>NZ_NPKH01000024.1 GCF_002284535.1 Mesorhizobium wenxiniae | reverse complement strand
TCCCGTGGTTCATTTTCGCGTCAGTGAAAACACCTGGCTCGAGGCCATCGTGCGTTACCTTGTGCCGCCGAAGGAAGCGGGGCGCACCAAAACACGCTTGATCAAGGAAATGCTGGCGCGAATGAATGCAAAACCCGATCGCGTGCTGTTTCCGAAGAGCAATTTGAGGTGAACTTCCTCACGCCCCCCGCGTCGCGGCAGGCAAGCCTGGATACTCGAACGTGTGCGTCCAATCCTCCTCACTCGTTCGTGTCGACATGGCTTGCGTCTCCGACTCAGGCGGAACCCATGATTTACAACCGACCCCAAGGAACACTGTTGCCGCCCATCTAGCCGTCTTATCGGTATCGGCGAAGCCGCTGATCTGTGCTAAGCCGCCGCCCGAATAGCCAAAGGAGTACACCCGTGAGCGAGCCGACCGTGGCCGAGGCGACCGACAGCATCTATGCAGCGCTCCGGGCGAACAATGCCGACATCGATGCACATATCGCGGCGCTCAAAGCAGCGCTGGCGCGAGAGGGGATAGAACAAGCGGTGTTCGATCCAACCAGGCTGGCGCAGAACAACCGTTCGGGCCGCAAGCTAATGCAGGCTTATTTTCGGCAGCGCGGCGTGAGCGTGAGGTTTTCGGCCTCGTAGGGGCGCACGCTGAGGCGCCACGGCCCGCCGGCAATCATTGTGGTCCAAGATCCCGCGGGGAGTTCAGGCAAGTCCGCTTTTGGCTTCTGTAGGCCGACATGCGGCTTCCGGCCCCGCCGACGTCAAAGTACCTGGGAAATCGGCCGACAAACGGTCAATTCAATCACCTGCGCCGGCTTGCCGAGCACATCAGCGACCGATTCGCCGCTTCTGGCCTTCGGATTTGACCGGATCAATCGCATGAATCTGCCGCCTTGAGCGCTTCGGCGCGGTCAGATTTGTCTAACGCTCCTATCCGTCGAACCGACGCGAAGAATCGTGGATAGTCGCCCGAACACAAATCGAACAAGCGGAGAAACGTCGCCACCCGATCGCCGTAGACGGAAGTCGCGGCGAGCTTCGCGTTGTTAATCGGAGAATCGAACCAGACATCGTATCCCCGGTATCCACGCCAGCGACTGTCGCGCATCTCTCGGTAGCGCATTCGCAGCCGTTCGATCGCGGCTATCTTTGCGGCCCGCTTCTGCTCAGAGGTAGCGCTGTCGTCATAGACGTGCCTTAGCTCGTCTCGGGTCTGCGACACCAGCGCAAGAAATTGAGCTCTGCGCCTCCGGTCGGCTTCGTAACGGCGCAAACCGGCAGTATCCCCATTCGCGCGCAGCCATTTTCTTACACCGGTTGTTTCGACAGCGGCAGCGAACGCCTCGTTGAACGCGGAATCGTCCTGTACGTAGACGCGCTGGTGGGCCAGCTCATGGAACACCAGCCCTGCAAGACCCGCTTCATCTTGGCTGAGCATGGTGCTCAGCAGCGGGTCACTTGACCAGCCGAGCGTGGAATATGCAGTGATGCCCGTCACATAGACGTCCAGGCCCTGTCTCTGAAGTTCGACAGCGGTTTCAATCGCAGACCTTTTGGAGAAGTATCCTCGGTACGGAACGCATCCGAACACCGGAAAGCACCATGTTCGTGGCGTCAGCGAGAATTCCGGCGCTGCGAAGATGGCCCATGTCACCGCGTCCCGACCAACGTCAACATAGCTGCGGTAGCTATTGTTGTCCGGCAGCGCTAGTTCATCTATCGCAAACTGTCGGATGGCGCTCGCCGATGCCATTCGAGCGCGCAATGTCCCAGGGGTCGAAGGATTGTCGATCAGCTCTCCGACATCCTGGCGCGCCGCCATGATCTCCACGTGACCCTTCAAGGATTGTGCGTAGTAGGAAATGCTGGTGCAACCTGCCACGCCGGACATCGCGATCATCGCAGCAACCGAACGAAAAAAAGCATGCATCATGCCCACGGCATCGCTCACACGTCCGGATAGGGCAAATGTCGCAACTACGCCCGGTCCCAAACAGTCGCGCCAATTTGGTTAAGATCCTGGATGGGGTTTAGGTTAGACGTTCGTCCTCGGCAAGATTGCCACAACGGTCACTCGCCGCCAAATTGCCGAATGTCCGGACACGGCGGACTGAAGCAACGCAGCATTTTCCACTTTGAGGCGAAGTAATTCTCGACTATGGTCCGCCAGGCTTTTGGCATGGGGGGAAAATTGCCGATGGTTTTATCACGCAGGGGTGTCGTGCTCGGCGGCCTGGCGATGGTCGCGGTGGGTGCAACCAGCAATATTGCTCAAGCCGCGGCGGCAAAATCCTTTTTCGCCGGTACCGCCAGCGACAACAATTTTGTCTATCGCAAGACCAACTTCGCCAAGATCGACAAGAGATGGCATCGCCAGATCGTCAAGTATTTCAGCAGCGAGCCGGTCGGCACCGTCGTGGTCGATACCCGCCACCACTTCCTCTACGTCATCATGGAAAACAAGACCGCCATCCGCTACGGCGTCGGCGTCGGCAAGGACGGCTTCAAATGGTACGGCCGCGCGACGATCGACCGCCGCGCGCTGTGGCCGCAATGGGTCCCGCCCCCCGAAATGCGTAAGCGCAGGCCGGACCTACCGCACATGGTCGCAGGCGGCGCGTCCAACAATCCGCTCGGGCCGCGCGCGCTCTATCTGCACCGCAACGGCGCCGACACCGGCTACCGCCTGCATGGCACGCTGGAGCCATGGAGCATCGGCACCGACGCTTCCAGCGGCTGCATCCGCATGTTCCCGGAAGACATCATCGACCTTTACCAGCGCTGCCCGATCGGCACCGCGGTGCAGGTCCTGCCGCACATCGCCGACCAGGCGCCCGCTTCCACCACTGTCGAATGATTGGCGCCTCATGAACCGCATGATTGAAAACACGCGCCGGCTGCTCGCCGCCGGCATGCTGGTGCTGGCCGCATCCTGCTCGACCAGCAACACGCTGGCCCCTTCCACGCCCAACATCACCAACACCGAGGTTGCCGGCTTCCAGAACGTGCAGCCAGGCAGCGAGGAGGATTTTATACTCAATGTCGGCCGCCGCACCTATTTCACGCAAGGTTCGGCCGCGCTCGATTCTGTCGCCAAGGCCACCCTCGACACCCAGATCGCCTGGTTAGCAAAGCATCCGCGCTGGCTGCTCAAGCTGCAGGGTTTCGCCGACGATCCCGGCGCAAGTGAAACGGCGCTGTCGCAGCAGCGCGCCGATGCGGTGATGGACTACCTCGCCGCCGGCGGCATAGACCGCAACCGCATGTGGGCCAAGGGCTACGGCAAGGACAGGCTCGTCCGCGACTGCCCCGACACCGCCTGCAGGTCGCAGAACCGCCGCGTTGTGTCTAATTTGCGCGATGAGAGGGACGAGCCGTAGGGGGCTGCTGTTCTGCTTGTGACCCGAAGCAGAGTCTCACACGCGACGGCGGCATGGCTGCTTTGCGCAGCATGTCGGTCGTTGAGTAGACCCTAGCCGCATCCAAAAGCCGACATCCGAGTGAACAGGCGAGGCGGCACGTTTGCACACAAGCGGACGTTCGGCTGTAGCCACTCAACCTTTCCAGCAGGGGTGTTTCAACGAAGCTGAATTGGGTGTCGCTTCGTCGCACTCGCCGCCTGCTTGATCTCCGTCAAATCCGTCCACACCGCCTAGCTCGCTCGAAGCAGAGAAGATTCGGGGCGTCACCTCGATAAGAATAGCCGTATCTCCTCGAATATGCGTTCGAAGGCAGGCTCGCCCTCCTGGACCAAATGGCTGCGCCCCTCCATCGCAACGAACCGTGCGTCCGGTATGCCGGCCGCCACCTCGCGCCCGCTCTCGAGCGGAGCGATGAGGTCGCCGCGGACGTGCATTACGAGGGTCCGTGCCTGCACCCGAGGCAGGAGATCGCGCACGTCGAGGTCACCTACCGTTTCGAAGTAGCGGACCGCGCACTCGGGCGAGGTCGTCCGCCGCTGAAGCTCGTTCCAGACGTCCGCCTGCTCCTTTGTGGCGTCGGGCATGAACTGCGAGGTGAACATTTGGCGGAAGACTGGCTCATCCGCACCCCAACCAAAACGCATCAGGGTTGCCATGGCGTCTCGCTTCGCCCTGCTCTCAGGCGAGCGTTTGCGAGCGCCAAGCGCGAACCCGCCATACAAGATGAGGTGCGACACCCGCTCGGGATAGCGCTCCGCGAAAGCAATCGAGACCGCACAGCCCTGCGAGACGCCGAGCAGGGCAAAGCGGTCGAGACCTGCGTCATCCACCACAGCCTTAAGATCGCTCACCCATGCGTCGAGGGAGACGTCCGGTACATCCCAATCCGAGAGGCCGTTGCCGCGAGCGTCGTAGCGGATCAGGGTGTTGCCTCTCGCCAGCCGCTCCAGAAAGGCGCGCCATACCGGGCTCTCCCAATCGTATTCGAGATGGTTGAGCCAATTGGCCGCCTTCACGATCGGCGGGCCCGTGCCGACCTTGGCCCAGGCGAGGCGCACGCCGTCGGGGGCACGGCAATATTCGATCTCCTGCTGCAGGGCGGCACCGCGTATCGAGCGAGCCGCGGCCGGTTCTTCACGTTGGACGAGGTAGGTCCTAACCGGCCGAGCGATGTTCTTGACCGATTTTGAGCCTCGATCCTCAAAGCCGCAATTCAGCTTGCCCTCGACTTCGTCGTGCACTTTGCCGGAGATCAGGATGCCGCCCGCTGGCGCGAGTGCTTCGAGGCGAGCAGCGACATTGACGCCCTCGCCGTAGATGTCGCCATCATCCTCGACGATGACGTCGCCGAGGTTGATGCCAATCCGAATTGCAACCGGGTTTGACGGGCAGTCCGGCCGGTCCGAGGATAGGTTGATGGCGCCCTGTATGGCGATGGCCGCGCGGAGCGCTTCAATTGGGCTCGCAAACTCGGCCAGGAAACCGTCGCCCGTGGTCTTCACCAGGCGCCCCTGGTGGTTGGCGATCTGGGGCGCGAGGATGGTGCGCTGAAGTGCCTTGATGCGTGCGAAGGTACCTTCCTCGTCGCGCTCCATCATGGACGAGAAGCCCACGACGTCGGCTGCCAGAATAGCTGCCAGCCGCCGGGTGGTCACTCGGAGACTCCTGAAGGGCCCCATCCGAAGCTCATTGACCCTCCTAAGGTCTCACGCCGACTTTTTCAGCTATCCGGCGTCCGCCAATGTGTGGGTGTATTCGTTGATCACCCTGCCTTCAGCGCTCTCGACCACCTGCGGCACGTGCCACTCGCTCTTGGTGGGCATCACGCCCCAGCGGCTGGTCACCCCCGCGATCCAGTCTGGGCTGTAGAATGCATCAGCGTCTGCCTTGGATTGCCAGAGATAGATGCCGACGGTTGTCCGCCCGTCCTCCGAGTAGCCAAAGTATTTGCGCACAAGCCCCGGCACACTGAGATACATGTCGGCAACATCTGCAAACAGCTTGTCCGCCATCGGTGTCGTAAGGCCCACTGGCGACGGATAGCTCCATAGGACGCAATGCATGGGAATGCCTCACGACGCTGAACCACCTACGGTGGCATTGCATTCGCACTGCGCCTACCATCGATCAGCATTGCGCGGCAAGCGTTTCTTGAGTTGGGGCGATCGTCTCCGCGCAGCCGGCAGATCCCGTCGGTCCGCTTAATGTCGCCTCGATCGAGCTAGACGCCGGTGAACATGTCCGGCTACGAGGGTTGTGGTGTGCTTGGATTGACTGTCACGCTTCACCGTCACGCCAACGTACTAGCGGCCGCTCTGACTGCCCATTCCCGGACAGTCCCAGCAGTACGCTGATTGGCTTTTACCCAACCGCGTGGCAGGACCCCAGAGGGATAGCGACCGCTCATGGTGGAAAGCGGAATGGCAGCTATTGATCGACACTGAAAACGATCCGGACATTCAGACCGCGCGACACCCGAATGGGCCAGCCCATCATCCATCCTGTCGCCGGACGTAGCTCTGTCCCCGAAGATTCTTCTTTCCGTTTCGGCGATCAATCCCGGCGCGGATCGTAAGGCTTGGCGGCCCGTTGAGCGACGCGCTCGCGGTACCTCGCGTCGGTACCACCTCGGTTTTCCGGCTTGGTAAGCGTTTCGACAGGCTTCCCGAGGACGACCAGCAGCGTGTCCCATTCTTCCTGGCCGAGCGTCTTGTAGCGGTACTCCAGACCCGGCGAAGCCAGGAGCTGCTCGATCTCAGGCCGCGCGAAAGAGGCCGCAGGGCCAATGCGGCGAAAGCCGCTTCGCACGGCATCGGTAGCCGCGGTCAGGTCGCTGAAGCCATACTTGCCCGGATCGTAGACGGAGTACTCGCGCAGCAGCCGCAACAGGTCGGGCACGGCATCGACGCCGCGGTCGCCCTGGCGCTTGATCAGGCCGGTGGCAAAGCGGCTGACCGCCGGATCGGCGAGAATCTCGCGCTCTTCCGGCAGAGGATCGGCGTATGCACCTACAGGGAGGCCGGCCAGGGCATTGATCCAGTGGCGCGCCTCCTTCTTGTCGATGGCCGCGAGGTAGCGGCGGGCGGCGAGCCGCCGCAGACCGGCGGAGTCGCCATCGACCTGTTTGATGATCGCCCACAGCCCGTCTGAGGATCGCACCCGCGGGTCCTCCAAGATGCGAACCAGCAGACGCCGGTCGCTCTCGCCGAGCGGCTGGTCGTTCGCGCGGAACGAGTCCATCCACTGATTGGCGAGCGCGAACGCGGGATCGCTCACTGGCTTACGCGAATCGTCGAGCGCTCTGGCAAGTTCCTCGCGCGTTCTCGTTTTCGCCGCTTCCATATCCACGCCGCGCGAAACGCTGGTGTGGTCGAGTAGCAACCGGTTGACCGGAACCTCGGCGTACATCCTTCCGTCACCGAGCCGCCGACGCGCCCAGCCGAACCGGAAGTTCTCGATCCCGCCCGAAGTCCCGATCAGCATCGGCGCCGCCGGGGCAAAGATCGACAGGATCGACTGCCGCAGCAGCACCTGTTCACCGGCGTCGGTGATGGTGAGCGCCTTGCGGTGGGGTGCGGAGGGTTCGAGCGACCAATCCACCCGTCCCCATCGGGGCTTGGCATCGGGCACGGCAGGGCCGTCCTCGATCGCGATGGTGAAGTCGGGTTCGAGGGCGTCGTCGCTTTGCAGCAGCGCCTTGCCCTCTGACATCATCAGGTTCCATTCGGCTTCCAGCGCGCGCTGAGGGGCGAGCGGATCGGAGGCATCGTAGCGCCGCTCTTCCAGAAGGCCATGCCCGATGACGGTGCTTCGTTTGCCGGGCGTCGAGTCCGGCACGATGCGATAGGTATTGGAATGACCGCGAGGGGTCTGGACGCGGACCGAAGTGACGCCCGGGGTCTTGAGCAAGGCCGCGCACAGTGCATCGCAACGGCCCTCGAACGGGCGGGCGAGGAGAATGTCGCCCTTGAGCGCAATCGGTGCGCTCGCCTGAATGTCCGGCTCCTTCAGGCTGGCCAGCATGCCCCTCGCCCAGGTGAGGCCTGGCTGGGGGATGGTCCAGAACAGTGCCAGCGTCGCAGCGCCCGACATGACGTTCAGAGGAACCCCTGAAAGGAAACCTCCGAGCAGCAAGCGGAACAGCGCGAAGGCGACGCCATACATGAAAGCCGTTGGCATCGACGCGAGGATGATCCCCGGGATAATCAGGAAACTGCCGATGATGACCAGCCAGGGCATTGTCAGCGCCACGAACGCGCCGATGCCGGTGATGATCAAGTAAGTCTTCAACCACATGCACGGAACCTTACCGCGCAGGACTCAAAAAAATGATAAAGCTACTGTTCTCGGGTCGGTGCCGTCTTTCAGCATCCGTCCGTTGACGAATCTGGTTACGCTCACCTCGAAAAGCTGTCGATCGTCCGCCTTTGGGGCTCTGGCGCCTCCCACCAGATGACCGACTCGAAGTCGCAAGAGGAACGTCAGCTTTATAACGCATCGCGCCCGAAACCGGAAGGACAGCAGACGGCCCATTGCGGTTACCACATAAATCGCACTCGATTGCCCGCTTCTGGGCGCAAATCAGACTCCGATGCTTTACCTGCAACTCTGCTACTACCGCTGCCCCTGGCTCAGCGATCTTGGGCCGCTGACAAACGCACTCCCCCTGACATAAAATCGCAATAGCCGATCCGCGTCCTTCGAAACGCCGATCCTAATGCTCTTCCCGATTTCGCCTGCTTTGTGGTCGTCTCGTGCCAGCCATAGCGGGCCTTCCCGGCAAAGATCGAGCCCGTCGAGCGACCGGTCGATTCGCAACGCGGCAGCCAGCCTACCCGGTCCTCGCGCCAGGTCGCGCAAGCGCTCGACGCCGCGATGGAACCGCATGACTCCGACGCCTTCGAGCGGCTCGAGCGCCCTGATCAGCACGCCGGTTCCGATCCCAGCCGTCTCGCTCGAAACATTCAGCATGTATGAGAGGCCATAGGCGAGATAGACGTAGGCGTGCCCGCGCTCAAGAAACAGCGAACGGTTGCGCGGGGTCATTCCCCGGTAACCGTGCCCGGCGGCATCGCCGGCGACATAGGCCTCGGTCTCGACAATGCGGCCGCTGACGATGCCTTCCGGCAACGCCCGCACCACCAGCTTGCCGATGAGATAGTGGGCAAGAGCGGCCGTATCTTCAGGCAGCTCCGCGCGGGCGAGCGGCGGATGATCATGTCGGCCAGGCTTCACGGCATCCGCTTGACCCATTGTGCGCGAGAAGGCCAAGGCTCGAACGGATCGCCGGAATGCTGGTTCTTACAACCCAAGGGCACTCTGAGCTCCCGGTCTTCCATTTCGAGACTCCTTGGCCCTGGAGCAATGGCTGCTTTTGCTTAAAATGGAGCGCAAACGGAGTTGGAACACGTGACCCTTACCAATCGAGACATCGTCGAGCTTATAGCGTGGCGGCGCAAGCTGCACCAGAACCCTGAAATCTCGAATGAAGAGGAGGAGACCGCTAAAGAAGTCGTCGACTTCCTCGCCGATACGGGGCCGCACAAGGTGCTGACCGGATTGGGCGGGCATGGCGTGGCGGCGATCTACGAAAGCGGCAAGGCGGGGCCGACGGTGATGTTTCGCTCGGAACTCGATGCGCTGCCGATTTATGAACTTTCTGGCGTAGATCATGCATCACTCGTGCCGGGCAAGTCGCATATGTGCGGCCATGACGGACATACCGCGATCCTGGCGGCACTTGGCCGTCAGTTGGGGCGCGAAAAACCTGCCCGCGGTCGCGTCGTGCTGATGTTCCAGCCGGCGGAAGAAACCGGCAATGGTGCTGCCGGTGTCGTCGCCGATCCGCGCTTTGGCGAGATCGCCCCGGATTTCGCCTTCTCGCTGCACAATCTGCCGGGCGTGCCGTTCGGCGAGGTGCGGCTCAAGACCGGAGTGGTGAACTGCGCTTCACGCGGCATGCGCATCGTGCTGGAGGGCAAGACCGCGCATTCGTCCATGCCCGAGACCGGCGTCTCGCCGATGATGGCAATCAGCCAGTTGATGCCGGCACTCCCGGCACTTGGCAGCGGAACTTTTGCCGACGACAACTTCAGCATGCTGACCGTCACCCATGCCGCGATGGGCGAAGCGGTGTTCGGCATCGCGCCCGGCCATGCAGAGGTCTGGGCGACGCTGCGCACCCGGCGCGACGAGCGCATGGCAAACCTGTGCGCCGCCGCTGAATCGCTGGTCACACAGATCGCTAGCCAGCATGGCCTTTCTACCTGGTGGGACTATCAAGAGATATTTGTGGCCAGCGTCAATGCGCCGGACGCCGTAGAGCATCTGCGGCGAGCTCTCGATGAAGAAGGCGTCGTGCACGGAGAAGAAGCCCTGCCAATGCGTGCTTCGGAAGATTTCGGCTTGTTCGGCCACAGCGCCTCGTCGGCGATGTTCTTCCTGGGTGCGGGCGAGCGGCACCCTGCGTTGCACAATCCGGACTATGACTTTCCGGACGATTTGATCCCGATCGGGTCGAAAATATTCATGCGAGCGGCGCGCAATCTTCTGGGCTGACCTCATCTTCTGGCTGAGCCCGGGCGCCCCATCCGCCCCTCACACAGCCAAACGCCCCTGCTCGGCCTCCGCCGCATTAGGGTCGCCCGGTGCGGTCGCCCAGGCCAGTTCGACGAGCGTCACCGTCCGCCGCCCAGTCCCGTCGAGTTGGCAGACGATGAGGCCCTGCTCCTCGATATAGGTCAGCAGACGCCGGGCACGGCGCAGCGAGTGTGAGCCATAGGCGCGGGCAATTGCTGCGTCGCTCGGGCAGGGCCAGCCCTCCTTCGCTGCGCGGGCGATCATCATGAACACACCTTGCATATCCTCGGGCAGCAGCGAGGCGCGCACCGAGACATCCTGCCAAGCGTCATCCCCCGCCATATCGGAGCCGAGGCCGGCGCGGGCGCGGGTCAGCATGCGGCGGAACTCGGGAAGGTCCGGCACGACCGAGGCGAGGCCCTCTATCCGGCAGCGAACCACGAACTCCTGATAAAGCACGCCGATGACACGGAAGCCCGCGTCGGGCTGCGCCAGCACGGCGCGCAGAACACGGTCCACCCGCTCACGCCGCTCCGCCAAATCCTCGGCGCTGATCGGCGGCTCCACCGGTTCAGGGCGGATTTCCAGCGCCGCCGACTTCGCCGCCATCAATTGATCGAGCAGGTCCGGCGACGACCGGCGCTGCGGCCGGACAATTTCCGGCGGCGGGGCTGCCAGGATGATGGCGCGCGCGTCCTCAAGGGCTGCTTCCGGCAGCGGCATCAGCCGCGGCGTGCCATTGCGCGGGCTGGTATCCGTCGGGCCGATGCGCAGGCCCAGCGGACGGCGCGATAGCGCCGGGCCCAGCGCCATGAATTGCCCGCGCTCCAGGTCGCGGAAAGCCTCGGCCTGCCGCCGCTCCATGCCCAGCAAGTCGGCCGCGCGGGCCATATCAATGTCCAAAAAAGTTCGGCCCATGAGGAAATTGGAGGCCTCGGCGGCGACGTTCTTGGCGAGCTTGGCCAGCCGCTGGGTGGCGATGATCCCGGCAAGCCCGCGTTTGCGGCCACGGCACATCAGGTTGGTCATGGCGCCGAGCGAGAGTTTGCGCGCCTCGTCCGAAACCTCGCCGGCGACGGCCGGCGCGAACAGCTGCGCCTCGTCCACCACCACCAGCATCGGATACCAGTGGTCGCGGGCGACCTCGAACAGTCCGCCGAGGAAGGCAGCGGCGCGACGCATCTGGTTCTCGGCGTCGAGCCCTTCGAGATTGAGCACCGTGGAAACGCGATGGATGCGCGCCCGCTCGCCGGCGCTCTGCAGGCCGCGCTCGGTATGCTCCTCGGCATCGATTACCAGATGGCCGAAGCGCTCGCCCAGCGACACGAAGTCGCCTTCGGGGTCGATGATGGTCTGCTGCACCCAGGGGGCACTCTGCTCCAGCAGCCGGCGCAGCAGATGCGATTTGCCGGAGCCCGAATTGCCCTGCACCAAAAGGCGGGTCGCCAGCAGTTCCTCAAGATCCAGTGCCCCCGGGGCGCCTGCGGTCGTATGGCCCATCTCGATCGCAACGGTCATGTCTCGACTCTCCTTGGGGAGAGGGCTTATCAACCGCATCACAGCCCGTCGAGCGCCCATGGCCGACCGCTCGCTGTTGCGCACAGCTGTACGCTGCACGCGACGTCAGTTCGCCGAGGTAAGCATCACGCGATCATGCGCGAGAGGCTGCCGCCTGATCAGGATGATTGCCGAGAAAGCCAGTATGCCGAGCATTCCGACCGCAGCGGTCAACCAGAGCGATGGTTGGACGCCGATGCCTGCCATCGCCATGGCAAGGGCAAAGGGCGCAAGCGCTGAAGAAAACTGACGCGCGGCCGTCACCCAGCCGAGCCGGGCGCCGTAGCGCTCCCGCCCGAACAGTTCCAGGGGCAGCGTGCCGCCGACGATGCTGGCGAGGCCCGAGCCCAATCCAAACAGGATGACGAAGGCCATGGCGCCGAGCAGCGATGGTGTCATCGCCAGCAGGACGACAAGGCCGAGCGGCAGCAATGTCGCGCCGACCACCGCGAGCCAGTTCTGTGCCAGCCGGCCGCCGAACAGCATGTTGATCAACCGGCTCGCCACCTGCGAGGGCCCGAAAAGCGTGGTTACGACGAGCCCGGCGGAGCCAAGCCCGAGCGCCGTCGTCAGCGGCACCATGTGAACGAGAATCGAGGACAGCACGAACCCCTCGATCGCGAAGCCGCCAAGCATGAGCAGAAACACTCTGCTGCGGTCGCGTGGCGTGAAGGCACGGCCTGCCGGCGCGACGGCCGCAGGTGTCGGTGAGGCGCTTTCGTCTGTCCGACGCGACAGCCGTGCCAGCCAGGCATGGATGGGCAGGCAGATGGCGACATTGATGCCGGCAAAGACCAAATAGACCTCGCGCCAGGTCAGGTGTTCGTGCAGCGCAGCCGTCGACGGCCAGAACAGGGTGGAGGCGAAGCCGGCAATCAGCGTCAGATGGGTGATGCTGCGCTGCGCCCTGGCTCCGCCGATCTGGACGATCGCGACGAAAGCGGCGCTGTAAAGCACGAAGGCGGACGCCAGCTCCATCGCCACCAGAGCCAGCACAAAGCTCACCCGGCCGGGTGCTAGCGCGCAAGCGACAAGCGCTGCTGCGGCAGCAAGCGAACCAAAGGTCATCACCCGGCCGGCGCCGAAACGATCGGCCCAGCGCCCGGCTGTCGGTGCAAACAGGCCACCCACCAGCAGCGACGCCGACAGGGCGCCGAAAACCCATTGTTCCGGCCAGGCGAATTCGAGCGCGATCGACGGCACCAGGATACTGAAGCTGTAATAGAGCGTGCCATAGCCGATGATCTGCGTCAGCCCCAACGCCCAGAGCGCGGCAGCCGGGATCTTCCGGTCGCTCATCGAGCGGCGATCTCGAGATCGCCGCTGCGCACTGCTGCGATCGCTTGCGTGCTGCCGCAGCCGCAGCCTGACTTGCCGCTCGCCTTCGCCTTGGCGTCGTCGACACAACAGGCATCGACAGCAGCCGGCGCCGGCCCGCCGCAGCAACCCTGGGACGCGCCTGAAAGTGACGCCGGCACAGTGCAGACGCCGGTCTCGGGCAACACCAGCTGCACGGCATCGGCCGCAGCCATGTCGCCGGCGAGCGCCGCGGCGACCGAGCGGACCTGCTCATAGCCGGTCAGCAGCAGGAACGTCGGCGCCCGGCCGTAGCTTTTGACGCCGACCGTGTAGAAATCGGGCTCGGGGTGGCTGAGCTCGCGATGACCATGCGGCGGGACATCGCCGCAGGAATGTTCATTGGGGTCGATGAGCGGCCCCAGCGCCTTGACGCCTTCGAGCCACGGATCAAGGTCCAGCCGAAGCTCGCGGGTCAAGGTGAGATCAGGGCGCTGACCGGTCGCGGCGATAATCCTGTCGACGGGGCCGAGCGTGCGCAATCCGTCTTTTGTCTGGCCTTCGACAACCAGGCGGCCGTCGACCTCGCGAATGGCAACCGTGGCAAAGCCCGTCACCAGCCGCACGCGGCCGCTCTCAGCGAGATGCCGGACATCCGAACCGAGTTCGCCCCGCGCCGGCAAGGCGTCGGCATCGCCGCCGCCGTAGATGCGGACAAGGTCGGTGCCGCGCGTCACCCATAGTGCCGAGGTGCCCGGTTCGGTTTGCGCAAGCTCCGCCAATTCGAGCAAGGCATTGGCAGCGGAATGGCCGGCGCCCACGACCAATGTCGTGCGGCCTGCATAGAGATGACGGTCCCGTCCGAGGACATCCGGTATGCCGTAGGCAATGCGGTTTCCAAATTCCTTCTCACCTTCGGCCGGCAAGCCGCCCGCACCGAGCGGGTTCGGCGTTTGCCAGGTGCCGGACGCATCGATGACGGCACGGGCGCTGTCCCGGCGCGTGCCCTCGGCGGTTTCGACCAGAAGCAGGAACGGCCGCGTCTCCCGAGCCTTGCTCAAGACCTTGTCGGCTCCCCACCGGGAAATGGCGACAATGCGGGCATTAGTCTCGATCGACGGCGCCAGTTCGGAAAGCTTTGCGAGCGGCGCGAGATACTGGTCGACGATCTCGCCAGCCGTGGGGAACGCCTCCGGCTCCGGCATCTGCCAGCCGTGGCTCTCGAGAAGTTTTCGGGCGACCGCATCGACACAATAGCGCCACGGCGTGAAAACCCGCACATGACCCCAATCCAGAAGGTTCGACCCGACCGCGGAACCAGCCTCGTAAACCTTGACCGAAAGGCCGCGGCTGACAAGTTGGGCGGCAGCCGCCAGGCCGACCGGTCCGCCGCCAATGATGGCGACCGGGAGATTGCTGTTGGGAACCATGATGCACCTTCTATGCTTCTAGGATTATAGAAATATAGGCCAAAAAGAGTTACGCAGCAGCCTCGCCGACAGCCGGGCCGCATACGGCATCGGCACAACATTCATCGGCAAGAAAGCCGAGGAGATCGTTCATGACAGGGTAATTGGCACGGCAGATCAGCGTCGTTGCCTGGCGTTCCTGGGTGACCAGGCCGGTCAGGATAAGCCGGTGGAGATGATGCGACAGGGTCGACGCAGCGATGCCGAGGGCTTCCTGCAGATAACCGACCGGTCGTCCGGTTTCGCCTGCCCTCACCAGTGTGCGATAAAGCTTCAGCCGCGTCGGATTGCCGAGCGCCTCGAGCTGTTTTGCTGCTTGTTCGAGTTTCATGGAAATACGCTAGCTCCTGCTGTCGCGTGTCGTCAAGTTCTATTTCCAAGATTATCGAAGAACTGGATTATACCTTCAGACGCGCCGCCCCGATGCATCGATCACCACTTCGCCATCTTCCTTGGTGAACGGCCCGATATCCGGCTTGGGCAGGATATCGAGAACGGCTTCGGACGGCCGAGCAAGCATGGTGCCGAGCGGCGTCACCACGATCGGCCGGTTGATCAGGATCGGATGCGCCAGCATGAAATCGACAATCTCGTCGTCGGTCCATTTGGGATCGCCGAGATTGAGCTCGGCGTACGGCGTACCCTTCTCGCGCAGCAACTCGCGCGGCGTCATTCCCGTCGCCTTGATCAGCTCGACCAGCCGTTCGCGCGACGGCGGGTTCTTCAGATACTCGATCACATTAGGCTCTTCGCCGGACTGCCGGATGATGGCGAGCGTGTTGCGCGAGGTGCCGCAGTCGGGGTTGTGGTAGATGGTGATGGTCATTTCGCGGCTCTCATCTGTCTGATGGTTTGGGCTCGCTGAACAGCCATCCTGCCAAGGCCATGGCAAGCAGCGCACCCAGCAGCTCGGCGACGACGAACGCCGGCAGGTCAACAGGACGGATGCCCGCGAACGTGTTTGAAACCGCTCGCGCAATGGCGACCGCCGGATTGGCGAACGACGTCGATGCGGTGAACCAATAGGCCGCGGTGATGTAGAGGCCGACCAGCCAGGGAATCGCATCCGAACGGAAGCGAAGTCCCGCCAGAATGGTGAAGACCAGGCCGAAGGCGGCCACCAACTCCGCGAGCCATTGTCCGTTTCCGGTCCGCACGGTTTGCGAGATCTGTAGAATCGGCAGTTCGAACATGGCGTGCGCCAGCAGCGTCCCGGCAACGCCGCCGACAAGCTGGGCGATGACATAGGCTAAAGCTGCGGTTGCGTTGATTTCGCGCCTGAGGGCAAAAACCAGCGTCACCGCCGGATTGAAATGCGCCCCGGAAATTGGCCCCAGTATGGTGATCAGCACCACCAGGATCGCTCCAGTCGGCAACGTGTTGCCGAGCAAGGTGAGACCCACATCGTCCGTTAAGCGATCCGCCATGATCCCGGACCCGACGACCGTCGCGACGAGCATTGCCGTGCCGAGCGCTTCCGCGACAATGCGACGGGACAGGTCAGCCGCCATGATGCTTAGTCGGCCTTGGCAAGATTGCGGCCGATTTCATCCAGCCGTTTCTGCAGGGCGAGCTTGTCGATCGTGTTCATCGGCAGGCTGACGAAGATCGAGATCCGATTGTTGAGCATGCGGTAGGCTTCGGCAAACGCCAGATGTTTTTCGGCGTCGGTGCCTTCCACGGCGGCCGGGTCGGGCACGCCCCAGTGCGCCGTCATCGGCTGTCCCGGCCACACCGGGCAGGATTCATTGGCCGCGTTGTCGCAGACGGTGAAAACGAAATTCATCTCGGGCGCGCCGGGAGCCGCGAATTCCTGCCAGTCCTTCGAACGGGCGAAGGAGGTGTCGTGGTTGAGGGTTTTCAAAAGCTGGAGCGCGTAGGGATGGACCTCTCCCTTCGGGTGCGATCCGGCCGAATAAGCCCTGAACTTGCCGGCGCCGACACGGTTCAAAATCGCTTCGGCAAGGATCGACCTCGCCGAATTGCCGGTGCAGAGAAAAAGCACATTGTATGGCTCGCTCATGGCGCAGTCCTCCCTTCTAACAGTTGCAAGTCACCGCCTGGATGACCGGCTGGCAGAGCTCCGGCGCGCCGTTGCAGCAATCCTCCATGAGATAGGCAAGCAAGTCGCGAAAACCGGTCATGTCGGCGACGTAGCGGATTGTCCGGCCATCGCGCTCGGCGCGGACCAGACCGGCATGGTCGAGGACTTTCAGATGCGCCGACATGGTGTTCTGCACCGTACCGAGGCGCGAGGCGATCTCGCCGGCAGGCACGCCGTCTGCGCCCGCCCGGACCAGCAGGCGAAAAACCTCGAGCCTGGTGTCCTGGCCAAGCGCTGCCAATGCGAGAAGAGCGGTGTTCTTGTCCATGTATCCTAGAATCCGGAATTATGGATGTATATGCCGGGCATGTGACGACCAGATGACGATTGATGGTCGAAAATCGTCGCCGGGTTGCGGGCTGCAATTGTCCGCATCCGGCAAAGGCAACTTCGAACCGGAAAGCGGCAAATGGCTTTCGGTTGTGCGGCCTAACTCCCGCAGGCTGAACGTCAAGGGTACATCGACACGCGAGCTAACGCCTTCCGGCGGCGCCGGCACCGTAGCTCCCTGCAGCAGGTCGACTACACCGCGGTCCAGATCAGGGTCCCCGGAGGAACGAGTGATGCGAACGGACGTCACTCGGCCGGAGCCGGCCACCATGAAGGAGACCCTCACAGTTCCTTCCGAGTGGCGGTCTTTCGCGGCCTTCGGATAGCGCTTGTGCCGATTGATCCACCTTGTCAGTTGCGAGTTCCACTTCTTGGAGTCCCCGCGGGACGCCGAGGCCGCCTTGGCCGATTTCGGTGCGGCCGCTCTGGCTGCGGGCTTCGCAGCGAGACTGGCCGCTGTCTGGGGCGGTGCGGCTTTCTCTTTTTTCGGGCGCTGTTTAGCCTCTTTCACGGGCTTCTCCGCCTTGGCCTCGGCCGGCTCCTTGGCCTTTGCCTGCTTCTTTGTCTTGGCCTCGACGGGTGCCTCGACCGGTTTCGGCTGCGGCAGCGGGATGACCACTTCCGGCGTGACGGCCTCGGCAACGTCCGGCACCTCCTCGAGCGGCGGCTGGTCGACCCGTTCCGCCATGGTCGGCGGGGTGGGCTCGACTGTGTCGGCCGGAGCGGTTTCCGACGCCTCGGTGACCGGCTCTGCCTGCTCGACGGGCGATTCGGGCGGAGGCTCCGTTTCGGCTACGGGCTCCTCGGCCGGATCCGGCTGATCGGGCGCCACCTCGTCCGGTATCGGGGCCGGCATGGCTGGCGTGAACGCCATCGGCGACAACTCGATCACCTGCGCCTGCGGCGGCCCGCCATCGGGCTCGGCCGGGCGCCAGCTCTGCATCGCATAGCCGATCGCGGCATGCGCCACCAGAACCAGCGCAGCCGCGGCCGCCCACCAGGCAATCTCGCGCACACCGAAACGCCGCTGATCGGCCATCGGCAGGGCGGCCGCCGGCGACATTATTGGCCCGTTCCGACTTGCGGCGCCGCGGCTTCGCCGGGCGCGGTCTCGAGGCCGACCAGCGCGATCTTCAGATAACCGGCGCCCCGCAGAAGGTTCATCGCCTCCATCAGATCGCCATAGCCGACCGCCTTGTCGGCGCGCAGGAAGATGCGCGTCTGCCTGTCGCCTTTTGTCCTGCCGACGAGCGTGGCGGCGAAGGCTTCGCGCGGCACGGTGTCATTGCCGATCGCCAGGCTGAGATCGTTTTTCAGCGTCAGGAACAGCGGCGTCTCCGGCCGGGGAGCCGGCGTCGCGGTCGAGCCCGGCAGGTCGACATTGACATCCACCGTCGCCAGCGGCGCCGCGACCATGAAGATGATCAGCAGGACCAGGATCACGTCGATGAACGGCGTGACGTTGATCTCGTGGTTTTCCGCGAGATCGCCGTCGATGTTCTCTCGAATTCTAGCTGCCATGGCGTCGCTCCGAGTTCATTCCGCGGCCATCTGCTTTGCCGGCGCGACCGTGCGGAAATCCAGATCCCGGCTGACCAGCCGTTCGACCCCTGCCGATGCATCGGCAAGGATCTGCCTGTAGCCGGCTATCGAGCGTGCAAAGACGTTGTAGATGACCACCGCCGGGATCGCCGCGACAAGGCCCATCGCGGTGGCCAGCAGGGCTTCTGCAATGCCCGGCGCAACGACGGCGAGATTGGTGGTCTGCGCCTGCGAGATGCCGATGAAGGCGTTCATGATGCCCCAGACCGTGCCGAAAAGGCCGACGAAGGGCGCGGTCGAGCCGATCGTCGCCAAAACGCCGGTGCCGCGCGACATGCGCCGCGCCGCCGCCGCCTCGATGCGCGACAGGCGCGAGGTGACCCGCTCCTTCAATCCGTCGCCGGACACATGGTCGAGCGAGCCGGCCGAAAGCGCGGTCTCTTCCTCTGCCGCCCGCACCAGCAGGGCGCCGGGACCGCCATTGTGGCCAAGCGCGCGCCCGGCCTGGTTCAGCGTCGCGGCATTGCCGATCGCTTGTGCCGCGCGGCGGGCGCGCAGCTTGCCGCCAAGGATCTCCAGAGATTTGGCCAGCCATATCGTCCAGGTGACGAAGGACGCAAAAGCCAGCCCGATCATCACCGCTTTCACGACGATGTCGGCCGCCATGAACATCCCCCATGGCGACAGATCATGCGGCAGGGTCAAAGACGTCGCCGTCGAAGGACCAGTCTCGATAGGCGTGGTCTCGGTGGGCGTTGTCACGTTGGGCTGCATCGCCGGTGGCGCGGCCGCGCCTGGCACAGCCTGCCCAGGCGCGGGAGCCGGCGCCTCGATCGCCGGGGCGGCGGCCGGTTGCTCCTGGGCGGCAGTGCCGCCGGCCGACAGGATGACGGATGCGAGCAACGCCGCGAACAAACCATGTCTGGACAAGGGCTTCTTCCTTATTCTCACAGTGGCCTCATTGCACATAGCCGATGGGCTGGCCGGTGACGGGGTGCGCAAACACGCCCATCTCGACACCGAAAATTCCCTTGAGCACGTCGCCCTGCATGATCTGGTCCGGCGTGCCGCGCGTCAGCAGCCTGCCGTCCTTCAGCGCGATCGAGCAGCGTCCGCTCGCCGACGGCGAACCGCACCGCTTCGACATGGAAGGCAGTCTGGGCATGAATTCCAGCCACGGTCTCGGCCCCTCTTGGCTTCGCGCGCGCATTTCGAAATCCGATTTTCGGCGCCGATGCTCGTTGACTATGAAACATGAGTTTACTAGTCAACAATGATGATGGCTTTTTGAAACGACAAAATGTCGTGACGCCTCGGATTTGCGTCGAAATTCGAAAATGTGGAGCGCGCCGAGATGGTCGTTGGTTCAGGTCGCGGCTGAACTCAAGACGGGGTGACTGCGCGCCGAAACCTCCTGATCGCCGCGATGTCGGGGCCGGTGCTGCTTGGCGGCGGCCACGCCGCCGCGCAAGAAACGACCACCACTCTCGACCCGGGGTCGAGCTCGGCGCCGGAAGCTTCAACCGCTATGAAGGAAAGTTCGACTTCAGCGGGGCTGTCAACGCAGACAAGTCGCTGCTGTTCCGCCGGCGCGTGCTTCCCGAATCACCCGAGGCGCAAACGCCTCGGGCTGAGGGACATCGGCTTCGCGACGCGCCAGAGTGTTGCGCAGCAGCGCAATCGTTTCGCGGCCAGCCATTGCGATCTCGCGCGGCCTGTCGATGCCGACGATCATGAATTCCTCGATTCCGAGGGCCGCATAAGGAAGCAGCGACAACGCGATCTGCGCCGGCGGTCCAGCAATTTCTACGGCCTTTTGGCAGGAGACAGCGGCATTGTCCTCCGAACGGATCCGGACGGGAAGCGCGAAACGCAGCTTGTGGGCCCGACCGTGTTCGGCGGCGGCACTGCGCACCCGCTCCATCAGCTGGCGGATCTCGTTGAGCGAACCTGGCGCCAGTTCGAAGACATCGGCATGCCGCCCGGCCACCTTGAGTGCCGTTCCGGACTGGCCGCCCATGCGGAGGGTCACGTCAGCGACAGTCGGCCCCTTGCGCGGCACATAGCCGCCCTTGACGCTGTAGAAGGCGCCTTCATGATCGAACGGCCTGTCGTTCGACCACAACCGCTTCAGCAGCGCCAGATATTCGTCGATCCGCTGCCAGACGACCGTATGACCGACCGGACGTGTTTCGGCATCGTCATCGTTCAGCGGCTCGCTGAGCATCCTGAGCGACAACCGCGCGCCGCTTTTCGCGTCGAGCGCCGCCAGTTGCCGTGCCGCCACCGTCGGCTCGATCACACCGGTCCAATGCGTGAGAACGACCTCGAGTGAGGACGTGCGGTCCAGCGCCCGGGCGGCAATATCCATATTGGTCAGCAGCCCGGCCGGATCGTCGACGACGATCTTCTGGAAACCGATGTTCTCGATCAGCGACAGCTTTGTCGCGGTTTCCGCGAAATCGTAGAAAAACGGCACGGTTGAATCGGCGGGGTGAGTTTTACCGGGAACATGCGTGAACTCGATCGGCATTGCCATCTCCTCCATCACGTTGGGATCACTGGGCGCGCAAAAGCGCACCTGAATTCGGTTCATTCAACTCCGGTATTCTGAAAGCGGCAGGTCGCTACCTGATTTATTCAGAGCCCGATGACTCGGGACTGCATGGTCAAGGTATGAGGCCCAGAACGACTGCCCCGGTGAACACGAACGCAAGGGCAAAGACGAGATAGGCAAAGGCGCCCGAATAGGCCGGCCGCCAGGTCTGGTCAGAACCGAGCCTTTGGCCTTTGCGGGCAGTCCGGGCGTTCCGGAAATAAAACATATCGACCTCCGTCTCGGCGGTTAATCTATAAAAATACTAGACTTTGTCGAGTGCTATTTTCCAGCGATACTTGGAATTTTTTTCTCAAACCGGATGACAATTTGGTTTGTTTGCTGCTTAGCGCGGCGCTTTCCGGGCCGATGCCCGATGGCAAAACGCCAGGCTCGTGCGGGCGGAGGGACAGGGATGGGCGGAGCGGCCGCCTATTTGGCGGGCGGCCTGTAAGCTTCCAGGCCGAACAGCATCAGCACGAGCGACACCAGGAAGAACCCAACCGCCACGCCAAGCGCGATCTTGGCGTAGAGTTTATAAACGTCGCCCATGATGGTGCCGAACACCCGTCGCGCCGGACCATCGGCTGGGCGCGATTTCTCATCGAGGTAGAGCCAGACTTCGGTGTGCTTGGGATTCTTGCTGGCTGCGGTCATAGCTTTCCACATCAGTGCCAGAACCATGGTCAGCGTGAGGAACGCGCCGGAGCGAAATGCGGATACCGGGTTGAAGGAGAAGCCGACCATGACACAGCCGATGGCAAGCGATCCGAACATTACGGCGCGCCCGATGCACTCCACAGCAATCCGCCTGATCTCATCCATCGGCTGCCTCGGCAACAAACTCGCCGACAGTGCGCGAGCGCTGCGACCGTATCAAATCACTTTAAGGCGAATGTGCCGCCTGGACGGGTGGTCCTCCGGGATTCAGTATGGCCATGCGGGCGCGCAGCTCCAGGCCGACCGGGGCATCTTTGCGAACGCCACAGCATGAAATTCGGCCATCGACGCGGCCCGCCGGCGCGCTCTATGCTGCAGGGCAAGCAGGATCGACCTTTCCGGCATCAACAGGGCGCTGTCTCGGCAGAAATCCGGCAGAGGAAGGCTATCGGCTATGCCGAAGGGGACGGAATTGAAGCCGGCGACCGGCGCGACACCGCTGATAGCAATAGCGGCTGCCGCTGTTGACACCGAAACAACCGGGCCCGATGCCACCAAGGCGCGCGTGGTCCAGATTGGCGCGATCGGCATCGCGCATGGCAAGGTCGTCCGGCAACCTCGGTTCGATCTCCTCATCGATCCTGACGAAGCAATCCCGTCCGAGGCTTCGCTCGTCCACGGCATCACGGATGGCGATGTTAACGGCGCCGGGAGCTTTCCGGATGCATGGGGGCAATTCCAGAAGTTCGTCGGCGACCGCATCCTCGTCGGCCACTCGATCGGCTTCGACCTGGCGGTATTGGAGCGCGAATGCCGACGCGCCAGTTTGCCCTGGAAAAAGCCTCGGGCGCTGTGCGTCCGGCTTCTTGCAACCATAGCAAATCCCAATCTGGCGGACCATTCGCTGGAGACGATCGCCGCCTGGCTTCGCCTGGAGATAGCTGGCCGCCATTCGGCTCTGGGCGATGCGATCGCGGCGGGAGACATCTTTGCCGGGTTGATACCGGAGTTGCGCAAGCGCAACATCCGAACACTCGGAGAGGCCGAAGTCGCCTGCCTTGCCCTTTCGGATGCTCTCGAAGCCGGCCATCGCGCCGGCTGGGCCATCGCGACCCCAGGCTCCCGCGTTTCAGCCGGTTGATCCCTATGCCTATCGCCATCGCGTCGGCAGCCTCATGAGCAGCCCGCCAGTCGTGGTGAAATCGACCAAACCGACAAGGCAGGTCATCGACCTCATGGTCAAGCGCAAGATCAGCTCGGTCCTGGTGTCCGACCGAGGAACGCCGGATCGACCGATTGAGGAGTATGGCATCGTTACCGAGCGTGACCTGCTGCGCCGCATATCGTCCGACGCCGAGCGGGCTTTTGACATGCCGGTCGGAAGCATCGCAACGCGACCGCTGATAAGCATCCGCGCCGCCGCCTTCGCTTATCGGGCGATCGGCCGCATGGATCGGCTGAAAGTCCGCCATCTCGCCGTTCACGACGGGGGCGTGTTGGTCGGCGTGCTTTCGGCGCGTGACCTGCTGAGGCTGCGCGCCGCCGCTGCCATCGATCTCGACGACACGATCGAACATGCCAAGGACGCCGCCGAACTGGCCGCCACCTGGTCGATGCTGCCGGGCGTGGTACGTTCGCTCATCGGCGAAGCGATCGACCCGCGCGCGGTGGCGGAAATCATCAGCGATGAACTTTGCTCGCTTACCCGCCGCGCCGCCGTGCTTGCCGAACAACAGATGCAGATCGAAGGTCACGGCCCGCCGCCCTGCGCCTACGCCGTGCTCGTGCTCGGCTCAGGCGGCCGTGGCGAAAGCCTGATAGCCCCCGACCAGGACAACGCAATCGTCTTCGCAGATGGCGAGCCGGGCGGGGCCGAAGACAGCTGGTTTAAAAAGCTCGGCACCAAGCTCGCCGACATGCTCGACATCTCAGGCGTGCCGTATTGCAAAGGCGGGGTAATGGCCGCGAACGCCGCATTCCGCGGAAGCCTCGACATCTGGAAGGGGCGCGTCGAAGATTGGGTTCGCCGCCTACGGCCGGAGGATCTGCTCAACGTCGATATCGTCTACGATCTGCGGCCGGTTCACGGTGACACGACGCTGGCCGCGCAGTTCATCGAATATGCGTATGACCGTGGCCACGCCGAGCCGGTATTCGCGAAGCTTCTCGGCGAGCAGATGACAACCGGCAATCCCTTCACTGTTTTTGGCGGCTTTCAGCTTGAAAATGGCCGGCTGGACATCAAGAAGTATGGCCTTTTTCCTATCGTCGCGACCGCACGCACGCTTGCAATTCGCCACGGCATCCGCGAGCGGAGCACGCGTGCCCGGCTCGAGAGACTGATCGCGCAGGATATCGGCGGCGAGCGCGACATGAAGGCGATGCTGGCCGGCCATTCCATGCTGATCGGCTTGCTGCTCGCTCAGCAGACGCATGACATCTACGCTGGTATACCTGTATCCAACCGTATCGAGATCAATGCCCTGACGCGCGAGCAGCAGGCAGAGCTCAAGAGCCTCATCAAGCGCCTCCAGTCGGCACCCGACCTGGTGCGGGACCTGATGTTCGCATAGCCGGCGACGCTCGGACGGTGCGAGGCCGAACGGGGAGCCCTGGATATCGGCGCGCCGGAACAAAGCTCAGATGCGCGCGGCACCCAGCAACTCGTCGACGAGGGCGCTGCGGTCAGCCTGCGCAAGGAAATCCTCATGCGCGCGCAGCAGATTCATCCTCAGGAAGTTGAAGATATAGTCATAGTCGTTGGTCAGGAGATTGGGGTGGATCGGGACCATCTCGAAAACCGTTCGCGCCAGCGGCTCGGGGATTTCGCGCACCGGCCGCGGCGGACCGATCTGCGTGGCGGCGAGACGTTGACGTGTGAGCTCGGTGGCGTCCTCCCAGAAAGTCGGGGGCGAGCCGTCCGGAACGGCATATTTGGAGAAGCTTGCCAAGGCCACTTTTTCCAGCGCCGCTGGCAGGCCTCGCTGGCGCAAGCCGGCGGGCTCGCGCAGCGCACCCTCCACCATTTCCGCCACGATGGCATAGCAGGCAGGGTAGGCGCGCCAGCGTGAATGGTTGAGCGCCGCCTGGAACTCCTTCTCGCTGAACAGCTTCTGCCAGTAGACCCCTGCCCTGACGCGGCAGAACTCGACGATGCTTTTCTGCGCCAGGAAGGCGGCGCGCGAATCCATGAAGTCAGCCAGGTCGCTGACGCTGCCGATCGGGTGCGGCTTACGCAGGAACTCGGGCAACAGGTTGGTCAGCAGGCCCATGACGCTCTCCCTTCGGTTTTGTTTCCAACCGATGTTGATCGTTTAGCCTCCGCGACGCCGCACCGCCAGCCCTCTTACCGATTCAAGTCCTCTCACCGGTTCTCCAGTCCTCTCACCGATTCTAAAGTCGTATGAACAGAAGCGGCAAGAAGTGTTACTCCTATAAAGTTACGGTCACTGATTCTATACCTGACCGCTACACATGCCGGAGGGCTTCCGCCTTAGCGGAAGAGGCAAGCTTTAAACGGCGCCTTGCGGTCGAAACGGTTCGCAAGCTGCCAACCAAGGGAGGTTCAACGCTATGGCGACACCAGACCGCGTAAGTTATTGGAACAAGACCAAGAGCCTCATGTTCGTCATGCTGGGCCTGTGGGTGTTCTTCGGTTACGTCATCCACATGTTCGTGGAGCAACTCAACACCATCGTCATTTTTGGTTTTCCGCTCGGCTTCTACATGGCCGCCCAGGGTTCGCTTATCGCCTTCGTCGTCATGCTGTTCTGGTTCGCACGGCGCCAGAACGCGATCGACGAAGAGCATCATGTCAATGAAGATTGATCGGGGGGAACGTCAATGGCTAACACAACATCTACCACCGCAAGCGGAGGCGACTTCACCTCCAATCTTGGCCGCATCTACGGCCTCTACACCGGCGGCTTCATAGCCTTCATCATCCTGATGGCCATCTTGAGCGCCATGGGTGTCGAAAATGTTGTAATCGGCTACCTGTTCATGGGCTTTACCATCGTCATCTACGCGGTGATCGGCGTCCTGAGCCGCACCATGCATGTCGGCGAATACTACGTCGCCGGGCGTCGCGTACCGGCGCTCTACAACGGCATGGCGACGGGCGCCGACTGGATGTCGGCGGCTTCCTTCATCGGCATGGCCGGCTCGCTCTACCTGCTTGGCTATGACGGCCTCGGTTTCGTGCTCGGCTGGACTGGCGGCTACGTGCTCGTGGCCATCCTCGTTGCGCCCTATCTGCGCAAGTTCGGCGCCTACACGGTTCCCGACTTCCTGTCGGCGCGCTACGGCGGCAATCTCGCCCGCTTCATCGGCGTGATCGTTCTGTTCTCATGCTCGTTTACCTATGTGGTCGCGCAGATTTTCGGCACCGGATTGATCTCGGCTCGCTTCCTTGGCATCGACTTCAACGTAGCAGTCTATGTCGGCCTCGCCGGCATTCTGGTGTGCTCGATGCTCGGCGGCATGCGCGCCGTCACCTGGACCCAGGTCGCCCAGTACATCGTGCTGATCATCGCCTACCTGATCCCCGCCATCTGGATGTCCACGGTGAAGACGGGCATTCCTATCCCGCAATTGATGCAGGGCCAGGCGCTGGCGAACATCACCGCGCTTGAGACGGCGCAGGGCATCGCGGTGCATCACATCACGCCATTCGTGCATGGCGGCTATGACGCCAAGAACTACTTCCTGCTCATTCTCTGCCTGATGGTCGGAACAGCGTCATTGCCGCACGTCCTGATGCGCTACTTCACCACCCCGTCGGTGCGGGAAGCGCGTGTCTCGGTCGCCTGGTCGCTGCTGTTCATCTTCATCCTGTACTTCACCGCGCCCGCCTATGCGGCATTCGCCAAGTGGACGATGCTCGACCTGGTGGCGTCGGGCCTGACGCCTGAAAACATCGCCGAGAAAGCCGGATGGATGATGCGCTGGGCCGCTGCCGACAATACGCTCGTGCAGATCTGCGGCAAGGCGGCGACAGACACCGCGGCGATCGTCGCGGCCTGCGCCGAAAAGGGCGTCACGACCCTTTCGTTTGCCGACATCAACCTCAACGCCGACATGATCGTGCTGGCCACGCCGGAAATGGCCGGCATGCCTTATGTCATCTCGGGCCTCGTCGCCGCCGGCGGCCTTGCCGCCGCGCTGTCGACTGCGGACGGCCTGCTGCTGGCCATCGCCAACGCGCTCAGCCACGACATCTACTACAAGATGATCGACCAGAATGCGCCTACGTCGCGGCGTCTGATCGTGTCCCGCATCTTGCTGGTTATGGTCGCGGTGCTGGCCGCCTACGTCGCGTCAACCAAGCCGTCGGACATCCTGTCGATGGTGTCGTGGGCGTTCTCTCTTGCCGCCGGCGGGCTCTTCCCGGCGCTGGTGCTCGGCGTCTGGTGGAAGCGGGCCAATTCGACCGGCGCTGTCGCCGGCATGATCGCAGGCTTCGGCATTACCCTCTTCTATCTGGTGATGACCCAGTACGGCGCCGATTTCGACAAGGCGACGCCGAACATGGAATTGTGGTGGGGGGTGAAAAACATCTCGTCGGCGACTTTTGGACTGCCGGTGGGCTTCGCCGTGATGATCATTGTCAGCCTTCTCACCAGGGCGCCGTCACGGGATATGCAGGATTTCATCGAGGAAATCCGTGTCCCTCGCGGCAAGCAGATGATGGAAGAAAAGATTGCCTGATTGCGCATAGTGATCGGCGCAAGAGGCGGGGTCCGGTGACGGACCCCGCTTTCATTTCGGGGACGTCGCTGGCATAACGCGGCGCCGCCGCCGCTTGGAAAATCGCCCATGAACGATTTCTGGTCCTATTGGTATTTCCACATACCGAATTTCATCCTCGCCGCGGTGATGTACACGCTGATGGGGCGTCTCCTGCTCGGCCTCTTCGTGCCCGAAAGCTGGGACAACTACATCTGGCGCTTCTTCAAGTCCGTCACGGACCCGGTCCTGCGGATCGTGCGGACCGTCACGCCGTCGATCCTGACCCAGCCGGTGGTGATCGTCTTCAGCGTGCTCTGGCTTATGGCCTTGCGCGTCGGCTATCTCGTTTTTCTGATCAATTTCGGCATTGCGCCGATGGCTTCACAAGGGGGTTGAGGCAATGGACAGAAACGCTCTTGTGCCGGTCATGGCGGTCGCCATCGTCAACGGTATCTTTTCGCCGTGGGTGCTGTTGGTGTTCCTGTTCTATCCGGTCTGGTATCCGGGCTGGGCGCCTCCCTTAAGCCAGATCGTTTACATGGCAAGTGCGCTGATCCTGTCGACGATGACCATCATGCTCGCCGGCGTCCCGGCCGCGCTCTATGAGCGCTGGTCGGCGTACCCCAGGAGCATCGTCGTCTCGTCCATCTGGCTTGCCGGCACGGTTTTGTTGACGCTGCCGGCGCTGCCGAATGTGATGCGGGCGCTAAGCGGCGGCTGAGAATTTCCCGCCCCAGCCTGTCAGCGTTCTTCCCTGCGGAACGGCTTGAGCAGCGCCGAAGGCGCGACGGCATTGCGCGACATCACCGCCATGGCGACGATGGTGAAGATGAAGGGCAGCATCAGGAACGCCTCATAGGGGATGTGGCCGAGCCCGCTCGCCTGCATGCGCAGTTGCAAGGCATCGACGAAGGCGAATAGCAGGGCGGCCCCTGCCGAACGCCAGGGGTCCCAGCGACCGAAGACGACGAGCGCTATCGCCACCCAGCCACGTCCGGAGACAAGGCCGAAGGTGAAAGCGTTGAACTGCACCATCGACAGGAAAGCCCCGGCCAGCCCCATCAGGGCGCCGCCGAGGATCACCGCCTGGAAGCGCGTGGCGATAACGCCGACGCCGGCCGAATCGGCGGCGCGCGGATTTTCACCGACCATGCGCACGGACAGGCCCCACGGCGTCCGGTAGAGCACGAAGGCGGCCAGGGGAACGGCTGCCATCGCCATGTAGACCAGCGAAAACTGGTTGAACACCGCCGGTCCGAGCACCGGGATGTCGGAGAGAACAGGGATCGGCAGCGTCTCGAAACTCTTGATGCTGGGCGGCACCGATTGCTGGCCGAAGATCAGCCGGTAAAGGAAATAGGCGAGGCCCGACGAGAACAGCGTCACGCCGATGCCGCAAACATGCTGGCTGAGGCCGAGCGCCACCGTGAACAGCGCATGCACGGCACTCATCAGCGCACCGGTGACAACTGCCGCAAGCACGCCGAGCCACAGGCTGCCGCTGAGGCTGGTCGCGGTGAAGCCGGTCATCGCCGACAACAGCATGATGCCTTCGATCCCTAGATTGAGCACGCCGGCGCGCTCGGAGAACATCTCGCCCAATGTTGCGAAAGCCAGCGGCGTGGCAATCCGGATGATGGCGGCCAGGAAGCCGACCTGAAAAATCTGTTCGAGCACGACGCTCATTTTGCTGTCCCCACGCGGCGGATGCGGTAGGCGGTGAACAGCAGCGCCACCAACATGGCGAGCAGCGCGGTTCCCTGGATGACATCGCTGAGAAAGGCCGGAACGCCGGTGGCTCGCGACATCGCCTCAGCGCCGGTCATGACGGCGGCGAGGAAGAGCGCCGCCGGCACCACGCCGAGCGGGTTGAGCCTCGCCAGCATGGCGACTACGATGCCGGAATAGCCATAGCCCGGCGAGATGTCGCTCATCACCTGGAAATGCACGCCGCCGACCTCGCCGACGCCGGCAAGCCCGGCCAGCGCGCCGGACAGCAGCGCCGTCGAGATCAGCACGCGCTCGACATGGATGCCGCCATAGCGCGCAGCTTCTGGATTTTCGCCGATGACCCTGATCCTGAAGCCGAGCGTCGTGCGCGCGATCAGGAACCAGATGACCGGCGCAGCAAGGAACGCTGCCACAACGCCGAGATGCAGCCGCGTCCCTTCGAGCAGCACCGGGAAATTCGCGGAATCCTCGATCGGCGGCGAGATCGGGTAGCCGCTGAATGTGTCTTTCCACGGGCCCTCGATCAGCGCCATCAAGGCGTAGAAGATGACCGAGTTGAGCAGCAGCGAGCTGACCACGTCATCAACACTAAATTTGACGCGCAGCGTCGCCGGCACCAAGGCGACTGCGGCACCGGCGGCAGCGCCTGCCGCCGCCATGAGAAGCATGGCGAGCGGCCCCGGCATCGGGATGGCGCCGACCGCGCAGCTCGCCACCGCACCGGCCAGCAACTGCCCCTCGGCGCCGATGTTCCAGAATTTGGCACGGAAGGCGACGGCGACGGCCAGCCCGGTAAAGATCATCGGGGTCGCGCGCACCAGCGTTTCGGTGATGGCGTAGCTGTCGCCCAGCGACGCCGAGAACATCACACCATAGGCTTCGATGACGCCGGCACCGGCCAGCGCGATGAGGCCGCTGCACAGCACCAGCGTTGCTCCGATCGCCAGCAGTGGCAGAGCGAGATTGAACCAGCCGGGCGTGCTGGTGCGGGCTTCGAGGCGAAACATCAGGCTGTCCCCTCCGCCCCGGTCATCATCAGGCCGAGCCGCGCAATGGTGGCGTCGGCGCTGTCGAGCGTGCCGACGATCCGTCCCTCATACATCACCGCGATGCGGTCGCAGAGCATGAGCAGCTCTTCGAGATCCTCGCCGAGGACGATGATGCCGCAGCCCCCGCCACGCATGTCGAGGAACTTTTCGTGGATGAAGCGCGCCGCACCGATGTCGAGACCGCGCGTCGGCTGCGACACGATCAGCACCTTGGGGTCGAAGGCGAGCTCGCGCGCCAGCAGCGCCTTTTGCAGATTGCCACCGGACAGCGCTCCGGCCCGCGTCATCGGTCCGGGGCAGCGTATGTCATAGGCCTTGATCTGAGCTTCGGCGAAGGCGCGGATCGCATCCGGCCTGAGCAGGCCGTTGCGGCTGAACGCCCCCGTGCCGATGCGCGGCAGCACCATCGAATCCGCCAGCGGCAAATTGGTGACCAGACCGGTCGTCATCCGGTCTTCCGGGATGCGCCCGAGACCGAGCGCTTGCACCTCGCGCGGCGAGAACCGCGAGACCATTTTGCCGGCTATCGTCATCCGGCCGGCATCGGGCGCGCGAACGCCTGAGATCACCTCGGCAAGCGCCCGCTGGCCATTGCCCGCGACACCGGCAATGCCGAGGATCTCGCCGGCACGCACGAAGAGCGACACGTCGCGGAGCGCCATGCCGGAATGCCGCGACGTCGAGATGCCGTCGAGGGTCAGCACCGGGGCACCTGGCGTCGATGGTCCCCTGGCCGGCGGAACGATTTCGTGGCCGCACATCAGCCTCGCCATCTCCGAGGATGTCGTGCTTGCGGGGGTATCGACGCGCCCGGTCACGCGGCCATGCCGCAGCACCACGCAGCGATGGGTGAGCGCCCTAACCTCGTTGAGCTTATGCGAGATGAAGATGATGCCGAGGCCCTGGGCCGCCATCGAGCGCAGCGCCGAAAACAACCCATCGACCTCTGTCGGCGCCAGCACCGCCGTCGGCTCGTCTAGGATCAGCAGCCTTGCACCGCGAAACAACGCCTTGACGATTTCGAGCCGCTGCTGCTCGCCGATCGACAGCACCGAGACGGGAAGGTCCGGATCGAGCGTGAGTCCATGCTGCCGGCCGATCTCGTTGAGCCGCGCCAGCCCGCCGGCGCGGTCGATCCGGCCCGACTTTCCGGGGATGCCGATCAGCAGGTTTTCCAGCACCGAAAGCCGCGGTGCGAGATGAAAGTGCTGGTGCACCATGCCGATGCCGGCGGCAAGCGCGTCGGCCGAGCTGTTGATCGTCACCGGCCGGCCCTGAACCAGGATCTCGCCGGCGTCGGGCGCATAGGCGCCGAACAGCACGTTCATCAGCGTCGTCTTGCCGGCGCCGTTTTCACCCAGCAGCCCGAGAATCTCACCCGGCGCGACGCTGAGATCGACGGCTTCGTTTGCCTTGACGGAGCCGAAGCTCTTGGAGATGCCGCGCATTTCGATGAGTGGGGCAGGCGTCGGCACGGATACTCCTGATGAGAGATGGCGCCGATAGCCCTCCCCCTTGAGGGGGGTACCGAGCGAAGCGAGGTGGGAGGGGTCACCTCAACTGCCTCGACCTTTACACCGATAAGGTCTCGACCTTAACACCGATAAGGATGGAGCGCGTCACAGCGGGCCCCACCCGGCCCTTCGGGCCACCCTCCCCTCAAGGGGGAGGGCTGCGCCGCTCAATCCGAAACCGGCGTGTCCTCGTCGACGTTGACGCGGAAATTGCCGTCGAGGATCTCGGCCTTCTTCTTCTCGACCAGCTCCTTGACGTCGGCGGGCAGCGTCTTGTCGAACTTGTGATAGGGCGCCAGGAAGGAGCCGCCCTTGGCCATGCGCGAGAAATCGCCGTAATCCTGCGCGGTGAAGACGCCGGCCTTAACCAGTTTGATCGCGTGCTCGACCGTCGGGTACATGTCCCACACCGGGCCGGTGATCACTGTATCCGGGCCGAGGTTGGACTGGTCGGACATATTGGAGATGGCGAGGATCTTCCTCTCGACCGCCGCTTCGATGACGCCGAAACGTTCGGCATAGATCACGTCGACGCCGGCGTCGATCTGGGCGATAGCCGCTTCCTTGGCCTTTGGCGGGTCGAAGAAAGAGCCGATGAAAGCGACCTTCCTCTTGATGTTAGGATTGACTTCCCGGGCGCCGGCAAAGAAGGCATTGACCAGCCGGTTCACTTCCGGAATGCCCATCGCCGCGACGGCGCCGATCGTGCCTGATTTCGACATCTTTCCGGCGATCAGGCCGGAGAGATAGGCCGGCTCGTGGATCCAGTTGTCGAAGACTGCGAAATTCGGCTCAGCCGGCCCGGCGCCGGAGCCGAACAGAAAGGCGACCTTCGGAAATTGCTTGGCCGTGCGGCGGGATTCGCGCTCGGCGGCAAAAGCGTCGCCGAGAACCAACTCATAGCCGCCTTGCGCGTATTCGCGCATGACACGGCTGAAGTCGGCCGTCTGCACCTTCTCCGACCATTTGTATTCGATGCCGAGTTCCTTCTCGGCCCTCTGCAGGGCGACATGGATCTGGTGGACCCATGGCTCCTCGGTCGGCGTGGCGAAGATCGCCGCCACCTTCAGCTTCTTGTCCTGCGCCAAGGCACTGCCCGGCAGCATCACTGCCGCCAGGCCAAACGCGCCGAGCTCCAGGACGCTGCGTCGCGAAAGTCCTTCGCGTTTCAATTGGATTTTGCTCTTCCCATTTTCCATTGCATGCCCCTCTGTTCGACAGCCATGTCGAGCCGACTGTTCGGAAAAAATAACAAGACAGGGAACTATGGAACGACGCCGGACCTTTGTCCACATGGTCAAATTTGGGGTAGCATCTCAGTTTGAAATTTGACGCGACTGAACGTGTAGCCAAAGGACGTAAGGCTCTATCTGAAGCCTTCGCGCTGTTGACAGGATGCTTTCCCACGTTTTTTGCGGTTCACAGCCATTTGCGATCATGCTCGGCGCGTTGTGAAAGGCGTCCGCAAGCATCCGTGCCTTTTCCGGTTTGTCAGTCCCTCGAATTTCGACGAGAACGTAATGCAAAATTATGAGGATTGTATCGTTGGTAATGGGCTGAGGATCGCTCAATTCAAGCAGCCTTCTTGCAAGGGCCACGCTCTCCGGCTTAGGCGCAACGGCATCCATCATTTCGCAAAGATCTCCCATTGACCAGAGCGCCTTTTGCATATCGGGTTAACGAGATAGGCGGCTCCGGAGCTCCCCGGCCAAGGCGACCGAAAGGGCTGGATCAAGCCCGTTCGAGCGCTATCGCAATGCCTTGGCCGACGCCGATGCACATGGTGGCGAGCGCGTAGCGGCCGCCGCGCTCGCGAAGTTCCAGCGCCGCCGTGCCTGATATGCGGGCACCCGACATGCCGAGCGGATGGCCGAGCGCGATGGCGCCGCCATTCGGGTTGACGTGCTCCGCGTCCTCGGCGATGCCGAGCTGGCGAAGCACGGCGATGGCTTGGGAGGCAAAGGCTTCATTGAGCTCGATGACGTCGAAGTCTGTCGGCTTCAGGCCGAGCCGGGCGCACAGCTTCTGCGTCGCCGGCACCGGGCCGATGCCCATGATGCGCGGCGCCACGCCTGCGGCCGCGCCTCCAAGAATGCGGGCGATCGGCGTCAGGCCGTATTTTTTCACCGCGGCTTCCGAGGCGACGATCAGCGCCGCGGCACCATCGTTGACGCCCGACGCGTTGCCGGCCGTGACCGTGCCGCCGTGCCGGAACGGCGTCGGCAATTTCGCCAGCACCTCGATCGTCGTACCCGCGCGTGGATGCTCATCCTTCGAGACGATGACCGCGTCGCCCTTGCGCTGCGGGATCGTTACGGGAGTGATTTCCTTCGCCAGCCGGCCATTGGCCTGCGCGGTCACCGCCTTGTCCTGGCTGCGCAGGGCAAAGGCATCCTGGTCCGCGCGGGAGACGGCATACTCTTCTGCGACGTTCTCGCCGGTTTCCGGCATCGAATCGATGCCGTACTGCTCCTTCATCAGCGGGTTGACGAAGCGCCAGCCGATGGTGGTGTCATGGATCTCGGCATTGCGCGAAAAGGCGGTCTCCGCCTTGGGCATGACGAAGGGAGCACGGCTCATCGATTCGACGCCGCCTGATATCATCAGCTCCGCCTCGCCGGCCTTGATGGCGCGCGCGGCGATGATGACGGCATCCATGCCCGAACCACAGAGGCGATTGACGGTCGAGCCGGAAACCTCCTTGGGCAGTCCGGCGAGCAGCAGCGCCATGCGCGCCACATTGCGATTATCTTCGCCGGCCTGATTGGCGCAGCCATAGATGACGTCGTCGATATCAGCCCAGTCAATGCCGGGATTGCGTTCGATCAAAGCCCTCAAGGGAACCGCGCCAAGGTCGTCGGCGCGGACCGACGCCAACTGCCCACCGAAACGTCCGATCGGCGTGCGGATATAGTCGCAGATATAAGCCTCGGCCATCTATGCAGCTTTCTCTCTTGCGTTTCCCTGGTGCGGGCCCACTTGCCGATCCTCAATGCTTGATGCGGTCGCGCATCGCATACCAGAGCATGCCGAGCACATAGAGCGGACCGCGCAGCGCCGTGCCGCCGGGAAACGGCATTGGCCTCAGCGTCGAGAACAGATCGAGCCGCGACGCATCGCCGGTGATCGCCTCGGCGAGCAGCTTTCCCGACAGGGTCGACAGGATCACGCCCTTGCCGGAATAGCCATGCGCAAAATAGACTTCGCCATAGTGGCCGACATCCGGCAGGCGCGATGTCGTCACCGAGACCAGCCCACCCCATGCATGATCAATGCGGCGGCCGCGCAATTGCGGAAAGGTCTTTTCCATATGCGGCCGCACGAAGCCGGCAATGTCTGCGGGCGGCGACGGCGTGTAGCGCTCGCCGCCGCCGAACAGCAGGCTTCCGTCCGCCGACAGCCGGTAGTAGTTGACCACGAAGCGGGTGTCGGAAACGGCGACATTGCTTGGGATGACGTCGCTCGGGTCGTCCAGCGGCTCGGTGGCGACGATGTAGTTGCCGACCGGCATGATGCGGCTGTTGACGCGCGGCTCGAGCCCTTGGAGCAGGGCGTCGCCGGCCAGCACGACATGCCTGGCCCGGACCGAACCCTTGGCCGTCGCAACCCTGATGGCAGGTTCTCGCTCCAGCCGCAGCGCCACCGAATTCTCGTGGATGGTGACGCCCGCCGCTGCCGCGGCGCGAGCAAGACCCAGCGTGTAGTTCAGCGGATGCATATGGCCACCGAGCTTCTCGTACATCGCGCCGTGATAGGGCGTGTTCACCATTCCACGCGCCTGCGTTGCCGACAGCATCTCGACGTCATGAAAGTTCATCACGGTGGCAAGGCACTCGGCCTCTTCCTCAAGGCCGCGCAGATCGGAGCTGTTGACCGCACCGGCCAGATGGCCGGTGAGCCGGAGGTCGCAATCGATGGCATGGCGCTCGATCAGGTCGAGCACCAGCCCGCGCGCCTCGAGGGCGAGATCGAAAAGCGCCCGCGCCCGTTCGGGCCCATAGAGCTTGGCCAGACCCTTGGCGCCCTTGCGCAGGCCGGGAATGACCTGGCCGCCATTGCGCCCCGACGCCCCCCAGCCGATCTTGCCGCCTTCCAAGAGCACCACCTTCAGCCCGCGTTCGGCGGCATGAAGGGCTGCGGACAGGCCGGTACAGCCGCCGCCGACCACCACGAGATCGGCGTCGACGTCGCCCTGCAGCGCCGGATGATCCGGAGCCGGATTGGCCGTCGCGACATAGTAGGATTTGCCGATATCCAGGCCGGAGTTGAAGCCCATCATCAAACCTTGAGCAGCAGATGATCGCGTTCCCAGCTGGTGACGACGCTTTGGAACAGGTCGAGCTCGACGCTCTTGACGCGCAGATAGGTCTGGACGAAATCCTCGCCGAGCAAGTCCCGAACCGGACTGCACGCGGCGAAACGATCGAGCGCCTCCTCCATGGTTTTCGGCAGCGTGCTCTTGCTGCGATAGGCGTTGCCCGATGCCTCGGGCGAACGCGAGAGCTTTTCCTCGAAGCCAAGATAGCCACAGAGCAGCGTGCCGGCCATCGCCAGATAGGGGTTGGCATCGGCGCCGGGCAACCGGTTTTCCACCCGCCGCGCGGCCCGCCCGCCGGCCGGCACGCGCAGGCCGCAGGAGCGATTGTCATGCGACCACTCGATGTTGGCGGGCGCGCTGTGGTTCGGCCGGATGCGGCGGAACGAGTTCACATTCGGCGCAAACAGCGGCATCACCTCGGGAATATATTTCTGCAGGCCGCCGATGAACTGCCCGAACATCTCGGTGTCGGAATCGTCACCGGCAAACAGCGTATTCCCGGCCTCGTCGATGACCGACATGTGGAGATGCATGGAGCTGCCGGCTTGTGCGGCGATCGGCTTGGCCATGAAGGTCGCATGCATGCCATATTCCTGCGCGGCCTGGCGGGTCATCCGCTTGAACAGCAGCACCTTGTCGGCCAGCGGCAGCGCGTCGCCATGCAGAAAATTGATCTCCAGCTGCGCCGTGCCTGATTCGTGGATCAGCGTGTCGAGCGGCAGCCCGGCCGCGGCGGCATAGTCGTAGAGCCGCCGGATCACCGGCTCGAATTCCTCCAGCGCCGCCATGTCATAGGGATGCTGTACGGTTTCGGAGCGGCCATTGCGCCCGACCGGCGCGCTCAACGGCCGATCGGGATCGGGATTGGGCGCGGTCAGGTAGAATTCGAGCTCCGGTGCCACCACCGCCCGCCAGCCGCGCTGGCGATAGAGATCGAGCACGGCTCTCAAGACATGACGTGGCGAGGCCATCCACGGCCGATCGTCTATGTGAAACGCATCGGCGAAGACATAGGCTTTCCCTGCTCCGGCACCGGGTGCCAGGCAGAGCGTCGCAACGTCCGGCACCATCCGCATGTCGGGGTCCTGATAGCCGAAGCCCTCATCGTTGGAACCGGAATAGCGGCCGTCGATGCAGACCAGGAAGGCGCTGCTTGGCAGGTAGAGCGCGCGGTCTTCGAGCGACTTCAGGAACTTGGCCGTCGGCAAGGTCTTGCCGCGCAGCACGCCGTTCACATCCGGCACCAGGCACTCGACTTCCCTGATCCCCTGCTGCTCCAGCCATCCCTTCGGATCGTCCGTCGGGGTCATTTGCGGTGCATCCGTTGTCGTGGTGTTGAGCATCAGGTCACGTCCTTACGAGGGCGAGAATGGCTTCGGCGGCGATTTCGGTTCCCGGCGCCCGTGCCATGGTGACCGCATTCTCCTTGAGGCGAAAGCGCATCCCGCTGTCGGCCATTAGGCCAAGGATGGCATTTTCCAGTTCATCGTCGCTCCAGCCGTCGCGGCTGATGTGGCGGCCAACGCCGGTTTCCTCAGCGCGTCGCGCATTGTCATGCCCGTCCCAGCAATAGGGCATGATCAGCGACGGCACGCCGAAACGCAGCGCTTCGCAAAAGCTGTTGTTGCCGCCGTGATGGATGAAGAGATCGGATTTCGCGACGACCGACGGCTGCGGAAGCCAGGCGTCGAGATAGACATTGTCCGGAACCGCGCGATAGGTGTCGCGCAGACCGCCGACATTGACGATGAACCGAGCCGGAAGCCGGTCGAACACGGCAAGCATGCGCTCGATCAGGCCGACATCCATGGCGCCCAGGCTGCCGAAGCTGAGATAGACCAGCGGCCCGTCATTGCGCGGAAAGACCGGCACATCGAACGGCCCTTCCGAACGGACGCAGCCTTCGAGATAGACGAAGCGGGCCGGGTCGAGCTGCTCGGCGCGCTGCCTGCGCACGATTGTTGGGGTCAGCAGCAAATTGAGGTCGGGCGAAGCTTCGAGAAAAACGCCCTTCGGCAAGGGCGCAAGACCGGCGTCGATCCGAAGCCGGTTGAACCGATCATGCGCCGGAGCGACCGCTGCCAGATAGCGCGCCTCGAAGGCCGCGCGGCTTGGGTCGTCGGCGGCGAGACCGGACAGATAGGGTGGTACATCGGCGTCGGGAAGCTCGGTCTCGGCGCAGGAGACGACGCGCACCCATGGGCAGCCGGCGGCGGCCAGCGCCGGAAACATGATGACATTGTCGAGCACCACGGCGTCCGGCTTCAGCCGGGCCAGCAATTGGCGCAGCGGCGCCTCGGCATTGACCGCGGTATCGACGATCGCTTCCCAGGTCGGGGCGACGTAGGTTTCGAGCTGATCGATCGGGCTCAGCCTGAAATGCGGCAGATGCCGGCGCACGAAAGCTTGCCAGTAGCTCTGGCGTTCGCTGTCGGTCAGCGGCTCGTCGGTCGGCAACTGGTATTCCTGAAAACCATAGTCGGCGAACACACCGGAAAAGCCGGCGTGACAGATGAACACCGGCCGGGCGCCACGGGCGCGCAAGGCTTGCGCGATACCGACGCAATTGAGCGCGGCGCCGAAGCTCGCTTCGGGAAACAGCGCTATGGTCGGGCTGGCTTTGCGCGTCACTACGGTCCTCGTGAGTCCGGCCGGCTGATCATGCCGAACAATGCGGGGGCCCCACGACTGGCCGCCTGCGGCCGCTGGCTGCGGGAGAGCCGCAGGTGGACGCGAAGCAGATCGGCTGCAACCTCATACTGCCGGCTTTCCAATTGGTCGAGTATGGACAGGTGCTCGCGCAGCGATTGCTTCAGCCGGAAGACGTTGACGCCGGCATAGGTTCCCGGAAGCCGGCGCAGCCTGAGATGGTCGGACAGCGCGTCGGTGACGAACCGGTTGGCGGCGCCGTCGGCGATCATGCCATGAAAATCGATGTCCAGCCGCTGGAACTCTCTGATATCGAAGGCGGCATCGGGCAGCGCCAGCAGCGTTTCCATGCCCTGGCGCAAGGCTGCCGCGCGCGTCCCGTCCAGCCGAAAGCCGGGCGCCAGAATGGCGGCGGGTTCCAGCAGCAGGCGGAACTCATAGCTTTCCCCTTGTGCCTCCGGATCGTCAGGCGCCCGCCTGAACAGCCAGGCCTGCCCCGGTGCACGGTCCAGAAGATTTTCCTCCGTCAGTTTCTTTAGCGATTTTAGTACCGTCTTTCGTTCGGCACTATAGCGCCGCATCAGCGCGCCGATGGTCACCGTTTGATCCAGCCGGCGCGCCGATCGATCGCGCAGGATCATCTCCGCGAGCTCGTCTTCCTCGGCGCTCGGCAGGTCGGCTGAAACGGTCGCCTGGTTGGTGAGGTCGACGGCCAGCCGATAGCCCGATTCAGCCTCCCAGCGCACGACACCCCTTTCGGTGAGCAGGCGCAAAGCGGCGCGCACCGGGGTTCGAGATACGTTGCACAGCGAGGCGATCTGCTGTTCCGGGAGATGAGCGCCGGCCTCGAAGCCGCGCTGCCGGGCCACATCGAGAATGCGCTGAGCGAGATCGAGATGGTTGGTGCGCGGTCGTCTGGCGGCGGCTTGCATGGCGATTTCTCATGAACGGCTTGACCGCTACGGCCTGACCGATCGCGCTTATAGCGCGTTCGGCGATTTCGCAGCGACGTGCCAAATTATGGATTGACGTACTTTTTTCTGCAATAGTACTGTGAGGTCAAACGGCAACAAAAAGACCGGGGAACAGGATCGAAGCGGCGGCATGGTCGCAAGCGCTGGTCCGACGATTGATTGAATGCGACGATCAACCAGAATGGGAGTCTGTCATGACCGCCTCAACCCGCCTGCGCCATCCGTTAAAGATATCTTCGGTCGCGCTTGGTCTCGCCCTGGCGTTGTCGGCGCCGGCGGCCGCCGCCGACCTCGTCATTTCCAACTGGGACGGCTACATGGCGCCGGATGCCATGGCCGCCTTCAAGGCCGCAACCGGCGTTTCCGGCGAAGTCGTGGTTCACGCCACCAATGAGGAGATCATGGGCAAGCTCGTGGCTTCGGGCGGCAAGGGCTATGACGTGGTCTTCGTCTCCTCGCCCTTTGCCGAAGTGCTGAACAAGCTCGGCCTGATCGAGGCGATCGACCACGCGAAGATCCCCAACCTTGCCAATCTCTATCCCGAGGCGACGAAGCTGCCGCACGATGCCGGCAACAATTTCTCCGTGCCCTACACTTGGGGCACCACCGGCCTCTGCTACCGCTCGGATCTGGTCAAGACCGAGCCGGCCAGCTGGAACGATCTTCTCGCCCCCTCCGACGACCTCAAGGGCAAGACCACCATGCTGGCGACCGACCGCTGGCTGCTGGCCGCCGGCCAACTCGCCAAGGGCTATTCGGTCAACGAGACCGATCCGGCCAAGCTCGCCGAGGTCAAGGACCTGCTGATCTCGGCCAAGAAGACCTTGCTCGCCTATGACGACACCACCTTCTACTCGAAGCTGGTCTCCGGCGAGGCGTTGATGGTGCAGGCATGGGATGGCTGGTGCAATTATGGCATCGCCGAGAAGCCTGAGATCAAATACGTCATCCCCAAAGAAGGCTCGGACCTGTGGGTCGACACGATGGTGGTGATGAAGGCTTCGGCGAACAAGGACGCCGTCTTCCAGTTCATCAACTTCATGCTGGACGCCAAGAACCACGCCTGGGCGGCCCAGAACATCGACTACAAGGTGCCGAACAAGCCGGCTATGGAAAGCCTGCCGGCCGATTTCCTCGCCAAGTTCCCGAATATGAGCATGCCCGTGGCCGAGCTGGTCAAGTTCGAGCAGTTGCGCGACGTCGGCGATGCCCAGCGCGACTATTCGAAGATCGTGAGCGAGATCAAGGCCGCGCAGTAATCGGCATCAAAGTCAGAGATCACGGTCGACGGCGGGCTTCCGCCGCCGACCGTCGAGTGCGGTATCGCAATGGTGTCCCAAATCAGACTTCGCTCTTCCTTGCTGATGGCGCCGGCGCTGGCCTGGCTCACTGCCTTGATGGTGGTGCCATGCGCGCTGGTGTTGGCGCTCGCCTTCTTCCGGCGCGGCATCTATGGCGGCATCGAATACACGTTCACGCTAGAGAATTTCGGATTGGTGTTCGACCCGCTCTATGCTGGCATCTTCCTCAATTCGGCGCGCATCGCCGGCACGGCAACCCTGATCGCGGTGGTGATCGGCTATGCCGCCGCCTACGCGATCGCGGCAGCACCGCGCCGGCTGCAGCCTGTGTTCCTGTTCTTCGCCGTCTTGCCTTTCTGGTCCAATTACCTGATCCGCACCTATGCCTGGATCGTTTTGCTCAACCGCGAAGGATTGATCACTCAGCTCTTGCGCTGGTTCGGCTACACCGGCGAGCCGCCGTCGATGCTTTATACCGAAGGCGCCGTCATTGCCGGTCTGGTCTACAATTACCTGCCCTTCGTCATCCTGGCCTGTTACGCGCCGCTGTCGCGTCTCAATCCGGAGCTCGCCGAGGCCTCACGCGACCTCGGCGCTTCGGCGATGACCACATTTCGCCGGGTCATCCTGCCGTTGACGGTGCCGGGCATCGCCGCCGGGGCGGTGTTCGTCTTCGTGCTGTCGATCGGCAATTTCGTCACGCCGGCGCTACTCGGCGGCGGCCGCTTCCAGATGATCGGCAATCTCGTCTACGACCAGTTCCTGACCGCCAATGACTGGCCCTTCGGCGCCGCACTTGCCATGGCGCTGATCGCCATAATGCTGCTAGTGCTGACGGCGCAGGCCCTGGCTGCGGATCGCGCCGCAGGCCGTGCCGCCGAGGCGAAAGGAGGCGCCGATGGCTGAGCGCTCCCCCGCCACGCGGCGCACGCTCTGGCTTGTGCTTTCGCTGGTCTTTGCCTTTCTCTACATCCCGATCGCGGTGCTGGTGGCGCTGTCTTTCAACCAAGGCGGGCTGCCGACCGTCTGGTCGGGCTTTTCACTGAAATGGTATGCCTCGTTGGTCGGAAACGCCGCGATCCTTTCCGCTGCCCTCAACACGCTGATCGTGGCGCTCGTCTCGACGGCAATCGCCACCTTGCTCGGCACGCTGCTGGCGATCGGTGTCGAAATACGCCGGCAATATGGGAGCGGCCTCGAGGCGCTGATCTTTGCGCCGATGATCATTCCCGACATCGTGCTGGCGATCGCGCTGCTCAGCTTCTTCTCTTTGCTCGATTTCACCCTGGGCCTGCACACCATCATCCTCGCCCATGTCGTCTTCAACCTCGCCTTCGTCTGTTCGGTGGTGCGCGCGCGGCTGAAGAGCTTCGACTGGTCGATCGTCGAGGCCTCCGCCGATCTCGGCGCCTCCGCGCTCACCACCTTCAGGCGGGTGACATTGCCGGTCATCCTGCCGGCGGTCGTCGCCGGTGCGCTGCTCGCCTTCACGCTTTCGGTCGACGAGTTCATCATCGCCTTCTTCACATCAGGCGCCGGCCGCGCCTCGACTACGCTGCCGATGCAGATCTATTCGATGATCCGCTTCGGCATCACCCCGGAGATAAACGCATTGGCGACCATCGTCATGGCGGTCAGCATCACCGCGCTAACCCTGTCGCAGCGGCTCAACCGCGGGGTGATCGGCCAATGAGCGAACCCCGCACGCTGCTGGCGATCGACAAGGTGTCGAAGAATTTCGGCCGGGTGACCGCCGTCGACCGCATTTCGCTCGAAATCCGCGAGAACGAGTTCTTCGCCTTGCTTGGACCTTCGGGCTGCGGCAAGACCACGCTGCTGCGCATGCTGGCCGGCTTCGAGACGCCCAATCACGGGCGCATCCTGCTCGACGGGCACGACATCGCCAGGACGCCGCCCAACAAGCGGCCGGTCAATCTGATGTTCCAGTCTTATGCGCTGTTTCCGCATATGAGCGTCAGGGCCAACGTCTCCTACGGCCTCGAAATGGAACGCTTGCCGGCAAAGGAAATCCGCTCCCGCGTCGACGCCATCCTGGCGACGACCGAGCTCATTCCTTTCGCCGACCGCAAGCCGGAGCAACTGTCGGGCGGGCAGAAGCAGCGCGTCGCGCTTGCCCGGGCGCTGGTCAAGCGGCCGCGGCTGCTGCTGCTCGACGAGCCGCTCGGCGCGCTCGACAGGAAATTGCGCGGCGCCATGCAGCTGGAGCTGAAGCGCCTGCAGCACGAGGTCGGCATCACCTTCGTCATCGTCACCCATGACCAGGAGGAATCGCTTGTCATGGCCGACCGCATGGCGGTGCTGAGAGACGGCAAGCTGCTGCAATGCGACACGCCGCATGCGGTCTACGAGCATCCCGCCGACCGTTTCGTCGCCGACTTCATCGGCGTGATGAATTTCGTGCCGGGCAAGGCCACCGCCGACGGGGTGAAGGCAGCGGACGGCACACGGATCGTCGGAACGGTTCCCTCGCCTCTTGCTTCCGGCGCAGCGGCGGTCGCTTCAGTGCGGCCCGAGCGAATCCGGCTTTTCCCGTCGCCAGAGACAGCCAACCGGATCGCCGGCACCGTCGAGGCGCTCGCCTATCACGGGCTCGACCTGCAGCTGCATGTCCGCACCGCTCTGTCGCCAAAGCCGTTCCTGGTGCGCGTCACCGCCGACGCCGCCGACCGGCGCCCGGTCTCGTCAGGCGATGCGGTCGAACTCGGCTGGGATGCCGCCGACGTCAGAATTTTCGCAGATTGATTGGAAGGAGAAGCTTGATGGCTCAGAAGACGATCGCGTTTTTTCCGGAAGCAGCCTACGGCCCGGCGCTCAATTCGGTCGGCATCGCCCAGGCGGTCGAGGCGCACGGCCACAGAGCGGTGTTCCTGTCGGACCCTGGTTTCCTCGATGTCTACAAGGGCTACGGCTTCGAAGCTCATCCGGTGAACCTGTCCGAGCCGATGCCGCCCGACCAGATGGCAAAGTTCTGGGAAGACTTCATCAACGGCCACATCCCGAACTTCCGCAAGTCGCCCTACGACCAGGTCGACAACTACGTGAAGGATTGCTGGGCGGCGATTGTTGACAGCGCCAAATGGGCTGAGAAGGACCTGCCTGGTGTTCTTGCGACGATCAAGCCGGATGTTATCTGCGTCGACAACGTCATCCTGTTCCCGCCGATCAAGCAGTATGGCAAGCCGTGGGTGCGCGTCATCTCCTGCTCGGAAAACGAAATCGAGGACGAGGATATCCCGCCGCATCTGTCCGGCTGCGGTGAGAATGACCACGCCTGCCATCGGCGCTACCGCGATCATTTCAACGCGGTCATCAAGCCGATCCATGACGACTTCAACGCGTTCCTAAAGGCGAACAACGAGGCGCCGTATCCGATCGGCCAGTTCTTCGAGGCTTCGCCCTATCTCAACCTGCTGCTCTATCCCGAGGCGGCAAAGTTCAAGCGCCGCCATCCGCTCGACCCGGCAAAATTTCAGTATCTGGAAGGCTGCGTGCGGCAGGAGAAGCCCTACACCGTGCCGACCTTCGCGAAAAACAATGACGGGCCGCTGCTCTACGTTTCCTTCGGCAGCCTTGGCGCCGGCGATGTCGATCTGCTGAAGCGCATCATCGCGACGCTGGGCAAGACGCGCTACCGGGCGCTGGTCAATGTCGGGGGATACAAGGACCAGTACGCGCAAGTGCCCGTAAACGTCATCGTCGAGAGCTGGTTTCCGCAGCCCTCGGTCATCCCGCTGGTCGATGCGGTGATCCACCATGGTGGCAACAACTCGTTCACCGAGTGTCTCTACTTCGGCAAGCCGGCGATCATCATGCCCTATGTCTGGGATGGCCACGACAATGCGACGAGGGTCGAGGAGACCGGCCACGGCTTCGGCATGCCGCGCTACGACTGGAGCGATGCCGAGCTGATCGCCAAGATCGAAACCTGCCTGACGGACCCGGCAATCAAGGCCAAATTGGCTAGGACATCGGCGCAGATGCAATCGCAGAACGGCCCGGAGAAAGCGGCGGGGCTGCTGGAGAAACTTCTGTGACCGGGCTTATGGGTATGGCGTTCCTTCGCGCCCCCCTCTGTCCTGCCGGACATCTCCCCCACAAGGAGGGGAGATTGGCTGTCATCAGTGCTTTCGGCATCGCCAACTTCGCAAATGGGGCGCTCTCGGCGAGGCTGCCGATCTCCCCCCAAGTGGGGGAGATGTCCGGTAGGACAGAGGGGGGCGCCGTAGAGCGAAGGCCTCTCGAAAATGAGCGTCGCACCAACGGAGTACCCACATGACCTCCTCCGCGCCACATCTCCACCAGGCTTCCACCCGCGCCGACCTCATCGACTGGGGCACCCAGCCCAATGTGCTGGAAGGTGCTTCGCACTCGGCCGGCAGGCTGGTCCACAAGGGGCCGAACAACCAGCCGGAATCCGGCATCTGGGTCTGCACGCCCGGCCGTTGGCGGCTGGCGATTCCGCGCGACGAATTGTGCCATTTCGTTGCCGGCCGCGCGACCTACCGATCAGATGACGGCGAGGTGATAGACGTCTCCGCCGCCACGGTGGTCATGTTCCCGGCCGGCTGGGCGGGTGAATGCACCGTCCACGAAACCATTCGCAACATCTACATGCTGGCCTGAAGCCAGCCACTGGAGCTTCACGACATGCCGACACCGATCATGAAATCGCCGCTCGCCCTCACCGACCTGGTCGACTGGGGCGTCATCCCCACCATGATCGAGGGCGAATCCCGCACCTCCGGCAAGCTGCTGCACAAGGGACCGGAGGGCCGCTCCGAATGCGGGCTATGGGTCTGCACCCCAGGCAAATGGCACTGCCATGTCACCCGCGACGAGTTCTGCCATTTCCTCGAGGGACGCTGCACCTATGTCCACGAATCCGGCGAGGTGATCGAGATCGAACCAGATACTGCGGCGTTCTTTCCGCAGGACTGGAAGGGCGTTTGCACTGTCCACGAGACGATCAAGAAGGTCTACATGATCCGCTGAGCGGGTTGAAAGGAAGACCATGGAATTCTCCGCTGACCGGCCAACCTTTTTCGTCAATCCGGATTATCGGCCGATGACCGGTGCGGCAAAACCAGTAATCGATCCGGCGACGCTGGAAACCGTGGGCGCCATCGCTGCCGCAGCCGATGGCGAGATCGACGCCGTGCTCACCGCGGCGACCAAGGCGCAAACGGCGTGGAAGAAGCTCGACGCCAAGAGCCGCGCCAGACACCTGCATGCCGTCGCCAACGCTATCGAGGCGGCCGATTTCACGCGCTGCGCCGAGCTGATGGTGCGCGAGATGGGCAAGCCCTATCCGGAAGCGATCGGCGAGATCGCCAATTGCGCACCGATCTTCCGCTATTACGCCGAAATGGCGCGTGACGACGCCGGCAAGGTCGCCGGCACGACGCAGGCCGGTTCGTTCCAATATGCGCGCTACGAGCCCTACGGCACGTCGGTGCATATCATGCCCTACAACTTTCCGATCCTGTTGATGTGCTGGACCGTCGCCGCTTCGCTTGCCGCCGGCAATGCCTGCGTGATCAAGCCGGCCGAGGCGACGACATTGTCGACGCTGGATTATTTCAAGGTGTTCCGCTCACTGCCGGAGGGCCTGATTTCCTGCCTCCCCGGCGGGGCGGCCACCGCACAGGCGCTGATCGCTTCCGACCGTACCCATGCGGTCGCCTTCACCGGCTCGGTCGCCGCCGGCAAGGCCGTTGCCGTCGCCTGCGCCGAGCGCATGAAGCCTTGCGTGATCGAGGCCGGCGGCAGCGATCCGCTGATCATCAGCCAACACGCCCCGCTGGACGTGGCGGCGGCCGGCAGCGTCACCGCCGCGTTCCACCTCACCGGCCAGGTCTGCACTTCGGCCGAACGGTTCTTCGTCGTCGATGCCATTCACGATCGCTTTGTCGATCTGTTTGCCGAGAAGACACGGACGCTGCGCATCGGCAACGGCCTCGACAAGACCGAGATCGGGCCGCTGGTCAGCGAGGCGGCGCGGGCGAAAGTCATGCGGCTGGTCGACGATGCGATCCGAAGCGGCGCCAAGGCGGTCACCGGCGGACGCATTCCGCCGGCGCACAATGTTGGCTGGTTCTACGAGCCGACAATCCTGACCGGCATCACTCCAGACATGACGATCGTGCGCGAAGAGTGTTTCGGACCGGTCGCCGCGATCTACCGGGTCAAGGATTTCGATGAAGCGATAGAGCTTGCCAATGACAGCCCGTTCGGGCTCGGCGCCTCGGTCTTCACCACCGATCTTGCCGAAGCGCATGAGGCTGCGGAGCGGCTCGAGGCCGGCATGGTCTGGGTCAACAATCCGCTGATCGACAATGACGCACTGCCGTTCGGTGGCTGGAAGGCGTCGGGCCTCGGCCGCGAACTTGGACGCCAGGGGCTGGATGCCTTCCGCCGCTCGAAGATGGTGATCATCGACCACAAACCAGCGATCCAGGACTGGTGGTATCCCTATCCCGACAGCTGGTTCCGCGAAGCCGGCGGCCGCAAGCACGTGTGAGGTGACCCGGCCAGGCGCATTGTCCCGAAATGTCAGCCGATGCTTTCGCCGCCGTCGATCACCAGCGCCTGGCCGGTCATGAATGACGAGCGATCGGAGACGAGAAACAGGATCGCTTCGGCTATTTCTTCGGCGCTGGCCCAGCGCTGCATGGGAATCTTGGTGCGGACATAGCGTTCGATCGCATCCCGCCCGCCCATCTGGGCGATGAAGGGCTCGTTGAAGGGCGTATCGACCCAGCCCGGACAGAGTGCGTTGACGCGGACATTGTGCGTGGCATAGTCGAGCGACATCTGCCGGGTCATCGCCACCACGGCATGTTTTGAGGTTGCGTAGGCGATCATCTCGCGGTCGTAGAACACACCTGAATTCGAGGCGGTATTCAGGATGACGCCGCCGCCCTGTTCGATCATCGACGGCATGACGAGCCTGGCAGCGAGGAACTGCGCCCGCACATTGATCCGCCACGAGGCATCCATGCCGTCGACGCCGACTTCGGTCAGCGTGCCGCCGACCTGGACCCCGGCATGGTTGTGCAGGATGTCGATCCGACCATGTTTGCCGAGTGTATCCGTTATGAGTTGCTCGACCGCCGCGTCCTCGCCGACATCGGTAACGACCGCCTCGGCGCGGCCGCCGGCTGCTCGGATGTCGGAAGCCGTGGCTTCGCCCGCATGTTGATCCCTGTCGGCGATCACCACCACCGCGCCTTCCCTGGCCATGATCATGGCGCCGGCGCGCCCGATGCCCGACCCGGCGCCTGTCACCACGGCGATGCGATCTCTCAGAATCATGATGCGACTTTCAGTTTGATGGTTTGCGTTGGCGCAGTTGCCATTGGGCAAGCACCACAAGCAGCACCGAGGCGACGAGGACGATCGTCGCGATGGCGTTGATTTCCGGAGTGACCCCGCGCCGGATCGAGGCAAAGACATAGATCGGCAATGTCGTCTGCGCGCCGGCGACGAAGAAGGCGACGATGAAATCGTCGAAGGAGAATGTGAAGGCGAGCAGGAAGCCGGCGATCACCGCCGGCATGATCTGCGGCAACACGATGCTGCGGAAAGTTGTCAGCGGGGTGGCATAAAGATCACTCGAAGCCTCGACCAGATTGCGGTCGAGGCTGCCGAGGCGTGTGCCGACGATCATCGCCACCAGCGCCATCGAAAACAGGCCGTGCGCGGCGATGATCGACCCGTAGCCAAGCGCCAGCCGTGGCGGCTGGTCGTTCGGCCACAGCGATGCGAGAAACGGATTGACGATCCCAAATAGCTGGACGAGCGCGACCAGCGTCGAGATGCCGATGACGACGCCCGGAACTACGATCGCAGCACCCAAAAGCGCATCGAATATGGCCCGTGTCCGCGCGCCGACACGCGCCAGGCCAAGCGCCGCCGCCGTGCCGCACAGCGCCGCGAGCAACGCGCTGGTGGTGGCGATGAACAGGCTGTTCTTCAGCGCTTCGACCAGGAAAGGGTTCGACAGCGCCTTGCCGTACCATTGCACCGAAAAACCGGTGAGCTCGCTGGCGTGACGGCCGGCATTGAAGGAGAACAGCACCACCAGCGCGATCGGCAGGTACAGGAAGGCAAAGACCGCAACGACGAAGGCGCGCATCAGATCAGGTCCACCCGACGCGCGCCCGAAAGCCGGGTCGAAATGCGGTTGGCGGCAAGCAGCACCACCACCGAAACCAGAACCAGCGTGATCGCGATTGCCGATCCGAACGGCCAGTTGCGCGATTGCAGGAACAGGTCGACCAGCGCGTTGCCGATGAAGAAGACCTTGCCGCCGCCGAGCAGCGTCGGAATCAGATATTCGCCGAGCAGTAGGATCATGACCAGCGAGAAGCCGGTCATCACACCCGGCAGCGACAGCCGCAGCGTCACACCAAGGAATGTCGAGACTGGTGTCGCGCCGAGGTCGGCGGAGGCTTCCAGCAGCCGGCGATCGAGCCGCTCGAGGCTGACATAGATCGGCAGGATCATCAGCGGCAGATAGCCATAGACGATGCCGAGCAGGACTGCGCCCGGCGTGTTGATCAGCCGCACATCTTCGAACCCGCCATAGGCCAGCAATGCCGGGATGCCGCTCCCGCCCAGAATATACATCCAGGCGTAGGTTCGCATCAGTAGGCTGGTCCAGAACGGGATGACGACAAGCGCAAGCAGGATCAGCCGCCACCGCTCCGGCGCGCGCAAGGCGAGGTAATAGGCGACCGGATAGGCGACGAGAAGACTGGCCAGTGCGCCCGCCGGCGCCAGCACCATCGTATTCCAGAAGGCGGTCGCCCGCGCCGGAAGATTGACATATTGCGCCAAGGTGAAAGCAGCCTGGTAGCCGCCTTCCGGCGCCCGCTGGCCGACGCTGAAAACGGCGATCGCGACGAACGGCAGGACCAGAAAGACCACCAGCCACGCGGTTGCTGGACCGAGCAGCAGCGCGGTCAGGAGATTGTGACGAAGGACATTGCTGCGCATTGAAAAACCGCCCCGGTGCCGGCGGACATCTGCCCGCCGGTAGAGTTGCCTGCATCGGACCTATGGCCCGCCCGGTTCAAGCCGACTTGAAGCGCGCCATCAGTTCGGCCCGGCCCGGATCGGTCAGCGTCGCAGCCGCACCGAATTCCAGCGGCTTCAGCAGATCCGCCGCCGGGTAGAGGATCGGATTGGCCAGCACTTCCTTTGGCAGCAGCGCATTGACCCGGGCATCGGTGGAGGGCGCACCGTTGGCCAGGTGCTCCTTGACCGCGACTTTTGGGTCCATCAGGTAGTTGAGCAGGGCATAGCCGGCGGGCTTGTTGGGCGCATCCTTCGGAATGGCGTAGAAGTCGGTCCAGATCTCGCCGCCCTCCTTGCCAATCACATAAGCGATCTCCGGAATGTCGCGGTGAAGCTGTGCCCCGTCATTAGTCCAGCACATCGTCATCCAGGCGTCGCCGGCACGCATCGACGGCTGATAATCGCTGGAAACCGCGAACAGATGCGGCTTGACCTTCAGCAGCAATTCTTCCGCCTTGGCGAGTTCGTCCTGCTTCAGCGAGTTGAACGAGAAGCCGAAATATTTCAGCGCATTGCCGATCGTGGTGAGCTGGTAATCATGAACCATGGTCCGGCCGTCGCCTTCCGCCATAGCCGTGTCCCAGAATTCCTTCCAGCTCGTCATCGGCTTGGTGAGCTTCTTGGTGTTGACGGCAAAGCCGGTGGTGCCCCAATTCTTCGGCACTGCGTAGGCCACGCCGTCGATCGTGCCTTCCCCAGTGAAGCGTGGGTCCTGTTGCGAGCCGTCGAAATTGGCGAGCTTGGCCATGTCGAGCGCTTCGATGATGTCGAGTTTCTTATAGGTGGAGATCGTGTAGTTGGTCGGCACGAAAAGGCTCCAGCCAGAAGCGCCGGCCTGCAGCTTGGCCAGCATCTCCTCGTTTGACCCGAACACATTGACCTCGACGGCGACGCCCGTCTCGGCCTTGAAATTCTCGAACGTCGCCGGGTCGTGGTAATTGGGCCAGGTGGCGATCGACATGCGGTCGCCAAGACCCCCTTGGGCGAAGGCCGGCGAGGGCATAATGCCGAGCTCGCGGGCCATCACCGCCGTTGCGATGCCAAGACCGGTGAGGCCAAGGAATTCGCGGCGGCCGATGGAACCGCGCTTGAGGCGCATCAATTGATCGACGAATTTTTCGGGGCTTATCGGCAGTCCGTCACGATATGATTTCGACATGTTTGTTTTCCCTCTGGTTGGTCCCGTTGTTCTTGGGGTCCGGAAACGCGAGCGGCGTTCCGGCTGTAAAGCCGATGGCGACGGGTTCACCCGGCTTGAAGAGATTCTTACTGCCGATCAGGTGATCGGCCTTGGCGAGCAGCGTTCCGATACCCCCGACCTCGATCGCATATTCCGCGGTCGAGCCCAGAAAGATCCGGTTGCGGATAATGCCGTTGAGCCGGCCGCTTCCCGGCGCGCCGAGGCTTAAAGATTCAGGACGCAGGCTGACCGCAACGGCTTCGTCCTGCCGCAGCGAAGTCCGCTTGCGCGCGGCTATGACGGTACCGTCGGCAAGCGCTACCTCGACGAGGTTGCCCGAGTGCCCGGCGACCTTGCCGCTCAAGAGATTGGTCTTGCCGACGAAGTCGGCGACGAACAGGTCGGCGGGCTCGTCATAGATTTCGCTGGGCTGTCCGAGCTGGACGATGCGCCCGCCATTCATGACGCAGACGAAATCGCTCATCGACAGGGCTTCTTCCTGGTCGTGCGTGACAAGGACGAAGGTGATGCCGATCTCGCGCTGCAGGTTCTGCAACTCTATCTGCATGTCTGTGCGCAACTTCTTGTCGAGCGCCGCCAGCGGCTCGTCGAGCAGCAGCACCGCCGGCTTGTTGACCAGCGCGCGCGCCAAGGCGACACGCTGCTGCTGGCCACCGGAAAGCTCGTGGATCTTGCGGCGGCCGTAGCCGGCAAGCCGCACCATGGCGAGCGCCTCGCCTGCCCTCAGGCTGATCTCCCGCGACGCCAACCGCGGCCGCGCCTGGCGCAGCCCATAGGCGATGTTGTCCTCGACATCCAGATGCGGGAACAGCGCATATTGCTGGAACACCATGTTGACCGGCCGCCGGTAGGGCGGCGTGCCGGCCATATCGCGGCCGCGGATGAACACCGCACCTTCGCTCGGCTGTTCGAAGCCGCCGATCATGCGCAGGCAGGTTGTCTTGCCGCAGCCGGACGGCCCGAGCAGAGCGACAAAGGCAGATGGCGGGATGGCAAGATCGATGCCGCTGACCGCAGTCACGCTGCCGTAGCGTTTGGTGACCCCGCGAAACTCGATATCGGGTACTGCGGTCAAAGCTGCGGGCTCCAGCGAAGGCGATTTTCACGACGCTATCAGAGCCAACGGTGACTAGTATATACCTCGCAGGTGGTATACTTGGTCTATTTTCTCATTTAAAGGGGTATAAATTGAACGTATCGCGCAGCGACGAATACAACCAGCTCGCTGCGCTCATCGCTGCGACACGGGAGACGAGCGGCGAGCTTTTCGGCAAGGCGATGGTCACCTGGCTGCGGCAGCATGTCAGCTTCGATCACTGTGTGGTCTTCGGGTATCGCGGCGCCTCGCGGCCGCCGCTGCTGTTCGAGACGTTTTCGCCAGCCGAAAGCCACGTCTTCGTCGCGCTCTATCAGGAGGGGCCTTATCTGCTCGACCCGTTCCACCATGCGGCGGTCGAGCGCAAGGAAGGTTTTTGGCGCATGCGCGAGCTGGCGCCCGACCGCTTCTATGCCAGCGAATATTACCGCTCCTACTATAGCCAGACCAAACTGGCCGAAGAGGTCGGCTTCTTCGTGCCGCTGCCGGGAAAAGACGCGCTGGTGGTCTCGCTGATGCGACTGCATGCTTCGGGACCCTTCGGAACCGCCGATGCCAGATTGCTGCGCGACATGGCGCCGGCGGTGATCGGTTTCGCAAGGCTGCGCTGGCCGGCCCTTCCGGCCGACGAACCGGCAGAGACGAAGCAGGACGAGGCGATTGCGCCGGTCAACGAGTTCGAACGTGCTCATATCTGGAAGAGCCTTTCGCTCACACCGCGCGAAAAGCATGTCGTCGATCTGGTGCTTCAGGGACATTCGACGGAATCGATAGCCAGGGCGATGCGCATCGTACCGGGAACCGTAAAGGTCCACCGCCGCAACATCTATCGCAAGCTCAAGATCAAATCGCAGGCTGGTCTTTTCGCGCGTTTTGTCGAGATCATGGACGCGCGGATTCGGTAGTCCACGATTTTCTAAAATGGCCTCGCTCAGTTTAGCTGGCGACGCCTTCCCAGGCGCCGGTTTCAGCCATCTGTCTGAGCAGCGGCGCCGGCTTAAAAAAATCCTTGCCGGTCCGCTCGTGCCAGTGGTCCAGCCGTCCGATGATCTTGTCGAGTCCTTCGAGGCCCGCCCAGAACATCGGCCCGCCCTTGCCCACCGGAAAGCCGTAGCCTTTTACCCAGACGACATCGATATCGGAGGCGCGGGCAGCGATCCCTTCCTCGAGTATCTTCGCCCCCTCATTGATCATCGGATAGAGCGTCCGCTCGATGATCTCGTCAGCGCCGATCGCGCGCGGTGCGATGCCCTTCTCGGCAGCCTTGTCGCGGATTAGCGCTTCGACCTCGGGATTGGGAGCCGGCGTACGCGAGCCGTTCTCGTAGAGATAAAAGCCTCTGCCGGTTTTTTGGCCGAAATGCCCCTGTTTGCACAGCGTGTCGGCGATCATTGCCGTCTGGCCGCGTGCCTTGCGGTTGCGCCAGCCTGTGTCGAGGCCGGCGAGATCACCCATCTGGAACGGCCCCATCGGCCAGCCGAAATCGGTGAACACGCGGTCGATCTGCTGTGGCGTTGCACCTTCCAGCAAAAGCGCCTCGGATTCCGTGCCCCGCGCAGCCAGCATGCGGTTGCCGACGAAGCCATGACAGACGCCGACCACGACCGGCACCTTGGCGATCCGACGCGCCAGTTCGACGATTGTCGCCAGCACATCGGGCGCGGTCTTCTCGGCGCGCACGATTTCCAACAGCTTCATGACGTTGGCCGGCGAAAAGAAATGCATGCCGACGACATCCTGCGGGCGCGAGGTCGAGGCGGCGATTTCGTTGACGTCGAGATAGGAGGTGTTGGTGGCCAGGATCGCGCCTGGTTTGGCCACCGCGTCGAGCCTGCCGAACACCTCCTTCTTGACCGCCATCTCCTCGAACACCGCCTCGACGATCAAGTCGCAATCGGCGAGGTCGTCATAGGCGGTGGAACCCTTGAACAGGCCGAGCCGCTGACGCTTGTTGTCTTCGCTGAGCGAGCCGCGGCTGACCGACACGGCGTAGTTCTTGTCGATCATCGCCAGCCCGCGTTGCAGCGCTTCCTGCGTCGCCTCCAGCACGGTGACGGAGAAACCGCCATTGGCGAACGCCATGGCAATGCCGCCGCCCATGGTGCCGGCGCCGATGACGCCGACCCGCGCGATCTTGCGCCTGACAATATCCTTGCCGGCAACCTTCGCCGCCTCCCGCTCGGCGAAGAACAGATGACGCTGCGCGCGCGACTGGTCGCCTGCAACGAGCTTGGCGAACAGTTCGCGTTCCGCAACCAGCGCTTCTTCGAACGGCAGCGTCATGGCGTTGCGGACCGACTGCGCGCAGGCGATCGGCGCTGCGAGGCCGCGCGCCTTTTTGGCGAGTTCCGCCGCCGCCTTGTCGAATGCAGCCAAGTCAACCTTGTCGAGACGGCCATCACGGTCGCGCACCGGCGTGAACGGTCCACCTTTGCCAGCCATTTCGCTGGCGAAACGAACCGCCTGCCCGGTTAGGGCGCCGTCGAAGACGGCGTCGATCAGGCCGGCGGCAAGCGCCTCGGCCGCGCCGATCGGCGTTCCCGAGACGATCATGCTGAGCGCCTTGAGCGGCCCGACGAGGCGCGGCAGCCGAACAGTGCCGCCTCCGCCAGGCAGCAAGCCGAGCTTGACCTCCGGCAAGCCGAGCGTGGCCTGGCTGTCGGCAATGCGAAAATGGCAGCCGAGTGCCAGTTCCAGGCCGCCGCCGAGCGCTGTGCCGTGAATGGCGGCAACCGTCGGCTTGGCGATGGTTTCCAGCATGGCAATGATGGCGCGCAGATCCGGCTGCTGCACCGGCTTGCCGAACTCTGTGATGTCGGCGCCGGCGATGAAGGTCCGCCCGGCACAGGCGATGACGATGGCCGAGACATCGGGCTCGTCGCGCAAGGAAACAAGCGCCTGCATCAGCGGCTCGCGAACATGGAAGCTCAGCGCGTTGACCGGCGGATTGTCGATGGTCACGACGGCGACGCCGCCGTCCCTTGTAACGCTCACGAAATTGGACACCCAAATCTCTCGCAATGATGACGGCCGAACCGCGCCGACCGATTTACAGGGCCAATGCCCGGATGGGAACCGGGATGTTTTGCAGCAGGCTCTCGTCAGGACCGGCCGACAGGGACTGACGCTACTTCAGCGCAGCGCCTTCTGGCCGCCCGCGGCGGTGATGACGCCGACGATGATCAGTCCGGTCAGCAGCAGCCGGACGCCGGCGCTGACGCCGAACGTGTTGAGCATGGTCAAAAGCAGCACCAGGAACAGGGCCGCGCCCCAGACACCCGGCACGTTGGCCTTGCCGCCGGCCACCGACGTGCCGCCGATGACGACGACGGCGATCGAGGCCAGCAGGTACTCGTTGCCGATGTCGACATTGGCGCCGCGGAAATAGCCGGCAAGCAGCGCCCCGTCGAGGCCGCCGAGCGCGCCCGATAGCGTGTAGGTGAGGAAGCGAACGCGGCCGACATTGACGCCGGCCAGCCATGCGGCGCGGATGTTCTGGCCGATCGCCAGCACCGAACGGCCATAGATCATGCGCTGCAGCGCGATTGCAGCGCCGATGGTGAACAGCACGGTGAGGATCGCCAGCACCGGAATGCCAAGAATCTGCCAGTTGGTGAAATTGGCAAAGCCCGGCGGCGGCTTGATCTGCAAACCGCGGCCATAGCTGATGTCGATCGACTGGATGATGAAGCTCGCCGATAATGTGGCGATGATCGGCGGAATGCGCAGCGCCCAGATCAAGAGATAATTGGCGGCGCCGATGGCCATGCCGCAGGCCACCGCCGCCAGCAGCCCGACAGCGATCATCGCATCATTCCCGTCCATCACCTTCATGGCGACGGCGCTGGCGAGGCCGATATTGGCCGGCAGCGACAGGTCGACATTGCCTGGTCCGAGCGTGATGACGAACATCTGGCCGACACCGACAATGACGGTGAAGACGGCCAGAGAAAGTGCCGCCGTGATCATGCCGCCGCCGCCATATCCGCCGGTGAAGGCAATCGTCGCCAGCCACACCAGCAGCACGCCGATGAAGGACCAGATCCAGGGTTTGGCGAGCAGCAATCGCAATGATGCCATCGCTCACCTCTCCCTACGGCTGATGAGCATCCGGGCCGCCAGCACGATGATGAGGATGGCGCCATTGGCGGCAACCTGCCAATCGGGCGGGATGTGCATGAAGGTGAGCAACGGCGACGCGGCGAGCGCCAGCGTCAGCGCCCCGATGACCGCGCCGATCGGCGATACCCGGCCGCCGACGAATTCGCCGCCGCCGAGGATGACGCCGGCGATCGCAAGCAGCGTGTAGCCATTGCCGATATTGGCGTCGGCCGAGGTGGTGATGCCGATCAGGGCCATGCCGGACAGCACCCCAAACAGGCCAGCCAGTGCGAACAGCACGACCTTGGTCTTGAGCAGCGACCAGCCGGCGCGTTCGAGTGCGGCGGCATTGCCGCCCGATCCGCGCAGGATCACGCCATAGGAGGTGCGCATCAGCCCGAAATGGACGACCGCCGCGATCAGCAGCGCCGCAATGATGGGAAAGGGGATGAGAGGCGGCTTGAAGGCCATGAGCGACAGCAGCCAGTCCGGCGCTTTGCCGCCGGGCTTCGGCAGGATGAGGATGGCCAGACCCTGCCAGACAAAGCTCATGCCGAGCGTCACGACGATTGAAGGCAAATTGCGCAGATAGATCAGCGCGCCGAGCAGTGCATAGACGCCGATCGACCCGAGCAGGATCAAGACGCCGACCAGCGGCGCATCCTTCAGCCACGTCGCCGTGACGCAGCCGACGAAACCGACAAAAGTGCCGATCGACAGATCGAGTTCGTTGCCGGCGATGACGAACATCTGCGCGATCGTCGCCAGGGCGATCGGGATCGCCAAATTGAGCATCAGGCTGAAGCCGAAATAGCTGATGGCGCGCGGGTTGAGCCAGGCGATCGCCAGCAGCACCAGTACCAGCGACAATGCCGGCAGCAAGCCGCGCAGCAGGCGCGCCCGCGCCAGCCTGTCACGCTCGGAGGAACCTTTGAGGCCGGTCTCGATGGGTGCTGCCGTCATCTCAGGCAGCGTCGCCGAACGAGGACTGGATGATCTTTTTCTCCGTCAGCTCGTCGCGACGAAGGTTGGCGACAATCCGGCCGTTCTTGAAGACGTAGATTTGGTGGCAATTGTCGAGCTCTTCGGTTTCCGTGGTGTACCAGAGGAAGGTGCGGCCGCGGCCGGCCTCTTCGCGCACGAGGTCGTAGACCTCGAGCTTGGTGCCGATATCGACGCCGCGCATCGGGTCATCCATCAGCACAATCTTTGCGTCGGAACCGAGCGCCCGGGCAAACAGGGCCTTCTGCTGGTTGCCGCCGGACAGCGAGAAGATGTTATTGTTCATGTCGGGGGTGCGGATGCCGATTTTCTTTCGCCAAAAGTCGGCGAGTTCGGCTTCGCGCTGCGGCGAGATCAGCAGGCCGTTGCGCAATCGCTTCAGCGAGCGGATGCCGATGTTTTGCGCAATCGACCATTGCGGGAAAATCCCGTCCGACTGCCGGTCCCCGGCCACCAGGGCCACCGGCGCGGTGACCTCGATGCCGGTTTTGGAGCGCGCCGCGGCGGCGAAAATCGCGAGCAGCAGATCGGTCTGTCCATGGCCGGCCAACCCGGCAAGGCCGATGATCTCGCCAGCATGCGCCACAAGTTCGTTGCCGTCCTCTTGGCGCGCTGGGCGGGCCCGGACCCGCAACGGGCCGGTCTCCGGCTTTTGGGTCGCGATCTCGGCCGCTATCTTCTCACGCGCTTCCGCTCCACCCATGGTCGTCACCAGCCTGTCGCGATCGAAAGCCTTCGCCGCATCTGACGCAACGACCTTGCCGTCGCGCATCACCACGATGCGGTCGGCATGCTGCAGCACCTCGCCCAGAACATGCGAGATCAGGATGCAGCTCCGGCCAGTTGCGACAAAGCGCCGGACGAAGGCCAGCAACTGGCCGGCCGTATGCGCGTCGAGCGAGGACGTCGGCTCGTCGAGGATCACCAGCTCGAGCGGATCCTGCGTCACCGTGAAGGCACGCGCCACCTCGACCATCTGCCGCCTGCCGATGGAAAGGTCGCTGGCGATGTCGGAGGCGGAGATGCTGTGGCCCGGAAATATCTCGTCGAGCTTGGCCGTGATCAGATCGGCCGCCTTGCGCCGCCAACCGAGGCCGCGCAGCGCCGGGTGGTTGATACGCGTGTTCTCGGCGACGCTGAGGTTCGGGCAGAGCGAGAGTTCCTGGAACACGCAGCGTATGCCGAGCTGTTGCGAGCGCGGCACCGAATAATTGTCCTCGACATGGCCGCGCACCGCGATCCGCCCGCTGTCGGGCACGAGTGTGCCCGCCACCATATGCATGAGCGTCGACTTGCCCGCGCCATTATGGCCGACGAGGCCGACGCACTCGCCGGCGCCAACGTGGAAATCGACGCCGGCGAGCGCCCTGACGGCGCCGAAATGTTTTTCGGCTCCGTCCAGTCTGATGATGTCCATATTGGAGGCGCCGAAACGTTTTTCGGCGCCGTTCAGTCCGACGATGTCTGTGTTGTCCTCGGGCATCCCTAGCGATGTCCAGTTAGCAATGCAGCTGACAACGTGCCACGCTCACTTGATGTTGGCTTTGATCGCCGCGATGGCGTCTTCCTGCGTGTATTCGTGGCTGGCCACACCACCCTTGGGGATTTTCGGCAGCGCGGCCTCGAAAGTATCCTGGGTGAAGGCGAGGTATGGCACCAAGAGATCATGTGGCACATCCGTGCGGCCGTCGAGCACCTGTTGCGCCACCCAGAAGGCCAGCGACGATACGCCTGGCGCAATGGATGCCGACCACGTATGGTAGCCGTCCTTGTCCTTCTGTTCCTTCCACCATTGCAGCTCATCCTGACGATTGCCCATGATGATGGTCGGGCGCGGTTTGCCGGCGGCGGCAAAGGCTTGTGCCGCGCCATAGCCGTCGCCGCCCTGATCGACGACGCCGACGATTTCAGGCAGCGACGGCAGGATTGTCGCGACAGCCTTCTGTGCTGTGGTCTGATCCCAGTCGCCGGTCACCGAACCGACGATCTTGAACTTGGGATGAGCGGCGACGCCTTCCAGAATCCCGGCATGGATGGCGTCATCGATCGACGTGCCGGCAAGGCCGCGGATTTCCAGCAGGTTGCCGCCCTCGGGATGGAACTTGGCCATCTGCTCGACTTCCTGCCTGCCCATGTCCTTGAAGTCGACGACCACTCGATAAGCGCAGGGCTCGGTAACGATGCCGTCAAAGGAGACGACGACGATGCCGGCATCGCAGGCCTGCTTGATGGCGCCGTTGAGCGCGTCCGGCGAGGCGGCGTTGATGACGATGGCGTCATAACCTTGCAGGATCAGGTTCTGCACCTGGGCCGCCTGGGTCGGCACTTCCTTGTCGGCCGTCGTGAAGATGTCCGCGGCTGCCACCACCCCGTCGGCGACCGCCTTCTTGGTGACGATGGCATAGCTGTTGAGCATCGCCTGTCGCCACGAATTACCGGCATAATTGTTGGAAAAGGCGATCTTCTTGTCGCTGGTGTCGGCAAGCGCGTTACCTGACGCGAGCATCGCCGCAAGGGCACTCAAGACGAGTATCTTCTTCATGTGTTATCCTCCCATGGATTGCTGATCGTGGTTGGCTGCTGGTGGCTGTTATGACGGCCCTCGTTTCAATATTGTCAGACAAATTTAGATGGGCGCACTTGTCAACAGCGATCGGTGACGGTTTGACGATCAACTTGCGGTGCAATGATTGAAAAGGCTTCGGCTCCTGGTCTAGGGGTGGGGCAGGAGACCGAAATCGAGATGGCAGTGACGCCGACTGATGCGCTGGGCGCACCCGGAATTCCGGCGCGCTGGACGTCAAGCGCCAAGAGCGGCGTCGGAACCGCGCTTTCTCGGGCCTGCCCTATCTGGTTCACGATCAGCCACGGCATTCTCAACGAGGTCTATTATCCCAGCCTCGACAGCGCCTGCACCCGCGACATGGGGCTGGTCGTCACCGGCCTCGGCGGCTATTTCTCGGAAGAAAAGCGCGATGCCGTGCACAGCGTCGAGCCGTTCGAGGATGGAGTGACCGCCTACAGGCTGGTCAACATCGCCGCCGACGACACCTACCGGATCGAAAAGCGTATCATCACGGATACGGAACGTCCCGTTTTGCTGCAGGAAATCAGTTTCACGCTGCTGAGAGGCCCGGTTGCCGACCACCGCGTCTACGCATTGCTGGCACCGCACCTGGTCAACGCCGGCATGGGCAACACCGCCTGGGTCGGCGACTACGAGGGAAGGCCTGTCCTGTTTGCGTCCGGGCGTCGCGTCTGCCTGGCGCTCGCCTCGTCGCTGCCTTGGGGAGCATGCTCGGCCGGCTATGTCGGTGTCTCCGACGGCTGGCAGCAACTGCGTCGTGACGGCCGGCTCGACCCGGCCTGCCGAAGGGCCGAAGACGGCAATGTCGCGCTGACCGGAGAGATCGGCTTTTCGGCTGTGAACCCAAAGGCCTTGCTGGCCCTGGGTTTCGGAACGACGCCGCAAGAGGCGGCGGAAAATGCCTCGGCCAGCCTGAAGCGGGGTTTTGAGCCCGCAGCCCAATCCTATGTCAAGAAATGGCGGGATTGGCAGGCTGGCTTGCTGCCGCTGGACCGGCATGTAGCAGGGACCAACACCTATCGCGTCAGCACAGCGGTTCTGGCGACGCACCGGTCATCCCACGGAGCAGCCGTCGCCAGCCTGTCGATCCCATGGGGCTTCAGCATGGGCGACGACGATCTCGGCGGCTATCATCTGGTCTGGCCGCGCGATCTGGTCGAAACCGCGGGCGGCTTCCTGGCCGCCGGCGATCCGGCGCAAGCGCTTGAGATCCTCGCCTATCTCCGCTCTATCCAGCAGCCGGATGGGCATTGGCCGCAGAACGCCTGGCTCGACGGATCAGCCTATTGGCCCGGCATCCAGATGGACGAATGCGCCTTTCCATTGCTGCTCGCCGACGCGCTCCGCCGCGCAGGGCACCTGGCAGACGCCGCGTTGCTCTCCTTCATGCCGATGATCGAGCGCGCCGCTTCCTATGTCGTGCGCAACGGTCCCGTCACCGGCGAAGACCGCTGGGAAGAGGATGCCGGCTACAGTCCGTTCACGCTCGCCGTCGAGATCGCAGCACTGCTCGCCGCGGCCGACATGTTCGACGTTTGCGGCAAAGAAGAGCCGGCAAACTATTTGCGTGAAACCGCCGATGTCTGGAACGACCAGATCGAGCGCTGGACCTATGTCACCGGCACTCCACTCGGCGAAGAGGTCGGCGTCGCGGGCTACTACGTCCGCATCGCGCCGCCCGACACCGCCGGCGTGGCGTCGCCGAAGGACGGCTATGTGCCGATCAAGAACCGGCCGCCCGGCGATACCGACCGGCCGGCCGAAGCGATCGTCAGCCCGGATGCGCTGGCGCTTGTCCGCTTCGGCCTCAGGGCTGCCGGCGATGCGCGCATCGTCGACACCGTCAAGGTCATCGATGCGCGGCTGCGTTGCGACCTGCCGCAGGGGCCTGTCTGGTATCGCTATATCGGCGACGGCTATGGCGAACATACCGACGGCGCGCCGTTCGACGGGACCGGCCAGGGCCGGCCCTGGCCGCTGCTGGTCGGCGAGCGCGCCCATTACGAACTGGCCGCGGGCCGCAAGGACAAAGCAGCGAGCCTGCTGAAGTCGTTTGAAGGCTCGGCCGGGGCTGGCGGCCTGCTGCCGGAGCAGGTCTGGGATGGTCCCGACATGCCGGAACGCGAGCTGTGGCACGGCCGACCATCGGGCAGCGCCATGCCGCTGGTCTGGGCGCATTCGGAGCACATCAAGCTGCTGCGTTCGCTCAGTGACGGCGCGGTCTTCGACATACCGCCGCAAGGCGTGAAGCGCTACATTGATGACAGTAGCGTGGCGCCGCGCCGGACATGGCGCTTCAACAACAAGGCCCGCACTATGCCCGCCGGCAAGATGCTGCGCGTCGAGCTGCTGGCGCGGGCGGTGGTGCATTGGAGCAGCGACGATTGGGCGACCGCCCATGATACCGCGACGATCGAGAATGCCTTCGGCATCCATTTTACGGACTTGCCCGTTGCCGATGCTTCGCCGGGCAATACGATCGTCTTTACTTTTTTCTGGTCCGATGCCGGCCGTTGGGAGAATGTCGACTTTTCCGTCGGCATCGGCGAGCCGGACTAGAGCATGATCCCGAACCGAAGGTCAGCGTAGCAACAAGTGGAAACCGGTTTCGGAAAAGATCATGCTCCCACGACAGAGCCAGTAGATCTTCTATCCCTCAAGAACCAGGACGAGAACCATGCAGATCGGAATGATGGGACTGGGCAGGATGGGCGCCAACATGGTGCGGCGCCTGCTGCGCGATGGCCACGAATGCGTGGTCTACGACATCAACCCGGCCAGCGTTGCAGCCCTTGTGACGGCTGGCGCGATCGGAGCGGCTTCGATGGAGGAGTTCGTCGGCAAGCTGACCAAGCCGCGCACCGCCTGGCTGATGCTACCGGCGGCGATCACCAGCCGGATCGTCGACCAGGTCGCCGACCTTATGGAGCCGGGCGACATCATCGTCGACGGCGGCAATTCCTATTATCACGAGGCTGTCGACCATGCAGCCCGCCTGGCATTGAAAGGCCTGAACTATGTCGATGTCGGCACCAGCGGCGGCGTCTGGGGCCTCGAACGCGGCTATTGCCTGATGATCGGCGGCCCTGACAGCGCGGTCCAGCATCTCGACCCGGTCTTCGCCACCCTGGCGCCGGGCGCCGACGCCGGGGGGCCGGCCCCTGGGAAGGCTGCAGGAACCGCCCCCTTCGGCTATCTCCACTGCGGACCGAGCGGCGCCGGCCATTTCGTCAAGATGGTCCACAACGGCATCGAGTACGGCGTCATGGCCGCCTATGCCGAGGGCATGAACATCCTGAAGTCGGCAAATGCGGGCAAGAGACAGCGGACGGCCGACGCTGAAACCAGTCCATTGGAAAACCCGCAATACTACCAGTTCGACATCGATATCGCAGAGGTGGCCGAGGTCTGGCGGCATGGCAGCGTCATCGGCTCCTGGCTGCTCGACCTCACGGCCGGCGCGTTGAAGGCCGACTCGGCGCTGACGCAGTTCGGCGGACGAGTCTCGGATTCAGGCGAAGGCCGCTGGACCTTGAAGGCGGCGATCGACACCGGCGTGCCGGCGCCGGTTCTGTCCTCGGCCCTGTTCGACCGCTTCTCCTCGCAAGGCGAATCCGAATTCGCCGACAAGCTGCTGTCCGCCATGCGCTATGCCTTTGGCGGCCATGTCGAAAAGCCGAAGACCGGCTCGTGACAGGGAAGGCACGCTCATGAACCAGGAACGGTCCGACACGCTGGTGCTTTTCGGGGCGACCGGCGATCTCGCCCACAAGAAGATATTCCCGGCACTTTACACCATGGTCGCCAAGGGAACGTTGACCGAGCCGGTGATCGGCGTCGCTTTCGACGCCTGGGACGTGAAGCAGTTGCAGGCGCGCGCCCGCGACGGCATCGTCATGGCCATCGGCAAGGTCGACGAAAAGATCTTCGCGAAACTGGCGTCGCTGCTTCGTTATGTAAGCGGCGACTACCGTAGCGCCGCGACCTTCGAGAAGCTGAAAACCGCGCTGGGAACCGCACAGCACCCGCTGCATTACCTGGCGGTGCCGCCGACCATGTTCGAGACGGTCATCCAGGGGCTGGGACAGTCGAGCGCGGCCCAGGGCGCGCGCTTGATGGTGGAAAAGCCTTTCGGCCACGATCTGCAATCGGCGCGCTGGTTGAACCGGGTCCTGCACCTGGTATTCGAAGAGCAGTCGATCTTTCGCATCGACCATTATCTCGGCAAGGAGGCGATCCAGAACCTGCTCTATTTTCGCTTCGCCAATTCTTTTCTCGAGCCGATCTGGAACCGCAATTTCGTCGAGAGCGTGCAGATCACCATGGCCGAGGATTTCGGCGTCGAAGGCCGCGGCCGCTTCTATGACGAGGTCGGCTGCATCCGCGACGTCATCGAGAACCATCTGCTCAACATCCTGCTGCTGCTTGCCATGGAGCCGCCCGTTGGCCGCTCGGCCGACGATCTGATTGACGAGAAGGTGCAGGTGCTGCGGGCGATCCGGACGCTGACCAAGGACGATGTCGTGCGCGGCCAATTCAAGGGCTATCTCCGCGAGCCGGGCGTCGCGCCGAATTCGCCGGTCGAGACCTTTGCGGCGGTGCGGTTTTTCGTCGACACCTGGCGCTGGCAGGACGTGCCCTTTTTCATCCGCGCCGGCAAATCAATGCCGGTGCACGCCACTGAGGTCATCGTCCGGCTGAAGCGGCCGCCGCTTAATGTCTTCGACCCGATCAAGCCCGACGATGCCAACTACGTGCGCTTCCGCATCGACCCGCAAGTGGCGATCTCGATCGGTGCCCAGCGCAAGGCTGCCGGTGACGACATGATCGGCGAGCAGGTCGAACTCACCGCGCTCGACGACAGCAAGGGCGACATGCCGCCCTATGAGCGGCTGATCGGCGACGCGATGAACGGCAACGGCCAGTTGTTCACCCGCCAGGACGCCAGCGAACTCGCCTGGCGAATCGTCGGCCCGGTGCTCGGCGACACCACGCCGCCTCATCTCTATGAGCCGGGGACATGGGGGCCAGCCGATGCGATGACCGGGTTCGGACCGCCGAACGGCTGGATCAATCCGGCGAAATGAACTCGAGAGGCGACGCAATGGCCAAAGCGGCGAAAAAGCCTGCACCGGACAGCGAGAAGATCGTACTTGCGATCGATATTGGCGGCTCCCATGTCAAGATCCTCACCAGCGCCGGCGGCGAGGAGCGCAGAACCGATTCCGGGCCGGGCCTGACGCCGCAGCAGATGATCGCGGCCGTGCAGACGCTCGCCGACGGTTTGCCCTACGACGTCATTTCGATGGGTTATCCCGGCCCGGTGCACCACAACAGGCCGCTGACCGACCCCGCCAATCTCGGCAAGGGCTGGGTCGGATACGACTTCGCAACGCAGTTCGGCAAGCCGGTGAAGGTGATCAACGACGCGTTGATGCAGGCCGTCGGCAGCTACGAAGGCGGGCGCATGCTGTTCCTGGGTCTGGGAACGGGCCTGGGTGCTGCGATGATCGTCGACAACGTCGCCCAGCCGATGGAACTCGCGCATCTTCCCTACAAGAAGGGCGGCAGCTTCGAGGACTATGTCGGCGAACGCGGCCTTGAGAAGCGCGGCAAGAAGAAATGGCGCAAACACGTCTTCGACGTCGTCGAGCGGCTGCGCGCCGCCATGCAGCCTGACTATGTGGTCATCGGCGGCGGCAATATCGACAAACTCGACGAATTGCCGGCCGGTTGCAGACGTGGCGACAACACACGCGCCTTCGAAGGGGGATTTCGACTGTGGCGCGACAAATCCCTGATTGTCTGATATTATGGACGTGTGGGTTCAGACCTGTTGATCCGGCCCCGCCGTTAGTATTGTTGTTCAAAATAATGGGCAACGTGGTGCGGCGTCATTGCGTTACGCGAATTTGCCGACTAGGAAGTCTGCGACCCCACGGACGGAGAAAATAGATTGACCGACGACAGCAACAAAGCCCGCAAGGACATCGACCTTCTCGAGCTGACCGCTCACATCGTGTCCGCTTACGTCGAGAAGAACCGCTTGCCCGCTTCCGGCCTCGGCGATCTCATCGCGAGCGTCAGCGCGTCGATAGGTGGGCTCGGACAGCCCGCCGCCCCGGTCGCAGCACCGCTGATCCCCGCCGTCAATCCCAAGAAATCGGTGACGCCGGACTACATCATCTGTCTCGAAGACGGCAAAAAGTTCAAATCCCTGAAGCGCCATATCGGCGTTCATTTCGGGCTGACGCCGGATGCCTACCGCGCCAAATGGGGTTTGCCGGCCGACTATCCGATGGTTGCCCCAACCTATGCGGCCTCGCGCTCGCAACTGGCGAAGGCGATCGGCCTTGGTCGCAAGGCCGCCCCGCCGGCGCCCGTCAAGAAGACCAGGAAGCCCAAGGCCACGGTTTAGCAGGACGACATCAGGTCTGGTCGCCCCGCCCCGCGGTAACGCCACAGCGCGGCGCCAAATTGTTTTGATCCAGGACAGGTTTTTTGCACGCGCTCTGGGCCGAACTGCGCTAAAGACGTCTTGGTCGGACCAGCGCCCATCGTGGAAGTGCCCCGCCGGCCGACTTCTTTGCCACGGGGCCTAGATCCATGACATCCGAACTGCATCCATCGCCCGACCAGCGCTATGCCGCCTTCCGCCACAAACCCTTCCTGAGCTATTGGGCAGCGCGCTTCCTCTCCACATTCGCCACCCAGATCGTATCCGTCGCCGTCGGCTGGCAGGTGTACGACCTGACCCGCGATCCGTTCGACCTCGGCCTTGTCGGCATTGTCCAGTTTCTGCCCTCGCTGCTGCTGGTGCTGGTCACCGGAGTGGTCGCCGACCGTTTCGGCCGCCGGCTGATCATGGCGCTGGCGGTGCTGCTGGAGGCGATCTGCGCGCTGGCCCTGCTGCTGCTGACGCTGCGCGGCCTTAGCGGGCCGGGCTTGATCTTCAGCGTGCTCGCCATGTTCGGCATCGCGCGCGCCTTCTTCGGACCAGCCGCGGCGTCGCTGTTCGCCAATCTTGTGCCGCCAGAGGATTTCGGCAACGCGATCGCCTGGAATTCGTCAGCCTGGCAGACTGCGACCATCGTCGGGCCGGTCGCCGGTGGCCTGCTCTACGGACTTTCGGCGGAAGCGGCATACGCCACCGCTGCCGTTCTGATGTTTGTTGCCGCAGTGCTGGTCTTCAGCATCCCGAAGCCAGCCCAGCGCAGCGAGACCGACAGGCCGACGATGCAAACCTTGTTTGCCGGCTTCGGCTATATCTGGAGCGAGAAGATCGTGCTCGGCGCCATTTCGCTCGATTTGTTTGCCGTGCTTTTGTCCGGCGCCACGGCACTGCTGCCGGTTTATGCGCGCGACATCCTGGAACTCGGCCCATGGGGCCTGGGACTGTTGCGTTCGGCGCCGGGCATCGGTGCCATCTGCGTTGCCATCTGGCTGGCTGGGCATCCGATCCGCAACCATGCCGGCGTGGTCATGCTCGGCTTCGTCGCGCTGTTCGGCGCCTTTACCGTGCTGTTCGGCCTTTCCACCATCACCTGGCTGTCGATCGTAGCGCTCGCCTTGCTCGGCGCCACCGATATGTTCAGCGTCTATATCCGAGAGACGCTGATCCAACTGTGGACGCCGGACAAGGTTCGCGGCCGCGTCAACGCTGTCAATCAGGTTTTCGTCGGCGCCTCCAACGAGCTTGGCGAATTCCGCGCGGGCACCATGGCGGCGTTGATCGGCACGGTGCCCGCGGTGGTGATCGGCGGCGTCGGGGCAGTCGTTGTCGCCGGGCTGTGGGCGGTGCTGTTCCCGCAACTGCGCAAGGTGCGCCACCTCAACGGGCGAAACTGATCCGAATACGGGGCCTGCGAACTCCGAATGACCCCCGCTAGCCACGCCTCAGCTCTCATCGATGCGACGAATGCTATTCGGGTGTTGCAACGCGAATTGGGCGGGCACCGATCTTTGCCCCCGTGACAGCATCCACGGCCACCGGCTCGATTTCTTCTCCTGTCTCCGCGTCGAGGTATCGCGTCAACCTGCCTTCGCCACGGTATTTGCGTCCCCACGCACCCAGTAGGACGAGTACCGGCAAGAAATCGCGTCCGGCGGTCGTCAGCACGTACTCATCGCGCGGAGGCCGCTCCGAGTAGCGCCGCTTTTCCAGCAGTCCCTCCTCCGTCAGCGTCGCCAGCCGCCGGGTCAGAATGGTGGGGGCGATGCCCAGACTTTTCCGAAATTCGTCGAAGCGGGTGAGGCCCAGGCTCGCGTCGCGAAGGATCAACATGCTCCACGCATCGCCGACGCAGGTGAGGCCGCGGGCGATCGGGCAAAAGGCATCGGAAAGATTTTTCATGTTCATATCTTTTTGATAGTGACTTCCTATCGAAATGATAGTAACATCGTTTTGAAATCCAATCCAGCACAAAAAAGGAGTGCCTTCGATGAACAGGACCAATTTTGACGCCCCCAATCCAGAACTTAGCCGTCAGCGCGTGCAATCGGCGCATCATATCGCTGCAGGCCAGCCGAGATCGGCAACATCCAAACGGAGCCTCGCGACGATCAACCTCATCGGTGGTGTGGCGGCATTCTTCCTGGCCGCGTCTCCGTTGCATGCCGGTGAGCTGTCGGCCATGGCCGGGGAGAGTATCGATCTCGGCGATTTTCGCGGCGTCTTACACTACACCGCCGAAAATGACGGCTATCGGGTGATCGCAACGATAGCGGATGGTGAGGCCGGGCTCCCGGTGCGCTTCTCGGCCACGCTCGCCGAAGGGCAGTCGGCTACGATATCCGTGCCGCGGAAATTGGGTGAGCCTGACCAAAGCCTCAAGATTTCGCGCTCCGGCGACACGCTTACCGTCACCGAGGTGGGATCGCTATCCGACCAGCGAACTGGGGCAATTACCAAGTAATACCCCTCATCCGGATCACAGGGGCATGCGCCGCATCTCCGTTTGTGCGCACGCCTGCAGCCGGCAATCCAGCACAAAGAAAGAAGTGATTTCAATGAACAAGACCAATCTTGGCGTCGCCCTGGTGACGGGGGCATCCACCGGCATCGGGCACGCAACGGCCAAGGCCCTGCAGAACGCGGGCTTTCGCGTGTTCGGAACCAGCCGTCGCGCGGTCGCCGACGGATCCGACGGCGTTACCATGCTGACCTGCGACGTCACCGATGACGCGTCGGTTTCGAAACTGGTCGATGACGTGTTGGCCGAAGCCGGGCGCATCGATCTGCTCGTCAACAATGCCGGCATGGGTCTGCTTGGAGGCGCGGAGGAGTCCTCGGCCGTCCAGGCTCAGGCGCTGTTCGACGTGAACGTCTTCGGCGTCCTCCGCGTGACCAACGCGGTCCTGCCGACAATGCGCCGTCAGGGGAAGGGCAGAATCGTCAATCTGAGTTCCGTGTTGGGCTTGATCCCAGCACCCTATTCCGCGCTCTATGCATCGACCAAACATGCCATCGAAGGTTATTCCGAATCGCTCGACCATGAATTGCGCCCTTTCGGAATTCGCGTCGTGTTGGTCGAACCCGCCTACACCCGTACGTCTTTTGAAGAAAATCTCGCCAGGCCCGATCAGTTGCTTGAAATCTATGACTCTGCGCGCGCTGGGATGAACGTGATCCTGCGGAAAGCGATTGAAGCAGGCGATGCTCCCGAAGTAGTAGCCGAGACGGTCTTGAAAGCAGCGACCGAATCCCGTCCGAGGAGGCGCTATGCGGCGGGAAAAATGGCGCGCCAGGTCAGCTTCCTGCGCCGTTTCGTCCCCGCATCCGCATTCGACAAGAGCCTGCGAAAGCAGAATGGGCTGCCGGTCTGACGTCGACATCAACGACATCTGTTTCGGTCGAACCGGCAGGCGTTGTTAGCGCGCGGGCCCGCGCCCGGCACGCGCTAGATTAATTCAGTGCAGGTTTGCCGAAGATCGTCTGCAGGAATTCGCCGAGCCAGCGCTTCAGATGCATGTCCCAGATTAGCCGGCCGCCGAGATGGTCGCGGCCGGGCTGCGCGCCGGGCAGTTCGAAGCGATGCGCGCCGCGAACGACCCAGCGCTGCATCATCGCCCTGGTCAATTCGCCATGGAACTGGATGCCCCAGGCATTGTCGCCATAACGAAAGGCCTGGTTGGGATAGGTTTCGGCCGTCGCCAGCAGCGTCGCGTCCTTCGGCAGCGAGAAGCCCTCGCGGTGAAACTGGTAGACCATCTCAGGCCAGCGCATCAGCTTCTTGCCATCCTCCGTCGCTTTCAGCGGATACCAGCCGATCTCGACCAGCCCCTCGCCATGCCCCTCGACCTTGCCGCCAAGGTGTTTGACCAGCATCTGCGCGCCGAGGCAGATGCCGAGCAACGGCCGGTTCTCCCGGAGCGGAACTTTCAGCCAGTCGGTCTCGCGGCGGACGAAGTCGTCCTCGTCATTGGCGCTCATCGGTCCGCCGAACACCACGGTTCCGGCATGACCGTCCAGTGTTTCCGGCAAGGCGTCGCCGAGCGGCGGGCAGCGGAGATCGAGGTCGAACCCCTCTTCGATAAGCATGTGGCCGACGCGCCCGGGGCTCGAACTCTCCTGATGCAGCACGATCAGGATTTTTGGTCTCGGCCTCGGCGTGGATGGCATGGGTATCCTGTCTATTCGTCGCTCGACGTTCCAGTAGCACCCGGCGCTTCGGCGGCCGCCTTGCGGCGTGCCTCGACGCGGTCGTGGCGTTCGACTTCCATCAGCTCGGCGACCCGCCAGACGATATTGTCCTCGAGTTCGTGCAATTCGCCATCGGCATAGACGATCTCCCACATGAGGCCGATGAAGGCTTTTCGCGCGTCCGGATCGAGCTGACGCTTCAAAACACTGGTGAAGGCGTAGAGGTCGATCGCCTCATTGTCGGCCCGCTCGCCGGCAGCGGCAAGCGCGTCGAGCTCGTCGCCGCTAATCGAATAGCTTTCCGCCAGCACCGCCTTGAACCGCTCCCATTCGGCATCCTGACGCACGCCGTCGGCACTCATCACATGGTAGAGAAGGGCGGAAGCGGCAACGCGCGGATCATCGGCATTGTTGCGGGCGCTGCCAGCTGCCGGCAGGTCCTTCAGAAACGACAGAACGCGTTCGAACATGTGATTCCTACTTCCCATCGGCCAAAACTATCAAGCTCAGCCGAATCAAAACAATCGAAACTTGCGTGGAGATTTTTGGTCTTGGTCGTCCGGATCGACGCCGGGATCGTCGGGCAACCGGGCCAGTTCCTCCGCCGGTTCGACAGCTTCGGCATCCGGCGGCACCGCGGCAAACGCCGTGGCGTTGACCGGCGCAACATCGTCTTCGCCACTTTCCGAGGCCGCCGCGGTGGTCGGTCTTTCGGTCGAACCAGCGGGGTTCAGCTCGATTACATTTTCTTTTGCCGGCTCGATGGGCGCCGCAATCGTCGGCACTGCGGCGTCCGGCGCGTCCTCATCACTGTCGATGAGCTGGCCGAGCCGCTCCATCGGCGCCCGCCACTCAAAGGCGTCAAGCTTGCCGGTGATCGGCGACACCGGCGCCCAGCGTTCGGAGACGACGCCGTCGGCAACCCAGGCCGGATCGCGCGGTGCACGCACTGCCTTGGACAAAAGTTGCCGAATCTTGCCCTGATCGCCGGTCTCGGCCTCCTCAATGTCGGCCAGAAGCAGATAGGCGCCTTCGCGGCGATCCATGCGTATGGCTGCCTCGGCCTCTTTGCGGGCGGTTGAAAAGTCCTGCGCGTCGAGTGCGGCGCGTGCCACCGCCAGCGATGATTCGGCGTGGTTCTTCTTCATCTCCTGCAGCTTCTTCGCCCGGTTCAGGCGGTCGAGCACGGCATCGCCCGGCCGGGCGTGGGTGTAAAGCTCCGCGATCTCCGGATGCGGCTCGGCTTTCCACGCCGCTTCCAGTATCTTCGCGCCCTTGCGCACATCATTCTGTCTGAACAGCAGTTTGGCTGCGATCACCGCCGCCGGCGCGAAATCCGGCCGCAGCCGGTTGGCCTCGAGAGCAGCGGTTTTGGCGGCATTGGGATCGCTGTCGATCAGCGCCTGCGCCTTGGCAGTGAGCAGCACGGCGCGACGCCGGTTGGCGGCGTCGCGTTCGATCTGGCGCGTCGATTTCTGCGCCTCGACCAGTTTCAGCGCGCCGTCCCAGTCGCCGCGCCCGGTCAGATCTTCCAGCGTCGATTCGGCGGCCCAGGCCAGCTGCGGCGCCATCGCGGCGGCGCGGCCGGCATAGTGCCGCGCCGCGTTGCGATCGCCGAGGCGCTCGGCCTCGAGGTAGAGCCCGCGCAGGCCGAGCAGCCGCATTTCGGGATCGTCGAGCATGGTCTCGAACTTTTCGCGGGCACCCTCATGGTCGCCTTCGAGCAGCGAGGCTTGCGCCTCGAGCAGGTGGATCAGCGGCTCCTGGTCGGAGCGAATGAGCTTTGCCGCTTCCTTGGTCTTCTTGCGGGCGAGCGCTCCGTCACCGGCGCCGGCGGCGATCATGCCGGTCGACAGCGCCTGATAGCCACGGTCGCGACGGCGCACGCGGAAATAGCGCGATATGGTGTAGGGGCTGTTCCACAGCGCCTTGAGCAACCACCAGACGATCATCACCGCGGCGACCACGGCGACAACTGCCACCGCCGCCACCATCAGGCTGACCTGGTATTGATAGCCGCTGAAGGTGACGACCATCTCGCCCGGCCGGTCCGCCAGCCAGGCGAAACCCAGCCCGAGCACGAAAACGACGGCGAGGAAAAGCAGAATGCGAATCATCGGGTTTTCCTCACGCCTTCATCGCACTGGCGATCAGCGCCTCGATCTGCGTCTCGACTTCGGTCCGCGCCTTCAGTTTGCCGGCAAATTCGGCGCCGGCGGCCTTGGCCGCCTCGGGCAGTGTGTCGTATTCGCTGAGCGCCTTGGCGTAGTCGCCCTGGTTGACCGCCACCTCCATACGCGCGACGGTTTCCGGCGCCCCGGCGCCTTCGACGGCGCCGATCGGCCGGACCTTGACCAGCGATTCGGCGCTCGACAACAGGTTTTGCAGGAAGCCGGCATTCTGGTCGACGGGCTCCGAGGCAGCGACCATGGCATTGGCCGCGGCGGGCATTTCGGCGGCGATCTCAGCCCGGGTCGAAACGCCCTTCTCGGCGTAGCTACGCAAGGTCGCGAGCTCCGGCGCATCGGGTGAAATCGCCGCAAAGGTTTCGAGTTCGGCCGCGAAAGGCGCACCGCGGTCGAGTGCTGCCTTCAGCGCCGATGCGGCAATGGCGAGCGCGATCTTCGGTTGCGCTGCCTGTGCCTCGAGCTTGCCGGAAAGATGCGACACGGATTGTTCCAGCGCCGCAAGCCGGCCTTCCTGCGCTTTCGCCGTCTCGCCGGCGGATTTCACCAGTGCGTCGAGCCCGACCAGCTTTTCGTTGAGCGGGCCGAGATCGACCGGCGCCGTATTGCCGGTCTGGCCAAGAGCCGCAATCTCCGTCTCGATCTGCCTGACCTTGTCGCCAAGGGCCGCAAGCCCGGCAGTGTCGCCTGCTCCGCCCTGCTCGACCGCCGATTTCAGCGCAGCGACATCCCTTTTGACCTGATCCAGGGCCGACGACAGCCCGTCCACCTTGGCCGATGCATCATTGTTGCCGGCTGTATCCTTGAGCCCGGCGATCTCGCTCCTTAGCGAAGCGATTTCGCCATTGATGCCATCGAGCGATACGCCGCCCGAGGAGGCATCGCCAGCCCCTGGCGCGCCGAGTAAGCCGGCAAACTGCAGCCCTCCGGCGGCGGCGAGCGCGATGACGCCTCCGATAATGCCGGCAACGATGCCGTTGATGCTGCCACGCTTCGGCTGCGCCATGTATTCATTCCCTGTCTGGGTTTCTTTCGGCGCTTCATCGGTCCCGCTGCTGGTCCCCGTCCCGCTGGCTTTGGCGGATGCGTCGTCGAAACGGTAGTCGAAGGCCCGGCTCGCCGACGCCTCCGAGCCGGCCGGATAAGTCGGTTTGGGTCCTTCGGCACCTTTGGCGCCACCCTCTGCGGGCTCTTCCGAGCCGGCCGGCGGGGCCGCGTCGGCATGTTCCCACGGCTCGATGTCGGTCTGATCGGCATGCACGGGTTCATCAGGCGCTTCCGGCTGCGACGCGTTTGCCGCTTCCTCCGCCTTCGCCTCGTCGGTCCGCCCGTTGGCGGCATCCTCGTCGGCAACGCGCGAGACGGCGCCGGGTTCGAGCTCGATGGTCACCGGCTCACGACGGCTTTTCGAATGCCGCATCTTCGGCGTCTTGACCATGCTTGGGCTCCACAAAATTCGCTTCGGGATGGTTCAGAAAGGGTCTAGCACATCACCAAGCGATGAAAAGGGCGGCGTGATGACGCCGTGGCTTCGGGGTCGGTTTTGGCGAGACGCCGCAGGACCCGTATCTGCGCTTCAGGGAGATCGGAAACAAGAAAACCCGCCTTGGCGGCGGGTCGCCGGCGCGAATGGGCACGACAAGCATTTGTTAGCACAGCTGCCGGCACAAAGCAAGAACAAACATGCCGATCCAGGCAGTCGCCCCAGGCTGACGCCCGGGACGGGCAGGCAAGCAGCGGCAGGCGCCGGTCAGCGCCGCGCCTGCAAAAGGCCCAGCAGCGCATCTTCGCTGGGCTCAGGCGCTATCCGGATCCTGTCGCCGGCGACATCGTCCAACGCCGCGGCAATGCGCGCCGACAAAGCGAAAAAAACCGTCCTCTCAAAAACGCCAAGCAGCGCCGGCCGGCCGGCCAGTGCCTGCATCGCTGTGGCCGCATTGGCCGAATAGAGCAGCACCGCCTCGACCGGCAGGCCGGACAAGCGCGCAAGAACGGCTTCGTCGGAATAGTCCAGCGCGACGGTGTCATAGGTCTCGACGGTGCGGACGTGAACGCCTGCCGCCTGCAGCCGCTGCTCGAAACCCGGAAACCGCACGCGCCCGCACAGATAGACGATGGTCTGTCCGGCGTAGCCGCCGGCAAGCGCATCCGTCAGCGCCTGGGCATCGCCGGGGCCTTCGCTGACGGAGAAGAATCCCGCAGCGTGGGCCGCTTCCGCGGTCCTTTTACCGACGGCATGGCAGGGCAAGCCGGCGAGCGCTGCGATGATTTCCTTCGGCGCGTGACGCACGGCATTGGCGCTGGTGACGGCAACGGCCACGGCATTGTTTGGGACCCCGTCCGCATCGACCGGCAGAGCGACCGTTTCGGTCAATGGCAGCAGGATCGGCGGAAAACCCTGGTCCAAAAGCCGCTGCGCCGTGCGCGAGGCGCCCGGTTCCGGCCTCGTCACCAGGACACGAACCATGTCAGGCCCAGCCGTCGAAGAATTTTTCGCCGGCCCTGGCCCGTACGGTCCTGGCGGCATCCTCGCCGATGTGGGTGGCATCCTGCACCGGGCCTTCCGCCTTGACCTCATGGGACCGCGTACCGTCCGGCGAGATTATCAGGCCGGCAAAGACAACCGTTCCGCCCGATATCGTCGCATGGCCGGCGATCGGCGTGCGGCACGACCCGTCGAGCGCTGCCAGGAAAGCGCGTTCGCAGGCCAGCGCCTGTCCGGTCGGCAAATCATGGATTGCCGTCAGCATCTTTTCCACATCGAGGTCGCCGATGCGACTTTCGATGCAGATCGCGCCCTGCCCCGGCGCCGGCGGAAAGGTGTCGAGCGGCATCAGGTCGGTGATGACATTTTCGAGCCCGAGCCGCTTCAGCCCGGCATAGGCAAGGATGGTGCCGTTGGCAACGCCCTCGTCGAGCTTGCGCAGCCGCGTCTGCACATTGCCGCGGAACATCACCACGTCGAGGTCCGGCCGCATCCGCCGGATCAGCGCCTGGCGCCGCAGCGACGACGAACCGACCTTTGCGCCGTGCGGCAATCCGGCGATCGTTTTCGCCGCCTTGCCGACGAAAGCGTCCCGGGCGTCCTCGCGTGGCAGGAAGGCGGACAGTTCCAGCCCGTCGGGCAACACCGTCGGCATGTCCTTCGACGAATGCACGGCGATGTCGATACGGCGCGCCAGCAGCGCTTCCTCGATCTCCTTGGTGAACAGGCCCTTGCCGCCGGCTTCCGACAGCGGCCGGTCCTGGATGCGGTCGCCGCTGGTCGAGATGACGACCACTTCAAATGCCTCAACCGGCATGCCGTGCGCGGCCATCAGTCGCGCCTGCGTTTCATGCGCCTGCGCCAGCGCCAGCGGGCTGCCGCGTGTTCCGATTTTCAAGGTTGTTTGCATGGCGCGCCGTCCGTGATAACCCCCGGCAGATTGAGGCCGTTTTCCGGGCTTCCTCCTAACGGGGAAAGACTGGTTGCACAATCTCTAGGGGATAGCGACGAATTGATCCGCGTTCTGGGCATTGAGACGAGTTGCGACGAGACCGCCGCGAGCGTGGTGGCGCTGGACGGCGGCGGCGCGCCGAAAATCCTGTCCGATATCGTGCTCAGCCAGATCGAGGAGCATGCCGCCTTCGGCGGCGTCGTGCCGGAAATCGCCGCGCGTGCCCATGTCGAGGCGCTGGACGGCATCATCGAGGCAGCGCTCGCCGATTCGAGCGTCGATCTCGCCGACATCGACGCGATCGCTGCGACCGCCGGGCCCGGCCTGGTCGGCGGGCTGATCGTCGGGCTGATGACGGCCAAGGCGATCGCCGCCGCGGCGAACAAGCCGCTGATCGCCATCAACCATCTCGAAGGCCACGCGCTGACCGCGCGGCTGACCGACGGGCTCGATTTTCCCTACCTGTTGCTGCTGGTGTCCGGCGGCCACACGCAGATCGTCGCGGTGCGTGACGTTGGCGACTATCAGCGCTGGGCGACAACCATCGACGATGCGCTCGGCGAAGCCTTCGACAAGACCGCCAAGATGCTCGGCCTGCCCTACCCTGGCGGGCCGAATGTCGAGAAGGCGGCGGCGACCGGCGACGTCGCACGCTTCGCCTTCCCGCGGCCGATGAAGGGATCTGCGCAGCCCGATTTCTCCTTTTCCGGGCTGAAGACCGCCGTGCGTCAGGCAGCAACGGCCATTGCCCCGCTGAGCGACCAGGACGTCGCCGACATCTGCGCCTCGTTCCAGGCGGCGGTGGCGGATGCGCTGGACGATCGTGTTTCGAGGGCGCTGAACCGATTCCGTCAGGAGTTTCCAGGCGAGATGGAGCCTGCGCTCGTCGTCGCCGGCGGCGTCGCTGCCAACCGGACGATCAAGGCGACACTCGAAGCCCTATGCGAGAAAGCCGGCTTTGCTTTCGTCGCACCGCCGCTCAAACTCTGCACCGACAATGCGGCGATGATCGCCTGGGCCGGCATCGAACGGCTGCGCGTCGGCATCGCGGGTGAGAACGCCGCCGATTTCGTGCCGCGCTCGCGCTGGCCGCTGGACAGTATCTCTGCCCCGATGGTCGGCTCGGGCCGGCGCGGAGCCAAGGCATGACCGGTAGCGGGCACAAGGCGCCAAGCGGTTGGCGCATTGCCGTGCTCGGCGGCGGTGCCTGGGGCACGGCGCTGGCGCTGGCCATGCTGCGAGCCGGTCATTTCGTCCGCCTCTATGCGCGCGACCCGGAGACCGTCGCCGCGATCGACCGTGGCGAAAATCCGCGCTATCTGCCGGGCATCGCGCTCCAGGCCGGCATCGTGGCAACGAGCGACATCGAGGCCGCGCTCGACGGCGCCGACTGCGTTCTGGCGGTGGCGCCGGCGCAGTCGCTTCGCGCCATGCTGGCCACCGCGAAAACCCATATGCCGAAAGGCGTCCCGCTGGTTCTCTGCGCCAAGGGCATCGAGCGCGACACCGGCGCGCTGCTGTCGGCCATCGCTAGAGAGATCCTGCCTGAAAATCCGGTCGCCGCCCTGTCCGGCCCAAGCTTCGCCACCGACGTCGCCAGGGGCCTACCGACGGCCGTGGTGGTCGCCGCCCGCGACGAGGATCTGGCGGCCGACCTGGCCGCCCGCTTCTCGGCGCAAAACCTGCGCTGCTATTCGAGCGACGATCTCATCGGGGTCGAGATCGGCGGCGCGCTGAAGAACGTCTTCGCCATTGCCGCCGGTGCCGTCACCGGCGCCGCGCTCGGCGCCAGCGCCCAGGCCGCCATGGTGACCCGCGGCTTCGTCGAATTGCGCCGCATCGGTGCTGCCTTCGGCGCCAGGCCGGAAACGCTGATGGGACTTTCCGGCCTCGGCGATCTTTTGCTCACCTGCTCGTCCGCCCAGTCGCGCAATTTCGCCTACGGGCTGGCGCTGGGACAAGGCAAGCCACTTGCCGGCCTGCCATTGGCCGAAGGCGTGCCGACGGCGGCGATCGCCGCCCGCATTGCCGCCGAGCGCAAGATCGATGCGCCGATCATCACCGCCGTTGCCGCCATACTGGACGGCACGATCACCATCCGCCAGGCTGTCGCGGCGCTGATGACAAGGCCGCTGAAGACTGAAACCGACGTGTAATTTCGAACAATCCGGAGATGGAAGATGCTGTTTGCGTTGATTTGCAAGGACAAGCCTGGAAGCCTGCAGGTGCGGCTCGATACCCGGCCCGAGCATGTTGCCTTCCTGGAAGGATTGAACGGCGAGAAGAAGCTGGCCTTCGCCGGTCCGTTCCTCGAGGCCGACGGCAAGCCGAACGGCAGCCTCGTCGTGGTCGAGGCGCCCGATCTGGCCGCGGCACAAGCGCTGTCGGCGGCAGACCCCTATGCCAAGGCCGGGCTGTTCGAAAGCGTCGAAATCCGGCAATGGAATTGGACCTTCAACAAGCCGGCGGCTGCCTGATCGCCAGCTGCCAGGAGGAGCAAAAAAATGAACTACTGGCTGTTCAAATCTGAACCCTCGGTCTTCTCCTTCGAGGACCTCAAGGCGAAGGGCAAAGCCGGCACGCAATGGGACGGCGTGCGCAATTATGCGGCGCGCAACAATATGAAGGCGATGCAGATCGGCGACCTCGGCTTCTTCTACCACTCCAATGACGGGCTCGATGTGGTCGGCATCGCCGAGATCTGCGCGCTGGCTCATCAGGACACGACTACCGACGATCCGCGCTGGGAATGCGTCGATATCCGCGCCGTAAAGGATATGCCGAAGCCGGTGACGCTTGAACAGGTCAAGGCCAATCCCAAGCTTGCCGAGATGGCACTGGTCCGGCTCGGACGGCTTTCCGTGCAGCCGGTGACGCCGGCCGAATGGAAAGAGGTCTGCCGCATGGGCGGCCTGACGCCGGCTCCGTGACGGCGCTGACGCCGAACAGCGCGAAAAGCTTCATCCTCGACAACACAGCGCTGATGGCGCCGCCGCATGTGCCGGAGATCCTGTTGCATCTGGCCGACGAAGCGCATGATCTGTGGCAGCGGACCGAGGACGAACTGGCCGAAATCGGCCTGCCGCCGCCTTTTTGGGCCTTCGCCTGGGCCGGCGGCCAAGGCCTTGCCCGCTACATCCTCGACAATCCGTCCGATGTGCAGGGCAAGCGCGTGCTCGACTTTGCCTCCGGTTCCGGCCTTGTCGCCATTGCCGCGGCGAAGGCCGGCGCGGCAGAGGTGATCGCCGCCGACATCGACCCGTTCTGCGCGACCGCGATCCGCCTCAACGCCGAGGCCAATGATGTCGGGATAAAGTTCCTCGGCTCGGACTGCATCGGAGCCGATGCGGGCTGGGATGTGGTTCTGGCCGGCGACGTCTTCTACGACAAATCCTTCGCCGACCGGCTGATGCCATGGTTCGCGACGCTGAAGGCGCGCGGCGCCGACATTATCGTCGGCGATCCCGGCCGTTCCTATATGCCGCAAGCAGGACTGGAGCCGCTTGCCGTCTATGAAGTGGCGGTAACCCGGGCGCTGGAAGACGCCCTGGTCAAGCGCACGACCGTCTGGCGGTTTGCTTGACGGCATCGCCGAACGGGCGTTCCATCACGCAACGATTTTGAGAGTACGCATATCGTTGTCCCAAAACCGCTGGGCACTTTTGGGCGACATGCTTCCGGGGAGGGAAATCATGGATTTTTCAGCAGTGAACTGGCTGGCGGTGATCGTCGCTGCCGTGGTGGCGTGGTTGTTCGGGGCTGCCTGGTACATGGGTCTGAGCAAGCCGTGGCTCAAGGCCGCCAGGCTTGATCCGGCGACCATGAGTAAATCGCCGCTGCCCTTCGTCATCAGCTTCATTGCGGAACTTGTCATGGCGCTCGTAATGTCCCTGATTATCGGAGCGATGACCGGTGGCGAACCGAGCCTCGTTGCCGGGCTCGTCTTCGGCTTCGTTCTCTGGTTCGGATTCGTCGCCACGACGTTATCCGTCAATCATCGCTACGAAGGGTTCGGCTGGGACCTGACCATCATAGACTGCGGTCACTGGCTCGGCGTGCTGCTTATCATCGGCGCGGTGATCGGCTGGTTCGGCGCAGGGGAAGTCGCGGGCTGATCCTGCCGCCACGAAATAGGTCGACGACCGCCGGCTGATCACGCAGAGCGACCTAAAGCTCATCCAAGCGTTGGTCCGGCTGCGGGTTGTGAACTTCGTTCAGGAGCCAATCCCTGAACGCCTCGATCCTCGCGTCGTTGGCCGATCCGATGGGGTAGACCAGATGATAGGCGAAGTCGGGCGGAACCCTGATGCCAAGTTCGAATGGCCGGATCAGCCGGCCCTCGGAAAGATCGTTTGCCACCATGGCAAAATCGGCGAGCGCGACGGCATTGCCGTCGAGCGCGGCCTGAACGGCGTCGGTCGAGGTGCCGAACACGATCGTCCGGCTGTCGTCGAAATCGTCGACGCCGGCCGCCGCCATCCACATGCGCCAATTCGGCCACGTCACGCCTTGTCGCGCCCACTCGATATGAGCGAGCGTGTGATGGAAGAGATCGCGTGGCTCGCGCAGCGGCGGGCCGGAGGCCAGCAGGCTGGGGCTGCACACAGGGATGATGATGTTGTCGAACAGCCGGTGGGTGCAGAGGCCCGGATATTTCCCCGCGCCGAATCGGATGCCGACATCGACGTCGTCCAGGTCGAAATCGCGCAATTCAGAGGCAATGTCGAAGCGGAGCTCGATGCCCGGCCGCTGCTTGCGAAAGTCATCGACGCGCCGCATTAGCCATTTTGTCGCGAACTGCGCGTCGAGGGTCACTTTCAGCAGCGCCGTTCCGCGCGCCATCTTGTGCGCCCGTGAGACGGCCCGGCCAAGCAGATCGAGCGCGTCGGTCGACGCCTCGAACAGCACCGCGCCCGCCTCCGTCAGCCGGATCGTGCGGCTGGTGCGCGTGAATAGCACGATGCCGAGCTGATCCTCGATTTCCTTGATCTGGTGGCTGACCGCAGCCGGCGTCAGGCCGAGCTCATCTGCGGCGCGGGTGAAATTGAGGTGCCGGGCCGCCGCCTCCAGCGTCCTCAGTGCACGGGTTCCCGGCAGCAGGCGAGCCATCACAGTAGGACGAGGAGAGGCCGGTCGATCATTTTCAAATCATCAAATAAAACTTGAAGATGCTGAGAAAACTACTCGTTTCTCATTTTATTTTCAATCCGGCATGATCGGACCATCGAAATAACATAAAACCGTATTTGACATCCGAATGAAGTGGATTGTGCCATGTCCCACATAGTTATGACTCCTGCAATCGCCCGGTCGGCCTGGCTGCGTGCGACGCTTGACTGGTTTCGCCATGCGAAAGTTGCGGTCAATCTCCCGCATCAGAACGTCGACGATCTTGCGGACCGCCAATTGCGCGATATCGGCGCCGAACGCAAGGATGTCGCGCGCGTGATGGACCGGGAACTCGGCCGGTTGGGTCTGCTCGACATCGGCTGGCAGAGGCCGCGGACGTAGGGCAGTAGGGCAGTAGGGCAGCTAAAAGGTAAGCGGCGCGCCCGCGCGATCCTACTGACCCTTTCCTATTCCCCTATTCCCCTATTCCCCTATTCCCCTATTCCCCTATTCCCCTACCTCACCACCTTCATCACCGTGCGATCCGACAGCAGCGGCAGCAGCCGTGCCATCGTGCGCGCCGTCACCGCGACGCAGCCTTGCGTCGGCGTGAAGCCGGGGCGCGCCAGATGAAAGAAGATGGCGCTGCCGCGCCCGCGGCGACGCGGCGAAATGTTCCAGTCGAGCACCAGGCAGGCATCATAGAGCCGGTCGGTGCGCAGCATCCGCTCGTGGCTGGCGCCATAGGGAATCCTGACCGGACGGTTGTAGTTGCGGTCATCAGGCACTTCGCACCAGCCGAGATCCGGACCGATCGGCGCCATCGCCAGCCGGGTTTTGCGGCTTCCGGAAAAATGATCGTTACGAAAGTATCCCGACAGGATCCGCATCGAACCAAGCGGCGTGGCGCCGTCGCCTTCGCGCTTGCCGGCCGATATGCCGCCGCGTCCCAGCGCACATGAAAACACCAGCTTGCCAGCCTGCAGAAGCCCCTGGCTGGCGTGGCCAGGCCTGGCGCGCACGGTGAGAACACGAAGCCCTTTTCGCAAAAATGCGCTCGCCTCATTGCACGCGCGTTTTTTCTTGTATGATCGTGCCACGGAACAAATCATTGTGATCGGCTGTTGTGTCGGTCAGCTTCCGCATAAACAGGCAGCGGTCAACTGAATTTTCTTTTCAAAACAACGGATTGATCCATGACTTCACGCACCATTCTGATCGTCGATGACGATGACGACCTGCGCGGCACGCTTGTCGAGCAATTGTCTCTCTATGAGGAATTCGACGTCCTGCAGGAATCAACCGCCGCCAAAGGTGTCGCCACGGCCCGCGGCGGCCTCATCGATCTGCTCATCATGGATGTCGGCCTCCCCGATATGGATGGCCGCGAGGCAGTGAAGATACTGCGCAAGGGCGGCTATAAGTCGCCCATCATCATGCTGACGGGACACGACACCGATTCCGACACGATTCTCGGCCTCGAAGCCGGCGCCAACGACTATGTGACCAAACCGTTCCGCTTCGCGGTTCTCCTGGCCCGCATCCGTGCCCAGCTTCGCCAGCATGAGCAGAGCGAAGACGCCACCTTTTCGGTCGGCCCCTACACTTTCAAGCCCAGCCAGAAGCTTCTGATCGACCAGCGCGGCGCCAAGGTGCGGCTGACCGAAAAGGAAGCCTCGATCATCAAGTATCTCTACCGCGCCGACCAGAAGGTGGTGACGCGCGACGTGCTGCTCGAGGAAGTCTGGGGCTACAATTCCGGCGTTACCACGCACACGCTGGAAACCCACGTCTATCGGCTGCGCCAGAAGATCGAGCGCGATCCTTCTAACGCAGAAATTCTTGTGACAGAAAGCGGCGGCTACAAGCTGGTTCCTTAAACATTTAATCATTCAATCAGCGGTCGGGGCAGGGGCCGCTTTCGGGTACGATCCTGAGACTGGAGGTGGTTCTGGATCGAACTCGCTGACGCATCGGACCAAAAATCGGAATATTTTTTTTTCGAAAGCACGGTGCGTCGATTTCAAAGCGTTTAGCGCGTCCTTTGCGCGTTCAAAGGGATGCTCGGCGCTGGTAAGGGAGGGATTGGACTGGCCGTTCGGGGACCTAGCTAGATGGCGTTGGATGAGGACATCCGCATCCTGTCCGCCGTGAGGCTCTTCGAGGGCTTCACGGAGGAACAGTTGCGTCTGCTCGCCTTTGGCGCGGAAACCACCAAGCTGCAGGCCGACCACAAGCTTTACCGCGAGGACGACGAGGCCGATTGCGCCTATATCGTCGTCAGCGGGCGCATCGTGCTGTATCGCGAGCAGGATGGCGCCCGCGTCCCGATAGGCACGGCCGGTCCCGGTACGATGCTGAGCGAACTGGCGCTGATCGCCGACACCAACCGGCTGACCAGCGCATCCGCCCAAATCGATTCGGAAGTGCTGCGGCTCAGCCGCAAGATGTTCCACCGCATCCTGGAGGAATATCCGGATATCGCGGTCCATCTGCACCAGCGCATCTCCGAGGATTTTCTGGCAATGATCCGCCGCATCGAGGAGCTGGCGCCGCGTTTCGAGAACTGAACCCGGATTTCAACTCGCTGTCGCAACCAATGACCCGTGAAAGCCATCGAATCAGGGCGGCAAGGCTGAGGTGTATCGAGATTCAGATCAGGCCGAGCCGAGACTGGTGGGATCCGAGAACCGGAGCGGAGCGTACTTTTGGGTACGTGAGCACCGGAAGCGCAGGAAACCACCATTCGCAGGCCGGCCTGATCTGAATATCGATACACCTAATCCAGGTCGAACCGCGCTATGACCGGCACATGATCCGACGGCCGTTCCCAGCCGCGCGCCGGCCGCAGGATCTCGTAGCCGGCAAAGCTCGGCACCAGGTTTGGCGACGACCAGACATGGTCGAGCCGCCGGCCGCGATCCGACGCTTCCCAATCCTGCGCGCGATAGCTCCACCAGGTGTAGAGCTTCTGCTCATAAGGCACGTTGAGCCGCATCAGGTCGACCCAGTCGCCGGCGAGCCGCATCGCCTCGAAATTTTCCGTCTCGACCGGCGTATGGCTGACCACCTTCAGGAGCTGCTTGTGCGACCAGACATCGTGCTCGAGCGGCGCGATGTTGAGGTCGCCGACCAGGATCGAACCGGACACTTCGTCGTGCTCGGCGCGGATGGCGTTCATTTCGGCGACGAAATCGAGCTTGTGCTTGAACTTGCGGTTGATGATCGGATCGGGCTCGTCGCCGCCGGCCGGGACGTAGAAATTGTGCAGCAGGATCGCCTTTCCGCCGGCCCGCACGGTGACCGACAGATGCCGGCAGTCCTCGATCTCGCAGAAGCGGCGCTTTTCGACAATCGCGATCGGCCGGCGCGCCACCGTCGCCACGCCGTGATAGCCCTTCTGGCCGTGGAAGGCGATATGCTCGTAGCCGAGCTTGCGAAAGGCCTTCTCGGGAAACAGTTCGTCGGGAACTTTGGTTTCCTGCAGGCAGAGCACGTCCGGTGCCTGTTCGACAAGCAGGCGTTCGACGATCGGCATGCGCAAGCGGACGGAATTGATGTTCCAGGTGGCGATGGAAAAGGGCATACGGAGAGTCCGGACGGCACGGGACCGCAGGAACCTAGTTAGCTCCGACGGGCTGGTGCTTTTTTGGCAAGGCAGTTCCGGAAACTACTGCCAGCCATACGCTGCAAAAACAAGCCGGGCGCAATCATTGACCCTCGCGCCGCCCCTCATTCCCCTGCCGGGCATTTCTCCCCGGAGAAAGACGCTGGCTCCAGCCGCGGCGCCTTTCTTTCAACCATGGTGGATGGCGAAATCGTCGATTACAGCGTCCTTCTCCCCGTTTACGGGGAGAAGATGGCGGTAGCCAGATGAGGGGCAGCGCTGACGTCCAGAAAGGCTTCCCACGACGAAACGCAGGAAACTACCGTTCGCAGGCCGGCATTATCTGAACATCACCATGCCTCAGCGCGACTTGGTGTTCAGCTCGCGGTTCGCCGTATAGTCGATGGCAAAGGTGTCGGGGGCGAAGCTCACGCCTTCCCTGACGTTGAAGATCATCACCGTCGTGTCCTTGCCTTGCGCATCGGTGATCGTCCATTGGCGCAATTCGTAGGTTTTCGGATCGAACATCATAGTGATCTTCGAACTGCCGAACACCGATTTGTCGGCGAGTTGAATGGTGGTGACGTCGTTTTCTTCCTTGACGCTTTTGACGCGGCCGCCGGAGAGGTCGATCTTGGTGTCGAGCAGCAGCTTGAGCGGCGTTTTCGACAGTGGGTAGAGATCGGAGGTTTTCAGCCGCTTGTTGAGGATGACCACCGACTTGCCGTCGGAAATCACCCTGAAATTCGACGTCCCGTCATAGTTGAACCGAATCTTGCCCGGCCGTTCCAGAAAGAACTTGCCGCCGGTCTGCTCGCCCTTGGGTCCGAACTGCACGAATTCGCCGGTCATCGATTTGACCGAGGAAAAATGGTCGGCGATCTTCTGCGCGGTGGGTGGCACCGCCGCTTGCGCCGACGCCAGCAACTGGACCCCGGGCACGACGTTGATGGCCGCAGCACCTGCCAGGACCAGGCCGAGGCCAATCAGCTGGCGGCGGGTCGGGGCAAAATCGCTGGTCGTAGCGAAAGAGGAGTTTTTCATGCCGGTCACTCTCGTCTGGTTTATCTGTTGTCGCAGTGTTTGGCCCCCCAGTTGGGCTTAAGTTTGGCGGCCTAACAGCGCTTGGTCGTTGCAAACGCGCCAGAAGGGTCATAGTTGCCGCCGTCGACCTTGCAGCCGGGCAAATCCCATGGTTCTTGCCGGTCGGATCAGAACTTGTCGTCCTCCGTCGGCACCAGAATCTCGCGTTTTCCGGCATGGTTGGCCGGGCCGACAATACCTTCCTTCTCCATCTTCTCGATGATCGAGGCGGCGCGGTTGTAGCCGATGCCGAGCCGGCGCTGGATGTAGCTGGTCGAGGCCTTGCCGTCGCGCAGCACCACCGCAACCGCCTGGTCGTAGGGATCGTCCGAATCCTCGAAATTGCCGCCGCCACCACCCGAGCCACCCTTGCCCGACGGCTCGTCGTCATCCTCATCGTCATCCTCGGTAATCGCATCGAGATATTCCGGCACGCCCTGCAGCTTCAGATGCGCGACGATCTTCTCGACCTCGTCATCGGAAACGAAGGGGCCGTGTACGCGCTGGATGCGGCCGCCGCCGGCCATGTAGAGCATGTCGCCCATTCCAAGCAGCTGTTCGGCGCCCTGCTCGCCCAGGATGGTGCGGCTGTCGATCTTCGACGTCACCTGGAAGGAGATGCGGGTCGGGAAGTTGGCCTTGATCGTGCCGGTGATGACGTCGACCGACGGCCGCTGCGTCGCCATGATGACGTGGATGCCGGCGGCGCGCGCCATCTGCGCAAGGCGCTGCACCGCGCCTTCGATGTCCTTGCCAGCGACCATCATCAAATCGGCCATCTCGTCGATGATGACGACGATGTAGGGCATCGGCTCGAGATCGAGGTTTTCGGTCTCGTAGATCGCTTCGCCGGTCTGGCGGTCGAAGCCGGTCTGCACGGTGCGCGAGATTTTCTCGCCTTTCTTCTCCGCCTGCTGCACCCGCGCGTTGAAACCGTCGATGTTGCGGACGCCGACCTTTGACATTTTGCGGTAGCGGTCCTCCATCTCGCGCACGGTCCATTTCAGCGCCACCACCGCCTTCTTCGGATCGGTGACAACAGGCGTCAAAAGATGCGGGATGCCGTCATAGACAGAGAGCTCCAGCATTTTCGGGTCGATCATGATTAGCCGGCAGTCCTGCGGCGTCAGCCGGTAGAGCAGTGACAGGATCATAGTGTTGATGGCGACCGACTTGCCCGAACCGGTGGTGCCGGCGACCAGCACGTGCGGCATCTTGGCGATGTCGACGATGACCGCCTCGCCATTGATGGTCTTGCCGAGCGCCAGCGCCAGCTTGGCCTTGGTGGTCTCGAAATCGCGGCTGGCCATGATTTCCCTGAGATAGACGGTCTCGCGCTTGGCGTTCGGCAGCTCAATGCCGATGGCGTTGCGGCCCGGCACCACGGCGACGCGGCAGGCGATCGCGCTCATCGAGCGGGCGATGTCGTCGGACAGGCCGATGACCCGCGACGATTTGATGCCGGGCGCCGGCTCCAGCTCATAAAGCGTGACGACGGGGCCCGGGCGGACATGGATGATCTCGCCCTTGACGCCGAAATCCTCCAGCACGCCCTCGAGCAGGCGGGCATTCTGCTCCAGCGCGTCCTTGGACAGGCTGGCATCGCGCACGACGTTCTTCGGCTCGGACAGGAAATGCAGTGACGGCATTTCGAATTGTTCGGAGCCGATCAGCGAGGTCTGGGCTTCGCGCTGGACACGGGCGCCCGGAACGGGCCGGGGCGCCGGCGCCGCGACGCGGGTGGCCGCGTCGGAGCGGAACGGCTGCACCTTCGCATTGGGCGCAGTGCTGCGCTGGCCCACGGGCTCCGGCGCAAAATCCATGTCGTCGTCATCGTCAAAAACATCGGCGTCGTCGGGATCGAGCGAGGCGCTGCGGTCGTTGACCATGGCGGCGAAGAATTCCGGCTCGACGCGGGCCCGGCCATCGGCACTCATCCGCGATTCGGCAAATTCGGCCGATTCGACCCGCTCGGCAGCGCGCCGCCAGGCGCTGGCGCGCGGTTCCATCTCTGGTTCGAAGTCATCGTGCTCCCGGCGGCGCGCGGCACGGCGGCGGAGATACGCGCGCAACGACAGCCACCAGTGCGTGATCGCGCCAAGCGCCAGAATGCCCTCGTCGCCCTCGTCCTCATCATTGTCGAAAAGCAGTTCGTCCTGGTCCCGGGGATCGGGCGCAGCCGGTTGCTCCAGGACCGCGAAACCGTTCTGGCGTGCAATCAGCGCCGAGCCGTAGGCAAACAGCCATAGTGCCGGCGCGGCGAGAAGCACGGCGAGCACGCTGGCGATGAGACCGGTCGGGTAGCCGCCGACTACCAAGCCGGGAATCTTGAGCACCATGTCGCCGAACACGCCGCCGAGACCGGTCGGCAGCGGCCAGGTCTTGGGGGGCACCACGCAGCCGGCGATGGCCGCGGCAAGCACCGCGTAGCCAAACCAGGCGAGCCCGCGCTTCGGCAGCCTGTCGACGCCGCGCGCCGAAAACAGCAGAAATCCCCAGACCACCGCCGGCACCAGCGCCGCGACGGCAGCAAGGCCGAAGAACTGCATGGCAAGGTCGGAGAAGACAGCGCCCACATAGCCCATGGCGTTGCTGACGATATTATCGGTGGCGTGGGAGAAGCTTGGGTCGGCGACGTTCCAGGTGGCGAGGCTGGCGATACCGAAGGCGACCAGCGCAAACAGGCCGGCACCGACCAGCCGGCCGACCTGACGCCGCGCGAACGCCCGGATGCCGTACCCCGTATCGGCCAGCGCGAGCGGTGCTGAAGCCCCTGAACGCATGCTCTTCCCCGTCTGTCGTTGCCTGGCCGATAGCGTGCGCGCAGCTCGGCAGATTCGGGCACCAGACTATCGGCGGGAAGGTTAAGGCAGCATTAACTATAAGGGGTTGGGGGAAGTATCTTGCGGCGAGTATCTGGCCTGGCCGTCTGCGCGCAAAAAAGAGGCCCGGAACGGGTCCGGGCCTCAATGCGTGAGCCCTTGTAGGAGCGTCACGACGGGATGGGAGGATGCAGGGCGGCCGAGGCCGCCCAGACAAGACTTACGGGTGCAAGGCTTACGGGTGATAGGCCGCTTCGCCATGCGCGGTGAGGTCGAGCCCTTCACGCTCTGCATCGGCTGTCGGACGCAAGCCTACGATCATATCGACGATCTTGTAGAGGATGGCGCTGCCGATGCCCGACCACAGGACGGTTACCAGGACACCCTTGAACTGCGACCACAGCTGGGTCGCCGTGCCGGCATAGCCGGCGGCGAAGTCGGCTGTCGAATAATCGACGATGCCAGCGCCGCCGAGGGCGGGGTTGACCAGGATGCCGGTGCCGAGCGCGCCGATGATGCCGCCGACGCAGTGGATGCCGAAGACATCGAGGCTGTCGTCGTAGCCGAACTTGTTCTTCACGACCGAGACGAAGAAGTAGCAGACGCAGGTGGCGACGATGCCGAGCACGATGGCGCCCATCGGTCCGGCAAAGCCTGCAGCGGGTGTGACGGCGACAAGGCCGGTAACCGCGCCCGAAACCGCGCCAAGCATCGACGCTTTGCCGCGCAGCAGCGTTTCGAGCACGATCCAGGTCACTGCCGCCGCCGCCGTGGCGACGAAGGTGTTGACCATGGCCAGCACCGCGTAGGCGTTGGCTTCGAGGTTCGAACCGGCGTTGAAGCCGAACCAGCCGACCCACAGTAGCGAAGCGCCGACCATGGTCAGCGTCATCGAGTGCGGCGCCATGATGTCCTTGTTGTAGCCGATGCGCTTGCCGATCATCAGCGCGCCGACAAGGCCGGCGATGCCCGCATTGATGTGAACGACCGTGCCGCCGGCGAAGTCGATGGCGCCGAAGCCGAAGATGAGCCCCGACGGGTCGCTATAAGCGCTCGGGCCGCCCCAGAACCAGACCATATGCGCGATCGGAAAGTAGACGAATGTGACCCACAGGATGGTGAAAAGGATCACGGCCGAAAACTTGACGCGTTCGGCGAAGGCGCCGACGATCAGGGCGGGCGTGATGCAGGCGAAGCTCATCTGGAAGATGACGAACACCAGTTCAGGAATGGCGACGCCCTTGGTGAAGGTTTCCGACACCGTCGTCACGTCGACACCGGCAAGAAACATCTTGGAAAGGCCGCCGACGAAGGCATTGCCGGGGGTGAAGGCAAGGCTGTAGCCGTAGAAAACCCAGACGATCATGACCACGCTGGTGATGGTGAAGACCTGCATCAGCACCGACAGCATATTTTTGGCGCGAACCAGACCGCCGTAGAAAAGGGCAAGCCCGGGAATGGTCATCAACAGCACCAGGATGGTGGAAATCATCATCCAGGTCGTGTCGCCCTTGTCGACGGTGAAGGCCGGCGCCGCTGGCGCTGCCGGTGCGGCCGGAGCCGCTTCCTGCGCGAATGCGGCGACCGTGCCCAGTGCTGCGATAGCGAGCGAGCCCAGCAGCGCGGTGCGCGCCGCCGACTTCAAGGTAGAAGGAATATTCATTGAACTCTCCATTGGAATACGTGTCCGCAGCTCAAAGCGCGTCGGTGTCTGTTTCGCCGGTGCGAATGCGCACCGCCTGGTCGATGCCGAAAACGAAGATCTTGCCGTCGCCGATCTGACCGGTCTTGGCCGCCGCGGTGATGGCTTCGACGGCCTTGTCGACCATGTCCAGGCCGACCGCGACTTCGATCTTGATCTTCGGCAGGAAGCTGACCGCGTATTCCGCCCCGCGATAGATTTCCGTGTGTCCCTTCTGACGCCCGTAGCCTTTGACTTCGGTGACGGTCAGGCCCTGGATGCCGACTGCGGTGAGCGCTTCGCGCACCTCGTCGAGCTTGAACGGCTTGATGATTGCCATCACGATTTTCATAAGGTTTCACCCTTTGCTGTTGCGGTCCCCCGCGTTTGTACGACGTCGCCGATCCCCATGAGAGCCGGAGAGTGCCCGCTAGGATTCAAGCTCCGTGCCAGTTGCCGAAGCAGGGTGTTAACCTGTTGTTAAATAAGGGATTGGGGAAGGTTTGTCGGCTGACTGTGCATAGTCGCGACAACGCAGTTGATTAAAAAATAGGCAATTTTGCAAAAATGCCTATTCGGCGGGCGGCCGCTTCAGCCTGATCAGGCCCTCCTGGGCAACCGAGGCGATCAACGTGCCGTCGCGGGCAAACAGCGACCCACGAGTGAACCCCCGCGACCCTTGCGTCGACGGGCTGTCCTGCGTGTAGAGCATCCAGTCGTCGAGCGGATGGCTGCGGTGGAACCACATGGCGTGGTCGAGGCTCGCCGCCTGGATGTCGCTATCGAAAATGGCGCGGCCATGCGCAAAGGTCGAGGTATCGAGCAGCGTCATGTCGGAGAGATAGGCAAGCACTGCAGCCTGTGTGGCGCGATCGGCCGGAACCGGGCCGGTCGTGCGGATCCAGATGTTCTGCTTCGGCTCCAGCTTTTCCCGGCTGGTGTAATGCTCAAGCATCACCGGTTTCATCTCGATCGGCCGGTCACGCTCCCAGTAGCGCCTGATGCCGTCGGGCACGGCCTCGCCGAACTTGCCAATCAGTTCGCGCTGCGACAGCAATGTGTCGGGCGCCGGCACGTCCTGCGGCATCGGCACCTGATGCTCGAGCCCGGCCTCATCCTGCTGGAACGAGGCTTCCAGCGAAAAGATCGCCTGGCCGTGCTGGACAGCCACGACACGGCGCGTGGTGAAGGAGCCGCCGTCGCGGATGCGGTCGACCTGGTAGATGATCGGCACCTTGGTGTCGCCGGGCCGCATGAAATAGCCGTGCAGCGAATGTACGTGGCGTTCGGGCTCCACCGTTCGCTGGGCGGCGACCAGCGCCTGGGCGATGGTCTGGCCGCCGAATACGCGCTGCCAGTCAAGTTTGGGGCTGCGACCACGGTACAGGTTGTGTTCCAGCTGCTCGAGGTCGAGAATGCCGAGAAGCTCGTCCATGGCCGCCGTCATGTTTCGCGCCCTCGCCGCAAAGTGTTATGGCGGTTTCCGACAGGAATGGCGGGCAGTCAAGGCCGGAAGGGAATTTGGCCGGAAAGGAATTTGCCATGGTGGATCGCAAGGAGGATGCAAAAAACCGAACCGCGCTCGACATTCTGGTCGCCGGCGCCGGCTATGTCGGGCTTGCCGCCGCCGTATCGCTGAAACAGGCGCGACCGAGCCTGGAGGTCGCTGTCGTCGACGCCGCGCCCGCCGGCGTCTGGCAAAAGGACGGCCGCGCCTCGGCCATCGCCGCTGCCGCTTGCCGCATGCTCGACCAGCTCGGCGTCTGGGCCGAAATCGCGCCCGAAGCGCAGGCGATCACCGAAATGATCGTCACCGATTCGCGCGCTTCCGATCCGGTGCGCCCGGTGTTTCTCACCTTCGATGGCGAGGTCGCGCCCGGCGAAGCCTTTGCGCATATGGTCGCCAACCGGGATTTGAACGGCGCCTTGCGCCGGCGCGCTGAAAAACTAGGCATCGACATCATCGAAGGCGTCGCCGTCAGTGCCTTCGACGTGAACGGCGCCGGCATCACCGTGCATCTTGTCGACGGCGCAACGCTGAAGGCGCGGCTGCTGGTCGCCGCCGACGGCGTGAACTCGAAGCTGCGCGACATGGCCGGCATCAGGACGGTGAAATGGCAGTACGGCCAGTCCGGCATCGTCTGCACCGTGGCGCATGAACGGCCGCACAATGGCCGCGCCGAAGAGCATTTTCTGCCAGCCGGCCCCTTTGCCACGCTGCCGCTCAAGCCGGACAAGGACGGGACCAACCGCTCGTCGATCGTCTGGGTCGAGCGGTCGGAAGATGCCGAAAAACTGGTCGACGGCGACGACCTCGTCTTCGAGCACGAGCTCGAACAGCGGTTTGGCCTGAAGCTCGGCGAAATCCGCGTCGCCGACAAGCCGCGCGCCTGGCCGCTCGGCCTGACGCTTGCCCGCGCCTTCGTCGCGCCGCGCATTGCGCTCGCCGGCGACGCCGCCCACGGCATCCACCCGATCGCCGGCCAGGGCCTCAATCTCGGCTTCAAGGATGTGGCAGCACTGGCTGAAGTGGTGGTCGAGGCCGACCGGCTCGGCCAGGATATCGGTGCGCTCGACGTGCTCGAACGCTATCAGCAGTGGCGGCGCTTCGACACGCTGCAGATGGGCATCACCACCGATGTCCTGAACCGGCTGTTTTCCAACGACATCAGCCCGTTGCGCGCCGTCCGCGACATCGGCCTAGGCCTGGTCGAACGCATGCCGCGGCTGAAGGATTTCTTCATCCGCCAGGCGTCCGGTCTGTCCGGCGACACGCCGAAGCTGCTCAAGGGTGAGGCGATCTGAGCCCGGAAGGGCAGCAAACCAATATTGAGCCAGGCAATTTCGTTCAATTGACCTCGAAGCCCAGCTTCTGCCGCAGCCGCAGTATCCGCTGGTCGGATATCTTCAGGGGTTGCTCGCCAGCCTGCGCCGCGCGGTTCACCATCTGCAGCAAATCGTTTCGCTCAGTCACATCCAGACGTTCGCGCAGGAACGGCGCCAGCTTGTCGATGACAACAGTGGCATCGTCGATCTGTGACGCCGCCCATTCGGCGTAGACCACGGCCTCATCGGTCTTCTTGTCGTCCGCAATCTCTGAGAGCATCGACCGAATCGCGGCTTCGCGCTGCGGCAGGACAGGGCCGTTCTCGGAAACGATGGCGGTGATCAGCGTCGCGGCCGCCACGACCGGATCGTCGATCGCCGTCAGCGGTGAGAGCGCCGCCTGCTTGCGCAGTCTCTTGCGGCGAATGTTCCCTTGCACACGGCCGACGACGTCCGCGACCTCGCGCGCCGCATCGTTCATGGCCTTCATCCGATACCACCAGAACGCCGCCGCTCCCAACAGCCCAATTGCAGCAATCAGTATATGCATGCCCGTGATCCCCAAACCGCAGCGACGATAGGAGAAGTGCTGCCTCGCTTCAACACGCAAAAGTTGCGCCCGCAGAAGAAACTGACGCAAAACAGAATAATCTCTAGGACCCCGGCACATTGTAGATCGCCCTGACCTCGATCGTGCCGATTTCGGCCAGAGGGATGCCGCCGGCAATCTCCATCGCCTCGTCGATATCCCCGGCCTCGATCATGACGAAGCCGAGCAATTGCTCCTTGGTCTCGGCGAAAGGGCCGTCGGTGACCAGCCGCCTGCCCTTGCGCCGGCGCACGCATTTCGCGGTATTCACCGATTGCAGCGCCTGCGCGATGATCAGCCGGCCGCTATGCTCCACCGATTTGTCATAAGCCAGCGAGTCGGCGTCGAGCTTGGCCAACCTCTCCGGGCTCATTGCATAAAGGTCCTTTTCCTCACCGTAGACCAGGCAAACATATTTCATCTCTCATCTTCCTTGTTGGGACGAACCGTTGGCAACCGAGGTCCCAGCCGGGCTTTTGACCGCCGCATGATCGACAAGGGAAACCGCAATCCCGATGATGGCGACCGCCGCAAGCAGTCGACCGAAACCGGAAGGTGACCGATGCAACCAGTCGGCTTCTTGTTCAGCCGCCTTTCGGCCGGTGTCTCTCCAGTGGGCAGAAAACAAATCATTCATGTGATCCTCCATCCGGCCACGAAACCCGTGGCCGCCCGCAGGACGGCCGAGGCAGATGGAAGTCGACATTTTTGCACGCGGATTTTTTGCGTCGCCATTGGCGCGAAAGCACGGGTGGCCTTCGTGCCCGCACGCGCTATAGTCGATCAGACGCCGATCACGGCTCAGCCACCGCATCAAGGAGGAATTCATGGACCGCACCGCAAACGCCGTCTGGAAAGGCAATCTGAAAGAGGGCAAGGGCACGCTCGACACGCAGAGCGGGACTCTGAAAGGCACGCCTTACTCGTTCAAGATGCGCTTCGAGGACGAGAGCGGCAAATCCGGCACCAATCCGGAGGAACTGATCGCAGCGGCGCATGCCGGTTGCTTTGCCATGCAGCTTTCGCATGTCCTGGCCGAGAACGGCACCCCCGCCACCGAACTCGACGCCAAGGCCGTGGTGACGCTGATTCCGGGCACCGGCATCACCGGCAGCGCGCTCACGCTGGTCGGCAAAGTGCCAGGCATCGATGCCGCGAAATTCCAGGAGCTGGCTGAACAGGCCAAGGCCGGGTGTCCGGTCTCGAAGGCGCTCGGCGCGATAAAAGTGTCACTCGACGCCAAGCTCGGCTGAGCGGCCGAACCTCGCGAACCGGCAGCGCAATGGACCGGCGGGGCGCTACTGTCCCTCGCCGGTCAGCGCGTTGATGCGTGCGCGCAGCTGTCCGACCTCTTCCTCGAGAGCTTGCACGCGTGCTTCGAGATCCGAGGCCGGCGAAGGTGATTGCAGGGGCGTTCCAGCCACCACCGGCGTCTGCACCGGCCCGCTCAAGAGATGCACATAGCGGTCCTCACGCTGGCCGGGTCCACGATCGATCTGCTGCACGAGCGGCGGCTTGCGGCCGATCAACAGGTCGAGATTGCTGCGAAGCTCGTCGATGGAGGGCAAACGCGCCATACGCTCGCCCCGCGCCAGCAATCCATAGGCGGTCTGCGGACCGCGCAGCAACAGCAGCCCAAGCAGCGCAATCTGCGCTGAGGTCAGCGAAAAGCGCTGCGCGACGACATGCTCGTAGCGCTCGACGCGCGAAGCAAAGACCTGCCTGACCAAGCCCTTGTGCTCAAGCTGGCCAAGCGCTCGTCTTACCTCGACAAGCTCGACCGACATCACCGGCTCGCGCGCCGTCTTCTGGTTGGCGGCGGCAAGTGCCGCATTGAGCGTCAGCGGGTAGATATCGGGCGTCAGTTCCTTCTTTTCGATCAGGCAACCGAGCACGCGCGCTTCGACGGGAGAAAGGATGGGCAGTTCGGTGTCGGTCATAGGTCGGCTATCCTTTTTAGGCTGGATCGCGACATGCGCCGCCGAAGCTCTACACCCTTCTCTCCACCATCATCTTCTTGATCTCGGCGATCGCCTTGGCCGGATTGAGCCCCTTGGGGCAGGTCTGGGCGCAGTTCATGATGGTGTGGCAGCGATAGAGCCGGAACGGGTCTTCGAGGTTGTCGAGCCGTTCGCCCGTGGCCTCGTCCCGGGAATCGATCAGCCAGCGATAGGCCTGAAGCAGCGTCGCCGGCCCAAGATAGCGGTCGCCGTTCCACCAATAGCTCGGGCAAGAGGTCGAGCAGCAGGCGCATAATATGCATTCATAAAGCCCGTCGAGCTTTTCGCGGTCCTCATGGCTCTGCAGCCATTCGTTGGCCGGCTCGGGCGACACCGTCTTCAGCCATGGCTCGATCGAGGCGTGCTGGGCGTAGAAATTGGTGAGATCGGGCACCAGATCCTTGACCACCGGCATATGCGGCAGCGGATAGACCTTGATCGCGCCGGAAATGTCATCGCAGCCCTTGGTGCAGGCGAGCGTGTTCGAGCCGTCGATATTCATGGCGCAGGAGCCGCAGATGCCCTCGCGGCAGGAGCGGCGCAGCGTCAGCGTCGGGTCGATCTTGTTCTTGATGTAGAGCAGCGCATCAAGCACCATCGGCCCGCAATCGTCCATGTCAACGAAATAGGTATCCATGCGCGGGTTCTCGTCATCGTCCGGCGACCAGCGGTAGATGCGGTACTCGCGCAGATTGGTCGCGCCCTCCGGTTTCGGCCAGGTTTTCCCGGCCTTGATCTTCGAGTTTTTCGGAAGCGTGAGTTCGACCATTACCTCAGGTCCTTTCGGATGACGAGCTTCAGCCCGGACCAAGTCCCGTTCACGGCGGCCATCGTCAATACACTCTCGCCTTGGGAGCGATCTTGGCCAGGTTGATGCCGCCGTCTGCTTCGCTAAGCAGCGGCTCGGTGTGCACCGGCCGGTAGCTGAGCGACACCTCGCCGTCTTCGCTGAGCCGGGCCAGCGTATGCTTGCGCCAGGCCAGATCATCACGAGCCGAAAAATCTTCCCGCGCATGCGCGCCGCGGCTCTCCTTGCGCGCCTCGGCGCCGTAGACGGTGGTGATGGCGTTGGCCATCAGATTTTCCAGCTCAAGCGTCTCGACCAGGTCGGAGTTCCAGATCATCGAGCGGTCGAACACTTTTACGTCCTTGAGCTCGGCCCAGATCTGCGAAATGCGCTTGCAGCCGCTTTCCAGCGATTCCTGCGTGCGGAACACCGCCGCATCGTCCTGCATCGCCTTCTGCATCTTTTCACGCAAAACAGCCGTCGGCGTCGAGCCGTTGGCGTGACGCAGCCGGTCGAAGCGGTCCATAATCTTCTCGACCGCGGCTTCGTTGGGCGACGGGATCGCGGCGTTGCGGTCGATCACCTGGCCTGCCCGGATCGCCGCAGCGCGGCCGAACACCACCAGATCGATCAGCGAGTTGGAGCCCAGCCGGTTGGCGCCATGCACCGAGGCGCAGCCAGCCTCGCCGACCGCCATCAGCCCTGGCGACACCTGGTCCGGGTTCAAGGCGGTGGGGTTGAGCACCTCGCCCCAGTAATTGGTCGGCACGCCGCCCATATTGTAGTGGACCGTCGGCAGCACCGGGATCGGCTCCTTGGTCAGGTCGACGCCGGCAAAGATTTTTGCCGATTCCGAAATCCCCGGAAGTCTCTCGTGCAAAACGGCCGGATCGAGGTGGTCGAGGTGGAGAAAAATATGGTCCTTGTTCTTGCCGACCCCGCGTCCCTCGCGAATCTCCAGCGTCATGCAGCGCGAGACCACGTCGCGCGAGGCAAGGTCCTTGGCCGACGGCGCGTAGCGCTCCATGAAGCGCTCGCCTTCGGAGTTGACGAGATAGCCGCCCTCGCCGCGCGCGCCCTCGGTGATCAGGCAGCCGGCGCCGTAGATGCCGGTCGGGTGGAACTGCACGAACTCCATGTCCTGCAGCGGCAGCCCGGCCCGCGCTGCCATGCCGCCGCCGTCGCCGGTGCAGGTGTGCGCCGAGGTCGCCGAGAAATAGGCGCGGCCATAACCGCCTGTCGCCAGCACCACCATTTTTGCCGAGAAGCGGTGGATGCTGCCGTCGTCGAGGTTCCAGGCGACGACGCCGGTGCAGGTGCCGTCCGGCTCCATGATCAGGTCGAGCGCGAAATACTCGATGAAGAACTGGGCGTTGTTCTTCAGCGACTGGCCGTAGAGCGTATGCAGGATGGCGTGGCCGGTGCGGTCGGCCGCCGCACAGGTGCGCTGCACCGGCGGGCCGTCGCCGAAATTCATCATGTGGCCGCCGAACGGCCGCTGGTAGATCTTGCCTTCTTCAGTGCGCGAGAACGGCACGCCGTAATGCTCAAGCTCGTAGACGGCGGCAGGTGCTTCGCGCACCAGATATTCCATGGCGTCGACATCGCCGAGCCAGTCCGACCCCTTGACGGTGTCGTACATGTGCCACTGCCAGGAATCGGGGCCCATATTGGACAGCGAGGCGGCGATGCCGCCTTGAGCGGCGACCGTATGCGACCGCGTCGGGAAAACCTTGGTGATGCAGGCGGTGCGCAGTCCCTGTTCGGCCATGCCGAGCGTGGCGCGCAGGCCGGCGCCGCCGGCGCCGACGACCACCACGTCGAACTTGTGGTCGACGTAGCTATAGGCGGACGCCGTGTTGGCGTTTTTCGCGTCCTTGGCCAAAATTTTCAGCCTCCAAATGCCAGTTTGAGCAGGGCGAAGATCGAGGCGACGCCGACCACCACGGGAAAGAATGTGTTGAGTGCGAGCAGCGCCAGCCTCATGCCCTCGCCATGTACATAGTCCTCGATGATCGCCTGCATGCCGAGGCGCATATGGTAGAGCCCGGACAAGAGCACCAGGGCCAGGATCAGCGCCACGAACGGGTTGGCAAGTGCGGCGCGCACTTCCGCGTAGCCGGCGCCGTTCAACGCGATCAGGAAGCCCACGAAGAACAGGATCAGCGGGATGTTGGCGATCGCCGTCAGGCGCTGGCGCCAGAAATGCTCCGTGCCCTCGCGGGCGGAGCCGAGGCCGCGGACCTTCGCCAGCGGCGTGCGCATGTCGGTGTTGCGGTGGCTCACGATCAGGCTCCCCGTGCCATGTAGCCGGCGATCCAGATCAGCAGCGTCAGCACGATCGAGCCGGCCAGCGTCGCCCAGGCGATCCTGGAGGCCGTGTCCTTTTCAAGACCGGCCCCGGTATCCCAGATCAGATGGCGCACGCCGCCCAGCATGTGGTGCATCAGCGCCCAGGTATAGAAGAACAGCACCAGCCGTCCCAGCCACGAGCCGAAGGCCCAGTTGACGGCATCGAAGGTGGATTGCGAGCTCGCCGCCGCCATCAGCCACAGCGCGACCAGTAGCGTGCCGAAATAAAGCGCCCCACCGGTGATGCGATGGATGATCGACATCGTCATCGTGATCGGCGGTCGATAGACGGTCAGATGCGGCGAAAGCGGCCGTTCACGTCTGGCAAATTCGCGGGTGGCTGGTGATTTGCTCATGGCTCCCCCAGTTCGGCGTCTCTGGAGCCCCAGGGGAAATGCGGCGTTACCGCTTCCGGTTGCGACTTCGGACAGCCGGTTTCTAATGCGCTTTTTGCACCGCGTCAAAGCCGGAAAATCGTTTCGAAAACGTAATTTAGTCTGACAAATGGGCGGTGTTTCGCTTCAATCGATTAGGGCGCGAGCCAAAGCCGGCGCAATGTTCGCTGCAGTGCGGCATATCTGCCCGATGTGTTGAGATTCACGTCAGGCCGCGCCGAAAATGGTGGATGCCGAGAACCGGAGCGGAGCGTACATTTCGGTACGTGAGCCCGCGCATGATTCCCGAAATCGAATTCGTTTCGGAAAGGTTATGCGCAAAATTAAAGTTCTACAGCGTCCTTTGCGCGCCTAAGAGGCAGCGCTGTAGGGAAGCGCAGGGATCCACCATTGCAGGCCGGCATCACCTGGTTATCGACACACCCGGTCAGCGGGTGCAGGTCAGCGGCGTCTTCCCGCCCTTCATCACCAGCGCGTCGCGCCCGTCGATCACGATTGCGTCATGCGCCGCGCCGAAGCGGCTGCTTTGATTGGCGGGCGAGGCCGGCAGGTCCTCGCTGGCGCCGTCCGGGCCAAGCACGCGCACCGAAGTGCCGAGGTTTTCGATGGTGATCCTTGTGCCATCAGCGCAAGTGTAAGTGGCGGTGCGCGGCTGTGGTGAATCGGTCGCGGTGGCCGGCGCATTGGTCTGCGAGACGCAGGCAACGGTGATCAGCAATGGAACATGGACAAGCGTCACCCGAAACGTCCGGCTTAACGCCATATGCTGCTGCCTCTCTACGCGTCAATCCAGCCGCGATGCGTGGCCAAGATCACCCGCGCCGGCCGCGATGGTGCGGGCAAGCATGGCCGAAAGATGGCCGCAGGCTTCCAAGGCGCCGGATATTAACCATGTTTGCCGAGATCTGGCTGCCAGCAGGCCTGGCCTCTTAACAAAGGTTAATAAAAGGTTAATTTATGATTCGAGGAAGACTCGCCTCTGACAAATGGGGGACGCCATGCATTCGAATTCAGGCAGATCGCGCCTTACGGCGATCATCCTGGTGGCGGTGGCCATCGGCCTCGCAGCACCGGCACTCGCCGGGACGCGCGACCGGGTCTACGCCGATTCTTTTGGCAATCTCGTCATCGAAAGCGCCGCCGGCTACAAGCGCATCCTCGTTGGCGAGGGCAGCCTAGCCAAGGAACTGTCGGACTACACCGGCGCCGGCCAGCCCAAAATCTATGAAAACGACGCGGATGACGTCAGCAGCCGCGACTGCTACAGGCCGCCGGTTTTCGTGAAGGGCCGCAGTTATATGTATGGGCTTTCCGACGGCGAGATGCCGGAACTCAGCCCCTGCCGCTGATCTTCGGCCCGGCGTTGGCAACAGCCGTCTGCCGGGCGGCGATTGATCCTATCGAGATGCGCACGCAATCGCGTCCGCTGCCCTTCGCCTGATAGAGCGCTTCGTCGGCGCCCCGCAGCAGGTCGGAAAACCCTTCGGCCGGGTGAAGTTCGGCAACGCCGAAGCTGGCGGTGCAACGATGGTCCGCCGGCAGACAGTCGATCGGCAAGGCCCCGAAAGCGCTGCGCGTCCCTTCGGCGAAGAGCCGCGCGGCGGCGAGGTTGGTCCCCGGCAGGATGATGGCGAATTCCTCACCACCAATGCGACCGGCGACGTGATGATCGGCGGCCGCATCACGCAGGAAGCCGGCAAAGGCTTCGATGACCCGGTCGCCGGACGCGTGGCCGAAACTGTCGTTGATGCTCTTGAAATGATCGAGGTCGGCGATGACCAGGGCGACCGGAATACCCTTGCGCACGGCGTCACGCATCGCCAGCTCGGCATGACGTTCGAAGCCGCCGCGGTTGAGCAACCTCGATAGCGTGTCCGTCTCCGACTTCGACGTCGCCTCGGCGAGCACGTCGCGGACCAGGATGACCAGAATGAGAAGCGCGATTGTCAGGCCGAACACCGTGCCGAGCGATTGCGACACCAGAGCGTAGTTGCTCTGCAGATAGGCCTGCGGATTGACACCCCAGCCGCCCATTGCATGGGCGATGAACGGCTTGCTCACGAATTGCAGGGCGCTGGCCGTCAGAACGGCCATCAACGCATGGTCGAGCCAGTCGCGTCTTTGCCTGGACGACCAGACGATGCCGACGCCGACGAACTGCATGGCCGCATAGGGAAGCTGGTAGGCCATCATGCGGGCAAGCGACTGGCGCGGCAGGTCCTGTACGAAATACACGGCCACGGTGGCGACAAAAAGGAAGACGAGCATCGGCGCCCAGCGCGGCGCCACGCCGTATTTATGGGCAAGCCCGCCATTGAAGGCGATGGTGGCGCCCAGGAAAACGGCGAAACCCGCGACAACTGCCGGTCGCGCATTGTCGAAGATCGGAATGCTGAACTCGATGGCGAAATAGGCCATCCCGAGCAGATAACCGAAGACCAGCCAGCGCGCCGGCGCGCGCGCCACATCGTTGAACGAGATGGTCATGAAGGCAGCCGCCAACAGGCCAGCGACGAGCAAGTTGATTGCAAGGATGAACTCTGCGCCGCCGCCCATGTGGTTTTTCGCACTCCCTGCGCCAGCAAATCATGAACGGGCGAAAAAGACGTTAACGTCGGCTTGGAGCGGGATGTTCAGCGGCTTTGAGCGGTTCCACAACGAGCACCGTTTCCGACCGTTCATGGGATAGCTGCACGCTGTCGCGGCCGTTCCTCTTGGCTTTGTAAAGCGCCTCGTCGGCGCAGCGCATCAGCGGCTCCAGCCCTTCCTCGCCGGTGCGGGCCGCCACGCCGAAGCTCGCCGTCACTCTTGTACCGTGCGGAAGCCCGTCGATGCTGCCCGCCGAATAGAGCGTGCGAATGGCTTCGGCAAACAGCCTTGCCGCGCCAAGGTCGCTCAGCGGCAAAAGCACGGCGAACTCCTCGCCACCGATGCGGCCGGCGACGCCGCTGGTGCCGGCAGCCGATAGAAGCTTGGCGGCGAAGTCGGCGATCACGCGATCGCCCGCGGCATGCCCGTGCAGATCGTTGAGCGCCTTGAAATGATCGAGGTCGGCGAGCACCAGCGCGACCGGCAGTTTGGCGGTGGCGCAGTGCTGCAGGAGCAGCGTGGCGCGCTCCTCGAAACCGCGGCGGTTGAGCAGGCCCGACAGCGGGTCGGTGTACGCCTCGGCCTTCAGCGCTTTCATCACGTCGAGTGCAGCCGCGCAAAACAGGCAAAGCGCGATGAGCAAAGACAGCAGCGCATGCGACAGCAGCGCCGTTGTCCAGTAGGACGAGGCATAGAACCCGTCATAGCTTTGGTAAGGTCCATGCGCGATGACGATTACGAGGGTGCGCACGAAGAAGTTCAACCCGGAAAGCAGCGACAGCACGAACAGGATCATTTCCGTCGGGCCCTTGTCGCGCACCACGCGCAGTTCGGCGGCGACAACCAGACTGAGGCCGCCGAAAGCGAAATTCATCACCAGGATTCGCCAGGTGAGATCCGGCTGGAAGAACATGAACCAGCAAAAAGCGGCCAGGCCGCCGCTCGCCAGGACGCCGATCGCGACAAAGGGCACGCGCCGTTCATAACGCGTCACGATCGCGCCAGCGAGACCACAGGCGGCGATGGTGAAGCAGAGGTTGGAGAGTAGCTTGGTCGGCGCCATGCCGATGGGCAGCGTGAAATACTGCAACAGGAAACCGGCCGCCGAAAGCCAGTAGCTGGCGGCGAGCACGGCCAGATAGGGACGGTGACGCTGATAGAACCACAGCACGAGAAACACCGTGCCGAGCGCAAGCGCGATCGTCGGGTTGAGCAACCCTATCAGCAGACCGGTGTCCAAGGGACCGTGACCCCCCACGCTTCCGTCAGGCAAGACCTTAGAGCGGAAGCCCGAACAAGCGGTTAAGCAAAGTCGACTATGCGCAAGGTCGCCGATGAAGCTGCTGTACGGAACTTGAAACCGCGGCCGGCGTTTTCCGGCAGCAGCCAAGAGGAGACGCTTTCATGGCCGATACGATCATGCTGACCGACCACGACGCAATTCGTTCATGGGCCGCGGCGCGCGCTGGGTTTCCGGCAATCGTCGACGTGTCGCCCGAAGCAGGGACCCAAGCCCTGCTGAGGCTGGTCTTCGGCCAACACGCCTATCAGGACCAGGATCAGGCCGAACGCCCGACCAACGCGGGCGGCTACGAACTGGTTGAATGGGACGAGTGGTTCAAGCTGTTCGACGAACGCCAACTGGCGCTGGTGGTCGCCGCAGAGCAACCCGGCCGGCGTGAGCAATTCCATGAACTCGTCAGGCGCCCGGCGTGAAAAGAGCCCGAACCGTATCGCGGTTCGGGCTCTGGTATGCACTCATATGCGGACAGTGGCAGCCTGAGTTATTTCCACTCGCGGATGTCGACGAAATGGCCGGCGATCGCCGCTGCCGCCGCCATGGCCGGCGACACCAGATGGGTGCGGCCCTTGAAGCCCTGACGGCCCTCGAAATTGCGGTTCGAGGTCGAGGCGCAGCGCTCATGCGGCTTCAGCCGATCGTCATTCATGGCAAGGCACATCGAGCAGCCCGGCTCACGCCAGTCGAAGCCGGCGGCGACAAAGATCTTGTCGAGACCCTCGGCCTCCGCCTGCTCCTTGACCAGACCGGAGCCCGGCACGATCATCGCATTGACCCGCGGATTGACCGTCTTGCCCTCGATCACCTTGGCGGCGGCGCGCAGATCCTCGATGCGGCCGTTGGTGCAGGAGCCGATGAAGACGCGGTCGAGCGCGATATCGGTGATCCTGGTGCCCGGCGTCAGGCCCATATAGTCGAGCGCGCGCTGCTTGGAGGTGCGCTTGTTCTCATCAGTGATATCGTCGGGGTTCGGCACGATGCCCTGGACCGAGACGACATCCTCGGGGGAGGAGCCCCAGGACACGATCGGCGGCAATTTCGCCGCGTCGAGCACGACCACCTTGTCGAAATGCGCGCCTTCGTCGGACTGCAGCGTCTTCCAGTAGGCGAGCGCGGCATCCCACGCCTCGCCCTTCGGCGCGCGCGGCTTGTCCTTGACATAGGCAAACGTCGTCTCGTCAGGCGCGATCAGACCGGCCCGGGCGCCGCCCTCGATCGACATATTGCAGATGGTCATGCGGCCTTCCATGGACAGCGCGCGGATCGCCTCGCCGGCATATTCGATGACATAGCCGGTGCCGCCGGCAGTGCCGATCTCGCCGATGATCGCCAATATGATGTCCTTGGCGGTGACGCCCTCCGGCAATACGCCGTCGACGCGCACCAGCATGTTCTTGGCCTTGCGCTGGATCAGCGTCTGCGTGGCCAGCACATGCTCGACTTCCGAGGTGCCGATGCCGTGCGCCAATGCGCCGAAAGCGCCATGCGTCGAGGTGTGGCTGTCGCCGCAGACGATGGTCATGCCGGGCAGCGTGAAGCCCTGCTCAGGACCGATGATATGGACGATGCCCTGGCGGATATCCTTCTCGGAATAATATTCGACGCCAAAGTCCTTGGCGTTCTTGGCCAGCGCCTCGACCTGGATGCGGCTTTCCTCATTCTTGATGCCGAACTTGCGCTCCGGCGAAGTCGACACATTGTGATCGACCACGGCCAGCGTCTTTTCCGGATGCCGGACCTTTCTGCCGGTCATGCGCAGGCCTTCGAAGGCTTGCGGGCTGGTCACTTCATGGACGAGATGACGGTCGATGTAGAGCAGGCAGGTGCCGTCGTCCTGGCGATCGACGACATGGTCGTCGAATATCTTGTCGTAGAGGGTGCGAGGTGCGCTCATGTGCGTAAATCCGTCGATATGAAAATGGGAAAGGACAAGCGCCGGCTAGCCGGCGAACACGGCCTAGCGAAGTCGGCTGGTCAGAGCGCCGGAAACGCGCGCCGAGAATCGCGACGGCAGGCGTTTTCTGTCCTGCAGCACGAAACCCTTGTAGGCCGGATCGCCAAAAAGCTGTTCCATGGCGTGGCTCATACCAATGTTTTGGGTTTTCGGCAATCGCGGCTGCCATCGCAGAACCTGGGTTCCTCGCCCCTGCTGCGCGGGGGCGAGGAACGCAAGTCCTGCAAACCGGTGCTCAAACTACCTCGAACACGAAGGTCTTCACCAGCGCCTCGGGCTCGGCAATCGCATAGCAGCGGAACCACGGGCTTTCCTCGATCGGCCGCCATTTTTCGTTGTGCTCCAGTTCGGCAAAGACATCACGAAAACCGCCGCTCTCGAACACCTGGTCGCGAACGGTGAAGATGGCGTGGCCACCCTTTTTCGTGATGCGCACCAGTTCATACAGGCCGGACGCCGGCGCGTGGCTGATGGTGAACACGCCGGTCGAGAAGAAGGCGCGGAAATAGCCGTCCGGCCAAGGCAGCGGACCGCCAAGCGTCGCCTGCTTCAGCTCGCTGTAGGCCTGGCGGCTGCCGGCGATTTTCAGCATGTCCTCCGACAGGTCGAGCCCGGCGATGTCCCGATAGCCGAGCGCCTTGAGCGACGGTCCCGACAGACCGGTGCCGCAGCCGGCGTCGAGCAGCGGCCCCTCGCCTGATGGCACATGGCGCGCCACCCAGGCGGCGATCAGGAACGGCAGGAGATAGCCGAGCGAGGCGGTTTCGCTGTCATAGGTCGCAGCCCATGCGGCATAGGCCTCCGCCAGCGCTTTCGGCGTATCTGCCGTATAGACGGAATCCAGTGCCGCGTTGGCTTTGTCGATGTTCATGGATCAATTCCTCTGCAAACCGACAGGTCAATCGCGCCCGCCGGCTATTGCTCATGCTGGCGGCGCAGCCGCTTCTCCAAACCCCGCAAGGCCAGCGACAGGCCGACCGTCAGGATAAGATAGATATAGGCGACGATCGAATAGGTTTCGAAGAAGCGGAACGAGCCGGCGGCGTAGATCTTGCCCATCTGGGTGATGTCGGCGACGCCGAGCACCGAGACCAGCGAGGAATCCTTGACCATGGCGACGAAATCATTGCCGAGCGGCGGCAGGATGGTGCGGATCGCCTGCGGAAAGACGATCAGACGGAAACGCTGCGTGCGGGTCAGCCCCAGCGCCTTCGCGGCCTCGATCTGGCCCTTCTCGACTGCCTGGATGCCGGCGCGGAAGACCTCCGAGATGAACGCGGAGTAGCCGATGGTCAGCGCCATGATGGCGCGCCACAGCAACGACACGTCGCGCACCAGCAGTTCTCCGAAGAGACCCGCATTTTGCAATGGCGCGGTCACTGCGTTCCACGCCGCTACGAAGGCTGGCGCCCCGGCGAAGGCGATCCAGAACAACAGCACCAGCATCGGTACGCCGCGGATGATCTCGACATAGAAGCGAGCGATCTGGCGCAGCCAGCGCGATCCCGACAGCCCCATCAACGCAATGCCGAGCCCGATTGCCGAGGCCAGCGCGAAGGCGACCATCGTGACGAAGACGGTGATGCCGATGCCCTTGGCGACGGTCGCGAAAACCTGGGCGTAGAGGTCGCTTGCGGCGATGAAGATAGCGGCTGCCACGGCGAGCGCCGCAGCCACGGCAAGCCACCACGGGAAGTCGGTTTTGGACGTGGACGATGCGGGCGTTGCCATTTAACCGATACCGGCAAAGCATGCTTTGCCGAAGCTAAGCGCCAAGCCACCCCCCTCTGGCCTGCCGGCCATCTCCCCCTCAAGGGGGGAGATCGGCAGCTTTGACCTTGCCGCCCATTCTGCAAGATTGGAAATTGGCGAAAGCCGGTGCGACATCCAATCTCCCCCCTTGAGGGGGAGATGTCCGGCAGGACAGAGGGGGGTGTACGAGCGCAGAGTCAGCGCGAGTTCCGGCGCACTACCGTCACGCAACGCGCGCGACAAAAGTTTTACTGTCCCATCTTGTAATCAAGAAACCATTTCTTGTTGAGCGCGTCGAGCGTGCCGTCGGCCTTCAGTGCGGCGATCGCTGCATTGACCGGCTTCACCAGATCCGAGCCCTTGGGGAAGATGAAGCCGAAATCCTCGGTGCCGAGCGGTCCGCCGATCAGCTTCAGCCCGCCGTTGGACGCCTCGACATAGCCCTTGCCGGCAGTGCCATCGGTCAGCACGACATCGACGTCGCCGGTCTTCAGCGCCTGCACCGTCGCGCCGAATGTTTCGAAAAGTTTGATGCGCGGGTTCTGCTCATTGCCGTCGAGCACGCTGTAGACGGCGGTGTAGAACGGCGTCGTGCCGGCCTGTGCGCCGATCAGCCCATCCTTGAAGGCGCCGAACGTCTTGGCGTCGGTGAAGCGCTTCTCATCGCCACGCACCAGCATAAACTGTTCCGAGCGCATGTAGGGGTCGGAGAAATCGACCTTCTGCTTGCGGTCGTCCTTGATGGTGATGCCGGTCATCCCGATGTTGTACTGATTGTCGGAAACCGCCTGGATCATCGCATCCCAAGAGGTATTCTGGTATTCGACCTCGAAATTCAGCCGCTTGGCAATCTCGTTCATTGCGTCATATTCCCAGCCGATCTGCTTGCCGGTCTTGGCATCGATGAACTGCAGCGGCGGATAGGCGTTTTCCGTCACAACCACCACCTTCTTGCCGCCGAGATCGGGCAGCGCCTGCGCCAGGGCGGCGACGGGCGCAAGAATCAAAGCCAACAGGCCGGCTAACAGCAGTTTCGATTTGGTCATGGTTCACCCCGAGAATTTGAACGGCCTCGACATTGTCGAGGCTTGCAGGAAATCCGGCGCCGACTTTAGCTTCCCGCAGGCACCTTGCAAGCCGGTCCGATGCGCCGTTCGACCCGAAAATGGATTCCGATGCTTTCAACGCCGGGATTACTAAACGATCCGTTTCGATTGCGCACTGATGCGGCCCGGCAAGATCGAATCCATCCCGCGAAACAAAAAGGCGGCCGAAGCCGCCTTCCCGAAACATCGGTTTTGAAGACGCCTTATTCGGCGACGGCCGCTTCCGCAGCCTTGGCGGCCTCGTCGGCGGCCTTCTTCTCGGCGGCGTCCTGCGCCGCCTTCTCGGCCGCCAGTGCTCGGGCGGCGGCCACCTTCTCGGCCTCGATGCGGGCCTTCTCGGCGTTCAGCGCATCGCGCTCATCATCGTTCAGCTTGCGGGCGCGGACGCCGGTGTTTTCGGAAATGCGGGCCGACTTGCCGCGGCGATCGCGCAGGTAATAGAGCTTGGCGCGGCGCACCTTGCCGCGGCGCACGATCTCGACGCCTTCGACCATCGGCGAAAAGACCGGGAACACGCGCTCCACGCCTTCGCCGTAGGAAATCTTGCGAACGGTGAAATTCTCCTGGAAGCCGGCGCCGGCGCGGGCGATGACAACGCCCTCATAAGCCTGGACGCGGGTGCGGGTGCCCTCGGTCACGCGGACCTGGACACGCACGGTATCGCCGGGCTGGAATTCGGGAAGTTTGCGCTTGGCTTCGATCTTGGCGGCCTGTTCGGCCTCGAGCTGACGGAGGATATCCATCTCTACAAATCCACTTCTTGTTCTTCCGACAGTCAGAGCGTCCGGCACTCGCCTTGCAGTTCCATCGACCGCTCGGCTATGCCCTTTGTCGCGAGACATCGGGCAGGGGCGACTACACCGTCATTGTTGACGGGTCCGGCAGATTGTTCTTCCGGTTCGGCGCGCACATACAGCTATTTCGACGCTTTGTCACGCCTTCGCCGTGTCTTTTTTGGTCGTCGGCCGACATTGCAATCTTTCAGCGCAAGGGGTTGCGTCGAAGTCCCAAGCTTTCTAAGCCGGGTAAAACGTGACTTTCCTCCGGCGGCAACACCCTCCATGCCAGTTCTCGATGCGGCCCTGCTCTTTTTCGCGGGCTTTCTCTCAGGTGCCGTCAACGCCATAGCCGGCGGCGGGACGTTTATAACCTTCGGCGCCATGTCGCTGGTCGGCTTGCCGCCGGTCGTCGCCAACGCCACCTCGTCGCTGACACAGTTTCCCGGCTACATCACCTCGACGCTCGCTTACTGGTCCGACATCAAGCATTTCTGGCGCACAGCGTTGCTGCTCGGCGTCATATCGGCCTTCGGCGCGCTGGCCGGCGCGCTCATCCTTCTGGCGCTCGACAATCCGTCGTTTCGCGTCCTGGTGCCCTGGCTGCTGCTGGCGGCAACCGCGCTGTTCGCCGCCGGGCCGTGGCTGAAGCCGGCGCCCAAGCCTGGGCATGAGGCCGCGGTGGGTTCGCTGGTCGGTTCCCTGGCGCAATTCGCCACCGCAGTCTATGGCGGATTCTTCGGCGCCGGCATGGGCGTCATGATGCTGGCGACGCTCGGCCTCACCCAGCCCGGCGACTATCACCGACTGAACGCGCTGAAGAACATGCTGGCAGTGGTCATCGCGGCGATAGCCATCCTGGTCTTCGTCTCCGGCGGCGTGATCGCCTGGCCGCAGGCGATCATCATGGTACCCGGCGGCGCGCTGGGCGGCTATGCCGGCGTCTGGATCGCCAGGCGCGTGCCGCAAATTGCCGTGCGCGGCTTCGTCGTCGGGGTCGGGGTGTTCCTGGCCTTTTACTATTTCACCAAGGGCTGAGCGGCCAACAGGTCCGGCCGCCTTTCCCTGGTCAGCCTTTCCGACTCGCGGCGCCGCCATGCGGCGATGTTCTTGTGATTGCCCGAGGTGAGGACTTCGGGGATTTGCCGGCCCTCGAATTCCTGCGGCCGCGTGTAGTGCGGATGTTCGAGCACGCCGTTTTCAAAGCTCTCTTCATCGCCCGACACCGCATTGCCCATCACGCCGGGCAACAGCCGCACGACAGCGTCGAGCAGCACAAGGGCCGCCGGCTCGCCGCCGGAGAGGATGAAGTCGCCGACCGAGACCTCTTCCAGCACACGCGCGTCAATCACCCGCTGGTCAACGCCTTCGAAGCGTCCGCAGACGATGACGACACCCGGCCCGGCGGCCAGTTCACGCACGCGGGCCTGCGTCAGCGGCTTGCCACGCGGGCTCATCAGCAGGCGCGGGCGCGGATCGCCCTCTGGCGAGGCGTGGTCGATGGCGCTGGCCAGCACATCGGCGCGCATCACCATGCCGGCGCCGCCGCCGGCCGGCGTATCGTCGACGGTGCGATGGCGGTCGCTGGCGAAATCGCGGATCTGGATTGCTTCCAGCGACCATGTGCCTGATACCAGCGCCCGGCCGGCCAGCGACAGGCCGAGCGCGCCGGGAAACATCTCGGGATAAAGCGTCAGCACCGAGGCGGAAAAACTCACCGATTTCCCCCGGCGTCCTTGGGCCCGCGCGGCCTGCCCTTCGGGTCGAAACCGGCGCGGCCGGGTTCATCGCCGTCTTCGTCATCGATCAAGCCCGCCGCCGCCGGATCGATGCGAACGAAGCCGTCTTTGATCGACACGTCAGGAACGGCGGCCTGGGTGAACGGGATCAGCACGCCTTTGCGCCCCCCCAACGTCACGTCGAGAATGTCGCCGCCGCCGAAATTATGCACGGCGACGACCTTGCCGATGTCAGCACCGGTATCGTCCCGGACCGCCAGCCCGACGAGATCGGCATGATAGAATGCGTCCTCTTCGCCATCGTCAGGCAGCATCGAGCGGTCGACGAACAATTCCGTGCCGGCAAGCGCCTCGGCGGCGTTGCGGTCGCTGATGCCCTTGAAGCGCACCACGACGACCGTATTAGCCGGCCTGATGTCGACGATCTGGAAGGCGCGGCCGTCCCTGGCATAGAGCGGCCCGTAGTCGGCCAGCGCCAGCGGATCGCCGGTGAAGGTCTTCACGCGCAATTCGCCATTGATGCCGTGGGCGGCGCCGATCACGGCCATCTGGACGGGGTTTTGCGGTTTGGTCATCGGAAAAATCCTTTGCCTTGCTCTAGCTCCACCCTCTTGTCATTTCAATGACGCGGCTCTTCACGGCTTCCTAACCCGGCTGCCGGAAGATGGCCCAGAATGGAAGAACGGCATATCGGAAGAGCGCAATGCAGGAATTCCTCATCCCGGCCAAACCAGACCTTCAGGCGGCCCGCGAAAGCTGGCTGAAGATGCTGGCGCGCGAGCGCCGGATGTCGCCGGAAACCGTGGAGGCCTATGAGCGCGATACGCGCCAATTCCTGCACTTCCTGACCGGCCATTGCGGCGGTTCGCCCGGCATTTCGGATATCGCCGATCTGCGCCCGGTCGATCTGCGCGGCTTTCTCGCCGCCCGCCGCGCCGGAGGCGCCGGCGCCCGCACGCTCGGACGCGGGCTGGCCGGCATCCGCTCGCTGCTGCGCTTTCTGGAGCGGCGCGGCCTCGTCAATGCGGCGGGTGCTGCGGCACTGCGCGCGCCACGGCAGCCGAAGTCGCTGCCCAAGCCGCTGACGGCAAGCGATGCGAAACATGTCGTTTCGGTGGAGGGCCAGCTGGCGGAGGAACCGTGGATCGCTGCCCGCAACGGCGCCGTGTTGACGCTGCTCTACGGCTCGGGCCTGCGCATTTCCGAGGCGCTCAGCCTGTCCGGCGCCGATCTGTCGTCGCCTGATGAAACGGTGCTGCGCGTCACCGGCAAGGGCGGCAAGACGCGGCTGGTGCCGGTGCTGCCGGTGGCGCTGCGGGCGATCGCCGAATACCGCCGGCTTTGCCCCTATCATCTCGACCCGAAGGGCCTGCTGTTTCGCGGCGCCCGCGGCGGCCCGCTCAACCCGGCCATCGTCCAGCGCGACATGGCCAGGCTGCGCTCGGCGCTCAATCTGCCCGACACCGCCACGCCGCACGCCTTGCGCCATTCCTTCGCCACGCATCTGCTTGGACGCGGCGGCGACCTGCGCACCATCCAGGAACTTTTGGGCCACGCCAGCTTGTCGACGACACAGATCTACACCGGCGTCGACACCGCGAGGCTGCTCGAAATCTATGAAGCGGCTCATCCGCGGGCGTAACCGACGCATGATTTCGCAAAGTTGCCGCCAAGATATGAGCCGTGGAGCCATGTCCAAGACAATTTTGCTGCGCCGGTTAACCGTTTCGCCGTTCTTTGTCTCTAAAAAACGGACCATGAAACGCGTCATTGCCATCGCCGACCGCACGGCCCTTGCCTCGTTGAGGCTGCTCGTGGCGCTCAACGTCCTGTTTTTTCTCTCTTTCCTCATCATCGCGCTGCTCGCCGCCGGCACGGCGCGCGCCGAAACCCCGGCCTGCGCCGGCGTCGACATGCTGTCGGCCTTGCGGAAGGACGACCCGGTCACCTACCGCAAGATCGAGACCGAAGCGGCCGCGACACCGAACGGCAAGGGCCTGTTGTGGAAACTGGAAAAGGCGGGCGAAAGACCGTCCTTCCTGTTCGGCACCATGCATATGTCCGACCCGCGCGTGACCACTCTGCCGCCCGCCGCGCAAAAGGCCTTTGACGCCGCCGACACTATCGTCATCGAGACCACGGAGGTGCTCGATCAGCAGAAGATGATGGCGGCGTTCCTGAAAGAGCCGGAACTGATGATGTTCACCGACAGCACCACGCTGTCCTCGCTGCTGTCGCCGGACGATGCGGCGGCGGTGAACAAGGCGCTCGACTCGCGCGGCATCCCGCCGGCGAGTGTCGCCAAGATGAAACCGTGGATGCTGTCGACCATGGTCGCGCTCCCGGCCTGTGAACTGGCCCGCCAGGCCGGCGGCACGCCGGTGCTCGACGTCAAGCTTGCGCAGGACGCCAAAGCCTCAGGCAAAGCCGTCGATGGGTTGGAGACCATCGCCGACCAGCTTCGCGCCATGGCCTCGCTGCCGCTCGCTTTTCACATGAAGGGCCTCGTCGATACACTGAAGCTCGGCAATAGGGTGAACGACGTCAACGAAACCATGATCGTGCTTTACCAGCGCGGCGACATCGGCATGCTCTGGCCGCTGTTTCGTGCCGTCCTTCCCGGCGACGAAGACGATTCGGCGGGCTATGCCGCCTTCGAGGAAACCATGATCACCAGCCGCAACAAGGTGATGATCGACCATGCCGGGCCGATCCTCGCCAAGGGCAACGCCTTCATGGCGGTCGGCGCCCTGCACCTTCCGGGCGCGGAAGGCCTGGTCGAGGATTTCCGCAAGGCCGGCTACACCGTCACTGCCGTCGATTGAGTTGCACGGTTGAGTTGCGAATCCGGCAAGACGTGATTCGGAGCGATGCCTTTCCCGAATCACGGAAAGCTTGTCTCAGTACAGGAAGGTCGAAAGGTTTATTTTGGCTCGATTGCTGCGAATTTTGCGAGTAAAGTGCGTGCGGACAAACGATTCCCGGCGAAGATTGCCCTGTTTTCGGCGGTTTCGATCCCTAGCGTGAAACCTGTTCGGCGATTGCGCGTTGATGTGTGTTGATTGATACCTTTCATCCCACGGAGGACACTTTTATGGCGAATCCAAACGACCCGTACACCACTCCGACACCCCCTCCCAGGTCGGGTGGCGGCAGCACCGGCTGGCTGATTGCCCTGGTTGTCGTTATTCTGGCTATTGTCGCTTACTATGTTTTTGGAAGAAGCGACGAAGCGCCAGCGCCTACTGAACCGCCGGCCGCCACGACGCCGGCCCCGGCGCCCGCTGAACCGACGCCTGCTCCGGCAGAGCCTGCGCCAGCTCCGGCACCTGCAGAGCCAGCTCCAGCGCCTGCTCCGGCACCTGCTCCCGCGCCTGCAGAGCCAGCGCCTGCTCCGGCGCCCGCACCAGCCCCGCAGTGATCGGCTGCTGACTCCAGATACGAACGGCCCGCTGAAAAGCGGGCCGTTTTGCCTTGAGCCGTTAGTTGGCTGCCGGAGTAGCTTGGGAAGGCCTACATGTGGATCGGCTTGAAGAAGGTCGCCAGTGCCGCTTCCTTCACCGCTTCCGACATCGTCGGATGGGCGTGGCAGGTGCGGGCAAGATCTTCCGACGAGCCGCCGAACTCCATCAGCACTGCCGCCTCGTGGATCATCTCGCCGGCGCCGAAGCCGACGATGTGGACGCCGAGCACGCGGTCGCTCTGCTTGTCCGCCAGGATCTTGACGAAGCCGTCGGTATGCAGCATGGCGCGCGCCCGGCCATTGGCGCTGAACGGAAACTTGCCGGCCTTGTAGTCGATGCCGGCCGCCTTCAGCTCTTCCTCTGTTTTGCCAACCGAGGCGATTTCCGGACTGGTGTAGACGACGTTCGGGATCACATCATAGTTCACATGGCCGGCCTGCCCGGCAATGATCTCGGCCACCGCCACCCCCTCGTCCTCGGCCTTGTGCGCGAGCATCGGCCCGGCGATGACGTCGCCGATGGCGTAGATGCCGGGTACATTGGTCTTGAGATGGCCGTCCGTCTTGACCCGGCCACGCTCGTCGACCTCGACACCGGCTTCCTTCAGCCCGAGACTGTCCGAATAAGGCCGGCGTCCGGTCGCGATTAGCACCGCATCGGCCTCGATGATCTCGGCCGCACCGCCCTTGATCGGCTCGAACGTCACGGTAACACCCTTCTTGGCCTTGGCGACACCGGTGACCTTGGCGCCGAGCTTGAACTCGACGCCTTGCTTGGACAGCATGCGCTGGAACTGTTTGGCAACCTCGCCGTCCATGCCGCCCAGAATGGTGTCGAGGAACTCGACGACCGTCACCTTGGCGCCGAGCCGCGCCCATACCGAGCCGAGCTCCAGCCCAATGACGCCGCCGCCAACCACCACCAGATGGCCCGGCACCTTGGCCAGCGACAACGCGCCGGTCGAGGACATGATGACCTTCTCGTCGATGTCGACCTTGACGCCCGGAATGCCGGCGACGTCGGAGCCGGTGGCGATGACGATGTTCTTGGTCTCGATCTCCTCGACCTTGCCGTCCTCGCCGGTCACCGATACCTTGCCGGCGGACAAGACCTTGCCGGTGCCGCGAAAGCTGTCGATCTTGTTCTTCTTGAACAGGAAGGCAACGCCGTTGACGTTGGACGACACGGTCGCATCCTTGTGCGCCATCATCTTCCCTAGATTGAGCTTTGGCGCACCGATCTCGACGCCGAGCGCATCGAAGGAATGACCGGCCTCGGCAAAGATTTCGGAAGCATGCAGCAGCGCTTTGGACGGGATGCAGCCGATATTGAGGCAGGTGCCGCCGAAGGTCGGGTTCTTCTCGAGCACCGCCGTCTTCAGGCCGAGCTGTGCCGCCTTGATGGCGCAGACATAACCGCCCGGTCCCGATCCGATGATAACGACGTCATAAGCCATGATACTGTCCTTCTGGTCTGGCACTCAGCGGCCGCCGCTCACATTCAGGATTGCGCCCGTCGTATAGGACGCGTCGTCCGACAAAAGATAAAGAACCGCATGCGCGACTTCATCTGACGTGCCCGCCCGTTTCATCGGCAGCATGTCCTTCATCCGCTCGACGCGGTCGGGCTGGCCGCCCGAGGCATGGATCTCGGTGCCGATGATGCCGGGACGCACCGCATTGACGCGCACGCCCTCGGTTGCCACCTCGCGGGCCAACCCAAGGGTGAAGGTGTCGATCGCGCCCTTGGACGCCGCGTAGTCGACATATTCGCCCGGCGAGCCATGCGCTGAGGCGGCGGACGAAATGTTGACGATCGCGCCGCCCCTGCCGCCATGGCTGCTCGACATGCGCTTCACGGCCTCGCGGGCGCACAGCATCGGGCCGATGACGTTGATGCGCATCATGCGCTCCAGCCGCGCAACGCTCATCTCGTCGACGCGTGCCTTGACGTCGACCACGCCGGCATTGTTGACAAGGGCGTCGAGCCGGCCGTAGGCGCGGTCCACTGCCTCGAACATGGCCACGACATCGGCCTCAACGCCGACATCGCCCTTGACCGCCAAAGCCTCGCCGCCTGCCGCCGCTATTTCAGCGACCAGTGCGTCGGCGGCGCTTTGGTTCGTCGCGTAGTTGACCGCCACGCGGTAGCCGGCCTTGGCTGCCAGCCGGCAGATGGCGGCGCCGATGCCGCGGCCGCCGCCGGTGACCAGCAGGACTTTTTTCGTCGCGCTCATTCCTGGCAGCCTTTCAGCGAAAAAACGTCCCACGGCACTTTCGAAAAGCCATTGGCGCCATAGGCGGACGACATCTGCAGCGACGGCCCGAGGTCGGGAAAGATCAGGGTCTTCGGCGCGTCCACGCCTTCGGCCGGCAGCAGAGCGATGTTGCCCTTCTCGTCAGCACTGTAGACGACCCCCTCCCACACCGTGCAGGCGGCGAGCTCGTCGCCGGTGACGTCGCCTGTCGGGCATTTGTACATCAGCGAACCATGCGGCCGCGCCACGCCTTCCGTCCACATGACGATACCGTCGAGTACGACGCTGTTGTCGAGCACCATCTTGAAGGTGTTGGTGACGACAGCCGATCCCCCGGTCGGCCTGAAATCGATCTCGGCCGCGCTTTCGGCATCGCCATAGACGGCGAGCTCGAGCGGACAGGCGGCAAAGGCTGCCGATCCCGTCTGCGTAACACCGGCCGTGCACAACGTGAAAAACAATCCGGAGCGCAAACGAGAGGAGCTCATTCGGTGGCGCAGATCCATTCTCCCGCTCACCTCGACCTACCTTAGAGGTCGAGCACCAGCCGCTCCGGATCCTCCAGGCTTTCCTTGACCCGGACCAGGAAGGTCACCGCTTCCTTGCCGTCGACGATGCGGTGATCGTAGGAGAGCGCCAGATACATCATCGGCCGGATCACGATCTGGCCGCCGACCACCACCGGCCGCTCCTGGATCTTGTGCATGCCCAGAATGCCCGACTGCGGCGCGTTGAGGATCGGCGTCGACATCAGCGAGCCGTAGACGCCGCCGTTAGAAATCGTAAACGTGCCTCCTTGCATATCCGCCACGGAAAGCTTGCCGTCACGCGCGGCGACGCCCAGCCTGCCGATATCCTTCTCGATCTCGGCGATCGACATCTGGTCGGCGTCGCGCACGACCGGCACGACGAGGCCCTTTTCGGTGCCGACGGCGACGCCGATATGGGCGTAGTTCTTGAAGATGATGTCGGTGCCGTCGATTTCGGCATTGACGGAAGGGATCTCCTTCAGCGCATGGGTGACGGCCTTGGTGAAGAAGCCCATGAAGCCCAGCTTCACGCCGTGCTTCTTCTCGAACACATCCTTGTATTTGGTCCTGAGCGCCATCACCGCGCTCATGTCCACCTCGTTGAAAGTGGTCAGCATGGCTGCGGTCGACTGCGCTTCCTTGAGGCGGCGCGCGATGGTCTGCCGCAGCTTGGTCATGCGCACGCGCTCTTCGCGCGACGCGTCGTCGGCCGAGGACGGCGCACGGGCAGCAACCGGTGCAGGGGCCTTCGGCGTCTCGGCCGGTTGCGACGGCGCGCCCCTGGCGATCGCGTCGAGCACGTCGCCCTTCAGCACTTGGCCGCGCTTGCCGGAGCCCGAGACCTGGTCGACCGCAAGATTGCTCTCGGCCAGCAGCTTCGCCGCCGCCGGCGCCGGCGGCATCGCGCGCGCCTCGATCGGCCCGGCATCGCCGGCGATCTTGGCGGTCTCGGCCGCGGCTTGCTCGACTGTGGATGCGGCGGTCGGAGCCGAGGCCTGCGATACCGCGTCCTGCTTCGTTTCAGGAGTTGACGCCTTCGCGGGTGCTGCCGCTTTTGCCCCGTCGCCCGCCGAAATCATGCCGAGCAAAGCGCCGACCTCGACCGTCTCGCCTTCCTTGACGGCGATTTCGCTGAGCGTTCCTGCGGCCGCGGCCGGCACTTCCACCGTTACCTTGTCGGTTTCGAGCTCGACCAGCGGCTCGTCGGTGGCGATCGCGTCGCCCACCTTCTTGAACCATTTGCCGATGGTCGCCTCGGTGACGGATTCGCCAAGAGTGGGGACGCGGATTTCGGTAGCCATTGTGCCTGTCCGTTTTTCTGTCGGTTCTGTTCTATTCGCCGAGCTCTGTTCTATTCACCGAGCGCGTCTTCGAGCAAGGCGGCAAGCTGGGCGAGATGCTTCGACATCAATCCGGTGGCCGGCGACGCGGCGGCCGGCCGGCCGGTATAGCGCACCCGCTGATGCTTGGCGTCGATATGCGCCAGCACCCATTCCAGATACGGATCGATGAAGGACCAGGCGCCCATATTCTTGGGCTCCTCCTGGCACCACACCATCTCGGCGTTGCGGAAGCGTGACAGCTCGGTGATCAGCGCCTTGGCCGGGAAGGGATAGAGCTGTTCGACGCGCAGCAGATAGATGTCGTTGATGCCGCGCTTCTCGCGCTCCTCGTAGAGGTCGTAATAGACCTTGCCCGTGCAGAGCACGACGCGGCGGATCTTCGAATCCTTGGTGAGCTTGATCGCCTGGCCGGGGAGCTGCTGGGCATCGTCCCACAACAGCCGGTGGAACGCGCTTTCGCCCGACATCTCCGGCAGCGTCGACACCGCCCGCTTGTGACGCAGCAGCGACTTCGGCGTCATCAGGATCAGCGGCTTGCGGAAATCCCGCTTCAACTGCCGGCGCAGGATGTGGAAGTAGTTGGCCGGCGTCGTGCAGTAGGCCACCTGCATGTTGTCTTCGGCGCAAAGCTGCAGGAAGCGCTCGAGCCTGGCCGACGAATGTTCCGGCCCCTGGCCTTCATAGCCATGCGGCAACAGGCAGACGAGGCCCGACATTCTTAGCCACTTGCGCTCGCCCGACGAGATGAACTGGTCGAACACTACCTGGGCGCCGTTGGCGAAATCGCCGAACTGGGCTTCCCAGAGCGTCAGCGCCTTCGGCTCGGCCAGGCTGTAGCCGTATTCGAAGCCGAGCACGGCCTCTTCAGACAGCATCGAGTTGATGACCTCGAAGCCGGCTTGCGCCGCCGACAGATTGTTGAGCGGAATGTAGCGTGTCTCGTCGCGCTGATCGTAGAGCACGGAGTGGCGTTGCGAGAACGTGCCGCGCTCCGAATCCTGTCCGGACAGCCGGACCGGATTGCCGTCGAGCAGGATGGCGCCGAAGGCCAGCGCCTCGGCTGTAGACCAGTCGATGCCTTCGCCCGACTCGATCGCCTGGCGGCGATTCTCGAGAAACCGCAGGATCGTCTTGTGGGCCTCGAAATCCTTCGGCACCTCGGTCAGCTTCTTGCCGATTTCCTTCAGCGTCTTGACCGGCACGGCGGTCTTGCCGCGCCGCTGTTCGTCCTGGTTGTCGGCCGTGCGCAGGCCCGACCAGGCGCCATCCAGCCAGTCGGCCTTGTTTGGCTTGTAATGCTGGCCGACTTCGAATTCCTGCTCGAGATGTGCCCGCCAGTCGGCCTTCATCTTGTCGAATTCGGCTTGGGTGAGGTGGCCTTCGGTGATCAGCCGGTCGGCATAGATCTGCACCGTCGTCTTGTGGCTGCGGATGTTGCTGTACATGATCGGCTGGGTGAAAGCCGGCTCGTCGCCCTCATTGTGGCCGAAGCGGCGGTAGCAGAACATGTCGACCACGACAGGCTTGTGGAACTTCATGCGGAATTCGATCGCCACCTTGGTGGCATGGACCACGGCTTCCGGATCGTCGCCGTTGACGTGGAAGATCGGCGCCTCGATCATCTTGGCCACATCCGATGGGTAGGGCGACGAGCGCGAGAAGCGCGGATTGGTGGTGAAGCCGATCTGGTTGTTGATGATGAAATGCAGCGTGCCGGCGACGCGGTGGCCGCGCAGGCCCGACAAGCCGAGGATTTCGGCAATCACGCCCTGGCCGGCAAAGGCGGCGTCGCCGTGCAGGAGCAGCGGCAGCACCTTGGCGCGCTCTTCCAGCGGCACGATCTCCTCGCGGCTGCGGCCGAACAGGGAGTCCTGCTTGGCCCGCGCCTTGCCCATCACCACCGGATCGACGATTTCCAGATGCGAGGGATTGGCGGTCAGCGACAGGTGCACCTTGTTGCCGTCGAACTCGCGGTCCGACGAAGCACCGAGATGGTACTTCACGTCGCCCGAGCCCTCGACCTCGTCGGGTGCGGCCGAGCCGCCCTTGAACTCGTGGAAGATGGCGCGGTGCGGCTTGGCCATCACCTGGGAGAGCACGTTCAGCCGGCCGCGATGCGCCATGCCGAGCACGATCTCCTTCATGCCGAGCTGGCCGCCGCGCTTGACGATCTGCTCCAGCGCCGGGATCAGCGCTTCTGCGCCGTCAAGGCCGAAGCGCTTGGTGCCCTTGTACTTGACGTCGATGAACTGCTCGAAGCCTTCGGCCTCGACCAGCTTCTGCAGGATCGCCCTCTTGCCGGCAGCGGTGAAGGAGATCTCCTTGTCGGTGCCCTCGATGCGCGCCTGGATCCAGGCCTTCTCCTCGGGATCGGAAATATGCATGAACTCGACGCCGAGCGTCGAGCAATAGGTGCGGGTCAGGATATCGAGCATCTGCCGGATGGTGCCGAATTCGAGGCCGAGCACATTGTCGAGGAAGATCGGGCGATCGTAATCGGCGGCGGTGAAGCCGTAATTTTCCGGCGACAGCTCGTTATAGTCCTCGAGCGGCTTGGCGATGCCGAGCGGATCGAGATTGGCGTGCAAATGGCCACGCATGCGGTAGGCACGGATCATCATGATGGCGCGCACGGAATCGCGCGTCGCCTGATGTACGTCGGCGTCGGAAAGGGAGACGCCGTTCATCACCGCCTTGTGCTGGACCTTCTTCTCGATGTGCTTCTCGACGATGCCCCAATTGCCGTCGAGCGCCGACACCAATTCGCCATTGGCCTGCAGCGGCCATGAGGGCTTGGCCCAAGAGGCGCCCTTGGCATTCTTGCGGACATCGCCGGCGTCGTCCTTCAGCGCCGCGAAGAAATCCTGCCATTCGGGGTCGACCGAAGCGGGATCGTCCTCAAAGGCGGCGTAGAGCGCGTCGATATAGTCGGCATTGCCGCCATAGAGGAAAGAGGTAAGCGAAAATTGGTCGTTGGCCTGATCTTGTCTTGCCATGTCATTGTCGAAGCCTTGGCTCCGTCTCCTTTTCCGAAGGGGAGTAAGGGAATAGGGCAGTAGGGCAGCAGGGAAGTGGCAATTGTCGCCACTCGTCCCGTTCTTTCTATTCCCCTACTCCCTTACTGCCCTTACTGCCCTTACTGCCTTAACCTTTGATCGCCTCGACCAACGTCGTGCCGAGCCGGGCCGGCGACGGCGATACCTTGATCCCGGCCGATTCCATCGCCGCGATCTTGTCCTCGGCGCCGCCCTTGCCGCCTGAAATCACCGCGCCGGCATGACCCATGGTGCGGCCGGCCGGCGCCGTGCGCCCGGCGATGAAACCGGCCATCGGCTTCTTGCGGCCACGCTTGGCTTCGTCCTTGAGGAACTGCGCGGCGTCTTCCTCGGCCGAGCCGCCGATCTCGCCGATCATGATGATCGACTGGGTCTCGTCGTCGGCGAGAAACATCTCCAGCACGTCGATGAACTCCGTGCCTTTGACGGGATCGCCACCGATGCCGACGGCGGTGGTCTGGCCGAGGCCGACATTGGTGGTCTGGAACACTGCCTCATAGGTAAGCGTTCCCGAGCGGGAAACAACGCCGACCGAGCCCTTGCGGAAGATGTTGCCGGGCATGATGCCGATCTTGCATTCGTTGGGGGTCAGGACGCCGGGGCAGTTGGGACCGATGAGCCGCGATGTCGAGCGGTCGAGCCTTGCCTTGACCTTGATCATGTCGATCACCGGGATGCCCTCGGTGATGCAGACGATCAGCGGGATCTCGGCTTCGATCGCTTCCAGGATCGCCTCTGCGGCGCCCGCCGGCGGCACATAGACAACGGAAGCATTGGCGCCGGTCGTTGCCTTGCCTTCGGCAACCGTGGAAAAGATCGGCAGGCTCTCGCCCTTGGCGCCGGTCCACGTCTCGCCACCCTTCTTGGGGTGGATGCCGCCGACCATTTTTGTCCCGTGATAGGCCAGCGCCTGCTCCGTATGGAACGTGCCGGTCTTGCCGGTCAGGCCCTGCACGAGGACCTTGGTGTTCTTGTCGACGAGAATGGACATGGTGGTCCTTTTTACAAACCGTTGATGGAGGAAGGCTGCGCGGTCATCGTCAGGTCAGAGCTTTGAGATCGGCGACGGTGAGGTCGCTCTTGGCATTGCCGGTGTTGAGCGTCGTCGCCGGCTCGAACATCAGCACCACCGGCTCCTCGCTCAGCGAGCGCGGCCGATGCTCAACCGCCCGCGGCACGACGATGAACTCGCCGCTGCCAAGCTCCACCGTGCCGTCGCGGAAATCGATAGCGATGCGGCCGCGCAGCACCAGAAACGCTTCGTCCTCATTGTCATGCGCATGCCAGTCGAAGACATCGCCAAACTTGGCGATCTTGACCTGGGCGTCATTGACGTCGCCGGCGATATGCGGATTGAAGACCTTTTTGATCTTCTGATCCGCCGCCTCGACGAGATTTATCTTGTGCGGAGGCACCAGATCAGCCCTTCACCGCCGCCACGATTTTCTTGGCAGCGTCGTCGAGGTCGTCGGCCGAGACGACGTTGAGCCCGCTGTCGTTGATGATCTTCTTGCCGAGCTCGGCATTGGTGCCTTCGAGCCGCACCACCAGCGGCACTTGCAGGCCGACTTCCTTCACTGCTGCGATCACGCCCTCGGCGATGATGTCGCACTTCATGATGCCGCCGAAGATGTTGATCAGGATGCCTTTGACCGCCGGATCCTTGGTGATGATCTTGAACGCCGCCGTCACCTTCTCCTTCGACGCACCGCCGCCGACATCGAGGAAGTTGGCGGGTTCGGCGCCATAGAGCTTGATGATGTCCATCGTCGCCATGGCGAGGCCGGCGCCATTGACCATGCACCCGATATTGCCGTCGAGCGCGACATAGGCGAGGTCGTGTTTCGACGCCTCGATCTCCTTCTCGTCCTCTTCGGTGATGTCGCGCAACTCCATCACGTCGGGATGGCGAAACAACGCGTTGTTGTCGAACGACACCTTGGCGTCGAGCACGCGCAGCCGGCCGTTCTTCATGACGATCAGCGGGTTGACCTCGAGCAGGCTCATGTCCTTCTCGAGAAAGGCTTTGTAGAGGATCGGGAATAGCGTCTCGCCGTCCTTGGCGGCCTCGCCGTCGAGCTTCAGCGCGCCGTTGAGTTCTTGCAAATCGTCCGCCGTCACACCCTTTTCCGGGTCGATGGTGACGGTGATGATCTTTTCCGGCGTGTCATGGGCGACCGCCTCGATGTCCATGCCGCCCTCGGTCGAGACGACGAACGCGATGCGGCCGACGGAGCGGTCGACCAGCAGCGACAGGTAGAGCTCGCGGTCGATGTCGGCGCCGTCCTCGATGTAGAGGCGGTTGACCTGCTTGCCCGCCGGGCCGGTCTGCTTGGTGACCAGCGTGTGGCCGAGCATCTCGTTGGCGTTGGCAACGACGTCGGCCACCGACTTCGCCAGCCTGACACCACCCTTGGCGTCGGGACCGAGCTCCCTAAACTTGCCCTTGCCGCGGCCGCCGGCATGAATCTGGCTCTTCACCACATAGAGGGGGCCGGGCAGCGCCTTGGCGGCGGCTTCCGCTTCGCTTGCCTCGAACACCGGCACGCCTTCGGCCACCGGTGCTCCAAAGCCCTTCAGCAGCGCCTTACCCTGATATTCATGGATGTTCATGCGCGTTGTCTCCAGGTCACTTGGCGGCGGGTCACTTGGCGGCGAGATGCGGAGCGATCTTGACGCAGGCCTCGCACAGGCCCTGCACCGCCGCCACCGAACTGTCGAACATCTTCTGCTCGGGCTTGCTGAGCTCGATCTCGATGATGCGCTCTACGCCGCCGGCACCGATCACCACCGGCACGCCGACATAGGTGTTCTTGACACCATACTGGCCGGAGAGATGCGCAGCACAGGGCAGCACGCGCTTCTTGTCCTTGAGATAGGCCTCGGCCATCGAGATCGCCGAGGCGGCCGGCGCATAGAAGGCCGAACCGGTCTTGAGCAGGCCGACGATCTCGGCGCCGCCGTCGCGGGTGCGCTGCACGATCTGGTCGAGCTTTTCCTTCGAGGTCCAGCCCATCTTGACGAGGTCGGGCAGCGGGATGCCGGCGACCGTCGAATAGCGGATCATCGGCACCATGGAATCGCCATGGCCGCCGAGCACGAAGGCGGTGACATCCTCGACCGAGACCTTGAATTCCTCGGCCAGGAAATAGCGGAAGCGCGAACTGTCCAGCACGCCGGCCATGCCGACGACATGGCTCTTCGGCAGTCCGGAAAACTTCTGCAGCGCCCAGACCATGGCGTCGAGCGGGTTGGTAATGCAGATGACAAAGGCTTTCGGCGCGTATTTCTTGAGACCCGCGCCAACCTGCTCCATGACCTTCAGGTTGATGCCGAGAAGGTCGTCGCGGCTCATGCCGGGCTTACGCGGCACGCCGGCGGTGACGATGCAGACGTCGGCTCCCTCGATGCCGGCGTAATCGTTGACGCCGGTCAGCCTGGAATCGAACCCATCGACCGGCGACGACTGCGCGATATCCAGCCCCTTGCCTTGCGGGATGCCCTCGGCGATATCGAACAGCACAACGTCGCCGAGATCCTTGAGGCCGATCATGTGGGCGAGCGTGCCGCCGATCATGCCCGAGCCGATAAGCGCTATCTTGTTGCGTGCCATGTCAGGAGGTTTTCCCTTTAGACTGTGACGGCGCCCAAATTCTTCACGAATTTGATGACGGCGTCGAGGAAGGAGGCCGGAATGCTGCGGGGAAGCCGCAAAGATTTCGCCGCACCCAATAGCCCCGGCGCACAAAATATTCAAACGATTATTTCGGAGTGAGTTATTTCAATCGGTTAGATCGATTGGGATTTACGTAAACGTTAAAGTTTATAAGCCGACTTGGGAGATTTTACACAATGCATGTGGAAATCGTAAGGCTCAACCAAGGCGATGACGCCCTTGTGATGCGGGTGGCCGAGGATGTGTTCGATGAACCGGTCAGGCCGGATCGGCTGGCAGCGTATGTCCGCGAACCCGACCATTTTATGGTCGTCGCCGTGGCCGAAGGCATAGTCGTCGGTCAATGCGCCGCCGTCATCCACCGCCACCCGGACAAGGGGAGCGAACTCTACATCGACGAAGTCGGCGTATCGCCGGCCTTCCTGCGCCAGGGCATCGCGACGAAGATGCTCGACCCCATGTTGAGCTCGGCCGCGAGCTTGGCTGCGAGGAGGCCGGGGTCGCCACTGAGCCGGACAATATTGCGGCCCGCGCGGTGTATGAGCCGCGGAAGGAGCCACATGGGGCGGCGGAGGAGTTCGTGATGTATGTGTTTGACTTGTAGGGCATCACAGCGGGACCGAACCTTTTGGCGATGGCGGGACAGCACCCCCTCTGTTCCGGCAGGACAGAGAGGGGTGTGACGGGACGCTACGAAACAAGGTTTAGGCCTGCGCCTGCCTCGCCTCCACAGGCACCACCTTCCCCCTCTGCCTCCCCGCCCAGTCTTCCAGCCATTCATGGCTCTGCATCTCGATCAGGCGTGACGCGGTGCGCTCGAACTCGAAGACCTCGTTGCCGCGCCTGGCCGTGTACAGCTGCGGTGGCGGTGCAGCGGCGCTCACCACCAGCCGCACATGATGATCGTAGAGCGTATCGATCAGCAGGATGAAGCGCTTGGCCTCGTTGCGCATGCCTTCGCCGAGCGCCGGCACATGATCGATGAAGATGGTCGAGAAGCGGCTGGCAATCGCCAGGAAATCGCGGGCACCGAGCGGTTTTTCACAGAGATCGGCAAAGGAAAACCGCGCCGCTTCGCCGGCGGCTCGCGGCACCACGACCTGCCGGCCCTTTACCGTCAATGCCGCCTCGGCAGTCCGCCGGCCACGCGTCATCACTTCCCAGGCCTCGTCGAGGACAGCATCGGCGGCGGCATCGGCAGGGGTGACATACACCGGCAGGCGGCTGAGCTTGTCCAGCCGATAGTCCTTGTCGGCATCCAGCGCCAGCACCTGCGCATGCCGCTCCAGGATGCCGATGAAGGGCAGGAAAAGCTGGCGATTCAAGCCGTCGTGGTAGAGATCCTGCGGCGCGACATTGGACGTGGCGACCAGCACGACGCCGTTGGCAAACAGCGCCGAGAACAGCCGGGACAGGATCATCGCATCGGCGATGTCGGTGACGGAAAACTCATCGAAGCACAGCACCCAGGCCTCCTCGGCCAGCGCGCGGGCCACCGGCGCGATCGGGTCGTCTTCCCTGACGGCGCCCTCTTTACGCGCCTGCCGGTGCTTCTGGATGCGATCCTGCACATCGGCCATGAAGTCGTTGAAATGGACACGACGCTTGCGCCTGACCGGCACCAGCTCGAAGAACATGTCCATCAGCATGGTCTTGCCGCGGCCGACGCCGCCATGGATGTAGAGGCCCTTGACGGCCTCGCGCGTTTCACGCTTGCGGGCGAACAGCCAGCCCAGCGCGCTCGATTTGTGCGCCAGCCGCTTTGCCGAGATCTCATCGATCAACCGGTCGAGTGCCGCGACGATCCGCTCCTGCGCCGGATCGCGGTCGATCAGGCCGGTATCGACCAGATGGTCGTAGCGCTGCCGGACGGTCGCATGGGTCTGAAGGCCGTCACGCAGATGCATCGGTCACGTCGTTCTAGAGCAATTCCAGGAAAGTGTGTCTCGGTTTTCCGTCCGGAATTGCGTAAAAACAAAAGACAGCAATTCCAGGAAAAGTGTGTAGCGGTTTTCCGTTCGGAATTGCGTAAAACAAAATAAGCGGCGGGTCAGCCTCTTGTAAGCGAGATCGGCAGGCCGTTGGAAGTCTGGCCGTCGAATTTCTCTCCGCCCGAGGAATAGAGCCGTGCCAGCGTGCCGCCGTTCTCGTCGTAAAGCGTCAACTGCTTGCCGGCGACGTTCCAGGACTTAATGCCGTTGATCGGCGCCGGACAATGCAGCGGCCCGGCCCGGTAGCCGGCGCCGAACTTGGTCTGCGGCGTCGCCACCTGGCAGCTCTGGCCGGACACGCTGGCCTTCCACACGCCGGCGACGCTGGAGGCGGTAAGATCCGGCGCTCCGGCCGGAGCCGTCCCGTCCGGCGGCAGCGAGGCAACCTGAGGGCCTTGCGGCGCCGTCGGAAATTTCGACGGGTCGGCAGTGCCGGGCGCCGCCGGCGGCGGCAGCTGATTTGCGGTCACCGTGCCGGAGGGCGCGGCCTCAAGCGGCGACGGCTGCTGGTCCATCGACGAGAACCGTGACGTTGAACAGCCGCTCGCAACGAGCGCGGCAAGCGATACGGCCAGCAGACCGGTTTTAGAAAAATTCATTTCAAACCTCCGTCGGATCCGGCTGGGGCTGCCGTCCGCACAATATCCCCTTCACCAAGATGGAGAAGGTGGCGAAATTTCAACCCGATATGGTTAAAATACCATTTGCGGCAGCATCTGTTGCAACTTTACCACAAAATGCAGTCGTCAAAGCCTTCTCTTCGGGCCTGACTCGAGGCTGCGCAGCGGTTGCCTGTACAGGCGTGACCTGGCGTCCGGCCGCCAAATGATTGCGCCAGCCCGCTTCGGTCCTATCTCTGGTGAAACGGAACCCTGCCGGAGGCGAAACCTTGGCTGCGAGAAAAAGAGCCGCCAATCGCTACTATAGCGGCCCGCCCAGCGATCATTTCGACGGCACCTTGTTCTTCAATCCCAACGGCAAGCCGCCTGCCCGCTTTTCCGATCTTTTGAAGTGGCAGCTGGGCGGCGAGCGCTCGAAATGGCCGGCGGCGAATCCGAGTCCGTTTCATCAAGCGACACCGGCCAACCGGATCGACGGCTCCGGGCTGAGGCTGACCATGGTCGGCCATTCCACGCTGCTCATCCAGACAGCCGGCCTGAACATCCTCACCGACCCGGTCTGGTCGCAACGCGTCTCGCCGCTGTCCTTTGCCGGGCCGAAACGGGTCAATCTGCCGGGCATCGCCTTTTCCAACCTGCCGCCGATCGACCTCGTTTTGGTCAGCCACAACCACTACGACCATCTCGACCTCGCCACGCTGAAGCGGCTGAAGACAAAGCACGACCCGCTGGTGCTGACGCCGCTCGGCAATGACGCCATCATCGACGATGGCGTTCCCGGCATGCGGCTTTCCGTGCATGACTGGGGCGAGAGGGTCGAGATCGGCAAGGACGTCGCCGTCTATGTCGAGCCGGTGCACCACTGGTCGGCGCGCGGCACCCGCGACCGGCGCATGGCGCTGTGGGCGGGATTTGTGGTCGAGACGCTGGGCGGAAAGGTCTATTTCGCCGGCGACACCGGCTTCCACGACGGCATCAACTACCGGCTGATGGCCGAAACGCACGGCGGCTTCCGCCTGGCCATCCTGCCGATCGGCGCCTACGAGCCGCGTTGGTTCATGGCGCCACACCACCAAAACCCGGAGGAGGCGGTGCAAGGCATGCTTTTGTGCAACGCCGCCCATGCTGCCGGCTGCCATTGGGGCACGTTCCGGCTGACCAACGAGCCGATCGACGAGCCGGCCAGAAAGCTTAGCGAAGCCCTCGACGATCAAGGTATCCCGCAAGAACGCTTTCGCGCCTTGCGTCCCGGCGAAGTCTGGGACGTGCCGGCGCTCTAGGCAGGCGGCCGGCTTCGCGGCCATCGGACCCCCTGCGGAACCTGGGCGACGCAAACGCGTTGGTCAGCATCTACAACCGTCGGCTGCAAGGGGTCTCCCCATGATCAAATGGATCATCATTCTTCTGATTATCGCGGCCGCGGCCAGCCTGCTCGGCATGCCGGCATTGGCCGGAGCGGCCGCCACCGGCGCCCGTATCCTCATCGGCATCGTGCTGATCATCTTCCTGCTGATCGTGCTCGGCGTTTTCGCAGTGACGTAGCGCATCGGCCCGAATTCGGAATGATTTTCGGAAAGCACGTTGCGCGGGTTCAACGTGTCAGAGCTTACTTTGGGCGTCCAAATGGACGCACGTCGCTCTGACGCGTGCGCACACTGGTAATTTCGGCCGGTATCCGCCATATAGGCGCCAAACCGGCATGAGACCTTTCGATCCATGGCAAGCACTGCCCCCTTCGCCAAGATGAACGGCATTGGCAACGAGATCATCGTCGCCGACATGCGCGGTCGCGCCGATCGGGTGACGCCGGCTGCCGCGCTTGCGCTCAATGCCGATGCCGCGACGAAATTCGATCAGATCATGTCGATCCACGACGCCAGGACGCCGGGCACCGCCTTTTTCATCGACATCCTGAATTCCGACGGAACCGGCGCGCAGGCCTGCGGCAACGGCATGCGCTGCGTGGTGCAGGCACTTGCCGCCGAGACCGGCCAGAAGACGTTCGCCTTCGAGACCGTCGCCGGCATCCTCAACGCCGAAGAACATGCCGACGGGCTGATCTCGGTCGACATGGGCAAGCCGCGTTTTGGCTGGCAGGATATTCCGCTCGCCGAGGAATTTCGCGATACCCGCATGATCGAGCTGCAGATCGGCCCGATCGACGCGCCTGTGCTGCACTCGCCCTCGGTCGTGTCGATGGGCAATCCGCACGCTATCTTCTGGGTCGACCGCGACGTCTGGTCCTACGAACTCGACCGCTTCGGCCCGCTGCTCGAAAACCACCCGATCTTCCCCGAACGCGCCAACATCACCATCGCGCGGGTGACCTCGCCCGAGACGATGGTCATCCGCACCTGGGAGCGCGGCGCCGGCCTGACCAGGGCCTGCGGTACGGCGGCTTGTGCCGCCGTCGTCGCTGCCGCGCGCACCAGGCGGACCGGACGCAGCGTCTCTCTGGTGACACCCGGCGGCGGTTCGCTGCACGTCGAGTGGCGCGGCGACGACCACGTCATTCTCACCGGCGCCGCCGAATGGGAATTTTCCGGCAGCTTCGACCCGTCGACCGGCGTGTGGGCCCGCGACACCGAAAGCGCCGCCTGATGGCTCCTCTTGCCAAGAAGGGTCCCGCTCTTTCCAGGGACGCCACACTTCCCAAAGGTGTAGACGTCGTCACCTTCGGCTGCCGGCTGAACACCTACGAATCCGAGGTGATGCGGCGGGAGGCGGAGAGCGCCGGCCTTGGCGCGCTGGAAGGCGGCGCAATCATCTTCAACACCTGCGCCGTCACCGGCGAGGCGGTGCGCCAGGCAAAACAGTCGATCCGCAAGGCCCGGCGCGAGAACCCGGCCGCCCGCATCATCGTCACCGGCTGCGCGGCGCAGACCGAGCCGCAGAATTTCGTTGCCATGGACGAGGTCGATCTCGTCCTTGGCAATGAAGAGAAGCTGAAGGCGCATTCCTATCGCGCGCTGCCGGATTTCGGCGTCAACGATACCGAGAAGGCTCGCGTCAACGATATTTTTTCGGTACGCGAGACGGCCGGCCACATGGTCGACGCCATCGAGGGCCGGGCGCGGGCCTTCGTCCAGGTGCAGAACGGCTGCGACCACCGCTGCACCTTCTGCATCATCCCCTATGGCCGCGGCAATTCGCGCTCTGTGCCGATGGGCGCCGTGGTCGAGCAGGTCGAGCGGCTGAGCGGCAATGGTTATGCCGAGATCGTGCTGACCGGCGTCGACATGACCAGTTTCGGCGCCGACCTGCCTGGCAGCCCGAAACTCGGCAAACTGGTCAAGACGATCCTGAAGCAGGTGCCTGGCGTGAAACGCCTGCGCCTCTCGTCGATTGATTCGATCGAGGCCGACGACGACTTGCTCGACGCCATCGCCACCGAGCCCCGGCTGATGCCGCATCTGCATCTGTCGCTGCAGGCGGGTGACGACATGATCCTGAAGCGGATGAAGCGCCGGCACAACCGGGATCAATCGATCCGTTTTTGCGAGGATTTGCGCAAATTGCGTCCCGGCATCGTCTTCGGTGCCGACATCATTGCCGGGTTCCCGACCGAGACGGACGCTATGTTCGAAAAATCGCTGGAGATCGTCGAGGAATGCGGGCTGACGCATCTCCACGTCTTCCCGTTCTCGCCGCGCGAAGGCACCCCCGCCGCGCGCATGCCGCAGCTTCGCCGCGAACTGGTCAAGCAGCGTGCGGCACGGCTGCGCGCCGCCGGTGACGCCGCTTATCGCCGCCACCTCGCTGCACTCGCCGGAACACGCCAGTCGATCCTGGTCGAGCGTGACAGGCTCGGCCGCACCGAAGGCTTTACGCTTGCCACGATCTCCGAGGGCGCGCCGGGCGAAATCGTTGAGGCTGATATCGCCGGCCATGATGGCGCGCGCCTGATCGCGGCGCCGCTTGCCGCCCGCGCCGCCTGAGACGCAGGAACATGGCTGGTTTTCTCAAGAAGATATTTTCGTTCGGCAAGAAGGAAGTGGTCGAGGAGCGGATCGACGAGTCAGCACCCCTGCCGCCGATCAAATGGGACGCGCTGGAGGCGCTGAAGCCGGCCGCCGAACAGACTGTTCCGGAATTTTTGATACGCGAAGAGCCTCGGCCCGAAGCAGAAGCTGTGCCTCCGCCGCCAGTTGAGCCGGAAGCACCGCCCGCGCCGCAGCCGGCGCCTGTTGAAGAGGCCGAGCCCGAACCTGCGCCGACCATTCGGCCCGAGCCGGACATCCAGCCGGAACCTGCGCCGGTCGAGGAGCCGGAGGCGCCCGCCGAACAGGCGGCGCCAAAGGAGATTCCGGTCGCTCCCGTCATTCGCCAGCCAGCTCGGGAGGCAGAGCCGGAGGAAATTCCTGAGCCAGAGCCGACGCAGGAGATCGTTCAGTCTGAGCGTCCGTCATCCGAACGTGGCGCTGCCACTCATCCGCCTGCCGGCACCTTCTCCCGGTATAGGGACGGGGAGAAGGGTGCTGATCGTCACGCCGAGCCTCCTTTTGAAAGCGGCAAAGAAGAAGCTCCTACGCTGACGCCCCCCTCTCCCCGTCCTTTACGGGGAGAGGGTGAGGGTGAGGGGCAGCGCGGACCTGCGCAAGATGCACCGCCGGCCGAGCCCCCCTCAACTGCGCCCGAGCCTGAAGCGCCGCAAGCCGAAATCCCGCCCCCCATTCGCCAGCCGGCGCCGGTCGAGGCGAAGCCGGTCCGCGCCGAGATCGCGCCCGAGCCTGAAGCCGTGCCAGCGCCCCACCCTCCCCTCGATGGGGAGGGTCGCCGCGAAGCGGCGGGGTGGAGTGACCGCCCCGGCGCCAGTCACCCCCACCCCCGAGCTTCGCTCGGGACCTCCCCCATCGAGGGGGAGGTAAAGCGCGAGGCCGTTCCGCAGCCGCCGCCGGAGCCAAAGCCCGCCCCCGGCAAGGTCACCGTAACCAAGAAGGTCGAGCAGAAAGCCGGGCCGCAGAAGGCGCCGGAACAGGCACCGAAACGCTCTTGGTTCCAGCGCATGAAGGAGGGGCTTGCCCGCTCTTCCCGGGAACTGTCCGGCAACATCGCCGGCGTCTTCACCAAGCGCAAGCTCGATGAGGACACGCTCCAGGATCTGGAGGACGTGCTGATCCGCGCCGATCTCGGTATGGAAACGGCCCTGCGCATCACCGATTCACTGGCCGCCAGCCGCTACGGCAAGGACGTCTCCGAGGCGGAAGTCCGCGCCATCATGGCGACCGAAGTGGAGAAGGTGCTGACCCATGTCGCTTTGCCGCTGGAGCTCGACCTCAGCCACAAGCCGCATGTCATCCTTGTCGTCGGCGTCAACGGCACCGGCAAGACCACGACCATCGGCAAGCTGGCGGCAAAGCTCACCGATGGCGGCCTATCGGTGATGCTCGCAGCCGGCGACACGTTCCGCGCGGCGGCGATCGAGCAGTTGAAGATCTGGGGCGAGCGCACCAAGTCGCCGGTCATCGCCTCGAAGCTTGGCGCCGATGCGGCAGGTCTTGCCTACGACGCCTTCGAACAGGCCAAGCAAGCCGGCTCCGACGTGCTGATCATCGACACCGCCGGGCGGCTGCAGAACAAGACCGAGCTGATGGCGGAACTGGAAAAGATCGTCCGGGTGCTGGGCAAGCTCGATCCGGAGGCGCCGCACACCGTGCTGCAGACGGTCGACGCCACAACCGGCCAGAACGCGCTCAACCAGGTCGAGATCTTCCGCAATGTCGCCGGTGTCAACGGCCTGGTGATGACCAAGCTGGACGGCACGGCACGCGGCGGTATTCTGGTGGCGATCGCGGCAAAGCACAAATTGCCGGTCTATTTCATCGGCGTCGGCGAACAGGTCGACGACCTCGAACCATTCTCCGCAAGCGAGTTCGCCAGGGCGATCGCTGGAGTGGCGTAACAAGCATGATCCCAAAAAGTCGCAGACTTTTTGGACAGGAAAATGCGCAAGAAGGAAAGCCTATGAACCCGCGCATCCTCGAACGCGACCCGTCCGACCCGCAGAAACAGAAGAAGGAAGGCGTCAATCCGCTGCTCAAGATGGTGCTGGAGCTCGGCCCGTTGATGGTGTTCTTCTTCGCCAACGCGCGCGGCGCATGGCTGACGCAGAAATTTCCGGCGCTGGCCGAATTCGGTGGGCCGATCTTCGTCGCCACCGGCCTGTTCATGGCCGCGACCGCGATCGCGCTGATCGCTTCCTGGCTGCTCACCCGCACCTTGCCGATCATGCCGATGGTATCGGGCGTCGTCGTCTTCGTCTTCGGCGCGCTGACGCTCTATCTGCAGGACGACATCTTCATCAAGATGAAGCCGACCATCGTCAACATGCTGTTCGGCGGCGTGCTGCTCGGCGGGCTGTTCTTCGGCAAGTCGCTGCTCGGCTACGTCTTCGATTCGGCTTTCAGCCTCGATGCCGAGGGCTGGAAGAAACTCACCTTCCGCTGGGGCCTGTTTTTCCTGTTTCTGGCCCTTGTCAACGAAGTGGTCTGGCGGAATTTTTCCACCGACGCCTGGGTTACCTTCAAGGTCTGGGGGATCATGCCGATCACGCTTCTTTTCACCTTCAGCCAGATGCCGCTGATCATGCGCCATTCGCTTGAAGGTAAGACCGGAAACGAAGAGAAGGCCGGCAAGTAACGGTTAAGGAGAGGGCATGGAATTCGTCACCACGCGCGAGGTGCTGAGAACGATCTACAAGACGCCTCGGCCGACCGACGGCTCGATCCGCAAGGAATTGAAGGCGCTGGATGGCCACAGCCGTTCCTTCATCGGCAAAAGCCCGTTCGTGCTGATCGGCTCCTCCGACGGCGCCGGCAATGCCGATGTGACGCCGAAGGGCGACAGACCGGGCTTCGCCGCCGTGCTTGACGAGAAGACCATCGCCATCCCCGACCGGCCCGGCAACAACCGGCTCGACACGCTGGAAAACATTCTTCTCAACCCCCCGGTCGGGCTGCTCTTTCTCATACCAGGCATGAATGAGACTCTGCGCGTCAACGGAGATGCCCGCATCACTGTCGATGCGGCTTTGCGCGAGCGGCTCGCCGTCGACGGCAAGGAACCGCAAAGCGTCGTCCTGGTGACGGTCAAGGCCGCCTACATGCATTGCGCCAAGGCTTTCATGCGCTCCGATTTGTGGAAGCCAGAAACCTGGTACGACCGCGCGACGTTGCCGACGCTCGGCCAGATCCTGCGCGACCAGCTGGCGCTCGCCGATTCGGCCGAGGCGACCGATCGCTGGCTGGACGAAGAATACAAACACACCATGTGGTAAATCTGCTCGGGCGCGATCCGCCCGAGAAGACATAGCAATGTGCTCGCTTGCATATTGCTTGGCGGCCGCTCAGTAGGTCTTTGCGCCGTTGACCATCAGCCGGACCATGTAGAGCGAGGTCGTGCCGGCGATGTAGAGGCAGTTCAGCTTGTTGCCGCCGAACACGCAATTGGCGACGACTTCCGGCACCTTGATCCTGCCGATCAGCGTTCCGTCCGGATCGTAGCAATGGATGCCGTCGGCGGCACTCGTCCAGATCCGCCCTTGATCGTCGAGCCTGAAGCCATCGAACAGGCCGGCCGTGCAGTCGGCGAAGACATTTCCGCCGGATACCTTCCTGCCGCCCTCGTCGACATTGAACACCCGCATATGCGCCGGATTCTGGGCGCCATGCGTGCGACCGGTGTCGACGACATAGAGCTTGCTCTCGTCGAGCGAGAAGGCAAGCCCGTTGGGCCTGACCATATCGGTGATCACCGCTTCGATCTCACCGGTGCCGGGGTCGGCCCGGTAGACATGACAGGCGCCGATCTCGCTCTCGGCCTTGTCGCCCTCATAATCGGTATCGATGCCGTAGGTCGGGTCGGTGAACCAGATCGAACCATCGGACTTGACCACCGCGTCGTTGGGCGAGTTCAGCCGCTTGCCGCGCCATTTGTCGGCGATGGTGGTGATCGAGCCGTCATGCTCGGTGCGGCTGACGCGGCGGCCCGAATGCTCGCAAGTGACCAGCCGGCCCTGCCGGTCGACGGTGTTGCCATTGGAATTGCCGGACGGCTGGCGGAACACGGTGACGCTGCCATCGGTCTCGTCGTAGCGCAGCATGCGGTTGTTAGGGATATCGGACCACACCAGATAACGGCCGGCCGCAAACCAGGCCGGCCCTTCCGCCCACCGGCATCCGGTGAACAGCTTGTCCACCTGCGCGTTGCTGTTGAACAGTCGCGCAAAACGCGGATCGAGAATCTCGTAGTCTTCGGCGGCCATGGTTTTCTCCCGGTCATGCAAATCGCTAGTGCCGGGGCGATCAAGCCAGCCGGAGATCGATATGGCAAGATCGTTGATATCGGATCTTGAGACATTGGGGCAAAACGCGGCAAGGCCGCCCTTGCTCAACGACGGGCCTAACGACGGCGCTCATGTGCCGTTAACCGGCTATGCGTCCAGCGCAATGGTGCATTGCAACATCTTCTTTTTGCAAGGCACTATAACTATGTCATGCTCCATATCGATCAGGGAGGAACAACCTGCCGCAACAATGCGGCATAAAAGGAACCTCGCTATGATTCTCGACAACCTCATGAGCCGCGCTCGCACCAGCATCGCCAAGCGCCGGCAATACAACCGCCTCATCGCCGAAATAGACTCCTTTTCCAGCCGCGATCTGGCCGACATGCGCGCCGACCGCAGCGAAATGCTCTACCAGGTCCACAAGCAGATCTACGGCTGAGGCGAACGCATGATCCCGAACCGAAGGTCAGCGCAGCAAAAAGTTGCAGACTTCGGACGAGATCATGCGCAACCAGAACGGTTTGATTGGGCTTAGCCAATCCATTCGATCCAGCGGCCGTGGTAATCGCAATTGGCCAGGCGGCGTGTCTCGCCGCCGGGCCATAGAGTGAGGCTGAGTACCGCCCACTGCTTTGTGGGATCGCACGGCTCCATCCTCAGCCTTGCGATAGGCGCAACGGCCGTGGCATCTCTGCCCGCCTGCTCCAGCGTGGCGGTGATGGCATCCTTGGTCGCCCGCGGCAGGTATTGCCACATGATCGAATGATAGAGCACGAAGGCGCCGCCCTGCTGCTGCCGTGCGGCCAGTGCCTTCTCGACAAAATCCGCCGCGTCCGCTTTGACAAGCAGCGGTTGAACCTTTTCGGCAAGTGACAGCGCGGCGTCGAGCCGGGCCAGCCGTGCCGTCTGATCGGCCCAGACGTAAGACCGAAGCCGTAAACGCGCCGCTGCGTCGGCGATGTCGAACGGCGCGATGTCGCAGCCGGCGCGATGGCGGACGTTGATCGCTCCTCCAAGTGGAACAGCGTGGCCGCGCACCTCCGGTGCCAACGGGACGGGGGAGGCCGGGTCTCCCCAATCGGCATCGCCGTAGCGGTAGTGAAAGCTGTCGAACAGGAGATTGAGCCCGGCGCTGGCACCGATCTCGCACAAGTCCAGCGGCAGGCCGGTTTCCCGCGCGATCGTCAGAAATCCAGGCAGCAGCATCGCCGACCGGGCGATTTCATTGGTCTGCGGCGCGCCGGCGAGGCCGGCGACGATCTGCTCGTCGGATCGCGCAATTGCCTCCGGCAGCACCGCCGCGATCTCGGATACACTTGTCTGGTTGGGCGGATAGATCACTGCCAGCCGCTCACTGGCACCCGTCAGGACCAACGCATGCAGCGCGCCGCACACGCGCAATGCGAGGCCGTCGGCGCGCGCGTCGCCCGGCCAGCCGAGCACCGCCCGCCCGGTCCTGGTGTTTGCGTCGAGAACCTTGGCCAGCGCACGGCATAAATTCGCGGTGAAAGGCGAGCCAAGTCCATCGCAGGCTTTCGCCTGAGCCAGAAAATGGTCGCGGATGTCTCGTTCGTCCATCGCGTTTCCGGTGTCTCAGCCCGGAGCGGCCAGCGCCTTCTCGATCTCGGGCAAAAGCAGCGTCTGTGCCGAGCCTGGCGTCAGCGGGCCGACATGCTTGTAGGCGATCTTGCCGTCCTTGCCGACGACGAAGGTTTCCGGCACGCCGTAGACGCCCCAGTCGATTGCCGCGCGCCCCGCCGCGTCGACGCCGATCGCCTGGAACGGGTTGCCGAGATTGCCGAGGAACCGGCGGGCGTTTTCCGGCTGGTCTTTGTAGTTGAGCGCGGCGATGACGAAGCGCTTGTCCTGCGACAGCGCCAGCAGCACCGGATGCTCGTCGCGGCACGGCCCGCACCACGACGCGAAGACGTTGACCAGCGTAACCTTGCCGGCGAACTGCCTGGAGTCGAGCCCGGGCAAATTCATGCCCTCCAGCGCCGGCAGGTTGGTCGGCGGCGCGGGCAGGCCGATCAGCGCCGATGGCACTTCCGAAGTGTCGCGGCCGGACAGCAGCTGCGTCAGGAACAGTCCCGCCAGCCCGAGGAAAATCAGCAGCGGCAAAAGCACGATCAGGCGCCGCGCGCGCGCCGGCGTTTCCGCTTGCATGCTCATGATTTCCCCGCCTTGTCGGAGCGCCGCCGCACGCCGGACGCTTCCAACTCGGCGAGGTCCCTCTTGCGCGCACGCTGGTCGAACAGGATCCAGCCGATCAGCCCGGCCAGAACCACGGCCGTGATGGCATAGGCAGCGGTCACATAAAGGGCGTGTACGCTCATTTCTCGATCCAAGGCTTCTTGCAGCGATGTTCATAGCCGCACTGGCTATTCGTCGCAATGAACGGCGTCTGCGGCGGATTTGCGGTCTCTCGGAATCGGAAGTTCATCTATAGCGACTGGAGCAGACCGGATATTTTGATGATACGCATGAACTGGCATGTCATGGACAGCCTGACAGCTCCTTCGCAGGTGAGCAGAATTTTGCCCGCGTGGTCCCACATTCTGACTGCGCTCCCGTCATGACTCTGGAATTTCCGAACGCTGCTCGACTCGACACCTTCGAACGCGAGTTCAAAATACACCGCGTTGAACGGTCCCCATTTGACGGGAGGCCGGTAGGGGAGACGGGTCGATATAAAATGCAGGTGCAGGCTAGGCCCGTCGCGACTGATTTCGGCCTTGGTGACCTCGACAGAAGACAGGTCCGGCTAGTTGCCGTAGATGGTCTGGAGAAAGATCGGATTTTCTATGCGTAGCAGCCACATCAGTCCGCCCCATGACGCAGCGCCAACGCTGCCGCAACCGGCCCCAGCACGGCAAGAAACAAGGTCAGCGCGGCGAGGATGAGGAAAGGCTGCAGAAACGGATCGGGGTTCGCCACCGCGCCATAGCTTGCCGACACGCCAAAGATCAGCACGGGAATGGTCAGCGGCAGCACCAGCACCGAGATCAGCAGCCCGCCGCGCGGCAGCGCCACCGCCACCGCCGCACCGGCAGCGCCGATGAAGGTGATCGCCGGCGTGCCGACCAGAAGGGTCAGCGCCGTGGCGCCGATGCCGATCGGCTCCATATTCATGAACAGGCCGAGCAAGGGTGCCGCGATGACCAGCGGCAGCACGCTTCCCGCCCAATGCGCCAGGCATTTCGTCAGCACGGTCAGCGCCAGCATCTGCCGGTCGTTGCCGAGCACCAGCAGATCGAGCGAGCCGTCTTCCCGGTCGGCCTGGAACAATCGGTCGAGACCGAGCAGGCAAGCGAGCAAGGCGCCGATCCACAGGATCGCCGGGCCGATGCGGGCGAGCAGATTGAGATCCGGTCCGACACCGAAGGGGATCGTCGCGATCACCGCGAGAAAGAAGATCACGCCGGTCAGCGCCCCGCCGCCGGCCCGGATACTCAGGCGGATATCGCGCAGGAAGAGGGCTAGCATGGTGTGAGACGCCCTTGCCCAGGACAGAGGGGGGCGCGAAGGAATGCCGACATTACCCAGTTTCCCCCATCACCAGCGCTTGTGCCCCCTCGAGCCCCAGTGGCAGATGCGTTGCCGCAATGATGATCCCGCCTTCTCCGCGATGCTGCGTCATCAATCGGGCGAATCGCTCTTCCGAAGCCTTGTCCAGCCCGGCCGTCGGTTCATCGAGCAGCCACAGCGGTCGCCGGCTGACCAGCAATTTTGCGATCGCCGCGCGGCGGCGTTGCCCGGTGGAGAGATAGCCGAACGGCAGATGGCCGATACCATCAAGCCCGACCATTTCCAGCGCCGCTTCAGCGCTCAAAAAATCCGCGCCCGAAAAACCGCGCCAGAAGCGCAGATTTTCAGTCACGCTCAGCGCCGTTTTCATCGCGTTCTGGTGACCGAGATAGTGGCAGGCCGAGGCCACCGAGGGGAAATCCTCGCCGCCACCTTCGATAAGCAAACGGCCTGCCGCCACCGGCAGCAGCCCGGCGACCACCCTGAGCAGTGTCGATTTCCCCGCGCCGTTCGGCCCGGTGACGATCAGCGCCTGGCCTTTCTCAAGGGCAAAGTTAATGCCGGAAAAAACCGCCTCGCCGCCGCGTTCGCCGCCCAGATTTTCGGCGATCAGCCGCATTCCTTGCCCGTCCCGAGAACACCGCGTCACGGCAGCTGCCGCATCGCACAAAATAGCCTTTCGACTGTCTAGAACTATTCCGGGAAATTCTCTATATCCGGGTCATCCGTGCCAGCGGTCGGCACGGGAAGCGAATTAGCGCCGAACCAGCGCACGCGCCGCCTTGAACGGCTCGGGTTGGCTGGGAACGGACAGCGGAAATGGCCGTACCCGCACCTTTGCGCGTGATTGCATGCCATCGGCGTCCGTTCCCTTTCAGGCTGAACAGACAAGGACGGATCGCACGTGTCAAAATCCCTCGATAGTTTCAATTGCCGCCGCACGCTGACCGCAGGCGGAACCGATTATGTTTATTACGACCTTGTCGAGGCCGAGAAGAACGGCCTCACCGGCATCGCCCAGTTGCCCTATTCGATGAAGGTGCTGCTGGAGAACCTGCTGCGTAACGAGGACGGCCGTTCCGTCACCAAGGAGAGCATCCAGGCGGTCGCCGGCTGGCTGACCGACAGGGGAACCGCCGGCGTCGAGATTGCCTATCGGCCGGCCCGTGTGCTGATGCAGGATTTCACCGGCGTTCCGGCCGTGGTCGACCTGGCCGCCATGCGCGATGCCATGGCCTCGCTCGGCGGCGACCCGCAAAAGATCAATCCGCTGGTGCCGGTCGACCTGGTCATCGACCACTCGGTCATCGTCGATGAGTTCGGCACGCCGCTGGCTTTCGCCCGCAATGTCGAGCTCGAGTACGAGCGCAACGAAGAACGCTACAAATTCCTGAAATGGGGCCAGCAGGCCTTCCGCAATTTCCGCGTCGTGCCGCCCGGCACCGGCATCTGCCATCAGGTCAATCTCGAATATCTCGGCCAGGTCGTGTGGACCAACACTGAAGGCGGCGAAACCACCGCCTATCCCGACACCTGCGTCGGCACCGATTCGCACACCACCATGATCAACGGCCTTGGCGTGCTCGGCTGGGGCGTCGGCGGCATCGAGGCAGAGGCCGCCATGCTCGGCCAGCCCGTCTCCATGCTGTTGCCCGAAGTTATCGGCTTCCGCCTCACCGGCAGACTGAGGGAAGGCGTCACCGCCACCGACCTCGTGCTCACCGTCACCCAGATGCTGCGCAAGAAGGGCGTCGTCGGCAAATTCGTCGAGTTCTTCGGTCCGGGTCTGTCCAACATGACGCTGGCCGACCGCGCTACTATCGGCAACATGGCGCCCGAATATGGCGCCACCTGCGGCTTCTTCCCGGTTGATGGCGAAACCATCCGCTACCTCACCATGTCCGGCCGCGAGGAAAACCGCATCGCGCTGGTCGAGGCATACGCCAAGGCGCAAGGCATGTGGCGCGATACCGGCTCGGCCGACCCGGTCTTCACCGACCTGCTCGAGCTCGATCTCGGCAGTGTCGTGCCGTCGATGGCCGGCCCCAAGCGTCCGGAAGGCCGCGTAGCACTTGAAGGCATTCCGGACGGCTTTGCCAAGGCGATGGAGACCGAATACAAGAAAGCCGCCGAAATCGACAAGCGCTATGCCGTCGAAGGCACCAACTATGATCTCGGCCATGGCGATGTCGTGATCGCCGCCATCACCTCCTGCACCAACACCTCGAACCCGAGCGTGCTGATCGGCGCCGGGCTTTTGGCGCGCAACGCAAACCGGCTCGGGCTCAAGCAGAAGCCATGGGTCAAGACATCGCTGGCGCCGGGCAGCCAGGTCGTCGCCGAATATCTGGAGAAATCCGGCCTGCAGAAGGAACTCGACCAAATCGGCTTCAACCTGGTCGGCTTCGGCTGCACCACCTGCATCGGCAATTCCGGCCCGTTGCCGGCGCCGATCTCCAAGACCATCAACGATAAAGGTTTGATTGCTGCCGCGGTGCTTTCCGGCAACCGCAATTTCGAAGGCCGCGTCTCGCCCGACGTGCAGGCGAACTACCTCGCTTCGCCGCCGCTGGTCGTCGCCCACGCGCTGGCCGGGACCGTGACCAAGGATCTGACCACCGAACCGCTCGGCGAGGACCGTGACGGCAATCCAGTCTACCTCCGGGACATCTGGCCGAGCTCGGTCGAGATCCAGGAGTTCATCGAGAAGAACGTGACGCGCGAACTGTTCGCCCGCAAATATGCCGACGTCTTCAAGGGCGACGAATACTGGCAGAACGTCAAGGCGCCGGAAGGCCAGACCTACGCCTGGGACGACCATTCGACCTATGTGCAGAACCCGCCTTATTTTGCCGGGATGACATCAGGCTTCGGGACAATCGGCGACATCAAGGGCGCCCGGGTGCTCGGCCTGTTCGGCGACAAGATCACCACCGACCATATCTCGCCGGCCGGCTCGATCAAGGCGGCCTCGCCGGCCGGCAAATACTTAACCGACCATGGCGTCGGCGTTGCCGACTTCAATCAATACGGCACACGGCGCGGCAATCACGAGGTGATGATGCGCGGCACCTTCGCCAACATCCGCATCCGCAACCACATGCTGGGCGAGAACGGCCGCGAGGGCGGCTACACCATCCACTATCCGTCGAAGGAAGAGAAATCGATCTACGACGCCGCAATGGAGTACAAGAAGGAAGGCGTGCCGCTGGTCATCTTCGCCGGTGTCGAATACGGCAACGGCTCGTCGCGCGACTGGGCGGCCAAGGGCACCAACCTCCTGGGTGTTCGCGCCGTCATCGCTCAGTCGTTCGAGCGCATCCACCGCTCGAACCTGGTCGGCATGGGCGTCATCCCCTTCGTCTTCGAGGAGGGCACCTCATGGGCGTCGCTCAATCTCAAGGGCGACGAACTGGTCGAGATCGACGGACTGAGCGCCATCAAGCCGCGCCAGAAGATGGTCGCGAAGATCACCTATGGCGACGGCAGGGTGAAGAACATTCCGATCATCTGCCGTATCGATACACTGGACGAGCTCGACTACTTCAAGAACGGCGGCATCCTGCAATATGTGCTGCGCGATCTGGCGGCATAGGAAATTAGGAGTAAGGGAGTAGGGAAGACACCTATTCCCCTATTCCCCTATTCCCCTATTCCCCTATTCCCCTATTCCCCTATTCCCCTATTCCCCTATTCCCCTATTCCCCTATTCCCCTATTCCCCTATACCTTTGGCGCCCCGAAGCGCGCCGCCGCCGCCAGCAGCACACCGAGCATCAGCCCGTTGAGGATGTGCCACAGGAAATGCGTCCCGAGCGGGAAGCTGCCGCAGACCAGCGGATCGATCATCCTGAAGATGACCGACACGACGAAGATCGCCGAGCCTGCCAGATTGTACCAGCCGGCGCGGTTGCCGCCCGCCGCCACTAAGACACCGAAGAAGGCCAGCGCCAGGAAGGGCGGCAGATAGCCGGTCGTGCCGTTCGATGCCTGGCGCAGCCAGTCCGGCACGGCCCAGGTCAATAACCCGGTGACGGCATAGAAGGCGACGAAGATGGCGATCGCTTTGCCCCACTTCATGCCGAGGAAACGGCGCAGGTTGAACAGCGTGTAGGCCAGCGTGAACCCGGCGATCGGCAGCACGTCGGCCCAGACCGTGCCATGGTTGGCAAAGGTGTGGAACAGCGCCGAGCCGACGCCGATCGCCACCACCCACCAGGCCAGCACTTCGGCGAAGATGCCGGTGCCACGCCGGCGCACCTCTCGGACACCCCACAGCCCGGCGACAAGAAAAGCCAGATTGGTCAGTGCGTTGACCGGCTCGGCCCAGAGCTCCGGCCCGACCCGCTCGCAGTACAGGTCGACTGGCGTCAGGAGAGTTTGCCACATGCTGATTGTTGCCCGAATCTATGTCTACCCAGAAGTGTAGCCCGTCCTATTGCGCCCTTGCAGTTGGTTACAACGGTAAAATTTCACCGCAACGTGACTTCCCGTTGACTGCCGCTTCTGCCACATATTTCGCCAATCAGAATAAAGCCGGCCATCACCGGCGGGAGTCGAAACGGCTATGACATCTCGAAGACCATTGCGGCTTGCGGCATTGGCGCTGGCCCTCTCGGTGTTTGCCGGCGCTGGACTTGCCGGCAATGCGATCGCCGGCGAGGCTGACAAACCCCAGGCTGACAAAGCCTCGACTGACCAACCCTTGGGCGTGGTCGAGCTCTTCACCAGCCAGGGCTGCAATTCCTGCCTGCCCGCCGATGAATTCTTCGCCGAGCTTGCCGCCAAGGAGAACATCGTCGCGCTCGCCTATCATGTCGACTACTGGGATTATCTCGGTTGGAAGGACACGCTGAGCCGCAAGGAGAACACCGAGCGGCAATATGAGTATATGCGCGCCTTCGGCAGCCGCTCGGTCTATACGCCGCAGGCCGTCATCAATGGCCGCAGCCATGTCAGCGGCGCCAACCGCAAGGAAGTCGACGGCGCGCTCGCCCGCATGGAAAGATCGGGCGAAGGCATGCGGGTCAGCGTCAAGGTCAGCCGGACCAATGACCGCGTCACAATCGACGCCGGCGATGCCGGGACCGGCCCCAGCGATGCCCATGTCGTCATCGTTTATTTCGACCCGCCGCAGACGATCAAGATCGGCAAAGGCGAAAACACTGGCCGCAGCATGACTTATTGGAACGCCGTCTCCGGCATCCAGACCGCCGGTATGTGGCACGGCAAGGCGCAGCGCTACGAATTGCCGATGAGCGTGATTTCCAAGAAAGGGGGCTGCGCCGTGCTGCTGCAATCGGTGGGCAAGGACGGCCTGCCGGGTCCCATTCTGGGCGCCGCCTTAATCCACAAGCCCGCGCATTCTCGCCCTTAGCATTTTGCAGCCAAACGTCTTCGTTTGCGTCCGACAAAATGCGTCAAATAATAAAGAGAGCGCGGTTTTGGTTGGACCAAACGCAAGCGCTCTAGCCGTCCACTTCTATCCAGGCATAAAAAACCGGCGTCAGCTTGCTTCTGACGCCGGTCTATTAGGTTTTGGGATCGTCGCACCCGATTTTTCTCAGGGAAAAACCGAGGTTGGTTCGATCCGACGCAGACCCGTGGGCGGGGGGCTTGGGGTTTACGAGCCAGTGCCGGACCGAACCGTCTCAGGCAACACCCGTAAATTCGTCGGACATTGGGGCATGAGCGCGGATAAAAGATGGCAGGATTGTGGCGAAGCATCACCAATTCCAACGGGCGTTTTTATAAACGTGACTGGACACTGCGGAAACGGTTGCGCCGCCGCCTTTGTCCGGCTGGGCTTGCAATTCCACGGCGAAAGCGCCAACTTTGGTTGGTGTAAGATTCATTCGAAGGGATCGAGGCATGACTGATCACGGCAGCGGGACGGAGGATGGGGACGCATCCGCAATACTAATCCCGCTGCATGAGGCAAGACGCGAACGCCTCGAGCCGGTGCGGTTCGACCGGCGTGAATTGGACCAGATCCTGAGGCTTTACGGGCGCATGGTCGCCGCCAATGAATGGCGTGACTACGCCATCGACCATCTCACCGACCGCGCCGTCTTTTCCGTGTTCCGTCGCACCAGCGAGATACCGCTGTTCCAGATCGTCAAGGATCCGAAGCTGGCGCGCCGGCAAGGCGCGTTCGCCGTCATTGCCGCCGGCGGCCGCATCCTCAAGCGCGGCCAGGAACTTGGCCGCGTGCTTGGCGTCTTCGACCGCACGCTGAAGCTGGTCGAGGCCTAACTACTTATTTTGCTGGCGGAATGTCTGTTCCGGCAACGATTTGGGATCGGGCGGAACCAGAGCTCCATCATTGATCGGCAGTTGCATGAACACCGTGTCCAGCCAGCGTCCGTGCTTGTAGCCGGAGCCTTCTAGGCGGCCCGAATGGCGGAAGCCGAGCTTTTCATGCAGCCGCACCGAGGCACTGTCCGGCCGACCGTCGCCGATCACCGCGATGATCTGGCGGAAGCCCGCTGCCTCGGCCGCCTCGATCAGCCCTTGCATGAGCTTGAACCCGATGCCATGGCCCTTGGCCTCCGGCGCGAGATAGACAGAATCCTCGACGACGAAGCGATACGCAGGGCGTGGTCGGAAGGCGCCAGCATAGGCATAGCCGAGCACAATGCCGTCTTTTTCCGCCACCAGATAGGGAAAGCCCCCCGCCATCAAACTCTCGAAGCGCTGGCCCATTTCGGCGCGGCTCGGCGGCTCCAGCTCGTAGCTCGCCGTCCCATGGGTCACCGCGTCGGCATAGATATGGGTGATCCGGTCGAGGTCCGCCGGCGTAGCCGCCCGTATGGTGATGCTGGTCATAATTTATGCACGTCTATCATCTGCCCGCCATTTTCATCAAAGACCGGGGCAAAAGAAAAGGGCGGCCGTGGGGCCGCCCTTATCAAACTCGCTGTTCCAGTCAGACTATGATTCCCCGGTTTTCGGAAGATCATGGTTCAAAACAAAAGCCTGTTATCGGCGGTCGCCCATGAACTGCAGCAGGAACATGAACAGGTTGATAAAGTCGAGATAGAGCGTCAGAGCGCCCATGATCGCCTTGCGGCCGGCAACGTCGGTGGCGTCGCCCTCGAAATACATCTCCTTGATCTTCTGCGTGTCATAGGCGGTGAGGCCCGAAAAGATCAGCACGCCGAGCGCCGAAACGGCGAAGGACAGTGCCGACGACTGCAGGAAGATGTTGATCACCATCGCGATGATCAGGCCGAACACGCCCATCACCAGGAACGAGCCGAACGCGGTCAGATCGCGCTTGGTCGTGTAGCCGTAAAGCGACAGCGCGCCGAAAGCCGCTGCGGTGGCGAAGAAGGTCTGCGAAATGCTGGCCGTCGTGTAGACCAAGAAGATCGACGACAGCGACAGGCCGACCAGGCCGGCATAGACCCAGAACGTCGTCTGCGCGGCAGAAACGCTCATCGACTGGACGCGGAACGACAGGAACAGCACGGCGGCGAGCGGGGCAAAGATCACCAGCCATTTCAGCGGCGAGCCGAAGATCGCGTAGCCGAAGGAGGTCAGCATGTCGCCGTTCGGCAGGGTGGCGACCGCCGAAGCCGGATCGGTGGTGGTGGCCAGCATGATCGTTCCGACCGCGGCGAGGCCGGTGATGAGGAGGCCAAGCCCCATCAGATTGTAGACCTTGACCATATAGGCGCGCAGGCCCTGGTCGATAGCAGCATCGACGCCGGCGCCGGGCACGGCACGCGTCTGATAATTGCGAACGGGTTCAGCCATTGAAATCCTCATATTGCTTCTGCCCCGTCCGGTGTCCGGTCCATTTGGACCGCGGCGCCGCTGGCGGGGCTCCAGCATGCCTGCTGCGAAATATGATGGTTATTGGCGTCAAGAACAAGACCGTAACCGAACGTAATGCTTCGTGAAGACCCGAAAATCTGCATTTATCGGCCTTCCGAAGCCAACATTAACAAGATTTAACCGAATCCTGGTCGCGTTGAGCCTGTATATGCTTGCAGATCAGAGATTGCGCAGCACCGGCGCCGCCTTGTGGCCCAGCACTCGCCAAGTGCCGGCGAGGCCGATCCCGACCGTTACCACCAGCGCAAAGACGATGGTCGCCACCGCCACATCAGGCATGAAATGCGACGGCAGCGTCATGACGCGCGCGACAACGAACCACGCCGCAATCCCGCCTGCCGCCAGAGCGAAGATCGCGGTGGCGAGGCCGATCAGCATGTATTCCAGCGAAAAGGCCGCGATCAGCGTCTTCCTGGTGGCGCCCAGCGTCTTCAGCACCACCGCATCGTGGATGCGGGCGCGGTTGCCGGCGGCCAGCGCGCCGGCCAGCACCAGCACCGAGGCGATCAGCGCCACGCCGGCCGCGGCCCTGATCGCGGTGCCGAGTTGCGCCACCAGCCGGTTGACTATGTCGAGCGCGTCCTTGACCCTGACTGTCGTCACCGCGGGAAAAGCACGGGTGACCGCGTTGAGAAGACGGGCATCGTCGGCCGGCGACGCGCCCTTTTCGGTCAGCGTCGCCAGCCAGCTATGCGGCGCGCCGGCAAATGTGCTGGGCGAGAACACCATGACGAAGTTGATGCCCATCGTCTCCCACTCGACCTGGCGGAAATTGGCGATCTTCGCCGTCACGTTGCGGCCAAGCACGTTGACGGTGATGGTGTCGCCGAGTTTCAGCCCGATCTCTTTGCCTTCCTCGGCCGAAAACGACACCAGCGGCTCGCCGGCATAATTGTCCGGCCACCATGTGCCTTCGGTCAGCGTCGCATTCGCGGGAATGCTGGCCTCGTAGGTCAGCCCGCGATCGCCGCGCAGCACCCAGGCTCCTTCCGCCGGAACTTTGACCTTGTCGACGTCGACGCCGTTCAGCGCCATCACCCGGCCGCGCAGCATCGGCACCTTGACCAGCGTGCCCTGCGGCGCTTGCCTGCTGACCAGCGCAGAGAACGCATCGACATCGCTGCTCTGGATATCGACGAAGAAGAAGTTCGGCGCCCGTTCCGGCAGGCTGCCGGAAATCTGCCCCCTGAGATTGCCGTCGATCAGCGCCAGCGTCACCAGAAGCGTCAATCCCAGTCCCAGCGACAGCACCACTGACGGCGTCAAGGCACCTGGCCGATGGATGTTGCCGACGGCGAGCCTAAGCGCCGTCGAGCCAACGCGCGGGCTTCTTTTGGCGGCCCACTGCACCAGCGCGCCGACGACGCGCAGCACCAGGAAAGCGAAAATGGTGGCGCCGACGAAGATCGAGGCGATATAGCGGTCGCCGGAAAACAGAATGGCTAGCGCCGCCAGGAGCAGCGCGATGCCGAGCGCCGCCGCCGTGTAGAGCGGGCGCGGAAAACCGCGGCCCTCAAAACCCATTTCGCGAAACAACGCCGTCGCCGGCACGTCGCGCGCACGGCCGAGCGGCAGCAACGCGAAAGCCAGCGTCACCAGCAGCCCGAACAGCGCCGCCATGCCGAGCGCGCCGGGATAGAACCCACCTTCCGCCGGCACCGGAATAACCGACTGGAGGACCGCGCTCGCCGCAAACGGCATCAGCGCGCCAAGCACAACGCCGAGCGTGATGCCGAGCGCGGCGATCATCAGGATCTGCACGAGGTAGACGGCAAAGACGAAACCGCCCGAAGCCCCCAGGCTCTTGAAGGTGGCGATGACGCCGCGCTTGCCGTCGAGATAGGCGCGCACCGCATTGGCGACGCCAACGCCGCCGACCACCAGCGCGGTCAGCCCGACCAGCGTCAGGAACTGCGAAAACCGTTCGATGTTGGAAGACAACGCCGGTGCTGCGTTGCTGCGCGTGCGGATCGACCAGCCGGACTCGGGAAAATCCTCCGCCGCCTGATCCCGAATGGCTTTTATGCGAGCCTCTCCGGTGCCGCCGGGGAGGCGGACCTTGTAGGCGTTCTCGACCAGGCTGCCCGGCTGGATCAAACCGGAAGCGGCAAGCCCGTCCGTCGAGATCAACAGCCGCGGCGCAAAGCCGAAGCCGTCGGACACCGCGTCCGGCTCGTTGACGAGACTGGCGCGCAGTTCGAAGATGGCGCTGCCCAGCTTCAGCCGGTCGCCGATCGCAAGGTTCAGCCGCTCGAACAAAAGGTCGGGTGCGGCGGCGCCGAAAACACCGGATTTTTCGCCGAACAATTCCTGCTTCGAAAGCGCCGGCTCGGTCACCAGCGCCCCATAGAGCGGATAGGCTCCATCGACCGCCTTGGCCTCGACCAGCGCCTGGTCGGAACCGTCCTCGAGCCGCGCCATCGAGCGCATGTTGGCACTGTGCGAGACCGTGCCCAGCCCGTTAAGAAAGAAATGCTCGGCTTGCGTCGCGGCGCGCTGATTGAGCTGGAAACGAAGATCGCCGCCAAGCAGCGACTGGCCTTCATTGGCGACACCGGCGGTAATTGCCCGGGCCACCGAGTTGACGCCGCCGATCGCCGCGACACCCAGCGCAATGCAGGCAAGGAAGATTAGGAAGCCGGACAGCCCGCCGCGCATCTCGCGCAGCGAGAAGCGGAAGGCGAGCTTCAGCGTGCGCGACAGCGGCATCAGGCCGGCACCTTACCCGGCTTTAGAGCTGGTTCTGGCGCGTCCTCGATCCGGCCCGACCGCATCGATACCTGCCGGGAGCAGCGTGCGGCGAGCGCCGGATCATGAGTGACCAGCACCAGCGTCATGCCGCGCTCGGCCGCCTTGGCGAACAGAAGATCGGCGACCTGCCGCCCCGTTGTCTGGTCGAGATTGCCGGTCGGCTCGTCGGCGATCAGAATGCGCGGCGAAGGCGCCAGCGCCCGGGCGATCGCCACACGCTGCTGTTCGCCGCCGGACAATTCGCCGGGATAATGAGTGACGCGGTTGCTCAAGCCCACCGCCTCCAGCTCCCGCGCCGCCACCCCGAACGGATCGCTATGGCCGGCTAATTCCAGCGGTACTGCGACATTTTCGAGCGCCGTCATATTGGGGATGAGGTGGAAGGACTGGAAAACGATGCCAATATTTCGCCCCCGAAACGATGCGATCTGATCTTCACTCTTGCCGTTCAGCAATTCGCCCGCAATTCGTACCGTCCCCGAATCGACCCTTTCCAAACCGGCAAGGACCATCAGCAGCGTCGACTTTCCCGAGCCAGAAGGACCGACGATGCCGGTCGCCTCTTCGGCAGCCACGTCGAGGCTGACACCTTTCAGCACATGGACGGAAGACGCTCCTTCGCCGAGCGTCAGCGATACGTTTTTCAGCGCGATGACGGCTTCTGTCAAAATAAAATCGTCCTATATGGGAAGGGGGAAGGCTGGAATTCTGCCTGCCGCCACAAAATGTCCTTCGTCATATGGGGCCTGCCGCATGGCTTTCAAACACACACTTGCCGCAGCCTTGATCCTTTTCCTTGGAATTTGCGGCGCCCTTTCGTCGGCGCGCGCCGAGCCCCTGAAGATCGTCGGCTTCGGCGACAGCCTGATGGCGGGCTTTGGCCTTGGACCGGACGAAGGCTTCACCCAGAAACTTGAGGCAGCACTTCGCGCCAAGGGCCACGATGCGACCGTGACCAATGCCGGTGTCTCCGGCGATACGTCGAGTGGCGGCCTGTCGCGGCTCGACTGGTCGGTGCCGGACGGCACGCAGCTGGTCATCCTCGAACTCGGTGCCAACGACATGCTGCGCGGCGTTTCTCCCGCCATCACGCAAAAGAATCTGGACGCCATGCTGGCGAAGCTGAAGCAGCGCAAGATCGCCGTGCTGCTGGCCGGCATGCGCGCCGCACCCAATCTCGGCGCCGACTACCAGAGCGGCTTTGACGCGATCTTTCCGAAACTGGCGGAAAAATACGGCGTCCCGCTTTATCCGTTCTTCCTCGAGGGCGTCGCCGGCGACGCCACTTTTCAGCTCGAGGACGGCCTGCACCCGAATGCCAAGGGCATCGACCGCATGGTCGAGCGCATACTGCCGGAGGTCGAAAAAGCCATTGCCGTAGTTAAGGGCAACTCTTGAAGGACTGAATTGCGATGAGGGTCCGAATTCTCCTGCGATTTAGGCCAGTGCGATCAACAATCCGCTTGCCCCGCTTGATTTTCGATGATTCGCTAGGACAAGAGTTCGATTCGAGGACAGGAGGCTTACCATGCCGCGTCTTTTCACCGCCCTCGAAATACCGCGTGACGCCGCCCTTTCGCTGTCCCTGCTCCGGGGCGGCCTGCCCGGGGCCCGCTGGATCGACGTCGAGAACTACCATTTGACGCTGCGCTTCATCGGCGATGTCGAGGGCCATGTCGCCGACGAGATCGCCAACGCGCTCGACCGAATCCACCGCCCATCCTTCCCACTGACACTGTCCGGCGTCGGCGCCTTCGGCCAAAAGAAACCCCATGCGGTATGGGCCGGCGTTTCCGCCTCGCCCGATCTTTCGGCACTGCAAGCCGAAATCGAGCGCATCTGCCAGCGCCTCGGCATCCCCGCCGATCCGCGCAAGTTCATGCCGCATGTGACCTTGGCGCGCTTACGCAATTCGAGCCCGCTCGACGTCGCCCAATATCTTTCGGCACGCGGCAATTTTTCGACGCTGCCCTTCCGTGTCGGCCGCTTCGTCCTGATGTCGTCGCGCGATTCGGTCGGCGGCGGACCCTATATCGTCGAGGAGGCCTGGCCGCTGTCGGGCGCCGACAGCCGTGCCTCCAGCCGCGTCGCCAGCGCCTCCGACGCTTCGCGGATCATGCGGTAGACCGAGGCAAACGCCTCCGGCCCCTCGTGATAGGGGTCCGGCACGTCGCTCACCGTTCCCTCCGCGAACTCCAGGAACAGATGGACCCGGTCGCGCATGGCGGCAGGCACCAGCGCTTTCAAATCCCGGAGATTCGATCGGTCCATCGCGAGAATCAGGTCGAAACGCGAGAAGTCGTCCGGCGTCAGCTTGCGCGCCCGCTGTCTGGAAATATCGATGCCGTGCCGCTCTGCGATCGACATCGAGCGCGGGTCGGGTGCCGAGCCGGCTTCCCAGTCGCTGGTTCCGGCCGAATCAAGCAGGATATACCGATCGAGACCTCGCTCCGCCAGGACGGCGCGCAACACGCCCTCCGCCAACGGTGAGCGGCAGATATTGCCGAGACAGACGAAAAGAATGGATTCTATCGGCTTTGCGCTCATCGATCCGGCACTATGCTGAAGACTGCGAATCCAGATAGCACGGGAAACGACCATGACGAGAGAGAAACTGGGCAAGGAGGCGGTCGCCGAGGCGCTGGCCGGGCTCGACGGCTGGTCGCTGGCCAGGGACGGCGGTTCGATCGCGCGCAGCTTCACCTTCAGGAATTTTTCCGAAGCCTTCGCCTTCATGACCCGCGTCGCCCTGGCGGCGGAGAAGATGGACCATCACCCCGACTGGTAGAACGTCTACAAGACCGTGAGCGTGACGCTGAACACCCATGATGCCGGCGGCCTCACGGCGCTAGATTTCGAACTGGCCAGGACGATGGATCGCTATTTCGACGGCTGAGCCAATGCACCAAAGCCTGCCCCGGGGCTCGACCCGAGTTGCGCAGCTAATGACATGCATGAAAGACAGCATCTTGCAGCCCGGTTCTGGTTTCACCACATTCCATTCGCGGTCGCGCGTGGAGCCAGGCGACGGCCGGCAAGGAGAGATTGATGGCGCAAAAATCCGGTTTTGATTTCTTCGGCTTTGGTGGCAAGGCGGGCGATGCGAGCGAAGTGCGCGAGAAATTCTGGCGCACGGCCAAGAGGGCTGCCCGGCAGATCCCGTTCATGGAAGAGCTGGTCGCCGCCTACTACTGCGCCATGGACAAGAACACGCCGCTGCGCGCCAAGGGCATCCTGGTGGCGGCGCTCGGGTATTTCGTGCTGCCGGCTGACGTCATCCCCGACTTCGTCTTCGGATTGGGCTTTACCGACGACATCGCGGTGCTGACCGCCGCGATCACCACCGTCAAAGCCCATATCACACCCGCGCATCGGCTCGCCGCCAAGCAGGCGATTGCCGACAACAGCTGAGCCGGCGATAAGGCAGAAAAGTCAAACTCTTGCCGCTTTCGTGGCATCCAAGTCGCGAAAGGGACATTGCAACTGCCGCTATTGGAGCGACGGGCGCAAGGATGGCGGCGGTTTCCTGGGTGGATCTCCTTTTCCTGAAGGGAAGTTCACCGTTTGGTAACCCAGATTAAATCAAAATGAAGCGACGGGCAGGACGCCGAGCCGGCCTGCTTCCGCACCATATATGGGAAAAGCGATGCGCGGATTGATTGCTACAATTTGGAGCCTGGTCCTGGTGGCCGTGACAGCGCCGGCTCTGGCGCAGTCCGCGACCAAGATCGGCCAGCACAATGCCTGGGGCACTTACAGCTACCAGGCGTCGGGCGGCAAGGTTTGCTACGTGTTGACCGTGCCGACCGACAAGCAGCCGCCGACGCTTGACCATGGCGACATGTTCTTCTTCGTCAGCCAGCGGCCGGGACAACAGGTGTCCTATGAACCGCAATTCATCGCCGGCTACAATTTCCAGGAAAACTCCAAGGCCACCGTCACCATCGACGGCAAGAGCTTTTCGATGTTCACCCGCGGCAAGTCGGCCTGGGTCGAGAATGCCGCCGAGGAGCCGGTGCTCATCGCCGCGATGAAGTCCGGCAGCGACATGAGGGTGCAGGCGAAATCCGGCCGCGGCAACACCACTACCTATGTTTTTTCGCTGAAAGGCATTTCGGCGGCGCTGTCGTCCATCGCCAGGTGCAAATAGCCATAGGCGAAGCAAAGTCTGAGTAAGGGCCGGGCGGCAAGCCCGGCTTTCTGCTCTTTAAAACGCCGTCGGCGGCCACATCGCGGCCGGCCTTGCGCCGCCGCCACCCATGACTCGGCCATCAACCTGTGCTATGCGCCGCGCTTCATTTCCAGCACGATGCTGTAATCGGCCGCAAATCGCTTATATTGGCGCAACAATGACCCTTTCATTCGACCTTACCACTGAGGGCGCCCGTGACGCGTTGCGCGCCCGCGCCACGCCGGCCGAAAAACCGTCGCTGATCGGCCTGACCCGGGCCGAGCTTGGCGCAGCCCTCGTTGCCTCAGGCATCGTGCCGGAGCGCCAGGCCAAAATGCGCGCCCAACAGCTCTGGCACTGGATGTATGTGCGCGGCGTCTCCGACTTTGCCAGCATGTTCAACATCTCCAAGGATTTGCGCGCCGAGCTCGACAAGCATTTCACCGTCGCCAGGCCCGAGATCGTCGAGGAGCAGATTTCCTCCGACGGGACGCGCAAATGGTTGTTTCGCTTTCCGCCGCGCGGCGCCGGCCGGCCGGTAGAAATCGAGACCGTCTACATTCCCGAAGAAGGCCGCGGCACGCTCTGCATCTCCTCGCAGGTCGGCTGCACGCTGACCTGCTCCTTCTGCCACACTGGCACGCAGAAGCTGGTGCGCAACCTGACGTCAGAGGAAATTCTCGCCCAGCTTTTGACCGCCCGCGACCGGCTCGGCGATTTCCCCGACCGCGACACGCCGGACGGCGCCATCGTGCCGGCCGAGGGTCGGAAGGTGTCCAACGTCGTCATGATGGGCATGGGCGAGCCGCTCTACAATTTCGACGCGGTGAAGAAGGCGCTGCTGATCGCGTCCGACGGCGACGGGCTTTCCCTATCGAAAAGACGCATCACGCTGTCGACCTCCGGCGTCGTGCCGGAAATCTCCCGCACCGGCGAGGAGATCGGCGTCATGCTGGCGATCTCGCTGCACGCCACCAACGACGATCTGCGCGACCTTTTGGTGCCGATCAACAAAAAATATCCGTTGAAAGAGCTGATCGCCGCCTGCCGCGCCTATCCCGGCCTGTCGAACGCCCGCCGCATCACTTTCGAATATGTGATGCTGAAGGACGTCAACGATTCGATCGAGGACGCCAAGGGGCTGATCAGGCTGCTCAAGGGCATTCCCGCCAAGATCAATCTGATCCCGTTCAACCCGTGGCCAGGCACCAACTACCAGTGCTCGGATTGGGAGACGATCGAGAAATTCGCGGACTACATCAACAATGCCGGCTATGCTTCGCCGATCCGCACGCCGCGCGGCCGCGACATCCTCGCCGCTTGCGGCCAGCTCAAGTCGGAGTCCGAGCGCATGCGCAAGGTCGACCGGCTGGCGTTGGAAGCGATGATGATCGCGGGGCACGGCGAGGCGTGAACCGCCTTGTCGCCTATCTCATTCGCTTCGCCGTCATCCTGATCGGCTATGTCGTCGCCGCGCTGGCGGCCAGCGCCTTCCTCAACATCATGTTTCTGGCGTCGCTGGGACTGATGACGGACGAGACGCAACCGGCGGCGCAGGCCTCGCTATGGTTTTCCGTTCCCTTCGTCGCGCTGTTCGTCGCCTATTTCGCCTTCATGCCGGCGGCCATCGCCATCCTCGTCTCCGAGATCTTCGGGCGGCGCGACTGGCTGTTCTACGCGCTGGCGGGTGCGGTGGTCGCTGCGGTTTTCCTCGGCTTCGCCTACCAGACCGCCGATGCCAATTTCGAGATCACCGATCCGCGCGTCGTCGCTGCCGTGGTCGGCTGCGGCATGGTCGGCGGCATTTTCTACTGGCTGAGCGCCGGGCGCTGGGCCGGAAGCTGGCGCGAAATCGGAAACCCTATTTCGCCTGGGCGGTCAGGATCTTGAGCGCGAAGGCCGAAAACACCCCGGCGAACAGATAGTCGACGCCGCGCGTCACCCGCGGGCTGGCCTTCATCGCCGTCGAGAATTTCTCTGCCGCAAAGACCATCGGCGCTGTTACCGGGATCGACAAAACGACGAACATCGCGCCGAGGAAGAACAGCTTTCCGGGCGCGTTCGGATCATGGGCGGAGACGAACTGCGGAAGGAAGGTCATGAAGAACAGGATGATCTTCGGGTTGAGTAGATTGACGCCGAGCCCTGCCGCCCAGGCGCGGAACAGAGAAATCTCAGGCCCGCTCTTCTTCTCCGGCGAAAAGGCCGAGCCCCTGGTGATCGCCTGCCAGGCTAAGAAGACGAGATAGCCGGCGCCGAAAATCTTGAGCGCAAGAAAGGCCCCCGGCGAGGCGACGATCAGCGCCGAGACGCCGACCACCACCAGCGTCGTGTGGATCAGCGTACCACACAGCGCGCCGGCCATCGAGGCAAAGCCGGCGGCGCGGCCCTGGCTCAGCGTGCGCGACACGAACAGCGTCATATCAGGCCCCGGCGTGATCGCCAGGATCACGGTGGCGATGGCGAACTGGATCAGCGTCGTGGTGTCGGGAATGAAGGACATGGGCGGGCCTTTGGAGGCGTAAGACGGCGAAGCCTATAGCGCAGGCAGGGTGCCTGCGCCAGCGACTGGCCCGCGCAATAGCTGATCCAGCGTGCCTGTCGCACCCTTCGTCCCTTGCACTAGCCGGAACCGGCGTGATACCTCGCCCGCCGAGAACTCCTGCCGCGGAACCGCCCAAATGTCAAAAGCAAAAGCCGTCAAGAAAGTCGTGCTCGCCTATTCCGGCGGCCTCGACACTTCCATCATCCTGAAATGGCTGCAGACCGAGCTCGGCGCCGAGGTGGTCACCTTCACCGCCGATCTCGGCCAGGGCGGCGAGCTGGAGCCGGCTCGGCGCAAAGCCGAGATGATGGGCATCAAGGACATCCGTATCATGGATGTCCGCGAGGAGTTCGTTTCCGACTTCGTGTTCCCGATGTTCCGCGCCAATGCCGTCTATGAAGGCACCTATTTGCTCGGTACCTCGATCGCGCGGCCGCTGATCTCCAGGCACCTCGTCGAGATCGCCAAAGAAACCGGCGCCGATGCGATCGCCCACGGCGCCACCGGCAAGGGCAACGACCAGGTCCGATTCGAGCTTTCGGCCTATGCGCTCAACCCCGACATCAAGGTCATCGCGCCATGGCGCGATTGGTCGTTCAAGTCGCGCACCGACCTGATCAACTTCGCCGAGCAGCACCAGATCCCGGTGCCGAAGGACAAGAGGGGCGACGCGCCGTTTTCGGTCGACGCCAACCTGCTACATTCGTCCTCCGAAGGCAAAGTGCTGGAAGATCCGTGGAGCGAGCCGCCGGAATTCGTCCATCAGCGCACCATCTCGCCGATGGACGCGCCGGACAAGGTCACCGAGATCGAAATCGAATTCCTGAAGGGCGATCCGATCGCGCTCGATGGCAAGAAGCTGTCACCGGCGACGATGCTGGCGGCGCTCAACGATCTCGGCCGCGACAACGGCATCGGCCGGCTAGACCTTGTCGAGAACCGTTTCGTCGGCATGAAATCGCGCGGCGTCTACGAGACCCCTGGCGGCACCATCCTGATATCAGCCCACCGGGCGATCGAATCGATCACGCTCGACCGGGGTGCTGCCCACCTCAAGGACGAGTTCATGCCGCGCTATGCCGAGCTGATCTACAACGGCTTCTGGTTCGCGCCCGAGCGCCTGATGCTGCAGGCGATGATCGACAAGAGCCAGGAAGATGTCGAAGGCACGGTGCGGCTGAAGCTCTACAAGGGCAACGTCATCGTCACCGGCCGCAAGTCGAAGAAGACGCTCTATTCCGACGCGCTGGTCACCTTCGAGGACGATCGTGGCGCTTATGATCAGAAGGACGCCGAAGGCTTCATCCGCCTCAATGCGCTAAGGCTGCGGACGCTGGCGGCGCGTGGTCGAAAAAGCTAGCCGGTTCCTCTGCACAGAGGGACTTGGCTCTTTGACTGGGCCTGGAAAGAACTGTGGACCGCTGCCGATCGGCTTCCGGCCGCAAGTCTCCAACGCTCGCGATTAGCGTTAGGCCCACCACATCTTCGTCGTTCCACGGCGGAGCAAGGAGCGAAGCGACGCGGCGCAGACCCTGGGATGACGAAGGGAGGGGGTGTTTCGGCTAATCTCGAAAGTTTGCGATTTGCCACTGAAATTGGCCGCCGAAAAACTATCGACGTTCGCTGCCGGTCGGCTTCCAACTGCGTCGGCCCGATGCCTATCACGGTTTTTGCACTGTCGATCCGCACCGTCTGGCCCATGGCAGGACGACACTTCTTCAGCTCAACTCAACATTGCCCCAAGAATGTGCGAGGGAACCATGCGAAAACTGATCTCCACCGGCTCGCCCTTCGAGAAGACCGCCGGCTATTCGCGCGCCGTGGTACAGGGCGACTGGTGTTTCGTTTCCGGAACGACCGGCTATGACTATGCGACCATGTCGATGCCGGAGACGGTTGAGGCGCAGACGCGCAATTGCCTAGCGACGATCGCCAACGCGTTGCAGGACGGCGGTTTCGAAATGGCCGATGTGGTGCGGGCGCATTACTACATCACCGACGCGGCTTTCGTCGACATCGTCTTTCCGATCCTCGGCGAAGCCTTTGGCGACATCAGGCCGGCTGCGACGATGATCGTCTGCCAGCTCAACAAGCCGGAAATGAAGATCGAGATCGAAGTGACGGCGCTCAAGCGCACGGCCTGAGCGTGGCGGCGGTGCAGAAGCTTGCGCGATGTCGGCTGGACAGCGCCCCGCTGTCCGGCAAGATTGATGGAGCACGAGGATCGCCAAGATGCTCCGAACCAGAGCTTGCGCATAGCCCGCTTGGCGTTTAGCAAGACCGCGGCTCACGACAGCGCCGCGCGTCCTTTTGGACGCGCAAAGGACGCTGTAGAATTTTGGTTCTGCGCATGATCCTTTCCGAAATCGATTCCGATTTCGGGGTCATGCGCCACAGTTTAGGACGGTTCTGATGGCTTCGAAAAATCTTCTCCTGCTCGCCGGCGACGGCATCGGCCCCGAGGCGATGGCCGAGGTGAAGAAGCTGATCGTTGCCATGAACGACAAGCTCGGTAGCGGCTTCATCACCGATGAGGGGCTGGTCGGCGGCTGCGCTTATGACGCGCATGGCGCGGCGATTTCCGACGCCGACATGGCCAAGGCGATGGCTGCCGACGCGGTGCTGTTCGGCGCCGTCGGCGGGCCGAAATGGGACGCGGTGCCTTATGAAGTGCGCCCGGAAGCCGGACTGCTGCGGCTGCGCAAGGACATGGAACTGTTCGCCAATCTTAGACCCGCCATCTGCTATCCGGCGCTGGCGGCATCCTCCTCGCTCAAGCAGGATGTGGTCGAGGGTCTCGACATTCTGATCGTTCGCGAGCTCACCGGCGGCGTCTATTTCGGCGAGCCGAAGCAGATCATCGATCTCGGCAACGGCCAGAAGCGCGGCATCGACACACAGGTCTACGACACGTTCGAGATCGAGCGCATTTCGGGCGTCGCCTTCGAGCTCGCGCGGACACGCCGCAACCATGTGACCTCGATGGAAAAGCGCAATGTGATGAAAACAGGCGTATTGTGGAACGAGGTCGTCACGCAGACCCACAAGGCGCGCTATGCCGACGTCAAGCTCGATCACATGTTGGCCGATGCCGGCGGCATGCAGCTGGTGCGCTGGCCCAAGCAGTTCGACGTCATCGTGACCGACAATCTGTTCGGCGACATGCTGTCGGACATCGCCGCCATGCTGACCGGCTCGATCGGCATGCTGCCTTCGGCGTCGCTCGGCGCGCCGGATGCCAGAACGAAAAAGCGCAAGGCGCTCTTTGAGCCGGTGCACGGCTCGGCGCCCGATATCGCCGGCAAGGGCATCGCCAACCCGATCGCCATGATCGCCTCCTTCGCCATGTGCATGCGCTATTCCTTCGGCATGGTCGCCGAGGCCGATCGCCTGGAAAGCGCCATCGCCGCCGTGCTCGACCAGGGCTTGCGCACCAGGGATATCTTGTCCGACGGCATGACCGAAGTCGGCACCACTGAGATGGGCGATGCGATCATCGCCAAGTTCCTGGGCTGAACCCATGGCGGTCGACGTCCGCTGGGCGACGACCGGGATCCGGCGGCACTCGCGCTCATGAGATGGCGGTGCAATGTCGGCTGCCGCCGCTCGACGCCGACCGCGCTCTATCGGCTGCAAAAAATGGCTCGGCGACGAATGCCCGGCCTATCGGCATTTTGCGCTCGCTTTCGTTGAGGGCGATGTCTGCGGGGTGCCTCGGTCGCGATCGCGCATCCCGGCATTGGTCTTGAGCGGCTGCTGTTCCTCAAGGACCTGTTCGGGCGCGAGAATGCCCGCCAACGCGGGTGTCGGTCGGGCGTTGATCGGCTTTCTCGCCCGCCATTGCCTGTAGCGGTACACTGTGCCGCGCATTGCCTTCCCCTGAATCGCGGCCTATTAGTATCTACAGTTGTATGTAGTGGCAATATACACTTTTCGGCTAAATCCCGACGCCTGTCGGCACCGGACCCCATTGGTTTTCACGGGCCTGCGTCGGGATCAGCGCGAAGACCAGGATGATCAGCCAGCCGATGGTCGGGATGAACACCACCAGAAAAAGCCAGCCGGTCAAGCCGATGTCGTGCAGGCGACGCACGTTCAGTCCGATCCATGGCAGCGCTGTCGCCAGCAGGAAGATTCCGCAAAGGCCGACCGTCACCACCGGCAATTCGCTGCCATCGAGATTGCCCATGGTGTCGTCGATGAGAAGGCCGGCGCCGACGACCACGATCAGCGCGACCGTCCAGAACAGGCAAAAGCCCCAATATTCCTTGCGGCGGGCACGGCCGGCGAAATTGAAGTAATTTTCAGTCAGGCCCCGCCAGAAATAACCCCACAATCCGGTAGCCGCGGCGGGACCATTTCCAGCGGAACGGCCGAAATGTTGCGGCGCCCCGGGCGCATTGGCGGTTTGAGCCGGCGCGGCGGTTGCGGCGGCCGGCGGACTGGCGGTTTGGGCGCGGATCGAAAAAACGTCGCGTGCCCGTCCGCCAGCCGGCTGGAACTCGATGGCCGTGCCCCTGGCCATCGACGCTTCTCGACGCAGATCCTCGCGCGCGAACGTGTAGCGGTTGCCATCGGCTCCGGTGATGAAACCGAAGCCCTGGTCCTCGTCATAGTGAAGAACTTCGCCGCGCATGTCCTGCCCACCCCCATTCGCGTCTCGCCAGACTGTTCAAAGTTCCGGCAGATCGCAAGGGGTATGCGCGGAAATGGGGAAGCAATCGCTTCAGACAAAAGATAGCGCCCCACTCGTGTTGGGAGACGACCAACCGTCGAAGTCTGCGCCGCCCAGCGGCTTCTCCCCGTTTACGGGGAAGGTGCCGGCAGGCGGATGAGGGGCAGCGCAGACCTGAATCGAGCGAAAGACAGCCCCTTGCAGGCCATAACAAGCCAACGATGCCGGCACGTCGCTAAGCCGGCCGCTTCTTCGATTTCTTGTTCTTGGCGGGTCCGGTCTTTTCGAAGTTCGCCTTTGCTGACTTCCCCGCCCAGGGCTTTGCCTCGAACGCGGCAGCGCGCTGATCGGCTGACGGTGTGCGCTTCTCGAATTTGGGCGCATTCTGGTCGAACGTCCGCTTGCCGCGGTGAGGCTTCTTGTCGGGTCGCGGTTCCTGATAGCCGGCCCGCGACAGGTCGGGCGTGCCGTCCAGCCGCTTCATCGCGATGTTGTTCTGCAGCTTGCGGTCGGGGCCGATCGCCTGGAGAAACCGGTCAGCCCAATCCGCCGCGATCTGCACGAAGGTTTCCTCAGGCTGCATCTTGATGGCACCGATCTCGCGCTTGCTGATCCCGCCGGTCCGGCACAGCATCGGGATCAGCCAGCGCGGCTCGGCATTCTGCCGGCGTCCTACCGACAGAGAGAACCAGACGCTGTCGCCGAAATCGTCGCGGCGGCTGGGCGCCTCGTCCCGGCGCGCAAACTTGTCGCCCGACGGCGTGAACGGCGCGACGTCAAGAAGATCCTCGGGCGCCGAGCGGCTGGAGCGGCACAAGCGCACGAACGCGGCGGCCACCTGTTCGGGGCCGTGCTGCTCGAGAAGCGCATTGATGAAGCAGCGCTCCTCTTCCTTCACCGGTTCGCTGAAGACCGGGTCGGCGAGGATGCGCTCGTCGTCGCGGCGCAGCACGTCGTCGGCCGAAGGCGGGCTTGCCCATGTCGCCGCAAGGCCGGCACTTTGCAGCAGCCGTTCGGTGCGCCTGCGGGCACTGTTGGGCACGATCAGCGCGCTGACACCTTTGCGTCCCGCCCGTCCCGTCCGCCCGCTTCGGTGCAGCAGCGTCTCCGGATTGGTCGGCAGGTCGGCATGGATCACCAGTTCAAGGTTGGGCAGGTCGATGCCGCGTGCCGCCACGTCGGTGGCGATGCAGACCTTGGCGCGGCCGTCGCGCATCGCCTGCAGCGCGTGGCTGCGCTCGTTCTGACTCAACTCGCCCGAAAGCGCCACGACGGAAAAGTTGCGGTTGTTGAAGCGCGCGGTCAGGTGATTGACGGCGGCGCGCGTGTTGCAGAACACCAGTGCGTTCTTCGCCTCGTAATAGCGCAGCACGTTGATGATGGCGTTTTCCCGATCGGGCTGAGCTACGCTCAGCGCCCGGTATTCGATGTCGAGATGCTGCTTCTCCTCGCCGGAGGCCGAGATGCGCACCGCATCGCGCTGGTAGCCTTTGGCCAGCGCGGCAATGGCGCGCGGCACGGTAGCCGAAAACATCAGCGTGCGGCGCTCGGCAGGGGCGGCGTCGAGGATGAATTCGAGATCCTCACGAAAGCCGAGATCGAGCATCTCGTCGGCCTCGTCGAGCACCACTGCCTTCAGTTCAGACATGTCGAGCGAATTGCGGGTGATGTGGTCGCGCAGCCGGCCGGGCGTGCCGACAACGATATGGGCGCCGCGCTCCAGCACGCGCCGTTCGGTGCGCATGTCCATGCCACCGACGCAGGACGCTATCGCTGCGCCGGTCGGTTCGTAGAGCCATTCGAGCTCGCGCGTCACCTGCAAAGCGAGCTCCCGCGTAGGCGCGATGGCCAGCGCCAGCGGTGCTGCGGCATGGGAAAAGCGCTCCGCGCCGTCGAGAAGAGTCGGCGCCAGAGCCAGCCCGAAGGCAACGGTCTTGCCAGAGCCGGTCTGCGCCGAAACCAGCGCATCGGCCTGCCCGAGCTCGAGAACCGCCTTCTGCACCGGCGTCAGCTCGACATAGCCGCGTTTTTCCAGCGCCTTTGCAAGCGCGGGGACAATAGCTTCGAAATTGGACATATGCTTCTTTCGGAATTCGGATTCTTTTATGCCCCGCAATGGGTCATCCGTCGGCGAGCGCCAGAAGCGCCACGAGCCAAACGATCCAATCGTTCGTACTTCGCGCCGCCGCCATTGTACAGGGCAAGCCGCCTCGCCGCGTCGCGATTGACTCTTTGCGCAAACCGCGTAAAAGCCGGCACCGAACGGGATAGTTTCGATGCGCGGCCTTTTGATGGCGCTTCTTGCATTCGACCTCCCCGGCCGTAATGCGAACCATTGGGCCGGGCGTGTCGGCGCGTCTCCTCGTTCCAGCAAAACTACGGCTAAAACGACCACTAAAACGGTCTGATTCCCTTGGCCTAACCACCCCTCTCCCGGGTCCGGCCCGGGGGTTGAAACCCGCATAGGTCGGCGGGTTTTCTCCAAAAACCGAGCGGAGAGGACAGGAGATTTCGATGAGTTTCAAGGTTGCAATCGTCGGCGCCACGGGCAATGTGGGCCGGGAAATGCTCAACATACTGGAAGAGCGCGGCTTTCCGGTGAGCGAGGTGGTGGCGCTGGCCTCGCGGCGCAGCCAGGGCACGGAAGTGTCGTTCGGCGACCGCACACTGAAGGTCAGGGCGCTCGACCAATTTGATTTTTCCGACACCGACATCTGCATCATGTCGGCCGGCGGCAACGTCTCGAAGGAATGGTCGCCGAAGATCGGCAAGCAGGGCTGCGTCGTCATCGATAATTCGTCGGCCTTCCGCTACGATCAGGACGTGCCGCTGATCGTGCCGGAGGTGAACCCGGACGCGATTTCGCTGTTCACGCGCAAGAACATCATCGCCAATCCGAACTGCTCGACGGCGCAACTGGTCGTGGCGCTAAAGCCACTGCACGACTTGGCCACCATCAAACGCGTCGTCGTCGCCACCTACCAGTCGGTATCCGGCGCCGGCAAGGAAGGCATGGACGAATTGTTCACGCAGACGCGGGCCGTGTTCGTCGCCGACCAGGTCGACGTCAAGAAATTCACCAAGCGCATTGCCTTCAACGTCATCCCGCATATCGACGTCTTCCTCGACGACGGCTTCACCAAGGAAGAGTGGAAGATGGTCGCCGAGACCAAGAAGATGCTCGATCCCAAGATCAAGCTGACGGCGACCTGCGTGCGCGTGCCGGTGTTCATTGGCCATTCGGAAGCCGTCAACATCGAGTTCGAAAAGCCGATCACCGCCGACGAGGCGCGCGAGATCCTGCGCGAAGCGCCGGGCTGCCAGGTTCTCGACAAGCGTGAGGACGGCGGCTACATCACGCCGCTGGACTCGGCCGGCGAAGATGCCACATTCATTTCGCGCATCCGCGAGGATTCGACCGTCGACAACGGCCTGTCGATGTGGATTGTCTCTGACAATCTGCGCAAGGGCGCGGCACTCAACGCGGTGCAGATCGCGGAGCTGCTGATCGAGCGCGGGCTGATCCAGCCGAAGAAAAAGGCGGCATAGTTATCGCTCACGGGCCGTTTCGCCGCTGCCGCGGCGGGCCCTCCGCGGGGGCGCCGGACAACCGGCGGCCCGCAGTCGCGGGCTCGGCCTTCGGCCGTTAGCCCCTTCTCCCCGTTCACGGGAAAAGGTCCCGGCAAGGGGGCCGTATCGCCGCTGCCGCGGCGGGGGCGCCGGACAACCGGCGGCCCGCAGCTGCGGGCTCGGCCTTCGGCCGTTAGCCCCATTCTCCCTGTTCACGGGGAGAAGGTCCAGGCAGGGGACGAGGGGCGGCATGGCGTCTCAAATTCTGCTCAGTTTTGACGCAACGCCTCAATCACGGTTCTCCTCCGCCAGCCTCGTTAGTATCTCCATCGCCTCCTCCGCCCGGTCGGCGGGCACGAACAAATGGTCGTGGTAGAAGGCCGAGACCGGATTGACCCCCATGCCGGCGGCGGCCAGACGCGCGGTGATGGCGGCGAGGAAGCCGACCGCCTCCAGCGACGAATGGATGTTCAGCGTCACCGTCCGGCAGCGGAAGACGGTCGCCAGGCCAGCGGCCTTGGCTTCCTCCTCTAGCGCGATCACCGTCGTGCCCTCGCGCTCGCGAAACAGCATCACCGTCTCGAGGCTGTCCGGCACGGGCGCATCGGGCGGCAGTGTGGCGAAGACATGGATGCCGGGACGCAATTCCGGCGTCATCGTTGCCAGCAGTTTCTTCAGATCGGTCTCGCCGGCCATCGATTGCTCCCGAATGCCTTGCGGATTTTCGATAACGTGCTCGGCCCCAGCCGGCAAGGCGACGCCGCCATGTCGCTGACGGCTGGGCTTATGCGCGTATTGCATCGCACAATGGAACCGATCAGGATCATTGCCGGTCCGTGAAAGGGGTTTCGATGATCGTTCGCCCGCGCCCGGGATTCTTGCATCTGTTCTTCATCATGCGCGCGGCTCGGTGGTGCCGCGCATCCTGCCGCAGATCTTCGGCTTCGGTGTCTATGGCGCGCTGGTGGTGCTGGCGGTCGGGGCGCTGAAGCTCGACTTCGGCAATGCCGGCCCCGCGCCGTTTGCCTTACTCGGTGTGGCGCTGTCGATCTATCTCGGTTTCCGCAACAATGCCGCCTATGACCGCTGGTGGGAAGCGCGCAAGCTATGGGGCCAGCTTGTCTTCGACATTCGCAATCTGGCGCGCGCCAGCACCGGGCTGATCGAGGATCGCATCGAACTGCGCGGGATGTTGATGGAGGCGATCGCCTTCTGCCACTTCCTGCGCGGCCTGCTTCGGCGGGTGGACGCAACATCGGACGCACGCGCGTTCATCGGCGAAGAGGCCGAAAGTGCCGCCAAGCTGGCCAACCCGCCCGACGCCATGGTGCGGCGGATGGGCGAGCGAGCCGCCGCGCTGTACAGGGCCGGCCCGATCGACGTCATGGGGTACCGCATCCTCGACGAGCGCCTGTCGCAAATCGCCGCAGCGCAGGCCGGTTGCGAGCGCATCATGGGAACACCGCTTCCGTTTGCCTACACGCTGCTCCTGCAGCGCACCGCCTATATCTTCTGCCTGCTGCTGCCGTTTGGGCTCGCCTCGACTGCCGGCTGGGCGACGCCGCTGTTCACGGCGCTGATCGCCTACACTTTCTTCGGCCTCGACGCGCTCTCGGAGGAACTCGAGGACCCGTTCGGCACCGAGGCCAACAACCTCGCCCTCGACGGCCTGTGCCGCGTTTGTGAAATCTCGGTGTTCGAGGCGCTCGGCCAGGCGCCGCCAAAAATGATCCCCGCCGAAAAATACTATTTCTCCTAGGGTTTGTTCCCAAGCTCCTGGCAGCGCCGTGCGCTCAAAAGGCCGTAGGCGTGTCGGATCGCCGCCTCACGCCGCGTCCTTGGTTCGATCCTGGCGAAGAGGGGCCAGCGCTTGAAACAACCGGAGGACCATGACCATGTCTCAAACTGCATCCGTCACGCCGGGCGCGCTGTGGACCGGCCGCGGGCTCAGCGCCCTCATCGTGCTGTTCATGATCTTCGACGGCGTCATCAAGCTGCCGCCGCTCGATGTCGTCACCCAGACCATGGTGCAGCTCGGCTGGCCGGCCGATCCCAATGTCTCGCGCATGCTCGGCATCATCGGGCTGGTCTCGACCGCGCTCTATGCGGTGCCGCGCACCTCGGTGCTTGGCGCCATCCTGCTCACCGCCTATCTCGGTGGCGCCATCGCGACGCATATACGTATCGGCAGCCTGCTGTTTTCGCACACACTGTTCGGCGTCTATCTCGGCTTCATCTTGTGGGGCGGCCTTTTCCTGCGCAACCCCAAGGTGCGCGCGCTGATCCTGCTCAACCGATAGAGCCGACTTCAAAAGCTGTTCGATGGCGGTCGCGTCGCCGGAGAGGACCACGGTCTGCCGCCACCCTTCTTCTTTTGACTTTGGATCAAATCGCCCGTTTGCGAGTTAGAAGATGTGGCGGCGAGGACGGAAAACCCGGTTGAGAGGAACGACAATGAAGAAACTGGTAATCCTGATGGTACTGGTAACCTCGCTCGCAGCCTGTTCCCGGACAGAACAGGGCGCGGCGGTCGGTGGACTAGGGGGCGCTGCTATCGGCGCTGCAGTGGCCGATGACGAAGTTGAAGGTGCGGTGGTCGGTGGTGCTGTCGGCGCCCTCGCCGGCGCACTGATCGGTCGTGCTACCGAACCCGGCCGGTGCCGCTATCGCGGTCGCGATGGGCGTGTCTACATCGCCCGCTGCCCTGAAGGCTATTGATCGGGCCGCGTCATAAGTCGGACGAAACAGCAAACGGCGGACAAAGGCGCCCGCCGTTTCGTAGGGGATAAAAAGCAGATTATTCGGCGGTCGCGGCTTCCGCCTCGGCAGGCGCGGCTGCAGCGGCGGCAACAGCGGCGGCTGCATCGTCCTGCGCCTTCTTCAGAAGTGCGGCGCGTTCCTGCGCCTTCTTGCCGGGCTCGGCCTTCTTTGGATTGGAGCGGGCCTCACGCTTGGCAACGCCGGCCTCGTCGAGGAAGCGCAGCACGCGGTCGGTCGGCTGGGCGCCGTGCGAGAGCCAATGCTTGACGCGGTCGGCGTCGACCTTGACCCGCTCGCCGTCCTTGGGCAGCAGCGGGTTCCACGAGCCGAGCGACTCTATGAAACGGCCGTCGCGCGGCGAACGGGCGTCGGCGACGACGACGTGGTAATAGGGACGCTTCTTCGAGCCCGCACGGGCCAGTCGGATTTTCAGTGGCATTTTCTTTCTCCTAAAATTCTGGTTTTCGTTGATCGGGGTTATGGCTGTCGTCTTTATGCATGTCGTTGTTGGGCGACATGCACTGGTCCTCAGCCGGTTTTCGCTACGCCGTTGGATGCGGCGATCTGCTCATGATGTCGGATCACTTCGCGGACAACGAAGTTCAGGAATTTCTCCGCGAAATCCGGGTCGAGATGGGCATCCTTCGCCAGTTGGCGAAGGCGGGCGATCTGCTGCTGCTCGCGTGCCGGATCGGCCGGCGGCAGGCCATGCGACGCCTTCAGCTCGCCGACCGCTTTGGTGCAGCGGAAACGCTCCGCCAGCATGTAGATGAGCGCTGCGTCGATGTTGTCGATCGAGGCGCGGTAGTCGACCAGCGCCGCACGTGCGTCGGCCATGTCCTTTTCTTCGTTCATGGCGCTCTCACTTCTTCTTGCCAAGGCCGGGAAGCCCGCCACCGCCCAAGCCAGGAAGCTTCATGCCGCCGGGCAGCCCAGGCAGGCCGCCACCCCCACCGGGAAGGCCACCGGGCAGGCCCTTCATGCCGCCGAGACCGGCTGCCTGTGCCTGCTTCTGCAAGGCTTCGAGCTGCTTGGCGTCCATCTTGGACAGATCCGGCATGCCGCCGCCCATCATGCCGCCCGGGCCACCCATGCCTCCCATACCCCCTGGCATCATGCCGCCGAGGCCCATCTTCTGCGCCAGCCCGCCCATCATGCCGCGCATCAGGCCACCGCCTTTGCCCTTGCCGCCCATCGCCTTCATCATGTCGGCCATGCCGCGGTGCATCTTCAGGAGCTTGTTAATCTCGGCCGCATCGGTGCCGGAGCCGGCGGCGATGCGCTTCTTGCGCGAGTGCTTCAGAATCTCGGGGTTGGCGCGCTCGGCCTTGGTCATCGATGATATGATGGCGAGCTGGCGGCCGAACATCTTGTCGTCGAGACCGGCGGCGGCCATCTGGTCCTTCATCTTGCCCATGCCCGGCATCATCCCCATGATGCCGCCCATGCCGCCCATCTTCGACATCTGCTGAAGCTGGCCGGCAAGATCGTTCAGGTCGAATTTGCCCGACTGCATCTTCTTGGCCATCGCCGCCGCCTGCTCGGCGTCGATGTTTTCGGCAGCCTTTTCGACGAGGCTGATGATGTCGCCCATGCCGAGGATGCGGTCGGCGATGCGCTTGGGATGGAATTCCTCCAGCCCGTCCATTTTCTCGCCGGTGCCGATCAGCTTGATCGGCTTGCCGGTGACGGCGCGCATGGATAGTGCTGCACCACCACGGCCATCACCGTCCATGCGGGTCAGCACCAGCCCGGTGATGCCGACGCGCTCATCGAAGCTTTTCGCCAGATTGACGGCGTCCTGGCCGGTCAGCGAATCGGCGACCAAAAGAATTTCGTGCGGCGACGACACCTTCTTGATGTCGGCCATCTCGACCATCAGCGGCTCGTCGATATGGGTGCGGCCGGCGGTGTCGAGGATGACGAGGTCATGGCCGCCGAGCTTTGCCGCCTGCACGGCGCGGCGGGCGATGTCGACCGGCGTCTGGCCCTCGACGATCGGCAGCGTGGCGACCTTGACCTGTTCGCCGAGCTGACGGAGCTGCTCCTGCGCGGCGGGACGCCGCGTGTCGAGCGAGGCCATCAGAACCTTCTTGTTCTGACGTTCGTTGAGGCGCTTGGCGATCTTGGCCGATGTCGTGGTCTTGCCGGAACCCTGCAGGCCGACCATCATGATGACGACCGGAGCCGGTGCATTGAGGTCGATGGCGACGCCCTCGGCGCCCAGCATCTCGACCAGCTCGTCATGGACGATCTTGACGACCATCTGCCCGGGCTTGATCGACTTCAGCACAGCGGCGCCGACGGCCTTCTCGCGTACCTTGCCGGTGAAGGAACGCACCACTTCCAGCGCAACGTCGGCCTCGAGCAGCGCACGGCGCACCTCGCGCAGCGCCGCGGAGACATCGGCCTCGGACAGGGCACCGCGGCCGGTGAGGCCGTTCAGGATCGAACCAAGGCGCTCTTGCAGCGATTCAAACATTCTTTTTCCTTTTCCCTGGCACCCGGATGATGCCCGAGAAGTAATGCGTTCGCGCCCAGTATCCAAGTAAAGCCCAAAGCCAAAAAGCACCCGGGGGCGCACAGCGCTGCCGGATGTTGGCCTCCAGGATCGATTTACAGCACGACACCTCAAAGAGGCTTCGGCGTCCCGGTCGGCTTGCTCGGAGGGATACTCGTCGCGGAATTCGCGGCGTGTAGACAGGAAATCGGCCGCGGAGTCAAGGCGCGGGCCGAATACGCTGAACCGGGCCGGTTCGGTTTATGGCAGCACCACCGGCGTGATGCGCATCAGCTTGGGCCGCCGGGGTACGAAATATCCGGCTCGACCTTCAGCGGCGAGCGCTGATGCAGCAGCAGCAGAACAGTCAACAGGCTGCAGCCGATGCCGATCGCCGCGATGAGGACGGCATCAAGCGTCGTCCAGCCGGGGCCTTCGAGCGGCTTGGCGTTGAACAGGGCGAAGGAATTGTAGCTCTGCTGATGCGAAATCAGCAGGAAACCGGCGAGATTGTTGCCGAGATGAGCGCCGAAGGCCGCGCCGAGATTGCCGGTGGCATAGACCACAAGCGTCAGGAGCAGCGCAAAAGCGGCGATCGAGGCCAGCACACAGGCGTTGACGGCGGCCGTCGAGCTTGGGCTCCAATGCATCGAAGTGAATAGAAGTCCTGGCAGCAGCGCCCAGATGAAGGGGTTTTGAAACCGGTTGGCCAGGCCCCTGAGAAGATAGCCGCGAAACAGCACCTCTTCGGACGAGGTCTGCAGCAAGGTCAGCGCAGCGATCGGGATCAGGAACAGCAGCCAAGACGACAGACCGATCGCGCCGCGCGCAATCTCGGGCTGCAGGAGATAGAGCAGGATCTCGGAGAGCAGCGATGTGATCAACACCGCGGCCAATCCCCTAAGAAATCCCGAGCGCGAAACGCGGCGGCTGGTGCCGATCAGCGCCATCAGCGGCTCGCGATGGACCCAGCGCATGGCAGCCCACAGGCCGAGCCAGATCCCGGCAAAGGAGGCGAGCGCGGCGAGGATCCCGGCGGGCGAGGCCATGAAATTCTGCACCGCCCCTCCTTCCATCGGGGCGCCAGACGATGCCTGCCAGATAACAAAAACATAGGCGCCGCCGAACAGCACGACGACGGTTGTCGCGACCCAGAACAGGACGACGATCGCCGTTCCGAGCAGGAGCCGCGGCAGGGTCGTCTTGGCGTTGGGGGAGCGCCGGTAGTGCTCGAACGCGACAGGGTCTGATATCACGCGGGTTCCTTGCCTGATGCATCGGGTCGCATGATCTAGAGCATCGGACCTAAAAGTGGAACCGGTTTTGGGAAATCCGATGTTCGAACAGAAGGCTGGAGCGGCGGGCACGCCGCTCCAGCACGAAGCTCAGGTTAACGATAGCGGACAGAGGCGGCCGCCGTCGGCTCGTGCCGGGCGGCCGCCTGATTGCTCGCTGATGTCAGCGCTCGACGTACATGATGCGTCGGGTGCCGGGATCGACCAGTGCCGGCTGACCGTTCACATAGACATAGCGGTAGTCGTAGTCCGGAATCTCGCGCAACTCGACGGTATCGGGCAAGGTCGCGCCGGTAACCACCTCGCCCTCGAGATAGACCGGGTCGACCCGGTTGGTCTCGATGTAGGTGCGGACCTCGGCCGGAGGCCGACTGATCGGCTCGATCGGCTCGCCAGCGACGATCGCTCCGGTATAGGTGTCGGGATAGTCGACGTCAGCCGGGGCTTCGACGATGGTAATGTCTGCGTCGGCCGGGCGCCGGGTCAGGACGACCTCGGTGCCGCCGAAATCGGCCGTCACATAGTCGGAATAAATCCAGCCCTGGCCATTGGCCTCGGCTATGGTGCACCATTTGCTGTTTTGGATGCAGCCATCAAGCGTTGCCGACTGGCCGGCGGCGAGCACGCCGATGACCGGGTATTGCGGGCCGGGGCCGGCTCGAATGTTGAGATCGGCGACAGCCGAGACAGCGGTATCGGCCAAGGCTGTACCCGACATCGCGACAAGCGCTCCGGCGACAGCAGGAAACAGTATGCGGTTCATGGTTTCGCTCCGTTTTGATGGTCCCTCACGACCGAAAACGAAACAGGGCTTCATGCGTTCCGGCTAAAACGCCTCGGCCGGCTCACGTTTTGTTCCGGTTTCTTTCACGTCAGCCAGCAGTTCATGGACGAAGGCCAGCTTCCGTGCGGTCACCTCCGAGATGACAAAGGGATAAAGGTCCGGCAGGCCCATGCAGCGGTTGATCGAGTTGGACGCTTCCGACAGCACCAGCCAGCGGGCCAGGATCTTTTCGAACGGTTCGGGAACGGCGGCAGGTTCCGACGGCGCCGGTTGCAGTTCGCCGCCGGTGTCGCTGCGCGACAGCTCGTTGGCCTCTACCGTTTCCAGTCGGCCGAGCGGGAAATTCAGTGCATGCACCATCTCCAGCGTATCGGTGATGTGCAGGTGGTGTGCCCATGTCTCGGCCCAGTCCTCCCAGGGATGAGACGTGGCATAGGCGGAAATGTGGTCCTGCTGCCAGTCGGGCGCAGCACCTTCGGCATGGTAGGTCTTCAGCGCCTGCTCGTAATCGATGCGCTCGTCGCCGAACAATGCGCGGAAGGCGGCAAGCCGTTGCGGGTCGTCGCGGATCAGGCGGTCCCAGTAATAGTGGCCGAGCTCGTGGCGGAAATGCCCGAGCAACGTACGGTAGTTCTCGCCCATCTCGACGCGCCGTCTTTCGCGCTCGGCCGAGTCCGCCTCGGCGACATTCAGTGTGATCAGGCCGTTGTCATGGCCGGTCAGGATGCGCGCGCCCCCTGGGCCGCCGATCGGATCGGCGAGGAAGTCGAAGGCGAGGCCGGCCTCGTCGCCGGCGTTCCGCTTGGGCACGACCGGCAGTCCGGCGGCGAGCAGCGAATAGATTGCCCGCTTCTTAGCCGCTTCGACGCGGATCCAGCGACGGCGGTTGCCATCGACCGAAAGGTCCGGGATCAGTTGGTTCAGCTCGCAGGCGCGGCAGAAGGCATGGCCGGGTTCCGCCATCCAGTTGCAGGCGCACTCGTCGGCATTGGTGCACTGGAAAACGCCGCCGGCGCCTAACAACACGAAGCGCGCATGCCCGGGATCGTAGAGCACGGGGCTGGCGCAGTTCAGGCACTGGGCGTTCTCGAAATAGAGGCGGTGGCCGCAATGCGGGCAAGCGAAGAGCTTCATCCCAATCTCAAATCATCAGGTCTCAAATCATCAGGTCCGGATATAGTGCGGAGCGGCATATCGCCCAAACGCCTGTCGGCGGCCGGCGTTCCTGCTAATGCTATTTTGCCGCAAGCTGGGCGGCGACCGTTCTCGCCACCGCCTCGCCCGACAGCCTGGCGCCGCCGCAGGTCTGCATCAGCGGACCGGCCAGATGCTCGCCGGCGAAGAAGATTTTTTCCGCCACCGGCTGCATCAGCGTGGCGCGCGCCTGCGAACGGCCGGGGCGGGCCGCCGCATAAGCGCCGCGCACGAACCGCTCGCCGCCCCAATTGGTCATCATGGCGCGCCCGACATGTTTCCGCACGTCGCCGCCGAATACGGCGCACAGCCGGTCGACGACAAAGTCGACTCCTGCCACCTCGCCCGCCGCCGACATCTCCCAGGCGAAATCGCCGCCGACGAAGCCGATCATGAGGTCGAGGTCGAAGGGAAAGCAAAGGAAGTAGATGTCGTGCCTGGCCAGCCGCTCGATCAGCAGGTCGTCGAAGGGCGCCAGCCCGAGCCTTGTGCCCCTGATTTCGACCGGCAGCTTGGTCAGCATGCCCATCGGCAGGTCGAAGAAGGCAGCGAAATGTGTGTCGGGCAGCGCCGGCGAGAATTCGATCTCCTCGAAGGCGAGCACCGCCGGCGAGGCGGTGACGATGGCCGCCTTGGCGCGGATGGTGCCGCGATCGGTGACGCAGGCGACGCCAGGCACGTCCCAGAGGATTTTCCGCACCGGCGTCGACAGCTCGACGGGGACGTCGGCGCCGAAACGGGCGACCAGTGCGCCGAACCCCTCCTTGGTGAAATAGTTCGGATCGAGATCGGCGGCGGCCTGAAAGTCGCGAATCGATATCTCGTCCTCGTCGGCGCCGAAGTCCATCGGCCCGGCAAAGGTGGCCGCGGCGCGCGGCGCATGGCCTTTGGCGAGCAACGCCGAAAGACGGTCGTCGTCGCCAACCTTGACCTCATGCGCCGCCAGAAGCTCGAACAGCCTGATATCGGCCGCCTTCATTGCGGCCTCTTCGTCCTCGTTCGCCTTTCGGTTGCGATAATAGAGATGATCGATATTCATGTCGTGATGGTGAAGCGTCCAGCGGGCGGCTTGCGCCTCCGGAAAATAGGGATTGCGGTCAGCCGCGTGCAGCCAGGCGCAGCCGATATCGAAAGGAATGCCGAAATGCTGATCGCTGGTCCAGGCGCGGCCGCCGATACGATTCATCGCTTCGAACAGCTTGAAGGAAAGGCCGGCCGAACGCAGGGTCTTGGCGGCGGAAAGTCCCGCCGAACCGGCGCCGATGACCACGACGTCAACGTCTTCCATGAATATTTTAGCCCCCGCCATAATAATTACTTGATCGTAAGCAAGTTCTCCGGCATTCGCCAGCGCTGCGGCGAGGATGCGTAAACGAGTTCTTAGCGCGGCGGCTCGAAAATCGGTTCCGATTCTCGGAAAGCACGATGCGCAGATTGTAAAGGTGCTGGAGCGTACTGCGTCCAAGTGGGCGCACGTCACTCCAACAGTGACAAGCGGGCGTTTCGCTGGCAAATTCGTATTCGGGACAAGATCCAGGCAACCAGGAGAGCAACATGGCATTTTTTGCCAAGGGAAAGATTTTCGCGGCGGCGGCATCGATGATGCTTGCGGCGGCAACAGGCGCACAGGCCGCCCAATGCGGCAATACGGGCGCGGGCTTCGAAGCGTGGAAGGCAGAGTTTGCGCAGGAAGCAAAGGCCAGCGGTGTAGGCTCGAAGGGTCTGGCCGCTCTGGCTCGCGCGACCTACGCAACAAAGACGATCGGCGTCGACCGCGCCATCCATAAGGCTTTCGGCGGCTCGGTGGAAAATTTCATGAAGCGCCGTGGCGCGTCCACCATCATTTCCAAGGGCCGTTCGCTGAAGAAGTCGAACGCGGCGCTGTTCGGCAAGATCGAACGGACGTATGGCGTGTCGCCGGGTGTGTTGCTCGCCATCTGGGGTATGGAAACGGGCTTCGGTTCCTACTTGGGCAAGCAGAATACGGTCTCCGCCATTTTAACGCTTGCCTACGATTGCCGCCGCCCGGAGTTCTTCTACCCGCATGCTGTTGCAGCCCTAAAGCTGGTTGATAGCGGCGCTTTGAGTGCCTCGTCGGTCGGTGCCGCGCATGGCGAGATCGGCCACACGCAGTTCCTGCCGGGGAACGTTTTGACATATGGAGTTGGCAACAAAAATCTGCGCGACAAGGCCACTGCGTTGGCTTCCACCGCCAACTTCCTCAGAGGTCATGGTTGGCGGGCTGGCGCGAGCGCGCAGGCGAATATGGGCGCAATTGCTGGCTGGAATTCCGCGAGCGTCTATCAACAGGCCATCGCCCGCATGGCCACGGCGATCGATGCGGATTGATAGAAATCTCTGTTCGACGGAAAGCCCGGCCATGCGCCGGGCTTTTTTGTTGATGCTCCAAGGGTACGACAGCCGCCGCTCGGCCCCGCCTCGGGAACGAAGGCGCGAAGCAAGACGCTAATTCGGCGAGCCGAGCGCCTTGTCCATCGCTTCCCTGACCTCGGCGGGCCACGTGTTCACAGCTGGCCACGCGTCCGGCTCGGGCTTGTCGCCCCGGCGGGCGAAATAGAGCTTGTGGTTGGCCGGATCGACCACCATGAAGCCGTCATTGCCGCCGCAATCGTGCGGCACGCAGCCGCTGGCATAGAAGGCGCCCGAAGCGGCTTTCTCGGTGCCGCCGCCGACCAGCAGGCTGGTCGCCATCTCGGGCATCTCCTTGCCGAGCAGCGTCTCGGCCAGCCTGTAGACGGCCTCGTTGTGGAAAGCGTCGACGACGTTGTCGTATTTCGACGGATCGACGTCTTTCCAGTCAGTGCCGGGCTCCGGCATATAGGTGAGATTGCCGGCAGTCGTCAGCCCGTCCGTCGGCGACCATTGCAGCGCCGGCTTGGAAACGCCCGGCAGCAGGTAGGGCACGAAATAGATCGCGCTGTCGGAGATCGCAGCCGGCGGTGCGCCGCATTCATCCTGCTCGACCGTGATGCTCTGGATGGTGCCGCCTTCTGGCTTCCAGACGATCACCTTGGCCGGGCCGCACTGGTTGCCGCCATCGCCGACATCGACCAGCGCGACGTTGACCCCGCCGACCTTGACGATCTTGTCGAAGGACACCTCGTAATTGCTGGCCAGCTGCTTGCCGTCATAGGCCAGCACCTTCTCGCCATACTCTTCCTGTTGGGAGATGGTCAGCTGCCCACTCTCGAACAAGACCGGTGCTTGGCTGTCATCGTCCGCTAGGGCCGCGTTGCTCGACGCGCCCAGGTCGGCGGCCCCGGACGCATCGTCAGCCGGCACGAGCACCATGTCGGTCTGTGCATGCGCGCCAGCCGCCGGCATCAGAATCCACGCCAGCGCGCAGGCGCCGGCAAGAAGCGAACGTGTCATGACTGTCCCTCCGTTCAGCCGACACGAACCCGGCCTGGCGCGGCCGGGTTCATCGTACCGTTCAGGCCCAGGGTCGCAACTCGGCGTTCTTCTTCTCGAACGAGGCGATGGCGTCGGCCTTCTCCATGGTCAGGCCGATATCGTCGAGCCCGTTGAGCAGGCAGTGCCGCTTGAAGTCGTCGAGGTCGAACTTGACCACGCCGCCGTCCGGTCCGCGGATTTCCTTGGCTTCGAGGTCGACCGACAGCGTTGCGTTGGAACCGCGCGAGGCGTCGTCCATCAGCTTCTCCAGATCCTCGGGGCTGACGGTGATCGGCAGGATGCCGTTTTTGAAGCAGTTGTTGTAGAAAATGTCGGCGAACGAGGTCGAGATGACGCAGCGTATGCCGAAATCGAGCAGCGCCCACGGCGCGTGCTCCCGGCTCGATCCGCAGCCGAAATTGTCGCCGGCGACCAGAATCTGCGCCTTGCGATAGGCCGGCTTGTTGAGCACGAAATCCGGATTTTCCGAACCGTCGTCCTTGTAGCGCATTTCGGCGAACAGTCCGCTGCCGAGCCCGGTGCGCTTGATCGTCTTGAGATAATCCTTGGGGATGATCATGTCGGTATCGACATTGACGATCGGCATCGGCGCGGCAACGCCGGTGAGCTTGGTGAATTTTTCCATGGTCTTTGCCCGTCTTCTTTTCGCTGCGGGGATGTGTTGGCGCCCGGTTTACACAAAGCTGCGGGCAAATAAAAGGCAGCTGTTTTCGGCTGGCCTTGGCCCTTGGAGCACAGACCGCTTCAAAGTTGCCGCCCTATGGTGCACCTTGGGCGGCATGACAACACGTCCCAAAGTCCTCTACGCCAGCGAACCGGCCCTCGACGCAGCCGAGTTCCGCCGCGTGCTGGTGGAATCCGGCCTCGGCGTCACTCGACCTATCGATGACGACGTCCGTCTGAAGGCGATGCTTGCCAATGCAGATCTGGTGTTGACGGCGCGCCTCGATGCGCTTGGCAAGCCGCTGATTGGCCTCGCCCGAGGCATCACCGACTTCTCATGGGTGTGCTATATTTCCGAGCTCGCCGTTTGCAAATCGGCGCAAGGGCTCGGCATCGGCAAGGGTCTGCTCGACGAAGCGCGGCGGCAGCTCGGACCTTCCGTCGCCATCTCACTGATCTCCGTGCCCGACGCCGTCGGCTTCTACGAGCGGATCGGCATGGCGCGCATGGCCGACGCGTTCTGGTTCGGCCGCGAGCGCTGACGGACGCATTTTTCTGCCGGCGGGAGCCAAGCAGCGGCCGAGCACGCGGAATAGTGCTGACAGGTGAGCGCCGGCCGCATGGTCTCGGCCTAGTACCGCTCCCTTGACCTGCGCAGTGCCCTGTCCACATCTCCAGCATGGAAAAGCATCGATGCTTCGTGGGCACGGCCGGTTGGGGCATCCCGTCGCGCTACAAGGATCTTTTCCCGGGATCCGGGGCGCATCTCGAGCGTTACTCCGGCCGTCTTGCCGGCGTCGAAATCAATTCATCCTTTTATAAGCCGCACCGCCGTGAGACCTATGAGCGTTGGACGCATTCGGTCCCGGAAGATTTCCGCTTCTGCGTGAAGGTCCCCAGGGCCGTGACACACGAGCATCGGCTTGCCGACTGCGAAGACCTGATCGGGGCATTCCTCGGGCAGGCCGGAGGCCTAGGCCGGAAGCTAGCTGTGCTGCTAGTGCAGTTGCCACCCAGCCTGTCCTTCGAGCCGCGTGTCACCGAGGAGTTCTTCGGTTTGTTGCGAAAGCAAACCGGCTCGAAAATAGCTTGCGAGCCTCGTCATGCGAGCTGGTTCGAACAGGACGCCGATGCGCTTCTGACCGGCTTCCGTGTAGCGCGTGTGGCAGCCGATCCGGCTCGCGTTCCCGCTGCAGCCACGCCATCCGGCTGGCCGGGCCTCGTCTATTTCCGCCTGCATGGCGCGCCGCGTATTTATTACTCGGACTATGACACTGACAGCCTGATCGCGATCAGGCAGCGGCTGGATGCGGCGAGTGCGGCGGGCGCTGAGGTCTGGTGCATTTTCGACAACACGGTTAAGGGCCATGCGCTCGGCAACGCCCTTGCCATAGACGTGATGGCGCCTCAGATCACGTTCAATTCGCGAAACGCCCGCCCCTCTGCGACACGGCTGTACCCAAACGCCGCGCAATCCACCGTGCGGTAGCCGCCATGCACGATCAGCTCGGCCATCGCCTTGCCAACCGCCGGCGCCTGCTGCAGGCCGTGGCCGGAAAAACCGTTGGCGAAGAGGAAATTCCTGACCTGCGGATGCGGGCCGATCACCGCGTTCTGGTCGAGCGTGTTGTAGTCGTAATGACCGGCCCAGGCGCGCGTCGGCTTGATCGCTTCGAAGGCGGGAATGCGGGTCGCCAGCACTGGCCAGATCACCTCTTCGAACAGCGGCCAGTCGGGCTCGAAATCGCCGGGATCGGCGGGGCCGTCGCCCTCTTGCGGCTCGGCGCCGCCGGTGATGTAGACCGAGCCTTCCGGCCTGACATAAATGCCGCTCGGATCGACCAGCAGCGGCATGTCGGCATATTTCTCGCGCGCCTCGAAGATGAAGACATTGCGCTTGCGCGGTTCCACCGGCAGTACCAGTCCGGCCATTGCAGAAACCTTGCCGGCATTCGGCCCGGCGGCGTTGACGACGATGCCGGCCTCGAGCCGCTCGCCATTATCGAGGTTGACGCTGGTGACGCGGTCGCCCTGCCGCTCGATGCCGGTCACGTCAGCGGTGACGAAATCGATGTTTTTCTCGCGCAGCGCCTTGCGGAACAGCATCAGCATCGCATGCGCGTCGAACCAGCCCTCGCCGCTGCGGCCATAGGCGCCCGCGGTGATGCCTTCGGCCGATAGCCATGGGAAGCGACGCACCAACGCATCCGCATCCTCAAGGACGATGTCGGCGCCTTCGGCGATCTGCGCCTCGTGGTTCGCCTTGAGGATCGGCAGTCCGTTCTCGCCGGCGAGGATGAGATAACCGCCTTCGCGAAAGCCGATATCGGCGTCGGCTCCAAACTCTTCCGTCAGCCGCCGGAATAGTTTCAGCGTGAACTGCGACAGGCGGATGTTGTCGGGAATTGAAAACTGCTGGCGAATGGAAGCACAGGACAGCGTCGTTGCCGCATGGGCGAATTGCGGGTCGCGCTCGACCAGCGCGATCGAACCGGAAAACCCTTCCTCGCGCAGATAATAGGCGATCGAGGAGCCGACGATGGCTCCGCCGATGATGACGACGTCGTAGCGCACTTTTTTGCGTCTCCAGTTCTAGAGCATGATCCCGAAAGCCGGTTTTCGGAATCAGGCTCCAATTCATACAGCCGGCAGGATGATCTCGAAGCGCGTGCCGCGCTCGGAGTCAACCAGGCGGATCGTGCCATCATGCGCTTTCAGGAGGGCCAGCACGATGCCGAGGCCCATGCCGGTGCCGCCTGCATCGCGGCGCGTGGTGAAGAACGGCTCGAATATCCGCCCCCGATTGCTGGGCGAAATGCCGGCGCCGTCGTCGCTCACCAGAATCGTCGCCTTGCCGCCCGCGCTCGCCGCCGTGATCGAAACGAGCGTTGCGCCATGGCGCGCCGAATTGTCGATGAGATTGGCGAGCACGATGGCCGCGTTCTCGGCCGACATGCGCAGGCGGATATCGCCGCCTCCCTCGACACGGACCGCCAGCCTGTCCTCGGCCGGCAGCAGCGCCAGTGCGGCGCCAACCAACGTGCTTTCGCCGCCGGGCGCAAGATTTTCGGCGCGCGCCAGGTCGAGCAGACGGCGCACCAGAAGGTTGAGCCGTTCGGCGTCGGTGACGATGTTGTTCGAAAACCGCCGCCGTTCGCCCTCATCCATGGCGCTGCCCGAATCGCGCAGCAGTTCGGCCGCCCCCTGGATCGCCGTCAGTGGCGATTTGAGCTCGTGCGAGACATGCGTAGCGAAGGTCTGGATGCTGTCCGAGCGCGCATGCAGCTTTTCGGCCATGTCGAGGAAGGCGTCGGAAAGCTCCGCCATCTCGCGCGTGCCGTGATGATCGAGCGGCCTGATCGCGTCGCGATCACCGGCCGCGATGCGCTTTGTCCGTTCCATCAGCGCGTAGATCGGCCGGCTGACGGTGCGCAGGAAGACCAGGCCGATAAGCAGCGTGCCGCCGAGGATGGCGATCGCCGCCAGCCCCACCTTGCCGCGCTCGCCATAGAGGTGCTTGACGATGTTGTTCGGCGTTCGCGACAGATAGACCACGCCGGCGACCTTGCCGTCGACCGCTACCGGCATCGCGACGAAGACGCGGACTCTCGTACCGCGGCTGACCGAATAGAGCGATGGTGGCGGCTCGTCGGAGAGCCTCTGCCGGAGCGCGCTGGCATGCCGGCCGGCCAGCGCTTGGCGAACCTCCTCGACGGCGCTGAGCGACAGGCCGATCTCCTCGCGCCCGGCGATGACGACGCCTTTAGGGTCGAGCAGCCGAAAGCCGGCAAGCGTGGTTTTCTGCGTCTCGGCAAGAATGCCCGACAGCCGCGCGCCGATCGGCGCGACGGCTGGATCCGGGGCGGTCGCGGTGATGGCGGGCGGCCGGGCCGGCAGAACGTAGTCGGAGGCAAGATCGAGGCGCGGCTCGATCGGCCGGTAGCGAGAGTCCGGATCGGTGGCACTGTCCGCAGGCACGGCCGCGCCGAGCTTTTCGATGGCGACGCCGGCGTCGCGGACCTCTTGCGCATAGATGGCGCCAAGGGCCGCACCTTGCGCGATCAGCTCGGCCTCGGTCTGACGGATCAGCTGGTTCTCGTAGAGCCGGAAGAAGAACAGGCCGACCAGCGGCAGCGCCATCACCATGATCAGGATGGCAACAACGATCGTGGCGAGGCGCGGCCGCCATTTATGCGCGGTCACGCGCCGCACCGGCCGAGCCGGAAGCCGACGCCATGCACGGTCTCGATCGCATCCGTGCAGCCGGCCGCCGCCAGCTTGGCGCGGATGTTGCGGATATGGCTGTCGACGGTGCGGTCGGCGAGATGGATATTGGCGGCATAGGCATTGGCCATAACCATGTCGCGGCCGAGCACATGTGCTGGCCGCGCCAGAAACCCTTTCAGGATGGCGAATTCGATCGAGGTCAGCACCAGCGGCCTGCCGTCGAAGCTGGCCGCGTGGCTAGCCGGCAGCAAAGCCAGTCTGCCATGCGAGAATTGCCGGTCGTCGGTCTGTTCAGCCTTTGTCGGGCGGGCGCGCCGCAGGATGACATTGACGCGTGCGACCAGTTCACGCGGGCTGAACGGCTTGGTGACATAGTCGTCGCCACCCATTTCGAGCCCGAGAATGCGGTCGATTTCTTCATCACGCGCGGACAGGAACAGCACCGGCACATCCGATGTATGCCGCAGCCGCCGGCAGACCTCCAGCCCATCCATCTCCGGCATGCCGATGTCGAGCACGACAAGATCGGGCGCGCGGCGCCCGATCGCCTGCAATGCGGCGGCGCCGTCCGATACGGCAACCGTCTTCATCCCCGCCTTTTCGAGCGCAAAGCAGATGATTTCGCGGATATGCGGATCATCGTCGGCGACAAGGATGTTGTGCGGCATGGATCAGCGGCCCGGCGCGAAGGGTTCGGAGCCTTGAGGAACCACGAACGGGATATATGTGTCCAGAGTACGAAGTAGCCGCCAGTCGCGGAAGCTCCAGGCGCGCCAGTTTTCCTGGCCCGCGCGGTAGCGGGCCTGGTCCTGCCCAAGCAGACGGGCGAGTTGGCGGTAAGAGGGAATGCTGGCCGCATTCGTCTCGGCCTGATGCTCGAGGAAGCGATCAAGCGCCGGCCAGGCGCTGGGACCGAGCGAACGCAAATACCAGAAATCGAGCTTGGTGCCGCGGCCGGTCATTTCGAATGAGTGCTCGACATTGTAGTTGGCAATCAGCGCCGCGAAGTTGATGAAGGAGCAGGCATAGAGCGTCACCGAAAGCGTCAGAAGATTGGCGGAAAGCAGCCATTTATTGGATTTTTCGAGTGCGATGCGGGCGATGATCAGAGCAAGGCCCGTCGCCACCAGCCCCATCCAGACGAAGGCGGCGACGCGCCAGTAGGTCAGCGCATAGATGCCGATATAGAGGTCGAGCCGCAGGATCGACGAGATGACCAGCACGATGTTCTGCGCCACCCAGACATAGACCAGCCGGCGGATGAGCGGATCGCTGGAGGTAGCACTTCCCGGCCGCAGCGCCGCCAGGACGAAGCTGGCGGCAAGCAGCGCCGTGACGATCAATGGATAGGCGCCGCGATGCGCATAGGCGGCGTAGGTCAGCCCGTCGGGAAGGGCGATGCCGCCCCACAGATAGGTGGCGTCGAGTGCGGTCTGCACCGCGAACAGGATGTTGAAGACGACCAGCGCGCGAAGGATGGCGGCCTTACCGAAGACGATGTCCTCGATCGCCTTGGCGGGTTTTGTCTGCACCCCGAGGGGGATAGGCAATGCGAGATGTGCAATGCGGCGGAAAAAGCGCGGCAGGCGCGGGCGCAGAAAGACCCAGACGCCGGCAAGCACGGCCAGCCAGAACGCCAGCCGTGGCAGCTGGATGAGGTCGAGCAGTGCGCGGAGATCGATCAGCGACAGCCAGTATTCGATAACCGGATTGGCGGCGCCGAACAGCGCGAGAAACACTGCGCCCAAGGTCAGGGGCATGATCCAGACGCCGATCGCCGCAAGGCGGATACGCCGCTGGCCAAGCCGCCGCGCCGCCTTGCGCCAGCGGAAGAAATCGTGGACGAACCGGAATGGTGCCGCGAGCAGGAAGAGCGCGACCTGGCCGGCAATGCGGGCAAGCTCACGCCGCAGCCGGCCGACCAGCCAAAGCGCGAAGACGACCATCGCCGCCAGCCCGATCGCGACGGACAGCGCACTGACATTTTCAATGAGCGGCAGCAGCCCGACAAGCAGGGCGGCGAGTCCGAGCCACAGGCCGCGGGCGCTGAGCGCCGAGGGATGGATGGCCGCGACTGCGGCGGCAAGCGTAGTGCCGAACAGGAAAAGCGTGATGCCGATGGGCTGCCCGTAGAAGAAGAAATCGGCCAGCGCGGCAAGCAGGACCGCAACGCCGAATCGCGCGCAATAGCTCGGCGCCGCCGTAAGCAACGATGTCATGATCGGATTTTCTCAGCGGCTTTGATCCGGCCGGCATACCGGGGCGGAGATTTGCGGATGAAGGGGAAGATGGTCGCCGAACGGTGCGTTTGGGGTGGATCGACGAGCCACCAACCCTCATTGCGGAGCCGGTAAGGCAGGGACCAACGGGGTTTTTCTCGCATCTGCATACCGCCTATATCGCCGATCGACATGCAGGCGGCGGGGCGGATCCGAGGAGATTTTCCGGACTTTTGTGCAGTTTTTATGCAGGTGAAGACGGCTTGCCTCGACTGACTACAGGCGGCATAGATCGGGCATGATTGAAACCTACCGCCCGCGCCGCTCGGTGCTCTACGTCCCGGCCTCGAACGACAAGGCGCTTGCCAAGACCTCATCGCTGGCCTGCGATGCCGTCATCATCGATCTCGAAGATGCCGTCGCCCCGGCCGACAAGGTTGCCGCGCGGGAAAAACTGGCCGGCATCTTCGCCAAGCGCCCGGTTGCCAACCATAATGGCCGGCGCTGCGAGATGATCGTTCGCATCAACCCGCTCGCCAGCGAATGGGGCGCCGACGACTTGCTGGCTGCGTTACGCAGCGAGCCCGACGCCATCCTGCTGCCCAAAGTCGACACGCCGCGCGACGTCCTCGGGGCCGGCGACGTGCTCGACGACAATTTCGCGCCGGACGAGGTGAAACTATGGGCAATGATCGAAACGCCCAAGGCTCTGCTCAACATCGGACCAATTGCCGAGCTTGGCCGCGATCCGGCCTCGCGGCTGGTCTGTTTCGTTGCCGGAACGAACGATCTGGTCAAGGAGACCGGCGTTCTCGCCACGCCCGACCGGCGCTATCTCACACCGTGGCTGATGCAGATGGTGCTCGCCGCGCGCGCCGGTGGCCTCGACCTGCTCGATGGTGTCTTCAATGAGTTTCGCGATCTGGATGGCTTTGCGCGCGAATGCACGGAAGCGGCCGCCATGGGATTTGACGGCAAGTCGCTGATCCACCCAGCTCAGATCGATGCCGCGAACCGGGCCTTTGCGCCATCTGCCGAAGCGGTGGCCGAGGCGCGCTCGGTGAAGGAGGCCTTCGCGCTTGCCGAAAATGCCGGAAGGCAAGTGATTGCGCTGAATGGAAAAATGGTCGAGCGGCTGCATCTGGCGCAGGCCGAAAAACTGCTGGCGAAGGCAGCCGCCATCGGGGCATGATTGGCAACTCACGACAGGAATGAAAAATGAAACTCTACCGCTTTCTGTCCGGTCCGGACGATTCCAGCTTCTGCCACAAGGTGACGGCGGCGCTGAACAAGGGCTGGCACCTGTTCGGTTCGCCGACCTATGCCTACGACAAGCAGACCAAGAGCATGCGCTGCGGCCAGGCCGTGGTGAAGGATGTCGAGGGCCAGGAATACGGGCCCAACACCAAGCTCAGCGACTGGTAGGATACGACCGTTACAGAAGCTTTTCCCAGGCAGCTCTGATTTCGTTGAACCTTGCGTCTGCAAGGCCGTCGACGTCATCGCAGCTGAAATAAAGGATCGATAGCGCTGCATAAAGGCCCGGATAACCGGAGACGGTATCCATCTTCCATGAGAATTTCGGCAACCGACAGTTGCTGGCGTTTAATGCTGGATATCGCGCATTCCGATATCATCGGTGCTAGTGGATGGTCGAATTTGGACAGCCAGAAATCGACTAACGCCAGGAGAATGGCGGGCTCGACAACAGTGTTTGCGGGTAGACGGCAAAGCTCATCGAGTGCAATAAATGCAGCATTCGGCGAAATGCCGATGGCGGTTTGGATCAATTCGCGGCTCAGTGAAATGTCGTGATACGGCCAATTGCAGTCGATCCGATTGGCAAACTCTGCTTCCGTCATCTGGACACTATTCAGCTGCCTCTTCGATCCGCTCCATATCGTCGTCCGACAGGCCGAAATGGTGGCCGATCTCGTGGATCAGCACATGGGTGACGATATCGCCAAGCGTCTCCTCGTTCTCGGCCCAGTAGTCGAGGATGGCGCGGCGGTAGAGCGTGACGCGGTTCGGCCCCTCGCCGGTCTGCGGATTCCAGCGCTCGGCGATGCCGCGCCCCTCAAACAGGCCGAGCAGGTCGAACGGCGTTTCCAGCGACAGGTCGTCCATGATCTCGTCGGTCGGGAATTCGGCGATTTGGATGATGATCTCGCCGGTCAGCTTGCGAAATTCCTCCGGCAGATGGGCATAGGCCTCCAGCGCCAGGAACTCCATTTCCTCCATCGACGGCGAAAGCTCGGCGTGCCAGGTGCGGGTTTTGTAGATGCGGGCCATGCTTTGTCCTTTGATCCCGGCATATAGGCTTTCGAGCCGGAGTCGGCAAATGGCCAAGTTGCAGCCTTTGCGCGGACAGGAATAAATTCCCCATGACTCCGCTTGACTCTTCGGGCGGCCTCTGGAATCAATAGGAACATAACAGGAACAATTGTGAGTGGAAGCTGACCGTCATGGCGACAAGCGCCGTGGCGCGGGAGACTGTTTTTGCCCTGCGCCGACAGATCGCGAAGATCGAGGGAACGCTGCCCGAGCGCCTGGAGGCGCCGGCCGGCGCAGCTCCCGTTGATGCGGATGTCACGCCCCGGGATCTAACAATCGTCCGCCGCGGCCTCGCCGTGGCGCCGCCCGATGCGTTTCTGCGCACCGGCGCGGAGGGTCTCGATACTGCGCTCAGCGGCGGCCTGCCGAAGGCGGCGCTGAGCGAGATCCATGGCGCCGCGACACGTGATGCCGGGGTCGTCGCCGGTTTCGCCCTGTCGCTCGTCAGCCTGATCCTCAAACAGGAGCCGCCGCGACTGCCGGTCCTGTGGATCGGCACCGCGGAGGTCTTCCGCGAGGCCGGCTTCCCCTATGCCAGAGGGCTTCATGGCCTTTTCGGGATCGAGCCGGAGCAATTGCTGTTTTCCGAGGCGCCAAGGCTCCTCGATGGGCTGTGGGTCGCCGAGGAAGCCGCCCGGATGACGGCGCTCGCCGCCGTCATCCTCGAAATCCGCGGCAGCCCGCAGCGGCTGGACCTCACCGCGACGCGGCGGCTGCACGCCCGGGCACAGAGCGCCGGCCGGCCGGTGTTCCTGCTGCGCCAGGCCGGCGAGGCCGAACCGACGGCGGCATCCGTCCGCCTCGTCCTATCGGCTGCGCCGTCGGCACCACGCCAGACGCTCGCCGGGCCGCTCGCCGGCTCGATCGGCCGCCCCGCCTTCACCGTCAGCATCGGCAAGAGCCGCACGGCCTTGCCGGGACAATTCACACTGGAGTGGAACCCGGATGAACGCAATTTCGAGGAAAGAAGGGCCGGGGAAGAACGGGCAGCGAATCCTGTCCCTGTGGTTTCCGCACCTCGCCGCGGAAAGGATCCTGCGGCAGCGTCTGGGGCGGTCCTGGCGTTCGCGGCCGTCGGATCACCTGCCCCTGGTGATCAGCCATCGCCAAGCGAACGCGCAGCGCATCGCCGCCCTCGACGAGCGGGCTGAGGCGCTTCATCTGAAGCGCGGCATGGGCATAGCCGACGCGCGCGCCATGCACCCATCGATCGACGTAGTGGAAGCCGATCCCGAGGCCGACCGCCGCCTGCTCGAAAGCCTCGCCGACTGGTGCGACCGCTACACTCCGCTGGTGGCGATCGACGCAGCCGACGGCCTGTTTCTCGACGTCACCGGCTGCACCCACCTTTTCGGCGGCGAACGGGCGATGCTGGACGACATTCTGTCGCGCTTTTTCCATCAGGGTTTCGATGTCCGCGCCGGCCTTGCCGCCACACCTGGTGCTGCTTGGGCGGCAACGCGGTTTGCCAGTGACCGCATCGTCCCCGGTGGCGAGGAGGAAGCGCTACTCGCACCCTTGCCGCTGGCGGCGCTGCGCATCGAGCCTGATATCCGCGCCAGCCTGGAAAGCGTCGGCCTGCGCACGGCGGGCGCCGTCATGGCAGCACCGCGCGCGCCGCTCGCCCGCCGCTTCGGCACATCGCTGCTTTTACGCCTCGACCAGGCGCTCGGCCGCCTCGACGAGGCGGTGTCGCCGCGCCTGCCGGTCGCGCCGCTTTCGGTCGAACGCCATCTCGCAGAACCCATCATGCTGACCGACGAATTAGAGCGGCTGGTGAAAATGCTGGCGACGACATTGAAGGTGGACCTCGAGCGCCGCGGCGAGGGCGCAAGAAGGCTGGCGCTGCTGCTTTTCCGCGTCGACGGCGCCGTCAGCCGCATCGCCGTCGGCACGTCGCGGCCCTTGCGCGAGCCGTTGCTGATCCAGAAATTGTTTCACGAAAGGCTCGCCGCGCTCGAACAGGACATCGATGCCGGCTATGGCTTCGATCTCGTGCGCCTCTCGGTCCTGTCGGCCGCGGCCTTTGACATGCAGCAGGCGGACCTCGCCGGCGAAACGCACGATGACGGCGCCGACATCGCCCTTTTCGCCGACCGCATCCGCGCCCGGCTCGGCGAAAGCGCGGTTTTGAAACCGGTTGCCGTCGAGAGTCATCTGCCAGAGCGCGCCGTCGCCACGCTTCCCTATGCGGAGGCGCCGCAAAGGGTCTCTCCGCCGAAGAAGCCGGACAAGATACAAGACACTTCATCCACGCCTGTCTTTCGGCCGGAACGGCCGATCCGGCTGTTCCGTTCGCCCGAACCGATCGAGGTGCCGGCCACCGAAATGCCTGAGGGACCGCCGATGAACTTCCGCTGGCGGCGCGCGCTGTACCGGGTCGCGCGCGCCGAAGGGCCGGAACGCATCGCCCCGGAATGGTGGCGGGAGACGTCGGGGCCGGAAGACGCGCCGACCCGGGATTATTTCCGCATCGAGGATAGCGACGGCCGCCGTTATTGGCTCTACCGCCAGGGTCTCTACGGCGCCTCTCAAGTCCCGCCGCGCTGGTTCATGCATGGGGTCTTCGCATGAACGCGCTGACGGTCGTTCCCTATGCCGAATTCGGCATCCAGTCGAATTTCTCGTTCCTGCGCGGCGCCTCGAAACCGGAGGAGCTGGTGGTCGCCGCAAAGTTTCTGGGCTTTTCGTCGATCGGGCTTGCCGATCGCAACACGGTGGCCGGTGTCGTGCGCGCTTGGCAGCAGGCCAAGGTGGAAGGTCTTTCCTATCATCCCGGCTGCCGCCTGGTTTTTTGCGATGGCACGCCCGACGTTCTCGCCTATCCGCAGGACCGCAAGGGCTGGGGCCATCTGTGCCGCATGCTGACACAAGCCAATATGCGCGACGATAGCGAAAAGGGCGCACCGCTTCTCTATCGTGACGACTTTTTTGAATGGGGCGATCTCATGTCCCTGGCGGTCCTGCCGGATCTGTCGACGCCGGCGGAGGATGATCTCAGGCTGGTTAGCCGGCTCAAAGACCGCTTCGGCAAGAATCTGCGGCTTGCCGTTTCGCCGGATTATCGCGGCAACGACCACTACCGTATCGAGCAGGCAGCTGCCATGGCTGAGGCATCAGGCCTTCCGCTGATGACGACCAACGACGTTCTTTACCATACGTCCGAACGGCGCCGGTTGCAGGACGTGCTGACGGCGATCCGCCTCAACGTGCCTGTTGCCGAAGCGGGGCTGGAACTGGCGGCCAATGCCGAGCGCCATTTGAAGCCGCCAATGGAGATGGCGCGGCTGTTCCGGCGGCATCCGCAAGCACTGGCGGAAACGCTGCGCTTTGCCGGCGAATTGAGCTTCTCTCTCAGTGACCTCCAATACAATTATCCCGATGAACCGACGGAGTCGGGCCTCGGGCCACAGGCCGAACTGGAAAGGCTGGCTCGAGAGGGAGCCGCGATGCGCTACCCCTCAGGCGTTCCCGCCGATGTGACTAGGCGGATCCGGGAAGAGCTCGCTTTGATCGAGCGCCTGAACTACGCGCGCTATTTCCTGACTGTCTACGACATCGTCAAATTCGCCCGCAGCCAGGGCATACTCTGCCAGGGGCGTGGCTCCGCGGCTAACTCGGTGGTCTGCTATTGCATCGGCATCACCGAAGTGGGACCCGAGCGGATTGACTCGCTTTTCGAGCGTTTCATTTCCGAGGAAAGAAACGAGCCGCCCGACATCGATGTCGATTTCGAGCATGAAAAGCGCGAGGAGGTCATCCAGTACATCTACGAGAAATACAGTGCCAAGCGCACTGCGCTTGCCGCGGCCGTCGTCAGCTACCGGGGCCGCTCGGCGATGCGCGAAGTGGCCAAGGCGATGGGCCTGTCGGACGATGTCAGGAGCGCGTTGTCCAGCTCGATCTGGGGTTGGTCGACCTCGGAGCTCGGCGAAAAGGAGACCAGGGCCGGCGGCCTCGACCAGACCGACCAATCGACAAGGCATGTAATCGAATGCGCCAACGAGATCATGGGCTTTCCCCGTCATCTGTCGCAGCATGTCGGTGGCTTCGTCATCACCAGGGACCGGCTCGACGAGATCGTGCCCATCATCAAGACGGCGATGGACGAACGCAAGATGGTCGAGTGGGACAAGGACGATCTCGACGCGGTGAAAATCCTTAAAGTGGACGTGTTGGCGCTTGGCATGCTGACCTGCCTGCAGCGCGCCTTCACCCTGCTCCAGGATCATTATCCGGAGGTGCGGGATGGCTATGGGCAACCCTATGTGCTGGCCACCCTCCCTGCCGAGGACACACATGTCTACGACATGATCTGCCGCGCCGATACGATCGGCGTCTTCCAGATCGAATCCCGCGCCCAGATGTCGATGCTGCCGCGCCTCAGGCCGAAAACATTCTATGACCTGGTCATCGAGGTGGCGATCGTGCGACCAGGCCCGATCCAGGGCGACATGGTCCACCCCTATCTGCGCCGCCGGCAGGGCAAGGAAAAGCCCGAGTATCCCAAGCCGGAACTGGAAGAAATACTCGGCAGGACACTGGGCGTTCCGCTGTTCCAGGAACAGGCGATGAAGATCGCCATCGTCGCCGGCGGCTTCAGGCCGGGCGAGGCCGATGAACTGCGCCGCGCCATGGCCACCTTCAAGCGCACCGGCACGATCGGCAATTATCGCAAGCGGATGGTCGATGGCATGGTTTTGCGGGGTTACGAAAAGGACTTCGCCGAGCGCTGCTTCAAGCAGATCGAGGGTTTTGGCGAATACGGCTTTCCCGAAAGCCATGCCGCCTCCTTCGCCCTGCTGGTCTATGCCTCCTGCTGGTTCAAGGCATTTTATCCAGACGTGTTCTGCGCCGCGATCCTGAATTCCCAGCCGATGGGATTTTATCAGCCGGCTCAGCTTGTCCGCGACGCGCGCGACCATGGCGTCGAAATCCGCGAGGTCGACGTCAATTTTTCCGGTTGGGACTGCGCATTGGAGGACGCACCCTTCGACCCGGCCCGCATCCTCGGCCGCCATGCCGAAATGCGCGGTGTCATCCGGACCAATCATGCCGTCCGGTTGGGTTTTCGCCAGGTCAAGGGCCTGTCGAAGGAGCGCATGGAGGTGTTTGTCGCCAGACGCGGCGACGGCTACGAATCCGTTCGCGATGTCTGGCTGCGCTCAGGCCTCTATGTCGATGAGATCGAGAAGCTGGCGCAAGCCGACGCTTTCCGTTCGCTCGGCCTCGACCGCCGCGACGCCCTGTGGGCGGTCCGCGCGCTCGACAGCAAGAGTGCCGCCGAGACCTTGCCGCTGTTCGACCAGCCGGCGATCCGCTTGCGCGATCTTGAGCCCGCGACCAGGCTGCCGACAATGCCGCTCGGCGAGCATGTCATCCACGACTATCGTTCGCTCGGCCTGTCGCTGAAGGCGCACCCGCTTGCCTTTCTGCGCCAGCGGCTGGATCGTTCCGGCGTCACGCCCAATGCGCGCCTCGGCCAGGTTCGGGACGGCAAGCGGGTTTCGGTCGCCGGTCTTGTCCTAGTGCGGCAGCGGCCGGGTAACGCCAAAGCGATTTTCCTGACGCTGGAAGACGAGCAGGCGGTGGCCAACGTCATTTTCTGGGAAAGAACTTTCAACCGCTACCGGCCCATTGTCATGGGCGCGCGGTTAATCCGTGTCACCGGCAAACTGCAGTCGGAATCGGACGTCATCCATATCGTCGCCGACAAGGTCGAGGATTTGACGCCGTGGCTGTCCGTGCTTTTGGAGGAGGCCGGCACCGGCCAGCCTGTCAATGAGCCTTCGGCCAGTGGGCGCATGGAGAATGACAACCGCGAAGAGGGCGTTGCAGACGCACATGGCCCACAAGCCGTGCCGGTCCAGCGGGATCTCGCGGCGCTGTCGGGAAAGGCGGAGAAGGTCATGCCCAAAGGGCGCAATTTTCAATAGGCCTTACACCGTTCAGGACGGTCCGCCCAGGCGCGGCGGCAATCCATCCTCGAAGGGGAGCGAGCGAGCCTCCGAAGGCAGCATGATCGGGATGCCGTCACGCACCGGATAGGCAAGCCGTGCGACCCTCGAGATAAGCTCGCCGCGCTCCGGATCCCAGGTAAGCGGGCCCTTGGTCAGCGGGCAGGCCAGCAATTCCAGCAATTTGGGGTCGACATTGGCCTTCTTTCCATCACGCCCATCCACCATTCGGTCTGTCCTTCTCTGGGGCCAATCACTCTAGGTTTCGCGCGGCTCTCCCTTCTCCCCGGGGAGAAGGGAGAGCCGAAGGCGACGGATGAGGGGTGTTCCAGCTTGGCACCAACGGCGCTCCGTGCAGCACCCCTCAACCGTCTTGGCGCTGTGCCAATCTTCCTTCTCCCACAAGGGGAGAAGGAAGAGTCCCTATTGCAGGCTCGACCCGAAATCCTCGTTCTCACGTGCCAGCGCCATTTCGGTGATGGCGATCAGCGTTTCGGCGCGTGTCTTCAGGTCCGCGGCTTCGAGCAGCGCCTGTTTCTCGGCTGGCCCGTAGGGAGCCATCATCGACAGCGCATTGACCAGCATGGCATTTTCGGCGCGGCTGACGCTTTCCCAGTCGGCTTCAAGATCGTTGGCCTGCAAATAGGCGCGAAATGCCTTGAGCAGCGCTGGCCGGTCGATCTCGGCCTCTGCCTGATCTTCGTCGAGATCGGTGAGAAAGGGCGCAAACCGGCACTGGCGGAAGGGCGTTTTGACCGCAAGCTCCTGCACGATGCGGAACCGGCACACACCTTGCAGCGAAATCAGGTAGCGGCCATCGCCGCTCTCGGAAAGTGCGATGATACGTCCGGCGCAGCCGACATTGCAGAGTTCCGGCTCGCCATCGCCACGCCGTGCACCGTCGAGGCTGGGCTGTATAACGCCGATCAGCCGCGATCCGGCGATCGCCTCATCCACCATCTCAAGATAGCGCGGCTCAAAAATGTTGAGCGGCATGCGGCCGCCCGGCAGCAGCAATGCGCCTTCGAGCGGGAAGATCGGCACCGTCGACGGCAAATCCGTATCGAGTCGGTAATGCGCGTTTCCCGCCTGCACTTCCAGCCTCCGGTCGCTCCCTCAAGAAGCGCATGAAGCCCGCCCATCCCATCGCAACCTGACGCGTAATCGTCACGAAGCGAAGAACGGATCGGTCAGGCCTCCTAATCTGGCGCAGCCGTCGTCGATCGCAAGGCCATCAGGAAAAAACAGCTTTATGCGCGTTCAGGAAAACAGCAGCGACGACAATTTGCGCCGCGCCGCCAGCGTTGCCTCGTCGGTCATGCCCCATGCCTCGAAGAACTGCAGCAACTGCGTCTTGGCGCCGTCGTCGTTCCACGAGCGATCAGCCTTGACGATCGCCAGCAGATTGTCGGCCGCGGCCATGCGCTCGCCGTTGGCGTTCTGGATCATCGCAAGATCGAAACGTGCCTGGTGGTCCCCGGGGTTCTCAGCCAGGCGCCGCTGGAGTTCGGCCGGATTGCCAAGTGCTGCTGCCTGCGCGGCAAGCGCCATCTTGGCGCGTACGGCGGCGAGTGGCGGAGCATCCTTCTTGGCTTCCGGGGCCCGCGCCAGCACCGCTTCGGCGCCCTCGGCATCGCCGGCCTCGAACAGCAGATCGCCAAGCCCGGCAATCGCCTCGATCGTGTCCGGCGCCTGTTCAAGGACGGCGTCGTAGATGTCCGCCGCGGTCTGCACATCGCCGGCGGCGCGCGCCTCCGCGGCCGCGGCAAGCGCCTCGGCCACCTGCGGCGCACCATTGTTCTTGCCGCCGACCTTCTGGATGAACGCGGCGATCTGGCTCTCCGGAATGGCGCCCATGAAGCCGTCGACCGGCTGGCCATCCCTAAAGGCGATGACCGCCGGTATCGACTGGATACCAAGCTGTCCGGCGATCGAAGGATGGTCGTCGATGTTCATCTTGACCAGCTTGACCTTGCCGCCGGCGGCGGTGACCGCCTTTTCCAGCAGCGGCGTCAGTTGCTTGCAGGGCCCGCACCATGGCGCCCAGAAATCGACCAGCACCGGCTGACGGCCCGATTCCTGGATGACGTCGGCGGCAAATGTGGCGGTCGTCGTATCCTTGATGACGTCGACGGTGACAGGCGGCTCGCCAAGCGCGACTCTCGCGGGAGTGGCCTCAGTGCCGCCATACTGCACTGTGGTGGCATACTGTCCGCCATTGCTGCCAAATGGGCCGCCAAATTGATTGTTGTCGCTCATCTCGTCGCCCTTTCGGTCGCGCCGCCGGCCACCGGCCCGGCGCAACGTCCTTTATTCTCACTCAGAAATCGGTTTATCGTCATCCAATGTGGCGATCATCCCGTGACTTTCAAGATAACAGGATCATGCCCGGTTGCCTCGACGAATTTGACGAGGTCGGCAGCGGCGATCGAGGTCGTTGCCTCGTTGGTCAGCGGATGAGCATTGATGACCGCATGGCGCATCAACTCCTGGTCGAGAACGACCTTGACCCGCAACTCCGTATCGTTGATCACGCCGAACACCGTGACCGCGCCCGGTACGACGCCGAGAAGCTCCATCAGCATCTCCGGCTTGCCGAAGGAAACGCGCCCGGCGGCGCCGATGATATGATGGATCTGCTTGAGATCGACCACCGCCTCCTCATCGACGCTGACCAGGAAGAAATTGTCCTTCTTGTCCTTGAGGAACAGGTTCTTGGTGTGCCCGCCGGCAATTTCTCCACGCAGCGCCTGCGAATCGGCGACCGTGAACAGAGACGGATGGCGCAAGGTCGAGACCTCGATCCCGAGATCGGCGAGAAAGGCAAAAAGCTCGGCTTCGGTTTTCGGCATGTTGTTTCTTGTCGGACTTCTTGCTGTCGCGGTTTGGATCATGCCGTTTACGGCCAATGACGCGGCCGAGACAAGACCGTTGCGCGGCGACGCGCTGAATTCCGTGCGATATACGCCACGGAAGGCTCGGTTACGTCGCCGGGTGCGGCCAAAAAACCTGCGATTCCCCTGTTGCAATCGCCGCGCCCTTCAGCCATATAGGCGCGGCTTGCGGCCCAAAAGCCGCGCGAGCGGGTGTAGCTCAGGGGTAGAGCACAACCTTGCCAAGGTTGGGGTCGAGCGTTCGAATCGCTTCACCCGCTCCAGTTTCCCACGGGGAATCAAGCGATTAAGAGGCGCCTTTCGGGGCGCCTTTTGCTTACATGGCGTTGCAACCGGCGCGCGTGTCGCCCAGTCGCGCTCGCGATAGCGTTGCGCTGGGCCGTGCGCAACGGGTTCTTCTCGCCATAGGCGGCGCCGGTGGCGGCCACCAACCTCCAACTCCATCAGCCGCCCGGCGGCAAAGCCAATCATCTCGCGCAAGAGGTCGGAATCCGGAGGCTTCTCCACGAGCGCGCAGGTTCATCATGCCATCGGTCATCGATGGTTCCTTCGAGGTTGGTGTCAGCAACCAGACCTCACCGGCGAATTGTCGATGGACCACGGCAAAGCCGCTCGCTCGCTACAGCGCGATCGAGGGCGCGCTCGCGAGCGGCGTCGCTACCGCCGAGCCACACCACCTATGAGCACGCGACCCCGCTCGGTGGTCGACTGCACCTCGGCGGACATACGAAACTATGATGTTGCTTGAGCTGCAATGCGCTCGAGTGTCGGCACTGCCAACCGGCAAATCAGGCCGGGAGCCGCCACATTCGCACACGACCTGTACCACGCAATTCCGTTTCCTCGAGTGGGTCGCAAGCAAAATTTGGTCCAAGCAGTTTGCGAGTTGCATCCGAGATACGGATTTCATCGGGATCCGCTGACGTTTGAATACGTGCGGCGAGATTAACGGTCTCGCCCCACAGGTCATAGGCAAACCGCCTTTTGCCTATGACGCCCGCGACGATTGGTCCTGAGTGAATTCCAATTCTGAGTCTTATCGGTTCTCCTGCGAAGCGTTCGCGCTTAACCGCCTTCCGCAGTTCAAGTGCATAGTGCGCAAGGGCTTCTGCATGATCGGATCGCGCGGCGGGCAGGCCAGCGACCACCATCACGCAGTCGCCGATTGTCTTGATCTTTTCGCAGCCGTATCGTTCCGAGAGCAGATCCGCCGCCTTGAAGAAGTAATTTAAAATAGCGAGCGTTGTCTCGGCTCCGACGCTTCGCGCTCTTTCCGTAAAGCCGACGATGTCGGCAAAAAGCACACTCACGTCAGCATGGTTGTCTGCAATTTGTTCGTCCGCTTTTAACCGCTCCGCGATCGACGCCGGAAGAATGTTGAGGAGTAGGCTTTCGGCGCGATGGTATTCACGCGACAATCCCTCTTGGCTCTGCCTTAACGCCTCGTTCGTCAGTTGTAATTTTTCGTTGAGTTGACGCTCCCTCTCTTGCAGGAGTGTCATTTCATAAGCCTTCTGTTGAAGCCGCTGCCTATTGTCGCGTTCGGCAGTGGCGTCAAGAAAGAGCAGCCATACGCAGGCATTGTCAGCAAAAAGATGAAGGTCCGCGACACGCCCGCTGGGCAGTTCGACCATGGCCATATGATATGGAAGCTCCGGGCAAGGCAGCAAACCTTCCATGAATTCAAGCTGCTCGGCAACAGGCTTACCAATGCGAAGTGATGAGAGTCCGTAATGTTCAACACTACCGCCCTTCTCTGCGATGCAAAGCTGGGCGTCAATTTTCAAATAAGCGACAGAGTGCTCGTTGTAGAAGAAATCGTAAATCCAGTTTCTGACTTCTCTTGGCAATCCATGCATGGTCTATTTGGCAACCATCGAAGCAAGCTGACGAAACGCATCATCAACACATTCACCCGAAAGCGCACTTGTTAGATAGATTTGCCACCCAAGTTGCCTCAGTTCGTTAATCTCACTATCCGATATTGCCCACCGATCGGCCAGATCGGATTTGTTGAACAGCAATACGAACGGCATAGCGCCGAATTCGGCCTCGGCCCGCTCGCGCAGCGTGAGCGCCACGGCAAGAGTAGCGGCACGGGTTCCATCGACGACAAGCACGAGCCCGCTCGCACCTCGCACATAGCTGACGCGGAACGAGCCGATATCGTCTTCGCCGGCCAAATCCCACAAAATCAGATCCACGGTTTTATCGGGCAATACGACACTCTTCTTGTCGATTTTCACTCCCACCGTGGTCAAGTAGGTTTCTGAAAAGATGCTTTGCACAAACCTGCGAACCAGACTCGTCTTTCCGACAGCGAACCCGCCCAACATGCAGATCTTCTTTTGCAATATCCTGGGCTCCGCCCTAGTGGAAATTTACCGTAACCGAAACTCTGCGATTGGCGGAGCTCCCGGTTCGGCTATTTTCAGCCTCCGCTGGCTCAAAGGTGCCCGCGCCGCGAACCAAGAGCAATTCCGGATCGACGCCGCGCTTCTTGAGAAGCGCACGAACTGTCTCCGCGCGGGCGGCGCTGATCGACACGTTGGCCGTTTCACGGCCCGTCGCGTCCGAATGGCCGGTCAACATGAACTGGGCTGTTACGCCTGCCTCGCGGGCATCCTTGGCCAATTCCTTCAACTGATTCGACAATTTGTCGAGAACCGGCAATTGCTCTGGTCCCGGTACAGCCTTGCCAGAATCGAAGAAAATGTCGACCGCTTGAATAGTGTCCCTCAAATGCGTGAGTTCCTGAGGGGTCGACTCACGCAGCTCGGAAATATCTAGAGAGAGTCCGTCCGCGGACAGCTGTTGGGAGGCGACCCGCGCCCGGTTTATCCAGGCGGCAGGGGCCTCACCCACGGCAACGATGCGATCCTGGATGGTCATAAGCCGAACCGATGTCGGCGGAGCAAGCGACGCCACCAGCCGCTTCAGCACGAACTTCGGATCGAGGCTCTGATAGAATTGCCACTGCGAATGAACGCGAGCCGGATCAACCCCTGTTCCGGACAGCAGAGCCTGCGGGTCGGCGGCCTGCGGGTCTCTCAGGCCGGAAATATAGAAGTGTCCACCCCTCGCCCTTTGTTGGGCGACGATGATTCCCGGTTGGGCCTCAAGTCGCGACACATAAGTCTGCCAGTGCTCCGCCGCGCGTGCTTCGGGGCTCACATCACGAACCTTGGAGATGTCGAATACCGGTCCGCCTGCCGAAAGCTGTCGGGCCGCCGCGCGTGCCCGATCTATCCAGGTGTCGGGAGCCTCACCCTCGGCAACGATGCGATCCTCGACGATCGAAAGCCGAACCGATTTCGGCGGGGTCAGTGACGCGGTTAGCCGCTTCAGCACGAACTCCGGATCAAGGCTCTGATAGAATTGCCACTGCGAATGAACGCGGGCAGGATCGACCTCCGTTCCGGACAGCAGAGCCTGCGGGTCGGCGGCAAGCGGGTCTCTCAGGCCGGCAATGTAGAATTGGCCATCGCGCACCTTTTGTTCGGCAACGATGATCCCCGGTTGGGCCTCAAGTCGCGACACATAGGCCTGCCAGTGCTCCGCCGCGCGTGCTTCGGGGCTCACATCACGAACCCCGGAGATATCGAATACCGGTCCGCCTGCCGAAAGCTGTCGGGCCGCCGCGCGTGCCCGATCTATCCAGGTGTCGGGAGCCTCACCCTCGGCAACGATGCGATCCTCGACGATCGAAAGCCGAACCGATTTCGGCGGGGTCAGCGACGCGGTTAGCCGCTTCAGCACGAACTCCGGCTCAAGGCTCTGATAGAATTGCCACTGCGAATGAACGCGGGCGGGATCGACCTGCGTTCCGGACAACAGCGACAGCGGGTCGGCGGCAAGCGGATCTCTCAGGCCGGCAATATAGAATTGGCCATCGCGCACCTTTTGTTCGGCAACGATGATGCCCGGTTGGACCTCAAGTCGCGACACATAGGCCTGCCAGTGCTCCGCCGCGCGTGCTTCGGGGCTCACATCACGGACCCTGGAGATATCGAATACCGGTCCGCCTGCCGAAAGCTGTCGGGCCGCTGCGCGTGCCCGATCTATCCAGGTGTCGGGAGCCTCACCCTCGGCAACGATGCGATCATTGACGATCGAAAGTCGCACTGAATCCGGCGGAGCCAGCGACGCCGTTAGCCGCTTCAGCACGAACTCCGGCTCAAGGCTCTGATAGAATTGCCACTGCGAATGAACGCGGGCGGGATCGACCTGCGTTCCGGACAACAGCGACAGCGGGTCGGCGGCAAGCGGATCTCTCAGGCCGGCAATATAGAATTGGCCATCGCGCACCTTTTGTTCGGCAACGATGATGCCCGGCTGGGTACTCAGCCGCGACACATAGGCCTGCCAGCGTTGCCCGGATTGCCAGGAAAGAAGAAACCAACCGCCTGCCGGAATCAAAACCAGCAGGACTGCAGCCACCACCAGCCAAGGAAATCCTTGGTTAGAGTCCTCCTGCTTCAGTTCAACGCAGGTCTGCAACAGCGTCTCTACGCCGGCCAACTGCGAACTGTCGCCGTCAAACTGCTCTAAAGCCTGTGAGCATTCATCATGGATGCGAAGCAACACATCGCGAACTATTTCATGTAATTCCTCTGGCGGATTTCCCCGGATCACCGCAACCAAGGTCGCAAACGGCCCAACTTCCGACCAGAGACGAAGCTCCCCAAAACGGATAGTGTCGAGGCCGCTCTGTTCTTTCTCGTTAAATGAGTCTTTCACAAAATCTTGAATTGCACTAAGCATCGAAGAAATGAGTTGCGGATCTTCGCTCGTTGCATTATCGGCGGTTACATGCGCTATCAAAAGCCCGGAATTGCGGTTAATCAGAAAGACATGCTCTACACGATAGACAAGAGAATGCTTAAGAACAACTTCTGAGAAGCTTGCGCCCGTTCTCCAAGCTTCAAATCTCCACTTGAGCCCATGCCAAGTAAATATATGTCTTAAAGTTTCATTCAGCGACTGAAAGGTCTGATCGATCTTTTCCCCGATCGACTTGCGAATTGCCGGCAGAAACACCGGGTATAGTATATCCGTAAGCGTACGCGGGCTCTTCTGGATTGACCGTTGCACGGCCCTCTCGACAGCTGGCGCAAGTGCCTCGCCGAGTTGCGCATGAGGCGCACGTGCGGCTGCACTGGGGAGAACACCCCCAACTGCAGACGCAAGCTGCTCGGGTTCGTCGAGCAGGTGCGAAACTCGTGAAAGCTCCGAAATTTCGCGGCCGACCAGCAACTGGCGCAGCGTTTCCATGCGAGGATCGGCGGTGGGAACTCCGTGGAAACGCGCACGATAGTCCGGATCAACGTTCCGGGCAATTTCGACCAAAAGATTAGCCAGGGCCTCGCGATCAATCTCTGTATCGTTCGAAGCTGCTCTTTGAGGAAGGCTGATTGGGTCGACGGTCGACGTCAAGTTCCGATCAACTCACTTTCCAACTACGTTCCGAGTTGCTCTTGCTGCCGACGGGATCCTGATTTAGACATTTTGCAACCTCGACAAACAGGCCAGCCAAAAGATTTCGGTCGGTCTTGACGTTGCTGAGATCGGAAAACATTTTCTCCATTAGCATCTGCATGCTTTCATTCTTTTGCTTGATTTCCTCACGCAGCAATTGATCGCTTCGATTTATCCGGTCCGCGACTTCGCGCTCAAGCTCGCTCAATTGATCCGACAACGCGCGCACCTGCTTTTCAAGCGCCTGATTTTGCTCACGAAGATTCCGGTCAATCTCCTTGTCGGCCTCGGCTCGTGCATCTTTTTCGTTCCGCAATTGCGCCGCGAGCGATTCGACCTGCTTCTTTGCATTTGACTCGTACATTTCAAGATTGCGCTTGGCCTCGGATTCTACATCCTTGAAGCGCTGCAAGAACCGTTCTTCAAGCTTGGAAAAACGGCGGTCGTAGTCCTGCATCTGGTTGCCGAACAGCAGATCACGTATCTTGTCGACACCTACAGCGTCGCCGGAGACCCCGCTCTCGCGAGCCTGGACCCCCATGAAGGCCAGCCCGTTTCCGTCTGCATTACTTATCAGATTTTCGTCCGCTTTATTTGCTGAAGAAGCGGTATTCGAAGATTCCTTAGCCATCCTTATGCCCCTTCATTTGAACACCTGCCACAGTGCAAAACTCAAAAACACCCAAGCATGTCAGCAAAATACCCGGCTCGCAAGCCGGAATCTTCTTGACGTAAGCCAATTCGTGCGTCCCTTTTACATCTCTTCGACTAGCAGCAAATGCACGAGTTCCGATTGGTGTCGCTCTCGCATCTCTTTGTGATAGCAGCCATAACCGGCTAATCTAATCGACCATTGGACGCAATCTACTATCGAAATGAGTAATACAATGTTCCGTCTATAGCTACTGGAGCGCAATTAAGTAGCGCAGACTCATTAGAAGTATCTAAATTAGCTGGTCTGGCGGCCCACATACTGTCTCGCACCCGGCTGTATACTGCGACGATCCGCTTCCTATGCGAGGCCCAACGGTAGAAGGGAGGTCCTCTTTCGCACGGAGAATGGCTGTTCGAGAATGCGGGGCGTTTCGGTCGACAGGGGGGAGCAATTGTCCCAATAACGGCAGTCATTCACACCAAAGCTTCAGTGAGCTTGCATTTACGGCGCCCCCGATTGCAAAAGACGTCAGTCTGCCGTAGCTGTTCACTCATACGGTGCCAGGGACCATAGCTCGTGGTCATGGAGCCGACTCCGGGGATCGACATGAGTATGCGGCATGCTTGGCTTTGACGTGCATCTGCGACAGCTGGCGCCCAAGCTCGGCGGCACGGATGCGAATGCTGCGCCAGGCTTCCAGCATCGGTAGCACGACAGGAGCAAGCTCGCTCCGCAGCCAAATGGCGGCGTCGCGGCGGCTCGGAAGAGTTCGCAGGAGACTGTTTGGACGCAGCGTCCCTGAGGACCGTTCCCTTTGGCAGGAATCGCCGGCTATGTTTCGGGACTCTTGTTCTACCTTCGAACCAGGCACGGGTAAGACGGCGTGGTGCATAATCCTTTGGTTTCAATCGTGGTTCCTGCGCACAACGCTGAGGTAACGCTGGCGCGCGCACTCGATTGCCTTCTCGATCAGGAAATAATGGACTGGGAGGCGATCGTCGTCGACGACGCCTCCAAGGACGCCACCGCCGCGATTGTCGCCGGTTATGTGGAGCGCGATGCCCGGTTTCGGACGTTGAGTTCTTGCGCGCATAGCGCCGCCGGCGCGCGCAATTGCGGGATTTCGACAGCGCGCGGCCGCTGGCTCATGTTCCTGGATGCGGACGATTGGGTGGACGCCAGCTTCCTTGCGAAAATGCTGGCCGCACTTGAACACGCGCCCGATGCGGTCGCCGCCTATTGCGGTTCCCGGCGCGTGATGCCCGATGGCCAACTCACCCCGTCGAGCATCCCGACGGAGATTGCGATCCAGCCCTTCGAAACATTCGCGCGCCGGTGCGCCATTCGCACTCACGCGCTGCTGGTCGACCGGAAGACAATTGTCGAGTTGGGCGGCTTCGATGTTTCGCTGCGCACCTGCGAGGACTGGGATCTGTGGCAGCGCCTCGCACGTCTAGGCAAACGTTGGGTGATGGTCGACGAGCCGCTCGCTTTGTATCGGACCAGCCCCAACTCGCTCACCCGCAATTCGACGCAGATGCTGGCCGATGCGGAAATCGTGATCGCCCGCGGCTTTTCTGCTGACCCCCGGGTCGACCACCCAGCGTCGGCTCACGCCAATGGAGCGATCGAGGCGGACGGCCGCACCGCTTCCGAAGCACTCGCGTGGTTCGCGTTATGGAACGCCGCGTCGGATTGCGGCAGCGGCCGCCGCTCGATCAGCCCGCAGTCCCTGCGCGCGCTCCCGGCCGGACGTAAGTGGGCGCGTGACATCGCCAAGGTGGCCTTCGATGGCCTTATGGTAGGAAGCCTATCGGTGCCAGCGCAATTGGCTGCCAGCTGGGACAGGTTCGGCGGCTCCCTCACCGAGTTGATCACCGAACTCGGCAAGGTCTGGGACGATCCCGTCGCGGGTCGCCGCGTCCAGTATCAGCTTGAGGAAATGCTTCTCGACTTCGACGATCTTGCCGCGCCGCGCAGACTGGCGCGGACACTCGGAATTCGCGTCGACGCTCGAAATCCGGCCTCGATCGAATTGCCGAAAGGAATCGATCAAATTTATGCCTATCTGATGATGGATGGCCAGATCGAGGCTGTCGTGCAGTTCGGCGTACTCGGGAAAGTGACAAGGCGCCATTGGATTGAATTGATCCGGAATTTCGTGCCCCCTGAGCGGCTTATACACAGTGCCGCGCGACTTGCGAGGCGATCGCCTGTACATGCCCCGCAGCAGGGCGCCGGTGCCGACAAGTCAAACATGTTTGCAGCCGAGGCATTGTTGTCCATCGCGGGACGCCGGTCCGATCGGGACAGCCACTTCGGCAAACTCGCGCGGTTGGCCGCGGAAGCGCGGGGGCTGGTTCGGTCGAGCGCCGAAGCGACAGAGCCGCTTGCAGCGCCACGCCGTGCATCGGCCGCGGATGGGCACGACAATGATCGCACGTCGTTCTGGAATCGCCGTTTCGCGATCGAGGATCCCTGGAACTACGGTTCGTCTTATGAGCAGGAAAAATATGAGCGGCAGCTCGAAATTCTGCCTGCCGGTCCGATCGGACGGGCGCTTGAGCTCGCCTGCGCGGAGGGGCACTTCACGCGGCAGCTGGCGCCGCGAGTGGGCCATTTGACCGCAACTGACATTTCCGCCGTAGCCATCGGGCGAGCGCGCGCGCGATGCAGCGATCAGCCGAATGTTGAGTTCGGCGTACTGGATTTTTGCGTGGACACGCTGCCGGGTGAGATGGACCTGATCGTCTGTTCGGAAGTGCTCTACTATCTGGATGATCTCGCCGAGTTGCGGCGCATCGCCAAAAAAATCGTTGAGGCATTGGCGCCTGGCGGCAGTTTCATCAACGCACACGCATTCGTGTTACGTGACAATGTTGAAAGGACCGGCTTCGACTGGAACACATTCGGTGCACAAGCGATCTCAGAGACGCTGGCAGGGACCGAAGGCCTCGTCCTCGATCAATCGATCCAGACCGAGCTCTATCGCATAGACCGCTTCCGCCGCCTGTCACCGGACGACGTGGCGACGGAACCGATGGTTGATCAAGTGCCAATCCGCGCGCGCCTTGAAATCGGGGTCGCGCGAAATATCGTCTGGGGCGGGGCGCGGGCCTTGCGCCGCGACGTTGCGCGTAGCGAGCGGCGGCAGCGTATCCCTGTCCTCATGTATCACAGCGTCTCCGATGAAGGTCCGGCCGCGCTCGCCCGTTTTCGGCTCACGCCGGCCGCATTCCACAGCCAGATGTCATGGCTGCGCGCCAATGGCTTTCACGCGATTAGGTCCGAGCAGCTGGAATGGTTCATCGCCAACCGTCAACCTTTCGTTGGCCGCCCAGTGCTCATCACCTTCGATGACGGCTTCCAGAACTTTGCCGACCATGCCTGGCCGATCTTGCGCGCGAACGACCTGACCGCGGAAGTGTTCCTGGTGACGGACCTGGTGGGTGAAAGTGCACTGTGGGACGCCGACAGCGGTCCGCCAACGCAGCTTATGGACGCCGGGACGGTGCGACGCCTCGCTGCCGAAGGTGCATTCTTCGGAAGCCATCTGGCGACGCATCGCGCGATAGATGGTCTGTCGAGCTCTGACTTGGCCAGCGAGCTGCTTCGCTCTCGTATGTTCATCGAACGGTGGACCGGTCGGCTAACCACGGCGTTCGCGGCACCCTTTTCTGTCACCGATCGACGGCTTGGCAGGCTGGCCAAGGAGTGCGGCTATCGGATCGGCTTCGGCGGCAGACACGGCCCGGCGGACCTCGATTGCGATCCCATCGACCTTCCGCGCATCGAGATTCGCGGGGATCGCTCGCTCGATGACTTTGTTGCCAGGGTCGAGGCCGTGCTGGGATGAAACGGTGAACTTGTCAGTGTCCCGCCCGTTTTCCTCGTTCGCAAGCCCTATTGGGCGACTTGGGACACCGCTGACATCAGCTCCTGCGGGTTTGGCGCCCCAAACATGTATCGCCCACCCTCTGGAACCTCCGTGAAGCTCCAGCGGACGATCCCCTGTCGGTCCAGCAGGAACTGACCGACCAGTTGTCCGTGTCCCGTTGCCATCATCTGCTCGTCGGCTTCGGTCAGTTCGTAATGGTCCCTCTTGTCGAGGATCTCGCCGGCCGCAATAGGATCCATCGGACCGGGCAACTCGCTTGGTATGTCGACCCGCATATCCTTTACCGCTGCCATCGAGACTTTGTACGGCCAGTTGGTCTCGTTTTCGGTGAATTCGAGATTGGGCAGTCCAAAAGCACGATGTGAAGCGCGTTCAGGGTCGGAGGCCGCAAGCAGATTCGGCATCGGGTGGTAACGGAAATAGAGACGCGCCCGTTCGATCGGCGTGTTGACCACCGTCAGGCTCTCCACGCCCTTTTCGCGCAGCTCCGGATCAAGCCGCGCCTGGGCGGCGATATGGCGCCGGCAAAACGCACAATGCAGACCTCGAAACAGGCCGACCAGCACCGGTCTTTGTCCTCGAAAGTCGTCAAGCGCGATTTTGCCTTCCTTGGTAATGGCGTCGAGTACCACGTTCGGCGCACGGTCGCCCGGTTGAAGCGGTACCAAGTCGCTACGCGCGGACATTTCCAACCTCCAACCCGGCTAATCGAGAAAAGGCAGCACCACAAGCGCTTCCGGGTCGAGCCCGTGCTGGGCGCATATACCCTGCGCCAGGGAAAAGTAGCGTTCGGCCTCGGCCAGATTGTCGAGGTCGAGATTAAGCGTTGCCAGACCATCATAGCACGGAAACAGCAGTTGGGGCTCGCCCGTTTCGCGGGCTACGTCCAGTGCTTCGTGGAACAAGCCAACCGCCAGTTCCGGACGGCCGTGGCATTGGTGGATCTGCGCAAGCACGATCAACGGCACCGGCAGGTGCTCGCGCTGGTCGAGCGCCCGGTCGATCTCGATGGCCTTCTCGGCAGCAGGCACGCCCTCCGTTGGACAGCGATCCGTGAAAGTACAACAAGCAACCGCCAGATTGGCGAGGAGGCGCGCTTGGAAACCCAAGTCACCAATATGGCGCGCCACTTCCAGACCGCGCCGACAGACCTCCATCGCCCGTGCCGGATCGATGGTCGTGTAAAGCACGCCGAGATTGGTGTAGCCGCGGCAGGCCGCGCCCAGTAGACCGGCGGCTTCGGCCAATTCAATGCTATGCTCAACCTGACGCACGGCTTCACGGTTTCGCCCAAGGCGAGCCAACGCAACAGCCTTGGTATTAAGTGCCTCGGCGGTCACAAGAGTGGCATCACACCCTACCTCGGAGACATGCTCCGTTGTCAGAGAGCGTACGCAATCCAGCGCCGCGTCTGCCCATTTTGCCGCGAGAGCGTGATCTCCGCTACGGAACGCCTGTCGGCCACGTTCTTGCCAGAGATGCGCCTGCTCGATCGGGGCATCCGCTCCATCGAGGAGCGCTGCCGCTTCAGCATAGCGGGATTCTGCGTTGTCCCGCTTGCCGACGTCCCAGAGCAGCCGACCGATCTTACGCAAAACTCGCGCCGATGCGACACGATTGGCTGACTCGCGGTATGCCTGCAACACCGTCTCGTAGTGGTGGTGCGCGATCTCGCGACGGCCTATCGGGCCGCTCAAATCGGCAATGCGCTCTGCAATTGCCAGTTTGAGTGGTGTTTGCCCGATCGCGCCCAACGCAGTCAGTGCTCGCTCGTAGAAACGAAGGGCGTCGTCGTTGGCGTATATCATGCGAGCGCGATCGCCCGCCGCCTGCAGGTAATGCGCGCCCCTCTCCCGCTCGGCGCTCTGTGCGAAATGATGACCGAGCACGGTCAAATCCTCGAGCCGTTCCGGCTTGCCGCCGCACACTTGCTCCAAGGCAGCACCGACCCGCCCGTGGATGTCGGTCCGGCGTTGCAGGAGCATATTCTGGTAGATCACGTCCTGCAGCAATGTTTGCGTAAAGCGGTAGCTTTGCGACGAGACCGAGCCTGATCCGGCAACTTCCTCGATGATTTCCGCATCGCAAAGCAGTTCGCAGCCGGCTTCTAGCCGGCCGGGGTCGGCTGTCACGGCTTTCAGAAGTGTGGCATCGAAGCGCTGGCCGATTACCGCGGCTTCCTGGGCCAGCCGCCGCACCTCTTGGGGCAGCCGGTCGACGCGAGCAAGCAACATTGCCTGGATGGTGGCGGGAATGCCGGTTGCGAATTCGCCTGCCACAGTCCGCCATCGCTGGCCCTCGCGCATCAGTACACCGCGATCGACAAGGCCGCGGACGATCTCCTCTACAAAAAGGGGGTTGCCGCCCGCGCGCCCAAGGATCTGGTCGAGAAGCCCTCCTGCGGAGTTTACCCAGCTCTCGCCGAAAAGCGCCGCCAGCAGGCTGCGTCCGTCATCATTGTTGAGCGGCGAAAGCCTGAGCGCTGTGTGACTGACCCGACTTGAGTCGAGCTGGCCGTTGTCCGGCGCCGGACGATGCGTGACCAGCAACATCAACCGCGTGCGTTCCAACCTGTCCATCACGAAACGCAGTGCCTCGAGCGACACGGCGTCGGCCCAATGCAGGTCTTCGACGACAATCAACAGCGGCGACAGCGCAAGCCGCCGTTCGATGATTGTGCGGACTGCGTAGAGAATTTGCCGCCGCAGCTGCTCGGGCTCGACATGCTGCAAGGTGGCATCGGGGTCGCCAAGGCCGAGCACATGGTAAAGCAAAGGCATCAGCCGCTTCGCCTCCTCGCCCTCCAGGCCGAGATCGGTAAGCAAGCCTGCGAGTTTCCCCCGCACTTCGTCCCCACTGTCGTTTTGCATCATCCCAGCAGCACTGCGCACCACTGCGCCCAAGGCGCCAAATGATTGTTCGCCCAGCGGTGAGCACGTGGCCAGCCGCACGGCGATGTTGCGAAAACGATCCTCGTCGCCGACGCGGGCGACGAACTCCTTCACCAGCCGCGATTTCCCGATACCGGCTTCTCCGACGAGGCGGACAAGTTGGGCCGAGCCGCTGCACGCCTGGTCAAGGCTCGCCATCATTCTATTGAGCTCCGCACCACGACCCATTATCGGCGCACTGAGGCCGAGCGCCTCAAGCCCACGCGCTGCACGCGGAGTCGCGAGCGGTGCATCCAGTCGATGGACGAGCACACTGCCAGCCTTGCCGCGAAACACGACATCACCGAGCGATTCGTAGGAGAAGGCATGCCGGGTCAGCCTGTGAGTGAGCTCGCCTACCAGCACCTCACCCGGTGCGGCCAGCGATTGCAGGCGTTGCGCCGTATTCACTGTGTCGCCGGTCACCGAATAGGATTTGGCGGTGCCGATGCCCAATCCGCCAGTAACGACCGGACCAGTGTTTATCCCGATGTGGAGTAACAGAGGCGAGCCCGAGTGGGGGGTGCTTTCGCCGAGCCGCGCCGTCCGGGCGATCATGTCGAGAGCGGCGCGAAGCGCACGTTCCGGATCGTCCTCATGCGCGACCGGCGCACCGAACAAAGCGAGCAGTGCATCGCCGATGAATTTGTCGACGAAACCACCAAAGTTTCGCACGGCCGCCGTCAATTCCTTGAACAGTTGGTTCTGCAGCGCTTGCATGACCTCGGGGTCGAGCTGCTCGCTGAGCGTCGTGAAGCCGCAAAGGTCTGCGAACAGGACCGTGACCGTCCGTCGATCGGCGTCGGAGACGGGGTGCAGCCCATCTTCGCTTTCGATATTCGGAAGCAGCGACGGAGTCCGGGAAGGCGGCACAATGGTCCGGTTTGGCGTCGGAGCAGGCCGTTCAACCGCTTTTGCGGGCGCACCGACGCTTGCCCCACATTTCGGACAGAACTCGAAATCAGGTGCGCAGGGGTAGCCGCAACTGACGCATGGCACGGGCTGGCGCCTGCCACACCTCGGACAGAAGGCGTAACCGCCCTCAACCTCGAAACCGCAGCCCGAGCAGTCCATCGAACAAGACCTCTCTACAGGCCGTGACGCCGTGATCTCGCCACGCACTTCACGGCAGGCTATTAACAAGGATGCACCGATAGCCGTCGACCGGCAAGCGGCAGCGCAAATGGGCATCGAGCAATCCGTGTGGGTCCGGTGGCAGAGCGCTGCCGATTCGGGCGGCTGCGTGGCCGTCGTTTGCGAAAGTTCCCTCTTACCCTCCGTCTTCCTGCTATTGTGGAGATGAGGACACGGACCCATGAGCGAGAATCGTAAGCTAGTCGCAATCCTGGCTGCAGATGTGGTCGGATACAGCCGGCTCGCGAGCGCGGACGAAGATCGTACTTTGGCGAGGTTGCGGGCACTGCGCAGCGACCTGATCGAGCCGACCATCGCTGTCCACAACGGACGCGTGATCAAGCGCACAGGCGATGGCGCACTGGTCGAGTTCCGCAGTGTGGTAGACGCCGTGCGCTGCGCCCTCGAAGTGCAGAATGGCATGGTCGAGCGCAATGCCGGCGTGCCGCAGGACCGCCGCATCGAGTTCCGGATCGGCATCCATCTGGGGGATGTGGTCGAAGAAAGCGACGGCGATCTGATGGGCGACGGCGTCAACATCGCCTCGCGTCTGGAGGGCGTCGCGGCGCCCGGCGCCATCTGCCTGTCCGAGGATGCCTATCGCCAGGTCAAGGCGAGGCTCGACCTCTCGGTCAGCGATCTCGGCAGCACACAGCTCAAGAACATCGCCGAGCCCATCCGGGTCTATTCCCTGCAAGTCGGCAGCGCCGGAACCAAGGCGGCCGCGACAACGGAAACTGCGACGAGCCGGCCGCCGACGGCAGCGCCGCCAAAGCTGTCGATCGCCGTGTTGCCGTTCGCCAACATGAGCGGTGACGCCGAACAGGACTACTTCGCCGACGGCATCTCTGAAGATATCATCACGGCGCTGTCCAAACTGTCGCAGCTCTTCGTCATAGCACGCAATTCGTCATTCACCTTCAAGGGCCAGAACGTCAATGTGCAGGAGGTGGGCACCAAGCTCGGCGTGCGGCATGTACTTGAGGGCAGCGTACGCAAGTCGGGGAACCGGGTACGCATCACCGCGCAGCTCATCGATGCAACCTCGGGCGGCCATCTTTGGGCGGAGCGGTTCGATCGCGACCTGACCGACATATTCGCCGTGCAGGACGACGTGACGCAGCAGATCGTCGATGCGCTGGCGCTCAATCTGACTGAGGGTGATCGTCAGCGGCTGGCGCCCGAGCACCCGCGCAACACGGAGGCATATGACTGTTTCCTGCGGGGCCGGGAGCTGTGGCACCGGCTGACGAAGGAGACGAACATCGCAGCCCGCAACCTCTTGCAACGTGCCATCGAACTGGACCCGATGTTTGCCTCTGCCCACGCTTTCCTCGCCCTCACGCACGGACTCGATTACCTGAACAGGTGGAGTGCGTCGCCGCCAGAATCGATGGCGCAAGCGGAAGAGGTCGCAACGCGAGCGGTAACGCTGGATGGCAGCGATCCCTGGGCGCACTGGGCGCTGGCTATCGTCAAGCTGTACTCACGACGGCACGATGGGGCCATCAACGAGGCCGAGCGTGCGATAATCCTCAATCCGAACTTCGCCGAAGGGCACGTCATCCTCGGCGAGGCGCTGTACTATTCGGGCAGGTCCGAGGAGGCCCTCGAGAGTTTCGCCCGGGGGAAGACCTTGAATCCATACTTTCCGGATGTGCTTCTGCACTTTCAGGCTTTGGCCTCGTTTCAACTAGGAAGGTACGAAGAGGCCGTTGACCTCTTGATGCAACGGCTGGCTAGCAACGCTGTCACCGACGTCTCGCGCGCGCTTCTGGCCGCCAGCTACGGCCATCTGGGCCGTTTCGCCGAGGCCCGCGCGGCATGGCAGGAGGTGCTTCGCGTCAATCCCGATTATTCGCTGGAATACCGTCGCAAAGTCTTGCCCTACAAGAACCCTGCCGATTTCGAACTCGTGGTGGACGGGCTCCGCAAGGCCGGTGTCGTACAATGACAGGTGGCCTATGCGGCCGGATCAGACGCAGAGGCTCACCGATAGATCGCCGTCGCCTTGCGGTTGCGCACTACCTAGAGCAATTCCAGGGAAAGTGCGTACCGTTTTCCGTCAGGAATTGCGTCAAAAGTGAGGCTCAGGTCGCCTTGATCTCTGCCTGGCCGATCTTGCGCCATCGGGCGTTTTCGCGAACCAGTTTCAGGTCGTCGGTCGTCTCGGCAAATGTCCGCAAACGGTATTGCCGGAGCAGGTCCGGGAAGAGCGCCCCTTCCGGCAGGCCGGCAAGCTGCTCGCGGACCGAGATCTTTTCATCGATGACCCGCATCCCCCAGGCATTTTCCCGAACCTGCAGCTCCGCAGCCAGATCGCGCTCTTCCGGCGCGCTTTCGTCCAGCACAGCCAGCAGGATGGAGTGGAAAAGCGCTACATAGCCAATCTGTCTCAGGCCGCCCACAACCCGCACGCGCGGCAATATGGCAAGGACGAGGAACATCAGGAACAAGTTCGGCAGCAGCACGCCGTCCAGCAGCGCCTGCTTGAGATGCGGCCGCTCGAACGGGATGGAAAGACCATGCGGCCTATCAGGCTCGATCAGGTGCCCGTTCTCGAGGACGAGCTTTCGCACGCGCTCCTCGCGGATGCCCCAGAAATAGGCCGTGGCATTAGGCAGGAATCTGCCAAATGGGCTCGATGCGGCCTCTTGCAAGGCACGTTCGAGACGCTGGCGCCTTGCGGGCTCAATGAGCAGCCTGGAAAGAAGGCTGCCGTCATATTCTAGATGCCGCGCCATGGCAGCCGCGGCGAGCCGATCGTCGATGAAAACCGGCAGGGCCATGCCGGAACGATCCCAATCGGCGACCAGATCCTCGTTGAGGGCTGTCAGCGCATCGGCGGCGGTTCCAAAAACCTTGTCCTGGCTGGCAAGCAGTGTGCCCAGCCAGCGGCTGGCATCCGTTTCGTCGCCGACCGCTTCGAGCGCGCGCTTGTTGAGGGTGACGGGACCGGCCACGCAGGCGCTTTTGCGGCACAGTTTGTGGCGCCCCATGCCAAACAGGTTGATCTTGTCGTCTCCGACATCGAGCCATCCCGGCCCCTCCCGGCCAATTGTCTCCATGGTCATCGTCGTTCCCATGAAGCCGAAGAAGGCCGACAGCCCGTTTTCGACCGCGCCGAGCCAGGCAAGCAGGAGGGCATCGAAGGTGGTCCGGTCCATCAGAAGCAGGCAGTGCAGGCCGGACTGAATCACCGGTCTGTGCTCGAACTCGTCGAGGGCCTTGCAGATCTCTTCAGGCTGCATGATCGCACCAAGGCGCTGATGCAGGACTTCGCGCAGGATCGAGCGGGCAGCGATCGCCGGGCCCGATGCAGGCCTTGCCACCGGCCGCCACAGATGGCGGGCGTAATCGGAAACCGGTGCATTCCAGTTCTGCTCGATGTCACGCGCGACTTCCGGGCAGAGCAGCGACAGCACAGCCAGAATTTCCACCGGAGGCGTAGTGGTTGGGTCAAAGACGGCGGTCATTGGTCCCGTCTAGCCGCTTGCGGTGCAAACGCCAAGGGAGACCAGACTTGCGGCCGGCCCACACATAGCCCACACATAGATTGTCAACTCGATCAAGATGGTGTGAGACGAAATTGACCGTATTCAACGGAGTTCTCCATGAGCAAGCGCTGTCGCCGATTCGGCACGAATTGTTAGATTGGCTAAACAGTTAAGGCCAAACAGCGGCTCTCAGAACCGCAGCCGGGCCATGCTCAGGAGGTCGTGGTACTGCCCATCGGTAAAACCGGCCTTCACATGCCGGCCTTCGACCTCGAAGCCGTGGCTTGTGTAGAGGCGGACGGCCGGCTCGTTGTCGGCAAAGACGGTCAATTCGACCCGCTTCAGGGCGCGCCAGTTGTCGGCCACGTCAAGCAGCGCGCCAAGTATGGCAGAGCCGATACCCTTGCCGACATACGCATCGTCAAGGCCGATATTGATCTCGCCGATATGCGCACGGCGCGGCGAACTCTGCACGACCAGGCTGCCATGGCCGACGACCCTGCCGTCCAACTCGGCAACGATCCAAGTGGTTTCCTGGCCGGATTTGGCGATGCGCCGCTCCACCTGCTCCACCATCTCGAAGGGCATCCTCAGCGTGCCCCAGCGGAAGCCCGGCATGTTGAAGATAGCGCAAAGCGCCTCCGCATCGCTTGGCCGGACGGACCGGAGCTGCGGCTGGATTTTCTCGGAGGATGGCGAGGTCGTGCTGGTCATGGCGTTTTCCGGCGATGGCAATCGACCCGGCACGATGCACCGGACGTCACCTGAAAATCCAGCCGTCTCTGCAACCTATGATGCCGATTGCGAGCTAAAATACCGGGAGGCGGCGTAGAGTTTGAAGACGCCGCTGACGCCGATCCAGCCGAAAAGGGTGAGCCAGCACAATGTCCCGGTCGCCGTCCAGTCGATCCGGTGCACCGCAGCGTCGGTGATGCGATGCCAAGGATGGCAAGCAGGCCAATCAGGAACTGCGCCAAGCCGAGCACCAGCAGTTCCTCGCGCGGCGCGCTTCTCCAGACGAGATATATGCCGCCCGCACCGGCGAGGAAGATGGCGCTGTAGACCTGAGCGTGGAAGGCATCGATCGGCCATGGCCAGATGCTGCCGAATGTCAGGGGAAACAGCAACAGGCCGACGCCATAGAGCCCGAGGATCGCCGATTCCACCGGCATGTAGCCTCGCCATGCGGGATTCAAGGTCACGCCTTTTGCAGAAGGACGGGCCCTGGCCCGCCACAGGAACAGCCCGGATACCGCGACCGAAGCAAGATAGACCAAAAACCAGAGCCAGGGCGCTTTGCGCCGGAAGTCGAAATAGCCGAGATTGATGAACGAAACCACCGACACGATGACGGTGAAGATGAAGGCCATGACGAGCACGAGCCTGCCGGGCGACCAGCGATTCCAGACCACCAGCGCCGCCATCACGACCATTTCGGCGGTGTAGAAGCCGCCGAGGAAGCGGGCATTGAACGGCGTAACGGCCCAAGGCCAGCGCGGCTTGACCAGCGCGAAAAACAGGCCGGCGCCTACGATCAGGACGATGATGACCGCCCCAGAGAAAAGGCGCAGGGCCGCGGGAAATGGCGGGTTGTTGGATGTCGGCATGGAGAAAGCCCCAACGATGAATGGCCCCATGGACCATCATAGTGCCGCTTGCGGCCGGTGAAAATCCGCCGAATGGAATTGAACTGTCACCAGGCTTGGCCATTCGAATGGCCGTACGGTCCGTTTCGAAGTAAGATGGAGCACTCGGACCAAAGACCTGGTCCGGCCAAGACGCCTCGAGGGCGCATTTTCCGGAGCCTGCACGATGAACGAATCTCAGGATCTGTTCTCGCTTCTGCGGCAATCGACCGATGTCGATCCACAGGCAATCGACGCGATCAAGCGAACCATCGCGGAGGGCAAGGACCGCGAACTTTGCCGCATCAATGCGCCAGCCTTCGCCAGCAAGCATGGCCTCGACGAGGAACGCGCCATAAGCGCCTTTCTCCATGCAGCGCGGGTGGGCATCTTCGACATTTCCTGGAATGTTCTGTGCCCCGGCTGTGGCGGCGTGCTCGACACCAACGCCACGCTGAAAACCCTGCAGAAGGACGAATACACCTGCGCGCTGTGCTCCGAGGGCTATTCGCCGACCCTTGACGAAATGGTCGAGGTGACATTCACGGTCAGTCCCCGCGTGCGCAGGATTGCCGCACACAATCCGCACGAACTGCCGGTTGTGGAATATTTCCGCCAGATCTACTGGGCGTCCGGCGTCGATCTGCCGGAAGAGGATTTCGCGAAAAAGATGGAAGCGTTCTCGCTGGAGGATATCGAGCTTGCCCCCGGTGAAAAGGCGGTTCTGCCCATACAGCTTCCGTCCGAATTCATCATCGTCTTCGAGCCGGTCACCCATTCAGCCCAGTTCATCGACGGGAAGGGCGAACCAACAAAAGAGCGCCGAAGCCTCTCTTTGGTCTTCGACCGCGACCATGTCCAGAACCAGACGCTGGAGATGCAACCCGGCCCGTTGCGCATTTCGCTGGAAAACAGGACCGACACCCGCGTGCTGCCGACGGTCTTCATCGCCGGCCAGGTATTGCATGATTTCCTGGGCAAACGCCGGCCGTTCCTGACGGCCAAGCGCCTGCTCACCAACCAGACGTTTCGCGACCTCTATCGCACGGATACACTCGACATCGACCAGCGTCTGAAGATCACCAGCCTGACCTTCCTGTTCACCGACCTGCGCGGATCGACCGAGCTTTACGAGCGGGTGGGCGACCTTCCAGCCTTCGATCTCGTGCGCGTCCATTTCCAGGTTCTGCACGAGATCGTCGCGGCGGAGGCAGGCGCGGTGGTGAAGACGATCGGTGATGCAGTGATGGCGACCTTCGCGACGCCTGATCGTGCGATTGCTGCGGCCCTCAGGATGCGCGATGCCATGCGTGCGCTCAACGACAAGAGCGGGCGCGAGGATCTGCTGCTCAAGATCGGAGTTCATGCCGGCCCCTGCATCGCGGTGTCTATGAACGAGCGGCAGGACTATTTCGGCCAGACGGTCAACATTGCTTCGCGGGTCCAGAACCTTGCCAACGCACAGGCGATCTTCGCCACTCGTGCGGTGGTCGACGACGATCTCACCGCCGATCTGTTGCACAGGAACGCGCTGACGCCCGTGCCCCACGAGGTCTCGCTGCGCGGCATTGAGCGGGAGATCGCAGTGTATACGATCCCCTAAAGATTTGGCCGCTGAAGATTTGGGTCGTCTAGCCCCTCACACGCGCCTGCAGACAAAATACCGATCGGCGGGCACCGAAGGCGGTGGCGGGAGGCGTTGCAACAGCGGGTGATCGAGCGGCGTGCCGCTGACCGCTATGCCACCCACGCGAAGCAGGCGCGCGATCAGATCGGGAAGCCAGGTAGAGGTCACTGCATCGCGATCATCATAGCCGGTGCCGATGTCGGCATGAACAAGAGCCGCGTCGATGCCAATGAACCTGCTCGCCGTCTCGCGTATTTCGCCGAGCACGAGGTCTTCAGCTTCGGGAATTGAGCTGGCGTGTGCGCCAAGTTCGCGGTCGAACACCACGATCCGCCGTCCGGGCAGGCGCTCGCGCAGATGGTGGAACGTCCGGCCATTGCCGAGGCCGAGCTCGAGCACCAGCCCTTCCATTTTCGCCACCTCGGGGCAAACTTGATCGAGAATGTCGCGCTGTGCGGTCATCCTGCTGATGAAATTCTCGAGGCGAGTCATATGCGTTTGTGTGTCCTGAACCAGCTCAAGAGATCAGCAATGCCCCCGACCAGAACGGTTCACGGGTGAAACCCGAGGGCGACGTGTTAAACCCCGATCGCGTCGCGCCACATATAGAAGCGAACGATGAACACTGCAATAACCGAACAGGCTGCCGACAAGGATCATACCGGGTGGAGTCGGCGGCCCGGCGACGGAATAGCGATGTCACTTGTAGGGGTCTGCGGCGTCCCGCAGCCCGTCGCCGAGGAAGTTGAACGCCAAGATGACGAGAATGACGGGGAGCATCGGCAACAGCAGCCATGGATAGAACGCGATGACGCTGACGCTGCGCGCCTCGGTGAGCAGGATGCCCCAGCTGGTTATCGGCGCCCTCAGGCCGAGCCCGAGGAAGCTCAGCGCCGTCTCGCCCAGGATCATCCCGGGTATGGAGATCGTCGCCGTCGCGATCAGATGCGACATGAAGCCGGGAATGAGATGCCGCCCGATAATGCGGCTGCTTTTGGCGCCCATCAATTGCGCGGCCAGAACGTAATCCTCCTCGCGCAAGGCTAGAAGCTTTGAACGCACGGCCCGCGCCAGTCCGGTCCAGTCGAGCAGCCCGAGAATGACGGTGATGCCGAAATAGATCAGGATCGGACTCCAGGTTATCGGCATGATCGCCGCCAGAGCCAGCCATAGCGGAATGCTGGGGATCGATTGCAGAACTTCGATTATCCGTTGAACGATCAGGTCGAAGATACCGCCGTGATAGCCGGCCAGTCCGCCGATGACAATGCCGAGCAGGAAGCTGAAACTGATGCCGACGAGGCCGATTGTCAGTGAAATGCGTGCGCCATAGATGATGCGCGAGAGCACATCGCGCCCCAGCCTGTCAGTGCCGGCCAGAAAGAGCTGGCCGTTTTCGGCAGGGCAGACAAAATGCCTGTCACCTTCGATCAGGCCCCAGAACCGGTAACTGTCGCCCTTGCAGAAGAAACGGATCCGCTGAACATCATCCTGTTTCTCGATGTAGTTCCGCTTGAGCGTGTCCATATCCAGCGTCATCTGGCGGCCATAGACGAACGGCCCAACGAACTGGCCGTTGTGGAACAGGTGCACCCGCTGCGGCGGCGAATAGATGTAGTCCATGTTGCGTGTGTGCAGATCGTAGGGTGCCAGGAACTCGCAGATCAGTATCCCGAAATAAAGCGCTGCCAGGAATATGCCGGATATAACGGCAAGCCGGTGCTTTCGGAATTTCCACCACATCAGCCGCAACTGCGACGCCTGAAAGACCTTCGACTGCTCCGGCGTCATCGCCTCGACCGACTGCAGGTCAATGGGCGCGATGGAAACGTAGTGTTGCAGTGGAGCACCTGGAGCGGGCAGCGGCGAAAGCGTGTTCATTTGGTGCTGCCGCCCTGCAAACGAATTCGTGGATCAAGCAGCGCCAGCGCCAGGTCGGAAATCAGGACACCGATGACGGTCAGGAAGGCGAGAAACATCAGGAACGACCCTGCCAGATACATGTCCTGGCTTTGCAGCGCCTTGATCAGCATCGGCCCGGTCGTTTCCAAAGACAGCACGATCGCCGTGATTTCGGCGCCGGAAATGATGGCCGGCAGGATAGAGCCGATGTCGGAAATGAAGAAATTGAGCGCCATGCGCAGCGGATATTTGACCAGCGCCTTGAACGGATGAAGTCCTTTGGCGCGCGCGGTCACGACATATTGCTTGTGTAGCTCGTCGAGAAGATTGGCGCGCAGCCGCCTGATCATGCTTGCCGTGCCCCCGGTGCCGATGATCAAGACCGGAATCCAGATATGGGCGAGGATCGACTTCGCCTTGGCCCAGCTCATCGGCTCGCCGAGATATTGCTGGTCCATGAGATGGCCGATGGATGTGCCGAACCAGATGTTGGCGAAATACATCAGGATCAGCGCCAGCATGAAGTTCGGAATGGCAATGCCGAGAAGGCCGAAGAAAGTCAGGCCGTAGTCGCCCCAGCTGTATTGATGCGTGGCGGAGTACATGCCGATCGGAAAGGCGATGAGCCAGGTGAAGATGATCGTGACGAAGGAAACCAGCACGGTCAGCCACATTCGGTCCCCGACGACGTCGCGAACCGGCATCTCATATTCGAAGGAATAGCCGAAATCGCCGCGTAGCATCCCGCCGACCCAGTAGAAATAGCGAATGACCGGTGGCTGGTCGAAACCATAGTCCTTGCGCATCATCTCGATGCGATCGGAATCCACCGCTTCGCCCAGAGCCCGAAGCTCGGCAACATGGCTGTCGAAATAGTCGCCTGGTGGAAGTTCGATGATCGTGAACACCAGTGCCGATATGACCAGCAGCGTTGGAACCATTACGGCGATGCGCCAGACAAGATATCGAAGCACGCTCAGGACTCTCCAAGCCAGAATGTATCCGGCATGTAGACACCGAAATAGGCGGTCGGGTCATAGCCGTAGAGCGCCTTGTCAGGCAGATTGCGCAGCCGCGAGGACACCAGGACCGGCTGATGCGTTCCGTTCACGGTACCGATCGAAAACACCTGATCGGTGTAGATCGACAGCATCGAATTCCAGATTTCGGCGCGCTCCGTGGCTTCGGTCGATGCGTTCCAGCGCTTGAGCAAAACCATCAGCTCGACCACAGGCGGAAGATCGGGCGCCTCACCGACCTTGCCGTGAGACAAGTAGTGAGCACCCCAGAGCGGCCATTGCAGCTGGTCGTCGATGGTGGGGGCCAGCTGGGACGGGTTCATGTCGGCGGTCGGCACGCCATTGTCGATGCCCGACCACATCGACATCATGATCTGGCCGCCAAGCGCGCGGCTGCGGAAGATATCGCGCTGCGAAGTCCGGATGAACAGGGCGATCCCGATCTTGCGCCAGTGATCGGTGATGAGTTCGAGCGCGTCGGTTTCCAGCGTGCTTTCGCCGGCCGTTTCCACTACGATCTGCGCAGGGCGCCCATCGGGAAGTATCCGCAGGCCGTCATCGTCGCGCGTCTGAAGCCCGACCTCGTCGAGCAAGGCATTGGCTTGGTCGGGATCATGGGCGACCCAGGCTTTCGCGAATTCCGGCCGGTAGAGCGGGCTCTCCGGCAGGACCGTATCGGCACTTTCCTGCGCCAGTCCGTAGAACACGGCCATATTGATCTCGCGCCTGTCCACAGCGAGCGAAAGTGCGCGGCGCACGCGCACGTCACGCAAAAGGCCACGCCACGTCCGGTCGGCACAATTCAGATTGGGCAGCAGCGCCAGTCGCGAACCCTGTGTGCGTTTCCAGAGATGCATCTTCACCGGGTACCGCTTCTCCGCGTCCTTCAGGAAGGCGTAATCGCTGAAGTCAATTCCCATGCTTTGCAGGTCGCTCTCGCCCGCACCGGTCTTGGCCGAGATGATCGCCGACGAGCTGACATTCATGACGATCCGGTCAACATAGGGCAGTTGCCGGCCATTCTCGTCTATTCGATGAAAGAACGGGTTGCGCTCGAAGACGAATTGCTCGGCCGGCGGCTTGGTCCGGTTCTGCCAGGGATCGAGCGTCGGCAGTTCCGGGTTCTCCGGGCGATACTGCCGCGACATGCGGATATGCAGAAGCGTCCATTTCTTGGCCCGGTTCTCCTTCATTAGGCCGGCGAGCCGGAATGGATCCTGGTATTTCTTGTGGAACTGCTTGAGATAGGCGGCCGGCAGAACAAGCGATAGCGGCGAAGCAGCAGCAAGCTTGGGCAGGAAGTCGGGATTGGGCCCATCCCAACTATAGCGGACCGTCGACGGATCGACGATCTCGAAGCGTGGCGGCTTGCCGGCCGCCAGCAGGGCCGGGGCAAGCCCGCCTTGCGAGAGCTCATCGTTCAGCCAGACATCTTCCCAGCAATAGCGAAAATCCTCCGGCGTCAGCAGGCTACCGTCAGACCATTTATGCCCTTCCCGAATCTTGAAAGTGAAGACGCGATCATCCGCTACGTCGAAACTTTCGAGGATATCGGGTTGCAAGTTAAGCTTTTCGTCATAGCCGACCAGGCGAGCATACCCGTAGATCGTCATCATCCGGATATCTTTCTGGCTGCCGATGATCGTGCGCAGCGTGCCGCCATACTGGCCGGGCTGCCGGCCCATCGCGGCGAGGTTCAGCGCGCGCGGGCTTTTGGGCAAGCGTTCGGCGAGTGCCGGCAGCGCCTTGGCCTTCAGCTGTGGCTGAAGAAATTCCGGCTCCAGATCGCCGGCGCGCGACGTGCCCGGCAGAAATGCCGAAGCCATGAGGCCAAGGACGGTGCGCCGGCTGATCAATGGCGTAGCTCGCTGACATCGGCCGAACGTCGGGCCAGCACGAGGTGGCCGCCGCCAAGATCGAGCGGCGACAGCATATCCTCGTCGCCCTCGTCGCGGAATTGCGGTCCCCATGCGCTGGTGTCGGAAGCGCCGCTGAGCTTCAGCGTCTTGAAATCCATCGGCCTGTCGAGATCGGGGAAAGGGACTGCGGCAACCAGTGAGCGGGTGTAGGGGTGGACCGGTTTCCTAAGCAGGATTTCGCGCGGCGCAAGCTCGACGATACGCCCGCCGCACATCACCGCGATGCGGTCTGCCATGTAGTCTACCACCGCCAGATTGTGGGATATGAACAGGTAGGTCAGGCCCAGTTCCTTCTGCAGGTCTTTCAAAAGGTTCAGGATCTGCGCCTGGACAGAGACATCGAGTGCCGAAACCGGCTCGTCGCAGATCAGGAGTTCAGGCCCCAGCGCCAACGCGCGCGCGATGCCGATACGCTGACGCTGCCCGCCGGAGAAACTGTGCGGATAACGCTTGATGAAGCGCGGATCGAGCCCGATTGCCTGCATCAGGCTCTTGACCGTTGCGAGTCGGGACGCGGCATTGCCGCGTTGATGGATTTCCAGCGGCTCGCTCAAGATGTTCTCCACCGTCATGCGAGGTGAAAGCGACGAAACCGGATCCTGGAAGACCATCTGGATTTTCGCGCGCAGCATGCGCAGGGCGTCTCCCTCGGCTTCCAAGACGTCGATCGGTCCGTCGCGGCCGTTAAAGATCACAGAGCCGCCGCTAGGGGTGACAGCCCGCATGAGGATCTTGCTGACGGTGGTTTTGCCGGAGCCGCTTTCGCCGACCAGACCCAGGCACTCACCCCGCCTGATATCGAAGCTCACGCTGTCCACGGCGCGAACAGAAGTTTGATGACCCGCTCCGAACCATTCGGACTTGCGGGTGGTGAAGGTCTTTTTGAGATCCCTGACCGACAGCAGGACGTCGTCCGGCCCCTTCGACGCCGGCGCCGTCTGCTTGCCGAGCAGGTTCTCGACATTCACCGGCACCTCGCGGAGCGCTTTTAGCCTTTCGCCAGGCTTCAGATCGAAATGCGGAACGGCTGCCATCAGGCCCTTCAGGTAAGGGTGACCTGGCCGGCGGAATATCGCCTCGACAGGTCCCGCTTCCATGATCTCGCCATGGTAGATGACCACCACCTCGTCGGCGACATTGGCGACCACGCCGAGGTCGTGCGTGATCAGTAGCATCGCCATGTTCAGCTTGGTCTGAAGGCCGCGCAGCAATTGCAGGATTTGCGCCTGGATGGTGACGTCCAACGCCGTCGTCGGCTCGTCGGCGATCAACAAGGCGGGCCGGCAGATAAGCGCCATCGCGATCATGGCGCGTTGACGCAATCCTCCCGAAAGTTCAAAGGGATACATGTCATAGGCGCGCTTGGGATTGGGAAAACCGACAAGGCCGAGCATTTCCTCGGTCCGCGCCTTGCGCTCCGCTCGAGCCATGGGCGTATGAATCTGCAGGGATTCGCTGACCTGGTTGCCGATCGTGTGCAGCGGCGACAGCGATGTCATCGGCTCCTGAAAGATCTTGCCGATGCGGCTGCCTCTCAACGCCCGGATATCGGGTCCGTCACGCGGCATCTGCAGGATATCCTGCGTCGTGCCGGGCTTTTCAGGATCGGAAAACAGGATACGGCCGCGAACTTGGGCTGTGTTCGGCAAAATGCCCATCACTGCCTGGCTGATAACCGATTTTCCGGAACCCGACTCGCCCACAAGCGCGGTAACCTTGCCGGGGAGGACGCGAAGATTTGCACGCCTGACGGCATGCAACGGTCCCCCGATAATGGCAAAAGAGATGCCAACGTCCTCGATCCGCAGCAGATCAACGCCCGAATTCATTCTCATACCAGCCCCACTCTGGCAGGTCCAAAAGGCGAGACTAGCGCATTGCCAGCCTAGAGCAACTTGGATTCGAAACAATCGCCAGTTCCCTGGCGGAACGGCGACCGGACTGCATACCAAAGGCGTTCGGATCAGATCGGGGCGGTTACTGGAGCTTCCTCGGGGCGCCCGCCGACAGCCGCGCTGCATCGCGATGAAGCAGCATGACCTGCTCGGCGTCGGATATTCGGTCGTAAATCGGCTCCAGCGTGCCGTCCTCATCGAGTGCGAGAGCACCCGACAGATCGGGTGAAAGCACCGTCAGCTTCTGTTTGATACCCGCCAGTCCCTCCTTGCCGAGCGTCAGCCAGCTGTGGGCGCCGCAATAGCCGGCGAAGTCCTTACTGGCGAGAATGCTGTGCGGATATTTCTTGGTCAGGGTCTGGAGGCGCTGGACCTCGTTTACAGCCGAGCCGAAGACAGAGAATGTTAGCCGGTCGGTAAGTCCGACATTGCCGAACATCACATTGCCGACATGCAGGCCGATGCCAAATTTTATGTCGCCCAATCCCTGCTCCTTTCTGCGCAGATTGAGATCCATCATGCGAGCGGTGGCCTTGTGCGTTGCCGCAAGAGCAGCCTGGCAGGCGGTCTCGGACTGCGCACGGTGCCTTTCGCAAGGGAAGACGGCAATAAAGCCATCACCTATGAAACTCATGATCTGTCCGCCTCTGCGATTGAAAGGTGCAGCAATGGCATCGAAAAACTGGTTCAGCGTATCGATGTAGATTTCGCGGCCGGCAGTTTCGGCAAGCCTTGTCGACCCGCGCATATCGGCCATGACCAGTGCGGCCCGGATTGTATCGCCCTCGCCGCGCTTGATCTGGCCGTCCAGCACGCGCCTGCCGGCGTCGCCGCCGAGATAAGTCGTCATCATGTTGTCGGCCAGCTTGGTGAGCACCGCCATCTTGGTTGCGATAGCGAGATGGTTCTGGATGCGCAGCAGCGCTGAAATCATGCTGTCGCTGAAGCCTGAAGCGCTGTCGGTGGACCAGGACCCGATCATGCCCTGACTGGTATTGCCGTTGAAGGGATGGACGAAAGCCAAGTAATCGGTCACGCCCATAAGCCTGAGTTCATCGAAAATAGGAAATTCCGACGGCACCGACGGGTCGAGCCGGCGCCTCAGATGGTCGAGCTTGTGGCTGAGCAGATGGTAGTATGGGCTGGTCAGGAATCTGTCAGAATGAACGCCGTCCTTTTTGCGGAAGCCTTCCACTTCCATGCCCTGGCCGCGAAGCCAGGTGAAGCCAAGCGCGTCATAAAGCGGATGAAGCATCGAAAAGCTCAAATGCACCCGCTTCAACGGCAGGCCGGCAGCAGCCAGCCGTTCACAAAAGCCCTTTACCAATGTTTCCAGGTCGTCGCCCGCCAGCGCCGATTGGGTCAGCCAATCGGCAACCTTATCCATGAGAATGGTGGAAATTTCTGCTTGCGCTGTGCTCATGCTATCTTGAGACCCGTCGAAGACGAGCCATTCTCCTTTCTAACGACCCGAAGATAAGACCCTCGAAGTCAATAATGCCCTTGTCGGCAAAAGCCGTCGAAGGGGCATTATGTGGCGAGGCTGCCGGCGGAGTGCAATCATGATCCTGCCATCAGGTAAAAAATTCGCCGGCTCAGACGCCGTCAGGCCTTCACCACAGTCTCTCGGGCTAGCCCGAGGCGGCCAAAAACATTGCGTGTGTCGACGATCAGAAGAGCGTGATCAGCGATCGCCTGATAGTCGATCGCCTCGTGGTCGGTTGCAACGACGACAGCGTCGAAATCCTTCAGGGCCGCCTCGGTCAATTCGACCGAGCGCCGCCCCTTGATCGCCATATGCTCCCGTGTGGTCGGGATCTCGGTAACATGCGGATCGTGGAATTCCGCCTTGCCGCCCCATTCCTCGATGAGTTCAATGAGCCGCAATGAGGGGCTTTCGCGGATGTCGGGCACATTCTTCTTATAGGCGAGCCCGATGATGAGAATGCGCGAGCGGCTGAGCGCCTTGCCGCAGCGCCGGTCCAGCGCCTTCGCCAGTTCATCGACCACATGACGCGGCATGGCCGTGTTGATCTCTGCCGCCAGTTCGATGAAGCGGGTCGGCAGTTCGTATTCGCGCGCCTTCCACGTCAAGTAGAAGGGATCGATCGGAACGCAGTGCCCGCCAAGTCCGGGGCCAGGATAGAAAGGCATGTAGCCGAAGGGCTTGCTCTTTGCCGCCTCGATCACCTCCCAGATGTCGATGCCCATCGCACCGAGCACGACCTTCAACTCGTTGACCAGGGCTATGTTGACCGAGCGGAAGATGTTTTCCGTCAGCTTGACCGCCTCGGCGGTCGCCGTGGTGGAAACCGGAACGACGGTCTTGACCACGCCCTGGTAGAAAGCCTGCACGAGCGTCGCCGCTTCAATGCCGTCGCCTGCCACGACCTTGGGGATCGTCGCGACTTCAAAGCTACGATTGCCGGGATCCTCGCGTTCGGGCGAGAAGCCGAGGAAGAAGTCTATCTTCGACTGCAAGCCGGTTTCTTCCAGTATGGGCTTGATCACGTCGTCGGTGGTGCCGGGATAGGTGGTCGATTCCAGCACGATCAGCTGGCCGAGACGCAGATGCTTCGCGATGGTGCCTGCCGTGTTCCTGACAAAGGAGAGGTCCGGCTCACGGTTTTTCGTCAGCGGTGTCGGAACGCAGATGATGATGACATCGCAGACGGCCAGTTCGGCAAAATCCGCAGTGGCGCGGAACCGTCCGCTCGCCACCTGGCCGGCAAGGGCCGTCGATGTCACCGCCTCAATGTAGGATTGGCCGTTGTTCAGGTTCTCGACCTTCTGGGCTTCGACGTCGAAGCCGGAAACCGGGAAGCCGCCGCGTGCGATCGCAACCGCCAGCGGCAACCCGACATAGCCCAGTCCAATCACGCCGACTTGCGCGGCGCGCGTCGAAATCCGGTTCAGAAGACGGTCATATGTCGATCGTGAGGCGTCCAAAAATCTGCTTTCCGTTCAATTCGGACAGGCCGTCCGCTCCCCATTGCGAGGCTCACCTGGTTCCCCAAGAACCCCGAGGCATATTGCGGAAAATCGATTTCCGCAAGCCGTCGTCAGACCGGCACCTTCGCCTTCAGGCTTGCGGCGGCCATCGCATAGCCGCCGGCGGCGCCATCGATGAAATGAACGTGGTCGCGCTGCAGCGGCGAGGCGACCAGGCATGTCATCAAGGCCGATTTCTGGCGGTGCAGGCCATAGTTGCAGATGCCCGCCTCTTCCGCCTGTTTCAGCCGGTTCTCGATCCGTTGCAACACATCCGCGTCAACGTCGATGGTCATCTTCAAGCCGTCGTCGAACTTCCGGAAATCCGAATTGCTGGCCACGTCGCGTTTGTAGACCTTCGGATCGAAACTGCCGATCGTCCAGCCATACCTGTCGGTGACAGCCGTAAGCGTCATCAGAAACAATATCCACAGCTTCGACAGCCATCGCCATCCTGCCGGCGCCATGGCCCGCGCCTCGATATCGAGGCCGGCGGGCGGAAAACTGAAGCCCGGCCCGTTCACCGGGACCGGGTGGCCATCGCGTTCCTGCCTGCCGGCAAGAGCGATGATGTCGGAAGCCAGAAACTGAAAACCGCGCAAGTCGCGCGACGCCCCCGGTATGGCTATGATCGAGACGATTTCGCCATGCCGGGCTTCGATCGGGTCCCAGCGGCAGGAGAGGCCGGTCAGATCCGGCCGCGCGCCGGCTGGCGCAGGATCGATGCGGTAGCGCCCCGCTTTCATCTCGGCTTCCGCCCAACTGCCGCCACCGCCGGCGAACATGGCATAGAAGACCGCTTCGGAGGCCCGGAACCTCGCCACGCGAACGTCGAGGCCTTGCGCTCTTATATCCTTTATCGGCACGATTGCGGCTCGCAAGGTCAGGTCCAGTTCGTCCGCCACCCATCTCTGGACAACCGCCAGCGCGTTGCGGGTGATCTCCAGCGCCGAGCCGGGAAACGCCACGAGCGCGCCGTCGCCGCCGAAGACAAAGGGAAGATCTTGCCGACCCAGCGCATTGAGCAGCGCCGAAATGACGCTCGCGCCGGCCATATTGACGGTTTTATAGCGCCCAGCCCCGATCGCCTTGGTCGAGCCGACGATGTCGGCGGTGGCCAGCGCCCAGCCATCCGGGAGAGGCCGATAGTTATCGATATCGGCAACGCTTTCGAACTTTGCGAAGACCGGCAAGGAAGCGACAAACGGGTCGGACGCGGCAGCTGTTTCCATGAGCATCAAATAGCACATTCCACTGCTTGAGGGTGAAGTCGATCATGCTTCGAAATTGACTTGCACGGGCATTCCGATGATAGGGTCCGGCGATGCGAATTGCCTTCTACGCGCCGCTGAAGTCGCCCAATCATCCCGTTGCCTCCGGCGACCGCCAGATGGCACGGATGCTGGTCAAGGCGCTGGAGCATGGAGGGCATAGCGTCGAACTAGTATCCGAATTGCGCTTCTATCTACGCGAACCGGAGTCGAAAAGTTTCGCTGCGCTCAAGATCGAGGCCCGAGAGGAAGCCGCGCGGCTGACAAGGCTTTGGGATCGTGACGGCAAGCCCGATCTCTGGTTCTCCTATCATCCCTATTACAAGGCGCCCGACCTGATCGGACCCGAGCTGGCGTCGGCCTTTGCTATCCCCTATGTGACAGCGGAAGCCTCCTATTCGAGGCGGCGCAACGTCGGTTTGTGGGGCGATACCCAAGCGTTGGTGGCGCGAGCCGTCGAACAGGCAGCGCTGAACATCTGCTTCACGCTAAGGGATCGTCAGGGACTGATGGATGCGATTCCCGACGCCGCTCTCGGTATGCTTTCGCCCTTCATCGACACATCGGTATTCGGGGAAATGCCGGCAAGGGGTTGTCCGACGCGCCTCGTTACCGTCGCCATGATGCGCCCGGGCGACAAAGTCGAAAGCTATCGCATGCTGGCGCAGGCGCTCGGTCCGATCGGCCACCTGCCCTGGACCATGTCGGTGGTCGGGGATGGGCCTGCCCGTGACGAGATCAAAGCGCAATTCGCCGGCTTGCCCGCCGACCGTATCGAATGGCTTGGCGCGATTGAGCCAGCCGCCGTGCCGGACGTCCTCTACGGTGGGGGAATTTACGTCTGGCCGGGTTACGGCGAGGCCTATGGTGTTGCCTATCTTGAAGCACAGGCCGCCGGTCTTCCGGTGGTGGCTCAGGACATCGCCGGCGTGCCGGAGGTCGTGCGGGATGGCCAGACCGGGTTTCTCACCCCGGCGGGCGATGTGGCGGCGTTCGCATCTGCCATTGAAAGGCTTCTGGCCCGTAACGACGAAAGAACCATCATGGCCGCGGAAGCCAGACGTTTCATCCTCGAAGAACGCTCCCTCGGTGTTGCAGCGGCGCGTCTGGGCGAACTTCTTGCGAGGATCCCGGTTTCATGACATCCGATCAGATCTGGCAGCCCTTGGTGGAAGAACTGGCGTGCCGGCAACGGGCGGACCGTAAGGCAGAGTTCTGGCTGCGTGACGATGACGCCGTGGAGCCGACGCCGGCGCTTGATCGGCTGCTCGACCTCACCGGTGAATTCGCGGTTCCGGTCACTCTGGCCGTCATTCCGGCCCTGACTGGTGAGAAGCTTGTCGCCCGGCTTGACGAGGCGCCGCATGCCACGGTCGCCATCCATGGTTGGACGCACCGAAATCATGCGCCCGAGGACCAGAAAAAGCAGGAGCTCGGCGCGCATCGGCCGCGTGAGGTGGTGCTCGATGATCTGGCTCGCGGGCTGTCGCACGTAACCGGCCTGCACGGCGCACGTGCCGTTCCGATGCTGGTGCCACCCTGGAACAGGATCGACGCCGGCTTGGTATCCGACCTTGGATCGATAGGATTTGCGGCATTGTCGGTCTATGGGCCGCCGAAGCCGGCTTCACTGGCGGTCATCAACAGCAATGTCGACATCATGGACTGGCATGGCACGCGCGGCTGCCGCGATTATGGCCTATTGGTTCAGGCTATCATCGCGCAATTGCAGCGTGCATTCGACGGCGGCGAACCGGTCGGCCTGCTCACCCACCATCTCGTACATGATGAATCGGCCTGGCTTTTCCTCGAACGGCTATTCACAGTCACAGCACAGAGTGAAGCCTGCGCATGGCTTCCGATCAGGACACTGATCGGGCGCAGCGCCGGTAGAGGAAAATAGCTCAGCGCTTTTTGTGCAATGAGACTGGAAATGTGAGCGTCTGGCCATCCCGCGCGGCAAAAGCGCCGGCAAACCTGTCTTTGGCCAGTTTCTCGATCTCGTCCAGTTCCTCGTCGGTGCGTGTCGGATCGTGGTGAAACAGCGCAAGCCCGCGCGCACCGGCCGCCTCACAGAGCTTGGCGCCCTGTTGCCATGTCGAGTGCCCGTAACCGCGGCGGCGTTCCATTTCCTCCTCGGTGTAGGTGCAATCGTAAACGACGAGGTCGGCATCTTCAATCAGGCCGAGCACCGCCTGATCGAGTTTGTTCGGCTCGTGCTCAGTGTCTGTTATCACCGCCACGACGCGGCCGCCCCATTCGACCCGGTAGCCTATGCAGCCACCCGGATGGGTAAGACTGCCGGTTCGGACCACCACCCCTTCGCGCGGCCGAAGCACGTCTCCGGATACGAAATCGCGATAGTCGAGCCTTGCCTTGCAGAACTCCAGTTTCATCGGAAACCATGGCGGCCGCATGAACTTATCGACCATTTGCCGGGTCGTCATGTGTCCTGCAAGATGCCCGGACCAAAGCGTAACCTTAACGCTCCGGTCATAGATCGGCGCAAAAGACGGCAACCCGATGATGTGATCGTAATGGCAATGGGTGAAAAGCAGGTCGAAATCGGTCACGCCCAGAGCCTGAAGCGCCCCGCCGGCAGGTCGTAGGCCAGAGCCTGCGTCGAATAAAAGCGTATGCTTACCGCATCGCATCTCAATGCAGATTGTGTTGCCGCCATAGCGAGAGAATTCTGGCCCCGATACCGAAATGCTGCCGCGCACGCCCCAAAACCTGACCAGGAAAACGTCGTCGTCCATGCTACCCCTTCGCAGTCCCCCGTCGCCCATCGTAGCCAAACAACTGCTGCTAGGCGAGACAGGTTTTCCCGGGTGACCTTCTCAGCAAGAGGCCGGTGCCATCACGACGGCGAGGATCGAGCGGACGTCATCCGTTATTTGGCGCTTCGTGCATCGATCAGATCCGCGGTCGTATGGCTTAGGCGATCGGCAAGAACCCTCAATATCTCGATGGTCATTTCCGGGAACTCCTTCATAAGCCTCAGGAAATGATCCTTGCTGATTCTCAACGCTTCCAGCGGACTTGCCGCTCTGACGGTGGCCGTGCGGGAGCTGTTGCACAATATGGCGATCTCGCCAACAATCGAATTTGGCTCCAGTTCGGCAACTTTTATCGGTCCGCTGTCGGAATCGACCAGGATATCCGCCCTGCCTGAAAGGATGACATAGGCGGCGTCTCCCTCGTCGCCCTGCCGGAAAAGGATCTGGCCGGCACTGTAGCTCACACGATCGGATGTGAACGCAAGCAGCTTGAGCTTTGTCGGCTCGATGGCAGAGAACAAGGGAACGCGTTGCAGCATTCCAACTTCGTCCTTGAGCAGCATTGTCGCAAACCTTCCCAAAATTCGCGTGTGCCAGACTAGAGCAACGGTCGCCCAGATGGAATCAATTCTGTTTCCGGGATGGCGAGACGAACCACGCGAAAGGTGGCAAGCCCGATGTCGAGCGATCGGGCGATGCCGCTGACAAAATGGGCTTCGCCAGCCGGAACCCGAAGAGCCGGGTGAATTTGCGGCAAATCCTTCGGTTTTCGGCGCGGATGCAGTCCCGCTACGCCCTTTGCCGAATGCCTTGGTCTTGCAGCAAATTCGCACCGGCAGAATGATCCCATCTGAATGTCCGTTGCTCTATGACAGCAGTTCCTTGAATATACCGTTCCCTGCCAAAAGTGTCTCGGGTGTTCCGTCTTCCACCAATTTGCCCGAGTCGAAGACGATAACGCGATCGAACATCATCCCCATCGCCGGATTCGTCACGACCCACACAATTGCCGGCGAATGGCCGTCGCGCCTGGCATCCTCGAGCACGTTTCGCAGCACCTTATCCTGCATGCGCTGGTCGAGCGCCGACAGCGGCCGGTTGAGAATGAGAAAATCAGGACGCTTGAGCAGGGCCCGGGCAACATCGAGCTTCTGTCGCTGTCCACCGGTCAGCCGCCTGCCGCCGGAGCCGACATTGAAGTCCAGGCCGACATCCAGAAGTTCGGCATAAAGCCCAAGTTCGTCAAGAATGTCATAGACGATGGAGCGTATGCGGTCCGGCGCGTCGGGATGGTTGTTGCCCACACGCCCGAACAGGACATTATCCATGACGGTGGCCGCGGCTATGTATTTTGCAGGATCATACCGTTCGATCGCATTTTGCAGCTCGGGCGGCAGGTTTTCGTAGAACAGGTTGCGTGCAGCGACGATCTTGCTCATCAGCTCGTCGCTCAGCAGGCCGAAGCGGTACCGGGGCTCGATATAGGCAAAGCTCAAGGTGACAATCATGGCGCGGTCGCTCTCCGAAACCGCCTCGTGGGGACGGTTCTTGAGCCGTTGCAGCAAGGTTTCGTAGGCGGGTATCTCCTCGGCGCTCATGAAGGCGAGCTGCTGGAAGAACTGGTGATCGGGCGGCAGGTCGGCAAACAGCTCGATCGCCTGTTCGGCGATCTCCATGCCCATTTCGTAGAGCGTGCGGTCGAGGCCGGCTTGCCTCAGCACAGAAGCAAAATAGGGATTGGCCGCCAGAGCCCTGTCGGCCAGTTCGGGCCCGGCGGCAGCGCCGAAGAGCAGGTTTTGGCCAATCGTTGCTTCCTTGTTGTAGGCGCCCGGTTCGAAAGGAACCACCAGTTCGCTCAGCCCTTCGTGTTCCAGCCGGGTTCGCAGCGCCGCACGCAGTTCGACGATCCGCCTGGCAAGCTCCGTGTGACGCGTCAGGTCGGCCGAAGAGCGCAAGCCAAGATCCAGAATATCGCGCGACAGAACAACCGCGTCGAGCACCCGGCGCACGGCTTCAAAGAGGTCGTGCGGGCCGGTAGCGCCAGCGGAAGCATAGTTGATCCAGTCGCTGTGGATATCCAGATCCGGATTGCCCGACCGGCGCGCCTCGTGGATGTTCCAGCGGTGCTGGTCTGCCGCAGCACCGTCATAAGGCACCGATGTCAGCGGCGCATGCTTCAACCCGTAGAGCAGGTTATCGCGGAGGCTTGCCTGGAACAGGAAAACATCCGACGAGGCATAGGACATGCGCCGGCCGGTCACTGCTTCGGGGAGTTCAAGCAGATCGTCGGCGCCCGAAGCGACCCTTCCGCTGTCCGGCCAGTTCAGCCGCGCGAAGGCTTCTGCAAGCGCCTCGGCTCCACCTGTTGCGGTACTAACCAGCGCCACCGTCTCACCCGGCTTGACCTGCAGGGAGATACGGTCGAGGAGCATTCCACCGCCATCGTCTGCTATGGACAGACCGATCGCGGACAGGGGTTTGGTCATCGGTTCGGGATCGTCGATCGTCAATGCCCCGATTCTCGGCGCAATGAGACCATCGACGGTGAATTGTTCAACGACCTGCTGATATTTGACCTGGATATCCTGCCGCGCCTGATCCCAGTCGATCAGTTCCTTCATCGGTCCGGGCAGTTCCTTATAGGCGCTGATCACGGCCACGAGCTGGCCGACGTCCAGCCGCCCCTGGATGACCAGATACCCGCCGATCATGTAGAACAGAAAGGGCGTGACCTGCGCGAGAAAATTGTTGAGGAACTTCACCATGAATTTCCATTGGTAAAGATCGAAGCGGATCTTGAAGATGAGCCCGAGCCGGGCAGCTATGTCGGCGCGCTCGTAGTTTGATGTGTCGTGGACGTGAACCGCGCCAATCCCGTCGACGATTTCGCCAACCCGGCCCGAAAGCGCGCGCGCCGTCAACTGCCGTTCGCGCCCGAGCACAATCAGCCGCCGCCGCATTCGCGGGATGAGCACGATCTGGATCGCCACGATCACGACCGCTATCATTCCGAGCCAGAAGTTCTGGACCACGATGAACAGCATGGCCGTCAGCGCCTGGCCGCCGAGCAGCACCGGCTGCACGAAGGCATCGCCGATGAAGCCGCCCAGCGGCTCCACCTCGTCCTTCACCATGGTCGCCACTTCGGCGGATTTCACTCGCTTGAAGTAAAACGGTGGAAACCGCAGCACACGATCCACCAGATCGAAGCGGATACGCCGCAGCATGCGTTCGCCGAGGCGGCCCTTGTAGGTGTTGATGTAGAGTTTGAACAGGCCGTTGATGACGACTAGCAAGAGGAACACAAGGCTCAGGGCAAACAGCGTCGCCTTGCGGTCGAGCTGAAAACCGGAGAAGAACTGGACCTCTCCGATGAACGGCAGGTTATAGTGCAGCCTCATGAATGGCTGGGTCGCGCCCGGTTGCTCGAAGCCGCTACCTTGGATCGGGCCGTTGATGATCAGCTTCGGCAGGTCGAAGGACATGAAATACGGGATCATCGAAAGCACGACGATCATCAATATCCAGAGCTGCTGCTTCTTGGTGTGCGTCCAGATATAGCGGGCTAGGCTGGGTTCCATATGCGGCTGTGGGCCCTTCAGTTGGAAGGATGCAGGATGTAAAAGCACCTGCTGGCGAATGGCGTATCGGCAATCTCTTCGTCGGCAACGAGAAGCTCGAAGCTGCAGCGCACGGAGATTGTCCTGCGCTCAACGATGGAAGGAACCTGCGAGGCGGCGCGATCCAGTTCCGCCGCATGGTCGATGACAACGTTATGGGCATTGTTGATCAGCGAAGAAAGCAGCTGGCCAGACGGTTTGCGGCTTCCGTAGGGTTTTTGCGAATAGCCGAGCAGCACGAGGCCGCAGCTACGCCGCTGGTGCTGGCGAATGGACGCCGATGGTCCGGACAGATGCAACAGGCTCTCTCCGGCACCGGGCAATGTCGAAGCGGCTTGCTGCATAATCACGTCCGCGAATCAAACAGCCTTGTGGGAGGCAAGATTGCGTTGTGTCGCCCGAAATCCCAACATACAAGACAAATATGATGGATGTCACGCAACCCCGCAATGCCGGCATGGGCTGGCACGAGCAAGCCTTGGACCTCACGCGGGGAATTGCTGCCTATGTCAACTGCCCTCTCGTGGCAGGGCTGGCGCGCGTCATCACCAAGCATCCGAAGGCCGATATCGCAAACGCCTTCAACCACAAGCAGGTCGCCTGCAAGATGTGGGCGCTCTACAGGCTGTTCGAAAGCTGCGGCGGCCGGTTCGGGCGCGTATGGGTTCTGGGTGGATGGTACGGCGTATTGCCGGCAATGCTTTTCAACGACGCCCGCTTCGACATCGCGGCGGTCGATAGCATCGACATCGATCCCGAAGTCGCGCCGGTCGCCCGGACCCTCAACCGGGAAGCCGGCGACCGGTTCCGGGCGCTGACGGCAGATATGTACGCACTCGACTATGCGGCCGTGCGGCCCGACCTGGTGGTCAATACGAGCTGCGAACACATAGCCGATCTGCCCGCCTGGCTTGCTCTGCTTCCGCGGGGCACGAATGTACTGCTGCAATCGAACGATTATTTCAGCGAGCCGACGCACATCAACTGCGTGGCTTCACTTGCAGCCTTCGAAGCAATGGCGACGCTACGGGAGGTGCGGTTCTCCGGCGAACTGCCGACAAAAAATTATACACGCTTCATGCTGATTGGAACTGTTTAATGCATTCGCCCAAAAGTGCGTAGCAGTTTTGGGACAACGACATGCATAAAAACAAGGACTTGAAGCGCGTCGCACGAATCTCACCAGACTCGACGCGCGTTAGCATATCGTTTGTTTGATCATGAACTTTTCCGAAACCGGGCCCCATTTTTAGGGACCATTGTTCTATACCGCTCGCGCAGAATTTGCGCCGACCGACGCGCGCCTTCCAGATCGAGACGATGCTCGGATGGCGTCGGTCCCACAAGCGCCTGTTCGATCGCTTGCCCCAAACGTTCGGGCGTTAGGTCCTTTTCCGTCAGCATGGTCGCAAGACCGAGTTCTTCGAGCCTCAGGCTGCGAACGGTCTGTTCGGTTTCCCCGCCGGCTGCAAATGGAACGAGCAGGGAGCGACAACCCGCGCGCAGGACATCGCAGACCGTGTTGTAACCCGCCTGCGACACCGACAGGCGGGCGCCGGTCAGCAGGCTGGCGAAATCCTCGCGGAACCGGAAGATGGACAGGACCGGCGAGGCATCGCGTGCGATCGCGTCAAACTCGTCTTTCGGCAGGTTTGGGCCGGTGATCAAACACCATTTCCAAGCGTTGCTGGCATGCCGCGCCGCTACGATGGTGGATCTGACAAGGCTCTTTCCGGCAGCCCCGCCGCCAACCGACACCAGAACGTCGAAGCGCTCGGAGGCCGCGGGCGATGGCGGCGCGGCAACGAGCCCTGTGTAGGTGACCTCGGCTTTGATCGCCCCAGCCAGTGGAAATGTCTTGTCGATGGTTGCGAAACCCGGATCGCCGTGGATCATGACAAGGTCGAAATGCCTGTTGATGAGATCGACCGTTTCCTCGTTTCGGCCCGGCTTGACGCGCTCCTGAAGGATATCACGGACGGACGTCGCCAGCAGCGGTCTGGGTGACGTCGCGTCGATGGCCTCGATCAGCGGCAGGAGTTCGAAACGCATCTGCCGGCGTCCAAATGGAAACGCCTCGACAATGACGATATCAGGCCTGCAATCCCGGAATGCCTGCAGCAGCATCTCTGAACGCCATTTCTTGAAATCATCGTCGATCGGATTGCCCTGCAGGTCGACAAGTCCGGAAAATCCTTCATCACCGGAGGTGACAGGTGGCAGGGTTACAGATTTTACACCCAGTCCCGGAAACCCCGCGATCGGCGCTCCGCCGGTCACGACGGTTACGTCAAACCCGTCATCGACCAGAGCCGCCGCAATGCGGCTGGCGCGCGCGAGATGGCCGATACCGAGCAGGTGCTGGACATAGAAGAAAGCGCGCAGCCGCTTCATTCGGCGGCCCGCCACTCCCGCTCGAACAGTTCCTTGAGCTGTCCAATGCTTGCCATATGATCGAAATTGCCGCGCACGCGCCGCTCTGCGGCGTCGCCGAGGCGGGCGCGCAGCACGGGATCACGGATCAGGCGCTCCAGCGCCCGTGCCAGGGCAATTGGGTCTTCCGTCGGAACCAGCAGCCCGGTTTCATCCGGCGATAAAAGCTCCGGCACGCCGGAAATATCGGTCGACACGCAGGCAAGTCGCTGGCTAGCCGCCTCCACCAGAACATTCGGCAGACCGTCCCGGTCGCCATTTGCGGCGATCCTGCAGGCCAGGGCGAAGATGTCGGCGCAGCGGTAGTGCTCAAGCACCTCCTCCTGCGCAAGCGCGCCTTTCCAGGAGACGCGACCATCCAGGCCGAGCTTTTGCGCCAGCGCCTTGAACCGTTCCAGTTCCTCGCCGCCGCCGATATGCTCGAAACGCCACGCCAAATCACCAGGCAAGAGGGCAAGGGCCTCCAGCAAGGTATCGTAACCTTTCTTTTCAACGGCGCGCCCGACGCTCAGAACGATAACCGGTTCATCCGGCGCCGAGCCGTCATGCTGTTTTCGCGCCTCGCCGAAACCGCCGAAGCGATCAAGGTCGAGCCCATGATAGCTCAGATGCACAGACGAGTTGCCGTTAGCGAGTTTTTTCAGACGGTCGAAGCCGGCTTTTGTGCAAGTGACCGTCCAGCGCGCCGAGGAAAGCTTGCCAGCCAGATCCCAGTCCGCCGAAGTCCAGATGTCCTTGGCGTGGGCCGAGCAGCTCCAGGGCAGGCCACGAAGCTGGCTGGCATAGCGCGTCACCGATGCCGGTGTGTGCGCGAAATGTGCATGCAGCCAGCCCGCGCCTTCCGGCCATTCGGCCGCCAGCACGAGCGCTTGCCCGAAGCGGCGCGCGCGATTGCGCGTAAAGTCGCGGCGGATATCGGTAGCCAGCGATCGGAGCGCGCGCCAGAAGCCCGGCCGCAGCAGATAAGCAAACAGCGAGCGAACCACGCGTAGCGGCTCTTCATGCAGATATTCCGGCAGATAATGGACGGGCGCTTTGATCTCGTCATGCACGGGGTGGCGTTTTGCGTCGGTCGGCCGCCTGAGCGAGACCAGTATCAGGTCGAACCCCGCACGCTCCAGACCGAGCAGTTCCTGCGCGATGAACGTTTCCGACAGCCGCGGATAGCCCTTCAGAACCACGACGACCTTGCGATGTTGCAACTCAGTTCATGCCTTCAATGACCGAAAGGTGATGGCCGCCCCGCCGGTCGAGCAGTTCCGCGACGATTTCGGAAATGTGAGGCAGCCCTTCCAGCGTCAGATGCGGATGGCTCTGCGATGGGCCGGGCCGGTCCGGCAGCACCTCCAGTGCATTGGCAAACCGCTGGGAATCCTCGGCTTCTTCCGGCAAAAGCATTTCGATGAGGCCGAGTTCGGCTGCGCGCCGTGCTCGGATCAGTTGTTCCTCGCGGGGCTTGACGCGCGGCACGATCAGCGCCGGCTTGTCGAACGACAGTATCTCGCAATAGGTGTTGTAACCGCCCATCGCCACGACCGCCTTGGCGCCGGCAATCAGCTCTTCCATGCGGTTGTCGAACTCGATGATCCTGATATAGGGGATCTTGGACCCCTTCTTGAGCAGCTTGTTGCGCTTGCGCGCCGGCATGTAAGGCCCAAGCACGATCAACGCCCTATGCTGCAATTGCGGATCCTGCTGATAGGCATCGATGACGCTGTGGATCAGATCGGCGCCGTCACCGCCGCCACCGGTGGTAACGAGGATATAGTCGCCCTCGGGCCGGTGGCCGGGCAACTCGTTCTTCTGCAGGCTCCGTTGCAGGAAACCGACGAACTTCATCTTTGCCCTGATAGCCGGCGGCACCTCCAGGCCGGTCAACGGATCGTAGAAATCCGGCGGACCATAGGCCCAGATCTTGTCGTAGAACAGGCCTATCTTGCGCATCACATCCCTGCGTGCCCACTCTGCTTCGAGCAGATGCGGCGCGTCCATCACCTCGCGCAGGCCAAGCACGAGCGTGGTGCCCCGCGTCTTGAGGTAGGAGAGCGTGTCCTCGATCTCACCGCGCAGGCCGAGCGGTTCCTTGTCGACGATGAAGATATCCGGCCGGAAGGTCTCGGCTGTATGGCGGATGATCGACTGGCGCATCCTTAGCGTCTCATGCAGATCGATATCCTTTTCCAGCGAGGTGTATTCGCCGTTGCGCAACTTGATGACGCTGGGGATCTTCACGAAGTCGACACGGGCGCGGTAGTCGAAGGCGCCAGCGATAGTCGCACCCGAAATGATAAGCACCTGAAGACCGCGGAAATCCTCGACCAGCGAATGCGCGATCGTCCGGCAGCGCTGCAAGTGGCCGAGCCCGAACGTGTCGTGGCTGTACATGAGAATTCGAGCGTTTTGTACGTGCTGGGTCATTGTTGAACGTCTTTTAGAATTCTCGGCTTGAGGACCGTGGACGACCCCGCACGAAACCATCCTCGCGGGTCTACCGACCTGTTTTGAAACATGAGGGCGCAATTTTCAATTCGTATTACCCAAGAGGATCCATATGCTGAAGCCAGGAAGCTGCGTCTGCTCAGCTGCCCGCTTGTCACGTGGTCCAGAAGAAGCTGCATCATTTCATTGGTGTTGATCATCTCGGATTCTGGTAGCGGAAATTCGGATAGGGCGGCGTTGGCAGAAATTGACGTTTTCAAGGTTGGGTCGAGCGTTCGAATCACTTCACCCGCTCCAATTTCCTTCCGGGGTATCAAACATCGAAAAGCCGCGGTTCGGCGCGGCTTTTTGGTTTTTGGGGTAGCACCAAACTGGCTGATAGTGGACCTTTCATATTGGACAGTCCTCACATACCATGCTGGCGGGAGGGCGGCTCGAGAGGAATGGCTTCGCTCCTACCTTGGAATCGGGTCACAAGGAAGCGCCAGCGAGCTAAAGCCAGCGCATCCAATTGTGCAATGTCGATTCGTTCCTAACAAGCATGCGGACCAGCAGCCCTTTTTTGTAAAAGAGCACAGCTGCTCGCTTTGTGCTGCCGATAGCAGCGGCGGTCGCTACTACTGAGCCTCTTTTGGCTTGTCTACGAGTTTCTCGACCAGCCGCCGGAGCTCGGAAGAGGTAGTGTGCCCGGCAACAACCAGGGAGCGGAGCGTTTGACTTTAAGGTTGGAGCGACCGGAAGATCTGAATGCTCGGCGAGCCGATCAGCTCCAGCATACTCATCAAAGGCTGGGGTCGAGCATTCGAATCGCTTCACCCGCTCCAGTTTCCTTCCAGGAATCAAGCATCGAAAGCCGCGGTTCGCCGCGGCTTTTTCGTTTTGGTGGCAGCACGGCATCACCCGGCAGACGGAGCGAGCTTGTCGCTTCGCCAGCTGCCCGTGGCCAGCAGGCGCTTTGTTCGCCGCGCCAAATACGTCCCCAAGTAGAGTCTAGGACCTTTGCCTTTCAATTTCGGACCAAGGTCCCTTGCGGACAGGTGGATTTAAATCAAACTGGCCGATAGTGGACCTTTCATATTAGAGAGTCCTCATATTCTTTCCTGGCGGGAGGGCGGCTCGAAGGAGGAATTATGAAAACTCGAACCAGTCTGTTCGCAACGGTCGCCGCTCTCGCCCTTGTCGCGTCTCCAGTCCTCGCCGGACCCGGCGGCAATGGCGGCGGGAAGGGTAACGGCGCGAGCAACGGCAATGGCGGAAATTCGGCTGGGGCTGGATCGCAGGGACACGGAGCCGCAACGTCTGCGGCGGCCAAGGACAAGTCCACTCGGGGAATTGCCCATGCGATGGCTGTCGTTTCTACGACGCCGGCCTCACCGCAGGCCACCCTGTCCTTGCAGGCAGCCTTGGACAAGTTCCTGGCAAGAAAGGCCGATCCGGCAGAGACTTCCGACGACACCTCCGGCGAAATTCCTGACGCGGCCGAATAATATTGCAAATCATGCGCTGCTCGGCGGCGCATCGCACTGTCGAGATTCTTAGCCAGTTGGCAGGCTCCTTCATCTGTTCGGCCGATGCCATGGGTGAAGGAAAAGCCGACATTTGAGTCCGATCCTAAGGGATCCCTGGAACGGTCCTGCCCCTACAGACTGTCCAGAGAGCACCACCGGCTTCGGGCCGGTGGTGCGTTTTTGCGTGGGCGCTCAATTGGCCACTAACCGTGGCCGTTTCCTCTCTGCAACGCCAGAGATTGGCGGAATCCTTAGCGAAGGCGTTCTTCTCCCCGTCCCTATACGGGGAGAAGTGCCCGGCAGGGCGATGAGGGGCGGCGCCAGGATCGGCCCTTAAACGCTCAACACGGGGTCGCTCATTCGTCTGAGGCGACTGGCCTTGCTGGCATCTCTTCTTCGAGCCCGCAGCCGGATCACCTTACCCCAACTCGACGGTCCGCCCTTCTTCGATGCTCTGCTCGGCGGCGAGCACGATGCGCAGGCTGTTGACCGCGGCATCCATCTGCTCGGACAGATCAAGATCCTCGCGGATGGCGCGCAGGAAGAATGCCTGCTCGCGGTCGCAAAGCTCCTGGTGGCCGGGCTCGTCCTCCATGCTGACGATCTCGTCGGGCTTCTTGAAATTCTTGTCGCCGTCGACCTCGGCATAGTGGATCTTTAGCGCGTCGGTCTTGGTGTGCCGGTCGATATCGGCTGAGTTCGACACCTCGGCGAGTTCGGCTGCGCTGCTTGCCGTCTGGCCGGCGACGATCGAGACCGCGCCCTTGGGGCCGACCACGTCCTTCACGAAATAGGCCGTCTCGCTCATCATCGGCCCCCAGCCCGCCTCATACCAGCCGACCGAACCGTCATCGAAGGTTACGTGCAGATGGCCATAATTCTGCTTGGCGGCATCGGCCCACAATTTCGCGCCGACGCCGTGAACGCGGACCGGTTTGGCGCCGGTCAGCTGGCACATCACATCGACATAGTGCACGCCGCAATCGACAATCGGGATCAGCGAATCGATCAGGTTCTTGTGCCAGTGCCAGGCGCTGCCGCTGCTCTGCTGGTTGAGGTTGAGGCGCATGACCAGCGGCTTGCCGAGCGTCTTGCCGACTTCGATGAACTTGATCCATGACGGGTGGACGCGCAGGATATAACCGAGCACCAGTTTGCGGTTCCTGGCGCGGGCCGCAGCGACGACCTTTTCGGCATCTTCGATATTGGTGGCGAGCGGCTTTTCCATGAACACGTGGCAGCCCGCGGCAATCGCCTTCAGCGCATATTCGGCATGCGTGTTGGGCCAGCTGTTGATGGAAACGGCATCCGGCCTGGTCTCGTTCAGCGCCCGGTCGAAATCCTCATAGAGCGGATAGCCGGCTAATTCCGCCGGAATCTTCGTGTTGCTCTTGATCGTGCGGCTCATGATGCCGACGATCTCAAAACCGTCTAGCCTGTGATAGGCGCTGGCATGCGACGCGCCCATATTGCCGAGACCAATCACTAGCACTTTCACCTTATCGGTCAAAGCCACCTCCCTTTTTGATTTAGTTGGGGCGGCGACCCAATCGCCGCCCATATCGTCACCAAGTGCCCTACTTGACCGCTGAGTCGAACAGATGCGCCTTGATCTTCTCGACGTCGAGCGCAGCAAAGCCCTCCGACAGCTTGGCGCCGTCGGCATCGGCCTTGACCTTGGCCTTGTCGAAATCATTGGCCGGGCCGATCAGTTCGTTGGTGCAGACGTCCTCGGCCTTCACCGGACTGCTGATCTGGCCGATCTTGTGGATCTGGTCGAAGAAGCCCTGCCAGCTCGCCATGTCGTGCGAACCCCAGCCTTCGCGCTTATCCATGTCGCCACGGAAGACGTTGATCTGCTGCAGGATCGAGGTGGTGCCGAGCTCAGGCCCGAGATTCTTGGCCAGCGTCGGGAACTGCTCGAACACCGCTTCGACGGCCGCGCGCGGATTCTGGTAGCCGAATTCCAGGCCCATCGCCCAGCCGCGCAGGTATTTCTCCAGGAACGCCTTGCGGTCGGGATCATCGAGATCGGCCGACCGCACGACGAAAGTGTTCGCCGGCAGCTTCGAGTTCTGCACGCCGAGCCAGTATTCGAAGTCGAGGTTCTTGGCGATCCATTCGGCCCGCAGCCCTTCCCACGACAGCGCCGCATCGCCTTGGCCGCCGGCCAGTGCGGTGCCCCAGGTCGGCCAGCCTGCCTCGACATACTTGACTTTCTTGATGTCGACGCCTTGCGAGGCCAGCAGCGGATCGGTGATCGACTGCCATGCGGCGGAGCCGAGCAGGATGGTCTTGCCCTCGAGCGTCTTCAGGTCGTTCGTTCCCTCGCCCTTGCGGAAGGCGAAGCTGAACGTGTCGCGCGCCCCCATGTGAAACACGGATTTGAGCTTCATGCCGTTCTGGATGGCGAAGGAGAAGACGCCGGGCGAGGGAAAGCCCATGTCAGCCTGGCCGACATCGACGAACTTCACCGTCGCGGTGCCGTCCGACGGGCCCGGCTGCATGTCGGTGTCGAGGTCGCCGAAATAGCCTGCCTTCTTGGCCGCCCAATAGGGATAGTCGTCGAGCACTTCGAGCGTGCCGCGCGGCGAAATCCAGGTGAACTTGCCGTATGGCTCGGCCTGTGCCCTGAACGCCGAGGCGCCGAGCGCGGTGGCGGTCACCACGCCTGCTCCGGTGACTTGCAGAAAATAGCGGCGGCTGATCCCCGCCTTGAAACTGATGTGACTTTCCTTGGTCATGGCATTTCCCCTTTTGTTGGCCGATAGTTTCTCACCTGTCGCCCGCCTCCCAGGCGCCATCATTGCCCCGCGCGCTAAGTCCTCGTTTTACGTCGTAACCCAAAACCGCTGCGCACTCTGGGCGACATGCACTACGCCTCCCAGCTCGCCCACTTCTTGCCGATCAGGAAGAACAGCACGTAGATCAGGATGCCGAGGGTCGAGAGGATCAGAACCACCGCGAAGAATTGCGGCATCTGGATCATCGACGAATAGGTGGTCAGCCGGTTGCCGAGGCCGAAGCCGCCGCCGACCATCTCGGCGCCCACCGCGGTCAGCAGCCCGAAGATCGCGCCGATCATCAGGCCAACAAGGATCATCGGCAGCGCCATCGGCGCGCGGATCTTCCAGAATATCTGCAAGGTGCTGGCGCCATAGGAACGCGCCAGCGCGATCTTGGCGCTGTCGACGCGGCGAAAGCCCGTCGCCGCATTGATCATCACCATCGGCCCGGCGGCAAGCGCGACCGCGATGATGCGCGGCGTGTAACCGAAGCCGAAGCGCAGGATAAGAAGCGGCACCAACGCCAGCATCGGCGTGGTGACCAGGATCAGGATGTAGGGCGCGACGATCTTTTCGGCGAACGGGAATTGCGTGATCACCGCGGCCATCACCAGGCCGATAATGGCGCCGATCGAGAAGCCGGAGACCAGCTCGACCAGCGTATAGCCGAGATGCGGCGCGATCAGCGGGAACTCGTCGTACAGCGCGTAGGCGATCGCGCTTGGCCCCGGCATGATGTAGTGCGGCACATTGAACAGCCGCAGCGCCAGCTCGATGCCGCCGATGATGACCACCGCGACAGCGATGATGGCCGCGACCTCGGCGCCCGACCTGATGCCGGGCCCGCTGGCAAACGCCGAAAGATTGGTCAGGCTGACGTCGTGACCTTCGCCGGCTTTGGCGCCCGCCTTGGTTTTGGAGAATTCCGGTATGGCGTCGCCTTCGCTCACGGCCTGATCCTCACAATTTCTGCGGTGCCGCGCTCCCGCGCCTTCGGTCGTACGCGTTCGCCGACGATGTCCATCTTGATCGTGTTTGTGAGGTCGAAGACTTCTTTTGTCGCCATGATCTCCAGCGAGCGCGGGCGCGCAAACGGCACGCGATATTCCTGGGCGACGCGCCCCGGCCGCGCGCTCAGCACCACCACCCTGTCGGACAGGAAGATCGCCTCCTCGATGCTGTGGGTGATGAAGACGATGGTGGTTTTGGTGTCGAGCCAGATCTCCTCGACGAGACGGTTCATCTCTTCGCGGGTGAAACTGTCGAGTGCACCGAACGGCTCGTCCATCAAAAGCACCGAGGGCTTCAGCGCCAGCGCCCGCACGATCGCAGCTCGCTGCTGCATGCCGCCCGAGAGCTCGCGCGGAAACTTGCCGCCGAAGCCGTCGAGCCCAACACGATTGACGAGATGGGCGATCCAGGCGCGATCCGGCTTCTCGCCCTTGATCTCGAAGGGAAAATGGATGTTGGCGTCAAGATTGCGCCAGGGCAGCAGGTTTGCCTCCTGGAAGACGATGCCGATATCCGGATGCGGCCCGGTGATCTCTCTGCCGTCGAGCCGGATTGTCCCGCTGGACAGGCGATGCAGGCCGGACATCGACCACAAAAGCGTGGTCTTGCCGCAGCCGGAGGGGCCGACGATCGAGACGATCTCATTGGCGTGAACGTCGAGGCTGCAGCGATCCAGCGCCAGAAGGTCGCCGGAAGCCATATGATAGATCTTGGTCGCGGCCTGCACGCCAAGCTTCGGGGTTTTTGCACTGCCCGCGTTCATGCGCCCCTCGCAGGTTGCGCGATGATCCATTGGGTCATCCGTTCGCAAAAATCAGTCTGTAACTATCCTACTTTACTGTCAAGCGGCGACCGCTGCTCTAGTCAGAGAGATCGTTTGTACCACGGTTACATCATTGTTTGGATTGCCTTTTCTATTTCTTGAAAAGCTTGTTGCTTTCCTACATACTTCGGGACACCGACCGCGTGAGGCGAAGCAGGCAAGCGGTGCGCAAACATGATACAGGTCGACTTCCACGAACGGCAGGGATGACTCATGACCGAAGCTGACGGCCAGGGGCGGCCGACCTCGGACGGCGACCCGGATGGGCGCGATCCAGATGGGCGCGATCATGTCAGGCGCATCCCCGACATCATTTCGCTGGTCAAGGACTCTTACGGTGAATTGCGCCCGGCTGAGCGGCGCGTCGCCGATGTCGTGCTCGACGACGTCAGGTTCGCGGTCGACGCCTCCAATGCCGTGCTCGCCCAGCGCGCCCAGGTCAGCGAACCCACGGTGACCCGGTTCTGCCGCGCCATCGGCTGCGAGGGCGTGCGCGACTTCAAGCTGAAGCTGGCGCAGAGCCTCGTCGTCGGCGCGCTCTATCTGAGCAAGCCGCCGCCCACCAGCAGCGACAATGGCATGCCGTTCTGGAATGCCGTGTTCGGCGAGGCCCGCCGAGCGCTGCAGGAGGCCGAACGGCAGCTTGATCCGGCGCAGCTGGTGAAGGCCGCCGAGTTCATCGCCAAGGCGCGCCAGGTCACGGTGTTCGGCCTTGGCGGCAGCTCGTCGGCGCTGGCGCAGGAGACCCAGTACCGGCTGTTCCGCTACGGCATCACCGTCAGCGCCCAATGCGATCCGTATCTGATGCGGATGACCGCCTCGACCTTGAAGCCCAGCGATCTTGTGATCGCCATCTCGGCGACCGGACGCACGCGCGAGGTGATCGAGGCCGTCGAGCTCGCCAAGCATTACCGCGCCAACGCGATCGGCGTGACCGCGCCCGACACCGACCTTGCCCGCGCCTGCGACGTCAGGCTGACGGTAGCGGTTCCCGAATATCCCGACACGCTGAAGCCGACCGCCTCGCGTTTTGCTTTCCTCGCCGCGATCGACCTGATGGCCGTGGCGGCCGCCTACAAGCTCGACGGCTCGGCCCGCGAAACGGTCCGCCGCATCAAATACAACGCCCAGATCCACAGGACGGGCAAGGAGATGGAACCGCTGGGGGATTGAGGGGCGCGGCTTCTCCTTTTCCCCTTGTTGTGGAAGAAGGAAAGGCGCGGCGGCGCCGACTTGGAAAGGTAGAAGGACCACAAATGCTCGACTTGGCACCATCGAAACAGGCGGCCACCTGGTTTTCCTCCCTCGCCCGGTCGCTCGACGCGGGCGATGCCGAAGCCGCAGTCAATCTGTTCGTAGAAGACTGCTACTGGCGCGATCTGCTGACCTTCACCTGGAACATCAAGACGATGGAAGGCCGTGCGGCGATCCGCGACATGCTGGAAGCCACACTGGCCACGACAAGGCCGACCGCCTGGCAGCTCAATGGTGAGGCGAGCTCCGACGAAGGCATCGTCGAGGCCTGGTTCACCTTCGAGACATCATCGGCGTGGGGCCAAGGCATCATGCGCCTGCAGGACGGCCGATGCCGAACGCTGTTCACGGCGATGAGCGATCTCAAGGGCTTTGAGGAGCGCAAAGGGCCGGCGCGGCCTTTGGGTGTACGCCACAAGGCCGACCCGGACCGCGAGACTTGGGCAGAGGCGAGAGCGCGCGAGGCGCGTGATCTCGGCGCCATTGAGCAGCCCTCCTGTCTGGTCATCGGCGGCGGCCAGGGCGGCATCATGCTGGGGGCACGGCTCAGGCAGCTCGGCGTGCCGGCCGTCATCATCGAGAAGAATGCGCGGGCCGGCGATTCCTGGCGCAACCGCTATCGCTCGCTCGTGCTGCACGACCCGGTCTGGTACGACCATCTGCCCTACATCCCGTTTCCGGAAAACTGGCCGGTGTTCACGCCCAAGGACAAGATGGGCGACTGGCTGGAAATGTACACGCGCGTCATGGAGCTCAATTACTGGACCTCTACGAAATGCGTCAGCGCCAGCTATGACGAGGCCGAAAAGGTCTGGACGGTCGAGGTCGATCGCGCCGGCGAGCGCATCACGCTGAAACCCAAGCATATCGTCTTCGCAACCGGCGCCTATGGCCCACCGAGGCAGATCGACCTCCCCGGCGCCGCGACCTTCTTGGGAGAGATCCTGCACTCCAGCCAGTATTCCAGCGGCGAGAATTTCCGCGGCAGACGCGTCGCGGTCCTCGGCGCGGCAAGTTCGGGGCACGATGTCGCGGTCGACCTCTGGGAAAGTGGTGCTGAGGTCACCATGATCCAGCGCTCGCCGACGACGGTGGTCAAATCAGACACGCTGATGGAGGTCGGGTTCGAGATCTTTTCGGAAAATGCGCTGGCGCGCGGCATCACCACCGAAAAAGCGGACATGATCGTCGCCTCGACGCCGTTCGCGCTGCTGCCGCAAAGCCAGCGGGCGCTCTACGACATCATCAAGACGCGCGACGCGGCCTTCTACGACCGCTTACGCAACGCCGGCTTCGCCATCGATTTCGGCGACGACGAGACCGGGCTGCTGATGAAGGCCTACCGCACCGGCTCGGGCTATTACATCGACGTCGGCGCTTCCGATCTGATCATCGACGGCGAGATCGGCATCCGCAGCGGCGTCGACATCAAGTCGCTGACGCCGACAGGCATCCTGTTCGATGACGGCACCGAACTGGCGGCCGATGCGGTCATCTCCTGCACCGGCTATCAATCGATGAACGAGACCGTGGCGGCGGTCGTCTCGCGCCAGGTCGCCGACAAGGTCGGCCCATGCTGGGGGATTGGCTCGGGCGTGAAAGGCGATCCCGGACCATGGCAAGGCGAATTGCGCAACATGTGGAAGCCGACGGCGCAGGAAGCGCTATGGTTCCACGGTGGCAATTTGGCGCTATCGCGCTTCTATTCGAAGTTCGTTGCGCTGCAGATCAAGGCGCGGATGGAAGGAATTCCGACGCCGGTTTATGGGGCGCCGGCGTGAAGCTGTAATCTCCCCCCTTGAGGGTCCCTTGAGGGGGAGATGGCCGGCAGGCCAGAGGGGGTCGCCGCGCGTCGAGCGCCAACTTCCATCCGTTGCAGGAAGGCGAGCCCGGTCGAACCGACCCCCTCTGTCGCCTTCGGCGACATCTCCCCCTTCACGGGGGAGATCACCCACGCCCGAAATGCCGGCTCACCACATCGACATGCGTCTCATGCGCATGCGCTTCGAAACGCTCGGTATCGCCGAAATCGTTAGCAGCCTCGTTCGGCCACCAGGTCCCGCCAATCACGATGCCGTCCGAGACCAGCCTTTGCTCGGCGACCAGCGAGGCGCCGACCGCATCGACAAAGGTGAAGCGCCCCGGCCGCAGCCGCAGCACCGCGACGTCGCCGATGGCACCGACCGCCAGCGTGCCAAGCTCGGGCCTTGCGATCGCCTCGGCCGGCCGCTGCGTTGCGGCGCGCAGCACCTCGACGAGCGGCATGCCGAGCGCCAGCAGTTTCGACATGCAGACTAGAATGTCGAAGGCGGGACCGTCGACGCAGTAAAGATGCACGTCGCTGCTGATCACATCCGGCGCCAGCCCCTCGCCGAGCATCGCCCTGGCGACCTCGAAGTCGAATGAGCCCATGCCGTGGCCGATATCGAAGATGACGCCGCGCTCGCGCGCCAGCCGCATGTCGGGCCGAACCGCGCCCGAGGCGAAGATCGGCGCGTTGGGAAACGGCCGGAAGCAGTGGGTGAGGATGTCGCCCTTGCGCAGCCGCGGCAGCACTTCCGAGCGGCCTGGCGGCGGCTCGTCGATATGCGCCATCAGCGGCAGGCCGGCCTGGTCGGCGGCCTCGAGCGCCAGATCGACCGGCGCGATGCCGCTGCTGCCGCCGGCGTGGCGACCCGAGCGGACTTTTACGCCGACGATCACGTCTGCGTGCTCGCGCACCGCCGCCACCGTCTCGCGCGGTTCACAGAGTCGGAGATCGCTGCACTCGCCGACCGAAACGGTCTGCGAGAAGCCGAAAATGCCGGCAAAGGAAATGTTGACATAGGCCAGGATGCGGACCTTCGAGCGCTCGATGACATGGCGGCGAAAGCCGAGGAAGTTGCCGGCGCCAGCACTTCCGGCATCGATGAAGGTGGTGGTGCCGCTTTTTGCGGCGAGGCGGTCGGCATCGACGCCGAGCGAAGTGCCGCCCCAATAGACGTGGCTGTGTAGGTCGATGAGGCCGGGCGCGACGATGGAACCGGTGGCGTCGATGACGCGTGCGGCACGCTCGAATGGAATGTCGGAATCGATCGCGGCGATGCGGCCACCGGCGATGGCCAGATCACGTTGCGCGTCGAGGCCGGACGCCGGATCGATAAGGCGGCCGCCCTTCAGGAGAAGATCAAATTGCATCGGCGTCCGGCTCCGTTCCCGTTTTCTCGTCAAATCGGTCTGTAGGCGACAGCCTCGACCTCGATCTTGATGTCGATCATCAGCCGTGACTCGACCGTGGTGCGGGCCGGCGGATCCTTTGGGAAATGCCGGGCATAGACGGCATTGAAAGCGCTGAAGTCGCGCGCGTCCTCGAGCCAGACTGTCGTCTTGACCACGTCGTCCATGCTGCAGCCGGCCAGCGCCAGCGCCGCCTTGACGTTCGAAAGCACCTGCTCGGTCTGCTCGGCGATGCCGCCCACAACCACGGTGCCGTCGCTGCCGACCGGCACCTGGCCGGAGACATAGACCATGTCGCCGGCCCGGACCGCCGGCGACAGCGGCACGTGGGAAGTTCCAAAACACTGCTTGGGCAAGGAAAGTCTCCTGTTCAAAACATTGGCGGCCATCGCCGGAGATTCCGCGCGGTTCGGCTCTTTCGCTGCGCCGGTTTCCGGTTTCCTGCCGCAAGGTCTACGCCGACCGCGGCGATTCTCATACAGGCCGTGTTGGAAAGCAACATTTTTTGGAATTTATGTTGCTTTATTACAAGAGCACCAGCATCCTGCGTGGCAGGTGGTTGCGTCAAGTCATCCGGCAAGCGAGGATTGGCCAGGGAAAAGCGAGGAGCCGCATGATCGATTTCAGTGGCCGCAGCGTGGTTGTGACAGGTGCGGCTGGCGGCGTCGGCAGCGCGCTGGTCGCCGTCCTGTCCGCATGCGGGGCAAGGGTTATTGCGTGCGACCGTGAGGGCACCGGCCTGACCGGGGCCGGAATTGAAGAAGTGCACCATTTTGACTTGCTCGATGACGGCGCCGTGGCGGCATTTGCCAAGCGCATCGGGGAAAGCGCGGCACCGGCGGCGGTCATCTCTAACGCCGGCTGGACGCGGGCGGAAACGCTCGCCGATGTCTCGACGACCGCCCTCGACCGCGAAATGAATCTGAATTTCCGCAGCGCCGCCCTGCTGTCGCAGGAATTGCTTCCCGTCATGCGCAACCAGCCACAAGGCGCCGCCTTCGTGTTCATCTCCTCGGTGAACGCGCAAGCCCATTTCGGCAATCCCGCCTACGCCGCCGCCAAGGCAGCACTCAACGCCTGGGTGCGCGCCATCGCCACCGAGGAAGGCCGCAACGGCATCCGCGCCAACGCCGTCATTCCCGGCTCGATCCGCACCGGAGCCTGGGAGCATCGCCTCGCCCACAAGCCGGAGATCCTCGCAGCCGTCGGCAAGCTCTATCCGCTCGGCAGGCTGGTCGAGCCCGTCGAGGTCGCCCGCGCCGCGGCATTCCTGGCGTCGCCCTTTGCCAGCGGCATTACCGGCACCACCTTGAATGTCGACGCTGGCCTGATGGCCAGCAATCTGCCGTTTCTGGATCTGATCGGCGGTTGAGCGCAAGAGGCAGAGGCAGCGCCGACAAGCTCAAATGGCGTACAAATTTGTGAGAATCGGGGTCGGATGCCGCCCCCGCGTCCATACTAAGAAACGGTCATAGCCCCCGAGGACGGAAAAAATGACCGGCTCACACCCATCTTCTCGCCCATCACGGCCGCTTTTCTCGCTTCCTTCGTCGAGGCCGTCGAAGCTTTCACCACCGTGCTCGCGGTCGGCGTAACGCGCAGTTGGCGACCGGCGCTGATCGGCGCGACACTGGCGCTGGCGCTGCTCGCCGCACTGGTCATGACGTTCGGGCCGCTGCTGGCGCTCGTTCCCATCACCATCATGCAATTTGTCGTCGGTGTCCTGTTGATCCTGTTCGGCATGCGCTGGCTGCGTAAGGCCATCCTGCGCGCCGGCGGTGTCATCGCGCTGCATGACGAGGAGGCGGCCTTTCCAGGGAAACCGCGGTGCTGCATCGGCAGGCCAATGATCGGCGGGCCGATTGTCTGGCGGGAGTGGCGGCGTTCAAGTCGGTGCTGCTCGAAGGTGTCGAAGTGGTGTTCATCGTCATCGCAGTCGGCGCCGCACACGGGCAGACGCTCTATGCGAGCCTCGGCGCCCTGGCGGCGTTCGTCCTGGTGATGCTCATCGGCCTCGCTTTGCATCGGCCGCTGGCGCGCGTCCCGGAAAAGGCGCTCAAATTCGTCGTCGGGCTGATGCTGACCAGCTTCGGCATCTTCTGGACCGATGCGCACTGGCCGGGCGACGATCTGGCCTTGCTCGCGATCTTCGCGATCGTCGCGCTGGCGTCCTTTGCCATCGTGCGCTGGCTGCACAGCGCCTATCCCGCAGCCATCGGAGGGTTGGCCCGATGAACCTCGTTCGCCTTGCTGTGAGGGAATTCATCGGCATGTTCGACGACGACGGCAATCTGGCGCTGCTCGCCCTGCTGCTGATCGCGGCGATCACGGCGGCGGTGAAGTTTCTGGCGCTGCCGCCGCTCTTTGGTGGCATCCTGCTGCTAATCGGCTGCCTCGCCATCCTGGTGCAGAGTGTCCGCCGCGCCGCGCGGCACCAGTGATCAAAGGAGCGGACATCCGCTCTCTCGAACATTGTTTTACGATGGCATGTCGGCTGAAGGCCCGTCAGCGGTCGATCCGCGTCGATAGGATGATCGAGGATGACGTCCGCTCGACCCCATCCATAGCGCCGATCTGGTCGAGAAGCGTGTCGAGATCCTTGATCGACGGCGCGTCGACGATGACGATCATGTCGAAATTGCCGCTCACCGAATGCAGCGTCCGCACCGGCGACAGCGCCTGCAGGCTGCGCACAACCTTGTCGGCAAGCTTGGGCGTGACGGTGAGCAGGACATGCGCCCGCACCAGTCCCTGTTCATAGTCAGGCGAAAGCCTGACGCTATAGCCGGTGATGATGCCGCGCTGTTCCAGCCGCTCGATCCGGCTTTGAACGGTTGTCCGCGACACGCCGAGCCGCCGTGCCAGCTCGGCCGTCGAGGCGCGCGCCTTCGCGCGCAGCAGGGAGAGCAGGGCCTGTTCGGCGTTGCTAAGCACTTTCGACGAACCTCATCGGCATATTGATCAGCAAGCCACTTCGTTTCGAACACTTCCACGCTTCCTTTCGACGGGCAAGCTGCGATTCTATCTTCTTTGTCAGAGGTAAGGCGAGGGAACTGTTATGAAGAAAATCATCGTTGTCGGCGCCGGCAAAATCGGCTCGACCATCGCCGAGATGCTGGCGTCCACCGGCGACTATCACGTCACCCTCGTCGACCGCTCGGCGGCGCAGCTCGGCGCGGCCGAACTGCCTGAAACGGTCAAGACGCTTGAACTCGACATCGAAGCATCAGGCACGCTCGAAGCCGCTTTGGCCGGCAAATTCGCCGTGCTCAGCGCCGCCCCCTTCCACCTGACCACGCGCATTGCCGAAGCGGCAGCCAGCGCCGGCGTCCACTATCTCGACCTGACCGAGGACGTCGTCAGCACCAGGCGCGTCAAGGAATTGGCGCGCTCCGCCAACAGCGCCTTCATCCCACAATGCGGGCTGGCGCCGGGCTTCATCTCGATCGTCGCCAACGATCTGGCCAGCCGCTTCGACACGCTGGAAAGCGTGCGCATGCGGGTCGGGGCGCTGCCGCAGTACCCGTCGAATGCACTGAACTACAATCTGACCTGGAGCACGGACGGCGTTATCAATGAATATTGTGAGCCTTGCGAGGCGATCGTCGAAGGCGAGCTGATCGAGGTGCCGCCGTTGGAGGAGCGCGAGGAATTTTCGCTCGACGGTGTCACCTACGAGGCGTTCAACACATCCGGCGGGCTCGGCACGCTGGCCGAAACGCTGAAGGGCAAGGTGCGCACGCTGAACTATCGCACCATCCGCTACCCCGGCCATGCCGCGATCATGAAGGCGCTGCTCAACGATCTCGGCCTGCGCCACCGCCGCGACGTGCTGAAGGACATTTTCGAGAGCGCCCTGCCGGCGACGCTGCAGGACGTGGTCATCGTCTTCGTCACCGTCAGCGGCCGCAAGAACGGCCGCCTGCTGCAGGAAACCTACGCCAACAAGATCTACGCCAAGCGCGTCGGCGACATGGTGCGCAGCGCCATCCAGATCACCACCGCGTCAGCCATTTGCGCGGTCCTTGACATGCTGGCCGACGGCACCTTGCCGGCGAAGGGCTTCATCAAGCAGGAAGACATCGCGCTCGACGCCTTCCTAGCCAACCGCTTCGGCCACGCCTATGCGCAACACGAGATGGTTAGCCGGCTGGCGGGTTAGGTTCCCGGCGACGCCTTCGTCATCCTGGGGCTGAGCAAGGAGCGAAGCGACGCGGCGCAGACCCCATGCCGTGATGTAAGGGCGCATCCACGGTGCAGAATTCTGCTCCGTCGCATTCTTCGGCCGCTTTTACGACATGGATCCCAGGGTCTTGGCTCCGCTTTGCGTTCGCAACGCTCTGGGATGACGAAGCATAGGGGCCGCCCTTATCAACGTCCCTGCCACATCTAGATATGCAGCGCATGCCCGAGCGCCTTCAGCGCCGCTTCCTGAAAACCCTCACCTTGCGTCGGGTGGGAATGGATGGTGCCGGCTATATCCTCCAGCCGCGCGCCCATTTCCAGTGCGAGGCCGAAAGCCGTCGACAGTTCCGACACGCCGTGACCGACCGCCTGGATGCCGAGCACCAGATGGTTGTCCGCGCGGGCAACGATCCGGACAAAGCCCTCCTCACCCATCTTCGTCATCGCCCGGCCATTGGCGGCGAAGGGGAACGATCCGACCTTGATGTCGCCGCCGAGCCCCTTTGCCTCCTCCGGCGACAGGCCTGCGGTGACCAGCTCCGGATCGGTGAAGCAGATAGCGGGAATGCAGCGTTTGTCCCAGCCGCGCTTGTGGCCGGCGACGATCTCGGCGACCATTTCGCCTTGCGCCATCGCCCGGTGCGCCAGCATCGGCTCGCCGGTGACGTCGCCAACGGCAAAGATGCCGCGCATCGAGGTGCGGCACTGGTCGTCGATGCGGATGAATTTTCCCGCCATGTCGAGGTCGATCTGCTCCAGCCCCCAGTCTTCGACCACCGGCTTGCGCCCGACGGTGACCAGAATCCTGTCGGCAACGATCTTGCCATTCTTGCCGTCCTTCGTTTCGACCAGCAGCGCATCCCCCTTGGTCGACAACCCCTTGGCCTTGGCGCCCACAAGCACCTCGATACCGAGCTCGGCCAGCCGCTTCACCACCGGCCGGGTCAGTTCGGCATCATATTGCGCCAGTACGCGCGGCAAAGCCTCGACCACGGTCACCTTGGCGCCCATCTTGGCGAAGGCGATGCCGAGCTCCAGCCCGATATAGCCGCCGCCGACGACGGCAAGTCTTTCCGGCACTTCGCTCAACCCCAGCGCTTCGGTCGACGAGATCACCGGTCCACCGAACGGCAGCGACGGCAGCTCGACCGGCGCCGAGCCGGTCGCGATGACCACCGTCTCGGCGCGGACCACCTGCATTCCGGTCTCGGTCTGGACTTCGACGGTCTTGCCGTCACGGAATTTCGCCCAGCCGTGCACGGTCTTGACCCCGGCCTTCTTGAGCAGGCCGGCCACGCCGCTATTCAGCCGGCTAACAATACCATCCTTCCAGGCGATGGTCGTTTCGAGATCAATGGATGCTGTTCCAATCGAAATGCCGAGCGGACTCTTGCCGCCCGCCATATGCGAGATTTTCTCGAACTCCTCGGCCGCATGGATCAGCGCCTTGGACGGAATGCAGCCGACATTGAGACAAGTGCCGCCCGGCTTGCCGAACTCGACGATAACCGTGTCGATGCCAAGCTGGCCGGCGCGGATGGCACAGACATAGCCACCGGGGCCAGCACCGATAACGAGCAGCTTGCAGGAAATTTCCTTCATGGGGTTCCTCTCAAGGCGTCGCAGCGGTGCAAAATTTTTCCTCCCGGAAGGACAGCACCCCCTCTGTCCTGCCAGGACAGAGGGGGGTGGGAAGGATCACTGCCGCTCTCATTTCTTGCACCACAGCCTCAATCCACAAAAATCAGCGCCGGGGACTCCAGCAGCGCCTTGATCCGTTGAATAAACACCGCGGCGTCCCAGCCGTCGATCACCCGGTGGTCGAAGCTGGAGGACAGGTTCATCATCTTGCGTGGGATGAACTGGGTGCCGTCCCATACCGGCCGCACCATCATTTTGTTGACGCCGAGGATCGCCACTTCCGGATGATTGATCACCGGCGTCGTCGCGACACCGCCCATGGCGCCGAGCGAGGTGATGGTGATGGTCGAACCCGAGAGCTCGTCGCGCGTCGCCGTGCCTGATTTGGCCGCCTCGGCGAGTCTGTTGAGCTCGGCGGCGCAGTCCCAAATGTCGCGCGCCTCGGCGTGTTTGACCACCGGCACCACCAGCCCCGAAGGCGTCTGCGCGGCAATGCCGATATGGACGCCGCCATGCTGGTGGATGATGCCGGCTTCGTCGTCGAACAGCGCGTTGAGGTTGGGCTGGTCGGCGATCGCCCGGACCATCGCCCGCATCAGGAACGGCAGCAGCGTCAGCTTCGGCCTTTCCGCGCCGGTGCGCTTATCCTTGTTAAGCGCGGCGCGCAAATCCTCGAGTGCGGTAACATCGATCTCCTCGACATAGGTGATGTGCGGAATGCGCGACTTGGCCAGCGTCATCTTCTCGGCAATTTTTCGCCTGAGCCCGATGATTTTGATGTCCTCGATCGTCTCGTTGGGGGCGAGGCCGGAGATTTTCGCGAGCTGCGGCCCGCGCGCCAGAAACGCCTCGATGTCCTCATGCTGGATACGGCCGGCCGGGCCGCTTCCTGTGACCTGACGCAGATCGATGCCGGCCTCTTTCGCCCTGAGGCGGATGGCCGGCGACGCCAGCGGCTTTTCGCCTTCGAGGCGTGGCGCGCCGGAGACGGCCGCGAGACCCCCACCGACCGCAGTACCCCCAACCCCTCCCCACAAGGGGGAGGCGGATTCCGTCGCCGGTTCATCCTCACGCGCGGAAACTTTTGCGGACGGGCGCGCGACCGATTTGGCATCGGCTTTGGCGGCCGAAGCTCGTCCCCCTCCCCCTTGTGGGGAGGGGCCCGGGGTGGGGGTAGCCTCGGTGGCTTTCGCCTCACCTCCCGACGATTCCGCAGCGGCCTTCACATTGCCTTCGCCGGCCACCTTCAATCTGACGATGGGCGAGCCGATCGCCACCGTGTCGCCGATCTCCGCTCCGAGCCAGACGATCTCGCCGTCAACGGGCGAGGGAATCTCGACCGTCGCCTTGTCGGTCATGACGGCGGCCAGCACCGCGTCCTCGCGCACGAGATCGCCGACCTTGACCTGCCATTCGACCAGCTCGGCCTCGGCGACGCCTTCGCCGACATCGGGCAGCTTGATCACATATTCGCCCATCGTCGTCAGGCCTCCCCCTTTTAGGCTTCCATCGTTTCAACGAGCGCGCGGCCGAGCCTAGCGGGACCGGGAAAATAGTCCCACTCCTGCGCGTGCGGATAGGGCGTGTCCCAGCCGGCGACCCGCGCCACCGGCGCTTCCAGATGGTAGAAGCAGTTCTCCTGCACCAGGGCCGACAGCTCGGCGCCGTACCCGGATGTCAGCGTCGCCTCGTGCACGATCACGCAGCGGCCCGTCTTTTTCACCGAGCCGACGATCGTCTCGAGATCGAGCGGCAGCAGCGTCCTCAGATCGATGATCTCGGCGTCGATGCCGGTCTCCTCGGCCGCCGCCTCGGCGACATAAACCATGGTGCCATAGGCGAGCACGGTGACAGCGGCACCCGGCCGGCGGATCACCGCCTTGCCGAGCGGGACCGTGTAGTGGCCGTCGGCGACCTCGCCGAGTTCATGCTTCGACCACGGCGTCACCGGGCGCTCGTGGTGGCCGTCGAAGGGCCCGTTGTAGAGCCGCTTCGGCTCCAGGAAGATCACCGGGTCGGGATCCTCGATCGCCGCAATCAAGAGACCCTTGGCGTCATGCGGATTGGACGGCACCACGACCTTCAGGCCGGAGACATGGGTGAACAGCGCCTCCGGACTCTGGCTGTGGGTCTGGCCGCCAAAAATGCCGCCGCCGGTCGGCATCCTGACCACGATCGGACAGGTAAAGTCGCCATTCGACCGGTAGCGCAGCCGCGCCGCTTCCGAGACAATCTGGTCATAGGCCGGATAGACATAGTCGGCGAACTGCACTTCGACGCAAGGTTTCAGGCCGTAAGCGGCCATGCCGATGGCCGAGCCGACGATGCCGGATTCGCTGATCGGCGCATCGAAGCAGCGGCTCTTGCCGTATTTGGCCTGCAGACCTTGGGTGCAGCGGAAGACGCCGCCGAAAAAGCCGACATCCTCGCCGAACACGATGACGCGTTCGTCGCGGGCCATCGACACGTCCATGGCGTCGCGGATCGCCTCGATCATTGTCCGTCTTGGCATGATCAGACCCCGGCCTGCTGGCGCTGGCGCCTGAGATGCGGCGGCATCTCGGCATAGACGCCCTCGAACATGTCACGCGCCGAAGGCTTGCCGCCGGCATGCAGCGTGCCATGGCGCTCGGCCTCCCTTTGCGCCGCGATCACTGTTTCGAGGATTTCTGCTTCGGCCTGGGTGTGGCGCTCGTCCGACCAGACGCCGCGCTGGATGAGATGGTTCTTCAGCCTGACGATCGGATCGCCGAGCGGCCACGCGTCGGACTCGGCCTTCGGCCGATAAGCCGACGGATCGTCGGAGCTCGAATGCGCGCCGACACGATAGGTGACATATTCGACCAGCGTCGGGCCGAGATTTTTCCGCGCGCGCTCGGCCGCCCATTTCGCCACCGCATGGACGGCGAGATAGTCGTTGCCATCGACCCGCAGCGACGGAATGCCGAAGCCGAGACCGCGGGCGGCGAAAGTGCCGGAGCCGCCCCGGGCGATGCCTTGGAAGGTCGAGATCGCCCACTGGTTATTGACGACGTTGAGCACGACCGGCGCCTTGTAGGTCGAGGCGAACACCAGCGCCGAATGGAAGTCGGACTCGGCCGTCGAACCGTCGCCGATCCAGGCGGCGGCGATCTTCGAATCATTGCTGATCGCCGAAGCCATCGCCCAGCCGACCGCCTGGATATATTGCGTCGCCAGATTGCCGGAGATCGAGAAGAAGCCGTGCTCCTTCGACGAATACATGATCGGCAGCTGCCGCCCCTTCAGCGGGTCGGCCTCGTTCGAATAGATCTGGTTCATCATCGTGACCATCGGATAGCCGTCGGCGATGAGCAGGCCTGCCTGACGATAGGTCGGAAAATTCATGTCGCCCAGCGCCAGCGCCTTGCGGAAGGCGCAGCTCACCGCCTCCTCGCCCAGATGCTGCATGTAGAAGGAGGTCTTGCCCTGCCGCTGCGCCATCTGCATGCGCGCATCGAAGCTGCGCAGCGTCATCATGTGGCGCAGTCCTTCCAGCAATTCGTCGTCGGAAAGCAGGCCAGCCCAGGGTCCGACCGCCTCGCCGGCGCGGTTGAGCACGCGGATGATCGAGAAGGCCATGTCGCGGATGGTGCGCGGATCGACGTCGATCTCGGGACGCGGCACCGAGCCGGCCTTGGGGATGGTCACATTGGAAAAGTCAGGCGTCCCGCCCGGCCGCACCTCCGGTTCCGGCACATGGAAGCGCAATAGTCCCGCATCAGCCATGACCTTCGTCCTCCAATGTTGCCCGGTGCGATCTTTGCACACCGCCAGACCAGTGCCAATTCGCCGGGCAAGGCTTCGGACCAACAACCGCGCCAGCGAGCACACGTCAAGATGAAGATATGTCAGCGAAATTTCTTGTCGATCTTCCGCCGCCATGCGCAATTTGGCGAATGGTCTGACCCAACCTGGCGCAAGAGTCGGGAACTCCTGTTGGAAAGATCGCTCCTCGAGTTCCGTCGCGCCGCCTCCGTCCTGCCGGGGGATCGCGGCATCATTCCGGCTTGGGTTCCTCCCCCACGGGAGTGGGGGAGAGAGGTGGCTTGGCGAAGCCGAGACGGAGAGGAGGAACCGCGCCTTACGAAAGCCCTCTCTCCGGCCGCTTCGCGGCCACGTCTCCCCCCGCTTCGCGGCGGGCGCGGAACCCAAGTCTTGAGGGGCCGGCCTTCTTTTCTGCCCGTCCGGAGCCTCGATACAATACCGCCGACCGCCGTTCACCCCGCGCCCACATCGTGCTAACCAGCACCCATGGCACAGAAGAAAGGATATGAGGTCGATTCGTGGTTGGCGCGGCCGGATCGGCGCATCTCGGTCGTTCTGCTCTATGGTCCCGATCGTGGGCTCGTCGCCGAGCGGGCACGGGCCTTTGCCGGCAAAACCGGCCTGCCGCTCGACGATCCATTCTCGGTGGTCAGGCTGGACGGTTCGGAAGTCGATCGCGACGAAGGCCGCCTGCTCGACGAGGCTCGCACCGTGCCGATGTTTTCGGACCGGCGCCTGCTCTGGGTGCGCAATGCCTCCGGCCAGAAGGCGCTGGCCGACGACGTCAAGGCGCTCACTGCGGAGCCCGCGCGGGACGCGATCATACTGATCGAGGCCGGCGACCTGAAGAAGGGCGTCGGGCTGCGCGCCATCGTTGAGGCGGCGGACATTGCCATGGCGCTGCCGTGCTATGCCGACGAAGCCCAAGACATCGACACGGTCATCGACGACGAATTGCGCAAGGCCGGCATGTCGATGACGCTGGAGGCCCGCCAGGCGCTGCGCCGCAACCTCGGCGGCGACCGGCTGGCCTCGCGCGGCGAGATCGAGAAGCTGGTGCTCTACGCCCACGGCCAGACCGAAATCGGCCTCGACGACGTCAAGGCGACGTCGGGCGACGTCTCCGGTCTGTCCTTCGACGACGCCGTCGATGCCTTGCTCGAAGGCAAGGTCAGCGATTTTGACATGGCCTTCACCCGCCACTGCCAGTCCGGCGGCCAAGCTTTTCTGGTGCTTTCCTCGGCGATGCGGCAGCTGCAGGCGATCCAGGCGATGCGCGGTCAGATGGACACCGGCGGCCGCAACGCTGCTTCGGTCGTCGCCGCGGCGCGCCCGCCGGTGTTTTTCACCAGGCGAAAGCTGGTGGAGAAGGCCCTCGAACGCTGGAGCAGCGAGGCGCTAGGCCGCGCTTTGACCCGCTTGCAGACGGCGGTGCTGCAGACGCGCCGGCGGCCGGATCTCTCGGTCGCGCTGGCACGGCAGGCGCTGCTCGGCATTGCTGTTGAGAGCGCAAGGCTGGCGCAGAGAGCCTAATCTTCCCCCTTTACGGGAGAAGTCGCCGAAGACGACAGAGGGGGTCGCCGCGCGTGAAGTGCCAGCGCTTTCCGCGACGACAGACGACGTGCGCGAATTATGTGAGACGACCCCTTCTGGCCTGCCGGCCATCTCCCCTCAAGGACCCCTCAAGGGGGAGATTGATTGCTCTGACGATTCGCCAATTCACCAGCATCGCAAAAGAAAGGGCCGGGCTCAGTGGCCGGCCGTTTTTTCTTATCCATTGACACGATGCGTTATCCTAAGCTGGAACCTTATTTGCCGGCTAAATATCGTCTTGCCTCAACCGCCTACCGCTCCTGCTTCAGACGCCGGCAGAGCTCGTCGAGTTGCTCCAGTGTCCGGTAAGCGACGCTGATCACGCCGCCGCGTTCCTTGTGCTCGATGGTGACGATCATGCCGATCGTGCCGGTCATCAATTTTTCCAGCGCCAGCGTATCGGCATCCTTCTGTGCCGGTGCTGCTGGCTGTCGCTTTACCGTTGGAGCGCCGGTCGGCATCTGCGCCAACGCTTCGGCCTGGCGCACCGAAAGCCCGTCCTCGACGATCCGCTTGGCCAGGCCCGCCGGATCCTGCGCCGTCACCAATGTGCGGGCGTGGCCGGCCGACAGCGCTCCATCGACCAGCATGTCGCGAATCACGTCCGGCAGCTTCAGCAGCCTGAGCGTGTTGGCGACGTGGCTGCGGCTCTTGCCGATCACCTGGCCGAGATCGGCCTGGGTGTAGCCGTGATCGTCGATCAGCTGCTGATAGCCCATCGCCTCCTCGACCGGGTTGAGGTCGGTGCGCTGGACGTTTTCGATAATCGCCAGTTCAAGCGCGGTGCGATCGTTGACATCGCGCACGATGATCGGGATCTCGGTCAGCCCGGCGCGCTGCGCCGCGCGCCAGCGCCGCTCGCCGGCGATGATCTCGTAGCGGCCAGCCTGCGTCGGCGACGGCCGTGCCACCACCGGCTGCACCACGCCATGTTCGCGGATCGACTGGGCAAGATCGGTCAGGTCGGCGTCGCCGAAATGCCGGCGCGGATTCTTTGGGTTCGGGCTCAGGAACTCGATCGGCACCTTGCCGTCGGCATTCATGCTCTGCTTTTCCGGCGCTGCCGGACGATCGATTTCGCCGATCAGCGCCGCCAGTCCGCGCCCCAGTCTTTTTCTTGAAAGGTCTTCACTCATCGTCTGTCCAGATCGTTTCGGTGTTGTATCAGCGTCTAAGCGGCGCGCAGTTTGCGCTCGCGGCGGATCACCTCGGAGGCAAGCTGCAGATAGGCCTGGCTTCCGGAGCATTTGAGATCGTAGAGGATTGCCGGCTTGCCGTAGGACGGCGCCTCGGAGACCCGCACATTGCGCGGAATCACCGTTTCATAGACCTTGTCGCCCATATGCGCGCGCACGTCCTGCACCACCTGGTTGGCCAGGTTGTTGCGCCCGTCGAACATGGTCAGCACGATGCCCTGGATCGTCAGCTCGGGATTGATCGAGCGACGAACCTGCTCGACCGTCTCCAGCAGCTGGCTCAAGCCTTCGAGCGCGAAGAACTCACATTGCAGCGGCACCAGCACGGAATCGGCCGCCGCCATCGAGTTCAGCGTCAGAAGGTTGAGCGACGGCGGACAATCGATCAGCACATAGCCGAAATTCGCCGAGCGCTCGGCTGACGCGCGCAGGGCGTTGCGCAGCCGCAGTACCCGGTCCGGCGCCGACGCGATCTCCATTTCGATGCCGAGGAGATCGAGCGTTGACGGCACGATCGACAGGCCTGGCACCGCCGTCGGGATCGCCGCCGCCTCCAGATCGAGTTCGCCGGTCAGAACGTCATAGGAGGAAACGGTGCGGTCGCGCCGGTCGATTCCGAGGCCGGTGCTGGCATTGCCTTGCGGATCGAGATCGACGATCAGCACCCGCTCGCCGATCGCCGCTAGCGCCGTGGCCAGATTGATGGCCGTCGTCGTCTTGCCGACGCCGCCCTTCTGGTTGGCTACGGTGATGATTCGGGGGCCATTCTTCATCATGGGTATATGCCAGAAATTCATTCCGAGGTCGCCGATCTCAAGTCAGTTGGCGCAAATCAGACAGTTCGAGGATGACGCCATGAGCGTCGGTCGCGCTGGCATGTTCTAACAGATCGAACGACCATCGTTGAGCGCTTTCTGCCACTTCGGCGCGGTAATCCCGGCCTTTGTGGAACAGGCCGCACGCGCCCGCCGTCAGCCACGGCGCCGACAGTTCGAGCAGGACCGGAAGCGACGCCAGCGCCCTGGCCGTGACGATTTGAGGTGTCGAAACAAGCGCATAGGCGTCGTCAATACGCCGCGCGATAATGCGGGCGGGCAGGCTGAATTGGCCGACGACCGCTTGCAGAAACGATGCCTTTTTCCGATTGCTTTCAACCAGATCGATCCTGGCGCCGTCACGCTCGGCGAGCAGAAAGGCAATGACCAGGCCGGGAAAACCGCCGCCCGAGCCGAGATCGACCCAGCGCTTCGCCTCCGGTTTGATTCGCGCAACCTGCGCGCTGTCGAGGATGTGCCGGCGCCAGACATCGTCCTGCGTAGATTGCGCGGCCAGGTTTATTCGGCGGTTCCATTTCTGGAAGACCGTCTCGAAGTCCATAAGGCGGTCGAATGTTTCACGTGAAACCGGGCCGGCAGCCTCTTGCAGGCTCGCCCATGAGGCAGCGCTCACGCAACATTCCTTCGCGCGGCGGCCTCGGCGTTGCGGACATGCGCGACGATGATCGCCAGCGCCGCCGGTGTCATGCCTTCCATGCGTTGCGCATCAGCGATGGAGCGCGGCTGGCGCGCCAGCATCTTCTGCTTCAGCTCGTTGGACAGACCCGGAACAGAGGCAAAGTCCAGCGACGCGGGGATCAATCGGCTCTCCTCATGTCTGATTTGTGTGACATCGGCCTGCTGCCGGTCGAGATAGACAGAATATTTCGCCTCCGTTTCGAGGCGTTCGGCCGTCTTGGCGTTGATTGCCGCAAACTCCGGAGCAATTCGGGCCAGCCAGGCGACGTCGACGCCCGGATAGGCCAGCAACTCATAAGCGGAGCGGCGCACACCGTCCCTGTTGATCTCGAGCCCATGACGCGCCGCCTCGTTGGGGGTCATGGTCGTGCCAAGCGCAAGCTTGCGCGCCGTTTCAAGGTCCTGGACGACATCGCTAAACCGATGCATCCGTTGCCGCGAGGCGATGCCGAGCTTGGTGGCCAGCGGCGTCAGCCGCTCATCGGCGTTGTCGGCCCGCAGCGACAGCCGGAACTCGGCCCGTGAGGTGAACATGCGGTAGGGTTCGGCGATGCCGCGGCTGGTCAAATCGTCCACCATCACCCCAATATAGGCCTCGGTGCGGCTGAGCACGATCTGGTCGCTCGTCGATGCCTGCCGCGCGGCGTTGAGGCCAGCGAGCAGCCCCTGCGCGCCGGCCTCCTCGTAGCCAGTCGTGCCGTTGATCTGCCCGGCCAGGAAAAGGCCGCCAATTAGCTTTGTTTCCAGCGTCGGCTTGAGCTCGCGCGGATCGACATGGTCATACTCGATGGCATAGCCGGGCTGCAGCATGGTGGTACGCTCAAGGCCGGGAATGGTCTTCAGAATGTCGAGCTGCACGTGCTCGGGCAGCGAGGTGGAAATGCCGTTCGGGTAGACGGTGTCGTCGTCCAGCCCTTCCGGCTCGAGGAAAATCTGGTGGCCCTCGCGGTCGCCGAACTTGACGATCTTATCCTCGATGGACGGGCAGTAACGCGGCCCTACGCCTTCGATTGAGCCGGAATACATGGCGGAACGGCTCAGATTGGCGCGGATCAGCTCATGCGTCGCCGCAGTCGTGCGCGTGATGCCGCAATGGATCTGCGGGTTGTCGATGCGGTCCGTCATCAGCGAGAACGGCACCGGATGCTCATCCGCCGCCTGGCTCTCCAGCGACGCCCAATCGATGGTTCTACCATCCAGCCGCGGCGGCGTGCCGGTCTTCAGCCGCCCTAGCTTGAAGCCCGCGCGCGCCATGGTGGCGGACAGGCCGAGGCTGGCCTGTTCGTTCATGCGGCCGGCGACGATCTTCTTCTCACCGATATGGATCAGCCCGCGCAGAAAGGTGCCGGTCGTCAGCACCACGCCGCCACAGGCAAGCCGGCGGCCATTGGCCAGCAGCACGGCCGCGATGCGTCCATTGACGATTTCGAAATCCAGGACCTCGCCCTCGACGACGTCGAGACCGGCCTGCTCGCGAATCGCCGCCTGCATGGCGAGCCGGTACAGCTTCCGGTCCGCTTGCGTGCGCGGCCCCCGCACGGCAGGTCCCTTGCGGCGGTTGAGCAAACGGAACTGGATGCCGGCCGCATCGGCGACGCGCCCCATCAATCCGTCCATGGCGTCGATCTCGCGAACCAGATGCCCCTTACCGAGCCCACCGATCGCCGGATTGCAGGACATGACGCCGATCGTCTCGAAGCGCAGCGTCACCAAAGCCGTTTTCGCGCCTGTGCGCGCGGCAGCGCTGGCCGCCTCGCAACCAGCATGGCCGCCGCCCACCACAACCACATCAAAGCGATCGGTCATTTCAGAATCCCGAATTCCAGTCGACCGACACATGTCGCCGACAACCTGCGCTGTCAAGGACGCTCGACGAATCGTTTCACGTGAAACAATGCAACTGATGCGCTGGCACTGCGATCTTGGCGGGCGGCGACCAGTCCATCGCAGAGTATCGCGAACCTTCGGAGATTTGCCAAGTGATCCCCCCTTCGTCATCCTAGGGCGGAGCAGGGGCGAAGCGACGTCGCGGAGACCCTGGGATCCATGCCCTTATGTGACGGCCATGCACCGGGACCCGAACAGACTGCCCGGCAGCGGCGTTGCGAATGCAACCGACATTTCCAAGCCGCCGCATTGTTCGGCTGGCGTTACGGCCATGGATCCTAGGGCCTATGCTCCCGCCTCGCGTTCGCTCCGCCCAAGCCATGGAGGGCCTACGCCGATCACAGAAGTGAGGGGCCGAGACCGGTCTCCTCCTGCCGCAACGCTCAGCGTTTCACGTGAATCACCCGAAGCCGGCCGGTCTGCAATGTTTCACGTGAGTCATTTGCCGATACAGAACTGCGCGAAAATGACGTCGAACATGTCCTCGACGTCGACGGCGCCGACAATCCGGCCGAGCCTATCCGCCGCAAGCCGCAGTTCCTCGGCCCGCAGCTCCTGCCCGCGCTCATTGCCTGTCACTGCCGCAAGCAGGAAGCGTTTCGTCTCGTTGAGAAGCTCGACGTGCCGCAGCCGCGACGGCAGGATATCGCCTACCTTGCCAATTTGCGCCGCGGCGCGATGGCCGATCTCCGCCAGCAACTCCGCCAGCCCCGTACCGTCCCTGGTCGAGATAACCGCATCATAAGGTGTCCCAAGCAAGGACGCCCGCGGCTTGCCTTGCAACAGATCGACTTTCGTCCCGACCCTCAATGATGGAACACCGGCCGGCAGTGCGCCCGCTGCAATCGGCTCCGCCATATCCTCCAACACGAGCAGCAGATCGGCGGTTCCGGCCTTGCTCCTTGCCCTTTCGATGCCAATCGCCTCGATCCTGCCAGGCTTCTCCCGCAGACCGGCAGTATCCGTCACTCTTATGCGCATCCCCTCCAGGTCCAGCACCACTTCGAGCAGATCGCGGGTCGTACCGGGCTCTTCCGTGACGATCGCCGCCTCGCGCCGGGCCAGTGCGTTGAACAGGCTCGATTTGCCGGCATTCGGCGCGCCGAGGATGACGACCTCGAACCCATCGCGGATGATTTCGGCGGCCCGGAACCCCCGGACATGCCGTTCGATCTCGTCGATCATCGCCCACACGTCCGACCAGACCGTCTCTGCAACGGAACCCGGCACATCGTCTTCATCGGCAAAATCGATCTCGGCTTCGATCATCGCCCGCGCATGGATGAGCCGACGGCGCCAGCCCAAATAGAGCTCGCTCTGCACACCCTCGGCATTCTGAACGGCAAAGCGCCGCTGTGCCTCCGTCTCGGCGTTGACGAGATCGGCCAGCGCCTCGGTCTCGACCAGATCGACCTTGCCGTTGAGAAAGGCGCGGCGAGTGAATTCACCCGGCTCGGCATGCCTGATGCCGTCAAAGCCGGCGATCGTCTCCAGCATCTTTGCCACAACGGCGCGCCCGCCATGGACATGGAATTCGGCGATATCTTCGCCAGTGAAGCTGTTGGGGCCGGCAAAGAGAACGACCAGGCCGTTGTCCAGCACCGATCCGTCGGGCGTCCTGAACTTCCGATAGGTCGCAACACGGTTCCCAACCATGGAACCGGCAATTGTTTCGATAACGAATCGAGTTTGTGGGCCGGAAATCCGGATCACGGCAACGCCGGCGGGCAGGCGACCGCTCGACAGGGCAACAATCGAATCACCTGAAATCATTTGCCGACCCAGCACCACCGCCCTAGCTTCGCTTATTCATTGACAATTGCCGAGTTATCGAGCGTGACATTGCCGGCGCAAAATCTGCTTGCCGAAGAGGCCAGCCCCTACCTGCAGCAGCATAGCGGCAACCCTGTGCATTGGCGGGCATGGTCGCCGGCGTCGCTCGCCGAAGCAAGGGCGCTGGAGCGGCCGATCCTGCTCTCGGTCGGTTACGCCGCCTGCCACTGGTGCCATGTCATGGCGCACGAAAGCTTCGAGAATGACGACGTTGCCGCAGTCATGAACCGTCTCTTCGTCAATATCAAGGTGGATCGCGAGGAGCGGCCGGACATCGACCAGATCTATATGGCGGCGCTGTCCTCGATGGGCGAACAGGGTGGATGGCCGCTGACCATGTTTCTGACGCCGGACGGAAAGCCTTTCTGGGGCGGCACCTATTTTCCGCGCGAGGCACGCTACGGCCGTGCGGGCTTCGTCCAGGTACTCGAGGCGGTCGACAAGGCGTGGCGGGAGAAGAAAGAAAGCGTTAACCAAAGCGCTGACGGGCTGACCACGCACGTCGAGGCGCGGCTGGCGGGCTCGCATGCCAAGGCCGTGCTCGACCGCGACACGCTGGCGACACTCGCCAACGGCATAGAAGGCATGATCGACAGGGATTTGGGCGGCCTGCGCGGCGCGCCCAAATTCCCCAATGCGCCGTTCATGCAAACGCTCTGGCTGTCCTGGCTGCGCGATCGCCACACAGCCCATCGCGACGCCGTCCTACTCAGCCTCGAGCAGATGCTGCGCGGCGGCATCTATGACCATATCGGCGGTGGGTTGAGCCGCTACTCGACCGATGCCGAGTGGCTGGTGCCGCATTTCGAAAAAATGCTTTACGACAACGCGCAGCTCATTCGGCTGTGCAATTGGGCCTATGCCGCCACCGGCAACGAATTGTTCCGGATACGACTCGAAGAGACGATCGACTGGCTCTTGCGCGAGATGCGCGTCGACGGCAGTGCATTCGCTGCCAGCCTCGACGCCGACAGCGAGGGCGAGGAGGGACTGTTCTACACCTGGAGCAAGGATGAGATAGAAACCGCTCTTGGCGACGACTCGGCTTTATTTTTCAAACACTTTACGATTGTCGCCCCGCATGGCTGGGAGGGCAAGCCGATCATCCACCAGACCGAAGCCCAGCAAACGCAAAGCGTGGCCGATCGCGACCGGCTCATTCCCATAAAAGAAAAAATGCTAGCAGCCCGGGAGCAGCGCGTCAGACCCGGGCGTGACGGAAAAATCCTGACCGATTGGAACGGCCTGGTCATCGCGGCTCTCGCCGAAGCCGGTCGTTCCCTGAAACGGACCGACTGGATCGAGGCGGCGGAGCAGGCCTTCGCTGCCATTGCCAGCGCGGGTCGAGACAGTCGCTTGCCGCATTCGATGCTTGGCGCAAAGAGGCTTTTCCCGGCGCTGTCGAGCGACTACGCCGCCATGGTCAACGCCGCGATCTCCTTGTTTGAAGCTACCGGCACATCGCGTTACACCGAGCTGGCTGGCCAATTCATCGCGCAGCTCGATCAATGGCATAGCGATGAGAACAACACCGGCTACTACCTCACCGCGTCGGACAGTGCCGACGTGCCGATCCGTATCAGGGGCGATGTCGACGAGGCCATCCCGTCAGCCACCGGCCAGATCATCGAGGCCATGGTCCGATTGTCCTCGCTTTCGGGCGATCTTGAATTACAGGAAAAGACCTGGAAGGTCGCCGAACACGCGGCCGGCCGTGCAGCGCATCAGGCCTATGGCCAGGCAGGTATCGTCAACGCCTGTGCCTTGGCGATCGAGCCGTTGAAACTGGTGCTGGTGGACGACCAAGAGAACCCCGGGCTTGTTCCGGTTGCGAATCGAAATCCGGACCCCCGCCGGGTCGACACTATCGTGTCGGTCGGCTCGGCGACAAACCTGGCGACGCTGCCAGGCGGCGTTTTGCCGCCAACGATCGAGCCCGGCGCCTGGCTGTGCACCGGGCAGGTCTGCCTACCGGTGATAACGGACGCTGAGGAGCTCGAGCGGCAGTTGCGGCGCGGATAGGTGAGGGGCTGCCTCGCCTGACCCCTTACGTGTTCATCGAGTCGAAGAAATCCGCATTCGTCTTGGTCTGCTTGAGCTTGTCGATCAGGAACTCGATGGCGTCGGTTGTGCCCATCGGCGCCAGGATGCGGCGCAGCACGAAGATCTTCTGCAAGTCCTGGCGCGCGACCAGAAGGTCTTCCTTGCGGGTGCCGGACTTGAGGATGTCCATGGCCGGGTAGATGCGCTTGTCGGCCACCTTGCGGTCGAGCACGATTTCCGAATTGCCGGTGCCCTTGAACTCTTCGAAGATGACCTCGTCCATGCGGCTGCCGGTGTCGATCAGCGCGGTGGCGATGATGGTCAGCGAGCCGCCTTCCTCGATGTTGCGGGCTGCGCCGAAGAAGCGCTTCGGCCGCTGCAAGGCATTGGCGTCGACGCCGCCGGTCAGCACCTTGCCGGATGACGGCACGACGGTGTTGTAGGCACGGCCGAGGCGGGTGATCGAATCCAGCAGGATGACGACGTCGCGCCCGTGCTCGACCAGGCGCTTCGCCTTCTCGATCACCATTTCGGCGACCTGGACGTGGCGCACCGCCGGCTCGTCGAAGGTCGAGGAGACGACCTCGCCCTTCACCGAGCGCTGCATATCGGTGACTTCCTCCGGCCGCTCGTCGATCAGCAGCACGATCAAATAGCATTCCGGATGATTGGTGGTGATCGAATGGGCGATGTTCTGCAACAGCACCGTCTTGCCGGTTCGCGGCTGCGCCACGATCAGGGCGCGCTGGCCTTTGCCGAGCGGCGCCACCAGGTCGATGACGCGCGCCGAGATGTCCTTCGAGGTCGGAACGTCCATTTCCATCTTCAGCCGCGAGGTCGGATAAAGCGGCGTCAGATTGTCGAAATGGATCTTGTGGCGGATCTTTTCGGGGTCGTCGAAATTGATCGTGTTGACCTTGAGCAGCGCGAAATAGCGCTCGCCTTCCTTCGGGCTGCGGATCGGGCCTTCGACGGTATCGCCGGTCTTTAGCGAGAACCGGCGGATCTGCGACGGCGAAATATAAATATCGTCGGGGCCCGGCAGGTAATTGGCATTGGCCGAGCGCAGGAAGCCAAAACCGTCCTGAAGCACTTCGACCACACCGTCGCCGATGATCTCGATATCCTGGGTCGCCAGCCGCTTCAGGATTGCGAACATCAGCTCCTGCTTGCGCATCACACTGGCGTTCTCGACCTCGAGCGATTCGGCATAAGCGATCAGCTCTGGCGGTTTCTTGTTCTTGAACTCGGTGAGTTTCATTTCTTGCATCATTAGACGGACTCTGAGTGACTAAGCATGGGGAAAATATCGGCGGGATGCGACAAATGCCGGGCGCGGCCGAAGCGATGAATGGGGCGGCGCATGACGGGAAGGAAGACCCGTCTTTTATCGTCGGTCGACTAAAAGAGCAAGCCGCCTTTTGGGAGCGCCGCGCGTCTCTCTCGACGCGCAAAGGACGCTGTAAGACTTTTTGAGTTCCGCATCGTCCTTTCCGAAAATCGATCCCGATTTTCGGGTCGATGCGGTGGCGTCAAAACGGCTTCACGATGACCAGCACGACGATGACGATCATCAGTAATGTGGGGAACTCGTTGACGATCCGCCAGTGCCTCGCCGGTTTTTCATTGCGGTCCTCGGCGAATTTGCGCACCGCGCCGGCCAGATAGCCATGAACGGCCGAGAGCCCGAGCACCGCGGCGATCTTGGCATGCAGCCATCCGCCCTGAAAACCAAAGCCTTTCCAGGCCAGCCAGAGCCCGAATACCCAGGTGATGATCATGGCCGGATTGATGATGCCGCGCAGCAGCCGGCGCTCCATCACCTTGAAGGTTTCCGACTGGACGGAGCCTTTCTCCGCATCGGCATGATAAACCAGCAGCCGCGGCAGATAGAGCATGCCCGCCACCCAGGAGATGACGGCAATGACATGGATCGCCTTTGCCCAGGGATAGAAATCATCTGGCCCAAACAGGAACAGAAGCCCAGCTAACAAGAGGAAAACCGCAATCGCTATCGCCGCGCGGCGCATTGCGCCAGCACCACCTTCCGCGGTGCTATTCCCCATCATCGTCATGATGCGCTCCGCACCAGTTTCACCATCGCCTCGACATGCGCGATCGGCGTTTCCGGCGTGATGCCGTGCCCGAGATTGAAGATCAGCGGTCCATCGCCCAGTGCTTTCAAGATAGCGTCGACGCCGTCGGCTAGAGCCTTGCCGCCGGCCACCAGCCGTAACGGATCGAGATTGCCCTGTACGGCGCCGTCGCGCTGCAGTTCCTTTGCCGTCGTCAACGGCACGGTCCAGTCGAGCCCCAGCCCCGTCACGCCGGTCTTCTGGCGATAGCTCCGGTAGTGGGCGCCGGCGCCCTTGGGAAACCCGATGATCGGAACGTTGGGATGCACGGCCCGTACCTGCCTGACGATCTCCGCCATCGGCCCGACACAAAAGGCCTCGAAAGACACTTCGTCGAGCACGCCGGACCACGAGTCAAAAACCTGCACCACATCGGCGCCTGCTTCGATCTGGCGGATGAGATAGGCGGCCGAGTAATCGACAAGTACGTTCAGCAGATGCAGGAAAGCCGCCGGCTCGCGATAGGCGAACAGCCGCGCCGGCGCCTGGTCTGAGGTGCCGTGGCCGGCGATCATATAGGTCGCCACCGTCCACGGCGCGCCGCAGAAGCCGATCAGCGTCGTTTCATCAGGCAGTTTTGTCCGCAGCCGTCTGACCGTCTCGTAGACCGGTTCGAGATTCACGTGAAACGTTTCGCCGTCGAGAGCCGCAATCTCCGCCGCCGAGATCGGCGCCAACAGCGGCCCGCGTCCCTCCTCGAAACGCACGTCGCGGCCCAGCGCATGCGGCACGACCAGAATGTCGGAAAACAGGATCGATGCATCGAAGCCAAAGCGTTCTATCGGCTGCAGCGTTACCTCCACAGCAAGATCGGGATCGTAGCAAAGATCGAGGAACGATCCGGCCCGCCTGCGTGTCTCCCGATATTCCGGCAAATAGCGGCCGGCCTGGCGCATCATCCAGAGCGGCGGCGGAAACGCAGCCTTGCCCTTCAACACGTCCAGCATGATCCGGTTTTCGGGCATTCAGCGCTCGCCTCTCCAAGCTTCTCTATAATTAAATCTTCTATTTCTAGGAATCTTATGATTCTAAGAGTCTGTTGGTATCGGTGGTTGTCTCCTGTCCCGCTTTGCCCCGGAAAACGCCAGCCAGCATATTGTCGCGTGCTTCTTCTGCCGGGTAGGAGGGGATTGGGGACAGTTGGAAATTTCGGATTTAGGTCAATGCGTTATGGGCGCGCAAAGAAAACCGGCCTGTGGATGAGGCAGAGTCAAAAAAGCCCGTCCCCGAACTTGTCCCAGCCGCCCGACGAAGCCGACAGCGCATCGAATTGTGGACAAACTGGCATCTGATACAGTCGCCTCCGACCGGCCGATCTTTCCGACCGACCTTATCCACATCGGCCCACAGCTTGGAACGAACCCCTGTGAACAAACCCCAGAGCTTCTTTCACCTTCACCTGATTTCCGATGCCACCGGTGAAACGCTGCTGGCGGCCGGCCGCGCGGCCTCCGCGCAATATAAGGATGCGCGCGCCATCGAGCATATCTACCCGCTCATCCGCACCGAAAAGCAGGTGACGAAAGTGTTCGAGGACATCGAGGAGGAGCCGGGCATCATCCTCTATACGGTCGTCGACCAAAAGCTCGCCCGCGGTATCGACGAACGCTGCGCCGCCATGGGCCTGCCTTGCGTCTCCGTGCTGGAACCGGTGCTGACTGTGTTCCAATCCTATCTCGGCACGCCGGCCGGCCGCCGCGTCGGCGCCCAGCATGTTCTCGACGCCGAATATTTTCGCCGCATCGACGCGCTCAATTTCACCATGGAGCATGACGACGGCCAGCTGCCCGCCAATATGGACGACGCCGACATCGTGCTCGTTGGCATTTCGCGCACCTCGAAGACGCCGACCAGCATCTATCTCGCCAATCGGGGCATCAAGACCGCCAACATCCCGATCGTGCTGGGCGTGCCGGTACCGGAAAGCCTGGTCAACGCCACGAAACCGCTGATCGTCGGGCTGATCGCCACCGCCGAGCGCATCTCTCAGGTCCGCCAGAACCGCATCCTCGGCAACACCAGCGCCTACGAGCCGACCGACTATGTCGACCGCGCCGCGATCGCCGAAGAGCTCGCCTATGCCCGCCAGATCTGCACCCGGCATGGCTGGCCGATGATCGACGTCAGCCGCCGCTCGATTGAAGAGACGGCGGCGGCTATCGTTGCCCTGCGCGGCAAGACGCGCTAGGGCGTGTGATATTCAGGTGATGCCGGCCTGCAAACGGCGGCTTCCTGCGCTTCCGGTGCTCACGTACGAAAAGTACGCTCCGCTCCGGTTCTCGGAAGCCACCATTTTCGACTCGGCCTGACCTGAATCTCGACACACTCTAGTGAGCGTCAGGAATCGGGCGATAAAAAATGGCCGAAAAAATCATCCTTGCCTCGGGCAGCCCGTTCCGCAAGGCGCTGCTTGTCAATGCCGGCGTGGCGGTCGAGGCGGTTCCGGCGGAAGTCGACGAGCGCGCGCTTGAGGCGCCACTGAAAGACAGCGGTATCTCGCCTGAAGACGTCGCCTTGGTGCTTGCCGAGGCCAAGGCCACCGAGGTCAGCGAGCGAAAGCCCGGCGCCCTGGTGCTTGGCTGCGACCAGACGCTGTCGCTCGGCGACGAACTGTTCCACAAGCCGGTCGACATGGAAGGCGCGCGCCGCCATCTCTTGGCGCTGTCGGGAAAGACCCACCAGCTCAACAGCGCCGTGGTGCTGGCCCGCAACAGTGCGGTTCTGTGGCGGCATGTCGGCATTGCCAGCCTGACCATGCGAAAGCTCGATGCGGCCTTCATCGGCCGCCATCTGGCGCGGGTCGGCGCCAAGGCGCTGTCCAGCGTCGGCGCCTACCAGATCGAAGGCGAAGGCATCCAGCTGTTCGAAAGAATAGAAGGCGACTACTTCACCATCGTCGGCCTGCCGCTTCTGCCCGCTCTGGCCAAGCTGCGTGACCTCGGCGCCATCGATGGCTGAGGCTGCGAAAAAGGCATTCGTCATCGGCCACCCGGTCGCGCATTCCCGGTCGCCGAAGATCCACTCCTATTGGCTGGCGAAATACGGTATCGACGGCAGCTACCGGGCCATCGACGTCGCGCCGGAGGCTTTTGCCGAATTCGTGAGAACGCTCGAGGCGACTGGCTACCGTGGCGGCAACGTCACCATCCCGCACAAGGAGGCCGCCTTCGCGCTGGCGACGCGCCGCGACGATGCGGCCGAACAGATCGGTGCCGTCAACACGCTGTGGTCCGAGGGCGGAAGTCTGTGCGGCAGCAACACCGACGCCCATGGCTTTGCCGCCAATCTCGACGGGCATGCGCCGGGCTGGGCCGCAAATAGCCCGGCCGTGGTGCTCGGTGCCGGCGGCGCCGCCCGCGCGGTCATCCATGCGTTGATGGAACGCGGCATCAGTGACATCCGCATCGTCAACCGAACGCTCGCCCGAGCCGAGGAATTGCGCCACCGCTTCGGCGCCGGCGTCTCGGCCCATGGCACGCACGCGACCGGCGAGTTGCTTGCCGATGCCGGCCTGCTGGTCAACACGTCAGCGCTCGGCATGCATGGCCATGGAGGCCTGTCCGCCGATCCCCGCAGGCTGCCGGACCATGCCATCGTCACCGACATTGTCTATGTGCCGCTGGAAACGCCGTTGCTGGCCGCAGCCAAAGCGCGGGGCCTGAAGACCGTAGACGGCCTCGGCATGCTGCTGCACCAGGCGGTGCCCGGCTTCGAGCGCTGGTTCGGCATCAGGCCGGAGGTCACTGCCGAATTGCGGCAGATGATCGTCGCCGATCTCGGTGCCCAAGGAATGACTTAGGAGTGAAAGGCATGATCGTGCTCGGCCTCACCGGATCGATCGGCATGGGCAAGTCGACTACGGCCAGGATGTTTGCCGAAGCCGGGGTGCCCGTCCACGATTCGGACGAGGCTGTGCATCGCCTCTACGCCGGCAAGGCGGCTCCGCTGGTGGAGGCGGCTTTTCCCGGAACCACAAAATCCGGGTCGGTCGATCGCACGAAGCTGGCCGAGCGGGTGCTCGGCGATGCCGCAGCCTTGAAACGGCTGGAAGCGATCATCCACCCGCTGGTCCGCGCCGACGCCGCCGCCTTCCTGGCCCGGAACCGTGCCGCCAGCGCGCCGCTTGTCGTTCTCGACGTCCCGCTGCTGTTCGAAACCGGTGGCCGCGACCGCGTCGACAAGGTAGTGGTCGTCACCGCCTCGGCCGAAATCCAGCGCGCCCGCGTGCTGGCGCGGCCGGGCATGAGCCAAAAGATGCTGGCGTCGATCCTGGCCAGGCAGGTTCCCGACGCCGAAAAGCGCAAGCGCGCCGATTTCATCATCGACACTGGACAGGGCTTCGATGCGGCGCGCGCGGCGGTCAATGCGATCGTTGCCGAACTGGTGGGGGATAAGGCCGGCAAGCCTGCTTAACGCGCTTGCATCGGGCGGAATATGTTGCCAATTTGTTCCCATAACGATTCGGCTGGAATAACGCCGGACCCAACGGAATGATTCGATGCGCGAGATCATCTTCGACACGGAAACCACCGGTCTCGATTTCCGCGATGACCGCGTCATCGAGCTTGGCTGCATCGAGCTGGTCAATCGGTTCCCGACCGGCCGCACCTTCCACCATTACATCAATCCGCAAGGACGACCGATTCATGCGGAGGCGCAGGCCGTTCATGGCATCAGCGCCGCCGATCTCATGGGAAAGCCGACCTTCAGCGACATCGCCGAGGAGTTTCTTGCCTTCATCGACGGCGCCAAACTGGTCGCCCACAATGCGACTTTCGATATCGCTTTTCTCAATGTCGAATTCGGCCGGCTTGGCCATCCGCTCGTTGACCCCGGACTTGTCGTCGACACCCTGGCGCTGGCGCGCCGCAAGCATCCGATGGGACCCAATTCGCTTGACGCGCTGTGCCGGCGCTACGGCATCGACAATGCCCGTCGCACCAAGCACGGCGCGCTGCTCGATTCCGAATTGCTGGCCGAAGTCTATATCGAGCTCATCGGCGGCAAGCAGGCGGCGCTCATCCTCGACAGCGCCACGGCGCCGGCCGCCGGCAGGAGAAACGTCGACGATATCGATATCAGCATCGGCGCGCGCCCGATTGCACTGCCTTCTCGCCTGACCGCCGCAGAGCGCACCGCGCACGCGAGCATGGTCGGCACATTAGGCGAAAACGCGCTCTGGCTGCGCGTCGCCGCGGAAGCAAATTCCGCGGCATAGCGATTTTGACGGGTAGGAAGGCGATCGGCAGCGAACGTCGATTGTTTCGTTTCCGCGGTAATCTCCAAGGTCTGCGACCCGCCACTGAAATTGGCCGCTGGAACGATCGGCTTCCGACCTGTCAGGATCGAGGAGCTCGTCTCAAAGCAAAAAACCCGGCGCGAGGCCGGGTTCTTCAAAGGCTGCGCAACATCAGCCTCAGCTCACCTTGACCTTGCCGGCGGCCTGGTCCTCAGCCAGCTTCTGCTGGAACATCTGCGCGAAATCGATCGGATCGAGCATCAAGGGCGGGAAGCCGCCATTGCGCGTCGCCTCGGCGATGATCTGCCTGGCGAACGGAAACAGCAGCCGCGGGCATTCGATGAACAGCAGCGGCAGCATGTGCTCCTGCGGGAAGCCGCTGATGGCGAAAACGCCGCCATAGACCAGCTCGACGTTGAACAGCACTTCCTTGTCGAAGGACGCCTTGGCGTTCAGCGTCAGATTGACGTCGAACTGCTTGTCCGAAAGCGGGTTGGCGTTGACATTGACGTTGATGGCGATGCCAGGGGCCTTGTCGCGGCCGCGCAGCGTGTTCGGCGCGCCGGGGCTTTCGAAGGAAAGGTCCTTCACATATTGGGCAAGCACATTGAGCGAGGGCTGCGTCGCGTCGCCGTTGCCACTGGCCGCGCCGGTCGGCGCGTCGTCTTTGCTGGCCATAAGCCTTTGTCCTTTTGCCTGGGCAGCGTTGCTGACCGGATTGAAATCGGGCGTTCGCTACCATGGCCGGCATGACAAGACAAGGTTTGCCGACCTACTCGTCCCGGAGGCGTTTGCCGACCTACTCGTCCCAGAGGCGTTTGCCGACCTACTCGTCCCAGAGGCGTTTGCCGACCCTACTCGTCCTCAACGCGAGCTACTCGTCCTTTAGGCGGCGCCAGGGAGAATTGTGATCCGGGCCGCGCTTGTAGTCGTCGCCGCGCGAATAGTCGCTGTCGTCAAGGTCGATGGTCTTGTCGCGTTGCCGGGCCCTGAACCCGCCGGTGCTGAAATTGGTCGCCAGCACGATGCGGCCTTTCAACAGGCGCCAGGCAAGGTCGCGAACCGGCGGCAGGAACAGCAGAATGCCGAAAATGTCAGTAATGAAGCCGGGAATGATGAGCAGGATCGCGGCCAGCACGATCATGGCGCCATGCGCGAGCTGGCGGCTTGGATCACGGCCGGCGGCCATCTCGGCCCGGACCCGGGTCATGACGCCGAAACCCTGGTATCGCAACAACAGCGCGCCGGCGATGCTCGAAGCCAGCACCAGGCCGACCGTCGCCAGCGCGCCGACCTGGCGGCCGACAACGACGAAACCAGCGATCTCCAGCAGCGGAAGCGCGAGGATGAACAGGGGAAGCAGCGAAATGCGCAAATCTTGACCGATCGTTTCCATGTTTTGCCGGCCTGCGGGCAATCGCCGCTGGCACCGGCTCTTTTAGATAGGTATGCCTGCCTTTAATTTGAATGATTGCACCTTGCGTTCTATATGCTTTGGATGTTGAACGCTATGCGACCGCAGCCATTGCCTGGCCGGGCGGTCCGGCCGGAGTAGGGATTGATTGGCGGAAGATATGGGATTCTTCGACTTCGGCACGATTTTCTTTCTGGTTGCGGCGGTTGTGATCTTTTTCCAGCTGCGCAATGTGCTCGGCCGCCGCACCGGCAGTGAGCGCCCGCCCTTCGATCCCTATACGGCGGGCCGGACGCGCGACGACACCCAGAAGCCGGAGAATGTGGTCTCGCTGCCGCGCAAGCGAGCGCCGGGAGAGCCGGCAATCGACGCCTATGCGGCGATCGACGCCTTCGCCAAGCCTGACACCGATCTCAACAAGGGCCTGCGCGCGATCAAGGACAATGATCCGGCATTCGACCCGAAGACCTTCGTCGATGGCGCCAAGATGGCCTATGAAATGATCGTGATGGCCTATGCCGATGGCGACCGCAAGACGCTGAAGAACCTGTTGTCGCGCGAGGTCTATGACGGCTTTGTCGCGGCCATCGGCGACCGCGAGGCGAAATCGGAAAAGATCCAGTCCTCCTTCGTCGGCATCGACAAGGCCGACATCGTTTCCGCCGAGATGAAGGGCAGCGAGGCGCATATCACGCTGCGCATCGTCAGCGAGCTAATTTCGGCGACGCGCGACAAGGCCGGCGCCGTCATCGACGGCGATCCCGAAACCGTCGCCGAGGTCAAGGATGTCTGGACCTTCGCCCGCGATACGCGCTCGCGCGACCCGAACTGGAAGCTCGTCGCCACCGAAGAAGAAGACTGAGTCCGGACCACGGCGAGGCTCCGGTGTCGCTATCTCAGGCGTTCCGCGAAAAATCCTTTGACGATCTGCCCGGTTGGGACGAGGACGACCATCTGGCCGCGTTCGCGGCTTTCCGGCGCTCGGCTTTTCATGTCCTGACAAAACCCTATCGCTCCGGCGGGCTCGGCGTCGATTTCAATGCCTTCACCGAGGCCTACGCTGCAGCCCGCACCGTTTCGCCGACCGACCGGGCGCAAGCCCGCGCCTTCTTCGAGCATCATTTCATCCCGGCGCACATAGGGGGCGAAAGCGGCGGCACCGGCCTCGTCACCGGCTTCTATGAACCGGTGGTCGACGCTTCATCGGTGCGAACCGAACGATTTGCGGTGCCGCTGCTGTCGCGCCCGGCCGATCTCGTCGACATCGACGACGTCAACCGGCCGCCCGGCATGGATCCCTATCTCGCCTTCGGCCGCGCCACGCCGAACGGGCCGGTCGAGTATTTCGACCGCGGCGAGATCGAGCGCGGCGCGCTCGTCGGCAAGGGTTTGGCTGGCAAGGGCCTGGAAATCGCCTGGCTAGCCGACAAGATCGACGCCTTCTTCATTCACGTGCAAGGTGCAGCCAGGCTCACCATGACCGACGGCCGGTTTTCCCGCGTCACCTATGCCGCCAAATCCGGCCAGCGCTTTACCGGACCCGGCAAGATCCTGAGTGAATTAGGCGAAATCCCGCTCGAAGCGGTGACCATGCAGTCGGTCCGCGCCTGGTTCAAGGCGCATCCGGATCGCATCGACGAGATCCTGTGGCGCAACCGCTCCTATATTTTCTTCCGCGAGGCGGCTGTCGACGACCCGGAACTCGGGCCGATCGCTGGCGCAAAAGTGCCGCTGACGCCGGGCCGCTCCGTCGCTGTCGACCGTCTGCTGCATACATTCGGCACGCCGTTCTACATCGATGGGCCGTCGCTGACCGCTTTCGACGACAAGCCGTTCCGGCGACTGATGATCGCGCAGGATACCGGCTCGGCTATTACCGGGCCGGCCCGCGGTGACCTGTTCGCCGGAACGGGACATGCGGCCGGCGAGATCGCCGGCGTTGTCCGCAACCCTGCCGATTTCTACGCGCTGATACCGCGCCCGCTTGTACCGGGAGCGGGGCGATGACCCGGCGCATCGACAGGCTGAGCGAGGACGATCGGGTCCTGTGGAACCTGGTGGCGCGCACGGCCAAGCCGCTGAAGGGCAAGTCCGCCAGCGACATCCCGGCTATCGGCCCGGACGTCGGTGATGACACGAAGCCACCGCCGCGTGTCCAGGCGATGGCTCCTGCTGCGGCCACGAAAGCAAAGGCGCAGCATGTCTCGCATGTGATCGACGAACCGACGCTGGAAAAACTGTCGAAGGGCCGATTGCCGATCGAAGGCCGCGTCGACCTCCATGGCCTGAGCCAGGACGAAGCCTATTCGCTGCTGTTTTCCTTCCTGCACCGGGCGCATGCCGGGGGCATCCGTTATGTGCTGGTCATCACCGGCAAGGGTTCGTCGTCGGGCGGCGACGGCATCTTGCGGCGCGCCGTGCCCGCCTGGCTGTCGACACCCGCTTTCAGGCCGCTTGTCTCCAGTCACGACCATGCTGCCCGCAACCATGGCGGCTCGGGCGCGCTCTATGTCCGCCTGCGGCGTGGGCGCTAATGAGGATGCACCCCATGAGGATGCACTTGTGACCCCGTTCGGCGAAAAGCTTCGCGCCCTGCGAAGCCAACGTGGTGTCAGTCAGAAGGCCATGGCCGAGGCGATCGGCGTCAGCGCAGCCTATTTGTCGGCGCTGGAGCATGGCCGCCGTGGCGCGCCGACCTGGACGCTGATCCAGAAGATCATCGGCTATTTCAATGTCATATGGGACGATGCCGAAGAACTCGAGCGGCTGGCGGACACCTCGCACCCACGGGTGAAGCTCGACACGTCGGGCCTCAGCCCCGCCGCCACCGAGCTTGCCAATGTTCTGGCCGAAAACATCGAAAAACTCGACGAAGCGGAGCTTCGCCGCATCACCGCATCGATCCGCGCCGCGCTGAAGCAGCCAAAGTGACGGCCTGCTACTGAACCGCGCCAACCAGAACCGGCTGGCCATCACGGATCGAGACCCAGCGGCCGGTATTGTCGATCGCCTGCCGCTTGAGGAAGCGATAGCCGGTCCGGTCCCACGAGCGGACCTTTCCGTCCAGATTGTCGAGGACGTAGTCGCCCTTGCTTGTGCGCACGGTCAGCACGGCGTGGCCCTCACCGTCCGGCTTGCGCACGACGGTCATCAGAAGATTGGCGTAGGAAACGCCCAAGCGGTTCAATTCGCGGCGCTTTTCCAGGACATAGTCCTCACAGTCGCCAACGCCCCTAGCGGGATAGGCCCAGACCTCGTCCTTGCCATAAATGTCGATGTCGCTTATCGGCTTGACGGCGGCGTTGACCCTGGCGTTGACGCTGAGCATCTTGCGCCAGAGCGCACCGCTCATGGTGGCCGGGGCGAGATTGCCCGGATGGATCGAGCATTCGGCCGGACTGGTCTTGCAGAAATCGTAATGGCCGATCGGCTGCGATGTCGGCCCGCCGGTTGCCATTGGTCCCGCCGAAGCCGCCGTAGACCAGCCTGCCGCAAATGCCAGCCCGAACAGGGCGCACGCGCGCAGCCTTCTCGCCATTGGTGAGGAAATCATTGTCCCCCTCGTCCCTTGTTGTTAATGAAAGGTTAAGGGCGATCTACAGTCCCTGTCAATTATACCAACGGCCAGATTTGCGACATGGTTACCCGCGCGGCCGAAACAGCGGCTATTGTGCAACAGGTCGACTTGAACTGGGCTGCCATCCGGGACTCACAAGGCTACATCTTTACTTTTTGGCGGTGCGAACCAGCTTCGGCCTCACGGCGACGCGGGTCTGGCGGCCATAGCTGGTGATGAAGTCGACGATGCGCGGCACGATTTCGGAGCGGAAGCGCGAGCCGTTGAAGACGCCGTAATGGCCAACCGCCGGCTGCATGTAGTGAGCGTGCCTGTCCGCGGGGATGTTGATGCAGAGGTCGTGCGCGGCCTGGGTCTGGCCGAGACCGGAAATGTCGTCGTTCTCGCCCTCGACCGTGAACAGGGCGACATTGCGGATATCGGAGGGGTCGATGGCGACGCCGCGATGCATCATTTCGCCCTTGGGCAAAGCATGGCGGACAAACACGGTGTCGACCGTCTGCAGGTAGAACTCCGCCGTCAGATCCATTACCGCCATATATTCGTCATAGAAGTCGCGGTGCTTTTCAGCATTGTCGCCATCATGCTTCACCAGATGCATGAAGAAGTCCTTGTGGGCGATGATGTGGCGGTCGAGATTCATGCTCATGAATCCCGAAAGCTGCAGGAAGCCGGGATAGACCTCACGGCCGAAGCCGGGCACCGGCCACGGCGCCTGCATAATGACGTTGTCGCGGAACCAGTCGATGCCCTTTTCCTCGGCCAGAAGGTTGACCGCGGTCGGATTGCGGCGGGTATCGATCGGCCCGCCCATCAGCGTCATTGTCGAGGGAACGAACGGGTCGCCGCGCGTTTCCATCAGCGCCACCGCCGCCAGCACCGGCACCGAAGGCTGGCATACAGCCATGACATGGGTATCGGGTCCCAACGCATGCAGCATGTCGACGATGTAGTCGATGTAGTCGTCGAGGTCGAAACTGCCATCCGCCAGCGGCACCATGCGGGCGTCGACCCAGTCGGTGATGTGCACGTCGGCATGGGGCAGCATCGCCTCGACCGTGCCGCGCAGCAGCGTCGCATAGTGGCCCGACATCGGCGCCACGATCAGCAGCTTCGGATCGGGCCGGCGGCCGGCGGGAACCGCCCGCTCGAAACGGAGGAGATTGCAGAACGGCCGCGACCACACCGTCTTTTCGGTGACATCGACGCTTTTCCAGTCGACCACCGTCTTGGTCAGGCCGAATTGCGGCTTGCTGTAGCGGCGCGTCGTGCGCTCGAACAATTCGGCCGTTGCCGCGATCGAGCGGCCCCAGGACGTGTGCGTGAATGGATTGAGCGGATTGGTGTAGAACATACGCACCGCATCGGCATAGAAGCGGGCCGGTTGCACGGCGGCGTGGTTCAATTCGTAGAACTGGTAGAACATCGAGAACCCCGCTGCTGCGACCGAAGGGACGACAGCAGTGCCGAGCCTTGAATCTCGCGGGGAGGTTAACAACAAACTGCTGCGACGCAATACGTCAAGTGCCGTGATTTATGCTGATACTTTCGTCTAAGGTGTTGAAAACCGGCTTGAACGGCGGCAGCCGGCTTATTGTGCGGTTGCGAAGGAGTAACGAGGCAAGGCGTGTCCGGCTCAGGCCGGACACTACAAGCATTACACGCGGTCGGTGCACACGGAAGTATGGCCCGAACTTATGAAGCCGAGCCGCCTGGCGGCGCCCTTCGACAGATCGATCACGCGCCCCTTGATGAACGGGCCGCGGTCGTTAATGCGCACGACGACGCTGCGGCCGTTCTTGCGGTTGGTCACCTTCAGCTTTGTGCCAAAAGGCAAGGTACGGTGCGCGGCGGTCAGCGCCGACGGATTCATCCGCTCGCCGGAAGCGGTCTTCGAGTACAGCGCGTACCAGGAGGCGCGGCCGCATTGCGCGGCGGCAGAGGAGGTGGATGCGCCGACCATCAGGCCAGCCGCGATCGTCGCCGCGACAAGCGCGGTGCGGTTTGGTTTCGTCATCTGTGGCAAGTGGCTCCGTTTGACAGACCCGGCCGTTAAGGATCGAATGTGGCACGAAATGCGGCAGTCATCTGGCGGTTCCATGACTACAGTACACGTTTGGAGACGGTGGGAAACACTTTGTCAGAGGTTATTCGGCGTCGCCGCGTATCCCCGATGGTCTTCGTCTCGATATCCGACGTCGATATACAAGCAGAAGCGAATACGATCGGGTCGCCTCCTTTCGCTTTGCCATCGCGGTCATGGCTGAATTGACGATCGACTTGGAAAGGAAATTCCGGCGATGAGATTGATCAAGAATCTGCTGGCGTTGGTCGTGCTCGCCCTCGGCGCGCTGTGGTCGCTGCAGGGCAGCGGCCTCGTCGGCGGCAGCTTCATGACCGGCCAATCGCAATGGCTCTATATCGGTATCATCACTGCGCTGGTCGGCCTGGGCGGCCTGGTGTGGGCGAACCGTTCGCGCCCCTGACACTCGAACCACCTCAGGGTTTGGCGGCGTTTCGGTCGACCGGCGAATGTGCGCCCGCCACAAACAAGCATTTCCTGTTTTGCGCCCACCTTAGGCAAATCGATGCTGCGAATAGCCGAGGATTTGAAAACCGGTCCCTGTATTCGGGGTTAGTATAGTAGTCTTATCGACATTGCAGGAATTGAGAGAACGATTAGCGATGTCCATATCGCGGCGATCGCCTGAGCATGATGTCGAGCGCTGGCTGTCCAATTGGCGTTCTCGCGAGAGGAAGAACGTCCGGCAAATAGCCTCAACGGCTGAAAACGAAGCAAAGTCAACGGTGCCCGGCTTGTATATCATGTTACTAGAATTTATGTGTCATCCAGGCTTGGACGCGGTGGGACGCACGCCAGGCGCTTCGCAACCGGTGCCCCTGCGCCATCGCACGACAGGAAAACGTTCGGTCTATGCTCACGAAAAAGGGCAAGTACGGCCTCAAGGCGCTCGTCCATCTTGCGCGGCTGCCGGTTGGACAGCTCGCCTTCGTTGCCGATATCGCCACCCGAAACAACATCCCGAAGAAATTTCTCGATGCCATCCTGGTTGAGCTGCGCAACGCCGGTTTCGTCCAGAGCCGCAAGGGCAAGGAGGGCGGCTATCGCCTGGCGCGGCCGGCGGATGAAATCAAGATCGGCCACGTCGTGCGCGTGCTCGACGGGCCGCTTGCCCCCATTCCCTGCGCCAGCCGCACCCGGTATCAGCGCTGTGAAGACTGCAACGAGGCGACATGCCAAGTCCGACATCTGATGCTCGAGGTCCGGCAAGCGATCGCCGAGGTGCTGGATCAGCGCAGCCTCGCCGAGATGCGCGATATCGCCGGCGACGAAGACCTTTCGGCTGCGTTGAAAATCCAGGCATGAGCCGGAACCGACGGCTCCCGAGACGATTGGTGCGCTCATGACCGGGCGCGCAAATTCGACCTTCCCGAATTCTATCGTTATCGTTGGCGGCGGCGCCAGCGGCGTCGTCCTTGCCGCGCATCTGTTGAAATCGCCCAATCCGGATCTTCGTGTCACCCTGGTCGAAAAGCGCCCGCATTTCGGCCAGGGCATCGCCTATTCCACGCTGCTGTCGGCGCATGTGCTGAATGTCAGCGCGGCCGGCATGAGCGCCTATGCCGACGATCCCGGCAATTTCTGGCGCTGGCTGCTTGAATGCGGCCTGGCAACCCCAGAGCAGGCGCCGGTCTACGCGCCGCGCAGCGTCTATGCCCGCTACCTGAAGGAGCTGCTGGACGAGCTCGAGGCTCGCGAGACGGGGCGTCTTCGCCTGATCCGCGAAGAAAGCCTGACGATCTCGCCGACCGGGTCCGGGGCCGAGGTGACGCTGGCCAACGGCACCAGCGTCGTCGCCCACCTTGCCGTGCTGGCGACCGGGCACGACGAGGAGCCGGGCGCCGGCCAGGGCCATGCGATCAGGATGGGATCGGAAGCCGACACCACGCTCGACCCGGAAGCCCGAGTCCTGGTGCTGGGCACCGGCTTGAGCATGGTCGATGCGTTCCTGTCGCTCGAACAGCGCGGCCATCGCGGTGAGATTATTGCGGTGTCACGGCGCGGCCTGCTGCCTTCGCCGCACCGCAAGGGCAATCCGATCAAGCTCGACGTCGCCGACATTCCGCTCGGCACCCAGCTTTCTTATTTTGTCGGCTGGTTTCGCGACCTGATCCGGGAAAACCAGAAGGCCGGCATCGACTGGCGCGAGGTCGTCGATGGGCTCAGGCCATTCAACCAGAAGATCTGGCAGAACTGGCCGTCTTCGGCCAAGCGCCGCTTTGTCGAGCACACCAAGGCATGGTGGGACATTCACCGCCATCGCATGGCGCCACAGGTCTACGCCCGCGTCAGCGAGGCGGTTCAATCGGGCCGCATCCGGCTTGTCGCCGGGCGTGTCGTCGGCATCGCGGCGGGCGACGAATTCACCGTGCAAATCCAGTCGCGCCACACGCAGCGTCTCGAAACATGCGACGTCGCCCGCATCTACGATTGCACCGGCATCGCCAGGGACATCTCGACCACCTCGAACAGCGTGGTGCGGTCGCTGGTAGACCGCGGGCTGGCCCGGCCGGATCCGCTGCGCCTTGGCCTCGACGTATCAGACAATTGCGAGGTCATCGCCAGCGACGGCACCGTATCGGCCAAGATCCTCGCGGTCGGGCCGCTGACGCGCGGCACCTTCTTCGAGATCGACGCCATTCCCGATATCCGCGTCCAGTGCGCGCGTCTGAGCAAGCTGTTGCTGGGGTGAGGCAGAATCTGTTGATGGCAGAGGGGATGGGAAGGATTGCTGCAGAAGGTGTTTGGGTTGAGACCACCAGCAGCTGAAGACTGGAATCCCATTCCCCGTCTGGCCAACGGATTGGCACGATCTATCTTCTTTCAGACTGCAAACGGCTGGAAAAGACGATAGGCTGACAGCCTGCCCAAGGCGGTCGCTTGACCATGGAGCATCTGATATGAGCAAGCATAAGATCGCCGCACCCGACAGTTCCCCCTCGGGCAGTGCCCATTCGGACAGTGCATCGTCTCGTCTGCGTCCGCCCTATGCATCGGTTCTCGACCTGATCGGGCAGACGCCGGTCATCGAACTAACCAAATTCGACGTCGGCAAGTGCCGACTGTTCATCAAGCTCGAAAGCCAGAATCCCGGTGGCTCGATCAAGGACCGCATCGCGCTGTCGATGATTGCCGCCGCCGAAAAACAGGGCAAGCTGAAGCGCGGCGGCACCATCGTCGAGGCGACCGCCGGCAACACCGGTCTCGGCCTCGCCCAGGTCGGCATCCCCAAGGGCTACCGCATCATCCTGGTCGTGCCCGACAAGATGTCGCGCGAAAAAATCCAGCATTTGCGGGCGCTCGGCGCGGAAGTGCGCATGACCCGTTCCGATGTCGGCAAGGGTCACGCCGAATACTATCAGGACATGGCCGAAAAGATCGCCGCCGAGCTGCCCGGCGCCTTCTATGCCAACCAGTTCGCCAATCCGGCCAATCCGGACGCCCATGAAACCACGACCGGTCCCGAGATTTATTCGCAGCTCGACGGCGACGTCGACGCCGTGGTCGTCGGCGTCGGTTCGGGCGGCACGCTGACCGGGCTTGGCCGCTACTTCGCAGAGGTCTCGCCGAAGACCGAGATGATTCTCGCCGATCCGGTCGGCTCGGTGCTGGCGCCGTTGATCAAGACCGGCAAGATGCAAGAGGCCGGAAGTTGGACCGTGGAAGGCATCGGCGAGGATTTTGTGCCGCCCAATGCCGATCTGTCGCTGGTCAAAAAGGCCTACTCGATCACCGACAAGCAGAGCATGCTGGCGGTGCGCGACCTGCTGTCCAAGGAGGGCATCCTCGCCGGCTCGTCGTCCGGCACCCTGCTTTCGACGGCGCTTCGCTATTGCCGCGAGCAAACCGTGCCGAAGCGGGTCGTCACCTTCGTCTGCGACAGCGGCAACAAATATCTGTCGAAAGTGTTCGACGACTTCTGGCTGATCGAGCAGGGCCTCGCCGAGCACGAGCAGCATGGCGACCTGCGCGATCTGGTGATGCGCACACACCGCACCGGCGACATCGTGTCTGTCGGCCCGGACGAAAGCCTGCTCAACGCCTATGGCCGCATGCGCCGCTCGGATGTCTCGCAATTGCCGGTGCTGGACGACGGCAAGCTGGTCGGCATCGTCGACGAAAGCGATATCCTCGCCCACGTCGAAGGCCCCTATGACAGCCGCTGGGACCGCTTCAAGGCCCCGGTGCGCACGGCCATGACCGCCAATTTGCACACGCTGCAGGCCAGCCAGACGCTGGACGCGCTGCTGCCGGTGTTCGACCGCAACGAGGTCGCGATCGTCTTCGATGGCGACGAATTCATCGGCCTGATAACCCGCATCGACCTGATCAACCATCTGAGGCGCCGCGCAAGATGACCATCAAAGCCACCGTATCGGGCAGGAACCGTCTGGCCTTCTCGACGCGCACGATCCATGGCGGCCAGAGCCACGACCCGACGACGGGCGCGGTGATGGTGCCGATCTATGCGACCTCGACCTATGGCCAGCAGAGCCCGGGCGTGCACAAGGGTTTTGAATATGCCCGCAGCCAGAACCCGACCCGCTTCGCCTTCGAGCGCGCGGTGGCCGATCTCGAAAGCGGCGCAGCCGCCTTCGCTTTCGCCTCGGGTCTGGCGGCGATCGCCACCATTTTCGAACTGCTCGATTCCGGCGCCCATGTCGTCGCCACCGACGACATCTATGGCGGCACCTTCCGGCTGCTGGAGCGGGTGCGCAAACGCTCGGCCAACCTGCAGGTCGACTTCGTCGACTTCACCGATCTGGTCGCGGTGGAAGCGGCAATCCGCCCGGAAACCAAAATGCTCTGGGTCGAGACGCCGACCAACCCGCTGCTGCGCGTCGTCGATCTCGAAGCGGTCGCAGCACTTGCCCGGCGCAAAGGCGTGCTCTCGGTTGCCGACAACACCTTCTGCAGCCCCTATCTGCAGCGGCCGCTGGAACTCGGCATCGACATATCAGTCCACTCGACGACGAAATACCTCAACGGCCACTCCGACATGGTCGGCGGCGTCGCCGTGGTCGGCGACAACAAGGATCTCGCCGACCGCCTGAAATTCCTGCAGAACGCCATCGGCGCTATTTCAGGCCCATTCGACAGTTTTCTGGCGCTGCGCGGCCTCAAGACGCTGGCGCTGAGGATGGAGCGCCATTCATCGAACGGCCAGAAGATCGCGCACTGGCTGGAAAGCCGTCCCGACATCCGCCGCGTCATCTATCCCGGTCTCCCCAGCCACCCGCAGCACGCCATCGCCAGGCGGCAGATGCACGCCTTCGGCGGCATGATCACGGTCGAGCTCGACCGCGACCTCGCCGGCACCAAGCGCTTCCTCGAACACACGCAACTGTTCACGCTGGCCGAAAGCCTCGGCGGCGTCGAAAGCCTGATCGAGCACCCGGCGCTGATGACACATGGCTCGATCCCGGCCGGGAAGCGGGCCGAGATTGGGATTTCCGATTCGCTGGTGCGGTTGTCGGCCGGGATCGAGGACGGCGATGATTTGATCGCGGATCTGGATCAGGCTCTGGCGAGTTGAAGGGGGCCGTGCCCCGCTGGATAGTGAGGTCAGTTTGAAACTTCCCGGCTGAATGGCGCATCCGACTGTGAATTGACAAGGCGACGTACCCTCGCTTTGCTATCGGGGCAACCTGGAGGGAAAGTCATGGCTTACTCGTATCGTTGCAGGGACTATCCGGGAAACGAGGCCTGTCCAGCGACGTTCACGGCAGAAACCGAGGCGGAAGTGATGAAGCATGTCGAGCTTCACGGCGCGATCGCTCACGGGGAAGACCCGAAGCAATGGTCGCCGGAAGACCGTAAACAGGTCATGAAACTAATCGTAGCGACCTAAACTCGCTTCTTGGACGGGCCGCGCAGCGCCCCCACCACTCTCTCCAATGCTCGGCAAGCATTTAGAAGTGCGGCCCGATAGGCGACAACGCCGAGACGCGATGGAATTTTCAAACTGACCCACCGCCCGTTGACCTGAGTGGCATCCGGCGGAATTGTGGCCTTCCCTGCAATTGCCGACAGGCCGGTTGAAGTCATGACCATTCGCGAGCGCAACCAACCGACGGCAGCCGACACTCCCCTCACCTTCGCGGTGCTGGTCTTCCCCGGCTTTCCGATGATGGCGTTCAGTTCGGTCATCGAGCCATTGCGCGCGGCGAATGTGCTGGCAAAGCGGGAATGCTACCGCTGGATCATCGTCGGCGCCGCTGAGGGGCCGGTCGAGGCCTCGAACGGCGTCGTCATCCAGCCCGGCTTCTTCGCCGAAAATGCGCCGAAGGTCGACCGCGTCGTCGTCTGCTCGGGCGGCAATGCCGATCATCTCGTCGCCGACAATGCCGTGAGCTGGATCCGCAGGAGCCTGCGCGGCGGCGCCCATATCGGCGCGGTGGCGGATGCCGCGTTCTTCCTTGCCCGCGCGGGCCTGCTCGACGGCCATGCCTGCACCTTGCACTGGACCAGCCAGGCCGCCTTCACCGAGGCCTTTCCGGACATCGAGCTCAGGCGCGATCTCTACGTCATCGACCGCAAGCGCTTCACCTCGGCCGGCGGCGTCGGCAGCCTCGACATGATGCTGGAGATCATCACATCAGACTATGGCGCCGAACTTGCCGCCGGCGTCGCCGAATGGTTCGTGCACAGCCCGCTGCGCTCCAGCGTCGACCGCAAGCTGATGCCGCTGCGCTTACGCACCGGCGTCCAGAACGAACTGGTGCTGTCGGCCATCGCCATCATGGAGGATGCGGTGGAGGAGCGGCTCGGGATGGCGGAGCTGGCTGTGAAGCTGGGCGTCTCCTCCGACAAGCTCGAACGAAACTTCCGCTCAGAGCTCAGCATCTCGCCCAACGGCTATTACCGCCGCCTGCGGCTGAAGCGCGCCGCCGATCTCCTGGCGCATTCGACGCTGATGGTGCGTGACGTGGCGCTGGCCTGCGGCTTCGCCTCGATGTCGAGTTTTGCGCGGGCATTTCGGGAGGAGCATGGGCACGCGCCGAAGGTGGCGCGCAGGCATTAGGCGTCCGCGCGCTGACGCGGCGCAACGACGGCGGGACAGCGCCCCCCTCTGGCCTGCCGGACATCTCCCCCACTTGGGGGGAGATCGACTGTCACCGCTGATTTCGCCAATCGCCAACGTTACAGGAATAAGGGGAACGCCGAAGCCGCCAATCTCCCTCCTTGTGGGGGAGATGTCCGGCAGGACAGAGGGGGGCGCCGTAGAGTGCTACGGAACGACTTCAAGCGGCATTCGGCACAGCATCTGCGGCATCCCGCACAGCCTCTGAACGACGCATGGCTCATCTTCCGACTTCCAGGAGGCACCCCATGAGCATCGTAGTCTTTGACCCCGACAGCACCGAGGACGTCGACTTTAAGGATCGCATGCGCCACCCGGCGGCGGCCGATCCGGCCGGCGGCATGTGGCTTTCCGATACCGAGCCGTCCTTCATCGATGCGGATGCGCTGCGCAAGGGTCGGCTGGCCAGGCTGCGCGCCTGGATGCGCGAGGCCGGCTATGGCGGCGTGGTGCTGTTTGATCCCTACAACCAGCGCTACGCCACCGGCTCGCGCAACATGTTCGGCTATTTCCTGCGTAACTCGACGCGCTACTTCTTCATCCCGGCATCGGGGCCGATTGTGCTGTTCGAGTACCCGCAGAGCTACCATGTCTCGATGGTGCTCGACACGATCGACGAGGCGCGGCCGTCCAAGCTGGTGTGGTCTTCGGTGTCGGGCCGCGACGACGAAACCGCAGGTCCATTCGCCGACGAGATCGCCGAACTGCTCAAGGCGCATGGCGGCGGCTCGATGAAGCTCGGCCTCGACCGCTGCGGCCATCTGCAGGCGCTGGCGCTGGAAAAGCGCGGCTGCGAGGTCAGGGATTGCCAAGGTGAAATTCTCGCCGTGCGGGCAGTGAAGACGCCGGAGGAAGTAAAATGCCTGCAGGTGTCGATGGCCGGCGCCGAGGCCGCCGTCTATGCAGTGCGTGAGGCGATCAAACCCGGCGTTTCCGAAAACGATCTGTTCGCCATCATGTATCACGAAGTGATCCGGCAAGGCGGCGAGTTCATCGAAACCCGCCTCTTGACCTCCGGCCAGCGCACCAACCCGTGGTTCAACGAAGCCAGCGGCCGCAAGATCAGGCCGGGCGAACTTTTGGCGCTGGATACCGATACGATCGGCTGTTACGGCTATTATTCGGACTTCTCGCGCACCTTCCGCTGCGGGCCGGGCAAGCCAACCGATTATCAGAAGTCGCTCTACCGCATGGCCCACGACCAGGTTCAGCACAACATCTCGATCGTCAAACCCGGCATGGCGTTTCGCGAGATTGCCGAGAAGGCCTGGAAGATCCCGGACCGCTTCGTCGACCAGCGCTATACGTCGGTGATGCACGGCGTCGGCATGCATGGCGAGACGCCGTTCATAGCGCACGCCATGGATTACGAGACCTATGGCCGCGACGGCTTTGTCGTGCCTGGCATGGTGGTGAGCGTCGAGAGCTATATCGGCGAGAAAGGCGGCCGCGAGGGCGTCAAGCTCGAGGACGAGATCCTGGTCACCGAAACCGGCACCGAGCTACTGTCGCGCTTTCCCTATGAAGACGATTTCCTGGAGAAACAGGTTTGACCCCAGCACCCACCACTGATCGCGGTGCGGTATCGCAAACTTTCGCGACTAGCCGCAGCGCTCATGCTTTCGTCATCCTAGGGCGGAGCAAGGAGCGCAGCGACGCGGCGCAGACCCTAGGATCCATACCGTTACATCTAGGCTTCGAGACGGTGCAGAACTCTGTTCCGTTGCATTCTTCGCTAGAGGTGACGGCATGGATTCCAGGGTCTTCGCGACGCCGCTTCGCGGCTGCTTCGCCCTGGAATGACGAAGTTCAGGTATCCGCATGAAAAGCCCGGTCTCGATCAAGCGCGGCACGGTGGCCGCGGTGTTCGTCGATCTCCAGGAGGAGCATCGGCAGGACAAGCGCTATCTGGTCGAGGGTTTTGGCGACATTCTCGCTAACGTCCAGCGCCTGCAGGCAACGGCGCGGGCCAACGATGTGCTGCTCTACCATTCGGCCTACATCGTCGATCTCACCAGGGAGGCGCGGCGCTTCCATCCGGTCGATGCGAATGGCAGGTCGGCTTTCTCCGACAAGGACGATCCACTGACGGCGATCTGTCCGGAAGTGGCGCCGGTCGCCGGCGAGATGATGCTGGTCAAGACTGAGGCCAGCGCCTTCGGTGCGGGCCCTGCAGCCGGCCGGCTCAAGGCCAAAGGGATCGAGTGGCTGGTCGTTGCCGGCGTGTGGACCGAGGCCTGCATCGACGCCACGGTCCGGGATGCGGTATCACTCGGCTTTCGCGTGCTTTTGGTCAAGGATGCCTGCGGCAGCGGCAGCACGGCGATGCACCAGACCGCCATCCTCAACCTTGCCAACCGGCTCTATGGCGGCGCCGTCACCACCACCGACGGTGCCTGCCGCCTGATGGCAGGCGAGACGGTCGATGCATGGCAGGTCCAAGGTTCCGTGCCTTTGCGCTTCACCTATGAAAATGCGGCCCGGCTCTACGACGAACTCTGACAATTCCAGCGGATTTGGTGGGACCGGATGGCGATGGTCAGTGACGCCGACAAGCCCGAGACGGCAAAACGGGGGCAATACGCGACGCTGCTCGATCCGGCGCTGTGGGCCCATATCGACCGGGTCAATGCATGGTGTCCGCCCGGCATGGACCTGCCGCTAGACAAGCAGCGGGCGGTCTACGACGCGATGTGCCGGGCGTTCCACGCCGGTTATCCCGCAGGCGTCGAAGCCAGCGACGGCACGGTTGCCGCCGGCGATCAGATGATCCCGATCCGGCGCCACCAGCTGGCGGGCAAGGCGCCGCAAGCGATGGTCGTCTACTATCACGGCGGCGGCTTCGTGCTTGGCGGGCTCGACAGCCATGACGACATCTGCGCCGAGATCTGCGCCGGCACAGGCTTTGCCGTGCTGTCCGCCGACTACAGGCTGGCGCCCGAACATCTGCATCCGGCCGCCTTCGACGATGCGCTGGCGGTGTTCGAAAGGGCGGCGTCGACAAGCGGGTTGCCGATCGTGCTGTGCGGCGAGAGCGCCGGCGGCAATCTCGCCGCTGGGGTGGCGCATGCGGCGCGCCGCCGCCCTCACCCCGCGATCGGCCAGGTGCTGATCTATCCCGAGCTGGGCGGTGACAAGAGCGCCGGCTCCTATGTCGAGCACGCCGAGGCGCCGCTGCTCACGCTCAGCGACATCGAATTCTATCGTCAGGTCCGCTCCGGCAAGGCACAGTCACCAGACGATCCGACATTCTCACCGCTGCGCGACACTGACTTCTCCGGTCTGCCGCCGACGGTCATCGTATCAGCGCAATGCGATCCGCTGTCATCGGACGGCGAGGCCTATCGCGACCGCATCCTTGCCGCCGGCGGCCGCGCCTGGTGGTACGAAGAGCAACGCCTCGTGCACAGTTTCCTGCGCGCCCGCAAAACCGTGCCACGGGCCGGCGAAGCCTTCACCCGCATCGTCGCCGCCATCGCCACGCTCGGCAAGGGCGAGTGGTTGTAGGGAGGCTGCGAATGCCGGATGAGGGGGACCTTCCTCTTGCGGAACAGCGCACAACAACTGCGGAAATCCGAACACTTCACCCGTCAAACCCGCACTATCATTGCCCATGGCCAAAGGCGCTCGGCTCGACCGCATCCGCCCCCGCGAAGCGGTCGGCCGGGCGCCGATAGGGAGGACATGTCGATGAAATTCATGCTGACCAACCGAACACTGCATCCGCAGGCTGAGCCCGTCGCCGAAGGCTTCAAGAAAGGCAGCATAAATAGGCGCGAGTATCTCGCCACCATGGCTGCGCTCGGCGTTAGCGCCGCCGGCGCGCTGGCGCTCGGCGGCCTTGCGCCCTCGCCGGCCAGGGCGCAGGAGCCGAGGCGCGGCGGCGTCTTGCGCGTCGCCATGAACGTCAAGGGCTGGAAGGACCCGCGCACCTTCGACGGTGTCGAAATGTCCAACGTCGCCCGCCAGTGCAACGAATATCTGGTGCGCTGGAACCGCGATTTCACCTTCGAGCCGTGGTTGCTCGAGAGCTGGGAGACCAGCGACGACGCGCGCGTGCTGACGCTGCACGTCCGCAAGGGCATCACCTGGTCGAACGGCGACACCTTCAACGCCGACGACGTCGTCCACAACCTGACGCGCTGGTGCGATGCGAGCGTTGCCGGCAATTCGGTCGCCGAGCGCATGGGCGCGCTGGTCGACGCCGCCACCAAGAAACCCATCGACGGCGGCATCGAGCGTGTCGACGACTTTACCGTCCGGCTCAATCTGCCGAAGCCCGACATTTCGCTGGTTGCCGGCATGACCGACTATCCGGCGCTGATCATGCATCGCAGCTACGACGGCGAGGGCGATCCGCTGAAGGCGCTTGCGATCACGTCAGGACCTTGCGAACTGGTGGCATGGGAGGCCGAAGTCGGTGCCGAGGTCCGCCGCAAGGACAAGCCGTGGTGGAAAGGCGACTTCTGGCTCGACGGCATCCAATGGGTCGACTACGGCTCCGATCCCAATGCCATGTTCTCGGCTTTTGAATCGGGCGAGATCGACACCAACCACGAAACCGCCGCCGATACGGTGTCGCAGACGGACGCCATGGATCTGAGCAATTCGGAACTTGCCACCGGCTCGACGATCGTCGCGCGCTTCAACGTCGGCAATCCGCCCTATGACGACATCAGGGTGCGGCGGGCCGCCCAGCTCGCGGTCGACAATAGCGCGATCCTGAAGATCGGCATGGACGACCGCGGCAAGCCGGCCGAGAACCACCATGTCGGGCCGATGCACCCCGAATACGCCGACATCGGCCCAGCCGTCCGCAACGTCGACGAAGCCAAGGCGCTGCTTGCCGAGGCCGGCAAGTCCGACCATGAATACGAGCTCATTTCTGTCGATGTCGACTGGCAGAAGAACACCGGCGACGCCATCGCCGCGCAGATGCGCGACGCTGGGCTGAAGGTCAAACGCACCGTGCTGCCGGCGGCGACGTTCTGGAACGACTGGAGCAAATATCCTTTCTCCTGCACCGAATGGCTCGGCCGGCCGCTCGGCGTCCAGGTGTTGGCTCTGGCTTATAAGTCCGGCGCCGCCTGGAACGAGAGCGCCTATGCCAATCCGGAGTTCGATGCCTTGCTCGACAAGGCGCTGGCCACACCCGACGCCGGTGCACGCAAGGAGATCATGGCCAAGATCGAGCAGAATCTGCGCGGCGCCGGCATCATCATCCAGCCCTATTGGCGCTCGGTCTACCGCACGTTCCGCAAAGGCGTGCATGGTTGCGAGCAGCACCAGTCGCTGGAGCAGCATTTCGAGAAGGTTTGGCTTGAGGCGTGATCCTCGTTGCCGGATCGGCGACGACCCGACCATGTCTGGGAACTTAGCTCGGCGCCGTCCATGACCGGCTCGTTAGAGACTGTTGATATTTCTTGCCCGTCGCCCAACGCCCGTGCAGAGGGGTGCCGTCCCTCCAGCCCCTCAAGACCTGGGTTCCTCGCCCACCGCGAAGCGGGGGAGAGGTGGCCGCGAAGCGGCCGGAGAGGGGGCTTTCGTAGAGCGCGGTTCCCCTCTCCGTCCCGGCTTCGCCGAGCCACCTCTCCCCCACTTTCGTGGGGGCGAGGAACCCAAGCTGGAATGAAGCCGCTTTCCCGCAAACCCGGAGCATTGACGATCTTCGCGCCACACGGATCAGCGAGCGGCGCCCGATTTTAAAATCTCCTGTCCGAGACGCACTGTTTCTCGCACCAGCAGGTCCAGATCGTCGCGCCGGGTGCGGTGATTGTTGATCGCCACCCGCAGGCAATGCTGGCCGTGCACCGTCGTGTCCGAAAGGGCTGCGATGCCGTCTTCCTGCAGCCTCAGCATGATCTCGGTGTTGAGTGCCTTCTGTCGCTCTCCCGTCAGCCCGTCGCCGCGGTAGCGAAAACAGACGATGTTGATGCTCGGTGGCGCGACGAGTTCCAGCAGCGGCTCGGCCTCGATCAGCGTGCCGAGATAATGTCCCTGCGCGATGTTCTGGTCGATCAGGCGGCCGAACTTCTCGATGCCGTGCTCCTTCAGCGCCATCCACACTTTCAGCGCGCGAAAACCACGTGACGTCTGCAGGCCGTAATCATGCAGCCAGTGTCCGGAGGCGAGGCCGCGCGGCGTTGATTCCAGATATTCCGGCGTGACCGCGAAGGTTTTGCGATGCGCTGAAGCATCCCTCACCAGCGCGCAGCCCACCTCGAACGGCGCATGCAGCCATTTGTGCGGATCGAGCGCGACCGAATCGGCCCATTCGATACCGGCGACGCGATGAGCATTCTCTGGCGCGACGGCGATCAACGCGCCGATGCAGCCGTCGACATGGAACCAGACGTCTTCCTCATGCGCCAGCTTGGCAAGCGCCTGCAGATTGTCGATCGCTCCGGTGTTCACCGTGCCGGCATTGCCGATGATGCACGCCGGCTTGAACCCGGCCGCACGATCTTCGGTGATCGCCGCCCGCAGGGCCTCAATGTCGATCCGCAATCCGGCGTCGGTCGGGATACGGCGCAGCGCATTGTTGCCAAGGCCGAGTGCTTCCATCGCCTTGCGGTGGCAGGAGTGAAGCTGATCCGAGCCATAGAAACGCAGCGGCTTCTCGATTGCGGCAACGCCATGCTCGCGCACGTCGATGCCCGCCTTGGTGTTGCGTGCCACCGTCAGGCCGATGATGTTGGCCATCGAGCCGCCGCTGACCAGCGTGCCGCTGGCCGATTGGGGAAAACCCATCATCTGCTTGCACCAGTCGACGACCTGGCTGTCCATCAGGGCGGCGGCATGGTTGCCGCCGCCAAGGTTGGAGCCCTGGATCGCCGCCAGGAAATCACCCAGCGCGCCGGTGAAATTGCTCGACCCCATATACCAGGACCAGAAGCGCGGATGGATGTTGCCCATCGGATAGACCATCACCTTGTCGGTGACCTCGCCATAGACTTGGGCGAGCGGCTGAGGCGACCGCGGCAGCGGTGCCGCGAAGAATTCCCTCACCTCCGCCGGCATGTCCTTCCACACCGGGCGTTCCCGGACATCGCGCAGATAGTCGACGGCATCGTCGACGATCCGGTGCGACAGCGCCTGCACATCGGCCCAGTCGACCGGGTCGAGCGTTTCTTCGGCAACCATACCGGCAGTGCCGGCGGCCTTCAGCATGGCGTCCATCCGCGTCGCTCCCGATTGCAATCATTCGGCCGGGAACTGGCAGCCCGGCGTCGAACGCGACAGCGCGATCTCCTCCGCGTCCATCTCGGCTTCGATGCCGTCGAACAGCGGCGTCGTCATGTAGCGTTCGCCGGTGTCGGGAAGCATGCACAGGATCACCGAGCCGGGTGCGGCTTTTTCCGCGATCTGGCGCGCCACCGCAAAAGTGGCTCCGCCGGAGATGCCGGTGAAAATCCCTTCCTTTTGCGCCAGCGCCTTGGCCCATTTGATGCCCTCGGGCCCGGGAACAGGCACCACCTCGTCATAGAGGCTGGCATTGACCGCCTCCTGCAGGACGTTGGGGATGAAATCCGGGGTCCAGCCCTGGATCGGGTGCGGCTCGAAGGCCGGATGGCTGGCGGCGGGCGCGCCGTCGGCGCCGCGCTCCTGTGCCTTGCCGCTGCCGATGAGCCGGGCATTGGCTGGTTCGGCCAGCACGATCCGGGTTTCGGGACGCTCACGGCGCAGCACGCGCCCGACACCGACGACGGTGCCGCCGGTTCCGTAGCCGGTGACGAAGCAGTCGAGCCGTGACCCGGCGAAATCGTTGATGATCTCGCGCGCCGTCGTCGCCTCGTGAATGGCGGCATTGGCCTTGGTCTCGAACTGGCGGGCCAGGAACCAGCCATTGGCCTCGGCCAGCTCGACCGCCTTGTTGTACATGCCAAAACCCTTCTGAGCGCGCGGCGTCAGCACCACCTTGGCGCCCAGCATGCGCATCAGCTTGCGGCGCTCGATGGAGAAACTGTCGGCCATCGTCACCACCAGCGGATAACCTTTTTGCGCACAGACCATCGCCAGCCCGATGCCGGTGTTGCCGCTGGTCGCCTCGACGACGGTCTGGCCCGGCTTCAAGGCGCCGCTGCGCTCGCCCTCCTCGATGATGTTGAGCGCCAGCCGGTCCTTCACCGACGCCGCCGGATTGAAGAACTCCGCCTTCACATAGATCGTCACGTGATCGGGGCCGAGATTGTTGACCCTGATCACCGGCGTATCGCCGACCGTGTCGACAATGCTGTCGAACAGGCGGCCGCGCCCGGCCGTGGTCCTGATTTTCCGTTGCTGCAACATGTCTGCTCTCCTCTTTTGTTGTTGTCACGAGTTGTTGACGTCACAAGCCGGTTACAAACCGGCGGCTTGGGCGGCGAGATTTCGAGACCTTGCCGCAGTAAGGTGCCTGTGCCGGCAATGCGGCCCGGAAAGGCGGCTATGCCGGCGTCCGGCGCGGAAATTCGTTGCCGGATGCACTCTATCGCTTTCAGTGATAAAGCAGAGGGCGATGGGCCAGCGTGGGAGCAAGCGTGGAAACGCACGTGGAATCCGCTCGATCGAGCCTGGACGGCGCAACGGCCGGGTTGTCCGTGCGGCTGCTCGGGCCGCTGACGGTCATCCGCGACGGCGCCACCGTGCCACTGCCGGCATCGCGCAAGTTGCGCGCGCTCTTCGCCTATCTGGCGCTTGCGCCGCATGCCGTCGGCCGCAGCCGTCTGTGCGAGCTGCTGTGGGATGTGCCGAACGATCCGAGGGGCGAGCTTCGCTGGTGCCTCAGCAAGCTCAGGGGCATTCTCGACGAACCGGATCGCCGCAGGATCGAAACGCCTGGCGACACGATCGCCCTTGATCTGAAAGGCGTTTCCGTCGACGCGATCGACATCGCGTCGGCCGCCGCTGGAGGAATTGAGACGCTCGATCTGCAGCGGCTGCAGGCCCTGTCCGGACTGTTCGTCGGCGATTTCCTCGACGGGCTGGAGATCGACCGCAACCCGCATTTCAACGGCTGGCTGATCGCGCAACGCCGCCGCTTCCGCTCGTGGCATGCCGCCATTCTGGAACATCTCGTCAACAAGCTTCCGGCGGATGCCGACGAAATGTCAGCGCATCTGGAAAAGTGGGTGGAACTCGCTCCCTTCGACGGGCGTGCGCATGTGGCTCTTCTGGCAAGGTTGGCGCAGCGCGGCCAGATCGCCGCATGCGAGGAACATCTCGCTTCCGCGGCGAAGCTGTTTGCTTCGGAGGATCTGGATTTTGGACCCGTTCGTGAGGCATGGCGGACGATCCGCGGCGAGCGACCTGCCGCGACGCTCCGGGCGCGACCGGCATTTGTGCCCGCGGCCCCGCAAGCGTCAATTGTGCTGCCCGATTCCGATGTTGCTGCATCGTGCAAGGCCTCACTCGCGATAATGCCGTTTGTCGAGGAGGCGGCTGTCGGCGACCCTTGCGGCGACCTCTCTCGCGGCGGCCCCTCTCGCGGCGGGTTGGCCGACGGCCTGACCCACGACATCATCACCCGTTTGGCCAAGCTCAGGGATTTCTTCGTCATCGCCCGCGGCTCGGTCTTTGCGCTGTCGGAAAAAAACATCGCGCCAGAAGATGCCGGCCGGCGGCTCAACGTCGATTATGTGACCACCGGCACGGTGCGCAGCCAGGCAGGCCGCGTCGTCGTCAGCGTCGAACTTGTCGAGGTGCGCACGGCCAGGATCGTTTGGGCCGAGACGTTCGAACGCAGGCCCGACGACATCTTTGCCATCCTCGACGATATCGGCAACAGCATCGTCTCGTCGATCTCGGCCGAGATCGAAATGGTCGAGCGCAACCGCGCCATGCTGAAAGCCCCCAACTCGTTGAACGCCTGGGAGGCCTACCATCGCGGCCTCTGGCATATGTATCGCTTCACCCGCACGGAAAACGGACAGGCCCGGCATTTCTTCGACATGGCCCTGAGGCTGGATCCGACCTTCGCCCGTGCCTATGCCGGCCTGTCGTTCACCCATTGGCAAAACGCCTTTCAGCGCTGGGGAGACCGCGACAGGGAAAGCGCGCTCGCGTTCGAGGCGGCCGGCCAAAGTCTTCTGGTCGACGATCACAATCCGGCCGCCCACTGGGCCATGGGCCGGGCGCTGTGGCTGCGCGGCGAGCAGGACGGATCGCTGCTCGAGCTGGAACGGGCCGTCGACCTCAGCCCGAATTTTGCGCTCGGCCACTACGCGCTTTCGTTTGTGCACTCGCAGTCGGGTGATCCGAACGCCGCGATCGGTTCATCCGACCATTCGCGGCATCTGAGCCCGTTCGATCCGCTGCTGTTCGGCATGCTCGGCGCCAGGGCGATGGCGCATGTCCGCCTCGGCCAGTTCGACGAGGCCGCCGAATGGGCGCTGAAGGCCGCTGCCCGCCCCAATGCCCATGCCATTATCCTGGCGATCGCCGCCCACTGCCTTGCGCTGGCGGGGCGGATCGACGATGCCCGCACTTTCGCGGCCGCCATCCGCAAGACGCTGCCGAACTACTGTGCCGATGATTTCATCGCCACCTTCCGCTTCGAGCCGGACGCCGCAGCTCTGTTCCGGCAAGGCGCCAAGCGGATCGGACTGGGCTGATCCAACCGGTCAAGGCCACGACCCTTGCCGGCCGGACAAAGGCCCGCAAATCGGCTAGTTTCTCTGCACGGGGGACTGGTTCTTTGACTGACGGCCGCTGCCGGCCGGCCCGCAGCCCCCATCTTTGACGCTGGTGATTAGCCACAGGCCACCATGCCTTCGTCATCCCGGGGCGGAGCAAGGAGCGAAGCGACGCGGCGCAGACCCTGGGATCCATTCCGTGACATCAGCCGAAGAATGCAGTGGCCAAGAATGGCGCTTGTATCCGCAACGGCGCAAGTTACCCTTCAACCATGACCGGCTATGCCTATATGACCGCGAGCCAGAAGCGCGGCACGATCTACATCGGCGTCACCAATGATCTCGGCCGCCGCATGCCGGAGCACAGATCCGGCCAGGGCTCGCGCTTCACCAGCCGCTACGGCGTGCAGCGTCTGGTCTGGTACGAGGAACATTTCGCCATCCAGCGCGAGAAGTCGCTGAAGCGCTGGCCGCGCCAGTGGAAGATAGAGTTGATCGAGAAGACCAATCCAGAGTGGTTCGAGCTTTTTCGCGGACGGGGTGGTAGGCGTTCGGTTCTGCTCCGCAGGAGCACTGCCGCCAGGTAACGGCATGGATCCCAGGGTCTGCGCCGCGTCGCTTCGCTCCTTGCTTCGCCCTGATGACGAAGGGAGGGATGCTTCCGCTAGAATCTTTCACGTTTTGACGGAAGCGTATCCGGCGTTAGCAAAGTAGTTGTTGCATTCTGTAGCCTCGATGGTTT
>NZ_NPKH01000035.1 GCF_002284535.1 Mesorhizobium wenxiniae | reverse complement strand
GGGAGGCAGGTTCGTCCTCCAACAGTTGCCGCAGTTCCCCTGGCTCGAACGCCATCATTGGTGGGGAGGCAGGCTCGTCTTCCAACAGTTGCCGCAGTTCCCCTGGCTCGAATGCCATCATCGGTGGGGAGGCGGGTTCATCCTCCAGCAGCTGCCGCGGCTCTTCCTCGTGCGGCAAGCGCCTCCTTAGCCGGTCTTGCAGCGCCTGCCGATCGGCAACGAGGTTGTCGAGGGGCAGCGGCTCGTGGTCTGGCCGCTGCCCTTTCACCAATCGTTCAACCAGCGCCCACGTGCCCTCCAGGACAAATACGCCGCAATCATAATGGTTCGTCTGTCTGGCCATGGGGGCTGGCGCCAAGGTGGCATTCAGCAGTCCTGCGAGCTGTTTTGCAGGCACGTCGTTATATCCCTCTCGCTGGAGGGAGTCGTAGTGATAGGCGAACCGCCTTTCCGGGTCGCGGCGATCAACGAGCAGCAGCGACCAATGGGTGCCGGGGCTAGTAGCCGTGCCATTATTCACTGGCAAGAACAGGAAGTCGGCTGTGGCGTTGTTTTGATTATAGATGGACTGCAATATGCCTCGAGCGTCTTGCGGCGACGTGTGTCGCAGTAGATGGGATACGGAAGGATCCACCAGCCGAGTCCGGGCAGCGAGCGCCGGATTGATCCCCTGCAGTTGCCCCTCCAGCAAATTGTAATCTCTCTGGATATGGGCGTCGCTCAGCCATTCGGCGGCGCCGAGCACCCGCCCCGTTGCAACGTTGGACGGGGCTGTCGGATCGAGCGCCCCGATCTGAGCCCCAGAGGAACTGGTAGTCAGTGTGGTCACATCAACCAGTGGAAGGCCGCGGTAGGTGCCTGGCAGCCTAGCGGTTGCTGGCGAGGCGGGTTGGGGAGCTCTTGCCGGTGCCGCTGGCCCAGCTTCAGCAGCGGCCCCAACGCGCCTGGTGACTGCGTCTGCCGGATGAGCAGAAAGGACAGTTTCGCGCCCGAGCACAATGCGCGGCAGGATATCCCGGAGGTGAGCCAATGCAGAACTGATACTTAGCCTATTACCATAGGAGACAGCCTTGAAGCTCTCAACATCTTTATCCAGCGATTTGTCGTGAATCCGAGCCGCAATCCCAAGCTTGTTATTTTGACGCAGGTACTGACTAAAATGTCTAAGAAAATTTGTATAGCCGCCCACGGTATCTGGATTCCGTCCGGTCGCAGGCGCTGCCAGGTACTCCTTGGTCGAAGCGGCTCTGTAATTTCTAATGAGCTCGGCATCGTCAGGATAGGGGATCACGACAGGGCGAGCCATAATCTGGGCTCCGCCTGTCGACTTCTTGAGGTAACGCAGTGCGCCAGCCACGGTGGAGGAACCACCCGTACTCTCGTACTCCTTGAGATCCTGATCCAGCGACGAATGGTAAAGCCGAGCAGCAAACCCTGGCTTGTTGTTTTGAAGGAGCCACCGACTAAAGCCGAAAAGAGAATTTACATTGTAAGTGACCGTGTTCGCTTTGGCCTTACCCGCGTGGAATGCTGCCCTCAGCCCTTCGATAGCGGTCGCATCGTTGGAATAGACAGGACGCTTGTCGGCACCGTCGGGGACTACAATTGGACGATCCGGCTGCACTGTCGAGGGCATCGACCCACCACCTCCGGGATGCGGTGCTGGGGTGGATTCGTGCTCATCCCTCTGCCTGACGAGCTGCGCCTCACATTCCGGTGTAGCCACCTTATGAGGATCCTGCATCGGTTCGATCCCCTCCATCTCCTGCTGCAACCAAGCCAAAGCTTGGCGAGCGGCCTGCGCGACTTCATCAACCGCGGAGGATGTCTCCACACCTCTGGCGGACGCCGGCAGAGCCTGCTCCGCCCGCCGTCGAAAGAGCTCTGGCGAGGCGGATTTCTCCGCCCACAATCTGGGCTGCGTAGCGAGTCCCCGTCCAGATTTATGTGGCACCGCCTCGCTTGGCAGCGGGCTGCTCCTGTCCCGTGCAGCTACCAGCTCCTCCGGGGCGCCCTGGTCGCCGTGGCGCCAGTTCAAGTGAGGGACGGCCTCTCCAAAGTCGGGCGCTTGGTGTTGGTGCGCGGTTGGGGCGAGAGACAATGGTAGATCGGTGCCCTCCTTATAACCTACCGGCAGGAGCTCCTCTGGCCAATCGAATCCCTGCTGTGGTGCGGTATGCTGAGCAGCGTCGCCACGGGGACGAGCCTCCATGCTGACCGCGTTTTCCAGATGATTCCCGAGTATAACGCGCGGCGGGTTCTTGCGGAGATAAACCAGCGCAGATTCGATCGGAGCTCCACCATTAGAGGAGGCGGCCTTGTAGCTCTCAACATCTTTATCCAGCGATTTATCGTAAATGCGACCCGCAATTCCGAGCTTGTCATTTTGACGTAGGTAATGACTGAAATGGTTAAGAGCAGTTGCGTAGCCGCTCGCGGATCTGAAATGTCTGGTGAGCGCGGCGTCGTCAGGATGGGGGTTCAGGACAGCGCGACCCACAATCGGGCCGGCTCCGCCCATCGACTTCATCAATTGACGCAGTGCGCCAGCCACGGTGGAGGAACCACCCCTACTCTCGTACTCCTCGAGATCCTGGCTCAGCGACGGATGGTAAAGCCGAGCAGCAAGCCCTGGCTTGTTGTTTTGAAAGAGCCAACGACTAAAGCCGAAAAGAGAATTTGTGCTGCGAGTGACCGTGTCCGGCCTGGCTTTACCCGCAAGGAGTGCTGACTTCAGCCCTTCGATGGCGGTGGCATCGTTGGAATAAACAGGACGCTTGTCGGCACCGTCGGGGACCACAATTGGACGATCCGGCTGCACTGTCGAGGGCATCGACCCGTCGAGATGCGGTGCTGGGGTGTATTCGTGCTCGTCCCCCTGCATCACAAGTTGCGCCTCCCGTTCCGATGTACCCACCTGATGGGTGGGGAGTTGCATCATCACGCGAGCGCCTGAGTTGCCAACCTCACCTGGTTGCCGCTCAGTGACAGCATGCTGCAGATTGCTTTGGATCCTCTGCCTCTTCGTTGGTCTCAACTCACCTTTACCATGCGAGCCATTGACGAGGACCTCCTCGCCTGGCGCACCCATCAACTCGTCCGCCGCCTGCAGTTCGCCCAAGTGCTGCTCAAAACCGGCTTGGCCGGCCTGTCCGCTTGCTCGTGCGGTACGGCGTGCTGCACCTGCAGCCAAGCTGCCACGATGAATGTCTAGTTTGTACGGGTGCACGCTATCCTCACTTCCACAGATCACATGAGCAACCTACTCAGGCAAGCTTTCGAGAGGCTGACGAGGTCCGCCGCCGCGGAAGGCGAAGGCTGGTTTTCTGCTCAGCGGTTGACGGCCTCGCGTGTTGCGGCCGCGCCGGGTATCACGCCAATCAATCTGAATAGTCGATGCGTCAAACGAACCAGGATGGGATTTTCGTAGCGGGGCTGCTCTACTCACTCTTGTCCTGAGGGCAGAATTCAACCATATCGCCGAGCAACTGGATGCCGATTGGATACCCGATCCGGAAAGCTTCAGCTCCTATGTGACGCGATGATGAGGCCTGGTCTCGCAGCGGCATGCGTTCCGAGAGATGCTGCACCAGGTACGAGGCGACCTTATCCAACAAGGCACCACTTGCGCTGTTTTGTGGAGACGAGCGTCGGCATGCATCCATGCGGGTGCTTGAGTGGTGAAGACTCTGAACGACGGTTCCTATGGCGCTGCCGGCGCAATCAGCTGCTTGGGGACGCGTGACGCAGATCAAAGCTCCCCTTGCCGAGCACGGAGCAGGCGAGTGAGAGCAGATGAATAGGCGTGTCGCCAATATTTTCGCATTGCTCTAATCGATTATAGTTGTGAGGAGCAATTTGAGACCATTTACTTGCGGCTCAAGTCACCCATAAAAGAAGGCAAGCACCGATTCGGTAGCTTATCCCCTGTCTTTCGCGTACTCGCGGCCGTGGCGCCGGGTGAACGATTGAAGACCGCCGGTCTCACTCGCAGGTGGGTGCCAGGGCGTGGGGCGGTTGGCAAGCCACAGGAGTAGGACAATGTCGAAGGATTCGGGTAAGGGCGATAATCACGGCGGCGGACCGGGCAAGATCGAGATCACGGTGGTGGTGAACGGCCAGCCCACGCAGGTCGAAGCCAATCCCAACCAGCCGCTTCACGTCATTCGTACCAAAGCCCTTGAGAACACGCAGAATGTCGCCCAACCAGCCGAGAATTGGGAATTCAAGGATGAGGCCGGCAACTTGCTCGACGTCGACAAGAAGCTTGGCGATTTCGGTTTCCCGAATACTGTGACCCTGTTCCTCAGCCTGAAGGCGGGCGTCGCAGGTGCCTAAACCCCAAAGTGTGGATCCGGAGGTCTCCCGAGCGAAGTTTGATCGGGAGATCGGCCGGTTCCGGCCATATGCTGATGTCTATCGGGCTCAGGGCTGCTTCTTGATCGAGGCGACTTTTCCGCGCGCTTTCTTCATTTTCGCCAGCCCCAAGTTAAAGCCACGGGTGGTCAGCGCAGCGAGCGAGGTCGACTTCACCGACTACGACTTAAGACCACCGTCCGTGGTCTTCGTCGATCCGTTTACGCGTGATCCGATTGCCCGGAAAGATCTATACCTGAAAATGCTTAGACGTCCGCCGCTGCCCGGAACGCCGCCGGAGATGATAGGAGCTCTCATCCAGCAGAACGCCGTGCCGCTGACGGACTTCATCCAGGCCAACAGTCCCGAGGACGAACCATTCCTGTGCATGGCGGGCGTCCGGGAATACCACGACAATCCAGCCCATTCAGGTGATCCATGGCTACTTCATCGGGGTTCTGGCGAAGGCTGTTTGGCCTTCATCCTGGACAAGATCATCAAGTACGGAATCGTTCCTATAGAGCAGTTGCAGATTCAACTCCAACCGACAATCGTAGGAATGGTGGTATCCCCTCAGGCGATACAAGAATGACTGGTTTGAGAGATGTAACGATCGTGACTCTCCCGCGCGGCTGCATCTCGACCACGCATGGGCATCTGCGCTCAGTTGGTCGCGAGGGCAATGAGGGGATGGCACTTTGGGTCGGCGTTCAGGAAGACCGGCACTTTGCCGTAACAGAGACGGTTATCCCGGCGCAGCGTCACATTCGAACAAACGATGGCGTTTGCGTGATCGTTGCGGCCGAAGAACTGCACCGGCTCAATGTCTGGCTCTACAAAAGCGGCCTGAAACTCTTGGCCCAGATTCACAGCCATCCGGGCCGCGCCTACCATTCGACGACGGACGACGCTTATGCGGTTGCTACCACGGTTGGGTGTCTGTCGCTGGTGGTGCCGAATTTCGCCCGCGAGCCTTTCGATTTTGCTCGGGTCGCCGCCTATCGGCTTGACGAAAAGGCCAAATGGAATGCGCTCCCTCCCGCGGCACTGTCGCGAATGATCATGATATCGAGTTGAACAATGGCATTCGCTAACTTCATCGATCGCGCCGCCACGGCGGCATCTCAGGTCCTGGCCGATTTTCATCTGGGAGACTTCAAAGCAGCTCTTGAAAAGCAGGTCGTGGCAGTCGCCTTCGACCATCAGGCCGCTTCCTGCGCCGAAGGCCAGGCGACATTAGATCTTGCGGTGAGATTGCTCGCTAGGCTCTACCCGGTTCTGGCGATACTCCCGCTGGACAGCGCGGCGAGCTCTCAAGCCCAAGCGCTGGAGCGCTTGGCAAAGTCGATCAATCCAAAAGTCGGCATCCGGCGTTCCGGCAAGTCTGCCACCGTCTGCGTCGTTGCAGGGGTAACGCGCCCATCACTCCGGTGCCCGATCTTTTTCGTGGGATCGGACGGTTGGGCGGCAAAGCTGTCGCGTACGGACCCGGTGGGCTCTGGCCCAAGTCTGCTGCCTTATGGAGCTGGCGCCGCCAGTTGCTTCGGCGCCGCCAACGTCTTTCGAACTATCTTCGCCGCCCAGTTGACCGGCGCCGAGTTGGACGAAACCATCGACCTCTCGCTATGCAGCTACGACAAGACCAAAGCCGGGGAGGCTGGCCCGATCGACTTTCCAGTCGACCTTGGCGAAACCCACCTCGTTGGGCTCGGTGCGATAGGCCATGGCTCGCTTTGGGCGCTAGCGAGACAACCCGATCTCAAGGGTCGTCTGCATGTAATCGATCACGAAGCGATCGAACTCTCAAACCTGCAGCGCTACGCATTGGCCGGCCAGGCGGAGATCGGTATGTCCAAGGCGGTTCTTGCAGCCACCGCCCTTAGATCGACTGCCCTTGAGGTCGAGGCGCACCCTCTGACGTGGGCAGAATATGTTGCGCGCCGGGGCAATTGGGTCTTCGACCAAGTGGGTGTGGCGCTTGACACCGCCGCCGACCGTCTGGCTGTCCAAGGTGCACTGCCGCGATGGATCGCAAACGCTTGGACGCAGGAGCACGATCTCGGTATCTCCCGGCATGGTTTCGATGACGGCCAGGCTTGCCTTTGTTGCATGTACCTGCCATCCGGAAAATCCAAGGACGAGCACCAGCTGATTGCCGAGGAACTCGGAATACCGGAAGCACACGAGCAGGTGAAAACGCTCCTGCAGACCAATGCCGGAGTTCCCAACGACTTTGTAGTTCGCGTGGCTACAGCGATGGCTGTGCCGTTTGAACCGCTAGCCCCGTTTGTCGGCCAGCCCCTGCGCTCCTTTTATCAGCAGGCTATCTGCGGCGGTCTGGTGTTCCAGCTTAGCGAAGGAAGTCGCCGCGTTCGAACTGTCGTTCCGATGGCCTTTCAGTCGGTGCTTGCCGGGATTATGCTTGCCGCGGATTTGGTCAAACATAGTGCGGGGTTTCCCATGAGCCCGACGACGAGCACTCGGGTGAATCTTCTGCGCCCCCTTGGCTCTCACTTGCACGATCCGAAGGCCAAGGACTCCAGCGGCCGCTGCATCTGTAGCGACGACGATTTCATTGCCGCTTACAGGCGCAAATACGGCGAGCCCGTTGATCAGGTAAGCGATGTCTCGGCCGCCTAAGCAGACGCGCACCTCTCCGTGGACGCAGGGGGCGCGGCTTGTGGGCGTGACCATGGGCGCCATTATGACACGCTTGGCCCGCTCCTTTGCCCGCCTATCGTCCTCCGCGCATGATCCCTGACACCTCCTTGCCGACGTGATGATCCAGCACCAGCCGCCATGGCACCAGAGGCTGGTCAAACCTCCGTTGTTGGCCGGTTTGGACAGTGCTGCATCAGGTCTCGACCGACGTCTCGACAGTCAGGGCTGCTTCGACGGGTGTGAAGATGTCAACATCGACCCCAGGCGCCCGAATCGTCACAATCAGGGCGTACCGAGCCAGAGCGTCGACGCGTTCCAGGTAAGGCTTCTCCTTCCACCAGCCCCCGACCGGGAACACGCCGATCGCGTCACGCTCGGCGAGATCGGCGGCGCTGCCCGACCAGAAATCGGCGTGCAACGAGCCGCGATCGCGGAAGGTGCCGAGCAGCCACTCTTCTCCGCCTCCAGCAGGCGCCCCTTCCTCCTCGTCCCGAGCGGCCTGATTGATGCGGGCTCGGAATTCGTCGACTGTCTCGGTCGCTGACTTTACTCTGAACCGAAGACCATGGGACGCGTAACGATGCCGGCGGGTCCATCCGCGTTCACCGGGGTTGGGTTCGATGAAATAGGACAGCGTGACGCGGAGCTCGACCTGGGCAGCGCCGAGCGCCGCGAGCTGCTCCTTCGGCCAAGGCAGGCGATGCAGCTTCATGTCACGCGTTTTGGCAGCCGCGCCGCCCTCGCGCTGGAAAGGCTGAAGCTCATCTTCAACGATAAGCGTGAGGTCGTTCACCGTTGACAGAAGCGCGCGCCCAAGATCTGGCACGCCATAACCATAGCGCCGCACGAGCGCCTGGATCTCGCCCTTCGCTCCGTTGCACGCATCGATGCGTGCGCGCATCGCCGGAGTCCATTCGGCCGAGTGGACGATCAGGGCGCGAACCGTTTCAGGCCACAGCTCGGGGCGCGCTGATAGAATTAGTCCCGCCATCCGTGCGGCATGGGCCGTTGCCGCGCTCGTATCTCCGAGGGTGGTGAAGTGGCGCAGTTCGGGTCGATAGAAAGTGGTCAATATCTGCAGATCGTCGATCGGCTCGCCAGGCAACACACCGTCATGGGCGAGATTGCCGCCTTCGAAGACGACCTCGGGCTTCACCGGCCACTGCCTGTCCCAAACGACCGAAGTGCGACTGCGCGGCGAGAGCTCGCCGACCGGCGCGATCGGAGCGTAGCCCGCAAAGTCGGTGTCAATAATATCGACCTTTTCTGTGAAAGCGCCGACCGTCAGCGCATTCCAGGCCTGAGAAGGATCATCGACTGCTTCCAGATCGTTGCGCGTCAAATGCTCGGCCGGCATGAGGTCATCGCCGATGTTGCCGGCAGAGAGAACGATCAAGCGTCGCTGTTCCTCTTCGAAACAGAGTTGGTCGATAGCGGCAGACCACGATGTGGGCCTTCCACGCGCCGGACTGGCGCTTGTCACAGCCATTGCGATCGCGCGGCGGCGCTCCGGCGCCTGCACCTCGGCGCGGGCGATCGCTTCCGCGGTGATCGCGCCATAGAGTTCTGGATCGTTTGCCTCGTCTTCTGGCGGAAGGATACGAACACTCTCCAGCCGAAAGGGCAATGGAACTGGATCGCCTCCGACCAGGAGCGGGACCAGATCACCGTACAGGCCGACACCTGCCATTCGCGTCCCGTGGCCGCTCCACGCAGGTGTGTCGTCGCTGCCCCATGCCGGTTTGACGGTGTGCCAGTCTTCAACGGCAAGTGCGGGTTCGATCAACGGGTGGGTGCGACGCACGCCGCTGTCGAGAATGCAGACCGCAATATCGGTTGAGGCGGTCTGACGCGCCCGAGAAGCTCGTCGCTCCAGTCCCTTTGCTCCGCGCCGCCAAGGCCCATGAAGAAGGACGGCGTATCCTTCGCGCGCCGCAGCTCGGCGACGACATCGCTGTGCGCAATCATGCGGTCGAGCATTGCCGTGCTGGCGAGTGCCAGCATGACCACCCGCTCCGGAAACCTGACCGCATGCGTGCGCAAAGTGATGTTCAGGGCTTCGGCAATGTGCTCGAAGTTCTCGCGGCGACCGTCGCGCAGCCAGACTTCCCACCACACCTGCTCGTCAGCGGCCTGGGGGAAGAGGTCGTCGTGGTCGGTAAACAACGATCGTGCAGTCGCCAGCCTGACTGTCTCCATGCGGGAGACGAGCGGCTCGTTGCGCGGTCTGCCGCGGTCAGTGTCAACGTCTCGATACGCCTCGACTTTCCGCAAATAATAGGCTTGCGCGCTTTGCGGCAGGAACACCGACGCTGTGATGGGAGCACCGGGTTGAGTTGGCTCATGGACGGCGACCAGCTCCATGTGCTGGCGACGATCGGCCAACTGGTCGAGGGCCGCCCGTCCGGACATGGGCAGATCGATCTCGAGATAAAAGCCAGGCGTGCCGACCGACAGCTGGGGGTCACGCGCCGCAATCTGCTGGCGTGCACTTTCGACCGCTTGTTCGATGGATTGCGTCAAGGCCGCAGCATGCGACGCCCGATCACGCGCCGGCAGCGGCGGTGCATGTATAAGTTGGTTGGGCCGCCGATAGGCTTCCCGAATGCCGTTGTTGCGAAGGTGGATATGGGCGCGGTCGCGCGGAAAATCGTCTGCCATTATGATCTGTGCTGTCGCTACTCAGACAGCGAAGCCTGCCGGCGTTCCTTCAGAGCGTCGATGAGCGCTTCCGAGCTGATCCGCTTCCCCCCCCGCAATATGATGGTTTTTGCAGCGTCGTCGGCCGCGCGGGTGATCTCGGCCTGCGACAGTCTCTCTGCCTGAGAGATCGCCTCGTTCCAGGCAAGCCCTCTGGTGTCGAAGCGGTCGAGTCGAGCCCGAAGCAGCGCCTCGATAATCGGCCGATCGGGCACGGCGTATTCGATGACATCGTCGAAACGGCGGAACAAAGCTCTGTCGAGCAGCTCGGGATGATTTGTTGCCGCAATAATCAGGCTGTGGCTGTCGTCTTGCTCGAGAAACTGCAGAAACGAATTCAGCACGCGCCGAATCTCGCCAACATCCTGGCGTTCGCCTCGACGCGCGCCGATGGCATCGAATTCGTCAAAGAAGTAGACGCCCCGCGTCGCCTGCATTGCATCAAAAACAAGCCGCAGCTTTCCGGCAGTCTCTCCCATGAACTTGGTGATCAAACCATCGAGGACGATCGTGAAAAGGGGCAGATGAAGCTCCCCGGCCAATGCCGATGCGGTCATCGTCTTGCCTGATCCTGGCGGGCCGACCAGAAGCAGTTTGCGACGGGGAACAAGCCCGTGCTCGCGCAAGCTTGCTTGTTGGCGCTGCTCTCCCAGCACGCGGTGCAGGCGCGAGCGCAGACTGTCCGGCAAAATCATGTCGGTCAGTCGCAGGTCCGGATAGCGCACATGCAGGAGCCCTGCGAGCTCGCCCTTTGGCTGAAAAAGGGGAACCGGCCGACTGCTCTTGGCAATCCGGGCGTCCCTGCTCTTGGCTGCGTCGACCAGATCCTTGAGCTCCTGAGCAAGCTTGCCATGGCCTTGACGTGCCTCATGCGCAGCAAGCTGCATCGCGATAGAGAGGAAACGATCCTCGTCGCCGGCAATGTGGCTTTTAAGCAGCGTCACGATATGGCGGGCCGTGGTCATGGCTCTCTTCTGGGGTATCCGTTTACTTGGCGAAGCGCATGCAACCCAAACGCTTTCAACGGCGATTTGTATCGCGCAATGGTGTTTTTTCTCTTGTCGATGTTCGCCCGTGGCAACTTCAGCGGTGAACTGTTGCGCCGCGGTCATAGGCCAGCCGGAATAACGCCGGCCAGCAGACAACAGTCCGCATCTTCGAGCGCTCGAAGTCTGGCCACTCACGCAGCGTGTCGGGTCCGAACGCTCCAAAGCCGCCCCGCCTGGCAGGTCCATGCGACCGATTGCGGGCGTGCGGCCATAAGGTCTACGCGGGCTCGCATGGCTGCCCGCGCCGCTGGCTAAAAAAGCTGTACACCATCTCACGAAACACCAGGTCCGCTCCTTTGCCGGCCGACGGTCCATGAAATCCCCTCCCCACTCACGACACCGGAGACCTCCTTGCCCACATGGCGCTCAAGCACCGGCCGCCATGGCACCAGCGTGAACTCGCGCGACTTCTCAACGACGGCATATTTTCCGCTGGCAAGCTCGACGGAGCGGCGGAGCGTACCCTCTACTCGTCCTCCGGATCGCGCTTCGGCATAGGGCAGGCCAAGTTCCTCCGACAGTTGGCCAGCAACACGGTTCAGTTCTCGCTGGCGCAGGATCGAAAGCATGTTGGCTCGATAGACGATCCGATCCTGTTCTTCATGCGCGAGGCCTTGCGCGATCAGCCACTCCCGCCGGCGAGCTTGCGCCTCTCTCACGTCGCAGCCGAAGCCGGATCCGTGCAAAGGCTCGGGTCTATCGGCAACCAGCTCCCGGTCGAGCCAGGTGGCGCCGTTGAAGCTGACCTGTCGCTCCAGCGCCATTGAGGAGAGCTTGTCGACAACGACAGGCTCGGCCCTGGCCCGCTGGCCCTCATAATTCGCGACGCGATCGAGATGGTCCGGCGCGATGAGCCAGGTGCCGTTCGGCTCTCGCTCAACGCCGCCGGTCGCGCGGCGGATCGCCTCCAGCCGCCGCACATGCGTTCGCGCAAAGCTCTCGGTGGCGGATGGGTCATGCTTCAGGTGGATATCGACGTCGTAACGGCCGCCATTCGCGGCGGCGATTTCGGCGATGGTACGATCGACCCGCCTCGGCTCGGTGTTCCTTGGCGCGACACGCACGATGCAGCCATTAGGCATCGTTTCCATCGCCTCGCCTCTACCGATGTCGATCCAATGGCTCTTACCGTCGACGGCGTCGACGATCATGTAGTGGCGGTCATTGATCTCGTCGGCCAGTCCACGCGCGACAACGCGACCGACGAGAGACTGGACGGGCTCGCCGGCTCGATCGTGGATCACCCAGTCGGCGGCACTGCGTGCAAGCCCCTTGCCGGCCAGTTCGCGGTGGATGGTCTTGATGATGTCGCCGCGTTCGCCGGTGCGGCGCAGCGTGGCTTCGAGCTCATCGTCGAGGCGCCAGGAGCCAGCGCCGACCTCCGCGGCCAGACCCATCCGCTCGAGCTTGCGCAGCCGTCCCTGGTGCAGCGTCTGGCGAATGGCGTCGGGACCGCCCGGCGAGACCAGCCCGTCATCATCACGCATGCTGAGCAGCCGACGGTCGATGCTGGTGAAGCGTTCCTGCTCCATTTCCCGGCGCAGGCGAAGCTCAATCTCGCGGTCGGTTCGCGGACCGAGATCGAGGCTGACCAGCTCGGCCGCCCGCTCGCGGATGCCAGATGAGATATATTCGCGCGCGATGACCAGGTTCTCGCCACGGTCGTCCCTGCCTCGGACGATGATGTGGCTGTGCGGGTGGCCGGTGTTGAAATGATCAACCGCGACCCAGTCGAGCTTCGTGCCGAGGTCTTCCTGCATCTGCGCCATGAGCCGCCGCGTCAGCGCCTTCAGGTCTTCATACTCGATGCCGTCTTCGGCAGCGACGATGAAGCGGAATTGGTGGCGGTCGCCGTCCGCGCGATCGATGAACGCCTTGCCGTCGACGCGGTCGCTGTCGGCGCCGTAGAGCTCGCCAGGCGCACCTTCTCGGGTGACGCCGTCGCGCTGAAGATAGCGTAGATGGGCACGCGCCCCGTCCGCGCCCTTGCCGGCGAGCTTGACGATCCGCGCCTTGACGATCACCCGGCGCTGGCGGAAGGCGGCATACCGGTCGCGCGATTTCAGCAGCGCCGCAGCCGCCCCGCCGCGCCCTGTCCGGCTGCCCGTGAAGCGACCGCCGGGCTGGGGCTGGCCGCCGGCTCGGTTGACGGCTGCCCGGACTTGACCGGCATAGCGTTTGCCTGCCTTCGAGCCGCGCGACCCGATTTTGCCGAGCTTCGGCCTGAACTCGTCATCCTTCATGCGAGCCTCCCAGACATATCAAGCAAAATCAGACACTTACACGTCCAACCCTCTTGGCACCGGCGGCAGCCTCCTGGAAAAACGATGTGCAGACAAAGATTTAACCGCCTCCTGGAGGCGGTACCTTTATCTTGCCTTACGCGCCCAGCCCCGCCAGACGCGCCCCCGTCCGCCCATGGCTAACGCACCGGCTCCTTCGGCTGCGCGCCGTCCTTGCCGAGCGGCACGAAGAGATCGCCGTTTCGCACGCCTGAGTGAACACCGTCATGAATGAAGAACAGCGACCGTCCGAGAGGAGCGATTTGCGCCTTTGGAGCGACAGATTGGCTTTCGAACGCCTCGATGTCGGCCGCCGAAACTCCGGCCGCCTTGAGTTGGTCGAGGTACTCGACGGTCTCTTCTGGCAGCGGTTTGCCACGCTTCAAATGCTCGTCGTAGCGCTCGGGACCGGCATTGTAGGCGCCAAACAGGCCAGGAAATCCGAAGCGGTCATACATGGCGCTGAGATAGGCCGTGCCGGCCAGGATATTGTCGCGCGGATCGTGGGGGTTAGGCCCAAGGCCGTGTTCGACCCGCATCTCCTCATAGGTGCCGGGCATCACCTGCATGAGGCCCATGGCGCCAGCGGGGGAGGTGATGGGGCGGCCGCCGCGCATTGTCTTGCCGCCGCTTTCGGCAGCCATGACGGCATAGATCCAGGCTTGGGGAATATGGAAGCGCCGGCTTGCTTCCGATACCAACGTCTGCCACTTTCGCAGCTGCGGACTTTGGGAGATGGCGACCGGCTCAGCGCCGGTCGAGGCGGAACAGGCGCATGGCGCAATGGCGATCATGCCCAACAAGAGGAGGGTCACTCGGTCCATAGCGGTACGAGCCTCCCGATGACATTTTGAGTGGGAACAGGCCCGAAATAGCGGCTGTCGAAGGAGCGGTTTTTGTCGCTGCCGAGCAGGAAAACCTCGTTATCCCCGAGCGCTCGGCAGCCGTTCCACCATGGCAAAGGTCGGCCTTCGGCGTCGATTTTGAGCCGGCGCGCGACGATGTCGCCGCCGATGATGATGGCGTCATTGAAGGCGCAGACATTATCGTCCGGCAGCGCTGCAAGACGTTTTGCCAGCGGCACATTGCGAGGCAGATAGCTGCGCTCGGCGGCGAGATACGCCGCGTATTCAGGCGGGCGCACGAGCACGAGATCGCCACGCGCCAGCGCTCCCGCAGCGATGCGGTAAAGGCCGATCGGCGCGCTGGCCGAGGCGTTCCAGACCAGCCAAGGGGTGGGCTTTCCCAGCGCCGTGAAGCCCAAAAGACCGAGACCGGCCGCGGCCAAGGCGACCGTCTTACGGGCTCGAACACGCCTCAGGCGGCTGCCGATCAGATGGATGGAAGGGCGCCGCCTCATGAACGGCCTCCCGTGCCGCCCTGGCCGGAACCGGCCTTGCCATCGCCGGCGGTGGAGTGCTGCGGGTGTCCTTTCGACCAATGGTCGAGTTCGTCGATGTGATAGCGGACATAGCGGCCGTGCTTGCGGAATTTCGGGCCGCCGCCCTTGAGCCGCATCTTTTCGAGCGTGCGCTGGGAGAGCCCGATATAGAAGGCGGCTTGGGCTGTGCTGAGAAACGGGCTGCCCTTTTTCGCGCGGGCCGCGCGTTCGTTTTCGTCGTCCATGATGATCCTCGTTTCGCTTCGGACAAGCGAGGGCGAGGATGGGCGAGGGAGATCGTCTCGGGGACGGGCGAAGAGTCGGGGGAGAGTTTTCGCCGCCCTTTAGGGCGGACGGGGTTTGGGTGGAACTCCTGGGAATGAGCCCCGCGCCGGGGCTGCGGCGCGAGGCTCTATCTCGGCCGGTCAGTCGGCCGGGTTCCAGATGATGGCGTAGGTGTCGTGATCGTCCTGGCCGGCGGCGCGGCCGAGATTGGCGTAGAGCTTGCGCGGTCCGAACTCCGGCGCTGCAATCGACAGGCTCACATAATCCTTGCCGGAAGTCTCGCCGGTGCGGATCCAGCCGGCGCCAACTTCGACCCCTTGCGTAAGCACCCGGAAGTCGGGATGGTTGTCGGCGCTCTTGGCCTGGTTGGGGACGATATCGATGTCGGCGCGGACGCTGAGCGTCTTGAGCTGGCCCTTGTAGGCGCCGTTTTCCTGCTTGTTGACGTAACCGATCGCGGTCATTTCGAAGTCTCCTTTTGTGGTTTCGCCGGGGACCATCCCCTGCGATGGCGCACCGTAATGGGCGCGTCAGGACCGCCTGAATCCGACAGGGCCGCAGCGACAGCGAAGGATCCGAGCGGGCAGCTTTTTTGTGAGCGAAGCGGCGCGAGGAAGCCGCCGCAGGCGGCGGGGAAAAAAGCTGATGGCGAGGGTTTCGGGCGGCCGGACCCGCCCATAGGTCGACAAGCCAGCCGCAGGGATGGTCCTTGGAGAGAGCATGGAGACCGCTCGCCAAGTGCGGTCTTTCAGCCAAGCAGGACGCCGGGATGAAACGGCCTGCAAAGATGCTGCGCCCTTATGCCGGATCGAGATCGTGCCAGCGGGTCGGGCGCCAGAGCAGACATCCGGCATGGTGCGATCTATGAAAGCAGGGCTCGCCAGCGGGAATTTGATACGCGAAGGGGCCAAAGCAAGGCTGGATGAGAAGCCGGTGCTACCTGCAGGTCCAGTGTCATGTGGCGGCGCTCGGGAAACCGCTACGCAACGTGACGCGCTCTTATGAGGCGAACAGACCGGCCCCAAAACCGATCGACCGGTGGTCGGCGCGAAACGCGTCATGCCTGTCCGAAAGCTGACAGTGGCAGAAGACGCATGTCGGGTTCCGCACAATTGACCATGCTGGATTTGTGAGGTTTTCAGGGAGAGCCATGCGTTCACTACCCAGTGAGCTTTGGCACGGCATTTGCACTTGAGATGTGGCAACACGGATCGAAGGTTGACTGCATGCACAAGCGCGAGATGAGCAATGCTCTCCTTTCCTGGAGGCTTGGCAGCAGATTCGATTGTGACGTTGCGAGGAGCTTCAGCCGCTCGCGGCGGAAGTGATCTCAAATCTGAAGGCACCGTTGGGGCCGCAGCCATCAAACACATCTTTCTCTTTTTCGCAGCTCGTCATCAACGCGATGCGGACTTCTTCGCGTCGACGGCGGCCGAAGGTGGAGAAGGGCTCGACTTGCAAAAAGGAGTTGTCAATGACGTCTTACGTTCGCACCAACAGCCCGGCGCAGGTGCGCTCACTGTCCACCTTTGGCAAGCATCTGCAAAGGAGCGTGCTGACGGCGACGCTGCTTGCCGCGGCTTCGACGGGAAGTGAAGCGCAGCCCTATGTTCGTGCTGACGGCAGCACGACTGACGACTTGGAAGCGGCGCGCGCAAGTTGGCGTCATGACGCCGAATTCAATGGAAATGTGGGGCTCGCAGCCATCAACGCGGATGCGCGTATGCGTTGGGTTCCACCGGGGAGGGGGCCAGAGCTCCTCGCCTGCCCTCGTCCGTCTTGACGAGTGCCCGCTTACAGCCTACCTCACTATCGCGTTAGCACTCGTCCATCGCGAGTGCTAACAAAAACCCCTCAACATCCGCACCAGGGAAAAATCCGAAAATGGCAAAGTCGAAGTTCCGCCCGCTGCATGACCGCGTGGTCGTTCGCCGGGTCGAATCCGAATCCAAGACCGCTGGCGGGATCATCATCCCGGATACGGCAAAGGAAAAGCCGCAGGAAGGCGAGATCATCGCCGTTGGTTCCGGCGCCCGTGACGAAGCCGGCAAGCTCGTCCCACTGGACGTCAAGGCCGGCGATCGCATCCTGTTCGGCAAGTGGTCGGGCACCGAAGTCAAGCTCAATGGCGAAGACCTTCTGATCATGAAGGAATCCGACATCATGGGCATCATCGGCTCATATCAGGCCCTTTCGTCAACTGAATTCCCGGGCTCGATTGAAGCCCCTGCCAGGAGCTAAAAATGGCTGCCAAAGACGTAAAATTCTCCCGTGATGCCCGCGAGCGCATGCTGCGCGGCGTCAACATCCTCGCCGACGCGGTGAAGGTCACGCTCGGCCCCAAGGGCCGCAACGTCGTCATCGACAAGTCGTTCGGCGCCCCGCGCATCACCAAGGACGGCGTCACCGTCGCCAAGGAAATCGAGCTTGAGGACAAGTTCGAGAACATGGGCGCGCAGATGGTCCGCGAAGTTGCTTCGAAGACCAACGACATCGCCGGCGACGGCACCACGACCGCGACCGTTCTGGCGCAGTCGATCGTCCAGGAAGGCCACAAGGCGGTTGCCGCCGGCATGAACCCGATGGACCTGAAGCGCGGCATCGACCTCGCGGTAACCGACGTCGTTGCGACGCTGATCAAGAACGCCAAGAAGATCAAGACCTCCGAAGAGGTTGCCCAGGTCGGCACCATCGCCGGCAACGGCGATGCTTCGGTCGGCAAGATGATCGCCGAAGCAATGCAGAAGGTCGGCAACGAAGGCGTCATCACGGTTGAGGAAGCCAAGACCGCCGAGACCGAACTCGAAGTCGTCGAAGGCATGCAGTTCGACCGCGGCTACCTCTCGCCCTACTTCGTCACCAACGCCGACAAGATGGTTGCCGAGCTCGAGGACGTCTACATCCTCCTGCACGAGAAGAAGCTGTCCAACCTCCAGGCCATGCTGCCGGTTCTCGAAGCCGTCGTGCAGACCTCGAAGCCGCTGCTCATCATCTCGGAAGACGTCGAAGGCGAGGCTCTGGCCACGCTGGTCGTCAACAAGCTGCGTGGCGGCCTGAAGATCGCCGCCGTCAAGGCGCCGGGCTTCGGTGATCGCCGCAAGGCCATGCTGGAAGACATCGCCATCCTCACCGGTGGCCAGGTCATCTCGGAAGACCTCGGCATCAAGCTCGAGAATGTCGGCCTCAACATGCTCGGCCGCGCCAAGAAGGTGTCGATCTCCAAGGAGAACACCACCATCGTCGACGGCGCCGGCAAGAAGGCCGAGATCCAGGGCCGCGTTGCCCAGATCAAGCAGCAGATCGAAGAGACCACTTCGGACTACGACAAGGAGAAGCTGCAGGAACGTCTGGCCAAGCTCGCCGGCGGCGTTGCGGTGATCCGCGTCGGCGGTGCGACGGAAGTCGAAGTCAAGGAAAAGAAGGACCGCGTCGATGACGCCCTCAACGCGACCCGCGCGGCCGTCGAAGAAGGCATCGTTGCTGGTGGTGGCGTCGCGCTGCTGCGCGCTTCGGCCAACATCAAGGCCACCGGCGTCAATGCCGACCAGGCCGCCGGCATCAACATCGTTCGTCGTGCGCTGCAGGCTCCGGCCCGCCAGATCGCGGCCAACGCCGGTGCGGAAGCATCGATCGTTGCCGGCAAGATCCTTGAGAACAAGGGCGCGACCTTCGGCTACAACGCCCAGACCGGCGAATATGGCGACATGATCGCCATGGGCATCGTCGATCCGGTCAAGGTTGTCCGCACCGCTCTCCAGGACGCGGCCTCGGTGGCCGGCCTGCTGGTCACCACCGAAGCCATGATCGCGGAGGCTCCGAAGAAGGAGTCGGCTGGCGGCGGCGGCATGCCTGGCGGCATGGGTGGCGGCGGCATGGGCGGCATGGGCGGTATGGATTTCTAATCCAGCTCTGGCAGCTTTCGCAACGAGGGGCGGCAGCAATGCCGCCCTTTTTTTGCGAACCTCGATCCGATAAACGATCCGCGCCAACGCCGGCCATGTTAGCGCAACCTCAAAAGAACTGTCGAGTTGGTTGCGCGGCTTTTGCGTCATCAGAGGCGCAAGGCGGCCGCGTGTGATGATTGCGCGCTTCCATAGGCGGTTTCGGCATGTGCCTCGCCTTCGACATCGGCATTGCGGCCAAGCAGGAAATCGGCGGCTTTCGAGGCATGGCTTGCGGCGCGGAAGATGGCGCGGTTGTCCTCGCGCAAAACCGTCAGCCATGAGCCGATGTAGTCGGCATGGCGCACGGTCGGCTCGATGCCGAGACTGCTGCAGATGAAGGCTGATGCGATTTCGGCGACCAGTTCCTCGCGCGCATAGGTGTTGGACCCGAAGGAGCCGGACAGGTCGCGCGCGAGTCGCGTCGGGTGGCCGGTCCAGTGGCCAAGCTCGTGAAAGCAGGTCCGGTAATAGTCGATCTGGTGGAAGAAAGCCGGCTGCGGCGGCACCTGTATGGTGTCGCTGCCGGGCATGTAGAAGGCGCGCTCGCCGCCGATGCGAAAATCAGCGCCGGTTGCATGAATGAGCGCCTCGGCCTGCGGGACCATCTCGCGCTCAGGCAGAGGCTCGCCGGCGGCATAAAGATGTTCGGGCAGATTATCGCACTGCGCGACATTGAAGACGGTAAAGCGCTTCAGGAAGGGCACCGCCTGCGGTTCGTCGCCATCGGTGTCGGCGCGTTGCTTTTCGTTCTTGGGAACAAAGCGGTCAGCGTGAACGATGGTGGTGCCGTGCTCACCCTTCCTGACATTGCCACCTAGGGAAAGCGCCTGCCGGAAGGTGAGCCAGTTCTGGCTGGGGAAACCGCGATCGATGACCCCGCCCCACAGGATCAGGATATTGATGCCGGAATATCGGCGCTGGGTGGCCGCATTCCGCGGCAGGCCGAGGCCTGTCCTTGCCCTGCCCCACGGCTTGACCCATGGCACGGTGCCGCGCTCCAGTTCGGCAATGATGCGGTCGGTGATTTCCTGATAAAGGCTGGCGCCGGTGCGCCCGCCACTCTCTGCGCCAGCCTGTCGGCTGCCGCAACGTTTGTTGTTTGCACGCATCGTGATGTCCTCCGCTCTTCAATCGCGCCCTCCCCGGAAGCGGGGTGGGCGGCGAAAGCGACCGGAAAGGCCCGACGTCGGAGGCGGACTGCATCCGCAGGACCGGAACGGAGTGGAGGACCCGAAGCGAAAGCGAAGGGTTGCGGGACGCCGCGGCGGGCCTAGAAGGGAGTGCTGCCCGCCCTGCGCCACCGGGGAAGGCCACGATAAAAACGACGCCGGCCGACAGGCCGGCGACCGTCAGCAGCCGAAGGCTGCCCCGCGCCAGGGGGCGAAGCCGCAGGGCCAAGACCGCCTGAGCCTGGCGAAGATAAGCGGGCTCGGTTCACGAGCACCCGGCCAGCGCCTTCAGGCGCGGGCGCTCAGGATTGTTGTTGGCGCCCACGGCAGCTGGATGACCGCAACAAGATGCCGAGGAGCAACAGCAAAGCCAGCTGCCACAAACGGCACGCTCCGGCAACAACAGCGTGGCCGATCTACAGATGCTGCCCCGCACGAGAGCCTGCACGCTTTGAGCGCGCATCGGCGAGCAAGCGTTGCAAGCTGGCCATGTCGACCAGGTGGGCGATCACTATATCGCCGACCACCAACGCGGGCGTACGGTCGATGTGCAGACCTTTCGCGAGTGCGCGGACGCGCGCAAGTTCATCTGCGATGGCCGGATCTTGCATTCCCGCTTGAGCTGCTCCACGTCAAGGCCCACACGCGCTGCGATCTTGAGAGTGATCCTTTCAATGATCCAACTGGGGGAAGTCATAAGGGCGCGGTGGAATTCGTCGAACTTTCCCTGTTTTCTCGAGGCGAGTGCGATTGGGAATCCGGTCCCAGGACCGGGAACCGTCTGATCACAAGCTTCAGATTGGGATCATTCTTGAAGGCTTTTTGGTAGTTGAGATCTGCCAGTCTGCAATGCGGACAGTTGTGGTAGTCATTGAATATGACCAGAACGGCATCGCCTTGCGGGTTGCCGGCGATTGGCGAAGGGGGTCGTTGTCGAATGCGCCGCTCCACTTTTGCCTGTCGATCGACCACGCCTGCCGGTGCAGGTTCGCGCTATATTGGCTCGCCAGCACGGCGAGGAGTAAAAGAAGAGCTGCGACAGTGATGGCAGTCGGCTTAGACATGAGTCTCCAATCCATGGACGGCGTGGCAGCAACGGCCCGCCTTTTGGTGTAAAATGCTTTTGATCGAGCCCCGCACTTGCCACAGGGCGCAGTCGCGAGGGCGCACAGCTATAGATGCCGGTGCGCTCTGGCGGTTTCTGGAAAGATGGCCTTGCGCCATCGGGCCCACCCCACCCAGCTGAGCGTCGTTCGCGCGGGCCGGGCAACCGCGACCGCCATTCACCACGCCGGGCGACTGACCGTCCGCCCGGCAGAGCGCTGAAGGGTCCCCGGACCTTCCGGGTTGCCGGCGATTTGGCGAAGCGGGGTCGTTGACGAGTGCGCCGCTCCACTTTTGACTGTCCATTGGCACGACTGCATGGGCGGGGGCGGCCTTTCCCGCGGCGGGTGCGCGCTATTATGGCTCGCCAGCACGGAAAGCAGCACGGCGAGGAGAAAAAGGAGAACCGCGAGAGTGGTGGCCGTTGTCTTAGACATGAGGCTCCAATCCATGGACGGCGTGGCAGCAACGGCCCGCCTTTTCGGTGTAAAATGGGTCGCTTTTGATCGTGCCCCGCAGTTGCTACAGGCGCACAGGTGCGGGTGCGATCTGGCGGTTTCTCAAATACGGCTTTGCGCCATCGGGCCCACCCCAATAGCTGAGCGTCGTTCGCGCGGGGAACTGCGTTCACCACGCCGGGCGACTTGACCGTCCACCGCCAGAGCGCTGAACGGTCCGCTAGTGAGGCGCTCCCCGAATCGTCGTTTATCCCGCTCGCCCCAGACCGGGCGACAGCCAGCGTTGCCGCTACGCTGCGGAGAAATATCGTCAGCGCGTGGCATTCGGACATAAGCTGATCGACGCCAAGAATAAGACCCACGGAGGTGACCGGTGCGGCCGGAACAAGAAAGAGCGTTGCAGCCATTGTGACGAGGCCTGCACCGGTAATGCGGGTTGTTCCGTTCGAAGGGAACAATGCGACGAACAGCATGAGGATCCGGCAGCCGATCGGCAGATCAGTTTTCGTCGTCTGGGCGATGAAGAGGGCGGCGAGCATCATATTCGTGCCGTCCAGATTGAATGGAATGAGACCCACGACCGAATGCGTGGCGCCGGCCTTTTCCATCTTCTCCATGAGCGAGGGCAGCGCGGCCTCCGAGGAGGACGTTGCGAGCAGCAGCTCGTCCTTGATGTATCGGACGAGAGAGAAGATCGAGCGGCCGTTGTAGCGGCAGACCGCGCCGAACAGGACCGAGAAGAACAAGACTTGCAGGATGTCGCCTTCCGCGAAGGCACTGGCAATGGTTGATGGGATGATGTTCATCAGGAAGCTGGTCACGGACTGCTCGTGAGCCGTGGCCACATAGCCCTTAACGGCTTGGACATCGAGCGAGGCCGGATCGATGTTGAGGCCGGCGCCAGGCTGAACGATATTCGCGACAATCAGTCCGACAACGAGTGCAAGTGTCGAGAAGGTGAGGAAATAAACCATCGCCTTGGCGGCAACTCGGCCGACCTTCTGCAGATCGCTCATGCCGGCAATGCCGGTCGCTATTGTCAGGAAGATGACAGGTACGGTGATTATCTTGACGACATCGACGAAGGCATCGCCGAGCGGCTTCAGGCTCTGGCCGGTCTCCAAATGGAAATAGCCGATTGCAGCACCCAGGATTATGGCGGCAAGCACCTGCACGTAGGCCCGGGCAAAATGGCGCTTGCGGGCCGCTGCGTTCGCTATGGGGACTTGTGGAACCAACACCGTTTCTCTCCTTGACCGGATCGGGGTGGGGCTCCTCCTTCTCCCATGCAGTGCTCCGGTCGAACGCTGCGCCCACTTCGGCGCAAGCGATGTGCCAAATAGCAAAGAGGGGAAAACGCGCAGGACCTCTCACGCAGTGCTTGTTCGCTCTCCCGCACTCGCGCTGCGGTTGCCAGTCAACTATGGAAGGGTCCGTTCTTGGGAATTCCAAAGGTCGCTCTTTGCTTCGGCGCAGCTTGGCTGGCTGGAAGGTTCCCTGTTTGCCTTGGGGTCTGGGACCTGCGTCCAGATGGTCAACATTTTCCTGCGCGCCGCACGGGGCTCCAAAGATTCAATCGAGGACGGGCCCTCTTCGAAAACGGCGGCAGCGTTGGTCAAGCCCTTCCACCCTGCTGTCCCACCAAGGGTGTTCAGAAGCTCAGTTCACGATTAAGCGATGGATCAGCGTCATCTGGCGTTTGCGCCATCGCGGCGGCGTTGCAAGGGGTCTGCCAAGGATGAGCAAGCCGCGAGGCAGGGCCCGAGACCTAGACTCCATCCTCATCAACAGCGCTCGGCTCGCGTTAGGAATGTTCGAACCGCAGCACGATCAGGTGGCCACACCGTTGGTCGGAACCGGAACCCGACGAATGATCGTTCGTGACCGACATCTGTGAACAAGCAGTGTGTGTCATTGCAATCACCACCCATTGCGCGCAATTGCCCATATGGCCGTGAATGAACTGGATTTGGTGATTTTCCAGATGGCGGTGGAAGGCGTCCGCTTGCTCTCTTCAAGCTTTGATGAGAAGGCGGCTGAGATAGCCACGAGGAGCCGTGGTAGCCTTCTTTTCGACGTGCGGGTTGACGGTGACCTGGAGGTCCAGCGAGTCGCAGCCATTGGATATCCAGGCGACAAGATCGGTGTGGTGGCATTGGACCGAGAGGGCCTTGTTAGCTGCTGTTGCCTTGTCAATGGCACCTTCTCACCTTTCATTGCACCATTGGAGAACTGGACCAGCATGCCCCTGTCCATGCAGGCCCAGATCGATGTCACAGGCTATGCGAGGCTCCTTCTGGCCGCCCTGCGAAATGCTGGACATATGCTGGGCAGGTAGCATCACCGATGATGTCTGTGATGAGATGGTGCAGACGGCTGGATGAGGCGATCGCTTGCCGGCAGCTTTGGCCGCCAAGCGATCGGTGAGTTCGCAATGCTGGACACGTCCTGTAGACTCTGCCAGTTAAGTTAGCGGACAACCATCTGACGAATGCCCGATCTGACAGTCTGGACGGCGCGGCATGCCCTCCTAGGAATGCAGCCGTGGTTCTACTCCCTCGGCTGTTTTTGCGTCGAAGGCGACGGGCACACCGTGAACGATGGACGTCGCCGCCACCAATTCCTCAACTCGCGATCGGTCGCTTTGCACGCCGGCATAAGCGTTCGAATGGCGCGGATCGCCTGGGCGGTGGAGAGGAACCGGGCCTTGCCTCTGGACAGAACATAGGCTTCGGCGGCTTTTTCACCCGCCTCCCTGAAACTCTGACTGACACGATCTAGGACGGGAGTTCGGCAGCCTTCAAGCCTATGTCCGATACCGGACAATCAGGCAGCGGTGGCCAGGCCGAAATAACGTTGCTCCTCCTCGCCGTAAGCGCCATGCGTGAGTTCCATCAATCCGACGCGGTCGATAATCGTGACCTCGCCGCGCTTGGCACGGACAAGTCCTCGATATTCAAGCATTTGCAGGGCCGTGGTGACCCCGGGACGGCGGGCGCCGAGCATGGTCGCCAGAAATTCATGCGTCAGGTAGATCTTGTCTCCGTCAGAGCGGTCATGGATCATCAGCAACCAGCGGGCCAGCCGTTCCTCGATTTTGGAGTGGCCATTGACCAGTGCCGTCCGGGACGACTGGACAAGGAACGCGTGGGCATAGTCCAGCACTGACGTGCGCAGCGACGGGCTTTCCGCAACCGCAGGACGAATGATTTCAACCGGCAGGCGCCAGCCATTGCCTGCGACCTGGATATAGGTCTCGTTGGAAGAGCTGTCCTGTCCGAGAATGAGGGCAATTCCTGTCATCCCGTCATATCCGATAATGCCGACTTCACATTGCCGTCCGCCGGTCATGGTGGCGACCACCGAGGCGATGCCCCTCTCGGGAAAATATCCATTCCTGATCGGCTGATGCGCGATCAGCAACTGAGCCTTGATGTCCAGTTCGACGCGATGCAGCGATGGTCGCAACAGCGCGAAGTCCTCCGGCGAAAGGGATTTCAGCACCGGGTTGCGAAAAAGGGATTCGGGCAAGGCTCTCTCCCATGCGGGCAAGAGCGCGTACCTCTTACTGTCGGCTGCATCCGAAGTAACTGACGGCCGATGCCAAAGCATAGGGTTGGAAACGCGCGATTGCAAAGCCCTGTCGGGGCAGTGCAGCCATGCCAGAAGTCGCGCGGCCTTACGATAGGCGCGGATGGCATGATTCCCTTCTGCGGCCACCAAGAACGGCTCGGGCACGCTTTAATCATTCATACACAAGCTCGCAGGAATGTAAGCGGCGGAACAGTCGGGTGATTCGTGCCGCCCTGCCCTTTCAGAAATCAAGTCATTGGACGTCAATTCGGGCTGGAACGCCTCGTCGCGGAACGGCACAGGAAACGCAGCCGGATCAGCAATGGTGGTTCACCTTATGTGCGGTCCGGATGTGCGGTCCGGCGGCTCATCGCCCAATGGCTTGTCGAGGGGAAGTGGAACTCGTCATGTCGCCGCGAACCGTCACCGCGCTAGCGCGGCGCTTTTGAAGACGCCGGTGTTTTCTTTGTGGAACTGAAACTGTGAGGTGATTGATGCATCACTCAAACATTTGCGTATTTCCGCTGCATCGGCGACGCACATTGGTCGAAAGTATCGCCCAGGCCCTCGAGACCAAGAACGGCGAGGCGGCGAGTGCGTTCTGGCGCTGTGCTGCCAAGAAAATGCTCATTCAATTGTCCGATGTAGGAATTGCGCCAGAGTTCGCTGCGCAGGAGGTTGGAAGCCTTCTTCATGCGGTCTTGGACGATATGGCCAACCGAACGGTAATGCACATAGCATAGGCTTGGGCGCTGTTGGATCGCGCGTCAGCTCGGGTCCTTATCGGGGGACTGCTCCGACTGGCCGACGGTCCGGCCAAACCGGCATACCGGCAAAGGTTTGAGGTTGGGATCGCTCACGGCGGCCGGTCCAATATTCCAAGGCGACCTCAGAAGCCACATTGGCTTCTTTCCAAGCGGACGGGCGCCATTTTGGCGTGCTCACGCTGGACTGCGGGTTGCGCCTACGGAAATCCGAAGTCCGGCCGCGCGAGTCGATCGACCGGAACAGTCGAATGCTCGTGGGGCCGGGTCCGCTCAGCTTGACGGCGGGCGGTGGCGGCCGTGAGCAGACTTAACCCAGGTCACGGCTGAGCATCCGCAGGCGCTATGCCGATTGGATGAGAACTGGTTGCCACAACACCGGCCCGTTCAGGCGTCCCCTCCAGCGGATGCGCAAGAGACTGGCGTAGGAAATCTCGAGGAAGCCGGCGACTGCCTCGGTGTTGCCGACCTGCTGGGGCTGTCCGATACGTGACAACGGCCAGGTCGCGAGACGAAGGATCCTTTCGATGCGCGTATCTGTCACCGTTACGATCCCGGAGAGATTGTTGGCCAAGCCGAATTCGATGATGCCCGCGAAGAGCTCGTAGGTTGCTTGTGCCAGGCCGCCAGCAGCCTTCGGCGCTGTCGCAGGGAGATCGAGCGCGAAACGACTACTCTCCCAGATATCGGCACTCGCAGGGACCACCATCTCATCCAGCAGCGCCGGAAACGTATCGCGCAACATAGTCGGTCCGGTGGTCGGCAAAAGGCGGACGCAGCCGCAAGTTCGCCAATCGGACCCCTTGAGAAGTAGGTAGACGGGGTTCAGGCTGTCAAACGGGTCCGTTTCCATTTCGCCTTCGGTCTGCACTTCCCAATCGAGCCGCTTCTTGAAAACCCGATACCTAAGCCCGTGCATTTCCCTGAGTTCGCTCGCGAACTCGGCGTAGCAGTCGGGTGTTATCAGCTGCATCATTGTCGTCTCCGTGCGGGATGTGTCCACGCAATCGAAGGGCAAAGCCGTCATGAATGCAGCCTGTAGACCTTTACAGCTAGCCTTGGAGAGGATCAGGATCTCGCCCGAGCAGCCATCCGCACTATGGCCTGGTTGATGGTTCGCACGCCAAGCTTCGCCTTGGCGTTTTCCTGATGGAAGGTCACGGTGCGTTTCGAGACACCGAGAATCTGGCTGATATCCCAGGCCGACTTGCCGCACGCCGCCCATTTCAGGCACTCGAACTCCCGCGGGGTGAGCGTTATGCCATCTACCACGCAATCTTCGGCGAGCCTGCGCCGGGCATGGATATAACGTTGATCGCAACCAACTGCATTGCTTTTTCGTAGCGCGTCAGCGACCTCAAAAGTGGCGGATGCGCCTCGTTGGAGGCGAAGGTCAGTGCGGCGAACCGGCCGCGATGATCATGCATCGACATGGTCAGTCCGCCGCGAATGCCGAACTCAGCTGCTTTTCCAGGACTTCCTGCTGCGAGGTCGGCAAATAACGGTGATCGCGGTCCACACCCCAGTCGAAGGTATCCCAGCCTCGCAGTCCCCGCAGGATCACGGGATCCACGCTGTGGTAGCGCAGTTGCAGGTAATGTGATGTCCATGATGATGGATAATTCGAGATCAATCGCGGCGTGTCGCCGGAAGCGGATGGGTAGGTGAAATAAGCGAAGAACGGAAAGTCGAACCCGGCTGCGGCGGACGCCATTGCCTCATGGAGATCGACGGCATCGACGCTTGCAGAGAGTTGCTCGACCAAGGTTTCAAATACGCGATGCATCTGCGCTTTGCGTACCTCGCGGAGGTTGCTGGAAGCCGGGCGGAGACGTGGTTCTAAATGATGGCCTGTCCCTGCAGGGCGTACGACGCGCCGCCGTCATCACCGCAATTGCTGTGCTGCTTCCGATTGGAGAGAGCTCCGCGCACCTGACCAACTACCGATGGGTGATATTGCGACGTTATCGATGAGCCGCGTGTCGCCAAGCCAAGCCGCAGCAAGCAAGCGTGCCGGTCGGTCAAGGCTTGCTAACGATTGCAGGTCTGTTTCTCCGCGAAGCTCCAGGTATTCGAGCTCGCGATAGCCGGCAGCCAGAATTGTTGCACGCGCTTCATCAAGCGTAGGCAGGATGGGAGAGCCGCGTGCAAGCCGCTCGGCCGTATCGAGCAGGACCGATGCTAGTTTTGGGGCAATGGCGCGTTGGGCTGGGGAGAGCCGCACGTTACGCGACGATAGCGCAAGACCATCGGCTTCGCGGACTGTCGGACAGGGCACAATAGTGATCGGAATGTCGAGGTCCCGGACCAAGCGCCTGACAAGCTGAAGTTGCTGAAAATCCTTTTCGCCAAAAAAGGCGAAGTCAGCGCCGGCCTGCAGGAAGAGCTTGGCCACGACCGTCGCCACGCCATTGAAATGGCCGGGCCGGAATGCGCCGCACAGGCATTCGCTGATGCCGGACACTGAAACGACCGTGGCGAAGCCCGCCGGGTACATTTCCTCTGCGTCCGGCACATAGAGCAGATGCGTGCCCAGCGGCGCGAGCTTGGCAGCATCTTCGCTTTCCGTCCGAGGATAGGCAATCAGGTCGGCGGGGCTGTTGAACTGCTTGGGGTTTACGAACAGCGTCACGATCACCCGCTCGGCCCTTTCAAGCGCCTTCCGCACAAGGCTCAGATGCCCGTCGTGCAAGGCTCCCATGGTCGGCACAATACCGATCGTGGCACCCGAGCGACGCCATTGCGCAACGACGGCGCGCAGCTCGCTCACGGTTCGAGCGATCGCCACGCTCATGTGAAGTCTCCGGCCTTCAAGGCGTTGACATAGAGATGTTCGACCGCCGGAAAGTGCCGGTTCCGCACATCGGTGGCGTAAGCGGCGATTGCCGCCTCAGCCTGCTCACCGAGCTCGGCATAGCGTTTGACGAACTTCGGCCGAAATGAGGTGAAGAGCCCGAGCATATCGTCGCTCACCAGAATCTGGCCGTCGCAAGCTGGCGAGGCACCGATGCCGATGGTGGGTATGTCGATATCGGCGGTTATCTGCCGTGCAAGCTGCTCCGGTATCTTTTCGAGCACCAAGGAGAAGGCGCCCGCCTCGGTTACCGCCCTGGCGTCGCGCCTGATCCGCTCTGCATCGGCTCCCCGGCCCTGCACACGATAGCCTCCGAACGTGTTTACCGCCTGCGGCGTCAGCCCCACATGGGCCATGACAGGTACGCCGCGCGCGGTAAGGAAGCGGATGGTTTCCGCGATGGTCTCGCCGCCCTCGAGCTTCACCGCTGAACAACCGGTCTCACCCATCACGCGCGCAGCGTTGCCGAAAGCGTGCTCTGGGCTTTCCTCGTAGGAACCGAAGGGCAGGTCGACGACCATCAGCGCGTGTTCAAGGCCGCGGCGAACGGCCTGTCCGTGCATGATCATCATGTCGAGCGTGACGCCCAGCGTCGACGACAGGCCGTGCAGCACCATGCCGACGCTGTCGCCGACAAGAACGATGTCGCAGTGGCGATCGAGTAGCCTCGCGACCGGCGTGGTGTAGGCCGTCAAGCATACAAGTGGCGTTTGGCCTTTTCGCTTCGAATATCTGGAGGGTTAATCCCTTTTATCTCACCAGCCGCGCTCAACCGACGCCCCCTTCCCTTACGTTACCAACAGCGGGGTCGCGTTTGGCATATTTTTGTGCGACTGCGAAGAGCTAAAAACAGTGCTTGAGTAGTACGGTGTTGACGTGCTGGCTGCCAAGGGTACATTCAATCGATTAAGGCGCTCCGTTGGGCCAACCCACTTTCGCAAACATGGATCCTCAGACAAGAAGAACCAAGAAAGGCAAAGCCGCCGTCAAAGCTGACGAAGCCAAAGTGGACCTGACTGCCGTCGTGGTCGCCGTTAACGACAGTGAGCCCTGTGTCCTCACCGTCGGTCATGCGGACACCCTCCCTTCTGGACCTTTTGCGCTTGAGCATCGATCGCTGCAGTCGGGTTTGAGGGGGTGGGTGGAGCAGCAGACTGGCCATGCACTGGGATACATCGAGCAACTCTACACCTTCGCCGATCGCGATCGCATCGGCACTGAGCGCCACCAGCGCGTCATCTCAATCAGCTATCTCGCATTGACCAGGAAGGAACAGGCAACGAACTTGACCGCGTGCGGCTGGCAAAGTTGGTACGAATATTTTCCCTGGGAGGACCACCGCTTCGGCACGCCGCCTGTGCTGCTCGATAGATTGCGGCCCCGCCTGATTGAGTGGGCCGGCAGCGCCAGCGAGCCGACCACTCAACGCGAGCGCCGGCAGCGCGCTGCGATAGCCTTCGGCTTCGACGACCGCCATTGGAACGAGGAACTCACGCTCCAACGCTACGAGTTGCTCTATGAAGCTGCTCTGATTGAAGAGGCCGGTGGCGGCAGGGACGCGATTGCGGCCGCGGCTGGCAAACCAATGGTCGCTGACCACCGTCGCATTCTGGCAACCGGGATTGCGCGGCTGCGTTCGAAGATCAAATACCGGCCGGTCGTGTTCGAGCTTATGCGGCCTTCCTTCACGCTGCTGCAACTGCAGCGAACCGTGGAAGCTCTGGCTGGCAGGCTCATCAACAAGCCCAACTTCCGGAGACTGGTCGAGCAGCAGGATCTTGTTGAGGAGACTGGGGAGACCTCCCTCGACACGGGCGGCCGACCGGCGAAGCTTTATCGCTTCCGCCATGCCGTTCTCGACGACAGGGCTATCGCCGGGACAAAATTACCGCTGGCGCGGGCTTGACATACTTATAGTCAAGGTAGACATATTCCCTTATTGTCAAACCGAATATAATCGAGGCGTCAATGGCTGGGGCGTTACCTATGGCTGCGTCCCTGTATGAGCGTGTCCGGCGGGTGATCCCTCCCGTTGAATGGCTCGCGTTCGCCGGCGATATTGAAGCCATCTTAGCGCTGAAGCGTGAGCGCAATGCGGTGGTGCTGGCGCACAATTACCAGACGCCCGAAATTTTTCATTGCGTGGCAGACATCGTCGGCGACAGCCTGGCGTTGGCCCACAAGGCGGTGACGGTCGACGCCGACATCATCGTGGTTGCCGGCGTTCATTTCATGGCCGAGACGGCAAAACTGCTCAATCCGAACAAGACCGTGCTCATCCCGGATCTCAGCGCCGGCTGCTCGCTGGCCGAATCGATCACGGCAGACGACGTGCGGTTAATGCGGCTGCGGTATCCGGGGGTCCCCGTTGTTACTTACGTCAACACATCGGCCGCCGTAAAAGCGGAGTCCGACATCTGCTGCACGTCCGGCAACGCGAAGGCGGTGGTGGAATCGCTTGGCGTGGCGCGTGTGCTGATGCTGCCGGACGAATATCTGGCGAGGAACGTGGCAGCCGATACAGACGTCGAGATCATCGCCTGGAAAGGCCATTGCGAGGTGCATGAGCGCTTCACCGCAGCAGACATTCGGGAACTGCGCGATGCCCATCCAGGCGTCATCGTGCTGGCCCATCCAGAATGCCCACCAGACGTTGTCGCGGAGGCGGAGTTCTCCGGCTCGACCGCAGCGATGTCGGATTATGTCGAGCGGGAGAAACCGACGCGTGTCGTCCTTCTGACCGAATGTTCGATGAGCGACAACGTCGCGGTCGCGCATCCCGACGTCGAGTTCGTTCGCCCATGCAACCTGTGCCCGCACATGAAGCGCATCAACCTGGCCAACATTCGCGCCGCGCTCGAGCAGAACCGGCATGAGGTCCGGATTGATCCGGAAATTGCCGGCCCCGCCCGCCGCGCGGTCGAGCGCATGCTTTCCCTATGAGCCTGGAGGTTCGCGACATCGCCGGGGCGCCGGTCGTCATCGGCGGCGGCATTGCCGGCCTGATGACGGCGCTTCATCTGGCGCCGGAACCGGTCGTGCTTTTGACCAACGCGCCGCTTGGAACCGGAGCCTGCAGTGAGCTTGCCCAGGGCGGTCTTGCGGCAAGTCTCGGCGGCGACGACGGCCCGGATTTTCACCTTTGCGACACGATAGCTGCCGGCGACGGACTCTGCGACGAGGCCACGGTGCGGCGAGTGGTCCGAGCTGCACCCGAAGCGATTAGGACGATCCAAAGGTTCGGCGTCGCCTTCGACCAGCACCCTGACCGCGCGTTGCGACTTGGGCTCGAGGCGGCACACTCGCGACGGCGGATTGTGCATGCAGCCGGCGACGCCACCGGTCGCGAGTTGGTGCGCGTGCTCATCGCCGCGGTTCGGCGTACAGCCTCGATCACCACTATCGAAAATGTGGAGGTCCGCCGGCTGGTCGTGCAGGACGGGTCGGTCATCGCCGTGGTCGCCGCAGGACGAGCCGGCGCGCTCGCTCTGCCCACGCGTCGCGCGGTGCTGGCGACCGGCGGCGTCGGCGGGCTGTTTTGCGATACGACAAACCCCGCTGGCTCATGGGGTCACGGGCTGGCGCTCGCCGCATGGGCGGGGGCGGAACTCGCCGACTTGGAATTCATACAGTTCCATCCAACTGCGCTCGACGGTCCGCGCCGGCCGATGCCGCTGGTGAGCGAAGCCGTGCGTGGCGAAGGCGCGGTGCTCATCGATGAGCGAGGAGAGCGCTTCCTCGCTGACACACCTGGCGGTGAACTTGCGCCTCGCGACGTCGTCGCGCGCGCCATTTGGCACCAGCTTGCCGTTGGACGCCGCGTATTCCTGGATGCACGGCAAAGTCTCGGCCCGAGATTTGGCAAGCGTTTTCCAGGCATCGCCGAATTGTGCCGGAGCGCAGGGGTCGACCCCGCGACCGACCCGATCCCGGTGCGCCCGGCGGCACATTATCACATGGGCGGCGTCGCCGTAGACAGCGCCGGCCGCAGCTCCATCGAGGGATTGTGGGCCTGCGGTGAGGTCGCCTGTACCGGCCTGCACGGCGCCAACCGCCTGGCCAGCAACTCGCTCACCGAAGCGGCGGTCACCGCGAGCTGGGTTGCCGAAAGCGTTGCCGGCACGTCGTATACCCGGCGACCGCGCAGATGCTCCACATTCGTCCCTCCACGACCAGACGCTTCCGCGGTCCGCCCAATTGTCTCCGCCGCCCTGGGTATCATCCGCGACGGCGAGGCAATGCGCGAAGCGGTGGCGACCCTGCTGCCGATCGCAGCTGACAATGTCGCTGCCTCTGGTCCGGCTTTGGTCTCACTGATGATCGCCGTGGCGGCCCTGGGGCGGGAAGAGAGTCGAGGCGCGCACTGTCGGTCCGATTTCCCGCTCCACGATGCCGACGCGCGCCCATCACGGCTGACACTGCACAGCGCAATGCGGGCCGCGGCCGCACTCGATTGCCGGGCTACCATACGGAGCACCTGATGTGATTTCATTCTCCCCCCTCCCCGCGACCCTGATCGAACCGATTGTGCGCGGTGCGCTCCTCGAAGACCTGGGCAGATGCGGCGACCTGACCAGCGATGCGGTTATCCCGCATGATTGCACTGCCACGTTGGTGCTCAAATCGAGGCAGGCGGGCGTCGTTGCCGGGCTCGATCTGGTCTCGTACGCCTTCCTGCTCGTGGAACCGGCGATCAACATCCAGATCTGGCGCCCTGATGGCAGCGATGTCGGGGCCGGGGAAACCATTGCAAGATTGTCCGGACCCGCGCGAGGCCTGCTCACGGCCGAACGCACTGCCCTCAATTTCTTGTGCCGGCTGAGCGGCATTGCCACTGCCACAGCGGCGATGGTTGAGGCCGTGCGCGGTCACAAGGCGAGGATCGTATCGACGCGAAAGACGACGCCCGGCCTGCGGGTATTGGAAAAATACGCCGTGCGCGTCGGCGGCGGTGCCAATCACCGCTTCGGCCTCGATGACGGCGTGCTCATAAAGGACAATCACATCGCGATCGCCGGCGATATCCGCACAGCAATAGAGCGGGCGCGCGCCGCCGCAGGGCATATGGTGAAGGTCGAGGTTGAGGTCGACACGCTGAAGCAGCTCGATGCAGCGCTCGCGATTGGTGTTGACGCGGTGCTGCTCGACAATATGTCGGTCGAGGATCTTGCCCGCGCGGTTTCTATAGTGGGTGGCCGTACGATCACCGAGGCTTCCGGTCGGGTGACGCCGAAAACGGCGGCGGCGATTGCGGCGACCGGTGTCGATCTCATCTCCATGGGATGGCTGACGCACAGCGCCCCGATCCTCGACATCGGCCTGGACATGCCGGACCACCAGAACATCTGCAAGCATTTGAACTGAGGATTACGGCATGAGGAGCAACATCAGCTCGGCAGGCGTAGGAAGGCGGTGGAAAGACGTGCCGCAGCTCGCCTTTTAGCGAGTGCGCTCCAAAGCCAAGTCGGACCGAGCTTGCCGGTCGACAGACTCCTGAAGGCGTACCGGACTAGCAACAAAGGTTTGACGATGACGGTTGGAATGAACTCGGAGTTCGACGTGAACCAGACCATGCAATCGGTCGATGGAACGCCTCCGCGATGGAACCGCAAAGAGGCTGAGGCCATCTACGGCATGCCATTCAACGATCTGCTGTTCCTAGCTCAGACGATCCACCGCCAGAACTTCGATCGAAACCGAGTGCAGCTGTCGCGGCTCCTTAGCATCAAGACCGGCGGCTGCCCCGAAGATTGCGGCTATTGCAGCCAGTCTGCGCATTACGAAACCGGGGTGAAGGCGTCGAAGCTGATGAACGTCAAGCATGTCATCGACGAAGCGGCCAAGGCGCGTGATGGCGGCGCAACGCGCTATTGCATGGGCGCAGCGTGGCGAAGTCCCAAGGAGCGCGACATGGACGTTGTGGTCGCCATGATCGAGGGCGTCAAGGCGCTCGGCATGGAGACCTGCATGACGCTCGGCATGCTCGATCTTGAGCAAGCTGCTCGCCTGAAGCAGGCCGGTCTCGACTACTATAACCACAACATCGATACCTCTGAGCGCTACTATGGCGAGGTTATTTCAACCAGGACTTTTGCCGACCGGCTGGAAACGCTTGGGCACGTGCGCGCGGTTGGGATGAAAGTCTGCTGCGGCGGCATCGTCGGGATGGGAGAAGAAAAGACCGATCGCATCGACATGCTGGTCACGCTCGCGAACCTGCCCGAGCCGCCGGAAAGCGTGCCGATCAACATGCTTATTCCCATCGAAGGCACGCCGCTTGCCGCGGCCGACGCCATCGATCCGATCGATTTCGTCCGCATCGTTGCGCTCGCGCGGGTGATGATGCCGAAATCCTGTGTAAGGCTGTCCGCCGGCAGGACGGCGATGAGCGACGAAACGCAGGCGTTGTGCTTCTTTGCCGGCGCTAACTCGATCTTTGTCGGCGACACGCTGCTGACGGCGGACAATCCCGGCGAGGACAAGGATAGCCTTCTGTTCCAGCGTCTCGGCATCGAGCCGATGGAACTCGCCACGCAATGAACGAGGCAATTCTTGCCCGCTATGACGCATCCTTGCGCGGACTGGCGCGCAAGGACCGGTTGCGGACGCTCGCACCGCGCGCCGGTCTCGACTTCTCGTCGAACGACTATCTCGGACTTGCCGCCTCCAAAAGACTTGGCGAAGCGGTTGCGGCGGCGATTGCGCGGGGCACGCCGGTTGGCGCCACCGGGTCGCGGCTGTTGCGCGGCAACGCACCGGAACATGAGCAACTGGAGGCGGACGCCGCGGCATTCTTCGGCGCCGACCGTGCGCTGTTCTTTGGCAGCGGCTACATCGCCAACTTCGCCCTGTTGACCGCGCTGCCGCAGAAAGGCGACCTGCTGGTCCTCGACGAACTCGCCCATGCCAGCATGCATGAGGGCGCGCAGGCCGGGCGCGCCGAGTTCAAGCTGGCCGCGCACAACGACGTCGACGCTGTCGAGGACGCAATCACCCGCTGGCGCGCCGAAGGCGGCACGGGGCGCGTGTGGATCGCCGTCGAAAGCCTTTACAGCATGGATGGCGACCGCGCGCCGATGGAGAGCCTGGTCGCGATGGCCGATCGGCACCAGGCATTCATCGTCGTCGATGAAGCGCATGCCACCGGCATCTGGGGACCGGACGGCCGGGGACTGGCCGCCGCGTGCCAAGGCCGCGACAACATCGTCACGCTCCACTCATGCGGCAAGGCGCTCGGCGCATCCGGTGCACTCGTCACCGGGCCGAGGACACTGTGCGATTATCTCGTCAACCGGTGCCGGCCGTTCATCTACGCCACCGCGCCCTCGCCGCTGATGGCGGTCGCGGCGCGCGAAGCGCTGACTATTCTGTCCGACGAGCCCATGCGCCGCGCTCAGCTGCAGGAACGCGTTGCCTGCGCCGGCCGCCAATTGGCCGAGCGCTGCGGCGTCGTACCCAGCGGCTCGCAGATCCAGCCATTTGTCATCGGCGTTGGGCGCACCATGGCGGTGGCGGCGGCCCTGCAGGCACGCGGCTTCGACATACGCGGCATACGTCCGCCGACGGTGCCCGAGGGCACATCGCGCCTGCGCATTTCGCTGACGCTCAACGTCGACGAGACCGACATTTCCGCCATGGTCGAGGCTCTCGTTGAGGTGTTGGCCACAGCATGACCAAACGCATCGTCGTCACCGGAACAGACACCGAAATTGGCAAGACAGTATTTTCGGCCGGACTTGCCGGGCTGCTCGACGGCTTCTACTGGAAGCCGGTGCAATCGGGCCTCGACGAGGAGACTGACAGCGAGGTCGTCGCCCGGCTTTCCGGCTTGCCCGACGGACGCGTGCTGCCCGAAGTCTATCGACTGACGATGCCGCTGTCGCCGCATCGATCAGCCGAAATCGACGGCGTCGCGATCGAGGCCGACGATCTTTCATTTCCGGTCCTGCCGACACCGCTCGTCATCGAAGGCGCCGGCGGGCTGATGGTGCCGCTCAATCGACAGACAAGGTTCATTGACATATTCGAACAATGGCGGCTGCCGGTCATACTGTGCGCCCGCACCGCGCTCGGCACCATCAATCATACGCTGTTGTCGATCGAGGCCCTGAGAGCCCGCTCCATCCCGCTCATCGGCATTGCCTTCATGGGCGAAGAGGTGGCCGATACGCAAAGGACAATCGTGGAATTCGGCGGCGTGCCGCAGCTCGGCAGGCTGCCGCACCTCGGTCCGCTGACGGGTGAAACGTTGAGAGATGCAATGATTTCCGGCTTCGACCTGGCCATGATTGCCGGAGGCGACTGATGGCGCAGTCTCGAGTCTGGCATCCGTTCACGCAGCACGCGCTAGAGCCCTCGATCCCTGAAATCGTGCTGACTGAAGGCGCCTATCTCCACAAGGCCGACGGCTCCCGCATCCTGGATGCGATTTCTTCCTGGTGGGTCGTCACTCATGGCCACCGCCACCCCCGCATCATGAAGGCCATCGAGACGACCGCGTCGAACCTCGACCAGATCATCTTCGCGGGCTTCACCCACGAGCCGGCCGAGCGCCTGGCCGAGGCGCTTGTCGGCCTCGCACCCGCCGGCCTTGACCGGGTGTTCTATTCCGACAGTGGCTCGACCTCAATCGAAGTCGCGCTGAAGATGGCGCTCGGCTATTTCCGCAACATCGGCGCGCCGCGTTCGCGCATCGTCGTCATGGAGCACAGCTATCATGGTGACACGATCGGGGCGATGAGCGTCGGCGCCCGTGGCGTGTTCAACGCCGCCTACGAGCCCTTGCTGTTCGAGGTCGACACCATCCCCTTCCCGGCCGCCGGGCGCGAGCAGGAAACGCTGGATCGGTTCGAGGCACTCTCCCGCGACCGGCGCGCCGCCGCGCTGATCGTCGAGCCGCTCGTGCTCGGCGCCGGCGGCATGCTCATGTATCCGGCCTGGGTTCTGACCGAATTGAAGAGGATCACTGAGGCCGCCGGCACGCTGCTGATCGCCGATGAAGTGATGACCGGCTGGGGGCGCACCGGAACCATGTTCGCCTGCGAACAGGCGTCCGTCTCGCCGGACATCCTGTGCACCTCGAAAGGTCTGACCGGTGGTACCATCCCGCTGGCCGCCACGATCGCCACCGATGCCATCTTCCAGGCTCACTATTCCGAGGATCGCAAGAAGACGTTTTTCCATTCGAGCTCCTACACCGCCAATCCGATTGCATGCGCGGCGGCACTTGCCAATGTCGAGATCTGGCACGACGAGCCGGTGGCCGATCGGATCGCGGCCTTGAGCGAGCGACAGGCCGCCGGGCTTCGACGCTTTCGCGACAACCCTCGCTTCACCGATTGCCGGACAACCGGCACCATCGCGGCACTCGACCTACGCACCGGCTCAGCCGGTTATCTGGCCGAGATCGGGCCAAAACTGCGCGCTTTTTTTCTTGAGCGCGGCCTGCTCGTGCGCCCGCTCGGCAATGTCCTGTACCTTCTGCCGCCCTATTGCATTACCGGCAACGAGTTGGATGGGCTCTATGACGCCATCGAGGAGGCCGGCGAACGCTTCGGCTCAAAGCCATGAGCCGATCATCGCGCATTCTCGGGCTTGGCCATCATGCGCCCGCGCGCAAGGTGGAGAATCCGGAAATCGAAGATCGTCTCGGGCTTGAACCCGGCTGGATCGAGCGGCGCACCGGGATACGGTCGCGCTTCTGGGCAGCGGACGAAGACACGCTGTCGGCCCTTGCCGCGCACGCCGGCGACATGGCGCTGACCAATGCCGGTATCGACCGCGGCGACATCGGCCTGCTGTTGCTCGCTACCTCCACACCCGATCATCTTCTGCCGCCAAGCGCGCCCCTGGTCGCACATCGGCTGGGACTAGGTCGCGCCGGCGCGATCGACCTGACCGGCGCTTGCGCCGGCTTCATCTATGCGCTGATGTTCGCCGACGGGTTCACTCGCCTGCATGGCAAAGCGAGCCTTGTCATTGCCGCCAACATCCTCAGCCGCCGCATCAATCCGGCCGAGCGCGCCAGCGCCGTGCTGTTTGCCGATGCCGCCGGCGCGGTGGTGATCGGTCCGTGCGATGACCCGGATCGAGGCATTCTCGGCGCTTCGGTGGATTCGGACGGCTCGCGTTACGGGCTGATCCAGATTCCTGCCGGTGGAAGCAACAATCCGTTCCATGGCGGCCTCGACCTCGAGCAGACCCGGATGACGATCACCGATGGCCGCGAAGTGTTCGCCAAGGCCGTGGAGATGATGACCGCCTGCTCGAGAGACGCGCTCACTGCTGCCCGACTGAGGCCGCAAGACCTCGATCGTTTCGTGCCGCATCAGGCCAATGCTCGCATTTTCGACGCGGTCGGCAGGAACCTCGGCATCACAGATCACTCGATGGTCAAGACGATCGCCGAATATGGCAACTCTTCCGCCGCGACGATCCCGCTCTCGTTGTCGCTCGCCCATCGGGCGCAGCCGTTTCGGCCTGGCGAGAAAGTCCTCTTGGCGGCAGCGGGTGCGGGTCTCAGCGGCGGCGCGCTTGTCGTGGGAATTTAGCAAAGCAACGCTTGCGCATAGGACTGCTCATGAATGAGACTATGAGAATGGCTCAATACGCAAATAGTCGCCGGCAAGCTCCATAGAGCTGGGTTCCGTGCGGTGCTCCGCGATGTCTAAGTATCGACCCACTTGCTCAAATCGCAGCGCTCATCGAAGGCCAGCAAAACCTCATGCAGAGCGAAAATCCTCAACCGCCCGTTTCAAAGACGCTCGCCCCATTTCGAAACAAGGTGTTTCGCTCAATTTGGACGGCCACCCAGATTTCCAGCCTCGGTTGGCTAGTGCAAACGGTCGCCATCAGTTGGCTTATGGCAACGATTTCAGCGTCCGACCTTATGGTGGCTCTCGTCCAGGCCGCATCCACACTGCCGGTGTTCTTCCTCTCAGTTTTCGCCGGAGCCATTGCCGACAACTTCAGCCGCCGGTGGGTGATGTTTGCGGGACACTGCCTGATAGCATGGGCGTCGATGACGCTGATGATTTCTGTGGGTCTGGGATTTGTCAGTCCTTGGCTGATTCTCGGGTTAGGTTTCCTGGCCGGCTGCGGCTTTGCCTTGAATGATCCGGCCTGGCACGCTTCGGTCGGCGATATCCTTCACAAACGCGACATTCCGGCCGCAGTGACGCTTATGTCCGTCGGATACAACATTGTGCGCAGCGTTGGTCCGGCCTTAGGGGGCGTGATCCTGGCCGTCTTTGGGCCGCTGGCCGCTTTCGCCTTGGCTGCGGTGAGTGATCTGGCGCCTATAAGCGCGATATGGCGCACCAAATGGGAGGTCCGCTCTTCGCCTCTCCCTCGTGAGAGAATGACGACGGCAATTCATGACGGAGTGCGCTTTACGGCGATGTCTTTGGAGATCAGGGCAGCGACCGCCCGAGCAGCTCTTTTCGGATTGGCAAGCATCTCCATTCTGGCGTTGCTCCCTCTCGTCGTCCGGGATCAGTTGAAGAGTGGGCCAATTGTCTACGGTATCTTATTGGCCGGCTTCGGCATGGGTGCTTTCATCGCGGGCATGGGCAACGGCTTCTTGAGGAAGGTCACGTCTCAAAACAGGCTGGTGGCCTTCGCCTCTGTGGCTTGTGCAGTCTGTTGCCTCTCCCTTGCCCTGACATCGTCGGTTCCTGTGGCGGCCATTTCGCTGGCGCTCGGCGGAGCGGGTTGGCTTATCACCTGGACGGGCATTGACGTGTCGGTGCAGTTGGCAAGCCCAAGGTGGGTTGTAGGCCGCACGCTCTCCATTTACTACGCCTTGAGCGCAGGCGGTATGGCTGCTGGCAGCTGGATCTGGGGTTCTGTCGCGCAAAACTATTCCTTGACCTCAGCATTGGAGGGCGCCGCGGGCGCTCTGTTGCTGGTTGCAGCAGCGGGGATCGTGTTGCCGGTCCGTCCCTGGGAAGAAACGGATCAAGAAAGTTCAGTTTTTCATCCGCCGGACGTGGCTCTCGATCTGAAACCCAGAAGTGGCCCTATCGTGGCCAAGGTCGAGTATTTGATATCGGAGGAAAATATCGAGGCCTTTCTGGGCTACATGCGCACGCGGCGACACGTCCAGAGCCGTGCCGGTGCACGAAACTGGACGCTCCAGCGAAATCTGCAAACACCGTCACTTTGGACGGAGACATTCCGCACCCCCACCTGGATGGACTTTCTCCGCCTAAATCATCGACTCACCGCAGCAGATAAGGAAGTCGGCCAGCATCTCCTGTCACTGCATGAAGGAGAGGTGCCTCCGCAGACAGTGCTTTCGATTGAACGAACGACCGAGGCAATTCGTACCCGTACCTCGACAATCTTTTCTCGTCCTCCAAGATGACGCCATCAAGCTGCTATCCAGGGACAGGGTGGATCACCGGTGCTTTGCAGAGCACAGCCTCACGCCGAGAGCAGCGTGCTCCGAGTTGTGCGATCGAGCGCACCCAGGCGAGATGATGATGAACGCGGCGTCAAGTGGAAGTCCCCTGCATGCGCTTGCGGAGTCTTCTGCGAGAGCCCATGCCGACGAGCGCCAAACAAGGTCTGATGCCTTCGGAGTCGTGGCCTCAACTCATCGATTCGCGAGAAAAGCATCGAATGCAGCAGCAACGGCGCGAACAACAAAGCGGTGCTCCGGCCGCACGCGGATGAAGCCGTTTTCGACGTCCACGATCCCCTCCTCAGCCAGCGTCACCAAACGCTCAACTGAATCGAGAAAACGAGCTGGTTCGATTTCGTGGGCGGCACAGATGGTCGGCACGTCGGCCTCCAAATCGCACATCAGTCGCTCGATGATTGCTGCGCGCACCCGGTCATCGTCGGTCAGCCGGTGGCCCTTTGATGTCGCCAGACGTCCACTTGCGATGTGCCGGGCGTAAGAATCCCGTGTTACTTCGTTCTGAACGTACCCCTCGCCGACTCGGCCAACAGCCGACGCGCCGAAGCCGATCACGGTTTTGCAAGTATCGGCCGAGTATCCCAGCGAATTACGCCGCAGGCGCCCGGTCTTCTGCGCTAGCGCGAGTTCGTCGTCCGGCAGAGCGAAATGATCGAGCCCGATCTCCCGGTAGCCGGCGCCAACCAGTGTCTCGGCGACAGCTGCAGCCTGTTCGGCGCGAACATCGCCGTCCGGTAGACCTGCCTGCTCGATTAGGCGCTGATTCTTTATCACGGAAGGAATATGCGCGTAGCCGAACACCGCAAACCGGTTGGGGCGCATGGCGACCGCAGCCATCGCGGTCTGGATGCAGGACTGCACAGTCTGTTTCGGGAGACCGAAGATGAGATCGAAGTTGATATGGCCAACGCCATGCCGGCGGAGATTTTCGACGGCAGCGGCCGTCTGCACCTTACTCTGGATCCGATTGATCGCCTTTTGCACATCGGGATCAAAGCTCTGCACGCCGATGCTCGCGCGGTTGACACCGGTAGCTGCCAAGGCTTCGGCCATTTCCGGTGTGAACGTTCGGGGATCGACTCCACGGCGATCGCAGCAGTTTTGCTGAAAGCGAAGTGGCGGCGTAGAAATTCCATCAGCGCTAAGTGCTCGGCTGGCCCGATAAGGTGAGGCGTTCCGCCGCCGAAATGCACATCGCTCACCGGCAGCCCTTGCCGCGCTTGCTCCGACACCAAACTGATCTCCTGACGCAGCACCGCCAAATAATTAAGGATCGGGCCGTTGCGACGGGTGACGGCGGTAGGGAAGCCGCAATACCAGCACATGGATCGGCAAAACGGAATGTGGAAATAGAGCGACACCGATTCGTCGGCCGGGAGGCCCCCCAGCCATTCCTCATAATCGTCAGCACCAACCGCCGCAGAGAAGTCTGGCACAGTCGGATAGATGGTATACCAAGGCGGCCGGGGGTCCCGGTACTTTGTCAGGATTGAGGTGTGCAAGGAGCTGTCGTCCCACGTCGCTGATCCATCATTCTTTCGTTGCGCGCTCGTCCTGTCTCTGACCTAAGTCAGTGCGTCCCGCTTTCTCCGCGTTTTCAAGGCGGAGGCGGCGATGTCGCAGTCTCGCTTGGAGAGGACGGTATCAACCGAGCGCGCGTGCCATGGTCCGCCTGAGGTGATGGTGCGGTGCCGCATTCAACGTTTGAGTACGTGACGCCGATGCAGTGTGCTTGAGGCGTCTGCGGAAGAACTTTGCAATGCGAAATTCATGTCCGACGCCAAACGTCGCAACGCACCTGTCAAGCCTCGTTCAGACGCCATCCAGGTCCAGCCAGCGGCCTTCCCTGCCGGCCGAAAAACCATACCGGCTTTAGCCACCGAGACGCTCTAAAGCTGACGTCCGCTCATTTGATGAAAGGAAGGCGCCGCTAGGGGGTGCACAAGGCTCCCCAGCTTGACGTCGCTTCGAGCGATGAGCGGCGGTGTGGCTTGTCGTCAAGCGCCGGGCAGCGTGCCCCCTACCGATATCCCGAAAAGATCGACCAAGATCGCCATCCCGACGCCACACGCGGTCTGGATGAGGCCGACCATGAAAATGCGATTGGCGCGTTCGTAGATGGGGCGGCGCAAGGAACTCATGTCGAGCAGCATGGACAGCGCTCTCATCTGCAGTGCGATGCCGAGCAGGATCGGCACTACGGCGAACAGATCGTAGAGTTGCCATGGCAAGGGGTTCGCCGCCCAATGAGTGAGGAAGCCGAGCGAAAAGGCAAGCAGGATACCCACGGCAGTGATTGTGCCGTTGCGGAAAATGGTCTCGATCAGTTCTTCCTTCGGATCGTGCTCGTCCAAGCGGCTTCCTTTCGTTGCTCTTTCCGTCGAGACTAAGTTCTCGAGAATGCTGTTCATCGCCAATTACTCGAGGCGAGCCCTAGGCAACCGTTTCAGGGTGCGATCCCTTCTCGCTATCGGCCGCGCAATGTACCTGCACGGCGAACTTACAGCGGCGAAAAGGTGCTTCGGCCACCATGCGACACATCGGACGTGGACGCCCTCTGTTCCTGGCGCAGCCCTTGCGGACCGCACGCGCGCAGTAATCCTTCTCGGTAGCGCATGAAGCGGCCTCCGTTGCGGTCAGACGGGAAGCCGTCGCTGTTAAACGAGACTGTCACATATCGAACATGGCGAACCGTGTCGCACATTGCTTTTCGCAGTGACCCTCAAAAAAAGTGATTCCAGCGAGACGAAGGCGCGTCGGCCCAATTTTGGTGTCGGCCGCATCTACGCTTCAGGTTGGCATGTCGCTTGCTGCTCTATTCCGAGGCTGCAGCGGTCTGACCGGAGTGTTTCACATATAAACGATAATGAATCTCCTAGAAGAAAACACTATTCTAAGTACATGTGGCTTTTACGCTGGATAACCTCCCATGTCAAGCGCTTTTACGTCCACAAATTGGAGACAACACGCACAAAATTTAGAGTAAAGCTTGCTCTTACGCCTCTATCCTTTTTATTCCTTCATGGAGATCTAGACATGTACATCAAGATTCGTCTTCTCGGCTTAACTGCTCTGATCGCCGCCTCCGTCGTTCGAGCAGCTGGCGCCGAGCGGGAACCGGCCGAGTACATCAAGATCTGCGACGTCCTCGGCTCGGGGTATTTCTATATTCCCAACACCGAGACCTGCCTGCGCATCGGCGGCTATGTCCGTTATGATATCGGCCTGGGTGATGTCCGATCGTATGACAGCGCAAGAACCTCGGATGTGAGAACTGGCGAGGACCAAGGCACTTGGCGAAACAACACACGCTTCACGTTCAAAACTTGGAGCGGCCAGCAGACCGAGCTCGGCGCGTTGACGACCTATACCGAAACCCACGTGAATTTTGGCAATAGCGCTAACTCGCGTGACAGTCCTCAGAACTATGGTTTCAACAGCGGCCTCGCACTGGCTTCTGCCTGGGTCGAGCTGGGGGGCCTGCGAGTTGGCAAGGACGGGTCGGCCTTCGATACGTTTGTAAGCTACGCTGGCAACGTTCTCGATAGTATGCTCGTTCGGTCGGCCGGCTTCGACACCAACGTGGCTCAGTACTACTTCGACGCCGGCAACGGCATTTCGACCGTGATTTCGCTCGAACAAGGATCGGGCTCAGCCGGTACTATCGACAGCTATATTCCGCACGTTGTCGCCGGCTTGAAATACACGCAAGGCTGGGGCTCGATCACCGGCGTCGCGGCTTATGACAGCAACTACGAAGCTTTGGCCGGCAAGATCCGTGTCGACGTCGCTGTCACAAACCAGCTGTCGCTGTTTGGACTGTTCGGCTACGGTTCCAATGGCAGTCTCAACGAGGACTCAAACGGCGCAATCGCCAATCATGTGCGCGGCTCGTACAAAATCTGGAACGGCCAGTGGGCTTTCTGGGCGGGCGCCACCTACGAGTTTGACGAGAAAACTTCGTTCAACTTTCAGGTCTCGAGTGATCAGCTCAAGAATTCTGGTTTGGCTGCAAACGTCGTCTATATGGTCGTTCCTGGCTTCACGGTCACAGCCGAGGTCGATTACGACCACTACGGCAACTTTGGCGTCGGCCCTGCCGACCCTACCACCGTCAAGGGCACGAGCAAGCCGAACAGCGTCGGCGGCATTCTCCGCTTCCAACGCTCATTTTGAAATCTCTCCAGCCGCGAGCATCTCTGGCAAAGGCACTTGCCTCGACAACGCACGCATAGAGAGCTTCTTTCGCCATCCTTGAAGTCTGCATCGACCGTCCACGGCCCATCGTACCAACTTGAGACTGAAAGGGGTGAGCCCTGTGTAATACAGCCTAGCCCTTGACCTGCCCAATGAACCGGCCAGGGGTGGTCAGTTCAAATTCGGGGCCGTTTAGAGGGCAGTGTGAGGCCGTGTCAGGTAAGTGCCACTGCTATGTCGGGACCGCGACACGCCTGTCGCTGTGATGGCTGGAATTGCCCTTCGCGGCGCCATTCATTCTCTCAACATTTACGTGATAATGCACGCTTAGTCCGATCCGCGTGGCAGCACCCATCCTAGGTCGCTATCGGGTGGCCTTAAACCTGAACAGCTCCATCGTCGCGGCTGCTGCCGAAGCAGGAGCAATCACAGGGACCCGCACTGGTGCTTGTCAGCCGTCTGACCCGCTACTTCGTCTTAGGAAGAGCATTGTCTTTGCCAAAAGCCGGCCAGTATTTCGAGATTGCCAGTGTGGCGCCGGCTGAAGAGAAATGACCATAGTCGAAATACATAAACTCTCCTCTGTCGGAATAGGGGCAGCGTCCTGCGCTGCACAGGAATTTCAGCGGATCGATGAATGTGGCGCCTTTGGTAAATGAGCGCACACGTTCGTTGATGCCGGGGTCCATCGCCATCGGCCAGGACGTATCGTCCAGATTTTGGCGCTTGGCGAAGAACGCAATTTTCCGGACGTCAGTTGGGAACTGCGGAGACTGGCCGATGACAAACACGCGCACGCCCAGGGCACGAAGCGTATCGATTGTTTGCTGAAGACCGTCGAAGCCTCTGACCTCATAGTCACTCCATTTACCGCTGAGGATAACCGTCTTGATGTCCGCTTCCAAGATGATGTCCAAGGCCTTGCGATTGAACCGGACACAATCAAGACGAGCGTAAGAGTAGTAAGAGAGTATCGGCGGGCAGCCGGCGTACGTATATTCCACGATGTTCGCCTGCAACCGATTTATGTTAGCACCCAGGCCGGAAACATAGTGCGCGGCGAAGGAGTCGCCCCACAAAAAAACCGTTGTTGGAAAACCGCGAGTGCGCGTGCAATCCTCCATATTCCAGCTTTCGATCCGGCTGGTGCCCTCGTTGAAACAGATGCCATTCCTCCAGTCCCCGACGGAAATGCGCCGCTGGACATAGTCCGGAAACCGTTGCGGAAAGCCGTTGCCGAGCGCCCCCGCCGCTCCGCCGGCACAAAGAACAACGATCGCGAGCGCTGAAAAGGCAAAGATAGGCCCCGGGGCGGTGAAGGCCCTCTTCTGTCGAAACGGCTGCTCTACAAACTTCCAGGAGAATGCAGCCAATGCGAGGCTTGCTACCAACATCGCACCGGTCATCAAAGGATCGAGTTTTTGGAACGAAAGATAATGCGCGAACGCATTGAGCGGCCAGTGAACAAGATACAAAGAATACGAGATGAGCCCAATCCAGACCAGCGGCCGGACTTCGAGCATGCGGCTGGCGACCGTCGAGGGGGAATTTTGGCCAACATAGATCAGAAGGGCCGTTCCGATGCATGGATACAAGGCGTTGTAGCCTGGGAACGGGTCGCTCTCCGAAAGCGCGAAGAACCCGATGGCGAGAAGGCCAAATCCGGCCAACCCCACCGACTCCATCAGGAATCTGTTGCCCAACGGCGGGGGGCGTTTGAGCATGAGCAGGGCGCCCAACATGAGTTCCCAGATTCGGGTCGGCAGCAGATAGAATCCGGCGGTGGGCGCCAGCGATGTCGCCATCACCGCCATTACGAAGCTGCAGAGAATTATCGGAAGAAGTGTCGTCAGCCAGCGCTTCCCGATGTAGCGATAGATTAGGAACATCAGGATTGGGGCGAAGATGTAGTACTGCTCCTCTACGGAAAGCGACCAGGTGTGCAACAGTGGTCGAAGCGCGGCATCGATCGAGAAGTAACTTGACGTTTTCCAGAAAAAAACGTTCGACCAGAAGGTCGAGGCAGCTATGATGCTAAGACCGAATTCGCGCAGATCCGATGGCAGAAGAATGAACAATGCGGCAATGCAGGTGAGAAGCATCACAAAGACGAGAGCCGGCAGAATGCGCCGGGCACGGCGCCAGTAGAAGTTGACGATCGAAAATTGGCCGCGTTCAAGGTCATCCAAGAGGCTTCCGCTGATCAGGTAGCCGGAGATGACGAAGAAGATATCGACCCCGCTAAAGCCACCCGGGATCGCCGAAATTCCGAAATGAAAGAGTACGACCGGAAGTACAGCAACAGCCCTAAGGCCCGCGATATCGCGCCTATATTGCATCCAGCGGTTCCTTTGATTTTAGATCAGGACGAGATTGGAAGCTTTCAATCTCCGGTAGGAGTGCTGCCAAGATAAGGGCCGGTATCAGCCACCTTTATCCGTCCCGAATGTTCTGTAAGTGGCAACTGGTACAGAAGCACGATCGCCATCGCCGGACTTGACGGCCTGATTGTCGAGCAGATCGCGCGGATCGTTGACCATCACGGCCAGGTTAAATCCTGTCGAACAACCAAGCGGCTGTTTGAAGGATTCTTCATTGGGTAAGGCACCATATGAGGGACAGACCGGCGGACGGGCGTGATAGACAATCGCCTCAATTCGCACTGAGCCGGCGTCGTGTTGATCGAGCAATTGAATGTTGTCTGCTTCGATTGCCAACTGCCTGGCCTGATGGGCTACCCCTGCGCTGAGCTGGGGCGAACCGCTGATGAGGAGGTGGAGGGCATCGAATCGGCCGCGACTGGCCTTGTTTAGGAAATCACGCAAACGCTGCCGTTCGGAAGCGCGCAGGCTTTGCAACGTCAGGAGGGTGGTCTCCTCTCGGACAAGCATTGATGCCGATGGTTCGACATCAACTGGCGTAGTGCTTGTGCAGCCACTTACGCTTGGTGCCAGAGCGACAAAGAGGACTATAAAACGCAACATCATTGGACGACACTATTCGATGATGAAGCCGAGACCGCCCTGGGCGCTTGGCGCGCCCGCACGGATAGCAGCGCGGTCTCGCGGGGGACTTGCCACGGAATTCGTCGGAGCGCCCCCTCCGTTCAAAGCCGGTGCCGCCCGCTCCGTAGGTGCGCTCATCTGGTTTGGGTTGGAGCCTGGTCTTACAATGTAAGGCGTAACTAGAATGACCAGTTCTGACTCCTCTTTTTGAAACGAGGACGAGCGAAAAAGCGGTCCCAGGATCGGCATTTCTCCGAGCCAGGGAAAGGCCCTGACATCATTGTTGACGTTCCGCCTGATTAGACCGCCGATTGCGAAGCTCTGCCCACTGGCGAGTTCGACGACCGTATCGGCTCGGCGCGTGGAAACTGCCGGCACGGAAATTCCGTTGATTTGCACGGCACCTTGCGTCGACAGTTCACTGACTTCGGGCGTTACGTGAATGTTGATTTGATTGTTGCTGAGAACTGTCGGCACAAATTCCAGACTGACGCCGAAGTGACGGAATTCAACCGATACCTGCCTGTTTTCCTGCAGGACAGGAATGGGAAATTCGCCGCCAGCTAGAAAGCTGGCTTTTTCACCCGACATAGCGGTGAGGTTCGGCTCAGCCAGGACGGAAGCTATATGCTCCTTGGCGAGCGCGTCGAGAACCGCGCTGACGTTGACGACACCGTTGTCGAATCCGATTTCTGCTGTACCGCCACCCTGGGTTGAACCAGATCCAGCGCTTGCACCGCTTCCGCTTAGAACGCCCACTTTGAAATTGCCGATTTGACCGAAGGCGGACAGGTTGACGCCAAGTGACTTCATGGCGCTGCGTGAGACTTCGGCTACGCGCACGCTGAGGTTAACTTGCAGGGATCCAGCGACCTTGATGTTGTTGACGACTTGCGCTCCGTCGCCCAGATATTGCTCAGTGACTCTTTTTGCGGTGTCGGCGACCTCTGCGTCGGGCGCCGTCCCGCTAAGGATTGCGCCGCGCGGCGTATAGTTGACGCGGATGGGATAGTCGCCGACCTGCTCCCGCAACATGGCGCGTAAATCCCCGATCGGTTGCGTGACAACGATACGCAATTCGGCGAGAGGCTCGCCGTTGCCGTCCAAGGCGAATAGGCTGGTCCGCCCCGATTTCTTGCCAAAGACGAAGATTGTTTTGCTCGATGGTGCCTGAAAATCCGCGATCGTCGGGTCAGCAACAAAGATGGTCGTGGCTGGCGCGGGCAGATGAACGGTCTCCCCGAGCGAAGAGGAAAGGGTCAGCGTGGCATTGATGCTATTCGAAGCCGCACGCGGCGCGCCTTTGTCCTGCTTGTTTTGCGCCGCGACACCAAGTGGGAAAGTCACAATAAGCGCGCAGAGGAGATGGCCCAGGTAACGGGGCACTGCAGGTCTCGGAACCTTGATGGCGATCGCCCGCCAATTGAGCGCAGGGCAAGGATGTTGAAGGATCAGCAAAATAGATCTTCTTTCGATTCGACAAACTATGCGGATGACGCGTCAGTCAATTCTAGAATGTAGCCAATGCCACGGATGGTCTTGATCCGTGGCGTTGCACCTGATCTGGTCAGATGTCCACGTAAACGATAGATTCCGACTTCAAGCGCGTTGGCAGACACGTCGTCGTTGAACGAATAGAGGTGATCTTCCAACTGCGCACGGGGCACGATGCGGCCTGCCCGGTTAAGCAGATGCTCTAGAATACAGAGTTCGCGACGTGCGATCATCATTGGGTGCCCAGCAACGAAAACCTGCCGGGCGACCGGATCGAAGTTGAGATTGCCAAATACGAGCCTCAGGTCGGTCATCTGTGACGCCCGGCGCAGAATGGCTCTCATTCTGGCGATAAGCTCATCGGTAGAGACGGGTTTGAGCAGAAAGTCGTCCGCACCACCGTTGAAGATCGCAATTCGCTTATCGAGATCGTTAAGGCTGCTCATAATGACGGCAGGAACTGAATGCCCGTGGGTCCTCAACTGCCTCAGCCAACCCAAGCCATCGCCATCTGGCAGAGCCAATTCCAGCAGGAGAATTTCATAGCTGGCGCAAGAAAATGCACTCGAGGCCAGTTCCAGAGTACCAACGACATCAACGACGAAGCCGCCATCCCCGAGCGCAAGTCGCATGGCGCGCGCAAGATCCGCATGATGATCCACGAGCAGCGTTCGCATTTCATCTCCTATCGAAGAGAGACGCGTCACCGGCGGCCATCTGATCGGAGCACACGGCGCGCAACTCGTCGCATCTCTCGGAACAGGTCCGAGTTGGAGGGACATGCAAGTCGCTCGGTGGCAATAGGCGCGGGTGAGGACCAACTGACGGGCTCAAATACGCCGGTCGGCGAACCCACGACGCCAGCAACCCGCGTGCGATTTCTCGTTGCATCATCTCTCCTACGTGCAGCCCCTGCGCTCGCAAGGCAGCGTCGCGGCCCAGAGCCCGATTCCCACAGAGGGTAGGGTTAGCTTTCGAGAAACTGATTGAACAAATCGATTATTTGGATCGAATGCATCCACGGTATGGATGCAGCGCCGCATCTTCAACGACTGCGGCTTCCTGATGGATTGTTGTGTCTGTCGTGCTATGCTATTTTCGCTGTCCTTCAAGGCTGGCGAGTCTGGTGGAACCTGCGCGTCATTGGCTGTGGTAGCTTGATGCTCAAAAATGGAGCGCCCCGCGGAAAGCCGCTCTCAGATTTCCAAAAAGCCTTGCTGGTCCAAAAGAGCACTTCGCGTCTCGACACCAAAATGGGCGAGGAAAACTGACGTCTGACAGGGATGTGTATGCAACAGCCGATTTGCGGCACCAGGAAACGACCGCGTTCAGGCTGGAGATCGACGACCAACGGCTCCTCGATTTCCGGATTCAGGCCACGACGATCGACCGCTTTCCAAGCTCTTCCTGTGCGGGCGGATGCCGGCAAACAGCAGCACAGGGTCAGGGAAACCGCGAGCGGGCCTGCTTGATCGCCATGATCACATTGCCGCTGTTGCGCGTGCGGACCGGAATGCATTCGGTCCAGCCGGTGGCAATTTCGGTCAGCACCATCGTCTGCACGAAGCTCCCCGACCAAGACGTGCCCGAATGCGCTCAACAAAGCCGGGCGGCGGATCTTTCCAATCGCCGAAGGTGCGGGCTTGCACCGAGCGGCGAACTGCCGAACTCATTCCTGCCCGGCGGCGCTGGCCGCCGCGAGCGACGATGCGGACCTCAGCCGCTCCGAAGCCTCCCACAACACGATGAGCGCCTCGCGGACATCGCTGCCGTAACAGCGGCTGCGGCTCTTGCCCGCAGACGGCCTCTGCTCACGACGGTTCATAAGACGGATCGCGCGCGCTTGCGATAATAGCCGATTACCGCCCCGAACTCATTCAGAATGCGCCGCTTGTCAACGCCGCGATAACGCTCCACGATCGCCGCTTCAGTTCCGACCGTGTCGCCATGCTGAGCCGCGCCATACTTCCCCCGAACCGGAATGGCACGACCTGTCCAATGCGGCTCGTTGCCTTCCTTAATTCGCTGACCGGAAAGGTACCGGAAGTCGTCTAACGCATCTTACCCGCTGAAACGGCGGCAACACCTCGACCTCAATCGCAGATCTTAGGAAATAGACGATCGCGTGGGGGCCTGTGAGCATCCGTTCACCGGGTTTCCGTCATCGGCTGAGGCGAATTGCCACCATCGACCGTTATCGGATGGGCCGCGATACGTCGCCGTATCATGATTAGGGGGCGCACCTAGCGGAGCCATAGCTCTCCACCCAGCCATGTTCCCCTCGTTGGAAGATGTCCGGCGGACCAGAGGGGTGCTGTCCCGTCAGCTTTTCCTGAAGAGCGGCCAAGGCAATCCCTACCAATCCATCACCACCTTCCCCGAATTGCCGCTCTTCATCGCCTCGAAACCGTCGAGGTAGTCATCGACCCCGATGCGGTGTGTGATCAGGCCCGATACGTCGAGAGGACCCTGCACCAGCGCGATCATCTTGTACCAGGTCTCGAACATCTCGCGGCCGTAGATCCCTTGAGATGCAGCATCTTGAAGATGACCTTGTTCCAGTCGATCTCGAAGCCGGTCGGCGCAATGCCCAGAATGGCGATCTTGCCGCCATTGTTCATGGTATCGATCATGTCGCGGAAGGCGGGGGCTGCGCCCGACATTTCGAGGCCGACGTCAAACCCCTCGGTCATGCCGAGCGCCGGCATGACGTCGCGCAGCTTTTCCTTCGAGGCGTCGACGACATGCTGGACGCCGAGCTTTTTCGCCAGTGCCAGCCGCACCGGGTTGATGTCAGTGATGACCACTTTGCGCGCACCGACGCATTGGGCGACGAGCGCGCCCATGATGCCGATCGGCCCGGCGCCAGTCACCAGCACGTCCTCGCCGACCAGATCGAAGGACAGTGCGGTGTGAACGGCATTGCCCAAGGGATCGAAGATTGCGGCGATCTCGTCGGGCACATCGTCGGGAATCGGCACGACATTGTGCTGCGGGATCGCCAGATACTCGCCGAAGGCGCCCGGCCGGTTGACGCCGACGCCGAGTGTGTTGCGGCACAGATGCCCTCGCCCGGCGCGACAGTTGCGGCAATGGCCGCAGACGATGTGGCCTTCGCCCGATACACGCTGGCCGACCTTGTATTCGGTGACCGCTGCGCCGAAATCGGCAACGGTGCCGACGAATTCATGGCCCGTCACCATCGGCACCGGCACCGTCTTCTGCGCCCACTGGTCCCAATTGTAGATGTGCACGTCGGTGCCGCAGATCGCCGTCTTCTTGATCTTGATCAGCACGTCGTTGGGGCCGATTTCCGGCACCGGCACCTCTTCCATCCAGATGCCCGGTTCGGCCTTGGCCTTCACAAGCGCCTTCATCATGTTCGACATCAGGATTTCCCTATTCCGTGATTGCGCTTCTGGCGAGATAGCCTGCACAACGGGAAGGTAGGCCACTAACTCGTTTGAACGTCCGGAATGGTCAGCCCCGCCTGCTCGGCCTCGCGGCGCAAATTCTGACGGGGCCTGGGGCCGATCTGCTGGATCACCAATCCGGCTGCCAGTGAGCCAAGGTCGCCGCAGGTCTGCAAGTCACGGCCTTGCGTGTAGCCATGCAGGAAGCCGGCGGCATAGAGATCGCCGGCGCCCGTCGTGTCGATCAGCTCCTTGATGGCGGTCGCCTTGATCACCACGGTCTCGTCGCCGCGCACGATCACCGAGCCTTTTTCCGATCGGGTCACGGCGGCGATGCGGCAATCCTTGCGAATCTGCGCCAGCGCTTCGTCGAACGACGCCGTCTGGTAAAGCGATTTGATCTCGTGGCTGTTGGCAAAGACGATGTCGACGGTACCCGAACGCATCAGCTCGAGGAACTCGTCGCGGTAGCGGTCGACGCAGAACGAATCCGACAGGGTCATCGACACTTCGCGGCCTGCCGCGTGCGCCAGCATCGCCGTCTGGCGGATTGCTTCCTTGGCGCGCGGCGGATCCCACAGATAGCCTTCGAAATAGGTGACCTTGGCGCCAGAGGCCTTGTCCGCCTCGACATCCTCAGGCCCGAGCTCGACGCAGGCGCCGAGATAGGTGTTCATCGAGCGCTCGCCGTCGGGCGTGACGAAGATCATCGAGCGCGCCGTCGGCGGTTCACCCTTGAGCGGCGTGGTGTCGAAGGCGACGCCTTGCGCATGGATGTCGTGGGCGTAGATTTCGCCCAGCGCATCGTTGGAGACCTTGCCGAAGAAGGCGGCGCGGCCGCCAAAGCTGGCGACGCCGGCCGCCGTGTTGCCGGCGCTGCCGCCGGAGGCCTCGATCGCCGGACCCATGCGGCTGTAGAGCAGCTCGGCGCGCCTTGTGTCGATGAGGTTCATCGCTCCCTTGATGATGCCGTTGGTCTCGAGGAATGCCTCGTCGCACTGGGCGATGATGTCGACAATGGCATTACCGATGCAGAGCACGTCATAATCCGCATCAAAATCTCCGCCAAAAACCCGAGCCGGCTTCTTGCCATGCCGGCCGGGCGTGGTCTCGCGAGTTGAAATGGGTTGCCGCATGCGCTTGATCCAGCCGCCCTCACGCAGCTGCCGGTCCTGCTTCACGCAGCAAATCGTCAGCTTTGTCCGTCTTCTCCCAGGTGAACTCAGGCTCTTCACGCCCGAAGTGTCCGTATGTCGCCGTCTTGCGGTATATCGGGCGTAAGAGATCAAGCATCTTGATGATGCCTTTCGGTCGGAGATTGAAAACCTCGAGAACAAGGCGCTCGATCCTTTTTTCCTCGATCCTTGCGGTTCCGAAAGTATTGACCATGACAGAAACCGGACTGGCCACGCCGATCGCGTAGGCAAGCTGAACCTCGCAGACCTCCGCAAGGCCGCTGGCAACGATGTTCTTCGCGACATACCGGGCGGCATAGGCCGCCGAGCGGTCAACCTTGGATGGGTCCTTGCCCGAAAAGGCACCGCCGCCGTGACGCCCGGTCCCACCGTAGGAATCGACGATGATCTTCCGTCCTGTGAGGCCGCAGTCGCCGGCAGGCCCACCGACCACGAACCGCCCTGTTGGGTTGACCAGAAATCTGATCCCCGAAGTATCCAGGTGGGCCGGCAGGACCGGTTTTATGATCTCCTCAATGACGCCTTCGCGTACCGTGGCTTGTGAGACCGCTTCGTCATGCTGCGTCGACAGGACTATGGTATCCAGCGCCACCGGGCGGAGCCCTTCGTAGCGTACGGACACTTGAGATTTCACGTCCGGACGCAGCCAGCCAAGCTGTCCCGCTTTCCGGACCTCGGCCTGTCTTTTCGTCAAATGGTGAGCGAGTTGGATCGGCAGGGGCATCAATGTATCCGTCTCGTTGCATGCGAATCCAAACATGATGCCCTGATCCCCTGCCCCCTGCCCGAGATCCTGCCCTCGTCCTTCATCAACGCCCTGGCTTATGTCGGGCGACTGCTCGGTGAGGGCCAGAACGACGGCGCAACGTCGACCATCAAAGCCAATCGCATCATCGTCGTAGCCAATATCGAGTATCGTATCGCGGGCGACTTGGCTGTAATCGATGTGGGCATGGCTGGTGATCTCGCCAGCCACAACGACCATCCCCGTCTTCACCAACACTTCACAGGCGACGCGCGCCTTCGGATCGGTGCGCAGGACCGCATCGAGAATGGCATCGGAGATGTTGTCTGCCATCTTATCGGGGTGTCCCGCGCCGACGGATTCGGAAGAGAACACGAACTGCCTGGTCATAAAAATGCCCTCGCTTCAAGTGCTGGAGTTAGTGAGGAGTTTCTGGATTGGGGTGGCTTATCGGTCGGGGATGCCGGGAACATCGAACGCAGTGCAGAAGTCGGCAACGTCTCTTCGTACGCTCGCATGAACTTCCTGGTCATCGGGCTGGCGGCAGACCGAGTCGATGAAAGCGGCGATCTGCACCATCTCCGTTTCGCGCATGCCCATGGACGTCACCGCTGGTGTCCCTAAGCGGATGCCGCTTGTCAGCGCCGGATGCCGCCGGTCGCCCGGGACCATATTGAAATTCGCAATGATGCCTGCACGCGATAAGCGCTCCGCATAGGCTTTGCCTGACAGCGGCCGGTCCCGAAGATCAAGGATCAGCATGTGATTGTCAGTGCCCCCGGTGACGAGTTCATAACCTCGCTCCAGAAGCGCCTGGGCCAGAGCCTTGGCGTTGTGGACGATCTGCTGACCGTAGACACGAAAGGACGAGTTCGCTGCTTCCTGCAAAGCGACGGCAAGCGCGGCGATAGTATTCATATGCGGTCCGCCTTGCAGAAGAGGGAACACGGCGCGGTCTATACGTTTGGCCAGATTGTGTTTGCTCTTCGGATGATGGAGGGGCTGATAACGGTCTTCATTCCTTGATAAAATGAAGCCACCCCGGGGACCGCGGATCGACTTGTGAGAGGTGCTGGTGACCACATCGCAATGGGGCACGGGGTTCGGATGCACTCCTGCGACAACCAGGCCGCTGATGTGGGCGATGTCAGCCACCAGATACGAGTTCACCTCCGAAGCAATTTCGGCCATTGCCGCGTAGTCAAAAATACGCGGATAAGCAGTTCCGCCGACCCAAATTAGCTTCGGGCGTTCCCGCTTGGCGGTCTCGCGCAAGTGGTCATAGTCAATTTGCTGTGTCTTTTCGTGCAGCCTGTACGGGACGCGCTGATAATCGCTGCCGGAAAAATTGACGGACCAACCGTGAGTCAGATGGCCGCCTTCGGGTAAAGGCAAGCCCATCACTTTGTCACGGGGGCTCAAAAGCGCGCGATAGACAGCCTGGTTGGCTGGCGAGCCTGAATAAGGCTGGACGTTGGCGTGTTCACTGCCAAATAGCGCTTTCAGGCGCTCGATCGCGAGGGTCTCAAGCTCATCGACGATCTCGTTTCCGGCGTAGTAGCGCGCACCGGGGTATCCCTCGGCATACTTGTTGGTGAAAATCGACCCGGTCGCTTCCAACACCGCCGAGGAGGCAAAGTTCTCGGAGGCGATCAGTTTGAGAGTTGTCCGCTCCTGGCGCTCCTGTCTTAGAAGCAGTTCGCGAACGCGGGAGTCGACGGCGGCTAAGTGAGGCCGCCCGTAAGTGTCGGGCTGCGCGATGGCGCCGCCGGCGGAGTTATCCATGGTAGTCGCGCTCCATTTGGACTGATCTATTTCACGATCAAGCAGGCGGTCCCTTCAACCGCGCGTCTTGTATTGCTTCCAGGCGTTGTAGGTCTCTTTTATGATGACCATCATCGTGGGGCAGGAGATCGACCACCAATTGAGCCAGCCCGCCATCCTTGCCTCCTGCTTGCATATGGTACGAAGACTGCGGACGTTGTTCGTTGCAGCAAAGAAAGTTGGCTCTGACCAGCCGCCGGACGTGGCGTCGAACCTGCTCGCGAGGCAGACTGGTAATATCGGCCAGCTCGCCGACGGTTAGATCCGCATGCGCGCAAAGGCCCAGGATTCGAAGGCGATCAAGATGCGCTGCCGTCCTTACGCGATTTACCAGTGTCAACATTGGTTGGCATCAACCCGGACGGGATGCAGCAAGCCGCTAGCCCTTCTATCCCCATCAATCCGCATGAGATCTCTTCTTGTCATTTGCTGTAAATCCGCTGGTATGGATGCTAATGGAAGATGGATCACAGTCCTTTCTACGACTAAGACGCCAGATATTGGGGCTAATGTACCACCTGACAGGAGACTACGCTCACGAACATTATGTGAATTTTTTTTAACGTTGCTGAGAATCAAGGGTGAGGTTTGGCGAATGTCTCGCCGTCGACTGTCGAATCCTGCCCGACGGGATTATGGGGTGCGTAGCCTGCTTGTCCTTTCCACATGACCAGCGACGATGGGGCGAAGGCGGCAGACATAGCTCTGGAGCATGCTGCGGTGTCTTTGGCCTGAAGCCGAGGAAGGCGGACCGTGGCTTCCGCGCCGCTGCCGGGAGCCCCCGAACAGGCCAAGTGGATCAGCCGGGTGTTGCCGTCATAGAGCGTGAGACCCAAAGCTGGCCAGCCGCGCCCTGAGGCTGACGCACCGCTCAGCGTCCACCTTGCTCTCGAAGCCCATCGGCATAGCGCCGATAACGACTTGACCGCGTGCGTGTCGACGAGCGATCGGTGAGCGCAAGGATCGAGGGTGCAGTGCAGGATAATGCTGTTTTAGCGCTGTTTTCAGCCGACTGCCTTGAGCGTGGGCACAAGGATATAGGCCGCAGGAGATCATCGTCTGGCTGTTCGGGAGGCCGCCCTGGGCGCGCGACAGCCGTTCCTTCGGCTGCGCCAGCTCCGCCACCATCCGCGCCGTGCCTTCCGGAGACCATTCCCGCTGCCGGCCGGCGCCCGTGAAAACCTCGACCCGGCGCACCGGCTCGAGATGGCTGGGCTCAGCGTAACTCTGAAGTCGTCATATACCGAAGCCTTCACAGACTTCGGACATCTCCCTCACAGTCCGATCAAGATGGCGTCAGGAACACCGCTTGCGTTGATGCGGATGAACCCCTGCTTGTGCCACAATGACCCTTATCTCAGCGCGCGAGCCAAAGCTTCCGCGCAAGGCGACGGCTAGGATAAGGCAATGCCGACGAAGGGCACATTGCTTGCCACACTCTGGAATGATGGCATGCTCGGAAGGCCTAGGTTTTGCTCAGGGCCGCCTGCAAGGCGCGCTTGGAGGTTATTCACATAGCCTTCTGCGTAGTCCTGCGCCGTCGAGACCGAAAGATCAATGCCTGCCGCCAAGGCCTCTTCCATCAGGTGCTTTACGAGCCCATTTCGAATGGCCAGCTTGACCTCGGGGCCTGCGATAAGGCCGATCGCCTGCGCGGCCATATTGAGGCCAGCTTCCTCCAGCGCTCGCTTCATATCGCCTCCGTTAATGGCCGTACGCAGGAGATTGGCTGCTTGCGACTCAGCCTCGAGAACCATCGAGGCAAGATCGGCTACTTGTCCGAGGCCCGGAATGAAGCTGAGCAGTCCCACCGCCGTTGCCGCCAAGTCGAGCACTTTCGTCTCGATTTTGAGCACGGAGTCGACGACGTGCATGACGGCCCCGCCGTTCTTTTTGGCTGACTTAATGTCAGGCTGGTCCATCAGGCCCATCTTCATGTCCGCGACGGCATTCTGCTCTTCTGCGGTTTGGGCGCCGTGGGTGATTGGCTGCTGAACGTTGCGGTTCGCAGACGACATGTTTGTGCAAAAATGGGCAAAGTCTTTTTTGCTGATATTGCCGGAATCAACCGTATGCCCGCCGCCAAAGTCGAAGAATTTATGATGGGTCTTATAGCCCGTGATCGAATTGTTCAGGAGGCCAAACAAAAGAGGATCTGAAAGGAGCTGAGAGGCTGCTTCCCGCACTTTCGGATCAAGGCTCTTGTCGTCTTTCATTTTCGCCAGTTTGTCGCGAGTCAGAACACCGCTTCCAAAGAACGTGTCCTGATGGTCCTTGATCATCTCGACCGTATTCAGCTCAGTTTGCGTGAGGCTCATCGACGATGAGGCGACTTGCAGGAAATCCTCTTTGTGCATCTTCCCTTTCGAGCCACCGCACAACTGGTTCCAAGCATCGGGGTGATCGAGGAAATATTGCGCCGCCGCAATGACCTGGGGCGGAAATTTGCCGTTTTTCGATTCGCCGCCGACCATTTTCTTGAACTCATCCAGACTCAGGTCCTTGGACAGATTTTCGGAGTACCGGTAAAACTCCCGCAAGGCATCGCTCAAGGTCATGACCGAAGGCTGCAAACCTCCGCTGCCGTCGGATGGTATGTAGTTCTGCTCGTAGCTTTGCGCTTGGGCTTCCTGAAATGCAGCAACTTGTGGGTGGTGGTTTGAAAATCCGGCCAAGTCCTTGGCGTTGATCTTGCCTCCACAGCGGCCGTCGCCCTGCGAGCCAATCGCATAAAAAAGTCCCGAATCCTGCTGCAGTCCCTTGATCGCCGCTTTCAGATCCGGTGGCGTAGAGGGATCATTGGCTTTCTCGGTCAACGACTTCCAACTAAGCGGGCATTGGTCCTTGTGACGGTTGAGTACCGCAACAATCTGCAACTCAGCCGTGGTCAGCGACCCACCGTTCCACGTGATTCCGGGGCTCGGCCTGGGAGCCGGCTCGATCTTCGGGGTGACGCGGAGCAGATGTTGGGCTTCAGTCGCCTTGGAGCGTTGCGATTGGTCCTCCTTGAGAGCCGCCCTCATATGTGGCGGCAGCAGATCCAGTGGGTGTTGCTCCAAGCCCTTCAATGTCGATTCGACATCCGGTGCCAGATGGCCCAAAGGGTCCTGCCGCAATTTATCCATTGTCGAATCAAGATTCGACGTTGGCAGATCCCCTTGCGCGAAAGAGCCGGGCTTGTTTGCCAGCACACAAGTGGACAGCATCGCTTCGAAGCACGATGCACTTTGCTGATGCTGGGTCGCAAAATGGGAAACTTTCAGGCCCGGCCAACCCCTTGCGGACTGTAGCGAATTTGAGCGGTAGAAAGTTGAAAGATTGCTGGCCGACATTGTGCATCCTCAGACGTGACGTTGAAATCCCCACAAGAGACCCCGACAGAAGATCCCTTGCGTTTCACAAAATTCGACAATTCCAAGCGTCGGCAGGTCACGAATGCGCCTGCCCTGCCTTCAATTGCTGTGTTCCGGGCCGGCTCCAAGGTTCGGTCCAACACAATGGCCGGAGTCACCGCGAGAGCTGCCGGGACTCATCATGAGCGGATTAGCTTTCGAGAAACTGACGAGTTTGCGAAGAGTTCACAAAGGGGTAGCCGCAGTCATGTTCTTCAGAGCTGCGGCAAATCCTCAATGTTCATTTCTTGCCCAGCTCAGGCTTCCCGCCAACGCTATCCTGTTGTGGGATGTCAGAAGAATAAGAAGCATCCGGTCGTCCGTCGCGAACGACCGTAGTGGAGGAGCCGCGAAACAAGATCAGCACTGATTCCTTTGGCGTGGCCGCTATGTGAGTCTGCGCCTGCGCCTCCGCCACCAAGCCGTTAAAGGTCTGCTCCACGAGTGCGACGAAGCGCGGTGGACCGGAAACGAAGACGAGGCCATTGCCTGGCACGGGTTTGACTACATAGCGCTCGTCGGAGATATCAAGCTTGTCGAGAGCCCCCTTGAACGCATCGAAGCGAATCGACGTCATCAAAAGCATTCGAGTTTGCGATTCTTGTGCAGCAGACACATAGAGCACAAGGCCGTCATAGTACCATTGGAGACCGTAAAGGTTCGTCAAGCGGTCGAGGAACGCGCGCGGTGGCAAATCAGGCATACGTCCGCGAATTCGCCCCTTCACCGCAGGACTGATGTTGACCCTGATATTCAGGTTGTTGCCGAATTCCTGCAACGCTGCAGCGAGTTCCTGATCCAGAACCGTGTATCTATAGGGTGTCGCCGGAAGGGACAGCGGGACTGCGTGCGCCGGGTGAATCCCGGTGGACAGAAAAAACCCGGCACAGAGAAGTCTCAAAACATGCAGGGTGACGGGTTGGATAAGCGTTCTCGGCATGTCGCACTGATAAACCAAACGCTGAAATCATCACAAGTGACTAAATTGCCGAAGAGATTTTAGATGTCGAAATGACGCCGCCGTTAGTCAGCTTGTTGTCAGCTTGCCCCCCTAGGAGTGTTGCGCCGACACCGGGTGATGAATGGGCGGGGCTCGCCCGGTCAGAGAGAGCAACCGAGTCCTTACATGATGATGCCTGTCACGTCGATCTCTGCCACTCTAACGGCTGGCCTCCCCAGGGTCGGATCACCGTCGATTGTCGAGCAGGCCCAGTTTGAGCGCGCCTTAGGGCATGCAGCCGACTCGCTGAAAAACGATGCCGCCGCGGGGCCAGCGAGTGCGGCGCCAGTTGCTGCGGCGATGGATGTTCAGCGCGCGGCTGCGCCGACGAGCGGCATGGGCGATCGCGTGTTGCAGACGATTTCCTCCCTATATCCACACAACACTGTTTCCTTCCCCGCGCTCGACCATGACATAGCCCTTTCGAAGGGCGCTCTACCGGGACCGGCGCAGAAGCTTCCCGTCGCAGGTGAGGCGGGAACCGGAATCTCGGGCATTCCTCAACAAGGGCAAGACTTCGAAACGATGATGGCTGGTCTTCGGGATGTTTACAACGGCGTCACCCAGGTGGCGCTTATCTCCAAAGGCGTCAGCGGCATCACATCATCCGTGAATAAACTTTTGAAGGAAGGCTGAACCGGGCGCATGATTGGCTTGGCCAAGGGCGAAATCATGCGTGGCCTGTCAGGGTGGCGGTCGATTAGACTTGTCATGCTGCCAGTTCTCGTCGCCCTCAGTGCTTGCAAAACCGACCTCTACACGCAATTGCAAGAGCGTGAGGCAAATGAAATGCTCGCACTTCTTGAAGACAACGGGGTCGCCGCGATCCGGGTGGTCGCCAAGGATGGGACCAGCACGATCCAGGTTGACGAAAAGCTGCTCGCCTTCTCAATCAACCTTCTGAACGCCAAGGGGTTGCCGCGCCAATCCTTCAAGAACCTCGGTGAGATATTCCAAGGATCAGGCCTGATTGCCTCGCCGACCGAAGAGCGTGCCCGTTACGTGTATGCCCTGAGCGAAGAGTTGTCGCGGACGATCAGCGATATCGATGGCGTTTTTTCTGTACGTGTTCACGTCGTGCTGCCGCATAACGACCTTGTGCGAGCCGGCGCCACGCCATCCTCGGCCTCGGTGTTTATCAGGCACGACGCCAAAACAAATGTCGCGGCTCTGCTGCCAAAGATAAAGATGCTCGTAGCCGACAGCATCGAAGGCTTGTCCTACGATAAGGTGGAAGTGGTTTTGGTGCCGGTAGAACGGTCCGCACACGAGCAACGGCCCGATCCGACTGCTGTTTTGCCACAAGCATCAATACCTCTTCCTGCGCCAATTCTGGCGACCGTGACAGGTTTTGCCGCAGCCGTATTCGCCTTGGCCTGTTATCTCTTGGTCAGCGTTGTTACGCGTCGGCGCAAGCAATCAACCGGCGTTTCCAAGGTCGAGGGGCGCCGGGATGCTTCTGCTGTCGAGGCCATTCGCAAAAGAATGCCTGCAATTGGACGTGGGTGACATCTCATTGCAAATGCCTATACAGACCGCCCGACCTGATGGTCCGCACCAATTGCGTTTTCCGGGCGCGAGCGAGCTTGCGGCTTCGGCCCATCCGACCCGTCTAGCGGCGCGTCTTGATCCGGCGTTATCGGCAGAAACGTTAGTGAAGTTGCAGAAGTGTTCCAGACTGCATCCAAGGCTGGCAGAATTGCTGGGCAACTATGACGTGGATCTGAACCACATCGGCTGCAGGCCGGACCTTCTACGCGGGCACGATCCATATCGAGCTGCCCTTCTTGCTGGTAGTATCTGGCATGCCCGTTCGCTGGTCGCGTTTGTCTCTCAGCCTGAGCTTGCCATCCTTGTTAAACGCATCGGCGTGGATGCACACGCATTCGGAATCCGACACCTGCTGCATGCCGTTGAGAACAGACTGATCGCGGACCCAGAAAAACTCGCTCAGCAAATCGAATACGATGGACATGCATGTCTTGGGGCTTGGCTCCAGGACAGTTCAGCGACCGAGCGTAACCGCGTGCTTCTTCGGTTGCCCGAGGGGACTGCCGCGGAGACTCCAGCACCTGAGCATTGGACCGCCGCCGGCCAATTGCTTTCACTTGTACTAGCTCATTTTGAGACAGAGACCCCGGTGAAATGACAGCCGAACTTTCCGAGGGGCCAATAGCGCCGCAGATGCGTCCAGTCGGACCACTGATACCCGCGAGCGAGCTCGAAACCTGGCACAGCGCCGCGCAAGCGCTTGCCGCGGCAGAACGGCATCGGCAGCGCGTTCGAAACTGGGCACGCGCCGTTTACCAGCGGGCGTGGGCGCGCGGCCACATGGAGGGCTCGAATGCAGGCACCGAGGAGATGGCAGGGCTGATTGCGGAGACAATCTCCGAAATCGCGCGACGAAAGGCGGCTCTGGAGCAGGAATTGCCGCAGCTCGTGATGGAAATATTGAGCGATCTTATCGGCGCTTTCGATCCGGGCGAGCTATTGGTGAGGGCTGTTCGTCACGCCATAGAGTGTCAATACAGCGGCGCCGAAGTTTGCCTTCATGTTTCTCCCATGCAAGTCGACATGCTTGCACGAGAGTTTGCTCGATGCGACGGCCAGGATGGTCGACCAAGGGTGCGGATCGAGCCCGACCCGACGTTGTCGCCGCAACGGTGCGTGCTGTGGAGCGAGTACGGCAATGTCGACCTGGGACTTGACGCCCAGATGCGCGCGCTGCGCCTTGGTTTCGGGACGCTCTGTGAAAAAGGCGAGCTATGAGAAAGCCCGTCCCAGAACATAACGCTGACGCCGACACTCGAGCTCTCGTTCCAGCAATCTCGTCGTTGAGGGCTGCGGCCAAGCGAATTGACACGCGTGCGGTGCGGGGTCGGATCACGCGGGCTATCGGCACACTGGTTCATGCCGTCTTGCCAGACACTCGTATTGGGGAACTTTGCCTCCTAGAGGACCCGCGAACCGGGCTGTCGCTCGAGGCCGAGGTGATCGGCCTGTCGGGTGATGGTGTATTGCTGACACCGATCGGGGACTTGGTGGGCCTATCCAGCCGCGCAGAGGTCGTGGCCACTGGCCGAATGCGTGAGGTGCCCGTCGGCGGCGATTTGCTCGGTCGCGTGATCGACAGTCGTTGCCGCCCATTGGACGGCAAAGGCGAAATCAAGACCGTCGAAACTCGGCCACTGCATGGCAGAGCCCCCAATCCGATGACGAGGCGCATGATTGAGCGGCCATTCCCGCTTGGGGTCCGTGTCCTCGATGGTCTGCTGACGTGCGGCGAGGGCCAGCGGATCGGGATTTATGGCGAGCCAGGTGGTGGCAAGTCGACGCTGTTGTCACAGATCGTAAAGGGTGCCGCCGCTGACGTCGTCATAGTGGCGCTCATAGGCGAACGTGGACGGGAAGTTCGTGAATTCATCGAAAGGAATCTTGGTGAAGAGGGCCTTCTCCGTACGGTCGTCGTGGTTGAAACCTCCGACCGCTCGGCGGTGGAGCGTGCGCAATGCGCTCCAATGGCGACTGCGCTCGCGGAATATTTTCGCGATCAGGGCCTACGCGTTGCTCTCATGCTGGATTCGCTGACGCGCTTCTGCCGCGCTATGCGCGAAATAGGCCTTGCTGCGGGTGAGCCGCCGACGCGACGGGGCTTTCCTCCTTCCGTTTTTGGCATGCTGCCAGGCCTGCTCGAGCGCGCCGGCATGGGTGAGCGGGGCTCAATCACGGCCTTCTATACGGTGCTTGTAGAGGGTGATGGCACAGGTGATCCAATCGCCGAGGAATCGCGTGGTATTCTCGATGGCCATGTCATCCTCTCACGCGCTATTGCGGCGCGATCGCATTTCCCCGCTATTGATGTGCTGCAGAGTCGCAGCCGCGTCATGGATGCAGTCGTTTCGGGGACACATCGCAAGGCAGCATCCATTTTCCGCGAGCTCCTATCGCGCTATGCCGAGACCGAGTTCTTGATCAATGTTGGCGAATACAAGCCAGGTGGAGATCCCCTGACTGACCGGGCCGTCGCGTCAATCGACGAACTGAGGGAGTTTCTGCGCCAGAGCGAAGATGACGCGTCAGATTTCGAGGAGACGGTCGCATGGATGTCGCGTCTGACCGCGTGAACTGGGTTCAGTCTTCGAGGTTACGGCTTCTGAAGGAAATGCAAGAGCGTCGTGCCCTTGGCGAGCTGTCCAAGAAGGAAGCCCAGCGCGATGTGGCCGCCTCAGCCGTACAAAATGCCGCTAGGGAGCTTGCAATGATACAGCAACATTGTTCAAGAACAGAAGCAGCGCTCTATCAGCATCTGATGTCACTCGACAACTTGTCTAGCGCAGCGCTCGACCGTCACCGCCTTCACACTGAACAGCTTGCCGCTGAGATCACTTCCAGACGGCAGATGCTTGATGATGCCCAAATCGCTCAAGAGGAGGCTGAGATGGCGGCGTCCAGGACGAGGGAGCTATGGGTCATATGTTCGGCGGCAAGGGACAAATGGCAACAAATCGAGGACGACGTGCGGCGCGCCGTCGAGACTCATTCGGAGGCCGCAGCCGAGATCGAGGCCGACGACGAGATACTGCTGAAATATGCGAGGGGGTCGCTTGCCTAAATGCCGCGCAACCGGATCCGACAGTCGCAAGAGGTCGTCCGAATGACACGACCGTGCAGTCTTTGATAGCCGCTGCGGTCACACCCGCCATGTTCGAACCAGTTCTGAAACTGTCCCGCACGGTTGTCTCGTGGCTCAATGATACAGCAGCGCCCCGCACGCCGTTTCAAAGCCGGATCAACGAGGTGCCGCTATCGGTGCGAACGGCAGGGCTTGTCTGGCAGCAGGAACCTGCTGCCATTCCGATGCTTGACTGCGTCTGGAGAGTGGGAGCCGAGACGGTCATCTTGTCGCTGTCGCGCCCGCTCGTAGAGGAGTTCATCACGACAGTGCAGAACGGCTTGGCCTTCCCTTCCGAGCCAACTGCTTCGCTTATTCTCGAACTCGCTCTTGAGCCGCTTGTCACTCGACTGGAGGAGACGACGCGTCTGAACGTGCAACTCGTGCGCGTATGCGAAGCCACGATGCTGGCTCCTCATCTTGAACTCGACATCATTTTCGGCGCGGTCAAGGGCAAGGGCCGTCTATTCCTGTTCACGCCTCTTGACGGCTTAGTACCGCCTGCGTTTCGCGCGCTAGGCGAACTGCTTGCCCAGTTGCCGCGGCAGCTGGGCGGGCTGCCTCCAGAGCTCCCGCTCATTGTTGCAGGAGAGGTCGGCACGCTTCGCCTTCCTGCGGCGCTTCTTCGAAGCGCATGTGTCGGTGATGCATTGTTGCCCGATATTGCGCCGTTCGGCCGCGGCCAGATCACCCTAGCTGTCGGCCAGTTGTGCGCCGGGGCGGATCTTGACGGCGATGAATTAATCTTGCGGGGGCCTTTCCGCCCGCGACCGTGTCCTTTGGAGAATGCGCATATGACACAACCCGGATCGCAACTGGAGCTTACTAAGGATCTCGACGATGTCGAGATCGTGCTTGTCTTTGAATGCGGCCGCTGGCCTATTTCTCTTGGGGAATTAAGAAGTGCCGGCGAAGGGCATATTTTTGAACTTGGATGGCCGATCGACGGCCCGGTCGACATAGTGGCCAATGGTCAGCGTATCGGGCGTGGCGACATTGTCCGCATCGGAGAAGAGCTGGGCATCAGGCTCCGTGGCGGGTTTGCATGCAATGAGTGAAGCTCAGCCGACAATCCTGGCGCTTCTTGCGGTTACCGCCGGACTCGGTCTGCTGGTTTTAGCAGTTGCCACGACAACGGCCTTTGTAAAGGTATCAATTGTTCTTTTCCTCGTCCGCAATGCGCTCGGGACCCAGACCATACCACCCAATGTGGTGCTGTACGCCGCGGCGATGATCCTCACTATGTTCGTTAGTGCGCCCGTTGCTGAGCAGACCTATGACCGCATGTCGGATCCCAAGCTCCACTATCAGACATTCGACGACTGGGTAAGCGCCGCTAAAGCCGGAAGTGAGCCCTTGCGCGAGCATCTCAAGAAATTCACAAATGAAGAGCAGCGGCGATTTTTCCTATCTTCGACAGAAAAGGTCTGGCCAGAGGAAATGCACGCCGCAGCCACGCCTGATGACTTTGCAATACTTGTACCATCTTTCTTGCTATCAGAATTGAAGCGCGGATTTGAGATAGGATTTCTACTTTATCTGCCTTTTATTGTTATAGATCTGATAGTTACAACTATCTTGATGGCAATGGGTATGTCGATGGTCTCACCAACTGTTATATCTGTCCCGTTCAAGATCTTTTTGTTTGTTGCCATTGATGGTTGGTCAAAATTGATGCATGGGCTTGTGCTGAGTTATACGTTACCGGGAGGCTGATCATCACTGAATCCAGCATCATTACTCTTATGAGCCAATCACTGGTGGTTTTCATGATCTGGATTCTACCGCCGCTCATTGCATCAGTGGTTGTCGGCCTCGTCATCGGCATCCTCCAGGCGGCGACGCAGATCCAGGATGAAAGCTTGCCGCTCACCGTGAAGCTTCTGGTCGTTGTCGCGGTGATTGGGCTGTTTGCTCCTGTGCTAAGCGCCCCGCTCATAGAGCTAGCCGATCAGATCTTCACCGAGTTTCCCGCAATGACACTTAGCTACTAGTCCGCCCCATGGACGCGCCATCGGCCGATATTCAAATTCTGATCCAGACGGCTCTCGAACTCGTCGTTGCGGCAGGTCTTGGGGCAGCCCGCGCGATGGGCATCATGCTGATCTTTCCCGTATTCACACGCTCGCAGATCAGTGGGCTGATCCGGGGCTGTTTGGCTGTTGGCTTCGCACTACCATGCCTGGCACACGTCAGCGGCGGATTGCCGGCGCTGGATTCTGATACACGCCTGATCCAGCTAACCCTGCTCGGATTCAAGGAAGTTTTTGTCGGTGTACTCCTTGGCACTTTTCTTGGCATTCCGCTTTGGGGCCTTCAGGCTGCCGGGGAGCTTATCGACAACCAACGCGGCATCAGCAGCCCGACCGCTTCGGCCGATCCCGCGACGAACAGTCAGGCTTCCGCGATGGGCGTTTTTCTGGGGATCACTGCGATTGCCATATTCGTCGGATCAGGAGGCCTGGAAACTTTGATCAGTGTCCTGTACCGCAGCTACTTGATCTGGCCGGTGTATCAGTTTCACCCGACACTGAGCGGGCCAGGAGCAATGGAGTTGTTGGGGCTTCTCGACCGCATAATGCGCACGGCATTATTGGTATCGGGGCCTGTCGTGTTCTTCCTGATACTGATTGATATATCGATGATGCTGCTGCGTCGCTTTGCCCCGCAATTTAAGGCGAGCCAACTGTCTCCGGCAATCAAGAACATTGTCTTTCCAGTTCTCATGGTCACCTACGCTGCCTATCTGGTGGAGAGCATGAAACTGGAGGTCACACAAGCCAACGGCGCGCTGGAGTGGTTCGACAAATTGCTGCCATGAGCGACACAAGTGAAGAGAAGACACACGCCGCCAGCCCGAAGAAGTTAAGTGAAGCGCGCAAAAAAGGACAGCTGCCACGTAGCTCCGATTTCGTCCGCGCGGTCGGGACTTGCGCTGGGCTCGGCTACCTTTGGCTAAGAGGCAGCGTGATCGAGGACAAATGCCGGGAAGCGCTCCTATTAGCCACCAAGTTGCAGAGCCTACCTTTCGATACCGCGGTGCCGCAGGCATTGGTTGTGCTCGTCCAACTCACCGTCGCGGCTGTTGGCCCGCTGCTTGGAACCCTCGTCGCCGCGGTGATTTTGGCCAGCCTGCTAGCCAATGGTGGATTTGTCTTCTCTCTGGAGCCGATGAAGCTCAGCTTTAAGAAAATTGACCCCTTTGAAGGGCTGAAGCGCTTGGGGTCTGCTCGTTCCATGGTCGAAGTCTGCAAGACCATGTTCAAGGTATTGGTTCTCAGCGCAACCTTTTCCATTGTCCTTCTCGGGATGTGGAAGACAATGGTCCCTCTGCCGATCTGCGGCATGGGCTGTGTTGGCCTCATCTTTATGGAGACAAAATTGCTGATGGGAATTGGCGCCGGCGCACTGCTGGTCGGCGGACTGATCGATCTCCTGCTCCAGCGCGCGTTGTATCTGCGCGAAATGCGCATGACCAATACCGAAGTGACGCGCGAGTCGAAGGATCAGCAAGGAGCGCCAGAGTTGAAAGGTGAACAGCGTCGCATCCGCGAGGAGGCGGCCGACGAGCCTGCGCTTGGCGTGCATCGCGCCACGCTGGTCTTAACAGGAAGGGCGGTCCTGATCGGTCTGCGTTACGTTCGCGGTGAAACCGGGGTGCCGTTCTTAGTTTGCCGTGCCGAAGGTGAGCGCGTTTCACATGTGTTGAGTGAGGCGCGGGCACTACGCCTGACGATCGTCCATGACCATGTCTTAGCACGTCAGCTGATAAGCACTACAAAACTCGGCAACGCCGTTCCTATGCAATATTTCCAGCCTGTCGCGAAAGCACTCTTTGCCGCAGGCTTGGCCTAGTCATTGGAAGTCCACGACTGCCCAGTTCAAAACTGACCTGGCTCCATGCTAGCTAGTGGCAAATGTCGGCTGGCCATCCGTGCCCCAGTGTCTCTGTCAGGCCAACCGCGCAACCGCGGGCCTGGGGCAATCACTCCCCTCGGATCTGCCACCCAGCAACTACGGCAAGTCCTCCGGCATGACCTTGCAGCCTCTGCTGGCCGGTGCGTGGCGCAGTCCGAGGTTTTGAGGCCGGCAGTGCGGATTTGATTCGTGCAGCCGTTGGAATGCCCTCGTCAGCTAGTCGTCAACTAAGCGACCTATGTTGAACAGCCGTGCTAACTTGAGCTCGGTTGCGAAACATAGGAGTACGAATCGTCATGTATGGTCGAATTGGTGGCTCATCCGATAGTTACCGCGCGCATAATGCCGGCGAGCAATCGGATGCAGGAAGCGAAGGGTTCGCGGACACATTTGCCCGAATGCACTTATCCGGATCGGAAGGTAGCGGCGCCTCATCATCGGCGGCTCCCCAAGCATACTCCCTCAATTCCCGACCTCCTGTGGTGGAGATCAACAGGACTTCCTTCAGGAGACAGGTGAGGCAATTTCATGGTGATGAAATCACGCACATCGCCGACAATCCTCAAGAGTATTCGGAGTTCGTATCGTCACGAGCCAGGCGCACCGCGGACGTTGCTCAGCAATATGGCATCCGTCGAGATACGGAGCACGCGCGATATTTCAGTTACCAATTGGGAGACCGGAGTGCCGGACTGCTGAGAATGGAAGGCGGATTCAGCATGAACGAGTTCGAATCGGAAAGTTGGCGGGAACAATTTCCTGGTCGAACTGAGGTCACTTCCATAGTGGATCTTCAAGTCGCCCATCCGCTCGTCGAAAATGCGGGCGATATTCTGCTGGAGCATCAACTTCGGATAGACGGCGACCGACCGTTGCTGAATTGGCGTGCGGCTAATCCGGAAGCACAAGCGCGCGCGCAGACGATGGGGTTTGTTGAAGTGGATCATGGCGACCTGGTGCTTGACCCTACGCAGCATCCCGACAAATGGACGAAGAACAGTGCCGGTGAGTGGCAGCGTGCAGGCAAACCTCCACTCTATCTCCACAAAACCGAGGACAGCGACAGCAGCGATAGCGGGTCCGACGACGATTTCATGTGATTTGTCGACCCGCCGCCGAGCCTTGCAACTGGTGACGGTTGCAAGGCTGTTGGCAGTGAATGCTGATTGTCCGGCGATCAGCCCCGCCTTAGCGCCAGCGCCGCCGAGCAATCCAGCCCATCTCCCAGACAATAAACTGCGGATGCGCATCGTGGGTGCAGCGGGCGAGCGGATTGTATTCGGGCCGGAACTCCGCCTCTTGGATACGAGCTCTCCCGAATCCAATTTTCTCCACCACACCGTTGGGTCGTTGCGATGCGCCGATCCCGATCGGATCGGCTATGCCTGCTCCGCGCTCGCAGGAAGACCTTCCGCCTCGATCTTGGCGGCGCGATCTCGGCGATAAGTTGGATGGGAGGCAAGATACGCCGCCACGTCAACAGCAGGTAACGCGACATCGCAAATCGGCCCTGACGGTAGCCGATCGACTCCAATCGCCGGACCGCAACTCGCGCAGCGGCATTCGCGGTTTGGCCAGGAGAAATGCTCGCTGACTCACAGCGTGGCCGGCCGCATTCTGCCCTAGACCCCAAAGTACGTGCCCTGTCATGCAGCCTGCGCCGACGGGAGCTCGGCACGCGAATGGCGTGGTTGGCGGCCAAGCCCCGAGGTCAACAAGGACTTACAGAAAGCGGGGGTGAGTTTGCCGCGATGAATTATGACCTTCTCGCGACCGGACCTAGCATCGGCTTCCTCTCGCTCTCGATTGTAGCCGCGCTGTTCGTTGGATTTAACGTGGCAAGCGGTGAATTCGGAATCAGCCAGCCCTTCCAAGTTTCTGGCCATGACGGGGCGACTCGTGTGGATGTGCACCCACATCGGGCTCGGCATCCCACCATTGACCAGCATCTTGGGCTGCAGCTTCATCTCAAACAGCTTTCCTGGCTCGCCACGCAGCGCGACCGGTGCCTCCGGCGGCATCAATTCGTCGGCATTGCACAAATGTTCCAGGTATTTTTGCGCCGGAAATGCGTAGGCCTTCATGCAATCAGTCGTAATGCCGGCTTTTCCTTCATTCAGTGCGTTGGCCTGTCCCAGCACCATGTTCAGCAACCCTTTGAGCTGGTCTGTGCGTTCGTGCACTTTGGGTAGCTGGGTGGAGGTGAGTAGCAGGCGTACATTACGCCCCTGCAACCCGGCGAGACAGGTTTGCATCTCAATGGCCTGGGCTCGCAGGTACTGGGCCACATCGTCCACGACCTTACCGGCCTCCTCAGGCTTCATCTGGCGCACTTGGGAGACGACGCTTTGCTGACCGGCCAGATCGAACTGCAAAAGTTCGTCCAATCGTTTGAGCCGCTCCGTCAATACCTCCATTGACAACGCGGCGCCCCCGATTGTCGAGCCTGCCCCCGACGAACTCGCAGCCACCTCTTGCGCTCTCACCTGTGTACTCGCAACTTGATCCGAGCGCGCGAGAACCTTGGCTGCTGGCACTGTGCCGGCGTTCGCAGCGACTGGTGTTGATGGCTGCCCGGCGGCAGAAGTCCCGGCGCGAGCTGCCGACTTATGCTTTGACTTCCCTTTCCTTCGCGCTGTAGTGCCTTCTGACACTGCAGCCGTACCAGCAGTGTCAGCCGGTATCGCAGCGCCTGCCCTGGCCGGCATCGCAGCGCCCGCCTGGGCCTGTGGCGCCATGATGGCTGACGGCGGAGACTGCAGGTTCAACAAGTGCATGGCATCGTGCGCAGTGATCCATGCATCGTCCACGATCCGTTCGAACAGTTTCAATGGGAGGCCGGCATCTGGGTAGGTATGGCTTAGCTTGGTATGCACCTCGTGCAACGCCAATCCAAAATCCGAAAGCCGCTCCATGATCTTTTCTACAACCGCGCAATCATGAGCGTTGAGTGCTTTGCCATCATCCATTATGCCCTTCGCCAAAGAGAGGGCGCGAAGAGCTTCTTGAACGGCGCTTGCCATCAGCTGCACCACTCCATTTCGACCGACGAGGAGTTCCTTCAAATCTGGCTCGAACCTGCTCGCCCGCAGTTCAATCTTGGCCCGCGCAAGACCGATCCGCTCACGGACCAGCCAGATCCTGACACTCAGTACCGAGCCGGCACGCAGCCGCAGTGCGCACCGCTCGGCTTCCCGCATCACGGGCGTTCCACTGGATAGGCTAGCGGTGGCAGCGCAGGCGGATCGCTGCCGTTCGGAGCGCCATGCCTTTTTTTCCCACCACTTAATTGCCGCCGTATGGTGGTTCTCCACATTTAAAATCAACAGCTCCTGCCGGTCCGCCTGGGAGTAGGAGTAGAGTTTATCGACCATACCTGCCGCTTTCTTGGTCTTTTTGTCCAATTTCGTGATCGTCGACAGGCCAAGTTTGTCTACTTCATTCGCGGCGTCGCACACGATCTGGCAACATCTACGCACCTTGTCGTCTGGCATAATTGTCTGCGCCTCAGCCGCAGGCAGGCTAGCGCGGTACTCCAGAATTGCTGAGGCTGCATCGACGACCCGACTGATCAGCTCCACCGCCTCCTCGGGGACGTCGGTTTTCCTGGCCGCAGCCTCGCAATCAGTCAGTTGTTGAACAAGACTGTTCATTCTGAGCTGTGTCGGACTGATATCTTCATTTGACGATGAGCTGGTGCCTTCCACCTGCGCGGTTGATAGTTGGCTACCGACCGGCGCCATGGCTTCGCCCTCAGACATGGAGGGAGAACCGCGCCGCCTTGCGGCTGCGCCACGTGGCGCTACGGTTCCGCGTGGTGGCGCAGCGGCTCCACGTGGCGGTGCGTTCAGGATTTGATCTTCGCCAATCGAGGCGCCTGGCAGACTTTCGCGGGCATCGCCTGGACCGCGCGCAACTGGAAGGGAGGAGGGCCTCCTATCGGCGTCCCCAGAGCGCATCTGCTCCACAACGGAATCGAATGACTGTCCACCTTCTCCCGCAGCAAGACTTGATTGCGAAAGGGAACTGCTCGCCCGCCCCGCGCGGCTGGCTCCAGTTTCAGCCTGCGATTTCCGTGGTCGGCCAATGCCCTTCATATTGCGTCTCCGTAGTAGGCGAGAATGTGCTGCTATTGTGCTGGCGGCTGACGAGACCAGCGGCATCTTTCGGTTAACGTCACGGTCAGCCAGACCCGCGACGGCGTAATGTTCCCGCCAAAGTGCTTCTCAGTAGCAGGCCAAGATTGGCCCGAGCTCACAGGACTTTCGCATATCGATGTCCTGAGATTATCAGCGCTTCAGTCCGCCGATTTCCAGGAACAGCGAATGAAATCAGACCAACTCGGCTAGCTCCCCTTCCTAGACACGTGCCTGACGATTTTATTGAGGCGTCACTCCTCTCGTTCGCCACCGACAAAGTCACACATTTGCTTCAGAGAAGCGTGTGCGTTGCGTATCGCGCGGGAAACCATTTCGATCTATAGTTACAAAAAGTGTCGAGACGGGACCTTTGGATCCGAAGGTCAGGCACGGCCGGCCTAGATAGACCGCTTGGCTGACGATTAGCTGACGATGGGAGTTCTCACGAACAGGGCAAGAAAATCCGACCGCTTCAAGCTTTCGATATGGTGAGAAGAGGATCCGCACCGGCCTCCCAAAGCCGGCAGACCATCCCATGTTCGTACGGTCGCCGACCTTCTCGAAGCCAATGAGCTCACCGCGCCGGGCCGTGATGTGCAGGCGAGAGAATGGTGATGCAAAGACCGAGTTCCTGCTCGTTGCGTGCGCCCGTGGAGCCAGCAAGAATACGGTCATTGCGGTCATGCAGCACGTGGACCGTGTCTCCTGTTCGACACCACAGCATCGAGGATGCAAACGAGCTGCTGCGGCTGCCATTCGGTCGCGGCATGCGTGGACGGCGGGATTGGCCGAACAGCCGAGATCGTGGTCGACTGTTCGATGCGAGAGCAACATCCTGCAGAGCATACGTTTTTGCGCTGGCCGGTTTTTGTCAAAAGCCGTCAGGTTCTCGAAAGCTCCCGCCCTTAGCTTGATCGAGGTTAACCTTTAACACGTCGCCGCCAATGGCAAATGCCGGAGTACCTGATGATAGCAGCAATTGGGAGTGGAGTTGGCAACCTCGGGACTTCCTTGATCCGAAAGGGCCATGGGGATTCGAAATCCGAGCATTCTGGTGATGGCAAGCCGGCTGGTGGCAATGATGGCAAGCCAGCTGGTGGGAATGATGGCAAGCCAGCTGGCGGGAACGATCGGGCGGATAACCGGACCGTTTCAAATGATCAACTTCAAGACAACTCACAGTCTGCAGCACAAAGTGAAGCCTTCCAAAGTATCCTGCGATCGTTCGCGTTCCAATTCGCGAACGATGCGATGGCTGAGGCCGATGAAGCTTTGGATGACACAGAAGATGCCTGACGCGGGAAAATCCGGCGTGAGGTCATACAGGCCGTTATTGACGGCACAACTCCAACAGAAAAAGGAATGATCATGGCTGCAGTTGATAATAATAAAAAATCAGGCAATACCAACACCAATAGCACTGGCAACACCGATAAAACTACCGGTAGCACTCCCGGCAATACAAGCGGAGCTGATGCTACTGCTTTTCAGGCGCAAGTGCAAGAACTAACCAATGTTAGCTTGGAGGCGACGAAAAGGAGTGTCCAGTTGCGCACTCTAACGACCAATCTCCAGACCATCAAGAAGGCCGCCGACGAACGCGTTTCGTAATGTCGGAAGCGGCTTTTAGACTGCCCCTAGCGCGTCTCCTTATTGACGCGACGTAGTCCCGAAATGAGCCGCATGGCAATTGCCGTGCGGCTTCTATCCTGTTTGAGAGATGCTCTGTGGATGACGCGGTTTCCCTCCGTTTCGAAGTGCTTTCGGGGCTCTATTGCGGACTGACCGGCAAGACGGATCTTCAAACGTGTTTAATCGGCAGCGGCTTCGATGCCGATTTGGTCTTTGTCGAGCAAGGACTGGCACCGCATCATCTTCGTGTAACTCTTCTTGGCAAGTCGATCGAACTCGAGGCGCTTGCACCCGGACTCAGTATCGAGGGCAACCGGAATATCGCCGCAGGCCAGTCCGTTGTTGTGCCCCTTCCTGCCGTCCTGCTCGTAGGCGAGATGTCCATTGCTTGGTCCGTGCAGGATGCAGAGCCGCCTGGTTCGACCGGCATACCGCGCCTACCGATCGGTGTGCTCGCCATGGTCATAATCAGCTCACTCGGGATCGGCGCGCTTTCGGGCATGTTCTCCTATCTTGGCAATGCAAGTGGATCGAGCCCCAATTCACTTCGGGCTGAAGTCGCGTCCAGAACGATCAGTCACCGCGCTGACAATGAACTTACGGGGGCAGCGGCCAAAGAGCTGCAGGAGGAAGTCGATCGAGCGGGTCTTCTCGACGTCAAGATTGGCTCCGCAAAGGGTGTTGTGACCGCCGAGGGCACCGTCACGTCTGAATCGGTCATCAGCTGGCAGAAGCTTCAGCAATCGTTCGATCGTCGCACCAAGGGTACTCTAACACTGGTGAACGGAGTGCTCATCAAAGAGGAGAAGGCGCCATCCGCAATCGCGGTCGAAGCTGTGTGGCATGGGGCCCAACCGTATCTTGTCATCGACAGCGAGAAGTATTTTGTCGGGGCCATTTTGGCTGATGGATGGGTAGTCGATCGTATTGAGGACAGCCGTGTGCTGCTGAGCAGGAATGGCCGCATTGCTGCTCTCCCATATTGAAAGCTCGCAGGCCCCATCAAGCAGCACTCTATGGCCAGCCAAACATCCTGTCGCGCTCGGTGCTGACAAGCTGGCTGCGTTGGAAACATTTGCTGCCCAGCCATTTCGCGCCTGTTTGTGGCTCTCATGCAGGGTCACGCGCTGGCCAAGGCCGAGGCGCCTTCGGAGTTCGAAAGCTACGTTTCAGGGCGTAACAGCAGAGTAAGTCTCAACCGATTGCAAAGGTGTCTCGATGGCCAACGTCCTGCGTGACTTCATCAAGCGTGCGCCGGCCAGCCCGGATTTAATGGTTGCGTTGATGCTGCTTCTGGCTGTCGCGATGATGGTCATGCCTATCCCGGTCGTGGTGGTCGACGCACTGATAGGATTCAATATGGGGTTGGCCATACTGCTGATGATGGTTGCCCTGTATGTCAGTACTCCACTTGATTTTTCCTCTTTGCCCGGCGTTATTTTGATTTCCACTGTATTCCGTCTCGCGCTGACGGTCGCAACGACGCGACTGATCCTGGCCGAGGGGGAGGCCGGCAGCATTATTCATACCTTTGGCGATTTCGTCATCTCAGGCAATATCGTGGTGGGTTTCGTCATATTTCTGGTCGTCACCATGGTGCAATTCATGGTCCTCGCGAAGGGTGCCGAACGGGTGGCAGAAGTGGCGGCGCGTTTCACGCTGGATGCTCTGCCGGGCAAGCAAATGGCGGTCGACGCAGAGCTACGCAACGGCCACATCGATGCCAACGAATCCCGCCGGCGGCGCGCCGAATTGGAGAAGGAAAGCCAACTATATGGCGCGATGGACGGCGCGATGAAATTTGTGAAGGGCGATTCCATCGCCGGGCTGGTGGTTATCTGCATCAACATGCTGGGTGGAATTTCGATCGGTCTGCTCTCCAAGGGCATGTCCTTCGGCGAGGTGCTGCATCACTATACTCTGCTGACGATAGGCGATGCATTGATATCGCAGATTCCGGCCCTTCTGCTCTCCATTACTGCGGCGACCATCGTCACCCGTGTGACTGGGACGGCGAGGATCAACCTCGGTACCGAAATGGTCAGTCAGCTCACGGCCAGTACTCGAGCCTTGCGGCTGGCGGCCGGCGTCCTGGTCGTGATGGGGTTCGTTCCTGGGTTTCCCCTCCCCGTCTTTCTGATGCTGGCCGCAGTGTTCGCTGCGGTAAGCATTGTCAAGGCTGATGTGCTGGGCGCCGGCACTGCCGATGCGAAAGATGGAACTGCAGCGGAGCCTAAGCAAGCCGCGCCTGCGAAGGAATTCCCGATCGCATTTTTTTTAGCGCCAAATCTTATGCAGGCGATCGATCAAGCCGAATTGCAAAAACATATTGGGCGCGTTTCGCTCCTGGTCACAGCCGATCTGGGCATTATCGTTCCCCGCATCCCTGTCTTGGTTGACGAGCAGCTGCCTACATCGCAATTCCGGATAGATGTCGAGGGCGTGCCAGTCGAACAGGACGCGATAGATCCAAGCCAGATGACGCTCCGAGCCGATGTAGCGCACGTCGACTCGAGCGGTATCCCCCTTAGGCGTGAGCCGAAAACGGACAGACTCCCGGTCGAACATACCCCTGCACAGGCCCTTACGGGCGCCGGCACGGAGCATTGGGCTCCCGGCGAACTCCTCGCCTTGCGCGTCCATGCAACGTTGACCCGCTACGCACCGCGATTGGTGGGCATCCAAGAGACCCGACATTTCCTGGGCCGAATGGAGCAGGAATATTCTGATCTTGTGAAAGAGGTGCTGCGCACGACGCCGATTCCTCGGATTGCCGATGTTCTGCGCCGCCTCCTGGAGGAAGGTATCCCAATCCGCCACACCCGTCTCGTGTTGGAGGCATTGGCCGAATGGAGCGAGCGTGAGCAAAACGTTGCCCTGCTGACGGAATATGTCCGTTCTGGTTTGAAGCGACAGATCTGCCACCGCTATGCCAACACCGAGGGCATCGTGTCCGCCCTGGTCGTCGAACGCGAGAGCGAGGATGTGATGCGTGGCGCGGTTCGAGATTCGGATGCAGGCCCCTATCTCGCACTGGAGGATCGGCAAAGCGAAGCGATGCTATCACAGATACGTCAGGTCCTTTCGAACACAGAACCGGGTCAAACCCGCCCTATTCTGTTGACGTCAATGGATGTCCGACGTTTCGTCCGCGGCTTTCTGACGCGAAACGGGATCGATCTCGCCGTGCTGTCTTATCAAGACCTCGCCTCCGACTTTACAATTCGCCCGGCAGGATCCGTCAAACTCCCGCACGGATCGAACAGCGGATTGTTAGAGTAGTTCCACCTTTCCTAACTGAACGCGACCCGCCTCCCTGATAACCGAGAGATAATATGAAATTTGTTAGAAATACAGTTTCTCCATCGCCTATGTTTCTGCGCCGGAGCTCACTTCTTTTTGCCGTACTCGCCATTCTGCCTTTGGGCGGTTGCGCCAGCTGGCAAAAGCCCGCTCTTTCCGTGCAGGAGACATCTTCCCCAGAGTTGCTCAGCGCCGATCAAATCGATCCGGCTATGCGCGAACGCATTTTGCGCGAAGTTGGTCAGGATGTTCAAGAGCGGGCTTTGCGGGATGAGGTGAAGCAGCACCCGGACAATGTTGATGCGGCGATACGGCTTACAAAAGCCTTGGTGGCCCAGAAGCGCCCGCACGAAGCGGTTGAGGTGCTCGACAGCGTCTTGGTTGCAGCCCCAGCAAACGTACGTGCATTGAATGCGAAGGGCGTGATCTTGGACATTGAGGGGCGGCATGACGCGGCACAGGCCCTGTATCGGCGAGCTCTCGAAACCGAGCCAGGGAATCAGATGGTGCAGCATAACTTCAATCTGTCGCTTGCCTTAACGGCAAGTCCGAACAGCCAAGGTTAGCACGATCGCAATAGGTGGGCACAGCGCATGTGCAGCCTATTCCCCGGCTCGAGACGCGCTCGGCTCCCATCATAGATGGCCTCTGAAGAGAGCCATATCTGCGCAAAGCTGTTGCTCCAGATCTGGCCGGCAGAGGTCGGCAGGAGAGCCGGATGACATCTCTCGGCCACCCGCAAGGCCATCCGCCTCGCTTCGTTGCCAGAGCGCCTTCGTGGTTGCCACGCGAGATACGCTCAGGATGGATTTGATTAATTCACGCGCGAATGCCTGCCTCTAACTTGGGGCAGGCGCGACCGCTCCCATAATGCAATACGCTGCCTCTAGGCCGATGGACGATGACGGGATACTTCCCCGAGACTTCAATGGTGGGGAGCAGCGCACCCGTCGATCCATTTGCTTTCAGCGTCAACCGCCACTATGTAGCGACACTTCGCCCGACTGTGTTTCAAGCTGCCCGGAGAAGTTTATGACAGAAGAAGCCCACAACACCGACATCCTCATCGAGCTCACTGCCGATGTTGTATCAGCCTACGTCTCCAACAACCCCGTCCCGGCGGGGGAGCTTCCTGCCCTGATCGCCCAAGTGCACGGGGCTCTAAAAGGCACGGCCGGACTAATACCGGCAGAAGAGCCTGTGCCTGTGAAAAAACCTGCTGTCCCGATCAAAAAGTCGATCGAACCGGACTACATCATTAGCCTTGAAGACGGCAAGAAATTCAAATCGCTAAAGCGCCATCTGTCGACGCACTATGGTCTGACCCCGGACGAATATCGCGCCAAATGGGGTCTGCCGTCGGATTATCCGATGGTGGCGCCGAATTACGCCGCTACGCGCTCCGCCTTGGCCAAGACCATCGGACTCGGCCGCAAACCGAAAGAGCCGGAAGCCCCGGTGCCGGCGCCGGCGAAACGGACCCGCAAAAAGGTCGCAGCCTAAATCCGTATCAACAGTCGTTCGGGACGCGCGGCAGCCGTAGGCCCAATCTGCGCGGAATCAAAAGGCGGGGACGAGCCCCGCCTTTCCCGTCCAAGAGCCTCATTCCAGAGGAATTCGCGACGGCTCCAGCAATCGCTGCCGCGGCATTACCTGGTTGCATGCTCCGGCCGGGTTTCGAGCCGGTCAATGCGTTCGGAGTATGCCGCATCCTTGCCGCACGCGTTAGCCAGCCTTGCTGAGGCTGCCTGCAGAGGACTTGCCGGTGCGGCGATCCTGTTCGACCTCGTAGTTTATCTTCTGGCCCTCATTAAGGGTCGACAGGCCCGCTCGTTCAACAGCGGAAATGTGGACAAAGACATCCTGACCGCCGTTGTCGGGCTGAATAAAACCAAAACCCTTGGTGCTGTTGAACCACTTCACCGTTCCAGTCGCCATATATCCATTCCTTTGTAACAAGTCGCAACTTAGGCAGGCCATTCACGCCAGCCTGATTTGTACACGAGACTTTAGGCGCAGCAAAATCGGAAAATTGCAAGGCCCACTCGACCGCCTGATCTCCAGCAGCACCTGCCACACATGCGAGGCGCGTGCCAGACGAGGCGTATGCCAGACGTTTCGTCGTGCGCTGTCGCTCAAACGTCGACAGAAACAATGACCCAACCCTGCAAACTCGGCACATCTTGTGGACGTGCTTGGGTCGCTGCTCGACCGCAATACCCGCTCCTGACCGATATCGTCGGCCAAAATGACGATGTTTTTGTCATCAGACCGAAAGATCAGGCGCGCAGCGACACTGCACACTCAAACCGAGACCCGCGAACCTCGATTAGCTTCGGCCTGCTACGAAGCGCGGTTGCCTGCTTCTGAGGCGGGCCATTGTCGGTTTGAATCAACTGTCGGGTTCGGAACCCCAGACTGTCGGCAAGTTGACAATGCGCGTTCAGACGGCACAAACCACCCGATCGCTTGTGAGCGAGATGGTTTGGCAGATTGAGCAAGGGCGGGACTCAGCTATGCCGCCCAGGCTGCTGACAAGGCCAAAGCAGCGTAGGTGCGGAGTGAAATCCAAGGTCCACATGGGTCGTCGCGCGTCCCGTGCGCCTGGGAAGGCGCCGGCCCCGCCAAGCTTTTCCCAGATCGTCCGGATGACGCAAGCTTCGCTGAGCGTCAATGAACGTTCGGGCGATGACCAAAGGCGTCGTGCGTTGCAATCTGGACTGTCCAGGATATCAGGAGTTCCATGGCCTCAGCCCGCTTGGCTGGCCACACTTGAAGCTCCAACATACCGGCTGGCACAGGCCAATTGGACTCTGCGCTGCCCTCAATGCGCTGGTGGCACGGTCAATGCTTGTCTATCGATCCGGCCGCCCATGCGTGATGCTGTCGGTCGACGTTCGCAAACCAGACCCTCGGCGAACCCAGCGAAGGGGCTCGCCGGTACGACGAGGGACCTTACCTCTTTATGCGCGGCATCATTGTCGAGGATGACATGTTGCCTTACACGTCGTCCCCTCGCGCTCGGGGCTTTGAGGGGCGGATGAAGTCCTGATGGCGGTGGCACTGCTGCATGTTTGCGTAAGACCCATCATTCACGATCGCGTTGTCCTTCGATGTCGCAGTGCTGATAGGCGGGCAGATCGGTGTGCGCGGCGCCCGCCAAAGGATCGTCGTCACGCCGGAGGAGGCGAGCGCCGTAGCCGGCGCGCCGGCGAAAGGCGCTTTCTGTCGGATGCCCGACAATGTCGGATATCGCAAGTATCAAGGTTGGATCAAACCTTGCAAATCGGGGCTTTCTTACTTGGCACGGCGCATGCTCAGGTATCCGCAAACACCCAATGGATAACGAGCAGACTTCCCATGGCCCCACCAAAATACTGCCGAACGTTCCCCGGACGCATCCAAAGATGAGGCCCGCGTCAGGCCCGGCAACACGCTGACGGCTCATCTGGCTCGGCGTCGCGTGCCGATCCACTTTCTCCCAATAGGCGTCGGGAGACATAGAGCCTTCAAAATGAGGAACAAATCACTTTGCCAGGAACCCAGCCCATAATCCCACTCTCCCTATCAGAAGCAAGCCCCGCACTCACGGGCTTCGCAGGACGTCCGTTGCGACCGAGTTGGGCGGCGCGAGGACGGCTCCGGTCCCCGTCGCATGGGAGGACGGCAAGGCGACGGATTTCGTGCTCGACAACGGCATGGAGGTGGTCGTCATTCCCAACCACCGGGCGCCGATCGTCAGCCACATGGTGTGGTACAAGATCGGCAGCGCCGACGAGCCGCCGGGCAAATCCGGCATTGCCCATTTTTTCGAGCATCTGATGTTCAAGGCGACGACCAACCATGCGGCCGGCGAATTCGACCGCGCAGTGTTCGAGATCGGCGGCTCGCAAAATGCCTTCACCTCCTCCGACTACACCGCCTTCTATCAGACAGTGGCGCCGTCGGCGCTCGAGCTGATGATGAGCTTCGAGGCCGACCGAATGCGAAACCTCATCCTCACCGACGATGTCGTCAAGACCGAGCGCGACGTGGTCATCGAGGAGCGCCGCTCAAGCACCGACACCAACCCGCAGGACGTGCTCCATGAGGAGATCGACGCGACGCTGTGGCAGAACCAGCCCTATCGCATCCCGATCATCGGCTGGATGCAGGAGATCGAGCAGCTGAACCGCGTCGACGCCACCGCCTTCTATGAAAAATACTACTGGCCCAACAACTCCGTGCTGATCGTGGCCGGCGATGTCGAGCCGGAGACGGTGAAGGTGCTGGCCGAGAAGACCTATGGCAAGGTGGCGCGCGGGCCCGACCTGCCGCCGCGCATCCGGCCGGTTGAGCCCGAGCAGAACACCAGGCGCACCGTCACGCTCTCCGACGCCCGCGTCAGCGTGCCCAGTTTTTCGACGCAGTGGGTGGTGCCGTCTTACCATACCGCCAAGCCGGGCGAGGCCGAAGCGCTCGACCTGCTGTCCGAAATCCTCGGCGGCGGTAACCGCAGCCGGCTCTACCAGGCGCTCGCTGTCCAGCAAGGTATCGCTTCCAGCGCCTGCGCCTATTTCCAGGGCACCATGCTCGACGACACCAGGTTCGCCATCTATGGCGCGCCGCGCGGCGATGCCAAGCTGGCCGATCTCGAAGCGGCGGCCGCTGCCGAAGTCGCTCGCATTGCCAAGGATGGTGTCAGCAGCGAGGAACTGGGCAAGGCCAAGGAGCGCTTTGTGCGCGATATGATCTTTGCCGAAGACGACCAGGACGACCTCGCCTGCATATACGGCTCGACGCTGGCCACCGGCGGCACCGTGAAAGATGTCGAGGAACGGCCGTCTCGCATCCGCAGGGTTACCGCCGCGCAAATCAAAGCAGTTGCCGCCCGCTATCTCGCGTTCGACCGTTCGACCACGGGCTATCTCTTGCCCAAGACGGAGAATGAAGAGATGACGCTCGGCGCTCAGCCCCATGCTGCGATGAACATCCAGGAGGTGAAGTCCGAAAAGGGCATGATCGCCTGGCTGGTGGAGGACCACACAGTGGAAATCGTCAACATCGGCTTTGCCTTCAACGGCGGCATCAGGCAGGACCCGGTCGGGAAGGAGGGGATGGCCAATCTGATGGCCGGCCTGTTCATCGAAGGCGCCGGTAATTACGACAGCGATGCCTTCCAGATGAAGCTCGACGATGCCGGCGCCGAGATGGGTTTGGAGGCGCAAAGACACTACATCTGCGGATCGGTGTGCATGCTTCCCAAACAGCAGGACGCCGCGTTCGGCCTGCTTCGGCTCGCACTCAACGCGCCGCGCTTCGACCAGGGGCCGATCGATCGCGTCCGCGCCGAGATTGTCTCCGACATCGTCGGCAGCGAGCGCGACCCTGACGCAATCGCTCAGCGCAAATGGCTGCGCGCGATCTATGGCACGCATCCTTTTTCGAGGCCGGGAGAAGGCACAAAAGAGAGCCTGGCCGGCATCACGCCGTCCGACCTCCTCGCCTTCCACAAGGCGATTTTCGCTCGCGACGGGCTCCATATTGCCGTGGTCGGTGACATTGATGCAAACACGCTGAGGGAAAGGCTCGACCAGCTGTTTGGTGACTTGCCTGAGCAACAAACCCTCGCCCCCGTCGCCGATGTCGTACCGAAGCTCGGCCAACTGGTGGAGGAGAACTGCGACCTGCCGCAGACTTCGCTGCGATTGGCCTGGCCTGGCGTGAAGCGTAGCGCGCCGGATCACTTCGCCACCGTGCTGATGAATGACATCCTCGGCGGCTCGGGCATGACTTCCCGCCTTTTCGAGGAGGTGCGCGAAAAACGCGGCCTTGCCTATCACGTCAGCTCTGAACTGACCCTTGACAAGCTTCTGGTTACGACAGAGACACGCTCGGACTGCGCCGCCCAAACGCTGAGCATCGTGCGAGATGTGGCAAAGCAGATGGCGCAGCAAGGACCGACCGGGGCCGAGCTCAAGGCGGCGAAGAAGCACCTGATCGGCACCTATGCCATTGACCGTCTGGGCTCGACCAGCTCGATTGCAGACCGGCTCCTGGATTTGCAGATTCACAAGGCCGACGTCGACTACAACCAGCGTCGCGCCCGCAGCATCGGTCGGGTGACGCTCAAACAGGTCAAGGCGGCGGCCAAGAAGCTGCTTTCGGCCGAGCCCGCCATTTTGGTGGTCGGCCCGCCGCTGGGCGGCAAGGATGAGTAAAGAAACTCATCTCGCCTTCCTTCTTCCTTGGGGCTTCTCGTGGGAAGAGCGAATATGGAGGCCGGTGGGCCAAGCAGATCATGCAGACCCGCGGAGTCGTTTCGCGGGCCTTGCGCGGCATTGGCGGTCCAGGCGGGCCTCTCGCCGAAACGGCGCTCCTCAGCATGTATGCCGCCTTTTGCAGAATACACTCGCACGCCACCAGCAGGCAGCGGGTGGATGAAGCAAACATCCGGCTGCTCAATCCATCAACTGATGAACCGCGGGCACTCAAACTAACGGAACTGTTGTCGTATGTTTGGTCTACCAGCTGCTTTGCCGAGGCCCTAGGACGAACCCGCTGGTGCAGAATACACACCGACGGCCTGTCGACCTGGATGTTCGCTGCGTTGAGGAGGAATCCGGTATTGCCCCTGTGCCTGCCGATGATCCGCCGTCTGAAATCCCCGCACCTGTTTGGAGCCATGGACCGCCTGCCGGCACTCGGCAGACCGGTTGGCAATAAGACGTTCGAGGTCGTCAATCCGTCGACCGGCGAAGTTTTGGCAGAGCTTCCCGATATGGGCGTGGAGGAGACACGTGCTGCGGTAGACAAGGCCTATGTTGCGCAGTCGGGATGGGCCGCGTTGACTGCCCGAGAGCGTAGCGACGTTCTTTGGCGATGGCATCAGCTGATCATCGACCATGCAGGCGATCTCGCCGCGATTCTGACTGCGGAAATGGGCAAGCCGCTTGCCGAAGCCATGTCAGAGGTATCGCATGCGGCGGCGTATCTGCAATGGTATGCCGAGGAGGCCAATCGCGTCTATGGCGAGACGATCTCGGCACCCTCGACAGACCGCCGAATGCTAGTGATCAAGCAGCCCATCGGCGTTGTTGGCACGATCACGCCATGGAATTTCCCGGCCTCCATGGTGGCGCGCAAAATCTCGCCGGCCTTGGCTGCGGGCTGCACGATCGTGCTCAAGCCCGCTGAACAGACGCCGCTCGTGGCTGGCGCAATGTTCGCCCTTGCCCATCAGGCCGGCTTTCCCGATGGCGTGGTCAACCTGATCTATGCGTCCGAAGGTGATCGCGTCGGCCGTGAACTCTGCACCAATTCCAAGATCCGCAAGATCAGCTTCACCGGTTCGACCGAGGTCGGGCGGCTGCTGATGCGTCAGTGCTCTGACCAGATCAAGAAGGTTAGCCTTGAGCTCGGCGGCAACGCACCTTTCATCATCTTCGATGATGCCGACATCGACGCTGCTGTTGACGGTGCGATCCAGGCGAAGTTTCGCAATGCCGGCCAGACCTGCGTTTCGGCGAACCGTATTTACGTCCAATCGAGCGTTCACGATGAGTTCGTCAAGAAATTCGTGGAGAAAGTCCGGCACTTGTCGGTTGGCGACGGATTCGATGCCGGAGTGGACATCGGACCGCTCATCGACAGGCATGCTCTGGCCAAGATAGAGTCTCACATCGCAGATGCCATTGCGAAAGGCGGCACAATACGATGCGGGGGCCAACGTATCGGCAAGAATGGCACGTTTTTCAAACCCACGGTCCTCACCGAGATTTCCAGCGTCATGGCAGTCGCGCAAGAGGAGACATTCGGGCCGCTGGCGCCGATCATTCGCTTCAACGATGCGGATCAGGTCGTGCGCGAGGCCAATGACACGATTTACGGCCTCGCCGCATACTTCTATGCCTCCAACATGAAGCGGGTCTGGCGTGTGGCAGAGGCTCTGGAATATGGCATGGTTGGCATAAACACGGGACGCATGTCCTCGGAGGCGGCACCGTTTGGCGGCATGAAGCAATCCGGCATCGGGCGGGAGGGTTCCCGCCATGGCCTCGAGGACTATCTGGAAATGAAATATCTCTGCATGGGCGGGATTTGAAACCTGCTGCACTGTCTCTCCGCCCACCGGCCGCCCACCGGGGGCGGCCTGCGGTCAATGCCGCCACCTAATTTGAAGTTCCAAACGCCGTTGACCTGAAACACGGATGCCCGGCAGGAGACTGAGCTCGCTGCCGGGCCGGACATGCCTTGGGAGGGCATAAGTCAGCGCTCCTAGGGCCGATGGGGCCACTCAGTTCGTGCGCCTTTTGCCGATTGCGTTGCATGTGCCGTGCCAAGCCAAAAAGCATTGATAAACCGCCGATGGATCAGCTTTTGCCCTGTTGCGCACTCTACATTGTGGGATATGCGACAATGCCCAAGCGGTTGGATCGTCGTGTTGCAGATCCCCAGACGGGTCATGATTGCTATTCTTAGGACAGTGCGCAGCAAGCGCTACCCGCTGTACTACAGGCACACCATTTCCATAATCAAGCGGTGAGTGCGATGTCTGACCGAGCTGTCGGTCCAGGGGACAGTGTGAGGTCTCAAATCCCTCCATATTGTTGCACCCGCCGGTCCAACAGGACTGCAGGTCCGGACTCAAAGGATCTTGGCTGCTATGGCGACATTGCGGTGCACGCCGCTTTCCGACCACTGATGTGGGTTCAGGTCGAGGCCGGCCCTAATGAACCACCGCCTTGGCAACTTCACCGATGTCATTGTGGCGTCGGCCGACGCCTGACCAGAGCGTACCCGCAAGGCGCCATGCAGATCTGTCGGCGGGCGAACTGTTGGTGACGGGTCAGCTGCGAGCGAACGTTCATCCACTGACGCACAGCGCGGACTGTCGCATTTCAAATTAGGAAATCTCTGTAGCCACCATTCATGAGCGCGCGGCCACGCGAGACGGCCCGACGGATGCGGTCGCGCAGATGATCGCGAGGATCCGCCCAGTCGGCATGGACGCGCCGTTGACCGATGAGAACTTCGGCGAGCTCGCGATGTGGTGCTCCGGCGAGCGAACCGTCGAGCGCACGAAGAACGAAGGACAAACGGACGCCGCGCTTTTCCGGCGCAAACAAGCGGGGGGGCAAATGTTGCCCTAGACTGAGAGCATTGAGGCACTCCAGTCCCCTCAGTCGATGCTTTAAAAGCACCGCGGGCCAGATGGCTTGCGTATGCAGGCAAACAGGGTGGAGGATATTCGCGCCCGAGACGGCGAGCTGCAGCGCGTGGTCCGCATTGCGAAGAAGAACATGCTGGCTCTTGTCGGGCGCCTGCAGGACGGTTGCACGACAGGGCAATGCCGAGAGTTCGAACGGCGGTGTCGGCGACGAGGCAGGCAACCGTTCCGCAATGAGCGGCAGCACATGGACGCACCAGAGCGGACACCAGAATACGACCGAAGCGCGGCCACAAGACTCCGCGAAACAGAACACCCCAGCGTGACAGGTCGCCGGCCGACGCGACCATATCGAGAAAGGGTCGGAGAGACCAAGTCTTGCAATGCTGGCGCGCAGCGGTCAGATCGCGCTGGAACGCCGGGTTGCGGCGTAAGAACTCCCAAGCCCACTCCCGCAGCGTCAGGCCAGCGGTGTAGTCGTATGATCTTTCATCCCGCCAATCGGCCTGATCCGCGCCAGTCAGGAGATTCATGACTGACACCCCCTGCCCGCGCCTGCGTGCGTCGAAACATTATGCCACTTCGCAAAGCACCGGCGAAGGCAGCAGACGTCGAAGGCACCTTTTTGTTGAAGCGTGCGGCATTGGCACTGGCGACGACACAAGATGTGCCCAAATTGCCACCAGACCGTCGAACGGGCACAGCGACGGCCAGCGCGACCTGAGCACGCCAAGGGAATTGATTCCTTAACGGTCATCGGCTCCTGCGTCGCGATCCAGACGTCCCTTGAAGGCGCAGTAGCGCGGCAGTGGATCGCACGCTGCTTGTCGGCAAGTTGTCGTAGCGGCGGCGCCATAGGCACGGTCATCGGAGGGTCTCCTGCGGCAAGTTTTCGCCATTGGAGGCCAATCTGCCCGCTATGGCAGCCTGTGCAGTTGCACAGGTGAAGCGGACCAATCAGGGGGGAGCTATGGCGGAAACTGGGTGATGACGGTTTGAGGAGAGCGGCGTATCGAGGCGGGTGATGAAGCCTGCCAGAACCTCTCAAGGAGAGCGATACGCCATGAACGAGACTATCAACATTGTTCGCCTTCGTCAGCCCGACGAAATCGGTGATACCCTGACGGATGTACTTCGCAGCGGCGCGCGCAAATTGCTTGCGCAGGCGATCGAGATGGAAGCCGAGGCGTATGCTAAGGCGGTCGACTGCCTGACGAAGGATCAGAATGCGTCGCTGGCATTCTACGATTTCCCCGCCGAACACTGGGATCATCTGCGAAGGTCCAATCCCATCGAAAGCGTCTTTGCGACCGTTCGCCACCGCACGGTGCGTACCAAGGGCTCGCTATCCTCGACAACCGCCCAGCTGATGGTCTTCAAGCTGGTCATGGCCGCGGCCAGGACGTGGCGACGATTGAAAGGACAAAATCAGTTGCCGAAACTCATCGCAGGTGCCAGGTTCCTGGACGGAATCGAGGTCATCGAAACGAAGCCGCAGAGCGCCGCTTGATCAGCCTCGTCACCCAAATTCCAGCATAGCTCCATCGGAACTGCCAGCCTTCCTTGCCAATCAGGCGCAGATCAGCGCTGACGATACCGAGGACGGCGACGGCGATCACCTCCAGGCCGCCGAGTAACGACCCTCAAAACACCGCCCTGGGCCCGGCCGTCCCATCGGGCCTTTTCTGTTTCTGGACAAAGAGCAAACATACGTCCGCAAGCGACATTTACGAGAATGCCCCACTCGGGAGCCTGATCAACTATGGTGATCGTGCCCCCAAACAGCTTGCCCGACAGGACCTTCTCATGAACGCCCTTCCCGCACGAGCCGCCGGCATTCCGGCTGGCTTCCTCGATCAGACCGCGTCCGACCGGACCAGCCGCGCCACCCGGATTCTGCATGCCGCCGACCAGATCACGCCCTTCCTCGAACGGGGTCGGCCGATCGGCGCGAATGCAAGGGAGCGGGCTTTGCAAAGACCGGCAAGGCAGAATGGGATTTCTGGGAACTGGTCGAGGCCAGCCTGAACCGGTATCTTGTGCCTGCCCTCGGGAGTCGCTCTATCCCATGTGATCGACACCGACATTGCTAACATCACCAAGAAGATCGTCGCCGGGGTCACCCGCAAGCGGCTAACACGGCCTTCTGGTATATGCGGGCATTTTCAACTGGTGTCGCAAACCGCCGCAACGGCTCATCGCGGTTTCCCCGCGAGGAATTGGAAAATCCGGCCCCGATCGTCAAGCGCAAGCGAGTGATGAACGATGCCGAACTGGCGGCTATCCGGTGTCGCAAACCGCCGCAACGGCTCGTCGCGGTTTCCCCGCGAGGGATTGGAAAATCCGGCCCTGATCGTCAAGCGCAAGCGAGTGGTGAACGATGCCGAACTGGCGGCTATATGGACGGGCTGTGAGCCCGAACCGGGCGATATCGGCTATTCGTTCGGCTCCATCGTCAAGCTGCTCATGCTGACCGGACAGAGGCGTACGGAAGTTGCCGCGATGCGTTGGTCTGAACTCAACCTTGAAGCCGGAACATGGGAACTATCGGGTGACCGCACGAAGAACGAAGAGCCTACGCTTATTCCGCTGTCCACACTGGCGGTGTCGGTCCCCCAGTCGGTACCGAAGACCAATGACACGTTTGTTTTCCCTGCGAGGGGCAACGAAAGAAGCCACTTCTCAGGCTACGCGAAGGGCAAGAAGGCTCTAGACGGCAAGGTCAATACTGACGGGGTGGCTTTGGAGAACTGGACCCTTCACGATCTGCGCAGGACGCTCGCGACAAATTTCGGCAGGCGGCAGGTATTGCCACACGTCATCGAGCACATACTGAATCACAAGGCAGCGTCCCTGACAGACATAGGCGAAATCTACAATCTCTATACCTACGTCAAGGAGAAGCGCGAGGTGTTGCAGATGTGGTCAAATCACATCGAATGGCTGATCAAGCAGGCTTCGGAAATGGACGCTCTGGCGGCGTAGCTGCTGGCATGGGCGGAAGATGCGGCGCAACAATCATCAGAGCCTCATCGAATTGGAGATCATGCTTGACCAGCAAATGCGCGGCCAATGCTTCGATGGCCGACCTGTGATCGAGTACTAGCCGGGCCGTGCGATCTTCGATCCGCCCCCAATCGGGGCGGCGCGGCATCAGGAACCGCAACTCACCATAGATTCGCTTGGCATCCGCGTAGTCGCTGCTCCCCTCATTCTCGTCGGACGCATTCATCGCCATATCGAACGGGTCCAGATAGCCTTCGAATGCGGATTCTGCAAAAGGACCTGCCAGACACGTAACTATCTCCCGGATCGCACAATCGCGTTCCAAATATCGATCCATATCGTCCTCGAAAATCGGCTTTCGCTTCGAGGTGAATCCTTGCGCTGAATAAAAACCCGCGCCTTCGACAACACCACGGTAATCTCCGTCACCGGGGTCGGGGTAAATACTAACACTTGAGAAAGCAGGGAGTTTACGGTCGTCGTCGAACACCTGACGCATCAAAACGATGGCGGCCACCGCGTGCCCGGCTTCGTGGTGCGCCACAAACGGGAGATATTGGGAGGCTACATTCATGCGGTGCGGCTCTCAGGTCTAGTTTGCTTTTGCGCACTAGGACCGCAATCGTCGTGCCAACTGGGAAAATCGTTTCGGACAATGCGATCGCTCCGATAGCGTTGTGTCTCCTGTCTGACATTGTTGGGAAGTCGACACGCGCCCGTCGCAATGCGGTCGACCTTCCGCGCGAGTTGGGTGACCCGTGAAGGCGGCCGACCAGGACGATGTTGCGCTGATCGGCGACGAAGGCGCCGCCGGGCGAGATCGCGCATCAGGGGTTCGGTGACCGGCGTGTCGGCGAAGTCGAAGTCGTCGATGTCCTTGGCCAGCGGCAACTTGGCGACGGCGAACTGGTATTTGATGGAGCGGGCCTGCTCTCCGATATCTCGGCTTGCAAGAGATCACCGACAATCCTGGGCGGCTCGTGCCGTCGCTTGATGGCGACGCCCATGATCTCGTCATAGGCGCTGCGCATTCCGTAGAGCTTCAGCGCCCCCATCAGTTCCAGTACCTCGGTGCGTTCCATGGCTGTTTGTCCTCCTGAGAAGCGGGCGCAGTCGGCGACCGCTCGTGAGCTAGGGTCAGCGCCTGGGGAATGGAAAGGATCGTGCCCGGCGCCGGATCGCGGCTGCGGGCCAGGATGTTGAGGATCACCGCCGCCGAACAGACGCCATGCTCGAGCGCTTCCTGGCAGGCGCTCTCGACCGCGCTCAATCCGTCGGTCAGAACGCAGGTGAGGATCGACACCATCTGCCGGTCGCCGTCATCGGCCGCCCCTAGCTTGCGGCGCACCTTCTCCATGGCTGATGGCAGAACCCATTCCCGGAAAGGCGCGCCGTTGCGCAGGCCGTTCGGTTTGCGGGCCATCACCGGCACGTAGTGCCAGGGATCGTAGACGACCTCGTTGCGGCCGAAAGAGCGTGCGTGCTCGCCGACGACCGCGCCATCCTGGCGGATGACGATGCGGTCGGCATAAGCATGGATCTCGACCGGCCGACCGACGGCACTCGACAGCACCGAGTATTTGTTGTTGTCGAAGCGCACCGTGCAGGTCTTCGACACCGACGCGGGAATGCAATGGTAGCCGTCGAAGCGACCGGCATAGGGAATGAAGCTGGCGCGTTCTTCTTCGAGTACGTCCCAGATCGTGCGCTCACCCTGTTCGGGATGCCGACGCGCCTTGGCATTAGGCAACGCATTTGTCGGCCAGCCAGCCGTTGAGATCCTCCAACGTCTTGAAGCGCAGCCTCGGTGTGAAGAAGCGCTCGCGCACCAGCCCGACCTGGTTCTCGACTTGCCCCTTCTCCCAGCCGGCCGCCGGTGTGCAGGCCTCCGGCTCGACAAGGTAATGCCCGCACATCTGCGCAAAGCGGCGGTTGTAGCGGCGATCCCTGCCGATGAAGATCGCGTCCACCGCCGTCTTCATGTTGTCGTAGATGCCGCGCGTGCAGGCGCCACGGAAGAAGGCGAACGCCCGGTCATGCGCGTCGAACACCATCTCCTGCGTCTCGCGCGGATAGGCCCTCACGAAGAACATGCGGCTGTGGCAGAGCCGCATGTGCGCGACCTTCACTGTCACCGTCACGCCGTCGAGCAGGACGATCTCGGTGACTCCAGTCGAACTGGTAGGCCTCGCCAGGTGCAAAACTCAGCGGAATGTAGGCCTCGGCCACGGCGCTGCCGCGATCCGCCGCCCAGCTCTGAGCATGCCGCCACCCCGAACTGTAGCTGCCGTCATAGCCGAGGCCGCGAAGCTCCTCGAAAATACGGATCAGCGTCAGCCGCTCCCGCTGCGGCTTGGCCGCATTCGCCGACAGCAGCCGGTCCAGCGTCTCACGCCAGGCTCCCATGCGGGGATAGGGCTGGTGCTTGCGCTCGTAGCGGAACTCCGTCTCCTCAGAACGCAGGACCTTGCGCACCACCTTGCGCGAGATCTTCAGCTCGCCTTGCTCGACTTCCCCTGGACCAGCGACAGCCGACGTATCTTTGCAATCGTCTCCAAAACCAACATCCAAAACACAAATGCCTCCGATCAAGCCGGAGGCATCTTGATGACCCCATCGTTAAGGGGTCCCGTTTGGACGAAAAGAACCCCTTAAACAGAGTCCTCATTCCACGAAAAATCAATGCACTACCTGACGTCAATCCACAGCATTGGGCCGAAGCATGCCACGGGCTCATGCCGCGGAGAGCGGGAAGATATTCTTGAAAGAAGCGGTCTCCGACATCAATACCGACAGGATCGGCAGCTTTCTCACGTCACTTGAGGTCGAGCGTGGCAGTTGCGACCCGCAATGCAAGGCTGGCGGCGATGCATACCTTGCGCGGTTCCTGATCTCGGAGCACCCCGAATATATGGATACGCTGCAACTGGTGGTGACACTTCCCTTCAAGAGGGCGCGCGGGTGGCACTTGTCGAATATCTCGAAGAGCCCGAAATCAAGAGCGTCCTGGCGCGTATCGACCGCCGCACGCCTTCTGGAGCGGGATTACGCACTGTTCTCGCTGATGTTCAATACGGATGCACGAGTTCAGGAAATCCTGAATCTTCGAATTTGTGACCTTCGTCTGGTATCGCCCTGTCCCGCCGAGCAAAGGGGCTTTCTCAACGACCGCGGCACACCGCTGACCCGGTTCGGTGTTCGATACTTGCTGCGCAAACATGTTGATATGGCTGCGGGGGAAGGAACCACCCTGGCGGAAAAAAGCATCCATCACCGCTCTTTGCGGCACACGACGGCCATCCACCTTGTCAAGGCGGGTGTTGACATAGCCACCATCAGTCAATGGCTAGCCACTCGGGGCTGAACGTAACGTGCGCTACGCCCGGGCCGGTATCGATATGAAGCGGCAAGCGCTCGAACAAGTCTTTCCCCGACGTGATGTCATCGGCAAAAGATCAGACAATCATCGCTATGATGGCGGGATGTTACGCTGGCTGCAGCGCTTGTAGACGCTCAGTTATGTGGAGTTGTATCGTGGGAAGTCGCGCGTCTGTGGTAACCATTCGGCCAGGGCCGCGGTGACTATGATTTCGGGCGACGGTTTTCTGCGCTAGGTTTCGGCGGTGCGTGACCCGCAGCCCTGCGCTCGTCGACGATATGCCGAAGGTTGTCGATGCCGTCTTCGGTGAAGACAACGATAGGTTCGCTTAATTCGGATGCGGGATAGCCGTCGTAGGCGCTCAGGCAACCGTCTTCCGAGAACATCTCGATCGAGCAATCGCGCAAAAAGTCTTCGTCTTCTTCGAGCATCTCGGCCACATATTTGAGGGTGTAAAGAGCGGAGTTGCGATATCTCATCTGACGGCCTCGTTTATTTGTAGGCCCAGATCAGGCAGCCTTATCCGCTGCGGCCGTAAGAAGGCTCCAATTCCACGGGAGCAAGTCCTCGATCTGCGTGATCGGCGTGTCGGCGATGCAGGCGAGGACGTCGGCAAGCCATGCCTGCGGATCGATGCCGTTGAGCTTGGCGGTGTTGATCAGCGTCGCCATGAAGGCGGCCCGATCGGCACCTCGATCGGAGCCTGCAAATAGCCAAGCTTTCCTGCCCAGAGCAAAACCACGCAGCGCGCGTTCGGCCGCGTTGTTGGTGAGGCAAATCCGGCCATCGCCGAGGAAGGTCGTGAATCCTTCCCAGCGCTTCAGCATATAGTCGATTGGCTCGGCGACCGGAGAGCTGCGCGACAGTCTTGCCCGCTCTGCCCGCATCCAGGCCTCAAGTTCGGTGGCGATAAGACGGCTTTCCTGCCGTCGTTGCAGACGTTCGTCGGAGACGAGTCCGTTGATGTCGCGCTCGATACCAAACAGGGCGTCGATGCGTTTGACCGCCTCGAGCGCGATCGGTGAGATCGGCGCGGCGTTCTTGCCACGCTTGGCATTGGCGGCGATGTCGGCAAGTACGAAGAACTTGCGGCGCGCATGCGCCCAGCACAGCGCCTGGGTCAGCGGACTGGGATCGCGGTCCACCTTGAACAGCGGATTGTAACTGCCATAGGCATCGGCCTGCAGAATGCCGGTGAAGTTCCTCAAATGACGCTCGGGATGCTCCTGCCGCCGATCGCGCGAAGCATAGTAGAGCGCCGCCGGTGGCGATTGCCCGCCGAACGGCCGGTCATCCCTGACATAGGTCCAGATGCGGCCTGTATCGGTCTTGCCCTTCGCCAGGATCGGCACGGTCGTGTCGTCGGCATGGAGACGATCAGCGGCAAGCACATGCGCCTCGATTAGCGCGTGCACCGGCTTCAGCGCCACGGCACAAGCGCCGACCTGGTCCGCAAGCGTCGACAGGCTGAGGTCGACGCCCTCGCGGGCATAGCGCTCGCTCTGCCGGTTCAGCGGTTGATGCTGGGCGAACTTCTCGAACAGGACCATCGCCAAAAGGTTCGGTCCGGCAAAGCCGCGCGGCGTCACATGGAAGGACGCCGGCGGCTGCGAGATCTTCTCGCATTCACGGCAGGTGAACTTCTCGCGCACGGTCTGGATCACCTTCCACTGGCGCGGGATCACCTCCAGCGTCTCGGTAATGTCCTCGCCAAGCTTGGCCAGCCTGCCCGAGCCGCAGCACGGGCAGTTCCGGGGTGCGGCGATGACCACGCGCTCACGTGGCAGATGGTCGGGAAAGGGCTTGCGCGACGGGCGCTTGCGCTCGAAAGCTCGGACTGTCGATGACCGCGCTGTCAGTTCCGCCGCCAATTCGTCCTGGCTGGCGTCGGCTTCCAACTCCTCAAGTTGCAATTCCATCTGTTGGAGAAGCCTGGCCTTGCGTTCGGAGCGGCTGCCATGGATCTCGCGCTTCAGCTTCTCTATCTCCAGCCTGAGCCGCGCGATCAGCACATCGGAGTGCGAGTTCAAGGCTTGCGCGCGAGCGGCGAGCGCTTGCGCCTCACGGCGGGCCGCACGCTCGGCGAGGATCATCGCGTGCGCACTGGCAAGGTCACCGGGAAGCTGATCGGCCACATCGGTCATGGCGCGATGGAATCATATTCGCTCCCGCCAAGCCAGCGGTTTTGCTCATCCCGCCGAGCTCGGACGCCAGGTTTTTTGCGGCATCCGCCAGTCGATGCCTTCTAGCAAATAGCCGAGCTGCGCGGGCGTGATCACCACCGTGCCATCGGCCGATGGCCAGATGAACCGGCCACGCTCGAGCTTCTTCGTGAACAGGCAGGCACCCTGGCCGTCATGCCAGATCACCTTGATCAAGTCACCCTGCCGCCCGCGGAAACAGAACAGGTAACCGGTGTGCGGATCGCGCTCAATGTCTCCTGCACCATCAGCGACAGGCCCGGGAAGCCCTTGCGCATATCGGTATAGCCAGTGGCGAGCCACACCTTAACGCCGCTCGGGATCGAGATCATCGCCGCTCCAGCACATCCAGGATCCGGCCGAGCGCCTCGCTATCGATATCACTCTCGACCCGCAGGCGGCGGGCGCCGCCAAGCTCGATCGACACCATGCTGCTCTTCTTGCGCGGTCTGGAGATCGGCGGTGGCTGCGCTGGCGATTGCGGCGCTGGCAGCGCCTCGACGACTTCCACGGCAACGAGTTGCGGCACGGACGGCGCGGAGATCTGGCAGAGTTCCTTGCGCCACCGGAAAAGCTGGCTCACATGAATGCCAGCCGATCGCGCGGTCTCGGAAACACTAGCCCCAGGCTCAAACGTCGCCGCGACCAGCCGCTCCTTATCCTCCCGAGACCAGCGCCGGCGCCGCTCGACCGACGTGATCACTTCAATCTGATGCTTCGTCACAGGGCTACTCCTAGTGCTTGCACTAGGACTTGCAGCCTTCAGCCTACCTCAGCAAGACGGCCGTGACCGCGGGGATACCGTCTGTGGGCTCTTGCGGTGTCAGCTCCACATCTCTCCGCAGTGCACGTTGTCGCTGTCGAAGAGCCGTGTGTTCATGACTTCGTGCTGGCACGGCAAGGATTGTCCATATTGTGGGCGTCTTGCGCTTGCCGAGCTTGTCCGAAATCCAGCGCCGGATCAGGCGTGAACACTGTTGCGTAGTTCGTCAGCCAGAGCGCGGAGAACGTCGGCGCTCCCTTCCAGCGCCGTAAAAGCGTAGGGATTGAGGAACTGTCGGCCCCAGAACAGATTGCGATCTGTGCCGGATAGCGTAGCTTCCTCGCTGACACGCGGCCAATTCTTCGCAATGCATCGGAGCTGGCCTTCAACAATCGCAAGAGCTTCCGGCGCGCTGAGCAGGAAGTGATGCGCGGCTTCAAGGCAGGACGCGATCCGGCTCATGCGGTTATTGCCGCTGATGAGCATGGCCTGGCTGGCCTCCTGGCCACTGCGGGCCTGCGGACAAATATCGTAAGCAGGCGTGAGGGTGAGCTTAGCCCCGTCCCAGAATGCCGCATGGTTGCGGGCATGATCGTCGGTGTTGCCGCAAAGTATGTTGAAGACAATGCGGCTGAACAACTCGCGCAGAGTTTCCGACGGCGCGGTGAATCGGTGGCGAATGATCTCCGCCAAATCCTGGTAGCTGGCGTAACGCGCCATCATCTCATCGAGCGCGAGCATCGTCAGCGCTGAGACCATGGATTTGCGTTGCCAGCCGCCCGTGACCTTGATCCGGTCGAATCGCTCGACGAGCAACACGTCCTTGCCTGCGGCGCGAACAAGCGAGACGGATGCCGCTCTGATGCCGCACAAGGCGGCAAGCCGCATGGCTATGAATTCTCCTTTGACGACGCTGTAAAGGTCGGCAGACGAGGAAAATTTCGCGACATGCTTGATGGCGTCGTCCTCGATCAGCGCCTTTGGCCTTGCGCCGCCGATCGAGCTGCCGTGATGCAGCGCCTGATCTAATTCGGGGGTGAGCGGAATACCTTTCTCTACCCGCTCCGCCGATTGGACAAGCTCTTCGAGAGTGGCATTGGCCAGTGCGCGCGGCTCGTAATTCGTGGGCGAAAACTGAAAATCGAGCGCGCCGATGCGGTCCGAGCCTGATTCCAGCAGGAACGTCAGTTCTGAAATATCGAGCCGCGCGATTTCATCGCCCTTCACACCGAATTTGCGGTTTAGGATAACCCGTCGTCCCCAGGCATCGGGGGCAGCATCGCGGATGCATCCCGGCATGGTTAGGCCAGGAAGCAAAGGCAATTCGCCTGCCTTCAGGGGCAGTTCCGGGAGATAAAGCGGGATCGCGCTGCCCAGTTCACGAAAGCTCCTGCCATAGTTGAAGCTGACGAGTCCGTCATGGGCATATAGCCGCCCGGCGACAACCGGCGCGGTCTCGCCCGGCAGCCAGACCCAGACATAGGCTTCGTCGTACTTGGGGACCTTAGAACTCATCGACGATCTGCTTGCCGGCCTTGTAGACGTGCTTCGGCAGCAGCGCGATGCGATCGTCCATGCGGCCTGTGAGGGCTGTGATGCCCTTGCCGTCCGCATCGAACAGCTTCACACCGACAATGGCAGCAGCTTCGAACATCAGTCCGATTTCGACTTTGGGATCGCCCTTCTCGATGCGCTGCAGGGTGCTGCGTGAAACACCGATTCTCTCGGCTAACTCCTGTGCGGTTAACCGGTGCTGCATCCGGCCCAGCCGGATGGTCTTACCGAAAAGGCCAAGCGCTTCCATCGCGTAGCGCGAATAGGTGCGTTTATGCGTTGCCGTCATTCGGGTCTCCGTGGCCTATCCATGAGCCATATCACCTCATTTCGACCTTTATATAGGTAACGTCGCAGAGCGACTGCCAAAGTCAAGCCTCCGTATCGTATGATCCAAATCCCCCTGATTCGACTTTATATGCAGCAAGAGTTCGCATCACGGCTACGTTCGGAAAGCGAGGTAGAATGCGACGGGAGACGCAAGCGTTACCCATCCGAACAAGGACGGCGAATATTGCCTACGGCTCCTGCACAACCGGCCAGCTCTGCGCGCCTCGGGCGAGGCGGAGATCTGGCGCTGGACCGCGGACAGCCTTGAGATGCCTCGCATGAGTCATTCGATGGGCGGTCCCTGGTGCCGCTACGCCAAGCGCGATGAAGCGTTGCGGTCTTCGTCGCGCGCAACGGCGAAAGCGTGCAGGAGGATGGCTCGGGTCAGGGTGGACAAGCATCTGCGTAACAATTTGCTTTTCGAGGACGGGACGAGTCCAGGTTGGCCGCTGCTCAAGGCGCTGGCTCCGCAGCAGAGCCGAGTGAACTGGAGGGTCTGGTCCGGCGTCGAGGCACGGCGCAAGGCCTGCCGCGACGGGCGCGGATAGTGCTGCTGGCCAGCGAGAGGATGTAGAACAAGGAAATTGCCTTACGCCTTGGTGCAACGCCCAACACAGTGGGCACATTGCGTCGGCGCTTTGCCGAACAGCGGCTCGATAGCCTTTACGATGAACCGCGTCCCGGCGCGCCCGATGAGGAGATTGCCGAGACGATCCGGTTGACGCTGGGAGACGACGCCGCGGGACGCAACCCACTAGCCTGACTCTGCAATCTTGAGGAGCGCCAAGTTTATTCTGGCGTGCGGCGAGCTCAACGCCGAGCCGCTTGGCATCGATGCACGACACGACGTGATGCGGCGGTGTCGCACGGGTTCTCACGGTTTGTGGCTTCGGGATCGCGCGGAAGGCCACGCTTTTCTGGCGGCTCGCGCACCGGTGCCAGACGGCCGTCGGGACCTTAAAATCGACGGGATGACCGGCGGACAACACCTCCACGCCGGCCATACCAGGCCTGGCGGACCGCCCGGACAATCCTGAGATTCTGGCCGACGTCGGCGCCGCTTGGATATCCGCGATTGAATGGATTGCGCGCAGAGGCATTGTGCGTCCTTAATGCACGCATGGTCTTACGTGCTCAGCGTCAGAAATGACTGCGCTTGCAACGTCAGCTTGAAGCCGGCCGACAGGGTCAAGGCATAGAAGTCCATGCCAGCGGTATCCTTGTGGGTTCCTTGTTCGCCGGTCGCGATGCTGTAGGCCGTTTTCTAGCCTTTGTTGCGAAAATATTTGTCGACATTGCCGGCCAGGAAGACGCTGGCGCGGTCGGTCATCTGATAATCGATCTTGGCGCCGGCCGAGATGAACGGCACCGTGAAGAAGTCGTCCTCAAATCGCAGGCCGCGCCCCTCCTCGCGCAGCCAGTGATGGTCAACAGCGCTTGCATCAACGGTGAAGCCGCTGCGGAGCAGACCCGAGAGCGTCAAGTTCCCGAGCGTCGTGGTCGCTTTCGCGCCAAGGAACAGGCCGAAATAGCGCTGTTCGTAATCGATGACCGGTTCGCCGTCCGGGAACTTGCCGCGATCCTCGCGAAAGCCGAAGCCGTCCCCACTCTATATGTACGAACCGCATCATGTTGGTGTATTTGAAGCCACCATGAAGGTTGATAACCGTGGCATCGTTGATCACGAAGTCTGGGCCTGCTGCCATGTCAAGGTTGATGTAGCGGTCAAGGCGGGTGTCGGGGTGGATTGACTGATCCGACCAATCCTGTCCGGCAATACGCCGTTGGCTGAGATGGTCCAGTTCTTCCAGACCTCGGCCTTTAGCCCGGTGGTCAGAACCGGCGCGCCGGTTTCCCAGATCAATTTGCTGATACGATTGCCCACTTCGTCGTAGAAAAGCTCGTTGCCCTTTAGCCAGGTGTAGCCAACGCCACCAAGAAACACGACGCTCTTGTCGGGCGCTGAATAGGTGGTCGAATGCGCCGCCATGGCGATGGTCGACGATGTGCAGAACGTGCCGAAAGCAAGAATTGCAAATGCTGATGTGCAGCGATTCATGGGGCCTCCTCGGGACCTCCGTTGGTGATCTTTCGTTGAACGACGGCGGCTCACAGCGCCCGTTTGCAGGCGTTGTTTGTCGCGGCGACCATTGCTGGGCATTGGTGCAAAGACGTTGAACTCCGATGCGATGTCCGGGACGGCTTTGGTCATTGCCCTTTGTCTGGTGCGCTGCATAGAACGGCTTGGTCCGCCCACTACCGCGTTGCCGGGCCATATAAGAGATTTGGCCCGACGCGAGAGGCGGCACTCGTGGCCAGAGAACGGGATCGCACCGGCCGCCACGCTGTCAAAATGCCGAAGTTGGTGATCCGGCACGACGCTTAGCTTCTTCCCGCTCTTTGGCGATGAAGCGTTCCAGCGTGTGAATCTTGAGCACACCTGAAATCACTTCGTCGCCGAGAACCAACGCCGGCGTGACGTTGATGTACAGCTCCTTGGCGAGCGCGCAATTGCGCTCGAGGACGTTTTCGATGGCGCGGTCTTCCATGTCCCGCTTGAGCTGCTCAACCTCGAGGCCAACGTGTCGTGCGATAGTCAAGATGTCGAATTCGCTGAGCTGCGCGACCGCTCCGGGAAGTGGGACTTTCAGTAAGCGCCCCGAACCAGCCTATTTCCTTTCACAGCCAACCGCGCCGCTTGAAAAAGAGATACGGAACCACGGCGGAGAGCACCATCAGACCCAGCGCAAAAGGATAGCCCAGAAGCCATTTTAGCTCGGGCATGGCATCGAAGTTCATGCCGTAGATCGAGGCAACCAGCGTCGGCGGCAAAAACACGACGGCAGCGACCGAGAAAATCTTGATGATCTGGTTCTGCTCCAGATTGATGAGACCCAGCGTCGCGTCCAGCAGGAAGTTGATCTTGTTGGACAGGAAGGTCGCATGGTCGCTGAGGAACGTGGCATCGCGCTGGACGAGCTTGATACGTTGCCGGATTTCCTTCTGCAACTTGCGACCGGACGACGCGACTGCCCAGCTGGTCGAGTCACTCGCGCTATGGTAGGCGACGAGCCGCGCGATGCTCACGAGACTCTCCTGAATTTTCGTCAGCAGCTCACCCTTCCGGCCGATTCGCTCGACAAGGGATTGAAGGTTGCGTGTTTTCTTCGAGGCGCTCGGAGACGTGTTGCGAAAAATTTCGCGTGAGAGTGCATCAATCTCGTCGCCGATGCGCTCAAGCGTGTCGGCCGCGCGGTCGATGATCGCTTCGATCAGACCCAGCATCACCAATTCGCCGGACGTGCAGGGAGGGCCGCTAGTACGCTGTGCTTTCGCCGCATAGATCAAGAACGGCTTCGGTTCGGCGTGGCGGACAGTGACGAGCGTCTGGCCCTTGATAACGAAGGTAACCGGCGCTTTGACAGGGTCCTCGCCCTCGATATTCGCGACCGCGGTGATCGTCATGAACTCGGCGCCGTCTTCATGATAAAGACGGTCCGACAACTCGATTTCCGCCATCTCGTCGCGCGTCGGGATATCAATGGCCAGATGCGCCTTAACAAGCTTCACTTCCTCAACAGTCGGGTTGAGGAGGTCGAGCCAGAGAGCACCGAGAGCTTCGGCCTCCGGCAAGCCGTCAATTGCTGTCAGATGGCCGTTCTGGCCCGTGTAGATGCGCAGCATTTATGGCCCCTTCGGCAAGGCAGTATGCCGCCCGCGGAGCCTTTCCGTAACCGGGGCTGAAGCGCTCTACACTGATCTCGGTCATTTTGGCCGCCGGCCGATTGTGCTGGCTTGGCTGGCGATCGCATTTCCGTGCCTGCTGCTTAACAATTTCGGGCAGGGCGCGTTCGTTCTTTCCCGAGGCGGGACGATCTGACATCCATTCTTCGAGATGACCACGGCTGGACGTTGGTGCCGACGGTGGTGATGGCTACGGCGGCAACTGTGATCGCCAGCCAGGTCGTGATTCCGGCGCTTATTCACTTGTGCGACAGGCCGTCCAGCTCAACATGCTTCCGCGCTTCGAAATCCGGCATACATCCGAAATGCAATTCGGGCAGATATACCTGCCGCGCGTCAACCTGCTGCTCGCATGGTCGGTCATGTTGCGGTCATCGGCTTTGGTGAGTCCAGCGCCCTCCCGTCAGCCTATGGCATATCGGTCACGGGCGAAATGGTTGTGACGACAATCCTGCTCCACGTCGTGATGAGGCGTATCTGGAGGTGGACGCTCCTCCCGGCGCTCGCCTTGCGCTCGTCTTCGGGGTGGTCGATGTCGGCTTCTTCTCGGCGAACATCATGAAAGTGCTCGACGGCGGCTGGGTCTCAATCCTTGTCGCCGGCGTGTGGTCGTGATGACTTGGGTTCGCGGAACCCGCCTCCTCTTCGAGAAGTCCCGCAAGAGCGAATTCCCGCTCGATTTGGTTGCCGAGCAGATGACTGCCAAGGTGCCGTCGCGGGAGTGGTTGGAATTGTGAGTTGGCGTAGTCTCCGGGGTGTCAACCTCGAATCATCCGGCCTTGCGGTGCCGGACAGGAGACTACGCCATGACAAGGACTACCATGAAAGCCGAAGCCGTTCATCCGGGGGATGAGGCGACGAGCTATCTTTTCGACAACTGGTTTGATCCGATCGAAGCTGGCCTGCGCGAGCGGGTGCGCGGCTTCATCGAGACGATGCTCGAGACCGAGTTGGAAGCGGTGCTTGCCCGTCCCCGTTATGGCCGGCAGCCGGCGGCGCGCCAGTGATGAGACCACCGGTGTCGCCGGCCACCGCCACGGCAGCCGGACGCGCACGCTGACGGGGACCTTCGGCACCACTGAGATCACGGTTACGCGGGCGCGCCTCGATGTCGACGAGGACAAGACGGTGGAATGGAGGAGCAAGGCTCTGCGCGCCTATCAGCGGCGCACGAAGGCCGCCGACGCACTGATCGCGTCGAGCTACCTGGCGGGCACGAACACGCGACGCGTCCGTCGTGCGCTTGCCGCCTTGTTCGGCGGCGCGATCGGCAAGGACGTCGTCAGCCGCACCTGGCGCAAGGTGAAGACGGACTGGGACGCCTGGAAGGGTCGCTCGCTGGCCGACGAGCCCGATCGTGCGCCTGATCCTCGACGGGACGGTGGTTCGTGTCAGGCTCGACCGCAAGGCGACCTCGATCCCGCTGCTCGTTGTCATCGGCGTGCGCGCGGACGGCCACAAGATCCTGCTCGCGGTCAAGAACATGGGCGGCGAGACGACCGAGGCCTGGCGGGCTATCCTCGACGATCTCGTCGCACGCGGCCTCCGCCGCCCTGAGTTCCTCATCGTCGACGGCGCACCCGGCTTGGACGGGGCGATCGCTGGGCTGTGGGACGGGGTGCCGGTTCAAAGATGCACGGTTCACAAGCACCGCAACCTGCTCGCCCACGCTCCCGAGCGCCTGCACGAGGAGATCAGCGCCGATTACACCGACATGATCTACGCGGCCACGCCGGAGGAGATCGAGAGCCGCCGCAAGGCGTTCCTGCGCAAATGGCGGCTCAAGTGCCGGGCGGTGGCCGACAGCCTGGAGGAGGCCGGTGAGCGCCTCTTCGCCTTCACGCGCCTGCCGCCGAGCCAGTGGAAAAGCGCACCAGAACTACAAACGCGATGAGCGTCTGCATGAAGAGTTCAAGCGGCGCATCAAGACCCAGACCGTGCTGCCTTCGGCCGAAACCGCGGCAATGTTGTTCTGGGCGTTGATTGCGTCCGGCGAAATCTCGATGCGAAAAATCGACGGATGGCACACGCTCCCCGCCAAGCCACTCGATCAGCAGATTGACCTCGCCGCATGAACCGATAACCTCAATTTACCGGAGGCTGCTCCGCCAAATTCCAACACGATCCGCTACGGCACCGACTCCAGAGCCTTCTATGACAAATATTACACGCCCAGCAACGCCGTCCTGGTGGTGGCCGGCGATGTCGAGCCGGAAACGGTCAAGGCGCTGGCCGATAAGACGTAGGGAACCGTGCCGACGGCTCCTGGTCTAACCCGCATCCGCCCAGTCGAGCCGGAGCAAAACGCCAAGCGCACGGTGACGCTGACCGGCGTGCGCATTTCGGTGCCGCGCTTTTCCACGCAATGGATGGTGCCGTCCTATCATACGGCCGCACCCGGCGAGGCCGAGGCGCTCGACTGCTGGCCGACATCCTCGGCGGCGGGACCCGCAGCCGGCTATACCAGCAGTTTTCGACCGCATACGCGCCCAGCTTCTCTCCGAAATCATTGCCGATGAGCGCGAACCTCACGCGATCCCCGAGCTGGCCTGGCGGCGCGGACTCTACGGCACGCATCCGTATTCGAGACCGCCCAAGGGAGCCTGACCAGCGTAACGCCCGCCGATCTAAGCGCCTTCCACAAAGCCGCTTTCGCCCGCGACGGGCTGCATGTGGCGGTCGTAGGCGACATAGATGCCAAAGCCCTGAGAGCAAGGCTCGACCAGCTGTTCGGCGATTTGCCTCAGAAACAGGCGCTCGCCCCCGTACCTGATGTCACCCCGAAGCGGCGAGCGGACGCAGGTCGCAACGCCCTCCCCCAGACTTCGCTCCAGCTGGCTTTTCCCGCCATGGGACGCAACGACCCGGAATTCTACGCGGGACAGCTGATGAACGATATAGTCGGAGGCTCACGATTTACCTCACGTCTGTTCCAGGAAGTGCGCGAAAAGCGCGGCCTTGCCTACGGTGTCTCGTCCAGCTTGGAAGACTACCAGCCCAACATGCTTGTCGTGACGACGTCGACGCGCGCCGACAGGGCGGCCGAGACGCTCGACCTGATAAGACAACTAATCAAGGAGCTGGTGGACACAGGCCCAACAGCGGCCGAACTCGAAGCGAGCAAGAAGTGTCTGATCGGCGCCTATGCTATCGACAATCTGGGTTCCTCCAGGCCGATTTCCGCCACGCTTGTCGGGTTGCAGCTCGACAAACTCGGCATAGACTACATCCAGCGCCGCCCGGCCCTCATCGAGCAGGTGATCCTCGAGCAGGCAGGGCGGCGGCGAAGAAGCTGCTTTCGGCCGAGCCCGCGATTATGGGCGTTGGCCCGTGACAGCGAATAATCCCACGCTCTACAATAGCTGAAGGACTCGCCGACCTACGTGTGGCTGATCCGACTATGGTGTGGCAGAATGAACGCCTTGAGTTCTGCCTGCTCGCCTTCGCAGACCAGGTTCTCTCCCGTGGTTCGATTCCCGACCCGAAGAACGCCGTCGTTCCGAGAAAGTATTCTAACTTTTGCGTATACCAAATACGGGAAAGTTAGAAACTCTTGAATATGAAGCCGATTATGCTAGCTTTCCCGTATATCAGATACGGGAAAGTTAGAAAATGGCCCTTCACCTCGTTGGGGAAAACATCGATAAAACCCGCAGCCACTATCAGGCTGAAACGGGCAAGCTCGTCCAGCTAATGCGCGGCATCTATGTCGATGCCGGGGAGGATATCGAGGCCACGATACTCAAGCACGCCGTCCGCATCGCCAAATACCTGTATCCCAACGCTTACCTCTCGGCGGCGAGCGCTGTGCTTCTCGGCCCGACCCGGGATGGCCGCCTGTTCCTGAGCGGGCGACGAATACAGCGCAGGCGCTTGCGCTTGCTGGAAATCATTCAGAACGCAGCTCCCGACCACCCATCAGTCGCTCAAGCGATTGTCGATGATGGAATGGGAGAAATCCGGATCGACGTCTCCTCGATGCGCCAGCGCTTCCTCGAAGCTTTCCGCCTGCGCAGCGAACACGCGGCATCCATCGACGAGACGATGCGCGAGGCAATCGCGAACCGCCTCATAGAACAATACGGCAGCGCCCAGGGCGCTGCCGACGCGACATGGGCGCTTGCCCGCGCGAACCAGTGGTATCGCGAGGGCGAGCACGCCGAGCGCTTTTTCCTCCGCCCTCCACTGACCACAGAACCGGCACGCAACGGAGCCGCGCTCGATCTGATCGTGGCGTGGCACGGCGCTCCGCTCGGAAATCTCACACATGATGGTTTTGAGTGGCGCTGGAATGCAGACGATCAGGGCCCGCCACTTGTTCGCCAGACCACGCCGGGCAAGCTCCCTCCTTTCATTCTGTCGCTGCTGCCTGAAGGCTGGCTTGAGTCAGTGTTGAACGACCGCGACGAGCGCGCGACGCTACGCTCGGGCAAACGCTACATGTCCAACATCACCATCGTCGAGCGTGCGAGCGATCTCTCCGCCCTGCCGCCCGACATCCTGTTAACCCGGCTCAATGGCTTCACTAGAAACACTGTCTTCACTGGCCAGTATGCAGGGCCGGGTCGCGGCGACCTGGAGCAGAGTTTCGAACGCAATTTCGCACAGATATTCGAGCGTACTGATACGCCTCGCCTTTCGGGTGTTCAGATCAAAGCGCCTATGTTCCTCAGTGCGGATGGCACCCTCTCTCCCAGTATCGGCCGGCCTTTTACCCACATTCTCAAACCTGCGGGTACGGGCGGATTTGAGGCCCTGCCAGTTATCGAATGGCAGTCGCTCGCTTTGGGCAGCGCGGCCGGTTTCAAGACGCCCGCGACAGCGCTCGTCCCGATGCCTGACGGGATGCCTCCGGCGCTACTCGTGGAGCGGTTCGATATCAGAACGAGCCTCGAGGACAAACACCTGCTCGCGCTTGAGGACTTCTGCTCGGTACTTGGCGTGCCCACCGAAGCAAAATACGACGGCACGATGGAGCGCATCGCGCGGGCACTAAGGCCGCTATCGACCTCTCCCGAAGAAGACGTCCTGCTTGTCCTGAAGCGATCCTTATTCGCCTGGCTGATCGCCGATGGCGACATGCACCTGAAGAACATGGCACTGCTGGAAATCGCAGAGCCCGGCAGCACGCAATTCAGCTCAGTTCGCATGGCTCCGCTCTACGACGCGGTCACGACTCGCGTGTTTCCACGCCTCGAAAAAGACCGGATGGCCCTCAAGCTGAACGGCAAGGACGATCGTCTGCGGCGCGCCGACTTCAAGGCTTTCGCGAGCACGGCTGGCCTCAAGGCAGCCGATGCGGATACCAGCATCGACGATCTTGTTGCAGCCCTCTCACGCGCGCTCAACCACCTCGAATTGCCGCCGCCTCTATCAGACGGCTCTCAAGGCGCGAAGATGGCGGAGCAAATGCGCGCGATTGTCCACGAACGCATCGAAGGGTTTGCATAGATGATCGATCTAACTGATACGCCGGTTTCCATGGACCGCACTTCCCAGCCGTGATGGGCGAGACCGCCCCGACAAAGCTTGGCAAGGGCTCGAAAGTTCAGGCTAATGATAGATGCTCAGTGGAGGGCCTATTTTCTAGCGCCGGCGACGTAACCGCTCGATCGTCTGCACAATCCCTTCGGGCGTCGGCCTGGCGCAGTCGATGCGGTCGAGATCTCTGCTCGTCGTGGCAATGTTCACGGTGGTCTTTTTGGAGATCCATCCATTCCAGGACGGCAATGGAAGGCTATCGCGTTCTGACGACGCTTCTGCTGATGCGCAGTGGCTATGCTTATGTGCCTTACTCTTCGCTCGAAAGCGTGATCGAGAACAGCAAGGAGGGCTACTATCTGGCGCTTCGGCAAACTCAAAAAACGATCCGCAGTCCGAGGCCTAATTGGCAGCCCTGGGCTGTTTATTTCCTGCGCGCTCTTCAGCAGCAAAAGCAGCGGCTTGAGAAGAAAATCGAGCGCGAGCGTCTCGTACTCGGTACGCTTCCGGAACTCTCCCTTCAAATAGTTGAAGCCATCAAGGAGCGCGGGCGAATGACCATTGGCGAGATCGTCAACCTGACCGGTGCAAACCGGAACACCGTCAAAAAACATGTGGCAACCCTGGTCGAAATAAACCATCTAGCCCCAACATGGAACCGGCAAGGGAACGTGGTTTGGCAGACGTTAACACAGACTACTTTATGTGATTCAACCCACGAAACGCACCACGTCCATTTACTTTGAACACAATATGATAAGGAACACTCTTTCCGAGCTTAAGCCCCCGGGCAAAAAGTTTTCGAGGGGTGGTTGCCGCCGCCCTCAGTGCAATTAACCGGTATTGAGTTCCAGCTTGCCAGCAGCGGTTATCAGCGTGGCGTCGATGGCAAGTCCTCCTTTGAAGGCGGTCGCATTCGAGGGGAATGCTCTACAGGGACGACCCGCCGTAAACGACGCTCTTTCGAAAATCCCCGACCTCTTCCACCACAACGACCCCCCTTCTCGTTTTTTGGGGCGCGACCTGCACGGTCCCGAGCCCAGCTGGCAGATGATCTGCGTGCCTACGGTCGCAAAGAAGGCATCACCGTGCTGATTCTCGATTGTGGTCCCTTTTGATTTTCCACGCCCGTTTGTGGCGCTCGCGATGGGGGGCGGCAAGATCGAGGACTTTTGAAAGCAATTTCAATCCGATGATGCTCAAAAAAGGCATTTGGCTGCACTGCTGCTATTCGGACCGATGGCCGGTACGCGCGGTCGGGAAGCCGATGTCCATTGTTCAGTTTGCACCTGATGAGAACCGCAAGCCATCGACCAGAAGCGTTCAAGAATTCTCCCTTTCAAGTTGAGTGGATGGTCTACCAGCCGTATGGCCGAGGCCCTATAAGGACCCGCAGGTGCGGAGTACACGCCGAGGCTCTGCCGATTATACATATCAGCTGCCTTTGAGAGGAACCCGGTTTGCCCCTGTGCCTGCCGATGATCCGCCACTGAAATCCCCGGACCTGTTTGGCGCCGTCCATCGCCTGCCGGCACTTGGCACGTCAGTTCGCGAGCGGTCATTTGTGGTCCTCAACCCGTCGAGCGGCGAAGTGCTGGCAGGACGTCCGACATGGGCGTGGAGGAGACACGGGCTGCGGTAGACGAGGCCTATGTCGCGCAGCCTGGATGGGCGGCGCTGACCGCCCGAGAGCGCAGCGACCTTCTTTGGCGATGGCATCAGCTGATCATCGCCATGCAGGCGATCTCGCCGCGATTCTGACTGCGGAAATGGGCAAGCCGTTTGCCGAAGCCAAGTCGGAGGTTTCGCATGCGGCCGCGTATCTGCAATGGTACGCCGAAGAAGCCAATCGCATCTATGGCGAGACGATCTCCGCACCGTCTACAGACCGTCGGATGATGGTGATCAATCAGCAGATCGGTGTCGTCGGCACGATTACGCCATGGAATTTCCCAGCGTCGATGGTGGCGCGCAAGATCTCGCCGGCCCTGGCGGCGGGCTGCGCGATCGTGCTCAAACCTGCTGAACAGACGCCGCTCGTGGCAGGTGCAATGTTTGCCCTCGCGCAGCAAGCCGGCTTTCCTGACGGCGTTGTCAACCTGGTCTATGCGTCCGAAGGTGATCGCGTGGGGCCGCGAACTCTGCTCCAATGCCAAGGTCCGAAACATCAGCTTTACAGGCTCCACCGAGGTTGGCCGACTGCTCATGCGCCAGTGCTCGGACTAGATCAAGAAGGTCAGCCTCGAGCTCGGCGGCAATGCGCCCTTCATCGTCTTCGACGACGCGGATATTGACGCTGCCGTTGACGGGGCGATCCAGGCGAAGTTCCGCAATGCCGGCCAGACTTGCGTTTCATCGAACCGGCTTTACGTCCAATCGAGCGTTCACGATGAGTTCGTCGAGAAGTTCGTGGAGAAAGTCCGGCACTTATCGGTTGGCGACGGCTTCGCTCCGGGAGTGGACGTCTGACCACTCATCGACATGCATGCTTTGGCCAAGATCGAGTCCCACATCGCAGATGCCGTTGCTAAGGGTGGGATAATTCGATGCGGGGCCGAACGTTTTCAACCCACAGCCTTCACCGAGATCTCCAGCATCATGGCGGTTGCGCAAGAGGAGACTTTCGGGCCGTTGGCGCCGATCATCCGCTTCCACGATGCGGATCAGGTTGTCTGTGAGGCAAACGACACGATTTACGGGCTCGCCGCCTATTTCCATGCCTCGAACCTGAGGCGTGTCTGGCGCGTGGCCGAGGCATTGGAATATGGCATGATTGGCATCAATACGGGGCGTATGTCTTCGGAAGCGGCGCCCTTTGGCGGCATGAAGCAGTCCGGCATCGGGCGGGAGGGTTCCCGCCACGGGCTCGAAGACTACCTCGAAATGAAGTACCTCTGCATGGGTGGAATCTAAATGACGTCGCCCCGAGTTTCTCCAGTTTTGGGTTCGTTTCCGGCGTGGGTTGTGCGCTGCTGGGCGGGTGAAGCGACGGGGGCTGGCGCGGAGCCTTTCGCATAGCGCAGGGCGAGCGACCGTCGCGGATTGAAGGTGGTGGCGAACTTGGCCGGTGTCTGCCAGGCGATTTGGGAGTGCGGCCGCGCGGTGTTGCAGTCGGCGCGCCACAGGCGATAGCGATGCTTGCCATGCGCATGGAATGCCATTCGACCGGTTCTGATCCGCGCAGGAGAGGATGGCGTTCGAGATGAACTGGCTGGCATTATCACTGACCAGTGATGAGCCGGTTCAATTCCCGGGCAACCAAGTGCCCTCGACCGTGCTGAATAGTGCGCCTTTGCCATACCGGCGGATTAGCGCGGCCGACCTTACTTCGGCATGATGCGAGCAATTTCTGCACCAGGCGCGCAACGTATGCCACTCCCTCAGATCGCCCAGCGATACGTCTGGGCCTGCATGTTTGCTGCCTTCTGCGATGGCTTGCCGACACTTTCGGCTCGCCGGGTGTGATGATCTTCTTCTGCGTCTTTCCCTCTCGGCGATATTGCCGTTCGGCCGTCCCGACCAAGGCCAAACCTCGGGCCGTTTTCCCGTTCCCGGGTCGAGCTTGAACGTCTCGTCGATGATGTTCTGGCGTGCTGCGAGCTCAACGCCGAGGCGCTTGGCATCGATGCATGGCACGACATATTGCGGCGGTGTCGCACGTGTTCGACGGTTTGGGCTTCAGGATCGTGCGGATGGGCCACGCTTTTCTGGCGGCGCGAAACACGGGCAATGCGCGTTCAAAACCTGACAAAGGCAGAAACTTGTCAGGTTCAATCCAACCGCCATCCGGGCACTGCGGAGGGTTTTCAAAGCATATTCATGCACTTGCGCGCTGAGCCCGCTGGCATGGACCTTGCAACGCTTGCAGCAGGACGGTATGCAATGGAGCAGACGAGGATGTTCTCTCCCCTGAACCGTGTGCCGTCTCTGAGAGGGAAATAAGCTCGTGCAGAAAATCTCACAACCTTTGACAACGGCTTTGGAGAACAACGTGGTGTTGCAGATCGAGTCCCCGGCTCCTTCGATTCAAGCGGAAACCTGGCTGCGTGGCGAGCCCCTCACCAGCTTCGAGCCCGGCAAAGTGTACATCGTCGAATTTTGGGCAACTTGGTGCGGTTCGTGTGTGGACGGGATGCCCCATCTGATGCAGCTGCAGGAGAAATACAGGGAAAGCGGCGTTGAGATCGTAGGAGTCGCGGCTAGTGAACGCGCTCCAACGGCCGATGAGGCCCGAAGCACGTTGGACGCTTGGTTGACGGAAAAGTTCCCGAATCTGAACTATCGGATCGCATTCGACTCCACAGGCGAAATGGACAAGCTTTGGATGGAGCCCAGCTTTTCTTTCTGGATTCCCACCAGTTTCGTGGTCGACCGAGACGGCTGCATCGCCTTTATTGGTGAACCGACGGAACTCGATGAGGTCTTGCCGAAGGTGCTTAACGGCAGCTGGCGCACCAGCGATCAGGCAAAATCCGCCGATGCGGAGCGGATCGCAGAAGGCGAACCCATAGCGCGCGAACAAGCGCTGAAGAAGCCGATCAAGGACAGATATCGGGCGGCGGTGGAGAAAAAGGATTGGAAGACGGCGCTCTCGGCGATCGAAGAAGGCATCGCCTTGATGCCGGACAACCTCGGTTTCCGCCGTTCTCATGTGAATCTGTTGCTTCACAAAATGAAGGACATGCAGGTCGGCTTGCCCGTCATGCGCCAATTCGTTCGCGACGCGATCAACAGAAACTCCGAGAATTGGATGGTTGCGGCGTTAGACGAGCTCTTCTTTCCGAACCTTGACCATTCGCACTTTCCGTCTGCTGAGCGCTTGGCGATGGGAAAACAGCTGTCCGAACACATCCTGGCACTGAATCCCCCGGAAAGCGACAAACGTAAGCTCCTGCCTTATCGTTTGGCAGCCCTGTACTATCACGAGAGCGGCAACAAAGATCGGGCGATCGAGTTGATCGAGCTGGCACTGAAGTCGCAGGGCGGTCCGGAGCTTATCCGGGACGAAGATGAACAGGGCGAAATATCGCATTTACTGCAGTTCCTGGCCTACTTCAAGGGTGAGAAGGTTTGTTACGGCGCTCTGTGTGCGGTTCCAAACAATGGCCGATTCGACAGCTGGTATACCGTTTGCGGCTGATTGTCAGGTTTATGTAAGGGACAGAATTGGCCGGGCGGACAGCTCTTGATGCGAACGGCGCAAACCCCCGCCCGGCTTGCGAAATCACCTGGGCCGCTCTTTTGGACCTAAGTCCGAAGGACTGCGGCCTTCTAAGATGCCCGCCTTTGTTTAGGCGGGCTATGAGCTGAGCTACGGGTTTTGCCCGCTTCTAACCGTTCGCCAGCCTGGCGCAGGTGCCTCTCAACACCTCCACCACACCGAGGTTTCATGCGGGTAGCGAATTCGATCTTGGCGGCATGGCCATTAAGCACATGGGATGGCCTCGCTGGCGGCATGCCTGTGATCTGGTGCTGCAGCCCACGCTTGCCTCCGCCAGCGGTTCGATGAGGCAGCCTGTCGCACAATTGATATCAGGACTTCAATGCCGGAACACCGGCGCCACCCTCAATTCAATAAATGAGGTGTCGCGCACCACGATTGGCTGCTTGATCCAGGCAATTCCGGCCGCCGTCATCCTCAATGAGGTGACCTCGACCAGCCTCGGCCTTGAATGGCATGATCGAGGTGCATGGGTGCGGCCACCGTCATTTTCGTCAATCCGAACGGGATTTCTTGCAACCGCTTTGCGGTTTTATCCAACACGCCAAGGGCCGCGCTGTCGACAGGTGGCGCGAGCTTGGCGCCGAGGCGTCCACGTCAACAGATTCTTCTGACAATCGGGACTTGTACGATCACCCCAGGGGGGCGAGAGCCCATGACGATCATCGTCGCGCCGGCCGCGATCTGAAGCAGGCGTCGGCGCGCCTCCCGCCTATCTTCTGGCGAGGCTTCGGTGAAAGACGCCGATGGCGGAACGGAAACACCAGGACCGGCTGAATAGATCCCGAGCTGTGCGATCGCGTTCGGCCAAGTTGAGGAAAGCGAGCTGAATGCAGGACTTTGCACGCTAGCACCGCGTTGCCGGGCCATATAAGAGATTTGGCCCGGCGCGAGAAGCGGCACTCGTGGCCAAAGAACGGGATCGCACCGGCCGCCACGCTGTCAAAATGCCGAAGTTGTGATCCGGCACGACGCTTAGCTTCTTCCCGCTCTTTGGCGATGAAGCGTTCCAGCGTGTGAATCTTGAGCACACCTGAAATCACTTCGTCGCCGAGAACCAACGCCGGCGTGACGTTGATGTACAGCTCCTTGGCGAGCGCGCAATTGCGCTCGAGGACGTTTTCGATGGCGCGGTCTTCCATGTCCCGCTTGAGCTGCTCAACCTCAAGGCCAACGTGTCGTGCGATAGTCAAGATGTCGAATTGGCTGAGCTGGCCGCGAGCAGCCATAAGGGCGTGATGGAACGCCTCATATTTTCCCTGTTTGCTGGAGGCGAGCGCCGCCAGTGCGGCAAATTTGGAACCCGGTCTCTTGCCCGGACAATGTTTGTAGACAACCTTCAGCATGGGATCATGCTTGAGGGCTTGCTGGATTGTACGGTCTTCCGCCCGGCACCGCGGGCAGTTGTAGTCCAAAAATAAGACGAGAGGGACGTCGCCATTCGGGTTGCCAGCAGTTGGCGCAGCGGCGTCGTTTAAGAGTGCGTCGCGCCGCTCTGGAATGAGCTTCCGCCAAAACGCGACGAGCCGGCTATGGTTTTCATGCTGGCGCACGTAGTCTTTGGCAACTGGACCATATTGCGTCGCCAGCCCGAAAAAAAGCAGGGCTAGGGCTGAAAGAGCGATAAGGCCGGCTTTTGGCGTAAGGCATGGTTAGGCTCCAATTAACAGTGAACGGCAGGGCGGCAACGGCTGGCCTTTTGACGTCAAAGGGGGCACCGCTTTAATGCCTCACCCGCTGTTCGCGGATGACGGGAGGTCAAGGGGCTCGTGCTATTCGAAGAGATGCGGTGGGATGGCTGGGCCCAACAGCCGACCCATCCGTGAGCGGCGCTGTGTGCGTGCGAACTGCCCCCGCGGTCGCCGTTCGCCGAGCGACTTCAGGCGGCCGAGTGCGATGGCTGAGCGTGACTGCAGCAAACACCTGCACGTAAAGCTGGGATAAGAGGGCTTAGGGCGCGCGGGACTCGCGCTGCGGTGTGCGGGATTATATTCAACAATTCTTGTCTCCTAACCGGATCGAGGCAGGTTCCTCCCTCCCGGGCATCTCCCGTCGCTGCGCTCCGGTCGAACGTTGCACCAAGGGTCCTTGCAAGCCCCGCGCCAATCGCGATGTCGGCACTTCAGGAAGTGATTGCGCGGGCGGCAGGTGGGCAGTGGTCAGCGCGCCTTTCCAGAATATCGCTCGCATAAACGTCCGGCGAGCGGCTCCGAGCGTACCTGCCATCGCCGGGCTCTGCGACAGCCTGAAATCTATCTCGAACCAAATCCGAATCGCTCGTTGAGTCTCGTCCCTCCCAGCGCGGTAAACCGCGCCTCGATCTCGGCATTCCAGCAAGCCTCCCACGAAGTTCGCCCGCTGGACAGGGTGAAGGTCTGCTGTCCGATTAGCTGGTTCAAGATCAGCTCAGGCTGCGGCGGCCGCTCGATCTCGCAAAACTCTACAATTCTGCGAATGGTCTCGAGCTGAACTTCGCGTCCTTGGTCGCCTATGATCTGCTCATAGCTCAATCCAAGAACATTCTCCTGATCCGCCCACGGTGCCACTGGATGGCAGCGATCATTGAAAATGAAAGGCGCGATCTCATCGAAGTACTTCAGCATTTTGTCAGGTCCGTCCGGCTCATTGCGCCACGTAATCTCAGCCCTCTCAGGCGGGCACCAATCGCTGTCACCTACATATCGCATCTGCGACACAATTGCCGCACGCATTTCGCGCGAAAGAAAGACGATCTTGAAATCCGCTAAACAATGGCGAGTGCCGATGTCGCACGGTAGATGCCCATAGCCAAACTGACCGGGCTGAATAAAGCGCGAGGATATCTCGATCGGTATCCATAGAATATTTTCGGAATGAGTGAAGCGAGCTCGCTCGACATCCACAAAGCGGAAGTCTCCAAGATAGTCTTTATTAAAGAACACATCGGACTGTACAAGCCCGAGCAGTCCAAGCAGACGGGCATATAGGTGGGTGCCCGCCTTCGGAATGGAACATATCATAACCCGCGAGCTTGAGCGGCCGGCCGTCGGCTTGATTGACCAAGATTCATTCGAGCAGGGATAAAGTGGAAAGGGTTGACCCGCGATATCGCGCAGCTCTTCTGGAAGCGGGTGAAACATTGTGGTTTCCTCACTGTTGCAGCGGCTTTTTTAAACAGCCGGAGCCAATGCGCGACAGGACAAGTTCCTGACCAGCTTGACCCCAAGCAGTCGCGCCCTCTGTTGCCGTACCAGAGAAGTAAAGCCCGTCGCATGCGCTAGCCGCGAGACGAACCGCTAGTACGGGTGGCATCGGCAAGCTCGTGGCCAACTTGCTGAGATGAGCTATTTACCAAACGCCACGTCGGCGTTCCCTAGAGATGTAGTCACCTTGTCATGCCCCCGTTTTCGATCGGACGATGAACCTAATCATAGAAGAACGCAAGTAAGATTGGTTATGTCGCCAATATACTAATGAATATATTTTCCCAGACGGCACCGCTTGCGTTGCCGTGCAGTCGTCCCCACTGCCCTGACGACGAGGACACCACGGTTTGCGCGGCGCATGCGCAGCCAGTAAAGTAAGCTCCATTGACAGCATCGGGCCAGGAGACGTCGTTAAACGAGGCCACTCGCAAGACCGCCTCGCGAGCGGCCGAGCGCATGCCCTCGCGTCCATTGCCCCGACTGCCGAGACATGGGCGCGAACGGAGCGGCAGCCGGAATCCGATATCGACCTTGTCTATGATCTGCGTCAGTGAACCGTCAGCGAGACTCGAATATGCAGGGCTTTGCTAGGCCTTCGCGGGTCGACTGCCAGCTTGGAACGAACACTAAGACACATGCGGAAGCCCCGACATACACAGAAATTGCTGCTAGACATCATCTATGATGCAATTAACACGGCTCCGAATGCGCTCGCACGTATAGCTCTGTATGTTGCACAAGACCCCGAGGCTGTTCTGGCGCTGTCCATTGCCGACCTTGCGCGCAACACCGCTACCGGTTCTGCTTCAATTGTAAGATTTTGCCGAACCTTGGGACTCTCGGGATTTCGCGAGTTTAAGATTGCGCTCAGCGGCGAAATTGAGCGGCGGAAGTTGAGCGGCGAACTGGCTGAACGCGCGCCATCAGAAGCTGTAGACACAGCTCCTCGGATCGCCATCCTCAGTTCTGCTTTACAAAACTCAATTTCCGCGTCCGCTCGTGGTTTTGACGACCTTCAAATTAGTGGGTTTGCCAACCGCATCCGAGCGGCCCGACGCGTCGAACTGTTCGGCACGGGGCCGTCATCCGTCTGCGCTGATATTCTGGCCATGCGACTGATCTGCCTAGGTTTCCCCGCACATTGCTCGGGGTCCGCCACCGTGTCTCACGCTCTCGCGCGAGGGCTTGGCTCGTTGAGCCTCGCCATTGGCATTTCGTCGCGTGGCCACACTGTGGAAACCAAGGATTTTCTGGCTATTGCGCGCGAAACCGGAGCATACACGATTGCCATTACGACCCGCGTTGACTGCCCGATCGCCCGGACTGCGGACGAGGTGGTATTGTTTACCTCGGCTGAGGCTTGGCCACAGGCCGGGTCGGCGATGCACGTGCCGCCTCTGGTGTTGCTGAGCGAATATCTTTGCCAGTGTCTGCAGATGGCGGAAGTCTGAATCCCCACCAAGGCCAATTCGGGCAGTTCCGAGGTTATTTCCGGATCCCACCTCGGTCTTCGTCGCGCGTGCTCGCGTGCACGAGCCATTGAAGCGATAAACTTGAACCGCACTTTCGACTGTGCGTACTGCGTGCTTGTTACATGGAAACGACGAACTCACCGAGCAACCCTCTTGCCACGGCGCGCGGGTGTTTGGTGATCATAGGGGAAGCTTCAACAATTGAGAAGCTGACGAACTACTACACCGGGATCAAACCGGAGGACAAGGCAGGTTCCTCGTCGTTGGGCAAGGCTGCAGCACCAGGTCGACTCCGTGACCTAGGCGGTCCATGCGCAAGGTTCGACGGCGCGCTCGCCGACTGAGTGGCGCTGGAGGGCCTCGAGAGGGCATGGGTCGGCCGCAGCAGCGTGGGACGCAGGAAGGCAGGCAAGATCCTAGCTTCCTTCTTCACCGACAGCAAGTCAGCGGCTCCTTTTGCCGGTCGACAGATCGGTGGACCAGGTCGAGCTTCTTCCATGTCCACTTCTACGTTTGCCACGGTGTTCGGGAATTCCTGGGAGATTGGGGGCTGACATCTATCGCGTGCTGCCACGAAGGTTGGTATTGACGTATTTCGCGAGGTCTAGCGCGGAGATGCTACCAACCAATTGGTCCAGACTCATTTCGGCCGAGATTGAGGCGGAATGCTCCAGGAGTGCAAGGAGATCATCCCTGTGCTTCGAATGGTGGTTCTCCAGGTGCATCTCGACCTTTCGCGCGATGACGTCCGCGAAACTCGCCCTTGTCCCAAAAAGCGGATCGTTGATTAACGCCGTCGGTCGTTCCTGTTCGAGAACCCAATTTATCGCCAGGGTCCCGTTCGATCTCAAGAATACGATCTCCAGCTCCGCGTCGGCAGGTCGCGATGTGGCAATGGAGAACCCCGCGTCCGCCAGAGCCCTGGTATCCTTATCCACAGCCTGATTGAATGCGGCCAAATTGACATGATGAATGTCAATGTCGTTCGGCGCACGCTGGATGAACTGCGAAAGGACGCTACTGCCCGCTACCCAGCTATCTTTGCTCCGATTGCGCGAAATGGCGACCAACGCAATGCGCATCAGCTCGGGCATCATGCGCTTGTGGCCTTCTTTGATATTGAGAACAGCCTGTAAGTTACGTTGACGTCGGGATAGGTCCCGGCTCGCAGAAGCACAGATGTGAGATCATTTGAACCCGCAATCTTTTCAAGAAGGTCGTCACGGGCATTAGTGCCGAACCCAAGAACGATACGACCTGATTCCGTAAGGAACCTTGGGCCATCTGAAAGAAATCTCTCGAGCAAGTTGTACCCTGGATCGATCGCACCACCTTCCAGGTCGTGGACAAACTCGTAATCTTCTGGAGCGTAGCTCGACGGGTAGTTCCAAAATATGATGTCGAACCTTCTGCCAGGTGGAACATTGTTAAATATATCGCTTGCGATGACCTCGACGTTACTAATGCCGTTTCTTGCAGCATTCTCCAACGTGTTCGCGACGGCCCTCGGATTGATGTCACAAGTCAGCAACGACAGCGCGCCAGTCTTTGCCAACAGAAGGCCGGGAAGACCGAAACCGCAGCCGATTTCTAAGACGGTCTTTCCGTCGAATGGGGGAAAATTCTCGCTAATCCAACGCCAACTCTGGAAGTGCTCTGGAGGAAAAACCCCTTCCTGTACGACCAGATCCAGTCCGAATGCCTGCATCTGACGCGGGAAAGTGGCTTGTTGACTTGTCCGGAGCGTTGTCCTGATACGATCAAGTTCGCTCATTGTTCTCCGGCCTTCCGGCGCGGTGCCATGCCTGGTTGTTTTCCCGGCTCGACGGCATCAACGGTTCGCTTCAGTAAGCAATTCCAAAGAGGCATTGAAAACAGACCGGCCTCAAGAATGAGGCGGTCCCAAGATGAGCGGAGGGGTGCATACCGGAAGAGGCCTTCTAGACCGGCTCGATCCCCCTGGAAATACCGCTGGACGGCTGTCGTTAGGCCCGACTTTGCTGCGGTTAGGAGTGCTCTGTCGTAACAGAATCTTGCGTGGGCAAACGCGCTACCATCACTCCGATTGTCCGGCATCGGCGCAGCTCCCCTGTCGCCGAGAACGTTTAGCAACATTTGGAAAGATGAATGGGCAATGTAGCCGGAATCGAGAGAAATCCAAGCAGTCGCTTCGTCGCCCAACGACCGGCACCTAAGTATTCTCAGCTCAGCATCCATTACTTGATGACTATCGCTCACATGAAGGAGGTTCGTCACGGGATTATCGCAGAAAAAGAGACTACGTACGGTGCCGGATAAAGCCTGGGCCGGCTGTGTGTTACCCTTCAGTTTTTGCGACAAGTGCAGCGCATTAGGTCCGCTCCAGATCGTGGCGCAAACCGGACGCATGTCGAATAAGTCCAGCACCAATGGCCAATGCTTCCCGCCGGTGGAACAGGTAAGGGTATAAAACGCATCAATGGATTTGCGACTATGAATCGAAAAGAACCGTTCCGAGAGTTCCAAACCGGTTCGCCGGCGAATAAATTCGTCGAGCAGCGAGGTTAGGCCAGAGCGCGCGACTTCCGGGCCATACACTATCAGCGCCGTGGATGACATCATGCCGCCCCCCCCAAAGGGTCGCTTGTGATATGGGCCTTCCTGCTCGCGACGGTGATCCTAGTCGCTCTAACGCGTCTCCCTTCCAGCCAATCGGCGAGACGAGCGGGATGACGGGCATTAATCACAACGCCGGGAAGGCTTTTCTTCGCCATGAATTCGACCGCGCAGGCGTCAATCGAGGTGTGGCCGAGAAGGACAAGATCTTGAGCAGCGATCTGCTCTATAAGTGCAGCGGGATCGTCGGTTGCTCCACCGCGATGCACGCCATCGACATCTGTCAAAATCACCAGCTGTGGTGCCCCAGTTAACCAAGCGATCCACGCGGCAACGGCGTCGGATGTGACGTCCCAACTCCATTCCACTGGGTCAGCCGCAAACAGCAAACGGGAAGGCAGCAGCACTGGAATCTTCCCAAGTCTCGCGAGAGTTCGGCATTCGCCTAGGCTGGCCGATGGAACTAGTTTGGAAGAGAAGGCGGCATCCGCAAGCAAATACCCCGTTTGGTCCTGTGCTAGAGCACACGCATGATGCGCGGTACACGGATCTAATCGCTCGGCTGCATCAATCGCCTCAATTGCTTTGTCCGGGATGCCGCCGCCTGGAACAAGTAGGATTCGATGGCCCTTATCGGCGAGACGCTCAAGTTCAGCCAGTGCGAGCTTACACACGGCAAGATCACGCATGATGCTCCCGCCGAATTTGAGAACAATCGAAAAGCCATATGGTGGAAAACCTTTTATTGAGCAGTCCATCGGCTTGCCATCCCGCCCTCAGGCAACAGATACGATCTCAGGAATTTTTGAAGCTAGGTTTGGAAGCGCTGCCCAGACCTTTTGAAACGCGGCCGCGTACAATTTCATCACTTCAACGTCGTTTGGTGGAGCGATCTCCGACACGTAAAACATGGTGTTCAATATCTTCATGGCGTTTGGAAAATCGGTCCTTGACCATTGGCCGCAGATATCCGGCAGATATTCAAAGACGGGCTTCGTCAGCCAGACCGCAACGGGAACTCCCTCGGCTTGAAGAAGCTTAATGATGAAATCCCTGGCCGTAGGGCCAGGTAGAAAACCGAGCTTTTCCGGCTCAAGACGCAACGGGAGATTCAGCATCGATTGTTGATGATCTGCTGGATCGAAAAGAGGCAGAAGCCCTGAGAGGTGGCCAATCTCCTGCCAAAGGAACCTAGCATTCCTTCGCCTTTTTTTAAGCTGCCGGTCAAGCTGCTTGAGCCTGTGATTAGCAATGGCAGCAGAGAATACATTGGGTCGGTAATTGTAGCCTTTGGAGTTCGGGGAGAATATCCTAGCTCCACATCGCGACGAGCTTGTCAGCGAAACATTATCTACATGGTGGATCAGAGCAGGGTCCCTCGTCAGGACAAATCCAAGCTCACCTGCCCCGAGGTGTTTAGCTCCGTTGCCGGAGAGAGAGAGTGCATCGCTCTCCAAGTAAGCTCCATTGACAATATCTTTCGCAGCGCCAATTGATTGGCAAACATCATCGATAATCGCCACGCCTCGCGCTCGCGCCGCGAATCTCAAGCTGGGAACCAAGAGGTTATTTCCGAACAGATGAGTTATGAGCGTCGCCGCGTCACCTGGCTTGATGAGGGAGGCCGCCATCTTCTCATCAACTCCGGCAAGGTCTGGCTCAACATCGACAAAGACCGGTTCGAGTCCACTGATCGCGATTGGGCCGACGGCTCCCGGCCAGTTCAAAGCCGACGTAACGACTCGGCGACCTCGGTTCCGGTAGTAGTCGAGAGCCACGTGAATAGCGGCTGTGCCGCTTCCAACGGCGCGCACAGACCAGTTACCCGACCAATCCGCTAGCCGCTTTTCGAGCTCAATCACCATAGGGTGATTGACGCGATGATATTTGCCGCTTTCGACAACATTTGCGAGCGCCTTCAAATGTTTACGTTTCGCAGCTGGCCAAAGAACAACTCGCCCAGCCGGCACCGTGGGATCTCCTCCAAAGAGCGCAAGAGAAGTGTCCTTCTGGTGGACGCATCGTGTGCTTGCTGCCGTGGCTAAGCTTACATCCTTGGTCATATGATCAAGCCTGGTTGTGTTACATCGGCCATCGGCCACTCGCGAAGTCACGAGCCGAACCGAACCGTCTCTCGCATACTTTTGCGTCTTGCAACGAGGCTCGGCTAACCCACAAGAGCAGAGTCGCTCCTGAGAACAGGCTGGGCGCCGTAGCGCCCTCGCTACGTTGAGTTCAGGAAAGAGCTTTCAAGCTCGCAACCGGCGTATGAGGCGTCAACCTCGTCGGAAATGAACTCGCTGAACGATTCAGTCCCTCCTTCGTAAATCAACACCTAATAGCCCCTGACAAGAATGGGAAGTGGTCCTCTGAAATATATTTATGGATATATTATTTATTCTCCGCCTACCTTTAGCCCCCTATCTGAGATATTTTAGTATCGGAAGTGACAACGCGAGGTTGCTTTTTCAGCCTCTCGTACCGGCACCATTTAAAAGATAAAAAGCGCAGCGCGGATGCGCAGGAATATCATCCCGCCAAAGCCGCGGGCCAGATAATCAGCCAACCTTGGCGAGCTGGGAGCACCCCGAGCTTCCGTAATTGGTTGAAGCACTCGCCGGACCGAGGGCCGGCGTCCAATGTTAGTAGCCCCTTTCGCGAACACTCCGGCTAGTGGGTTTGTGTCAGAATGACCTCTCCCGGGATCGTATTCTGAGCGCTCAGTGAGGATGTATCTCGTTGTAGTCATCCCACCGGGCGATCTGGCGGAGAACCATGGGTGATCATGCAAGGAGTGATGCGAACGCAATCACGCTGAAGGTTTTGACCCAGGCTTCCGACACGTCGCTGGAGTGGGGCGCTTCACGGGCGTGGAGCAAGTAACGCGGTCAGCGCAGAGGCGAAGGCGCGTGTTCCTTGCCGGTGTAGGGGTGCCATTTTCCGACAGGTCTCGATCGGATGAGGCACCCTCGTCGATCCGAAGCGTGTCTTGACCGCCTCCAGCATCATATCGCACGGGACCCGCAGCCCTCCTGCGACGGCCCAAGCCGAATGGCTCAGCTACTCGGCTGATGTCGGCGAAAATCGCTCACCAATACTTCTTTGTAAACGTGAAGTTTGCCAGCTGTCTCCTGCTCATATTTTGCAAAGCGCGCGACACTGCGCGCTGTTCTACATCAAGGTGGTTAGTCAATGCGGATGCCACTGCGCTCGTAGTCTTGCCGAGCTGAGGCATTGCGTCAGTTAGCCTTGCAAGACTGGTTCGAAAAGCCGGGGAAAGCTCAGACGCGGTTATTTCCATGCGAAGGGCATGAGAGCAGAAACAGAACTTGTCGATGATATGGCAGATTTCGCAATTACATGCCCCCAGAGCTATGTCAGTGAATATTTCTTCCGCTCGAAGAGCGAGCTCCGTTGGAGATAACTCACCAGAGGGGGCGGTTCGGTCGAGAGGGTGAGTCCGTGTACGAGTTAGGGCGAAGGTAAGTGTTTCGCGCGCCACCACATACGAGTCCAATAGAACCCACTCGACCAGAGGTCTCGTAAAGTAGCCCCTTTGAGGAAAGGACACGATCTTCCCTTCCGCTGCAAGTCGGATAAGTGCTTCGCGTATAGGAGTCCGGCCGATGTTGAGGTCGGACGCTAGCTCTTTATCGCTGAGATGCTGCCCCGGCATGTGGGATTTGCTGTAGAGCAATTGAAGTACCGCGTCGTAGGCTGCATCGGCTTTTGCGTTCTTCTTGGCTTCAATAGCCAAACTGGGCATTTCTGTCCGACGACATTGGGCCGCATTTTTGCAGAACCACATCTCTACGCTTCCCCTTTTTTCGACGTCCTTTGAACGTTCGATTAGCAGAATTTGAGTTTCTGCGGCGTGCTATTTCTCGACATCCGGACATGACGCATGCACCGCGCGCCGCCTCAGCTGCATACACCATGCGTATGAGGTGTGACCATGGCCAGCCGCGGCGCTCGGATGCGGAAGCCGGTTGTGTGCGTCAAGTTCTGCAAAAAGGGGCGGCCATGGTGCTGGTCATGCGGCTTGGCGCAGAGTGAGCTTCTTGTGCTCGCGCAGGTCGTCCATGTTGATGTAGCGGTTGGCCTCCATCCAGTTTTCGTTGGTTTCGACGGCCAGCGCCCTGACGAGGCGTAGGCAGCTCTGTGAGTTTGGAAAGATGCGCACGATATAGGTGCGGCGCCGGATTTCCTCGTTGAGCCGTTCAAGCATGTTGGTGCTCTTGAGATGCTTGTGGTGCTGGCGTGGCAGACGAAAGAAGGTCAGCGTGTACTCGATGGTCTCCTCCACCCATGTCGTCAGTCGTGGGTAGCGGGCCGACCATTTGGAAAGCCATGCGGCGAGATCGGCCTTGGCCTCGGCGAGATCGCGCCGGTCGTAGAGCCAGCGCAGTTCCTGCAGGCAATCGTCGCCATGCTTTCTCGGCAGGTGATCGAGCGCGTTCCTGAGGAAGTGCACGTAGCAGCGCTGCCATGCCGCTTCCGGGATCACCTCGCCGATCGCCGCGACCAGGCCGGCATGATCGTCTGACACGACCAGCTCGACGCCCTTGAGGCCGCGCGCCTTCAAGCCAACGAGAAAGTCCCTCCAGGCCGAGCGGCTCTCACGATTGGCCATCTCCACGGCCAGGATCTGACGCCGGCCGTCCCAGTCTATGCCGACAGCGATCAGCACCGCCTGGCTCATGACGATGCCGGCCTCGCGCACCTTCTCGTAGCGAGCATCGAGGATGAGGTAGGCAAAAGGCTCTTGAAGCGGGCGCTCGGCAAACGCTTTCAGGCTCTCGTCCAGGCGTTTGTTGATGGCCGAGATGGACGAGGCCGAGAAGGCATGGCCGCACAGCTCTTCCGTTATCGCCTTGACCTTGCGGGTCGACACGCCCTGCACATACATCTCCGCAAGCGTGGCCACCAAGGCCCGCTCCGAACGCTGGTAACGCTCGAAAAGCTCGGTGGAGAAGCGGCCGGCCCGGTCCTGCGGAACTCGCAGCTCAAGCTTGCCGACACGGGTGACAAGAGTGCGGCCATAATAACCCGAGCGATAGCCGAGCCGCTCCGGTGTGCGCTCGCCTTTCGAAGCACCCAGAGCCTCGTCCATCTCGGCCTCGAGCACCTCCTGCATCACCGCCCGGATCACTTCGTGCAGACCTTGCGGGTCCGAAAGCAGAATGTCTTTGACGGCGGCGCTGGCGGTCTTACTTTCAGTCTTGGGTCATGGTGGCGTTCCTTCGCGGGAATCAGGTGACGTTGAACATCACCAGCCTGCCATGACCGCCCCCTCTCAGCGAATTTGCAGAACTCTCAGCACACTACCGGGAAGCCTCAGAGGACCGGACGCGGAAAGATCTAGGAGGCGTTAGGCGCTCGACGCACCTGAGCTGCGCGCAAACCATTTCCTGCGCTCGTCGCTTCGCCACGCTAGACTAGCGGACTGCGCAACCCTGACCAGTTCCGCCCGGCGAGCGCTTACCACGGGGGCTTTGACCCACTCTCGGTGACATTTCTTTACAGCGCCGACTAACGGCCCTTAGCAGATCCAACTTGCCGCGGCCGTACATCTGTCGTTTCACCAGTTTGCGCTTGGCCCTCGCTTTGTTCGTAGACCATACTTCGGTGGTCGCCGCACGACGGCCGTCGTCACTAACGGAGCGACCGTTCTGACGGAACTTCCCGGGGTGGCATCTCTTGTCATTGCCCTCGGAGAGGCCCGGCTCCGACTAAAACTACACTTGGCGATCTGAAGAGCGAAAGGAAGGCTTCGCTGAAGGCGGTGTTGGCACCAACAGAGATCTTACCAAGCGTTCGCACAGCTATGCTTTGGTTCGCGAGGCATTGGGATTTCTGTGCCCCTTCAGACACTCGGCGATGCACTCACTCAGAAGAGCCATTGAAGGCATAAGCGTTGCCGGTCCAGGTTCGGCCAGGGCCCGCGCCGGAGCTGAGTAGGAGCACCTCATGCGCCACCCCAGAGACTGGCGATTTGTCACGCGTCGTTATTGCAAGCGTATGCGCTCCTCGGTCGCGGCCAGTTCTGAGAAAGGCGACGGCCTCTCGCTCATATCTTTCATAGGAGATGCCGATAGCATAAGCCGAAGCGTCCAGCCCATGAGCCAGACCGCGAGCGATGTTCACAATCCGGGGTCCCCAGCCAGATCAGGCGGCTGTGACAGTAGCTCTGCGCAGATTGCGGAGACGCCCATACCAAGAGCTTCGACACGCGTAGCACTCTGTAGTCGCTCCGTCAGGCGCTCGATCTGGGCGTAGTCGAGAAGGCGAGCTGAGGCCTCAACCGAATGTAGGAAGGCCGCGCTCAGGTTCGCAATTTCCGGTCTTACATGCGAGTTCAGTGGCGAGGTGCTGTGTCAGTCGCCGGGCTTTATCGCGCTCAATCTCCCCGGTAACGCCACCCTGAACTCGCGAAACCCAGAGAGGCCAAGAGTACGGCAAAAACGCAAAACCGACGCTTCTCCGCTGTTTGTTTGACTTACGAGTTTGGAGATAGATAAGTCCCCAAGAAGCTCGGGGTTTTAGGCAACAAAATGCGCGATTCTGGATTGTGAGCTAGGCCCGCTGGCGACCAGACCGCATACCGGATCCCGCACCAAGCTTGATGACCTGTCCGCCATTGCACTGCCCGCCGGGGTATGGTGTTCCGGATGCAGGCGCGGGCGGACCGTCCACGCCGCTGCCCTCTTTCTACATTGGGCAAAGCAAACCTTTAAGTTCCGCCAAGTTCAGCAACAATGCCTCCGGCTCAAAGGTCCGGAGGTCATTCCTCAGTCGACTCGTATGGTGGCGGGCGCCCCCGAATGCGCAGTAGCGCATATTTGCATTTCGCGCGGCACTAAGACCGATGACGCTGTCCTCAATGACAAGGCACTCTCTGGCAGACACGCCCATGATTTCCGCCGCCAATAGCAGCACAGAAGGGTCAGGCTTCCGGACACCGATGTCATCGGAGGAGAAGAACCGTGAGCCTACAAGCCCCAAGAGATTGGCGGCTCTCATGCGGTGGATGAGTTCGAAACGAGATGTGTTCGATGCGACACAAAAGGGAATGGAAAGCCACTGGAGCAGTTCAACCGCGCCAGGTGTCGCCGACAGGATCCCAGAGGCGGCCAGCTGGATCTCAGCCGCGGCCGTTTCCATGAAGTTCTTCGGCAGGCTTACACCGACAAGTCTTTCCAGATGCCGTTGTTGATCGTCTCGCTCAACGCCGGAGAGCGTTGCCGTTATTTCATCTGGATGCACCTGGAAACCTTCCGCGGCAAGTTTTGCCGAAATCACCTCCGATGCTACGATTTCCGTCTCCGCAAGGGTGCCGTCAAAATCGAAGATGATCAGTCGAGGCCGCGACCGATCGGACGTTTTGATCGATGGTGAAGCCATCATTTCGGATCACCGGGACGAATGACAGGCAGCTGATCAAGTCCCTCGTGACGATGGACAACGACATCCGATCCGTCCAACATGACGACATCGTATGATGGCGCAGCCGCCACAAATATGGGCTTGCCATATTGTTCCCAGTCCAGAACGATATGCTGCGCCGTGCCACGGCTGGCAGTAAACGATATGCCCGACAAACTGCCTGCTGCAGCAACATGCCGGTGACCAAAGAGCATGTGGCGGACCGATGCGTTTTTCCGAAGGATGGAAAGGAGCCGATCGGACTCCTTCATATCGCTCGTCTTAAAACAAGGCACATGCAAATCCGCCGGCGTATGGTGCATAGCAACCACGACTGGTCGGCCGGCGGCACGGAAAAGCTGGTCCTGCAGCCATTCAAACCGGCCACCGTCAAGACAACCGAAATGGCTGATGTCGTCCTTTGTGTCGAGCAAGACGACGAGCCAGTCGTGCAAGTCGACAGCCGCCTGAACGAATCCTTCCCCGCCGAATACGCCTCGAAATGCGCCGCGGTCATCGTGGTTGCCGATCGTCAAATGGACCGGGAGCCGGACCTCCGACAAGATCTCGCGCAAGAGTGCGTAAGCGGCTGGATCGCCTGTATCAGCAAGATCGCCAGTAATAAGGATGAGCTTGGCATCTGCGTGTACGCGCGAGACATGGTCCAAGGTGTCGCGCAATCTCTGCGCCGGATCGATGCCGTAAAGCGTCTTGCCAGGGGCAACAAAATGAGGATCCGTGATATGAATGATTTTCTGCATTGCTCCACACTCAGATTGGGCCCGACCCTGGGAGGAAGTGGGACAAGAGACCGCTGCTGCGTCAGGCCACTTGATTGTCGTCGTTGTGGTGACCATCTATTCCAGGCGTCTGACAGCGAACCGTGAGCAGTGAGGGGTCGACCCTCTCTGCCGCCCGGATCGAGGTGTTCGATTCCAAGCAAACAGTTGACCGACGAACGGCCAATAAATGTCGCGAGTTGTAAATGCTCGGGCCGCATAAGGGACCTCGGTCGCTATCGCTTTCGGTTGATCATGAAGTAACTCGTCCATCATCGAAACGGTGCCACGGGCCTGTGCTTCGAGCTCCGGTGAGTTCCCCCACGCAGACACGAATGCTCCTTCTTGACCCTCAATTGTAATTTGTGAGCAGCTCGGTCGAACACCGTTGAGTGTCGCTTGCGCGCGCCCGCCCCATGCCGCATCCGCCTGTCAGACTTCGCCGATATCGAATGCAAGGGAGCTTTGTTCGGATTTATGTCAAGTGGACGGAATCGCCGGGACAGTCGGTATAGGAAGACATTTTTGTGGGGTTGAGTGGATGGGAAGCTGCTGCAGTTCACCTTACGGCACCTGCTGCCACCGGGTCCGCCTCCTGCCATTTTGTATTGGGCTGGACTTCGCTCGTCATCAGCAGGACGCTAAGTTCTTCGGCTGATCGCGCGACCACCGCAGCGCCGGCTGACAGCAATCGTTGACCGTGGTCGTCGTGGCAGTGGCCGCCCGCGGTGAAACCGATCACCATCATCCCCGCGGCCACACCGGCTCGAACGCCTGCAATGCTGTCCTCGACAACGACGCAGCGCGCTGCCTTAGTGCCCATCTGGGCGGCAGCGAACAGGAAGAGGTCCGGTGCAGGCTTACCGGCCTTTACCATGGCGGAGCTGAACACGTGGGGATGGAAGTATGCCCAAAGTTCCGTCAGTTCAAGACCAAGCCGCAGCTTGTCGGGGGCGCTGCTCGATGCGACGCAGCGCGGCAATCGCAACTGATGCAGGAGTTGGTCAATGCCGCTGATCGCTTGCAGTTCCGTCTGGTAGCTTTCCTTTATCCGGGATTGCACGATGACGTCGAAGTCGCTGGGTAGAGGGCGGCCCCAGTCTTCTTCGATCATTTTCCGCATGGTGGCTGAGGAAAGGCCGGTAAACCGCAGAATCACATCAGAATACGACATGGGATAGCCAATGCGGGTAAGTTCTTCGGCATCGATTCGACTTGCCAGCGTCTCGCTATCGATCAGAACGCCGTCGCAATCGAAGATGACCAGTTCATAAGAGGCCTGTTGATTCATTGCATGCCCTCGGGAACCCAACCTTCTGCGGAGACCTCGACCACATGTCGGTCGCTAACTTCGAAGCGATGCACCAGGACCCCATCAACGTCGATTATCGCGATGTCAAAAGCGGGCGCATCCTCGACGAAGTCCGCGTCTCTCCGCGTGAAATGTGGAATGATCTGATGCGCCACGCCGCGGTTTGCACTGAAAGGGATGCCGCTCCAGGTGCCGCCAACATCGACATGCACATGGCCGTGGAAAATGTGCCGCACATTGCCGGCGCTGACAATCGCCTGCATGATCGGGCGCCAATTCTCGGTGCTCCAGGGTTCGAAATGCGGCAGGCCGATCGGCTGCAGCGGATGATGGACGAAGAGGTAGGCCCGCACATCCGACGCCTCGGCCACCCGGGCCAGCAGCCACTCGAGCCGACCATCGTCCAAGGAGCCATGACCGAAACCTTCCACCAATGTGTCGAGAAAAATGAGGCGCCCGGCAGATCCGTCGTGAACCGACTGGATAAAGCCGTTCTCATCGCGCGGCTCTCCAGGAAACGCCCGAACAAAATTCTCGCGGCTGTCGTGATTGCCGAGCAGAAGGCGGGCGGGCACGCGCAGTTCCTGCAGCACCTCGCGAAGTAGGACATAGGAAGCGAAATCTCCCTCGTCAGTGAGATCGCCAGTCACGACGCAAAGCTCGGCGTCGGCGTGATCGCGGTTGATGCGCTCAATGGTCTTGCGAAGCCGTTGGGCAGGATCGAAGCCGAAGAGCATGGCGCCTAACGGCACAAGATGGGGGTCGGTCAGATGAATGAGTTTCATGGATAATCCCGAAAAAGGGAGGGATGCCGCACAGGAGCGTGCAGCGTCTCGGACGAGGCGATCAGTTCGTTTTCGGCAGGAGTGCGCGAACCTCGGACACCATGTCTGCGAGAGCGGCTTCCGGTTCCTTGGATCCAAGCGCAATAGCCGTCATCTCGTCGCGGAGGACCTCCCCGATCTGCACGCCGTTATCACCAGGCCAGGAGAACCACGGGCGGGCGCGGGGCGTCTGAAGCACGCTGGTGTACCAGTTCGGGTGCTTATCGTAGAAGCCGGCGAGATGATCCTTGTCGAGGGCAAGCGTGTTGGTCGGCATATAACCAGTATTCGGCACGACAATGCTCTGGCCTTCAGGACTTGTGGTGAACTTGACGTAGTCCCAGGCGGCGGCGCGCTTGGCGGGATCGTCGGTAAGGATTATCGCAACCATGCCGCCCGTCGGCATCGTCGCATCTTCAGCGCCGAGCGGCTGCTTGGCTGTGCGGAGCTTGAACCGATCTCCAATTTCACCTTCGAAACCGCTCACACTGCCGGCAGAGGCGAAGAAGAAGCCGAGCTTGCCAGAGGTGAAGAGCTGCCGGGCGGCATGGGAGTCGATCGCCGGCTGAGCGCCGTCGGTGTGGAACCGCTTGAACAGCTTGACGGCAGCCTGGCCTGCAGGACCGTCAAAAGCGATGTCGCTCTCCTTGTCGTTCATCATCTGGCCGCCGAAGTTGCGTACCAGGTTCTGCGTGGCCCAGTCGTCCGAGCCGAGCTGGTAATACATGCCGGACGTTCCATTGCCGAGCGCACCGACCTTGCCGGCCAGTGCGACGAAGCTGTCCCAATCGGTCGGAACCTTGTCGGGGTCGCCGCCCGCCTGCTTCACGAGATCGGCATTGTAATAAACGACCGGCGTCGACATGGCGAAGGGAAGTCCGTACAGATGGCCCTCGATTCTTGCCAGAGACAGGATTTGTTCCGTGTAGCCCTTATCGGCCAGGTGATCGGCGGCAACGAGATCGTCGATGGGCTTTACGAGCCCGCGCGTGACGAGCGGACGGAGCACGTTAAAGCCGACATAGTGAACGTCCGGCAACTCGCCTGCCATGCTCTGACGAATCAACGTCTGGACAGCTTCGTCATAACTCGGCGCAGCAGCGCGGAAGCTGATCTTGATTTCCGGGTGGTCCGCCATGAAGCGGTCTGCAATCGGCTTGTGGATCACTTCGTGTTCGGGCCAGGCGTAATAGACATTGAGTTTCGTCTCGGCTTGCGCTGGCATGGCTGCCGCTGCGACACCGGCAGCAAGGATCATTGCAACTGTTTTCACATTGCTCTCCTGAGTTTTGAGATGGGGGTTTTTAGAGACGGAGCTAGTGTCGGCCGAGCACCAGACCTCGGATGAAGTGTTTCTGCATGAGAAGGAAAAAAGAGACCAAGGGAGCAGTTACGAGAACGCCCCCCGCCATCAGCGCACCGACATTTCCGGCGCCCTCGCCGGCCTGCCGGAAATAGGCAATGCCGAGCGAAGCCGTCATCATGTCGGGATTGGTTATCACCACCATTGGCCAATAAAGATCGTTCCAATGGGCCACGATAGAGAAGATCGAGAAGGAGACGACGGCCGGCCAAGCTGCTGGCAGCATGATCCGCCAGGCGATCGATAGCTCGCTGAAACCGTCGAGCCGCGCCGCGTCGAGCACCTCATCCGGAAAGGTCACGAAGAACTGCCGGAACAGGAAGATGGCAAACACCGAAATGATCCAGGGCAGAACCAGAGCGGCATAGCTGTCGAGCAGTCCGGATTTTGCGAGGGCTATGTAGATCGGGATGGTTGGTATCTGCACCGGCACCAGAAGGCCGAGCAGGACGCCGACAAGCAGAATAGGGCGGCCCGGGAAGGACAGCTTGGCCAGCGCATAGCCGCATGGGATGGCGATCGCGATCTGCAACACAAGAATTGCCAGACACACGACAAAGCCATTTGCCATGAACCGAAGCAGCGGAATTGCCGAGAGCGCAGTGCCGTAATTGTCGATTGCGCCGTGAAGGGTCGGCGTTGGAAGCAGGCTGCCGTCAAAGATCTCGCTCTGTGGCGTCAGCGAGGCAAGGATCATCCACAGAAACGGAAAGACCATGATGATCGCGCCGGTGACAAGCACAGCATGCGAGACAATGCGGGAAGAGGAAGATTGCCCCAGGATCATCACTGGCCTCCATTTGCTTTCCAGCGCGCCCGACGCTCGGAGACGCGCATCTGGACGAGCGACAGGAAAGTCACGAAGACAAAAAAGGAAACGGAGATCGCAGAAGCATATCCGACGCGGAAGAAGCGGAAACCTTCTTCATAAAAAGTGTAAAGAACGACGGAGGTAGATTTCATCGGCCCTCCCTGTGTGAGGACCGCGACCGTTTCGAAAACCGAAAAGGCGCGGATAATTGTCATCACGGTGACGAACACCGTAACTGGCGCCAGCATCGGCCAGGTGACCAGAAGGAAGCGCTTCAGTCCCCTGTCCGCCCCGTCGATAGTCGCAGCTTCGTAGAGCTCCTCTGGAATGGTCGAAAGGCCAGCCAGGAAAAGGATCATGTTGAAGCCAACCAACTGCCAGACGCCGATCGCCGCGAGCGCATATATGGCCGTCGCCGGGTCGGACAGGAACCTGACGGGCGATGCGCCCAGGAGCTGCAGCAGCGTGTTGGCAAAACCCAGACTTGGATGCAGGATTGCTTCCCACGCGGTCGCGAGAGCAACCAAGCTTGCAGCCACGGGCAGAAAGTAAGCGGTTCGATAGAGAACTGCGAACCGTGATCTAGCGATCAAAACGGCGACGAGCAGCCCCCACCCGATTGCCGTCGGCACGACCACAGCCACATAGAGCGCGGTGTTGCGCAGACTCTGAGCAAAGCCAGGGTCGGTCAACATGCGCGTATAATTAGCAACCCCGATGAATTGGATTCCGGCCAAGCCGAGCGACGCATTCGTGAAGGACAGAAAGAAGACAAGAATGGCGGGCCCGATGACAAGGGCAACAAGCAACAGCGTCGCCGGCACGGACAGAATTATGCCAGCTTGCGCCTGGGCCCGAGCCGGCCGGTACCTGCCTGCAGTGTTCGGAGCTAAGGAACTGAGCGGAATGTCGTTGGCTAAGGCCATGTCAGACTGTCCCGCTGTGATCGCCACGCTGGCGCGAGCCGTTGGAAGGAAAGAACCATGCCCTTTCAGCGTCGATGGTCAGTCCCAGATTGTCGCCGTCACGCAGTGATCGCGCGCGCTCGGCGGAAATGCGGGCGACGAACTGAGCGCCGGCCTCGGCATCGACAAAGACGTGAGCGTCGATCCCTGCGTGCTCAATGCGCGTGACGCGAACCGGCAGGGCTCCTGGATGATCCTTCTCAGCCAGGGTCGCATGCTCGGGGCGGAAGGCCAGCGTTCCGGCCAGCCCGGATCCGAGCGCGTCGCGAATGATGATCCTGCTGCCGCCGATCATGAGCCCGCCGCCTATAGGTGCGGCCACTGCCAGCTCGTTCAGGAATGGCTGCGCCAGGAAGCGCGCTACGTCTAGATCGACGGGTTCGCGATAGAGATCGGCAGGGGCTGCGACCTGACGGAGTTCGCCGCCAAAGATGACTGCGACGCGGTCTGAAAGCGCTGCCGCCTCGGCCTGGTCATGGGTAACGAAGATAGTCGTCGTTTCCATTTCCTTGTGAAGCCGTGCGATCTCGCCACGCGTATGGATGCGCAGCGCTGCGTCCAAGTTTGCCAAGGGTTCGTCCATCAGGAAGATCTTCGGCTTGCGCACCATGGCGCGTCCCAAAGCCACGCGCTGGCGCTGCCCGCCCGACAGCGCCGACGGTCGACGCTCGAGCAGCGCGTCGAGCTTGAGAAGCCCTGATGTCTGCCGGACCCGCTCCTGGATCGAGCGTTTGCGTTGGATGGCTCCGGGCAGCAGCGCGCCAATCACAGGAAGCCGTTCCAAGCTGCTTAGCTCACGCATGACCAGCGGGGCTGCAATGTTGTCGTGCACGCTCAGATGCGGATAAAGGGCGTAGCTCTGGAACACGAAGGCTAGGTCGCGGTCCTTCGGCGCCACCGCGTCCAGCCCCCTGCCTCCTGCACGCACATGGCCCTGGTCGGCACGCTCCAGCCCCGCGATGATCCGAAGAAGCGTTGATTTACCACACCCGGACGGCCCCAGCAGTGTCACAAACTCCCCCGCAGCAACCCTTAGACAGATGCCGCGCAGGACATCAATCGCGCCAAACCGCTTGCCGATGTCGTCGATGTGAAGGTCTAACGCTGCCATTCCGAGTTCCCTTTCGGTGGGCGTTTTCTATCGGTGCTTTATTTCATTTTCGTGACAATATGGAGTTTAATTTCATTTGGCAACCGGTTTATCCATCGCCTTTCCGAGCGCCAGCATGAGGCTTTCGATCACAAAGATCTTGCCGATCGTCGATGTTAGGGTGCCGCCGATCGGGTGGTCTTGAAGGCCGGAGGCCTGCAGGGTGAAGTCAGCCGCTTTCTCGAGCGGGCTGCGGGCGCGGTTGGTGATGGCGACGGTCAGTGCCCCCGCAGAACGGGCGCCCTTGAGGAACTGGACGGTGTCAACCGTGAGGCCGGAGATCGAAAGGCCGATCGCAACGCATCCGGGACTAAGCCCGCTGGCGACTTCGTGAGCCATGTTGGAATTCCTGAACGCAAAGGCCGTTAGCCCGACACGCAAAAGCCGATAGGCAAGCAGTTCTGCCGTTATACCGGACATTCCGGCGCCGTAGAGGTCGATCCGTCTGCTTGCCGCAAGCGCGGCGGCGACCTTCGCGAGAGTTTCGGAATCGGCATTGTTGTGTGCGATGCTGAGGTTTTGCGCCATGGTGTCGTGCAAGGATTGCAGAGCGCTATCCGCAGTTCCAGCAGCAGTAGGAGGCAGTCCCGGGCGGCCAATCTCGGCCGCCAATGCCAGCTTGAAGTCGCGGAAGCCGGAAAAGCCTATCTGCCGGCAAAGCCGCAATATGCTCGCTTCACCACTGGCCGCGAATTCACCTAGCTCCGCGACCGATTGGTGCAGCACCTTTTCCGGGTTTTCCAGAATGTATTTGGCAATGCGAGCGAGCGCATTGGGCAATCGATCAATGTCGTCCTGCAGGCGAGCCAAGATGCTCTCGTGCGATGCCGCTTTCATTGCAGGTGAGTTGACGCTCATTTCCACAATCCTCACCCCTTATGAATGAAGGAAAGAGCAGCGAGATACCATAAATTATCGAACAATTTCTGGACAATCGACCGAGGGCGGCCCCAAGGTCGCGAGAACAATGCCTCGCTCGCGACCTTCCTGGCGTCGGTCCGCCAAGGTCAATAGTCCTCAATTCTCTCCGGGCCGGATCCACTTCTAAGCATCATTGCGGAAAAGCTGCGGCCTAATAGGTCGTATTTCAACCCCCTGTGATGGTGGCTATCCCATACGTCATAATGCTCATTGGGGTCCTCTTTATGATCGAACAGCTCTCCTATTCCAACATCGTGATATACATTTAGTTTGTGACGTCCATCATAGTACATCGATGCGCGAGACCCTCGGCTGCCGCGGAACCTGAGGGAGTTGTGATACTCACTGACAACGTATGGCTTATGGCAATCCAATGAAGTGTTCCCAAGCAGCATCTGGTCGAGTGACAGCCCCTGCATGGCCTTTGGGACCTCAAGCCCCGATAACGAGAGCAATGTGGGCGCAATATCGACCAGTTCGACAAGTGCATTCGACACCGATCCTTGGGCTGGGCTGCCAGGCACGGAAATCACAAGTGGGACATGCACCACACCCTCATAGAACCGGCAGCCTTTGTAGAGCAGGCCGTGGTCGCCCATCATATCACCATGATCGCTCATGAAGACGATGATCGTGCGATCCAGCTGGCCGGTTTCCGTCAAAGTGTCTATTATCCGGCCGACCAGATCGTCCACCTGTGCCACCTCGGCGTGATAGGCCGCTCTCATCTCCCAAATATTGAACTTCGTTGGTGGCGCTTCATGCGTAGGTCCTGCCAATTCGTCGTTGTGCGCCTCACCCGCGTCTGTTGCTGCGTGCCAAGGATCCACCGCGAATTTCGCTTGCTGATCGACTCGTTCAAATTTCTTCTGGTGCTCGAGATCAATCGGCTTGAACGCAGGATCAGGCATATCATTTGGATTGAACCGCCTGAGGTAGTCTGGCGGGGGATTGAGGGGCGGATGAGGCGCGTCGATGTTAACGCCTAAATACCAACTACGATCAGAATGCATCTTGATGAAGCGCTCAGCCCGATCGCCTGCCCAACGCGCCTGCCGATATTCTGCGGCTGGTCCCGGACCATAGTGTTGGTCAAGATAGGGTTTGAAGTAGGCTTCGGGATTGACCCCTTTTGACCACATCCACGCATGATAGTCGTGGTTGCCTGACCACTCCGGAAATGGCTCAGGGCTCCAGTAGAACTCGGCAAATCCATCATCGGGGCGCTTTTCTATCATGCCACGTGTGGCAGACAGGTGCAGCTTTCCTATGTGCCCTGTATAGTATCCGGCGTTCGCCATCAGTTTTGGGAGCAAAACGAGATGCGAAGGAAATGTGCCGGCGCCGTTCTGATGCACTTGGTGTGCGATCGGATACAAGCCTGTCAGAAAGCTCGTTCGGCTCGGCGTGCAGATAGGGCTTTGACAATACGCACGGGCGAATGCCGTGCCCCTCGCCGCCAGGCGGTCAATATTGGGAGTCTGCGTGCCTTTGAACCCTAGGCACTGCAAGGTGTCCCAACGCTGCTGATCGCTGCAAATCCAGACTATACTAAAGTTCCTCAACTCTCATCCCACGCGCTATGAAGGTTCAGTTCGCGCGCGCACCGGCGCGCAAAACCGCGCCGGTGGCGACGTGTAACGGCTATTTCAGGTATCCAGCGCGCTTCACGATTTCGACCGCATCACCTTGAGCATCGTCCAAGGCAGCCTCTGGGCTCTTGCTCCTGACAACCGCTTCTTGCAGGGCACGGCCAAGGCGATCGCCGATCTCCTTGAATTCTGGAATGCGAGGATAATACCACTCGGGCGCCCCGCGAAGCGTTTCTGCATACGTTGCCGCAAACGATCCATGGCCATAATCATAGTCATGTTTCGCACGGATTTCCGGATCGTCCCACAGCGATGTCCTGGTGATGGCGACAAAGGTGCTGTCGAGCGAAATCCGCTTCATGAGATCTTTACTCGTCGCCCATTGAAGGAAGGCCGCTGCAGCTGCCTTGTTTTCTGATGCAGCTGGAATGACATACGCCTGTCCCGCAAAGGGCGGGAACCTCCCACTTACGCCGCCAGGGGGCAAAGCAAACCCAAGCTTGCCGACGACCTTCGACAGCTTGGGATCGAGAATGCGACCTGCGGTGGGAGCGCCTTCGACAGTCATAGCAATGCGGCCCTGCTGCATCGCGATGACAACATCATCGAAGGTTGCTGAGATGCTCCCAGGCACAGTGAAATTGGTCATCACATCCGTGTACCATTTCAGCGCCTCCACCGCAGCGGGCGAATTTACCGTGGGCGTCAGATCCGCTGGTTCGTTCGCAAAATATTTACCGCCAAAACCATAAAGAACCTGGCCCCAAAACCATATATTCTCGCCAGTATCCGGTTGACCCCGTAGCGCCGTGCACTGAATGTCTGCCTTTCTCAGCAGATCACAATCATTACGGAACTCTTCCCACGTTTGCGGTGGCTGTTTGATTCCGGCTTTCTCGAACAAGTCGGCACGATAATACAGGAGCTGTGTCGCCGCGAAATGCGGAAATGCCAGCTGTTTGCCGTCCTTATTGTAGAGGCGCAGCACGGGAGCGATGAAATCCTGTACGTCCGCACTCTTCATGTCTATGTAATTATCGAGCGGCTCCAGGATATCGCCAGATGCGTATCGCCCGAACTCCTCGCTCCCTAAATATACCACGTCGTAACTATCTGAACGCGTTAGGAGCTCGACCGACACTTTTTGAACGGTCGGCGCATAACCGAAGAGATCAAACTGCACTTCAGCGCCAGTCTTCTCTGTGAATTCGTGCGGGAATTTTTTGAGCTCCAAATCGTATGCCGAGTTTGTCGATAGGACCTTTATTTTCACGCCGTCATAGCGCTGCTGAGCCGACGCTCCGCCGCCGACGGCAACACCTAATGCAACAGCAAGAATTCCAAGACATCTCATTGCTTTTCTCCTTGAGCTAGCGTTTCACCCTTTCACGGAACCGGTCGTTGTTGGGCCGGCGACGTATTTTTTTTACGAACGGCACGAACACCACGATCGGGACCAGCATAAGCACGCATGCGGCTGCCGCCTTGCCCCAATCGGTCCCCTCAAATGGGATGAAATTCAGTATTGCGACGGCGGCAGTTTTCGCGTCATCGCGTGTCAGTGTCAGCGCGAAAAGAAACTCATTCCACGAACCAATAAATATCAGTATTGCTGTTGCAATGATACCAGATTTGGCGATGGGTATCGAGATGAGCGTCATCGTCTGCAGCGTTGACGCGCCGTCTATCATCGCGGCTTCTTCAATTTCACGCGGCACTTGGTCAAAAAACGCCGACAAATACCATATCGCAAGCGGAACCGCGAACATTGTGTTGACGATGATCAGCGCAATCTTCGTGTCGACGAGGTGTACTTGGCGAAAAAAGAGAAAGTAGGGGATGATGTAGATCATCGCTGGCGCCGCCCGGAGTGCCAACACCAGCGTCAATAGCCTTCGCATCGCAGTTTTCTGCAAATGAGAGATGCCAAAGGCTGCCGGGATCGAAAGCGCCATGGTCAATATGATGGTGCTGCATGAGACCACAATTGAATTGATGAGCGCGGAAGAGAAGTCCTTGTCAGCGATTATCGCGGTATAGTGCTGAGCGGATGGCTCCCTCACGATCACGGGCGGCCATTGAAACATCTCGGTCGGCTGCTTGAGAGATGTCGATAGGGTCCACAATATCGGCGAGAACAGGAATAGCGCAAAGGCAGCGGAGACAAGGTATCCGTAGATGCGACGTCCGAGGTCCCGACGCATGGGCTCACCTCCCAACGCGAGGGGCCGAGATTTGGCGAGTGGATGATATTCGGAGATGTGACGTCCAAAGTATCGATGCATGGGCTTACCTCCCAACGCGAGTGGCCGAGATTTGGCTAATAGACCAAAAACACACGCCGACGATCGTTGTTGTGAATGCCACGAGAATTGCGGCGGAATAATCTAGATCGAGATATGTAAATGCGGTCAGAAAAGCGTAGAAGTTTAGGGGTTCAGTCGCCCCAGCCGGCCCGCCACCTGTCAACACGAAGATCACGGGGAAAATCCCAAGGACCTCTAAAGCTTGAAACACGGCGACGGCTCCCATCGCAGGTAAGACAAGCGGTATGGAAATATGCCATTGCGCCTGGGCCCAACTTGCTCCGTCGAGGTTTGCCGCCTCATAAATCTCGTCTGGGATCGAGTCCAAAGACGAGAGAAGCAGCAAAGCAACGATGGGAACGCCAAACCAAATCGATACGATGATCACCGAGATCAGCGCTGACGTTTTGCTTCCAAGTAAGTCAGCTTCGAAATTGTGACCGAACAAGCTTGCGAGATAAGACAAGCCGCCGACACCAGGAATGAGGAACAGCTTCCACACAATTCCGCCTACCGCTGGCGGAACTACGGACGGAAGCAGGAAAGCTGCTCGCATCCACCGTGTGCCAACGAGCTTTTCCTTAAGCGCTATTGCCAACGCTAATCCACACAGTAATTGGAGGACGACGGGGACGACGACCAAAATGAACGTAACCAGCGCGGCGTTGATAAACCGACCGTCGGACAAGAACCGCGCGTAATTGTAAAGCCCGATAAAGCGCGTCTTTTCCGGGAAGGCTATGTTGAAGTCCCCGAACGAGAGGGCAACGACAGCTGCAATCGGGACGAGCGTCGCGAGACATAGGAACCCGATCGCGGGTGTAATGAGCGCCGAAGACACTTTAGGCCGGGAAGATGCCATCGTCCGTTAGTCCTGGAGTTATTTATTCTCGCCCTGAATGGGTCCCCAAGCTGCTGCCAGCAATGCTAAAGCGAGCTTCAGTAAGCAGAGGGCGTCACGATGCAGTGTTCCCCGTGGTGAGCTATTCGCGGCCGTCGACGTGATGAAGTGCCGAGACAATTCCACGGTGTATAGTTTTATTGTAGGGTTACCTTTCCAAGTTTCATACGCCTTTGGAAACAGAATGCTGCGCAGCATTCAATCGGCAGGCGAAGCACGACGCATTCTTGCCCGTCAACGGGCTCGAGACAGCGGGATCACTGCCACTGGCTCGCCATTGCTGTCTTGATCAGGGCCAAGAAGGATGCCCGGAACGTGTCATCTCGTGACGCGCGTGCTCAGACCCGGGGCTCCGATTCATTCACGGTCACCTTTGTGTCATTTTGGCTATAACGAAACTGGGCATCAGTAAGTCCGGCCGCGTCGGACAGTTCTGCGGCTAGCAGCTGAGCGGGCAGGATGTCCACGATTGATCGTCCCACACGGTTCTGCAAAGATGGCACCTTCACAACTGCTAGGTTTTTGGCGTCCTGAGGCGACTCGCTTGCGGTTACCAGAAGAACTGCACAGCCGATTTCAGCCAATTCCTGCGCCAATCGCACTTCGCGGCCGTCACCAAATATCAAAATCCCGGTTGCCTGATCCATCGATTCCATCGGGCCGTGCAAGTAGTGCAGCGTGTCTGCGACGCCGGTGGGCACCCTCGCAGCCTCGCGAATGAGCAAACAAGCCTCGCCCGCCGTACCCAAAGCCGATATCGCGCCAACGCAATCGATCGCCCGCTGGTCATGAAACATTTCTCCAATGCGTGCCATCTTTTTCGCAGAGGTTTCCAAGACCTCGCTTGCTATCAGAGGAATGTCGTTCCAATTGAAGCTGTCTTCACCGCAGAGCGCATCTATCAGCAGCCCGCCTGCCAGCAGCGAGCCTGTGTAGCCGGTGCTCGACGGCAGTGAATCCGGACCGGACTCGAAGCGAAGTGCTGCCGAAGCGGTGCGTGACAGCGGGTCGTTGCCTCCGCTTGTAATCGCGAGGGATGGTAACGTGCTGTGGATGGTGAGTGCAGCGATTGGCTCGATGCTTCTTCCTCCGACAGAAAAGACTATGATCGCGTCGCCAGGGTCCCCCGGCTCCATGAGATCGACTGCGCGCCAAGTATTTGCTCGTCTGCCGCGGCGTTGCAGCTCACCGGCCACTACCCCCGCTGCCTCGTAACTCGCGCCTATTCCTGTAACGACGACAGTCCCCTTTTCAAATGGCGCGAGATCAAGGTCGCGAAGCTGCGTTCCGACCACTTCCAAGGTATGGCGAAACTGATTGGGTTGACGGGCGATCGTTGACCTGTAAATCATTGGATATCCATATGTTGAGAGACAATTGAGGTCTCTGGGCCATCCCCGGCACTGCAAAGTTGCCGCGCCAAGACGCAGGCGCCTAAGACCGGCGGCTTGTCGAGGAAGGTGACCGCCACTGTCGCCCCGAAACGATCGGAAATTTGATGGGAGAACGCATTGGCTAAAAGTGGCTGGGCGAGGATGACCCCTCCGCCTACCACCACGTCTTTGTCGGACACGCCCGCCAACTTCAGGTGGTGAACTAATTGGGTCAGGGCCGCTGCGCCCTCGTCAATAACGCGCTTAGCCAACGACGAGCCTTCATTGGCTGCGTAGAAGATAACGGGTGCGTGTCGCCCCAGAGCCGAGGCACCGCCTTCCTTCGCGATAGCGGTGCCGATGTTCGTGGGGCTATTCAGTCCAAATGCCTCACAAAGCGCTTCGACAAGCGGCTCTGACCTTGCCCCTCCGAGGTCAATGTGCCGTCGCACTGCTCGACCAGCCTCACGTACTAAACCGGGAGCGCTCCCTTCGTCTCCGATTGCCCAGCCCCAACCGCCTGCGACATGCATCCTGCCTTTCTGGTCCCGAGCAACAGCGATTGAGCCAGTTCCCGCGACGACACCAATTCCGCTGGAAAGCCCCATGGCTAGGGGAAATAGCTCTGCATCGTTGACGACCCTCAACGGGCAGGCAAAATGATTAGAAAGTGGTTTTTGCAGGATGGCACACTCGGCCTCAGCATCACATCCATGAGAGCCAATCGCGATGCCGTTGGGAGTGGCGCCATCCGCAAATCCGCTGATTAGCGCGATTAGTCCAGGAATATCGTGGTCATAGGCTCCACAACGCCATTCACTGGTCCTCACCACCAAGTCGCGGCCCATGCCCTGTTCCAGGCAGCTTCTCAAATGCGTTTTGGTGCCTCCGATGTCGACACCAATCGATATAGAACCCATCTCGTCATCTCTGTTCGCATTCGCGCCCAGCGGCCGCGGTCCCAGTCTCTCGCTGAAGGAATACCACTTTTTTTTCGTCTGCGGAAGATGGTTTTTTTCATCATGCGCGACTCTCTCCCCGCGCGGCGATGATGGTCAAATGCCGTGCAAAAAGGCTGGCAGGCGGCTGGGGGCTCTAACGAAAACAATGTTCACGGCTTGGCAATCTGCTGAAAAATTCCTATTGCTTTCACTGCCCGTGTCAATCAAGCCTAGGGAGCTGGAGCTCGGCGACATCAAGGGAATCGTAAATGCAGGAAAAGATCTTGGCGCGCTTGCGTTCGTCTCAGCCCAGCCTCAGTCCGGCGCTCCTTCGCATCAGTGAGTACGTCCTTAACGATCCCGCGAAGGTCGTGAACCAAACTATCACGGAGGTTGCTGACGGATCCGGATCGAGCGAAGCGAGCGTCTTGAGGTTCTGTAGAGACATCAAGTTTTCGAGCTTCCAGCGTTTCAAACTGGCATTGGGGATCGAACTCTCCACTCACCAGACAATCAGACACGCCAGCCCGTCTGGTGACGTCATCGACGACACGTTGTCGACGGCCATCACCGCGCTCAAGCAGACAAAGGACCTGTTGAACCACGCCGCTCTCGAATTGGCGGCAAAACAGATCATACGAGCAAAAAGCATAGATCTGTACGGGTTCGGCGGCTCTGCGAATGTGGCCCGATACGCGCATTACTTGTTTGTTCGATTCGGACTGGTGTCGCGCGTGCTGGACGACCCACATCTCGCCGTCATGAGTGCAGTGAATCTCGGGCCGAAGCAAGTCGCACTGGCAATTTCGGAATCTGGCTCGAGCAAGGATACAATCAACTCACTTATGGCGGCCAAGGCGGCTGGCGCATTTACCATCGCAATCACCTGTCATATACGCAGTCCGATCGCTGCCAACGCGGACGCTGTACTGGGAGCATCCTCAACAGACACGCCCATCACGCGAGGAGCTTTCTCCAGGGTCGCTGGACAATATTTGATCATCGACATCCTCGCCAACATGATCGCTAAAGATGGCAGCAAGTTCCAGGCGGCTATGCAGCGAACCGCAGAAGCCACCATAGATAAAAGCTTTTAGCCGAAACGTTCGCGCAGGTAGTCGTTCAGGAAGCGACCGTCCGGGTCGAAGCGAGCCCTTTGAGAAATAAAATCCCCGTATCTTGGGTACAAGGCTTCGATCTCGGACCGGCCCAGGCTGTGAAGTTTGCCCCAGTGCGGACGACCTTTTACCCAGGAAAAGATTGTCTCGCAATCGCGGATGAAATCCCAGTAGTCCTCTCCTGCTGCGCCGGACACCGATATCATTGCGGTCTTCCGCTCAAAGTATGGACTCAACCAAATATCGTCAGCCGCCACGGTTCTATACTCAACCGGGAATATCTGCGACGGATGCTTCATCTGGATCAGCTTGCGTATTTCACGCAATACCGCCGGACCGTCCTCGTAGGGCACCGAGTATTCGCATTCGTTATGGTTCGGCATCGGAATTGAACCCGGAAATATCCGATAGCTGGGCCCTATTCTCTCGCCGGCCTGTGCTTCGACAGCTGCTGACGGCTGAGTTGTGACGTTCAGCGTTCTGATTTCGCAGACATCAGCTTTACTGCGCGTACGACCAATGCCAGACGTGTCGGGCAGGCTGTATAACGATGCCGAGTGTTCGGTCGGGCACCAGAACACGCGGAGGCTCCGGTTTTCCTGACATAGCTGATCCAAATGATTCATGCATTCTTCAAAATCCTCACGCCATATTTTGTCATGAAGATCAAAAGCAGGAACAAGCTTCATCGTGACGGAAAGCACCACGCCAAGCATTCCGAGACAAACTTTCGCAGCGTTGAGGACATCGATGTCTTGCGAAGCATCGAAATTGGCGATGGATCCATCGCCCATCGCTATCCGCATTCCAATTATCGGGCCCGCTAAGCATTGCAAACTATCGCCGCTGCCATGCGTACCCGTCGATACGGCCCCGCTCATCGTCTGCAGATCGATATCGCCCTGGTTGGGCAATGCCCAACCAGCAGAACGCAGTTCAAGGCCAACGTCACAAATCCGCGTTCCGCCGCGGAGGGTTACGCTGCCGTTGGTTGGGTCGATATTTTCGATCCCTGTTAGACGCTCCGCGGAGATTAGAACTCCGTCCGTGGGGACAATCGGCGTATAAGAGTGCCCCGTACCCACTACGCGGACGCGCAGATTGGTTGAAGCTGCTGTCTTGATCGTTCTGCAGACGTCATCGTCCGAACTTGGCATTTCGAAATGCTTCACCCGACAAACCTGATTGCTCACCCAGTTCCGCCAAATCATGCTAGGGCCGAGTGTCTGCGCTCTGGTCTCTGAAGAAGGCAATGGAGTTCTCCTTGCGTGTGTTTTCTCGCTGCTAGGTGCTGGGGCAGCCGCCTCGGCCCGCCAGAATAGGGTCGTCACGCTGTGCCCAGCGCCGACTCATTTTGGCAGGCATGACGGATATCATCATCGACCTAGATACAAAAGAAGATTATCTCCATTATAACTCGGTGCCCCGGCAGACCGACCATTGGCGCGGGGCAGCGGTGACCGCTGGTGGTCCACACTCGCTTCTCCCGTCGATGCGAACGGAAAATTATCGTTTCAGAGCCTTCACCCCACAAGAGCCGACGACTGGCACCGGCCGGTTGCGTCGGGCCTCACCACGTATTTCGTGCGAGGCTTTCGCCGAAGGACGCGTATGCTGTCTTGTGCACGTCAATCAGCCTGTTGGACAGTTCTGGCTCTTGGCCCGGCGGCCTTGCAGTGCAGGAGCGTTTGGCGAGTCCTGGCCCCAGCTCTTGACCTTGTCCTTGCCCTTGAAGCGCATCATCAGACGCCGCCTCATAGAGCGCGCGCCGCACGTCGACGTCGCCTGCCTTCGAGATGCGGCCCTGAACGTCGATCGAGGTGCCCGACTGCCGGCGTCGCGACCTCAGCCCGAAGTAGGCCGCGACGTCGCGCGAGCGGCGGAACCGCGTGGGATCGTCCATCGCCGTTCATGAACGAAAGCGCCGTCACCGGACCGACGCCGGGGAGGAACGCAGCGCTCGAACCGTCGTGACGCACTCTTCCATCGGACGGACGGAGCATCGAAATCGAGCGCGGTCCGGCTGTCTCATTGTCGGCGCGGCGGCAGGCAGGATAACGTGGTTCAGTCGTTCCTGGTTTGCATCGGTGCTCATCCGCCGGAGCGGATCTCCTTGCTCAGATGGGGTCCGTCAGCGCGCCGGCGCCATGCGTTTTATCTGCCGCCGCACCGCTCATCGATGCGCTCCCAGCAGCTTGCGGTCCTTGACATGGGCGCGCCGCGTGGCATCGGCCTCGCTCGCGGCCGCATCGCCGACGTAAACGTCCATCGCTCCACATGGCGTGTATGATCACCGCCAGCTTGCGCGCCACCGCAACGCAGGCCTTGCGGTGGCAGGAGCGTTTGGCGATGTCCCGGCCCCAGCTCTTGACCTTGTCCCTGCCCTTGAAGCGCGTCATCAGTCCTGACGCCGCCTCGTAGAGCGCGCGCCGCACGTCCGCGTCGCCGGCCTTGGAGATCCGTCCCTGAATGTCGATCGTTGAACCGGACTGCCAGCGCCGCGACGTCAGCCCGAAGTAAGCGGCGACGTCGCGCGAGCGGTGAAAGCGCGTGGGATCGTCGATCGCCGTCATGAAGGAGAGCGCCGTCACCCGACCACGTCGGGAATAGCCATGAAGCGCCGGCACGGCTCGCTGTGCGCGACGATCCTCACGACGAGATCATGCAGCCGGCAGTACTGTCGCCACAGCGCCGCGCGCGCCGTCAGCATGGCGTCCATCAGCTCGGCCGACAACGGATTGTCCGCCACCGCCTGGCGTACCGCGCGTTCGAAGGCGCCACGTCCGACCTTGCCTAAGGCGGATGCCGAACGACTTCAGCGAGTGGCGGATGGCGTTCTCCAGGTCGAGGAACTTCGGCCTTCAGATTGCGCCGGTGCGTCAGCAAAAGGCGCGTCCGGTAGCTCAATGGCTCGACGGACACTCCGACGCCATGCTCGAACATCAAGTCGGCAAGTTGGCGCCCATCGAGCAGAATGACGCGTTGAGACAGGTGCTTCACGAATTCGTGGGCATGTGGGCTGAATGTCGAGGTGGTCACGAAAACACCCTTCGTCGCTCCTAGCCCTACCAGACTGCCGACGAATCCTTGAACATCAGGTCGCCCAATAGCGTTTGCGACAGCATAACGCTTCGCTTGAACATACACCGATCGAGACCGAGCCGATCCTCGTTGATTACGCCATCAACCCCGCCGTCGCCCGAGCGCCCAAGCTGGGCGGCTGCGTTCTTATGCGATCCGCCATAACCCATGGCGACAAGTAGATCGACAATGAGCCGCTCAAAGAAGGCCGGGCTGTTTTGGCCTATCCTGTCCAAAATGTCTGCCCGCAAAGCGGTTAGTACCGCCTGATAGGCACTTTCGATCTGCTCTTCCGGCGTCGCCTCCGTCGCGACGTCGGATGGCGTCTCCCCTGCACTATCATCGGAGCCGTTGCCCTTGTAAAACTTCCTAAACTCTGGGTGTTTCAATAGCAGCTTCACGTCGATGCGGTCAGGGCCGCTGGTGAGCAATGACAGACCTGCTTCGGTGGCAACGAACCGCCCTCGTGCGGGAGAGGCGAGCAGTCCCGCTTTGCTCATGTAGAATTTCGCCCAGTGGATACGGTTGTGTAGCACGTGCTGCTTGCCGCTCGGCAACAGCTGCTCACGCTCTTCAGCGGTGAGACCAAACCGTGCAGCAATCTCGGCCTCGGCTAGTGGGCGGAGGTTTCGTCCTTCGAAGAGACCTCAAGAACCGGGAGCATGAGCGATTGGTAGTCAGGGATCGGCATCGTGCTTTCAGCCTTCGAATACACGGAATGCAGTTGAGGCGGCGAGCGCTGACACGTGGGAATATCCCCGACTGTCGGGGGCATTACTGTCGATCGGCTTCGCTGAGCTTGACCTGCGGCAACTCATCGCCGCGACACCTTACTCGTGGAGGCAATCCCTTCGCCAGCGGGGGCCTCCGACGGAGTCGCCAAAGCGAAACGCGCAAACCTACCCAATCGCGTTCCAATTCTTGCTTACGAACAAGCCAGTCTGGAAGCACGCTGTCCATCGCTTTCCAGAATTGCTTGGAGTGGTTGTGATGCAGCAGGTGAACCTGTTCGTGTAGCACCACGTAGTCGATAACCTGTACCGGCAGCTGTAGAAGTCGCCAGTTAAAGTAGAGTGTCCTATGCTTGCCGCACGAACCCCAGCGGAATCCAAGGTCCCTCACAATCACCTTAGATGATTGTCTGCCCGCTTAGTCGTTCAAGCTCGGCCGATCGTGATCGGAGCCATGCAGCCCCTTCGTCCATGAACCATCGCTGAAAATGTAGAGCAGCCTTCGGAGATCGTGGACAAGCGCGTGCGCCGTTACGATTTGACGGTGAGTGGTTTGAGCTCAGGCGCAGTGCAACGAAAGTATCTTCTATCTCGGCCGAAGCTACCGACTTCGCAGCGTTGCGGCGCGTTGGACGATCTCGTCGAGCACATATCCGTCCTGATCAACCGCTCTCCACACCCAGGATTTCTGACCGTTGATGCGCACCACGACTTCATCGAGGTGCCAGATATCGTTTTCGTTTGCGCCTTCGGCGTATGCGGCGGGCATAATCAGGCAGTGCATCGGCACCATCGGAGGATGGTCTCGTGGGGAACGACAATCCCGCGATCGAGCAGCATTTCCCTGACATCGCGCAGACTCAGATTGGAGCGGAAGTAGCCAGATAGCACGGGCCACAATTTCGATCAGGTAGTTCGATCACACGTCATTTCGTCAGTATCGATTGTCGCGCATCTCGGAACCAGATCCGCCCTGCGTGTGAACGATCTTGAAACGAGATGATGTGGGACGACAATCGGTATTTGACCACTACCATTTAAATAGAGATTCTTTGGCCGCTCGCTTCCGCTGAGCTTGATAAAGCGCTGACATTAGCACGAAACAATGAATGGGAGGAGGAACATTTCATGTCGCAAGAACTCGAATATCTTAGCCGTTACGTCGCTGCGGGCCGCCTGAGCCGACGTGAATTTCTCGGCCGTGCGACGGCGCTCGGCGTTTCAGCGACGTTCGCCAATTCGATCCTCGCCAGCGCTGCGCGCGCGCAGGGGCCTGTCCGCGGCGGTATCACCAGGGGCGGCCTTAGTGGTGCTGGGGCAACCGACAGTCTCGATCCGGCGACGTCCTCGAAGATTATATCAAGATCGTGGATATGATCAGGCGCTTAGCGTTATTGCGAGGAACGTTAGTGAAGGAACTTCAAGCGCGTCGTAACGACACTAGCTCCTGCGAAACGTGATCATCACCTAAGTGGAAGAACCGGAGCTGTGGCCGAACAGCGACAATCACCGCAATAGGTCGGAGAACAACCCGCTGCGCGGGATGGACGCGCGTGGTAAGGTAGAGGTCACGATCCGGTTGCCGCGCCCGCATTGAGCGTCGTTCGGCGGGGCAGAGCATCACAGGCTTCGTCAACAAGAAGCCTGACCACCCCCACCCTGTTCTCGATGCACCGATCAGCCCGCCGCGCCAATGGTTGATTGACGACATGACCATGCGCCGGTTCAGCCAGGAGGCGCAGCGCAACTACGTCCGCGATGTCGGGCGGTTCGCAAGCTTCCTTGGCCGATCGCCTTGCGAGACGCTGTGTTAGAGCAGCCAATTGTTATGCGAGTGCATCTTGCTTAAGCAAATTGCACTTTTGCCAAACGTCTTTATAGACAAAATGGGCTCTGGCGTAGAGGATTAGAATAGCCAATGGGAGGGGAACGAAATGCACAATGGTCGTAAAGAGAGCGAGCTGCTCGCCCATGCAAGACTGGTCCACGGCAGCGTAGAACGACCAATACAGGGCCGCTAGCCCGAACAAGGATGTGACGGCCGCGCAGCATGTTACCCAAGTGGCCAAACTATCGTCATTGATGACGATCTCTCGCTTTGCCGATTCCAAACGTGCCCGAAGGCTGCCGGCTGATGAGGGGTTTCTCACCTTTCTTGTTCCGATTAACGTTTCGATTGCCGCGATCTGGCGTGCAAGCGGTCCTCGAGGAACGATTGCCAGCTCTCTAAAAATCGACAGCGCCAAATTCAATCCGAACGCTAGTTGAAGCAGTCCGGAAAACTCATTCAGACGAAAACACTCTGTTGCGAGCGACTGAGATGCCATTGAAACTTACCCCCCGACCTTCGGCAGTGGAAAGCATCCGCCGCGCGCGACGATTGTCAATTGAAGCGGTCGCGATTGAGGCGAATATCCGACCAGATTTCTTGACTGAAATGGAAACAACCCCAACCGACGTCAGCAAGCGAGTGGCGTTTTCACTTGCCTCCGCTCTGGCTGTACCGGTCCAGTTCCTGTTCGCCAAAGACGTAGAAATCGACGCCAATATGCCTGATTTTCGCGCCGCCAATAATAGGCCAGCGGTTCTTACATCGGCAGGACTAACGCGAATCGCGCGTGCTCGTTCTATCGCCGCCTACCTGGCGGACCGAGCGTTCGAAGACTGCGCCAGGTTCGCCAATACAAATAGCGTGACCATCCATCAGCAGTCGACCGCGCGAAAGCTATTGAAATCGCTCTATGTCCCCGTCCAGCGCGTCGATGGATCGGTGAATCCTACCCTAACGTTCAGGGAGACGCGTGTATCGCTAGAGCGGAAAGGCATCATCGTGCTCTGCGATAGGGTAGCGGACCCGTTCCGTGGGTTTTGTTACTCTCCTACCGGTGACTTTCCCATCATCTTCGTGAATACAACCGGGCAGCGGCCCGCTACCAAGCTGTTCACACTGATGCATGAAGTGGTGCATGTGCTCCTTGGCAAAACGGGAGTTTCAGACCCCGCCATTCTCAACAACCAGGTTGAAAGATTCTGCAACTCGGTGACTGCCTCGGTCATGATGCCTGCGGAGGAATTTTCCCAAGCCTATAAAAGCGTCGCGGGAAGGGGTGCTAGGGCCGTCGTTGATCTCCTTTCCAGACGATTTGGCGCCAGTAAGCAGGCGAGCGCCTTACGCGTCTCTGATTTGGGCTTGAGCAAAGGCTTTTACGCTGCGTGGTCTGCGACCCTGCCGTCTGAAGTCCCCATGATCGAAGAAGAAGACGAAGGTGAGGAAAACAGCGGGGGCGGTGGAATTAGCTCGCAGATTGCCAGGTTCGGATATCTTCTGCCTAACATGCTCACCGCCGCGGTCGACAGGAAGGCAATCTCTCAGTTCGATGCGTACCGGCTCACCAATCTGAAGCCAAGTACGATAAAGCAGATCGCCGCCATTGGTGTTAACCGGCTGGGGCCATAACAGCATGGCCTATAGCGGCATCAACTTTGTGCTTGATCTAGAGGCATGCCTCTATTTTAGCGAAGCTGGCGGAAACCTGAAAGCCGCTCTGTTCCAACGAGCGAAAGTCGAACGCATTGCGGTACCCAAAGAGGTTTTCGACCAGGTTCGTATCTTCGACAAGAGCTTGGCCGATGAGATATCGGAGTCGGACATCGAAATTGTCGAACTCGATTCCGACGTATACGTGGCCGCTTGCGCACTCAACGAAATCTTTATGACCTCAGGGCATCGGTTAAACGCGGCCGCAAACGAAAAGGTCCCCTTCATAGCTCTCGTCCATTGTGCGCAAAATGGCGCTAAGCCGCCATGCCATTTGGTATCCGGCGACAACGGACTCCACTCCTCGTCGATGAGAAGCCTCTGTGCCGCCCTGAAAGTCCCTTTCATGGAAGTCACCAGCTTCTAGCAGCATTTTGGCGCTGTGCGGGAACTTGGTGTGGGACCAAGTGGCAGCTTTGCTCGAAAACCCATCTAAGCGACTGTGCCCTTCCCGAGAGATGGGTGCACTTCACCATGTCTCCGGTATAAACCGTAACCTATGTGTCCAGAATGGACCCCTGATTTCTTTGGCGCACCCTATCTCTTAGAAACTTTTAGGCAACTTGAAATGCCGAGCGACGCTCGAATCCGAAACTGCGCTCCGACTTCCGCCCTCGTGCTTACGTGGTTGCTTACGCGAGAGATCGGTGCTGGTTGGAGAGAACGTCATGACTAAGATCACCAAAAGGGTTGTCGACGCCGCCCAGGTCCGCGAAAAGGACTACGTCATCTGGGATGAGGAGCTGCTCGGTTTCGGCCTTCGTGTGTTCGCATCCGGCAAACGCAGCTATGTCATCAATACAGGGCAGCCGGCCGCTCGCCTCGCTACACCATCGGCCTCCACGGGATTGGACGCCCGAGACGGCACGACCGGAAGCGAAGGTCCAGTTCGGCCGTGTCGCTCAAGGCGACAATCCTGCCGACGAGCGTGAACTCGACTACAAAGCAATCACCATCAAAGAGCTGTGTGCGCGATATATCGCCGATCTGAACGCGGGGCTTAACCTGCAAGCGGTATGAAGCCCCGCTGCCGATTTAGTATTTCTCGAAGGTCGGATTGTAGTCTTTACAGGCCATTTCGCTCAGAATCGAATTCGAGTCGCGCAAGGCACGTAGCAAAGACGGTTTAGTAAGGCCGGCCAACGTCACTTTCTCTGCCGAAACGCCAACAATGACGCGCAGAAGAACGGCGAAGACGTGACGAACGAGATCAAGAGAGTGATCGTCCGGCCCAATAGTCGCTGACTGGTCTCTTTCGCTTCTCGCCATGCCAGCGAGGATTGTTCATGAATGTCAGCGTGTCTCCCAAATTGGTGGGCACGCCATGAGCGATGTCATTCCTGATCGCAAACGCGAGACGGGCTGCATTGCACCATGTCTCAAGCAGGGGTGCGCTCCTCTCCTGCTGGCAGGGTTGAGGCGAATGTTTCAAGCATCCGATCAAATCAGAGATCATCTTCGCGTCGGTCTCGGGTCGAATGCCCGTTGGATTGGCGCCCTCGAGCTTCCACAGTGCCCGCTCCAGGTGATGTTCGATGGCGGCGGCGAAGATGATGATCGCCGCGATACGCTGGCTGACCATGGGCGTCAGCCCAAGCCGCTCTTCGAGGGTGTCGGCCCTTCCATACGTCATTACAGGGGTAGTTTCATCTCGCTCACTCCTGACCGTATCCCCACAGCCGTTTCTGCCGCGCGATCTTGAGCCCGACCGTATTGATGGAACCCCCGGCCGCAGGGCAGATCCCCTGCGATAGTCACGGAGCGAGGAAAAATCCATCCAAATCGAATTATCCTCGTTGATGGACTTCGTGACGTGAATTTCCGACGCTAAAAAGGTCGAAATGCCAATTCTTCTCAGTAGGATCAGGCTGTCGAATTACTTATCCTAAGGCATCATCGTCATCTTCGGAAAGGACGCCCCGATGACTGACGAGCGTTCCCGCGGCCGCCCTCGCGGCACAGGCAAGAACGATACAGTCTTCCTGACCATGGTTGCAGATCTCATGGTGAAGACGCCTGGCCTGAAGTATACCACAGCCATGACGCGCATCGTTCGGCAGCGCACGGACTGGGATGCGGCGAGTCCAGAGGCGGCGGTCCGTCGCTGGCAAGTGAAATGGAAGGTGCAAGGTGAGGCACTTCTCGCCGCTGCGCATGAGCGCGCCATGCCGAAGCCTGTAGCTCGGATAGGCCGTCATTCGCGCTTGCCAGACATGAGCGAGGCGCAGGCGATCGTCACGCTGATCCTAGATGCCGTGCGGAACCACGACCCCGTTCATTACCGCTCGCTTGAAACCACACGCTAACTCCCTGCGCTGAGTGTAGGTGATTATGGAATTCGCGGAGCGGCAATAGTCATCGTAGGATTACAACGTTGGCAACACTTTGCGACCTGGCAACACGGCTACCTCTTGTGATCGGGGGACTGCTCGACCGCGAGACCAACCTCAAGCGCGGTAGGTTCCGGGAAGAAATCATGACCGACATCCTCACGGGCGCGCTGGCCGCGTTCGCCGGTCCAGAGCTCGTCATCTCCTACCCGATCGAAAAGGACACCGGGGGTGATCTTGATCTGCGGTTCTGGAACGTGTCTGAGGGTCGCGACCTTTGGGTGCGGATCCAAGCCAAGCGCCTAAACGCCGCCGTGGTCCAAAACAAGAACCGCTCCTACAGCGAGCTGCTGCATAGGCCCTCGCCCAAGCATGACTATCAATTCCGCACCCTGCGGGACACGCCCCCGCCGTGGGTCCCACTTTACCTCTTCTACAATCATGCGAGTGTGACGATGGACCCTAACTTCAGGGGGCTGGTCCCCTCTGTCAGCGGGGCGAACCTAGCCTTTGCGAGCGACATCGCCGCCGAACTGGAGGCGAAGCTCGCTGGTGCCAGTGGGACGCCGAAAACGGGAGCGCTTAACAAGCGTCTGTCCATCTGCGGCCTCATTTCTTTTGCCTCGAGGCACTACTTTGTCCTCGGAGCACGGTTCGGAGCGAGACGGTTCCGACACCTGATACGGTCTCTGCCTTCCTGAGAGAGCGATATGTTCGTAGCGCCCCTGCCAGGCCTCGCGAAAGGTACGGGGACGAAACCTTCCGCCGGCTATCTGAACCTCATGAGCTCATGACAGCTGATGGGATTGGTCGGACCTTGCAGGACGGTCCGGCGGTACGTATCGACCGGCAGCTCGATTACCCGTTAGTTACGTTCATCTCCGGTCGCACCGGAGACTCCCGTACGCCTGTCATCAGCGACGTGCCCTCACAGCGAGGCTGAGCTGGGGCTCGCCATTAATAGGGATTGGCTGGCTAAATTGGAGGGCGGACTAAAGACATTTGAGCCCAGCGGCCCATTTCAGGCAAAGCTTGCGTAGTAACTTTGCGCCTCATTTTGGCTCTGGTCGACTTCCAAGCACTTGACAAACTACCGTCAATTCGTCGATCCAGCGGAGCGGAGGTCGGAAGAGAACCGCGTCGCGTGGAGCCGGTCCATCTCTGTGTCGAACCGGTGCCACAGAAGAACGCCCTCCTCACCGAGCATTTCGCTGTCGCGTTGGAAGCGGTTCTCCTCGTGCACGGCGTCCAGCGGATCGCGCCAAGGGAAGATTGCCGTGGCTTCGAGCTTGGCCAGTGTCGTTTCCAGACGCGATCGGATCGCTACCCGCTCTGATTGCGATAGCGTGTTGCGTTCGGCGTCGTCTTGCGCGAACAAGTCTGCTTGAGCGAATCTCATGGTGGCAACTTATGCTCTCGCGCATGCGGCGGCAACGGTACAGCCTCAAGCGGGAGGGGAAAGTGGCAAACAGTTGGCGCGGAGATCGTCTGCCCGACATCGTCCGATCGATGGCTTCCCGGCCACGACACGAGGCGTTGCGGGGCCTGATCACGGAACTGCTGCGAGAAGGCTTCGGCGCCGCGTTCAGCGAGTTAGAGCACGAGCGCTACCTTGTCGACAACAGTGGGCGGATCGACGTGGCGTGGGGCGCCACCGTGATCGAGCTGAAGAGCGATCTACGGCGCGAAGAGCGTGATGTCGTCGCCCGTATGCCCGACTATCTGGCCGATGCAAGCCGCGGCAGCGCACCTGGCCGTACCACCGTCGGTCTTGCCACCGACGGCGCGACGCTGCTCGCTTACACGCTGGATCTCGGCAGGCTCACGAGCATCGGCCGCTATGACGTCGACGTCGACCACCCCGAACGGTTGCTGACCTGGCTCGAGCCGCTGCTCTCGCCCGTTCCCGAGGTGATGCCGACACCGATCGCTGTCGCGCTCGCGTTCGGTCGATACAGCCTTGCCTTCGGCCGCGCGCACGCGCAACTGCAGCGCCTGTGGTCCGAGGTCGGCGACCATCCCGAAGTGCGGTTGAAGCGGAACCTGTGGGATGGGTTGCTGCGCCAGGTATACGGCGATGACGTGGGCAGTGATGCGCTGTTCCTCCAACACACCTACCTGACTATCCTCGTGAAGGCGATCGCGGCGCGCGTCCTCGATCTGGAAATTGGCGATCCGGCGGAGATGCTGTCGGGCCGGTTGCTGGCGAATGAGGGTATTGTCGGCGCCGTCGAGGCTGACTTCTTCGACTGGCCCCTACTCGCAACGGGCGGCGATGACCTGGTGCGTTCGCTTGCCGCCGAAACGATTCGTTTTCGCCTGCGCGATGTCAAGGTCGACGTGCTCAAGAGTCTCTACGAGAGCCTGATCGACCCCGACGAGCGCCACGACCTCGGTGAATACTACACCCCCGACTGGTTGGCCGCGCGGGTGGTCACGGCGGCTATTCCTCGCCCGCTGGAACAGCGGGTGCTCGATCCGTCCTGTGGCTCTGGGACCTTTCTGTTCCATGCGCTTCGCCGCCTGATCGAAGCCGGTCGGCAGGCTGGGGTGCCACCAGCCGAGATCGTCGAGACTTGTGCCGATCGCGTGTTCGGGATCGACGTGCACCCTGTCGCGGTCGCGCTCGCGCGCGTCACGTGGCTGCTGGCTCTCGGCGATTTGGTACAGGATCGGCCGCCCACGCTCAGCGTGCCGGTTTATATGGGCGACTCGATGCAGTGGAACCTGCGACCGCTGGGCGCATCGGCCGAAGTGCTGGTCGACGTGCCGCCCAACGATCCGCCCCTGCGCATCCCCGCCGGCTTGGCGAGCGACCAACATCTGTTCGAGCGTGCGCTCGACGAGCTCAACCGCGGGCTCGACACGCTCGCCGAGCCGGAGGCCATTCGCCATGCCATCGCTCTCGCCGGCGCGACCACCGAGGACGCGGCCATGCTCGGCCAAACGTTCGCGCAGCTCAAGGAACTCTATCTTGACGGCCGCAACCACATCTGGACTTTCATTCTGCGCAACTTGCTGCGCCCAGTGTGGCTGTCGCATCCCGATCACCGGGCTGACGTCCTGATCGGCAATCCGCCCTGGATCGTTTATCGCCACCTGAGCGCGGACATGAAGGACCGGCTGCGCGAGGCGCTGCGGAGCTACAATCTCTGGGTCGGTGGCAGTCTGGCCACACAACAGGACATGTGTGCGCTGTTTTGGGCGCGCGGCGCGGAACGCTACCTGCGCGACGGCGGCGTGCTGGCGCTCGTTCTGCCCTATGCCGCGCTCAACGCTCCCGTGTTCGCCGGAATGCGCGACGGGGGCATGGAGCGCGTGCGGGTAGCGATCATCGGCGGTTGGGGTCTGGAGCGGGTGTGGCCGATCTTCGGTGCGCAATCCGGCAGCAGCACGACGAGCACCTGTGTGCTGTTCGGTGAGCGTGACCGTGCCGGGCCGCCGCCGGCGGAATTCGATCGCTGGGTAGGTGTGCTTCCACGGCGTGATGCCAGCGAGGCCGAGGCGGCCGAGGTGCTCGCGCATATGCGCGCGGCTTGGCCAAGGCCGAGAACGCTACTTGCTGCATCTCCATATCGGACACGCTTCCGTAATGGTGCAAGCCTCTTTCCAAGGCGCTTTGTTCTCGTGGAGTATGCCGCAGCCGGACGCCTGCAAAGCCGCCGCGATGCGCCGCGCCTGCGCGGCCGTGTTGGTAGTCTCGACAAGCGGCCGTGGACCGGCGTCGAGCCTCCCGAGGGCCCGGTCGAACGCATATTCGTGCGTCGAATTGCGCTGGGAGAGTCCGTCGCACCTTATCGGGTCCTCGACCTCGTGACGGGCGTGGTTCCGATGGAGAGCGGTGCAATCCTCACGGCGGCAAGCGCTGACGCACGAGGCCATCGTGGCCTTGCGGCGTGGTTGCGCGATGCCGAAACGAAGTGGAACGAGCATAGCAACAAGGGGGTAGACGGCGCGCCTCGTATGACGCTGACGCGGTCGCTAAACCACCTTCAAAAACTGGTGGCGCAGGCGGCGAGATCGCCGATTCGAGTTCTCTACACCAAAGCTGGAACGCGATTGAGCGCGTGCTGGCTAGAGGACGACGATGTGATTATCGACCACAAGGCCTATTGGTCGGCCGCCAACTCACTCGAAGAAGCCGCGTACGTTGCTGCCGTCCTGAACACGAGTATTGTGCTTGATCGCGTAAAGGACCTTCAGCCAGTCGGACAGCGAGATCCGCGTGACTTCGACAATCTCGTCTGGACGCTGCCTATCCCTGAATTCGACGCTTCCGAGGCACTGCACGTGGACCTTGCCGCGGCGGCGCTGCACGCTGCCGGAATCGCCGCCCGCATCGAACTACCCGACAGCGCGCACTTCACCGCCAAGCGGCGGGCGATCCGGCAAACACTAGTCGACGACGGCGTAGCGGAAACGATCGAACGCCTTGTCGACGCGCTACTTCCACCTTGACACCCGCACTAGAGAAGGTCCGCTATCGGAACCAATCCGCCCGTCCCCTGCCGTCCGCTCCCGGGCCTTATGCTGCCCCTTAGCCTGACGAATTGCAGAGTGCCGTTAAACCAAGTCATATAATTCGTGTCCACTTGCTATGCATTCGAATGTTAATATATTGTGCGTATGAGAGGTCGTAATTTGTCATAACCTACGCACAGCTCGCACACTCCAAGGCGGTCTCAGGCTTTGTCGATAGCCTTCAGGAGCCGCGCACGCCTTATATCTCGCCGAAGCGCCTGTCGCAGGCGCTGGGCGTGAAGGTGGCCAATCTGGCACAGTTGACCGGGGTTCATCGCAACACGCTCCGCAATCCCTCATCGGAACGCCTGCAGGGCCGGATGCGCGAGATGGTACAAGTGATCTCGGCCGCGACGGAGCTCACCGGCGACGTCGACAAGGCGATCTACTGGTATCGCAACGAACCGATCGCCGACTATGGCCACCACACGGCTGCCGATAGGGTGCTACAGGGCTGAGCATGCTCGTCGCGTTGGTTGAGGACGAGGGGCACGACCTCATTCCCCCGCTTGCCCGATCGGCCCTACAGCAATTGCGTGAGGTGCACGAGAAGGTCGGTGAGCTGGACCGACAGATTCACATCTGGCATCGTTCGCACGAGTTGAGCCGTCGCCTCGAAACGATCCCCGGCATCGGTCCGATCACCGCCAGCGCAATCGTTGCGACCGTGACAGATGCTTCCCTGTTCAAATCCGGCCGGCAACTCGCGGCTTGGCTTGGCCTGGTGCCGCGACAGAACTCATCCGGAGGAAAGGATCGGCTCGGGCGGATCAGCAAGCAAGGCGATCCCTACATCCGTCGCCTTCTTGTTGTGGGAGCCCATGCCGTGCTTCGCTTCTGTCGTAAGGGCAAAGCGGCACCCACTCGCTGGGCTGCCGAGCTTCTGGCGAAAAAGCCGTACAACGTCGTTGCGGTGGCCTTGGCAAACAAGATGGCCCGGATCGTCTGGGCGCTGATGACTACGGGCAAGCGCTTCGCGGATTCACCGGCGTAGTGACGTAGTCGCAGAGGATGCACAGAGGTTGGTGAGGTGCTGATGGTGTGATGACCGACGGTCGAACCGGGATCGGAAAAACCCGCTCAGTGGGTGCCGCTCAAAAAGCGCGTTGACCTGTCTGGGATCCGATCCGCGGACTTCAAGGCCAGCGGCATGAACAGGCCGCACTCAAAGGCCGAATACATGCCTGCACCCGACCAACCTGTCATCAATGTCAGAAAGCCCTTGCCACGCGGAGGCTGTCCATACATGCACTGTCTTCTCGGATCCGAGACCGGAAAGGCCGCGCTCGGCGATCTCGATCTTGGCGCCGACTGCGTGCGGCACGCACGAATGTTTTTCGACCGTCCCGACTATGACCTCGCCTCAGCAGTCCCGGGCAGCTTCGCGATCGCGCCCGCTCCAAAGATGGTGGACGCGCTCACGCGCGACTATGCCAATACGGCGGCCATGATCTTCGGCACTCCGCCGAGTTTCGATGACATTCTGGAATCAGCACGGCAGATTGAGCAGGACATCAACACCCATTCCTAGTCGCCTGGCCACGTCGCCGGGGCATCATCAAGGCGGTGTCGAGCAAATGGTCTGCTACTTCAAACCCGAGGGCATCGAAAAACATCACGCTGGCCGAGAGGACATGCATTGGCAGTTCGCTGAACTGCGGGATCGCTTTCTTGGTCGTAAGTATCAAACCGAGCGTGGCCACGAGTTCGAAATCACCGAGAGGGACACGGTCTTCGACGCGACGCTGACTATCCAGGCAGCATTGGCAGCCGCACAGCAGGCTGCGGAGGACGAGGATTTATTAGGCGAAGGCACCGCCGACGTGCCCCCTGTAGAGTCGCCTGACTGGCTTCTAACCAGAGAAGAAGTAGCCATTCTCCAAGAGGCCGGCGTCGAACTGGAAGATGAGTACGCGCGCAACCTCGAGCGCTTAATGGAGGGTCCTGCACAGTCTCCGTTTCGTCTCCCAACGCACCAAAAAGGCAACTGCGCAGAGCAAGCCTTCTATCCATCAATCTCCCTTTTCAAAATCATCATATCTCTGACCAACACTGCGATATTTTTCGCGGCGGAAGGAGCCAGGCACAGTCATTTCATGCGCAACAGCATTTCTAAGTTTCTCAGCTCGCCGGAACACGTCGGCGGCCGATGTCGCGCTCCGGGGGAGCTCTATTCCTTTTCGAACAATATCAGATTTGTCGCAGAACTGAGTGAATAGGATCTCGTCCACAAATCCATCATCACTCTTCGCATCGGCGATCACTTGAGAAATCTTCTTTCTTCTTTCGGCGCTAAGCTTCTCCAGCCAGCGGCCCGGCGTTTCGAAGCGTCTCCCTATCGCATCCGCCATGGACATCTCGAATGCTGTCACGAGAGCAAAGAGCGCTGCTCGCACTGGCAATTTCTGCATGCTGAAATGCTGACGAGACCTTCGATCTGGCGTGAGGAAATAGGGTCAGGACCCATTAAATTGTTGAGTTGAAGGAGCGATGATGATTCAAGGTGGCTGGAGGTGGCCACCATGGGTGATTTGTTACTGCTGTCGCCGACGCAGATGCGGCGGATCGAGCCATTCTTTCCACGCTCGCACGGGGTACCTCGGGTCGATGACCGACGGGTGCTGAGCGGGATTCTGTTCGTGATCCGTAACGGGCTGCGCTGGCGGGATGTGCCGGCCGCCTATGGTCCGCACAAGACGATCTACAACCGGTTCATTCGCTGGAGCCGGCTGGGTGTGTTCAACCGCATTCTGGCCGAACTCTCGGCCCGGGGCGGCGGCACAGACAAGCTGATGATCGATGCCACCCATCTCAAGGCGCATCGCACGGCAGCCAGCCTGCTCAAAAAGGGGCTCTACCCCGATGTATCGGACGGACCAGAGGCGGTCTGACCACCAAGCTGCAGGTGGTTTGCGACGACCAGGGACGTCCGTTGCTGCTGCACCTGAGCGAAGGCCAGGCCAACGATCACAGAACCGCCGCTGCCGTGCTCGACGAACTGCCACCTGCCCGCCATCTGCTGGCCGATCGGGCCTACAGTTCCACTGGCTTCCGCGAGGCGCTCATCGGCAAGGGCATCACACCCTGCATCCCGCCTCATGCCAAGCACCGTGTCCAGCACAGCTATGATCCGCTGCTCTACAGGCAGCGCCACAGGATCGAGAACATGTTCGCCCGCCTCAAGGACTGGCGACGCATCCACACTCGATACGACCGATGCGCGCACACATTCTTGTCAGCAATCGCCTTCGCTGCAGCGTTCATCTTCTGGATCAATGAGATGCTGTAACGGGGCCTGCGTCGTGCGCTGCCCGTTACCGATTGCATGCTGACCGGTTGCCGCCGACGCTCCCCTATCTGATTCTGACAGGAGGATTACGGGATGAAACTGTTCATTGGGTTGGATGTCTCACTCGCCAAGACTGCGGTCTGCATTGTCAGCGAGCACGGCAAGATCGTGAAGGAGGCTGAGGTCGGCAGCGATCCCGCGGCGCTGACGCAATTCGCGCTGGAGCAACAGGGCGAAATTGCGATGATCGGGATGGAAGCCGGGCCGTTGTCGCAATGGCTGCACCGGGGGCTGACCGAAGCCGGCCTGGAAGTGGTTCTGATGGATACCCGGCAAGTGAAGGGTGCTCTGAAAGCCATGCCGATCAAGACAGACCGGCGCGATGCTGAAGGTATTGCCCGGCTGCTACATTTGGGCTGGTTCCGGCCAGTCCATTGCAAGTCGGTGTCTGCCCAGGAGATCCGCGCACTCCTCGGGGCGCGCAAATCCATCCAGCAGGGCGTGATCGCTCTGGAAATGTCCTTGCGCGGGTTATTGCGGAACTTCGGCTTGAAAGTCGGCGCAATCTCCAAAGGACGGTTTGATGCTCGCATTCAGGAACTGGTTGCCAGCAACACTACGCTGGTGGCGGCAACCGAGCCGATGCTTCGCGCCCGTGCCACCCTCCGCCATGAACTGGCGCGACTGGAGCGGCATGTGCGCAGCCTAGCACAGGACGACCCGACCTGCCGCTTGCTGATGACCATGCCGGCCGTTGGCGCGGTGGTCGCATTGACCTTCAAGTCGGCCGTGGATGATCCGGCTCGGTTCTCGTCGTCGAAGAAAGTCGGCCCGTGGGTCGGCCTCCCCCCTTCACGGCAGCAGTCCGGCGAGCGCGACGTGACAGGCGGTATCACCAAAGCCGGTGACGCCCATTTACGCCGCGCCTTATGCCAGGCCGCAACCGTCATGATGAACCGGGGCCGTGGGTCGTGGTTGCGGACATGGGCCTCGCGGGTCGCGAAACGGCGCGGCACCAAGCGGGCCATGGTGGCCTTGGCGCGTCGGATCGGTGTGATCCTGCATCGGATGTGGCTGGACGGAAGAAACTTCCGCTGGGAAGGAGCGCCAGAGCCGATCCATGCATGAGCTAATCTCCGTGTTGATGTCTGCCTGAGCGCAGACCTGCGAGGTCCCCGACCCGGGACGTGGTCCCGATGACGCCGCGGTCTGGACTGATGCCGCCCCGCCGGGCGAGCACGCCAATGAGATGGGCGCATCGGAACCATATTGGACAAGCATCATGTTGGCGGCCGCCGCGCCGACCACGGACCGAAGCATGAACCCGGGCAGAACCTCATACGGCAGGAAAGCAGGCGATATAGCACAACCAAAATGCAATCACGCTCTCCGCACACCCGGATGGGCGATCCCTTCTTGCATCAAATTTGCCTTGACGAGGACGGCCCCGTTACCGAAGGAGCGCCAGAGCCGATCCATGCATGAGCTAATCTCCGTGTTGATGTCTGCCTGAGCGCAGACCTGCGAGGTCCCCGACCCGGGACGTGGTCCCGATGACGCCGCGGTCTGGACTGATGCCGCCCCGCCGGGCGAGCACGCCAATGAGATGGGCGCATCGGAACCATATTGGACAAGCATCATGTTGGCGGCCGCCGCGCCGACCACGGACCGAAGCATGAACCCGGGCAGAACCTCATACGGCAGGAAAGCAGGCGATATAGCACAACCAAAATGCAATCACGCTCTCCGCACACCCGGATGGGCGATCCCTTCTTGCATCAAATTTGCCTTGACGAGGACGGCCCCGTTACCGAAGTCCTGACCCTAGCCGACACGGCCTTTGGTCGGCGTCTCGGATGAAGTCTAGAAATGCTTGCGTCGGCTCCAACCAACGTCTCTTCTGGAGCGGAAACACGCTCAGAGATTTTTCCACTCGGCGGTGTCGCGTCGAAGAAGCGTTCTGCAAAGAATAGTCCCCCGAAACCACCGTCATGAACCACAGGGACATAGCTGTGATATTTCGCGTAGTTAGATCGGAAACCGACTCGCAAGTCATAAGATGAGCTCTAGGTGTCATTATCATTCCAACCGTAAGGCCTGCCTGTACGTGCCAATTTCCGCACTTACGTCGGCGAGTTCTTGATAATCGTTTTTCCGCACGAAACTTAAGCTCCCATGGGAGAAGGCGAGGAAATCAATGCACGGGTAGCAACAACGAGCCTGTCTCTCGAGTAATTGTAGAAGCGAGAATCAATTCTGAGTTTCACGTTTGAAGGACGATTCCCAGTGCAGCGTCTGGACCCGGAGGCGTCTAGGAATCCAACAGCAGCATTCAACCAGAACCGAAATTCACCCACGTCGAAATACGCAATGTTCGAGCGTATGGTCTCAGCGGCATGCTTTTCATGGACCCGCGCCAGCTTGCAGATTGTCATTGCCAGCATGATTGGCTGGTCGTTAGCCCGCTCCCACAGGAAGTCGTCGTCTAGAAATGATGCTTCGTCAGCATCCGAAAACTCGAATCCACGAATGTCCCGTACCTCGGCAAGATTTTCATAGGTATGACTGTGGAAATCACCGATGAGCGTCAAGTGTGGTGCCCATCGATCCATCAGTTCGCTCTTCAGGCGGACAGCCTGATCGTTGGGCTTCACGCTGTTCCGTGATCGCTTGGCTGAAATGCTGAGACTCATAAGATCGACATGGAAATGGGTCGTTCCTTTCGAGTCCTCGCGACTGAAGCCCCAAAGATACCCCAGCGTTTCCAGCTTTGTTCGGCGCGGACGACCATCTCCGAGAACATAGGCTTCCAGTGTGGCAAGCGTAATAGTGTGACGAGCTGCATCAGAAAGGGAAATGGTGAACTTCATCGTGCGTTACCTGAAGGTGCCTCCGATTCGTTTCCGATCAACGGCCAGCCACGATCCTCACTGGGGCTTCGCTGGTCCAAATCGCGATATATCCGACCTAGTCGGCCCGAATCCTGACCTTGATCAGGATCTCGCACGCGAAGTCCTGACCAAGAAGCAATCGCTGGTACGTCGGGGGCTTTATCGTTCCCGCCTACGACGGTGTTGCGCCTGTGATACCTGACGGCGAGGAAACCATCGAAGAAACCGCCGACGACCTTCTCGCCAGTGAGACGCTGGACTCCGCTGTCGAGGAGGAGGTCGATGAGAAGGATTCGACTGACCAACCACCGCGGGACAGGTTTCTTCCGTCGTCGATGGGGTTGACGGTGGTTCTTCCGGAAACGGTGAGTCAAGTCACGCTGCGCGCAACATGGGGGAACTATAAGACGGAGCCCCCATTGCCCGATGCGCTCCTCATTCCCGAAGTGTCGGGAAAGGGCAAGCCAAAGCCAGAAAAGCCCGAGAACCTCCGTTGGGTTCGGGTTTCCGGCGAAGCCGCGATCGTCCTCGACGTCACTCGGAACCAGTCCGGGATCCCGCTGCCGGAAAGCGCTGCGCCTCACAGGCCGGGCGGCGGCATCGAAGTCGCCGTTCACACCGTGTGCTCCGTTAAAAGACTCCGAAGGGGCTGAAGAGCGTCTGCGCGTCATCACCGTCTTCTTGGTAAACCGTCGACGGAGCACAAAGGCTCCGTACAAGGACGTGGCCTACGCGTTCCAGACCCGGATCGAGCTCGAATGTGCGGATGGATTTTATCCGCGCAGCGACCTGTCCACCTACCAGTCCGATGATTTCGAACTTAGGCTGGGCGATCTCCATTATCGCGATGTCCGCGAATATGCCGTTGGTCGCAACACATCTGCCGGCTGGCAAGAACGGCGTGACGCGACGAACGATCCGCTCCCCGTGACGCGTGTTTGGACCGATTTCCTTCCGCAGCAGGAGGTGGAGCGTGTCGTCCCGGCAAGGAGCGATGGCGTCGAGTTCGGCATGGAGGCTCTCGCTCGGGCTGCCGTTTCCGGAGCCGAAGCGGTCAGTGCAGCCTTGGATTCACTGCCTGAACTTTACGCCGAGTGGCGGCGGGGTCAGGAAGGAATGATGACAGGGCTTGCGCCGAGACGGCTAAAGACGGGCCAGGCGCTTCTGGAAAAAGTTGACACCGCCGGCAGCAGGATTCGCGATGGGATAGATCTCCTTAAGCGTGATACGGTGGCGCGTGAAGCATTCGGCCTGATGAATACGGCGATGGCGATGGCCAACCGCCGGCGCGAGGCAGTGATCCAGAAGAAGCTGCCGGGCGATGTAGACCCGCCAACATGGCGGCCGTTCCAGCTAGCCTTCGTCCTCCTCAATCTCGTTGGCGTGACCGACCGAAACAGTGGTGAGCGTGAGATCGTCGACCTGCTTTTTTTCCGACCGGCGGCGGCAAGAGCGTATCTTGGACTTGCCGCCTATGCGATTGTGCTGAGGCGGCTCCGCGGATCTGGCGTGCTGGGTGCGGGCATCAGCGTCATCATGCGCTACACGTTACGCCTGCTCACGCCGCTGGTCTCGTCTGCGCGCTCGAATTCCTGCGGACCCATGATGACAATGGCCGGAAGACGCTTGGCGAATGGCCGATCGAGATTGGACTCTGGGTGGGCGGCGCAGCCTCACCGAACAATCCAGCCGCGAAATTCTTCCGACAAGGACGCCGCGACGACCTGGCTGAAGCGGTACCAGAGCAGACCTAAGACGAAATCCCCGGTGCCACTGAAGGCATGTCCGTGGTGTGGTGAGCCCTTCAAGCCAGAGAGCTTCCACTTCACGCCCAACAGGACGGCTCCGCAGAATCTAGTGCTCAAATGCGAGAACGCCGAATGCGACTTCACGCGGGATCGACACCTGCCGGTGCTCGTGGTGGACGAGCCAATTTACCGCCGTCTTCCCGCATTTCTCATCGCCACGGTGGACAAATTTGCCTCCCTTCCATGGATTGGCAAGAGCGGCGCATTCTTTGGACACGTAGACCGGTATGATCCGGACAAGGGGTTCTTCGGCGCGTATGGGCCAGGCGAAGGTCGCCCCTTCGGAAACGGGCATCGGCTCGATCCGCCGGATCTTGTCATCCAGGACGAACTGCACCTGATCTCTGGCCCGCTTGGAACGGTGGCCGCACTCTACGAAACAGCGATCGACCTGCTGTCGTCGCGGCCGGGTCTTCATGGACTCATTCGTCCAAAATCGTCGCTTCGACCGCGACCGTCCGAAGGGCGGAGAAACAGATCGCAGCCTTGTTCGATCGTTCGGAGACGGCCGTATTTCCGCCACCCGGCATCCACCGTACCGACAGCTTCTTCGCCAGGACTGTGCCATCGACACGAGAGCCAGCCCGCCTCTACATCGGTGTGGCGAGTCAGGATCGCGGGCCTAAACTCCTCTTTCTTCGGAGCATGCAGACCCTGCTGGCAGGCGCGCAGGCACTGACTTCCAGCCCGACGCAAGAAGGGGAAGATCCCGCCGATCCGTATCTGACAGTGCTCACGTATTTCAATGCGCTTCGCGAGCTTTGGGGGCGCTCGTCGCATCTCCTCAGAACTCCGCTGCTTCCAGCTGGCGGCTGAAACCCACAGGCGCAGCCAGCTTGGTCGCTAACCGCATCGATCGCCTCATGGTGTCTGCCATGAATCCGTGTTCGTGAAGCGCTCCAGAGCGAAGATGTTGGGCGTCAACCAAGTTCACCAATGAGCTTCACTGCTCGAGTTCTGCACGGTGTCACCGACTGGCGCCGGAGGTTGATCCGGTGATTAGGAGGAGCACTCGTTGTCGGATTCTCGACGATGTCGGACATGTGACACAACGCTTCCAGAGCATCGCATTGTTCCGAAACGATTTTCCCAGTTGGCACGACGGTTGCGATCCTATGCGCAAAAGCCCTGCGATGCCGCACCGACTGGAAGAACTCATCAATGATCACGCTTTTCGAACATGTGGGCGCCGCTACCAACACTGAGCGTTCCCGAGCCGACGGAAGCCTCTATCCCTTCTTTCTGAAGGCTGTCCGGACATGAACGCATTTGATGTCCGTCCAACGCTGGATGCTCCCGACGACGATCCCTATCTCTGGCTTGAAGATGTAGAGGGCGAGCGGGCACTTGCCTGGGCCGCCGGCCAGTCGGCAAAGACCCTGAAGCACTTCGGTGGAACGCAGTTCGAGCGCGACCGGGCGGCTCTGACAGCCATTTTCGACAATTGCGACAACCTTCCCCTGATCGCGCGCCGTGGTCAGTACCTCTACAATTATTGGCGAGATGCCGGAAATCCACGCGGACTGTGGCGCCGGACCACCCTTGCCGCCTACATGAAGGCGGATCCCCAATGGGAGCTACTGCTCGATCTAGATGCTCTCGCGGCTAGCGACGGAGAGGATTGGATCTGGGACGGCGCGTCCGTCGAGCCGGAGAGACGGGAAAGAGCCGTTCTGCGCCTGTCGCGCGGCGGCAGCGACGCGGTCGTGCATCGCGAATTCGACCTGATCTCTCTGAGCTTTGTCGCCGACGGTTTCAATCTCCCCGAGGCCAAAGGCTACGTTAGTTGGCTGGACCCTGACGCGCTTCTGCTTTCCAGTGCGCTTGGTAATGGCATGGCCACCCGCTCCGGCTATGCGCGCACCGTGCGACTGTGGAAGCGTGACGCGGATCCCCTCACCACGCCGGTAATCTTCGAGGCCGGGTTCGAGAGCCTCAAGGTGTCTGGTCATTCGGACCGCACCGGCCGCAGCGAGCGCCTTTGGTTCATCGAGAAGCCGGCCTTCTTCGAGAAGATCAGCTGGATCGGCGACAGGAGCGGGCCGAGGAGGCAGATCGATCTTCCTCGTGACGCGTCGTGGCGGGTCTTCGGCGACTGGCTGGCGGTAAGGCCGCGCAAGCCGTGGACGGTGGGAGGCACCACCCATCCCGCCGACGCGCTGATCGTCATCTCGCTTTGCTCTTTCCTCGCCGGCGGACGCCGTTTTGAGACCCTGTTTCAACCAGGGGAAAGGCGCTCTCTGCAGTCATTCTTCTGGAATGACGGGAAGCTCATTATCTCTTACCTCGTCAATCTCGTACCGCGTTTCGAGATGTTCACTCCCGGCCACCAGGAATGGACGCGCCGAGTCCTGGACACCCTGCCGGCCGAAGGGACTGTCCACGTCTGGTCATTCGATGCGGCAGTTCACGAGACCAATGGAGAGGTCCTGGTCTGTGCTCAGGATCCGATCACGCCGCCGCAGCTCTTGCTATTCGATCTCAATGCCGCGCCGTCTCTCAGCGCTTCAGCAATCCTGAAGCGCAGCCCGGAGAATTTCGATGCATCCGGACTGGTGGTCACGCGCCACGAGGCAGTCTCTATCGATCATGAGCTGATCCCCTACACGCAGGTTGGTCCGGCGAACGGGAACGGAGATGCTCCGGTTCACCTTTCCGCTTATGGCGGGTTCGGCACATCACTCCTGCCCTACTACAACTCCCCGCTGGGCAAGCTGTGGCTCGAGCGCGGCGGCACGTGTGTGGAGGCGAACATCCGCGGCGGCGGCGAGTTCGGCACCCGCTGGCACGATGCCGGGCGCAGGGAGGGCAAGCGTCTCGCCCATGACGATTTCGCCGCCGTTGCCGCCGACCTCGTGCGAAGGGGCGTCACCCTGCCGAGGCGGATTGCCGCTGAGGGCGGCTCAAATGGCGGCCTGCTGATCGCAAACATGCTGACCCGCTATCCTGAGCATTTCGGGGCTCTGTTCTGCACAGTTCCGCTTATCGACATGCGTCGCTACACCAAGCTCTTGGCGGGCGCGAGCTGGATCGACGAATATGGCGATCCGGACAAGGCTCACGATTGGGCTTTCCTGAAGGAAATCTCCGCCTATCACGCCGCGGCGCCGGGACAGCCCTATCCGCCTATCCTGATCGCCACCACGAAACGCGACGACCGCGTCCATCCGGGCCATGCGCGCAAGATGGCCGCAAAACTGCAGGCTCTTGGCTATCCCGCTTACTTCTACGGGGCCAGCGCAGGCGGGCACGGCTACGGCAAGGACAATCGGGAGCAAGCCGCATTCATCAGTCTAGGCACCAATTTTCTCCGCAGCGTAATCGGCTTCAACGATCACCTTCCGGAGATGGCGGTACGCGTTGCAACGCAAGAGGAGCATTTGAGCTCCATCAACAATTCATTCGAGCAGGAGACGAAATAGTGCAGTGCATCCTTTCTGAACATCAAGGAGTGAATATCATGGCGAGAACGCGAATGGGCGTAGCGCGGGCAATAGCAGCGGCGGTGGCCCTAATCATGGTGGGACAGCAGGCCGTCGCCGCGGAGCCTGCGCAAGCAGAGACTGTCCTGGCGGAGACGGGAGCCTCGGTCACCGAAGCGCCAAGCCCTTGGCAGGTCCGCCTGCGAGGGTTGGGCGTCGTTACGAAAGATCTGGGCTACGTTGATACGCTTCCCGGCTCCGGTCTTTCCTATTCGGACACGGTGACGCCGGAACTCGATATCTCGTATTTCTTCACCGACAATATCGCCGCCGAACTCATACTCGGCACCACCCATGCTAACATCGAAGGTCAGGGAACGATCCGCTCGGCGGGCAACATCGGCAAAGTTTGGCTGCTCCCGCCCACGCTGACATTGCAGTACCATTTTACCGATCTCGGCGCGTTCAAGCCTTATATCGGCGCCGGCGTGAACTACACGATCTTCTATAACCAGGACACTGGCAGCGCTGACGCTCTCAAGGTGAAGAACACGTTCGGCACGGCGCTGCAGGTCGGATTCGACTACATGGTGGACCAGCACTGGGGCCTCAACTTCGACGTGAAGAAGCTTTTCCTGAGGCCGGACTTCGACGTCACGGTGGCCGGCGCAAAGCTGACGGGGAAGGCGGAGCTCGATCCCTGGCTGATAGGCGCAGGTGTCACTTACCGCTTTTGAATATCAGAGTGAAGTCTGCTTCCCGACTGCCGGTTTAAAATTAAGGGCGCCTCGCGCGCCCTTTTTTACGGTCGACACTGCAGGGCGAGACCTCATGAAGCCATTGTCGAGAGGGCGGGGCTCTCTTCCGGCGGACCAAGAAGGTGCACTGGCCAGCCTGCCTCGCGCCTGAGATCGAGTGCTTAGAAGCGCTTTGGATCGGGACGGGCTTTGGTATTGTGGGTGGAATGCTTCAGCCAGACTATTTGCCAGCATCGTCTCCCGGACGTCATGTCTGAGCTTCGTGTCAGCGCAAGGCGAACACGCGGCTCCTAGATGCCGACACGATGGCTGGTTCAGCCATGCTGCGACAGTTGCCTGTTTTTTTCAGTTCCTTTGCTGTTCGTGCGCTAACCGCAACGCTCCATACTAGTCTCGCGTGCCTGTCCCCGTGGGGTGGGCGGCAGAAAGCGATTAGGCCCGCTGAAAGAGGCGGACCGCATCCGAAGGACCGTAGCCAAGAGAAGGACCTGAAGCGAGAGCGAAGGTTGCGGGAGGCCGCGGCGGGCCTAAAAGGCAATGCCGACCAACCCCCACGCCCCAGGAAAGGCTGACAAAAACCGCAGCGGCCGACTGTCCAATAGGGTGCGCCGCGCCAGGGCGAGCCAAATGGCAGGGGCTGCCGGGGGGCCCTAAGAAAAGCGTGGGTTCACGAGCACCCGGCGCACGCCATCAGGCCGCCAGCTACTTGGAGGGCGGGTGTATCAGGCCTGTTTGTCGGGCCGAACCAGATCCATGTGGCTGACGCCGAGGGCCAATGCCAGTTCATAGATCGTGATAATTGTCGGATTTCTTCGGCCTTTCTCCAAGCCGCTGATGTATTGCTGACTGAACCCGGAAATCTCCGCAAGCTGCTCCTGCGTCAGACGCTTCCTTTGCCTGATCCTCTGCACATTCCGTCCAACCAACTTGCGCATATCCATGCACGCAAGCCAGCGGATCAGGCGGCTTGAGTTTATCAACTATAATATGTAATCCACATTTAGCAGGCAGAGGGCTTCGCGGGTCCATTGGCCGGAGATAGAATTAGCGATGTTACAGCCCAAATCGAACACGCCGTTTGCCGACGAGGTCCCCTGGTCGGACCGCATTACAGCCTACGACAAGGACCACTTTACGACCTATATGAGGCTCCTGGACGCCTCAGCCGACAACGCCACTGAAGAGGAAATGGCCCATGTGATCCTCGGCATTGATCCGGCACGCGAACCGGAGCGCGCACGGAACGTTCTTCGCAGTCATCTCGACCGTGCAAACTGGGTGGTGACGAGCGGCTACAAGGATTTGTTCGCCAGTTGACGAAATGGGCGGTGCGGTCGCTTCGCTTCAAGCAACGAAGTCGCGTAACCACCATGCATCGACGCATCACCACAGCGCGAATGCGCTCGAAGATGATCGCGAGGACTTCCAGTCGGCGCGGATGGCCCAGCGCTTCGCTGTCTCATCGTTTTGTCCTCCGCTCGCCAATGGCTGCTTCCCAGGAAGCGGTGCGGCGGCGAGTCATGACAGGAACGGGCCCGCCGTCTGAGCCGCACCGCATCCGGAGGACCGGAACGAGGAGAATGACCCGAAGCGAGAGCTAGCTGTGGAGCCTCAGTAGGTTGTCCCGATCTAAGCCGATACGACTGATGGGTGGTTTTGATCCTAGGCTGCCGTTAGGCCTGTGCCAATTGTACCGATGAAGCCAATGCAGCAGTTCGTCCGTGTTGAGAGCTGTTGTAGGCTCGCGCGTAAGCCCATTCGCGCAGGCTGGTCTGGATGAAGCGTTCGGCCTTGCCATTCTTTCAAGTTCAGGACTGCAGTTCGTGCTGACACTCAAGCGCGTATAGAGTTCGAGATCACTCACCCGTTCCATCCGTGGCGCGGCCAGCGCTTCGTGCTGTCGACACGCAAGCAGAACTGGGGCGAGGACCGCGTCATGTTCTACGACGCGGAGGGACGGCTTCGCTCACTGCTTGCGTCATGGACGGACGTCGCCGCACCCGATGTTTTCATTCAGGTCTCGGCGGGTAGGTCGTTCATGCGTCCAGATGACCTGGCAACCCTGGCGGCGTTGATCGAGCAGATCGAGCGCAGCCATGGCGGCTGAATGCGTGTCAGGCAATTTATGCCGCATATGTAAACCTAATTATGCCCCGCATGCAGGCGTTTCCTGTGCGGTCAGGCCTGCGTCAAGGACATCGGCGCCATCGTTTTTCATGGCTTTTGGCAAGGGCTGGCGGTGCTGATCGCGGCTCCTCAGCCTTCCCCGCCGATGCATCGGCGGCCGGAACCACCGCCCACGGCTTCGGCTGCAGTGCACGATCGCTAGCTCGTGCACATGCTCGCCAACATGTGCTGGCAGCAGAGACCCGAGGCAATCATGTCTACTGACATCGCCATGAAGGTTGACGCCGACCATCTGCGGCGTGATGCATTCCTCTACGTGCGTCAGTCCTCTCTTCGTCAGGTGTTCGAGAACACCGAGAGCACCAAGCGGCAATACGCCTTGCGCGATCGCGCAGTGGCGCTGGGCTGGCCGATCGAACGTGTCCACGTCATCGATAGCGACCTGGGCCTCTCCGGCGCGCAGTCGCAGGACCGCGACGGCTTCCAGCACCTGGTGACCGAAGTGGCGATGGGGCATGCAGGGATCGTGCTGGGGCTGGAAGTGTCGCGCCTAACACGCAACAATGCCGACTGGCACCGTCTCCTTGAGCTGGCCGCTCTGTCGCGTACGCTCATCATGGACGAGGACGGCGTCTACGATCCGGCCTATTTCAACGATCGCATGCTGCTCGGGCTGAAGGGCACGATGAGCGAGGCCGAGCTGCACATTCTGAAGTCGCGGCTGCAACGCGGCATTCTCAACAAGGCGCGCCGCGGCGAGCTCGAGATGCCGTTGCCGATCGGGTTGGTCTACACCCCTGACGCGCGGGTCGTGCTCGATCCCGACCGACAGATCCAGGACACGGTGCGGCTCCTGTTCGATACCTTCCGCCAGACCGGCTCAGCCTGCGCCGTCGTGCGCCGTCTGCGCGGCGAGAAGATCTTTGACGCGACACGACCTGCGTCATTGAACGTACAATCGTGGGATCAGATGTCGATTGCGGCTAGACGTTGTAAAGCACACCGACGATTTTCCGGGCGCCAATGACCGTCGGAACCCCATTTGCAGCCTTTCCCACGGAAAGGACCTGTGACGATCCCATCCCGCCTATGCTCTCGAACAGCCTGAAATGGGAAAGATCGCCCGGAAGCGCCGTGCCCACCCGCTTGAAAATGCTGGATCCGTCATCAAGGCAAAGGGCGACGAGCGCATCCTGGTGATGCCCGAGGGTGTCGAGTTGGATGTGGTCTCCTCCGAGGACAACTTGCTTATCAAGAGCGAGCGGCACGGCACTTTCATCGACCACGCGGAAGGCGATTGCGATCCGCTGCAACTCCCTGTTGGCGTCGACTGCCACGGCCTCTTCCGGGCCATGATCGACCCTCACCGTGTGGTCGAAAATGATCCCGACAACTTGGTGAATTGCCGTTTCATCCTCGGGAAGAAAGACGCTTTTTGGATTGCGGATGCGCGGGTCCGGCGTCTCGGCGGTGAGGGCGATTAATCCGCCACCTTTTGCGTTGCGAACTAACCGGCGCGCGTAAACGTCCTTGCCGTGCCGAGCGATCACCAGCCGCCGGTCCGCGCTTAACGTGGGTATGGATTTGACGATAGCGAGGCTGCCAGGGGGTGCCGCAAAACCAAAGTTGGCTCGCCTGAGATAGTATGCAACGCAGCTCTCAAGAACGCAGGGCTCGAGAATTTCCGGCTGGTCCTGGGTTTCCGCACCCGCCCGGTGCCTAGTAAAGGCCGCCAAATCGGGACAGATGACGACCCGCGGTGCAGCGAGCGAGGTGAAGTCGATCGCGGCCGGCGCCGCAAGCTTCTGCTTCGCTGCTGGCAAGTCCCGCCGGCGCCAGCGATAGCATTCTTCACGAATGTCCTCCGCAAGCTTGATCAGATCAGCCAATTGGCCAGCGCATTGCGCGACCTCACCAGCCGTGATGTCTTGGCGACGCCCGTGGTGGGCCTTGTTCATCAAGGCCACCACCGGGGAGTTGTCACCCAGCGCAGGGTGTTCAGCGAACCGCCTGAAAATGTCTGCGCCGAACATCCCGGCCGACCCGGCCCGTACCAAGGGGCGCATTCGCTGCACGAAATCGGCGAGCGTGGGATTCGGTGCCGCCTTGGCCCAGGATGAATGGGCCGGATCGTCGAACATGTCACCAAGCTGCGCCTCGAGGAACACGCGACATCCATCGGCGAAATCGCGTGCGGGCTCTTCTTCATTTGGGTCGGCATCGAAGCGCTTCTTGCGCTCAAGCAGGACGGAATGGGGCACGATCGTCCTGAGACGGGGCTGCAACCGTGTCGCGGGGTGCACGGCAAGATGCTCAACTCCGCCCGGAAGCTGGATTTTGGCAACCCGGCCGCTGAAGCGAGGATCATAAGACGTAACGATCACCTGCGCGCCACCACTCGCCAATTTTCCGAGCGCGGCCGCCAGCCGCTCCCGGTTTTCATCGTCAAGCAGCTCCTGAGGATCGTCAAGCACCAGGGTAGTCAAGCCACCGCGCTCCTTCAGCACGTGCTGCCAGAAGGCGAAAAAGAACGCGACCAAACTCGCTCGCAGGGCCGACGCGTTCGTGACATGTTGGGCTGGGGCCGCGACGCCTCCTGTTTGGACTACGAGGTCCAATTCCCCTTTGCGGCCCATACCGGTATCGACGAGTTGGTGAGCCGTATCGGGAAATGCGCCGAGATAGATGAGATCACGCCAAGCGGCGGCATCCGTTCGAAGAATTTTGCGAAGCTGGTCGACTTGCTGGTCAGCCAGCGTCCCCAAATCGGCTAGTTGACCGAGCGCCGTGCTTGCCGTCGCGTAGTTGCCAAGCCGGGCTTCAGCCGCCCGGCGCGTCGCCAAGTGCTTTGAAAGCCGCGCACACTGGGTCAACGCGTCCGAGATCGGCTCGGCTGCTTTGACGATGCTTTGGAGTTCCAACAGCTTCCCCGTGAGGGTCAGTTTCTCTGTATGCTCCCCTTCCTTGGGCTTGCGCCCGAGCACGCGGGTCAGGACATCCTTTGCCAAGGCATCGTTGTTTTGGCGCCAATGGGCAAAGCGGATTGCTCGGTTAAGGCGCTCCAAGGCTAGTTGAAGGTCGCTACACCCTGCTGGCAACGAGATGGCAAGGGGATCATCCAACTCCGCGCGGTTCTGGAATACGGCATCGAGGCTTAAGGCCGTTGGGGATTTCAATTCGCCAAGAATGCCTGCGAACGGTGCGAACGAAAAAGCCTCGTCGACAAGCGCTTTTCGCAGAAGGTCGCACGGATGCGACGGCAAGTCGGCGACCAACTCAGTGCGAAGCGCCTCGGGTAACGAGCGCAACAGATCGCCATGGGCATTTGCCGCCCAATGGGCCAGGGTTTGCGACAAGAGGTCAGCATCGGAGGCAGACCCGGCTAGGTGCTGTTTGACCGGTTGGCCCGTAACAGGGTCAGCGGCATGGGAATGATCGCCACCACAGACGACGCACCGGTTTTGGTCGCGTGCTGGGTCCGGATGATCGGCCATCCAGGCCTTGATCCGTGCATACAAGCGCGTGCGCGCTGCGCTCGATGGATTTTGCGCCAGCTCCTGCAGGGTGCGTGCTTCCGTCAGAATGGCATTTAGCCTGTTTTCGGCGTCGCCAAGCTCGTCCGGCGTCAGTTTGCGGAGGTCGGCGAGCCGTGCGATCGACTTCAACGTTTGAGGCTGGCTGACACGCTCGAGCGCCCGACTGATATTCTCTTCGAGGTCCGAACGCAGTTTTGCATCGGCGGGGTCAAAACGCCCGCCAAGGATCTCTTTCGCGGACTCAAACGCGCATGCCTTTGCGTCATCGAAGTTCGTCTTGATGGTCTTAAGCTTTTCCTCAATGGCCTTGTCGTCCGACGGGATTGGCACCGGCGTCGGCGGCTCCAGCATAGCATGCGTCCGCAAGATCTTTTCGAGGTCGCCTTTGGCAATGTTGTAATCGGCGTCCGCCTTATCGCGTTCGCCGCGCTTGGCCTTGATGAGATCTTTGTCGATTTTGGTTTTCGCGCGACGCGAATGTGCAGCAAGGTCCACGAGCGCTGACAACCCTGTAAGCTCGGACACTGCGCGTCCGAGTTCCGACTCAGATCCCAACTGAATGAGCGGGAGTAAGCCCGGCATCACGGTGCCGATGCGAAGTGCGATGGGATCGACCCCGAGCGGGGTTAGATCTGGCGGCAACTCCTTCAGCTTGCCCTGAAGCGAGCGCGTCATGCTGCGGCGGATGGGGGGAAGCTTCACGCCGCCATCTTCAACGAAGGTCAGTTCAACCCAGGTATCAGCTGGAACCCAGTCCTTGTCGGGTCGGTACTGATCCAAGAATGGCATTGGTGTCAGTGACGACAATTTGTGCGTTGTTCGCTCGTCCTCCGCATTGCCTATCCAGCAATCGAAGTCCTCCGGGCTTTCAGGTTCGCGCTGGGGCCGAAGCATCTGACCTGTGAGCGTCCAGATGACGGCATTGAGTAGCGAGGTCTTGCCGGATCCGTTCCGCCCTTCGAAGAGCGTGATTGGGCACGAGAACTCGTGGACATAATTCTCCGGGGCCGCATCCGGTGTCCCAAACTTATGCAGGCCGGCGAACCGGTGGGCCTCCACCCTCTTCAGCCGAAGTCGCCTGTTGTTCGCGTTCGCGGGCCGCGAGGGCAAGGCCTTTACAGCAGGTGGCGGTTGGGAAATCGCGTCTACGAGTTCTTCCGCATGCGGAGAGCGGACATCAGCGGTCCAAGCCGCAGGGCCACGATTTTGGTACCATCCCAAGGCGCTACGCGTTGCAGCATCAGGCAGAGAAAAGGTGTGCCCGCCCTCAATGAGAACTGGCGTGCCTACGATTAAATCGGCAACTAACGAGTCAATGGTGTGCAAATGCAGCGCACGAGCATTCGATCTATCCATGTTTTCGTCTGTCCATTGTTGTGCCCGAGACATCGTTCACCAAAGGCAGCACGCTCTGCATCGGCCGCACCGCGAAGTCATCAGCAGCTCTTCTTTTGAATAGGTCTGGGGACGATCTACCCCACATGCTTGTTGAGATATCCGTCTTCGCATCCATCTTTAATCATTGATGCCGTGCATGGACACCAGACTAATCTTTGCACACTCACCCCTTACAACCTCTCGTAAGGACCAGTGCCAAAGCTGTCCGGCGAACCCTTCCGTCGATCACCGGCAGTTTTCCGGGACATTCGCCTCAGCAATCTGGCTGCTTTAAGTGATTTCCCAGTCTGCGTCCTTGTAGGCCAATGGCTCGCACGGTGACATATAGCAGCCCCGGTGGACCGGGTTGCTCGAATAATCGCACCATCGTCGCAGGAACTCGGCGTTTTCGCGCCGTCTGCGCATAAGTCCCGCAATTGGCTGTTGTGAGGTGGTAAATCGCCGCTTTACGGTCGCGCGGGGGGAGCTGCCGAGGTGCATCGTTGCGTCGAGGGGTGCGTGACCGCGCATTATTGGGGGACCGCGAAGCTCGGTCGTTAAATTCGCCGTGCTCCCATCCGTTCATGTGAAGCCGTTCGCCAAACATCAGAAGCCAAACATCAGAAGATGGATGATTGCCGCCCTCCCCCAGACGGCATCGCAATGTGCCAAGATCGTGGTGTTCAACGCCACGAAAAGGAGAGAACGGCAAATGAAGGGTACTATGATCGGGGTGGATCTGGCAAAGAACGTTTTCCAACTTCACGGCGCGACAATGACGGGGCATCTCAGTTTCCGTAAGAAGCTGACGAGGTCACGGTTCCGGCAGTTCATGGCAAGCCAGCCGCCTGCCGTGGTTGTGATGGAAGCAGGCGGCAGCGCGAGCTACTGGGCCCGAGAATGGTCAAATTTGGCCACCAGTGAAGCTGATCGCACCTCAATATGTGCGGCCCTTTGTCAAACGGTAGAAAAACGATGCTGCCGATGCTGAAGTAATCGTCGTTGCACCACAGCGCCCGGAGATGCGTTTTGTACAGCCGAAGTCGGAAGATCAGCAGGCATGCGCTGTGTTGTTCCGAGCTCGGGAGCGCCTCCTCCATCAGCGCATCGTGCTTGTGAATGCTTGCGTTCGGTACTGTACGAATATGGCCACGTCATCCGAAAGGGATCGCCCACATCAAGCGGATTGAAAGTCTCCTTGAGGAGCCGAACAGTGACCTGCCAGCCCTGGTGCGCGAGAAATGCTTTGATCTGCTCGAACAGATTGCTGAAAAGACGGCCCGGATCGAGGTCAAAATGGCAAAGGCCAAAGCCCTTTTCCCTGGCGACTGATACAGCGCGGCGAATCCAGACAATGTCTGGTGTCGGGCCCCAGACTGCGTTGGCGATCAGCGGCTTTGCTCCGCCGATGGAGAGCTTCAAACGCGGGCGAGACTTTGCGGCCTGGCTTGGGCTCGTGCCGAGTCAATACACCTCTTGTCAAACGGCATCCAAAGTTGACCCCGCTCGGCATCCAATTTTGACCCCCTGATGTAGAGCGCTGCGGTGAGCGCCCGACCGGGTGGAACTGGTCTGGGTGGTGCAGCCCGGTCGGGCGCGGCTGATTGGGCTCTGGCGGCTTTAGCTTTTGAGAGCGGTTCTTGAAGCGCCAGGATTCGTTGCCGGTCTCGATGATCTCGCAGTGATGGGTGAGCCGGTCGAGCAAGGCGGTCGTCATCTTGGCGTCGCCGAAGACGGCCGGCCATTCACCGAAGGCGAGGTTCGTGGTGACGATGATCGAGGTCCGTTCGTAGAGCCGGCTGATGAGGTGGAAGAGCAGTTGGCCGCCGGCCTGGGCGAAGGGGAGATACCCGAGCTCGTCGAGCACTGCGAAGTCGAGCCGGGTCAGGTAGTCGGCGATGTGCCCCTGCTTGCCGGCGCGATGCTCGGTCTCGAGCCGGTTGACCAGGTCGACGACGTTGAAGAAGCGCCCGCGAGCTCCGTTACCGATGAGCGCCCGGGCAATCGCGATGGCGAGATGCGATTTGCCGGTTCCGGTGCCGCCGATGAGAACAGCGTTGCGCTGGTCCGCGACGAAGGCGCCGGTGGCGAGATCGCGGACCAGGGCCTCGTTGACCGGCGTGTCGGCGAAGTCGAAGTCGTCGATGTCCTTGGCGAGCGGCAGCTTGGCGACGGTGAGCTGGTATTTGATCGAACGGGCCTGCTTCTCGGTGATCTCGGCCGACAGCAGGTCGCCGACGATCCTGGGCGGCTCGTGCTGACGCTTTATGGCGGTGGCCATGATCTCGTCATAGGCGCTGCGCATGCCAGAGAGCTTCAGCGTCCCCATCAGGTCCAGTATCTCGGTGCGTTCCATCAGCTTGCCCTCCTGAGGCTGTCGTAGCGGGCGCAGTCGGCCTGCGGCTCATGGCGCAGACGCAGCGCGTCGGATGTGAGGATGGTCACGGCCGGTGCCGGATCACGCCGGCGGGCCACGATATTGAGGATGACGGCCGACGAGCAGACGTTCTCGGCGAGCGCCTGCTGGCAGGCGGACTCGACGGCGTCGAGACCATCGGACAGCACCGCCGTCAGGATCGCTACCATCTGCCGATCGCCGTCATCGGCAGCCTTCAGCCTGCGCCGCACCCGCTCCATCGCCGGCGGCAGCTCCCAGCCCTGGAATGGCGCGCCGTTGCGCAAGGCGCCGGGCTTACGAGCCAGCACGGGAACGTAGTGCCATGGGTCGTAGAGCGTCTGCCCGCGGCCGAACGAGCGGACATGCTCGCCCACAATCACCCCGTCCTGACGGATGACGATGCGGTCGGCATAGGCCTGGATCTCGACCGGGCGGCCGACGGCGGTCGACAGCACCGAGTATTTGTTGTTGTCGAAGCGCACGGTGCAGGTCTTCGACACCGAGGCGGGAACCGTGTGGAAGCCATCGAAGGGGCTACGATACTCGACCAGTCTGCCGCGCTCTTCCTCGAACACATCCCAGATCGTGCGCTCGGGCTGGTCGACATGGCGGTGAGCCTTGGCCCAGGCGACGCATTTGTCGAGCAGCCAGGCGTTCATCTCCTCGTAGCTCCTGAAGCGCAGGCGGGGCGTGAAGAAGCGTGCATGTACCGTGCCAAGGCAAAAAGCATTTGAAACGCCCGATAGTCAGCTTCCCTTACGTTGCGTACTCGACATTGTCGGCTATCGGACAATGCCGAACGTGCATCGGCATCGACCGACGCCTGAACCAGAGCGCACCCGCAGGACGCTTCGCAGCCGTGTCGACCTGGCGAGCTGATGCGACCAAGTACTAGTTCCGAACTGTTCGACGGCTGACGCACAGGGCGGACGGTTACTTTTCAAGTGAGGAGATCTCTGTATCCGCCATTCATAAGGGCGCGGCCACGAGAGACGGCGCGGCGAATGCGGTCGCGCAGATGGTCGCGAGGATCCCTCCAGTCGGCATCGACGCGGCGTTGACCAATCAGCGCTTCGGCGAGCTCGCGATGTGAGGCCCCGGCAAGCGATCCGTCGAGCGCACGAAGAACGAAGTTTAGACGGGGACCGCGTTTTTCCCGCGGAAACAAGCGGGCAGGCAGACGTTGACCCACACTTAGAGCATTGAGGCACTCGAGCGCCCTCAGGCGGTGCCTCAAAAGCTTCGCGGGCCAGATCGCCTCGGTTCGGAGACAGACAGGGTGCAAGATATCCGCGCCAGAGACGGCGAGCTGGAGCGTATGCTCAGCATTGCGAAGAAGAACATGTTGGCCCTTGTCGGGCGCCAGCAGGACCGTCGCACGACATGGCAATGCCAAGAGTTGGTACGGCGTTGTCTCCGACGATGCTGGCAGATGTTCTGCAATGACTGGCAACACATGGACGCACCAGAGCGGAGACCAGAAAACGATCGAATTTCGCCCATAAGACTCGGCGAAACAGAACACCCCAGCGTGACAGGTCGCCGGCCGACGCGACCACGTCAAGCAAGGGTTGGTAAGACCAGCTATTGGCCTGCTGGCAGCCGTCACATCACGCTGGAATGCTGGATTGCGGCGCAAAAACTCCCAAGCCCATTCGCGCGGCGTCATACCAGTGGTGTAGTCGTATGATCTTTCATCCCGCCAATCAGCCTCGACCGCGCCAGTCACGAGAACTGCAGGCATGACTGTGCCCCCCTGCCCGCCCCCACGAACGTCGAAACGTCATGCCTCCTGGCAAAGCACCGGCGCCGGAGCCACCAGACCTCGATGGAGGCATTTCGTCGAAGCGTGCGCCATTGGCACCTTGGAGGGCAGAAGGCGCGCGCAAACAGCCAGAACACCGTCGAACCCGCGCAGCGACAGCCAGCGCGGCCTGAGCACGCCAAGGGTATTCGTTTCGTATCGGTGATCGGCTCCTGCGTCCAGTTCAGGGCGTTCCTTGGAGACGTAGTGGCGTGGCGGTGGATTGCACGATGCTTGTGGGCAAGTTGTCGTGGCGCGGGCTATAAGGTCAGTCATCTGGGTCTCCTCGGGGGAAAAGTTTCGCCATTGGAGGCCAAGTTCCGCGCTATGGCAGGCTGTATAGTTGTACAGGTTAAGCCGTAGTTCAGTGGGCGCAAACGCGGCGACGCAGTGCAACCGCTTCTTTGGATGGTGCTCACGCAGGGCTTTTTGCGAGGGGTATGGAGATGGAGCGCGGCCGGGCCCCACTGGCGCCTGCTGCAGCCCATTGTTCCAAGCAGACTTGCCCCGCACTGCCCATTGTTTGCGGGCATGCCAATGCGCGGCGTCAGCAAGACATCGCCGGCCATGGCCGTCTGGCCGAGATACTACGCCGAGCCCGAGCTCCCCCTCTCCTGAACCCTCATAGAGCATATCGACTGCGGCCCGACATCAGCTCAAGTTGCCATAGGGACCAGTCGCATGCGATCGCATGGTGTCTGCCATGAATCCGTATGCGTGAAGCGCTCCAGAGCGAAGATGTTGGGCGTCAACCAAGTTCACCAATGAGCTTCACTGCTCGAGTTCTGCATGGTGTCACCGACTGGCGCCGGAGGTTCATCCGGTGATTAGGAGGAGCACTCGGTGTCGGATTCTCGACGATGTCGGACATGTGACACAACGCTTCCAGAACGATCGCATTGTTCATTAACGTTTTTCCCAGTTGCCACGACGATTGCAGTCCTATGCGCAAAAGCACTGCGACGCCGCACCGGGAAGAACTCATCCATGAACACGCTTTTTGGACATGCGGGCGCCCCCGCAAACACCGGACAATCCCGAGCAAACGGAAGCCATTCGACTTTCATTCCTCAGGTCGTCCGGACATGACCGAATTCGATTTCCGCCCTACAATGAATGCACCCGACGATGACCCCCATCTCTGGTTTGAAGATGTAGAACGCGAACGTGCACTTGCGTGGACCGCCAGCCAGTCGGCAAAGACCCTGAAGCATTTCGGTGGAACGCAGTTCGAGCGCGACCGGGCGGCGCTTACAGTGATGTTCGACCGTTTCGACAGGATTCCCCTGATCGCGCGCCGCGGTCAATACCTTTACAATTTCTGGCGAGATGCGGGAAATCCGCGCGGGTGAAGCGCAGCCCGGAGAATTTCGATGCATCTGGACTGGTGGTCACGCGCCACGAGGCAGTCTCTATCGATCATGAGCTGATCCCCTATACGCAGGTTGGTCCGGCGAACGGGAACGGAGATGCTCCGGTTCACCTTTCCGCTTATGGCGGGTTCGGCATATCGCTCCTTCCCTACTACAACTCCCCGCTGGGCAAGCTGTGGCTGGAGCGCGGCGGCACGTGTGTGGAGGCGAACATCCGCGGCGGCGGCGAGTTCGGCACCCGCTGGCACGATGCCGGGCGCAGGGAGGGCAAGCGTCTCGCCCATGACGATTTCGCCGCCGTTGCCGCCGACCTCGTGCGAAGGGGCATCACCCTGCCGAGGCGGATTGCCGCCGAGGGCGGCTCAAATGGCGGCCTGCTGATCGCCAACATGCTGACCCGCTATCCTGAGCATTTCGGGGCTCTGTTCTGCACAATTCCGCTTATCGACATGCGTCGCTACACCAAGCTCTTGGCGGGCGCGAGCTGGATCGACGAATATGGCGATCCGGACAAGGCTGACGATTGGGCTTTCCTGAAGGAAATCTCCGCCTATCACGCCGCGGCGCCGGGACAGCCCTATCCGCCTATCCTGATCGCCACCACGAAACGCGACGACCGCGTCCATCCGGGCCATGCGCGCAAGATGGCCGCAAAACTGCAGGCCCTTGGCTATCCCGCTTACTTCTACGAGGCCAGCGCAGGCGGGCACGGCTACGGCAAGGACAATCGGGAGCAAGCCGCATTCATCAGTCTGGGCACCAATTTTCTTCGCAGCGCGATCGGCTGGCACGCCGATAGCCTTCATAAAAGACCGGGAGCTCGACAAGGGCGAACTTCGGATGAGTGAGTACAGGTCGAGTACTGCGGCAAGGGTGCAAATAATGCGAGCACGGTTTGCGCAAATGCGCGCCCGCACGCTGTCGATCTCAATCAATACTGCAGGACTATAGCAGTCTACCATTTTCTGAAGAGCAAGGAGCAATATCATGGTAACAAGTAAATCAACGTGGCGCGGGGAGTAGTAGCGGCCGTCGTCCTGATGCTGCTGGCACAGCAGGCTGTCGCGACGAGCCATCCACAAGCCCCTGCGCCTCCCGCCTCCCCCGTCCCGTCGCCCTTCCCCGTGCCCGTCTACGACACCAATCTAAGAGCCAAGCTCTTGGCAGATCCGCCTGCGCGGCTCCGCTACGTCCGGAGGCTCAATAGAATCTCGCACGGATCAGCGCCAAGCACCGCAGTTACGTCGAGAAACTCGATGATGTCGAGACGCCGCTCTCCACCCTCATACTTCGCCACGAAGGATTGCGGCCGACCAAGTTTCTCAGCCACCTGCGCCTGGGTCAGGCCTTTGGCCTTGCGCAGCGATATCAGCTGGGCCAGAAACCGCTGGTGGCGGGGAGTTCGAAGCGATTTGGGCATGTAGGTGAACCGGTCAAGTAAAGACCGGCTCAGCGACTAATCCCGGTTCCGGATTATCCCATTTTGGGATATGCTTCCTTGAATCCAGCGATCAACATGCGAGGTTCGCGGCAGACATGAATCAATCAACGGGAACCGACGGGACTCAAAGCTCAACACTGCGCGACGAAGCCCCCTGGTCGGAGAGCCTCACGAGCTATGACAGGCAGCATTTTAAGGTCTATCTGAGGATTATCGACGCCTCCGCCGACGATGCCAGCGAAGAGGAGATGGCGCTGCTCGTCCTCGGCATCGATCCGGTGCGAGAACCTGACCGTGCCCGAAAGGCGGTTCGCAGCCATCTCGATCGGGCGAATTGGATGGTTACGACCGGATACAAGGAACTGTTCACGCGTTGACGGTCCCCAGGGTGACCCTTCCGACCACCTTCAGGCGAGGAAGTCTCGATATCCACGATCCATGAGGAGGTGACCGCGCCGGACGGTACTGCGGATGCGATCGCGAAGGTGTTGCGCGGATCCGTCCAGCAGGCATGGACGCGTTGCCAGCCCAACAAGGCCGCTGCGATTTCTTGGTGCGATGCACCTCCGAGCGAGCCGTCGAGCGCCTGGAGGACAAAGTGCAGGCGGCTGCCGGGCGCGTCGGGCGGAAACAGGCTGTCGGAAAGTTGTCCAGTCGTGTGAAGAGCATTGAGGCATTCGAACGCATTCAACTGCTGCCTCATCCGATCGGCGAGCCAGATCGCGTCGACGGAAAAGCCGAACGGGGTGCAAAGCGTCGCGCTTTCCAGGACGAGCTGGAAACCCGGATGAGCATCTCGCAGCACGACGTCCTGCCGACCGTCAGCCGGGAAAGCCATTCGAACTGGCGTGCGTTGGTGGCAGGGCTTAAGCAGCGCGGGCTCGCCGGCGTCGAGTTTGTCGTCTCCGACGGCCATCCGGGCTCAGGCCAGCGATCCGGGAAGTCCTGCGCGAGGCAGTCTGGCAGCGCTGTTACGGGCACTGCCGCTGCCGCATCACAATCACATGAAGTCGACGAACATGCTGGAGCGGCTCAACCAGGAGATCAAGCGGCGTACCCTGGTCGTCGGCATCTTCCCCAGCCAGCAGAGCTGTCTGCGGCTGGTTCGGGCACTGGCGGTGGAGATCCACGAGAACTGGATCTGGCTCGGGGAACGAGCCGCATCATGCAATCGGGCTCAGAAAATGGATACCGCAAACCAACGGACCAAAAAAGGGGAGCCAGCCTTGACACCCCTTATATAAGCTCCTTGAAAGCCCGGTGCGGCGCGATAATCCGTTGCGCCGCACCCGTTCCCGCGTGATCAGCCGTCTGAAAAATGCACTTGGCTAAAGGCCAATGGTACGGACCCCGCCCTCCAAGCGAGGTGAAATCTCGACCGCCAACTGCAGCGAAGGAGGATCTCATGCAGATCGTTCGAATAGGTCTGGATCTAGCGAAATAAGTCTTCGAAGTTCACGGTGTCGACTGCCACGGGAAAGTCGTCGTGCGCAAAAACGCTACGCCGCGATGCGGTAGCCCGCTTCCTCGCCAATCTGCCACGATGTCTGGTCGGCATGGAGGCATCGAACGGAGCGCATTATTGGGCAAGGTGCTTTCCGATCTCGGCCATGAGGTTCGGCTGATCAGCCTCAGTTCGTGACACCATACGTCAAGTCCAACAAGAATGACCGGAATGACGCTGACGCGATTTGCGAAGCCGCTGGCCGGCCGACGATGCGTTTTGTTTCACCGAATCAGCCGATCAATTGGCAATTCAAGCGGATCATCGCATTCGCAGCCGTCTGGTTGCAGATCGGGTCAAGCTCATCAATCAGGTTCGTGGGCTTCTAACCAAGCAATGCCCGCGGGCCGTTGTTGATATTACGGGGAGCAGCGACGATGTCTCAATGAATTGGTGCGGGTGCTGATACGAGAAGTGCAAACGGAGTTGGCCGAATTGGACAAACGCATTGCATCCTATGATCGCCGGGTTCGGCAGTTCTTTCGCAACAGCGAATTATGTCAGCGGCTTGGAAAGCTAAGGCATCGGCCCTGTGACCGCGACAGCCTTGATCGCGGCCGTAGGTTATCGAACTTGCTCAAGAACGGCCGCCAGTTTGCGGCATTCTCGTGCCGAAACAACGATCCAGTGGAGGGCGAGCCCGCCAAAGAGGCGCAATAGAGGTCGCCCATCGCCCGCCTATGGCGACCAGTTCCCGCACGCTGGGCAGGTTCTCCAGCCGGTACATGGTCGATTGGGAGGCCAGATCCCAACCCGACGGCAGCGCATCCTGGGCCATCTTGAAGAAGGCATCGGAGCGCAGCCAGTTCGCGTCGCTGCCGTCCTCGTAGCCGGCGGCGATCATCTTCATGCGAAAGCCGATCGTGTCGGCCAAGCTGTGGGCGGTCTTGTCCCGACAGCGCGGATCAAGAACGCGGTCCGCGATGCGCTACTAATGCGCGGCACCATGGACTTCGACGATCTCGGCTCCTACCGCGCCTTCATCGATGAGATCGTCAGCCGCCGTAATGCCGCTCATGGCAAGCGCATCCACGCCGAGCGCCCGCATTTGCAGGAACTTCCCGACCGCCGCGCCACCGACTTCGAAGAGGTGGTCGTCACGGTGTCACGCACAGGCGGCTTCACCTTGCGCAAGGTCGTCTACACTGTGCCTTCCCGCCTGATCGGACATCGGCTTCGCGTCCGGCTGTTCGATGATCGCCTCGAGGTCTTCATCGGCGGGACGCATCTGATGACGTTGCCCCGAGGACGCGGCCATGCCCACGGCCGGCACGACCAGGTCGTCAATTACCGGCACGTCATCCCGAGCTTGAAAGCTCTTGCAGAAGAAGATTTGGACCCGATCCGCAGAATCACCATACGGGCCCGCGGCTTTTGAAAGGTCGCGACGAAAGGCCCGAGAGAAGAACGCACTCGATCACGGTGGGCACGCTCACGAGGCTGACCAACCAGTTTCGCGCCATTCTGCTGGAGCGCGGCACGACTATCGCACAGGGACGCCGCAAGCTCGAGCAGGCTGTGGAGGCATTGCTCGCCGATCCGGACTTCATGGCCGGCAGCCGAATCGCTTGCGGAGATGTGGGAGGAATGGCTTGATCTCGACCGCCGAAGGCTTTGGATCGGGAGTTCGTCGAACTGGCCCGCACCGATGCAGCCGCTCGGCGCCTGACGTCGATCCCCGGTATCGGAGTTCTCAATGCCACCGCTCTGGGCGCCGCTGTAGGGGATGGTGACCAAATTGGTGGCAGCCAGGATAGCCATGGATGCGGGCTGCGGAATGCCCATCGCCACAGGAAAGCCTTACCCGCTCGCCGCGATCGAGAATGGTGGGCCATCAACATGGTTCTTCCGTCCGCCATAGGCAGGGATCCCTGCGACACCTATGCCAACTGCGCACCCTGGATGATGGGTCGTGCGCCGTTATTCGGACGGCCGCTGTCAGCAGCCGACAGACTGACGGACGGCCGAGACCGCCTGAGGCTGCCGAAGGGCAAGCGGGCTCGGTTCACCGCTGCAAGGCGCGGACGCCCCACTATACCTGGAAGCTGGGCAGAATCTCGCACGGGTCAGTGTCAAGCGCCGCAGTGACGTCGAGAAACTCAATGACATCGAGACGCCGCTCTCCACCCTCGTATTTGGCCACGAAAAATTGCGGACGGCCAAGCTTCTCGGCCACCTGCTCCTGGGTCAGGCCTTTCGCCTTGCGTAAGAAAATTAGCTGGCCCAGAAACCGGTGGCGGGGCGATCGAAGAGATTTTGGCATGCAGGTGAACCGGTCAGTTAAAGACCGGCTCACCGACTAATCCCGGGTTTGGATTGTCCCATATTGGGATAGACTGCTTAACTCCAGCACAGGCAGGCGAGGTTCGCAGCAGTTATGATTCGACCGACCGAAACCGGTGAGATTAAAAGCTCAACTCTGTCCGACGAAGTCCCCTGGTCGGAAAGCGTTACGGCCTCAACAACGCGCACTTCACGACATACATGAGGCCCCTAGACGCTTCCGCCGACGACGCGAGCGAAGAAGAGATGGCGCATCTGATCCTCGGCATTGATCCGGCACGCGATGGCCGCGCGCAGGTCTGGTGCCTGGCCCGTTGAAGGCCCGGCGAGCTGCGGCGCGCAAGCCCCTTTTGGTCGTCGGCGATGATCAGTTTCACACCGCGCAGGCCGCGATCGGCGAGAGACCACAGGAAGTCGGTCTAGAACGTCTCGCCCTCGGCCGGGCCGGTGGCGAGCCCAGCACCTCGCGCTTCCCGCCATCGTCCACCGCGATGGCGATTTTTCGCGGCACGACTGACGATCTTCCCGCCCTCGCGCACCTTCACCTAGATACCGTCGATCCCGCCTCTCCCTGGCGATCGCCGATACCGACAGGCCCTGCCGATGCAAATCCAGTATCATCATCATCTCCCTGATCTTGATCACCGAAATCCCTCTCCCGACCATCGGGAGAAACATCGCCGATCATGCGCCGCCGGTCTTCCGGAGCGCGCTCCGGGAGACCGGCGACCGCGCTATTCTGGGAAGATTCAAACGGCACTTCTGGGGAGCATTGAGCCGGCATCGACACTCGGGAAGTAGCTTCCCTTGGGCAGCTTCGAGGATGTCCAGAGCGATCCAGGCCGCACGGGTGTCCCAGTCCCAGTCGCGATATCCGTTCCGCTGCACCTCCCGCAGCGGCGAGCGCGCCTTCGCCCGCCGCGCTTCCCGCGTCCGGTTCCATGATCCGCTCGGCCGCAAGTGCCAGCATGTTCCGCACGAGGTCGCCAGCGGCCTGCTTCTCAACAGCTCGATCAGCGCCATTTTGTCATCGGTCATCGTCATCTCCGTTTCAGGTTTCAGACGTTGCAACCTAAACCTTCTCGAAGATCGGCGATGACCGCAGAGTCACGGTCGGCGCGCTGCGCTACGTCGACGGCTCCACGCGGCCCTCCTACACCATCAGCCGCGGGCTGTGCCACCGTCGGCAACCAAGAGGTTGCAACGGATCGTTCAAATAACTTTACAGATTCTTTTGCAACCGCGGACCGCTGACGATGCTAGGTTCACCGCAAGGTCTGAAGGCAGGCGTGAATATGAGCCAATGCCGATTTTACGTTCGGACCGCCGCACAGCACGCAACGGAGATCATCGCCAATGGCAAGAAGAGCGCTCATCCTGGTTGAAGGCACAAGGAGCAATGGTGTGCTATACGTGAAAGCTGCCCAGCGTCTTGGTCTTCATCCAATTACCCTGTCGGTTGATCCAGCTCAGTACGACTATCTTGCGGCGGAAGGAAGTGAGGCAATCCGTGTCGATACAGGCAATCTCGATGCGCTGATCGGCGAATGTTCCTGGCTGCGTGCTACCTATGACATTACTGGCATTACATCCTCCGACAACTCGGTTTATGCGACAGTTGGCAAGCTCTGCCGGCACTTCGGTCTGCCGGGACCGGACCCCGCATCGATTGAAGGATGCTGCGATAAATTCACTCAACGTCAGCTTCTCGCGGAGGCTGGCGTTCCAATGCCCGCTTATCGCGGAGCAGCGAATGCGACGGAGGTAGAAAGCTTTGCCGCTGAGATCGGCCTGCCGGTGGTTGTTAAGCCAGCCGTGGGCGTCGGCAGCAGCGGTGTCCGATTGTGCCGCAATGTCGATGAGTTAGCCGAACATACGACCTATTTGTTGGACGGGAGGCACATATGGCGGTCCTCGCCAAGGATGCTGGTCGAGGAATTCGCACAAGGCCCGCAGTATAGCGCCGCAATAATGGGAAATGAGGTCATTTGCATCTCCACCTGTGAATTCGCGCCCCCGCCGCATTTTGTTTATCTTGGGGGAACCGATCCAGCCCCACTGACTGATGACGAGCATGGGCGTATTGCCGACGTTTCGCTGAGCTGTTTGCGAGCTCTCGGGCTTGGCTGGGGGCCAACGAACGTAGAACTGCGGTGGACCAAGCGTGGCCCAGTCGTCATAGAGGTCAATCCGCGTCTTGGTGGCGGTGCTCAAACGATTGAGGCGGCTCACGGTATCGATCTTGTCACCGAACATATCAAGCTCGTGATCGGCGAGCAATGGAACTTGCACCAAAGGCATTCGCATGTTGCGACCGAGCGGCTCCTGATTCCTGATCGCGATGGTATCCTCGATTGGATCGATGGCGACAATCGGGCGGCTGCCATACCAGGCGTCGCCGAGGTGAAATTGTATGTCAAACCCAAGACGCCGATCGTCAGGAAAGGGGATTACCGAGACTGCATCGGATATGTCCTCGCCGCTTCACCTAGCCGTGCTCAAACAGAGGCAATACTCCAGCGTGCCGTTGACTCAATCAGTTGGTCGATCACACCGTTTCCTACCGAACAGGAACAATCAGCGGCCTCTCATGTCTCCACACCTGCGCAGGCGCCCTCGGGTGAAGGGTGATCATCGCCGAACATTGGTGCAATCGGGCGGGAAAGCGAAGGCTCGGTGATGAGACATAAGCTCCCTCAGGAGGCGCGGGTGCTGCCGATTGTGTGCGGTTCGCCGATCCGCGGAAGCGGCCGGCCGGCGCGGCGAGGGATGTGTTCCATGCCCAGGTCAGTCAGGGTGGCAATTCGGCAGAGACAGCGCGACAGGCCGAACTTGATCATGCCGGCGAAGGGCTCGTAAGTGCCTTCGGAACTTTCGACGGCACCCTTCGGCGCAGATGGCGGAAGATCAGTGGAAACGGCCGCTTTCCCGGCCATATTCCGTCCGGAGGAAGACGAAGACTGGTGCTGCAACGCCTTCCAACTTCGTCCTGCACCCATTCTGGCCTCCCGACTAGAGCACGTCCCCGTGATCGATGAATCGATTGTGATGTGACGACGGCGTTTGGGGTAATTCAACATTCATCTCGATGGAGGTGCATTATGGGAAGTCTAGGCGCTGTTACACCGTTAGGTGCTCCCTTGTGTCTTCGCTATTGCGATGCCACATTGGGGAGCCCTATTGTGGCATGCAGTCCCCTTTCCTGCAGGGCCAACAATTCGCAGATATCGCCGCCCAATGAGGATTATTTGCCGAAATTTGTCGGAACGTGCAGAGCGCCGCAGAGGCGGAGATGGTCCATTCCTGCCGATCAAGTAGTTTCACTGTATCTCCGCTCCGCCAAATTCACAACGATCAGCGTGCTATTCTGCCTTTCCCACGCGAGCTCCGTCCGGTGAGATTAGCCCGCGTTATCAGGATCGCGTTGACAGGTTTGGCCGCTGCCCAATGAGGCGCCGACTGGTCGACCAGCGGCCGCCCTATGGTATCGGCGTATCACGCCTTGCTCAACCGCGAACTGCGACTCGGCGGTCAGCGGGGCATCTCAAGCGGGCGATCCGAAGAAGGGCTTGTCAGTTGATCCCAGACTGGAGTTGGCTAGCCTAAAACCTAAGCCTAGTCGCACGGCCGCCTGGGTGATGGTGCGTACGCCGAGCTTCTTCTTGGCATTGTCCAGATGGAAGGCGGCGGTCCGCGGCTTGATGCCCAATATGCAGGCGATCTCCCAGGCGGACTTGCCGCGCGCCGCCCATTGCAGGCACTCATATTCACGGGGCGTCAGCAAAACGCCGTCCACCGTCCTATTGCCGGATAGCTTATGGCGAACGTGAATGTGAAAACAGGTGGCCATGAGCTGAAGAGCTTGTTCATACCGTTCAGCGACCCGGAGAAACGCTGGATTGGGTTCATCAGCGGCAAAAGTAACTGCGGCAAAGCAGCCGCGGCGGTCAACAATCGGGATCGTCAAACCACAGCGGATGCTGAACTCGGCCGCTTCTTCGAACAGCGTCTGCTGAACCTGTGATGTCGCAAAGCCTCGCATATCCGATCCCCACCGAAACGGGCATCCGCCACACCGTGCACGAATAATGACCGGATCCACTTTCTGATACCGGTTTTGCAGGTAGTGCGCGGTCCAGCGACATGGATAGTTCGAGATCAGCCTGGGCTCGCCCGAACGTTGCGGCGGCAATGCCAAATAGGCGAAGGCGAGAAGCTCAAGTCCTGCGACCGCCCCAGCCATGGCTTCGCGAAAATCCGCCTCGTAGACGCTTTCCGACAGCTTTTCCAGGAACGTCTCAAATACAATTTGCATGTCCTTCGATATGCCTCGAAAACTCAATGCCTCAATTTCTCACTGCGCAAGGTCCGGACGTGTGGACGCGAGGGGCAGTCTCCCGACATGAGCGCAGCCGATCTCGCGGGATCGGCCAGCCTGCGACGAGCTCTGTACAAGACGCCGCGAGGTTCGCACGAACTTCGCGCCAATCGTCTTCGCGCCACTGCTGGACTCTTCGAACCGTGAACTCCGAGCCGCTTACTACTTGATGCGATGCACTTCGGCCGCGCGCCGGAAGATACCATGGGGGCAGCAGTGGCGTGGCAGAGATGTCGAAGCTCGATGTGCTATCCCGCGGGTCATCTCCTCAAGCCTTCAATCATAGATGCGCTGCAAGCACTCCTATCCAGCGCCTTGAACAACCTGCGCCCTACCGGTGGGAGGACACCGACAGGGCGCGCCGCGCTTAGGTCCTGGTCGCGTGATGATCTGCCGACGTCCGTGAGCGCTCGGAGTTGCCGCTGTTTGAGCCAACAGCCGCAGCATACAGAAGGGCGCCGTGCCAACGCGAGTGACGTGGACAGTCGCCTGCTGGGCCGACTGAAAGCCTCTCCCTGTGGATCGTCAAATTCCGACATCGCTCGCCTGCGCTTTGTGTTGGTTCTGAAACTAGGGGCTTCAGATGCCTATTGCCTCATAAGCGCCGGCGATCTGGCCAATCGACGCGACATATGCGGCCGTTCTGTAGTCGTTGAGTTCAGGCTGCTCCTCGAGGAGGTTTGCGATACGTGCCCACGTGCTGCGCATGACGTCCTCGAGGCCGGACCGAACTAGATCGATCTCGGCGCCCCCTTCAAGAAAGTCGTCGCGCATGTCGGCGGGAAACGTCTTGCCGGTCATTCGCTCAAGCGCCGTGGCAATTGTCTGGTTGCGTCGCTCCCGCCGCCGCCTCTCCATTAAGCCGAATGGAATGTGGGTCAGGTTCTTCACCCATTCGAAATAACTTACGACCACGCCGCCGGCATTGACATAGAGATCGGGAAGGATCGTGATCCCTTGGGAGCGAAGCATCTTGTCAGCTTCATAGGTGATCGGGCCGTTGGCCGCCTCGACGATGAGTTGCGTCTGGATGCGCTCAGCGTTGCCGACATGGATGGCTTCTTCCATGGCGGCAGGTATGAGAATATCGCACGGCCGTTCCAGGCCAGTCATATCGCCATCGAATGACTCTGCATCGGGAAAGCCGAGGATGCTGCCCGTCCGGAGCTGATGTCGCTTGAGCGCCTCGATGGGAAGGCCTTCCGGATGGGCGACGTAGCCATCGCGTTCGGAAACGACCGTGATCAATGCGCCATCATCCTCGGAAAGGAACTTGGCGGCATGATAGCCGACATTGCCAAAGCCCTGCACCGCCACAGATATCCACTTCAGGTCCCGGCCCTGCTTCAACCCGGCTGTGCGCGGATCCTGTAGATAGCTGCGAATGGCGAACTGCACACCTCTGCCAGTCGCTTCTGTGCGCCCGGCGATACCGCCCTTGGAGAGTGGCTTGCCGGTAACGCAGGCCCGCGCATTGATCACATCCATCGGATTGGCCCGGCGGAACTCGTCGACCATCCAGGCCATTTCCCTCTCGCTTGTGCCCACATCAGGAGCTGGCACGTTGAGCCCAGGACCGATTAGGCCGCGCTTGCTGAGCTCCTGGGTGAAACGGCGGGTAATGCGCTCGAGCTCCTGAGGAGTCCACTCACGCGGGTCGATCCTGAGTGCTCCTTTTGAGCCGCCAAACGGGACGTCGACCAGCGCGCATTTGAGGGTCATCAGCGCTGCGAGCGCCTCAACCTCCTCAGCATCCGCATCGGGCGTGAACCGGATGCCCCCTTTGACAGGCTCGCAATGCTCGCTGTGAACGGAGCGCCAGCCGACGAAGCTGTACATCCGGCCGCGCAGCCTGACACCAAACCGCACTGTGTATGTCGAGTTGCACTGAATGATCCGCTCGGCCAATCCCTCAGGCAGATCGAGGAACTCCATCGCATGGCGGAAATTCTGGTCAACGCTGTGCAGAAAGCTGGTGGGCGAGGAATGCAGCTGAACAGCAGCCCCCGGCCCCATCGCCACTTGCCCTTCGCCGGACCGGAGCTCTGGTACTGTCACCGAACCCAATTGAGAACTCCCTTACTTGGATCACTCGCCTTACCAAGTGCTCGCGGATGAGCGATTCCTGCGGTCGATGTCTCAGATTCTTTGGCCATCGCGGGTGAGTTCATCCATGACAACACGGACAGCGCTTTCGGCGATGGCGACGATCTCTTCGACCTCGGCTTTCGTTACTACGAGGGGCGGGGCAAAACCCAGAATGTCTCCGTGCGGCATCGCGCGAGCAATAAGACCACGGTCACGGGCTGCCTTGGATATTCGCGCGCCAACCTTGAGCATCGGATCGAAGCGCTTCCTATTGTTGCGATCGGCCACGAATTCGATCGCGCCCATAAGCCCGACCCCGCGCACTTCGCCAACGATCGGCAATTGCGAGAATTTCTCCTTCAGCTGGGCTTGGAAAAACGCGCCGACCTCGCGTGCGTTTCCCGCAAGGTCTTCCCTTTCGACGATATCGAGAACCGCATTTGCCGCCGCCGCGCCAATAGGGTGGCCGGAATAGGTGTAGCCGTGAGAGAATGCGCCGACGCGGTCCGCTCCGGCTTCAAGCACCTCATAGACCTTCTCTCCCACCATGGCGGCGGACAGCGGGAAATATGCGGATGTCAGCCCCTTCGCGATCGTGATGAGGTCAGGCTCGATGCCATAGTGCTGTGAACCGAACATGGAGCCGGTACGGCCGAAGCCAGTAATCACTTCGTCTGCAATCAAGAGGACATCATGCTTCCTGAGGACAGGTTGGATCGCCTCCCAATAGCCCGCAGGGGGCGGGGTAATGCCGCCCGTGCCCAAGACCGGCTCTCCAATGAATGCACCCACTGTATCTGGACCCTCGCGCTGGATGAGGTCATCCAGTTCGGCCGCGCGACGCTTGGAGAATTCCTGTTCCGTCTCCCCCGGCTGCGCTCCCCAGTAGAAGTGGGGAACCCCAGTATGGAGAATCCGCGGCAGGGGAAGGTCCATATGGTCATGATAAAAGCTCATGCCGGTCATTGAGCCGGAGATGACGCTACAGCCGTGGTAGCCGCGCTCGCGCGAGATGATCTTCTTCTTGTTTGGCTTGCCCCGAAGGTTGTTGTAGTACCAGACGAGCTTGGCCTGTGTCTCGTTGGCGTCCGAGCCGGACATCCCGTAGAAGATCTTGCTCATCTTGTTTGGCGCCATCTTCACGAGGCGGTCGGACAGAATCGCGAGTTCGTCCGTCGTGTGCGCGGCGTAGGAATGGTAATAGGCGAGACGATAAGCTTGACGAGAGATCGCCTCGGCGACTTCGGTCCGGCCATAGCCGACGTTCACGCAATAGAGACCGGCGAAGCCGTCGATCAGTTGGTTGCCATTCGCATCCTGGATGCGAATCCCTTTGCCTGTCTCGACGATGGTCGGATCGCCAAGCTTACCGGTGGCAAAATCCTTAAGTTGCGTGAATGGATGCAGGACGCTGTTCCTGTCCTTTTCGCCGATTTCCCCGATGTTGATCGTCATTGGACGCAATCCTCTCACGCTACAAGATTCCCGAAGCAGGTGTATTTGGGTTCCAGATACTCGGCGATGCCATGTTTGGAGCCTTCCCGGCCAAGACCGGACTGTTTCCACCCGCCAAACGGGATCGGCGCACCAGTGAATTTCGGCGTGTTGACCGCGACCATGCCGTATTCGAGCCGATCGGTGAGCCGCATCGCACGGTTGAGGTCTCGGGTGTAGACATAGGCCGCGAGGCCCATCTCGGAATTATTCGCGCGCTCGAGCACCTCCCCTTCGTCGTCAAAGGGCAAGATAGCAGCCACAGGCCCGAAGGTTTCTTCCCTGGCCACCCGCATGTCGTCAGTCACGTCGGCGAGCACCGTCGGTGTGACAAAGTTCCCGCCGAGAAAGTTGTCTTGTGCGCCGGTCACCATTCTGGCCCCCTCTGAGAGAGCCTCGGAGATCTGCTGCCTGCACTTTTCGGCACCAGACGCCTTGGTCATTGGACCGATGTCGACCCCCGGCTCCAACCCGTGCCCAACTTTCAGATCTCTGGTGGCCTGTGCGAATTTCTCCACAAACTGTTCATAGACTCTCCTCTGCACGTAGATTCTGTTCGCCGCCAGGCAGTCCTGGCCGGATGTGGCGAATTTGGCAGCCATGCAACCGGCGACCGCAGCTTCGATGGGTGCGTCGTCAAACAGGATGAAGGGAGCATTGCCTCCGAGTTCCAGCGAAGCCTTTTTTACGGTTTTCGCCGACTCCTGGAGCAGGAGGCGACCAACCTCGGTCGAGCCGGTAAAGGAGAACGCCCGCACCACGGTATGCTCCAACAAACGCCTGGCCAGCGGCGGCGCCTCACCAGTTACCACCTGGAACACGCCAACGGGGATGCCGGCTTCCTCGGCAAGGCGGGCGAGCGCCAGCGCCGATAAGGGCGTTTCTGGGGCCGGCTTGACGATCATGGGGCAGCCAGCGGCCAGCGCGGCTCCAGCTTTTCTGGTAATCATTGCCGAGGGAAAGTTCCATGGGGTGATAGCGACAGTCACTCCGATCGGCTGCATCTGCACGGCCAGCCGGCTCCCGGCGAGATGGCTGGGGATGGTTTCGCCGTAGGCCCGCTCACCCTCTGCGGCAAACCAGTCCAGAAAGCCAGCCGCATACGCAATCTCACCTCGAGCTTCCGCGATGGGCTTGCCTTGTTCGGCAGTCATGATCACGGCTAGATCTTCCGCGTTTTGACGCATACCGGTTGCCCACTTCCGCAGATATGCGCCACGTTCTGGGGGAAGCATGTCGCGCCACCGGAGGAACGCGGCTCTCGCGAAAAGAACCGCATCGTCCACATCCGACGCTTTGCAGGCGGCTACCTGGGCCAAGGCTTCGCCAGTTGCAGGATCCACTATCGCGAGGCTTTCAGATTTTGAGGCCCAAGTCCCATTGATATATGCACATTCTTGCAAAAGGTCCGGCCGTCTGAGCCTCTGCAGTGCAGTGGTTGCGGTGCCCCTCATCAATGACTCCAAGTGGATGATTTGATGCCTTCAAACTAGCTTTCCCAGAGCGTCGATTGACGGCAGAATTGCAGCGCTCAAGGCCGGTTTCCTGCAAACATCGCCCCAACGCTGCAGGATTGGGGAGTGACCGAACTATCTTATAGACGTTGCGCTTCTCTGCGCAGTCACGTCGACCGTGCGAACTGGACGGTGATGAACGGCTACAGCCGAGTCCGCTTGAGCCCGGAAAAGAGAAGCGGGCTCGGTTCACGAGCACCCGGCGCCCTTCACGACCACAGCACTGGACATGAAGAACGTCCTCCTGTCGCTGGAGGCGTCGGGGATATCCGGCCACCGCACCGGTGGCGCCGATTGTGTGCGGCTCGCCGATCCGAGCAAGCGGCCAGCCGGCTCGGCGAAGGATGCGCTCCATGCGCAGATCGGTGACGGTGACAATTCGGCTGAGGCGGCGAGGCAGGTCGAACCCGATCATGCCGGCGAAGATGGCCACCGGGGTCTGAATACCATTTTTGATCAGACGTCGCTCAAATTGTAGACTGCACGATTATTCTTATGGAGGACCATGCGCGCCGCCTCTATCGCCTCGTCGAAGGCGAGACTTCCGCCTACGACATAGTCGGTCAACGCTTTCGCGAGATATCGCTTACCCCACCGTCCGGCGAGCCAGAACAATTCGGGAACGTGGTAGTTGTCGCTCGCAAACAGGATCTTTGAGAGCGGAACCGCCTCCATGACCTGCTTATACCTCTCGTAGAGGCTCTGGTGGACGAACGGGGTCATGATCGACAGCTCGAAATAGCAGTTCGGATACAGGTGGCTCAGCCATGCCGCCTTGCCGACCGAGGGATAGCCGGCGTGCAGCGGGATGATCTTCGGCATCCGCATCATGTTGTCCTTGTCGAACCGGACCACTTCCTCCAGGTAGAATGGGTCCTGATTGCGCAGGATCACCTCTGGCGCTTCGCCGTCGCCGGTGTGGATTTGCATCGGCATGTCCCGCTTAAGGCATTCCTCCAGCGTCATCGTGAACGTGTACCGCCGCAGGTCCTTCGAGACATTGAACGCCGCCTGCCGTTCCATGAACGGCAATTCCGCGTAGGATTTCCGCATCGCATTCCACGACTTTGCCGCAAGAGTCCGATCGTAAAGCGGTTCGATTAGGCCGATATACGGCAGCAGGTAAGACTTCATACCGACGGACTTCTTGCCGAGATTGCCCGTGCCATCCATGATGTCGAGAAGGCGTTCGAAGTAGAGACCCTCGAATTCGTCGAAAGAAATCTCCATGCTAAATAATTCGCGCTGGATCTCCTCGATGCGGGCAATCCTGTGGGTCCGGCAGGGAAGGATTGCCTCTTCGAATTTCTCGATGGCCGGCCGGCCGCAGCTTTCGTGGTAGCCGGTATCGAGCATGATGTTTTCCAGGTTGACGTCGCGGAAAAGGGCGTTGACGTAGGACCAATAATCCCGGCCACGGTCATTCCGTGCCTCGATGACGGCTTCGAATGTTGGTTCGCAATTCAGGAACTGTGCCAGCTCCTTTGTCAGGAATTTGATGAAAATGCTTTGGGACAGATGGTACGTCATCTCATCGACCTTGGCCTGGATTCCGTATGTCTTGTCAAGGTCGTGCCGGGTTGCCTCGTCACCGGTGAGCCAACGGTTATAGATCCCTGCGGGGAAGTAGTTAGGAAAAGGGTATCCGGCCAGCGAAATGCGCTCAAGATAGCGCTGGGGGGTAGTAATCGCATCGCGGTCGGTAACGAGGTGACAATGCGCGTCATCAAGCGGGAGCGCGTTGACCACATCGAAGATCTTGAAGAATTCAGGATCCTGCCTTCCACGGAACAGGGGTAGGTGACGCAGGTAAAGAGAAGTCGACGACGTCGTCTTCGCGGGACTTGCGGCCAGATCGCTCGACATCTCGGCGACAGGGTTGTTCATTTGATGTCATCTCCCTCTGTCAAGTTTACGGCCGCGTCGCGTACACATGCAGCCTCCAAATTTCGGCCAGAACATCCTGAGATGCATCTGGAAGGCGGCGGTTCAGTCCACCGACACTCGTCTCTGTGCCGCCCTCAGTTCCAAGGCCTCGTCGAGGGATGGCGCAGCGGCGAGAAGCTTGCGGGTGTAGTGTTCGCGGGGATGCTTCAGAACATCGCGCGGGAAACCCGCTTCGATGATCCTCCCCGCCCGCATAACCAAAACGCGGTCGGCAATGGCTGCCGCCAAGTAAATTTCATGTATGATTGAGAACATACGCCAACCCCCGCGATGCTCGAAGTTCCAGCATCAGCTATGATGATTTGGATATCAACTGATACGTCCAGCATGCTGACTGGCTCGTCGGCGACTTCCAATTCGGGCTCCATAGCGAGTGGATGAAAACTCTGCGGTTTTATGGATATGCTCGTTATTTGTTCTCCCTCATTGTTCCGGCAACTAGACTGGATGGGTTTGCACCAACCTTCACGCCGCCAGCATCGACGTCTCGACCAGCTTTACCCAGTAGCCGATGCCGTAAGGTATGGCTTCATCGTTGAAGTCAAAGGCAGGGTTATGTACGTCGGCAGTTGAGCCATTCCCAATATAAATGTAAGCTCCTGGCCTCGCCTCCAGCATATACGCGAAATCTTCCGCTCCCATTGTAGGTTTGAGCCGGTCTGTCACTGCATCGTGGCCCACAATGTCGCGCGCGGCCTTAATCGCCAGACTAGTTTCTTCCGGATGATTGACGGTGACGGGCTCCAGACGGTGGTACTTGAAGTCGATACCGCCGCCGAAGGCGCGCGCAATTCCGTTCGCGGACTCGGAGATCTGTCGTTGGGCAAAATCGCGCAGTGTGGGTGAGAGAGCTCTAACAGTCCCAGATATCTGAGCGTGTTCTGGAATGCTGTTATAGCCCTCCCCAGCGCGCAACTGGGTAACGGAGACGACGAGCGACTCGAGCGGGTCCGTGTTGCGCGAAACGACACATTGCAGCCCAACGATGATCTGCGCTGCAATAACGATGGGATCGATTATCCTTTGGGGATACGCCGCATGGCCGCCGCGGCCCTTCACAAAAATGTCGAACTCGTCAACCGAGGCCAACGCGAGGCCGGGGCAAATCCCGAATTTGCCTATCTCCATTCCCGGCGTGCAATGCATGCCATAAACCTTTGAGATGCTGAACCGGTCCATGATACCTTCCTGGACCATTCTGTGGCCGCCTATGCCCGCTTCTTCCGCGGGCTGAAAGATCAAGGCAACGGACCCCTTGAAGTTGCGAGTCTTCGCAAGGTATTTGGCGGCGCCCAGCAGCATCGCCGTATGACCATCGTGGCCGCATCCGTGCATCTTGCCGGGTATGGTCGACGACCAGGGTTTGTTCGAGTTTTCAAGTATTGGCAGGGCGTCCATGTCCGCCCTCAACCCAATCGTAGGTCCGTCTCCGCCTTCGCCCTGGATTAGCGCAACAATACCGGTCTCAGCGATCCCCGTCTCGATATGGTTGATACCGAAAGAGGCCAGCTTCTCGGCCACGAACCTAGCCGTGTTGTGTTCCTCATAGCCGAGTTCGGGGTTTTCGTGCAGGTAACGACGCCACTCGGTTACTTCATTCTGCAGTTCCCGGAAGGCCTTAATGCTGCTCATGTGAACGTGTCTCTGTTGGGATCGTCGTACTGTTTCATTGGCCGATGTTGCTAAAAAGCGACCTGCCAAGGGCGGCGCTCGCGAAACAAATTTACGCGAACTCCATTCAGGTGAGACTAGCTTGCGCGATTAGATTTGTATTGACACGTTCGGTCAGTTTCTTGACATATGCCGCCATATCGGCACTGAATGACCAATTGGCCGTGTTGGGTGAAGACGACCACAGTTTCGCTTAATTCACTTCCGCGAAAGCGTGGTAAGCGCTCAGGCAACGTCTGCCGCGAGCAATGCGCGACGCCGTCATCTCATTGCCATGCACCCGCTCCGTGGCAAGCACTTGGGCCTCGATCAGCGCACAAGCGAGCACCAACGTGCAGGCCTGCCTGGTCGGCCAGCGTCGACACGCCAGGTAAGGGCGGCCGGCGAAACCCCGCTCCCCCACTGACTAACTAGGCCCCAGAGGTAGTCCGCTCTCCCCTCCCCACCACTTGGCCTAACTGCCTGGACCGAGCCTCGCGACTTGCTGCTCCGGACTTGCCACTGCGAACTTCTTCCCGGGCTACTACGGTCATCATCACGAAACAACGTGCCCCACGTTGTCGTACTGACGTCTGTCGCGATCTTTTCCGTCGACGGACGTTTCGTGGCTCCCCGTTCTGTCGTCGACCATCGTCGCGATTTGGCCGCCACATCACCTCCGCACCGACCTGCTCGGCTGCGATACTCATTGGACGCCGGATCACTGCAAACTTTCGGCCCTTTTTGCAGGAATGGGGACTGGCTCCCGCGCTACGCTCTCCAATGCGGAATCAGCGAACAGCGAAGAAGTACCTAACGGCTGGAGGCCACAGGGTGCATGACCAAGTTGTTTGCAGCACAAACCAAAAACCGAACTCGTGGTTCGACGTGCCCGAAGCGCGAACCGGGGGAAAGGTCATCATGGTACCGGAGCTCACTTCATCGGCCGCAGGGTTAAGAGCAACGCTTTGCATGTATGCTAGCCAAATAGAGGCTTTGCGCCGTCTTAAGAGCAACTCGAGTAAGCAACACAGGCCTGTCAGGCGGCTGAAGCTGCTCATCAGAATGGGACTGCGGTAGTCAGTTCAGGTGGAAGATGATGATCGGCGCACCAGCGTTACATCGTGCCGAGGTATGCTGAGGACGTACAGCTGTAAGCCGAAGGGATTTGGCGATTGCAGGGCCCCTTCAATTCCTTGAGTTGACTTTGCGTGGCAGGACTGGTCGAGCACTCGATCTCACAGATAAAAGCCAAAGGCTAAGAGGAAATGAAAAAGACGGCAGGCGCAGATGCGAATTTAAGTTCGCCGCCAGCGCCACTTGCGCCCCTCAGAAACCGGACCTTTCGTTCGATCTGGCTGGCCACGCAGGTCTCCAGCCTTGGATGGCTTATGCAGACGGTTGCCATCAGCTGGCTGATGGCGACAATCTCGACTTCCGATCTGATGGTCGCGCTGGTACCGGCGTCATCGACGCTTCCCGCATTCCTTCTATCTGTCTTTGTCGGGGCCATCGCCGACAATTTCAACCGTCGCCGGGTCATGTTCGCCGGCCGGTGCATTATGGTCATAGCATCTGCAATGCTCACTGCGGCTGTGGCGCTGGGCTTTGTCGACCCTTGGATGATCCTCGGCTTCAGCTTCTTGATCGCATGCGGCGGCGCTCTCAACGATCCGGCCTGGCAAGCCTCGGTCGGCGATATCGTGGAGCGACGCGATGTTCCCGCTGCCGTTACCCTGCTTTCAGTCGGCTTCAACACTGTCCGGACAGTGGGCCCGGCGCTCGGCGGCATCGTGGTTGCCTCGTTCGGGCTGCTGACGGCCCTCGCCGTGACCACACTCACATACCTGGTACCTCTGGGGACCATATGGCGCTGCAAATGGAAGGTTCGCTCTTCGCCTCTGCCGCGCGAGCCGATGAGGACGGCGATCTACGACGGGGTGCGCTTCACGGCGATGTCTTCGGAAATCAAGGCGGCGATCGCGCGCGGAACTCTCTTTGGCCTGGCGAGTATCGCCATACTAGCGCTGCTGCCCCTGGTTGTCCGCGATCAGCTGGGAGGAGGACCGGTCGCCTTTGGCGCCCTCATGGCCGGCTTTGGGACAGGCGCTGTCATCGCCGGCATCTCCAATGGCATGTTAAGACGGATCTTGTCTCAAGAACGACTGATGACGCTCGCATGCGTCGCTTGCGCTGCATGCTCCCTTTCCCTTGCACTGACCTCCTCGATTGCCGTGGCCGCAATTGCGCTCGCCTTGGGCGGCGCGGGTTGGGTCACCGCCTGGTCCGGGGTTGGCGTAAGCGTGCAGTTGGCGAGCCCGCGCTGGGTCGTGGGTCGCACCATCTCGATCTATTATGCATTGATAGATGGCGGCATCGCGGCGGGCAGTTGGGTGTGGGGCACGGTGGCGCAGAACCACTCTCTGACCTGGGCGCTGGGGGGCTCTAGTGGTGCTCTGTTGCTCGTCGCTGCGGCCGGCGTACTGTTTCCTCTTCGCGAACGCCACGAATCCGAGCCCGATCCTTTGGAGCAATTCAACGCCCCGGCAGTCGCCCTCAATCTCAAGCCTAGAAGCGGTCCCATCGTCGTCAAGGTCGATTATCTGATCCCTGAGAAGAACGTTGAATTTTTCCTGGAACTCATGCGCGAACGCCGGCATGTACACACCCGCGTCGGGGCTCGGCACTGGACGCTCCAGCGCAACCTTCAGAAGCCTATGCAGTGGACGGAAACATTCCGCACGCCGACCTGGACCGACTACCTTCGCCTGAACCATCGTCTCACGGAAGCAGACAAGGAACTGGACAAACGTGTGCTCCAACTGCATGCGGGAGAGCTCCCACCTCAAATCACGCTTTGTATCGGCCGACCAACAACCCCCACTCGCAAGCCCGAGCAATCAGCAGCTTACTTTCTCCACCGTTGACTCTAGTCCTAGTCGTGAACGAAACGCCAATCTCCTCTGTGGAGCGCACCCCATTTTGACCGGACAGGCGGCATAGCCGATAAGGCATAGGCATGCGCCTATGAGGACGACTATGTCCAAGAGTTCCGATGAGCCGTTTCGGCGGGTCGAAGATATCACCTCGGTGCAGCGCCGCCGGCGCTCGTCCGTCGCCGAGAAGGTTCGGCTGGTGGAGGAAGCCATGCAGCCGGGCATAAGCGTTTCCTACGTGGCACGACCCGCCGGTATTTCCCCCTCCCAGCTCTTCGCCTGGAAACGCCGCATGCTCGAGGGCGGCCATGCCGCCGTTCAGGCCGACGAAGATGTTGTGGGCTCTTCCAGGTCCGCGAACTGGAGAAGCGGGTGCGCGATCTCGAGCGCATGCAGGGCAAAAAGACCATGGAAGCCGAGATTCTCAAGGAAGCCCTTGACCTCGCTCGCCCAAAAAAACGGTCGTCGCCGTTGCTGTCGTGGAGCGATCCCGAGGGCGATTTCCAACGAGCGCGATTGCCAGAACCTGGGCGTCTCCCGGTCGAATCTGATTGAGCGCAGCAGCAAGCCCTCCAAGCCGCGTGGGCCCTATCGCAAGCCCGAAGACGTCGCCCTGCTCGCCGAACTGCGCGATCATCGACCAGCGGCCCACCTATGGTTATCGCCGGTGCGGCATTGCTGAATCGGCAAAGGCGCAAAGATGGCAGGCCCATGGTCAATGCCAAGCGTGTCTCAGGGTCATGCAGCAGAACGGACTGACCCTTCAAAAGCATACAGCTCTGCGGCCCACCCGCACCCACGACGGTGTCGTTGTTGCCCTGCGTTCCAACATCCGCTGGTGCTCAGATCATCTGGGAATCCTGTGTGTTTGTTTTGCTGTAAGGTGGGCGCGGGAAGAAGGCCGTGGGAATCCTGGTCGTCGGGTCTTGCCCGACAGGCCGCGGCATGGCTCGGCTCCCTTCCCGCTTCGAAACCATCAACCTGAACAGTTGCACGAGGCTGCTGCACAGACCTCGCACCACAGGAAGAGGCACGGTGATGATCCAGCATAACTACATCGGTTGCGACATCTCCAAGGACATGCTCGACATGTTCGATCCGTCGAGCCGCAGCTTCCGGCGGCTCGCCAACCAGGCCGGGCCGATCGCGGCGTTCGTGGCCGGGCTGGCGCCGGGCGCGATTTCGTCGTCTTCGAGGCGACCGGCGTCCACGACCGGCTGTTGCGCCACGCTCTGGCCGAGGCCGGCATCGACAGCGCCAGTCGCAACCCCGTCCGGATCCGCTGCTTCGCCGAGGCCGGCGGGCTTCTGGCCAAGACCGACAAGCTCGACGCCCGCCAGGACTGCACAGGTGGCCACGGCCCTCGGCATCGACCTACTCTACACCCCGGTTCGAAGCCCACAGAGCAACGGCATGTCCGAGGCCTTCGTCGAAAACCCTAAAAAGGGACTATGCCTCGATCGTCATCCTCCCAGACGCCGACACCATCCTGGCCTTGCTGCCCAAATGGATCGACGATTATTGTGAGGTCACCTCGCGAGTTCTTGCGCCTCAGTGCCTAAACCCAACCGCCGCATGTCCGGTGAAAATGGGGTCCACTCCACTCTGCTTTCTCCGCTTTCTCGCTGCGTCGACGGATGGCTAGACGTCATGTTCCAGGGCTGAGATCGGTGGCCCGCCCTTTCGTGCGATTAAGAGACGAGGGTTGCTCGGATGGGCCGAGCCGATCCTCACGCACGGAGGGCGAGCCATGGGAGAGTATAGCGAAGCGTTTGTCGCGTTTGATGTAGCCAAGAAGAAGCACGCGGTGGCGATCGCGGAGGGCGGCCGCACCGGCGAGGTCCGGTTTGTCGGCGAGGTCGAAAATAGTCCTGCAGCGATAGAGCGGACGATCAAGAAGCTGGGAAAGAAGTATGATCGACTGCACGTCTGCTTCGAGGCCGGGCCGACGGGTTACGGGTTGTGCCGGCAGGTTCGCGATCTTGGTCACGACTGCATGGTGGTTGCGCCGGCCCTGATCCCGAAGCGGTCGGGCGAGCGGATCAAGACGAACCGACGGGACGCGGTCACGCTGGCGCGGCTGCATCGGGCGGGCGAGCTGACTGGAGTGTGGGTGCCGGACGTCGTCCATGAGGCTGTCCGCGATCTGGTTCGGGCCCGGGAAACTGCAGGCGACGATCTGCGCCGTAAACGCCAGCAACTGCTCTCCTTCCTTCTGCGCCATGGCCGGATCTACGAGGGCGGCGGTCATTGGACATTGGCGCACCGGCGCTGGCTTGCCCGCCCGAGCTTCGAGCATATGGCGCAGCAGATTGTCTTCCAGGAGAAGATCGACGCGATCGAGGACGCCGCTCAGCGGCTACGCCGCCTGGACGAGCAGTTACGCACCATCGTGCCGACCTGGTCCATGGCACGGGTCGTCGAGGCCTATCAGGCGATGCGCGGCGCCTCGTTCCTGGTCGCAGTGATCTTCGCGGCCGAGATCGGCGATGTGCGCCGCTTCGATACGCCGCCGCAGTTGATGGCCTTCCTCGGCCTGGTTCCGGGAGAGCGCTCGACTGGCGATACGGTCCGCCGGTCGAGCCTTACGCTCGCCGGCAATCGACGCGCCCGCCGCGCCTTGGTCGAAGCGGCTTGGACTTACCGCTACCCCGCCAGGGTCAGCGAAGCGCTGAGGCTCCGGCTCGAGGGTCTGCCGAAGGCTGTCCGCGACATCGCCTGGAAGGCGCAAATCAGGCTCTGCACTCGCTATCGCCGCCTGTACGCCGCCGGCAAGAAGCCACCAGTGGTCGTGGCCGCGATCGCACGCGAGATGGCCGCCTTCTTGTGGGCTATCGGTCGGGAGGTCGCACCGTCATAGACAGGTCTCGACCCGACCCGCTGCACAGCGTTGGGGGTGGGGCCACGGTGGGGAACTCCCGTCGCTAGTTATGTGGCCGAGCCAACCCGCTCGACGCCCGCCCTCTAGACAGAGGACAGCCCCGAGACGAAGACACGGAAGGCGGTATCCAACCCGCGGATGAGAGTCTGATCAACCGTCGTCTCAGAGCTCCACCCCCAGCCCTGTGCAGCTTCAGCCGATCTGACTGCTTCGCCCACGCCGAGCAGACCATCCGTCTTGCGCTCAGCCTTGACAGGGAACATGAGAGACTAGGCGCTGGCGAAGTCGGTACTCCACCCGACAATCAGGCACCCGAGGACCAGCGCCGCCAAAACTGTCCGCGACTTAGTGAAACGACCGTCCGCGACTTAGCAGGATCTCTGTCCGGCTTTTGCGAAATTCGCACTGGATGGGCTTGCCGGGCGCGATGTAGTGCCACTCGACACGGTGATCGTGCTGCCACTGCAGGATCGCCCACGACGTCAGCTCGGTGCCGTTGTCGGAGACGATCATCAGGGGCGGGCCGCGCACCTCGACGCGGAGCATCGATTTCCCGCGCCACGCGCATTCCTGAGAGCGGCGTGTCGACCACGAAGGGCCAGGCTCTCGCGAGTGAAGTCGTCGACCACCGGCAGGACCCCGGAACCGCCGCCGGTCGGCCTGAATGTCCGATACCAAGCCGAGGCTCCAGCGCTGGTTCGGTCCCTGCGGCAGTGTCATGGGCGCTCGCTGCCCAGCGCCCGCTTGCGGCCGCCGCGCTTCTTCACCGTCAGCCGTTCCTCCCAATAGAGACGGAACAGCTTCTTGTGATTCAGCTCGGTTCCCTTTCGCCGCAGCAGGACATGCTGCCGCCGGTAGCCGAACCGGCGCCGCTCGAGTGCCAGTTCCTCAGCCGCACCCGCACGGCGGTGCCGTCCGGCCGTCGCGACGCGTAGCGGAAGGTCTTCGGATCGAGCCCGTCTAGGCCGTAGGCACGCCGCTGCGCGTAGCACTTCTTTTCGATCGCCCAAGTCAGTTTCCTGGTCCTGGGCGTCAGAACTTTCCCCCCCCAACGCTTCCATCAGCGTCGCGACGTTTGGCATCGACCCCGCCAGGCCCCATGGGAGTCCTACGATTCACTACTCAGGCACGACGCTCGAGCGGGCCCAACCCTGCCCTAAAACCAGATCGCAATAATCTTTCATCTTGATTAGGTCACCACCCGTAGCGTTGCCGATCTCGTCAAGACGGTCGCCCAGCTTTTCGAGCTGCATCGTCCTCTTGCCTTTGTCTAAGGATATGTTCCGAATAATGGGAATTGGTTGAGCGCTCTTTAAATAAGTTCGCTGTTCACCAGCAATTGTCCTGCCCTTTGAAATATTTAAGTTCAATACAAGGCTTAATATGAGGTGCGGTGCCGTAAACCAGTCCCATGTGAGGCTGCCAAGGGAATAGGCTATAATCGCGGTACGGTGCGGATCCCCCTTGGGGCGATAATACTCAACAGGTTGAATGACGTGCGGATGAGTGCCTAAAATCAGATCAACACCCTCTTCTACCAGGGCGTGAGCCGCTTCGATCTGTCCAAGCAGAGGAAAAAACTCGAATTCCACTCCCCAATGGATGGACGCGATTATAAAATCACAATCCTGTTCTTTACAATCAGCGATCTGAGCTCGCAGCAAATCTAACTCTGTAGTTACATGTCGAGACATGAGTCTAGACACGTGAATTCGGAATTCATGCCCTGGAGGCAATGCAAATCCGTTAAGGCTGTATGTAGCGGAAACAAAACCAATTTTGATCCCATTTTTTGTGAGGGTCTTGCATTTGCCATACTCGGCTTTATTCCGCGGGGCGCCAATGGTAAGTATTCCATCGCTTTCTGCGATGTCCTGCGTGCGAGTAAGCTCGTCAACACCAAGGTCATTTGCGTGATTATTCGCCATATTAAGGACGTCGAAACGCGCAGTGTTATGAGACGTCAATGTACGGTACTGCTCAATTGTGCAGCACATGCGAAACGAAGTTATATCAGGCATTACTTCATTGACTTTGTGAGCATCGGCAACCACGGATTCATAGTTTGCAAAGGACACGTCTTTATCGAAGACGACATCTTTAATTTGCGAGAAAAGCTGATTGTTTGATGCTTCCAGGTCCGCGGCCTGAATAAGATCGCCACACGCAGCTAGACTGACGGCGGTCTCTTCAACCCAGCCAGTCGGCAATGATATGTCGCCAGCTTTCAACGACGATAACGCGTCTGAGACCTCTCGCGAGGTTTTCGTAATGGGATACCTACTAGTGTAAAACCAGTACTCAAGGCCGTTGCCCGTCCCCTCTGGCGTGCCGTTTGCCACCTGGTGTAAAGGAAACTCCCACGATCCGCGGACTTCAGCCCTACGTATAGCTTCGAGCGCCTGTTCGTTGGGCTGGAAGACCTCAATTGGATCAATTGGAAGCCGGATTGTCATGGTGGTTGCTCCGATTTGGGGGGTAATAATCGATCTCAGAGATTGGCAAACACACTCCTGCCCGCGTACGCTGTCTTCGAAGCGATGCCGGCTTGCTCGCGGGTCAGGCAGAGGTGGCGGGGCAAGACCAAGAATGTCGCCCTGCGGCATGGCGCGGCCGATGACGCCGTTTGCGGCAAGTGCCGTTGCCACCTGCGGCCCGATCTTCTGCGAGGCGTCGAAGAACACCCGGTCGTCCCCGTCGGCGACGAACTCGACCGCCGCCAGCATGCCGTCACCGCGAACCTCGCCGACATTTTTGTGGCCACCGACGGCGTTGGCAAGCTCCACACGGGAATAAGCGCTGGTCTCGCGGGCATTTGTCACCAGTTCCATCTCGTCGATCAGTTCGAGATTGGCCACGTCCGCAGCGACGCAGATCGGATGCGCCGAATAGGTCCAGCCATGGCCGAGCGAGCCTAACTTGTCGGAGCCCTCAACCAGCACCTGCCGCATCTTATCGGCGACGATGACGCCCGGCAGCGGCGCATAGGCCGAGGTCAAGCCCTTGGCGATGGTGATCAGATCAGGCTTGATGCCGTAATGGTCGGAGCCGAACATGGTGCCCATTCACACAAAGGATGCGTCGTGAAGCGGTTGGTGCACCATGTAGTCGACCTCGCCGTTTGCGACAGCCAGATGAATTGTGGGATGATGCGCTATCTGAATCTTTTTAACCGGATAGCCGAGTGCCTCTCGGCCACGCTGTACAACCAGATGTTGGAACACGGAGTTCTCATCTTCGCCTTTTATCGGTCGGACGACTATGCCCTTTCCAGGGAGATCTTGAGCCGACGCGCTGGGTGCGCGGGCAAAGGTGAACAAAGCAACGGCGGTTGCCAACTTTTTCAGAACTGACGGGATCAATCGCAACTTACTCAACGATCTACTGTTTTTGCTCGGTTCGCCTCGCGGAACGAAGGGAGTGAGGATCGCGAGGGGCCGCGAATCCCCGTCCTGCGCCGCTAACACGTTGCGCGGCGCAAAACCATCATCGAAAGGGCAAGCATGATTGTCTGATTAGAGCCAGTCATCACGCCAAGACCTTCCAATCATTGCTCGGAACGCACGAGCGGCCTCATCGGTGCTCAACACAAAACATTCTTCAGAGAAGCGATCTGCGAAGGGCGCCGCTCGCAAGCCATTCCATGCGAACTCCGCCCATACTAGATCGCTCAATTAGGATCGCATTGACACATTAGGCCATTTTTTTGACATACGCCGCCATATCAGCACTTGATGATCTTGAGTTCCCACCTGGCGGTTGCCTTGCTTTGTGGGCAATGCTCCGTCGCTATCCAGCTCGCAAGCGCGGCTCGATCGGCCCGCTTCAACCGGCGAAAACCAAAGATGGCGCAAAATCTCGGCGCATGGCGCCGCCCTGGTAAAATCATATTGGCAGAAATCTACCTTGCTGACGCCAAACTCCTCGGCCAGATACGAAACCGGCTCGTCGGGAGCCTCAGCCCCCCGCGGTTGCGAAATATCCTTACGCGGCGAAAAACTTCAGTTGAACCGCCAGTCCAAGCCTCGATCCGGCCGCCCTGACGGTCAAAAGTCGATGTCGGCAAAAGAGAGGCTCCACTCCTGTCGATCGCCTCGAGCGAAACACGCTAACCAATACATCCACTCCGTCTGCCAAGAGTGAATTCTCAAGAAGCCGCCATGCCAGTCAATCCGTGCCGCCAACGTTCCACAACTTGGCCAAAATCGCAGTTTCGGGCCGATCAGGCCTACCTAACTGCCATCAAGGAACCCGCGAACTTCAAGCGATTGCGCTCAGTAGGCGCGTGGCTCGGGTTGATGACGCGGCGCTATCAGTCAGGCGAAGTAGATTAATAACGGCTATATCTTTCGACGCGGAGACACCCATGTGCGTTCGCTTCTCTATAAAGCCGCGGTAGTGATCCTAACCCGCAGCCGGACCAACAGCGACTTGCGCAATTGGGGTATAAAGCTGCGCGAAAAGATCGGATTCAAACGCTCCGCGTTCGCTCACCCGCAAGCTCGCCGTCATCATGCATGCGATGCTCCGCTTCGGTGGGCCGATGTGGCGGCAATTGTCAAAAGAGTGGCCGAATATGTCAATGCGATCCCCATTGCGCGATCTAATATCTCCCCGATGGAGCTCGCGTGAAACTGGCTTCTGCATTCGTCCTCTCAATGCGATTGAGAGCAGCTGCGCTTGGCTAGGAGAGCACACGGTGTGGGATGCCCTCTGGCGCGGCTCGCGCGATAGCAGGCCCACTCCATCTGCAAGCTTTTCGATTAAATCAAGGGGAACAACTATGAACTATTATCAAGATGGTGTTAGCCGCAGAACCTTCCTTAAGACCACTTCAGTGTTCGGAGGGGGGATCGTCGCGGCTGGAATGCCCCTATCCAGCGCGATCTGGGCTGCGGAAGGAAAGGTCCTCACAGCTGCTTCAACCAACGATATTTCCAAGATGGATCCCCAATTTTACACTGCGGTCTCTGAAGTGAGCGTGATGGAGTGTCTCTATTCGAAGCTCACGCGATTCAAGCCGGGCTCCGAATGGGGCTGGGAGTTAGAAGCGGCCGAAAAACTGGAGCAGGTCGATCCAACCCATATCCGCTTTCGCCTAAAAAAAGGAATCAAATTCACTGGCGATTACGGCGAACTTACCGCCGGGGACGTAAAATTTTCCTTTGAGCGGGGGATCAAGCACAAATCGCCGGTCAAAGATAATTGGGGCTCGCTCGATCACGTCGAGATAGAAGATGACTATACTGGCGTAATCGTACTCAAGACCCCGTTCATGCCACTCTTTAACATCGCATTCCCTTATGCGGTAGGCCATATCGTATCCGAAGATGCGGTGATGAAGGCAACCAAGGACGGCGGCGATTTCGGCATGAATCCACCATCGTTCTCGGGACCGTATGTGCTTGCCGAATATAAGCCAAATCAGCATTTGCTATTGACCCGCAATCCGGATTGGGCGGGTTCGAAGCCAGGCTTTGACGAAATCCGCGTGGTCCTGATCGGCGACACCAAGACGGCAGAACGCGCCTATCAGGCAGGCGACATCGACTTCACTGGTATCACTCTGGATTCTCTGGCAAAGTTCAAGAGCAATCCGCCGGCCGACACCAAGATTGAGGAACATCCCTCACTGAACTACCACTGGATTGGCATGAATGTGGATCATCCAAAACTGAAGGACATCAACGTCCGCAAGGCGATTCAGTGGGCGATCAATGTGCCGCAGATCCTGGAAGCCGCATTTGCGGGACAGGCGGAGGTCGCAACGGGGACAATTCCTCCAGGTCTTCTGGGGCATCGTGACAAAGCGCTTGTCCCGCCGGAAGGCGATCTCGCGAAGGCCAAGGAGTTCTTAGAAAAGGCCGGTGTGAGCGAGCTGAACCTGACCATCGATTGCCTGAACGAGAGCCTTTTTTCGACTATAGCCCAGACTGTGCAAGCTCAATTGTCGCAGATTGGCATCACGGTCGAGATCAATGCTCAGGATGCCGGCTCGTTCTGGACGCTCGGCATGGAATCCGAAGGCGATCGCTGGAAGGACATGCAGCTCACTGTCATGTGGTTCAGCAATTTGCCGGACCCCTACTATGCGACGTCATCCTTCCTACAAAGTCGAGTGGGGGTCTGGAACTGGGAGCGATTCCGCAGCGAGCGCTTCGACGAGCTGAGCGCCAAGGGGGCCACGATGAGCGATCCGAACGAGCGGGCGAAGGTCTATCAAGAGATGCAGGATCTCATGGAGGAATCCGGTGCCTACCGGTTCCTTACTCATGGGGGCAACCCGGTCATGTATCGCACCACGCATACGCAGGCCGTAACTCGTCCTGACGGCTACCCGCTGTATGTAGATTTCAAGGCAGTTTAGCTCCAGGCAACGTAGCAATATGTGGCTGTATTTTGCCAAACGTACCATCCTCGCGGTCGCAATCATTGCGATCGCGGTGACGCTATTGTTCCTGATGATCATGGCAGTCCCCGGCGATCCTGCCGTGGTTATGCTCGGCCCGCGAGCGACGCTCGAAATGAAGGAGCAGCTTCATCAGCAGATGGGACTCGACAAGCCGCTCGTTGTGCAGATCGGTACGTTCTTCGGCGGGCTTCTCCGCGGCGATCTCGGCTTCGACGTATTCAGCCGTAGACCTGTTGCCGACATCGTCTTTGAGCAATTGCCATATACAATAGAACTGATCTTGGTATCGATCTTATGGGCGGTCGTGATAGCCGTGCCGCTCGGCTGCTTCTCGGCGATGCGGCGCAACACCCTGGTCGACCATGTGGTCGGCGTCGTGACAGTGGCCACGATCGCGATTCCTTCCTTCGTGATGGCAGTCTATGCGGTGCTGATTTTTGCCGTGAGCCTGCGCTGGTTGCCCGCGATCGGTGTCGGCAATGGATTCTGGGACGGACTCACTTATCTTGTCCTGCCAGCTTTTGCGATAGGGATTGGCTGGGTGGGCTACATCTCGCGACTAGTACGGGCATCCATGCTTGAGATTCTGGGGGAAAACCACGTGCGCACGGCTCGCTCCTTCGGGATCTCTGAATGGCGCATTGTTGCGCGCTATGCGCTGCCCCTCGCGATCTTGCCGACCGTAACCATCCTCGGGATAGGCGTCGCGTGGCTACTTTCGTCCGCTGTCTTTATCGAGGTTGTCTTTGCGAGACCTGGCATCGGGGCTTTGATTGTGAACGCCGTAAATACCCGCAACTATCCGGTTGTGATGGGCGTCGTGCTCGTTAGCACTGTAATTATTGTTACCGCCACGACGCTCTCAGATCTTGTCAACGCATTTCTCGATCCGAGAACCCGGGAAAAGCTCTGACATGGTAAGCTTTGAAGCCGACACTCCAGAAATCAACGACGCCATCGACACCGGCGCATTTGGCGCCTTCCTTCGACAATTATGCAAGAACCGTCTGGGCACGCTCGGAGGAGTGCTTGTCGTACTCATCGCCGCAATTGCGGTGTTAGCTCCGCTGATTGTCACTCATGATCCGATCCAGATCATGGTAGGGCCGCGTCTGGCCGCACCTTCGCTGGATTTTCTGCTAGGCACGGACCAACTGGGCCGTGATACATTCTCGCGCGTCATCATGGGAGGCCGCATCCCGCTCCTTGTCGCCTTCGCCTCTCTCGGCGGTGCGCTGGCGGTCGGGGTCGTGCTCGGTCTCATCGCAGGCTTCGGGCCGCGTTGGCTGGACAATTTGCTCCTGCTCATCTTCGATACCATACGCTCCTTTCCCAGCATCATCTTTGCGTTGGCAATCATCGCTCTTCTGGGACCAAGCCTAGTCAACATCATTTTAGTGATAGCGATAACGTGTATGCCGGGCTATGCGCGCGTGGCGCGTACCCAGGCCCAAGCGCTGCAGAGCAGTGAATACATCGCAGCAGAGCGCAGCATGGGGGCGGGCACGACACGCATCCTCGCCGTGCACGTCTTGCCCAACGTCATCGGTCCCCTTGTCATTCTCGTGAGCATGGACGTGCCGGCCGTCATTGCCACTTCGGCCGGTCTCAGTTTTCTAGGTATGGGTGTGCGGCCTCCGACACCTGACTGGGGAGCAATCCTCAACGATGGCTATAGCTACATCAACCAGACTCCCTGGATCGTGATCGCTGGCGGCATCCCGATTATCCTCGCAACCCTAGGCTTCACGTTCTTGGGCGAAGCGTTGCGCGATATGTTCGATCCCAAGCTACGGAAAGACTTATGACGCACGACGATCCGACACCGCCGCCGTCGTCCAGTCGCCCGCTTCTTGAGATATGCGACCTGAATCTCGATTTCGGTACACCGCGGGGACGCATCCATGCCCTGCGCAACGTTTCGCTCGATGTTCCTGCCGCACAGGTGGTTGGCATTGTCGGCGAAAGTGGATCCGGAAAATCCACCCTCGCTTATACAGTGATGGGCCTGCTGGCCGAAAATGCAGATGTGACAGCCGGCAGCATTCTGTTCGAAGGACGAGACCTGCTCACTATGACGGCTCAGGGGCGTCGGAGCCTGCTCGGTGATCGTCTGTCAATGATTTTTCAGGATCCGATGACCGCACTCAACCCGGTGCGGACCATCGAGAGCCAGATGATCGATATCCAGCACCACGAACAAGGAAGCCGCAGCGAAAAGCGCGCTCGTGCCGTCGACATGCTTCACCGGGTCGGTATTCCCGATCCCAAAAATCGGCTAGGTGCCTATCCGCATCAGTTCTCCGGTGGCATGCGCCAGCGCGTTTGTATCGCCATGGCGCTTCTAGTGAAACCGGCGCTACTCGTCGCCGACGAGCCAACCACTGCGCTTGATGCAACGCTGGAAGTGCAGATCATTCATTTGCTCAAGGATCTGCAAAAAGAAATCGGTTGCTCGATTCTCTTCGTTTCCCACCATCTCGGCGCGGTGGCTGAGTTGTGCGACCGGGTCGCCGTCATGTACGCCGGCGAAGTGGTGGAGCAGGGTGCTGTTCGGGACATCTTCCGCAATCCTGCTCATCCCTACACGCGCGCGCTGCTTGAGTGCGACCCGGGGCGGATCAGAAAAAGCACGCGCACTTTGCCAACTATTCCCGGTGAGGTGCCCAGTCTCCTCGGCGCCAAGGTAGGATGCATCTTCCGCACACGTTGCCAACATGCGTTCGACCGCTGTGTGCAAGAGAACCCGGTCGAGTACCGCATCGGCGTGGACCAAGTCGCCCGATGCCACCTCCTCGGTCAAGAGCGGTTGGTTTCGGCATGAGCGCGCTGCTTCGGGTTGAGGACCTCCGGGTCCGCTTCCGCACCATGGGTCCACTGAAGGCGCTCGCGACGGGGACGAACGCCCCCTTCCTTGACGCGGTATGTGGTGTGTCCTTTGAAATCAGCAAGGGTGAGACGCTGGCCCTCGTCGGCGAAAGCGGCTCGGGCAAATCAACCATCGCACGCACGATAATCGGCTTGCAGCGGGCTTTGAGCGGCAGCATCAGCTTCGACGGACAGGAGATTGAGGAACTCACCGGGGCGGAACGCAAACCCTACTTGCGGCGCATGGCGATGATGTTCCAGGATCCAATTGGCTCCCTCTCGCCGAGGCTGACCGTTCGGTCGCTCCTCACAGAACCTTTTCGTATACATGGGCTGAAGGAGCGCGATGCCGGAGTGGAAGCAGCGCGCCTGCTTCGATTGGTCGGGTTGCCGGCGGATTTTGCTCGCCGTTATCCCCATCAGCTTTCCGGAGGTCAGGCCAGGCGCGTGGGCATCGCGCGAGCCCTTGCGCTCGAACCCGATTTGATCATCGCCGATGAGCCAACTGCAGGGCTCGATGTCTCGGTGCAGGGCGAGGTGCTCAACCTTCTCGCGCGGCTTCAGGACGAACTCGGCATGGCGATCCTGATTATCACGCACAATCTTAACGTGGTGCGCCACATGACCGATCGCATGGCGATCATGTATCTCGGCCGGTTTATTGAACTCGGCTCGACCGAACATATCTTTGATCAACCCCGCCATCCCTACACCGAGGCGCTGCTTGCGGCCAATCCCGAGCCTGACCCGGATGCGGTGTTCAATAGGATCGAGCTCAAGGGTGAGGTGCCGAGCCCGATGAGGCGGCCATCCGGCTGCGAGTTCCACACCCGCTGCCGTTACGCGCAGGATATCTGCAGCCGCGTCTTCCCCGAATCTTCAACCAGCCCGGATGACCCGGAGCACAGCTTCCGATGCCATTTCCCACTCGCGCGTGAAGTCATCTCTGGCTTCGGGCGGCCACACCATACCCTAGTAGGAACCAAGTGATGGTGACTAAGGAAGTCTCGGCTCAGGAACCATTGATCAGAGCCACAAGCTACGATGGGCTGCGATGCAGATAGCCGAGACGAAGGTGTGGACGCATGTAGCGGGTGACGATGCGCCAACAGTCCTTGAGCTTGGCGAACAGGTTCACAGGTTCGCGACCTTGTGGCGTGATGATAAAAGCGGTGTCGTAGGTTGCGAGCCGGGACAAGCCGTTTCGCTCCGAGATCCGAAGGGCCCGCACGGAAGCGCTCGAAGACCTGGCGGTGGAATATCTGGCACGCGGTCTTTCGGCGCGCGACATCGAGGATGAGCGGTGCCGGAGATCGATCGAGGCATGTTCTTGCAGCCGAAGGCGGGAACGCGATGTCGCGCTGCTTCGTCTTCCCCTCCCCGTCGTCCTTGGCCTTCGCCTTGGCCTTGGAGAACTTCACAGTAGAGCGCGCGTCCCGGTCCATCTGGCGCAACTTGGCTGCTTATTCTGCCGCTGGTCCGGCACGTTTCCTGCCTTGATTTCGGCCTTTTTCAGTATCGCTGTTGCGCTGTTTCGGCGCCGCCACGATCGTGGCATCCACGATCTGGCAATCCATCGCCAGCTAGCCGGCCTTGCCGAGGTGCTTGTCAGCTTGTCGAACCGGGCAACAGGTTCTCCACCGCCCCGGCCTGCGTGAGGTACTCCCTAACCAACCAGATCGTTTTGGCGTCGGGAACGCAAGAAGCAAAGCCGGTCATGGATATGAAACTCGGCCTCATCGTCCGAGAGGCTGAAAGCGATGGCTGACTACCGCGGCGCCATGGAAATGGGCAACTGTCGCCTTGGACGACAATCACTTCCCCGGTGTTTGCGCTAGATGCTGACTCACTTCGAGGGGCACGGCGAAGCTGGCCTTGACGCGATCCATTACAACCATGGTCTTGAATCCCTTGATGTCATGGTTTTCGTAAAAGAAGCGACGCGTGAACTCTTCATAGTCCTCCATGTCCTTGGCGGTTACGATAAGAATGAAGTCCGCATCCCCTGTAACATAGAAGCCAATCATTACCTCATGCGTGTTGCGAATTGCCGCTTTGAATCGATCGACGATGTCCGCCCTTTCCCGTTCGAGGGATACCAAAACGATCATGGTGATATGGCGGCCCACTGCCTTGGGTGAGACAATGGCAACATCCGCTTCTATCACCCTTTCAGCGCGTAACCGTTTCAAGCGCCGTTGGCATGCCGTTGGGGACAGATTCACGATTTCAGCTAGTTCTTCTGACGTAAGCCGGTTGTTCTTCTGGACAGCTCCAAGAAGCGCGACATCTATACGATCCAGCTCGGTCATTCCGCGATCCTGCGCAATCCAGCAAACGGTCGCCGGAACCTTTGCATTGACATCAAGTATAGCTCCGCTATTAAGGGAGCTTTCTTCGGGAGCGCGGTTCTTTTCGCTGCATTCTTTTCCCGTTATACCTAACAGAACTTGCCTGATTTAAAGTGTGTTGCGATTATTGATCCGCGTCATCCGCAGCTGGACGGAGGTCTGATCATACCTATATTGTTCTCGACCGCGATTTCGGTACCGAAAGGGTTCGAAAGCTTCTGGAGACGCTCTAGAATTCTGTTTGCTTGCTGGCCGAGCGCGAGTCGGGGGATGCCCCGGTTGGCAAACCTCTTCGAGTGACCAAGTTCAATTGGATAGAGGCGCAATTCGGTAAGTTGATTGTGCTCAAATCGGCTGACGGCGATAATGCTTTCGTAAAAGACCGGGTCCGCGAATCCCGGGTCGGTCTTGTAGCCTCTCGCCATCTCATCGACTGTCACCTCGGCATCAGTGTCGCTCCGCAAATCCTTGCCATGAGCGGTGAACATGTCGGCGCCAACGGGCGTCCGCAAGTCGTCCATGATGAAGTTCCCAACGCTGTAGAGAATCGGCCTGCCCTTGTAGATCTCAATGCCTCTAAGCTGGTGCGGTCCATGCACGATATATGCATCGGCCCCGGCATCGATCATTTTGTGCGCAAAGGATCGTTCGTAGTCGGGCAACTGCTGGCTCCAATTCCCGGGCTCATGCCCATGGTTGGTGACGATGCAGAAGTCAGCGAACTGCTTGCCCCGGCGAACGTTTCGTAGGATGTCGGCGACATCGCTTTGATCGGGTTCGTAGCTGAAGCCGACCTGCTCGCCCGCCTTGTACCTCGCTCCAGCGAGCGCGAGGCCGTTTTGATCGTTACGGCCAGGCCTGTAGGTGGGCAGCGCATCGCGGACTTGCCTCAAGTTCTCGAGCATCGCCGGAGGGACTACGATGCTTTCTTCCAGACGAAGGGCAGAGAGGCCGGGTCTGCCCGGCGCCTCGCCGGCAGGATCGCACGCGCGAGACATGGGAGTAAACGTCGTGGCAAATGAAACGAGCGCGACCCGACCGCGTGGGGTCTCCAAGAACCGAGCGGCGCCGGCTTGTGCAAGGTTTTCGCCAACACCTGCGTAAACGATTCCGTTCTGATCCAGTGCTCGGCACGTCTCGCGCATGCCTTCAACACCCCAGTCGAAGGTATGATTGTTGGCGTAGCTCACCAGGTTGAAGCCCATGGCCTTCAGATCGGGCCCGAGTTCTGGCAGGCTGACGTGATATGCGCCCCCATACTCGGCCTGCGGACTTCCGGTGAACGATCGGATGTCAAAGATGTTGGTTTCCATATTGCCGAACGTGACATCGGCGTCACGAAGGATCTTTACGATGTCGTCAAAGCCGGCATGCTGACCCTTCGTCAGTGGCCGAGTCACGATCAGGTCGCCCACCGCGACCATCGTGAAACCGTCCGCAACATTCGTTGCGATTGAGCCGGTCGGATCATAGCTCCCGGTCTGCTGGGCGAGAGAAGAACCCTTCTCGTGTGGATCTTTTTCCATAAGCTTCGCTTTATTTGTTTTCTTGCTGCACTTGGCGTGATGTTCACGTCAGCGCCGCACTCGAGATCTTCGATCGGGTGAGAGGGGCTGGGGCTATGCCACATCGGTGAGCTAAGGAGGATTGGCCGCCGCAGCCGGTTGGGCCGGGATGTCGGTGGCCGGAGCACGCACATGACAGGCCACGACGCGCCCGTCTGCCATCGGCACCAAAGGTGGCACGTCGATGCGGCACCGCTCGACAGCGAGCGGGCAGCGCGGGTGAAACGCGCATCCGCTCGGCGGGTTGATCGGGCTCGGCACCTCGCCTTCCACCGGTGCCTCCAGCCGAGCCCGCGTCGGATCCGGAACCGGAGCTGCCGCGATCAGCGCTTCGGTGTAGGGATGGATCGGCTTGGCGAAAAGCGCCTCGCAGGGCGCAAGCTCCACGATCCGCCCCAAATACATGACTGCCACGCGATGCCCGATATGCTCCACCACGCCAAGGTCATGCGAGATGAAGACGAAAGCGATGCCCATCTGCTGTTGCAGATCCAGAAGCAGATTCAGGATCTGCGCCTGCACCGAGACGTCAAGGGCTGACACCGCCTCGTCGGCGATGATGAGCGAGGGGTTGAGCGACAGGGCTCGTGCAATGCCGAGCCGCTGGCGCTGACCGCCCGACAACTCGGACGGCAGCCTGTGCATCATCTCCGGCGACATTCCGACTTTTCGGAGAAGCTCCGCGGCGAATGCCTGACGCTGCTTCCGGCTGAGCCGCTCGAAATTCTCGACGGGTTCCGTGATGATCTGTCCAGCGGTGAGGCGCGGGTTCAGCGACGAGTAAGGATCCTGAAAGACCATCTGCATCCGACGGCGCCAGGCGTGAAGCGCGGCTTTCTTGAGGCCCGCAATATCGGTCCCGTCGATCAGCACGCGCCCGCCCGTCGGTTCCACGAGCCGCATCAGGAGCCGTGCCACGGTGGACTTGCCGCAGCCGGATTCGCCTACGATGCAGAGCGTCTCGCCTGCCTCGACGCAAAAGGATACACCCTCCACCGCCCGGATCACCGGAATGCTTTTCTTGAAGATTCCCGAGCCGAGCGCATAATGCTTGGTCAGATTCTCCACTTTCAGCAGCGGACCGTTCATGCGCCCATTACCTCTTCGGCGCGCCAGCAAGCCGCGGCGTGGCTCGACCCGACATCAAGGAAGGGGGGCCTCTTCTCGCGGCAAATATCGATAGCGAACGGGCAGCGCGGCGCAAAGCTGCACCCGACAATGGGCTCGCGAAGACTTGGGACAATGCCGGGAATTTCCGGAAGGCGGCGCTGTCGGCCGCGCCGCCGATCCGGCACCGATCGCATGAGGCCCTGAGTGTAGGGATGCGCCGGACGCGCAAACAGATCTATCACGTTCGCTTGTTCTACGATCCGGCCGGCATACATCACGATCACGCGTTGGCATGTCTCGGCGACAACGCCCAGGTCATGCGTGATGAACATGACGGCCGTTCCCGTGCGCTCTTTCAGGTCGACGATGAGCCGCAGGATCTGCGCCTGGATTGTGACATCTAGCGCAGTCGTCGGCTCATCGGCAATCAACAGTTCCGGGGAGCAGGCGAGAGCCATGGCGATCATGGCGCGCTGGCGCATGCCGCCGGACATTTCGTGCGGATAGTTGTTGACGCGCCGCTCGGGGTCCGCGATGCGGACGAGCCGCAGCATCTCTTCTGCTTTCTTCATAGCCGCCGAGCGGGAGGCTTTCGTGTGGATCTGCACCGCCTCTGCGATCTGGCGGCCGACCGTATAGACCGGGTTCAGGCTCGTCATCGGCTCCTGGAAGATCATGGCGATCTGGTCGCCGCGGATCTTTCGCATCTCCCGATCCGACAGATCAAGCAGGTCGCGTCCGTGGAAGCGGACCTCGCCGCCGACGGTCCTGGCGCTCACCTTCGGCAGCAGGCGAAGGATCGACAGAGCGGTGACACTCTTCCCGCATCCCGATTCGCCGACAACGCCGAGCGTCTCGCCTTTTTTGACCTGGAAGCTGATGCCGCCCAAGGCACGGGTGACGCTGTCTTCGCCAAAGAAATGCGTTTCGAGGTTTCGCACGTCGAGAAGCAAGTCGTTCCGTGCGGTTTGATGCATCTGCATGTCAGCGTCTCCGCTTTGAGCGGGGATCGAACATATCGCGCAGTCCGTCCCCGAGCAGGTTGACGGCAAGGACCGTGACGGCAAGACAGATACCGGGGGCGAAGATCGTCATTGGCGCGATGGCGAGATACAGTCGTGAACTGGCAATCATATTGCCCCAGCTCGGAATCTCGGGCGGCACGCCCACGCCGAGGAAGCTCAGCCCCGCCTCCGTCAGGATCGCGCTTGCGCAGACGCCGGCGCTCTGGACCATCAGCGACGGAATGGTGCTCGGCAGGATGTGCCGCCAAAGGACCTTGGGCAGGCGCGCGCCGCCGCAGAGCGCGGCCTCCACGTAGGGACGCTCGCGAACCCCCAGAACCACCGAGCGAACCAGCCGTGCGATGCTTGGCGTCTCGGGGATTGCGATGGCGACGATGAGGATGCCGATGCCGGGGCCGGTCAGAGAAATGAGCGCAATCGCCAGCAGAATCGTCGGGATCGACATCAGGCCGTCCATGACCCGCATGGCGATATTATCGAAGCCGCGGACATAGCCGGCGATGACACCGATTAGAAGGCCGCCCAGAGCTGCACCAGCCGCCGCCGCCAACCCCACCAAAAGTGAGATCCGGGCACCGTAGATCGTTCGCGTAAACACATCCCGGCCCAGATTATCGGTTCCGAACCACATTTCGGCGGAAGGCGGCTGAAGGCGTTTGAATGGATCCATGTTCAATGGATCGCCGGCGTAAAGCGGGGCAGCGAGTGCCAGAATGATCAACAGAGCCAAGAGGCCGCCGCCTATCACGACCAGCGGATGACGCATTGCCAGGCGGGGAGCGTCAGAGATTCGCAGGCGAGCCGTCGGGACGTATTCAACTGATGCGGACGAAATCGTCATATCAGTACCGTATACGGGGGTCGATCAGCGTGTAGGCCAGATCGATCGCGAGATTGACAAGGACATACAGACCCGAGGTCAGGATGAGCACGCTCTGGATGATGGGATAGTCGCGATTGTTGATCGCATCGACGACCAGACGACCGATACCGGGTATGTTGAATACTGTCTCCGTGAGGACGACTCCGCCGATCAAATAAGCGAAGCTTATGCCGATGACGGTCAGGATCGGGACGCCGGCATTCTTCAAGGCATGGTGGAAAAGCATGGCATAGGACGAAGCGCCCTTGGCGGCGGCCGTTCGCATATAGTCTTCCGTCAGAACCTCGAGCATGCTCGCCCGGGTAACTCGGGCAATGAATGCAATGTAGCCAAGACTTAACGCCACGGTGGGCAGGACCAGATGCACGAACCAACGTCCGATACCCAGCTCGATTGGCACGTATCCCTGTACGGGCAGCCAGTGTGCCCTGATAGCGAAGAAGTAGATGAGGAAAAAGCCTATGACAAAGACGGGGATGGAATAACCAAACGCTGAAAAGGCCGTGAGGAGCCGATCCACCAGACCGCCGGTTCGCCACGCGGCAAGGATGCCGAAGGAGACTCCAATCGTCACCGAAAGAATCATCGTCAGGATCGACAGCGAAATGGTCGGTTCAAGCCGCTGCGAGATGAGCTCGAGAACCGGTCGGCCGGCAAAGATCGAGGTGCCGAAATCGCCGCCGAGCATGTCCCGCACCCAACGTATGAACTGAACCGGCATAGGATCGTTCAGTCCCAACTGCTCGCGGATGCCGGCGATCATCTCCTCCGTCGCCGACCTGCCGGCGATGATCGCCGCCGGATCGCCGGGCGCCAGCCTGAGAAGCAGGAACACGAAAACTCCGACCATCGCCATGACGGCGATGGCCGAAACCATCCTGCGAAGGATGTAGGCAGCCATTCGGGCTCAGGCCTTCTGCATGTTCCACATCGGCACGATTTGGGGCATGCCAATGAGGCCGGTGAGCGTCTTGCGTCGCGCGATTGGCGAGACGTATTTTCCCAATCTTACATCGCCGACGAAATCCCACCATACTTTTTGCATTTTGCGGGCCAGTGCTTTGCGCTCTTCAAGCGATTCAACATCCGCCCATTTGACCCGCAGCGCCTCATATTCGTCGTTCTTCGGCCAGCCGTACCAAGCCTTGTCGCCATTCGCGAGGAGGAATGGTGAGGCGAGCGGATTGCCGAGGGAATAATCGGGTTCCGATGTGATGAACATGCTCCAGCCTCCGTTCTCGACAGGGTCTTTGCTTGCCCGACGCGTGGAAAGCTCACCCCAGGTCATAGACGAGAGCTCGGCATTGACTCCAATCTTCCGCAGCGACGCGGCTAAAAGCTGGGAGGCATTATCGCCCGCGCTCCAGTCCGTCGCAGTTAGAATGACGACCTTCTCGCCGGCGTATCCGGCTTCCTTCAGGAGCCGCTTGGCTTTGTCCGGGTCGCCGCCCTTCTTGTACCATCCCGTGTTTTCGTCGTTGGACACCGGCGTCGTGTCTCCAAAGATCGAAGTGACCGTGTTGAAGTACTTTGGGTTGCCGAACGCGCCGCGCAACATCACCTCCTGATCGATTAGGTGAAGCACCGCCTGGCGCGCCTTGACGTTGTTGAATGGCGGCTGCAGGAAATTCATTCGCACCATCATGTCCCACCCTCCTCTGTCTAGAACCTGGAGTTCAAGGTTGGGATCGCTCTCGATCACCGGGAAAAGATCGACTGGCGGGCTCTGCAGGTAATCAATCTCACCAGCTTGTAAGGCCGCGAGAGCAGTCTGCTGATCGGCAATGTTGTCCCAGATGACACGATCGACGTTGACGATCTTCCCGCCGGCCAATCCATCGGACGGCTCTTTGCGCGGCACGTATTTGTCGTTGCGGCCGTAGGTGACGCTCGCACCCGGCTTGGCGAGAGCTTCATTGAACCTGAACGGTCCCGAGCCGATATTTGTGGTCACCTGTTCGGTTGCGGGGCGATTCGCGTCCTTTTCGCGCATGATGAACAGGCACGGGGGAGTCAGGTCCGCTAGGATATCGATCAGCACCCCAAGCGGATCCTTGAGCGAGATCGTGAACGTCTCGTCGTCCTTCGTCGAAATGTCGCTGGCCCTGGCCATGATAAGTTGCCCGCCGGGATGGACCTGTCCCCAGCGACGGATCGAGGCGACACAGTCCGCCGCGGTGACGGGAGTGCCGTCATGCCAGCCCAGACCGTCCCGGAGCTCGAATGTATAGGTCTTCTTGTCGTCGGAAACGCCCCACTTCGCCACCATTTGCGGCTGCGGCATGAACTTGGAGTCGAGCGAGAACAGGGTGTCGTAAATCGCCGCGCCGTGATCAGCGGTAATGTTAGTCGCCGTCCAGATCGGATCGAAAACGCGGAGGTCACCCTTCACCATTCGAACGGTCTGCCCCACCGTCGGTGTCGTCTGCGCCCGCAGAACCGACGGGATCGACACAGCCAATCCGGCGGCAATTCCCATCTTAAAGACGTGGCGTCGAGAGATCGTCATGTTTGTCCCCTTTTGAGTTTGTGGTGCACCTATTCCAATTTCGTCATGCACCAGCGGCCTTCCTACCGGGCGCTACCAGTTAGACAGTACAGCCAGTGTGCTTCCCGTATGCTTCCCTGGTGCTTCGCTTCGCTGATGCCACATTGGCGAGCATCGGTCCCGTTTCCCGCAATTTGGGTCAAGAATTCGCAGATATCCGCGCCCAGTCACGGCGAACCTCCGAAAATTCTCGCGAGGTGTGGAGCGTCGCAGAGGCAGAGTTGGTTCGTTCCTACCGACCAGTACCTGCACTTTCTTTGTTCGCTCTCCGCCCAGATTGCACAGGGATCGTCTGCCATTTTGCCTCTCTCATGGGAGTTCCACGATTGAGATTAGCTCGCAATATTTGGATCGCGTTGACACTTTCGGCCATTGTTTTGACATGTGCTGCCATATCCACGTAACGACGCCGAATCTGCTGAAGGCCTAGATCGAGCACGTCTTCGCGAAGAACTTCGACGGATTGGTGGGCGCAAGGTCGGCAACTTATCCGAGAGCACATCGCGGTGGCACGCTGCACCCTCAAGCGGATGATGGCCGGCCGCCACGGCAACGCTCGCCGAGACGATCAATGGCCCCTCAGAAGCCCTAAGTCATCATCGGCGCGGACCATGGCACAGGCTACGCTGACCTGAGTCACTTGTTCAACAATCGACGGCTGCCGGAACCCTAGGGGCAATATCCCTCCGCCGAAGCCGGATAACGCACCACGCCATACTGCGGACCCAGCCATTGCGACGTGACTCAATCCAAATGGTTCGGGCAAATGGGCTTCCAATCCCGGGCTCGGAGCAAAATAGGCGCTGCCCGCATCAACGTCAGCTGCGGCCCCGACCAACCAACCTGTCGGAAAAAGTAGCTCAGCAATATCAAGTGGCGAGGAATGCCAAGCATTCGAAGGCGAAGCTACCAAGCTTGTAGAACATCTCAGCGATTACGAAGGCGATCGTGAAGGGCACCAACTCGCGCTTCGCTACGCCGCTTATTCCGATCGCCTGGGTTAGTGAAAACATTTTCTATCAAATCACAATTGGGGGCCTCCATCATCGTCCGTCCGGGTCCGCCTGGCTCTGGCGCGGACCTCAGCAGCTCGCGGTCGGGAGTTCCTAGCCGGCACGCCGCACGCGATCTGGACCTAGAGAGAAGCCTAGCGGCGCCGGACAGCGGCGCGTCGGCGGAGCCAAACGCCGGCGATCACCATCGCAAGGACGGCAAGCACGGCCGCGATATAGAGTATCTCGGTCGTGCCGTCGCCCCCATCAGGAGCCACGCCGAATATTCGCTCGATAAAGTCCATCTCTGTCTTCTCCTTGGGATGAATGCTCACTCAGCTATATGTGTCCCCTCACGGGCGCCTAGGCCTTCCCAGTCCCGAGCACCTCGAAGCCACCGCTCTTGAGTGCGGCATTGAGCGCAGTGACCTCGTCATTCACGACCTCGTCCAGCTTTTTAATCTCGCTGTCGACCCTCGACATGATCTCATCGGAAACATGACGGGCCTGCACGGTCGGCGCCGCGTCGCCGATTTCGACCACGGTGACGAGGTCGATCAGCTTATCATGCCAGCCAGCAGGATTACGGTCGTCGCTGTCGCGCGGCGTCTCCCGCTTGATGTCGACCAGCGTTCCCTCGATCGCCTCGAGCCGCCCGAACAGTGCCTGCGTGCGCTCGCCAAGCGATTTGTCACTGCCGCCGAGCCGCTTCTGCAGATCCGCGAGTTGACGCTTTAGGAGCCGGATCCGATTGACCGCCTGATTGAGCGATGAGACCTTGCCGAACAGCTCTTGTAAGAGCACGAACTGCTCGGCGAAGTCCTTGTCAGTCGTCGCTACGCGGGGGTCCTTGACGACGGTGAGGCCGGCCATCTGACTCTTTCCGTCCGCCTGCAGCTCAACCTTATAGCTGCCGGGTACCACCGCCGGGCCGCTCGGATCCTCGTCCTCCATCGCGAGAGGCTCGTACTTCCGGGTTATCAGCGATTTGTCGAGTTTGGATGGTCCCCGATGCTTGAGGTCCCAAACGAAACGGTTGAGGCCGGCCTTAGTGCCCGGCTTCTTATCGAAGGACGCTTCTTGGTCGTCGCTCGTGAAAGCGATGATGGTCTTTCCCGTGGCGTCCTGGAAAGTGAGCTTGACCGGGCCCTCCGCATCCTCGGGCAGCCAGTAATAGACGATCGCTCCGATCGGCGGGTTTTCGCCGCAGTCGAGATAGTGGCGATGGCTCCGTCCACCCTCCAGCTCCACGCCCTCTGTGCCGGCGCCGATGCCGAAAGCCGGGCTGTAGCTCATGCCGGCCTTGGAACCTTTCCGGGCCCCGTACCGGAGCTTGGTCCGGACCGTGGGGCGCGGGCTCATCAGCCTCGCGTCGTTCTGATCCACGGCCAGCTCGCGCAAGGCCGTAATGTCGTCGAGGATCCAGAAGGACCGGCCATGAGTGCCGGCGACCAGATCGCTTCCCTTGATCTTGAGATCGTAGACCGGCACCACGGGCAAGCCGCCGGCCAGACGCGACCAGTGCGCGCCCTCGTCGAGACTGAAGAAGACCGCCGTCTCGGTGCCGACGAAGAGTAGTCCCGGCCGCACCGGGTCGGCTCGCACCACGCGCGTGATTTCGCCGTTCGGCAAGTTGCCATTGATCGGCTGCCAACTCTTGCCGCCATCCCTGGTGCGGAAGAGATAAGGTTGATAGTCGGCGAGCTTGTAGCGTGTCGCCGCTACATAGACGGTATCGGCGTCATGCGACGAGATCTCGACGCAGCCGACATAGGCGAGTTCGGGCATGGCGTCGGGCGTGACGTTCCTCCACTCGATCCCGTCGTTCCGCGTCACATGGACGAGGCCGTCATCGGTAGACGCCCAGATCTCCCCCTTGCGATGCCGGGATTCGACGACCGATGCGCACGTCGCATGCACCTCCGCGCCGGAGTTGTCGTGGGTCAAGACGCCGCCCGAGTAATCCTGCCGAGCCGGGTCGCTGAGGCTGAGATCGGGCGAGATCGCGGTCCAGCTCGATCCTTCATCGCGGCTGCGGAAGACGTGATTGCCCCCGGCATACAGCGTCTTCGGATCATGCGGCGAGAAGGTGATCGGGAAAGTCCAGGCGAAGCGGTACCGCATGTTCTTCGGCGCCATGCCACTCGTTTTTTCTGGCCAGACACTGACGACGCGAATCTGCCGGGTACGGTGGTCGTAGCGTTGCAGAGCTCCACAGCCGCCTGGGCTCGAGCCGGTCGCGCCGCAATAGACGATGTCGGGGTCCTCAGGATCGACGGCGATGAAGCCGCTCTCGCCGGTCCCCGGATAAGTGCAATCACCCAAGGTGATGACGCCCGTTTCCGAGGCGCTCGGGACTGAGATCGCGGTGTTGTCCTGCTGGGTGGCGTAGACCCGATAAGGGTGCCGATCGTCAACGTCGATGCGATAGAACTGCGCCGTCATCTGATTGTAGATCGACGACCAGGTTCTGCCACCGTTGAAGGTGACGCAGGCGCCGCCGTCGTTGCCTTGGATCATCCGCTTGGGATTGGCAGGATCGATCCATAGATCGTGGTTGTCGCTGTAAGGCGTCGTCAAGTTGGTGAAGCTCGCCCCGCCATCGGTCGACTTCCACATTTGCAAGTTGTTCACGTAGACGGTATCGGCATGTACGGTGTCGGCGAAGACGTGGGTGTAGTACCAGGGGCGATGGATCAGATCGCGATTTTGCGAGACATGGACCCAGCGGTCTCCGTAATCGTCAGTGCGGTAGAGCCCGATCTTGTCGCCCTCCGCCTCGATGAGCGCGTAGACGCGCCCGCGCTGCGCCTGCGAGACGGAGACGCCAAGCTTGCCGAGCACCCCGCCCGGTAGGCCGTTGCGACCGGACAGCTCCTCCCAGGTGTCGCCGCCGTCAAGCGACCGGAAGAGTCCGCTCCCCGGCCCACCGCTGTTCAGGTTCCAGAAACTACGCCGCGTCTCCCAAGTCGTGGCAAAAAGGATGCGCGGATTGCTGGGATCCATCGAAATATCGACGGCGCCGGCGTCGGGATTGCGGTAGAGGACCTTCTGCCAGGTCTTGCCGCCGTCCTTGGAGCGGAACACGCCCCTTTCCTCATTGGAACCGAACGCGTCGCCCAGAGCCGCGACAAAGACGATGTCCGGATCGAGCGGGTGAATGCAGATCTTGCCAATGTGGCGGGTCTCTCTCAGCCCCAGATGAACCCAACTGCGGCCGGCATCGGTCGACCTATAGACGCCATCGCCGTAAGAGACGTCGACGCGGATCGTCGTCTCGCCCGTACCGGCATAGATGACATTCGAGTTGGAGCGGGCAACCGCGAGCGCGCCGACGCTGGCGCTCGTGAAGAAACCGTCGGACACGCAGCGCCAATAAACTCCGCCGTCGATTGTCTTCCAAACCCCGCCCGCGCAGGCGCCAAAATAGAACACCATTGGATCATTCGGATCCCCAGCGACGGCCACAACGCGGCCGCCTCTGGCGGGTCCGATGCAGCGCCATTTGAGGGCCTCGAGACACTTAGGGTCAGTTACATGGGTTTGCTTCAACATTTCAACTCGCTGATAGTTGGCATTGGATTGTTACTGCTTCACTTCTTCTCGTCGTATGCTTTCAGGTATCGAAGGTGCATCATCGCCGCAGTCGCGGATCGAGCGCATCTCTGAAGCCGTCACCGATATAGTTGACGCTGAGGACGGTCAGCGAAATCGCAATGCCCGGCCACAGCACTAGTTGCGGGGAGACCTGCATGTATTCGATCCCGTCATAGAGCAGTCGTCCCCAAGTCGGAAAATCCGGCGGAAAGCCCAGGCCAAGAAACGAAAGCACGCTTTCCGCGATAATGGCATCGGCGATGCCGAGAGTAGCCGAGACAATGATCGGCGACATGACGTTGGGCAGCACATGCCGAATAATGATCCGGTGCGGCGGGGTGCCGATGCTGCGCGACGCCATTACGAATTCGCGCTGCTTGACGGCCAACACTTCGCCGCGCACGATGCGTGCCATGCCCATCCAGCTCATCACGCCGATGATCGACACGATGAGGGTGAAACTCCCTAGATCGTTTCCGAGAATTTTTGCCACCGCATCGCGGAACAGCATCACTGCGACCAATAGCAGTGGGAGCACCGGTAATGACAGAAAGAGATCGGTGAGCCGCATCAGCGGCCCATCAAGGGATTTGAAGTAGCCGGTAAGGACACCGATAAGCGTTCCAAGAAAAATAGAGATGATCATCGCCGCCAGGCCGACGGCGATCGCAACGCGCCCACCTGTCATCATCCGCGCGAGAAGATCGCGCCCAAGCTGGTCGGTGCCGAACGGATGGGCCCAACTTGGTCCCGCATTCATGGCTGTGAAGTCGATATAGGCGGGGCTTACGCGCCAAACGAAGGGGCCGAAGACGACAGCGACGACAATTACGAAGAAGACGCCCGCCCCGGCCACCGCGCCTTTGTGGGTCTTGAACTGGTCCCAGACGTCCCAACACTGATTGCGCGGCGGAACCTTAAGCACCACAAGGTCCACGCCGGCGATGGGATCGGTAGTTGCCGTTTCCGAAACAGGCGCCTCGGCAACGTTTTTCGGTTCGTTGTAGCTAACCAGCTCAGTCATAGCGAATCCTGGGATCAAGTACGCCGTAGAGCAGATCGGCGATCAGGTTGAAGACGACGATCAGCACAGCGAAGATGAAGGCCAATGTCTGCACCGTCGGCACGTCGTTGGCGTAGATGGCGGTGATCAGGAGTTGGCCGATCCCGTTAACCCTGAAGATCTGCTCGGTGACGATGGCACCGCCGAAGACGCTCGGCAGTCCCAGCGTGATGACAGTGACCACCGGGATCATCGAATTGCGCAGGACGTGGATGAAAACGACGACATTCTCGCCCATGCCCTTGGCCCGAGCCGTGCGGACATAGTCCTGCTCGAGATTGTCGAGCATTGACGAGCGCAGATAGCGGCTGATGGAAGCGATAGTCTGAACTGCAAGAACCATCACCGGCATGGCCATCTGCAGAAATTGCTCGGTGAAGTTGCTCCAGCTGTTGACGATAAGATTGGTGTTATAGATTGTCGGAAGCCAGTCGAGGTAGACGGCGAAGATCAGGATCGCCAGAACGCCCGAGAAGAAGGGCGGCACGGCAAGGCCGAGCATCGACAGGAAGGTGCCGATCTGATCGAATACTGAATATTGCTTGTAGGCTGAGACAATTCCGATCGGCACAGCAATCAGCACGCCGACGATGTAGGCCAGGCCGACAACCAACAGCGTCTGCGGAAGGCGCTCGGCGATCATGCTGAAAACCGGACCGCGTGTTTGCCAGGAGATGATCCGCTGCATACCGTCCGAAAGATGCGTCCCGAACAGAATGTCGAAACCACGCAGCGGCTCGATTACGAAGAACTGCTTCAGCCACAGCAGATATTGCACGATCAGCGGCTCGTCGACGCCAAGGGCAGCACGCATCTTTTCGCGCACTTCGGGCGGAATGGTCAGCGGCAACTGCGATAGCGGATCGCCTGGCGCGAGTTTGAGCAGCGAGAAGATCATGAGGCTGATCAAGAATAAGGTCGGGACCGCCATAAGCAGTCGCCGGATGGCATAGTTGAGCATGCGCGGCACCTATTGCTGGCGGCCGGGGCAACGCCCGCGGCCGGCATGGAGATGGAAAGCGGCGCGCCCTCTCCAAGGAGGCGCAGGCAATCTCACTTCCTGCGATACCAGTCCTGAGCGTTCCAAAACCTGGAATCCCCGCTGCCGACATACCCGCCTAGTGTCTTAGAGGTCGCCGAGACGCTGCTGCGCCAGACCAGCGGCATGATCGCGTAACTGTCACTCAGAATGGTGTTGAGCTTTTTGACAATCTCGGCGCGCTTCTCGATGGCGGCGGTCTTGCCGAGTTCCTTCACCAGCGCGTCGTAATTCGTGTCGCAGTAGCGCGGAACATTACTGCCTTGCCACTGCTTGTCCGGCAGCGGAGCCTTGTTACAGGTGTAGGTTGCGACATATTCGCCGGGGTCGGGAGCGTCAGAGTAATTGGTCCACATCTGGACATCGGCATAGAACTTCTGGTATGTATCCGGGCTGCTCGGGTCGCTGCTGAAGAAGACCGAGGCGTCGAGGCTCCTCAGTTCCACATCGACCCCTATCTCGTGCCACCACTGCTTGATGATCGCTTGGAACTGGTTGCGCGTGGCGTTGGTCGTAGTTACGAAGGTGAGCTTCAGCTTTTTGCTATCCTTCTCCCGGATCCCATCGGGACCCGGCTTCCAGCCCGCTTCATCAAGAAGCTTCACGGCACCCGGAATATCCTGCTTCAAGCACTCCGTGTTGCCGGCGGCGAAGATCGGCGGCGCCGGAACGAAGTCGCATGTGGGCTTGCCCATGGAGCCGTAGCCGATCTCACTCAACCTCGCGCGGTCCAGCGCCATCGACAGAGCCTGGCGCACGCGAACGTCGCTGAGTATCGGGTGTGGATGCTTGTCCGTCGAACGCTCCTCCGGCGGTAGACTGGCCGAGGGATCGGTCAAGTTCATAAAAAGAGTTTCGACATTCGTTCCGAAAACCGAGAGGAGTTTGCCCTTGCCCCCTTTCTCCATTTTGCTCAGCACGTCCGGAGCAACCTGCAACATCCCGGCGTAGTCATATTCGCTGGTCTGCAGCACGGCACGAGCCGCCCCGAGCGCATCGCCGCCGCCCTTGAAGTTGACCCCCGCGAAAGCGGGCTTGTTCGGATCGCGGTAGTTCGGGTTGGCCTTGAGCTGGACCGCGTCATTCGGCTTGAAGTTGGCGACGACAAACGGCCCGGTGCCGACCGGATAGAAATTGGCTTCCGTGCAGGTTGGTGCTTTTGTGCCCAGGCAGTCGGCGAACTGTTTGGCCTGGATGATCGGAGACCACATGGCGACAAAGAGAGTGTAGGGGACGACCGTCAGCTCCTTGAAGGTTACCTTCACGGTCAGGTCATCCAGCGCCTCGACCTTGTCGACACCCTGGAACCTAGCAAGTGCTGCGCAGCCACCCTTTGGGTCCATGCAGTAGTTGGCAGTGAAGACCACGTCCTTCGCCGTGACCGTCGTGCCATCAGACCATTTGAGACCAGGCTTCAGCTTCCAGGTGATCGACTTCAGATCCTTGGCGACGCCACCGTTCTCGACGGTTGGGATTTCCGCCGCAAGCCGCGGGAAAAGCTCGCCATTCTCGTCGTAGCTGGCTAGCGGCTCGAGCACAAGAGAGGCGGCGTCGGTGTCCTTTTCCCCGCCCGAGAGATAGGGATTCATGATCGATGGCGCCTGCCAAGACAGGATGTTGACGACGCCGTCTGTACCGCGTTCGGCCAATGCCGGTGTCGCGACGAGGCTTGCCACGCCCGCCCCCGCTAGCAATGAAACCATTCTCAACATCTACTACTTCCTCCCTTGCTGAATGACGGCCCAGCTGCCGCCGGCCTTGTGATGTCAGTCCTCATCTCCTTCCCATCGGGAAAGGTGGATGGTTTGGCAGGATTGCCTCGATCGAGCTTCCCGCCATTTCCTGTTACTCGGCTCGGTGGCAAGCGACCCACCGGTTGCCGGCCACCTTTCGCCAAGCCGGTTGCTCTGCCGCGCACCGGTCGAACGCGACCGGGCAGCGGGTGCGAAATCGACACCCCGAAGGCGGATTGGCCGGGCTCGGTAAATCGCCCTTCAGGATGATGCGCTGCCGCGCGCGCTCGACCCTCGGATCCGGCACCGGGACCGCAGAGAGCAACGCCTTCGTGTAGGGATGCATTGGGTCTTTGTAGATGAGGTCGCGTGGGCCGAGTTCCATCACCTTGCCCAGGTACATCACCGCGACGTCCTCACACAGATGACGAACCATTGAAAGATCATGGCTGATGAAGAGGTATGTCAGCGAGAATTGCTCCTGCAGGTCTTTAAGAAGATTGACCACCTGGGCTTGGATGGAGACATCCAGGGCGGCGATCGGCTCATCGCAGACGATGAAATCCGGATTGAGCGCGAGCGCCCGGGCGATGCCAATGCGTTGGCGCTGACCGCCGGAGAATTCGTGCGGGTAGCGGTTGGCGAATTTCGGATTAAGGCCAACGGCATCGAGCAACTCGCGGGTCCGCTTCTCCTTTTCCTTGCCTTTCAGCGCTCGGTGTTCGTTGAGCGGTTCGGCGATGATTGAACCGACCGTCATGCGCGGATTAAGACAGGCCTGCGGATCTTGGAAAATCATTTGCATGCGCGCGCGCATGCGGCGCAGCTTTTTGCCTTGGATGTGCGTGATGTCTTCGCCATCAAATTCGATGCGGCCGCCGGTGGGGTCGTAAAGGCGCAGGATGACCCGCCCCGTCGTCGTCTTGCCGCAGCCGCTCTCGCCGACCAAGCCCAGCGTCCGGCCTCGCCTGACTTCCAAATTCACGCCATCTACCGCTCTGATGCCGCCCACCTGGCGCCCGAGGACACCCCGATAGGTCGGGAAATGCAAGGTTAGATCAATGATACGGAGCAGGACGTCGTCCGGGCCGGCCTGTGGTTTTATGGTGAGGACGCCCGGCTCAGACATCATCGCGCGGACTTCCCTCGATAACGTCCCACCAGCATGCCGCATCATGGCCTTCGCCCACAGGCATTAGCGGTGGCCTTTCGCTGCGACACCGGTCAAAAGCATGCGGACATCGTGGCGCGAAGGGACAGCTCGTCGGAAAGACAGTGAGATGCGGCGGCTGGCCCCCAACGCTCTTCAGTCGCTCCTGCCCAGCCATATCGGCCCGCGGCACGGTTTCCAGAAGCGCGCGCGTATAGGGATGACGGGGATTTGCGTAGAGATCGTCGGCAGCGGCGCACTCGACAACGAGTCCGCCGTACATGACCATCACCCGGTCGGCGATCCCGGCTACCACACCGAGATCATGCGTGATCCAGATAACGCTCATGCCCATTTCCTGGCGCAGCTTCTGGACGAGCTCCAGGATCTGGGCTTGGATCGTCACGTCGAGGGCGGTCGTCGGCTCATCGGCGATAAGCACCTTTGGGTCGCAGGCGAGCGCAATGGCGATCATCACCCGCTGGCACATCCCTCCGGAGAACTGGTGCGGATAGTCGTTTATCCTGTCCTGTGGCGAGGGAATGCCGACCCGGGAGAGAAGCTCGATCGCACGTTTGCGCGCCTCGCTGCGGCCTAGACCGAGATGCTTGCGTAACGGCTCCATCAGCTGGTAGCCGACCGTGAAGACCGGGTTGAGCGATGTCATCGGGTCCTGGAAGATGAACCCAACCTCGCCGCCGCGGACCTTTCGCATTTCGCTCGGGTCGAGCGACAAAAGATCCCTGTCCCCAAGACGCACCCTTCCAGACACGATTTCGGCAGGTGGCGACGGCAGGAGCCTCAAGAGCGACATCATCGTGACGCTCTTGCCCGACCCGCTTTCACCAACCACCCCCAGAAGCTCACCGCGATTGAGGTGGAAACTCACGCCGTTGGCCGCATAGATTCTAGTTCTGCGAGACCAGAAGACCGTCTGAAGATCAGATACCTCCAAAACAGGCCTCGAAGTTCCATCTTGAATTAAGTCGCGCGCCTCCCAATCCAAGGTGGTTCCGCAGCGTTTCAATAGATCAGGCCGCTTCAGTTCGGGCACGGTGGATGCTCTTTTCTAAGATTTTATCTCATTGACCAAGTCGAGCGGCTCGTTGCTTCCGCAAATCGCATGCCGCCTTGGCCAAGGAAATGCCCGTAGAGGCGACGCTCGCGGAGCCAATTCACGCGGTCCATCGGGTGATGATTAGGTTGCGCAATTAGAATCGCATTGACATTTCCGGTCATTCTTTTGACATCTGCCGCCATATCGGCGCTTGGTGATGCTGAATCGCATCTTACGGTTGCGGCTAGAGCGGCGCCCGAGCTGATTGAATGGTTGGCGATCCCAAATTGGCGATTGATAGTTCAAACTGTCTGCCGGGGATGGAGCCGGCCTCGCTTTGGACGCCGTCTTCCCCTCCAACAGCACCGGAAAAGTATCACGAAGCATGGTCGGCCTGTTCGACTGAAGCAGCCGGACGCAACCATCGACCCGACCGTCGAAACCTCGCAAGATCAGATAATGCGCTTGAGCGCATGGAAGGAATCGATCTCGTACCCACCATTCGTCCGCACGTCCCAGTCCAAGCCGCTCCTTGAATATCGCAGACGGTGTATTTCGTGCAGTTCGTCGGCGAAGTCGCCATAGCAGTCGGGTGCGACAAGTTTCATCATGAGCCCTCTGGGCAGAAATGACCTGCCATTGGAGGCAAATGCGCCCGACGAACAGCCTGGGCACCTGCACAGGGGCCAAGACGGATCTGTTCTCAGAGAATTGAAGATCGTGAGGACCAGCAGCGCGACCGCCTCGTTTTTGGTGCGCATGCCGAGCTTCTTCTTGGCATTGTCCCGATGGAAGGCGGCGGTGCGCCGCGTGATCCCCAAGATGCAGGCGATATCCCAGGCGGACTTGCCGCGTGCCGCCTACTGCAGGCACTCATATTCGGCTTGCGGCGAACGTAAATGTGAAAGCAGGTCGCCATGAGTTGAAGAGCTTGTTGATATCGCTCGGCGATGCGCAGTGCCCTGCCTTCGGGTTTTCGGACCGTTCTGAGCTGGAATTTCCACTTATAATCCCGGTATCGGGCGAAGGAGGATTGCGTGAAGAGGTCGAAGTTTCCGGAGGCGCAGATCGCCTTCATTCTGCAGGAGGCGGAAGAAGGGACTGCGGTCGCTGAGGTCCGCCGAAAGGCGGCCATCTTGGATGGAACGTTCTACACCTGGAAGAAGCGCTACCGCGGACTGACGCCGTCCGAGGTCAAGCGCATGCGACAGCTTGAAGACGAGAACAATCGCTGAAAAAAGATCGTCGCCGCGCTCGACGAGGCGATGCTGCAGGATGTCGTTCGCCGAAAGCCATGAGGCCTGCCCATCGGCGGCTTGTTGATGAGGTACGGGCGGATTGGAAGGTGTCGATCCGCCGGGCCTGCGCTACGTTTCTCATCGACACGTCGCTCTATCGCTACAAGTCGAAGCGCGGCGAGCAGGCCGACCTCAAAGTCCGGATCAGGGAGATTGCCGAGACACGGGCGCGCTATGATTACCGGCGCGTCCTGTGCTGTTGCGCCGTGAGGGCCGGGTTGTCAATTCGAAGCGGATCTATCGTCCTTACAAGGAGATGGGCCTTCGGCTCCGGACCAAGACATCGGGTGAAAGCGAAGCTGCGAGAGGACAGAACCGATGCGACACACAGTCACCAGATCTGGGCATGGGACTTCGTTCATGACCAACTGGCGACCGGCCGCAAGATCCGTGTTCTCACAGCCTCGCTACCTTCTCGCGCCTCTCGCCGGTGGTGGATCCACTGGTTGCGACGGCAAGGACAAATAGGCGAAGGTGATCAGCTCGAGTCCTGCGGCCGCACCAGCCATGGCCTCGCGGAAATCCGCCTCATCGACGCTTTCCGACAGCTTCTCCAGGAATGTCTCAAAGACAATTTGCATGTCCTTCGTCATGCCTTGAACCCAATCTCTCAAATCTGACTGCGGCGCGCCGCTGTCCGACGGTCAGCTTTCACATTGGCAGGCATGCGTTTGGTACGCTCTCATCCCATCCGTTCCGAAGCGTGCGAGCCCGGTGAAGCTGGGAAGACCACCGTCTTGTTCCCGTTGAGGAAGACACGGCGGTGGATGTGCGCATGGATCGCGCGTGCGAGAACCTGGCTTTCGACGTCGCGCCCGAGCGATACATAGTCGGACGGGTTCTGGGCGTGGGTGACGCGAACCGTGTCCTGTTCGATGATCGGCCCCTCGTCGAGATCCGCGGTCACATAATGCGAGGTTGCGCCGATCAGCTTCACCCCGCGTTCAAAGGCCTGCTTGTAGGGGTTCGCTCCTTTGAATGACGGCAGAAAGGAGTGATGGATGTTGATGATGCGGCCGGACATCTTCTCGGACATCTCATTCGACAGCACCTGCATGTATCGGGCGAGCACGATCAGCTCCGCGCCGGTCTCCTCGACGATACGCATCTGCTGCGCCTCGGCTTCGCGCTTATTCTCCTTCGTAACTTTGACGTAGTGGAACGGAATGTCATGGTTCACGACCAGCTTTTGGTAGTCCAGATGGTTGGAGATCACCGACACGATATTGACTGGCAGCGCTCCGATGCGCCAGCGATACAGAAGGTCATTGAGACAGTGGCCGAAGCGCGAGACCATGATGATCACCCTCATCTTCTGGCTCTCGTCATGGAAGGCGAAGTCCATTTCGAACGTCTCGGCGGTGTCAGCAAAGCCGTTGCGCAGCGCGTCGAGGCCAGCGCCATCTTCAGAGATAAAGCTCACACGCATGAAGAAGTTGCCGGTCTGCGTATCGTCGAACTGCGAGCTGTCGGTGATGTTACAGCCGCTTTCGGCGAGGTAGCCTGCGATGGCGGCGACGATCCCGCGCTTGGACTTGCAGGTGACGGTCAGGTAGTATTTGTCCATAGCGAGCTTGCTCGTGTGTGCGGAAGAGATCGATTCGGGCGTGTCAGGTAGAGCGCCGGATTGCACGGGGCTCATAAGGTGAGCCCCTCAGGCTCGGACAGCCTATGAGCACGGCAGCAGGCGGTAACCGTGTTGGCGAGAAGACAGGCGATGGTCATGGGACCGACGCCTCCCGGCACTGGCGTTATCGCTCCCGCTACCTCCGCCGCGCTTCTAAAATCCACGTCACCCACCAAGTGCTGCTTGCCGTCTCGTGCGATCCGATTGATGCCCACATCGATTACCGTCGCGCCTGCCTTGACCCAGTCGCCGGGGATCATCTCGGGGCGGCCGACGGCAGCGACAAGGATGTCGGCCCGACGGCAGATTGATGCCAGATCCCGTGTACGCGAATGAGCGATGGTTACGGTGCAGTTGTCGCCGAGCAGGAGTTGCGCCATCGGTTTTCCGACGATGTTCGAGCGCCCCACGACCACGGCTTCGAGCCCGGACAGATCGCCGAGATGGCTTCGCAGCAACATCAGGCAACCCAATGGGGTACATGGCACCATCGCATTTTGTCCCGTGCCCAGAAGCCCGACATTCGAAATGTGAAACCCATCGACATCTTTTGCCGGGTCGATCGCATTGAGCACGAGATCGCCGTTCAGATGACTGGGTAGAGGGAGCTGGACAAGGACACCATGAATATCCGGATCGGAATTCAGCTGCTCGATTAGAGCAAGCAGATCGGCCTGAGACGTTTCAGTGGGGAGCTTGTGTTCAAGGCTGTTCATGCCAGCCTCGATAGTCTGCCGTCCTTTGTTGCGCACATAGACTTCCGACGCCGGATCATCGCCTACTAGAACCACAGCCAGGCCCGGCGTAATGCCGTGCTCCTGCTTGAGCCAGGCCACATGCCCAGCAACCCTCGACCGTAGCTGCGCCGCGGACGCTTTGCCGTCGATGATCTGAGCGGTCATGTTACCTTTCCTCTAGCCGCTTCGCCGCCGTTTCCAGGGCGTGCCAGAGCGATCCGGCGGACGAGCGCGCGCCCAGCACGGCAATATGAGCGTCGCCGCGGCGGATGACGAAACAGGTCATATGCTCAAGGCCGGTCCGCGTCGCGCGGCCCGGGCCAAAGTCCGCGAGATCGACGTTAACAAGCTTCGACAGCAATGCGTTGAGAGGCCTTGAGCCGGCCCGCGATACAATCTCGAAAGCGACCCAGCCATCGGTCTGCTCGGTCACCGAGCAGCCGGGGGCGAGTTGCTTGAGCTCGGCGGCAAAATCCAGCTCGGCGCGGCCTTCCGCCTCGATCATCCACTGATCCAGCCCGGTCCACACCGCGGCAACCCCCTGCCCTGCAACGCAACGGCCGGGTCCGGGAAGAGTGAGGCCGAACGGCGTCGGCTCAACAGTTCCGCGGCGCAGCACCAGAGAGGCAAGCGCCAGACCCCCGTTCTCACGGATCTCCAACGCCCCGAACGATGCGAGGCGTGGTAGCGCGGCACCGAGCGCGGTGATGGGCCTCAGGTCACTCACGAAGACGTGCTCCTTCAGGATCGACAAAATGCGCCGGCACGACCCGCAGGCGCGCGCTTTCGCCTTCGAGCGGGTTCGCGGCCACGATCACCTCGCCCAGCCGTTCATCGCCGTTCTCTAGGAAACCGAGCCCGATCATCGAGCCGACATGCGGACTGTAGCAAGCCGACGTGATCCAACCCTGGTCGGTATCGAATTTCCTCGGTGCGTCTTCCGCAAAAAGATGTGAGCCGCTGACCACCTTCCCGGCAGGATCGACGGCCCGCAGCCCGACCAGGCGTCGCCTGTCGCCCGCAAGGCCCTCGCGCCGCGACATCACGGCGCCGACGGAATCCTTCTTCTGCGACACCATACTGCCAAGTCCGACCATGGCGGCCGTCGCCTGTCCGTTCAATTCGGGGCCGGCGGCGTGTCCCTTCTCAATCCGCAGCACGCCCAGAGCCTCGGTGCCATAGGGCGTCGCTCCAAGATCGGCTCCCAATTCCATCAGCCGCTCGATCAATGCGTGGCCGTATCGGGCGGGAACCGCAACTTCATAGGCGAGTTCGCCCGAGAAGGAGATGCGGAAGAGCCGCGCGCGCAGGCCGTCGCAGACGGTGAGCTCCGCGCAGGCCATAAAGGGGAAGGCCTCGTTCGACAGGTCGAACCCGTCGACGATGCGGGCGAGCAGAGCGCGCGACTTCGGCCCGGCGACTGCGATCTGCGCCCAGGCATCGGTCGTGGAGATGAGCTGGACGTCGAGTTCCGGCCACAGGCATTGCCGCGCGAATTCCATGTTGCGATAGACCAGACCGGCGTTGGCGGTCGTCGTGGTGACCACACAATGATCCTCGGCCAGCCGCGCGCAGGTGCCGTCGTCATAGGCAAATCCGTCTTCGCGCAGCATAAGCCCGTAGCGGACTCGGCCGACTTTCAGCGTGGCCATCATGTTGCAGTAGAGACGGTTGAGAAACTCGCCCACGTCGGCGCCCTGCACATCGATCTTGCCAAGCGTCGTCACATCACACAGGCCCACTGCGCCGCGCACGGCCCTGGCCTCGCGGTCCACGCTCTGGCGCCAGTGCGTTTCACCCGCACGCGCGAAATATTGCGCGCGCATCCACTGGCCGACCTCGACGAACACCGCGCCCTGCGCCTTGGCCCAGTGATGGGTGGGTGTGAGGCGGCGTGGTCGGAAATGCCGCCCTACATCGCCGCCGCCCAGGACAGAGAGCGTCACTGGAGTGTAAGGTGGGCGGAAAATCGTTGTTCCAGTTTCCGGGATCGACCTCCCGGTCAGCTCCGCCATCACGGCAAGACCGGTCACATTTGAGGTTTTGCCTTGGTCCGTCGCCATGCCCAGAGTCGTGTAGCGTTTCAAATGCTCTACCGGCCCCATGTTCTCGGCATGGGCGAGCTTGATGTCCTTCACCGTCACGTCATTCTGGAAATCGACCCAGGCGCGCTTCTTGCCCGGTACATGGAAGACGTGCGCAACCGTGTAGTCTGCCTCCTCGGCGCGCGGCAAATCGGGCAACGATGCCGCGATTCCAAGTTCGTCCATCGCACGCTGTGCGGCTTGCGCGCCGGAACGCAAGGCGTCGGCGGTGGAAAAATGGCCCGCCGCCGCACCTGCCGGAATTAGTCCTAGGGCCCCCTCCTCCCCAGGCAGGAACGCCTGCAGCGGTTCATTCCAAACAGGCCGACCGCGATGATGCGAAAAGAGATGCACATTCGGGTTCCAGCCGCCAGAGACCCCAAGCGCGCCGCACTCGATCCATTCGGACCTGCCGTTTTCCTGAACCTTTATCGACTTCAGGCCAAGCCGGCCGCGTGAGCCAGTCACCATGCCCCCCGCGATCAGTCGGTAGTCACCGCGAGCCTTCGCCTCGGGGCGCGCGTCGATGACGGCGGCGATCTGGACACCCTTAGCGGCCAGATCGCGCGCGGTGTGATGACCGTCATCGTTATTGGTAAAGACGGCGACCGTCTCGGACGGGCATGCCGCCCAGCGATTGGCGTAAGCCCGCATCGCGCCGGCCAGCATGATTCCCGGACGGTCATTGTCGGCGAAGGCGATGGGCCGCTCTGTCGCGCCCGCCGCCAATATCGCGCGCTTCGCCGTGATACGCCAGAGTGTCTGGCGCACACACCCGTTCGCCTCTGGGAAATGATCGGACACGCTTTCCACCGCGCCATAGATGCCGTGATCATAGACCCCGAAAACCGTGGTGCGACGCATCACGCGAATATTCGGCAGGCTCTCGAATTCAGCCTCCAACGCTGAGATCCAGTTGGTAGCTTGCCCTCCGTCCAGCGTTCCCGTCTCGGACAGAAGCTGCCCGCCCAGGCGGAAATCCTCGTCGGCCAAAATCACACGCGCGCCCCCGCGCGCCGCCGTCAGCGCCGCCGCAAGCCCGGCCGCCCCCCCGCCGATGACCAAGAGATCGCAATGCAGGAAGCCCTTGTCATAGATATCGGGATCAGCCTGCATTGAAAGGCGCCCGAGGCCTGCCGCCCTGCGGATCGCCGGCTCGTAAAGCTTTTCCCAGAAGCCCTTCGGCCACATGAAAGTCTTGTAGTAGAAACCGGCCGTCAAGAAGGGCGACAACAAGTCGTTTATCGCCAGTGCGTCGAATCCGAGCGAAGGCCAGCGGTTCTGGCTTCGCGCCTGCAGCCCTTCGAACAGCTCCACCACCGTGGCTCGCGTGTTCGGCTCCTGCCGCGCGCCCGAGCGGAGTTCGACGATAGCGTTCGGTTCCTCCGAACCGGCCGAGAGAACCCCGCGCGGGCGGTGATATTTGAAACTGCGGCCCACAAGACGCACGCCATTGGCCAGAAGCGCCGAGGCGAGCGTGTCTCCGGGATGGCCCTGGTAGCGCTTGCCGTCGAAACTGAAGTTCAAGGTCCGCGAGCGGTCGATCAGCCCTCCGGCTAGCCGTGTCATTTGCCGCACCTCGTCCGCGAAAGGGGGACATTGCGGGCCAGTTCCGCACCGAGGACTTCATGGGTGACCGTGTCGCGCGTGACCACCAGCCATGACCGGTCGCCCTGCTCGTGGAACCACAGTTCGCGGTGCACGCCCGCCGGGTTGTCGCGCAGGAAGACGTAGTCGCAAAAGGCGGCCTCGGCATCGGGCGCGGAGGAGTCTGGACGGTCGATGAGCCGCGCGTCGCCCAGATAGGTGAATTCCTGCGCATCACGCGGGCCTAGAAGTGGATGTGGGATCAGCATTGGACCGCCTTAGTGGAGATTGGGCTGGGCACCGGCGCCGCGCTCGTCGACCACATGGCCGCGTGCGAAACGGTCGATGCGGTAGGCGCGCGCGGTCTCGTGGGGTGCGCCGGTGGCAAGAAGATGGGCGAAGGCATAGCCGCTGGCTGGCGTCGCCTTGAAGCCGCCATAGCACCAGCCGCCGTTGAAATAGAGGCCATCGATTTGCGTGCGGTCGATGATCGGCGAACCGTCCATCGACATGTCCACCACGCCCCCCCACATGCGCAAGAGCCGCGCCCGCCCAATCATGGGCATCAGCGCCATGCCGCCTTCGGCGACGTCCTCCACCACCGGCAGGTTGCCGCGTTGGGCATAGGAATTGTAGCCGTCGATATCGCCGCCGAAGACAAGTCCGCCCTTGTCGGACTGGCTGATGTAGAAATGGCCTGCCCCGAACGTGATCACACCAGGAATGGTGGGTTTGAGCCCCTCCGTGACAAAGGCCTGCAAAACATGGCTTTCGATCGGAAGCCGCATTCCAGCCATTGCCATGACGCGGCCCGAGGACCCCGCCACCGCCACCCCGACCCTGTCGGCGGCGATATAGCCGCGCGATGTCTCCACGCCACGCACCTTGCCGCGATCGAGCCGGACACCGGTCACCTCGCAATTCTGGATCAGGTCCACGCCGTGGCTGTCGGCGCCGCGCGCATAGCCCCAGGCCACGCCGTCGTGCCGCGCGGTGCCCGCCCGCGGCTGCACCAGGCCACCTTTGATCGGGAAGCGCGCGTTGTCGTAGTTCAGGAACGGAACCATGGCGCGCAGTTCCTCTCGACCTAGCAGCCGGGCGCCCGCCCCCGCCAGCATCATGGCGTTGCCGCGGCGGCGGAAGGCATCACGCTGCGCATCCGTATGATAAAGGTTGATGATGCCGCGCTGGGAAACCATCGCGTTGAAGTTGAGCTCCTGTTCCAGTCCTTCCCAGAGCTTCATCGAGAACTCATAGAAGGGCTCGTTGCCGGCAAGCAGGTAGTTCGAACGGATGATCGTCGTGTTTCGCCCGACATTCCCGGATCCGAGCCAACCCTTCTCCAGCACGGCGATACGGGATCGCCCGAAACTCTTGGCCAGATAATACGCTGTCGCCAAGCCGTGACCGCCCCCGCCGACGATCACGTAGTCATAGGCGGGCTTGGGCTCAGGGTTGCGCCAGAGCGGCCGCCACCCGGTATGCCCCTTGAGCGCTTCAGCAAAGACGCGGAAGCCCGAAAACTTCATATCAAGAACTCCTTGGACTGCCGAGACTATGTCACGGCAAGGGCAGTGAGGTGTTTTCAAAATTGACTCATGTGTGCTTTTGCCGGACATGTTCGAACGATGTGGACGATAGGATTTTCAACGGGATGATTGACGGGAATCACGGCAGCGCGCGGCGATACGGTTTCCTGCTGATCGAAGGCTATGCCCTGATGTCCGCGGCCTCCGCGGTCGAGCCGCTGCGCGCCGCCAACCTGCTTAGCGGGCGGACCCTTTACGATCTGAACTTCATCTCGGCCAAGGGCGGGTGGATGCGCAGTTCCGTCTCGGGCGCGTTCGAGACCGAACCTGTTTCAGAGGCAGGCACTAATTTCGACATTCTGTTTGTCGTGGCGGGCGGCAATCCGCTGACCTATCGCGACGACAGGATTCTGGGCTGGCTGCGCCGTCTTGCCCGGTCGGGAGTGCCTTTGGGCGGAATCTCAGGCGGGGCGGCAATCCTGGCCGCGGCGGGTGTGATGTCGTCACGCCGGTTTACGATCCACTGGCAACACATCGATGCAATGCGCGAGATCTATCCTGAGGCGCTGATTGAACGCCGCCTCTTCGTCATCGATCGCGACCGCTTTACCTGCGCCGGCGGCATGGCTCCCCTGGACATGGCCCACGCCCTGATCGCTTCAGATCACGGTGTGGAATTGGCCCGCGCGGTCAGCGATTGGTTCATCCATACCGGCATCCGGCAGGCCGAGGCCCCGCAGCAATTGGACCCGGTGCGCAGGTATGATCTGCACCATCCCGCTCTGGTCGCCATGGTGCAACTGATGACGAGTCATATCGCGGACCCGCTAAAGCTAGAGGATTTGGCTCATCTGAGCGGTATCGGGGCGCGGCAATTGGAGCGGCTGACAAAGAACCAGCTTGGACAGAGCGTGATGCAGTTCTATCGGTCTCTGCGGTTGGAGAAGGCCGATGAGATTCTGCAGCAGTCGAACCTTCCGCTCGTCGAGGTGGCGCTTGCCACGGGCTTTTCCAACCGTAGTCATTTCTCACGCGCCTTTCAGGCCCACTTTGGCATTGGCCCCGCCACTCGACGCAAACGGCGCGGCCGCGAAGAGGCTCCGGATCAGTCTGACCGAAGAATCCTGGGGAGAAACTAAGCAGCGGGCCCAGTAGAGCGTTCCAAGCAGGCTCTTAGCCTTCGGCACACACCGGTCCCAGTGATCTCAACTTATGGAGGAAGGGTTCGGGAAGCGGCGTGCTGCGACCATTTTTTCGATCGACAAGCACGTGAGTGACTTCAGCTGTAGCCATTGGCTTACCTTCGATCCATAAACCTTGGCCCACAAGAAATGATGATCTGCCAGTCCGGAGTAACAATGATCCCACAACGATCTTGTTTGGATACTTTATCTCTGCGCGCAGGTCCATGGCGATCCGCGCAATCGGCAGTATGTAGTCGTCGGAAGCCAGCATCGTGTCGAATATTGCCCTGCCAGCGGCAAAATAGGACGAGTATACACCGACGTTCACATGACCGAGAGCGTCGGTATCACAGAACCGGACATGCTCGTCAGCAAAATGCTGGAAAAGCTCAATATCTAGCAGTCGTGCGTCGTTCATCTTGTCACCAACGAAGTCAGTTGGATACGCAAGCTGCGCCCGTCATCTCGAGAAGCGTCCATCGGCTGTGTCCCCACTCACCAACCCGCATTTCAAACGCCAGTCACTGTACCTGGGAGGTTGTGCCGCTGAATATATCTCTAGTGATTACCTGCCCCTCCACTGGGGCTTACGCTTTTCCATGAAAGCCCGTGGTCCTTCGAGGCTATCTTCAGAGTTCGCTATAGCTTTGTACTTTTTCAATTCACTTGGAGGGTTTCTAACCGCTGCGAAACCGTCCCTTGCAGAGAGGTGCGATGTATAGCGCATAACTTCCTTGAGACCTTCAATGGCGAGCGGGGCAGATTCGCAGATCTTCTCGGCATGGCGCATCGCCGCGGCCAGAGCCTCTCCCAGGGGAACAACCTCGTTCACAAGGCCCCATCGAGCAGCCTCAGACGCCGAGATCGGCTTGCCGGTCATCATGAGGTGCATTGCAATATTGTACGGTATCCGGCGATGCAGGTTCTGAATGCCGCCCGCCATCGGCAAAAGCCCGATCCGCGTCTCAGGGAGAAGGAAGCGCGCATGCTCGGCCGCTACGATCATATCGCACGCGAGCGTGATCTCGAAGCCTCCTCCCGCCGCGGCGCCGTTGACAGCGGCTATTACCGGCTTTGTCAGACCCCAGAACTCCGCAATGCCACCGAACCCCCCAGGGCCGTTGCCGACCTGCGTATCATAATAGAGGTCGGCGGTTAGGCTTTCATCGGACTCCTTCAAGTCCCAACCGCCGCTGAAGATGCGGTCCCCGGCGCCTGTGAGGATTGCCACTCGTAGGTCTTCGTCTTCCTGAAACGCCGCAAACGCAGCATAAATTTCTCGGCTCGTACGGCGAGAGATCGCATTCGCCGGCGGGTTGTCGATTGTGACAACAAGTATCTGTCCGTGGCGCTGAGTGCTAACTAGTGCGGTCATAGCGGCAGCCTTCTGGATTAGTGCTTCATATGTTGATTCTTGATGGCGGCTCTAACCGGCAGCGCGTCTACCGCAATCACTTCGGCATCAGTAATAATCACAGGATTCACATCGAACTCAGCAAGCTCGTCTTTCAGAGCATCAGCCATAATTGAGAATTTCGAGAATGCTCGGGCCAGTGCATGGACATCATACGGTTTCTCGCCACGACGGCCGTCGAATATCGGTCGAATCTTGAGGCGGTCGATTAGCTCTCGTGCGCGCTCCTCGTCGAAGGGCGCTAGCGCAATCTGCCGGTCGGCAAACAACTCGATCCATTTCCCGCCCGGAGAGACGGTTACCAGCGCGCCGAACTGAGGATCGACAACCATGCCAAAGCTCATCTCAACGCCGGAGGGGCTCATCCTCTGGACCATCACCTTAGGTCCCAGACGCTGTGTCAAATCCTTGTACGCTTCAGTCACCCGAGTAATGCTGTCCAGATTCAGCAAAACTCCACCGACGTCGGACTTATGATGGATCCCCGGCATCGCAGTCTTCAACACCACAGGAAAACCCGTCCTGTCGATCGCCGTCAGCACCTCCCGCAGATTCTCGCACTCGTGGTATGCCACCACCGGAATATCAAAAGCCTGCAATACCGACAGGCCAATCTTCTCACCATCGGAACCCGGCCGCGCGAGCAGGGCTTTAGCACTTTCAAGAGCTGATTGTGGCACCGAGAGGCGGACCTCCCTCGCGGCATTTTCTAGTCGCGCTTTAAAGGTGTCGACGGCCTTCACCGCCGTCATCGCGCAATCGACCCCGTTGATGAGTGGAACATCGCAATCCAACAATCGCGTAGCTATCTTAGAGTTCGCAATCCCCGAAAAGCTGCTCATCATAAACATCGGTTTTCCGGTCAACCGCTGCGTCTCAGCCACGATCTCGGCATATACGGTCCCAAATTGAAAGGCGTCCCCTGCCTCGGTTGCAATAGCGCCAAATGCGCTGTTGGGATCACGCATCATCACCTCTAAACAACGCGCAAAATGTGCTTTGGCGTCGGTACGGCTACCCCATGCATCCAGTGGGTTCTCCGCGATCATACCGTCGTCCAACTGGTCCTGCAGTTGGGCCAGCGTGGACTTACTAAGCTCAGCGAAAGTGGCGCCCTTGTCTTCCGCGATATCAACCATGAGTTCGCGCAGCCCGCCGGAATCCATCGCCACGCAGAGCCCACCTGAATTGGCATCCTTGACGTGCGCGAGTAACTGGGCTGTCGCCGCCAACTCATCGAGCGTCTTGACCGAGATCACATTGTAACGGTCGAAGAGCGCTTCATAGGTCGACGCGTCGCCGACGACCGCTCCACTATGACTTATGGCCATAGCGGCGCTCTTTGCCGTCCGGCCGACCTTGAGCGCGACAATCGGTATGCGCTTGCTAGCGGCCTTTCGTAGCGCTTCCACGAAGCGTGCGGGGTCACGGACCGTCTCGATAAACAATGCAACTGCTTTGGTCGAGGGCAACTCCAGCGCATAATCTAAGTAGTCCGCCAATGTGGTATTGATTTCCTGGCCGGACGACACGGTTAAATTGTACCTAAGACGCGTTAGATCAGTGGCTAGCGCTTGAATGACAGACCCGGAATGGGCGATCAATGAAACGTTTCCAGGCGCGGCCTTGGTAACCGGACAGGAGCTAAACGTTGCATGCGTGCTGTTGGTGAAGTTCTGAAACCCCATCCCGTTACCGCCGCAGATCGGTATTCTCGCTTCGGCGGCGATACGGGCCAGGCGATCGCGTTGTTCCATATTCCCGCAGTCCGCGAATATGACTGCCGCCCGTACGCCTAGCGCTACACATTCCGAGAGAACTTGCTCCAACGATCTCTGATTGACCGCAATTACAGCCAGGTCTGGCGTCTCTGGCAGTTCAGACACCGCGCTGAAGCAGTCGACATTTCCTATCTTCTTATAATTGCTGTTTACGGCGTAGAGGCGCCCGCGGTACCCACGCTCAACCATGTGGTCAACCGCGCTTTTGCCTAGGCTACCTTCAGTTGCCGAAGCACCGATAATCACGGCGGAATGAGGTTCAAGCAATGGCTTTAGCCAGTGGTTGGAGGGCACTTCGGAATTCTCCTTGAGGGGCAATTTCTTATAGCCAACATAGCCATGCTGACCCCATGCACATTGACATTTCATGCCACATTTTCGATAGTGCCCGCCAACAGGGGTCGTTGTCGACACCTAGGAGTACATCATGACGACCGCGGTTCTGAAGCTGCCCACTATTCCAATGCGCGTCTGCAAACCGGTCTTGGCCCATATGCGCGATCACGGCGTTGCGATCCCAGCACGTGATGCGCGTACTGGGTTTGACCTTTCGAAATTTCAAGTTGACGGTAAGCGTGTATTCCTCTGCGAGTGTATCGCTCTTATGGAGTTTGCCGCGCGAGAAATTTCCGAGCCGGCGTTTGGCCTTAACCTCGGCCGCACCTATAGTATTTATGACCTTGAGATCATCGGCTACATGATGCTGAACTCAAAGGATGTGGGAGACGCTCTACGGACATTTGTGCGGTATTTCAAACTTCGTGCCGACGGTTGTCGATTCGACCTCATTAGGGGAACAGAAGGGACTGCGGAGTTGACTTATACAGTTATCGCCCCCGGCGTCGCTGAATGCAGACAGGATGTTGAACTGGCGCTCGCCTGGGGCATGCAGATAATACGCACGCTATCAAGCCGTACCTGGCGCCCGATTAGCGTGCAGTTCACGCATACTCCCTTGGCCGCTATCGAGGATTACCGGGAGGTTTTTCAATCGCCAGTTCATTTCGAACAGGGTTCCAGTTCGATTCTTTTCGACAGCAGGGTGTTGGAACATCCTGTCGCCAACGCAGACCCGCAGTTGTTGGGCATTCTGCGGGACCAGGCAGAGAGCCTTATATCACGAGACACCTACTCTGCTGATCTGGCTTCGCTCGTAGGCGCGCAGATTGACCAAGCTCTGCTGCTGGGTAGGGCTCCCCGAATCGACTGGATTGCTAAGCAACTGGGCATGACCACACGAACGCTTCAACGTCGCCTGGACGAACAGGGACTAATGTTGCGTGATTTAGTCGACGCCAAGCGGAAAGCCGTCTCGACCGATCTACTGGAGAAATCTGATTACGGTCTTGCCGACATCGCCATGATCTTGGGCTACTCGGAGGTCAGCGCATTTGTTCGAGCTTTCACTCGCTGGACGGGTATGCCCCCAAAGGCATACCGAGTGCATTGGCGAGAACAGGCGCTCGCCAATGCCTGAGGTCGCACAGGTCGGCTCTCGTCGGCGTGATTAGTCTCTTAGAGGCTGTTTTGAATCGGTCTGAGGCTGGGGTATGATTCAAGCGTTGGATGTGGACAGAGCAGAGCCGTGGCCGGATGGCCCAGATCGCCAAGAAGACCAAGCGCTACCCGTCTGATTTGACCGACGAGGAGTGGGAGCAGTTCGCGCCGCCGATGCCCAAGCCGCGGCGCGTGGGCGTCCGCGTGAGGTTGATTTTCGCGAGGTGATCCATGCGGTGCGTTACCTGGTTCGCTCGGGGTGCGGCTGGCGGATGCTGCCGATTCATTTCGGGCCCTGGCAGACGGTCTATGGGTGGTTTCGCGAGCTGGCGCGGCGGTTTCTGTACTAGATCATCCACAACGTGGCTCTGATGCTGGATCGTGAGCGGGCTGGGCGCGAGGCGAGCACAACGGCGGCGGTGATTGACAGCCAGTCGGTGAAGGCTCCGCAAGCTGGAACAAGGGGTTACCGACGCCGGAAGATCGTCGGACGCAAGCGCCATATCGCCGTCGATACGGATGGACGCCTGTTGATGGTCAACCTAACGCCGGCCGATATCTCGGACAGCGCCGGCGCTCAGGCGATCTTGGATGGTATCCGCAAGCGCTGGCCCTGGGTGAAGCATCTGTTCGCCGATGACGCCTGCGATCAGCTGAAGCTCATGGACAAGGCAGCCTATCTGGACTTCGTGGTAGAGATCATCCGCAGATCCGACGACCAGAAGGACTTCGAAGTCTGGCCCGCCGCTGGGTTGTCGAGCGCACCTTCGGCTGGATGACAAGATGGCGCCGCCTCGTCCGCGACTACGAGAAGCGCATCGACGTCAGCCGCTGTACCGCTCTGTAGACAACGACATCCCCCGACGTGAGATTCAAATCCAGTTTTTCTGACAGTAGGTCGTCGCTACACGACGGCGACCCCTTCGATTCAGTCAGAATGCTCGACGCTCTAGAATGAAGGGCGCCTTGGTCAAGGGCGCCCTTCGCATCGGCGGCAGGCTTCGATCCCGGAGGCGCGGACCTAAGCACTTCGGAAGGAGCCGCCGATGAGCCCTTTTTTGGGCATCCCGCCGAGCCAACGCCGGCCGGGCGAGTCTAGCGCACGCAATTATGCGACGGGCGCTATGGTTAAATGCTTCGATCCGTCAGAACGAGCGCTGGAAGCGGAGGAGGCCGCCGAAGTTGTCGTCGTCATCGGCACCGGTCCAGTTGCTGACGGTCTCATCACCAAGATGGAAGTAGCTGGCTTCGGCCGTGATCGTCAGGCCGGGGACGATATCGTAGGCGATGTTCGCCACGACGCCGAGATTCTCACCTTCGTCATAGGAGATCTGGGTGTTGAACGAGGTCTTCTCGTTGACGGTGTAGGTGCCACCGCCCCAGACTGCCCAATTGCCGCTCCACAGCTTGTACATGCCGCGGCCGCCGGCGGGGATTGCGAAGCCGCCATCCGTGTAGTTGTCGTCCGTGCCGTAGCCGGCCATGATGAACAGCGACAGGTTCTCCATCGGGGTGACGTCGAGGCGAACCTTGCCGGCGACTTCTTCATAGTTGCTGTCGTAAGCAATGACGCCGGTGATCGCGCCCCAGCCCTGCGTCCACTTCACACCGCCGACGACATGCGGGACGTAGCTGTCGATCGTGAAGGCGCCGTAACCTTGTTCGAGCGAGACGACGGCGGAGAAGCCGTTGCCGGCGTCGAAATAGTACTGGACGACGTTGGTGTCGAAGCCACCGTAGGGAACCAGCGTATCGTTGAGGACGTTGCCGGCGTAGCCGCTGAACGTATCGAAGGCCGAGTCGTCCTTACCGACGCGCAGCCCACCGAGCTGGATCCAGGCGTAGGGCAGCGAAACGCCCGTGTTGCCGGCTTCGTTGAGGTACGGAGATGTATCGCCTTGGGTGTTGCGGAAGTTGAAGCGGGTCTCGGTGTACGTCTTCAACGTGCCGAGCTCGGTTTCCTGGCCGGTCGAGGTCTTCAGCGTGAAGCGAGCACGCTTCCAGTAGGTATCCTGATCGTCGCCGTCCTCGACGTCGACGGTCCCCGCACCGGTGAATGTGCCGACGTCGCCGACGCCGATGTCGTAGCGGACATAGCCGCCGATGCGCAGGCAGGTCTCGGTGCCGGGGATGTAGAAGTAGCCAGCGCCGTAGACGTCACAGATTCGGACGTATTCAGCGGGTTCCGGCTCGGCGACGACGACGGCGTCGGCGGCGCGCGCACCGGAAACTGCGACCAGTGCCGCAGCGGAGCCGAGAAGAAGGCTCTTGATGTTCATTTTGATCTCCACTCAAAAGTTGAAAAATGGGCCAGGGTATATTTGCTGGAAGAGAGCATCCCCACCCGGTCCCCGCGATCGAAAAAGGTGCGCTCGCGCTGCTTCTTCGCAGCTTAACGTTATCCGACGTATAAAATAGTCCAAGTTTCGTGGCGATCATTCGACATGATATATGTAGAAGTTGCTATTATGTCACAAATACCTCATTTATACTGCACAGGTCGTGCAAACTATACAAACAACGCAGACTGGACAACTTGCACATATTACGGATAGAACGCTCAGTGCGAAGCCGCGCCCGCACCGCTCATACAATTTTCCCAGGAGGTTCAGTTGGGCTTATGTCGAGGAAAAGTCTCGCGCGGCCAAGATGACTTCTGCAGCCAGATCTTGTCTCAGCATTTCTATGGGAATTCGGCCGTCAAGCCGCGGTGAAGGAGAGGTCACCCAAAGCCACGCCAGTCTGGGATTGGCAAACACTGAGAGCACTTGTCGTATCCCCGCCGCAGGCCTGCCGTCGACGAACTGAGCCAAGGGGACACGTGCTTGCGGCGCTTTCCGCAATGCGACCACGTCGTTGTGCCGTTGCCACCAATGCAATCTCGATCGCGGTATGCCGAAGCGTTCCTCCAGATAGGTTGGCCCTGCAACCTGACCCGCCCAGTCTTCAATTCGCAGGCAATCGCTTTGCAGATCTCGCGCTTTTAGGGCTGTGTACCCATGCGGGCCCTCGGTCGGCGCCGTGAGCGAAGCCGCCTCACGGGCGCTTTCATCGGAACGATGCGCTGCATCGGCTGCGAGCCTGCGAACAAATTCCGTGGCCAGGGCGGTCAAATCGTCATGGATAGCCTGTTGGGGCGTTGCCGAAAGCAAATCGGCAACAGCGGTATTGCCAGTCAACATCGCGATGAGATTGAGCTCCGTTCCTTTAGAACCTCATCGTACTTGGCCAGAACGCGCTCGACTTCTTTCGCACCAAGCATAAAAACTCGTCCTGGCGAGGTCCATTTCCACAATCAAAGGGTTTTGTCATGTGTGGCTCCCATGCCGCGTAAGAGTCCGGTTGATTGCCTGCGCGATCGAATTGTGATTATGGGCTACGATTTCGTCATCGAAGTGATGCGCCGTATCGATACCGAGGCCGGCTTCAAGGCGCTGCTCAGGCGTTGGATGGTCGAAAGAACGTTCGGCTGGCTAGACTAATACGCTGGCGCCGCGCGTGCGCGACTACGAACCACGCATCGACGTCTCCTTAGCGAAACTCCATTGATGCGATGCGAGGCCATTGCAAACCCACAACGCTTAACGGTCCGTGTCAGGGCGCATTGTGAGAAATGTCAGAATTTCCTCACGACCAATCATGCCGACGTTCGTACCGCCTCTCGAAACGAGAAGCGTTCCAGTTCCAGAGATACCCCTTCGTATGACCTCTGCCACTGGCGTTTCGGCGTCGATAGAACCGCCATCACAGGCGACATTTGCGGAATGGACGATCTCCGAGTTTGATTGCATGATGTCGCCGGCAACCAACTTGTCCAAGAGGGTGACATGGCTCACGAATTCTCGAACGTAGGGTGTCGCAGGTCTCAGTAGAATATCCTGCGGCGTACCGATCTGTTCCACCTTTCCTTTGTTCATGATCGCAATGCGATCACCTAAACGCGCGGCCTCCTCAATGTCATGAGTGATGAATACAGTGGTTTTTGTCGCTTTTGCCGAGATCTCTATGAACTGATCCTGTAGCTGCCTTCTGATAATGGGATCCAACGCGCTGAACGGTTCGTCCATCAGCAGAATTTCCGGATCTGTTACCAAGGCGCGCGCTAGACCCACACGCTGCTGCATTCCACCGGACAGCTCGTCCGGATAGAACGCGCCCCACTGTGGCAGGTGAACCCGTTCCAGCGCCTCTTGGGCAAGCTGACGCCGCTCCGCCCTCTTGACCCCGCGTATTTCCAGGCCCAGCGCGACATTCTCCGTCACCGTTCGGTTCGGCAGTAGTGCGACATGCTGGAAGACCATGCCAATCTTTTGCGAACGCAATTGCAGCAGACGTGCGTCGCTCAGCTCTTTGATAGATACCCCATTAATAATAACCTCTCCGGCGGTGGGCCTAATCAGGCCGTTAATGTGGCGCAGCAGGGTGGATTTCCCGCTTCCGGAAAGGCCGATGATACAAAATATCTCGCCTTCATTTATGTCGAAGCTAACGTCTTCGACGCCCACGACATATGGGGGTGCCGGGGCGCCGCACAGACGTGATCGTTTTATCTCCTCCAGCGCATCGCCTTCGCGCGCCGCGTAGACCTTCCAGACGTTTTTGAACTCAATCTTCTTGACTGACAATTTCGAGGTCCTAAACCAAGCGTGGGGGACAAAGGCGCCTTGGTGGTGCTGGCCTCTATGGCTTGGCTGCTTTCAGCGCCTCGCTTACCCAGCCGTCGAACGCAGCGCGGTTTGCCTTGAGCCAATCTTGCGTGTGGCGCTCAATATCCTCGGGAGACTTCTCGCCTTGTTCAATGAGGCTGTTCTCAGCTTCAATGTCCGCGACTGGCACCGTGGCGAGTTCGAAGAATTTCCTGGCTGCGGGATTTTTGTCCAAAAACTGATTGTTCGCGAGTACACGAATCGTATTAGGGGCAAATCCAGTGTTCGTGCCGTCCGGAGATTCCGTGTTCGCGTTCGGGTCGTCGGGGCTTGCAGAGAAGGGCACGCTGAGCCAAACGACATCCGTTCCAGGCTTCAGACGATTATTCAGCCAATTTGGCGACCACGTATAGTACACAATTGATTGACCATTCTTGTACCTTTCCAGCATATCAGCCACCAGAGCAAAGTACTCGCCCTGGTCATGATGGATTGTATCCCGCAATTTATAGGTCGTCATATGATGCTCAATTATCCGCTCGCATCCCCAACCTGGGTTGCATCCCACGAGATTGGCCTTCCCGTCACCATCACTATCGAAAAGTGCTGCAAGCTTCGGGTCAGAGAGCTGCCCGATGTTCGATATGCTGTATTTGTCAGCTGTGCGTTTGTCGATAAGATATCCCTGCTTCACGTTGGGCGTGAAGTTTCCTAGCCGCGTCATTACCTTATCGCCACCAGCATTCTCGAAGAACGCGTCATGAAGGGGTTGCCAATGGTGCACCGTGTAATCGACGTCGCCGTTTGCTACAGCGATGTGAATTGTGGGATAGTTCGCTATCTGAGGCTCCTCAACCGTATAGCCGAGTGCTTCTAGCCCATGCTGAACAATCAGGTGTTGGAACACCGAGGTGTAATCTTCGCCTTTAATCTGTCGGACTACTATCCCTTTTCCTGGGAGATCTTGAGCCAAAACGCCGGGTGCGAGCGCGACGGTGAACACCGCAACGGCGGTTGCCAATTTTTTCAAAACTGACGTGATCATTTCATCCTCCTTGAGATCTGCTTATTGTTGTTCATTTTGTTCCACGGAACAGGAAGCTCAGGATCGCGAGAGGCCGCGATCCTGGCCCTGTGGCGCCAACACGCTGTCTGGTCGTCTGCGCAAACGACTGTGATAGGCGGTCGATCGCAATCGCCAGCATCACAATTCCAAAACCCCCAACGGTTGCCTGGCCGAGATCTAAGCGGCCTATACCGCTCAACACGAGTTGCCCCAGCCCTGGAACAGAGATCATCGAAGAAACAACCACCATCGACAGGGCAAGCATGATTGTCTGATTGACGCCAGTCATTATGGCCGGCCGCGCCTGTGGCAACTGAACCTTAAACAGGACCTGCCAATCATTCGCTCCGAACGCACGAGCGGCTTCAACGAGATCGTGACTGACCTCACGAATGCCAAAGTTTGTCAGTCTGATCACCGGGGGGAGCGCATATATCATCGTAACGATCGCACCCGGGACCTTGCCAATGCCAAACAGCATCACAACTGGCACCAGATAAACGAATGAGGGGATCGTTTGCATGAGATCCAAAACAGGCCTCATGCCGGCTTGGACCTTGTCACTACGCGACATGAGGATTCCGAGAGGAATGCCGATGATAAGGCATGCGAGAACGCAGCTTACGACGAGTGATAGCGTCGTCATCGCCTCTATCCACGCGCCGATGAGGCCGATCACGATCAACGGCATGACCACCGCTACCGCCACGCCAGCCCCACCTGTCTGCCACGCGACCAACCCGACAACCACGAGCAAAACAGTTGGCGGACAGCTCAGCAATGCTTGTTCCACGGCGTTGAGAAGAAGCTGAAACGGAACCTTGATAGACTGGAACACCTCACGATAGTTTGACGTGACCCAGGCCATTCCGCTGTTAACCCATTCCCTGACCGGAATGTCGATTGAGGCAAATGGGTCAAAAAGGTCAATTCTTTCGGGCATCGCGACCACTCCCGGCTTCAAACAATGCGCCCGCCCCCATACCACCACCAACACACATTGTGACGACAAGGTATTTGCCACCTCGTCGGGACAACTCAATAACTCCGTGGCCAGTCAGGCGAGCACCTGTCATTCCGTATGGATGTCCAAGGGCAATCGCGCCACCGTTCACGTTCAACCGTTCAGAGGGAATCTCCAATCGATGCTGACAGGGGAGAACCTGGGCAGCGAAGGCCTCGTTGAGCTCCCATAGGTCGATATCGCTGGTTGCCAAGCCCGCCTTCCTAAGCAGTGGCGGCACCGCGAATATCGGTCCTAATCCCATCTCGTTCGGCTCGCATCCAACGACCGAGTATCCCCGAAAAATGCCCAGGACGGGGAGCCCCGATCGCGCCGCGTAATCCGCGTCAGCTAGAACGCATGCTGATGCGCCATCAGACATCTGGCAGGCGTTTCCGGCCGTAACCGTGTACTCACTTCCGAGGATCGGCTTAAGTCCGCTCAAGGTTTGCTCGGTTGTGCCAGGCCGGATGCCTTCATCTTTATCGACGCTTGCCGAACCTGCAGGGTACAGTTCGTCATCTATGGTGATCGGCGCGATCTCGCTGCTGAATCGACCTGCTTCCCGCGCGGCCGAAGCGCGACGTTGGCTTTGCGCCGCATAAGCGTCCTGATCTTCCCGTCTGATCCCGTATCGCTGAGCGACGACTTCAGCGGTATGGAGCATGGGCATGTAGATTTCGGGCTTGTGGGTTTTGAGCCATGGCTCGGAGATCCAGCCTTGACGTATCTGCTCGTTATCCACAAGGCTAATTGAGTCCACCCCCCCCGCAACACCGATGTCAATCTCTCCACAGGCGATGCGATGAGCAACCTGAGCGATTGCCTGCAGCCCGGAGGCACACTCTCGGTTTACAGTTGCAGCCGCAACCGAGGTCGGCAGACCTGCGCGGATTGACGACAGCCGGGCAATATTTCGTCCCGCGGCGGCTTCAGGCAGTGCGCATCCAATGATCGCGTCTTCGACTTGACCAGGTTCAATTCCAGCACGCGCGACAGCGTGGGAAATAGCGTGCGCAGCCAGCGAAACGGGATGAACCGCGCGCAGCGCTCCCTTGTACGCTCTGCCGACGGGAGTCCGAGCTGTTGAAACGATAGCTACCGTTCGCATCTTTCACCTGACATCCGCAAATCGCATACCGCTCTTGGCAAGGAATGCCAGTAGAGGGGCAGGCTCCCATAGCACCGGGCCGTGTTCTTCTCGAAATTCGATGACCCGCTCGTAGACTCGTTTTGGACCCAAATGATCGGCCCAGAACATTGGACCTCCCTTGCGACGTGGAAAGCCCAGCCCATTCATCCAAACGACATCGATGTCTCCGGAACTCCTCGCTATGCCGTCACCGAGCAGCCAAGCTGCGTCGTTAACCACAGGCAGCAGGCATCTTTGCAGTATCTCGTCATCGGAGATGTTCCGTCTTTTGAACCCGAGCTCGGAGGATGTCGACTCGATCAACGCCGCGACCTCGATGTCCGGATGCGCCTCGCGCTGTCCCGGCTCATATCTGTACCAACCTTTGTTTGTTTTCTGACCATAGCGGCCAGCTTCGTAGATCCGGTCCGCGACGTGCGGATAACGCATTCCGGCGGGATATGACGCCGCCTGCCTTACATGATAGCTGATATCGTTTCCGGCCATGTCGTTCATCACGAATGGCCCCATCGCGAACCCAAACTCTTGAAGCACTCTGTCGACCTGTTCCGGAAGGGCGCCCTCTTCCAACAGAAAGAGTGCTTCGCGTTGGTACCCGGCAAGTAGTTTGTTAGCTACAAACGCGAACTGGTTGCCGACAACCACCCCGATCTTACCAATGTGCTTGGAAACAACTCTCAGTTGCTCAATAGTCCCTTCCGCTGTCTCCCTGCCTGAAACTATTTCAACCAGCTTTAGGAGATGAGCAGGGCTGAAGAAATGCATCCCAGCAATGTTTTTCGGCCGCCCTGTTGCAGCTGCAATCTCATCGATATCAAGCGATGATGTATTTGTGACCAAAGTCGTGTTGTTTGGACATATGCTGTCTAGCTTGGCGAAGATCCTTTTCTTTAGTTCAAGGTCTTCGGAGACCGCTTCGACAACCAGATCGGCCTCATCTAACGCCTCCATATCGCCAATCGCTATGATATTGTTGCGTGCAATCTCGGCCTGCTCCTGAGATATTCGACCACGCCGAACCATGGATTTCAGCGACGCACCAACGGCCTCAAGGCCCTCGGCTAGCCGATCTCCAGCTTGATCGTGAACCAACACCTTCAAGCCGCCTGTCGCAAAGCTGATAGCAATTCCGCGACCCATGAAGCCGAAGCCCACCACTGCAACGCATTTCGGAAGACTTATGGTGTCGGACCCAGACCGGATATGAGGCAGATCAGTTGCAAGCTCGACCTTGCTTGCATGTAATAGTGCTATTGTCTCGGCTTCCGCGAGCAGCTTTTCGTTGTGTCGGTTTTCAATGGCGATGTTTTCTTCGAGGGAAGTTGACTGGGCTCCCATGACGCATTCCATAGCCAGTTTCCCAGCCGGCGCCTTCAAGGAAGCTGGAAACGATTGCTTGAAATCCTCAATGATATCCTGCCGACTTTTCTCAGTTGGGCTTTTTGAACGCCTCGGACTGCGATCCGTCCCGACCCGAATTGCCTCATCCACCAACGCTTCACGGCTGCTGACCAGTTCATCAACCACTCCGAGCGCGTGCGCGGCATTTCCGGTAATGTTCTTCCCCCCGACGATCATTTCAAGGGCGCATTGCAATCCTGCCAATTCACTCAGATGAAGAGCGGCGGCACCTGAAGGAACAAGCCCCCATGTCGCCTCGGGAAACGCAAGCTGTACGCTCGGTGTCGCAACCCGCGCGTGGCAGGCGAGCGCTATGGACAGAGCCTCCCCAATAGCACGACCCTCAAGAGCCGCGACAATGGGGACCGCAGACGCCTTAATCGCGGTTATCAGTTCCGGCAAGCCGCTAAAGTCTGTCTTCCCTGAGCATCTTGAAATGTCAGTTCCAGAAGAGAATTCCGGCCCTGCGCCCGTCAGAATGATCGCATCGATGCCTTTGCTCGTCGCAAACCGCTCGATCAGAATTTTCAACCGTGCACGAGCAACGGCAGTGATCGCATTCACCGGAGGATTGTCTAAATAGATGACCGCAGCCCGACCAAATAGTTTGTAGTGAGGGGCACCCAACATCAAGCATTCTCCAGCAAAGCGATCTACATATGACGGCGCTCGCAAAACCAGTTTAACACGAGCTCCATCGGTCGAGATTAGACCGCGCGATTAGGATCGCATTGACACGTTCAGCCACTTTTTTGACATCTGCCGCCATCGACACTTGATATTGCCGTTTTGCCCTAGGATGCGAGCTCGAGGCGGAAGCGAGGGCGGGCGATTTGCCCCCCAAGCACTGGGATATCCGAGGCGAAGGTGAAGTCCACCAGCGCCCTCTCCCGACGCGAAGTCATCAAGGTAACGCCGAAGGATGGAAGAATGAAGCGCCGTCGCCGACGAGATTCTGAGGCGGATCACCCGCCTCATGGCATCGAGCAGGAGAGCGGATAGGCCCCGAGTTGCGCCACGCGGTGGGCAGGCAGTCTCGGCCCGATGCCCAACGCTGCTCAGGCCAACACTGCCGCGGTTCTCACCGGTCGGGCAAAGTCTGATGACGGCAGTGCTCGGAAAGCCGGTGGTGGGACGAGCTACAGCACGACGTCCCTAGCTTAGCCGTGATTGGCAGTCTGGTGGACGAAAAAGCTCCTGGAGTATCTCGCACAATCCACTTGTCCCGTCGGCGAGACCGAACACAGCATCTTCAATACGTGTCATTCTGCCGGCCTCAAGCGAAGTGCTAGCCAGCGCGCGATACTTAGAACGTAACTCATCGGTCCGGAGCGGACATTCCGGGTCACCGCGTGGTGTCGCTGGATCTGAAGCTAGCCGGCGTCCGTCCGTCGTGGTGACGACGACCTCAGCCCATCGCTCCGCCGGAAACACGTTGCTGTAGGGTCCGTGCTCCACCAGTACAATGCGCTTTTGCAGGGCGGCGGTGAGCGGGTCGGTCAAACCACGTCCGGTGATTTCTTCGGTGCCCACCTGCCCGTGGGCCAGCGCGGCGGCGACGGGGAAGGCTGTGGAATACTGCGCGGCATCGGTCTCGGTCGGCACCCGCGAGCCGAGGGCGACGGCCGCGGCAAATGTTCGGATCTCAACCCGCTCGATCTGTTGTGGCGTAAGCGCGTGCCGGTGCTTCAGATCGAGCGCGGCATCAATCGCCGGATGCGCCCAACGGCATACCGGATATGGCTTGAAATACTGCTCCTCGATGCGCCAGCACACGCCCAGATCGGCCCAAAGCGCCCCCGCCTCTTCGCTCTCGATTATGGCGGCCGGAGCGCCCGTAAAGCCCTGCCGCGCAAGGTAGGCGGCAGAGACACCAACCATTGCGCCCCAACCGGAACCGTCTTTCACCATGGTCGGATGAGCCACCATGCGCATCATGGGACTGCGCGGACCGTAATACTCAGCAATCCCAAGCGCATGCCGAAGCTTCTCCTGGCCTAGACGCATCAGGCGCGCTCCCAGTGCGGCGCAGGTGATGGAGTTCCAGGATCCCGATGAATGGAAATCGGAGGTGCTCGCATGCTGTGCAATCCCCGCGCGGGTGCCGATCTCGTAGCCTTGCACCAACAGCGTGAGAAACTCGCGGCCGGTGGGCGTCACGACTAAGTCCTGAATCAGCGCGAGAAGCGCCGGAAGCACGGCGCATCCGACATGCCCTTTCACCAGACGATGACCATCATGTGCATCGATGGCATCGATTGTGATGCCGCCGGCCAGCGACGCGCCGACCGCGCTGCATCGACGTCCGTCGAATAAGAGACTTGCTCCTAAGGTTCCAGCACCGGCGGCGAGAAATGTGGCCGAGAAGTCACGAGCAATTTGAGACGCAGGAGTGAGCGCGCCGGCGGCAGCGGTGCCAAGCAGGTCGATGAGACAGCGCTCGGCTTGCGCGACGACCGTTTTCGGTAGGTCCTCGAACTGAAGTTCGAACAGAAACGCGGTTAGGCGTTCAAGCGCCGCGCTCATCGCCCCCTCCACACGAGCTTGCGCTTCGCAGCGATTGTGAGCGTCGAGGGTAGCAGGGCTGCCTGCCTATTTCTTGGTATTTTGGGTTAACCATGAGGATTCTACCGGTTAGGTCCAGACACTTTCGCTTTTTCTCGGGCGGCGGCTTCTCCGTGGGCCGAGATCTGCTCCGGTGGAGCGGGTCGATCGTCATTATCTTCGGGCGGACCACTGGCTGCCGGCGATGTGCCTGCACCGTCCAGCTATCCGGTTCTGGCAGCTCTGGCCGTCCGGGAAGGTTCCCACAACCCGAGCGCGGCGGTCGGTCCAAATCTCCAGCCAACACGACTGTTGGAGAAGCTGTAGTAGCTAAGCGTCTCCATGAGCGTCTCGACCGTCCTGTCGCCTAGCACTCCGGGCAACAGCGCGAAAGTCGAAAGAAAGTAGGTTCAGGCGCGAGCCGTCGAGCGTGATCAGCTTCACCCCCGCTTGCACCGTCCGGCAATTCGCCTTCATGACTCGTCTAATCCTTCGGCAGGAAAGGCTTGACCCGCATGCGCTCCCCTTCTCTACCGCGCAGCAAATCAACCAAAGCTTGGGGGATAGGCGCCGGCCGATAAGTGGTCCGGTCGAAACTCACCCAAACGATCTCGCCCGAGCTGAGCAAAGTCTCACCGTCCCTAGGGTAGATCTCGAGGGCGAAGGCAAGGCTCGTCCGTCCGGTCCAGGATGCGCGGGCGAAAATCTCCACATCGTCATCGAAATGGAGGGGGGCCTTGAGCTCAGCACTGATCTTGACGGTGTGGAAATCAATATGATCTTCACGATCCACGAGACGGACCCTGAGTGCCCGCATGTACTCCCACAATGCGAGACTGAAATAGTTGACGTAGTTTGCGTTGAAGACGACTCCCTGTGCATCAACCTCCGCCCAGCGGACGCGAAGCGGGATTGAGAACGTGAAATCCGTCTTAGCCATTTCAGACCGCTGCATGACTGATGGTCGGCTCGGTGTGGTGCCCGTACGGGGCACTCATCGAACGTAAACTTGCTTAACGGGCGATGCTGTCGCGTCGCTGGAGCTGGGCTCAACGGTAGTTTCCCCACCTACCCCAAACCTTAAGAACGCTAACGCGACTCCTGCGATGCCCAACGTCACTTTTATAGTAATCGCTCCAACGCGGTGATCTCGGGCGTGAAGCCTGCACGCATCATGGACCACATATGCATTGGTGCAGCTCTGCCCCCAATCTAAACTTGCTTTTCTCCAGGCGTCGGTCGAACCGTTGCGGTCGCGCGTATATCAGCCTAACAACTACAGGCAGCCAAGCCACGGTATGACCGAGAATCACCGCGCCAAGCGACAAGGAGACTTCCAACTGCTTCAACACAGTAATATTGCCAACCCTGTAATCAGTACTGGTATTATTAGCGGTATGTGTTCCAGCAATTCCTTCCCTCGTCGGCCAGGTGGGCTGCCCGGGCGGTGCTCGCGCGCGATGGCAATTCACACGCGCCCTATCGAGCATAGTTAGATCGTGCTACGCGAATCGCGTTGACAGTTTCGGTCAGATCGTTGACATTTACCGCCATTGCCCTCTGGTATGCTGACTGAGGCGCGATTTCCACCTTCTATAGTCAGCCGTCTGAGCCACAATCACAGTGATACCTCCTCATCGAACACCTTGCCGTCGCACTTCGTCAATCGCCCCGCCATGCAATGACGACCCGCTTGACGGTGCAGTTCTTCAACGACGGCGACGCCGCGCCTCCGTGGCTTTGCCGTCTTTGAATTCGGGACAAGAGTCATGCTGTAAACCGCACGGCTGCTTTATGGGACTGGAGCATCACCAGCCCGTCGGTGTATGATCGGTCCCAGCTTGGCAAGTTGCCGAGGCCGGTTACGTTGGCCCTGCAACTTCTATTAATCGCTCAAGCTTGCGCGGCTCTGGCCCGATCATGCTGATGACTATAACGTCAGATAAAGATGGGCACTTCTCACGCGGAATTTAGCGACAATTACACGCTCAGGCAAATATACTTCATTTCAGTATAATGATCGATTCCGTATTTCGAACCTTCACGGCCTATTCCC
>NZ_NPKH01000032.1 GCF_002284535.1 Mesorhizobium wenxiniae | reverse complement strand
ACAGTCGACTGCCATCCATCAGTTCCCGCGTCACCCGGAATCGGGCCAACCCGGCGTGAAGAAGATCATCGAGGATGCCCTTCGGGCGGCGGGTTTGATGCGCTAGGTGGACGGCCGCAAATCGCCCGCCCGCTCAGTCTCGGGGACGAATGCCCCGGTCAATTGCCGGCCAAGCAAAGGAACGCGGTGTCTTTGCAATCGTTGACCGCTTTTCAGCGAGCAGTCGCCAATCACCTCGTCCACATCCTGCTTCCCAGCGCGGACAACACCGGCCGGCCGTTTGGGCGGGAGGATTTCGACCGTGTGAAGGAAGACCTGGCCAGCTGTTTCGAAGGCGTTACGGCCTACCTGCAGGCGCCCGCGGAAGGTCAGTGGCGAAGTGATGGTGGAGGAGATCGACTTACCGGACTGGCGCAGACGGCGCGCCGAGCTCGAACGGCGGTTCCGGCAGGACACGGTGATCATCCGCTACATGCCGATGGCGCTCGTATAGAGCGCCGACATCATGCCATCAACCTCAATCCGCAAGCGGAGTACGATCCGCAGACCAAGGTGCTCGGTGTGGTTCGTGACGAGCGCAAACGTTACGACTACGAGGCTGTTCCGCCAGAGACCTATGCGGCCTTCCGAAACGCCTTCGTAAAAGGCCGCTTCTTTAACAACCACATTCGCAACCGTTTTTGGTACCGCCTGATTGCCGACGCATAGCGATCGTTGGGTGCACGCGGAGACTTATGCGCCGGTTTCGGAGTTTGACGCGCCAGCAGGCTTCGATTCCGGGGAGCCCTTGTGGCGCAGGAAAATCGACAGCACGACCAGGACCGCGGTCGACAGGAACTCCGACTGCCAGTTCTGAAACGACTCGAACCATAGCTGGGCGTCGAGAAGATAGCTTCCTATCGATTGAACCTTGCCGCCGTGCAGCAGCGCTTCCTCGTTCGCAGCAGTCAGGCTCGCCCACCAGTGCAAGCCAAAGGAGATGATGAACAGCAGGGCCAGCGCTATGCCAAGCGAGTAGGAATAGAGCCACGACAGGATCGGATTGCGCCTGCCAGTAGCGGTCGGAAGTTCGTCCTTGGGCCGGTCGGGATCATCGGGATCACGCGACTCGGCCGAGCCGCGCTGAAACAGCATCGCTGTTAGCATGACATAGGCCGACATCTGCAGGAATTCGCTTTCCCAGTTTTCGAAGAGCGCCGAGAGGAAGTTGCCGCTTTTCAAATAAGCCAAGAAGCCGATCGCTGCCGAGCCATGCTCACGAAGGTCTTGATTGTAGGCAGAACGGCCCGACCAGATCATGCCGACGATGCTGAACAGGAACATCGCCACCAAGACGATCGTAAGCCCGTTGTCCCGAAAAATGGTTCTCATGATCGTGTCTTCTCGAGTCTTCGACTAGCGCCAGTTCTCCAGAACCTCTTCGATCCTCACCGCCTCGACCTGCTCGCTGAAGCGCGAGCGATAAAGTTCCATCAGCGCATCGTGGGTCTGATCGGCTGAGCTGCAGATGGCGTCCGTGACGAGAACAGTTCGAAAGCCATGGTCAATGGCGCCGAGGACCGTGGCCAGGATGCAGACATCGGTCTCGCCACCGGTGATGACCAGCGTGTCGATTCCCGACCCCGTGAGCATCGCGTTGAGCCGACCTTCGGTCCACGGAGAGTAGACATGCTTATCGAGAACTTTCGCCGGCGGCACGAACCGCGCCAAAGATGGCATCAACTCGACGAGGCCAGCATCGATGTTGGCAAGGGTGACCTCGGCCCAACGCCGATAATACCGCGCCCACATGCCCGGTCCTTCGCCGGGTCGGGCGGCGGGAATGAAGCGGGTGAACAGTGTTCGCTCCGGATGTCTGTCCACCAGCTCCTCGATGGCCGGCAGCACCCTCTGCGCCCACGGCACGGCCCATGGCCCGCCCGGTGCGAACAAGCGCTGCATGTCAACGCAAAGATGTAGGGAGTTCTCACCAAGCGGACCGTGTACCAGGCCTAGGGCGGCCATGATCAGCCTCGGTCGCAACTGGTTGATGCATAGCCTCTACAGCGGCGTGGGCATGACCCGGGAAGTTCCGCCATAGCCTCGGATCTCTGGCAATCCGCCTCCAGCCGCTGCCGGTTCATTGTCTTGTCTGACGGGCCGCTTCCGCCTCCTGCACGTCGATGGCATTGAGCACTTCGCCGTTCTCGTCTCGCACGCGCACGAGCCAACCTGAAAGATAGTCCGTGCCGGGCTGAAGGTCGACCAGAAGATCGATGGCGCATCGAACTGCTTCCTCGCGCGCAGCTTCTAAACACGGCATCATAGTCGTCGGCCGCAAGCTCGAAGGTAGCGGGCTGGACCAATATCCCCTTGCCCGATCGACGGCCGCATTTTCCAGCTTCTACATTAGCCATGTCGACAGTGACGCAGTCACCGCCTTCACCGCAGAAGATCACGCGCAGGATTGCCTCTCCGGTGGGCGTGATCGCCTGGTTAACTTCAGTCCGAGGAATCTGCATGATTACTTTCACCTGGCATCTATCCTGCAGCGCCACGCCCTACTGATGCCGCGCGAGCCGCTCTACGGGCGCGTTGGCTTCAGCCAACCTGGCCAGCGCTTGCTCGACTTTCTGCGCCGAGCGGTCCGTGCGCTTGATGTGCCTCACGATTTGTTGCCTTAACAGCGCGAGCCTTGCGGCGCGATATACGTCGCCGTATCTCGCAGTTTCAAGGTGGAGGGTCGCGAGCCTCATGGGCGACGATTCCAATTATCTAGCGGAAGAATTCGCGAATGCGCCTTTCGTTCCAAGGTCCGACCCACGCTGCGGCAAAGGGGAACGGGTTCCAGTATGCGTAAGAGTTCCGGGGATGGCCGGTTGCAGTTTATCGAACCGCTCATGCCGACCCTGGTCGACAAGCCTCCGGAAGGCGACGCCTGGAGCCATGAGGTCAAGTTCGACGGCTACCGTTGGCAGATAAACACGATGAGGCCGGAGTTCGAATCTTTACGCGCAACGGAGTGGACTGGACGGCGAAGTATCCCGACCTGGTCTACACAGCCAAACGGCTCGTTGTCGAAAGCGCCATTATCGACGGGGGGATCATCGTTCCGAATGAGGCTGGTCTCGCCGATTTCGCTGCCTTGCGAAAGGCGATCAGGCGGCGCCAGCATGCTCTATTTCGTCGCCCTTCGATCTCCTGCACTTCAATGGCAATGAACTGCGCGACTTGCCCCTGGAGCATCGGCGCGAACTGTTCCCTGGTTTGATCCCCGGGGAGTCGCATCCAATTCAGTGAGGCTCTTCCGGGCGACACCAAGGCTATCTTTCATCTGCTTGACGAGGCCAGTCTGGAGGGGATGGTCTCAAGCGCGGTGGCAGCAAATATCGCAGCGGGCGATCGATCAAGCTCTGCTGCGGCCGCCCCAGGCAATGAGCGGATCAACCTCGCCGCTCGCCCAGCCCTGGCCTACCGCATGGAGTTGACGCTTCGCTCGAAGACGCACAGGCTGATCGTTTCCAACACGGTTGTGGCGGGCCGGGTCCGCCTGCCACATTGTCTACAGTATGCTGAACTGTCGGGTGAGGCTCATTTGAAGTGCGCTGCCAGAGTGACGCGGCAGTCGCCGTGACGGCGTTCTTCTGCCGGCGCGCCTTCGCCAGCGGTCAGCCTGATTGGCGCCTTGATAACGATGGCCTTTGCCCACGCCCGCTCTCCCCGAAATAGAGAATGCCGCCATTCCGGGCGAGAGTCCAGAAGCTGCCCTAGTGGTGAAAGTCTCACACTTGGTACCGGTGGCCGGCAAGAACCCACCCGTTGACGACCCTGGGCGTTGCAGACTTGAACCTCCAAATCGAGGTCGGGAACCTGACCTTCAGCGCAAGAGCATTCGGGAGTGCGCTCGCGTAAGGTAATTCACCACATTTGGCGGCACCAGCAGATGCTTTTTCGTGTTATGATGGGCTTGCAACGCGCGTAATCTCGACCTCGGCAATATGGCAGAGGTCGAAAGCTATTGCCTTGGCACAGGAAGCTTTCGCCCCAGCACTTGATCGCCTCCGAAACGCTGGGTGTGCTGCTTTCCCTGACTGACCCCGGGGCGAGGAGGTTGTCCATGTCCACGAGTAGTGTTGACCGCCCGCTGCAGCCGGGCGACCGGGCACCGAATGTTGTGCTCAATGCGATCTCACGCGAAGGCAAGATCGCGCTCGATGATTTTCGAGGCCGTAGCCCGTTGTTGATCGGTTTGTTCCGAGGCCTGCACTGTCCGTTCTGCCGGCGCCATGTCGCGGCGATGGCGCAACTCGAGCCGGCCCTGCGTGATAAAGGCGTCGAATGCCTGGCTGTGGTCAATACGCCGGTCGAGCGGGCGCGGCTCTATTTCCGTTACCACCCGGCACCCGATCTTCTCGCCGCATCCGACCCGGAGCGAGCCTCGCACCGTGCTTTCGGCTTGCGCGAGGTCGGGATGGACACGGTCATGGCGATACCGTTCCATCTCCCGGGCGAGTTGCCCGAGCCTATGGACGTCATGGCAATGAATGAATTTCTTAACAAGAAGGAAGGATATGAGATTGAGGAAGTCGATCAGCAGGCGATGGCTTCCAGCCAGGCGCAGCTTGTCGGTCAGTTCCTAATCGACCGGGCGGGCATCGTACGCTGGAATTTCACTGAAGTTCTGGAGGATGGCCTCAACACCTTCAGAGCGCTGAATCCCGAGGAATTGATGTCGGCAGCTTCCCAAGTTTCACATTAATAGGCTGCGGAAATGGGCTGCTGAAAACTCGCTCGACTGCATCTCGAACGGCCACGATCTGCGCGACATGCCGCTGGAGGACCGGCGGGAAATCCTGGCCGGCCTCATAGGGTCCGACAGTCGCATCCAGTTCAGCGAGACGATGCCGGGCGAAGCCAACGCGATCTATCATCTGATCGACGCGGCCGGTCTGGAAGGGATGGTATCGAAGCGTCGAGACAGCAAATATCGCAGCGGCCCGACTACCAATTGGCTGAAGACAAAATCCTTCACCGAAAGCGAGTTCGAACTTCTCGGAGTTGAACGCGAGAGGGGCAAGCCGGCCTTCGCTCTGATGGCCGAGCCAGGGACCCGGAAATATGTCGGCAGCGCGTTTGTCAGCGTCAATCGAGAGATGCGGGAACGGCTTTGGAAAGGGTCCAGGAACATGCCGGGCCACCGCCCAAGGACATGCCAAAGCGGCCGGCAACGCAGTGGGTCAAGCCGGGCATCAAGGCCCGGGTGAAGCATCTAAGGGGCGAGGACGAACTTCGGCACGCTTCGCTGCAGGATTTCTGGGACGAGGGCTAGAACGCCGTTTGTGTCTCAGAGGCGCGACAACGCAAAGTTCACCGGCCCGGCCAAGCGCCGACTATTTGACAAGCGCGTGCCAGATTGCGCAGTATCCCGCCGCCCGAATGGCTGCTATCGGAGACTTCTCCTGCGGCGTTTTCCCCAGTTGGCGAGCGCCTTCGAGCCAGCGCTTCTCACCAGCTCGGCCGCGTCGCCAGTATGCCAACGTGACGGTCTGGCTATCACTTCGATCTCATTCCGATGTGATTGGAGCCGCGAGGGGCGCTCGGGACGGGCGCGAACGCGGTAGGGCAACACCGCAGTCGCTCCTTTGGTTTCGGCGATGTAAATCATGTAGTTATGGATTGTAAATCCAGCAATTTCTCTTGAGATTCTGTAAGTTGATTTGCGAGCGAACCAATCCAAAGGTATTGCCGATACCATAGTGCAATAGAGTTCGATACCATAGTGCAATAGAGTTAATGTTGCCGACGGTCGATCCTTGTCTCACATCCGAATGATCGGATAGAGATAGGAGGACGTCATGTTAGCAGCATCACTATCGCCCACGCGGCGCGAACTACATGCCACCACGGCTGCCGCCGGGGTCATCAGCACGCTTCCGGGGACACTGCAGGTGGCGGGCGGCGACTCAATCCGCCCCTTCCGCGTCAACGTTCCCGAGTCGGAACTGGCCGAATTGCGCCGGTTTCGGCACGATGCCATGACCCTACTCATCACGACGCTTGCCGCAGTCGCGACAGGAGCCGTGCTCGCTACGAGCGCCTTCGCCCAGAGCGCGAGGGACGTCCGCGGCGCTTCACCGTTCGAAACAATCGAGAACGAACCCGCACCCAAACTGGTTGTGGATCCACCACTTCCGGGCCCGCTGGCCCAGGGCCTCTTTCAGGCCCAGTACCGGACGGAGAACGTGCACATCGTGCCGGTGTTTGGGGAGGGCGCCCTCAAGGCATCACCACGCATCGGGCATCTGCACATAAGCGTCAACGACCACGAATTCTTGTGGGCGGATGCGGGTAACAACAATACTGTCGACATTGCAGGGTTTCCGCCCGGCGATCACAAGGTGAAGATCGAGTTGGTCGACGCTAACCACAACGTCTTCGCCGGACAATCTGTGACGGTACCGTTCACTGTGCCTCCTAAAAATTAGGGAGACCGGCTGTCCGCTAACGCCCCGGAAACGCCCCGGTCCGCTCGGCCGAGACACCCATGTTGCCCAACCGCGCCGACGAGGGCCCATGTTCGAGTCAATGACGGCAAGCCGTGTAAGGAACATCGCCATGATGAACTTGGGTGCCGTCCGAGTGCCGCGAGGTCTCAACCCGGCTGAATTTGCTGGTCAGCCCTCGCGAGCAACGCAGCACCATTAGCCGGGGTGCAGCGGGACCCGATTCATCGGCATGCTGAATGGTAACAGAAAGGATTTCGTTATGACTGAGAAACTTATCTTCACTGGCAAGACTCACAATACTAGCGGTCGCGATGGCGGAGCACGCAGCAGCGACGGCCAGCTGGACATCAAGCTGAAGCAGCCGCACCCGGCTGCCGAAAACCTATTCGGCGCTGCCTGGTCGGCCTGCTACATGGGAGCGCTCGACGTCGCCGCCTCTCAGAAAAACATCAAGCTTCCGGCGGGTACCGCGGTCGATGCCGAGATCGATCTTAACTCAGACGCCGGGTCCTACTTCCTGCGGGCGCGACTCAACGTCAGCGTGCCAGGCATCGACCCTGGGGTTGCGCGCGAGCTGCTCGGGGCAGCACACGGCATTTGCCCCTACTCCAAGGCGACGCACGGCAACATCAACGTTGTGACCAACCTCGTCTGAACGGTCAAATCTCTACCCGCCGAGGCGCTCCGGTGGATGCGCTAGTTGAACCGAAATAAGCGGGCGGCGCCAGGCTAGCGCCGCCCGACTCCATGCAAGCAATCTGCCCAATGGCGACCCGTTGGAGTGGCAAGGAGATAGAATATGCCCGACATATCCGAAATGCTGTTCGACCTGACACCTCCCACCCAGGACCGGCTGCGGGAGCTGGTTGCAGACCTCAGCGAGGAAGAGCGGCAATTGCTGCTCGAACATGGCGAGGAAGCGGCGTTCTGCGGGGTCTTTCTCACCGAGAAGCGAGAGGGGGTATATACCTGCCGCTTGTGCGGACTGCCGTTGTTCAAAGGCGGCGCCAAATTTGAAAGCGGCACCGGCTGGCCGAGCTTTACCGCGCCCTTCGCTGAAGAACATCTGCGTGACATCCACGACACCAGCTACGGCATGGTCAGAACGGAAATCGTTTGCGCGCGTTGCGGCGCGCACCAAGGCCACGTCTTCCCTGACGGCCCCCCGCCGACCGGTGAGCGCTTCTGCATCAATTCAGGATCGCTTAAGTTCACGCCGAAAGGGGAGCGGCTTCCCGACAAGCTCCGCCGAGGAGCTCCCGAAGGTGAACCGTGGAGGAGCTGACTCACGTTCCAGCCGTCTGTAACCATAGGCGCGGTGATAGGTCAACGATGAGTATGGCGCAACGTGCTCGTTCTGGCAGCCCGATCGGCCGTGGGTGATGTGCCGGACCACTCAACCTTCCAGAAGAACCTATGCCACACCCTCTCGTCGACGAGAAATGGCGGCAGGGCGGGACGTGGCTTGTGGGACGCCAGGTCGAGGGGCGTGATTGGCGGGTTCCTACAAATGCACATCCCCGGATTCTTTCGTCCCCCGGCCGTCATCCCAAGCAGGCGAATCGCGTGGCGGCTTGCAAACTGCAGGGTTGTGCGTTGCTTGTAGGTGCGCTTTTCGGATGTCGACGCCGGATGCGTTGCCGGGCAGACCGTGCTGCAGACGGCGCGCGCTTCGTGGGTCAGGATTCCCGCGGCCTTCGAATTTGGCCTGTGCGGAACCTGCAAGGTGAAAAGGTCTCCGGCACGTGGAGATGACCGACAATGGCGGCATCCCGATCACGAGATCGATGACGGCTTTATCCTCGCCTGCTGCTCGAAGCCGCTGTCGGCGCTCGCGATCGAAGCCTGCTAGACAAGCCGCTCACACCCCGTAGCGCTCGGTGCGGATGAGGCCGGCCGGGACGTCGGCGTCGATCAGCGCCTGGGCGGCAGCCGAGACGAAGGCGTTCCAGCCGCAGACGATGGCAAGCTTCGGCGGCTCGGGCAGCCGCGACATGGATTGCATCATCATCTGGGCGTCGATCCGCCGCGAATAGTCATCGGGGCGCTGAGCCGGCTCGCGCGTCAGCGTCAGCACCAGGTCAAAGCCGTCGCGTCGGTCGTCGAGCTTGATCAGCTCGTCGCGAAAGATCACCTCCTCCCAGATCCGCGCCGAAAACACCAACGCGACCGGCACGGAGGATTTGCGCGCCGTGCGGTGGCGCACCATCGCCATCAGCGGCACCACGCCGGAACCGCCTCCGACCAGGATGATCGGCCCGCCATCGCTGTCGGACCAGACGAAGTGGCCGCCGAGCGGACCGCGCAGCTCGATTTCGTCGCCGACCGCTGCCACCTCGTGGAAGAAGGGCGAGACCTCGCCGTCTTCGAGCCGTTCGATCGCCAACTCGACCGTCCCGCCGCTCTCGGGTGCGGAGGCGATCGAATAGGAGCGGCGCGCCTGATAGCCGTCCGGCGCCGTCAGCCTGACATCGACATGTTGCCCGGCTTGATGGGCAAAGGGTCGCGACAGCTTGAAGAAGAAACTGGTGACGCGCGGCGTACGCTTTTCGATGCGAATGATCTTCGCCATCTGCCAGGGCGATTGCGTCGCCGCTGCCTCGCTCATGGATCGTCCGTGTAGCGCTGCTCGCGCCACGGGTCGCCATAGATGTGATAGCCGCGCAATTCCCAGAAGCCCGGCTCGTCGTGCTCGGTGAACTGCAGCCCGTTCAGCCATTTGGCCGACTTCCAGAAATAGAGATGCGGCACCAGCAGCCGCGCCGGTCCGCCATGGTCCGGCGTGATTGGTTTGCCTTCATAGAGCAGCGCCACCATCGCCTTGCCGCCGGTGAGATCCTTCGCCGGCACATTGGTGGCATAGCCGTCGAACGAATGTGCCAGCGTGAAGGCGGTCGGCGGCGCGATGCCGGCATCGACAAGGATATCGTCGACCAGCACGCCTTGCCATGACGTGTCGAACTTGGTCCATGCCGTCACGCAATGGATGTCACGCGTCATCCTGCTCAGCGGCAGCGCGTTGAACTCGGCCCAGGTCCATTTCTTGAGCGGCCGCGGTCCGTGCTTGAGCGTGAACGACCAGTCCTCGGTGCGCACGCGCGGCGTCGGCCCGGCTGCCAGCACGGGGAAGCTTTGCTCGAGATACTGTCCGGGCGGAATGCGTCCATCCGCATCCGTCGGAGGTTTTCGTCCTGAAAAGAAGCCGCGGGTTACCATCGACACGATCCGTTGCTGCGGGTCGAAATCGACCGCGGCCAGTGTTCTCGAAGATATCCCGGCGGGCAACAGCAATCTTGGGCGAGGGGACTTGCCGCCATTGCCTTCTGCCGAAGCGGTCTTCGCATCATCGCTGTTGCGTCCGACAGCGGCGGAAATCTGCATGGCCTTGCCGTTGCGCCAGACATTCAGCGTTTCCCTGGGGCCCGGCGCGACATCGGCGGCGGCACGCGACAGGTCCTTCGGATCCATTATAGCACGCAATTGGATCGGGGGGATCCGTTGCGAAATCAGAATCCACGCGGCGGTACAAAAAAGGCAGATGGTGTGCCCGTCATTCGCGCCGGCCATCGAACACCAATGAAATACGCCATCGGCACTGTCCTTGATGCGGCTGTCTGCGTAAGTGATCAGTTCGCCCGTCCCCTTGATGACGTAGCCTTCAGGCCGCTCTCCGATCGCATTATCAGCGACTTCTCGGCAATCGTAGCCGGAGCAACAGGAGAAGGGATAGGACCACCTCCGCGGCTGCGCAGCGGTTGGCAACGCGTCATGCGCCATCGCATCGGATGTCATGAGGAACACCCATACGCCAACCAGTGCAGCGGTGACTAGTGCGGCGGCGACCACAGCCAGCAGCGTCATGCCTGCGAACACGCCGCTGGGTGCGGGCTTGGTGCGGTCGTCAATGACGCAGCTGATATGACAACGGCAGAGCGGCCAGAGGTGACAGTCGACTACACAGTTTCTCGACCCTACCATGACCGCGCGGCGCGCGTAGGCTGGACCGGGGCCGCGCATGTAGTGGAGCTCGGGCCGGTAGCGAGGTGCTACGAATTCGCGAAAGGCTGACGCCGGCTGTGTGATGAGAGACCACAGTATCATGATGCGAACTCCTGTCCACAATCTGCTTAGTCGGGTGCAACAGACAGATAATATCAATTTTGGAGTTCAATCTATTGTACGATGGTGTTGACAATACTTTGGCATCAACGGTGTTTTGGGCTTTCGCAGCCGTCGAAAGCGAGAAGGATCGGCTTGTCGACTAGCAAGGCGACCAAGCCAGCAACGGCGCCGCCTGACCGATCAGTCCAAGAGTTGATGCTACCGCGCACGCTGGATCTCTCGCGCCGCTAAACCGAAACGGGCCGAAAGACGCGATCACGTCATTTAAACCGCCCTGGGCAGGCAATACGCCCTCCTAGCTCACTGCTAATGTCAGGGTGGCGACGCGCGCACAATGTCACATCGCCGTTCTGGGTCTGTGCAGCGCTCCCGTAGAAGGCTAATTCGCAGCAAGGAAATCCTGACTTCTGACCGAGCGGTCGCCGATCGTTGCCGCTGGCGACAATCGCCGGCTCGCTCAAATCAGCCCAATCGCCAGCTTCTTTCCTAGCGGCCGCCTGGCCGACGATCTTCGGCTGGTCAGTGCGCGGGGCCGAGCCTCGCGGCCATGTTCACTAGGTCGGGAAGAGATTTCGCTTCCATCTTGTGCATTACTCTGCCCCTGTGGGCCTTCACTGTGATCTCGCTGATGCCCAGCTCAAATCCGACCTGCTTGTTCAGCAACCCGGAGACGACCAGCGCCATGACCTGCTGCTCGCGGCAACTCAGCGATTCGTGGCGATCTTGCAGAGCACGCACCTCCAAATCGAACTCGAGCGCGGTTCTGCTGCGCTCCAGCGCCTCCTCGACGGCGGCCAACAGCACTTCGGTGTGGAATGGTTTCATAAGGAACTCAACAGCGCCTGCTTTCATCGCCTTAACAGTCATAGCCACATCGCCAAATGCCGTGACGAAGACTATTGGCGTATCCATCCGTTCGACAGAGACTAGACTTTGCAAATCAAGCCCGCTGATATCCGGAAGATTGACGTCCAGGATCAAGCAGTTCGGAACACTAGGTCGCGGGAGAGAGAAGAATGCCAGAGCGCACTCGAAAACTTTCGGGCACCAGCCCGCAGAGTGGATGAGCGATTCCAGCGATTCGCGGACGGATCGGTCGTCGTCGACCACGAACACGACCGGTTTGTCTTGCGACATAGATGGCCTAGCGTCAGCAGTTTTCGCCAACTGCATGCCTTGCGAAAAGTTGTTGACAGGCTCCCGCCGGGGCCAGCGGGTCGCCGCCAGGCGCCGACGCAAATCTGCAAGGGTCTCTTCTGAAAGGTTGATGCGCAAGGGTGGAGTCGCGTTGTTTCCCTGAGTTGCGCCTGACCGGACGTCGGCTGTGCGTTTGGCTGCCTGCGGAGCAAGGCCGAGAGCGCTGGCGGCTGGCCTATTCGCGAGGACGTTTCGCCGCGTAGGTTCGGAAAGGTTATCCACTGCGAGGCTCCTTAGTTCGGCGTTCGGCAACCTGGAGGGGGGGATCAAAGGCTGACGAAGTTGCAGCCCCTGGCCGCAGGGCTGCCGCAACGCCGAGTTGCAGTTCACTAGTAACTCAATAGCCCTCTTCAAGTGCTGGTATCCTAAGTTTCTGTGCCGGATTGGCTATCCAACGCTCGGAAGGGCATGCTCATATCAAAGTATGAGTTGGATAATACAGATCACCGCTTTCTGTAGCGCCATGACGCAAACTCGCTGCGAGAGCACCAATGCAAACCTTGAGTGTTCTTGAGGTTTTACGCGGGTGAACCTTGGGGGGTGGCGCAGATCGTTGCTGGCGCCGTCACCGCGGTCGGATGCCCGGGGCCGGGAAGCGGCGCTCCGCCTAAAAGAATGAATCGACTCCGTCACACTTTCGTTTGATGCACGCTCAGAGTTCTGGCATGCTTAGCGATGCCGCTCCCCTCGGACGAGAAATCCATTGTTCACGTGGTCGACGATGACCCGTCGATGCGAGAAGCGTTGCAAGGCCTTTTCCTTTCGATAGGGCTCGAAACGCGGACTTATGCAACCGCACAGGATTTCCTCGACACGCCCGTTCCGGATTCTCCGGGCTGTCTTATCATTGATATCCGCTTGCCTGACATGAACGGGCTCGATTTTCAGGCGCAGCTGTCACGGACGGGTGTTCATCTGCCGGTCGTGATGATGACCGGATATGGCGACATTCCCATGTCAGTTCGCGCCATGAAGCGCGGTGCAGTGGACTTTCTCCCAAAGCCATTCAAGGATCAGGACATGCTCGATGCCGTGTTCGCTGCTATAGAGCGCGGACGGCAGCAGCGCGCCGTCGACGGTGATGTTTCGAAAGTGCGGGAGCGATTTGAAACACTGTCGGCACGGGAGAAGCAGGTAATGCTATTGGTCACAGAGGGAAAGATGAACAAGCAGGTGGCCGGCGACCTCGGAATCAGCGAGATCACCGCTAAAATTCATCGTGGCGCGGCCATGCGGAAGATGGGCGCGAGGACCTTGGCGGACCTGGTCCGGCTCGCGGACGTGATCAACCCCAGACGCCGGCCGTAGGCGCGGAGTAACACTCCCGTATAAGTAGATTATAGCGACCTCACATGCCAGAAATGGCGATCCTGCTATTTGCTTTAGCTCAAATCCGTGGACAGGACGTTGTGCCAAGAGAGTTCCTAATCGCGGTAGTCGATGATGACGAATCATTCCGCATGGCTCTCGTAGATAGCCTTAGTTCGCTCGGATATGGGGCATGCGGATTTGCATCCGCGGAGGACTTCATCGCCTGGGAAGCGCGCGCGTCCTATAGCTGCGTCATTGCTGACATTCACATGCCTGGCATGAGCGGACTTGATCTTGCCCGGCTGCTTACAGGGCGGCGGCGCGGTGTGCCTGTGGTTATGGTCACCGCACGTTCAAACCTAGGCATCGACGCTCAGGCGGCAGCAAACGGCGCAACATGCCTGCTCCGAAAGCCGTTCAAAACGGAGGCGTTGATCGACTGTATCGAAAAGGCTCTCAAAGTCTGAGGAGTCCTGAGCGGCCGGCAAGCTCGCAAAAGTCCCGATCCCTACGGGCTGGCTTGTCAACCTTCGATACCTCCCATTCTCAATAAGTCGCCTATTGGCTATCCCTATTAGCCTCCGCCAAAGACGGCCGCGATGGCTCTAGCGCGTCCTCTTCGCGCCTTCTGTCGTCAACCACAGTCATAAGGCAGTACCAACGGGCAATTCTTCCCTCGCGGTCCCGAGCCGGATTGCCTCGAAACTGGGACCAGTGATACACGCCGTCCAAGCGTCGAAGCCGCGTCTCAAAGTGGATTGGCTGACCAGTCTCGAGCGATCGCGTTAGCGCCTCGATGTGGCGATGATCATCGGGATGGACCGTGCCATTCGTCGCCTAGCTATTACAGGAGACTACCACGCGCGGTCGCCCGGCCGCGTGGACGCCGACATGTCAACTCGTCGCATGAGCTTAGAGCCGCGTTGTGGCGTGCGGCGGTCGCGCATGGCGAACACGAGAAGCGACCGGCGCACTGAGGGACGAGAACTGGCCCGACTGGTACGCCGAATACATGGTGGCGGAACAGTCCGCCAAGCCGCTGCCGTTATGAATAGTAGCTATGGTGTTCCTTGCAATTGGGGCGCAGTGTGCAATGGCAAACGAGTGCGTTTGGGCAACAAAGACTCTGCCCTCGTGCGCCCCCTGGACTGGGCGCGCGACCATGTGCGCGGCGGCAACGTCCCTAGTGGGATCATCCATGTCATTGTCTACGGCGATTGTCTGTGTCCGTCCCCCAACTCCCGGTCAGCGCCGCACGGCGCGCGCTTTCCTGCTGGCCCTGCTCGTCATCCTTCTCGGCACATCGCCGTTTGCGGCCATCAAGCTGCCGGAAATCAACGCGATTGTACCAACTCTTGCCGCCGCCCTGTTTGTCAGCGGCTGCGTCACCGCAGCTTTTCTGTTTGCTCAGTTCTCTATTTTGCGCCAGTGGGCACTTCTGGTGATTGCGAGCGGCTACCTGTTCAGTGCCCTGATCGTGGTTGCACATGCGCTGACTTTCCCGGGTGCGTTCACGCCCACCGGCGTCCTGGGCTCGGGAATGCAATCCGCCGTTTGGCTCTACTGGTTTTGGCATTCAGGGCTGCCCATTGCCATCATCGGCTATGCCCTGCTCAAAAACACGGATCGTGTGGCGGACGTTCGCTTCACGCGACATGCCATCAGCTTGAGCATCGCGGGCGTTCTTGCCCTCGTCATTGGGTTGTTCTGGTTCGTTACGCAGCATAACGATCTGCTGCCACTAACCTATGTAGACGTTCATCCTGTCGGTCTGTTTCGTCGCATCATCGGCGGGATGGTGGTCCTGGCGCTGGGCGGCATTGCACTTTCGTTGCTATGGCTGCGCCAGCGGTCCTTGCTCGACCTGTGGCTCGCCGTCGCTTTGTGCGCGCTCCTGCTTGAAGTAAGCTTGGGCTCCGTCTTGAGCGCTCGCTATAATCTTACGTGGTATGCCGGCCATTTTTATCAGCTTGTGACAGCCACCATCGTAATGGTGGTATTGGTTGCAGAGATGGCACGACTGTATGACGGCCTCGCTCGTTCGAACACCATGCTGGATCAAGAGCGCATGAGGTTGCAGCGCGCTATTGATGCGCAAAGCCGCGAGCGCGATGCCCGACTGATGACCGGCGACGCCGTTGCCGCCACGATTGCACACGAGGTCAAGCAGCCCCTTGCTGCTATGATAACGAGATCCGACACCGGTTTACGCTGGCTCGATCGCGCGGTTCCCGATCTAGATAAGGCGAGAACGGAGTTTACGAAGATCGCAGCTGACGGGCATCGCGCGGCCGCGGTGATCGAGAGCATCCGGGCGACCTTCCGGAAGGATGACCGCGTCAGAGCTTCGTTCGACGTCGACAAACTCATTGATGAAGCCATCGCTTTGCTTCAGGACGATCTGAAAAATCACCGGATATTGGTCAAGGTTGAGCGAAGCGCGCGGCCGCTGCGGGTGATGGGAGATCGAATTCAGGTGCAGCAGGTGCTCCTCAATCTGATCACGAATGCGATTGAGGCAATGACCACTGTGGATGGTCCACGCGATCTCGCCGTTAGTTCAAATCCTCACGACGATGGGGGTGTAGTGATTTCGGTGGCTGACACCGGCATGGGGATCGACCCGCAGGACCTGCAGAGGATATTCGATCCGCTCTTCACCACCAAATCTCGCGGGATGGGAATGGGCCTATCGATCTGTCGTTCAATCATCCAAGCGCACGACGGCATGCTCTGGGTATTGCCCAACGCACCACGGGGCTCAAAGTTTCAATTCGTTTTGGGTGCCAATATCGCATCCTCCGGCGGCGGGGTGTGAGCCCTTGGAAGTGGAGACCACACACCGTTTGGTTCCGCCCTCCAATGTAGTCCGAGGCGCACGATTGGTTCGGCTCGGGTCGGGGTTCAAACAGCTTAACCGGTCGGCCCACTCTCACGGATTCAACGGCGGACGGCGGAAACCCGGAGCATGCTTCGACCTGGTTCTGCCCTCAATCCGAGCCATTGATCGGACTGCCGAACTAGAGACCGACAGCGGCACGATTGAGCTGGCTATGAATAGGATCTTGGCCGAGCGACTTCTTTCTGCCGTCGTTGAGTTTCTCCAGGCCGGCGAGGGAGATGACGCGTCGACATTTGCCGTCGAGCGTTTCGCAGTAGGGGTCCAGTCGGCATAACAGCGTCCANTTGGCCGAGCGACTTCTTTCTGCCGTCGTTGAGTTTCTCCAGGCCGGCGAGGGAGATGACGCGTCGACATTTGCCGTCGAGCGTTTCGCAGTAGGGGTCCAGTCGGCATAACAGCGTCCAGCGCCGGCCCCGCTAACCGCGCGTTCTGGCTTTCGGTTCCGCCGCGCTTTCCGATGGATTTGCAATCAACCTTGCAGATCGCCAATCCCTTACCACCAGCAACTTCTTTTTTCTTGCCAGCAGTTTATCGCGATTTCCATTAGCCGCTCGGCCATGCTTTGCGGCAATCGCGTAGTCGATTCTGTTCGTTCGATAGTCTTCGTTTGCACAGACATGTTTCTATCTCCCGATACAGAATATTAACGCGCCGCCACAGCAAGCAGTTCCGAAAACAGAATTCAGAACGCATATGAAGAAGGGTGGACCAAATAAGCGCGCTGGCGATGATCGCCCGCGACCTTGCCGAGCGCCTGAATGCATCGGCTGACGCCTGCCATACCAAGGTGATGGCCGACGCCAAAAGGGCGATGCGTTAATGACCGCCGGCAACCAGTTAGACAGACTGCGGGAAATCGCGTCAGATGTTTCGGCAATCGGCGAGGGCGTCGAGATCGAGCGCCACGCGGCGTCAATCGCCACTGTCATGGCGGCGGTCCACGGCGGAGAATGGCGGATTCAGATCGATCATCTTACAGGCTTTGTGTTGGTGCGGCGGAGTTAGCCAATCGCGCTGGACAGTGACCTACGCCCGCTGCCTCACGGTGGCGGCGCTTCATTTCAAAGGTGGATAGGCCGGGGGATAAGCTTGTCGATAAAAACACTAAACGGCTGATTTCGTTGGTTCTTTCGTCGCGAACTGGTGCCCCCGGACGGAATCGAACCGCCGACCTTCGGTTTACAAAACCGCTCACAAGCCTTGCAGCATAAGGCGTTGCGC
>NZ_NPKH01000043.1 GCF_002284535.1 Mesorhizobium wenxiniae | reverse complement strand
TGCTCCAGTACTTTCTTCAACGCGTTCCGGTCGATGAGGGGGCCTGTAGTGACCCCTTCGGTGAAGCCGTCGCCGACCTTCAGATCGCGAACGCGCTCGGCTAGTTTCGCAGCAAAGGAATCATAGACACCCTCCTGAATATAGAAGCGATTGGCGCAGACGCAGGTTTGCCCAGCATTACGGTATTTGGAAATCATTGCGCCGTCGACAGCAGCGTTGAGATCCGCGTCATCGAAGACGATGAAAGGCGCGTTCCCCCCGAGTTCGAGGCCAAGCTTTAAGATCTGCTCTGCGCCTTGCCGCATCAGCAATTTTCCGACCTTGGTCGAGCCCGTGAACGTGAGCTTTCGGATCTTCTCATTTCCGCAGAATTCCTGACCGACCATCACCGCATCGGTCGTGGTAAGCACAGAAAAAAGACCGGGTGGCAGACCGGCGCGTTCTGCAAGGAGAGCCAGAGCGAGCGCGGATAGGGGTGTCTCAGCCGCAGGTTTTGATACTATACTGCAGCCGGCAGCGATCGCGGGGGCCATCTTCCGGGCAAGCATCGCATTCGGGAAGTTCCACGGCGTGATTGCCCCCACAACTCCAATGGGCTGCCTGATCACGATGATGCGCTTGTCCAGCTGATGACCTGGAATGGTGTCCCCGTAAACTCGCTTTGCTTCCTCACCGAACCACTCGACGTAGGACGCACCATAAAGGATCTCTCCCCTCGCCTCCGGCCATGGTTTTCCCATTTCCAAAGTGAGGATGGTGGCAAGATCATCGACATTCGTGACTAAGAGGTCGTAAAGCCTTCGCAGGACTACGGCGCGTTCCTTGCCCGTCCTCTTCGCCCAGTTCTTTTGGGCAAGATGAGCAGCCTCAATCGCCGACTTGACCTCCTCTTCACCAAGATCTGGAAGGGTTGCGAGCACTTTGCCGGTTGAGGGATTGGTGACCTCGAACGTGAGGCGCCTTGAACCTGCCGCTACCCACCGAGTCCCTACAAGAGCTTTATCCGTAACTAACGACTTGTCTTTCAACTTTGCTAGAACTGTTTCAGAAATTGACATTGGTTTCTCCGTCTCGGTGCGAGCCAAAGAGCCGCCGTATATATCTACCTAGGATAGAACTTAGCGCTCTATTGGACATTGGATTTTTTATGGATGGGCAGATTGCAGAAACGAAGAGTAATCTCCAGCACCGCTGAACGATCGTCACGGAATAGACCCCTCTCCGCACCTCTCAGAGGACGCCTCCCCATCCGACCCTGCGGTGAGGATGCGGCCACGAACGACCGGCGGCCGGCCTTCCAAGTACCGTGATTTCGGTTTTGCCATATCGACAATAAATCAGTATAAACAAAAGTTTAATCCCCGCTTCAGTCCGTTAGTTCGTCGGAATAGACCACGGCTGGAGAAGGAGCCCTGAAATCTTCGCACTGCACAGCTTCCACGGCTTTCTCAAGGTCATGCACCAGCAACGAGATATACTCATCTCGCAGCGGACCGAGCACCAATTGTATTGCCCCCGGCTCTTTCAGCAAGTTTATCTTCCAGCCATAATCCTTCATCTTGCTCGCAATCGAATATACGTCTGAGTAGTCGCTCCCTATTCCGACCACGTTGAGCTCAGCCCCGCCGACTATTTTCAAGCCAGGGCATCGTTCAACGAAAGACAATATGGCATCTCTCAGCTTGAGGATTTGACCCGCGCGGGAGAGGTATCCGTCCCGGCCCAGATAGCGCATGACCGCCCAAGCCGAGGCGATTGCACCCCCGTTACGCGTCCCAGTAAGAACCGGTGAACGATAAAGTCCAGCTGCCCATGTATCGAAGATGAAAGGTTGATGGCGGGCTACCTTATTTCTATAGAAAACGCCCGACACTCCCTTACCACTATAGCCATACTTGTGGAAATCAGCCGAAATTGAACTTACGCCGGGGACTCGAAAATCGAATTCGGGAACGTCTCGTCCGAGCTCGCGCACAAAAGGCGCCAAAAACCCACCAACGCAAGCGTCCACATGCAACCAAATCCCGTGTTTGCTGGCAATTTCCGCTAATTCTCGAACTGGGTCACAAACGCCATGCGACCAAGATGGCATTGACGCGAGCATCATGACTGTGTTTTCGCTAACTGCTTCGGACATTGCCGAGACGTCTGCGCGGAAATTTGCATCCACTGGAACGCGACGAATGGTATATCCCAAATATCGCTCGTATTTCTCGAATGTGGGATAGCCCGTCTGCGGAATGATTATTTCGGATCGAGCTATGTGAGGCCGTCTTTCTTTGGCGTTCGCTAGGGCAGCAGCAGTAGCGAGAAAGAGGCTCTCGGAACCGCCGCTGGTCACGGCGCCAGTTGCATCCTTTCCAGCGTGGAACAAACTAAGCGCCATCTGTATTAGATCGCGTTCAAATTTTACCACGGTCGGGTAGTTGTTGCCCTTCGTAAAAAAGGCAAGGTGAGCGGCCTTGGCAACTTCGAATGTGCCATCATCAAGCAGGAGCCCGCGGTCGTTGAGCCAACGATCTGGGAACGTCGAGCGCGGATCTGCGTCTTGTGAACGCAGCTGCTTTAGTTCTTGTTCGATCTCGTCCCGGGTCATTCCACTCTTTGGGAACGAATTGCTAATAGAAGTTTCAAATTGTTCGGCTTGCATGTTTAACTTCTCTTCGAATAGTGTTTGCATGGTAGGAATTCTAGCCAACCGCGTCCAATAAGTGTTTTTGTTTTCTGCCACCGATCGGAAAAGTCCTTCTTGGAATTGGCCTTGGCTTTCGAGAACTTCACCGTCCAGCGGGCATCGCGGTCCTTCTGGCGCAGCTTCGTCCATGTGTCCGGAACCTTGCCCGCCTTGATGTCGGCTTTCTCGGCGTCAGTGTTGCGCTCACATGGGCATTTCAGGATCGAGGGATCCTGTTTGCGTCGTTATCTAACCTACTAAATTCGGAGAGGGCTCCGATCGTTGTAAAACCGATACAATCGGGCCGGGCTTATTAGACTAGCTGTCCGCGGCTGGCACCTGGGCCTTCTTCATCCAAATCCGTTTTGACACGCTATGAGTTGGCTACTCGGCACCTCCTGCGGCGGCGTCGAGCTTTGGAGCCTGGCAAGTTCGGCATACGGGATATGACAGCGGATGGTGTGACCGGGCTGGGCCTCGGCCAGTGGCGGCACCTGTTCCTCGCAGATCGATCCGATTTTGCGCGGGCAGCGTGTGTGGAAGACGCAGCCTGATGGCGGGTTGGCGGCGCTGGGGATTTCACCGTCGAGACGAATGCGCGCCTTCTCGGTCTGATCGAGTTTTGGAACGGCCGACAGCAGCGCTTCGGTATAGGGATGATGCGGGCCGGAAAAGACGTCTTCCGACGGTCCGAGTTCCATGATGCGGCCTAGATAGAGCACGGCGATCTTGTCCGAGAGGTAACACACCACGCCAAGATCATGCGAGATGAAGATGTAGCTGACGTCTTCCTTCGATTGCAGGTCGACGAGCAGGTTGAGGATCGCCGCCTGTACGGACACGTCGAGTGCCGAGGTCGGCTCGTCGCAGACGACGATGCGTGGATCGCCGGCGAAGGCACGCGCAATGGCAACGCGCTGCTTCAGCCCACCTGACAATTGACGCGGCTTAACGGCCAGATGCCGTTCGGTGAGGCGCACCGAGCGGACGAGGTCTTCGAGGCGCGTCTCCAGCGCCTTGCCGGAGAGGCCGGCCAGCCGTTTCAATGCGCGGCCGAGGATGTGTCGGATCGAATGCGAGCGGTTGAGCGCTGAGTCCGGGTTCTGGAAGACGATCTGCATCGCCTTGACCTGATCGTCGCCACGGTTCTCCAGCTTCGGCGCCAGCGCCTTGCCCTCGAGCTCGATGGTGCCGCCGTCATCGGGCGGCACGAGGCCGAGCAGCAGCCTGGCGAAAGTGGTCTTGCCACTGCCGGACTCGCCGACCAGCCCCAGCGTCTCGCCGGGCCACAGATCGAGCGAGACGTCCTTGACAGCACGCAAGGGATGGCCATGGCTGGCATAGGTTTTGTTCAATCCCGCGACGCGCAGCACAGGTGCCGCCGCCGGCTTTGGTGCAGGCGCCACATCGCTGGGTGTGGCGCGCGGAAGGGCCTGCGCCTTGTCGTGATAGTGGCAACGCGACAAGCGCTTTCCGCGCTCGTCACTCAGATCGTAGAGCAACGGCAATTCGGTGCGGCAGCGCTCGTCGGCGAGCGCACAGCGGTCGGCGAAGGCGCAGCCCTTGATGTCGGCACCAATGCCAGGAAGGAAGCCCGGAATAGTATCGAGGCGGCCCTGGCCCTTGCGCTTGCCGCCGCTCGGCAGGCAGCGCAGGAGTGCTACGGTATAGGGATGGCGCGGGTCGTTGAAGACAACATCCGTCGGTCCTTCTTCCACCAGCATGCCCGCATAGAGCACGCCGACCCGGTCGCACATGTTGGAGACGACCGCGAGGTTGTGGCTGATGAACAGGATCGAGGTCGAGAGCTCTTGCCTGAGCTGTACGATGAGGTCCAGCACCTCGGCTTCGACGGTCGCGTCGAGGCCGGTGGTCGGCTCGTCGAGGATCAGCATCGACGGGTCGTTGGCCAGCGCCATGGCGATCGCCACGCGCTGCTGCATGCCGCCGGAAAGCTGGTGCGGATAGCGCTGCATCACGCTAAGCGGATCGGAGATGCGCACGCGGTTCAGCATGGCGATGGCGCGATCGGTCGCCGCCTGTCCAGTTATGCCGCCGAGCTCGAAAATCTCGGTCAGTTGCAGGCCAACGCGGATCGACGGGTTCAGCGCCTTGCCCGGATCCTGGTAGACCATGGAGACGCTTTCGGCCCGCGCCCGCCTGAGCGCCTCGGCGTCCAGCTTCATGACGTCCTTGCCGTCCAGCGAGATCGCGCCGCCGGTGATCGAGCCGTTCCTCGGCAGATAGCGCACCACGGTGAGCGCCACAGTGGATTTGCCGCAGCCGGATTCGCCGACCAGCCCGTAGGCCTCGCCTTGGCCGATGTTGAGGCTGAGATTGCGCAGCACCGCGCGGTTGCGCCCGGCAACACGGTAGGCAACGGACAAATCGTGCAGTTCGAGTGCGTTTTCAGCCTTTGCGGAGTTAGTCATTGAGCGCTCCATGGACGCCGTCGGCCACCAGGTTGACACCGATCACTAGCGAGGCGATGGCCAGGGCATCGAACAGCACCGTCCACCAAAAGCCACCACTGATCATGCCGTAATTGCTGGAGATCGACAGCCCCCAGTCGGGTGAGGGCGGCTGGATGCCAAAACCCAGGAAGGAGAGCGTAGCGACCGCGAAGATGGCGTAGCCGAGACGCACTGTCGTCTCCACCAGGATCGGTGGGATGACATTGGGCAGGATCTCGACGAACATCGTATACAGCGCGCGCTCGTGCCGAAGCTCGGCGGCGGCGACATAGTCGAGTTGGCGCTCGGTCAGCACCGCCGAGCGCACCGTGCGGGCGATGATCGGCGCGAAGCTCAGCCCTATGAGGACAACAACGGTGGCCGTGGAGGTGCCGAGCGCGACGATGGCGAGCAGCGCCAGGATGACACCCGGGACGGCCATGAAGGCTTCGAGGATGCGGCTGACGACATCGTCGACGATGCCGCGGAAATAGCCGGTGAGCAGGCCAAGTGCGGTACCCGTCACCGTCGCCAGCAAGGTCGCCAACGGTGCGACGGTGAGGATATCGCGCGAGCCGACGATGACGCGCGAGAAGACATCGCGGCCGATCTGGTCGGTGCCGAACCAGTGTTCGGTGGAAGGGGGCGCCAGGGCGTTGATGATGTCGTCGGCGAGCGGATCATAAGGCACAAAATGTTCGCCGAACAGCGCGCAGGGAATCCAGAACAGCACGATGGCAAGACCGACAAGGAAGGTTCGCGAGCGCAGCAGCGAGAAAAGGACTTCGGCAAGCGGACCGCGCTCGCGGGTATCGTCGGGGGCGGGGGAAGTGGTCTGGACGGCGCTCATTGATCTGACCCCAGCCGGATGCGCGGATTGAGCACGGAATAGAGAAAGTCAACGGAAAGCGTCGCCACGGCATAGACAATGCCGATGGTCAGGGTTCCCGATTCCAGCATCGGGAAATCCTTGCCGCGCGCGGCGGTGACGATCAGCGATCCGATACCCTGGTAGCGGAACAGCGTCTCGATGACGACGAGACCACCGATGAGATAGCCGGTCTGGGTGGCGATCACGGTAATGGTCGGCAGCAGCGCATTGCGCAGCACATGGCGCCAGATCACGGTGCGCCAGGGGAGGCCCTTCAGCACGGCCGTTCGCGTATAGTCGGAATCGAGCGCCTCGATCATGCCTGAGCGCGCCATGCGGGCGATGTAGCCGAACAGCACCAGGAACAGCGGCAGCGAAGGCAGGATCAGGTAGTAGAGTTGGGTGAAGAAGCCGGAGTCGCGCGGCCATGCCGCCGAGATCGGCAGCCAGCGCAGCCAGACGCCGAAGATCAGGACTAGGATGATGCCGGTGACGAATTCGGGCAGCACCGCCACCGACAGGCCGCCAAGACTGATGATGCGATCGAGTGGCCGATTGAGATTGAGTGCTGCAACGACGCCACTAAGAATGCCGATCGGCACAACCAGCACGAAGGCGACCGCCGCGAGCTTGATCGAATTGCCGAGCGCGTCGATGACGAAGGGCGCCACCGGCGAGCGGAAGATATAGGACGTGCCCATGTCGCCCTGAACGAAATTCCAGACCCAGGTCGCATATTGGGTGAGCAGCGGGCGATCGACACCGAGCGTGTGATTTAGCGTATCGACCGCGCGCTGGTCGGCGAAAGGTCCCAATATGGCGCGCCCGACATTGCCGGGCAGCACCTGGCCGCCTAGGAACACCATGACGCTGAGAAGGAACAGTGTGACGAGTGATAGAGCCAGGCGCCGGACAAGGAAGGAGAGAATGGCCTTATACTCCGGGTGGGGCCAGCCCCGGTGAGGAGCTAGCTGTTACACGATTGGCTTCGCTTTCGGTTCAGGCTTTCGACGCTTTATCGAGGAAAAGTTGCCCCATGGCCGTCGGCTGCACGCCTGTCACACCTTTCGCGGTTGGCACCAGTAGGTCGGAGAAATAGCCGAAGATGACCGGTGTTTCCTCGAGCAGCAGGTTCTGAATCTTGCCGGCCGAGGCCTTCTGCGCCTCGAGATCGAGAGCCGCAATGTAGCTGGACACGAGCGCGTCGTAATCCCTGTTCTTGAAATGCGCGGCGTTCCAGGTGCCGTCGCTTTTCAGCGGCGCGGCAAGCAAGACGTTCGGCACGCCGCGGTGAGCGTAGTCCGTGATGCCCATCACCGAATCCAGCCAGTTCGACTTGCCAAACACCGCATCACCATAATAGCGACCCTGGTCGAGGAGGTTCAGATCGAGATCGATGCCGATCTCCTTGACCCAGTTCTGGATGAGCTGCGCGTATTCGGGGATATCAATATAACGCTCGGTGGTCAGCGTCACCTTGAAGCCTTTGCCGGCGCCCGCCGCTTCCATGAGCTGCTTTGCCTGTGCGATGTCCTGCTTGCGTTGCGGCACGCTTGCATCAGTCGAGGGGTAGATTGGAGCAAATGGGCTGTCGTTGCCTAGTGAAGCTCGGCCCTTATGTAGGCCGGCGACCAGCTTGTCGCGATCGAGGCAGAGCGCAATGGCGCGACGTACGCGCGGATCCTTGAACGCGTCGGAATCACAGCGCATGTGAAACTGGTTATGCGCGGACGTCTTCGCACTTATGATATTAAAGTTCGGATCGTTAAGCAGGACAATGCCGGCTAGAGGCGATACCGCGTTCATCATATCGACCTGACCGCCCTGTAATGCCAGGATCTGCGACTGCTCATCATTGAAGAAGGTGAATTCGGTGCGCTCGGGCAGCGCCATCAACCCCCAATAGTTTTCGTTTCGGACGAAGGATGCGCCGACCTTTGGTGTGTATTTCTCCAACTTGAATGGTCCAGTGCCGTCGAAGCTCTTCTCGTAGTCGCCCTTGTAGCTGGCAGGCAGAATGATGGCATTGTAGTTGTCCGACGACAGCATGTAGGGGAAGTTGCCGTTCGGCGTGTCGAGGTGAAATTCGACCGTGTAATCGTCGACTTTCCTGGTGGCACCCTTCTGCAGGATTCCCTTGAACACCGACAGCGCATTGGAAGAACTCGCCGGATCCGCGAGGCGGTCGATGCTTGCGGCCACGTCGTCGGCCTTCATCTCGCCTCCACTGTGGAACTTGACGCCTTTGCGCAGCTTGAACGTCCACACCGTGCCTAGGTCGTTGGACTTCCAACTTTCAGCTAAAACCGGTTGCAGTACAAGGTCTGGACCGCCAACGCAGAGGTATTCTCCGGCCTGCTGCAACAAAACAAAACCAGTAAAGTCACTAGTGGTCACCGGATCGATTGTCGCCGTCGGTGCGATGCAGGCGACGCGAATGGTGGCGCCGGGCGTACCTTGGGCGCGAGCGAGCGAAGGCAAGCCGCCGAAACCCGCGACGGCAGTTATGCGGCCTAGTAGCGGCAGCGAAACACCGAGCAGGCTGCCATGGCGGATGAAGTCGCGACGGCTGACCCGGCCGTCGACCAGGCCATCGATGAGGTGATTTTCATGCGGCGAACGATTGCGCCGGATGAGATCGAGAATGCGATAGTTCTTATTCATGGGTTACCCCTTCCCCTATTTTCTTTTGCTGGCGAATGATCGACGAGATTCGTACGATTCTCCCTCACCCGGCCGTCAACGAGAGCTGTCGACCGGAGTGCTAGCACACGGTCTCACCCGGTCTGTCTGTTGCTGGGCGGCGGAAGGGCTAACCACGAGAAAGACTGTAATTTGCCCCGAGCCGGAAATCCGATGCTTGAATAAAGCTGCGACCGCATTGACAGCATCACCCTCCGACTTTTTTGGACTTTAGCATCAGGGGCAAAGTAGGGGTTGCTGAAGTTTGCCTCCAAAACGAAAAGATTTTCTGAGCTCGACTTTGCCCATTCCTGCAGGATAGCAGAGCGCGTGAGCCATACGCAGACAACGACATGACGGGGTCGTCATCGCGTGCGCTCCAACACCCACGGATTCTCGACCATTTCGAAATCCATCCGCACTCCGGCTTGCGCTTCCTCTCGCCATGCGAGTTCAGGGCGAAAGCCACTGGTGCTTAATGGAACTCGCTGCCTGTCCGGTCAAACGGGGCTACCTCCAGGACCCGGCCCTCCGGCCCTATGAGTTGACCCTCGACGTTATTTGCAAGACGTGCGGTGTCTACGATTAGGTTAATGCGTCGGCACCACCATCGAGTTGCCTAAGGCGCGACCGTCAACTAAAGATGACGAGATGAGCAAGTTTGGTAGCATCGATTACCGTATTCTCTGTGCACTCCAGAGAGGTTTCGGACTGCGGAGAAGATCGACACTTTGCAATGTGCGGGCACGAGATCGTGACTGCGCGAATTGCAACTTCGCCAAAAAAGAGGCTGTCGCGGAAGCTCGTTCGACGACAGCCAACCTGCCCTGGGAGGGTGGGGAACCGGGGTAACGCTCATGATCGTGTTTTAGTGATGAGAACGTCGCCCATCACTATGGGCAGTCGCACGTTCTGACACCGTGACGAGCAGCGCTCCGACGCCAGCCCTGCTCAGGCCGCCTTGGCGGAATAGCCGTGAGCAGCCTTCACCGAGCCCGGTGAAGACGGCAAGGCGTCTAGCGCAACCGGAGCAACGTCGAATTTCCGGTTGCCGGCGACCAGCTCATTTTTCCGCAACAAGATCCGCTGTCATCTTCATCAAAGCAGCGCCAAATTCGGGGTCGCTGGCGGCTTTGTTCTCGAGGACACCGAGGTAGACAACGACGGTGCCCGTGTCAGGGTTCGCGAGCATATACTGCCCACCATAACCACTATGTCCGAACCACGTGCCGTCGGTGTACGTTTGACGGCTATAATGAAACCAGTCTAACGGCTTTGCCAGGGAAGGGCCGGGATTGCGGCGGGTCTCTTCGATGAAGGCGGCATCGCCGACGCGGCGGCCGTCGATACCCTCGCCCTTACGCGCAAAGAGCAGTCCATAGCGTGCGAGATCGCGGGCGGTGAGACAGGCGCCACCGGAGACAGCCGGTACACCTTCTCGGTCGCAGGTCATATGGAAGCATCCCTCGATGCCAGCCGCCTCGACGATCTCGATCAGCCAGTCGCGCAGCGGCCGGCCACTGGCCCGCTCAATGATCCAGCCAATGACGTCGCTGTTGGCCGACTTGTAGAGCGCCTCGCCGCTGCGATTCACGAGATCGTCTCCGGTAACGCCGCAGAGGAAGGAGCGAGCCGTCTCGTCCTTTTGACCCTCCGCCGGCAGGCGCCAGCCACCGGCGACGTCCATGTCGAAGGACGAAGTGTAGGGGTCGCTGTAGTCCTCGCTGAAGTCGTTGACGACGTTCATGTCTGCGACCGCCTTGACGGTCGCCTCAGCGTAGCCTGTACCGATCTCCGGCAGATAGGCGCCTACTCGCTCGTCGAGATCGACGAGGCCGTCGGCCACCGCGCGACCGAGCATGAGGTTGAGCGTCGTCTTGGTGATAGACATGATGGCGTGCGGCTTCTCGGGCCCGAAGTCCGGCGCATAGGCTTCGTAGAGGACGCGATCGTCGCGGACCACGACGAAGGCCGAAAAATGCGGCATGCCGAGGAAACGTGCGACGCCGGGACGCTCGCCAATAGTCCAGTCGATCTCCTTCCTGAGTGGCAGGACGCGGGGGGCGCGCAGCGACATCGAATAGAGCATCGTTGTGTGGATATTATGGAAGCCGTGGCGGCGGTGGTCGGGCAGATTCCAGCGCGCCGTGTTGTCGAACAGGGTGATCAAGTCAGGATTGGGGATCGACGGGACAGTCATGCGGTTGGCCTTTACAAGTTCCGGTTGTTAATAAGACTTAGGAGGAGTGCGCAGTGCGAAGCTCACCAACAAGTGCGCCAAGGCCAATTCGATCGATTGCATACTCAAAGCTGATGACGATGCCAAAGTTGCCCAAGTAGGCCGCAGAAAGAGGCCAGTGTCCGCGCCCGCGACAGCGTCAGCATCTTCATAGAACTCGATCACGACGTTCATACGCGGATTGACCTGGTCGTGCCCTCGCGGGCTAGCTGCGTCAATTCCGTGGGCGTCACTTCGCCCGCGCTCACGAGCGAGGCCAAAACCGTGGCATCGCACTCTACGTGTTCGCTCAGTCTCATTTCGGCCGCCCACCGATCCCACAAGGTTGCACGTGAATCGTTATCTACCGCACGCCTTTGGAGGAGCGCATTTTCGACGTCAGTACGGCTCATGCCTTTTCTCGGCAGCACCTCGTTGCCATTTGAAAACGCTGATCGCTTCCAGGATGCACCTTGCGAATACCCTGGTTCCTCAAGAGCTACCCCCGTCTCCATCATAGCTCGTCGCCCGCCAAAACTCCTTAAGGCTGACGTTAACATCGCAGGTTATGGAAGTGTTGCTGATTTATGCCCAGTTTGAGAAAACTCCTACTGAAGAGAAACAAAGAGTCGAAAAATAATTTTATGAGAGCCAAGCGGCTCAGCGCGCTGTTAGCCGTGGCTGATGGCTAAAAACGCTCCATACTTTCGAGCCCCACACGACGGCTACTAGCCGGTCAGAGGCGAGCAGATCGCTGGTGACGCGTGCCGCGCTTGGACATCGCGAATCGCCGAAACGCCCGGTTGCAACGTCTCAGCCACCGCCCGCGCCTTCTCGTCAGAACAGCGTCGCCGAAATTGCCGCAGTGCACCTTCAAGTCGTTCGGACACAGCCGCGACCATATGGAAGTTTAGGGATGTGTTGCAACGTTTTGATTACCGGCGTTGTGGCAGAAACCTCCGACCATTTTCGGAGGGCGCTATGTTCAAGCAACGCCTGATCTGCTTTGCTTGCGCTGGTACTTGGCCTCACATGGCTTCTTGTGGTCAAGGATCAAATTCAGCAAACGTATGAGCAGAACTCCAGGACTCTATCGGCATCCAATGTCTGGGTCCGGTTGCATCCAACCGTCTTCGAGCACGATCAACCTCACATGCGGTCGCTGTTCAGTACGGCTGCACAATATCCCGTGTGTGGACGCCCTGTCGGATGCTTGAAGTTTTTTTCTAAAGGCGTGGTGCGCAGGTTCAGGTGCTTCCGTGTGTCCGACATGTTTGGATGCGGCCGGTCATCGACGCCAGGCGATGACCACGTGGGAAGCCATGAGTGCACGGCCTGCCTGAGAAGCGCGGTATCGGCCTCTCGCGGCCGCATTTCAAACAACGTGACAACGCCCGTTAATGATCTCCGGATCCATCGACCATTCCAACACTCTTGGCTTCTGCAGGTTTACCTCTATCGTTCCCATCAAAGACTAATTGGTCGAAACTACAGCACATTGATTATACCCCACTGTGAAAATGGACAGCCCGATCCTCTTTGGCAACCCGACTCACTACGTCGCTGAAATACCTTTCAACACCAAATTCAGGAGTTAGAAATCTCTCTGCGATCTCAGTATAGTGGTCAATGGAGGAAACAATAAATTTGATGTGGTAGTCAAATTGACCCATTACTTCGTAACATTCCATAACTTCGGGAATAACACACATATGGCGTTCAAAGAAATTTAATGCATCGCGATTTTGCCTCGATAGGACCACCTTAGCTAAAACAATCTGGATACTTTGCAACTTTTCAATCGCTATCTCTGCGATGTAACGACGTATGATTCCGTCTTTTTCGAGCTTTTTGACCCTCTGCCAACACGGCGACACGGAAATGCCGACCCTGTCGGCCAGGATCTTAATTGGAAGCCGGCCGTTTTCTTGGAGCACATCAAGAATCCGGTAATCCATGCGGTCTAGCTTGTTCATATCACTTACTCTAACCTACCTGAACGTTCCTTCCACAGTGCTGGCTATGTGCCGGCAGAGGATGCCGCGGCAATGCGTCGCCACCCTGCCACATTTGCCGAATGCAACAGCCCCTGCAACTGTGGGCTCACGAAAAAATGAGATAACGCACTATCTGTCGCGGCCTGAACATCAGCTTTGATGTTTCCATTGTCCTCTATTGTCTTACTGAGTCAGAAAGTCGCGGCTGCGTGGGATTCGCGCTGGTCGCGGATTTGTTAGGGTGCTGCCTGGTGATCATGGAAGCGCCCCGCCATGCCCGACTGGACAGCCGAGAGTGAAGCAGCATTCGACGGCGTTGTCACGTTGTTTGAAATGCGGCCGCGTAAGACCCACACCGCGCTTTTCAGGTAGGTCGTGCACTCACGGCTTCCCACGTGTCCATCGCCTGGCGTCGATGGGTTCGAATTTGTGCTGCAAAGCGGCTGGTCTGCGATGAGACGAGAGGTTTCGGACTGCGGAGAAGATCGACACGAAATGTTCCAATGAATTGGGCGCGTCTGGACGATCTCGTCGAGCATATATCCGCCCTGATCAACCGCTCTCGACAACCAGCATTTCCTTGAGGCCGCCTTCGTCACGGCCGGCAAAGAGAGCATTGCGGCGGTTCATGGCTGGACTTGTGATCGCGTTTTTGACGAGGTTGGGTCGATGTAGAGGCGACCGTCGTCCAGGAACAGCCGAAAGGCGGCCTGGCTGTTCAGCATACAGGCCATAGCCTCGCCGAGGTCGGACTTGCGCGAGACGCGCGGGGCGTGAGCTGTCAGCCAAGTGAAGAACTCGTCCACCAGCGGGCAGGACAAGTTCTGGCGGACAGCCCGGTGTCAACAGCGAGCGACCCGATAGCCCATTTTGCCGGTTTCAGCGGAATCCTGCCGGTCTACGGCTATGGCGGCTATCGTGTGCGGGCCGACAAGAGCGGCGTCGTGCTCGCCTTCTGCTGGGCGGATGTGCGCCGGCGCTTCTACGACCTCGCTGGGGCCGGTCCAGCGTCGATCGCCAGCGAGGCGCTCCAACGGATCGCGGAACTCTACAGAATCAGGACGACATCTGTGGACGATCGGCCGAGCAGCGCCGTGCCATGCGCCAGGATGAGAGCCCGCCGATCGTCGCCGAACTCTCGAGCCGTGGCTGCGCGAGAAGCTCGGTCCGATCAGCCAGAAGATTAAGCTCGCCGACGCCATCCGCTCACGCTTCCCCGTTGGGAAAGGCTCACGCGCTTCCTTGACGATGGTCGCATCGAGATCGACAGCAATGTCGTCGAGCGATCGATCCGCCCGATTGCGCTTAACCGAAAGAACGCGCTCTTCGCGGCTCCTACGGCGGAGCCGAGCATTGGGCCGTCATCGCCTCTCTGATCGAATCCTGCAAGCTGAACGACGTCGAGCCGCTCGGCTACCTCGCCGACGTGCTGACCAGGATCGTCAACGGTCACCCAAACAGCCAGATCGACGATCTCCTGCCGTGGGCCTACATCCCGGCTCCCGAGCTCCTGATGTCCGCAGTCAAGGGTTTAGACCGTAGAAGTGCGGCCGGTCGCGAGATCGGCTGTTCATTCTGATGGTCGCGCATGGATGGAGGCGGAACTGAAAGACGTCGGTGATCAAGCTCTGATGCGCGGGTTGGTTACCGCATTCTCGATTATGCGTCTGGGGCTGTTCCTATCTTAATTCGGGCGTCGGCCTTTGCCGGTTACAAACTGTCTGACGGACATTCCCCTGCCGTGGTCCCGGCTCCGCCCATGGGCGAGGATGTACCGCCGCTACGGCGACGGGATCAGGCCGCGCGCGCCTCCGCCGTGACAGCCCACATCAAGCCGGCCAGTTCACGGGCAATCGCGGTGCAGATCACCGTCGTCCGTCTGCCGCGCGCGGCCAGCTTTCGGTAGCGGGTCGTCGGTCGGACCTGGGCCTTCCATGCTATCTCACGCACGCGTGGCGGTGCCGCTCCAACTGGTATAGCTTCATCTTTCCGACCTTCGGTGGATGCCGATAGGTCCAGGCACTCTCGACCAGCATGTGCCGGACGCGGCCCTTTCCCCCCTTGTTGATGCCGCCGCGCCTGATCGTCTCTCCGGTCGATCGCTCGCTCGGCACGAGGCCGACATAGCCCATGAGCTGACGAGGGCTCTCGAAGCGGCCCACGTCGCCGACCTCGCTGGCGAACGTCACGGCGATAATCGGATTTACTCCACGCAATGCTTGCAGCGCCTGCACAAGAGGCGCCAGAGACCAGGCGGGAATGAATTCCCCGATCGTGCGCTCCAGGAGCTCGACCCGTTCTTTCGAGACGCCCACCGCTTCGACCATCTCCTGGAGCGCAATCTGATGTGCGGGATGATCGAAACGCTGCTCTTGCAGCCAGCGCAGGTAGCGCATCATCCCACTCGTATTGCGGGGATAGAGCCGACCATGCTTGAACATGAAGGCGCTCACTTGCTGGCGGTGAGCACGAAGCGTCTCGACCGCTGCAGCCCGAGCGCGAACAAGATCTCGCAGGGCCTCGTGGCTTTCGTCGGACACCCACACTCCTCCAGTCAATTCGCCCCCGCGTAGCAGTCGGGCGAGAGAAACGGCGTCTCGACGGTTCGTCTTCACCCGATCGCATCCGTGCCCGAGCGATCGGATCAGGCGATACCATAGCCGGTCGGGCCGGCCTCGTAGCAGAGCACACAATCAAACCTGCCCGGCGATCCGATGAATGACCACGCGCATGCTCGCGGCCGACGCCTCGACTTCGCCAAAGAAGCGAACTTCTCCCACCCGGCCCGCATCCGCAATCGCGATGGCGTTCCTCAGCTTGGCAACATCAATTTCGACAAATGCTTCCCTATAATCTGCCACGGCTCGTCCTCCTGTGATGAGGATCGGCTCGGCCCGCCCGAGCAACCCTCGGACGCGCAGTGTAGGGCGAGCCACCTCACCGGCAGAGGCGGACATACGGTCTTACGCGGCTACGATGGCGGCAGAAGCTATGGGGAGAGCGGCGTGGGCGTGAAATGGTGCCTCCGTTGTTCAATGAAACGGATGGATATGCCCCATGAGCCAAGTAAGTGACCTGAGCCGTTCCCTTGCTCCCTTTGATCAAAATACCACTCTGACGGTAGTCGTTGAACTGAGCGAGGCCAGCTGGCTGGTAGCTGGGTTGATTCCCGGAATTGAGCGCCAACCCGTAAAGAAGCAGGAGCCGGATCCGGTCGCGCTGCTGCGGCTGCTGGAGCGCTGGCGGTTGGAGGCAATGAAGGCAGGCAAGACGATTGGAAAGATTGCCCTCGCCTTTGAGGCGGGACGGGACGGCTTTTGGCTGGCGCGGTGGCTGCAGGCTCGCGACATCGCAGTGCATGTCGTCCATTCGACGAGTGTCGCCGTGTCACGCGAGCATCGTCGAGCGAAGACCGATCGACTGGATACGGCGATGCTTATGCGGTGTTGGTGGGATGGCTGCGTGGCGAGCGCGGACACTGCCGGATGGTCGCTATCCCAACGCTCGAGCAAGAGGACGCCAAGCGTCCGAGCCGTGAACGGGAAGGTCTGGTCGGCGAGCGCACACGGATCATCAACCGAATGAAGGCGAACTTGGCCCGGCTCGGCATCCGCGGGTTCAAACCGGCGTTGCGCAAGGCGCCGCAACGGCTCGCCGCGTTACGCACACCGGAGGGTGTGCCGATTCCACCTAACACGCTGGACGAGATCCGACGTGACATGGATCGGCTCGCTGTGGTGCGCGAACAGATCAATGCGATCGAAATGGCCCGCATCGAGCGGCTGGAAAAAGCGCCTGCGGCAGGGCCACACGCTATGGTGCGCCTGTTGGCCCGCGTCGTCGGCGTGGGAATGGAAACTGCAGACATGTTGGTTCAGGCAGACATGTTGGTTCAGGAGGTGTTGTCCCGAAACCTTCGAGACCGGCGAGCCGTGGCCCGTTACGTTGGCCTCACGGGTTCGCCCGACGAGAGTGGCAAGAGACGACGAGAGAGAGGATTGGCCAAGGCTGGCAATGCCCGCGCGCGTCGCGGGCTGATCCAACTTGCCTGGCGGTTCTTGCGATTCCAGAGCGACAGCGCGCTTGCGCAATGGTACCGATCGCGGACTGGTGGCCCGAAGGGTGCGCGCAAGACAACAATGATCGTCGCACTCGCCCGCAAGCTGCTCATCGCGCTTTGGCGCATGGTCACCATCGGCGAAATCCCGGCGGGCGTCGCGCTGCGGCAGACAATCTGAATACGCGACATGGTCGTCGCGCGGCGGATCGACTGTCGCGACGAGTCGAAGCGTAGCGATTCGAGGTGGCGGTGACCCGAACAACTCCATGGCTCCAATGCCGTCGGCAGAATGGGCCCGCCGCCTCGGAGCCTTGCTGCCGAAGCCATTTACTGCTTCATGGTCGGGATCCCCTGCGGATCCGACCGAATACAAGGTCGCGGCGCGATGCTTTGCGCCCCAAGGCAGGCTCCCCTCGAATTGCTCACCTGTTCCCGATCCGGGTTCACGCCCGCCTCGCTCTCGCGGTCGACCGCCCCGCTTTTGGCCCAGGCGCCGGCTGTCGAGAAACTCAAGGAAAAGATTGCTGAGAGCCACACCAAGAACTTGACAGAAAAATCCCCATACAAGGAGTTGTAGCGTTGTAGCCGATGCGAGGCCCGATACGCCGTGCAAGTCTCGACACGGCCGCCGATAGCGGCCGTCCGCCACGCCATGATCGCGCTCATAACACGACGCTCAGCCTGGCCCAGAGACCCAGACGGCGGTCATGCTGCGGGATGTAACCCTCGGCGTGGTGGCGCAGGACATCTGCGAGTCTTGGCGGGAGCGAGCTGTGTGGGGAGCGGGCTCGCGCACGACCCGCGACCGACCTCAGCCGGGCGGCGTGACGTCCAGGGTCAGGCGATCGAGCGGGCGCCGTCGCCCGGATGACGTGGGTCGCCAACATGCGTGTAGCGCGCCCTCGACAATACGGGAGTCGTGGAGAGAACGCCGAACGCGATAGCACGTCATCGGGAGGCAAGACGATCCTAGTTGGGCGGTTTCGCGGACATCGTCTGTCTGTCAGCGGCTTCGCGGCAAGATAGCTCATCCCGCTCGGCGCCAAGAGCCTGAAGATTACTCAACTCGCGATGATCGGCAAGTCGATGTAACAACCGACCGCGCCACGATGAAATTTGAGCAACGGCGGCGCGCCGTCGGCGGGAACATTGGCAAATGTGGTCTTGTCGCTGCCAGCAAGACACACCCTCAGACGGTATCCCGCCGGGAGGCGGGCGGAGATGGGATGCAACGAGAAGGTCAGGATGGCGGGCTCGCCCGGAATGAGCGGTTCGGCGTCGCGTTTCAAATAGCTATGCTGGGGTCCAAGCGCGCTGAACGGTGAGTCGGTCCACACCTTCCGGTGCAGGGCGCGCAACTGGCCCTCCGTGAGATAACAGGATACGCCATCCGGCTTGACGGCTTCGAGATAGACGAAAAAGGCGCCGTCCTCGCGGGTCGAGGTGATGTTCAGGTGCACGACAGGATGTCCGGTGATCTCGAGTTCGCTGTTCAACGGATCGCTGGTGTAGCCGAGGCGCACCCCGTCAAGCTGCCGCCGATCTCCGTAATCGACCTTTCCCGCGCCGCCAGTACTGGTGGCCCACCGGTTTGAGGGAACCTCTCCCAGCGCAGGATCGACCTGGAACGAGTCGAACCCCGATTCGTCGGGCGACGAACTCAGCCGGGAACCACTTGCCATGTACCACCGTTGGCGGGTAGCCGGGAGCGGCCACACGCGGGTCGATTTCCAACCCTCCCCAAGAGTGTAGTAATGGAGGATCTTCCCTTGCTCGCGGGCGGCATGACCGTTGAAGCACAAATCCGCGAAGCGGACGTCATTTGCGTCCTGGGTCGGCGGCGTTGGAGGGATCGCTTCCCCATCAGCGCGGAGGGGATCCCAAGGAGAATCGCCGCCGTGGTTCCACGGACCGATGATCACGTTCATCGGATTTGACTGCCCCACGAAACGGCGAACGGCTCCCTGCGCTGTGCCAGCGTCGAACCAGCTCGCCCAGTTTTGGATTGGGGCGCCTGAGCGAGAGACCCGATCCGCTGCTTCCATGACGCTCCAGTCGAGCATGGACGCTTCGCCCCAGGCCGCGAGGCGATCGTCCTTGAACGTCACCTGCTCGAGACCCTCCCAGACGGGTGGCACGGACTCATGATCGCGCAGGGCCGCCGCAAGGTCCGCGTCGCCGCCCGGCCCGACGGGACGAACGCCGGGCGACGGTCGGCGCTCGCCATCCCCGCTGACGAGCATATTTAGGTCCAGGTTCTTGCTGAGGCTGCCCCAGAGTCGCGCGCCGGAGACGGCGGGGATTCCACTTGGAAGCCAGACATATTCATAGGGATCGTAGGAAGCAAACCGCGGTATGATGCCTTTCATCGCCGGATGGTTCCGCTCCGCCATCCATTCCGCGGTGTTGGCGGTATAAGACGAGCCATAGCCGACGACACGACCCGTGGACCAGGGCTGTGCAACGATCCAGTCAAGCACCTCCGTGAAGTCCAGTGTCTCCTCACGCCAGCAGGGATAAGGCCACACGCCGAAAGATGCACCAGTGCCGCGAACATCACCTACGACCACGGCATAGCCATGCGGCACAAACCGGCCGGCCTCGCGGTGGGGCGGGTCTCCCTTGATGCCGCGCCAGTAGCGCGTCATCACCAAAATGGTGTCGCGCTTTGTGTTGGCTTCGTCGCCCATGGGGCGGACGATATCCAACGCAAGCCTTACGCCGTCACGCATGGTCACGTACAACGATTCCAGCGGACCGAGCTTGGATCGCCCCGCAGCGGTGCCATAGAGATCTAGGCGAAAGATGGAGTCTTGCGTCTGCCCACAATCGATGCCCGTTTCCGAGCAGCTATCGAGCTGAGTTGCGGCACATTCCTTCGATTCACTCATCAATTTGCTCCGGTCGAGCGCGAATGGCACAATGCCCTCATTGGGATTTTACCCGTAAATATTCTGGCTCGGCGGCCAAATGTCAGTGGTCCCGATGCCAAATTGCAGAATCGTTTTGTAAGTCTGAGACCCACAGCTCTCCTCGGTCTGGGTGCTCACGTCCTGGCGACCATAGTGGCCGTGAGCGTAGGAATCCGGGAAGACCTTCTCCCATGCACCAAGGCCTGATTGGCTGTTATCGGCCCCCGTTAGTTGTTCGTAACGGGCTGATTGGCTTTTCCCTCACCTCTTGATGATCGGCAGGTCGATGTAACAACCGGCCGCGCCCCGATGAAATTTGAGCAACGGGGGCGCGCCGTCGGCGGGCACATTGGCAAAATTCGGCTTGTCGCTGCCAGCAAGGCACACCCTCAGGCGGTAACCCGACGGGAGACGGGCGGAGATCGGGAACATGGTGAAGGTCAGAATGGCGGGCTCGCCCGGAATGAGCGGTTCGGCGTCGCGTTTCGAATAGCTATGCTGGGGTCCAAGCCCGCTGAGCGGCGAGTCGGTCCACACCTTCCGGTGCAGCGCCCGCAACTGACCTTCCGTGAGGAGATGGGATTCCCCGTCCGGCTTTACGGCTTCGAGATAGACAAAAAAGGCGCAGTCCTCGCGGGTCGAGGTGACGTTCAGGTAGACCACGGGATGTCCGGTGATCTCGAGGTCGCGCGTCAACGGCTCGCTCGTATAGGCGAGGCGACCATCGAGGAACTTTCGCCGATCTCCAAATCCCAGGCGATCGGTGTCCCACCGCATCGAGTTGTCGTCCTCCTGCGCCGCGGGGTTGACCTGAAGCGAGTCTAAGCCGCTATCACCAGGCGATGCTGTAAGTCGGGAGCCACTTGAAATGTACCAGCGTTGGCGGGTGGCCGGGATTGGCCAAACAGCGGTCGATTTCCAACCCTCTCCTAGGGTGTAGTAGTGGAGGACCTTCCCTTGCTCGCGGGCAGCCCGGCCAGAAAAACACAAGTCCGCAAAGCGGAGGTTATTCGCGTGTTGCGTTGAGAGCGTGGGCAGGATCGGCTCGCCATCTGCCTGGAGCGGATCGTAGGCGCCGCTGCCGCTGTGGTTCCACGGACCGATGATCACGTTCATTGGATTTGACTGGAGCAGGAAGCGGCAAACGGCTCCTTGCGCCATCCCAAGGTCGAACCAGCTCGCCCAGTTTTGGTATGGGGTGCCCGAGCGAGAGACCCGATCCGCGGCTTCCCTGTTGCTCCAATCAAGCATGGACGCTCCGCCCCAAATCGCGAGGCGATCATCCTTGAACGTCACTTGCCGAAGGCCCTCCGATAGGGATCGTCCCGGCTGGTGATCTCGTAGGGCCGCGGCGAGGTCGGCCTCGCCGCTAGGCCCGACGGGACGAACGCCCGGCGAGGGCAAATTGCGGTCCAAGTTTCTGACCATGTCAGCCCATGCCGTTCCGTAGGCGGTGGACACTCCACCGGGAAAGTAAACTTCTTCATAGGGATCGTAGGACGCAGCCATCGGTATGATGCCCTTCAGCGCCGGATGGTTGCGTTCCGCCATCCATTCCGCTGTGTTGGCGGTATAAGACAAGCCATAGCCGACGACACGGCCCGTGGACCAAGGCTGTGCAACGATCCAGTCGAGCACGTCCGAGAAGTCCAGTGTCTCGTCGCGCGAGCGGGAATACAGCGAAACCCCGAAAGATGCACCGGTGCCGCGAACGTCTCCGACGACCACGGCATAACCATGCGGCACAAAGAGGCTCGAAAAGTTCTTGTGCAGCAGGAGCTGGTCGACATCACCGGGAGGGAGGTCTGCCTTCTGGCCACGCCAGTAGCGCGTCATCACCAGAACGGTGTCCCGCTTGGTGTTGGCATCGTCGCCCATGGGACGGACGATATCCAGAGCAAGCCTCACGCCGTCGCGCGGAATGGTCACATACGCCGATTCCAGTGGACCGGGCTTTTCTCGCCCCGCGGCAGTCCTATGGAGATCAAGGTGGAAAATCGAGTCTTGGGTCTGCTCAAGAGCGAGGCCCGTTCTCGAGCATCTCTCGAACTGAGTTTCACGAGGTTCGTTCGGTCCTTTCACGAGTCAGTTCCTCCGGTCAAGCAACAGAGTTCAGGCGCAATGCCTTCATTGGGTTCACCCGATCTCGTCCCAACTCTGACTGCGACTGCCAGGTCAGCTCCAGGGGAATGGCGAATGCGAGGTCGGATGCAGCTTGCCTTCGGCGAAGCGCGAGAAGCGGAACGGCCGTAGCAGGTCGCTCTCGTTACCGCAGATGTCGTCGGCCACCAGCTTGCCGACGCCGATCATCTTGTAGCCGTGATTGCTGTCGGCGATCACGTAGACGTTCTCGCAGAACCGGTCGAACACCGGAAAGGAATCCGCCGTGAAGCTGCCGATGCCGCCGGACGGCTCCTTCTTGTATTTCGGCATGGTGCCCTCGAAGCGCTTCTGGCAGAAAGCCAGCGCCGATACCCACATGTGGGCAAAGTCGTCGCCGACGATGAAGTCCGGGCTCTCCGGGCCGTAGGGATCGATCTTCACCTGCTCTGGCGCAGTCGGCACCTTGAACGGCATGGCG
>NZ_NPKH01000027.1 GCF_002284535.1 Mesorhizobium wenxiniae | reverse complement strand
TCCGTCGCCCGAATTCGACTTTGCCTATGCCTGGGGTTCGCAGGAAGGCGACGTCGCACTTGAGAGCTCGCCGGAACTGCAGGCTGTTTTCCGGGAGCACAATCTCAGCACAACTGGGACCGTCGCTTCCGACGTCATCGATGACAGCTCTACCGCGACTGTCCCTGCCGACGCCACCATCAGCGACGACAGCGCCGCTGCGGCCGCCGCTTCCGACGCCACCACGAGCGACGCCAGCTCTACTGCGACCACCGCTTCCGACACCACCATCAGCGACGACAGCTCTACTGCGGTCGCCGCTTCCGACACCACCATCGGCGACGACAGCTCTACTGCGGCCGCCGCTTCCGGCACCACCACGAGCGACGACAGCGCTACTGCGACCGCCGCTTCTGACACCACCACGAGCGACGACAGCGCTACTGCGGCCGCCGCCTCCGACACCACCACGAGCGACGACAGCTCTACTGCGGCCGCCGCTTTCGACACTACCATCAGCGACGACAGCGCTACTGCGACCGCCGCTTCTGACACCACCATCAGCGACGACAGCTCTACTGCGGCCGCCGCTTCCGACACCGCCGCCAGCGATGGCAGTTCCACTGAGACCGCCGCTTCCCGCCCCACGACCAGCAATGGCGGTGTTCATGCTGTCCGTGGTGCCGATGCGACCCATGCAGCCTCCGGCACCGACAGGGCGGCAAACCATGACGGCAACGACACCTCCCATGTCGACAATGGCGGCGAAAAGGCAGGCAGCAGTGTCGACCGGGTGTTGGCCGCCCTTTCTGGCGGCTCGGAGTCGCTCGCCGGTTCACACGACAAGACGGCCGGCAACGGGTTCGCCCACACCGTCGAGGATAATGAAAATGTCGGCGCCAATGCTAGCAAGGGCGGCGCCGCCGAGATCATGTCCGGCCGCGGAGGCCACGACGCCTTCGACTTCAGCTGGCTCCAGGAAAAGCTGCAGGACAAGCTGCAGGACAAGCCTCACTTCGACCAGGCCTTCTTGGACGGGCTCAAGTCGGGAGGGGAGTCATCCGACGCTCTGTCTACGGCTGCGCATGATCGTTCCGACCAGGTCAGCTACGACAGTTCAACCGGGTCGCTCTCTTTGGACAGCGACGGGACGGGAGATGCATCTCAAACGCACCTCGCCAGCCATTTTCCATGGCAGCATCATTCGCTGTGACCTGAAGGAGCTACGGGCGGGGAACTAGATCAGGCCCGGCCTTTGTTCACCTCGAAGAACATGGGCCGGGTCGTTCCCGTGCCGGTCATCAATCGTCTTTCCAGAAATTCCGCGGCGAGATACAAGTCATATTGGCGTCGCGGGATTGCCTCCGCAGTTCGGCAAAGTCCGAACGGGCCTTCTCATTGAGGGCTATGGCTTCGCCGTTGATGAGGCCTCGCCCGGTGAAGACGCGCGCGCCGCCAGCGATGAGCTGTGCGTGGCGGCAAGAAAGCAGGCCTGATCTACACGCCTCACACTGCGCCGAACGCCTATGGCAAGGCCAAGGACGAACTATGAGAGACGCGCGAGAGCATCAGCGCGACCGGCGGAAACGCGCGCACTGGTGAGGCTTTACGCCCCGCTCTTGGCTGCGTAGCTGCGCTTGCGCCGTCATATCAGATAAGCCTAATGTAAATCATGACCTAACCATTGAGCGGGCGCGGCGGCGCACTCGGATTGGGCCCACTATTCATCCGGTGGATATCTCGATCACGCAAAGGGAGGACGAGATGAGAGTGGCTAAGTTATTTGCATTTGCTGCTGTGCTGTTTCTTTCGTCTGCGTTGTCTGCGGCCGCCCAGTCGGCTCGCGAGGACATCGAAGCTGCGCTGACGAAATTCACGGACGCCTTCAACAGCGGAAACGCGGTGGAGGTCGGTCAAATGTATACCGAGGATGCCGCCGTGCTGCCGCCCGACGGCAAGCGCGTCGATGGTCGCAAGGGCGTGGAAGAATTCTGGCAGGGCGCGATCAAAAGCGGGATGAAGAATCTCACCCTAAAGGCCCTGGAGGTGGAAGAGAGCGCAAACCTCGCCTACGAAGTTGGCGCATTTACGCTCGATGTGCCGAGCAAAGACGGCGCCCTCTCCACCGTTGCGGGCAAGTACATCGTCGTCTGGAAGAAGGGCGACGACGGGACATGGCGCCTGCATCGGGACATCTGGAATTTAGGTGCGGCCCAATAGGGATTTGATATCCAGGTCCTCATCGACCGCCTTGGCGACGAGTACGGCTGCATGCACTGGGATCTGATGCTCTATTGCCATGCTAGTTGAAATCTCTGGTACGCCCAAGGGGAATCGAACCCCTGTTACCGCCGTGAAAGGGCGGTGTCCTGACCGCTAGACGATGGGCGCGCTCAGATGTGAGCGCTTATAGTTGCGTTGCACCAAACCGGCAACCCGTCTGCCGCCGCCTGCGACAACTTTTTTCATTGGCCGCAAAACCGCGCATTTTCGGCGATTTAGCCCGGTTCGACCGTGCCGTCGTGAGGCGGCACATTGCGAACGTTGCGTAAAGAGAGAGAGAGAGAGAGAGAGAGAGAGCCAGCCGTTACCGCCGCCGGCGGCAGCGCCAGTTCCAGTCGCGCTCGGGACCGACGTCGATGTGAACAGATTCGGTATGGCAGTAGGTGCCGACGCCGCCGCGCCCGGGCATGCTGCGGATGTAGCTTGCCAGTTGCGCTTTCGCGACGCCTGGAACCTGGATGTCGGCAGCGGCGCAATACATGTGCAGCGAATTCTTGGCGCCGTTGGCGCGGCGGTTGCGGGCCGGGTCACGATAGCCGGAGGTGACGATCATCTTCTTGCCGTAGTGGCCCTCAATCGTCTTCAGCACGCGGACCAGCGAAGGTTTAAGGCAGGCAACGTCGACGTTCTCGGTCTGCTTCAAAAGACCGTTGGGCGCCAGCCGGGCAAGCCCGGCAGCGGATGCCACCTGATAGGCGCCGCCTTCATCCTCGTTCAGATCGACGTCGCTGTCGTCGTCGAGGCCGGATTTGCGCTTGATCTCGAAAAGTGCGGTCTTGCGTACGCCAGGCAGCGCGTCATCGGTGAAATGGCTGGTGTCGCCGATCGAGGCCAGTTGCACCGGCTTTTCAGCCGATTTGGCCGAGGCCAACGTGATGGTCGGCTTTGCGGCCGCCTTGGGCTGCGCCGCCGTCGATTGCTCGCCCGACCTGTTGCTGGTCTGCGGGGCAGGCGCCGCCGAGGCCGGCGTGGCGCTGAACAAAGAGGCGAGGAACCCCTTCTTCTTCGGCGCATAGGCTTGCGGCTGCGGCTCCCCGGCGGTCACATAAACCGGGTTGTTCATCGCCGGCGCGGCGGTCTCGGCCTTGGACTTCGGCGCGGCCGTGCCTGCATCGGCGGTTTCAGCCTTCTGCGTTGCAGCATCGGCCTGTTCAACCGTCTGCGCGGACTGTTGCTGGGGCTGCGGCGTCTGGCCCGCAGCAGCGTCTGCGCGCGCAGGAGCCGTGACGGGGAAGCCGGCATCCGACTTGGCTCCTCCCTCGGTCCCTGGCTTGGCCATTGGCACATAAGTGACCTGCTCGGGAAGGCTTGCGTCGCCCCTGGCGGTCATCGTCATTTGTGAAGTCGTCATCTGCGATGACGACTCAACGGCGACCTGTTGGGTGCCAGAGGCCGTGCCGATGTCCGTAGACGAGGCATTGTAGCCAGGCATGCCGACGGACAGGGACGGGTCGCCGGCCGAGGTGCAGGACGCCAGGAGCACGGAGAAAAGCGCGGCCGCAATGGCGCGGCTTTCTCCCTTCGCGAGGCGCGATCCTGCTGATTTCAAAACAAAATTCCCCCTCGATGTCCGGCCGGTACGTCATTGGCGGCGTCGAAACGTCTCGCCGAAATAAATCCTTGTCCCCGAACGGAAACGAGACCTGTGTCAAATCCGCAAGCCCCAGAGTAATTCGACGGCTAAAGAGGAATCGAGACTGCTTGAGGGCTGACGACACCATTTCGCCCTCTTTTACCGGCGCGTCAACTCACCACACATTACAGAAGGTTACACACGCACCTTGACATAGGTGCCTGGCGCGTCGCCCAGGGTTTTCATGTGCTTGCCGGGTTTGCGGGCCGGCACGCGGGTGTTGTCCTTCGCCTCGACCCAGCGTTGCCAGTGCGGCCACCAGGAGCCGGGATGGTTTATGGCCTCGGCGATCCACTGGTCGAAGTCGCCCGCCGGCTTGCCGCCGGTCCAGTAGTGATATTTCTGCGCTGCCGGCGGATTGACGACACCGGCGATATGGCCGGAGCCGGCCATGACGTAGTCGACTTCGCCGCCGAAATACTTCGAACCGAGGAACACCGAAAGCGCCGGCGCGATGTGATCTTCCTTCGCGGCAAGGTTGTAGACCGGGATGGTGACGTCCTTCAGCGAAACCACCCGGCCCGCCAGCTCCATCATGCCCTGCGAAAGTCTGTTCTCGAGATAGCAGTTGCGCAGATAGAAGGAATGATTGGCCGCGCCCATGCGGGTCGAATCGGCGTTCCAGTAGAGCAGATCGAAGGGCAGGGGATCCTTGCCGCGCATGTAGTTGTTGACGACATAGGGCCAGATCAGGTCGCCCGAGCGCAGCATGTTGAAGGCGGTCGCCATCTTGGTGCCGTCGAGATAGCCTTTCTCGTTCATCGCCTTTTCGACGGCCGCAACCTGCTCCTCGTCGACGAACACTTTCAGGTCGCCGGCATAGGTGAAATCGACCTGCGTGGTGAAGAAGGTGGCCGATTTGATGCGGTGGTCGCCTTCTTGCGCCATCAGCGCCAGGGCTGCCGCCAGAAGCGTGCCGCCGACGCAATAGCCGACGGCATTGACGTCCTTTTCACCGGTGGCCTTTTCGATCGTGTCCAGGCCATATTGCAGTCCCTCTCGGATATAGGCCTCCCAGCTCTTGGTGCCGTGCCGCTCGTCCGGGTTGATCCAGGAGATGACGAAGACGGTGTGGCCCTGCTCTACCGCCCAACGGATGAAGGACTTTTGCGGGTTGAGATCGAGAATGTAGAATTTGTTGATCCATGGCGGGCAGATCAGTAGCGGCCGCTTGAGTACGGTCTCGGTCGCCGGATCGTACTGCAAGATCTCGGCGACATCGCTGCGGCCCACCACCTTGCCGGGCGTCGTCGCGAGGTTCTTGCCGATCTCGAAGGGCGAATAATCGGCCTGCCGGAGTTTCAGGTCGCCCTTGCCGGCGGCGATGTCCTCGGCCAGCATCTTCATGCCGCGCACCAGGTTTTCGCCATTCGAAGCGACGGTCTCGCGAAACAGCTCCGGGTTGGTCAGGATGAAATTCGACGGCGAGATGGCGTTGGACACCTGCTTGACGTAGAAGCTGGCCTTGTGGCGGGTGTGCTCGTCCAGGCCATCGGCGTGCTCGACCAGCTCGGCCGCCCAGCGCGAGGTGACGAGATAGGCCTGCTTGAGGAAATCGAAGAAGGCGTTGCGGCCCCATTCCGGGTCCTGGAAACGCTTGTCGCCGGGCTCGGGCTTGACCGCGTCTTCGGCATCTTCGCCGCCGGCGCCGAGACGCTGGATGGAGTTGGCCCAGACGGTCATGTAGCCGGAGAACAGCCGCGTCTGCGCCTCCAGGGCACGCTGCGGGTCGGAAAGCCAGTATTCGCTGAGCTTGGAGAAGGTTTTCACCATGTCGACGACCGGCTCGGCGACATGATCGCGCACGTCGCCTTTTTCGCGCGGCTCGGCCCATGCGGAAGCCGCCTTGCCGGCCTGCTCGATCATGCGCGCCATGTTCAAGGCGAAGCGCTCCGGGTCCTTCACCAGATATTGCTCGACGGTCGAAGCCTGGTCATCTTCCGCTTTGCCCGAATCGGGTGTTTTGGACATGGTTCGCGGGGTTCCTCCCGAAGCGTTTTCTTGACATATTATCATGGGACATCGGACAGGGTCCAACGCGCTCTACCTCGGCTGCCAAGGAAACAATATGACGATTAATATTGGCGAAACTGTTTTTTCTGGCACTGGTCGTTTTTGCCGCATGGGCGCGGCGGTCGTTTTGCTGGCGATCGCCGGCTGTTCGAGCACCAACATCGAGGGCGCCACGCCTGTCGCGGCTACCGACGGGCCGAAGAACACCGGCACCTATCCGAACCTGAATATCCCGCCGCAGGTGGCGGCGAAGCAATTCACCGAGGCGGAAAAGAACGCCAAGCTCGCCCAGTTGAAGGCCGACGAGCAGGCGCAGGCCTCAAAGGGCGGAGCGGTCAAGGCCGCGAACCCGGCGGCGCTGAACACACTGGCAAGGAAGCACGGCGCCGACGCGCTGAAGCAGATCGAAGCCAAATGCGATCCTGCCCTCGACCCTACCTGCAAATAGGGTTATATCGCGCGACCGACAACCACCTTCGCCAAAAACCACTTTGACCGTCTGGAATTGACATGGAAGAATTTCACAAGGTCCGCCGGCTTCCGCCCTATGTCTTCGAGCAGGTCAACCGGCTGAAGGCCAGTGCCCGCTCGCGCGGCGCCGACATCATCGACCTTGGCATGGGCAATCCGGATCTGCCGACGCCCAAGGCCATCGTCGACAAATTGTGCGAGGTCGTGCGCGATCCGCGCACGCATCGCTATTCGTCGTCGCGCGGCATTCCGGGCCTTCGCCGCGCCCAGGCCAATTACTATGGCCGCCGTTTTGGGGTGAAACTCGACCCGGACACGCAAGTGGTGGCGACGCTGGGGTCGAAGGAAGGTTTTGCCAATATGGCGCAGGCGATCACCGCCCCCGGCGACGTGATCCTGTGCCCTAACCCGACCTATCCGATCCACGCTTTCGGCTTCATCATGTCGGGCGGCGTGATCCGCTCGTTGCAGGTGGAACCGGACGACGGCTTCATCCCCGCGCTGGAGCGCGGCATCCGCCATTCGATCCCGAAGCCGCTGGCGTTGATCCTCAATTACCCGTCGAACCCGACGGCGCAGGTCGCCTCGCTCGATTTCTACAAGGAGGTGGTGGCCTTCGCCAAGAAGAACGACATCATCATCCTGTCGGACCTTGCCTATTCGGAAATCTATTTCGACGGCAATCCGCCGCCCTCGGTGCTGCAGGTGCCGGGCGCGATCGACGTGGCGGTCGAGTTCACCTCGATGTCGAAGACCTTTTCCATGCCCGGCTGGCGCATGGGTTTTGCCGTCGGCAACCATCGGCTGATCTCGGCGCTGACCAGGGTCAAGTCCTATCTCGACTACGGCGCCTTCACGCCGATCCAGGTGGCGGCTGCGCACGCGCTCAACGGCGACGGCGCCGATATCGCCGAAGTTCGCGACATCTATCATAAGCGCCGCGACGTCATGGTCGACGCCTTCAGCCGCGCCGGCTGGATTGTCCCGGCGCCGGCGGCGTCGATGTTCGCCTGGGCGCCGATCCCGGAGCCGTTCAAGCATCTCGGTTCGCTCGAATTCTCCAAGCTTCTGATCGAGCACGCTGACGTGGCGGTGGCGCCGGGTGTTGGCTTCGGCGAGCATGGCGACGACCATGTGCGCATCGCGCTGGTCGAGAACGAGCACCGGATCCGGCAGGCGGCTCGCAACATCAAGCGCTTCCTGGCGTCCAGCGCCAAACAGCCCAACAATGTGGTGCCGCTGGCCGCACATCGTTGAGCGCCTGACACTACATCGACCAAATTCTTGGGGGGCGTCGCCGGACATGGCTGAAGCGTTGCGTGTTGGAATTGCCGGTCTCGGCACCGTCGGCGCGTCGGTGGCGCGGGTGCTGCACGACAAGGCGGCGGAACTGACGCGGCAATGCGGCCGCGAGGTCGTCGTGTCAGCCGTCTCGGCCCGTGATCGCAAACGCGACCGCGGCGTCGATCTCGGCGCGGCCAAGTGGTTCGACGATCCGGTAGGAATGGCGCAGACCGCCGAGATCGACGTGTTCGTCGAGCTGATCGGCGGCGACGAGGGACCGTCGCGATCATCCGTGAAAGCAGCGCTTGAAACCGGCCGCCACGTCGTCACCGCCAACAAGGCGTTGCTCGCCAAGCATGGCGTGGTGCTGGCCGAGATCGCCGAGAAGAAGGGCGTGCTGCTCAATTACGAGGCGGCGGTGGCGGGCGGCATTCCGGTCATCAAGACGATGCGCGAGGCGATGGCCGGCAATTCGGTGACCCGTGTCTTCGGCATCCTCAACGGCACCTGCAACTATATCCTGACCCGCATGGAGGCCGAGGGCCTGTCGTTCGACGCCTGTCTGAAGGATGCGCAGCGGCTGGGCTATGCCGAGGCCGACCCGACCTTCGACATCGAGGGCCACGACACCGCGCATAAGCTGTCGATCCTGACCAGCCTTGCCTTCGGCACGCGGATTGCCGCCAACGACATCTACATGGAAGGGATTTCCAACATCAGCCAGGCCGACATCCGCGCGGCCGGCGATCTCGGCTACCGGATAAAGCTGCTCGGCGTCGCCCAACGCACGGAAAGCGGTATCGAACAGCGCGTGCACCCGACCATGGTGCCGACGGCCTCGGTCATCGCGCAGGTGCACGGCGTCACCAATGCGGTGGCCATCGAAACCGATATTCTTGGCGAACTCCTGCTCTCCGGTCCCGGTGCCGGCGGCAACGCCACCGCATCGGCGGTGGTCGGCGACATTGCCGACATCGCCAAGAGCCGGCCCGGTTTCCAGCACGGTCCGGTCTTCGGCCTGCCGGCGAAGGAATTGCGGCCGTACAAGAAGGCGCAGATGCGCAGCCATGCCGGCGGCTATTTCATCCGGCTGACCGTGCATGACCGCATCGGCGTCTTTGCCGCCATCGCCAAGCGCATGGCTGACAACGACATTTCGCTGGAATCGATCGTGCAGCACGCCGCCGGTCCCGATACCGCACTGCAGAAAACGGTGATCCTGGTCACCCACGAGACGACAGAAGCGGCGGTGCGCAAGGCCGTCGACGGCATCACCAGGGACGACCATCTGACCGACAAGCCTCAAGTCATTCGCATCGAGCGGGCAGAGTAGGAATTCTCTTTCTCAAATCGAGTGATATCGCTGCGTTTTCGAGAAAGACCCGCCCAGGTCTTGCTGTTGTCATGGAGCTTTGACACAACCGGCGCGCCTCTAACGCATCGGCCCGGAAATCGGAATCGATTTTCGGGAAAGCACGATGCGTAGAATCAAAGACTTAGAGCGTCCTTTGCGCGTCCAATGGACGCGGCGCTCTAACGGGAGGCAATTTGCCAACGAGGATTGTCCACCGATGAACATTGCCCAGAACATCGTCGCCGGCCTTGACCGGATACTCACCATGGAACTGGTGCGTGTCACCGAACGCGCCGCGGTTGCGGCGGCCAGGTTGCGCGGACGCGGCGACGAAAAGGCCGCCGACCAGGTCGCAGTCGACGCCATGCGCGAGGAGCTCAACCGCCTCGCCATCAACGGTACGGTGGTGATCGGCGAGGGCGAACGCGACGAGGCGCCGATGCTCTATATCGGCGAAGAGGTCGGTTCCGGCAAAGGCCCGGCGGTCGATATCGCGCTCGATCCGCTCGAAGGCACGACGATCTGCGCCAAGAACCTGCCCAACGCGCTGGCCGTCATCGCCATTGCGGAAAAGGGCAGCCTGCTGTTCGCGCCCGACGTCTATATGGACAAGATCGCCGTCGGCCCGGGCTATGCGGACGGCGTCATCGACATCGATGCCTCGCCGGCCGAAAACATCGCCAGCCTGGCCAGGGCCAAAGGCGTGCCGGTGCCGGAGATCACCGCCTGCATCCTCGACCGGCCGCGCCATGGCAGCCTGATCGAGGCCGTGCGCGCCACGGGCGCTGCGATCCGGCTGATCGGCGATGGTGACGTCGCCGGCGTCATCCACACCACCGATCCGGAGGAAACCGGCATCGACATCTATCTCGGCACCGGCGGCGCCCCGGAGGGTGTGCTGGCGGCGGCAGCGTTGCGCTGCACCGGCGGCCAGATCCAGGGAAGGCTGATCCTCGACACGCCGCAAAAGGTGGCGCGCGCGGCGAAGATGGGCATCTCGGACCCGAAGCGGGTTTACCGCACCCAAGACATGGCGCGCGGCGACGTGCTGTTTGCCGCAACCGGCGTGACCGACGGCAACATGCTGGCCGGCGTCAAGTTCGGGCGCAATTCCATCACCACGCATACGATCGTGCTGCGCTCGTCGTCGCGCACCGTTCGCGAGATCAAGGCAAGGCACCAGGATCTGGAAAAGTTTTGATTCCCGACTCGGCTAGCCGTCGCATATTGTGAGAAATGACAATCCGCAGACGGCGCGTCGCATGACGGGCGAAAACCGAATCTTCCTCGATGTCAGGCAGTCGGCATCAGGTGTTTCCTGGGAACACCGGCTGACCGAGCGGCAGGACATGACTGCGCTTGCGATAGCGCAAGGCTTTGGCGTGCCGGACATCGTCGCGCGCGTCCTTGCCGGGCGCGGCGTGACCGCCGAGCAGACCGAGCGGTTCCTTGATCCGACCATCCGCGATCTTTTGCCGGACCCGGCTTCGCTGACCGACATGGACAAGGCCGCCGCCCGCATCGCTGATGCGATCGTGACCGGGGAAAGAGTGGCGATCTTCGGCGACTACGACGTCGACGGCGCGGCCTCATCGGCGCTGCTCAAGCGGTTTCTCACGCATTTCTCCGTGCCAGCGGAGATCTATATACCGGACCGCATCTTCGAGGGGTACGGACCCAATCCGGAAGCCATGTGCGAACTTGTCTCGCGTGGCGCGACGCTGATCGTCACCGTCGACTGCGGCACCAACAGCGCTGTCTCGATCGACGCGGCGAAGGCTGCCGGCGCCGATGTCGTGGTGCTCGATCATCACCAGCTCGGCGGTCCGTTGCCGGCGGCGGAAGCGGTCGTCAATCCCAATCGCGAGGACGACCTTTCGGGGCAGGGCCATCTTTGTGCCGCCGGCGTCGTCTTCCTGGCTCTGGTGCAGACGGCGAGGATCCTGCGCGGCCGGTTGCCGGATGCCGCACCACCGGACCTGCTTGGTCTGCTGGACCTCGTGGCCCTGGCGACCGTTTGCGACGTGGTGCCGCTGACCGGCGTCAACCGCGCCTTCGTGGTGAAGGGGTTGCAGATGGCGCGCCAGCAGAGGAACGAGGGGTTGGCGGCGTTGGCACGGGTCTCGCGCATCGGCGAGCCGGTCAGCACCTTCCATCTGGCCTATCTGATCGGCCCGCGCATCAATGCCGGGGGGCGCATCGGCGACGCAGCACTCGGCAGCCGCCTGCTCGCCACCGACGATCCCGTCGTGGCCCGCACCATCGCCGAGACGCTGGACCGGCTCAATCAGGAGCGGCAGCAGATGGAATTGGAAATGCTGGCCGCGGCACGAGTGGAGGCCGATGCCGAGCTTGCCGGCGGCAATGGGCCGGCCATCGTCGTCACCGCCAGCTCCAATTGGCATCCGGGCATCGTCGGCCTGCTGGCCTCGCGGCTCAAGGACCATGCGCGCCGGCCCGCCTTTGCCATCGCCTTCAACGCCAATGGCGTCGGCACGGGTTCAGGCCGTTCGGTGTCGGGCTTCGATCTCGGCCGGCTGGTGCGCGAGGCCGCCATTGCCGGGCTGATCGTCAAAGGCGGCGGCCATGGCATGGCGGCCGGCATTACGGTGGAGCGGGCGAAACTTGGCGCGCTCCGCGCCTTCTTCGAGGAACGGGCGGCGGCCGACGTGTTCCGGCTGCAGGGCGAGGAAAGCCTGGCGATCGACGGTGCGCTGGCCGCCGAGGGTGCGACGCTCGGCCTGCTCGATGCGCTGGAGAAAGCCGGCCCGTTCGGCGCCGGGCATGTCGCGCCGGTCTTCGCGCTGCCGCGCCATCGTCTTGCCGATGCGAGATCGGTCGGCACCAATCACATCCGCGCCGAGTTGCAGTCGGAAAGCGGTGGCCGGATCCAGGCGATCGCCTTTCGCGCTGTCGATACGGCGCTCGGCGAATTCCTGTTCACGAACAGGGGCAAGCCGGTGCACGTCGCCGGTTCGCTGTCGGGCAATCACTGGAACGGCAACCGCACGGTGCAGTTCCGCATCGTCGATGCCGCACGTGCCTGAGAGCGGTTTTCGCTTCTGCGCGAGTCTTCGATGATTTAAGCCAGAACCGTCTGCAGCCGGGTCAGTTCGCCGATCTGGGCCATCGTCGCCTGATAGCCGAGGCGGATCGCTTCGTCGGCGCGGTGGAATTCGGTCAGACCGATATGGCTGAGCTTCGGCTGCAGCGACATGTCGGGCGGATCGCCGGCAAGTCGCGCACGCGAAATGCGGTCCTGGATGATGTTGAAGGCTTCGACCATGACACCGGTTATGCCGAGCCGTGTTTGGTACTGGTGCCCTGCATCGATCTGGCCGGACCTTAGTGCATCCTTTTCGAGGACAAGTTCGCCGGCGCTGTGCTTGATGACGGCGGCGCGGCCGAACAGATCATAGTGAAGGTTCACCGCGACCACCAGCGGCTGCTCATAGGCACGGCAGACCGAGACCGGCACCGGATTGACCAGCGCGCCGTCGACCAGTAAGCGTCCGTTGCAAGTGACCGGTTCGAACACGCCGGGCAGCGCATAAGAGGCGCGCATGGCGGTGGTCAGCGAGCCGCTCGACAGCCAGATTTCATGGCCAGTGTGGATTTCCGCAGCAATGCAAACGAACGGTTTCGAGAGATCCTCGAAGCGAATGCCGGCCATGTGCTCGCGCAGCCGCGCGTCGAGCTTCATGCCGCCGAACAACCCGCTGCCGCGCAGATTGAGGTCGAGAAGGCCGAAAATGCGCCGTTTGGTCAGGCTTCTGGCGAATTCTTCCAGCTCGTCCAGCTTGCCGGCGAGATAACAGCCGCCAACCAGCGCACCGATCGAGGTGCCGGCGATCATCGAAACTTCGATGCCGGCTTCATCGAGTGCGCGCAGCACGCCTATATGTCCCCAGCCGCGAGCGCAGCCGCCCCCCAATGCCAGTGAAATGGCTGTTTTTTTTGGAGCTTCTGTGCCTGCGGGTGAAGAGAGGCCATTGGCCTCCCGAACGTCCGGTCTGTTGCGCAATGACGCCCACTCGAGCATCACAATCTCCCTTGTCCCGCGGCTAATGTATAGGCAGGCCGTATCGAAATCATGAATATACGTGGTTGCAGTTCGGCGAATGGTTCAAATGGATGGTTCATGGGGCTTTCGATACGCTTCTTCCGCATCGAACAGCGGCCTGATCCCATCGCTGGCAAGCGTCCCTTTGCCGTCGATCAGTCCCACCGTCCGATAAAAGCAGGAACGCCGGCCGGTGTGGCAGGTTGCGTCGTGGCCCATCACTTTGACGCGCAACCATATGGCGTCCTGGTCACAATCCGTGAGCATCTCGACAACGTTCTGGACATTCCCGGACGTTTGGCCCTTCTTCCACAGAGCGTTGCGCGAGCGCGACCAGTAGTGGGCGATGCCGGTTTCCAGCGTCAGCGCCAGCGCTTCGGCGTTCATATGCGCGACCATCAGCAGCAGGCCGTCTTCGGCGTCGGTGACGACGACGGTGACAAGGCCGCTGGCATCGAAGCGCGGCGCAAAGACCGTGCCTTCTTCCAGTGCCTTCTTGTCTGATGGAGCTTTCGGAAATTCCACTGCCGACATCGCCGATCCTTGTTTTGTGCGACCAGCGAGGGCCGTTCAGCCCCTGCCGCCGCGCACCATGGTGACGAAACGGACCTGTTCCTCGGGCGTGTCCTTGAAGACGCCGGTGAAGGTCGAGGTCAGCGTGGTGGAGCCTTCCTTGCGGATGCCGCGCATGGCCATGCACATATGCTCGGCTTCGACCATGACGGCGACGCCGCGCGGATTGAGCACGTCCTGGATGACGCCGGCGATCTGTGCGGTCATGGCTTCCTGGGTCTGCAGTCGCTGGGCGAAGATATCGACGACGCGCGCGATCTTGGACAGGCCGACAACCTTGCCGTCCGGCAGATAGCCGACATGCGCCTTGCCGATGATCGGCACCATGTGGTGCTCGCAATGGGAATGGAACGTTATATCCTTGACGAGGACAAGGTCGTCATAGCCGGCGACTTCCTCGAACGTGCGGCCTAATTCCTCGGCCGGGCACTTGTCGTAGCCGCCGAACATTTCGCGATAGGCCTTCACCACACGCTTTGGCGTATCGACCAGGCCCTCGCGGTCCGGATTGTCGCCGGTCCAGCGCAACAGCGTGCGAACCGCGGCCTCGGCTTCGGCTTCGGTCGGCCGATCGGTGACCGGCTTTTCCATATAGGCGGAGGGGGGCATGAATTTCTTGATGACGGCATCCATAAAGGCGTCTCCCGTAGTTCCCCTCTCAGGAGGAACGAGTTGAACGGACCACGACCTTTCGGGTGTTAGAAACGTGCCCGGTTTCCAGCCCGTAAGCGGCGTGAACTGATTTGGGCAAAAACGAAGGCCCTTGGTTTGCCTTGTCCATACCCGAGTACCAGCATTATATATGATCGTGCCGAGCGAAAGGAAGACCGTCAGCGGCAATCGCTGTTCGCTTGGCGGCGACGGATTGGAAAAATATGATCGACGACGTCTACAATGCGAAAATTCTGGGATTTGCCGGGAATATCGCGCGGATCGGCCGGCTCGACCATCCCGATGCAACCGCGCGCGCACATTCCAAGCTGTGCGGCTCGACCGTGACCGTCGATCTGAAGATGGATGACGGCGTCGTCACCGATTTCGCCCATGACGTCAAAGCCTGCGCGCTTGGCCAGGCGTCGTCCTCGATCATGGCGCAACATGTCATCGGCGCCAGCGCGGATGAATTGCGCAGTGTTCGCGAGACGATGCTGAAGATGCTGAAGGAAAACGGCGCGCCGCCTGAAGGCCGCTTCGCCGACCTCAGATATCTCGAACCGGTGCGCGACTATAAGGCACGCCATGCCTCGACCATGCTGACCTTCGATGCGGTGGTCGACGCGATCGGCCAGATCGAGAAGAAGCGCGCCGAACAGGCGGCGTAGCCGTCAAATGGCGACGGATCACACGCACCAGCATCAGAGGCCGCGATACACGCGCAACTGGCCCGGCCCGTGGCGCAAGACGCCCGGCCGAATTCTTGGCACCTCTCTCGTGCGCTTTTACCAGCTGACGCTGTCCGGCTTTGTCGGCAATTCCTGCCGGCATTTGCCGACCTGCTCCGAATACGCGCACGAAGCAATCGCCCGCCATGGGCTATGGGCCGGCGGCTGGATGGGGTTTTTCCGGGTGCTGCGCTGCGGGCCGGGCGGAACGCACGGCATTGATCGTGTGCCGGATGTGCTGGCCGATCGCTACGTCTGGTTCGCGCCCTGGCGGTACTGGCGGATCGGAAAAAAACGCAGTGACTCGGAAAACTGATCCCGGTAAAGGGGCTCGGTAATCGGGCAGATCTTTACGACTTGCTAACCTTAACCCCATGTTGCGTATTTAAGACAAAATCGAGACAAGACGCCTCGCTAAGCCGCTCCTGACATGCCTCAGGAGAGATTGCCCCAATGCGCCAGCTAGACCGCCGTCCATTCGTTTTCGCATTGGTTATCTACCTTCTGGCCTGGCTGTTGGGTTTTCCGATCCGCGCTCAATCGGCGCCGCTGGAGGACCTCGAATGCACGCTGATCCTGGATGCTGCAAGCGGCGAAACTCTGCATCGGCAAGGGATTTGTGACCAGCGCGTCAGTCCCGCCTCGACGTTCAAGGTCCCGTTGGCCCTGATCGGCTATGACGTGGGAATCCTGAGCGACGAGCACACGCCGGCCTGGGGCTACAAGCCCGAGTTCAAGGCGGTGAAGCGGGACCAGAAAACCGTCGACCCGACGATCTGGGAAAAGGACTCGGTGCTGTGGTTTTCGCGGGAAATCACCCGCCACCTCGGCAGCGAGCGGTTTGCCGGCTACGTCTCGAAATTCGACTACGGCAACACCGATGTTTCCGGCACTCCCGGCAAGAATGATGGCCTCACCCGGTCCTGGGTGAATTCTTCCCTTGAGATATCGCCGGTCGAACAGGCAAACTTCCTGCGCCGCCTGCTTGCCGGCGAACTGCCGGTTTCGGACAGGGCCCACGCGATGACCAAGGCGATCTTGCCAACCTTCCGGTCAGGTGGCTGGACGGTCCAGGGCAAGACCGGGACCACCAGGCTTGGCGACAGCGCCGACAAGCGCTCGCTCGGCTGGTTTGTCGGCTGGGCGAACAGGGATGCTCGCAAGATCGTCTTTGCCCGCTTGGTAATCGATACGAAACGTTCCGACACGCCAAAAGGCCCTCAGACGCGGACGATATTCCTGAAAGAGCTGCCGAATCTCATCAACAAAGAGTAAGTGATCGGCCATTCGCCTTTACGGCACGGGAATCTGCCCATAAAAGACTGCCGCCGGACGCATCCGGCTTTTACTTTTGCATGTCGTCGACCCAAAACCGCTGCACACTTTTGGGGCGACATGCATTTCACCACCCGCGCTCGTTTGCGGGACTGGATAGGAGAATTTTATGCTGAATTCCGTTTCCCTGACATTTCCCGATGGCTCCCTCCGCGACTACGATGCGGCGATGACCGGCGCCGGCCTGGCAGAATCGATCTCGAAGTCGCTGGCCAAGAAGGCGGTCGCCTACTCGATCGATGGCGTGGTGTGCGATCTTTCCGACCCGCTCGGCAAGTCCGGCAAGATCGAGATCATCACACGCGAAGACCCGCGCGCGCTGGAGCTCATCCGCCACGACGCAGCACATGTGCTGGCCGAAGCCGTGCAGGAATTGTGGCCGGGTACGCAGGTGACCATCGGCCCGGTGATCGAGAACGGGTTCTACTATGATTTTGCCCGCAACGAGCCGTTCACGCCCGATGATTTCCCGGTGATCGAGAAGAAGATGCGCGAGATCATCGCGCGCAACAAGCCTTTCACAAAAGAGGTCTGGTCGCGCGAGAAGGCGAAAAAAATCTTTGCCGACAAGGGCGAGCGCTACAAGCTGGAACTAATCGACACCATTCCCGAAGATCAGGACCTCAAGATCTACGCGCAGGGCGATTGGTTCGACCTCTGCCGCGGCCCGCACATGGTCTCGACCGGGCAGATCGGCAGCGCCTTCAAGCTGATGAAGGTGGCCGGCGCCTATTGGCGCGGCGACAGCAACAACCCGATGCTGACCCGCATCTACGGCACGGCCTGGGCCGATCAGGCGCAGCTCGATGCCTACCAGATGATGCTGGAGGAAGCCGAAAAGCGCGATCACAGGAAGCTCGGCCGCGAGATGGACCTGTTCCATTTCCAGGAGGAGGGGCCGGGCGTCGTCTTTTGGCATGCCAAGGGCTGGAGAATGTTCCAGAACCTGGTCAACTACATGCGCCGCCGCCTCGACGAGCAGGGTTATCAGGAAGTCAACGCGCCGCAAGTGCTCGACAAGAGCCTGTGGGAGACGTCAGGCCACTGGGGCTGGTACCGGGACAATATGTTCAAGGTGACGGTTGCTGGCGACGACACCGACGATGACCGGATGTTTGCGCTGAAGCCGATGAACTGCCCCGGCCACGTCCAGATATTCAAGCACGGGCTGAAGTCCTACCGCGATCTGCCGGTAAAACTTGCGGAATTCGGCAATGTGCATCGCTATGAGCCGTCCGGTGCGCTGCATGGGTTGATGCGCGTGCGCGGCTTTACCCAGGACGATGCCCACATCTTCTGCACCGAGGAACAGCTCGCCGACGAGTGCATCAAGATCAACGACCTGATCCTGTCGACCTACGCCGATTTCGGCTTCGACGAAATCACCGTCAAGCTGGCGACCCGCCCCGAAAAACGCGTCGGCACCGACGCGATGTGGGATCATGCCGAGGGTGTGCTGCAGGACGTGCTCGACAAGATCGCGGCGCGCTCGGGCAACCGGATCAAGACGGGCGTCAATCCGGGCGAGGGCACGTTCTACGGGCCGAAGTTCGAATATGTGCTGAAGGACGCCATCGGCCGTGACTGGCAATGCGGCACCACGCAGGTCGACTTCAACTTGCCGGAACGTTTTGGCGCCTTCTACATCGGCTCCGATTCGGAAAAGAAGCAGCCGGTGATGGTGCATCGCGCCATCTGCGGCTCGATGGAGCGCTTCCTCGGCATCCTGATCGAGAATTATTCCGGCCATTTCCCGCTGTGGTTCGCACCGCTGCAGGTGGTGGTGGCGACGATCACCTCCGATGCCGACGATTACGCGCAAAAGGTCGTCGCGCAGCTGAAGGCGGCCGGACTCTTGGCGGAGGCCGACCTTCGCAACGAGAAGATCAACTACAAGGTCCGCGAGCACTCGCTGGCCAAGGTTCCGGTCATCCTCGTCTGCGGCAAGCGCGAGGCGGAGGAAGAAACGGTCAACATCCGCCGGCTCGGCTCGCGCGACCAGGAATCGCTCGGCCTTGGCCAGGCGGTGGCAATGCTTGCCGAAGAGGCGGTGACGCCCGACCGCAAGCGCAAAAGAGCGGGCTGAGTTCAGCCGGATTGTCGACGAAATGGCGGTGGAGCGATCCACCGCCATTTTCACATGCCCGCAATACATATCTGCCATCATACGTTTGTCACGCCAGCCTTGTAACGAGCCCTCATGCTCAAGCTGAAGATGCGCGAAAGACCGTTTCCCGAGCTTTCCTATGCCAGCCCGCATCAGCCGGCATTGACGCGCTGGTTCATCCACTCCATCGAAGGCCTGTCCGGTCGCGACCGCTTCGCGGCCCTCTATGACTCTTGGCGCCGCCATGTGGTGCCGGCCGGCGAGCGTGTGTTCAGCCGCATGCTGGAGCTGATCGATGTCCAGGTGCGGACCACCGGCCAATGGCCCCCGGCAAAATTGCCTGATACGCCGCTGGTGATCGTCGCCAACCATCCGTTCGGCATCGGCGATGGCATTGCGGTGCTCTCGCTGGCCGAGCAGCTTCAGCGGCCGTTCCGCGTCATGATCCACAAGGATCTGCTCAAGATCCGCGAGATGGAGCCCTATTCGCTGCCGATTGACTTTTCCGAGACCAAGGACGCGCTCAGGAATAACATGGCGGTGCGCCATGAGGCGGTGCGGCTGCTGAAAGAGGGCGTCATCATCGTCGTCTTCCCCGCGGGCGGCGTCGCCACCGCGCCGAAAGGTTTTGGCCGGGCGCGCGATCTGCCGTGGAAGATGTTTCCGGCCCGTCTCGTCCAGGATGCCAAGGCATCGGTTGTCCCAATGCACTTTTTCGGCCAGAACGGCCGGCTATTCCACCTTGTCAGCGGACCAATGAACATGGCCGAGCGTGACGGACGCGTGGCGAAGTTCGTCGGCAGGGCTTCGCTAACGCTGCGCATTTCCCTACTCATCCACGAATTCGCGCGGCTGTCGGGCAAATCGATCGACGTGCGCATCGGTGACGTGTTGGGACGGGATGAACTGGAGCCGCTGCGCGACCGCAAGGCTTTGCTCGACCGCCTCCACCGCGGCGTTTTCGATCTGGCACCGGCCGAAGCGCGCGGCCGCGGCCAGTTTCTGCCGCGACGCCTGCGCAAGGCGGCCTGATCGGCCAATCATAGGCTGCTGGACCCGAATCTACACGGCAGTGTCCGGACGGTTAGTCCGCGCCTTCCTCGGGATCCATCGCCGAGGCCTCCGTGGCCAGAACGTCGATTTCCTTGTTCTGCCCGGCCACGACGGTAAAATCCTTCTGGTAGATGCGGTCGCGGTTCTTGGCGATGATGGTGTAGTCGCCTTCGGCAAGCACCATCGAAGCAAAGGCGCCAACGGTTTCCTTGATGGGATCGCCGGATTCGTTGAGCAACGACCAGGAGGTGTCGGCGATCGCCTCTCCACCCGGCTCGCGTACCAGCTTCATGGTCATCTCCGCCGCACGGTGCTCGACGGCCGCTTCGGTCAGCTTGCCGGCTTCGACGCGGATGTCGGAACGGATGACCGCATTCACCGAGCCATAGGTCGAGACGACGTGGTAGACGCCCGCGTTCAGCCGCACGACGCTGTTCGGCTCGACATCGGGTATGATCAGGGCGCGATCGTGATTGGCCTCGGCTTGGCCTTCATAGATCGAAAACCGCAGTTTCTTCGGCGGTATGCGCACCCCGCCCGACAGTACGGCATCGAGCTTGAGCCCGCCGGCATCGAGCACGAGGCTTTCGCGCTTGGCGTCGTTGCCGACGGTGATGCGCTTGGTGGCGCCGGCCCGGCCGTAGGAGGCATGGACCAGATAGCTGCCGGGCTCGAGCTGGAACACCGCGCTGCCACCATGGGCGGAAGCGACCATCGGCAGCTTGCCGTCGCCGGTGGGTTCAGGCTTGAAGACGCGCCAGACGATGCCGCGCGTGATGTCGGCACCGTTGTCGGTCAATTGCGCCGACAGCGTGATTGCCCCACTGCTCCCCGACGCCAGCGGTATCTCGCTTTTCGGAGGCGCATAGCTCGAAATTCCGGGAAGTTTCAGATCACCGAGGCCGTCCGCATCCTGCGCGACCGCAAGCGAAACCGGCACCATGAACAGTGCGGCAGCGAGCCAGATCAGGAAAAGACGCAATGTCCCCTCAAACATGCCTTGCGTTGAAGCCCAAGGCGGTGGCAATTTCAAGGCTTAAAAGTCCGATCGGCTTCTGCTAGATGGCTCTTTATCCGGCGCGCCGCGCCAATGCCCGAGCCGCCCGATGTCCCGATGGTGCGCTTCAGCTCAAATTCCAAGGAGACTTGCGCCCATGGCGTCGCCGATCATCGACTTTCTGCTGACCCGAAATTCCGTGCCGATCCCGGAGTTGAAGGAACCGGCGCCCAGCGACGCTGACATCGCGACGATGATTGCCGTCGCGTCGCGGGTGCCGGACCACGGCCGGCTCGAGCCCTGGCGTTTCATCCTCTACCGGGGTGAGGCACGCGTCGAGATCGGCAAGAAGCTGGCGGCCCTTGCCGCACAGCGCGAAGGGCCGCTGCCAGAAGGCCGCCATAACCAGGAACTGGCGCGCTTTTCACGCGCGCCCCTGGTGATCGGCGTGGTGTCGAGCCCGAAGGAAAATCCAAAAATCCCACAATGGGAGATGTTCCTGTCGGGCGGCATGGCGGCGATGAACCTCATGATATCAGCCAATGCGCTGGGCTATGGCACCAACATGATCAGCAACTGGTATTCCGATGTGCCGGAGGGCAGGGCGATCCTGGGGCTGGCGCCGCATGAGCGCGTCGTCGGCTTTGTCCATATCGGTTCCTATCAGGGGCCGGCGCCGGAGCGGCCCCGGCCTGATCCGGCAAAGCTCTATGCCGACTATGCAGGGCCGTGGGTGGGCTGAATGTTCTACGAGCCGGCAAAGGGGCATGGGCTGCCGCATGACCCGTCCAAGGCGATCGTGGCGCCACGGCCGATCGGCTGGATCTCGACGGTGAACAAGGCCGGCGAGATCAACCTCGCCCCCTATTCCTTCTTCAATGCTTTTTCGACGCGGCCCTTCATCGTCTGGTTTTCGTCCGAAGGCGAGAAGGACAGCGCTACCTTCGCCGAAGAGACGGGCGAGTTCGTCGCCAACCTCGTCAGCCGCGATCTTGCTGAAAAAATGGTCCGCACGGCGGTCGATGCGCCGCGCGGCGTGGCCGAATTCGACTATGCCGATCTCACAATGGCGCCGTCGCGTCTGGTTGCACCGCCCCGCGTCGCGGCAGCGCCCGCGGCGCTTGAATGCCGGGTGACGGAGATCTTGCGGCCAAAGGCGCTGGACGGGACGCTGACCAGCGCCATCGTCGTTGCCGGCGAAGTCGTCGGTGTGCATATCGACGATGCATTCCTGAAAGACGGCATCTTCGATATCGCCAAGGCGGGCAATGTCGGCCGTCTCGGCTATATGGACTATGCCAGCGTCAGCGAAATATTTTCGATGCACCGGCCTCGCTGGGGAAAGGATTAGAACCTGATCCCCGATGAATCGGGTGGAACTCTAGCCTTTGGTTAGGAGGCATGCGTCAGCGATTGCTTCTCTTGGTCATTGCAACAATCGTCTCGTAAAGTTCGTCCTGCGCCTGTTGAGCGGTGATTTCTCCTGTCGCGGCAGCATTGGACAAGGTGTCGGCTGCGCCTAACATCGCCCAAAAACCGGCCTGCACGATCCCCCTTGGCCCTGTAAACGGGGCCAACGCCTTTCGGCACCTCTCGATGAAATCCAGTTGATAGTCCCGCTTGACGGTCTCCAGTTCGGGCGAGCCTGCCAGCGCGGCCAGGACGCCGGGGATCTCACGGCCCTGGGCCAGCACGCATTCGACGTAGGACGATGCGATAACAGAAGCTTTCTCCTCCAAACCCGGAGCGCTGCCTTCGAGAGCGGCGTCGATCAGCGCCGTCTGGCGCGCGTCGAAATCCTGATAGAGGGCGGTCAGCAAACCGTTGCGCGTCCGGAAATGGTCATAGACCACCGGCTTGGCGACACCGGCCTGTTCGGCTAGGCGCGGCAGCGTCAACGCGTCGGTGCCTTCTTCGCGAACCAGCCACCTCGCCACCTCAAGGAGCTGGCTTAGTCGCTGCTCGCGACTGAGACGAACGCGTCTCTGCGTGGCTTCCCTATTTTTTGCTGTGCTTGACATGGCTATGTACCAAAAGTAACTTACCTGAAGTATATAGAGTTCGCTCTTCGATCGCAACCATCCGCCGGCCTTCCGCCCGGCGGCCGAAGCGGCACGCCTTCGCTTGCCGTACGCAGAGGATTTGTGTGCCTTATGACCGATACTTCACTTGCACGCCCGACCGTCCGCAGGGCGTGGTTGGGCCTCATGGCCGTCTTGCCCCTGGTCCTGCTCATAGCTATGGACGGCTCGATACTCTATCTCGCTATGCCGCGTGTGACCTCGGCCATCACGCCGACCGCCGACCAAGCACTTTGGATTCTCGACATCTACGGTTTCGTGGTTGGGTCGCTGCTGATCGCCTTCGGCAATATCGGCGACCGTTACGGGCGGCTGAAGCTGATCATGATCGGCGCGGTGGTCTTCGGTGCTGGATCGCTTGGCGCAGCCTATTCGCAAACCCCTGAAAGCCTGATCGCCTCGCGCGCCCTTATGGGACTGGGCGGCGCGACACTGTTGCCGTCCGGGCTGGCGATCGTGAGCTCCCTATTCCCCGATCCGCGAACGCGCGCTCGGGCGATCGGTATTTTCGCGGCGACTTTTGCGGCTGGTTTCGCCATCGGGCCCGTCATCGGCGGGCTGCTATTGCGGCAATTCGAATGGGGCGCCGTGTTTCTGATAAATGTTCCCGTCGTGATCGGCTTCCTGATCTCTGCACCGGTACTGCTGCAAGAGGTGCGTTCGACTAGCTACGGGCGAATCGATCTCGTGAGCCTCATGTTGTCCTTCGCAGGTATCCTGTTGTTCACATATTCGCTCAAGAGCGCGGCGGCCCATGGCTTCACGCCGACACTGTTGACCATCGGGATCGTCGGCATCCTTGCCCTTGGGCTGTTCGTGCGCAGACAGAGCAGGGTTGACTACCCGCTGCTCGACCTGGACCTATTCCGAGACCCCATTTTCTCCATCGCCATCTTAACCGGCCTTCTCACGCTGGTTGTCTGGTCGGCTACCGGATATCTGTCGGGCATCTATCTGCAATCGGTGCTGGGTTTTGATGTTTTCAATGCTGCGCTGCTGACGCTGCCGGGCGCGACCGTGCTGACGGCGACTTGCGTGGGCACCGCTCGCATCGTGGAGCGGATAGGCCGCAAAACTGCCCTTGTTGCCACACATCTGCTCATCAGCGTCGGCGTCCTCCTGCTGCTGTTCACGACCACCGAGGTCGGAATCGCGGCCTTCATCGCCTCGACCATGATCGCTGGCGTCGGATATGGGTTATCCTTTAGCCTGGTGGCCGAGATAGCAGTGTCGGCCGTTCCTGCCGAACGAGCCGGTGCGGCGAGTTCGATCGCCGAGACCAGCAACGAACTGGGCAACGCGCTGGGAATTTCCCTGCTCGGATCGTTGGCCGCGCTGAGCTTCCGGCTGTTGGGTCCCGGCGTGGCCGGCACGCTCAACGAAACACTCGATCAGTCGGACCCTGAAATTATCGTGCGGGCCAACGAAGCCTTTCTCACTGGTTTACATGTCGCGGTCGGCGCCGGCGGTCTGCTGACGCTTGCAACTGGCATCATCGCGTGGCTCTGGCTGCCGAGAAAGTTACCCGAATGACCTCTGCTGCCGGCGAGTTATAGGACACCCCAATTTAGCATATCCTGCAGAAAGCCCGCTCTAGGCCGGAATCCCTGCCGCTCTGGCTCGCGCCAGAAGCCGCTCTGCCAGCCGCAGATGCGGCCGGTCGTACATCTTGCCATCGATGCCGACGACGCCGGGATTTCCAGCCGCCTCGAATGCCTGAACGATCGCCAGGGAGTGTTTCACCGCCTCGGCCGACGGCGTGAAGGCGGCGTTGATGACCGGCACTTGCGCCGGATGGATCGCCATCTTGCCGGTGAAGCCGTCGCGCTCTGCCTCGGCGCATTCCGCCTCGAAGCCGGCCATGTCGCGAAAGTGCGGAAAAACTGTGTCGATCGCCGCGACTTCCGCAGCACCCGCGGCGAGGATGGTCATGGTACGGGCGAAGCGGAACACATCGGTGTAGCGGGCAATCTCGTCGCGCGCCGTGCGCGCACCGATTGCTGCCGACAGATCTTCCGCACCCCAGGTCACGCCGACAAGCCGCGCACTTGCGTTGGCGTAGGTCGCAGCCGCCAGCACGCCGGCAGCTGTTTCGGTGATGATCGGCAGGATTTTTATCGCGCCATCCGGCAGGCCGTTTTCGGCCTCGTGCACCCTCAGCTTGGCCGAGAGATGCTGGACATCCTGGCCGCTGTTCGACTTCGGCAGCATGATGCCGTGGGGTTTCACTGGCACGAGTGCCGCCAGATCGTCATCGGTCAGGTCGGTCGAGAGATCGTTGATGCGGACATAGATTGCGGATCTGGTTTGATGCCTGTGTTCGGTGATGGAGCGTGCGGCGACGTCGCGAGCCAAAACCTTGTTTTGTGGCGCGACCGAATCCTCGAGATCGACGATGACCACGTCGGCGCCGGCGCCAAACGCCTTTTCCAGCTTCTTTTCGGAATCGCCTGGAACGAACAGCAGCGAGCGCATCGGTCAGGCCGCCGCCTTCTTCTTCATCATCATCGCCTGCCTTGTGCATTTGGCGACGAGCACGTCGTTCTGATTGTAGGCGCGGTGCTCGAATTCGACGATACCGCGGTCCGGCTTCGACCTGGAGTCGCGCACCGACACCACCGTCGTCTCGACGCGGATGGTGTCGCCGTGGAAGACCGGATGCGGAAACACCGTCTCCTTCATGCCGAGATTGGCGATGGTGGTGCCGACGGTGATGTCGTTCACCGAAATGCCGATCATCAGGCCCAGCGTGAACAGCGAATTGACCAGCGGCTTGCCCCATTCGCTCTTGGCGGCGAAGTCGAAATCGATGTGCAGCGGTTGCGGGTTCAGCGTCATTACCGAAAACAGCATGTTGTCGCTTTCGGTGACGGTTTTCCGCAGCGTGTGCCGGAAGGCATGGCCGACGACGAACTCTTCCAGATAAAGCCCGGCCATGCTCGATCTCCTCCGCTGCCGCATCGGCCTGAAAATCGGAATCGATGTTCGGAAAGCGCGATGCGAAGATTCAAAGTGTTAGAGCGTACTTCTGTGCGCCCCTCTAAGGGGTTGATAGGCGCTGCATGCCGCGCTCGCAAGCCAGTTAACAAACATGGTGAACCGTTCGTAAACCATTTCTGCCTACGGTCTTCACTGGGGCGGGAACGGACTCGGGTTAGGGGCGTAGCGGACGGCATGGTTGTTTCGCATTTCCTGAAATGGATCTACACGGCCAAGGTTTCGGAGCGCGCTGCTGCGGCAAGCGCTCTGGCTCGCGCCTACATCAATGCCGAGCTGCCGTTCGAGGATCGCTGCGCGGCGGAGGCGGCGCTGACGCTGCTGCTCGACGATGCCTCGTCGAAAGTGCGGCTGGCGATTGCAGAGGCGCTGTCGATGAGCCATCACGCGCCGCTGCAGATCATCAGCGCGCTGGCGTCCGACCAACCAGAAGTGGCCAGCCTGGTGCTGGCACGTTCGCCGATGCTTACCGATGCCGATCTGATCGACCGCGTTGCCGGCGGCCAGAAGGCGATCCAGAAACTGGTCGCCGATCGTCCGCGCGTCTCCATGGCGGTCGCCGCGGCGATCGCCGAAATCGGCGAGCCGGAAGCCTGCGCCACGCTTCTCGCCAACAGCGGCGCCGACATCGCTTCGCTCAGCTTCCGCCGTATCGCCGAACGCCATGGCCATCTGCCTTCGGTGCGCGAAGCGCTGATATCGGATGCGCGCCTGCCCGCCGACTGCCGGCATATGCTGCTGATAAAACTTGGTGAAACGCTCAAGGGTTCGCCGCTGGTGCTGGCGCTGATGGGCCGTGCCAGAACCGAGCGCGTCATGCGCGACGCCTGCGTCAAGGCTTCGATGACGCTGATCGAAGGCACGCGCCAGGAAGAACATGCGGCGCTCATCGAGCACCTGCGCCTGCGCGGCGACCTGACCGCAAGCTTCATCATTCGCACCATTGCGCATGGCAAGGTCGATTTCTTCGGCTCAGTGCTGGTCGCGCTCAGCCAGCAGTCCGAACAACGGGTGAGGGCGCTGCTGGCCGGCGGGCACGACGTGGCGCTGCAGGCGCTGCTGCGCAGCGCTGGCCTGGCCGCGGCCACGCACGCGATTATCCTGCGCGCGCTGAAGATCTGGCGCGAGGTCGCCAACGGCAAGCGCCTCGCCGGCGTCCAGGAAGTCAGCTGGCTGATGCTGAAGGAATTGGGCGGGCAGTCGGCCGAAGGCGATCTCGCCGGATTGGTCAAATCGATCCACCTCGATGCGCTGCGCGAAAACGCGCGCGGCCATGCGCTGGCAATCGCGGCGGCTTAAGACACTGAAAATGACGCCGGCAAATGGCCGCTGGCGTGTCGCAGACTCTCTGTCAATGGATGACCTTTGCGAGAAGATGGACGCTGTTGCACCGAAGCCCGGCACGCGCGGCCCGTACAAGAAGCATGAAAAATTGTTGCCATGAGAGCACAGTACAAGGGCCACCGAATTCTAGATACCGATGTCGGAGCTTTTGCCCTCGATACGTGGAACCCGCGCGATCCCACTGACTTCTCCGTCACTATTGATTTCTATGCCGGTCCAGAAGGAGATAACAGCGCCGACGCATTTACCGCGACTGTCTGCTCTCCTAATTGGTTCCTTCGATCTCAGGGCGGCAAGGTATTTGCGGCGGAAAGTGTGATTTTCATGCGGCGTTTCGACTACGTCGAGCTCGAAAAGTTTCTCAGGGATCGTTGTGCTGCGACCGAGGGGGAAACTTGGCAGGCCATCGGCGCGCAACTCACCAGACTAGGGCGCTGGGAGTTCGACTATCGCCTTTGAAATTTCAAACTGAGACACTACCCGCTGTTGGGTTCGCCGAGCAGAAGACGCTCAGATATCCAGCACTTCCGTCTCGGCAAACTCCGCACGTTCCTGGATGAAGCGGAAGCGGGCTTCCGGCTTGGTGCCCATCAGCGCGTCGACCGCATCCTTTGTCGCCGCCTCGGCGTCGATCACATCGACCCTGAGCAGCGTGCGCTTTCTCGGGTCCATGGTGGTTTCCTTGAGTTGGGCGGCCATCATTTCGCCCAACCCCTTGAAGCGGCCGATTTCGACCTTGCCGCGCCCGGTGAACTCGGTGCGCAGCAGTTCGTCCTTGTGCGCATCGTCGCGGGCATAGGCGACCTTGCCGCCTTGGCGGATCGAGTAGAGCGGCGGCACCGCCAGGTAGAGATGGCCGTCGCGGACCAGGCTCGGCATCTCCTGATAGAAGAAGGTGATCAGCAGCGAAGCGATATGGGCGCCGTCGACGTCGGCGTCGGTCATGATGATAACCCGGTCGTAGCGCAGATCCTGATCGCGGTATTTTGACCGCGTGCCACAGCCAAGCGCCTGGATCAGGTCGGAAATCTGCTGGTTGCCAGCCAGCTTGTCGTTGCCGGCGCTGGCGACGTTGAGGATCTTGCCGCGCAGCGGCAGCACTGCCTGGCTGGCGCGGTCGCGTGCCTGTTTTGCCGAGCCGCCGGCCGAATCGCCCTCGACGATGAAGAGCTCGGCGCCGGCCGCGGCATTCTGCGTGCAGTCGGCGAGCTTGCCGGGCAGGCGCAGCTTGCGCACCGCGCTCTTGCGCGAGACTTCCTTTTCCTGGCGGCGGCGCACCCGCTCGTCAGCACGCGCGATCACCCATTCGAGCAGCTTCGAAGCTTCCTGCGGGTTGTCGGCCAGCCAGTGATCGAAGGGGTCGCGGATCGCGGCCTCGACGATCCTGATCGCCTCGATCGTCGCCAGCCGGTCCTTGGTCTGGCCGACGAATTCCGGCTCGCGGATGAACACCGACAGCATGCCCGCCGCCGAGATCATGACGTCTTCCGAGGTGACGATCGAAGCACGCTTGTTGCCGACCAGCTCGGCATAGGCGCGCAGGCCGCGCGTCAAGACGTTGCGGAAGCCGGCCTCATGGGTGCCGCCTTCGCCGGTCGGAATGGTGTTGCAGTAGGAATTGAGAAATCCGTCGCCGCCGAACCAGGTCACCGCCCATTCGAGCGAGCCGTGGCCGCCTTGCCTGTCGCTTTTGCCGGCAAAGATCTCGCGGGTGACCTGGAATTCGTCGCCGAGCGAGGCTTTCAGATAGTCCTTGAGGCCACCGGGAAAATGGAACTCGGCCTTGGCCGGCGTCGCGTCCTTCTCCTTGATCAGCGACGGATCGCAGGTCCAGCGGATCTCGACGCCGCCGAACAGATAGGCCTTCGAGCGCGTCATCCGATAGAGCCGCGCCGGCTCGAAAGCCGCACCCTTGCCGAAGATCTGCTCGTCGGGATGGAAGCGTATCCTGGTGCCGCGGCGGTTATGCACCTCGCCGAGCTGCTCCAGGCCGGTCACCGGAACGCCGCGCGAAAAGCGCTGGCGATAGAGCTGACGGCCGCGTGCGACCTCGACCTCGAGATGGTCCGACAGCGCGTTGACGACGGAGACGCCGACGCCGTGCAGGCCGCCCGAGGTTTCGTAGACCTTGCTGTCAAACTTGCCGCCCGAATGCAGCGTCGTCATGATGACTTCGAGCGCCGGCTTCTTGAATTTCGGATGCGGATCGACCGGAATGCCGCGGCCATTGTCGGTCACCGCCAGATATCCGTCGGCCGAAAGCTCGACATCGATGAAAGTCGCGTGGCCGGCGACCGCCTCGTCCATCGAATTGTCGATGACCTCGGCGAACAAATGGTGCATCGCCTTGTCGTCGGTGCCGCCGATATACATGCCGGGCCGCCGCCGCACCGGCTCCAGTCCTTCCAGAACCTCGATGTCGGCGGCACTGTAGCTCTCACTGCCGTCGCGGGATGCCGGGCGCTTCGCCGCCTGCACCAGCGGGTCGGCCGGGCGCGCGGTGGCACGAATCGGTTGCGGTTGCTTGTCCAGATTGCCGAAAAGATCGTTGCTGTCGTTCATGCTGGTCCTGGATTGCGATGCTGCGAATCACCACCCGATACTGCCACGCTTTTTGCGGGCAGGCGACGGAGGTTCCCGTTACGTTCGAGGATAGAGCCTCTTACTGCAAAACCATCCGGCAACCAAGCGGCGGAAATGGGTCGAAACTCCGGCCTTCAGAGGGTGGTTTGCCGCATCAGCCACCCTCATTGCGTGTGCGCGGGAAATGAGGGGGCAGTCTGCGTCGCAATCGGCTGGTTCTATTCCGCCGCCCCTAGATATTCCGACAGCGGCGGGCAGGAGCAGACGAGGTTGCGGTCGCCGGCGACATTGTCGATGCGCGACACCGGCGGCCAGTATTTGGCTGATGTGTCGGCATCACCGGCGGGATAGGCCGCCTCCAGGCGCGAATAGGGATGGGTCCACTGGCCGGCCAGCGCCTCGGCCGCGGTATGCGGCGCATTGACCAGCGGATTGTCGGCCAAGGGCCATTCGCCTTTCGCCACCTTGGCTGCCTCGCCTGATATCGCGATCATCGCCTCGCAGAAGCGATCGAGTTCGCTCTTGGGCTCGGACTCGGTCGGCTCGACCATTAGCGTGCCGGCCACCGGAAACGACATGGTCGGCGCATGGAAACCATAATCGATCAGCCGCTTGGCGATATCGTCGACGCTGATGCCGGAGCTCTCCTTCAGCACGCGGGTGTCGAGGATGCACTCATGGGCGATGCGATCGTGCCTGCCCTTGTAGAGGAGCGGGAAGTGCGGCGCGAGCCGCGTCGCCACGTAGTTGGCGGAAACGATCGCCGTCTCGGTCGCCTGCTTGAGGCCGGAAGCGCCCATCATGCGGATATACATCCAGGTGATCGGCAGGATCGAAGCGCTGCCGAACGGTGCGGCCGACACGGCATGGCCCGAGCCTTCGGTGACATGGCCGGGCAGATAAGGTCTCAGATGCGCCTTGACGCCGATCGGGCCGACGCCGGGACCGCCGCCGCCATGCGGGATGCAGAAGGTCTTGTGCAGGTTCATGTGGCAGACATCGGCGCCGATGTCGCCGGGGCGAGCGAGGCCGACCAAGGCGTTGAGGTTGGCGCCGTCGAAATAGACCTGGGCGCCATGCTCGTGAATGAGGGCGCAGAGGTGGCGCGCGCCTTCCTCGTATACGCCATGCGTCGAAGGATAGGTGAACATAAGCGCGGCGAGATTCTTGGAATGCTCATTGGCTTTGGCACTCATATCGTCCATATCGATATTGCCATCCTCGGTGCAGCGCACGACGACGACGCTCATGCCGGCCATCGCCGCACTCGCCGGATTGGTGCCATGCGCGGATGACGGGATCAGGCAGACGGTGCGGTGGCCTTCGCCGCGCGAGCGGTGATAGCCGCGAATGGCGAGCAGCCCGGCATACTCGCCCTGGCTGCCGGCATTGGGCTGCAGGCTGACCGCATCGAAGCCAGTGATCTCCGACAGCCAGCCTTCCAGTTCGCCGACCATCGCGCGATAGCCTGCCGAATGCCCGGCCGGCGCGAATGGATGCAGATTGGCGACGCTTGGCCAGCTCACCGGCATCATCTCGGCGGCGGCGTTGAGCTTCATCGTGCAGGAGCCGAGCGGGATCATGGCGCGGTCGAGCGCCAGGTCCTTGTCGGCCAGCCGGCGCAAAAAGCGCATCATCTCCGTTTCCGAGTGGTTTTCGTGGAAGACCGGCTGGCTGAGAAACGCCTTACCACGTGGCTTGCCCGGAGTGGTGCTGGTGCCAGCAGCGCCTGCCTTGGCGCCGAACAGTGCTGCAATGGCGTCCAGATCGGCATCGGTCGAGGTCTCGTCGAAGCTGATGCCGATGTGGTCGGCGTCGATGACGCGCAGCAATCGGCCGGTCTTTTCAGCAGCGGCGGCGATCGCGCCGGCTCTGCCTTTCACTTCCACCGTCACCGTGTCGAAGCGGCTTGCGCCAAGCACCGAAATTCCTGACGCGGTGAGACCGGTCGCCAGCCGGTTGGCCAATGAATGGATTCGGCCGGCAATCGCCTGCAGCCCGGCAGGGCCATGCCAGATCGCATAGGCCGTCGCCATGTTGGCGAGCAGCGCCTGCGCGGTGCAGATGTTGGAGGTCGCCTTGTCGCGACGGATGTGCTGTTCGCGCGTCTGCAAGGCGAGACGATAGCCGGGGCGGCCCTTGCTGTCAGTGGACTGACCGACAAGGCGGCCGGGCATCAACCGTGTCAGCCTGTCGGAAACAGCGCAATAGGCGGCGTGCGGCCCGCCAAAGCCCATCGGCACGCCAAAGCGCTGCATCGGGCCGACGGCGATGTCGGCGCCAAGCGTAGCCGGCGCGTCGGTCAGCGTCAGGCCGAGCGGATCGGCAATGAAAACGACCAGCGCGCCGGTGGCGCGGGCCTTCTCGATTACCGCCTTGTGGTCGCCATAGACGCCAAACGTATCAGGCCAGGAGACCAGCAGAGCGGCGGTGTTGTCGTCGATCGTGTCGCCGTCGACCTCGATGCCGAGGGGCTCGGCGCGGGTGCGCACGACGTCGAGCGTCTGCGGGTGCGGCGTGCCGGCAAGCGCCACCTTGGTCCGCTTGTCGCGATGATGGCGCAACGCAATGCCGACCGCCTCGGCCACCGCCGTCGCCTCGTCGAGCAGCGAGGCCGACGCCACCGGCAGGCCGGTCAGCTCAGTGACCAAGGTCTGGAAATTGAACAGCATTTCGAGCCGGCCTTGGCTGATCTCAGCCTGGTAGGGAGTGTAAGCCGTATACCAGGCCGGGTTCTCGAACAGATTGCGCTGGATGACCGGCGGCACGTGGACGCCGTGGTAACCGGCACCGATAAAGCTCTTCAACACGGTATTTTTGGCCATCGTCGCCGAAAGCTCGGCCAGCGCCTCCGCTTCGCTCGCCGGGGCCGGCAAAGCCAGCGGCCGGTCGAGCCGGATCGATCTCGGCACAGCCTGGCTGATCAGCGTCTCGACTGAGGGAACGCCGATCGTCGCCAGCATGGCTCTGACGTCATTGAGGCCGGGGCCAATATGGCGGGCCGAGAAGGCGTAGGGTGCTGCGGTCATCTTCCTGGTCCTGCTTTCAACCAATATGGGCTTTGTAGGCGGTCTCATCCAGGAGACCTTCGAGTTGGCTTTCATCGGCCAGCCTCATCTTCCACAACCAGCCGTCGCTGGTCGCCGCCGAATTGACCAAAGACGGGTCCGACGAGAGCGAGGTGTTGGCCTCGGTGATCTCGCCGTCGACCGGTGCATAGACGTCCGATGCCGCCTTGACGGATTCGACCACGACGGCCGTATCGCCCTTGGCCAGCTTTTTCCCAAGCTCCGGCAATTCGACGAAGACGAGATCGCCGAGTTGCTCCTGCGCGTAGTCGGTGATGCCGACGGTGGCGATACCGCCTTCGACGCGGAGCCATTCGTGATCTTCGGTGAAATAGGTTTTTGCCATGAAGTTCATCCTTTGCGGTAGCGATGGGGCGTGAAGGGCAGGGGACTGATATCGACCGGGATTTTGGTCCCGCGAACGTCGGCGAAGAGTTTTGCGCCAGGTTTGGCCAGCGACGTCTGCACGTAACCCATGGCGACCGGATGGGCGGCCGAGGGGCCGAAGCCGCCGGAGGTGACGTGGCCGGCGGGATTGCCGTCGGTGTCGAAAAGGGCAGCGCCGGTGCGCACCGGCTGCCGGCCTTCCGGCTTCAGTCCAACGCGTTTCTGCGCCGGGCCGCGCTCCAGGATTGAACGCAATGCGTCGGCGCCGATGAAAGCGCCAGAGGCGCGAACCTCCTTTGGAATCGCCCACATCAGCCCGGCGCTGGTCGGGTCGATCTCAGGCGTGATGTCCAGCCCGTGCAGGCACAGCCCCGCTTCGAGCCGCAGGCTGTCCCGGGCGGCCAACCCAACCCACATCACGCGCTCGTCCTCGAGCAGCTTGGCGACCAGATTTCGCGCATCCGCTTCCGGCAGGCCGATCTCGAAACCGTCTTCACCGGTATAGCCCGACCGGCTCATGAACCAGTTTTCGCGGGGCTCAAAGCCGTGCATGAACAGCAGCGAGCCGGTCTCGATGCCGGCGCGTGACAGGGCGGCCCAGGCTTCAGGCCCCTGGACCGCCAGGAAGACGCGGTCGAGTGCATCGATCTTGGCATCAAAATCCCCCTTTGCCTCAACATCCAGGGCAAGCCCACGAAGGTGCTTTTCGTCGGCTTCGGCATTGCCGGCATTGGCGACGACCATGAAGCGTGCCTGGCCGAGCCTGGTGACGATCAGATCGTCGAGGATGCCGGCGGCTTCATTGAGAAAGAACGTGTATTTGGACTGGGAAACTTCAAGCGCGCCGGCGTCGAACGGGCAGGCACGATTGAGCAGTGCTTCAGCGCCCGAGCCTCTGATCTCGAACAGCTTCATGTGCGAGATGTCGAACAGGCCGGCATGCTCGCGGGTATGAAGGTGCTCCTTCATCACGCCGGCCGGATAGGTCAGCGGCATCGACCACCCGGCGAACGCGCCAAAGCGCGCACCGGCGGCCGCGTGCAGGTCTTCGAGGGGAAGGTGTTTGGTGTCGTCGCCCGTCATGTCGTCTCCAGAGTCGCACGCAATCGGCCGCGAGTGGCGACCAGTCCGTGCCCCTCTGTCTGAAGCCTGAGAGACTCGCGCCCCGTAACTCTGTCGGCAGCGCTTACACCTTCGGCGCGGGGGCAAGCCCCGACTTTCCAGAGTGTCTTTCCCGTCTACGGTTCTTTTGCCTGAGAGATTTCGGGCGATTTCCCCTTCGGCGGCAGCTCTCGCTGCTCTCTCCCGCAAACAGGTAGGACTCAATTTGAGCCCTCGACTCGCCATCCATAGCCTGCGGGCGACACCTTGTCACCTCCCAGCGACACCTTACCGACAAGTCTTCGCTAACCACGCGGTTTGCCGGTTTCTCAACGAACTCCCGATATATTGGGTCCAAACGACGTTCGGACGGGGAACGAAATGGGCGAATTAACGATGAGCGCGCCTGTGGCCGGGCTGACCTCGAAAAATCGGATCACAGCGGAAGACGTGGTCATGCTGCGCCGCGAGGTGTTTGGCGACGGCGTGGTGACGCGCGGCGAGGCCGAGGCGCTGTTTGCGCTCGACGCAAAGGCCAAGGACAAATGCGCGCAATGGCCTGTTTTTTTCGTCGAAGCTGTGACCGACTTCATCGTTCATCAGGAAAAGCCGGCGGGCTATATGTCGCAGGACAATGCCGACTGGCTGGTCCGAGCGATTTCGCGCGACGGCATGGTCGATAGCCGGACCGAACTCGAATTGCTGGTGCATGTGCTGGAAAAGGCGAAATCGTCGCCGAACGGGCTTTGCGTCTATGCGCTGGCGCAGGTCGCCAATGCCGTTCTGGACGGCAAGGGGCCGCTGATGCACGACGGCAAGCTGGTTCCCGGCTTGATCGCCAAGGCGGAAGTCGAGCTTCTGCGCCGCATCCTCTATGCCCATGGCGGCGACGGCAACATCGCGATCACCCGCGCCGAGGCCGAGATGCTGTTCAAGATCAATGAGCGGACAGCGGCAGCCAACAACGATCCGTCATGGAATGATCTGTTCGTCAAAGCGATCGCCAATTTCGTCATGTGCTCGGCCGGCTACGAAGCGCCGATGCGCGACGTGGCGCTGCGCCGGGATTCTTTCTTCGAGCAGGCGGAACCGGAGATCGGCAGTTTCTTTGGCCGCATGGTATCGGGCGGCCTCGCCGGCATCATGGAAGCCTATCGCGCGCCGGGCGATATCGAATCCGAATGGGAATCGAAGGACAAGGCAGCCGAGGCACTGGCCCGCCGCGCCGAAACCGTGGACGCCAGCGAGGCGATGTGGCTGGCTGAGCGCATCGGCCGCGACCGGCCGCTGCGCGAGAACGAGCGCGCGCTGCTGACCCTGATCAAGCATGCCTCGCCGGAAATCCATCCGGTGCTCAAACCCCTAATCGACAAGGTCGCTTGAGCAAAAAGTACTAAAACACTGATCGGAAATGGCGGAGCTATGGCCTCAAATGCCGCCGTACCAGTCGTAGCCGTTGTCCTCCCAGTAGCCACCCCTGCCGCCGCCAATAGTGGCGAAACCGTCGACCAGTTCGATCTTGCGGAGATATTTCGGCATCTTGTAGCCGATCTGGCGCTCGACGCGGACACGCAACGGCGCGCCGTTCTCGACCGGCAGCGGCTTGCCGTTCAAGCCATAGGCAAGGATCGTCTGCGGATGACGGGCATCGAACAGGTCGATCGAACCGTAATATTTGATGTCGCCGGACAGGCTGCGGTCGATCGTGTCGAGGCAGTGGAACATGACGTATCGCGCCTGCGGCTTGACCACCGCCTGATCAAGCACCAGCGACAGCGGCGTGCCGGTCCATTTGGCGATGCAGCTCCAGCCTTCGACGCAGTCGTGGCGAGTGATCTGGGTGCGGCTTGGCATGTTCATCAACTGCTCGCGCGTCAGCGACAGCGGCTTTTCGACGAGGCCGGAAACCTCGAGCCGCCAGTCGGCGAAATTGTTGGCGAGCAGGCCCTTGTAGACATCGTCGTCCGGCGCGGTGACGCCGTTCGGCCGCTGCGGCTGGCGAATGTCGGCTTCGGTGAATTCCGGCGCCAGCGAATCGCCGGCAAGCAGGCGTTGCGCGCGCCAGGTAAGGCCGTTGGCGCCTTCGAGGAAGGAGCGCAGGCCGTCGCCGACGCCAAGCTGGCTGTCGAAAGCATCGCAACCCGAAAGCATGATGCCGGAGACGCCGAGGCTGGCCGAGGTCAGGAATTTTCTTCGGCTTATCTGTAGTTTGGGGCCGATCTCAAACTTCGCCATCTCACGCACTCCTCTGGGGCGTCTTGCTGCCATGGGCCGCCGGCGGATCGGTTCGGTACCAGCCGGTGATAATGGAACGCAACTCGTTGATCGGGCCGGCGGCGAAGATCATCACGATATGGATGATGAAGAAGGCGACGAGCAGCAGCATCACGATGAAATGAATCGTCCGTGCCGTTTGCCGGCCGCCGAGCAGATCGTTGAGGAACGGTAGCACCGCGTTCATGCTCGGCGACATGGCAAGGCCGGTGATTATCATCAGCGGCAGCAGCACGAACATGACGCCGCCATAGGCCATCTTCTGCAGCGTGTTGTACTCGCGCCTATGGTGGAACTTGAGCCTGGCATGATCGGCGATGTCTCGCGGCAAACGCCTGAGATCGTCGATGCGCGGGGCAAGATCGCGGCGCAGATGGCCATTGATCAAGCTGGCGACCAGCCAGACGACCAGTGTCGTGGTCAGTATCCAGGCGAAGAAGAAATGGACGACGCGGGCGGTGCCGAGGTCGTAGTATGACGGGATCGTCGCCCAGGACGGGAAGGCGCGGGACGTCTCCCGACCCGCCGGGCCCGACCAGCCGAGCACACCGGTGGTATCGAAGCGCTTGCCGAAGATTTCGGTGTAGCCGCGCGGACCGTTTGCGGTGTTCTCGGCGCCGATGGCGAAGATGGTGTTGTTGTATGCGAATCCCGACTCCTTGCCGATATAGAGCTGAGGGCGCGCGTTGAAGATCTGCAGGCCGGAAAGCAGCATGAAGAACAGCGAGATGGCCCAGAGCCAGTGCGTCAGCCGAGTCCAGCGCGACTGCCGGTAGATCAGCGTTGCGTCCTTCGGCGCGGCAGTATCTGGCCCGACGGAGGATTGGCTCCTGACAACCGATTCCATTTTCTCGCGTCCTTCCGGCCGCTCAGTCGGCCTTTCCGATCGTTCTCCTCCCAATACGTTGCCAGCCAAAGCGATGTTTCATCCGATCACGAAATTATTACGGCCTGCTTGGTACTACCGGCTCCCGAGACTAACGGCGAGATTGACCGCGGCGGCGACGATCACTGTATTGAAAAAGAACGACACGATCGAATGCAAGAGGACGATGCGACGCATTTGCGTGGTCGAAACCGCGGTATCGGAGGTTTGTGAAGTCATGCCGACGGTGGTCGAGAAATAGAGGAAATCCCAGCCGTCCGGCCGCTCCTTACCCGCAAACACGAGGCCGCCGACGGGCTTTCTCTGCTTCGCTTTGCTGCCGGGGTCGGTCTCTTCATCGTTCAGCCAGTAAACATGGGCGTAATGCAGCGCCGTCATGGCGTGGATGGTGAACCAGCCGAGCGGGATCGACAGCAGCGCGAAGGTGAGTTCGACAGGATGCGCGCTGCGCTCGCGATTGATCAATTGGAACAACGAGATGATGGCGACGGCGACGACAATCAGCGTCACGCCAAAGATGACCAGCACCGGCTGGTCGGTGGCGCGGGCATTCTTGCTCAGATAGCGGTCGGTGAGCAGCGGCATCTGGGCGACGACGATGACGGTGTAGGCGGCGAAAAACGCATTGGCGCCGATCGAAAAGGCCAGCGGAGTGCGCAAGAGCAGCGCGATCACCAGCGCCACCACACCGATGCAGGCCGACACCGCGAACTGCATGTGGCGGTGCAGTGGTTTCTTCAGGGGCATATCGGTCGTCATGGCCCGGCTCGGAGGCGGTCCGTCTTCTATACCGCCGCTCGTCTTTAGGACGCGCAAACAACATTGTAGCACTTTTTGATTGTGCGCATGATCCCGAAAAATCCATTCGGATTTTGCTCCGCTGACCTCCGGTTCGGGTCAAGGGCTAGCCCAGTGCGGCGGAGCTAGCCCAAGGCGGCGGATTTCAGCGCACGCCGCAGGATGCGGTCGAGCTCGCCGAGAAACCGCGAGCGGTCCTGCGGCGCGAAACCGGCATTGTAGCCCTTGCTCTCGCCGGTCTCGCGCAGATGCTGCTTGAGGTCGCGCATGGCCACCGCCATGCCGATCGTTTCCGGCGTGAACGGGCGCCCGGTCGGCCCAAGCACGTGGGCGCCGAGTGCCACCGTGCGGGCGGCAAGCGGGATGTCGGCTGTCACCACAATGTCGTTGGGCTTGGCATTATCGACGATCCAGTCGTCAGCCGCATCGGCGCCCTTGGACACGACGACGTTGCGGATCATCGGATCGCGCGACGGGCGCAGGCCGCCATTGGAGACGAAGGTGACGACGACGCCATGGCGCTCCGCGACTTTCTCGACCTCGGCCTTCACCGGACAGGCATCGGCATCGACGAGAATCTGTAGGCGGCTTCGTTCTTGGTTGATGTTAGTCGTGTTCATACGGCGTGAATTTCAGCTCGTAGCCGCGCGGCTCGGTGCCGGGCGGCTCAGTGGGCTCAGTGTCATAGACGTAAATTCTTCCAGTGGAGGAGAAACCAATGTGTTGGCCGATGGTGCGTATCACATCGATCGCTTGATCCGCGTCCGACGCCCAAAGTTTCATTCCAAAGAAAGCCGGCCCGGGCTCTGTTTCAAAGTCCTCATTGGGAGATACAACCTCGCCCTCGGCCAGAACCGTGAAGTGACGGAACGCTGTCTTCATCCGCCCGTTCCGGAGCTTCAGTTTCCAATTCTTGAGAGTCTCAGGATTCATGGGAGTGCCTGATTAACTTCGCGGTGACTGCGAACGGCAATACGAACGCGAATTTGAACCTCCTTCACCTAGTAAACCACCACGCTCCTGATGCTCTTGCCCTGATGCATCAGGTCAAAACCCTTGTTGATGTCCTCCAGCTTCAGCGTGTGGGTGATCATCGGGTCGATCTCGATTTTGCCGTCCATATACCAGTCGACGATCTTCGGCACGTCGGTGCGGCCGCGCGCGCCGCCAAAGGCGGTGCCCATCCAGGTGCGTCCGGTGACCAGCTGGAACGGCCGCGTCGAGATCTCCTGGCCGGCGCCGGCAACGCCGATGACGACCGACTTGCCCCAGCCGCGGTGCGATGCTTCAAGGGCCTGCCGCATCACCTTGGTGCTGCCCGTGCAGTCGAACGTATAGTCGGCGCCGCCGATCTGGTCGGCGCCGCGCTTGGTCATGTTGACGAGATAGGGCACGATATCGCCATCGATCTCCTTCGGATTGACGAAATGCGTCATGCCGAATTTCTCGCCCCATTCCTTCTTGTCGTTGTTCAGGTCGACGCCGATGATCATATCAGCGCCGGCAAGGCGCAGCCCCTGGATGACGTTGAGGCCAATGCCGCCGAGGCCGAAGACGGCGGCCGTGGCGCCGATCTCCACCTTGGCCGTGTTGATCACCGCGCCGATGCCGGTGGTGACGCCGCAGCCGATGTAGCAGATCTTGTCGAAGGGTGCGTCGGGATTGACCTTGGCCACCGCGATCTCGGGCAGCACGGTGAAGTTGGAGAAGGTCGAGCAGCCCATATAGTGGAAGATCTTGTCCTTGCCGATCGAGAAGCGCGACGAGCCGTCCGGCATCAGGCCTTGCCCTTGCGTGGCGCGGATCGCGGTGCACAGATTGGTTTTTCTGGACAGGCAGGACGGGCATTGCCGGCATTCCGGCGTGTAGAGCGGGATGATGTGGTCACCCTTCTTGACCGAGGTGACGCCCTTGCCTACGTCGACGACGATTCCCGCACCCTCATGGCCGAGGATCGCCGGAAAAATGCCTTCAGGATCGGCGCCCGACAGCGTGAATTCGTCGGTGTGGCAGATGCCGGTCGCCTTGATCTCGACCAGCACCTCGCCGTTGCGCGGGCCTTCGAGGTCGACCTCCAGGATCTCCAGCGGCTTTCCGGCGGCGACAGCGACAGCGGCACGGGTTTTCATCGGGAATCTCCTCTCAGGGCAAAATCTGCAATCGAGGCCGAGCATTAGCGTATCTGCAGGTGCTGGACTATGGGACGAATTGACAGTTCGTGGCCGGGCTTTGGTCGTCACTAGGCGACTTGCGCCCGGGATATGCGCCAACTTGCCTTGACCGGCCGGGCGAAGCCCATAAAAGAAAGGCAGCCGAGGGAATAAGACCCGCATGTTCGCAAAAATCCTGATCGCCAATCGCGGCGAGATCGCCTGCCGCGTCATCAAGACGGCGCGCAAGATGTGCATGGCCACCGTCGCGGTCTATTCGGATGCCGATCGCGACGCCGTGCATGTCGAGATGGCCGACGAGGCTGTGCATATCGGGCCTTCGCAGGCCGCGCAGAGCTATCTGGTGCCGGAGAATATCATCGCCGCCTGCAAGGCGACCGGTGCTGAAGCCGTGCATCCCGGCTACGGTTTTTTGTCCGAACGCGCATCCTTCTGTGAAGCGTTGGAGAAAGAAGGCATCATCTTCATCGGCCCGAAACCCAAAGCGATCAGGGCGATGGGCGATAAGATCGAATCGAAGAAATTCGCAAATGCTGCGAACGTGTCGACGGTACCCGGCTGGCTTGGCACCATCGAGAATGCGGGTCATGCCGAGAAAATAGCCGGCGAGATCGGCTATCCCGTGATGATCAAGGCCTCGGCCGGTGGCGGCGGCAAGGGCATGCGCATCGCCTGGAGCAAGGCCGAGGTGCGCGACGGGTTCGACCGGGCGCGATCCGAGGCCAAAAGCTCGTTCGGCGACGACCGCGTCTTCATCGAGAAGTTCGTGGTCAATCCGCGCCACATCGAGATCCAGGTGCTGGCCGACGCGCACGGCAACGCGCTTTACCTCGGCGAGCGCGAATGCTCGATCCAGCGCCGCAACCAGAAGATCGTCGAAGAGGCGCCTTCGCCCTTCCTCGACGCCAAGACCCGGAAAGCCATGGGCGAGCAGTCGGTGGCGCTGGCCAGGGCGGTCGACTATCAGAGCGCCGGCACGGTTGAGTTCATCGTCGACGGCGAAAAGAACTTCTATTTCCTTGAAATGAATACGCGATTGCAGGTCGAGCACCCGGTAACCGAGCTCGTCACCGGCATCGATCTGGTCGAGCAGATGATCCGCATAGCCGCCGGCGAAAAGCTCGCTATCAAGCAAAGCGATGTCAAGCTGAACGGCTGGGCGGTGGAAAGCCGGCTCTACGCCGAGGACCCGTATCGCAATTTCCTGCCGTCGATTGGCCGGCTGATGAGATACCGGCCACCGGAAGAGGGACGGTTCGGCGACGTCGTCGTCCGAAACGATACCGGCGTCACCGAGGGTTCGGAAATCTCGATGTTCTATGATCCGATGGTCGCCAAGCTGTGCACCTGGGCACCGACGCGGCTCGCCGCCATCGACGCCATGTCGGAGGCGCTCGACAGCTTCGTCGTCGACGGCATCGAGCACAACATGCCGTTCCTGGCGGCGCTGATGCAGCATCCGCGCTGGCGGGAAGGGCTGATTTCGACCGCCTTCATATCAGAGGAATATCCTGATGGCTTCGCGCCGATCGCGCCTGATAGCCAGGAAAAGGCCATTTTCGCAGCCATCGCCACCGCGGTCGAACTGCTGCGCCGCGACCGGCTCGACCGGCTGGGCGGGCGGCTGGCGCCGCATTCGGGTGCCCTGAAACGCGACTGGGTGATCAAGATCGGCGAGGATTACCTTTCGGCCTCTGTCCTTGGAGGCATGATTTCCATTCCGCTGGAGCTCCACATGTCGATCGACGGTGGCAAGGCGCTGACGGTGGCGTCCGACTGGCGGCCGGGCGATCTCATCTGGCGCGGCACGGTCGGCGACCGCAGGGTTGCCGCGCAGATCAGGCCGGTGCCGAACGGATTTCGCATCGCCTGGAAAGGCATGTCGGTGACGGCACGCGCCATGCTGCCGCGCACCGCGGAGCTCGAAAGGCTGATGCCGGAAAAAGTGGCGCCCGACACGTCGAAGATGCTGCTCTGCCCGATGCCCGGCCTCGTCGTGTCGATTGCCGTTGCCGAGGGGCAGGAGGTCAAGGCCGGCGAGACGCTGGCGGTCGTCGAGGCGATGAAGATGGAAAACGTGCTGCGCGCCGAGCGCGATCTTACCGTGTCGAAACTCAAGGCTAAGCCGGGCGACAGCCTCGCAGTCGATGCGGTGATCATGGAATTCGCGTGAGGCTGAAACCCGCCTCGACGCCCGTCAGAAGTTGGCGGGACAGCGCCCTTTCTGCATCCTACGAGATTGGCGAAAGCCGAGATGACAGCCAATCCCACCACTGGAGGGGGAGATGTCAGGCAGGACAGGGGGGCACGAAGGAACGCGACTTCCAAAGCACGCTCACTGGAGGATGGACGAGGCGAGGCGGTGAGGTATTCAAATTTTCTGCTGTCGCAACGTATTTGTTCTTGCTTTGTTCCGGCAGCTATGTTACTAATCTGGGTAAGGTGCTGGTTGGCGCCGACGGTTTTTTGTTTCAGGCTTCTTTTCGACTAACGTGGTGGGTGCTGCGGACTTAACTCGGCTCCTCGCGCCACGGCTCGACGTCGCAAAGGGCGTCAATCCACGCATGAAAACTTGGTGCAACCTCATCGACGGTTCCAAAGTCGTGATCGAAGAACCAAATTGCCCGCATGCCGGCGCTGTCACCGCCGAGCTGGTCTGCATTGAAGCAGAACTTGTTTCCGGACCCATCGCTCGCGATAGCTACAAGCCGATCAGGCATCCCGATCTCACGCCAGCTAAGCGTTTCCTCAACGATCTCCTTAGGAGAATAGAAGTCATGAAGATCGTGCAGATCCAGTTCACGCTCGACGATCGCGTCTAACAGCGCGATTGTCGGCCGAGGCAACCCGACGTCAAGTACTGCTTGTCGATAGTCTTCGGGAAAGTGGACGCCCAGCTGCTCCTCAGCAGCACCCAAATCCTCCTCTGAGACTGACTCAGGGGGATATGTAGGGATGGTCCACTTCTCAACGAATCGCGAAAGTGACATGCGCGCTACTTCCAACACGGAGTAGACTTAGCAGCTTGGGAACGCATGGCAACGCCCGCTTCCCAGCCATCTCGGTGAATCCCAGTTTATGGGTTCACGGCCTAATCACTACCGCTGGACTCGTGTTACCTCCTGCCGGACAATACATTTTCCCGGCTGAGTCCTTTCAAGCGGCGCTAAAAAATACCATGGCGAATGAGACACTTCCACGCGACCCGTTGCGGCGTGAGGCCTTCATGAAGGCATCGCGGCCGGAAGCGCCTGCGCGGCCGTTCATTCATCTGCGCGTGCATTCGGCCTATTCGCTGCTCGAAGGCGCACTGCAGGTCGGCACCGTTGTCGGCCATGCGGTGAAGGATGACGCGCCGGCCATCGCCGTCACCGACACCAACAATCTGTTCGGCGCGCTCGAATTTGCGCAAAAGGCGGTAAAGGAGGGCATTCAGCCGATCATTGGCTGCCAGACCGCTCTCGCCTTTTCCGGTGAAGCCAGCGACAGCCAGCGCGACCGCAGACGGCAAGGCCCGGAAATGCGGCCCGTGGTCCTGATCGCGGCGACCGAGGCCGGCTACAGCAATCTGGTCAGGCTGGTCAGCCGGGTCTATCTCGAAACGCCGCCCGGCGAGGCCGTGCATCTGACGACCGAGATGCTGCACGGCCATTGCGACGGCCTGATCTGTCTCAGCGGCGGGCCGCGCGGCCCGATCGGCAATGCTCTGAAAGAGGACCGCCGCGACCTCGCCGAGACGCGGCTTTTGGCGCTCAAGGCGCTGTTCGGCGACCGGCTATATGTCGAGCTGGAACGGGTTTCCGGTTATGACCGGGCCATCGAAAAATCGTCAGTCGACCTCGCCTACATCAATGACTTGCCGCTGGTTGCCACCAACGAGGCGTTTTTCTCCTCGCGCGACGACTATGAGGCGCATGATGCGCTGATCGCCATCGCCGAAGGTTCGGTGGTCGCCGTGGACAATCGCCGGCGCCTGTCGCCCGACAATTTTCTGAGAAGCCAGGCTGACATGGCGAGGCTGTTCGCCGATCTGCCGGAAGCGATCGACAACACCGTCGAAATCGCGCTGCGCTGCTCCTACTATCCCAAGACCCGCAACCCGATCCTGCCCCGCTTTGCCGGCGGCGACGTCGCCGACGCCGATGCGGCGGTGAAGGCGGAGGCGCAGGAGCTTGCCAGACAGGCGCATGAAGGGCTGGAGGCGCGGCTCGCAGCGCACGGCCCGACCGCTGGCTACACAGCCGAACAATATCGCGAAAGGCTGGATTTCGAGCTCGGGGTGATCGAGAGGATGAAATATCCCGGCTACTTCCTGATCGTCGCCGACTTCATCAAATGGGCGAAGGCGCAAGGCATTCCGGTCGGGCCGGGCCGCGGATCGGGCGCCGGCTCGCTGGTTGCATATTCGACGACCATCACCGACATCGATCCGCTGCGCTTCTCGCTGCTGTTCGAGCGCTTCCTCAATCCAGACCGCGTGTCGATGCCCGACTTCGACATCGATTTCTGCCAGGACCGGCGCGAGGAGGTCATCCGCTACGTCCAGCAGAAATACGGACGCGACCAGGTCGGCCAGATCATCACCTTCGGCACGCTGCAGGCCCGCGCAGTGCTTCGCGATGTCGGCCGGGTGCTGCAGATGCCCTATGGCCAAGTCGACAAGCTCTCTAAGATGGTGCCGTCGAACCCAGCCAATCCGGTCAAGCTCGCCGACGCCATCGCCAACGAGCCGCGCTTTGCCGAAGAGGCCGAGCGCGAGCCGATCGTGCAGACGCTGCTCGACATGGCGCAGAAGCTGGAAGGGCTCTACCGCCACGCCTCGACGCATGCCGCCGGCATCGTCATCGGCGACCGGCCACTGTGGGAGCTGGTGCCAATGTACCGCGACCCGCGCTCCGACATGCCGGTCACCCAGTTCAACATGAAGTATGTCGAGCAGGCCGGGCTGGTGAAGTTCGACTTCCTCGGCCTGAAGACGCTGACGGTGCTGGAGACCGCGGTCAAGCTGATCCGCCGCCGCGGCATCGAGATCGATCTCGCCCACATTCCGCTCGATGACCCCGATACCTATGCCATGCTGTCGCGCGGCGAAGTGGTCGGCGTGTTCCAGGTGGAAAGTGCAGGCATGCGCAAGGCGCTGATCGGCATGCGCCCTGACTGCATCGAGGACATTATCGCGCTGGTCGCGCTTTACCGGCCGGGGCCGATGGAGAACATCCCGACCTACAACGCCAGAAAGCATGGCGAGGAGGAGATGGCGTCGATCCATCCAAAGATCGACCATCTGGTGAAGGAGACGCAAGGCGTAATCGTCTACCAGGAACAGGTGATGCAGATCGCGCAGGAGCTTGCCGGCTATTCGCTGGGCGAAGCCGATTTGCTGCGCCGCGCCATGGGCAAGAAGATCCGCGCCGAGATGGACAAGCAGCGCGAGCGCTTTGTTTCGGGCGCGGTCGAGCGCGGCGTCGGCAAGCCGCAAGCCGACTTCATTTTCGACCTGCTGGCAAAGTTCGCCGACTACGGTTTCAACAAGTCGCATGCGGCCGCCTATGCCGTCGTCTCCTACCAGACGGCCTATCTGAAGGCGCACTACCCGGTCGAGTTCCTGGCCGCGTCGATGACGCTCGACATGGGCAACACCGACAAGCTCGCCGATTTCCGCCAGGATGCGCTGCGCCTCGGCGTCGACGTCGTGGCGCCGTCGGTGATATCAAGCTTCCGAGCCTTTGAAGTCGGCGAGAACCGGATCTTCTATTCGCTGGCCGCGCTCAAGGGCGTCGGCGACGCGGCGGTCGAGCACATAGTCGCCAAGCGCGGTGAAAAACCGTTCAAGAACCTCGCCGATTTCTGCGAAAGGGTCGATCCGAAAATCGTCGGCAAGCGGGTCTTCGAAAGCCTGATCATGGCCGGCGCGCTCGACTGCTTCGGCCACGACCGCGCCGCGATGATGGCGGGCGTCGAGCGGATGATGGGGCTGGCGTCGCTGGCGCAGCAGAATGCAATGTCGGGCCAGCACGACATTTTCGGTGCTTCGCTTGGCGCACAGTCGCAGGCGCTCAACCTGCCGGCGACCGACCCGTGGCTTGCCGCCGACCGCCTGCACCGTGAATTCCAGGTGGTCGGCTTCTATCTCTCCGCGCATCCGCTGGACGAATACAAGGCGGCGCTGCAGAAGATGCGGGTGCAGAACTGGGCCGAGTTCTCGGCCGCGGTCAAACGCGGTGCTGCCGCCGGGCGGCTTGCCGGCACGGTCACCACCAAGCAGGAGCGCAAGACGCGCACCGGCAACAAAATGGGCGTCGTGCAGTTCTCCGACACGTCGGGCCAGTATGAAGCGGTGCTTTTTTCCGAAGGTCTGGCGCAGTATCGCGACCTGCTCGAGCCCGGCCGATCGGTGGTGATCACCGTTTCGGCCGAGGACAGGCCCGAAGGCGTCAATCTGCGCATCCAGACCGTGCAGTCGCTGGAGGACGAGGCAAGCCGCATCCAGAAGGCCTTGCGCATCTTTGTCAGGGATGACCGACCGGCGTCGGCGATTCAATCGCAGCTTACCCAGCGCGGCGATAGCCAGGTGAGCATTATCGTCATCAAGGATGAGGCGCAGGGCGAGGTCGAGATCGAACTGCCCAACCGTTACCGCGTCTCGCCACAGATCGCGTCGGCCATGCGCGCAGTGCCGGGCGTGGTGGAAGTAGAACTGGTGTGAGCTAACGGGATTGGCACAGCCTCGTGTGTTCGGACCGTGTTCCGCCAAGCCGGCGCCAGCATGCCCAGCGCCGGATTGCCCGGTGACATTGCCACTGGTATCGTGAGGTCGGCCCGCCATGCCATCAACTCGTCTTTTCGGTTGTTGGCCTGGCTCTTTCGGCGGCCGGGGGAGAGCCTCATGGACGAGCGGACAGCTGCTGCCGAACTCCAGAAAATGGTCAATGGGTTCCAGGTATCTCAGGCGGTATGCGTCGCCGCCACACTGGGCATCGCAGACCGTCTCAAGGACGGAAAACGCACCAGCGGCGAACTTGCCGCGTTGACCAATACCCATCCGCAAGCGCTCTACCGGCTGCTGCGCGCCCTGGCATCGGTCGGCGTGTTCCATGAAGCGGAAGACCGGTTTTTCTCGCTGACCCCGGTTGGTGGCGCATTGCGATCCGATGTTCAGCATTCGGTCGCACCGTGGGCGATTCTGGCCGGACGGCCGTATTTCCGTCAGGCATGGAGCGATCTGCTGCACAGTGTCAGCACCGGCGAAAATGCCTTTCGCCACGCTCATGGCAAGGGCGTTTGGGAATACCGGGCGGAGCATCCGGAAGAGTCCGCCATCTTCGACCGGGCGATGACGGCCATGTCGCGTGGCGTCGCCGCCGCGGTGATCGCCGCCTATGAGTTCCGGCCGTTCTCTGTTGTCATGGATGTCGCGGGCGGGCAGGGCGCGCTGCTTGCCGAAATTCTCTGCCGCAATCCCGGCCAGCGCGGCATTCTTTTCGATCAGCCGCAGGTCGTGGCGAAGGCCGGCCCGGTCTTTGACGCCGCGGGCGTGGCCGATCGATGCGACATCGTCGCCGGCGATTTCTTCGTCTCAGTGCCCGAGGGCGCCGATGCGATTGTGCTTAAATGGATCCTGCATGACTGGGACGACGACACAAACATCCGGATCCTGAAAACCTGCCGCCGGGCGATGCGCCCAGACGGCAAACTGCTGGTGCTTGAGAGCATTCTGGCGCCGCCCAACGAAGGCGCCGGCGCAAAATTCGGCGATCTGAACATGCTGGTCATGCCGGGCGGGCAGGAGCGCACGGCAGAAGAATTCGAGTTGCTGCTTGCGGCGTCGGATTTCCAGGTCGCCAATATCGTTGAAGCTGGACCTCGCATCAGCATCATCGAGGCGGAACCGGTCTGATCGCTTTCCGGGTCTAAAACGCTCCGGATGTTCTCAAGCCACAGCGGCTTCACCGTGCTCTGCCCCACTGGACGGCTGTCGCAGCGAGCGTTATCGCAGTTGTCATGAAGGCGCCAGACAGGGACGGAGCTCGGGATTCAGCCTTGACGCGGCTGCGCGGCACGCTGCGCAAACTCTATCACGGGCGCACGCCCGCGGCTTTCCGGTTTCAACTGGTTGCCATCATAATCGACCTTGCCATCATCGCCTTCTTCATCGCCACACCGGTGATCCAGGAGTCGCCTTCGTTCCTCTGGCTCGATTATTCCGTGGCAGCGCTTGTCGCCGCCGACATGGTTGCGCGGCTGCTTGCCTCCAACGACATGCTGCGCCTGATGAAACAGCCGGCGTCGTGGGTCGATGCATTTATCCTGCTGACGCTGCTGATGCCTTCAGCGCTGGCCAATCTGGGTTTCCTTCGCATATTGCGGCTGTGGTCGCTGTCGCGCAGCGGCGCGCTGTGGCGGTATCTCGAGATGCGCGGCCTCAGGCGATGGCGCGAGGCGAGCCACGCAGTCATCAATCTCCTGACATTCCTCCTTGTCATCACCGGTTTTGTCTACACCTTCTTCTTCCGCACTGGGGCCGGTCTCGAAGGCTATGTCGACGCGCTCTACTTCACCGTCGCCACGGTGACCACGACCGGCTTCGGTGACATCGTTCTGCCGGGTATCGCCGGCAAGCTCACCGCCATCGTCACCATGATCATCGGCATATCGTTGTTCGTCAGGCTGGCGCAGGCGCTCTTCCGTCCCAACAAGGTGTTTTTTCCTTGCCCGCAATGCGGCCTTCAGCGGCATGAAGCCGACGCGGTCCACTGCAAGGCGTGCGGGCATATCCTCAACATCCCCGACGAAGGCGACTGAGATGCGAGGTTAGAGCGCGGTTTTGGTGGAACTAAACCGCGCTCTAACTCTTTGCTTTCACGCATTTTGTCGGACGCCAAACGAAGATCCTTGGCTGCAAAATGCTAAGACGCTGCCACTTCCGCTGGTTTGCTCGCTTTTTTCTGCAGATTGAGCAGATTGCCCAACAGGATCAGCAAGGCGCCGCCGGCGGTGAAAGCATCGATCTGCTCGTGGTAGAGCAGCCAGCCGATCAGCGCTGACAGCGGCACGCGCAAAAAGTCCATCGGCGAGATGACGGTCGCGTCGGCATAGGCGAGTGCGCGGGCCATGCAGAAATGCGACGACATGCCGGTGAAGGCGATCAGCAGGATCCACGGCCATAGTTCGAGCGGCGGGTTGCGCCATTCGTAGAGCGCCGGGATAAGGCCGAGCACCGACTGTATGACCAGCATCCAGAAGATGATGGACACGACGCTGTCCGTCCGCGTCAGCGATTTGACCACGACCACAGATATGCCGAAGCAGACCGCGGCACCCAGCACGACGATATGTCCCGGATCGACGGAGCCGACGCCCGGACGGACGATGATCACCACACCGATCAGTCCGAGCACGATGGCCGCAAGTCTTGGCCGGCTTAGTCTTTCACCAAGAAAGCCGACCGCCAGAATGGCCGTCCAGATCGGCGTCGTGAATTCGATGGAGATCAGCACGGCCAGCGGGATCAGCGTCAAGGCGTATAGCCATGCCGCCTGGCCGACAAAATGGACGACATTGCGAGCGATATGAGCCAAGGGGCGTTTGGTGCGCATTGCCGCAAAACCGCCTGATATCATCACCAGCGGCAGGAGGATGAAAAGGCCGATCACCGAGCGCAGCTCCAGCACCTGGAATACGTTGAGCTCGGCCGTCGTGGCGCGGCCGGCGACCGACATCGTCAGAAACGATGCGATCGACAGCGCCATCCAGAACGCGGCCTTGGGGATCGAGGGTGAGGGTGCCATGCGCGCTATGTCGCAAGCCGGGACTTTCACCGCAACCGCTAGTCGACGCATTCGGCTGGGCCAGAAGCGTCGTGTTGCAAAACGGTCATGTTGAAGGCGGAACCTGCCGTCACGGCGGGCGTTGGTCCAACAGCCAGTTCATTGGAAATATCGTCGTTCCGATATCAACGAGGAGAGATCCCATGAAATCATTTGCACGATTTGTACTTGCCGGCTGCCTGACGGCTGCGGCTGGCGCGGCTCATGCCGACGAGGCCGATTTTCTCCGCTCGTTCGAGGGAAACTTCGCCGGCAAGGGGACCGTCAAGGTAACCACCGAGGCGCCGACGGTGAGCGTCTCCTGCCGCTTCAATTCCGACGCGACATCGAGCTCATTGTCGCTGGACGGCACCTGCCGCGGTCTCGTCGTGGTGACGCGCGCCATCAGTGCCGATCTGAAGTCCCGCGGGACGAAGTACACCGGGACCTATGTCGGGTCCCGCACCGGGCCGGCGCAGCTCAGCGGCAGGCGCTCAGGCAATGCGATCAATCTCGGCATCCGTTGGGCGAAGGAGGTCAACGGCGATCGCACGGCGCAAATGACGGTCGAGAAGAACGGCGAGGACGGCATGCGGCTGACCGTTATCGACGTCGATCCGAAAACCGGCGAGCGCGTTTTGACCAGCCGGATCGACTTGAGGCGCATCTGACAGCCGCTCTATCTTTTGTTGAGCATGATCTTTTCCGAACCGGATTCCACTTTTCGCTTAAGCGGAGCTCTCGGTTCAGAATCATGCTCAGTCCTCGATCAGCTCGGGCGGGTGGGCGTTGCGGCCCTTGCCGAAGGTGTAGCCGGTCTCCACCGCCCTGCGGCCGAACTTGTCGCGCAGCGTGTCGATGGCGCCTTCGGCCATGGCGCGCTTGCGCGACTGGATATCGACGAGGTCGGGCGGATCAGCCTTTTCATCATTCGAAAGGTCGCTGACACCGATGCCGAGCAGCCGGTATCTCGTGCCATCCGCCTCCTTGCGCAGCAGCTCGAGCCCGGTCGAAAAAATGCGGTCGGCCAGCCGTGTCGGGTCGCCGAGCTGGCGGTTGCGCGTGCGGGTCTTGAAATCCTGGGTCTTCAGCTTCAGCACGACGGTGCGTCCGGCAATGCCGGATTTCTTCAGCCGCCCGGAAACCTTTTCCGAAAGCGCTCTCAGCACCGAAACCAATTCATCCAGGGAAGCGATATCGGTGTCGAAGGTGGTCTCCGCCGATACGCTCTTCGCATCCTGGTCGGGATGGACGCGGCGGTCGTCCTCACCGCGTGACAGATGGTAGAGCCGGTTGCCCATCACGCCATAGCGGCGCATCAGGTCGCCGCGCTCCATGCGCTGCAACTGGCCAATCATCCGGACGCCGTCCCGTTCAAGCGTGGCGGCGAAAGCTTTTCCCACACCCCAGATCAGCGTCACCGGCTGCTCGGCCAAAAAGCCTGATGCCTCAGCCTCGCCGATCACCGAAAAGCCGCGTGGCTTGCGAAAGTCCGATGCCACCTTGGCCAGGAACTTGCAGTAGGAAAGGCCTGCTGAAACGGTGATGCCGATCTCCTTCTCCACGCCAAGCGCGAAGCGGGCCAGCACCACCGCCGGCGGCAAGCCATGCAGACGCTCGGTGCCGGCAAGATCCAGAAATGCTTCGTCGATGGAGATCGGCTCGACCAGCGGCGTCAGCGCCTGCATCATGGCGCGCACCTCGCGGCCGACGCGTGCATATTTTTCCATGTCCGGGGGGATGACGACCGCTTCCGGACAGGCTTCGAGCGCCTTGAACATCGGCATCGCCGAGCGCACCCCGTTGATGCGCGCGATATAGCAAGCGGTGGAGACGACGCCGCGCTTGCCGCCGCCGATGATCAACGGCCGGTCCTTCAGCGCTGGGTTGTCGCGCTTTTCGACCGCCGCGTAAAACGCGTCGCAGTCGATATGGGCAAGATGCAGCCGGTAGAGCTCCGGATGGCGGGCAAGCCGTGGACTGCCGCAGCGTTCGCAGCGCCGTGCCTCGCTGTGCTGGAAGGTCAGGCAGTCGCGGCAAAAACCGTGATCGGGATTGTTGACAGAGGCCGACATCGCTGCGAACATAAAGAGAACAAAGGCAATGGTACGTCAGGACGGACGCCACGGCAAGGCGGTGGGCCGGGAGAGAGCTCATGAATACGACCATAGCGCCGCTGGTGCCTGAACTTTGGGCTGATTTCGAAGATCTTTTCGGTAAGCAAGGCGCCTGCTACGGCTGCTGGTGCACACATTTCCGGCTGTCGCCGGCAGCGCGCCGCGCCAGCAACCGGGAGCGCAACAAGGACCACATCAAGGCGCGGATCGAGGCCGGGCCACCACCGGGCCTGCTGGCGTTCGAGGATGGCAAGGCGGTCGGCTGGATGCAGATCGGCCCGCGCGCCGACGTGCCCGAATGGAACAATAAGGGCAGGGGATCGGCGCCGGTCGATCCTGCCGACGCCACGGATCCGGGCGTCTGGGCGATCTCCTGCTTCTTCATCCGCGTCAAGGCGCGCGGCAGGGGCGTGACGCACCGGCTGGTCGAAGGCGGCATCGAGTTTGCTCGCCAGAATGGCGCGCGGCTGGTCGAGGCGTGTCCGATCGACCTGTCGAAAGATTCGCGTTCGATCGGGCTGTTCGTCGGCTCGTCGCGGGTCTTCGAGAAAGCCGGCTTCGAGAGGCTGGTCGAGCGCAAGGCGGGCCGACCGCTGATGCGATTGGTGCTTTAATCAGTGTGCTGTGCGCGCCGCTGCCGCGACGGTCGCTCGACGGCGGCCAAATCTCGTAGCCGGCCTGCATAATCAGACGGTTGACATCCAGCAGGAATAAATCCGCCTGCGGCCCGTTCCTCCTCGGATTTTTCCTTGGAGGCTATCAATGTTTCATTTTTCCCAGACCACTCGCTCGATCCGGTTTGTCTGTCGGCCGGAAGATTATGGCGTCATCGCGCCGCCAGTAGCAGCCAAGACGGTTCTGCCGGACTGGTTCCGCAAATTGCCGGCAGTCGATTCGCAGCAAGCGTCGGCCACCAACAATGGTCTGACCGTCAAGCGCTGCATGCCGTTTCTCGATGCGATGACAACCGGCTGGATCCTGCCGCTCGCGGCGACCGTCCGCCTTGAGATCAAGGACGGCGGCCGCGCCGTCGATGCCGGCTGGGAGTTCGACAGGGTGATGGTGAGCAATCATGGCGCCCATCAGGTCGCCGGCAACCCGAAGGAGCCGGCACCCCCATGCAAATTTCACAATTACTGGTCGATCCGGACCCCGCCGGGCTGGAGTTGTTTGTTCCTGCCGCCGCTCAACAGGCCGGCTCAGCCTTTCGAATGCGTCGCCGGCATCGTCGATACCGATAGGTACGCAGCCGACATCCATTTTCCGTTTTTCGCGACCGCGCCCGACGGCCTCTACGTCATCGAAAAGGGCACGCCGCTCGTCCAGGTCATACCGGTTCGCCGCGAAGATGCCGCACTCAAGGCGGAAATCCGGGCGGAGACCGGAGCCGAGGCGACGGAGCGCGAAACTGTTTATCGCAACACGATTGCGGGCGAAGGCTGGTATCGCAAATGGGCCCGCGCGGCCCGCTAGACCTTTTTGCGGAGAAGAATGCGAAACGGGGCCGCTAGGCCCCGTTTCCTGGTGAATTGCTAGCGGAACCGCCAGTTGCGCGGACCGCGATCCGAACTGTTCGAGTTCGAATTGGAGGAGCTGTTCGACGATGAGTTCGAATTCGAGTTGCTCGACGAATTGGAGCTGGAGTTCGAACTCGAATTGCTCGACGAGTTGGAGCTGGAATTCGATGAACCGTTGGACGACGAATTGGAGCTCGAATTTGACGAACTGTTGCCCGCGACGATGAAGGCACCTTCGCTTTGGCTGGTCATTGCGGCCGGCGGACCCTCGGTCTCCGGTGACGCCGCGGGATATTCCTTCGCCTGCGCCGCGGTGCTCGCGAGCGCTGCCATTCCTGCGACCAGTGTCGACTTGAGTTTCCAGTGTCTTGTCATGGTAGTTACTCCTTGTTTCAGACTGGACCGGCAGTTGCGGTCCGGCGGAGTAACGGGCGATTGCCGGCTTTATTCCATTCAGAGAAAGCCGGATTCCATTTAGAGAACGGGGGCCGTTGCAGCTTCACTTCCGGTCCTTCTGACGGACCTCGGTCAACGCTTGGACTTCCTCCTCGGCTGACATCGGAGCGCCCGCTTCGATCGCCGAAAGATAGGCGTCGAGGGCTTCGGTCGACGAGGCCGGGGCATAGCCTCCGGCGTCGCCGGGGGCCACGACCGCGAAGCTGACGCGCCATTCGTCGCCGGAACGGCAGGCGACCGACACCACCGTGGAGCGGTCCTGCGAGTCAACCTCGAATTCTCGGCACAAATCCTGCGAATTGTTGCGAAAGGTAGCGATAGCCCGGAATCGGTCACTGATCCCGGCGAGCCTGATTTCCTTGCCGGATTCGACCGTTTCAAGGGCTTGGGCCAGGGCCGGCCTAATGACGCCGGCAACCCATAGCCCGCCTTGCCTGCGTTCGTTGGTACCTGCTGCCCAATACCCGGTGAGCGCGCCGACGACGGCCGCCGCGAGAGAGGCGGCAATCGGCAGCCTCCAGTGAGACCTCGATGGAGGCGCCGCTATGCGCCCCCCGCTGAAGCGCAATACCGATGCCGCCTTCTCGCCGGCGGGCCTGGCCTCGATCATTTGCTCAACGGCGGCGACAAGATTTTCGGGAACCGGCTCGTCGAGCAGCGGCTTCAGCGCGGCCTGCGCCTGCGCTCTGGTTTCGATGAACATGGCAACCCTGGTAACCAGACCGTCATCGATCTCCATCGCCTGCTCGATCCTGGCGACCGTCTCCGGATCAAGCTCACCATCGGCGAACCGCATCAGGATCTCGTCCGAAAAGGTCTCTTCGGTCATTTGCTAGCCCCTTTTGTGACCGCAGAACGGGTGGGAGCCATGGATATTCCCGTCGCCTCCGCCAGATTCTTTCTCGCCCGGGCCAGTCTGCTCATCACCGTCCCGATCGGCACGGCAAGGACTTCCGCGGCTTCCTTGTAGGAAAGCTCTTCGACACAGACCAGAAGCAGCACGTCGCGCTGATCGCCGGCAAGTTCGCCAATGGCTTGCGCCACGCTGTTCAGCGCCAGCCGCGCCTCCATCTCGCGCTCACCGGAGATGCCGGCGATGTCATGGCGCTCGTCGACATCGTCCTGCGGGCCGGCGACCTTGCGCCTGCGGATGTCATCGATCCACAGATTTCGGAGAATTTTGAACATCCACGCGTCGAAGCGCGTTCCTTGCTCGAAACGCTGCTCGTTGGCGAGCGCCCGTTCGCAGGCTCGCTGAACGAGATCGTCCGCAATATCGCGGGACCGGCAGAGCGCAATCGCGAACCGGCGGAGATTCGGGAGAAAAGCGACAAGCTGGTCTTGGACGCGGTCGGTTTTTTCCGGCATGTTGCTCCAAGTTATTTTGGAATAAAGCGGCCCCGCACCCGTTTCCTCGCAAAGCTAGCTTATTGCCGGATAGGTCCGCTAGCCTCGCGATGTTGAAAATCGGCAACGGCGGAAATGTGAGGGAGATATGGGCGCCACCTCCTGGCTGAGACCAAGAGCCCTGCTGCCTTTCTGGGTAGCCGTCGCGTTAATGGTCGATCTTCATCCGACGGGCGGCCTGCTGGTGCTCGGAGAGTTCGGACCAAAATCGGCGTTCGCCGATGATGACGGTGGTGGTGACGATGGTGGTGGTGATGACGGTGGCGGCGGTCAACCCGGCTCGTCGTCTGGTGGATCGGGAGCGATTCCCCGCCGGTCGACCGGAACGAATCTGTTTCGCACGCTTACCGATCGGTTTCTTCCGCGTCCGCCAAGACGCGGCGGCAGACGCGCGCAACGGCCCGCCGTCCCTTTGCCGTCTCGGGCGCCGGACCAGATCGTAGCGACCGGGCTGAGTTCGGCTGAAATCGGTCGGCTTCAGGCAACGGGCTTCACCGTCCTTGACCGCACCGACATCCAGCTTCTGGGGTCGGAGCTGGTCCGGCTGCGCATACCGCCCAACATGCCGCCGGAGGCTGCGCGCGATCTTGTCATCGACGCCGCTCCGCAGTCGACAGCGGATTTCGTGCATTACTACCGGCCCGGACAAGAAGCCGAATGTGCCGGATCCCACTGCGGCGCCGCAGGCCTGATCGGCTGGCCGACCGATACCGGTCTTCCCGCCGGTTGCGGTGGCAATGTCACGATCGGCCTCATCGACACGGCGATCAATCCTGCGCATGCCGCCTTCGCGAATGGCCGGGTCGAAGTTCTTCGCCTTTCGGACCACGGCTTTCCCGAGTCCGGCCGCCAGCACGGCACCGCCGTCGCGGCGCTGCTCGTCGGCGGCGCCGACAGCCGTACCCCGGGCCTCCTGCCGCACGCTAGGCTCATCGCGGTCGATGCGTTTCACCGGGGCGATCGCCAGGATGACCGCTCGGACGTCTATGATCTTCTTCGCGCACTTGATCTTCTTTCCGTGCGCGGCGTGCAGGTGACGAATATGAGCCTGTCGGGTCCTGCGAATGCCCTTCTCGAGCAGTTTGTCCGAAAACTTTCCGAAGGCGGCATGGTGATCGTCGCCGCTGCCGGCAATGGAGGTCCCAAGGCCGGACCTGCCTATCCGGCGGCCTACGCGGAAGTGATCGCGGTGACGGCGGTGGACCGCATGAAACGCCCCTACAGGCGTGCCGGCCGCGGCGAGCATATCGACCTGGCCGCCCCCGGCGTCGAAGTATGGACGGCCGCGTCGGTCAGCGGCGCACGGCCGAAGACCGGTACCTCCTTCGCGGCGCCGTTTGTTGCCGCCGCAGCGGCGTTGATGAAGTCGGCAAACAGCAGCGCCACCGCAGCCGACATTCATGATGCGCTCGGCAAGTCGGCGGAAGATCTGGGCGCGCCCGGCAAGGACGCCGTCTTTGGTTGGGGCCTGCTCAATGCCCGCGCCGCTTGCGTCGTCACGCCGAAGAAGGCGATGTGAAGCTCCGATGACGCGAGCTCTTGCTGGGGCGACAGGCTGATGCATCGTCGATGCTGGCGAACACCGCGATCGGGCAGGGCGCATTGCATCAACCGCGTCGCGCCGCGCCGCTGCTTCATGAACGGTGACCGGGACCTAGCGCTCAGGAGGGATTGCACCTCACCCGTTTCGGCTTACGGTTGCGATTGGAGTTTTCTACCAGAAGAATAGCAACGGAGATTCTGCGTGAACCGTGTTCTGCCGGCCGTCTTTGTTCTCGCGCTCAGCGCGCCTGCCTTAGGCCAGACCGTCGATGGCGAGGGTGCGAAGCAGCTATCCGAAAATTTGTCTCGCTACATCGGCAGCAAGGCGATCGACAGCGGTTTCCTGAAGGTTTCCGTGGAAGGCGACGCTTACAAACTCGCCGTCGACTTCAAACCTGTCGTGAACCTGTTGGCGACGCAGCATTCCTTCAAGTTCGACTTCAGCCCCTACGCATTCCTCGTCAAGCCAAGCAGCAACGGGACGTGGAATGTCTCTGCGGATTTGTCGCCAAGCGGGTCCTTCGAGTTCATGGGGCCGGAAGGCCCGCAGAGCATGCAATTCTCGATCAAAGACAGCAAGTTCACCGGCGTCTATGACACCGAACTGGCGGCTTTCACCAGCGCCACACACTCGACGGCCGGGATGACGATGAAAACCCGGGACACCATGCAGCGCGCGGAGGTGAGCACCGGCGCCGGTACTGCCACTATGAACGCAAGCCAAGCTGCGAATGGCGGCGTGGATTTCACCGCGACGCAGACGATCGCCGATTTTGCCGAAACGCTTGATTTTGACGATCCCAAAAGCGGGCTGAAATTCCCGCTTACAATCAAATCGCCAGAACTGTCGGTGAATGCGACCGGCAAAGGAATGCGGACAAAGCCATTTCTCGACCTGCTGGCATTTGCCGTCGCCAATGAAGACGAAGCCAAGCTGAAGGCCAACCAGGCGCAGCTCAAATCGCTTTTACTCGCCGCGCTGCCGCTGTGGGAGCGGATCGACGGAAGCTACGGATTCAAGGATGTCACTGTCGAAAGCCCGGTCGGGCATTTCGGAGCGACGGAGCTGGGCACCAGCTTCGGGACCGACGGCATCGCCCAGAACGGAGCAGTCAACTATACGATCAAGGCCGCAGGATTGACGATCCCTCAGAATCTTGTGCCCGCCTGGGGTACGGCGCTGCTGCCCACGGACATCAATCTGAATTTCGGCGGCGCCAACATCGGTCTCGACAGCATGGCGAAAAAGGCGATCGAGGCCTTTGATCTCAACAAGAATCCGCCGTTGCCGGCCGACTTTGGCGATCAGATCAAGGCTGATTTCATGGCCAAGACGCCGAAATTTGTCATCGGCCACAGCACGATGAAGAAGGGCGACATGGAAATCGCGATGGAAGGCGAGATAACGTTCCCCGGCATGAAGCCCGAGGCAAATGTGACGATCGATATCGCAGGCTATGACAGAATTGTGGAAAGCCTGCACGCGGCGGCGAAGTCGGAGCCGGAAGCCGCGCAATATGTGCCGGTGGCGCTTGCGATCAAGGGCTTCGGCAAGACGCTGCCGGACGGTCGCATCGAATGGGTCGTCAACGGCAAGCCGGACGGTTCGGTCACGGTCAATGGTGTCATGGTGAAGCCGGCCGATCCGGTTGCGAATGATGAAGGCGACGACAGCGAAGAAGAAACGACGCCGTAGGCGTTTTCGCGATCCGGTCGTCGCTCATATCGAATGTTCATGGTCGTCGTCGCCAAGCGGCAGTGCCCGCAGCGCCTTGCCGACGGAAGCCGGCGGCGTGCCGGTCTCCGCCGCGAACCGCATGAGCGTCGGCTCGTGGGCGAGGATGAACTGCAGCACGCCGGCCAAGAAACCCGGCTCGCCGGCTGCCTGGCGGATGGAATGCGCCTCGATGCCGGTGATCGCCAGAAAACGGGGCAGAAGTTCCGGATCGGCGGCGACGAAGCCTAATGCCTTCACGGCAATGGTCTCCGCTTCCTCGCGCATTGACGCTGCGTTTGCCATCACTACCTTCTTGCGCGGTGGAATGAGTCTCTTTTTGGCAGTAATCGCAAGCGTCGCCTGCGGCAAGCCATCTAACTCTGCAATGCGGTGTCCGAGGTGAAATCCGAAGCTTTTCCGGCAGCCGGTTTCCGTTTCGTCAATTATATTGCCGTAGAGTCGAGCAGTGTTTGGTGCGTACCGGCGAGGGCGCATGACGGCAACCTTCGAGCGGAAGGCAGGCCGAGACGGGAATTTGATGCCTAAGAAGGTCATGATCGTCGAGGACAATGAGCTCAACATGAAGCTCTTTCGGGACCTCATCGAAGCGAGCGGTTACGAGACGGTACGCACGCGCAACGGCCTGGAAGCGCTGGATCTGGCGAGACTGCACAAGCCGGACCTTATTTTGATGGACATCCAGTTGCCCGAAGTGTCGGGGCTGGAGGTGACCAAATGGCTGAAGGAAGACGACGACCTCCATGTCATACCGGTCATTGCCGTCACTGCGTTCGCGATGAAGGGCGATGAGGAGCGTATCCGCCAGGGTGGCTGCGAAGCGTATATTTCCAAGCCGATCTCGGTTCCGCGTTTCATCGAAACCATCAAATCCTACCTGGGCGACGCCTGATGCGCCCTTCCAGCCGAGCCGGAGCTTTATGAGATGACTGCACGGATCCTCGTCGTCGACGACATCCCTGCCAATGTGAGGCTGCTCGAGGTCCGGCTGCTTGCCGAATATTTCGAGGTGCTGACCGCCACGAACGGGCTGGACGCGATCGAGACCTGCGAAAACGGCAAGGTCGATGTCGTGCTGCTCGACGTGATGATGCCTGACATGGACGGGTTCGAGGTCTGCCGGCGGCTGAAGAGCGACCCGGCGACGTCGCACATCCCCGTCGTCATGATCACCGCGCTCGACCAGGTTTCGGACCGGGTGCGCGGCCTCGAGGCCGGTGCCGACGATTTTCTGACCAAGCCGGCCAACGATCTGCAGCTGATGACGCGCGTCAAAAGCCTGGTCAGGCTGAAGACGTTGACCGACGAGCTGCGCTTGCGCGCCTCGACCACGCGCAATATCGGCATCGAGGAGCTGTTGAGCCGCAACTTCGCGTCCGCAGACACCACGCCGAAGGTTCTGCTCATCGACGAGCGCAAATCCTCCTTCGAGCGCGTCCAGAAAATGCTCCGCGGCACCGCCGAACTCGACATCGCCACCGATCCGCATGCCGGCTTCTTCCAGGCCGCCGAGACGCCCTATGAATGCGTGATGATCTCGACGGCCTTTGCCGATTTCGATCCGCTCAGGCTCTGCTCGCAACTGCGTTCGCTCGATCGCACCCGTTTCGTGCCGATCATCCTTCTGGCGCAGGAGGGTGAGGAGGGGCGCATCATCCGCGGCCTCGAACTCGGCATCAACGACTATCTGATGCGGCCGATCGACCAGCAGGAGCTGACCGCTCGGCTACGCACGCAGGTGCGCCGCAAGCGCTACAACGACCAGCTGCGTGCCAGCGTCACCCAGACCATCGAGATGGCGGTGACCGACGCGCTGACTGGGCTGCACAATCGCCGATACCTCGACAGTCACCTGCAGACGTTGTTCGACCGTGCCGTAGCGCGGCGACGGCCGCTGTCGATGATGATCACCGATCTCGACCGCTTCAAGACGATCAACGATGCACATGGCCATGACGGCGGCGACGAGGTGCTGCGCGAATTTGCGCGGCGGCTGCGCAAGAATGTGCGCGGCATCGATCTCGCCTGCCGTTTCGGTGGCGAGGAGTTCGTCGTGGTGATGCCGGACACGGACGGCGCCGTCGCCGAAAAGGTCGCGGAGCGCATTCGCGCCGAAATCGCTCTTATGCCGTTTGCAGTCGGTCACGACGGCAAGACGATCGAGGTTACCGTCAGCGTCGGCGTGTCGTCGGTGCTGAAGGGCGTGGACACGGTTGCCGGGCTGATGAAGCGCGCCGATCTCGCGCTCTACGAAGCCAAGAGCGCCGGCCGCAACCGCGTCGTCGCCAAGGCGGCGTAAGGCCAATTCTCCATTCAGTGCGACAGGGTTACGAATTTACCTTAATGCAAGCGATTCGCCGGCCTTGGTTAAGAAATTGTTGATTTTCACAGGCTGTTGCGCAAATGTGCAGATCAATGACGGAACCGGCGCGAGGTAGATAGCCGGATCGATCCGAAGAATACCCCATGATTCAGGTCCGCCGCATCTCCTGGGTCCGTGGGGTCGGCCGGCCGGCGCTGGCACATAGTGGCCTCCTCGTACCGCTGCCAAACGCCGACCGGCCCCCAAAATGCATCAAGACTCTGCGACAAGCATTGGACATTTTGGACTTTTTCGAGCCTTGAAAACCAAAACGCCGCCCATAGGGGCGGCGTTTTGGCTTTAAAGCAGGAAACCAGATTACTTGATCTTGGTTTCCTTGAACTCGACGTGCTTCTTGGCAACCGGATCGTATTTGCGGAACGACAGCTTGTCCGTCTTGGTGCGGCTGTTCTTGCTAGTCACGTAGAAGAAACCGGTGTCGGCGGTCGACAGAAGCTTGATCTTGATGTTTGCGGCTTTGGCCATTGTGTTCGTCCGTTATGTTCGTGGAGTTTTGGCCGCTGGAGCACGGGGAAACACCCGGACGCGGGAAACTTGGCGCGACACATAAAGAACGCGCCCGGAAAGTCAACCCCGTGAGGCTTCGGTGCAGTCGCTTGTGCAAGCCGTGGTCAATATCAGAGCGAGCCGGCAGCCGAGAATGTTCCTAACTATGCGTCTTCCCTAACCGGCGGAGCGGCCTTCTTCAAGTCTCCCGTGGTGTTCCACCAGCGGTTCGGGTTGGAGCGGTCGTCCAAGCCCTTGGAGCGGCTGGCGAGGATCGGCTGAATGCGGATCACCGGCTCCTGATAGCTGTGGGCCTGGAATATCGCTTCGACAATGCGGGCGGCCAACGCCTGGTCGTCGGGCAGTTCGAACGACACCTCCACCGTGCCATGCCGTCTGCGCAATTCCGTCTCGGCGCCTGCAGCCGCGCCTTCGAGTGGCCGGTAGCGCTCGATGCCGTGCGCCGACTGGTAGGCATTGCTGTTGTATTTGCCCATGGTCAGCGGAGCGATCGCGACCACAGCTTCCATGATGCGGTCGACATCGGAGGCCGGCGCTTGAAAGGTCACAAGCAGCAGCAATTCCATCCGCACCGATTTCGTTTCAAACCCGGAGTCGATCATGGCGGCATCCTCAAATTCGTGGCGTGTTGCTGACAATCTACCCAGGTGCTGCTGACACGGTCATGTCAGCAGCCTTGCGCCACATGAGGCATCGATTGGGTCTTTCTACAGGATTTTTCGGGCGAGCCTGGCGCCGACCAGCGCGATATAGAAGGCGAAGAACACGCCGAGCGCCCAGCCGAAGCCGGAGGGTCCGAAAAGGTCCATGCCGATGCCGATCGCCTGCGGGCCGAGCACCATGCCGACGCCATAGCAGAGCACGAAGGCAGCGTTGGCCGAGGCCAGGTCGTGACCGGAAAGCTGCGAGCCGAGATGGGCCAGGCCGATCGTGTACATGGCTGCGACCACGCCGCCCCAGACGAACAGAAGCGCCGCCATCAGATGCCAGTCCTGCGCGAAGTGCGGCATGAAGATAGTGCCGGCAAGCCCGATGGTTGCACACACCAGAAGCAGATAACGGCGGTCGCTGACACGGTCGCTGATCATGCCGAGCGGGATTTGCAACAGCACGTTGCCGAGGCCGATCATGGTGAGCAGGAGGGCGGCATCGGCCTCGGAATAGCCGATGCGGTTGCCATAAACGGGGAACAGCGCAAAGCCGCCGGTCTCGACCGCGCCGAACACCAGCACCGCGGCGGTCGCCGTCGGCACCAACCAGATGTAGCGCAGGAAGTTGCTGGTTTCGCCATTGGAGACGATCGTCGGGCTCTCGTTGCGTGCCGCCAGAACTGGGATGGCGGCCAGCGTCACCAGCGCCATGATCACGCCGAAGGGCAGGAAGCCGGTGCTGCCGAGCTGGGCGAACAGCCACGGCCCGGCGGCAAATCCGAGCGACAGCACGGTGGCGTAGATGCCGAGGACGAGACCGCGCCGGTGTGGCGGCGCCGATGTGCTGATCCAGAATTCCGACAGGATGAACAGCACCGTCAGCGCGATGTGCAGCAGGACGCGCAGCGGAAACCACATCCAGAAGTCCGGCGCGAAATGGAAGCCGACAAAGGCCAGCACTCCCGTTGCGATCATGGCGAGCATCGTCCAGGCGACGCCGAACCGCATGGCGAGCGGGGTGGCGAGCGGTGCGCCGATGATCGAGGCGAGGCCGGCGACAGCGGTGTTGAAGCCGATCATCGACGCCGAATGGCCGCGCGTTTCGAGAATGACGCTGAGCAGCGGCATGCCGAGGCCGATGGCGATGCCGACGACACTGATCGACGAGATCGCCGCGATCATCGGCAGCCAATGTACGCGTTCCTCGACCTCTTGCTGGGTATCGACCGTCATGGGATGTGAATGCTCTATGCTCTACAGAATTTCGCGAACGAAGCGATTGCGGACAAGCCGGTAGAACGGCACGGAACCACCGGGACGCAGCAGCGGATCATCGACGAGCCGCTTTTCCAGCTCCTCGAGGATGGCCCTGGTGATGTCGGGAATATCAGCTTCTCTGGCCTTGGCGAGCGGCAGCCAGACCAGTTCCTCCAGCTCGTTGGTCGGACCGCCGTCCGGCAACTCCACGGCGACATCTTCGCGCCAGGCGCTGAAGAAGCGCGTATCGAAGCGCCGCACCCGGTTTGGCGGCGTGATAGCGCGCGCGATGAAGCGCAGCGCTTCCAGCGAGGGTCTTACGCCGTGCTCGGCAAAACCCTGCCAATCGCGCCTGGTCGTGGCGAAGGCGCCTTTTTGGCCGATCAGCAGGCCGGCTTCTTCATAGGTCTCGCGAATCGCCGACAGGGCGATGGCGCGGGCGCGGGCCGGGCTGGTGCGGCCGACGCCGGCGGTCAGCCTCGCCTGTTCCTCATGGTGCAACGCTGTGGCAACGGGAATTCGGCTGTCGGCCGGATCGGTACGACCACCGGGAAAGACGAATTTCCCCGGCATGAAGGCGTGACGGGCGTGGCGCCGGCCCATCAGCACCAGGAACTCGTCGCCCTTGCGGTCGAGCAGGATCAGCGTCGCGGCGTCGCGCGGGCGTATAGGCTTGGCGTCGAGCGCGATCCGCTGAACCTTGTCGACTTCCGCCTTGGTCATAACGTCCATGCGCACGACCTAGCGGAATCTTCTCCGATGCGAAAGTGGCGTCCAGCCATGCCGATTTGCGCCAGCCTCGGTTTCAAGCCTCGGGATGCGACTCGATCAGATCTTCTTCCCCACCGAAGCCGTGCATATAGAACGCCCATTGCAGGCCGATGACGGCGCCCTTGACCGGCTGCAGCAAGACGATCGCCATGAGGATGGTCAGCGGCACCCAGATGGCGATGTGCTGCCAGGTGGACAAAGTGGAGGTCGCTTCGACACCCATGAACGCGCCGAGCACGATGTGGCCGACGATAACAACCACCAGATAGGCCGGCAGGTCGTCGGCGCGGTGGTGATGGAGCTCCTCGCCGCAATGATCGCATTTATCGACGGTCTTGACGAAAGCGCGAAACAGCTTTCCCTCGCCGCAATGGGGGCAGCGGCTAAGCGCGCCACGCTTCATCGCCGTCCACAGCGGGCGGGCGATGCGGCCCGAATGATGTTCGCCGCCGAAAACCTGTTGGTTCATGTTCAAATCGCTTGGCATTATCGTCTCCTGCCGCGCGAGCCTGGACGCGATTGCGACGCGCGGGCGCGGCCTTTGGCCTTGTGAAACGACCGTTTGGAGCCGGGCAGCGGCTTTGGGTCGGTCAGCATCTCGAAACGCATCGCGCCGGCCATAGGCGCCACCTCGATCAGGCGAACCTCGACGCGGTCGGCAAGCTGATAGCCCTTGCCGGTGCGCTCTCCGAAAAGCGATCGGGCAGTTTCGTCGTATATATAGTAATCGCCGTCCAAGCTTGACACCGGGATGAAACCATCTGCGCCATACTGCGGCAATTGGACAAATAGTCCCGATTTGGTGACGCCCGAAATGCGTGCATCGAAACGATCGTCGACACGTTCGGCCAGATAGGCGGCGATCAGCCGGTCGACCGTGTCGCGCTCGGCGGCCATGGCGCGGCGCTCAGTGGCCGAGATCAGTGCTGAAACCTCTTCCAACCGCTCCGCCTCATCTTGCGTCAGTCCGCCCGCACCAAAGCCGAGGGCGGCAATCAGCCCGCGATGCACGATCAGGTCGGCATATCTACGGATCGGCGAGGTGAAATGCGCATAGCGTTTCAGGTTGAGGCCGAAATGGCCGATGTTGCTGGGCGAATATTCGGCCTGCATCTGGGTGCGCAGCACCACCTCATTGACCAGACCCTCATGGTTGGCGCCGCGGACGCGATCCAGAATCCCGTTGAACTGGTTGGGCCGCATCTGCGCCCCGCGTGCCAGCGACAGGCCAAGCGTCTGCAGGAATTCGCGCAGCGATTCCTGCTTGGCGAGCGAAGGCGCGTCATGGATGCGATAGACCAGCGCCTGCCGTTTCGCCTCCAGCGTCTCGGCCGCCGCGACATTGGCCTGGATCATGAATTCTTCGATCAGCTTGTGTGCGTCGAGCCGCTCCGGCACGACGACCCGGTCGACGGTGCCGTCCTCCTTGAGCAGGATTTTCCGCTCAGGCAGTTCAAGCTCGAGCGGCTGGCGCGTCTCACGGCCGCGCTTGACGACGGCGTAGGCATCCCACAGCGGCTTCAGCACCGTGTCGAGGATCGGGCCGGTCTTGTCGTCCGGCGCGCCGTCGATCGCGGCTTGCGCTTGCGGATAGGCGAGTTTCGCCGCCGATTTCATCATGATGCGGTGAAATGAATGCCTGAGCTTGCGGCCATCGGCCGAGAAGGTCATGCGGACCGCCAGCGCCGGGCGGTCCTGGCCGTCGCGCAGCGAACAAAGGTCGTTGGAGATGCGCTCCGGCAGCATCGGCACGACGCGATCCGGGAAATAGACCGAATTGCCGCGCTTCAGCGCCTCGCGATCGAGCGCGGTGCCATAGCGCACATAAGCGGCGACATCGGCAATCGCTACGGTAACCACCACGCCGCCGGGGTTCTTTTCGTCCGGATCCGATATGGCGAACACCGCATCGTCATGGTCCTTGGCGTCGGCTGGATCGATGGTGACCAGCGGCAGCTTGCGCCAGTCCTCGCGGCCGGCCAGCGTCGCCGGTTTGACCGCCTCTGCCTCGGCAATGACGTCTGCCGGGAAAATATGTGGAATGTCATGCGCGTGGATGGCGATCATCGAGACCGCCTTTTCGTTGGTCAGCGAACCGAGCACCGTCAGCACCTTGGCTCTGGGCAGTCCATAGCGGGAGGCCCGCGCCGGCTCGACCTCGACCAGATCGCCGTTCTTGGCGCCGTTCTGGAATTCCTTGTCGACGACCAGCTCCGGCTGACGTCTTTCGACAGGCTCGATGCGGAAGGTGCCGTCCTGCAGAACGCGAAAAACGCCGAGAACGGCATCGGTGCGCTTCTCGAAGATCTTCATCACCCGCCCAGTGTAGGCGGGGCCCGTCGCGTCATCGATTGGAAAGGTCTTGGCCAGCACGCGGTCGCCGATGCCCGGTGTCGGGCCGCCGCCGCGCGACACGCGGATCGCTATGACAGGAGGCTCGCCGTTGCCCACGGCTTCGGTTGGGTGCGCCAGCAGCACGCCGTCGGCGTCTCGGCCAAATATGTCGAGCACGGCGACATGGGCGACGGCGCCGACGCGGGCCAGCCGCTTGCGTTCCTTGGTCAGCAGGCCCTCATCCTGCAGGTCGCGCAAAATGTCTTTCAGCCAGATACGGTCCTCGCCGCGCAGCGCAAACGCCTTGGCGATGTCGCGTTTTCCTGAGCGATCCGGATTTTCGGCGATGTAGCGCAGGATCTCGTCGCGGGACGGCCGGTAGTTATCCCTAACCTTGGCTCTCGTGTCGGCGGTGCGCAGATCGCCATGACTTCTTCCGGATACCCTGCGCGCCACGATGCTCTATCCCTTTTTGTTGGCCACTTTCTTGGCCGCTGGTTTTTGGGCCGCCGGTTTTTTGGCCGCCGCAGGCTTTTTGGCAGGTGCGGCCGCTTTGCGGAAGGGCTTTCTGCCGCCATTGCCGCCCTTGGCTTCCTTCTCGGCAATCAGCGCCAACGCGTCCTCGATCGTCACCGACTGCGGGTCCTTGCCCTTCGGCAGCGTCGCGTTGACCTTGCCGAAATTAACATAAGGCCCGTATTTGCCGTCACGCACGACGATCTTACCGCCGCCAGCCGGATGCTCGCCGAGCTCCTTCAAGGCGGCGGGCGTGCCGCCATTGCGGCCGCCCGGGCCCTTCAACTGCTTCTCGGCAATCACAGACACGGCGCGGTTGAGACCGATCGAGAACACGTCCTCGATATTGTCGAGATTGGCGTAGGTGCCGTCATGCAGCACGAACGGGCCGTAGCGCCCCAGCCCGGCCGAGATCATCTTGCCGGATTCCGGATGCTTGCCGACGTCGCGCGGCAGCGACAGCAAGGCGAGTGCCTTTTCGTGGTCGATCGAATCGACCGTCCAGCCCTTGGGCAGGCTGGAGCGCTTGGCTTCCTTTCCGTCGCCGCGCTGGATATAGGGGCCGAAACGACCGGTGCGCAGCGTGATTTCCTCCGCCGTGTAGGGGTCCTTGCCAAGCACCTTGGTGCCGTCCTCGCCATTGCCGTTTTCGCCATTGGGATTGGCGGCGTCGCCGAGCTGGCGGGTGAAGGAGCATTCGGGATAGTTCGAACAGCCGACAAAGGCGCCGAATTTGCCGAGCTTCAGCGACAGGTTGCCGGTGCCGCATTTCGGGCAGATCCGGGGGTTCGAACCGTCTTCCCGCGCGGGAAACACGAGCGGCGCCAGTTCTTCGTTCAATGCATCGAGCACGTCGGTGACGCGCAATTCCTTGATGTCGGCGACGGCGCCCGAAAAATCCTTCCAGAAATCGCGCAGCACATCCTTCCAGGCGAGCTTGCCGTCCGAGATTTCGTCCAGTTTTTCCTCGAGCGAGGCGGTGAAATCATATTCGACATAGCGCTCGAAGAAGCTTTCGAGGAAGGCCGACAACAGCCGCCCCTTGGCCTGCGGTACAAGCTTGCGCTTGTCGATGGCGACATAGTCGCGGTCCTCGAGCGTCTTCAGGATCGCCGTATAGGTCGATGGCCGGCCGATGCCGAGCTCTTCCAGCTTCTTGATCAGCGAAGCCTCCGAATAGCGCGGCGGCGGCTCAGTCGTGTGCTGGGTGGCGTTGATCGCCTCGCGGTCGAGCTGTTCGCCGGCACGGATCTCGGGCAGACGGCGGTTTTCCTCGTCTTCCGAATCCTCGTCCTTCTGCTCGGTATAGGCGGCAATGAAACCGTCGAAGCGAACGACCGAGCCGACGGCGCGAAGCTCGGCCGTGCGGGCGCCATTGACCGCCTCGATCTCGACCGTGGTGCGCTCGATCTCGGCCGGCTGCATCTGGCTGGCGATGGCGCGTTTCCACACCATCTCGTAGAGCCGGGCCTGGTCGGCATCGAGATATTGCCTGACCGAAGCCGGCGTGCGCATGAAATCGGTCGGGCGGATGGCTTCGTGCGCTTCCTGGGCGTTCTTGGCCTTGGTGGTGTAGTAGCGTGACTTTTCGGGCAGGTATTTTGGGCCGAATTCCTTGGCAATGGCATCGCGGGCGGCCGAGATCGCTTCAGGCGCCATCTGCACGCCGTCGGTGCGCATATAGGTGATCAGGCCGGCAGTCTCGCCGCCGATATCCATGCCTTCGTAGAGCCGCTGCGCCACCTGCATGGTGCGGCTGGCCGAGAAGCCGAGACGCGAGGAGGCGGCCTGCTGCAGCGTCGAGGTGGTGAAGGGCGGACCTGGATTGCGCTTGGTCGGCTTGGCTTCGACCGACAGCGCCTTGAAGGTCGCGCCTTCGAGCATCGCCTTGATATCGTCGGCCTGCGCCTTGTTCGAAATGTCGAGCTTTTGCAGCTTCTTGCGGTCGAAGGCGGTCAGCCGCGCCTCGAAATTTTCCTTGCGCGGCGTGCCGAGGAGAGCTGATATCTGCCAGTATTCCTCGCGAATGAAGCGCTCGATCTCCAATTCGCGGTCGCAGACGAGGCGCAATGCCACCGACTGGACGCGGCCGGCGGAACGGGCGCCGGGCAGCTTGCGCCACAGCACGGGCGACAGCGTGAAGCCGACGAGATAGTCGAGCGCGCGGCGAGCGAGATAGGCGTCGACCAGCGGCGCATCGATCTGACGCGGAGTGGCCATAGCTTCCAGCACCGACGATTTGGTGATGGCGTTGAAGACGACGCGGCTGACCGGCTTGTCCTTCAGCGCGCGCTTCTGCTTCAGCACTTCCAGAACGTGCCAGGAAATGGCTTCGCCCTCGCGATCCGGATCGGTGGCGAGGATGAGGCCGTCGGCGTCCTTGACCGCCTTGGCGATGTCGGCAAGACGTTTGCTCGAGGCGGTGTCGACAGCCCAGGACATGGCAAAATCCTCGTCCGGACGCACCGAGCCATCCTTGGCCGGCAGATCGCGGACGTGGCCGAACGAGGCCAGGACCTTATAGTTCTTTCCGAGGTACTTGTTGATTGTCTTCGCTTTGGCCGGCGATTCGACGACGACGACGTCCATGAGGTCTCATATCAGCTGTGGTGCGGCAGAAGAATTCCGCTGCGCGCGACGAAATCTCGTACAATTGTCGCTCACATGACCGCGCTTTTGCATCCGGTCAAGGGGAAGCGCCCAAAATGCAGTCCTGCATTCAGCCCGCAGCCCAAGGGTGCGTCATGTGATATCCGCAATCCCGGATAGGGGGAGCGGCTGCCCTACCGTTGGACAAGCCGGCAATGGATCCGGGAGAAACGGGACAAAATCTTCCGCGGATATAAGAGAAACATCGATCGTGCGCCAGCCCCCGCTGAAGAGACGTTCGGTAGGATGCTCTGTTGGCGGGCGGGCCAGGCGTGGCGAGTGGGGCTCGTATGTCCATCGGGACAGTACAAGAAGCTGGCCGCCGGAAGGCCTGCAGGGATACGCGGCAGTCAGCGATTTCGCGCCGGTCAAGGCGGGATGCAGGTTCGGGACTAGTCGGCTTTGGCTATGTGCCAGACGCCGCCGACGCCAGCCTTCTTATCCTCGATGAACATGTACAGCGGCTTGCCTTCATAGGCCCACATCTTGGTGCCCTCGGTGCGGTCGACGATCGTCCATTCGCCCTCGGCCTTGGCGTCGGCCTCCGTCTTCAGCGGCGGCCAATTGGTGGCGCATTTGTCGGAGCAGTTCGACTTGCCGTCTCGTCCTTGTCGTAGGTGTAAAGGGTCATGCCGTTGGCATCGGTATAGATCTTGGTGCCGCCTACATCGGCTTCCTTCCATGCTTCGGCGGCATAGGAGGCGGCGGTGCCGAGTAAAAGCACCGCCAGCCCAACTGTGATCGATTTCATGGGTTCCCCCTGATATGATCGAGAAGCGCGCGGAAAGCCGCCGCCTCGTTGCATCAACGCGCCTGGTGTGTCGTTTCTTCGTCGATGCAGGGCGGCAACTTGCCACGCAATGGTGATTGGCGGACAAACCCGTGCGCCGCTATATCGGCGCCGATACAGTTGGAGTTTCGGGAAATGGCATTGGATATCGGCTATGTCAGCGCGGTCGGGGCGGGGGCGATCTCGTTCCTGTCGCCTTGCGTGCTGCCGCTGGTGCCGCCCTATCTCTGCTACATGGCCGGCGTGTCGGTCGATGATTTCCGCGGCAATGCCGGCGTCGCGGCCAAGGCCGACGCACGCGCCGCGCTGCTTTATGCTTCGATTGCCTTCGTTCTCGGATTCTCGACCGTGTTCGTGGCGTTGGGCGCCGGCGCTTCGACTATCGGACGGCTGCTGCGCGTCTGGCAGGAGCCGCTGGCCATGGCGGCCGGCGTGCTCATCATCCTGATGGGGTTGAACTTCCTCGGCATATTGCGCATCCCGCTGCTGTCGCGTGAGGCGCGCTTCCAGTCGCAGGGCAAGCCGGCCAGTATCGTTGCCGCCTACGTCATGGGACTGGCCTTCGCCTTCGGCTGGACGCCGTGCATCGGACCGGTGCTGGGGCCGATCCTGACGCTTGCCGGCGGCCGGGAGACGGTGGGCGAGGGCGCGGCTCTGCTCGCCGCCTATTCGCTCGGGCTCGGCATACCGTTCCTGATCGCGGCGCTGTTTTCCGGCGCCTTCATGCGCTTTCTCTCGAAATTCCGCGTCCATCTCGGCCGGGTCGAAAAGGCGATGGGCGCGCTGCTGGTCGTCGCCGGCGTCTTTTTCCTGACCGGCGGGGTGCAGGCAGCGTCCTATTGGCTGCTGGAGAATTTCCCGATGCTGGGGCAGCTGGGATAGGCTTGTTGCCCATATAAGCTGGAATTGCGCGCACAGGATTGAATTGCGGACCCGCTAACCTGGAGTCAGCTGCTCCACCACCTCACCGGAATTTAACCGCATTGGTGCAGCATGGCGCCAGTGCTAGACATGCCTTGATTTCCAACCCTTTTTATATGGTTGCCCTTCCATGAGCCAGAGAACCTGCCTGTCCGTCATCCTCGCCGCCGGCGAAGGCACGCGCATGAAAAGCGCTGTGCCAAAAGTACTGCACCCGATCGCCGGTTTGCCGATGGTCGCCCATGTCGTGAGGGCTGCGGAAGCCGCAGGCAGCGGTGATCTGGCGCTGGTGATCGGTCATGGCGCGGACGAGATGCGCAAGGCCACGCAAAAGTTGGCGCCGAAGGCGGAGACTTTCGTACAGGACAAGCGGCTCGGTACGGCGCATGCTGTTCTGGCTGCTCGCGACGCGATATCAAAGGGTTACGACGACATCCTGGTGATGTTCGGCGATACGCCGCTGATCGATCCGGAGGTGCTGACCGTTGCGCGCCGGAAGCTGGCGGAAGGCGCTGCCATCGTTGTGGTCGGCTTCCGCACGTCAAATCCTTCCGGCTATGGCCGGCTGATCGAAAAGGGCGGCAAGCTCATCGCCATCCGCGAGGAAAAGGACTGCACCGACGAGGAGAAGAAAATCACCTTCTGCAATGGCGGGCTGATGGCGGTTGCCGGCAAGCACGCGCTGCAGCTGCTCGACCAGGTCGGCAACGACAACGCCAAGGGCGAATATTACCTGACCGACATCGTTGAGATCGCCGGCGGGCAGGGTTTTGATGTCGTTGCCGCAGAAGCCGGCTTCGAGAATGTGCTCGGCATCAACAACCGCGCCGAACTCGCCGCGGCGGAAGGCATCTGGCAGACGCGCCGGCGGCGCGAGGCGATGCTCTCCGGCGTCACATTGATTGCGCCAGAAACCGTGTTCTTCTCATACGACACCCAAATCGGTGCCGACACGATCGTCGAACCCAATGTCTGGTTCGGACCGGGCGTGAAGATCGCGACGGGCGCCAAGATCCATGCCTTCAGCCATCTTGAAGGCGCGACGATCGCTTCCGATTGCGACGTCGGGCCGTTCGCGCGGCTGCGGCCGGGCGCCGATCTCAAGCAAAAGGCCAAGGTCGGCAATTTCTGCGAGGTCAAGCAGGCGACGATCGAGGAGGGGGCCAAGGTCAATCACCTGACCTATATCGGCGATGCCCGCGTCGGCGCCGGCGCCAACATCGGCGCCGGCACCATCACCTGCAACTACGACGGCTACTCGAAGTTCTTCACCGACATCGGCGAGGGCGCCTTTATCGGCTCGAACTCCTCGCTGGTGGCGCCTGTTACAATCGGCAAGGGCGGCTACATCGCTTCGGGCAGCGTGATCACCGAAAGTGTCCCGGACGATGCGCTGGCCTTTGGCCGCGCCCGCCAGAGGACGCTTGCCGGCAAGGGCAAGGAATTGCGCGAGCGTTTTGCTTCGGCCGCGGCGGTCCGGAAAAAAGCCTAGCCGCGACGACTGCATCATGTCTTTGACGGATTTCAGGCACCGCTGAGCGCGATAGGATGCCCGTACGGAGAAACTGAGCGATTGCGGTAACCGGATTGCAAGAGCGCCCTGTCATGGTGCATCTGTGCAAGACCGTTGCGGCTGCTACGCAACGAAATGCAATGTGATTTTCGCGGCAGACCGGCCATCCCTAAATAGCGCCGGGTTTCTGCGGGGAAACGGGGAAAACGGCAATGTGCGGTATCGTAGGAATTGTTGGTCATTCGCCGGTCGCGCCGCTCATTGTCGACGCGTTGAAACGGTTGGAGTATCGCGGCTACGATTCGGCCGGCGTTGCCACTGTCGAGGACGGCCAGCTCGGACGCCGTCGCGCAGAAGGCAAGCTGGTCAATCTCGAGCGCCGGCTGAAGGACGAACCGCTCAATGGTATGATCGGCATCGGTCATACGCGCTGGGCAACGCATGGCGTGCCCAACGAGACCAATGCGCATCCGCATTTTTCCGATGGCGTCGCCATCGTCCATAATGGCATCATCGAGAATTTCGCCGAATTGCGCGACGAGCTGATGCGCGACGGCTACACATTTTCATCACAGACCGACACCGAGGTCGTCGCACATCTGGTGGGGCGCGAATTGGCCAAGGGCCTGAAGCCGGTCGAGGCCGCGCACCAGGCGCTGAAGCGGCTGGAAGGCGCCTTTGCGCTGGCCATCATGTTCAAGGGCGACGAGGACCTCATCGTCGGGGCACGCAACGGCCCGCCGCTGGCCGTCGGCCATGGCGACGGGGAGATGTTCCTAGGCTCCGACGCCATCGCGCTTGCCCCCTTCACCAATTCGATAACCTATCTGGAGGACGGCGACTGGGCGGTGGTGCGCCGCAACGAGGTCGCCATCTTCGACATGGACGGCAACAAGGTCGACCGCAAGCGCCAGCAGTCGCTCAGCACCAGCTTCATGGTCGACAAGGGCAACCGGCGCCATTTCATGGAGAAGGAAATCCATGAACAGCCCGAAGTGATCTCGCACACGCTGGCGCATTATGTGGATTTTGTCGGCGGCGTATCGAAGCCGCTCGACCTGCCGTTCGATTTCGCCAAAATCGACCGGCTGGCGATCTCGGCCTGCGGCACTGCCTATCTCGCCGGCCTGATCAGCAAATACTGGTTCGAGCGCTATGCGCGGCTGCCGGTCGACATCGATGTCGCTTCGGAATTCCGCTACCGCGAGATGCCGCTGTCGAAGACAGACGCCGCCTTCTTCATCTCGCAATCGGGCGAGACCGCCGACACGTTGGCCTCGCTGCGCTATTGCCGCAAGGCGGGCATGAAGATCGGCGCGGTCGTCAATGTCCGCGAATCGACGATGGCGCGCGAGTCCGACGTCATCCTGCCGACGCTGGCCGGGCCGGAGATCGGTGTCGCCTCGACCAAGGCCTTCACCTGTCAATTGTCGGTGCTGGCCTCGCTTGCCGTGCGGGCCGGCGTGGCGCGCGGAACGATCTCGCGGGAGCAGGAAACGACGCTGGTACGTCAACTGTCGGAAGCGCCGCGCTATGCCAACCAGGTCTTGAAGCTCGACGGGCAGATCGAAAAGGTCGCACGCGACCTCGCTCACTATAAGAATGTGCTCTATCTCGGCCGCGACACCAATTTCCCGCTGGCCATGGAAGGCGCGCTGAAGCTCAAGGAAATCTCCTATATCCATGCCGAGGGCTACGCCGCCGGTGAGCTGAAGCACGGGCCGATCGCGCTTATCGACGAGAACATGCCTGTCATCGTCATCGCCCCGCATGACCGCATCTTCGAAAAGACCGTATCGAACATGCAGGAAGTGGCGGCACGCGGCGGCAAGATCATCCTGATCACCGACAGCAAGGGTGCCGCACACGCCACGGTGAAGACGATGGAGACGATCGTGCTGCCGGACGTGCCGGAAATCATCTCGCCGATCATCTACGCGCTGCCGATCCAGATGCTGGCCTATTTCACCGCCGTGTTCATGGGCACCGACGTCGACCAGCCGCGCAACCTGGCGAAATCGGTGACTGTGGAATAGGCGTGGTTTAAAAAATTTCGCGGTTCCAAAGCGGATTGCGGTTCATTAATGTTGCGCCGCAATCAGTGCTGCGGTGAACCATGTCCGATGCGCCCAAGACCTCAGGCATGACCCGGCTGCGGAATTACTTCCTGACAGGCTTTGTCGTCTGCGCGCCGCTGGCGATCACCGCTTACATCGCCTGGTCCTTCATCGGCTGGGTCGATTCCTGGGTGAAGCCCTATATTCCGGCGCGCTACAACCCCGATAGCTATCTGCCGGCGCCGGTTCCGGGGTTCGGCCTGATCGTCGCCTTGATCCTGATCACCCTGATCGGTTTCTTGACCGCCAATATAGTCGGCCGCGCTATCGTCTTGTTCGGCGAACGGCTGCTCGGCCGCATGCCGCTGGTGCGCGGCATCTATGGCTCGTTGAAACAGATCTTCGAGACCGTGCTGTCGAACAAAGGTGACATGTTTCGCCAGGTCGGGCTGGTCGAATATCCGCGCAAGGGCGTCTGGTCGCTGGTCTTCGTCGCCAGCGACAAGGAAACCGAAATCAACCAGAAGCTCGACCAGGAAGGTGATCCGCTAATCGCGGTTTTCATGCCGTGCGCGCCCAACCCGACCACGGGCTTTCTTATGTATGTGCCGAAATCCGACATCGTGCTGCTCGACATGACGGTCGAGGACGGCGCCAAGTTGATCGTTTCGGCAGGCTTGGTGGCGCCGGCCGTCAAGACGAAAATGGTGACGTTGAACGGCAAATCGATCGGCGGTCAGATCGGCAGTCCGCCTGTGGATGCCGAGCCTCAGCCGGCGCGCAAGAGCCGCACCGCCTCGTCGCGGCCGAACAAATAAAGCAGCATGCGAAGGGCGGCGCCGCGTTTGGATTGCAGCTCGGGATCGCGCGACAGGATCAGCCGCGCGTCGTCGCGGGCGGCTTCGAGCAGGTCGGCATGCGCTTCGATGTGCGCCACCTGGAAACCCGGCGTGCCGGACTGGCGGGTGCCCAGCAGCTCGCCTTCGCCACGCAGCTTCAGGTCCTCCTCGGCGATGCGGAACCCGTCCTCGGTCTCGCGCATCACCGACAGCCGGCGCGTTGCCGTCTCGCCGAGCGGATCCTTGTAGAGCAGCACGCAGGAGGACGGTTTGTCGCCGCGACCGACCCGGCCGCGCAACTGGTGCAACTGGGCGAGGCCGAAGCGCTCGGCATGCTCGATGACCATGATCGTCGCATCCGGCACATCGACCCCGACCTCGATGACCGTGGTGGCGATCAGAATGCGTGTCTCGCCGGCCTTGAAGGCGCGCATCGCCTCGTCCTTGTCGGCGCCCTTCATGCGCCCGTGCACCAGGCCGATCCGGTCGCCGAACAGCGGCTTTAGCGAGGCAAAGCGGTCCTCCGCCGACATCAGCCTGATCTCTTCGGATTCCTCGACCAGCGGGCAGATCCAGTAGATCTTCTGGCCGTCGGCGACGGCGTCGCGCATGCGGCCGACCAGTTCGTCGAGCCGCTCGAGCGGCAGGGTGACGGTGCGGATCGGCTGGCGACCGGCCGGTTTTTCGGTCAGCTTCGACACGTCCATGTCGCCGAAAGCGGTCAACACCAGCGTGCGCGGGATCGGCGTCGCCGTCATCACCAGCATGTCGGGGGCATCGCCCTTGGCGGTGATGGCAAGCCGCTGGTGGACGCCAAAGCGGTGCTGCTCGTCGATGACGGCGAGGACGAGGTCGTGGAACGTCACCGTTTCCTGGAACAGGGCGTGGGTGCCGACGACGATGTCGATCTCGCCATTGGCCAGACCGGCCAGCGTGTCAGTGCGCTCGCGGCCCTTTTCACGGCCGGTGAGGATGGCGATGCGCAGGCCGGCTTGTTCCGCCAAAGGCGCAATCGTCGCAAGATGCTGGCGCGCCAGGATTTCGGTCGGCGCCATCAAAGCCGCCTGGCCGCCGGCCTCGACGGCGCGCGCCATGGCGAGTAGCGCGACCACCGTCTTGCCGGAGCCGACATCTCCCTGCAAAAGCCGCAGCATGCGTTCGGGATCGGCGAGATCGGCGTTGATTTCGGCCAACGCGAATTCCTGGCTGGGAGTCAGCGAATAGGGAAGGGCGGCGCGCAGGTTTTCGACGACGCGGCCGTCGCCGACCAACGGTCGTCCGGACAAGCGGCGGACTTTTGCGCGCACCAGCGCCAGCGACACCTGGCCTGCCAGAAACTCGTCATAGGCGAGACGCCGCCAAGCCGCGCCGTCGACGGACACGTCGATCGGGTCGGCGGGATTGTGGATGCTGGCGAGCGCGTCGCCGAAGGCAGGAAAGGTGCGGCGGCGCAAAAACTCGCCATCCTGCCATTCCGGCAGCACCGGCAAGCGAGCGAGCGCTTGGCCGATTGCGCGGCGCAGTACTTTTCCCGAGAGCCCGGCGGTGAGCGGATAGACCGGCTCGACCAGCGGCAGGTTTTCCGCTTCACTGGCCAGCGCGATGTGGTCTGGGTGGACCATGGTCGGCCGGCCGTTGAACCATTCCATTCGACCCGAGACCACGACATGCTCGCCCTGGGGCATCGCCTTTTCGAGATAGGCGGCGTGTGCATGGAAGAAGGTCAGCGCGATCTCGCCGGTGTCGTCATGGGCGTACACCCGGTACGGCACCGATCTGTTGCCGCGCGGCGGCGGCTGGTGGCGGTCGATGCGTACTTCGAGGGTGACGATCGCGCCTTCGGCCGAACCGGCGATGCCCGGCCGGTTGCGGCGGTCGATCACCGTGTGGGGCAGCACGAACAGAAGATCGCCGGCGCGCGCCGCTCGGTCGCCGAGATCGGCCGGCACGATTTTCTCGATCAGTGCGCCGACCTTCGGCCCGACGCCGGCAAGCGAGGTGATCGGGACAAACAGCGGATCGAGGAGGGAAGGACGCATGATGTCAGCTTATGTCGCGACAGCCGCAGCGCAAGGCTGACACCGCCTTCTATCCACGCTATATGCCCCGCTTCAGGCAAGGATACTGGACGATGACGGGAACGGGACGATCAAGCGAGGGGCTCGACGCCCGCCGCCGCAAGCTTCTGTTTCGGTCCTGGCATCGCGGCATGCGCGAAATGGACCTCATTCTCGGCAGTTTCGCAGACGCCGAGATCGGCGCCTTGACCGGCGACGAACTCGACCAATATGAGAGGCTCCTCGACGTTCCCGACACCGAATTCCTGCCCGTGGTCACCGGCGAGCGCCCAGTTCCGGCTGATATCGAGTGTGCCGTCCTGCAAAAGATCTTGGCGTCGCGCCAGGCGATGACATTCTGAATACGTGATTTCATGAGCTTGATCCCCACCATTGGCCTGCCGAAAGGCCGCGCCGGCCAGTTCATCGTCGACGGTGTCGCCGACGGCTACGAAGCCTTTGCGCTGGTGCAGGCCGCGCACGAGATCGCGCCCGACAAGCCGGTGCTGTTCGTGGCGCGCGACGGCCAGCGCCTGCCTTCGATCGTTGAGGCGCTGTCATTCGCCGCGCCAGGCCTGCCGGTGCTCGAACTGCCAGCCTGGGATTGTCTGCCTTACGACCGCGTCTCGCCCGGGGCGGATGCTGCCGCACGGCGTCTGGATGCGCTCACCGCGATGATCGCGCTGGTGAAAAAACCGCACCGCGCCGTCATCCTGACTACCGCCAATGCGCTGCTGCAGCGCATTCCGCCGGCAAGCCTTATCGAGGCGCAGACCTTCCACGCCAAACCCGGCAACCAGATCGACATGAATGCACTGGTGTCGCGACTGGAGACGTCAGGCTTCGAGCGGGTGCCGACCGTCCGCGGCATCGGCGAGTTTGCCGTGCGCGGCGGCATTCTTGACCTGTTCGCACCCGGCTGGACGGAAGCGCTCAGGCTCGATTTCTTCGGCGACACGCTGGAATCAATCCGCGTCTTCGACGCCGCCACTCAGCGCACCACCGGCCAGCGCAAGTCGATGGCGCTGCAGGCGATGAGCGAAGTGGCGCTGACGCCGGAGACCATCAGCCGTTTCCGCCGCAGCTACATCGAAGCCTTTGGCGCGCCTTCGCGCGACGACGGGCTCTATGCGGCGATCAGCGAGGGACGGCGTTTCGCCGGCATGGAGCACTGGCTGCCGTTCTTCTATGAGCGGCTGGAGACGGTGTTCGACTATCTGCCGGACACGCCTGTCGTGTTCGACCATCTGGCGCATGAGGCGCTGGCAGAACGTCATACGCTGATCCTGGACCACTACGAGGCGCGCAGGAAGCAGGCGGACGGCGCGCTGAAGGACGCCGTTCCGTACAAGCCGGTGCCGCCGGACCTGCTATATCTGTCGCCCGAAAACCTCATCGCCTCGCTTGGGCCGCGCGAAGCGGTCGACTTCACGCCCTTCGATGCGCCCGATGCCGGCGCGAAGAAAATCTTCCATGCCGGCTCGCGGCAGGGCCGCAGCTTCGTCGAGGAACGCGCCGATCCCACCATCAACGTCTTCGACGTCGTCGTAAAACACATTGCCGATGAGCGGGCCGCCCGCCGCCGCGTCGTCGTCGCCGGCTGGACAGAAGGTTCGCTAGACCGGCTCGGCCAGATCCTGGCTGAACATCATCTCGGCAATCTCAAGCCGGTGGCCACGCTGGCCGAGGCGGAAAAGCTCGAACCAGGGCAGGCGGCACTTGCCGTGCTGCCGCTCGAATCCGGCTTCGAGACCGAGAAACTGGTCGTCGTCGCCGAGCAGGACATTCTGGGTGACCGGCTGATCCGTCGCTCGAAGCGCAAGAAACGCGCTTCGGACTTCATCGCCGAAGCCTCGGCGTTGTCCTCCGGCGACATTGTCGTCCACACCGACCACGGCATTGGCCGCTTCATCGGGCTGCGCACTATCGAGGCGGTCGGTGCGCCGCATGATTGCCTAGAAATCCATTATGCCGGCGACGACCGGCTGTTTCTGCCGGTTGAGAACATCGAACTGCTGTCACGCTATGGCTCGGATTCGGCCGAAGCGACATTGGACAAGCTTGGTGGCGGCGCCTGGCAATCGCGCAAGGCGCGGCTGAAGCGGCGGCTGCTCGACATGGCCGGCCAGTTGATCCGCATCGCCGCGGAGCGGCAGATGCGCGCCGCTCCTTCGCTGGTGCCGGCGGAAGGTCTCTATGGTGAATTCTCCGCGCGGTTTCCCTATGAGGAAACCGACGACCAGCAGACGGCGATCGATTCGGTCATGGGCGATCTGGGCGCTGGAAAGCCGATGGACCGGCTGATCTGCGGCGACGTCGGCTTCGGCAAGACGGAAGTTGCGCTTCGCGCCGCCTTCATCGCGGCGATGGAAGGGTTTCAGGTCGCGGTGGTGGTGCCGACGACGCTTCTCTCGCGCCAGCATTTCAAGACCTTTTCGCAGCGTTTCTCCGGCCTGCCGATCCGCGTCGCTCAGGCCTCGCGGCTGGTTGGCGCCAAGGATCTGGCCGAGACCAAGAAGGGCATCGCCGAAGGCACGGTCGACATCGTCGTCGGCACTCATGCGCTGCTCGGCGCCTCGATTTCGTTCAAGAATCTTGGCCTGTTGATCATCGACGAGGAACAGCATTTTGGCGTCAAGCACAAGGAACGGCTGAAGGACCTGAAGAGCGACGTGCATGTGCTGACGCTGTCGGCAACGCCGATCCCGCGCACGCTGCAACTGGCGCTGACCGGCGTGCGCGAACTGTCGCTGATCGCCACGCCGCCGGTCGACCGCCTGGCGGTGCGCACCTTCATCTCGCCCTTCGACCCGCTGGTCATCCGCGAAACCCTGCTCCGGGAACGCTACCGCGGCGGTCATTCCTTCTACGTCGTGCCGCGCATCAGCGATCTGGCGGAAATCCATGATTTCCTGCGTGAATCCGTGCCCGAGCTGAAAGTGGCCGTCGCTCACGGCCAGATGCCGCCCGGCGAGCTGGACGACATCATGAATGCCTTCTACGACGGCCAGTACGATGTGCTGCTGTCGACCACCATTGTCGAATCCGGCCTCGATATCCCGACCGCCAACACGCTGATCGTGCATCGCGCCGACATGTTCGGTCTGTCGCAGCTCTACCAGCTGCGCGGCCGCGTCGGCCGCTCGAAGGTGCGCGCCTATGCGCTGTTCACGCTGCCGGCCAACCGCAAGCTGACCGACACCGCCGAGCGCCGGCTAAAGGTGCTGCAATCGCTCGACACGCTGGGCGCTGGTTTCCAGCTCGCCAGCCACGATCTCGATATCAGAGGCGCCGGCAATCTTCTCGGCGAAGAGCAGTCGGGCCATATCAAGGAGGTCGGCTTCGAGCTCTACCAGCAGCTGCTGGAGGAAGCTGTCGCCGAGGTGAAGGATTCCGGCGAGGTTCAGGATGGCGGCTGGTCGCCGCAGATCGCCGTCGGCACGGCGGTGATGATCCCGGAAAGCTATGTTCCGGACCTGCAGCTACGGCTGGCGCTCTACCGCCGCCTCGGCGACCTCGAAAACACTGAGGAGATCGATGCCTTTGGCGCAGAACTGATCGATCGGTTCGGCCCGCTGCCGGAGGAGGTGAAGCATCTGCTGAAGATCGTTTTCATCAAGGCGCTCTGCCGCAAGGCCAATGTCGAGAAGCTCGATGCCGGACCAAAAGGCGTTGTCATCCATTTCCGCAAGCGCGAGTTTTCCAATCCTGTCGGGCTGGTCACGTTCATCGGCGAGCAGGGTTCGCTGGCCAAGATCCGGCCCGACCAGAGTGTCGTCTTCAGCCGTGACTGGCCAACACCTGAAAAGCGTCTGGCCGGGGCCGCGGTCGTCATGACGCAATTGGCTCGGCTGGTGGAGAAGGCTGCCTAGCAAGGCGTTGCTGTGCTTTGGCCAATGACTACGCCGGCAGTTCCTGGCGCATCACGGCCATTCGCCACACGTCCAAATCCGGTCTAGAATAGGAAATCGGCTTCGTGTATGGAGCCGCGAGCCACATTTTGGGGCGAAATGGCGGGCGATAGCACCCGCTGGAAAGAACGTTGGGTGCAACGATGACGAAATGGTCGCCGAATTCGTGGAGAGCAAAGCCGATCCAGCAGGTTCCTGCCTATCCGGATCTTGCCGCGCTGAAGAACACGGAAGCCCAGCTCGCCACCTTTCCACCGCTGGTTTTTGCAGGTGAAGCACGCAAGCTGAAGAAGCAGCTTGCGACCGTCGCTGCCGGTGACGCATTCCTTCTTCAGGGCGGCGATTGCGCCGAGAGTTTCGCCGAGCACGGCGCGGACAACATCCGCGACTTCTTCCGCGTCTTCCTGCAGATGTCTGTGGTGCTGACCTTTGCCGGCGCGCAGCCGGTGGTGAAGGTCGGCCGTGTTGCCGGCCAGTTCGCCAAGCCGCGCTCGTCCGACAACGAGACCAAGGGTGGCGTGACGTTGCCCAGCTATCGCGGCGACATCATCAACGGCATCGAGTTCGACGCCAAGTCGCGTGTTCCCGATCCCGCACGCCAGGAAATGGCGTACCGCCAGTCGGCGGCGACGCTCAATCTTTTGCGGGCCTTCGCCCAGGGCGGCTACGCCAGCCTGGAGAACGTGCATCAATGGATGCTGGGCTTCGTTTCGGACAGCCCGCAAGGCGAGAAATACGAGTCGCTCGCCAACCGGATCACCGAGACGATGGACTTCATGAAGGCCGTCGGCATCACCTCGGAGACCAATTACGCGCTGCGCGAGACCGACTTCTACACCAGCCACGAGGCGCTGCTGCTCGGCTATGAGGAGGCGCTGACCCGCGTCGATTCGACCTCGGGCGACTGGTATGCGACCTCCGGCCATATGATCTGGATCGGCGATCGCACCCGCCAGCCCGACCATGCCCACGTCGAATACTGCCGTGGCATCAAGAACCCGCTGGGCCTGAAATGCGGCCCGTCGCTGACGCCGGACGGCTTGCTGCAGCTCATCGACCTGCTCAATCCGGAGAACGAGCCCGGCCGGCTGACGCTGATCGCGCGCTTCGGCTCCGAGAAGGTCGCCGACCATCTGCCGAAGCTGCTGCGGGCGGTGAAAAAAGAAGGCCGGAGCGCGGTGTGGTCGTCGGACCCGATGCATGGCAACACCATCGAGGCCGCCGGCTACAAGACGCGGCCGTTCGACCGCATCCTGAAGGAAGTTCAGACCTTCTTCGAGGTGCATCGTGCCGAAGGCACGCATCCGGGCGGCATCCATATCGAGATGACCGGCAAGAACGTCACCGAATGTACCGGTGGCGCCCGCGCCATCACCGCCGAGGAGCTGCAGGATCGCTACCACACCCATTGCGACCCGCGCCTCAACGCCGACCAAGCGATCGAGCTGGCGTTCCTGGTGTCGGACCTGCTTAAGAAGAGCCACCCGGTCCAGCACAAGCAGGCCGTCAACGGCTGATTTCAGTCGCATGGAACCACGGCATAAAGTGATCAGAGCACTCAAGAATATGACAAGAGCCAAGGCAGGTAGCCCGGAGATACCCGACGCTGATGAGCCGCCAAGTGGTCCGGGTTCCTCAGAGGCTGGGGATTTCTCCGGCGCTTCTTGATCGATGGCGCAATTTAGCTCAGGGCCACATTGGCGCTTTTGGGGTCGCGGTCGGGTTCATAGCTGGCAGTTCGAACACGCCCGCTTTGTGTCGCATTTGCTCGCGCGCGGCGGCCATAAAACTGGAATCCTGCCGCAATGCCGGGGATGGCGACCGCGTTGGGAGGGGCGAGATGGACGACACTCATACCGGGTCATGCCTGTGCGGAACCGTGCGCTTTAGGACGCGGGGGCCATTGCGCGGCGTGATCTATTGTCACTGCTCGCAATGCCGGAAGCAGAGTGGTCACTTCTACGCTGCAACCAATGTCCCCGAAGGGAACATCACAATATCAGGTGTCGAGAGCATCACTTGGTACGAAGCGTCTTCGTTTGCAAAGCGCGGCTTTTGCAAGACATGCGGCTCTCTGCTGTTCTGGAAGCCACGGCAAGATGCCTACATCTCGGTTCTGGCGGGACTATTCGACGAGCCCACGGGACTTCAGGGGCAATGTCACATCTTCGTCGGCGACAAGGGCGACTACTACACGATCAACGATGGGCTGCCGCAGTTCGAGAAGTCGACGCCGTCGATCAAGGTCGCGGATGAGTGAGAAGGTCGCCGACGAATGATTTTTGAAGAGATCGCCTTATTCCCTTGATCCGGCCATTGCGCTATCCCCTGCCGGTGATTCGGAAAGGTTTGGCATGCAGCGGCTGATCGATGCTTTCTTTAATTCAGTGCGGGCATTTCGCAAATTGGCTTCCAGCGAAAAAGCCTTCCAGCAGGAGCTGATGCTGCTCGTGCTGGCGTTGCCGCTTGGCTGGTTTGTTTCGGTGTCGTGGCGCGGCTATGCGTTGTTGATCGGGGCGGTGCTGCTCCTGATCATGGTCGAAGTGCTGAACACCGGCATCGAGGCCGCATGCGATGCGTTCAGCCGGGAATTCAACGTCGATATCCAGCTCGCCAAAGACTGCGGTTCGCTGGCGGTGCTGATTTCGGTGGTGATCGTTGCCGGCGTCTGGGGCATCGCCATCATCGAGCGAATCTTGGGGCTACCGATCTAATCCCTCACCTCTCATATGGCGGTTACCAAAGGAGACCGTCATGTCGGACGCTACTGATTCTCTTCTGCTCGAGCGTGCCGGCTTGCCCGATGATTTGCGCTGGCTGACTGAGAAATATCCGCGCGAGATCTGGCAGGCGCATTCCAACCTCCATGGCATCGCCACTATGTGGCTGCAGCGGCACGACATGTTCCGCGAGCTCGGCGGCATGCTGACCAACGGTATCGGCGACTATCACGAGGGCAGGCTGACGGGGCCGGAGTTCGCTCGCTGGTTCACGCCGCGCCTCAACCATTTTCTTAGCAATCTCGACGGTCACCACAATGTCGAGGACCATCATTATTTCCCGGTATTCGCCAAAGCCGAGGTCCGGCTGAAGCGCGGCTTCGAGATTCTCGATGCCGATCATCACACGATCCATGAGGGGCTGGAGCGCAATGCCGAGACCGCGAACGCCTTCATCCGCACGCTTCAGGACAGCGAGGACAAGCAGCGCTTTGCCGCCGATGCCTATGCCGACGAGAACAGCCGGCTGATCGCCATGCTGACCCGGCACCTTGCCGATGAGGAAGACCTGATCATTCCGCTGATCCTTGATCGCGGCGACCGGGCGCTCGGCATGGACTAGGATGTGTGGATATCCAGGTGATGCCGGCCTGCAAATGGCGGCTTCCTGGCTTCCGGTGCTCACGTACCCAAAAGTACGCTGCGCTCCGGTTCTCGGGACCCACCTGTTTGGTCGCTTCGCGCCCGTCTTCGACTCCGACTCGGCCTGACCTGAATCTCAACACATCCCGGAGCAAGGTGAGGTCAGGTTTGGTCGACCCTTACGTTTCCTTGCTACGCTCCTTTTTGGCAATGGTGTGAGCGATGAACCAGGCGAGGACCGCCGCTGCCAACCCAATCGCCAGGGCGATCAGCAATCGCTCGTGACGGACCAACGCCTGGCCGACGATGCGCTCCGCGCCCAGCCCGAACACATAGCCGATGGTGGTGAACAATCCGGCCCAGACCATGGATGAAATGGCGTTGAGAATGACAAAGCGCGTCACGGCAATGCCGGACAATCCGGCCGCGATGCCGCCGACAAGGCGCAGGCCGTAAATGAAGCGGTTCGACAGCACGAATATGTCGGGATGGTTGGAGACGAGACGATAGGCGTGGCTGAAGCCTGGCCGACCTCTCAATTTGATCACAAGCGGATGATTGGCAAAGCTTCGTCCGAGGGTGAAGAATAAAGTGTCGCCGACAAAGGCGCCGATGGAGGCCGCCAGAAACGCCTGCCACAGGACGAAGACATGCTGATGGGCGAAAAACCCGCCAAGCAGGGCGGCACTTTCGCCCTCGGCGACACAGCCCAGAAAGACGGCAATCAGCCCGTATTGTTCGACGAGATGGTGGATGGCATCCGTCATGAACGCGTCCGTTGCTTCGACAGAATCTCGTCGATCCGCTTCACCTGTTCGGCCAGCTGGGCGATCTCGTCGCGCATGCCAACGATCTGGCTGTGGCGCAGTTCGTCCAGCTTCTCATGCAGCGCCATGATCTCGATCTCGGCCTTGAGATTGACCTCGTAGTCATGGGCGGCGTCGATGCGGTCGCGCTCGGTCTGGCGGTTCTGCGCCATCATGATCACCGGCGCCTGCAGCGCAGCGATCATGGACAGCACGAGGTTGAGGAAGATGAAGGGATAGGGATCGAAGGCATCGCGCGACAGGAGCCAGACATTGCCTGCCGTCCACAGGATCAGGAAGGCGATGAAGCCAAGAATGAAGGACCACGAGCCGCCGATCCGGGCGATGGTGTCGGCGAGGCGGTCGCCAAACGTCTGATGAAAAGCGACGGCCTTGTTGGTGTCCTTCGAGATCGTGGTGCGTTCGAGCGTTGATTGCAGCACCCGGTTTTCAGGTGCGCTGAGGCCGTCCGGCTTTCGCTTCAGCCAACGGTTCGCCAGTTCCTCGATCGTCTTGTTCATCGTCGCCTCCGTCGTCAGCGATAGAGGTAGAGGCTACTGGTTCGCACGGGAAGTGGTAGATTGACGCGATAAGGTGAGGAAACAATGATGGATTTTCAGAAAATCCGCGCCCGCGCGGCCAAACGCAAGGGCGGGGAAGCGGCGCTGGCGTCGCTGCTGGGACCTATCCCGGACAATGCCGCGGTGGCTGACATTACCGACGACCGCATCCTCTCGACCATGGCTGAGCGTGTTTTCGCCGCTGGTTTCGTCTGGCGTGTCATCGAGCAGAAATGGCCTGGTTTCGAAGAAGCGTTCCTCCGCTTCGAGCCGAAGCGGCTGTTGTTTCAGCCGGACGATTTCTGGCACGATCTGGCGAGGGACGAGCGTATCGTGCGCAACCCGCAGAAGATCAAATCCGTCCGCGACAACGCAGCCTTCGTCGCCCGCGTGTCGAAGGGGCATGGCGGCTTCGGCAGGTTCCTCGCCGATTGGCCTGAAGACGACCAGGTTGGACTGATGGCCTATCTCGGCAAGCATGGCAGCCGGCTCGGCGGCAACACCGGCCAGTATTTTCTGAGGTGGCTGGAGTGGGACGCCTTCATCGTCTCGGCCGACATGGCGGCGGCGCTGCGCGACGCCGGCCTGGACATCGCCGAAATCCCGACCTCCAAGAGGGATCTCGACAAGATCCAGAACCAGATCAATGTCTGGGCGGCGGAAACCAGCCTGCCGCGCCGGCATATTTCGCGCATTCTGGCGATGTCGATCGGCGAGAACCACTCGCCGGAGGCACTGCGCGAATATATGGGCGAATAGGACACGATCGATATGTCGATCGATCCGACACGATCCGTCGATCGGTCTGGACACGAATGACACATGTCATTCGGTCTGGGGTGGTCCAAGCGAACGCCATTGCCCGGCGAATTCTGTCGCGCTAAGTCAGCAGGCATGACCAACAACACCGCTTCCGACATATTGCGCATCGCCGTCGCCCAGCTCAATCCGACGGTTGGCGACGTGGCCGGCAATCTCGCCAAGGCGCGCGAGGCGAGGGCGGATGCCGCTCGCCAGGGCGCCGACCTCGTGCTGTTCACCGAGCTTTTCCTCGCCGGTTATCCGCCCGAAGACCTGGTGCTGAAGCCGGCTTTCCTGAAGGCCTGCGAGCGGGCGGCGCAGGATTTCGCCGGCGATACTGCTGATGGCGGGCCGGGCGTCATCATCGGCACGCCATTGAAGCGCAAGAGCGGCACCCACAATTCGATCATTTTCGCCGATGGCGGCAAGATCCTTGCCGAGCGCTACAAGCTCGATTTGCCGAATTACGGCGAATTCGACGAGAAGCGCGTCTTCCAGGCTGGTCCTGAAATGCAGGGACCGGTCAATTTCCGCGGCGTGCGCCTGGGGATTCCGATCTGCGAAGATATCTGGGGCGATGTCGGCATCTGCGAGACGCTGGCCGAAAGCGGTGCGGAAATCCTGCTGGTGCCGAACGGCTCGCCCTATTATCGCGGCAAGGTCGACGTTCGCCACCAGGTTGTCATCCGCCAGGTCATCGAATGCGGATTGCCGATCATCTATGCCAATCAGCTTGGCGGCCAGGACGAACTGATCTTCGACGGTGCATCATTTGCCATCGGCGCCGACAAGACGCTGGCCTTCCAGATGAGCCAGTTCGAGGAGACGGTCAACGTCACCACCTGGAAGAGAAACCGCGCCGCAGGCGGGCAAAATGGAAACAATTCCGACGGCTGGGTCTGCTCCGAAGGGCCGATGTCGAAAATCCCGGAAAAGGAGGAGGCCGATTATCGCGCCTGCATGCTGGGCCTGCGCGACTACGTCAACAAGAACGGCTTCAAGAACGTTGTGCTCGGCCTATCCGGCGGTATCGATTCGGCGATCTGCGCGGCGCTTGCCGTCGATGCGCTCGGCGAGGAACGGCTGCGCGCCGTGATGATGCCTTATCGATACACTTCGAAGGACTCGCTGAGGGATGCCGAGGACTGTGCCCGCGCGCTCGGTTGCCGCTACGATATCGTGCCGATCTTCGAGCCGGTCGAGGGATTCCTGCATACGTTAACGCAGCTTTTCGAGGGCACCAGGGAGGGCATCACCGAGGAAAACCTGCAGAGCCGCGCGCGCGGCACCATTTTGATGGCGATCTCCAACAAGTTCGGCTCGATGGTGGTCACCACCGGCAACAAGAGCGAGATGTCGGTTGGCTACGCCACGCTCTACGGCGACATGAATGGCGGCTTCAACCCAATCAAGGACCTCTACAAGATGCAGGTCTATGCGCTGTCGCGCTGGCGCAATACGCACGTGCCGCCGGGCGCACTGGGCCCCTCCGGCGAGGTGATCCCGAACAACATCATAGACAAGGCGCCGTCGGCGGAACTGCGCGAGAACCAGACGGATCAGGATTCGCTGCCGCCCTATCCGGTGCTGGACGACATCTTGGAGTGTCTGGTCGAGAATGAGATGGGTGTCGACGAGATCGCTGCCCGCGGCCACGACCGGGCGACGGTGACGCGCGTCGAACATCTGCTCTACATCGCCGAATATAAGCGCCGGCAGGCAGCGCCCGGCGTGAAGATCACCAAAAAGAATTTCGGCCGCGACCGCCGTTATCCCATCACCAACCGGTTCAGGGATGGCGGATAGATCACCGTTTCTCGCTCCTGTGAAATGGCTGCGGCCGGACGATCAGTGGGACAGCTATGCCTGACTGTGAAATCAGCTTCGACGTGTCACGGATCGACTTCCGGGCAACCTCCGACCTGTTGATGGCAAGCTACTGGGGCAGCGGGCGCAGCGATGAAGTCCACCGCCGCGCATTTGCTAATTCGCTTTGCGTCGGCGCCTATTCCGACGGCAAGCAGGTCGGCTTCGGCCGGGCAATCACCGACCGCACGGTGTTTGCCTATCTGGCCGATGTCATCATCTGGCCGGAATATCGTGGGCAAGGGATCGGCACGCGGCTTGTCCAGGCGCTTATCGATCATCCGGATTGCAAGACAGTCACGCACTGGAGCCTGTCGACCAACGATGCCCACGCGGTTTACGAAAAACTTGGCTTCGGGCCGTCCACCGATGGCCGCTACATGCGGCTCGATCGTATTCCGGTAGCCTGAGTGGACGACGACGGCGCACAACCCGCGATTGTTGCAAATCTTCTGACTGGTTGGACCAGATGCGCTTTCGGTCGCTCTCTGGCTTGGCGAGGCGTTGAGGCATCTCTATAAGAACGGTTCCGCGATTCCCCTTTTCGGGAGGACCGAATGCCAGGATTTGACATCGTTATGCGAGGCCGCGAAGCCTAGGTCTCAGGTGGCGCGCCGGAAGGTTTTCACCTTCATGGCCAAGCCAATCTGACAACAGGCCTTCGTCGATGCCGGTCGCCGCCCGTATTCGGGTGAGCCGCCAAATATGCCGAACCTCCGCATTCCCGGGCGCTAATTCGCCCCACGCGGTTTTTTCAATTTTCGACCTTACCGGGACCGGGCTCGTTTGCGCCCGAATGACATCATGGCTCGTTTTCAGATAGATTTGCGCGCGGGCGCCTTTCGCAGCGTTCTTGGCTTCACGCTCGGTCATTGGCGGCGTCAGCCGTGGCGGCTTTCGGTCATCATGGGCACGTTCCTGCTGTCGACGTTGACCGACGTGCTGACGCCGCTCTATTCCGGCCGACTGGTCGATGCCGTTGCCAGCAGTGCTGCAGCGGACGATGTCGCGTGGAATGCGGCGATGGCGGCCTTTTCGATGCTGGTAGCCCTGGCGCTCACCGGCGTCGTGCTGCGCAATCTCGCCTTCATGGCCATCGTCGAACTGACCCTGAAGATGATGGCGGATATCGCCGCCGACGCCTTCCATCGCGTCCAGCGCTTCTCGACCGACTGGCACGCCAACAGCTTCGCCGGATCGACCGTGCGCAAGATAACCCGCGGCATGTGGGCGCTCGACCTGCTCAACGACACGATCCTGATCGCGCTGCTGCCGTCCGTCGTCATGCTCGTCGGCTCGACGCTGTTGCTCGGCTGGTTCTGGCCGCTGATGGGTGCTGTCGTCGCCGCAGGTTCGGTGCTTTTCATCGCGGTGACGGCGCTGCTGTCGCTTGGCTATGTCGCGCCTGCCGCAAGGCTTGCCAACGCGTGGGACACGCGCCTGGGCGGTTCGCTGGCCGATGCGGTGAGCTGCAACGCCGTGGTCAAGGGTTTTGGCGCCGAGGAGCGCGAGGAGACGCGCCTTGCCAAAGTCGTCGCCAGATGGCGCGCGCGTACGCGCCGCACCTGGGTGCGGGGCACCATCAACGGCACCACGCAAGGGTCGATGCTGCTGCTTCTGAGAGCAGCGGTGATCGGACTTTCGCTGCTTTTGTGGTCGTGGGGGCAGGCGAGCGCCGGCGATGTCACCTTCGTGCTGACCTCGTTCTTCGTGCTGCAAGGCTATTTGCGCGACATCGGCACGCACATCCGCAATTTGCAGCGGTCGATCAACGACATGGAGGAACTGGTCGACTTCCAGTCCGAGCCGCTCGGTATCGAGGATGCGCCCGGCGCCACACCGATCCGCATCACCGACGGTCGCATCAGCTTCGACAACGTCACCTTCCATTATGGCAGCCATCGACTGCCGCTCTATCGCGACTTTTCGGTGGATATCGCGCCGGGCGAACGCATCGGGCTGGTCGGCCATTCGGGCTCGGGCAAGACGACCTTCGTCAAGCTGATCCAGCGCCTTTACGACGTGAACGCGGGAACGATCCTGATCGACGGCCAGGATATTGCTGGGGTGGCGCAGGCATCGCTGCGCGGGCAGATAGCCATCGTCCAGCAGGAGCCGATTCTGTTCCACCGGTCGCTGGCCGAAAACATCGCCTATGCCCGGCCGAGCGCCACGCAAGCCGAAATCGAGCACGCAGCACGGCTGGCAAGCGCGCACGACTTCATCGTCGGCCTGCCGAAGGGTTACCGCACGCTGGTCGGCGAACGCGGCGTGAAACTATCGGGCGGCGAGCGCCAGCGCGTGGCGATCGCGCGGGCTTTCCTCGCCGACGCGCGGATCCTCATTCTGGACGAGGCGACATCCAGCCTCGATTCGGAATCGGAGGTGCTGATCCAGCAGGCGATGGAGCGGTTGATGGTCGGCCGCACAACACTCGTCATCGCGCACCGGCTTTCGACGGTACGGGCGCTGGACAGGCTTCTGGTGTTCGATCGCGGCCGCATCGTCGAAGAGGGTTCGCATGACCAACTGATCCGGCTGCAGGGCGGCATCTACCGCCGGCTGTTCGAGCGCCAAGCGCTCGAATTGACCAAGGGGCTGGCGATCTGACGCTTACAGCGCCGCATGTATTAATGGACGCGCGGCGCTGCCGCCTTTTCATCGCCTTCGTCATGTTCTATGTCTGCGGCCAAGCGCGGGGGCGTGTCTTGTCAACAGCAAAACCATCCGGTACGCCCCGTTCATGACAGTTACCGTCCGTTTCGCCCCATCACCCACCGGCCGCATTCATATCGGCAACGCGCGCACTGCGCTGTTCAACTGGCTGTTCGCCATGAACAACAAGGGCCGCTTCATCCAGCGTTTCGACGACACCGACGTCGCCCGCTCGACGCAGGAATTCTCCGACGCCATCCTCTACGACCTACATTGGCTAGGGATATTTCCGGACGCGACGGAATTCCAGTCACGGCGCTTCGAGATCTACGATGCGGCGGTGGAGAAATTGAAGGCGGCGCGCCTTCTCTACGCTTGTTACGAAACTCCGGAAGAGCTCGATCTCAGGCGCAAGGTGCGCCGCACGCGCGGCCTGCCGCCGGTCTACGGCCGCGAAGCGCTGACGCTGACCCCTGAGCAGATCGCCGAATACCAGTCCGATGGTCGGCGGCCGCATTGGCGCTTCCTCCTGCCCAATTTCACCAGCGATCCTCTGCAGCCGGAGCGCACCGAAATCCACTGGAACGACCTGGTGCGCGGCGAGGAAACCGTCGACCTTGCCTCGCTTTCCGACCCGGTTCTAATGCGCGAGGACGGCACCTATCTCTATACTCTGCCCTCGGTGGTCGATGACATCGAGATGGGGATCAGCCATGTCATCCGTGGCGACGACCACGTCACCAACACGGGCGTGCAGATCGCGCTGTTCCAGGCACTGGGTGCCGAGCCGCCGGTGTTCGGCCACCACAATCTGTTGACCACTGCATCGGGCGAGGGCCTGTCGAAGCGGAGCGGCGCGCTGTCCATCGAGAGCCTACGCGAGACCGGCATCGAACCGATGGCCGTTGCCTCGCTGGCCGTGCTTGTCGGCACGTCGGAAAACGTAGTGGCGGTGCCTGATATGACCGAACTTGCCCGGCGCTTCGATCCGGCCGCGACGTCGAAATCCGCCGCCAAATTCGATCCGGACGAGCTCTTCGTGCTCAACCGCACACTGCTCCACCATATGCCGTTTTCCGAGGCGCGCGACCGGCTGATGGTGCTCGGCATTTCCGGCGAACAGGCCGAGCCCTTCTGGCTGGCGGTGCGCGGCAATCTCGACAGGCTGGCCGATGCAGCCATCTGGTGGCGCACACTTCGCGACGGCCCGCAGGAGCAGCCGGACTTTTCCGACGTAGACCGCGATTTCCTTCGCCAGGCGTTCGACCTTTTGCCGGAAGACCCCTGGAACGGGTCGGTCTGGAAGGAGTGGACGGGCAGGATCAGGGAAGCGACCGGCCGCAAGGGCAAGGCGCTGTTCATGCCGCTCAGGCTGGCGCTTACCGGGCAGCCTTCGGGGCCGGAGCTTGCAGATCTGTTGCCGCTGCTGGGTCGGGAAGGAACGTTGGCCCGACGACCCTGACCTTGCGCCGTCCCGGCGGCGGCAAAGTCGTCGGCGAGGGTTTGACGGCGAGGCGTTTGATGGCTTCGCGTTCGAGCCCGCCTTCGACATTTGCCAAAGCCTCGGGGTCGGCGCCTTGATCGGCTTTGGCGACAGGCACCGGAATGAGCGGCTTGGTCTCCACATCGGCCTCGGTCTGTTCCGGGCTTGGCGGATTGCCGGCAATGATCTCGAAATTCTGTGCAGCGTTGCAGCCGCAGGCCGGCGGGCGCAACGTTTCGGGCTGCTTGTAGAGATAGGCGGTCGGCAGTTCGCTGTAGGGCCTGCCGGTTACCGAAGACGTCATGTCAGCCGAGTCGTCGCCAATGCCGCGCGTATAAAACACCTGCATCTTGGTGCCGGGGCAACTCGAATCGCAGTTCTTCTGGTCGCGCTCGAAATCGCCCAGCGAGGCGGCATTCGACATCGGGAAGAAATAGCCGTCGCAGGTGCGCACGCACATTGTGCGGAATTCGCCGCCAAGGCGTGGCAGGTCCATGCCGTCGGGCTGATTGATCATGGTGCGGACACCGCGCTCTTCGTCGGGATCGCTCGGCTCGTCCAGCGCATCGGGGTGATTTGTGGCGTCGCCCAAAAGCCGATCGAGCAGGCTTTCTTCGCCGTTTTCACGGTTCGCTTCGAGGACAGGCGCACGCCTCGAAGGCATGACGCTGTCGCGACAGCCATTGGCGTCGAGTGAGGCCAATATGCGTGCGCGATCGCGGCGCGAGCCGCCGCCGGCGAGCTGCGCGCGCTTGACCTGCAGGGCATAGAGATTGGCGTTCATGCGGTCGAGCGTGGCCTCGAGTGCGGCGCAAGCGTTGCGATTGCGGCCGAGCAGCGAAAAGCCGCAGCCGGCGCTGTCGGACTGGCGGCTTACCTTTGAAATCTGCTCGCGCTGCCGCACGATCGCATCATCGTATTTCCTGAGCAGGGCCGGCTTGCCGCCGCCACCGCGCGAAGCGGTCGCGAGATCCGCTTCCAGTTGCCGGCAAACTCGGGAGGCGGCCTGCGGCTGAGTGACGGCAAAGCCTGATAACGCCAGGGCACCAAGCAGCGCCGCGGCATTCGTCAGCTTCCACCCTCCGCCCGTCATTCGCCGTGAACTCCCTTTAACCGCCCGTCGCGAAAGCTACCGCTTTGCGGTCATTTATCAGCTTACCGCGAAAAGCCGTTTTAGCCCAGATTTACGACCGCCTGCGCCTTATGGGCCGCTTCGACCACGGCGAGCGCCGTCATGTTGACGACGCCACGTGACGTCACCGACGGCGTCAATATATGCGCCGGTCTGTCGGTGCCGAGCAGGATCGGGCCGACATGCAGCGCGTCCATCATCGCGCGCAGCGCGGTGAGCGTGACGTTCGCCGAATCGAGATTGGGGAAGACCAGCAGATTGGCTTCGCCCTTCAGCCGCGAATGCGGATAGACCCGCTGGCGCAGCTGCTCCGACAAGGCCGAGTCGGCATGCATCTCGCCGTCGCATTGCAGGTCTGGCGCGATGCGCGCCAGGATTGCCGCTGCCTGCCGCATCTTGAGCGCGCTTGGCGAATCGCGTGAGCCGAAATCCGAATGCGACAGCAGGGCGGCCTTGGGTTCGATGCCGAAGCGCTGGATTTCTTCGGCCGCCAACACCGTCATCTCTGCGATCTCCTCGGCCGTCGGATCGACGGTGACATGGGTGTCGGTGAGGAAAATGATGCCTCGCTGCGAGATCAGCATGGAAAGCGTCGACAGGTCATGATCCTTGATACCGGCGCGCGGGCCGATGATCAGGGTGACATTGCGCAAATGCCGCTCAAAACGTCCTTCCAGGCCGCAAACCATGGCGTCGGCATCGCCACGCTTGAGGGCAAGTGCGGCGATCACCGTGTTGTCGGTGCGCACCAAGGTGCGGGCGGCCTCCGTCGTGACGCCGCGCCGGCCGGCGAGTTCGATCAAAAGGTCGACATAGTGGCGATAGCGTGGGTCGTCCTCGGGATTGATCAGGCCGAAATCGACGCCCGGCTTGATGCGCAGTCCGTAGCGTTTCAGCCGCACCTCGATGACGTGCGGGCGGCCGATCAGGATCGGCTCGGCGATGCCTTCCTCCAGCACCACCTGGGCGGCACGCAACACGCGCTCATCCTCGCCGTCGGCATAGATGACGCGCTTGGCATTCGACGTCTTGGCCATCGTGAACACCGGCTTCATCACCAGGCCGGAGCGGAAGACGAAGCGGTTCAGCGTGTCGATATAAGCGGCAAAGTCGGTGATCGGCCGTGTCGCGACGCCAGTGTCGCAGGCGGCTTTGGCCACCGCCGGAGCGATGCGCAGGATCAGCCGCGGGTCGAAGGGCGAGGGGATCAGGAAATCAGGCCCGAAGATCGGTGTTTCGCCGGAATAGGCGCGCGCGGCGACATCTGACGGTTCCTCGCGGGCAAGGGCAGCGATCGCCCGCACCGCCGCCATCTTCATCTCTTCGTTGATGGCGCTGGCGCCGCAGTCCAGCGCGCCACGGAATATATAAGGAAAACAAAGTACGTTGTTGACCTGATTGGGGAAATCGGAACGGCCGGTGCAGATCATCGCGTCGGGTCGTGCCGCCCGTGCCGCTTCCGGCATGATCTCGGGATTGGGGTTGGCCAGCGCCAGGATCAGCGGTTTTGGCGCCATATGCTGGAGCAATTCCGGTTTCAGCACGCCGGCGGCTGAAAGCCCCAGGAACACGTCGGCGCCCGGCAGCACATCGGCCAGCGTGCGCGCCTCGGTGTCCTTCACATAAGGGTCCTTCCAGCGGTCCATCTCATCGACGCGGCCCTTGTAGGCGACGCCGAAACGGTCGGTGACCCAGATGTTTTCGATGCGCGCGCCCAGCAAAACCAGCAAGTTGAGGCAGGCAAGGGCCGCTGCCCCGGCGCCGGAGGTGACGATCTTGATGTCGGAGATCGTCTTGCCGGCGAATTCCAGCCCGTTGAGCACGGCGGCGGCGACGATGATCGCGGTGCCGTGCTGGTCGTCGTGGAAGACCGGTATGGCCATGCGGGCCTTCAGCCGTTCCTCGACCTCAAAACATTCGGGCGCCTTGATGTCCTCGAGGTTGATGCCGCCGAAGGTCGGCTCCAGCGCCGAGATGGTCTCGACCATCCGCTCGATGTCAGGCGCGTCAATCTCGATGTCGAAGACATCGATGCCGGCAAATTTCTTGAACAGCACCGCCTTGCCTTCCATCACCGGCTTGGAGGCCAGTGGGCCGATATTGCCCAAGCCGAGCACCGCCGAACCATTGGAGACGACGCCAACGAGATTGGCGCGCGCCGTGTAGTCGGCGGCCGCCGCCGGATTGTCGCGGATTTCCAGACAAGGCGCCGCGACGCCGGGCGAATAGGCAAGCGCCAGGTCGCGCTGGTTGCCGAGCGGCTTTGTTGCCTGGATTTCAAGCTTTCCAGGCCGTGGATGCTTGTGGAAATAAAGTGCGGCTTCGTCGAGGTCCGACCGGGCTGTTTTTTTGTTTTCGCCTTCCATACGGGCCTCCCTGCGATCCTGCCTTGAAGCCCTTTTAGCATGCAGCGTTGGATTTTCACGATGCCAAATGACGCAACCGCCAATTAGGCAGAAGAATTGTCAAAAACTCATTTATGTCAGATTGTTGCGCTGAAATCCTCACCTGCCATGTCGCTGCCGGGCTGATAACATGGGAGCGCATTGCGCGACCGCGGTATGTCCGATCGCCGGCGGTCAAGTCACGTCTGGCCGACCGTCAAGCAGTTTCCAGACGCTATCGACGATGGCCGGCCGTGGCCGCCGTTTCGCGATCACCGCAAGTGGCCACGCGGGCAGCGATGCGTCGGCGATCGCTGCATACCGGACGCCCTGAAATACAAGGCGCTGAGTCGATCGTGGCAGCAGGGCCGCGCCCAAGCCTGTGGACACGAGCGATAGCGTGGTCAGTGCCCGCGTCGCCTCCTGGACGATCCGAACGTCGAGGCCAGTCTTGGTGAATGTGTCTACGATGCGGGCATGGAGCGCCGGGCCTTGTGCAGCCGGAAACATGATGAGCCCGTGGCGGGCGATGTCCGCCAGCGTCACCCCGTGCGTCTGCCGGTCGTCAGGCAGAACGGCAATAAGGTCTTCAGCAGGATAGTCATGGACGTCGAGACGTTCGTCGGTCCCGAGCGGTGGATGCACGAAACCGATGTCGATCTCACTGCGCGACAGCGCCGCAATCTGCTCATTGGTGGACACCTCGATGAGCTTTGGATGGATGTCCGGATATTTCTCGCGAAGCCGGGACAGGAGGTGCGGCAGATGCTCGTAAAGGGCCGCCGACACGAAGCCGATCCTGATCTCGCCAGCTTCGCCGTCATGCGCTGCGCGGGCGACATGAAGCGCCGATTCGGCGTGCCGTATGGATGCTCGAGCCTCTTCGACGAAGGCCGAGCCGGCGCGCGTCAAGGTCAGGCGGCGGTTGGCCCGCTCGAACAGCTTGACGCCGAGCTCCTTCTCCAGGCGCCCGATCGATTGACTAAGCGGAGGCTGCGCCATGGCCAGCCGCAGTGCGGCACGACCCATATGCAAATCCTCCGCAACAGCCAGGAAATGTCGCAAGTGCCGAAGTTCCATATCTTGACGATATCAAAAACCCTCAGACGCGTCATCGATAAGATATCGAATAGCTGGCAGTCTTTGCGGAACGCAATTGCGACCGGAGACGTCATGATGTCCCATTTTACCGCCTTTCCCCTCGTGCTCACAGCAGCCGCTATGATCGCCGCTCCAGCACCGGCAGGAGAGCCGGATCTCGTCCGGGCCGACAGGTTCGTCGAACTTCGGACGGGCGAGCGCCTCTTCGTCCGGGAGGTGCGCCGTCTTGGCGCAGCGTCCGAAGCCAACTCCGCCGTCCTCCTCGTCCATGGCGCACGCGTGCCCGGCGTTGCGTCCTTCGATCTGCCTGTTGCGGGTGGGTCGCTTGCCGCCGACCTCGCGGCGGACGGGCACCTTGTCTATGTCCTGGATGTTCGCGGCTACGGCGCATCGAGCCGCCCTGCGGCCATGAACAGGCCGCCGGACAAGTCCGCTCCCCTGATGCGTACCGAAGACGTCGTGGCGGATATTTCCGCAGCGGTCGACGCTATCGCCAAATGGAGCGACGTTTCGAGGGTCAGCCTCGTCGGCTGGGCCACCGGCGGACATTGGGCCGGCGCCTACGCCAGCCGCTTTCCGCAGACGGTTGACCGGCTCATCCTCTACAACACGCTGCACGGAGGCTCAGACCAGCACTCCACTCTTGGCACCGGCTCGCCGCTCGAAAATCCCGACCGGCCCGGGACGTTCAATGTCCATACGTTCGGCGGTTATCGGATGAATACACGTCAGAGCCTATTCACTGCCTGGGACGACAGCATCCCGGTCGCGGACAAGGCCCAGTGGCGCGATCCCGCGGTCGCTGCGGCCTATGGCGATGCAGCACTCGCCTCCGACGAGACGGCGCCGACGCGCCAGCCGCCGAGTTTCCGGTCCCCAAGCGGCGCCATGGCCGACAGCTTCGAACTCGCCCTCGGTCGCCGGCAATGGGCGGCGGCGGCACTCACCATGCCAGTGCTCGTCATCCGCTCCGGACGGGATTTCTGGAGCCGGCCGGAGGACGCGAAGACAATCGTGGACGAAGCACCAAAAGCGGAACGTCTAGACATCCCAGACGCCACGCACTTCGTGCATCTCGATCGCGAGGCCGCAGGGCGCGGTGTGTTCCTCGACGCTGTGAAGCGGTTTCTCGATCGGCAGGAGGAATGACCATGAAGGGTAGTTCATGTGTCCTGCGGGAGCAGCAGCCGCAAAGGTGTCAGGTCGACCGCTTCCAGGCTTTGCGGCTACCTTCCACCCGATAGCTACTCACCGCGCGGTTGCGGGGCTACGCCTATCTCCGCCGCGCCACATCTCGACTCTCCCGTCTCCGCCATTTCCCTGCGCGTACAAACGTCAGACTTCGCTAGGCCGGCGCCGTTTCCTTGGATGTTCATGCTTTTTTGTCATCGATGAGCGCACCCATCGCGGCGAGGTGGTCGGCGAAGCCGGCAACGAACCGCCTGACCTTCAACGGAATGAAGCGGTTCGATGGATAGACCGCATGCACATGGTGCGACGCATAGTGCCAGTCCGGCAGCACATGTTCGAGCAAGCCTTCGGCGATGAGCGGATCGAGTATCACCCTGTGCCCGAGGCCGATGCCGACGCCGGACAGCAACGCCTGATGATTGAGCAGCGAATTGTCAGAGCGCATGGCCGGCCGGATTCGCACCTCGGCCTTTTCGCCGCCCGGGCCGGTGAGCGGCACGACATCGCGCTTCCGGATGTGGGCGTAAAGCAGATAATCATGGTCGGCGAGATCTTCCGGGCGCCGCGGCCGGCCCCGGCGGTCGAGATACTCTGGCGTCGCCGCGAGGCAGCGCCCGATCACGCCGAGCTTGCGCACGATCAGCCGGTTGTCATCGATGGTCCCCATACGGATCGCCACGTCGAGCCCCTCTGCGATCACATCGACGAAACTGTCGGTCAGCGCCACGTCGAGCAACAGTTCCGGATAGGCGCGCTTGAACTCGATCAGATAGCTGCCAAGCACGCCGGCGCCGAAGCTGGCCGGCGCGCCGACGGCGAGACGTCCGCACATCTTCGATTCGAGGCAGCCGACGCTGCGGTCCGCCTCCTCAATGCGCTCAATGATGTCGCGGGCGCGCTCCAGATAACGCCGGCCGGCTTCCGTTGGCGAAACATGGCGGGTCGTACGGTCAAAGAGCCGGACGCCTAGACGCTTTTCCAGTGCGCGGATCTGCTGGCTGACGGCCGGCTGGCTCAAGCCCAACTCGCGCGCTGCCGCCGAGAAGCTGGCGGTATCGCAGGCGCGTACGAAGCTGGTCAGCTCGGTCAAGCGGTCCATGATGGCAACCCTCCGTCGTGATTAATAAACAAGAGTAATAAGACATATAAGGAATCGGCAAGTTCAAAAAGCTGAGCCTATGACATAGATCCGCCTTGCTCCGCCTGGAGCTCTGGATCCCCAAGCTGGAGACGATGCAATGCCGCTTTCCCGCCGTCATTTTCTCGCCGGTGCCGGCTTAGCCGGCGGCACTCTCCTAGCCAATGTCTCCGTTCCGGCGTTGGCCCGCGCGCCGCTGGTCGACGCCGCAACGCTTGGCGCGCTGCGCCGCAATGTGGGATCGGTCCAGGTTACGGCGCTACTAGACGGCTATATCGACATTGGTTCCGAGCTGGTCATCGGACTCGCTGAGGCCGATGCGGAGCGGCTGGCTGAGGCCAGCTTCCAGAAGCCCGGACCGCACCGCGCACCGGTCAATGCCTATCTCATCAATCTGGGCGACCGTCTGGTGCTCGTCGACGCCGGTACGTCGGACAGCATGGGCCCGTCACTCGGCCGACTTCCGGCCGCTATCGAGGCGGCGGGCGTTTCTCCGGACCAGATCGACACGTTGCTGATTACCCACATGCATCCCGACCATATCAACGGCGTCCTGACTCCCGCCGGCCAGGCGCTGTTTCCCAATGCCGAGCTCATCGTCACCGCCGCCGATTACGCCTTTTGGCATGACGACGCGAACATGAACCAGGCGCCGGATGGGGCAAGGCCGTTCTTCATCGGCGCCCGCCAGGCCGCCGCCGCCTATGCGAACCGCGTGCGGCAGGTGGCTGGCGAAGGCGAGGCGGTGGGCGCGATCCGCACCGTGCCGCTGCCCGGCCACACTCCGGGCCATGCCGGCTTCATCGTGGAATCGGACGGCGAGGCACTGTTCATCTGGGGCGATGTCGTGCATATGGCGACCTACCAGTTCGCGCGCCCGGACTGGAGCATCGCCTTCGATGTCGATTCCAAGCTGGCTGCCGAAACGCGCAAGCGGACGCTCGACCGGGTCGCTGCTGACCGGATGCTGATCGCCGGCATGCATTTGCCGTTCCCCGGCATCGGCCATGTGGCGCGCGATGGCGACGCCTATCGCTTCGTGCCGGAAGAATGGCCCTATGCACTGTAGGGCGGCCAGCGCGGGCAGGGGCCATCATAGCCCAGCTGCTCAACACCACACCCGCCCCTCGCCAGCGCAGCCGATGTCTTTGAGACTTCGGACGATAAATCGGCTCCTTATGGTCTGGCACGGCAGAAGCCTGCTCACCTCCCTCGCGCCGCGCGAAACAGCGGCGTCGCCATCGACCGTTCGTCAGCCATCAGCTCAAACTGAACCGGCCGACCACTTTTCTGCTGCACCACGATCGCACGCGCCCGTATCTGCGGACCGACGACCAAGCTTCAGATCTTGATCTTCACGAGGTCGCATCGGTATCGTGGCGATAGGCGCGATCGGCCTCGGCTGCCAATTATGATCTGTCGCGAAATTCAGTTCTGCACCCGACTTCTGCGACAGGTATGATCCATGACGACGGCCAACTGCAAGGCCTGCTTCAGAGCCGTCACGATCGTCTCGCGGCGTTCCCAGCGGGTATCAAGCGTTCGGTACTAGAACGCGCTGACATAGGCGCCGCCGTCGACCGGTATGTTCTGCCCGGTCAGGTAGCCGGCATGAACTGAGCACAGGAAGGCGCAGATCTGGCCGAATTCCTCCGGCGTGCCGAGCCGCTTGGCCGGAACGTTGGCTGCTGCCTGGGTCTTGCGTGCGGCGGCAGCAGCCGGATCTTCGGGGGTGCCGGCTTCATGCGGGGGGCGCAGCCGATCGGTGTCGATCTTGCCCGGCAGCATGTTGTTGATCGTCACATTGCGGTCGATCACCGTCCGCGCGACGCCGGCCAGGAACGAAGTCAGGCCTGCGCGCGCGCCGGACGACAGATCGAGGCCGGGAATGGGAACATAGACCGACAGCGAGGTGATGTTGACGATGCGGCCGAAGCCGCGTTCGGCCATGCCGTCGATCACAGCCTGAACCAGTTCGACCGGGGTCACCATGTTCTGGGTGACGCCTTCGAGGATTTTTTCGCGGTCGAGTTCGCGGAAATCGCGAAGCGGCGGGCCGCCATTGTTGTTGACGAGGATATCGGGATCGGGACAGGCGGCAAGCAGCGCCTTTTGCACCTCGGGCTTCGACACGTCGCCGACGATTTCGGTGACCTCGACGCCAAATCTTTCCCGCAGTTCGGCGGCGGTCTTCGCCAATTGGTCGGCATTGCGCCCGTTGACGACCAGATCGCAACCGGCTTCGGCCAGCGCCATGGCGCAACCGCGCCCAAGTCCTTTGCTCGAAGCACAGACGATGGCCTTTTTTCCGCGAATACCGAGATCCATGGCGATTTCTCCTTTGATTGGCGCGGCAACCTACTCTTGAGGCTGGACCAATCGCAACCGTCATACGGTTGTTGCATGAATCGGGGCATAGGCTGCACGAGAGCAACGGTGAGAATCCAATGCCTGGCGCAGAGCCCCGCACTTTCCGCAGCATGTTCATCTCCGACGTCCATCTCGGATCGAAGGCGGCGAAGGCCGAGTTCCTGATCGATTTCCTGCGCCATCACGACGCCGATATCATCTATCTCGTCGGCGACATCGTCGACGGCTGGCGGCTAAGACGGAGCTGGCACTGGCCGCAGAGCCACAACGACGTCGTCCAGAAATTGCTACGTAAGGCGCGCAAGGGCGCCAGCATCACCTACATCGCCGGCAATCACGACGAGTTCGCGCGCCAGTTCCAAGGCGTGCATTTCGGCGGCATCGTCGTCGCCGACCGCGCCATTCACGAGACCGCCGACGGCAAACATCTTCTTGTTATCCATGGCGACCAGTTCGACACTGTCGTCCACAATGCGCGCTGGCTGGCCTATCTTGGCGACTATGCCTACGACGCGGCTATGCTCGTCAACCGCGTGGTGACGCGGCTTCGCCAACTGCTTGGCCTGCCTTATTGGTCGTTTTCGTCCTGGGCCAAGGTCAACGTCAAAAAGGCGGTAAATTTCATCGGCTCGTTCCAGACCATGCTAACCGAGGAAGCGCGCCGCTCGCATGTCGACGGCGTGATCTGTGGTCACATCCACCATGCCGCGATCGAAAATTATGAGGACGTGCAATACATCAACACCGGCGATTGGGTGGAGAGCTGCACCGCGGTGGTCGAGCATTTCGACGGCCGGATGGAGATCCTGCACTGGGCGCACGTCCTGCCGGAGGCCCCGGTCGGCAACGAAGTGCTCGTGCCGATCGACATCAAGGGCAGGGCAGTCCAGGCTGCCTGACCAAACCCTACCTCACCTCGCTTTAATGGATTAGTCCAAGCGGTTCCGCCGACTTTTTCAGCATGTTATGGAATTGGCGTGCGCTGCAGACCGACTCGGCTGAACGCTGCGCCGACGGATTGCCTGTTATGTCCTCCCTGCCGCCGCTTTCACCCGAACAGCTCGTCAAGCCGCGTCATTTCGAACTGCGCATGGGCCTGATCTTCTTCACGCTTTTCGTGCCGCTCGGGATACATTTGCCGTACTTCCCGCTGTGGTTGCAGGCAGAGGGTTTCGATGCCGAGCAGATAGCGGTCATTCTCGCAGCACCAATGTTCCTGCGCGTGGTGACGACGCCATTGCTTACAGCACTGGCCGACAGGGCGAGCGACCGCGCCCATGTTTATGTCGCGCTGATGGCCGCATCTGTGGCGTTGTCCGCCGGTTATTTTCTGACGCCGAGCTACGCCATGGTGCTCGCTGTTTCGCTGGCGCTCGCTGTGGTCTGGACACCGCATTCGCCGATTGCCGATTCGCTGGCACTGTCGGGAGTGCGCCGCTTCGGCTCCAACTACGCAGGCATGCGCAAATGGGGATCGATCTCCTATCTGTGCGCAAATCTTGCGGGCGGTTTCATCCTGTCGGCGACGGGCGCCCAGGCTGTTCCGATGATCATCTTCGTGGCGTTTGGCGCCGCACTTGTCGTCGGATTGATCGCGCCGCGGCTCGGCCGTCCGCGCCGTGCCTCGCTGCTTTCGGCGGCCGACATCCAGCAATCGGCGCCAAAACTCCTCAACGCCTATTTCCTGTATTTCTCCATCGGCGTCGGCGTCATCACCGCCAGCCACGCGTTTCTCTACGGCTTCGTGTCGATCTACTGGAAATCGATCGGCATCGGCGATCAGGTGGTCGGGCTGCTTTGGGGTTGGGGCGTGGTGGCCGAGATCGGCATGTTCATGGTCTTTACCCGGGTTTTCGGCTCCTTCTCGGTCGTGTCGATCATGGCGATGGCCGGGATAGGCGCGATCGTGCGCTGGATTGCCTTCCCCATGATCTGGCCGCTCGGCCTTGGCGTCGCCGGATTTTTCGCAGTCCAGACGCTGCATGCGGTCTCCGTGGCGCTGGTGCTGATCGGCCTGCAGAAAATGATCGGTGAGACGATCGCGGAGGAGCGCACCGGGGCCGCGCAAGGCATCGCCTATTTCTCCAACGGCTTTTTTACGGCCGTGGTGACGCTCTTGTCCGGCCGGCTTTATGACCGCTTCGGCGTGGACGGCTTTTTTGCCATGATCCCGATCGCCCTTATCGGCCTTGCGTTGATCGGGCTTGCCGCGCGTTCAGCCCCACAGCGTCGTATCGGGCGGTGACACCAGCGAACCCTGGTAGACGAGACCGGGAACACGGTCGCGGGCCAGCAGCAGCGGCCCGTCGAGATCGACGAAATCGGCATCCTGCGCCAAGAGCACGGCCGGCGCCATGGCCAATGACGTGCCGACCATGCAGCCGACCATGACGTCAAAACCAAGTACGCGGGCGCGATCGCGAAGGATGAGGGCAGCGGTCAAACCGCCCGACTTGTCGAGCTTGATGTTGACGGCATCGTAAAGGCCGACAAGCGAGGCAAGGCCCTCTGCCTCATGCACGCTTTCATCGGCGCAGATCGGCACCGGATGCGCGATTTGGCGAAGGATGCCGTCATGGCCCGCCGGCAGCGGCTGTTCAACCAGGGCGATGCCGTATTCGGCGGCAAAGGCGAGATTTGCAACGATGTTGTCGTCGCTCCAGCCCTCATTAGCGTCAAGGATGATGCGGCTCGCCGGTGCCGCCTCCCTAACCGCGCGGATACGGGCCATATCGTTGTCACCGCCGATCTTGACCTTGAGCAGCGGGCGCTGGGCGTTGGCGCGGGCCTGGGCTGCCATCGCTTCGGGCTCACCGAGCGACAGCGTGTAGGCCGTCTCAAGCGCGTTCGGCGGAGCCGTGCAGATGCTGAAAGCGACCGGCTTGCCTGTGATCTTCGCCTCCAGGTCCCATAGCGCGCAGTCGATGGCATTGCGGGCGGCTCCGGCGCGCATGGCATCGAGCAGCGCGGCCCGGCTGATGCCGCCAGCGATCTCGCCGCGCATCGCCTCGATCGCATCGCGCACACCGTCCATCGTTTCGCCATAGCGCTTGTAGGGGACGCATTCGCCGCGCCCGCTCTGGCCGTCCTCGTGGATCGTCACTGTGATAACCTCGGCTTCGGTTTTCGAACCGCGCGAAATGGTGAAGGTCCCGGCGATGGGAAAGCGCTCGGCCTCGACCGAAATGACACGCGCCATATTTTTCTGCTCCGGCTGTGCGACAACGAGCTTGTCGGCAAATCGACAGGTGGGTTCCGTCAGGTTAAACAGATTGGCCCGTCAGGCTAACAGGACGCCATGTTTACCATCCGCAAACGCCACGCAAGCGGCACGACCGCCAAGGAGGCCGACCACCAGCCGCGCATCGCGGTCGGTGAGGAGGGTGGCGTTCTGGGCTGCGCCTTCTCCGGAAACTGGACGACGCGCACCGTGACGCTGGTCGACGCCGAGATGCGCAAGATCGAGAAGCGCAGCGGGTTCCAGACGCTGGCGCTCGACCTTTCGCATATCGAGAAGATGGATACCGCCGGAGCCTGGCTGATCGACCGCCTGGTCAGCGCCTTCGAAAAGAAAGGCGTCGAGATCAGGCTGCAAGGGCAAAGCGAGATTGCCTCGATCCTGCTCGGCGCCGTTGGCGACGCGGTCCGGCGCGAACCCGATTCCGGCGGCACAAAGCCGCCCAACATCATCATTCGCGCGCTAGAGGCGGTTGGCCGGCGCGTCTATGAAATGCGCGACGATTTCCTGGCCGCGATGAACATATTGGGCGCCACGATACGCGGCGCGCAGATGAAGCTCGGCCGCGGCCATGCGGTCAATCCCGCGGCGATCTTCAACCAGATCGATCGCATGGGCGTCGGCGCCATCCCGGTGGTCGTGCTGATGTCGGCCATCGTCGGCGCGATCGTCGCCCAGCAAGGCGCCTACCAGCTCAGCTATTTCGGCGCCGATATCTTCGTCGTCGATCTGGTCGGCGTGCTGATCCTGCGCGAACTCGGCGTGCTGATGACCGCGATCATGATCGCCGGCCGTTCGGGCAGCGCCATTACGGCTGAAATCGGCTCGATGAAAATGCGCGAGGAGGTCGACGCGCTGAAGGTCATCGGGCTCAATCCAATCGGCGTGCTGGTGTTTCCGCGGCTGGTCGCGCTGGTGATCGCACTGCCTTGCCTGACGATCATCGCCAATTTCGCCGCACTCGGCGGCGGCATCCTGGCCGCATGGCTCTACTCCGACATCGCACCGGCGGCGTTCATCGACCGGCTGCGTGTCGCCATCGATCTCAGCACCATCTTTGCCGGGCTGATCAAGGCGCCGTTCATGGCCATGATCATCGGCACGATTGCCTCGGTCGAAGGCATGAAGGTTGGCGGCAGCGCCGAATCGCTGGGACAACACGTCACCGCTTCGGTGGTGAAGTCGATCTTCGTGGTCATCATCCTCGATGGGCTTTTCGCCATGTTCTACGCGGCGATCGAGTTCTGACATGGCGACGCAGGGCAGCACAAAGGCGACTGGGGTTGCGGAAGGGGCCGACGAAGACGAGATCGTGCTTTCCGCGCACGACATCACCGTGTCCTTCGGCGACAAGGTCATTCTCGACAGATTGTCGCTCGATATCAGGCGCGGCGAGATCCTCGGCTTTGTCGGCGCCTCCGGTGCCGGCAAGTCGGTTCTCCTGCGCACCATCCTCGGCCTGGTCCACAAGCAGTCGGGAACGATCAAGCTGTTCGGCGTCGATGTCGAAAAGGCGAGCGAGAGGGAGCGTCTTCGCATCGACATGCGCCTTGGCGTCCTCTTCCAGCACGGCGCGCTGTTTTCGGCGCTCACGGTTCTCGAAAACGTGCAGGTGCCGATGCGCGAATATCTCGACCTGCCCAGAAAGCTGATGGACGAGCTGGCGTTGCTCAAGGTCGAACTGGTCGGGTTGCCGCCGGATGCGGCGCAGAAATTTCCGTCCGAGCTTTCCGGCGGCATGATCAAGCGCGCGGCGCTGGCGCGCGCACTGGCGCTCGACCCCGACATCGTGTTCCTGGACGAGCCGACCTCCGGCCTCGATCCGATCAGTGCGGCTGAATTCGACGAACTGGTCGTCAAACTGCGCGATACCATGGATCTGACCGTGTACATGGTCACGCACGATCTCGACACGCTGTTCACAGCTTGTGATCGGGTGGCCGTGCTCGGCAAAAAGAAAGTGCTGGTCGAAGGCACGATCGACGACATGCTCAGAAGCGAGGAACCCTGGGTGAAATCCTATTTTCGCGGAAAACGTGCGCGGCAACTTGATCTTGCGGCCCGCGCGTAGCCATAAGTGGATAAATGGAAACCAGAGCCAACTACGTCATTGTCGGCATTTTCACGCTAGCCGCGATCCTGGCAGCGTTCGCGTTCGTCTATTGGACGGCCGCGATCGGCGACAGAGGTGAGACGGCGATGCTGCGGGTGCGCATTCCGGGATCGGCTTCCGGCCTCGGCCGCGGCAGCTTCGTGCTGTTCAACGGCGTCAGGGTTGGGGATGTCAGGCGCGTCTATATCGACGTCGATAATCCGACCGCCGCCATAGCTGACGCCGAAATAGACCGCATGACGCCGATCACCAAATCGACGCAGGCCGACATCGGCCTCGCCGGCCTCACCGGTCAGGCCAATATCGAACTCAAGGGCGCCGACCCCAAGGAAGTAAATCTTCTCGACCAGGCGGAGGCGGAGGGCCGCGTCGCCGAGATCGTCGCCAACCCGTCGGCGGTCACCAATCTCTTGCAGACGGCGCAGAACATCTTCACCCGCGCCGATACGGTTCTCACCCAGCTCGAAGGCTTCACCAGGGACGTTCGCGGGCCGCTGACGCAGACCGTCAACAATGTGCAGACCTTTTCCGACGCGCTGGCCAAGAACTCCGACGGCATCGACAAATTCCTCGCCAGCGTCAGTTCGCTTTCGGACGAGTTGAGGGGTGTCTCGGGCAAGCTCGACGGCACGCTGAAGGCGGCGGAAGGACTGCTCAACGCCGTCGACAAGGACCAGATCAAGAGCATCGTCGCCAACGTCGACACGGTGACCACGAACCTGAAGGAAACCAGCAAGCAGTTCGACAGGGTCGTCAGGAATATCGACACGGCGGTAGGGTCGATCAACAATTTCGCTCAAAGGACGCAAGGCACGCTGGCCAAAGTCGACGGCGTTCTCGACGGCATCGACCCGGCACAGGTTCGCACCGCGCTGGCCAACATCCAGAAGGCCAGCGAAAACGCCAACGAGGCTGCCGCCGACATCGCCAAGGTGACCAGCAAATTTGCCAACCGGGCCGACGATATCGACCAGACCATCAAGGACGCGCAGCAGCTCGCGGAGCGTCTCAACGACGCTTCGGTGCGCGTCGACGGCATCCTCGCCAAGGTCGATACATTGCTCGGCTCAGGTCAGGCCGACGGCATGATAGCCGATGCCAGGAATACGCTGAGATCGTTCAAGCAGGTCGCCGACACCCTGAACGCCCGCCTCGGCACCATCACCGACAATCTGGCCCGATTCTCCGGTCAGGGCCTGCAGAACGTCGAAGCGCTGGTCCAGGACAGCCGCCGTTCGATCAGCCGCATCGAAGAGGCGGTGACGGATCTCAGCCGAAATCCGCAGCGTATCCTGTCAGGCGGCGAAGGCGAGGTTCGGCAATTCGACGGCAGGGTGCGGCGTTGACTTCGGCCTTCGCCCGCCCCAAGAACAGCGGGCAAGTGCGCTACGGATGCGGGTTGCTCATACGATTCGGGGACAACGGGGATCGCGTGTGAAGTCGGTCGTGCTTAAATTGGGCGGGGTCAAATCGGGCGGGCTTAAAGCGGGTGTGGCATTGCTTACGCTTTTGGTAGCCGGTTGCGCGTTTTTGCCGGGCGGCGGGCCGGCGCCTCTGGACACATTCGAACTGTCGGCGCCGCCGCTCGATGCGCGCGGCCGCAGCCGCCGCCAGATCCTCATTGCCCAACCCTCCGCGCTCAAGGCGCTGGACAGCCAGAACATCGTCATCAAGCCGTCCGTGCGCTCGATCCAGTACCTCAAGGGCGCGCAATGGGCCGATCGGCTGCCGCTGATCGTGCAGGCGCGGCTGGCCGAGACATTCCAGCGCTCGGGCAGCTTCGCCGGTGTGGGCAAGCCGGGCGAGGGGCTGGCGATCGACTACCAGGTCATCGTCGAGGTCCGTTCCTTTGAAGTCAGGGTCGACCGCGGCGAACATGCCGAAGTCGAGCTGTTCGTGCGGATACTGAACGACCGCAATGGCGAGGTGCGCGCCTCGAAGAGCTTTACCGCGACCGCGCCCGTCTCGGGCAGCGGCAACCAGGCCTATGTCAGCGCGCTCGACAATGCGTTCGGCGATGCAGCCAAGGACATCGTCCGCTGGACCGATTCGGTGATCTGACACAGCCAGGGCCGCCGGGCGGAGCTTAGGATCAAACTCAATCATCTGGCTGCCGCCAATGGCCGAGACGGGTGGGGAACTGCCGTCCGTTTCGACGACTGGAACGAGCAGGGGGCGCCAATTACCGACCTTCCCGGCGCTTCTCCAAAGCCGCCCTTCGCGCCACAGCTTTGAATCGACCTCGGACGTAGACAGCGACTTGCATGAAGGTCTGACTTGGCTACGGCCAGCGGCTTTGGGGGCGATGGAAAGCCGCAACGTTCGCCTGCTTCGCCGCGGAGAGGCTGTGTGTTCGGCCGGGGACATAGCGCCAGCAAACAAGCTCCGGATCCGCTGCCTTGCCTCCCGCAGCGACGACGCCCAGAGCTCCAGCGCCTCGATCGAAACGCCCGTCATCCATGATCTCCGAATCATGGCGACCCATCGATTCAGCAACCAGAAAAGAACGCAGCTGCAACGCTAGGACGCGTCGGTGGAGAATTTGTGTATCGTAGTCGACTTCAGCGTTTCGCCCGGTTTCAGCACCGTCGTCGGAAATGACGGCTTGTTCGGCGAATCCGGGAAGTGCTGCGTCTCAAGGCAGAAGCCGTCGGTCTGGCGGTATTGCTGACCGGCCGCGCCGACGAGCGTCGAATCGAGGAAGTTGCCGCTGTAGAACTGGACGCCAGGCTCGGTAGTCGAGATCTCCATGATCCGGCCCGAGCGCGGCTCGTAGACTCGGGCGGCGAGCGAAAGTCCACCACCCGACCGGTTCAGCACGAAGTTGTGATCGTATCCGCGGCCATAGACCATCTGTGGGTCGTTCGAGCGGATGCGTGCGCCGATCGGCGCCCCTTGGCGGAAGTCGAACGGCGTGGCGGTCACGGAGGCGAGCTGCCCGGTCGGGATCAAGGTCGCGTCGACCGGCGTGTAGCGATCGGCGTTGATCGTGAGGATGTGATCGTCGATCCCACCCGTGCCGTCGCCGGCGAGATTGAAGTAGGAATGACTCGTGAGATTGACCACGGTTGGTTTGTCGGTCGTCGCCTCGTAGTCGATGCGCAGCTCGTTGTCGTTGGTGAGGCTATAGACGACCTGGACCGTGAGCGTGCCGGGATAGCCTTCCTCGCCATCCTTGCTCGTGTAGTTGAGCCGCGCTGCGGCGCCGCTGACGCTGCTCAGCGGCTCGACCGCCCAGACGACCTTGTCGAAGCCTTTCGTGCCGCCGTGCAAGCTGTTCGGCCCGTTATTGGCGGCGAGTTGGTATTGCGTGCCGTCGAGCGTGAACTTCGCGCCGCCGATGCGATTGCCGTAGCGCCCGATCAAGGCGCCGAAATAGGGGTTCATGGATTCGTAGTCGGCGAGTTCCTTGAAGCCGAGCACGACGTTGTCGAGCTTGCCCCAGCGGTCGGGCACATTGATCGCCGTGATGATACCGCCATAGGCGGTGAACTTGACGGACGCGCCCCTGTCGTTGGTGAGCGTGTAGAGATCGACGGCTTTGCCGTCCTGCGTGTTTCCGAATGGGGTCTTGTCCACAGAGCCGGCGCCGGCGCTCGTTCCCGTCAGCAGCACGCCCATGCCGAGCACGGCCGCGCCGAGCACTGACCTATGCCAGGTACGCGACCTGTTTGGTTCAATCGGCGTCATGGTTTCCTCCCTCGATAGGCCTCTTCGCCGGCGGCTTCTGACGAGCCGCCTGGAAGACCAATTCTAAGCCCATCGGGGTATCAAGGTAAGCGCGTCCTGGTAGAGATCGTACAATAGCACCCGTGCTTGAAAAGCGTGTGCCGGATACCGCCGGTCGCATCAGCTCATTGCCTGATCAAAATTGCCGTCGGTGCATGAATCGCAGGACGGGTATCCGCCTGATTCCCGACTTCGACTTGCTGCTAGTTGGTGTCGCAAAGCCACCCAATTGAGACGTAGAACGCTCCATTAGCGGTAAAATCCGAGCCGATACCCAGGTCGGCTCGGTTGCGACATTTCCGGACCAACATCGAGGCGACCCTGTCGGTCGCCTCTCCGACCCGTTGGCCGACCTTCGTGTTGCTTCGCTGCAAGGACCGCACAGGGGTTAGCGGTTCGACGTCGCTGCGGGCGAACATAGTAGAACGGGGTGCCAGATCATTATCAAAAGATCTGACCGTCATTGAGCTTCCTGAAAGGCAAAGGCCGCTTGGACGTGGGTGCGGGATTGGCATCTTCCAGTGTCGCTCGCGATGCGGTCGGGGCGGAGATGGCGAACCCGGCGCTTTCGGACCAGCGGGCCGAGGCGGTGGCGACTGCGCTGACCAACGTCTTCGACATCGCGCCCGAGAACATGGAGACGCAACGGGTCGAAAAGCGGTCGCAGGAGCCTAACATGAAGGTCTGCGGCCCCGGTTCCAAAAAACCTCAGAACTTGTGTCGGATTGGTCAGGACCCGTTCGTCCTTGGGCAGGATCGACACTCCAATCACAAGGATAAATGATATGCCCAGTACCGTACGCCTGCACCGCGTCCTGGCAACCAGCCCAGAAAAAGTCTATCGCGCATTCGTTGAGGCGGACGCGCTCGCGAAATGGCTACCGCCCAACGGCTTTACCTGCACGGTTTATCATCTGGAACCCAAAGTCGGCGGCACATTCAAAATGTCGTTCCGCAACTTCACAACGGACAAAAGCCACTCGTTTGGCGGCGAATATATCGAGCTCGTTCCGGGCGAACGCCTGCGCTATACGGACAAGTTCGACGATCCTGACTTGCCCGGCGAGATGCAGGTGACGGTGATACTGAAGAGAGTATCAGTCGGCACGGAGCTGGATATCACGCAGGCAGGCGTGCCGGACGTCATTCCAGCTGAGGCGTGTTATCTCGGTTGGCAGGAGTCGCTGCGAAACCTGGCAAGGCTCGTCGAACCGGAGATCAATCAATAGAGCATCATCCCAAAGGGGTCGGCACGGCATGAAAAGGCGGGAAAATTTCCCGCCTTTTTCCTGTTCCCTTGTCGTCTGATCAATGCAGGCGGCCACTGGCGTGGGCAAGCATCGTATAGACCTTGCCGGTGTCCGACGTCAGGTAGGTCTGCGCCATCATGTTGTCGCGGTCGTTGCGCGACACGTCCTTGAGCAGCTTTTCGAAATCGTCGCAGTAGCGGTCGACGGCGACGCGGAACTCCGCCTCCATCTGATATTTGCGGCGAATCTCGTCGAAAGTCTGCTGGCCCTTCAGCGTGTAGAGACGCCGCGTGAACACGTCACGCTCGCCGCGCCGGTAGCGGTTCCAAAGCTCGATCGAGGCGTCGTGATCGATGGCGCGGGCGATGTCGACGGAAAGCGAGTTAAGCGACTCCACGACGTGAAGCGGCGAGCGCTGGGCAGGTGCCGAGCGTGGCGCTTCCAAAGGTGCCGCCGGCTTGGCGCCCTCTTCGCGCGATGCCCCGGTCAAAAGATCGCGCACCCAGCCGCCCTGCGGCGTACGGCCATTGGGGTCCCGCTGGCGCGGCGCCGTCTCAGCCGGGCGTTCCAGGTCGAGCGTGCCGCGCAGTGCGGTGTCACCCGATGGCGCCTGCGGGCCAAGAGGCTCCGGTTGCGGGCCCGGAGGACGGCGCTGCGGCTCAGCGCCGCGCGCCGCAGGCGCCTGCGGTGCCGGACGCGGGTTGCGCGGCTCCGAGGAGTCGGTGTTGCGGCCCGATTTCGCGACGATTTCAGATAGTTCCTTCAGCGCGTTGATCTGCTCGGAAACGGCGCGGCGGATGGCGGTGGTCGATTCCTTTGCCTCTTCCGGCATCTCGATCACGCCCTTCTTGAGCTCGGCGCGGGTGAGGTCGAGCTCGCTCTTGATCGAGCCGGCGGTGCGTCGCATCTCCTCGGTCGCGTCGGCGAAGCGCTTCGTTGCCGAATCGACGACGTCGGAGATGGCGGTCCGGATCTTGTCCGCCGACTCCAGCGTCTTGCCTTCGGCGTTCTGCAACGTCTGGCCGACCAGATCCTCGAACGAGCGCATGACCTTTTCGAGATCCTCCGACTTCTTGACCAGGCCGACGGCGAGATCCTCCAGCGACGACTGCCTTTCCAACGTGTGTTCAAGGTTGCTCTGGGCCGAGCTCAACAGATCCGAAGCACTGGACAGCAATCGGCTGTGCTCGTCGAACTTGGTGGCGATCGAGGCAACCTCGCGCAAGGTCGCGGATGACAGCTCGGTAAGCCGTGTCGTGTTCGAATCGACCAGGCGTGCCGAACTGGCGAAGGTCTGCGCGGCTTTTTCCGTGGTCGCTGCAAAGCTTTGCGTGCTGCCGGTCAGGCGTTCGTCGACCTGGCCGAGATTGGCCGCCGCCTGCTCGATCAACTGACCGAGCTGCGAGCTAGAGGTGCTCATACGGCCGATGAGATCGGCGACACTGTCGGCGAGCGTCGAGCGCGCGCCTTCGACGGCCGACAATGTTTCGGCCGTGCGGCTGGCGAGCGCATTGACGAGGGTGGCGTTTTCACTGCGGAGCTTCTCGGTGGCGCGTTCGGTCACCTCTTCCATGCTCTTTTGCAGTTCCGAGCCGCCCTGGGCGAAGCGCTCGACCAGCGGCCGTGCCGTTTCGTCGAGGATTTTCGAGATCTCGGCCGAACGTGCCGCAAGCATCGTGTTGAGCTCGCGGGTGTTGGTGCCGATGGTCTTCGCCGCGTCGTTGGTGCTCTGGCCGATATGTTGGCCGACCGCAGTGAAGGTTTCGGCGATCGCGTTGGCGCGCGAAATAAGTTGCGCCTCAGCGGTCGAAACCTGTTCGTTGAGCTTCTGGCCTATCGTTTCGGTGGTGTAGACGAGACGGTTTTCGACGCCGGCAACCTGCTCCTCGACGCGAGCCGCCGCAGCCGCCGCGCTGGATGCCAGGCGCTCGTCGGCGCCGGCGAGCGCCTGCTCGATTTCACGGGCGTGGACGGCAAGTTCCTCACCGGTCTGCCGCGCACGTTCGGCAACCCGCTGCTCGGTGCTGGCGAAGGCCCCGACGATGTTGTCGGCATGTTCTCCGATCGTCGACGTGCTGTCGGCGATTCGGGATACCAGACGGTGATCCGCCTCGTCGAAGATACGGCCGATCTCCGACGCGCGGGCCGACAGCGCCTCCGAACCTTCGGCGATGCGCGAGATCAGCTGTTGGTCGGCGGCATCGAAAATGCGGCCAAGGTCCGATGCTCGCGCTGCGAGCGCTTCGGCCGATTCGCCGATGCGCACGCCGAGCCGTTCGTCGGCGCCTTCGAAATTGCGCAGGATGTCGCCGGCCCGTGCCGCCAGCGACTGCGCCGTTTCGACCGCGCGGGCAACCAGCTTCTGGTCCGCCGCATCGAATGTACCGGCGATCTCGCTGGCACGAGCGGCCAGTCGGTCGGCCGTCTCCTGGGCGCGCGTCAGCAAGGAGTTCGATGTGTCGTCGACCCGGGCCATGATTGCGCTCGATGTATCCTCGGCGCGGGCAATGAGCGCAGTCGACGTGTCTTCGGCACGTTCGGCGAGGCGGCGGTCCGCCTCCTCGAAGGTGCGGGCGATATCCTCCGCCCTGGCGAGCAAGGCGGCCGAGGTCTGCTCGGCACGCTCGGCGATCTTGCGGTCGGCGTCGCTGAACGCCGCGCCGGCCTGCTCATGCAGCGCGCTGGTGACTTCCATTACCTTTTCACGCAGCGCTCCCGCGACGAAGACGGCGCTCTTTTCGAGCACGCTGCGGACGTTGTCGACACCGGTCGACAGCGCGCGCTCCATGGTTCCGGCGCGCTCCTCGATGATGCCGGTCTGACGGCTGAACGCCTGCTCGATCTTTTCGACGTCAGCGGCAATGGCGTCCGAAATGTCGGTGCTTCTGGCGGCGATCTGGTCGATATGGCCGGACAGGGAACGGTCGACTTCCTTGCGCGTATCGGCGAGCTTGGAGAGATCTTCCTCCAGCGCACGGGTCAGCGCGTCGCGGCCTTCGGCCAGCTTGCCGACATGCCCGGCGATGATGTCGTCCACCTCGCCGCGGCTCGCCGCAATTTTCTGCAGGTCTGCTTCCAGCGCTCGTCTAAGGATATCGCGGCCTTCGGCCAGTTTCTCGACCTGGCCGGCAACCAGCCCGTCGATGCTCGACCGGCTTTCCGCCAGTTTGGCGAGGTCGTCTTCAAGCGCCTTGGACAGGATCGAGCGGTCCTGGATGAGCTTCTCGGCGTGGCTGTTTACGAGACCGTTGACGCTGCCGAGATCGGTCTCCAGCGCCCGCGCAAACTCTGCACGATTGTCGGTCAGCTGCTGCGACTGGTCGGCGACGACACCCTTGAGGGTATTGAGGTCTGCTTCCAACGCGCGTCTGAGGATGTCGCGGCCTTCGGCCAGCTTCTCGACCTGGCCGGCAACCAGCCCGTCGATGCTTGACCGGCTTTCCGCCAGTTTGGCGAGGTCGTCTTCGAGTGCCTTGGACAGGGTCGAGCGCTCCTGGAGGAGTTTCTCGGCATGGCTGTTTACAAGACCGTTGACGCTGCCGAGATCGGCTTCCAGCGCCTGCGCAAACTGAGCGCGATTGTCGGTCAGCTGCTGCGACTGGTCGGCGACGACACCCTTGATGGTATTGAGGTCTGCTTCCAGCGCACGTCTGAGAATGTCGCGGCCTTCGGCCAGCTTTTCGACTTGGCCGGCAACCAGCCCGTCGATGCTCGACCGGCTTTCCGCCAGCTTGGCGAGGTCGTCTTCGAGCGCCTTGGACAGGGTCGAGCGGTCTTCCGCCAGCTTTTCGGACTGGTCTGCGATAACGCTCTTGATCGTGTTGAGATCGGATTCCAGCGCGCGCTTGAGAATGTCGCGGCCCTCGGCCAGCTTCTCGACCTGGCCGGTGACCAGACCATCGATGCTCGACCGGCTTTCGGCCAGCTTGGCGAGGTCGTCTTCGAGTGCCTTCGACAGGATCGAACGGTCCTCGGCGAGCCTGTTCATGTGATCAGAGATAAGGCCATTCACGCTCTGCAGGTCCGTTTCCAACGCCTTTGAGAGCTGACCACGATCTTCCGCCAGCTTTTCGGACTGGCCTGCTATGACGTCCTTGATCGTGTTGAGATCGGACTCCAGCGCGCGCTTGAGAATGTCGCGGCCTTCGGCCAGCTTCTCGACCTGGCCGGTAACCAGACCATCGATGCTCGACCGGCTTTCAGCCAGTTTGGCGAGGTCGTCTTCGAGTGCCTTCGACAGGATTGAACGGTCCTCGGCGAGCCTGTTCATGTGATCGGAGATAAGCCCGTTCACGCTCTGCAGGTCGATTTCCAACGCCTTCGAGAGCTGGCCACGGTCTTCCGCCAGCTTTTCGGACTGGCCTGCTATGACGTCCTTGATCGTGTTGAGATCGGACTCCAGCGCGCGCTTTAGGATGTCGCGGCCTTCGGCCAGCTTCTCGACCTGACCGGCGACCAGCCCGTCGATGCTCGACCGGCTTTCCGCCAATTTGGCGAGGTCTGCCTCGAGCGTTTGCGAAAGCTGGCTGCGATCGTCGGCGAGCCTGCCCGAATGGTCCTCGATCAGGCCTCGGATACCGGACAGGTCGTTTTCGAGCGAGCGCGAAAGCAGGCTGCGGTCTTCCGCCAGTTTGGCGGAATGGCTCTGGATGAGATCCTTGATGCCGACAATGTCGGTTTCCAACGCCTTGGCAAGTATGGCGCGACCTTCGGCGATCTTCTCGACCTGACCGGCGACCAGGCCGTCGATGCTGGCGCGACTGTCGGCCAGCTTGCCGAGATCGGCCTCGAGGGCGCGTGAAAGAATGCTGCGGCCTTCGGCGAGCTTGCCAACATGGCCGGCAACCATCTCGTCAATGATCGTACGGGCTTGTACGAGTTTTCCGGAGTCTTCGTTCAAGGCTTGTGAAAGCCTATTGCGGCCCTCTTCGAGCCTTTCGAGATGGCTGCCGAGCGAAGCATCGATGGCGGCGCTTGACTCGTTGACCTTGCGCAGATCCTCTTCGAGGGCGCGCGAGATCAGGTTGCGGCCTTCGGCAAGCTTCTGCACCTGGTCGGTGACAGCCGCGTCGATGCCGGCGCGGCTTTCGGCGAATTTCGCAAGATCGGCCTGCATTGCCGCCGCCATGCGTTCGCGGCTTTCGGAAAGCTTGCGGCTGTGGTTCTCGACGGCTTCTTCGATGCCGACGCGGGCATCGGAAAGCCGCTGGATGTCGGCGTCGAAGGAACGCGACACCACATGACGGGCCGCTTCCATGCGCCCTGCGAAATCGCCTGCGCGTGCTTCAAGCATGGACGAAGTCGACGAAACAATGTCGGCCATGTCGGCGCCGATCTGGGTCTTGCCCTGATCGATCATCGCCGACAGCGTCTCCTTGCTCTCCTGGAAGGTATGGGCGATTTCGCGCGCGCGCTCGACCAGCGTCTCGTTGATCTGGCGTGCGCGAGCCTCGAGCGCGGCGTTGAGCTTCTGGGTGCCGGTGTCCAGCGCTTCGGCGCGGGTCTGAAATTCACTAATCAGCGCCTGGCCGCGTTCGGCCAGCGTCCGCTCGATGCCGTCAAGGCTGGCTTCAAATTCGGAGTTGAGCGTACGCGCGGCGCCGCCGAGCAACGACACCATGCCGGAGGTCCGATCGTCGAGCAGGTCGGTCAGCGACCGGGTGAGGCCGTCGGTCGTGTCCGTCAGCTTGGCGATGCGCGTATCGAGAAGGCTGGCGAAGGCTTCGCCGGAGGTCGACAGCCGGTCCGTGATCGATTCGAGCCGGCCTTCCACCGAATCGAAGATCGACAACGAGCTTTGGTTGATCCTGTCGATCAGGGTGTCGCCGGAATTGGTTATGGTCATCGACAGGTTGGTCGAGGCGTTGAGAATGCTGTCGCGAATGATGTCGCTGGCCGCCCCGATTTCGTCCTTCAGCGTCTCATGCGCGCCGGTGATCGAGGCGCGCACGCGTTCGGCGTGGCTGACCACCGCTTCGCGCTCGCTGCCCAGCCCGTCGACAAGCGAGCGGATGCGGGATTCATTCTCCGAGTAGGAGCGTTCGATCTGGTTCACCTCGCTGTGCACCAGGGTTTCGAGCTCGACGGCACGCGCAAGCGTGCGCTCGATGCCTTCACCCATGGCCGCCACCTCGCGGCGGACGGCTTGCCCGATCATCATGACGCGATCCTGGGCAATGTTTTCCGGCTCGGTCAGGCGGAAGGCCACTTCCGTCATCGACTGAGCCGCGATGCGCATCTCCTGCGCGCGGCGAATCATGGCTGCAAACGCCCAAAACAGCAGCACGGGCAGGATCGCAGCGATCGCCAGGCCGATCAGTTCGGGACGGGCGAAAAACTGGCCGGGCGTGCGGATTTGCCAGATGCCTGGTCCAAACAGCAAGTTGGCCAATGCCCCGGCGCCCGCGATCCAGGCAAGCGAAACGAGCGCCACGACCCAGTAGATCGTGTTCGAGGCACGCCGATTGAGGGTATGCAGCAGCGTTTTGTAATCTTTTTGACGAGGGTCATTGGCCGGCGTGAAGCCGGCCGGCTGCGTGCCATTGCGCGTTTCCACAGGGCGCAGTTCAGCCTTTGCCGCGGGTTTTGTTTTCTGGTCCTGGGCTTTTTGGTCCTGGTTGGCGGCAGGCTGCGTCTTCTGGCTCTGGCTGGCGACGGGCTCGGCATTCTCGCTCTGGCTGGCGACAGGCTCGGCATTCTGGTTACGGCCTTCGCGTGCCAACTCGTCGGCAGCCTGCGATATCTGCGCTTCCAGATCTTCCATGGACGCTGCGATGTCGAGGTCGCCGCCGGCATCGCCGCTCAGATCGATTTCAAGTGCTTTTTCGAGTTCCCTGGCTACGTCGTTGTCGAGCGTTCTCGTCGTTGTTTTCTTCGCCATGCCTTCGCTACCCTGTACAAGCTGCCGCGGGACTTATTGATTCTGCTTGTCGTGTCCCACGCAAGAGGCTGAAAATGGACCTGTCGTATCGTAATGACACACCGGGGTAAAGAAAACATGCATTCGGCGCGATACGTAAAACTTTAAATATAAGGTTAACAAAACTGTGATTCCGGCGCCGTTATCGCAACATTTTTCCGGGCCAATCATTAACCCGTCATCCACAGGATGGGCCTATTTTTTGCGGCTGGATGAACGGAGTTGCAGAATCATGCGTGGCGAAAACGGCATTGCCTTCTCGATGCCCGGCGGCGACGTATCGGGAACGGCCGGGTCGCGGCCGGTGGACTTGGCGCATTTGGCGCGTCAGACGATGGGCGACCGCAACCTCGAACAGGAGGTGCTGGCGCTGTTCGTGCAGCAGGCGCTGTCCGTTCGCGACAGGATCGTCGACGCCGATGTGGGGCAAAGACTGCTTCTTGCGCACGGGCTGAAAGGTTCGGCGCGCGGCGTCGGCGCCTTCGCTATTGCCGATTGCGCCAGCGCGATCGAACTTCAACCTGAAGATACCAATACCCTCAAGCGGCTTGGCGCCCTGATCGAAGAAGTCCGCGATTTCGTCGCCGCCATCAGCCGTTAAACCGATTTCCGAAAAAAACGGCATAGAGCGCCGCTTTCGCGCGGCAGTTGACTTGTCTGCTGGAGTGATTATCTCGGCTGGAACTCCCTTCAGGTGACAAATGACCAAGCTGACCTTCATCGCCCATGACGGCACACATTTTGACGTGGATGCCGAAAACGGCTCGACCGTCATGGAGAACGCGATCCGCAACGCCGTGCCGGGGATCGAGGCCGAGTGCGGTGGCGCCTGCGCCTGCGCGACCTGCCACGTCTATGTCGACGAGGCATGGACGGCGGAAGTCGGGGAGCCGGAAGCGATGGAAGAGGACATGCTGGACTTCGCCTACGATGTCCAGCCGAACTCACGGCTCTCCTGTCAGATCAAGGTGCGCGACGCTCTCGACGGCCTGGTTGTGCGCGTGCCCGCCCGCCAGGGCTGAAGCGTGAAGGCTGAAGCGTTGTAGCCGATTTTTCGGGTCCCGGCTTGGCAGCGGGCCAATGGTCATGCAGTGTCTCGCCGTTCTCTATAGCGCCGCGCATCCTCTTGGACACGCAAAGGGCGCTATAGCACCGTGATTTGGCGGATGATCTCCAGCGAAAATCGATTTCGATTTTCGCGGTCGTGCGGATTGAAGGCGCATTCATGACCGATATCACCAGGACGGACGTATTGATTGTCGGGGCAGGGCCGGTCGGCCTGTTCGCCGTGTTCGAGCTCGGCCTCTTCGACATGAAATGCCATCTCATCGACATACTCGATCGCCCTGGCGGGCAATGCGCCGAACTCTATCCGGAAAAGCCGATCTACGACATTCCCGGCTGGCCATCGATTTCGGCGCAGGGCTTGGTCGACAGGCTCCTTGAGCAGATCGCGCCGTTCAAGCCCGACTTCACCTTCAACCGCATGGTCTCGAGCCTCGAAAAGCTGGAGGACGGCAGCTTTCGCGTCCTCACTGACGAGAACGAGGTTTTTGAAGCCAAGGTTGTGGTTATCGCGGCCGGCGGCGGCTCATTCCAGCCGAAGCGGCCGCCGATCCCGCACATTGAGATTTATGAGGGCAAGAGCGTCTTCTACTCGGTTCGCCGGATGGAGGAATTTCGCGGCCACGACCTCATTATCGTCGGCGGCGGCGATTCGGCGCTCGACTGGACGCTGAACCTGCAGCCGGTGGCCAAGAGCGTGACGCTAGTCCACCGGCGGCCGGAGTTTCGCGCGGCGCCCGACAGCGTCAACAAGATGTACGCCATGCAGGAGATGAAGGAACTGGATTTCCAGGTAGGGCAGGTGGCGGGATTGTCCGGCGCCGACGGCCAGCTTTCCTCCGCGACCATCAAAGGCCCCAGCGGCGATATCGAGGTGCCGTGCACGCGGATGCTGCCATTCTTCGGCCTGACCATGAAGCTAGGACCGATCGCCGAGTGGGGGCTCAATCTTCACGAGAACTTGATCCCGGTCGACACCGAGAAATTCCAGACATCGGTACCGGGCATCTTCGCCGTCGGCGACATCAACTGGTACCCCGGCAAGCTGAAGCTGATCCTGTCGGGCTTCCATGAGGTCGCTCTGATGGCGCAAGCGGCCAAGCGCATCGTCAGCCCCGGCGAGCGCATCGTGTTCCAGTATACGACCTCGTCGACCAGTCTGCAGAAGAAGCTTGGCGTCGCCGGCTGACGCCCCACTCTTACTCCACGAAAATCGACCTTACCATCTGGCCTGAGCTAACCCGGCAGCCGGCCGTTCTCGATGCGCTCCATGCGATAGCGCAGCAGCCGCAGGATGCGGCTTTCGAAATTGATTGTCTCGACGCGATCGAATTGCATCTGGGCCCGGTCGTGCTTGGCAAGAATAGCGGCGGCGATTTCCGCGGCCTTGGCCTTGGCCTGCTGGCAAGTCTTCTGCGGATAGGTCGCCTTCAGCGCATCCTCGAGGTCGCGGGCATGGTTCTTGGCGATCTCGACATGGCGATCCTCATGGCGCTTGATGTCGGCGGACAATGTATCCCAAAACAGCCTTACGCCCGCATCAGCCTTGCGCGAGCGGCGCCACTCGGGAAGGATCACCTTGACTTTGAGAGTGACGTTGGCGTCAGCAATCGCGCAGGAATTCGATTTTTCTGCATAGCTGATGCGGGTGGTGAACGCCATCTGCGTCGCGCCTGGATGCCGCATCCCTGTACTTTTTACCAGGGGCCCAAGTTTCGTAAGCTGGGTGCCGATATCATCGAGCGTCCTGCCGCCGATGCTAAAGTAGCTATATGTCTTTACCAAACTCGCCGTGCCCGCGGGCAAGGCAGAAAACGCGAGCATCAGGGCGCAAAGCAGTGATCGTTTCATCATGTTGCCTCTTTGCCCACCATGCGCTACGGCCGCTGCCGGCGCAACGGAATTGATCTTTGGCGGATCACACATGGTTGATGGACAATGACGACACGGCGATGGCAACTGGCGCATGGGCGTCATCTCGACCTCGGCGGCAAAGCGGTGATCGTCGGTATCCTCAATGTCACGCCGGACAGTTTTTCCGACGGGGGACTGTTCGTTGCGCCCGAACAGGCGATGGCCCAGGCCCGCCGGATGGTGGAAGAGGGGGCCTCCGTCATTGACGTCGGTGGAGAATCGACACGCCCCGGCGCATCTCCGGTAGCCGTCGAGGAGGAGCAGGCCCGTGTGCTGCCTGTCATCGAGGCGCTCGCCAGGCTTGGCAAGGCGCTGATTTCGGTCGACAGCTATCGCGAGGACACCGCTCGGCTTGCCGTCGCCGCCGGCGCCCATATCGTCAACGATGTCTGGGGCCTGCAGCGCGAACCGGGCGTCGCGCGGGTCGCTGCCGAGACCGGCGCCGGGCTGGTCATCATGCACACCGGACGTGACAGGCAAAAACTGCCCGACGTTATCGAGGATCAGTTTTCCTTCCTCAGGAAGTCACTGGAAATCGCCCGGCAAAGCGGCGTTGCCGACGACCAAATCGTGCTCGATCCGGGCTTTGGCTTCGCCAAGGAAACAGCGGAGGAAAATCTCGACCTGATGGCACGGTTTTCCGAACTTGATGCCTTGGGCTTTCCGCTGATGGCGGGTACATCGCGAAAGCGCTTCATCGGTGTCGTCACCGGCCGCGACGCCTCGGCCAGGGGAGCCGGAACAGCGGCGACGAGCGTTATCCTGAGACTCAAGGGCGCGCAGCTTTTTCGCGTCCACGATGTCGCAATCAATGTGGATGCGCTGGCGCTTGCGGATGCTATGCTGGCCCGTGAAACCACCGCATAGGCTCGAAAATCATAATCGATTTTTGGAAAGCAGGATGCGTAGATTGAAAGCGTTAGAGCGTAGTTTTTGCGTCCAAGTGGATGCACATCGCTCTAATCGAGCGGGACGCTGAGCGATGTATGTCATCCGCATGAAGAACTGCGCCTTCTTCGCCCGGCACGGCGTGCTGGATGAGGAGGAAACGCTCGGCCAGCGTTTCTATGTCGACGCTGCGCTCTCCGTCGAACCCGGCCGCGCGCTGGTCGATGATTCCATCGAGGATACCGTCCACTATGGTGTCGCCTTCGGAGTGATCGAAAAGATCATAACCGGCGAGAGGCGTTTTCTGATAGAAGCGCTGGCGCTGGAGGTGGCCCGGGCGCTGACGGCCCGGTTTCCTCAGATCAAAAAGGCCGAGATCACCGTGCGAAAGCCGAATGCGCCAGTGCCCGGTGTGCTCGATCATGTCGAGGTGACCGTTGTCTGGCCAGAATAACACGGTTTACCTCAGCCTTGGCGGCAATCTCGGCGACCCGGCAAGGTCGATGGGCGCTGCGCTGCGTATGCTGGACGCTGACGAGAACGCGCTAGTCGTTGTCGTCTCCTCGCTTTACCGTACGCCGCCTTGGGGCAAGCTCGACCAGCCTGATTTTCTCAATGCGGCTGCCGAAATTTCGACTGTGCTCGCACCACACGCATTGCTCGATCTCTGTCTCGACGTCGAGCGCAGACTGAAGCGGGTGCGCGAGGAGCGCTGGGGCCCACGGCTGATCGACATCGACATTTTGGTGTTCGGCGATCGGATTATCCACGAATCCGGGCTGGAAGTGCCGCATCCGCGCATGCTGGAGCGCGCTTTCGTTCTGGCGCCGCTGGCCGAGATCGCGCCTGACCTCACCGTCGACGGCAGAAGCGTGGCGGAGCGGCTTGCCGCGCTCGACAGCGCCGGCATCGAGCGACTGCCGTCTGGCCGGGATTGGTGGCTGACCTAAAGCATCGGACCAAAACCTCTAACCAGTTTTGGCTCCGATGCACTGAGCTCAGCCGGAAAATCCGCCCCCGTCGAGGAACACCTGTTCCTCCGGCGTCGTCTCGCGGCCAAGGATCCTGTTTCGATGCGGAAAGCGGCCGAAGCGCTGAATGATCTCCAGGTGCTCGACCGCATATTTCAGATAGGATTGGGCTTTGGCGGTAAAAAGGTCCATCGATTTAAGCTGGTCGGCGATATGCTCCGAATGCTCATACGGCAAATAGAGGAAGGCGCGCAGGTCTTCGTCGAGCGCCAGATCCTGGCCGGCGGCGGTCGCCTTTTCGGCAAAATGCCTCGCCAGCGGGTCGGTTGCATACATATGGCCGGTGCCGCGAAAGCAGTTTCGCGGGAACTGGTCGAGCAAGATCATCAGTGCCAGTGAGCCTTCGGCATGCTCCGACCAGTTATCGCATTCACGCCGTGCGGCAGCATAGTGCAGGTCGAGAAACCGGTTGCGGAACTCCGCGTCGAAGGCGTCATTCTTTTCGAACCACGCATCTTTCCCGGCGTCACGCCAGAATCTGGTGACGGAGAGCGCACGTTCGTCCAGTTCGGTCATCTGTTTGCTCCAGGTATTTAGTCCGCGGGCTCGGATTTGTGCAGAACGCCGGCAGTTTCTTCATTGAGCGCCTGACCGGTGCGGCGCGGCTGGCTGAGCGGTGTCGGAATGGGCGTGCCGATATTGCCCTTGAGGAAGCGCGCTCCGGCGCGAACGCCTTCGGCGAGCTGCAACTCGAAACGGGCAGCGTCACGGCGGCGGACATCCTCGATCACCTCGGCGACTTCCGCCGGGTCGACGCCCAGCGCTTCTAGTGTGGAGCCGCCGAAGACAAGCGCCGATTCGAAGGTTTCGCGAATCTGGAAATCGACGCCGGCACGGATCAGCTGCAATGCGGTTCCGCGGTCGAAGGCGCGTGCCAGCACGGTCAGCAGGGGAAACTCCGCCTTGATGAGCTCTGCGATGCGGACGGCGACATCTGGCTTGTCGACGCAGATCAACACGGCGCGCGCGCGGCCGGCGCCTGCGGCACGCAAAATGTCCAGCCGCGTGCCGTCGCCATAATAGACCTTGAAACCGAAATCAGCTGCCGCCTGGATCATCTCGACCTCATTGTCGATGATCGAGACATCGATCCCGCGCAACAGCAGCGGCTGGCTGGCGATCTGGCCGAAGCGGCCGAAGCCGATGATCAGCACGCTGCCGGTAAGGCCATCGGCGATGTCGACGCCTTCGAGCGACTGCTCGTCGCGCGGCGTCAGATACTGCAATGCCAGAATGGCCAGCGGTGTCAGCACCATGGAGATGATCACGATCGCCGTCAGGGTCGCGTTAGCCTGGCTGTCGATGATGCCGACTACCGCGGCGGCCGAATAGAGGACGAAGGCGAATTCGCCGCCTTGCGCCATGAAGACGGCACGCTCGAGCGCTTCTCGATGACTGGTCTTGAGGATGCGGGCGACGAGGTAGATGCCGATCGCCTTTATCACCATGTAGGCGACGACGTAGATGGCGACAAGGCGCCAGTTCTGGACGACCACATGCAGGTCGAGCGACATGCCGACAGCGAGGAAAAACAGCCCGAGCAGCACACCGCGGAATGGTTCGACGTCGGCCTCCAGCTGATGGCGGAAGGTGGACTCCGACAAAAGCACGCCGGCCAGGAAGGCGCCCATCGCCATCGACAGGCCGCTGAGCTGCATGGCAAGCGCCGACCCCAGAACGACCAGAAGGGCGGCTGCGGTCATCACTTCGCGGGCGCGGGCGTCCGCCAGGATGCGGAAGAACGGATTGAGCAGATAACGCCCGGCCAGCACCAGCCCAACGATGGCGGCAAGGCCTATGCCCACCTCCGTCAGCCGCTGCGTCAAGCTCATATCGGCGCCGCCCGGCGCCAGGAAGGCGATCAGGGCCAGCAACGGCACGATCGCCAAGTCCTCGAGCAGCAGGATGGAGACGATGCGCTGGCCTTTGGGCGCAGCGATCTCACCACGTTCCTCCAGAAGCTGCATGACGATCGCTGTCGAGGTCAGCACGAAGCCGGCGCCGGCGACGAAGGATTGCGAGATCGGAAAACCTCCCGCCAGTCCGACGCCGGTCAGCAACAGCGCGCATACGCCGACCTGCAATGCCCCAAGGCCAAAGATCTCTCGCCTGAGGCCCCACAGCCGCGACGGCTGCATCTCCAGCCCGATGATGAACAGGAACATGACGACGCCGAGCTCGGCGACGTGAAGAATCGCTTCCGATTCGGAAAAGATGCCGATGCCGAACGGGCCGATGACCACGCCGGCCGCCAGATAGCCGAGGATGGAACCAAGCCCCACGCGCTTGAAGATCGGTACGGCGACAACACCTGCGGCGAGCAGCGCCACCACGTGGATTAGATCGCTGCCCGCTGCTTCTGCTGCCATGCCTGCCGTTCCGTTCTCTCTAGAGACCGCTGCACGTGCTGCGGCATCGAGCAGCCAAGATAGGGGCTTCGGCTGAAATCGAACAGTCCGAATCCGGTGCAGCAGTGTTGCAGGCGCGCTCCACAGCTTTATGCACCCGCTGCGCTGCGTGTTGCAGCAATCGGGCGCTAAAGACGCGCGGCTTTGGCCGTGAAGGGCGGACGACGATCAAATCCGCGCCTTTTTTTGAGGGAGACGACTGACATGAAGATTTTTTGCTTGTTGCCGTTGGCATCGCGGCACTTGCCGGATCGGCCTGCTCGAACGCGCCGGACTGCACGACTGAAGTGCTGACCAAGAAAGCTCAGGACATGACTGCAGCCCTTCAGGAGGCGATTACCAAGGATCCGGCCAAGGCGGCCGATCTCACCGCCAAGGTTCAGGCGGTCACAGCCAAGTATCAGGGCGCTACGACGGCGGACGAGGCCTGCAAGGCCTATGACGAGCTGACTGCCGCCATCAAGGCCTGAGAATCGATTTGAGTTTGCAAAAGAAGCGGTGGCCGTGGCTGCCGTTTTTTTATAGCGCGGCGCCGCACGTCCTGTCGGACGCGCAGATAAGCGCTCAGTTCGGCGCGATGGAGCCGACTTCGACCGTATCGACGCGCTTCAGCTTCATGCCGATGACCGGCACCAGTTGCTGGTCGACGCGCACCGCAACCGTCACCGTCATCGAATTGTCGTTGGGGACAAGAGCTTGCATCACGCCGCGCAACTGATTGCGGTTGATGGTGAAGACGACCTTGTTGGCGCTGACCACGTTACCGCCGATAATGTCGAGGCCGGAACCGGCGGCACCGCCCATGAAGCTGCCCTTGTAGCCCTCGCGGCCCTTGTGCTGGATCGTCGCCGACATCTGCTGGGTGAACATGCCGACCCGACAACCGCCGTCGAGCGACATGCCGATCTTGCCGTCAGGTGTCGAGCCGGTGAAATTGCAGGTGAATTTCGTGCCCTTGTATTTGCCGGCGACGATTTCCCCCGGGCCGACCCATTCGCCTTCCACCGATTGAAAGAACTTCTTGTCTCGTTCTGCTGCAAAGGTCTTTTCGGCCATGCCGGCAGTTGTTGAAACCACGACCGCTATGGGCAGGACACTGGACAAGATCACGCTTTTCATCGACGACATCCGGCAACAAAGAGTCTGGTTTGGAACCCGTCCGACCATGAACAAGATTGGTTAATGCATCGTCACCACTAGCGCATGGCCCCGAAAATCGGAAGCGATTTGCGCTGGGATCGTGCGCGAAATCAAAGGGCTACAGCGTCCACCAGGACGTGCGGTGCTGGAGACGGTTGTCACGTGTCGGAAGCGGATGTCTCCTTCTGCTTTTTGGTTGCAAACGATGTCAGCGCGGACAGGAAATCACCCATGCCGGGCCGTCTCGCGGCGCTGAAGGGCAGGGGCCTTGCGGTCTCCATCGCAGCAATGCCGATGCGCGCCGTCATCATGCCGTTGACGACACCTTCGCCAAGCTTGGCCGAGAGCCGAGCAGCGAGGCCATGGCCGACGATCTGCTGAACGAAACTGTCGCCGACCGCAATCGAGCCGGTCACCGCCAGATGAGCGAGAACGCTGCGCGCCAGCCGGAAGAACCCCAGCGTGCCCGGCCGGCCGCCATAAAGCTCCGACAGGCGGCGAATCAGCCGGCCCGCTTCGAACACGACATAGGCGACGTCGACCAGAGCGCGAGGGCTGACCGCCGTCACCAGCGACACGCGCTTTGCCGCTTCGAGGATCATCACCTTGGCGCGCGCATCGAGGGGGCCGAGGATTTCGGTCTCGGCCAGGCGCACCAGATTGCCACCGTCGATGATCTCGTCGCGCAGGTCAGCCAGAGCGCGTCTGCCGGCCGCGGTTTCGGGCTTGGCCGCGACGAAGGCCGAGAGTTCGTCGACCACGGCGCGAGCGGCCTTCGGATCGTCGCGGGCAATGGCGTCGAGTGCCCGCTTCTGTAGTTTTTCGACCTCGGCGAGGCGGGTGATCGCCAGGAATTCGCGGACGAGGATGATCAGAAGCGCCAGCAGCGCGATCGCGGCCATGCCGGCGGCCAGCCAGCCCAGCCATTCGGCACGCGCGAACAGATCGCGAATCAGCTGGTCGGTCCAAAGGCCGAGCGCCAGCGAAACCAGAACGCCCAATGCGCCGAAGAACAGGGTGCCGAACGTTGAACGCTTCCGCGGCGCGGTCGCCGGCGGCGGTTCGGCGGCGATGATGTCCGGCTCGGCGAAAACGTCGATTTCCGCCGGAATGACGACGGCAAGATCAGCCTTCACGGTGCGCGGCTTTCTGGCCGATGGAACGTCGGGCTGGCGCAAGGCTGCCCTTTCTTTTGGCGGGGCTTCCGGCTCGATGCGAAATGCCGCCGGCTTGCGGGGCGCGGTCATGCCAGATGATCTCCGATCAGGAACTGCAGGGCGCGGTCGAGCCTGATATGCGGCAGCGACAGCGTGACGCCTTCAGCCGTGCGTTCGAGCTTTGGCGGGCGAAAGCGCACGAAGCGTATCGCCGGGTCCTCATCGGTTTGCCGATGGCCCGGGTTCTGCCGATGGTCTGGTCCAGAGACATCGAACACTGCATCAATTTTCTCCGGCAAATCACCGGGAAATATGGCTGTTTCGGTTCTTCCATCGAATGTTTCGCCGTTGATCTTTTCACCTTTCAACGGTGTGCCAATGATGACCGGCAGCGTCTCACGGCCTTGCTTGACCGTGCCTTCGCGGGTCGCGCGCACCGCCGCCAGGGCGACCACGTCGACATCGGCGCCGGTGAAATTTGCTCGCGCCACGGCGCGGTCGGCAAGCCGCCGCACGATCGCCTGCAGCCGATCGTGGCTTTCGTGATGCAGATGGTCCGCCTTCGTCGCCGCCACCAATATGCGGTCGATCCGCCTTGAAAAAAAGTCAGTCAGGAAATTGCCGCGGCCGGGGCGGAAGCAGGCGAGGATTTCGGTCACCGCACGTTCGAGATCGGCCATCGCGCCGGGGCCTGCGTTCAGGGCCTGCAGGGCGTCTATCACCACGATCTGGCGGTCGAGGCGCGTGATGTGCTCCCGGAAGAACGGCTTTACGACGTATGTTTTGTAGGCCTCGTAGCGCCGCTCCATCATCGCCTGAAGCGACCCGGAACGCGCCCGCCGCTCACTCAGGCCCGGCAAGGGCGCGAAGGTCAGCGCCGGCGAGCCCTCAAGATCGCCGGGCATCAGGAAACGGCCGGGCGGCAGGGTCGAAAGCGCCCGCGCGTCGAGCTTGCATGCCTTGAGGTAAGCGGCGAAGCTCTCTGCGAGGCGTCGCGCCGTCATCTCGTCGGCGTCCGCATTCAGGTCGACTGCGGCGGAGAGCGAGCGCCATTCCTGCGAAAGGTCGGCGCGCACCGGCAGCACGGCCATCTCGAACGCTTCGCGCGAGAAATCAGCGTAGGATTTACCGAGCAACGGTAGGTCCAGCAGCCATTCGCCAGGATAGTCGACGATATCGACCGACAATCGGCCTGATGAAAACATGCGGCTCCAGGCGGAGGCCGATTCATATTCGATGGTGAGCCTCAGCTCGGAAATGGCACGTGTCGAATCCGGCCACAGGCGATCGTTGACCAAAGCCGCTACGTGATCCTCGTACTGGAATCGCGGTACGGCGTCATCCGGTTGCTCTTCGAGGAAGGCACGGGCGATGCGTCCCGATTTCTGCGCCGAGAACAGCGGCAAGCGCCCGCCATGGATCAGATTGTGGACAAAGGCTGAGATGAACACCGTCTTGCCCGCGCGGGAAAGGCCAGTGACACCCAGTCGCAGTGATGGCGAAAAAAGCCCGGTAGCGCGCCCCGACAGCGTATCCAGGGCAATCTTCGCCTCGTCGGTGAAAGTGGTCAGCGATGATGCCAAAATGCGGTCTCTCGGGGCTTCGGTACGATCCGATATAGACGCTGCTGCCTAGGTTTGAAATGGCGTCAGAGATCGGCCGGCGTCACGAAGGCTTCGAGATAGCCGGTGCCTTGCGCGGCGTTGGCAAGACTGGCCGGAAAGCGGACGACGGCAAGGCCGGAAGTCGGAAAGCCGTGATTCAGCATTCCCATCGCAGCCTCGTCGCCGTCGCCCGAAAGCGCGATAGTGAGATCTTCCGTCATCGGGTTGTGGCCGATGATGAGCAGCGAGCTACGCCCGCCATTGCTGCGGATGAGGTTGAGATAGCCGGCGGCGTCCTCACTGTAGAGCGTGTCCAGGAACAGGACCCGGCCTGTATCGATGTGGCCGGCCAGACCTTCCAGGGTCTGGCGCGCTCGCTTTGCGTTTGAGCAAAGGGTGAGGTCCGGAATGTAGCTGCGGGCCCGCATGGCCGCACCCATCGTGTCGGTGTCGGCGACGCCGGATGCGTCGAGGGGACGATCGAAATCGCGCATGCCCGGCAGAGCCCACCCGGCCTTGGCATGCCTCAACAGATAAAGCTTGCTCACCGGCCCCTCGCTTGTGCCAAACACCGAAACTCGTCAAAAGGCGATGCAGGATTAGCCATGACAAACGCCTTGCGCACAATGGCCGGCACCCTTCAAACCCAACGAATCATACGCGAATTCGGTCGCGCCCTTCATGCGAATGATGCGGCCCATAGCATTTTGCCCGACATTAACAATTGCGTGAAACTGTCGTCGATTGCGCTTGTGCAGTATTCGGTCCGCGAATATATAGGCGCCAAAATTGGGGCTGTTTGGGTGAGTCGAATGAACGACATCGTTACCGCCGATTACGTACCCTCCGAAGACGAGCCGTTCATGAACGAGCGGCAGAAATCCTACTTTCGCCTGAAGCTCGTCACTTGGAAGAACGACATACTGCGCGAAGCGCGCGAAACTCTCGAAATCCTACAGCAGGAAAACGCCAACCACCCCGATCTCGCCGATCGCGCCTCTTCGGAAACCGACCGCGCCATCGAACTTCGCGCCCGCGATCGCCAGCGAAAACTCATTTCAAAGATCGATTCCGCGCTTCAGCGCATTGATGAAGGCACTTACGGTTATTGTGAGGAAACCGGCGAGCCCATCGCGCTGAAGCGGCTCGATGCGCGTCCGATCGCGACCTTGTCGATCGAGGCGCAGGAGCGCCACGAGCGCCGCGAGAAGGTCTACCGCGACGACTGACGCACAGGCGAATCGCCTAAAAGCAGCAATAGCGAATTTTGTCATGGCCGGTCTCCGGCCATTTTTTTGTTGCCTGTTCGCTGGCCCGCTTCTGGCCGGTTATCTTTTCTGGCTGGAAAGCTCGCCTAGAAGCTTCGTCATCTCGTCATCGAGAGAAGACGGCGCCGTTGCCGCCGGCTTGCTCTCCGGCGCGGGCTGCGGGACATCAAACGAGACCTCGAGCTCCCTCATCAGCGTATCGTCAATGGAATCCTGCTTTGCCGGGGAATCCTGTCTTGCCGGCGATGGCGCGGGTCGAACGGCATTGGCGTAGGCGGGCAGCGGCGTGATGGTCGCCGATTGATGGCTTTGCGCTGGCTTCGGCGCTGGCGCTGGTGCAGTCTGATGGGGCCGGACAGGCGTGGGGGCCGCGCTTACCGGCTGCGGAGGCGGTGCTTGCCTCATTGGCGCAGGAGCCGGTTGAGGCGCGCGCGGCCGCGGTGCCGGCTGATGGCCACCGCCATCTCCGGTCAGCGCAGGACGGCGCAGCGCCGACAGCCGGATGTCGCGTTCAACGACGACGTCTGTCGGGCCCCCGATCAGCAGCAGGTGCTCGATGTCGTCGCGGCGCACCAGCACCAACCGGCGGTGGCTGTCGACAGCGGTGGCGTCCATGACCGCCAGCCGCGTCTTGCGGTTCCTGCCGCCGGCAACGAATGTTCCGAAGGTCAGATTGCGGACCAGCTTGACGATGAGGAGAATGATGACCAAAAGGACAAGCGCGACAAACGTCCACAGGATTGCCGCGGCATAACCCGGACCCGCCACACTATCCAGCCACTGCAGCATTGGTGCCCCCCAATATCGGCTTTCGAAGAAGACGCGACACTAGACTGTTGCGGCACGCCACTGCAAGTCGCCTTTCGCGCCTCTTGAACAGCTTGAAACACCAATGTGGTGGATTTGAAGTCCCTACGAATTGAGGGCGTCAGCGTTCCGGAATTTCAAATCCACCACACTGGATTTTCAGCACGTTGCTGATGTGGTGAATCCGAAATTCGCTCCCCGCAGCACCCAGGGTAATGCGAATTTCGGATTCACCACACCAGGCGCCGAACGGGCGTCATTTTTAGCGGACATTTGCCGCCAAGGCCTTTTCCGGACCCTGAGAATGTGATTCAACCGGGCAGGGGCAAGTACCGGATTTCACGAGCAGGGGGCACATGGCCAAGGAAGCGCGCGGCGATTTCTATCCGGTACCGATCGTCGACCAGAACACGCGACCGGGTGCGGTCACCCGGCTCATCGTCTTCATCGTCGTCCTGACTGGCGCCGCGATCGTCTTCGGCCTTTTCCGCGAACGTCTTGGCGACCCATTCCTGCTTGGAATGCTTGGTGTGCTGGCGATGATCGGTGTCGGCTTCCTGTTCGCCACCGCCATCGGCTTCGTGCAGATCACACCGCGCTCGACGAGTGACGAGCTGTCGAAAGCCTTCGTCGATTCGATGTCGCAAGGTCTTCTGGTCACCGACACCAAGGGTCGTGTCGTCTACGCCAACCGGGCCTATGCCGACATGACGGGCGCGGCGTCCGCGGCTGATCTCAAGACGGTCGAAGGTTTGCTGTCCGACGTTCCCGAGGCCTCAGTGACCATATACCGGCTCGCCTCTGGCCTGCGCGACGGCCAGCCCGGCGACGGGGAGTTTCGGCTTGCCCAATCCATCCGACCCGGCGCCGAGCCGGGCGCGCGCTGGTATCGTGCCCGCGCCCGCGCCTTCAGCGTCCCGGGCCAGCGGCAGCCCTTGCTCGCCTGGCAACTCGCCGACATCTCCGAAGAACGGGCCGAGCAAGAGCGGTTTTTCCTCGATCTGCAGGAGGCCATCGATCATCTCGACCATGCGCCGGCCGGCTTCTTTTCGGCCGATCAGGAAGGCCGCGTCACCTATATCAACGCCACGCTTGCGGAGTGGCTGGGCATCGACCTGACGAGTTTCACGCCTGGCGCCGTCGCCCTTCCGGAGATCGTCGCCGGCGATGGCATGGCGCTGGTCCGCTCGGTCAAGGCCGATCCGGGCACCACGCGCAATGCGGTCATCGATCTCGATCTGACGACAGTGAAGGGCGAGGCGCTGCCCGTGCGTTTCATGCATAGGGTCTCGGCCAGCCGCGAGGGCGTCAACGGTCCGACGCGCACCATCGTGCTCAACCGGACGCAAGGCGAGGACGCTTCCGCCGACCTTCGCGCCTCGGAGATCCGCTTCACCCGCTTTTTCAATTCGACGCCGATGGCAATAGCAGCTGTCGACAACAGCGGGCGCATCTTGCGCACCAACGCGCCTTTCCTGTCGCTGTTTTCCTCCGTCGTCGACGGGGACGCGGTCGATCGGCGCGTGCGGCTGGACTCGGTGATCCATGAGCGCGACCGGCCCGCCTTTGCCGCGGCGTTCGAGAAAGCGCGACAAAGGCAGGCTGACATCGAACCAATCGATACGCTGCTGCCCGGCAATGAAGAACGGCATATGCGCTTCTACGTCAACGCGGTCGCCGACGGCACCGGCGAGGGCGCCGAAGAATCGGCCATCGTCTACGCCGTCGAGACCACCGAGCAAAAGGCGCTCGAGGGCCAGATGGCTCAAAGCCAGAAGATGCAGGCGGTCGGCCAGCTTGCCGGCGGCATCGCACACGACTTCAACAATGTGCTGACCGCCATCATCATGGCGTCGGACCTTTTGTTGACCAATCATCGCCCCTCGGACCCGTCCTTCCCGGACATCATGAACATCAAGCAGAACGCCAACCGGGCGGCGTCGCTGGTGCGGCAGCTTCTGGCCTTCTCGCGCAAGCAGACGCTGCGGCCGGAGGTGCTCAACCTGACCGACGTGCTAGCCGATCTGCGGATGCTGCTGGCCCGTCTGGTCGGCAACGACATAAAGCTGAAGGTCGATCATGGCCGCGATCTGTGGCCGGTGAAGGTCGACATCGGGCAGTTCGAGCAGGTGGTGGTCAATCTGGCGGTTAATGCGCGCGATGCGATGCCGAACGGCGGCGACCTCACCGTGCGCACCCGGAATGTGACCACAGAGGAGAGCAAGAGCCTTCCCTACCGCGAACTTGCGCCGGCCGATTATGTGGTGGTCGAAGTCGAAGACACCGGCAGCGGCATCGCCCCCGAAGTACTCAAGAAGATTTTCGAACCCTTCTTCACCACCAAGGAGGTCGGCAAGGGCACTGGCCTCGGCCTGTCGATGGTCTATGGCATCATCAAGCAGACAGGCGGCTTCATCTTCTGCGAATCCGAGGTCGGCAAGGGATCGGTGTTCCGCATCTTCCTGCCGCGCTACATTGCAGAGGCGAGAACGGGGGGCGAACCCGGCGAGGCGCCGGCTGCACCGGCAAAGATCGCCGACGCAGCCAAGGATCTGTCTGGTTCGGCCACGGTGCTGCTCGTCGAGGACGAAGATGCCGTGCGGATGGGCGGCATGCGGGCCCTGACGTCGCGCGGCTATACCGTCCACGAAGCGTCCTCAGGCGTCGAGGCGCTGGAAGTCTTCGAAGCGCTCGGCGGCAAGGTCGACATTGTCGTTTCCGATGTGGTGATGCCTGAGATGGATGGGCCGACGCTGCTTGGCGAATTGCGCAAGCGGCAGCCGGACATCAAATTCGTCTTCGTTTCCGGCTACGCGGAGGATGCGTTCGCTAAAAACCTGCCGGCAGACGCGCATTTCGGTTTCCTGCCGAAGCCGTTTTCGCTCAAGCAACTGGCCACAATCGTCAAGGATGTGCTGGAATCTTAGGGCTTACTAATTCTCGCACTTGCGAAATGGCGCGAGACTGCCATGATTATGGGCGAAACGGGCGGCGGGTTTTGGGGGAGCATGCCGTGACGCCGCACAACGAGGCAGGCAAGGGTGATTATGCCGCAACAGTGCTGTTGCCGGGCGACCCGCAGCGTGCCGAATGGATGGCGGAAACCTTTCTGGAGGCGCCGCGCTGCGTTAACCGTCGAAGGGAAGCCCTCGGTTTTACCGGCCTGTTTCGCGGCAAGCCCGTGAGCATCCAGTCCACCGGCATCGGCGTCTCGTCATTCCTGATCTACGCGCATGAATTGCTGGATTTCCACGGCGTGAGGACACTGATCCGCACCGGTACCTGTGGTGCCCTAACTGCCGCGGTTAAACTGCGCAGCCTGGTGATCTCGCAGTCGGTGCGCGGTGAAAGTGCCGAGAGCGGCCAGGTTTTTGGGCTCTATGGTGCTGATGCCGGCCCCGATCCGGCGCTATTTTCCCGAGCCTTAGCCCGAGCTGCCGGAATCGGCATCGAACATCAGGCTGGGCTGACCATCTGCAGCGATATATTCTATCATCCTCAGGGGCGCGATCGCTTCGCCGAAGCGCAGGCCCACGGCGCGCTGGCCGTGGATATGGAGACCAGTGCGCTCTATCGCATCGCGGCGCATTTCGGCGCCCGGGCGCTGTCGATCCTGACTGTCGTCGACAATGTGGTGACCGGCGAGCAAACCGATTATTCCGAACGCCAGGCGCTTTTCACCGATATGACCCGCCTGGCGCTCGATGTTGCGAGCGAAAGTTAAGCTGCTTGCCGCTTCGGGGCCGTGTGTTCTTCGATGCCCGGCCGATGGCCGCGCAGATAGAGGGCACAGGTCGTGCGCAACATCGAGGCGAAGTTCGGAATCTGGCCATTGATCTCTATGGCCTCGTCATAAAGCTTCGAGATGAATTTCGGCGTCGTTAAGCCTTGGCTGTCGGCGATCTCGTCGAGCAATGCCCAGAACGTCGCCTCGAGCTGGATACTCGTCGAGTGCCCATCGATGCGGATCGATCGATTGATCTGCCGGTAGCCCTCCGGATCCTGCCCGGCAAAAACCCTGCACATCGTTACCTCCCGTTCTTAGTGGTCTTGGCCATTCTTGTTGATTTTAGGCGCAATCAGCAGCGATTCGCGCCTTTGAGCAGTGCCTATTGCGGCCAATTATCTTCAGCCGGAAAGCGGAAAACAGCAATCGGACTTTCGTCCTTAGGCGGTTTGCCACCCCGTCGTTAGATTAGGGCGTGGTAATCGGCTGCCACCACCTTTGCCGCAACCCGCGCATAATCACGCCGACGCGCATGAGGCGCTGGTGCGACGGAGTGTCATTTGGCGAAGACGATCCACACCATGATCCGGGTTCTGGACGAGGCCCGTTCCATCGACTTCTACCGGAAAGCCTTTGGGCTGGACGTCGCTGAACGGCTCGATTTCGAAACCTTCACGCTCGTCTATCTGAGCAATGCCGAGGCGGGCTTCGAAGTCGAGCTCACCGTCAATAAGGGCCGCCAGGAGCCTTATGCGCTCGGCGACGGCTACGGCCATCTCGCGGTTTCGGTCGCCGATCTGGACAGCGAACATGACCGGCTCGGCGCGCTTGGCCTGAGCCCGAAGAAGATCGTCTTGTTCAACCGCGACGGAGCGCTGCTCGCGCGCTTCTTCTTCATCGAGGATCCCGACGGTTACAAGATCGAGGTTCTGCAGCGTCAGGGTCGGTTCAAATAGGAGACATTACGGCCGCGCCGGCCAGCGGGCGCCAGCCAGGGCACCTTCGGGTGCGAACAGCAAGCAAAGGGAGGAACAAATGGTCACGATTTATGAGAGAAAGCCGGCCGATGAAAGGAAGCCCGGGCTATCGCGCCGCGAGCTTCTGAAGCGCGGCGGTGTCGGCGCGTTGCTGGTCATTTTCGGGTAGTGCCGTCATCAGCTCGGAACATGCCTGGGGTCTCGAAACATCTGCGCTCAAGCCCGAAACCATGGCGACCCTGATCCAGATGGCGCGCGACATCTACCCGCACGACCAAGTGCCTGACAAATATTACGCAATCGCCGTCAAGGCCCATGACGAGCAGGCCGGCAAAGACCCAGCCCATAAGGACCTCATCGAAAACGGCATCGCCGAACTCGACTCGAAGTCGGGTAAGGGTGGCTACACCAGCCTCGGCTGGGAGGAGCAGCGCGTTGCCGTGCTAAGAGAGATCGAGGACACGCCGTTCTTCCAGGCAGTCCGTGGCGGGCTTGTCGTCGGTCTCTACAACCAGAAAGAGGTCTGGCCGATCTTCGGCTACGAGGGCGAGTCCTACTCCAAGGGCGGCTACATGGCGCGCGGGTTCGACGACATCGAGTGGCTCTGAGCCCCCGTCGTCCCAAACCGTACACAATAGACATCATGGGAGGAAACCATGGCAGCACCATTTGATCTCACGAACGACGGCGTGGTTGTCATGATCGGCTCCGGCGCCGGCGGCGGCACGCTCGGCAACGAACTCGCCCAGAAAGGCATCGATGTCGTCATCCTGGAGGCGGGCGCACGCCACGAATACGAGGATTTCATCAACGACGAGTGGGACTCATTCGCCCAACTCGCCTGGACGGACAAGCGCACGACCTCGGGCGACTGGCGGGTGGCGAAAGATTTTCCCAATCTGCCGGCATGGATCGTCAAGGCGGTCGGCGGCTCGACCACGCACTGGGCGGGCGCCTCGCTGCGGTTTCAGGAGCATGAATTCAGAACGCTTTCGACCTACGGAAAACTAGAAGGCGCGAACCTGCTCGATTGGCCGATCACGCTTGCCGAGCTGGAGCCCTACTACGCAAAGGCCGAAGATAAGCTGGGCGTGACGCTCACCAACAACATCCCAGGCCTTCCCGGCAACAACAACTTCAAGGTGATGAAGGCCGGCGCCGACAAGCTCGGCTATAAGGAGTGCCACACCGGCCGGATGGCAATCAATTCCGAGCCGCGCGACGACCGCAATGCCTGCCAGCAGACCGGCTTCTGCTTCCAGGGCTGCAAATGGGGCGCCAAATGGTCGACGCTCTACAGCGAAATTCCCAAGGGCGAGGCGACCGGCCATCTCGAGGTCAGGCCGAACGCCATGGCTATCAAGATCAATCACGATGCATCAGGCAAGGTGACCGGCGTCGTCTATGCCGACAAGGACGGCAGACTGCAGGAACAGAAGGCCCGCATCGTCGCCGTGGCCGGAAATTCGATCGAGAGCCCCCGGCTGCTGCTCAATTCGGCATCGAGCCAGTTTCCCGACGGTCTTGCCAATTCATCGGGGCAGGTCGGCAAGAACTACATGCGCCACACCACGGGCTCGGTCTACGGCATCTTCGACAAGCCGGTGCATATGTATCGCGGCACCACCATGGCCGGTATCATCCGCGACGAGGCCCGCAACGATCCTTCGCGCGGCTTCGTCGGCGGCTACGAGCTTGAGACGCTGTCGCTCGGCCTGCCGTTCATGGCCGCCTTCCTCAATCCCGGCGCCTGGGGGCGTTCCTTCACCACGGCGCTCGACCACTACGACCATATGGCCGGCATGTGGATCGTCGGCGAAGACATGCCGCGCGAGGAAAACCGCATCACGCTGCATGCCGATCTCAAGGACGAGCACGGCATGGCGGTGGCGGACGTCCATTTCGACGACCATGCCAACGACACGGCAATGCGAGACCACGCCTACAAGCAGGGCTCGGCGCTTTACGCAGCGGTGGGTGCGACCCGGACCTTCCCGACGCCACCCTATCCGTCGACCCACAATCTCGGCACCAACCGGATGAGCGAGAAGGCGGCCGACGGCGTCGTCAACAAGCATGGCCAGGCGCACGACATCAAGAACCTGTTCGTGTCGGATGGCAGCCAGTTCACCACCGGCGGCGCTGAAAATCCAACATTGACGATCGTGTCGCTGGCGATCCGTCAGGCCGACTATATCGCTGAACAGATGTCGGCCAAGAGCATTTAGCGATACCCTCTCGACTGCCTGTTGGCGCGGAACCTCGCAAGGTTTCGCGCCTCTTCTTGTCGGCTGTTCAACGCTTCGTGCAGGTCGAGGCGGTGAAGGCGCCGTCAGGCTGCTTCATGATGATGTCGAAGGACGGGCTGGTTTGACCGTCCAGGATGGCTTGCGTGAGCGAGATCGAGTTGCCGCCGGTCGTATAGCCGCCCAACGGGCCCAACCATGTAATCTCGCCATTTGTATCCATCTGATAGTTGTAGCCCTGCCGGGCGGTTCCGAAGGTCACCGGACCGCTATAGACATTTCCCTTGATGGTGATGTCGCCAAGGCTGAGGAACATGCCAAGCAGATAGACTTCGCAGTGATAGGTCCCGTCCGGCAATTTGCCGTGGGTGAAATCGGCGCGTGCACTGCCGATGGCCGCAACCAGAAGCATGGTGCTGAAAATACGAGAAATCCTGGAGGTCATGACGTCGCTCTTTTGAAGATCGAGCTTGCCGCATTTTCCTGCGGCGCTGCAACCTTTCGTCGTCCTTGATACGGTGTTGCTCAAAATTCATGCATTAATTCGTGAGTGATCAAAACTTAGGCGAGAGCGGAGAATTTTTTCTCAAACAGAACACCTGCGGCGGCGCTTAACTTTGGCGGCTAATATATTAAGTAGCTGATAGGGCAAGGAAATCTAAGCCCACTCAATTTCGCTCCCGCGGTTGGCACAGCCGTTGCATGGTCTGTTTGCGATGCGATCAACCAGCTAGGGAGTTTGAAATATGAGGGGCAGTTTCTCGACAATAACAAAAATGTTTTCGGCAGGCGCGGTCACAGCCGGCTTGCTGATGAGTGTCCCGGCCAGGGCGGCTGACGACACGATCAAGGTGGGTATTCTCCACTCGCTGTCGGGGACCATGGCGATTTCGGAGACGACGCTGAAGGACGCCATGCTGATGCTTATCGAAGAGCAGAATGCAAAGGGCGGCCTGCTCGGCAAGAAGCTCGAAGCGGTCGTCGTCGATCCGGCTTCGAACTGGCCGCTGTTCGCCGAAAAGGCACGCGAGCTGATCTCCAAGAACAAGGTCGCGGCGGTGTTCGGTTGCTGGACCTCGGTGTCGCGCAAATCGGTGCTGCCGGTGTTCAGCGAACTCGACAACATCCTTTTCTACCCCGTCCAGTATGAGGGCGAGGAGAGCGAGCGCAACGTGTTCTACACCGGTGCGGCGCCGAACCAGCAGGCTATTCCGGCCGTCGACTATCTGATGAGCGAGGATGGCGGCTCGGTGAAGCGCTGGGTGCTTGAAGGCACCGACTACGTCTATCCGCGCACCACCAACAAGATCCTCGAAGCCTATCTGAAAGCCAAGGGCGTCGCTGCCGAAGACATCATGGTCAACTACACGCCGTTCGGCTTCTCCGATTGGCAGACCGAGGTCGCGGCGATCAAGAAGTTCGGCTCCGCCGGCAAGAAGACCGCCGTCGTCTCGACGGTCAATGGCGACGCCAACGTGCCGTTCTACAAGGAGCTTGGCAACCAGGGCATCAAGGCCGAGGATATCCCGGTCATGGCCTTCTCGGTCGGCGAGGAAGAGCTTGCCGGCCTCGACACCGCGCCGCTCGTCGGCCATCTCGCCGCCTGGAACTATTTTCAGAGCATCGATACCCCCGAGAACGCCAAGTTCATCGCCGACTGGCACAAATTCATCAAGAACGACAAGCGCACCACCAACGACCCGATGGAAGCCCATTATGTCGGCTTCAACATGTGGGTGAAGGCGGTCGAGAAGGCCGGCACCACCGATCCTGACAAGGTCATCGACGCCGTCATCGGCGTCTCGGTGCCGAACCTGACCGGTGGCTATTCGACCATGATGCCGAACCATCACATCACCAAGCCGGTGCTGATCGGCGAAATCCAGGCCGACGGCCAGTTCGAGACCGTCTCGCAGACGCCTGGCCTGGTGATGGGCGACGAGTGGTCCGACTATCTGGCCGATTCGAAGGACCTGATCTCCGACTGGCGCGCGCCTTTGTCCTGCGGCAACTTCAATGTCGCAACCGGCAAGTGCGGCGGCAAGGGAACCAACTGATCCTCCCGGGTCTGACGGTCGTGGATTTCTCCACGACCGGGACCGCGACGCGTCCGGGCGAGCTCGTCTCTCCTCCAGTCCGCCCGGACGCGAAGTTTCAACCCTCAAGAGTCGCCAGAAATCGATGATCCTCACCCGTGCGATCGGCCTGACGCTGCTGCTCCTCCTGGGGATGCTGTCGCCGTCGAACGCTGCCGAAGCGGATCTGCGCGCCATCATCGCCAAATTTGCCACTGCCTCGAATTTCTCGGCCACCGAAGCTGTCGTGCGGGAGCTGGCCGCCACCGGTGACACTGCCGTCGAACGTCCGCTTGGCGCGCTTGCCGAGGGCGATCTTTACGTCCGCAAGGCCGATTCGCTGGTTTTCATCGGCAAGGCAGCTGGCGGCAGCGTTGCGCTGCTCGACCCGCTGAGCGGTGAGAAATCCGGCGACGCGGCCAAAAGCGAGATCACCAAGATCAAGGTCAACAACACGCTGCGCCGCGCCATCCGCGATGCGCTGGGCACGCTGACGCTCGGCGCGAAAGATCCGGCCGCGCGCATTGCCGCCGCCGACACCATGTTCAGGACGCCCGACGCGACAAACATCGAGCCGCTCGATGCCGCAATCGCCAGCGAAACCGTGGCAAGCGTCAAAGCGCTGCTCGAGCAGGCCCGAGCCGCATCGGTTCTGGTGTCCGACAGGCCGGAGGCCGACAAGCTGGCGGCGGTCGCCCTGATCGGCGGGCGCGGCGATCGCAATGCCCTGTCCCTGCTCACCGCCATCGAGGCCAATTCCGAAGGCGCGGTCAAGGACGCGGCGACGGCGGCGATCGCCAACATCAATTCAACGCTGGCGCTTTGGGATGCGGGCCAGAACATCTGGTACGGCATCTCGCTCGGATCGGTGCTGCTGCTGGCGGCGATCGGCCTCGCCATCACCTTTGGCGTCATGGGCGTCATCAACATGGCGCATGGCGAAATGGTGATGCTCGGCGCCTACACGACCTTTGTTGTGCAGGAGGTGATCCGAACCTCCTTTCCCGGTCTGTTCGACTGGTCGCTGGTTATCGCGCTGCCGCTCGCCTTCTCGGTCGCGGCGCTAGTCGGCCTGGTCATCGAGCGGGGCGTGATCCGCTTTCTCTACGGCCGGCCCTTGGAGACGCTGCTGGCGACATGGGGCGTCTCGTTGATCCTGCAGCAGGCGGTGCGCACCATTTTCGGGCCGACCAACCAGGAGGTCGGCAATCCATCGTGGATGTCGGGTTCGTTCTATATCGGCCAGCTTGCGGTGACCTGGAACCGGCTCTGGATACTGGTATTCGCGCTCGGCGTGTTCGCGGTGCTGCTTTATGTGATGAAGCGCACCCCCTGGGGTCTGCAGATGCGCGCCGTCACCGCCAATCGCCGCATGGCCGCTTCGATGGGCATCAGGACGCCGTGGGTCGACGCGCTGACCTTTGCCTTGGGTTCCGGCATTGCCGGCATCGCCGGTGTCGCGCTCAGCCAGATCGACAATGTCTCGCCCAATCTCGGCCGCGGCTACATCATCGACAGCTTCATGGTCGTCGTCTTCGGCGGCGTCGGCAATCTCTGGGGCACGCTGGTCGGCGCCTTCTCGCTCGGCATCGTCAACAAGTTCCTCGAACCCTATGCCGGGGCAGTTCTCGGCAAGATCGTCGTGCTGGTCCTCATCATCCTGTTCATCCAGAAACGCCCGCGCGGCCTGTTCGCGCTGAAGGGCAGGTCGGTGGAAGCATGATCACCGGACGCTTCTTCGCCGCCGGCGCCGACCGCCGCATCGCCATCACGATCTTCATCCTTTTGGCGGTCGCCATCATCGTGCCGCTGCTCAATCTTGCGGTCCCGCCGACGAGTGCGTTCTACGTACCGTCCTATGTCGTCGCGCTCACCGGCAAGTACCTTTGCTACGCGCTGCTCGCCTTGGCGCTCGATCTCGTCTGGGGCTATTGCGGCATCCTTTCGCTCGGCCACGGCGCCTTCTTCGCGCTCGGCGGCTATGCGATGGGCATGTATCTGATGCGCCAGATCGGCTCACGCGGCGTTTACGGCAATCCGCTGCTGCCGGACTTCATGGTGTTCCTGAATTATGGGGAATTGCCGTGGTTCTGGTACGGTTTCGACCAGTTCTGGTTTGCCGCGATCATGGTGCTTGCAGTGCCCGGCCTGCTCGCCTTCGTTTTCGGCTGGTTCGCCTTCCGCAGCCGCGTCACCGGCGTCTATCTGTCGATCATCACCCAGGCAATGACCTATGCGCTGCTGCTTGCGTTTTTCCGCAACGACATGGGTTTCGGCGGCAACAACGGCCTGACCGACTTCAAGGATATTCTCGGCTACAACGTGCAGGCCGATGCGACACGCTCGGCATTGTTTGCGGCCAGCGCCGTCACGCTGGCGCTCGCCGTCTTCGTCACCTGGGCGATCGTCGGTTCCAAATACGGCAAGCTGCTGATGGCGGTGCGCGACGCCGAGAGCCGCACGCGCTTTCTCGGCTGGCGCGCCGAAAACGTCAAACTGTTCGCCTTCACCGTGTCGGCTGTCATGGCCGGCATTGCCGGCGCGCTCTACGTGCCGCAGGTCGGCATTATCAATCCAGGCGAGTTCGAGCCGTCCAATTCGATCGAGGTCGTGGTATGGGCGGCCGTCGGCGGGCGCGGCACCATTGTCGGGCCGATCATCGGCGCGCTCATGGTCAACGCCGGCAAATCCTGGTTCACCGGCGTGCTGCCGGCGTTCTGGCTGTTTGCGCTGGGCGGACTGTTCGTCGCCGTCACGCTGTTCCTGCCAAAGGGCATTGTCGGCATGTGGGATTCCTGGCGCGACAACGCCAAGGCGCTGCGTGCAGCCTCGATCAATGAGGAGTTTGGCACCGATCCTGCCGTCCCGCCACCGCCGAAGATCGTTCGCTCGGCTGCGAGAACGCCTGGCGACTGGTCCGCATCCGGCCCCGAACCCCAGCCGGCGGAGTGACGCAATGTCGAAGAGCAACACCATCCTTTATCTCGACGGCGTCTCGGTTTCCTTCGACGGCTTTCGCGCCATCAACAATTTGTCGCTGGTGCTCGACAAGGGCGAGATGCGGGCGATCATCGGTCCCAACGGCGCCGGCAAGACCACGATGATGGACATCGTCACCGGCAAGACGCGCCCCGACGCGGGCGAGGTTTACTTCGACGGGCAGGTCGACCTGACGAAACATGACGAAGCCGAGATCGCCATGATGGGCATCGGCAGGAAATTCCAGAAGCCGACGGTTTTCGAAAGCCACACGATCGAGGACAACCTGATGCTGGCGCTGAAGGGCCCACGCTCGATCTTCCCGGCACTGTTCCATCGCCGCTCGGCGGCGGAGGCGCGGCAGATCGACGACATCCTCGGCCTCATCCGGCTCGGTGACAAGCGCGACGAGCTCGCCGCCATTCTCAGCCACGGCCAGAAGCAATGGCTCGAGATCGGTATGCTGCTGGCGCAGGATCCGAAGCTGCTTTTGGTCGACGAACCGGTCGCCGGCATGACCGACGCCGAGACCGAGGAGACCGCGCGATTGCTCAAGGATATAGCGCGCGACCATTCGGTCATCGTCGTCGAGCACGACATGCATTTCGTGCGCGAGCTCGGCGTCAAGGTCACCTGCCTGCACGAAGGCTCGGTGCTCTCCGAAGGCTCGCTCGATTTCGTTTCGGCCGACGAGCGTGTCGTCGAAGTCTATCTGGGGAGATGATCATGGTCTGGCGCGTTCCGTTCCATCATTTCGATCTTTCGTTCTTCAGGCGCTGGAGAAGGCGCTGACCATGCTCGAAGTCTCCAACGCCACGCTGCACTATGGCGCCGCCCAGGCGCTGCGTGGCGTCACGCTGAAGGCCGGCGCCGGCAAGATCACCTGCGTGCTCGGCCGCAACGGCGTCGGCAAAACCAGTTTGATGAGATCGATCGTCGGTCACCACCGGCTGACGAGCGGAAGCGTTGCCTTCGAGGGGAAGGCGCTCGACCGGAGCGCGGCGTATGATCGCGCCCGGTCGGGCATCGCATTCGTGCCGCAGGGCAGGGAGATCTTCCCGCTGCTCACCGTGCGGGAAAACCTCGAATCGGGCTTTGCGCCATTGAAGCGCGCCGACCGCAACATTCCCGGCCACGTCTTCGAATTGTTCCCCGTGCTGAAGCAGATGCTCGGGCGCCGGGGCGGCGACCTTTCCGGCGGCCAGCAGCAGCAGCTTGCCATCGGCAGGGCACTGGTGATGCGGCCGAAACTGCTGGTGCTCGACGAGCCGACCGAAGGCATCCAGCCGTCGATCATCAAGGATATCAGCCGCGCCATTCGCTATCTGCGTGACCAGGCAGGCATCGCCGTGCTGCTGGTTGAACAGTATCTTGATTTCTGCCGGGAACTGGCGGACGAGGTCAACATCATGGACCGCGGCCAGATCGTCCACACCGGCCCGGCCGAGGATCTCGACCGCGCCGATGTCCGCAAGTTCCTGACTGTCTAAAGCCTCAGTGGCGAATCCCAAACCTCTAGGATTAGCTGAACCATCTCTCCCGTCGTCATCCTGGGGCGAAGCAAGGAGCGAAGCGACGCGGTGCAGACCCCACGAATCCATGCCGTGACACCCGCCGAAGAGTGCAGGGGCGAAGAGAAAAAGCCGTTCTCCGGCGCCCCCCTATCCTGGACTCTGCACCGTGGCGATGCTCTGAAGTCACGGCATTGACCCTTGCGTCTTCACTCCGCTTCGCGTCGCTGCGCCCAAGGATGACGAAATAACGAAGGTTTACGAGATTTTCTTCAACGACACCGTTTGCAACTCTGGCGCGCCGAAGATTGCATGCTAGGCTTTACTTGGCCTTGTTGAGTCGGCCGCTTTCCGTATCAGTCTCGTTGACAGATCAAGGTGAGGCGTGGGCTCAGCCGGCACGTTCCGTGCAAGCAGCCCCCTTCTTGAGATCTGATTGTTGTTCAACGCATTTGGGGCACTTGGGCCAGGGCAGCCGATGGAACGTTACGTCGAGGACTACCAGAAACGACGGCTCACCGAGCGCGTCGACATCATGACCGCCATCAACATTCTGAAATCACAAGGATACGACCACGACGAGCTGATCGCAGAGATCACCAAGGTCTTCTATGTCGACCTCGATACCTACAACGAGGTCGTGAAGGCGGCGTGAGGGGTGACGGAAGGGGCGGATGCGCTAAACCGCGAAGCGGCTAGCTTGCGCGTCGGAAGGTCGAGGCGGCGACGCGGTTGCGACCGCCGCGCTTGGCGGCATAGAGCGCCTTGTCGGCCGCGCTGAGCACCTTGTCGAAGCTTATGCCGTCCTTGCTGCCGAAAGCGTATCCGGCGCTGACCGTACATGTCAGGGGACGGGTTTCGGTCGCGATGACGCGCGCGGCGAAGGCGGTGCGTATACGCTCGGCGATGAATTCCACCGTTTCGGGCAGGGTCCGCTTCAGAACCAGCGCGAATTCCTCTCCGCCCATGCGCGCGGCGACATCGGTCGGGCGAAGGTTCTCGACCAGTTCCTCGGCGAACACTTTCAGCACCTGATCGCCCGTGGCGTGGCCGAATTCGTCGTTGATGGCCTTGAAGCGGTCGAGGTCGAACACGACCACAGCCGTGAACGCCCCGATCGGAGCGCCGCCATTGAGGTCGAACAAAGCGCGACGATTGAGCAGGCCGGTCAGCGGATCGGTCAGCGCATCCAGACGGTGATGCCGAGCCAGACGGCCTTGGTTGAGCGCCAGCGAAAGGGCGCCGATGCCGGTCATGCTGGCGATGACCACGACGAGGCTCAGATCCTCGGCCCAGTTGCTGGGCGCATGTCCGAGGACAAGCTTCCCATCCCATGCAAGAGCCATGGCACACAGCACAAAGGAAATGCCGGTGGTCGAGTAGAGCACGGTAAGGCCGATGATCGGGACAGGGGCTTCCGTACGCCCGATCCAGTACTGATAGGCCGTTGCAAATAGAAGCAGGGCGGCGAGGAGATTTTCGAACATGAAGCCGAGCCCGTCATAGCCTAGCGCCATCGGCGGCAGCGCCAGGGCCAGCGAGATGCAGCTGCCGAGAACCGTCAGCGGGATCGGCGACAGGCCGCTCCTGAACTGGTAGGCGGCGCCCAGCATGGTCGAGAACCCAACCAGGAGCAGGGCGAACGTCGCGACTCCGAGAATGCGTCCGGGCGTCTCGATATAGTCCTTGTAGATAACAACGTCGCCGACGATCAACAAAGCGCTGATCGCCCATGTCAGCAGAAACTTTTCAGTTCGCGCGGTCAGCCAGATGCCGAACAATGTCAGGCTCAGGCAGGCGGCGGAAAAACCGACAGCCAGCAGAAGTGAGTGGTAGTCAAGCGACATGCCCTAACCCGCGGCTGCCTTAGCTCCGCGGATTCATGCAGCAAGGAGGTATCGATAAGGTTACGACGGCGGTGAAGGTGTCACAATTCGAGATCGTCAGCCTGTGACGCGTTTCATCAGCGCCATGGCGCCGAACGGTGCGCGGACCTTGCCCTCGGTGATGAAGTAGACGAACACATCACGCGGTTTTACCGGTGCGTCGGTCGAGGGATCGACGCGCGGCAGGTCGACCGGCGCCTTGCCTTCCGACCAGGTTTTGGCACGCGCCGCCCACTCATCGAGCCCCTTCGGCGTGTAGCAGTCGGGATTGTCGTCGCTGCCGGTCTGCAGCCGCGCATAGATGAAATCGCCGGTGATGTCGGCGATCCCTGGATATTTGGCGTGATCGGCATAGACGATCGCGACCTTGTATTTGCGCGCCAGGGCGGCGAATTCCGGCACGACGAAGCTATCGTTGCGCACCTCCACCGCATGGCGCAGCGCAACGCCGTCCTGCTTTTCAGGCAATAGCTTGAGGAAGGCCTCGAAATCGTCCGGGTCGAACTTTTTCGTCGGCGCGAACTGCCACAGGATCGGCCCGAGCTTGTCGCCGAGTGCGGCGACGCCCGACTCCAGGAAGCGCGTCATCGACTCGCCGGCCTCGCCGAGCACGCGTCGGTTGGTGACGAAGCGGTTGCCTTTAAGCGAATAGACGAAGCCATCCGGCGCTTCGTTAGCCCATTTGACGAAGGTCGGCTCCTTGAAACTCGAATAATAGGTGCCGTTGACCTCGATGCTCGGCACCTGCCGGGTTGCGTAGTGCAGTTGCTTCGCCTCGGACAGTTTGTCCGGATAGAAGGACGTGTCCCATGGCTCGAAGCTCCAGCCGCCCATGCCGGCGCGAATTGTTCCTGATTGAGTCACTGACGTCCTCCCGTTTGCTTCAAAGGATCAGGCGATCGCCGTTGTCTGGGCGGCTTTAGCCATGTCGACGATCGTCCATCCTGGCCGGTACGGATTGGGCCGGCGACCCGTTTCGTGAAAGCCACAGGCTTTGTAGAGCGCGATGTTCCGCTCCATCTTCGCGTTGGTGTAGAGCCGCACCTCGGGCAGATGCCAAAGGCGCGTCTGTTCGTCCGCCCATCTGAGTAGGGCGACGCCGAAACCTTTGCCCTGGAAGGCAGGGCCGACGGCGACGGAGAAGATCATTGTGTGGTCCGGGTGCCGCTCGATGACAATCAGTCCGGCCGGCTCGCCGCTGCTTTTCCAGCAGCCAGACTTCGCCGCGTCCGATCCGCGGCGCATAGTCTTCGGTGACCGGGATCGGCGGCGCGCCGAACAAGGCTGTGTAGGGCGCGTAGGCGGCGTCGGTCAGCTGGGCGACAGCGTCAAGATCACCGGTAAGCGCTCTTCTGATCTTCATTTGAAGGTTCTTCCAGACGCCAGCCAGTCCTCATTCACTCCGCCGCTTCGCGCTTGCCTCCGGGCCGCCGCTCCAGCAGTTCCCGCAGGAACTGGCCGGTGTAGCTGCGCTTCTCGCGGATGATATCCTCCGGCGTGCCGGACGCCACCAGCTCGCCGCCGCCATCGCCGCCTTCGGGGCCGAGGTCGAGCACCCAGTCGGCGGTCTTGATGACCTCGAGATTGTGCTCGATGACGACCACCGTATTGCCCTGGTCGACCAGCTCGTGCAGCACTTCGAGCAGTTTGGCGACGTCGTGGAAATGCAGGCCGGTGGTCGGCTCGTCGAGGATGTAGAGCGTCTTGCCGGTCGCCTTGCGCGACAGCTCCTTGGCGAGCTTGATGCGCTGCGCCTCGCCGCCCGACAGCGTCGTCGCCTGCTGGCCGACATGGATGTAGCCGAGGCCGACCTGCTTCAGCGTCTCCAGCTTGTCGCGCACGCCGGGCACCGCGGCGAAGAAATCGACGCCCTCCTCGACCGTCATATCGAGCACGTCGGCAATCGACTTGCCCTTGAACAGGACGTCGAGCGTCTCGCGGTTGTAGCGCTTGCCATGGCAGACGTCGCAGGTGACATAGACGTCCGGCAGGAAGTGCATCTCGATCTTGATGACGCCGTCGCCCTGGCAGGCCTCGCAGCGGCCGCCCTTGACGTTGAACGAGAAGCGGCCCGGCTGATAGCCGCGCGCCTTGGATTCTGGCAGGCCGGCGAACCAGTCGCGGATCGGCGTGAAGGCGCCGGTATAGGTGGCGGGATTGGAGCGCGGCGTCCGTCCAATGGGCGACTGGTCGATATCGATGACCTTGTCGAGGAACTCAAGGCCCTCGATGCGGTCATGATCGGCCGGGTGCTCGCGCGAGCCCATGATGCGGCGCGACGCCGCCTTGAACAGCGTTTCGATCAGGAAGGTCGACTTGCCGCCGCCGGAGACGCCTGTGACGGCGGTGAAGGTGCCGAGCGGGATTTCGGCGGTAACGTTCTTCAGATTGTTGCCGCGCGCGCCGACGATCTTCAGACGCCGGTTCTTCTTGGCTTCGCGCCGCACGGCCGGCGTCGCCACTTCGAGCTCGCCCGACAGATACTTGCCGGTGATCGAGGCCGGGCTGGCCATGATCTGCTGCGGCGTTCCCTGCGCGATGATGTGGCCGCCGTGGATGCCGGCGGCCGGGCCGATATCGACGACATAATCGGCATGCAGGATGGCGTCTTCGTCATGTTCGACGACGATCACCGTGTTGCCGATGTCGCGCAAATGCTTCAGCGTGTCGAGCAGGCGCGCATTGTCGCGCTGGTGCAGGCCGATCGACGGCTCGTCCAGCACATAGAGCACGCCGGTGAGGCCGGAGCCGATCTGGGAGGCCAGCCGTATGCGCTGGCTCTCGCCGCCCGACAACGTGCCGGAATTGCGCGACAGCGTCAGATAATCGAGCCCGACGTCGTTCAGGAAGCGCAGCCGCTCGCGGATCTCCTTGAGCACGCGTACCGCGATCTCGTTCTGCTTGTCGGTGAGCGAAGCGGGCAGCTCTGTGAACCATTGGTCGGCCTTGCGGATCGACAGCTCGGTGACCTCGCCGATGTGCTTGCCGGCGATCTTCACCGCAAGCGCTTCCGGCTTCAGCCGGTAGCCGCGGCAGGCCGGGCAAGGCGTGGCCGACATGAAGCGCTCGATCTCCTCGCGCATCCAGGCGGATTCGGTTTCCTTCCAGCGCCGCTCGAGATTGGGGATGACGCCTTCGAAGGTCTTGGTCGTCTTGTAGGAGCGTAAGCCGTCATCGTACTGGAAAGTGACCTCGCGCTCGCCGGTGCCATGCAGGATGGCTTGCTTTGCCTCTGCGGTCAGGTCGCGGAACTTGTCGCCGAGCTTGAAGCCATAGGCCTTGCCGAGGGCCTCGAGCGTCTGCACGTAATAGGGGGAGGTCGATTTCGCCCATGGGCTGACGGCGCCGGCACGCAGCGACAGATTGTCGTCGGGCACGATCAGGCTGGCGTCGATGGCGCGCTGGCTGCCGAGGCCGTCGCAGGTCGGGCAGGCGCCGAACGGGTTGTTGAAGGAGAACAGCCGCGGCTCGATCTCGGGAATGGTGAAGCCGGACACCGGGCAGGCGAACTTTTCCGAGAACAGGATGCGCTCATGCGTCTCGTTCTTCGATTTGTTGACCGAGTCCTCGCCGGTCTGGCTGGCATCGAGCGGCCGGTCGGCGAATTCGGCCACCGCCAGTCCGTCGGCGAGCTTCAGCGCGGTCTCGATGGAATCGGCAAGCCGCGTCGCCAGATCGCCGCGCACGACGATGCGGTCGACGACGACGTCAAGATCATGCTTGTACTTCTTGTCCAGCGCCGGCACGTCGGCGATTTCGTAAAAGACGCCGTCGACCTTGACGCGCTGAAAACCCTTTTTCTGCAGCTCCAGCAGTTCCTTGCGGTATTCGCCTTTGCGGCCTCGGACCATCGGCGCCAGGATGAACAGACGCGTGCCTTCCTCGACCGCCAGCACGCGGTCAACCATCTGCGACACCGTCTGGCTCTCGATCGGCAGGCCGGTGGCCGGCGAATAGGGGATGCCGACGCGCGCGAACAGCAGCCGCATATAGTCGTAGATCTCGGTGACGGTGCCAACCGTTGAGCGTGGGTTCTTCGACGTGGTCTTCTGTTCGATGGAGATGGCCGGCGACAAGCCGTCGATCTGGTCGACGTCAGGTTTTTGCATCATTTCAAGGAATTGCCGCGCATAGGCCGACAGGCTCTCGACATAGCGGCGCTGGCCCTCGGCATAGATGGTGTCGAAGGCGAGCGACGACTTGCCGGACCCCGACAGGCCGGTCATGACGATCAGGCTGTCACGCGGCAGGTCGAGATCGACATTCTTCAGATTGTGTTCGCGCGCCCCGCGAATGGAAAGATATTTATGGTCGGCCATCGCCGGTCGCCGCCTCAGATCTGGAATCTCGTGGGATGGCGGGTTGTCCCGGCCATCTCCCATGTAGGTAATTTCGCCACCGTTTCGAGAGAACTCTCGACCAAGCCTTTAACCGTCTTTCGCGCGGGCGAGCAAGCGGAAAGAACAAAGGCCGAACAAGCTCCTGACAAAAGCTTCATGTAATCCACGGCCGACGCCGCGCTGCTCAAAACGGATGCAAATTTCGGATTCGCCACACAAGCGATCACGTTTTTGGTAAATCGGCTATCCAACTGTTGACGTCTCAGCCTTGGGGAGTCAGACTCCAGACGTCACCGAAGCCGACTATCTTTCGATGGCCTCGCCGCCCTAAGGCGTGCCTGCACGAGTTGCAGGCTGTTGCGATATGCGCTTCGGCGACCCAGTCGCAATGGACAGAAGAGGAGAGCAGAGGAATGACTCCACCGGACAGTCCCTTGAGGCTCCACGTGTCGCTGGAGCCGCGGCAGGCATAAGTGCCAGGGCCAGGCGTTTGCGCCGCCCGACAAACCGTGACCTGCCGATCCCAATGAAAATCAGAGACTACTAGTCGGATCGTCGGCTAAACGCCGCGAAGCATCCGAGATCAAAAGCCGGCAGTTCGCTCCCGGCCATTGGATTTCAGATCCAAGAAAGCCCCGACCGTTTGCGGAAGCAGCGGCGGGGCTATTTATTTCTATGGCGCAAGCACGCGGTCTTGCCTTCTTGTGGGAGAAGGTGGATTGGCGCGCAGCGCCAATACGGTTGAGGGGTGTTGGACGGAGTGCTGTTGGTGCCAAGCTGGAGCACCCCTCATCCGACCGAGCTTCGCTCGGCCCCTTCTCCCACAACAAGGGGAGAAGGGGGAGCCAAGCTCGAATGTCGCGACCAGAGGCGCTCATGGCGTTCGGCTTTCAAGCCGCCTGTTTGCGCGTATCAAAAACATGATCGACAAGGCCCCAGGTCTTTGCCTCCGCGGCGGTCATGAAATGGTCGCGGTCGAGCGTGCGTTCGACCTCTTCGAACGTGCGACCACAGTGGTGCGCGTAAAGCTCGGTCATGCGCCGCTTGGTCCTGAGGATGCCTTCGGCGTGGCGCTGGATGTCGGAGGCCTGGCCCTGGAAACCACCTGACGGCTGGTGCAGCAGGATGCTGGTGTTGGGCAGCGCGATGCGTCGCCCCGGTGTGCCGGCCATCAGCAGGAACGAGGCCATTGACGCAGCAAAGCCCATGCAGACGGTGGATACGGGGCAAGAAACGTACTGCATCGTATCGTAGATGGCGAAGCCGCTGGTCACCACACCGCCCGGCGAGTTGATGTAGAGCGATATCTCCTTGTCTGGATTGTCGGATTCCAGCGACAGGAGTTGGGCACAGACCAGCGCCGACACATTGTCGTCGATCGGACCGTTGATGAAGACGATGCGCTCGCGCAGCAGCCGCGAGAAAATGTCGAAGGCGCGTTCGCCGCGGCTCGACTGCTCGATCACCATCGGCACCAGGTTGGCAAAACCGCTCATCGCTTTTCTCCGTTGTGCTGCTCAGGCCGCGCGCAGGGAGAGGCGAGGCGTGTTTGCGGCTATGATCTGTCTGGGGTTGTGTGCGTTGAGCGAAAGCCGGCAACCGGCGCCCACCGTCGCAACCGCAGACGTAGCGACCCGCGCGAATCCGTCGTGGACGATGCGCAGATGCGTGCCGCCTGAAATGGTGCGGTCGAGCGTGAAGGTGACAATGCTAACTATTGGGCTGTCCAGTGGATGCGCTGCGTTGCCGGACGCCGGCCGCTCCCGCCAGGAATAACGCAGCAGGCGTTCGGGCTCGGCGTCGAGGATTTCGCACTCAATCTGACCATCAGCCTTAGCAAAGGCAAAGCGGCCGCCGATCTCCGGCTTGATGTCGTTCGGCATCATCCAGGCTGCGAGAAGGTCCGGCACCGTCAGCGCCCGCCACACTTTTTCCGGCGGCTCTGGAAGCTCGCACTCAAACTCGATCGAATCTGCGGCCATGCCTGAATGCTGTTTTGCCGTCATTGGTCCATGTCCTTCAAAACCGCCTTGAGCCTTTCGATACGCTCGGGCCAGAACGCAGGGTAACGCTCGATCCAGCCGAGCAGAGGATCAAGCCCTTGCGGATCGGTGCGATAATAGGCGTTGCGGCCGGCTCGCCGCTCGGCCACCAGGCCGGCGCCGCGCAGCACTGCGAGATGCTGCGAGACGGCCGGTTGCGACACGCTCATGCCGCGGCGCAGTTCCGACACCGTCATCTCGCCGGCGGCGAGGCGTTCGTAGACGGCGCGGCGCGTCGGGTCGGCAAGCGCTCGAAAAATCTCGGCTTCGATCATGGCAGAAGCATAAGTCTACACTTATTGATTTGGCAAGCAGTCTTTTCGCGCCCATGTGGAACGGCATGGCGGAACCCATCGATTGCTGACATTCCTTGACAATACGGATTGATGAGCCTAGAACGAAAAGAGAACAAAAACCTTGTGGGAAAAGCCAGCCACGGCAGGCGGGGAATGTCCGCAGTCTATAAGGTGAGAGCAAGAAAAATTTGTTTCGGATGAGCGCGGAGAAGTATCATGGCGGGTAGCGTCAACAAGGTCATTCTGGTGGGCAATCTCGGGGCGGACCCGGAAATCCGCCGTTTGAATTCGGGTGAGCCGGTCGTCAACATCCGCGTCGCCACGTCGGAAAGCTGGCGCGACAAGACTTCCGGCGAGCGCAAGGAGAAGACCGAGTGGCACAATGTCGTGATCTTCAACGAGCAGCTCGCCAAGGTCGCCGAGCAGTATCTGAAGAAGGGTGCGAAGGTTTATGTCGAGGGCCAGCTGCAGACGCGCAAATGGCAGGACCAGACCGGCAATGACCGCTACACAACCGAAATCGTACTGCAGAAATTCCGTGGCGAGCTGCAGATGCTCGACGCACGCGGGCAGGGCGAGGGCGGTCAGGTCGGCAGCTATTCCGGTGGCGGCAGCAGCCGCGGTTCCGATTTCGGCCAGTCCGGCCCGGGCGAGAGTTTCGATCGCGGCGGCGGTGGCAGCAACAAGGGTGGCGGCGGTTCGTCGCGCGAACTCGACGACGAAATTCCGTTTTAGGAAGGAACGCCTCGGAGGTTGTGGGGATCGGTCTCTTGCGAGATCGTGAACTTTGTTTCCCGCGCTTGTCGAAGAACCGAAACTGCGGGGAACAGTGACCCTACGCGTCGCTCAAGTATCTGATCCAGATGCTCTTTCCGAGAATTTCGAAAGGTTATGATCGGCGCCTTCTGGGACCCCTGCCAGCACTCATTTTCGCAATGAAATCAGCCGATTACTCCTAGTCGACATATGGTCACCCTTCAGTGGGTTTTCATACTAGATTTGGCGCTCTGCCGCTCCGCAACAGGCCAATGGCCACCAGCGGATGCCCTATGGTAATCTGCGGTTCTGGAGGGGAGCGTGGAGCGCCGTCTCGCAGCAGTCCTATTCGCCGACGTGGCGGGTTACAGCCGCCTCATGCAGGCAAGCGAAGCCGCTACTCTCGCGGCCTTGAGGGCGCGCCATGCTGAAATCATTGAGCCGGTCGTTGCCTTGCACAAAGGACGAGTGGTCAAGCTCATTGGGGACGGTGTCCTCGTGGAGTTTCCAAGCGCCGTGGGGGCAGTAGAATGCGGCGTCGAACTACAGGCAGCGTTGGCCACAGCCAACGTCGGCATAACGCCTGACAGGCAGCTGGTCTACCGCATGGGAATCAGTTTGGGCGATGTGATCGTCCAAGGTGACGACCTTTACGGGGAGGGCGTCAACATTGCGTCGCGCCTCGAACATCTCGCGGTTCCGGGGAGCGTTGTCGTATCGGAGACTGTCTACAGCCAGGTTCGGGGCAAGGTGGGCTTCCGCTTCGAAGACATGGGCGAGAAGACGCTGAAGAACATCGCTCAGCCAGTGCGGGCGTACATGGTGTTTAACCCTCCGTCCGGCCAGTCGCGGCTAGGGGGGTCGAAGGAAGTCCATAAGGCGGGCATTTCAATCGCCGTGCTTCCGTTCGCCAATGTGAGTGGCGACCCTGAACAAGAGTATTTCAGCGACGGAATTACCGACGACATCATCACTGACTTGTCCAAGATATCGGCACTCAAGGTGCTCTCCCGCAGCACGGCATTTACGTTCAAGGGCAGGGCCGTCAATGTCGGCCACGTCGCCAGGGAGTTGCAGGTCGCTTATGTGCTCGAAGGCAGCGTTCGCAAGTCCGGCGGACGCGTCCGCATCAGCGCGCAGCTCATCGACGCAGCCAGCGACGCACATGTGTGGGCGGAGCGATACGACCGTGACCTAAGCGATGTTTTTGAACTTCAGGATGACCTTTCGCTGGCTATCGTTTCAGCTCTGAAAGTCAGGCTCCTGCCGGAAGAAGAATGCGCGATCGAGGCCAGGTCGACCTACGACACTGAGGCCTATCGGATGTACCTGATGGGCCGCCGCTATTTGAACCTGCGCGGCGCGAGGAACTACGAGATCGCCCTGCGTTTCTGCCGGCAGGCTCTCCAGTCAGACCCGGAATACGCTCGCGCATGGGCCTTGTCCGCGCTCTGCCTGTCGTACCTCAATCACAGCGGCCGGACGTCGGATTCCGGATTCGAAGCCGCCCAAAAGGCCTTGTCCGTCGATCCGACGTTGGCGGAAGCACACGCCGCCATGGGACGCATCATGGCGGAAGAAGGCAAGTTCGAGGAGGCCCTCGCCGCGCACCGCGAATCCCTTCGGCTTGAGCCGGAATCATTCGACGTGCACCACAACTTCGGCACCACCTATCTCGAACTCGGAAGGTACGAGGAAGCCGTAGGTCATTTCGAGGAGGCGGCCCGGTTGCTTGAATCAGATCATACTTCGCTGAACCTGCTTGCCCTGTCGCTAAAGTCGCTCGGCCGCAACGAGGAGTCCGCGACCGCGACGTACCGTGCGCTTGAGCGCATCGAGAGGGAGGTAGCAGCCCGGCCCGATAACGCCAACGCCCTCGCGCACGGGGCGCTCGCCCTTGCCAGGCTCGGCGAAAAGGAACGCGCCAGCGAGTGGATCGACCGCGCGCTGATCATCGAACCCGACGACGCGACCGACCAATACAACCTTGCCTGTGCGTTTGCCCAAATGGGAGAGCCGGAGCGGGCGATGGACCTTCTTGAAGCCAGCATCCCGAGGAAGCCGACCGAATTCCTCCAGTGGATGAAACTGGACCTCGATCTCGAGCCGGTCCGGGACCACCCGCGATACTTGAAGCTTTCGGCAGGCTGCGAAGCAAGGATGGCGCATGCCAGTGAAGGACAGGATGTCGCCTGATCCGGCTTTACGCGAAATCACGTACGATCGGATTGTCCACTGAAGCGCGGAAGTCAGTGAAGAACTCGGTCTCGTGGAACGTGAAAGGCACACGGGCAGGCTTGGCGTCGCTGTGCTTCAGAGCTCTCACGGCGGCAACAAGTTCCAGGGCATCGAGCTTTTTTTGGTCAACCCGGTTTTGCATGACCCAGTCCCGGGCCGCTGCCGAAACACGGTTATCGGGATGGCGGGCGTTGAAGGCGTCGAAGCAGTCTCCGAGGCTCCGGCGTGGGTAGAACGTACGGATCGCAATCTCGGCCAGTTCTCCGCGGACGTCCTCGGTGATCCTTCCGTGCGCTGCGGCGTTGGCCAGCGTGTAGCGAATGTTGACGAGCGCCTCGGAGACAGGAGGGTAGCCGAGTTCGGCAGGGCCGTGTTCGATCGCGACTTCGTCGTCCCTGGACAGGCGTCCGTTTGCGAAATCTCGGAAAATCGCGCCGATCCCGACCATTCCGAACGGATGCAGTTCCGCGGCACGGAGCGCGCCCATGCTCGCCGCGCCGAATACGGCGCAGCCGCGTTCAATGGCCCAGAGTATTTCTTTGTGGAGCACGGAGGGAACGTTTCCGAAAAATCCGTCGATCAGGCCTATGACGGAAACGTCCGGACTGCTTGCTGCCAGATAGATGTCGCCACGCTTTGCGGGCGGCCGCCATTTGATCTCCGGATCGGCAAAAGTCCCCCGAAGTCCCGGCCGAAGAGTTGGTCCCGAAAAGACGACCGTGTTCATGACCGAAGCCTTGCCTTTGTCGCTCGTGCTCCAGGCCTGTATCCTCGAGAGTGCGGAAACCCCTCCAAACCCGGAACGACAACCCTGGCGAACGCGAGTTCCGGCGATTTGCTCTTCAGGTCGACGGTTACCGCCCGGGAGAAACCGGCATCTTCCAGTCGTTCCAGGATGAACCCGATCATCCCGTCGGCCGACGGCCTGCGGCAACCGGTTTCCGCGGGAAACCGGGATTCCGTTCCCCTGTCTTCGGAAGCAGGGCTTCTGGCGGAATAAAACCGCGGTCGAATGTCGTCGCGCGCCCCCGAGACGAGCAGCACCCTTGTCTGGATCGCCTCCATGAAAGCGCGCCTCAGCGCGACGGCCGGATCGGGATGGCAACCGGCCCCGTCAGTGGAGCTTGCAAGGCTGGATGGCCCCTTACTGCGCTCGACAAGCCGACAGTAGAAGGCCGGCACCATGACGTCGGTCGTGATGTCCCAAGCTGCGGCGCTGACCCCGCGTATGCGGCAGGCTTCCAGAAGGCGGCACACTGTCGGGTCTTCGACCGAATCCCAGGCGATCCTGGAGAAAGAGTCAGGCGAAGATGTCCGGTAGAGCGCGACCGCATCGCCTTCAACGGCCTCGCACAGTCCATGCGCTATGGCCTCGCCGCTGGAGCTTCCGCCCCCGAGGCCGTTGCTGCTGACGAGAAAGCCGTCGTTGTTCCTGACGGATTCAGTCGAGAAATCGGCGTGGACCAGGTCAAAGGGAACCGCCGCCTGAACTCCTGAGAACAGGTCGAATCCGACAGTCATCCTCGGCAAGCTATCGGTCTGGCACCTGCCGCCCGGTCGGACAGATTTCGGGAAACCGCCAAGGTCTGGCGCGGCCGCAAGATGCGAGACCTCGCCGAACGGCAGCCAGTCGGAGAATTCTTCCGCATGGAAGAGTTCAAGCGCTTCCATGACTCCGGAAACGCGGGCCTCCAGATCGGTCGTTCCCTTGCCCGATGACACGCTCATCGATCGGGAGTTTGGGCGAACCACCGACACTACAGGGAGGCCGATTTCGTCCAGCCCGCTTATGTCTGCGATCCGCGTGATGCCGGCCGGACGCCGCAAGGCAAGCGCCGCATCAAACGTTTGTCGCAGGCCGCGGTTTGGAAAGGGTTCGGTTAATGTCCTGACCGGAAGTTGCTTAGGCCCTGCCCATGATGACCATTCCGTCTCCAATGACGATCGGTTCGTAAATGGGGTAATCATCGTCGCCTAGCCTGAGATGCACCGCGCCCGTTACGTTTATGACGTTGCTTCGCACCGCATCGAGCGCCTTGCCGATCCGTTCGTCGATCAGGTCCCAAGCCTTGTCTTTCAGGTTCTGGTCATATGCGAGCAGGGCGTACGCAGGGATTGCGAACAGGCGTCTGTCTCCGGTGCCGACGACCGGATCAATGTCGACCCGTACGAACAAAGCGCCGTTGATTATGTACTTTTCATCGTCGGACAGGTCGAGCCCCGAGAAATATTTGGCGAGCGTTGCCCGAAACGCCTTTAGCGCGGGATTGCCGCCAGGCGTTTTGAAAAACTCGAGATTTGACGCGAAATTTTCGTCGAATGCGGGTCTGGCTCTTCTGTGTTTGGAGACAAACGTGTTGAATACTGCGCAGTCCTTCTTGAGGATGCCGCCTTTCCCGCTCATGTCTTTACCGAGCTTGAGCTTGGCTTCGGCTTCGTCAACCGCCCCGAAAATGTTCAGCATGATCAATGGGGAATCGGGTTCTCCCGCCTCCCGCCAGTGCCTGTAACGGACGTAAAACTCTTCGTTCCCGACCGATATGTTGGCCATCACCTCATCATCGTCTGATGAGTATTGTTCACAATAGTCGTCTTGGCCCACTCTAGCCATGAAAGTCTCCCCTCACCGAAACGCGATCAAGAAACTTGCGCAATTATGCAGCTTAAGATACTTACCAATGCGGGCTATATTGCTACTAAAAAATTCCATTAGCAATAGCTAAGGTTTAGGCCGCCATTGGCTTGGACTTCTTGTTCGGCTTCCCGCTCGCGCGCTCTTTAAACGCCGACACCTGAATGCGATCTGAGGAGGGGACATTTTGCAGGCGGGCAGATGCGCGGCGGACCGCGGATGCGTCGCGTGCGCCGGTACTGAATTCGGTACCTTCGTTGGCGCGTCCGTCTCTCAGGATTTTAATCGCCACGTTTGAATTGGAAATTCCACGTGGCTGCGCCGCTCGGCCTTTCCAATCCCCTTGTGACGATGCCGAAAGAGGCGACTAGTTGGGCACCGAATCAGAAAATGTAAAGTTTGCTTGCAAAAGGGGCTCGCTGCGCGGCAATTATTTACATTCTGGGATCGAGTGCTTGATGGAACGTGCGTATGGTGCCAGCAGTCTGGGAACTTCGGAAAATTGACGGCGACCGTTCCACCCTTCCGTACTGATCCCTCGGAGCGAGCGGCTCTGTGCGAGCTGACACCCAGCTCCTTGAGGCCACGCATTGGCGTCCCGTAAATCTGTCTCTGATTTTCGGGACGTGGGTGCGTTTGAGTGGTGTGCGGTGAAAGGACGTGTCAGGTGAAAGCACGGATCAAATGGGTCGAGGAGCGCACTTTTGTCGGCGAGTCCGGCAGCGGTCACAAGGTGGTGCTGGGGACTGCGTTCGGACCGGAAGGCAAAACGCCGGGACCGAGCCCGATGGAGCTGGTGCTGCTCGGCACTGGCGGGTGCTCGGCCTATGATGTCGTCCACATCCTCGAAAAGGGCCGCGAGGCGGTCGAAGACTGTGTGGTCGAGCTCGACGCCGACCGGGCGGAGAAGGAGCCCCGGGTGTTCACCCGCATCCATATGCATTTCGTCGTCAAGGGCCGAGCGCTTTCGCATGACAAGGTCAGGCGGGCGATCGATCTGTCGATCGAAAAATACTGCTCAGCGACCGCGATGATGGCCAAGACCGCCACCGTCACGCATGATTTCGAGGTTATGGATACAGCGGCGAAGTAACCGATTAAATAAGGGCTGAAATATTTAGACTTCCCGTGGATCACGCCATGGCGCTCCAGACCTCAAGATGCCATTCAGGACGCGCCTGTCATGCACGCGCGGGACGCCTCGCGGCTTGCAAGGAAGGATCGGGGCAATCAATAGCCATTCGGCGTCGGTGAAGGCGTATCACATGTTCGGGTTCTTCGGAGCTTGAATAACGCCCGGCAAGCCCACATTCAAATATCGGCTCCGCCTCCAGATATGGTCATCCGATCGGCAAGGTGGGTCGGCCGAGTATGGTCTGCCGGTCTTCCGGAAAACTTTCATTCTTTCAAGCACTGCCACCATTCATTGAGCCATCGATGGGCGTGGTTAACATCAGGCATTCGCGGTATACTTTTGCCGTCTTGAAAGCGTGACGCTTACTGCGGTTTGCCGTGGGAGATGCCAGATGCGCGTGTTCTTGCTCTTCATTCCACTGCTGCTTTTACACATCCCGATTGTATCGCATGCCGCCGACATTCACGACGCCGCCATGAAGGGCGATGTCGCGGCGATCACGGCGGCGCTCGATGCAGGCGCCGGCATAGATGAGAGTGATGGAAACGCAACGCCGCTCTATTTTGCGGTCTGGATGGGCCACATCGAAGCGGCAAAACTGCTCATAGAACGTGGTGCGGACGTCAACGCCCAGACAACTTGGGGTCCCCCGCTGATGGCGGCTGTGGGGATAGGCAAGATCGATCTGTTAAATCTGTTGCTGGAGCGGGACGCAGATCCAAACTCCGACCGTGGCGGCGAATCCGCCCTCCATGTCGCCGTCACTCTCGGTTGTTTCGACTGCGTGAAGGCTCTGGTCGAGGCCGGCGCAGACGTGAATGCGAAGTCAATGGACGGCAAGACACCACTCCATCTGGCAAAACGCGGGGGGCAACGCGAAGTTGCCGACTATCTCATGTCGCACGGCGTCGTCTTGCCAACACCAGCCCCGATCTTGATGAAGTTGGCTTCTGCCGATGTCGAGAAAGGCCGAACCTACTTCACCCGCGTGTGTGGCCCTTGCCACAACGCCGAGCCAAAGGGTCGGAACAAAATAGGACCGAACTTGTGGAGCGTCGTCGGCCGCGACAAGGCATCTATGGCAGATATGCGTTACTCCGACGCCTTGCTGAGTTGGGAGGGTGTATGGACGTACGAGGACCTGAACAGATATCTCTTCGGGCCCATGCTCACCACGCCGGGCGTTAAGATGGAGACGCCTGGTGTCCCGGACGAGACCGAACGGGCCGACCTGATCGCGTACTTGCGCACACTCAGGGACAAGCCGATCCCGCTGCCCTAGATCGATGATCTCTCGGGCCGGCCGTCGGCTAGTAGCTCAATAGCCACCTTTGGTGATCCTAAGGGGCGATTGAGCAAAGGGCAGCCAATGAAACGGGCTAGCCGGTCATCGTTCATCGACTGGTCGTCGTGTATGTATGAGTACACACCCTACACTAAACGCGTTGTTGTTCGTCGGTTCAGGGAGCCGCCATCAACGCCTTGACGCCGTCGGCGACGAACTGCACGGCGAGCGCCGCCAGGATGACGCCGAGCAGCCGGGTCAGGATCGAGCGGCCGGTCTGGCCGAGGACCCGGTCGATGCGCTCGGCCAGCACGAAAACCAGGTAGGTGATGACAAGGCAGATCGCGATGATGCCGACAAGGGCTGCCTGCGCGCCAAAACCTGGAAACGAGCCGGACAGCAGGACGGTCGCTGAAATTGCGCCCGGACCGGCGATCAGCGGGATCGCCAGCGGAAAGGCGGCGATGTTGTGGATCATGTCCTTGGTGATGGCGACGTCGCCGATCTTCTCCTTGCGGTCCTGCCGGCGCTCGAACACCATTTCGAAGGCGATGAAGAACAGCAGGAACCCGCCGGCGACGCGGAACGCCGGCAGCGTGATACCGAACACCGACAGGATCGATGCGCCGGCGATTGCAAACAGCGCCATCACCAGGAAACCAATGATAGAGGCGCGCACGGAAACCTGGTTGCGCTCCTCGCGGTTCATGCCGCGCGTCACGGCGAGGAAGAGCGGCGCCAGGCCGGGCGGGTCGATGGTCACCAGAATGGTGACGAAGGCGTTGAACAGGCTGTCGAAGCTCGGCATCTCTGACCCTCCCCGCCGGGCGGTGCCCGAGACCCCAGCATTGGTAGAGCAAAGTAGGGGCGGTGAAAACCGGTGGAGAAAACTGCCCGCGTGCCGGGAAATTCAACCTTTTGATGCCGGAGGGACAGCGCCCCCTCTGTCCTGCCCTCTTTGCCACCACTTGGCATCTCCCCCCGCAAGGGGGGAGATTGGCAGCTCAGCCAGCCGCGCCATCCTGTTCAATGTTGGAGATCCGATCCCCCCTTGCGGGGTTGAGGAGAAGGGGGGCGCTGTCGCTCGACCTCTCAAGACTTGGGTTCCTCGCCCCGCCAAAGGCGGGGGAGAGGTGGCCGCCCGCGGGTCTTGCCTTTGGCAAGCCCGAGGACAGGCTCCGCGGCCGGAGAGGGGGCTTTCGTAGGGCGCAGTCCCCCTCTCCGTCTCGGCTTCGCCGAGCCACCTCTCCCCCACTTCGTGGGGGCGAGGAACCCAAGCTGGAATGAAGCCGCGATCCAAACTCCCCTAGGCCCTCTGCCCTGCCGGGCATCTCCCCCACAAGGGTCCCCCTTGCGGGTCCCTTGCTGGGGATTAGCTTCCACCCGCGCGCCGCGCCAGGAACTCGACTTCGAGCCGCCAGGTCGCGGCGTCCTGCGAGCGTTCGCCCAGCCAGCGGAACGAATTTTCGGTAATGCGGGAAAAACTCCAGCGCACCGATGCGCCGGTGCCGTCGGCGCCCTGCTGGACGATGGTGCCGCCCTCGGCGCGGCCGAGCTGGCGGCTGTAATACTGGGTGCGCGGATCGCTCCAGAAGATATGCCAGGCGTCGACACCGGGGTCATAGACGCGCAGTGTCGTGCCATAAAAGGTCCATTTGCCGAGCGAGCTCTGTGCGGCAGTGTTCCGCGCGGGCAAGATCCATACGTCCTGGATCGCGCGGCCCTCGAGAACCCAGCCGAAATGCACCTCGCCGCGTCCGTTCAGCACCTGGCCGTCTTCGAGATGGCGCTTGGCATCGAATGTCCAGGCGCCGACGAAGCGGCCGTAAAGGTTCAGTTTTTCGGCCAGGTCCCCGGCAGGCTCGTCGCTGTGCAGGGCTTCGACAAAGGAAGATGAATTGAACATGATTTCGACCTCATCTTGTCAGGAGACTGGAGGGAATAGGCGGCGGCAGGGTTCTGTGCTTGGGAAAAATTGCTATCTTTCAAGCCATGACAACGAGCGCGCATACACTGGCGTCCGGACGAGGCTGGCAGGTGTTGGACGTGGTCTGCACCGCCGGCGCCTCCGATCGCCCGTTCGAGGAAGAGCACCGTAATTTCTGCGTCGCCGTGGTGACCAATGGCACATTCCGCTACCGCGCACGCCAGGGCAATGCGATGCTGACGCCGGGCGCGCTCCTGCTCGGCAACCTTGGCACGTGCTATGAGTGTGGGCACGAGCATGGCGCCGGCGACCGCTGCCTCTCCTTCCAGTTCGAGCCGGCCTATATGGAACAGATCGTTGCCGACATGCCGGGCGTGAAGAAGCTGGCCTTCGAGACGCCGCTTCTGCCGCCCTTGCCGGCGCTGGCACCGCTGCTGGCCGAGGCGGAATCCGCACGCGAGATGGCCGACGTCGACGCGTTTGAGGAAATCGGTCTGCGGATTGCCGGCGCAGCCGTCGCCTCCGGCGTCACGCCTGCTGCCCGGGTGCCGAGCCGCCGCGACGAGAAACGTGTCGCGGCGGCGGTGCGGCGCATTGAGCTGGATGCCGACCGGCCGGTCTCGCTTGCTGCGCTTGCAAGCGAGACGGCGACCAGCCCGTATCATTTCCTGCGCACGTTCCGACGCGTCGCGGGCATGACGCCCTACCAGTTCCTGCTGAACACCCGGCTGCACAGGGCGGCGGTGCGGCTGCGCATGTCGGACGAGGCGATCTCGACGATCGCCTACGAGGCGGGGTTCAACGATTTGTCGACCTTCAACCGCCGATTCCGGCGCGTGATGGGGGAGGCGCCCGGCGCCTATCGGGTCCGGCGGCGAGGCGATAAATTGCCGAACGCATCCGCCGTTCCGGCGTTGTGAAGCAAATTGACCTGACAATGAGCTTTGCCGCGAGAGCAACGAAAAAGCGCCTCGGCCATATCGTCGCAATCAGTGATATCCTTTTGAAATCACCACAAAAATCGACACTGGAAAACTACCGCGGATATTGGAGTTTCGACCCGGCTTCCTATATAAGCACCGAGTGATTCCCGATTAGATTGTGACCTGATTTGACCGACCAGAAGACACCGCGCGGCGCCGACGGCGGCCCGACCGGCATCGAGCCGATATCCATCCTCGAGGAGATGCAGCGCTCCTACCTCGATTACGCCATGAGCGTGATCGTCAGCCGTGCGCTGCCCGATGTGCGCGACGGGCTGAAGCCGGTGCATCGCCGCATCCTCTATGCCGCCCATGAGAGCGGCTACCACTGGAACCGCAAATACGTGAAGTCGGCGCGCCCGGTCGCCGACGTGATGGGTAAATACCATCCGCATGGCGACGCCTCGATCTACGACGCCTTGGTGCGCATGGCGCAGGATTGGTCGCTGCGCGTGCCGCTGATCGACGGGCAGGGCAATTTCGGATCGATCGACGGTGATCCGCCGGCGGCGATGCGTTACACCGAATCGCGCCTGACGAAGGTCGCGCATGAGTTGCTGGAAGACATCGACAAGGACACCGTCGATTTCCAGGACACTTATGATGCGTCCGGCAGCGAGCCGAAAGTCCTGCCGGCGCGCTTTCCAAATCTGTTGGTCAACGGCTCCGGCGGCATCGCCGTCGGCATGGCCACCAACATCCCGCCGCACAATCTGGGCGAGGTCTGCAACGGCGCCATCGCCCTCATCGACAATCCGGCGATCGATCTGCCGGCGTTGATGGAGATCATTCCGGGGCCGGATTTCCCGACCGGCGGCATCGTGCTCGGCCGCTCCGGCATCTACAGCGCCTATTCGACCGGCCGCGGTTCCATCGTCATGCGCGGGCGCGTCAACGTCGAGGCGCGCGGCAACGACCGTGAATCGATCGTCATCACCGAAGTTCCCTACCAGGTGAACAAGTCGTCGATGATCGAGAAGATGGCGGAGCTGGTGCGCGACAAGCGCATAGAGGGCATTTCCGACATCCGCGACGAGAGCGACCGCCAGGGTTACCGCGTCGTTATCGAACTGAAGCGCGACGCGGTCGCCGACGTCATCCTCAACCAGCTCTACCGTTTCACGCCGCTGCAGACGTCGTTCGGCGCCAATATGGTGGCGCTGAACGGCGGCAAGCCGGAATTGCTGACGCTGACCGACATGCTGAAGGCGTTTGTCGCCTTCCGCGAGGACGTGATCAGCCGGCGCACGAAATTCCTGCTGCGCAAGGCGCGCGACCGCGCCCATGTGCTGGTCGGCCTTGCCATTGCCGTCGCCAACATCGACGAGGTCATAAAGCTGATCCGCACCGCGCCGGACCCGCAGACGGCGCGCGAGCAGTTGATGGAGCGGCGCTGGCCCTCAGGCGACGTCGAATCGCTGATCCTGCTGATCGACGATCCGCGCCACCGCATTAACGAGGACGGCACCTACAATCTGTCCGAGGAACAGGCGCGCGCCATCCTCGAACTGCGCCTGCAGCGCCTGACCGCGCTCGGCCGCGACGAAATCGCCGACGAGTTGAACACGATCGGCGACGAGATCAAGGACTACCTGGACATCCTGTCGTCCCGCGCCCGCATTCAGCAGATCGTCAAGAACGAGCTTGCCGCCGTCCGCGACGAGTTCGGCACGCCGCGCCGCACCGAGCTCTCCGAGGGCGGGGCTGATATGGAAGACGAGGATCTGATCCAGCGCGAGGACATGGTCGTGACGGTCAGCCATTCCGGCTACATCAAGCGCGTGCCGTTATCGCTCTACCGGGCGCAGCGGCGCGGTGGCAAGGGCCGCTCCGGAATGTCGACCAAGGAAGAGGATTTCGTCACTAGGCTGTTCGTTGCCAACACGCACACGCCGGTGCTGTTCTTCTCCTCGCGTGGCATCGTCTACAAGGAAAAGGTCTGGCGCCTGCCGATCGGCAATCCGCAGTCGCGCGGCAAGGCGCTGATCAACATGCTGCCGCTGGAGCAGGGCGAACGCATCACCACCATCATGCCGCTGCCTGAGGACGAGAACAGCTGGGGCGAGCTCGACGTGATGTTCGCCACCACCCGCGGCACGGTGCGCCGCAACAAGCTGTCGGACTTCGTCCAGGTCAACCGCAACGGCAAGATCGCCATGAAGCTGGAAGAGGAAGGCGACGAAATCCTCGGCGTCGAGACCTGCACCGACAATGACGACGTGCTTCTGACCGCAAGCTCCGGCCAGTGCATCCGCTTCTCGGTCAGCGACGTGCGCGTCTTCCAGAGCCGCAACTCGGTCGGCGTGCGCGGCATCGCCATGGCTGCCACCGACCGGGTGATCTCGATGGCGGTGATCGAACATGTCGAGGCGCCGCCGGCCGAGCGCGCCGCTTATCTCAGGCGAGTGGCGGCGGAAAGGCGGCTTGCCGCCGGCATTGCGGCGGGCGAGGACGAAGACATCCAGCTCACCAATGAGGAGGTCGGCGAGGAGACGGAGCTTTCCGACGAGCGCTACGAATTCCTCAAGGCACACGAGCAATTCGTGCTGACAGTGACGGAATATGGCTACGGCAAGCGTTCGTCTTCCTATGATTTCCGCCTCACAGGGCGCGGAGGCAAGGGCATCCGCGCCACCGATGTGTCGAAAGTGGCTGAGATCGGCCGTCTGGTGGCGACTTTCCCGGTCGGCAATGACGACCAGATCATGCTTGTCTCGGATGGCGGCACCGTCATCCGCGTGCCGGTCAACGGCATTCGTTTCGCCAGCCGCGCCACCAAGGGCGTGACCATCTTCAACACGGCCGACGGCGAGAAGGTCGTTTCGGTGGAGCGGATATCGGAACCGCAATCGGACGAGGAAGCCGAAGAGAGTGTCGAGGGCGACGCAACTCTGGATACCGGTACTGAAGACGTTGGCCCGGACAACAACGCCGAGTAGGTCTTGACGGGCAATGCCGGCCCGATGGGCCGGCGCCGTCAACAGCTAGCGGTGGCGAAACGGCTTGCGGATACCAAAACCTCCGAACCGCTTGGCATTGGACTTGGCGCGGACGCGATCTGCTTCCTGATGCAGCCCAAATACGGTGGCGATCAGCATGGCGACGGTCATTGCGGTGGCGAGCATGTAGATCAGCATGTGCGTGTCTCCTGCACCTAGCAACGATTAAATGGGGTTTTGGTTTCATCTCCTGAAGCTGCAACCTAGTGAACGCTGCGTGAAGGCTTCGTGATCGGCCCGTGCATTGGTCGTTCATCTCGGCCAAAAGGTTCACACAAAGCGCATCGCGATTACCGTGGCTCAGGCGTTGCGCTTTGAGGCTCTGTTTGGGTGCATGTCGTTGTCCAAAACCGCTGCACACTTTTGGGCGACATGCATTGGCGGCTCGCTGATCGGATTTGCCTTTGCGAGAGAGGCTCGCTAGAAGCACCTGCCATGACCGAACGCATCGCCCTTTATGCCGGCTCCTTCGACCCGCTGACCAACGGCCATCTCGATGTGCTGAAGGCGTCGCTGGCCGTGGCGGACAAAGTCTATGCGGCGATCGGCATTCATCCCGGCAAAAAGCCGCTGTTTTCGTTCGAGGAACGGGTCGGCCTCATCGAAGCAGCGACGAAGGCCGAATTTGGCCGCGACGGCGCGCGCATCAAGATTGTCGCTTTCGACGGGCTGGTCATCGACGCGGCCAGGAAGCAGGGCGCCTCGATCATGATCCGCGGCCTGCGCGACGGCACCGATCTCGACTACGAGATGCAGATGGCCGGCATGAACGAGACGATGGCGCCGGAACTGCAGACAGTTTTTCTGCCCGCCAGCCCTTCGGTGCGAACCATTACCGCCACACTTGTCCGTCAGATAGCCTCCATGGGAGGCGACATCCGCCCCTTCGTGCCGGCGGCTGTGGCCGGCGCACTTACCGCCAAATTCGCGAAATAATGCGTGTCGCCCCAACGTGGAACCCGGCTTTGGGACAACGACATGCTTGAAACAAGGGTTTTCGGAGAAATATCCATGCCGCTCAAAAGGCTCGCCACCTGCTTTGTCGTTGTTTTCAGTCTTGTGGCTGCAACCGTTTCGGCGTTCGCGGCCGATCCGGAAAACACCATGATCATAACGCTGAAGGGCGGCGACGTGACAATCGCGCTCAGGCCCGATCTCGCGCCGAAGCATGTCGAGCAGATCAAGAAGCTGGTTCGTCAGGGCGCTTACGACAACGTCGCTTTCCACCGCGTCATCGACGGCTTCATGGCGCAGACCGGCGACGTGAAGTTCGGCAACATGAAGAACGCCTTCAACGCCGATGCTGTCGGTACTGGTGGTTCCGATCTTCCCGACCTACCGGCCGAATTCTCGACGTCCGAGCGCTACGAGCGCGGCGTGGTCGGCATGGCCCGCTCGCAGGATCCTGATTCCGCCAATTCCCAGTTCTTCATCATGTTCGCGCCGGCGCCGCCGCTCGATGGCCAGTACACTATCGTCGGTAATGTCGAGAACGGCATGGAGTTGGTGGACCAGATAAATAAAGGCGATGCGGCACAGAACGGGGTTGTCACTGATCCCGATCGCATGATCAAGGTGCGCATCGCCGCCGACGGCAAGTAAACCCATTAGTTTCAAAGGATATTCTGACATGGCCGAGATCAAGGACCGCGAGAACGCGCTCATCATGGAAACGACCAAGGGCAAGGTCGTCATCGAACTGTTTCCCGATCTGGCGCCTGGCCATGTCGGCCGCATCAAGGAACTGGCGCGCGAAGGCGCTTATGACGGCGTGGTGTTCCATCGCGTCATCGAAGGGTTCATGGCGCAGACCGGCGACGTGAAATTCGGCAATTCCACCAAGCCCTCTTTCGCACCGGCGCGCGCTGGCACGGGCGGCTCCGACAAGCCCGACCTGAGGGCGGAGTTCTCCAACGCCAATCACGGCCGCGGCACCTGCTCGATGGCGCGCTCGCAGAATCCGAACTCGGCCAATTCGCAGTTCTTCATCTGCTTCGACGATGCCGCCTTCCTCAACCGCCAATACACGGTCTGGGGCCAGGTCATCGAGGGCATGGACAATGTCGACAAGATCAAGCGCGGCGAGCCGGTGCCGGATCCCGACAAGATCGTGTCGCTGAAGGTGGCAGCCGACGTGAAATGACCTACCGGGCTGTCGCGGCTATCACTCTGATGCTTGTCGCGGCGGCCACTCCGGCGCTGGCGACGGAATCGATTGTTTGCAGCGCTGAAAGCGACGCGGCATCGATCGACGTCCTGATGGGGCACACTGCCGTCATCGCGGTTGCGCGTGTATGGCTTGATGCCGGCGGCAGGAACTGGACCACCGACGGTCAGCCGGGTTCGACGAAAGTCATCGTCGGACAGGCATTCGAGGACGACCAGCACATGGCGATCGATCTCACGGATGAGGGCATCAGCTCGATCGTCGCCAAATTGCGACTGGTCAAGGCCAGCGAACAGTCCAATTTCGCAATGGGCGGTACGCTGAGCATCGACGGTGTTGGCGCCTGGGCGGTGACCTGCCCGGAATTTTGAGGCGGGATTTTCTTGCGCGTCGATCTTTTCGACTTTGATCTGCCGGAGGAGCGTATCGCGCTTCGACCGGCAGAACCGCGCGACAGCGCCAAAATGCTGGTTGTCAGGCCGGGTGAGGGCCGCGAAGACCGGACGGTGCGCGAGTTGCCGTCCCTGCTCGAGAGCGGTGACGTGCTGGTCTTCAACGACACCAAGGTCATTCCGGCACAGTTAAAAGGCATCAGGCGGCGCGGCGAGGCGGTGGCGCAAGTCGAAGCCACGCTACACATGCGGGTGGCTCCCGACCGCTGGCTGGCTTTCATGCGGCCGGGCAAGCGCATCGCCGCCGGTGACCGCGTCCATTTCGGCCATGACGCCAATTCCTGCTTTCTCGGCCAGCTCGATGCCACGGTGATCGAGAAGGGCGAGGCCGGCGAGGCTTTGCTCGGTTTTGACCTCTCAGGTCCGTTTCTCGATGAGGCGTTGCACGCCGTCGGTCACATTCCGCTGCCGCCTTACATCGCTTCGAAGCGCGACGACGACGAACGCGACCGCAACGACTACCAGACCATCTATGCTAGGGAGGAGGGGGCCGTGGCGGCACCCACTGCCGGCCTGCATTTCACGCCCGAGCTTTTCGCGGCGCTGGATGCCAAAGGCGTCGAGCGGCGCTTCGTCACCCTGCATGTCGGCGCCGGCACGTTCCTGCCGGTGAAAGTCGACGACACCGCCGATCACAAGATGCATGCCGAAATCGGTTCGGTCAGCCCGGAAACCGCCGAGGCGCTGAACGCGGCGAAAGCGCGCGGCGGGCACATCATCGCCGTCGGTACGACGTCGCTGCGCCTGCTGGAGAGCGCCGCGCGGGAGGACGGCACATTGGGTGGATGGTCGGGTCCGACCGATATCTTCATCACCCCCGGCTACCGTTTTAAGGCCGCCGACATGCTGATGACCAATTTCCATCTGCCGCGTTCGACGCTGTTCATGCTGGTTTCGGCGTTGTGTGGTCTGAAAACAATGCGTGCGGCCTATGCGCATGCCATCGAGAACAGCTACAGGTTCTACTCCTACGGAGATGCAAGCCTTCTGTTCAAAGAGGAGAACGATGGACGCGCGCTCGGTATAGAACAAGGAATTCAATGACTAAGGCGTTCACCTTCGAGGTGCTGGCGACCGACGGGAAAGCGCGGCGCGGCTCCATTACTATGCCGCGCGGAGAAATCCGCACGCCAGCCTTCATGCCGGTCGGCACCGGCGGCACGGTCAAGACCATGTATATGGATCAGGTGCGCGGCGTCGGCTCGGACATTATCCTTGGCAATACCTATCATCTGATGCTGCGGCCTGGCGCCGAACGTGTGGCGCGGCTTGGCGGTCTGCATGAATTCGCCCGCTGGCCGCACCCGATCCTGACCGACAGCGGCGGCTTCCAGGTAATGTCGCTGTCGAAACTGAGGAAACTCACCGAAAAGGGCGTCACCTTTCGCTCACATATTGATGGCGCCCCCTATGAGATGTCGCCCGAGCGCTCGATCGAAATCCAGGGACTGCTCGATTCCGAAATCCAGATGCAGCTCGACGAATGCACCGCGCTGCCGGCCATGGAGAAGGAGATCGAGCGGGCCATGGAGCTGTCGCTGCGCTGGGCCGAACGTTGCAAGACGGCATTCGGCGACCAACCGGGCAAGGCGATGTTCGGCATCGTCCAGGGCGGCGACATACCGGCCCTTCGGCTGCGCTCGGCGCAGGCGCTGAAAGCGATGGACCTCAAGGGCTACGCCATCGGCGGGCTGGCGGTCGGCGAGCCGCAAGCGGTGATGCTCGAAATGCTCGACATCACCTGTCCGGAGCTGCCGGCGGACAGGCCGCGCTATCTGATGGGTGTCGGCACGCCTGACGACATATTGAAATCGGTGGCACGCGGCATCGATATGTTCGATTGCGTGATGCCGACGCGCGCCGGCCGTCATGGCCTCGCCTATACAAGGCGCGGCAAGGTCAATCTGCGCAACGCTCGCCATGCCGACGATCCGCGCCCGCTGGACGAGGAGAGCGACTGCCCAGCCGCCAGAGATTATTCACGCGCCTATCTGCACCATCTGGTCCGATCGCAAGAGGCGCTGGGGGCGATGCTGCTGACCTGGAACAATCTTTCCTACTACCAGAGGCTGATGCAGGATATTCGTGTCGCCATCGAAGCCGGCGCCTTCGAGGCGCGGGCGGCGGCAATTTCCGAGGGCTGGGCAAGGGGCGATATCGCGGTGATGTGAGCGGGCCCTCGCAGCGAAGCGAACGCGCGCAGGCATAGCCTCGCTTGGCAGCGCTCCACAGTCTCAGCGCCCGCGTGCATCCATCGTTTGGCTGTACTAAAGCTTCCCTCAGGTCGCGTTCTGCCTGAGCGCCGTCCTGATGCTTGAAAGCCGGGCGGCAGTCTGCCACAAGGGCCGCTTATGCGTGCAAGTTGAGCAGGACCGGGCAATGAAGGCATTTTTCGTGCAGATAAAGTGCGATCTGGGCAGGGCCTATGACGTTGCCGGCGCATTGGCCGATGCCGAGATCGCTTCGGAAATCTACTCGACAGCCGGCAACTACGATTTGCTCGCCAAATTCTATGTCGACGACGAGGAAGACATAGGCCACTTCGTCAACGAGAAGGTGCAGATTCTTCCCGGCATCAAGGACACGTTTACGGTCGTCACCTTCCGCGCCTTCTGAGTGGCGCCGGTCCCTGCCCGGGCACAAGGCAAAGCCTGACCCAGCCATATCGGCGCTGCCCTAATTTTAGGCAGGTCGCGACATACTGATCGCCAGCATCCTCCAAATCACCGATTGCGCTTGATTTTCTCCCGTGACGCCAGTGAAATGGTCCCACAGGGGAGTATGCGATTGGCAGCGTTCGACGAAATGCTTCCGGAAATCTCCGGATTGAGAAAACCGTATTCGGCTTACGACCGCTGGCTGAAGGAGCAGGATCCGGCCAGGCTTACCGAGAAGATGCAGGACGCCGAACGCGTCTTTCGCAAGACCGGCATCACCTTTGCCGTCTATGGCGAGCAGGAAGCCTCCGAACGCCTTATTCCCTTCGATATCGTTCCGCGCATCATTTCCGGCAACGAATGGCGACGGCTGACGCAAGGCATCGAGCAGCGCGTCCAGGCGCTGAACGCGTTTCTCGACGATATCTACCACCGCCAGGAGATATTGCGCGCCGGGCGCGTCCCCAAGGAATTGATCGCCAGGAATGAGGCGTTCCTGCCGGAGATGATCGGGGTAAGGCCGCCGGCCGGCGTCTACACCCATATCATCGGCGTCGATATCGTGCGCATCAGCGAGAACGAATTCTACGTGCTGGAGGACAATGCGCGGACGCCGTCCGGCGTGTCCTACATGCTGGAGAACCGCGAGACGATGATGCAGCTCTTTCCCGAGCTGTTCCAGCAGATCAAGGTGCGGCCGGTGGAAAACTATCCGCAGCTCTTGCGCCAGTCGCTGGCGGCGGTGCGGCCGCAAAGCACCAAGGGTGCGCCGACCATTGCCGTGCTGACGCCGGGCAGCTTCAACTCCGCCTATTTCGAACATGCCTTCCTTGCCGACCAGATGGGCGTGCAGCTTGTCGAGGGGCAGGATCTGCGCGTCGTCGATGGCCACGTCGCGATGCGCACGACCGAAGGCTACAAGCAGATCGATGTGCTTTATCGAAGGGTGGACGATTCTTTCCTCGATCCGCTGACCTTCCGTCCGGACTCGGCACTTGGAGTGCCGGGCATCATGGATGTCTACCGCGCCGGCAACATCACCATCGCCAATGCGCCGGGAACCGGCATCGCCGACGACAAGGCGATCTATTCCTACATGCCCGAGATCGTCGAATTCTACACTGGCCGCAAGGCAATCCTCGGCAACATCCCGACCTGGCGCTGCTCGGAGCCGGACAGCCTGAAATACGTGCTCGAACATATCGACGAGCTGGTGGTGAAGGAGGTGCACGGCTCAGGCGGCTACGGCATGCTGGTGGGGCCGGCGGCGACCAAGAAGGAATGCGAGGATTTTTCCAAGAAACTCGCGGCAAAACCGTCGAACTACATCGCCCAGCCAACGCTGGCGCTGTCGACCTGTCCGATCCTGACCGACAAAGGGCTGGCGCCGCGCCATGTCGACCTCAGGCCCTACGTGCTGGTTTCCGACCGCATCCAGATCGTGCCGGGCGGGCTGACGCGCGTGGCGCTGAAGGAAGGCTCGCTGGTGGTCAACTCATCGCAGGGCGGCGGCACCAAGGATACGTGGGTGCTGGATGATTGAGACGAGCAAATAGTGAATAGTCAGTAGTCAGTAGTCAGTAGTCAGTAGTCAGTAGTCAGTAGTCAGTAGTAGAGGGAAAGCACAATGTCATACTCCGTCAAAATCCAAACATTCACCATGCATTACTCACCCCTCACTACTCACTAGCCCGAAGGGCAGCCCCACATGCTTCTCGGCCGCACCGCCAACGGGCTCTACTGGATGAACCGCTACATCGAGCGGGCGGAAAACATGGCGCGGCTGGTCGATGCCGGGCTGCGCATGGCGCTGACCCGCACGCAGAACGCCTCCGAAGAGTGGAATTCGGTGCTGCTCAGCGCCGGTTCGGACGCTGCCTTCACGCAGAAATATTCCGACTATACCGCCGCCAACGTCGCGGATTTCCTGCTTCGCGACACATCGAACCCGTCGAGCACGATGGCGTCGATCGAGACGGCTCGCAACAACGCCCGCATGGTGCGCACCGCGCTGACGCGCGAAACCTGGGAAAGCATCAACGAGGCCTGGATGTCGCTGAAGCGCATGCTGGCCGAGCCGATCGACGAACGCGACCTGCCCAGCGTGCTCGACGCGATCAAGCGCGAAACGGCGCTGATCCGCGGTTCATTCTACGGCACCATGCTGCGCAACGAGATCTTCGATTTCTCGCAGCTCGGCACCTATGTCGAACGCGCCGACAACACGGCACGCATCCTGGACGTGAAGTATTACGTGCTGTTGCCGTCGATCTCGTGGGTCGGCTCGACGCTCGACAATTATCAGTGGGAATCGATCCTACGTTCGGTGTCGGCGCACCGCTCCTATCGTTGGGTATACGAGGCCGACTACAAGCCGAGCAACATTGCCGACTATCTGATCCTCAACGTTCGCATGCCGCGCTCGCTGACCTTCTGTTATCGTTTCCTGACGGAGCATCTCAGATTCCTGGGTGACGATTATGGCGAGCGCCATGCCTGTCATGCGACGGCCGGCAAGACCCAGGCCATGCTGACGGCCGGCTCGATCAAGGACATATTCGATGCCGGCCTGCATGAATTCCTGGCCAATTTCATTTGCGACAACACCAGGCTCGGCGACGAAATCGCGCAGGACTACAGGTTCTATTGAGCATGATCCCGGAAAGTGAACGCCGGTTTCCGGTAAAGATCATGCTCAGGGGACGAGAGCAATGCGGCTGAAGATCACCCACCGGACCGAATACCGCTACGATGCGCCGGTGCATTATCTATTGCAGCGGTTGCGGCTGCTTCCGGTCAGCGGGCCGACGCAGACCGTTTTGTCCTGGGCGCTGACGATCGAAGGGGCACGCGAGGAAGTGCGCTTCATCGACCATTTCGGCAACGATACGCGGCTGTTGAGCGTCGAAGGTGAGCGCGATTTCATCACCGTCGAGGCATCAGGCGAGGTGGTGACACGCGACACCGCTGGCGTCTCCGGGCCACATCAGGGTTTCGCGCCGCTCTGGCTGTTTGGCCATGAAACCCCGTTGACCACGATCGGGAGCGGCATCCGCGAAATCGCGGCCTCGGTCGGCGAGGGGACCGATATCGAAAGGCTGCACCGGCTGATGGCCGTGATCGGCGAGCGCGTGGCTTATACGCCGGGTACCACCAATGCGGCGACCCCGGCCGAGGACGCGCTGGCGCTCAAGACCGGCGTCTGCCAGGACCACAGCCACATCTTTGCCGCCGCGGCGCGCGCCATGGGGTTTCCGGCCCGCTACGTCAGCGGCTATTTGATGATGGATGCGGCGGTCGAGCAGGCGGCAAGCCATGCCTGGGCTGAGGCGCATGTTGCGGGCCTCGGCTGGGTCGCGTTCGACGTCGCCAACGGCATTTCGCCCGACGAACGCTATGTAAAGGTGGCGACCGGCCGTGATTACCGCGATGCCACGCCGGTGTCGGGAATTCGGCTGGGACAAGCGGAAGAACAGCTTGCGGTCACCGTCACCGTGGAGCAGTAATCCACGGCAAGATTGCTGCCAAAGAGATTCGATGACCTATTGCGTCGGCCTGAAGATCGATCGCGGGCTCGTGTTCATGTCGGACACGCGTACTAATGCCGGCATGGATTCGATCTCGACCTTCAAGAAGATGCATGTCTGGGAAGAGCCGGGCGAGCGCGTCATCGTGCTGATGTCGGCCGGCAATCTTGCGACGACGCAGGCCGTCGTCAGTTTGCTCGACGAACGCACCAAGGCAGTGGCCGATCGCCACGCCACTCTGCTCGAAACGCCGTCTATGTATCAGACGGTGCGGATGGTCGGCGACACCGTTAAGGAAGTCATCGCCAGTTCGTCGCCGGCAGGCGAAAAGGCCGATTCCTATTTCAATGCCTCCTTTATCCTCGGCGGCCAGATCAAGGGCAGCGCGCCGCGGCTGTTCATGATCTATCCGGAAGGCAATTTCATCGAATCGACCGATGACACGCCGTTTTTCCAGATAGGTGAGACCAAATACGGCAAGCCGATCATCATCCGCGCCTATGAAAAGACGATGAGTTTCGCCGAGACGGTGAAACTCCTGCTGGTGTCGTTCGACTCGACGCTGAAATCGAACCTGTCGGTCGGTCTGCCGCTTGACCTGCTGTTCTACGAAAAGGATGCCTTCAAGGTCAGCCTGAAGAAACGGATAGCCCAGGACGATCAATATTATCGCACGATCTCGGACGGCTGGTCGAACGCGCTGAAGACCGCTTTCGCGAGCCTGCCTGATTTTCCCGAATGAAAGCCTCCGTTTTTCGTGCTCTTTGATTTCTGGGCTCGATGCGACGGAGAGGAAAATGGATAGCAACGAATTCCGGGAATGGTCGCTGTACGCGGCCGAATGGGGTGCCGACTACAGGGGCACACTTCGCGAAAGACCGGTGCGGCCGCTTGTCGAGCCGGGCGAAATCTCTAGAAGCATCGATGTCTCGCCGCCGGAAGAGGGCGAAACGATGCAGGCAATCTTCGCCGACTTCGAGCAAAAAATCCTGCCGGGCATGACGCATTGGCAGCATCCGCGCTTCTTCGCCTATTTCCCGGCCAACGCCGCACCGGTCTCGGTGGTGGCCGAATATGTGGTCTCGGTGATGGCCGCGCAATGCATGCTCTGGCAGACCTCGCCGGCAGCGACCGAACTCGAGACGCGCGTCGTCGACTGGATGCGTCAGGCGCTTAGCCTGCCGGAAGGGTTTTCCGGCGTCATGCAGGATTCGGCATCGTCGGCGACGCTTGCCGCCGTGCTGACCATGCGCGAGCGCGCGCTAGACTGGCAGGGCAACAAGAAGGGCCTGCAAGGCCAGCCGATATTGCGCATCTATTCTTCCGACCAGGTCCATACTTCCATCGACCGGGCGATCTGGGTATCGGGCATTGGCGAGGACAATCTCGTCCGCATTCCGGTTGCTGGCCGCCTTCGCGCCATGGATGTCACAGCCCTCGAAGCGGCGATCGTCGCCGACCGGGATGCGGGCATGCTGCCGGCCGGCATCATCGCTTGTGTCGGCGGCACCAGCACCGGCGGCACTGATGACATCGCCGGCGTCGCTGCTGTGGCTAAGCGGTACGGGCTCTATCTGCATGTCGATGCCGCCTGGGCCGGATCGGCGATGATATGTCCGGAATACCGGCATTTCTGGGCCGGCGCGGAGCACGCGGATTCCATCGTCTTCAATCCGCACAAATGGCTGGGCGCGCAGTTCGACTGCTCGATGCAGTTCATCCGCCGGCCGGAAGACCTGGTGCGGACGCTCGCCATCAAGCCGGATTACCTGAAGACGCACGGACGCGACGGAATCATCAACTATTCCGAATGGTCGGTGCCGCTCGGGCGGCGCTTTCGCGCACTGAAACTGTGGTTCCTGCTGCGCGCCCACGGGCTGGAAAATCTCCGGACCATGATCCGCAACCATGTCGCCTGGAGCGAAGGCCTTGCCGCGCGGCTGGCTCGGCAACCGGATTTCGAGATCGTCACGGAACCGATGCTGTCGCTCTTCTCGTTCCGGCATCTGGCGGCGGCCGGCATCGATTCGGACGAACACAATCTGCGGCTGGTCAACGCGATCAACGACGATGGCCGCATCTATCTGACACAGACACGGGTGGACGGGCAGATCGCGATCCGCTTTCAAGTCGGTCAGTTCGAGACGACGGCGGCGGATGTCGACACAGCTTTCGAGGTCATCACCGAAATCGCCCGCGGTCTGGGTTGAGTTGAAATGGTCGGCAAAGTTGCGCCGTGGTTGTCTTTGGACGGTTGTAATTTCGTTAGCCGGCTTATGCCTTTTCATCACTTTCGTTTTCCGCTATAGACAAGAAAAGCGAAAACGAGAGGCCCCCAAATGTATCTGTCGCCGCGACATTCCGAAATCATCCAGATGGCCAAGGACAATGGCCGTGTGCTGGTCGACGATCTGGCAACGCATTTCAACGTGACGCCGCAGACCATCCGCAAGGACCTTAACGACCTGTGCGACCAGCGGCTGCTGTCGCGGATTCATGGGGGTGCGCTGTTCCCGTCCGGCATCGAAAACATGGAATATGAGGCGAGACGCAAGATCGCCGCCGAGGAGAAGGAGGCGATCGGCCGCGCAGCAGCCAGGCTTATCCCGGACAATGCCTCGCTGTTCATCAATATCGGCACCACGACGGAGTCGGTCAGCAAGGCGCTCCTTGATCATACCGGATTGATGGTGATCACCAATAATATCAATGTTGCCAACAGGATGCGCATATACCCATCCATCGAAGTCGTTATTGCCGGCGGGGTTGTGCGCGGCTCCGATGGCGGCGTGGTCGGCGAGGCGGCGGTCGATTTCATCAGGCAGTTCAAGGTCGACTACGCGGTGATCGGCGCCTCGGCGATCGACCATGACGGTGCGTTGCTCGATTTCGATTTTCGTGAAGTGAAGGTGGCGCAGGCGATCATCGCCAATGCCCGGCATGTCATCCTCGTTTCCGACCAGACCAAATTCGAGCGGACGGCGCCGGTCCGCATCGGCCATCTGTCGCAGGTCAACACCTTCATCACCGACCGTTGCGACATCCCGTCGGTACGCAAGATCTGCCAGGAGGCAGAGGTTCAGCTGATCGAAACGTCGCTCTCGTAAGGGTGCCGTAGCGGCAATTGTCGCTGTTTACATTTCGTTTGACATTCGTTCCCATTTCGAAATAATCCCACCACGGTTTCGTAAAAACCTAAAAATGCTGCATGCGAAATCCGGGAGGACTTATTGTGGACGCACCCCCGATCCATGACATCTTCGTCATCGGTGGCGGTATCAACGGCTGCGGCATCGCCCGCGATGCGGTTGGGCGCGGCTTCTCGGTCTTCCTTGCCGAAATGAACGATCTGGCCAGCGGAACCTCCTCCGGCTCGACCAAACTGATCCATGGCGGCTTGCGCTATCTCGAGTTCTACGAATTCCGCCTGGTGCGCGAGGCGCTTATGGAGCGCGAAATTCTCTGGAAGAATGCGCCGCACATCATCTGGCCGATGCGCTTCGTGCTGCCCTATGCCAAGGGTTTGCGTCCGGCCTGGCTGATCAGGCTCGGCCTTTTCCTTTACGACCACATTGGCGGGCGCAAATTGCTGCCGGCGACCAAGACGCTGGACATGGCAAAGGACCCAGCCGGCAAGCCGCTGAAGCCGTTGTTTCGCAAGGCCTTCGAATATTCCGACGCCTGGGTCAACGATGCGCGGCTGGTGGCCCTGAACGCCCGCGACGCCGCCGATCGCGGCGCAACGATCCGAACCCGCACGAAAGTCATCGGCGCACGCCGTGAAGGCGAACTTTGGACGGTCAGGCTGGAAAACGCGCAGACCGGGGACACCGAGGAGGTCAAGGCGCGGCTTTTGGTCAACGCCGCCGGTCCATGGGTCGACCATGTGCTGTCTGCTACGGTCGGCTTGAACGATGTGCACAATGTCCGGCTGGTACAGGGCAGCCATATCGTCATCGGCAAGAAGTTCGACGATCCGCGCGCCTATTTCTTCCAGAACAAGGATGGCCGCATCATCTTTGCTATCCCCTACGAGGAAGAGTTCACGCTGATCGGCACCACTGACCAGGACTATGCTGGCGACCCGCACGACGTGAAGATCAGCGACGCCGAGATCGATTATCTCTGTGCCGCGGCGAGCGAATATTTCGCGCAGCCGGTCAAGCGTTCGGACATCGTCTGGACCTATTCCGCCGTGCGCCCGCTTTATGACGACGGCGCCTCGAAGGCGCAGGAAGCAACCCGCGATTATGTGCTGAAGACCGACGGCGGCGAGGGCACGGCGCCGATCATCAACACCTTCGGCGGCAAGATCACCACCTATCGCCGGCTGTCTGAATCGATGCTCGAGAAAATCGAGGGTTTTCTCGGCAAGCGCGGCAAGCCGTGGACGGCAAACGCGCCGCTGCCGGGCGGCGATTTCCCGGCCAGCGGTTTCGACGCCGAAGTGGCGAAACTGAAAACGGCCTATCCGTTCCTCGACGCACGTCTGGCACGCCGACTGAGCCGGCTTTACGGAACTCGCGCAAGGATGCTGCTGGGCCTCGCCAGATCGAATGCCGACCTTGGCCGCAACTTTGGCGCCGATCTCTATGAGGCCGAAGTGCGCTACCTCGTTCAAAATGAATGGGCGATGACGGCTGAAGATGTATTGTGGCGCAGGACCAAGCGCGGCCTGCATCTGAGCCGCGAGCAGACGGCAGCGCTCGACGAATTCATGCGCGGGATAAGCCGGCGCCATGTCGCGGCTGCCGAATAGTCATGCAGAAAGCCTGGGAGGAGGCATCATGCTGGAACTGAGAAACGTGACGAAGACGGTCGGGGCGACGGAGCATATACGCGACGTGTCGCTGACGCTTCAGCACGGCTCGCTCAATGTCCTTCTCGGGCCGACGCTTTCCGGCAAGACCAGCCTGATGCGGCTGATGGCCGGCCTTGATGTGCCGACATCCGGCTCGGTCTGGTTCGATGGCAAGGATGTCACCGGCATCCCGGTGCAGAAGCGCAACGTCGCCATGGTCTACCAGCAGTTCATCAATTATCCGGCGATGACCGTCTACGAGAACATCGCCTCGCCGCTGAGGGTGGCCGGGACCGAGCGGGCAAAGATCGACAAGGAGGTGCGCAGTGCGGCAGCCCTTCTCAAGCTGACGCCCTATCTCGACCGCACGCCGCTCAGCCTCTCCGGTGGCCAGCAGCAGCGCACCGCGCTGGCGCGCGCCATCGTCAAGAACGCCAGCCTCGTGCTGCTCGATGAGCCGCTCGCCAACCTCGACTACAAGCTGCGCGAGGAGCTGCGCGCTGAATTGCCGAAAATCTTCGCGGCGACCGGCACCATTTTCGTCTACGCCACTACGGAGCCGCACGAAGCCTTGCTGCTCGGCGGCAACACGGCGACGCTTTCCGAAGGCGGGATCACTCAGTTCGGCCCGACGATCGACGTCTTCCGCAGGCCGAACGACCTCGTCACGGCCAAGACATTCGCCGATCCGCCGCTCAACACGATCGTGCTGAAGAAGAGCGGTTCGAGCTTCCTTCTTGATGGTGGGGTGAAGCTTCCGGTGCCGGCTGAACTCGCCGGTATTGCCGATACGAGCTACACGATCGGCTTCCAGCCTCACCATCTCTCTCTTGCTCGGCCGAGCCCGTCGGCGGTTCCGGTGAGAGCCAAGGTGTCGGTCACCGAAATCACCGGTTCTGAAAGCTTTGTGCATCTCGATTTCGCCGACGTCCGCTGGGTGATGCTGGAGCACGGCATCCTGGTGTTCGAACCGGACCAGACCATCGAGGTGTTCATCGACCCGCGGCACATCATGGTGTTCGACGCGAACGGCCGCTCGGCCGCGCCGCCACAGATGCTGGCGGCTTGAGGGAGGAGGGCACATGGCGCGCATCGACTGCAACCACATCCGCCACGCGTACGGGCCGCATCCGAAGTCGGACAAGGACTATGCGCTGAAGGAGGTGCATCACGCCTTCGAGGATGGCGGCGCCTATGCGCTGCTGGGGCCGTCGGGCTGCGGCAAGACCACGCTGCTCAACATCATTTCCGGCCTGTTGTACCCCTCGCATGGCGAGCTTCTGTTCGACGGCAAGGACGTGACCAATCTGTCGACGCAGGAGCGCAACATCGCGCAGGTGTTCCAGTTCCCGGTCATCTACGACACCATGACCGTCTACGATAATCTGGCCTTCCCGCTGCGCAACCGCGGCGTTCCAGAACCCGACGTCGACCGCAAGGTGCGCGAAACGCTGGAAATGACGGGGTTGGCCGATATGGCCAAGAGAAAGGCGAGGGGGCTGACCGCCGACCAGAAGCAGAAGATCTCGCTCGGACGCGGGCTGGTGCGCTCCGATGTCAACGCGATCCTGTTCGACGAACCGCTGACCGTAATCGACCCGCACATGAAGTGGGTGCTGCGCTCGCAGTTGAAGCAGCTGCACAGGCGCTTCGGTTTCACCATGGTCTATGTCACGCACGACCAGACCGAGGCGCTCACCTTCGCCGAAAACGTCGTCGTCATGTATGAGGGCGAAATCGTGCAGATCGGCTCTCCGGCCGAGCTGTTCGAGCGTCCCAAGCACACATTCGTCGGCTATTTCATCGGCTCGCCGGGCATGAACGTCATGCCGGTCGCGGTCGAAGGCAGGAATGCGCGGCTCGGCAGCCAGACAATCGAATTGCCTGGCGCGCCAAAGGCTGGAACCTCAGGCGTGATCGAGCTCGGCATCCGCCCCGAATATGTCAGGCTTGGCGCTAGCGGCATGCCGGTTGCAATCCGGAAGGTCGAGGATATCGGCCGCCACAAGGTGGTGCGCGCCAGTTTCGAAGGCCGCGACATAGCGGCGATCGTCGGCGAGGACGAGGACATTCCCGCCGATCCGAAGATCGCTTTCGACCCGGCCGGCATCAACATCTATGCCGATTCCTGGCGCGTCGAGATCGGAGGCTGAGCATGGAAAGGACCTGGAACAACAAGGCTTGGTTCATGGTGCTGCCGGTGCTCTTGCTGGTGGCTTTCTCGGCGATCATCCCGCTGATGACGGTCGTGAATTATTCGGTGCAAGACACTTTCGGCAACAACGTCTTCTTCTGGGCGGGCTCGGAATGGTTCGAAGAAATCCTGCATTCCGACCGTTTTTGGGAAGCGATGGGCCGCAACCTGGTGTTCTCGGCCATCATCCTCATCATCGAGATTCCGCTCGGCATCTTCATTGCGCTCAACATGCCGAAGAAGGGCTGGGGCGTTCCGGTCTGCCTGGTGCTGATGGCGTTGCCGCTGCTCATCCCGTGGAACGTCGTCGGCACGATCTGGCAGGTGTTCGGCCGCGTCGACATCGGTCTACTCGGATATTCGCTGCGGGCGCTCGGCTTCGACTACAACTACGTCAACGACCCGTTCGACGCCTGGGTCACCGTCATCGTCATGGACGTCTGGCACTGGACGAGCCTGGTGGTCCTGCTCTGCTACGCAGGGTTGGTCTCGATCCCCGACGCCTATTACCAGGCGGCGAAGATCGACGGGGCGTCGCGCTGGGCGATCTTCCGCTATATCCAGTTGCCCAAGATGAACCGTGTGCTGCTGATCGCGGTTCTGCTGCGCTTCATGGACAGTTTCATGATCTACACCGAGCCGTTCGTCGTCACCGGCGGCGGGCCCGGCAACACCACCACTTTCTTGTCGATCGACCTGGTGAAGCTGGCCATCGGAGAGTTCAACCTCGGTGAGGCGGCGGCCATGTCGATCGTCTATTTCCTGATTATCATGCTCCTGTCCTGGGTGTTCTACACCGTCATGACAGCCTACGACGCGGAGCGGTGAAATGGCACACCTCGACGAAACCACGGCCAACGAACGAACGCTGATGCGGCAAACCCCCGCTACAGCGGAAGCGCAGACGGCGAACGCCAGGCTGGCACGCAAGATGCGGCGGCGGGGTGAGGAGTCACGGTTCTGGTGGCTGGTGCCAACGATCTACATCATCTTCCTGATGTTGCCGATCTACTGGCTGGTCAACATGAGCTTCAAGAACAACCAGGAGATTCTCGGCGCCTTCTCGCTTTGGCCGAGAAACCCGACGCTTGCTAACTACGCGGTCATTTTCAATGATCCGTCCTGGTACAGGGGCTACATCAACTCCATCATCTATGTGGTTATGAACACGGTGATTTCGGTCGCCGTGGCGCTTCCGGCAGCATATGCCTTCTCGCGCTACCGTTTTCTCGGCGACAAGCACCTGTTCTTCTGGCTGCTCACCAACCGCATGGCGCCGCCGGCGGTGTTCGCGCTGCCGTTCTTCCAGCTCTATTCGGCTTTCGGCCTAATCGACACGCACATCGCGGTGGCGCTGGCGCACTGCCTGTTCAACGTGCCGCTGGCGGTCTGGATTCTTGAAGGCTTCATGTCGGGCGTGCCGAAGGAAATCGACGAGACCGCCTATATCGACGGCTATTCCTTCCCACGCTTCTTCCTGAGGATATTCATGCCGCTGATCGCGAGCGGTGTAGGCGTGGCCTGCTTCTTCTGCTTCATGTTCTCGTGGGTCGAACTGCTGATCGCGCGGACGTTGACCACGACCGCCGCCAAGCCGATCGCCGCGATCATGACGCGCACCGTCTCGGCCTCGGGCCTCGACTGGGGCGTGCTGGCCGCAGCCGGCGTGCTCACCATCCTTCCGGGCGCGCTCGTGATCTGGTTCGTCCGCAACTACATCGCCAAAGGCTTTGCCTTGGGGAGGGTGTGATGAAACGAACGCAAGAGTTCATACGCAACACCATCGCCAAGGGCTTTGCCCTGGGAGGGATGTGACATGAATCTCACCTGGATGGCATGGACGTTGCCGACGGCGATCTTTTTCATCACGATCCTGGCGCTGCTCTGCGGCATGGCGATCTGGGAGTACGTCTCGCCGGGCGGCAGTCCGCGGGTCGGCGTGCTGCGGTTCGAGACAACGCGCGGCGACCGTCTCTTTCTATCGCTGCTTGGCAGCGCCTTTATCCATCTCGCTTGGCTGGGTCTTGTCGGACCCAACCTGTGGTGGGCTCTCGCTCTCTCCGTGGTCTACGCCATCGGCGTGTTCCGCTACGTATAGAGGGGGAAACTGTTGGAGCGGCCGCGTGCCGGCGGCTGCTCCGATCGCACTTGAAACTGAAACAGTGGAGGAAACACATGAGACGGCAATTTTTGACATCAACGACTGCGCTTGTCCTGTTGCTCGGGGCAGGCAACGCCTATGCCGGAATGGACGAAGCCAAGGCGTTTCTCGACGCCGAGATCAAGGACATGTCGACGCTCGATCGCGCTGCCCAGGAAGCCGAGATGCAGTGGTTCATCGATGCCGCAAAACCCTTTGCGGGCATGGACATCAAGGTCGTCTCGGAAACCATCACGACGCACGAGTACGAATCGAAGACGCTGGCCAAGGCGTTCGCCGACATAACCGGCATCAAGATCACGCATGATCTGATCGGCGAAGGCGATGTCGTCGAGAAGCTGCAGACGCAGATGCAGTCGGGCGAAAACGTCTATGATGCCTATGTCAACGACTCCGACCTGATCGGCACCCATTGGCGCTACCAGCAGGCGCGCAGCCTGACCGACTGGATGGCGAACGAGGGCAAGGACGTCACCAACCCGAACCTCGATCTCGCCGACTTCATCGGCACCAAGTTCACGACGGCTCCGGACGGCGATCTTTATCAGCTGCCCGACCAGCAGTTCGCGAACCTCTACTGGTTCCGCTACGACTGGTTCAACGACGAGAAGAACAAGGCGGACTTCAAGGCGAAGTACGGCTACGACCTCGGCGTGCCGGTCAACTGGTCAGCCTATGAGGACATCGCCGAATTCTTCACCGGCCGCGAGATCGACGGCAAGAAGGTCTACGGCCACATGGACTACGGCAAGAAGGACCCGTCGCTCGGCTGGCGCTTCACCGATGCCTGGCTTTCGATGGCCGGCAATGGCGACAAGGGGCTGCCGAACGGTCTTCCGGTCGACGAATGGGGCATCAAGGTCGACGAGAAGTCGCGGCCGGTCGGCTCCTGCGTGGCTCGGGGCGGCGACACCAACGGTCCGGCGTCGGTCTATGCCATCCAGAAATATCTCGACTGGATGAAGGCCTACGCTCCGGCCGCGGCCCAGGGCATGACCTTCTCGGAATCCGGACCGGTGCCGGCGCAGGGCGAAATTGCCCAGCAGATGTTCATGTACACGGCCTTCACCGCCGATATGGTGAAGGACGGCCTTCCCGTCGTGAACAAGGACGGTACGCCGAAATGGCGCTTCGCTCCGTCGCCGCATGGCGTCTACTGGAAGGACGGCATGAAGCTCGGCTACCAGGACGTTGGTTCCTGGACGCTCCTCAAGTCGACGCCTGATGACCGCGCCAAGGCAGCCTGGCTTTACGCGCAGTTCGTCACCTCGAAGACAGTCGACGTGAAGAAAAGCCATGTCGGCCTGACGCTGATCCGCGAGAGCACGATCCAGCACAAGAGCTTCACGGACCGCGCCCCGAAGCTCGGCGGCCTGATCGAGTTCTACCGCTCGCCGGCCCGCGTCCAGTGGTCGCCGACGGGTACGAACGTTCCTGACTATCCGAAGCTGGCACAGCTTTGGTGGCAGGCGATCGGCGACGCCTCGTCGGGTGCCAAAACCCCGCAGGAGGCGATGGACTCGCTCTGCGCCGAGCAGGAAAAGGTGCTTGAGCGCCTCGAGCGCGCCGGCGTGCAGGGCGACATCGGACCGAAGCTCGCCGAGGAAAAGACCCTCGAAGAGTGGAACGCTGATGCCGTCTCCAAAGGCAATCTCGCGCCGCAGCTGAAGATCGAGCCGGAGAAGGACAAGGCACAGACCATCAACTACGACGAGCTGGTCAAGAGCTGGAGCAACTGAGCATCGATCCGGGCGTTCGCGCCCGCATCGCTACAATCGGGGGAGGCGGCATCGTGCCGTCTCCCCTGTTTGCGCCAAGGGAGTGGGGCTGAGGGAGTGAGAATGAGTGGCTTTATCCTTGCAATTGACCAGGGAACGACATCGAGCCGGGCGATCTTGTTCGATCCCGAAATGAAGGTCGTAGGCAGCGGGCAGAAGGAATTTACCCAGCATTATCCGGCTTCCGGCTGGGTCGAGCACGATCCGGAGGAAATCTGGTCGAGTGTCGTGGCGACGGTGAAGGCTGCGATGAACAGCGCCGGCCGCGATGCGTCGGATGTCGCGGCGATCGGCATTACCAACCAGCGCGAGACCGTCGTCATCTGGGACAGGGCGACCGGCAAGCCGATCCATAACGCGATTGTCTGGCAAGACCGCCGCACCGCGCCGCTGTGCCAGAAATTGAAGAAGCAGGGGCTGGAGAAGAAGTTCACCAGAAAGACCGGCCTGCTGCTCGATCCCTATTTCTCCGGCACCAAGATCGCCTGGATGCTGGACAGGGTGAAGGGCGCGAGGAAACGCGCCGCCAAGGGCGAATTGCTGGCCGGCACTATCGACAGCTTTCTGATCTGGCGGCTGACCGGCGGCAAGGTTCACGCTACCGATGCCACCAATGCCTCGCGAACGCTGGTCTACAACATCGAAAAGAATGCCTGGGACGACGAGCTTCTGGCCATTCTCGGCATACCGGGAAAAATGCTGCCGCAGGTGAAGGATTGCGCTGACGACTATGGAATCACAGAGAAAAGCCTGTTCGGCGCAGAGATAAGAATCCTCGGCGTGGCTGGCGACCAGCATGCGGCGACCATCGGCCAGGCCTGTTTCGAGCCGGGCATGATGAAGTCCACCTATGGCACCGGCTGCTTCGCGCTGCTCAACACCGGCAGCGATCTGGTGCGCTCGAAGAACCGGTTGTTGACGACCATTGCCTACAGGCTGAACGGCAAGACCACTTATGCGCTGGAAGGCTCGATCTTCATCGCTGGTGCGGCCGTGCAATGGCTGCGCGACGGCATCAAGGTGATCGGCAAGGCCGAGCAGAGCGGCGTGCTGGCGGCGAGCGCCGACCCGACTCAAGAGGTGTATCTAGTGCCGGCCTTCGTTGGGCTTGGCGCGCCGCATTGGGACGCCGAGGCGCGCGGCGCCATCTTCGGGCTGACCCGGAATTCGGGCCCGGCCGAATTTGCCCGTGCCGCATTGGAATCCGTGGCCTTCCAGACGCGTGACCTGCTCGACGCGATGCGCAAGGACTGGAAGGGCTCGTCAGCGAAGACCGTTCTCAGGGTCGATGGCGGGATGGTGGCGTCGAACTGGACCTTGCAGCGGCTGGCCGACATCCTCGATGCGCCGGTCGACCGTCCGACCATCCTGGAGACGACGGCGCTTGGCGCGGCATGGCTGGCCGGCTCGAAGGCGGGTGTCTGGCCGAAGACAAGGGAATTCGCCAAGAGCTGGGCGCTCGAACGGCGGTTTCAGCCGGATATGAATGTTTCGGTCCGTTCCGCAAAACTCGCCGGCTGGCGCGACGCCGTGCGCAGGACGCTGAGCACGATTTAGATTTCGCGCACCAAAAGAGCCTGCGCCGGTGCCGGCGCAGGCTCTTCAACCATCTTTGTTCAACTCTGCCCGGCGTATCAATAGGGCGAGATGCACTGCCGGCGGGGGCCGTAGTAGGGCTGATACGTGTTGTCATACGCCCGGTAGGATCTGTAGCGGCTGTAGCACCACTCCACGTGTGAACCGCCTCGATAGACGGGGCGGTACTGGTTGTTGATGATCGCGCCGGTGATCAGGGCGCCGGTGGCGAAGGCCGCCAGCGGGAACCAGTAGTCGTTGTAGCGACGATAGCCGGGGCGATAATAGCGATAGCCGCGATAGCCGCGCCAATACCTGAAATCGTCACCGGCGAAACGACGAAAATCGCGGCGGGAAAAATCGCGACGGGCAAAATCGCGACGGAAATCACGGCGGAAGTCGCCGCGGCGGAAGTCGCGACGGAAATCGCGGCGTGAAAAATCGCGATCGCCGTCGAAACGCCTCCAACGCCTGTGGTCGACGGTCTGGACATCCGACGAGACATTCTGGCCTAGCGGCACGTAGATGGGCTGGGCGTTGACGGGCACGATCTCTGCTACAGCGAATGACGCTGACAGCGCGGTCGCCAGCAAGCCCGACATGATCCTGTTCATGGTCTTCTCCTTGAACGCGTCGTCCCTTGTGCCGATAAAAACGGGCAGGTTGCGCAATTGTTCCGCGAGAAATAGCAAGCTGCTGATTTGTAATGCATCTCGGCTTTCGTGCGAGACAGCCACGCCGATCTTGTCGACACGGTTTGCGAGGCGTCAGGAGACCGCGAAAAGCCCGGCTTGCAAGCCCTCTTTTTCCGGTTGACCGGTCGCGGCACTCTCCCTATGTTCCGCGCAATTTCGAGGGCGGCATTCTGAGCCCGCGGGAGCGCGTAGCTCAGCCGGTAGAGCAACTGACTTTTAATCAGTAGGTCCAGGGTTCGAATCCCTGCGCGCTCACCATTTTTTCACGGTCCATTCTGGACACATAGGTTACGGTTTATACCGGAGACATGGGTAACACTTTTGGCCCGAAAGGGTTTTGGAGTGGTTCGAGCCTGCATGTCTCATCGTCGAAATATCCCAGATCATAGTCCACGAAGCTGACCAGCCAGATATGGTCCTCGACCTGTTTGATGCCGACGGTCTGGCCGGCGAAGACCTGGCTGAGGTTGATCTTTTTGCGATTGTAGCAGATGCGCCCGCAGGTGGTGACGGTGACGGCCTTGTCGTGGAACGGATAATCGAGGTCAGGCAGGCCAGTGTAGGTGTGCGGAGACGGCGCGTAGTGCTGTGCCGGACAGTCCATGCCGAGCGCTTGGTGCGGCCGCTCATTGTTGAAGCCGTCGATGAAGTCATCGAACTTGGCCTGCTGCTGCAGGAAGTTAGCGCCGGCCGGTTTGGTGGTCTCCAGCTTCAGCGTCAGATGCATGCGTTCATGGCGGCCGTTCTGTTGCGGGTTGCCCGGTTTGATACGCTCGATGGCGATGCCGAGCCTGAGCCACCAGACCGACAGCCTGGAAAGATTGAAGAGAGCATTGGGGCTTGCGAAGGGCACACCGTTATCCGTTCTGATCGCCCCGGGCAGGCCGAACTCCTTGAAAGCGTTCTCGAACACGGTGAAGGCATAGGCCTCCTTGGTCGTGTGGAGCGCCTCGCAGGCCAGGAGATAGCGACTGGCGAAGTCGCTGATCGTCAGCGGATAGCAATAGCGCCGATCGGCAAGCATGAACTCGCCCTTGTAGTCGGCACACCACAGATCGTTGGGCCGGCAGGTATGGGAGAGCGCCGTTCCCTGCGCTCGGTTGCGTCGTCGCTTGCGGCGCTTGACCAGGCCGTGGCGGTCCAGAACTGCATGCACCGTTGAGATCGCTGGGGTGTGGACGTCCGGGTAGGGCCGGGCTAGCCGCTCCCTGATCTTCGGCGCTCCCCAGCTGGGCTTGTCCTGCTTGGCACGCACAATCAGCTTCTCGATTTGGAAAGGAAGCTGATTGGCGTGCCGGTAAGGTCGGCGCGAGCGATCCGTCAGCCCTTCCAGCCCGCTGTCATTGTAGCGCTTGAGGATCTTATAGCCGGTCTTGCGCGAGATGCCGAAATCCCGGCACAGCACCGCCATCTTCTCTCCATCCAGAACCCGCGCGACGAACTTCAGCCGCTCATCCATTTGGCTACACTCCTTCCAAGGCACCCTTGCTCTCCTTGCAAAGGGCCGAAAGTGTAACCCATGTCTCCGGAATGAACTGTCACCCATCTCTCGGGAAGGGCACACGTGGGACACCAATATGTTAGCGTTTTGGCTGCTGGAGCAGAGCCGGAACCTGTGCGACTGTTGCGACCCGTGCGACTGCAAAAAGCCGCACGAGCCGTTCGCTTCCTGTTCCCCGTCTAAAGCGAGGTGCTTTATGACGCCTTGGGTTTTCTAGCGGCGTCGAGCCAGGTTCTTCAAGAATCGCCCCGATTACACCACCGAGACATTCCCGCCGGCGTGGCGCTCCAGCCGGCCGGCGAGGTCGAGTTCCAGCAGCACCATGAAAACCTGGGCGGGATGCAGGCCGGTGTGGCGGATGATTTCGTCGACCGCCACCGGCGTTGGGCCAAGCGCTTCGATGACGCGGGCGCGGTCGTCTTCGCCGGGTGGCGGTGTTGCCGAAAAGTCGGGCGGCTCTCCAAGTGGCGGCGTCCTTGGCGCCAGTGCGCCGACCAGCGGCGCGATCGCACCGGTAATTTCCGATGCTTCGGTGACCAGGGTGGCGCCGTCCTTGAGCAAGGCGTTGGTGCCGGCGGCGCGCGGATCGAGCGGCGAGCCGGGGACGGCGAAGACCAGCCGGCCCATCTCGCCGGCAAGCCTGGCGCTGATCAGCGAGCCGGAGCGTTGCGCCGCCTCGACCACGACCAGCCCCAATGCAGCACCCGCGACGAGGCGGTTGCGGCGCGGAAAATCCTGGGCGCGTGGCTGCCATCCAAACGGCATCTCTGAAATGATGGCGCCGCCGCGCTCGGCAATCTCGTTACAGAGTTCGGCATTCTCGGGCGGGTAGGGCAGGTCGAGGCCGCCGGCCAGCACGCCGATCGTGCCGGTCGCAAGGCTGCCCTGATGTGCTGCCGTGTCGATGCCGCGCGCCAGACCGGAGACGATGCCGTAGCCGTCGCGGCCGAGTTCGGCGGCGAGCGTTCGCGCCATCTTGATGCCGGCCAGCGAGGCGTTGCGGGCGCCGACGATGGCGACTGCCGGTAGCCGAAACACCGCGCCTTCGCCTTTGACCGCGAGCAGCGGCGGCGGATGGTCCATGCTTTTCATCAGCGGTGGATAGTCGGCTTCGCCGATGCCGACGAAGCGGGCGCCGGCGCACCGGGCTGTCTCCACTTCCGCCTCGGCCTCCGCAATCGACGGGATGCGGACGATCTTTCTGGCGCCTCCCGAAATCATCAGCTCGGGCAGCATCTCGAGCGCCGTCTCGGCCGAGCCGAAACGGTTGATCAGGTCGCGAAAGGTGGCCGGGCCGACATTCGGCGTGCGGATCAAACGAAGCCAGCTCAACCGCTGCCGGTCGCTGAGCCGCGGCCCGGCGGCGCGCTGGCTCACTCCCTGGCTCCGATCTTGCCCTCGGTGCCGGCCAGCAGCCGCGTGATGTTGGCGCGGTGTTTTATGATGACGATCAGGCTCATCAGCGCGAACAGCCCGGCAATCTCAGGCGTGCTGAGGACATAGAGCGCGATCGGCACGACGACTGCTGCCGTCAGCGCCGCCAGCGAGGAATAGCGGAACAAGAAAGCGACGGCCAGCCAGACGACGGCGAAGATCAGTGCCACCTGCCAGGCCAATGCAATCAGCACGCCGAGATAGGTGGCGACCCCCTTGCCGCCCTTGAAACCGAGCCAGACCGGAAACAGATGGCCGAAAAAGGCGCCGAGGCCGGCCCAGGGCCCGAGCTCCGGTGCAAAGCGACCGGCGATCAGCACGGCCGCCGTGCCTTTCAGCGCGTCGAGCAGCAGCGTGGCGGCGGCCAGGCCCTTGTTGCCGGTGCGCAGCACATTGGTGGCGCCGATATTGCCGGAGCCGATATTGCGGACGTCGCCAAGACCGGCGGCACGGGTGATCAGGAGCCCGAACGGGATCGAGCCGAGCAGATAGCCGAACACCAGCGCCAAGACGATGCCGTAAGCCATTGTTCCCCCAGATATGCCCTAAAGCGCGTCGCGTTTGACCCGCCTCAGCGACGCGCTTTAGGTTACTGTTTTATGCATGTCGTTATCGCAAAACCGCTGCACACTTTTGCGCGACATGCATTAGGCTGAAAACACTGTGCGGCCCGCCATCATCGTTTGCAAGACCTTGCCCTGCAGCCGCGCGCCTTCGAAACAGGTGTTTTTCGAGCGCGAACGGATACCGCTTTCGCTGACGATCCATGGCTCGTCGAGATCGACCAGCGCAAGATCGGCGATCGCGCCTGGCTTCAGCGTGCCGCCGGGCAGGCCAAGCAGTCTTGCCGGCGCGGTGGACAAGGTCTCGATCAATCTAAGCAGCGTCACGTCGCCATTGTGATAAAGCCGCAGCGCCGCACCCAGCAGCGTTTCCAGCCCGATGGCGCCGGCCGCGGCGTCGGCGAAAGGCAGGCGCTTGGTGTCGACGTCCTGCGGGTCGTGCGAGGAGACTATGATGTCGATCGTGCCGTCCTTGACCGCCTCGATCATCGCCAGCCGGTCTTCCTCGGCGCGCAGCGGCGGCGTCAGCCGGAAGAAGGTGCGGTATTCGCCGACATCGTTCTCGTTGAGCGACAGATTGTGGATCGACACGCCTGCTGTGACATTCGCGCCGTCGGCTTTCGCCCGCGTTACCGCGTTTGCCGCCATGGCCGTCGAGATCTTTGCCGCGTGATAGGCGCCGCCGGTCAGCCGCGCCAGCGCAAGGTCACGCTCCAGCGGAATGGACTCGGCCTCGCGCGGAATGCCGGCGAGGCCGAGCCAGCTGGCATAGAGGCCTTCGTTCATGACGCCTGATGAGGCGAGGTCGGCGTCTTGGGTTTCATGCGCGATCACGCCGCCGAAATCGCGCGCATAGGTCAGCGCGCGGCGCATCACCAGTGCGCTTGATATGGTGTGCCGCCCGTCGGTGAATGCAACCGCGCCGGCTTCGCGCAGCAGGCCGAATTCGGTCATCTCGCGGCCCTCGAGGCCCTTGGTGATCGCCGCCGCCGGAAAGATGTTGACGATGGCCGTATCCTTGGCAGTGCGCAGCACGAATTCGACCAGCGCGACATTGTCGATCACCGGGTCGGTGTCGGGCATCATGACGATGGAAGTGACGCCGCCGGCCGCCGCCGCCAAGCTGGCCGAAGCGATGGTTTCGCGGTGCTCGCCGCCCGGCTCGCCGATGAAGACGCGCGCATCGATCAGGCCCGGGATGATTGCTTTGCCGGCGCAGTCGATGACGGTAGCATCTTGCGGAGCGCCCTGGTTCAAGGCCGACTTGCCGGCAGCGACGATCTTGCGGCCCTCGACAATGACGGTGCCGACCTGGTCAATGCCGCGCGACGGATCGATGATGCGGGCCCGGCTGAAGACCGTTGTGCTCATCGGGCAACTTCGCGGTTGCGGCGGGGATCGAGCAGCGCTTCCATCACCGCCATGCGCACGGCAACACCCATCTCCACCTGTTCCTGGATGACGCTCTGCGGCCCGTCGGCGATTTCCGAGGCAATCTCGACGCCGCGGTTCATCGGGCCGGGATGCATGACCAGAGCGCCGTCCTTGGCCGATTTCAGCTTCTCGGCATCCAGCCCGAAATAATGGAAATATTCGCGCACGGAAGGCACGAAGGCGCCTTCCATCCGCTCGCGCTGCAGCCGCAGCATCATCACCACATCCGCGTCCTTGAGCCCTTCGGCCATCGAACGGGTGACAACTACGCCCATTTTCTCGATGCCGGCGGGCAGAAGCGTCGACGGCGCCACGACGCGGACCTGGGCGCCGAGCGCGTTGAGCAGCATGATGTTGGAACGCGCCACGCGCGAATGCAGGATGTCGCCACAGATCGCCACGATCAGCTTCGACAGCGGGCCCCTGGCGCGGCGGATGGTCAGCGCGTCGAGCAGCGCCTGCGTCGGGTGCTCATGGGCGCCGTCGCCGGCATTGATCACCGAGCAGCCGACCTTTTGCGCCAGCAGTGCGGCGGCACCCGCCGACTGGTGGCGGATGATCAATATGTCGGGGCGCATGGCGTTCAGCGTCATCGCCGTGTCGATCAGCGTCTCGCCCTTCTTCACCGATGAGCTCGCCACCGACATGTTCATGACGTCGGCGCCTAGCCGTTTTCCGGCCAGCTCGAACGACGACTGCGTGCGGGTCGAGGCTTCGTAAAAGAGGTTGATCTGGGTGCGGCCGCGCAGCGTCGTGGTCTTCTTCTCTGACTGCCGCGAGATCGCGACCGCCCGGTCCGCCTTGTCCAGCAAAAGCTCGATGTCGGCGGGGGAAAGATCGCGGATGCCCAGAAGATGGCGGTGAGGATAGAGTGGCAGGGACGAAGCGTCGGTCATCTCAAGGCGCTGCTATAGGGTGGAGGACCTTTGGCTGCAAGCACCAGCTTTGGATTGCGGTCTTTCTCCCCGGTATTTTCGTCGCGCGCGTTGCGCGGCTTGGGCTATAAACCGCTACTGGCTTCGGATTCGTGGCCTTGTGATGATAAGGACAGTGCGTGACCGACGACGTGACGAACCAGCCGCCGCCGCTGGCAGGCGGCAACGCCTGGCGGGGCGATCCGTTGCTAATCCAGCTTGCCGAGCGTTTTTCCGATCCGGTGCGCAAAGATCTCGATGGGCTTGGCCGTTTCGTGCTGACGCAGGAGGCGCAGGAACTGGCTCGCCTGGCCAATGTCGAGACGCCGAAGCTCAGGACCCATGACCGGCAGGGCCGGCGCATCGATCTGGTCGAGTTTCATCCAGCCTATCACGCACTGATGCGCCGGTCGGTGGGGAACGGGCTGCATTCGTCGGTCTGGGAAAATGGCGATGCCGAGATCGGCCGCCGTCATCAGGTGCGCGCCGCGCGTTTCTACCTGACGGCCGAGCTCGAAACCGGGCATCTCTGTCCCATCACGATGACCAGCGCATCGCTGGCAGCGCTGATGGCAAGCCCGAAACTGTTTCGCGAATGGGCCCCGCGGGTGACGACACGCAAATACGACCAGAGCCAAAAGCCGCCGGTCGAAAAGACCGGGCTGACGCTCGGCATGGGCATGACCGAGAAGCAGGGCGGCACCGATGTCCGCGCCAACATCACCAGGGCCGAGCGGGCCGGCAGCAGCTTCTATCGGCTGACCGGCCACAAATGGTTCATGTCAGCGCCGATGTCGGATGCGTTCCTGGTGCTTGGACAGGCGCCGGAAGGACTTTCGTGCTTTCTCGTTCCCCGCATTCTCGGCGATGGTTCGGGCAACGGCTTCCGCTTCCAGCGGCTGAAGGACAAGCTCGGCAACCGCTCCAACGCCTCGTCCGAAGTGGAGTTCGTCGACGCCATCGGCGAGATGGTCGGCGAGCCCGGGGCGGGCGTGAAAACGATCATGGACATGGTGACGCTGACCCGGCTCGACTGCGCGATCGCCTCTTCGGCGATCATGCGTGCCGGCCTGGCCGAGGCCGTCCACCACACCCGTCACCGCCAGGTGTTTGGAACCAATCTGATCGAGCAGCCGCTGATGCAGCGCGTGCTGGCCGACATGGCGCTCGACGTCGCCGCGGCCACCGCGCTGTCGTTTCGGCTTGCGCGCTCCTTCGACGAAGCGGCCGGCGACCGCGGCGAGGCGGCCTTCGCTCGCGCCATGACGCCGGTCGTAAAGTACTGGGTCTGCAAGATCGCACCATCGCTGCTCTACGAAGCGATGGAGTGCCTCGGCGGCAATGGCTATGTCGAGGAGGCGCCGCTCGCCCGCTACTATCGCGAAGCTCCGGTCAACGCGATCTGGGAGGGATCCGGCAACGTCATGGCGCTCGACGTGCTGCGCGTGCTGGGGCGTGCACCCGGCCTGTTCGAGGAGGTGCTGGCCGGCATCGATCGCGATCTCGGCGCCGGCGGACGCGGCACCGTCGGTGTACTCAAGGCGGCAATGCAGGTCGCGGCAACCGACGAGGGCTCGGCCCGCCTGCTCACCGAGCAACTGGCGCTGTCGGCGGCTGCGGCGGAGCTTCGCAGGCTGGGGGCAGGGCGGATCGCCGACGCCTTCGTCGAGACGCGCCTCGCCGGCCAGTGGCGCAACACCTATGGCATGCTCGATTCGCGCCATGACGCGCGCATGATCATCGACACGCTCTATCCGCCGACGAACTGAGCCGCCAACAGCAGTACAACCGGGATGGTCGCGAAGGAAGCAAGCGTCTGCAGCGTCGTAACCGTAGCGTAAAGCTCGGCGTCGCCGCCCATCTGCTTGGCCAGCACATAACCGTTCATGGCGGTCGGCACGGCGCCGCACAGGATGAGAAACAGCAATTCCTCGCCGGTGACGCCAAGCAGGAGCGAAATGGCCAGCAGCAGCGCCGGAAACACCACCAGCTTGACCGCAACCGGGACGAGGATAGCGATCCTGGGCTTGACCAGGCTGTCGAGCCTCAGGCCCGCACCAATGCCGACGAGGCCAAGCCCAAGCGCGGCCTGGCCGATCAGCTGAAGCGTCTTGTTGACCGGCGCAAAAAGTTCGAAGGGCAGCGCGCGCAGCAGAAGACCGCCGGCAGCCGCGATCACCATTGGATTGGTCGCCATGCGGCGGATCAGCGTCGGCCAGTTGGCCGTCCTGTCGGCGAAGCGTGTAACCACGAAAACCGTCACAAGATTGATCGGCAGGATGATGATCGCCATCACCAGCGCGACGACAGCCATGCCGGCGGGCGGAAACAGTTTCTGGGCAATGGCCAGCGCCATGAAACCGTTCCAGCGGATCGACGTTTGGAAAATCGACGAGAATTCGGCCGCTCCGGCAAGACCGGCCTTGCGCAGAAACGGCCACAATGACAGCACGAACACAAACATCAGCGGCACGGTGATTGCCAGCGCCAGCATCATGGCATCCAGCTGCAGGCCGGTGAAATCGGCGTTTACGATCGTCACGAGAATCAGTGTCGGATAGAAGAACCAGTAGCCCAACTGGTCGATGCCGTGCCAGCCGGCCGGATCGATCACGTCGACGCGCCGAAGAATATTCCCGCACAGGAGAAGCAGGAAGATCGGCAGGATGCTTTCGAACGTGGCTTGCATGGAAGCGTCTCGGAGGGAGACTGTGCCATAGCAGGCATTGCCGGCATGTAAAGCGCCACGACCGGCGCTGTCGTGCTCCTGCGGACGCCCGTTAACCTTAATAAATGGTTTCCATTGCGGTGGCGGGCCGCAAAGCCCACTGTCCTGTTTACGGAAGCAGGAACGCCATGCGGCATATATTGAGCTCCTTTCTGGCCTTGCACTGGGCGGTCGTTTTCGCCCTGCTGGCGTTCCTCTGCATCGACGGGAATCGCGGTGTTGCGGCAGCGCTTGGCGTGCTCGGCGTCGCCGTCCAGAACACCCGCTTCGCCGACCTCGAAAGCGCCGTTGTCGTGGCACCGCTTGCTGTAGCGCTGCTGGTCGTAGCGGTGCTGTTCTGCTGGGCCTTTGTCGAGACTCTGTTTAGCGATCCGACAAATCCGGACGCCACCGACAGCGTCGTGCGGGTCGCCTTCATCTCCGCCTCCGGCGTATTGTCGCTGATTGTCGTCGGCGGCGCCGCGCAGGGCATCAGCGGGCTGTTCATGGTTGTCGCGGTGCAACTGGCGGCGCTGCTGGCGTCCTATGTCGCCATGCTCGCAGAGTGGCGGTCGGCCCTCGCCGCAGCGGTTCCGGGCACGGGTGAAATCCGTGCCGCCGCGCATGTGATGGCGAAGGCGGCGGCGCACAACTCGGCGCTCTCGCGCATTTCCGGCCGGCTGGACACGAACTTGAGGCCGGACACGAACTTGAGGGATGGCCGCTGATGCGTACCTTGTTCGCGCTATGGGCGGCGCCGCTCGCCCTGTTCTGGGGGTGGTTCTTCCTGTCGCTCAACGACATCAATTTCGGTTATGTCATGCTGAGCCGCCAATTGCATGACCTCGTCTTCCAGCTTTATGGGGAGATGCTCGGCATTGATCCGGTGCTCATTCCCGGCATGGTGGCAAAGGCCTGCATCTTCGACAGTCTGCTGCTCATGGCATTTTGGGCGTTCCGCCGCCGCCGGGTGATCGGCAGCTGGATCAGGATAATGCGCGACCGCTATTTCGGCCAAGCATCGACGCCGAGCGCCTGAAGCCGGTCGAGAACGCCCTGCAGAATAAAGGCCGCCGCGGCCGAATCGATCTTGCCGGCGCGTTTGCGGCGCGAAAAATCCATCTCGATCAACGTCCGCTCAGCCGCCACCGTCGACAGTCGCTCGTCCCACAAAACGAAGGGCAGGTCGGTCACACCAGCCATGTTGCGGGCGAAGGCGCGGGATTTCTGGGCGCGCGGGCCTTCCGACCCGCCCATGTTGATCGGCAGGCCGAGCACCACGGCGCCGACGTTCTCTTTCTGCAGCAAGGCGAGCAGCACAGCTGCATCCAGCGAGAATTTCCTGCGCATGATGACCGGACGCGGATGGGCGAAGGCAAAGCCCCTGTCGGAAACCGCCACGCCGATGGTCTTGTCGCCGAGGTCGAGCCCGGCCAGCGTCTTGCCGCCGCTGAGCCGCGCCGGCAACTCTTCGATGGTGATGATGCTCAACGGCCTTCCTTGGACCACACGCCGTGGGACTTTAATTTCACTGCCGGCGTTCTATCCTTTGGCGAAGCAAAAATCGAGGAAGGCATTCATGAAACTGACCTGGTACGGACATTCCGCATTCCGCATCGAAACCACCGACGCGAAAATCCTCATCGATCCCTATCTGATCGGCAATCCGTCATGGACGAGCGGCTGGGAAGGACCGGCGGAAGGGGTCACGCATGTTCTTTTGACCCATGGCCATAGCGATCACATCAGCGGTGCGCTCGAAGTGCTTGGGAAAAGCGGCGCTATGCTGGTCGCCAATTTCGAGGTCTGCATGTACCTGGTCGGCAGGGGCGCCAGCGACAAGAAGATCAATCCCGGCAATATCGGCGGCACCGTGGATTGCGGCGGTTTCACCACCACCTTCGTCCAGGCGCTGCATTCATCGTCGTTCCCGGGAAACAATGGCCTGAACACCTATCTCGGCAATCCAGGCGGCCTCGTCCTGCATTTTCCGGAAGACAAGACGCTCTATCACATGGGCGACACCGACATCTTTTCCGACATGGCGCTGATCAACGAATTGCATGAACCGAAGATCGGTATTGTGCCGATTGGCGACCGCTTCACCATGGGTGGCGCGGTGGCAGCCCTTGCCTGCCGACGCTTCTTTCAGTTTGAGACGGTCATCCCCAGTCACTTCGGCACGTTCCCGATCATCGACCAGACCGCCGACAAGTTTGTCGCAGGGTTGGAGGGATCCGGCGTGAAGGTGGCGTTGCCGGAGATCGGTGGGACGATTGCGTTGTAGAGAATGCCCAAGGCGGCAGCTATCTCAGCTGCGACAGCGTGGCCTGCCACAGACCTTCTGGGCCGGTTCTCAGCACGATGCATGTTGCGCGGCACGCGCCGCGCCGCTATAGCGCGGACTGGTTTTCCAGAGGCACAAACAACCATGTCCGTTGATCTTCAGACTGTGAAGCGCGTCGCGCGTCTCGCCCGTATTGCGGTGAGCGAGGAGGATGCCGAGCGCATGACCGGCGAGTTGAACGCCATTCTCGGTTTTGTCGAGCAATTGAACGAGGTCGATGTCTCCGGCGTCGAGCCGATGACTTCGGTGATCCCGATGGAGATGAAGAAGCGCCCGGACGTCGTCACCGACGGCAGCAAGGCGGCCGACATCGTCGCCAACGCACCGGCCACCGAAGAGAATTTCTTCCTCGTTCCGAAGGTGGTGGAGTAGCGGGCCGATGGCAATCGAGATCGCCATCGAGACGCCACTGCAGGACGATGTGCGCGGGCTGGTTAAGGAGCTCAACGCCACGCTGCTGCAACTGACGCCGCCGGAGCACTGCTATCACATGATCGTCGAACAGATGGCCGACAACGACACAACTGTCTTCATCGCTCGCGACAACGGCCTTGCCGTCGGTTGCGGCGCGCTGAAGCGCCACGATGGCACCGTCGGCGAGGTCAAGCGCATGTACACGCGGCCGTCGCATCGTGGACAGAAGATCGGCGCCAGGATCGTCGAGCGGATCGAAGCGCTGGCGCGCAATGAAGGGCTGAAGCGTTTGGTGCTGGAAACCGGCGACCGCCATCCGGCAGCGTGGACCGTCTATGAAGGCGCCGGATTTTCGCGCTGCGGCCCGGTGCTGGACTATCCCGATACCGAGTGGTCGGTGTTTTACGAAAAGAGCCTTGCCTGATGAGCGACCTGACCCACCTGACGATTTCGCAGGCCCGCACCAAGCTGCGCGCCAAGGAAATCACCGCAACCGAGATCACCGAAGCCTATCTCCAGGCGATCGAGCGGGCCAATCCGACGCTCAACGCCTATGTCGTCGTTACCGACGACAAGGCGCGCGACATGGCCAAGGCCTCGGACGCGAAGCTGGCGAAGGGCGAGGGCGGGACGCTCGAAGGCATACCGCTCGGGATCAAGGACCTGTTCGGCACCGAAGGCATCCACACCCAGGCCTGCAGCCATGTGCTGGATGGGTTCAAGCCACATTACGAATCGACTGTCACTGCCAATCTGTGGGCCGACGGCGCCGTGATGCTCGGCAAGCTCAACATGGACGAGTTCGCCATGGGCTCGTCCAACGAGACCTCCCACTACGGCCCCGTCGTCAATCCGTGGCGGCGTTCGCGCCTCGACACGGTGGTGATGCCAACCACGCATCAGGGCGATGGCGGTTTCGTCTCGGCCGGCGGCACCAGGACCGCGCGCACGCTGGACAACGCCCAGCTGGTGCCGGGCGGTTCGTCAGGCGGCTCGGCCTCCGCCGTTTCAGCGCTCCTATGTGCCGGCGCCACCGCCACCGACACCGGCGGTTCGATCCGCCAGCCCGCCGCCTTCACCGGCACGGTCGGCATCAAGCCGACCTACGGCCGCTGCTCGCGCTGGGGTATCGTCGCCTTCGCTTCGTCGCTCGACCAGGCCGGACCGATCGCCCGCGATGTGCGCGACGCCGCGATTCTCTTGAAATCGATGGCCTCGGTCGATCCGAGGGACACCACCTCGGTCGACCGGCCGGTGCCGGATTACGAGGCGGCGATCGGCAAGCCGATCAAAGGCATGAAGGTCGGCATCCCCAAGGAATACCGCGTCGACGGCATGCCCGACGAGATCGAGGCGCTGTGGCAGAAAGGCATTGCCTGGCTGAAAGATGCCGGCGCCGAGATCGTCGACATTTCGCTTCCGCATACCAAATATGCGCTGCCGGCCTATTACATCGTCGCGCCCGCCGAAGCCTCTTCGAACCTCGCCCGCTATGACGGCGTCCGCTATGGGTTGCGCGTGCCGGGCAAGGACATTGTCGACATGTACGAGAAGACCCGCGCCACCGGCTTCGGCCGCGAGGTCAAGCGCCGCATCATGATCGGCACCTATGTGCTCTCCGCAGGCTATTACGACGCCTACTATCTGCAGGCGCAGAAGGTGCGGAATCTCATCAAGCGGGATTTCGAAAACGCATTCGCCGCCGGCGTCGACGTCCTCCTGACGCCGGCGACGCCGTCGGCGGCCTTTGGCATCGCCGACGAGGACATGGCCGCCGACCCGGTCAAGATGTACCTCAATGACATCTTTACGGTGACGGTGAACATGGCTGGACTGCCGGGTATCGCCGTGCCCGCAGGGCTAGACGCCAAGGGCCTGCCGCTCGGCCTGCAGCTCATCGGCCGGCCTTTCGACGAGGAAACCTTGTTCCAGACCGCCCATGTCATCGAACAGGCGGCGGGTACGTTCCAGCCGGAAAAGTGGTGGTAGTGCCGTCTCCCATCTGAAGGGGTGAGGGATGTTCTACTATCTTTCCAAGGTGTCTTGGCTCCTCGTCCAGCCGTTAAATCTGGCGATCATCCTGCTGTTGGTCGCGTTGCTTGCTGCCTTGGTTGGGCGTCGAAAGCTGTTTGCCACCGGCAGCGGGCTGGCCTTTCTCATCCTCGCCCTCTCGACCTGGACCTCGCTCGGCGCACTGATGCTCAACCCGCTGGAAGAGCGCTTTCCGCGCCCGCCGCTGCCGGAAAAGGTCGATGGCATCGTCGTGCTCGGAGGCGGCATGGAGGGCGCCGTCAATTTCGCGCGTGGCGGCTATGAACTGAACGCCAGCGGAGACCGGGTGGTCGCGGCTGCCGTGCTGGCACGGCATTTTCCGACAGCTAAAGTCGTCATCTCAGGGGGCACTATCGCAATGATCGGCGAAGGCGAGGGCGATGCAGAGACGGCGCCGCGTCTGTTCGCCGCGCTTGGTGTGACGGCCGATCGGCTGATCCTCGAGAACAAATCCCGTAACACCTACGAGAACGCCGTCTTCACCCGGGAACTGGTCACCCCGAAACCGGGCGAGACCTGGCTGCTGGTGACCTCGGCCTTCCATATGCCGCGCGCCAAGGCGCTGTTCGACAAGGCCGGCTTTGCCACCATTCCTTGGCCGGTCGATTACCGCACCTCGGGCAAGGACGGCATCGGCCTGTTCCGCGACGATCCCTTCGGTTCGCTGCAAACCGTCAGCACGGCGGTCCGTGAATGGATCGGGCTCGTCGCCTACTGGCTGTCGGGCCGCATCGATCGGCTCTTCCCTGGACCGGGTGTTGGTTCGGGCGGCTGACCGATCACGGCTTGCCGGGCCGCCGAGAAGAACTGGCGACGCACCAGGACCGCCAGCAAAAGCAGCGTCGACAGCACGAACAATTTTGGGTCGACGAACCAGCCGAGATAACCGATCGAGAAAAACACGCCGCGAAGGCCGGAATTGAAGTGTTTCCCGGCCAGCATGTTCATGCGCGCCGCACGCCATACCGCCGTCTCGCTAACCGGGTTACGTGAGGCCTCGCCATGCGGAATCGGCACAGCTCCGATCAGAATCGAGCAGTAGTTGAACAGCCGGTAGGCCCAGCCGAACTTGAAAAAGGAATAGGCAAGAATCAGCACCAATCCGAACACCTTCATCTGAAAGGCGGAGCGGGATGATGTCGCGCCGAGCGGCAGATCGCTCAGCATCGAAACAACCTGATCGGAGGCGCCGACCAAGGCAAAACAGCCGCCGATCGCAATCAGCGAACTGGAGGCGAAGAAGGCGGTTCCCTGTTGAAGACCTGCCATAATGGCGGTGTCGACGATGCGGGTCTCGCGTTCGGCCATGGTCCGCATCCAGGCTTCGCGCTGGACGTTCATCGCTGTCGTCAGCGACATGCGGCTGACCAGCTTCCCGTCGGATGCGAGCGTATGCAGCACCCATACGAAAAGGAAGAAGGCCAGCGCCACGAGGTCGGCCGTCGACAAATGAAAGGAATCGCCCATGCGACCCTTTTACCACAAGCGGTGGCGCCGCTTCGATGGCGGAACGCAACGATGTCGCTGCCGGAGCAAACAAGGTCGGCAGGTGCAGCGCCGCGATCTTCGAAAGAGCGGAAACATCACAGGAATTCCTATATGTAAATTCCAATAGGAGACAGCGGCGCGTGTTCCTTTCGGTTTTCGACCTGTTCAAGATCGGCATTGGACCATCGAGTTCGCACACGATGGGACCGATGACAGCTGCGCGGCGTTTTCTCGACGAGGTCGCGGGAGATGACTGGCCACGCCCGGCCGGCGCCAAGGTCGACCGCATCGCCGCCAGCCTGCACGGCTCGCTTGCCTATACCGGCATCGGCCATGGTTCCGATCGCGCCGTCGTGCTCGGGCTTGCCGGCCAGACGCCGCAGACGGTGGACCCCGATCAGGCGGACAACATCGTCGACCGTATCGCCGCCGACAAGCGGATTTCGCCGCCCGGCCATCCCTCCTATCGCTTCGACCCGGCGACGGATCTGGTACTGGATCGCAAGACGCCGCTTTCCGGCCACGCCAACGGCATGGCTTTTTTCGCCTATGATGCTGACGACCGCCTGCTGCTCAAACGCATCTATTATTCGATCGGCGGCGGCTTCGTGGTTTCCGAGGAGGAGCTGCAGCGGATGAAGGTGAAGGGCTCGGTGAAGACGGAAGGCAAGAAGGTTCCATACCCCTTCAAGAACGCCGTCGAGATGCTGTCGATGGCGGCGAAAAGCGGCCTTTCCATCGCCGACATGAAGCGCGTCAACGAAGAGACGCAGATGCCGCGCGAGGAACTCGACGCCGGCCTCGACGGCATCTGGAGGGCGATGAAGAGCTGCATCGAGCGTGGCCTGTCGCAGGACGGCATCATGCCGGGCGGGCTGAAGGTGCGCCGACGCGCGCGGCAATTGCATGACAAGCTGCAGGACCAGTGGCGGCAGAACCGGCCCAATCCGCTGCTCGCCAACGACTGGCTGTCGATCTATGCCATGGCGGTGAATGAGGAGAACGCCGCCGGCGGGCGCGTCGTCACCGCGCCGACCAACGGTGCTGCAGGCACGCTGCCCGCGGTGCTGCGCTACTGGCTGCATTTCCATCCCGAGGCCGACCAGCCAAGCATCCGCGATTTCCTGCTGACCGCGGCGGCGATCGGCGGCATCATCAAGACCAACGCTTCGATCTCGGGCGCCGAAGTCGGCTGCCAGGGCGAGGTCGGTTCGGCCTCGGCGATGGCGGCAGCGGGGCTGTGCGCCGTGATGGGCGGCACGCCCGAGCAGGTCGAGAACGCCGCCGAGATCGCGCTTGAACATCATCTCGGCATGACCTGCGATCCGGTCGGCGGGCTGGTGCAGGTGCCTTGCATCGAGCGTAACGCACTCGGCGCCGTCAAGGCGGTGACGGCTGCTTCGCTGGCCATCAAGGGCGACGGCGTTCACTTCGTGCCGCTCGATGCCGCGATCGAGACCATGCGCCAGACCGGCCTCGACATGAACGAGAAATACAAGGAAACCAGCCTCGGCGGACTGGCCGTCAATATCGTGGAATGCTGAGCCAAACTTTGCACTGGGATTGGCACTGTGGAGAACAGCACTGCCAAGACTGGCACTGTGGAGAAAGTCGGCCAGGCCGTTGACGCCTTCGCACGCCGGACTAACCTTAATCCATGTCTCTTAATCTGATAAAGCTCTGCGTTGGCTGCGACAGCGTCGAAGATCTCGAAGAGTGGATCGCCTTCCGCCTCGACGAACGGCGGCGCGCCGGTGAACCGGTCGAGCATTACCACACCACCCGCATGATGCCGACGCGCGGCGCCGAGGTCACCGATGGCGGTTCCCTCTACTGGGTGATCAAGGGCAATGTGCAATGCCGCCAGTTGATCACGGAAATCCGTCCTTTCACCGATGACGAGGGCATCGGCCGCTGTCATCTGATCCTCGATCCCGCGGTGGTGCGCACCGAATGGCAGCCGCGCCGCGCCTTTCAAGGCTGGCGCTACCTGAAACCGTCGGACGCATCGGCCGATCTCGGCAAGGGTAAAGCGGGATCGGTCGAGATGCCGCCGAAACTCAGGCGCGAGCTTGCCGATCTCGGCCTTCTCTAGGAAGGTCCCCCAAATTCAAAGCTGCCGTGATCGCTGGCCCTCCAGATCGCCTCATGCTGGGCTTGCAAGCTGTGCGACAACGCCACATCTTGAATGTCATGAGCGACAAGAAGCAGCCCGTGCCCGCAAAGGCCAATCCTGCGCCGGTCGAGTCCCAATCAAGCACTGGCGAGATCGACGCCTTTATCCGTCAGGCAAGGACGCTCGCTGCGTCCGCGACCGGTTCTGGCAGGCTGATACTCTCGCTCGACGCGACGATGAGCCGCCAGCCGACCTGGGACCTTGCCTGTGCGCTGCAGGGCGAGATGTTCGACGCCGTCGGCAAGGCCGGAGCGCTGAAAATTCAATTGGTTTATTTTCGTGGGCTTGGCGAGTGCCGCTCATCTGGATTCGTCACCGATACGGACGCGCTGAAGCAGCTGATGACGCGGATCGAATGCCGCAGCGGCCAAACCCAGATCGGCAAGGTTCTCGCCCATGCGCTGAAACAGACGGCGGCGGCCAGGGTGAATGCGCTGGTCTATATCGGCGACGCGATGGAAGAAAACATAGACGATCTGGCCGAAAAGGCCGGCAGCCTCGGCCTGCACGGCGTTCCTGTCTTCGTCTTTCAGGAGGGCCATGATGCCGGCGCAGAAAAGGCATTTAAGGAGATTGCGCGGCTGTCCAAAGGTGCCTGGTTCCGATTTGATCGGCGGGCCGCCGCAACATTGGCCAGCCTGCTTTCGGCGGTCGCCGTGTTTGCAACCGGCGGGCTGAAGGCACTGGAGGCCAGGGGCAGGCCGGAAGACCGGCTGATGATCGAGCATCTGCGGAGCAGCAGAAAATAATGGGCGCGACTATCGCATTCGTGGCGTTGCTTTTGGTGCTGCTCGGCGTGGCCACGATCTTTCTCCGCGCCGACCCCGCGAGACTCGCAAGCGGGATGAGGACACTTGGGCCCGTCCTGCTGGCGCTGATCGGCGTCGCCGTGCTTCTGGTCGGACGCGAAGGTCTCGGCGGCTTGATCCTGTCGACTGCGCTCGCCTGGTATGGCTCCATGCGGATGAAGCGGCCGACGGCGAAACTGGAGCCGGGCAAGCATTCGACGGTGCGCACCGCGGCACTCGAAATGGAGCTTGATCACGATACCGGCAATCTGGAGGGGCTCGTGCTCGCCGGCCGCCATGAAGGCAAGATGCTTGGCACGATGAGCCTTTCGGAGTTGCAGCAACTTTATCGCGAGCTCCCCGGCGACCCGGAGAGCCGCCAGTTGCTAGAGACGTATCTTGACGGCAGATTTCCCATCTGGCGCAAAGACGCTGAGGCGAATGGTGGCGAAGGGCTGGGTGTTTCGCCAGGTTCGGGCGCCATGACTAAGGAGGAGGCCTACAAGATCCTTGGTCTTGAAGCGGGGGCCGCCGCGGCGGATGTCCGCAAGGCGCACCGCCGCCTGATGCAGCGCCTGCACCCCGATATCGGCGGCACGTCTTTTCTGGCGGCGCGGATCAATGAAGCCAAGGACGTCTTGCTCTCCAATCACAACTAGTCTCCTTCGACGCAGAATTTTTCCCGGAGATGTTTTCGACGCCGTCTACTGCTGGACGGCGTAGCACTCGATTTTCTTTTTCTTCAGGGCGTTGCAGGCTTTCCAGGCAGCAGTCTTCGAACCAAAGCCGAACCGGGCGCGGTAATAGGTGACGCCGTCCTTTTCGAAGGCGACGGTGAAACCTGTGGCATCGGCGAGGATCGAAGGCGCCTGCCTGCTCGTCTCGTCCAGGAGAGCCTGGGCTTCGGATTGTTTTGGCGAAGAGGCGACCTGGACTGCCCAGCCGGACGGCACCGATGCCGTGTTGACGGGATCGACCGCCGCCGGTTCGGCGTAGGCTGCTGCGACCCTTGCCGTCGCGACATCGTCCGCCGTGGCCGCGGCCACTGTGTCGACCTTCTTGGTCTGAGAAACGGGCCTGGTCTGGACGACGGGGGTGGCTTCTTCAACGGCGGGGTCGGTTTCCTCAACTAGCGAGGCAATGGCATCATCGTCCGGGGCATCGTCGTCCGGCCGGCTGTCCGGCGTCGGCGCGTCGCGCTTGGGCAGGAACACTTTTGCCAGGGCGCTGATCGGGTTGCCGCCGCCGGCCTTGGCGACCAGCATGCCGTTGCCGCGCGACGACGCCTTCGGCATGTAGGTTTTGATCAATGCGGCCATTTGGTTGTCGCGGCTGCCGCCGGATTTCCCGCCTATCACCACCGCCACGATGCGGCGATCGCCGTCGTCGACCGAGGAAACGAGATTGTAGCCGGAGGCGCGGGTGTAACCGGTCTTGATGCCGTCGACGCCCTTGATGCGCCCAAGCAGGCGGTTATGGCCGTTGATGCGCCTCCGGCCGTAGAGAAAGGAACGCTGCGAGAAATAGCCGTAATATTGGGGAAAATGCTCCCGTAGCGCGATGCCGAGCACCGCCATGTCGCGCGCGGTCGTGAACTGACCGGGGTTTGGCAAGCCGTGGGCGTTGCGGAAAACGGTCCCCTTCATGCCCAGCGCCCGGGCCTTGGCTGTCATCATATGGGCGAAATTGGCTTCATTGCCGCCGAGAAGCTCGCCGAGCGCCGTCGCCGAGTCGTTTGCCGACTTGGTCACCATCGACAGGATCGCGGTCTCGACCGTGATCGCGCCGCCCCGTCTGACGCCGAGTTTCGTCGGCGGTTCAGCAGCAGCATTGGCCGAAAAGACGACCCGGGAGTTCTTGCTGATCTTGCCGTTCGCCATGGCCTCGAAGGCCAGGTAAAGCGTCATCATCTTGGTGAGCGAGGCCGGATAGCGCCGACCATCGGCATTCGAAGAATAAAGCACCTTGCCGGTCTTGGCATCGATGACGATGGCCGCCGACCTCGCTGCCATGGACGAAGCAGCGTCGGCAACGACGAATGTCATCGCCAAAGCGAGGATCATGATCGTTTTCAAAGAGGACGCGGATTTGGAGAGAATGCCCGACAACGCCTGACGCACCGATAGTTCCTTTGAATTTTTTGTTGCTGGAGGCGGCAAAGGTCCTGCCTCACTTCGAGCCAAGCTATCGCGGTCAGCGTTACCAATCCGTTTATGGTAACCATCGTGTTCACCATTTTCTTCGGGCTTGAGCTTCCCTTTATTTGAATTTTAGCGATTGCCGGTGGCCGGGCCTGCACGCCGGGCCGGTCGCCCGGAACCGCGCTCGGCGAAACATTGACTTTTTGTGCAGTGCACAATATATAACTTGCATTGCACAACGCGGCCCCCGGACAGGGCGCGTCCACCGTTCAACGGCAACTGTCAAGGGAGCGTGAAATGACCCAGACCTATGAAGATTTCAGCAAATACGGCAAGGAGTTTGCCGACACCGGCTTGAAGAGCTTCGCATCCCTTTCCAAGGGTGCGCAGGCCATCGCCACCGAGGCGGGCGAGTACACCAAGAAAAGCTTCGAGGCCGGCAGCGCAGCAGCCGAGAAACTGTTGTCGGCCAAGTCGCTGGAGAAGGCGATCGAGATCCAGTCCGATTTTGCCAAGCAGTCGTACGAAGCCTTCGTCGCCGAAGCGACCAAGATAGGCGATCTCTATGCCGAACTCGCCAAAGAAGCCTACAAGCCGTTCGAATCAATCGTCGCAAAAGCGAAATAATCTTGCTATAATGTGAAGATGGCCCTAGGGCTGCAAGACAGACCCGGTCGCGAACGCGCGACCGGGTTTTTTCATGGCAATTTGAAATCAGGGGTTTCTGCCGCCTTCACGATTTCGAAAATCGGCCAAGTTTGGCCACCTAGCCATATTGTCAGCTAAACAGAAGGGCTTAAAATCGTTCATCGAAGACCTACATGTCGAACTCGTATGGGGATTCGAAAAGGCAGGGCTACGTGACGATTGGTTTGACTGCCATGAGAGATGTGGTGCGGATGCAAAACGGCAACGACGGCAATGAGGCCGGTCGCGGCACGGCTGTCATCACGCGCACCAAAACCAAGACCAAGAAGCCTAGCCTTTATCGGGTCCTCATTCTCAACGACGACTATACGCCCATGGAATTCGTGGTTCACGTACTGGAGCGTTTTTTCCAGAAGGACCGTGAAGCCGCCACACGCATCATGCTACATGTTCACAATCATGGAGTGGGCGAGTGCGGGGTCTATACATTCGAGGTGGCCGAGACCAAAGTGTCTCAGGTCATGGATTCCGCCCGACAGAATCAGCATCCGCTGCAATGCGTGATGGAGAAGAAGTGAGGTAACATGCCGGCTTTCTCCCAAGGCCTGGAAAAGGCGCTTCACCAGGCGCTGACGCTCGCCAATGAGCGGCACCACGAATACGCAACCCTTGAACATTTGCTGCTCGCTCTCATCGACGACACCGAGGCGGCCGCGGTCATGCGCGCCTGCAACGTCGATCTCGACGAGCTGAAGCACACGGTTCTCACCTATATCGACACCGAGCTCGACAACCTCGTCACCGGCTACGACGAGGATTCCAAGCCGACGGCCGGTTTCCAGCGCGTCATCCAGCGCGCGGTGATCCATGTGCAGTCGTCCGGCCGCGAGGAAGTCTCCGGCGCCAACGTGCTCGTTGCGATCTTCGCCGAGCGTGAGAGCCATGCCGCCTATTTCCTGCAGGAACAGCAGATGACCCGCTACGACGCGGTCAACTACATTTCGCATGGCATCGCCAAGCGTCCTGGCGCATCCGAGACGCGGTCGCCGCGCGGCGCCGACGACGAGCAGGGCGGCCAGAGCGGCGCCGAGCCGCAAGAGGACGGCGGCAAGAAAAAGCAGCAGCAGGACGCGCTCACCGCCTATTGCATCAATCTGAACAACAAGGCCAAGGCCGGCAAGATCGATCCGCTGATCGGCCGGGGGTCCGAGATCAACCGCACCATCCAGGTGCTGTGCCGCCGCTCCAAGAACAATCCGCTCTATGTCGGCGACCCCGGCGTCGGCAAGACGGCGATCGCCGAGGGCCTTGCCAAGCGCATCGTCGAGGGTGACGTGCCGGAAGTGCTGCACAACGCCACCATCTTTGCGCTCGACATGGGAACATTGCTGGCCGGCACCCGCTATCGCGGCGATTTCGAGGAGCGGCTGAAGCAGGTCGTCAAGGAACTCGAGGACTATCCGGGCGCGGTTCTGTTCATCGACGAGATCCACACCGTGATCGGGGCAGGGGCGACGTCGGGCGGCGCCATGGATGCGTCGAACCTGTTGAAGCCGGCGCTGTCGTCCGGAACGATCCGCTGCATCGGCTCGACCACCTACAAGGAGTTCCGCCAGTTTTTCGAGAAGGACCGCGCTTTGGTGCGGCGCTTCCAGAAGATCGACGTCAACGAGCCGACCATCGAGGACGCCATCGAGATCATGAAGGGTCTGAAGCCGTATTTCGAGGAGTTCCACAAGGTTCGCTACACGGCTGAGGCGATCAAGGCTTCGGTCGAACTGTCGGCGCGCTACATCAACGACCGCAAGCTGCCGGACAAGGCAATAGACGTGATCGACGAGACCGGCGCCTCGCAGATGCTGGTGCCGGAGGCCAAGCGAAAGAAGACTATCGGCATCAAGGAGATCGAAGCGACGATCGCCACCATCGCCCGCATTCCGCCGAAGACGGTTTCCGCCGACGACGAGAAGGTGCTGGCCGGTCTCGACGTTGAGTTGAAACGTGTCGTCTACGGTCAGGACACCGCGATCACGGCATTGACCTCGGCGATCAAACTGGCGCGGGCCGGCCTGCGCGAACCGGAGAAGCCGATCGGCTCCTACCTGTTCTCGGGACCGACCGGCGTCGGCAAGACCGAAGTGGCAAAGCAGCTCGCCGCCTCGCTCGGTGTCGAGCTGATCCGCTTCGACATGTCGGAATATATGGAACGCCACACCGTCTCGCGGCTGATCGGCGCGCCTCCCGGCTATGTCGGCTTCGACCAGGGTGGCCTGTTGACCGACGGCGTCGACCAGCATCCGCATTGCGTGCTGTTGCTGGACGAGGTCGAGAAGGCGCATCCGGACCTGTTCAACATCCTGCTGCAGGTCATGGACCACGGCAAGCTGACCGACCACAACGGCAAGCAGATCGACTTCCGCAACGTCATCCTGATCATGACCACCAATGCGGGCGCTTCGGATGCGCAACGCGCGGCGATCGGGTTCGGCTCGACCAAGCGCGAAGGCGATGATGTCGAGGCGATCAACCGGCTGTTCACGCCGGAATTCCGCAACCGTCTCGATGCGATCATCCCGTTTGGCTCGCTGCCGGTTCCGGTCATCCACCAGGTGGTGCAGAAGTTCGTCATGCAGCTCGAGGCCCAGCTCTCCGAGCGTGGCGTCACCTTCGACCTGTCGCAGGAAGCGATCGCCTGGCTGGCCGAGAAGGGCTACGACGAGCGCATGGGAGCACGGCCGCTCGGCCGCGTCATCCAGGAGCACATCAAGAAGCCGCTGGCCGACGAGGTGCTGTTCGGTAAGCTCAAGAAGGGCGGCACGGTGCGTGTCACCGTCGAGAAGAAGGAGACCGGCGAGACCGGCCTGAAGCTCGAGTCGCTCGCCGACGAGGCGCCGGTCAAGCCGAAGAAGGAAGAACCGGACGACACGCCGAAACTCAAGAAGGCTGCCAGCAAGAAGCCCGTCGCGAAAAAGGCGATCGCGCAGAAGGCGGAGCCCAAGGGCAAAGATGGCGGCAAGCGCAGCTTGGTGCCGCAACTGCCCCGCAAAGGGTGATGGCCTGAAAAAGCCCCGGAAACGGGGCTTTTTTATTGGATAAAGAGGTAGTGGATGCTGGAGGCGTTGTGCGCGACGCCCGGCTTCAGCTTCCCAGCTCTGTTCGTATCTTGTCAGCGTTCTCAGTCAACACTTCCGGTTTCTCCATCTGCCCGCTATGCGGCTTCAAAGGGATTCCCTGGAAGCGCGGAATGACATGGACATGGAGGTGGTAGACGGTCTGGCCCGAAGCAGGCTCGTTGAACTGCAGGATGGTGACACCATCGGCGCCGAAGGCCTTCTTCACCGCCAACGCCACCTTCTGCACGACGGCGAAGAGCGGGCCGAATACTGCCGGGTCCGCGTCAAGCAGGTTGCGCGACTGCGCCTTCGGCACAACCAGCGTATGACCCGGCCCTTGCGGCATTACATCCATGAAGGCAACGATCGCGTCATCTTCATAGACGCGATGCGACGGTATTTCACCGCGCAGGATTTTCGCGAAGATATTGTTGCTGTCGTAGGTGGGGTCAGCCATGGCGTGCGCTCCGGATTGTGCCTTGCTCTACCGCATCAAACCCGAAAATCGGAATCGATTTTCGGAAAGTACGATGCGGAGATTTCAAAGTGTTAGAGCATGCTTTGTGCGTCCAATTGGACGCGTCGCCCTAACCGTCCGCCAGATCCTTGCGGAACGGCGTGTGCTCTTCAAGATAGTCGCCCATCCGCTCCACTTCGCGCCGCTCGCGCCTGAGATAGTCGGCGACCGCGTTGCGCAAGCCGGGATGCGCGATGTAATGCGCCGAATGCATGGTCACCGGCCTATAGCCGCGCGCCAGTTTGTGCTCGCCTTGCGCGCCGGCTTCGACCACTTTCAGCTTACGGTCGATCGCGAAGTCGATGGCCTGGTGATAGCAGACCTCGAAATGCAGGAACGGATGGTCTTCGATGCAGCCCCAGTTGCGGCCGTAGAGCGCATCGGAACCGATGAAATTGATAGCGCCGGCAATGTAGCGTCCATGGCGCTTGGCCATCACCAGCAGGATGTCGCCGGCCATGCGCTCGCCGATCATTGAGAAAAACTCGCGGTTGAGGTAGGGCCGCCCCCATTTCCTGCTGCCGGTATCCATGTAGAAGGCAAAGAAGTCGTCCCAGATCCTTTCGGTGAGATCCCTGCCGGTCAGCCAGTCGATCGAGATGCCGTGGGCGAGCGCCTCGCGCCGCTCCTTCTTCATGGCCTTGCGCTTGCGCGACGCCAGAGTGGCGAGAAAATCGTCGTAGGTCGAAAAACCTTCGTTGAAGAAATGGAACTGCTGGTCGGTGCGGTGCAGGAAACCCGCCGCTTCCAGTGCCCCGACATCCTTCTGCTGCGCGAAGGTTACGTGCGCGGAAGAGACGCCGAGCTTGTCCGTCACCGCCTTCAGGCCTTCTGCCAAGCCGGCTTTCACGGCGCGACTGTCCTCGCCCTTGTTGACCAGCAGGCGAGGACCGGTGACCGGCGTGAACGGCACGGCGCATTGCAGTTTTGGGTAGTAACGCCCGCCGACGCGCTCGAACGCGTCGGACCAGCCGTGATCGAAAACATACTCGCCCTGGCTGTGCGATTTCAGGTAGCAGGGAACGGCACCGAGCAGTTTTCCCTGCGCTGTCTCCAGCCTGAGATGATGGCCCCGCCAGCCGGTGCGCTGCACGGCGCAGCCCGAATCTTCAAGCGCGCTCAGAAAAGCGAACGAAACGAGGGGGTTGTAGCCGTTTTCTGCATCGCCGCGTGCGGTACCGCCGAGGCCATCCCATTCCGCGCAGGTGAAGGCTCCGATGCCGGAGGCAACCCGGATCGCATACGCTCCATTCGCCGTTTGCCCGTCGCCTTCATCGCCTTGATCCATGAGGCTTATTTAAGCTCCGTGCCGGTCCATGCAAGCTCGGTTTCAAGCGACCTGCACAAGATCGGGTTCGAATCCTTCGAACGTCATTTGGTCGGCGTATCTAAGGGTCAGGTCGACCGCCGGTTGGTCGAGCACGGTCCAGGTGATGACCGGCATTTTGAGCCGTTCGCGCACGAAACTGACAAACCGGTTCGGCAGGTCGCCGGCGGCGTAGGAGGCGAAGGCGATGTCGTGCGCCAGCATGGCGAAATGCGCCTCGATCAGCTTGACGTCCTTGCCATAAGCGGTCAGCCCGCCCGGAATGCCGGGCGCGTGTTTCGGGAAATCGCGGATCAGCCAGTGGTCGAACGACATGATCGCCGCCTTGCCCTTGTAGTGCTTGAGCATCTCGCCGACGCTTTCCACCAGACCTTCGTCCCGGCCGGGGACCCCTTTCAGCTCGACGACCATCGGCACACGACCATCGACCAGGTCGAGTGCCTGCTGCAGAGTCGGTAGATGGTCTGATGTGCCGCCAACCCTGAGCGCCGTCATCTCCGCTGCCGTTCGCTGCCAGACGAAGCCGTCCTTGCCGGTCAGCCGCTTCAGATCGCTGTCGTGAATCACGACCGGGATGCGGTCAGACGACAGATGCACATCGCATTCGATCGCATAGCCGCGTTCGGCTGCCGCGGCAAAGGCGGAAAGCGTGTTCTCCCACCGCGTCTTGTTCATGTCGTGGAGGCCGCGATGGGCAACGGGTCGGGCGGTCAGCCAGGAAAGATCGGTCATGATTGGCTCATTCGACTTCGAAGATGGCTTCGATTTCCACTGCGGCATTAAGCGGCAGGGAGGCGGCCCCGACGGCGGAGCGGGCATGTTTGCCGTGATCGCCGAGCACTGCAACCAGAAAATCCGAGGCGCCGTTGGCAACCAGGTGCTGTTCGACAAATTCCGGTGCCGAGGCGACGAAGACGGTGATCTTCACCAGGCGGCGGATTTTCTCAAGATCGCCAAGGGCTGCCTTGGCCTGCGCCAATATGTTGATTGCGCAGTATTTTGCCGCTTCCTTGCCGCTTGCGGTGTCGACATCGCGGCCGAGCAGTCCGCTCACCTGCAGCTTGCCCTCGCTGAGCGGCAGCTGTCCGGCGGTGAACAGCAGATTGCCTGACCTGGAATAGGGCACGTAATTGGCGGCGGGCGCGGCTGCGACCGGAAGCGTCACGCCGAGACCGCTTAGCCGCTTTTCGATTGTTTCGCTCATGGTATTTCCCTATTGCTTGATGACGCCGGGCAGGCCGGGCCGAAATTGCTATTTTTGCCTCGCTTCCGCCACGACTTTTTTTAAGCTGGACCCTCTTTCCTGCGGCCTGCCATCAGGCGCGATGATCGGAGCCCTCATGCGCGCAACACGCCTCGCATTCCACGCTGTCCTGCTGCCAGCGGTGTTCTCGATGGCGCCGGCTTTTGCCGTACCGGCGCTGCAAGCGCATCGCGCGGTTTACGATCTGAGCCTGGACAAAGCCTCCGATCGCTCCGGCATTACCGGCATTTCCGGCCGCATGGTCTATGAGTTCAACGGCTCACCTTGCGAAGGCTACACGGTGAAGTTCCGCTTCGTCACCCAGATTGCCACTAACGATAATGCAACAAAGCTGACCGACCAGCAGACGACCACTTTCGAGGACGCCGAAGGCAAGACGTTCTCGTTCGTGACAAAATCCTTCGTCGACCAGAACCTCGACAAGGAGGTGAAGGGCACCGCGACGAAGGAGACGAAGGGCCTCAAGGTCGACATCGACAAGCCGGAGAAGAGCAGCCTCGAACTCGCTGCCACCCAGTTTCCGACCCAGCATCTGGCCGAACTGATCGACAAGGCCGAAAAGGGCGAAAATTTCTACGAAACCAACCTGTTCGACGGCTCGGAAGATGCCGACAAAGTGATGACCACCACCGTCGTAGTCGGCAAGAAAGCCGATGCCGACAAAGCTGATCCGGAAGCGCCGGCATTGGCGAAACTCGCCACCGACAAATACTGGCCAGTCGACATTGCCTATTTCGACGGCACCGACAAGTCAGGCGAGGAGGTGCCGGAGTACCGGATCAGCTTCAAGCTGCATGACAACGGCATCACGCGCGACCTCGTCATGGACTATGGCGAGTTCTCGATGACCGGCAAGCTGGTCAATCTGTCGTTGTTCGATCAGTCGAAAGCCTGTCCGCCGAAATAGGCTTCAGGTTAACCACGCCGGGAAGGCGGCGCCTACAGCGCCGCGCGTTCTTGGCCGCGCAAAGGACGCTGTAGCACTTTGATTTTGCGCATGATCCTTTCCGAAAATCGATTCCGATTTTTTGGGGTCATGCGCCATGACTTGAACACGCCGCAATTGCATCTCAACTTCTACGCCGATGGGTCGATCGGGGGGTGGGTTGAGCAGAATCGATGTGTTCGTGGCGCCGAGGCCCAATCCGGCGCTGATCAGGATCATGACTGTAGTCAACCGGGTTGTCATGCTGCATGGCATTCCCGGGTTTCGCGACCTGTTGCCGTTCAACCGCCTGGCCGGATTGCGCGGCGTCGCCAATGTCCGTCATATCGACTTTCCCGACGACGACCGGCAGCGGCTGAAGGCCTGTTGCGGCGCCGGCAAGGCGACGTTCATCACGCCCAACCATCCGGAATTCTTTACCGACTGGATGATCGACAAGGAGATCGTCTCGCAGGTCAGTCCGCTCGCGGCATCCTGGGCCACGCATGGCGTCGTCAACGGCCTCGGCCGGATCATGCAGAAATTCTGGCTGGCCAACAATCTGATCGCCCAGATTCCCGGCAACAGTGGGGCCGCCAAGGAACACTCGATCGCCTGGGCGCTGAAAGGGCATGGTGTTCTCTTGCATCCCGAAGGCGGCGTCGGCTGGCATGCAAATGTCGTCGGTTCGCTCCTTCCGGGGGCGGTCGAGATGGGGTTCGAAGCGCTTAAGCGCGGTCGCGCCACGGATCAGGATTGTAGGATTTGGATCGCGCCGGTTGTCTGGAAGCTCGCCTTCACCAAAAATGTCGAGCCGGCGCTGGCGCAGGAATGCGCGTATGTCGAGAAGAGCCTGAAGATCGAACGCCGTGCCGCCGATACGCTGCCGGAGCGCGTCCACCATGTCTATGCGACGTTGCTGTCGCGCGATGAGATTGCCTGTGGCATGGCACCCGACGAACGGGCTTCGTATGCAGCGCGTCAGACGCAACTGCTGCTCGAATTGAGTCGGCGCCTGGGGGAGGGCATTTCGTTCGATCCCGGCGCCAACGAGATCGCCGAGCTTTTGCGCCGGTCGCGCCGCTGGCTGCGGGAAAACACCGGCGACGCTGAGAGACAAAAACAGGTCCGCACGCTGGCGGACACGATCCAGCGTCTCCAGCGCGTCGGACCGTGGGCCTCAGTTAACTCGCGCATCACGCAAGAGGAGATCGCCGAGCATCTGAAGCGCGTCCGCAACGACTATTGCAAGGGCACGCTGCGCGACACGATCAACCGTTTCGTGCCGCAGCCGGCCGGGCCGCGCTGCGCGCATATCCGGGTGCCGGAACCGTTGGGATTGCATGCCTTTCGGGGCTCGATCGACGATGCGCTCGCCGAACTTCACAGCCGTATGCAGGCGGCTGTCACCACGTCAGTAGCCGAACTCGAAGCCGCCGGCGGCTTCATTTTCTATCCGAATCCCTTCTATCATCGCTAACGTTTGGATCTTGGCCCCAGGTGAACTGCGGCTCCGCTGGTCGGCGCAAGATGAAGGAGTGCGGCAAACCTCATGGCGGTGTATGTCGACGCGGCGATCTGGAAATGGGTCGGCCACCGCTGGTGTCATCTGCTGGCCGACGACACCGACGAGCTGCATCGTTTTGCAGCACAGCTCGGCGTCAAGCGCTCGTCCTATCAGGGGCCGCCGAAGACATCGGCGCCGCATTATGACATAACCGGCTTCGAGCGTGACCGCGCGGTGCGGCTAGGCGCCATCGAATGCAGCCGCGAAGAGATCGTTGCTGTTTTCCGGCGTGTCCGCGTGCCGAAGGGGAAGATACGACCATAGCCCGGGTGCGCTGATCGCCGCATGCTGAGCCGCAAGACACCGCAGCGCTTGCGTTTGTCGCGCATCCCCTCTATATGCGCGCTCATTCCACACACGGACTTTGGTGTCTGCCCGGGAGAAATCCGGCTGAAACCTCCGGTGGCGTTCGAGGACAAAGTCCAGAAATGCCTGTGTCCGTGGAGGCTAACCGGAAAGGATACTCAAGAATGGCTCTGCCTGATTTCAGCATGCGCCAGCTTTTGGAAGCTGGCATTCACTTCGGCCACCAGACTCACCGCTGGAACCCGAAGATGGCGCCCTATATCTATGGCGCCCGCAACAACATCCACATCATCGACCTCTCGCAGACGGTGCCGCTGCTGCACCAGGCGCTGAAGCAGGTTTCCGACACCGTCGCCAAGGGTGGCCGCGTACTGTTCGTCGGCACCAAGCGCCAGGCGTCCGACATCGTCGCCGACGCCGCGCAGCGCTCGGCCCAGTACTATGTCAACTCCCGCTGGCTCGGCGGCATGATGACCAACTGGAAGACGATCTCGAATTCCATCCAGCGCCTGCGCAAGCTCGACGAGATGCTGGCTGGCGAGGCCCAGGGGCTCACCAAGAAGGAGCGCCTCAACCTCGATCGCGAGCGCGAGAAGCTCGACAAGGCGCTGGGCGGCATCAAGGACATGGGCTCGACGCCCGACCTGATGTTCGTGATCGACACCAACAAGGAAGCGATCGCCATCCTCGAGGCCAAGCGCCTCGGCATCCCGGTCGTCGCCATCATCGATTCCAACTGCGACCCGGACAAGATCGATTTCCCGATCCCCGGCAATGATGACGCGGCCCGCGCCATCCAGCTCTATTGCGATCTGATCGCCAAGGCTGCAATCGACGGCATTGCTCGCCAGCAGGGCGCGCTTGGCGTCGACGTTGGCGCTTTGGCCGAGGCCCCGATCGAGCCGGCACTCGAGCCGACGCAGACCGCCGAGACACCGGCTGCCCGGACACCGGAAGCATAACAGGGAAGGCCGGTTTCGGCCTTCATCTTTCTCATATTCTGGCGCGCTAAGCGCTGGCGCCAGGCGCATCATCGAGGACCGGTGGTGCGTCGGTGCATTTTAAACAAAGAGGCGACAATGAGCATTTCGGCTGCACAGGTCAAAGAACTCCGCGACTTGACCGGCGCGGGCATGATGGACTGCAAGGCGGCGTTGAACGAGACCAACGGCAACATGGAAGAGGCCGTCGACTGGCTGCGCAAGAAGGGCATTTCCAAGGCCGACAAGAAGGCCGGCCGTACCGCGGCCGAAGGCCTGATCGGCGTCGATTCCGGTATCCGCGAGGCGGCGGTCGTCGAGGTCAATTCTGAGACCGACTTCGTTGCCCGCAACGCCGCCTTCCAGGAGATCGTCGCCAAGGTCGCCAAGGTCGCGCTCGCCTATGGCGGCAAGACCGAGGCCGTCGCAGCCGCCCCCTATCCGGGTTCCGACAAGTCGGTTGCCGACACCATCAAGGACGCTGTCGGCACTATCGGCGAGAATCTTGGCTTCCGCCGTTCGGCCAAGCTCACGGTGGAGCAGGGCGCTGTCGCGACCTACGTCCACAATGCGGTTGCCGACGGCCTTGGCAAGCTCGGCGTGCTGGTCGCCATCGAGACGACAGGCAACGCGCAGGCCGCCAACGCCTTTGCCCGTCAGGTCGCCATGCATGTCGCCGCCACCAACCCGATGGCGCTGACGACGGAGCAGCTCGATCCGGCCGCGGTCGAGCGCGAGAAGGCGATCTTCGCCGACCAGGCGCGCCAGTCCGGCAAGCCGGAGGCGATCATCGAGAAGATGGTCGAGGGCCGTCTGCGCAAGTTCTACGAAGAGGTCGTGCTGCTCAAGCAGGCTTTCGTGCTCAATCCCGACATCACCGTCGAGAAGGCGCTGCAGGATGCCGAGAAGGAAATCGGCGCACCGGCCAAGATCACTGCCTATCTGCGCTTCGCGCTCGGCGAGGGCATCGAGAAGGAAGAGACCGATTTTGCGGCGGAAGTCGCGGCGGCGGTCAAGAAGTAAACCGCACCCTATCTTTCTGAAATGACTTTATGGCCGGGTGTCCGCGAGGATGCCCGGCCGATTTCTTGCGTGGTGCGGCCGGCGACAGGCCGGTTGGCTATCTGCCGGATCTGCTCATGCCCGGATCTGCTCATGCAAGGTGCATTTGCCGGCGTAAGCTAAAGGCTGGAAGAGAGTTTTCCGGTTCGGGCGCCGCGTGACATCGCGGCGCCCTTCGTGTATCGGAACCCAATGTTTCGGGGCAGCGCCTGCGCGGCGGCAGCCCGCGGCGCGTCACACGCATGATAATGAGGACCAGATGACGGTGAAGCCCCTCTACCGACGTGTCTTGCTGAAAGCATCTGGCGAAGCGTTGATGGGCGAGCAGCATTTCGGCATCGACGTGTCGGTAGTCGATCGCATCGCCGCCGACATCGCCGAGGCCCGCGCCCTGGGCATCGAGGTCGGCATCGTCATCGGCGGCGGCAACATCTTTCGCGGCGTGGCGGTTGCGTCCAAGGGAGGTGACCGGGTCACCGGCGACCACATGGGCATGCTCGCCACCGTGATCAACTCGCTGGCGCTGCGCACTTCGCTGAACAAGATCGGCGTCGACGCGGTGGTGCTGTCGGCAATCGCCATGCCTGAGCTTTGTGAGAGTTTTTCGCAGCGTCAAGCGACCGCCTACATGAACCAGGGCAAGGTCGTCATTTTCGCCGGCGGCACCGGCAATCCTTTCTTCACCACCGATTCGGCCGCGGCGCTGCGCGCGGCGGAAATCGGCGCCGATGCGCTGTTCAAGGGTACCCAGGTCGACGGCGTTTATTCGGCAGATCCCAAGAAGGACCCGAATGCGACCCGCTTCGAGCGCATCAGCCATGGCGAAGTCATAAGACGCGGTCTTTCGATCATGGATACGGCTGCGATTGCACTTGCGCGCGAAAACAACATTCCGATAATCGTCTATTCGATCCACGAGAAGGGTGGTTTCGGTGATATTCTGAGGGGCGGCGGCCGTTGCACGGTCGTCACGGACGACTGATCGGGAGCCCGATCCCGAACCCGAAGGTTTCCCGTAGGCGAAAAGCGGGAACCGGTTTTCGGATTGAGGCTTGAATACGGGATTACCCTGAAGTGAACCCGGCTAACGGGTCGAGGAGACGATGATGAGTGGCGAATACGATGATCTCAAACGGCGCATGGACGGGGCGATCGCTGCGTTCAAGCACGATCTGGCTTCGCTGCGGACCGGCCGCGCTTCGAGCAACCTGCTCGACGCGATCCAGGTGCAGGCCTACGGCACCACCATGCCGATCAACCAAGTGGCAAACGTGTCGGTGCCGGAGCCGCGCATGATTTCGGTTTCGGTCTGGGATAAGTCGATGGTCGGCGCGGTCGATCGCGCCATCCGTGAATCCAATCTCGGCTTCAATCCGATCGTCGATGGCACCAATCTCAGAATTCCGCTGCCCGAGCTCAACGAACAGCGCCGCAAGGAACTGGTCAAGATCTCGCACGGTTATGCAGAGAATGCTCGTATAGCCGTGCGCCACGTGCGCCGGGACGGCATGGAGTTTCTCAAAAAGGCGGAAAAGGACGGCGATATAAGCGAAGACGATCATCGCAAGCGGTCCGACCAGGTTCAGAAACTCACCGACGAGATGATCAGCACCATCGACCATCTGCTTTCCGATAAGGAAGCTGAAATCATGCAGGTTTAGGGTCTGGCCACTGCTGGCTCGAAAGCGAGAACATGACAAGCCCCGCGCATGTCGCGATCATCATGGACGGAAACGGACGCTGGGCCAAGGCGCGTGGTTTGCCACGGCTTGCTGGGCATCGTGCCGGCGTCGAGGCGCTGCGCAACACGGTGCGCGCCGCTCCTGGCCTCGGCATCTCATTCCTGACCGTCTACGCCTTCTCGTCGGAAAACTGGTCGCGGCCGAAGTCCGAAGTCAGCGACCTGATGGGCCTGTTGAAAATCTTCATTCGCCGCGATCTCGCCGAACTGCACCAAAACGGCGTGCGGGTCAGGATCATCGGCGACAGGGCAGGCCTGCAGCCTGACATCAGGACCCTGCTTGAAGAGGCCGAAACCCTGACCGTCCGCAACGACGCGCTGACCCTGGTCATCGCTTTCAACTATGGCGGACGCGACGAGATCGTGCGCACAGCGCGCAAGCTTGCCTCGGCGGTGGCGCGCGGCGAGCTCGACAGCGAGGCGATCACGGCCGAATCCTTTGCCGGCTCTCTCGACACCCAGGGTATTCCGGATCCGGAACTGGTCATCCGTACCAGCGGCGAGCTCAGGCTGTCGAATTTCCTTCTGTGGCAAGCGGCCTATAGCGAGCTTGTCTTCCTGCCTTGCTACTGGCCCGATTTCAGCCGCGAGCATTTGGCCGACGCATTGCGCGACTTTGCCAGTCGCGAGCGCCGTTTCGGCGGTCTGGGCGCTCAAGACGTCGCCGTGACGGCCAAGGGATGAGCAACCTCCAGCTTCGGGTTATTTCTGCCGTCGTGCTTGCGGTCGTCACACTCAGCTTGACCTGGCTGGGCGGACTGCCCTTCCGGTTGCTTTGCGCGGCCATGACGATTCTGATCTTCTACGAATGGTCACGAATGTGCCGCCCGGTTGCCGCCACGGGTCTTGGTTTTCTGCCGGAAGCGCTGCTTCTGGTTTTCGTCGGCGGTTTGGTCGCCGGCTTGCCTGCGTCATGGCTTCTGCTTCTTGTGGCAGTGATGGTCGTTGTCACCGTGGTCGTGGGTTCGATGCGCCAGGCGGGACAGTGGGACGCGTCCGGCCTTGCCTATGCCGCCATTTCCGGACTGTCACTTGCTCTTTTGCGTGACGGCGATCATCCCGGCCTCGTCGCCATTCTCTTCCTGTTCGCGGTGGTTTGGGCGACCGACATATCAGCCTATTTCGTCGGCCGCGCTGTCGGCGGTCCGAAGCTGGCGCCGTCGATCTCACCAGGCAAGACTCAGAGCGGGGCACTCGGCGGCGCCGTCGGCGGCGTGGTTGCCGGGCTGCTTCTGGCGGCCGCGGCCGGAGGCGGAAATCTCGCAGTGCTCGGCGTCGTCGCGCTCGTGCTTTCGCTCGTCTCCCAGGCCGGCGACCTTTTCGAATCATGGGTGAAGCGCCGCCACAACCGCAAGGATTCGGGCACGCTGATACCGGGCCATGGCGGCGTCATGGACCGGGTCGACGGGCTTGTCGCGGCGGCTTTCGCCCTGTACGTCATCGGCTGGATTTCGGCGACCGCCGACCATCCGGCACAGGGGCTGTTTCCAGCTTGACCAGCATTGATTCCCGGCCTGGTTTCTTGACCTGCGCAGGATGCGCCATGGATTCGCCTGGATTGATGCCACAGTCGCGGTACGACCGTGCTGCGGACGAATTTGAGGACATGAGTTGAACGAGATTCTTCAGGCGGTTTTCAGCACGGAAGGCTTTGTCCTCGGCACGCTGGTGCCGTTCCTGTTCGTGCTGACCGTAGTCGTGTTCGTCCACGAAATGGGCCATTATCTCGTCGGCCGCTGGTGCGGCATCGGCGTGAAAGTCTTTTCGATCGGCTTCGGCCCGGAACTCTTCGGCTTCTATGACAGCCATGGCACGCGCTGGAAACTCTGCGCCATACCACTCGGCGGCTACGTCAAATTCGTCGGCGACATGAACGCCACATCGAGCCAGCCCAGCTCGGAGGAGATCGAAACGCTGACCGATGCCGAGCGCAAGATCGCGTTTCACACGCAGCCGGTCTGGAAGCGCGCCGCGACTGTGGTGGCCGGTCCGCTGTTCAATTTCCTGCTGACGATCGCCGTCTTCGCGGTGCTGTTTACCGCCTATGGCCGCCCTGTGATGGAGCCGATGGTGGCTGAAGTCACCGCCGACAGTCCGGCGGCGCAGGCCGGGATCCTGCCCGGGGACCGATTCGTCAGCGTCGACGGCAGCAAGGTCCAGACCTTCGCCGACGTCCAGCGCCGGGTCTCGGGCCGCGGCGGCGACGCCATCACGTTCGTCATGCTGCGCGACGGCAAGGAGATCACCGTTACGGCGACGCCGCGGTTGATGGAACAGGAAGACGCGCTGGGCAACAAGGTCAAGGTGGCCGTGATCGGCGTCGTCAACAACCAGGAATTCGGCCAACCGCGCCTGATCACCTATAGCCCGGCTGGCGCACTGGCTGCCGCGGTCGAGGAAACCGGCCACATCATCCAGGGTACCGGCCAGTTCCTGCAGCGTTTCGTCGTCGGTCGCGAAGACAAATGCCAGCTGGGCGGTCCAATCAAGATCGCAAAGATGTCGGGGCAGGCGGCAAAACTGGGCTTCGACTGGCTTGTGCAACTTGTTGCGCTGTTGTCGGTCGGGATCGGTATTCTCAACCTTTTGCCGATTCCCCCCCTCGACGGCGGCCATCTCCTGTTCTACGGCGTGGAGGCCGTCATTCGGCGACCGGTGTCGGAACGGATGATGGAAATGGGTTACAGGGCCGGCCTGCTTCTCGTCTTGGGCTTCATGGGGTTCGTTTTCTGGAACGACCTGTTTGGATGCTGAAATCATGAAGAAATTTGGCTTCGGCACAGCCAATGTTGAGACGCCGTTTACCATGCATGGGGATATGCGTGACGCGAAAGCCACGCAACAGGGTTAAGTAAATACAAATTAACCAGGAGCCTTGCGTGTAGGGAAAATCCGGTTAATACGGTAGGGGAAATTACCGCACGTCCGGTTTTCTCGCCGTGGGGACTTCGAGAAAAGGTACAAAAGCCCGATGAAGGCAGCATCCAAGTTTCTGAGCGCCGCGTCCGCGGTGGCCCTGTCCGCCGCCCTGGTCGTACCAGGTGCGCTCACAGTGCAGTTCGTTGCCACATCGGCGGCCGAGGCCGCTATTGTTTCAAGAGTTGAAGTCAGCGGCAATCAGCGTGTCGACGCCGACACGATCCGCAACTACGTAACGATCAAGCCCGGCAAGCCCTTTTCCAGTTCCGATATCGACGATGCGGTCAAGGCGCTGTTCGGCACCGGGCTGTTCTCGGACGTCCAGATCAACCAGGTCGGTTCGTCGCTGGTCATCAAGGTTTCCGAATATCAGGTCGTGAACCAGGTGCTGTTCCAGGGCAACAAAAAACTCAAGGACAACGCCCTTGCGACGGCGGTCCAGTTGAAGCCGCGTGGAACGTTCTCGCAGCAGGCGCTCGATGCCGACGTCGAGGCGGTCAAGGCTGCCTACAGGCGTATCGGCCGCGACGACGCCGCCGTGACCACCCAGATCATGGATCTCGGCGACAACCGCGTGAACGTGGTCTTCAACATCAACGAAGGCGGCCGCACGCAGATCGCCGCCATCAATTTCGTCGGCAACAGTGCCTATTCGAGCCGTCGCCTGTCCGACGTCATCTCCACCAAGCGCTCGACCATCCTTTCGTTCGTGCTGCGCGACGACGTCTATGACGAAGATAAGCTGCGCGCCGACGAGGAGCTGCTGCGCCGTTTTTATTACAATCACGGATATGCCGACTTCCAGGTGATTTCCGCGGTCGGCGAACTCGACGAAACCACCAACAAGTACACGGTGACCATCACCGTGCAGGAGGGCGACCGCTACACCTTCGGCGACGTCAGCGTCGAGAGCACGATTCCCGAGGTCGACGCTGCATCGCTGCAGTCGGCGGTCGAAACCCACAAGGGCGACGTCTACAACGCTGAGAACGTCGAAGACACCATCATTGCGTTGACCGAGAGGGTCGCCGGTTCCGGCTATCCCTTCGCCCAGGTGACGCCGCGCGGCGACCGCAATTTCGAGAACCACACCATTTCAGTGGTCTATACGATCGACCAGGGTACCAAGGCCTATGTCGAGCGCATCGAGATTCGCGGCAACGACCGGACACGCGACTATGTCATTCGCCGCGAATTTGACGTGAGTGAGGGCGATGCCTTCAACCAGGTTCTCATCCAGCGCGCGAAGAAGCGGCTGGAAGCGCTCGATTATTTTGAAAAAGTCGAAGTTTCCACCGTTCCCGGCTCTGAGCCAGACCAGGTGGTGCTCGTGGTCGACGTGGTCGAAAAATCGACCGGCGAGTTCTCGATTGGCGCTGGCTATTCGACAGGCGGCGACACGTCAGGCCCGTCCGTCGAGGGATCGATCACCGAGCGCAACTTCCTCGGACGCGGCCAGTTCATCAAACTATCGGCGGGCGGCGGCAAGAATTCGCGCGACTACAGCTTCTCCTTCACCGAGCCCTATTTCCTCGGGCGGCGCATTGCCGCCGGTTTCGATATCTTCAACCGGACCAGGGAATACGACGACTATAAGAGCGAGACGCTAGGCGCGACAGTGCGCTTCGGCCTGCCGATCACCGACAACATCTCGACGCAGCTGGCGTACAATATCTCGCAGGAGAAGTATAAGCTCGACGATGACTGCGATCCACTGGCTGGCTGCGACATCTCTCAGGCTGTCCTAAACGGGATTGAGGAAAGCCCATGGCTCAAGTCGTCGGTCAGTCTCGCCATGGTCTACAACACCATCGACGACATGAAGAACCCGCATGAAGGCATCTTCGCCAACGTCACCACGGAATTCGCCGGTCTCGGCGGCGACGCCAAATTCGTCAAGGTGACCGCGCGCGGCAGCGTCTATCAGACATTGTCGGAGCAGCTTGATCTGGTGGGGGTGATTTCGGGCGGGGCTGGCCATATCCAGGGCTTCGGCAACGACGACCTGCGCATCTTCGATCATTTCCAGAGCAGCGACCGCATGATCCGCGGCTTCGCCTATGGCGGCATCGGTCCGGCGGCCCCAGCACCCAGCGACGACCATCTCGGTGGCACCACCTATTTCAATGCCTCTGCGGAAGCCCAGTTCCCGATGCCGGTCATTCCGGAAAGCTTCGGCCTGCGCGGCGCGGTGTTCGCCGATGCGGCGACGCTCTATGGCAGCCAGATCGAGACTGCACTGGTCGATCAGTCGACGGTCGACATGCAGTGGCGCGCCTCTGTCGGCGTCGGTCTTATGTGGGCGTCGCCCTTTGGCCCGATCCGCATCGACTATGCGATTCCGGTCCTCAAGGAGGACACCGACGAGGTACAGGAATTCAACTTCGGTATATCGACCCGCTTCTGATCGGCGGGCAACGATGCTTCCGGGCCGTTGGCGTCCGGAAGAGAGTGATCCGACACTACAGCCCCGCGCGTCCTCTTGGACGCGCAAAGGACGCTGTAGAACTTTGATTTTGCGCATGATCCTTTCCGAAAATCGATTCCGATTTTCAGGGTCATGCGCTAGCTGGATATAGCTTCTGGAATGACCGATCCGGTGTTCTTCGCGCCATCACGCCGGTATACGGCTGGCGAAGTCGCGAATCTGACCGGCTCGGTGCTTGTTGATTCCGACCTCTCCGATATATCGATCGAAGCCTTGGCGCCGGCAAGCGAAGGCGGCGAGCACGCTCTTGTCTTCGTCGATGGCAGGCGCAACTTCGCGCTGATGCAATCGCTGCGGGCAGCGGCGGTTCTCTGTCCCGCCGAATTTGCCGGCAAAGCGCCGGCGGGCATCGCGGTTTTGGTCCATCCACGCCCGCAACAGGCTTTCGCGATGGTCGGACGCCTTCTTTTTCCGGCGGCTGCGACACCGGCGCCGATGACCGGCGAAACCGGTATCTCGCCGCATGCCCATGTCGATTCATCGGCGCATGTCGAGGCCGGCGCGATCGTCGAGGCCGGCGCGATCATCGGCCCCCGCGCATCTATCGGCAGCGGAACCGTCATCGCTCCTCATGCCGTCATCGGTCCCTCCTGCCAGTTCGGCCGCGACGGCTATGTCGGTCCAGGCGCCAGCATCCAGTACGCGCTTATCGGCAACCGCGTCATCATTCATGGCGGCGCCCGCATCGGCCAGGACGGTTTTGGCTTCGTGGCCGGCGCCAAGGGCCCGGAGCGCGTCCCGCAAATCGGCCGGGTCATTATCCAGGACGACGTCGAGATCGGCTCGAACACCACGGTCGATCGTGGCGCCATGTCCGACACGATCATCGGTCAAGGCACCAAGATCGACAATCTGGTGCAGATCGCTCACAACGTCCGTATCGGCCGCAACTGCATAATCGCCGGCCTTTCGGGTATTTCCGGTTCCGTAACGGTGGGCGACAACGTCACCATGGGTGGCGGTGTCGGCCTTGCAGATCACCTGACCATAGGAACAGGAGCCAAGCTTGCTGCAAGAAGCGGGTTCATGAGCAACGTCCCTGCGGGCGAGATTTGGGGTGGGTACCCAGCGCAGCCCATGGCGGAAGCCATGCGGGAGATCGCGGCTCTGCGAAGACTGGCCAGGGCGCGCAAATCCGGCGACGGAGGGAAGAACTGAGATGGTGGCGGCGACGACGCTCGAGGCGGTCGACATATTGGGGTTGATGAAGCTCCTGCCGCATCGCTATCCGTTCCTGATGATCGACCGCATCATCGACATCGATGGCGACGAGTCCGCTATAGGCATCAAGAACGTGACCATAAACGAGCCGCATTTCCAGGGTCATTTCCCGGATCAGCCGGTCATGCCGGGCGTGCTGATCGTCGAGGCGATGGCGCAGACGGCCGGCGCCATCTGCATCCGCAGCCTTGGCACCGAAAAACCGTCGCTGGTCTATTTCCTGACCATCGACAATGCCAAATTCCGTAAACCGGTCGTTCCCGGCGACCAGTTGAAGATCCATGTGAAGAAAATCAAGAAACGTGGCAACCTTCTCAAATTCGCCTGCGAGGCTCTGGTCGACGGCGTCAAGGCCGCGGAAGCCGAGATCTCGGCGATGATGGTTACGAGCGACTGACGATCGAATGCTTATGAAAATCCAGACAGTCATCCATCCATCGTCGGTCATCGAGGCCGGCGCAAAAATCGGCGAAGGCGTCCGCGTCGGGCCATTCTGCCACATCAGCGCCGACGCGGTGATCGGCGACCGCGTCGAACTGGTCAGCCACGTCTCGGTGATGGGCGCCACCATCATCGGTGCGTCGACCAAAGTGTATCCGATGGCGACACTGGGCGCGCCGCCGCAGAACACCAAGCACAAGGGCGGCCGCACCACGCTGGTCATCGGCGAGAACTGCACGATCCGCGAAGGCGTGACCATGCACCTCGGCACCGATTCCAGCCGCGGCGAGACGACGATTGGCGACAACGGCAACTTCCTTGCCTACGCCCACATCGCCCATGACTGCATCGTCGGCAAGAATGCCACCTTCGCCAATCAGGCGACGCTGGGCGGCCATTGCGAGATCGGCGACAACGTCTATATCGGTGGCCTCACCGCTGTTCATCAGTTTGTCCGCGTCGGCGACAATGCCTTTCTCGGCGGTTGCTCGGCAATCGTCGGGGATGTCATTCCCTACGCCATCGCCGTCGGCAATCGCGCCAGCCTTCGCGGCCTCAACATCATCGGCCTGAAGCGCGCGGGCCTGCCGCGCTCCGAGATCCATACGCTGCGCAAGGCCTACAGGACGATCTTCGATCGCTCCCGAACCGTCGGCGAAAACGTCGAGTTCGCCAAGGCGGAATTCGCCTCGTCACCGACCGCCATGAAAATCATCGATTTCATCGCCAGTCGCGGCAGGCGGCATTATGCCGTCCCGTCGCTCAAGGCTGGCGACGGTGACGATGCAGATGACGAAGATTGAGGCCACTCGGACGGGCCTTGATCTCGCGCCAGACTCCAAGGTCGGCATCATTGCCGGCGGCGGCAGTCTGCCGGTCGAAGTCGCCAGGGCGCTTGGTGGGCAAGGTAAGTCTCCCTTCGTGGTAATCGTGGCGGGCGAGGTCGACCGCATATCCGATTTCGACGCCTACGAGCAGGCGACGTTGAGGCTGGAGGATGTCGGCGCACTGCTGCCGACGCTCAAAAATCATCATGTTACCCATTTGGTGACAGCGGGCCATATCACGCGCCGTCCCCGGCTGAGCGCCATGCGCCTCAATCTCGGCCTGCTCGCCTGGGTGCCCAGCCTTCTTGTCGGTGTAACCCAAGGCGACGACACGGTGCTGAAACTGTTCGTGCGGAGGATCGAGCGCAGCGGCATCAACGTTGTCGGCGCCCATGAGATCGTGCCGGAATTGGTCGCTGCCGAAGGCGCGCTGACCAAGGCTATGCCGCGGAAATCCGATTGGCGCGACATCGAAGCGGCGCATACGGCGGCAAAGGCCATCGGCGCGCTGGATATCGGCCAGGCGGCTGTTGCGATCGGCGGCCGCGCCATCGCGCTGGAGGGCGTCGAGGGCACTGACGGATTGCTCGATCGAACAAGGCAGTTGCGCGACCATGGCAGGCTGGCCGGCAGAACGCGCGGCGTCCTGGTCAAATGCGCCAAGCCCGGCCAGGAGTTGCGCGCCGACCTGCCCTCCATCGGCCCGCAGACGGTCGAGGCGGCGCATGCCGCCGGACTTGCCGGCATTGCCATCGAAGCCGGCCGCTCGCTGGTTCTGGAAGGCCCTACCGTCGTTGCCCGCGCCAATGCGCTCGGCCTATTCGTGATCGGCCTGCCTGCTGCGGAGCCGATGCATGGCGACTAAGAAACCGCTGAAGATCGCCATCGTCGCCGGCGAGGAATCCGGCGACCTGCTTGGCGCCGACATCGTAGCGTCGCTCAAGCGCGCGACTGGCCGCGAGGTCCGGCTCGTCGGCATCGGCGGCCGGCATTTGCAGGCGCTCGGCCTCACGCCGCTCTTCGACGGCGGCGAGATCGCGCTGATGGGCCTGAGCGCCATCCTGCGCGACCTGCCGCGCCTGATACGACGGATCAGCCAGACGGCCGACGCGGTCGCCGGTGAAAAGCCCGACTGCCTCATCACCATCGACAGCCCAGATTTTTCGCTGCGCGTGGCGAAGAAGGTGCGTGCCGCCGATACGGCAATCCCGATCATCCACTATGTCTGCCCGAGCGTCTGGGCGTGGCGGCCGGGCAGGGCGGAAGCGATGAAACCGTATGTCGATCATATCCTCTGCATCCTGCCTTTCGAGGTGAAGGAGCTCGCCCGCCTCGGCGGCCCGCCCGGCACCTATGTCGGCCATCGCCTTATGCACGATCCGGGCGTGCTCGGCGCTGCCAAGGCGCAAAGCCTGCCGCGCGACCTGTCCGAGGATCGTGTGAAGACACTGCTTGTGCTGCCCGGCTCGCGTCGCGGTGAGGTGCGACGGCTAGTTGGCCCGTTTGGCAAGACGATCTCGATCCTCCGCGCACGCGGACACCGCTTGCGCCTGCTGTTGCCGACGGTGCCGCATGTCGCCGACCTAGTCAGGGCTTCGGTGGCAAGCTGGGACGAGAAGCCGGAGATCATCCTCGATACCGAACGCAAATGGCAGGCCTTCGGCAAGGCCGATGCAGCGCTGATCGCATCGGGAACGGTGTCGCTGGAACTGGCGCTGTCGGGCGTGCCGATGATCTCCTGCTACCGGCTCGATCCGGTCATGCGGATTGCCCAGCGCCTGATCACCGTATGGAGCGCCGCCTTGCCCAATCTCATCGCCGATCGCCCGATCGTGCCGGAAAGCTACAACGAATATGTGCGGCCGCACTATCTGGCGCGGCAGTTGGAGGCGCTTTTTTCCGACACCCCCTATCGTGCATGGCAGAAGGACGGTTTTGCCGAGGTGGCCAGACGCATGGCCGTTGACAAACCTTCCGGCGATATCGCTGCGGGGGTCGTGATGAGATACATTCAAAGGGTGAGTAGTGAGTAGTGAAGATAGCAGAGCACCGCTCGGCGTCTGGAATTCCTATTTACTACTTACTACTCACTTTTTCTATTCACCGTTTAGCAATCGGCACGTAGTCGCGTTCCGGCGCACCTGTATAGAGCTGGCGCGGGCGACCGATCTTCTGGTGCGGATCCTCGATCATCTCCTTCCACTGCGCGATCCAGCCGACGGTACGGGCGACCGCGAACAGCACGGTGAACATGGTGGTGGGGAAGCCCAGCGCCTTCAGCGTGATGCCGGAATAGAAATCGACGTTCGGATAAAGCTTCTTCTCGATGAAATAGGAGTCGGTCAGCGCGATCTTTTCCAGTTCCATGGCGATGTCGAGCAGCGGATCATCCTTGATGCCGAGTTCGCCCAAAACCTCATGTGCGGTCTTCTGCATGATCTTGGCGCGCGGATCGTAGTTCTTGTAGACGCGGTGGCCAAAGCCCATCAACCGGAACGGATCGTTCTTGTCCTTGGCGCGGGCGATGAATTCCGGGATGTGGTCGACATGGCCGATCTCGCCCAGCATGTTCAAGGCCGCTTCGTTGGCGCCGCCATGAGCCGGTCCCCACAGGCAGGCGATGCCGGCGGCGATGCAGGCAAACGGGTTGGCGCCCGACGAGCCGGCGAGGCGAACGGTCGAGGTCGAGGCGTTCTGCTCGTGATCGGCATGCAGGATGAAGATGCGCTCCATCGCACGCGCCAGCACCGGATTGATCTTGTATTCCTCACACGGCACGGCAAAGCACATATGCAGGAAGTTGGCCGCGAAATTCAGCTCGTTCTTCGGGTAAATGAAGGGCTGGCCGATGTGGTACTTATAAGCCATCGCCGCGATCGTCGGCATCTTGGCGATCAGCCGCATCGACGCGACCATGCGCTGGTAGGGGTCCGAGATGTCGGTGGAATCGTGATAGAAGGCTGACAGCGCGCCGACCACGCCGCACATCACCGCCATCGGGTGCGCGTCGCGGCGAAAGCCGGTGAAGAAGCGCGACATCTGCTCGTGCACCATGGTGTGGCGCGTCACCCGGTAGTCGAAATCGTCCTTCTGCGCCTTGGTCGGCAATTCGCCGTAGAGCAAGAGGTAGCAGACTTCGAGGAAGTCGCCATGCTCGGCCAACTGGTCGATCGGATAGCCGCGATGCAAAAGGATGCCGGCATCGCCATCAATGAAGGTGATTTCCGACTCGCAGCTTGCCGTCGAAGTGAAGCCGGGATCATAAGTGAACGCCCCGGTGGTGCTGTAAAGCGAGCCGATATCGATGACGTCCGGTCCGACCGAGCCGCTTCGCACCTTGAGCTCGTGAGTTTTGCCGCCGAATTCAAGCTTCGCAGTCGACGCGTGGGTTTTGCCGCCAAATTCCATTTTTGTCGCAGCTTCGGACATTGCAAACTCCTTTAGTTTTTCTCATGCCGGCAAAGGCGAAATATCTGCAACGCAACACTTCGAAAGCACCGGAGTTCGCGCGTTTGCGCCCGCAATTGGATTTGCGTGCCAAATTGGGCCAAGGCCTAATGTTGCACTGCGAAACCCACCTTTCAATGCCAATCTTCTTGGGCCAGTTTTGCTAATCGATTTGATCCGCGACGCGCGCCAGGCTTGCCTCGCGGCCAAGCACGGCAAGCACGTCGAACACGCCCGGCGAGGTGCTTTTGCCGGTGAGCGCGGCGCGCAAGGGTTGGGCCACAGCGCCGAGCTTATGGCCGCCGGCCACCGCATATTCCCGGATCGCAGCCTCCGCTGCTTCGGCCGTCCAGTCGCCTGAAATCGCCTTCAGCGCCGCATGAGCACCCCGCAGGATCTCGCGCGCATCACCGCCGAGCAGCGCCGCCGCCTTCTCGTCGATCCGAAGCGGCCGCTCGACAAACAGGAAGGCGGCACCGTCGGCCAGCTCGACCAGTGTCTTGGCCCGCTCCTTTAAGCCGGGCAGGGCGGCGAGCAACTGCGCCTTGCGCGTGTCGTCGAGGCGCGCTGCGATCGCCGGGCCGCCTTCCAGATAGGGCAAAGTGGCGATGAAGATATCGAGCAATTCGGCGTCGTTCATGCGGCGCATATACACCCCGTTCAGCGCCTCGAGCTTGGCGAAGTCGAAGCGGGCGGCCCCCTTGTTGACGTCGCCGATGTCGAACCAGGCAATCATGTCGGCGATCGACATGACCTCGTCGTCGCCGTGGCTCCAGCCAAGGCGCGCCAGGTAGTTGAGCAGTGCCTCAGGCAGGTAGCCCATGGCACGATAGGCTTCGACGCCTAGGGCACCGTGCCGCTTCGACAGCTTGGCGCCGTCGGCGCCATGGATCAGCGGGATATGAGACATCGACGGCACGTCCCAGTCCATGGCTCGATAGATCACCATCTGGCGGGCGGCATTGGTCAGATGGTCGTCGCCGCGGATGATGTGGGTGATGCCCATGTCATGGTCGTCGACGACGACGGCATGCATATAGGTCGGATTGCCGTCCGAGCGCAGGATGATGAAATCGTCGAGATCCTTGTTGGGGAAGCGGACTTCGCCCTGCACGCGGTCATGCACCACCGTCTCGCCGCCGGCCGGCGCCTTGATGCGGATCGCGCCCTTGGCGCCGGCCGGCGCCTCCGACGGGTCGCGGTCGCGCCAGCGGCCGTCATACCGAGGAGGCAGCCCCTTGGCACGCGCGCTCTCGCGCATCGCCTCCAACTCGGCCGGCGTCGCATAGCAGTAATAGGCTTTGCCGAGCCGCACCAGCTCCTCGGCGACCGCGCGGTGGCGCGGCGCGCGCTCGAGCTGCGATACCGGCTCGCCGTCCCAGGTGAGGCCGAGCCAGGCGAGCCCATCGAGAATGGCAGCGGTTGCCGCATCGGTCGAACGCTCGCGATCGGTGTCCTCGATGCGCAGCAGCATCTTGCCGCCAGTGTGTTTCGCATACAGCCAGTTGAACAGCGCCGTGCGCGCCCCGCCAATATGCAGGAAGCCGGTGGGCGAGGGGGCAAAACGGGTGACGACCTTGTCGGACATGGAACTCTCAGGCAAGCGCAGGAAACGGATGTGGTTGCGCGGACTTTCGCGCGTCGCGCGTTCATGTAGCATAGGAGGTCAAGGGCGCAAGGGGCAGACCCGATGGCTGGACCAGGCCGGGGCGTGGACAAGAGCGAGGGCGCGATCACAAGCGTCAGCGAACGATCGCTGTTTGCCGACGTTCCTCACGCCGAGCCGCTACCCGCTTTGCTGCCTGCATCGCACCCGGCCACCCAGCCTCTTTCGCCGGACCGCTCCGCGCCAATACCGGCTGCACAACCGGGGCCCGTCATTCGTTTCCGCCGACAGCTCAGCCATCTTTCACCATCCAATATCCGCAACAGCGTGGCCTCGGCAGCCGGCCTGGAACTCGACCGCGGCGTCGCCTTCCTGCTGGTGCCGGTTTTTCTGGCGTGCGGCGTGATCGTCTATTTTTCGCTTACCGTCGAACCGGACTTTCCGCAGCCCATTGCCGTCGTGGTCCTCACGGCATTGTGTGCGGCTGTCACCCGCTCATGGCGCAAGACGCATCTGTGCTTCATGGCAGCGTTGCTGTGCGCACTCGGTGTTCTCGCCGCCAAGGTTGAAACCTGGCGCGCGGGAACGCAGATGCTCGGTTCGGAAATCCAGACCCAGCTCACCGGCCGTGTCGTTAGGCTCGATCAGATGGCGAACGGCCGGATCAGGCTGACCATCGACGTGATGTCGACCGCCCGGCCGACACTGCGTTATGCACCGGGACGTGTCAGGGTTTCGGCACGCAAAATTCCCGCTGAGATGACTGCAGGCTCGGTGGCAACCGGTTATGTGCGGCTTTTGCCTCCGACTGGCCCGGTTAGGCCGGACAGTTATGACTTCTCCTTTGACAGCTATTTCGCCGGTATCGGTGCCAGTGGCTTTTTCCTCGGCAATCCGAAGATCGTCGTTTCCGAGGATGCGCCGTTCGCCGCGCGCCTCTCTTCCTCGATCGAAAAGGCGCGCGAAAACATTGCCGACCATATCAGGGACAGCATTGGTGGCGCCGAGGGGGAGATTGCCGCCGCACTGATCATCGGCGTGCGTGCCGGCATTCCCGAAGAGATAAACGAATCGATGCGGCGCACCGGCATCTACCACATCATCTCGATTTCCGGCCTGCACATGGCGCTTGTCGCCGGCACGATTATGGGATTGCTGCGCGGCGCCTTTGCGCTGTTTCCCGATTTTTCGTCACGCCGGCCGGTCAAGAAATATGCGGCTGCTGCCGCACTCCTTTCCATCGCTGCCTATCTCATTTTTTCCGGTATCGTGGTCGCGGCTGAACGCAGCTTCATCATGCTGGCGGTAATGCTTGTCGCCGTGCTGTTCGACCGAGCGGCACTTACCATGCGCAATCTGACGATTTCTGCCATCGCCGTCATCGTCGTGTCGCCGCACGAGGTGGTCGGCCCAAGCTTCCAGATGTCCTTCGCCGCGACTGCTGCTCTCGTGGGCGCCTATGCCGGCTGGTCCGACTATCGTGCCGACAGGGCCACGGCGCCGCCACAGCGACGGTCGCCGGTCGCTTTCGTCACGCGAAAACTCGCCGCTGGGACAGGTACCATCGCAATGACCTCCATCATTGCTGGCAGCGCCACCGCGCTCTTCGCCATCTGGCACTTCCAGCGCGTATCGCCGCTTAGCCTGTTCGCCAATCTGGCGGTCATGCCAATCGTCACGGTCGTCATGTTCCTGGCCGTCCTCAGCGCTCTGGCAATGCCTTTCGGCTTCGACGGACCTTTCCTCTACATGATGGGCAAGGGACTGACGGCCATGATCGCAATATCGGGATGGATTTCCGTGCGGTCGCCGGTCGATGCAGTCGGGCTGATCTCGTCGCAGTCGGTTCTGCTGGTGACGGTCGCCCTGGTCATCGCCACGATGGCGACGACATGGTTGCGGCTTGCGGCACTTCCCTTTGCGCTCGCCGGCCTGCTGACGATTTCCGACACGCGCGCCCCCGATGTGCTGATTTCGGAAGATGCGCATCTGGTGGCGCTGCCGATCGGCGGCGGCGAACTTGCCGTCAACCGGGTGCGTTCGAACGAATTCACCACCGACAACTGGAAACATGCGCTGGTTTCAGCGACCATCGTCGAGCCGGAGACATTCGAAAAAGGAGACGTTCGGTTCGACATCGCCGACCCGGCCGACCTGCCGCCTGGAGCGCCCTTCTACTGCACTGCCGGCCTGTGCCTCGCCCGGCACCCGTCCGGCGCGATCATCGCACTCGCCGACGACTGCAAAACCGCACGGCCAGCCTGTGCCTTTGCGGATTTGATCGTCATCGACGATGCCACAGCCTATTATGATCCCTGCCGCAATCCGCTGGTTCTCGTCGTTACCAAACGGCAGCTCGCTCGCATGGGCAGTGCCGCCGTCTTCTTCGATCCGCTATCAGCGACGACGCGCGCAGAAATCCGTTTTGCCGTCAGACAGCCATATAGGCCTTGGGAGATTTTCGCGCGAGGCGAGGGGCTTGCCGCCATACCGCAGGGCCGAGAAACCCAACAAGCCTGCCGCTCAGTAACGCCGGATCAGTCCGACGAGCTTGCCTTGCACCTTGACCCGGTCCGGCCCGAAGATGCGCGTCTCATAGGCCGGATTGGCGGCTTCCAGTGCGATCGAGGCGCCCTTGCGGCGGAACCGCTTCAGCGTCGCTTCCTCCTCGTCGACCAAGGCGACGATGATCTCGCCAGGCTGGGCGGTGTCGGCGTTGCGGATGATGACCGTGTCGCCGTCGAAAATGCCGGCCTCGATCATCGAATCACCCTTGACCTCCAGCGCGTAGTGCGTGCCGCCGGTGATCATGTCCGGTGGTACCGAGATCGAATGCGTCTGGTGCTGGATGGCGTCGATCGGCACACCGGCAGCGATGCGGCCCATCACCGGTATGGAGATGGTGGCAACGACGTCGTCGTCATTGCCGGCCGCGGGCAGGCGCGAAGGCGCCGGTTTGATCTGTCGTCCGAGGTTGCCCTGCCCAAGGCTGCCCTGAATGACGCTTGGCGAGAATTTGCGAGCCGCATTGAGGCCGGGCGCGATCGAATCGGGCAGGCGCAGCACCTCCAGCGCGCGGGCCCGGTTGGGCAGGCGGCGAATGAAACCGCGCTCCTCCAGCGCCGTGATCAGCCGATGGATCCCCGACTTCGAGGCGAGGTCGAGCGCTTCCTTCATCTCGTCGAACGAGGGCGGAATGCCACTTTCCTTCAGCCGCTCGTGGATGAACATCAGCAGTTCATGTTGTTTGCGTGTCAGCATCGCGACCCCCAACAGAATCAGAAAAACAAACCCAGAACAAACACTATCTGTTCCAGTTGTGTTCCGCAACCGTTTAAAGTTTAATGAATGTGTTGACGTTTTGTTCAGCGTAGCATCAGCACGCTGCACGCGGCGCCCGTCGCGGCTGGGGGAGCGAATGGCTCGCGCACGATCAGCCCGTTGGCGTGGGCCAGCATTTTGAGCATCGAGGAATCCTGGATGCCGAACGGGGTCGCCAGTGGCGTGCCGGCTTCTTCCTTCACCACCGCGCGTACATAGTCCTGCCTGAGATCGTTGGCCGGCATGGCGGCGCCGAGCCGCGCCTGACGCATGTCCTGCCGGAAGGCGCGGCCGCCGAGCCGCGCAAGCAGCGGCTTCAGAAAGAGCTGGGTGCAGACCAGGCTCGCCACCGGATTGCCAGGCAGGCCGATGCAGCGGATCTCGCCCAGCCGCCCGAACATCAACGGCTTGCCGGGCCGCATGGCGATTTTCCAGAAATCGAGCGTCATGCCTTCACCGGTCAGCACGTCATGGACCAGGTCATGGTCGCCGACCGAGGCGCCGCCCAGCGTGACAATGACATCGGCGCCTGCGTCGACCGCTTGTTTCACCAGCGTGGCGATCGCCTCCTTGCGGTCGGGGGCGATGCCGAGATCGAGCGCGCTGGCGCCGACCGAGCGGGCCGCGGCGGCGACGCCATAGGCATTGGACGAGATGATCTGGTCGGGGCCAAGGTCGCTGCCCGGCGGCAGCAATTCGTCGCCGGTGGCGATGATGGCGATCAGCGGCCGTTTCACCACGCTGACCTGCGGGTGGTTGGCCGAAGCCGCCAGCGACAATGCCGCCGGATCAAGCGGGCGGCCTTTCTCCAGCAGGACGTCGCCCTTCGAGAAATCGAGCCCGAGGCGGCGGATGTTGCGGCCTTCAACCGTCGACGCGGTCACTTCGACGCTGCCGCCGCCGAGATCCCTGGCATTCTCCTGGATGACGATGGTGTCGGCGCCTGCAGGAAGCGGCGCGCCGGTGAAGATGCGCACGGCCTGCGCCGGGCCGACTGTTCCGGCAAAGCCGCGTCCGGCCGGCGCCATGCCGATCACCGAAAGTCTTGCGGGCACGGACGCGACGTCCTCGGCCCGCACGGCATAGCCGTCCATGGCGGACGCGTTGAACGGCGGCTGGGTGCGGAGCGCCAGAAGCGGTTCCGCCAGCACGCGGTCGGCGGCGTCCATCAGGGTGACGCATTCAGCCTGCAAGGGCGCAGCATCCTCAAGCAGGCGCTCGAGCGCCTCGGCGACCGGAAGCAGTGCCATTATTGGCCTGCCCCCTTGGCGTCCGCCTTGTAGTCGCCGGATTTGCCGCCGGTCTTTTCCACCAGCCTGATGCCCGAGATCACCATGGCGCGGTCAACCGCCTTGGCCATGTCATAGATGGTCAGGCAGGCGACCGAGACGGCGGTCAGCGCTTCCATCTCGACGCCGGTCTTACCTGCGACGCGGGCCAGCGCCGTGACCTTCAGGCCTGGCAGCGTCGCGTCCGGTTCGATGTCAACGGATATCTTGGTCAACAGCAGCGGATGGCAGAGCGGGATCAGCTCATGCGTCCTCTTGGCCGCCATGATGCCGGCGATGCGCGCCGTGCCCAGCACGTCGCCCTTCTTGGCATCGCCGTCGAGAATCATCTTCAGCGTTTCGGGCCGCATCGCGACAAGACCTTCGGCGATTGCCGTGCGCGTCGTCTCCGCCTTGTCGCCGACATCGACCATATTGGCTTCGCCTTTCGGGCCAAGATGGGTGAGGGCGGCCGTCATCGTCAGTCAGTCTTAGAGCGACGTGCGTCCGTTTGGACGCGCAAAGTACGCTCTAGCACTTTGAATCTATGCATCGTGCTCTCCGAAAATCGATTCCGATATTCGGGCCGATGCAATGGCGGGCGCCTTGCCCGTCAAAAGCAGGCGCGTCGCAGTGGCCACATTCTGTTGCCGCATCAAGCTCTCGCCGACGAGGAACGTACCGATGTCGCTCAGTTCCAGCCTGCGGCAGTCTTCGTGCGAGAAAATACCGCTCTCGCTGACCAGCAGGCGGTCTGCCGGCACCATCTTCGCGAGCCGCTCCGAGGTCTCGATGCTGGTTTCGAACGTCCGGAGATTGCGGTTGTTGATGCCGATCAGCCGCGACGACAGTTTCAGCGCGCGTTCCGTCTCGGCCTCGTCATGCACTTCGACCAGTGCGTCCATGCCGAGTTCGAACGCTGTCGTTTCGAGTTCGCTGGCCACGGCGTCATCGACGCTCGCCATGATGATCAGGATGGCATCCGCGCCCCACGCACGGGCTTCGAACACCTGATACGGCTCGAACAGAAAATCCTTGCGCAAAGCGGGCAATGTCACGGCGTTGCGCGCATCGGTGAGGAATTCAGGCGCGCCCTGGAAGGACGGCGCGTCGGTCAGCACCGAAAGGCAGGCAGCACCACCTTTCGCATAGGCCCTGGCCAATGCCGGCGGATCGAAATCGGCGCGGATCAGGCCCTTGGACGGGCTCGCCTTCTTGATCTCGGCGATCAGCGCGAAGCTGCCGGATTTGCGCTTGGCTTCAAGAGCCGAGAGAAAGCCGCGCGCTGCATCGGTGTCCTTCGCCCGCGCCTTGATCTCGGCAAGCGGCACGCGCGCCTTCGCCGCAGCGATCTCGTCGCGCTTGTAGGCTTCGATCTTGCGCAGGATATCAGACACGGCTCTATCCGTTCGAAATCTCGACCAGCCGGTCGAGCACTTTCAGCGACCGGCCGCTGTCGATGGATTGCGCCGCCGTCGCCATGCCGTCGGCAAGCGTCGTCGCCTTGCCCGCCACCACCAGTCCGGCGCCGGCGTTCATCAGCACTGTATCACGAAAGGCGCCGGCAGCGCCGCCCAGCATATCGCGCAGCGCCTGGGCGTTGTAGGCGGCGTCGCCGCCGCGCAACTCGTCCTTGGTGTGCCGCTTCAGCCCGACCGCTTCCGGGGTCAGTGAAAAGCTGCGGATCTCGCCGCCGACCAGTTCGGCCACTTGGGTCTCACCGGTGGTGGTGATCTCGTCATAGCCGTCGCCATGGGCGACCCAGGCGTGGTCGGCGCCCAGCGCCTTCAGCGTCTCGGCCACCGGCATGATCCATTCAGGCAAGAAGACGCCGACCATCTGCCGGCTCACACTGGCCGGATTGGAGAGCGGGCCAAGCAGGTTGAAGATGGTGCGGGTGCCGAGCTCGACGCGGATCGGGCCGACATGCTTCATCGCCGGATGATGCGCCGGCGCGAACATGAAGCCGACGCCTGTGTCGTGGATACAGCGGCCGATCGTTTCCGGCGGGATATCGATCTTGACGCCGAGCGCGGTCAGCACGTCGGCGGCGCCGGTCTGCGAGGATAGTCCGCGATTGCCGTGCTTGGCCACCGGCACGCCGCAGGCGGCGATGACGAAGGCGGATGCGGTCGATATGTTGACGCTGTGCGAATTGTCGCCGCCGGTGCCGACGATGTCGATCGCGCCAGCCGGCGCGTCGACGCGCAGCATCTTGGCGCGCATGGTGGCGACGGCGCCGGAAATCTCGCTCACCGTCTCGCCGCGCACGCGCAGCGCCATCAGGAAGCCGCCGATCTGGCCGGGCGTAGCGTCGCCCGACATGATGATGTCGAAGGCCTCGCGCGCCTCCTCGAAGGAAAGGGAGTTGCCGGTGGCGACCTTGGCGATATGGGTCTTGAGCGCGCTCATCTGGTCAGGGCTTGGGCAACGGCGGTCTGGTCGATGCGAACGTCGTACTGCGTCTGCAGCTGCGCCACCAGCTGGTCGAGCAGGTCGTCGGACATGCCGGCGGTGAACGATTTCTGCGCGTCGTCCGGCACCGAGCTGGCGTCGGCTCCGGCAGGTTCGAAGACTTCGGCGATCTTGAACAGGATCTGTCCGTCGCCGGTGGGCGAAGGGATCAATCCGGTCCCGCCTTCGCCTTCGCCGAACATCGCAGCCGCCCCTTCCTTGCCGAAATCGACGTCGTCCGCCTCGCGCTTGACGCCGCGCTTGGTCTGCTTCTCAAGCTTGAGCTCGCTCGCGATCACGTCGAGCGTGGCGCCGGCCTTGAGACGCTTTTCGAGCTCGTCCGCTTTTGCGGTGAGCCGCTTGGTCGTTTCCGCCGCCGTCCAGTCGGCTACCACCTTCTGTCGGACTTCATCTAGCGTGCGGTCGCGGGCCGGCGTGATCGACTCCACTTCGTAGAACACGAAGCCGTTGTCGGCGGTGGTGAGGTCGGGATTCTCGGTGCCCGGTTCGGCGTCGAACACCGCCTTGATGAGTTCCGGCGATTCCGGCAGGTCCTTGACGATGGTGCCGTCCGGCCTCAGGCCGGTGCGATCGATCGCGTCGATGGTGATGACCTTCAGCTTCAGTTTTTCGGCCGCTTGCTTGAGCGTGCTGCCCGAAGCGCGGATATCTTCGTAATTGTCGTGCACATCCAACAGAATGCGGCTTGCCTCGCCCAGCGCCAGATCCCTGCGGATATCTGCGGACACTTCGGCCAGCGGCTTCACCACTTCGGGCTTGATGTCGGTGACGCGCAGCAGCACCGGACCGAAGGCGCCCTGAACGACCGGACTTACTTCGTTGACATTAAGCGCAAACGCCGCATCCGCCACTGCCTTGTCGGCGATCTTGTCCTTGGACAGCGTGCCGAGCAGCGTGTCGGCTTGCGTCTTGCCCTCGGCGACGACGATCTTGTCGAAGGTAGCGCCGGTCTTGAGTGAATCGAGCGCGGCCTTCGCGGCATCAGGCGTTTTGAACACGAGCTGTTCGATGGTGCGCATTTCGGGCGTGGTGTAGCGCCCCTTGTTCTTGTTGTAGTCGTCGCTGACCTGTTGGTCGGTCACGGCACTCGGATCCATGATGTCTTGCGGCTCGAGCCTGACATAGGAGAATTTGCGGTATTCGGGCGCCGCATAGGTCTTCTTGCTTTCCTCGAAATAGGCCGAAAGCGCAGTGTCGGATGGCGCTTCAATCGGCTCGACCAGCGATTTCGGCAAGGTCACATACTCGATGGTGCGGTCTTCGCCACGATAGAGCGCGACTGCCTTCAAGAAAGTATCCGGAGCCTTGAGGCCGTCCGAAACCGCCTCGACAATCTGCTGGCGCACAGCCACCTGGGCGCGATTCCTCAGATAGTCTTCCGGCCGCATGCCGACCTGTTGCAGTATGTATTCGAACGTCCTCCGGTCGAAGGTGCCGCCAGGACCCTTGAAAGCTGGGTCTTCATGCGTGAGTTGGGCCAGCCGGTCCTTGGACAACCCAAGCCCGAGCTTGCGCGCCTGCTCATCGAGGACTGCACCCGACACGAGTTGCGCCAGCACCTGGTTATCGAGGCCGAGCGCCGTCGCCTGCTCGCGGCTGATGCGCTGGCCGAATTGCTGCGACATCACGCTGATCTGGCGATCATAGGCGAGGCGATACTCGTTGATTGACACTTTGGTGCCTCCGGCCGTGATAACGGCATCGTGGCCCGCAAAGCCACCGACCATCTGGCCGGAAATGCCCCAGACGGCAAAGCTCAACACCAACAATATCAGCAGCGCCTTCGCGACCCAGGTCCCCGCCGCGCTTCTCAAGATACTAAGCATGGTCACTTCCGATTTTTGGCGCATTTTCGCATGCGCCGAGTTTGAAACAAGCGCAATAGCGTCCTTCCGGCCCACTGTCGATTGCTTTGTGGGCTGAGTTTGGTAGTGAGGACGCAGCCGAATATTGCCCGGAGAAGCAAATCCCATGACGCTAGGAATCCGCCCGCTGGTCGCAGGCAACTGGAAAATGAACGGCACCAGCGCCTCGCTCAACGAACTCAGGATGATCGGCAACGGCTTCATGAGCGGGCTCGATGCGGAGACCGAAGCGCTGGTCTGCGTTCCGGCGACGCTACTCGCGCACGCCGCAGAGATTTTGTCGCGCACGCCGGTCCGGGCCGGGGGCGAGGATTGCCACACGAAGGAGAGCGGCGCCCATACCGGCTGCATTTCGGCCGAGATGCTGAAGGATGCGGGCGCTAGCTACGTCATCGTCGGCCATTCCGAACGTCGCGCCGATCACAATGAGGACGACGCCATTGTTCAGGCCAAGGCGTCCGCCGCGTGGCGCGCCGGGCTGATAGCCATCATCTGCATCGGCGAGACGAGAGCCGAGCGCGAGGCGGGCGCGACGCTCGATGTGCTGTCGCGCCAGGTCGCCGGCTCGGTGCCGCCCAACGCCACGGCGTCGAACACCGTTATAGCCTATGAGCCGGTATGGGCGATCGGCACTGGACTGACGCCGACCGCCGCCGACGTTGCTGAGGCGCATGCGCATATTCGCGAAAAACTGTCGGAAAAGCTTGGCAGCGCGGCGGCGAAGATGCGCATCCTCTATGGTGGCTCGGTCAAGCCGTCGAACGCGGTCGAACTGCTCGGCGTGAAAAATGTCGACGGCGCGCTGGTCGGCGGCGCCAGTCTGAAGGCGGCGGACTTTCTCGGTATCGCCGAAGCCTATCGAAATATCTCGTAGCATCGAAAGGCTATCGGGGCACTTTGGATAGGCTGTGCCGCAGCGGGAAATCGTTGCAAAGGGCGCACTGCTTCCCATATTCCGGCCACGGGCTTGGAAATGCCATCAAAGCATTGTATTGAGCCGCCTCCAAATCACCGGCCGTATCCGCGGCCGCGCAAGGCTTTGCCAGGGTAAGCTATGGAAACCGTTCTGATCGTCGTCCACCTCATGGTCGTGCTCGCTCTTGTCGGCGTGGTGCTGCTGCAGCGCTCCGAAGGCGGCGGCCTCGGCATTGGCGGCGGCTCGGGCTTCATGACCGCGCGCGGCGCGGCCAACGCGCTGACGCGGGCGACGGCGATCCTGGCGGCGGCTTTCTTCGCCACCTCGCTGACATTGTCGATCGTCGCGCGTTATGGCGAGAAGCCAATCGATATTCTCGATCGTGTGCCTGTGACTAACGGCGGGGGCGGCGTGCTCAACCAGTTGCCTGGCACCACGGCGCCGACACCACCTTCCGGCAATACAGCGCCAACGCCGCCTTCCGGCAATGATGCTGCAGCCCCGGCTCCCGCTGCACCGCCTGCGGCGGATTCGACCACGCCGCCGGCCACAAACGGCGTCACCCAGCCAGTAACGCCGCAGGTTCCGAACCAGTAACCAGCAGACGTCCGGCGCCGCGATCTGTTGTTGTTTGAACACAGTCGCGGCAAATGCCGCACGATCCCGAGAATTCGACCGGGCACGGCACGACAGGGCGCTTGAGGCGTCTTCGATTAATCGATTATAGATTGCGCGCGGCACTTTCGGCGTCCTTGGGGGACGCCGGGCGACGCCGTGGGCAACAAGCATTGAACGATCGGATCTTCGCCATGCAGCTTCGCAGCTTCATATTAGCCGGCCTTTGTGCCGTGCTCAGCCTTGGTGGGCCCGCTTACGCGGCCATGCCGGCGGGTAATTCGGCCTCTAAAACCGCAGTAACAACTGACGTTGTCAACGTCGCCGCCAAAAGCGATACGGCGCAGCTAAGGCTCCTCAAGAAGAAGAAAAATCCGACCGCGGACGATCTGGCCCAAATCGGCAAGATCGAAGCCAAGATTGCGGCCGACAAAGAGGCCGCTCGAGCCAAGGCGCTCGAGGCCAGGAAGCTGGCGATGCGCGAGGCGGCCAAAGCCAAGGCCGACGCGGAACGGCAGGCGTTCCTTGCCAAGAAGAGCCTTGCCAAGAAGGATAAGTCCGCTGCCCAGCTGGCCGACGGAAAGCCGGCTAAGAAGACCGTCAAGATCATCGAACCCATCGCACCGATCCAGTCGGCCGAGCCGGTTTCCACCGAGGCCATGAACGTCGCGTTGACCGGCAACAACGGTGAATTGCGCAGCGAGCCGGTTGGACAGAAGCCGCAGAGCGTCGGGCTGTTCGCCGGTCTGTTCGGCGGCACGTCCTCGTCGATGTCGCTGCTCCCCGAGACCCGCGCTCTCGATGCCGCACTCGCCAGGAAGGAAGCCAAGAAGCAGTTCAAGGTGAAGCCGGAGTTCGTGCCGCAAGAGGTCGAATTCACCGGCTACAGTCCCGGCACCATCGTTATCGATACCAGCGCGCGCCGCCTCTATCTCGTCGAATCCTCATGGACCGCCCGCCGTTATGCGATCGCGGTCGGTCGTGACGGCCTGCAGTTCAAGGGCACGGTAGCGGTCGGCGACAAGCAGGAATGGCCGCGCTGGATCCCGACACTCGAGATGCAGAAGCGTGAACCGAAGAATTATGGCCGGTACAAGGACGGCATGCCCGGCGGCGGCGAAAATCCGCTCGGCGCGCGCGCCATCTATCTCTACGACGGCAAGAAAGACACCCATCTGCGCATTCACGGCACCATCGCGCCGCAGTCGATCGGAACGAGCGCCTCCAATGGCTGCTTCCGCATGATCAACGAGCACGTGATGGACCTTTACCGCCGGGTGAAAGTGGGCACCAAGGTCGTCATCATCTGACGACTTAACGGACTATTCCAAAGGGCCGGTCTCGCCGGCCCTTTTGTTTTGGTTCGAGCATCACCAGGGCGCCTTCTTGGGAAAAAGCCTTCGCGGCGGTTTTTTCTCTGGCGGAATCAATCCGGCCGCGTTAAGCGATGACTCCCATGGCGCGATATGTATTCATCACAGGCGGCGTGGTTTCCTCACTCGGAAAAGGCATCGCTGCAGCGGCCCTTGGGGCTCTCTTGCAGGCGCGAGGCTATCGCGCGCGCATAAAGAAGCTCGATCCCTATCTCAATGTCGATCCCGGCACGATGTCGCCATACCAGCATGGCGAAGTCTTCGTGACCGACGACGGCGCCGAGACCGATCTCGATCTTGGCCATTATGAGCGCTTCACCGGCCGCTCGGCCAACCAGCAGGACAACATCACCACAGGCCGCATCTACAAGAACATCATCGAGCGGGAGCGGCGCGGCGACTATCTTGGCGCCACCGTGCAAGTGATTCCGCACGTCACCGACGAGATCAAGAACTTCATTCTCAACGGCAATGACGACTATGACTTCGTGCTGTGCGAGATCGGCGGTACGGTCGGCGACATCGAGGCGATGCCGTTCCTGGAGGCGATCCGCCAGCTCGGCAACGATCTGCCGCGCAACAACGCCGTCTACGTGCACCTGACGCTGATGCCCTACATTCCAACGGCGGGCGAATTGAAGACCAAGCCGACCCAGCATTCGGTCAAGGAATTGCGCGGCATCGGCATTGCGCCCGACATTCTGCTGGTCCGCGCCGACCGCCCAATCCCCAGGGAAGAGCGCCGCAAACTGTCGCTGTTCTGCAATGTCCGCGAGAGCGCGGTCATTCAGGCACTCGACGTCCCGCACATCTATGACGTGCCGATGGCCTATCACAATGAAGGGCTGGATTCGGAGGTGCTGGCCGCTTTCGGCATCGATCCGGCGCCGAAGCCGCGCATGGAGCCCTGGCAAGCGGTGTCCAACCGCATTCACAATCCGGAAGGCGAGGTGACCATCGCCGTCGTCGGCAAGTATACCGGCCTCAAGGACGCGTACAAATCGCTGATCGAGGCGCTGTCGCATGGCGGCCTCGCCAACCACGTCAAGGTCAAGCTCGACTGGATTGAGAGCGAGATTTTCGAGAAGGAAGATCCGGCGCCGTGGCTGGAAAAGGTCCACGGGATTCTGGTCCCCGGCGGCTTTGGCGAGCGCGGCGCTGAAGGCAAGATCCTGGCGGCGAAGTTCGCCCGCGAGCGAAAAGTGCCATATTTCGGCATCTGCTTCGGCATGCAGATGGCTTGCATCGAAGCAGCGCGCTCGCTGGCCGGCGTCGAGCATGCCTCGTCGACCGAATTCGGTCCGACCGAGGAACCGGTCGTCGGCCTGATGACCGAATGGCTGAAAGGCAACATGCTGGAGAAGCGCAGGGAAACTGGCGACCTCGGCGGCACCATGCGGCTCGGCGCCTATCGGGCTGACCTCGCCAGGGGTTCGAAAATCGCCGACATCTACGGTGACACGCAGATTTCCGAGCGCCACCGCCACCGCTATGAGGTTAATGTCGACTACAAGGAGCGGCTCGAGGATTGCGGCCTGGTCTTTGCCGGCATGTCGCCCGACGGCGTGCTGCCGGAAACGGTCGAATACCCCGACCATCCCTGGTTCATCGGCGTGCAGTATCATCCCGAGCTGAAAAGCCGGCCACTCGACCCGCACCCGCTGTTTGCCAGCTTCATAGAGGCCGCGGTGGAACAGTCGCGGCTGGTCTAGGCTGCCACCGGCCGTCATGCAAACTTACGTCGCTCTGCTTTACAGCATCGTTCTGGGCGAGGGGCGACGTCTCGTCATGTCCGATCTCAGGGCCATGACAGAAGGCTTGGGGCTGTACAACCCGCGCACGCTGGTGGCGACCGGCAATCTGGTCTTCGAGACGAAAGAGACAGAAATTGCCGCGCTGGAGCGCCGGTTGGAGACGGCGTTCGAAAAGACCTTCGGCCGCCATGTCGACATCATCGTGCGCCGCGCGGATGACTGGTTGAAGCTTGCGGCCGGCAATCCGTTTCCCGCCGAATCGGCTGCCGCGGCGGATCAGGTAGCGGTGCGCGTGATGCGCAAGCCCGTTCCCGCTGGAGCCCTCGCGGCGCTGGAGGCCTATGTCGGCAACGATGAGCGAATGCAGGCCGTCGGCGGCGACATCTGGATCTTCTTTTCCCGCGAGACGCCAAGTTCGCGGTTGCTTGCGGCGACAAGCCATAAACGTCTCGGTGTCGGCACATCCCGCAACTGGAACACAGTGCGCAAATTGGCGGAGATGGTCGGCGGGTAGGCTTCTCCTTCTCCCACAAGCTAGGGAAGGAGGGGACAATTATGTCATGCCTTCGCCGTTCCGGCTCCGGCGGAACTCGCCGTTTCCCTGTAGAGAGCCTCGACGCGAGGGAACCGGCAACCGCTTGGTTTGCCGGCTTTGGCCTATAGGCATTCGATGAAAGCCGCGCCTATCGGCGCACAACGGTTCGTCGCACCCTTGTCACGTTTGGTGATTCGATTTCGGTCGAACGATATGAGAGACTTCGTCTTGGCCCGGCCTCATTTTTTAGCATCGGGCCCTGTTTGCCGGAACCAAGTGGTCAGCCGTAAGTTCAACAAGGTTCGATCAGGCACGTAGCGATCGACCGGGAGGAAACGATGGATCGCCTGCAATTCTTTACGCCTGTGCGGATTTCGCGCGGGCAGGAAAGCCCTGCCGAAGAAATTTATAGTGTAGCCGAAGCGATGGGGTTCTTGCGTAAATGGCCAATAGGCCGGCGTGGGCCAGTCTACCAGTGCGCGGTGAATTGCTGCTCTGCGGCTCTGGCGGGCCGGATGTCGGCAGAAGAAGCAAGGAAGGCTTTTGCGGGCTTCGCCCGAATCACACGCTTGCTCGACGACGACATGACACTGCCGATGGGCGGCGAAAATATTAATAGCGTGCATGCGCTGAGGCGATGAACGGTCATATTGCACCCCGCCATGAACGCGGTGCCTACGGCAACGTCACAGCACCTCGACTGAGGCAGCGAACACGCAGCCAGCGCCGCGCTCGGTGACAACGAGCTTCGGCTCGCTCGGGTTGACCTCAAGCTTGCGGCGCAGTCGCAATATCTGCACGTCGATACTGCGGTCGAACACCTCTTCGTCGAGAATCCTGCTGGCGGCGAGCAGCTGCTCGCCGCTCAGGATCTGCGACGGCGATTGCAGGAACGCTGCCAGCATGTCGAGGATCATCAGGTCCACCGGTCTTTGTTGAGGACGCGCGACAAGGGCCGGCATGCTCGTCACGACACTGCCTTTCTTGTCCGCTCGAACATGGAAATGACATTGTTGTTCGATGGCCGCTCGCCGTTGCCCGTCACCCGGTCGAGGTCGCCACGCTTGCGAAGGCGGGCCGCATCCAGAAGCATGCTGCCGGCCCAGCGATAGACGTTATTGTCGCGGACCATCTCGCGCATGGGCCGCATACGCTGGCGCTGTTCCTCCGGCGTCATGGTCAGCGCCTGCAGCAGCGCTTCGCTCGTCATGGCCGTATCGTAGGGATTGACGATCAATGCCTCCAGAAGTTCGCGCGAAGCGCCGGCAAAGGTGCTGAGCAACAGCACGCCCTGTTCGTCGTCGCGCGCCGCGACGAATTCCTTGGCCACCAAGTTCATGCCGTCATGCAGGCTGGTGACCATACAAATGTCGGCCGCCCGATAGATCTCGTAGACCTGTTCCTGCGAGTGATGTTCGGCCACCATCAGGAGAGGACTGTAGTCGTTGGTGCCATAGCGCTGGTTTAGCTCTTCGGCATAGCGAAGGCATTCGTCATGAAGTTGCTGGTAGGCCGGCAATGTGCCCCGGCTGGGCGCCGCGACCTGCAGGAAAACCACTTTGCCTACCCATTCGGGATATCGCGTGAACAATTCGTCCAAGGCATGAAAGCGATCGAGAATGCCTTTGGTGTAGTCGAGGCGCTCGACGCCGACGCACAGTTTGACGTTCGCAGGCAGCCCGAATCTTTCGCGGACACGGGCACGGCATTCCTCGACAGCCGGCAATCTTGCCAGCAGTTCGGCCGGCCATTCTATTGAAATGGGGTAAGCGTGGACCAGAGTCGTTTGCCCGCCATAGGAGATCGCCGCGTCCGCCCGTTCTATGCGGCTTTCCAGGAAACGATCGACGCTTTCGGTAAAATTGTTGGCGTGGAACTGAGTATGGAAGCCGATGATGGAGCTGCCCAGCAAGCCTTCCAGGATCCGTTCACGCCATGGACAGATGCTGTACACTTCCGAGTTGGGCCACGGGATATGCCAGAAAGTGATGACGATTGCCTCGGGCAGGCGCTCGCGGATCATGCGCGGCAAGAGCGCGAAGTGGTAGTCCTGGACCAGCACAATCGGCCGCTCGTTGCGCGCCTCGGCAACCACTGTATCGGCGAACTTCCGGTTGACGGCCTCATAGGCTTCCCAATCCGACGCGCGAAAAATCGGGCGGGTGAAGGCGATATGGCAAAGCGGCCACAGACCCTCATTGGCGAAGCCCAGATAATAGGCCTGGTATTCTTCCTCCGTCAGCCAGACCCTGCGCAGCGTGTAGGACGGATTGCCAGGCGGCACCTCAACCCGGTCGTTCTCGTCGACGGTGAGACGGTCAGCTGTTCCGCCGCCGTAGGCGATCCAGGTGCCGGCACAGGCTCGGGTGATCGGCTCAAGCGCCGAAACCAGCCCGCTGGCCGGTACCAAGAGCTCGACGCCGTCATCGTTGACGTTGTGGATGTAGGGTTCGCGGTTGGATACCACGATCACCTGCGTCTCCGGCAGATCCTCGGCCAGGATCTTGCGCAAGGTGTCGGGCGACCATGTGATCAGCGCTGCATCGGCCGAGTGGCCGTTCTTTTCAAACTCCCGCAGCACTGTGCGAGCCGCTTCCGAAATCACGTCCTCGCCTGGGGTGGATGCGGCCGCTGGTATGTGGCGTCGGTGGGATATCGAGAACACCAGGGCAACAGCGGAAAGGCCAAGGCTTGCAATGATTAGAACCCAGAGTACCTCTATGCCATAGTCCAACATTGGAATAACGATTTTTCTCAGGCCGATCAGTGGCCATGTTGGTGTGTTGGTGTGTTTTTCGAATTCGCAGCCGGCCAATCGTGACAAGCTGCCGTGCGTCGGAACGTTCAGACGGGCCATCGGTTCCGCTAATCGCAGCGCAGCGGTCGGTTCCGAAAAGCCAAACTAGGTCCGCACGATGAGCGGCACCAAGCCCTCATGCCGGTCGGCGAGAAAGGCGACGACCCTATCGCCGACACGCTGGAAGGTGAGATCCACCTTACTGGTGCCAACGCCCAGATGCCTCAGCGTGAGCGTGTCGATACCAATCGGCAGCCTGGGACCGGTGACGTGGATTTCGCCGTCCCAGCCGTCGATCTCCAGGCCGAGGCAGGCCTGCATCAGCATGAAGGCAGACCCGGCCGACCAGGCCTGCGGCAGGCACGCGACGGGATAGGCGATCGGCGCTTCGCCCGGCGCGCGGGTAAAGCCGCAGAACAGTTCGGGCAACCGCATGTTGAAATGGACAGCCGATTCGAAGGTGCTGCTCATCAGCCGGACCACGCTTTCGCGCTCGCCAAAGCGTGCCAGACCGGCGCTGCACATGGCGGTGTCGTGCGGCCAGATCGAGCCGTTGTGGTATGACATCGGGTTGAATAACACAGCATCGTCGGCGAGCGTCCTCAGCCCCAGCCCGAATGGAAGGAAGCCGAAAGCAGCTGGTCGGCGACCAGCTTCGCCCGCGTCGGCTCGGGGAGCCCGACATAGAGAAGATGCCCGACATTAGACGTCCGCACCTTGCAGGGCTCGCCGGCGCCATCAATCGCCAAGGCATAGAAGCCGAGATCATCCAGCCAGAAATGGCGTTCCACAGCGGCACGCATGGCCTCGGCGCGGCTGTCCCAATGATCGGCCCTGTCACCTTCGCTGCGGCGGCGGGCGAGCGCCGCCAGCCCCCGGAAGGCGGCAAAGACATAGCCTTGCACCTCCACCTGAGCGATCGGTCCCTTTGGGATGCGGCCATCTGCATGGAAGACGGAATCAATGCTGTCCTTCCATCCCTGGTTGGAGAGGCCGGATTCGGCGGCACGCTGATAGGTTACGAAGCCGGTTGGCCGGCTCGCCTCCTCGGTCCACTCGGCCGCAGCGCAGAGCGACGGCCACAGACTGTCCACGAACGCCATGTCGCCGGTACGGTCCGCATAGGCGCAGGCGAGATGGATGAAGAGCGGCGTCGTGTCGACACCGCCATAGTAGCGGCCGAAGGGGAGCTCCCGCAGCGCCGCCATTTCGCCTTTGCGGGTCTCGTGCATGATCTTACCCGGCTGAGAATCGCTGAACGGCGATGTCTCCGTAGCCTGGTGCTGGGCAAGGAAGGCCAGCACGCCTCGCGCCAAACCCGGGTTGAGCCACAGCCATCTGCAACGCGGAGATCACGCCGTCACGGCCGAACGCCGTAGAAAACCAAGGGATACCCGCATATGGGTAGGGTCCGGTCGTAAGCTCCGTGGTCAGCAGCGCCACATCCGCGCGAGCGCGCTCGACCCAATCGTTGAAGACGCGGCCGGAACTGTGCACAGTGGCACCATGGCGGCGCTTGGCCCGCATGCCGAAGCGAGCGCGGGCCGCGGCGGCGCGGTAGCGATCGCGGTTCGGCGTTTCCGCCACTCCGGGACCGACCTCGACATACAGCACCTTGCTGCTGCGCCTCGTCACGGCAATCAGGAAGTCCGCACGGTCGGCCGTCAGCTGGTCCGGCGCCTGCGAGAAAGATATCGCCGACCTCCGCGCCAGCCCGTCTAGCCCGTCGTAGCGAAGCAGGACGGAGGTCGCATCCGTCTCGGCAGCATGGGCCATGCCGCGCTTCAGCCTTGTCGAGCCGCGCACTTCGAACATGTCGCGGAAATCGGCGGCAAAAGGCAGCGAAACGCGGATAGTGGAGTGGTCCTGGCTGTAATTGGAAAGGGTAATGCGTTCAAATAATCGGTCCTGCCAAAGCAGCCTGACGCGTTCGATATGGATCGCGCCCTGCGGAATGTCCCGGCCGCGGGCGCTCTGCATCGGCAGATTGGTCAGGTTGGAGGTGAAGAGCACATTGTCCTGGCTGAGCGACGCACCGAGCAGCGATGTCTGCCGGCCGCCGACGGTCAGCCGGAATTCGGAAAGCACTCGCGTGTCGTCACGGAAGAAACCATCGCCGGCGCCGCGAATATCGCCGTAGGCGTCGGCCACGGCAAAGCAATCGCCTTGCTTGAGGGCGAACAGCCGATGCGGCTCTCGAGGTGCGGTGGCGTCCAGGGACGCAAGTGCCACCGCGGGATCAAGCTTGCGCTCGTCGAGTTGGGCCATTCGCTACATATCTCTCTCGTTTCGCCCCCCGAGGTAATGCCGCTCACAACGCTCTTGCTTCGGCCGAGGCGCCGATCAGGCGCGCATAGGCGGAAACGTAGTCGCGGGTCATTCTTTCGGCGGAAAACCGCCTTTCGAAGACAGCTCGCACCTTCCGCCTGTCGAGCCGCAGCATGCCCGGCACCGAGGCGACCGCGCCCTCCATGGAATCCACGATAAAACCGGTCACGCCTTGATCGACGATTTCCGGCATCGCGCCGGAGTTCCAAACGATCACCGGCGTGCCGCAGGCCATCGCCTCTATGACGGCAAGACCGAACGGCTCTGGCCAGTCGATCGGGAATACGAGGCCGGCCGCGTTGCCGAGGAATTCCGCCTTCTTATCCTCCTCGATCTCGCCGACATAGTCGACACGGTCACCGTCGACCAGCGGCTCGACCACCTCTCGGAAATAGGCGCGGTCGTCGTCGCCGATCTTTGCCGCAAGCTTCAGTTTCAGCCCCGAGCGCAGCGCGATCTCGATGGCACGATCCGGACGTTTATCGCGCGACATCCGGCCAAGGAAGGCGAGGTAGGGCTCCCCTGGGCTCGTCTCGAAAACCGGTTTGTAGAGTTCGGTCGGCAGCCCGTGGTGGATCGTCGTCAGCCAGTTGGCGTTGGCGAGCCCCGTGCTTTGGCTACGGGATACGGAGATCATCGGAAAGCGCGGAAAACGCTCATAGGCCGGCCCCAGATCGACATAGTCGAGCCTGCCGTGCGGTGTCGTCACCGTCCGCTCGGGCATGTGCTCGAAGAAAGAAAAATGCAGGAAATGGCTGAGGTGAAAATGAATGATATCAAAATCATGAGCTCGTTTCCTCACCTCGGAAAGCATCGAAAGGTGCGCGGCTGTCTCGGATTTCAGCGGGCGTGGGTCAAGACGCAGCGCACGCTCGCGACACGGCACCAATTTTGCCGACGTTTTTGTATCGCCACTGGCGAACAAGGTTACGTCATGGCCAAGCTCGACCAATCCTTCGGTCAGATAGGAGACAATGCGCTCCGTACCTCCATAAAGCCGGGGCGGCACGGATTCAAGGAGCGGCGCCACATGGGCTATTCTCATAGGCTGGCATTTCCCTCAAACATCATCGCTGAAGTCGAAATGCATCACCCCCCCGAACGTTCCGCAACGGCAAGAAGTCGGGCGATGATTGGCGATTCACCACCCGACCCTTTGCCTTTTACCAAGGCCGTGGGCGTTTTTGCCGGGAACCAATTGGCTGGCCGTGAATTTAATAAGGTTCGATCGAACGCATCGCGATCGACGGGAGGAAAAGATGAATCGCCTGCAGTTCTTTACGCCGGTGATAATTTCGCGTGGGCAGGGAAAACCTGTCGAAGAAATCGACAGTGTCAGCGAAGCGATGACGTTTTTGCGCCACTGGCCGAAAGGGCGGCGCGGCCCGGTGTATCAATGCGCGCTGAACTGCTGCGCTGCGGCTCTGGCGGGCCAGATGTCTGCCGAGGAAGCAAGAAAGGCTTTTACGGGCTTTGCCCGGATCACCCGGCTGCTGGATGACGACATGTCGCTGCCGACAGGCAGCGAAAGGATGGACAGCCTGTACACGGCGAGGCGATAGACGGTAGATCCACTCGCGACGATCCGCGCCGGTGCGTCCACGCCGCCAAAAGAGACAGGCTTCAAGCTGCAGTTCGTGCACCTGTCTCTGTTGGCGAGCGCGCTCTCATGCGAGGTCGTGTCCCGTTAGCTCGTTCAGGTCACAAAGAATGCAGCTGCCGTAAGCGACAGACCTGGAGAGAGAGTGGCGAATTGTGTTTGAACCGCGCCGCCGATCCCGTCGCTGTCGAAAGAGAGTGCTCCGGTTGAATTGTTGTAGAGGATACGGTCGGAACTGTCGTGCGCGGCCGCACCCGCAAAGAAAGCGGCGGATGTGAGCGCGCCCGAGCTCAGCCCGGCAAAGATTGCGTTGTCGAGGTGGATCTTGTCCTGGGACTTATTGAAGTCGGTAATCCTGTCGATATTGCCGGCCCCCAGAGCGGTATTGAAAACGAAGGCATCATTGCCGCCATTGCCGGTCAAGGTGTCGGCGCCGCGGCCGCCATTGATGACATTGGCGCCGGCATTGCCCTTAATGGTCTGGGCGAATTCGTTGCCGGTGAGGTTGATTGCCGTGGTGGCGGACGGATATCTGGCGGCCAGAAGTTCGACCGCCGAGCCGGCCGCAAGCGCGTAGCTCACCGTGGTGGCCACGGTATCGCGACCGCCGCCTGCAGCCTCGATCACCTTGTCGCCGGCATTGTCGATATAGTAGCCGTCGTTGCCCCCATAGCCGATCATCGTGTCGGCGCCGCCGAGACCATTGATGGCATTGGCGCCGGCGTTGCCCTGGATTGTCTGGGCGAACTCGTTGCCGTTGAGGTTGATTGCCGTCGTGCCCGACTGGCTGGTGGTGGCGAGAAGCTCGATCTGCGAGCCGGCCGAAAGAGCATGACTCAATGAGGCGAGCACCTTGTCGGTGCCGCCGCCCACCGCCTCGACGACCCTGTCGCCTGCATTGTCGACATAATAGGTGTCGTTGCCGCCGTAGCCGGTCATCGTATCGGCGCCAGCGAGGCCGTTGATGACATTGGCGCCGGCATTGCCCTGGATAGTCTGGGCAAACGTATTGCCGGAGAGGTTGATTGCCGTCGTGCCAGACGGATTCGTGGTGGCGAGAAGCTCGATTTCCGAGCCGGCCGCGAGCGCATAGTTCAGCGAGGTGAGTACCCTGTCGGTGCCGCCGCCGGCCGCCTCATTCACCTTGTCGCCGGCATTGTCGACGTAGTAGGTGTCGTTGCCACCGTAGCCGATCATCGTGTGGGCACCGGTTCCCTGAAGTACATCGGCTCCGCTGGTGCCATAGAGCGTATCGTCGGTTGGAGGTGGGGTCGTGGTGCTGGTGTTGTGTCGCAGGAAAAAGTCTTGCATCGCCGGAGTGTTCCCAAGCGAGGTTTCGCCGTTCTGAGAGGACCATTTATAAGCCATGTCAAACGCAGGATTGGGTACCAGCCTTTCCCAGTGGTCCATCATGGTCTGCATCTGGGACGTCGTGGGCATGACATATGATCCGCCCGTATTGGTCGCCCAGCCGCCGCCGCCAAACGTCTGATAGACCGGAATGATCGCGCTCTGCGGGATGCCTGCTTCCAACGCCGCAGCCACGGCTCTGTCAATGTAGTTGAAGTCCACCGCAGTCGTGCGCACCGGATAAGGGTTTATTCCGTAATAATCGATGCCAGTGTTGGCAGGATTGTACGTATTGGAATAGTCCGAATCTGCGAATGACCCCATGTCCATCAGGGTGATAAAAGTCTTGGCGCCCGGAAAATGGGAATGGATCCAGTCGGATTCCGCCTTCAGATTTGCAGCGCTCACTTGGGTATGATATCTGCCGGTGGGATCAGGCTCGTCAGTCAGGAAAAATCCTAAAACCTTCGGATTGCCGATGAGAGGCGTTACCTTGTCTATAAAGGACTGGGTTACTCCATTGCTCTCGCCGAGCCAGATCAGGGCCTTCGAGCCCTCCGGCAACGCGTTGACCGACGACGCGTATTGAAGATCAACTAGGTTGAAACCAGCGGCCTTGGCCTGGGCCGCTGAGGCGCCCCAGGTGAAATGCATTGTGGCCATGCGAATATCCCTCGTGTGATTCGGTACCCCCGATCCCTGCCTACTCGACGGCCCATATTAGCGCCAAATCAATTAGCGACACGCCATTGATAGAATCATTGATCTTCGACGGAACACCAATCGTCATGTGATTTGACTCACTGACCTTGCGCGAAACTTGATGACGGCAATGTTGGATATATAGTCAGTCAGTTGGGATTGCCTGGTTTCCCGAACGCTTCTAGAGCCGCTCTCTCGTGTGAGGATGGCGTCGATGAAGGCCGCACCGAACCGCAGGCGCTTGGTGTTCGGCTGATATTGTCGCCATGTCGTTTGTACGACTAAGGATCGTTGATTGCGCTCGCCCTCCGAAGGCAGAGGTCGCACGTTCGACTCCTGTCGGGAGCGCCAAGTGGCGCCGGTCCATTCTGGACACATAGGTTACGGTTTATACTGCTGCGAGTGGCTCTGGGCCAGATATCGGACGAGGAAGCAAGGAAGGCTTTTGTGGGCTTTGCCCGGATCACCCGCCTGCTGGATGACAATGTGGCAGGGCCGATAGATGGTGAAAGATGGACAGCGTCTACACGCCGAGGCGATATGCTGTGCCGGAGTCGGACGCGAGCGGTTATCCGGCGGTGAGCCGCGTCTCAAGAGTGGTACTCAACCCAAGCTTCCTGCACCCCGCCATGACGCTATATCCATCTTCTAAATCGAATGCCGGCTTCGCCGAATGCTTGCACCATTCTGGCTTCGAGGGCGCGCTTCTCCCGTCTCGCGGGATTCCTCAGTTTAAGAGAGTGGAATTCCACGTAGGCGGCATATAGATCACGATGGGTTCCAGCCCTGATCAAATCATCAAGAATTTCGTATTCTGCCCCCTCGACGTCGAGCTTGAGAACGATCACGTCATACAGCGTACGCTTTGTCCGGATCATTTTTGAGAGTGAAAACGTTTCGACGAGGTCCGGCGCAAATCGCTGTGATTGATACAGGCTTTCGTTGTGGTCCAAGACTATCGAGCAACTTTGGTGGGTGGCTTCCGCTCGATCTGGAGGAGGCCCAAACAATTCAGCGTAGCCGTCTTTTACGCTCGCCGCCTTTGGGATAATCTCCATAGTCAAATTTTTCGCGCGCAATGCATTAAGCTGCGCAAGGCAATTCTTGTTTGGTTCGATCAAAACGTAATCGTATTTGTCGGGCGTATAGTATGTAGAAAAGAATCTAAGACCTTGACCTATATTTGAACCGCAATCGATAAACAATCCGCGACTTCGATTTGTCAAATTGAGATGGGACAATGCCTGCTTTGCATCAGACGCAACGCGAGGACGAAGCCCTTGCCATCTGAGCGGCTCGATCAGCGATAGGGCAGACAATTGGAGGAGTCGACCAGGCCCTTCGGTTCGTAAAACCTCCAAGGATCGCTTGATCTTTCCCATGACCCCTCATTGCCAATCGCCCTGCCGGCCCAGTTGCGCCCTGGCATCCCCGGTTTTAAAACCCGCTTGCTGCTTTTGCCCGCGGAACTGACGCCCACCGGATGCTCTCCAAAGTCAAACACGCATCGCCTGCGGAGAGCCTCCCTTTGAAGGGCAGGTCCACTCATCTTCAATCCCTAGCCACTAAGGTATGAATTCTCATCCTACGAATGGATGACAGCGACAGGCGTTTCGCCGAAACAATGCGTTAGCGAACCTAGCGTGGTTCCTTCGGCCTGCTGCTGGTTCAGGGGACCGGCACTTGAGCTAACCTTGCCATTCTGGAGCTCAAACGGTCCGGGGTAGCCTGCTTCGCAGGACGTGGAGGAGAAACGACAATGCCGAAATGGGCTTAGAACGGTTCTGGGGACGGCCGGCGCCATCGCAGGTGCCGCGACGATCCGCGCCAGGGCATCCACGCCGCCAAACGAGACAGGCTTCAAAAGTGCAGTTTATCCACCTGTCTCTGTTGGCGAGCGCGGGCCCCTCGCGCGATGGCGTTTCCCGCTAGCTCCGTTAGGTCACAAAGAACGAGGCTGCCGTAAGCGACAGATCTGGAGAAAGAGTGGCGAACTGTGTTTGAGATGCGCCGCCTGTGCCGTCGCTGTCATAGGAGAGCGCTCCAGTCGAACTGTTGTAGATGATGTGGTCGGAACTGTCATGCGCGGCATTACCCGCAAAGAAAGAGTCGGATGCGAGCTTGCCCAACTTAAGCTCGGCAAAAATCGCGTCGTCGAGGTGGATCTTGTCTTGGTTGAAGTCGACGACCTTGTCGACATTGCCGTTACCAAGGGCGCTATTGAAGACGAAAATGTCGTTGCCGCCGAAGCCGCTCAACTTATCGGCACCGCCGCCGCCGTTGATGACGTTGGCGCCGGCATTGCCCTGGATGGTTTGGGCCGACTCGTTGCCGGTCAGGTTGATTGCCGTGGTGCCGGCGTCCTTTGTGGTGCCAAGGACTTCAATCGACGAGCCGGCCGAGATCGCATAGCTAACAGAGGTCCACACCCTGTCTTGACCTTGGCCAGAGGACTCGACCACCTTGTCGCTGGCATTATCGACGTAGTAGTCATCGTTGCCGCCAAAACCGCTCAACTTGTCGGCACCGCCGCCGCCGTTGATGACGTTGGCGCCGGCATTGCCCTGGATGGTTTGGGCCGACTCGTTGCCGGTCAGGTTGATTGCCGTGGTGCCGGCGTCCTTTGTGGTGCCAAGGACTTCAATCGACGAGCCGGCCGAGATCGCATAGCTAACAGAGGTCCACACCCTGTCTTGACCTTGGCCAGAGGACTCGACCACCTTGTCGCTGGCATTATCGACGTAGTAGTCATCGTTGCCGCCAAAACCGCTCAACTTGTCGGCACCGCCGCCGCCGTTGATGACGTTGGCGCCGGCATTGCCCTGGATGGTTTGGGCCGACTCGTTGCCGGTCAGGTTGATTGCCGTGGTGCCGGCGTCCTTCGTGGTGCCAAGGACTTCAATCGATGAGCCGGCTGAGAGTGCATAGCTCACAGAGGTCCACACCCTGTCTTGACCTTGGCCAGAGGACTCGACCCCCTTGTCGCCGGCATTGTCGACATAGTATTCGTCGTTGCCGCCGTGGCCGATCATGGTGTCGGCACCGACGCCGCCGTTTAGAGTGTTGGCGCCGGCATTTCCCTCGATGGTCTGGGCGGGGCCGTCGGATGGGGGCGTGCCAGAATCGCTAACTGGAGGCGTATCAGAATCGCTAACTGGAGGCGTGTCAGAATCGCTGACTGGAGGCGTGTCAGAATCGCTAGCTGGAGGCGTGTCAGAATCGCTAGCTGGAGGCGTGGCAGGATCGCTAACTGGAGGTGTGGCCGGGGCGTCATCCTGAAGATTGTGCTCCCGGAAGACGGCTTGCAGTTCCGGCGAGCTCTCAAGTGCGACGTCGCCTTCCTGCGAACCCCAGGCATAGGCAAAGTCGAATTCGGGCGACGGA
>NZ_NPKH01000009.1 GCF_002284535.1 Mesorhizobium wenxiniae | reverse complement strand
CTGCCCTTGCCGCTCTTGCGTAGGTTCTCGCCCAGATGCCAGGCGGCCGACAGGCCGTGGATGCCGGCGCCGACGATGACGTATTTGACGTGACTCGGAAGTCCCATAGAGCAATGTCCTGTTGAATTTCGAGGCTGAACAATAGTTTGGGAGCCGCGACAACCATTTGACATTTGGCGCCACATTACCGATAGTATCCGCCATATCGTCGCTATTCGAAGCGCAGCTTATCCGATGCTGGTAGGCTTGTGCTGATTGTTCGGGCTGGTTAGCACCGATGTGGATCGCGTCAGCCCGCGATCCTGCTCCTGATGCGGCGTGCGTAATGTCTCCGGAAATTCGTCTATCGCCCGGGCTCTTTGAATGCAGCCGGATGCTCCTGCGTCTCAACACTCCGCATCGCTTCCGGTGATCCCTACCAGCTAAAGGCATTGAGCAAAGCAACGCGAAACAGCGAATCGATGCAATTGCACTCGCTTTTCTGGATGGCGACGAGGCCGGTCACTAACGGTCCCAGCCATTGCCCGTGACGACGATCATCGCGGTTCGAACCGCATGGAATGCAGAACCGCAAAATGAGAAGTTGTTCATAGCAGATGAGCGGCGCGACACGTGTGTCGGCGAGCTTGACGACCGGATTTGCGAAAACATGCTCCTGGGCCACCGCCGTGTGCCCGGGTTTTCTCATCAGCGAGGCTGGCGTCGCCGCCCTCCTCCTCCGCTTTGGCGATTGCGTCCTGCAACGATCTGTAGGTGTCGGCCTTGCGTTCGGCCGGAACACAAGCGGCACAAGAACGCCGCGCGGAACCACCGCTTCTTGCAGTTGAAGCGCTTCAGGAACTCCGCCGCTCGACCTCCGGCTTGCCGCCGATTTATTCTATCAGGAGGATTACCCGTGCCGTCGGATCAGAGATTCGCGTCTCAAACGGCGGCACTCAACTCCGCGCCAAACCCACTCCCAAACCTATGAGCGCGCCCGAGAAAGCCACGGTTATCGTTGCGATCGCGCAGATCTCTGGCGTCACGCCTTGCCGTAACATGGCCCAAATCTGCATGGATAAGGTGTTTTCAGTCGCCGTCAACAGAAACGTGATGGACACCTCGTCAAAGCTCAAAGTGAACACGAGCAGAGCGCTCCCGGTGATCGCCCCTTTCAGGTTGGGGAGCACAGCGCGCACGAACGTCTGCGCATATCCCGCGCCAAGATCAAGACTAGCCTCCTCGATGCTTCGGTCTAGCCTGCGCAGGCGCGCCGCCACCTGCTCTACTACGATGGGCAGCCAAGCCACACTGTGGCCTAGCGCGACCGCCCCTAGGGACAGGCCGAAACCAAAGCTCTTGAGTAGGAGCAGAATCGATAAGCCCGTGATGATCCCGGGAATCATCAATGGCAGCGTCAGCATGTGGTCAACCAGGGCACTGCCCCGAAACGCGAAGCGGCTCAGAGCATACGCGGCCGGAATGCCAAGCAGCAGTGTCAGGAATACCACCCCGGCAGCGACCTTCAGGCTATTGGCGACGGCGCGCAGGAGTTCTTCATTGTTTGCTAGCGCTGCATACCACTCAAAGGTAAATCCCCGGATGGGAAACGTGAGCGTGCGACTGGCGCTAAAGGAATAGGCCACCAGAAGCGCGAGAGGCGCATAGAGAAAGACGAATACTGCTATCCCAAGAAGTGTGCTTGACGTGCGCAGCCCCGCGACCATCTGGGCAACACTTCATTCATATCGCCGCTCCATCCATCTCGCCAGGGCAACGGCTGAGGCGATCACCACGATGATCACAATCGCCAACGCACTGCCGAACGGCCAGTCGAAGGCCGCCCCAAACTGGCTTATTATGATGCTCGAGATCATCATGCCGCTCGGCCCGCCAAGCAGTGCCGGCGCGACAAAATCCCCGAAACTTAGGCAGAAGGTGAACATCGTTCCCGCGATGATGCCAGGTACGCTGAGCGGCAGAATGACGCGCCACAAGGTGTAGGCGGGCGAGGCCCCCAAATCCATACTTGCCTCGAGGGTCTCTCGCGGAATTTTTTCGAGCGCGGTGTAAACCGGGATGGCGACAAAGGGTATAAATACGTATGTGAGCGCGACACATACACTGAAGCGATTGAACAACAACAGCGAGATTGGCTCACCGGCAATCCCCAGCCAGCCGAGTCCAGAATTGATGACGCCTTCACGCCCCAGTATGATGCGCCAAATAAAGGCACGCAAAAGGAAACTCGTCCAAAGCGGGATCACCATCAGGAAATAGAGGATCTGCCGCCGCGGGCCGGCGCACAAGGCAACATAAAAGGCGAGGGCGTATCCAAGGAGTACCGCACAGATCGTGACGATACCTGCGACCAGCAAGGAGTTGCCGGTCATCGATAGATATACCGCGCTCTCGACAATGCGGGCAAAGTTCTGCAGGCCGAAGTCAGGAAGAGTGACATAGTTCTCGACTTTCCAGAAGCTGTAGGCGAGGATTGGTGTAAGGCACCATGATAAATAGAATCGCGTAAAGCGCCGCCGGCCCGAGAAAGACCGTGAGCCGCAAGTACCGACTCCAATCAACGCGGTGCGTGCGCATAGATGCTTCAGCCAGCGCCCATGCCCGCTCCAGCCAGAACTGTCGAAGACGATCACGTCGCCTTGCCGCGCCCAAACGCGAAGCGCGGTCGAGGGCTCCAGGTTGGTAGTTCCACTTGCCTGGCGATCCAGCTCTGCGGTCAGCTCAACGTCACTTCCCAGTCTCAGGGCCAGTCTGACTGCTGTCCCTAGACAGACGACGTCCGAGACGTGGACGTCCGCTTCGAACGCTGCGTCCTCTTCTGGCACGCCGAGCTTCAAGTTCTGCGGACGAATGGCCAGAAGCCCTTCAGTTCCACGCGCCAGAGCATGCGGCTTGCCGTTTCGTAATCTAAAGCCGCTACTCTGGTCGATCGAGATCGGTATGAAATTGCATCCACCGATGAAGTCCGCGACAAAGCGGTTTGACGGGCGCTCGAAGATCTCCCGCGGCGTGCCGATTTCGGCGATTTCTCCAGAATCGAGCACCGCAATGCGGTCGCTCATCACCAGCGCTTCTTCCTGGTCGTGGGTCACGCAGACGAAGGTGAGACCCAACTCGGCATGCATCCGCCGCAACTCAAGTTGCATCGCACGAGCAGCTTGGCGCCCAGGGCGCTGAGGGGCTCGTCAAGCAGGAGAACTGACGGTTCGTTGATCAGGGCTCGACCCAGGGCCACCCGCTGCATCTGGCCGCCGCTGAGTTCGCGGGGCAACCGGCTGGCCTTGTCGCTGAGTCCCACACGATCGAGCATTGCCAAGACCCGAGCCTTGACGTCCGCTGTGGAAATCCGTTTCACCCTTAGCGCATAAGCGACGTTTTCGAACACCGTAAGATGGGGGAACAAGGCGTAGTTCTGGAAGACGGTGTTCACGTCACGGCGAAAGGGCGGAACGTGGGTAACGTCTCGCCCTTTAATCGACACGGACCCACGGTCCGGCACCTCGAAACCGCTGATGAGGCGCAATGTCGTGGTCTTACCGCACCCGCTCGGACCAAGAAGCGTCAGGAACTCGCCCTCAAGGATCTCCAGCGACAGATCCTTGAGGGCCACTGTATTTCCGAAGGCCTTCGACACCCGGTCAAGCCCGGTCAAGCCGGACGAGCGCCTGATTGCAGCACGATCCCTCTTTCGCGGGTTCAACTGGCATAATCAAGCAGCCTTCACCTCATTCAGTACCTCCAGATAGCGGTTCCGGCGCGGGATGTTCTCCCAAAATTGCATCTGGTCCATCATCTCGCCAACCTGCTCCAAGCGCAACGCTTCCCAGGTCTCCGCCTTCATGTGACCCTTCGACGCCGGGCTGGTCGGCATGTAGCCAGTAACATTGGGGATCTCGCCCTGCGATTCCGGGGAGATGATGTGATTGATAAACTTGTGGGCGACTTCCTGGTTCGGTGTCCCCCTTCACAATGAAGTGCGAGTCGATCCACCCGATAGGCGGGGAGCCGGCAAATTCGCGCACCGGCAGTCCCTGTGATTTCAGGGTCGCGGTGATGTAGCTCCAAGAATTGGATGCGACGATTTCCTTGATCATGAACAGGTCGATCGCCTCGCCCGCCTGGGACCAATAGGTGCGCACGAGGGGCTTCTGCTCGATCAGCTTCTGCTTCACCGCTTCGAGCTGTTCGTCCGTCATGTTCCAAAGGTCTTCAATTCCCATCCAGTTCGCCACGTCTCCCAACGTTGCAACATCGTCCCATACCGATTTTGCAAGCGTACCGATTGTCAAAAAGGATTCCGAAGTCGCTCCCATCGGGAATTACATCGGCGTTCACAGTGACGAGAGTGATTCCAAGGAACGTCGGCACTCCATAGACCTGCTTTTCCTTCGAAATGAAAGCGACGGTCTTGAGCCGTGGATAAAGCTGCTCAAAATTGGGAATCAAGGACAGATCGAGATTTTCCACGAAGCCGGCGTCGATGGCCCTCTCCGCCAACGAGCTCACGATCACGGCGACATCATAGTCGCCTCCACCCGCGGCCAGCTTGGCCATGTATTCATCGTTCGAGCCCACGTATGTTTTCGTGACCGTAACACCATTGGACTGCTCGAAATCCTTTATCCAGGCGTCCTCGGCATAGCCCTCCCACGTGAGAAGCCGAATCTCGCCGGCCGCAATCGCGCGGTCTGGAAGATGCAGACTAGCGGCGCCGAGGCCTAGAAGTGCGCTGGTTTTCAGAAACTCGCGCCGTATTATCTTCTTTACTCGCATTGCTGGACGCCTCCCCTTCGCTGTTCTGAACCGTATTTGCCTTTTTCGGTCTCCCGTCGGTGGACGCCCGGAGGTGCCGCGGGCCGCCATTCTGTCTCACAGGGACTCGTACAACGAATCGATTGTTTCAGTCCGGTACGGCATCGAGAACGGCTTTTCGAAGCGCCATGCGCGATAGTCGTTCCCATCCAGCGCCTTAACCAGTTCCTCCGCCCCGATGATCATCCCGCCCCTCAGCCAATTGGCCATGTCAAGCATGGCGGTCTTGTGAATTGTTTCGGTCGCGCTCCCGCACGCATCTTTCACCAGCGTGATCCGAAAATCGCGCCACAGGGCATCCCATACCGTCGTCTCCAGGCAGGCCTCCGTCCAGACCCCGAAGATGATCAGGTGCTCGATATCCATGCGGTTAAGAACAAGATCGAGCTTCGTGCCGTAAAAGGCCGTGAAGCGCTGCTTGTCGATGACGATGTCCCCATCCTGCGGCGTGACCTCCGGACAGATCTCCCCCCGCGTTGAACCGGCGACGCTGTGCAGCGGCCGCCCGCGGTCATCCAGAGACTCGTATCGTGGCGTGTCTATACCCTTCGGGTCGAGCCAATGGCGCGTGTAAATGATCGGAAAACCAGTTCGTCGACAAGCGGCCAGCACCTTCTGGGACTTGCTCAGAACGTCTGGATAATTCTCCACCGTGCAAGCACCCTCGGGGAGGTTCTCGCCTTGCAGATCAACGGCTAGTACTGCGCTTCGCTCCAGCCGGAACCAATCAGACATTTCAGCCTCCTCGTCAGACATTCGGCAAACTAAGTTGCAAGATCGGCTTTTGCTTGCATGTAACAGCTCGATTGTTGGGCATCTGTAAGCTACTAACGATTTGTTCTTGTGATGTTTGTTCAAGCGAAGTCGACAGGGCTCCTACGACCCAATTCATGGCCAGTTTCCCAGCCGGCCTCTCAAGGAACCTAGGGACGATTGCTTGCAATCTTCATATCGTGACGGCTCTTCTCAGCTGGGCTTTTTTGGACGCCCGAGCTTCAATCCGTACCGGTGGCGGCGCTCGCGAAGCCAAATTCACGCGAGCTCCATCGGGTGAGATTAGACCGCGTAATCAGGACCGCGTTGACGCGTCCTGCCACATTTTTGGCATCTGCCGCCATATCGAACGCTTGGTTTGGCGACTCCGCCGATGTCGGCGGTGCCGGCAGCGCCTCGCGATCTCCATGGGAATGAATTGGGCGCACGGCGCGGGGTTTCGGCAAAGCTGCTTGCGCCACCGAAAAAGCTGGCTCACATGGATGCTGGAGGCGGTTAACCAGGTGCTCGACTTTGTTGCACTCGTGGTAAGCGGCACAATAAGGCTGGATTTGCTGCGGAAAGTCCGCGGCCGGATCGCTCAGTAGGGTGGCTCGGTCGTGGGATCCAAAATGGCCGCGACGATCTCATCGTCGAGCGGGTGGGCGAAGGTAGTGGCGTAGAAACGCTTCACTTCGGCCTTTAGATCGATCTCACCAAAAACCTCCGGGTTGATCGTCCTTGCCGCCCACAGCACGGTCAGCGGCTGCTCAGCCGTGCGATTGCCCCATGTATGCGCGACTACAGGAAGCGGAAAAACGCGCCGGGTCGCCACCGCACGTACGTCCTTTAGCAGCGGGTTGCCGAGGACCTTTTCGACATCTTTCAGCTGGGGGACCAGGACGATGCCGGGGTTCCAGGTCAGCACCTGCTCGATGTTGAAGGATAGCACTTCTTGGCTGCGCCCGTCGTCGGAGACGCTGACGCCGCCGGCCTGCCGGATCCACCACTCCGCAATGAGATGCGGCTGGCTGATCGTCTCCGGCTCGAAATAAAGCACGCGCGGCTTCTCAGTGTCCGCAAGGGATTGCGAAATCGCCGAGACCCGCGCCAGAGTTCGGTCGAAGTAGTCGACATAGGCGGCTGCTTCCTTCTCCTTGCCGAGAAGACCGCCGATGAGTTCCATCGCCGTCTTCACGTCATCGGGCTCCTGCCATTCAATGACGACCGCAGGCACGCCGACGCGCGCCACCGCATCCGCCATGGCCGGATAGGTCGTCAGGATGACATCCGGCTGGAGCGCGATGATCGCCTCCAGGTCTGGTTCCCGGCTCTGCGTCTCGATCAAGGGCGCGTCAGCCAGTTGCGGCGCGAAGACTTTTTGAAAGGTCCAGCGCGGGTTCTCTCCGAACCGCGGCGGCAAACCGCTGACGAGTCGATCCGACGCGCCGACGGCGAACAGCAGGCTGTTTAGTGGCGGCACGGAGCCCATGGTGGCGACCCGCTCGACTTCGGCCGGCACGACGACCCTGCGGCCTGCCATGTCGGTGATGGTGCGGACCGCGGTCGCACCCGCCGCCGGCGAGGCGATGCCTAACAGGAGCAGTAAAAAGGCTGAAATTTTCAGGATGGGTCGACACGTCATATCAATTTTCCCTCAGATTATGGGACTTGCCCAATCGGGAGCTTCGGCGGACAGGAAAACATACGGTCATGGGACCGAAGCCATCGTCGCCTGCACCGAGGGACACCAGCCGCACCGGCACATCGTACAGCGCGCTCAGCGTGAGATCGTTGACCACATGGGCTACGTCTCCCTGCGCAAGCACGAGCCCGTGCTTCAGCAGAACCGCTTGCGTCGCCGCCGCCAGGGCGTGGTCGGGATCGTGCGTGGAAAATACCAGCGTGCGCCCCTGCGTCGCCAAGCCCGCGATGATGTCGAGGATGCGCGTCTGGTTGGCGAAATCGAGGCTGGCCGTCGGTTCGTCGAGCACGATCGTCGCCGCGTCCTGCGCGATTGCGCGGGCGATCAGCGCAAGCTGGCGCTCGCCGCCGCTCGACAGGTTGAACGGATGGTTCGCCAGGTGGCCGATGCCAAGTCGGCCTAGGCTGTCGAGGGCGATGCGCCAGTCATCGGGCGACGGCACGGTGAAGGAGCCGAGATGCGGCGTGCGGCCGAGTACCGCGATGTCGGCCAGCGTGTAGGGAAATACGGCCGCGCCGTGCTGCGGCACATAAGCGATGCGGCGCGCCCGTTCGCCTTCGCTGAAGCTCGACAGCGGCCGGCCGTCGATCTCGATGCCGGCGCCGCCGCCCTGGAGCCCGACGAGACAACGCAGCAGCGTCGTCTTACCCGACCCGTTCGGCCCGAGAAGGCACAGCACCCCGCCCGCTTCGGCCCGGATCGAAATCCCGCGCAGGGTCGGAGCGACGTTGCCGGCGTGAGTGAAGGAGACATCGCTGGCGACTAAAGCGGCCATCAGAACCAATGCCTCCGGGCACGGCCGAGCACGATGGCGAAGAATGGCGCACCGACAAGCGAGGTTACGACGCCGAGCGGCAGCTCCTGTGTCGCCACGCTGCGCGCCAGTGTGTCCATGGCAAGCAGGAACAGGCCGCCCGTCAGGGCGCTGATCGGCAAGAGGCGGTCGAAATTGGGACCGACCAGAAAGCGGGCGATGTGGGGGACGACCAGCCCGACCCAGCCAACGATGCCGCTTACGCTGACAGCGAGCGCGGTCAGTACGGTGGCTCCGGCGATGGCAACGCCGCTCACCAGCGCCGCATTGACCCCGAGCGCCCGTGCCGCGTCGTTGTCGGCGCCGAGCACGTTTATGTGCCAGCGGAAGGCGTAAAGCTGGGCGAGCATAAGTGCGATAGGAACGCCGATGATGCCGAGATCATCATTACCGATGCGATTTAGACTGCCCATCAGCCAGAAGGTGATCGACGGCAGCACGTCGAGCGGGTCGGCTATGTATTGCACCACCGCAACCAGCGCGTTGAAAACGGCGGCGACCACCAGGCCCGCCAATACCAAGGTGATCATCGAGCCACTGCCGAGATGACGGCCGATCAGCGCAGTGGCCGATGTGGCGAGGATACCGGATGCCATAGCCATGCCCATGACGCCCGACCAAGACAGGCGCAACAGCAGGGCCAGCGAGGCGCCGAAGGCCGCGCCCTGTGAGGCGCCGAGGATCGCGGGCGAAACCAGGGGATTGCGGAAAATGCACTGATAGGTCGTCCCGGCCGCGGCCAGACTGGCGCCGACCAGCAGCGCGCCGGCAATGCGCGGCAGCCTGATTTCCCATACGACTGTCTCCGCGGTCGCAGTCCAGTCGGCCTCACCGCCGGTGACGGGGTATAGGAAGATCCGTAGCGCTATCAGCGGCGGCACGGGATAGCGCCCAGTGACGAAGGCCAACACCACCGCCGAAAGCAGCAGCATGAAAAGAACAAGGTAGAGCGGCCACAACGGCTGTCGCCGCGACCTTTTCCGGCCTCGACTTTCCTCATGTGAAGTGATCATCGTTGCGGCGCCGTTTCCCCCGATGGCGAGACCAGAAAGCAGCTCAAAGTAGCCTCGGACATTGGCAGGTAATGTCATCCATGAACGACCATATGCAGCTAGCGCCGTTGATCAACGTGATGCCTTGTCGACTGTTGGAGTCGCGGGTGTGAGCCGAGGCATCATAGAAACATTTAGCTGCGTGGATTCTGGTTCCGCTAGAGCAGAACAATCTGAAGGTCGGATACCTCCAAAACAGCCCTCGAAGCCCCGCCTCGACCCAAATCGCGGGCGTCCCGATCCAAGGTCGTTCCGCAGCGTTCCAGTAGATCAGGCCGCCTCAGTTCGGGCAGAGCGGATGCTCGAACTCTTTCTGGGATTTATCGCATTGCCAAGCTGAGCGGCTCGTTGCTCTTGCAAATCGCATGCCGCCATTGGCAAGCAAATGCCAGTAGAGGGATAACCTCCCATAGCACCGCACCATGTTTTCTCGAAAGTCGACTAACCGCTCGCGGTCTCCAAATGGCGGCGCTCGCGACGCCGATTCACGCGAGATTATCGGGTGATAATTAGATCGCGCAAACTAGAATCGCATTGACATTTGCGGCCATTCTTTTGACATCTGCCGCCATATTCCCCACTTGACGATGATGAACCCCACGTGCCGGTTCATCTCGCGGTTTTCGCAAGAGCGGCACCGGAGCTGATTGAAGTCGTTGGCGATTCCAGATCAGCGATTGATGATTCAGACTGTCTGCCGGGGATGGAATTCGTCCCGCGTACCACTCGGTTCGAAGTAATCGAAGGGCATGCACCGCCTCAAGCCGCCGTGCGCGTGATGGCTCCTGGCCGGGACGGCACCTCTACATTGTCGATCAGCCGCGTCTCGCCAAGCCAGGCAGCCACGAGCAAGCGTCCGGGCCTGTCAAGCGCCTGCATCGTAGCGAGGTCCTCCTTGGCCCGGAGTTCGAGATACTCGATCCGGGCGTAGCCTACCGGGACAATTGCTGACCGCGCCTCGACGAGCGTCGCGTCGACCGACGCGCCTCCGGCGACGCGTGCGGCCGCGCGGCAAGTCTCGGCGCGACCTGCCGCTCCGCCACCGACAGGTGCACGTTGCGCGACTACATTGCCAGGCCGTCCTCCTCGCGGACCGTCGGGCAGGCGACTATCTCGATGGGGATATCCAGATCCCACGCCACCGACGCCCCTCGTGCAACTGCTGGAAATCCTTCTCCCCGAAGAAAGCAAGATCGGCGCCCGTCTGAGAGGGAGTTGAGCAGATGAGCGCCGAGCGGCGCGAGCTTGGCGCCGTCCTCGTGCTCCGTGCCAGGCCGCGAGACCGGCTGCATTGTTGAACTGTGTCGGGTTGACGAAGAGCGTCACGATAACCCGCTCGGCACGCTCACAAGCGGAGGTCAATAGATACCATGCGGCCCCCGGCCATCGACGCCTTGCGCGCGCAGGTCGAAAAAGATCGAAGGCCCTCGGAGACGCGCCCAATCGGTGCTGCCCTTCGGGTGGCCGCCGTGGTTTCACGCCTGCCCGGGCGTGGGCGCGCGGCACTGCATTGCATGAGATCGCCGGGGCGGCAACGGCATCATCGATGGTGCCGCCAGTGCCCTGTTCACCGCCGGCATCGCCGCGCGCACGAAAGGCCGCGTGCTCTGGTGCATCACCCAGCCGGATATTTTGCGCCCGCCGTCGCGCAGGCGGCCTGCCGCCCGATCGGGTTACCTGGAGGCCGGCGACCAGGCCAGTGTCTTGCCTGCATGGAGGAGCGCCTGCGGCATGGCGGCTTAAGGGCCGTTGTCGGGGAAGTCGCCCAGCTCTCAATGAAGGCCTCGCGTCGCCTCATGCTCACCGCGGAGGTGACCGGAACCATCGGTCTCGCGCTACGGCTTTGGCGGCGCCAGACGGACGCGACCGATTTCGGGCAGCCCACCGCCACCGCCACGCTGGCGGGTGTCGGTGCTGCCCTCCACGCCAATGCAGGTTCCCGGTATTAGCCGAGCCAGCTGGCTGGTCGAGTTGATCCGCGCCCGGGCTGGCGAAAGCGCTGATTTCGAATTGGAAGCCTGTGATGAAAGGGGTCGTCTCGCTGTACCTGCCGAGCTGGTCCACCGACCGTCTGCGGCGGATGACCGGCGCAGCGGCGGCGCGCGCTGACGCGCCGTTGGTGGTCGACGTCCGGGACGGGAGCAGACGGATCGTGACGGCCACCGATGCCGCAGCCGCTGCCCTCGGGTGCGCGTCGGTATGCCCGCCGCCAAACTGGACCACGTTAGCGCCTGCGGCTCTCAGCTGTGGCAAAAAGGTTCAACACGCTGAGTGATTGCAGCGACTAGAATTGGTTAGCTTGCCCACAAGAGCTTTCAAAGATGGCGGACCTTTAGGGCACCGTCCCACTTCGAGTTTAAATACTCACACACCAATCTGCGGTGGCAATGGTGGGGTTTATCCTCGGAGCAAAGTAAGCAGCCGCTCGAAAACAGCTCCGGTTTCAACCGGATCTCAATCCGTCTTTCTTCCATCAAGCATAAGAACGATCGTTCGTAAATCCCCCAGTCACCTTTGTCGCGTTTGTAAGCCTTTAGAAGGTCATCCGTAGGCGCGAGGATTGGTTGATGGACGTACTGAACGCCACAAATTTCTTTCAGAAAATACGCCAAGTCATCCGCTTTCGCGAAGCCTGCAAGCTGAGAGGTATTGTGAAGTCTGACGTCGATTATTTTTTTGACGCTCGCTTTCTTAAGTCTATCAAAGAAATTAGCAGCTGTTGTTTTTGTAAAGCCTATCGTTGCAAGCTCAACCAACTTCTCAGGCTCCTGACATCTACGTTTTTAGGGGCGAATTGACTACCTGAGAACGCGACCTTTTGTGCCCGATTACGGTAGGCTGCGGCCAGTCGCTTTGAGGGCACCTCAAATAAATCTACATCTGCCTTTCCTGCCATGTCGAGTAATCGTGCCTCTATTCGATCTTGATCCAACAGGTGGCCGTTGCCGAGAATGTGCTGAACCTTCACCCCTTTTTCGTGCAATGCCCGACCAACGAGTAGGCATCGGTGACAGTCTAGCGGGTTCTGCTCAGAGCACATTAACGCTATCCGATAAGACTTGGCTCCTTCGACTACCCGATCAATGCCGCAGGCAAACTCCTCCGTTCTTGCCATTCTCTCGTAATCTGCTACACCTTCGCAGAAAAACTGCTTGCTTTTGGGACGCCCGCCGAGTTCCTGTCCAAGAAACACGTATTTGACGCGGTCCCCTCCAAGCTCGCGCTGCAAGTTTTCTTTATTGAAGTGCGGAAAATGCCGCGAGAACGGTGATGTTCTGACGTCCGCTATGGCATTAACGCCATGCAGCTTTAAAAGCGCGAAAAAGCTTTCATAGGAAAGCATTGAGTGGCCAATTGTGAACACTTGCAACGTCGAGCTTCCTATCTCTTTCTTCGCCAACTGAGCCTTCTCCAAACGGAGTTTCCGGACAATGGGCGTAGCATTTTGACCGCCGATCCCGCTGCGCCTTTCTAACGCCTGCACCTCATAGGAACAAGAGACCGTTAACCTGAGCGTAGCAGGAGTGCGGCATTGCAGCGAAGGGACGGCACAACCCGAGACGGACATGGATCAATTCGCTGGCGTGGGCATCAGCCTTCAATGCCGCTATCTCACCGTCAATGAAGCGCCTATAGGCTGCATCGGCTGGCACAGAAAAATCGTAGTCGAGACCCTCGTACTCGACAACGGCCCTGAGGCGTCGCCTTCCGTTTGCCGCTACATCACTGTAAAAGCTAATTTCGTCAGGCTCGATTTCAATGGCGCCGAGCGATGCGGTATTCGTTCCGGCGGGCACTTGTGCCTTTCCACTTTGAGCACGCACCAAATGGCCTCCGAACGCCTTCAACGGTGACGCAGAAACGCTTTCTGCAATGGATTGAACAATCTGCGTGGTGTTGAGACGCTCGAGAACCGCGATGTTGCTACCTGCGACTACAATCCGGTCTTCGGTCGCGTGGGGGAAAGGAAAGTGGTCAGGTGGTTTTGTGGCGGCAATAAGCACCTTATTCCCAAACGCGAAAACCTGTCCATCTCCAGCAAAATCGCCATCCCAAAATCGAGAAGCCTCGACTGCAGCATTGGCCCCCGGCGGCTCGGGTCGTATCATCCGCTGTCGACCAACGTCCCATCCGGCCACGCAGTAAAGACTTCCATAGCGCGTTACATCCGTGATTATTAAGCTGTACTCTGCCACGATACCCCCCCAACTCGCTTACCTTTGGCTGTAACTCGCACAAGTTCAAGGTGATTGATTTGATCTTAACAACTTAGCGTTTGAGATTTTGACGTGCGTCAAGCGGTTCGAAATACACTGGTCTCCGCGGGGATATGAAGAACTGCCAACAAGGTTGGAGCCGCTCGTGGAGAGAAAAAGACATTATCGGGGCAGGACAAACCAAGACCCAGAGTTAAGTAGGTCGCTTGGCTGATACCGGCCCGGCGACATATCTCATCAGCCCCTTGCTTCAAAATGAACGCCTTCTGCGTGGCGGAAAACTTAGATGCATTCATTGTGTTCCGCTCCTCCCGAGCCAGGGGAACCTACAGAGGAAAACTCCAGTTCCGACCGATCCAGTTTTCAGGGATCGGAGCACACTTATTGGGTCTTGCCCTCATCGTCACACTCTGGTTTCGAGCGGGCAAATGTCAGCTCCAGGGGAATGGCGAATGCGAGGTCGGATGCAGCTTGCCTTCGGCGAAGCGCGAGAAGCGGAACGGCCGTAGCAGGTCGCTCTCGTTACCGCAGATGTCGTCGGCCACCAGCTTGCCGACGCCGATCATCTTGTAGCCGTGATTGCTGTCGGCGATCACGTTCTCGCAGAACCGGTCGAACACCGGAAAGGAATCCGCCGTGAAGCTGCCGATGCCGCCGGACGGCTCCTTCTTGTATTTCGGCATGGTGCCCTCGAAGCGCTTCTGGCAGAAAGCCAGCGCCGATACCCACATGTGGCAAAGTCGTCGCCCACGATGAAGTCCGGGCTCTCCGGGCCGTAGGGATCGATCTTCACCTGCTCTGGCGCAGTCGGCACCTTGAACGGCATGGCG
>NZ_NPKH01000010.1 GCF_002284535.1 Mesorhizobium wenxiniae | reverse complement strand
CGTCGGACGGGACGCGCACCCCAAAAGCAAGCCGACCAACGCCGACACCAACAAGACGTTGCTGATACGCCTGATTTTGAACAGGTTCACAAGACAATTTCCCAAAACTCTCCCCCTCGTTTCCGAAGCCGTCCTAAAAGCGGAATGCGACGCTCGAAAACAATCCGTGCCGGGTTGCGTTGTAGCTGAAGCCGCCGTCCTGATAATCGGTGTCGAGCACCCGGTAGCCCAGGACGGTCGATATCGTTGGACCGGCGATCATCAATATTGCGGCGGCGCCTAAAGTTTCGCCCTTACGATTGGCCATTTTGCCTGGAGCCCTCTCCGAAGCGTTGATAAGTGATGTCACCGAAGAGCGCGTAGCATCTAGTATCTTCTGCCAATTGGCTTTCGGGTCGCGAAGATAGCACGAAATATTTATTTGTCCGCCAGGTCATCGTGGCTCGCTTCTGAATTTTCCTAGCGGTGCCGGCTTCATTTCTTTGGAAACAGAAGTGTAACGCCGGTGCGGAAACCGAATCCTTCAGGCCCGCCGTCCGGGCTCTCGGCCCAGTAGCGCACGCCCGCGCTCAGGCTGATTGGCTGCTTGTCGATCACAACCAGCTTCGAGACCTGGACGTTGATCGGGACCGACCATTGATGCGCTTCCCAATTGTAGGCACTCTCGGTATTGAGCGTGAAGGTCCAGGCATCCTTCGTCGTGTAAGAGACGAAAGGCTGCAGGAAAGTGGAATTTATATCGCTGCGGTCGCTGTCGCCTGCAAATGACCAGATATGGTTGGCCAGCATACCGACCGTCCACCCATCGAATTGCTTCAAGACGACGGCGGTCGGTCCCGCCCCCCATTTTTTCCCGCCAAGCAACTCGTCAGTCGCAGTGGGCAACAGAAACACCGGACCGACACCCCAGATGATCCCGTTCGCCGTGGGTTGGGAAGGCGAGAAGAACAGGCTTTGGGTTATGTCGCCGAGCCCGGACTGGTCGCCGGATGGTCCTGCAATGTCGTGCTGCCAGGCAATCGGCAAGATGGTGCGCGATATCAGGTTCCAGTTGTCGTTGAGCGTGATCGGGATGACCGGCTGCACGTTGACGTAGGCTTTGTCACCATCGTTCGGGCCATAGCCGCTGTCGTAATTGACCTGGAACGGCACGCTGATCAGCGAGGCGATCGGATTAGATAGCTTCTTGGCGAGGTCCTGGGTGTTATCCTGGGCCCACGCGGCCGTGACGACAAGCAGGGCCGGGAGCAAGGCTGCCATAGTTTGCAGAGGTCGATTGCCAGACAGAAATTCCAACCCAGCCTCCGCTTAGTTCTGGCCGCTCACCGTGGCGGCCAAGGAATGACACGCGATTTGCGGGCTGCGTCCGCGTGCAGCACGGCTCCGACTTCCCCAACCAGCCGATCCACCAGTTCCTGCCATTCGGCTCGTCTGGACTCGCGCAATGCCGGCGGGACCTCGTCGATCCTCGAGAGTGCGAGCTCCGCTTCAGCAAGTTCCTCGCACATATCCTGAAAGCCCTCACTTCGGTCCATCAGCCGATGGATCGGCAATTCAAATTGCGGGAACCGACGGACTGCCGCCGAGACCGCTCTTTGTCTATCAGCCGGTTCGTCGTCCATCCTCATGGCGCAGATTCGTGTTTCCCGGGACCACCGTAGCCTATCCTATGGAGGCGGCTACGGAATGTAAGTTACGTGGGCGACAGGGTAATTTCTGAACCATCCGTAGCGAGTTCGGTCGGCACCAAGCCTGTAAAATCGCAAATTCAAATTGCGCTGCCGGCGAGGCCGCCTAACTATTTGATCCGTTGTCATCCGCCGGCGCATTGCGCGAACCGTCGTCGCCGTCATCCCAGCGTTATCCGTTCAGACTACTAGGAGTATTGCAAGAACAGGCTCGCGGATATAAACTACGCAGCGAGGGTAACCGGCGAAAATGAAATATAACTGGGAGTGGTCACCCCCAGAACGTCAGGTGAGAGAACCAAGGTGATCCGGGCGCAACCAGCCATAGGGAGGGGGCATGGGCTCGCCCCAGAGGATTGTCGTGCCCAGCTTGCCCTGATCCTCAACAGCGCGGACTTCGATGCAACCGGTCGCGAGCGCCGCTTCCTCAGCCATGTGGTGGAGGAGACGCTGGCCGGTCGCGGTGATCGTATCAAGGCCTATTCAATCGCAGTCGAAGTGTTCGGCCGCGATATGTCCTTCGACCCGCAGACGGATCCGATTGTCCGCATCGAGGCTGGCCACCTCCGGCGCGGGCTCGAGCGTTACTACCTGACTGCCGGACACGCCGATCCGATTCTCATCACGATTCCGAAAGGCGGTTACGTTCCAACGTTCTCGGCGCGATCGCCCGCCGAGATCATTGGGCCGGCCTTGCCGGTTGAGTGGGCAGAGAAAGTCCCGACTCCTCCTCGATGGATGAAGGCATCATGGCTGACAGTGGTTCTCGCGGCTACCGTCGCGGCATTGGCTGTTCTGGCATTGGGATTGGCGAGTGGCGGCGTCCGCCCAACTTCGCCTGAGATTCCGCGACTGCTGGTCGAGACATTTGACGATCTGAACGGCACTCACGCCGCGACGGCCATCGCGAGTGGATTGAAGCAGGAAGTCGTCAGCCAGCTTTCCAAGTTCAAGGACATCGTGGTCGTGGAGTCGGCCGCAAAGGGGGAGGATCCGTCGATCTCGCCACCACGATTTGTCCTGGCCGGAAGCGTGAATCTGTCGACCGATGCCTTCCGGCTTCGGGTCCGGCTGCTCAACCGGGCGGACAACTCGGTTCTGTGGGCCGAAAGCTATGATGGCGGGCTGAAAGTGGCGGAGCTTGTGGAAGCCCAGACGGACATCGCGCGCAATGTATCCTCGAGCCTGGTCCAGGCATATGGCGTCATCTTCCAGGCAGACGCCAATCTCCACGTCGACAATCCGCCCGACGATTGGGCCGCCTACTCTTGCACGCTTTCTTTCTACGCATATCGGGTCGGTGTCGATGCAGAAAGCCGTTCATCGGTACGCGCGTGCCTTGAGAAGGCGGTGGACCGCTTTCCGACCTACGCCACCGCCTGGGGTCTTCTTTCGCTGATCTACATAGATGACTATCGATTCGAGTTTTCAGATGACCCCGCAGAGTCCGCCGCTGCGCTCGAGCGCGCCTTGGTGGCGGCAAGGCGATCTGTGGGGGTTGACCCTGTCAACATCCGGGGACGCCAGGCAGAAATGGTTGCGCTCTATTACCACAAGGAGATCGACGCCGCATTGAAAGTGGGCAAGCAGACTTTGACCATCAATCCGAACGACGCCGAGTTTATGGGCGAATATGGAGAGCGCCTGGCGGTTTCCGGAAATTGGCATGAGGGATGCCAGTTGATCGCGGAAGCGCGTCAGAAGAACCCAGGGTCAGCCTACTACGAGGTGGATCTGGCTCTTTGCTCCTATTTCAGCGGGGATTATCCGCAGGCAGCTATGTGGATCAAGAAATCGCCATTTCCGTCGAATCCGGTCTATCATTTGCTTGCCGCTGCCATTTTCGGCGAGGGAGGATACAAAATCGAGGCTGATCGCGAGGTCGCATGGCTGAACCAAAATCAACCTGAGTTGGTGAAGAACATGCGCCAGGCGGTTTCGGTGCGGTTGGCCCGTTCGCAAGATGTCGATTTTTTCCTCGGCTCGCTGAGGAAAGCGGGCCTTGGCATCGCAGACTGACCGTAGTTCTCCACCGCACATCGCGTTCAGATCGACCAAGCTGCTTGGAAAGGAGCGCGAACCAGTTAGGGTCGACCAGAGAGTAGGCGCGGACGGCGGGCAACAGCCCGCCAAATCTGCGTATGCCGATTTTCCTCTACTCCCACTCGATTGCACAGTCCACGACTCTGCTGTTTTAAGGGGCTTGGATAGGCCGTTTTGGTGGTTTTTCGATCCAAGCCAAGATGGCGCGTTTTTGATCGTTGATGATCCATTGCCTAAGGGCATCGAGGCCGACTGCTCCGGCCTTTTTGGTCGCGACCTAGAGATATCCCTCTCAATCGCCCCATTTCTATTGACTTCGCTCCAGCTCCAGATGGCGAATTATGCCACTTTGACCCATCTCGGTCGGCAACTTCGCGCCATGAGCCGACCTTGGATGCCGTGATCCTCGACGATTTGTCTCACCTCGATAGCGGACGAGATCATTGTTGATTGCCGCGAGCCCGGATTACGACCGCGAAGCGGTCAAAAATCCAAATTCATATCGTGATGATGATGCTCGTGACCGGGAAGCTCCGGCGGCGGCGGGCCAGGCACTTCGGCCACCATGGCCTCCGTCATGATGAGGAGGCCTGCCACCGAGGCTGCGCCCTGGAGCGCCGTTCGCACCACTTTGGCCGGGTCGATGATGCCCTTTGACACCAGATCCCCGTACACGCCCGATTGGGCATCGTAGCCATAGGCGTTGTCGTCGTTTTCGAGGATCCCGGCGATGACGACGGAGCCTTCCAGGCCGGCATTGATCGCGATTTGCCGAGCCGGCCAGGTGATCGCCTTCCTGACGATCGCGATGCCGACCTGCTGGTCCTCGTTGCTGCCCTTGAGCTTCTTGAGCGCCCTGCCGGCGCGCAGCAAGGCGACCCCACCGCCGGGGAGAATGCCCTCTGCAACCGCGGCTCTTGTCGCGTTCATCGCGTCATCGATGCGATCCTTCTTCTCCCTGACCTGGACCTCGGTTGCACCGCCGACCCGGATAACGGCGACGCCACCGGCGAGCCTGGCCAGCCGCTCCTGGAGCTTCTCGCGGTCGAAATCGGAGGTGGTTTCCGCAAGCTCGAGCTTGATCTCGGCGATGCGGGCCTCGATCCTTTCCCGCTTGCCGGCGCCGCCGACAATCGTGGTGTTTGCCTTGTCGATCATCACCTTCTTGGTGCGCCCGAGCATATCGAGGGAAGCATGCTCGAGCTTGATGCCCAAATCCTCCGAGATCACCGTTGCGCCGGTCATCAGTGCGAGATCCTGCAGCATCGCCTTGCGGAGGTTTCCGTAGGCCGGCGCCTTCACGGCTGCAACCTTGAGAGCGCCGCGCAACTTGTTGACCACCAGCGCCGCCATCACCTCACTCTCGACATCATCGGCGATGATGAGCAGCGGCTTGCCGGCCTGCACCACCTTCTCCAGCAGCGGCAGTATTTCGTTCAGACTGGACAGTTTCTTCTCGCTGATGAGGACATAGGCATCCTGCATCTCGACCCGCATCTTTGCGCGATTGGTGATGAAATGGGGCGAGATATAGCCGCGGTCGAACTGCATGCCCTCGACGAATTCGAGTTCGGTTTCGAGCGACGTCCCGTCCTCGACAGTGATCACGCCGTCATTGCCGACCCTCTTCATGGCGTCGGCGAGGCAGCGGCCGATCTCCCTGTCGCCGTTGGCCGAGATGGTGCCGACTTGCGCAATCTCGACGTTCGAGGTGACCTTCGTGGCTTTGTTTTTGAGTTCCGCGACGACGGCTTCGACCGCGAGATCGATGCCGCGCTTCAGGTCCATGGGATTCATGCCGGCGGCCACCGCCTTGGCGCCCTCCCGGGCGATCGCATGCGCGAGCACGACGGCGGTGGTCGTGCCGTCGCCGGCCTGATAGGAGGTTTTTGTTGCTATCTCACGCACCATCTGGGCGCCCATATTCTCGAACTTGTTGTCGAGTTCGATTTCCCTGGCGACGGTCACGCCGTCCTTCGTGACCCGCGGCGCGCCGTGCTCCCTGCCGATCGCGACGTTGCGCCCCCGCGGGCCAAGCGTGACGCTCACCGCATTCGCCAGGGTGTCAATGCCGCGCAGCATTCTGTCGCGAGCCTCGAACGAAAACATGATCTCCTTGGCAGCCATTTCCTTGATCCTTAAGACCTAATCTTCGGGGAACGGCGAAGCTTCATTCGGCCGCTCAGGCGAGATTGTCCCGAGGCAGCCCGAGCCGATTCCAGACATCGAACAAAGCTGCTGCGAGCCGATCAATCATGATGTCCTCATGACAAGGTGTCGGCGTGATGCGCAGCCGCTCAGTTCCCTTCGCCACGGTCGGATAATTGATCGGCTGGATATAGATGTCGTGATCGCTCAGCAGCAGGTCGCTCGCCGCTTTGCAATGCGCCGGATCGCCGACTGCCACCGGAACGATATGGGTGTCGCTCAGGATGACCGGCAGCGCAGCGGCACCCAGCGCCGCCTTGACCCGCCGGACGCGGTCCTGCTGGCGCTTGCGCTCCCGCTGCGAGGTTTTCAGATGCCGGATCGCCGCTGTGGCCGCTGCGCAGATCGCCGGCGGCAACGCAGTGGTGAAGATGAAACCCGGAGCATAGGAACGAACCGCATCGATCAGCACAGCACTTCCCGTGATATAGCCGCCGAGGCAGCCGAAGGCCTTGGCGAGCGTGCCTTCGATCACATCGATCCGGTTCATGGCGCCGTCGCGCGCGGCGATGCCGGCGCCGCGAGGGCCGTACATGCCCACAGCATGGACCTCGTCGAGATAGGTCATTGCGCCGTACCGATCGGCGATTTCGCAAATGCGATTGATTGGCGCGACGTCGCCGCCCATCGAATAGAGACTTTCGAAGACGATGAGTTTTGGCCGGTCCGGACCCGCCGCCTTCAACAATTCCTCGAGGTGATCGACGTCGTTGTGGCGGAAGATGCTCTTCTCCGCACCGGAGTGGCGGATGCCCTCGATCATCGAATTGTGGTTGAGCGCATCGGACAGGATCAGACAACCGGGGATCAGCTTGGCGATGGTCGAGATGCCAGTCTGATTCGAAACATAGCCGGACGTAAAGACCAGCGCCGCCTCCTTGCCGTGAAGATCGGCAAGCTCGCTCTCGAGCTCTAGGAGCGGATGGCTGGTACCGGAGATATTGCGCGTCCCGCCGGCCCCCGTTCCCAGGCGGGTAGCAGTCTCCACCATGGCGGCGACCACTTTTGGGTGTTGTCCCATCCCGAGATAGTCGTTGGAGCACCAGATCACGACGTCCTTCGGTCCATGCGGGGAATGCCACACGGCATTGGGAAAGCGTCCGGCGAGGCGCTCAAGGTCCGCGAACACACGGTAGCGCCGTTCCTCCTGCAGACGCGCGATCGCATCTGCAAAGAAACCGTCATAACTCATATTGCCTGGCCCTAAGATACGGCCTTGCCCATCGGCCTTATCGCCCGCATCTCCGGTCATCGGAGGTCCAAATTGCGGCAGCGCAATGACGTTCTTTACGCCGCCACGTTTGCCGGTGTGCAACGCTGTGGGTTCCGCCATCGCCCGATTCCCCTGCTTGCATCCGAATTATGTCGAAGCGCGATGCGCGCGGATCCTGCTCGCATCGTCCCTCACGACCCGCGTTCAGGAAGGTCGAAGTTGAGCTGCAGCATTCGCGCTATGTTTATCAGAATCGTCTCGCAGACCTTATCTTGATTGGGATCCAGATATTTGACAGTCCAGTTTGCCCCGTTCTCCTTGGTTTCGAGCCGCTGAATCACAAAATCGGTGACGTGCTCGCATCCCGGCTCCTTATGAAGATCCGCGAGGATCAATGCCTTAAGCTCCGAAGCTTCCTTTGTATGCCTTTGCATGGCCGCTCTCCTTCCGGATGCCAACTTCTATGCATTGATCATCTGCATAATCGTGATCTCCGTCATCCCAGGGCTCGTGTCATCGCACCAATTCACCCAACCTAGCGGCAATACCGCTGCTTGGTGTGTCAGAGTCTAGACCCACCACGAATTGCCCCTGTGGGTTCATGATGTAGATGTAGGTGCCATGATCCATTAGGTAGTCGTCACCGCCCGTTTCCCCCTGGCGCGCCACGCCATAGGCGCCATATGCCTTTGAAACCGCAGCGATCTGTTGCGGGCTGCCGGTCAGCCCGACGATCCGCGGATCGAACGCCGCGGTAAAGCTTCCCATCACCTCAGGCGTGTCGCGTTCGGGATCGACGGTGATGAAGAGCGGTTGCAGTTTTGCGGCGTCGGGGCCGAGTTCCTCAATCGCCGCGGCGATTGAGGACAGCGTCGTCGGACAGATGTCGGGGCAAGACGTATAGCCGAAGAAAACCAGCAGCCATTTGCCGCGATAAGTCTCATCCGTGACCGTCGTTCCGTCCGGCGCCGTAAGCATGAATGAGCCACCGACCGTCACGGGCGTGTCAGTCCGCGCGACCGGTGGGCAGATCAACAGGGCCGCTGCGAATATGATGCAGAAACGGGATATGGGGGCCCGTAGGCCCGGAGCGAGGAGTTCATGCCGTCGGCTCATCAAGTACCTCCGGTACCTCGAGAAAGACGCTGCAAACCCCGCGACGTTTGCAATTAGCAAACTCGCCTAAACTGCCGAACCTTATCATATTTTTTTACGGAATGGCTAGACATGGTACTGGTTTGGCCCTATTTTTGAAAGTTGCCCCTCATCCTAATGAAGGAGGTGGCGTCCATGACGATTCGCGAATTGATGAGCGGGCTGGCGGCGATTGCTTTCGGTGCGTCGATGTCCGCGCCTGTACAAGCCTACGAAGTGGGTTCGGTCGCGGGAGGCGGAACGATCGAGGGTACGATCGTCTACCGCGGCGACGTGCCGACAACAAAGATCATCCCCACCAAGGATATCGAGGTGTGCGGCGACCCCCGCGAGGAGCCGCTGATCGAAGTCGGCAGCGATCAGGCCGTGCTGAACGCGGCGGTGCAGCTGATCGACGTGGCAAAGGGAAAGGCTTGGCCGGAGCCCGGAAAGCTGCCTGAGCTTAACAATCTTAAGTGTCGCTTTGAGCCCGCTGTTCAGATGATACCGGCCGGTTCGCTGGAGGTGGTCAACAGCGACCCAATACTCCACAACACCCACGGATATTATGGCAAGCGCACCGCCTTCAACCTGGCGCTGCCCAATAAGGGCCAGCGGATACCCGTCGAACTGAAGCGGGCCGGCACTGTCCGCATCGACTGCGACGCACATGGCTGGATGGAAGGCTGGGTCTATGTGGTGGACAATCCCTACCACGCGGTCACCGGCGCCGATGGCAAGTTCAGCATAACCGATGTTCCGCCTGGGGATTACAAGCTCGTGGCGATCCACCCTTTCACCGGGCCCATCGAGCAGCCCGTAAAAGTAGAGGAGAATAAGGCCACCAGCCTGACGATCGAACTGAAAAAATAAGAAAATGGGCGACCCACTGATTCAACAGGGCCGCGTTCCTGCGAGAAGACCGACGCTTTAAGAAACGGTCAGGACTGAGGAGGAACCCTGATGTCTGACGAGCTTGACCGCATTCGGCGCGAAATGCATGCGGTGCTGCAGCCGCCTGGAGTACGCCCCGACGACTCGCTCCAAATCACCCGCCGCACCTTCATTCACAGATCGCTGCTGTTCGGCGCTGCTTCCGTCGGCCAGACCTTCGCGTGGTGGCCGCTGCTCAACACCATCGACGTCGCTCATGCCGCCGAAGCGCCCTTCAAGTTTGCCTGGATTTCAGACACCCATCTCTACGAGAGGTCCCTCAACACGCGCTTCGTCGATAAGGTGGTGCGCGCCGTGCAAGAGGTCCAGGCCATGGATCCGCCGGCCGACTTCCTGATCTTCGGCGGCGACCTGGCCCAGCTCGGAAAGATCGAGGAACTTGAGCTTGGTGTTGAGCTCCTCAAGGATCTGAAGATCAAGAAGTATTACATCCCGGGCGAGCATGACTGGTATCTGGATATGGGCAAGAAGTGGGGCGAGTTGTTCGGCCAACCCAACTGGACCTTCGATCACAAAGGCGTGCGCTTTATCGGGCTCGATACGGTCAGCCGGGGACCAGACTACTGGACAGCGAAGAAGATGACGCCAGAGGAGCGCATGGGCCACATGGCTACCCTCGACGGCACGGTCGCCGGCGCGTGGGCCGGCGTCGGCCGCGAGCAACTCGACTGGATGCAGAAGACACTCGCCGACTGGGATAAGTCCAAACCGATCGTCATCTTCAGCCATAATCCGCTGTACGAGTACTACCCGCCCTGGAACTTCTGGGTGCGCGACTGGCGCGAAGTGAATGACGTGCTGAAGCCTTATACCAAGGTCACCAACATCCACGGTCACGTGCACCAGGTGCTCTACAACGAGATCGGCAGCATGCGCTCGATCGGCATGCTGGCGACCTCCTGGCCGTGGCCCTATGCGCCGGAAGGCGTGCCCAAGCTGACCAAGCCGATGATCCGTGTCGATCCGGGCGATCCCTTCGACGGAGTCGGTTGGGAAACCGTGAGCGTCAACGCCGACGACAAGGTCGATGTCGAGTACATCATGTGGGGCCGCAAGGAGGTGTTCGTCCAGTCGCCGGAGGACCACGACAAGAGCATTGAGGAAGTCATACGGCCACGCGTTGCCGACAATCAGTACCCGTGGGCAAATCCATAAAGGGGGTGGCTATGATAAACACATCGACATTCCTCTGTATTCTGACGCGTTCCACCATCGCCGGAGCAGTCGTCGCAGCTTCCGTCGTCATCGGACCGGCCAGTGCCAACAAGGACCCGGTGACGCCAAAGCAGCTGAAACTCTATCAAGAAGCGTTCATGGAGGAGGTCAGGAAGGGAGACCTCCTGTTCCACGGTGATGCGGCGATGGCGGAGCAGTTGGGCGTCAAGCTGTCGACCACCGGGTGGGCCTGCGCCATGTGCCATCCGATGGCCTCCGATACCCACCCGCAGGCGTTCCCGAAGTTCCAGCAGTCGATGGCCAAGTTCGCGACACTGCGCGACATGATCAACTGGTGCATCGAGAAACCGAACCAGGGCGAGAAGATCGATCCCGAATCGGAGGCGATGAAGGCGCTCGAGGCGTACATCACCTGGTCGAACACCGGCTCGGTGTTGGTGCCAGGCAAGTACTAGTCTCGTCGATAGCCGGGGCATCGGCTTCACGGGAGCGCGTCCATCGGGATGACACCTCGATGGGTGGGGTTGAAGCAGTCGTGCGGCCCGGGAACCGCGCGGGGAGGTCTATGCGTTGGCAGAGACTGGGATGGAGTTGCGCGGCAAGTTCGCGAATGTGGATCTGGATGCGTTGGTCGACAACCGGGTAGTGCGGACCTGGCTTTATTTCGGCATGTTCTGGCTGATGGTGACGCCATCCGTCGGCGTCTTGATCTCGAGCACCTTCAACTATCCCGACTATCTTGGATCGGGAAACCTCGAGCTTACCTTCGGCCGGCTGCGCCCGGTCCACGTCAACGGTGTCATCTTCGGCGCCTTCTCGACGCTTTTCATCGGCCTTTGCTATTATCTCGTGCCGCGTCTGTCGGGGGTGCGGGTGATATGGTCGGAGTGGTCGGTTCTTCTCGCATGGGTCTGGAACGTCGCAACGCTTGCCGGTTTGGTCGGCTTGCTGTTCGGCGACAGTGACGGTTTGGAAGCCGGAGAGTTTCCGCTCTACGCGAAGGTCGCGTTCTTCATCGTAGTGGCTGTTGCTACCGCGCAATTCCTGATCACGATCAGTCGAAGGCTCGAGCCGGCGATCTATGTCGCGCTATGGTACTTGATCGCCACTTTCGTGTGGACGACGATGAACTTCGTGCTTGGAAGCTTCATCCTGCCGTACACGATCTCGGGCATCAACAGCGCCGCCTTCCATGGCCTCTATCTCCACTACATCGTCGGGCTGTGGCTAACGCCCGCGGGCTACGTGATCATCTACTATTTCCTGCCGATCAGCGCGCGAAATCCGCTCTATGCCCATAAGCTCTCGCTGGTAGGCTTCTGGTCCCTGGCATTGTTCTACCCGTTCGTCGGCATCCACCATTACCTCTACAGCCCAATCGCGGACTGGGCCGAGACCTTGGCCGTCGTCACGTCGATGCTGCTGATCATTCCGGTGTGGACGGTGCTGGTGAACTTCTTTGGCACCATGATGGGCAAGTGGCATGAGTTCGGCAGGAACCTGCCGGCGAAGTTCCTGATCATGGGCTCCCTCATGTATCTCGTCGGCTGCTTCCAAGGCTCCACCGAGGCGCTGCGGCAGCTGCAGCAGCCGACCCATTTCACCGATTTCGTCATCTCGCATTCGCATCTCACCGTGTTCGGCACCTTCGTCGTCTGGGCGATGGGGGGTCTCGTCTATACTTGGCCGCGGCTGTTCGGGCGCGAACTTTGGTCCTTCAAGCTCGGCAACTGGTCGTTCTGGCTGATCACCGTCGGCATCGCGACCATGGGCCTGGTCCTCACAGCGGGCGGGCTGCAGCAGGGTTATCAATGGATGAATGGGGTCGAATGGCTCGACTCGCTCGTCTGGGTGAAGCCCTACTGGCTGGCGCGGACCCTGGCAGGCATCAGCATGGATATCGGTATGTCGCTGCTGGTCGTGAATCTGATGCTGACCGCACTGACCAGCCCGGCGGCTGAGGCGCGACGCGTCCGCGGGCCGGTGGAGGCGCCTATCCCGGCCCCGGCCGGAGGGCCCGCGCAGTGAACGTTCGCTTCTTCGCGCTGTTCGCCGGCGTCTTCTGCATCACCCTTGCGGTGATCACGCAGGGCGTGCTGCCCTTCGTGGAGCCGTCCTCGCGAACTACGCGCGTGACCTCGGTGGTGCGCACGGATTTCGGCCAGCTGAAATGGACGGTTTCAGAGGCGACGGACTACACCGAGCAGCAGCGTCGCGGCCGCAACATTTACCTGCGCGAAGGCTGCTGGTATTGCCATTCGCAATTCGTGCGGCCGGTGACCGGCGAGATCCGCCGCTGGGGACCGGTCAGCGAGGCGGGCGAATACGCCTATGACGTGCCGCACCTGTTAGGCACACGCCGGATCGGGCCGGACCTGACGCGCGTCGGCCTGAAATACAGCGACGAATGGCACCTGGCGCACTTCTACAATCCGCGGATGCTGGTGCCGGACTCGATAATGGCGCCGTATCGCGGCCTCTTCCACGAACCCGATGCAGCCGTCCGTATCGTTGACGACGGCACTGGCAATCGGACCCTGGAAAGGACAGAGGTCACCCAAGGCCTGTTCGACTTCGACAGCCAGCAAGCGATCCAGCTGACGCCGAATGCATATGGGTTGCTGTTCGTGCCGCTGAAGGCGCGCGAAAGAAAGCCGATCATCCTGACGCCGAACGACGAATACACAGGAGAAACCGTCAGCATCGCGGCGGAGACGGAATCGGTGGCGGCGCTCGTTTCCTATGTCCAGAAGCTCGGCATGAACCGGGGTAAATGGCGCGATCTTTTCGAGCCGCAGAGCCTGGAGGTCATGGATGCGACGATGCCGCGCTCCGAGGAATGGATTGCCTATGGCAAGGAAGTCTATGAACGCCGCTGCATCGGTTGCCACGGTGCCAAAGGCGACGGCAACGGGCCGGCCGCCACCTTTATGTTTAACCAGCGGCCCAGGGACTTCACGTCAGCAGTCTTCAAGTTCAGGTTGACAAAGGAGCCCCTGCCCACGGACGGTGACATGCTGCGCACCATTACTCGCGGCATCCGCGGCACGGCAATGCCCCCGTGGTACGAACTGCCGCTGAACGATCGGCTGGCGGTGATCCAATACATCAAGTATGAACTAGCGGTTGACCGTTCCGACCCCGCCAGTCCTTACGCTTTCTTCGTCGAGGAACCGCCTGGCCCACCGTTGTATATCGGGCGCCCGCCGGCCCCGTCGCAGACGATGCTGGACCGTGGCAAGGAGGTTTGGCAGGTGGCGAAGTGCTGGGAGTGCCACGGCCAAGGTGGCAAGGGCGACGGCGAGAAGGCTGCCGGCCTCAAGGATGATCTCGGGTTCGCCACCGTGCCGGCCGACCTCACCAGCGGCCAGTTCAAGTCTGGCCCGGCCGTCGAAGACATCTTCCGGACGATAACTACGGGCCTCAGCGGCACGCCGATGCCATCCTATCGGGATTCCCTTCCGGACGAGGACCGGTGGGCGCTTTCCTATTTCGTGGTGGCGCTTTCCGCCTATAAAGACCCGCTTTCGCTGCAGCCGCTCTCGATCAAGAAGGAGGCCCGCGCGGCGCTGAACGATCTGGAACTGGTCGCTGACAAGCCTGAGCGAGCCTATGTGCCCGATCCGTCGGTGCCGGCGTCCGGCCCGCCAGCGCCGCCTGGCGAGGAACAGGCGCCCGCAGGAGGATAGCCATGCTCGGTTTTGAAGTTACCGGACCCTATGCGGGCGCCATGATGATGAGCCTGGCGGCCCTGTTCTTGTTCATCTGGGGTGTCCTATCCGGCGCGTTGAGCGGCACCGACAAGGCCGCCAACGGGTTTTTTGAAAGGGAAATGGAAAATGAGCGATCTGCAGAGCAGCGATCCGGAGAGCCCGACGCATCCGGAACTGGAAGTGCGTCAAAGCTCGCACCCTGAACTGGAAGACTATGCCGGCGGCCTGATACAGGCGCGTGTGGGATTCATTCCCATATGGCTTCTCGTCGTCTACTGCCTGCTGTTCGCCTGGGGGCTGTATTACATGTATGTCTATTGGGGCGGGCTCGGTCCCGGCCGTCTGTTCTAAGAAGACTGTCGCAAGGCTGGTTAGGCAGGAGTGATGGAGATGTTGGTAGCCAGAATTCTTCTTGGGGTCGCCGCATTGAACCTCATTTTCCTGGCCTTCGAGGTGGCGACAAACGTGCTTCGTCTTTATTTCGGCTAACATAGGAGCAGCGGATGCTACAGGACACCGTTTTCCAGCTCGCTGACGTCGGCTTGCCGCAGATGCTTGGCTTCCTCATCTATGGCGGCTGCACCGTCGGCTTTATCATCTATCTTGTCTATCTTGTGCGGCAATAGCGGCGCGGACGCGGCGCTGCGAAAACACCAATGATCTACTACCTCGTGATCTTCGCCGCTGGATTTGCAGGCAGCTTTCATTGCATCGGCATGTGCGGCGGCTTTGCCTGCGCACTGGGCCGCGATCAGCGAGGCGGAGGCGCAACGATCCTTCGCCACCTGCTCTATAATACCGGCCGATTGACAACCTATTGCTTTCTGGGCGGGCTCGCGGGTGCGATCGGTCAGGTCATCTGCACCACGCAAGGTCTAACGGCGCCGCTCTTGAACGGCTCCCTAGACATCGCCCAACGAATTCTCGCGACCGTCGCTGGCCTGCTAATGATTGCCATGGCGTTGCAGTTCTTCGGCTTGCTGCAGGTCTTTCATCGCCTTGCGATCGGATTTGGCGGCAGCACATTTGCATTGTCCCTGCGCGGTCTGTTGGCCGCCCGGAGCAGCGCCGCACCGCTCGCCTTTGGCGTTTTCAACGGCTTCCTGCCATGTCCCCTGGTCTATGCCTTCGCCGCCCAGGCGGCGAGCACCGCCGGAGCGCTTCCCGGGTTTCTCGTCATGGCATGGTTCGGACTGGGAACCTTCCCCGCGATGTTGATGATGGGCGGCGTTGGCCGGATACTCGGGCCAGCCTGGCGGCGGCGCGGCGTGCGGCTGGCTGGTGGCTTTATTCTTTTGCTCGGTCTCATCACGCTCGGCCGTGGTCTCCTGCCTTCCGACGCGCATATCGGCCTTGCCTGGCTGGGCGGACATCCCGCATGACTGCGCATGGCGATTTCCTCTGTAGCCATTGTTCGCTGCCCGTCGGCCTGCGCCCGATGGAGCGCAGGCTCAACGGTGAGGCTTGCGCGTTCTGCTGCTACGGCTGTTGCATCGCCTTTCAGGTGAAGAGCGGCAGACACGAAGAGTGGGAAGCCGCATGGCTTCTGATCCAGCTCGGCGTGGGAGGCTTTCTCTCCATGAATATCATGATGTTCAGCCTCCTCCTCTATTCGGACGCGTTCACCGGCGTCGATGCGGGCGTGCTGCCGTGGATTCACCTTTTGCTCTGGATCTTCGCGACGCCGGCGGTGGTGATTCTCGGCGGACCCTATCTGCGCGAAATGTGGCTCAATGGCATTCAGGGACGAGTGACGTCGTCGGCACTCATCGTGCTTGGCGTCGCTGCCGCTTACCTCTATTCGGCATTTGCCGTGTTCGAGGGCAGCACGCATGTCTATTTCGACACCGCCGTGATGGTACTGATGCTATTCACCGCTGGCCGCTATCTCGAGGCTGTTGGCCGCGCCAGGGCGGCGCGCGACCTCGAACCTCTTCTGGCCGCAGAAAGCGAGAGCGCGACCGTGGTCGATGGCGCGGCAGAGATCCGCCGTCCGGTGCGGGAGGTGTCGGCCGGCATGCTGGTGCGGGTCCGGCCAGGCGAGCGCATTCCGGTCGACGGCGTGGTTGTCGAGGGGGAATCGAACACCGATGAAGCCGTGATTACCGGAGAAAGCCGGCAAGTGACAAAGGGCGCCGGCTCCAAGGTGATTGCCGGCAGTATCAATATCGACGGCCCGCTCCTGATCCAAAGCAGCGGTGACGGAACTGCAACCCGCTGGGCGGGGATTTGCCGGTCGGTGCGCGAAGCGCTGGGCCGTCGCAGTCCAACCCAGCGACTTGCCGATCGGATCGTTGGCGTGTCCGTGCCGCTCGTCCTCGCCCTCGGCGGGCTGACGATCGTTTACTGGGCGCAGTCATTGCCGTTCGATGGGGCGTTGCTGATTGGCCTCTCGGTACTGGTGGTTGCTTGTCCTTGTGCCGTCGGCCTCGCTGCTCCGATGGCGACATCACTCGGCATCGGCCGGCTGGCGCGGCACGGCTGCCTCGTCCGCGACCCCGGCGTGCTCGAGACCCTCGCGCGTGTCCGGCTGCTCGCCTTCGACAAGACCGGCACTCTGACGGCGGGCAAAGCGCGTCTCGTCGGCGTCGACTGCGAGGAGGTCGGCATCGACGAAGTACTGGCGCGCGCTGCCGGTCTGGAGCGCCTTTCCGAGCATGGTCTGGCGCGGGCCATCGCGGCAGCCGCCGCTCAGCGGGGCATCACGCCGCTCGTCACCCGCGATGTCCGGACGGTTCCCGGCCGTGGCGTCCGAGGCAGTGCTGAAGGCCGCCCCGTGGGGGCAGGGAACGGCAGACTGATGAATGATCTGGGCTGGCCGCTTCCCCCGTCGCTTGCCGAGCGCGCGCGGTCGCTGGAGGCGAGCGGTTATTCGGTGGTCTATCTCGGTTGGGGCGAGCAGGTTCACGCCGTGCTGTCACTCGATGATTCACCGCTTCCCGAGGCGCAGGCCGCGATCGCGGCCCTGCGTGAGCGCGGGCTCGACGCCACGCTGTTGACCGGCGACTTGGCGCAAGCGGCGGAGCGGATCGCGGCCCTGGTCGGGATCAAGGACATCCAAGCGGGCCTTTCGCCGGAGGCCAAACGGCTGGCCCTGGATCGGATCCGCCATGACCACGGTTCGGTGGCGATGGTCGGCGATGGACTGAATGACGGGCCGGTCCTGGCCGCCGCAGATGTCGGTATCGCCGTCGGCTCCGCCACCGATCTCGCCCGCGAGACTGCGGCGCTCGTGCTGCCTGCTGACGGATTGTGGATGCTGCCCTGGATCGTCGACGTGGCCCGCGCGGCCCGCAGGACCATTTTGACCAACCTTATGTGGGCGTTCGGCTACAACCTCGTCGCCCTGACGTTCGCAGCATTCGGACTTCTGCAGCCGATCCTTGCGGCGGCGGTCATGGCCGGCTCGAGCATTCTCGTGGTGGTGAATTCGCTTCGGCTGGAGCGGCTGCCCGATCCTGTTCCAGCGCTGATCCCGGAGCAACGATCCGGTGCCAAGGCGGAGCGTACCCAGCATGATGCCGGCATTTCCGCAATGGCCGGCCCGGCCGTCGAACGGAGTTGAGTTTCGTTTCAGCCAAACACGTCGTGCGTGAACGCGTCATACCAGCCTTCCGCCGCGCGCGCAGCCTGCCGGCGGACCTCGGAGCTTTCCTCGACCTTGCTGATAAAGCTAATGACGCTCTTGAGCTTCCCGTCGACGGGCTTGAAGCTGATGGCGTTGCTGAACGCATCGTCCGGGGCGAGATAGGTGTAGCAGGTGTTGAACAAATGCGCCGGGAAACGCGCTGATCCGGTGAGATCGGCCGCGATAGCAAAGGCGCAGGCTTTGGCCTGGCTGTTGGCGCAGAAGGCGGATTTCGGCATATCCCAGCCGATGATCGCGTCGCCGACCAGATGGACGCCGGGCTGCAGCGCCGATTCGAAGGTGACCGGATCAACCGGACACCAGCCCGACTGATTGGCGAGCCCTGCCTGCTGCGCCAAGCGCCCGGCCATTTGAGCCGGGATGACATTGGCCACCGCGGCCTTGAATGTTGCTCCCTCGGTGATCACCGACCGGGTCTTCGCGTCGATCGCTGTGACCCCGCCAGTGAACTGGGCCGGTAGCCATTCGATCATTCCCGGATAGTGGCGGTTCCAAGCGTCCTGGAACAGGTCCTGCGCGTTGAAGCTGTCTTTCGCATCCAGGATCAGAATTTTGGCCTTGGGTTTGCGGCGCTGGAAATAGGATGCGACGAGCGAAGCGCGCTCGTAGGGGGCTGGCGGGCAGCGAAACGGATTCGGCGGAGCAACGAGCACGAACAGCCCGCCGTCCTCCATGCTTTCCAGTTGCTGGCGCAACAGCCTGGTTTGCTGCCCTGCATTCCAGGCGTGCGGCATGATCTCCATCGCCGCTTCGTCATAGCCGTTAAGCGCCCGATCCCTGAATGCGATGCCTGGCGCAACAACGAGACGGTCGTAGCTGAGCTTCGAACCGTTGTTCAGCGCAACGGTTTTCACCGCTGGGTGAATCGCCGCGGCGGACTCATGAATGACGGTGATGCCATATTGTTTTGCCAGCGCTTCATAACCATGACTGAGCGATTCGAACGGGCGCAGCCCGGCGAGATAGAGATTGCTGAAGAAACAGGTCGCGTAGCTCTGCCGCGGTTCAACCAGGGTCACTTCGATAGCCGTGGCGGTGGCGGCGAGATATTTGGCGACCGTTGCGCCGCCGATTCCGCCACCGATCACGACGACACGCGCCTTCGCCTGACCCCGCGCCTTCGGCTGGTTGAGCGCCGTTAGCAATGCTGCTCCGGTGAGGCGGCCGAACTCGCGACGCGTCCAGGATTTCATGGCGCGTTACTTTCCCTGCGCTGCGACATAGCGCGCGACGCTCGCGATCTCCTCGTCGTTGAGCGACAGCGCGATAGCGTGCATGATGTGATTTGGACTCTGGCTCGCCCGGTAGGCAAGCAGGGCGTTGGTGAGCCTCTCCTCACCAAGCCCGATGATGCTGGGAATGATTGTGCCGCCGCCATCGAGGCGATGGCAGGACGCACAGGTCGAGGCGAGTTGAGCGCCTTGATCGGCCTCCTCCGCCGCGCCGGATTGGCTGACGAGCAGCACGAGGCCCGCGGCAATCGCAGATCTCGCGACGGGGCGCATGCTGAATACCCGTCTGTTTCGGAGTTTTCGGGTCACGCTCCTGCCCAGCTCTTCACATCAATTCGCGCAGCTGAATTGCGCCACCACCTCAATCGACCGTGAGCTGGTGCGACAACGCAAAGACGGCACCGCCATCTTCTTCCCAAACGAAATCGAGCCGGCCGCTCTCCGTCGCGCGCAAGGAAAATTCGAAGAACGGGTTGGCCGAAATCGCCTCGTGGAGATCGACACTGAACACCACGGTTTCGTTGTAGCGGCAGACAAACTTGTTGATGATCTTGCGCGGGATCACATTGCCTTGATCATCATGGCGCAGCCCTGTTTCCATCTCATGGCTGATGATGGTCTTGACCTGAAAAATCTCTCCCTTCGCCGCGGCGCTCGGCACGATCACGCGTGGTGTCGGGGTGGTCACTGTCTCTCTCCGATCTCAGGCACAGCCATCCGTGGCGACACGGACGAACGTCGTGGTCATCAGCAAATTGCCGTCATTCATTTCGACAACAGCGATGACATGTTGCGGTCTGGCAAGACGGATGCGTGTCGACACGCGAGGTAGACTGCGTTGGGGGACGAAATGGAAACTGGCGACTTCGATAAGCGGGTTCCGCGGCGCGAACACGCGCATTTGCCTCACATGGTCGGCCTCAGTCATTGGGCTGTCGATGTAAAGGCTCATGGGCACGGTATAGCCGGTCGGGAAGTCCGTCGGCATTATCAGGTGCAGGCGATCCGACACCGTGGCCGTCCGTCCGGTGAGCTGTTCGACGAGATCCAGCGCTTCATCGTTCGCGCGCGCGCTCTGCAGCGAGAAGAGCGAAACCCCGGCAAACCCCACACTCCCGGCGATCAAGACATCGCGGCGCGTCAAGCTCATCGTCCCGGTCTCCAAACCCTGCCACTCTTTAGGCCATTCCAAGAACACATCGGCGGCGGCGGGCGGCGCACTCGGACATATCAGTGCGGCTGCTTCTACCAAATTTAGCACCGACAACCGCTGGGAGCAATCTCGGGGAAGTTGGACACAGGGCTGCGAACTCGGGTTAACGGGCTTTAGGAATTGCGGTTGATCTGATTTCCATGGGGCTTCGATTCAGAGCCCTGCCATGCCCCTTGCCGCCCTCGAAGGATTTGAGAAGCCGCGCCTGAAGGCGCTTCTGGAGCATTTCGCCTCGATCGAAGACCCGCGCGAGCCATGGCGGGTGGCGCATCCGCTGCCGGAGTCCTGCTTCTGGTTGTCTGCGGCACGATCTGCGACTGCGACGACTATGATCTCATTGCCGATTGGGGCGCGGCGCGTCTCAACTTCCTGCGCCGCTACTTGCCCTATGATCACGGCGTGCCGGGCGGGCGCTGGCTGACCTGCTGATGAACCGCATCGACCCGGGCCTGTTCTCGGCCGCCTTCACTTCACGCCTTCCAGCTGACCTCAGACGATACATAGCCGGCCTAAACGGACTGCAGCTATCCACTCTTCTGCGACCTTCCCGCGCCGATTTTTAGGAGGTCAATCGGAAAGAGCAACTAGCGCCAATTCCGGACCAACATCGAGGTGACCCTGTCGGTCGCCTCTCCGATCCGTTAGCCGGCCTTCGTGTTGCTCCGCGGCAAGTACCACACAGGGGTTAGCGGTTCGACGTCGCTGCGGGCGAACATAGTAGAACGGTATCGGCCGATCATTGTCAAAGATCTGACCGTCATCGAGCTTTCCGGAAAGACAAAGGTCGCTTGGACGTGGGTGCGAGATTGGCATTTTCCAGTGTCGCTCGCGACGCCGGACGCAGAGGTCCAACATTGTTTTTCGTTCTTGACGATCGATGATCATCGACAGCGGTCCCGTGAAACTCATCAAAGCGTCGCGCTTCTCGCCATTCCCGGCTGCGACCGGTGAAGCGCCGCGCCCTGGACATATTCTCGACTGAAAAACGCCCCGAAGCGCCCGGCAACCGACCGATTGGGAACAATATTACCTGTTTCAAGGTTGGGGATGCGCAAGGGACTGCTCTACGGAATCATTGTCCAGATGAAACGTCATTTTCGGATTCTTGTGGGTGCCACGGTCGGCCTCACATTGACGCCTGCTCCGCTTCCCGCACTTTCGCGCGACGCCCAGCCGCTCGCGGCACCCGTCATTCTGGCCCAAGCCCAGTCGTCCGAAGAGGAAGAGCTGCTGCGCAGGAAGAAGAGAAAGGGGGCCAAACGCGACGAGCAGCGGACTCCCCAGGCAGAAAGGCCGGCGCAGCGCGAGCGGGCCAAGCGGCCTGCGGCGCGGGAGCGCGAAGCCATCAAACGGCGTGCCGCCGAACCTGAGCCCGCGATCACCGAGGAACGCCAGAAGCGGCGCAAGGAGCGCGAAACCGTCAAACGGCGTGCCGCCGAACCCGAGCCGGCGATCACCGAGGAACGCCAGAAGCGGCGCAAGGAGCGCGAAGCCATCAAACGGCGTGCCGCCGAACCTGAGCCCGCGATCACCGAGGAACGCCAGAAGCGGCGCAAGGAGCGCGAAACCGTCAAACGGCGTGCCGCCGAACCCGAGCCGGCGATCACCGAGGAACGCCAGAAGCGGCGCAAGGAGCGCGAAGCCATCAAACGGCGTGCCGCCGAACCTGAGCCCGCGATCACCGAGGAACGCCAGAAGCGGCGCAAGGAGCG
>NZ_NPKH01000025.1 GCF_002284535.1 Mesorhizobium wenxiniae | reverse complement strand
GTTCAAATCCTGTCCCCGCAACCAAATACCCAAAACGGCCCGCCTCAGTGCGGGCCGTTTTTGCGTTTGCGGCCTGCCGCGCTCGGTTTTTGATCCTCATCAGGGCCTGCAAGGGAGGCGAGCCGACACAACTGGACAGAGAAAGAAAGTCAAGTCCTGTCCCGGCAACCAGTTTCGGCATAAACCCCCAGCAATCTCGAATGGTTGCTGGGATTTTCTTTGATGCCGGCGTCACTTGTTCGCCGGACATTCCCACCGGCGCTGCCAGGCCATGAATTTCTTTTGTCGATCAATTCACACGGTTTTCCAACCCCGCTGTCAGCGGTATCTCGAGCCCGCGACGCAATCCCGTCGCAACAACCGACACCCTGAATTTTCCGGCGAGCGCCTTGTCGAAAATGGCGCCGACGATGATATCGGCGTCGGCGTCGACCTCCTCGCGGATGCGGGTGGCAGCTTCGTCGACCTCGAACAGCGTCATATCAGTGCCACCCGATATCGAGACAAGGACGCCCTTGGCGCCCATCATCGACGCTTCGTCGAGAAGCGGGTTTGCGATCGCTGCTTCGGCCGCCTTCCTGGCGCGGTCCTCCCCGGTGGCTTCGCCGGTTCCCATCATCGCGCGACCCATATCGCGCATCACCGACTTCACATCGGCAAAGTCGAGATTGATCAGCCCTTCCTTGACGATGAGATCGGTGATACAGCCGACGCCGGCGTAGAGGACGCGATCCGCCATGGCGAACGCGTCCGCGAAGGTCGTCCTGGCATCGGCGATCCTGAAGAGGTTCTGGTTCGGGATGACGATGACGGTATCGGCGCTTTCGCGGAGCCGCTCGATGCCCTCATTGGCGGCATGCATTCGACGGTTCCCTTCGAAGACGAACGGCTTGGTCACGACGGCCACGGTCAGTATTCCCGCGTTGCGCGCGGCCTGCGCTATGACCGGTGCTGCACCAGTTCCGGTTCCGCCTCCCATGCCCGCGGTCACGAAACACATATGCGTTCCCGCAAGATGGTCCATGATTTCGTCGATCGATTCCACGGCCGCGGCATGGCCGACCTCGGGCAGGGATCCTGCACCAAGGCCTTCCGTGACGTGCGCTCCCAATTGGATCAGCCGCGTTGCCTTCGACATGGTGAGCGCCTGAGCATCGGTGTTGGCGACGATAAATTCGGTGCCCTGCAAGCCTTCGGCGATCATGTTGTTAATGGCGTTGCCGCCACCGCCGCCAACCCCGATGACGGATATTTTGGGCCTCATCTCCGAGATTGCCGGCCTCGTTGCAGTGTTCATTTGCCGTCTCTCCCATTGAATGCGCCAGCGCAGCGGTCGGTGGAAGGCTTGCTCCTGGCGCACTGCAAAGACTTTGGACAGTGAGCGAATCAGGACAGCCCAGCGTAACCAAGGGAATCAGACGGTTGAACCGGCTGCAAGTGCAGTATGCAAACTCGCGCATGTTAAGCGCCATTGGTTTGCCGGCCGAGACCGATCTTCCTGTTTCTACTTCACGCCGATGCCAGCCGTCAGGCCGCCATCGATCCTGTAGTCCGCACCGGTGCAGAACCCGGCTTTCGACGAACACAGAAAGGCGATGAGTTCCGCCACTTCCTCCGGCTCGCCGATGCGCCCGATGGGGTGGGCTTCGCCGAAGCGCCTGTAGGCGGCCTCGACATCGGCGTCGGTGCCATTCTCGCCGCGCGCCGCCTTTTCAAGGATCGGGGTGCGGATCGAGCCCGGGCTGACGGAATTGACGCGAATGCCGGAGCGCGCGTAGTCAAGCGCCAGAGAGCGCGTCAGGGTGTGGATGGCGCCCTTGGTCGTAGCATAGGCGGCGACGTTCTGCTGGCAGGCGAAGCCCTGCACCGAAGCCACGTTGACGACGGCGCCGCCGCCTCTCTTCATCATCTCGGGAATACCGAAATGCGCGGTCAGGTAGATCGAGCCGACATTGACGGACATCGCCTGGTTCCAGGTGTCGAAATCGGTGCTAACAGCGGTTCCATATGGATGGACGGCCGCGGAATTGACGATGATATCGAGGCCGCCGAACCGCTCGACACCGGCCGCGACCGCATCGCGAACCTGATCCGGCACGGAGACGTCGACGGCCATGACCAGCGCCCCGGCGCCGGAGCTGTCCAGTTCCGCTGTCATCGCCGCGTTGGCCGCGCGGTCGATGCCGCAGGCGATGATCGCCGCGCCGCCCGCCGCAAGACGTCTGGCGGTTGCCAGGCCGATGCCGGTCGTCCCCGTCACCAGAGCGATCTTGCCGTCGAAATCCTTCATTGCGCAAACTCCTTTAATTTGACTTCCATTGTGGCCCAACAATACGGTTCTGTTTTATCGCAAAGGAAAGCCTCGATGGAACAATGCTGGCGCTGGTATGGCCCTGACGACCCGGTGACGCTCGATCATGTCAAGCAGGCCGGAGCCACGGGCGTTGTATCCGCCCTGCATAATATCTATGACGGCCGCGCCTGGCCTTTGGCGGATATCCTGGAGCGCAAGCGGATCATCGAGGCCGAAGGGCTGACCTGGTCTGTCGTGGAGAGCATTCCCGTCCACAATTCGATCAAGATCGGCTCGGCGGAACGGGTTCGCTATGTTGGCTGGTACAAGGACACGATCCGTGCGCTGGCGAAAGCCGGCATAAAGACCATCTGCTACAACTTCATGCCTGTGGTCGACTGGACCCGCACCGACCTTGCCTATCGGCTTCCAACGACGGGCTACGCCCTGCGTTTCGACGCGATCGATTTTGCCGCATACGACCTGTTCGTCCTGAAGCGCAGGAATGCCGAGGCCAGCTACAGCGCGGCACGTATCGCAGAGGCGGAATTACGCTTCAAGGCGCTGAACGACGAGCAGATCGACAGGATCGAGCGCAATCTCATCGCTGGCCTGCCAGCAACCGAGCGCAGCTACAACCGTGAAAGCTTTCGCGAGGCATTGGCGGAATACGATTCGATCGGGCCGAAGGAGCTGCGCAACAATCTTGCCTGGTTTTTGCACGAGATCATTCCCGTGGCCGAGGAGGAGGGGGTGCGCATGTGCATCCATCCCGACGACCCACCATTCTCACTCTATGGCTTGCCACGGATCGTCTCGACCGCCGAGGACGCGCGTTTCATCCTGAACGCAGTCGACAGCCCGGCGAACGGCCTGACATTCTGCACCGGCTCGTACGGTACGCGCGCCGATAACGACATTGTCGGCATGGTCAAGGAATTCGCCGACCGGATCCATTTCGTCCATCTGCGCAATGTAACCATCGAGGATGACGGCTCCTTCTATGAAGCCGAGCATCTGGAGGGCGGCACTGACATGGCGCATGTCATCCTCGCTTTGATGCAGGAAGAGACGCGCCGCAGTAGGGAAGGTCGCGCCGACTGGCGGATTCCCATGCGTCCTGATCATGGCCATCTGCTCGCCGACGATATCGGCAAGACCAGGATCAACCCCGGCTACTCATTGATCGGCCGGCTGAAGGGCCTCGCCGAACTGCGCGGCATCATGCGCGCCGTGGAACGTTTTGATCTGGCCTGAGGATCGCAAACGGGAAGTGGTGCTAAGGTCGATGGCTTGATGAAACAAGCTCGGCCTTGCGCCGTGCCGTCTCCAGCCCGATGGCTATGAAGCGGCGCGCATGCCGGGCCAGTTCCATATTGTCGGTCCACAGATTGCGCCAGATGGCGGTTTTCTTCGACAGGTTCTCGTCGACGATCTCCGATGAGAAGGATTCGAAGCTGAGGTCGTCGCTATAGCCGATCGCGGTCAGCGCATCGAAGATCGCGGCGAAGTCGATGTTGCCGGTGCCGAGGAAGCCGCGATGGCTCTCGCCGATATGGACATAGCCGATCTTCTTCGCGGCGTGGCGGATGGCCAGCCCGACATCGGCCTCCTCGATATTCATGTGGAAAGTGTCGAGATGCAGGAAGATGTTGTCGGAGCCGGTGTCCTCGATGAAGGCTAGCCCTTGTGCGGCGGTGTTGAGCAGATTGCTCTCGAAGCGGTTGACGATCTCGAGGTTGAGCGTGACGCCGGCGGCCTTGGCGGTCTCCGCGACCTTGGCGAGCGTGGCAGCACTGCGGTTCCATTGATCGCGCGTCGGCGCCTCAGTCTGCAATCCGTGGCTGGTGCTGAGGATGCCGGCGACCTTGCGGCCGCCGAGATCGCGGGTGAGCGCGATCGTACGTTGCAGGATTTCGACGCCGTGCGCCGCAATCGCCTTGTCGGCGCTTGAAATGTCGCCGTCGGCCGGCAGTCCGATGCTGATCGCCACGCCGAGATCGAGGTCGGCGATGCGCCTGGCCAGCCCGCCAATGTCAACATTGGCAGGGTCGAGATAGGAGAATTCGATCAGGTCAAAGCCGGCCTCTTTGGTGTTGGCCAGCGTCCGTTCGAGGTCGCCTTGCGCCGAGCTTGCCGACCAGACGAAAGAATGGATTCCAATGCGCGACATGATCGTCTCCTGCTGGTCGAGAGCATCGGACCCAAAAGTGGAAACCGGTTTTGGGAAAATCCGATGCTCAGACAAAAAAGGTGCGGCCGGTCATCCCGGCCGCACCAGCCTTGGGAGGCCTTAGCGGGCTGCGGTCCAGCCCTTGTAGTCCTTCAGGTTCTCGGCTGTGATCAGCTGCGGGTCGAGCAGTACCGTCGCCTCGGCCGGCTTTTTGCCGGCGAGCACCTCAGCCGCCATCTGCAGCGACTGGCCAGCCATGACGTAAGGATCTTGCGAGGCCGAGGCCTTGATCATCGAGGTGCCGGAAGAGAGTTCCTTCTCGATATCGGGCGCGCCGTCGACCGCAGTGAAGATGAACTCCGAGCGGTTGAGCTGCTTGGCCGCAAGCTGGGCGCCGATCGCCGTCGGATCATTGATGGCGAACACCGCGTCGATCTTGTCGAAACGGGTCAGCAGCGACTGGAACACCTTCAGGCCGCCGTCGCGCGAGCCTTCGGCATTCTGGTCGTCGGAGAGGATCCTGATATCCGGGTGCTTCGCCAGCACGTCCTTGCAGCCTTTGACGCGCTCCAGGATCGACGACGATGCCGGGCCGTTCAGGATGACATAGTCGCCCTTGCCGCCGGTGTGGTCGACCAGATACTGGCAAGCCGCTTCGCCGGCCTTGACGTTGTTGGTCATCACGGTGACGTCGGCGCCCGGCGCCGAAACATCGAAAGCGGCAACCACGATGCCCGCCGCCTGCGCCTTCTTCACCGCCGGTGCGATCGCCTTGGCATCGACGGCGTTGAGCATGATCACGTCGACGCCGGCGGCGATGAAGGAGTCGACCTGCGAGACCTGCTTGTTGAGGTCGTAGTCGGCCGACACCGACGTCACCTCGACATTAGGGTTGATCTTCTTGGCGGCGTCCTCGATGCCCTTGATGGTGGCGACGAAGAACGGGTTGCCGAGCAGGCCGACCGAGATGCCGACCTTGTTCAGATCCTTGGCCGAAACCGGTGCGATGACGACGGCCGCAAGGGCAACGCCGCAGAGCAGATTAGCGATGGTCTTCATTGTTTTCCTCCTGATGCCCCGCGCCTCTCACGGTGCGTTACATGAAACCGGGTCGTTGACGCCGGCGACTAAGGTCAATCACGTTCTTGCTCCTGCCTGGAGCCTGTAGCGGTCGAGGGCGACCGCCACGATGATGACCAATCCCTTGATGATGTACTGCCAGATGTCCGAAACACCGGCCAAGATGAGCCCATTGGAGAGCACCGCGATGATCAGCCCGCCGATCAGCGTGCCCCAGATCGAACCGACGCCGCCGACAAAGCTGGTACCGCCGAGAATGACCGCGGCAATGGCGTCGAGCTCATAGGACTGCCCAAGCTGCAGCCCATTGGCCGCATAGAGCCGGGCCGCCGACATGGCGCCGCCAAGGCCGGCCAGAAGGCCGGAAACGCCATAGACGAAGAGCAGCACCAGCGGCACCTTGATGCCGGTGAGGCGCGCGGCTTCGGCATTGCCGCCGACGGCATAGATCCAGGTGCCGAGCACGGTGCGCTTGAGCACCAGCCAGGACAGCACCACGACCGACAGAGCGATGATGACCAGCCAGGGAATGCCGAACAGCGAACCGTTGCCGATGAAGTCGAACGGCAGGTCAGAGTTGAACACTGTGGTGTCCTGGCCGAGCAGGCGGGCGACGCCGCGCACGGCGGTCAGCGAACCCAGCGTGACGATGAAGGGCGGCAGCTTGATGTAGGCGACGAGCAGCCCGTTGACGACGCCGAAGCCGAGGCCGACCAGAATGGCCGCCGGCACGCCGAGCATGCCCCACTCCGGCACCAGCGACACCATCACCGCCACCATCGCCGAGGCGGCAAGGATGGAGCCGACGGACAGGTCGATGCCGCCGGTCAGGATGACGAAGGTCATGCCGGCCGCGAGCACGATGTTGATCGACGACTGCTGCGTGACGATCAACAGGTTGGTCTCGGTGAGAAAGCGCGGGTTCATGAACTGGAAGCCGGCCGCCAGCAGGATCAGGACCGGCAGCATGCCAAGCGCGGCGAAGGCGGTGCGCAGCCGCCGGCTCCTGCCGACCGCCTGGTCACCCGCGCTGATCTCGGTTGCCTTGTCGGTCATCCCTTGGCCGCTCCCGTTGCAAGTTCCATGATTGCTTCCTGACTGAGCGGCTGGCCGGCGGATGCCATAACTTCGCCAGCGATAGTGCCGTCGCGCATCACCAGCACGCGATCGGCGACGCCAATCACCTCCGGCAGTTCGCTGGAGATCATCAGGATGGCGATGCCCTTCTTGGCGAGATCGTCGATCAGCCGGTAGATTTCGGACTTCGCTCCGACATCGACGCCGCGAGTCGGCTCGTCGAGGATGAGGACCCGCGGCTCGGTTTCGAGCAGACGGGCGAGCAGCACCTTCTGCTGGTTGCCGCCCGACAGCGAGCCGGCATTGGCCTGCACCGACCTGGTCCGGATGGAGAGGTCGGAAACGGCCTTGGCGGCGCGCCTTTCGGCCGTGGCGAAGTCGCGCAGGCCGCCGGCCTGCGCGTCCCTTGCGAGCACGCCCATGCTGATATTGTCGGAAATCGACATGTCGAGAAACAGACCGAGTTCCTTGCGGTCTTCGGTGAGATAGGCGATGCCGGCGTCCAGCGCCTCGCGCGGCGAGCCGATGGCTATCGGCTTGCCGTCGAGTTCCAGCGTGCCTGATGTGTGCCTGTCGGCACCGAAGATCAGCCGTGCGAGCTCGGTGCGGCCCGAGCCGACCAGGCCCGCCAGCGCCAAGACTTCGCCCTTGTGCAGGTCGAAGGAACAGTCCTTCAAAAGATTGCCGTCCGACATGCCCTGCACCGATAGCGCGATCGCGCGCTTGCTGTCCGGCGGGCGGTGATCCTTCTTGTAGAAGGCGGACAGATCACGGCCAACCATCATCGAAACGAGGCGCGAGGCGTTCAGATCGGCGCGGTCGAGCGTGCCGACAAAGCCGCTGTCGCGCAGCACGCTGACACGGTCAGCAAGTTGGTAGACCTCTTCCATCCGGTGGCTGATGTAGATGATGGCGATGCCCTGCGACTTCAGCGTCGCAATGACCTCGAACAACCTGTCCGTCTCGCGCGAGGTCAGCGAGGTGGTCGGCTCGTCCATGACGATGATGCGCGCGCTGGTCGACAGCGCGCGAGCGATCTCGACCAGCTGGCGTTCGCCGAGCGACAGGCTGGAGACCGAGTCCCCCGCCGAGAAAGAGACGCCGAGCCGTGCGATGATCTCGTTAGCGCGCCGATTGCACTGATCGCGGTCGACGATGCCGAACCGTCTCGGCTCGTTGCCGAGGAAGATGTTCTGCGCAACCGACAGGTTGGGCGCCAGCGACAGCTCCTGATAGATGACCGCAATGCCGTTGGCGCGAGCCTTGATCGGGTCGCCGGTCGCAACCGGTGTGCCGTCGATCAGGATATCGCCGCCTGGATCCGGCCGATAGGCGCCGGACAGCACCTTCATCAGCGTCGACTTGCCGGCGCCGTTTTCGCCCATCAGCGCGTGCAGTTCGCCGGCGTGGACGGTCAGCGACACGTCCTGCAAGGCGCGGATCGGGCCGAACGTCTTGGAGATGTGCCGCATCTCCAGCATCGGCTGGCGCGCCGTCTCGATTTGGGCAGCGGCGGTCATCGTGCACCTCGCGCTGCAGTTTCAACCATGCCTCGATCGCCGGAGAGGCCGCGCCAGCTGTCGCGGTATCCAGCAAGACCAGCGAAGCCGGAGGCGCACACCGGCTCCGGCGCCTCGGCGGCAAATTCGCGTCCAACACTCTCGAAGGCAAGAGCCGCCGCTCCGGTGGCGCTGCCCTCCAGCGTGGCGCCCTGCATGAAGGGCTGGCCGGGGCGCAGCTGCGCCAGCAGGGCGGCGAGCACGCCGCCACTGTTCAGCCCGCCATCGACGATTACGGTATCGTTCGAATGGATCAGGTCGAGACACAGATCGATCATCAGTGCGACATAGAGCAGTGCCACAGCCGCGCGCTCCTCCGCGTTGGGTGTGCGCCCGACCAATTCGCCGGGATGGCCAGGCATCGGCCCGCCCGGGGCGAAACTAGGCAGCGCCATGATGCCGGCGTCGATCACCTGCTGTACCAAGGAGTGGGCGATTGCGCCTTGCCAGCCGGCGCTGATTGTCGCGAATTCACGGCCGCCCATGAAACGGATGGTCGGCACCGGGCCAGCATCGACATCGACATTGACCAGCATGTCGCGGTCGCGGTCGAGCGCGTCGAGCGGGCAGTCCGGGTTGAGCACGACGACCCAGGTGCCGGTCGAGACGACAGTGACCGGCCCAAGCTCCTGCCGGCGATAGGCATGGAGCGCCGCATTGCTGTCATGGACACCGTTGTGGATGGCAATCGGCTGTGTTGCCCCGCCGAAGCGCCGCTCGCCGATGACAGCTCCGGCACGCTCAAAGGCGGGCATCTGGCCGCGCCAGCCCTCGGCGTCGACCAGCGAACTGAAATCGCGCTTGCGCGGCGCCCACAGATGCGAGTGACAGCCGAGATAGGATACTTCCGAGACCGCCCGGCCGCCAAAGCGCCAGCTCCAGTATTGCGGATGGCCGAGGATCGATTTCGCGGCATCGAACGCGCTGGATTGCACCGCCTTCAGCCACAGCATGTGGCGACCATAGTTGAAGCCGAGCGGCAGGAGCGGCGAGAAAGTCTCGGCAAAATCCGGAATGCGGCGATCGATCTGCGCGGCGATCTCAGCCGGTGGCTCCTGCTCGTAGTCGAGAATAGGATGCGTCAGCGCCGCATTGTCGACCAAGGCAAAGGTGCAGCCATGGCCCGAAACCATCAATCCTTCCACACCATGATTGTCGACCGCTTCGCCGACGACGCGAGCCGCCCAATCGTGAAGCGCTGTCTCGTCGAGCACACTGAAGTCGCCTTTGCGCGTCCAGTTCGGCTGAGTCCGGCGCTCATCGAGAATCTGCCCGTCCTGACCAAAGACGAAGAGCTTCGAGTTGGTCTTGCCGAAGTCGAGGACGGCCACCTTCACTGCAGGGCTCCAGAGGCAGAGGCGATCCGCACCATGACGCCGGCGTCTTCGAGCATGCGTGCATCCGCATCGGACAGGCCGTCATCGGTCACCAGCGTGCCGATGCGGGACAGAGGCAGCGCGACGTTGCGCGCGTGGATCGACAGTTTGCGGCTGTCGGCCAGCACCACGATCTGGTCGGCGCATAGGCTGAGTTCGACGATGGAGCGGACCAGCAGCGGATGCGATTCCAGCACGCCCTCGGCGCCGATCCCTTGCGCGCCAAGAAAGAATTTCGACGCATAGAACGGCACGGCCTGGGTGAGCGAATGGATGATGCCAGGCTCGCGATGAAGCTCACCGCCGGCGATGGTTAGGCTGCAATGACCGTGGTCGCTCAAATAGGCGATGAGCGGCATCGAGTTGGTGTAGAGCCGGATGTTGCGGTCGGCGAGCTTGGCACCGAGATGGAAACAGGTCGAACCGCCATGCACGATGACGGCGTCGCCATCGCGCACCATGGTGGCGGCGAGAGCCGCGATCTGCCGCTTGGCTTCGACTGCGAGATCGCGGTTCTCGTCATAGGGCCTGGCATAGGCGACGCCCGCCTGCGAGGCGCCATCGAGCGCCGAGATGCCGCCATAGACCTTTCGTGCTTCACCGGCCTCATCGATCTTGTCGATGTCGCGCCGCACCGTCGCAGCCGACACGCCGAGCCGCTCCTGCAGCTCGCGCACTGAGGCGAAGGGGCGATCCCGCAACAACTCGACAATCTGACGCTGGCGGCCGGAGTCGCTCAACGGATACCCTCCCGAAATGCCATTTTACCACGGCAATTGGTGCAACTTACTCAACACCGATCAGATTGCAAGCTCGATTTGACTAGATAAGATCACTATTGACGTAACTTACTCGCATCTGCGATACCAGCATCACTCGTTATCCCGGCAGCGGGATATCCAAAGCCGTGGCCACGCGCCCGTTTGTGAAGGAATTTCGATGGCAAACTATGCGGATGCGCAGGAATTGGCTGCTTTGCGGTCGCTTTCGGCCAGCATCGGGCGCGACCCGCATTTGACCCAGGCCGCGGGCGGCAACACTTCGCTGAAGGCTGGCGACACGCTCTGGATCAAAGCTTCCGGTACTTGGTTGAAGAATGCGCTCGCCGAAGACATTATGGTTCCCGTGGCGATCGCCCCGCTGCTCAGGGCTGTCGAACAGCGCGACCCGGCCGCCGATAAGCCGCAGGGTTTCGCCATCGAGGCGCTCAACACACGCAGGCTGCGCCCCTCGATCGAGACCACGGTTCATGCCCTGATGCCGCAGCGCGTCGTCCTGCATGTCCACTGCGTCGACACTATTTCGCTTGCCGTGCAGGCCGACTGCGAGGCTCAAATCGCCAAGCGCCTCGATGGTCTCGAATGGGCGTATGTTCCCTATCGCCGGCCGGGCCTGCCGCTCGCCCAAGGCATTGCCGAGCGCCTTCGACCAGGGGTCGATATGCTGATCCTTGCCAATCACGGCCTGGTCGTCGCAGCCGAGACCGTTGCCGGCGCCGAAGCGCTGCTGCGCCGCGTCACAGGGCTGCTGGCGCGGCCGCCCCGCGAGGTGGCGGAGCCCAACCTTGCTGCACTGACGGCGCTCATCGGACGCACCGGTTACAGGTTGCCGGCGGATGTCGAAGCGCATGCGGCCGCGATCGATCCGGAAAGCTGCCGCATGGCGTCGGGGGGCAGCCTCTATCCCGATCACGTTATCTTTCTCGGCCAGGGTTCGGTCGTGGCGAGACCCGGCGAGGACGTGAAGCGTGTCACCGAACGGTGCGACAGTGCACCGGTGGCAATCCTGTTTCCCGGGCTTGGCGTGCTGATGCGCGGCGACGCGAGTGGCGGCGCCGACGCCATGCAACGCTGCCTTGCCGACGTGACGGCGCGGGTTGATGTCGCGGCGAAGCTGAACTATCTGACCGCCGCCGAGAACGACGAACTGATCAACTGGGACGCCGAGCAGTACCGCCAGAAACTCAATGCAGCCGGCAGCTGACATGGCGCGTTCGATAGGCCCGCTTTCGATCGGCCCCCTTTCGATCGGCATCGACATCGGCACATCAGGTGCGCGCGCCGTCGCCATGCGCCCGGACTTTTCGATTGCCGCGCGTTCCGCCGTCCCACTCGACAGATTTGGCCAGAACGCCCCCGACCCCTCAGTGTGGTGGTCAGCGGTCGGCGCGGCGCTGACCGAACTGCTTTCAGGCATCGATCGCGCCGCGGTCCGGTCGATTGCCGTCGACGGCACTTCGGGCACGCTGCTGCCGGTCGACGGCACCGGGCGGCCGCTCGCCGAACCGTTGATGTACAATGACAAGGTCGACGACGACGCTATTCTGGCCGTGATCGCGCGCGAGGCGCCGGCAGCGAGCGCAGCACTTGGGGCGACGTCCGGTCTCGCCAAGGCGCTCTGGTTCCAGCGACGGCCCGGCGTTGCCGCGGTGCTGCATCAGGCGGACTGGATCGCGGGACAGTTCTCCGGCCGTTTCAATGTCAGCGACGAGAACAATGCCCTGAAAACCGGTTACGACGTCGAGGCCCGGCGCTGGCCGGACTGGATCGCCGCGACCGGCATGCGCATGGAACTCCTGCCTCGCGTCGTCAAGCCGGGCGACATCGCGGGAACACTCTCCGCGAGCGCCGCGGATTTGTTCGGCCTGGCGCGCGACGTCGCCGTAGTCGCCGGGACGACGGATGGCTGCGCGTCATTCCTGGCGACGGGCGCTGCGGCAGTTGGCGACGGCGTCACCGCGCTGGGGTCCTCGCTGACCATCAAGATCCTCTCCGACCGGCCGATCTCGGCGCCGCAGTTCGGCATCTATAGTCACCGGTTGGGAGATGCCTATCTGGCGGGTGGTGCGTCGAATTCGGGCGGCAAGGTGCTGGCGCAGCATTTTCCCCTCGCGCGCATCATCGAGTTGAGTGCGGCGATCGACCCTATGACGGAGACGGGCCTCGACTATTATCCACTTCCCGCGGTCGGCGAACGCTTCCCGGTAGCCGATCCTGCCCTGCCGCCGCGTCTGACGCCGCGGCCGGCGGACGACGCCGACTATCTGAAAGGAATGTTGGAGGGCATTGCCGAGATCGAGGCGCTCGGCTATCGCCGGCTTGCCGAGCTCGGCGCGCCTCGGCTGAACTCGGTCAGAAGTGTCGGCGGCGGTGCGGCAAACGCCGCCTGGACCGCGATCCGGCAGCGCAAGCTGGGCGTCGATTTTCTGCCGGCGCTTTCGGACGAGGCGGCCGCCGGCACGGCGCGGCTGGCGCTGATGGGCGCAATCGAAGCGGGGCTTTTGTGATTACGAAGACAGTTGAACATGTCGATGGCATCGGAGCGTTGGTTGAGCGCTATCAGGTGTTCCTGCTCGATCAGTTCGGCGTGCTGCACGATGGAACAAACCCTTATCCGGGCGCCGTGGAGGCATTGTCGGCGCTGAAGCGCGCAGGCAGGACGATTGTGCTGGTCTCAAACTCGGGCAGGCGCGCGCGGCCCAACGAAGCCCGCTTGCTGAAGCTCGGCTTCCAACCAGGAAGCTGGGATCAATTTGTCTCCTCCGGCGAGATCGCGTGGCGGTCCTTTCACGAAATGGCGATATCTGGAACGCTGCGCCCAAACACAAAGTGCCTACTGATCAGCCGCGAGGGCGATCGCTCGGCGATTGAAGGCCTGCCTTTCGCGTTGACCGGTGACGGCGACGATGCCGAGCTGGTGCTGATCGCCGCCAGTGAGGGCGATCGCTATGACATCGATCACTATCGCAGACTTTTTGCACCGGCAGCAATGCGGCAGGTGCCGTGCTTCTGCACCAACCCCGACAAGATCATGCTGACCGCCGTGGGGCCTCGCTTTGGCGCCGGTCAGCTTGCGGATCTCTATGAGAGCCTCGGCGGCAGCGTCACCCGTATCGGCAAGCCCTATACCCCGATCTTCGACGCCGCGCTGGCGCTGGCGGGCAACCCGGACCGAAGCAGCGTGGTCTGTGTCGGTGACAGCGTCGAACATGATGTCGCCGGCGGAATTGGCGCCGGCGTGGCGACTGCGCTGGTCTTGTCTGGAATATTGGCTGACATCCCTGACCTGGCCGAGCTTTTCGACAGTCTGGATGCCTACCCCGATTACACCACGGATGTTTTTAAATTCGCTGATTGAGGCCGGCAGGTTTCCAGGGTTGGGCGCTGCCACGGCAATGATACTGTCGGTCGTGGTGCTCGGTGGCGCAGCCCTTTGGCTGCCGGTGCCAGTTCACATCTGGTTGGTCGGAGGCTATTGGTCCTGCATGCGTGATTTTCAACTCCCCGGTCGGTCGCCGGTTCGTGCGACGGAAGCGATGGCCGCGACATCGCACCCTCTGGCGACACTGGCGGCGCTCGAGATGCTGCGGTCCGGCGGTAACGCGATGGATGCAGCCGTGTGCGCGGCGGCGGTGCAGGCGGTCGTCGAGCCGCAATCGACCGGTATCGGCGGCGACTGTTTTGTCCTCTATTGTCCCAACGGCCAAGGCGAGGTTCTGGCCTTCAACGGCTCCGGCCGCGCACCTGCGTCAGCGACGGCTGAATGGTATCTGGACAGGGGGCATGTAGAACTGCCTGAGTCCGGTCCGCACGCGGTCACCGTGCCGGGCGCCGTTGACGCCTGGTGCCGGCTGCTCGAGAAGCACGGCAGAAAGGGCGTCGACGCCGCGCTCGCACCTGCCATACGCTGCGCCGAACAGGGCTACGTCGTCCAAGACCGCGTCGCCTTCGACTGGGCTGAAAGTGCTGCCTTGCTTGCCGCTGACGAACATGCCGCGCGGATATTTCTGCCGGATGGAAGGGCGCCGCAGGCAGGCGAGTTGCACCGGCAGCCGCAACTGGCCGACACCTTGCGCATCGTCTCGCGCCGTGGCCGCGCCGGCTTTTACGAAGGCGAGGTTGCGGACGACATGTGTCTCGCGTCTGCGCGCGCTTGGCGGGCTGCATGCGCTCGAGGATTTTGCGGCCACGAAGGGTGAGTATGTCAGGCCCGTCGGTACGTCCTACCGAGGCTACGACATCCATCAGATGCCGCCGAACAACCAGGGCCTGACGGCACTGATCATGCTGAATGTGCTGTCAGGCTTCTCGCTCGGCGCGCTGGAACCGAACGGCGCCGAGCGCTTTCACCTCGAGATCGAGGCTGGGCGGCTTGCGTATCAGGACCGCGACAATTTCATCGGCGACCAGAACCACGTCCATGTTCCGGTTGAGCAGTTGTTGTCCAGATCCCATGCGGACCGGCTCCGCGCCGAGATCGATCCGGCGCGTGCGATGACGCATCTGCCTCGGCTTGAGCTTCAGCCGAGCGATACCGTTTACATCTCCGTGGTCGACCGCGATCGTAATGCGGTCAGCTTCATCAACTCGACCTTTGGTTCGTTCGGCAGCGGGGTGGTCGGCCCGAGCACCGGCGTCGTCCTGCAGAACCGCGGCAGCAGCTTCCGCCTGGCGGCGGACCACCCAAACCGCATCGCACCGGGAAAACGCCCCATGCACACCATCATGCCGGGCATGGTGACAGCCAAGGGCCGGGCGATCATGCCGTTCGGCGTGATGGGCGGCGGCTACCAGCCGTTCGGCCATGTCCACCTGCTCACCAATATTATCGATTTCGGCATGGACCCGCAGGAGGCGCTTGATGCGCCGAGGGTGTTTTACCGCCAGGACGCAGTGGAGGCGGAGCGTGGCGTTCCGGCCGAGGCGATCGCCGGCCTGCGCGAGCGAGGCCACGACGTGTCCATCCCAAGCGAGCCGCATGGCGGCGGCCAACTGGTGCTGATCGACTGGGACAAGGGCACGCTTACCGGCGCGTCCGATCCACGCAAGGATGGTTGCGCGCTGGGTTACTGACGATCGGCCGCGCCTTGCGTGCTGGTCCTGTTCAGTTTTGGCGCTGCCGTCACCAGCGCCTTGCCGATCGTCGATTGCGGGGCACCGATGACCGCACGGGCGTTGCCGCTCTCGGCGACGCGGCCGGCGTCGAGGATGACGACACGATGGGCGATGGCGCTGATAACGCCGAGATCATGCGAAATGAACAGATAGGCGATCCGTTCCTCGCGCTGCAGATCGAGCAGCAATTGCAGGATCTGTCGGCGCACCGATACGTCGAGCGCGGACACCGCTTCGTCGAGCACGATCAGCGACGGCTTTGTCGCGATGGCGCGAGCAATCGCGATGCGCTGGCGCTGGCCGCCCGAGATCTCGTGGATGGCGCGGCCGGCGAGATCAGCGCTCAGGCCGACGCGATCCAGCAGAGCGGCGATGCGGCGCGGGCGTTCTGATCGGGTTGCGATGCCATGGATCCGCAGCGGATCGTCGAGCACGCGCGCGACGGTGGCGCGTGGGTTGAAGGCGGCGAGCGGGTCCTGAAATACCATTTGCAGACGAGCACGCCGGGCGCGCAAGGCAGCGCCGCTCAGGGACAGGAAATCGCCGCCTTCGAACTCGATGCGGCCGGCGTCCGATTCGATCAGCCGCAGCAGCAGCCGCGCGATGGTCGACTTGCCGCTGCCGGAAGGCCCGGCCAGTGCCAGCGTCTCGCCGGGCTCGATGTCGAAGGAAACATCATCGACGGCGGCGATTGACTTGCCGCCGCGACGATATCGTTTGGTCAGGCCGGAAACAGCCAGCAATGGACGGCTCACCTCGATGCTCCTGCCGGCTGCGGCATTGGTTCGGCGTCGAGGCCGAGATGAGCGTCGAGCAGCGCTCTTGTGTAGGCGTGGCGCGGGCCAGCAATGATCTGCGCCGTCGGACCGAGCTCGACCAGCTCGCCGTGCCGGAACACGGCGATGCGCTCGGCCAGCTCGGTGGCCAGCGCGATGTCGTGGCTGACGAACAGCAGCGTCATCCCGTCCTCGGCCACCAATTGTCGGATCAGCGCGACGATCTCGGCCTGCACGATGGTGTCCAACGCGCTGGTCGCCTCATCGGCGATCAGCAGTTTCGGACCTGCCGCGATCGCGGCGGCGATCGCTACGCGCTGCTTCTGGCCGCCGGAAAGCTGGTGCGGATAGGCGCGCAAGGCGGCATCGGGATCGGACAGGCGGACGCGTTCGAGCAGGGTTTTTGCCCAAGCATAGGATTGCGGCCAAGTAAGGCGGAGATGCGTGTGCGCAACTTCCGCGATCTGCTCGCCGACCGACATCACCGGATCGAGGCTGGCCGAGGGGTCCTGGAAGACGAAGCCAATGTCGCGGCCGCCGAGGGGGGTGTGGGTGGACCGGGTAATGAATTCGGATGGCTGGCGTTCCTTCACACCCCCCTCAGAGGGGGGTGCCTTGGCACCAACGGATGGCGACGATGGCAAAAACCAGTCAAGGCAGCCGTCAATCCTGGAGGAAGCCGGCAGCAGCCCGGCGGTGGCCAGCGCCAGCGTGCTCTTGCCCGAGCCGCTCTCGCCGATGATGGCGAGGCGCTCGCCGGCGGCGACATCGAGGTTGACATGTTTCAGCGCCGCCACCTCGGCGCCATCGCGGCGATAGCTCACCGTCAAATCGCGGATCGAAAGCAGTGCCGTCACGACAGGCTCCTCCTCACCGCTGTCGTTTCGACGACGCCTTCGCCGGCGAGATAGACGCCGAGCACGGTCAGCACGAGCGCTACGCCCGGAATGATCGACAGGAAGGGCGCGGCGCGCAGCACGGCGCGACCTTCGGCGATCATGCCACCCCAGGTCATGCGGTTCGGGTCGCCGAGACCGAGGAAGGACAATGCCGCTTCAGTAAGGATCGCCGCGGCGACGATCACCGACGACAATGCCAGCACCGGCGGCAATGCGTTGGGCAGCACTTCGCGAAAGGCGATCTCCAGCGGATGCATGCCGATGACGCGGGCGCCGGCGACAAAATCGCGCTCGCGGATCGACAGCACTTCGGCTCGCGCTACGCGCGCCGGACCGGTCCATGCGCCGAGCGCTATCGCCGCGACGACGACGCCGAGTGATGGCCCGACGACGCTGACGAAAGCCAGCGCCAGCAGGAAGCTCGGCACGGTCTGGAAGGCGTCAGTGATGCGCATAAGGACTTCGTCGACGAGGCCGCCGGTAAAGCCGGCCAGCGTGCCGACTATCGCGCCGACGGCAATGGCTGCGGCTGCCGCCGCCAGCCCGACTACCAGCGAGGTGCGGGCGCCGTGGAAAAGTTCGGCCAGCACGTCACGGCCGAGCCGGTCGGTGCCGAGCGGCAGCGACCAGTCCTGAAAGGGCGGCAGCAATGCCGGCCCGGCAATGGCCTGCGGATCGCCGGGGAAGAACAGCGACGCCGACAGCGCGATGGCAAACAGCGCCACCAGGATGATCGCGCCGGCGATCGCTTCCGGCGCCCGAAGAAAGCGGCGAAGCGGGTTCACGCGCTCGCCTCGTTGGCGCCGACGCGCGGATCGAGGAAGACGTAGGCGATGTCGACGAGAAGGTTGATCACGACAACCAGAACGGCGCTGGTGAGAATGATGCCGAGCAACAGCGGCGTGTCTCGCGCCGCCACTGCTTCCTGCGCCAGCCGGCCAAGGCCGGGCACGGAAAAGACGCTTTCGATGACGACGCTGCCGCCGAGCATCTGCGCCGATTGCAGGCCGAGCATGGTGACCAGCGGCAACAGCGCGTTGCGGGCAACGTGGGCGAGCACGATGCGGCGGCGGGACAGCCCTTTAGCGCGAGCGGCGAGGACAAAATCCTGTCGCCAGACCTCGGCCATGCCGGCGCGCATCATGCGCAGGTAGAGCGCGAGATAGATGAAGCCGAGTGCGGACACCGGCAGGACGAGATGGCTGGCGATATCAACCGCGCGGTCGAGGCCGGTCTTGGCCGACGCGAGGCTCTCGATGCCGCCGATCGGGAACCAGCGCAGGTCGACGGCAAAGACGATGATCAGCACCAGCCCGAGCCAGAAGCCGGGAACGGCATAGAGCGCCAGCGAACCGATCGACAGGAAACGGTCGCGAAAGCTGCCGGGCCTGGCGCCGGCATAGATGCCGAGTGCCGAGCCGAGCCCGAAGGAGAGCGCGGTGGCGCTGCCCATCAAAAGCAGCGTGTTGGGCAGGCGTTCGAGGATGACGTCGCGGATCGGCCGCGAAAAGCTCACCGATTGGCCGAGGTCGAGATGCAGCAGCGCCCAGAGATAGTTGGCCAGCCGCGTCAGCGCCGACTGGTCAAGGCCCCAACGATGGCGCAGCAGTTCGATCATGCCGGCATCGCCGCCGGTCGAGGCGATATAGGCGTCGACCGCGTCGCCGGGGGCGGCTTCCAGCAAAAGGAAAGTGCCGATGACGACAATCAGCAGTACGAAGACGCTGCCGACGAGGCGACGGCGAAGGAGGGTGAGGCTGCGGGTCATGCGGCAATCGCGCTGGGGAGGGACCCCAGCCAGTGGCGTCGCGTTCTACGGCGCCCCCCTCGTGGGGGAGATGTCCGGCAGGACAGAGGGGGGCGCGAAGGAACTCTCATCGCCGAAGCTGAGCACCCGATTACGCGATGTGCAAGCCTGGAGAAAACGCTAGCCCGCCAAATAGGTGTCCGCCCAGTTCGACACCGCCCAGCGCGGGTTGTTGGCGACATTCCCCACCGTATCTCTGATAACGCTGATGAAGTTCCATTCGGCGACGTTGATCAGCGGCAGGTCGGCTGCGACCTTTTTCTGAAACTCCTTGTAAAGTTCCGTCCGCGCGGCGGGGTCGAGCGTCTCGGATGCCTTGGCGATCAGGGCGTCGAGTTCGTCGTTCTTGTAGCCGCCCTGGTTGGAGAACGGCACCCCGTCGGGAATGCCGCTCTGCACGAGGATGGTGGTCGAGATCGCAGGGTCGCCGCGGAACACCGGCGGCCCGACCGCGAGGTCGAAAGCGTGGTCGGTGTAGACAGCCTTGATATGCGCGGCCGAGTCGTTGTTGACCAGCTGCGCGTCAATGCCGATGGCGGCGAGCGCCTGGCGCAAATAGTCGCCGAACTGCTTGGTCTCGTTGAAATAGGGTGCCGGCAGTAGCTTCAGCGAAAAGCGCTTGCCGTCGTCGCCTTTGCTGTAACCGGCTTCGTCGAGCAGGGCGTTGGCCTTGGCCACATCGAAGTCATAGGTCGGCACATCGGCCGTATAGAATTGCGGATCGTTCTTCGGCACCGGGCCGGTGGCTGTGGCGGCGTAGCCGAGGAACACTGTCTTGACGACGAAATCCTTGTCGATGGCGTGGGCGATCGCCTGGCGCACCTTCAGGTCGGCCAGTTCCTTGCGGCGATGGTTGATCTCGACGACAAGCTGATAGGTCAGCCCCTCATAACCCTTGGTAATCACCTTGAGACCAGGCACCTTGGAGATGCGGTCGAGATCGGCCAGCGGCACCGCGGAAAAGGCGGCGAGCTGGATCTCCTCCGCCTCGAGCGCGCTTGCGGCCGAGGTGCGGTCGGGCAGCACCTGATAGATGATCTCGTCAAGGTAAGGCTGGTCCTTGCCCCAATAATCGGCATTCTTCTCCAGCCGGTAATATTCGCCTGACTTGTGTTCGGCGAATTTGAACGGGCCGGTACCGACGGGCGCGTTGTTGGCCGGGTTCTCTTCGATCTTTCCGGTCTCGTAGATGTGCTTGGGCACCACGCTGCTCAGCGCCGGCAAGGCATTGCGGATCAGCTGGAACGGTGTCGGCTTGGCGAATTTGAACACAGCCGTCAGTTCGTCCGGCGTGTCGACCGCCTCCAGATCCTTGAACACGGTGCGGCCGAGATTCTGCAGCGGCTTCCAGATCTGCAGCGCCGAGAACGCGACGTCGGCGGAGGTGAAGGGTTTGCCGTCATGCCATTTGACGCCCTCGCGCAATTTGAACGTCACCGACAGGCCATCGGCGGCGCCCTCCCAACCTATCGCCAGGCGCGGGTCGAGCCCGTCCTTGCCCTCGAAGGACGCCTCAGCCAGCGTTTCCACGATCTTGCTCGAAATGAAGAACACGCCGTTGGAAGCCACGATCGCCGGGTTGAGGTTGCGCGGCTCCGAATCGGCGGCGACGACCAGCCGTCCGCCTTTCTTCGGCGTCTGTGCCAGACCGATGGTCGGCAGCGCCGTCGAGGTCAGAAGCAATACCGAACCGGTAAGCACGGTGCGTCTGGAAATCGTGAAATCTGACATGATTGAACTCCGTCCCTCTCAGCCACCCGGCCGGGTGGGCCATCACCCTCGGACGCCAGACAGCCTCCTTGCAAGGGTGATTATGAGCCTTGCCGAGGGTTTCGCCAGAGACGGATTTGGCGCATCCTCATGTGGCTTTGAAAATTTCGTCCGCTGGACCAGTTACAAGAAGCGGTTCAATCCGATCATTCTGGTAGGACCAAATTAGGCTGGACACCGCAGTGTACGACGACGGAGGGTGCCGGAACGGCCGTTCCACCTGTTTCTGGCTGGACCAGGCTGGACAAAATAGTGCAGATTTGACCGACAGCCAGAGCATCAGAACCAAAACAGCCTCGACCAGGGAAATTCAGGGAGAGAGAGATGAACGTCGCCCCGGGCAAGAATGCCGTCAGCACCATCCCGTTCGATCATGCCAGGCTCGATCGGCTGATGGAGGAGGCCGGCATCGATGTGCTGCTCGCTACCTCCAAGCACAACACGCAATATCTGCTTGGCGGCTACAAGTTCATCTTCTTCGCCGCCATGGATGCGATCGGCCACAGCCGCTATCTGCCGATCGTTGTCTACGAGAAGGGCGGGCCGGGCCACGCCGCCTATATCGGCAACCGCATGGAGGGCGGCGAGCACCAGAACAAGCCGTTCTGGACGCCGACCTTGCATGCCGCCTGCTGGGGCACGCTCGACGCCGCCAACCTTGCCGTCGAACACCTGACGAAAATCGGCAGGGGCGATGCCCGCATCGGCATCGAGCCGGCTTTCCTGCCGTCGGATGCCTACACGCTGATCCGCAAGGCTTTGCCCGACGCCAAGCTGATCGACGCGACTGATATGCTGGAGCGGATGCGTGCCATCAAGACGGAAGCCGAGTTGGAGAAGTTGCGCATCGCCTCCGAACTGATCACCGATTCTATGCTGGCGACCATTGCGTGGGCACGCGAAGGCACGACCAAGACTGAGATCGTCGAGCAATTGCGGCGCGAGGAGACCAATCGCGGAGCGCATTTCGAATATTGCCTGCTGACGCTGGGTTCCAGCCACAACCGCGCCGGCTCGCCACAGGCATGGAAGAAGGGCGAGGTGATGTCGATTGACTCAGGCGGCAATTATCACGGCTATATCGGCGACCTCTGCCGCATGGGCATTCTGGGCGAGCCGGATGCCGAACTCGAGGACCTTTTAGCCGAGGTCGAGACGGTGCAGCAGGCGGCCTTTTCCAAGGTATGCGCCGGCACACTGGGCGGTGATATGATTTCCTATGCGGAGGGCGTGCTGAAGAAATCCAAGGTTGCGCCCTATACCGATTTCTTCGCCCACGGCATGGGGTTGATCACGCATGAAGCGCCATTCCTGATGACCAACCATCCGGTGACATATGAAGGCACCTATGCCGAAAAGCCGCTGGAGAAAAACATGGTGCTCTCGGTCGAGACCACGATGCTCCACCCGACGCGCGGCTTCATCAAGCTGGAAGACACCGTGGCGGTCACCGAGACTGGCTACGTCATGTTCGGCGATCGGGGCAGGGGTTGGAACAGAGGTGGAGTTTGACAGCCTTGCAATGAAAGGCGCTGCCCCCTCACCCGATTGCCAACCGAATTGCAAAGGGCAATTCGGGACAATCCGACCTCTCCCCGAAGGGGAGAGGAGGTCGCCAACACTGGCGCCTGTCTCTTCTCCCCAGCGGGGAGAAGGTGGCCGCGAAGCGGCCGGATGAGGGGGCCTCAACTCTGAGGCGGCGGCAAGATCACTTCCCGCCCGGCGGCAGCAGCCTGAAATCCGGCAGGTCGCGCAACGCCAGTTCCGGTCCGGCGGGCGAATAGACGACGAAGAGCTGCATCGGCCCATCGCCGGTATTTAGCGTCGAATGAAAGCGGCTTTCCGGCACATAGATGGTGCAGCCGGGGCCGACCTTCGCAATGACCGGATTGCCCTTGTCGTCCTCAACCATCTGCTCGCCATTACCTGATATGACGAAGATGATTTCCTCGGCGCCCGGGTGGTTGTGGCGCGTGTGGCCCTTGCCGGACGGCAGGTCGATGACGCCGCCGGAAAAGCGCGTCGCGCCGTTCACCTCGGGCGCCACCGTCAACGACAGTCTGCCCCAGTCGAAGCCGAAGGCGCTGACCTCCTTCGGATAGACAAACACCTTGTTCTTGTCGGTCATCGTCTTATCCCTTCTTTTTCTTTGCAACGATTGTGCCGCCAAGCGTGACGGCCTTGAAATCCGCAGTCTGCCTGGCGATCGCCGCTTCCGCCGGCAGCCGCTCCATCGAGCTTGCCCCGTAAAAGCCGTGCAGGCCCTTGCAGCGTTCGAGTATGTACCGGGCGTCGTCCGGCATCGAGATCGGTCCGCCATGGCAAAGCAGGATGACGTCCTTGCGCACGACACGCGCCGCTTCAGCGATGGCGTCGATCTCCGTCACGCAGTCGTCGAGCGACTTGGCCGACGTCGCGCCGATCGAGCCGCCGGTGGTCACCCCCATATGGGCGACGATGATGTCGGCGCCGGCCTTGGTCATGGCGCGGGCCTCATCGGGATTGAAGACATATGGCGTGGTCAGCAGGTCGAGTTCGTGTGCCGCGGCGATCATGTCGACCTCGAGCCCGAAGCCCATACCGGTTTCTTCGAAACTCTGCCGCATCTGGCCGTCGAACAGGCCGATGGTCGGAAAGTTCTGCACGCCGGAAAAACCCATCGTCTTCAGCTCGGCCAGCAGCAGCGGCATGATGACGAAGGGATCGGTGCCGTTGACGCCGGCCAGCACCGGCGTCTTCTTCACCACCGGCAGCACCTCATAAGCCATTTCCTTGACGATCTCGTTGGCGTTGCCATAGGCGAGCAGGCCGGCGGCGGAGCCGCGCCCGGCCATGCGGTAGCGGCCGGAATTGTAGATGATGATCAGGTCGATGCCGCCGGCCTCCTCGGCCTTGGCGGACAGACCGGTGCCGGCGCCGCCGCCGACGATCGGCACGCCGCCGGCAATCATCTTGCGGAATTTTTCCAGGATCTTCTTGCGCGGTATGGCGGCCATGGCTTCGTCTCTCACTGCCTGGCGATGTCGAGAAAAGCCGCAACCGCAGCCTTGGCGAATTCGGGATCGTTGATGTGCATCGGCAGGCGCGTCACGCTTCGCGCGTCATCAGGCTTGATCGTGCGCTCGATGGCCTCGAAGAGTGCTGCATCGGCCTCAGGGTCGAAGAAAGCGCCGCCTTCGATGTCGAGCGCCGAGACGCCTTTTTCGGGAATGAGGAACCGGACCGGGCCATCGCAGAGGCTCAGTTTGGTGCCGATCCATTCGCCGATCTTGCGGCTTTCGTCAGGTGTCGTGCGCATAAGCGTCACGTTAGGATTGTGCTCGTAAAAAAGCCGCCCGCTATAGCGTTCCGGAATGGTCGGCGGCGCCCAGAAATTCACCATGTCGAGCGCGCCGACCGAACCGACATAGGGCAGCCTGGTGCGGGCGATCGCGCCGAAGCGGTCTTCGGTCGCCGGCAGCACGCCGCCGAACAGAAGGTCGCAGACTTCTGTCGTCGTGATGTCGATGACGCCGGACAGCAAGCCGCTGTCGGCAAGCTTCTCCATGGTGCGGCCGCCGGTGCCGGTGGCGTGGAAGACCATGCAGTCATAGATCGATCGGAGCTGTTCGGCGATAGAAGTCACGCACGGCGTGGTCACGCCGAACATGGTGAGGCCGATCGACGGTCTGCCGTCGGGCGGCTCCGCCGGCTTTGCCGCCATGCCTGATATCGCCTGGGCGGCGTTGTGCAGCACGACACGAGACAGCCGGTTCAGGCCGGCCATGTCGGTCACCGACGGCATCATCACGATGTCGGAGACATCGACATAAGGTGCGGTGTCGCCCGAGGCGAGCGTCGAAACCATGATCTTGGGCAGGCCGAGCGGCAGCGCGCGCATGCCTGATGTGATGATCGAAGTGCCGCCACCACCGCCAATGCCGATCACACCTGCTATATCGGTGCGCGATTGAACAAACCGGGTGAAAGCGAGGGCCATTGCCGCCACTGCGGTGCCGCGGTCGTCGATGCTCAGTACGGCACTGCTGCCGCCGGGATGGTGGCCGCCGACCTCTTCGGCCGAGACATCGACCGGCACGGTTGGGTTGCGCGTTCCAACATCGATGCGAGCGACAGCCGCACCGGTAGCAGCGACCGCATCGGCCAGAAAGGCGAGTTCCTCACCCTTGGTGTCGGCGGTGCCCACCACATAGACGCGCTTCATTGCGTTCCCCGGTTCTAGGCGCGCTCGGCGTTGCCGCCTGCCGCTCTTTGCCCGGCCGTTCGGCAACGCGAAGGCCATTGCAATTTTTTGAGACGCGCGTATCATATTGACATGAATGTCTCACGTCAACAAGCGGCGGTTTCCGACGATGCCGGTTCTGGAGCCGCACGCGGACCGCGCGCGCGCACAAGACGGCTGATGCTGGAGACGGCGACAAGGCTGATGCAGGCGGGCGCCACGCCTTCGGTCAGCGAGGTCGCAGAAGCGGCAGAAGTCTCCCGCGCCACCGCCTATCGATATTTTCCAAGCCAGGCGGCCCTGGTGCAGGCGGTGGTCGACGAAGGACTCGGGCCAATCCTCACCTGGAAATCAGCCTCGGCCGATCCCGAGCGCCGCGTCGTTGAACTGTTCGATACGGCCATGCCGCGCATCGAAGCCTTCGAGGCGACCTTCAAGGCGGCGCTGAAACTGTCGCTCGACCAGTGGGCGCGGCGGCAGGCAGGCACGCTGGGCGGCGAGCCGGCCTTCACGCGCGGCCATCGCGTCGACCTGCTCAAGGACGCGATCGCACCGCTCAAGCACCGGCTGCCGCCACGCGAATTCAAGCGCCTGGCGCAGGCCCTGTCGTTGATTTTTGGGGTCGAAGTGCTCATCATACTGAAGGACATATGGGGGCTGGACAGCCGCAAGATGATGTCGGTAGCGCAATGGGCAGCCGGCGCCCTAGTGCGGGCTGCAGTGATGGAATCGGTAACCGAAGGAGGCAGAAGCGCGCCGGCGACAGCCACGGAATAGTATCGATCTGGTTCGACCAGTTTGGGATGCTGATTACCGAGAATAGTCGACGTGCCGCAACGCGAGCAAGGCCCTTGCGTATCAAGGAGTAGGAAAATTTAAGAAAAACAGACAGATGTTGCTGGGATCCGCTTGTCTGAGGGGCTGCCATCGTCCAAGAAAGTGCTTGACGTGTCTCCGAAATTGGTAATACCAGATCAGGACAATATGGCGGATTAAAAGTGAGGGCTGCGATCCATTTCCGGCCGAGCGAGGAGGCTCGAAACCGGAACGCTGCCCACGGGAGGAACTACCAGGGTCGGCCTCGCCGCCGGCTCGTCTGATACGATAGAATGCGCACAAGGGAGGAAATCATCATGCGCAAGACAATGACCAGCATGCTTGCTGGTATCGGCTTAGTGCTCGCCTGCGGAACGTCCGTCCACGCGCAGGATAAGGAACTCACCATCTTCTGGGCTGAGTGGGATCCGGCGAACTATTTGCAGGAACTCGTCAACCTTTACGAGGCCGAGAGCGGCGTTAAGGTCACGGTCGAGACGACGCCGTGGCCGGATTTCCAGACCAAGGCGTTCACTGAATTCAACGCTAAGGGCAGCGCCTACGACATGGTCGTCGGCGATTCGCAGTGGATCGGCGCGGCCTCCGAGGCAGGCCACTATGTCGACCTCACCGACTTCTTCAACAAGCACAATCTGAAGGAAGTGATGGCGCCGGCGACGGTGAAATACTACGCCGAATATCCGTCCAACTCCGGCAAATACTGGTCGATCCCGGCCGAGGGCGACGCGGTCGGCTGGTCCTATCGCAAGGACTGGTTCGAAGACCCGAAGGAGATGGAAGCCTTCAAAGCCAAGTACGGCTACGATCTCGGCGTGCCGAAGGACTGGAAGCAGTTGCGCGACATCGCCGAGTTCTTCCACCGTCCCGACGAGAAGCGCTACGGCGTCGCCATCTACACCGACAACTCGTACGATGCTCTGGTGATGGGCGTGGAGAACGCCATCTTCTCCTTCGGCGGCGAACTTGGCGACTATTCCACTTACAAGGTCGACGGGATCATCAACTCCGAGCAGAACGTCAAGGCGCTCGAGGCCTACAAGGAACTTTATTCCTTCACTCCTCCTGGTTGGGCCAAGGCCTTCTTCATCGAGGACAACCAGGCGATCACCGAAAACCTGGCGGCGATGAGCATGAACTACTTCGCCTTCTTCCCGGCGCTCATCAACGAAGCCTCGAACCCGAACGCCAAGGCCACCGGCTTCTTCGCCAACCCTCCAGGACCGAACGGCGACCAGTTCGCCGCCCTCGGCGGCCAGGGCATCTCCGTCATCTCCTATTCCCAGAATCAGGAAGAGGCGATGAAGTTCCTGGAATGGTTCATCAAGGACGAGACGCAGAAGAAATGGGCGGAACTCGGCGGTTACACGGCAAGCGCCAAGGTGCTCGAGTCGCCTGAATTCCAGAACGCCACGCCTTACAACAAGGCCTTCTACGAAACCATGTTCAAGGTGAAGGACTTCTGGGCGACGCCGGAATATGCCGAGCTGCTCATCCAGATGAACCAACGCGTCTATCCGTACATCACCGGCAATCAGGGCACGGCCAAGGAAGTGCTCGATGCGCTCGCAGCCGACTGGAACGCTACGTTCAAGAAATACAACCGCGTAAAGTAAACGGCACTAACGCTCGGAAGGGGCGGGAGCCCGCCCCTTCCGTTTTCGTTTTCCGGAGGAACGGGCCTTGGCCACTGCAGTCATGACCACGCTGGATCCCAAGTCGCGCTCCGCCGCCCGCGGCATGAGCGACCTCACGATCCGCAATCTCTTCATCGTTCCGACGATCGTTTTCCTGATCGTCTTCAACATCTTTCCATTGCTCTATTCGCTCGGCTATTCGTTCACCGACTTTCGCGCATCGAGCGCGGCACCGGCAACTTTCGTCGGACTGCAGAATTACCGCGAGCTGCTCAACGACCCGTTCATCTGGTCGAATTTCGCCATCACCGCTAAATATGTCATTGTCTCCGTAGTCGGCCAGGTCATCGTCGGCTTCGGCGTGGCGTTGCTGCTCAACCGCGATATCCCGTTGAAGGGCCTGCTGACGACACTGCTTCTGTTGCCGATGATGCTGTCGATGGCTGTCGTCGGCCTGTTCTGGAAACTGCTTTACGATCCGTCCTTCGGCATCATCAACTATACGCTCGGCCTCGGCTCCTTCGAGTGGCTGTCCAACCCCGACATGGCGCTCTACGCAGTTGCCATCACCGACATCTGGATGTGGTCGCCCTTCGTCATGCTGCTGTCGCTCGCCGGCCTGTCGGCGGTGCCGAAGCACCTCTACGAGGCGGCCGCGATCGACCGCGCCGGCTCGTTCTATACCTTCTTTCGCATCACGCTGCCCCTGGTCGCGCCGATCCTGATGATCGCGATCATCTTTCGCACCATGGAGGCGTTCAAGACCTTCGATCTTGCCTACATCCTGACCAGCCAGCCAACCACCGAGGTGATCTCGATCCGGCTCTACAAGATGGCGTTCCAGGAATGGCAGACCGGGCGCTCCTGCGCGCTCGCCTACATCGTGCTGATCATGATCCTGGCGATCACCAACATCTACGTCAAATACCTGAACAAGGTGAAGGAGCGCTAGAATGGCCGCCGTCACCACCTCTACCGAGCGTTCGCTCAACAAGCTCGCCATCGTCGGCGTGCTGATCGTCACGATCATCTTCTTGGCGCCGATCTACTGGATAGCCTCCACGGCGTTCAAGCCGCGCAACCTCGCCACCACCATCCCGCCGACGGTGGTCTTCCAGCCGGAGATATCGCCCTTCGTCAAGCTGTTCACCAAGCGCTCGCAACTGCGCACAGCGCCGACGCCGGAACAATACGCCGCCGCCCCATGGTGGGAGCGGCTGGTCTTTGACGGCGGCGAGAAGGTGGTGCGCTCGGGCAGGGGCGAGGTGCAGTGGTCCGGCTATCCGAACCGCTTCATGAATTCGCTGATCGTAGCTATCACCTCGACGATCCTCGCCGTCGGCATGGGCACTTTCACGGCATACGGGTTCTCGCGCTTCAAGATAAAGGGGGAACAGGACCTGCTCTTCTTCATCCTGTCGACGCGCATGCTGCCGCCGGTGGTGGTGGCGATCCCGATGTTCCTGATGTACCGGGCGGTCGGCCTCAACGACACGCATTGGGGCCTGATCATCCTCTACACCGCCTTCAACCTCAGCTTCTCCGTGTGGCTGATGAAGGGGTTCATGGACGAAATTCCGAAGGAGTACGAGGAGGCAGCGCTCGTCGACGGCTATACGCGAATTGAGGCCTTCTTCAAGATCGTACTGCCGGAGGCGGCCACCGGCATCGCCGCCACCGCCGTGTTCTGCTTCATCACCGCATGGAACGAATATGCCTTCGCGCTGATCATGACCAACCGACGCGCCCAGACGGCACCGCCGTTCATTCCAAGCCAGGTCGGTTCCGGCCTGTCGGATTGGACGGTGATCGCGGCCGGAACCTTCCTGTTCCTGCTGCCTGTCGCCATCTTCACCTTCCTGTTGCGCAACCACCTGCTGCGCGGCATGTCCTTCGGAGCGATTCGCAAATGATCCGCCATTCTACAATCCAGCGCACGGCCGAGATCGTGATGGTGTGCGGCATCATCGCGCTCTGCCAGCCGTGGAACCTCTTCCTGCACCGCTACGGCCTGACGATCATCATCGTCGGGCTACTGACGTTCATGATCACCGGCTGGGTCGGTCCAAGGCAGAAGCCGCAGGCGACCGGCGCGCCGGAAAAAGAAGGTCACGCATGACCCAGATCGAGCTTCGTGGCGTCCAGAAATTCTTTGGCGCCGTTCAGGTCATCAAGGACCTCAATCTCAAGATCGACGACAACGAGTTCATCGTGCTGCTCGGCCAGTCGGGCTGCGGCAAGACCACGACGCTTCGCGCCATCGCCGGGCTGGAGACGATCGACGGCGGCGATGTCCTCATCGACGGAAAGCCGGTCCAGCATCTCAAGGCTGCCGACCGCGACATCGCCATGGTCTTCCAGTCGTTCTCGCTCTATCCGCATATGAGCGTCTACGAGAACATCGCTTTTCCGTTGCGCGCCATGCGCAAGAGCAAGGCGGAGATCGACGGCGAGGTGCGCTCGGTCGCCAAAGTGCTGCAGATCAACGATCTGCTCGGCAAGAAGCCGTCGGCGCTGTCGGGTGGCGACATGCAGCGCGTGGCGATCGGCCGGGCGCTGGTGCGGCGGCCGAAGGCGATGCTGATGGACGAGCCGATCGGCGCGCTCGACGCCAAGCTGCGCGAGGAGATGCGCGCGGAGATCAAGCGGCTGCACATCAAGCAGGGCTCGACCACCATCTACGTCACCCACGACCAGATCGAGGCGATGAGCCTTGCCGACCGCATCGTCATCATGCATGAGGGCGTTCTGCAACAGGTAGGCAGCCCATCGGAAGTGTATACGCGCCCGGCCAATCTGTTCGTCGCGCAATTCGTTGGCTCGCCTGTGATGAACGTCGCCAACGCGGCGGTGACGATGAACGGCTCCGGCGCCAGGGTCACCGTCGACGGGGCCGCGGAAGGTTTCCTTTTCCCGGCCGAACTGGTCGGCCAGCTCGACGCCGCGAACGTCGGGCAGGACCGCCTTGCGCTCGGCATCCGCCCCGAAGGCGTGATGGTTTCGCGCGAGGCGGCGGACGGTTATCTGCCAGTCGAGGCGCACATCATCGAACCGCTTGGCTCCTACGATATCGTCGACCTCAAGGTTGGGGCACAGATGTTGCGCGCCCGCACCCGTTCCGGTTTCGTCGGCAAGCCGGGGGTTCAGGTCTTCGCCAAGCTCGACCCAGCGCAGGCGCACTTCTTCGACACGACAAGCGGCAATTCGCTGGGGGTGAGACTCTGATGGCCCATATCCAGCTCAAGAATATCTCGAAGACATTCGGCAATCACACCGCATTGACCGGGCTCAATCTCGACATTGCCGACGGCGAGTTCTTCGTGCTGCTCGGCGAGACCGGCGCCGGCAAGACGACGACGCTGCGCATGGTTGCCGGCCTGGAAAAGCCGAGCGAAGGCCAGGTTTTCATCGACGGCGTCGATGTCGCCAATTGGGGTGCCGCCGAGCGCGACGTGGCGCTGGTGCTGCAGCAATATTCTCTCTACCCGCGCTATACGGTGCGCGAAAACCTCGAATTTCCGCTGAAGTCAAAAATCCGCCGCATCGAGCCCGACGAAATCAAGACGCGCGTCGACCGCGTTGCCAGGACTTTGCGTATCGAGCATCTGCTCGAGCGCAAGACGGATCGCCTCTCTGGCGGCGAGATGCAGCGCGTCTCGATTGGTCGCGCCATCGTCAGGAAGCCCCGCGTATTCCTGATGGATGAGCCGCTGTCGGCGCTCGATGCCAAGTTGCGCGAGGCGCTGCGCACCGAACTGAAGAACATCCAAATGAACCTTGGTCAGACCTTCCTGTTCGTCACGCACGATCAAATCGAGGCGATGTCGATGGGCGACAAGGTTGGCGTGCTCAACCATGGTCGCATCGTCCAGACCGGCACGCCGTACGAGATCTACAACAATCCGCGCGACACCTATGTGGCGAGCTTCGTCGGCTCGCCGCCGATGAACCTCATCGACGGCAAGCTCGTCAACGGTCGCGCGGTGATGGCACCGCTGAATTTCGAGCTGCCTTTTGCGGGGGGGGCCAAGACGAGCGGTGCGACCGACGGTCGCCCGCTCGTCTTCGGTATTCGTCCCGAGGATGTCTATCTCGAGAGCGGGGCGCCGGTAGAGGCACGCGTCCACGATGTCGAGAATCATGGCGTCGAAAAGATCCTTACGCTGCGGGTCGGCGACGCCATGCTGCGGGCCACGGTGCCGGCCAGAACCGATGTCGAGATCGAACAGCCGGTGCGCTTTGCCTGGGATCCGGACAAGGTGGTGCTGTTCGACAAGGCAAGCGGAATAAGCCTCCGTCACGCGGGCTAAGCGCGCCTATTGGGCGGGAAGGATGTTAAGCGGGCTTGAAGCCTCTGGCCAGGCTTAGCCGGCTTGACGGGTCTCAGCCTGTTCTTCCGCGCGAAAATGGCTGGGAGGCGATCCGATGACGCGCTTGAATGCCCGGCTGAACGACGCGTCGGATTCATAACCCAGGCGAGCGGCGACGACGGAAATCTTCAGCCGGTCGCGGACCAGCCATTGCCGTGCCTGGTGCATTCTCACCTGGGTGACATATCTCGCCGGCGTTTCGCCGACGATCGTCGCGAAGCGCTCGGCGAAGCCCGATCGCGAGGCGCCCATCATCCTGGCCAAGGTCTCCACTGTCCAGTCGCGGTCCGGCTCGAGATGGATCGCGGCCAGCACGCGGCCGATCTCGCGGTCTCTCACCGCCGCAATCCATCCGGACGAGTCGCCGCAGCCGCGCTCGACCCATGACCGGATGACAGTGGCGGCCAGCACATCGGCAAGCCGTGCCAGGATGCCGCCGGAGCCGACGCGCTCCATCGTCACTTCGCGGGCCATGGCCTCCAGCAGATGCGGGATGCCGGGCTCATAGGCTTCCAACTCGTGCGCGCGCATTACGTCCGGCATCATGCCGAGCAATGGGTGCAAACCGTCGAGATTGAAATACATGCTGCCGAAAAACAGCAGGGTCCCCGGCCGGCGGCCTTCGTTCGACAAGCAGTAGACGCCCTTGCAGACCTCTCCGACTTCGTAACCCTGGATCGGCGAAGCCTCGGTGCCTGGTTCGCTGGCCAGGACATGTGCTGCACCGCGCGGCAGCAGCACCGCGTCGCCAGCCTTGAGTTCCACCCATTCGCCGGAGGGCTGCAGCAGCCAACACCCCTTGCGGCCGATGAAATGAAACCGCGCCGCCGTCTGGGCCGGAAACTGGAGACCCCAGGGCTCCTGCATTTCACAGCGGCCGTATTCGACGCCGTCGAGCCTCAACCCGCGCAATATGTCTGTCAGCGGATCGCCGGTAACCGGAACTTTGGACGAATGGTCAAGCATGATGGTGTTTCTAGCATGGAAACGCCAGACGGTCACTTCCTATGTTGCACTGCAGCCAGATGTTGCAGTGCAACCAGATTGGAGATCCCATCATGACCGAACCCGCGACAGGCGTCATGGCCACCGTTCTCGATCCCGCGGAAACCGACGAACGAGCCGAGCCGGCGTGGGGGGCGGTCGTATCTCTCGCGCTCGGTGTGTTTGGGCTGGTGACCGCGGAATTCCTGCCTGCCAGTCTGTTGACGCCGCTGGCGCAGGATCTCGGTGTGACCGAAGGCACTGCCGGCCAAGCGGTGACGGCAACCGCCGTTGTCGGCGCGATAGCCGCTCCGACCATGGCCATCATCACCAGACGGCTGGACCGCAGGCTCGTCATGTGGGGACTGACCGTGCTCCTGATCCTGTCGAACCTCCTGGCGGCGTTTGCGTCCTCGCTTCCCGTTCTTCTGATCGCCCGCATCATGCTCGGGATCAGCCTCGGCGGCTTCTGGTCGATGTCGGCGGCCATGGCGATGCGGCTTGTCCCGATGCGGCTGATGCCGCGCGCCATGTCGATCATTCTCACCGGCGTTTCGGTGGCGACGGTCTGTGCGGCCCCGGTCGGTGCCTATGTCGGTGGCATCTGGGGATGGCGAACGGCCTTCATGATCGCAGCTGTCGTCGGCGCCCTGGCGCTGCTCGTGCAGATCGCCACCCTTCCGAAGCTGCCGCCGGCGGGCGTGGCAAGCTTTCGGACCTTGCTGGAGGTAACAAAGCGGCCGATGATCAGAGTTGCGCTTCTGGTGGTCCTGCTGGTCGCCTCGGGACACTTTGCCGGCTTCACCTATGTCCGCCCGTTTCTTGAGAAGGTGCCCGCGCTGGACATCGAGACGATCTCGCTGGTGCTGCTCGCCTACGGCATCGGTGGCTTCTTCGGCAATTTTGCCGGCGGGTTCATGGCCGAACGCAGCCTCAAGACCGCCGTCGGCCTGGCGCCTCTGCTGATTGCTGTGGCGGCCGCCTTGCTGCTTACTCTCGGAGCCTCGCCAGTCGTTGCGGCGATAGCGGTTGCCGGCTGGGGGTTTGCCTTCGGCGCGGTGCCAGTCGGGCTGCAAACCTGGCTGGTGCGAGCCGCTCCCGACCAGGCTGAAAGCGCCGGCGGGCTGATGGTCGCCACATTCCAGGTGGCCATCGCACTGGGCGCCGTTTTCGGCGGCCTGCTGGTCGACAATGCCGGCGTTGCCAGCGCTTTCGCCTATTGCGGAATCGCAACGTTGCTGGCGGCCTTGGCGGCGCTCTTGCTTGGCCCGAGGAGCGCAACCTAAGCCATCCGTAGGTGCGTCCCACGTGGGACGCCTCCAAGAAATGGCCCGAAAATCGGTTATGGTTTTCGGGCCGTGACTATTGCGGTGACGAATCGACCCAGACTGTCTTCGACGTAGGATGCAACTTCGACTTTCGGGTCGAAACTCCACCAAAGCAGCGAACCTTGCCAGTGCGATGCCATCAGCAGCCCGATGTCCAACGGCGCGTTGCGACCGAAGCAAAGCAAGAGTCGAGGATGTTGCACAGGGATGCCTTCCACGACGCCCCCCGCGCGCGAAGCACCGGATCGCGCAGGTCTTCGCGCAGGACGAGCAGGCCCTCGGCATAGGATTCGATGCCGCCATAGTCACGCGACAGCGCCACCAGCAATTCGATCGCGCCAGCAGGGGTCCTCGGTGTCGCATCTGCGAGCGTTGTCGTCTTCGCGTCCAGCCTGTCCCATGCCTGCAGCAAGGTTCTTTGCCTGAGCGTGGCCTTGTTCTTAAAACGCTGCACCAGGGTCGAGCCGGAAAGCCCGCAATTCTTGGACAGCCGTTCAAATGTGAGTGCCTCCGGGCCATGCCTGTGGATCAGCCGGTGCGCCGCTTCCAGCACGTCCTCGTCGGATTGCGACTTTTGCCGAGGCATCTTGACATCCATTATAAACGAATGATCATTTATATATCATAACATTGACGAAGGCTATCATTTGTTGGTCAGAGGTTGGTTGGTCAGAGTCTGGGGAGTTCAATGACGCTTGAAGGAAAAGTCGCTTTGGTCGCTGGCGCCACGCGCGGTGCGGGGAGAGGCATTGCTGTCGAACTGGGTGCTGCGGGCGCGACGGTCTACGTCACCGGGCGGACGACACGCGCGCATCAGTCCGAATACGCCCGTCCGGAAACCATCGAGGAGACGGCGGAGCTTGTTTCAGCGCAAGGCGGCCATGGCATCGCTGTGCAAGTCGACCATCTGGTTGCCGAAGACGTGCGCAAGCTGGTCGACCGGATACGTGCCGAGCAGGGCCGCCTCGATGTGCTGGTCAACGACATCTGGGGCGGCGAGAAACTGTTCGAATGGAACAAGCCGGTCTGGGAGCATGATCTCACGAATGGTTTGCGTATGTTGCGGCTGGGCGTCGACACGCATCTGATCACCGCGCATTACGCGCTGCCGCTTCTGATCGAGCGCCCGGGCGGCCTGCTGGTCGAAGTCACCGACGGCACCGCGGAGTATAATGCCGAGCATTATCGGCTTTCGCCGTTCTATGACCTCGCCAAAGTATCGGTGACCCGCATGGCCTGGGCCCATGCCAAGGACCTCGCCCCGCACGGCGCCACCTCGATTTCGCTGACACCCGGCTGGCTGCGTTCGGAAATGATGTTGGAAGCTTTTGGGGTGACCGAGGACAACTGGCGTGATGCGACAGCAAAAGTGCCGCATTTCGTCATTTCCGAGACCCCGCGCTTTATCGGTCGCGCAGTGGCGGCGCTTGCGGCGGACCCGGACCGTTCGCGCTGGAACGGACAGTCGCTGTCGAGTGGCGGGCTGGCGCAGGTCTACGGCTTTACCGATCTCGACGGCTCGCGGCCCGACGCGTGGCGCTACGTTCCGGAAGTTGAGAATACCGGCAAGCCAGCAGATGCGACTGGCTATCGCTAGAGCTATCGACGTCAGTGTGCTGGGCTACTCGGGCGACCATAAAAAAGTAGACTGTGCCATGCAATCAGCCCGCGACCGCCTCGAAGCCGTCCTTTCGCGTCTCGCCGTCCGCGCCGATAATGAAGGCGTATTCGTAAACCTCTCCGGAAGCCGCACGAGCAGCAGCCGACGCCGCCGATGCCAGGTGCAGAGCAGGCGTGACGCTCGGGCCGCTCGACGGAACAATTCTGTCGATCAAGGACCTGTTCGATGTTGCCGGCGAGCCGACCACGGCCGGTTGTTGCTCAGCACCGCGGCGCCGGCGCTGCGGGATGCCGTCATCGTGCGGCGGCTGCGGCAGGCCGGTGCGATCATCATCGGCAAGACCAACATGACCGAATTCGCCTTCACCGCGATCGGCGTTAACCCGCATTACGGCACGCCCGGCAATGCAACCGACGCCGGCCGGATTGCGGGCGGCTCATCCTCGGGCGCCGGTGTATCCGTTGCCGAAGGTACGAGCGAGATCTCGATCGGTTCCGACACCGGCGGTTCGGTGCGCATTCCGGCGGCGCTGAACGGTGCCGTCGGGTTCAAGCCGACGGTGCGGCGCGTATCACGCGTTGGCGTCTTCCCGCTGTCCGACACGCTGGACTCCATCGGCCCGCTTGCCCGCACCGTCGCCGAATGTGCCGCAGCCGACGCGGTGATGGCGGGCGAGGAGACTGTGGCTCTGGTTCCGCTTCCGTTTGCCGGACTGCGCATCGGCATTCCGCGCGGCGCGCTCTTCGAGGATACGGAAAAAGAGGTCTCGGCGGCGTTCGAGCGATGTGTTCGCAAGGTAGAGCTTGCGGGTGCATACCTCGCCGATCTGTCCATCGATGACCTCCTTGCCGATTTGCGAGGGGTAACCAAGCGAGCCTCGATCGCGGCAATGGAGGGCGCCGCGGTCCATGCAGATTGGCTGGCGACAGGTGCGACGACGCCGGTCGATCCGTGGGTGGGCGAGCCGTTGTCGCGCGCCGCCGCCGTTCCGGCCACGGCCTATATAAGGGTAATCCGCCGCCGCACGGCGCTTGTCGCCGCCATGGACGAGCGGCTGGCGTCCGTCGAAGGCCTTCTGTTGCGCAACACGCAGGTCGCCAACCAGTTCGACCTCTGCGCGATCTCGCTGCCGATGCCGGGAATGGTGCGCCCGGCCGGGCTGATGCTGGTGGCGCGCCACGGCCACGACCACCGTCTCCTGCGCATCGCGGCGGAAGTCGAGGCACTGCTTATATAGCGCGTCGCGTCTGAACGGGTTCATGCGACGCGCTTTAGGTTCTTGTTTCTATGCATGTCGTTATCGCAAAACCGCTGCGCACTTTTGCGCGACATGCATTAGCCGTTGAGGTGCTCAGATATCGGCCGGAAATCGCCGCCGGTAGTGCTCGACCACTTCGGTATTGCGCAGATTGACCGGCAATTTGTTGGCCAGCACCAGCAAGGCTTCATCAGCCGAACCGACGCCCATGCGCATCATCGATTGCTCGGTGATGCCGGCCATGTGCGGCGTGACGATGACATTGTCGAAGCCGAAATAGGGATGATCTGAAGGCAGCGGCTGCGTCACAAAAACATCGAGCGCGGCACCGCCGATACCGCCCTTTTGCAGCGCTTCGATCAGCGCGTCGTCGTCGATCACCGGCCCGCGCGAAATATTGATCAGCAGCGCATGCGGCTTCATTCGACCGATGCGCTCGCGGTTGATCAGGCCGCGCGTCTCCGGTGTCAGCGGGCAGCACAGAACGATGATATCGCTCTGCTCGATCAGTGCGTCGATCGACAGGAAGCCGATCCTATCGGGCGCCGGCCTCATGCTGCGCGTCGTCGCTACCACGTTCAGGTCGAAACCATGTGCTGCGATATGGCCGACTGCCTGTCCGATGGCGCCGAAGCCGACAATGCCGATCGTCTTGCCGGCGAGCTCGCTGGCGAGAATGGTGTGGTCGCGGCCGGCCAGCCAGCCCTTCGCCCGCAAGTCGCGGTCCACCATGCGGAAACGCCGAAGCAGCGCCAGGGTCGCGAACATCACGTATTCGGCGACCGACCGTGCATTGACCGCCGGCACGTTTGCCACCAGCACGCCGGCTGCAGTGGCCGCTTCCATCGGAACCATGTCGAGCCCGGCGCCATGGCGGATTGCAGCCCGGAGCTTCGTAGCACCTTCGAACAGCGCTGATGGCAGCGGGGCGCGAACGATGATGATATCGGCGTCCCTCGCCTCAGTCGCCAGCGTGTCCGCATCGAGGGCGGAAGCGACAACGAGTTCGCCGGCACCAGTCAACATGGCGGAGGCGCGCGGGTGCAGCGTGTGCGTCGACAGGATTTTGGGCATATCAGACCTGTTCGAGTGCTGGGCTGTGAGGTTCTGCCCCGCCGCCTTCGATCAGGCCTTTCCAGTAACTTTCCGCGCCTTGCAGATGGGCACTCATCAGCGCCTGGGCGAGATTGCCGTCGCGGCGCAGCAGCGCCTCGTAGATCTGGATGTGCTCGGCATGCGAGCGCACGCTGCGTTCGGGATCGTTGAAATAGATGGGCAGGCGTTGCTCGCCCATCATGTAATAGACGCTGCATATGTTGTGAAAAACGCTGTTCTTGGTTGCCCGCACGATTTCAAGGTGAAATTCGCGGTCCTCCTTGGCGAGGCCCTCGCCTGCCGCAATGCGCTCTTCCGACGCCTTCAGGATTTCGCGCAGCCGCTCGAAATTTTCCTCGGTAGCGCGCGAACAGGCAAGCTCGGCGGCCTTGATCTCGTGGATCTTGCGCAACTCGACCGTCTCGTAGATCTGGATCGGATCAAGCGGCAGGCCGGCCCTGGCAAAAAGCGCCATCGCCTCGACGCTGGCCTGCTTGGTGTCGATGTAGATGCCGGACTTGGCCCGGCGCTCGACGATGCGCATGGCTTCGAGGATGGCCAGCGCCTCGCGGATCTGGCCGCGGCTGACGACGAAATGCTCCGCCAGTTCACGCTCCGACGGCGTTCGGCCCGTCGCCTTGTCGGAGTGGGAGAACAGATAGGCAGCGAGTTCCGCGAGAAGGTTCTTTTCTTTCATGATCAGCCGCGTAGCGCGTGCGCCTCCAGGAACCGTTCCGAAAGGGTGAATCCCAGTCCGGGCTTCTCGGGGATCGCCATCATACCGTCCTTTGCTTCGACAGTCTCCTCGATCAGATCGTGGATCATCGGGTTGGCGCCGAGCGAATACTCGATGGTAAAGCTAGCCGGCGAAGCAGCGCAGACATGCAGCCCGGCAAAGAAGCAAGGCGCGCCAGCCCACAGATGCGGCGCAAAGCGCAGATTGAAGGCGCTGGCGATGGTGCCGATCTTTATCGCCTCGCTGATGCCGCCGCAAAAAGCCGGGTCAGGCTGGAAGATATCGGCCGCCTTGAGCGTGGCGAGGTCGCGGAAAGCATAGCGCGTCGCTTCGCCTTCGCCGGTGGCGATAGGGATGGAGCCGGACGCCCGCACTTCGGCCATGCCGGGCTTGTCGTCGGCGATGACCGGCTCCTCGAACCAGGCCAGATCGAGATCGGCGGCGAGATGGATGAAGCGCTTGGCTTCCGCCACCGTATAGGTGCCATGCGCATCGACCATCAGGTCAACCTCGGGGCCGAGCGCCTGTCTTGCGGCGCGCACGCGGGCGGCGGAAAGATGCGGAGCGCCGTCCATCGCGCCGATCCGCATCTTCAGCGCCTTGAAACCGCCCTTGGCGATATAGGATTTTAGCTGGTCGCCGATCGCCTCGGTGGAAGCCCAGCCGCCGGAAGCATAGGCGGGCATGCGGTCGAGCTTGCGGCCGCCGAGCAGCCGCCAGACTGGAACCCCCTGCGACTTGCCCAGAATATCCCACAACGCGATGTCGACGGCGCTGATCGCAGCGACGCTGATGCCGCGCCGCGCCAGTTGCGGCATGGCGTGGCCGTTTTGCGCGGCACTGTCGTGGCGCACGCCATTGTAGAGCATCTCCCAGATCACCCCGATGTCGGCCGGATCGCAGCCGATCAGCTGCGGGCCGACCTCGTGGTTCAGCATGTGGACGAGGGCGCCATAGCTGCCGGTGCTGCCGGCAGCATTCTTGCCTTCGCCCCAGCCGACCAGCCCGTCGTCGGTCTCGATGCGCAGGATGGCGGCGTCAAATGTCGTCACTTGACCGAAGTCGCTGCGGTGCTGCTTCGCGGCTTCGATCGGTATGCGGACCCACCAGGCTTGGACCGTCTTGATGCGCATGTTCATCCCCGGCCTTGCCGCCGGTCAGGGCGGAAGGCTCATTCTCAACGGACCGACTACTTGATCAACGGCAGCAACGTTTCAGCGTTGATGCGCATCTGATCGGTGTAGAACTTTTCCGTCAGCACGCTGGAACCATGGTCCTGAATGAATTTGAGCTGCTCCGGCGAGATGTCGACCGGATTGCGCTCGACCATGTCGGGATAGGGAGCGGCCGGCGTGCGGTCGACGGGGGCGACGAACTCGTTGGTCAGCGCGCCATCGTAACCGACCTCCTTCAGCGTGCCGACGATCTTCGGCCAGTCGATCTGTCCGAGACCGGCGGCGAAGCGGTTGTTGTCGGCGACATGGAAGTCGAACAGGCGCTTGCCGACCTGCCGGATGGCATCATAGACGTTAAATTCTTCCATGTGGATGTGGTAGGCGTCGAGGCAGACGCCGCATTCGGGGCTGACTGCATCGGCCAGCGCCAGCGCCTGGGCGCCACGGTTGAACAGATAGGTCTCGAAACGGTTGAGCGGCTCGACCGCGATCTTGACACCGACCTTCTTGGCATGGGTGAAGCATTCCCTGGTGGCGTCGACCACCCATTTCCATTCTTCTTCTTCGGTGCCGTCCGGCACCACCTTGCCGACGGTGGCGGGAACCAGGGTGATGATCTCGCCGTCGAGTTCGCTCACCATCGTCAGCACATCCTTGACGTACTGTACGGAGCGCTCGCGCTGGCCCTGGTCCTTGGCGGCGAGATTGCGCTCGCCCAGCATCAGCGTCACCGCCCCCCAGCAGCGGATGCCGTGCTCCTTCAGGAGCGCGCGCGTCTCATCGGTGTTGTATTGCTCGGGCTCGCCGGAAATTTCGATCGACTCATAGCCGAATTTCTTGATGCGTTTGAGCGTCGTCTCCAATGGTTCCGCCCGCATCCAGTTGTGCGTCGAAAGATGCATGGTCTGTCCTTCCCAGAATTCGCCTGTAACAGTTCGCCTGCGACGCACTCCACCAGAGTGCGTTGCATGATTCCTCCCCAAGGCGCTCCAGTATTTGTCGTAAACTGGTTCGACCAATTGGGCGTGAAAAGAGGTCTACAGCAATTTCATCTGGACGGCAAGAAATCCTACAAGGCAGCCCCGGCCCATGATTATTTCATTGATAAAACTGGCGTATTAGTCCGCTGCCCGGCAATTTTCGCAGCGCTGGTTGCGAATGGCACCGCTTGACCAAATGACCATATTTGGTAATACCAGAATGGCGGTGCGTACTAGCGCCTGTCGAGAAAAGACCAAAGAGGCTGGCCCTGCTTTCAATCGGCGCTATGCTTGGTCGTGGATAATTAGGAAGGATGCCGATGCCGTCGACAATGAAGGGTCCTGGGCTATTTCTGGCGCAGTTCGCAGGCGATGCCGCACCGTTCAATTCGCTGCCGGCGATAACCAAATGGGCGGCCGGGCTGGGCTACAAGGGCGTGCAGATCCCGACCTGGGACAGCCGGCTGTTCGACCTCGAGAAGGCGGCGTCTTCCCAGGCCTATTGCGACGAAGTGAAGGGCATCTGCACCGAGGCGGGCGTTGAGATCACCGAGCTGTCGACGCATCTGCAGGGACAGTTGGTGGCGGTGCATCCGGCCTATGACGCGCAGTTCGATGGCTTCGCGCCGCCTGCGTTGCACAATAATCCTAAAGCCAGGCAGCAATGGGCGGTCGAACAGATGAAGTTTGGCGCCAAGGCTTCGAAGAATCTCGGGCTTAAGGCGTCGGTGTCGTTTTGCGGAGCGTTGGCTTTCCCCTACCTTTATCCTTGGCCGCAACGGCCGGCGGGATTGATCGAGGAAGCATTTTCCGAACTGGGAAAACGCTGGAAGCCGATCCTCGACGTCTATGAGGACAATGGCGTCGACGTCGGTTACGAAATCCATCCGGGCGAGGACGTCTTCGACGGTGCGACCTTCGAGATGTTCCTCGACGCGGTGGGCGGCCACAAGCGCTGCAACATCAATTACGACCCGTCGCATTTCCTGCTGCAGCAGCTCGACTATCTCGAATTCATCGACATCTATCACGAGCGGATCAAGGCGTTCCACGCCAAGGATGCCGAGTTCAATCCGACCGGCCGGCAAGGCGTCTATTCCGGTTATCAGAGCTGGACGAACCGGGCCGGGCGTTTCCGCTCGCTCGGCGACGGACAGGTGGATTTCGGCGGCATCTTCTCCAAACTCGCCCAATATGACTACGATTCATGGGCGGTGCTGGAATGGGAATGCTGCCTGAAGCACCCCGAGGATGGCGCGGCCGAAGGCGCTCCCTTCATCCAGCATCACATCATCAGGGTGACGGAAAAGGCATTCGACGATTTCGCCGGCGGCGCGACCGACAAAAAGTCGCTGCGCGCCATGATGGGAATCTAGCGCTTTTTCCCCTCCCCCTCGAGGGGAGGGTCGATCCGCGCAGCGGATCGGGGGGTGGGGTCGCTGGGCGTAGAGCTCGGCATGAACCGACCCCTCCCGGCCCTTCGGGCCACCCTCCCCTCAAGGCGGGAGGGGTATTTCAGACGAGGGAGAAAATCATGGTCGGCGCATCGAAATCGGAAACGGGAGGCGGCCCGATCCGCTACGGCATGGTCGGCGGCGGGCAAGGCGCCTTCATCGGTGCCGTGCACCGGATCGCGGCGCGCATGGACAATGAGTTCGTGTTAGTCGCAGGTGCCCTGTCGTCCGACCCGGCGCGTGCCAAGGCATCGGCCGAGGAACTCGGGCTCGATCCGGCGCGCAGCTACAGCTCGTTCGCCGAGATGGCCAAGGCCGAGGCCAAGCGGCCGGACGGCATCGAGGCGGTGGCCATCGTCACGCCCAACAATGTCCATGTGCCGGCGGCGAAGGCTTTTCTCGAGGCAGGCATCCATGTCATCTGCGACAAGCCGCTGGCGACGACACTGGCCGAGGCAAAGAAGCTGGCGGCACTAGTCGAAAAGACCGGCAAAGTGTTCGTGCTGACGCATAACTACACCGCCTATCCGATGGTACGGCAGGCGCGCGAGATGGTAGCCAAGGGGCAGCTCGGCGACATCCGCATCGTGCAGTCTGAATATCCGCAGGACTGGCTAACCGAGGACCTCGCCGCTACCGGCCAGAAGCAGGCGGCCTGGCGCTCCGACCCCAAGCAGGCGGGTGCCGGCGGTGCGCTGGGCGACATCGGCACGCATGCCTACAATCTCGCGCGCTTCGTCTGCGGGCTGGAGCTCGATTCACTTTCCGCCGATCTCGACGCCTTCGTGCCGGGGCGGCAACTCGACGACAATGTCAACGTGATGCTGCGCTTCAAACCGGTCGGCAAGTCGCACCCGGCCAAGGGCATGATCTGGGCGAGCCAGGTGGCGCCCGGCCACGAGAACGGGCTGAAGCTGCGCATCTACGGCTCGAAGGGCGGACTTGAATGGGTGCAGGCCGACCCGAACTATCTCTGGTACACGCCGTTCGGCCAGCCGAAGCAGTTGATCACCCGGAACGGCGCTGGCGCGCTTCCCGTCGCCGGGCGCGTCAGCCGGGTTCCGTCAGGCCATCCGGAAGGCTATCTCGAAGGCTTCGCCAACATCTACCAGGAGGCGGCCCGCGCCATCCGCGCGGCGCGCCGCAAAGGCGGCAAGCCGGCTAAGGAAGTTATCTTCCCGACCATCCAGGACGGGGTCGAAGGCATGGCCTTCATCGAAGCCTGCGTGAAGTCGTCGAGGAAGAACGGGGCCTGGACGAAGCTCTGATCGGGGTGCTGATCTTCAGGTGATGCCGGCCTGCAAACGGCAGTTTCATGCGCTTCCGGTACTCACGTACGAAAAGTACGCTCCGCTCCGGTTCTCGGAAACTACCATTTTCGGCTCGGCCTAACCTGAATCTCAACACCCCTGTGGATTGCGCAATGATGGGAGGGGCGTCGATGAAAATCGGCATGTGCATGTTTTTGTGGACGACGGCCGTGTCGAAGAAACACGAGCCACTGCTTAGGGATATCAAGGCGACCGGCTTCGATGGCGTCGAGATACCGATCTTTGCCGGCACGCCGGACGACTACACAAAACTTGGCGAACTGCTCGACCGCATCGGGCTGGAGCGCACCGCCGTTTCAGCGATGGGCGATCCGGCGCTGAACTTGATCTCGGCCGATGGTTCAACGCGCAAGGCCGGCATCGACTATATGAAGTGGGCGATCGACTGCTCGGCTGCGCTCGGCGCCAAAACGCTGAGCGGCCCGTTGCATTCGACACTGGGCGCCTTCTCCGGCAGTGGGCCGACGGCGGCGGAGAAGAAGCGCTCCGTTGCCTCGCAACGCGCCATCGGCGACCATGCCGGCAAGAGGAACGTCACCATCGGGCTGGAGGCGCTCAACCGCTTCGAGTGCTACCTGCTGAACACGATGGACGATCTGTCCGAGCATATCGACGCTATCGACCGGCCGCATATCAAGGCGATGTACGACACGTTCCACGCCAATATCGAGGAGGCCGACCCGATCGGCGCCTATACGCGCAACCACAAGAATGTCGTCCATATCCATATTTCGGAGAATGATCGCGGCGTACCTGGGCGCGGCCACATTCGGTGGAAGGAGACGTTTTCGGCCATCCGCAAGAGTGGCTATGACGACTGGCTGACGATCGAGGCCTTCGGCCGCTCGCTGAAGGATTTGGCGGCGGCAACCAAGGTCTGGCGCGATTTTTCGGAAAGCCCGGAAGTCGTCTACCGCGACGGTTACAAGCATATCAGGAGTGGCTGGAAAAAGGCTGATGCTTAGGACGCAGCCGAGCTTCCTCTCAGGCGATCTGAGCCGCCGGCGGCAGGCCGGCGGGCGCGCGCTCGCGCCGCTCGTCATTGCCGTTTCCGACTGTCCCCATCAGTTTGCGGCGTAGATAGCTGGAGATGTTGTCGAAGATGAAGACGACGAGCAGAATCAGCACAACCATGTAGAAAACATTGGCCCAATTGGTATTGGTGCGCATGGCCTCCCACAATTTCAGACCGATGCCGCCGGCGCCGACAGCCCCTATGATCGTCGCTGACCGGGTGTTCGATTCCCAGAAATAGAGCGATTGGCTAAGGAATACCGGCAGAACCTGCGGCAGCACGCCGTAGCGCTGCACCATTGCGGGCGTGGCGCCAACCGAGCGGATGCCCTCGCGCTGCTTGTCGTCGATGTTTTCCAGCGCCTCGGAGTAGAGTTTGCCGAGGGTTCCGGTGTCGGTGAAGAAGATGGCCGACATGCCGGCCAGCGGTCCCGGACCGAAGCCGCGGGTGAAGAACAGCGCCCAGATCAGCATGTCGACTGACCGCAGGAAATCGAAGAAGCGTTTTGTCACCTGGTTGGCGATCCGGCTCGGCGTGACGTTGCGTGCAGCCAGGAAGGCGAGCGGAAAGGCGACGATCGAGGCCAGCACCGTGCCGACAAAAGCCATGACGATGGTTTGCAAGAGTTTCAGCCAGACGTCTCCATGCTGCCACTCGGCGTTGTTGAGGATGTTGTCCCAGGCGAGCGCTGCGTTTGACCGTGACGGGTCGATGCGGGCCCCGGAGACGATCAGTGAAGCGACCTCGCCGAACGGCTTTCCCCAGAATGGCGAGTTCGTGTCAAAGACGAAATTGGCCCAGCCGAAGAAACGTCTCCAGGCGACGACTTCGTCATTTTGCACTTCGGCGCGACCGAGAAAGTCGAACGAGACGTAGGCTGTCGAGCCTGGCCTGCGTTGCTCGATCCAGTCGGGCAGCGGTGTGCGGGGCGTGACAGAACTGTCCTTGGCAATATCGAAGATGACGCTTTCGGCGCCGCGCGTCACGGTGACGAGGTTTGGCGTGATGGCGATCCGGCCATTGCCAAGGGTGACAGTCGCCGCCACAACGGCGTTTTCGCGCACCGTTTCAGGTGCAGCCGGAGCGGATTGGCCCAACGGGGCGGCCGGGTTCTCGGCGGTCGGCGCGCCGGGCGCCATGAACGAATCCTGCGATGACTTGTTGGTCGCGATCGCCGGTGCCGGCGCTGCGTCGACCCGCCGCTCGATGACGGCCATCTGCTTGACCACCCAGTCGGGATCTGGATTGGATCCCAGTTTGGAAAAGCGGGAGTAGTCGATCGTCAGATAGTCATCTTTGAACTCGATGTCGGGCCGTATTTCGTAAGACACCCAGTCGGCGAGATAAGCCCCGGCAAGGTTCCAGTTCGCCTTTTCGAGCACGGTGGCGATCGAGAAGAACCACGCGCAATAGAAGGTGTAGAGAATGCAGAGAAGGATGCCGATCGGGACGGCGTAGCGCTTCCACAGGGAGCGTCGGAACGCGTCCGGATGGCGAGCGGCGATGTCGTTGATGGCGGCGGCGTTCATCGCGTTACTCTCCGCCGTATGCGAACGCCTGTCTGCCGACCAGACGGTGTCTCAGCCACGCCGAAAACTGGTCGACGGCGACGATCGTGCAGAACAGCAGAAAGACGATGGCGATGGTCTTGGCCTCATGGCCGCGGCCGATCGAAAGGCGCAGGGATTCGCCGATCCCGCCCGCGCCGACGGCGCCAAGTATGGTCGAAGCGCGCACATTTATCTCGAAACGAAGCAGGAAATAGCTCATGAAGTTGGGCAGAACCTGAGGCACGATGCCGAACCACACCCGCTCGACCCAGTTGGCGCCGACGGCGCGCAAACCTTCTTCAGGCTTCATGTCGGCGTTCTCGACCACTTCGAAGAACATTTTTCCGAGCGCGCCGATGGTATGGATACTGACCGCAATGATCGCCGGAACAGGTCCTAGCGAGAAGATCGCCAGAAAAAAGCCGGCAATGACGATTTCCGGAAAGGCACGGACGATTTCAAGGAAGCGGCGCGTGGCGAACCGGAGCCAGCGGTTGGCCGTGATGTTGCCTGCAGCCAGGAAGCAGAGCAGGAAACCGAATGTGGAGCCCACGAGCGTCGAAAACAGGGCGATGTTCAGCGTCTCGATCATCCGGTGGAAATACTCCGGAATGTAGATGTTTTGGGTCAGGTAGACCCGGCCTTCTGGATAGTCGAACTTGAGGCTGCCATCATCGTAGGGGGATGGCAGGTCGAACAGCGCGCGCACCGGGTCGAACCAGTCGCGCGGCTTCAACTCGCCGAAAAAGTCGGCGACGTGGGGAAGGCGGTCGAAGAACTTTCCGGCGTTGGTCTCGTTGGCGAACCAGAGCGAGCCAGAGAGTGCAAGGAGCAGGAAAACCAGGCCGCCGATCGTGTAAAGGCGCCGGCGGGCGGCGAGATCGCGCCAGTGCCGCTCGACAGTGGCTCCCTCCGGTGAAAGCGCTGGCGCTCGGTATACGTCGGTCGCACTCATCGATAGATCCCCGGCCCCTGATGCGGAAACGCCGCCGGTGCACATGGCCCCGGCGGCGTTGTGGCAGTTTGCTTTACGAGCCGATCTTCGCCTTACGCGCGTCGATGATCGGCTGATAGAACGCTGGGGTGACCGGTGAATAGCCCTTGTAATCGCCGCCTTGGATCGCCGAGAAACAGGCCGGATCGGTTTCCGGAAGCTTGGTCAGAAAATCGGTGATCTTCTGCTTGGCGCCGGCGTCGATCGACGTACGCAATACCAGCGGGCCGTTCGGGATCAGGGGCGACTGCCACAATTCAACGAGGTCATCCATCTTGAGGACGCCCTTGTCGACCATCTTGCGCAGATTGCCCGAGCTGTAGCCGTCCTTGAAGTCGCCGACGCCGGAGGCCCAGGTGGTGCCGGCATCGAAGGTGCCCTTCAGAACTTCAAGGACAAGCTGTTCATGGCCGCCGCCGAACCCGGTCGACGCGAAGTAGCTCTTCACATCCATGCCGATGTCCTTGGGCAATGACGTGACCGGGATCAGGTAACCGGAAGTCGAATCGGGATCGGCGAAACCGAGTTTCTTGCCCTTCATGTCGGCGAGCGTCTTGATGCCGGAATCAGCACGGGCGACCATGACCGCACGGTAGCCGGTCGAACCGTCGGTCTGGATTGTCGTCAGGATCGGTTCGACCGCGTCCTTGTTTTCGAGATAGACCTTGGCGTAGGCGGAAGCGCCGAGTTCGGCAAAGTCAAGTGTGCCGCCGAGCAAGCCCTGAATGACGCCGTCGTAGTCGGCGGCCGGGAACAGCGAAACTTTCTCGACGCCGAGGACGTCCTTGATGTGATCGGCGAAGCACTGGTAATTGCGCAGACGGTCAGCTTCGTTCTCGCCGCCGAGAATACCGACGCGGAATTCCTTCAGGTCCTGTGCCTGGACCGCGCCCATCGCCATGGCGAGGATGGAAACCGCACCGAAAAGTATCTTTCTAAACATGTGGCATCTCTCCTGTTGGTTCCGGCATCGCGCCGGTAGCGTTCGAATTTTGACGGCGCCTTTGACGCGGGCTGGCGATCCAGGCGCTCTTTTGCTGCCCATGGTTCCCGGATACCGGTATCCACTCGTCGGGATCATGGAACTAGTAGCCGGGAAATGCGGGCTCGAGCGGTCCGGCGGATGCGGCGATTTTTTGCTTGATGGTCACGCTGGTCGAGGTGATGGCCTCGGAGATTTCGCCGCCATTGCTGTCGGCGCCATAGACCATGCGCACAGCCTCGCGGTTGAGGTCTTCGGGCGGGCCGTCGAACACGACCTTGCCGGCGGCCATGCCGATGATGCGGTTGCAATAGGTGCGCGCGGTGTCCAGCGTGTGCAGATTGGTGACGACGGTGATGCCCTCGCGCAGATTGATGTCCTGCAGCGAATCCATCACCACCTGGGCATTGAGCGGGTCGAGCGAGGCGATCGGCTCGTCGGCGAGGATAACTTTCGGCTGCTGCATCATGGCGCGGGCGATCGCGACGCGCTGCTGCTGGCCGCCGGACAAGGTGCCGGCCGGCTGCAGCGCCGTGCGGGCAATGTCGAGACGCTCGAGCGCCGCTATCGCCTCGGCCCGTTCCTCGCGAGAGAAGACACCGAGCAGATTGACAATCGTCGAGCGGTGATTGAGCCGGCCGAGCAGCACATTGGTCAGCACGTCGAGACGCGGCACCAGGTTGAATTGCTGAAAGATCATGGCGCAATCGCGCTGCCAGCGCCTGAGCAGCGAGCCGCGCAGGCTGGAGACTTCGGCACCTTCAAAGAAAATCGACCCTTGGCTCGGATCGATGAGGCGGTTGATCATGCGCAAAAGGGTCGACTTGCCGGCGCCGGAGCGGCCGATGATGCCGACCATCTGACCGTGCGGGATCGAGATATCGACATTGCTGACGGCGGTGTTCTTGCCAAACCGGCGGGTGACGCCGCGGATTTCGAGCGTGGCTGAGGTTGCTGACATAGGCAAGTTCCAGTCCAGTCGCGTTTCGAAGGTCTGTTAACCATCGCTAGCGCAAGGCCATGAACCTGCGGTGTCGGATTGATGTCAGTTTTGTTACCGCCCACAGGCTTGGGCGGCGCGCCGTGAATGGTGAATGGTGACGGTGGCAGCCAGAAGAGGCTGGTGAAGGCCTCGCTATTCACCATTCCCCCCTTCAGCTGCCGTATTTTTCCAGAAACGCTTCCGCCGAAAGCGCGCGAAAATCCTCAAGTGCGGCGCGCAGGCGGGCATGGTCCCAATCCCACCAGGCGAGTGCCTGATAACGTTCCGCCGTGTGGCGGTCGAAGCGTTCGCGGATTGGTTTCGCCGGCACGCCGCCGACGATGGTGTAGGGCTCAACGTCTTTCGACACCACCGCACCGGCGCCGACCGCCGCACCGTCGCCCACGGTGACGCCGGGCAGGATGGTCGAGCCGTGGCCAAGCCAGGTGTCATGGCCGATGGTGACGCGCTTGGCGCGACGTTGAGCGAAGAATTCGCTCTCGTGTTCGGCGTCGTCCCAATAGTCCGAGGCGCGATAGGTGAAATGATGCAGCGTCGGCCGCCAGGTCGGGTGGTTGGTGGCGTTGATGCGCACGCTGGCGGCGATGTTGGCGAATTTGCCGACCGTCGCGCACCAGACGCCACAGTCCTGCATCATGTAGGAATAGTCGCCGATCGTGCTCTCCGAAACCCGGCATCGTTCGGCGATTTCGGTCCAGCGGCCAAGCGTCGAATTCTCGACTTCCGCTGTCTCGTGGACCAGCGGCGTTTCCGACAATTTTCGCGTCATGCGGCGATTTTCCCGGCGGCAAAGGCGGTCACGTCGATGACGCGGTCGGCGACCGCCTCGCGCACGTCGCGGTCATGGAAGATGCCAAGCAAGGCGACGCCGGCCGCCTTCTTGGCCGCGATCAGCGCAATCACCACGTCGCGGTTCCTGGCGTCGAGCGAAGCGGTCGGCTCGTCGAGCAGCAGGATCGGGTGTTCAGTGATGAAGCCGCGCGCGATGTTGACGCGCTGCTGTTCGCCGCCGGAAAACGTCGCCGGCGGCAGCGCCCACAGCTTCTCCGGCAGGTTGAGCTGCGCCAGCAAGGCGCGTGCCTTGTTACGCGCAACCTCACGGTCCGCGCCGCGCTCGACCAGCGGTTCGGCGACGACGTCGAGAGCGGAGACGCGCGGCACTGTACGCAGGAACTGGCTGACATAGCCGATCGTGAGCCGGCGCACGGCAAGCACGGTGCGTGGGCTGGCCGTCGCGAGATCGATGAGCCCGTCCTCGTGCTGGACGATGATCTGGCCTTCGTCGACGGCATAGTTGCCGTAGAGCATCTTCAGGATCGAACTCTTGCCGGCGCCGGAAGGACCGCCGAGCACTGCGCATTCGCCGCTCCTGATCGAGAACGACACGCCGGCGACGACAGGCAGTTTGATGCCGTCGCGCAGATGCATGGTGAAGCTCTTGGCGACGTCGGAGACGACGAGCGGGGTTGCCATGGTCACACCTGCAGAATGGAAGAAACGAGAAGCTGGGTGTAGGGCGCGCGCGGATCGTCGAGCACGCGGTCGGTGAGGCCGCTTTCAACGACGCGACCATCCTTCATCACCATCATGCGTTGCGACAAAAGCCGCGCCACGGCGAGGTCGTGGGTGACGACGATGGCGGCCAGGCCGAGATCGGTGACCAGGCCGCGCAGCAGGTCGAGCAGGCGCGCCTGCACGGAAACGTCGAGGCCGCCAGTCGGCTCGTCCATGAATACCAGACGCGGCCCGGTGACGAGATTGCGAGCGATCTGCAGGCGCTGGCGCATGCCGCCGGAAAAGGCGCGCGGCTCGTCGTCGATGCGGTCCTCGTCGATTTCGACACGCGACAGCCAGTCGACGGCAGTGGCGCGGATTTTTCCATAGTGGCGGTCGCCGACCGCCATCAACCGCTCGCCGACATTGGCGCCGGCTGAAACCGTCATGCGCAGGCCGTCGGCCGGGTTCTGGTGGACGAAGCCCCAGTCGGTGCGCATCAGAAAGCGGCGCTCGGCCTCGCTCATCCGATAGAGCTCGCGGAACTGACTGTCGCGCATGCGGTAGCTGGCGGTGCCGGAGCTCGGCAGCAGCCGCGTCGACAGACAGTTGAGCAGCGTCGTCTTACCGGAACCGGATTCGCCGACCACCGCCAGCACCTCGCCCGGCCACAGGTCAAAGGTGACGTTTTCGCAGCCGACGCGCGAGCCGTAGAATTTGGAAAGCGCGCTGACGCGCAACAGCGGTTCGTCGGTCATTGCGCCGGCTCCGTTCTTTCCAGGGCAAGAGGGGTTTCAGGCGCAAGGTGGCCGCGATGGCCTTGTTCGCACCGCTTCTCGCAATGGTCGGTATCAGAACAGACGAACATGTGGCCGCCATGGTCGTCTAGGATGACCTCGTCGAGATAGACGTTCTCGGCCGCGCACAGCGCGCAGGGCTGGTCGAAGGTCTGCACCTCGAACGGATGGTCCTCGAAATCGAGGCTGACCACCTCGGTGAAGGGCGGCACTGCATAAATACGCTTTTCGCGGCCGGCGCCGAACAGTTGCAGAGCCGGCGAACGGTGCATCTTTGGGTTGTCGAATTTCGGCGTTGGCGAGGGATCCATCACATAGCGGCCCTCGACCTTGACCGGGTAGGCATAGGAAGTGGCAATGCGGCCGTGCCTGGCAATGTCCTCGTAGAGCTTCACATGCATGAGGCCGTATTCCTCCAGCGCATGCATCTTGCGCGTTTCCGTTTCGCGCGGTTCGAGGAAGCGCAACGGTTCGGGAATTGGCACCTGATAGACCAGCACCTGGCCCGCGCTCAGTGGATGTTCGGGAATGCGGTGGCGGGTCTGTATGATGGTCGCCTTGGCCGTCTCGGTGGTGACGGCGACATTGGCGACCTTCTTGAAGAACGCACGGATTGAAACCGCGTTGGTGGTGTCGTCGGCGCCCTGGTCGATGACCTTGAGCACGTCTTCCGGGCCGATGATCGAAGCCGTGACCTGGACGCCGCCGGTGCCCCAGCCATAAGGCATCGGCATTTCGCGCGAGGCGAACGGCACCTGATAGCCGGGAACGGCTATGCCCTTGAGGATCGCGCGGCGGATCATCCGCTTGGTCTGCTCGTCGAGATAGGCGAAGTTGTAAGTGGCGATGTCGGTCATGGCGATCGCTTCCGCTGTGTGCTACCGAATTGACTTCCAAGACACGGAAGAAGGGCCAGGCTCAGATGACTCCAACCGGATGGATGCACATCGGAATCCTGTTGCTGGTGTTTGTCGGCGTGGTTGCCTTTGTCCTTCGAAGAATGGTTCTTCCTGCGCCGAAGGAAGGCGCGAATGGCGAAACCGTTGGCGGCAGTAGCGGCTACGGCGGATCCGGAGGGGTGTAGCGGCCATTCCCACGAGATCATGGCGGTGGAGCTAACTGAAGTCATTCCGCAGCCTGCCTCTTCTCTTCGACTTTGCCTGCGTTTTCGCGGGCGTCATGCTCGGCGCGCATGCGGCGCACGAGGTCGAGCTCGGCCTGGAAGTCGACATAGTGCGGCAGCTTCAGATGCTCGACGAAGCCGGTCGCCTGGACATTGTCGGAATGCGAGATGACGAACTCCTCGTCCTGGGCAGCGGCGACGACGTCTTCGCCGAATTCCGAAGCGCGTAACGCCCGGTCGCACAGTGCCATGGCCATCGCCTTGCGCTCGCTCTGACCGAAGACGAGGCCGTAGCCGCGGGTGAATTGCGGCGGCGCCTTGGCCGAGCCCTTGAACTGGTTGACCATCTGGCACTCGGTGACGCGCACGGAGCCGAGCGGTACCGCGAAGGGCAGCTCCGGCACATCGAGTTCCAGCTCGACCTCACCGATGCGAACTTCGCCGACGAAGGGATGGTTGCGGGCATAGCCGCGCTGGGTGGAATAGCCGAGCGCCAGCAGAAAACCCTCATCGCCGCGTGACAGCGCCTGCAGGCGGATGTCGCGCGCCATCGGGAATTCCAGCGGCTCGCGGGTGATGTCGCCGGGGACATGATCCTGCGGCATGTCGCCATCAGGCTCGATCAGGCCTTCGCGGGCGAGGATCGCGGAGACGCGCGGCATGGCTTCCGCCTCGCTGGCACGCTGCAGCGGCTCGGCGACATCGCCGCCCGCGGCGAGCTCGGGATCGAGCAGCCGGTGAGTGTAGTCGAAAGTCGGGCCGAGCAGCTGGCCGCCAGGAAGATCCTTGTAGGTCGCCGAAACGCGCCGCTCGACCAGCATCGCGCCGGTGTCGATCGCCTTGGTATAGCCGAAGCGTGGCAGCGTGGTGCGATAGGCGCGAACCAGGAAGATCGCCTCGATCATGTCGCCGCGCGCCTGAACGATGGCGAGGGCCGCCAGCTCGCGGTCGTAGAGCGAACCCTCGCTCATCACCCGGTCGACGCCGAGCGCCAGCTGCTCGACGATCTGGTCGAGGCGCAGCGCCGGCACGGAACGGTCGCCGCGCCGGCGGTCGGCGAGCAGGGAGTGGGCGTTGGCAATGGCCGCTTCGCCGCCTTTTACCGCGACATACATATCACGCCTCCATCGTCTTGATGCGCGTCGTGCGTGGCAGGCAGGCAACGCCGTCGGGGGTGGCAAGGATGATGTCGACGCCACGCGGAAAGCGCTGGTTGTTCTGCTTCCATTGCTCGACGAAATGGCGCGGCATCTGCGCCGGCGCGATGGTTGCAGTCATTTCGATGCCGGGACCTTCGAGCAGCAGAGGGGCGCCTGAAACGATATCGCTCACCTGCAGGATCAGCGTTGTGGAGCGGTCGGGATAGTCCTGGGTGCCCTGCGAAAAGCCATCGAGCGACATCATCTCGGCCGGCGTGGCGATCAGCGCGAAATGCGCGTCGGCCGGCGTATTGGCCAGCGGCGCGCCGGTGTGGAAGCCGAGCCAGGATTTCACCGCTGCTGGGGCCTGCAAAACGGGGTCGAGCCAGAGCGGCGTGTCGTTGTCGCACAGCGCCAGCGCGATGGCGCCGGCGGTGGCCGACAGTGGCGCCGGCGGGCGGGCAAAGATCGGCAGGGGCTGCAGGGTGCCTGGCCGCGCCATCGCATCCATCACGGCGCGGAACACCGTCTGGGCGTCGAACACCGGATCGGCAAAGCCGCCCTCGATCGCTTGCGTTGCGATGTCCATCAGTCTTCTCCGCGTACCATGGTGAAGAAATCGACCTTCGTTGCCGCCGTCTCGGCGCGCCGCCGTTCACGTGCGCCGGCAAGTGCGGCCTGCAGCGGCGCAATGAGTTTTGTCTCGACCTCGCGGCGCAGGGCAGGATCCTGCCAGAGCGCGTCGGCGATCGCCGCCAGTTTTGCTTTCTGCTTGTCACGGCCGAGCGCGTAGCAGTGGCCGACCTGTCCGGATGCGAGCCGGACGGTAGCGCGGGTGACCGTCGCCTCGCCGACATTGAATGGTGCGCCGCCGCCGCCGATGCGGCCACGCACGGTGACCAGGCCGGTTTCGGGACCGCGCAGGAGTTCTGCTTCCGAAGGCAGGCCGGCTGCGTTCCAAAGGCGGACGATATCGTCGCCGGTCGATTGCGCCAGCGTCGCCATGACGGCCTTGCGCTCAGCCTGATCGCGCGCTTCCTGTCCTCGCATGGCAGCCATTCCTTCTCGTTCCGAATTTGTATAATGATGTAGACAATTATACAAATTATACCTATTCTCTAAAGCGTGTCCATGACGGATGGATGACAGGCGAAAAAAGATCGGGGCAAGAGATGATCGGGCAACAGATTGCCAGCAGCATAGAGCGGCGCAGCGGCGTCTCGCTGTGGCGGCAGATCGCCGACCAGATCCTGCATTCGATCGCCATCGGCGACTTTGCCGAGAATGCCGCACTGCCACCGGAGATTGCACTGGCGGAGCGTTATGGCGTCAACCGCCATACGGTGCGCAGCGCCATCGCAGCACTGGTGCAGGATGGCGTGCTGAGGGCCGAACAGGGGCGCGGCACTTTCGTGCTTTCGCGCAAGCGGCTGTCCTATCCGATCGGCGCCCGCACCCGTTTTTCGGAGGGCTTGCAAGGGCAGGCCACGGAGCGCCGCAGCGTGCTGCTCGAATCGGCGGTCGAGCCGGCCAGCCGGCGCGTCGCCGAAGGGCTGGGGCTTGCCAAGGGTTCGAATGTCATACGCCTTGAGACGCGCGGCGAGGCCGACGGACAGCCGGTCTCGCGTGCCTCCGGCTGGTTCGATGCGAAACGCTTCGAAGGCATCGAGGCCGCTATCGCGGAAACTGGATCGGTGACCGCCTCGCTCCAGCGTTTCGGCATTAGTGACTATCTCAGGCAATCGACAGTGCTGTCGGCGCGCCACGCAGATGCCGCCGATCTCGCCGATCTCGATCTGCAGTCCGGCGCCATCGTGCTGGTCACGGTCGCGGTCAATGTCACGCCGGACGGCCAGCCAATCCAGTTCGCCGAAACGCGTTTTCCGGCTGAGCGCGTCGAGCTCAAATTGTCGGCGCGGTAGGTAGGGGCGCGTCTATCCCGGTCTCATCCGACCTGAATGACCGCCTTGATCAGGCCGGATTTCTCATGCGCCCAGCGGCCGAGGTCGCGCGGTGTGTCGCCAAGCGTCGTGCGATGGGTGACGAGCTTTGCCAGCGGCACCGCGCCGTCGCGGATCGAGGCGGCGACGTGGTCGAAGTCGGCGCGCAGCGCGTTGCGGCTGCCGATCAGCGTCATCTCGCGCTTGTGGAATTCGGGGTCGGAAAAGACGATGTCGTCCTTGACGACGCTGACCAGGACCAGCGTTCCGCCATGCGCGACATGGGCGAAAGCCGACTGGACTGACTGGGTGTTGCCAGTGGCGTCGAAAACCACGTCAAAGCCTTCGCCGTCAGTCGCCTCCCGCGCCAGATCGGTTGCCGATCCCTTCGAGCCGTCGAGGGTGGCAAAGTCGAGTTCGCTTGCGGCGAAACCCAGCCTCTCGGCACTCATGTCGAGCAGCTTCACGTCGAGACCGGCGATGCGGGCAAACAGCGCCGTGCCGAGCCCTATCGGCCCGGCGCCGATGACCAGCGTGCGCGCGCCGGGCTGCGCCAGCGAGCGCCGAACGGCATGCGCCCCGATCGCCAGGAACTCGACGGCGGCGGCGTCGGCCAGCGACAGGCCGTTGGCCGGGTAGAGGTTCTGCGCCGGCACCAGGATCCGTTCGCACATGGCGCCGTCGCGGTGGACGCCGAGCACCTCGATCCTGACGCAGCAATTAGGCTTGCCTTGCCGGCAGGCGATGCATTTGCCGCAAGCGAGATAGGGATTGATGATCACCGGTTCGCCAACGGCCAGATCGACGCCTTCGCCGGCCTCGATCACAGTGCCGGAAACCTCGTGGCCCATGATGCGGGGATAAGCGAGGAACGGATGCTTGCCCTCAAAGATATGATAGTCGGTGCCGCAGATGCCGACATGACTAACCGCGACCAGCGCCCAGCCAGAGGGCGGAGTGCCTGGCGCCGGGCGGTCTTCCAGAACAAGCTCACCGGGCGAGCGGCAGACGACGGCTTTCATAGTTCAATCCAGTCTGTTCATGAAACCGCCGGCCCCGCTAGCGCCGGGCCGGCGGTTGTTAATATGGTCTACTTGCCGCGGCGGCGCAGGCCGTCGAAATAGACGATGACGATAATTAGCACGCCGGTAATGATGCGCTGCCAGAAGGCATTGACGTTCAAGAGATTGGCGCCGTTGTTGATGGTGGCGAGGATGAAGGCGCCGAGCAGCGGTCCGTGCACCGAGCCGACGGCGCCGAACAGCGAGGTGCCGCCAATCACCGACGAGGCGATCGCCTGCAACTCCCAGCCCTCGGCCTGCGTCGGATTGCCGATGCCGATGCGCGAGGCAAGCAGCACGCCGACAAAAGCCGCACAGAGGCCCGACAGCGTATAGGCCATGTAGATGGTGCGCTGGACGTTGACACCGGACAGACGCGATGCCTCGGCGTTGGAGCCGACCGAGAACAGATACCGGCCCCAGCGGCTGTGATGCAGGAAGATGTAGGCGGGGATGCCGACGAGGATCACCATCCAGAACAGATTGGGGACGCCGAGAAACGAGCTGCGCGAAAACATTTGGAAGGCATCGTTGTTGATCGAGATCGAGTTGCCGTTGGTCATCAAGAGGCCGATGCCGCGCAAGGATGTCAGCGTCGCCAGCGTGATGATGAAGGGCGGCAGGCCCATTCTGACGATGCCAAAGCCATGGAACATGCCGATGGCGACGCCAACCAGCAAGGTGATCAGGATGGCGAGGAAAATCGGCACGCCGGCATTGATCAACATCGCCACGATGACGGTGGCGAAGCCGACGACGGCGCCGACGGAAAGGTCGATGCCTCCGGTGATGATGACGAAGGTCTGGCCGACTGCCAGGATGGCGATCATCGAACCTTGCCGCAGCAGATTCGAGATGTTGTTGGCGGAGGCGAAGCTCGGCGTCGCCACCGACAGGATGACCCACAACAATACCAGCAGCGCCAGCAGTGTCAGCCCGAACAGGGCGTTGTAGTTGCGTTTCGGCCTTTCGGCCGGGATCGCCTCGGTGCTCATATCTGTCCTCCCGGTTTTTCTTGTTTCTCGGCCAGCGCTTGGGTGAGGATCTCCTCATGGTCGGCAGTGCGGAAACCATGAGTGGCCACCAGTTTGCCGCGCCGGAACACATGCAGTGTGTCGGCCAGTTCATAGACCTCGGGCAGATAGGACGAGATCAGGATGATGCCGGCGCCATTGGACAAAAGCGCGCTGAACAGGCGGTAGATCTCGGCCTTGGTGCCGACATCGACGCCGACTGTCGGCTCGTCGAAGATGAACAGCTTGGCGCCGTGCGCCAGCCACTTGCCGATGACGATCTTCTGCTGGTTGCCGCCGGACAGGCTGGAGGCGAGCGCGTTGCGCGTCGGTGTCTTGATCCTGAGATTGGCGATCTGGCGATCCGCCTCGGTCTTCTCCTGTGCGCTGGAGATCAGCAGATTGCTGGAGATGCGCTTGTAGATCGGCAGATTGAGATTGAGGCCGACCGGCAGGTTGAGGCAGAGGCCCTGGTCGCGGCGGCTTTCCGGCGCCAGCGCCATGCCGAGCCTGATAGCCTCATGCTCGGAATTGACCTGAACCGCCTTGCCCTCCCAGAGGATCTGGCCGGCCGACTTGCGACGACGGCCGTAAAGCGTGGTGACGAACTCGCTGCGCCCGGCACCGATCAGGCCGTAGAGCCCGACGATTTCGCCGGCACGGACCGTCATCGAGACATTTTCGAAGCCCTTGCCGGAGAGATTTCTGGCTTCGAGCAGCGTCGCGCCCGGGGTAAAATGCTCCTTGTGATAGACTTGCTCGATCGAGCGGTTGATCATCATCTTGACCAGCTCGGCGTCGTTGGTTTCGGCGATGTTCCTGGTGCCGACAAGCGTGCCGTCGCGCAGCACCGAGACGCGGTCGGCGAGCTCGAACACCTCTTCCATGCGGTGGCTGATGTAGATGATGGTGACGCCTTCGCCCTTCAGCCGGCGGATCAGCGTGAACAGCTGGTCGGCTTCCTTCCGGGTGAGATAGGCAGTCGGCTCGTCGAAGATCAGGAACTTGGTGCCGCGCACGGTGGCGCGGGCGGCGGCGATCAGCTGCTGCTGGCCTATGGTCAGGTCACCCAGCACGACATGCGCCGGCAGATCAAAGCCGAGATCGTCGATGATCTTCTGCGCTTCCCTGACCATGGCCCGCTGCTGCAGGATGCCGAAGCGGGAATCCTCCTCGCCGAGGAACATGTTGGCTGCGACAGTGAGATGGCGGCACAGAACGACCTCCTGATGCACAGCATTGATGCCCAGCGCCATCGCCTCATGCGGCGTCGCCAGCGCTGCCGGCTTGCCCTCCCAGATGACGTCGCCGGAGGTGCGCGGCATGACGCCGGTCAGCAGCTTGATCAGGGTGGATTTGCCGGCACCGTTCTCGCCGACAATGGCGTGGATTTCGCTGGCCTTGAAGGCGAGGTTAACCGGCTTCAGCGCGTGCGTGCCGGGATATCGCTTCTCCAAGCCCTTGAGTTCGAGGATCGTCCTGCCCGGTTCCAGCGTTGGGGCCGGATGCAGTTCCTGCGCCGTTGATGTCATGACAATCCTCCCAGATTGGCCTCACGATTGGCACGTAGCGATGCTGGCCGGGTCGCATCGTCAAGGGTATTGAAGCCGGCTGATTTCGAACCACTTTCAGGGTGTTTCCGGGGCAACGAGGCCCCGGAAACGGTGCACCTGCCGGTGCTCAGTCGAGCTTCGGATTGAGCAGCGCGTCGATCTTCGGATCCTTCATATTGGCCTTGGTGACGAGGTTGGCGCCGGTGTCGACATTGGCCTCGACCTTCTCGCCTTTCGAGGCCGCGAGCGCCGTCTTGATGCCGTCATAGCCCATCCGGTACGGATCCTGGACGACGAGAGCCGAAATGACGCCGTCGTTGAGGAACTTGATCAGCTTCTCGTCGCTGTCGAAGCCGACGAGTCCGACCTTGCCGGCCAGGCTGTTCTCGGCGATCGCCTGACCGACGCCCTGCGCCATGATCAGGTTGGAGGCGAAGATGCCCTTGAGGTTCGGATTGGCGGTTATCAGGTCGGTCGCGATGTTGAGGCCGGTAGTGGCTTGGCCGTCGGCGTACTTGTCGGCAACAAGCTTCAGGCCGGGATATTTGGCGGCAAGCTGCTCCTTGAAGCCCTGGGCGCGCTGTTCGAGCGAACCAGCGCCCGGAAGTGCGGTGATCAGGGCGACGTCGCCCTCGATTTTGCCGCCATTGGCTTCGCCGATCGCGGCCGCCAGCCCGTCGGCGGCGACGCGGCCGCCCTGGATATTGTCTGTGGTCAGGAACGAGGTGAAGGCCTTGGAGTCGGCGCCGGAGTCGATGCCGATGATCTTGACCTTGGTGGCTGCCTCATCGATCGGCTTGCCGAGCGCCTTGGCTTCGGTCGGCGCGATGACGACGGCAGCAGGGGTGCCGGCGACGGCATTCTCGAGGATCGAGATCTGGCCGTTGACGTCGGTCTCTGCCTGGGCGCCGAGTTCCGGCACATTGACGCCGAGGTCCTTGCCGGCCTTGCGGGCGCCGGCCAGGACGATCTGCCAGTAGAAAGAGGTGGTGTCCTTGACGATGATCGGAATGGTTACGTCCGCCGCCGAAGCTGGCGCCGAATGCAACACGCCGGCAAGCATCGAGGCGGCGGCGAGCGCCACGAATGCGCGGCGGTTGAGAATGCTGGTCACGAATTTCATAAGGCTTCCTCCCTAAGTCGCCCGGTGAACGTTGCTGAAGCTCGGTTTGGATAGGCGCTGTCCAAACAGAACTTTATCAATAAAAAACATTTACCGCATTTTGATAGTGCATAGGTTGGGTCGACGCAAGCGGTGTTTCGCATCGGTCCCCTCTAGACCGATCTCATGCCAAACCTACAGATCCTCTCCGAAAGGTATGGAATATTAATTCCACCAACCAGTCAAGTTGGAATATTTATTCTTTTAGGGGCGTACGATTGTTACGCCTCCTGATCGCGCCGTCCCGTTTAACCGAGGGCGAAGGCCGCAGCGCGTCAGCCGAGTTTCTGTACGACCGTGTAAGGATCATATTTGGCGAATTCGGTATCGGGCACCTGGATGTCGAGCAGTTGGAGATTTCGCGCCAGATTGGTCGGTTTGGCGGTGCCCGTCAGCACAGAAGCGACAACAGGCTCGTGCAGCGGGAACTGAAACGCCGCCGCGGCAAGCGGATAACCGCCCTTGGCGGCGATTTTTTCCATGGCGCCGACGCGGTCGAGAATATCCGGGCTGGCCGGCAGGTAGTCGAAGTGCGCGCCCGGCACCGGGCCGGTCGCCAAAATACCGGAGTTGAAGACGCCGCCGATGATCAGCGAGGTCTGCCGTTGCCGGCAAAGCGGCAGCAATTCGGCTTCGGCGGTGCGGTCGAGCAGCGAGTAGCGGCTGGCGAGCAGGATGCAGTCGAGCGGCGCCTGGCGCAGCACATCGAGACAGATCTGAACCTCGTTGACGCCAAGGCCGTAGGCGCAAATGACCCTGGACGACTTCAGCTCTTCCAGCGCCTTCAGCCCGCCATCCATAAACTGGCGGAAATGCAGCTTCGTTTTCTCGACGCCATGCGTATAGACGCCGATGTCGTGAACGAACAGGACGTCGATTCGATTGAGGCCAAGCCGCGCATAGCTGAACTCGACCGAGCGCATGATGCCGTCGTAGGAATAGTCGTAGTCGAGCGCAAAGGGCAGAGGATCGACATAGGAATGGTCCGGAATCTGGTCTTCCGGCACCGGCCGGAACAGGCGCCCAACCTTGGTCGACAGCACGTAGGAGTCCCGCGGCTTGTCGCGCAGGAAATCGCCGAAGCGGCGTTCCGAGAGGCCGAAGCCGTAGAAGGGCGCCGTATCGAAATAGCGCAGGCCGGCTTCCCAGGCGACCCGTAGCGTCTGCATCGCCGTCTCGCGCGGGCAGGCTCGGTAGAGGCCGCCGACCGCCGCGCCGCCGAAGCTGACCTCGGTTATTTCCAGCGCGGTGCTGCCGACACGGCGTTTCTTCATGCAAAGCCTCCCACCGGCCGTTGTTCCGGCCTGTCCGTTGTCGTTGTCGGTTAGCGTCGGGCTAGAGGGTCGCTCCGAGGTGCCAGGGCACGAACTCGTTGTCGCCGTAGCCGAACTCCTCGCTCTTTGTCTTGCGGCCGGAAGCCGTCTCGACGATCAGCTCGAAAATCTCGCGACCCATGCCGGCGATGGTCTTTTCGCCCGAGGCGATGACGCCGCAATTCACGTCCATGTCCTCTTCCATGGTGTGGTACATGGTCGAGTTGCTGGCGACCTTGATCGACGGCGTCGGCCGGCAGCCGAAGCAGGAACCGCGGCCGGTGGTGAAGACGATGACATTGGCGCCGCCTGCCACTTGGCCGGTGGCGGAAACCGGGTCGTAGCCGGGCGTGTCCATGAACACCAAGCCGTGTCCGGTGACCTTTTCGGCATAGCCGAAGACGCCGTTGAGCGGCGTCTGTCCGCCCTTGGCGACCGCGCCAAGCGACTTCTCCAGGATGGTGGTCAGGCCGCCGCGCTTGTTGCCGGGCGACGGATTGTTGTCGATGGAGGCGCCATGCTTGGCGACATGATCTTCCCACCACTTCACATAGCCATCGAGCTTGGCTGCGATCTCCGGGGTCGCCGCACGGTAGGCAAGCAGATGCTCGGCGCCGTAGATTTCCGTCGTCTCGGAGAGGATGCCGATGCCACCAACACCGGCCAGGATGTCGACGGCGGCGCCCAGCGCCGGATTGGCGGTGATGCCGGACATGCCGTCCGAGCCGCCGCATTGCAGGCCGACGACGATCTCGCTGACCGGGATCGGCTCACGCTCAAGCTTGCCGACCTCCTCGGCGATCTCGGCCAGCACCAGCATCGCCTTCTCGACCGATTTGCGCGAGCCGCCGGCTTCCTGGATGTTGAAATGGCGTTTTCCCGCAGCGACACCCTTCTGGCCATAGAGGGTGAGCTGGTTGACCTCGCAGCCGAGCCCGACCATCAGCACGCCGCCGAAATTCGGATGGCGGGCGTAGCCGGCCAGCGTGCGGTGCAGCACCATCATGCCGTCGCCGGTGGCGCTCATCCCGCAGCCTTGGCCGTGGACGATCGGAACGAAGCCGTCGATGCCGGGATATCTAGGCAGGAGCGTGCGGTTCGCCTCGTCGGCGATGGCATGGCAAACGGTGGCCGAGCAATTGACGCTGGCGAGAATGCCGACGAAGTTGCGCGTGCCGGCACGGCCGTCGGCGCGACGGTATCCCATGAAGGTGCGGGCGCGGTCGGCCTCGGTGGCGTGCACGGCTTCGCTCGGCGGCACCACCGGCAAACGCCCGGACTCGAAGACCAGATTGTGCGAATGGACATGCTCGCCGGGTACGATGTCCTGGGTGGCGCGGCCGATCGCCTGAGCGTATTTGACCACGGCCTCGCCGGCGGCGATCGGCTTGATCGCTACCTTGTGGCCGGGTTCGATCAACGCGGTGGCGACGGCACCGCCCGGCAGTACCGCGCCGATCTCGATGCGGCCGTTGGCGACCGCGACATTGTCGGCGGGGGACAGAAGAATGCTGTTTGCGGCGTTCACGGGCAGTTTCCTGGGTGTTCCTGGGATCGGCAAGCGGATTGACACGCGCCTGTTAACAGTTAATGTCTTTTATCGTGAAAAAACAGTTTTGCGTCAATTGTTTTTTCGTGACAGGCCGCGCGTTCTAGATGGATGTGCAGAGGATCGGACACTGGAACCAGGGCTGACTTTCGAAAAGCGATTCTCGCTTTTTGGGGGCCTTTGCGTTTGGAACATTTGTCATATCGCGCTTCAAACCGCCGCCGCAAGCGCCGGCGTAACGGGGCAGGGGATGTCGAAGAGCAACAACGTCTACAAAGACGCCTACAATCGGGGTTTGCGGCTGCTCGACGAAACGAAAAGCCTGCCGTCCGAGCCCGAGCTTGGCACGCTGCTCGGCGTCAGCCGCACGACGATCCGCACCATCCTTACGCGCATGGAAGAGACGGGGCTGATTGCCTGGAACAAGCGCAGCAAGACGGTTTTGCGCGTGCCGCGGCCGGACGATTTTTTCCCCGAGGAAGAGACCGACACGCTGTCGCAGATCATCGAGCGCTCCTTCATGCGGCGGCTGCTTGCCGGCGGTGCTGAGCCCGGCATGCAGATCAACGAACTCGAGTTGGCGCGCGAGATCGGCGTCGGCACCACCAGCGTGCGCGAGTTCCTGATCCGCTTTTCTCGCTTCGGGCTGATCGAGAAGCGCCGCAACAGCCACTGGGTGCTGAAAGGTTTTACCCGCGCCTTCGCACTGGAACTGACCGAAATCCGCGAGATGTTCGAACTGCGCTCGGCCGCCGCCTTCGCCGCGCTGCCGGAAGACAGCCCGGTATGGGCCGACCTTGACCTGCTGGAGGACGAGCATCGCCTGCTGGCGCGCGAGATCGCCACGCGCTTCAACGAATTCTCGGAGCTCGACGAGCGCTTTCACCGGCTGATACACCGCGCGTCGCACAATCGCTTCATCGTCGATTTCTACGACGTCATCGCCATGATCTTCCACTACCACTATCAGTGGAACAAGGCGCAGGAGCGCGAGCGCAACGAAGTGGCGGTCGCGGAACACCTGGCCTATATAGCGGCGCTCAAATCGCGCGACCTCGGCAAGGTCGACACTGCCTGCCGCAAGCATCTGAAGTCCGCGCGGCACACGCTGCTGACGTCGATTCCAGAAGGCCAGCAACCGTAGCGAGCTTAAAAGCGCGTGGGATTGACCGGCCTCATGCGACGCGCTTTTAGGTTGTTGTTTTATGCATGTCGTTATCGCAAAACCGCTGCACACCCTTGGGTCAGGCCCGAGGGCATGCTTTTGCGCGACATGCATTAAAGCGCCGCGTTGCCGCAGAGGTACTTTGGCGATTTTCCGACCGCCGGCCGCATGCTAGATATCTGGCCGTTGCTGCGTGAGGAGGCAGGCCTTTGAACATCCGGCGGAGACAATGGAGCATGTCGGCGGCAATCGCCGCGGCCTATTTGCTCGTGCTCCAGTCGATGCTCAGCGCATTCGCCTTCGGCATCGGGCCGGACGCCTCGCAACGCGACGCTTTCGGCAACGTCATCTGCACCCAGCAGGGCGCTGCCCAGCTTCCCGGTGGCGACCCGCACCAGCAGCACATCCCGGCCTGCTGCGTGCTCGGCTGCGGCATGGCCTCCGCTGTCTACGCGCCGCCGCCTGCCGCCGCCACGCTGTCCGGCAATTTTTCCGTTGAAACCGTCGCTTTTTTGCTGCCGGCGTTCAGGCATCTCGACTTTGCCCGCGACCGCTCGCCGTCGAATCCGCGCGCGCCTCCGGTGACGGCCTGATCCGTCCCAGTTCGCCTTGCGGAATTTTTCGCGGGCGAATTCGTTCAACATCGAAACTGTTCGCGACCGGCCGACGGCGCGATTTCTCAGTTCCTGGAGCTATCATGTCTCACACTTTTGGCGCGCGGCGTGGCCGCACCAGCCGCTTCCTGCGCAGCTTCGAGGAGCGACTCGGCGTCACCGTACTCCTCCTCGCCCTGCTGTTCGTCAGCGCCCAGGCCGTTTTCGCGCATGAGTTCAGGGTTGGCGACATCGAGATCGTGCATCCCTGGTCGCGCGCCACGCCACCGGGCGCCAAAGTGGCCGGCGGCTACTTCACCGTGACCAACACCGGCAGTTCGCCGGATCGGCTGCTGTCGATCTCCTCCGATGTGTCGGACAGGACCGAACTGCACGAAATGGGCGTCAAGGACGGCGTCATGACCATGCGGCCGGTCAGCGGCGGCCTCGAAATCCCGGCCGGCGGCAAGGTCGCGCTGGCTCCCGGCGGCTATCATCTGATGTTTATCGGCCTCAAGCGCCAGCCCAAGCAAGGCGAGACGTTTTCCGCTGCGCTGACCTTCGAGAAAGCCGGCGCCGTCACCGTCGAGTTCGCGGTGGAAGGCATGGGCGAAATGGGCGGCATGCACGACCATGCCAATTGATCCGGCCAGATCCGCACAATTCAAACTCGAGGAACCATCATGAACAGTTATCTTCTCTCGGCCGGCGCGTTTTTCGTCCTGGGGACAAGTGCCGCTTTTTCTCACGTTACGCTGGAAACGCAGGAGGCGGCGATCGGCTCGACCTACAAGGCCGTCCTGCGCGTCCCGCATGGCTGTGAAGGCAAGGCGACGACCGCCGTGCGCGTGCAGATCCCGGAAGGGGTGATTTCGGTGAAGCCGATGCCGAAGCCGGGCTGGACGCTGCAGGTCAAGAAGGGCAGATACGAGAAATCCTACCAGCTCCATGGTCAAGCGGTGACATCAGGTGCCAAGCAAATCGACTGGAGCGGCGGCAGCCTGCCGGACGAATTCTACGACGAATTCGTCTTCCGCGGGACACTGGCGGCGGATCTGCCGGCAGGCCAAACGCTCTACTTCCCGGTGGTGCAGGAATGCGAAGGCGCCGCCGAACGCTGGATCGAGATACCAGCGGCTGGCCAGGATGAGGACGCGCTGGAATATCCGGCGCCCGGCCTCAAGCTTGCGCCGAAGCAATGATCTTTTGGCGGCGCGCTTTGTTCGAAAGAGCGCGTCGCTGTTTTTGTGGCCGTGACATGAGTGCTGCATCCCTCCTGCGAACGGGCTGCACAACCGGCCGTGCGATCTGCCTGCTGGCTGCGATCGTGCTGTTTGCCGCCATTGCCGCGCCAGGTCAGGCCTTCGCCCACGCGGCGCTGGTCACAACCGAGCCGACGGACGGCGCCGTGCTGGCGCAGAGCCCCGCGCAGTTCTCGCTGACCTTCAGCGAGCCGGTATCACCGCTGGTGCTGGCCTTGGTGCGGCCTGACGGGACGCCGGTTCCGCTGACGTCGTTTCGGCTCAACGCCCAGACGGTCAACATCGATAATCCGCACAGGCTCGGATCCGGCACGCATGTGCTGAGCTGGCGGGTGATTTCCGCCGATGGCCATCCGGTCGGCGGCTCGGTGTTGTTTTCCATCGGCGCGCCTGGTGCTGCGCCGGCCGTGTCCGAAGCTGTCGACCGGGGTCTGAGGTCGGCGATCTGGGTCGGCAAGGTCTTCCTCTACGTCGGGCTGTTTCTCGGCGTCGGCGGCGCCTTTGCCATCGCCTGGCTGGCGCAAGGCGGGCGTGCCGGCCAGCTCATCGTCATCGCCGCGATCCTGTGCGGCCTCGTCGCGGCGCCGTTGTCGCTCGGCTTGCAGGGACTCGACGCGCTCGGTGCACCGCTCGCCCGGCTGGCGCAGCCGGACATCTGGAAGGCCGGGCTCGCCACCAGCTTCGGCCGGACGGTGCTGGTCGCGCTGGTGGCGCTCGGGCTGGGCCTGCTGTCGCTGGTCGGGCCGCGCGGCGGCGCAAAGCTGTTTGCCCTTGCCGGCCTGGCCGGTGTCGGCGCCGCCCTTGCCGCCAGCGGGCATGCAAGTGCTGCCGAACCGCAATGGCTGACGCGGCCGATGGTGTTCCTGCACGGCGCCGGAATCGCGTTCTGGGCCGGGGCGCTGGCGCCGCTCGGTCTCGCCATGCGGCGGAAGCCGGTCGAAGCCGCGCCTTTCCTGCGCCGGTTTTCCCAGGCGATCCTGCCTGTCGTGGCCGTGCTTGCCGCCGCCGGCATCGTGCTGGCTGTCGTCCAGGTGCAGGCGTCGGCAGCTTTGCTCGAGACCGCCTATGGCCGGCTGCTGCTGGTCAAGCTGGCGTTGCTGTTGTTTCTGTTCACTCTGGCCGCCATCAACCGCTGGAAGCTGACCGGTCCGGCGGAAGCGGGAGAGACGGAGGTACAAAAGAAGCTGGTCCGCTCGATCGGCATTGAGATGCTGATCGTTCTGGCGATCTTCGGCGTTGCCGCCGGCTGGCGCTTCACGCCGCCGCCTCGCGCCCTGGCGATCGCAGCGGCGCAGCCGGCGTCGGTGCATATCCACACGGCGAAAGCGATGGCCGACCTCAGCATCACGCCCGGTCATGTTGGGCCGGTCGCCGCCTCGATCGTCATCATGACCGGGGATTTCGGCCCGCTCGACGCTGAGCAAGTGACGCTGGTGCTGTCAAAACCCGACTCCGGTATCGAGCCGATCAAGCGCGCGGCGACAAAGCCAGGCGACGGCAGCTGGCGCGTCGACGATCTCGTCGTCCCGGTTCCCGGCCGATGGACGGCACGGCTCGATATTCTCGTCTCGGACTTCGAGATGGTGAAGATAGAGGCGCCGATTGAGATCAGGCCGAAGTGACGTGCTGATATTCAGGTGATGCCGGCCTGCAAATGGCGGTATCCTGCGCTTCCGGTGCTCACGTATTTAAGTACGCTCCGCTCCGGTTCTCGGAAACCACCTGTTTGGTCGCTTCGCGCCCGTCTTCGACTCCGGCTCGGCCTGACCTGAATCTCAACACGCCCCAACTGTAGCACAATTCGGCGAGGCGGTTGACGCGGCCCCGAAGGCCCGTCAAACATCACGGCAAGAATGGCATCCCGACAGAATGATAATCGCCGCAAATCGCGGCCAGGCAAAAAATCCAACGCAGGGAAGAAACGATGGACAAAGCCGAAATCGGCCTGATCGGCCTTGGCACGATGGGCTCCAATCTGGCGCTCAACATCGCCGAGAAGGGGCACCGCATAGCCGTTTTCAACCGCACCGCCGCACGCACCGACGCCTTTGTCGCGAATGCCGGGACGCTCAGGGATATGGTCGTGCCCTGCTACAGCCTGGAGGAACTCGCCGCCGCCATCCGGCCGCCGCGGCCGATCATCATCATGGTGCTGGCCGGCAAGCCGGTCGACGAGCAGATCGCGGCAATGCGCGGCGTGCTGTCGGCCAACGACATCGTCATCGATGCCGGCAACGCCAATTTCCGCGACACGATGCGGCGCTTCTCCGAGCTTTCCGATTCGGGTCTCACCTTCATCGGCATGGGCGTGTCCGGCGGCGAGGAGGGGGCGCGCCATGGACCGTCGATCATGGTCGGCGGCACGGAACAGTCGTGGAAACGCGTCGAAAAGGTGCTGACCGCCATTTCGGCCAAGTTCAGGGATGAGCCCTGTGCGGCATGGCTTGGCACCGATGGCGCCGGGCATTTCGTCAAGACCATCCATAACGGCATCGAATATGCCGACATGCAGATGATCGCCGAGATCTACGGCATTTTGCGCGACGGCTTAAGCATGGGGCCAAAGCAGATCGCACAAATGTTTGCCGGCTGGAACAAGGGCCGGCTCAACTCCTATCTGATCGAGATCACCGCCAAGGTGCTGGCCGCCGATGATCCGAAGACAGGCAAGCCGGTGGTCGACGTCATCCTCGACCGCGCCGGCCAGAAGGGCACTGGCAAATGGTCGGTGATCGAGGCGCAGCAGCTCGGCATTCCGGCCACCGCGATCGAGGCGGCGGTGGCGGCGCGCGTCCTGTCATCGATCAAGGACGAGCGCTTGGCCGCCGAAAAGGCCTATGGCAATGGCGGCGTGACCAAGATTTCCGGAGACAAGGACGCGCTTCTGGGCGATGTCGAGCTGGCGCTGTTCGCCGGCAAGATATCAGCCTATGCGCAAGGCTTCGCGGTGATGAGCGGCGCCTCAAAGGAATTCAACTGGAACCTGCCGATGCCGACCATCGCCAAGATCTGGCGGGCCGGCTGCATCATCCGCTCGCAATTGCTGGATACGATAGCGGAAGCCTTCGGCAAGGGTGGGGCGGCTACCAATCTGCTGATGGCACCGGCTTTCATCGCAATGATGCAGGAGGCGCATCCATCGCTCCGGCGCATCGTGGCAAGAGCGTCGGAGGCTGGCTCGCCGGTGCCGGCGCTGTCGTCCGCGCTCGCCTATTTCGATAGCTACCGCCAGGGCCGCGGCACCTCGAACCTGATCCAGGCGCAGCGCGATTTCTTCGGCGCGCACGGCTTCGAGCGTATCGACGGGCAGGGCGCGTTCCATGGCCCGTGGGGGAGCGGAGCGGCAGGCTAGTCGCGGCGATAGGCCAGAACCTCGGTCGGCATGCTCAGGCTCTGCAAGGAGCCAGGTGCTGCGCCGCCGATCCAGCCCAACACTGAGCGGGCGAGCTCGGCGCCGGCCAGCCGGAAGTTCTCGTTGACCACCAGCAATTCCCTACGGAACAGGTGGAGCAGGTCGGACGACTGCTTGGACACCACGTCGACGTCCCGGCCGAGCTTGAGGCCGGCGTCCTCGATGCCGGCGACGATGGCGAGGGTAGCGGCGGCGGCACTGCTGACGAAACCGTCGGGCCTGGCCTCGCGGCGCATCAGCTGTGCGGTCCTCATTCTGATCTGCTCGATTGAATGGTCGATCGAAACGGTGTTGAACGGGATTTCGCTGGCGCCGACATCGCTCAGCGCATCGGTGAAGCCGTTCAGCGTATGACTGTGGTAGGTCAGCTCGACCGGAGGCGCCAGCAGAGCCAGCCGGCGGCGGCCGATGCCGGCCAGATGGCGTACAGCCTCGGCCGCGAATGCGTAGTTGTCGAAATCATGGTAGGGGTGGATCAGCCCCATATCGGTGCGGCCATGCGTGGCAAAGGGGATACCACGCTCCAGCATGTAACGGGCCCTGGGGTCATTCGGCTGAGTGCGCGAAATGATGACGCCGTCGGCGGAGCCGGTTTCCACCAGATAACGTATCGGGTCCAGAGGATCCTGCGAGCGTGAATAAGGCGTGACGATCAGGTGATAAGGTGTGTCGGCGATGACTTCCGAGACGCCGTAGATGATATCAGAGACAAAGCTCATGATCTCGCGCTCGGTGTTGAGCACGAGACTGATGACGTTGGTCTTGCCGGTCCGCAGGCGCACACCGGCACGATTGGGGCGATAGCCGATCTGTTTGGCGACGAGCTGGACGCGCCGCCTAGTCTCGGCGCCGATCTCGGGCGCGTCCTTCAGCGCCCGCGATACGGTGGTGACGCCCAGCCCGGTCATGAAGGCAAGCGTCTTCAGCGTCGGCCGGCCTTGTCCCGACGCCTCGTCGTCCTTTTCCGTCTGTTGTCTGTCCATTCATCCCGCCCGTCAGGCGCATAGCAGTTGCCGTGCAGGCCGGCAATCGGCGGATTGCGGCTCGCCCACGACTCCGCCTGATCAACACTCTATATACTGAAACGTTACAGATTGTCACTTGCCATCACGCGGGTGTTGGTGGGCAGGTTCTTTGCACGGAGCAACGCTCTGTTCGACGTAAGCCACTGGACGTCGGCTATGACGTGCTCGCGCAACAGGATACGCCTAATTTCATGCGTGCGACACCATTATTGCAGCTCAACCTACCTGTTGCAGTGCAGCAGCTAACAGAATTTGTTCGCGCCTCAAAAAAATATTGGGACCGGTTCCTATTCCGGGGTTGCGCACCCCAAGCAATTGCCGTATCGAAAATCTGTAACGTTTCAGATTCTGGGAGGAGCCGAAATGCGATACCAATTCATGACCGCTGCGTTGGCAGTGACAACCGCGCTGCCTTTCGCCGGCCCGGCGGCAGCAACGGATCTGGAAGTCACCCATTGGTGGACTTCGGGCGGCGAGGCGGCGGCGGTCGCCGAATTCGCCAAGGCGTTCGACGCGACAGGCAATCATTGGGTCGACGGCGCTATCGCCGGTTCCGGCGGCACGGCGCGGCCGATCATGATCAGCCGCATCACTGGCGGCGACCCTATGGGCGCCACCCAATTCAACCACGGCCGGCAAGCGGAAGAACTGGTGCAGGCCGGTCTGATGCGCGACTTGACCGATCTCGCCGCCAGGGACAAGTGGGCGGAAATCGTACAGCCGAAGAGCCTGCTCGACGGCTGTACCCTAGACGGCAAGATCTATTGCGTGCCGGTCAACATTCACTCATGGCAGTGGCTGTGGCTGTCGAACGCGGCCTTCGAAAAGGCCGGTGTGCCGGTACCGAAGAATTGGAATGAGTATGTTGCAGCCGCCCCTGCGCTGGAGAAGGCAGGCATCATACCGCTGGCGGTCGGCGGGCAGCCCTGGCAATCCTCCGGGGCTTTCGACGTGCTGCTTACGGCGGTCGGCGGCACGGACACTTTCTTGAAGGTCTATCGCGACAAGGACGCGGAATTCGCCGCCGGACCCGAGGTCGCCAAGGTATTCAAGGCCGCGGACGATGCCCGCAAGATGGCGAAGAACACCAATGTGCAGGACTGGAACCAGGCCACCAATCTCGTCATCTCCGGCAAGGCCGGCGGCCAGATCATGGGCGACTGGGCGCAGGGCGAGTTCCAGGTTGCCGGCCAGACCGCCGGAAAGGACTATACGTGTCTTCCCGGTCTTGGCCTGAACGAGGTCATCGCCACCGGGGGCGATGCCTTCTACTTCCCGCTGCTGCAGGACGCTGAAAAGTCCAAGGCGCAGGAAGCGCTGGCCGAAGCGCTGCTCGATCCCAAGACGCAGGTCGCCTTCAACCTCAAGAAGGGTTCGCTGCCGGTGCGCGGCGATATCGACCTCAAGGCGGCGAACGACTGCATGAAGAAAGGGCTCGACATCCTGGCCAAGGGCAGCGTCATGCCCTGGACGGACCAGCTGCTGTCACAGGACACCCAAAAGCAGAAGGAGGACCTTTTCTCCGAGTTCTTCGCCAAGCCTGACATGACCGTGGAAGAGGCACAGAAGCGCTTCGCCGACATCGTCGCCTCAGCGGACTGACGGTCGACGAACCGCTCGCTCCCGGCCCGCGACCGCGGGGCCGGGAGCTCCGGGTCAAGTCTTCCGCCCTTACCCGACGGCTGTGCAGATGAGCAAGAGCGAACGCCCCAATCAACTCTTCCGCAACCTCAACGCCAAGGTCGCCTCTATTCCGATGGTCCTCACCGCACTGGTGATCTTCGTCGGCGGCAGCGCGTGGACGGTGCTCTATTCCTTCACCAATTCGAAGCTCCTGCCGCGGCTGAACTTCGTCGGGCTCGATCAGTATTATCGGCTGTGGTCGACGCCGCGTTGGCTGGTCTCGGTTGAGAACCTCCTGGTCTACGGCGTGCTGTCGCTGGTGTTCTCTCTCGTCATCGGCTTCATGCTGGCGGCGTTGCTCGATCAGAAGATCCGCTTCGAAGACACGTTCCGCACTATCTTCCTCTACCCCTTCGCGCTTTCCTTCATCGTCACCGGTCTTGTCTGGCAATGGCTGCTCAACCCGGAGTTCGGAATCCAGGGGGTGGTGCGCGGCCTGGGCTGGGAAAGCTTCAATTTCGATCCGCTCTACAATTCCAACATCGTCATCTACGGCATATTGATCGCCGCGCTTTGGCAAGGCACCGGGCTCATCATGTGCCTGATGCTGGCGGGCCTGCGCGGCATCGACGAGGATATCTGGAAGGCCGCGCGGGTGGATGGGATACCCACGTTGAAGACCTATCTCTTCATCATCATCCCGATGATGCGACCGGTCTTCATCACCTCGCTCGTCATCATCGCCGCCGGCATCGTCAAGGTCTATGACCTGGTTGTCGCGCAGACCAGCGGCGGTCCCGGCATCGCCTCCGAAGTGCCGGCCAAATATGTCTATGACTACATGTTTTTCGCCCAGAACCTCGGCCAGGGTTTTGCTGCCTCGACCATGATGCTGCTGTCGGTGGTGGTCGTCATCGTTCCCTGGGCCTATCTCGAATTCGGAGGCAAGAAGCGTGGCTGACCTTGCCGTTCCCCTGCCTGCCGCTACGGGCTCTATCGGGCTTGACGCATCCGGGCCGCGAGGGCCCAAGCCGCGGCATGTGTTCTCGCGCCGCAACATATTCCTCTACGGCACGCTCATCGTGGTGGCGCTGTATTATCTGCTGCCGCTCTATGTGATGGTGGTGACCTCGCTCAAGGGCATGCCGGAGATACGCCTCGGCAACATCTTCTCGCCGCCGCTCGAGATCACCTTCGAGCCTTGGGTGAAGGCCTGGTCCAGCGCCTGCACCGGCCTCAACTGCGACGGGCTCTCGCGCGGCTTCTGGAACTCGGTGCGCATCACCGTTCCGTCGGTCGTCCTGTCGATCGCCATCGCATCGGTGAACGGCTACGCGCTTGCCAACTGGCGCTTCAAGGGCGCCGATACTTTCTTCGTCATCCTGATCGTCGGCGCCTTCATCCCCTATCAGGTGATGATCTATCCGATCGTCATCATCCTGCGCGAGATCGGCCTCTACGGCAGCCTGAGCGGCCTGGTGATCGTCCATTCCATTTTCGGCATGCCGATCCTGACGCTGTTGTTCCGCAATTACTTCTCTTCGATGCCGGAGGAACTGTTCCGCGCGGCGCGCGTCGACGGCGCCGGCTTCTGGGGCATCTATTTCCGCATCATGCTGCCGATGTCGCTGCCGATCTTCGTCGTCGCCATCATCCTGCAGGTGACCGGCATCTGGAACGACTTCCTGTTCGGCGTCGTCTACACCCGCCCCGACACCTATCCGATGACGGTGCAGCTCAACAACATCGTCAACTCGGTGCAAGGCGTGAAGGAATACAACGTCAATATGGCCGCCACCATCCTGACCGGCCTCGTACCGCTCGTCGTCTACTTCATTTCCGGCAAGCTTTTCGTGCGTGGCATCGCCGCCGGCGCGGTGAAAGGATGATGATGACACGACTCGAAAATCCCAGCGTTTCGATCCAGGACCTGTCGCTGAATTTCGGCGCAATTTCGGTGCTGGAAACCCTCAACATCGATGTCGCCGAGGGCGAGTTCATCGTGCTGCTCGGGCCGTCCGGCTGCGGCAAGTCGACCTTGCTCAACTGCATCGCCGGCCTGCTCGACGTTTCGGACGGCCGCATCTTCATCAAGGGCAAGAACGTCACCTGGGAGGAGCCCAAGGACCGTGGCATCGGCATGGTGTTCCAGTCCTACGCGCTCTACCCGCAGATGACGGTGGAGAAGAACCTGTCCTTCGGGCTGCGCGTCGCCGGCATTCCCAAGGACGAGATCGCCAGGCGCATCGCGCGGGCCGCCGAGATCCTGCAGATCGAGCCATTGCTGCAACGCAAGCCGTCGGCGCTTTCGGGCGGCCAGCGCCAGCGTGTGGCGATCGGGCGGGCGCTGGTGCGCGACGTCGACGTCTTCCTGTTCGATGAGCCGCTCTCCAATCTCGACGCCAAGCTGCGCGCCGAGCTGCGTGTCGAAATCAAACTGCTGCACAGCAAGCTGCAGAACACCATGATCTATGTCACCCACGACCAGATCGAGGCGATGACGCTGGCCGACCGCATCGCGGTGATGAAGGGCGGCGTCATCCAGCAGCTCGACGCCCCGCAGACCATCTACAATCGCCCGGTCAACCGTTTCGTCGCCGGCTTCCTCGGCTCGCCGGCGATGAATTTCCTCGACGGCCGGCTCGAGAAGGACGATGGCAACTGGCACTTCGCCGCCGAGGATGTGCGGATCCCGCTTGCCACCTACGCTTTCGAAAAGGAGCCGGTGCCGGGAGCGGCGGTGTTCGGTATCCGGCCCGAGCATGTCGCGTTCAACAGCGGCTCCGGATGGCCGTTCACAGCCACGGCAAATGTCGTGGTCGTCGAACCCATGGGTTCCGACACGCTGGTCTGGCTGAAGCTCGCAAATCAGAATTTCACCGTGCGGGTGACATCCGAGCGCACGCCAAACAACGCCGACACGGTGAGCATCGGTTTTGACCCGATGCGCGCTTCGCTGTTCGACGCTGCCAGCGGCACCCGCCTGTAATACCCCGAGATTTTCACCCTCAAGCCCATCCATCCCAGAGAACGGACAGAGACGATGAATTGGTCATTCCAACTTTACAGCGCCCGCAACTTCCAACCTTGGGAAGCGGTGCTCAAGATGCTGGGCGAGCTCGGCTACGCGCAAGTCGAAGGGTTCGGCGGCGTCTATGACGACCCCGGGGCATTTCGTGCCGAACTCGACAAGAACGGCCTCGCCATGCCGACCGGCCATTTCTCGATCGATGCGCTCGAGAACGATTTTGACGGCGTGCGCAAAATCGCCGACGCGCTCGGCATCACGCTGCTCATCTGCCCCTATCTGGTCGCCGAGAGCAGGCCGACCGACACGGCCGGCTGGCGCGGCTTCGGCGAACGCCTGGCCAAGGTCGGCGAGACGGCCGAAAAGGCCGGCTACGGCTTTGCCTGGCACAACCATGATTTCGAGTTCAAGAAGCTTGCCGACGGTTCGGTGCCGCAGGACCATGTCCTGGCGGCAGCGCCCGACATCGGCTGGGAGATGGACGTCGCCTGGGTGGTGCGCGGCGGCGACGATCCGCTGTCCTGGATCGAGAAGCATGGCAAACGCATCGCCGCCGTCCATGTCAAGGACATCGCCAAGCCCGGCGAGGGCCTCAACGAGGACGGCTGGTCGGATGTCGGCCATGGCACGATCGACTGGGCCGGTCTGATCCAGGCGCTGCGCGCCGAGAGCGTCGCCAAATACTACGTCGTGGAACACGACAACCCCAACGACATCGAGCGCTTCGCCCGCCGCTCGATCGCCGCCGCCAAGACCTATTAGGAGCAGACCAGCATGGCAAAAAAACTTGGGGTCGGCGTCATCGGCTGCGGCAACATCTCGAAGGCGTATTTTTCCCTGGCGCCGCTGTTTCGCGGCATGGAGATGCGCGCCTGCGCGGATATCGACATGGATGCAGCCAAGGCGCGGGCGAAGGAGTTCAAGCTGCGCGCCGCGACAGTCGAAGGGCTGCTCAAGGCGGGCGACATCGACATCATCGTCAACCTCACCGTTCCGGCGGTGCACTATGAGGTGTCGAAACAGATCCTCGATGCCGGCAAGCACGTCTATTCGGAAAAGCCGTTCGTGCTGTCGGTCAAGGAAGGGCTGGACCTGAAGAAACTGGCGGAGAAAGACGGACTGCGCATAGGCTCGGCGCCGGACACTTTCCTCGGTGGCGCGCACCAGCTTGTCCGCAACCTGATCGACACCGGCAAGCTCGGCAAGATCACCAGCGGCACATGCCACGTGATGAACCATGGGATGGAGCATTGGCACCCCAATCCGGACTTCTTCTTCCAGCCTGGCGCTGGTCCGGTGCTCGACATCGGACCCTACTATATCACCAATCTGATCCAGCTGATCGGGCCGGTGAAGCAGGTGGCGGCGTTCGCGTCGATCCCCTCGACCGAACGCACGATCAGTTCGAAGCCGCGCGCGGGCGAAAAAGTCCTGGTCGCCACGCCGACGACGATCCACGGCGTGATGGAGTTCGAGAATGGCGCCGTGGTGACGCTCAATACCAGCTGGGACGTGTGGAGCCATGGCCATGCGCCGATGGAACTCTACGGCGAATTGGGGACGGTGTTTTTGCCGGATCCGAATTTCTTCGGCGGCGACGTTCGCTTCACCAACGGCGCCAAGCCGGTCAAGAAGCTGCCAAAGTGGAAGCATCCGTTCGGCGTGGCCAACCAGATGCATTCGCACGGCATGATGGCCAATTACCGCACCGCCGGTCTCGCCGACATGGCGCTGGCGATCGTGGAAGGCCGGCCGCATCGCTGCTCGATGGAACTGGCGCTGCATGCCGTCGATGTGATGACCGGCATGCTGCGGTCGGGCGCGAGCGGAAAGTTTGTTGCCATGCAGACCACCTGCGAACGGCCTGCGGCACTGGGCGTCAAAGACGCCGAAGGGCTGTTGGCGAAGAAGAAATAGGTGCGGGCTTCAGTGACACGTCGAACCCTCTCCTCATAGAAACCGAGAGAGGCTAAGGGTGAGAGGCAGGGCCGACTCACCCTTTTCGCGGTGGCAGCTGCCTGGCTCGCTTTTGATTTGAGGATCTCCCATGCCCTATGTGCCCGCCGAAAACCGCTACGAGAACATGGTCTACAATCGCTGCGGGCGATCCGGCCTGAAATTGCCGGCAATCTCGCTCGGGCTCTGGCACAATTTCGGTGACGACACGCCGCACCGGACCAAGCAGGCGATCGCGCGCAAGGCTTTCGATCTCGGCATCACACATTTCGACCTCGCCAACAATTACGGCCCGCCGCCCGGTTCGGCGGAGACGGCTTTTGGCGAAATCCTGCGGACGGATTTTTCGGCCTATCGCGACGAGCTGATCATCTCGACCAAGGCCGGCTACGAGATGTGGGCCGGACCGTATGGCGAATGGGGCGGGCGCAAATATGTGCTGGCCAGTCTCGACCAGAGCCTGAAGCGGATGCGGCTCGACTATGTCGACATCTTCTATTCGCACCGCTTCGATCCCGAAACGCCGCTGGAAGAAACGATGGGTGCGCTCGATCACGCGGTGCGCTCGGGCAAGGCGCTTTATGCCGGCATCTCCTCCTACAATTCGCAGCGCACGCGCGAGGCCGCCGACATATTGAAGCAGCTCGGCACGCCTTGCGTCATCCATCAGCCGAGCTATTCGATGCTCAACCGCTGGGTCGAGGACGATGGTCTGCTCGACACGCTGGAGGGGCTCGGCGTCGGCTCGATCGTGTTCACGCCGCTGGCGCAAGGCATGCTGACCGACAAATATCTCGGCGGCATCCCTGACGGCAGCCGCGCCAGCCAGGGCAAGTCGCTGCGGCCGGCCTTCATCAACGACAAGACCATCGCCAACATCAAGGCGCTGAACGCCATAGCCGGCCGACGCGGCCAGACGCTGGCGCAGATGGCGCTGGCCTGGGTGCTGCGCAAGGGCCGGGTGACCTCGGCGCTGATCGGCGCCAGCCGGCCGGAACAGGTCGAGGATTGCGTCGGCGCGCTGAAGGCGCTCGATTTCAGCGATGCCGAGCTCGCCGAAATCGACGCCTACGCACGCGAGGCCGACATCAATCTGTGGGCCGCCTCCGCCGAGCGCAACGGTCCGCCTCGCAAGTGACTCAGGGCAACCGCGTCAGGTTGGCGCTGCCCCTCATCGCTTGCCGGGCACTTCTCTCCGTTTAGAGACGGGGAGAAGGACGTCTCCACAAAGGATTTCGCCAATCACAGGCGGCTGTAGAAAGGGGAGCCAAGGTTGCGGCCAAGCCCTTTCTCCCCGTCACTATACGGGGAGAAATGCCCGGCAGGGCAATGAGGGGCAGCGCAGGCATTGAAACAGTAGCAAAAAGACCCGTTCGTCGCTATCTGGAGAGGATTGAAGCCGCTTGCATGCGGAAATGATGTGCGGGCGGCGCAAGACGGGTTGGAACAGGACCATGGCGGCAAGGGATGTGCTGACGAAAAACCAGCTGTGCGTGCTCGAGAAACTCGAGGCCGCCAGCGGGCCGCTCAGCGCCTATACGCTGCTCGACCAGCTGCGCGAGCGGGGTTTTCGCGCCCCGCTGCAGGTCTATCGCGCGCTCGACACGCTGGTGAAGTCCGGCTTCGTGCACCGGCTCGAAAGCCTCAATTCCTTCGTCGCCTGCGCCGAGCCGCACGACCACAGCCATTCGATGGCTGCCTTTGCCATCTGCGATACATGCGGGCAGGTGACCGAATTTTCCGACCATGAAGTCGGACACCGGCTCGACGAATGGGTGCGCTCGACCGGCTTCGCCGCCAAGAAGGCGGTGATCGAGTTTCGTGGTACCTGCGCGAAATGCCGAGCTGAGGCGGCTTAAAGGCCTGTTATGCCGCGACATAACGGTGGATGCCGGAGGGAAGCGCCCCCATCTGTCCTGCCGGACATCTCCCCCACGAGGGGGAGATTGGCAGCTTCGGCGCTGCAACCATCTTGCTCCGTTGGAGATTGGCGAAAGCCGGGATAACGGCCGATCTCCCCCATGTGGGGGAGATGTCAAGTTTTGGCAAAGAGGGCAGGACAGAGGGGGGCGCGAAGGATCGCTACAGATCGCAATTGGTCGGCCGCGGACGTCCGGACGTTAATGCGCCTCTTCCCAATTGTCGGCGGCGCGGGCGTCGACGTGCAGCGGCACTGACATCGACACCGCTGGCATCGCGGCGTTCTCCATGACATGGCGCACGACGGGGATGGTCGCCTCGACCTCCGCTTCGACCGTCTCGAAGACCAGTTCGTCATGCACTTGCAGCAGCATGCGGGCGGACAGCTTCGCCTTTTCCAGTGCATCGTCCATGCGGATCATGGCGCGGCGGATGATGTCGGCCGCGGTGCCCTGCAGCCGGGCGTTGATCGAGGCGCGCTCGTTGAAGGCACGGACTGACGGGTTTGACGACCGTATCTCCGGGTAATGGATGCGGCGGCCGAAGATGGTTTCGACATAGCCGTATTCGCGGGCATAGGCCTTGGTCGCGTCGATATAATCGCGGATGCCGGGGAAGCGTTCGAAGTATTTCTTGATATAGGCGCCGGCCTCTTCGCGCGGGATCGACAGCTGGTTGGCCAGGCCAAAGGCGGAAATGCCGTAGATGATGCCAAAATTGATCGCCTTGGCGCGGCGGCGTATCTCCGCGGGCATGCCCTCGACCGGCACGTTGAACATCTCCGAGGCGGTGATGGCGTGGATGTCGGCGCCGTCGGCAAACGCCTGCTTGAGCTGTGGGATCTCGGCGACATGGGCGAGCACACGCAGCTCGATCTGGCTGTAGTCGGCGGAAACCAGCTTGTTGCCCTTGTCGGCGATGAAGGCCGTCCGGATCTTTCGCCCCTCGACGGTGCGTACCGGAATGTTCTGCAGATTGGGATCGGAGGACGACAGCCGTCCCGTCGTCGTTGCGGCAAGCGCGTATGAGGTGTGGACGCGCTTGGTATCGGGATGGACGAAACCGGGCAGCGCATCGGTATAGGTCGATTTCAATTTGGTCAGCTGGCGCCAGTCGACGATCTTGCGCGGCAGCTCGTGGCCTTCGGCGGCGAGGTCTTCCAGAAGCTGCGCCGAGGTCGACCATTGGCCGGTCTTGGTCTTGGAGCCGCCGGGCAGGCCCATCCTGCCGAACAGGATGTCGCCGAGCTGCTTTGGCGAGCCGATATTGATGCGCTCGCCGACGAGCTGGTAGATTTCGTCCTCCAGCCGCGCGGCGCCCTGTGCCAGCTCGCCGGACAGCCGCGACAGGATCTGCCGGTCGACGGAGATGCCGCGCTGCTCCATCCTTGCCAGAACCGGCACCAGCGGCCGTTCCAGCCGCTCGTAGACCGAGACGAGGCCCTTGGCGGCAAGCCGTGGCTTCAGCACCCGCCAGAGCCTGAGCGTCACATCGGCGTGCTCCGCGGCATAGGCCGTTGCCTTGTCGATGTCGACCTGGTCGAAGCCGACGAAGCTTCTTCCAGAGCCGGCCAGATCCTTGAGGGCAATGGGAGAGTGGCCGAGCCACTTTTCCGACAGAGCCGCCATGCCGTGGCCGCCGGACGTGCCTGCGTCGAGCACGTAGGAGATCAGCATGGTGTCGTCGAACGGGGCGACATCGATGCCGTGGCGGCTCATGACGACGAGATCGTATTTCAGCTCCTGCACGATCTTGAGAACCGACTTGTCCTCCAGCAACGGCTTCAGGATGCCAAGCGCCTCACGGATCGGGATCTGGTTTTCGACCACTCCGCCGCCGAGCAGGTCGCCGTTGCCGCTTTTGTGGGCGAGCGGCACATAGGCCGCGCGACCGGGCGCGGTGGCCATGGAGAGGCCGATCAGTTCGGCCTGCATCGGATCGGGCGAGGAGGCCTCGATATCGAAGGCGACGATGCCTGTCTCCATCGCCTCGGCGATCCAGGCCCTCAGCGTCGCGGCATCACGGATGGAGACGTATGCGCCGGTGTCGATCTTGCGGGCGGTCGCAGCCTCCAGGCGAAGCGCCGAAAGCAAAGAAGGCGTATCGCCTTGCTTGGCGGCTTCGGCGGGAGCCTCGTCGGACGGCGCAGGTATGTTCTCGGCAGCCGCCGGCGCGCCAAAGCCCATGTCGGGGCCATGTGCCGTATCGGCCCGCTCTATCGTAACGGCGGTGGCCGCGACGTCGCCTGGATCGGTTCCCGTCGCTTCGGCCACACGGCGGGTCAGCGAGGTGAATTCCATGGTCTTGAGGAAGCCGATCAGCCTGGGACCGTCGGGCGCCTGCAAAACGAATTGGTCGAGCCCCTCGCTCACCGGAACGTCGTTCTTCAGCGTCACCAGCTCACGCGAAATGCGCGCCTTGTCGGCATTGGCGATGATCGATTCGCGCCGCTTGTCCTGCTTGATCTCGCCGGCGCGGGCGAGCAGCGCGTCGAGATCGCCGAACTGTTCGAGCAACTGCGCCGCCGTCTTCGGACCGATGCCGGGCACGCCCGGCACATTGTCGACCGAGTCGCCGGTCAGCGCCTGCAGGTCGATCATCTTTTCCGGCGGCACGCCCCATTTTTCGATCACCTCGGGAACGCCGATCTGGCGGTCCTTCATCGGGTCGTACATAGCGACCGTCGGGCCGACCAGTTGCATCAGATCCTTGTCGGAAGAGATGATGGTGGTGTCGGCGCCGGCTTCGCAGGCAAGCCGGCAATAGGTGGCGATCAGGTCGTCGGCTTCGTAGCCTTCTGTCTCGAGGCAGGGCAGGTTGAAGGCCCGGGTTGCCTGGCGGATCAGGCCGAATTGCGGGATCAGGTCTTCCGGCGGGGCCGAGCGGTTGGCCTTGTATTCGGGGTAGAGATCGCTGCGGAAGGTTTTCGACGAATAGTCGAAGATGACGGCGAAATGCGTCGGCACGATGCCGACATCGGTGTTGCGGGCGTCCTGCGTCAGCTTCCAGACCATGTTGCAGAAGCCGAGCACGGCACTAGTCGGCAGCCCGTCGGATTTGCGGGTCAGCGGCGGTAGCGCGTGATAGGCACGGAAGATGTAGCCGGAACCGTCGACAAGGAAGAGATGATCGCCTTTTTTCATGGGACGAAGGGATAGCGCGGCGCAGCGTCGGGGTCCATGCCAAAGGCGGCCTCAACCGCCGGTTCCGGCAACATCCCTGACAGTCGATCCGATCACGGGTATGTTACGAAAGTGTAATCTTCGTGCCCTTGAATCGCCACGTTCGGAGACACAGATAAGCGCCATCGGCATTTTTCGCCGAGGTCCGGAGCAAGGCCCGTCCCCCGCCTATCCCGGACACTTGCGGCAGCCTATCCCCCCTCTCCGGGCTGCCGCATCGTTTCGAGTAAAGGCCGCCGTGGTTCCCCTCCACCACGGCGGCATTTTTTTGCCTTTCGACGCCCGTGGTCCAACGACGGCCGGCTTTTCGTTTCTGCCTTGCGGCTTTAGGGTTGCTGCTCAGAATCGAAAGGCTTGATAAAAATGTCCAGAATTTCTCCCGTCCTCGATCGTCTCGACAAAAACCTCGACGAGAGCCTGGAACGCCTGTTTGGCCTGCTCAGGATCAAGTCGATCTCGACCGATCCGAGCTATGCCGCCGATTGCCGCAAGGCGGCGGAATGGCTGGTGGCGGAGCTCAAGCGGATAGGCTTCGACGCCAGCGTGCGTGACACGGCAGGTCATCCGATGGTGGTGGCGCACCATGACGGGCCGGCGGGCGCACCGCATGTCCTGTTCTATGGCCATTACGACGTGCAGCCGGTCGATCCGATCGAGCTCTGGGAAACCGACCCGTTCGCGCCTTCGGTGAAGGAGATCGAGCCCGGCCACCAGGTGATCACGGGACGTGGTTCGGCCGACGACAAGGGGCAGCTGATGACCTTCGTTGAGGCTTGCCGCGCCTGGAAGCAGGTGCATGGCGGGCTGCCGTGCCGCATCACGATCCTGTTCGAAGGCGAGGAGGAGTCCGGTTCGCCATCGCTGAAGCCGTTCCTCGAGGCAAATGCGGCCGAACTCAAGGCCGACTTTGCGCTTGTCTGCGACACTGGCATGTGGGACCGCGATACGCCGTCCATCTGCGTCGCGCTGCGCGGGCTGGTCGGCGAGGAGATCACGGTGAAGGCCGCCGACCGCGACCTGCATTCCGGTCTCTATGGCGGTGCTGCTGCCAATCCAATCCGCATCCTGGCCAGGATATTGGCCGACATCCACGACGAGGACGGCCATGTCACCATTCCGGGGTTCTATGACGGCGTCGAGGAGACGCCTTCGCAGATCCTGAAGTCATGGGAGGCGCTCGGCGAAACCGCCGAGACATTCCTTGGGCCTGTCGGCCTGTCGATTCCGTCCGGCGAACAGGGGCGCTCGGTGCTCGAACTCACCTGGGCGCGGCCGACGGCCGAGTTCAACGGCATTGTCGGCGGCTATACCGGCAAGGGGTTCAAGACGGTGATCGCGGCGGAAGCCTCGGCAAAAGTGTCCTTCCGCCTCGTTCACAAGCAGCATCCCCAGAAGATTCGCGCCGCTTTCCAGGCCTTCGTCAGGGAGCGCATCCCGGCCGACTGCTCGGTCGATTTCCACCCGCATGGCGGCTCGCCGGCGATCCAGCTTTCCTACGACTCGCCGTTTCTCGCCAAGGCCAAGGACGCGCTGTCCGACGAATGGCCGAAACCGGCAGTGACGACGGGAAGCGGGGGCTCGATCCCGGTGGTCGGCGATTTCCAGACCTATCTCGGTATCGAATCGTTGCTGGTCGGTTTCGGGCTCGACGATGACCGCATCCATTCGCCGAACGAGAAGTACGAGATGAGTTCATTCCACAAGGGCCAGCGCTCCTGGGCGCGCATTCTCGATGCGCTGACACGCTGAGGGGGCGAGAATTCAACTTTCTGTTGATTTTTCATCGGATCGCGGCAAGGACGGGCTAGAGCGACGTGCGTCCAGCCGCGACCGGAGAATACGATGAGCGATATCCGCTTCCATAAGAACGACCTGCCGGGGCTCTTGCACTACGACGTCGGGGCGGTCGCCATCGACACGGAGACGCTGGGGCTCAATCCGCATCGCGACCGGCTTTGCGTGGTGCAGATCTCGCCGGGCGACGGTTCCGCCGACGTCATCCAGATCGCGCCCGGCCAGAAGAAGGCGCCAAACCTCGTCAGCCTGCTCAAGAACCGCAGCATAACCAAGCTGTTCCATTTCGGCCGTTTCGATCTCGCCGTCCTCTACAACGCCTTCGGCGTCATGCCGGAGCCGGTGTTCTGCACCAAGATCGCCTCGCGGCTTACCCGAACCTATACCGACCGGCACGGGCTGAAGGACATCTGCTTTGAGCTTCTCGGCGTCAGCCTGTCGAAAGCGCAGCAGTCATCGGACTGGGCGGCGGAGACGTTATCGCCCGAACAACTCGAATACGCCGCCTCCGACGTGCTCTATCTGCACCAGCTGCGCGATGTGCTGACAGCGCGGCTTGCGCGCGACAACCGGACCAGGGAGGCCGAAGCCTGCTTCCGCTTCCTGCCGACGCGTGCGAAACTCGACCTGATGGGCTGGGATGAGGCAGACATCTTCGCCCATAGCTAAGGCGGAACCTGGTGTTCGCCGCGACGTTCTGTCGGTCCGTGGAGGGATGAAATGGCTGCCAGAAAACCAATCGAAACAGCACCCAAGGATGGCTCCAAGGTCACCGTCTACTGGAAGGACAGCGACGGGGTGATGAACGAATCCATCGCGCAGTACCGGTCGCTCGACCGGCTGAAAGCGGCCGGCGGCGACTGGGACGAGAACGACACCGGCTGGTGGGCCTATACGGACGGTCATACGCAAAGGAAGGTCAAGCCGATCAGCTGGCGGCCTGCATCCGGGGATGGCGACGACGAATGACGCCGCTGGCGGCGCCGGCTCCTTTCCAATAGGTTGGACATGTCGCAATCGGAGGTCGATTCGGAGCTCTCTGCTCCGCGACCATTCGCTCGGGAGGGATCTGCAATGGGTACTGAGGGCCTGCTTGTCTTCATCATCATCGGTGCCATCGCCGGCTGGCTCGCCGGCCTGATCGTCAAGGGTTTCGGCCTCGGCCTGGTCGGCAATATCGTCGTCGGCATCGTTGGTGCCTTAATAGCCGGCTGGCTCTTCCCAAGGATGGGGTTCGCCATAGGCGGCGGTATATTTGCCTCCATCATCCACGCCACGATCGGCGCGGTGATCCTGCTCGTGCTGATCAAACTGGTGAAGCAGGCCTGATCCTCGAAGCACATCAAGGGCGCGCCATGAAGCAGAACATGCTCTATCTCATCATCGGCGCGCTCGTCGTCGTGGTCATCGCGCTCGGCGTCTATGTCTATCGCGAGCAAACCAGGCCGAAGGGCGTGGAACTCAAGATCGACGACAAAGGCATTTCGATCCAGCAGAACTGAGCGGCGTTGGGTTGGCGCGGCAAAGGTGCCGATGACCTGCCCCATCGGGGTCGAAGATTGAGCGCCAAGGCAGGCCGCTCCATCCTTCGATGCACCCGGAGAGAAGCCAACCTGGATACGGAATAAGAGTGACGTATCGACACATCCGCGGTATGATCTTGGTACAGGGAGTTTGGGGCCAACCCACCTACTATTAGGAGGTTGCCATGAGGCACCAAACACTGGACCAACTGCATGCGGTGGCAAAGGTACACAGAGACCCAACACCTCCTAGAATGGACCGAACCCAGCGTCTCGAACGTTGGTCAAAACTTCTAGAACGGCAGCCCAGCCGACTCCTTACCGCGCTTATCGGGACCGAATATCGTTCGTCGCCGGAGCGCGAAATCATGCGTGGCGAAGGCTCGCCAATATCGGTTGCCTTCGAGGATCCGATTCTGCGCGATGAGGGGCTGAAAGACGACACTTATGGCGAAGCAAAGCGTTTCTTCGAACTGACCGACGATCAGCTCCACGAAATTGTCTGCTACTGCCATGTCGGCGAGACGATGCAATCATCCTGGGCAGCGCTTTCCGTTCGTGATGCGATCGACTAACGCATGATCCACCAAGGTGAATGACTTTGGTGGCAAGGTCATGCGCAGATTCAACGGTTTAGAGCAGCGATCGAACGCAAGAGACGGTGGCTGAGCGGTTGATGCTGAAATACGAGAAGGCCGTCTCGCGAGGGACGCCATTGTTGCAAACCCCCAGAAGCAAGGAACGCAGCGGTGACGTCCCGTAACGCATTGAATTAACTTTGAACCATTTAACCCGCCCTTAAATCGCCGCATCTACTCTTCACGCGAACGCCATGGAGCGATGTGCGTCCGTTCGGACGCACAGAGAGTACGCTCTTAGACTTTGAAGCTTCGCATCGTGTTTCCGAAAATCGCGATTTTCGGGCCGATGCGATAGGCATCGGGACATACAGCACAGCGCATGGCGAACCGCAGAGACAGCCGCATCGAACCCAGCTTCGAGGGACCGCCACGGGCGAAATCCTCGGCCGGTTTTTCTGTGAGCGAGGAGGATCGCGTCGTGCCGAGCAACCGCAAGACCTCTGCAAAGCGCCAGCCGGCCCGGGCAAAATCGTCGCGTCGCGGACGTGGCAAAAGCCGGCGCGGCCTGTTCGGCGTGCTCGGCCGGTTGGCCTACTGGTGCTTCGTGCTGGCCATCTGGGGCGGCATCGCCAGCGCAGGCATCGTCGTCTATTACGGTGCGAAAATGCCGGCGGCCACCACCTGGGCCATTCCCGACCGCGCGCCCAATATCAGGATCGTCTCCGTCGAAGGAAAACTGCTCGCCAATCGCGGCATGAGCGGCGGCGAAGCTGTCGGCCTGCATGAAATGTCAGCCTATATTCCCGAGGCCGTCATAGCCATCGAAGATCGCCGCTTCTATTCGCATTTGGGCATCGATCCGATCGGTCTGTCCAGAGCCATGGTCGCCAACGTTCTCGGCGGGCGTTTTTCGCAGGGCGGCTCGACGCTGACCCAGCAATTGGCGAAAAACCTGTTCCTGACGCCTGATCGCACGCTGGAACGCAAGGTGCAGGAAGTGCTTCTGGCGCTGTGGCTCGAGCACAAGCACACCAAGGACCAGATCCTCGAAATGTACCTCAACCGGGTCTATTTCGGCTCCGGCGCCTATGGTGTCGAAGCGGCCTCGCGCCGCTATTTCGGCAAGAGCGCACGCGATGTCACGCTGCCTGAGGCGGCACTCCTCGCTGGCCTGTTGAAAGCGCCGTCGCGTCTGTCTCCGGCGCGTGACCCGAAGGCGGCCGAGCAGCGCTCGCAGCTCGTTCTCGCCGCCATGCGCGACGAAGGCAAGATCAGCGCTAAGGAACTGACCACGGCGATGAGCGCGCCGGCGTCGCGGGTGGCATCCTACTGGACGGGCTCGGAAAACTACGTCGCTGACACCATCGTGGAAGAACTGCCCGACCTGATCGGCGATGTGCGGGGCGACATCATCGTCGACACCACCGTCGACCTCACGCTGCAGAAGCTCGCCGAACAATCGATCCGCCGGCTGATCGACGGGAGCGGCAAGAAGCTCAATGCCAGCCAGGGTGTGCTGGTGTCGATCGACAATTCCGGGGCGGTACGTGCCATGGTCGGCGGCTATGATTATTCGACCAGCCAGTTCGACCGCGCCTCGGAGGCGCGCCGCCAGCCGGGCTCGGCGTTCAAGCCGTTCGTTTACATGGCGGCGCTGGAAGCCGGCCGCACACCAGACAGCGTGCGCAATGACGCGCCGATCAGAATAGGCAAATGGACGCCAACCAATTACGGCGGCAAGTATTTCGGCAAGGTGACGCTGGCGACGGCGCTGGCGAAGTCGCTGAACTCGGTGGCTGCCCAGTTAACCATGGAAGTCGGCCCTGACGCGGTGGTCGAGGCGGCGCATCGCATGGGCATCCAGTCCGACCTCACGGCCAACACCTCGATCGCGCTCGGCACCTCTGAAGTGACGCCGCTGGAACTGACGTCGGCCTATGTCCCCTTCGCCAATGGCGGCTACCGCCCGGACGTCCATCTTATCCGCCGCGTGACGACAGCCGGCGGCAAGGTGCTCTACGACAACAATGGCGGCGGCTCCCCGCGCGTCATCAAGCCCGAGATCGTCGGGATGATGAATTCTATGATGACCGGCACTGTCGAAATCGGCACTGCCAGGAAGGCGGCCTTTGCCTGGCCGGCCGCCGGCAAGACCGGCACCAGCCAGAATTCGCGCGACGCCTGGTTCATCGGCTACACCGCCAATCTCACCACCGGAGTCTGGTTCGGCAATGACGATGGCGGTCCGATGAAGAAGGTCACCGGCGGCGCGCTGCCGGCGCAGGCCTGGCATGAATTCATGGTCGCCGCTCATGAAGGCGTGCCGGTGCGGCCGCTGCCTGGAACATGGAGGTCGACGCCCGCGGACACGATCGTGCAGGACGAAATACCGTCCAACGCGGCGCAACCGGCCCCGGTGCCGTCCGCTTCGGTTGGCCAATCCGCGCCGTCCGCCAAAAAAGCGTCGCCGCCTCGCGCCGTGCGTCCCGCCGAAACGGTCGATGCCGCAGGCTTCGGGATGCCGGGCGGTGGGGGCACCACCGCATCTATCAAGCGCCCGGTGCCGCCCGGCGATGTCGGCGGCCCGGTCAAGAAGCGGCAGACCTCGATCTTCGACATCCTCACCGGCGGCTGACCCCTCGTCATCGCTGCCGTGTTCCGCTACATCTCCGGGTTAAAAGTGCTAGAGCGTACTTTGTGCGCCCAAAGGGACGCACGTCGCCCTAAAGAGATCGCGAATGGCCGAAACCGACACCAGAAAGACAATCGTGCTGACTGGCGCCAGCCGCGGCATCGGCCATGCCACGGTCAAGCGCTTTTCGCGCGAAGGCTGGCGCGTCATCACCTGCTCGCGCCAGGCCTTTGCCGAGGACTGCCCGTGGCCGGCCGGTCCGGAAGACCATATCAAGGTCGATCTCGCCGACCAGGAGGATGTCGGCATCGCGATCTCGGAAATCCGCCATCGGCTGGAGGCGCATGGCGGCCAGCTTCATGCGCTGGTCAACAATGCCGGCATCTCGCCGAAGCTCAAGGACGGCAACAGCCGCATGAATTCGATCGACACACCGATGCATGTCTGGCGCGACGTGTTCCAGGTCAATTTCTTCGCGCCGATCATGCTGGCGCGGGGATTATTTAGGGAATTGGCGTCGGCCAAAGGCTCGATCGTCAATGTCACCTCGATCGCCGGTACCCGCGTGCATCCCTTCGCCGGCACCGCCTATGCGACGTCGAAAGCCGCGCTCGGCTCGCTGACGCGGGAAATGGCGCACGATTTCGGCCCGCACGGCATCCGCGTCAACGCCATCGCACCCGGCGAGATCGATACGGCGATCCTGTCGCCGGGCACGGAAAAGATTGTCGAGACGATCCCGCTGCGGCGGCTGGGGACCACGGCGGAAGTCGCCGACATCATCTTCTTTCTGTGCTCGCAGCAGGCGTCCTATGTGACGGGCTCGGAAATCCACATCAATGGCGGCCAGCACGTGTAAGCGAACGCCGGCGATCGAGGTCTAAGTAATCGGTGCTTTCGGCTCTTCGGCCGCCTCTGTCTTGCCTTCCATCACCTCTTCCACAATCCCACGCGCGATCTCGCGCTCACCCATGATGACCGTGTCGGCTCCGAGCCCCTTGAGATGCTCGACCTCGGCATCGGAATGGGCGCGGGCAATGACGTTGATCTTCGGGTTGGCGGCGCGGGCGCGCAGCACGATCTGTCCCGCCTCGAAGGCGTTGGGGATGGCGAGGATCAGCCGCTTCGCGCCCTCGGGATTGGAAGCAGCGAACACCTCGCTATTCGCGGCGTTGCCGGACACGGTTTCGATGCCGTCGTCCCTGAGCTTCGCCAGCGTCTTGTCGGCATCCTCAATGACGAGGAAGGGCAGGGCGGCCTCCTTCAATGACGCGCCGACGAGACTGCCGACGCGGCCATAGCCGACCAGGATGGAATGGCCGGTAAGCGCTGTCCTGGGCGGCGGGCCGTCCTCTTTCACGGGTGCCGCAACCGAAGCCAGCTGGCCTGGCTCCGTCGCGGGGCCGATCGGCTTTGCCTCGTCGAGCGAAGCCGTCTTGCCGGCGCGCCTTTCCAGCCAGGGTTTCATCCAGTCGACGGCAAGGAACATCAGCGGGTTCAGGACGATCGACAGGATAGCACCGGCGAGGATGAGGTCGCGTCCTTGTTCGGGCAGCAGCTTCAGCCCGACGCCGAGCTCGGCCAGAATGAACGAGAATTCGCCGATCTGGGCAAGGCTTGCCGAAATCATCAACGCGGTCGCGATCGGATAGCGGAAGGCGACGACGATAGCGAAGGCCGCCAGCGATTTGCCGATGACGATGATGGCCAGTGTCGCCAGGATCGGCCAGCCATTGCTGATCAGGCTGAACGGGTCGAACAGCATGCCGACCGAAACGAAGAACAGCACGGAAAAGGCGTCGCGCAGCGGCAGCGATTCCTCGGCCGCTCGATGGCTGAGCGCGGATTCGCTCATGATCATGCCGGCGAAGAAAGCGCCCAGCGCCAGCGAGACGCCGAATAGCTTGGCGGCGCCGAAGGCGACGCCGAGCGCGATGGCCAGCACCGCCAGCCGGAACAATTCACGCGAACCGGTATGGGCGACGTAGTGCAGGATCCAGGGGATGACACGGCGGCCCACCACCAGCATGACGACGACAAAGGCGGTGACCTTGGCCAGCGTGCTGCCGACGACACTCCAGATGCCGTAGCTGGCCGGCAGCGACAGCAGGCTGCTATGGGTCTCCCCTTGCTGCTGGCCGCCCAGCACGCCAGCCAACGCCGGCAAAAGCACCAGCGCCAGCACCATGGCCAGATCCTCGACGATCAGCCAGCCGACGGCGATGCGGCCGCGCTCCGTCTCGATCAGCCGCCGCTCCTGCAAGGCACGCAACAGCACCACGGTCGAGGCGACGGAAAGCGCCAACCCGAAGACCAGCCCCGCGCCCATCGACCAGCCGAGCATCCAGGCAAGGCCGGCGCCGAGCGCCGTCGCGAATCCGATCTGAACTATGGCGCCGGGCACGGCGATGGCGCGGACCGACAACAAATCCTTCAACGAGAAATGCAGGCCGACGCCGAACATCAACAGGATCACGCCGATTTCGGCCAGTTCGTTGGCGAGGCCGGCATCGGCGACGAAGCCCGGCGTGTTAGGCCCGACCAGCACGCCAGCGATGAGGTAACCGACCAGCGGCGGGATGCGGAAGCGATTGGCAATTGCGCCGAAGACGAAAGCCAGCCCCAAACCGGCGACAATGGTGGCGATAAGGGGCGTGTCATGCGGCATGGTCTATGGAGCGCCTTTCAAAAATCACGATGTCGGATATGCACCGCCCGAAGCAGCCGCCTTTGCAATATGGCGGCTCGGATGGTCGAGGCAACCCGCAAATGCCATGAAATCGACGACAGGGATGACAGAAGGCGAGCCGCCTCGGGCTGGCAATGGTTGCTCGAAAAAAGAAGGGGATTGCTGCAAAAAGGAAGGGGCCTGCGCCGCCCGATGCCCGCGATCAGGCCGCCTGCAGCAGGTTTTCGATGTCGACGATGGTGTGGTTGGTCAGCGTCTTCGAAATTTCCACTGTGATTTTCTCGGCGACTTCCTTGTGCAGTTTTCGACGCATGTCGCCCAGCACCTGCGGCGGTGCGATCAGCACCATCTCCTTGAAGGCGCCGCGATGCGCGAGCTTGTACAGCCGCTCGGCAATTTCGTCGGCGAAACGCTCCTTGCCGAGACGATGCCAGTCGGTGTCCTCGACTGCGCTGCGGTGGACGGAAGGGCCGTCGCTGTAGCGGCCGGGGCGGTCCGAACCTTGCTCTCGCGTCGCCGGATTTGCCTGTTCCATTTCCTGCACGACCTGAAGGTCGGGATATTGGGTGTCGCCACGGTTCTCGAGGAACAGCGCCTTCTCGCCGTCGGCCACTACGATCCACAGTCCGCGTTTCAGCTTGAGGTTATTCACGGAGCGCTCCTTTTTTCTGTTTTTCATGGTTTCTAGGCCCGTCTCTGGAGCCATTGCCGCGGCTGAACAGCCAGGCTCGGATTCGCAGGGCAAACACGCGCCGACGCAGGAATGTTCCGGTGTTCAGCGCATCGCAGCTTTAGTCTACTAGACGTAGAATTTAGAAAAAAGTGTTTTGTAATATACCTCGCTTGTCGCTAGAACCGCCACAGATCAAGGCTCGCAACAGCGGCTTGGATCCGCTCCACTCGTGGCTGTGGAATTTTTTTCTCCTGCCTTTGGTGCTTGCGGAAAAGCGATTGCTTCGCACGAAGCGATGCGCGAGTGCGTTCCTTCTGCTTTTTCGCGCCCGCGCGTAGAACTGCCAGCGTATTCAGGATTCCGCTCGCCATGCCGCAGGCCACCGCCAAGCTCAACGCCTTTCCCGTGTTTATGCGGGTCGAGGGCGAAGCCGTGGCCATCGTCGGCGGCGGCGAGGAGGCTCTGGCCAAGGCGCGGCTGATCGGCCAGTCGAGCGCCGTGCTGCGCATCATAGCCGATGCCGCCGGGGCCGAGTTGCTGGCCTTCATCGCCGCGGATGGTGCCATCCACATTGCTGCCGCCTACGATGCCGCGCATCTCGAAGGCGCGGTCATGGCGTTTGCCGCCAGCGGCAATGAGGCGCTCGACCGCCGGGTTGCCGAAGATGCGCGCCGGATGGGCATTCCGGTCAATGCCGTCGACCGGCCGGAGCTGTGCGATTTCTTCACCCCAGCGCTGGTCAACCGCGCGCCGGTCGCCATTGCCATCGGCACGGAAGGGGCCGGCCCGGTGCTTGCCCAGATGCTGCGCAGCCGCATCGACCGCATGCTGTCGCCGTCGGTCGGGCCGCTTGCTTCGCTTGCCGCCTCGTTACGCGGCACCGCTGAGAGATTGCTGCCGAAAGGCAATGCCCGTCGGCGCTTCTGGAGCGACTTTTTCGGCGGCGCGCCGGCCCGCGCCATGGCGGCCGGCCAGCTTTCGCAGGCGCATGATGCCGCCGTTGACATGTTGCTTTCGAACGCGCCGGCATCGGGCCACATTGCCCTGGTTGGCGCGGGTCCCGGCGCCGAAGACCTGCTGACGTTGCGCGCCCACCGCCTGCTGATGGAAGCCGATGTCATCGTCCATGACGCACTCGTGCCGGAGACGATCGTCGCCATGGGCCGCCGCGACGCCGAGCGTCTGCCGGTGGGCAAACGCAAGGGCTGCCATACCAAGAGCCAGGCCGAAATCAACGCGCTGCTGATTGAACTCGGCCGCGACGGCAAGCGCGTCGTGCGGCTGAAATCCGGCGATCCGCTGGTGTTCGGCCGGGCGGGCGAGGAAATGGCGGCGCTGCGCGATGCCGGCATCGCTTATGAGGTGGTTCCTGGCGTCACCGCGGCCTTCGCCGCCGCCGCCGATTTCGAGTTGCCGCTGACGCTGCGCGGCGTGTCGTCATCTATGGTGTTCACTACCGGCCATGACCTCAAGGGAAATTCGCTGCCTGACTGGGCCAAGCTCGCCATCTCCGGCGCAACGGTCGCCGTCTATATGGGCCGCTCAGTCGCGGCCGAGGTTGCCGGCCGGCTGATCGAGGCGGGCCTGTCGCCGGATACGGCGGTCGCCGTGGTCGAGAATGCCAGCCTTGCCAACCGCCGCCGTTTCCACGGCACGCTCGCCGACCTGCCGTCGCTTGAGGTCCGCGCCGACCTTACCGGCCCGGTCATGACGATCATCGGCGATGCAGTCGCCGGCGCCAACTTTGAACGTTCCGAGCCGCTCGCGGCACACAGGCATGAAGGCGCGGCCCAAACAGCCGCCGAAGGAGCTGAACGATGAAAGTTCTGACCGCAAACCGCCTGACCGACGGCGAAGCCGTCTGGTACGCCAACGGCGGCTGGGCCGAGATCATCGACAATGCCGATGTCGCCCATGATAAGGCGGCTGAAGACCGGCTGGAGGCGATCGGCGCCACGGCTTATGCCAACAACGAAGTGGTCGATGTTAATCTGATCGACGTGACCGTCGCCAATGGTGTGGTCGAGCCGGTCCGGCTGCGCGAAAAGATCCGCGCCGCCGGCCCGACCAACCGCAATGACCTGGGCAAGCAGGCCCGCCCGGAAGCCGCCCGGGCGGCGTAAACGACCACATTGATGACGGGCGGACGCGCCCGGAAAGACCAGACATGTACCGTTACGATGAGTTCGATCACGATTTCGTCCAGGCCCGCGTCGCCGAGTTCAGCGATCAGGTCGCGCGGCGGCTTGCTGGCGAGATCACCGAGGATCAGTTCCGGCCGCTGAGGCTGATGAACGGCGTCTACCTGCAATTGCACGCTTACATGCTGCGCATTGCGGTGCCTTACGGCACGCTGAACAGCAAGCAGCTGCGCATGCTCGGCCACATCGCCCGCAAATACGACAAGGGCTACGGCCATTTCACGACGCGCCAGAACATCCAGTTCAACTGGCCGGCGCTGTCGGACATTCCGGCGATCCTGGCCGATCTGGCGAGTGTGGAAATGCACGCCATCCAGACCAGCGGCAATTGCATCCGCAACGTCACCGCCGACCACTTTGCCGGTGCCGCCGCCGACGAGGTCGCCGATCCGCGCCCCTATGCGGAAATCCTGCGCCAATGGTCGTCGGTGCATCCGGAGTTCTCGTTCCTGCCGAGAAAATTCAAGATCGCGGTGACCGGCGCCGAGCGCGACCGCGCCGCCATCCAGACGCATGACATCGGCCTGCATTTGAAGAAGAACGCTGCCGGCGAACTCGGTTTTGCCGTCTATGTCGGCGGCGGTCAGGGCCGTACACCGATGATCGCCAAGAAGATCCGCGACTTCCTGCCCGAGGCGGACCTTCTGTCCTACTGCACGGCGATCCTGCGCGTTTACAACCTCTACGGCCGCCGCGACAACAAATACAAGGCGCGCATCAAGATCCTCGTCCACGAGACCGGCGTCGAGGAGATCACCCGTCAGGTCGAGGCCGAATGGCAGGAGCTGAAAGAGGCGGATCTGAAGCTGCCGGAAGCCGACATCCGCGCCATCGATGCCTATTTCGCGCCGCCGGCGCTGGCCGACCGGCCGGAAGGCGACGAGGTGGTCAAGCTTGCCCGCCTCGATTCCAAGAGCTTTTCGGAATGGCTCGATCAGAACGTGGTGACCCACCGCCATCCTGATTATGCCGCCGTGACCATTTCGCTCAAGGGCATCGGCGAAGCGCCGGGCGATGCCTCCGACAGCCAGATGGAAGCGGTCGCCGACCTTGCCGAGAAATATGCCTTCGACGAGTTGCGCGTCAGCCACGAGCAGAACCTGATCCTGCCGCATGTTGCGCGCGCAGACCTCAAGGCGGTCTATGACGCTCTGGTCGACATCGGACTGGCGACCGCCAATTCCAACCTGATATCAGACATCATCTCCTGCCCCGGCCTCGATTATTGCGCGCTGGCCACGGCGCGTTCCATTCCGGTGGCACAGGAAATCTCGCTTCGTTTCGCTTCGCTTGAGCGGCAGCGCGAGATCGGCGAATTGAAGCTGAAAATTTCCGGCTGCATCAACGCCTGCGGCCATCATCATGTCGGCCATATCGGCATCCTCGGGGTCGAAAAGAAGGGCGCCGAACTCTATCAGGTCACACTCGGCGGCTCGGCCGACGAGAACACCTCGGTCGGCGAGATCATCGGCCGCGGCTTCAGTTCGGAAGAGATCACCGACGCCATCGAGCAGATCGTCGAGACCTATCTCGGCCTCCGGCTCGACAGAAACGAAAAATTCATCGACGCCTACCGCCGTGTCGGTCCCGCGCCGTTCAAGGAGGCGCTCTATGCTGGCGAAGCCAAGGCCGCTTGATCGTATCGTCGACGTCGAGGCCGGCATCGCCGCCGAAGCGGCGGGGCTCGATGCGCTCTATGGTCATCTGAAGCCGCTTGAGATCATCGAGCGGTCGGCCCGGGAGATCTTTCGCGGCGAAACCGCCGCAGTTTCGTCCTTTGGCGCGGATTCGGCGGTGCTGCTGCATATGATCGCCAAAATCGACCGGACGTTGCCGGTGATCTTCCTCGACACCGGCAAGCATTTCGAGGAGACGCTCGGCTATCGCGACGCGCTCGTTGCCGATTTCGGACTGACCGATATCCGGGTGATCACGCCGGACGAAGCAGCGCTCGAACGGATCGATCCGACCGGCAATCTGAACGAGACCGACACCGACGCCTGCTGCGACGTCCGCAAGGTCGAGCCACTGGCGCGCGGCGTCGAGCCGTTCCGCGCCTGGTTCACCGGCCGCAAGCGTTTTCAGGCGACCACGCGGGCAGCACTTCCGGTGTTCGAGGCGGTCGGTTCGCGCATCCGCATCAATCCGCTGGCCCACTGGACGACATCGGACCAGGCCGCCTACATGCGCAAGCATCAGCTGCGCGAGAACCCGCTGGTCGCCTATGGCTATCTGTCGATAGGCTGCTTCCCGTGCACGCAGCCGGTGCAGCCGGGCGAGGACGCGCGCAGCGGCCGCTGGGCAGGGCACGCCAAGACCGAGTGCGGCATCCATTTGTCGGGGCTGGAAAAGTCGCTGACCGACGCATCGCTTTAGGGTATGTTGATATTCAGGTGATGCCGGCCTGCAAACGGTAGCTTCCTGCGCTTCCGGTGCTCACGTACCAAAAGTACGCTCCGCTCCGGTTCTCGGAAGCCACCATTTTCGGCTCGGCCTGACCTGAATCTCGACACACCCTGGACTGTTTGATTTTTAGGAATTTCGATGACCGAACCGACGACACTGGAGACCCGCCTCTGGACCCCGAAGGGTTTTCGCGAGGACGAGTGGACCCATGCCGAAAGTGCAGACGCACTGTCCGGCAATGGCCGCTTCATCCTGCCGCTGCAGGTGTTTCTCGACCTCGACCCGGCGGTGCGCCGGTCGGCGAAGGAACGCCTCGGCGTCCTGCTTCAGCCCGGCGACCAGCTCGAAAAGATCGCCGACCTGCTCGACCAGATATCGCTGGTGGCGTTGGCCTTCCCGGCTTTCAGTGACGGCCGTTCCTTCTCAAAGGGAGAACTGCTGCGCAGCCGCTACCATTTCGAGGGCGCGGTCCGCGCAACCGGGCAAGTTCTGGTCGACCAGCTGCCGCATATGCTGCGCCTCGGCTTCGACGAATTCGAAGTGTCGCATCCGGTGCTTTTGAAACGGCTCGAGGAAGGCCGCACCGGCGGTCTGCCGCTGTATTATCAGCCGACCGAGAGGCCGGAGGCCAAAGGCCCTAAATACTCCTGGCGGCGGGTGCGCGCCGGCTGATCGCCTGCGCCGGGCAGATCGCCGCATCTGGTCGGACCACCTTTTTCAGTCTTTTGTTTTCGGTGTCCTGCCCTTAGGATAGGCTCATTATTTCGCGCTCCGAAATAAATATTGCCACCAAGGGAGGAACCGGAAATGGCTGGTAAGAAGATATTGATGCTCGTTGGCGAGTTCAGCGAGGAATACGAGATTTTCGTCTTTGAACAGACCATGCATGCGGTCGGCCACACGGTTCACGTCGTGTGTCCGGACAAGAAGGCGGGCGACATACTGAAGACGTCGCTGCACGACTTCGAGGGCCACCAGACCTATACGGAAAAGCTTGGTCACGATTACATCCTCAACAAGACCTTTGCCGAGGTGAATCCGGCCGAATACGACGCAGTCTATGCGGCGGGCGGGCGCGGGCCGGAATATATCCGCATCGACAAGCGCGTGCAGGCGCTGGTGCGGCATTTCCATGAAACCGGCAAGCCGATCTTCACCATCTGCCATGGCGCGCAGATCCTGATGGCGGTCGACGGCGTGCTGCGCGGCAGGGAAGTCGCGGCGCTCCAGTATTGCGAGCCAGAAGTCACGCTCGCCGGCGGCACCTACATCGATGTCGCGCCGACCGGCGCCCATGTCGACGGCAATCTGGTATCAGCCAAGGGCTGGCCGGGTCTCGCCGCCTTCATGCGCGAATGCCTGAAGGTGCTCGGCACCGAGATCCGCCACGGCGAGATATTGATGCGCGACGAACGCAAGGCGGCTTAAGCAAGGCTTGGGAACCGCCGCATTTGTCGTGCGGCGGCTCTACAGCGCCGCGCGTCCTTTTGGGGCGCGCAAAGGACGCTGTAGCAATTTGATTCACGCATGATCCTTTCCGAAAATCGATTTCGATTTTCGGGGTCATGCGTTACGCAGTCATCCGCGCTTCGCGAAACGATACCAGCTTGCTGCGGTTCTCATCCCACAGCGCCAGCTTGACGCAGCGCAGGCTCTCCAGAAGCGTGACACGGCCGATTTCGCGCAGTTCCGGATAGTCCCTCAGGACCTCCTGCAATCGATAGCACGGCACCTTGGCGGAGAGGTGGTGCACGTGATGCACGCCGATATTGCCGGTGAACCAGTTCAGCACCGGCGGCAGGTCATAATAGGACGAGCCGTGCAGGGCCGCGTGCTGAAACTCCCATTCGGAGTCCTTTGCCCACTCGGTTTCCTCGAATTGGTGCTGGACGTAAAACAGCCAGATGCCGGCGGAACCGGCCAGAACGACGATGGGTAAGTGGACAACCAGGAACGCTTCGAGGCCGACGAACCAGACGAGGGCGGCGGCGGCGACCGCGATGGCCACGTTGGTTGCCATTGATGACACCCAGGGCGTGAGGCCGCCTCGCATCATGCCGACCGGCAGTCTCTGCTCAAAGATAAAAAGCCAAATCGGGCCGAGGCCGAACATGACGAGCGGATGGCGATAGAGACGATAGGCAAGGCGGCCCCGCCAGGACATTTGCCGATATTCGGCGACAGTCAGCGTCCTGATGTCGCCCGTGCCGCGCTCATCGAGGTTGCCGGCGCTGGCGTGATGGGTTGCGTGGGCACGTCGCCAGCAATCGTAGGGCGTCAAGGTCAGGATGCCCAGGCCGCGGCCGATCCAGTCGTCGGCGGTGCGGTTGGCGAAGAAGGAACCATGGCCGCAATCGTGCTGGATCATGAAGATCCGCACCAGAAAGCCGGCGGCCGGAAGTATGAGGATCAGACCCCACCAATGACCATGGGCATAAGCAACTGAGGACAGTGCCCACAGCGTGGCAAAGGGAATGAGGGTGATGGCAAGTTCGACGGCGCTGCGCCGCCTGTCAGGTTTCTTGTAGCGCGCCAGGATCTTCAACCAGGCACGTTTGCTGTTCGCCACAGCTTCGGGGGAAATCATGTTCATCAGGAAGCATAGACAGACCATTCCGTCGCCGCAAGGCAGGGATCACGCCAAGTTACTGCGGGTAATTGTCGCGCGACGCGTAAGATGCTGCAATGTGGGAGGGCATGCTTCCGGCGGCACGCAACGACAGGCGGATGTGTTGGTCTACCGCCGGGGGCCACGGGCGGCTACGCTGCTCTCGATGCCGTCCAGGCGGTCGAGCAATTCCCTGAAACGATCGGGAATGTCGTTCTCCGTCCGGAACGCCGGCAGCGCACGCAGAAAGCGCATCGTTGCCTCGGTGCCGAACTGGCCCCTGATGCCGGCCGCGAGCCTTTCACGTCTTTCGTCATTGTTGCGGGCGCCATTCTTGTTACGGTCGCCGTCGTTGCGGGTCATCATCTCAAAATCCTGTATCGGCTTCGAAACTCTTCCAGCAGACGAATGGTTCCCCCAACGCAGCATCTTGGCAAGCAAAGGCGGCGGTTACAGTAAAATTTGAATTAATATCGAAAGGTCTTCATGATGCGTCGTCGAACCGCCAGCGGCCCCTCCGGTATCGCTTGCCACTTGATTTTTGGCCGACAAACCTCGATATCGGGCACAAAATCCACACCATTCGAAATGACGGGAAATGGCGATGAGCGACCAGGCAAAAGACGAACGCGCGCCCGATGAAGCCGAGACCACCGGGGCTGCTACCGAACATACGGAAGGCAGCGTCGACGGCGACTACGAGGCGCTTGTGCGGCTGCTGAAGGAAAACGACGAGTTGAAGGACCGCGCGCTCCGCGTCGCAGCCGAGATGGAGAATCTGCGCCGCCGTACCGCCCGCGATGTGCACGACGCGCGTGCCTACGCCGTTGCCAATTTCGCCCGTGACATGCTGTCGGTGTCGGACAATCTGCGCCGCGCGCTGGATGCGATTCCGGCTGAGGCCAAGGCGTCGGGCGACGCCGGCTTCAAGGCGCTGATCGAGGGTGTCGAACTCACCGAACGCGCCATGCTATCGGCGCTGGAGCGGCACGGGGTGAAGAAGCTCGAGCCGGAAGGCGAGAAATTCGACCCGAATTTCCACCAGGCGATGTTCGAGGTGCCTAATCCGGATGTGCCGGCCAACACCGTGGTCCAGGTCGTGCAGCCAGGCTATTCGATCGGCGAGCGGGTGCTGCGGCCGGCCATGGTCGGCGTTGCCAAGGGCGGTCCCAAGCATGTGGCTGGTGAAGCGCCGGTCGAGCCAGGGCCGGTGAATGAGCAAGCTGAGAAGGATGCGTGATTAGGCGGTAAGGGAGTAGGGTAGTAAGGGACTTGATAGAGGAGCCGTAGCAATCGTGCGGCTTCATGCTATTCATACCCCCTATTCACCCACTTACTCCACTATGTCCTTGAACCCAATCGAGCTTCTCGACTATGCCGGCGTCGCCGTCTTTGCGGCGACCGGTGCGCTGGCCGCCTCGCGCAAACAGCTCGACATTATCGGTTACCTGTTCCTGGCCAGCGTCGCCGGCATCGGTGGCGGCACGTTTCGCGACGTCATCCTCAACGTGCCGGTGTTCTGGGTCGGAAACCGCGACTATGTGCTGATCTGCGCGGCGGTGGCGGTCTTGGTCTTCTTCAGCGCACACCGTGTCGAATCCCGCTACAAATTGCTGCTCTGGCTAGACGCCATCGGCCTTGCCGCCTTTTCGGTGATGGGCGCGGCCAAGGGGCTGGCGATCACCGGCTCGCCGGCGGTTTCGATCGTTACCGGCATGCTCACCGCCACCCTTGGCGGCATCCTTCGCGATCTGTTGACCGGGGAGCCTTCAGTGCTGTTGAGACCGGAGATCTACGTTACCGCAGCACTTGCGGGCGCCGCTCTCTACACGCTCGGCGACTTCGCCGGGCTGCCCCCGCTGGCCTCGGGCCTGGCAGGCTTCATGGCTGCTTTCTGCGTGCGTGGCGGCGCGCTCAAATTCGGCTGGGCCTTTCCGTCCTACAAGAGCAGGCCTGGTCGGCGACCGGAAGATATTCCATGAAATGAGAGCGGGTAGCGATAACAATCTGCAGCGAATTGGAGGAACTCCCGCTACTCGCTACTCGCTGGAATCTCAAGCGGCGAAGCGCTGGGCTTCCCCGCCATAATAGTTGACGTAGCGGGCGCCGATCTCTTGGACCGGCATCACCACGAACACGTCGACCGTCGAGAATTCGCGATCGATGACGCAGCCGTCGCCGATGCGCGCGCCGACGCGTAGATAGCCCTTGACCAGCGGCGGCATCGCCGCGATCGCGGCCTTGGCATTGACCGCCTCGATCGGCATCAAATCCATGGAACAATAGCGCCCGGCGACCGCACGCACGTCCCAGGCCGAATTCGTCCGGCAGTGATGGGCGAGATAGGTTAGCGCTTCGGCGTGTGCCGCCGGCACAGTGCCGTGGAACGAAGCGCAACCGGTCATCACGCCGATCCCGTAATGGTTGATATAGGCCCAAATACCTTGCCAAAGCGCCTCGATGGTGCGCTTCGAGCGGTATTCCGGCAAGACGCAGGAGCGGCCGAGCTCGAGGAAACGCTGGCCGGGGTGGCGGGCGATAAGATTGGTCAGCTCGAATTCGCCCTCGGAATAGAAGCCGCCGGCCGCTGCCGCGATTTCCTGCCGCAGCAGGCGGTAGGTGCCAACAATGCGGCGATGCTCGGGACCGGACAGCGAGGTGTCGAAGACGAGCAAATGATCACAAAGCGGATCGAAATGGTCGGCGTCGCGGCGATCCTGCACCTGGAACAGGTTCTTCCTGGCGCCAAGCTCGTCATAGAACACCCGGTAGCGCACTTCCTGCGCGGCGGCGATCTCGGCCTCGTTGCGGGCGAGCCGCACTTCGAGGTTGCCGATACGGCCGAGCGCTTCGCCTTTTGTGACGGCATCGACGTTCCGCCCGGTGAGCAAAGCACCGCTAGCGTTCGGCCGAGCGTCACATTCCGGCATAACTGTATGCACGAGTGATTCTCCTTCGAGCCATCCCTCTTGGCACGGGGATACGGTGTAGGTGCAACAGGATTGTGACAGTACCGTGATACGGTGCTGCGGGCAATACTTCGTCGGCTGGGTAATCCTTCAACCGGCTATGTTACGCGGCGGGAGCCAGGAAGGACAGCCGGCGGATCACGCGGCCACCTGGCCCTCGACCGCATCGACAAGCGCGTCGGGGTCGAGCGGCTTGGTGACGAAGCCGCTGGCGCCGTGGGCAAGCACTGCGTGGCGGGTCTTTTCCTGGCTGTCCGCCGACAGCACCATGATCGGAACCGGCGCCACGGCGGTTTCCTCCTCATGCCGGCGGATGGCGGCGATGGCGTCCAGCCCGTCCATGACAGGCATGTGCAGGTCCATCAGCACCACGTCGAAGCGGTGGTTGTGGCCGGTGCCAGTGACGGCCTCGACGGCGGCCTTGCCGTCGCCGACCACTTTCACGCGATGCCCGGCCTTCAGAAGCGTGGCGCGGGCAAGCATGGCGTTGATGTCGTTATCCTCGGCGATCAGCACCGACAGGCCCTGCTGGCGGTTGCCAATGGCGCGGTCGGATGGTGCGCCGCGCTTTTCCGGCTGTGGCTGGGTGAGGGCGGGTACGCTGCTGGTCAAAAGCACGCGCAACAGCGTCTCGCCACGCACCGGCCTTGCCAGGAAGGTGGCGTAGCCGCTGGCGCGGAACTCGCCCAGCATGCCGCGGTCGGTCGGCGCGATCAGCGTGATCGCCTCGCAGTCGGCAAAGCCGCTCTGGCGAAGGCGCCTTAACAACCTGCCGTCGCCCTCCTCCATGGCCGCATCGACCAGAAGCACGTCGCAGCCTTCTGCGAAGGACGCTGCCTGGGCGTCGGTCGCGGCCAGTTCGACCATGCCGCCATTGGCACGGATGGTGCGGGCGATGGCGTCGGCTTCGATGGCGTTCTTCGACAGTATCACCGCGCGCTGCCCTGACAGCGCATTCTGGCGGGTCTGCGGCGGCTCGGTGGCCGATATTGCAGGGATATCGAAGACGAACTCGGAGCCTTGGCCGAGCCGGCTCGAAACCGAAATCGTGCCGCCCATGGCGATCACCAGGCGCTTGGAAATGGCAAGACCGAGCCCGGCGCCGCCATGCGCGCGGGTCGACGTGCCATCGGCCTGTTCGAATTCCTCGAAGATGCGCTCCATATCGTCCTCGTGTAGGCCGGGACCCGTATCGGCGACGGTGAAGCATATGCGGTCTGTGGTTTCGGTGCAGGCACGAGCGATGCTCACCAATACGCCGCCGCTGTCGGTGAACTTGATCGCGTTGCCGATCAAGTTGAGCAGCACCTGCCTGACCCTTCCTGGATCGGCGGTGATCATCTGCGGCACGTCGGGTTCGACATGGCAGCCAAGGCCGATATTCTTGGCGAAGGCGCGCGCCGCCAAGAGTTCGACGATGTTGTCGGCGATCTCGCGCACCGACATTGGCTGCGGTTCGGGATCGAAGCGGCCGGCCTCAATCTTGGAATAGTCGAGCAGATCTTCGATCAGCGCCAGCAACGCGCTGGCCGAGGTCGAGACGGCGCCCACATAGGTCCGTTGTTCGGGTGAGAGATTGGTGTCCGCCAGCAGCCTGGCCATGCCCATGATGCCGTTCATCGGTGTGCGGATCTCATGGCTGACGGTGGCGAGGAAGCGCGATTTGGCCTGGCTTGCGTATTCGGCTCGCTCACGGGCGGTGATCAGCGACGATTCGGCGTGCTTGCGGGCGGTAATGTCGCGGGCGATGGCGCGATGCGAGACGGCGCCGCTCTCCTTGTCGCGCACGGACAGTTCGATCCATGAGAACCAGCGCGGGCCGATCGGCGTGCTAATGGCGACGTCGGTGGAGCTCAGGCATTCGTGGACGGAAAAAGCGGCATCGGGAACGATGCCGACGTCGATGCCGAGTTCGGCCAGGGTCCTACCGGCAAGATCGCGCTGGTCGGCTCCGACAAGATCGGCGAAAACCTTGTTGGCATAGACGATCTGGCCGTCACGGTCGCGGTGGACGACGAGATCGCCAAGCGCGTCGATCAGCCCGCGAAAGCGTTCCTCGCTCTCCTGCATCTCCCACATGCGGTCGGCCAGGGTCTCGACCTCGGCGCGGCTGCGAGCTGCGGTCTCGCCAAGGATGGCAACCGTGCGACGCACCGTGCGCCTGGCACGCAGATGCACGGCGAGACCGGCCATGCCAGTCGCCAAAAGCCCAACGGTGATGACGATCGGCGCGCCGGTCAGGTGCGACAGCCCTGCAAGCATGACGATGGCGACGAGCGTCAGGAATGGCAGGCCTTCGCGATTGGCGGCGGGCAGTTCGGGCGCCAGTGGCGGCGCTGCGATATGCTGCCGCCTTGGCGCCTCCGGGCCGATCGCGTCGACGCTTTCGGCGCTCTCCGTTTCTCCGATGGCGGATTCCGTGACCATGCGGAAACCCTTGCCAGACAGAGATTATGGAAAATTGCGGCGGATCGTTCGAATTTTATCGGTCGCGCGGTTTTTTGCCTTTCTTTCGTGCAAAACGGCAGACGCCAGAACTCACATATCCACCACTACGCGGCCACGGATCTTGCCCTCGACGATGTTGTGCGCGGCGTCGATGATGCCGTCAAAGCCGATGGTCGTGGACAGGCTGGCGAGCTTCTGGAGGTCGAGGTCCGTGCCGATGCGGCGCCACGCCTCCATGCGGACCGGCTTTGGCGCCATCACCGAATCGATGCCGAGCAGGCAAACGCCGCGCAGGATGAACGGGGCGACGCTCGCTGGCAGATCCATGCCGCCTGCCAGGCCGCAGGCGGCGACGGCGCCGCCATACGTGGTCATCGAAAGGACGTTGGCCAACGTGTGACTGCCGACCGCGTCGACGCCGCCGGCCCAGCGTTCCTTGGCGAGCGGCTTTGCCGGCTGGGCAAGCTCGTCGCGCGAAATCACCTCCGCAGCACCCAGGTCGATCAGGTAGGAACTTTCAGCGCTGCGGCCGGTCGAGGCGATGACATGATAGCCGAGGCTGGACAGGATCGAGACCGCGACCGAGCCGACGCCTCCGGCCGCGCCCGTCACCACCACCGGGCCGCGATCGGGCACGATGCTGTGCCGTTCCAGCGCGATGACGCAAAGCATGGCGGTGTAGCCTGCGGTGCCGATCGCCATGGCATCATGCGGGCTCATGCCCTGAGGCAGCGGCACCAGCCAGTCTCCCTTGACTCGGGCGCGCCCGGCATAGGCGCCAAAATGCGTTTCGCCGACGCCCCAGCCGTTCAATATGACCTTGTCCCCCTTGCGCCAGTCGGCATGGGAAGACGAGATGACGGTGCCGGCGAAATCAATGCCCGGCACCAGCGGCCAGCGGCGGATCACCGGCGCCTTGCCTGATATGGCGAGGCCGTCCTTGTAGTTCACCGTCGTCGCCTCGACGGCGACGGTGACATCGCCTTCCATCAGGTCGGCCTCGGTGAGGTCGGTCACCGCGACCGACTGCTTCTTCTCGGCATCGCGCGAAACGAGGATGGCTTTGAAGGTTTCGGGCATGTCTTCTCCTCGGGCTTTTCGAATGGCCACTGTATGGCGGCAGAAGGCCAGGTCAATCGCTGGAGGGCTTGGCCTCGCGCCGCCAACCGATGAGTTCGTCGAAGACGACCACCACCGCGCCGACCGCGATGAAGGCATCAGCGAGGTTGAAGATGGCAAAGGACCATACCGGGGTGTGGAACAGGATGTAGTCGATCACGTGACCATGGGTAGCGCGGTCGAGCAGATTGCCGAGCGCGCCGCCGACGATCAGCGCAAAGCCGATGCGGGTAAGCACGTGGCCGGGCGGAGTGCGGGCCGCGAGATAGAGCACGAATGCGACGACGAAAGCGGCGATGACCACCAGGCCGGTGTCGCCGAAGGATGAAAACATGGAGAAGGCAATGCCGGTGTTGTAGGTGCGGTACAATGCCAGGAACGGCACAAGATCGACCTTTTCCTGGAAGGCGAGGCCGGTCTCGACCAGAAATTTCACCCACTGGTCGAGCGCTATCGCGGCGGCGACCAGCAGGATGTAGGGTAACCACGATTTTGCCGTTTGGGATTTCACCATTTGGGATGTCACGGTCTGGCGTCCTCCGGGGCAAATCTCAGCGCGCCGCGCCGGATCTCGAACAGCATGATGCCGGTGGCCACCGCGAGATTGAGCGAATCGGCCCGGCCGGCCTGTGGAATCCGCAGCAATCTGTCGCAGCTTTCGGCTAGGCTGTCGGGCAGGCCCTGCTGTTCGTTGCCCATCATCAGCAGCACCGGGCCTTTGGAAAAGTCGACCGAACGGTAGTCGACCGCACCTTTCAGATGTGTGCCGGCAACGAGGCCAGGAAAGCTTTTTCGCCACGCGAGGAAGGCGTCCGGCGTCGCCTTGGCGACCGGCACGGCGAAGATCGAGCCCATGGTGGCGCGCACGGTCTCGACGGAAAAAGGATCGGTGGTCTCGCCGACCAGTATGACGCCCTTGGCGCCAACGGCATCGACGGTGCGGATGACGGTGCCGAGATTGCCTGGGTCGCGCACGCGGTCGAGCGCCACCCAGACGTCGCCGTCTCGAACGCGGATGTTCTTCAGCGGCAGGAACTTCTGCGAAAAGACGCCGACCACCATTTGCGGGTTATCGCGGCGGGTGATGGCGACGAGCACTTTTTCGGAAACTTCGAGCACGGTGCCGCCGGCGGCAACCGTGCGCGCCGCGACCTTTTCGACTGCCGCGTTGCCGCGTCCGGCTTTGGCGAAGACCAGCGTCCGGATCGACCAGCCGAGGTCGAGCGCGTCGATGACCAGCTTCAGCCCCTCGGCCATGAAGGCGTTCTGCTGGTCGCGGAATTTCTTCAGGGCGAGAGCCTTGATGTCCTTGATCAACGGATTGGCGAGGCTGGTGACCTCTTTCACCTGCCCTGGCGCGCCGGCGTGCCGCTCGCTCATCAGGCCACCCAGCGCGAGAACAGCGACGTCGACAGCACCCGGCCGGCGGATTTCTCGCGGATGATCAGTTCGCCGGATTCGACCGTGCCGCCCATGCCCGCGAAAGTGTCGCGCATTAAGGCATGGATGGCGAAGAAGGAGGCGCGGATCGAATAGGCGGTCAGCACGACAGCAAGCGGCTTCGGCGTCAGGATCGAGCGGCAGAGGTCGGTCAGATCAGGCAGGTCCTCGAACAATTGCCAGACCTCGCCCTTGGGGCCACGGCCATAGGCGGGCGGATCGAACAGGATGATGTCGTAGCGGCTGCCGCGGCGCTCCTCGCGCTCGGCGAATTTCATCGCGTCGTCGATGATCCAGCGGATCGGCTTTTGCAACAAGCCCGCCATCTCCTGGTTCTCCCTAGCCCAGCCGATTGCCTTCTTGGACGCATCGACATGGGTGACCTCGGCGCCGGCGCGCGCCGCCACCAGCGAGGCAAGGCCGGTATAGCCGAACAGATTCAGCACCTTGACCGGTCGCTTCGCCGCCGCGATCAGCCCGGCCATGTGGTCCCAGTGCGGGGCCTGCTCGGGGAAGACGCCGACATGGCGAAACGAGGTGAAGCGGCCGAGATAGTCGATGCCGTCATGCTTCAGCGGCCAGGTCTCGCCGAGCGGCGTCCTGGGGAAGCGCCAGCGGCCGATGCCTTCCTCGTCGGTGTCGCCGGTGAAAATGGCGTCGGCGCGGTCCCAGTTTTCGGCCGGCAACGCTTTTTGCCAGATCGCCTGGCCTTCGGGCCGGACGATGCGATAGGGCCCGTACTGCTCGAGCTTTTGGCCGGCGCCGCTGTCGAGCAGCGCATAGTCGGCGTTGGGCGCCACTTCGAGGATCAGCGGCAGGTGTTCGGCGGGCAGGGCGCCGTCGCGGCGGGAAAGGACGCGCGGCGCGGTGCGGTTGCCCGATGCTGTGCCGGTTGCGCGCGGCGCCTGTTCCGCCCCGCCCTTTGCGAGCTGATGCGAGCGGCTGTCGCGGCGTTTGTCGCGAAAAGGTTTCAAGAAGAGCATCTCCGGGGCGACTTGGCCCGCTTCTGCCACAGCACCTTCACCGGTGCAACAAACGCGGTCGCTGGACATTTCCGAAACGGTCAGCCGCGCCTGATCCAAAGCAGGGGCGACAATCAGCGATACGAAACCGACGGCCTTGAAGCCGCGACGATCATATGGCCGGTTTCCCAGCGCAGTCGGATCGCTTCGAAATTTTCCGGGATCGGTCCAGGCACCCAGGTGGCCAGAATATCGTTCGCCGGCTTGACGAGAGCAAACCACATCGCAAGAGACACCGCATAGAGCACGGCAGCGGCCAACGCATACCAGAACGCCGGACGGTCATTGCGCAGCATCCATGCGAGAAGTCCCGGACAGCCGATCGCGGCCACGTCCAGTGGCGCGCCAATGACGGCAAACAGCTGGAACTGGGCCTTGAAGACAGTCGTCTCGCGCCAGAGAGAAGGTGACCACTTCGTCAGCCGAGGAGCCGATTCCAGGACATGGGCGAAGGATGGTCCAAGGCTGAGCGCCGCCATGACGGCGGCCAAGATGGACCAGAACAACAGGAACCCGCGTATCTCCATAACGCCCGAACAACGGTGCGACGCCGGAGACGTTCCCGCCGATCGGGAACAGAGAAGTAGGGGAGTAGGGGAGTAGGGGAGTAGGGGAGTAGCGGAGTAAGGGAGTAAGGGAGTAAGGGAGTAAGGGAGTAAGGGAGTAGGGGAGTAGGGTAAATATGACTGGCACGAANCGGAGTAAGGGAGTAAGGGAGTAAGGGAGTAAGGGAGTAAGGGAGTAGGGGAGTAGGGTAAATATGACTGGCACGAAGCCGCACGATTGGTATGGCTTCCCTACTTCCCTACTTCCCTACTTCCCTACTTCCCTACTTCCCTACTTCCCTACTTCCCTACTTCCCTACTTCCCTGCGCCTTGTACACCGCAATGCCGGCGGCGAGGTCTTCGAGGGCTGCGCCGACCGATTTGAACAGCGTGATCTCACTGGGGCTCTGCCGGCCCTTCTTCTGGCCGCGTGCCAATTCATGCAGGTCGGCGACGATGGCTTGCGGCTTCAGCACGCCCGAGGCCAGCGGCTGGACGATATCGCCCGCCTCCTTGGCGGCGCCTGCCCGGGTATCGACGTAGACGCGAGCACGCGCAATCGCATCGTCGTCGCTTTCGCGCATGACCGGCGTGAAGCCGCCGACCAGATCGACATGGGTGCCCGGCTTCAACAGCGCGCCCTTGATCAGCGGCGTGGTCGTGATGGTCGCCGACGAAACGATGTCGGCCTGGCCGATTTCGGCGTCGAGATCGCTCGCGGCGGTGGCCGCAAAGCCCTCGGCGCGCAATTCCGCCGCAGCCTTTTCGGCATTGGCCGGTGTGCGGTTCCAGATGCGGATTGCGGTGATCGGCCGCACCGCTGAATGCGCCCTGGCGAGGAACGGCGACAGCGCGCCGGCGCCGACCACCAGCAGCCGCTCAGCGTCCTCGCGGGCCAGATAGGAAGCGGCCAGCGCCGAGGCGCAGGCCGTGCGCCACTGCGTCAGCCGCTGGCCATCGATCATGGCTTCAGGCTCGCCGGTCGCGCCGTCGAGCAGGAGGTAAAGCCCCATCACAGCGGGTTTGCCTACGGTGTTGTTGTCGGGCGACACCGTGACGATCTTGACGCCGATATGGCCGCGTGCCGACGTGCCGGCCGCATTGAAGTCGGTCCAGGCAGGCATCAGGAGCAGCGTCGAGGCCGCGCCGTCGGGCCGTTCGACCGTATGGTGATGCCTGACCGGTTGTACCGCGCCATCGCGAAAGGCCGCGCGCAGCGTCTCCACCAGGCCGGGAAAGGTCAGCGCTTGATCGACCTCGGCCGCCGAAATGGTCAGCATGGGAAACTCCATGGAGAGAAATACGCCTAACGCATAACCGAAAATGGTACAGCGTCCTTTGCGCGTCCCAAAGGACGTGCGGCGCTGTGTTGGCTCAGCTGGTCGGCTTGGGCAAGGCGGGGCCTTGTGGCGCAGCCGGTGCGCGGCTGACTGCCTGGCGCAGGTTTTCGGCCTCGACGCCGCGCTGGCGCGCCAGCTTGCGATAGCGGCCCTGCTTGACCCAAGTCGCCAGGCTGCCGACGATCATGCCGATGGCGAGAGCCAGGAACAGGAAGATGAAAAGCGGCAGCGTCATCGTTAGCGCCGGATTGCCGGGGTTGAACGGATCCAGGGTGAAGGCAACCGGATCGCGATTGGCGACCGCCAGCGCGATCAGAATGACGGCCAGCGGTACGAAGACCACGATGAGCATGAGGCGATTGAACATGGAATTTCCTGTCGAAGGCGGGCTCTACCGCAAGCCTACTGAAAAGGCCGGCACGCTGCACGAGCTCGCGCGGCGCCTATTTGCCGCCGTTCAGCCTTTCACGCAATTCCTTGCCGGTCTTGAAGAACGGCACCCATTTCTCCTCGACCTCGACGGATTCGCCGGTGCGCGGGTTGCGGCCGGTGCGGGCGGGGCGGTTTTTCACCGAGAAAGCACCGAAACCGCGCAGTTCGACCCGGTTGCCTTCGGCAAGCGCGTCGGTGATCTCGTCGAAAATCGCGCCGACGATGTTTTCGACGTCGCGCAGAAAAAGGTGCGGGTTGCGTGTGGCGATGATCTGCACAAGTTCGGATTTGATCATGAGAAGGCTCCCCGTGAAAACACAGCAGTCAAAATTATGAGGATGATTTTATTTGCTTTTTTCACTCGTCTCAAGGGTGCCAGACGGAAACGAGACCGTCAAGAAACAAGCGGTCGGCACCAAGTTCGTGAATGATCTCGCCGCCATAGTCGGGCAGGCCGAGCGCACTGCCGATGGTTCGCGCCATCGCTTTCGAGAACAGGAAGCCGCTGCTTTCCGCGTCCTTCCACTCCACCACCTTGAGCTTGGCGTCGACGCCCTTGGTCGCGAGCCAATCGATCGCTTCGGTCTCGCCGCCGACCGCGTCGATCAATTTGTTGGCAACAGCCTGCCGGCCGGTGAAGATCGACCCGTCGGCCAGGGCCAACGCCTCCGGCTTGGTCATGTTGCGGCGCTCGGCGACGACGCCGACGAACCAGTCGTAGCTGTCCAGGATGAGCTTGCGGACCATGGTGCGCTCGTCGTCACTGGTCGGCTTGAAAGGCGATGGCGAGGCTTTCAGCGGCGAGGATTTCACTTCCTCGAGCTTGATGCCGAGCTTGTCCATAAGGCCGCTGACGTCCGGATACTGGATCAGCACGCCTATCGAGCCGACGATCGACGATTTGCGCGCGACAATATGATCGGCCGCGGTGGCGATCATATAGCCCGCCGATGCGGCCAGCGTGCCGACCTCGGCCACCACCGGCTTCTCGGCGGCCAGCTTGCGAACTGCCTCGTAGATCGATTCGCCCCCGACGGTGGTGCCGCCCGGTGAATCGATCGACAGGATCACCGCTTTCACCCTTGAGGATTGACGGATGTTCTCCAGTTGTTTGATCAGGTCTTCGTCTTCGGTAATGGTGCCCTCGATCTTGACCTTGGCGATATGGTCGACCGCCGTGCCGGTGAAGTCGTCACCGTAAATCCAGCTCGAAAAGGCAATCAGCCCGGCTGCTGCGACAACAAGCGCTGCAACGCGCCAGAATGTCAGCTTGCGGCGCAAGCGGCGGCGGTCGATCAGGTCGTCGGCTCTCAGTGCCATGGTCAGCCTCATAGTCGGTGGAAGCAGATGCTTTAAAGCAACCATCCGCGCCCGGCTACCGATTCCTGACGAGCTTGCGCCAAAGACAAGTCTCGACGTTCGCGAACCGGCGTTTCAAGAGATGTTAAGACCAATCCACAGGCCCCTAACGCTGCCCGCCTGTATCTGGTATGACATGCAAGTTGTGCCGGTTTCATTTTCGTTTGTGCAACAGCAACCGTCACACTTTTGCGGTTTTCCTCCGCTTGTGCTTGCTTGAGGGCGCCGGCATCCCACCTATAGGGGTGCTTGGCGGCAGGGGTTTAAAAGAAAGCAGTTATGTTAGCGCGACCGATTGAACCGACCAACACCGAGACGGAGTTGGCTCCCCCGGACGTAGGCCCAGCGCGGGTCGACGCCTTCGGCATTGCCCAGCGCCATTCGCGCCGCGTGCGGATATTGAAGCTGGCGGTGCCGCTGGCCGCTGCCGCGATCGCGGTCGCCTTCCCGGTCTATTCCTATCTCGCGGCGCCTGGCTCAATTCAGGTCCAGGCCGACGGCAGCGCCTTCGCCAATGGCAAGCTGGTGATGGCCAATCCCAAGCTCAACGGGTTCACCAAGCAGAAACTGCCCTATTCCATGACGGCCTTGCGCGCCATACAGGACGTGACCAAGCAAGGAATCATCAACTTGGAGGGCATCGACGCCAAGCTGCCGATATCGACCGACAATGTGGCGGCCATCAATGCCTCGCACGGCACCTATAATCGCGATGGCAACACGATGAGCCTGACCAGCGATGTCACCATAACCACCACCGATGGCTTGGCGGCAAAGTTCAAATCAGTCTTTCTCGATATGGGCAAAGGCACTATGAAGACGAACGATCCGGTCGACGTCAGCCGCGGCGGGTCGCGGATCACCGCAGAGTCGATGTCGATCCATGACAACGGCAAGATCGTGGTTTTCGAGAACAGAGTGCGTGTCAACATCGATCCCGCCAGCTTGAAGGCGGCAGAGGCAATGAGCGGAGAATCCAATGCGGTTCAGTAGTTCGACACGGCTCGTGGCCGCAGCTTCGGCGTTGCCGGCCCTTGGGTTGGCTTTGGGGCTGGTCCTGGGGGTGGGGACGGCGCCGGCTCTGGCGCAGTCCAAGGCCACCAGCCAGCTGTCGGGCCTCAAACTGTCCGGCGACAAGCCCATCCAGATCGAAAGCGATAAGCTCGAGGTCCGCCAGGCGGATAGCGTCGCCGTGTTCACAGGCAATGTAAGCGTCGTCCAGGGTCCGACCTTGCTCAAGGCCGGCAAGATGACGGTCTATTACGTCAAGGATGCCGACGCTGACGCCAAGGATGCGCAGGCCGCAGGTGCCGCGATGACCGGCTCGGCCAACATCGACCGCCTGGAGGTCGCCAACAAGGTCTATATCAAATCGGACGACCAGGTCGCCACCGGCGACAGCGGCACCTTCGACATGAAGACGGAAGTGCTGGTGCTTTCAGGCAGCAAGGTCGTGCTTTCGCAAGGTGACAATGTACTGGTCGGCTGTAAGCTCACCGTGCAGATGAAGAGCGGCCTGGCTCAGGTCGACGCCTGCGGGGGCCGCGTCATGATGTCGATCACGCCGCCGGCGAAGTCGGGAGCGGCGAACCCCTGATGGTCGACGTAGCATCGCTGATGGCGCGTCTTCCAGGACGCGTCGCCAGCAAACTTGCGGCACCGACCACGGTCAGCGTCGACCAGGTAAAGTTCAAGGGAACCTTGATCGCCAAGGGCCTGACCAAGAGCTACAAGGGCCGCAAAGTTGTCAGCGGCGTGACGATCGGCGTGCGCGCCGGTGAGGCGGTCGGACTGCTCGGTCCCAATGGCGCCGGCAAGACGACCTGCTTCTACATGGTCACCGGCCTTGTGCCGGTCGACGAAGGCACAATCGAAATCGACGGCTTCGATGTCACCTCGATGCCGATGTACCGCCGCGCCCGCCTCGGCATCGGCTACCTTCCGCAGGAAGCGTCGATCTTTCGCGGCTTGAGCGTCGAGCAAAACATCCGTGCCGTGCTCGAAGTGGTCGAAAAGAACCGCAAAAAGCGCGAACACAGTCTCGACGAACTGCTCGATGAGTTTCACATCAGCCATCTGCGCAAAGCCCCGTCGCTGTCGCTTTCCGGCGGCGAGCGGCGGCGCCTTGAAATCGCGCGCGCACTGGCGACCCGCCCCGCATACATGCTGCTCGACGAGCCTTTCGCTGGCATAGATCCGATCGCCGTCGCCGATATCCAGCAACTCGTGCGTCATCTGACGGCGCGTGGCATCGGCGTGCTCATCACCGATCACAATGTCCGCGAGACGCTCGGCCTGATCGACCGCGCCTACATCATCCATGCCGGGCAGGTGCTGACCCATGGCCGGGCCGACGAAGTGGTCGCAAACCCGGATGTGCGGCGGCTTTATCTCGGTGAGGGATTTACACTCTAAGCGGGAAAATTCTCCTCGAAACGCGATTTTTGGCGCGAGACCAGCCTTTTTTTCTCCGATTTCTCTTCCAAATAAAGCAGCGACAGGCGAGTTTTGATCGCCGTCGCCTTGACAAGCAAAAGCCGGGCCAGTTTCTATGCCCGACTCCTTCCGGCAGTCGGATGCGTAGACAGGGCGTTTGAAACCGAACCATGGCGTTGGCGGCAAAACTACAGCTACGACAATCCCAGTCGCTGGTGATGACGCCGCAACTCATGCAGTCGATACGGCTGCTGCAGTTCACCCACATCGAGCTGGAACGCTTCATTGACGACGAGATCGAGCGCAATCCTCTGCTCGAGCGCGCCGAGCCGCAGGACGATCCCGTCAGCGACCAGGCGCAGAAGATCGATGCCGCGCCGGAAACGGCCACCGACGGCGATTGGTTCGAGAAGGAAACGGCGTGGAGCGCCGAGGCGATCTCGGAAAAGCTCGATACTTCGCTTGAAAACCTATTTCCCGACGACCCCGGCAGCAGCGAGCGGCTCGGTCCCGACCTGACGGCTCAATGGAAGTCGGCATCCGGCAACGGTTCCGCGTCCTCTTCCGACGGCTTCGACGTCGGAGACATGGCGGCCGCCGCCATCACGCTGCGCGAGCATGTCGGCGAACAGGTCGCGCTTGCCTTCGCCGACCCGGCAGCACGCCTGATCGCCAGCGAACTGGCCGATGGCCTCGACGAGGCCGGCTATATGCGCGCCGACATGGCCGAGATCGCCGCCCGTCTCGGCACCGACCGAGCGGCGGTGGCGAATGCGCTCGCGGTCTGCCAGACATTTGAGCCCGCCGGCATCTTTGCCCGCGACCTCGCCGAATGCCTGTCGCTGCAGCTTGCCGTCCGCGACCGGCTCGATCCGGCGATGAAGGCTTTGATCGCCAATCTCGAACTCTTGGCGCGGCGCGATTTCCAGACCCTGAAACGGATTTGTGGGGTCGACGAGGAGGATCTGCTCGACATGCTGGCCGAGATACGTGCGCTCGATCCGCGCCCGGGCATGGCGTTTTCGGCGGGCGCCAGCGACGCGATCATCGCCGATGTCGAAGTGCGGGCGGCTAATGACGGAAGCTGGGTGATCGAACTCAACCCCGAAACGCTGCCGCGCGTGCTGGTCGACCATATCTATTTCGCCCAGGTTTCACCGCATGCGAAAAACCAGACGGAAAAGGATTTCCTGGCGGAATGCCTGCAAAACGCCAACTGGCTGACGCGCAGCCTCGACCAGCGGGCAAAGACCATTCTTAAGGTTGCCTCAGAAATCGTGCGCCAGCAGGACGCCTTCCTCATCCATGGCGTGCGTCACCTGAAGCCGCTCAACCTGCGCACGGTGGCCGACGCCATCGGCATGCACGAATCGACCGTCAGCCGGGTCACCGCCAACAAATACATGCTGACGCCGCGCGGCGTGTTCGAACTGCGCTATTTCTTCACCGCCTCGATCGCTTCGTCGGGTGGCGGCGATGCGCATTCGTCTGAAGCGGTGCGCGACCGCATCAAGCAGTTGATCGATGAGGAGAAACCTGCCGACGTGCTTTCCGACGACGCGATTGTGGATATGTTGCGGGAAAGTGGCGTCGATATCGCCAGGCGCACGGTCGCCAAGTATCGGGAGGGCATGAATATTCCCTCGTCGGTGCAGCGGCGGCGTGAAAAACGCGCTTTGGCCAGCGCCGGACGTTGATCTCCGACGGAATTTCCACAACTTTCGCGCTTCATTGACAAGCCGCAATGAAGTGGCTAGAAGCCCGCCCGCATGGGACGGGCTACTGCCCGCATGCGGATGGTCCGTCACGACGTTGGCCACGGGACGGTCAAAGAAGGCGGCTTGTGATCAACCGGAAAGTTCGGATTTAAAATCGGCGCAAGTGACGCCGCAAAGCTTGTGCGCACAGACCACGGGTATAAACTCGGGACAGTTTGAAGCCTGAGCAAGGAAGGTCAGTTTTCAGATGACACTGCGCATATCAGGAAAACACATGGACATCGGCGATGCGTTCCGTACGCGCATCAACGACCGTGTCGGAGAAGTGATCGGGAAATATTTCGATCGGGGCTTTTCAGGGCAAATTGTAGTCGTCAAATCGGGGTCGCGCTACACGGCCGATTGCATGATCCGGCTGGATTCCGGCGCTTCGCTGCAGGCGACCGGTGAAGCCCAGGACCCGACGCTCGCTTTCGAGGCGGCGGCGGATCGCCTCGAAACCCGCCTTCGGCGCTACAAGCGTCGGCTGAAGTCACATAATTCAGGCAATGCCAACGGCGAGCTCACCGACATCGCCTATACGGTGATGGCGCCGCTTGCCGACGACGACGAGGAAATACCGGAGAATTTCGCGCCAGCCATCGTCGCCGAATCAACCATGACGCTGCGGACCATGTCGGTGGCGTCAGCCGTGATCGAGCTCGACACCAAGGACAGCCCGGTTCTCGTCTTCCGCAATGCCGGAACCGAGCATCTCAATATCGTCTATCGCCGGCCGGACGGAAATATCGGCTGGATCGACCCGTCTACGACCAAGGTCGCGCAGGGATGACGGCCAAGGCCGCACTGGGATAAAGCACCAAGCCGCACGCGAGAGTGAGGGCTGGCGACGGTAGGCGAACGAGGGATTTCAAGTATGGATCTGAGCGATCTCATCAACGTTCCGGCAATCTTGCCGGCGTTGAAGGCGAACTCCAAGAAGCAACTGCTGCAAATGCTGTCCGAAAGGGCTGCGGCGATTGCCGGCATTCCGGAACGGGAGGTGTTCGACACCATCCTGCAGCGTGAACGGCTGGGCTCGACCGGTGTCGGCAATGGCATTGCCATTCCGCATGGCAAGCTGGCGGGGGTGAAGCGGATCGCCGGGGTTTTCGCCCGGCTGGAGACGCCGGTCGATTTCGAGGCGCTGGACGACCAGCCGGTCGATCTGGTGTTCCTGCTTTTGGCGCCCGAAGGCGCCGGCGCCGACCACCTCAAGGCGCTGTCGCGCATCGCGCGGGTGCTGCGCGACGCCGACACGGTGGCCAAGATAAGGGGCACCCGCGACGCCGCAGCGATCCACGCGCTTTTGTCGGACACGCAGGCCTCGCATGCAGCCTGAGCTTTTTTGATCAGATCCGTTGAAGGGCCGCCGTGAGCGGCCCTGTCCGTTTCCAATCAGATCGCTGCGCCGTATTGTTAGTGGATGGGGACAGGGGTCAGGTCGTTCTCCAGGGCGCCAGCCAGCGCTCTGTCACGAGCGTCTGAAAGCAGGATCGGCTGGCCATTGGCGGCAAACAGGGCCCACAGTTCCAGGCCGGGCGCGATTTCGCCGAGGCCCGGGAAACGGCCGCGCAGATCGTCGCTCGACACTTTCCTGAGATAGGCGACCGAGCCTTCGCCGAGATGGGCGAATTCGCCGCTGGTCATGATGAGGTTTTCGTCAGTTCTGGTCATTTCAAGCCTCCTTGGCGCGAGGACGCCGCTCAAGGCCGCCTCGCATGAGAGCCATTTGAGCGCCGTGTGTCCAATTGCACACACAAAGGACGCTCTAACACTTCAATTTGCTGCATCATGCTTTCCGAAAATCGGTTCCGATTTTCCGGCCGATGCAGTGGTAAGGATCAGTCTTTCACCGATATATTTATTTTCCGTACCATCCGTTCGGATTCGGGCCGATCGAGATCGATCGCCAAAAGGCCGTTCTTCAGCTCCGCCGCGATCACCCGCATGCCGTCGGCCAGCACGAAACAGCGCTGGAACTGGCGTGCGGCAATGCCGCGATGAAGGAATTCGCGCTCGGTGTCATCGTTCTGACGGCCGCGCACGACCAACTGGTTCTCCTCCGTGGTCACATCGAGATCGTTTTCGGCGAAACCGGCGACAGCGAGCGTGATACGCAGCCTTTCGGCCTTCCCGTCGGCACCGCTGAGGCGCTCGATGTTGTAGGGAGGGTAGCTGTCACCCGACTTCGCCAGACGTTCCAGGGTCTTTTCCATGGCGTCGAAACCCAGGAGCAGCGGGCTAGAAAAAGGCGTCATTCGGCTCATGTTACACTGTCCTCTCAAGAGCGACATAAAGTGGAAAAACCCAGATGGCATTTTTCCCGATGGCCTTGATATGGTCCGCCCCGCGGTCAAGTTCAAGCCGTCAAAAGCCCCGCCCAAAAAGACTCCCCAAACAAGGAACTGAAATGCCCGAATCCCGCAAGATCATCATCGACACGGATCCCGGCCAGGATGATGCCGTCGCCATTTTGCTGGCACTCGGCAGCGCCGAGCTGGAGATCGTCGGAATGACCGCCGTTGCCGGCAACGTGCCGCTGAGGCTCACCGAAAAGAACGCACGCAAGATCTGCGAACTGGCCGGCAGGCCAGACATCAAAGTCTATGCCGGCGCCATCCGCCCGCTGGCGCGTGAACTGGTCACCGCCGAGGAGGTGCATGGCGAGACCGGTCTCAATGGACCGCAATTGCCCGAACCGACAATGAAGCTGCAGGACCAGTATGCCGTCGATTTCATCGTCGAGACACTGATGAAGGAAGAGAGCGGCACGATCACGCTCTGCGCGCTCGGGCCGCTCACCAACATAGCGCTGGCGCTGATCCGCGAGCCGAAGATCGCGCCGCGCATCAAGGAAATCGTACTGATGGGCGGCGGCTTCTTCGAAGGCGGCAATGTAACCCCGACCGCCGAATTCAACATTTATGTCGACCCGCATGCCGCCGATGTCGTGTTCAAATCCGGCATCCCAATCGTCATGATGCCGCTCGACGTCACTCACAAGGCGCTGACCACGGCCAAGCGCACCCAGGCCTTCCGCAAGCTCGGCACCAGAGTCGGCACAGCTACGACGGAGATGCTGGAATTCTTCGAGCGCTTCGACGAAGAGAAATACGGCACCGATGGCGGACCGCTGCACGACCCTTGCGTCATCGCCTACCTGTTGAAGCCGGAGCTGTTCAGGGGCCGCAACTGCAACGTTACCGTGGAAACCGCCTCGGAGCTCACCATGGGCATGACCGTGATCGACTGGTGGGGCGTGACCAAGCGACCGAACAACGCCATGGTGATGCGCGACATCGACCACGATGCGTTTTTCGCGCTGCTGCTGGAAAGGCTTGGCCGGCTTTAGAGCCGCTCACTCACTCATCGAGCAATTGGTACGTTTCGGTGCCATTGAGACGGTACCGCCGCTCGATCGCAACTTCTGATCCGATCGCTCGCGGCATTGCTGCGTTACCATATACGAATACCAGGAGGTCATTTTCGTTGAGACGGATTCCGTACTGATAACGGAAACCTCTTCCGATCCACGCTTCGGGGCTCGGAGGAACATTCAGAACGTTGACCACAGTGCCAGTCGTCGACTCCACATCGATGATTGGGCTGCTCCGCCTTGCAATCAGTGCGCCGATTGCCAGAATGCAGACACCGACCACAAGGCTGGTGACGATGCCCCGGAGATTTTCCCGCAGTATTAGCAAGGTGAGGGCCAGCCGCGCTCTTGCCATACGGTTCACTCCGGAAACCCGTAGAAGACGAAGCCGTTGTCGCGCGTGACGCGCTCTATGGCGACACGCGCACCGATAAGATGCGGCCGATCGTCGTCGATGAAGACAGATGAACCGTCCTCGAACAGCATATAGACACTCTGGCCTTTGCCCCAATGCTCACTTTTGACCGTGGCACCGATTGGCTCGACCGAGCGGATCGGGCTGGCGTCATTCGTCCACTTGTGCGGATCCAAGGCAAGCAACGCCAGAAACAACGATGCGATCAGGATCACGCCGATCGCGAGCCTTTTCACATCCGCAAAAGTCCATGGCACCGGCATGAATCCCCAACCATCGGTTCATGTGGTGCACAGAAGGCCGACTTTCAATCGGCCTTCCTGTCCAGGAGATCGCTGGTTGCGTCCCGGCTCTCGGCCGCCGTTACTTCGCCTTAGAAAACGCCAGCCACAGGCCGCCGCCGATCAGGAAACTGCCGCTGATTCTGGACATGAGCTTGATGCGGCCGGCCGAGAGCAGGCGTCCGGCGCGGCCAGCGGCCAGCGCGAAGGTCGAATCCGACACGGCGGCGAAGATCAGTGCGGTGAGACCCATGACGAGGATCTGCAACGCGTAGTTACCTTCAGGGGCGACGAACTGCGGAAAGAAGGCGCCGAAGAACACCAGCGTCTTGGGATTGCTGATCGCCACCAGCAGGCCTTGCAGGAAGAAGCCGCCGCGCGGTGTCTTCGCCGATCCGTCGGCGTTCAGCTTGCCCTTGGAGCGGAACATCTGCACACCCATCCAGATCAGATAGGCAGCGCCGATCAGCCTGACCCATTCGAACCAATGGCCCATGCCCGCGATCAGCGAAGTCAATCCGATGCCGACAATGGCAATCATGATGGCCAGCCCGGCCTGCGTGCCGGCGACGTTGGCGAGGCCGGCGCGGGAGCCATGGCGGATGCTGTTGGCGATGATCAGAGTGACCGTCGGTCCAGGCACCAGGACAATGACGATACAGGCAACGACATAAGTAGCGTAGAGTTCCAGCGACATGGTTTTCCTCGACAGTATGCGGCTTGCGACGCGGCCGACCGTGATCAATGCATGACAGTAACGCAGGTGCAAGCCGGCAGCACATGTCGCTGGGAGCCCTGACCTGGATTTTAGGCTCCGGCCTGCCATGGCAGCGTCGTCTCGTAGGCCGCCGCCGCTCTCAGCACGGCCATGTCGCCGCGCGGCCGTCCGATCAATTGCAAGCCCATCGGCCTGCCTCTGGCATCGAAGCCCGCCGGTACGTTGACCGCAGGGCAGCCGCCCAGCGTGGCGAACGCTGAAACCTGCATCCAGCGGTGATAGCTGTCCATGGCACGCCCGGCCACTTGCGTCGGCCAGTGGGTGGAGACCTCGGAGGGGAAGATCTGCGCAGTCGGCAATGCGACGAGGTCGAAGCGGTCGAAGAGCGATAGTAGGGTTTTGTGCCAGGACGAGCGCCTCACCGTGGCGGCGTGGATCTGCAGCGCCGTGAGCTGAAGCGCGTGTTCCACCTCCCACACGGCCTCCGGCTTCAGAAGACTGCGTTTCAGGGGATCGTCGTAATGGGCCTTGAGCGCACAACCGCTGCTCGCCTGGCGCAGCGTCACAAAGGCCTGCCACAGCGCTTCGAAGTTGAAATCCGGTACCAGCGCTTCGGTCTGAAAGGATACGTCGGCGAATCGGCCGAGCGCGGCCTCGCAAAGCTGTAGAATGCCGGGTTCAACCGGAAGATGGCCGCCAAGATCGCCGAACCAGGCGATGCGGCCGCCGGTCGTCGGCGTTCGAAGCCCTTCGAGGAACGAGCCGAGCTTGTGATGTGAGAGCGGCGCGCGAGGGTCGTAGCCAGCCTGCTCGTCGAGCAGCAGCGCCATGTCGCGCACGTTGCGGCCCATCGGCCCTTCGACTCCCATCTGCGCGTGAAAGACGTCAAGCTCGGGGCCGGCCGGGACAAGTCCCTGCGACGGACGGAAGCCATAGACATTGTTATAGGCGGCCGGGTTGCGCAGCGAGCCGCCAAAGTCGCTGCCGTCGGCGACAGGCACCATGTCGAGCGCCAGTGCGACCGCCGCGCCGCCGCTCGAACCGCCGGCGGTCAGGGCCGGATCGAAAGCGTTGAGCGTCGGACCGAACACGGTGTTGTAGGTGTTGGAACCAAGGCCGAATTCGGGAACGTTGGTCTTGCCGATTATGATGGCGCCGGCCTTGCGGATGCGCTCGACGAAGAAGTCGTCCTCCTGCGGAACGAAATCGGCGAAGATCGGCGACCCGAAAGTGGTCCTGAGGCCTTTTGTCAGCGCAAGATCTTTTATCGCAATCGGCAGGCCGAACAGCGATCCGGCATCTCCTCCTCGCGCTAGATGGCTGTCCGCCGTGTCGGCCTCTTGCAGGGTGTCGGCACGGTCGCGCAGCGAGACGATGGCGTTGACCAGCGGGTTCACGGCGTCGATCCGGTCGAGGAATGCCGTCATCACCTCGCGCACCGACAACTGCCGGCGCCTGATCGCGTCGGCAAGATCCACGGCGGACAGGCGGCAGATGTTGCCGGCGGGCGGCACGGCATGTTTTGTGGCCGGACGCATGGCTTTCACCTAGCTGGCGGAATTTGTAGCGCCGCGTCGACTTCCTTCGCCAGCGGGATCGCCGGCTGGGCGCCGGGTTTCAGGCAAGCCAGCGAACCAGCGGCTGCGGCACGGGCGAGCGCCTGATCGAGCGGCAGGCCGGATGACAGCCCGGCGGCGAAGTAGCCGCAAAACGTGTCGCCGGCGCCGACCGTGTCGACAGGGGTGATCTTCAGCGCCGGAACCATCAGAAGATCGGCTGGCGTGGCAGCCAGAACGCCGTCACCGCCGAGCGTGACTACGATTGTGCGGCCGGTCTTCCCGGCGTAATCGCGCATCCGCGCCGGGCGATCACGGCCGCTCAGCGACAGCGCCTCGCCATAGAGGTCGAATTCGGTTTCATTTGCGACGACATAGTCGGCCTTGCCGAGGAAGGCGGCCGCCTCGCCACGGAATGGTGCCGTGTTAAGCACGGTGACCGTGCCTGCCGCCCGTGCGACGTCCAGTGCTGCTTCGACAGTCTGAAGCGGGATCTCCTGCTGCAACAGGACGACATCGCCCTTTTTCATGAAAGCCTTGGAAAGGTCGCCTGTCACGACCGAATCATTGGCGCCGGGCACCACGGCAATCACGTTCTCGCCGTCGTCGGCGACCATGATCAATGCCGTGCCGGTCGAGGCGAAGGTCTCGCCGACACCGGAAAGGTCGATCTTGCCGTCCCGCAGCAGCGTCAGCGCTTCATTGGCGAAGTTGTCCTTGCCGACCGCGCCGACCATGCGCACTTTGGCGCCGGCGCGCGCCGCGGCCAGCGCCTGGTTGGCGCCCTTGCCGCCGGGTGCGGTGGTGAAGCCGGAGCCCCGAACCGTCTCGCCCGGTGCGGGCAAGCGGTCGACATTGGCGATTAGATCGAGGTTGATCGAGCCGATAACGATTATCAAGTGGTGCCTCCCTGCTGACGCATCGTGCTTTCCGAAAATCGGAGTCGATTTTTGGAAAGCACGATACGTAGAAAGTGCTAGAGCGTACTTTCCGAATGGACGCACGTCGCTCTAATTGCGCGGGAAGCTACTCCGTAAGGCCGCTGCTTGCCAGACCGCGCGAGATGAACTCGTGCGCTGGCGCCCGAATCTATGGGCGTTTCATCAAGAACCAACGTGTCCCGCTTCCCAGCCAAGGATGGCGCGTTTGCGGGTCAGGCCCCAGTGGTAGCCGGTGAGCGCGCCTGATTTGCCGAGAGCCCGGTGGCACGGCACCACGAAGGACATCGGATTGGCGCCGACCGCGGCACCCACCGCCCGGCTGGCACTCGGTGCGCCGATGCGGGCGGCGATCGAGGAATAGGTGCAGGCCTTGCCCATCGGAATGCGCAGCAGAGCCTCCCAGACGCGGACCTGAAAGTCGGTGCCGATCAAGACGATGCGCAGCGGCTGGTCGGCGCGCCAAAGTGCCGGGTCGAAGATGCGCGCGGCATAGGGCGCCGTCGCGGCCATGTCCTCGACATAGGTTGCGTTTGGCCAGCGGGCGGACATGTCGGCAAAGGCCGCGCGCTCGCCGCCGGCATCGCTGAAGGCGAGGCCGGCAAGCCCACGGTCGGTGACCATGATCAGGGCAATGCCGAAGGGCGAGATGTGGTAGCCGTATCGGATCGTCAGCCCGGCGCCGCGGGTCTTGTAGTCACCCGGCGACATCGCCTCGTGAGTGACGAAAAGGTCGTGCAACCGGCCGGGGCCTGACATGCCGACCTCGAAAGAGGTCTCGAGCAGCGGCATGCCGGAATCGAGCAGTTTGCGCGCGTGGTCTAGCGTGACAGCCTGGAGGAAGGCCTTGGGCGACAGGCCGGCCCAGCGGGTGAAGAGCTTCTGCAGGCCGGTCGGCGTCTCGCCGACTTCCTCGGCCAGTATTTCGAGCGACGGCTGGTCACGGTAGTCAAGGCTGATCTTCTCGATCGCGCGCCGAACAACTTCGTAGTCACCCCCTTCGGGTGTGATGTCTTTCTGAAGGACTGCTGTCGTCTTGAGAGGCATTTGGGCGTTCATGGGACTATCTCCTTGGCCGTGAATATCGGCCTTCGCGGCGCCGATCACCACCCGAAACTTGCCTTCTTGCCGCTCTTCCCCAGATGGAATTGGCTTCGGGAAACGAGCCGATGATGGCTGGCTAAAAGGTGATCTCCCCAAGGAGAAGGAGACGCTGCTAATCACCGTCTTGACAAGGCACTGGAGACGGCCTCAATCGCTGCTGAAAGACCATTTCGCGGACGAGGCGGTTTGCTCAGCGCGCTTTCGCGGTCGCCAAGGCGCGCGAAAAGGCTGACGCAAAGCTCTCGCGGTCGTCGGGATTGAGGAAACCGCCGATCGGCACATTCTGCCCTTGTGCTTCTACCGCCATCCTGGTGATGCCGATCTCGGCGTGGCGGGCGACCGAAAAACGCGCCCAGAACGGATTGAAGCGGTGCGCTTCCGATTTGCCTGACGGCGCGGTCTTGCGGATGTCGAGGCTGGTGCGCGAGACCCACACTTCCTCGCGGGCGCGGGCGGCACGATAATTGGCGCGAAAGGCGATGTAGACGGCAATCACGTCGAAACCGAGGAAGCCGAACACCGGCCAGGCACCGCGCGACAGGAAAAACGCTCCGGTCACCAGCGAGCCGAACAGCAGAGCGCCCATCAGGATGGCAAAGCCGGTTTTGCCCAGCGACCGATGCGGTATCAGCAACGCCTGGAAGAATGGCTCGTCGGCCTCAAATGAGGCGTTTGTGTCGCTCATGACGGGATATTATAGGAAGGGAATGACGAGCCCCAAGCCCAAAAATTCCTCTACACCCAAAAATGAACCGCTCCCCGGCCGACGCGACGGCGCGAACGCCAAACCGCGTGCCCGGCCGGTGCGGTCCTCCTACAGCCCGGCCGAGGTGCACGAGATTTTCCGACGCTTTTCCGTTCAGCGGCCCGAGCCGAAGGGCGAGCTCGAACATGTCAACGCCTTCACGCTGCTGGTGGCGGTGGTGCTTTCGGCACAGGCGACCGATGTCGGCGTCAACAAAGCAACGCGGGCGCTGTTCAAGGTCGCCGACACGCCGCAAAAGATGCTGGCGCTCGGCGAGGCCAAGGTCGGCGAGTATATCCGCACCGTCGGGCTTTGGCGCAACAAGGCCAAGAACGTCATTGCGCTGTCGGAAGCGCTGATCCGCGACCATGGCGGCGAGGTGCCTGACGACCGCGACCAACTGGTCAAGCTCCCGGGCGTCGGGCGCAAGACCGCCAATGTCGTGCTCAACATGGCCTTCGGCCAGCACACGATGGCGGTCGACACGCATATCTTCCGCATCGGCAATCGGCTGGAACTGGCGCCCGGCAAAACGCCGGAGCAGGTCGAGCAGGGGCTGTTGAGGATCATTCCGGACGAATATATGCGCCATGCGCATCACTGGCTGATTCTGCATGGGCGCTATGTCTGCAAGGCGCGCAAGCCGGATTGCCCGCTCTGTGTAATCGCCGACATCTGCAAGGCCGAGGAGAAGACGAATAGTGTTCCGGCGCCGCTGGTCGAAATTGCGCCGCTCGAACCCGTAGGCGAAATTCAGTAGCCGTAGCCGCGCGCCATCGCCGCGGCGAAGACCGGGATCAGCAGGAAAATGAAAGCTTCGGCGCGGACATAAGTTCGAACGGATGCAAGTTGCGCCGCCGGCACTTGAAAACCGGGGCTGGCCGAGGCCTGCCTGTTCCAGGAAACAAAGCGGACCGTCGGGATAATCGACAACAGGCCGACGGTGACGAAGGCCGCCATCTTTGCCCAGAACACCCAGTTGTAGACGTAGAATTCCCAGCCCTTCAGGCCGAAGATGACGCGGCCGATGCCGACGACGATGATCAGCATGGCGATGATGCCATAATGGCGATCGATGCCGACAAGCCGCCGGAGCGTCGCGGCGGGCAGATCGCCGCGGATCAAGACAAATTCGGCGCCGATGATGCCCGCCAGCGAAAACACCAGCAGATGATGAAAGATGGCAAGCAGAAGATCGGTGGTATCCATGCCCTTTTCCCTCCGTCGGATGGCACAGCGGACGCTGAATCAGCTGCTGGTAAAAGTAGCACCGCTGGGCAGGATTCACATTGGACTGGAAGATGATCTGCACAGGCTTTGGCTCTTGTCTGGTGCAGGCAATTTGGATCTCTGTCGCATATCGTTTTTCCCAAAACCGCCGAGCATCCTCGGTCAAGCCCAAGTGGGCAGGCTTCCTGGGCGACATGCACTAAGCACAGGCAAACGCAACTGAGGCATGACACATGATCAATCCACAGGCGCTCGTCGCTCCCGTCATTGAAACGCCGCGCACCGTGCTGCGACCACACCAGCTCGACGATTTTGATACCTATGTCGCCATGTGGGCCGATCCGGCCGTCACTCGCTTCATCGGCGGCAAGCCGCGCACTCGGGAGGAAAGCTGGATGCGCTTCCTGCGTCATGCCGGCCTGTGGTCGCTGCTGGGCTACGGCTTTTGGGCGATCGAGGACAAGGCATCCGGCCGCTTCATCGGCGAGGCCGGCTTTCACGATCTGAAGCGCGACATGGTGCCGTCGATCGAAGGCGTTCCGGAAGCCGGTTGGGCATTGGCCCCGAGCGCACATGGCAAAGGGTTCGCCAGCGAAGTCGTCGGACGGGTTCTCGCCTGGGGCGACGAGGCATTCGGGCGCGCAAGGACCGTCTGCATCATCGATCCGGAAAACACCGCGTCATTGAACATCGCGGCAAAATGCGGCTACAGGGAGGTGCTGCGGACCACCTATCACGACGATGCGACGATCCTGCTGGAACGGCAGGCTTGAGGATGCTGCCTGTCATCTTGTGGTTCTTGTCAGGCCGAATCGAGGCTTTTTACGCCTTCCGTCTCGGCACCGGCTTTGCGGGCCGCCTGTTCGAGCATCGAGGCGTCTTCGCCGAAAGCGCGGGTGGCGCGCGCGGCTGCCTCGATCAGCGGGTTTTTCATGCGCTGGAGAAAGGCCGCGTCGACGCGCGTGCTCGGGCCGGACAGCGTCAATGCCCCGAGCAAGGTGGGGCCCGGCCCGAACACCGGTGCCGAGACGCCGGCCGTCTCGGGGTCGCGGTCGCCGACCGACAAACAATGGTAGGTTTTGCGGATCGTCTCGTAAGGCTCGCCCTGCTGACCGGAAAACGCCGCAAGCACGCGGCCGCCCGAACCGGCCAGCAACGGCAGGACGTCGCCTTCCCGTATGGTGTAGCGGATGGGATGCTTGGACTCGACGCGGTAGAGACAGGTGCGCACGTCGCCCGAACGGACATAGAAAGCGACGCTTTCCCAACTTCGCTCGGCCAGATCGCGCATGATCGGCAGCAGAATGTCGATCGCTACAACCGAACGCTGGTATAGGGCACCCAGCCGGAAGGTGGCAGGGCCGACACGGTAGCGGCCATCGTCGAGACGCTCCAGCAACTGCCCGCGCAGCAATGAGTTGGCCAGCCTCAGGATCGTGCTCTTGTAGAGGCCGGTCCGCGCCGCGATTTCGGCCAAGCTAAGCGACCGGTCGGCAGTAGCGAAAGCATCGAGGATGGCAATCGCACGATCGAGCGCGGCAACGCCGTTGGTCGACGCAGGCTCGGATTGTGTTACGGTTATCTGCTTGACCACGTCGTTCCGTTCCCAGTTGGACAGAAGGGCCGATCGGAGCAATTGTGCCGCATGCAGATAGTTCTGTCCAGTAGAATGCCATTCCGGTTGACAGAACGAGGCAAAGACTGCATGAATTTTCGTCGAGCGGGTCTGAATTCAGGCTACGTTGCTGGCAGGCACCAGAGGAGGTGTCGTGATTGGAGGAATCCCATGCTGAACAGACGCAGATTTTTAACGAGCACCGCTGCCGCCGGCGCTGCCGGCTTCGCAGCGTTGCATCTCTCGCCCGCTTTCGCGCAGGACGCACCGCAGATCCAGATCTTCGTGCCGGCAGCGCCCGGCGGCGGCTGGGATCAGACGGCGCGCACGATGGACCAGGTGCTGCGCAGTGAGAAGCTGATCTCCGGTTCGCAGATCACCAATGTCGGCGGCGCCGGCGGCACAGTCGGCCTGCCGCAATTCATCAGCCAGTGGAACGGCAAGGGCAATTCGCTGATGGTTGCCGGCATGGTCATGGTTGGCGCCATCATCGCCAACAAATCCGCCAACAATCTCACGGAAGTCACGCCGATTGCCCGCCTCACCGGCGAATTCGAGGCGCTTGTGGTGCCGGCGGCCTCGCCGTTCAAGACCGCAGCGGATTTCGTCGCCGCCCTGAAGGCCGATCCGACCAAGGTTCCGGTGGCTGGCGGTTCGGCCGGCGGCTCGGACCATATATTGTTCGGCCTTATCGCGAAAACGGCCGGTGTCCCGGCAGCCAACCTCTCCTACGTGCCGTTCGCCGGCGGCGGCGAGGCGCTGTCGGCGCTTCTCGGCAACCAGGTCGCGGCCGGCATTTCCGGCTACGGCGAGTTCTCCGAACAGGTCAAGGCAGGCGCGCTTCGGCTGCTCGCCATTTCCGCGGACAAGCGCCAGGAAGGCATCGACGCACCGACGCTGAAGGAAGCCGGCATCGATGTCGAATTGTTCAACTGGCGCGGCGTCTTCGCACCGCCGGGCGTTTCCGACGCCGACAAGGCGGCGATGATCACGCTGGTCGAGACCATGGCCAAAAGCGATGCCTGGGCCACCGAATGCAAAAACCGGAACTGGACGCAAATCCTGCTCACCGGCGATGCCTATGCGAAATTTCTCGCCGAAGACACGACCCGGATCGCAGCCATCCTCAAGGACCTCGGCCTTGCCTGATGTGCTCGGAGAGGGGCGGTCTGCACTGCCCCTCTCCGAAGTTCGCCAGCCGCATGGACATGCGATCCAGCGCGAGTGAAACTGCGGTAAGGTCGGCTGTGGGAGACCGGCCTATCCAGGGAGGACGATCATGAGCACCACCGACCAGCAGGCGGCGCGGCCGCGCCTTGCCGTGCCCGAATTGCTGATCGGCATCGGGCTTCTCGCCTGCGCCGGCGCAGTTGCCTGGCAAACCCTGTCGATTCCGGTGTCGCCGCTCTACTCGAAGGTCGGCCCCACCGTCTTCCCCTACATCACCATGGTCGGCATGACGATCCTTTCCCTCCTGCTGATCGTCGCTGCCCTGCGGGGCGGCTGGCAACCGGAGGAAGAAAAGGAAACGCCGACCGACTGGAAGGCGATGGGCATCGTCGCCGTCGGATTGGTCGCGAACCTTGTGCTGATCCAGCCGCTTGGCTTCACCGCGGCCTCGGTGATCATGTTCGTTCTCATTTGCCACGGGTTCGGCAGCAGACATCCGCTGCGTGATGTGCTGCTCGGCCTGATCCTGGCGCTTGCCGCCTATTTCGGCTTCGCCAGGGCGCTCGGCGTCAATATCGGCGCCGGCTTCATCGAGAACCAGCTGAACACGGGTCTCGATTCGATTATCCGTATGTTGAGAGGCTGAAGCCATGGAAACGCTCAGCCATCTTGCGCACGGATTTTCGGTCGCTTTTACGCCGGTCAATCTCATGTGGTGCCTGCTCGGCACGACACTGGGGACCGCGATCGGCGTGCTGCCCGGCCTCGGACCGGCGCTGACCATCGCGCTGCTTTTGCCGATCACCTATCAGGTGGCACCGGAAGCATCCTTCATCCTGTTTGCCGGTATCTATTACGGCGCCATGTATGGTGGTTCGACGACATCGATCCTGCTCAACACGCCGGGCGAAAGTGCAACCATCGTCACTGCGCTGGAAGGCAACAGGATGGCCCGTTCCGGCCGCGGCGGCGCGGCACTCGCCACTTCGGCGATCGGCTCGTTCGTCGCCGGCACACTCGGCACGCTGGGTGTCGCTTTCCTTGCCCCGGTCGTGGTCAAATTCGCGCTGTCTTTCGGCCCGGCCGAATATTTTTCGCTGATGGTGCTGGCATTCATCACGGTTTCGGCGGTGCTCGGCTCGTCGTCGGTGCGCGGCCTGACCAGCCTGTTCATCGGCTTCGTCATCGGCATGATCGGCGTCGACCTGCAGACCGGGCAGCCGCGTTTCACCTTCGGCATGAGCCAACTGCTCGACGGCGTCGACGTGATCGTCGTCGCCGTCGGCCTCTTTGCGGTCGGCGAGACGTTCTACATGGCCTCGCGCCGCTATGCCGGCAAGGACGAGATCGTGCCGCTGAAGGGCTCGCTCTACATGACGGCGGTCGAATGGGCACGCTCGTGGAAGGCTTGGCTGCGCGGCGCCTTGCTCGGCTTCCCGATCGGCGCCCTGCCGGCCGGCGGCGCCGAGATCCCGACCTTCCTGTCCTATGCTATCGAGAAGAAGCTCTCCAAACACAAGGAGGAGTTCGGCACGGTGGGCGCCATCGAAGGCGTTGCCGGGCCGGAAGCCGCCAACAATGCATCGGCCGCCGGCGTGCTGGTGCCGATGCTGACGCTCGGCCTGCCGACTTCGGCGACGGCCGCGATCATGCTGTCGGCCTTCCAGAGCTATGGCATCAACCCCGGGCCGATGCTGTTCATGACGCAGGCCAATCTGGTCTGGGGGCTGATCGCCAGCCTGTTCATCGCCAACATCATTCTCGTCATCCTCAACCTGCCGCTGATCGGGTTGTGGGTGCGGCTGCTGAAAATCCCGGCGCCGCAGCTCTATGCCGGCATCCTGGTGTTCGCCACGGTCGGCACCTACGGTATTTCGCAGTCGCCGACCGACCTCGTCATCCTCTATCTGCTCGGCGGGGCCGGATTCCTGATGCGGCGCTTCGATTTCCCGACGGCGCCGGTCATCATCGGCATGATCCTGTGGCCACTCGCCGAGACCCAGTTCCGCCGGGCAATGACCATCTCGAACGGCGACTGGTCGGTGTTCTATACGCATCCGCTGTCGCTGACGCTGCTGACGCTTGCGTTCATCGGGCTGATCGGGCCGCATATCTGGGCCTACATCGAGCACAGGCGCAGGCGTGGACCCGAGCATGTGCCGGGCGATGCCTGATCTGTTTGTGAGATCATGACCGATCTGCTGTCCGGTATCCGCGTCCTCGACCTGACCAATGTTCTGGCTGGCCCTTACTGCGCCTATCAGCTGGCGCTGCTCGGGGGTGACGTGATCAAGGTCGAGGCGCCGCAAGGCGGCGACCTGGCGCGCCAGCTCGGCGGCTCGCCGGAACTCAACAGTGCCGGAATGGGCGCTTCGTTCCTGGCGCAGAACGCCGGCAAACGATCGGTGGTGCTCGATCTCAAGCAAGAGGCCGGTCGCGAACGCTTTCTCGATCTGGTCGCCTCCGCCGACGCGCTGGTCGAGAATTTCCGCCCCGGCGTGATGGACCGGCTGGGGCTTGGCTTTGCGAGGCTGAAGGAGGTCCGCCCCAGCCTTGTCTATTGCGCGATTTCGGGCTTCGGCCAGACCGGGCCGATGCGCGACAATCCTGCCTACGACCAGATCATCCAGGGCCTTTCAGGTATCATGAGCATCACCGGCACACCGGAGACCGCGCCGCTGCGTGTCGGTTATCCGGTCGCCGACACGCTGGGCGGGCTGGTCGGGGCGTTCGCCATCGCCGCGGCACTCGTGAAGCAGAAGACGACAGGCGAGGGCGCCTTCCTCGACGTGTCGATGCTCGAATGCACGCTCTCTGCGCTGGGCTGGCCGGTCTCCAACTACCTGACGGCTGACGTCGAGCCGCAGCCGATGGGCAATGAGAACATGACGGCTGCACCTTCCGGGACATTTCGCACCGGCGACGGTCTGCTCAACATCGCCGCCAACAAACAGGAGCAGTTCGTGGCGCTCTGCCGGCTGGTCGGGCTGCCGGAGCTGGCGTCAGACCCGCGCTTTGCCGAGCGCGAGACGCGCAAGCGCAACCGCATCGCCCTGAAGGCACTGATCGAGGATGCCCTGGCGAACAGCTCGGCCGCAGCCTGGGAGGAGACGCTCAATCGCGCAGGCGTGCCGGCGGGCAGGGTGCTGACGATCCCGCAAGTGCTGGCCGAGCAGCAAGTGATCGAGCGCGAGATGACCACCCGTTTCGATGGCATGCCGAGTATCGACCGGCCGCTGACCGTCGTGCGCGGCGGGTTCATGGTCGATGGTGCGGCACCCTTGCCGACCAAGCCGCCGCCGGCGCTGGGCGAGCATATGGACGAGGTGTTTGCCGGTCTGCCGCCGCGCGTCAAGAAAAGGGCGCAGGGATGAGCGACGCGAGGACATGAGCAACGTTGGGAAAAAAACCGGCCGCGAGCGCGGCGAGGAATGGTGGCAGACCGATATCATCGAAATGCGCCCTGGCGTGATCCGGCTGCGCGGCTATGAGATCCAGGACCTGATCGGCCGCGTCAGCTTTCCGGCGATGATCTGGCTGATGCTGCGCGGCGAACTGCCTGGTAAGGAGCAGGCGGCGCTGCTCGGCATCGCGCTCGGTGCCGCCGTCGACCACGGGCCGCAGGCGCCGTCAATCGCCATCGCACGCATGGCGGCTACCTGCGGCGTCGGCATCAACAGCGCCATGGCCTCAGCCATAAATGTGCTTGGCGACGTGCATGGCGGCGCTGGCGAGCAGGCGCTTGCCTTCTACGGCGACATCGCCGCGGCACTGGACGCAGGAGTGACGCTTGCCGATGCCGTCGCGTCGCGGCTCGATCGTATCTTCGCCGAGGAAAAATCCTATGTGCCGGGGCTCGGGCACCGCTTCCACCCGGTCGATCCGCGGGCGCCGCGCCTCATTGAGCTGACCCGCGATTTTGCCGCGCGCGGCATCATCAGTGGACGTTTCGCCGACATCGCCGAGGCTGTTGAGGCCGATGTCACGCGGCGCAAGGGCAAGAAGATCCCGCTCAACATCGACGGCGCCACCGCCGTCCTCTATGGCGAGCTCGGCTTTCCGCCGCCGCTGACACGCGGCCTTTTCGTGCTCTCGCGCTCGGTCGGCATATTGGCGCATGCGTGGGAACAGTCGCAACAGAGCGGCCGCAACAAGGGACCACTGCCGCGCGAATGGTTGTGGGCCTATACCGGCACGCCGGTGCGGCCTTTTCCTCAGGGAGATGACGACTCCAAATGAGGCCTTGGTTCAGGTTCGCCAGCGGGCGCTGGATGGGGAACTTTCAAGTTCTTCAGCAGCGTTGAAAGATCGGGCTCGTCGATAAGCGCTGCTGCGTCTGCCAGCGTCAGCCATGCTCGATGCCGCCTTTTGGCTTCCTGCCAATTGGCCAGCTCCTCCGTCACCGCCAGCAGGTAGACGATGACGTCGACGCGGACGAAGCGGTTTGTCAGCCGCTTCCAGTAGGAATAGGTGCCGGCCGGCTGCTTCAGCGTCTTGCCGAGGACGCCGGCTTCCTCCTGCGCTTCGATGGTGGCTGCCTTGCGCCCACTCTTGCCCTTCATCGGCCAGCCCTTGGGCACGATAAAGCGCATTGTCGATATCGAGGTGACCAGCATCACCTCGACGTTGCCATGCTCGCTCAGCCGAAAAGGAATCGCCGCGACCTGCCGGATATGCTCGCCCTTCCTCGCCTTGCGTACAACCTTCTTCTTGGTGGCTGCCATTCCCGAGATCCAATCAGGGCAGTGCCCAAGCACAAAGGCACGTTGCGAAAATCAAACCGCCTTTGATGCTACTTCAAGTGGAGCGGTATTCAAGGCTATAAGCCGGCTAAATAAATGAAAAGCGTCGGCTCATCAGCGGCAGGTGCTGATAAAGCGGCTGCCCGACCGCCGCAACTGGCACGTAGGCCTCATCTGCTGAATATCAGGCCGTTGCGGCGCCACCTCGCGATCCTGGGCACGGAACTGCTGTTGCTGCTGCTGGTATCGCTGCCGCCGCAGCCTGTTCTCCAGCATCTGCAATTCGTTTTGCAGGACCAGCGCGTTGCGGTTGGCGGGAGTGACGATCTGCGCGGAGACAGCCGTGTCCGACAGCATCGCTGTTGCCAGCATTGCCGACATGAAGATCGTCGATGGGCGAAGCGGCGACATCCATTCATTCCCGCACCAAACTGGAGCCTCCAATCATATAGGGCATTTGCCCGGTGATGCCATGGCTAAAGCCTCGCGGGGCGGAATTGGCGGGTTGAGTTACCGGAAATCAAAAGCCGGCCGACCCATGCGTGCCGGGCAAGGGGATAAATCTCGAGATCGGCGACAAGAATTTGAGGGCATCCTGCAGCTCAGCACTTGTCCGGCCGCCGGTTGCCTGGTGCCCGTGGCATTCAACGCGAAAATCACGCCGCTGCTCAAGGCCGCCACCATTTTTGAGAATTAATGCGGTCGCGCTCGATACAGGCTAGCCGATCAGCTTTCCCATCTCATTGGCCGGCTCCAGCGGCGCGCTTTCTCGAACCGCGGAACTCTCGGCCGATTGAGCGTTGTCCACCAGGATTATATTCAATCCACTTCGCGCAGACGATATCCGACGCCGGTTTCGGTGGTGATGTAACGCGGCTGGTCGGGCGTTTTCTCGATCTTTTGCCTGAGCTGCCGCACATAGACCCTGAGATACTGCACGTCGGTCGAATCGCCCCAGACCTGCCTCAAAAGAAACTGGTGGGTGAGAACCTTGCCGGCGTGCTGCACGAGGATGCGCAGGATGTCGTACTCCTTCGGCGAGAGCTTTATCTCCCTGCCCTCGATCGTGACGATGCGCTTCACCAGATCGACCGTGAGATCGCCGGTGTGGAAGACCGGCTTCTCACCCTGCTGCTGGAACTTGTGGCGGAGCGCCACGCGGATGCGCGCGACAAGCTCGTTCATGCCGAACGGCTTGATGACATAGTCGTCGGCGCCGAGCTCAAGTGCCGAGACGATGCCGGTCTCGTCGGTGCGGCTGGACAGGATGACCACGGGAACATCCAGGCCGTCATCCCGCCATTTGCGCAGCAATTCGTGGCCGCCCATGCCGGGCAGGCCGAGATCGAGCAGGATCAGGTCCGGCCTTTCCGTCTCCATGAGTTCGATCGCCGCCTTGGCGTTCGGCGCCTCGCTGATTGCATAGCCCTGGCTGCCAAGGCCGACGCGGAGCAGCTTGCGGATCGGCGGTTCGTCATCGACGACCAATATCCTGACGTCCAGGTTCGTCATGGCAGGTCATCCATGTCGGGTTCGTTCACATGTTGGTCTGCCGGTACCGGCATCCTGATGGTGAAAACCGCACCCGAGCGGTCGGTCCTGTTGGCCGCCGAAATCGTGCCGCCCATCGCCTCGATGAAGCCGCGGCAGATCGAGAGTCCGAGCCCGGTGCCGGCACGGACCTGATCGCCCTTTCGCACCCGGTGGAACGTGTCGAAAATGCGCTCCAGGTCCGCTGGCGGAATGCCTGGCCCCTCGTCCATGATCTGCACGATGACGAAACCATTGTCGGCCCAGCCCTGCAGGCGGATCGTCGAAGCTGGCGGCGCGTATTTAGCGGCATTGTCGAGGAGGTTGAACAGCGCCTGCTCGAACAAGACGGGATCGACCCTCAACATCGGCAAATCCGTGGGAATGTCCATTTCGGTCTTGTGTTCGCCGATGATTTTTCTGGCTCGATGCAAGGCGGTGCCGACAATATCGCCGACATAGTGGAATGCGTAGTTCGGCTCCATCGCACCGGATTCGATCTTGGTCATGTCGAGCAAATTGGCGATGAAGCGGTTCAGCCGTTCCGATTCGTCGAGCACGGTCGACAGCAGGTCCGCCCGGTCCGCTTCGGGAAGCGCCGGCGCAAATTCCCGCAAGGTACCGGCGGCGCCCATGATGGCGGCCAGCGGCGTTTTCAGATCATGGGAAATCGAGGTCAGCAGCGCCGAGCGCAGGCGGTCCGCCTCGGCCTCGAGCTTGGCCCGGTCGACGTCGGCAACAAGCTGGATGCGTTCGATGGCGACTGCCGCCTGATCGGCGAGGGCGTCGAGGAGGCGCTTCTGTTCGGGAGTCAGCAGCGGGCCTTGCTTGTCGTTGTCGAGGCCGACGACGCCGACAGCGGTGCGCCCGGTCCGCAGCGGAAGATATAGGCGTTTTGCCCCGGGAAGCGTATCGGCGCCACGGCCCGCAGCGCGATCGTGCTCCCAGGCCCAACGGGCGGCTGCGATGTCTGCCTCGGCCAGCGTGTCGTCAGGCGGATAGCCGGCCTTGACGGTGATCGAACCATTCTCCGGCAAAAGCAGCACCACGCGCAGCTTCAGCATCGAGGCAATCTGGAAGGCTGTGGCCCACAGTACGTCGTCCAGCGTGCCGGCGCCGGCGAGCTTCTTTGAGAAGAGATAGATATCTTCCGTGGCGCGTGCCCGTGATCGGGCGGCGACCGCCTGCCGCTGCACACGCGCCGTCAGATTGCTGGCAATGACCGCAACAACCAGGAAGACAGCCAGCGCAACGATGCTCTCCGGATCGTGGATCGTGAGCGTGTAGCGTGGTTCCAGGAAGAAATAGTTGAAGGCAATGGCGCTGATGAGGCAGGCATACAAGGCCGGCCAGAGACCGCCGGTCACCGCCGACGTCAGGACCCCGATGAGAAAGATGATCGCCAGATTGCGGACGTCGAGAAACTGGTGGAGAAGGAGGGCGCAGGCGAGCGAGCCAACAACATAGGCCGTGGCCTTGAGATAGGGCCAGATCTCGAATTGCCACTGTTCGTCCGCCGCCTTGACGGTCCTCGACGTCGCCTCGGCGTTGCGTTCGTTTCCCGAAATGACATGGACGCTGATGTCGCCGGCATTTCGGATGAGATCATAAGTGAGCGAGCCTTCGATCAATTCCCGCCAGCGCGATCGGGTCGGCCTGCCGATCACGATATGGGTGAAGTTGTTCGCGGTCGCATGGCGAACGATGTCCTGCGCGACGTTCTGACCTGGAATGGTCGTTACCTCGGCGCCGAGCTGCTCGGCAAGGCGCAGCAGCGTCGCCAGCCGATCCTTGTCCTCCTCCGACATCGCGGCTGAACGAGGGGTATCGACATGAAGCGCCGTCCAGGGGGCGCGGAGCCGGTCGGCCAACCTCCGCGCATAGCGGACACGGGCCGCCCCGCCCGGACGAGCATCGACGCAGACGAGAACCCTTTCCCCCGCCGCCCAGGGTCCGGGTATGGCGTGGGCCTGCATGTGGGTCAGCAACTGCTCGTCGACGCGCTGGGCGGTGCGGCGGAGCGCCAGTTCCCTGAGCGCCGTCAAATTGCCCGGCGAGAAATAGTTCTCGATGGCGCGCTGGGCGGTGCTGGGGATATAAACCTTGCCCTCCTCGAGCCGCTTGATCAGGTCGTCGGGAGTGAGATCGATGATCTCGATGTCGTCGGCTTGGTCGATGACGGAGTCTGGAACCGTCTCGCGCACTCTGACGCGCGTGATCTGCGCCACGACATCGTTCAGGCTTTCGACATGCTGGATGTTGAGCGTCGTGTAGACGTCGATACCGTGCGTCAGGATTTCCTGAACGTCGAGATAGCGCTTGGGATGGCGGCTGCCCGGCGCGTTGGTATGGGCGAGCTCGTCGACGAGGACCAGCGCTGGAAGCCGGGCAAGGATGGCGTCGAGATCCATTTCCTCCAGGATGCGCCCCTTGTAGTCGACCTGGCGACGGGGAAGCACCTCATAGCCGTCGACCAGCACCTGGGTTTCTTTCCGCCCGTGCGTCTCGACGACGCCGATCACCACGTCCACCCCGTCGGCCAATCTTGCACGGCCCGACATCAGCATTTCATAAGTCTTGCCGACACCGGGTGCTGCGCCCAGGAATATCCGCAGACGACCGCGCGCCTCCCGCTCCGCATGGTCAAGCAGCGCGTCAGGTGAGGGTCTGGTTTCGTTGCGGCTGTCGTCCTGCATCATAATCGATCATGAATGGCGCCGGGGATGGTGTCGATCCCCGGCCCACCATTCATTGCTTTGTGGCCTCGTCCAGCGCCAGATTGAGCGCCAGCACATTGACCACCGGCTCTCCCATGAAGCCGAGCTCGCGGTCCTCAATATGGCTGTCGACAAGGGACTTGACCCTGGCTTCATCGACGTCCCTGGCCCTGGCCACCCTGGCGACCTGGAAATAGGCGGCTTCGGGGCTGATATGCGGATCGAGGCCGCTGCCTGAAGTCGTGACCAGATCCACCGGCACCGGCTGGTCCGGATTTTCCACGTTCAGCCTGTCGGCATCGCTCTTGATGCGGTCGATCAGCTTGGGGTTGGTCGGCCCGAGATTCGAACCGCTCGAAGCGGCGGCGTTGTAGCCGTCGCCGGCTGCCGACGGGCGGCCACGGAAATAGCGCTCGCTGGCAAAGGCCTGGCCGATCAGTTCGGAGCCGACGATCTTGCCGTCCTTCTCAATCAGGCTGCCGTTGGCCTGGCGCGGGAACAGGGCTTGGGCGATGCCGGTCATGCCGATCGGATAGATCAGGCCGGTAAGGATGGTGAAGAAAACGATCATGGTGATCGCGGGTCTGATTTGCTTGAGCATGGACTTAATTCCTTATGCGAGGCCAAGCGCGGTGATGGCCATATCGATCGCCTTGATGCCGACGAAGGGGACAATGATGCCGCCGAGGCCGTAGACAAGAAGGTTGCGGCTGAGCAGCGCGCCCGCGCCAATCGCGCGATATTTGACGCCTCTCAGCGACAGCGGGATCAGCGCGATGATGATCAGTGCGTTGAAGATGATGGCCGAGAGAATGGCGCTCTGCGGCGTTGCGAGATGCATGATGTTAAGCGCCTGCAACGGACCGGCGGTTTGCCCCGGCGCGATGTAGAAGACGGCGAATATGGCCGGGATGATGGCAAAATACTTGGCGACGTCGTTGGCGATGGAAAAGGTCGTCAGCGATCCGCGCGTCATCAGCAGCGCCTTGCCGATTTCTACGATCTCGATCAGCTTGGTCGGATCGCTGTCGAGGTCGACCATATTGCCGGCTTCGCGTGCGGCGACCGTGCCGGTGTTCATGGCAACGCCGACATCGGCCTGCGCAAGGGCGGGCGCATCATTGGTGCCGTCGCCGCACATGGCGACGAGCTTGCCTTTGGCCTGTTCGTCGCGGATGAGCTTCAGCTTGTCCTCGGGGGTCGCCTGGGCAAGGAAATCGTCGACGCCGGCCTCCGCCGCGATCGCCGCCGCCGTCATCGGATTGTCGCCGGTGATCATCACCGTGCGGATCCCCATCTTGCGCAGTTCGGCGAAGCGTTCCCTGATGCCGCCTTTGACGATGTCCTTGAGATGGACGACGCCGAGAAGGCGTCCGTCGCGCTCGACCGCCAGCGGCGTGCCGCCGGATTTGGCGACGTCGTCGGCGATCGCCTGAAGGTCGCGGACGGTGTCGCTGCTGGGGCGCCTACCATGCGTGGCGACGGTCGACTGATTGACGTGGGCGAGCACCGAATCGACCGCGCCCTTGCGAACCGACGAGCCATCGATGTCGACGCCGCTCATGCGGGTTTGCGCGGCGAAGGGCACGAAAGCGGCATGCAGTGTTGCCATGTCGCGGGCACGGATGGCGTATTTCTCCTTCGCCAGCACGACGATCGAGCGGCCTTCCGGCGTTTCATCGGCAAGCGAGGCCAACTGTGCAGCGTCGGCCAGCTCCTGCTCGGTGACGCCCTTGACCGGGCGGAATGCCGTCGCCTGGCGGTTGCCGAGCGTGATCGTGCCGGTCTTGTCGAGCAGCAGCGTGTCGACGTCGCCAGCCGCCTCGACGGCGCGGCCCGACATCGCCAGCACGTTGAATCGCACCAGGCGATCCATGCCGGCGATGCCGATGGCCGAAAGCAGCGCCCCGATCGTCGTCGGGATCAACGTGACGAACAGGGCGACCAGGACGGTGACCGAAATGTAGCCGCCCGAATAGGAGGCGAAACTCGGGATCGTCGCCGTCGCCAGCACGAAGATCAGCGTCATGCCGACGAGCAGGATGTTGAGCGCGATCTCGTTGGGCGTCTTCTGGCGCTCGGCGCCTTCGACCAGCGAGATCATGCGGTCGAGGAACGTATGGCCGGAGGCCGCGGTGATGCGCACGCGGATCCAGTCGGACAGAACCTGCGTGCCGCCGGTGACCGCCGAACGGTCGCCGCCGGATTCACGGATCACCGGAGCGGATTCGCCGGTGATTGCCGCCTCGTTGACCGAAGCGACGCCTTCGATCACCTCGCCGTCCGACGGAATGATGTCGCCAGCCTCGACGAGCACCACATCGCCGACCTTCAAGCTGGTGCCGGGCACCAGCTTGAACTTGGTGCGGTCGTCGCCGCTCAACAGCTTGGCCTGGGTCTCGGTGCGCGCCTTGCGCAGCGAATCGGCCTGCGCCTTGCCTCGGCCTTCGGCGACCGCTTCGGCGAAGTTGGCGAAAAGCACGGTGAACCACAGCCAGATGATGATCTGCAGCGAGAAGCCGAGATTGCCGCCACCAGTGACAAGATCCTTGACGAACAGGACTGACGTGAGCGCCGAGACTACAGCGACGACGAACATCACCGGATTGCGCATCAAGGTGCGCGGGTTCAGTTTCCTGAAAGCCCCGTCGATGGCAGGCAGCAGGACGCGGGCATCCATGATAACAGCGGATTTGGACTGGCTCATTTAGTGGCTCCAGCATCGATGTTGTTGAATGGCGCCGATCGATCGTATGCCGAACGAAGATGCCCGGAGGCCAGCAGCCAGATCACGATCATGACGGCCGCAATGCCGAAGAACGTAGACATGGTCGGGAAAGGAGGCGGGGTTGCCCCCTTCTGATCGGCTCGATGTCGAATCTTGCGGCGTATGGTTTCGAACCAGGCCATGACATTGATCCAAAGTGGGGCCATTTCAGAATGTCTGCCCGTGGATGCCAGCCAGGTGCTCGACGATCGGTCCGACTGCCAGCGCCGGGAAGAAGGTGAGGCCGCCGACGATCAGAATGACGCCGACCAGCAGCCCGACGAACAGCGGCCCGTCGGTCGGGAAGGTGCCGGCGGAGGCGGGCACTGTCTTCTTGGCGACCAGCGAACCGGCGATCGCCAGAGCCGGGATGATGACCAGGAAGCGGCCCATCAGCATGCCGATTCCGAGCGTGACATTGTACCAGGTCGTGTTGCCGGTCAGGCCGCCAAAGGCCGAGCCGTTGTTGGCGGCAGCCGAGGTGTAGGCATAGAGAACCTCGGAGAAGCCGTGCGGGCCGGCATTGGCCATCGAAGCGACGCCTGTCGGCAGCACCACCGCGATGGCGGTGAAGATCAGCATCGCCAGCGGCAGGCAGAGAATGGGCAGCATTGCCATCTTGATCTCCTTGGCCTCGATCTTCTTGCCGAGATATTCGGGCGTGCGTCCGACCATCAGTCCGGCGACGAACACGGCGATCACGATGTACATCAGGATGCCGTAGAGGCCGGCGCCGACACCGCCGACAATGACCTCGCCGAGCTGCATGTTGATGATCGGGATCATGCCGCCAAGCGCGGTGAAGCTGTCATGCATCGCGTTGACGGCGCCGCAGGACGCGGCCGTGGTGATGACCGCAAACAGGGCAGACAAAGCGATGCCGAAGCGCGTTTCCTTGCCTTCCATGTTGCCGCCGTCGATGCCCAGCGCATGAACCAGCGGATTGCCTGACGCCTCAGCCCAGTAGCAGACGGCGACGCCAGCGATGAACAGGAGGCCCATCGCGGTCAAGATCGTCCAACCCTGGCGCTGGTTGCCGTTCATGCGGCCGAAGACGTTGGTCAGCGCCGCACCGATCGCGAAGATCGAAACCATCTGGATCAGGTTCGAGATCGCGTCGGGATTTTCGAAAGGATGCGCGGCATTGGCGTTGAAGAAGCCGCCGCCATTGGTGCCGAGCATCTTGATGGCGATCTGCGAGGCGGCTGGCCCGACCGCGATCGTCTGCCGCGCGCCCTCCAATGTTGTGGCGTCGAGATAGGCGCTGAGCGTCTGCGGTATGCCGAGATAAACATAGACCAGCGTCAGCACGATGCAGAGCGGCAACAGCAGGTAAAGGGTGCACCGGGTCATATCGACCCAGAAATTGCCGATCGATTTGCCGGAGGCCTTGGTGAACCCGCGGATCAGCGCGATTGCGATGGCGATGCCGGTCGCCGCGGACAGGAAGTTCTGCACGGTGAGGCCGGCCATCTGCACCAGATAGGACATCGTGCTTTCGCCGCCGTAGTTCTGCCAGTTGGTGTTGGTCATGAAACTGGCGGCGGTGTTGAAGGCGAGCCCGGGTTCGACGGCGGTCATACCGGCCGGATTGTAAGGCAGGCTGCCTTGCAGCCGCTGCAGGCCGTAGAGCACCAGGAAACCGGCCAGGTTGAAGAACAGCAGGGCCGCCGCATAGGTGGTCCAGTGCTGCTCCTCACGCTCGCTGGTTCCCGAGATGCGATAAAGGCGTCGCTCGACAGGACCCAAAATCGGCGAGAGGAATGTGCGGTCGCCGCTGAAAACGCGATACATGTAGCCGCCGAGCGGCTTCACGAGCAAAAAAACGATCCCGCAATAGACGAGGATCTGTATCCATCCGTTGAAAGTCATAGGTGTAGCTTTCCGTGCCTTCGCCAGTTGCCGTTAGAAACGTTATGGGCGAACGAGGGCGTATGTCAGGTAGGCGAGAAGGAACAAGGTCACAGCGCCACCGAGGATATAGTCGACAAGCATGTTGCGATCCTTCAGCCTAAAGACTGTCGCAGGCTTTGATGAAGGCGAAGAACAGGGTAAAAAACAAAAACCCTGTTCCGAGAACGATGATGTCCATCGCGCGTGTTCCTAATTCTTCGCTTTATTCTCGCTTCACCTGCAGACGGCAGGTCCGAAATCATACGGAAGCACCCCGCCACAACGGCAGAGTGACCGAGATGTGTTTCAGGTAGAATATGGCTCGAAACACCATAAAGGTTCGAGACGTGGCGAAGAGGAAAGAAATGAAAATTCTATAGGGATTTCGCTGTCGTGATCTCAGCGCACGGCGTTTAAAGACAAGTCGTGCGCCGGCGCGAAGCTGCCGAAAATCAGCGATCGCGCGTATAGATCACGGCATAGTCGTCGGCATACGCGCGCTTCCAGCCCAGTTCATCGAAGAAAGGAATGCGGCTGTCGTCCGGCGTCAGCAAGGCCCAGTCTATCGCATGCTTCTTTAGCTGGGCTTCGAGGACAGGCTTTCCACCGCTGCGTCCTGTCTCGGCATCTGTCTTCATAAAGCCGTTGAGAAAGAGCTGATCTGTCCGGCCGTCGATGAATGTTTTGATCCCATGGAAGATCAAGCTGCCGCCGAAGTTGTAGGAATTCAGGACATTGCCTGACAAATGATTATTTTCGACGAATGCGAGCGCTTCCTTGGCCGAAGTCTTCTGGCTCGGCTCGACCTGATAGGCGCTCGTGAGCATTGCGGTTGCCCCCACCAGCAAAACGCCTGCCACGCCGCAGATCCGGTAAAATCGCTCGGCGAAAAACCGTTCCAGCCCGTCGCGTCTGTCGGACACCCATTTCGCCAGGGAAAGCGCGGGATATTGCTCGGCAATCTCGGCCGCAAGCACGATCGGGACCAGCAAAAAGAACAGGTACATGAAGCGCAGATGGGTGAGATAGATATGCAAGGCAAAGACGATGAACAGCGCTTTCGCCCAGTTAACGCGAAGTCTCGACACAAGCAGCGCGAAAACGAACAGTAGGATACCCACTTCCTGGAACGGTTGATCCGAGGCGTCGAACGGTTTCCACTCGATAATCAAGGGAACCGCTTCGTTGCCATAGGCTACCGTGAAAGTGGCAAGGATGGCCTTGATGCCGTAGGGATTGATCAAGCTGACCACCGGGCAAAGCAGTCCGAAGGCAACCCATTTGCCAAGGAGTACGGGGTTGGACAGGCGGGTTCGCACAAGAACATCGAGGCCGGCGAAAGCCGCAATGACAAAGCCGATGGTAAAGGTCGCGTGGAGATTGGCCCACAGGACAAGCAGGGCAAGTAGCCACAGAGGCGGTCTCTGCTCATAGCGCGCTGCGCGGAAAAGCATTGCGGTCCAGATCACGATGATGGGCAAGGTGAAGATGTGTGGACGCGCGGTGAAGATCGGGGAGATCAAGGCCGCCGCAAACAAGGCCAGTCCCACTGCCGCCGTCGGTCTCAACCAGGTGCTGAGACACCATGACAGCAGCGCCGCTGTCAGGGCGATGGTTGAGATGATCAGCAGCGCCACGCCATTCCAGCCGCCTGTCGTGTAGGCGAGTGCGAGGAGAACCTGTCCAAGCCATTCCTTGGCGATCCACGGCTGGCCGGCGAAAGTATGAGAATAGCTGTCGACAAGCGGGAACGTACGATTTGCCAGCAGATCGAGCCCCACCTTGACCTGCCACCAACAGTCGGGGTCCTGCAGGATGGCTTGGGCGTGGGCGGAAAGCGCGAATGCCACGACAGGTGTGACGAGCAGGCAGAACATCGCCCTGGCCCGCTGCGCGCCGTTGACCGACGACGCGGTCGCAACGGTCGCTACGGTCGCCTGAATCCCGTTCATATCATAACTCCAAGCCGCCCTGTGGCAGATCGATTGGGGGTTTCAGCTTGTCGCTCATCCGAGGGCAGGGCGTCCGCTCAAACGGCAGGCTTGACCACATGCACGAAATATTGGGCTCCCACAGGCATCCTGGTCAGGAAGCGCTCCAAGGGTCGCAATTTTGCGAGCACGCGTGGGAAAAAGATCCGGTAGACGACATCGGATTTGGAGAAGCCGGCCGCAGCCATTCGCTTGCGCAAATCGCGGCTGTTGATCAGAATTGCGTTCTCGTCGAAAGCACAGTTTCGCACCGCGAGCGTCGTCAGCGGATTCCAGGGATTGTGCTCGAACAAAAAGAAGCTGCCACCACCGGTCAGCACTCTCTCGATCTCCTTGATCAGGCCGACATGGAGGTCTTCAGGGATGTGATGGAACACGCATGCGGCGAAGGCAAGATCGAAACTTGCGTCGTCATAAGGGATCGTTTCGCCGTCGAAGTGCCTGAAATCGGCTTGGCCGGGAAAGCGCTTGCGGGCGATGTCGAGCGACTGCGAGGAGGGATCGAGCAAGGTGATTTCGCTGTCGGGAAATGCGGCGCGCATGGGCCCCAGCGAATTGCCGACACCCGCGCCGAAGTCGAGTATCCGCCGCGGCTTCACGTTGGAGTGAGCCAGCCTTGCGGCGACGTCGTCGATCTTGTACTGCGCGAAGAAATCCGGGGTTTCGCCGCTCAGCCGGATACTTGCGGCATGCTGCTGCTGATATTCCAGCGCGAACTGATCAAACTCGGCCTGAAGCACGCGCGGCTCCCTTCGCCAGTTCATGGGCCATTTCCTGAAGACGATGTACGGGCAGTTTCCCGGCGGCAGGATCATGGGCAGCAATCTCGTTTATGAGGTAAAGCGGCCGCCGCTTGGACTCCATATACATGCGCCCGAGATATTCCCCGAAAATCCCAAGGACCAGAAGCTGAACGCTGCCGAGGATCAGGACGATTGCCGCCAGGCTGGTCCAGCCGGGCAACACGCTGCCGGCAAACCATGAGAAGAGCGTGTAGCCGAGCGCAGCAAGCCCGAGAAAACCGAAGATCAAGCCGAGATGCGAGGCGAACCGCAAGGGCACGATGGAGAAGCTCGTCATCGCATCCATTGCCAGAAGCACCATCTTCTTCAATGGGTAATGCGTGGTGCCTGCGAAGCGCTGGTGCCGCTCATAGGCAAAAGCCACCTGCTTCAGGCCGATCCAGCTCACCATGCCGCGAATGAAGCGGTAACGCTCGGGCATCGCATTGAGATGATCAAGCGCGCGGCGGCTCATAAGTCGAAAATCCCCGGAATCGAGCGCCATCTCGACGTCCACCATCTTGCGCAGCAGACGGTAGAACAATGCGGCGGTTGCGCGCTTGAACCAGCCTTCGCCCTGGCGCTTCACCCGCTGGCCATAGACGACGTCGAACCCCTCATCCATCTTTGCCATCATGGCTTTGAGCAATTCCGGCGGGTCCTGGAGGTCGGCATCGAGAATGAGAATGCGCTGGCCGCGGCAAAATTCCAGGCCGGCGCTGAGCGCAATCTGGTGGCCGTAATTTCGGGCGAGGTCTATGCCGACGACGTGGCTGTCCTGTTTGGCGAGTTCGAATATGGCCTCGCGGGTGCCGTCGGTGGCTCCGTCGATGACCAGCACGATCTCGTAGGAATGCCCCGCGTGTTCACGGCAAACGGCTGTGACGCGCCGGTAAAGTTCGGCGACCCCACCGATTTCATTATAGCACGGCACGACAACCGACAGCGCGACAGCGCGTCGCGCCGCGATTTTCTCTGTTTGCGCCAAAAGCCCAGCTCCCATGGTTAGAACGGGAATAGGCCGAATTTGTTAGAAAATTGATAAGCCGCTCATGATTGCCCGCCCGCGACGCCAGATAAGCGAAGCGTACGGATGGCCGGGCGCGTGCGACGGTGATACGGCGAGGGCAGACGCTCCACCAAATCGGCGGCTCAGCCTTCGGCCTTGAAGTTCTTCGCTTCCTTCTCGACCTTGGGGCTGTTCTTGCCGTGCTTGCGCATCAGATCCTTCGCTTGGTTGGGCGAAACGTCGGTGGTCTCGGCCAGGCGCAGGGCTTCCTCGTCGTCCGGTTGGCGTTTCTTCCGATCGGCCATAGCGGTCCGTTTTTCAGCCATCACAACGCCTTTATGCTCTTGGCGATTTCGTTCAGCACCTTGCGATCGGTGCCGTGGCGCTTGATCAAGGTGCGTGCCTGCTCGGGAGTGATGCCGGTTTCCTCGGCGAGATGCCTCACCTCATAGTCTTCGTCGCCGGCTACTTGCGAGCGATCACGGTTGTCGGTCTTGGTTATGTCATCGGGCATGACAGTTCTCCTCGCTTAGACCTAGAGCATAACGACGGAGATTTCGTGAGGTTCCTTAATTGCATGTGGCCCAAAAGTGCGCAGCGGTTTTGGGATAACGACATGCATAAACAACAGCACTGCATGTCGCCCAAAGTGCGCAGCGGTTTTGGGATAACGACATGCATGAACAGCACTGCATGTCGCCCAAACTGCGCAGCGGTTTTGAGACGGCGACATGCATAAAACAAAACTGAAAGCGCGTCGCATCGATCTCTTCAGACGTGACGCGCTTTAATGCCGGCCTTCGCGCACAAACAGATGGGCTTCCTTAGCGGCGGCCGTGAATGCCCGCCGCGCACTGCCAACCGCCCGCCGCTGCTCCATCGCATCCATCATGGCTTTCAAGGCCGCGCGATATTTCGGCCCGCGTTTTTCGTCTGGCCATTTGTCGACCAGAAGCGAGGCCGCCTGGACCGTCCTCGTCACAGAGAGGGGGCGGCCGATCCGTTCGCTCTCGATCGTCACCGGAACATCGAACTGTTCGTCACGCATTACTGCCACTCCTGACTCCAAGGACAGCAACGGCGCAGCGGGACTATTCGTTCCGATGACGAATGGCGTGATCCATCCCGATCACAATTCATGGTTACTGAGTGGCTTACGTCGCCGCTCTAGTTCGGACAGTGCGCAAGCTAATTGGGCGCAGAGCGACATGCAATTAGCGGGACCGATGGTCGAACACGACCCCCATGGTCCTACCAATTGCGGTCATCACGACAAGCTCGACCAGATGGTCGTCGCTGTCCTCAAAAGCCGGGGCTGCCCGGCGGATGGCGTCTATTACGGCTCTGGTCGATATGGTGTCGCCGGCGCGAAATTTTGAAAGCGCAGATGAAACAAGTTCTTGGGCCGTCAAGTCAACGACAGGCACTCTCGAAACGATGTTCATTGACCTCCTCCGCCATGAACCCTCCCCCAAAAGAATGATACGCCGAATGGCGGTTTCCGCTAGCGAAATAGTGGTCCGACCAGAGGCCAATCGGACCGCCGACAGTTGCCTTTTGCAGGGCTCAGCGCGACCCTGCCGACTTCGATTTCGCTCGGCTCCTCGCGACTGGCTTGACGCTTGCCTCGCCGATCCTTGCGACGAACGTCACTACTTCTCCCGATACAAGATCATACCCGCGTGATGCAGCACGCCGTCAATGAACGTTCCGTCAGCGGTAAAGCCGGTGTCGTCCCAATAGTCGATGTGATTTCCTCGGATCTCATAGCGCCCCTGGTACGCGCTCTCACGGTTTCCGCGCGCTTCGTCATAGCGACAGTGTGGAAGCAAGTTGTGGCGGATATAGCCATCGGCCGTGACCCACATCCCGACATAGGGATGGCTTCCCGAAGGTTGGGTAACCGTATTTTGCTCGACATTCATCTGGGCGAGACCTTTCTGTACTGGTAAAACGGCGGCGCCGGCAAGAAACACGGCAGCGGCAAGCGTCGAAATCTGCTTCATGCGACAGCTCCTCAGGGTTGTTTTCCGGGAGCGGCGCGACGCTCCGTGAACAGCTCGGAGAGCGTTTGCGATGCTGCGATCGCGCGACGAGGTGTGAAAACGAAAATCCATTCTTGCCTCCCTACTTGCTGGCTGTCGGCCGGATGACGATCTCGTTCACGTCGACATCGTCCGGCTGTTCGATGGCGAAGCGCACGGCACGGCCGATGGCGTCGGGCTGCAGCGCGATGGCGCGATAGGTCTTCATCGCTTCCACCGCGACCGGATCGGTGATCGTGTCGGCGAGCTCGCTATCGACCACGCCGGGATGGATGCAAGTGATGCGGAGGTTGTCGTGCTCCTGCCGCAAGCCATCGGAGATGGCGCGCACAGCGAATTTGGTCGCGCAATAGACCGCGGCTGTCGGCGACACCGAAAGCGCGCCGATGGAGGCGATGTTGACGACATGGCCGGAACCTCGGGCCGTCATCTCCGGCAGCACCGCGGCGATGCCGTAGAGCACGCCCTTGATGTTGACGTCGACCATCCGATCCCATTCATCGACCTTAATCGAGGCCATCAGCGACAACGGCATAACGCCGGCATTATTGACGATCACGTCGACGCGTCCCCAGGCCTGGCGCGCCGCCTCGGCAAAGGCGGCGACTTCTGCGCGATCGGTTACGTCCAGGCGGCGTGTCATTGCCTCCCCACCCTTTGCCCTGATTTCTCCTGCGAGTGTGTCCAGCCGATCGGTGCGGCGCGCACCGAGCATGACCTTTGCTCCGGCAGCACCGAGCGACCGGCCGATGGCGGCTCCAATGCCGCTCGAAGCCCCGGTAATGAGCACGACTTTGTTGAGGGACATGTTCGTCTCCGTCTTGTTGATCCTGCGAACCACCATTCAGGCGGTTGCCACGAAGATGGATCTGTTTCACTGTTGCGATAAGACGACCATTTGTTCACAGCGTGGAAAGCATATCTAACCAATGCAGCCGGATCTCAATGCGCTTGCGGTGTTCGCCCTCGTGGCCGAGGAGCGGAGCTTTCGCGCGGCTGCGGACCGGACGGGCGTCACCCGCTCGGCGGTGAGCCAAACGATGAAGCGGCTGGAAGAGACGCTCGGTATCGCGCTTGTCCAGCGCACGACGCGAAGCGTCAGCCTTACCGAGGCTGGCGAACGCCTCTACGCCGGGATAGCGCCGGCCATTGCCGACATGCGCGCGGTAATGGAGACCACCGGGGATATGCGCGGGCGTCCGCGCGGGCAGTTGCGGCTCGCCGTCTCGTCGATCGCCGAGCGCTTTCTTTCAGGGCCGTTCCTGGCGACCTTTGCCGAAGCGAATCCCGAGGTTCAGATCGACATCACGGTGACGGACGAGGAGTTCGACATCGTCGCCGAGGGATACGATGCCGGCGTCAGGCTCGGCGAGGTGATCGAGCAGGACATGATTGCGGTGTCTGTCGCCGGTGATGAGCGGCAGCTGGCCGTCTGCGCGCCGGCCTATCGCGATCGGTTCGGGGCGCCTGCGCATCCGAGCGAGCTTGCCGGCCATCGCTGCATTGGCTGGCGCCGCGCACCCAAGGTTGCGCCCTATCGCTGGGAATTCGCCGAGAATGGCAAGGAGTTCAGCGTCGCCGTTGCGCCGGAGATCACGACCAACGACATGGCGTTGATGACAAAGCTCGCCCTAGCCGGCGCCGGCATCACCTTCGGCATGGAGGAGAGCTTTCGCCCGTCGATCGATCGAGGCGAGCTGGTGGCAGTTCTCGAAGGCTATTGCCCGCGCTTTGCCGGCTTCTACCTCTACTATCCGAGCCGTCGTAACGTCGCGCCGAAGCTGCGTGCCCTTGTCGATCACCTGCGGCGTCTTGGCTAGCGTTTTCCGCGCGGGCGATCGCGCCATTGCAGTCCTTTTCGAATAGCGGGAGCGAACCGAATTTGCTTTCCGCTCCCGGCGATTCTGTCTCGCGTTGGACGCGACATGCTGCACATCGCAAGCGACTTCCTTTCACCGTCCGCCAACCAGCCCACCACCTTTTTTGGGATGAGAGTCCAGATCGTCAACCTCGCTGCGCACCGGCATCTCGATGTTGCAGTTACATTGGTCTGGGGCGGTTCGGATGTTGAGGCGGTGATGGCCAATCGAGCCCAAACGAAAACCCCGGCCGCTGGGCCGGGGTTTTCCTTGCGTCCCCAAAGGATCAGAACTTGTAGCTGACGCCGACCCTCACCGCGTGCGTGGTTAGGTCAACCGGCATATCGACATCCGGGAATCCCGGAGCCAAGTTGCCTGAGGCTTCTCCGAAGTCTGTATACCGATACGCCAGTCGCGCGGTCCAATGTTCGTTGAAGGCCCACTCGCCGCCGGCACCGATTGTCCAGCCGTTGAGCGTATCCGAATAGCCCCCGCTGACAGGAAGCGGGAAGGGGCCGCCACCGAAGTCGAAATCGCCGATCGCCCAGCCGCCGGTAACGTAGAGAAGTGCGTTGTCGTATGCGTAGCCGAGCCTTGCGCGGATCGAGCCCTGCCAGTTCAATTCGCTGGTTCCAACAGAAGTGGCTCCGGTAGCATTTTCGAAGCTGCCCTCCACGTCACCGCCTTCGAAATCGCCCTCGACACCGTAAACAAAAGAGCCGGACTGCCAGTTATACCCGACATGGACGCCACCAATGAAGCCATCGGGATCGGAATCGTCACTTGGCGCACCGTTGGAGTAGCTGTGTTCTGCTTGCCCCCAGAGATAGCCGCCCTGAAGACCGACATAAAAGCCGCTCCAGTCGTAGGCAACTGCGACGGGTGCCGTGGGCTCGTAAACAACTGCATCGGCCGCGAAGGCCGGAGCCGCAAACAAGGCCGCACCGCTGAAACCGAGCAGGAACGTAGTGGCAAACGCGATTTTCTTCATGGAATGATGCCTGTGTTGAAAGGAAGTCACCAAAAATTGAATAACACACAGGTTGTGGCTGAACTGTAACTGCGGCGCAACACACGGAAGCAAATGCACGGTTCAGTTGTGGCGGTGATCCTGGTTCCTGTTTTGCTCGCATGACTCTTGCCGGCGTCCTGGCCGCCGAGGAGTCGCTGGCAATCCGTACCTGAAAGCGAAAGGCGGTTAGTCCGAGTTTAGAGAAACGCGATCGCTGGGTTGCTGGCGTTGACGATCTAAATTGATATTGGCCTACCGAGTCGGCGGGAATTACGGGAATACGGTGACAGTGCACCATTTCTATCCCCGCCTGCCGGGTCTTTCCGATTTCACGGCTGTCCGGTTTGCCGGGCCCAGAAGTGCTTCGCTGCCCGTCGGCTGCGCAGATGCCGAAATCGGCGGCGCGGCGATGCAAGTCGAGCCATACGGTCAATCTACAGCGACAGCCGAGCGAACATGCCAAACAGTGCACTGTCACCGTAATTCCACTGGCTGGAGTCGGCGGTGCGAAGGAGATCATCTTCTTCACGGGATGACCCGCCAACCAGTCTTTGGGACAGGAGTCGAGATCGCGAACCTCGCTGTGCGCACCGGCATCTCGATGTTGCAATTACATTAGCGTGAGCGCATGTTTTCGTCAGCCGGCGCAAGCCGGTTAGGCCCGGTGGCTGGCCGGTCACCCCATAGGCTGCCGGGCCGCCAGCAACGGCTTCGGGAGGACATGACATGCCGAAAATCTTGGATCTTTTTCAAGACAGCGATCGTCTTCCTTAGCCGGCCTGCAGATGGCAATTTCAGGCAATCACGGTGCCACGCGCACATCAACCTTCTTGGGATGGGTGACGAGTGCAATATTCGGTGGGTGATACGCTCTGAACCCGACAAAAGCCGCCCGCGGGATCGCGATGGTCCCGGCGTCTACAATCTTGGCCTGATCGTGATGGCTCTTTACGTGATGCTGCATAGAAATCCAGCCCTTGAGCCGATCGTCGCCACCGGCACCATGATCGTCGCTGTCAGCGTGCTCATCTTTGCCTTCGTGGTTTTCTCCGCCGAAACGGCGCGCTCAGTCTCGGGAATACCTGCGGTTCCACGCTAGACGGCGTCGAGATGTGCTGAGCCAAAAAAGGCTCGCGCGTCCGAGAGTTTGGTCATCATTGTGCCGGCAATGCTTTCGCGGCGGCGGTCAGGGTCGCCCGATCGTTGCCGTGCTTGCGGATCAGCTCGCGCACCTGCGCCGGCGTGATGTTGTTCTGCAGAGCGAAAAAGTTCACCTCATAATCGTCGTACGCCGATATCTTGTTGCGGTCGCGAAAGTCGCGTTTGCTTTTGTCGTCTGTCATATCGCACGTCCTTTTGGAATTTCGTCATATTCACTATGGCTAATATACGCCAGTGACCTAGACTAGGTTCCATGCGTAGGCGGGCAGTGGCCGGCACCGGCCGGCTAGAGTTCATCCTCCCGATGGAGCCCAAGCTGGTGGCCAAGCCGCCCGAGGGTGACAACTGGATTCACGAGATCAAGCTCGACGGCTATCGTGCCCAGATCATCATCAACGGCCCCGAGGATATCCGCGTCTATGCCGAAACCGGTAAGGACTGGACGCGTAAATATCTGGGCATCGTGGAAGCGGCGACGGAGCTTGAGGTCAAGAACGCCATCATCGACGGCGAGGCGGTCGTTACCAACAAGGCCGGTATGCCCGACTTCAACGCGCTCCAGAACGCGGTCCACAACAATCCCTATGGCATGTACCTCTGCGCATTCGACATTCTGCACCTGAATGGCCATGATTTGCGCGACATCGGCTGCAAGGCGCGCCGCGAAATTCTCGGCGGCATCATCAAGCCGAACAGCCGGATCCAGTTCAGCGAGGCCATGCCTGGTGACGCCAAGTCAATCTTCTATCTCGTCGAGCAGATCGAGCTTGAGGGAATTGTCTCGAAGCGGGCCGACAGCAAATACCGCAGCGGCCCGACCTCGAACTGGCTGAAGATCAAGAGCTTCACGGTCGACGAATTCGAACTGCTGGGCATCGAGCGCGAGCCTGGCAACGCAGCCTTCGCACTTTTGGCACAGCCAGGAACTGGGAAATATTTCGGTACCGCCTTCATCACCTTGGGCCGCGACATGAAGGAGCGGCTGTTGAAGCGGGTTCGAGAGCATGCCGGGCCGCCGCCAGAGGCCATGAAGAGACGGCCGGCGACCCAATGGGTCAGGCCTGGTGTAAAGCTGCGCGTCAAGCATCTCCGTGGCGACCACACCCACATACGCCAGGGGTCGCTGCTGGGTTTCAGTGACGAGAGCTAGTGCGCCTGTCTGCGCTCTTTGAGCGTTGACGAGATCTGACTTCCCCGAGCAGCTCGCGCTCGTTGGTAGTTACGTTTCGAAAGATTGCGACAATCGTCACCGCTAAGGCTTCGGCATCCCGGCCAAACGGGTCGATGACTCCATCTGCGCAAACCTGATCAAACACGCGTTCACATATAGCCAAATCGTGAGGGCTGAGGCAGGTGCGAGTGAAACGCCGGCGCGGCATTTGCGAACCTTCGAAGCCCGCTGTCCGTGCAAAAGATAGTGGGCCTTCACAGCCAGACCAGGGGACGAGAGTCCGGCCTCGTGCAAGAAACGCGAGTCGCTGACTGTTTGTTCCCGGCTACAAAAATTGGTTAATTCCGTACAAGTGAGCGGGCGGTGTAGATAGATGCTCAACCGGTGTCAAAGCCACTCCGGCCATAGGGATGATTTATCAGACCTTCAGCTTCCCGATGACGCTCGTGGACAAGTTGAACCGGACGTATTCGCCGTTAGGCTTGCTTGATCATCAGCGCCTCACCGATGGGCGGTCCAGTATGCGGCGGCATGTTTCCCGATTTCGCGGCTTGCCGGTGCTCGGCAATCCGGTCCAGAAGTGCTTCGCTGCCCACCGGCCGCCCAGATGCCGACATCGGCAGCGCGGCAATGCAAGTCGAGCCATGCTTTCAATCTACACACAGCCGAGCAAACATGGCAAAAAGTGCACTGTCACCGTGATTTATGTCACCGTAATTTTATTCCAGCTTCGGCCGGCTGATTTTTTTGCGTACTGGATCTTCCGATTGACTCGGATGATCCCACAGTCCTTCTCCCCTCGCGGGCATAGGCGTCATCCCATTGGCCCGATGCGTTGGTCGTGCAATGCCCGCGCGCTCCGCCAGAGGCGCGCGTCATCTGTTCGGCCGATGCGCCGGTCCGTTGGAGGGTAGAGATTGAGAATCTGCCTTAGCACTAGACCGCTTCGTGCTGGCGGTCGCCTCTGCAGACTTCGGATGAAGGGCTGACCTATATTGTTGCGCGCAGGTTCATATCCGATCGCGGCAAGGGTTGCTTTCCTTGTCGCGTTAGCCGGCGTTCTCCTGCTCGCCCTTTTTCCGGAGTGGCTCCTGCAGAATTTGGGAGTGACCTTCACGCATCATGGCAAGCTCATCCACGCCGCCGCATTCGCTGTTTTGGCGGCCTTGGGAAGTGTCGGCTGGACGAAACACAAGGCAAAGCTGATTGTTCTCCTCGCATTTTCGGGCCTGGCGATTGAAGTTGTTCAGGGCGCGCAACTGATAGGGCGCGGTCCGGATGTATTCGACTGGATTGCCGACTGTGCTGGCATGGCCTGCGGGATCACAATCGCAAGCTGGACAAAGTGGCTCGCTGGAGGGCTGCCATAGGTCGCCCGTTGGCCCAGATCAGTGGTGGTGTATGGTTGGCGGAGAGAGCGGCCGCCGATGCAATGTTCAGTGGCGTCCAATGCCGTCCAAAAATAAGGTAAAAACAATTGGTTGGTGAAAGAGTGGCTTGCTTCATTGTCCACAGATGTGGGCCGAAATGTGGGGTTAGAAGTTTGGCGGAGCCGTGAAAAATTCGGGGAAGCATCCGGAGAAGGCGCTCGATGCATTGCAGGTTAAGCAGCTAAAGGGCCCTGGCCGCTATGCCGACGGTAACGGCCTCTATCTGATAGTTGACCCATCGGGAGCCAAACGCTGGCTGCTCCAAACAGTGGTGCAGGGACGGCGACGCGACATTGGCCTCGCAGGACTTTCGGTCACTTCGCTCGCCGAGGCGCGGGAAGCGTGCAGGCTTATCGTAAAGTCGCGCGGGAAGGTGGCGACCCGCTGGCTACGCCGCGCGAAGCTCGAAGGATCGTGCCGACCTTCAGGGTTGCCGCTGAAATTGTGCATGCCGAACACGAGATCAGCTGGAAAAATCCCAAGCATGCAAAACAGTGGATCACCACGCTGACGCAGTATGCGTACCCTGTTATTGGCGACCATCGCGTCAATGCGATTGCGACATCAGACGTGCTCAGGGTGCTTTCGCCGATCTGGCTGACCAAACCTGAGACCGCGATACGAGTTCGTCAGCGGATCAGTACTGTCATGGATTGGGCGAAGGCGGCAGGTTATCGCTCAGGACACAATCCGGTGGAAGGGGTCACCCGCGGATTGCCAAAGCAAACGGACACTGATCAGCACCACGCTGCGGTGCCCCTTCATAAGGTCGCTGGCTTTGTCCAGGCACTCCGATAATCCAACTCTGGGCCGATTGCGAAGTTGGCCTTCGAATTCCTAATTCTCACGGCTTCCCGAACGAGTGAGGCTCTTCGTGCCCCTGTCAGGCAGGTGTCTTGCAATTTTGACCGCTGCACAGGCTGTGTCGTCAGAGGCAGAGTTCGTTTCCGAATGCATCGGGTGATGGCCCACTGTCTAACATGGTTTTCTTAGCTGTGCCGGGACGGGCGCCAGGAGCCGGTCAAATATCGGCTGCCGTTTGCCGGCCCTGCTGCAGTCTCGGGGCGTCGTCATTGAGATGACGATGCTCCGAGACTCTGGAGCAGGGGAATGAACAGGAAGAGGCCGGCACCTTCGAGAACCGCCGCAGCCAAACCAAGTCCGACGATGTCGGCCCGGCCCATGCAGGCGCTGCCGCCAAACGGATGAGCCGCCGCAACCGCTCGAACAGTGACGCGCTCACATTCACCAGCTGGTCTCTTGATAAAGCGGACGGAACTCGGCGTTCTTGTTGCGCATCCGTTTCACTCCAACCTTGATCCAGCGAGGAACCAACCTAGCCCTGCAGTAAATGTCTATCATATTGGGCAGGCGAGAAATCGCCGTGCGCGGATCCAGGACGAAGAGTTTTTTCGATAGGTCGCAGGCCGCGTAAAGCTGCCCGCCGATCAAAGCTCTCACCGCAAGCCAATGGATCATATCGACCAGATGCGCATCGAGATCGCTGCCGAACTGCGGATACTTTTCGCGAAACTCGGCAAGAACAATCTCACAAGAACGAAGCATCTGCATGACATCGCTCGACATGTTGACGTTCGTCATCCGATAGCCCACCAGGTGCTGAGGCACGACACGGAATTCGTAACTTTCCGCTATCCTGAGGCACATCAGAAGGTCCTCGCAGCCTTGTGCATTCCTGGCCCTCAGGGAAGGATCGAATTGTCCCGCCCGCTCGAATGCGGAGCGACGCAGCAGCATCGAACTTCCGTTGCCGACAAAATTCATTCTGCACATCCGTTGCAGAACGCGGCCATCGGCATCGGGTCGGTATAGTGAGAATACCCGGCCGTCCTCGTCGATTTGGGCAAACCAGCAATATGCCAGGCCCGCAGAAGAGCCGCCTTCCTGCAGGGCGCGCAGTTGCAGTGCGATCTTGGAAGGGGCCCAGAGATCATCCGCGTCGACAAACGCCAGAAACTCCGCATCGGTAGAAGCGGCGCCACTGTTCCGAGCCTGCGCAACACCGGCGTTCGGCTGCTTTATCAGGCGTATGCGCCGATCTTTCGCGGCATGGGAGGTCACGATTGATTCGGACAGGTCCGTAGATCCGTCGTCGACCACGATGATGTCCAGTGCCTGGTGGCTCTGCCTGCAGATGCTGGCCAAGGTAGCACCGATGGTTCTCTCAGCATTGAACATCGGCACCACGACGCCTACCGTAGCATTGTCATCAATCATCAGGCCTTCGTTTCCGCAGTTGGGGGATGGTTTATTTGAGTATTCTATCGGATATGCATTGCTGGCCAACACCCGGGGCGAATTCCGGGCAAGTCAGACCGATTGTTCTCCTGCCAGCCTGGCCCTAACGGGCTTCGATCGTGGGCAAATCAAATCTCGAATCCGGGAAATCGAACTTGGATCCATCCGGGAACGGGCCGCGGATCCGCCGCGCCCCGATGCAATATTAGTTCCCTCTGAACAGGCGCGTCAACCAACGCTGTCTTGATCGCTTCGCTCCCGATACGGGCGGTTTTCCGGGGCCCGGTGTCGATGGAATGCAAAATGTGATGAGTTGGCGGAGGGAGAGGACCTGAAATCCAACCTTCTCCACGGATCCGCGATCACCTTGGTAGTCGGGGTGTTCGGCTGATGCTGTTCAGTCGACGTGTTCAATCTGCGGACCTGGTCAACCGGCAGAGCCGGCGTGCAACCTTGCCCCTAGCCTGCCAGCGCCTCTACCTGACGGCGATGAAAAGCATCGGGCTGATGGCCTGGGGCGGGCCATCAGCCTGCCTCACGAGATGCCACACTCGCCGCCTGGCCTGCCTTGGCCTCGCCTTCCCGACAATCATGCTGCTGGAGGCCAATTCCCGACGAAGAGCGATTTTGGGCCACCGGAGTGCCGGTGAAGGGCCGTTGCTCAGAATTGACCTCCAGGAGGCACTTGCTGGTGTAGGGATGGTCATGCCACTCCTCCAGCTCTTGCCGCAGCGATCTCGGCGAAGGTCCGTTCGTCGCCCTCCAGCACTGCTGCCTGGCCGGTGAAGTCCTGCCAACGCAGCACCGCGACATCGACATAGGCTGCGTTCAGTTCGATCGCGTGACAGCAGCGGCCGGTCACGAAGGCGCCCTTCTCGATCGAGGCAGAAGCGGATCGCCTAGATTTGCGTTTGTGTAAAAGGCCGCTTCGTGCCTACTGACTTTCCGGCATTCCAAGCAACGCGTCCTTGAATTGCAGGATCGTATTGAGAGTAACCCATTTCCGTTCTCCTTGGCCTTGATTGGCCGATGGAGAAACGAACAACGCCCGAGCTACAGCTCTGGGGTAGATTTGGGGCCGGTAGCAGACCCGCCGCTTCTGGCCTCGAATGTTCAAGAGCGGACCTTCAGGTCGGCGCAAGCATCATCGTGATCTGATCCAAGCAGACGTGGTCAGTAAAATCCGGCGTCGCGCAAATGGGCTCGATTGCCTCAGACGTTGTGCTAACCTTCGGTCCTCCAGTCGGATCCAGGGGAAAAGGATGCGCTTTAATCACCGCCCAATCCAGATACTCGTAGAGCCGAGCGACTATGTGCTGCGTAATATCGGTGACATGGCAATGCTCTATGCTGCCACGGAGCGGCTTGCGCGGCTGTGCGACAATTCGACGATCAACGTTCTGACTGACGATCCGGACGCGCTTCGCCGCTTCTGTCCCTTTGCCATCCCCCTGTCGGCCGAAGGGCGCGCCCTATGGCTCAAGCCTGATTTCAGGCCGGCCAAGTTGAAGCGGTTCGTGCCCGAGCACTGGCCCGATCGCATTCGCCGACACGCGCCGAGGCTCGTTTCTCTGTTCTGGCGCCTTAAGTTTAGGCACATGCCGAATGCGCGCGCGGCACTTCTTCGCTTCACCGATGCTGTGGACAGGGCAGACCTTGTGCTTGTAAGTGGAATGGGCGGAATCACAGACGCTTTCCCAGAATATGCCCTGTCGGTACTCGAAACTCTGAATCTCGCGCTTGCAAGGAAAGGACGGCCGGTGGTCATGGTCGGCCAGGGGATGGGCCCGCTTGCCAACGCCGAGCTGAGAGCTCGTGCATCGGCCATATTGCCAAGGCTCCACTTGATCGCGCTTCGCGAAACGCGAGCCGGGCTTCCTCTGCTCGCGGAGTTGGGTGTTTCCAAGGACAGGATCTGCGCAACCGGCGATGACGCCATCGAAATGGCGCACGAGATGCGAGTGGATGAGCTTGGCACCGGCATTGGCATCAATCTACGTCTTTCCTCCTATTCAGGAGTATCAGCGGATATTCTCGAAGGGTTGCGACATGTCTTAGGCGCCACATCGGTTTCGCTCGAGGCACCCTTGATCGGCGTTCCAGTCTCATTGGAGCCTTGCGAAGCGGACATCGACTCAATTCGTGGACTGATGCCCACCGATGAGACCGAGCTGAACCGGGCACTCGCGATCCGCACACCGAACGACCTCATTCGGCAAATCCAGCGCTGTCGGGTCGTAGTCACTGGCAGCTACCACGCCGGCGTTTTCGCGTTGGCCAACGGTATCCCGACGATCGGGCTAGCCAGATCCGACTACTATGTCGACAAGTTCCTTGGCCTCGCCGATATGTTCGGCACGGGCTGCGAGATGGTGGCACTCGATCATCCGAACTCTGCCGAGAAGCTTCGGTCGGCGCTCCGGCGCCTGTGGGAAGAGGCGCCCGCTATTCGCCCGGCGATATTGGCCAGGGCCGAAGCTCAAATCGCTGCCGGCCATACCGCATACCGTCGCATTCGCGACGCGATCTGGGACCAAGGCTGAATCAGGGGCCGCCATGCTGGAATACAACAGTTGGTCGACAAGACTTAAAGCGCTCAGATGCAAGCTGTTCGGAAAGACCGACTTTGAGCGGTGGACCGATGCATCGGAATTCGAGGACTGGGAGGAAAGAACGAAAATCATTGCCCGGTTAGTGCCACCTGGGGCGAGGGTGATCGAGTTCGGCGCGGGAATGGGCAAGCTTCAACGTCATCTCGACCCAAGCTGCCAATACACCCCGTCCGACCTCGTGAGCCGCGGACCTGGCACGATCGTGCTGGACCTAAATCAAAGACCCTTGCCTGATCTGACCGCCCATGCATTCGATCTCGCAATTTTTGCTGGGGTTCTCGAATACGTTCACGATTTACATTCCTTTATAGAATGGCTGAGGCAGCAATCGCCGGCTTGTATCGCGTCATATGGTTGCGCGGCTCACCCCCGACATAGCCTGGCCAGGCTGCCGGAAACGTTGCGCCGCGCTGGCGCAGGCTGGACCAACACATTTACGGAAACGGAGCTGATCTGCCTCTTTGCCGATGCCGGATACGGGCTAGCGCACGCTGTCGACTGGCACACCGCGGAAGGCGACGAGCGGATCTTTCACTTTCGAGACAATGACTGAACCCAGGCCGTTCGATGTTTCGAGCTCCTCCGATCCTTTCATAAGACGTTCCAGTTCATGCGCTACGGACCGGCGGCATGACCTCAGCCTCATTGCAGCTAGCCGTCCGGCTACTATCCCGGATCGGCGTCAATCCCAGCCTGCTCTGCGGCCGTCTGGAGAGATGGAAGTCAGGTGTCTGCTGATTGCGGTATTCCAACGTCCCTTGTGTGCGACCGTAACGGCACAAGCTCGATCAGGTGATCGAACTTGATGGTGTCTTTGCGGTTTGATCTAAACTCTGTAAGCTTGACAGGGCGTTTGATTGCCATGCGGTGGTGGCAGTGAACACGATTTCCGCTTCAACCATCTTGCGAGTAGCATGATGACTCTCAGCTCGGTGAAACGCCTCGTGCGGGCTTCGTTCAATGCGATCGGCCTCGAAGTAAGTCGCGTCTCCCGGTCACGGGCTCCGCACACTCGGTTTGAGATGATCTACGAGAAGTACAAGGACAGCACCATGCTTGGTCGCGAGCAGTATATCGCGAACCTCGCTCTTACTGCTACGGCGCCAGCGCATGGCTGCGTCATCGAGTGTGGCGTCTGGAAAGGCGGCACTTGTGCCGGCATGGCTGAGATCCTAGGACCGCAGCGAGAATATTTCTTATTCGACAGCTTCCAAGGCCATGTTGATCCACAGCCTATCGACGGCCCCGCTGCCCTTGCCTGGAAGGCTGGTACGAACGGCCCGTGGTACTTCAACAATGCGATCGTCGGAACCGAGCATGCCGATGCGGCCATGAGGAAGTCCGGCGCAACGCGTTATCAGCTTGTCAAAGGCTACTTCGAGGAGACATTGGCCAAATTCGAGCCGCCATCACCCATCGCGGTGCTACGAATCGATTGCGACTGGCATGCCTCCGCAATGACTTGTCTTCGGGCCCTTTTTCCTTACCTGGCCGACGATGGGATCATGATCGCAGACGGGTACCCCGACTGGGATGGTTATGCACGGGCAATCCACGAGTATCTTGCCAGCTACGAAGGTATGGCTCGCATCAAGCAATTCGAAGGCGGCTTATACTACGTCGTCAAGGGTGAGCGAGATTGGTCGACGGCTGGAAACGGTGTTTTTGCAGCGCGCCAAAACGGCAACGCCGCAGAGGGCTGATGACAACGCATTCCACTTTGATCACTTCCCTCCAAGCCGAAGAGCGTTGACCACGGTTGAATTTCTGCACGCCGCTCTGTTCACGCGTTGTCTATCGGGGATCGCGGGCGGTCGCCAATCCGCGTCGCGCGGCGCCCGTTGACCGGCTTATTCAGTAAAGGCTGATAATCTCAGTGACTGGCAGCGACACTATGCCACTGAGAACGGGTCACCTGGGGAGGCCGCGTCGAGATTGGCGAAGCCAGGGATCTGCCGTTCACGATCAAACGGTCGCCGGTCCGCGAGCGACTGACCCCTGATGTCCATCCCGGCGGCTTTGTCCCTGGGCTGCAACATGACGATGTACGGCGATCTTGCAGCCCGTATCGGGCTTTTGGACGAGCGGTTCGGACCCTGGGGCCACGTTGGGACGAGGAAGGTCATCACTCGGCCGGGCGCGACAAGTTTGTAGCCGCAGCCTTGCCTCGTCGTACCGGTCGCCTGCCCAATTCCGGTTCGGATGGCTCCGTGCGATCCGGTGCCGAGACGTTTCCGACGAGCGATGCGAGTTCAGCCTCGCTGAGCGTCTCGATTTCGAGCAGTTTGCGCGCCGTCTTTTCCAGCAGATCCCGTCGCTCCGTGAGGAGCCCGACGGTTCGCGCGAAAGCTGTATCGACGATGCTGCGAACTTCCTCGTCGATAGCTTCGGCGGTGGCCTCGCCGTAATCGTGCTCGCGCGAACCGCCGGCGAGTGGGTTGGGGCTCAGGAAGGAGCGCTGGTCCTTTTCCAGCGCCACGTGGCCGAGTTTTTCCGACATGCCGTAACGCGTGACCATGGCGCGGGCGATGTCGGTCACTTTGGCTAGGTCATCGGCGGCCCCCGTGGACAGATGCCCGAACACGATCCACTCTGCCGCCCTGCCGCCGAGCAGCACCGCCATCTTGTTCTCCAGTTCCTGGCGCGTCATGAGGAATCGGTCCTCAGTCGGCCGCTGGATCGTGTAGCCCAACGCGCCGACGCCGCGCGGGATGATCGATACCTTGTGTACGGGATCCACTCCGGGCAGCGCCATGGCTACCAGCGCATGGCCCATTTCGTGATAGGCGACGACCTCGCGTTCCCTAGGGTTCAACAACCGGTTGCGCTTCTCGAGCCCCGCCACAATGCGCTCGACCGCATTGTTGAAATCTTCCATCGTGACGACGTCCGCCCTCCGGCGCGTGGCAAGCAGGGTGGCCTCGTTGACGAGATTGGCGAGGTCGGCGCCGGTAAAACCCGGCGTCAGCGCGGCAACTTTCTCCGCGTCGACATCCGCCGCCAGCTTGGCCTTTTTCATGTGGACTTGAAGTATCTGGACGCGACCTTGCTTGTCCGGCCGATCGACCAGCACCTGCCGATCGAAACGGCCGGCGCGAAGAAGTGCCGGGTCAAGGATTTCCGGGCGGTTCGTCGCAGCGAGCAGCACGACGCCGATTTTCGGATCGAAACCGTCGAGCTCGACCAGGAGTTGGTTGAGTGTCTGCTCCTTCTCGTCGTGGCCGCCCATCATCGGGCCCGCACCGCGGGCGCGGCCCAGCGCATCGAGTTCGTCGATGAAGATGATCGCCGGGGCTTTGGCGCGTGCCTGCTCGAACAGGTCGCGCACACGAGCGGCGCCGACGCCCACGAACATCTCGACGAATTCAGAGCCAGAGATCGAGAAGAATGGAACATTTGCCTCGCCTGCAACGGCCCTGGCGAGCAGCGTCTTTCCGGTGCCGGGTGGCCCGACCAGCAGCACGCCCTTGGGCATGCGCCCTCCAAGCCGGCCGTATTCCTGCGGGTTTTTCAAAAAATCCACGATCTCCTGCAGCTCGGCCTTGGCCTCATCGACACCTGCCACGTCGTCGAACCTCACGCCGGTATTGGCCTCGACATAGACCCTGGCCTTGCTCCTGCCGATTTGCATCAAACCGCCCATGCCACCGCCCATGCGTCTCATCAGCAACATCCACAAGCCAAAGAAGACGAGGATCGGGACGACCCAGGAGAGCAGGTCGCTCAGGAAAGTGCTTTCGATCTGGCCAGTGACGGTGACGCCGTGTTCCTGCAGCTGCCGTGCCAGATTCGGCTCGACGCGCGTGGTAATGAATAGCGGTTTCCCGTCCTGCGGCTCCTTGAAGCGGCCTTGGATGAAGCGATCGGAAACCTGCACGTCGGCGATTTTGCCGTCGCGTAGCAGGGTCTCAAACTGGCTATAGGGAATCTGCGCGACGTGCTGCGTGGCGGTGTAGACATATTGGAAGATCATCAGCACCGCGAAGGCGGCGATCCAGTACCAGATATTGAACTGCGTCTTCCTGCCGCTCATGTCCATGGTGTGTCCTCCAGCATCATATCGATGTAGGTCGCCGAACCGTCACGGCATCCGGGTCAATGTGGCCGAAGCACAAAAAAGCCGGTCCGGGAACATCCGACAGGCCGCTTGAAAGCGTCAGGCTGCGGAGCGGACGGTGACCCGCAAACCAAAGGCTGCAGGCGGCGAGGGCGGCAACAATGGCATCGGCACCTCAAGCTGCACCATAGCTGGGTGCAGGAACTGGAAGGGAATCTTTCGCTGCCGCAATCCGGCGCTCCAGTGCGAGCAGTGCCGGCCCTACTTCGTCGAGCCGCGCCGGCTGCTCGTTCTCCGGCATGCCCTCACCGGTTGCGAGATCGACCAGATATTCGGTCCATGCCCAGTTGCGCAGGATGGAGCGTTTCTCTTCGACGGTCAGAAGAGGGTCGGCGACCACGTCCATCGGCGACGCATAGAGCGCCTCCGGGTCTGTCAGCGCCGATCCGCAATGCGGGGCCTGGGACACAGCACCGTAGCTGCTTTGCAGCCAAGCCAGCTTAAGGCGATTCCAGACCACATCTGCACCGGCCTGCAGCCGTTTCTCAGCATCCGACAATGCGCAGCCGGGTGTCGCGGCCGCCGAATTACCCTGGACGATATAGGCAAGGCCCTGGCGTTCGGCATAGTCGATGGCCGCCTGAAGCGTCGGAAAATCAAGCTCCACCTGGGTCAGTGTGTCTCCGCCTCCTGTGTAGCCCATCAGCGGTTCGATGACCGGCGCAGTACGGCGCTCGAACACCAGCCGCCAGCCTTTCGGCCGGGCGCGGCCCGAGGTCATGGCTGAGCGGCAAGGCTTGTAGATCCGCGCGACCGCGTGGCGCGGGAACTCGGATCTGCCGACCCACAGCGCTCTCCTGCCGTTGTCGTTTGCCGGTTCGAGATTTTCTACAACTCGTGTGACTTCACTTTCTTGCTTCTGCATCATCCATCCCCTCCCATTTGGCGAAGGATGCGCCGGAGGCAGCGGCCAGCCGCCTCCGACTGCTCCATGCATCAGTGGTTGATCGGAATGCGCTTCACCTTTGACTGCGCGTTCGGGTTCTTCGGCAGCGCCAGAGTCAACGCGCCATTGGTAAACGACGCTTTGACCTTGTCGTCCTCGACCTCGTAGCCGAGGCGTATGCGCCGCTCGAAGCGACCGTAGAAGCCCTCGGAGTAATCCTTCTCATCGGTTTCCGACCGTTTTTCGCCACGCAGGGTCAGTACGTCGTCGTCGAGCAGGACTTCGATGTCCTTCTCTTCCATGCCAGGGACCTCGGCGGTGACGCGAAGCTCGGTATCCGATTCCGAAATCTCCACCTTGGGCCAGCCGCCGTTGAACGGCGAGAGCTGTCCGAGGGAAGGAAAGCGCGTGCCAAACGTCCGCGAAACATCGTCGAACAACCTGTTCACCTCGCGATGGAGCGAAAGGAACGGGTTCTGGTCGCCGCCGCTATGGCGCTCGGGGTCTGACTGCCGTTGCGGCCCCAGGGAATGAGATCACGCATATTAATGGTCATTTACCTCCATGTTCAGCAGACATGCCTCTGGAAGGCACCGACGAGCGCCGGTGCCTTGCCTTTTCAGATATGCGATGCATCAAGCCGCGTTTTTCTCGCCTTCGATCTGCTGCGGCTTCGCCTTTGCCGCGCTGCCGCCGATAGCGATCCGGCGCGGTTTCATCTCTTCGGGAATCTCGCGCTTGAGATCGACGGTGAGCAGCCCGTTTTCGAGGCTGGCGCCGGCTACCTTGACATGGTCGGCCAGTTCGAACCGACGCTCGAAGGCTCGATCGGCAATGCCGCGGTAGAGATACTCGCCATTGTCTTCACCGGTCTGCGATCCGCTCACAACCAGCATATTGGGCTGGTGAGTGATCGTCAGCTCATCCCGCGAGAACCCAGCCACTGCCATCGTGATGCGGTAGTCGTCCTCACCAACTTTGGCGATGTCGTAAGGCGGCCAGTTGTCGATGGTGCTGACGCGGCTCGCATCCTCGAGCATGTTGAAAATGCGGTCGAAGCCGACGCTTGACCGGAACAGGGGTGTAAAATCGAGGTTCGTCCTCATAGCCACATCCTCCTTTGAGCAACATGGATACAGGATGGCGCCAAGAGCCTTGACGCCTCCTGGACTGCGCCGGCCCCATTCGGCGACCGGCGATTGTTGATTTAGAACAGTGCGTTGCGCCTTCAAGAGGCACTAGGAAAATTTTCAGTGAGACGCGGGTTAGAGCTGGTTGACCGTGGCTGCGAAGCCGGTCACGGTTGAGCCGTCAGCCTCGCGGCCACTGCCGATTTGTCGGAATAACTCGTCCAAGTGGCGCAACGCCTCCATGATCGCGTCGAAGGTGACCGGTGCGGTCGCGCCCGGCGGCATACGCAGCGCCGGCACGGATTCTACCGCACAGGCATCTGATGCCTAGGATGAAAGGATGGCACGCTTTTCCCGGACGTCCAACGTCATGTCGGTGAGCACGTCCTGCGGACGCTCGAAGTGCCGCGCCGGGTGGAGCAGCCGGTCGAGAAAAAGATCAGGGGTTTCAGCCGCAATCGGGGGAATAGTAGCTCCTTCCATCGATGGTCCTCCGCTTCAACATTCTCCTTTGTGGACGTTCTTCGGTGGCTCGCGAGAGTTTCACCCGACTGAAATTTTGGCGCCTTCCCCGAAATTTCAAGAGACTCCAAGGCCCCGATAACTGCGTGCGCGGGCGCGATCGGGGTGCGTCCTGGCGACATGATCCTTGCCGTCAATCGGCAGCCGCTTTCGACGGTGGCCGAGTTGACCGCGGCTTTGCGCCAAACTGCCGGAACGATCGCGCTCGACCTGTTTCGCGGCGGAGAACGGCGTTTCCTCGTGGTCCGCTAAAGGGTTGATCTGGTTGGGTGGCCGGCTCGCCCGATGATCGAGCGGGGAGGACACGCTGCTCAAGAGGCGGCTGCTTCGGGCACGCCTTCCAAGCAAAGCCATCTATGCTTTCTGTGAGGCCAATGGAGCATTGTCGGGGGCGGGAATTCCGGGTCCTCCAGACAGCCGACCGATACCGACAGCGCATTCTTCAGCCCTTCTGCCCGCATGAAGACGACCGAGCCGCACGTCGTGCAGAATGTCTGCTCCAGCCATTGTCCCGACGAGCCGGTTCTGCGCCAGGATCTGGTCTCGCCTTTGTGGCCGATGAGGGCAGAGTCGGCGTAGATGGCCCGGTATGACAACGCCGTTCCGGTGCAGCGCTGGCACTCCATGCAACTGCACGCATAGACGCGTCGCGGCTCTCCGGCGAGGACAAGTTCCACAGCCTGGCATGAGCAGGTCGCGGTTCGTTTCATCTTGCCGCTATGCATTCGCGGGCGCCCCGCTCTGGCGCGGCGAGCCATTTCGAAACAGGGGTGCGAGGGATGCAAAATCATCTTCCATGCTCCCGAGCGAGAGCGCCTGCCGAAAGATCATATCCATGGCGCGCGGCATAGCCGCGTCGAGGCCTCGCTCCTCGCATGCCTCAAGCAGGTGCTGGAAGGCGCTGTAGTGGGCACCCAATGACGCCAGGGTCGCGTCGTCGCCGGCAAAACGGCGTGCATTCGTTCTATCCACCAGGTCGAACAGAGCGGCATCGACAACCGGCTTGAATCCGGAAAGATGGCTCCTGAACGTCGCCAGGTCGAGACCTTCAGCCTCGGCGACGGCCATGCCTTGGAGCGCTCCGAAGAGCCCGCCCCACATCTGAGTGAGCAGAGCGGTATCAAGCGCCGAGGCTTGACCCGGCAGCTCCCCGACATAGCTCGTGCCGCCGCCGAGTGCGAAAAGCAGGGGCTTGTGCTTCTCGTAAACGTCGCGAGAACCCGAATAAAGCACTGCGGTCTCTGGCTTGCCGATAAAGTCCGGAGTTGCCATGATTGCCCCGTCCAGATAGCCGGCACCATGCGCTTCCACCCAGCGCGCTTCTTCCCGCGCCAGACGCGGTGAGCCGGAGGTGAGTTGTACGACGGCCTTCCCGGCCAATGCCGAAGCGACGTCACCTCGCTTCAGCAAAGCCTCGCTGGCGGCATAGTCGAGAACATTGATGATCACGAGTTCGGCCGCCTCAATTCCAGCCTCCACCGAGGGGGGGACCTTCGCGCCAAGAGCCGCTAATGGCTCGCACTTTGCCGCGGTCCGATTCCAGACCCATGTTGGACAGCCGCGGTCGAGCAGCGTTCGAGCAATGGACGAGCCCATTCGGCCCGCGCCGAGGACGCAGACATTTGATATCATAATAACTTCTCCGACAGACTGATGGCCCTCTCGACAAGGGTCCGTTTTATGTTTGGCGCGCTCGATCCGAAGATATAAATTCTTGCTGCGTTGAGAAGTACGCACCTTGAGGTAAGCTATCGCCATCATGACAGGAGCTGCCAAATGAGGCGCAAGGAACCAGACAGCTGCGGTTTTGCTGCTGCGCTGCAGGCCATCGGCGGAAAGTGGAAAACCTCGCTGCTGTGGGATTGCACCTGCGGCCGTACCGCTTCGCCGAACTGCGACGGTTGCTGCCTGGCGTCAGCGAGAAGGTGCTCACGCAACAATTGCGGCAGATGGAAGCCGACGGGCTGATCAGCCGGCGCGTCTATGAGGAGGTGCCGCCTCGCGTGGAATACTCGATCACACCGCTCGGCTTTAGCCTAAACGATGCGGTGACAGTCATGTCGGCGTGGGGCAAGCACCACGAGACATGGAAATCGCAGCGCAAAGCGGCCTGACCCGGGCAGACCTATAGAGGTTCTGGCCGACCGCCGCACGATTCCTAGTCGATGCGCGGTCGCTGCTTGCCACGACGGGCCAGAAGATTGGCGACGACGAGCAGCACAATCGACAACACCATCATCAGCGTCGCGGCGGCGGTGATTGCCGGGCTCAGCTTCTCGCGCAGCCCGATGAACATTTCGAGCGGCATAGTGCGCTGATTGGCGCTGGCCAGGAACTGCACCACGACGACCTCGTCGAACGAGGTGACGAAGGCGAAAGCGGCCCCTGACAGCACGCCGGGCAGGATCAGCGGCAGCATGACCCTGAAAATCGATGTGATGGGCCTTGCTCCGGAGATGGCGGCGGCGCGCATCAGATTGCGGTCGAAGCCGGTGAGGCTCGCTCCCACCGTGACGACGACGAACGGACTGGCGAGCGCGGTATGCGCCAGGATGATGCCGGCATAGGTGCTGGCAAGTCCGACACGTGCGTAGAACAGATACGAGCCGACGGCGGTGATCACCACCGGCACGATCAGCGGCGACAACAAAAGCGGCATGACAATGCGGCGACCGGGGAACTTTTCGTCGGAAAGCGCGATTGCCGTCAACGTGCCCAGCGTCGTTGCGATCAGCGTGGTGCCGAAGGCAACGATCAGGCTGTTGCCGATCGCAGATTGCCAGCGCTGGGTTCCAAGCACGACCTCGTACCAGCGTGTCGAAATTCCCTCCAGCGGGAAGATGAAGAAGGCGCCGCTGTTGAACGACAGGGGAACGGGAACGAGGATAGGCACGAGGAGGAACAGGATCACCATGCCGCACCACAGCCAGAGCAGGGTGATGCGGATTCTTTCGCCTGTCGTCGGGTAGGAAGACAGCAACATGGCTACACCAGCTTGAGGCGGTCGAGGCCGAGGATGCGGGCGAAGATGCCGAACAGCGCCAGGGTGAAGACGAGCAGGATGAAGCTGAGCGCCGCCGCCATCTCCCAGTTCAGTTCGACATTAACGTAGCTGGCGATGAAATTGCTGATCAGCTGGTCGCTAGCGCCGCCAATCAGCGCCGGCGTGATGTAATAGCCGAGGCAGAGGATGAAGGTGAGCAGGCAGCCGGCCATCACGCCCGGAAAGACCTGTGGAAGATAGACGCGGCGAAACGCAGTATAAGGTTTTGCGCCGAGGGAATAGGCAGCCTTCATCTGCGAAGGCTGGATGGTGCGCATGACGCTGTAGATCGGCAGCAGCGTGAACGGCAGCTGGATGTGGGTCATGGCGATGATCAGTCCGATGCGGCTGTACATCAGGTCGAGCCGGTCGTCGGCGACGCCGAGCCACAGCAGCAGGTCGTTGACCAAGCCGAATTTCTGCAGGAGCACCGTCCAGGCCGCGGTTCGCACCAGGATCGACGTCCAGAACGGCAACAGCACCGCGACGATGAGGATGGCGGCGAGGCCCTTGGGCACGGAGGCGATGAGGTAGGCGAGGGGGAAGCCCAGTATCAGCGTGGCCAGCGTCACCGCTGCGGCGACGAAAAATGTGCGCATGAACACCTGCACGAAGATCGCCTGTTCGGGTGACACCCTTTCGATGCCGCCATCGCCGTTCCAGCGCAGATCAAGCGCGCTCAGAAGGTAGAACGACGTCACGCTATGGGTGCCGCTCTCGATGACCGGCCATGTGCCCGGCGCCGACCAGAACGGCACGGCTTTCATCACCTCCAGCGGCGGCCTGTCGGCGGCTTCCAGTTGGCGCACCGTCTTGAGCACCTGGCTGCGTGCACCCGGCAGGCGGGCGTTGAGGCTCTTGGCGAGTTCATAGGCGGTGCCCTTGGCCTGATTGCTCCGGAGGTCGGCGGCAAGAGCCAGGAAGGCAGCGTCGTCGGGCAGTCCGGTGCCGTTCCAGCCGCGCAATGCCTGGCTGGTCTGCGGCAAGGCGTCGGCAATCGTCGGATCATAGACGGCGCGCGACAGAAGCAGGACAATCGGGATGCCGAAGCTCAACGCCAGCAGCACGAGCAAAGGCGCCGCCAGCGCCAGCGATCGCAGCCGGTCGCCGAGATCGGCGCGCCGAAGCGCCGCCGCGACCGACTTTGCTGTGCCGGAATCGGCAGCCGACCAGTCGCGGCTTGCCCGCGGCCGGTCCAGTTTCGTGGGCTCAAGCGCCGACATTTTCCCTACTGCGCGAGCCAGGCGTTGAAGCGCTTGACCAGATCCTCGCCATAGTCACCCCAGAATTCGGTGTCGGCGACCAGATAAGCGGTCATGTGGTCAGGTGCGTTCGGCAATTTCGGCAGGGCGTCCGGCGCGACAAAGGAGGCCGCATCGATGCGCACCGGCCCGTAGGTGATGTAGCTGGCGAGCTTGGCGTTGATTTCCGGCTGGCTGATATAGGCAAGATATTTGTAGGCCAACTCCGGGTTCTTGGCGCCCTTCGGAATGGCGATCATGTCGTATTCGAGGATTTGGTTGTTCCAGACGATCTTGAACGGCGCCCCGTCCTTGTCGATGGCGTTCTGGATACGGCCGTTCCAGGCGGTTGTCATCACCACTTCCTTGGATGCGAGGAGCTGTGGCGGCTGCGCGCCGGCATCCCACCAGACGATGTCCTGCTTGATGGTGTCGAGCTTCTTGAACGCACGGTCGACGCCTTCGGGGGTTGCCAGCACCTCGTAAACTTCGGCCGGCGCGACACCGTCGGCCATCAGCGCCCATTCGAGGTTCTGTGCCGGAAACTTGCGCATCGCGCGCTTGCCCGGAAACTTTGTCGTGTCGAAGATGTCGAGGACCGAGGTTGGCGCCTCCTTCAGCACGTTGGGGTCATAGGCAAGCACATCGCCATAGGCGTCGAGACCGACGCCGCAGTCGAGTGCGGAACCTTCGATGAACTTTTCACGGGGGGCGATCTTGGAATAGTCGAGCCGCTCGAGAATGCCGGCGTCGCAACCCTGCAGCACGGTCGCGGTCTCGACCGTCACCAGATCGATCGGCACGTTGCCGGTGTCGACCATCGCTTTGACCTTGCCGAGATCGCCAAGATATTCCTGCTCGACGATCTTGATCCCAGTCTCCTTGCTGAACGGCTCGAACCATGCCTTGCGCTGGGCATCCTGCCACGCGCCGCCGCTGGCCATGATCGAAAGTTCGTCGGCGAAGGCGGCATGTCCCATGGTGATGAATGCTGTGGCTGCCGCGAAGGCGAACAGCCGGGCCTTTGTGATTCTCATTGTTCTTATTCCCCTGTTTTCGAGATGGAACCGCCCGTCCCGGCATCGGCCGGAAAGGCACGGCAGTCGTTGGGCGCGCAGGAAACCGTGACCGGTTCCCCGTTGCCCATGGTCGCTTCGGGGCCAACCTTGACGGTCAGCACCTGTCCGTTTTCCAGCCTGGCCAGAAGACGCTGGTGGTCGCCGAGATAGATGCGGCCATCGACGGTGGCGGCTAGCGCATTTGCTCCGTTCGAAGCGGGCGCAAGCTTCAGCCGCTCCGGGCGGATGGCGACATGGCAGGGCGCACCCTCCGTGACTCCGATGGCCAGCGCGGCGACCGAACCGCCGCCGTCCAGCGCGACGCGGCACTCCTTGCCGGAGGTGCGCTCGACCTTGCCTTCCAGCGTGTTGTTCTCGCCGATGAAGCTCGCGACAAAGGAGCTCTGCGGCGTGTTGTAGAGATCATCCGGCGAGCCGAGCTGGGCAATTCCGCCATTGTTGAACACGGCAACGCGGTCCGACATGGTCAGCGCCTCGCTTTGGTCGTGCGTCACATAGACGATGGTGACGCCGAGCATCGTGTGCAGCTGCTTGATCTCGAGCTGCATATGCTCGCGCAGCTTCTTGTCGAGCGCGCCGAGTGGCTCGTCCATCAACACCAGGCTTGGCTCGAACACCAGCGCGCGGGCAAGCGCGACACGCTGCTGCTGGCCGCCGGAAAGCTGTGCCGGCCGCCGGTCGCCGAACTGCCGCAGCCGCACCATGTCGAGCGCGCGGCCGACGCGGGATGCAACGTCGGCCTTGGTGATCTTGCGGACCGAGAGCGGGAAGGCGACGTTCTCCTCGACGCTCATGTGCGGAAACAGCGCGTAGTTCTGGAACACCATGCCGATGTTGCGTTCGTAGGGCGGCAGCCTGTCGACCGACCGGCCTTCAAGCGTAATGACGCCGCCGGTCGGCCGTTCGAAGCCGGCGAGCATGTTGAGCGTCGTCGTCTTGCCCGAACCAGAGGGGCCGAGAAGGGTAAGGAACTCGCCGCGCGCCACGCTGAGGTTCAGCAGTGTCACCGCGAAAGTCCGGCCGTCATAGGATTTCTCGACATCGACGAATTCGACAAATCCCTGCCGGCCGGCATCCGGTGCCGCAGCGGCGCTGTCGGCTGGCAAGACTGTTGCTTCGGCGATCACGGACGGAAATCCGATGAGCGGCGGCAATGGCCGCTTGTCGAAACGAGGTGGTGCTTGCCGTCCATGGGTCGGTCTCGCATGACGCTGGCCGCGCAAGGGCGGCAAACAAACTTGTATGCTCACACAATCAATCGCTAAAGCAACCATAGATGCAGACAAGTTCGCCCGTCAAGCGGCTTTCTTCGGGATTGTGTGAGATTGTTTCAGGCGAATTTTGAAAAGGTGTACCGGACAAGTGCTATTGTCCGGAGCATTGTCTTATGCTAGATGCGCCAGTAGCCAGAGCAACACACCGAAACCAGCCAATCCGCATGCTTCAGGACCTGCAACTCGCCTCGGATAAAGGTCCGGTCTACCGGCGCCTTGCGGACGCTATTGCCGAACGGATTACAGCCGGCACGCTTGCCGTTGGAGACCGGCTGCCGCCGCAGCGCGAGATTGCCCGCGCACTGGGCATCAACGTCACCACGGTGACGCGCGCGCTGTCGACGCTGCAGCAGCGGGGGCTGCTCGAAGCGCGGCCCGGGCGCGGCACCACGGTCGCCGCCCGCAACGGCGGCGAAGGACCAGGTTTCGTGTCGGCGCCGAGCGAAGACACCGGTGTCATCGATCTATCCGTCAACAGACCAGCGACCTCGGCCTATCTCGACGCGCTGGTGCTGCTGTTGCCGCGCCTGTCCAAGGACCGGCACTACGTCACGCTTCAGGACTATCACCCGCCTGAGGGGCCGCTGTGGGCGAGAGAGGCAATCGCCGAGTGGATGCGGCCGGCGGCAGGCGACGGCGATCCCGGCCGGGTGGTGCTGGCGGCGGGCGCGCAGCATGGGCTGGACTGTGTGCTTGGCGCGGTGACCAGGCAGGGCGACGTCGTGCTCGCCGACGAAGTGACCTATCAGGGCATCAATGCATTGTGCCGGGTGCATGGGTTAGAGCTCAGAGGCGTCGCCATGGATCGTGGCGGCATGCGGGCCGACGCGTTCGAGGCGGCCTGCGCGCAGCTCCGCCCGCGCGCGGTCTTCCTGGTGCCGACCCTGCACAACCCGACCACCATCACGCTACCCGAGGAACGCCGGCACGAGTTGGTGGCTGTGGCCCGTCGCCATAACGTCCTCATCATCGAGGACGACGTCTACCGCCCGCTGGCGGACAATCCGCCGCCGTCGCTTGCCAGCCTCGAGCCCGAATTGACGGTTCACATCGGTGCCTTGTCGAAGTGCGTTGCCCCAGGACTGCGCCTCGGTTTTGTGATCGCGCCACGCGCCATAGCCGGCCAGGTCGCCGCGGCTTTGCGCATCAACTGCTGGAGCATCAGCCCTCTGACCGCGCTGATCGGCGCGCGACTGATAGAAGAGGGCGCGGCGGCGCGTATCATCGAAGCCCAGAAGCAGGAGCTTCGCCAACGCCAGGCCATCGTTACCGAAATCCTCGGCCGGTACGATGTTCAGAGCCACGCCACCTCGACCCATGCCTGGCTGCGCCTCCCGGAGCCGTGGCGGGGCGCGGGTTTCGCTCGCACCTGCCTGGAACGTGGCGTTGCCGTTCTTCCCGGCGATGCCTTCGCGGTTGGGCGCGAGCCGGTGCAGCACGGGGTACGCATCAATGTCGGCGCCGCGCGCTCGCTCGACGATTTGCGCACGGCCCTGAACACCATGGCCGAACTGCTCGCGGCCGGGCATCTGCAACTGCCTGGCTTTGTCTAGGGGCTCCCTCGTGGCAGCACCGGAAACCGTGGAAGTCGCCATAGTCGGCGCCGGCATTGTCGGTTTGGCAACGGCACTCCGGCTTGCGGCCGAGGGGCGCGAGGTGCTGCTCATCGACCCCAACGAGCCTGGCTCCGGCGCCTCATTCGGCAACGCCGGAACGCTCGCTGAATATGCCTGCATGCCGGTCGGCAACCCGGCCCTGCTACGCGCGCTGCCAAAACTGCTCCTCGATCCGGACAGCCCTTTCGCCTTGCGCTGGCCGGCGCTGTTGCAGCTTGCGCCCTGGCTGGTTCAGTTCGTGCGGCAGTCGCTTCCGACGGCCACCCGTGCCAATGCGCTGGCGCTCGCCGGCCTTTTGGCGGAGGCTCTGCCGGCCTGGGAGGAGATGGTGAAGGAGGCCGATGTGGCCGACCTGCTGCGCCGCAACGGCTGTCTCTACTTGTATCGTCGCGAAAGCGATTTCGCCAAGGCCGCTGGGGGCAGGGCGCTGCGCGCGGGGTTTGGCGTCCATCAAGAGGTTCTGACGCCGGGGGAGGTGGCCGCGCTGGAGCCGAGCCTGCCCCCGACCGGGGCCAGCGGCCTGTACTTCCCGGATTCGATGAACGTTACCGATCCAAAGACGCTGATGCGGCGGCTGCTCGATGCCGGGACCGCCCGCGGCGTGTCGGTAGCGCAGGCTGCTGTAGCCAGGCTGCGGGTCGAGGCGGACGGTGTCAGGCTCAACGGTTCCGGCATTCTCATCAAGGCGAACACGGTGGTGGTCGCCGCGGGCGCGCAATCGCGGGCGTTGGCCATGCAGGCCGGCGACAGGATCCCGCTCGAGACCGAACGCGGTTATCATCTCGAATTCCCGACCAAAGCGCCTCTGCTCAATCGTCCAGTCTGTCCTGTCGATCTCGGCTTCTACATGACGCCGATGACTGGCCGGCTGCGTGTCGCCGGAACTGTCGAACTCGGCGGGCTTGCAGCGCCGGCAAATCCGCGCCGGCTGGCGCTGCTCGATCGCGGTGTCAGGCAGTTCTTTAATCAACTCGGCCGGCCTTCATCGGAATGGCTCGGGTTCCGGCCGTCGCTGCCCGATTCCCGGCCGGTCATCGGTCCATCGCGTGGCAGCCCCAAGGTGATCTATGCCTTCGGTCATGGTCATCTCGGCCTCACTTTGGCTCCGATCACGGCCCGCTTGGTCGCCGACCTGATTGCCGGACGCGGCGATCGCGACCGCCTCGTGCCCTTTGTGGCGGACCGCTTCGGTGCATGAAGGTACGTCGGCTCGGCCGCGGTAGCGCAGCGCGTGAGCATTGGATAGGCGTTCGGTATTCTCTTCTGTCCCAAACTGACGCCAGCCTGCGCGCCAATTGCGGATGCCGGTTCCACCCCGAGCACCATTCAAGCAAAAACCCGCCCCGGTCTCCGGAGCGGGTCTGTTGCCTGAGGCGGAACTCAACACATGTCCGCAGCAGCAAGGTCGTCTCGAGATGCTGAAGATCCGGTTAACCGGCCATATTTGATTCAAATCCAGCTGTGGATATTTGCCTTCGGGTAAATCGAGATGGCCATCCTTGTCCAACGGCGGGCAAAAGGAGAATCCATGACTAGCGACTTTGCCGCCGCCCACCTCCATCTTGAACGAGCCTGCCACTATTTGCGCGGCGATGACGAGACGAGCCGCACGGCTCGTGCGGCTCTGGATATCCTGATTGATGCAATTACCGCAGCCCAGTACAAGCGTCCGCCCGCAGACGTGGTGGAATTTCCCAGAGCGGCAACGCAGCGATAGTCGGCGAACCGGCCAGGAGGGCCTACGAAACCAGCCGATCGATCGCCTGCGTCAGCAGGCGATTCCCTCGGGACCGCAGAGGTCAAGCGTCTGATCCCTCCGCTGTGCATTTCGAACCCGAACCGCACTCTTATGCCTCTGTTCCTGGAGTTGAGGCGAACGTATTCTCGTTGCGGCCCAATGGTCTGAAATTTCTCGGGGAGGAGATTGCGATGGCTGAGGCAGCACGTCACGACGCTTGGCAGGCCGGGGATAGCTATGACCTCTATATGGGGCGATGGAGCCGTCAGATCGCCCCGCTGTTTCTGAATTGGCTCGATCCGGCAGAAGGGCTGGATTGGCTGGAGGTGGGTAGCGGAACCGGGGCGCTTTCGGCAGCCATCATGGCGTGCTGCAACCCCAGCAGCCTGGTGTCGATAGACCCGTCGGAGGGTTTTCTCGCCAAGGCGCGTGCAAACGTGCCGGACGAACGTGTCGAGTTTCTCGCAGGCGATGCGCAGGCGTTGTCTGTCGAATCGGGCAGCAAGGACATGGTCGTGTCGGCGCTCGTTCTCAACTTCATCCCCGACAAGCAAAAGGCGCTTGCCGAGATGAGGCGGGTGGCCCGCCCCGGAGCGACGATCGGGTTCTATGTGTGGGATTACCCTGGCGGCGGGGTGGAATTCATGCGGGCCTTCTGGACCGCTGCGACCGCGCTTGACCCCGGCGCCATCGACCTTACCGAAGACAGGCGTTTTCCATTTTGCACACAAGATGGATTGACCGATCTCGCTGACAAGGCGGGCCTAGTTTCCATCGACTCCACGCGGATTGAAATGCCGGCCGTATTCAAGGACTTTGAAGACTATTGGCACCCCTTCACCCTGGGTGCAGGGCCGGCGCCCGGCTATTGCATGAGTCTCGCCCCCGCAGCTCGCCAGAAATTGATGGAGAGGCTCCGCGATAGTCTATCGCGCGGCAAGGAGGGGTCCATTCCCCTGAAAACCAGAGCCTGGGCAGTCAAGGCCAAGGTTTGAGCGCGAGCCCGCGCCAGACCGGCAGGCCGCCGACCATAGACTGTCCTGCGCAAAGTTCGGGTTGACCGGCGTTGTACGCGAAGCGACTATTCGTCTGGACAGCCGAGATGCAGACTGCGCGAGGAGATTACGATGGACGAGCCCGATCGGTGGCGTCACATGTCGAGCGCGCCAAGGGATGGCAGCCGAATCCTGGTCACGGTTCGGCCGTCGGAACAGGGGCCGGCGGAAGTCGACCTGGCTTACTGGTCTCGAGCCGACCAGTTCGGCAGTGAGGGCTGGCGCGCTTCCGACTCGTCTCCAGGACGCGTGGTTGAATACGCCGAACCCGAGCTGAAGTGCTGGATGCCGCTGCCGACAGCCAATCTGAGCAAGGGTTCATTGCCCAGCCCCTGGGACGAAGACGATGTCCCGCTGCTGGATGGGTCGGGGATATGAGGTGAGCGGAAAGGGCTAATTTCAATAGGCCGGCGGGACAGCGCCCCCCTCTGTCCTGCCCTCTTTGCCCAAAACTTGGCATCTCCCCCACTAGGGGAAGATTGGCAGCTTCGCCGTCGGCTCCTTCTCTTCAAGCTCACCTCAGTCCCTCAGAACAGGAATGCTGCCGTGACGGGGTTCGGCCCGGTGCGGCCGTCTGATGAATCCATGCCACGAATGAGGCCGAGGTCCTCCGCGTCCAGCTCGAAATCGAAGACATCGAAATTGGCGGCGATCCGGTCCTGGCGGATCGACTTTGGAATGACGATCAGCCCTTCCTGAAGATGCCATCTGATGATCACCTGCGCCACGGACTTGCGATGTTTTAGCGCGATCTTTTCGAGGATCGGGTCGCTCAACAGCCGGCCGCTGCCCAGGGGGCTCCAGCTTTCGATGCGGATATTGTGCGTGCTGTGAAATTCTCTGGTATGGCGCTGTTGAAACCGGGGATGGAGTTCGATCTGATTGACCGAGGGCGTGACTCCGGTCTCGCCGATGATCCGCTCCAGATGGTCCTGGTTGAAATTCGAAACGCCGATCGACTTGATCCGGCCGGATTGCCTGAGTTCGATCAGCGTCTTCCACGCCTCGACATATTTGCCCTGGCTGGGCACTGGCCAGTGGATCAGAAATAGGTCGATCTGTTCGATCGCGAGCTTGTTCATCGTCCCGTCGAAAGCCCGAAGGGCGGCGTCGCGCTGATGTGCGCCGTTGCGCAGCTTCGAGGTGATGAACAACTCGCTTCTCGGCACGCCACCAGTGCGGATCGCTTGCCCGACGCCTTCCTCGTTCCGGTAGCCTTCGGCGGTGTCGATCAATCTGTAGCCGGCCTCGATCCCCCAACTCACAATCTTGGCCGTGACGGCCGGATCGACTTGCCACACGCCAAGGCCGATCTGGGGAATGGCTGAGCCGTCGTTCAATGTGATCTGTTCAGGCATGCTCAGGTCCTTCTGCATCGTTTAGCCCAGCGCAGCGCTTATCTGGGCGCGGCATCCGCCAATGCCCAGTCGACAGGTGGAGGCAAGTCCGGCCCAGGCAGCCAAGATTGCAACCGCCAGCGCGATGCCGTCCTTGCCATCGCAAACCTGGCTACGTCACCGAGAAATCACGGGTTCCATCCGCCGCTGCCGTACTGACGGGTAATGATTTCGAGAAGATGACCGTTCGGGTCCTCGAAATAAACGCCGCGGCCGCCGTCGTGGTGATTGATCTCGCCCAGCTGCGTCCGGGCAGGGTCAGCCCAGTACGGGAGATCCCGTTCACGAATCCTACCGAAGATCTCGTCGAACTCGGTTTCGCTGACCAGGAAGGCGTAATGCTGCGGCCTGATTTCGCCGTCGGTATCCATGTAGTCGAGGTTGGCACCGTTTTCGGTCGTGACCATCTGGAAAGGTCCCCAGCGCCTCGGGGCTGGAAGGCCAAGTATTTCCGCCAGGGACTTTGCCGACGCCTCGCTGTTGCGGGCCGGCAGTATTGTATGGTTGAAATCGATAGCCATGCGATCACTCCCTTTGATCTCTCCTCGCACGTCGTCGTTCCACGACTGAAGCGATGCTGCACGAGATGGGGTCGAAGGCCATGATGCTCAAGCCGGAGTGGCAACATGCCCGATGACCTGCACGGGGTTAGCCTGATGAATACGGGCGATGATCATTTCGCCGCTATCCGGCACCTCGCCGGTCAAGCCGGTGATGTTGACCTGATGCGTGACAAGGACGGCTGGTCCGCCGAAACGCTGCCCGCGAAGCCAGGCCAGAAGAGCGGCGGTGCGCTTCTCGCCGGCCGAACTGTCGCCAAAGAATGAATTGAGCAGCTCGAGAGGCACAACTTCGCCGATCCCGAGCAGGCGAGCGGTGTCAAGGCAACGACACCACTGGCTCGAATAGACGGCTGCCGTCGAGATGCCATTCGCACGGAACAGGTCGCCGATTGCGCGGGACTGCGCACGACCTTCTTGCGACAGATTCCGCTGGGTGCTGCAATCACCGAGTCTGAAGCCGGGCGGATCGCCGGAGCCTGGGGCCGCGGCATGGCGCAGCAAGGCAATGGCTTCTCCGGATCGCAGGGCTGACCAGAGCGGCTCGGTGGCGCGTGCCTTGCCGAAGGCAGCCGCTCCGAGCGACAGGACAAGAAATCGCCGACGTCCAATTCGCATGTTGCTTCTCACCTTTCCGATAGCGGCTTTGGCAAGTGCCGGCAATGTCTCGATAGAGTGCGCGCTTACTGTTCGTTTCTATCGGCCCCGCTGCCGGAGGACATCGGCCAGTTCCGCCTTGAGAGGGCTGGCTTCAAGTTCGAGCGGGTCGGTCATCCGGTGGATGTCGGCCGAACCGGAACAATGGTATCCTGCGGGGAGCATTCGGGGAGGCGACTGCATTGACCGAGAGCTTGGAAGCCGAAGAGGCGAGAGGTTGGTCGAATCTGCTGCTCGCGGCAGAAAGGGGCGATGCGGAGGCCGTTCAAGCGGAATTGGCGGCCGGCGCCAATATCAACGAGGCGGACGGCGGGGGCTGGTCAGCCCTTCATCTCGCAGCCCTCAATGCCCGCACCGCGGCGGTCGAGGCGTTGATCGAACACCCAGCAATCGATGTGAATTCCAGAAACAAATGGAAGAGCACGCCTTTGAGCCTTGCTTCTGCCAAGGGCCACTACGCCTCTATTTTAGCCCTGGTGAAACATCCCGAAATAGAGATCGATGCAAGAGCCGACTACTATGGCAGAACGGCCCTTATTGAAGCAGCAAAGAACGGGCATCTGGATGTCGTTAAGTTGCTTGTCGAGAATGGCGCCGACGTGAATCTTACTGACAAGACCGGAAGAAACAACGCGCTTATCGAGGCTATCAAGGGACGGCACTACGAGGTCGCGGGATACCTGCTTGATTCTCGGAAAATGAACTTTCTCAACAAGGATATGAGACTGAACGCCCTGATCTGGGCTGGAAGCTGCCATAACCCTCAACTCATCGAAAAGCTGGAAGTCTCGATTCATACTTTCTTCGAAGGCAAGTGAAGGTCCCGCTTCCGCCGCAGTGACCATGTCCGTGGTCTTGCACTGGCCGATGTCCTCGATCGCCGCAGGCCGCCTGTGGAGTTCCCTTCCAAGATCATTCAACCAATCGGTTGACAATTAGAAAGCTATCTCTATATTCAACTACATGGTTGAATTAGAGACACCCCAGATCGACGCGGTTTTTCATGCCCTTGGCGACGCCACCCGCCGGCGGATGCTTCGCGACCTCGCCGGCGGCGAGCGAACGGTAAGCCAGCTGGCGGAACCCTTCGCCATGTCGCTGGCGGCGGCCTCCAAGCACATCAAGGCGCTGGAGAATGCCGGGCTTATTCGTCGAGAGGTGAGGGGCCGCACGCATCTTTGTCGCCTCGAACCCGGACCGCTGGCCAGCGCCCACCAATGGCTGGGCTTCTACGAGCGCTTCTGGACCAACCGTCTCGACGTTCTCGAACGTCTCCTTCACGAGGAGGACGCACGAAAAGCCCAGGATGATTCCAGGAAATCGCCCACTTCAAAAGAAAGAGACGACCAATGAACCAGATGAAAAACATCGAAGCCTATGGCGAGCTGACCGAGCCCGCCACGTTCACCATCCAGCGGCTTTTGCCTGGCCCCATCGAGCGGGTCTGGGCCTATCTCACCGAGAGTGACCTGCGTCGGCAGTGGATGGCCGCGGGCCAGATGGAAATGGAGGCCGGCACGTCGTTCGAGTTCGTCTGGCGTAACGACGAGCTGACCGACCCGCCCGGCCAGCGCCCTGCAGGCTTTCCCGAAGAGCATCGGATGGAGGGCCGGATCACAGAGCTCGATCCGCCTTACAATCTCGCCATCACCTGGGGAAACACCGGCGGCGTTTCCTTCTTGCTGGAGCCGAAGGGCAACAATGTGCTGCTCACCGTCGTCCATCGCCGGCTGCCGGAACGCGCAATCCAGCTCAACGTCACCGCCGGCTGGCACATGCACCTCGACATGCTGGCTGCCCGCCTCGCGGGCAAGACGCCGACCTCTTTCTGGGAGGGCTGGAGCCGCCTGCGCGAAGAATACGACCGCCGCCTGCCGGCCTGACACGATCGCGTCGGCCATCCCTGAAGTCACCGCCCAGCCTCCACCGGCATCGGCCTTGGAGGCTCGCACACCAGCAACGAACCGACGATGAGACGTGCTTGCATTTCGCAAGCCCGATGGAGGAAGTCATGCGCAAATTGATCACCGGAATGAAGGTTTCCGTCGACGGCAAGATGGAGGGACCCGAGGGTTACGCCGATTGGGTCGACGCGTGGTCGGAGGAGTATGGGCTGACGCCGCAAATCGATGCCTGCCTGCTCGGGAGCGTAATGTACGCCGGCTACGAGCGCTACTGGAGCGCGATCCAGAATGAGCCGGACAAGCCGCTGCCAATGACCGGCAAATTGCCGACGCCGGCGGAGCTCGAATGGGCTCGCTTTGCCGAACAGACCCCGCATCATGTGCTGTCGAACACAATGACCTCAGCGGCCTGGCCAAAGACGCGCTTCATGCGGAGGCTCGAAGACATCGCTGCCCTCAAGCAGCAGCCGGGCAAGGATATCTATCTCATGGGCGGTGCGCGAATGACCGCGAGCCTTATCGATGCCGGGCTGGTGGATGAACTGCGGCTGATCGTCTATCCGCTGCTCGTCGGCGAAGGGAAGGCGCTGTTTGGAGCAACGCGAAATCGTCGTGGGCTCGAACTGCGGAAGGTTCAGCAGCTCACGGATGGGCGCGTGAGCCTGGTCTATGGAATTGGCTAACTCAGCCGGTCTTCGCAGACGTCGCAGCGCTGCCCGGCGGAAATTTTTCCTGCGAGGCAGTTCGCAGGTCAGAGCGAAACCGATAGCCCGCCGTCAACGGCCAGTACATGTCCGTTGACGTAGGCGGTGCGTCGGAGGCGAGAAACACCACGGCTCCGCCGAGCTCCTCAGGCTGGGCCCAGCGGCCCGCCGGGGTTCGTGTCTCGACCCATCTGGTGAAGGCCTCGTCGCTCATAAGCGCGGTATTGAGCTCGGTAGCGAAATAGCCGGGGACGATCGCGTTGACGGTGATGCCGTGACGGCCCAGCTCAGCGGCCGTGGAGCGTGTCAGCCCGTGCAGCCCCGCCTTTGCCGCCACATAGGCGTGAATGGTGGGACGGCCAGAAGACATCGAAATTGGCGACGATCCGCTCCTGGTGGATCGACTCTGGAATGACGATCAGCCCTTCCTGAAGGTGCCATCTGATGATCACCTGCGCCACGGACTTGCGGTGCTTCCGGCGATGTTTGGCTGAGCCCGCTCTCGGTCAGTGAGGTTCTGCTTTCGCGTTGAACTTCAGTTGCTGGGATGGGTTACATGAATGCAGCATTATACCGCTGCCAGGTGGTGGCACGTTTGCACACACCCCTACAGAGATAGTTCCGATGTGCTCGAGAATCTTGTGCGGCCGAGACTTGTGGGTCGAGAGAAGACTGTTCCGATCGCTGAAGTACGAACCGGCGTATGCTGACTTTCGCATTATTATTTGCCCCGGAACATTCATCATCACAATGAAGGGCGAAAAGAGTCACTGCGGTCGAGTATAAGCAGAACCAGCGGACGCGTCAGAATTTTGCGACATCAATAGATGTGTTGGCTGGGAGAGCAAAAATGGTGAGTCCGCGAAAGTGGTTGCGGAGGCTGAGTGCGCCGAACGCGCCGCCAAGACAGGTTAGGTTGAAATAACTTCGTTTGCCTGCGGGCATCACTGTCAGAAAGATGGTGGCTCATCAGATTGATGGCCGGCGTTTGGGAACTGCAGTACGAGCATTTGTTCCGAGGATCAAATGTAAGTAGCTGTTCCTTAGTGCAACACACACCCTTCCCGGATGCTGTCAAATTAATTCAAATACTCGCGGTCCGCCAACAACGATTCTCATTGACAATTTGATGAAATCATATTCAACATTACTAATAAAAAGTAAATTTTGGGTGTTGGGGAGGAAGTGTTATGGGCGCGAATGGCGACAACAATTATGTTGGCACGGCCACTGACTACAACGACAAATTGATCGGGGGTTCTGGGGCCGACGCGCTTTCAGGGGAGGGAGGGAACGACGTTCTCAATGGTGGTTCCGGTGCAGATATCCTGGATGGCGGCAGCGGTATTGACAGCTTGCTAGGCGGTTCGGGCGATGACACCCTTATTTTCGTATCGTACGAGAATCAGTACAAACTCCAGGGAACCATATATGACGATGGTATCGCGCAAATCGGCGTAACGACGTTCAGCGGGTACGATAGTTACGATGGTGGAAATGGTACTGTAAAAGGTGGTACCACCGAGATTGACACGCTAAAAATTGTAATCAGCGTACAGCAGTCTAACGATGTTGCCTTTATGGCAGCTCTAAATGCCGAGATTAACTATTTTAACAATGTTTGGCTACCGGCCCATGTCAACAAAAGCACAGGGCAGGCAGATCAATCGATTTATGAATTCCAGAGCATAAATCTGAAAATTTCTGCAATCGAAAAACTCTCGCCCGTCGTGATCGATCTCAGCACCAATCGTGCACCGGTGAACACCGTACCGGCCGGGGTACAATTGACCGATGAGGACGTATCAAAGGCAATTCCAGGGGTTTCGGTTTCAGATCCTGATGGTGGTACGTTAACGACTACAGTTTCAGTTCTGCACGGTTCTCTAGACGTCTCGAGCAGCCCGCTCGTGACCGGCAACGGCACCAATTCGGTGACCATTGTTGGCTCCGCAGCGGACATCAATTTAATTCTATCCGGTCTGACTTACACGGGAAATGGAGATTTCAACGGTTCGGATTCGCTAACAATCACAACCGGTGATGGTCTAGCCACTGACACGGACTTGCTGGCAATCACCGTCAATGCGGTCGCCGACATCGCCGACGACACCGCCTCGGGCAACGAGGACACGGCGATCACCACCACGGTGCTGGCCAACGACAGC
>NZ_NPKH01000011.1 GCF_002284535.1 Mesorhizobium wenxiniae | reverse complement strand
AATCCAGCCAGCATCTTGAATCACAAATCAGACCAATCCGGAATCCCTTTCGATTCCGTCAAAGCGTGACCCGCTCTAGTCTCAAACGTTTGCGATTCGCCACTGACGGGGATCGACGCTCGCTGCCGATCGCCGATCTGTCAAAATCACTGTATCGACGAACAGGAAGCCGCGTGTCGCTCAGTTGGCTTGCCGCAATTATATGCCGAGCATCGTCTTGGCCTGGTTGAGCGCAGCCTCTGACCCTGCATGATCGCCGGCGGCGTGCAATTTCTCGCCTTGGGCGCGCAGTTCCTTGACCTTGGTCTTATCGGCCTCGGACAGCGTCGCGGTTGGCAACGCCGCGTCGATTGCGGCCATGATGGTCGGGCATGAATTTGCAAAGGCTGTCGCAGGAACGACCGCCAGGAAAACCGCAAGCGAAATTGATCGTAACATGGACGTTTCTCCCTCGCCGGCACACGCCGCATCGGCGCCCGGCGTGGGGATGGTACAGCTAATGCCCGGACGTGCCAATCACGACGATGCCGCTGGGTTGAGGCAGGCTGCGTCCGGTCGCCGCCGACGTCGTCACGTCAAGTCGACCGCCAGTTTTCGCGGCAATCGTCAGATCGCCGCAAAATCCTTCGACCAGAGCGGATCAGGTGGGCTGAACGGATTTGACATTGCCGTCCGTATCCACAAGGCAGCTTGTCTTTTTGCCGCTGGCATCGAGTTCGACCTGATAGGTTTTGGAATCGATCTTGCTCGATGAAACCGGAAGTATTTTGGTGCTATCGGCGCCACTCGCCTTGGCCACCGCGTCGGCGCAAAGCAGCTGGAGGTCCGCCGGGGCCGTCTCGACCTGGGTCCTGGACATCTGGTCCTGAGGCGGCGGCGGCGGCGCGCTGACGCAAGCGCTCAGGCCCCCCGCCAAGAATCCAATTGCTATTGCCCGGATCGAAATTCTCACTGCAGGTTTTGCCGACATTGCTTGTCCCTCTCCGAATGCCGCTTCACACACCCCGGCTTTACACACCCTTGTAAAGTGCCGCCCCCTGCATGAGAACGATGACCTTGGCGCCAACCTTGACGCGCGACGCCAGATCGGTGATGTCGTCGTTCCGCATTCGGATACACCCTGATGACACGTCGAGCCCGATCGTCCACGGCTCCGGCGTGCCGTGTATCCGGTAGATCGTGTCCTGGTCGCGCTCATACAGATAGAGCGCCCTGGCGCCGAGCGGGTTGTCGGGCCCTCCCGGCATGCCTCCCGCATGTTTGACCGCATTCGGGTCGCGAGCGATCATTTCGGCCGGAGGCGTCCAGGTCGGCCATTCCGCCATGCGGCCGACGCGCACGATTCCGGCCCATCCAAAGCCTTCCCGGCCCACCCCGATGCCGTAGCGCATGGCGCGCTGACCCGGCTGCACAAGGTAGAGAAAATGCTGGTTGCCATCGATGATGATCGTACCAGGCACTTCCGCCGTGCGGAACTTGACCATCTGCGGGCGAAACGCCTCTGGCACTTCATTATGCGCGGCATAGTATTTGCGCGCCCTGGTGCGGTCGTAGTCCACCCATTTGCGGGTTTTCGGATCGAAAACCTGTGTTCCGGCAGCCAGCGCCGCCACCGCGACAAGACCGAGCGCTACCGCGACAATTGCCGTCAGGGAGCGACGCTGGAGAGCGGCGCGTCCCGCGATCGTCAGCTTTCCAGTCATGGATTTGCCCACCCTTGCACTCGAGCGCCCTGCGCGGCAACCCATTGTTTGGCGTACTCGTAAGGATCCTGGCGCTCCACCTGGAGCGCATAACTCATCTTGGTAGCGTCCTCGGGCTTGAGGTCGACCCGTTCCAGGAACTCTACCACCTTCGGATATTTCTTGCGCAGCGAGGTGGCGTAAGCGATGTGGAAATGTGCCGTATCCCATGACACCGGCGCGCTTGACTTCGAGACCCAGAGCGGGTCCTCGGAAGGCAGCACGATCTTCCACTTTGCCGGGTCAAAAGGCGGCTCGGTAAGCCGGACAATTTCGTGCAGTTTAAACACGTGATGCGGCGCATAGCAGGCAAACACCATCGGATGAGCCGTGGCAACCGCGGCATCGACAGCGGCCATTCCGACATCCTCCGGCGTCTCCAGCAATGTCATTGTCTCGGCGTAGCCATAGCTGTTGGCGCGGACACGCTCGATCGCCGTCGAGGACCAACCCTCGGCGCCAATCCAGAGTTCTCCGCGTCCGTCCCGATCAGTGTCCAACGCTGCGGTTTTGCGCGGGTCGGCGAGATCCGAAATGTCGCGAATGCCGAATTTGTCGGCAGTTTCGCGGGTAGCGCATATGCCTTGCCATGCCGGCACACCGATGGGGCTGATGGCTACCGTGCCGGCGCCGTCGACATACTTCTTCACCAGATTGTCCAGGTTGGGCAACCAGATTTCGGGATGAATATCCACCTCGCCCGAATCGAGGCCGGCAAAGGCAATAAGCGTCCCCATCTCGCGCACATCGGCATCGAGCCCGAAATGTTGCTTCAGGCTGACCTTGAGAATGTTTGCCGTCGCCTGGCCCGACGGCCAGTTCGGCATCGCAATGACGAGATCAGCCGCGTGGACCGGGACGTTTACCGCCAGCATCAATGCCGCCAGCGACATTCTCCGCAGGCACCGCCGAAATCGGTTGTGCATTTTCTTCCCCCTCGCTTCGGTGCCGAAACGAACCGGGACGGGAACAACTCGTCACGGCAAGCACCGGGTTGTGACACCAGCCCCATCTTCTGACGGCAACTGCTGAAGGTGCGGCAGTGCATTCGCCAAGGAGAGCGCCGTCACATGCCGCCCCGCACGCTACTCGATGACATTCCGTATGGGAAGATGCTCACAACGCGGCCGCCGCGCGCCAACCTCAAGATGTCTGCAGGAATGCGCCTTACGAACCAGGGGGCGTATCAGGACGCCTTGTTGGGTGAGGTCATTCGCAAGGCGACAGCACCTTTGTGTAGCAGCCGATGACCCGGAAACCTAAGGTTTCCAGGAAATCAAGAGCTTACAAAGGGATTGGTGCCCAGAAGAGGACTCGAACCTCCACTCCTTGCGGAACACGGACCTGAACCGTGCGCGTCTACCAATTCCGCCATCTGGGCTGGTGCGGGCTCTTTAGGCGGGCAAACGGTGAGTGTCAACGCGCTTTTTTGAAAGGTGCCCCGCCGGCTCAGCCCTCCAGCACTTCCTTGGATGCCACCGTCGAATCGGCGTTGAGCTTGTAGATGACCGGCACGCCGGTGCCGAGCTCCAGTCTGACGATCTCCTCGCCCGACTTGCCGTCCAGCGCCATGATCAGCGCGCGCAGCGAATTGCCGTGCGCCGCCACCAGCACTGTGCCGCCGCGCAGCACATGCGGCTGCAGGTCGTGCAGATAATAGGGCCAGACGCGCGCGCCGGTGTCCTTCAGGCTTTCGCCGCCGGGCGGCGGCACGTCGTAGGAGCGGCGCCAGACATGCACCTGCTCCTCGCCCCATTTCTGGCGCGCGTCGTCCTTGTTGAGGCCGGAGAGGTCGCCATAGTCGCGCTCGTTCAGCGCCTGGTCGCGGATGGTCTCGAGATCGCTCTGGCCGACCGCGTCGAGAATGTGCTGGCAGGTCTTCTGCGCCCTGATCAGCGACGAGGTGAAGGCGATGTCGAATTTCATGCCGCGCGCCTTCAGCTTTTGGCCCGCCTGCTTGGCCTCGGCGTGGCCCAGTTCGGTCAGGTCGACATCGCGCCAGCCGGTGAAAAGGTTCTTCAGGTTCCATTCGCTCTGGCCATGGCGCACGAGCACGAGAGTTCCCGACATTTTTGCTCCTTCAGTTTGTGGATCAGATCGTCTCAGGCGAGTCCGAGCACGTCGCGCATCGAATACAGTCCCGGCTTCCTGCCGCGCGCCCAAAGTGCTGCCTTGACCGCGCCGCGGGCGAAGATCGCCCGGTCCTCGGCATGATGGGCGAGCGTGATGCGCTCGCCGGTGCCGGCCAGCACCACGGAGTGGTCGCCGACCACCGAGCCGCCGCGCAGCGTGGCGAAGCCGATCGAGCCGGTCTTGCGCACGCCGGTATGGCCGTCGCGCGACCGCACGCTGTTCCCGCCAAGGTCGATGCCGCGCCCAGCGGCGGCGGCTTCACCGAGCAGCAGCGCCGTGCCCGACGGCGCGTCGACCTTGTGCCGGTGGTGCATTTCCAGGATCTCGATATCGAAATCGTCGGCATCGAGCGCGCGCGCCGCCTGCTCCACCAGCACCGCCAGTAGATTCACGCCGAGGCTCATATTGCCTGACTTGACGATCGTCGCGTGGCGCGCCGCAGCAGTGATCCTGGCATTGTCGTCGTCCGAGCAGCCGGTGGTGCCGATGACATGGGCGATGCGCGCCTGCGCCGCGTAGCCGGCGAATTCGACGGTCGCCGCCGGGCTGGTGAAATCGAGGACGCCGTCGGACCTGGCGAAGGCCGGCAGCGGATCGTCGCCGATCACGACGCCGATAGTGCCGATGCCGGCCAGCTCGCCGGCATCCTTGCCGAGATGGGGCGAGCCGGCCCGCTCGATCGCGCCGGCGACGCGGGCGCCCGGATTGGTGTGGATGGCGCGGATCAGCGCCTGGCCCATGCGGCCGGCTGCGCCGACCACCACCAGGCCCATTTCACTGACGGGGTCGTTTGTGGCCGTACCGCTCATAAATTTCTCCCAATCGCTTTTTTCGCGCGCCGCAGCAGAGTTTGGATTGGCTTGCCGTCGTCGACAAGCCCCAGCCCCTTGTTGCCCTGCACCCGGTGGAACCGGGCATAGACGCTGTGCGGGTCGGCCATCAGCGAGGCATGCGTGCCTTGCTCGACCAGCCGGCCCTGTTCCAGCACGATGATATGATCGGCATTGACCACGGTCGACAGCCGGTGCGCAATGACGATGGTCGTGCGCCCCGCCATGATCTGGGTCAGCGCCTGCTGGACGCGCGCTTCCGCTTCGTTGTCGAGCGCCGAGGTCGCCTCGTCGAGCAGCAGGATCGGCGCCTGCCGCACGATGGCGCGGGCGATCGACAGGCGCTGGCGCTGGCCGCCCGACAACGTCAGGCCGCCTTCGCCGACAGGGGTGTCATAGCCCTGCGGCTGCTGGCGGATGAAGCCATCAGCCTCGGCCTGTTGCGCGGCCAGCTCGATCTCGGCGTCGCTGGCGCTCAGCCGCCCGTAGCGAATGTTGTCGCGAATGGAGCCTTCGAACAGATAGGGCTGCTGCGAGACATAGGCGATCGAGCTGCGCAGCGACTGCTTGGTGATCTCTAAAATGTCCTGGCCGTCGACCTCGATGCTGCCCGCATCGACATCATAGAAACGCTGCAACAGCGCCACCAGCGTCGACTTGCCGGCGCCCGAGGCGCCGACGATGGCCGTCATCTTGCCGGCGGCGGCAACGAAGCTGAGATCCTGCAGCACCGGCGCGCCGGCGACATAACCGAATGACACATTGTTGAAGCGCACCTCGCCCCGGGTGATCTTCGCTTCGGCCGCCCCGGGTGCGTCGCCTTGCTGCGGCTCGAGATCGAGCAGCTCGTAAATCATGCGCGCGTTGACCAGCGCCCTTTCCATGCCGACCTGCATGCGCGCCAGCCGCCGGGCCGGGTCGTAGGCGAGCAGCAATGCGGTGATAAAGGCAAAGACGGCGCCCGGCGGCTGGCCGCCGACGGCTGCCCGGTAGCCGGAATAGGCGATGACGCCGGCAACGGCGAAGCCGGCCAGCATTTCGGAGATCGGCGTCAGCCGCTCCGACACGCGGGCGATGCGGTTTGCCCTCTGCTCGGCACTGTCGACAAGACCGCTGATGCGGCGCGACAGCTCGTCCTCCAGCGTAAAGGCCTTGACGATGGCGATGCCTTGCGTTGCCTCCTGCATGGCGCCGATTAGCCGCGAGTTGATCTGCACCGCTTCGCGCGTTGCGCGCCTTATTCTGCGGGTCAGGTAGATCACCGTGTAGATCAGCGGCGGCCCGATCAGCAGCGACATCAGGGACAGCATCGGATCCTGCCAGATCATGACGCCGATCAGCGCGATCAGCGATACGGCGTCACGTGCCACGGAGGTCAGCGTCATCGACAGCAGATCGCGGATGCCGTTGACGTTCTCGTTGATCTGGGCGGCCAGCCGGCCCGAGCGCGTGTCGTTGAAGAAACCGATGCCGAGCTTCATCAGATGAGCGAAGATGCGGCGTTGGTAGCGGGCCACCAGATTGTTGCCGATCCTAGCCAGCGTTACCGCCTGGCCGTAGGTGGCCAGCCCGCGCAGCATGAAGGCGCTCAGGATCGATACGCAGATCAGCGCGATGAGATCGCCGCGCTGCTCGTAGAAGATCTGGTCGACGACATCCTTCATGATCCAGGCGGTGAAGGCGGTCGTGGCCGCAACCGTCACCAGGCACAGAACGGCCAGAACATAATACCAGCGATAGTCGTGGCTGTTCTCGGCGATGATGCGGCGGATCACCGCCACGATCTCGCCGGGCCGGGCTTTGGTTTGGTGGTTTGGCGACTGGTTCAAGTCGGGATCGTTCCAGTGATGTCGGTTCGGCTTCGCGGCCGGACCAATTCGGCAATCCTCTTAGCGCCCCGGTGGCGGCTTGCCTATGGCCGAGGCCGCCAAAACTTCCCCGGGGGCTTAGGCCTGCCAGCGCCGCCCTGCCGTCTGGACGCCGAACAGCGACGGGTTTCTGGCATAGGCCGCGAGCCCGGAAAGCGCTGCCAGCGGATGGGTGATCACATAGACGGGCATGGTACGCATCAGCTCGCTGTGCGGCGCCTTGTCCTCAAAGGCGGCGCGGAAATTGCCGGTTTTCAGCGCCGGCAGGATTTTCTGCGCGATGCCGCCGGTCAGGAAGACGCCGCCGCGGCTCATGAACACCAGCGCAAGGTCGCCGGCGGTGCGCCCGAGGCAGGTGACGAACATCGACAGCGCTTCCTCGGCCACCGGATCTGACTTCGCCAGTGCCGCGGCGGTGACCTCGGCCGGCGTGGTGAACGGCGTCGGCTTGCCGTCCGCCTTGGCCACCGCCCGGTAGGCATTGACCAGGCCGCGTCCGGACAGGATCTGCTCGCCGGAGATTCTGCCCTCGAGCTTCTCGATATGCGGAAAGACCTGGAAATCGCGCGGCGTGCGCGGCCCGATATCCATGTGTCCCCCCTCGCCGGGTACCGGTATCCAGTGGTTCAGCGCATGGACCAGGCCGGCGACGCCAAGCCCGGTTCCGGGGCCGAGCACCACCCGTCCCGCATTGGGCTCCGGCGCATCGCCGCCGATCTTTTCCATATGCTCTTCGCCGAGCGCCACGACGGCCAGCGCCTGCGCCTCGAAATCATTGAGCACCACGACGTCGCTGAGGCCGAGGCTGGCAAACATCTTTCTCGGCTTGACGATCCATGGGCAGTTGGTGAGCGGGGTCTCGTCGCTGTCGACTGGGCCGGCCACCGCCAGCACGGCGGAGTTGGGCCGGACCGACGAGCGGTCGAGCACCGCCGCCTGGATCGCCTCGTCGATGGTGTTGAAATTGGCGGTCTGGACGATCTGCGGTTCGGTGGGTTCCGAGTTCGCGTCGAGCACGATCGAAAAGCGCGCGTTGGTGCCGCCGATGTCGCCGATCAGGACCGGAAACTGCAGCGCTGTCTCGTCGTCGCCTGGCATGCTCTCGTCCGTCCCGGTTCCCAGTGGCGTTCCGCCGTTCCTTCGTTGACTAGCGCATGACCCGGGAAAGGGAAATCAGTTTTCGAAATGCGGCGCCCTAGGATTCAGAGCAAGATGCGGTGAGATTTGGCCTAAACGGGCGCGGACAACCCGGATCGTTGCACCCTTCGACCACCACTGTAACGGCGCAGACCCTGGGATCAATGCCGTCACGTAAGAGCGCCGCTGCGTTTGAGAGCACCCTCGACCGCCTTTCCCCAATATCGCCTCAGTTCCCCGGCCGCGGCCGGGGCAGCGGAATGCCGATCTCGGGCGTTGCCGCGAAGGCGTTGATCGAGGCCGGGAGCGCTGCCGCGCCGCTTGCGGATGCCCGCGCCGGCGCCGGGGCCTTCGTGAGAACGGGTGCCGTCGCGACCGGCACGCCGTCGCCATAATAGGTGACCGCCTCCGCCGAAGCCGGATCTGGCCCGTCGAGCACTGCCTGGCATTCCGCAGGCAGGCTCGCCATCGTCATCAGGTCGCGTGCTTTCGGCCTGTCCGGGTTCTTGTTGGGGCGCCATGGTTCCTCGGTGAACCACCAGGCCAGCGACTGGTCGCAGCCGTCGCCTGGCGCCGTGTTTTCCTGTGCTTTGCATTTGGGCGAGCCGGGCTGGCAGCCGATGCGGATGTGGAAGTGATAGTCGTGGCCCCAGAACGGCCTGACCTTGCGCAGCCATGCGCGGTCGCCTTTCACCGTGTCACAGAGCTTCTTCTTGATGCCGGGATTGACCAGGATTCGCTCGACTTCCGCATAGCTTGCCGCGCGCTTCAGGAGCCGCGTATGCGCCGGTACCCAGAGCTCATCCTTCACCAGGTGGGTCTTTTCGTCGACAAGCAAGGTGGCGCTCATGTTTTCGCGCTGCTCGATCGAAAGCTTGCGGTCGGGCATTGGCGTCAGCCAGATGTCGGCGTCGAGGCCAATCTGGTGCGAGGCATGGCCGGTCAGCATCGGGCCGCCGCGCGGCTGCGAAATGTCGCCGACCAAAAGGCCGGGCCAGCCATCGGCCGCGGCGTCGCGCGACAGTTTCTCGATCAGCGCGATCATCGTCGGATGGCCCCAGCGGCGGTTGCGCGAAGGCCGCATCACCTCCCATTTCGGACCGTTCAGGGGAATGGCGACGCCGCCGGCAAAGCAGCCCTTGGAATAAAAACCGATCGACTGCGGCGCGGCCACGGCCGGCAGCTTTTTGGCGCCGAACAGGTTTTTTGCCAGTTCCTCGGCTGCTGCAGGTCGCGCTGCAAGCCCCGCTATGGCGAGAACGGCGAGTGCTGCTGTCAGCAGCAGCGTTCTGCCGGGCAATGATCGCATCAACGTTTTCATGAGGCAGAACCCCTCTGCGAATTAAGTCGAATCATATCACGCCCGGCGCGACGTTTCGATCACGACCGCTTCATCGGGCTGCGCGCCTCGCCGTCACGCCAGTTGCCGTCAGCCCACATACGGTCGAAGGCCGACCGGTAGTCGGGAAAGCGAAAGCGATAGCCGGCCGCCTTGATCGCAGTGTTGGCGACACGCTTGTTCTCGCCATAGAAGGACCGCGCCATGGGCGAAAGTTGGGCGGTCTCGAACGGAATTTCCGGCGGCGGCTCGATACCCATCAGCCCTGCGGCATAGGTGACGACGTCCTGCGGCGGCGCCGGCACGTCGTCGGTGACGTTGAAGATGCCGCCGCGATTGTCCTGGAGCAGATGCCAGAGCGCCCCCGCAATGTCGTCGCAATGGATGCGGTTGAACACCTGGCCGGGCTTGATTAGCCGCCGCGCAGTGCCGTTGTCCAGATTGACCAAGGCATTGCGGCCCGGCCCGTAAATGCCGGAAAGCCGCAGGATCGCCACCGGCCGGCCGATGTCCCGACCCAGTTTCAGCCAGTCCTGCTCGGCGGCGACACGCATCATCGAACGCTTCGACACCGGCCGGCATTCGGCGGTCTCGTCCACCCAGTCGCCGCCATGGTCGCCATAGACGCCGACGGTGGAGAGATAGGCGATCCATTGGAGCGCCGGCATCTTCGCCGCGATTGTCTCGCGCGCTGCATTCAGCACAGGGTCGCCGGCTTCGTCCGGCGCCACCGAGACGACAAGATGGGTGGTTTTCTCGAGCGCATCGCCGATTTCGGGTGTCAGCGTGCCATCGAAAAGCAGCGGCTGGATTCCGGCTTGCCGCAGCGCTTCGAATTTTTCCGCTGCGCGTGTTGTCCCAAAGATCGTGCCGGCATCCTTGTTGGCGCGTGCAAATGCCTTGCCCGAATAGCCGGCGCCAAAAATGAAGATCTGCTTTTCGCTCATGCATGCGTCTCGATTTGATTTGCCAGCGCCATTCGCCATTCGCGTTGCACGGCCTCGTCGCGTTCTGCTTTCACCGCAGCGGTGGCCCATTTGGCAAATTCCTGAGCCGGCACAAGCCGTGACAGCGCCCATACCGCCGCGCCGCGCACCAGGGGCGAGGCGTCATCGAGCAGGGCACGCACGGCGTTGCCGAGCGAGGGTTCGCCGGAATTGCCGGCGGCGATCAGCACATTGCGGACAAAGCGGTCGCGACCGATGCGCTTGATCGGCGAACCGCTAAAGAACGACCGGAAGGCCGCGTCGTCGAGCGCCAAGAGATCGGCGAGCGGCGGCTCGCGCAAATCGTCGCGAGCGGCAAGTTTCACCTCGGACGCCGCCCGGGCAAACTTGTTCCACGGGCAGGCGGCGAGGCAATCGTCGCAGCCATAGATGCGGTTGCCGATCTTTTCCCGGAACTCGTGCGGGATCGGCCCCTTGTTCTCGATGGTGAGGTAGGAGATGCAGCGTCGCGCATCGAGCCGGTAGGAAGCCGGAAAGGCGTCGGTCGGACAGACGTCGAGACAGGCGCGGCAGGAGCCGCAATGGTCGTCCTCGGGCGTATCGGGTGCAAGCTCGGCCGTCGTGAAGATGGTGCCGAGGAACAGCCAGGAGCCGTGCTCGCGGCTGACCAGATTGGTGTGCTTGCCTTGCCAGCCGAGGCCGGCGGCTTCTGCCAGCGGCTTTTCCATCACCGGAGCGGTGTCGACGAACACTTTTACGTCGCCGCCGGCGCGCACCACGATCTTGCCGGCGATCTCTTTCAGCCGGCCTTTCATCACGTCGTGGTAATCGCGATTCTGCGCATAGACGGAGATCGCGCCGCGGTCGCGCTTTGCCAGCACTGCGCGCGGGTCGTGGTCGGGGCCATAGTTCATGGCCAGCACGATGATCGAGCGAACCTCAGGCCAAAGTGCCGTCGGCTGGCCGCGGCGTTCGAGCGTCTCGGCGATCCAGCCCATAGAGCCGTGGAAGCCGTCGGCGACAAATTCGGCCAGCCGCGCGGGCGCCTGCGGGATGGCATTTGGCGTGGTGACGGCAACAGCATCGAAACCGGCGCGCCGTGCCTCGCGGTCGATCAGCGCGCGCAGGTTTTGCGCTCTAGAAATCGAGGTCCGCATAATGTGACACCGGCGACAGGCCGCGCACCCGGTCGGACAAAAGCGGCCGGAACGATGGCCGTGATTTCACCCGTGCATACCATTCGCGCGCGGCAGCGTGTTCGCGCCAGTCGATCTCGCCGAGATAGTCGAGCACGGACAGCGCAGCCGCAGCCGCGAGGTCGGCATAGGTGACCTTGTTGCCGGCCAGCCAATGGCGGGTGCCGGCCAGCCAGTTGGTGTATTTCATGTGCTGGCGGATATTGGCGCGGGCGGCGCGGATCGCCGCCGAATCGGGCGAACCGCCGCCCGCCGTTTCCGGCATGACCGGCTTCAGCACGCGCTCGCGCACCAGATGCCGGGTAACCTCGCCCTCGGCCTTGTTCAGATACCAGTCGGTCAGCCGGCGGATTTCCGCACGCTCCATCGGGTCTTCGGCGAACAGCCGCTTGTCGCGCTTCAAGACGCCGCGCGTCTCGTCGAGATATTCCGCGATGACGACCGCGCCGACAATCGGCACGTCGCCCTCGGCAAGCAGGATCGGCAGCGTGCCGGCCGGGTTCAGCGCCAGGAATTCCTTGCGCCGCATCCACGGCTTTTCCTCGATCAGCGCCAGCTCCTCGCCATACTCGCCGAAAGCGAGGCGAACGAAGCGGCAGGTGGCGAACATCGGGTGGTGGAAAAGCGTCAGCATGGTCCCGCGATAATAGAGCGCACTGGCAAATCGCCGGCTGCGCCGGTAAGTCTTGGCCGCCCCGAATTCAGGTGGCCGTCAGGGTGCTGCGACCTATAGGAGGAGTTCCGCGCCATGACAAGCAAGCCGTTCTTCAAAGCCCTCACTCGAACGCCGAGGTTTCCATGGAAAGCCAGACCATCGTCGAAGCGTTGCTGCTCGGCATGATCGAGGGCATGACCGAGTTCATTCCGGTCTCGTCGACTGGCCATATCCTGCTTGCCGGCCATTTTCTCGGCTTCCATTCGACCGGCAAGGCATTCGAGATCCTGATCCAGCTCGGCGCCATACTGGCTATCCTCAGCGTCTATTTCCATCGTCTATGGCAGATGCTGGTCGATCTGCCGCGTGATCGGGTGACGCGGCATTTCGTCCTCGGCATCCTCGTCGCCTTCCTGCCGGCCGCCGTCATCGGCGCCCTGGCGCATGGCTTCATCAAGACGGTACTGTTTGAATCGCCGAGGCTGATCTGCATCATGCTGATCATCGGCGGCGTGGTCCTGCTGTGGGTGGATCGCTTCAAGCCGAAGCCGCTCTACCATGACGTCGAGCGGTTTCCGCTCAGGCTCTATCTGCAGATCGGACTGTTCCAGTGCCTTTCGCTGATCCCCGGCACGTCGCGCTCCGGCTCGACGATCGTCGGCGCGCTGCTTCTGGGCGTCGACAAACGCGCGGCTGCAGAATTCTCCTTCTTCCTCGCCATGCCGACAATGGTCGGCGCCTTCGCCTTCGACCTCTTCAAGAACCGCAACGTGCTGACCAGCGCAGATCTGCCGGTCATCACCGCCGGTTTCATCGCCGCCTTCGTCGCGGCGCTTATCGTCGTGCGCTTCCTGCTCAACTACGTCTCGCGCCACGGCTATTCGCTGTTCGGCTGGTGGCGGCTGGTCATCGGCACCGTCGGGCTGGCGGCGCTGTTCGTCTGGGGGTAAGGCGGCACAGTCAGTTTGGAACGGTCGCCCTAGGGTCGGACCAATCACTCTGAACGACCGAGCTCAACCCTTCCTGGACGTTCACCCCACCACAATTCCGGAGGGAACGTCGCATCTGAGCAGACACCCGTGGTGTGGCATGGTACCGTTGCTAACAGGCGATATCTTGCAGGTGCGCCATGTCAGGGCACGAGCATTGGCAACTCGATGGCAGCGCGCCCGAGCTTTACCAGCGCTACCTGGTACCGGCGATCACTTCGATATGGGCAGCCGATCTTATCGATCGCGTGCAGCCAAAGCGCGGAGAAGCCGTACTCGACGTTGCTTGCGGAACTGGCGTGGTGACGCGCCTGGCTGCCGAACGGGTCACGACGGGACGTGTCATCGGGCTTGATTTGAATGAGGGTATGCTCACCGTCGCGCGGTCCGTGCCGCACACAGGTGTGCCAATTGAATGGCTGCAAGGCAGTGCCCTCGCACTCCCGGTTAATGACGGCGCGATCTACCTCGTTCTTTGCCAACTCGGTCTCCAGTTCTTCCCGGATCGAGCCTGCGCTGTCCGCGAGATGAAGCGGGTGCTGGTATCTTCGGGCAGGGTTGCGCTCAGCGTCTATAGCGCCATCGAACGCACACCCGGCGCAGAGGCGTTTGCAAGTGCTCTCGATGAGCGGCTAGGACCGGACGCCTCGAAGATCAAACGTGCCGAGCATATTTTTGCTGACGCGAATGAGGTCGGCGATCTGTTGAGGAAAGAGGGGCTGGATGACGTCGAACTCTACACCGTCACGAAAACGATTAGCTTTCCATCTGTTCTCGACTATGTACGTTTTCAGCTGATCGCTACACCCATGGCTGGCCTCTTGGCCGATTACCAGGCGTCCGAGCGCGACAGCGTGATAGAGGCGGTCGCCTCCGCCACTCGATTGCGCCTTGATCCGAGCATGATGGTCGATAGGCGCTTCTCGTTCCCACAGGAGGCGCATATCGCGATCGCAAGCAAACTCTGACGTAGATTTAGCTGCAGTTTCGGCTATTGGCACTGCTTGCCCGTTCCCGATGGACGAGGCGATGATAACATCCACCTATCTCGGCCATTTGCGGCAGGGCATGGTCTAGTCTCGCCCGTAGAAAACATTCTCGACATGCACCGGCCAGCGCCACGGCAGCACCGCGACCATGTCGAAACGCACCGACAATCGTCCATAGTCGGACTGTCGCGACAGCCAGAGATCGGCGGCGCTTTCGATGCGACGCTCCGATTCGTAGCGAACAGCCTCCATGGCTTCCATCAGTGTGCGGCGCGCCTTCACCTCGACGATCAGCACTAGGTCGCCGCGGCGGGCGATCAGGTCGATCTCGCCGAACCGCGTGCGGTGGCGGCGCGCCAGGATCCGATAGCCCTTCACCATCAATGCCGCAGCCGCCAGCCACTCGCTGTGGTGGCCGTGCCGATAGGCCCGTTGGCGGCTGGCGACCGGGCGTTCAGCCATCGCCGTCTTTCCCGCCCTTCCCGGCGTCCTTGCGTTCGGTGTCTTTGAGTTCAAGCAATCGCCGGTAAAGCGCCTGCTTCTGGCCGCCGGTCATCTTGGCCGCTTCCGCCGCCGCCTTGGAGGCCGGCATCTCGGCGGCAAGCGAAAGCAGCAGCCGGTCGATATCGGCCGGTTCGTCTGCCGCTGCTTCCGACGGGCCGACGCAGATGACGATCTCACCCTTCGGCGTGTCGGCCGCCGCGTAATGATCGGCGAGCGACTCTAAGGTGCCGGTCCGTATCTCCTCGAAGGTCTTGGTCAGCTCGCGGCCGATCGCGGCCTTGCGGGCGCCACCCAACGCCTCGACCATGGCACCGAGCGTTTCGGCCAGCCGGCGCGGCGATTCGAAGAAGATCAGCGTCGCCGGCACGGTCTTCAGCGCTTCCAGCCGCGTCAGCCGCTGGCCGGTCTTAATCGGCAGGAAGCCGGCGAACAGGAAGGCGTCGGAGGGTAGGCCGGAGGCCGTCAACGCCGCGAGTGGCGCCGACGGGCCGGGGATCGGCACGACGCGAATGCCCTGGTCGAGCGCTTCGCCGACCAGTCGGTAGCCGGGATCGGAGATCAGCGGCGTGCCGGCGTCCGAGATCAGCGCCACGCTCTGCCCGGCCAGCAAGGCTGCGATCAGTTTTGGGCCGGCCTCGCCGGCATTGTGCTCGTGATAGGCTGTGGTGCGGCGGCGAATCCCGTAGCGGTCGAGCAGCACGCGGCTGACACGCGTGTCCTCGCAGGCGACGATGTCGGCGGCGGCGAGCGTTTCAAGTGCGCGTAATGTGATGTCGGCGAGATTGCCGATCGGCGTCGCAACCAGGTAGAGCGCCGGCTCGAGCGGCCGGGCCGATATCTCGGTCTGGCCGATCACGTAGCTGCGTCTTGCCAACTCGCCGGTCACCGGTGTTCCCCGTCAGGCTCTGACCATGAATGCATTCTACCCTGTTTGGCACGGCTCACGCCCGGTGGCAAAACCCATGCCGAAGTAAGGCGGCGGCCATGCCTTTGCCACAGTACGGAACGAAACCGTGCCCGGCGGATTTATGCCTGATCTCGGGAGGAGCAGGATGGACAGCCTCAAGATACAGGACGTTTTCGAACCCTACTATGAAGGGCGCAAGCGCTTTGCCGCGCGAACGGACAAGAGCCTGCCTGCCAAAGCCGGCGCCAGCTTGGCTAAAAAGCCGCGAAAGCGTCGTCCGTCAAAGGCAACCAAGCTGAAAATCGAGCCCTCGACCGGCACCGGCAGCACGATGGAGCACTGACCAGACGATGCCCAATCGCTTCGACATTTTCATCACCCGCCTTGAAACCAAAAGCTCCCGCAACGGAGCGCCCCCACATCCGACCAGCGATCGATACCGCGCCCGCCCCGACAAGGGCGACGCCAAGCCGGCGCGCGACGGTGAGGCGGACGCCGAGAAAGGCCACGCCAAGCGCCGCCCCAAGCACGACGCCTGACTACCGCAACCTTCGCGATTGGCCGAGACACTTTCTCTCTAAAGCGTGGGGGGAAACGCTCGGCCACATCATTCAACCCAGATACTTCGAGACGCGCGCTTCCAGCAGACGCACCAGACCTGGGTCCATGGACTCATTAGTCGTCCGGAATGTCGAGGCAGATCACGCGCGCCTTCTTCAGGCTGGCCTTGAATTTCTTCTGCAGTTTGGCGCGGTGCGCCTTTCCATCACGAAGATGATGTCGGCCCAGGAGACGAGGTCGTGCGTCAACGGGGTGTCGGCATCGTGGTTGGTGCCGGCCGATGCGACTTCGATATCCCTAACGCTCCGTGTTAAGATTGCACCTGCGTGCGCGCTTGAGCGTACGGGAGAGGATCGTGTCGGCAACTTTAACCGCACTGGGCAACAGCGAGGCCTATAGGCTGGGAGATTTCAACCTGATTGGTCGTGGCGAACATGCCACCATACGCCTGGCCGACGGGGAAGTTTCGCGCCAGCATGCAACGATCCGGCGCGACGGCGCGAACTACTGGGTTGTTGACGTCGGCAGTGCCAATGGCAGTTATGTGAATGACGTGGCGCTCACAACCGCGCGTGTGCTGCACAGCGGCGATCGCGTCCAGTTCGGCAGATCGATTTTTCTTTTCGAACAGGGCACGACTGCCCCCGATCTGGATTCGCAAGCGGCGAACACAAAAACTCAATGGGGCAACCCGGCAGCCCCCAAGAGCCGGCCGGCCACCCTGTTCGTCGCTGATTTGAAGGGGTTTACCGGAATCAGCGCAAGGCTGTCCCCGGAACAGGTGGCGGCCCTCCTGGCCGAGTGGTATATGGACTGCAATATGATTTTGACGCACTACGGTGCCTCAATCGACAAATTCATTGGTGATTGTGTATTTGCTTACTGGCACGGGACGGCAGCGGATGTCTGTGTCTCTGCGGTTCAGGCTGCCCAGGCGCTCCGCGCTGCGGAAGACGCGGCTACGTCGCCAACCCGAGTACTGGTCAGGGAACAACAAGACATCGTACTCGACTGCCGCATTGGCCTTCATGTGGGTGAAGTTGCTATCGGCGCTTTGGGCAAAGGCATCAACACCGCGCTGGGCGATGCGGTCAATTTGGCCTTTCGTATTGAGGGATTGACGCGAAAACTGGACAAGCCGCTGTTGGTCAGCGCCCAGTTCGTCGAGCAGTGGCCCGAAGGTAGACAATATTTCAAGTCCTGCGGCTATCACGAGGTCAAAGGGCGCGCCGAGATGATCGAGGTATTCAGCCTAATATAGGCGCGCCAGCAGTTGGATTTTCGAAACGCAGCTCACACGCCTAACACCTATTCCCATGTTGACACCAATGCTTTTCCTGCTCAGGCTTTGCTAGGGCAGAGAGGCAGCCATGGGGCTCAGAAATCTTCAGACATTTCTATTTTTTCTGCTTCTGATGGTGCTGGGCCTTTCAGCGCCGCTAAGCGCTGCGGAAGGTAAGCGCCTTGCGTTGGTAGTCGGGAATTCTGCCTACACGGCGACAACGCCGTTGGCGAACGCCGCCGCCGACGCCCGTGCCTTTACAGCGTTCCTGAAGGAAAACGGCTTCGAGGTAGACAGTCTGATCAATGTCGACCGGGCCGGTTTCGCGAGAGGACTCTCTAATTTTTCAAAGAAGATCGGGCCAGCCGACACCGCCTTGTTCTACTTCGCTGGCCACGGGATGCAGCTGAAAGGCGAAAATTTTCTGCTCGGGCTCGATGCCGAGCTGCTGTCGGAGTTTGATGTCGACGCCGAAGCCATCGCGCTGAATTCCATTATAAGCATTATGGAGCGGAAAGCCTCGCTCTCGCTTCTTTTCGTCGATGCCTGTCGCAATAATCCGATCGCCGACCGGCTGAATGCAAGCGTCGAAGGCGTCACCCGCGGCGCTGCGTTGAAGGGGCTGGCGCCGGTGAGTTCCACCGGCTCGGGAACGATGATCGCCTTCTCCGCTTCGCCTGGCCAGGTCGCCTACGATGGAGTCGGTGAGAACTCGCCTTTCACGACGGCCTTAGTTGAACATCTGGCCAGCCCTTCGCTAGAGGTAGGTACGGCTTTCAAGCGTGTGATCCGCGATGTCCGGATAAAGACGAACAACGTCCAATCGCCGCAGATTGTCTCGAACATTGCCGCTGAATTTTACTTCAACGCCAGCGCGCCGGCGACCGCTGTCGCCGCATCCGATTTTCTCGCCCAGATAGATTTCGAAAAAGCCGAGCGCATTGCCACTGCACGCGGCTGGCAGCTTTACTTGGCCAAGCACCAATCCGGCTCTTTCTCCGACAGCGCGCGCGCTGCGCTGCGCCTGCTCGAAGGTGGCGGCGATGGCCTCGTGTCGCCGCAGGAAGCTGAAAGCCGTATGAGGCTGACGCAGTCTCAACGCAAGGAAATCCAGCTGACGCTTTCCGACCTCGGATATGACATAGGCGCGGTGGACGGGAATTTCGGTCAAAAGACTCGCAGGGCGATCTCTCGATACCAGAAGGCGCTGGGGCTCACCGAGACCGGATATATCAATAGCGTCGTCGCCAACAGGCTGGAACTGGTTGGCGTCACGAGCACGAATTCCGTCGTATCTGCCGACGAGGCGCGGCTCTTCGAACCCGAGGATTTGAAAGGGCTCGAAACCGATGAGCGCATTATTCGCGCCGCGCAATGCCTCAGGGGCAAAGAAATCATCTACGGCGAGTTTGGGAGCCGCCTCTATGTGGCGGTTTACGATCGCCACTCGTCTTGGCAGACCGCCAAATCTGCTGCCCAGCGGTGTAAAGCGCATCTGGCGTCGATCTCGTCAAAGGCGGAGAACGACTTTGTTTACGGACTGTTCGAGGCTGATGACCGGATGTTCGAAACTGGCTTCGACGGAAATGTGTCCTACAAGATGGGTCCGTGGATCGGCCTTGAGCAGGATCCGGGGGGACGCGAGCCTCGTGGCGGCTGGCGATGGCTGACCGGCGAGGCAATGACTTACAACAATTGGCTTCCCAACCACCCCAACGAGCACAAGCAGGGTGATGATTTTGCGATGTTTTATGCTCATCTGGACGGCAACCGGGACACGGCCGACCTCAAGGCGAGCACGTGGGACGATATGGGTCCGCAAAACAGCTCGCACGGCTACATTATTGAGTTTCGATAGGACGAGGTGGAAGATGGGAGCGCCAGCATACCTCTCTGCTGCCGCTTACCGGTTCTCACCGGCTTCAACACGGCTCGTGGCCGCTGAGCGACGCCAGATCGGCAACCTCTGCCGACACATCACTCGCAAATTGTAATTGGATCGCGGCAGAAGCCGCTGCCCCGGCGAGCCCCGGCGCTGCAAACGCGAGCTGGCCTGCTCGCGCTCGGAGTAGCGGCGGCACGCTTCTGTTCCGCTATTGGTCGTGGCCGGGTGTTCGGGTTGTTCGCATGGCGGGGTGCTTCTATCGAATTCGGCCGGGCAACCACCGGACACACGCGAGCTGTGCTTTCTTCCAATTTCTTCAAAGCAATTGTTGTCGGTTTCGCCATGTCGATCTCAGCGCCGGAGTATCGAGCGAAACGGCGCAACGCCTCCCGGGTTCTTCCACCCCAGATGCCCTCTGGGTTTCCCGGATTACACCCAACGCGGCCAAGCTCGCGCGTGAGTCGATAAATTGTCTGTGACAGTTCAGCTCCTGGCCTATGCTTTACCGCGCCAGGTCCGCCACCACGGCGTCGAGCACGATCATGCCGGCCGGGGTGGCGCGCAGGCGGGCATTGCCGATCGGCGCCACCAGCCCCTCGCCCTGCAGCATCGATAGCCGCGCCGTCGACAGGCTGCGCCCGGAAAACGCTTCGTAGCGCAAGAGATCGATGCCCTCGGCCAGCCTCAGCCCCATTAAGAGGAACTCGTCGGCCTCTTCCGAGCGCGTCAGGGTCTCGCCGCCGGTGACGCCATGGCCCTTGGCCTCGACCAGATTGGCCCAGGTTTCCGGCATTCTTTCGGCGATCGTCACCACGCGGCGGCCATTCTCGACGAAGCGGCCATGCGCGCCGGGACCGACGCCGACATATTCGCCATAGCGCCAATAGGTGAGATTGTGCCGGCTTTCGGCGCCTGATCTGGCGTGGTTGGAAATCTCGTAGGCCGGCAGCCCATGTGCGGCGGTGATCTCCTGCGTCAGCGCATAGAGATCGGCGGCATGGTCATTGTCGGGAATAGCGAATTTCTTGGCCGCATGCAGCGCGTGGAACGGCGTGCCTTCCTCGATGGTCAGCTGGTAGAGCGACAGATGGTCGGCGGCGCGGCCGATAGCCTGTTCGAGCTCCGCCTGCCACGCCTCAGGTGTCTGGCCGGGCCGTGCGTAGATCAGGTCGAAGGACAGCCGCGGAAAGATCTCACGCGCCAGGCCGATCGCCTGCAGCGCTTCATCGACATTGTGCAAGCGGCCGAGGAAGCGCAGATCCTTGTCGTTCAGCGCCTGGACGCCGAGCGACACGCGGTTGACGCCTGCGGCCCGGTAGCCGCGAAAGCGCACGGACTCGACCGAGGAGGGGTTGGCTTCCAGCGTCACCTCGATGCCGGCGGGCACCGTCCAGTTCTTCGCCACGGCGTCCAGCACCGTCGCCACGGTTTCCGGCTTCATCAGCGATGGCGTGCCGCCGCCGAGGAAAATGCTGGTCACCTCGCGCGGTCCGGTGCGGTGGCGCATTGTCGCAAGCTCGGTCTCGAAGGCGCGCGCAAAACGCTCCTGGTCGACCGTCTGGTGGCGGACATGGCTGTTGAAGTCGCAATAGGGGCACTTGGCCGCGCAGAACGGCCAGTGGATGTAGACGCCGAAGCCGGGGCTGCGGTCGAGCAGCATGGTCATTTCACGGCCGATCGTGCCAAATCCAGTCTGGCTTGCGCGAATTTCTGGAAGGCGCGGGCGCGATGCGACAATGCCGTCGGCTGACCGGGCTTCCAGCCATGTTTTTCCTCTGCGGTCATCTCGCCGAAGGTCTTTTCGAAACCGTCCGGCACGAACACCGGGTCGTAGCCGAAGCCGAGTTCGCCGCGCGGCGGCCATACCAGCGTGCCCTCGACCTCGCCGCGGAAATATTCGGCCGCGCCGTCGGGAAAGGCCAGGCAGATGACGGCGACGAAGCGGCCCTTACGCTGCGCAGGCGCAACCGCGCCGACTTCCTGCAACGCCACTTCCGCTCGCTGCATCGCCATGCCGAAATCGCGGGACCCGTCCGGCGCCTCGGCCCAATTGGCGGTATAGACGCCGGGCGCCCCGCCCAGAGCATCGACACACAGGCCGGAATCGTCCGACAATGCGGGCAGGCCTGTCGCCTTGGCGGCGGCAAAAGCCTTGAGATAGGCGTTCTCCTCGAAGGTGGTGCCGGTCTCGTCCGGCTCCGGCAGGCCGTATTCCTTGGCCGACTTCGCTTCTATGCCGAATGGCGCCATCAGATCGGCGAACTCGCGCAGTTTGCCGGCATTGTGGCTGGCTACGACAATTCTGTGCCCATCAAGCGAATGCATCAGAGGCCCCAGATTCTTGGCTCGGCGAATTCGATCGAATTGCCGGAAGGGTCGCGAATATAGATCGAGCGGCCGCCTTGCGGCCATTCGAACTCGCTTTCGATGGCAATCTTCTTCGCTGCCAGATGCGCTCTCCAGCGCACGATCTCGTCCGCGCTTGCTGCAAAGCAGAGATGGCCGTCGCCGACAGCGCCGTGCGGCGGCACTTTCAGCCTGGCATCAGGCGCCGGCGGCACCTTGGTCGCCTCGGCGTTGAAGACGAGCAGCACGCCGTCGCCGCAACGGAAGAAAAGATGCCTGCCGTCGACCTTGCCCAGCAGATCGAGCCCAAGCACGCCGGAATAGAATTCTTCCGCGGCATTGAGGTCGGTCACGTAGAGGGCTGATTCGAGGATGGCGGAAGGAGTCATGACAGGGTTAAGCTACAGCCATCTGTTGCAGGCTGACCAGTCGCTGGATGCCTTTCTTGGCCAATTCCATTAGCGCCGTGAACTGCTCTTCTGAGAAAGGCTCGCCCTCGGCCGTGCCCTGGATCTCGACGATGCCGCCCTTGCCGGTCATGACGAAGTTGGCGTCGGTGCCGGCCGAGGAATCCTCGAGATAGTCGAGATCGATGACCGGCTGGCCGTCATGGATGCCGCAGGAGATAGCCGCGACATGATCCTTCAGCACCTTGGCGACGCTGGCCATCTGCCGGGCTTCCATCCAGCGCAGGCAATCGTAAAGCGCCACCCAACCGCCGGTGATCGAGGCTGTGCGCGTGCCGCCATCGGCCTGAATCACGTCGCAGTCGACGGTGATCTGCTGCTCGCCGAGCGCCTGCAGATCGACCACGGCGCGCAGCGAACGGCCGATCAGCCGCTGGATTTCCAGCGTGCGGCCGCCTTGCTTGCCGGCCGAAGCTTCGCGGCGCATGCGCTCGCCGGTCGAGCGCGGCAGCATGCCGTATTCCGCCGTCACCCAGCCCTTGCCGGAATTGCGCATCCAGCCCGGCACCTTTTCCTCGAGGCTGGCCGTGCACAGCACATGCGTGTCGCCGAACTTCACCAGGCACGAACCTTCCGCGTGCTTGGAGACGCCGCGTTCGAAGGAGATGGCGCGCATTTCGTCGAATTGGCGTTTGGAAGGGCGCATTCAGGCTTTTATCCTATTTTTCGGAATCGTGGCCGGCTTGTAGCCGCACGCGACGAGAGGCGCAAAGGAAAATGGACCAGTTGCGCCGGCGTGGCCGAAGTCTATATCTTTGGGCCGGAGGTGTTTGGCTCGAAATGACCAAGGCAGTCGATCCCAATTCCCAGTCGGCGGCAGTGCTCCAGTCCCCTGCGCTTCAATCGCTCGACATGCGCTCGCGCGACATCTTTCGGCGCATTGTCGATTCCTATCTGAAGGACGGCGAGCCGGTCGGCTCACGTAGCCTGTCGCGTATCCTGCCGTCTTCGCTGTCGCCCGCCACCATCCGCAACGTGATGAGTGATCTCGAGCATCTCGGCCTGATCTATGCGCCGCATATCTCGGCCGGCCGACTGCCGACCCAGGCCGGCCTGCGCTTCTTCGTCGATGCTTTCATGGAGCTTGGCGATCTCTCCGACGAGGAGCGCCGCACCATCGAGGCGCAGGTGCGCGCCTCCGGCTCTGGCGCGACGCTGGAGCACATGCTCATCGAGGCCAGCCAGATGCTGTCCGGCATGTCGCGCGGCGCCGGCCTCGTGCTTGCCGCCAAGAACGAGGTGGCGCTCAAGCACATCGAATTCATCCAACTCGAGCCGACCAAGGCGCTGGCCGTGCTGGTGTCGCAGAACGGCGACGTCGAAAATCGCGTCGTCGACCTGCCGGCCGGCATCACCGTCTCGCAATTGCATGAAGCCTCGAACTTCCTCAATGCCCACATCCGTGGCCGCACGCTGGCCGAGGCGCGGATCGAGATCGCCCGCATCAAGGAAGAGACCAAGGCCGCCCTCGACACGCTGTCGCAGGATCTGGTGGAGAAGGGCCTTGCGGTCTGGGCGGGCGCCGAGAGCGGCCTGCCGGCGCGTCTCATCGTGCGCGGCCGCGCCAACCTGCTGGAAAATGTCACCGCGCAGGCCGACATCGAGCTGCTGCGGCATTTGTTCGAGGATCTGGAGACGCAGAACGGGCTGATCCAGCTTCTCGACCTCGCCGAGGAAGGCTCCGGCGTGCGCATCTTCATCGGCTCGGAAAACAAGCTGTTTTCGCTGTCGGGCTCGTCGCTGGTCGTGGCGCCCTATCGCGACAAGGACGCCCGCGTCATCGGCGCGCTCGGCGTCATCGGCCCGACCCGGCTGAACTACGCACGCATCGTGCCGATGGTCGACTATACCGCGCAGCTTATTTCGCGCATGCTGCGGTAATACATGTCGCCCAAAACCAAAGCGCGTCGCCCGTATCCCTTCAAACGCGACACGCTTTCGGGGACCAAGGAGAAAAAAATGGCGCTGGAATCATTCAAAGCCCAGATCAGCCTATTGCTCGAGCAGATGATCAACCAGCCCGAGGATCAGCATGAAGTGCAGGAACAACTGCGCGAAAAGCTGAGGGAGATGCGCGCCATGGGCCTGCCGCTGCCGGCCGATCTCGTCGCGCTGGAAAAGCGCCTCGACGACGATTTCTACGCAGCCGGAAACTGAGCCCGAAAAACCATACGGTCGATTTGCCGGCGCGTCACTTACGGCAAAGCCCGTCTTGATCGGCGCGTTCGCCTGGCCGGCGGCGCTGGTGCAATCGAAACCGTCCCTCAGGGAGTACACGCCTGCCCACCTTTGTGCGACAAGGCCCCAGTCTTAAAAGGCTCAGTCTAAAAGGTCGATCCCGTTTTTTGGGGTCATGCGCTAAGGCCGAAACCATGACCCTCACCGGATTCCTCGCTTATAGCGCGGCCCTCGGCATCGCCGCTGCCATCCCCGGCCCGGGGCTCACCGCCCTTATTGCGCGTGCGCTTGGGTCGGGCTTTCGCTCGGCGCTCGCCATGTCCTTCGGGCTGATGCTCGGCGATCTCACCTACCTCACCGCCGTGGTGCTCGGCCTCGCGCTCGTCGCGCAGACCTTCGGCATGGCCTTCCTGGCGATCAAATGGCTGGGCGTCGCCTATCTCGGTTTCCTGGGCTGGCGCTTTTGGACGAGCGGCATCGCGCCCGAAATGGTGGCGGCGAAGAAAGGCAGGGGCGGGCTGGTGTCGAGCTTTATTGCCGGGCTCGCCGTCACGCTCGGCAATCCGAAGACGATGATCTTCTATCTCGCCATCACGCCGACCATCGTCGATCTGAAGACCATTACGCTCGCCGACTACGGCATCCTCGTCGCGCTGACGCTCGTCGTGTTGCTGGTGGTGCTGGTGCCCTATCTGGCGCTGGCGGCCAAGGCGCGCGGGCTTTTGAAGTCGCCGCGCGCGCTGAGGGCGCTGAACCGCACCGCCGCCGCCTTCATGGTCGGGGCGGCGGCTGCGATCGCCGCCCGGCAATAGGCCAGTTTTGGCCACGCCTGAATGCTTTTCCCGGGCGAGGGTGTTTTCAGAATGCGTTCCAGTCGGATATTTTCAAACGGCAGACTATCTTGCGCGGCCGAAGGCTTTATCCTGCCTTGTCGAGACTTATGCCCATCTGACTCTTGCCCGCCTAACTCTTGGGAGCGAAACCAATGAACAAGCCCGCCACCACCGAGCACGCGCCGGGCCGCGGCCGCATCTACAATTCGATCACCGAGACGATCGGCGACACGCCGCTGGTACGGCTCGACAAATTCGCCAATGAAAAGGGCGTCGTTGCCAATCTGCTGGCCAAGCTCGAATTCTTCAACCCGATCGCCTCGGTCAAGGACCGCATCGGCGTCTCGATGATCGAGGCGCTGGAGGCATCGGGCAGGATTGCACCCGGCAGGACGACGCTGATCGAGCCGACCTCGGGCAACACCGGCATCGCGCTCGCCTTTGCTGCTGCCGCCAAGGGCTACAAACTGATCCTGACGATGCCGGAAACCATGTCGGTCGAGCGCCGCAAGATGCTGGCGCTGCTCGGCGCCGAACTGGTGCTGACCGAAGGGCCGAAAGGCATGAAGGGCGCCATCGCCAAGGCCGACGAGCTGGCCGCGACGCTGCCCGACGCCATTATTCCGCAGCAGTTCGAAAATCCGGCCAACCCGGAGATCCACCGCCGCACCACGGCCGAGGAAATCTGGAACGACACCCATGGCGAGGTCGACATCTTCGTGGCCGGCATCGGCACCGGTGGCACCATCACCGGCGTCGGCCAGGTGCTGAAGCAGCGCAAGCCCTCCGTGCATGTCGTCGCCGTCGAGCCGGAAGCCTCGCCGGTGCTGTCGGGCGGCCAGCCCGGTCCGCACAAGATCCAGGGCATCGGCGCCGGCTTCGCGCCGAAGATACTCGACACGACGATCTACGACGAGATCGTCAAGGTCTCCAACGAGGATTCGGTCGCCAATGCGCGGCTCGTCGCGCGCCTCGAAGGCGTGCCGGTCGGCATCTCGTCGGGCGCTGCCCTGCAGGCGGCGATCGTCGTCGGCTCGCGGCCGGAGAACAATGGCAAGAACCTCGTGGTGGTCGTCCCGTCCTTCGCCGAGCGCTATCTGTCGACAATCCTGTTCGAAGGGCTGGGGGCTTAGGTCCCTCGACGGAGGTAGGTGGGCTTCAGCTAATCTCGAAAGTTGCGCTAGTCCACCTAAGGAGCGACAGGCTCCAGCCGTGCGCCGAGGACCCAGATGGCAGCGCTGGACCGCTGAAAAAACACCTGTGGCGGCCGTGGCTCGCTTGAGTGGAGCGGCGCTTCCGGTTCAGATCGTCGCCGGCCTTGCACCGGCTGGCGGAGGATTTCATGTACAAGCTCTATACCCGTGCCAATACCGGCGGCGTTGTCGTCGAGGCGGCGCTGATACTGGCGGGTGCGCCTTTCGACCAGATCGATGTTCCGAAGTCGAACCCGCCCGACCAGGCCTTCCTCGACATCAGCCCCTTGAACCAGGTGCCAGTCCTGATCTTGCCGGACGGAAGTTCGATGACCGAATCGGCGGCGATCTGCATCCTGCTTGCCGAGCGCCACCCGGAAGCGAACTTGGCGCCGGCAGCGAACTCGCCTGACCGCGCCGACTTCCTGCGCTGGATGACGTTCATGTCGTCGGTCATCTATCAGGCTGACCTGCGGTTCTTCTATGCTCATCGCTACACAGCCGATCCCGGCGGCGTGGACGCAGTCAAGCAGGCGGCGATCTCGGAATTGGATCGCGGCTTGGCCATTCTCGATGCTGCCCTCGAAGGCCGCGACTGGCTGGTCGGCGACCAGCTCTCGCTGGCCGACATCTATCTCGTCATGCTGGTGGCCTGGCATCCCGAGGTCGGAAAAGTCCGCACCGCCTGGCCGAACATCGAACGCCTGTGGGCCAAATTGCGGGAGCACCAGGTGATGAGGAAGCTGAACGCCTCCCACGCCATGTGGCCGGCCTGAACCGATCGCCTTGTCTCAGTCTGCTTCCGCGCGGCCGAGCCCCGCCCGTCGTTCCTGTAGGAACCGGCGCACAGCCGGGTCGCGTTCGAGGCCGATCGCCCGGTCATAGGCTGCGGCCGCTTCCCGGGTTTTGTCGATCCTGGCCAGAAGGCCCGCGCGCGCGGCCCAATAAGGCTGATAATCATGCAGCCGTTTGTCGTCGCCAAGCTCATCAAGTGCACTCAATCCCGCCGCGGCGCCGTCGGCCTCGGCAATGGCCACCGCGCGGTTGATCGAAATCACCGGCGAGCCGGCAACCATCGACAGCGCGTCGTAGAGATGTTTGATCGCAATCCAGTCGGTCCGGCCGGTCAGCCGCCGGGTCGTATGGGCGGATTGCACGGCCGCCTCGAGCTGGTAGCGACCGACAACGCCCTTGGCCGCGGCGCGCCTGAGCAGCGTCTCCGCTTCGTCGATCAAGGCGCCGTCCCACAGCGCAAGCTCCTGCTCGGCCAATGGCACATAGTCTCCGGCGGCGTTGCGCCGCGCCGCACGCCGCGCCTCGGCAAACAGCATCAGCGCCAGCAGGCCGAGCGCTTCCGGCTCATCCGGCATCAACGACGCCACCAGCCGGCCGAGCCAGATGCCTTCGGTCGCGAGATTGCGCCGCCGGGTTTCGGTGCCGGCCGGGTCGGACCAGCCTTCGGCGAACGCGGCGTAGATCGCTTCCAGCACCGCATCCAGCCGCTCGCCGAGCTCGGCCCGCTCCGGCACACGGAACGGAATGCCGGTCTCGCGGATGCGGTTTTTGGCGCGCACCAGGCGCTGGCCCATCGTTGCCGGCGACACCAGGAATGCAGAGGCGATCGTCGCGGCGTCGAAGCCCAGAATCGCTTGCAGAATCAGCGGCGCGCGCACGCCGGCCTCGATCGCCGGATGGGCGCAGGCAAACATCAGCCGCAGCCGTTCGTCGGGCAGGTCTTCATCGGCCATGCGGGCCTCGATCTCCTCGGCGATCAACCTGAGATGGTCGCGGCCCGCCTCGCTGGTCAGCCGCCGCCGGATCGCGTCGACGCTACGTTTTCGTGCCACCGCCAGCAGCCAGGCTTCCGGCTTCTCAGGCACGCCGGTTTGCGGCCAGCGTTCGAGCGCCGCCGCAAAGGCGTCGGCCAGCGCGTCCTCGGCGCCGGCCACATCGCGGATGCGCGCGGCCAGATAGGCGACCAGCTTGCCGTAGCTTTGGCGGGCGGCTGCATCCGCCGCCGCCCGTGCGATCTCCGGACGACTGTCCATCACATGGTCATTTCTCAGATAAGTACTCCGTCATTTCCCAGATCGGTCGCACCTCGACCGTGCCAGTGCTGGCTGCTGGACAACGTGCAGCCCATTCGATGGCCGTGTCGATGTCCGCCGCCTCGATCATGTAGAAGCCGGCAAGTTGCTCCTTGGTATCGGCATACGGGCCGTCGAGCACGTTGGTCTTGCCGTTAGCCATCCGTACAGAGGTGGCCGCCTGGGTCGGTCTCAGCCGGTCGCCGGCCAGCCATACGCCTGATTTCTTCAACGCTTCGGTATAAGCGCCATAGGCCGCGAGGGTCTGCTCGGTGCTCTCGCGTGGCGCATTCGCCATTGCGGCTTCGTTTCCGTAGATCAAAAGCATGTATCGCATGGTCTTCTCTCGTGGTTTCGAAGGCCGCGTCGTTGCCGGCCGAACCAATGTCGCGCGTCCTCGCCCGAATTCGACAGGCGCTGCAAAAATCTTTCGGCCCGGATGGCATCTCGCGCAAGCCTGCATGTCCAGCGGCATCGACCGTTGGTCTAATCGGCGCAATTGCGGGTTGGCATTTCCCGCCCGCTGTCTAAACTCGCCTCGGGTCGTGCCGTGGCAAATATTTCAGGGAGGAAAACACATGCTCAATTTCAGGACGAAGTTTGTTGCCGCCGGCGCGCTGGCGCTGTCGCTGGGCATTGGCGCGGTTTCGGCCAAGGCGCAGGAATTCATCAACGTGCTGACCGGCGGCACCTCGGGCGTCTATTATCCGCTCGGTGTCGCGCTGTCGGAAATCTACGGGAAGGGCATCGAAGGCGCCCGCACCCAGGTGCAGGCGACGAAAGCTTCGGTCGAGAATCTCAACCTGCTGCAGCAGGGCAAAGGCGAGATCGCCTTCGCGCTCGGCGATGCCGTCAAACTGGCCGCCGAGGGCAATACCGAAGCCGGCTACCCGGGCAAGCTCGACAAGCTGCGCGGCATCGCCGCCATCTATCCCAACTACATCCAGATCGTTGCCAGCAAGGAATCCGGCATCAAGACGCTTGCCGACCTCAAGGGCAAGAGCCTGTCTGTCGGCGCGCCGGCCTCCGGCACCGAGCTCAACGCCCGCGCCATCTTCGCGGCCGCCGGGCTGAAATACGAAGACCTTGGACGGGTCGAGTATCTGCCCTTCGCCGAATCGGTCGAGCTCATCAAGAACCGCCAGCTCGACGCCACGCTGCAATCGGCCGGCCTCGGCGTCGCATCGATCCGCGACCTCGCCACCTCGGTGCCGATCAACGTCGTTGCAGTACCGGCGGAGGACGTCGCCAAGATCGGCTCGCCCTATCTTTCGGTAGCCATTCCCAAGGGCACCTATGAAGGCCAGACCGAGGATGTCGCGACCGCCGCCGTCGGTAATTTCCTCATCACCCATGCCGACGTCTCCGACGAGACCGCCTATCAGATGACCAAGCTGCTGTTCGAAAATCTCGACCAGCTCGCCGCCGCCCACGCCGCCGCCAAGGCGATCGACATGACCAAGGCGCTCGACGGCATGCCGGTGCCGCTGCATCCCGGCGCCGAGCGGTACTACAAGGAAAAGGGGCTGGTGAAGTAGGGCACTCCCTCCCCCTCGAGGGGAGGGTGGCCCGCAGGGCCGGGAGGGGTCCTCGGTGACGCACTCCGTCTTTTCAGTCAAAGGTCGAGGCAGTTGAGGTTACCCCACCCGTCCATCCGCCTTCGGCGGCTGTCCACCCTCCCCTCAAGGGGGAGGGGAACGCCCCGCCAGGAACCCCGCCAATGACCGACGCCCCGACCGTTCTTTCCCCCACCGCCGAAGCCCCGGTCGAAGGCCTGCCGTCGGGTTTCGGCGAAGGCATCGCCGGCAAGGCCGCCTTTCTCATCGCCATCGCCTTTTCTATCTTCCAGATCTACATCGCCGCCTATGGCAGCCTTCCGAGCCAGGTGGTGCGCGCCATGCATGTCGGCTTCTTGCTGCTGCTCGGCTTTGCCCTGATCGCCAATCTGCGCGCCACAAGCACACCGGCGAAAGCAGCGTTCTGGGCGCTCGGCGTGCTCGGCTTTGCCACCGGCCTCTACAATTGGGTGTTCTATACCGACCTCATCCGCCGCTCCGGCTTCCTCACCACGCCGGACCTGATCATCGGCACGGTGCTGGTCGTGCTGGTCTTCGAGGCGGCACGGCGGCTGATGGGGCTGCCGCTTGCCCTGATCGCTCTGATCTTTCTCGCCTACGCTTTCTTCGGCAATCACCTGCCGCCGCCCTTCATCCATCGCGGCTATGATTTCGCCCAGCTCATCGACACCTTCGCCTTTGGCACCGAAGGCATATACGGCACGCCGGTCTACGTCTCGGCCGCCTATATCTTCATCTTCGTCGTCTTCGCTGCCTTTCTCGAACGCGCCGGCATGATCGCACTGTTCAACGATTTCGCCCTTGGCCTGGTCGGCTCGTGGCGCGGCGGCCCGGCCCAGGTCTGCGTTCTGTCCTCGGCGTTGATGGGCACCATTTCCGGCTCTGGCGTCGCCAATGTGGTGGCCTCCGGCCAGTTCACCATCCCGCTGATGAAGCGCTTCGGCTTCCGTTCGGCTTTCGCCGGCGCCGTCGAGGCAACCTCGTCAATGGGCGGCCAGATCATGCCGCCGGTGATGGGCGCCGTCGCCTTCATCATGGCCGAGACGCTGAACATTCCCTATGCCGAGGTGGTCAAGGCGGCGATCATCCCGGCGCTGCTCTATTTCGGCGCCTGCTTCTGGCAGGTGTACCTGGAAGCCGGCAAGGCCGGCCTACAGGGCATGGCCAAGGCGGACCTGCCCAATCCGTGGGACGCGGTGAGAAGACATTGGCCGCTGGTGCTGCCGCTGGCCGCGCTTATCTATCTGCTGTTTGCCGGCTATACGCCGATCTTTGCCGGCACCATGGGTCTGGCGCTGACCATCGTGCTCATCCTCGGCACGCCGCTGGCGGCGTTGATCGGGCCGCTTGCCTTCCGCATCGTCTTCTGGCTGGCGTTGGGACTTGCCGCCGCCTCTTTCATGAAATTCGGCGTCAATATCCTCAGTCTTGTGATCGCCGGGCTAATTGTCGCCTGCGTCACCTTCAAGGGCGGTCGCGAGACGCTGCAGATATGCGTAGATTCGCTTGCCGAGGGAGCAAAGAACGCGCTGCCGGTCGGCATCGCCTGCGCCATCGTTGGCGTTGTCATCGGCACTTTGACGCTCACCGGCATCGCCTCGACTTTCATCGGCTGGATCATCTCCATCGGCGAGAACAATCTGTTCCTGTCACTGGTGCTGACCATGCTGACCTGCCTGGTGCTCGGCATGGGCATACCGACGATCCCCAACTACATCATCACCTCGTCGCTGGTCGGACCGGCATTGCTGTCGCTCGGCGTGCCGCTGGTGGTCAGCCATATGTTCGTCTTCTATTTCGGCATCATGGCCGACCTCACACCGCCGGTGGCGCTGGCGGCCTTCGCCGCCGCGCCCATGGCCAAGGAGAGCGGCCTCAAGATCGGCATCCAAGCCACCAAGCTTGCCGTCGCCGGCTTCGTCGTGCCGTTCATGGCGGTCTACACCCCGGCGCTGATGTTGCAGGACCCCGGCCCGATCGCCGCCCAGTTCGGCTATCCCGTCGAGGTCGCCTATGTCGTCGCCAAGGCTTGCGTGGGCATTGCCCTGTGGGGCGCAGCCACCGTCGGGTTCCTCGCCCGGCGCATGGCCTGGTGGGAACGTCTCGTCGCCTTCGCCGCCGGCGTGCTGCTGGTTGCGGCGCTGCCAGTCACCGACGAAGCTGGCTGGGCGCTCTCTGTCGCCTGGATCGGCTGGCATTGCTGGCGTGCGCGGCAGGCCACCGGCACCGCATGAGCCTCTGTATCCTCGCCGCCGGCAAGACGGTGACGCTCACTGTGGCTGCGTTCACGCTCGCCTGGACGCATTCGGTGGAAAAGACGCGTTGGCAGGAAGACTGGAAAGTGATGCCTTCCGGCTTGCAGATCGCCGAGGCGCGGATCAAGGGCTCGGGCGCCGGCATGGAGCCGCCGGAAGGCTCGGTGCTGCGGGACGGTTGGTGGGTCTATAAACCCAAGATGGCGCCGCAGCGGCGCCTTGTGCTCGCGGCCTCTGGCGCGACGGGCTGGACGCTGTGCACGATTCAGGGCTGCCGCGAACTCGCCAGGGCGGCAGGCGACGCGATCTTGCTGGAGCCTTGCGAAGCTTCGAGCCAGCCGCGATAACGGATGATTCCGGCAAAGAGGGGTGCCGATCCGACCGCGGTATCGGGCAGGATAGAACCTTTGCAGTGGCCGGCCTAGCCAATCAGCCGCCCTTTCAACTCGGCGGACGGGATCTCGCAGCTCTCTTTCCTGCCGAACAGCGCGTAACGATTCTTCGCAACGCGATCGTAGAGCCAGTCGCGAAGCGGGCGCGGCAGCAGGAGTAAAGATCTCGCCGCCCGCCACGGCCAGCCCAGTTCCGCCATCACGGCAATGAAACTGTCCAGCCGCGTGAAGGCGGCACCGTCGATGAGGGCCAGATTGGTCTCGTAGCTGTCCGTCCGCAGCCCGTATTTTCGGAACAGCGCTTCGCCGAGCGGCGACTGCGCCGTGGCGAAACGGAAGCGGCTTTTGCGGTCGAGCCTGACCACCATGCGCACAAAGCCAGAGCACAGCACGCAGACGCCGTCGAACACGATCAGAGGCTGGCTTGCATCGAAGGCTGGCTTTTCGGGAGGATGGTCTGGCTGGGCGGTCACACGAGTCCCGGCTTCTTGGTGTCAAACGACACTAAGCTTGCCGGCGGCGAGATCAAAGCCCCTGAATCTCAAAGCCCTAGAATCTCAGAACCTTGGCGTTGTCGCACGCCGCCTGTCGGCGAGCCCAGGACGTTCCGCGCGATAGGTCGTCGCACGGTGATCGGCGGCCGGCCTGCAGATCCGGCTGTCGTGACGGCCTTCCATGGTCGTCATCAGTGCGCGCTGATGCCGAGCGTGTGGCCGCGGCGTGCGCAAGCGGGGCCGGGGCCGCGCATGTAATAGCGCTCCGGCCGGTAGGTCGGCGCGACGAATTCGCGGATGGCGGCAGCGTAGCCGATGAGGTGCGTCAAGAAGTTCATTGTCCCTGTCCCTGTCCCGATTTCGGATGTCCCTTCCGAATTGCGGGCATCATAGCGTCGAGGCGTGAATAGTCGGTGAACACGATGTTAATCTTTGGTCAAAAAGGCCTTGGTTCGTGGCTGGAATGCGGCTGATTCGGGGTCTTTCCATGCAGTTCGTCGGCATTCCGGCTAGTGTGACTTTTGCATCACATATGTTTCGTTTGGATGTCGCTGCGGCGCGCTTGTGTTTCAACTTTGGCCGGCGCCGCGAAATTTCCGTGCGTGCTCGGGGAAAGCCAGGAACCCGTCCGATAGCCGCACGTTGACGCTAAAAGCCGGGACCAACCCGGCCCACCAGGCAGCGGCTTCCGTGCGGAACCGCCGCCAGGACCCCGCACAGCTAGAACAATGGAAAGGCAAAGCCATGGGTTTCTTTTCGAAAGACATCAAGACCCTGGACGACCTCTTCGTCCACACGCTTCGCGACATCTATTACGCCGAAAAACAGATCGAGAAGTCGCTGCCGAAGATGATCGACAAGGCGACCGATCCGCAGCTGAAAGCCGGCCTGGAGAAGCACCTCGGCCAGACCAAAGGCCAGATCGAGCGGGTCGAGAAGGTGTTCGAACTGCATGGCGTGAAGGCCAAGACGGTCAACTGTCCGGCTATCGACGGCATTCTCGAGGAAGCCGATGAAGTCAGCGGCGACATCGACGACAAGGACGTTCTCGACGCCGCCCTGATCGCATCCGCGCAAGCGGTCGAGCACTACGAGATAACCCGTTACGGCACCCTGATCGCCTGGGCCAAGCAGCTTGGCCGTACCGACTGTGCCAATGTCCTGGCCAACAACATCAAGGAAGAGCAGGCGACCGACCGCAAGCTTACCGAGATTGCGGAAGCCAAGGTCAACCTTCAGGCCGCGGAATAGCACCCGCGATCGAGGCAAGGCCGGACAACCCGGCTTTGCCTCACTTTCCGTACCTGGACGTCGACCGTATAATGCGCCACGCCTCGTTCCAGATTGCGCGAGGACAAACCGGCGGAGGAAGTCGTGCAGGAAAAGCCGAAGGCACCCGCAGGCAAGGCCGACACCAAGGCAAAGCCTGCCGGGGGCAAGGGCGAGACCTCTGTCAAATCCGCCGGGAGGGCAAAAACCGTCGTAAAACTTTCTCATCCCGACAAGCTTCTGTGGCCGCAGGAGAAGGTCTCTAAGCAGGGGCTGCTCGATCATTACGCTTTGGTCTGGCCGCGCATGCAACAATACGTTGTCAATCGGCCGCTCAGCCTTGTACGGGCGCCGGACGGCGTCGGCGGCCAACGCTTCTTCCAAAAGCATGCGTCCGCAGGCATGCACGAAAAAATCGCCAGGATGAAGGATCCGATGGACGGCGAGGAGATATTGTTCATCCGCGATTTCGATGGTGTCGCTGCCTTAGTCCAGCTCGGCGTGGTCGAGATCCATATCTGGGGCTGCACCATCGACGAACTGGACAAGCCGGACCAGATCATCTTCGATCTCGATCCCGACGAAGGCGTCGACGTGAAAGCGGTGCGCGCGGCGGCGCTCCAAATCCGGGGCCAGCTCGATGAGCTGTCATTGCCGCATTTCGTCAAGACCTCCGGCGGCAAGGGCTATCATGTCGTCGTGCCGCTGAAACCGTCGGCGGATTGGGATGAGGTGAAGGACTTCGCTCACGATTTCGCCCGCGCCCTCGAGCAGGCCGCCCCTGATCGGTATACAGCGACGCTGTCGAAGAAGGCGCGCACCGGCAAGATCTTCGTCGACTATCTGCGCAATGGCCGCGGCTCGACCACGGTGGCACCGTATTCGTCGCGGGCCAAGAAAGGCGCTACGGTCTCGATGCCGGCGACCTGGGCGGAGATCGAGGCCGGGTTGGCGCCGAACGCCTTTCCGGTCGGCGACAAGACGACGCTGAAGCAGTTGGCGAAAGCCGATCCCTGGGCGGATTTTTTCAAGCAGGGCAAGCCGCTCAAGGGCGGCTGATCATCTTTCAGCCGAGAAAAACCGTCTCGAAGGCCTGCTTGCCCATCGGCGAAAAGATCACCGCGCGGCTGTCCTTTTCGCGCCGCGCCCATTTTTCCAAAAGGATCTTGTCGAGAATGGCCGCGCCCAGCGTGCCGGCCAGATGCGAGCGCCGCACGCTCCAGTCGAGGCAGGCCCGACACACGGGTCGCCGCGCCTTGCTCTCGACATCGATGCCGATCTCGGCGAAATGCGCGGCGGCTGACGGCCCAAGCCTGATCTCCTTATCGTCGCGGATGAGGACTTTTTTGCCGACAAGACGATCCAGCATCGCCACTGCCTGTTCTCCGGCGAGGTGGTCGTAGCAAACCCGCGCCGCGCGCATGGCCGCATCACGCGGACCCGGCCGCACCCGTTGCGGCCCGACCGCAGCGGCGACGCCGGTGATCGCCTCGATCATGCCCGCCACCTGCGGTCCGGCGAGGCCGTAGTAGCGATGCCGCCCCTGGCTTGCCAGCGTCAGCAGCCCGCCCTCCATCAGTTTCGACAGATGCGAGCTGGCAGTCGGCAGCGAAACGCCGGCCTCGAGCGCCAGTTCGCTCGCCGTCAGTGCCGTGCCGCCCATTAGCGCGGTCAGCATGTTTGCTCGCGCCGGATCGCCGACCAGGCTGGCGATGCGGGCTATATCTGGTCCTTCACGCATAGTTCGTTCCCCATCGAAGCATTGTCGTCAGATAACCACTATCCTCCGCTGAGATCAAGGAGACAACGATGACCGCAAGAACCATTCCCCACACCGTGCTTGTCAGGCGCTTCGGCCGTCGGCCGTTTCCGTTCATTATCTTGCGCAGGTTGCATCTGCGGCTCCTGGCGCGGTGGTACGACCGCCATCTGCAGCGCCTCGACCTCGCCGAGATTGACGAGCACCTCTTGCGCGATGTTGGCCTGACGCCAGAAGACGTTCGCCGCGAATGCGCGAAGTGCTTCTGGCAAGCGTGACCACCAGAGAAATTGCCTAGCACATCGGTCCGCCGAACGTTTCGACCCCACTCGAACTGTCGCTGCAACAAACAAATCCAGCAAGGAGACAAAAGATGACCATCACCTGCTTCATCCGTTACGAGATCGACCCGTTCGGCAAGGCGGCATTCGAGGAATATGCCCGCAACTGGGGCGAGGCCATCCCGCGCTGCGGCGCCGATCTGATCGGCTATTTTGCGCCGCATGAGGGCTCGGCCACCACCGCCTACGCCGCTTACAATATCGACAGCCTGGCGGCTTACGAAGCCTACCGCATCAGGCTCGCCGCCGATCCGGTCGGCCGGGCGAATTACGAATTCGCCCGGCGTGAAAGATTCATCCTGAAGGAGGATCGGACGTTTCTGAAACTCGCGTCCGGGCCGCACGCACCGAAGCATGATGCCCAGAAGTTGCAGACTTTTCAGACCGAGATCATGCCTGAAGGAAAGGTGAAACTATGATCGCCGTCATTTTCGAAGTCGAGCCGGCAGCGGGCAAGCGCGACGCCTATCTCGGCCTCGCAGCCGACCTGCGTCCGCTGCTCGACGGCATAGACGGGTTTCTCACCATCGAGCGCTTTCAGAGCCTCACCGACCCGAACCGCATCCTGTCGCTGTCGTTCTGGCGCGACGAGGAGGCGGTGAAGGCCTGGCGCAACACGGAGAAACATAGGCAGGCGCAGAAGGCCGGCCGTGGCGGGATCTTTGCCGGCTATCGTCTGCGCATCGCCCATGTCGTGCGCGACTACGGCCTGACCGAACGCGCCGAGGCGCCTGAGGACAGCCGGGCGGTGAATGGGTAGCGCTTTCTAGGCATTCCCGATCAGCACTCCAGCCGCAAACACCAGCGCGCCGCCCAGCACCACCTGGAAGGCGGCGCGCCAGAATGGCGTCTGCATGTAACGGTTCTGCACAAAGGCGATCGCCCACAGCTCGAAGAACACCACCACGACCGCGAGAATTGTCGCGGTCCAGAAATAAGGAATGAGGTAGGGCAAGGCGTGACCGAGACCGCCCAGCGCCGTCATGACGCCTGTGGTAATGCCGCGTTTAACCGGCGAGCCGCGCCCCGACAGCTTGCCGTCGTCGGAGGCGACCTCGGTGAAGCCCATCGAGATGCCGGCGCCGATCGAGGCGGCAAGCCCGACCAGGAAGGTCTGGAACGTGTCGTGCGTGGCGAAGGCGGCGGCGAAGATCGGCGCCAGCGTCGACACCGATCCGTCCATCAGACCGGCCAGTCCCGGCTGCACATAGGTCAGGATGAACTGGCGCTGCTCGGCCGCGGCTTCCTCATCCTTCACCGCACCCGGCACATGCTTTTTCTCCAGCCGCTGCGCCAACGTCTCGTGGCCCTGTTCGGCGACCGCCAGATCGTCGAGCAGCTTTCGCGTCGAGGCATCGCTGGTGCGTTTCGCTGCCTCGACATAAAACAGATAGGCTTGCCGCTCCATCGTTTCAGCCTGTTGGCGCACATGCTCGATGCCGAGCGGCCTGACCAGCCAGTCGGGCCTGCGCTCGTAATAGCCCTTCACATGCTCGCGCCGGATGAGCGGAATGCGTTCGCCGAAACGTTCGCGGTGAAGCTCGATTAGCGAGTCGCGATGGCCGTCCTCTTCCTCGGCCATCTCCTCGAACACTTTGGCCGAATGCGGAAAGCTACCCGCCAGCCCGTCGGCATAGGCGCGGTAGATGCGCCCGTCATCCTCCTCGGAAGAGATGGCGAGCGCCAGGATCTCTTGCTCCGAGAGCGACTCGAAAGGACGGCGGCCAAAACCGAAAACACGAGAAAGCATGAGAAATTCACCCCAGTTTAGAATAATTCTAAACTAGGGTTTGGTGCGCTCTTGGTCAATCGCGCCCGTCGGCCGGACGTTCAAAATTAGCGACTCCGGGATTCTTCCGCCACCTCTTCTTCATTGGCGAATGTTCACCTATATAGCCGAACTTAAGCCAAGAGAAAGGAAACCGTAAATGCCGGCAAAATTGCCCACCCATGCATTTGACCCGAAACCCGTTCTCGACCTCATCGCCAGCATCGAGGGGGACCTGCAGCGCCTTAAAGGCTTGGTCGAGCAGCAGGTCGAAAAATTCGATCCGGCCAATCCGCACAACAAAGCGCCCGACGGCAAGCTGACAGAGGAGGGCGTCGAGTGCTGCTACCGCATGTTCGACGAGGGCAAATCGCGCTATTCGGTTGCCCAGCAGATGAAGATCTCCTTCGCCGCCGCCACCCATCGCTTCAACACTTGGCGCAAGATGGGCGGCGCCAAACGGAAAAGGACGCTTTTGGGGTGAGAACCCGGTTCGTCGCAGGCGAATTGAAAAGGTCCAGCGGACCTTTCAAAGGATTCGAACCCGGGGAGCTGCCGCCGGCAGCGGCCTCCGGCTGAGGCAATCAGCTACCAGACCGGGGCAATTGACAGCCATTCGTCAATTGAAGAACGCCCGAAGCCATAGCGGAGGGCCGGAGCGGCCAGTTCGCCGCAGGCCCAAGGCCCCATGGCCGTCGCGATATTTTGGAGCCTCCCAAGCAGTCCATGCAGGCGCGACGGCGTGGTGGCGTGGTGGCGCTGGTGATGCGCGGATTGACTCGACGCGTTATCGGTTCAGACCTCGAGTTCGAGCGGCGAGGCTTTGAGGGATTTGAGCTTCAGCCTGCCGGGGTTGTGCTGTTTGGCCTCGGCGAGGAGAGCCTCGACCGCCTTCAAATGAGCGATGTTCTTGTCGAGCTCGGTGGAGCGCGTGCCCTTCTTCGCAATGTAGGCGGCCTGCTGCTTGTCGAGATAGTGGGTGCTGCAGTTGAGCCATATGGTGAAGGGCTGGCCGGCTTCCGCGTTCGGGGAGAGCTTGTCGGCAACGCCCAGCCGGGAATCGAGCAGCACCTCGAGGACACGCAGGTCGGGGTTTTTGTCCTTGCCGTTGGCGCAGATCAGGTAGTGATCGGCGGTGATGCGCCTGGCGAAGGCGCGGTGCAGATTGTGCTCGGAACCGTGGTGCTGGAGCTTCAGCACGTCGACATGCAGCCCGGCGCCATCGGCGAGGCGGCCGTGATGGGTGAGGCCGGCGAGGATATCGTCGGCATGGCCATCGCCGGTCATGATGACGCGGGTGACACCGCCGCTAGCCTTCGGCTCCTCGAGCAGCAGCATGAGCGAGGCGAGGTTGGGCTCGGTGACGTCCTTGCGGTGGCCCAGTTCGTCGTCGATGGACACGCCGAAGCCGGGCGGGATCGGACCGTCGTTTTCTTCCAGCCACTCCTCGAGGTCCTGCAGCGAGCCCGCCTTCTTAGGGTTGTTGAGCCAGTTCTTCCAGTATTTGCGGAGGACTTCGAGATCCTTTTCGAACGGGCCGATGACGCGGATGGCGAGGGAGCTGTTGGCCGCGAGGCTGATCACCTCGTGGCCGCGGACCATGGCGAGGAGCTTGCCGAACTCGCCATTAAGAGGGATGTTCAACTGGTCGGCGGCGATGCGGCGGGACACCTTGATCGCCTCGGGGATCGAGTTGGCGATGCTGCGGAAGGCGTCGGCGAGCCGAAGCAGTGACGGGTTGGCCGAACTGGACAGCGTGTTAGCGCGGGCGGCGAGGACAGTGCCGATCGCCTCGGACTCAGCCACCATGAGCTTGAAGGCGTTGTGCCAGATACGCTTGACCTTGGGCGGTCTCCTGAACGGTGGCTTGCCGGAGGACTGGCCGTTGGCGTGCTTGTGGTCGAAAACGCGCCATTGCACTGTGTCCTCGAGCAGCTGCAGCACGCCGGCGATGTGATCCTGATCGACGTGCGAGACATAGACGAGGTCTAGTTGCTTGCCGGTGTCCTCGGCCCATTTGCCGAGATAGCCGCGCACCTCGGAGGCATAGGAGGCGGGCATACCGCCATCGGCGAGGATGGTGACGGCACCGGCCTCGATCAGCAGGCAATCGCCCTTGTCGGAGGGGAGCAGGGTGATTTTCATTATGCGGCCTCGGGCGGCGGGCGCCGGGTTGCAGGCCTGGCGGCACGGCGACTGGCAGGACGGCCCGGCGGGGCCGCGGCGGTGACGGTGGGTGCGGTAGCGGGCGGCGTGGTTTTCTTCAGCTCGGTACGGGTCAGCGCGTGGGAGGCTTCGGCGACGCAGGCGGCAGGAGAGATGACACCGAAGCCGAGGTCGTTCGTCCACTGGTAGGTGGCGCCGGGGAGCGGCCGGGCGGTGGCCTTAATGATGCCGAGGATCTGGGCAGCGGTGAGCGTCGGCTCGGCCGCCAGCATCAGGCCGATGACGCCAGCCACATAGGGGCTCGCCATGCTGGTGCCGGTCATTTCGATCCACGGGTCATCCGGACCGCCGAAGCCGTTGGCCGCGACGATGCCGGTGCCGGGCGCAGTGATGTCGGGCTTCAGCCGGCCGTCACGGGTCGGACCCTGGCTCGAGGTGATGTGAGCGCGGCGCTTCAGTTCATCGAGATTGGCGACGGAGACGATGCGTTGGCCGCAGGCGAGGGCGCTGACCGAGGAGGTGTCGACATGCGAGGCCTCGGTGAAGAACGACGGCCAGAAGTAGCTGCCGTCGCCCAAGTCGGCCGGGTCGTCGCGCTCGATCCAAGCATGGAAGGCGCCGTCGCGGATGACGAGGCCGTGCAGCCGGACCTGCCAGACGCCGGCGGGGATGCCGATGATCAGGTTGCTGCCGAAGAACGGCGTCAGGTAGGTGGCGATGTAGTTGGCGCCGTTGGTCGGGTGGTGCAACTCGTTGTAGACGCTGATCAGTGTGCGGTCGGGCAACTGGTGGTTCTCGAGAAACTCACCGGGCTGGATCGGGCCGATCCAGTCGCCATCAGGCGGGCGGATGCTGATGGCGAGGCGATCCTGCGGCTCGTACCAGATCTCGAGCTCGTTCTCCGATGCATCCTTGATCTTGTCGCCGACGACCTGCCACTCGAGGATGTGGTCGAGGCCCTGGGCATCGATTTTGCCGCTCGCATGAATGCGGCCCATCATGTAGCCGAGATCGTCCGGAGCCTCGGGTCGTTCCTGGCCGGCGTTGCCGGCGGCAATGCAGATCGAACGGCCGGGCTCGGATAGCAACGCGTCGATCCAGCGGTCGAGGATGCTTGAACCGTCATGGGCGTGGCCGTTGGTCCCGAGGCTGATGTTGATCGAGATGGGGCGCTCACCGGCGAGATCGAGCAGGTAGTAGACGGCGTCGAGCAGGCAGGTGGAATCGTAGAACGAGGTGCGCCGGTCGATTTCGTCTTCCGGCAGCGCGATCAGCACCGCGGCGATTTCAGCTGCGCTGCAGAGACCGCTATTGCCGGCGGCGATGGAGGCGACATGGGTGCCGTGCGAGCCCACCACCATCTGCGATTGCGGCTCGAGATCGTGCGGCGAGACGTGAATCTTGGCGGCATCCGTCAGTGCGGTTTGCATGTCGGCGGCGGAGATCACCCGACCGCGCTTGAGGCCCTTGCGATTGCGGCCGACCTTGGCACCCTGATCCCAGATGCTGACAAACCGCGATTTGCCGCCGACGAGGAAATCGGTATGGGCCCAGTCGAAGCCTTCGACATCGATGATGCCGATCAGCATGCCCTTGCCGTCGCCGAGTTGGGCCGGAGCGACGCCCGGGACCCGGCGGGCTGGAGCGGTGCCGCCGGCGCTGCCCTTGATCGGACGCGGCAGCTTCAGGGCATCGGCCGGTTCGATAAAGATGGTGCCGGCGTCGCGCGCGAGATCGTACACTTCATCGAGGGTCATCCGGCGGGTCGCCATCCCGCGCAAGGTCTGCTGGCCAGCCACCGGTGGCAGTGAATCGGTGGAGCGGACGAAAACGCTGACCTCGACGGCCGCCCGCTGCGCCTGCACGTCGACCCCGTGCTTCTTGGCGGTGCCGCTGACCGGGGCGTCCTCGGGTGCGATAGCGGTAGCGAGCGGTGGAGTGGAGGCCGCAAGCTCCTCGGTGGTCACGCGCAGCGCCGCCTGCACTTCAGATTTCGCGGAACTGACGTCTGCGTCACAATTTGCGAACATCCGCAATTTCGGATGCTGGTTCCGCAGCACAACGTTCTGCCAGCTGTCACTCATCGCATCCGCCCTGTCGAATATTTTGAGGACGACAGACTCTTCTGAGGCGGAGGATGTCAGTTAATGTTGTCACAAGCAACAGAGTGGCGTGTATTTATCGTTGTAGTTGCAAACCGCGTACAGAACAGCGGGTTACTGGTAGGCGCCGATCAATAACATCGATCATGAACCACAAGTGAGGTTCATGATGGCGCCGCTGACTGCGCGTGCGCGATTGGAGGTGGCGAAGGCGGCGGCCTTGGCGAGTTCGGCGTGCGGCCGGGTAGGCACTGGACCCGGGGCTAATGAAGCGCTTCAACCACATTGCGCGCCAAGCGCTTCTTGCCCGCCACAAAACCATGTCCGCCACGAAGTTGTCAGAGTGACCGGCTGCTGATGGGCACACCCCCCTTTCCTGCCCAAAGGCGAATTGTAACGGTCACATTTTTACAGTGGTGCGCGGCCTGGTTTTCCGTGCACCATGGGCGATCTCATTCTGCAGGACCTCCCCATGACCACCCCTCCCGGCATCGCCGATATCCGCGCCGCAGCATTGCGATTGTCCGGCTTGATAGTCGAAACGCCGCTGATCGAATCGCCGGAGCTGAACAAGCGCTTCGGTGCCAGAATCCTGTTCAAGCCGGAGACGCTGCAGCGCACCGGCTCTTTCAAGTTCCGCGGCGCCTATAACAAACTGTCGTCGCTGAGCGACGAGGAGCGCAGCCGTGGCGTCGTGGCCTTTTCGTCGGGCAATCACGCGCAAGGCGTCGCCGCGTCGGCGGCGATGTTCGGCGTCAAGGCGGTCATCGCCATGCCCACCGATGCGCCGGCGATGAAGGTCGGCAATGTCAGGAAAATGGGTGCGGTAGTGGTGCCGTTCGATCGTTTCCGCGATGACCGCATGACGGTGGTTCGCCCGTACGTGGAGAGGGGCATGGTCCTGGTCCCGCCATTCGACGATCCCGCCATCATCGCCGGCCAGGGCACGATCGGCCTCGAACTGATGGCGCAGGTGAAAGCGCTCGGCGTGAGCCTCGACGCCATTGTCATTCCCTGCGGCGGCGGCGGCCTGAGCAGCGGCATCTCGATTGCGGTCAAGGACGCATCGCCGGCCACCGCCATCTGGGCGGTGGAGCCCGAGCATTTCGACGACACCTGTCGCTCACTGGCCAAAGGTGCCCGGGTTTCGATCGAACCCGGCCACACTTCGATCTGCGACGCGCTCCTCACCACCGAGCCGGGCGCGATCACCTTCGAGATCAACCGCAGGAATCTCGCCGGCGGCATTGCCGTTTCCGACAGTGCCGCGGCACAGGCCATGCGCGACGCCATGGCCCATCTCAAGCTGGTGGTCGAGCCCGGCGGCAGCGTCGGGCTGGCCGCGTTGTCATCGGGCGAGATCGAGCTATCAGGCAAATGCGTCGCCGTGGTGCTGTCCGGCGGCAATGTCGATTTCAGCACCTATGCTGAGATCATGGCGGCGGCATAGGGTGGCAAGCGGTTCCGGCTTCGCTCCGATGCCAAGCGTCATAGCGCTCCTGCGCGTCCAGTCGAACCATTCAAGGACTGACATGCAATGAAGCTGTACTTCAGCCGCAATCCCAATCCCCGCCTTGCGGTCGCGGTAGCGCGCTATCTCAATGCGAAGGTCGAGTTTGAATTCGCCTCCCCCTTCGCTCCGGGGCAGGCTGAGCCATTTCGGCCGCTGAATCCAAATCTTTCATTGCCCATACTTGTGGGCTCGGGAAAGAGCCTCTGGGAGGCCGATGCCATAGCCTGCCGGCTTTCACGCGACGCGCATTCGGATCTCTGGCGCACCGGCGACGATGAACCCGAGATGATCCGATGGCTCAGTTGGGGTAAGGAGAACTTCGCGAGAGCTTGCGACGTCGTGCATTTCGAACGCGGGACCAAACAGCGGTTTGGGCTCGGCCCGATTGATCAGCACCGGGTTGAAGAGGGGCTGAGAGACTTCCGCACGGCCGCTGCAACACTTGAGGCCGAGCTTTCCGAGCGAGAATGGCTGGTCGAAAAGTCGGTTTCCTATGCCGACTTTCGAATGGCGACGTTTCTGCCCTTTAACGATGTCGCCAGATTGCCGCTCGACGATTATCCTTCTGTCAGCCGCTGGTATCGTCAGTTTGAAGAAACCGACGCCTGGCGCAATCCTTTCCAAGGACTGGACGCGCCTGAATTGCCGCCGGTCCCGGTTAGGCCAGACCCGCATAAATCTCGACCCGAATGATCATGCATCCAAGTGAGCTGAGCTGCTGTTCGCGTTGGAACTCCGCACTCCACCCATCTCGGCCATTTGCGTAGGCTGCTTGAGCTGGACTAGTCCAGAGTGCGGCGGAACCGCACCAGCGCCACGCCGGCAAATAGCGCCACGAACACGACGAGCCAGCCGATTTCGGTTGCGACCGCCGGCAGGTCGGCGCCTTTCAGCATCACCGCGCGGATGATGCGAAGGAAATGCGTCAGCGGCAGAATCTCGCCGAAGATCTGCGCCCAGCCAGGCATGCCGCGATAGGGGAACATGAAGCCCGACAACAGGATCGAGGGCAGGAAGAAGAAGAAGGTGAGCTGGAGTGCCTGCATCTGCGTGCGCGCCATCGTTGAGATGGTGTAGCCGAGCAGCACCAGCGCCAGCACGAAGACCAGAACCGCCGATAGCAGCAGTGACAACGACCCGGTGAAGGGAACGCCAAACAGCAGCTTGGCCGCCGCCAGCACCACCACCACTTGAACGGCGCCGACCACCAGATAGGGCAGCACCTTGCCCAGCATGATCTCGAGCGGGCTGGAGGGCATCGCCAGAAGATTCTCCATCGTGCCGCGCTCGGTCTCGCGTGTCAGCGCGATCGAGGTCATCATCACCATCGTCATCTGCAGGATGACGCCGAGCAGGCCGGGCACGATGTTGTATTGCGAAATGCCTTCCGGATTGTAGCGTCGGTGGACAACGACCTCGAGCTGGCCTCGGGCGGTCTCGGCGGCCGTTTCCTGCATGCCGCGCGCCCGGAGCAGCGCGTGGTTGGCCACGGTGCCGAGCGTCGAGATGGCGCCGCTGGCGACCGCCGGGTCGGTCGCATCAGCCTCGATCAGGATTTGCGGCTGGTCGCCGCGCTCGACGCGCCGGGCAAAATCGGTGGGAATGGTGACGACGAAGGCGACGTCGCCACGCGCCATCAGGAATTCGGCCTCGGCGGCACTTTGCACGACATGGTCGAACCTGTAATAGCCGGTGGTCTGCAGCGCCGAGACCATGGCCCGCGTGTAGGGATCGCTGCTCATCGCCACCAAGGCTGCCGGCAGGCTCTTCGGATCGTTGTTGATGGCGTAGCCGAACAGCACGAGCTGCATCAGCGGCACGCCCAGCATCATGGCGAAGGTGATGCGGTCGCGCCGCATCTGGATGAACTCCTTGATCAGCAGCGCGCCGAGCCTGGCGAAGGAAAAGACGCTGTTTATCCCGCTTCTCATCCCATGTTGTCCTTCGAGTCGGACATGAACTGGATGAACACATCCTCAAGGCTGGTTTCGCCCGGCGAAACCGTGACGCCTTTGTGATGTTTCTCGACATCGGCAAGTGCTGCCTTAAGCGCTTTCCTGTCGGAGCCGACGACATGCAGCGTCGCGCCGAACGGCGCCACCTGGTCGACGCCGGAGCGGCCGCTGAGTGCGGCAGCAACCCGATCGAGCTGCGGGCCCTGCACGACGAAGGTCGTCAGGCCGGCATTCCTGACCACCTCGTCGACCGTGCCGGTGGCCAGCATCTTGCCGTAGGAGATATAGCTGATGCGGTGGCAGCGCTCGGCCTCGTCCATGTAATGCGTGGAGACCAGAACGGTCAGTCCGCCGCTGGCCAGCCTATGGATCTCGTCCCAGAATTCGCGCCGCGCCTTCGGGTCGACGCCCGCCGTCGGCTCATCGAGCAACAGCAATCTGGGCTTGTGCATGATGCATGCGGCCAGTGCCAGCCGCTGCTTCCAGCCACCGGACAGCGTACCGGCCAACTGGTCCTTGCGCGAGGTGAGGCCAAGATCTTCCAGCGTCCTGCCGACATGCTCGTTAAGCGGCTTCAACCCATAGAGCCGCGCCACGAATTCAAGGTTCTCGGCGATGGTCAGATCCTCGTAGAACGAGAATTTCTGCGTCATATAGCCGACTTCACGCTTGATTCTCAGACTGTCGCTGCGGATGTCGAAGCCGAGCACCGTGCCTTCGCCCTCGTCCGGCGTCAGCAGGCCGCACATGATGCGGATGGTCGTCGTCTTGCCCGAGCCGTTCGGGCCGAGGAAGCCGACGATCTCGCCTTCGGCCACCGTCATCGTCACATGGTCTACGACGGTCTTGTCACCAAAACGCTTGACCAGGCCATGGACATCGATGGCGTTCATTTGCCGATATCCGCCAGATCGACATCGACGATCTGCCCCGGTTGCAGCGCGCTGGAGTCGCCCTCCGGCCGCGCCTCGACCAGATAGACCAGCTTCTGCCGGGTCTCGAGCGAGTAGATCACCGGTGGGGTGAACTCCGGGTCCGGCGACACATAGCTGATGCGCGCCTTCACGTCCGGCCCGCAGCCGTCGCAATGAACATTAAGCAGCGTGCCGACTTTCACCGACGAGAACGCACTTTCCGGCACATAGACGCTGAGCTTCACAGCGCCGTCCGGCAGCATCGAAATGACCGGCGCGGTCGGGCCGGCCGTGTCGCCCGGATTGCGGATCACATCGTTGACGCGGCCGGGCGACGGCGCCGCCAGCACGCGCTTCGACAGCCGCCATCGCGCTTGCTCCAGCGCTGATTGCGCTTGGCTGACCTGATTCTCGGCCGCCTTGATCGTTTCGGGCCGTGCCGGCAGGCCGCCGACGGCGAGATTGGCTTCCGCCTGGCCGACCTGCGCATTGGCTGTCTCCAGAGTGGCCGAGGCGGTGTCAAAATCGGCCTGCGTGCCGGTGCCGCGTTTGAACAGGTCGCTGGCGCGGGTGTATCTGCGTTTGGCGTCGGCGGCCTGCGCCTTGGCCATGTCGACCTGCGCCTTGAGCACCTCAATCTCTTCCGGCCGTTTGCCGACCTGCAGGTCGGCAAGTTGCGCCTGCGCCTGGGCAAGGGCCGCCTCGGCTTGCACGACGGCTATTCTTGCATCGGCGCTTTCCAGCGTCACCATCGGCGTGCCCGGCACGACGCGGTCGCCGCGCTTGACCGAAATCGTCTCCACCTGCGCCACCTCGATCGGCGCGAGCAGCACATAGTCGCCCTCGACATAGCCGACGGCGAGTGGTGCCGCTGGTGCGCAGGCGCTGAAAAGCAGAGCGGCGAGCGGCAGAGAGCAGAGGAAACTCATGACCTACGATCCTTCCGGGCGGCCAATATGGCCCCAAGGTTATCCGTCACCGTCGCCGCAATCTTGACAGCCTCGGCGTCGCCGATCGCGCGCCAGCCCATGCGGCGCATCACCGCCTCGCGACCGATGCGGAAATAGACGACTTGGCCGATCAGCGTGAACACGGTGAGTCGGGTAGCCTCGCTTTCGGCCGGCTCGCCCGTCGCCTGCTCCCAGACCAGGCAGAGCCGGCGATGCGTCGGCTCGAACACGCCGTCATAGATGCGGTCGAGTGCAGCCGTCGGATGCGAAAGTTCACGCAGGACGAACTGCACGATCTCACCGGCCTCCGGCCTAGCCACGACGAAGGCCACCATCCGCTCCAAAGCGGTGAACAGTTGTGCCCGCGCCGCTTCGGGGTCGCCCGCCTCTGAATCGCTCGGCGCCTGCAGGTTGCCGATCGCCTGGCCGGCAATGGTCTGGATGGTGTCGACGATATAATCGGCCGCTGCCGCGCGAAGCCCTTCCTTGCCGCCGAAATGATAGGCGATCGAGCCGATATTGGCCTTGGCTTCAGCCGCGATCTCTCGCGTCGAGGTCCCGTCGAAGCCTTGTCGTCCGAACAGCTTCAGCGCCGCGCGGACAAGTGCCGCGCGCGTCATGTCGGCGGGAGACGTCTCGCGACGTGGAATTTTGGCGTTCGTTAGTTTGGCCATGATCAGCAATTTAATCAATCGAATGATTAAGGTCAACCCTAAGCCGTGTCCACCTTGCCATCTCCAGCCGCAGGCGCTTTAGTGCGAAACCATGGTCAAGGAAATCGAGCGCAAGTTCCTGGTCTCCGGCAATGAGTGGCGGGATTTGGTCGAAGGGGACATCCGCATTCGCCAGTTCTATCTCGCCGCCACACCGGACCGCTCGGTGCGCGTGCGCGTCAGCAACGGCGCCTCGGCAAAGCTGACGCTCAAATTCGGCAGCAAGGTCCGCGAACGCGACGAATTCGAATATCCGATCCCTCTGGCGGAGGCGGAAGAGATGCAGGCCTTCGCGATCGGACATGTCATCGAGAAGACACGCCACCATGTTAGGCATCGCGGCCATCTCTATGAAGTCGATGTCTTCGGCGGGATGCTTGCGGGGCTGGTGGTTGCCGAGCTTGAGACGCCCGAGGACGTGCCGGACGAACTGCTGCCAGACTGGCTCGGCCGCGAAGTTACCGGCGAGCAGAGGTTTTATAACGCGTCGCTCGCCCTCGGGGGGATTCCGGAGATCGCCGCATGAGTTATCGCATCGATCCGCGCCTGCCGTTGACCGGGGAGGTCAGGCGCATCCTCGCCGAGGAGATCGGCAAGGCGCTGGTCCACCTGGACGCGGCGCATGACAGGCCGGAGCAGGCGCTGCACAAATGCCGCAAGCGGCTGAAGAACGCGCGTGCCTTGCTGCGCCTGGTCCGTTCCGGCGACGAAACGTTCTGCCTGACCGAGAACCAGTGCTACCGACAGGTGGCAGCCCTGCTTGCCGGTCCGCGCGAGGCGACCGCGCTGGTTGAAACCATCGACCGGCTGGCAGCAAGCTTTCCCGAACAGAGCGCCGGCGGCGGTCTCGATGCGGTGCGCGAGACGCTCGTCGCGCGTCAGCACGAATTGCATGGCGGTGTCGGCCTCGACGCTGCAATAACTGCCGCGATTGCCGCTTGCGAGGAGGGCATCAGCCGGATCGATATGCTGGCCTTGCCCGACCAGCCCGAACAGGCCGCCGATGTGCTTGCCGAAGGCGCCCGCATCACTCTGCGTCGCGCCAGAAAGGCGCTGGACAAGGCAAGCTCCCGCGGCGGGGCCGACGATTTCCACGATCTGCGCAAGGCAGCAAAGACCCACGGCATGCATCTCTCGTTGCTCGGAAGGCTGTGGCCGATGCCGATCAAGGCCCGGCGCAAGGCGGTCGACGAACTCGGCGAAACACTGGGCGAACTGCATGATGTGTTCGTCCTGCGTACGCTTCTCGATGCCGCCGACCGGCCGCTCGGCTCTCCTCAAGAAACGCGGCTCCTGAGCAAGCTGTTGAAGCGCTCGGAGAAAAGCCTGAAAAAGACCTGTCTCGCCGCCGCCGCCGATCTGTTCGGCGACAGCCCCAGGCGCTCGACAAGGAAACTCGCGCGCAAGGCGCGCGACGATCTGGCCGCTGCGTCGCAGGAGGACGCTGCCGCGCCCGGCGGCTGATTGGCGCTATTGCATTTAGCGAATAGCCTCTCACCCGGATTGCCAACCGAATTGCGAAGGGCAATTCGGGACAGTCAGACCGACCTGCCGCCCTTTTCCGCATAGTCAAGCCGACGCTGGAATACGGGTTCGACCACTGGGCCGTGACTGTGGGGCGGCAAGGCCGCCGAATAGCGGGGTTTTGCCTGGCCGCTGGCGCCGGCTTACGGACGCCCGCTCGATGCCTGATTGCTTAAGTGGTGCGTACGACGCGACGGCTTCCCTCCCACAGCGTATACTTGACCCGTCCCCCGGGGAGACCGGGTGGATTTCAGTTTTGGCATGGCGCCGCCTTACTCCAACTCATGCGGCTTTTCGATCGGAGCGCCGGTGCCCCACAAGGCGCGCGCGAGCAAGTTCCGTCTGCCCTTGCGCGAAACAAGGTCGATGTCGCTGACAAGAATCGCGCCGCCCTCGCGCCGCTCCAGGGTGATCTTGCGGCTGTGGTAGGCTTCCAGCTCGGCGCGGTGCGCCACGCTGATGATGGTGACATCAGGCAATTCGTGGATCACCGTCTCCATCATCTTGTCCTGGCTCTTCTCGTCGAGCGCCGACGTCGCTTCGTCCAGCACGATGATATCGGGACTGTGCAAGAGCAGACGTGCGAAGGCGAGCCGCTGCTTTTCGCCGCCCGACAAGATCTGGTCCCAGGGCGCGTCTTCCTCGATCTTGCCCTTCAGATAATCGAGGCCCACCTTCTCGAGGGCGACGTTGATCTCGGCAATCGTCCAGTTGTCGGCGGGGGCGGGATAGGCGACCGCGCGGCGAAGCGTCCCTATCGGGACATAGGGGCGTTGGGGCAACATGAACAGCCGGCTGTCGGCATGGAAATCGACGCTGCCGCCGCCCCACGGCCACAGACCCGCGACGGCCCGCACCAGCGTGCTCTTGCCTGTGCCGGATTCGCCTGAAACCAGTACCCGCTCGCCCGGCTCGATCTCGACCTCGGTCTCCTTGACCACGCCGGTGCCGTCGTCGAGCGACACGGAGAGATTGTTCAGGCTGAGCATCGCACCGTCTTCGGTTTCGCCGTGCTGGATGCGGCCCAGGGTGTCGCTCTGTTCCGCGCGCTCGAGCCCGTCGAGCGACATCATCAGCGAGGCTATGCGCCGCGCGGAGGCGTTCCAACCGGCAAGACGGGGGTAGTTGTCGACCAGCCATCCGAACGCGCCCTGCACGATGGCGAAGGCGGAGGCAGCCTGCATGACCTGCCCGAGGGTCATGCTGCCTTCGAGAAATTTTGGCGCGCAAAGCAAGATCGGCACGACCGGCGCAAACAGGCTCGACCCCTGCGACACCAGCGCCGTGCGCATGTGCTGGCCTGTAAGCAGCGCCCATTGCCCGAGCACATAGGCGAACGTTTTGTCGATGCCGCTGCGCTCCTCCTCCTCGCCGCCGAGCAATGCGATGCTCTCGCCGTTTTCCCGCACGCGCGTCAGCGTGTAGCGGAACTCGGCTTCCGCCTGATTTTTCTCCTCGGAGAGATGGACGAAATGGCGGCCAATGACCACCATCGAGGTGGAGGTGATGGCGGCATAGATCACCGCGGTGACGACGAGAAAGCCGGGAATGGTGACGCTCGAACCTCCGATCGGCAGGGTCAGCGCGCCGCCGATCGTCCACAGCACCACGATGAAGGTCGAGGCCGACAGAAACGCGTTGAGGACACCGGCGATGAAATCGACGGGCGATTCGGTAGCAATCCGCAGATCCTCCGAGATGCGGGCTTCGGGGTTCGTGTGGTCGCCGGCGACGAGGTTCAGCTGATAATACCGGCCGTTGGCGAGCCAGCGCGCTATGACTGATGTGGTGAGCCACGAACGCCAGCGGCGCTGGATCGTCATGCGAAGATAGACCTGTGCTACGACAAGGCTTCCGCTTCCGAGTACGAGCGGCACGAACACGGCGCTCAGGAAATAAATGGTGCGGGCGTTGCGTTGCTCGATGGCGTCGAAAATCGCGCGGTTCCAGACATTGATCCCATACTGGAAACCGACATTGACGCATATCAGGATCAACAGCCCGATCGTGAGCGGCCAGGCGAAACTGTCGCCTCGCCGGCTCCAGTAACCGCGCGCGCTGATCCAGAAACGCCTTAGCAGATATTTCTTGCGCGCCCGCTCGGCCTCTTCGGGGGTCAGCTGTGGATCGGGTTCGACGGCTTCCGGCGGCGGCGCGGCTTCGCCGACGACCTCGGACGCGGCTTCGGCAGTCGATGCCTTCTCTTCGCTCGATTTCTCCTGACGCGGTGTCTGGGCCTCGCGCGATCTGGCGCCGTCGACCGATCTCGGTTTGGATTTCGCCTCGGACATACGGCCGACAACGGCCCAAAAATCAAAAGGTTTCATGATGCCCGCTCGATCCAGCAGCCAGCAGCGCCAAGGCTCTCCCGGTGTTCCAATACTCGCAACAGTCGCGCCTATGGTCGTTCTCGAATGACAGCCTTTGACCTGTCGAGTGTCGGCCATGGATCAAAGTGACATTCAGCAATGGGATACCGGCCGGCAAATCCTGGTTGCTAATCCGTCTCTGGTTTGCCCTTCAGTTGCGCCCGCGCATCCCTGATCGAGGCGGCGTATGTCACCAGCGGCCGCTTGACGCCGTGGTTGATCAGCATGCGACGTGTCTGCGGCGAAGCGCCTGATATGATGAAGCGCACGCCGGCGCGCCTGGCCTTGTGCGCGGCGCCCTCGATGACATTGGCCGCCGTCGAATCGAAGAACGGCACCGCCGAGCAGTCGAGGATGAAGTTCCGGCGCTGGTCGGCGATGCGGTCGAGCACCGCACCGACAGTCGAGGCGGCGCCGAAGAAGAAGGCGCCCGAAATCCTGTAAACGACGGTGTCGGCATCGCTGGCCTCGCTGGCATCGTAGGCGCTGGCCTGGTCGGCGACATCCTCCTGCACAAGTGACGGATCGGCCTCGACGGCGATGCTCTTGGCCATGCGGTCGATGAACAGGATCGAGCCCAGGGTGAAACCGACGACGATGCCTTCGGTGAGGTCACGGAAGATGACGATCAGGAAGGTCGCCAGCAGCACCAGCGCGTCGCCACGCGAAGCCCGCAGCAATGTGAGGAAGGCCTGCTTTTCGAACATGTTCCAGCACACCACCGCCAGCACGCCGGCCAGTGCCGCCAGCGGGATGTAGCTGGCCAGCGGTGCCGCCACCAGTATCAGAGAAAGCAGGATGGCCGAGTGGATCATGCCCGAAACCGATCCATGCGCGCCGGCCCGCACATTGGTCGCCGTGCGGGCGATGGTGCCGGTGGTGCAGATGCCGCCGAACAGGGCGGACGCGATGTTGGCAAAGCCCTGCGCCACGAGTTCGCAATTGGAGCGGTGCCGCCTTCCTGTCATGCCGTCGGCGACAACGGCCGACAACAGCGATTCGATCGCGCCGAGCAGCGCAAAGGCTATGGCGTCCGGCAGGACGTCGATCACCCTGGCGAAGCTGATTGGCGGAAAGGCCGGCATTTGCAGGCTGCGCGGGATGCCGCCGAAGCGCGTGCCGATCGTTTCGGCAGGCAGGGAAAACAGCGCTACGACAAGCGAAGCCAGACCTATGGCGATCAGCATGGCTGGCCATTTCGGCCGCCACCGCTTCATCAGGGCAATGGCGAGGATGGTCAGTACGGCCACGAAGGTGGCGGCGAGATTGATCGTGCCGGCCGCCTCGCCGATCGCCATCAGCTTCGGCACCAGCGGTCCAGGTTCCTTGCCGGCAAGCTTCAGCCCGAACAGCTCGACGATCTGGCCGGAGAAGATGATGATGGCGATGCCGGCGGTGAAGCCGACGGTCACCGGATAGGGAATGAACTTGATGTAGGTGCCAAGCCTGAGATAGCCGATGGCGAGCAGGAAGATGCCGGCCATCATCGTCGCCAGCAGCAACCCGTCGACACCGACCCGCGCCACCGTTGCCGCCACCAGCACGATGAAGGCGCCGGCCGGCCCGCCGATCTGGAAGCGGCTGCCGCCGAGCGCCGAGACGAGGAAGCCGCCGATGATGGAGGTGTAGAGCCCGCGCTCCGGCGTCACGCCCGACGCGATTGCGATCGCCATCGACAGCGGCAGCGCCACGATGGCCACGGTCAGTCCGGCGATGGCATCGGCCTTGAAATGCTCTGATGTGTAGCCCTCGCGGAGCACCGTCACCAGTTTCGGCGTGAACAGTTCGGAAAATGTTGGCCGCGCCGGTTGATGAATTGCCCGCCGATCCATGGACTGCCTTCCGCTCCTGATGCAGGTCGCTCAAAGTGGGGCAACGACATGCATAACAACCAAGGCGGCGAGATCGTCGGCAGGACTGTCGGCGGTCGCCGTCGCGACTTTTTATCGACTCAGCCTGGCGGGTTCTTCGGCACGATCGGCTTGAGGCGCACGCCCCTGCCGCCGCGCTCGCTGGCCTGGTTCTCGCCGATCAGTTCCACGCCAGCCTCATCGAGGGCCTGGATGACCTTCATCAGCGTGTCGACTACGCCCCTGACCACGCCGTCGCTCGCTTCCATGCGCTGGATGGTTGGAAGCGAAACCCCGGCGCGCTCGGCGAGCGCCTTCTGATCGATGCCGGCCAGCGCCCTTGCGGCGCGCATTTGCGCGGCAGTGATCATTGGCTAAAACCCCGTCTGAGTCTGCAGGTCCATATATAATACCATCATTGTGATGGTTCAAGCATCATGATGCACATGTCAGACATGCACACCAGACCGTTTGCGTCCTGCAAAGCCTGCGCGCCAGCTGGGACAGCAGGCCCCAGCGCCGCAACTTCGAGGAGAATTAGCACAGCGTCGTTCTGAACGGCCGGTTCAGGCGCCGTCGGTCCGCCCACGCCATCGCTGTAGCGCCCATGCGGCCAGCCAGCACAGCATCGCCCAGGCGAAGCCGGCGCACCAGCCGGCCAGCACGTCGGATGGCCAATGAACGCCGAGATAGACGCGGCTGATGCCGACCAGCAGGGTCGTCAGCACCGCCAATGCCAGCACATAGATCTTGGTCGTTCGCCCAGGCAGGAAGCGCGACGCCATGCTGCCCAGCGTCAAATATGTCACTGCCGACAGCATCGCATGGCCGCTCGGAAACGAAAGCGATGCCACGTCGGCGAGATGCGAGACCAGATCGGGGCGCGGCCGGTCGATTCCGAGCTTCAGCGTGCTCGACAGGGCCTGCCCGCCCGCCACTGCGACGAGGACGAGAAACGCTGGTCCCGGCCTGTGGATCAGCAGCAGATAGACGATCACGGCGGCCGTGATCAATAGGAGCACGCTGGCGCTGCCGAGGCTGGTGATGTCGCGCATCGCCCCTTCCAGCCATAGCGGTCCGATCGGATTGTCGGGCTGGCCCGCTTCACGGAAGGCGAGCAGGATTTCCGTATCGAAGGCGTGCGGCGTGGTGTCTCGCGCCACCTCCATCAGTTCCTCAAACCCCCACAGTCCGCAGGCGATGACCAGTCCGGCCAGCAGCACCGGGAATTCGATTCTGTTGAGCAGCTTGCTTGCGGTATTCTTCATCGGCCCTCGCTGTTACGGCCTTTGCAGATAGGGACCGAGCGTGATCAGCGCCACCGCTGCGATGGCGAGCACGATGCCGGTCGCCTGCAACGCATTGACGCGCTCGCCGAAGAACACCAGTGCCACCACGTTCACCGACACCAGCTGGATCACCGCCGACAGGCTGAACGACACCGACATGCCGAATTCACGGATCAGCCTCAGCATGATCAGATTGCCCAGCGAGTAGAGCGCCAGAGTCAGGACGATCTTGCCGAGGCTGGGCGCCAGCCCCCATTGCTTGGCCGCCGTCGCTGCCAGCAGGAAGATCACCGTCGAAATGCCGAGCTGCCCCAGTCCCCAGAAACTCACTTTTTGTCCCTCTCGACGCGGTCCTTCCGCGCCTGCCGCAGATCTTGTTTCCGAAGCGCCGGTCGCGGTCAAGCGAGGCTGATCATGGACACGAAATCGGGGCTGGAATTGGCCGGCAACGTCATCAAACTGTGATCTGCCGGCGATACGCGGTCAGTCAAGCAGCACGCTCAAGCCATCCCAAAGAAGCCAGAGGCAAGCCCATGACAGAACATCGCTCCCCCGACACCCATTTCCGCACCAGCCTGCTCGAGGAAAACGATGGGCCAGGAACCAATCCCACCGACAACCAGACGATGGGCGAGATCATCGCCGCACGTTTCTCGCGCCGTGGTTTCCTGCAGGGATCGCTTGCGGCAACCGCCATCGCCGCCACGGTCAGCCCGCTGGCGCTGATCCTCGCCGACGATGCCCGCGCCGCCGGCGGCTCGGCCTTCAGCTTCGACGAGGTCGAGGCGGGCGTCGATGACAAGCATCATGTCGCCGCCGGCTACGACGCCGACGTGCTGCTGCGCTGGGGCGATCCGCTGTTCGCCGATTCGCCGGACTTTGATCCGGCAAAACAGTCGGCCCAAGCCCAGGAAAGACAATTCGGCTACAACAACGACTATGTCGGCTATATCCCGATCGACGGCTCGGCCGAGCATGGTCTGCTGGTGGTCAACCACGAATACACCAATCCGCATCTGATGTTCCCGGGCCTCGTCACCATCGTCGAGGGCGAGGCCAAGCAGGCGCCGCTGAGCAAGGAACAGGTCGATATCGAGATGGCCGCGCATGGCGGCACCATCGTCGAGATCCGCAAGGTATCAGGCAAATGGCAGGTGGTGCGCGACGGCAAGCTCAACCGCCGCATCACCTCCAACACCGAGATGGCACTGTCCGGCCCCGCCGCCGGCCACGACCGCGTCAAGACCAGTGCCGATCCGACCGGCACGAAGGTCTTCGGCACCGTCAACAACTGCGCCGGCGGCGTCACGCCCTGGGGCACCTACGTCATGGCCGAGGAAAACATACACGGCTATTTCTCGGGCGAGCTGCAGGAAGGCCACAAGGAAGCCGCCAACTACAAGCGCCTGGGGATTCCCGAAGGCGCCTATGAATGGGCTGCGCATTACGACCGCTTCGACATCGGCAAGGAGCCGAACGAGCCGAATCGCTTCGGCTGGATCGTTGAGGTCGACGTCAACGATCCGACCTCGGTGCCGCGGAAGCGCACTGCCATGGGCCGCTTCAAGCATGAGGGCGCTGAATCGATCGTCGCCAAGGATGGCCGCGTCGTCTTCTATCTCGGCGACGACGAACGCTTCGACTATGTCTACAAATTCGTCACGGCCGGCAAGTTCAACGCCGAGGACCGCGCCGCCAACATGGATCTCCTCGACGACGGCACGCTGTATGTCGCCAAATTCGCCGAGGACGGGGCGGTCGAATGGCTGCCCATCGTCTTCGGCCAGGGCCCGCTGACGGCGGAGAACGGCTTTGCCAGCCAGGCCGACGTGCTCATCGAAACGCGCCGTGCCGCCGATCTGCTCGGGGCCACCAAGATGGACCGCCCCGAGGATATCCAGCCGAATCCGACGACTGGCAAAGTCTACGTCATGTTGACCAACAATTCTAAACGCAAGACGGACCAGGTCGATGCCGCCAACCCACGCGCCGAAAACGCTTTCGGCCACATTATCGAGATCGTCGAGGATGGTGGCGATTTCACTGCCACCAAGGGCAAATGGGAAGTGCTGTTGAAATGCGGCGATCCCTCGGTGGCAGAAGTCGGCGCCACCTTCTCGACCGCAACCACCGCCAATGGCTGGTTCGGCATGCCGGACAATTGCGCCATCGATGCGGCCGGCCGGCTCTGGGTCTCGACCGACGGCCAGGGCCCGAAAGCCACCGGCCGCACCGACGGCCTGTGGGCGGTCGACACCGAAGGCGAGGCGCGGGCGACATCAAAGCTGTTCTTCCGCGTGCCGATCGGTGCTGAACTGTGTGGCCCGCTATTCACGCCCGACGACCAGACCGCCTTCGTCGCGGTCCAGCATCCGGCCGATGGCGGCGAAGACTGGGAGGCTTTTGGCCGTCCCTCTTACTACGAGGACCTGTCGACCCGCTGGCCCGACTTCAAGCCTGACATGCCGGTGCGGCCATCGGTCGTCGCCATCACCAAGCAGGGCGGCGGCAAGATCGCGGTCTAGAGATCATCGCGCTCCCTGGTAAATCGTGAAGGCGGGGTTTTGGCTCGACCGAAGCCCCTCCTTTTTTATGCCCCCTTGCCAATTTATTCCCAATTGCCAACGGCTTCCGTTCAATTCTCGCTGCCACCAATGATTCGAAGCCCGCGGGCTTGCGGGTATCCCAATTCCGAAGCGCGGCACGCGGAATCTCGACCATGCCCTCCTTGCGCAATCGTTTCGACCGCCTGCTCGAGGGCGCCGCGCCCAAGGTCACCCGGCAGGAGCTGACCCATGTCGAGCGCCTGGCGCTGGTCCGCCGGCATGGCGATTTCTCGCTCGCCTATTCGACCGCCGTCCAGGGCAATCTTTCAGGCGATGCCGGCCTAGCCCACGGCTCCGCGTGCTGTAAGCCGGTCAGTTCCGCAACCGGTAGCCGGTCCTGAAGATCCACGCGACGATCGCTATGCAGATAAGCAGGAAAACGACGGTCATGCCGAGGCTGATGCCGATCGAGACGTCGGATTTGCCGTAGAAACTCCAGCGAAAACCGCTGACCAGATAGAGGACGGGGTTGAACAGCGTCACCGTGCGCCAGATGCCGGGCAGCATGTCGATCGAATAGAAGCTGCCGCCAAGGAAGGTCAGCGGCGTGATGATCAGCAACGGCACCAGCTGCAGCTGCTCGAAGCTCTTCGCCCAGATGCCGATGATGAACCCGAACAGGCTGAAGGTCACCGACGTCAGCACCAGGAAGGAGAGCATCCAGAACGGATGCTCGATAGTCAGCGGCACGAACAGCGACGCGGTCGCCAGGATGATCAGGCCGAGTATGATCGACTTGGTCGCCGCACCGCCGACATACGCAATGATGATCTCCAGATAGGACACCGGCGCCGACAGCAATTCGTAGATCGAGCCGACGAATTTCGGGAAATAGATGGCGAAGGAGGCGTTGGAGATCGACTGCGTCAGCAGCGACAGCATGATCAGCCCCGGCACGATGAAGGCGCCGTAGCTGATACCGTCGATCTCGGTGATGCGCGAGCCGATGGCCGAGCCGAAGACGACGAAATAGAGCGAGGTCGAGATGACAGGCGAGACGATGCTCTGCAGCACGGTCCGAAAGGCGCGCGCCATCTCCATCTTGTAGATCGCCCAGACTGCTCGCAGGTTCATGCGTCCTTCCTCACCAGATTGACGAAGATCTCCTCGAGCGAGCTGTTTTGCGTGTCGATATCGCGGAACTGGATGCCGGCTGTCTCAAGGTCGCGGAGCAGCGAGGCGACGCCCGGCCGTTCGCTCTGGTTGTCATAGGTGTACGTCAATCGATCACCGTCCGGCGAAAGCTCCAGCGCGTAGCGCGAAAACGTCTCGGGTATGGTGGCGAGCGGACTGCGCAATTCCAGCAACAGCCTTTTGCGGCCGAGCGTGCGCATCAGTTCGGCCTTGTCCTCGACCAGCACGATTTCGCCGCGATTGATGACGCCGACGCGGTCGGCCATCGCCTCGGCCTCCTCGATATAGTGTGTGGTCAGGATGATGGTGACGCCATCCTCGCGCAGCCGGCGCACCATCGCCCACATGTCCTGGCGCAGCTCGACGTCGACCCCGGCTGTCGGCTCGTCGAGGAACAGCACTCTCGGTTCGTGCGACAACGCCTTGGCGATCATCAGCCGCCGCTTCATGCCGCCGGACAGGGTGATCGCCTTGGCGTCCTTCTTGTCCCACAACGACAGGTCGCGCAGCACTTTCTCGACGAAGGCGGGGTTGGCTGGCTTGCCGAATAGGCCGCGGCTGTAACTGACAGTCGCCCATACGGTCTCGAACGCGTCGATGGTCAGTTCCTGCGGCACCAGCCCGATGAGGCTGCGCGCGGCGCGATAATCCCGGCCGATATCGTAGCCGTCCACGGTGACCGTGCCCGACGAGCGGTTGACGATACCGCAGACGATCGAGATCAGCGTCGTCTTGCCGGCGCCGTTCGGCCCGAGCAGCGCAAAGATCTCGCCACGCTCGATGTCGAGGTTGATCTCCTTCAGCGCCTTGAAACCGGTGGCGTAGGTCTTGGTGACCCCGGAAATGGAAATGATCGATGGCATGGCTGAAAAAAACGGCTGCTTGAAAGGAGAACTGTTGGTTCAATCCGCTGAATGTCGGTGCGCGCAGCCGGAAGTCAATGGCACTCCTGACAGTTCTGGACATCGGCATGCGAGAACGCATCCACCGCTGCCGCAGTCCTGCGGCGTCCCGCCTCGCGTGACGCCACGCCGCTTTGACCGTTTAGCGCATCCGGCCTATCTTCTGCGACACAAGCAGCAGCCGGAGCCCACCATGGACCCGCTCATCCTTTCGCGCATTCAATTCGGCGCGAACATCTCGTTCCATATCCTGTTTCCAGCTATCACCATCGCGCTTGGCTGGATGCTGCTGTTCTTCAAGCTTCGCTACAACGCCACAGGCGATACCGCCTGGATGCGCGCCTATTTCACCTGGGTGAAGGTGTTCGCGCTGTCCTTTGCCATGGGCGTAGTTTCGGGCGTCACCATGAGCTTCCAGTTCGGCACCAACTGGCCGGGTTACATGGAGACCGTCGGCAACATAGCCGGCCCGCTGCTCGCCTATGAGATACTCACCGCCTTCTTCCTCGAGGCGGCGTTCCTCGGCATCATGCTGTTCGGCTTCCGCCGCGTCTCCAACGGCACCCACACGCTGGCAACCGTGCTGGTGGCCGGCGGCACCACCCTGTCGGCCTTCTGGATCATCGCGCTTAATTCCTGGATGCAGACGCCGGTCGGCTTTGAGATGCGCAACGGCGTAGCGCACGCAACCGACTGGTGGGCGATCGTCTTCAACCCGTCGATGCCCTACCGGCTCGTCCACATGCTGCTTGCCTCCGGCCTGACGGTTTCGTTCCTGATCGCTGGCCTGTCGGCGCTGCGCTATCTCTATGGCGACCGCTCGGAATCGATGTGGAAGGCCTTGCGCACCGGTGTCTTCACCGCGGCGATCCTGATCCCCATCCAGATCTTCGCCGGCGACCAGCATGGCCTCAACACGCTCGAGCATCAGCCGCAGAAGATCGCCGCCATGGAGGCCAACTGGAACACCGGCCCCAATGTGCCGCTGGTCCTTTTCGCGCTTCCCGACGAGGCGGCAAGGGAGAACAAATTCGAAGTCGCCATCCCCGACGGCGCCAGCCTCATCCTCAGGCACAGCGCCAGTGGCGTCGTGCCGGGGCTGAACGACTTTGCCGGCAATCATCCGCCGGTCTTCCCGGTGTTCTGGGCTTTTCGCATCATGGTCGGCACCGGCGTCCTGATGCTCGTCGTCTCCTGGTCGGCCGCCTTTTTCCTTAAGCGCCGCCACACCCTGCCGAAACCGCTGGCCCTGGTTATGGTGCCGATGGCGCTGTCCGGCTGGCTGGCGACGCTGGCCGGCTGGTACACCACCGAGATCGGCCGCCAGCCCTGGCTGGTCACCGGTGTGCTCAAGACCGTCGATGCGGTCGGCCCGGTCGCCGGCAGCCAGGTCGCGCTCTCGCTTGCGGTCTATCTCATCCTCTACGCGCTGCTTCTGATCGCCTATCTCGGCGTGCTGGTCTATCTGGCGCTGAAGGCGGCGAAGGACGGCGATACCTCGCCGCTGCCGGGCGTTCTCGATGCGGCGCTGTCGCAACCGGCGGCAAAATAGGGAGAACGGTGATGACCCTCGACTGGCCGACATTGCTCCCCCTCATCTTCGCCGGCCTGATGGGCCTTGCCATCCTGATCTACGTTATCCTCGACGGCTTCGATCTCGGCATCGGCATCCTGTTCGCGGCCGCTGAAGACGCCGAGCAGGACACGATGATTGCGGCAATAGGCCCGTTCTGGGACGCCAACGAGACCTGGCTGGTGCTGGCGGTCGGCCTGCTGCTGGTTGCCTTCCCGCTGGCGCACGGCACCATCCTCACCGCGCTCTACATTCCGGTCTTCCTGCTCCTTGTCGGCCTGATCCTGCGCGGCGTTGCCTTCGATTTCCGTGCCAAGGTACCGGCCGGCCGGAAGCATCGCTGGAACCGCATCTTCTTCCTGGGCTCGGTCATCGCCTCGCTGGCGCAGGGCTACATGCTGGGGATTTATGTGCTGGGCCTGGATGTCGGCCTCAGCGGCATGGCCTTCGGCGCTCTGGTGGCGCTCTGCCTTGCCGCCGCCTATGCGGCGATGGGCGCGGCCTGGGTCATCTACAAGACGGAAGGCGAATTGCAGAAGAAGGCGGTGCTATGGCTGCGCCGGGCGCTGGTGCTGACCGCGCTCGGCATGGTCGCCGTCTCGCTGGCCACGCCGCTCGCCAGTCCGCGCATCTTCGACAAATGGTTCGTCTGGCCCGCCATGCTCTATTTGTCGCCGCTGCCGATCCTGTCGGCGGTGCTGTTCGCCTGGCTGTGGCGGCAGACCTTCCACCTGCCTAAAGCAGACGACCGCCACGCGCTGACGCCGTTCTTGACACTGGCCGCCATCTTCACGCTGGGCTTTGCCGGGCTCGCCTGGTCGTTCTATCCCTTCGTCGTGCCCGACAGGCTGACCATCTGGCAGGCGGCGTCCGCGCCTGAAAGCCTCGCCATAATCCTGGCCGGCACGGTGGTCGTGCTGCCGGTCATCATTTTCTATTCGTTTTATGCCTACCGCGTGTTCGGCGGCAAGGCGACGGATCTGACCTACGACTGACAGGCAACCGCCGCACTGCACAATATTTAGGCGGCCTGCCAGTCGAGCGGCATTGGGTCGTGAAGAAAGCCTTCCCCGATCCCATTGAGAAAGCCCGATTCAAGCCGATTTCGATGGTTTGGCATGCCTGTTGCTTTGCCCTGACGACCAAGTGGTTTTGCTCAGTCAAAGGGGAAAATAATGAACCGTCGCAATATGTGCATGCTGGCCTTCGCCGCCGTGGCTGGAATCGCCATGGCTCCGTCTCCGCAGGCGCGGGCTGACGCCTTGAGCGACATTGGGGGGCGGGGCACCATCCGCATCGCGGTGCCACAGGATTTCCCGCCCTTCGGCAGTGTCGGTGCCGACATGACGCCGCAAGGCTACGACATCGATATCGCCAATCTCATTGGCGAAAAGCTCGGCGCCAAGGTCGAGATCGTCCCGGTCACCAGCGCCAACCGCATTCCCTATCTTCAGACCAACAAGGTCGACCTGGTCATTTCCAGCCTCGGCAAGAATCCCGATCGCGAGAAGGTCATCGACTTTTCCGAAGCCTACGCCCCCTTCTACAATGGCGTGTTCGCTCCGGCGGATGTCGCGGTCGCGAAGGCGGAAGACCTCGCCGGCAAGACCGTTGGCGTCACCCGCGGCGCGATCGAAGATCTCGAACTGACCAAGGTCGTGCCCGCGAGCGTCGAGATCAAGCGCTACGAGGATAATAACGGCACTATTTCCGCTTTCCTTTCGGGCCAGGTCGAGGTGATCGCGACCGGGAATGTCGTCGCCGCCGCCATCCTCGAAAAGAACCCGCCCAAGCGGCCGGAGCTCAAATTCCTGATCAAGAATTCGCCTTGCTACATCGGCATGAACAAGGAAGAGCCGGCGTTGATGGCCAAGATCAACGGCATCATCGCCGCTGCCAGGTCCGATGGCGCCCTCAACGCAATTTCGCAAAAATGGCTGAAGGTCGACCTGCCGGCCGACCTGTGATCGCCGCCCGCCGCGTGTGGCTTAGAGCATTTTGCAGCCAAATGGAACCATTTGGCGTCCGCATAAATGCGGCAAAACAAACAGTTAGAGCGAGTTACCGGTTCCAAGAGAACCGGAACCGCTCTAGGTCAGATAGCAAGCCATGACCTATCAGTTCGATTTCGGCTGGCTGATCGGTTCTCTGCCGGTGCTGCTGAAGGGCATCCGGATCACCGTGCAGCTCATCGTGATCGGCGCGGTGTTCGGCGTGGCCTTTGGCATTGCCTGCGCCTGGGTGCGGGCGCTGGGGCCGAAATGGCTAAAACCCGTCGTCGCGACCTATGTCGAGCTGATCCGCAACACGCCCTTCCTCATCCAGCTGTTCTTCATCTTCTTCGGGCTGCCGTCGCTTGGCATCAGGATGTCGGAACTGACCGCCGCCAACCTCGCCATGATCGTCAATCTCGGCGCCTACAGCTGCGAAATCGTCCGCGCCGGCATCCAGGCCACGCCACGCGGCCAGTTCGAAGCCGGCGCGAGCCTCGCCATGACGCCGTTCCAAAGCTTCCGGTATGTGGTTCTGGTCCCGGCGCTGCAGCGCATCTGGCCTGCGCTGTCATCGCAGATCGTCATCGTCATGCTGGGTTCGGCCGTCGTTTCGCAGATTGCCGCCGAGGACCTGACCTTTGCAGCCAACTTTATCCAGTCGCGCAATTTCAGGGCCTTCGAAACCTACATCGTCTCGACCCTGATCTACCTGGCCCTCGCCATCCTGCTGCGCCAGCTGCTGGCCGGCCTAGGCTGGATGCTGTTTCCAAGGAAGGCGTCGCGATGAGACAGGCGCCATGACCGAGTTCAGCTTCTGGGACATCCTGCGCAACCTGCTTCTGGCCGCCCGCTGGACCGTTGTCCTCTCGCTGGTTTCCTTCGTCGGTGGCGGCATCGTCGGTGCGGCCCTGCTTTTCCTGCGCATCGGCGGGCGGCAGTGGCTGCGGCTGCTGTCACGCGGCTACATCCAGCTGTTCCAGGGCACGCCGCTCCTGATGCAGCTTTTTCTCGCTTTTTTCGGCCTTGGCCTGTTCGGCATCGACGTTCCCGCCTGGCTTGCCGCCTGTGTCGCGCTCATCCTGTGGACCGCCGCCTTCCTCGCCGAAATCTGGCGCGGCTGCGTCGAGAGCATCGCCAAGGGTCAATGGGAGGCGTCCGCCAGCCTCGGCATGGGTTATCTCCAGCAGATGCGCTACGTCATCCTGCCGCAGGCGCTGAAAGTGGCGGTGCCGCCGACGGTCGGCTTCTCGGTGCAGGTGGTGAAAGGCACCGCGCTCACCTCTATCATCGGCTTCGTCGAATTGTCGAAGGCCGGTTCGATCGTCACCAACGCGACGTTCCAGCCGTTCACCGTATATGGTCTGGTCGCGCTCATCTACTTCGCTTTGTGCTGGCCGCTGTCGAAATCGAGCCAGCTCCTGGAAAGGAAGCTCAATGTCGCTCATCGCAATCACTGAGGTGAAGAAGCGCTTTGGCGACAACGAGGTGCTGAAGGGGATTTCCATCGACATCGCGCCGGGCGAGGTCGTCGCCATCATCGGCAAGAGCGGTTCGGGCAAGTCGACGCTGCTGCGCTGCATCAACGGGCTGGAGACCATCGACGAAGGCTCGATCGTCGTCGCCGGCGCCCAGTTCCTGCCCGACGAGGTGCATCTCAAGGCGCTGCGCCTGAAGGTCGGCATGATTTTTCAGCAGTTCAATCTGTTCCCGCACCTCACCGCTGGCGGCAACGTCATGCTGTCGCAGATGGTGGTGAAGAAGACGCCGAAAAAGAACGCCGAAGCGGTCGCGCGAAAAATGCTCGACCGCGTCGGTCTCGCCCACAAGTTCGACGCCTTGCCGGACGAATTGTCCGGCGGCCAGCAGCAGCGCGTGGCCATCGCCCGGGCGCTCGCCATGCAGCCCATCGCGCTGCTATGCGACGAGATCACCTCGGCGCTTGACCCCGAACTCGTTGCCGAAGTGCTGGCTGTCGTCAGGGAATTGGCCGCGGAAGGGATGACGCTGGTGATGGTCACCCATGAGATGCGCTTCGCCCGCGACGTCTGCTCGCGCGTCGTGTTCATGCATCAGGGCCGCGTCCACGAGATCGGCGCCCCCGAGGACGTCTTCGCCAATCCCAGGACGCCTGAGCTCAGGCAGTTTCTAGGCGTGCAGTAGGCGGGCATTGCTGGCCCGCTCGCTGCTCTAAGCGCGTCGCAGAAGATCAGCTCTTGTTGGCGGCCAGCACCAGCACCGGTTTTTCGCTGTAAAGGTCTGGGAATAGCGTCTTCAAATTCTCGATTTTGGGCAGGTCGTTGTAGACGATATAGGGGTAGGTCGGGTTCAGCGTCAAAAAGTCCTGGTGATAGTCTTCGGCCGGAAAGAAGGTTTTCCCGGTCTCCAGCGTGGTCACGATCGGCTCCGGAAACACCTTGGCCTTGTCGAGCTGGGCGATGTAGCTCTCGGCGATCTTCTTCTGGGCGTCGCTTTCGGCAAAGATCGTCGAACGGTATTGGGGGCCGCGGTCCGGACCCTGATAGTTCAGCTGCGTCGGGTTGTGCGCGACCGAGAAATAGACTTGCAGCAACTGGCCGTAGGTCACTTCTGACGGCTCGTAGGTGATCTCGACGGCTTCGGCGTGCCCGGTGCGGCCGGTGCCGACCGTCTCGTAGACGGCGGTGTCCTTGTCGCCTCCGGCATAGCCGGACACGGCGCTGGTCACGCCCTTGACGTGCTGGAACACGCCCTGCACACCCCAGAAACAGCCGCCGGCGAAGATCGCCTTGGCGGTGCCGGCGGCGGGTTTTTCGTCCATCGCCGGCGGTGGGATCACCACCGCCTTCTCGGCCGAGATTGCCGGCGTCTGCCACAAGGCGGCGCCGGCCGCCGCAAGCATCAGCGCCGCGAGCGCGCCCCTGGCGAAGTTCGTCAATCGTTTCGCGGCGGGTTTTTCAATGCCGGTCATCTCTGATCTCCCATGCATGAGTTTAAGACTATACGACAGATAGGTCCGTCGCGGTTTCACATTGCCGTGCGGCGCGTGCATCGGCCGCGCCCCGTTCGGACGCGGCCTACTTGGCCGTCCCCATTTCGTTGCAGGTCTTGGTCGCCGGGTCCTTTTTCATCGCGTCGGTTTCCACGGCAGCCTTGTCCATGCAGTCCTTCATCTTTTCGGCCGCCATCGGATCCGCGGGCTTCATCGTTTCGGTCGCTGGTTTCATGGCGTCAGTCGCCATCGCATCGGCCGGCTTCATCGCATCTTCGGCGCGGGCAATGCCGGCGGCAAAAAGCGCCGTCGAGCAAAGCGCGAAGGCAAGTGCCGGCAAGGTCAGGCGGTTGGCCATGGTCGTCTCCCAGGGTTGGTGGCGCGCCGGAATGGCGATCACATCGGTTCTTCGCCGCCGCCTGGGCCTTCGTTACAGCCATCACCGCTTCGTGATCGTTCTTGCCTTCACCCACAAGGGAGAAGGCAAGTGTCACCTCCGCCGCTTCGAACTCGCCACCGTCGCCCGCAACAAAAACGCCGCCCGTGGCGACCGGACGGCGTTGAAATGAGATGTATGCGAATGCGCGTCCTCTCTGGACGCGACCTGTCCAGCCTATTGCGTAAGCACTGTTTGCGAAGGCCGCTGGTTGAAGTCGCATTTGCCTGTCACGGTGTAGAAGAAGTCGGCGTTGGACACCGGAGCCGGTACGGGATTGCCGCCATCTTCCCAGGCCTGCTGGCTGGGTTGGCCGCACGGCACGGCGGTGAAGATGTCCACCAGTTTGCCGTTCGCGACTTCAACGCCGTCGATGTACAACCGGTTCGATGTGTTCGCGTCGTTCGACTTGAGCTTGGTTAATTGGGCCGATGGCACATCCATCTGCAGATACAGCACATCCATCAGGCTGACGTCGATCACCGCGCCGGCGCCGTTCGAGGGGTACATGGTGTTGGTGCAGGTGGTCAGGTATTTTTTGGTGCCGCTCGTCTGGGTGATCGCCCCGGTAGGCAGGTTGTTGAAGTTGAGCACCGTCTTAGTCGTGCATTTTTGTTCCTGGACCTTCGTGCTCGTCGATCCATTCACCGTATACACTGTCGACGTGCCGTAGCCTTTCGGATCACCAAAGTTGTTGTAGACATAGGTGATCTTCATCAACGGGTTGACCGCCGTCTCGCCAAATTTCGTGCCGTAGAGCGTCATCGTCTTGTTCCAATGGCCCGATACCTTGTTGACCTTGAACGTGGTCTGCACCAGCGCCGGCCTCTTGCGCACCGCCGACGCGACGCCGATCTGCACTGTGTCGACGTGGGCGATCTGCATGAAGTTCGTCGGCATGGCAAAGCTGGCCGAAGCATTGATGCTGGCGGTGCCGTCGGCAGCAACGACGAAGCTGTCGAGCTTGGCGGTGCCTTGCCCGCTATTGGCCGTAAACGACTCCTGCAGTTTCACCTGACGGTCCGCCAGTGACGTGCTGGTTGGCAGCGTCGTGATCGACAGGGTCGCGGCATCGAGCGCATTCTGCATCGATCCCTTGGTCGCAACGGCTGAGTTGTAGTCGATTGAAAAGCCCAGAGCGGCACACATCGGAATAAGCATGATGGCGAGTATCGGCGCGAGGGAGCCGCTCTCGGAATTGAGAAAATGATGTCCAGATTGTGGCATTGCTTGGCCCCCAAACGGTGACAGGTCGTTGCCTGTCACGCAGGGCGCGAACTATGCACTAATCCGGTGGATCAAAGCTTAACGGTGTTGCGCCCCCCCGGCAGCGCAAACCTCAGCGATTGCTTTGGCCGCACGCCCGGCCGCTTGCCCGGGCAAGCTGCCCCTGCTAAAGCCGCCCCATCATGACCACGCCGATCAAGAACATCCGCAATTTCTCCATCGTCGCCCATATCGACCATGGCAAATCCACGCTTGCCGACCGGCTGATCCAGCTGACCGGCGGACTGGAACTGCGCGACATGAAGGAGCAGGTGCTCGACTCGATGGATATCGAGCGTGAGCGCGGCATCACAATCAAGGCGCAGACCGTGCGGCTGAAATACCACGCCAACAATGGCGAGGACTATATCCTCAACCTGATCGATACGCCCGGCCATGTCGACTTCGCCTACGAAGTGTCGCGGTCGCTCGCCGCCTGCGAAGGCTCGCTGCTGGTCGTCGATGCCAGCCAGGGCGTCGAGGCGCAGACGCTGGCCAACGTCTACCAGGCCATCGACAACAACCACGAGATCGTCGTGGTGCTGAACAAGGTCGACCTGCCGGCCGCCGAGCCCGAGCGCATCCGCGAGCAGGTCGAGGAGGTGATCGGCATCGATGCCTCCAACGCGGTGCTGATCTCGGCCAAAACCGGGCTCGGCATTCCCGATGTGCTGGAGGCGATCGTCAACGATTTGCCGCCGCCGCGCGAGGGCGACATCGCTGCCCCGCTGAAGGCGATGCTGGTCGACAGCTGGTACGACGCCTATCTCGGCGTCATCGTCCTGGTCCGCGTCATCGACGGCGTGCTGAAGAAGGGCCAGACCATTCGCATGATGGGCACCGGCGCAAAATACCTGGTCGAGCGCACTGGCGTCTTCACCCCGGCCCGCATCAATGTCGACGAGCTCGGCCCCGGCGAGTTCGGCTTCTTCACCGGCTCGATCAAGGAAGTCGCCGACACTCGCGTCGGCGACACCATCACCGAGGACAAGCGCCAGACGGCGCACGCTTTGCCCGGCTTCAAGCCCGCGCAGCCGGTGGTGTTCTGCGGCCTGTTCCCGGTCGACGCCGCCGATTTCGAGGACCTGCGCGCCGCAGTCGGCAAGCTGCGCCTCAACGACGCTTCTTTCTCCTTTGAAATGGAAACAAGTGCGGCCCTCGGTTTCGGCTATCGCTGCGGCTTCCTTGGCCTTTTGCACCTCGAAATCATCCAGGAGCGGCTGGAGCGCGAGTTCAATCTCGACCTCATCGCCACGGCGCCGTCGGTCGTCTACCGGCTGCTGTTGAGCGACGGCACGACCAAGGAATTGCACAACCCCGCCGACATGCCCGATGTGGTCAAGATATCGGCCATCGAGGAGCCGTGGATCCGCGCCACCATCCTGACGCCGGACGAGTATCTCGGCGGCATCCTAAAACTCTGCCAGGACCGGCGCGGCATCCAGGCCGACCTGTCCTATGTCGGCAAGCGCGCCATGCTGACCTACGACCTGCCGCTCAACGAGGTCGTCTTCGACTTCTATGACCGCCTGAAGTCGATCTCCAAGGGCTATGCCTCCTTCGACTATCATTTGACCGACTATCGCGAGGGCGACCTGGTTAAAATGTCGATCCTGGTCAATGAGGAGCCGGTCGACGCGCTGTCCATGCTGGTCCACCGTACGGCGGCGGAAAAGCGCGGCCGGCAGATGTGCGAGAAGCTGAAGGAGCTGATCCCGCACCATTTGTTCAAGATCCCGATCCAGGCTGCGATCGGCGGCAAGGTCATCGCCCGCGAGACGATCTCGGCGCTGCGCAAGGACGTCACCGCCAAATGCTACGGCGGCGACGTCTCACGTAAGCGCAAGCTGCTCGACAAGCAGAAAGAGGGCAAGAAGCGGATGCGCCAATTCGGCAAGGTGGATATCCCGCAGGAGGCGTTTATCCAGGCGCTGAAGATGGGCGATTGAGGGTGCTACCTAACCGACATCACCAGAGCCTTGGAACTCATCCTATGACGCTGACTGGATGGCCTCGGTGTCGCGGGCTCCCCGGGAACATACAATAGCATATTCGCACGTTGGAGCTGCTTGGTCTTCGGGGCCCATTAGACGCTTTCCATGCTGAAAAACACAGTCCCATCGCCGCCCGTGGCAAAGCCGCTGTAGCCATTCTGAATAAAATTTGTGCTGCCGTCGGGCTCCGTCGCTCAAAATTCGCAATGGCGCCATCGGAAGCATTTAACTGCGCAGCGCCCATTGCTTATCCGTTGGAGGACGCCCCGCCCTGCGCTATCCTCTCGGCTTGGGGAGACATGACATGCGCTCCACTCCGGATTTCGCCATCGGCGGCGCTTTTGGCCTTGCTGGCACCTTCGTGGCGAGCGATGCGCTGCGCCAAACACTGTGGACGATCGACGGCGTGGCGCTCGTGGTGGCGACGGCGCTTTTGACGATGAAGTATCAGCGGCTGGGCAATGACTGCGTGGCGGCCGGCTTCCTGACCTTCCTCGCCGGCGAGAGCCTGCTGCTCGCCGGCAATGCGGCGGGGCTTGAGGCTAGCGTCCCCTCCTATGTCGGCGGCATCTCGCTCTGGGCGGCGGCGCTCGTCAGCGCGCCGAACACTTTTGCTCTGTGGATGCGGCTCACCGCTGTCGTGGCCGCTGTGCTGTTCACCGTGTCGGCTTGCATGATCCTCTGGGGCGCGCCTCTGCTGCCGACCTCGTCGCCTTTGCCCGCCGCCGGCTATCCCTTCCTGGTCCTCACCTTCGTCGGCTGGATCTGGACCTTGCTGAAGCCCGAACGGTGAGCGGGAAAAAATGTCTACGCCGCTCGAAATCCGCAACAGCGCGACCGGCAAGATCTTCCCGGCCATCGGGCCGTTCCTGATCGGCGCGATCTTCGCTTTCGGCGCGCTGCAGGGGCTGGCGGCGGGCGCGGCTGGCGGGTGGGTGCTGGTGATCGTGCTTCTGGCGCTCGGTTGCTTGGCGCTCGGCTTCTTCATCGCGCGCGGCGCGTTCGACACATCGGTCAAGGTCGTGCTCGACGACAAGGGTTTTCGCGACCGCCGCGCCGGCGACGTGCTGGTGCCCTGGCGCAACGTGCTGAGCGTGCGGCTCGCCTCCGGCGGCAAGGGTGCGGCGATGCTCAATTTCGAGCTGACCGGGGAATCGCCCGACGAAATCAAATACGCACCGGCCAATGCGCTCGGCCGGATGCTGCCCTTCGGCAAAAACATCGTGCACATGGAAATCTCCTCGCTCGACGTCCAGGGGCAGGACATGATCGCGGCGATCCGGCGGCTGGCGCCGCATGTGGCGATCGACGGTTGACGCGCTTTTATCCCCCTTTGAGGGGAAGATGTCGCCGGAGGCGACAGGGCCTCGCGTGAAGCACCAACCTCCATCTGCAGTAGCAAGCCGAACCCGGTCGGACCAACCCCCTCTGGCCTGCCGGCCATCTCCCCCTCAAGGGGGGAGATTACTCGCTCGGCCGCCTGCACCAATTTCCACGTGGCTATCTCCCCACCCAAAAAGGGGAGATAGGGCGCACCCTTCACGGCTTGACGCCGTCCGCACGGCCGCCCTAGCCTGACACGAACAGGAGACACCGCATGGCAGTGGTCGAGGGCGAAAAAATCAATGTCGGCTTTGCCGGCCGGCGCTGCATCCATTCGCGCAACTGCGTGCTGGGCGATCCGCATGTCTTCGAACCCAACGCGAAGGGCCAGTGGATCCATCCCGAGGCGGCCAGCGTCGAGAAGATCGTGGCGATCGCCGAGAGCTGCCCGTCGGGCGCCATCACCTATATCAGAAAGGATGGCGGGCCGCAGGAACAGCCCCCGGTGGTGAACACCGTGCGGCTCAGGGAAAACGGCCCGCTGGCGCTGCATGCCGAGATCGTGCTGGGCGGCGAGACGTCTTTTCGCGCCACGCTCTGCCGCTGCGGCGCTTCGGAAAACAAGCCGTTCTGCGACGGCAGCCATAGCAAGGCGGGCTTTACCGCCACCGGCGAGCCGGCGCTGAAGGACACGCCGGCGCTGGAGGTGCGGGACGGGCCGCTGACGGTGACGCCGACGAAGAACGGTCCGCTCAAGCTCGAGGGCAATGTCGAAATCGTCACCGGCACCGGTCACACGGTCGACCGCACTCAACGCACCTTCCTCTGCCGCTGCGGCCACTCGGCCAACAAGCCGTTTTGTGATGGCACGCATAAGAAGGTGGGGTTTGTGGGGTAGTCGCCGAGGTTGGCGTTCCTTCGCGCCCCCCTCTGCCCTGCCGGGCATCTCCCCCACGAGGGGAGGAGATTGGCGGTTTCGCCGTTGGCGTTCTCTTTTGCAGCGTTGAAAATTTGCGAAAGCATGCGCGACATTCGATCTCCCCCCTCGTGGGGGAGATGTCCGGCAGGACAGAGGGGGGCGCCGTGGAGCGCTAATTTCACAAGCACAATGCCTCACACGCCACTGCCTCCAAAACATCGCGCAAATGCCAGATCGATGCGCAAGGTCATGACATCAGCTGAATTGAAGCTCTGGAACGAACTTCGCGCGCATCGGCTGATGGGGCTTGGCTTCCGCCGACATTTTCCCATCGCCGGCTATATCGTCGACTTCGCTTGCCCGGAGAAGAAACTGATCGTCGAGGTTGACGGCTCCCAGCATGGGCAACGCGATGCTGTTGCCGGCGACGCGGCAAGGACATTGCGTCTGGAACAGGATGGCTGGACCGTCCTGCGCTTCTGGAATGACGACATTATCCGCGACATCGACAATGTCTGCCAGCATATTGTGATTGTGGCTGGCCTAGGGCGTGCGTCTGAATGACGGCCGGAGCGGATGTGACCACGGCGAGGCCGGCGGGACAGCGCCCCCCTCTGTCCTGCCGGACATCTCCCCCACTTGGGGGGAGATTGGCCGTCACCACGGTCATCGCCTGTTGGCCCACCTCTCCCGCCTTTATCCGCCGGCCCGTATCGGCTAAGGGGCGGGGACGAAATTCGCCGGACCGCTGCCAGAATATGACCGCCAAGACTAAATCCTCCCCCCTGTTCCTCGGCATCGATACCGGTGGCACCTATACCGATGCCGTGCTGTGGTCGGAAGCCGGCGGCCCTAACGGCAAAGTGCTGGCCAAGGCCAAGGCGCTGACCACCCGCCATGATCTGGCGGTCGGCATTTCAGGCGCGGTCGACGCGGTGTTGCAAAAAGCCGGCACCGATCCCGCAGCCATAAAACTGGTGTCGATGTCGACGACGCTGGCCACCAACGCGCTGGTCGAGGGCCAGGGCGGCCGCGTGGCGTTGGTGATGATCGGCTTTTCCGAAGGCGATCTTGCCCGCGACGGGCTGAAGGCGGCACTCGCCAGCGACCCGGTCGTGTTCTGCCCCGGCGGCCATGATGTCCACGGCAATGCGGCAAAGCTCGACCTGTCCGGGCTGGAGGCGGTGCTGCCGGAACTCGGCGCCTCGGTGTCCGGCTTTGCCGTCTGCGCCTATTTCGCCACCCGCAATCCGGCGCATGAGCTCGCCGCTCGCGACCTCATCCGCGAAAAAACCGGCCTGCCGGTCACCGCCAGCCACGAGCTTTCGGCCAAGCTCGGCGGCCCGCGCCGGGCGCTGACGACGCTGCTCAACGCCAGGCTGATCTCGATGATCGACAGGCTGGTCGCGGCGACCGAAGGTTTTCTTGGCCACCGTGGCATCGCGGCGCCGCTGATGGTGGTGCGTGGCGATGGCGCCCTGGTCTCGGCCGCCTTTGCCCGCCAGCGGCCGATCGAGACGATCCTTTCCGGGCCGGCCGCCAGCCTGGTCGGCGCCCGCCACATGACCGGCCTCGACGATGCCGTGGTATCGGACATCGGCGGCACCACCACCGACGTCGCCGTGCTCGACAAGGGCCGTCCCAGGCTCGATCCGGAAGGGGCCACCGTCGGCGGCTTCCGCACCATGGTCGAGGCGGTCGCCATGCGCACTTTTGGGCTTGGCGGCGATTCCGAAGTGGCGCTGGAGGACGGCGTGCTCAGCCCGAAAATCCTGCTCGGGCCGCGCCGCCTGGTGCCGCTAGCGCTGGCCGGCATGGTGCATGGCGAAGCCGTCACCTCAGAATTGGAGCGCCAACTGCGGGCGCCGAACCCCGGCCGCATGGATGGCCGCTTCGCCGTGCGCACCGGCGTGCCGGAGAGGCTCGCCGCCGGCCTCACCGCTCCGGAAGCGAGGCTGTACGAGGCGATCGGCAGCGTGCCGCTCGCCCTCGACAGGCTGCTCACCTCGAACGCCCAGAACGCCACCTTGAACCGGCTGGTGTCGCGCGGCCTGGTCCATATTTCGGGTTTCACGCCGTCGGACGCCGCCCATGTGCTGGGCAAGCAGGCCAACTGGGATGCCGCCACCGCGAGGCTCGGCGCCGAACTGTTCACCCGCAAGCGCGACGGCCGCGGGCAGTTCGTCGCCGCGACGCCAGAGGCGATCTCCGAGCGGGTGCTGCTGACGCTGACGCGCTGGTCGGCGGAATACATCCTCGAAACCGCCTTTGCCGAGGACGGGCTGGACGGCGCCGCGACCGTGGCGCACGCGCTGGTGCAGCGCGCCGTCGACGCGCATCCCGGCATCGCACGGCTCAGCGTCGCGCTCGACCGTCCGGTGATCGGCCTCGGCGCCTCGGCGCCGCTGCACTATGCCGGCCTGGCCGAGCTGGTCGGCAATGGCTGCGTGGTGCCCGAGGATACCGACGTCGCCAACGCGCTCGGCGCCGTAGTCGGCCAGGTCAGGGTTTCGGCGGAAGCGCGGGTCAGCCAGCCCAAGGAGGGGCTGTTTCGCGTCGCGTCAGGCGAAACCGTGCGCGATTTTGTCGACGAGGCGGCGGCGATCGCCGCGGCGGAGACCGATGTGCGGGCGATAGCCGCCGGGCGGGCCAGGGACGCCGGCACCGACAGCGCCGAGATCGAAATCGCCAGCGAATTCCGCGTCTCCACCGTCGAGGGTCAGCGCATGTTCATCGAGGCGCTTGTCGTGGCGGTGGCGTCCGGCAGGCCAAGGATTGCGGTGTAATTCCTTGCGCCTTCGTCATCCTAGGGCGGAGCGAACGCGAAGCGGAGCGCAGACCCTAGGATCCATGCCGTGCCATTAGCCGAAGAATGCGGCGGTTCGGAATGGCGTTCGTATCCGCAACAGAGCAGGGGACACCGCGTTGCCCGCCGCTGCGAAGAAGCACTCGATTCTGGTCCGCCGGAGCACTGCCGCCAGAGAACGGCATGGATCCCAGGGTCTCCGCGACGTCGCTTCGCTCCTGCTCCGCCCTGGGATGACGAAGGGAAATGCCCTACGTTCACCTTAAGCGGAATTGACCCTGCAGACCTAGCATGTCAAAGGCCCGGGGCCGGCAACCCGGCCAAAGCTCTGGAGAACCTCCGATGACCGATCGCGTCGAAATCGCCGGATTGAGGATTGCCCGCGAGCTTTATGATTTCGTCGTGAACGAGGCGCTGCGGGGCACCGGCATTGCAGCCAACGCGTTCTGGACCGGCTTTGCGGCCATCGTGCACGATCTTTCGCCGAAGAACCGGGCGCTGCTCGAAAAGCGCGAAGCCCTGCAGGACCAGATCGACCGCTGGTATCGCGACAATGGCGCGCCCAGCGACATGGAAGCCTATAAGGGGTTCCTGAGGGAGATCGGCTATCTCATGCCGGAAGGGCCGGCCTTCTCCGTCGCGACCGAAAATGTCGACCCGGAGATTTCGGTGGTCGCCGGGCCGCAATTGGTGGTCCCGGTGATGAATGCGCGCTACGCGCTGAATGCCGCCAATGCGCGCTGGGGCTCGCTCTACGATGCGCTCTACGGCACCGATGCCATTCCCGAGACCGGTGGCGCCGAGAAGGGCGGGCGGTTTAATCCCGCACGGGGCGCAAAAGTCATCGCCTGGGCGAAAAGTTTCCTCGACGAGTCGGTGCCGCTGACGACAGGCAAATGGGCTGGGGTGAACGGGCTTTCGGTTGCCAACGGCATGTTGCGGCTGGGCGAGGGCGCCGGCGCCACCACGCTCGCCGACCCCAAACAGTTTGCCGGCTATCGCGGCGACGCGGCCAATCCCGAGGCCGTCCTGCTCACCAGGAATGGCTTGCATATCGAGATATCAATCGACCGCAGCAACCAGATCGGCAAGACTGATCCGGCCGGCATTGCCGACGTCGTGCTGGAATCGGCGCTGACCACCATCCAGGACTGCGAGGATTCGGTCGCCGCGGTCGATGCGCAGGACAAGGTCGTGGTCTACCGCAACTGGCTCGGCCTGATGAAGGGCGACCTTGCCGAGGAGATCACCAAGGTCGGCGAGACCTTTACGCGAAAACTCAATCCCGACCGCTCGTATACCGCGCCTGATGGCGCCACGCTGACCCTGCCCGGCCGCTCGCTGATGCTGGTCAGGAATGTCGGTCATCTCATGACCAATCCGGCGATCTCTGACCGCGACGGCAACGAGGTGCCGGAAGGCATCATGGATGCGGCGATGACGGCGCTGATCGCGCTGCACGATGTCGGGCCGAACGGACGCCGCGCCAATTCCCGCGCGGGCTCGATGTATATCGTAAAGCCCAAGATGCACGGGCCGGAGGAGGTCGCCTTCGCCGTCGAGATCTTTGGCCGCGTCGAAGCCCTGCTCGGCATGGCGGAAAATACCATCAAGATGGGCATCATGGACGAGGAGCGCCGCACCACGGTCAACCTCAAGGAGGCGATCCGCGCCGCCAAAGACCGCGTCGTCTTCATCAACACCGGCTTCCTCGACCGCACCGGCGACGAGATCCACACCTCGATGGAAGCCGGCCCAATGATCCGCAAGGGCGACATGAAGCAGGCCGCCTGGATTGCCGCCTACGAAGCCTGGAACGTCGACACCGGGCTGGAATGCGGGCTGGCCGGCCACGCCCAGATCGGCAAGGGCATGTGGGCGATGCCCGATCTTATGGCGGCGATGCTGGCGGAAAAGATCGCCCACCCCAAGGCCGGCGCCAGCACCGCCTGGGTGCCGTCGCCGACGGCGGCGACGCTGCACGCCACCCACTACCACAAGGTCGATGTCCCTGCCGTCCAAGTGGCGCTGAAAAGTCGGCCCAAGGCAAAGCTCGACGACATCCTGTCGGTGCCGGTCGCGGCGCGGCCGAACTGGTCTCAAGAAGAAATCCAGAAGGAGCTCGACAACAACGCGCAAGGCATTCTGGGCTATGTCGTTCGTTGGATCGACCAAGGCGTCGGCTGCTCGAAAGTGCCTGACATCAATGACGTTGGCCTGATGGAGGATCGCGCCACGCTGCGTATCTCCTCGCAGCATATCGCCAACTGGCTGCACCATGGCGTGTGCACCTCAGACCAGGTGATGGAGACGATGAAGCGCATGGCTGGCGTCGTCGACCGCCAGAACGCAGGCGATCCGCTCTACCGGCCGATGGCGCCCGACTTCGACAGGTCCATCGCCTTCCTCGCCGCCTGCGACCTCGTTTTCAAGGGCCGGGTCCAGCCCAACGGCTACACCGAGCCGGTGCTGCACGCACGACGGCTGGAGCTGAAGGCGAAGGAAAGAGCTGGATAGCAAGCCGCCGTTACAAAGGCGCAGTCTCACAATACCAGGCGCGAAATAGAAGATCGTCCCGTGCTGCATGTTTGAGATGCGCCACTGCGGTTAACCTCATTCGGATGTTTCCAGGTGGGGCAGAAATTGTGCGCCTATCCGTGCTCAGGCCGAAGGCACGTTGTAGACATATATTAGTAGACGCTAAGGCGCCGTTGTCCCGGTGCCTGCGATCTGCTACGATTTAACCACCGACAAACGGCTCTGGGAGGCCGTGCGTCCGACATCATGCACAAGATCAACTCAAAAAAACCGGAGAATGGCCATGAAACGGCTTCTGACGGTCGCCGCCCTTTTGGCGGCGGGCAGTTTGTTTGCGATGCAAGGCGCAGCCGCCGACGACGCTGCGATGATCAAGAGCGCTGAATCCGCCGCACCCCCGGCTGTAGCAAGCGGCGCTACGATCCACGCCATGGATGAGAAGGGCGTAATGCGCAAGCTGCGCGAGGGCACAAACGGCTTCTGGTGCATGCCGGACAACCCGGCCACGCCTGGCCCGGATCCAATGTGTGGCGATGCCAACTCGATGGAATGGGCGATGGCGTGGATGGGAAAAAAGGAACCGCCCAAGGGCAAAGTCGGCTTCATGTATATGCTGGCCGGTGGCACCGACGGCAGCAACACCGATCCTTATGCGACGAAGCCTGAGGAAGGCAACAATTGGGTGGAGACTGGACCGCACGTGATGATCGTCAACGCAACGGACATGATGCAGGGCTATCCGGCTGACCCCAAACCTGACACGTCCAGGCCGTATGTGATGTGGGCGGGCACTCCCTACGCACATCTCATGATCCCGGTTAAGTAGCCGCCGCGGAAATGGGTGGCGATTGCGGTCAGGCTGCATAGCGCCGGAATGTCGAATACCTTGCCGGCGCGGGCCGCTTCCGGCCCGCAGGCTGACCGACGCCGATCCGCGCGTATTGTGGGTCAGCTGGTTCCAGGCCCGCTTCGAGCGGCGGCACCTCGCAACCGATGGCGACATGCGCCACGCAAATCGTCAGGCTGGCGGCCGACGGCGTCTGGTTGGCCGACCTGGCGACGATGGTTCTTCCCGACAGGTAGCAACTCCGCGTCGAGCTCCTTCAGATGACTCGGCAGCCCAGCAGAACCGGTGCATAGCCTTGTTGACTGCTCGGCGGTCAAGCTTTCCGGCGCCCGAACGTTGCGCTCTACGCCGCCTGCGCCATTCGCTCCGAGCTCATACGGTAGGAAATCGCCTCGGCCAGATGGATGCGGCCGACCGTCTCGCTGGCCTCGAGATCGGCCAGCGTTCGCGCCACTTTCAGCACCCGGTGGTAGGCGCGCGCGGAAAAGCCGAGTTTTTCGCTGGCGTCCCTGAGCAGCGACAGGCCTGATGCATCCGGCATCGCGATCTCCTCGATGACCGAGGGCGAGCAATGCGCGTTGGTGGTGGCAGTGGTCGCGCCGAGCCGCTCGAAACGCTCGCGCTGGATTGTCCGGGCGCGCGCGACGCGCAGCGCCACCGCGGCACTTTTCTCCGCCCGGTCCGGCCGGATCAGATCGCTGGCCGAGACCGCCGGCACCTCGATCCGGAGATCGATGCGGTCGAGCAGCGGGCCGGAAATGCGCGCCTGGTAGTCGGTGCGGCAACGGTCGCCGCGCAGGCAGCGATAGCCCGGCTCGCCGGCCATGCCGCAGCGGCACGGGTTCATCGCCGCAACCAGCTGGATGCGCGCCGGATAGGTGACGCGATGGTTGGCGCGGGCGATCATGCAGTCGCCGGTCTCCAGCGGCTGGCGCAGCGCGTCGAGCGCCTGCGGCGAGAATTCGGGAAACTCGTCGAGGAACAGCACGCCGTGATGGGCAAGCGACGCCTCGCCCGGCCGCACCCGCAGGCCGCCGCCGACCATGGCCGCCATCGAGGCCGAATGGTGCGGGGCGCGGAACGGCCGCCGGTCGGTCAGCTTGCCTTCGCCGAGTTCGCCGGCCACCGACGCGATCATCGAGACTTCGAGCAATTCCCTCGGCGCCAGCGGCGGCAGGATCGACGGCAGCCGCTGCGCCAGCATCGATTTTCCCGATCCCGGCGGTCCGACCATCAGCAGATTGTGGCCGCCGGCCGCCGCCACTTCGAGTGCCCGCTTGGCGGTCTCCTGGCCCTTGATGTCGGCCAGATCCGGCAGGTCACGCGCCGCGGCATGGATGCCGGCCTCCGGCCGCGACAGGACCTGCGTGCCGCGAAAATGATTGGCGATAGCGATCAGGCTGCGCGGCGCCAGAATGTCGAAATCCTTGCCGGCCCACGCCGCTTCCGGCCCGCAGGCGAAAGGACAGATCAACCCCTTGCCTTCGGCATTGGCGCCGATCGCCGCCGGCAGCGCGCCGGCCACCGCGGCGATGGTGCCGTCAAGCGACAGCTCGCCAAGCACGACATAGCCGGCCAGCATGTCGCCCGGAATGGCCCCCAATGCCGCCATCAGGCCGAGCGCGATCGGCAAATCGTAATGGCTGCCTTCCTTGGGCAGGTCGGCCGGCGCCAGATTGACCGTGACCTTCTTCGACGGCATCGACAGGCCCGACGCATGCAGCGCCGCCTGCACCCGCTCCCGGCTCTCGGCCACCGCCTTGTCGCCGAGACCGACGATGTGCATGTTGACCTTGCCCGGTGCGATCATCACCTGCACGTCGACCGGCACGGCCTCGATGCCCTGGAAAGCGACCGTACGGACCCGCGCAACCATTTTTCAGCCCCCGGACATGGGCTCGCCCGAAGCCCATGCGATCATGCCGCGAACGGCGTCACCGGAGACAACCACAGATTTTGGGCAAAGGCAAGAACATTACGGGAACAATTGAACGCTACATCTGATGGCGTCGCGGCGCTCTGGGTCGGAAAAACGCTGTTCCGCCAAGCGTGCGCTACTTGCGTTTGTCCTCGACCGCATCCCAGAACAGGCTCGCAATATCGGCGCCACCAAAACGCTCCACCTCGCGCACGCCGGTCGGCGACGTCACGTTGATCTCGGTCATGTAGTCGCCGATAACGTCGATGCCGACAAGGATAAAGCCGCGCTCTTTCAGCGATGGGCCGATGCGGGCGCAGATCTCGCGTTCGCGCGCCGTCAGTTCGGTTTTTTCGGCGCGGCCGCCGACATGCATGTTGGAGCGTGAATCATGCTCGGCCGGCACCCGGTTGATGGCGCCGACCGGCTCACCGTCGATCAGGATGATGCGTTTGTCGCCGGCGCGCACCTCCTTCAGATAACGCTGCACGATGTAGGGCTCGCGGAACAACTGGCCGAACATTTCGAGCAGTGAAGCAAGGTTGCGGTCGGCCTCGTGCAGGTGGAAGATGCCGGCGCCGCCATTGCCGTAGAGCGGCTTGACGATGATGTCGCCGAACTCCTTGCGGAAGGCGGCGACCTCCAGCGGGTCCTTGGTGATCAGCGTTTCCGGCATCAGGTCGGGAAATTCGGTGACGAAGATCTTTTCCGGGCTGTTGCGCACCCACGCCGGGTCGTTGACCACCAGTGTCTTGGGATGGATGCGCTCGAGTATGTGCGTCGTGGTGATGTAGTTCATGTCGAACGGCGGATCCTGCCTGAGCAGGACGACGTCCATCTCCGACAGGTCGGTGCGGACTTCTTCACCGAGCGAATAGTGATTGCCCTTCTCATCGCGGACCTGCATTTCCTCGATGCGGGCAAACACCTTGCCGCCGCGCAGCGACAACCGGTCGGGCGTGTAGTGGAACAACTGATGGCCGCGCCGCTGCGCTTCCAGCGACAGCGCAAAAGACGTGTCGCCGGCAATCGAAACGGTGGAGATGTGGTCCATCTGGACGGCGATTTTCAGAGGCATGGCGGATCTCCGGCGGATCGGATGGGCATTTGTGCTTGCCCTTACAACCTCGCCGGTGATCTGCCAATCGCGACATTTTGAGGATTGCCTGCTGCATGCGGGGCGTCTGTCGGCCAGTTGCAGACAAAGCGAGGCTGTGCGTGCGCTCGATGCCTCGAGGGGTTGGCCGCCGCAGCAAGGACGCGTAGTGGGACGTGATCGTCTTTTTGTCTGACATAAGCCTCGGGAATCGGTTTTTCTCCTTTGCTCCCCCGACCGGGCTGGCTAGGATGCGCGCCGACTGAGCCTACAGCGCCGCGCGTCCTTTGGAAGCGCAAAGGACGCTGTAGCACTTTTTGCGCATGATCCTTTCCGAAAATCGAAACCGATTCCGGGGTCATGCGCAGGGAGAAAAAAATGATGCCATCGGCACGCTTTGCCGACCTTCAAGGTGCCTCGGTGCTGATCACCGGCGGCGGCTCCGGCATCGGCGCGGCGCTGACCGACGGCTTTGCCCGCCAGGGAGCGAAGGTCGCCTTCATCGACATCGCCGATGGCCCGAGCCTTGCGCTGGCCGACCGCATCGAGAAGGATCTCGGCCGCCGGCCTCTCTATCTCAAGACAGACATACGCGATGTCGAGGCGCTGCGGGCTTCAGCCGCCAAGGCGGCCGAAGCGCATGGCGACGTCACCGTGCTGGTCAACAATGCAGCACTTGATGATCGCCACGCAGTGGAAGATGTCACCGTGGAATTCTGGGACAACAACCAGGCGGTCAACCTGCGTCCGCATTTCTTCTCTGCACAGGCGGTAGCGCCGGGCATGAAGCGCGCCGGCGGCGGCTCGATCATCAACTTCACGTCGACGTCGTTTCTGATCAACCACCCCGACATGCCGGCCTATACCGCCGCCAAGGCCGGCATCGTCGGCCTGACCAAGGGGCTTGCCGGCAAGCTCGGCGCCGACGGCATTCGTGTCAATGCGATCGCACCCGGCTGGGTGATCACCGAGCGGCAGAAGGAACTCTGGGTCACCGAACAGGCGCTCGCCGCCCACGTTGCCAAGCAATGCATCAAGCAGGTGATGCAGCCGGAAGACATTGTCGGCACAGTGCTGTTCCTGGCGTCGGACGCCTCGCGGATGCTGACCGCACAGATGTTGATCGTCGATGGGGGCTTCCTGTGAGCCCAGGATTTCCGAACAAGGTGCCGGCCGTTGCCGCCGTCGATTGGGGCACAACCCGTCTCCGGGTCTGGCTGATCGATGAGGCCGGAAACGTCCTTGCCGAGCGCCGCGGCGACGACGGGCTGATCACTGCGCAGGCCGCCGGGTTTTCGACCATCCTCGAAGGACATCTGGTGGCGATGGGCGCGCCGGAAGCGATGCCCGTCATCATCTGCGGCATGGCCGGCTCGCGCCAGGGCTGGCTGGAGGCGCCCTATGTCACCGTGCCGGCGCCGATCGGCGCCATCCTTGCCGGCGCTGCGCGCATCCCCGGCCAGCGCCGCGACATCCGTATCGTGCCGGGGCTTGCCCAGCGCCAGGCCGATGCGCCCGACGTCATGCGCGGCGAGGAAACGCAACTGGCGGGCGCTGGTTTGCCGGCAAAGGGCCGTCATCTCGTCTGCATGCCCGGGACCCATTCGAAATGGGTTTTGGTCGAGGACGGCGCTGTTGCCGCTTTCGGCACGTGGCCGACCGGCGAGCTGTTTTCGGTGCTGGCGGCGCACTCGATCCTGCGCCATTCGCTGGGCGAGCAGCCCCAGCCGGTTGCACCAGGCAATCCGTTTTTCCGGCGCTGGTGCGAGCAAGCGCTTGCCGACGGCGGCGATGTCACGTCGAGACTGTTCTCGATCCGCGCCGCTGGCCTGCTTCAGGACCTGAAGCCCGACGATGCCGCTGCTTGCCTGTCCGGCCTGCTGATCGGCGGCGAGATCGCCTCGGCCAGCCGGCGCTATGGGAAAGGCGGGTCGGTCGTGCTGGTCGCTTCCGGCGCGCTCGGCGCGCTGTACACGGAGGCGCTCGGCCTCGCTGGACTCGCGGTTCGGACCGTCGATGCCGACGAGGCGGTGCGTGCGGGCCTGATCGAGGCGGCGCGCGAAAATGGCATGATTGCTGGAAGCGGAGTTACCGCATGACCGAGACCGCACCATTTCCGAAGCTCGAGCGCGGCCTTGTCGCCATCTTGCGCGGCCTCAAGCCGGACGAGGCGGTGGCCATTGGCCGGGCGATCTTCGAGGCCGGCATCGAAGCGATCGAAGTTCCGCTCAATTCGCCGGAGCCCTTCGCCTCGATCGCAAGGATCGCGGAGGCGCTGCCGGCGACGGCACTGGTCGGCGCCGGCACTGTGCTGACCGCGGCCGATGTCGACGGATTGCAAAAGGCCGGCGGGCGGCTGCTGGTCAGCCCCAACATCGATGCCGAGGTCATGGGTCGCGCGATGAATTACGGCATGGTGACGATGCCCGGCGTGTTCACCCCGACCGAGGCATTTCAGGCCATCCGGCTCGGCGCCTCGGCGCTGAAATTCTTCCCGGCCAGCGTGCTCGGCGCAGCCGGCATCGCGGCGATGCGCGCGGTTTTGCCTTCCGATATGCTGGTCGGCGCGGTCGGTGGTGTGTCGGAAAAGGACTTTGCCGGCTACAAAGCTGCTGGCGTCAGCGTCTTCGGCCTCGGCTCCAGCTTGTTCAAGCCTGGTATGAACGTGGATGAGGTGGCAACGCGAGCACAGGCCGCAGTCGTCGCCTGGGATGCGGCGTTTGGAGCAGTGCGATGAACGAAGCCATCGTTTCTGTTCTTTCCGACCATGTCTGCCAGCTCGGCGAAGGCCCGAGCTATGACCCCGCCACTGATACGCTCTACTGGTTCGACATCGTCAACGGCCAGCTTCTGGAAAAGCACCTTTCCGGCGGTGCGGTCAAAATCCACGAGCTTGGCCAGATGGCCAGCGCCATCGCCGTCATCGATGACAACAGACAATTGATCGCTACCGAAACCGGCCTGCATGTCCGCGATGTCGCGACCGGCAAGATGACGCTGCACACGGCGATCGAGGCCGACAATCCGGTGACGCGCTCGAATGATTCGCGCGTCCATCCCTGCGGCGCCTTCTGGGTCGGCACGATGGGCAAGGGCGAGGAAAAGGCCGCCGGCTCGATCTACTGGTTCTTCAAGGGGGAGCTGCGTCGGCTCTATTCGGACATCACCGTGTCGAACTCGATCTGCTTTTCCGAGGACGGAACGGTCGCCTGTTACACCGATACCAGCACCGGCCTGTTGATGCGCGTCGCCTGCAATCCAGCGACCGGCCTGCCAGTCGGCGAACCGAAGATCTTCGTCGATCATCGCAAGGCCAAGGGCTATATCGACGGTTCGGTGCTCGATCGCGACGGTGTTCTTTGGAACGCCTGCTGGGGCGGCAGCGTCATCGAAGCCTACGGGCCTGACGGCAAGCTCATCCGTTCGGTCGCGATGCCGGTGACGCAACCGTCTTGCCCGGCCTTTGTCGGCAGGAATGCCGACCGGCTGGCGGTGACTTCAGCCTGGTCGGGCAAGAATGAGAAGCAGCGCCTGCTGGACCCGCAAGCCGGCATGACATTTCTGCTCGACATTCCAGTCAACGGCCGCTTCGAGCCGCGCGTGCTGATCGCCTAGACCATGATCCCGAACCTTTGGTTCGGAAAAGATCATGGTCAAACAAGAAGATCGCCCAGCACTGTCGTGCAGGCGTCCGGCTGACGTCGGTTTTCCGCGAAGGCCTGATACATTCGCCGTGCGATGGTAGGCAATCGCGCTGCCAGGACCCGTTCATCCCCGGGAATCGTTCATCCCATGTCAAGCCGCAAGCCGAAGCTGGTCCTTGTCTACGAGCCCGAAAAGGCTTGCTTCGACCGGCTGGTCGCCGATGGCCACGTGGCGGCGCGCGCCGCCGAAATCGCCTCCTATCTGGCGCAATCGACCGACATCGCCTCTGAGTTCGATGCGCTGGCCGCAGCCTGCCTGACACGCGGCCTGTCCTTTGTTCCAGTGGCGCTCGACGATGCCGCGAGCGCTCTCGCCGGCGAGGGCCCAAAGTCCACGCTTGTCTGGACGCTGACCGACGGCATCGCCTATTTCCGCGGTGGCGCCGCACCTGCTTTGGCACGGCTGAATGGCCTGAAGGTGATCGGTGCCGATGACGCGCTGTTTGCGCTGTGCCAGGACAAGTTCCGTGCTGGCGCCGTGCTTGGCGCACTCGGCCTGCCGGTGCCGCAATCAGGTTTGGCCCGCGACGGTCATTGGCTGGTCGAGCCGCCAGCCTCGTCGGCTGGCTGGTTCGTCAAGCCAAACCGGCTCGGCGCCAAGATCGGCATCTGGCGGGACTCGCGCTGTGCCGATCTCGGCCATGCGCTGGAACTTAGCCGGCGTGTGTTCGCCGCCTATCGCGACGACGTCGTTGTGCAGCCCTATTTAGCCGGGCGCAATGTGCGCGCGAGCTATCTCGGCCTCAAGCCGGACACCGGCGTCGAGGCGCTCGGCGTCGCCTTTGTCGATTCGGGCGGTGATTTCCAGACCATGGCAGACAGCCTGGCGCTCTATGGCGCCACCGGCGAGGCTGCCAGGGAGGCGGGGACATACGCCGAGCCCGAGCTGCTGCCGGTCGCCGCCAGCCAGCCGCGAGCCGATGCAAAGATCCGACGGATCGCGCAAAGCCTGATGACCGGGCTCGGCCTGCGAGATGTATTTTCCATCGATTTCCGGGTCGAAGCCGACGACAGCGTCCATCTCATCGAATTCGAGGTCTGCCCCGGCCTGCCCTGCTTCGATTTCCGCGCCTATTGCCGCACGCAATGGGAGATGGGCCTCGCCGATGCGATGGCCGAGACCGCGGCGAGCCGTTTTAACCGAATGGCCGCGTCCTGAGCAGAAATCCTGCGTGAAGCTGCCCTCGGCGACCCAGGATCGTATCGTATCTCGACAAATCGCTTGCGTTCCGGCACCTCACTTAATAGGGTGTTAAGTGAAGGAGGCCCGCGGTGAAAGTCGACCATGCGACATCCCCGGACGTGGCCGCGCTGGCAGCGGCGGACGCGGACAAGGCGAAGCATGTCGGTGGGCGGATCAAGGCCATTCGCACGGCCCGACGCATTTCGCTTCGCCAGCTGGCCGACATGGTCGGCACGACGGCGAGCTTCATCAGCCAGCTCGAGCGCAATCTGAGCGGCGCCAGCGCCAGCACCCTGATGCGGATCGCGGCTGCGTTGGATCTCGGCATCAACGACCTGTTCGAGCAGACCGAAGGTGGGTTCCACAAGGTGCTCGCCAGAGGCGACCGCCCACTGCTGCCGATCAGCCACGGCTGTCGAAAGACGTTGCTGTCGCGGCGGCCGATCCATGAGTTCGAGGTTTATTCGGGGGATTTCGACGTCGGCGGTTCGACCGGTAACGATGCTTACACGCATGGCGGCAAGCACGAGATGTTCGTCGTTCTGAAGGGAACAGTCGAGCTGACGCTGGCAGACGAGCGCTTCGTCATGAACGAGGGCGACAGCATCGAATACGCAACCTCGACGCCGCATCGCACTGCAAACATCGGCAAGACGCCAGCGCAGGTGCTCTGGATCATCGCGCCACCGACCAGCGGCGCGGCGGAACTCAATCGATACACGCCCGGACAAGGCTCGCAGCCGGGCGAACCGAACTAATGCGGGTGCACATAAATGGGAGATAAAACTATGAAGACCAAGATCGGACACGTGGCCGCACTCGGGCTGTTGATGATCACCACCGCAGCGCTTGCACAGAGCAAGCCCGTGGCGGGCGAGGTGGCCGAGGGCTCGCTAAAGGGCAAGACGCTTACCTTCGTCTCGTATGGAGGCATTTACCAGGATGGTCAGATCGCCGCGCTGAAGGAGTTCGTCGACAAGTCCGGAGTGACGCTGCTCAGCGACGGGCCAACCGAAATCTCGAAACTGCAGGCGCAGGTCGAGTCCGGCAATGTCACCTGGGACGTTGTCGATACCGGCGATTTCCCGCCCTACGTCTATTGCGGCAAGCTGTTCCAGAAGCTGGACTTCTCGAAGATCGATACGTCTAACATTCCGGAGGGCCAGATCAGCGAATGCAGTGTGCCGGCCATGAACTATGGCGTGGTGCTGATGTACAACACCGAAAAGTACAAGGATAACCCGCCCAAGAGCTGGAAGGATTTCTTCGACATCGAGAAGTTCCCGGGCTCGCGCGCTCTGGAGGGCAGCGGCGATCTCTCCGGCGGCATGATCGAGCAGGCATTGCTCGCCGCCGGCGGATCGGTGGAAAACATGACGGTTGCCGATATCGACAAGGCGATCGAGAAGGTGAGGTCGCTCGGTCCGGACACGATCTTCTGGAAGACCGGAGCCGATTCCCAGCAGCTCGCCGAGTCCGGCGAAGCCGACATGATCGCGATGTGGACCGGACGTGCCATGACTGCGGTGAAGAACGGCGCGAAGTACACGCCGGCGTGGCAGGACTGGCTGGTCGTGATGGACCAGATGACCATTCCGATGGGCGTCAAGGACCCCGACGCGGCGCATGCGCTGATCAACGCCTATGTCGGCAAGAGCGCCCAGGAGACGCTTGCAAAAACCACCTCGTATACCCCGATCCACAAGGACGCGAAGCCCGAAGTGGACGAGATCACAGCGGCGTTCATGACCAACACGCCGGACAAGCTGAAGCTCGGTTACCAGCAGAACATCAAGTTCTGGGTGGAGAACTTCGAGGTGGCGAACGAAAAGTGGAACGCGTTGATGGCGGGCAACTAGGTCCGCCACCGTGGCAATGAGAGCAATCGACAGCCGGAACACTGTTCCGGCTGTCGCCGCAGACGACCGGCGGCGCTGGTTTCGTGGACAGGCTTTCTGGCTCGTCGCGCCGGCGCTGCTGCTGCTCGTCATCTGCCTGGGTCTGCCGCTCGCCATCGTTACCTTGCGCAGCTTTTCCGAGCCGCAATGGGGATGGCAGAACTATGCCTGGTTCTTCGGCACACCGGTCAACCTGACCGTACTTCAGCGCACCTTCGCGATCTCCGCCTGGGTGACGCTGGTATGTCTTATTGCCGGCTATCCCTATGCCTATGTGATGACCGCAGTCGGACCCAAGATGCGGCTCGTCCTCATCCTGTGCGTGCTGGTGCCGTTCTGGGTGAGCGGTGTGGTGCGCACCCTGGCATGGGTTATCCTTTTGCAGGATTCCGGCGTGATCAACTCCGTCATCCGGGCAGTCGGCCTTGGTCCGGTCAAGCTGATCCGCACGCAGACAGGCGTGGTGATCGGCATGGCGCAGGTGCTGCTGCCGTTCATGATCCTGCCGCTCTATTCGGTGATGAAAACGATCGACCTGCGGCTCATGCAGGCGGCACGGAGCCTTGGCGCGAGCCCGGCGCGCGCCTTTGCCCAGGTTTATCTGCCGCTCTCGCTTCCTGGCGTCTACGCAGGCGCCATCATCGTGTTCATTCTTGCGCTCGGGTTCTACATCACCCCCGCGCTGCTCGGCGGTCCGCGTTCGACCATGCTCTCGACCCTGATCCAGAACCAGGTGCTCAGCCTGCTAAACTGGGGCCGCGGCGGTGCGATGGGTGTGGTGCTGTTGATCGCGACCTTCGTCCTGCTCGCGCTCGCAGCACCGCTGTCGAGGCAACCGCACAAGACGGGCTCGAGACGCTGATGAAACAGCCCGGTCGAATCCTGCTCGGTCTGTACTGCCTGCTCGTCGCGGTCTGGCTGGTCGCACCGACAATCGTCGTCGTGCCGATGTCGTTCAACGACAAGAAGTCGCTGGCCTTTCCGCCATCGGGCTTTTCCTGGCAGTGGTACCAGAACTTTTTCACCAACCCCGAATGGTCGGCGAGCCTGATCGGTTCGCTCAAGGTCGCCGTTGTCACGGCGGTGTTCGCCACCGTCATCGGCACGCTGGCGGCATTCGGCCTCGATCGCATGAAAAGCCGCGTCAGCGGCGTGCTGCGCGCGCTGCTGATCACGCCAATGGTCGTGCCGGGGGTGGTGCTCGCCGTTGGAATCTATGCGGTCTATCTCGATACGCGGTTGGTCGGCACCATGACCGGCTTCGTGCTTGCCCACACCATGCTCGCCGTTCCTTTCGTCATCATCGCCGTCTCCGCCAGCCTGGAAGTCTTCGACAAACGGCTGGAAACTGCTGCGGCCAGCCTCGGCGCAACCCGGCTGACGGCGTTCAGGACGGTGACGTTGCCGCTGATCGCGCCGGGCATCCTGTCGGGCCTGCTGTTTGCGTTCGTCACCTCATTCGACGAGATCATCGTCGCGCTGTTCATCACCAGCCCTTATCTGAAGACACTGCCGGTCCAGATATTCTCGAGCATTACCCGGGACGCCGATCCTACCGTTGCGGCGGTGGGCACGCTGCTCTTCATCACTACGTCGCTGGTGATCGGGGCGGGGCTGTTGATCTGTTCGAGACAGGGAAGACGTTGACATGGCCTCACCATCGACTCGCGGCGCAGCCATCGATCTCAAATCCGTCAGCAAACACTATGGCAGCTTCATCGCTCTCGATAAAGTCTCGCTAGGCATCAAGCCGGGGGAGTTCATGACGCTGCTTGGGCCCAGCGGTTCGGGCAAGACGACCACGCTCAACGTCATCGCCGGCTTCACCGAGGTCAGTTCGGGTTCGCTTGATGTCGGCGGCAAGAGCGTCATCGGCGTACCGGCGCATAAACGCAACATTGGCGTGGTCTTCCAGCACTACGCGCTGTTTCCTCACATGACGGTCAGCAGGAACGTCGCATATCCCCTGACCTTGCGCGGCATCGCCAATCCCGATCGCGAGGCCCGGGTGCGCAAGGCGCTGGACATGGTGAAGATGGCGGATTTCGGCCACCGCTTCCCCAGCGAGCTCTCCGGCGGTCAGCAGCAGCGCGTCGCACTGGCGCGTGCCATCGTATTCGACCCACCGCTGCTTCTGATGGACGAGCCGCTCGGCGCGCTCGACAAGAAGCTGCGTGAATGGCTGCAGCTCGAAATCAAACGGATCCACCGCGAATTGGGCACCACCTTCGTTTATGTCACGCACGACCAGGAGGAGGCCCTGGTCCTCTCGGACCGCATCGCCGTGTTCAACCAGGGACGCATCGAGCAGATCGGCACCGGTCGCCAGCTCTACGACGAGCCCGAGACCTTGTTCGTCGGAAAATTCGTCGGCGACTCGACGATACTGCGCGGCGCAGCCTCCACCTCCGGGAACGAGACCGCCATTGACATAGAAGGGCGGAAAGTGGCTGCCGCCAAACGCCTTGCCGACGGCGCCAAACCCGTGATGCTGCTGCGGCCGGAGAAGCTGAGCCTCGCCAGACGGGGGAAGGGCGGACAGGGTCGAAACACCCTGCCCGGGCGCATCGGCGAGGCCATCTATCTCGGATCGGGCTCCAAATACGAGGTCGTGCTGGCCGACACCTCCAAGGCGATCGTGCGCTCTTCGCTGGACGCCGAGACCTTCGCCATCGGCGACGAGGTTGATCTCGTATTCGCGGGCAGCGACGTGAAGCTGTTGGCGGACGACGAAAACGCCGATTTCACGCTGACCTGAATCCTATCTGGGAAAATCTCGACAATGGACGTGAAGAAGAACGGCGACGTTTCATTCTGGTATGCCGATATCGGCGGCGTGCCCGGCTATCGGCCGCCGCTGCAGGGCGATATCATGGCCGACGTCTGCATCGTCGGCGCCGGCTATACCGGCCTTTGGACCGCCTATTATCTGAAGCAGGCAGCGCCCCACCTCAATATTGTCATCGTCGAGAAGGAGTTCGCCGGCTTCGGTGCTTCGGGACGCAATGGCGGCTGGCTGTCCGGCGGGTTCTCATGGTCGCGCGAAAAATATGAGAAGGCATCGTCGCGCGCTGGAGTCGTTGCCATGCAGGCGGCAATGATTGGCACGGTCGACGAGGTCATATCGGTCGCGCAAACCGAAGGCATCGACGCCGACATTCGCCGCACCGACGAACTGCTGGTCGCAACCAACGAGGCGCAGGAGCAGCGCGCCAAGGCGATGTATGCCCATGCCAGGTCCTGGGAGCTGACTGACGAACGTGTGGGGTATATCGATGCAGCCGAGATGCGTCGGCGCATAGCGGTGCACAACGCGCGCGGCGCCTTCGTCATCAAGAAGGTTGCGCGGGTTCAGCCCGCAAAGCTGGTGCAGGGGCTCGCCAAGGCAGTGGAGCGCCTCGGTGTGCAGATCTATGAACAGACAACCGTGCTGTCGATCGAAAAAGGCAAGGTCACAACCAGCCGAGGCTTGGTGCGCACGGAAAAGATCGTGCGGGCGACCGAGGGTTTCACTGCGGGAATTGCCGGCCACGAGAGACTTTGGTTGGCGCTCAACAGCGCTATCGTGGTCACCGAGCCGTTGTCCGACAAGCTGTGGAGCGAAATCGGCTGGGATGGCTACGAGGTTCTCGGCGACGCCGCACACACATACTGCTACGCGCAGCGCACCCGGGAAGGACGCATTGCCATGGGCGGGCGCGGGGTGCCTTATCGCTTCGGCTCGAAAACCGACCTTCGAGGCGTCACCCAGCAGGCGACGATCGACAAGCTGCACAAGATCCTGACGACGCTTCTGCCGCAGACCAAGGGGCTCAAGCTCGACCATGCGTGGTGTGGAACGCTCGGCGTGCCGCGGGACTGGTGCACGACAGTGGGCTTTGACAAGCAGACCGGAATAGGCTGGGCAGGCGGCTATGTCGGCCTCGGCGTTTCCACCTCGAACCTCTCGGGACGCACATTGAGGGATCTTCTGCTGGACAACGACACCGAGCTGACCCGGCTTCCCTGGGTCAATCGAACCGTGCGCAAGTGGGAGCCAGAGCCGCTGCGCTGGCTGGGCGTCCATTCGATGTATCAGCTCTATCGGATTGCCGACGAGCGGGAAGCAAAGGGGCTGCCGCGCACATCGCGGCTAGCGGCCCTGGCAGACCGCATCACCGGGCATTGAACCGCATCACCTCGAGGAAATACAGCATGATCGACTTCAAGACCTTCGCCCACCTTGCGCATATCGACCTCGGTGAGCCCCAGCCGAAACCCACCTCGGTGGAAGGCGATCAGCTGGAAGCAGCCAACACCCTCTGGGCTTCGGACGATGGCAAGATCGAAGTCGGTGTCTGGGAATGTTCGCAGGGCCGGTTCACCGCGCGCCGCGACACGAATTCCGAGATCTGCCACATCGTCTCGGGCCGCGTGACGCTGCACGGTCCCGAGGGCGCGGCCAAAAATGTCGGACCCGGCGAATTGCTTGTTCTGCCGCTTGGCTGGCAGGGCGAATGGACCATCCACGAGAAAACGCGCAAGCTTTACATCCTGCATTCGGTTTGATCGCTGCAGGTGCATGCTCGCCTGCATTTCCGATGAGACCACGCGCGCCACGGCGGTCGAACTAAACCCCTTCGACCAGCACGATCTCGCCGTCGGCTACTTTCTGGCGGATCGTCACGGCGCGTTGATACTCCGGCGAGTGATAGCAATCGTGCGCCGCAGCCAAAGACGGAAACTCGATGATTACGTTGCGGTCGCGGCCCGGCCCTTCCGCCTTTTCATGCGCACCGCCTCGTGCCAGGAAAACGGCGCCGAAGCGATCGAAAGCCGGTTTGGCGGCAGTGACATAGTCCTTGTAGCCTTCCGCATCGCGCACATCGACGCGGGCGATCCAGTATCCCTTGGGCATGCTTCTTCTCCGAATTGTTAGGCCGAGCGCATTTCGTCAAGGATCGCTTCCGCGACCGCTCGCCTGTCGGCGGCGCCGACGATCGGCCGGCCGACGACGAGATGGCTGGAGCCGTTGCGGATCGCCTGCGCCGGCGTCACCACGCGCTTCTGGTCGCCATGGTCGCTGCCCTTGGGCCGTATTCCCGGCGTGACGACGGCCATGTTGGGCCCGACGATCCGGCGCACCGCTTCCGCTTCCTCGGCCGAGCAGACGATGCCGCCCATGCCGGCATGCAGCGCCTGTTCGGAGCGCCTCAGCACCAGCGTATGCGGGTCATGTTCATAGCCGGCATCGATCACGTCCTGCTCGTCCATCGAGGTCAGCACGGTGACGCCAAGCAGGCAAAGATCGCTGCCCCTGGCGGCCTCGACCGCTGCCTTCATCGTCTTCGGATAGGCGTGCAGCGTCAGCATGGTCATGCCCATCCTGGCAATGGCCTCGACACCCTTGGCTACCGTGTTGTCGATGTCGAGCAGCTTCATGTCGAGGAAGATCCTGGTGCCGCCGCTGGCGAGCTCGCGGGCGAAATCGAGGCCACCGGCGAAGGCGAGCTGGTAGCCGATCTTGTAGAAGGAGACGATCCCGTCGAGCTCACGCACCGCCTTCTCGGCGTCCTTCAGCGTCGGCACGTCGAGGCCGACGATCAGCCTGTCTTGCATGGTGCTGGCGCGCTCCTGGATCAGGCCTCGATCCGCGTCGACAGCATGCGCGAGGTTTCGATCAGCGTGCGGCATAGGTGCTCCATCGATCTGTGCAGTCTCTCGTCCCTGAAATTTCCGTCCTCGTCGAAGGCGTTGCCGCCCTCCGGCACCGAGCATTCCGGCGTCACCACCTCCATCTTGCAGCGCACCAGCACGGCGCGCAGATGGTTGATGCAGCGTACCCCGGCGAAATGTCCTTTGGAAGACGAACAAAGGCCGGCGGGCTTGCCGGTGAACGGCCTGAACGACCGCCCGCCATCCATTCGCACGCGGCTCACCCAATCGATGGCGTTCTTGAGCAGCGGCGGGATCGAGCCGTTATATTCGGGCGTCGCGATCAGCAGCCCGTCATGGGCGGCGATCTGCCGGGCAAGCTTGATGGCGTTTTCAGGAATGCCTTTCTCCTTTTCCAAATCCTCGTCGAGAATCGGCAGCGGATAGTCGGCAAGCGAGATGCGGGTTACCTCGGCACCCTGCAGAGCGAGTTCCTTCTGCGCCACATCGGCGGTCCTGCCGCTGTAGGCGCCAGCGCGAATCGAGCCGGCGAAGACGAGAATTTTCGGGATCACTGCCATTGGCCCCCATTGTCAGCCGACAGGTATAGGCCAGGCACGTCCCAAATACCAAATACTGATCAATGCGCCGCGCGCCGGTAGATCCACAGCTGCGTTGGCGGGATGTTGCGGATGACGAAATGAAAATGCTCGACCGTGTAGTCGCCGCGGCCAGGCGGGATCGGCGACAGCGGGCCGTAGGTCAGCTGCACGATCGGGCGGCCTGTCGGGATGCGGTCCAGAAGGCTTTCGACATAGGCGATGCGCTGGGCGACCGGGAAATTGAGCAATGGCACGCCGGAGACGACCGAATCGAAGGTCAGGCCGCTCTTGTCGCCGAGTGTCGCATCGAGATTGAAGGCGTCGCCCTCGATGACGTTGACGCCGGGATAGAGCTGGCGCAGATGGCGCACGAAATCGGGCGAGTATTCGACTGCGTAGAGATTTTCAGGCTTTACGCCCTGGGCGAGGATGGCTCGGGTGATGACGCCGGTGCCAGGCCCGACTTCGAGCACCGGCAGGCCCGAGTTCGGGTTGACGACGGAGGCCATCTTGCGGGCCGTGGTGGAACTGGTCGGCACGATCGAACCGACCGCCTTCGGCTTGTCGATCCAGCCTTTGAAAAACGTCAGTTCGTCGTCGAACTTTTCCGCCAGCGCCTTTCGCAGTCCGGGACCATGTGCCATGCAAGTTCTCCTGAACGCTCCCCCGAGAGGCTACTTAGCAGCTACGGGGTTCAAGGCAAGGCGGACGCCGGTATAAGATGTTGATGACGCTAGGGAAGCCTCGCCTTGATTGCACTCTACACCGGATTGGCGAGAATAGGAATCAGCGCTCGCCGAAGGTTTCGAAAAAGTCCTTCATGCGGGCGAAAAAGCCGCTCGACTGCGGCGAATTATCCTTCGAGGAAACCTGCTCGAACTCCTCCAGCAACTCGCGCTGGCGGCGGGAAAGGTTTTGCGGCGTCTCGACTGCGGTCTGGATATAGAGGTCGCCGATATTGTGCTGGCGCAGCACCGGCATGCCTTTGCCCTTGAGGCGGAACTGGCGGCCGTTCTGGGTGCCTTCCGGCACTTTCACTTTCGTCTGGGTGCCGTCCAGCGTCGCCACCTCGAAGGAGCCGCCAAGTGCTGCCGTCGTCATCGAGATCGGCACCTTGCAGTAGAGATCGGCGCCGTCGCGCTGGAAGAATTCGTGCGGCTTGACCGCCAGGAAAATATAGAGGTCGCCCGACGGGCCGCCGCGCAGGCCGGCCTCGCCCTCATTGGCAAGGCGGATGCGGGTGCCGTCCTCGATACCGGCCGGGATGTTGACCGACAGCGAGCGCTCCTCGGTGACGCGGCCCTGGCCGGCGCATTTCGGGCACGGCTCCTTGATGGTCTGGCCACGCCCCTGACATTGCGGGCAGGTGCGCTCGATCGAGAAGAACCCTTGCGTGGCGCGTACCTTGCCGTGGCCATTGCACATCGAGCAGGTGACGGGCTGGGTGCCGGGCTTGGCGCCGCTGCCGGAGCATTCCGTGCAGGAGATCGAGGCCGGCACGTGAATCTGTGCGGTCTTGCCGGTAAACGCCTCCTCCAGCGTGATTTCCATATTGTAGCGCAGGTCGGCGCCGCGCTCGCGGCCACCTGAGGAGCGGCGCTGGCGCCCGCCCATCATGTCGCCGAAAATATCCTCGAAGATGTCGGCGAAGCCGCCGGCGCCGAAGCCGTGTGCGCCGCCGTTCATGCCGCCCTGTTCAAAGGCGGCGTGGCCGAAACGGTCGTAGGCCGCGCGTTTCTGCGGGTCCTTCAGCGTCTCGTAGGCTTCGTTGATTTCCTTGAACTTGTGCTCGCAGGAATGGTCGCCGGGATTGCGATCGGGATGGAACTGCATGGCGAGCTTGCGGAAAGCGCTCTTGAGCTCCTTCTCGTCGGCCCCCTTTTGCACACCCAACGTTTCGTAGAAATCAGCTTTCATCTTTTCCTGCAGTCCGGATATTCAACGTCTTGAAGCCTTGTTGCGTCGTTGCCGGCACGCTGTTCCGATTTAGGTGCGATGGCGCCTGGATGCCAGTGTCGACGCGAGCTTGCTCGCATTTTTCCGATCAAGCCCGCACTTTTTCGGCCAGAGTTGCAAAAAAGCCCGGCTTTGCGCCGGGCCTCCTGCGATAATCTGCCGTCAGGCCGCTCAGGCCGACTTCTTCTTGTCGTCGTCCTCGTTGATTTCCTCGAAATCGGCATCCACCACGTCGCTGTCCTTGGCGGCATCCGCCTTGGCGTCAGCCTCCGCGGCTTCCTTCTGCGAAGCTTCGTACATGGCCTGGCCGAGCTTCATCGAGGTTTCGGCGAGCGCCTGCGTCTTGGCTTCGATCTCGGTCGCGTCGTCGCCTTCGGCAGCGGTCTTCAGCGCCGCGATCGCATCGGCGATCGCCGTGCGGTCGGCCTCGGAAACCTTCTCGCCATACTCCTTCAGCGACTTCTCCGAGGAATGCACCAGCGCCTCGGCCTGGTTGCGGGCCTCGACCAGCGCGCGCCGCTTCTTATCGGCCTCGGCATTGGCTTCGGCGTCCTTCACCATCTTCTCGATGTCGGCGTCCGAAAGGCCGCCAGACGCCTGGATGCGGATCTGGTGCTCCTTGCCGGTGCCCTTGTCCTTGGCCGAGACATTGACGATGCCGTTGGCGTCGATGTCGAAAGTGACCTCGATCTGCGGCACGCCACGCGGCGCCGGCGGAATGCCGACCAGGTCGAACTGGCCGAGCGCCTTGTTGTCGGCGGCCATTTCACGCTCGCCCTGGAAGACGCGGATGGTCACGGCCGACTGTGAATCCTCGGCCGTCGAGAACACCTGGCTTTTCTTCGTCGGGATCGTCGTGTTGCGTTCAATCAGCCGCGTGAACACGCCACCCAGCGTCTCGATGCCAAGCGACAGCGGCGTCACGTCGAGCAGCAGCACGTCCTTGACGTCGCCCTGCAGCACGCCGGCCTGGATGGCGGCGCCCAATGCGACGACCTCATCCGGATTGACGCCCTTGTGCGGCTCCTTGCCGAAGAACTGCTTTACGATCTCCTGGATCTTGGGCATGCGGGTCATGCCGCCGACCAGGACGACCTCGTCGATTTCGCCGGCCTTGAGGCCGGCATCCTTGAGCGCCGCCTTGCAGGGATCGATCGTGCGCTGGACGAGATCCTCGACCAGGCTCTCGAACTTCGCACGCGTCAGCTTCAGCGTCAGGTGCTTGGGACCGGTGGCATCGGCAGTGATGAAGGGCAGGTTGATCTCGGTCTGCGTCGTCGACGACAGCTCGATCTTGGCCTTTTCGGCCGCTTCCTTGAGGCGCTGAAGGGCGAGCTTGTCGCTCCGCAGATCGATGCCCTGTTCCTTCTTGAACTCGGCCGCCAGATACTCGACCAGACGCATGTCGAAATCCTCGCCGCCGAGGAAGGTGTCGCCATTGGTCGACTTCACCTCGAAGACGCCGTCGCCGATTTCGAGCACCGAAATGTCGAACGTACCGCCGCCAAGGTCATAGACGGCAATAGTCTTGCCTTCCTTCTTGTCGAGGCCGTAGGCAAGTGCGGCCGCGGTTGGCTCGTTGATGATGCGCAGCACTTCCAGGCCGGCGATCTTGCCGGCATCCTTGGTGGCCTGGCGCTGGGCATCGTTGAAATAGGCCGGAACGGTGATGACCGCCTTCTCGACCTTCTCGCCGAGATAGGCTTCCGCCGTTTCCTTCATCTTCTGCAGGATCATTGCCGAGATCTGGCTGGGCGACTGCTTCTTGCCGCCGGCCTCGACCCAGGCGTCGCCATTGTCGCCCTTGACGATCTTGTAGGGGACAAGCTTCTTGTCCTTTTCCGTCACCGGATCGTCATAGCGACGGCCGATCAGTCGCTTGACCGCGAAGATTGTGTTTTCGGGATTGGTGACCGCCTGGCGCTTGGCCGGCTGGCCGACGAGGCGCTCGCCGTCGCTGTTGATGGCGACGATGGAAGGGGTCGTGCGCGCGCCTTCCGCATTCTCGATGACCTTCGATTCCTTGCCGTCCATGATGGCGACGCAGGAGTTGGTGGTCCCCAGATCGATACCGATTACTTTTGCCATTTTTCTAATCTCTCCGCTAAGCAGGCTCTCAGGACCCGTACAGGCGTTCCGACGAAAGCCCCTGTTCACAAGAAATTCCGCTTCGGCAACCGGCATTCCGGCGCGCCGAACGGCTTGGCGCGTATATAAGAACAGGCTGCGCGGCGCGCAAGCATTCTGCGCAAGGCATCCAACATCCTTTTCTTGGCCCGGCCGGGGTTCTCCGGCCATGGCTCCCATGAACCTTTCCGCGTCGGTTCGCGACTGACACCCAGATGCGCCGCGTGGTGCGGCCCGGAAAAGGAAAGGCCCATGACTGGAAATCCAGAGGCTCCGCGGTTTCCGGGAACTCGGTGCGACCACCGCTTCCGGGATCGGCTCGACGCGCTGGGCTTCCGCCGATTCCGTTGACCCACCATAAGAGCCGACGTATCGTGATTATGAGGAAAGCAGACAATTCGATCAGGGAAAAACGTGCCGGAACGTCGCGCCTTGCCCTGATTTGCGCGGAAACGCCGGATGTTTCTCCCGTCGCCCCCCGGCACTTGCCGAACAGCTTGCCGGCGGCGGGCCGCTCGCCATGCACGGCGTGCAGATCACGCCGACGGCGCTGGTCAGGCCGGCCAACATCCCGCCCTTCGGCTCATGGTTCGTCGACTTCGACGGCTATTTCGAAGACCCCGAGGTTGAAGCTCATGTCGGCGACGTCGAGGTCTGGCATCCCTGCGAGGGCCGTGCCGGCTATTACGAGCAGATACCGGGCGGCGGTTACCTGCCGCCTTTCTATCCGCCCGACTTTCCGCCCCCGGCGGCGTGCCTGCCGAGCAAAAGCAACGGATTCCTCGACAGCAGAATCCGGCGCGCAACAGCATATTTAACTAACCATTCGCACACCAAGACCCCGCCGGAGCAATCCGGCGGGGTCTTGGTGCCGACATCTGACGCCATCGCGCCAGGAACAACCGGCTTCCCCTTTTCGGGATCATGGTCTAGCAGTCGACCCAGACGATGCGCCCGCAACCACGGGCGCCTGGAAAGGCCGGATCATGAGCAAAAAAACCCTGATCGCGCCATCGGTGCTTGCGTCGGATTTTTCGAAGCTCGGCGACGAGGTCGAGGCGGTGGCGGCGGCCGGCGCCGACTGGATCCATCTCGACGTCATGGACGGGCATTTCGTGCCCAACATCACTTTCGGCCCACCGGTGATCAAGGCGATTCGCAACCGCACCAAGGCCTTCTTCGACTGCCATCTGATGATAGCGCCGGCCGACCCCTATCTGGGGGCTTTCGCCGAAGCCGGCTGCGACGGCATGACAGTGCATGCCGAGGCCGGGCCGCATCTCGACCGTTCGCTGCAGACGATCAGGAACCTCGGCAAGAAGGCCGGCGTGTCGCTCAATCCGGCGACGCCGGAATCGGCGGTCGAATATGTGCTCGACCGGCTCGATCTGATCCTGATCATGACCGTCAATCCGGGTTTTGGCGGCCAAGCCTTCATTCCGGGAGTCGTCGACAAGGTGAAGCGGGTGAAGGCGCTGATCGGCAATCGGCCGATCCGGATCGAGATCGACGGCGGCATCTCGCCGCAAACGGCACCTTTGGTCACCGCCGCCGGCGCCAGCGTGCTGGTCGCCGGTGCAGCCATCTTCAAGGGCGGCAGCGTTGAAGCCTATCGGGGGAACATCGAGGCGATCAGGACAGCGGCCGACCGGGCGGCCCGCTGACGCTGCCGGCGTCATTACCAGAACGCGTCGTCTCGTCAGCCGGTCAGGAATTCGTTGGCCGACGCCGGTGCGCTTGTGCTCGTGACATACGGTCCCCCAGTCAAAAATGTCTTTGTCCATTTTTGGGCAAGTTTATTGGCATAACAGAAACTACATCCATATTCTCTGTCTCACCCTGATGCCTCTTCGGACCTTCCCGCAGGGCTCCTCTCCGACGGTCGGATCGATGAACCGCAGCCCTTTCTTCGCTGACCTGCTGAACACCATCGCCGATCGCGGCCGGATGATGCTGAACCTCGTTCGCGGTGACGAGCCGGTCTCGGCCGACAGCCTGGGGCGTCTGTGCGCCCGTCTGCTTTCCAGCCAGGGCGAGGCATCGGGCGTCGCCTATGCCCGGGAAATCCTTGAGCGCTGGCGCACCCTCGGCGCCGACGGAAGGCTGGCTTTCCTGCATGTGCTGCGCGATCGCTTCGGCACCGATCATGCCAAGCTTGCCGCCGCGGTGGATGCCTATCGCGCCGCGCCCGACGATCGCTCGGCACTTACCCTGCATGATGCCGCCGAACCGGCAAGACAGGAGCTTCTGCGCCGCCTGAACCTGGCGCCCGGCGGCATCGAGACGCTGGTGCGCATGCGCCAGGATCTGCTTGCCCGGCTGCCCACATCGCCCGATCTCGCCATCGTCGATGCCGACTTCACGCACCTCCTGTCGTCATGGTTCAACCGCGGCTTCCTGGTGCTGCGGCGGATCGACTGGTCGACGCCAGCCAACATTCTGGAAAAAATCATCCGCTACGAGGCGGTGCACGCCATCCACACCTGGGACGATCTGCGCCGTCGGATCGAACCCGACGACCGGCTCTGCTATGCGTTCTTTCATCCACAGCTCGGTGACGAGCCGCTGATCTTCGTCGAGGTCGCGCTCACCCGGGCGATGCCGACGACAATCGCCGAGCTGCTTGCCGACGAGCGGCCGCTGGTGCAGCCACGGCAGGCCACGACGGCAGTGTTCTATTCCATCTCCAACTGCCAGGAGGGCTTGCGCGGCATCTCGTTCGGCAACTTCCTGATCAAGCAGGTGGTCGAGGACCTGCGCCGCGACCTTCCCGGCCTGACCGATTTCGTCACACTGTCCCCGGTGCCGGGCTTTGCCCGCTGGCTGGCCGAGCAGGCCGAAACCATCCCCTCCGCCGCCGAAGTGCTGGACCTCGTCGCCAACCAGGGTTGGCACGCGGATGCTGCCATGCGCGACCGCGTGGGCCAGGCCCTGCTTCCTCTTGCGGCACAGTATTTCCTCGAAGCCCGCACCGCCTCCGGCAAGGTGATCGATCCGGTCGCCCGGTTTCATCTCGGCAATGGCGCGCGGCTGGAGCGCATCGACCTTTTCGGCGACCTGTCGCCCCGCGCCTTACGTCAGGCGCATGGCCTGATGGTCAATTATCGCTACAAGCTCGACGATATCGAGAAGAACCACGAGCTGTACGCCGCCAGGAACGATGTGGCGGCCGCGCCCGCTGTGCGCCGCCTGCTGCCGAAACCGGCGAGACCGGCCGCACCGCCGCTTCCGGCGGCTGCCCAGACTCGGAGGGATGCATGACCAACCATTTGTTCGACGCTTTCCGCGCCGGGATGCCGGCGCCCGAGCGTCTGTTGATGGAGACGGATGACGGGCGCTCGATCTCCTATGGCGATATGCTGGCGCAGTCCGCGCAACTGGCACATGCGCTTCTGCAATTGGGCGTCGAACCCGGCGACCGCGTCGCCGTCCAGGTCGAGAAGAGCGCCGAGGCCATTCTCCTCTATCTCGCTTGCCTGCGCGCCGGCACGGTCTTCCTGCCGCTCAACACCGCCTACACGCTGACCGAGCTCGACTACTTCTTCGGCGATGCCGAGCCGCGGCTGGTCGTCTGCGATCCGGCACGGGCAGCCGATATCGGGGCCTTGGCGGAGAGATCGGGCGCTATCGCAGTCACGCTCGGTGGCAATGGCGAAGGCTCGCTGATGGATCAGGCCTCGCGGCGGTCTTCGGACTTTTGCGACGTGGTGCGCGGGCCGGACGATCTTGCGGCGATCCTGTACACGTCGGGGACCACCGGCCGCTCGAAAGGCGCCATGCTCAGCCATGAGAACCTCGCCTCGAATGCGCGGGTTCTGGTCGACCAGTGGCGCTTCACTGCCGCAGACGTCTTGATCCACGCGCTGCCGATCTTCCACACGCATGGCCTCTTCGTCGCCACCAACGTCATCCTGATGGCCGGCGCCTCGATGCTGTTCGAAACCAGGTTCGACCCGGCCCGCATCGTCTCGCTGCTGCCGCGAGCCACGGCGCTGATGGGCGTGCCGACCTTGTATGTGCGCCTGTTGCAGCAGGACGGCTTGAACCGGCAAGCGGCGAAAAACATCCGCCTGTTCGTTTCCGGATCGGCGCCGCTGCTGGCCGAGACGCACAAGGCCTGGCGCGAGCGCACCGGCCATTCGATCATCGAGCGCTACGGCATGACCGAGACCAACATGAACACGTCGAACCCCTATGATGGCGAGCGGCGCGCCGGCACGGTCGGCTTCCCCTTACCCGGCGTCGCGCTGCGCATCGCCGACCCCGACAGCGGCGAAACACTTGCCCAGGGCGAGGTCGGCATGATCGAGGTGAAGGGCCCCAATGTCTTCGGCGGCTATTGGCGCATGCCGGAAAAGACCAAGGCGGAATTCCGTGATGACGGCTTCTTCATCACCGGGGATCTCGGCCTGATCGACGCCGACGGCTATGTCCACATCGTCGGGCGCGGCAAGGATCTGATCATTTCCGGCGGCTACAACATCTATCCGAAGGAGGTCGAGAGCGAGATCGACGCGCTGCCCGGCGTCGCCGAAAGCGCTGTCATCGGCGTTGCCCATCCGGATTTCGGCGAGGGCGTCACCGCGATCGTGGTGCGGACGCCGGCCTCGACCATCACCGCTGCCGAGATCGTCGGCGCCATCGCCGGGCGGCTGGCGAAATTCAAGCACCCGAAGCAGGTGATCTTCGTCGACGAACTGCCGCGCAACACGATGGGCAAGGTGCAGAAGAACCTGCTGCGCGAAACCTACAAGGACCTCTACGCTCCGGCCAAAGCCGGCTGACGTTAAGGTTACACCCAGTTGGCGCCGACCCCGAAAACCCTGTCGCCTTCTATCCAGACGCCCCTGACGTCCAACTCGTCCGACAGCGCAACGATATCGGCGGCGGTGCCGTTGGCGAACCGCCCGAGCCGGTGCGACTGACCGATCGCCTGCGCCGGATAGAACGAAGCCATGCGCAGCGCTTCCGAAAGGTCCAGTCCGACAATGCGGTGGACGAAGCGCACGGCGGAGATCATGTCGAGATCGGCGCCGGCCAGCGTCCCGTCGCCAAGCCGCAGGCTGCCGTCCTTGCGGTAGACGGTGCGGCCGTTCAGCGTGAACGAGGTCATGTCGGTGCCGATCGTCGCCATGGCGTCGGTGACCAGGAAAATTTTTGCCGGACCCTGCTTGGCGCGCAGCGCGATGGCCATGGTGGCGGGATCGACATGGATGCCGTCGGCGATGATGCCGGCAAACAACGTGTCCGTATCGATGGCAGCACCCGCCAACCCCGGCTCACGATTGCCGATCTGGCTCATCGCGTTAAACAGATGGGTGACCATTGTTGCGCCGGCATCGGCGAACGCGCGCGCCTTGGCATAGCCGGTGTCGGAATGGCCGAGGCTGACGACGATGCCGGCCTCGGCGAGCGCCGAAACGCGTACGGTGTCGACGGATTCCGGCGCGATCGTGGTCAACAGTACCGGCAGAGTTTTCCGCGTCGCAATCAGCATCGCCTGGTCGGAATCCAGCATCGGCCGGATCAGCGCCGGATCATGCGCGCCCTTGCGGGCGATCGACAAATGCGGGCCTTCGAGATGCAGGCCCAAAAAGCCAGGCACCTTTTGCTTTCCGGCCTCCGCTCCGGCGGCAACCGCCGCCGCGGTGATCTCAGGCGTGTCGGTGATCAGCGTCGGCAACAGCGCGGTCGTGCCGAACGGCGCGTGCGCCCGGCAGATGGTTTCGATCGAGGCGACATCAGGATGGTCGTTGAGCATGACCCCGCCGCCGCCATTAACCTGCAGGTCGACGAAGCCCGGCGCAAGCATGCCGCCGCCGGTTTCGATACGCTCGACACCGGATGGAACGGCGCCGACGGCAACGATGGCTTCGACGAGGCCGTCACGCACGACAAGCGCGGCATTGTCGTGCCAGTCGTCGCCGTCGAAGATCCGGGCCCCAGTCAGGGCAAAACGGTCGCTCATATGGTTTCCGTCACCTTGCGCAGATTGGGCGGCGTGTCCGGATCGAGGCCGCGATGGCGGGCAAAGGCCTCGACGAAGCCATAGAAGGACACGATCAGCGCCAGCGGGTCGGTCAGCGGATGGCCGGTGGCGACATGCGGCAGGTGCTGAGCGCTTTTCGCCTTGTCCGAGGTCACAAAGACGGCCGCGCCCTTGGCCGCCAGGCTGTCGGCGGCCTCGGCAACCGACGGCTCGGAAGCATCGCGGGCGGCGAGCGCCAGCACCGGGAAATCAGGCCCGACCAGTGCCAGCGGGCCATGCATCACTTCGGCAGCACTATAGGCCTCGGCGTGCATGGCACAGGTTTCCTTGAACTTAAGCGCTGCTTCATTGGCGATCGCAGCGGACGGACCGCGACCTAGGATGAACAGCGATTTCGGCGTCTCAAGGGCGCTGGCCAGCGCCATCCAGTCGCAGGCGATCGCCTTGCGGAAATGTTCCGGCAAATGGGCGAGCGCCGCCAGCAACTTGTCGTCGCCGGTGCTATGCGCCATCAAAGCGAGGCCGGCGACGGCCGAATTGACGAAGGTCTTCGTCGCGGCGACGCTGCGTTCCGGGCCGGCCAGAATGTCGATCGCATAATCGGAGGCCCGCGCCAGCGGCGAATCGGCGGTGTTGGTGATGGCGACGGTCAGCGAACCGCCGGCTCTCGCGGCCTGCGCCATGGCGACGATGTCCGGGCTCTTGCCCGACTGCGAGATCGCCAGGCAAGCCGAGCCGCCGAGCTTGAGCTTGGCGCCATAGATCGAGGCGATCGATGGGCCGACCGAAGCGACGGCGAGGCTGGCGGTCAGCTCCACCGCATACTTCATGAAGGTGGCGGCATGGTCGGAGGAGCCGCGCGCCACGGTGACGACGAACTGCGGATCGCGCTCGCGAATGCCGCGCCCGGCCTCCGTCAGCACCGCTGCCGAGCCGTCGAGCAGGCGCGCGGTGGCCTCCGGGATCTCCTCGATCTCGCGCCGCATATGGGTGTCACCCTTTTGGCTGCTCGTCGCGCTCATGGCCGGCCCTCTTCGCCCGGCCCGCTCAGCCGGAGTTCGGCGACGAAATCATAGGCGTCGCCTCTGTAGATGGAGCGGGTGAATTCGATAACCTTGCCGCTCGCCAGATAGGAAATACGCTCGATGTGCAGCCCGGCAATGCCTGGCGGCACTTCGAGCAGGCGCGCGTCGTCGTCGCCGAGATTGGCCGCGGAGATGCGCTGCACCGCCCGCACCGGCCGGAAGCCGGTCGTTTCCAGCGCCGCATAGAGCGACGACCCAATTCCCGCCGGGTCCGGCAGCACGCTGGCCGACAGTGCGGCGCGTTCGATCGCCAGCGGCGTATCGTTGGCGATGCGCAGGCGCGCTACGCGTGCCACCAGCTCGTTCGACGACAGGCCAAGCACCATCATCTCGTCCGGCGAGGGCGCATAGAGGCCGCGATCGAGCCAGGCTGAACGGACAGCCATGCCGCGCCGCGCCATGTCCTCGGTGAAGGACGTCAGCCGCGACAGCGACTGCTCGACGCGCTCCATACGCGGCGCGACGAAGGTGCCGGAGCCGTGGCGCTGGACGAGGATGCCGCCCTTGACTAGGTCCTGAACCGCCTTGCGCACGGTGACGCGCGAAATGTCCGCCATGCTGGCGATGTCGCGCTCGGAAGGCAGCGCGTCGCCCGGTCCGATCAGGCCGCGATTGACCGCGTCCTCGATGCTCTTCCTGAGCTGCAGATAAAGCGGTGCGCCGCTTTGCGCCGAGTGTTTCAGGGTCGCGAAGATCTGGTCGGCGGCTTCGCTCATCGTGCCCCCTCCGCAGTCATCGAGAAGACACGAACCGCCATCTGCACCGCGCCGCCCAGCGCATCGTCGAGCGGCGGCTTCAGCAGCGCCCGGTAGCGCGCCGACAGGCGTGGTGCATAGAGCGGCGCCAGTCCGCCGAGCAAGCAGAGCGGATCGTTGCTGCCGAGATCGAGCACGCCAAGTGCGGCCTCGACATCGGCGACCGCCTTGTCGAGGATCCAGTTGGCGACGACATCGCCCTTTTCGGCATGCTCGAAGACCTTGGGCGCGAAGCCGCCGAAATCGCCCGGCTTGGCGTTGGTGGTGAACTCGACCAAATCCTCGGGATTGTTGCGGAAGATGGTGAGTATGGCCTGTGTCAGCCGCGATCCCTGGCGAATGCCGTCATAGGCGAGCAGCGTCTGTTCGAGCAGGTCGCGGCCGATGCGGGCGCCGCTGCCCTGGTCGCCGACCTGGAATCCCCACCCGCCGATGGCGCGCGACTTGCCTTGTCTGCGCGCCATGTAGGCGGTGCCGGTGCCGAGGATGGCCATGGCGCCGTCACCGGAGCCGACCGCGCCTTCCAGGGCGATCTCGGCGTCGGTCTCGACACGGCTGATGCTGAACGGCAGGATTGCTTCGAGCTGCTGCCTGTAGGTGCCGACATTGGCGCCGGCGAGGCCGAGGATGGCCGGGGTTTGCGGGATCATTTCGGGGTCTTGTCCGGCGGCGACAAAGGCCTGTTTTGCCGCCTCGACGATGTTGGCCCTGGCGCCGGTTAGATCGGTGCGGATGTTGGCCGCACCACTCTTGGCGCGGCCGACGACGGTGCCGTCCACTGTTGCAAGGGCCGCCCTGCAGCTGGTGCCGCCGCCATCGATGCCAAGCACGAAATTCACGCGATTTCTCCTCCCGGCGGATAATACCAATAAAATACCAATAGCCAAGGATTAATTTCCGTTTCAAAAAGATTAAGCCGCATCTGGTTGAAAAACCTGCGTATTTTGCCCGAAAGCCAATTCCGAGGCAGGGAAATCGCTAATGCGTGTGGACAAGTGGTATTTTTTTGGTATGGTTTTCTGGATTGGAGGAAAGCGGATGGCCGAAACGCGCACCGAAGCGCTTCACCAGAATGCCGAGGGGCTGGACATCCAGGCCCCGGACGCCATCCTTTCCTCTTTGGCCAATGCGCAGATCGAGGCCGCCAAGGCGGTGCACGGCGCCATTTCTGCCATCGCCAAAGCAGCCGAAATCATCGCCAGCCGGCTGAACAACGGCGGCAAGCTCGCTTACGCGGCAGCCGGCAGCTCGGGCCTGATGGCGCTGGCCGATGCGCTGGAGCTGCCGGGTACATTCGGCATTCAGCGCGACCGTATCGCCATCCTGATTGCCGGTGGCGACGATGCCTTCAAGACACTGGCCGGCGGACCGGAGGACGACACCGACGACGCCTCGGCAGCGGTTGCCGCTGCCGGCATCGGCGACGGCGACTGCCTGATCGCGGTCTCGGCCAGCGGCTCGACACCCTATGCGGTCAGAGCGATCGAGGACGCCAGGCGCCGCGGCGCGGCAACCATCGCCATCGCCAATAACAAGGATGCGCCGCTGCTTCGGCTGGCCGATATCGCCATATTGCTCGAGACACCGCCGGAGCTGATCGCCGGCTCGACGCGCATGGGCGCCGGCACTGCCCAGAAGGTCGCGCTCAACATGCTGTCGACGCTGGCCGCCATCCATCTTGGCCATGTGCATGACGGCTACATGGTCAACCTCATGGCCGACAACATCAAGCTGCGCGACCGCGCCGCACGCATCGTCGCCGCCATCAGCGGGCGCGACAGGGACGATGCGGCGCGCCTGCTCGAGGAGAGCGGCGGCGGCGTCAAGACCGCCATTCTGCTCGCCGCCGGCGCCGCCAGCGCCGATGCGGCCGAGAAGATACTGGAAGGGACCGGCCAGAAGCTGCGCCCGGCGCTTTCCGCGATCGAGGGGAGCATGGGGCAGAAAGCCTCTGTTCTCAAAGCCGAACCTGAAAAAGGTCAACAGGGAGACTGAGCATGACAACGAAACTACTGACGGCACTTCTTCTCGGCACCAGCATTCTCGGCTCCGCCGGAATGGGTTATGCCCAAGACGTAACGCTCAATATCGAAAGCTGGCGCGGCGACGACCTCGCCATCTGGAAGGACAAGTTGATCCCGGCTTTTGAGGCCAAGAACCCGGGCATCAAGGTGGTGTTCGCGCCTTCGGCGCCGACCGAATATGACGCCGCGCTCGGCGCCAAGCTCGCCGCCGGCTCGGCGGGCGACCTGATCACCTGCCGCCCGTTCGACAAGTCCCTGGAACTCTTCAAGAAGGGCAACCTCGCCGATATTTCGACGCTGCCCGGCATGGAGAATTTTTCCGACGTCGCCAAGGCCGCCTGGCAGACCGACGACGGCAAGGCCAGCTTCTGCGTGCCGATGGCTTCCGTCATCCACGGCTTCATCTACAACAAGGACGCCTTCGACCAGCTCGGCATCAAGGTGCCGACGACGAACGAGGAGTTCTACGCCGCGCTCGACAAGATCAAGGCCGACGGCACCTACATCCCGATGGCGATGGGCACCAAGGATCTCTGGGAAGCCGCGACCATGGGCTACCAGAACATCGGCCCGAACTACTGGAAGGGCGAAGAAGGCCGTTTGGCGCTGATCAAGGGCGAGCAGAAGCTGACCGACCCGCAGTGGGTAGCGCCGTTTGCCGAACTCGCCAAGTGGAAGCCCTATCTCGGCGACGGCTTCGAGGCGCAGACCTATCCTGACAGCCAGAACCTATTCACGCTCGGCCGTGCCGCCATCTACCCGGCCGGCTCTTGGGAGATCGCGCTGTTCAACACCCAGGCTCAGTTCAAGATGGGCGCATTCCCGCCGCCGGTGCAGAAGGCCGGCGACACCTGCTACATCTCCGACCATACCGACATCGGCATGGGCCTCAATGCGGCCTCGAAGAACGCGGATGCGGCCAAGACCTTCCTGACATGGGTCGCCTCGCCGGATTTCGCCACCATCTACGCCAACGCGCTGCCGGGCTTCTTCAGCCTGAACAACACCCCGGTGAAGATGGAAGACCCACTGGCCCAGGAATTCGTTTCCTGGCGCGACAAGTGCAAGCCGACGATCCGTTCGACCTACCAGATCCTGGGGCGCGGTACGCCGAACCTCGAGAACGAGACGTGGGTTGAATCGGCCAACGTCATCAACGGCACGGTCACGCCGGAAGCTGCCGCCAAGAAGCTGCAGGACGGCCTGGACAGCTGGTACAAGCCGGCGAAGTAAGAGCCAAGGCAGAGCGCTGCGATCTCCCCCCTTGAGGGGGAGATGTCGCCGAAAGCGACAGAGGGGGTTGGTGGAGGCAGGCTGCGACCTGATCGTTGCTGGAAAGCACGGTCGATACCACGATGGCGCACTGCCTTGGCCGACCCCACCCGCCTCGCTCCGCGAGGCACCCTCCCCTCAAGGGGGAGGGATGCGCCGCGCACCTTGGCGGCAATTGCAAGAACCTGATCGGCGGGGACCGAACGCATGGCCGCAGCACCGAAACGACCGTTCCGCTGGCATATCGTCGTCTTCCTGGCGCCGGCGGTGCTGGTCTATACGGCGATCATGATCCTGCCTCTGGCCGGCACGCTGCAGCTCGCGCTGTTCCGCAACATCAACCAGTCCCAGCTTTTCGTCGGGCTGGACAACTTCCGCACGCTGTTCGGCGACCCTAACTGGTCCGTGGGCTTCTGGAATGCGCTGAGGAACAATGTCTGGTTCTTCATCATCCACATGGTAGTGCAGAACCCGATCGGTGTGCTTCTGGCGGCGCTGCTGTCCAGCCCGAGGCTGAGATTCTCGGCGTTCTACCGTACGGCGATCTTCGTCCCCACGATCCTGTCCTTCGTCATCGTTGGCTTCGCCTGGAAGCTGATCCTGTCGCCGCTGTGGGGCGTGGCGCCGAATCTGATGGATCTTGTCGGCCTGAAAAGCCTGTTCACGCCGTGGCTGGGCAAGGAGCAATATGCGCTAACCACGCTCAGCCTGATCTCCGTGTGGCAGTTCGTCGGCATCCCGATGATGCTGATCTATGCGGCATTGCTGTCCATTCCCGACGAGGTGATCGAAGCGGCCGAATGCGACGGCGTCACCGGCATGTCTCAGTTCTGGAAGATCAAGCTGCCGCTGATCCTGCCGTCGATCGGCATCATCTCGATCCTGACCTTCGTCGGCAATTTCAACGCCTTCGACCTGATCTACACGGCGCAAGGCGCGCTGGCCGGGCCGAACTATTCGACCGATATCCTCGGCACCTTCCTCTACCGCGCCTTCTTCGGTTTCCAGCTGCAGGTCGGCGATCCCAATATGGGCGCGGCGATCGCCACGATGATGTTCCTGATCATCCTTGGCGGCGTCTGCGTCTACCTGTTCCTCGTCCAGACGCGCCTGCGTCGCTACCAGTTCTGAGGCGCCAGACATGAGCACGGCAACCAGCTCCCTGCCCCGCACCATCGGCGCCCATGCGGTGCTGTTGACCTACACGGTGATCGCGCTGTTTCCGGTGATCATCGTCATCGTCAATTCGTTCAAGTCGCGCGCGGCGATCTTCGGCGCGCCGCTGGCGCCGCCGACCCCGAAAACCTTCGACCTCATCGGCTACACCACCGTGATCGGCCAGGGCGATTTCATCCACTATTTCCAGAACAGCCTTGTCGTCACCGTCGCTTCGCTGTTCTTCGTGCTGCTGTTCGGCGCGATGGCCGCGTTCGCGCTGTCGGAATACCGCTTCCGCGGCAATTCGCTGATGGGACTCTACCTGGCGCTCGGCATCATGATCCCGATCCGCCTCGGCACCGTCGCCATCCTGCAGCTGATGGTGGCGAGCGGGCTGGTCAACACGCTGACGGCGCTGATCCTGGTTTATACGGCGCAAGGCCTGCCACTCGCCGTCTTCATCCTGTCGGAATTCATGAAGCAGGTGTCCGACGATCTGAAGAATGCCGGGCGCATCGACGGCCTGTCAGAATACACCATCTTCTTCCGGCTGGTGCTGCCGCTGGTCCGGCCATCGATGGCGACGGTCGCGGTCTTCACCATGATCCCGATCTGGAACGATCTGTGGTTCCCGTTGATCCTGGCGCCGTCGGAGGAGACCAAGACGGTGACGCTCGGCGCCCAGCTATTTCTCGGCCAGTTCGTCACCAACTGGAACGCTATCTTGGCCGCACTGTCGCTGGCGATCATGCCGGTGCTGATCCTCTACGTCATCTTCTCGCGGCAACTGATCCGCGGCATTACTTCGGGAGCGGTCAAGTGAGCGCCGAAAAACCTCTTCGCGTCGTCGTTGCCGGGCTTGGCAATATGGGCCGCAGCCATGCGCTGGCCTATCACACCAATCCGGGGTTTGAGATCGCGGCGATGATCAACCGTTCGGACGTGCCGCTGCCGGCCGGGCTTTCCGCGTATGATATCAGGCGTTCCTTTGACGAGGCGTTGCGCGACGAGAGGCCCGACGTCGCCTGCATCGCCACCTATTCCGACAGCCATGCCGACTATGCGGTGAAGGCGTTCGAGGCGGGCTGCCATGTCTTCGTCGAAAAGCCGCTGGCGACGACAGTGGCGGATGCGAAACGCGTGGTCGGGGCAGCCAAGGCCAACGGCAAAAAGCTGGTGATCGGCTACATCCTGCGCCATCACCCGTCCTGGATCAGGCTGATCGCCGAGGCGCGCAAGCTGGGTGGTCCTTACGTGTTCCGCATGAACCTCAACCAGCAATCCTCAGGCCATAGCTGGGAGACGCACAAGCAGTTGATGCAGACGACGTCGCCGATCGTCGATTGCGGCGTCCACTATCTCGACGTGATGCTGCAGATCACCGACGCCAGGCCGGTCGAGGTGCGCGGCATGGGGCTGAGGCTGACCGACGAGATTGCGCCCTCGATGTATAATTACGGTCATCTGCAGGTGCTGTTCGACGACGGTTCGGTCGGCTGGTACGAGGCCGGCTGGGGGCCGATGATCTCGGAAACCGCGTTCTTCGTGAAGGATGTGATCTCGCCCAATGGCTGCGTGTCGATCGTCATGAAAGAGGGTGTCAAATCCGACGACATCGACACCCACACCAAGACCTCGACCATCCGCCTGCACAGCGCGGCGACCGGCGCGGACGGCAAGTTCGCCAAAGCGGATGAGCTGCTGTCGATGGAGGGCGAACCCGGCCATCAGGATCTCTGCGACCGCGAACAGGCTTTTCTGCTCAAGGCGATCCGCCAGGATCTGGATCTGACCCGCCATATGGACGACGCAGTGAAGTCGCTCGCCGTCTGCCTTGCCGCCGACGAGAGCGTGCGCGGCGGCACCCCAATCAGACTCTAGACCAGTCAAACTCTAGAACAGGGACGAAGCCGTGGGCTCGCTGAATATCGAGAATGTGAAGAAGGCCTTTGGGCCGGTCGAGGTGCTGAAGGGCATCAACCTCGAAGTGACCGATGGCGAATTCGTCGTCTTCGTCGGCCCCTCCGGCTGTGGCAAGTCGACGCTGCTCAGGGTCATCGCCGGGCTGGAGGATTCGACCTCGGGCCGCGTGGTCATCGACGGCGCGGACGTCTCCGCAACCCCGCCGGCCAAACGCGGCATCGCCATGGTGTTCCAGACCTACGCGCTCTACCCGCACCTGACGGTGAAGAACAATATGGGCCTCGGCCTCAAGCAGGCGGGCACGCCGGCGGCCGAGATCGACCGCCGCATTGGCATCGCCTCCTCGATGCTGTCGCTGGAACCCTATCTCTCGAGGCGTCCGGCCGAGCTGTCAGGCGGCCAGCGCCAGCGCGTCGCCATCGGCCGCGCCGTGGTGCGCGAGCCCAAGCTTTTCCTGTTCGACGAGCCTTTGTCGAACCTCGATGCAGCACTGCGCGTCAACACCAGGCTGGAGATCGCGCAATTGCACCGCCGGCTGAAGGCGACGATGATCTATGTCACCCACGACCAGGTCGAGGCGATGACGCTGGCCGACAAGATCGTCGTGCTCAACGCCGGAAAAATCGAGCAGATCGGCGGGCCGATGGAGCTTTATAATTCGCCGGCAAATGAATTCGTCGCCGGCTTCATCGGCTCACCAAAGATGAATTTCGTCGACGGCGCCAGGCTTGGCGAGACGGCCAAGACCATCGGCGTCCGTCCAGAGCACCTGACGGTCGATGCGAAATCTGGCGCCTGGAAAGGCACGGTCGTCCATGCCGAGCATCTTGGCGCCGACACCAACCTCTATCTCGACTGCGAGAAGGCCGGGCTGATCACCGTGCGCATCTTCGGCGTCTACAACGCCGAAACGGGAGCCACGCTTTATGCGACGCCGGATCCGGCAAAGACGTACCGGTTCGGGGCGGATGGGAAGGTGTTGAAGTAGCTGGTGCCGACTCCCCTTCTCCCCTTGTGGGAGAAGGTGGCCGAGCGAAGCTCGGTCGGATGAGGGGTGTTGGAAGGATCGCTACGCTGAAGGCGTAAGCGACTAAAATCCTTCGGTGTTCTCGCCACGTATCTTCCAGCACCCCTCATCCGTCTCGGCGCTGCGCGCCGATCTTCCTTCTCCCACAAGGGGAGAAGGAAGACCCCTATACGTCCGCCTTGAACGTCTGCCTCTGCATGCCCAGCCCTTCGATGCCGAGCTCGACGACGTCGCCGGGCTTCAGGAACACTGGCGGCTTCATGCCGAGGCCGACGCCGGGCGGCGTGCCGGTCGAGATGATGTCGCCCGGATGCAGCGACATGAACTGGCTGAGATAGGAAACCAGATAGGCGACGCCATAGACCATGGTCTTGGTCGAGCCGTTCTGCATCGTCTTGCCGTTGACTTTCAGCCACATCGGGATGTTCTGCGGGTCTTTCACTTCGTCCTTGGTCACCAGCCACGGGCCGATCGGCCCGAAGGTGTCGCAGGACTTGCCCTTAGTCCATTGGCCCTGACGCTCGGCCTGGAAGGCGCGTTCGGAAACGTCGTGCGCGACGCAGTAGCCGGCGACATAGTCCAGCGCCTCGGCCTCGGTGACATATTTCGCGGTCTTGCCGATAACCACGCCTAGCTCGACCTCCCAATCGGTCTTCACAGAGCCGCGCGGGATCAGCACGTCGTCGTCCGGTCCAACGATGGCCGAGCTCGCCTTCATGAAGATGATCGGCTCCGGCGGCACCGTGGCGCCGGTCTCGGCGGCATGGTCGGAATAGTTCAGGCCGATGCAGATGAACTTGCCGGTCCCGGCGACGCAGGCGCCGATCCGCGGCTTGCCGGGAACCGCCGGCAGCGATTTCGGATCGAGCTTCGACAATGTCTCAAGCGATGCCGGGTCGAGCGCCTTGCCGGCAATGTCGGTGACATGGGCGGAGAGGTCACGGATCGTCCCATCCGCATCGAGCAGGCCGGGGCGTTCGCTCCCCGCCTCGCCATAGCGCAGCAGTTTCATTACAATTTCTCTCCTTGATTGAGGTGAGCTTAAATCGACCAGCCACCGTCGATATTATAAGCCTGCCCCGACGTATAGGTGGCGCCGGCCAGATAGACGGCGAGATCGGCGATTTCCTCGGGCGTGCCAAGGCGGCCCATCGGCTGGCGGGCGATGAAGGCAGCGCGGGCCGCCTCGTAGTCGCCCTGCGCATGCATGCGGTCCTGCAGCGACGGGCTTTCGACCGTGCCGGGGCAGATGGCGTTGCAGCGAATGCCCTTGCCGACATAATCGGCGGCAATCGATTTGGTCAGGCCGATGACGGCCGCCTTGGTCAGGCCGTAGACGAAGCGGTTGGGCACGCCCTTGGTCGAGCCCGCCAACGACGCCATGTTGATGATCGAGCCGTCGCCGCGCTCCAGCATGCCGGGCAGCACGGCGCGGATGGTGCGGACCATCGAGCGGACATTGAGATCCAAAGCAAAGTCGAGATCGGCGTCCTTCATCTCGAGGATCGAGCCCGAATGGACGAAGCCGGCGCAGTTGAACAGCACGTCGACGGCGCCGATCTCGGCGAAGGCCGAGGTCACGGCCTCGTCGTTCAGCACGTCGAGCTTGCGGGTCCTGATGCCAGCCGTCTTGCCGAGTTCGGCGAGCATCACCTCGTTGATGTCGGTGGCGTGGACAACAGCGCCCGCCCTGGCGAAAGCCAGCGCGCTCGCCCGGCCGATGCCCTGTGCCGCCGCCGTGACGACAACGATCTTGCCTGCCAGATCCGCCATGCTTTTCTCCTCTGTGGCCGCCAGGGTTTTACCGGCACGCGGCCAAGGCGCAATGTGCCAGATAGGCACTCCCATGCCGCCTGTATTCCTGTTCGCTTAGGGGCAAATGTTTTTTCTCGGTAAAGAACATCATTTCTGTCGTCAAGCCCGAACGCTTCTCGTCCGACGCCGCGCGAATGGCGACCGTTCAGTCGCCGTAGGGCACCCAGACGTTCTTGACCTCGACGGCACGGCGCAGGAAGGCATCGCCGGCGGCCTCGGTCGACGCCCAGTCGAGGCTGCGGCCGTTGCCGGTCCAGACGCGCTTGAGATTGCCGACAGAGTCGGCTTCGGTCTTGGCGCAGGTCTCGGCATCGGCGAACACCCAGAGCCCGTCGACATCGTCGTGCCTGGCCAGCACGCCGGTGAGCTCGGCGGTGCGGCCGGTGACGATGTTGATGGCGCCGGCCGGAACGTCGGAATATTCGATGATCTGATAGAGATCGGTGGTAAGCAGCGGATATTTTTCGGATGGCACCGCGACGACGGTGTTGCCCATGGCGAGCGCCGGCGCCGCCAGCGAGATCAGGCCGAGCAGGGGCGCATTGTCGGGTGCCACGATGCCGACGACGCCGACCGGCTCATGCAGTGCCAAAGTGACGGCGCGGGCCGGCGGCTGGTGGACGCGGCCCTCGAACTTGTCGGCCAAGCCGGCATAGAGGAACAGCCGCTCGATCGACTGGTCGACCTCTTCGCGCGCCGCCTTGGCGGTGGCGCCGGTGAGCTCAGTGAGACGCGCCGCAAACTCGTCGGCACGGCCGGACAGGTTTTCGGCCAGATAGTAAAGCACCTGGCTGCGATTGTAGGCGGTCGCCTCCGGCCAGCCCTTGCAGGCACGTGCAGCCGCGACGGCGTCGCGGATATCCTTGCGGCTGCCGAGACCGACCTCGCCGGCAAGCTTGCCCTTGGCGGTGGCGACGGCAAGCGAATAATTGCCGTCCGGCCTGACCTGCTTGCCGCCGATGAACAGCTTTGCCGTGCGATCGATAGTGTCGCCATTCGACCGCTCGACCGACTGGGCAGCAGCCACTGCCGGCTTGATGGCCGGGCCGAGCGGCAGTTTTGCCGAGAGATATTCGAACATGCCCTCGCGCCCGCCTTCGCGGCCAAAACCGCTCTCGCGGTAGCCGCCGAAGCCGCAGGCGGCGTCGAACATGTTGGTGCCGTTGACCCAGACGACGCCGGCCTTCAATTGCGGCGCGACGTGCAGCGCAAGGTTGACATTGTCGCTCCACACCGAGGCGGCCAGGCCGTAGCGCGTGTTGTTGGCGAGCTCGATCGCTTCCTCGGTGTTGCGGAAGGTCATGGTCGCCAGCACCGGGCCGAACACCTCCTCCTGCGCCAGGATGTTGGCCGGCGAAACGCCTGTCGCCAGCGTCGGCAGGTGATAATAGCCGGAAGTCGGCAGCGCCACGTCCGGCTGCCAGCAGACGGCGCCCTGTTTGGCGCCTTCGGCGACCAGGCCCTTGACGCGATGGAGCTGGGTCAGGTCGACCAGCGGGCCGATATCGGTGTTCTTGTCGAGCGGGCTGCCGACGCGCAGCCGGCTCATCCGCGTCTTGACCTTGGCGATGAAGGCTTCGGCGACGCCTTCCTGCACCAAAAGGCGCGAGCCGGCACAGCAGACCTGGCCCTGGTTGAACCAGATGCCGTCGACCAGTCCCTCGACGGCGCTGTCGAGATCGGCGTCCTCGAAGACGACGAAGGCCGACTTGCCGCCAAGTTCCAGCGACAATTTCTTGCCCGACCCGGCAGTGGCTTTGCGGATGATCTTGCCGACCTCGGACGAGCCGGTGAAGGCGATCTTCTGGATGCCGGGATGATTAACGATTGCCGCACCCGCCTCCGGCCCGCCGTGGACGATGTTGACGACGCCCTTCGGCACGCCTGATCGTTCGCAGATCTCGGCGAACAGGATGGCGGTGAGCGGGGTGAACTCGGCCGGCTTGAGCACCACGGTGCAGCCGGCGGCCAGCGCCGGCGCGATCTTCCAGGCCAGCATCAAGAGCGGGAAATTCCACGGGATGATCTGGCCGACGACGCCGACGCCCTTCTGATCCGGAAAATCCTTGTCCAGCGCCTGCGCCCAGCCGGCATGGTGGATGAAATGGCGGATGGCCAGCGGCACGTCGATGTCGCGGCTTTCGCGGATCGGTTTGCCGTTGTCGATCGATTCCAGCACCGCGAACAGCCGCTGGTGGCGCTGCATGGCGCGACCGATGGCGTAGAGCGCTTTGGCTCGGCTGTAGCCGGAGCTGGCGCTCCATCTAGGCAGCGCTTTTGTGGCGGCCGAAACCGCCGCACCGATATCGGCAGCACCGGCATCCGAGACCTTGGCCAGCAATTTGCCGGACGCGGGATCGCTGGTGTCGAAGGTCTTGCCGCCGCCGGCCGCCTTCCAGTCGCCGTCGATGAACAGCGCTTTGGAAAAATCGCGCGCGGCGAGCCACGCGTCGGCCTCGTAGCGGGCCTCCGGCGCCGGGCCGTAGTCCATGGCGTGATAGCGTTCGAGAATGTTCATGGAGCGCTCCTCTTCAGCGAGGCAGGCGATCCTTCGCGCCCCCCTCTGTCCTGCCGGACATCTCCCCCACAAGGAGGGAGATCGGACTTCATGTTTGGCTTCGGCCATCCTGCAACGTCAGCAGTTGGCGAAATCGCCGATGACAGCCAATCTCCCCACAAGTGGGGGAGATGTCCGGCAGGACAGAGGGGGGCGCGAAGGAACTCGACATTCAAAGCTAGGTCCGCCTCACGCCATCGCGTGGCGATGATTGGCCGAATAGTGGCCGGTCAGATGGTGTTCGAGCTGGCGCTCGATGTCGGTCAAAAGGCTCGACGCGCCGAAGCGGAACAGGTCCGGCTCCAGCCATCGCCGTCCCAGCTCTTCCTTCATCAGCACCAGCCAATCGAGCGACGCCTTTGCCGTGGATATGCCGCCGGCCGGCTTGAAGCCGATGAGATAGCCGGTCTCCTCGAAATAGGCGCGGATGGCGCGCACCATGGCAAGGCCGACGGGCAATGTCGCGTTTACGCTTTCCTTGCCGGTCGAGGTTTTGATGAAATCGGCGCCCGCCATCATCGCCACCATCGACGCCAGCATGACGTTGCGCAGCGTGGCAAGATCGCCGGTACCGAGAATGACCTTGAGATGCGCCTCGCCGCAGGCGGCGCGCATCGCAACGATCTCGTTATAGAGTTCCTGCCATTTCGCTCCGAATACCAGGCCGCGCGGAATGACGACGTCGATCTCGTCGGCGCCATCGCTCACCGAAGCTTCGATCTCCTGCAGGCGCGTCGACAGCGGGGTGAGGCCGTGCGGGAAAGCGGTAGATACGGCGGCGACATGGATACCGCTGCCGCGCAGCGCATCGACGGCGGTGGCGACGAACGGATGATAGACGCAGACCGCCGCCGGGCGGATCTTTTCACCTGTAATGCCGAGGCCTTCGACGATGTCGCGGCGGAACGGATTGACCGCCTTGGCGCAGAGCCGGCGCACCCGCTCGTCGGTGTCGTTCGAATTCAGCGTGGTCAGGTCCATGCAGGCGACGGCGCGCAGCAGCCAGGCGGCCTGGTTGTCGGCCTTGATCGAGCGTCGTTTGGTCAGACTGGCGACACGCCGTTCCAGCGCCGAGCGGTTGACGCTGCGCATCGATTCCATGAAGCCGAGATCGAGCTTCATGCCGGGGTTGCGGACAATGCCGTGCGCTTGCGACACCGGCGCGTTGGCGGCAGTGCGCGCCGGCAGCGGCGTGACCTTGGGCGCGCCCAACCTGTCGGCACCGAGACCGGCCTCGCGGATTGTGCTGCTCATCTCCTGCCCCTTTGTTCAGCGACGTCCACCGAGAATAGCCCGCGAAGCAGCGCTTCACGAGTCCTTCAAGCGGTCATAGTTGAAAAAGGCCGCGAAAGCAGCAGATTTTTGACCGTATGGTCAAACCCGCTTGAGGCGGGCGCCGAAGCGCCCCGCCGTCTCAGCCGACAAACGCGCGCTCGACGACGAAGCTTGCCGGATGATGCAGCGAGCCTTCCTGGAAGCCGAGGCTTTCGGCCAGCTCCTTGACATCCCTAAGCATATGCATCGAGCCGCAGATCATGATGCGGTCGGTCTCCGGATCGAGCTTGTCGATGCCGAGATCGGCATAGAACTTTCCCGAGCCGATCAGCGCGGTGATGCGGCCCATGCGCTCGGAGCTTTCACGCGTCGTCGAATTGTAGAGCGTGACGCGGCCGCCGGTCAGCTCGCCGATCAGCGGATCGTTCTCCAGCTCTGCAACCAGCTGCTGGCCGTAGGTGAGTTCGGCATTGTCGCGGCAGGTGTGGGTCAGGATCACCTGCTCGAATTTTTCATAGGTGTCGGGATCGCGCAGCAGGCTGGCGAAGGGCGCGATGCCGGTGCCGGTCGAGATCATGAACAGGCGCTTGGCCGGGGTCAGCGCGTCGACCACCAGCGTGCCGGTCGATTTTTGCCGCATGATGACGGTGTCGCCGACCGCGATTTTTTGCAGCTGCGAGGTCAGCGGGCCGTCCGGCACCTTGATCGAAAAAAATTCCAGCTCGTCGTCCCAGGCAGGGCTGGCGATCGAATAGGCGCGGAACACCGGCTTCTCGGCGTTGGGCAGGCCGATCATGACGAACTCGCCGGAGCGGAAACGCAGCGACTGCGACCGGGTGATGCGGAACGAAAACAGCCGGTCGGTGTAGTGCTTCACCGAGACGACGGTTTCGGCATAGACATTGGCCGGAATTGGGAACTGCTGCGGCCGGGCGCCGGCGGTGTTGAGCGTTGATATGGTGTTCATCAAACCTAACCTTCTGGCCAACCCGAGGGCGCTGACGCCAAACCTTCTCCTGCGCGCCCGAACCGATCAGGTCCCGGCGTGCCCGTTTGCACGGTAAGCTCTTGTGTCCCGAATTTATTAGTATACAAATGATATTTGCGTCAAGACGCCAGCGTGAAACACCTTTCCAAACTGACACATATCGGTAGTCCTGATATTTCGGGTTTCGACAATGAAAGAGAATTTTTCGGCGCAGACGCTGGATTCCCTCGGCAGCGTCGTCGCCGGCATCGATGTCGGCGGAACCTTTACCGACCTGCTTCTGATCGACGGCCGGGGCGGCGGCAAGGTGCATATCGCCAAGACCCCGACCACTACCGACAACCAGGCCTTCGGCGTCGTTTCGGCGCTCGGTGCCACCGGTTTCCCCATCCGCGGCATCGACCTCATCGTGCACGGCACGACGACCACCACCAATGCGGTGCTGGAACGCCGGCTGGCCAAGACCGGCATGGTCACCACGCGCGGCTTTCGCGACGTGATCGAGCTTGGCCGGCGGACACGGCCGCAGCCCTATGGCATGACAGGCAGCTTCGTCCCGATCATTCCGCGCAATCTGCGGCTTGAAGTGTCGGAGCGCGTCGAAGCCTCGGGCGCAGTGCGCATCCCGCTCGACGAAGCCGAGATGCGCGCGGCGATTTCCCAGTTGATCGAGGCCGGCTGCGAATCCCTCGTCATCCATTTCCTGCATTCCTACGCCAACCCGGCGCATGAGCGGCGCGCCGCCGAGATCGCCGCCGAGCTTTGGCCGAATAGCTACATCACGACAGGCCATGCGCTGCTGTCGGAAGCGCGCGAATTCGAGCGCGGTGTCACCGCTTCGGTCAACGCCTCGGTGCAGCCGATCCTCGAACGCTATGTCGAACGGCTGCGCAAGGAATTGGGATCAAAAGGCTACGCCCGCGACTTCCTGATCATGAACGGCAATGGCGGCATGATCTCGGCCCGCTTTGTCACACGCGAGTCAGCCAAGACCGTCATGTCCGGCCCGGCCTCCGGTGTCATCGCCGCCGCCTATACGGGAAAACGCGCCGGCTTCAAAAACCTGGTCACCTACGACATGGGCGGCACCTCGACCGACGTGGCGCTGATCCGCAATGCCGAACCGGCGGTGTCGAACGAGATCGAGATCGAATATGCGATGCCGATCCATGTGCCGATGGTGGCGGTGCATACGGTCGGCGCCGGCGGCGGCTCGATCGCCCGCGTCGATGCGGCCGGCCTGATCCAGATCGGCCCGGAAAGCGCCGGCGCCAATCCCGGCCCGATCTGCTACGGGCGCGGCGGCAGCGAGCCAACCATCACCGACGCCAATCTGGTGCTCGGCCGGCTGGCGCCGAAAAAGCTGCTCGCCGTCGAAAATCCGGTCACCGTCGAACACGTCACCAGCATATTCGAGGACAGGATCGGCCGACCCACCGGCCTGTCCGGCGTCGAGGCGGCGGGCGCGGTGCTGCGGCTCGGCAACATCAAGATGGCCGGCGCCATCCGCATGGTCTCGGTGTCGCGCGGCCACGACCCTCGCGATTTCGCGCTGTTCGCCTTCGGCGGCGCCGGGCCCCTGCATGCGACGGCGCTGGCGCGCGAGCTCGGTCTGCCCAAAGTGCTGGTGCCGGCGCGGCCGGGCATCACCAATGCGCTCGGTTGCGTCGTCGCCGATCTCAGGCACGATTTCGTCAACACGGTCAACCAGCCGGTGGCCGGTCTTGATGAAACCCAGATTCACACTATATTGGAACGGCACCGAAACGAAGGCGAAGAGCTGATCGGCAAGGAAGCGGTGAAGCCGGAGACGATCCGCGTCACGCATTCCGCCGACATGCAGTTCGTCGGCCAGACCCACATCATCAACGTGCCGCTGCCTTCGTCCGCGGTGACACGTGAAACATTGCAGCAACTGTTTGAAAAGGCCTATTTCGGCCGCTTCAAGGTCGAGCTGCCGGAAATCCGCGCCAATCTGGTCAACCTCAACACCTCGGTGACCGGCGTGCGGCCGGCGATCGATCTGTCGCGATTGATCGACCCGGCAGGGCGCGCCGAAACGCTGGCCGACGCGCGGCGCGAAATCCGGCCGGTTTGGTATGGCGGGCGCTGGCACGACACGCCGGTCTACAGCAGGGAGAAGCTGCCGCTCGACGCGGTCATCGAGGGGCCAGCGATCCTCGAACAGATGGACGCGACCACCGTGCTCGAGCCCGGCGACCGGGCGCGCTCGGACGCCGACGGCAACATCATCATCGACATCGGTGAGGCCTGAAATGGCAAAACTCGACACCATTACGCTTTCGGTCATCCAGGCGGCGCTGCAGCAGGTCTGCGACGAGATGGACCTGACCTTTTCGCGCGCCGCTTTTTCGCCCGTCATCGCCGAGGCCAATGACCGCTCCGACGGCATCTATTCGGCGGTCGATGGTTCGCTGATCGCGCAAGGCAGCCAGGGCCTGCCGGTGTTCGTCGGCGTCATGCAGTATTCGACCAAAACGGTAATCGAGATGATCGCCGACGGACGCTGCCTGCCGCCCGAGCCAGGCGATATCTACATCGTCAACGATCCCTATCTCGGCGGCACCCATCTGATGGATGTGCGCTTCGCCATGCCAGTCTACAGGGACGGCAGAATTTTCTGCTGGCTGTCGAACACCGGCCACTGGCCCGACATCGGCGGCTCGGTGCCGGGCGGCTTTTCCGCCTCGGCAACGGCGGTCGAACAGGAAGGCTTGCGGCTGCCGCCGGTGAAATTGTTCAAGAAGGGCGTGCTCGACCCTGAGATCTACGCCATCATCTGCTCGAACATCAGGGTTGCCGACCAGCGCATCGGCGACATCCGTGCACAGGCGGCGGCACTGCTGATCGGCCAGGACCGGCTGAACGGAATCCTGGATCGTTACGGAGATGAAACAGTCGTCGAGGCGATCGCCGAACTGCGGCGCCGCGCCGCCGAGCAGATGCGCGCCAACATATCGGCCATTCCCGACGGCATTTATCGCTCAAAAGCTTTCGTCGATTCCGACGGGGTGGTCAATGAGCCGCTGACCATCGCGCTTGCGGTGGAGAAACAGGGCGACACGCTCACTTTCGACTTCTCCGGCTCGTCAAAACCCTGCGCCGGGCCGATGAACAGCGTTCTGGCGACGACGTTGTCCTCGGTCTATCTCGCCATGCGCCATATTTTCCCTGACGTGCCGATCAGTGCCGGCGCCTTCGAGCCGCTGATCGTCAAGCGGCCGGAAGGCACTTTCCTCGACGCCAAATATCCGCGCCCGGTATCGGGCTGCGCGGCCGAGGTTTCGCAGCGCATCGCCGAGGCGGTGTTCGCGGCCATGGTGCAGGCACTGCCCGACAAGGTGACGGCGGCTCCGGCCGGCTCCAGCGGCAATTTCGCGCTCGGCGGCAACGACCCGGCCCGCGGCCGCGATTACGTCATGTACCAGATCTCCGGCGGCGGCTATGGCGGCAACGCCGATCATGACGGCCTGAGCAACGGCTGCTCGACCATCGGCATCTCCAAATCGCCGCCGGTCGAGATCATGGAGCAGGCGTTTCCGGTGCTCTATCGTCATTATGCCCTGCGCGAAGGCTCGGGCGGCGCCGGCAGGCATCGCGGCGGTTTCGGGCTCGCCTATGAGGTCGAGATCCTGCGCGGCGACGCCCGCGCCTCCTTCGTCATGGACCATGGCCGTTTCGGCCCGCAGGGCGCGCTCGGCGGCAAGGACGGCGCGGTCAACACGGTGACCGTTTTTCGCGACGGCAGAGAACATGTGCCGCCGCACCTCTCCAAGGAGCAGGACATCGCCCTGAAGGCCGGCGACCGCGTGCGCGTCGGCACGCCGGGCGGCGGCGGCTATGGCGATCCCCTGGCGCGCGACCCGGAACTGGTGCTGAGGGATATCAGGCTGGGGTACTATACGCCCGAGGACGCTGGCGAAAAATTTGGTGTCTCCCTGTCGACGGATGGGCTGGCGATCGACCGGGCGGCGACGGACGAGAAACGCGCCCACCGCTGAGATAGGACGAATTCTCGGCGAGGCCCCTCGCGCAACCAGACGCAACCAGGGCACTTTCCCGACCCTCACTTTCCCGCTTGACTGACCCGCCGTACCGAATACGCTAATGGAGAAAATACCGGCACTGATCGCCGGGCGGCAAAAATGCCTCGTATGCCTCGCCTTCCGCGGCGGCGGCTGCGGGGCATTGTTATTTTGGGGATCTGCTTGGGACGGCGTATCGAAATCGGCATCCTTTACTCGCGGTCGGGCAACTACCAACTGCTGTCCGAATCCTGCCGTTCGGGTGCGATGACGGCCATCGCCGATGTCAACGCCGATCCCGCCATCCCGATCGAATTCGTTCCGGTGGAGCGCGACCCTCAAGGCAACATCGACGGCTACGCGACGGGCTGCGCCGACATTCTCGCCAACAGCGGCGCGCGCCACATCATTGGCTGCATCACGTCATGGAGCCGCAAGGAGGTCATTCCGATCCTCGAGCGCGCCGGCGGCACGCTCTGGTACGCCTGCCCCTATGAGGGCTTCGAAGCGAACGAGCATGTCGTCTACATGCACGCTTGCCCGAACCAGCATCTCGTCCCGCTGCTGGCTCATGTCGTGCCGCGCTTCGGCGCTAATGGCTTCCTGCTCGGCTCCAACTATATCTGGGGCTGGGAGACCAACCGTGTCGCCCGCGACCTGATCGCCGACGCCGGCGGCAAGGTTTTGGGCGAGCGCTATCTGCCGCTCGGCGAGGCCGATGTCTCCAGGCTGATCGCCGAGATCCAGGCGACCCGGCCGGATTTCGTCCTGAACAACCTGATCGGCTCCTCGTCCTACGCCTTCATCGCTGCCTATGCCGAACTTGCCGCACGCGACCCGCACTTCAGCCCGGAGCGCTGCCCGATCCTGTCCTGCAATCTGACCGAATGCGAGTTGCCGGCGCTCAACGAGGCGGGCAATGGCCACCTTTCCGTCGGACCGTATTTTCACGACATCTCGGCTGCGGATCGCCAGGGCAATTCGGCACCGTCCATCATGCCTGCCTCGTCCTTCGAGGCGGCGGCCTATGCCTCGGTGCGGACGCTTGCCGAAATCCTCGCCCGCAATCCGAGCGCACAATGGCCGGACCTTCCCCAGGCTTTTGCCGGAACCTCGTTTCGAACGCCGCTGGGCGACATCTCCATCGATCCGCAAACCCAGCACGCCGCCTTGCCAGTGCAGATCGGGCGCATCGAGGGGACCGCGTTCAAGACTGTCACGGTGACCAAGGGTGTCGCGCCCGATCCCTATCTGTCCCGCTATGACCGGACCGAGACGTTCGGCCGCTCACGTTTGAGGGTGGTGTCGTGAGCAAGGTCCCGCGCATCCCGAATCTCGGCGGCGCCAGGGCCTTTGTCCTGCATCGCCCGCATCCGACCGTGCAGGCGATCACGCGGCAATTGTCGGCCATCGGCCTCGAGACGATCGGCTGCTGGCCGGAACTGCCGGCCGAGGCGCTGGCGGCGGATTTCGTCTTCTTCGATGCCGATCTCGGCTTCGACGAACAATTCCCGTGGACGCCAGGCGAAGCGCCGATGCCGCTGGTCGCGCTGATCGGCTCCGAAGCGCCAGGCCGTATCGAGTGGGCGCTGTCGCACAAGGCCGACGCCCAGTTGCTGAAGCCCGTCGGCAATGCCGGCGTCTACAGCGCCCTTTTGATCGCACGGCAGAGTTTCGAGGCCCGCAAGCATTTGGCAAGCGAGATCGCCTCGCTGCGCCAACGCGTCGCCGAGCGGCAGACCATCGTGCGTGCCGTGGAAGCCCTGTCGAAGGGCGCCGAGGACGGCCGCGCCTATGCGCAACTGCGGTCGCTGGCGATGAGCTGGCAGATCAGCGTCGAGGAGGCCGCGCGCAGGATCGTGGCGATGACGGAAGAAGCCGGCGATGACCAGTCCCATCGCGCCTGATCTCCAAGCAACCGGGCGCATGCCGGTCAAGCCACGCGCCGGCGTCTGGCGGCGGCTGATAAAACGCCCTCTGGCATCGATCGGCCTGGTGATCGTTGCCGTCGTCGTGGCCGGCGCCATTTTGGCGCCGTGGCTGACGGGCTACGATCCGAACGAGCAGATGTTCGACGGGCTGACGCTTGAAGGCGCGCCCTTGCCGCCGAATGCCAGCTTCTGGCTGGGCACGGATCTGCTCGGCCGCGATCTGCTGACCCGCATTCTTTTCGGCGCGCGCACCTCGCTGATCATCGGCATCGTCGCCAACGGCGTGGCGCTTGTGATCGGCACGCTGGTCGGCGTCACCGCGGGCTATTTCCGTGGCTGGATCGGCAGCGCGCTGATGCGCTTCACCGATCTGATGATGGCCTTTCCGGCGCTGCTGCTCGCCATCTGCCTGGCGGCGGTGCTCCAGCCGAGCCTGTGGATCGTCGCCATGGTGATCGCACTGGTGAACTGGGTGCAGACCGCGCGGGTCATCTACACCGAGACCAGCTCGCTGGCCGAGCGCGAGTTCATCGATGCCGAGCGCTCCATCGGGGCCAGCGCGCCACGCATTCTGTTTCGCCATATCCTTCCGCATCTGCTGCCGACTATCATCGTCTGGGGGACGCTCGGCATCTCGACCACCGTGCTGCTCGAAGCGACGCTCAGCTATCTCGGCATCGGCGTGCAGCCGCCGACCGCATCCTGGGGCAACATCATTTTCGAGAACCAGACCTATTTCCAGGCAGCGCCCTGGCTGGTCTTCTTTCCGGGTGCGGCGATCCTGGCGCTGGCGCTGGCCTTCAACCTCATCGGCGATGCGCTGCGCGACATCCTCGATCCGACGCAAAGGGGCCGGGAATGATCGCCTATCTCGGCCGCCGCGTTATCCAGTCCGTGCTCATCCTGCTCGGCGTCTCGCTGATCACCTTTGCGCTGCTCTATCTGCTGCCCGCCGACCCCGTCCGCCAGATCGCCGGGCGCAGCGCCACACCCGAGACAGTCGAGAGCATCCGCCGGCAACTCGGTCTCGATCAGCCCTTCTTCATCCAGTACTGGCACTATCTGACAAGCCTGCTCAGCGGCGATCTCGGGCGCTCCTACATCCAACGTTCCGAGGTCACGGAGCTCATCGTCTCGCGGCTGCCGGCAAGCCTGCTGCTGATGGTCGGCGCCATCCTTTGCGAGCTGGCGATCGGCCTGACGATGGGCCTGCTTGCCGCCGTCAGGCGCGGCACCGCCACCGACCAGACACTGATGGTCGCGTCCTTTGTCGGCGTCTCGGCGCCGCAATTCGTCGTCGGCCTGCTGCTCCTCTATGTGTTCGCCGTGCGGCTCGGCTGGTTTCCGATCGGCGGCTACGGCACCTGGCGCCATTTGGTGCTGCCCTCGCTGACCATGGGGATCCTCGGCGCCGGCTGGTACGCCCGCATGATGCGCTCGTCGATGATTGACGTGCTGTGCCAGGACTATATGCGGACCGCCCGCGCCAAGGGTCTTGCGCGCGGCGCCATCATATTCCGCCATGCACTGCCCAACGCCATCCTGCCGGTCATCGCCATGATCGGCATCGACATCGGCATCTTCATGGGCGGCATCGTGGTGGTTGAAAGCGTGTTCGGCTGGCCCGGCATCGGCCAGCTTGCGTGGCAGGCCATCCAGCGCGTCGACATTCCGATCATCATGGGTGTCACCCTGGTTTCGGCCTTCGCCATCGTGCTCGGCAATCTCCTGGCCGACACCGTCGCACCGTTCATCGATCCGCGCATCAAGCTCAGATGAAAACCAAAAAAGACCGATAACAACCAGAGAAAGGGAACATGAGATGAAGAAATTATTGACCTCCACCGTTGCGGTATCGGCACTCGCGCTGATGCTCGGCATGACAAGCGTACGCGCCGAAGACGCCGTCGATCCGAACGCCAAGCAGGGTGGCGCGATCACCATCACCTACAAGGACGACGTCGCCACGCTCGATCCGGCCATCGGCTATGACTGGCAGAACTGGTCGATGATCAAGAGCCTGTTTGACGGGCTGATGGACTACGAGCCGGGCACCACCAATCTGCGGCCCGACCTCGCCGAGAGCTACGAGATTGCGCCCGACGGCAAGACCGTCACCTTCAAGCTGCGCCAAGGGGTGAAGTTCCACAATGGCCGCGAGATGACCGCCGACGACGTGAAATATTCGCTCGACCGCGTCACCAATCCGAAGACCCAGAGCCCGGGCGCCGGCTTCTTCGGCTCGATCAAGGGCCATGACGATGTCGCTGCCGGCAAGGCGGAAAGCTTGTCGGGCGTCACCGTCGTCGATCCCTACACGATCAAGTTCGAACTGACCCGGCCCGACGCCACCTTCCTGCATGTCATGGCCATCAATTTCTCGCATGTCGTGCCGAAGGAGGAGGTCGAGAAATACGGCGCGGATTTTGGCAAGCATCCGGTCGGCACCGGGGCTTTCAAGTTCGCCGAATGGACGCTCGGCCAGCGCGTCGTCTTCGAGCGCAACCCGGATTACTGGCACAAGGGCCTGCCGTATCTCGACAAGATCAGCTTCGAGATCGGCCAGGAGCCGATCGTGGCGCTGCTGCGGCTGCAGAAGGGCGAGATCGACGTGCTCGGCGACGTTATTCCGCCGGCCAAGTTCCAGGAGGTGATGGCCGATCCCGAGCAGAAGGCCCGTGTCGTCGAGGGCGGCCAGTTGCACACCGGCTACATCACCATGAACACCACCATGGCGCCCTTCGACAATGTGAAGGTGCGGCAAGCGGTCAACATGGCGATCAACAAGGACCGTATCGTCCAGCTGATCAACAACCGCGCGGTGCCGGCCAACCAGCCGCTGCCGCCGTCGATGCCCGGCTATGACAAGGAATTCAAGGGCTATCCCTATGACGTGGCCAAGGCCAAGGCTTTGCTTGCCGAGGCCGGTCATCCCGATGGTTTCGACACGCAGCTGTTCGCCATGAACACCGATCCCAACCCGCGCATCGCCCAGGCAATCCAGCAGGACCTGGCGGCAGTCGGCATCAAGGCCAGCATCCAGTCGCTCGCGCAGGCCAATGTCATCGCAGCCGGCGGCGACAAGGCCGGCGCGCCGATGATCTGGTCCGGCGGCATGGCCTGGATCGCCGATTTCCCCGATCCGTCGAACTTCTACGGGCCGATCCTCGGCTGCGCCGGCGCGGTTCCGGGCGGCTGGAACTGGTCGTGGTACTGCAACAAGGATCTCGACGCCAAGGCGGCGGAGGCCGACTCGATCGTCGATCCGGCCAAATCAGGCGAACGTGCCAAGATGTGGAGCGCGATCTACCGCAAGATCATGGAAGACGCGCCCTGGGCGCCGGTCTTCAACGAGCAGCGCTTCACCATGAAATCGGCTCGGATGGGCGGCGCCGACAATCTCTACGTCGACCCCGTCCATATCCCGATCAACTACGACAATGTGTATGTGACCGATGTGCAATAACTGCGACTACACCATCCACGGGCGCCATCACCATTTCGGCTGGGACAATTCCTTTGTCCCGACTGAGCGGGTGGCGCCCGGTTCGACGATCGAGTTCCAGTGCCTCGATGCGTCGGGTGGCCAGCTGACGCTGGACAGCACTGTGGACGACGTCGCTTTGCTCGACTTCGCCAAGGTGAACCCCGTCACCGGGCCCATCTTCGTCGAAGGTGCCGAGCCGGGCGACGCACTGAAGATCACAATTGAGGCGTTCAAGCCGTCGGGCTTCGGTTGGACGGCGAACATTCCGGGGTTCGGCCTGCTCGCCGACGACTTCCCGGAGCCGGCGCTGAACATCTGGAAATACGACGCCGCCTCGCTCGAACCGGCGCTGTTCGGCAGACAAGCCCGCGTGCCCCTGAAACCGTTTGCCGGCACCATCGGCAACGCGCCGGCTGAAATGGGCCTCCACTCGGTGGTGCCGCCAAGGCGCGTCGGCGGCAATCTCGACATCCGCGATCTCGCAGCCGGCACCACGCTCTATCTGCCGGTGGAGGTGGCGGGTGCGCTGTTTTCGGTTGGCGACACGCATGCCGCGCAGGGCGACGGCGAAGTGTGCGGCACGGCGATCGAAAGCCCGATGGATGTCGTGCTCAAGCTCGACCTGGTCAAAAATGCACAGCTGAAGATGCCGCGCTTCACCACGCCGGGTCCGGTGACGCGCCATCTCGACGCCAAGGGCTATGAGGTGACGACCGGCATCGGACCGGACCTGATGACCGGCGCCAGAGAAGCGGTCTCGCAGATGATCGACCTGCTTGCCGGCCGCTACGGAATGGACCCGGTGGACGCCTACATGCTGGTTTCGGTCTGCGGCGATCTCCGGATCAGCGAGATCGTCGACATGCCGAACTGGGTGGTGTCGTTCTACTTCCCGCGCTGCGTCTTCGAATGAGCAAAGGCGCAGGCAATACGCGGACCGGGGCTGCCGGTCCGGCCGCTTCGATCACGGCCGGAGCGGTGCTGGAAATCTCCGGCCTGACCGTCAGCGTGCGTGGCGAAGACGGCGAGCGGCCGGTGGTATCAGACCTATCGCTGACGCTTGCGCGCGGCGAGACGCTTTGCATCGCCGGCGAATCCGGTTCCGGCAAATCGATGACCGCGCTGGCGATCATGCAGCTCTTGCCGCAGCCTGCCGCCCGCATATCGTCAGGCAAGATCCGGCTTCGCGATATGGATCGGGGCGACATCGATCTGGCGGGGCTCGATGAGCGCCGGATGCGCCGCATTCGCGGCGACCGCATCGCGATGATCTTCCAGGAGCCGATGACATCCCTCAATCCCGTGCTGTCGATCGGCCGGCAACTGGTCGAATCCATCGAGGCGCATACCGATCTCTCCCGCGCCGAGGCGCGCCGGCGCGCCATCGAGGCGCTGAAGGCCGTCCGCATCTCGGAAGCCGAAAGCCGGCTAAAGCAGTTTCCGCACGAACTGTCCGGCGGCATGCGCCAGCGCGTGATGATCGCCATGGCGCTGGCGCTGAAACCGGATGTGCTGATCGCCGACGAGCCGACGACGGCGCTCGACGTCACCGTGCAAGGCGAGGTGCTGGAACTGCTGCGCGATCTGCAGCGCGAACACGGCACCAGCATCATCCTCATCACCCACGACATGGGCGTGGTCGCCGAAATGGCCGATCGCGTCGTCATCATGCGGCACGGCCGCATGGTCGAGGAAGGAAAAGCCGCCGATATTTTTGCTCGTCCGCAGGCCGACTACACGCGCGAACTGCTCGCCGCCGTGCCGCGCATCGGAACCGGCGCCGGCCGCCGGAGTTCCGTCGAAGCGGAAATGCCCGGAAGCGTGGCGGTGGTCCACGATCTGCATGTCCATTTCGACCTGCGCGGTGGCTTCTTCGGCCAAGTGAACCGCCGTGTCCACGCCGTCGAAGGCATCAGCTTTTCGATCGCGCCGCACGAGACGCTGGCGCTGGTCGGCGAATCCGGCTGCGGCAAGTCGACCACAGCCAAGGCGCTGGCGGGGCTTGTGCCCTACCACGGCGATATCGTGATCGGCGGGCGCAATCTGGCAGGCCTTGGCCGTGACCAGCGCAAGGCGGTTCGCCGCGACGTGCAGATGATTTTCCAGGATCCCTATGCCTCGCTCGACCCGCGCATGCGCGTCGGCGACCTCGTTGCCGAGCCGCTGTTGATTCATGGCATCGCCTCGAAGGAAGAGCGCAGCCAGCTTGTGGCGGCGCTGTTCGAACGCGTCGGCCTGTCGGCCGACCAGATGGAGCTTTATCCGCACGAATTCTCGGGCGGCCAGCGCCAGCGCATCTGCATCGCGCGCGCTCTGGCACTCAGGCCCAAGCTCATCATCGCCGACGAAAGCGTTTCGGCGCTCGACGTGTCGGTGCAGGCCCGCGTGCTCGACCTGTTGAAGGAACTGCAGCGCGAATTCGCCATCGCCTATCTGTTCATCTCGCACGACATGGCGGTGGTCGAGAACATTTCCGATCGTGTCGCCGTCATGTATCTCGGCCAGATCGTCGAAATGGGCACCCGCGACCAGGTCTTTTCGAACCCGCGCCATCCCTACACGAAGCGTTTGATCGAGGCCGTGCCGGTGCCCGATCCGGCAAAGCGCCGGCCGCGTTTCGCGCGTCTCGATCAGGAGATCCCGAGCCCGACCCGAAAAATCGGCGAAGATCCGCCGAAACTGGCCCTGAAGGATCTTGGCAACGGTCATCTCGTTGCTGTTTCCTAACACCAGCGCTGTCACCTCAAACCTGATCCGCGATCGGCCGGTATTGGTCGGGCCGGCGATATCTGGCGAAATCGAAATTCACCTTGCGGCAGACGGCGATCAGGTCGAGATCGGCGCGATGGACGATCACCTCGTCGTCGAGCGACATCGCCTGCGCCGCGTCGCTGCGCTCCTTGCTCCGCCCCAGGAGGATGACGAAGCGATAGGCGTTTCCGCCAATCGCCAAGGTATACAACGCACGCACATGTAACCTGCGCCGGCCGTCGCCGAGGCGCCGATTCAGCGTCACCAATGTCACCGTGAAGCCGGCGAGGATGCCGGCGTCGTCACCTACAGCGACCATGGCTATTCCTCGGGCAAGCTGCTGGCGACCGCGCATCTGCGGCTGCCGTTCACGCAGATCGGAACGGTGCTCAGCATCGACATCGAAGGCGCGCCGACACGCGCGGTGGTGTCTGCGATGCCGTTCTTCGACCCTGACGGGGTGAGGCTGAGGGCTTAGTTCCTCGACACAGTAGTTTGGCAGGTCGAGCCGATCGGCAGCGAACGTCGATGATTCCTGTCAGTGGCAGGTCGCAAACATCTAGGATTAGCCGAAGCACCCCTCTCTTCGTCATCCCAGGGCGGAGCAAGGAGCGAAGCGACGCGCGCAGACCCTGGGATCCATGCCGTTACCTCGCGGCAGTGCTCCGGCGGACCAGAATCGAACGCTACCACCCCGTTCCGCGAAAAAGCTCGAACCACTCTGGATTGGCCTTCTCGATCAGCTCGATCTTCCATTGGCGCGGCCAACGCTTCAGCGACTTCTCGCGCTGGATAGCATCGCGAATGTCGAAATGTTCTTCGTACCAGACCAGACGCTGCACGCCGTAGCGGCTCGTGAAGCGCGAGCCTTCGCCAGATTTGTGCTCCGGCATGCGGCGGCCAAGATCATTGGTGACACCGATATAGATCGTGCCGCGCTTCTGGCTCGCGGTCATATAGGCATAGCCGGTCATGGAGGGAGGGTAGCTCGCACCGTTGCGAATACAAGCACCGTTCTGAGCCGCTGCATTCTTCGGCTGAGGTAACGGAATGGATCCCAGGGTCTGCGCCGCGTCGCTTCGCTCCTTGATCCGCCCTGGGATGACGAAGTCGTGGTGACTTATGCCCAATCGCCAGCGTCAGAGATGGCGGCTGGAGGCCGGCCGACGACCGTCCCAGGCGCTTTCAGGCTCGGTCTAAGAACCAAATCCTCTGTGCAGAGGAACTAGGTTCGAAGCCCTGTGATCTTAACGCAATAACGGAACAGCGAACGTCAGCGCCTGTCACCTTAAACCTGATCCGCGATCAGCCGATATTGGTCGGGCCGGCGATATCTGGCGAAATCGAAATTCACCTTGCGGCAGACGGCGATGAGGTCGAGATCGGCGCGATGGACGATCACCTCGTCGTCGAGCGATATCGCCTGCGCTGCGATTTCGCCGGTCGGTGCGATGATGCAGGAGCCGCCGATCAAGGCCTGGCCGTCCTCGACGCCGGCCTTGGCCGCTGCCGCGACCCAGACCGTGTTCTGATAGGCGCCGGCCTGCATCGGCAGATGGTTGTGGAACATGCGCAGATGCGCCAGCGCCGGCGCCTCATCGAGCAGCAGCGGCGTGTTGTAGCCGATCAGGACAATTTCGGCGCCGTTGAGGCAGAGCATGCGGTAGGTCTCCGGCCAGCGCCGGTCGTTGCAGATGGCCATGCCGACGCGCACGCCGCGATAGACGAAGACCGGAAAGCCGAGATTGCCGGGCTCGAAATAACGTCGCTCGAGATGCACGGTCGTGCCCGGTTCCGGCTCACTTGATCCCGGCACATGGATTTTGCGATAGCGCCCGACAAGCTTGCCGTCCTGCCCGACCAGATCCATCGTATTGAAGCGGCCCCCGTCGACGCGCGTCAGCTCGGCATATCCGAGCGCGAAGCCTATCTTGAGCCGCGCCGCGGTGTCGTAAAGGCGCTGCGTCTGCGGGCCCGGCATGGCGGGCTCGAAGAACGCCTCGATCTCGGCCTGGTCGTCGATCCGCCAGCGCGGAAAGAAGGTTGTCAGCGCCAGTTCGGGAAACACCGCGATTTCAGCGCCGGCGGCCGCCGCTCTTTCCAGAAGCGCGACCAGCCGGTCCACCGTTTCGGACCGTTGCGCGCTTTTCTGTATCGGGCCGGTCTGGCAGACCGCGATGGTCAGGTCTCGAGCCATGGCGTCGTCTCCCCAATAGATCGCAGTTCAGGCTGCAGCGGTCACCATGATCTCGACGCGATAGCCGTCGCCGGCGAGCCGGGCTTCGACCGTTGCCCGCACCGGCATGGCGCTTTTGTCGATCCAGGCATCCCAGGCGGCGTTCATCTTGTCGAAGTCGGCAATGTCGCGCAGCCATACCCGTGGCGCTCAGGATCCTGGTCTTGTCGCTGCCGGCCTTCGCCAGATAGGCGTCGATCTTGGCGAGCACGTCGCGCGTCTGCTGCGTGGTGTCGCCGGACAGATCATCGGCCGTCATGCCGGCCAGATAGACAATGCCCCAGATAGACAATGCCATGTGGCTGAGCACGCGGCAGAAGCGTGGGCCATTCTCGAAGCGTTCGGTCCTTGCTCACGATGCTTTTTCCTCCGGCGCGGATGTCGCCCCGATCCGGCCAGGCGCAAGATCACCCGGCTCGATGCCTTGGCGCAACAGTTCATCCGGCAAGCGTCCGGTGCGGATCAGATCGCGACATGCCCTGGCCAGCGCCGGCGATGTCTTGATGCCGTAGCCGCCCTGGCCCGCCAGCCAGAAAAAACCCTCGGCCTTGGCGTCGAAGCCGACCACCGGCGAGGCGTCGCTGACAAAGCTGCGCAGGCCCGCCCATTGATGTTCTATCCGGCGCACGTCGATCGTCGTCGCCCGCTGCAGCCGATCGACGCCGACGGCGACGTCGAAATCGTCGGGATAAGCGTCCATCGGCTCGCTTGGGGTCGCATCTGCCGGCGAGACGAAAATCCGGCCGGCGTCCGGCTTGAAGTAGAATTCCTCGCCGACATCGTTGACCAGCGGCCAGCCGGCAATGGAGACGCCATCCGGTGCTGCGACATGGAACGCAGTGCGGCGCTTCGGCACCAGACCGATCGGCGCAATTTTGGCCAACGCAGCGATCCTGTCCGCCCAGGCGCCGGCCGCATTGACGAGGATGGGCGCGGCGAACAGTCCCTGGCTCGTCTGCAGGATCCAGCGATCCTTGTGCCGCTCGATCGCGTCGACGCCTGCATTGGTGACGATCCGGCCGCCGCGCTTGCGCGCAGTGCGCAGGAAACCCTGATGAAGCTCGTTGACGTCGATCTCGCGACAGCCGGGTTCGACGATCGCACCGGCGACATAATCGGCTCGCAGCACCGGCACGCGGGCCAACGCCTCTTCGGGGCTGACCCGATGGATCGACGGCACAAATTGGCGGGCCTTTTCGAGTTCCTCTTCAAGCCGGCCCAGCTGGTCCTGGCGCGCGATGGTCAGCATGCCACGCGGGAGCATCAACGGATGATCGCAAAAGCCCTCGGGCGGCGCTTCGAGAAAAGACCGGCTGGCGATCGCCAGCCGTCGGATGACGGCGTTGCCGTAATTCTCCGTAAAACTCGCGGCCGACCGGCCGGTGGAATGGTAGCCGCAATGGCTTTCGCGCTCGAGCAGGATGACCGACGAGACCGCCGCCAGCTCATAGGCCGCACTCGCTCCGGCAATGCCGCCGCCGATGATCGCGATCTCGGCTTCCTGGATCGAGGCGCTGTCGGGAGACTTCATCGTCAATAGCCGCGCATTGGATCGACAACGCCGAGCAGCTTTTCGCCGCGCCGATAGCGGCTGAGATTGTCTGCGAACATATCCAGCGCTTTCTCCTCCCAGCCTTCATAGACCGACGAGCAATGCGGCGTGACGATCACGTTCTCATACCGCCAAAGTGGGTGATCCGCCGGCAGCGGCTCGGTCGAAAAGACATCGAGCGCGGCGCCTTTGATGCGGCCGCCGTCGAGCGCCGACAGCAGTGCTGCCTCATCGACGACGCCGCCACGCGAAACGTCGATGAGCACCGCCGACGGCTTCATCGCGGCAAACGCCGCAGCGCCGATCAGCCCGCGCGTCGCCTCCAGCAGCGGCACGCAACAGGTGATGAAGTCGGCCCGGCCCCAAAGCCCCGGCAATGCCTCGATGCCGTGAACCTCGTCGACATCGGCGGTTGGCCTGGGATGCGCACGCACGCCGAGCGTCGTCAGCCCCAGGGCCTTGGCGCGCCGGGCCAATGCCTGCCCGGTCCTGCCGAGGCCGAGCAGCAGCAAGGTCTTGCCCTGGATCGGCTCGACCGCCCCAGTGATCCATGTCCGCGCGCGCTGATGCCTGGCGAAATTTCGAAGACCCAGCGAGAACGACAGCATCGCCCCCAGTGCGTACTCGGCCATCATATCGGCCGCGACACCGGTGGCGTTCGTCACCGTCACTTTTTCGGGGTTCCAGGGACCCAAATGATCCGTCCCCGACCCGCCGACCGACACCCATTTCACCGTCGGGCTTTCCAGGAGAGCGGAACGCGGAAAGCGCGCGGTGCCGTCGAAGCGCACCGAGTAGACGATCTCGGCCTTTGTCTCTTCTATCAAGGCGGCCAGGCCGGCGTAGCTGTCACAAGGATAGACCGACAGCCCCGGATGCTTGTCCCGCAACAGCTTCATCGCCACCGCCGGCGCGTTGGTGTGGAGGATTACGGCAGGGCCGGCTGTCATCGTCACGATTGAGGACCAATGCGTGGCGCTGCTCCTGCCGAGATACGCCGATGCACGCCATCCAGGCTTTCTGCGAAGGCATCGAAGACATTCCGTGCCGTGAGCTCGCGCAAAATCTGTTCGTTGAGCCCGCCGCGTGTTGCATAGTCTTGCGCCAGATCCATGAAGCCCGTATCCGGCGTCGTCTCCGGTGCGTTTGCCAGCGCTTTGAAAATGGTGACGATATAGTCGCGCGCTTGCGCGTCGGCGACGCCATGCTCTTTCAGCCAGCCATGGATCGTATCGAGATATTTGAAATAGCTGGCAAATGACGCGGTGACGACGCTCAGCGCGTCGAACTCGCTCGGATCATCGACCTCGATCACCTTTCCCAGCCGGCCGAAAAACGCCGCCATGCGCCGATCGGGCGGGCAGATGATTGTCGCCCCCTGCCTGTGAGCGATCATCGGCATGGGAAGAGCTTTCGTCACGTGCTCCACAGGAGCGATCAACGTGGCTATTTCCTCCCGCGACAGGGTGGCGATCAAGCTTACGACGTGATGGTCCCGACGAAACCGCAATCCTGTAAGCACCTCATGCGCAATCTGCGGCCAAACCGCCAGCATGACAGTATCGCAACTGTCGAGGACGGCCTGATTATCCGGTGCAACGCGTACATCGCGGTAGCGAAGCGCCAGGCTGGCAGCGATTTCTTGATTACGGGGCGACAGGAGCACCGTTACGGAATTGTCCGCGGCGGATTTAAGTCCGGTGACAATCGCGGCTGTGAGCGCGCCTGTGCCGATGAAGCCGAGTTTCATTTGAAATCCCTAAGCGTTGGTTCTGGATCGTCGTCAGCCGACAAAATAGTACCAGCTCGGCATGATTTTGGGATCAGAGCACGCGATCGGCTTTCCTGCGACGTCAGAGCCACCGCCGCACGCTTTGCTTGTAGTCGCGATAGGCATCGCCGAACCGCCGCTCGAGGTAGGCCTCCTCGCGGGCGACGACGCCGTAGCGGATCAGGATCGCAAGCGGCAGCGTCAGGACAAGGATCCAAATATTCTGCGCGGCCACGCCGATGCCGCCATAGATGAGGAACATGCCAAGATAGATCGGATTGCGCGTCCAGCCGTGGATGCCGGTCGTCACCAGCACGCGCGTCGGCTCATTCGTGGGCACCGGCGTCTCCGCGCGCATGAAATTGCGAATGCCCGCTGCGAAAAGCGCAAAACCGATCGCGATCAGCGAGCCGCCGATGATCCAGGTGACCAGCCCCGGAATCGGGAACGGCAAGCGCAGCAGGCGATCCAGCACGAAGCCAATCAGGAAAGCAGCAAGAAAGAGCAGCGGCGGTCTCGCGATGACGCCTGCGGTTCCGCTGTCGGTTTGCCCAGCCATTTCCATGTCTGCTCCCGCAGATGCTGGAGGGCTATGAAGCCCATAGCCCCTAGAGATGACAATCAAGGTGTCATTCTAGAAGTTGACAACAGCGGTGTCAATCGCAGAACTTGGCACAGACAGGAGGAACGGAAGCGATGGCGTCGGCACGACACGGGACTGAGGTGGTCCGAGGGGCGGATCCCATCGTTGACGGCAAGGCCGAGGCGATCGCCGAGCTGATGCTCGAAGTGGCCCAGTGCTTCTTCAGGATACGGGCTCTCGGCCAGAAGACAGGGCTCATCACCAGTTGGGGCGGCGGTGCGTTCGGCTTCATGCGAAGTCTGGCGCTGCTTGGCCCGCTCACCGTGCCGCAGATCGCCCAGATGCGGCCCACCAGCCGTCAGCGCATGCAGCGGCTGGCGGATGAGCTTGCGGCCGAGGGGCTGGTCGAATTCATCGACAATCCGAAGCACCGGCGCTCGAAGCTCGTGCAGCTGACGCCCAAAGGCGCCGCGCGCTACGGCGAGCTGAACGCTCAGCTCTTGGCGATCGCCTCGACCATGGGCGTCGCTCTCGACGAAGCGGACATCCGCAAGACCGCCGGGATCGTGCGGCAGCTGAGCGACGATGTGAAAGTGCGGTCGGAGCAGCTGTCGTAGCGCTGGCGCAAAAGCGGCGCCGCGCCATTGATGGGAATCCTGCTTGAGCGCCTCCCCGGCCTCGTGCCGTTTCAGCCTGGATGCGCTTGGCTGTTGCCACGTTCGTCCGGGCCCGTCGGCGAACAGTTGTCGACCGGAACCTCTGCGGAACTGAGGCGTTCGAACCGCAGGAGCTGAGAGCTGCACCTGCAATTTGCAAAGAGTACCGCAATGGCTCAGAAAGCGAAGATAACGACAGGCACCAACGCCCGGCCGCGCAACGAAACCATAGGCCAATCCGGCGAACCGGACGACAGCAGCCGGCCGCTTGAAGTCGACGAGACCGCCGCCCGGTTGCGAGGCAAGCTGCAAGGCAAACCCGAGCAACTTGGGGAAACCAATGTGGACGAAGTCCCGCCAGGCATTCCTGGCGCTGGCGAGCATATGTGTCACCGCTGCGCCGGGACAGGCATGATCGACGGCCGCACCTGCCCCGAATGCGGCGGAACCGGAAAGGTGACGACGCCGACAGGCGGCGGCTGAGGCGATCAAGACAGCGATCACGTTTCGCGGCACCCTCGATCACTGAAGCGCCAAGGGGCCGATGGCAATTGCGCGGATCAGATCGCCGGCACCCACTTCCAGAACACGCCCTCCATCCTTTCGGGGTAGTATTTGAACTCGCATTCGAAGCGCCATCCGTAAGTCTTGGCGGCCGCCAGTGCTTCCTTGCTGACCGGGTTCATGCCCGTTCCCGGCGCGAACCAGTCCTCCAGCAAGTCGTCGGGCACGTAGGCGCCGATCCTCAAAGGCAGCTTTTCGAGGACGACATCCATTTCGTCAGGTGCGGGCAATGGGGTCTCTCCTTCAAGATCTAACTACGAACAAATCATTCGAGGCCGATCGGGTTCCGGACCATCGGTTCGCTATCTCGTAGGCCGCGGCGAAGCGGAGCAGTAGCCGTCGAACTCGCGGGCGGGTGCGTGACACCCAACCGAGAAGATGTGGACATCATCCGTCAGTGCCTCGACGCTGCGGAAACCCAGGCCCTTGTTACCGATGCCTTCGCCGATCTCCTTGTCACTCGTCGCGATGTTGCGGATCACCTCGTGAACGGACGACCCTTGTTCGCGATGAGGAGCTCGCCGCGGTTCGGGCCTTCGATGACAAGGCGGATCGCGATCTCGCCCTCGTCGTCGGGGGCGTCACGGGAAAGATAATCGCCTGGTTCGCCACTTCACCCGATGGTCCGTCTGAATCAGCCCATATCGTTACGTGTATCGCACGCGCCTGGCGGTCAAGAGCGGTGACGCCAAGTCGCCCTCTGGCGCATCGGCAACATCCCCCGTCCGAAGCCGAGGAACGTTACTACGCCATGCTGCGAGAGCCCGCATTCAAATTGGCAATCCTCTATACTGCCTGGTAATGGCGCTCTCGGCAGCATTCGCCTCATCCCGTCCTTAGAGATGAGGATCCCCATTCTCTGAATGGAGAAAATGGCCAGTGATCAACCTGCAGCCGCATGGGCGCGTGAGCGAACTCTCGGTTTTTTGCAATTGATCGGCGGTTCGGCCGTTAGGCGATCATGGACCAGGAAATGCTTCCTCCCTGACCACTTTTCAACTATTCGTTCATGGAATGGACCTAAGCAACCTTTGATGGTCCGGCGGTGGGGGAGGGTAATGAACGGCACGCACTATAGCGGCTTAAACGGATTCGTATTTCTGGGCCGGGAGGCGAAGCGGCGCTTCGTGAAGCCGATAGGTCAGGTGAATTTCTGGACGTACCTTGTTCTGGCGATCTTCTCGCTGGGCGGACTTCCGATCTACATCGAATGGTTTCGCATGACGAATTCGCCCGCGCACAATGTGGACGGCGTCAAGCTCGCCCTGTTTACTGTTTTTCCGGCAATCATGGGCGCCTCGGCGGTGCAATTGGTTTTGGACAAGGACAACTCACCGATTCGGATGGCTGGCCTCGGGTCGCTCGTATTGTGTTTTGTTGTGACCTTTACACTTATCGCAAATATCTTCAGCATCCCGGATAAGTGGTCAATAATCACCGGCATCCTCTTTTGTCTCCTTGCTGTCCTTACGTGGTGGGTAGCCAACGGGCTTGACCCAATTTTCGAGGATACGATCCGCCCCGACGATTCTGTAGGCGGCGACGTGAAAGCAAAGCTCGATGGCGACCTTAACGGCATCAAGGCTTAGGGGAAGAGCGATGACAACGTACCCTTTGACAGTGCCCGCTATGCGCGTCGATCAGCCGATGGGCGCGTTTTTCGCAACTGTGCTCACGGCGCGTACGCTTCTCGAGGTCGCTTTCACCGACCTGCTGGTCGCGGAGCGGCGGCCGGGCACCGACACCTACGAAGTGGACGGCACGCAAAGGCTGCAACAGCCTAAAAGGCTGGACGCCATTGCGGAATATATCGGCCGCTCCGATTCAGCATTCCCGAACTCTATCATCCTGGCCGCCAACTACCGTCCCGATGGCTACATCGAGGGTGACCCCGAGGACGAGAACAAGGAAGCCGAACAGGAAACCAAAAGATGGCGGGTGGAAGAGGGGGCGGACGGGTGCCTGCGTTTGACCATACCGTCGGCAGAGAAGCTCGCTGCTGTGATCGATGGCCAGCATCGGCTGTTCGCGTTTGCTCGTTCTACGAGCGAGCGGAGGGACGCGGAGCTGCTGTGCGCTGTCTACCTAGATCTTCCCAAGCCCATCCAGGCGCAGCTGTTCGCGACCATCAACTCCACGCAAAAGCCTGTCGACAAGAGCCTTACGTATGAACTCTTCGGCTACAATGTCGAAGACGAACCGGCATCGTTCTGGAGCCCGGACAAGCTTGCGGTATTCATGACGCGCCGGTTGGGGGCAGACCCTGCGTCGCCATTGAACGACAGGATCGTGGTCGCTCCCGAGAACGACTTCGCGTCGGTCAAAGCCCTTGCAGGCTCCCCCTGGAAAGTTTCAACCGCTGTTGTCGTACAGGGCATATTGCGGCTGATATCTACGAACTCGAAGCGCGACTCCAATCTGCTGCTGACACCCCGCAGGGAGCGCCGCAGCCTCGTAGGCGTGCGCGCAGACAAGTCACCCCTACGGACCCTGTATGTCGAAGGCAATGACCTTCTGATCTATACGATCGTCCTTAACTTCGTAATCGCCGCTGACAACCTTTTCTGGAAAACGGCCGCGCCGGACTCTTTCATCAGAAAGACTGTCGGCGTTCAGGCGCTGTTCGACATTTTGCGGCTGATAGGGATGGAGGCGTACATGGCAAAGGATGTTTCGGTACAGGCATTCGAGAATCGTCTGCGTCCGGCGGCGCATGTCAATTTCGCTCTGGACAGGTTCAAGAACGCCTCTGGCTCCGGCCGTAGCTTTATCCGCAAAGTGTTGGCGGCAAATCTTGGTCTGCCGGCCGACCTGGCAGACGAGGATCGCCAGGCCTTTGTGACTTGAAGTTGCCGTCTGTCCTATGAACGGCGCGTGATCGTCGGAGGATGAACTAGCGGTGTGCCGGGTTCATCTCGATGTCGGTGCTGAAATCAAAGAGGACCCATTCGGCAATCTCCGAAACCAAGGTGGTCGCAGTTGGACGGGCGGCTGACTTTCGGCCTTCGCATGCGTTTTGATTGCCTCACGTAAGCGTGCGGCAGTCTCTCGACAAGTCCTGCCACAGTGAAACACGCTCCGAGGTCCGGCACGGTCGTCATTTTCAGTCGGACGATACGCCCCTTCAGAATGCAGGTTCGATGGGCGGCTGTCGCCGCCCATCGTCACCCTGAAGCGTTCCCGCCGCCCAGCTCGATCAGGAACCAGAGAACGTTCCCGTTTTCACCGGACGAAACCAGCCGGTGGCCGTCTGCCGTCGCAAAATGCGGAATATCTATCTTGGCCAGTGGGTCTGTGCATTCGACCAGAATTTGCGCACCGGCAGGAAGGGACTTCGCCGCCCTCCTTGACCGGATGACCGGGAGCGGACAATTGAGGCGGCGCGTATCGATGACGATGGGTTCAGAAGACATTGCTGAAGAAGCGCTCAAATCATGGCCTCCACGTCCATTAGCGACAGGTAGAAGCCATGTCCGCGTTCAAGTTCCTCACCAGGGCGCTTGATTAGCATATCGCCCCTGCCAAGTAGGTCCTGCGCGCCCGTGTCGTCCAGAATGATTTGCGACTCCGAACTTTTCTGCACCGTGAGCGCGATGCGCGAGGGGATGTTGCTGCGGATCAGTCCGCTAAAGGTCTTCGCGTCCGGCCGCTGTGTGGCAAGCACCAGATGGATGCCCGCGGCTCTGGCCGCCTGCGCAAGCCGCACGATCTTTGATTCGACCGTGCGGTCTTGGATGATAAGGTCAGCCAACTCGTCGATGAAAGCGACGATAAACGGAAAGCCCCCCGCTTTGCGGCGCGCGTCAAGGACGTTGTTAACGCCGAACGCCTTCATCTGCGCATAGCGATTGTCCATCTCCACAACGAGGGCGTCTATCGCGGTCCGGGCCTCCGTGATTCCCGACGCCACGTCATCGTTCCAAAGGTATTTGCTGCCACTGTAGACCGGAAACTCGACCTGCTTGGGATCGATCAGGCAAAGCCGCAGCGTATCGGGGCTGTGCCGCGAGATCAGGGAAACGATCAGCCCGTGCATACACACGCTCTTGCCCTGCCCGGTCGCACCGCCCACCAGCAGATGCGGAGCGGCGGCCAGATCGAAGTGAATGACCCGCCCGGTCACGCCCTGACCGGGGAAAACCTCCAGCGTCGACTCGCTGCGGGGAACACTGTTGAGTGCTGCTTCTAGCTCCCGTCGACCTGCGTTGATCCATGATACCCGTGGACGCGGGATATCGAGCGCGACGGTGCGCGCCTCGTCCGAAGGTCCGAGTGTCGGCATCATGTTCTGAAGGTTCAGCGCCAGTGCGAGGCGTTCGAGGCCTTTTCGCAGCCGGTCGAGCTGATTTACATCCCGCAGTAGCACGCGGTACCGCGAAACGCGCGGACCATGAACAACGCCTTTGACTTCGGCGTTGACGCCGATGTCGCCGAGCGCTTTGACGAGCTGCTTGGAGATATCCTCGGAAGGCGCCGGCGGAGCGGCATCCGCGCCCGGCCGGGCATGAATTTCTGATTTCGTCGCCGGCAGGTCGGCGCGCCTGTTCAGCAACATGCTGATGAAGGCGTCATAATCCTCGTTTACGTCCTGCCAATCGTTCATCAGCAGCGTAGCGCCGCGATGCCAATGGCCCCGGATGGCCGCTCTGAAGCTATCCATGCTGTCAACAGGCGTACCGCCGTGCATGACAGCATGGGTGGCGAGCAGTCCAACCCACGTCGCTACGTCATTCTGCGTGAAGAGAGATGTGGCAGGGATTTCCAACCCCTTGGCATCGACCGCATCCTCGGAGAGCGGTCCTCCTGAAAGCGAGCGTCCGATAGCGAGGCGAGCGACGTTGGCCTTGGTAGATAGGCCGAGCCCTTCCATAAGGGCTTTGGTCTTCCCGTCTGCGTTGGCGCTGGTCCGAAAGCGGGATGACATAATCTGCTGGACCGTGAGCGCGTTCATTCGGCGGCTTCCACGAAATAGCGGTCTTCGCGGGCGCTGGTGCGCCCAACCCCGTCGCCCACGTCGGTATGGTCCAGAAGGTAGGTCTTTGCGACATGCTTAGAGATGCGACGGTGAAACTCCGCGTCGATTTCCTTGTCCTGGCTGAGCAGGATGACTTGCCTGCTCTCGTCGCTCGTCCAGAACTGTAAAATGTTGTGCCGGTGACGGCTATCGAGGCGGCCGAGTGGCGTATCGACCACCAGCGGCGCATTGATACCTGACACTTTGGCGAGCCCTGCGATTAGGGCCGTGGCGAATATCTGGTTCTCTCCGGCAGAGCGGTCAAAGGTGATCGGCCTGCCGGACTTGCCGAGTATCTGGGACGTGCCATCATTAGAGATGAAGATTCTGGAAACCTGATCCTTGTGAGCGAGTTGGCGGTAGACTTGGGTCATCGAAGACGCCAGCTGCTTCACCTTCAGGGGGAACAGCGCCGGAATCAGGTCCTCGATAACCCTGCGGATGCGGTCTGACTTTTTGATGACCGAGCGCGCTGGTGAGGAGTCGTCCAGCTTCTTGCGTTCGCGCTCATAGTCCGCTCGCTGTGTCACCACTTGCGTTTCGAGGCCGGTCCTGCGGCGCTCGTCGGCGCGGATTTCTTCGTCCACACTGTCGATTTTCTGCTGCAGGTCCTTCAATTGCTGGGTCAGTGCGGCCAGCGTGCCGTCCCTGTCGATCCCCTCCAGCTTCGATATCTTTCGCCCCAGGTCGTCAATGCGCTGCGTCAGCTGCGCGTGTTCGGACAGAAGGTCCTGTATCTCGCGCTGACTGACCGCGATGGAATCGAGATATTCCAGCATCTTGGACCGCTCGGGGGGCGTCAGGTAAGAGTGGATGATCTTTTCGGCGCAATCGTCCGGAGGTGGGTAGAAAAGGCAGGCCCAGGCGGCATCGAGCCGCGCGTTGAGCGCCGCTGTCTGCTCGTCCGACAGCGGTGGCTGGATCAACGGGCTTGCCTGGCTTTCAAGCGCCGCGCGGAACTCGTTCTTGCGGGGCTCAAGCGCCTGCTTCTCGCCTTCCCACTTGAAATAGCGGAGTTCAGCCTCCAACTGGCTACGAAGTGTTTCAAGGATGTTCTTTGACGCCAAGTGAAACGGCAGGCGTCCGGACAGGATTTCCTCCTGGTCCCGCATATTCTCGCGCAGCGAGGCGCGATATTGCTCCCGTTCCTCGACCAATTCCTTGTAGGTCGCGGTATCGCCCCCGCCCCCACCCGCCGATGTCACCCGCTCAAGCAGCGACTGGAATTCGTCGGCCAGCAACCGCTTCTGGTCCTTCGCGACATCAATCTGATGCGCAATGTCCTGCTCCTGCTGCTCGTTGTCGCGCAGGGTACGCTCAAGCTGAGCAAGCCGTTCTTCATCCACCGTCACTACGCCCTGGCGCCGGGAATTCTCGAATTGGCGAAGGCGGTCGGAAAGCGAGCGCAGCAGCACGACACCGAGCAAGCCCTCCAGCCCCTGCTTGACCTGTTCGATGCGGCTCTGGTCGGCGAGCTTCTTCACTTCCTCGCCGTCAAAGAAAAAGAACGGCGCGATGTGGGCGGGGACGAATAAGTCATCCAGCATGTCCGCAAGGTGGAAGCCGTTCTTGCCGTCCGAGCGGGGCATGTCCGGTACGTTGCGCGTGATCGTGCGGACGGTGGCCTCTTCATCGGTCCAGCTGCCGTTGCTGCGGAAGTACCATTTCCGCGTGATCTCGATCGCCTTGGCCTTGCTGCGGTTCACGGTCACGCGCACGAGCATTGTGTCGCGGCCGTCGCGGAGAGCCTCGCCGTTGAAGGCCTTTTCAAGAAATGTTGGATAGCCCCGCACGTCGTCGGTCTTCAGCCCAGCACGCGCCAAATGCGCCATGGCATCTTTGCCATACAGGCAGAGGTAAAGAGCCTCGAGGACAGAAGTTTTTCCATAACCATTCATGCCGCCAATCAGGACGACATTCTTGCCGTTGTTAGGCTCCGGAAACGTGAACTCCTGGTGCTGGTACGACTTGAAGCACGTGAGTTCTATCTTGGAAATCCACATTGGGCCGCCCCCCTAGCCTCCTTAATCCATGCGTCCGAGTATCTCTTCAATGCGTGGATAGATCCCCGAGGCGCGCTCTTGATGCTGGCGTTCCCGCTGGAGGCTGACGAGTTCGGTCAACACGTCTACCGGCACGTTGTGCTGTTCGCATACGCGCTCAAGGATTGAGCGCGCGTCCTCATCGACCCAAAGGGGCAGATCGCTTAGCGAATTCTCTGTCGTGTTCGTGTCAGACATTGGCGAGGCTCCCGCTGTTCTGCAATTCATCCGCCCAAATCTGCCGAATCTGGCGAATCTCCGTTTCCTGGATGAGTACGCCGTCAAAATTCTCCTGAACCTGCATAAGCCTGTCAAATATCTCTTTGCGGGCGGCGATGGTGAAGGGTCCCGGGATGTGCTTGCCATTGGCATCGAACGACAGGCGCCCATTGCGCCTGAAGGCCTGGCGCATGTCGGTGCGATTGCGAATGGACTTCAGCCAGTCGCGGAATTCGATCAGCGGCTGGTACGACAGCATCCCGGCGTCGACGAACCCTTGAAGGCTTTTATCCTTCTCGACGACGGTGCAGGTCCAGCAGCCGAACCGGCTATTTGACGTTCCACAGCCAGGCGCTTCGTCCGCCGAGAGGACGACCGGGCACTCGCCACCCTCGGAGTCGCGGTAAAGCCGGATAAGGGAGGTGTGATTGCCTCCCCAGGGCGCATGGGTGGTGCCGAGGATTTCCCATACCTCGTCGACGGCAAGGTCCAGGATGGGTCGGAAGATAAAAGCCCCAGGCAGACGGTCGTGCTCCGAGAGATTCTCGCCGCGCACGTTGGGGCGGCGGTCGATGGAGCGCTGTCTGCTCTGGCTTTCGTCGCGTCGGACACCAAGGACGACGATGGCTGCGCCCGACGCGGAAACCTGCCGTTTGATATAACCGCTGGTCGGCTGAATTTTTAGCCGGTCGGTGCACCAGCGCATAGTCATATTCGGGCTGGGATAGCCTTTCCCGATCAGCAGGACCCAGAACGTCTTGTCGGGGTCCGGATACGTCCGGGCGACGGTGATCGGCAAGCCGAGCGCGGCGGCAGCGTCGTCCATCTGCTTCGTGACGGCGTTGAGATGCGACATAACAAGGGGTGATTCGACCTGCGTGTCGTTGGATACGATGTGAATGGGCCGCGTCCGCTGCGAGGGTGGAATCTCAAGCAGCATTTCGAAGATGGCGTGGGCGACAAGGGTGCTGTCCTTGCCTCCGGAGAAGCCGACAATCCAGGGAAAACGCTGCGAAGCGGAAAGGTATTCTTGTTTGACGTGATCGATCACGCCGCGCCAGATTTCATCTACGGATCGTGGCAAAGGCTGTTGATGCAGCGCAAAATTCATTCACAAAGCTCTTCCGATTTAACATCGCGCGGCCCTGAAGCCCATCGAATCCGATTGGTCCATGTTCCGGTTTTCGCCAGGAATAGCAAGGACAAGGTGCATGGCCCCCTGCTAAAGTTAACAGGAGATCGGAGCCAGCAAGGGCGGTGGCTTGTTGCCATAGTGGTCCGTCGCGTAATTTTTTCGCGGCGGCTGTCGCAACTATTCAAGGTCACCCTGATACGCGAGATCTTGGCTCTATGAAGGATGATCGCGGACTAATTGTCCGGCTGTGGCAATAGGGCAACTGCTGCGAGGGAGCATGCCTCGGTGGACGAATTGTGGGTCAATCCACATTTGCGTTCGTTGCTTGCCCGAAGAGGCTCTCTGTGGGAACTCTTGATCGGCTCATCGGCTCTTTGTAAGCATTTGATTTTAATGGCGCACCCGACAGGATTCGAACCTGTGACCTCTGCCTTCGGAGGGCAGCGCTCTATCCAGCTGAGCTACGGGTGCCTTCAGGATCGAGATCCGGAAAACGAACCAGCCGGGTAACCGGCCAGCCACGGCTTCTTAGCGGAAGCCGGCGCAGGCTTCAACGGGCAAGTGGCAGGCGGCAGGGCTGCGAACTCGGAATAACGCATTTTTCGAATTGCTCATTCCACGGAGGCCCACGATCTGGAGCCTGCCATGACCCCGCGAAGGTGCGAGAAGCAAACCCGCAGGCCGGCAAACCTGCGGTTGTGTCGGACCTATGAAGAATGGCGCCGAAGCCTGAAATGAAAAACCCGCCTCGGCGGGCGGGCGCAAATCAGCACTATGAATAAATTCCTAGCATAATTGCCGTCACCTGTCAAGTTGAAACCACTGATCAAGAGCTTGCCCCATCACTGCCGAACGCCACCCCTCACTGCTCCCCGGCATACAGCAATCTTGTCGTCGTGTTCGATGCCGGCGACAGGTTGCGCTGGATCAGCGCCTCGACGTGGTCGTTGCGCCGGCGCGCGCTGTCGGCGCCCATTACGACGAGGATGAGCCGGCGGCCGTCGGCATCGTAGGAGGTGACGATGTTGAAGCCTGAGGCTCTGATATAGCCGGTTTTGATGCCGTTGACGCCGCGGACGCGGCCGAGCATGTCGTTGTGGCCGCGCACCAGCCTGCCCCGAAACATGAAGTCGCTTTCGGAGAAATAGTGGAAATGCTGCGGGAAGCGGGCGCGCAGCGCCGTGCCGAGCACCGCCATGTCGCGTGCCGTCGTCAGCTGGCCGGCGTCCGGCAGGCCCGACGCGTTGCGGAAGACGGTGCTGCGCATGCCGATCTGGCGCGCTTTGGCGGTCATCATCGCGGCAAACGCCTGTTCGCTGCCGCCGAGATATTCGGCGACGGCGACCGCCACGTCATTGGCCGATTTGACGGTGATCGCCCGGATCGCCGAGTCGACATCGATCGTCTCGCCGCGCCTGAAGCGCAGCTTGGTCGGCGGCTGCCTGGCGGCGTTGTCCGACACCGGGATCGGCGTCGTCTTGCTGACGCGGCCCTGGTCCAGCGCCTCGAACAGCAGGTAGAGCGTCATCATCTTGGTCAGCGACGCCGGATAGCGCGGCGCCGTCGAGTTGGCCTCGAACAGCGTCTTGCCGCTTTTGCCGTCGATGACAACAGCCGCATATTTCTGCGCCGGCGCCGGCACCGCCAGCATGGTCTCCGTCGGCGTCGTCGCGCAGCCGGCGACCAGCACCAGCAGCGCAAACGCCGCGACAAATCTTTGGATGAGCGGAAAGAGGCGCGGGTGGGACACTGTTCTGAAGGTAAGCCGTTGCTGAAACGAATGGGAAACTAGCCTAACCCGATTGCCCCGTCTATTTCGTTAACACCGTTCTTCAGGGCAATCGCTTCAGGTTTGAATTCGCCCCGCCCCCGGGCATTTGCGTTGCCCCTCACCTGCCTGCCGGCATCCTCTCCCCGTAGAACGGGGAGAGGGGCGCTGTCATCGACGGTTTCGCCAATCACCGGCGTTTGCAAAAAGGGCGCCGGCATTGCGGCCAGCTTCTTTCTCCCCGTTTACGGGGAGAAATGCCCGGCAGGGCAATGAGGGGCAGCGCCGCCAGCCGGCAATGATAGCTCCCACAGGGTGCTTCGGCGTCTCTCACGTGAAATACCGGGTCTGCGCTTGCGTAACCGGCACCGAGCGGGTTTGCTGGCGCCGGCAGAATCAGCAGGTGCGCCATGGATACGCTCACGATCAAGGCAAAGGGCATTTCGGTAACGGTCGATCTCACCGTCGGCCATCTCGCCGACATGACGGTCGATATCGACGGGCGCCGGCTAAAACCGCTGCATCGCGCGCCGTGGATCGACGAGCCGCGCGCGACGCTGCCGCAGGACCTGCCGGCCGGCACCGTTCGCCTGTCCGGCGATTTTCTCTGCGCGCCGTTTTCGCGCAGCGATGTCGAGGAAGCACCCTTGCATGGCTGGCCGGCCAACAGCCGCTGGGATGTCGTCGCCTCCGAGGCGACTGCCGATGGCTGGCGGGCCGTTTTCAGGCTGCAGCACAAGGTCGTGGGCGCAACGGTCGACAAGATCCTCACCCTGCGCGACGACCATCCCTTTCTCTACCAGGAACATGTCTTTTCCGGCGGTTCGGGCGCGATTTCCGTCGCCCATCATCCGATGACGGTGATGACGGACGGCGGCAAGCTCGCCTTTTCGCCGAAGCGGTTTGCGGCAACGCCGGACGACCCGCTCGAGCCCGATCCGGCCCGCGGCCGTTTCCGCTTCGCCTATCCCGCGCGTTCCGCCGACCTGACGCGTTTTCCCGCCGCCGATGGCGGCACGCTCGACCTGACCGACTATCGCATGGATCTCGAGCGCGAGGACTTCGTCACGCTGGTCGAGGCCGACCATGGCGGGCCGGGCTGGACCGCACTGGCGCGAAAAGCGGAAGCCGATCTCGTTGTGGTGCTGAAGAACCCGGCCGAACTGCCGGTCACCATGCTGTGGATCAGCAATGGCGGTCGCGACTACCCGCCGTGGAGCGGCCGCCATCGCGGCGTGCTCGGCATCGAGGACGGCCGCACGGCGCTCGGCCATGCCGCATCGCTGGCTGACAACTGGCTGAAGCGGGAAGGGGTGGAGACCGCCTTTGCCCTCGGCGAAGGCCGCAATGTCTCGTTCCGCCACGTCATCGGTGCCCTGCCCTCATCCGGCGGCGAGCCGCCGCGCGACATCGCCACCGAGCAGGGGCATATGCGCATTGCGGCGGCTGACGGTTCGACGCGGGAAGTCGCCTTCGACGGCGATTTCCTGAGGATTGGTCGATCCGTCCCGGTTTGAGCGTTCGGCTCCCCACCTCTTCGTCATCCCAGGGCGGAGCAGGAGCGAAGCGACGTCGCGGAGACCCTGGGATCCATGCCGTGACATCAGCCGAGGAACGCGGCGGAATAGAATAAAAGCGCTCTGTAGCGATCCTTCGCGCCCCCCTCTGTCCTGCCCTCTTTGCCCAAACTTGGCATCTCCCCCACTTGGGGGGAGATCGGCAGCTTCGCGGACAGCGTCCTTTTTGCAAGGTTGGTGGTTGGCGAAATCAGTGATGAAGGCCAATCTCCCTCCTTGTGGGGGAGATGTCCGGCAGGACAGAGGGGGGCGCTGTCCCTCCGCGATCAAAGGTTCTGCACCGCAGCAGCGCCCCTATGTCACGGCATGGATCCTGGGGTCTGCGACTGCGTCGCTTCGCTCCTTGCTCCGCCCCAGGATGACGAAGGGAGGATCGTTTCGGCCAATCTCGAAGCTTTGCGATCTGCCAACGGACGGTCAATCCGGGATTTGAAATTCCCGCGAACTATCGCCAAGATGCGATCCAAACACCCAGCCAGAAAGGCTCCGATGTCCGAGATTGCTCATCTCGCCGCCACCATCTTCAAGCGCGCCGGCAAGGCGCGGCGTTTTGTCGTTGCCATCGCCGGTCCTCCGGGGGCCGGCAAGTCGACGCTTTCGGCCCGCCTGCATGAACTGCTGCCGGAAGGTGCGGCGGAAATCGTGCCCATGGACGGCTTCCATTACGACGATGCCGTGCTCGAGCAGCGCGGCCTGCGCGCGCGCAAGGGCGCTCCGGAGACCTTTGACTTTGCCGGCTTCGAAACCTTGCTGAAGCGCATCCGCGCGGCCGAGCCCGACATCGCCATTCCGGTGTTCGACCGCAGCATGGAGCTGTCGCGCGCGGCCGCTTCGATCATCGCCGCCGACACCAAGTTCATCCTGGTCGAAGGCAATTATCTCCTGCTTGACGAAGAACCCTGGTCGCGGCTGGCGCCGCTGTTCGATTTCTCGATCTTCGTCGATGTGCCGCGCGCCGAGCTCGAGCGCCGGCTGCTCGAGCGATGGCACGAGCATGGCCGCTCCGACGAGGACGCCCGCGCCTGGATCGCCTACAACGACATGCCCAACATCGACCGCGTGCTTGCCCGCCGCCGCCCCGCCGATCTGGTGATCGGCGATCACGCCTGATTTGCGGGACAGCCCGCGCCGGAACCTTAGGACTTTCCGGCCGTTATGTCAGATACGGCAATGATGCTGACATGAGGAAAACTGTCCGATGGCAACTCCGATGGCAACTCCGATGGCAACCAAGGCAAGAAAGCCTGCGCCCGGCAAGGGCAGGGCAACTCGATCAAAGGCAACTGAATCAAAGGCAACTGAATCAAAGACGGGCGCTGGCCCGGCGGTCGCCGCCCGCTCCAAGGATGCGGCAAAGCCCACCTTTGGCAAGGCAGCACCGAAGAAAGTGACACCGACCGCAGCCAAGGCCACGGCAAAACCCACCAAGCCCAGGAAATCGGCAACCGGCGGCTCGATGGTAGACAGCGCAATGCGCACGGCCAAAACGACGGCCAATGTCGCAGCGGGTGCGGTTGTCGCCACCGCCAGGGGCGCTGCGTCCCTTGCCGCTTCCGTCATGGGCAAGGGCGGCTCAAAACCCAAAACCAAGGCAAAATAGGCCTAGCCGCTTCTCGGCGGCTGCAGCCGATTGAGCTAGCCCCGAGGGGGGATGGTGAGACCCTTTTGCACCGCCGGCCGGGCAAGGCCGCGTTCTAGCCATGTCGCGACATTGCGAAAGTCGTCGAAGCCGACCAGCTCCCTTGCCTCGTAAAAACCTATCAAATTGCGCACCCAGCCCAGCATTGAGATATCGGCGATGGTGTAGTCGTCGTCCATGATCCAGCTGCGGCCCTTCAGCCTCGTCTCGAGCACACCGATCAGCCGCCGCGATTCGTCGCGATAGCGCGCCAGCGGCCGCTTGTCGGCGATCTCGCGTCCGGCGAATTTGTGGAAGAAGCCGACCTGCCCGAAGATCGGCCCGATCGAGGCCATCTGGAAGAACACCCACTGGATCGTTTCGTAACGCCGCACCGGGTCGGCCGGGACCAGCCTGCCGGTCTTGTCTGAGAGATAGAGCAGGATGGCGCCGGATTCGAACAGCCCGATCGGCCTGCCGCCCGGGCCGTCCGGATCGATCATCGCCGGGATCTTGCCGTTGGGGTTCAGCGACAGGAATTCCGGCGTCCAGCTTTCTTTCTTGCCGATGTTCACCGCATGCGCCTCGTATGGCAGGCCGAGTTCCTCCAGCGCGATCGACACCTTCACCCCGTTCGGGGTCGGGAACGAATAGAGCTGGATGCGGTCGGGATGGCTGGCCGGCCAGCGCGTGGCGATCGGAAAGGCGGACAGGTCGGTCATCGAAACTCCTGGGCGGGATTTTTCGCGCGTGCGTGGCGAGTGGCAAGAGCTTCGCCCTATCGGGATGATCCGGTTGCGGTCAGACCGCCTTGAACGCCAGCACCGCATTGGTGCCGCCGAAGGCGAAGCCGTTGCTGATCGCCGCGCGCACCTTGCGCTCGCGCGCCACATTCGGCGTAATGTCGAGATCGCAATCGGCGTCGGTTTCGCGAAAATTGGCCGTTGGCGGCACGATGCCTTCGCGGATCGCCATCACGCAGGCGATCAGCTCCAGCGCGCCCGACGCGCCGAGACAGTGGGCGTGCATCGATTTGGTCGAGGAGATCGAAAGCCTGGAGGCATGATCGCCGAAGACGCGCTTGATCGCCGCCGTCTCGATCTGGTCGTTGGCCTTGGTGCCGGTGCCATGCGCATTGATATAGTCGATGTCTTCCGGGTTGAGCCTGGCATCGACGAGGCAGAAGCGCATCGCCGCCTCCGGCCCTTCGATGGTCGGCGCGACGATGTCGGAGGCATCGCCGGAAAGGCCGGCGCCGGCAATTTCGGCAAGTATAGTGGCGCCGCGCGCCATGGCATGCTCGTAGGTTTCCAGCACAACCATGCCGGCGCCTTCGCCGAGCACCAGGCCCTGCCGATCGGCCGAAAACGGCCGGCACGTGTCGGGCGCCAGTACCCGCAGCGCCTCCCAACCTTTCAGAATACCCCAGACCAGCGGCGCATCGGTGCCGCCGGCGAGCATGACATCGGCGCGGCCGAGCCTGATCTGGTCGACCGCCGAGGCAATGGCGTGGTTGGACGAGGAGCAGGCCGAGGTGATGCCGAAGACCGGCCCGCGCAGGCCGAGATTCATGCTGACATGGCCGGCCGCAGCGCCCGGCATCACTTTCGGCACGGTGAAGATGCCGGTGCGATTCTTGCCTTCGAGCAGGATGGCGCGATAGCTCTCTTCGATCGCCTCCCAGCCGCAGACGCCGACGCCGACGATGGCGCCCATCCGGTAGGTGTTGGCTGCGTGCGGGTTCAGCCCGGCTTGTTGCGCGGCCTCCCGCGCGGCGATCGTCGCCAAAAGGGTGAAGCGGTCCATCGAGACGACCTGCTTGCGGTCGATGCCGTGATCGGGAAGCGTCCTGATTTCGCAGCCGACCCTGATTTTCAGGTCATGCAGCTCCGAATTGACGATCGGGCCGATGGCCGAGCGGCCGGCGCGCATCTCGCCCCAGATCGCCGGCACATTGGTGCCGAGCCCGCATAAGCCGCCGATGCCGGTAATGACGACGCGCTTGTGCATTCAGTCAGGCTTTTTTCGCGATCAGCGCGCGAACCGCCTCGACCATGTCGCCGACGTTCTTCAGGTTGCTCCAAGCATCGACCGTATTCATCTCGATTTCGATGCCATACTGTTCCTCGAGGTCGAAGATGATCTCCGTCAGTTCCAGCGAATGAATGCCAAGTGAGGTCAGTTCGGTGCTGGTGGTGATTTCTTCGCCACCGGGCTCGGCATGAGCTTTGATCTTCGCGATGATGTCCGTTGCCAGCTGGTCAGCCATTCGGTTCCTTCCCCAACCTTGTCGTTTCTCGACGCCGACTGATCGGCGCCTCTTTTTCCCCAGGCTCAAATCGTCATCATCGCCTTTTATCCCGCCTGGCGCTGTGTGACCGTACCAAGACGGCTCCTCTATAGAAACCGAAACGTTGTCAGGCAACAAGCTATATGTCGACAAAGCCGGCTGTGTGGTCTGGATTTGAGGTTCCTACGACTTTGATGGCACCGGCGGTTAGGAACCTCAAATCCAAACCACACCAGAATCCTATAAGTTGCCAGCGCATGACCCCGGAAACCGGAATCGGTTTCCGGAAAGGATCACGCGCCAACTGGAAAGTGCTGGAGCGTCCTTTGCGCGTCCGAGGGGACGCGCGGCGCTCCAGTGTGGCTTTGAATCCGAAATTCGTTCATTACGCTGCTCCAAAGTGATGCGAATTTCGGATTCAAACCATATGAGTGTGGTTATCGTTAGCGCCATGGATATGATCGAACGTGGCCTGACCTTTGTGCCGCCGGCCCAGCGCGTCGCCGGAATGGCGCGGCTTGCCTGCGACAGGAATGGCGGCCGCACGCGGCTTCGGCGGCTTTATCAGGATGGGTCCGCCAAGATCCGCATGCCGGCTGTCTCGGCCGATCCGCTCGAAGCCGTGCTGATCAACACCGCCGGCGGGCTGACCGGCGGCGACCGCCTCGGCTGGGAGGTCGATGTCGGCGCCGGCGCCTGCGCCAGCATAACCACCCAGGCCTGCGAGAAGATCTACCGCGCCGCAGCCGATCGCGCCGAGGTGCAGGTGAAGCTGACCGTCGGCGCCGGCGGCCGCATCGCCTGGCTGCCGCAGGAAACCATCGTCTTCGATCGATCGGCCTTCGCCCGCAGGCTCGAGCTGGAGCTTGCCGCCGGTGCCGAGGCGCTGGTGCTCGAGGCGACCGTCTTCGGCCGCCTCGCCATGGGCGAACGCGCGGCGCACGGCAATTTCCATGACCGCTGGCGCGTAAGTCAGGACGGAGCGCTCGTTCATGCCGAGGATTTCCGCATCGGGCCCGGCATTGCCGCCATTCTGGGCCGTTCGGCCGTGGCCGGCGGCGCCATCGCCATGGCGACGGTGCTGATGATCTCGCCGCGGGTGGAGGCTTTGCTCGATCCGGCCCGGGAGATCATCGGCGGCCAGGGCGACGCCAGCGTCTGGAGCGTGAAGAAATCTGGCAAGCTTCTTGCGAGGCTGTTTGCCGAGGACGGCTACCAGCTCCGCAAGCGGCTGGTTCCGCTCGTCGAATTGCTCAACGGACGGGCGGGTCTGCCCAAATTATGGTCACTCTGATTCCGATTACGCTATTCCAGGGAAACGCATGAACCTGACGCCAAGGGAAAAGGACAAGCTGCTCATCGCCATGGCGGCGATTGTGGCGCGCAAGCGGCTCGAACGCGGCGTCAAGCTCAATCACCCGGAGGCGATCGCGCTGATCACCGACTTCGTCGTCGAGGGCGCCCGCGACGGCCGCCAGGTCGCCGAGCTGATGGAGGCCGGCGCCCACGTCGTCACCCGCGCACAGGTGATGGAGGGCATCGCCGAGATGATCCACGACGTCCAGGTCGAGGCGACGTTTCCCGACGGCACCAAGCTGGTGACGGTGCACGAACCGATAAGGTGAGGAGAGGAAGATGCTTGAACTGCGTCCCAACTGCGAATGCTGCGACAAGGACCTGCCGCCTGAGGCGACGGATGCGCTGATCTGCACCTTCGAGTGTACCTTCTGCGCCGATTGCGCGGTAAACGTGCTGGGCGGGGTCTGCCCGAATTGCGGCGGCAATTTTTCAGCGCGCCCGATCCGTCCGGCAGCGATGCTGAACAAATATCCCGCCTCGACAAAGCGCGTCCTCAAGGCCGAAGGCTGCGGCCCGGCCCGCAACGCCGCGTGACGGCACGATCCTGACAACGGAAGGCATATTGATGGTTCCCGCAACGATCAAACGCACGTCGCTCTCGGCGATCCTGCTTCTCGCCGCCGCGATGCCCGCACATGCCCATGTCGGCATCGGCACGACCGCGTCCTTGTCAGCCGGCTTCATGCATCCGCTCTCCGGGCTCGACCACATGGCGGTGATGATCGCGGTCGGGTTGTGGGCGGCGCTCAGCGGCGGCAAGGCGGTTGTCGCCTGGCCGCTCGCCTTCGTCGGCGTCATGCTGGCGGGCGGCGCGCTCGGCATGCTGCAGGTGCCGGTGCCGTTCGTCGAACCGGGCATACTGGCGTCCGTCGTCGCGCTGGGACTGCTCGTCGCCGTTGCGATCGATCTTCCGGTCTCGGCCGGCGTCGCCATCATCGGCCTGTTCGCGCTGTTCCACGGTCACGCCCATGGCACCGAGGTGCCTGAAAACGCCGGCGGGCTCGGCTATATGGCCGGCTTTGCCGTCGCCACCGCGCTGCTCCATGCCGCCGGCCTCGCTGCCGGCCTCGGCCTCGGCATCAGAGTCCCGGGCCTTGCCCGCGCCGCTGGCGGCGTCTGTGCTGCCGTTGGTGCCGGCCTCGTCTTCGGCGTCTTGTGAGGCTGGCGATGATCCCGGGCGAAATCATCACGGCAGGCGGCGAGATCGAACTGAACAAGGGCCAGCCGACAATCACCATGAAAGTGGCCAACAGCGGCGACCGGCCGATCCAGGTCGGCAGCCACTATCACTTCTTCGAGACCAATGAGGGGCTGAAATTCGATCGCGACAAGGCGCGGGGCATGCGCCTCGACATCGCTGCCGGCACGGCGATGCGCTTCGAGCCCGGCCAGCAGCGCGACGTCACCTTGGTGCCGCTCGGCGGCAAGCGCGAGGTCTACGGGTTCCAGCAGAAGATCATGGGCGCGCTGTGAGATCCAAGGCGTCGAGCAGTTTCGGCTCAACTGGGCGGCTTGGCCGCCGCGTAGATGACGACCTTGCCAGGATCATCGAATTCCACGGCGAGAACGTCTTCGGTCTGCACGCGTCGAGAGTCGATGGCGTTGAACAGCAATGCGTTCGCCTCGATCTCCTCGCGCAGTTCCGCAATGTCGTCCTGATGCTGCTCGACCTTGGTTTCTATCGCCGGCGGCAGACCGCCTTCCGTGCGCGCTGCGTCGGTAAGGAACACGATGTCGACTTTGTCGAGCTTGGATGTTTTGCGCACCGTACCGATGTTTTCACGCGTCCGCTCGATCGCCGTGGCGACTTTGCCGGCTTCGACAGCCGTGTTGGTCTCTTCCTGGCCGACGTCCGAGCCGATGATCTTGTTGACCGTATCCGGGCCTTCCAGACCCTGTGCATTCAGCGCGGCCTGGGGAACGCTCGCCGCGAGAAAGGCAGTTGCGGCGACCATATGCAGCCATCTGGTGTCGGGGGAGGTGGTGATCGCCATCGCTCGCTCTCAGAGCCTCTTTCGAGGCTCGTTTCTACGCCAAAAAGTCGAAACGTATTCTGCCCTGCGAAGGTTCCCTCCCCGATGCGGCAGGCCGGCCTTGTGCCGGCCCGCCACAGCGTATCGTCAGCTCGCTTTCTTGGTGATCAAGGTCAGCGCGCCATTGGTGTCCATGCTGGCGGCGATCACTTGCGCCGAGGTGAGTCCTTTGGCTTCGAGCGCGGATTTGACCTGGGGGGTCGCGTCGATCGAGCTGCGCAATTTCTGCAGGCCGTCCTCGCCGCGCTTGGCGATCACTTCGTTGACCTTCGTCTGCGTTTCCTCCGGCAGTTCCTCGATGTCGACGACGTTGACGGTCTGAATCGCCGGCGCTTGCGGCTGAGCGCCGGGCGCCGCGGGAGCGGGCGAAGCCGGCGGCTCGCTGGGTTGCGGCGCCGGCTGTTGCTGGGCGCTGGCAGCGGTCGCGAGCAGCAGGGTGGCGGCGGCTGCGAGACTTATCGTTTTGCGCATGGATCTTCCTTTCCATCGGTTGGCAAACGGTCGTTTTGGGGTGACCCGGCCACCTCAAACGTTAAATGGGATCGGAAGGTGTCGCTCAGCGGGTCATTGCGTGACCATAGGATGGCGACAATGTGCGACCGGGCTTCGACCGGCTGTATTGGGACGTATTTCGGGAGCAATCGCTGATGGCTAGAATCACCCGCGCCGCCTATGCGCAGATGTACGGCCCGACCGTCGGCGACAAGGTGCGGCTTGCCGATACCGAGCTGTTCATCGAGGTCGAGAAAGATTTCACCCTTCATGGCGAAGAGGTGAAATTCGGCGGCGGCAAGGTCATCCGCGACGGCATGGGCCAGAGCCAGGTGTCCCGCGCCCAAGGCGCGGTCGACACCGTGATCACCAATGCGCTGGTCGTCGATGCATCAGACGGCATCTTCAAGGCCGATATCGGCCTTAGGGATGGACGCATTGCCGCGATCGGCAAGGCCGGCAATCCGGACATGCAAAACGGCGTCACCATCATCATCGGTCCCGGCACCGAGATCATCGCCGGCGAAGGCAAGATCCTCACCGCCGGCGGCTTCGACGCGCATATCCACTTCATCTGCCCGCAGCAGATCGAGGAGGCGCTGATGTCAGGCATCACCACCATGCTCGGCGGCGGCACCGGACCGGCGCATGGCACGCTGGCGACGACGTGCACGCCTGGGCCGTGGCATCTGGCGCGCATGATCCAGTCCTTCGACGCCTTCCCAATGAACATCGGCCTGTCGGGCAAGGGCAACGCGTCCTTGCCGGCCGCGCTTGAAGAGATGGTGCTGGGCGGTGCCTGCTCGCTGAAGTTGCACGAGGACTGGGGCACGACACCAGCGGCAATCGACTGCTGCCTGTCGGTCGCCGACAACTATGACGTGCAGGTGATGATCCACACCGACACGCTGAACGAATCCGGCTTTGTCGAGAACACGGTGGCGGCGATCAACGGCCGCACCATCCACGCCTTCCACACCGAAGGCGCCGGCGGCGGCCATGCGCCCGACATCATCAAGGTTTGCGGCCTGCCCAACGTCATCCCGTCGTCGACCAATCCGACCCGGCCCTACACCGTCAACACGCTGGCCGAGCATCTCGACATGCTGATGGTCTGCCATCATCTGTCGCCGTCTATCCCCGAAGACATCGCCTTTGCCGAAAGCCGCATCCGCAAGGAGACCATCGCCGCCGAAGACATTTTGCACGACATCGGCGCCTTCTCGATCATCTCGTCCGACAGCCAGGCCATGGGCCGCGTCGGCGAAGTGGCGATCCGCACCTGGCAGACCGCCGACAAGATGAAGCGCCAGCGTGGTTCGCTGCCGCAGGAAACCGGCGACAACGACAATTTCCGCGTCCGCCGCTACATCGCCAAATACACGATCAACCCGGCCATCGCGCATGGCCTGTCGAACGAGATCGGCTCGGTGGCGGTCGGCAAGCGCGCCGACCTGGTGCTGTGGAACCCTGCCTTTTTCGGCGTCAAGCCCGACATGGTGCTGATCGGCGGCATGATCGCCGCCGCCCCGATGGGCGATCCCAACGCCTCGATCCCGACACCGCAGCCGATGCACTACCGGCCGATGTTCGGTGCCTATGGCAAGGCGATGACAAACTCATCGGTGACCTTTGTCTCGAAAGCCGCGCTCGATGCCGGCCTGCGCGGCCGGCTCGGCGTCGACAAGCAGATGGTCGCCGTCGACAACACCCGCGGCGGCATCGGCAAGCAGTCGATGGTGCTCAACGACGCCACCCCGCATGTCGAAGTCGACCCCGAAACCTACGAGGTGCGCGCCGACGGCGAATTGCTCACCTGCGAACCGGCCACGGTGCTGCCGATGGCGCAGAGGTACTTTTTGTTCTGATCCATCGGGCGCTATAGCTGACGTAGAACGTGCCGCACCGGGCCATGGACCAGAAACTCCCTTACGCCCACGACATCTTCCCGCACATCCGCATCGTCATGGGCATGGTGATCGGCCTTGGCGTCACGCGTCATCCTGCGGCTCTTCGACACGATCGTTTGACCACAGCGGGTCCTTTCTGACGCGCAAAGGACGCTGTAGAAACTTGAATTCGGGGCATGCGCCGGCATTGGGCCGATGTTCGGGATGGTCTAGGCTTTTTGGAAAGGCAGTTTTTACATGAAGCTCGACATCCGCACAGATTTCATCAAATTCCCGCGTGCCGTCTCGGTGCTCGCCGCCGACGAGGCGGCACCGGTCACCCCATATGATCGTGCCGTGCTGGCCCATGACGAGCGGCATCTACGCCGCCGCGCCATCGAAACGGCCCGTAGCGACAAGGTGCTGGTCGACCTGCCCGAGCCGGTTGCCTTGAACGATGGCGACCGGCTGGTGCTGGAGGATGGCCGCCAAATCGAGATCATTGCGGCCGAGGAACCGCTCTACGATATCCGTGCCTTAAGCCCGGTTCATCTCACCGAACTCGCTTGGCATATCGGCAACCGCCATCTTGCCGCCGCCATAGAGGCGGAACGAATCCTGATCCTGCGCGATCACGTCATCAAGGCGATGCTGGAAGGGCTGGGTGCGACGGTAAGCGACGTTTCCGAGCCGTTCAAGCCGGTGCGCGGCGCCTATTCCGGGCACGGCGGCCATGGCCATGCTCATGCCGAGGCGCATGCGCACAGCCATGCTGAGGCGCATTCCCACGTCCATGGCGAGTCGCATTCCCAAAGCCACTCGCACGACCATGACTGACCAGCCTTCCAACCTCGCTTTGTTGCGGCTGATGGCCTGGCTGTCGCCTGCATTCCCGGTCGGCAGTTTTTCCTACAGCCATGGTCTCGAGCAAGCCGTGCATGCCGGGCTGGTTGCCAATCGCAAAGACCTCGCCGCATGGCTGGAGACGCTGGTCGAGCTTGGTTCGGGCTGGAACGACGCGGTGCTGTTTGCCGAAAGCTGGCGGCGCGCCCGCCAGGCTGGCGATCTCGCCGAAATCGCCGCACTCGCCGAGGCTTTGGCCGGCTCGCGCGAGCGCCATGCCGAGACCATGCTGCAGGGTGCCGCCTTCCTGAAGGCGGCATCGGCCTGGCCGTGTCAGGTGCTGGACCGTCTGCCGGCCGAGTGCGCCTATTGCGTCGCCGTCGGCGCCGTTTCTGGCGGCAACGCCATTGCCCTGCAGGACGCGCTAGCCGCCTTCCTGCAGACCTTTTTCTCCAACCTCGTCCAGGCCGCGATCCGGCTCGGCGTCGTCGGCCAGACCGGCGCCACCGCGCTGCTCGCCGGTTTCGAGCCGCTGACGCTCGGCGTCGCCGCCCGTGCTGCCGGCTCGACGCTGGATGATCTCGGCGGCTGCGCGTTCGTCTCGGACGTCATGGCGATGAAGCACGAGACGCAATATTCGCGGCTGTTCCGCTCATGATCGTTCTCGCTTTCGCCCTCTCGCTGGTCCTGCTGCTGATCACCGCACTGCATGTCTATTGGGGTATTGGCGGGATCTGGCCGGGCAGGGACGCTGCCTCCTGCGCCCGCGCGGTGGTCGGCTTCCGTGGCGTCGACGAAATGCCAGCGCCCTTCGCCAGCTTTGCCGTTGCTGCCTGTCTCGGCCTGGCGACACTGTGGCCGATGGCGCTCGAAGGCATGTTTGCCACACCCTTTCCCAAAGCAGGGCTCGCCGCGACAGCGCTGCTCATCGCGCTGGTCTTCCTGGGGCGCGGCATTGCCGGCTTCACGCCGTGGTGGCGCCGGCTGGCGCCCGAACAGCCCTTCGCCCGGCTCGATGTCAGCTATTATTCGCCGCTGTGCCTTTTGATCGGGCTCGGCTTCGCCGTCCTTGCCATCACGGAGTTCGCTAGATGACACAAGCCAATGGTCCCCTTCGCATCGGCATCGGCGGTCCCGTCGGCTCCGGCAAGACGACGCTCACCGAAAAGCTCTGCAAGGCGCTGCGCGACGAGTTCTCCATCGCCGTGGTCACCAACGATATCTACACCAGGGAAGATGCCATGATGCTGGCCCGGCTTCAGGCGCTGCCCGAGGATCGCATCATCGGCGTCGAAACCGGCGGCTGCCCGCACACCGCCATCCGCGAGGACGCCTCGATCAATCTGCAGGCGATCGCCGAGATGACCAAAAAATTCCCGGATCTCGACATCGTCTTCATCGAATCGGGCGGCGACAATCTTGCCGCCACGTTTTCCCCCGACCTCGCTGATCTGACGCTCTACGTCATCTCCGTCTGCCAAGGCGAGGAAATCCCGCGCAAGGGCGGGCCGGCGATCACCCGGTCCGATTTCCTGGTCATCAACAAGAGCGATCTCGCCCCTTATGTGAACGTCAACCTCGATGTCATGGAGAGCGATGCCGCCCGCATGCGCGGCAAGCGGCCGTTCGGCTTCACCGATCTGTCGCGCGGCAAGGGGCTGCAGGAAGTGATCGATTTCATAATCGAGCATGGCGGGCTGCGCGCCGGTGCCGCCAGAAGCACTGCGGCGTGAGGCAAAGCGCTCGTCTGCACCAAACGAAACCGGTTGCGCGCATCCGCGGCGCGCGGCATCCTTGTTTCTTTCACGGAGGTTTTCGATGAGCATCGCCCGCTTGCAGAAGGAAATGCTGACCAACCTGCCCTTCTACGAGGAGCGCGTCGATCTGGCTTGCGCCTTCCGCTGGACGGCGCGGCTCAACATGCATGAAGCCGTGGCCAATCATTTCTCGCTGGCCGTCAACGATGACGGCTCGCAATTCCTGATGAATCCCAACCAGGTGCATTTCTCACGCATCAAGGCGAGCGACCTGCTGCTGATCGACGCCAACGATCCCGATACGCTCTCCGGCCCGAATGCACCCGACCCGACGGCATGGGGCCTGCATGGCGCCATCCATCGTAATGTGCGTCATGCGCGCTGCGTCATGCATGTGCACTCGATCCACGCCACGGTGCTCGCTTCGCTCGCCGACTCGACGTTGCCGCCGATCGACCAGAACTCGGCGATCTTCTTCAACCGTCACGTCGTCGATGGCCATTATGGCGGGCTCGCCTTCGAGGAAGAGGGCGAACGCTGCTCACAGCTGCTTACCGATCCGAAGGTCAAGGTAATGGTCATGGGCAACCATGGCGTGCTGGTCATCGGCGATAGCGTCGCCGACACCTTCAACCGCATGTTCTATTTCGAACGCGCCGCCGAGACCTACATAAAGGCGCTGTGGACCGGCCGACCGCTGCGGGTCCTGTCGGACGAAATCGCGGAGAAGGCAGCAACGGAGCAGGAAGATTATCCCGGCCAGGCCGAGCGGCACCTTTCCGAATTGAAGGCGATCCTCGACGAGCAGGAGCCGGTTTACCGGAACTGATGCCTAAAGGCCCAGCTCAGCCCGCAACTCGTCGGCGCTGTTGATGACGATCGCGCCCGGCGGCCCTTCCATAGGCACTTCCGGCCAGAAGATCGTCCTCATCCCCGCCGCCAATCCCGCCGTGACGCCGGTCACGCTGTCGTCGACGGCCACGGCATCGGCCGGATCGACATCGGCCAGCCATGCGGCGCGCAGGAACGGCTCGGCATGCGGCTTGCCTTCGCGCACGTCGTTGCGGCTGACCGTCTTCATGCCGGGATAGAAAAGACCGACCATGCGCAGATTGGCGTCGACGACCAGCCGGTCGGAATTGGACACCACCGCTTGCGCCACGCCAAGCGCGCGCAGCTCGTTGAAGATCTCGATCGCGCCGGGGCGCGGCTTCAGCGTCTCGGCCATCGGCAAATAGTGGTCGTATTTGCGCACGATCCAGTCATCGAAGGGCAGGTCGAGGCCGAACTCGTCGCGCAGCATCTCGTAGACCGGCCATGCGGCAATGCCGAGCACCCGCTCATGCAGGTCGGCCGGCGCCGCGATGCCGACGCTGTGCAGCGCCGCAATCAGCGCCGCCTCGTGCAATGGCTCGCTGTCGACCAGCGTGCCGTCCATGTCCCAGAAAACCGCTTTCGGCGTCATGCGAGGCTCCTTTGTCCGAATCCCTTAAAGGGTTTGCGTCGGGAGATAAACCGCCGCGCCGACATTGCCGGACTCATGAATTGCCGGACTTCAAAAACTGCTTGGCTACGATCATCCCCTGGAAACACCACAGGCACCTTGAGTACCTACCTAAGCAATTGCTCTGTCGGTAGGCAATTGCGCCCAAGCGCATTTCGCCGTAAAAGTAAGGCGCTCCGTCTCGATTGTCGGGGCAGGGAGGCAGCAAGTTGAATTCCCGGCAGGACAGCGGCAGCAACAGGCTGGACGACGCGGCGCGCGCCGGCTGGCTCTATTATGTCGCAGGGAACACGCAAGACCAGATCGCCTCGACGCTCGGCATCTCACGACAGACGGCGCAGCGGCTGGTGTCGCTGGCGGTGTCGGAAGGGCTTATCAAGGTCCGTGTCGACCACCCGATCGCCAATTGCCTCGACCTCGCGGCCCGGCTGAAATCGCGCTTCGCGCTCGATCTGGTCGAGGTGGTGCCGAGCGATCCCGCTTCCTCCTCCACCATCGGCGTCGCCGTGGCGGCGGCTGCCGAAATCGAAAGACGGTTGCGCTCGCCGACGCCGATCGTCATGGCGATCGGCACCGGCCGCACGTTGAAGGCGGCGATCGAGCAGCTGCCGCCGATGGAATGTCCGCAGCACAAGGTGGTGTCGCTGACTGGTAACATCTCGCCCGACGGTTCGGCCGCTTTCTACAACGTCATCTTCACCATGGCCGACAGGGTCAAGGCGCGCTCCTTCCCAATGCCGTTGCCGGTCATCGCCTCCTCGCCGGAAGAGCGCGAGATGCTGCTCAGCCAACCGATGATCCAACCGACGCTAGCACTTGCCGCGGAGGCCGACGTCACCTTCGTCGGCATCGGCGATCTCGGCCCCAAGGCGCCGCTTTACGAGGACGGCTTCATTTCGCAAAGTGAACTGAGGGCGCTGCAAAAAGCGGGCGGCGTCGCTGAGATCGTCGGCTGGGTGTTCGATCGCGAAGGCCGGATGATCGAGGGCATCACCAATGACAGAGTGTCCTCGGCATCTTTGCCGTCGCGTGAAAAATCGCTGGTGATCGCGCTCGCCATGGGCGAGCGGAAACTACCGGGCATCCTTGCGGCTGTAAACCGGCGGCTGGTCAACGGTCTCATCACCGACGAGCAGACCGCCGCCGCCTTGCTGGCCACCAGCTGATTTGCGATAAGTCCAGCAAGGCTATTTGCGCCGGCCGTAAGGATCGTTGCCGTCGAGGAAACCCATGTCGCGCTGCAGATGCGGCGGCAATTCCCTGATGTCGAGATAAGCCCGTTTTCTGGCTCCGTGCCGTGCCAATCCACGCGCCAGCCGCAAAAACCAGTCTCGGCCTGGCGTCAGAAATAGCTTTTCCTGTACAATGGTCATGATCGTCAGCCTTCGTTATTTCTGGACGAGAGTAATCGTCGACCTCAAATATCGGCTGGATCGGGCCTTGCTGCCAATCAAACGTCGATCACGGCCCATAAGGAGCGCTTATGCCTGAACTCAAGTCACGGCAGGTCTCCCAGCTCCCTCCGCTTCAGGCGATCCGGGTGTTCGAGGCGGTGGCGCGGCATCTTTCCTTCACCAAGGCCGCCGGCGAGCTCGGCATGACGCAGGCGGCGGCGAGCTATCAGATCAAGCTTCTGGAGGAGCGCGTCGGAGCGCCTTTGTTCCTGCGCCGGCCAAGGCAGATCGTGTTGACCGAGGCCGGGCAACGCATGGCGCCTGCGGTCAGCGAGGCGTTCGCCCTGTTGGGTGGAGCCTATGCCGCGGCGCGCAGCGGCGCCGATGGGATGCTTTGCGTCTCGACGCTGCTGACCTTTGCCTCGAACTGGCTGGCGCAGCATCTCGGCTCGTTCCAGGTCGCGCATCCGTCGCTGGCCGTGCGTCTCGATACATCGAACCGCCTCGTCGATTTCGCCCGCGAGGACATCGACATCGCCATCCGTTCGGGCGGCGGAAACTGGCCGGGCGTGGAGGTGCACAAGCTTTTCAATGCGGACTTCACGCCGATGCTGAGCCCGAAACTCGCGGCGACCATCGGCGGGGTGAAGGAGCCGGCCGACCTGTTGCGCCTGCCGATCCTCGATCCCGGCGACATCTGGTGGCGGGACTGGTTTATCGCCGCCGGCCTGCCGGTCGAGGAACTGGCCAAGCGCCCCGGCTCCAGCATGGGGGCGCAGGCCTATGAGGCAAACGCCGCGATTGCCGGGCAGGGCGTGGCGATTGTGACGGCCGCTCTCTTCAAGGCCGAGCTTGCCGATGGCCGCCTGATCCAGCCTTTCGATCTGGTCGGCGACGACGGCCACGCCTACTGGCTGGTCTATCCCCAGGCGCGGCGCAACGTGCCGAAGATCCGCGCTTTTCGCGAATGGATCCTGGCTGAGATTGCCGGCCAGTAGGTCGGCAATTGTCCAATCAAGTGGGCGCCGAAATCCGGCATTTCGCGTGTGCGGATAGCCATCCCACTGTTCTTCAAATACCCCCGAACGCGTCTCGAACCGGATGCCGCACGAGCTTTCGTGCTGCGCTGCAGCAACGAATCCGGCTTGACATAAATCACGCAAGGTGAGTAATTGCTCACAGCCAAAGCAAATGCTCAGCTTGGTCTATGGGAGGAATTTGATGAAACTTCGCACGCTCACCCTGGGTCTGTTGTCGGCCAGCACCCTCGCGTTCGCCGCGCATGCCGAATCCATCACCATCGCCACCGTCAACAATGGCGATATGGTCCGCATGCAGACGCTGACCGACGATTTCACCGCAAAAAATCCCGACATCCAGCTGCAGTGGGTCACGCTCGAGGAAAACGTGCTGCGCGAGCGCGTCACCACCGACATCGCCACCAAGGGCGGCCAGTACGACGTGATGACCATCGGCACTTACGAGGTTCCGATCTGGGCCAAGCAGAACTGGCTGCTGCCGCTCGACAAGCTCGGCGACGATTACGACGTCAAGGACATCATCCCGGCCATCGCCAACGGCCTGACGGTCGACGGCAAGCTTTATGCAGCACCGTTCTATGGCGAAAGCTCGTTCGTCATGTACCGCAAGGACCTGATGGAGAAGGCCGGGCTGACCATGCCCGACGCGCCGACCTGGGACTTCGTCAAGCAGGCCGCCGAGAAGATGACCGATCGCGCCAATGGCGTGAACGGCGTCTGCCTGCGCGGCAAGGCCGGCTGGGGCGAGAACATGGCCTTCCTGACCGCCATGTCGAACTCCTTCGGCGCACGCTGGTTCGATGAGAACTGGAAGCCGCAGTTCGACCAGCCCGAGTGGAAGAACACGCTGCAGTTCTATGTCGACCTGATGAAGGCCAATGGCCCGGAGGGCGCATCTTCGAACGGCTTCAACGAAAACCTGGCGCTGTTCCAGCAGGGCAAATGCGGCATGTGGATCGACGCCACCGTCGCTGCCTCCTTCGTCTCCGACCCGAAGAACTCGACGGTCGCCGACAAGGTCGGTTATGCGCTGGCGCCCGACAATGGCCTGGGCAAGCGCGGCAACTGGCTGTGGGCCTGGTCGCTGGCCATTCCCGCCGGCACGCAAAAGGCTGACGCGGCTCAGAAGTTCGTAGCCTGGGCAACCAGCAAGGGCTATCTCGAGCTGGTCGCATCGAAGGAAGGTTGGGCCAATGTTCCGCCCGGAACGCGCACCTCGCTCTACGCCAACCCCGAATACCAGAAGGCGGCGCCGTTCGCCAAGATGACGCTGGACTCGATCAACGCCGCCGATCCGACGCACCCGACCGTCAAACCGGTACCCTATGTCGGCGTCCAGTTCGTCGCCATCCCTGAGTTCCAGGGCCTTGGCACCACCGTCGGCCAGCTGTTCTCGGCCGCACTCGCCGGCCAGACCAGCGTCGACGACGCTCTGAAGCAGGCCCAGGACGCCGCCACCGCAACGATGACCGAGGGCGGATATATCCAGTAGGCTCCTCCCGGTGCCGAACGCCGGTTGCCCATCATGGCCGGCAGGGGCCGTCCGAATCCCAGTTCGGGCGGCCACTTCACAACACTGAAAAAATTGGCTGACCTTTGAAGGGTGACCGTCATGGCTACTCAGCAGACCCGTTCGCTTGCCCGCTTCATGATGGCGCCATCCGTGGTGCTGCTGTTCGTCTGGATGATCGTTCCGCTGGCATTCACCCTGTGGTTCTCCTTCCAGCAGTACAATCCGCTCAACCCGATCCGCGACGGCTTTGTCGGCTTCTCGAACTACGCCCTATTCTATTCCAATCCCGCATTCCTGCAGTCGATCCTCAACACGCTTATCCTGGTTGGCAGCGTACTTCTGATTACGGTGATCGGCGGTATCCTGCTGGCGCTGCTGATCGATCAGCCGATGTGGGGACAGGGCATCGTCCGCATCCTCGTCATCTCGCCGTTCTTCGTCATGCCACCGGTCGCCGCGCTGGTGTGGAAGAACATGATCATGCATCCGCAATACGGCGTCTTTGCCGACATTGCGCGCTTCTTCGGCGGACAGCCGATCGACTGGTTTGGCCAATATCCGATGCTGGCGATCATCATCATCGTCGCCTGGCAATGGCTGCCGTTTGCGACGCTGATCCTGTTGACGTCCCTGCAATCGCTCGACGGCGAGCAGAAGGAAGCCGCCGAGATGGACGGCGCCGGTTTTGTCAGCCGCTTCATCTATCTGACGCTGCCGCATATGTCGCGCGCCATCACCGTGGTCCTCCTGATCCAGACGATCTTCCTTCTGTCGGTCTATGCCGAGATCCTCGTCACCACCAATGGCGGCCCGGGTTACGCCTCCACCAACCTGCCCTTCCTCGTCTACCAGAAGGCACTGCTGGAGTTCAAAATCGGCCAGGCATCCGCCGGCGGCATCATCGCCGTCATTCTCGCTAACATCGTCGCCTTCTTCGCCATGCGCGCGGTCGGCAAGAACCTGGACAAATAAGGGAGGAAACGATGGCACGTGCAGTCAGCACCCAACACAAGACGATTGCGACCGCGGCCGCCTGGATCGTCGCCCTGCTGATCTTCTTCCCGATCCTCTATACGATCATCACCTCGTTCAAGTCGGAGCAGGAGGCCATCCAGGGCTTCAACCTGTTTCCGTCGGGAACCACGGAGAGCTATACCGCGGTCGAGGCGCAGAGCGGCTACTTCAAGTTCTTTCTCAACTCCGTGTTCCTGTCGGTCGGCTCGACTATCCTGGCTTTGCTCGTCGCCATACCGGCGGCATGGTCGATGGCGTTCTCGCCGGGCAAGTGGACCAAGGACATCCTGATGTGGATGCTTTCCACCAAAATGATGCCGGCCGTTGCCGTGCTGTTCCCGATCTACCTGATCTTCCGCGATACCGGATTGCTCGACAGCCGCATCGGTCTGATGATCATGCTGATGCTGATCAACCTGCCGATCGTGGTGTGGATGCTCTACACCTACTTCCGCGAAATCCCGGGCGAGATCCTGGAAGCGGCGCGCATGGATGGCGCATCGCTCTGGAACGAGATCGTCTATGTGCTGACGCCGATGGCTGTGCCGGGCATCGCCTCGACAATGCTGCTCAACATCATCCTGGCATGGAACGAGGCGTTCTGGACGATCCGGCTGACCACCACCGAGGCCGCCCCGCTCACCGCCTTCATCAGTTCCTTCTCAAGCCCTCAAGGGTTGTTCTGGGCCAAGCTGTCGGCGGCCTCGACGCTGGCGATCGCGCCGATCCTGATCATGGGCTGGTTCAGCCAGAAGCAGCTGGTGCGCGGCCTGACATTTGGTGCCGTGAAGTAGCGACGTTGCTCGAAGCATCTGGCGAAAAATAACCCCTCGGGGAGGAAACCATGGGAAACATCACGCTCAAGCACGTCTCCAAGTCGTTCGGGTCGACGATCATCATTCCGGGCATCGACCTGGTCATCGAGAACGGCGAGTTCGTTGTCTTCGTCGGCCCGTCAGGCTGCGGCAAGTCCACGCTGCTGCGACTGATCGCCGGGTTGGAGGATACCACCGCCGGCACCATCAACATCGACGGCCGCGACGTCACCGGCGAGGCGCCAGCCAAGCGCAAGCTGGCCATGGTGTTCCAGTCCTATGCGCTCTACCCGCACATGACGGTGGCCAAGAACATCGCCTTCCCGCTGAAGATGGCGGGAGAGGACCAGGCGACCATCGATCGGAAGGTGAAGGACGCGGCGCGCATCCTGAACCTCACCAACTATCTCGATCGCCGCCCCGGCCAGCTCTCCGGCGGTCAGCGCCAGCGCGTCGCCATCGGCCGCGCCATCGTACGGCAGCCATCGGCTTTCCTGTTCGACGAACCTTTGTCCAACCTCGACGCAGCACTGCGCGGCACCATGCGGCTGGAGATCAGCGAGCTGCATCATCAGCTCAAGACGACGATGATCTACGTCACCCACGACCAGGTCGAGGCGATGACCATGGCCGACAAGATCGTCGTGCTCAATGCCGGCAACATCGAACAGGTCGGCTCGCCGATGGAGCTCTACAAGACGCCGAAGAACCTGTTCGTCGCCGGCTTCATCGGTTCGCCCAAGATGAACCTGATCGAAGGCGCGCCGGCGGCCAAACATGGCGCCAAGACCGTCGGCATCCGTCCCGAGCATATGAACATCTCGAAGACTTCAGGCGAATGGAAAGCCACGGTCGGCGTCGCCGAGCATCTCGGCTCCGACACGCTTTTGCACGTGCAGGCCGACGGTGTCGGACCGCTGACGGTGCGCGCCGACGGCGAACTGGCCGCCCATCACGGCGACACGATCTATCTGACGCCAGACAAGACCAAGCTGCACCGCTTCGGCGCCGATGGAAAGGCGATGATGCAATGAGGCTGAAGGGTAAATCGGCGCTGATCACCGGGTCGGCGCGCGGCATCGGCAGGGCGTTCGCCGAAGCCTATGTCCGCGAGGGCGCCATGGTCGCCATCGGCGACATCAATCTCGAAGCCGCCGAAAAGACCGCTTCGGAGATCGGCGGCAACGCTTACGCCGTGAAACTGGACGTCACCGACCTCGCTTCGATCGAGGCGGCGGTCAAGGCGGTCGAGACAAGGGCCGACCGGCTGGATATTCTGATCAACAACGCCGCTCTGTTCGACCTGGCGCCGATCGTCGAGATCACCAAGGCGAGCTACGACAGATTGTTTTCCGTCAATGTCGCGGGCACGCTGTTCATGCTGCAGGCCGCCGCCCGCTCGATGATCGCGGCTGGTCGGGGCGGCAAGATCATCAACATGGCGAGCCAGGCCGGGCGCCGCGGCGAGGCGCTGGTCGCCGTCTATTGCGCTACCAAGGCCGCCGTTATCTCGCTCACTCAGTCGGCGGGACTCGACCTGATCAAGCACCGCATCAACGTCAACGCCATCGCGCCGGGCGTCGTCGACGGCGAGCACTGGGACCATGTCGATGCCCTGTTCGCCAAATACGAGAACCGGCCGAAGGGCGAGAAGAAGAGGCTGGTCGGCGAAGCCGTGCCCTATGGCCGCATGGGCACTGCGCAAGACCTCACCGGCATGGCGGTGTTCCTGGCCAGCGACGACGCCGAATACATCGTCGCCCAGACCTACAATGTCGATGGCGGCCAGTGGATGAGTTGAGGGGGCGAAGGCGCTCTTCTCCCCGTCTCCTCCACCGGGGGGAAGAGCCGTCCCGCTAAAGGGTAAAGCAGATGACCGTGAAACTCTCTTCTTCCATCCTCGCCAAGCTTCCGCCTGAGGTCGCCGGCCCGAAATATGATCGCGCGGCGCTCAAGGCCGGTATCGTCCATTTCGGGGTCGGCAACTTCCATCGCTCGCATCAGGCCGTCTATCTCGACGACCTGTTCAATGCGGGCCTCGGCCACGACTGGGCAATTGTCGGCGCCGGCGTCTTCGAGGGCGAAAAGGTCGGCCGCGGCAAGTTGCAGGAACAGGACTGGCTGACCACCGTGGTCGAGCAGGATGCTGGCCACATGAGCGTCCGCGTCACCGGTGTCATGATCGACTTCCTGATGCCGGGCGCCGCGGCCGCGATCATAGAACGGCTTGCCGATCCGGCGATAAGGATCGTTTCACTGACCATAACCGAGGGTGGCTACTTCATCGACCCGGCGTCGGGCGTGTTCAACCCGACCCATCCCGACATCGTCGCCGATGCGCAGCCGGAAGCAACGCCGAAAACTGTCTTCGGCATCATTCTTGCCGGGCTGATGCGCCGCCGCGACGACGGCATCGTGCCCTTCACGATCATGTCCTGCGACAACATCCCTCACAACGGCCATGTCACCGCTGATGGCGTCATCGGCCTCGCCCGGCTGATTGACGAGAACCTGGCGACCTGGGTGAGCGATAACGTTGCCTTTCCCAACGGCATGGTCGACCGCATCACGCCGGCCACCACTGACCGCGAGCGTGGCATTCTCTCGAGCGCATTCGGGCTCGACGACAACTGGCCGGTATTCTGCGAACCGTTCAGGCAATGGGTGCTCGAGGATCGTTTCACCAACGGCCGCCCGCTGCTGGAAAAGGTCGGCGTACAGTTCGTCAGTGATGTCGCGCCCTACGAGTTGATGAAGATCCGCATCCTCAATGGCGGTCATGCGACCATCGCCTATCCGGCCGGGCTGATGGACATCCATTTCGTCCACGAGGCAATGCAGGAGCCGCTGGTGCGCGGCTTTCTCGACAGGCTGGAGCACGACGAGATCATCCCGACCGTGCCGCCGGTGCCGGACACCGTGCTGGAAGACTATTATCAACTCATTGAGCACCGCTTCTCCAATCCGAAGATCGGCGACACCATCCGCAGGCTCTGCCTCGACGGCTCCAACCGGCAGCCGAAATTCATCATCCCGACCATCGCCGACCGGTTGAAGGCCGGCAAGGGCGTCGCCGGCCTGGCGCTGGAATCGGCGCTGTGGTGCCGCTACTGCTTCGGCACCACAGATAGCGGCGTCGTCATCGAACCCAATGATCCGAGCTGGGACCGGCTGCAGACGACAGCCAGGGCGGCAAAGGATACGCCTGCCGCCTGGCTGGCCATGGAAGACATCTATGGCGATGTTGGCCGCTCGGCGCCGTTTGTCGAGGCCTTTGCCCATGCGCTCGAGGCGCTCTGGGCCGATGGTGCGCGTGCGACACTGACGCGCTATCTCGCCGGCAATCTCTAAGATCGGCTCAATGCCCATGACGCCTGACCTGGTCATTTTCGACTGCGACGGCGTGCTGGTCGACAGCGAGGGGCTGTCCGTTTCGGCGCTGCTTAGCATGATCACGCTCGCCGGCGGCAGTGTCAGCGAGGACGCCGCCTATGAGCATTTCCTCGGCAAGAGCATGAACAACGTCCGCGAAATTCTCGGCCGCGACTTCGGACTTGATATCACCGACCAGCACCTGAGCGAGATGCGCGTCGAGCTGATGCGCAAATTTCGCGAGGAGCTGAAACCGATTCCCGGGATCGGGCAGGTTCTGCCGAGGCTCGCCATGCCATGCTGCGTTGCTTCCTCCGGCACGCTGGACCGCATCCGCTATGCGCTCGACGTCACCGGGCTGCTCGGGCTGCTCGAGCCGCATCTGTTCAGCGCCGCCATGGTGGCGCGGGGCAAGCCGGCGCCGGACCTTTTTCTCCATGCAGCCGCCAACATGGGAGCGATCCCGCAAAATTGTCTCGTCGTCGAGGACAGCCCCGCCGGCGTCGCGGCGGCACGGGCGGCGGGCATGCGCGTCCTTGCCTTCACCGGCGGCTCGCACGCGGGCAACCCGGCACTGAAAGCGCGGCTTGCGTCGAGTGAACCGGACTTTATATTCGCTGACATGCTGCAATTGCCCGATCTGATTGCAGGCCTGGGAGCGAGAGCAAGAACACCTTGACGAAAAGTTTCGTTTGCGCGGTCGATGTCGGCACCGGGAGCGCCCGTGCGGGCATTCTCGACACCGGAGGCACCTTGCTCGGCCGCGCCGAGCACCCGATCGTCATGAACCGGCCGAAGGCCGATCACGCCGAGCACGATTCGCAGGATATCTGGTCGGCGGTCTGTATTGCCGTGCGCGCGGCCCGCGAAAAAGCCGGCGTGGCAGCGGAGGATATCGTTGGCGTCTCCTTCGACGCCACTTGCTCGCTGGTGGTGCGGGGCAGGGATGGTGGCCAGCTCAGCGTCTCGGTGTCGGGCGACAGGCGCTGGGACACCATCGTCTGGCTCGATCACCGCGCCATTGCCGAGGCCGATGAATGCACCGAAAGCCGCCATGCCGTGCTCGACTATATCGGCGGCGTCATGTCGCCCGAAATGGAGACGCCGAAGCTGATGTGGCTGAAGCGCAACCTGCCCGGGACATGGAACGAAGCCGGCTATCTATTCGACCTAGCCGACTTTCTCAGTTGGAAGGCGACCGGTTCGCTCGCCCGCTCGCAATGCACGCTGACCGCCAAATGGACCTATCTGGCGCATGAAGAGACCGGCTGGCGGCACGACTTCTTCGAAGCGGTCGGGCTCGGCGATCTCTTCGAGCATGGCAATCTGCCTGACAAGGCCAGCCCGGTGGGCGCCGATCTCGGCCGGCTGAGTGCGGAAGCTGCGGCTGAGCTTGGCCTGACCGAAAAATGCCGGGTCGGCGCCGGCGTCATCGACGCCTACGCCGGCGCGCTCGGCGTGCTCGGCGGCTTTGCCGGCGATGAAACCAACATCGGCCGGCATCTGGCGCTGATCGCCGGCACCTCGAGCTGCGTCATGGCGATGTCGCCCGACCCGCAACCCTTTGCCGGCGTCTGGGGCCCGTATTATGGCGCAGCGCTGCCCAGCCTTTGGCTGTCGGAAGGCGGCCAGTCGGCCACCGGCGCGCTGCTCGATCACATCATCCGCTGGCACGGCGCCGGCGGTGAGCCGGATGCCGCCATGCACGCCAGGATCGCTCGGCGCGTTGCCGAACTGCGCACCGTCGAGGGCGAGAACCTTGCCGGAAGGCTGTATTTGCTTCCGGATTTCCACGGCAACCGCTCGCCGCTCGCCGACCCGCATGCCGTCGGCGTCATCAGCGGGCTGACGCTGGATTCCTCCTTCGACAGCTTGTGCAAGCTCTATTGGCGTACCGCCGTAAGCATTGCGCTAGGCGTGCGGCATGTGCTGGAAGCCCTGAACGAGAACGGCTATCTGATCGACACGCTGCATGTCACCGGCGGCCACACCAAGAACCCGCTGCTGATGGAGCTTTATGCCGACGCCACCGGCTGCACGGTGGTCGAGCCGCTGGCCGACGAGGCGGTGCTGCTCGGCACCGGCATGATCGCCGCCACCGCCGCCGGCCTTTTTCCCGATTTGAACGCCGCCTGTGTCGCCATGCAGCAAGGCGGCAAGACGCGAGAGCCCAATTCGGCGGCCGCCGGCCGGTTCGACCGCGACTATCGTGTGTTTTTGGAGATGCACCGGCAGAGGCAGGCGCTGGACGCAATCAGATAGACGCGAACAAGCCTTTAAAGCGTCTGCTATCTCTGGTTCCAGCGCCGGATAATTGGTTCGCTAATGTCGTGCTCATAGCCGAGTACGCTTGTGCTGGCGGTATCCAGCACGAACAGAGCTCCATTTTGCGGCGGCAGGCCGAGCCAGCGCGTAGCCAGCACCCGCAGGAAATGAGAGCTTGAAAACACCAGGACATTGCCGTTGACGCCACGCAGCTCGTCGATGATCCGATCCGCCCTTGCGCCGACGTCCTCTGCCGCCTCGCCATCAGGGCAGCGGTCGCGAAACAGACGCCAGCCGGGGCGTTCGATGAGGATCTGCTTTGTGGTCAGCCCCTCGTAAGCGCCGTAATCCCATTCCGCCAGATCGGCCTTCTTCACGCCGGCCGAACCGAAGCCGGCCAGCGTACAAGTCTTGAAGGCGCGCTGCGACGGGCTCGACCAGACAGCCTGGAACGAAAGGCCCTGCAACCGCTCAGCGACCCGCCCGGCGGCCTCCTCGCCGGCAGGCGTCAGCGGTATGTCGGTCAGGCCGGTGTGCTTTCCGGAGGCGCTCCATTCCGTCTCGCCATGCCGAACCAGATAGATTTCGGGAAACGCGCTCATCCGCATGCCTTTCGATGGAATCTGATATCATGCCTGCTCTTCAGGTCAGTCAGCGACGCAACCATAGCGGCTTCTGCGCTCTCTCCAAACAAGCGGGAATGAGACCGTACGCGCTGGCTCAACTCTTTCCTCTGAGTCAGCCTCTTGCCATAGCTGCCCATTTCGTAGACAAGCCGGGCTGTTAATGCGGAATCCGGGCCGATCACGGCTATTTTCCGCGCTGAGACGCGGCTTCCGGCCTTTTTGCCGACGCGCCGCAATCGGATAGGCGAAAAATGTCTGCGATCGAAGCCGGCGCTCGCGCGCCGGAAAATCTTTGGCGTCAGGAAATCAGGGCGACGCTGGCGCTCGCCTGGCCGATGGTGCTCACCAATCTCGGCCAGACCGCGATGACCGCCACCGATGTCATGATGATGGGGCGGCTGGGTCCGGACACATTGGCCAGCGGCGCGCTCGGCGCCAACCTCTATTTCATGCCGCTGATCTTCGGGCTCGGCCTGATGCTGGCGACCTCGCCGATGATCGCCACGGAACTCGGCCGCCGTCGCCATTCCGTGCGCGATCTGCGCCGCACCGTGCGGCAGGGCCTGTGGCTGGCGATCCTCATCTCAATCCCGATCTGGATATTTCTCTGGTACGGCGAGGCCGTGTTGCTGGCCATGGGTCAGGAACCGGCGCTGGCACATCAGGCCGGCATCTATCTGCGCTGGCTCGAATGGGCGGTGCTGCCCTTCTACGGCTATATCGTCCTGCGCTCGTTTATCTCGGCGCTGGAGCGGCCGGGTTGGGCGCTGGTCATCGTCTTCGTTGCCGTCGCCTGCAATGTCTTCTTCAACTGGGTGTTCATGTTCGGCAATCTCGGCGCTCCTTCGATGGGCATCGCCGGCTCCGGCCTCGCCACCACGCTGTCCAGCACGCTGATGTTCGTCGGCATGGCGGCGGTGGTGATGCTTGAGCCGAAGTTTCGCCGCTACCAGCTGTTCGGGCGCTTCTGGCGGGCCGACTGGCCGCGCTTCAAGGGCCTGCTGCGGCTCGGCCTGCCGATCGCCGGCCTGCTCGCCTTCGAGGTGACGATCTTCAACGCGGCAGCCCTTCTCATGGGGCTGATCGACGCTGCCTCGCTTGCAGCGCATGCCATCGCCATCCAGATCGCCTCGATCAGCTTCATGGTGCCGCTCGGCCTCAACCAGGCGGCGACGGTGCGTGTCGGGCTCGCCCATGGCGCCGGCAATCCGGAAGGGGTTTCCCGCGCCGGCTGGACCGCCTTTGTCATCGGCGTCTCGTTCATGGCGCTGATGGGGCTGGTGATGATCCTGTGGCCGCAGCTGCTGATCAGCGCCTTCATCGATCTTGGTGAACCGGCCAATGCCAGGGTGATCGGGCTTGCCGTGTCGTTCCTGGCCTTTGCCGCGCTGTTCCAGATTTTCGACGGCGCGCAGGCGGTTGCCGCCGGCATGTTGCGCGGCCTGCACGACACCAAGGTGCCGATGATCTATGCAGCGATCGGCTATTGGGGTATCGGCCTGCCGCTCGGCGTGCTGCTGGCCTTCTATTCCGGGCTCGACGGCGTCGGCATCTGGATCGGCCTGTCGTTGGGGTTGGCGGTGGTGGCGGCGCTGCTTCTGGCCCGCTGGCTGCGGCGCGACAGGATCGCGCCGCCGCTCTCCTTTGGGCATTGAAGCAGAATCCCGACGGTCGACCGGTGCGGCTCAGCGGGCCGCGGCGCGTTCAAGCCTGCGTGCATATTGCGTCAGCGGAAAACACATGACGAAGAAGATCAGCGCCACCAGCCCATAGACGGTGAAGGGTTCGAAGGTCGCATTGTTGATCGCGTTGGATGTCCTGACCAGTTCCTCGAAACCGATGATCGAGGTCAGCGCGGTCGACTTGATCAGCTGCACCAGGAAACCGACAGTCGGCGCACGGGTGATCGAGAACGCCTGCGGCAGGATGATCAGCCGGAGTTCCTGCAGATAGTGGAGGCCGAGACTGGCGCCGGCATCCCACTGGCCGCGCGGCAGCGCATCGACGCCGCCGCGCCAGATCTCGGCGAGATAGGCGCTGGCGAAAAAGGTGAGGCCAAGCGCTGCGGCGGTCCACGGTTCGATGCGCAAGCCCAGCATCGGCAGGCCGAAGAACATCAGGAAGAGCTGCATGAGCAGCGGCGTTCCCTGAAAAAGCGCGATGTATCCCGATGCAAGCCGCTGCGCCCATTTATTCTTGGCGATCCGGAAGAACAGCACGAGCATCCCGACCACGCCGCCGCCGACGAAAGCCGCCAGCGACAGAAGCACCGTCCAGCGCGCGGCGAGCACAAGGTTTCGGACAATATCCCAGAAGGTGAATTCGATCATGACACGCCGGCTCCCAGAGCGCGGCGGCCGCCGCTGACCAGCAGCCGGCGCAGCCCCATCGACAGAAGGAGATACGATCGTCACCACGAAATACGTCTCGAATGCGCGGAAGGTGCGCGCCTGCAGCATGTCGGCCTCGTAGGTCAGTTCGCGCACCGCGATCTGCGACACCACGGCGGACTCCAGCATCATGATGATGATCTGGCTGGTCAGCGCCGGATAGATCACCTTGAGCGCCTGCGGCAGCACGATCTTGACGAACACCTGACGTGGCCTGAGCCCAAGCGCCAGTGCTGCTTCCGTCTGCCCGCGCGGCACCGCGTCGAGCCCGGCGCCGACGATCTCGATCGTGTAGGCCGCCATGTTGAGCGTCATTGCCAGCATGGCGGCCAGCAGCGGATCCAGCCTTATGCCGATGCTGGGCAGCCCGAAGAAGATGAAGAACAGCTGCACCAGGAACGGCGTGTTGCGCATCACCTCGACATAGACGCCGATCGCTCGCTTGAGCAGCAAGGGGCCGTTTCGCCGCCCTGCCGCACCGAGGATGCTGAGGAATGTTCCCGCGAGCGTGGTCACGGCGATCAACAGGATCGTCATGGCCGCCCCGCGCGCGATCGCACCTGTCGCATCGGCAAGCCAGCCGAAGTCGAGGCTGTAGCCCATGATAGGTCCTTACCCCCGGAGATCAATCCTTGAGGTTGTCGGGATTGAGCGGTGTTTTGAGCCAGGCTTTCGAGCTTTCGTCCAGCTTGCCGTCGGCCAGCATCTTGGCGACCGCGTCGTTGACCGCTTGCTTCAGGCGGTCCTCGTTCTTGTTGAGGCCGATATGCGAGGGCGAGGTGAGAAGCTGGAACTTCTGTTCCGGCTTCAGTGCCTCCTGGCGGGCGAGCACCTGGGCGCCGACATCGTTGCCGACGACCATCAGCTGGGTCTGACCCGAGATGAAGGCCTGGATGACGGAGTTGTAGTTGTCGAAACGGCGGATGTCGGCCGAGGCGGGTGCTGCCTCGGTCAGTGACGTATCTTCCAGCGTGCCGCGGTTGACGGCGATCGACTTGTCGGCGAGGTCGTCCTTGCCTTCGACCTTGAGCGCGGCCGGGCCGATGACGGCGATATAGTAGGGTGCGTAGGCGGCGGCGAAATCGATCACCTGCTCGCGTTCCTTGGAGTAGCCGACGCTCATCAGGATATCGACGCGCTTGTCGGTAAGATACGGGATGCGGTTCTGCCCGGTCACGCTGACCAAGTTGAGCTTGACCTTGAGCTGGTCGGCGATGAACTGCGCCACGTCGATGTCATAGCCCTTGATGCTCATATCGGCACTGGCCGAGGAGAAGGGCGGAAAGTCGGAGAAAATGCCGACATTGATCGCGCCGGCCGTGGTGATGTCGTCGAGCGCGTCGGCATTGGCGGCCTGGGTGGCAAGTCCGAGGCCGGCGAGCAGCAGCACGCCGGCGATGGATGATTTGAGCTTCATGTGAAGTGCCATTGTCGTTCCCCTGCTGGAAGCTTGTTTGTTTTGAAAGCGGCCGCCGGCTCCAGCGCGGCGCTCGCCTTGGAAGTGCGTTAAGCTCCCTTGCCTGAGATCGCCGGGCTGAACACCATCAGGCTGAGGATCTCGAACAGCACCTGCGCACCGGCATGGGCGGTGTTGGTGGTCGTGTCATACTGCGGCGCCACCTCGACGACGTCGCCGCCGACGATGTTGAGCCCTTTGAGGCCGCGCAAAAGTTCAAGCACTTCCCGCGTCGTTAGCCCGCCTACTTCCGGCGTGCCGGTGCCCGGCGCAAAGGCCGGGTCGATGCTGTCGATGTCGAAGGACACATAGGTCGGGCCATCGCCGACGATCTGGCGCGCCTTCGCGATGATGGCGGGTATGCCGAGGCCGGTCACCTCTTCGGCATGCACCACGGTCATCCCGGATTCGTAGGTGAACTCCCAAAGATACTCGGCCGAGCCGCGGATACCGATCTGGATTGTGCGCGACGGATCCAGCACCCCGTCCAGCACCGCGTTGCGGAACGGCCCGCCATGGTGGAACTTGGTCATGTCGAACAGGCCGCTGGTGTCGCAGTGGGCGTCGATATGGATCATGCCGACCGGCGCCTTTTTGCCGACCGCCTTCAGGATCGGATGGCTGATCGAGTGATCGCCGCCGACCGAAAGCGGAATGACGCCGGCGTCGACGATCTGGTTCGTCCGGCGCTCGATGTCGTCATGGCTGGTCTCCAGCCGGTAGCGGCTCTGGAACGGCACGTCGCCGATGTCGGCCACCTTCAGCTCGTGTGTCGGCGCGCATTCCAGCACGTGGTTGTAGGGGCCGATGCGCTCGATGGCGCGCAGCGCCCTGGGCCCGAAGCGGGCGCCCGGCCGGTTGGTGACGCCAAGGTCCATCGGCACGCCGATCATCGCCACCTGCAGATCGCCGAAATCAGGATTGTCGGCGGCTATTTCCCGGTAAGGCGCGCTAAGGAAGGTCGGAATGCCGGAATAGGGCGCCAGCCGTGTGCCGCTCTTGGAAAAGATCTTGTCGGCGACACGCCGGAATTTCGGGTCGAACATCTCGCCGCCATGGCTTTCGCCATATTTGCGGCGCAACGCTTCGAGCTTGCCGCGATCATAACCCATGTCGGTCCTCCATGGCTGGTGCAGAGCGGCCATCAATGACGGTCGCCATCCTGTCGGCTGCCTGCGGATTTCACGTCTTGATGCTGTTCGACCCAAAGTGTCTTGCAGCTGCATTGAAAAATCAATTGATATTGTTAGGGTCTTTGCTGTGAGAAAATCTCACATTAATGTTGAGCACGATCTTATCCGAAAACCGGGTTCCACTTTTCGGGATCGTGCTCGTTTGAGGCTCCGATGGCCAAGCGTCTGCCTCCCCTGAATCCATTGCGCGCCTTCGAGGCAACGGCGCGCCATGCCTCGCTGACCAAGGCGGCGGCTGAGCTGAACGTCACCCACGGCGCCATCAGTCATCAGATCAAGGCGCTCGAACAGTCGCTTGGCGTCAAGCTGTTCGAGCGCGCCGGTCAGCGGGTGAAGCTGACGCCGCACGGCGCCGAATTGCTGCCGGCGGTGTCCACCGCTTTCGACGGCATCGCTGCCGCCACGCAGCGCATGACGAGGCCGGCGAGCACCGGCGCCCTCTCGGTGTCCTGCGTGCCGGCGCTGCTGCTGCTGTGGATGATCCCGCGGCTTGGCAGCTTCACCTCGCAATATCCCGATATCAGGCTGACGCTGATCCCATCCAACGACGCCAAGGACATCCGCGCGCCGCATATCGACGTCTGCGTGCATTATGGCGACGGCAGCTGGACCGATTGCTGGATGCGCAAATGGTCAGGCCTCGAACTGTTCCCGGTGGTCAGCCCGACGCTGATCAACAACCGTCCGATCCGCACCGTGCGCGATCTCGCCGATCACGTCTTCCTGCATGGCGACGACGGCCGCGAGTGGCACACCTGGCTCGCCGCCGCCGACGCACTGGATCTGGAGCGCGGCCGCCGACACCATCTCGGCGACGCGCGCATGGCGAGCGAGGCCGCTGTTCACGGCCATGGCGTGGCGCTCGGCGATACGGTGACCGCAAGCGGACTGCTCGCCAGGGGATTGCTCGTCGCGCCGTTCAGCCTGTCGGTGCCGGCGGTCGACGATTTCTACGTCGTCTGCCGCAACGAGATGAGGTCGGCGCCGATCGTGCAGCTGTTCATCGACTGGCTGTTTGCCGAGAAAGAACAGGCCGACGGCCGCGCCGATGCGCCGGTTGCGGGCCGGATCGGCATCCGCAGGAAGCGCCCGGCGCTGCGAGTGATCGGCGCCAAGACGGCGTCCTGAGGCTGCGATTGCCGAAGTCCTGCACTTGCCGCAGGGTTTTCTTTTTGTCGGGCCAGCTCGCAAAGCGGGAGGCGCTTTCAAAAATTCAATGCTAAGAGGCATTCCGCAGGAAGCGAGCAGCGAAGGCGGCATCGAGACATGACTAAGACCGATATAGCGCGGCGCGTCTACAACCACACCTGGAAACTAGACCCGATCGTCCGCAGTCTGCTCGACACCGATTTCTACAAGCTGTTGATGCTGCAGATGATTTGGGGCATGTACCCCAAGATCGACACCACCTTCTCGCTGATCAACCGCACCACCTCGGTTCGCCTTGCCGAGGAGATCGACGAGGCGGAACTGCGCGATCAGCTCGACCATGCCCGCACCTTGCGCTTCTCGAAGAAGGAGATGATCTGGCTCGGCGGCAACACCTTTTATGGCCGCAAGCAGATCTTTGAACCGGAATTCCTCGCCTGGCTCGAGCATTTCCAGCTGCCGGAATACGAGCTCTCCAAGCGCGATGGCCAGTACGAGCTCACTTTCAGCGGTCCGTGGATGTACACGACGCTGTGGGAGATCCCGGCACTGGCAATTATCAATGAACTTCGATCTCGCGCGGCCATGCGGGCGTTCGGGCCCTTCGCGCTCGACGTGCTCTATGCCCGCGCCAAGGCCAAGATGTGGGCCAAGACCGAGCGGTTGAAGGCGCTGCCCGATATCCGCATTTCGGATTTCGGCACCCGCCGCCGCCATTCGTTCCTGTGGCAGCGCTGGTGCGTCGAAGCGCTCAAGGAAGGCATCGGCGAGGCTTTCACCGGCACCTCCAACGTGCTTTTGGCCATGGACAACGACCTTGAGGCGCTCGGCACCAACGCGCATGAACTGCCGATGGTGTTCGCCGCGCTCGCCAATTCGGAAAAGGAATTGAAACAGTCGCCCTACAAGGTGCTGGAGGACTGGCAGCGCTACTATGGCGGCAATTTGCTGATCGTGCTGCCGGACACCTTCGGCACCTCGGCGTTCCTGCGTGACGTGCCGGACTGGGTCGCCGACTGGACCGGCTTCCGCCCCGACAGCGCGCCGCCGATCGAAGGCGGGGAGAAGATACTTTCCTGGTGGCGTGAAAAGGGCAAGGACCCAAGGCAGAAGCTGCTCATCTTCTCCGACGGGCTCGAGGTCGAGACCATCGAGGAAACCTACCGCCACTTCCGCGGCAAGGTGCGCATGTCCTTCGGCTGGGGCACCAACCTGACCAATGATTTCGAAGGCTGCGCGCCGACCGACACCAACCGGCTCGACGCCATCTCGCTGGTCTGCAAGGTAATCGAGGCCAATGGCCGCCCGGCGGTCAAGCTCGCCGACAATCCCGCCAAGGCCACCGGCGACGAGAAAGAGATCGAACGCTATTTGCGTATATTTGGCGAGAAAGACCGCGTGGAGCAGCTGGTCAAGGTGTGAGGGGCGAGGGAACTCTTGGATAGCATGAGTTCCTTCGCCGTAGTGCGCTGCCGGTTGGCAATAGCAATACCCTTTGCGGCTTCATTGATCCTCCTCGCGCCCACCCCCGCCTTCGCCCATGCCTCTGACCGCGGCCACGTCCTGCTTCTGCCCACCGGCTACTACGTCGCCGGCGGTGCGCTCGCGGTCGCCGCCAGTTTCCTTGTCCTGGCGCTGCTGCCGTCAGACTTTCCTGCCCGCGTCTGGCGGCGGCGCCTGCCGCTTTTCGCATTCGGCGACGGCGCGCGGGCAGTCGTCAGCCTGATATCCTTTGCTGGCTTTGCAATTCTTATTGCGGCCGGCCTGTTCGGCAGCCGCGATCCGCTCTCCAACCCGCTGCCCCTGGCGATCTGGACGCTGCTCTGGGTTAGCCTGGTTTTGCTGCAGGGACTGTTCGGCAATCTCTGGTCATGGCTCAACCCCTGGTACGGGCCCTGGCGTGTCATTTCCCGCCTGTTCGGCAATCGCAAGACATGGCGACCGCCTGCGTGGCTCGGTTGCTGGCCGGCTTTCGTGCTGTTCTTCGCCTTCGCCTGGTTCGAGCTGATCGACCCGGCGCCCGACGATCCGGCGCGGCTCGCCTGGGCCGCCGGTTTCTATTGGCTGCTGAGTTTTGCCGCCATGCTAGTGTTCGGCTACCGCGACTGGAGCCGGCGAGGCGAGTTCCTGGCCGTCTTCTTCGCCATGATTGCACGATTCGCCCTCCTTGAGCGCAATGAAGGCAAGCGCAATGAAGTCGAGCGCAATGAAGGCGGCCGGCTCAGTCTCTGCTGGCCGGGCGCCAAGCTCAGCAATGCCGCGCCGCTGTCGCTCAGCGGCAGCGGTTTCCTACTGCTTGCGCTGTCGTCGGTCTCCTTCGACGGCCTGTCGAAAACCTTCTTCTGGCTCGGCCTGTTCGGCATCAACCCGCTGGAGTTTCCTGGGCGCACGGCGGTGATGGGCATCGGCACCTTCGGGCTCGTGCTAACGTTCGTCTTGCTCGCAGCCGCGTTCATCGTTGCCGTTGTCCTTGGCCAGCGTCTTGCCGGCAGCCCGCATTCTCTCGGTGAAGCCGCAGGGCTGCTGGTCTGGTCGATCGTGCCGATCGCGCTCGCATACCATGTCGCGCATTATCTGACCGCACTGCTTGTCGACGGCCAATACGCGGTGGCTGCGCTTTCCGACCCGTTGGCGCTGGGCTGGAACCTGTTCGGCACCGCCGGCATGCAGATCGAAGCCGGCGTCGCCGCCGGCGCGGGCTCGGCATGGTGGCTGTGGAATGTCCAGGCCGGCGTCATCATCGCCGGTCACATGCTGGCCGTGCTCGTCGCGCATGGCCTCGCCTGGCGACTGCACCCGGTTCCCGGCCGCGCCGCGCTCAGCCAGTTTCCGCTCACCGTGCTGATGATCGCCTATACGGTCTTCGGCCTGTGGTTGCTTGCCACGCCGGCGGCCGGATGAGACAAAAGCCCGGCTCAATGGTGTCGATTGAACCTTGGGGAAAGCCCGCTTGCCACGTCAGGGCTTTGATGATTTAGTTTGTACACATGCAATTTCGGCGCTCTTACCAAGAGTGGCCCGCCTCGCTACAGCCATTGGTCAAAACTCAAAAACAAGGGGAACTGCCGTGACCGACAAGAATGGGTTTTTCGATCTCTCCAAAACCGGCCTCACCCGCCGCACGGCGCTGAAGGGCTTGGCCGCGGGCGCCGGCCTCGCCGTCGCGCCTGGGTTCGTGCGCTACAGCCAGGCGCAGAGCTCGGCGCCGATAAAGATCGGCTTCCAGTCCCACCGCACCGGCATCGGCGCCGCGTACGGCCGCTGGTACGAGAGGACCACCGCCGCCGCGGTCAAGGCGATCAACGAAGCCGGCGGCATCAACGGCCGGCCGGTCGAGGTGATTATAGAGGATGACGGCACCGATCCCGGCCGCGGCGCCGAAGTGGTCGGCAAGTTCGCCACCCAGCACAAGACCGACATTGTCTACGGCACGTTGTTTTCGCATGTCGTCATCGGCTCGGCGCCGGCCGCCGGCGAGGCCAAGATGCCTTATTTTGTCGTCAGCGAAGGCCACCACGTCGCCTCGACCAAGCTCAATCGCTACGTCTTCCAGCCCGGCATCACCGACGTGAAGAGCCAGATCCAGGCGATGGCGCCGTGGATCGCGGCGAATGCCGGCAAGAAGGTGACGCAGATATTCCCCGATTTCGCCTTTGGCTATGACCATCGCGACTACCTGCCGCCCGCGCTGAAGGCGCAGGGCGCCGAAGTCATTGCCCAGATCGCCATCCCGCCGACGGAATCGTCCTTCACCAAATATTTTCCGCAGATCCCGGCCGAAACCGAGGTGATCTACCACGTCATGGTCGGCCCGGCGGTGCTCACCTTCGTCAAGGAACTCGGCGAGTTCTATGGCTCCAACCGGCCGCAGCTGTTCGGCTTCATCGATTCGCTCGAAGCCACCGACATCAACAGCCCTGGCCTCGAATTCCTCGACGGCAGCCACTTCTGGGAAGGCTCGCCGCGCTACGCGCAGCCCGATGATTCCGCCGCGCAGAAGGCCTATCGCGCCGCCGTCGGCATCGACGACAATGGTGCCGCCGTCGGCGATCCGAAGGATGTCTCCACCGCCGCGCACATGTTCGGCTGCTGGGAGACGCTCTTTGTCGTCAAGAAGGCGATGGAGGATGCCGGCTACAAGGGTCCGGAAGACCGCGCCAAGCTGGTCGAGGCGACCGAGGCCTTGACCGAGTTCGCCGAAGGCCCCGAGCATCCACAAGGGCCGAAGAGCTTCAACGGCAAGATCCACCAGTGTTTCGGCATCCAGAACATCTCCAAGGTCGAAGGCGGCCGGCTGAACGTCGTCCATAAGACCAAGATCGAGGATGGCCTCTACGAGCCGGAAGGGGATTACACGACCCAGCCGCTGTGAGCTTAGCTGTTTTAGCCGTAGTGCGCTTCGAGCGATCCCCCTCTGTCGTGCTGGACAGTCCGGCAGGACAGAGGCGGGTGCGCTTCGCTCCTGCCTTGGGCGCATAACCGATGGCCTTCGGACCTCATCTTCTCCTCGCTGCCCTCGAAGGCCTCGTCACCTCCGCCGTGCTGGCGCTGACGGCGCTTGGCCTGTCGCTGGTGTTCGGCGTCATGCGCGTCGTCAATGTCGCCCATGGCGAGTTCTTCATGCTGGGCGCGGTGCTTGCCTGGGCGATCTCCGCGGCGATATCGGGCCACCCGGCGCTCGGTTTTCTGGCGGCCCTCGTGCTGGCGCCGCTCATCGTCGGCCTGATCGCGCTCGTCTCCGAACGGCTGGTGCTGCGCCGGCTGAATTACAATCCGGAAGCCACAATCGTCGCCACCATCGGCATGCTCTACATCATCCAGCAACTGGCGCTGACCTTTTATGGCCCGGAGGCACGGCCGGTGGAGCCGCCCTTCAGCTACCGCATTCTTTTGCCGTGGTTCGGCTACTCCGGCTACAAGCTGTCGATCATCGCCGCATCCGCGCTTTTGCTCGTTGCGACGTGGTTCGTGCTGACGCGTACGAAAATCGGCCTCGTCATGCGCGCCACGCAATATGACAGCGAAACGGCGCAGGCCTTCGGCATTCCGGTCGACCGCGTCTATGCCGGCGTCTTCGCGCTCGGCGCTATGCTGGCGGCGGTGGCCGCGGTGCTGATCGTGCCAATCAGCCAGGCGCATTATCTGATGGGGCAGGACCCGCTGCTGCTGTCCTTCATCGTCGTCATCATAGGTGGCCTCGGCTCGCTGCGCGGCACCGTCGTTGCTGCCGTGCTCATCGGCCTGTCGGACGGCATCATCTCGGTGTTCTTCTCGCCGACGCTGGCCAAGATCATCGCAACGCTGCTGGTTGCCATGGTGCTGGTGTTCCGGCCGCAAGGCCTGTTCGGGACGGCATCGCGATGAAGGAGGCTTCACCGGCAAAAGCCTACGCGTTGCATCTGGGCGTCATCGCCCTGCTGTTCGCCCTAAGCTTCGTTCTGCCCGAATATCACCACGGGCTGCTCGCCCGCATCATGGTGCTGGCGGTCTTCGCCATGGGTTACAACATGCTGTTTGGCTATGTCGGGCTGCTCAGCCTCGGCCACGCCATGTTCTTTTCGGCCGGGCTCTACGGAGCAGGCCTTGCCGTCATCCATCTCGGCTGGAGCGTGCCGGCCGCCTTTGCCGCCGGTCTTGCCTGCGGCGCGCTTCTCGCGCTGGTGATCGGTCTGCTGGCGCTGCGCACTTCCGGCGTCGCCTTCATGATCGTCACCATGATGTTCGCGCAAGTGTTCTATCTCATAATCCTCTATTTCGCGGCCTGGACCGGCGGCGACCAAGGCCTGGTCGTGCCGCAGTCAGCGCGTGTGCTTGTCTTAGGCGACACGTCGCTCGGCCTCACCAATCCGACCGTGCGCTACATGAGCGCGCTCGTCCTGTTCTCGATCGTGCTGCTGGTGGCGCTCGTCATCGTCCGCTCCAGGTATGGCCGTGTACTGGTCGCCATTCGCGAAAACGAGGAGCGGACCAAGATGCTCGGCTACGACACGTTTTCCAACAAGCTCGCCGCGGTCGTAGTCTCCGGCACCATCTGCGCGGCTTCGGGCGCCGCCTACGCGCTGCTGTTCGGTTATGTCGGCTCGACCTTCGCCTCGGTGCAATATTCCATCCTACCGCTGCTCTGGGTGCTGCTCGGCGGTGCTGCGACCACGCTCGGTCCGCTGATCGGCACCCTGTTCATGTACTATGTCGTCGATATCACCAGCGGCTACACCTCGGCCTATCTGCTGATCGTCGGCATCGCCCTCATCCTGCTGGTGCTGTTCTTCCCCAGGGGTATTCTCGGCACCGTCCGCCAGCGCTGGCTTGGATGGCTGCCATGATGCCGCTGCTGACGACCAAGGGCCTGTCCCGCAATTTCGGCGGCCTGCGCGCCGTCGACGGTGTCGAATTCGCCCTCATGCCGGGCGAGATTCGCGCCGTCATCGGCCCCAATGGCGCCGGCAAGACCACGTTCGTCAGCCTGGTCAGCGGCCGCATCCGGCCGTCCTCGGGCATGATCGTCTTCGACGGCGCCGACATCACCAGCCTGCCGGCCTACGCCAGGGTCCGCCTTGGCATTGCCTACACCTTCCAGATCACCAGCGTCTTTGCCAACCTCACCGCTTACGACAACGTCGCACTGCCAGTGCAGCGCACGCTGACCGGTGGCCGCTCGAAAGGTGCCGTGCATGCCGGCGTCATGGCGGCGTTGGAGCGCACCGGCCTTGCCGACCGCGCCCACATGCCGGCCGGGCAATTGTCCTATGGCCATCAGCGCCTGCTCGAAGTGGCGATGGGACTCGCGCTAAAACCGCGCCTGCTGATTCTTGACGAGCCGACGCAGGGGCTGGCCGACAGCGAGATCGACAATTTCATCGGGCTGGTGCGCGAGATCGCCACAAGCGCGACTGTGCTTCTGATCGAACACAACATGCCGGTGGTCATGCAGCTTGCCGACCGCATCACCGTCTTCAACGCCGGCAAGATCCTGGCCGAAGGCACGCCCGAGCAGGTCCGTGCCAATGCCGAAGTACAGGACGCCTACCTGGGGACCGCCCCATGACTGAAATACGGTCTGAAGCACTGACCATCTCCGGGCTCGACTGCTTCTACGGCGAGGTCCAGGTGCTCTACGGCCTCGACCTCGTGTTGAACAAGGGCGAGGTGCTTTGCCTGTTTGGCCGCAACGGCGCCGGCAAGACGACGACGCTGAAGGCGATCATGGGCCTCGTTCCCTCACACGCCGGCTCGATCAGGCTCGACGGCAAGGAGTTGACTGGCCTGCTGGCGCATGACGTGCCGAAGGCCGGCGTCGCCTATGTGCCGCAGGGCCGGCGGCTGTTCGCCGAGATGACGGTGGCTGAAAACATCGAGATCGGCCTGATGGTCCGCGGCAAGGGCAAGACGACGCGCGAAAACGTGCTCGACCTTTTTCCGCTGCTGCGCCAGCGGCTCAGACAGCGCTCCGGCACGCTGTCGGGCGGCGAGCAGCAGATGCTGGCTATGGCGCGGGCCCTGTGTCTCGAACCGCAGGTGCTTCTACTCGACGAGCCGACCGAAGGGCTGATGCCGTCGATGATCGCCAGGATCCGTGAGACCGTGTCGAAGCTGCGCAATCTTGGCGTCTCGACGATTCTGGTCGAGCAGCGGGTCGATGCCGTGCTATCCGTCGCCGACCGGGTCTCGTTCATTGAGAACGGTCGCAACCGCGAGACCGTCGATGTCGAGGAGCTCCGCGCCGATCCGTCGGCGGTCCGCCGCTATGTCGGCGTGGGTTGATCAGCCAAAGAACAGAAAACCCGCGATCAGGAATATCGGGATCAGCACCGCGCCCGACCATGCCATGTAGCCGAAGAAGCCCGGCATCTTGACGCCGCGATGTCTGGCAATCGCGTAGACCATGAAGTTCGGCGCATTGCCGATATAGGTGTTGGCGCCCATGAACACCGCGCCGGCCGAGATCGCCGCCAGCGTGGAGGCGAAGGTGGTCATCAGATGCTGTGGATCGCCGCCGGCGAGCTCGAAGAACACCAGATAGGTCGGCGCATTGTCGAGGAAGGATGACAGCGCTCCGGTCATCCAGAAATAAGCGAGGTCGTTTGGCTCGCCCATCGGCGAGCTGACAAGCGAGACCAGCGGTGCCAGCGCGCCGTCGGGGCCGGCCCTGAGAATGGCGATGACCGGCACGATGCAGATGAAGATGCCGGCAAATAGTTTAGCCACCTCGGCGATCGGCTCCCAGTGGAAGTTGTTCGCCTGCCTGTGGCTCTTGGGCGAGACGCCGAGCGAAAGGAAGGCAAGCGCCAGGATGACGGCGTCGCGCACGAGGTTCTGCAACTCGAGGCTCACGCCCGGGACGGAGAAAGCCACGCCCGGCTTCCAAGTCGCGGAAAGCAGGATCGCGCCGATCACACCGGCCAGCAGCGGGACGTTGGGCAGGCCTTGGACGCGTATCTTCGTGTCCGGTGTCGGATCCTTGATCTTCGGCGCGCCAGCCTCGCGGCGATGCAGGATGATGTCCAAGGCCAGGAAGACGGCCAGCACCAAGCCGCCGACGAACAATGTCTCCTGATAGAGATTCGCAGTGGTCCAGAAGAAATCGACGCCGCGCAGAAAGCCGACGAACAGCGGTGGATCGCCGAGCGGCGTCAGCGAGCCGCCGATGTTGGACACCAGGAAAATGAAGAAGATGACGACATGGGCGTTGAACGGCCGGTTGTCGTTGGCGCGCAGGACCGGCCGGATCAGGATCATCGAGGCGCCGGTCGTCCCGATGACCGAGGCGAGCATTGCCCCGATCAACAGCAGTCCGGCATTTACCAGCGGCGTGCCGTGGATGTTGCCGGCGACGAGGATGCCGCCCGAAATGGTGAACAGCGCAAACAGAAGAATGATGAACGACATGTATTCGGTGAGCAGCGCATGCAGTACCGCCTCTGTGGCCGAAGGCATGCCGAACGCTACCGCCAGTGGCACGACTGCAAGAGCCGCCCAGAAGAAGGTGATCTTGCCATAGTGGTGCTCCCAGACATGGTGGAAGAGCAATGGCCCGGTGGCGATCGACAGAAGCAGGCCGGCAAAGGGCAGCGTCCACCACAGCGACATTGTTTCGCCCGGCAACTCGTGGGCCTCGGCTGCAAGCGCTATTCCCGGAAGCAGGGTTACGGCTGCCACCACAGCGCCCGCCGTCAAAGCCGCCGCAAACCGCATAAAGCCCCCTCTGGAATTGTGTCGAATGCGATTGGTGATGTTCAAGCCAGCGTCACGCCGGCATCGCGCATCCGATTCAGCATCGTCTCGACGGACCCGTTGAGATTGATGCCGCGGCAGGCGTCGAGCCGCACTGTTGTGTGGAAGCCCTGCTTGACCGCATCGAGCGCCGAAAAGCCGACACAGAAATCGGTCGCGAGACCAACCAGGGTCAGCGTGTCGATGCCGCGCTCCCTAAGATGGCCGGCAAGACCGGTCGGCGTCGTATGGTCGTTCTCGAAGAAGGCCGAATAGCTGTCGATCGCCGGCCGGAAGCCCTTGCGGATGACCAGTTCGGCCTTGGTCCAGGCGAGGCCGGAGTGAAAGTCCGAGCCTAGGCTGCCCTGGATGCAGTGGTCCGGCCACAGCGTCTGCTGGCCGTAAGGCATCTCGATCGTCTCGAACGGCTTCTTGCCGGGATGACTGGAGGCAAAGCTCGAATGGCCGGCGGGATGCCAGTCCTGCGTCAGCACGACATGTTCGGTCCGCCGGATCAGGTCGTTGACCAGCGGCACGATCTCGTCGCCGCCGGCCACCGCCAGCGCGCCGCCCGGGCAGAAATCGTTCTGCAGGTCGATGATGACAAGCGCTTCGTCGGCCATGGAGCCTCCCTCTTGTTTGTCCGGAGGCATGACCCGAACCGGAAGTCTGCCGAAACGTGGAATCCGGTGTTCGAAGCCAGGCTCCACCGAAAATGCCGCTGACGCGACCGGATGGAGAAACTCGACCAGATGGCCGGCTGCGTCAACCTCCAACGGTATAACAAAATGCATGCCGCCGCGCCGAGGCGGAGAGCGGCCCCAAACTCTGGCTTTGACAAATCTTGCCGGCTTGATATCATTTGCATACGAATGAATTTGACCGGCCCGAGTGCCGGAAGGATCCCTATTTCTGGGAAGGCACAGTGTGATCCGTTACGCGAAACCCACCACCGTCGACGAGGCTCTCGCTTTGCTTGGCGAGGCTTCGTGGCGCATCCTTGCCGGCGGCACCGATTTCTACCCGGCACAAGGGGCCAAGCCTTTCCGCGAGAATGTCCTCGACATCAACGGTCTGGCGGCGCTGCGTGGTATCGCCGAAACCGAGGACCATTGGGTCATCGGTGCGCGCACGACGTGGACTGATCTTGTCCGTCATCCGCTGCCGGCGGCTTTCGATGCGCTGAAGCAGGCGGCGCGTGAAGTCGGGTCCGTGCAGATCCAGAACGTCGCCTCCATCGCCGGCAATCTCTGCAATGCCTCCCCGGCCGCCGATGGCGTGCCGGCTCTGCTCATTCTCGACGCCGAGGTCGAACTGCGCTCGACGGCGATGGTCCGCCATCTGCCGCTGCAAAAGTTCATCCTGGGAAACCGCTGCACGGAACTGCAGCCGGGCGAAATGGTCACCGCCATCCGCGTGCCGAAAAACGCGGCCACCGGGGCGTCGGCTTTCGTAAAACTCGGCGCGCGTCGCTATCTCGTCATTTCCATAGCCATGGCGGCCGCCCGCCTGACCGTTGAGGGCGGCAACGTCGGCAATGCTGCCGTCGCCGTCGGCTCCTGCTCCGTTATCGCCAAGCGTCTCTTGGGCGTCGAAGCAGCCTTGCGGGGGCTCCCGGTCGACCACGCTCTCGCCACCGCGATCCGGTCCGCACCGATGGACGAGCTGTCGCCGATCGGCGATGTCCGCGGCAGCGCCGAATACCGGCTGGACGCCGCGCGTGAGATCGTCGTCCGCGCCGTACTAGATGCCGCGGGCCATATGCCTACGGCAACGGTGGCGGCGGCATGAACCAAGCTCAACCTGACATGACCGAAGCTCAGCCTGGCATCAGCGGAGCTCAGCCTGGCACGAGCATGGAACGCGCCAACATCGCTTTCAAGGTCAACGGCGCCGCCGTTTCTGTCTGCGTGCCGCCGGTTCGCCGTCTCTCTTCGGTGCTGCGCGACGAATTGCACCTGACCGGCACCAAGGTCGGCTGCGACGCCGGCGACTGCGGCGCTTGCACGGTGCTTGTCGATGGCGAACCGGTCTGCGCCTGCCTCATGTCAGCGGCTTCTGCCGCTGGCACCGTGGTGACGACCGTCGAGGGTCTCGCCAACGGCAGATTATCGGCGCTGCAGGCCTCGTTCCTCGATCATGGCGCAGCGCAGTGTGGCATCTGCACACCCGGCCTGCTGATCGCGGCGACCGCACTTCTCGACAGCAAGCCCAACCCAACCGAGGCTGAAACACAGGATGCACTGGGCGGCGTCCTCTGCCGCTGCACCGGCTACCGCAAGATCATCGCTGCGGTGATGAATGCTGGACGGTTCGCGAGCGAACTCTCGACCGACGGCGCTGCCCCCAATCCGCCTGCCGGCACCTTCTCCCCGTATAGTGACGGGGAGAAGGGACAAGCTCCAGCGCCGGCGTCCCCCTCTCCCCGTCTTTCACGGCGTGAGGGTGCGGGGCAGCACCAACCGAAGCGGCTGGATCTCGACTTTGACCGCAGGATGCCAATCTCAGGCCACGCCGTAGGTTCGTCGCCGATCAGGCTCGACGGCCTGCCGAAAGTCACCGGCGGTGAAAAATTCGGCGGCGATTCCTTTCCGGCCGATGCGCTGGCGGTGCAGGTGGTCCGCTCGCCGCATCATCATGCCCGCTTCGCTTTCGGCGATCTCGACGCCTGGATAAAAGCTCATCCCGGCATCGTCGGCGTCTACACCGCTGCCGACATTCCTGGAAAGAACAGCTTCGGCGTCATTGCGCCTTTTGCCGATCAGCCGGCGCTGGCCGAAGTTTTTTCGCGCTTTCGCGGCGAGGCGGTGGCGCTGGTTGCCGGTGAGCGCGAGGCCATGCTCGATCTCGACCTTTCGGATTTCCCTGTTCGTTGGACTGAGTTGCCGCACGTTCTGCAGCCCTGCGAGGCGCAAGCCGGCGGCGCACTACTGATCCACGAAAATAGGCCGGCAAACCTGCTCACCACCGGCTTTGTCGAGCGCGGTGACCCCGAAGCTGCGCTTGCCGGCGCGGCTTTCACGGTTTCCGGCGCCATCGACACGTCCTACGTCGAGCACGCCTATATCGAGCCGGAAGCCGGCCATGCCTATATGGACGGCGACACGCTGGTCGTCGTCGCCTGCACGCAGGCGCCGTACATGGACCGCGACGATGTGGCAAAGGTGCTTGCACTTGCCGTCGACAAGGTGCGCATCGTGCCAACCGCCACCGGCGGCGGCTTCGGCTCGAAACTCGATGTCTCGTTGCAGCCTCTCATCGGCCTAGTCGCCATGAAGACCGGCCGGCCGGCCGCACTCGCCTACACCCGCAATGAATCGATGATCTCGACCACGAAGCGCCATCCCGCTGAGATGAAGGCGACGATCGGCGCCGATGCCGATGGCCGCATCATCGGCATGGTCTTTGCAGGCGATTTCAACACCGGCGCCTATGCGAGCTGGGGTCCGACCGTCGCCAACCGCGTGCCGGTGCATGCCTCCGGTCCCTATGCAACGCCGAACTATCGCGCCGAAGGCCGCGCCATCCACACAAACGGCCCGATCTCCGGCGCCTTCCGCGGCTTCGGCGTGCCGCAGGCGACGATCATGCAGGAGACGCTCTATGACGAGCTGGCCGAAAAGCTTGGGCTGGATCGGCTCGATTTTCGGTTTAAAAACTGTCTTCGGAACGGCTCCGAAACGGTTACGGGCCAGAGGCTGGAATCGGGCGTCGGCATCGCCGAGTGCCTTGAAGCGCTGCGGCCGCATTGGATGCGCGCCCTTGTCGATGCCGAGTTGTTCAACGCCGGCAGCAGCACAAAAAAACGCGGCGTCGGTGTCGCCTCTTGCTGGTATGGCTGCGGCAACACCTCGCTACCCAATCCGTCGACCATCAGGGTCGGCATCTCCGCCTCCGGCGATGTCGTCCTGCATCAGGGTGCGGTTGACATCGGGCAAGGCTCGAACACGGTCATTGCCCAGATCTGCGCCGACGCGCTCGGCCTGCCGCTGGAAAAATTCCGGCTGAAAAGCGCCGACACGGCGATCACGCCGGACGCCGGCAAGACGTCCGCTTCGCGCCAGACCTTCGTGACCGGCAAGGCCGCCGAAAAGGCCGGCCGCGCCTTGCGCGAGACCATGCTGCGCTTTGCCAACGTGTCGGAGAAGGCGGTGATCGCTCTGGACGGCGCAAGCCTGGTCATCCGCGAGGGCGAAGCGACCCGGCATATCGACTTGTCAACGCTGAACGCCGATGCCGATGGCTTCGTTTTCCGCGCCGAGGAAAGCTACGACCCGCCGACATTGCCGCTCGACACCAAGGGTCAGGGCAAGCCTTACGCGGTCTACGGCTACGGCGCACAGATCGCCGAACTGGAAGTCGACCTCAAGCTCGGTACGGTGAAGCTGATCAAGATCACCGCCGCGCATGATGTCGGCAAGGCGATCAATCCGCTGCTCGCCGAAGGCCAGATCGAGGGCGGCATCGCGCAAGGCATCGGCATGGCGCTGATGGAGGAATACATCCCCGGCCGCACCGAGAATCTGCACGACTATCTCATCCCGACCATCGGCGACGTACCGCCGATCGAGACCATCCTGATCGAAATTCCGGATCCGGAAGGACCCTTTGGCGCCAAGGGTCTGGGCGAACACGTGCTGATCCCGACGGCGCCCGCGATACTCAATGCCATCCGTCATGCCACCGGTGTCCTGGTCACCAAAATTCCGGCGACGCCGAGCCGCATCCGCGCGGCGATACGGGACAAGGGGGCACGCCGATGAGCGAGCTGGCCGAACGCTTCGAAACGCATGATCCCGGCGAGAAGCAGGTGGCGGAGAAGATCCGCTGCGATGCCTGCCCTGTGATGTGCTACATATCAGACGGCCGTACCGGCGCCTGTGATCGCTACGGCAATGTCGGCGGCAGGATCGTGCGGATGGATCCGCTGACCATCCTCGACCACGCGACCGAGACCGGTGGCGCGGTCGTGCCGTTTATCGCCGAGGGCGAAGAATGGGACGGCGAACTGGTCAACACGGGCCGCCGCTTCGTCACCGCGATCGGCGCCGGCACCACCTACCCCGACTACAAGCCGGCCCCTTTCATCGTCGGCCAGCAGGTCGAAGGCGTCGATCTCGTCACCGTAGTCACCGAGGGCATCTTCTCCTACTGCGGCGTCAAGGTGAAGATCGATACCGACCGTCATATCGGCCCCGAAACGGCGACGGTGCGTGCCGGAGGCGAGGAGATCGGCCATGTCACGACAGGCGAATACGGTTCGCAGATGCTGTCGCTCGGCGGCGTGCATCATCTGACCGGCGGCTCGAAAGCCGAAGGCCGCGCCACCTGCGATGCGCTGCTTAATCTATGCACCCGCAAGCCGGTCGAACTTGCTATCGATGGCGGTGCCACGGTGATCGTCGAAGCCGGCAAGCCGCCGGTCATCGACGGCAAGCTCGAACACCGCATGCGCGTCGGCTGCGGCTCTGCCACGATCGGCATGTTCGCCACCCAATGGCGCGGCCTGGTCGACGAGGTGGTGGTGGTCGACGACCACATCACCGGCGTCGTCTCCGAGCATCAGGCAGGCAAGGTGCTCGGCTGGCAGGAGACGGGGATAAAAATCATCGGCCGCCGTTCGACCCCGGGCCGCTATTTCAAGGTCTCCGAACCCGGCCTCGGCTGGGGCGGCACCAGCATTTCCGACCCGCTGTCGATCCTAGGCGAATGGAATGCGAAGAAGGGCGCGCGGCCGGGCCTGTCGCTGCTGATGGTCTCGACCACCGGAGAGCAGTTCGCCTATTACGAGCTCGACGACGAGTTGAAGCCGGTGCAGAAACCGTTCCCGGAGCGGCTGCAGAAGTCTGTCGGCCTGATCGAGGACAATTGCGAGCCGGCGCTGTGCACCGTGCTGTTCGTCGGCGGAGCCGGCGGCTCGCTGCGCGCCGGCGTCACTGAGAACCCGGTCAATCTGACCCGCTCCGTGCAAGGCCTGACGACTTATGTGACCGTTGGCGGCGCGCCGGTCTATGTCTGGCCGGGCGGCGGCATCACGCTGATGGTCGACGTCACCCGCGTGCCGGAAAACGCCTTCGGCTATGTGCCGACGCCGGCGCTGGTCGCGCCGATCGAGTTCACCCTGCGCCGCGACGACTATGTCAGGCTCGGCGGCTACGAAGCCGAGATCCGCAGCGTCGATGACATTCTCGTCAAAGGCGGCGAATATCTCAATCCGCGCCGCGGCACGGCTGCGCCGGCCAGCAATCCGTGGCCGCCGCTGGCGCAGTTGCGGCGCGCAGCGGGCAACGGGGTCAAGTGATGAACGGCCCGCAGGCGCATTGGCTTGAGGACGGCAGGCGGCTGCATCTCAATCATGGCCCGATCGACCTGATCATTGAGGCATTCGGCGATGCGAGCGAATGCCGCGCCGCCTATGGCCAGGCGGTGGCGCGGTTTCAAACAATCCTGTCGGAACTCGTCGAAGAGCTGCCTGAACTGCGCCGGCCAGCCTCCTTGCGGCCACGTGCTTTCGCTGGCCCGACGGCGCGGCGCATGGAAGCGGCGGTCAATCCGCTGGCGGAACAATTCATCACACCCATGGCCGCCGTCGCCGGTTCGGTAGCCGACGAAATGCTTGGCGCGCTGCTGGCCGGGCGCCGGCTCGATCGCGCCTACGTCAACAATGGCGGCGACAGCGCGATCCATCTCGGCAACGGCCGGTCCATCACCCTTGCCATTGCCGGGACAGGCCATGGTTTGGCAGACCGCATCACGATCCACGCCGAAGACGGGATCCGCGGCGTCGCGACGAGCGGCTGGCGCGGCCGTTCCTTTTCGCTCGGCATCGCCGACGCCGTCACCGTGCTGGCGCGGACGGGTGCTGAAGCCGATGCCGCCGCGACCCTGATCGCCAACGCCGTCGACCTGCCCGGTCATCCTGCTGTCGAGCGCGTGCCGGCGCGCGCTCTGGCGCCCGACAGCGACCTTGGCGATCGCCGGGTCACCCAAGGCGTCGGCGTGCTTTCATCAGGCGAAATAGCCGCGGCGCTGGACAGCGGACTCGCCGTCGCCGAAGAGTTTCGGGGACACGGCCTGATTGCCGCCTCAGCGCTGTTCCTTGCCGGTCAGGCACGGATCGCCGGTCCCATGGCGCTCACTGCGCCCAGTGAGAAATCAAGGAAGGAAATTGCCCATGTCTGAGTTTGCGATCCGCAAGGTTGCGGTGCTGAGCGAAGAGATATTTCACGAGGGCGGGCCGGTGGCGAAGGTGCCGCGCCGCCGTGCAGCCGCCATGGCGGTGGTGAAGAACCCGTTCGCCGGCCGCTACGTGGAGGATCTGCAGAGCGCCATGGACGATCTGAAGCCGCTCGGGCTGCTGCTTTCCGACAAGCTGATCGCCGCGTTGGGCGGCGACGTGAAGCAGATCGACGGCTACGGCAAGGGCGCCATCGTCGGTATCGCGGGGGAGCTGGAGCATGGTGCGCTGTGGCATGTGCCTGGCGGCTATGCGATGCGCGAACGGCTCGGTGACGCCAAGGCGATCGTGCCATCGGCAAAGAAGGTCGGCGCCTTCGGCTCGCGGCTCGACGTGCCGCTCGGCCATATCAACGCCGCCTATGTGCGGAGCCATTTCGATGCCATGGAGGTCGGCATCAGCGACGGGCCTCGTCCCGACGAGATACTGTTCTGCCTCGCCATGACCTGCGGCCCGCGCGTGCACGACCGCATGGGCGGCCTTGCGGCAAAAGACATCAAGGCTTGGGACGGACTGCGGTGAGCGCCGAGGACGTCAAGCTCAAGCTGGTCGAGGCCGAGGAGCCAGACGAAAACGATTACCGCTTGCAGGAGCAGGTCGGGTTCATCCTGCGCAAGGCGCACCAGCGCCATGTCTCGATCTTCGCCGCGCACATCGCCGACCTGACACCGCCGCAGTTCGCCGCCCTGGCCAAATTGCACGATGTCGGCGAGACCTCGCAGAACCAGCTTGGCAGCCTGATCGCCATGGATGCGGCGACGGTGAAAGGCGTCATCGACCGGCTCAAGGCGCGGGGCCTGGTCGAGCTTTCCAAGCATGAGGTCGACAAAAGGCGCCTGCTGGTCAGTCTGACTGCTGAGGGCCGCAATGCCGTCGAGCGGCTGATCCCGATCGCCCGCGATATCACACAGGAAACGCTGGCGCCGCTTTCCGCCAAGGAGGCCGCCATTTTCATGAAGCTTTTGGCCAAGCTGGCGTGAACACGGCCTTGGTCAGCGCTGCCCCTCACCTGCCTGCCGGCATCCTCTCCCCCTAGAACGGGGAGAGGTACTCGTCATCCACGACTTCGTCTCAGACCCCATTCTCCTTCAGGATCTGGGCGGCATTTTCCTTGGTGATCTTCTGCATCGGAAGCGTGATGGTCTTTTCTCGCCGTTCAGGAACTTGATCGCCTTGCCGCACCCGGCGTCACGTAGGCGAACGTCACCGTTGGCAAGAGCTGCACGCCTTCGATCGAGGGCTGTCGACGCCGAAAAACTTGATGTCTTGCTCGCGACCGGCGTCCTTGGCGGCAAGGTAAGCGCCGTAGCTTGTGGCCGTCGACGAGGGCTCCTGGTTGGCGCTCCGGCCATCTCCCCCACTTTGGGGGTGTTTGGACCGGGCGATCGGCAGCGTCAGCACCGCGCCCACTCACTCCCGCGACGTTGACGACTGGCGAACGCCGTGATGGCGGCAAATCCCCAACCGGGGAGGTGTCCGGCAGGCCAAAGGGGGGCGCGAGGCATCGCTACACAACCGCTTCCAGCCGTGCCGCTGTCAGGCCGCTTCCGACAGCGATTTGTGGGCGTCGCTCAGGATCTCGAAGGATCGCACCCGCGCTGCGTGGTCGAAAATCTGCGCGGTGACCATCAGCTCGTCGGCACCGGTGCGACGGATAAACGCTTCTATGCCTTGCCTGACCGTTTCCGGGGCGCCGACGACGGCGCAGGACAGCGCCTGGCCAAGCATGGTTTTGGCCATCGGATCAAGGTCGCGCTCATATCCCTCGACCGGCGGCGGCAATCGGCCGGGCCGGCCGGTGCGCAGATTGACGAAGGCCTGCTGCAGCGAGGTGAACAGCAGCCGCGCCTCAGCGTCGGAGGGCGCCGCGAACACGTTGAGGCCGAGCATGATATAGGGCTTGTCGAGCTGTTTCGATGGCTGGAAGCGCGAGCGGTAGATCTCCAGTGCGTGGTCGAGTTCGGCCGGTGCGAAATGCGAGGCGAAGGCGTAGGGCAGGCCGAGCATGGCTGCGAGCTGTGCGCCATAGAGGCTTGAGCCCAGGACCCAGATCGGCACCTGCTCGCCCTCGCCGGGTACGGCGCGGATACGCTGACCGTCTTCGGCCGCCTGGAAATAGCCCATCAGCTCGACGACATCCTGCGGGAAACTGTCGGCGCCGGCCTCGAGATTGCGGCGCAGGGCGCGCGCCGTGCCCATGTCGGTGCCCGGCGCCCGGCCGAGGCCGAGGTCGATGCGGCCGGGATGCAATGCGTTAAGCGTGCCGAACTGCTCGGCGATGACCAGCGGCGAATGGTTGGGCAGCATGATGCCGCCGGCGCCGACGCGTATCGTCCTGGTACCGCCTGCGACGTGGGCAATGACGACGGAGGTGGCGGCGCTGGCGATGCCAGGCATGTTGTGATGCTCGGCCAGCCAATAGCGCCTGTATCCCAGCCGCTCGGCATGGCGGGCGAGATCGAGTGAATTGGCGAGCGATTGCGAAGCGTTGCTGCCTTCGACGATCGGCGACAGGTCGAGAACGGAAAGAGCGGTCATGGGCGGGGATCCTATGGACGGGAGGGATGTAGGAAGCGACCGCCAAGGCCGCAAATTCAAAAAATTGAACAGACGCCGCGCGTCCAAGCAGCAGCCGCAAAGGACGCTCTGGCATTTGGGTCCGAGGGATTCCCTCCGGAACTTATCTCGGTTCCCGGATCATACGCCCGCCGCCTTCTCGGTCTCTGAAATCTGTTCGTCCTCAACCGCCGTATGCTGCGCCGCCAGGAAATTGCCGACATGGCTGAGGCCGTCGAAATGATCGCAGAACACCTTGATGACCACCAGCAGCGGCACCGCCATCAGCGCGCCGACGAAGCCCCACAACCAGGACCAGAAGGCAATGGCGATGAGGATCGCCACGGCGTTGATCTCGAGGCGGCGGCCAACCACAGTCGGCGTCACAAACTGGCCTTCGATGACGTCGCACAAAATGACGAATGCTGGCGCCAGCAGCGCATAGGAGATCGTCTCGAAGCTGATCAGCGAGATGACGGTAACCAGCGTGATCGTAATCAGCGCACCGATATAGGGCAGGAAATTAAGCAGAGCCGCTGCCGCGCCCCAGACCTGAGCGTTGGGCACGCCGAGGGCCCACAGGCCGAGCCCGATGACCGTGCCGAGGCTCGCGTTGATGACCGTGACGGTGAGCAGATAGTGCGAGATTTCACGTTCAACGTCGTAGACGACGCGCAGCGCCCGCTTCTTTTCGCTGAGACTGGGGAAGGACTGGACAATCTTCTCATAGAACATCGTGCCGGAGGCGAGCAGGAACAGCGACAGGACGAAGACAATGGTGACGCTGGTGCCGGCCGACAGCACATTGCCGGCGGCTTGCGAGAGAATGCCCGATGGCGCCATGGCCACCCTCTGAACGCCGGGCTCCTGGGAGGTCTGCGTTAGTCCCTCTATCTGACGCGAAATCTCCACGATCCTTTCGAACGGACGACGCAGTTGCGCCAGACGTTCCGCGAGCTGCTGGCCGATCGACGAGGTGTTATTGATGAGGTCGATGACCGGGCCGCTGAGCAAATACCCTGCGACAGCGATGACGCAGAACGACAGCAGCACCAGCAATGTCGCCGACATGGCATCGGGCAAGCCGTGCTTGCGCAGGAAGCGGACGATCGGCGTCAGCGTCAGTGCCAGCAGGAAAGCCAGAATGACCGGCATGAAGAAGGCACGGGCGAAGTAGAGCGCGAAGATCGCCATAAGGATGAAGATGCCAACGAGCAGCGAACGAATCAGATGGGTATCCGCACGCGCCTCGGCGCGGGAATCCGGGCTATCGGCAGCGCCTGCGCCCGAAGCGGCGGGTTCGGCTTTCATTCTGGCCCTCGGCGGCACACCGCGATTGGCGTAGACCGTGGGCGGAAACGCCTTTGCGGCTTCAAAGTTCCGTTAGAGCGACGTGCGTCCACTTGGACGCACAAAGTGCGCTCTGACACTTTTGAATCTACGCATCGTGCTTTCCGAAAATCGATTCCGATTTTCGGGCCGATGCGTTAGCCGGCGTTGATGATGACCTTAGCCCTACGATCTTGCCGACGAATCAGGCGGCCGGCGCTGCCACGGCAGGGATGGCCTTCGCCGTTTCCTTGCGCACGATCGGCGCGACCTTGGTGCCGTAGAGTTCGATCGCCTTCATGATCTTGGCGTGCGCCATGGTGCCGATCGCCATTTGCAGCAGGAAGCGAGCGTTGCCGAATATCCTGTGCTGGGCAACGATCTTTTCGGCCACCTGTTCTGGATTGCCGACGAACAGCGCGCCGTTCGGGCCGCGCGACTGGTCGAAATGTGCCCTCGACGTCGGACCCCAGCCACGCTCGCGGCCAATGCGGTTCATCACCTCGGCCTGCGGCCCATAAAAATCGTCAGCCGCCTGGTCGGTGGTCTCGGCGATGAAGCCGTGGACATTGAGGCTGGTAGCGAGATCAGCCGGATCGCTGCCCGCCCGTTTGGCCGCTTCCCTGTAAATGTCGAACAGCGGCGCGAACCGCGCCGGCGCGCCGCCGATAATGGCCAGCGCCAGCGGCAGGCCGAGCGCGCCGGCCCGCGCGGCGGATTGCGGCGTGCCGCCGATCGCGATCCAGATCGGCAATCTCTCTTGGAACGGGCGGGGGTAGACGCCGCGATCGTTGATCGAAGCGCGCAGCCTGCCCGACCAGGTCACCTTGACGCTGTCGCGTATGGCAAGCAGCAGGTCGAGCTTTTCGGCAAAGAGCTCGTCATAGTCTTCGAGATTGTAGCCGAACAGCGGAAAGGATTCGATGAACGAGCCGCGCCCAGCCATGATCTCGGCCCGACCGCCGGATAGAAGGTCGAGTGTCGAAAACTGCTGGAAGACGCGAACCGGATCGTCGGAGGATAGCACGGTGACCGCGCTGGTCAGCTTTATGCGCCGGGTGCGTTCGGCCGCCGCGGCCAGGGCTACGACCGGCGCTGAAGCCGCATAATCGGGACGGTGATGCTCGCCCAGCCCAAACACGTCGAGGCCGACCTGGTCGGCCAGCTCGATCTCCTCGATCAGGTTGCGCAGCCGCTCATGCGGACCGATGGCACCAGGGCCCGGTTCCGGGCCGACGTCGGCGAAGGTATAGAGACCGAGTTCCATCATGTGTCATCCTGATGTTTTGTTTTTCGCGCTACAGGTAGCGACCAGTCCGCCGCGCCACCAGAGGGGCGGATGGTGAACAGTGCATGTCCGTTTCAGCCGAATTCAGCCGAAAAGGCGTCTCCCGACTGCAACAGCTCAGAATTTCATGGCTGGCATACCGTTTTGGCGCTTGAACTCTGGGTTTTCACGCGTATGTAAGCCTCGCAAATTGACTCCAGGGAAGTGGACTTGGCTATCTATAGGGAAAAAGACGTTTTCGAGCGGCGCAATGCCGCAAACGAGGCAAAGAAGGCGCTTCTTGAGCGCTTCAAGGCAAAGCCGGCAGCAGACGATCCAGCGGTGCTGGCACGACAGGCCGAACGCAAGGCAATCCTCGAAGCTCGTGCGATACGCGAGGCCGAAAAGGCCAGGCTGAAGCAGGAAAAGCTGGCGCGCGAAGCGGCCGAAAAGGCCGAGCGCGAAGCTGCTGCCGAAGCAGCGCGTATTGCTGCGGAAGAAGCGGCGCAGGCGGAAGCGAAGATCCGGGAAGCCGAAGAGAACGAGCGCATCGCTCGTTTGCTTGCCGACGAGGCCGAGCGCAAGGCCAAGCGCGACGCGCGCTATGCGGCGCGCAAGCAGCGCACCGGCAGGACGCCTCCGGGCTTTTCTGCTCGCTAGCGCTCCTACAGCGCGATAGCACCAATCAAATTCAGGGCCGCCTTGCAGCGGCCCTGAAGGCGTTTGTGCTGCGGCCTTGCAGCAAACTAATGCATGTCGCCCAAAAGTGCGCAGCGATTTTGGGACGACGACATGCATAAAACAAGAACTTAAAGCGCGCCGCATGAATCTCTTCAGACGCGACGCGCTTTAGGCCGCGAGTTTCAATCCCATGATGCCGCAGACGATGAGTGCGATGCAGGCCAGCCTGATCGCGGTCGCAGGCTCGCCGAGCAGCCAGATGCCAAGCAGCGCCGTGCCGACGGTGCCGATGCCGGTCCACACCGCATAGGCCGTGCCGACCGGCAGCGTCTTCAGCGCCAGTCCGAGCAAAACGAGACTGACGACCATCGAGACAACCGTCAGGACTGTCGGCAGCGCCCTCGAAAAGCCATCAGTGTATTTGAGGCCGATCGCCCAGCCGATCTCGAACAGACCAGCGAAGAAGAGAAGAATCCAGGACATCGGAACGCTCCATTGGATTGCGGGTCGTCCCGGTCTTCTCGCAAAGCGCGAAGTCGTCTTCGCTGCATTGACATAGAAATTTAGGGTGCCCAATCAACAGCAGCGCCGGCGGCATTTCAGGACCAACCGGTGAATGTCGATTGGCACTGAAATGCCGCCGGTCATGACCTCGCGTCGAAACGCCCAGGCTTACCTGTCCTTGAGCTTGGTCGCTTTGACGGGCGGCGCTTTCAGGGTCGGGGCAGCGGCGGGTTTCTTCGCGTCCTTTTTCGGCTTGCGGGCTTCTTTGCCCGCCTTCATCGCACCTTTAGCCATGATTCGTTTCCTCCATTGTGGCGAGCGAAATGAACCAAGAGAAACGCCCGACCGCAAGAGGCATAATCTTGCGTCGGCGCCAGCCGGCTGACGTCAACCGTTCCTAATTCGCTCGTAAATCGCGCTGGTCCGTGCGATGATCTTTTTTGCACTGCAGCAACAGCCCGTGCCTTCGCCGGGTGATGATCCGGCAGGCCGGTCAGGACGACAATGCGAATCCATATCGGCTGCGAGATGAGCTTCGATTTTCCGCAGGAAACGCCGCTGATCGCGATGCTCAACGTCCACTATTCCCGCGCGTCGGATCTCGAACGGCCGGACTTCCTGATCTCGAACCCACCGGTGCCGATCGAGAGCTACCGGGACAGTTTCGGCAACTGGTGCAACCGTCTTGTCGCCCCGCCGGGTCGCTTCAGCTTCGGCACGGACGCGGTGATCCGCGATACCGGCACTTTCGAGATGGGCGATCTGATGGCCTGGCAGAACGAGGTGCGCGACCTGCCGTCCGACACGCTGCTGTTCCTGCTGCCCAGCCGCTATTGCGAGAGCGACGTGCTGGCGAATGAAGCGTGGCGGCTGTTCGGCCACACGCCGCTCGGCATTCCACGCGTGCAGGCGGTCTGCGACTTCGTCCACAACCACATCATCTTCAATTACGGCAATGCGCGGCCGACGCGCACGGCGGCCGAAGCCTATCGCGAGCAGAGCGGGGTCTGCCGCGACTTCGCCCATCTGGCCGTCGCCTTCTGCCGCGCCTTGAACATCCCGACGCGCTACTGCACCGGGTACATCAGCGACATCGGCCTGCCGAAACCGTGGTCGGACATGGACTTCGCCGCCTGGATGGAGGTCTATCTCGGCGGCCGCTGGCATGCCTTCGATCCGCGCAACAACGCGCCGCGCATCGGCCGCATCCTGATCGCCTCCGGCCGCGATGCAGCCGATGTGCCGCTGACCCATATTTTCGGGCCCGGCACGCTGGCCGGTTTCAAGGTCTGGACGAACGAGATCGTCGAGTAGGCCGTGTGGACAGTTACCGCAACCATAAGACAATAGCCGCGAGAGTGACAACGGCGCGGTAATTGCGGGCGGGTTTCTCGAAGCGGGTTGCGACCCGGCGGAACTGCTTGAGTTTGGAGAAGCAGCACTCAATGTGCTCTGTAAATCCACACGGCATGGAGATCACTTCGTTGAAGTCTCAAATGCGGTCAGACGTTCAAAAACCTAAGAAGCGGCGGGCTTGCTTCGGATGGTTAAGGCCAGGAGCGCCTCCGAAAGTCGTTTCTTCGCCCGCTCGACCCCGTTCTCGTCGATTGCCTCAACATCGAGGAACAAGTCGAGGCCGGTCGCGTGCTCGCTGATGACCTGAGGGCGCTGGGCCAGTTCACCCAGGAGGCCCTCGACTTCGTAGGGGACAACCTCCCGGCTGATCCCCTTCATGGCAATCGGTGCTAACGGACGCGCCCGGACAAGGTCGCGGACGAGCGCGTAAGTCTCATAGCTGAGGCAGATGCCGCCGGGCTCGGCAATCGACTGCAGACGGGCCGCCAAGTTCGCTTCGGCTCCGATGATCGTGTAGTCCATCCGATCATCGGAACCGAAGTTTCCAACATTGCAATAGCCCGTGTTGATGCCCATGCGAGCTTGGAAGGGCCGTTCAACTCCACGGTCACGCCACACCCTGTTCAACTGCTCCAGCCGGCGCTGCATGTCGACAGCCATGCGCAAGCAGGCTCTCGCGTCTTCCTCGACGCCTTGCGTCTCGGGGTCTCCGAAGAACACAAGAAGCGCGTCGCCGATGAACTTGTCGACGGTGGCGCCGTGTTTGAGCGCGATCGTCGACATCTCGGTGAAATACTCGTTGAGGAGAACCGTCAGGTCCTCGGGCTGCAGCCGTTCCACGATCGCGGTGAAATCTTTGACGTCGGAAAAAAAGATCGTGAGCTTCTTGCGCTCGGTCGCGATGGTGACGTCCTTCTGGCCGCTGAAGATGCTTTTGTAAATTTGAGGCGAGAGGTATTTGGCGATCTTCAATGAAATCGCGGCCAGGAAGTCGTTTGCCTCGGAAAGCTCTTTATTGATGCCCTGAACCAAGGCGGACTGACGACGCTGCAGGAGAATGAACGTCAGGCCCGCCGCCGCCGCGAAGCCGAAATATAGGAGCAGATATTTGAAAGCGAGGACGTTCGCAGCGATGGGCTGATTGACTGATATCTCCTGGATCCCTCGGACATCCCCAACCTTCCAGTCCGTCTTGGGGCTGTCCGGGTGTGAGTTATGGCAGGTCACACAGACTTGTCCCATTACAACCGGGGCTGCGGCGCGGACGTGCCGGTCAAACAGCGAACCCGAGACTTCGATGATCGGCTCCCTCGGGTTGGCGCGCAAAGCAAAGATTGCATTCCGCTCGAATGCATCGAGCTGATGGGGGTCGCGACCTTTGAAAGGTAGATCCGAGACGAACCGATATTTGACGGACCCGTCGTGAGCGCTGATGCGCTTGCCGAGTTCGATCGAGAGGGTTGCTGGAATAGGGATCGCGCCTGGCACGTCCCGGTAGTTGTGCGTCGCGGTCACGGCGTCGTCTGCTTGCAGCACGCGTCCCACGACTTCGCTGCCGTAGAATCCGCGCATTTCGTCGATGATCCGGCTGATTTCGCTGGCTTGCGTGCGCAGCATCCGTTCCGATAGGTCTCGCAGGTCGAGCCAGGCTGCGACGGGCAGACCTATAAGGCCGATGACCACTGCCGCTATCAGGAGCGGTCCCATGGTGCGCTGCTGACGCGCAATCTGTTCACCCAGTCCAGCCATTGTGCAAGCGCCCGGCAGTCACTAGCATCTGAATTATAGCTCATTCCCGGCAAGGTACTAGCGTCAGGCTTGGCTCGATGAAAACACGTCAGCCCTACAACGACCGACCGACCTTGAGCGGTTGTTGCTAAGCCCCACCTCACAGCGCACTAGACGGGCAGTGAATCAGTGAAGGGGGTGTCGCAAATGGGGCCCCGAATGCGCTCCGGGATAACGGCTCAGGGTCAGAAGTTCACCTCCGGCAAGGCTGAGACTTCTGCGGCCGGAGAGCGCTTCGGAAAAGAAAGTGTCCCGCGAAGCGTATCCTGCGGCGCCCGGCCAACTGGACTGTTCTCACGCTTGGAGAAGGAACGCTCAAAGCCACTGTCCGACTCTCTAGGGCTTTGGCCTATCGCTTTGAACGACTGGACGGCTCGTGCGTTGTGCTGCGTGTGGAGCTTCGGCGCATGGATCGATAGGCTCACAGCGGATGAAACGATGCGGTACACCATGGCGGCGCATGGCGGGTCCCGAAAGTGATCTACGCGGCGCTCGCCACATACTATGTGTCCAAACGGGCGCACCTCGCTCAAGCATTGCCGAACGAATTTTGGGAGGAATGAAAATGAAGATCGACGGCGGGTGCCATTGCGGCGCCATCACTTACGAGGCGGAAGTCGATCCGGAAAAGACCAGTATCTGCCACTGCACCGATTGCCAGCAACTGACGGGCACGGCCTTCCGCGTGACCGTGCCGGCGCCGGAGGACCACTACCGGATCACCAAGGGCACGCCGAAGATCTACATCAAGACCGCACCGAGCGGTGCCAGGCGCGCCCAGGCTTTTTGCGGCGAGTGCGGTTCGCATCTCTATGCCACGTCGGTCGGCGACGGGCCGAAAGTCTACGGCATCAGGGTCGGCACGGCGCGACAGCGCGAACAACTGATCCCGAGAAAACAGATCTGGCACCGCTCGGCGCTGCACTGGCTGCCGGAATTCGCAGGCACGACGATCGTGGAGGAGCAGTAGCCTCTCAGTCGTCGCCTTCGACCACCCTTAGCCTTAGCTGGCCGGTCTTGGAGTCCGCGACGCGTGCGCCTGCTTCGGCCCTCGCGCCGGTCCCATGTGTCGTCCCGGCCGATCCGGCGTCTTCCTCCGTCGGCTGCGCGCCGAACTCCAGCGCCTCGATCTTCTGGCCGCGCTTGGTCACCTTCGACGTCGAGACGAGGATGTCGTCGATATCCTTCGCCGACTGGCCGAAATGGCTTTGCAGCTTGCGCACCCGCTCGTCGAGGCGCGAGACATCCTCCATCAGCCGGATGACTTCGCCCTGGATCAGATGCGCCTGCTCGCGCATGCGGGCGTCCTTGAGGATCGCCTGGATGACCTGGATCGACAGCATCAGCAGCGACGGCGAGACGATGACTATTCGGGCGCGGTGCGCTTTGTGGACAATCCCCTCGAAATTCTCGTGGATCTCGGCGAATACCGATTCCGACGGAACGAACATAAAGGCGGTGTCCTGCGTCTCGCCCTGGATCAGGTATTTTTCGGAAATATCGCGGACATGCACCTCAATATCGCGCCGGAACGCTTGTGCGGCGACCTTCTGCAAATCGGCGCCTTCGGCGGCACGGATGGCATTCCAGGCTTCCAGCGGAAACTTGGCGTCGATGGCAAGTGCGGGCGCCCCATTCGGCATCTTCACCAGGCAGTCGGGCCGGCTTCCGTTCGACAGGGTCGCCTGGAATTCATAGGCGCCGTGCGGCAGGCCGTCGGCGACGATCGCCTCCATGCGCGACTGGCCGAAGGCGCCGCGCGTCTGCTTGTTGGAGAGGATCGCCTGAAGTTGAACGACCTGGCCGGCGAGCGACTGGATGTTGCCCTGCGCCGTATCGATGACCGCCAGCCGCTCCTGCAGCTTGGCGAGGCTCTCATGCGTCGATTTCGTCTGCTCGGTCATGGTCTGGCCGAGACGGCCGGTCATCGCGTCGAGGCGTTGGCCGATCGACTGTGTGAGTTCGGCCTGCCGCGCCCCGAACACTTCGGCGATGGCGCCCATGCGGCCCTGCATCTCGGCCTGGCTTTGCAAGATACCGGCCATCCGCGCCTCGGCGTCGCGGGCGTGGTCGGCGGCTTCGGCGGCAGCCACCGCACGCGCCTTGGCCGAGCGCCACAGCGCCACGACCAGCGCCACGAACAGCCCGAGGAACAGGATCGCGCCGAATGCCAATGCGTGGCCGAGCGTGATCGTGGTGGCGCCGAGCCGGGCGATCGGTTCGGACAGGATGGTGGTCAACTCGTTCATATTGGACAGCATAGATGATTCGGCCTGACGGGACAGATCAAAACGTGAACAGCGCTGCAAATGCCCCGGTTGACGCTTTTCATTCGAGGTCTTAGGTGAGACGCCATGTCGATCAAGCCGCTTATCATCCTTCCCGATCCCGTCCTGCGCCAGGTTTCAAAGCCGGTCGAGCGTGTCGATGGCGCTTTGCGCAAACTGGCCGACGACATGCTGGAGACCATGTATGATGCGCCGGGCATCGGTCTGGCGGCGATCCAGGTCGGCGAACCGCTGCGCATGCTGGTGGTTGACCTCGCCAAGGAAGACGAGACGCCGGCGCCGCATGTCTTCATCAATCCCGAAATCCTCGAGAGCGCCGATCAGCGCTCGGTCTACGAGGAGGGTTGCCTGTCGATTCCGGATTACTATGCCGAGGTCGAGCGCCCCGCCGCCGTGCGGGTAAAATATCTCAATCGTGACGGCAAGCTGCAGGAGATCGAGGCCGAAGGGCTGATGGCGACCTGCCTGCAGCATGAGATCGACCATCTCAACGGCGTTCTGTTCATCGACCACATCTCGAAGCTGAAGCGCGACATGGTGGTGAAGAAGTTCAAGAAGCTCGCCAGGGACAAGGCAGGCAACAAGGCGCCGGGCAAGTTGGTGGGATAGGCTCAAAATGCCCCTGCGCGTCATCTTCATGGGTACCCCCGAATTTTCCGTTCCGACGCTGCGGGCGATCGCGGAAGCCGGGCATGAGATAGAAGCCGTCTATACCCAGCCACCGCGCGCCGCCGGTCGCCGCGGGCTGGGACTGACGCGGTCGCCGGTTCAGCGCGAGGCGGAGCAACTGGGCATCGAGGTGCGCACGCCGGTGTCGCTGAAAAGCGAGGTCGAGCAGCAGGTGTTCCGCGCCTTGCGGGCCGATGTCGCCGTGGTCGTCGCCTATGGATTGCTGTTGCCCAAACCCATTCTCGAGGCGCCGCGGCTCGGCTGCCTCAATGGTCACGCGTCGCTGTTGCCGCGCTGGCGCGGCGCCGCCCCCATCCAGCGCGCCGTCATGGCCGGCGATTCCGAGACAGGCATGATGGTCATGCGGATGGAAGAAGGCCTGGACACCGGCCCGGTAGCCATGGTCGAAAAATGCGCCATCGGACCCGATATGACGGCCGGCGACCTGCACGATCGGGTGATGCTCATTGGCGCCGCGCTGATGGCGGAAGCGCTGGCACGGCTGGAACGGGATGCCCTGACATTTACGACTCAGGCGACGGCGGGGGTGACCTACGCCAAAAAAATCGATAAAGCGGAGACGCGCATGGACTGGACGCGGCCTGCGGGCGAAGTCCACAATCATATTCGCGGCCTGTCGCCCTTTCCCGGCGCATGGTGCGAGACCGAAATCGGCGGCCGTCTGGAACGGCTGAAACTGCTTCGCTCGACGCTTTCGCAAGGCGCCGGCGAGCCGGGAGGAATTCTCGACGACCGGCTGACGGTCGCCTGCGGGTCAGGCGCGATCAGGTTGGTCGAAGTTCAACGTGCGGGCGGAAGGCCCATTGCCGCGCAGGAGTTTCTGCACGGGGCCAAGCTCGAAAAAGGAATGAAGTTCTCATGAGCATGATGTCAATACGCGCGGCGACGCCGCGAGACCGCGAGGCGATTCGCCTTGTCGAGGAACACGCATTCGGCCAGCAGGCGGAGGCCGGATTGGTCGATGCACTGGTCAGCGGCGGCGACGCCGTCGTCGAACTGGTGGCGGAAGAAGATGGACAGGTGGTCGGCCATATCCTGTTTTCGCGGCTTTTCGTGCAGAACGGCGGCAAGAGCTTTTCGGCCGTGGCGCTGGCGCCCCTGGCGGTCGAGCCGTCATTCCATGGCACCGGCATCGGCGGCGCGCTGATCCGCGAGGCGCATATCCGCCTGAAGGAAGCCGGCGAGGCGCTGGCGGTAGTGCTTGGCGATCCTGCCTATTATGGCCGCTTCGGCTACAGCCATGCGCGCGCCGAAAAGTTCGAAAGCGAGTACCAGGGCGAAGCGTTGCAGGCGCTGGCCTGGGGCGAGGCGCCTGAGACCGGCAGACTGGTCTACGCTTCAGCCTTTAGCTCCGCGCTCGCCGCCTAACCTCAATCCCGCTTAGGAATGCCGCGTTTTCGCCTCGACATCGAATATGACGGCAGCCTCTATGCCGGCTGGCAGCGCCAGGCAGACCAGCCTTCGGTGCAGCAGGCGATCGAGCAGGCGATCGAGAGGTTCTGCGGCGAACAGGTCTCGCTGCGCAGCGCCGGCCGCACCGATGCCGGCGTCCATGCGACTGCTCAGGTGGCGCATGTCGATCTCGTCAAGGCATGGCCTGATGACAAGGTGCGCGATGCCGTCAATGCCCACCTGCAAACGGCCAAGGCGCGCATCGCCATCCTCAAGGCGTCTGTCGTGCCTGATAGCTTCGACGCGCGTTTCTCGGCGATCGGCCGCCACTATCTCTACCGCATCGTCAACCGACGCGCGCCGGCGGCACTCGACAAGGGCAAGATCTGGTGGGTGCCGAAGCGGCTCGACGCCGAGGCTATGCACGAGGCGGCAAAGGTGCTGCTGGGGCGGCATGATTTCACCACGTTTCGCTCGACCCAGTGCCAGGCCGACAGCCCGGTCCGGACGCTCGACCGGCTGGATGTCGGTCGGCTGGGTGACGTGATCGAAGTGCGAGCCTCGGCGCGCTCGTTCCTGCACAATCAGGTGCGCTCGATGGTCGGCTCGCTGAAGCGCGTCGGCGAAGGCGGCTGGACGGTTGCCGACCTGAAGGCGGCGCTCGACGCGCGCGACCGTGCCGCCTGTGGCCAGGTGGCGCCGCCCGACGGACTTTTTCTCGTCGGTGTGGATTATCCGAAGGTCGACTAAGGCGCGTTGCGTCTGAAAGGATTCATCCGACCCGCTTTAAGTTCCTGTTTTTATGCATGTCGTTGTCCCAAAACCGCTGCGCACTTTCGGGCGACATGCATTAAGCCGGTGCACCGATGCCGAGCAGCGCCTCCAGGCCGAACAGAACGACCAGCGACGCCACGAACATGCCGGCGAAGACAGCGCTGCCGACAGCTGCGCCCCTGCCGATGGCGGCGTTTGTCATCCGCCACGTCAGGATCATCGACAGCGCAAACAAAAGCAGCGACGCCAGTACGGCAAACTCGTTGGCGGACGGCAGGAAAAGCCTGATCAGCGCTGCTGGCAGCATTATCCAGGCGATGATCGCAGACGCCCAGTTGCTGGCGACGACATAGTGGACGAAGCGCCCGCCAATGCCGGCGCGCGGCGCGACCAGGGCAAGGCCGACGAGCGGCAACACCCAGGCGCCGATGTCGACCGTCGCCAGCCGGATCAGCATGCCGAAGCGCCCCGCGAATGCATTCGGATCGCTGATCTCATTGGCAAGGCCGACCCAGCCGACGATCAGCGCAGGTGCCGCGACAACGATGGCGAAGAAGGAATTCCAGAAACCGTCGGCCGAAAGGTCGAGCTGGCGCAGCCCGTCGGCCTTGCCGAGCATCAGTCGCCAGGCGCCGGTCAGCGATGCATAGGTTTCATCCGACGAAAGCATGATTACGATGCGCCTTGCTCGAACCAGTCTTCGATGAAGCGTTGATAGATCTGCGTCAGCGTCTCGAGGTCGGCAAGCGCGACGCGTTCATCGACCATGTGCATGGTCTTGCCGACCAGACCGAATTCGACCACTGGACAATAGTCCTTGATGAAGCGCGCGTCGGAGGTGCCCCCGGAGGTGGAAAGCGCCGGCTTCCTGCCGATCACCGCCTTGACCGAACCACTGAGCGCTTCGATCAGACGGTCGTCGCGGGTGAGGAAGACGTGGCTCGGCCGGTCGCGCCAGACAAGCTCGTAATCGACCGGCGTCGTCTTGCCGGCCCGGTATTTCTTGCGCTTCGCCGCCTTGTCGAGGCGATTGTGGATTTCCGCCTGGATGGTCTCGGCGGTCCATGTGTCGTTGAAGCGGATGTTGAAGGTGGCCGTCGCCTTTGCCGGAATGACATTGGTGGCCGGATTGCCGACATCGATCGAGGTCACCTCCAGATTGGTCGGCTGGAAGTCCTTGGTGCCGTTGTCGAAGACGGGGTGCAGCAAGGCTTCGACTAGCGTCATCAGCCCGCGCACCGGATTGTCGGCAAGCTGCGGGTAGGCGGCGTGGCCCTGGCGGCCGTTGACGGTGATGCTGCCGGACAAGGAGCCGCGCCGGCCGATCTTGATCATGTCGCCCAACGCGTCGGGATTGGTCGGCTCGCCGACGATAGACGCATCCCATTTCTCGCCCTTGGCGGCCGCCCATTCGAGCAGCTTTGTCGTGCCGTTGATGGCCGGCCCTTCTTCGTCGCCGGTGATCAGCAGCGAGACCGAGCCTTTCAGGCCGCCTTTCGAACCGAGATGGCGCGCCACCGCGGCGATGAAACAGGCTATGCCGCCCTTCATGTCGACGGCACCGCGGCCGAACATCTCGCCTTTGGCGATCTCCGCGGCGAAAGGCGGATGCGTCCATGAGGCCTCGTCGCCGACCGGCACCACGTCGGTATGCCCGGCGAACATCAGGTGCGGACTGTTGCCGGAGCGCCGCGCATAGAGATTTTCGATATCGGGCGTGCCGTCGTCCGAAAACACCGGGCGCTCGATGGAAAAGCCGAGTGGTTTCAGCATTTTTTCCAGCGTGCTCAGTGCCCCGCCCTCAATGGGCGTCACCGAGGGGCAGCGGATAAGGGCGGCGAGATTTGCAGCGGGATCGGTCGGCAACGTCATGGGCAAAAGCGATAGTCGAAAGCGCAAGGCCTGTCACGGCCAGACATAAGGGCCAGCCATCCCGCCAAGATTATGGTTTTCATGCCGTATAGCCGCAGGCCTAGTGTCGCCCAAAAGCATGCCCTCGGGCTTGACCCCTTGGTACGCAGCGGTTTTGGGACAACGACATACATAATAAACAAAGACTTAAAGCGCGTCGCAGGAATCGCGTCATACGCGGCGCTTTAGGCGGGATGTTGGATGGACGGAGGCGACAGAAGGCCCCAATGATCGCTGTGATAGTCAGTTCGCGGCCCGCACATGTGCCCAGTAACGGCCCTTGCCGGTGCGCTTGGCTTCATAGAGCGCGTGATCGGAACAGGTGAGAAGAATTTCAGGCTCGCAGCCGTCGGCAGGCGCGAAGGCGCTTCCAATGCTCAACCCGATGGGTATTGCGGTGCCCAGGCCAAGGTCGAAAGGTACCGAAATCTTCTCAATGGCCCGCTTTGCCAGGTAGGTGGCTTCGATCTCGGACGTGCCGGGCAGCAGGATTACGAATTCGTCACCGCCGATGCGAAAGACCACATCCCCCGGTCGGAAAGCGCGTTTCAATCGTTCGGCCACCTTGCGCAGCAGCATGTCGCCGACCGCGTGGCCGAAGCGGTCATTGACGTGTTTGAAGCCGTCGAGGTCCATGCTGAGAACGGCAAACGGCCTGCCGCCATTTGCTGCCGGCGCCGCAAGCTCGCTGCACATGCCGCGCAGTTTCTCCTGAAGGAAAATGCGGTTTGGCAGGCCGGTCAGCGCGTCCTTGATCGCCAGATCGCGATTGTCCAGTTCGGCGCGGATCATGCGGACGTTGATCGCATGATTTTGAAGCAGCACGATGATGACGCCGGCTACATAGAACGGCACTTGAAATCCGACGATAGACATTCCGGGCAACGGAGAAAACAGCGCGCCAACCAGGAAAGGCAGGCTTACGGCCAGCATGACGAATATGGCGTAGCGCGGGGTCGCTGCGTTGCGGGACGACACCACGCCGACGACGCCTGCGACATTCAGGGCAGCCAGCACGGCGAGCGCCACATTCCCGCTGATGACGCAGCCATAGCAGCCGAGGCCGAAAATCACCGACCATGGCCCTCCGGCGGCCATGAGGCCTGCCAGCGGCCCCGTTCCCCCGCGCTTGCGGGCCCGCTCACATTCCCGCATCAGCAGGAAGCGGGCGGCAAACAGGACGAGGTCGGCCGCGATCCAGGCGTAAGGCCACCGGTCGCCGGTGACGACCGCGGCGCTGACTGCCAGTACCAGGACGCTGATGCTGCCGAACAGGACAGCGAATTTGCGGTCGAAAGTGGTATCGAGAAGCCGCGCGCGGACAGCTTCCGGCTCCGCTCTGATCGGTGAAGAAAACCAGGCGAACAGCCGCGCGCCGGCGCTTCGCTTTCCTCGCGGTTTCGGGTTGGCCAGGGGTTCGTCGTGTGCCAGTCGAGTGCTCCGTGCCGGTCGACACAGTCTCCACGGGGCATGCTGGACCAATGTGATTAAGATTAGCTTAGGTACCTGGACGAGCCGACCGCAAGGGACCGTCGATCAGCGTGATCTTTTGCCAGATCTTCCGCGACAGGTTGGAACTCAGGGACTCGATGTCGTTGACACCATCGACGACCACATTGTCGTTGACCGACTGGGCGAACAGCGCGGCGACCTTGCCGGTGATCGACAGCATTTCGGAGCAATAGTCGAGATAGCGGGCGAGATCGGCACGGTCGGTTATGCGTGCCGGTGAATGCGATGTCGGCTTGAAATCGGTTGAAAGCGCTGCCGGATCCTTGGTCAGCTGATGCATGTCGATGACATGGATCAGCGATCGCAAGCCGTGAAGCTTGCGAAACACCTGCTTGCGCTTGATGCGCTCCTCGGTCCGGATCAAGGCCAGGAAGCCGAGCACCGCGAGGATGATCATGTTGATCAACGATTCGATGCCTTGCACCGACTGGACGGCATCGTCGGTTCCCGAGATACGGCCGAGCGGCAGGATGGTGCCGACGAACAGGAACATCAGCGCACCAGCGGCAATGGCGGCGATGACGACGCCGCGCAGCCACCAGATCGGTGCCTCCAGCGCCTTCGCCGCCTTGGCCAGATCACGCGACAGCGACACAAGTTCTATGGCGACGCCACGCAAGCCTGCATGGGGAAACCGCTCGGCGACGCGTTTTTCCAGTCGTTCGGCGGTTTCGATGATCAGTTTCGAATTAAGCGTACGGTAGCGCATGGCTGGATACCCGCCCGGCGCTCAGGATTCGGCCGGCGCATTGGTGCGTTTGCCGTAGGGGTTGGGTCCGGGATCACTTTTGAAAAAGGCCAAAATGATAAGGAGAATTGCGCCGACGATGAGAGAGATCAATGCGTAGTAGGTAGGCTTGCCGAAATCATGGAACCGCTTCGCCGTTAGCGCAAAGGTCGACCATGTCGAGACAACCACGGCGATCCACCAGGCGAGCGCCCAGTACTGACTTGCGGCGGTGCCTAGCGGCGTTCGCGAGAACTGGTAGAGCAGAAAAAGCTGAACCAGGAGCGGTAAAAGACCCGCCAAAACATAGGCACTTGGGTTCACTCGCCCGGAAAGGCTGAAGAAAAGCCATAGAAATCGAGGTCTGTCGAGCAAGCGGGTGCGTCCGTTTTTTGCGAAGGATCAATCGCGAAGCAGTTCATTGATCGAGGTTTTGGAACGGGTCCTGGCATCGACCCGCTTGACGATGACGGCGCAGTAAAGACTCGGACCGGGCTCGCCCTTGGGCAACGGCTTGCCGGGCATCGAGCCGGCGACGACGACGGAATTGGCCGGCACTTCGCCGTAGAAGACCTCACCGGTGGCGCGGTCGACGATCTTGGTCGACTGGCCGATGAAGACGCCCATGCCGAGCACCGAGCCCTCGCGCACAATGCAGCCTTCGACCACCTCGGAGCGTGCGCCGATGAAGCAATTGTCCTCGATGATGGTGGGGCCGGCCTGCATCGGCTCCAGCACGCCGCCGATGCCAACGCCGCCCGACAGATGCACATTCTTGCCGATCTGGGCGCAGGAGCCGACCGAGGCCCATGTGTCGACCATTGTGCCGCTGTCGACATAGGCGCCGACATTGACGAAGGACGGCATCAGCACGGCACCTGGCGCGACATAGGCGGAGCGCCGCACGATCGACGACGGCACGGCGCGGAAACCTGCCTTCTCGAAATCGATGGCACTCCAGCCATCGAATTTCGACGGCACCTTGTCCCACCACACGGCCTGGCCCGGACCACCCTTGATGATCTCCATCGGGTTGAGCCGGAACGACAGCAGCACCGCTTTCTTCAGCCACTGGTTGACATGCCATTTGCCGTCGGCCTGCCGCTCGGCAACGCGGGCGATACCCCGGTCGAGCAGGTCCAGCGCTGACTGGATGGCGTCGCGCGTCGCGCCGCGGGTTGCCGTCGAAATCGTCTCGCGTTCCTCGAAGGCGGTTTCGATAGTCTTTTCGAGGCTCGCCAGATCGGGCTTCGACATGAATTCGCTCCATTACCAAGCTGTTAAGGGGCCGCACCTTAACCTGTTTTGAAAGTCGCCGGACCCTATGTGAAGGCTTGGTGAGGGTCAATCGCGGCTGCGTCACGGGACGGCGCAAGTGAATAATTGGACGGGCAGGTAATATGACTCCTATGGAAAAGGCGGGGTGGACGCCGCTGCCGCATTCGGACGAGGATCTGGAGCGGTCGAAAAGCGTGCCGGACACGCCGCAGACGCGTGCCGAGACCTACCGGCTGGCCTGGAACGATCCCGACTTCATGACGCGGCGCGAATTGCGCGCGGTCAGGCTGCAGCTCGAACTGTTGAAGCCGGAGATGATCCTGGCCGAACGCGGCATCCGCTCGACCGTCATCCTGTTCGGCGGGGCGCGCATCCCCGAGCCGGACGGCGAAGCCTGGGCGGCCAAAAACGAGACGCAGAAGAAGAACCTCGAGAAAAACAGTAAATATTACGAGGAAGCGCGAAAATTCGCCCGCCTCTGCTCGCAGCAGTCGGCCACCTCTTATTATCGCGAATTCGTCGTGGTGACAGGCGGCGGACCCGGCGTCATGGAAGCCGGCAACCGCGGCGCCGACGATGTTGGCGCACCGTCGATCGGCCTCAACATCGTGTTGCCGCACGAGCAGGCGCCGAATGCTTATGTGACGCCGGAGCTCTGTTTCAACTTCCACTATTTCGCTGTCCGCAAGATGCATTTCGTCATGCGCGCCAAGGCTGTCGCGGTGTTTCCGGGCGGCTTCGGCACGATGGACGAATTCTTCGAGACGCTGACCCTGATCCAGACCGGCCGTATGGAGCGCGTGCCGGTGATCCTGTTCGGCAAGACGTTCTGGAAAAGGGCGATCGACCTCGATTTCCTCGCCGAGCAAGGCACAATCACCCCCGGCGACCAGGACATCATCGATTTCGTCGACACCGCCGACGAGGCCTGGGGGATTATCAGTCGTTTCTACAAGCTTTAGGCCGCGGGGCTGCGGTATCGATCCGGCTTTGCACGAAGCAACTGCCTCAAGCAGTAACGTCGACGATCGCGGTGAGGAATTCGGCAAGATCGTCGGTGACGAAATCCACATCATCTTCATTGGCCGGGTCACGTTCCCATATCTCCGAGAAGGTCGGCTCGAAGTTGCGTGGCACGACCAGCACCGTGGTCATGCCCAGCGATTTCGGCACGGACAGGTTGCGGGCCAGATCCTCGAACATCACCGCATTGTGGCCGGTGACGGCGTGAAGTTCCGCAAATTTCTCGTAGGTCTGGCGCGCCGGCTTGGGGTTCAGCCCGGCAGCGACAATATCGAAGATGTCGTCGAAATGGTCGAGGATGCCGAGTTGGCGCGCGGTGCGTTCGGCATGCCTGCGGTCGCCATTGGTGAAGATGAACTTGCGGCCGGGAAGCTGGCGGATGGCGGTGCCGAGAACGGGATCGGGAACCAGCCAGGAATAGTCGATGTCATGAACCTTCTCGAGAAAGTCGTCGGGATCGATGCCGTGGCGCGCCATCAGGCCGTTCAGCGTCGTGCCGTATTCCCGGTAGAGTTCCTTCTGCAGCTTGCGGGCATCGTCGCGGGGCAGCGTCAGCAGTTCTCCGACATAGGCAGTCATCTTTACGTCGATCTGCGAGAACAGGTTTGAATGGTGCGGATAGAGAGTGTTGTCGAGGTCGAACACCCAGTCGGTGACATGGGCAAAGCGGGCGGGATCCGGGAGCATGGTCATGCGATCCTTATGGCACGAAACCATACTTTTGGCAGAGGCTTTATCCACAACTTATGCGCGTTGCGAGTGGCGGAAATGGCGCGATGATTCAAAATTTAGGCATCGCCGAAAGGTGGCATTCAGGGCTTGCTGGCACAGAGACGGTTCAGGGGGGAGCCAGCGATGAGCCGCATATTTCTGAAGTCCGCCGCCGTCGCTTTCGCCTCCCTCGCAGTCTCGCTTTTGTTGACGCTCATCGTCGTCCCGGCAATGGGCTTTCCGATCAACCGCACGATCTGGCTGACATCCACGGTCTGCCCGCTGGCGCTCGCCTGGATGGCCGGCGCCTACACGTTCTGGCAGGGCGAGAGGTTGAAAAGCGCCCATCGCGACCTCGCCCGCGCTCATGCCCAACTCGCCGCAGCGCATCGGCGCCTGTCGGAAAAAGCGAGCCGCGACGACATGACCGGCATGCTCAACCGCGAGAGCTTCTTTGCCGCGCTCGACGCCTCCCGGCGTAAATCCGATCGCGGTGCTTTGCTGATCATCGACGCCGACCACTTCAAGATCATCAACGACAGCTACGGCCACCTGACCGGCGACGAGGCGTTGCTCCTTATTGCAAGCGCGATCGAGCGCGGCGTGCGCAGCGGCGACGTGATCGGCCGCATCGGCGGCGAGGAATTCGGTGCGTTTCTGGTCGGCGCCACCGAACAGGAAGCCAAACGCGTCGCCGAACGCATTCGCCGTGAAGTCGAACTGATCCGCTTCCGTCCCGTCGATGAGCGGGTCATACCCCTCACCGTCAGCATCGGCGGTGTCACCTGCGGCGAGGATGCCGGCGTATCGGATCTGATGCGTGCCGCCGACCATCGCCTTTACCAGGCCAAGCATCGCGGCCGTAATCTGACCATCCTGGACAGGGACATTTCCGAAGCGGCCTGAGCGGTCTCGCTCATTAAGGAAATCCTAACGCTGTTTGGACTCAGCCAGACCGCTTACACGGCTTAAGCAAAGTGTGGCGCTAGGTTTGGCACGGAATTGGCTTCTCCTGGCGAGTATGTTCAGGGAACGCCATGCGTGGATCGAAGCCATCGAGAGACGTGCCATGAGTTTCTTCACCAAGAAAATATCGCGCCGCACGATCGTGCAGGCGCTGATCGCATTGCCGGCCCTGTCGCTGTTCCGCAAGCTGCCCGATACCGATCCGGACGCGATCGTCGAGGTCAATGGTTGGATCCTCAAAAGGAGCGACCTCACTTGATCTTCGACAGCTATGAGGCATTTCGCGCTGCGAACTTCGCCGCCAAGGTCTGCATACTCGGCTCCGGGCCAGCCGGCACCACGATTGCCAGGAAGCTTGGCGCGGCCGGCATTCCGGTTGTGGTGCTGGAGGCAGGCTCCCGCGAGTTCAGCGACGATTCGCAGGATTTCTACCGCGGCGTCACGGTCGGCGACCCCTATTTCGATCTCGACACCACCCGGTTGCGCTTCATGGGCGGCAGTTCCAATCACTGGGCCGGCTGGTGCCGGGTGCTCGACAGCCAGGACTTCGAGCCCAAGGCCTGGGCGCCGGATACCGGCTGGCCGATCAGCCGTGCCGAAATCGAGCCCTATCTGCCCGAAGTCCAGGACATGCTGGAACTTCCCGACTTCCGGCCGGATGTGCCGATCTCGGACGATATTCGCTGGGTGCAGCTGATCAAGAGCCCGGCCGTACGCTTCGGTGAAAAATTCGCCGACGAACTCGACAGGAGCAGGAACGTGGCTGTGGTGCTCAGCACCTATGCCACCGAGCTTACCGGCGACGGCAAGAGGGTAACCGGCGCCAAACTGTGGTCGAACGGCCAGAATGCCGGCTCTTTCACCGCCGACTATTTCATCGTATGCACCGGCGGCTTGGAAAACTCGCGGCTGCTTCTGTGGTCGAACCAGCGCTCGAACGGCGGCGTGGTGCCGAAGGCGACAGCGCTCGGCCGCTATTGGATGGAGCATCCGACCTTCGAGGGCGGCAATGCCATCCTCGCCGACTATAGCGAGTTCGAGGTCGACGCCACCAACGAGGCTTTCTTCTCGCCGACGCTGGCGGCCATGGAGCGCCTCGAGATCATGAATTTCGGCATCAGGCTGATCGAGACGCCGTACCCCGGCATCAAAAGCGTCATCGCCGACCTCGCCTGCACGGTGCCCGAGATGGCGGAATGGGTATCCTATCAGCTCAGCCAGAACTTGCGCTGCGCCGCCCAGCTCTATGTCGCCTGGGAACAGGCGCCGCTGGCCTCGAACCAGATCCGGTTGTCGAAGACCGATGTCGACCATGCCGGCGTGCCGCGCATCGAACTGCACTGGAAAAAGTCGGAGCTGGAGCGCCGCACGCTCATCGAGGGCTTGAGGCTGTTCGGCAAGACGCTCGTCCGAAAGGATCTCGGCCGGGTGCGCATCGCCGACTGGCTCGCCAGTGGCGGGGACTATCCGACTAATGAGGAACTGGCCGGTCACCACCATATGGGCGGCACGCGTATGGGCACGGATGTGACCAAGAGCGTGGTGGACGCCAACTCGAAGGTGCACGGCATGGACAATCTCTATGTCGGCGGTTCCTCCGTGTTCTGCACGTCCGGCGAATGCAACCCGACGACGACAATCGTCGCATTGGCCTGCCGGCTGGGCGACCACCTCGGCAAGCTCATCGGCGTGTAAAAGGCCGGCCCAGCCGGGCCGGCCGAGGGATCCTCATGACAGTGCGCCACCAACAACGCCCGTGCCGATCGGCTGCGAGCGTCCGAGCCTGCCAGCGTCTAAAGTTTCGCCGGGTCGAGCGCCGGCTTGCCCTTGTGGCGTCCGATGATCGCTGCCATGTCGGCGACGTTCTGGAAGGCATTGCGCAAAACGTCGAAGGACGACAGCACGAAATACGCGCGCTGGAACTTGTCGATCTCGTAGCTGGTGCGCATCACCGTTTCCAGATCGAAGGGGACATGGTGCGCGTCCTTGCTTTCAATCGCGAATTGAAGTTCCGCAAAGGACGACATCAGCCCGGCGCCGAAAGCTTTCAGCGGTTGGCCGGCTTCCTGGATCAGCCCGTATTCGACAGTGTACCAGTAGAGGCGGCTGATCATCTCGTCGCCGCCGAGCGCGATCAGATGCTCGGCCTTCTCGCCATACATCTGCATGAAATCGGCAAAGACCGGCTGCGTCAGCGCCGGCACATGGCCGAAGAAGTCGTGGAACATGTCCGGCTCGACGATGTAGTCGAGCTCTTGTTTCGTCCGCAGCCAGTTGGTCACCGGGAAGCGCCTGTTGGCGAGGTGGACAAAGAAGGCTGGTGCGGGAATGAGGCCCGGCACGGCGACGATTTCCCAACCTGTAAGCTTGCGCAGCTTTTCGCTGACGACACCGAAATCCGGAATCCTGTCGAGCAGGCCCAGCGTGGCGACGCCGTCGAGATAGGACTGGTGTGCCAGCTCTTGCGTAAGCTTCGTCTGGCGGTCGCACAGTGTACGCCACACCGCCTGCTCGTCGGCGGTGTAGTTGTAGCTCTGCTCCACGGTGAAGTCGGCACGGCAGACCGAATAGTCGCCGCGAAGGCCTTGCGCCGCGCATTCGCGCGCATAATCGGCAACGCTCATCGTCATGGCTGTTCTCCCTTGAAATCACGACTAATCATAAAAGTTTAGCCGGGTCCGGTGAGGCAAATCCGCTTTGATGATGGCTCGAATGCGCGATTTGAGGTAAAAGCCACCACAGCAAAGCTGTAGGAGAGTGAAAGTGCCTCAGTTTGACGATTTTGAGATCAAGATGCTCGATATCTTGCAACGTGACGGACGCAAGCCTGTGTCCGAACTGGCCCAGGAGATCGGCCTTTCGACGACGCCATGCGCGCGCCGCTTCGAGGCTCTTCAGAGCGCCGGCATCATCAAGGGCTTTGCCGCTGTGCTCAGCCGCCGCGCCATCGGCCTGATGGTCGAAGTGTTCATTCAGGTGCGCCTCGTAACCCACAGCGATGGTTCGCCCGAAACCTTCATCGCCGCCGTGCAGCGCATGGACGAGGTGTCGTCGTGCTGGACGATGACCGGCGATTACGATTTCCTGCTGCATGTGATGGTGCCGTCGGTCGACGAGCTCAACGCCTTCGTCATGCACCGGCTGATGCGGCTCGACGGCGTGCGCGATGTCCACACGCAGCTCGTGCTGCAGAACATCAAGGGGCCGGGCCACGTGCCGCTTGGGCACCTCAGGCGGTGAATTCGCCCAGGCGCCTGCGCCGCCCTGGATTTCTGGCCGACAAGCTGTCAGCCTGCGCTCACGGCACGATCAGCGTGCCGGCGCCGTGTTCGGTAAACAGTTCGAGCAATACAGAATGCGGCGTCTTGCCGTTGAGGATGACGACGCCTTCGACGCCGCGCTCGATCGCTTCGATGCAGGTCTCGACCTTTGGGATCATGCCGCCCGACACCGTGCCGTCCCTGATCAAGGCCTTGGCCTCGGCCACGGTCAGCTCATCGATCAGCTTCTTGTTCTTGTCGAGCACGCCGGGCACGTCGGTGAGGAACAGAAGGCGTGTCGCCTGGCAGGCGCCGGCGATGGCGCCGGCAAAGGTGTCGGCATTGATGTTGTAGGTATGGCCGTCGCGGCCGGGCGCCACAGGCGCCAGCACCGGGATCATTTCGGAGCGCGCTAGAAGGTCGAGCAACGTGCGGTCGACCTCGACCGGCTCGCCGACAAAGCCGAGATCGAGCACGCGCTCGATATTGGAGTCCGGGTCGATCAAGGTCTTGCGTGCCTTTTCGGCGAAAACCATGTTGCCGTCCTTGCCGCACAGGCCGATGGCCCATTCGCCCTCGGCATTGATCAGCGCCACGATTTCCTTGTTGATCGAGCCGGCCAGCACCATCTCGACGATCTCGACCGTCTTCTGGTCGGTGACGCGCAGGCCGCCCTCAAACTTCGATTCGATGCCCATCTTGCTTAGCAGGGCGCCGATCTGCGGCCCGCCGCCATGGACGACGATCGGATTGACGCCCGATTGTTTCAGCAGCGCGATGTCGCGGGCGAAGGCCTTGCCGAGCGCAATATCGCCCATGGCGTGGCCGCCATATTTCACCACGACCGTCTTGTTTTCGTAGCGCTGCATGTAGGGCAGTGCCCTCGAAAGCAGCGCGGCCTGCATTTCGGCGGTGGCGGCGACGTCCGTCATCGGCATGGTTCCCAGCTTGGCATGAACGGCGGCGTCTTAGCGGGAATTGGAGCAGGGGGCAAACGGCTTTGCTGTCACATCAGGTGGAATCGGCCCGCTTTATGCCGGCATCCGCAGCGGCGCCCGCCGCGCCTGCCATCCCGAAATCTTTTCCATTTGCGCGGCGAAGGACAACAAGGTCTCCTCATCGCCGGGTCGGCCGGCGGCCTGGATGCCGAGCGGCAGGCCGGCATCGGTGACGTGAACAGGCAGCGCGATCGACGGCTGGCCGCTGACGTTCTGGATCGCCGGCCAGTGCGTGAACCACAGGCTTTTGTCCATCAACTGGCCGAACAGCGGCTTGAATTTCAGCAGACGGGCGAGGCGCAGCCTGTCGAGGACGTCCTCTATGAACGCGTCGGCGCCCTTCGGGTCCATGGCCCCGCAGGCGAGCGGCGGATGGGCGATAACCGGCATCAGCACGGCATCGTACGGCGCGGTCTCGGTGATCAGGCGGCGCGACGTGGCATGCAGCCGCTGCAGGCCGGCATAGATCTCGCCGGCCGAGACGATCTCGCCGAAGCGGCTCATCAGACGGGTGGCGCGCTCGACGTCGCCCGAAACGGAGCGGCCGACACGCAAGACCTCAATGCGCATCGCGCCGGCGACTGCCGCAGCCACCGTCCTGGCGAAATCGGCGATGAAGTCGCGACCGATATAGGGGAGATCGATCTCCTCGATCGTGTGGCCACCTTCGCGCGCCAATGCCACAGCGGTGTCCAGCGCCGTCAGCGTCTCGGCCGATATCGGCAGGCCGAGCGGCGATTTCCGGTAGACGGCCAGTTTCAGCTTGCCGGGGTCACGCACTGCTGCGGCGGCAAAAGTTCCTCTCGGCGGCCGCGCCGCATACGGTGACAGCGGATCGGGTCCATGGGTTAGGTCGAGCAGCAAGGCCGAATCCCGGACCGAGCGGGCAACGGCGTGGTCGACGACCAGACCGTACCAGCTTTCGGTGACGAGCGGCGACAGCGGCACGCGGCCGCGCGAGGTTTTCAGTCCGACCAGCCCGGTGCAGGCGGCGGGAACGCGGATCGAGCCGCCGCCATCCGAAGCATGTGCCACCGGCACGACACCGGCCGCGACCAGCGCCGCCGCACCTCCAGACGAGCCGCCGCTGGTATGCGCCGTATTCCACGGATTGCGGGTGATGCCGAAAGCGGCGGATTCGGTCATCAGCCTCAGCCCATGTTCGGGCGAGGTGCTGGTGGCGATCGGGACAAGGCCGGCGGCCAGATGGCGTTCGGTCATCACCGAATCGAAATCGGCAACGAAAGCCGGAATGCGGCTGCCGCCATGCGTAGGCACGCCTTTCATGGCGATGCCGAGATCCTTCAGTGCAAAGGGCACACCGGCCAGCGGCAGCTTGCGGTCGATGGTTTTCGCCCGCGTCCGCGCCGCCTCGTAAAGCGGCTCGGCGATGGCGTTGATGTCCGGGCGGGTGGCCTCGGCTCGCGCAATCGCCGCATCGACGAGCTCCTGCGGCGCGATCTCGCCCTTGCGCACCAAGCTGGCAAGCCCGGTTGCGTCGTGCTCCCACAAGACCCGTTCAACCGACATTGCCGCTCTCCCCGCTATGAGAAGGCTAGCGGTTGCGGATTTTCTTGGCAATCGAAGTCGACGACGCTCCCGGTGCACAAGAACGCTTCGGCCGTTGCAAATACATTGCAATTGCCTAATTTGGCAGCCGATGACGCCGCAGGACATCAGCAACCTGATGGTTCGGACTTCGATGAAGGACCGGGCTGCGTTCGATCTGCTCTACCGGCAGACCAGCGCGAAACTTTTCGGCGTCTGCCTTCGTGTATTGAAGGACCGGGGAGAGGCAGAAGAGGCGCTGCAGGAGGTCTTCGTCAAGATATGGACGAAGGCGGACCGTTTCGCCGTCTCGGAGCTAAGCCCGATTTCCTGGCTGGTGGCCATTGCGCGCAATCATGCGATCGATCGGATAAGGGCGCGGCGAGAGCCTGCCACCTATATCGATGCTGCGCTCGAGGTGGCCGATCCGGCACCGGGACCGGAGGCTGCGGTTGTTGCGGGCGGTGAATCGGAGCGCATCTATCGTTGTCTCGATGAATTGGAAAAGGACCGGGCGGCGGCCGTCCGGGGCGCCTATCTCCAGGGCGAAAGCTATGCCGAACTGGCCGTACGCCATGGCGTGCCGCTGAACACGATGCGGACCTGGCTGCGGCGCAGCCTGTTGAAGCTCAGAGAGTGTCTGGAAAGATGACGCTGGCACAGGATGACGGACCGGAACCTGGGGGCGACGACCTGTTCGCCGCCGAATACGTTCTTGGTGTGCTGGACGCGGACGAACGCGAGATCGCGTCACGCCGTATCGACGCGGACGCCACTTTCGCGCGCCTTGTCGATGCCTGGGAGGCGCGTCTTTCGCCCATGGCCGCCGCCTATCCGGAGACAGAGCCGCCGATCAGGGTCAAGGAGGCATTGGATCGCCGGCTGTTCGTGGCAGAACCTCGCTCCGGCCTCTGGTCGAGCCTTGCCTTCTGGCGCGGTCTTGCTGCCGCTTCTGTCGCAGCGCTGGCGATCACCATCGCCGTGCCTTACCTCAACCCGCCGGTCGAACCGCCGCGGCTTGTCGCATCACTGACCGCTGACGGCAGCGACGTCAGATATCTTGCCGTCTATGACGCTGCCCATCGCAAGATCGGCCTGTCGCATGTCTCCGGTGAGCGTGCCGCCGGCAAGGATTTCGAACTGTGGATGATCGAGGGCAAGAATGCGCCGGTCTCGATGGGCATCATCCCGGCCGGTCAGATCGCCCATATGACCATTGCGCCGGCCGTGCAGGAAAAGCTTGCACAGGGCGCCGTGCTTGCGGTCAGCCTCGAACCGGCCGGCGGTTCGCCGACAGGTCAGCCGACCGGCCCTGTGGTCGCTGCGGGCGATTTGAAGAGCATCTGATCGCCACCTATCTGCTTTCCACAAGATGTCAAATTTATCGCTGTGATGGCGTTGGCCCGTAAGAATACATCCTTGAACGGCTAGCCCTTTGAAACCCCCGCTCGAATTGCGGAAAAACTAAATTTTTTTCCGAACGTCGAAACTCAAACACTCATCTTCCGTATCTGCTTGCGCCCCAAAGAGGGGAACGACAAACCCGAGGAGATTGAGATCATGCGTAAATTCGCCACCCTTTTGCTTGCCGGCACGGTCGCCGTTTCCGCGCTCGCCACTGCCGCCTATGCCCAGAATCCGATGGTCGGCGGCGCCGCCATGTATGCCACCAAGAACATCGTCGAGAACGCCGTCAACTCGAAGGATCACACGACGCTGGTTGCAGCCGTCAAGGCCGGTGGTCTCGTCGACACGCTGCAGAGTGCCGGTCCCTTCACTGTGTTCGCGCCGACCAACGAGGCCTTTGCCGCCCTTCCGGCCGGCACCGTCGACACGCTGCTCAAGCCCGAAAACAAGGACAAGCTGGTCAAGATCCTAACCTGCCATGTCATTGGTGCCAAGGCGATGGCCGCCGACGTCGCCAAGATGGCCATGGACGATGGTGGCGCGCATAAGGTCAAGACGGTTGGCGGCTGCGAACTGACGCTCAAGGCCGACGACGGCAAGGTCACCGCGACGGACGAGAACGGCAATGTCGCCAATGTGACGGTCGCCGATGTCGAGCAGTCGAACGGCGTTATCCACGTCATCGACAAGGTTCTCCTGCCGAAGATGTAACAAAGCGGTCGTCGCCAACGAAGATATGGCTGAGGTTCCATGGCGACTGCGCGGGTTCCGCTTGCGTGACCCGCGCAATCGACAAGCGTACAATCCGCGCCGTCCGCTGTAGGCGTGGGGCAGGTGCGGAATGCCGGTTGTCAGGAGCTGGCCGTCACTAGCTTTTGATTTCCATGTGACGGTCGAATTTGGCAAATGGACAGAGGAGGAATGATGATGATCCGGCGCGACTTTCTTTGGAGCGGTGCCGCCGCTGTGGCATTGTTGGCAGGCACGGCAGCAACGCTGCGCATGGGCCGGCCGCAGGATGCGCACGCCGCCGAAACCTTCGAGGTCACCAAGACCGAGGCCGAGTGGCGCGCCATCCTGTCCGATGCGGCCTTCAATGTGCTGCGCAAGGAAGGCACCGAATATCCCGGCACCAGCCCGCTGCTCAACGAGCACCGCAAAGGCATCTTCGCCTGTGCCGGCTGCGACCTGCCGCTCTATTCCTCTGAGACGAAGTTCGATTCCGGCACCGGCTGGCCGAGCTTCTGGCAGGAGATTCCCAACGCCGTCGGCAAGACCGTGGACAGGTCTCTCGGCATGACCCGAACCGAGGTCCATTGCCGCCGTTGCGGTGGTCATCTCGGCCATGTCTTCGACGATGGCCCGCCGCCGACCGGCCTGCGTCATTGCATCAACGGCGTCGCCTTGACCTTCAAGCCGGCCACCGCCTGACCTAAAGCGCTCGCGTTTGACCGGCCTCACGCGACGCGCTTTAGGTTGTTGTCTTATGCATGTCGTTATCGCAAAACCGCTGCGCACTTTTGCGCGACATGCATTAGAGCGCCGCGTGTCCTTTTGGACGCGCAAAGTTGCACGATCAATGTCCGCCACCTCCGCCAGCCTGCTCTGCCGGCTTGCGGATGACCATGGTGAAGATCGCCAGCGTGGCGAACAGCGCCGTCAAGAGATAGAACACGTCCATGAAGGACAGCAGCGAAGCCTGCTGCTGGACCATAGCAGACAGTTTGGAGATCGCCGCCTTGGACGCGTCCAGGCCGGCATTCTGCTGGAAGTCGAGCGTGATGTTCTGCAGTTTGGTTTGCGCCTCGGCACTGCCCCATTGCACATGCTCGGCCAGCCTTGCGTAGTGGAATGCGTTGCGGTCGATCAGCACGGTGTTGATGACGGCAAGGCCGACGGCGCCACCGAGATTGCGGGTGAGATTGAACAGGCCGGAAGCATTCTTAAGCCGGTCAGGCGGCAGTGTTCCCAGTGCGATGTTGTTGATCGGCACCATGCACAGCATCATCGAGACACCACGCAGGATCTGCGGCACCAAAAGCTCCCAGAAATCCCAGTCGGCGGTCAGATAGGTCATGCGCCAGGTGCCTGCGGCGAAGCCGAAGAAGCCGATCATCATCATCAGCCGCGGATCCATCTTGCGCGACAGGATGCCGGAAATGGGCGCGGTGACGAACATCGCCAGGCCGCTGACGAACAGCGCCTCGCCGATCATCAGGGAATCGTAGCCGCGGATACGCCCGAGATATACCGGATAGAGATAGGTCAGACCGTAGAGACCGATGCCGATGACGAAGGAGAACAGCGACCCGAAAGCGAAGTTGACGTTGGTGAAGGCCTTCAGGTCGACGATCGGCTCCTCGGCTGTGAAGGCGCGCCAGAAGAACAGCACGGCGCCGGCTGTCATCAGGATGGCGCAGATGAACACGGCCTGGTCCTGAAGCCAGTCGTTGTCAGGCCCTTCCTCGAGCACATATTCCAGCGAACCGAGGAAAGCCGCCATGCCGGCAAGGCCCCACCAGTCGAACTTGCGGAACAGGCTGAGATTTGGCTTGTCGAAGTCGATCAGCGACCACGCCGCGGCGGTCACCAGGATGCCGGGCACCACGTTGATCAGAAACAGCCAGTGCCAGGACGTGGCATGGCTTATATAGCCGCCGACAGTCGGGCCGATGGTCGGCGCCAGCGTCGCCACCAGACCGATCATCGGCGACACCATGGCGCGGCGCGACGGCGGGAAGATGGTGAAGGCGGCAGCGAAGACGCTTGGAATCATGCCGCCGCCGATGAAGCCCTGGATGGCGCGGTAGACGATCATCTGGTCGATGTTGGTGGCGGTCGCCGCCAGCGCGCTGGCCGCGGTGAAGCCAGCCGCGGAGACGGTGAACAGCACGCGTGTCGACAGCATCCGGCTGAGAAAACCGGACAGCGGGATCATGATGACTTCGGCGATCAGATAGGCAGTCTGCACCCACGGGATTTCGTCGGAGCTGGCGCTCAAGCCCGCCTGGATCTCGGCCAGCGAGGCCGAAACGATCTGGATGTCGAGGATCGCCATAAACATGCCGAACACCATCGCCAGGAAGGCGATGATGCGGCGTGTGGAAATCGTGTCAGGCGTAGCCGGCCTCACCGGCGGCGATCCTGCTGTCAAGGCCGCGGTTGCCATGCCAGTGCTCCCAAGCGGCCGCTCAGTTCGACGCGGCCGGCGCGGTGCGGCTGTCGACGGCCACGACGACGCTGAGGCCGGCGCGCAGCTTGCCTGTCTTCAGCACATCCGCCGGCACGTCGATGCGAACCGGGACGCGCTGCACGACCTTGGTGAAATTGCCGGTGGCGTTTTCCGGTGGCAGCAGCGAGAACACCGCGCCGGATGCCGGCGCCAGGGACGAGACGGTGCCTTCGAAATCCTGGCCGTCGATCGCGTCGACCGATATTCGGACCTTTTCGCCGGGCACCAGCCGGGCAAGCTGGGTCTCCTTGAAATTGGCGACGATGTAGAGCTTGTCCATCGGCACGATGACGGCGAGCTTCTGTCCGGGGCTGATCAGGTCGCCCTGCTCGACCGAGCGGTTGCCGACCACACCGTCATAGGGCGCGCGCAGCACGGTGAAGGACAGGTCCCGCGCGGCCTTGTCCCGGGCAAGCTGCAGCGACGCCAGCGTGCTCGCCGTCTCCGCGCGCTGCGCCTGAAGCACACCGATATTGGCCTGCGCCGCGGCGATCTGGGCGTCGGCACCTACAAGGGCGGCATTGGCCTGCTCGACCGCGGTCTGGGCATCATCCAGCTGGGCCTGGGTGCCGACATGTGTCTTGAGCAATTGGGCGGCGCGCGTTTGAACACGCGCCGCATTGGCGGCGGCGGCCTGGTCGGCGGTCTTCTGCGCCTGCGCCTGCTCGAGCGATGCACGCGCCGCCTCGGTCTGGGCCTCGATACGGTCGAGCGTCTTGCTCAAGGTGGCGATCTGGGCCTCGGCTTGGGCGACCGCTATTTTGTAGTCGCCATTGTCGACGACCAGCAGCGGGTCGCCGGCCTTGACCTGCTGGTTCTCGGTCACCTTGACCTGATCGACATAGCCGGAAATTTTCGGCGAAATGAATGCCATGTCGGCCTGGACATAGGCGTCGTCGGTTGAGATCATGAAGCGCCCGTCGGTCCAGTAATCGTAGCCATACCAGGCAGCTGCGCCCAGCAAGCCAAGCGCGATGATCGGCAACAGAAGGGAGCGTGCCGAACGTTTCTTTTTCGTCGGCGCCTCGGCCGGAGGCCTTATTGCCGGCTCAGTCGGTGCGTTCGGCGCTTCGGTTGCTGGCGCGATCTTGGCGTTGGGGAAGGGGCGGACTTCGGCGGTGGGGGTCGCGTTCGAGGACATGGGGATCTCTCTGGGCATCTCTCTAGAAACTGGGCATCTCTCTGGAAACAATCAGTAAGACTGAACCGTTCGGTTCGATGCGAAGGTTGACTTAGCGCGGAGAGCGGCCCATATCAAGGGTGATCGAACCGATCGGTTCGAATATTTTTCGAGGTGTGACACTATGACCGAACCCGACAAGGACCAGTGCGATCTGCTGGATGGCCTGCGTCGCGGCCGCCCCGCGGCGGGACAGGACCCGGTCAAGCGCAGCCAGATCATCGAGGGCGCGCGCCGTGTCTTCATCGACAAGGGCTTCGAAGCGGCGTCTATGAACGACATCACCCGTGAGGCCGGCGTCTCCAAGGGCACGATCTATGTCTATTTCGCCAACAAGGAAGAACTGTTCGAGGCGCTGATCGAGGAAGAGCGCGGCACGATCTTCAAGAACATGTACGATATGCTCGACCGCGCCGACGACCTTCGCGAGACGCTGGTGAAGTTCGGCAAGGTGCTGTCCCTCAAGATCACCTCGGCCAAGGTCATCCAGGCGCAGCGCACGGTAATCGGCGCGTCCGACAGGATTCCCGAACTTGGCGCGCGTTTTTACGAACGCGGCCCGAAACGCGGCCACGACAAGGTCGTTGTTTTTCTCAATGCCGCCGTCGAACGCGGCCTGCTCAAGATCGACGATGTCGACCTTGCCGCCTATCAGTTCACCGAACTGTGCCTGGCAGGTCTCTTCCGCCAGTGCATATTCGCCTACCGCACCAAAGCGCCGAGCCCGGATGAAATTGACCACATCGTCAGGTCGGGCGTCGGCATGTTCCTGAAGGCTTACGGCACAGAAAGGCTTGCTACGGAAGAAAGCACCCAGACGATAGCACTAGAGGCAAAGCCCTAAAAGCGCGTCGCGTTTGACCGGCCTCACGCGACGCGCTTTAGGTTGTTGTTTTTTGCATGTCGTCATCGCAAAACCGCTGCACGCTTTTGCGCGACATGCATTAGCCGCCATTGGCCGCCAGCACGATCGCCGCGCGCAATTCCTCAAGGCCCTCGCTCTTTTCCGACGACGTGGCGAGAACGAACGGAAACGCGGCCGGCCGCTTCTTGATCTTCTGCAGTGTCTCTTCGATCAATCGCGGCACGCCGGCCGCCTTGATCTTGTCGGTCTTGGTCAGCACGATCTGGTAGGAGACCGCCGCCTTGTCGAGCAGCGACAGCACTTCGTCATCCTTGGCCTTGATGCCATGGCGGGCGTCGATCAGCACATAGACCCGCTTCAGCGTGACCCGGCCCTTGAGATAGTCGAAGACGAGTTTCGTCCAGTCGTCGACCTTCTCCTTGGGAGCGGTGGCGTAGCCGTAGCCCGGCATGTCGATCAGCGCCATCGGCGGCAGGTCGGCGCCTTCGCCGGAAAATCCACCCGGAACGAAATAATTGAGTTCCTGCGTCCGCCCCGGCGTGTTGGACGTGCGCGCCAGCCCCTTCTGATTGACCAGGGCGTTGATCAGCGACGATTTGCCGACATTCGAGCGGCCGGCAAAGGCGATCTCCGGCGGCCCCTCCGGCGGCAGGAACTTCATTGCCGGCACGCCGCGGATGAAGATCCACGGCCGCGTGAACAGCTCGATGCCGATCACGGTCTTGTTCAACGCGTTCAAACCGCTGCCTCCAGAAGAGAAATATCGGCGCCACGAATGGCATTGAGGTTGCGGCTGATCTTTTCCACCGGCCAATCCCACCACGCCGCCGCCAAAAGCCGCCAGATGGTCCTGTCGTCGAACCGCATCTTCACCACCTGGGCCGCATTGCCGGCGACGATCGCATAGGGTGGCACGTCATGCGTCACCACCGATTTTGCCGCAACGATGGCGCCATGGCCGATCGTCACGCCGGGCAGGATCGCCGCTTCCATGCCGATCCATACATCATTGCCGAGCACCGTGTCGCCGCGCAATTCCTTCGACCAGGTAGCCGGATCGAAACCCTCTTCCCAGCCATGACCGAAGATGTTGAACGGATAGGTCGAAAAGCCGGACATGGCATGATTGGCGCCGTTCATGATGAAGCGCGCGCCCTCGGCGATGGCGCAGAACTTGCCGATGATCAGCCGGTCGCCGATGAATGGATAATGATGCAGCACGCACCGCTCGGCGAATTTGTCCGGCCCGTCCGGATCGTCATAATAGGTGAAGTCGCCGATCTCGATGTTCGGCGCCGTGACCAGTCCCTTCAGGAAACCGACGCGGGTATGCATCGGGATCGGGTGCTTGATGTTGGGGTTGGGTCCGATCATGGCGTGGCTCCATCGACGAAAAACAGGCAAGGTCAAAATAGCGCGATCCGCCCGGCAGCCAACCGCGTGCGCAGCGGATCATCCTTACCTGTTCATCGACGGAGCGCTCCTGAAACGACAGCGAGCTTATAGGGATGTGTCGCGGCGGCGTCTACCGCCGGGCCGACGGGTTTCGCCGCTCGCCGGCGGCTCGGCTCGTCCCAAAAAAAGCCCCGGTCCGGGGCTTTTCTGGATTCACAAAAAGCGAGCGCCTTCTATTCCGCCGGCGACGGTTTCTTCCGGAACAGCGCGACCAGATTGTCCCACAATTCGATCTTGGCGCCCTGCCGCTTCATGATCACGCCTTGCTGGATGATCGAAAGCAGATTGTTCCAGGCCCAGTAGATGACGAGGCCGGCCGGAAAACCGGCCATCATGAACGTGAAGACCACCGGCATCCAGGTGAAGATCATGGCCTGTGTCGGGTCCGGCGGCGTCGGGTTCATGCGCATCTGCAGGAACATGGTCAGGCCCATGATCAGCGGCCAAACGCCGATCATCAACATGTCCGGCAGAGCGATCGGAATGAGGCCGAACAGGTTGAAGATCGAGGTCGGGTCGGGCGCCGCCAGATCCTGGATCCAGCCGAAGAACGGTGCGTGCCGCATCTCGATGGTGATGTAGAGCACCTTGTAGAGCGCGAAGAAGACTGGAATCTGCAGCGCCACCGGCCAGCAGCCGGCGAGCGGATTGATCTTCTCGGTTTTGTAGAGCTCCATCATCGCCTGTTGCTGCTTCATCTTGTCGTCCGCGTATTTCTCGCGGATCTCGAGCATCTTGGGCTGCACCTTCTTCATGTTCGCCATCGACGCGTAGGACTTGTTGGCGAGCGGATAGAAGACGGCCTTGACGACGACGGTGGTGGCCAGGATCGCCAGGCCGAAATTGCCGAAGAATTTGTACATCGTGTCGATCAGGTAGAACATCGGCTTGGTGATCCAGATGAACCATCCCCAATCGATCAAACGGTCGAACAGCCTGATATGGCGATCTTCCGCATAGGCGTTGACCTTGGCGACTTCCTTGGCGCCGGCGAAGATTTCGGTCTCGACCGTCGCCGACTGGCCGGCATCAACGGTGATCGGGTCGGTGAGGAAGTCGGCTTGGTAGCGCGGGCGGCCGTCCTCGAAATAAGCGTAACGCGGCTGGAACGGCTGCTTCTCGGTCGGCACCAGCGTCACCGCCCAGTATTTGTCGGTGATGCCCAGCCAGCCATCGGTCGACTTGCCCGGCGTGTACTGCTTGTCCTCCTCGACGGCCGCGTATTTGTGTTCCTGCAGGCCTTCCGTGCCGGTGACGCCGATCAGCCCTTCATGCAGCACATAGATGCTGGCAACGGCAGGCTTGTCGAAGCGGGTGACGCGGCCGTAATTCGACAGGGTGACTGGGGTTGAGCCTGAATTCTGCACCGTGTCCGAGACCGTGAACATATAGTCGCTGTCGACGGAGAACGTGCGCTTGAAGGTCAGGCCCTTGTCGTTGGTGAAGCTCAGCGTAACCGGGGTCGCCGGCGTCAGCGTGGCATTGCCATCGACGGTCCACACGGTTTCCGGGCCCGGCACCGTGCCGGTCTTGTCGCTGCCGACAAATCCGATCTCGGCATAGTAGCCAGTGGGCAGCGCTGCCGGGTTGAGCAGTTCGATCTCGGGCGAGTTTTTATCGACCGTAAGCGTGTAGTGCTTGAGCTTGAGGTCGTCGAGACGGGCGCCGGTGAGATTGATCGAGCCCTCCAGGCTCGGCGTGTCGATCCTGACGCGCTTCGTCGACGCCAGCGCCTGCTCGCGGCCGGCAGGCGTCGCGCCATCGGTCCCCGGTGCATTGGGTGCATTAGGAATCGCGCCTTGCTGCGGCACCGGCGTTTCGCTGCTGCCAGGACTGGCGCCTTCGGCCGCCTTCTTCTGCTCCGCAATCCGCTGCTCTTGTATACGGGCCGCCTCGCGTTGCGCCTCGCTGTAAGGCATCACGTAAAAATACTGCCAAAGCGACAGGATCAGCACCGACAGCGCGATGGTGATGAAGAAGTTCCGGTTGTTTTCCATCGAAAGCCTTGGCCTATCGTGTTCCGCGCAGTCTGCGGGAGAGTTCGGCCTTCAACTGGCCGAACGGAATGGTAAGCACATCTTCGCGCCCGACGATGACATAGTCATTGCCAGGCTCCATGTCACCCGCGGCATGCGTGCGCACGGCTTCTCTCAGCCGTCGCCGGATGCGGTTGCGGACGACTGCATTGCCGACCTTCTTGGTGACCGTGTAGCCGACGCGAGGCGCCTCTGCGTCGCTGCGGCCCAGAACCTCGACGAGAAAAAGCCGCCCGCGGCGCTTCTCGCCACGCCGGACAGCCAGGAATTCCGCGCGTTTCAGAAGCCGCTTGGGATGTGCTCCCACTGGCTTGCCGGTTGCGGGCAACGATCTCGTCTTCCGTTCAGGCGCTGAGCCGCTTGCGACCGCGGTTGCGGCGGGCTGCGACGACGCCACGACCACCCTTGGTGGCCATGCGGGCACGAAAACCGTGCCGACGTTTGCGGACGAGTTTGGACGGTTGGTAGGTACGCTTCATTTGTTTTAATACCGCGGGGTGCGGCCCTTCTTGATTCTGTCACTCTGTAACAGGAGCTTTGCCGGGCCGGCTTTGGCGCGATCGAAACCGCGCCGGGACGAATGGCCCGAGCGTGAGCGGGCTTATAGAAAGAAGGGTTTTGGAAGTCAATCCGGCGCCGACATCCGGCGCCTCAGCCGATTGGCTGAAATGTGATGGCCGAAGTCTTGGCGGTATCATCCCGTATTGGGACGAAGGATGAAATTGGCAAAAAAGCCGCAATGGCCTAATCTTGGCTGATCAAGCGATCGTGAAGAAAAAAGCAACATGAGTGGAATCCCATCCGCGGAGGAAAGGACCGATCGGGCGACGGCGGCCGCCCGGAGGGTGCCTTTGTCGCGTGGATTGTCGACAAAGCTCCTGCTGCTCACCATCGTCTTCGTGCTCCTGGCCGAGGTCCTCATCTTTCTGCCCTGGATCGCCAGCTACCGGCTGAGTTGGCTGAAGGAGAGGCTGAGCACCGCTGCGGCCGTCTCGATCGTGCTGGTGCAGGGAGAGCCCGCCTCGCTGTCCCGCGCAGCCCAGAACGACGTGCTGATGGCGATCGGCGCCAAGGCGATCGCCGTTCGCGACGGCGGCGTCTCGCGGCTTCTGGTCGTGGCTGAGATGCCGCCGCACGTCGATGAGCATATCGACATCGCCAATGTCGGCCTGGTCGAGGGCATGACCGGCGCTTTGGACACGCTGTTTTTCGGCGGCGAGCGGATGCTGCGCGTTTTCGGCCCGGTCGGCGACAGCGACAAGGAATTCGAGTTGATCATGCCCGACTACAGCCTGCGCGATGCCATGCTCATCTATTCGCGCAACGTCGCCTTCGTCTCGCTGCTGATCTCGCTGTTCACCGCCATGCTGGTCTATGCCGCAATAGACCTGATCATGATCGGCCCGATCCGGACGATGACGCGCTCGATGCTGGCCTTCTCCGAGGCGCCCGACGACCCCGGGCGGATCATCCGCCCTGCTGCCCGCGCCGACGAGATCGGCGTTGCAGAGCGCGAGCTCTCGCAGATGCAGGAGCGGCTGCAAAAGATGCTCTCCGAGCAGAAGCATCTCGCCGACCTTGGTCTCGCCGTGTCGAAGATCAACCATGATATGCGCAACATCCTGGCGTCGGCGCAGCTGATGTCGGACCGCCTGCGCCAGGTCAAGGACCCGACCGTGCAGGCCTTCGCGCCGAAGCTGCTGCGCGCGCTTGATCGCGCCGTGTCCTATTCGGAAGGTGTGCTCGCCTATGGCCGCACCCAGGAGCCGCCGCCCTCGCGCCGCAGGCTCAGGCTGCGCCAGCTGGTCGACGACGTCCACGGCCTGCTCGACACCGAAGGCGGCATCGAATTCGTCAATGCCGTCGATCCGGCTTTCGAGGTGGATGCCGATTCCGATCAGCTTTTTCGCGTGCTCACCAATCTTTGCCGCAACGCGGTGCAGGCGATGGCGGCGGATGCGGAAAGTGCGGTGGTACGCCGGTTGGCGGTGTCGGCCGAGCGCGTCGGCAGCGTCAGCCGCATCACCGTCACCGACACCGGACCCGGCCTGCCGCCGAAGGCGCGCGAGAACCTGTTCGCGGCGTTCCGCGGCTCGGCCCGCAGCGGCGGCACCGGCCTTGGCCTGGCGATCGCCCATGAACTGATCCGCGCCCATGGCGGCACGGTGGAGCTTGTCGAAAGCAGAGGCGGCCGCACCACATTCGCGGTCACCATCCCCGACCAGCCGGTCCGGCTCGACCAGGCCCGCAATGGCCTGCGCCGCCCGGCCTGAGCCGAAGCAACTCCAGGAAAAGTGTGTAACGGTTTTCCGTCCGGAATTGCGCAGAACAAAGAGCCGGCCAGCACGAACAACAAAACTTTTGCCGGATCGGCTTGCTTTTCGGAAATTCAGTCGCTAGGGAACACGTCACATCGCGGCCGGTCGTCAAGGATCGGATCGCGGGGCCATGCAACGCATGGCCTGTTGCGCGCCCGTAGCTCAGCTGGATAGAGCACCAGACTACGAATCTGGGGGTCAGGAGTTCGAATCTCTTCGGGCGCGCCATTACAACCAATTGAATTGCTAATCTTTCAGAGATCATGACTCGGCTCTCGCCGACTTAGTTTTCAAAATTAACCCGGTTTTGGAGGGACGGACATTCCTTCGAACCATGTCGCAGCTTTGCGTACGCGCGACCAGGGAACAGGTGAAGATCCACCGCGGCGAAGTTCGAAATGCGCGATGCCGATGACAGCTCAGCGCCTCCATCTCAGTCATTTGGGTCGATCCCTGCCGTCTCCGGAAGCGGACATTGCTTGTATCAACGCAACGAGCGAGATGCAGATAGCTGATGCTCCTCGATGTTCGCCTGGGAACAAGGGGTTGTGCGAACACCTCGCTAGGTCGGACCGCTACGCGATGTCAGGAAGGCCAGGAATGTGGCCATAACCAGCAAGATGGCGCTGGCCATAAAGGTCATTCGATAACCGCTAAAATCGAACAGCACGCCGCCGACGACCGCGCCCATAGTGATAGCAAGCTGGATGACGGCCACCATAAGACCGCCACCTGCTTCGGCATGCTCAGGCAGCGAACGCGCAAGCCATGTCCACCAACCGACGGGCGCCGCCGTGCCGATCAGTCCCCATATACCCAACAGGCTCGCCGTGATGGGGAGGCTGTTGCCGAAAGCGATGAGGGTCAGGGCTATCACGGCCATCGACCCGGGGATGACGATTAGGGCCCGGAAGAGCCCGTCCTTCAGGAAAACACTAATCAGGCTGGTGCCGACGACACCGGCGACACCGATCCCGAGCAGGACGAGCGATAGTGTCGAGACATCGACCCTCGTTACCGCTTCGAGGAAGGGGCGCACATAAGTGAAAAGCGCGAACTGCCCCATGAAGAAGAGCCCGACGGACGCCATACCCAAGACCACGAGCGGCCGCTTGAGAAGCCTGAACACATTGCCGGAACCGGGCCGACGTTCCGCTTTCATCGACGGCAGGCTGATCATCTGCCAGAAGAAGACGATCACCGCGACCGGAACCACGCAGAAGAACGCACCCCGCCAGCCGATGATCGAACCGAGGAAGGCGCCGAGCGGCGGTGCGACCACCGTCGCCAGCGCATTGCCGCCATTGAAGATCGCAAGCGCTCTCGGAACGTGGTGCTCAGGCACCAGCCGCATCGCCGTCGCCGCCGACATAGACCAAAAGCCGCCGATCACAACACCGATCAACGCCCGGCCGATCATGAGGATCACGTAGCTCGGGGCAATCGCCACGATGGTGCCCGAGACCGCCATCACGCCCGTAAGCGCCAATAGCAACATCTTTCGGTCAAGGTGCCTGGCCACAGAAGAAATGAGCAAGCTCGTCAGAACCGCGAAGGCACCGGAAATTGCAATGGCCTGACCGGCCTGTCCCTCGCTCACCTGCAACTCGGAGGCAATCGGCGTGAGCAGACTGACGGGCATGAACTCCGAAGCGATGAGCGCGAAGACGCAGAGTGACATTGCGAACACACCGCCCCAATAGGCGGGCCGAGTCTCGAAGCCGTTCATTGGAGAGCTAGCTTGGGCCGACATTCTTTTCACCTTTGAAGCTTAACGGCGCTATCACGGCCGTGTGCCGAGGGGTTCAGTGACCATCGCCGGCGTTTTCTGCATTTCCGGATTCTGATGGATGATGCCTGTCATGCGCCCCTGGCGTAGTTGGAGCACCGATCAGCGACCAGCCGGGAAAAATTGCATGAGATGGTGAGCGACATTCATGAATGCTCGCCCCTCGGGCGGCTGTTACAAGAAATGCGACCCGCCAACAGCCCGGGCTTAGCCATCAATTCATGAACTCAGCTCATCACTTCAAGCGAAGCAAGCGGGCTAATCGATAGGCCCGGCGGCCACTACACTCATGGCAACAGTTCCAATCACGGAGACCATGCCATGAGCACACATCTTGAACTCGAGAACGCTGTCGAACGCCACGATGTACCCGACGCGGGCCGTCGCAACTTGCTGAAGATGACCGGCGCTGGTGTTGCCACCTTCGGCGCGGCGTCGCTTTTCAATATTTCCAATGCAAGGGCTCAGCATATGGCAGACAAGTGGGATAAGGTGTTCCCCAAGAGCCAGAACGTCGACCACGAGAAGGTCACGTTCACGAACCGCTACGGCATCGGCCTGGTGGGCGACCTCTATCTGCCGAAGGACCGTGCCGACCGACGCCTGCCGGCGCTGGCCGTCGGCGGTCCGTTCGGCGCGGTGAAGGAACAGTCGTCGGGTCTCTATGCGCAGACCATGGCCGAGCGCGGCTTCGTCACACTGGCTTTCGACCCTTCCTTTACCGGGGAAAGCGGCGGCGAGCCCCGCAATGTCGCCTCGCCGGACATCAACACTGAGGACTTCATGGCGGCGGTAGATTTCCTCGGCCTGCAGGTTTCCGTCGATCGTGAGCGCATCGGCGTCATCGGCATTTGCGGCTGGGGCGGCATGGCGTTGAATGCCGTTGCGGCGGACAAGCGCGTCAAGGCGGTCGTTGCCAGCACCATGTATGACATGACGCGCGTTATGTCGAAGGGCTACAACGACAGTCTGAGCCTCGAACAGCGCACGCAAACGCTGGAGCAACTGAGCCGGCAGCGTTGGCAGGACGCGGAAAATGGAACCCCGGCTTACCAGCCGCCCTACAACGATCTGCACGGCGGCGAGGCGCAGTTCCTGGTGGACTATCACGACTATTACAGGACGCCGCGCGGGTACCATGCGCGCGCGGTCAACTCAGGCAACTCCTGGACGCAGACGACGCCGCTGTCGTTCATGAACATGCCGCTCCTGACGTACATCAAAGAAATTTCGCCGCGCCCGGTCCTGCTGATCCACGGCGAGAACGCTCACTCGCGCTACTTCAGCGAAACCGCCTACGCAGCCGCAGCGGAGCCGAAGGAATTGATGATCATCCCCGGCGCGAGCCACACCGATCTTTACGACAAGGTCGACGTGATCCCGTTCGACAAGCTGACCAGCTTTTTCAATCAGCACCTCTCCGCGTGAGCGGCGAGGTGGAGCCTGCGCCTTCGCGTGCAGGCTCCATCAAAGACGGTAGACCAAGGCCTGCTCGAAATCCTACTGGGTGCTACTGCTACTGCATTTGAAAGTTTGGATTGGCCATGGCTCATAAACGCATTCGCATTTCTTCAGATTGGGGCGAGGTCACGGCTGATCTCGGGGACAACGAGACCGCAAGATCCCTGGTTCGTTTGCTGCCGTTCACCATAGAGATGAGCGACCATCTCCGTCAGGAAAAGACCGGCAATCTGCCGGCTCCTCTGCCAGAGGTGGCGCGTCAGCGTGAGTTCTCGATCGGCACGTTGGGTTTGTGGAGCTCCAATCATTTCGTGATCTATTACCGGAGGGGCCGGGTCCCTTCACCCGGCATCGTTGTGCTCGGTCAGGTCGCAGATGACGTTTCGATCTTTGATCGTCCTGGCCGCGTCACGGTAAGAATTCAGCACATCGAGTAAGAGCGGTCCTGCTCGGTAGCCGTGCACTCTCATTACAGGAGCAAGTTGATACTAAGATTCTCCACGGCTGAGGCGCCCGTACCTTCTTTGATTTTTGCTATAGTCGGCCTGCATATGATGAGGATTCATAAGTGACGCGCCAGAATGTCAACGACCTGCTCGCGTTTCTCGCCGTGGCACGGGAAGGCAGCTTCACCAAGGCCGCTGCCAGGTTCGGCATTTCGCAGTCGGCGCTCAGCCATACGATCCGCCAGCTCGAAGCGCGGCTTGGCATCCGCCTGCTCACGCGAACCACGCGCGCGGTCGCGCCGACGGAAGCAGGCGAGCGGCTTCTCGAGAGGATCGGACCGCATTTCGATCAGATCGAAGTGGAGATCGACGCCCTGAACGAGTTGAGGGAAAAGCCTGCCGGAACGGTCAGGATTGTCGCGCCGGACTACGCCATCAGCCATGTCCTGTGGCCGAAGCTGAAACGCTTCGCTCCGAAATATCCGGACATCAAGATCGAGCTCCTGCTCGACAACGGGCTCTCGGACATTGTCACGGAACGCTACGACGCCGGCGTTCGAATGGGCGACCAACTCGCCAAGGACATGATCTCGGCTCGCGTCGGACCGGATTTCCGGTTCGCCGTCGTCGGCACTAAATCCTACTTCTCGGACCACTCTGTCCCGGAGAAGCCGCAGGATCTCATGCAGCACGACTGCATCAATTATCGCTTCCCCTCCTCCGGCGCGCTCTATGTCTGGGAATTCGAGGATCAGGACGGCCGCGAGATCAAGGTCCATGTCGACGGCCAGCTCGTGTTCAACAATATCTTCCATGTACTCGATGCTGCCCTTGCCGGTCGCGGCCTCGCCTATGTGCCGGAGGAAATCGCCCTGCCGCACATCGAAAAAGGGCGGCTCCAGCGCGGCCTCGAAGGATGGTCGCCTTATTGGGATGGTTACTATCTTTACTACCCGAGCCGACGGCAATCCTCGCCCGCCTTCGTCGCCCTCGTCGAGGCACTGCGCCATCGCGAATAAAATCGGCCACAGAAGGGCGCTATCACTGACCGGCGGCCCTTCGGAAGCGCGCGGAGCAAGTCGCTCGGTTGCCCATCCCGCGGTCGCGCTGTCGCTCGCCATCGGCGTGCTGGCCGAACAACATTCATGAATCCTCCTCATAAGTCCATACGAAATGCTCCCGCTAATCGGACATTGCTACCTAGCCTATATTGCTTCGTACGTGAGACGACCGAGGCAGGAGCGAGCGTCCTGTCCGAGCAAGACGTCCGCTGATTGCTGGGCAAGCTTCACAGCGAAGGAAGAAGGAAATGGCAAAGTTGTATCGGCAAATGACGGCGCTCATCCTTGCGGCTTTCCTGGCCGTTGTCGGCGCCACTGTCTCCTACTCTCAAACAGGCAATGCCGGGCAGGATGAGGTTGTCGGCGCGGTGGTTCGGTTCAGCGCAGGATCGACCTCCATCGACCTGACCATCGGCGAGGACAATCCAACCGTTCGCGACTTCCTTTCACTGCTGCCGCTTACGATGAACCTGGAGGAGTACGCCAGCCGGGAGAAGATCGGGTACTTCTCCCGCAAGCTTGCGACCGAAGGATCGCCTGGCTCGGATCCGGAAGACGGCGACGTCATCTATTTTGTCCCGTGGGGCAACATCGGCTTCTACTACAACACCGCCGGCATCGGCTTTTCTAACCAGACGATCCATATCGGAAAGTACAATGCTTCGCTGCAAGAGCTCGAGCAGCTTGAGGGTAAGCCCGTCCGAGTTGAGCGCATCCAGTAGTATCAGCAACCAACAAGGAACCATCATGATCAAGGACAAAGTCATCATCATCACCGGTGCGTCGTCCGGTATCGGCGAGGCGACCGCCAAGCTGCTCGCGAACAAGGGCGCCAAAGTCGTCCTGGGCGCGCGGCGCGAAGACAAGCTGCAGCGGATCGCCGACGAGATTACGACGGATGGCGGCCAAGCCGTCTATCGGGAACTGGACGTCACCAGGCAGTCCGACAATGACGGCATTGTAAAACTCGCCAGGGAGGCTTTCGGTGGCATCGACGTCATCTTCCTGAACGCCGGACTTATGCCCAATTCTCCTCTCTCCGCGTTGAAGACCGACGACTGGCATCAGATGGTCGATGTGAACATCAAGGGCGTTCTAAATGGCGTCGCCGCTGTGCTGCCAACGTTCATCGCGCAGAAATCCGGGCACGTCATTGCAACCTCCTCGGTTGCAGGCCTGAAAGCCTATCCAAACGGGGCGGTGTATGGCGGGACGAAGTGGTTCGTCCGCGACTTCATGGAAGTCCTGCGCATGGAATCGGCCATGGAGGGTACCAACATCCGCACCGCGACGATCTACCCGGCGGCGATCAACACTGAGCTGCTAACGACGATCAGCGACCAAGGCACAGCGCGATCGGTGCAGAATACCTATGACAAGTATGGGATCTCGCCGGATCGGATCGCCCGCGTCGTGGCTTTTGCCATCGACCAGCCTGAGGATACGACGATCAACGAGTTCACAGTCGGGCCGGTCAACCAGCCCTGGTAGTCGATCCTGACCGTGGGCAATGCGCCTCCTTTCTGGTCGTTGAGCAGGCGGCAGGCCGATCCCGAAAGCGGTCATCTGGCGCGACTAGGCGCGGCGGCCCATTGCGCCAAAGGCAGACGCTGGAAAAGTTCGGTGCGCAGTGAGCTACGCGATCCAGGACACGCCCGACATGGTGCAGCAACACTACGGGCGGTTCCTACCGCAGGACAAGGCAACCATCGCAGCGCAGGTGATCCGGATCTTTGCGGAATGGCGCAACACGTTCTGGAGCACTTGCACAATCAGGTGGAGGCAACCGGCAACCTGCTCGGGCACAGGCGGTCATCTGCAGAACGAGATGATCGCCTCCCGTATTGCTCGGAGCGGCGTTCCGAGGAAGTAGGACAGCGAAGCTACAGACTTACACCTCTTGTTCCCACCAGCCACGGGTGTTCACGTTAGCAGCGTTCGGCAAGAGCTTTCAACTCCGCGATGTCGTCGCTGGTGAGCGTGATGCTGCTGGCCCGGACCAGACCATCGATGTAGTTGGGCTTGGTGACGCCGATGATCGGCGTCGTGCCCTTGGCGATAGCCCAAGCTGTTCGACATCGGGAGCTGCTGCACCCTGCTTCTGGCCGATGGAGGCGAGCTTGTCCGTCAGCGCCTTCAGCTGAGGCAGCGTGCCATTGTAAGTCTCCGCCCGGCTTCTATCTCGCGACCGCCGACGCGGGAGAAAGCGCCAGGTGCGGCAGGAAATAGTGGCCCACATTATGCTGGTGATGCTGGCGCTGGATCGCGCCTTCAGCCCCCCGCCCGCTGCCTCTCGACCTGCGGCCTAGTCCTGATCATCTCGACCAGGCTCGCCTGGTCGGCATCGCCATAGCCCGCTGCGACGGCTTTTTTTAAGAGCTGGAACATCGGCGCGATCAGTTCGGAGCTGACACCCTGGCCCTCGCTGGCCGCGATAAAGTTGTCGAAGGACGCCGCCTGCATCTCGAGGTTCGAGACGACATCGCTGCGGTAGTCGCCGCTGTCGATGCGCCGTGCCATGTCAGGCAGCCATGTCATGACCGCCCCGAGCCAGTTGGTCAGCATCGGCAGGAATTTTTCCGCCGGCACCGTTTCCGATCCGGTCAGCGCGAAGGCATGCGTGACGCCCGAGAACAGGCCGTACATGGCGGTGAGCAGGGCAATGTCGTGCAACGGTGCAAGCCCGGCGTCGTCGCCGAGATATTTGGCTGCCCCCAGCGCGCCGAGCGTTTTCCCGTGCGCCTCGAACGCCGCGTGCGCACCGCTGTAGAGGATCAGCGCCTCGGCTTGGCCGATCATCGGCGGAACCGCCATGATGCCGCCGTCGAGGTAGTCGGCGCCCCGGGTGGCTGCCCATTGTGCCATCTCGCGCGCCTGCGCCGGCGTGCCGTTGGTGAGGTTGACCAGCGTGCGGCCGGCAAGCGCATCCTTTGCCGGCTCGAACGCCTCATACACGGTATCGTAGACCAGCAGGCAAGCGACCACCAGTTTGCTCGCCTCGACGGCATCCTTGACGCTCGCGGCGGCGACAGCGCCTTTGGCCACGAGCGCCTCAGCCTTGGCCGGCGAACGGTTCCACAGTGTGACGCTGAGGCCGCTTTTCAGGAGCGCCGCGGCCAGGGCCGAGCCCATGGCGCCAAGGCCGATGACGGATACGTCGGACATTTGTTTCCTTTCTTTTTCGGTTCGATCGTGAAGCTACGCGGCGAGCTATGCGTGCGGCGTTCCTATTCATCCCATGGCCGGCGACAGGTCCTGGCCGAGGCCGCCGTCTACCTTGATCCGCTCGCCGGTGGTGAAGGTGGCGTCGAAGGCGAGGAACAAAACGGCGCGCGCAACCTCCTCCGGCGTGCCGTGGCGCTTCATCGGCGTCACCTCGTCGCCGACCTTCATGAAAGCGGCGCGCTCTTCCGCCGAGGCGCCGGCGACGCCCATGGTCGGCGTGTCGATGAAGCCGGGGCTCACGACGTTGACGCGGATTTTTCGCGGCAGGAGTTCCGATGCCAGCACCTTGCCGAAGGCGCGCAGCGCCGCCTTGCTGGCGGAATACACCGCCATGCCGGCGGTGCCGGAATCCTCGGCGATCGACGAGGTGAAGACGATCGCACCGCCCTCCTTGATCAGCGGTATGAGGCGCTGAGTGGTAAAAAAGGCGCCCCTGGTGTTGATGTTGAACTGGCGATCGTAGGACGCTTCCGTGACCTGGTCGAACGGTTCCAGCTCCGACACGCCGGCGTTCACGTGCAGGAAATCGATCACGCCGAGTTTCTGCCCCACTTCCGCGCTGAGCACCGCGATATCGCCCATACTGGCGATATCGGACCGGACCGCATGGACGCTGCCGCCAAGCGCCTGGCGGGCGTCCGCGAGGTTTTTTTTATTGCGCCCCGTGATCAGGACGTCGGCGTCGCCGTCGATCAACGCCTGCGCCACCGCCAGTCCCATTCCATGTGTGCCGCCGATGACAACGGCCTTCTTGCCCTGAAATCTGCTCATGATTCTTCCTTATCCCGGCGCGAGGGGCGCCGCGGTGTGTCGGTTTGAAACGGTCGGGGCGTCCGCTTTTTGCGAGCGAAACTGTCCCAGTGGAAGCCTTGCCGCTGGCCTTTTGCCTGCATGCTCCGGCGTCCTTGCCCGAAGCTAGGCAGGTACTTTCGATTGCACAAGTACAGACAAAAAAGTAAGGTACCTACCAGAACCTCAGAATTGGAGATTTCCTTGGAAAAAAAACAAAGAAAACTGCCGGACAGTTGCGGATTGGGTCCCGCGCTCGCGGTGATCGGCGGTAAGTGGAAGGCACTTTTGCTCTGGCAGATCCACCAGGCGCAGCCCTGCCGCTTCGGCGAACTGAAGAGGCTGCAGCCGGAGATCAGCGAGAAGATGCTGATCCAGCACCTGCGCGAGATGGAGGCGGACGGCATCATCCACCGCGAGGTGTTTCACCAAGTGCCGCCGCGCGTCGAATATTCGGTCACGCCGGAAGGCGCCGAGCTCGACCTGGCGCTCGCCCCGCTGGCGGAATGGGGCAAAGAGCACCAGGAGCGGACAGGAAGGGCGAAAGCCGGAGCGGCGCGGGCTGCCCGAACCGCGGCGGAAGGAGCCACGCTAGGGTAGCGCCCGATGTGGAAAAATTTCCGCTCCGCGGATGAAGCGAAGCGGATTTATGTCGCCGTTTGAACGGGTTGCGGCTAGATCGGCAGCCTCGAGCCGCGCAGCGTCTCGGCCCATGCGGGGACGATCCCTTGCGCAAGAAGAGGCTCGGGAAACCTACCATCAAAGCAGATGCTCTCGTCTGTATGTCGCCCTCCGCCAGTGCGGCGACGGACGGCTCCGGACGAAGCAGATGATGGCTGACGAAGGTAAGAACGGTATAGGCCACAATCATCACGCATTTATGAGCTGTGTTGATTAGCCTATCCGGGATTGTGGGTCTAATCTTGGGCCGTGCGTCGCCTTAAGTGTCAGCAGTAATAGTCCGTGCATGGCCCGCCGCTCAGGAATAATGCTGATGGAACGCAAGCTCGCGGCAATCATGGCCGCCGATATCGTCGGCTACAGCCTGCTGATGGCTGAAAACGAGGCTTCCACCTACGCGAAGCTGCGCGCTGTCTTTGATGAGCTTATTGACCCGACCATTGCCCGCCATGGCGGGCGCATCGTCAAGACGGCGGGAGACGGCTTTCTCGCCATGTTTCCAAGCGTCAACGAAGCGGTTGATGCGGCGCTGGCCATACAGGAAGGCTTCGACAAGGGCCCGTTCGAGCTGCGCATCGGCATCAATCTTGGCGATGTCATCGAAGATGACGGCGACGTATACGGCGACGGCGTCAATGTCGCCGCCCGTCTTGAGGCCATGTGCGATCCGGGGCAGATATTCGTCAGCGGCGCCGTGGTGATGGCGGCCGACCGCAACAGCGCGGACAGGTTCGTCCGCATCGGCCGCAGGCGGGCCAAGAACATTCCCGAACTTCTCAACGTCTACAGCGTAAGGCGCGCGGGCTCTCCGTGGTCGCCATGGCGGCAGGTGCCGCCGGTGCTACGCAGCACCGCCGCCCGCTGGTCTTATGGCGCGGCCGCCATAGCCCTCATCCTCATCGGCACCCAAATCCAGCCGCTCCCCCTGGCAGCCATGGTCAGCCGCATCCCGGCGGTCTTGTCGATGGACCAGAGCCGCGCCGACCCCCGGCCGTCAGTGGCGGTCATGCCTTTTGCCGCGATGAGCGGCAGTGGCGAGCAATCGTATTTCGCGGACGGACTGACCGAGGATGTGACGACAGCCCTTGCCCGCAATTCAGAGCTGCAGGTAATCGCGCGCGATTCCACCTACGCCGTGCACGGGCAGGATACGGACGTGCGCAAGCTCGGGGCGAAGCTCGGCGTTGATTATGTGGTTGAAGGCAGCGCCCGCCGTGAAGGCGACCAGCTTCGCGTGTCGGCGCAGCTGATCGATGTAAAGACAGGCGCGCATCTGTGGTCGCGCAGTTTTGACCGGCAGGTCGCCGACGTGTTCACCGTCCAGAGCGAGCTGACCACTGAAATCGTCGCGCAGATCGCACCCTATATCGGCAGGAGCGAGGCGGCGGCGGCAGCGGAACGCCCGACCGACAATCTGCAGGCCTATGACCTCGTGCTGCAGGCCCGCAACCGCTACCGGCACGGCGCCAATGACCCGCAGGACATTCTGGAAGCGCGGGGCCTCTACCAGCGCGCCCTTGAAATGGACCCGTCCTATGCGGCCGCCCGCGCAGGCCTCGCGCTGACCTTTATCGCCAGTGTGGCGCAGAGCGGTGACGGCCGGGCAAACGCGCCGGAGCTCCATCTTGGGCTTAGCGAAGCCCGGCAGGCGGTCCGTCTCGATCCCAATCTTGGCCTTGGCTACCAGGTCATCAGCTTCGGGCTTGCCCTGCAGGGCGACTATTCAGGCGGCTTGCAGGCCGCACGGCGCGCAGTGGAGCTCAACCCTAACGATCCCGACAGCATGATGGCGCTTGCAAAGGCGCAGGTTCGCTTCGGGGAATATGATGATGCCGTCGCCAACGCAGAGCGGGCCCGCCGCCTTCATCCTATGGCGCCCGAGTACTATGCCTATGTGCACGGGCAGGCGCTCTACGCGGCTGACCGCCGCGATGAGGCTTCCGCCGTCATAGAGGAATGCCTGATCCGGGCGCCGCGCGATGCAAACTGCCTTCTGATTCAGGCCGCTTTGCAGGGCGGGGGCGGAGAGGTTGAGGCAGCCCAGCAGACGATGGCAAAGCTGGTCGAGGCGCATCCGGCATTCTCGCTGGAAGCAGAGCGCGCTTACCGCCGGTTTGGTGACAGGCCGCTGATGGAAGAGTTCCTGCAGGACCTCGCACAGGCCAAGCCTCCTGAAACCGGCTGAAAGTTTTTACAGAGCGACTTCAATCACATAGCGGTGCCCAGTTTCATCTCGTCCGGCGCGCCAATTTTGCCATTTCCACGACGCCAACACCGAAAGTTGCCGCCCATTGCCGCTAGGACTACTTCCGCGCGAGGAGCGCGAAATAGCCAGGAGGCGAGAAAGCGTAGTAACGGCGGTGATCGGCGGTGAAAAAGTTCGAATCGTTTGCGGCCGAATGACGTATTTTGGCCCAAGGCAAAGCTCGCATATTGATCATTGGCCGGACATCGCGAGCCCCGGGGCGCGCCGCGCTGCCGTTTCCGTCGTCGGGGTACAATCGCCAATACAGAACTGCAGGGCGAGCGATCAGCGCTTGTCTGCCAAATGGCTGCTCGTCGTCGAAGGGATGCGGGCGATGGCCTTGATCTCGAAATCGAAGCCCGCAAGCCAATTGACGCCCACTGCGGTCCAGTTCGGGTAGGGAGGTGCACCGATCTCTTCCGCTCGGACGGCCAGAACTGTCTCGATCTGTTCGTCCGGGTCGGTGTGGAACGTTGTGACGTCGACGACGTCGTCGAAGCTGCACCCGGCGGCCGCCAAGACCGCGCGCAGATTGGCGAAGGCCCGTCGAACCTGATCCTCGAATACGGGCTCGGGCGAGCCGTCCTCACGGCTCCCGACCTGACCCGACACGAAGAGAAGATCGCCGGACCGAATGGCTGCTGAATAGCGGTGGATATCGTATAAAGCGTGCCGGTTGGCCGGGTAGACGGCATCACGTGTAGGCATCTCATGTTCCTTTCTGTCTTGGTAAGAGGTGGGCACGAGCAGCGGGCCGGCCGCCGGTGGGTCACAGCCGCGCCAACTCCTCGTCCGTGAAATCCGCCGCTACCGCGATGTCCTTCTGCCGGTCGAGCTCCTCGATGCGCCCGCCGAGTGCCTTGCGGATGCCGGCATACGCCTCGGCACCGAGCACCAGCCGTTTCGGAAGCGGACCATCCTGATCTGCAAGCCTGATCATTGCGTCCGTCATGCGGTCGGGGTCGCCCTTGATCACCCATGAGACACGGAGCGCCTCGCGGATCTGACCGGCGGGTGTTCCCTCATAGGCCGCGAGCGGCTTGGTCCGCGCGAGATTGCCGCCGAACCCGGTCCGCGCCGGCCCAGGTTCCACAAGGGTGAACTCGATGCCGAAGGGAGCAGCCTCCTGCGCCACGGACTCGACGAACCCCTCGATACCCCACTTGGTCGCGTGATAGAGGCTGAAAGCCGGATAGGCGATCTGGCCCCCCTCGCTCGATATCTGTAGAATCCGGCCGCCACCCCGGCTGCGCAGATGCGGCACCGCCGCCCGGATGAGTGCGATCGAGCCGATGAGATTGGTGTCGATGATGTCCCGAACTTGCACATCGCCAGCCTCTTCCGCCGCGCCGAGCAGGCCATAGCCAGCATTGCTGACGACGATGTCGATCCGAGCGGATGCGGCGAAGGCGCGGTCGACCGCGGCGCGGACCGAGCTCTGGTCCTTGAGGTCCATTGCGACGATGCGGAGCCGTTCGGGGTAGCGTGCACGCAGGTCGGGAAGTGCGTCCTCGCTGCGGCTGGCACCGACGACGCGGTCTCCCCTGATCAAGGCCTTCTCCGCCAGCAGCCGGCCTAGACCGGACGACACGCCCGTTATGAGCCAGGTTTTTTCCATTCTCATATCTCCAATTGATCCAGGCAGGAGATAGGGCAATCGCATTGCGCGCATTAGCCGTTGAAATCGGCATGAGATGATGCAAAATCCCCATCAATGCCCCGCCCGTCGCTCAACGATCTCACCGCCTTCGTGGCCGTTGCCACACACCGCAGCTTCCGCCGCGCAGCGGACGAGATCGGCACGGCACCTTCCACATTGAGCCATGCGATGCGTGCGCTCGAGGAACGCATGGGCGTGCGCCTTTTGAACCGCACCACACGCAGCGTCTCGCCGACAGAAGCCGGGTTCCGGTTGCTCGACCGCCTTCAGCCGGCGCTCGCCTCGCTGGACGAGGCGCTCGATAGCGTCGCGGGGTTCCGGGGCAATGTCGCGGGCACGGTCCGCATCAACGCACCGCGATTGGTGGCCGGGCTTCTCGTTCGCTGGGTTCTTCCGCAGATTGCGAAGCGCCATCCGGACGTGACCGTGGACATCGTCGTCGAGGGGCGGCTCATCGATATCGTGTCCGGCGGGTTCGATGCCGGCGTGCGCCTCCTCGGATCGGTCCCCAAGGACATGATCGCCGTGCCGTTCGCACCCCCGTTGACGTTCATCTGTGTCGCCTCGCCCGCCTATCTCGATCGCTTCGGCGACCCGGGAACGCCCGAGGAATTACAACGCCACCATTGCATCGGCCATCGTATGCCCAGCGGCAAATTCTATCGATGGGAATTCGAACGCGTCGGCCAGGAACTCGTGATCGACGCAAACGGCTCCATCGTCCTCGATGACGAGGAACTGATGGTCGAAGCCGCAATGGAGGGTCTGGGTATCGCCTATGTGGCGGATTGGGCCGCCGAAGCGGCCATATCCGATGGCCGGCTGCGTAAGGTCCTGACCGCATGGATGCCCGCTCCGGAAGGGGTCGCGGTCTACTATCCCGGACATCGAGCCGTGCCGCCGGCACTGCGGGCTTTTCTCGATGTCGTGAAGGACTTGCGAAAGAAAGCACCTTAACCATCAGTCTGATCCAGCTTACAACCGATTGCACGACGCAATCAGAGCCGCGCGGATGTGCCGCGTAGGGAAAGGAGGTGGATTATGGCTAAGCTCGTGTTCGGAATGAACCAGTCCCTGGACGGCTACGTCGACCATATGGCGTTTGCGCCAAGCCCCGCGCTCTTCCGCCACTTCATCGAGGAGGCTCAGGGGCAGGCGGGCAGTGTGTATGGTCGCCGAATGTATGAGGTCATGCGTTACTGGGACGACGATCATGCTGAATGGGATGCAGAGCGACACGCCTTCGCGGCGGCGTGGCGGAACCAGCCGAAATGGGTCGTCTCGCGCTCGTTGAAGTCGGTCGGTCCCAACGCCAGGCTTGTTGGGAATGATCTTGAGGGCGCGATCCGCGAGCTGAAGGCCGAGCACGACGGGGAGATCGAAGTTGCTGGCCCGGACTTGGCGCATAGCCTCACCGAACTTGGCCTGATCGATGAGTATCGCATCTACCTGCACCCCGTCGTGCTTGGCCACGGCAAGCCATATTTCGCCGGACCCCGGCCGCCGCTCCGCCTTATGGCTAATGATCGGATTGGCGAGGATGTGATCAGGTTGACCTACGTCCCTGCTTAATCTCGCGACTCGCCGGATGGAAATCGCCGCTGAATTCTGGTTTTGGGTTGGACCTAAAGCGACGGGAATTGTGTGAGTCTCTTCTGTGTTCGCTTGATGAACTCCAGCATAAGGGAGAGTGCTGGTTCGGCATGCGTCTCGAGCAGGAAATGCCCGCCGTCGAAAATATGCGCCTCCATACGCGGCAGATCCTGCATCCACGACAGCGTTTCGGCGATGTCGAAATAGGGCTCGTGACGGCCCCACAGCATGAGCGCCGGCGGTTGCCATTTCTTGAGATAGCCGGCGATCGCATCGAAACGCGCGGCGTGGTTCTTATAATCGGCGATGAGCGCGCGGTGGGTCTCCATGCGCCCGGGAAGATTCATCACCCTCCAGTCCTCGACCCAGGGTTCGCCTTTGATCGTGGCGGCGACCTCCTCCGGCAGACCGCCCGTATATTGCTCGCGCGTGAATTCAAAGGTCAGGTCGGGGGTTGCGGCCGCTTCGTTCTCTTTTGTCGGTTCTGACCAGAACTTCAATGCGGCGTCCCACAGGGGGCCGAAGCCGGTACGATGCGCGTTTGCGTTCTGGATGATGAGGCCCGAAACCAGCTCGGGCGCTTGCATGGCGATCTGCAGGCCCACAGCGGTGCCCCAGTCATGCACGTAGATGAAACGACGCCCGATCCCGAGGTGGGCCAGCAATTCGGAAATTGCCTCGCTGATCGCGGCGAAGGAGGGTGTCGGCGGAACGTCGGACTGGCCATGGCCCGGGAGGTCGGGCGCGATCACATAGGCTGCGCCCGCCAGTCCGGGAATCACATCGCGGAATGCACGTGCGGAGCTGGGAAACCCATGCAGGAGGAGCAAGGCGGGGTTGGATGGATCGCCCGCAGTGACGTAGGCAAGCTCGGTTCCACCGGAGAGACGCATTCGGCGTTGGGCGGGCAGGCTCATGGCAGGATTCCGTTTTGCTGTCTGGAAATGGAGTTTAACTCAAACGAGCGGCGCGAGTTCCGGATGTGCCGAAGAGCCTGTGGCCGGTCGACTTTCATGGTCGAGCTGTCCGCGCGGCGACCAGCGCGAGCGAGTACCGTTTCGAGAGATGCTTTTTGGCGCACCAAGAACGATGACGGTATCGGCTTCGCGACCTTGCGGCGACGAGGATTATCGCCGCCAGAAGGGCTTGGCGATCTCTGCGTCGACCAGCCGTTTCGTCAGACCGATATCGTCGATCAAATGAGGATTGTCCTTCGACATTTGCTCAAGTTCCCAGCGAAAGCGTTTCCGCTCGCCCCAGGCCGCGATAATGCTTCGCAGGGTCGCCAGGCTGTAGTGCCGACGCGACATTTCCGCCGGCCGCTCGGGCGTTCCCGGCCGCGCTGCCTGATGCGGGGCCGATGCAAGAGTATCGTTCATAGCAACCTCCATGGGCTTGAAGGTCCGGGGACCCTCGACCTGAAAGAGGCTGAATTCTGCAGGATACGAACAGCGTCGTAATTAAGCTCTCCCAAATAGTTCTCAAAACTTCCAAACGGGCTATAGATACGCCGCATGCAGGGATCGCGCTTTGCCTTTGGTCCGTTCGTGCTTGATTCCGGTGCGGGAACGCTGCTTCGCAACGATGTCCCCGTTGCCGTTGGCTACCGCGGGCTAAAGCTGCTTGCGGCGCTCGTTGGACGGTCCGGCGAAATCCTTGAGAAGGCCGAGTTGATGGACGCGGCGTGGCCGGGCACGGCCGTCGAGGAAGGCAACCTCACCGTCCAGATCGCGCAGCTGCGGAAGCTGCTTGGCCCGGCCTCAGACGGCGGTGAATGGATCGCCACGGTTCCGCGCGTCGGCTACCGCTTCACGGGGGTCGTCGAACAGCTTGGTGGCGCGAAACGAAAACCTTTGCCGCTGCCCGGCAAGCCATCGATAGCCGTGCTGCCCTTCGTCAATGTCAGCAACGATCCCGAGCAGGAATCCTTCGCGGATGGGTTGACCGAGGACCTGATCACCGACCTGTCCAGGATCTCCGGCCTGTTCGTCATCGCACGCAATTCGGCCTTTGCCTACAAGGGAAAGGCGATGGACGTGCGCGATATCGCACAGGACCTTGGCGTGCGCTACCTGCTGGAGGGGAGCGCAAGACGCGCCGCGGGGCGCGTGCGCATCAACGCCCAGCTGGTCGACGCGGTGAGTGGCGACCATCTATGGGCGGAACGCTTCGATCGCAGCCTGGAAGACATCTTTGCCGTTCAGGACGAGGTCACCGGCAAGATCGTGGAGGCGTTGCTCGGCAGGCTGCGCGCACCGCCGCCGCGCAATCGGCCCAAAAATCTCGAGGCTTACGATCTGTGCGTGCGGGCGCGCAAGCTGATGGATGATTCGCCGCAGACGGCGCGCGAAGCGCATCTGATGCTCACCCGCGCGGTTTCGCTCGATCCGGACTATGCCGAGGCCTATCGCTGGCTTGCCATGAACCACTGGATGGGATGGGTGCATTCCGGCGGACCAACCGAAACGTCCCGTAGCGTTGCTTTGGAACTGGCGCGCAAGGCCGTGGCGATCGATCCCAACGATGCCGGCTGCCGCTGGGTTTTGGCTTACCTGCTTGCCTATGAGCGCAGCTTCGCCGAGGCGGATGCGGAATTCGCCAAGGCGATCGAGCTCGATCCGAACGAGGCCGATGCCTGGGCGGCGTTATCCGACATCGCGGTCCTGGCCGGACGGGTCGAGGAGGGCCTTGAGCACATTCGCAAGGCATTCCGGCTGAACCCGTTTCCGGCAAGTTGGTACTATCTGACGCTCGGCCAGGCGCAATATGCGGCCGGCGAATACGAAGCCGCTGTCGAAACACTGCGCAGGGACGAGACTTATCGTACAAGCTCGCGCCGTTTCCTGGCGGCAAGCCTTGCCCAACTGGGCCGGCTCGACCAGGCGCGCGCAGAGGCCGAACTGTTCCTCGTCGGCAATCCGCATTTCACAACCCGCCACTGGGCAACGACGGAGCCATTCCGCGACGCTGCGACGCTCGAGCATTTCGTTGACGGCTTCCGCAAAGCCGGTCTTCCGGAGTGACGCGCCGGCATGACCTCCCAACGCCTTCGCACCGTTCGTGCGACTACTCAAAGCGACTCGTGGCGTCACGATCGCGCTCGTAGCGTCTCGTGAGCGGAAACGGCGGCAACCAGGACTCGCGACGGATTATCCAGCTCTCGTAAGTCGGCTTCAGTTGGTCAGGCGCATCCAGGGATCCCAGGTTCACTTCGATTTCGTCTGCGGTGCGTCCGAAAATTGTCGAGCCGCAGCGGGGACAGAAAAACCGCCCGGCGTAGTCGCGCGTCTCGCCTTCGATCGTCACCGCATCCTGAGGGAACACCGCCGAAGCGTGAAAAAGAGCCCCATGATGCTTGCGGCAGTCCAGACAGTGACAAAGGCCGACGCGGTATGGGAGTCCCGACGCCACAATTCGGACGTTGCCGCACAGGCAACCGCCAGTGAATCGGTCCATGCTGCATCTCCTCCAAAATCAAGCGGTCGGAATGGCTACAACGAACGGCACTGTCATTGCAATTGCCCCGCTGCGGGCGGGGACGCGTCGTCTTCCGTAGCTGGCCTCGCGCCCACCCTTACCGCCCCTTATTGCCACAAGCGGTCCTTTCGCTCTTGACAAATAAACTCGTCAACGGCATTGACAGGAAAGTTTGTCAATATGAGGCCTCCATGCTCGATATCGAAGTCATAGATCGACCGAGCGCGGCCGCCGCCGCGTTGGAGCCCGTTCGGAGTCAGCTCCTTTCAGAACTGCGGGAGCCCGCTTCGGCCGCTACCCTCGCCACACGGCTCGGCCTCAAGCGGCAGAAGATCAATTATCACCTGCATGCTCTCGAGGAGCACGGGCTTGTCCAGGTTGCAGACACGCGGAAGTGGGGTGGCCTGACGGAGCGGCTCATGGTGGCGAGCGCCACAAGCTATGTCGTCTCGACGACCGCGCTGGGTCCGGTCGGCGCCGATCCGGACCGTACCTCGGATCGGCTGTCGGCAAGCTACCTCATCGCGCTCGGCGCTCGGCTGGTGCGGGAGATCGGGGCTCTCCAGCGCGCCGCCACGGATGCCGGCAAGCGCCTGGCGACCTTGGCGATCGACACCGAAATCCGCTTCCGCTCCGCCGCCGACCGCGCCTCGTTTACGCGTGAATTGACTGAGGCCATCACCACCCTCGCGGCACGCTATCACGACGAAACCGCTCCACAGGGACGGTCCCATCGCCTTGTCGTAACGGCGCATCCGTCACCAGCCAATCCGCAAGGAAAGGACTTTCAATGCCAGTAAAAAAAGATTCTGCCGGCAATCGCTCGGTCGAGGCGCAAGTGGATCTCCCCGGTACACCGGAGGACGTCTGGAACGCGATCGCAACGGGACCTGGAATATCTCAATGGTTCGTGCTGAGCGAACTCGAAGGCCGCATCGGAGGAACCACCGTTTCGCATTTCGCTGCCGATGGAAGCATGGATTCGGTCGCCACCATCACGGCTTGGGAGCCGCCCAAGCGGTTTGTCGCAGAAGCACCGGGTCAGTCGGGAACGGTAGCGACGGAATGGACCGTCGAGGCGAAGTCCGGCGGGCTTTGTACCGTTCGCGTTGTCCATCGGTGGTTCGCGACTTCTGATGATTGGGATGATCAGTTCGAAGGCCACAGCTACGGATGGATCGCCTTCTTCCGCCTGCTCCGCCTCTACCTCACGCACTTTCCCGGGCAGCACGGCTCGGCTTTTCAGCTCTTGTTCCGGTCCTCTCAACCTTTAGCCGATGCATGGCGAAAGCTGGTTGAACCCTTGGGCCTGGCGAATGCGACTGAACAACGGCGCGTGGCTTCGGACACGCAGGCATTCGAGGGCGTCGTCGAACGAACAGGGCCGCAGGACCATCCCGAGCTGGTGGTCCGGCTGGACCAGCCCGCGCCGGGCTTCGCGCACCTCTTCGCCTTGCCGATGGGCGGGATGACATTCCTGTCCGTGCGGTTTTTCCTCTTTGGCGACGATGCAGCGAGCGTTGCAAAACGGGAGGAGCCAAGGTGGCGAACCTGGCTTGAAAAGCACTTTCCAACTCCGAGCGAGTAGCGCTCCAGCGGAAACGTAGTTGTCAGTTTCATCAACGCTGCGCGGCATTAAATCTACCCTAAAGCACACCCGCCATGGAGCCGACGAAGCTTTCCGAGCTATGATTACCGTCTTAGTGCGGGCAGGCCGCTGTGGTGCTTTTGCTCAGTATGCTCCACTCCTGCAAGCAGATCGAAGAGCCATGCCTCACCCGCATCCATCATCGCGACCTTGGGAGCGACGGCGTTGAGCCGGAAGCCGGGCAACGGCAACGGGGCATCGAGGCTCAGGACGCCGAAACGCGCCGCATGCATGGTAACGAACCGCCGCGGCAGGGCCGAGATGAGATCGGTCTCGGCGATGACCGCAAGCGCGAACATGAAGTTGGGAACAGTCAACGCGATCCGTCTTGCCCGGCCTTGCTTGGCCAGCTGTTCATCCACGAAGCCATAGGGATCGCCACTGTGCGAGACCACCAGATGCTGCATGTCGCAGTATCGCTCCAGGGTCGGATCACGCGCGAACGGATGTCCAAGGCGGCATGGCAATTACAAAGTCTTCTTCGTAGATGCAGCGCTTTTCGAAGCGAGGCGGGATGTCATCGGACGGAATGATCGCGATACTGATGGCGTGCGCCTCGAGATCGACAATCGCGCTTCGCCACACGCGGGCCGGAGAGGGCAACGCACGCCGATGTCGATGCGTGGCGCAATCCGGCTGAGTTTTGCGAGAAGCGGGCGCAGGATCACGGCTGAGACACCGTCCGGCGCGCCGATTGCGAACCGGCGCACCGCCGTGGAGGGGTTGAAGGGTGCGGCAGTCGCCATGACGCTGCGCACGCGCGCCAGAATATCGGCGATCGGCGCGGCCAGTTCCGTCGCACGCGCCGTCGGCACGACGCCCTTGGGTGTTCTAAGGAACAGCGGATCATTGAGGAGCCGGCGCAACCGGCCGAGCCCGTGACTGACAGCCGATGGAGTCAGATTAAGCCGGTCCGCAGCCCGGCCCACGTGGTGCTCTTCGACACGGCCTCGAAGAGGACGAGGAGATTGAGATCGGCGCGTGAAAGATCAATTTCGTTCAGCATATTGCTGAAATCATATCATTGGCTTCATCAAGATCAACATGCAATTCTGCCGGTTGAGCGGTGCATCGCCGGACGAACGCTGCCTTGAGCGGGAAAACAGCCATGTCGGTGATGATGATTTCCGAGGTCGGCGGACAGTCGCCGGAAGGGTATGATGGCATGCCCGCCCTCGTGGGTGGCGCTTTGAGGCAGGCGCCGGCTTCATCATGCACGTGTCGCACCCGGTGGCAGCCGGCTGGCGGATCGTCGAGGTGTGGAACTCCCAGGAAGACGCGACGCGCTTCTTCGCTGCTCATATCGCGCCGAATCTGCCGGATGGCATCCGGCCGAAGCTGTTCTTCCAGCCGCTGCACAGTCTTTTGAAGCCCTGACGGAAAATGCCGGCTGGTTGAAAGATGTGAGATCGCATCGGCTCGACCGATGCCAGCGGGCTGAGCCTGCGGATTGGTACAAACATAGGAGAAATTCTCATGCCAGTTTCACGATGTTCAGCACTCGCTGCAGCGGGCGCCGGTCTCGCGTCGCTTGGGATCACGAAAGCTACGAGCGTCTCTGCCGTTGCCCATCAGGTCTCCATCGCCGACGAGGAGATTGCGACGCTCATCAGGCAGACCGCCGAAGCCAACGCGGCGCTGATGCGCGGCGACATCGCCCGATACCGTGCGTTGATTGCGCTCACCGATGACTTCACGCTTATGTCGCCTTTCGGCGGAAAGCCGACACGCGGCGTGGAGATGACAAGCGAACGGTGGGAGGCAATGGGGCGTTTCTTCAAGAACGGCACGCTGGAACAAGAGCTGGTCCAACCCTATGCCGCGGCCGACATGGTGGTTCTCGCGCTCATCGAGCGCGGCCGCGGCGAAGTCGGCGGTCTGCCGGCCCAGGACTGGCCGCTGCGCGTCACCTTGGTCTATCGCCGCGAAGGATCCGAATGGCGGCTCGCGCACCGGCACGCTGACCCGCTCGCCCGGGGTATCAGCCTGGAGCAGGCGGCCGCGCTGGCCCGCTGACTCGCCGCTGAAAGTCCACGCCAGACCAACGACGCTCTGACAGCTCCGCGCGTTCTGTTTCAGGCTGCCGTTTCGACCGGTAGGCCGGCGGCCTTCCATTCGGGATAGCCGTCCTCGAGCCGACGGACGAGGTAGCCCCGCTCCCGCAAGGCGGCGACCGCTTCGAACGACAGAACGCAATAAGGGCCGCGGCAATAGGCGATCACCTCCCGATCCGCCGGTAACTCGCCCAAGCGACGCTCCAGCTCGGCCAGCGGGATGTTGAGGGCGCCTGGAAGATGCCCAACCCCAAATTCATCCTCGGGCCGCACGTCGAGAACCGTGACCATGCCGTCATGCAGCCTCGAGACGAGGTCGTCTCGCGACACCGGTTCCATCGCATCGCGAGCCCGGAAGTATTCGGCCATGACGCGGCCGATTTCGGCCACGTTTCGCTCGCCGACGCGGCCGAGCGCCTTGATCAGCGCCACCACCTCGGCATCGCCGGCGAGGCTATAGAGCACGTGCTTGCCGCGGCGCTGCGTCTCGACGAGCCGCGCCCGCCGCAGGATCTGCAGATGGCGCGACGTATTGGCGAAACTCAGATGGGCTCGCGCGGCGAGGTCCTCGACGCTGCGCACCCCTTGCGCCAGATGCTCCAGCAGCTCGAGCCGATGCGGATGGCCGAGCGCCTGAGCCACTTCGGCAAGGCTTGCGTAGATCGCCTGTTTCGGTCCGGTGCTTGACACCGCTTCTCCTCAATGAAACATTCAGCGGAATGATTGAGGTTCTAGCCCTTCCTAGCGAGGCGCGCAAGACCATGATCCTCCGCCAGTTTCTTCACACCGATCCAGCCGGCGTCTCGTACCTGTTCGGTTGCCATAACGAGGCCCTCCTGATCGAGGACGAGGGCGCGTTCATCCGCTTCATGCTCGCCGAGATTCCGCCGGTACCGCCCAAGGCCGCGGCACTCCGGGCCGCCAATTCCGGCTTGGCTGCGGCGGCGGCCTGACCCATGGAGGAAGCGGCATCGGTTCCAGGCAAGACGGGTTCATCCGTCAGGCTCGGCCTCAAGGAGAACTGGCCGCAATTCGCGCTGCTCGTCGTGATCAACGCCTTTGTCGGCGGCATGGTCGGGATAGAACGGACGGTGGTGCCGCTGATCGGTTCGGAGGAGTTCCACGTCACATCGACGACGCTCATCGTCTCATTCATCGTCAGCTTCGGCGTGATCAAGGCTCTCGCCAATCTGGTCTCGGGCCAGCTTGCCGACGCGTGGGGCCGCAAGCGCGTACTCGTTTTGGGATGGCTGGTCGGCCTGCCGGTGCCGTTCATGATCATCTGGGCGCCGACCTGGGAATGGGTGATTGCGGCCAACGCATTGCTCGGCATCAACCAGGGGCTCGCCTGGTCGATGACCGTGATCATGAAAGTCGATCTCGTCGGGCCGAAATCGCGCGGCCTTGCCGTCGGCCTCAACGAGTTCGCCGGCTATCTCGCCGTCGGGGTGACGGCGTTGCTGACCGGCTATCTGGCCGCGCAATACGGACTTCGGCCAGTGCCGATCTATCTCGGCATCGGCTATGCGGCCATCGGTGCCGCACTGTCGATCCTGCTCGTGCGCGACACGCGGGACCATGTTCGGCTGGAGGCTTCATCCCAGGCGCAGCAGGCCGCGCCGATCAGCTTTAGGCAGGTCTTCGCGCTTACTTCCTTCGGGGATCGCAACCTGTTCGCCGCCTCCCAGGCCGGCCTGGTCAACAATCTCAACGACGGCATGAGCTGGGGCGTCTTCCCTTTGTTCTTCGCTTCCTTCGGCCTCGGCGTCGAGCGCATCGGCATCCTCAAGGCGATCTATCCCGCGACATGGGGTGTCCTGCAGATCGTCACGGGCCCCTTGAGCGATCGTTGGGGGCGCAAAGGCCTGATCGTCGCCGGCATGTGGGTTCAGGCCGCCGGTCTGTTTCTCACCGCGGCGACGCGTGAGTTCGAGTGGTGGATCGTCGGCAGCCTTCTGCTCGGCCTCGGCACAGCGATGGTCTACCCGAGCTTGATCGCAGCCGTCTCCGATGCCTCGCATCCGACCTGGCGCGCCCGCTCGCTCAGCGTCTACCGGTTCTGGCGGGATCTCGGCTACGCGATCGGTGCGCTCTGCGCCGGCCTCATCGCCGACAGCTTCGGGCTGTCATCGGCGATCACATCGATCGCCACGCTGACGTTTCTCTCAGGGGTAGTCGTCGCAGTCGTGATGCGAGAGACGGTCTAGCCAGATCAAAGTGCTGCAGCGAGCCAAAAAGATGGTGTCGATCGTTGGGTTATAAGGCTTGCTGCGCCGGCGGCTCTTTCGCCGCCGCGGCCTCTGGACTGAGGGCGCCCGGCCGGAGCTTGAACAGAATCAGCAGCGGCCCGGCGACGAAGATGGAGGAATAGGTCCCGGCGAGGATGCCGAAGATCATCGCGATCGTGAAGGACTGGATGACCTCGCCGCCCCAGATCGAAAGCGCCGCCAGCGCAAACAGCGTGGTCACGCCGGTCAGGACCGTTCGCGCCAGCGTCTGGTTCATCGACAGGTCGAGCAGCTCGGCAATCGGCATCCTTTTATAGCGGCGCAGGTTCTCGCGGACCCGGTCATAGACAACAACCGTATCGTTGATGGAGTAGCCGACAATGGTCAGGATCGCGGCTATCGAGGTCAAATTGAACTCTATGCCGGCGACGACATAGAAGCCGATCATCAGGATCACGTCGTGGAACGTCGAAATGATGGCGCCGAGCCCGAACTGCCACTCGAACCTGATCCAGATGTAGACGAGCATCGCCAGCAGTGAGGCGAGCACGCCCATTGTGCCGTTGAACGCGAGTTCGGAGGACACCGTCGGACCGACAACCTCGATGCGGCGGAACTCGTACTCGGTTTCGAGCGCGCTTCTCACTTTCGCAACCGCGGACTGTTCGGCAATATCACCGCCTCCCTGGGTGCCGATGCGGATCAGCACGTCGCGGGTCGAGCCGAACTCCTGCACCTGCACCTCACCCATTTCGAGGCCCGTCAGCCGCTGACGGATGTCGCCGATGTCGGCCTGCTGGCCCTTCGCCTGCACCTCGATGCTCGAACCGCCGCGGAAGTCGATGCCGTAGTTCATGCCGACCGTGAAGAACAGCACGGCCGAAGCGATCGACAACAGCAAGGACAGCGTGAAGGCGTATTTTCGGAACGCCATGAACGGCACGCGCGTGTCGTCGGGCACCAGCCGCATGACACCGTTGGGCATCGTTTTCGGCCGCTGCCGGCGCAGCCAGAACGCGACCAGCCAGCGCGTCAGCGTGAAGGCCGTGAACACGGTGGTGACGATGCCGATGGCGAGGGTGACGGCGAACCCCTTGATCGGCCCCGAGCCAAGGAAGAACAGGATGACGGCCGCAATCAGTGTCGTCACATTGGCGTCGACGACGGTCGCCAGCGCCTGTCTGAACCCGGAATCCATCGACTGCACGATCGAGCGCCCTTGGCGGTTCTCTTCGCGGACGCGCTCGAAGATGATGACGTTGGAATCGACCGCCATGCCCATGGTCAGCACGATGCCGGCGATGCCAGGCAGCGTCAGCGTTGCCCCGAGCACGGACAGGACGGCGATGATCAGTGCGACGTTGGCCAGGAGCGCGATATTCGCGATCAGTCCCAGTCGCCCATAGGCGAACAGCATGAAGCCGACGACGAGGAACAAGGCGATGATCGACGCGAACTGGCCCGCCTCGATCGAATCGCTGCCAAGGCTCGGACCGACGGTGCGTTCCTCGACGATGGTGAGGTCGGCAGGCAGTGCGCCGGCGCGCAGCAGGACCGCAAGGTCGTTCGCGCTCTCCACCGTGAAACTGCCGGATATCTGCCCAGTGCCGCCCAGGATTGGTTCGCGGATCTGAGGCGCGGAGATCACCTCGTTGTCGAGGATGATGGCGAACAGGCGCCCGACATTGGCCTGAGTAGCCTGACCGAAGCGGGTGGCGCCGCGACTGTCGAAGCGAAACGAGACCACCGGCTCGTTGGTGCGCTGGTCGAAGGTTGCCTGCGCGTCGACGAGGTTTTCGCCGGAGACGATGATCCGGTTCTCGATCAGATGCGGAACCCGCGGCTCGTCCGTCGAATACAACACCGTCGAGCCCGCCGGCGGGCGGGCGGAGATCGCCTCCTCGACCGGAATCGACTGGTCCACCATCTGGAAGGTCAGCTTCGCCGTCTGTCCGAGGATATCCTTCAGCCGCTGCGGATCCTGCAGGCCCGGCACCTGGACCATGATGCGGTCCGATCCCTGGCGCTGGATGATCGGCTCGGTTGTGCCGAGCTCGTTGACGCGCCGACCCACCACCTCGATCGATTGTGTCAGCGCCGCGGCGATCCGGTAGTCGACCCCGGCTTCGGTCAGCGTAAAGCGCAGCAGGCCCGGTTCCGGCTCGGCCATCTCCATCTCGGTCACCGAGCCGCTCATGAAAAGGCCGGTCGAGATCGGCTGCGTCAATCTTTCGAGCGCGGCCTTCGCAGCTTCGATCTGGCCTTGGTCGCGAATGCGGACCTGGATGGAATTGGCGGTGCCGGTAAGCCCGGTATAGCCGATCTGGGCATCGCGCAGCGATGTGCGGACCTCGTCGCGTGCCGCTTCGAGGCGTTCGTTGGCGAGGTCCTGCCGATCGATCTGGAGCAGGATGTGCGAGCCGCCCTGCAGGTCGAGGCCCAGCGTCAGCTGCCGCTTTGGCAGCCAATTCGGCAGCGATGCCAGGGTGGAGGCGGGAACCAGGTTTGGAGCTGCGTACAGGATACCGGCCAGGACCGTCAGCCAGATGAGAATGGTCTTCCAGCGCGAAAAATGCAGCATGTTCTTGTCCGTTCAGCCCATATCGGGCGGAAACCGCCTCCGACAAGAGCTTTGGCGTTCCGATCGGCGAGCAACTCGACGAGAGCCCGGGAACGCGATGTGAAAGTTTTGGGAGTCGGCGGCCGCGGTCGCGCGGCCAGGATCATGCCGGGAGGAACGGAGGCGCGCGCGCATCAAAGGCGCGGATCGGCGACAGTTTCGCCCGGTCCTCAGACCCGATACCAATCGGTGCGGCTGACGCGGTTTCGAACGGCAGGCGCAAATCCGGGATAATGCAAAAGGGCTTGCCGTTTCCCGCAATGGCAGGCGTTCCCGTCTTGAAACGGGAAGTCTCAGCTGCAACACGGCGCGCAATGTCGCGGACAAGGATGGTCGCGACCGGTTTGGACGCAGCGAGCCTCATTTGCTCTTTAGCTACATCATGTCCGACCTGGTCGGCTGTTGCCGCAGGAATGGTCCAGACCAAAAAGAGCAACGACGCGAGCAGCCGCAGACCAGCGCTCACGCTGAGCAGAACGCCGGGCCTAGCCCGTCTTCGGCCGCTTCGTCTCATCTCATCGGTATGGCTCTCATACACTGCGATTGATACGCTTTCGCCTTCTTTGCCTCAGTAAGCGGCAGGCCGCACTCTTTGTCTAACTACAGCACTTGCATTGCGAATTGAAGCGCACCTTTCACGGACTCAAAGGTCAAGTGTTGGCCGATGCGCTTCCTTTTCGACGAGGAGCACAAAAGAGGCGGCCGCTCCAGAACACCACCTTTCTCGATGTAGCTTGATGCCTTGAACAGGGCTCATGTGCCTAGTTCCCTGGCTTTGTCGGGGAACGTTCAGGCTGCGCGCCGGGACGCGGCCTAACGTGCCCACCTCCGACAATCCAGCCAGACCATTTTGGAGACGCTCATGGCCGACACCTGGTGGCGCACGGGCTGGAACGCGCCGGTCGATCGGCTTGATGGCGAAGGCTTATGACACCGAGGATCTCACCAACGGCCCAAAAAAGCCGATGATACGTGTTATCCGCTTCTGACCAGCGTCGAGGAAGGCTATGTCCAAACCCTCAGGGAAGGACGATCCATCAGGCATCGCAAACTTCCACGCAAAGCGTGCGATCCCATGATGAACATCCACGTCACTTGTCCGTAAGATGCGGGCACCGGGATGCTTGGCCAGAACTGTTGCGATGTGCGCGAGCAGTTCTTCCGCGCCAGTCGCATGGACTGCAGGATCCGTGTATGTCGCGCCATCGCTCCAGATCGGTAACAGCAACGCCCGCCGTCGCTCGGCGCTCCCATCGGACCAAGCAGCACAATACGAATCGATGAGAAGCGTCAAAGGCATTCTATTCCCCATTGTAGATCACGGGTCTGACTCGGCTCACACTCGCCTTCTTCGTTGCCGCAACCAGCTCATCGTTAAAGGCCCGCGGGCTGACGACAAGGCGCCTAAGGCCGAAAACTGCATAATGAAAATCCGCTCAGCCAGTCACCCTTCCCGCAATCCAGGTCGGAGAGATCTCATCTGGATTTTCCCAGAAATTGCGATAACGCTGCAAAATCATCATGTAGGTGGCCAGCTGCAATCGCCCGTTGGAAGATCGCGTCGTAACCGTCCACCACAGAGCGGTCGATCCTGCGCGCCTCCATCAGCTCCAGGAGATGCTGGAATGCGCCGTAATGCGGAGATCGACGAGAGCGTCTCGTCGTCGCTCGCAAACCGGCCAGCATCCGTTCGCTTGATCAGGTCGGCGACAAGCCCGTCAATAACAGGCGCTATTGCGGTCCACTGCCGTCCCAACTCGCCGAGGTCGATCTCTTCGGCCTGACACACGGCGATCGCATGCAGCGTTCCAAACAGCGCGCCCCACATGAGCGCAAGCAGCGCGCTATCAAGTGCGTTCGCACGTCCCGGCTCTTCCCCGATATGCTGGACTTTGCCGCCCAAGGCACGAAACATCTCCTCGTTCGCGTCGAAAGCCTGCCTTGGCCCCGAGATCAGTATCGTCCCGGCATCTGTCCCGATGAAATCCGGCGTGGCCATGATCGCGCCATCGAGATAGCTGGCTCCGTGCGCAGCAAACCATTCAGCGGCTTCGCATGCGCCATGCGGCGTTCCCGAAGTGAGTTCCACGATCAACTTGCCGCGAATGGCTGAAGCTACAGCATCGTCGCGCAGAACTGCGCTTGCCTGGTAGTCGCTTACATTCACGATGATAATCTCAGCCGCATTGACGGCTTCCAGGACGGACCCCGCGACAGTGGCGCCGAGCGCGGCCAGCGGTTCGGCCTTTTGTTTTGTCCTGTTCCAGACCGTCGTTCGATATCCCAACCGGAGCAGGGCGCGGGCGAGCGCCGATCCCATACGACCCGTCCCCACAACGCTGATTGAAAGCTTCATTACAACACTCCATACCAATAGGTGCCAATTTTCGTCACGGGCAGAGGTATGTTGGAGTGAGTGGCGCGCACAATACGCACCTGGAGGTAAGTGGTTACCCACCGGTAAGGAGAATATCATGAATGAGCCGACGGGCAATTGCGGCTTCGCAACCGCGATCAAGGCGATCGAAGGGAAGTGGAAAGTGGATATTCTTTGTGAGCTTGGAACGGCGTCTCGCAGGTTCGGCCGATTGAGGCAGTCCATTCCGGCGATCAGCGAAAAGATGCTGACGCAGCAATTACGCGAACTGGAGGCTGACGGGCTTGTGAACCGAGAAGTCTATCCGGGATCGCCGACCAAGGTCGTCTATTCGCTGACAGAAAGCGGAGCGGCGCTCAATGCTGGGAGCAGAGGCGTTATGCCGTTGGGGTGAGCAATTCCTTCCCGTATCGATGCTTAAGGATGCCGTTCCATGCGAGTTGGACGTTGGCTCATGGCGCTTCGCCCTCGGCCGGAAACAGCGACAGCCAATAACGGGCGATGTCGTTGCGGCGCATGAAGGCGGCCTCCGGCCTGGACAGAACCGTCTCGATTATGCCTTCCAATGCCGCGGCCCGGTTGGGCTGGCCGGTCCATCGCGCATGGACGGCTATCGTCATCATGCGCCCGCCATCTTCCCTGGCTTCCCTGATCAGGAAGTCCAGATAGGCCTCGACGTTGTCGACGAAGTCCTTGGGCGTCACATAGCCGGGGCTTACCAGATAGCGGCTGTCGTTCAAGGTCTTGGAATAGGGAATGATCAGAAGGCGCCCGTTCTGTGCCGGCACGAAATAGGGCAGGTCGTCGTTGCACGGATCTGAATCATACAGGAAGCCGCCTTCCTCGATCAGGATGTCGCGCGTGTTGACGCTGGGAAAGGAACGGCTGTTCCAGCCGATCGGCCGCTCGCCGAGCAGCTCGATGAACAGCGCGACGGCACGCTGCAGATGGTCGCGCTCCTCGTCACGGCTCAGGGTCCATTGTTCGGTCCAGCGCAGGCCATGGCCGAGCAGATCGTGACCCGATTGGCGCAGCCATGCCGTCACCTCCGGGTTGCGCCGCAGCGCCTCGGCACAGCTCGAGATCGTGGCGTGGACGCCGTGTCGCTCGAGCAGTCTGGCGATGCGCCAGATACCGACGCGGCTGCCATACTCGAAATGCGTTTCGGTGCCGAGATCCCGGATGCCGGCCGGCGCCGACAACGGATATTCGCCCCAGCCATCGCTATGGTCGTCGCCCTCGAACAGCGAATATTCCGACCCTTCCTCGTAGCAGACCACGAGATTGACTGCGACCAGACGTCCGTCCGGCCAGATGATCTGCGGCGGCCGCCGGCCGTAACCGACGAAATCGCGCGGCGGGCCATGGCGATGCTGGAGCTTCATGGCAGTATAACTCCTGGCGGGTTGCCGATCCGGGTCAGCGAGGAAATCGGGCTCGAAGGCCGGCGCGGAACGGCGAACCAGATCAGATTTACCCTTGGATCCAGGATTTCGCCACAACCAGACTGCAGCAAACCTCATGTCAATCCGCAGAACTCGGGATACAAGAATCCCGATCCACCATGCCAGGCGACAATGTCGGGGCCATCGCCCTTTGCGGGGGCGCCTGTCTAGTTTGGAGCTGCATCAGTACGGCGTTTGCGTTGACGGAAGACTGGAGGTGCTCAGCTGGCTGTCAGTCCGTGTGTGCGCCCAGGCGCCACAGCACTGACCGATTCCCGCTCGACCAGCGGGCATTCAAGCTTGGTAATGGGGTAGCGGCCGCGGCCGGGCGGTGCAGGGACTTCCAATTGCTCGATCGCCCATTGCCCCATCGCCATATGCGGCAGGATCGACGTCGTCAAAGGCGGGAACAGATGCCGGGCGATTTCCTCGTCGTCATAGCCGATCACCGAAATATCCCCAGGGATGTGCAAGCCGGCTTCCTTCAACGCTTCGTAGCAGCCGATCGCGGTGCGGTCGTTCTGGCAGAAGATTGCGGTCGGCCGATCCTTGAGTGCCAGAAGCTTGACTGTCGCGGCGTAGCCGGCGCTCGCCGACCAGTCGCCCTCGACCACCAGCTTCATATCGAACGGGATGTCGGCCGTCGCCAGTGCCCGGCGGTAGCCCTTCAGCCGATCCTGCGCCGCCTGCATCCATGGCTCGCCGGTGATGGTTCCGATGCGGCGGTGGCCATGGCTGATCAAGTGGCGGGTGGAACTCTGCCCGCCGGCGATTTCGCTCGGCACCACGGCGGGAAAGGCGTAGTCGGCGGTATAGCAATTGAGCAGGATGACCGGGATATCGAGGCCGTAGAGATAGTCGGGCGCGGTGATCTCGCGCGTAAAGATGGTCATGTAGATCAGCGCCGAAATACCCCGCTTGGTCAGTGCCGCAATCGCGCGCGGCTCCATGACGGTATCACCCAAAGTCTGCGCGACCAGCACGACATTGCCGGCATTCCACGAGGCCTGGCGCGCTCCTTCGATGGCGACGACCGCTTCGGGACTGGTCGCCAGTTGATCGACCGCGAAGCCGATCACCCCGTCCAGCCCCTCGAACGAGGCGATAGGGCTGCGAAGAGCAGAGAAGGCTGGTGGCGCATAGCCGAGGCCCCGCGCGACCCCGATCACCCGTTCGCGGGTCTGTTGCGAGAGCCTTATGCCCGGCGTGTTGTTGAGGACGAACGAAACCGTTGCCTGCGAGCAGCCGGCGGCCCTGGCGATATCGGTCATGGTAACGCGACCCTTGGGGTTCTTGGCCGATGGCTTTCGGCGCCGGGCGGCTTCAAGGGGAGGATCGCGCAGATCCGTCGGTTCGCTCATGGCATTGTGTTCCAAATTCCCGGCTTGCCTAACCAGAGGTCGTCCTGGACTTCATAAAGACGGCAGGACGTCCGACGACGTTTCGCGTTTATAAACGAGCACTCGATTAATCATTATTATCATTCTGGTAGCCGAATGGCTAGCAGTGCGGGGGAGCAATACGCGGTTCTGAAAGATCGATTTCTCGGAATTGGGCCCATCCCAAGGCCTTTGGACGGCTTAACGGAGCCTCCCTTCTCACACGGCAGGCAGCCATTCGCCGGCGGCACCAGAGGTTTCCCAACCAGAGACTAATACTATTTACTAATAGGCGTGAGCATTCTAATGTCAATTTGTCATGCCCGGCTCGGGACCGAACGGGCCATGGCGGCAAGCAAGCGTGCTGCGCGGTATCGGTGGCACTCAGGCGCAGAGCAACGCCGCGCAATTACTGAAATGTCAGACAAATCCGACTATTTACGAACTGCCAATGAGTCTCTAGAGTTCAAATCGCGGCTGGAATGGTGCCGTTCTTTCGCTGCCATCACCCCTTGAGGAGGGGCGTCCAAGCCGCATTCGACAAGTTCAGATCAGCGAAAATGACTGAATCAATGGGAGGTTGAACATGAAATCTGCGATACGAAATGCGTCCATCGCCGCCGCGGCCTTGGCGCTCGGTCTGTCCATCACTGCAATTGCCCGTGCCCAGGATAAACCGACGCTGGCCTTCGTCGTCAACGGCGCCTCCGATTTCTGGAAGGCGGCCGAAGCCGGTGTCAAGAAGGCGCAGGCCGAACTGCCCGGCTACAATCTGGAGCTCAAATATCCGGAGCAGTCGTCGGTTGCCATTCAGCAGCGGCTGATGGACGATCTGGTGACGGCCGGCGTCAAGGCCATCATGGTATCGGCCGTCGATCCCAAGACCTCGACCGACGGGCTCAACAAGATCGCCTCGGAGACGGCGCTGTTCACCACCGACAGCGACGCGCCGCAGACCAAGCGTATCGCCTATATTGGCTCATCCAACATCGATGCCGGCAAACAGGCGGCCGAGATCGCCAAGAAGGCGATGCCCGACGGCGGCAAATGCCTCGGCTTCGTCGGCTTGCTCGGCGCCGATAATGCCAAGGAGCGCATCGAGGGCATGAAGGAAGGGCTCGCCGGCACCAAGATAGAGCTTATCGACGTGCGTGGCGACGACATCGACCAGGCCCGCGCCAAGAAGAACGTCGAGGACGCGCTGGTCGCCAGCCCCGACGTCACCTGCATGGTCGGCTTCTATTCCTACAACACGCCGCGCATCTATGAAGCGCTGCGCGACGCCGGCAAGCTCGGCCAGATCACGGTCGTCGGCTTCGACGATGATCCGATCACGCTGGGCGGCGTCAAGGAAGGCACCGTTGCCGCCACCGTGGTGCAGCAGCCCTTCGAATGGGCCTACCAGGGCATGAAGCTGATGGCCGCCTATCTCGAGGGCGACAAATCGGGCATTCCGGAGAACGGCCTGATCATCATCCCGACCAAGATCATCGGCAAGGACGACGTCGACGCCTATGCCGCCAATCTGAAGGCAATGTCCGGCAATTAGGACGAAAGCAGTTGCGCCGGCTCGAGGTTCGCTTCGGGTCGGCGGCTCGCATTGACGAACCCTGCGAGGGTCGTCAGTCTGCAGATGTGGCTAGAACGGCCCACCAGCTGCTGTCAGGCGTGATGAATTATTCCGACGCATCCATCGGCGTATCCACGACTGCCCCGTTCCTCAGTCTCGAGGGCGTGCGCAAGACCTATCCCGGCGTGGTCGCGCTGGATGGATTTTCGATGGAGGTCAGGCCTGGCGAGGTCATCGGCCTCGTCGGCGAAAACGGCGCCGGCAAGTCGACGCTGATGAAGATCCTCGGCGGCGTGACCACCCCCGACACCGGCACGATCACTGTCGACGGCGTCGCCCATGATAGGCTGACCGTCGAAGCCAGCATCGGTTCCGGCATTGCCTTCGTTCATCAGGAACTCAACCTGTTCGAAAACCTGGACGTTGCCGCCAACATCTTTTTCGGCCGCGAGCCGTTGCGCGCCGGTCCGCTCAGGCTGGTCGACCGCGCCAGGCTGCGCACGCTGGCGGCGCCGCTGCTCAAACGCGTGGGCGCCAATTTCTCGGCCGATACGCCGGTATCGACGCTGTCGCTTGCCCAGCAGCAGATGGTCGAAATCGCCAAGGCGCTGTCGATCGAGGCAAGGCTGGTGATCCTCGACGAACCGACATCGAGCCTGCCCCTTGCCGAAACCGACAAACTGCTCGATGTCATCAGAGCGCTGAAGGCTGAGGGGATCAGCGTCATCTTCATCTCGCACCGTCTTCACGAGGTCGAGCGGGTCGCCGATCGCGTCGTCGTGCTGAGGGACGGCAAGCTTGCCGGCACGCTGCCGAAGAGCGCCGTCAACCACGACCAGATGGTGAAGCTGATGATCGGCCGCATGCTGAAGCAGCGGGAGAAGGCCGCAGAATCGGCGCGCCCGCCCGGCACTGTCGCCCTGTCGGCCAAGGCCATTCGCACCAGCGCCTATCCAGACCGGCCGGTCGATCTCGGCGTCAGGCAAGGCGAAATCCTAGGGCTGGCGGGCTTAGTCGGCTCTGGCCGCACCGAGCTGGCGCGCGTGTTTTTCGGCATTGAGACGAGCCTTGGCGGCGCGCTCCAGCTTGATGGAAAAGACCTGGTTCTCGGTTCGGCCGCCGACGCTGTGGCCAACGGGATCTTCCTCGTCCCGGAAGACCGCAAGTTGACCGGCATCCTGCTCGATCTGTCGATTGCCCAGAATATTTCGCTTCCCAATCTGCCGGCGCATGCCCGGCGGTTCCTGGTTTCTGCCGGCGCCGAAGCCGTCACCGCCGAGAAGCAGAAACGCAATCTCGGCATCAAGGCACCGTCGGTGGCGACGCGCACCGGCACGCTCTCAGGCGGCAACCAGCAAAAGGTCGTGCTGGCCAAGTGGCTTGCGATGAACCCCAAGGTGATGATCCTCGACGAGCCGACCCGCGGCATCGACATCGGCGCCAAGGCCGAGATCTACGGGCTGATGCGCGCACTGGCCGATGCCGGTGTCGCCGTGCTGATGATCTCCAGCGACATGGAGGAGGTGATTGGCGTCTCTGACCGCATCGCTGTCATGCATGAGGGCCAGATCTCAGGCATTCTCGACAAGGAACAGTTCAGCCAGGAAAACGTGCTGCTGCTGGCCGTGGGCAAGCAGCCGAGATAGATTTTTGTTTTGGTGCAGGTTCTGGTCGCAAAACCGTAGAACACTTTTGCGGAGCCTGCCTAGGCAGGGATTGGGGAGAAGACGATGAGCAAGAAAGATCTCGGCCTGCTGATCCTGATCCTTGTGGTGGGAGCGGTGGTGGCGATCATCAATCCGCGCTTTCTGCTGCCGATCAACCTCGCCAACACGGCGAACCTGATCGGCCTGTTCGGCATCCTGGCTATCGGCCAGGCCTTCGTCATCATCACCGGCGGCATCGAATTGTCGGTCGGCTCCGTGGTTGCGCTGCTCGGCGTCCTGTTCGTCGATTTCATCGCCACGCGCGACATGGCATGGCCGGTCGCGCTGCCGCTGATCCTCGTGCTTGGCGGCATGATCGGGCTGGCACATGGCTGGCTGATCACGCGGCTCAAATTGCAGCCTTTCGTGGTGACGCTGTGCGGCCTCTTGATCTATCGCGGCGTCGCGCGGTTCTACACAGCCGACGGCACGGCGGGTTTTGCTTTCGGACAGAACTTTCCGGAGCTCGAGTTCCTGACCGCGGGGCGATCCTATGGCGTGCCGAACAGCTTCATAGCGCTGATCGTCATCGCCATCGTGATGTGGGTGGTGCTGCATCGTTCGGTGTTCGGCCGCTATCTCTACGCCATCGGCAAGAATGAGGAGGCGGCGAAATATTCCGGGATACGCACCGGCCGCGTTGTCATGGCGGCCTATGTCATCTGCGGTGTGCTGACGGCGCTGTCGGCGATCTACTTCGCCATGTACACGCGCTCGATCTCGCCGGCGAGCCACGGTCAGTTCTACGAACTCTATGCCATTGCCGCGGCAGTGCTCGGCGGCTTCTCGCTGCGCGGCGGCGAGGGCTCGCTGATCGGCGTCATCCTCGGCACGGTTCTGCTGCAGGAACTCCAAAACCTCGTCAACCTGCTCGGCATCCCATCCTCGCTAAACTTCGCGGTGATGGGCGGGGTGATCCTCATCGGCGTGCTGGTCGATCAGCAATGGGGCGTGTACCGGGAGCGGCGGCTGATGCTCGAAGCGACCCGCAAGGGCATGGCTGGTGCGTCCGCGGAATAGCGGCTCCGCCTCTCCCTTCTCCCCACAAGGGAAGAGGGGAAGACGCAGCCTTAAATTAAGCCCGACATGTCGGAGAATGCCATGGCCTTGCGCAGCACATCGGCAAAGCGCTCGCCGGCCGCCTCACGCGGGCCGCTATTGTCGATCGAGGTGACGCCCGGCCCGGACAACGCCACATTGGCGCTGCGCGCCAGGCGCGCCAGCACTTCGCCGCGCGACTCCCGGCCGCGCATCGCCAGTCGCTCGGCCAGGATTTCCGGCGATGCGGTGATCTCGACGACAGCCAGATTGGCATAGCGATCGCGCAGCGCCGGGATGATGGCGCGGGAGACATTGGCAATTGCGACGCGGCCATTGGCCACCGACCAGTCGACTTCAGCCGGGATGCCGTAACGCAGGCCATGCGCCTCCCAGGAGATGGCGAAGGCGCCGTCCGCTTCCGCCTCGACAAAGGCCGCGTCGGCGAGCGTGTCGTGATCCTCGCTCGTCGTGTCGCTCGGCCGGGTGATGACCCGGCGCACGAACTCCAGCCGGTTCTCGTCGGCAAACAGTGCCCGGGCATAGCCGATCACCGTATCCTTGCCGGCGCCGCTCGGCCCCACGACGGCGACGAAGACGCCGTCGCGGATCGGAAACGCAGCGGCGGACAATTCACGCTCGATCGACGCCGACACCATCACGCGACCCGCCGTCCCTGCCGCCAGACCGTGCGGACCACCGGGACATGGTCGTCGAGACGGACGCGAACCAGGTCGGCGCGCCGGCCCTGCTCGATGACGCCACGGTCGGCGAGGCCGACCGCCTCGGCCGGGTTCTTCGAAACCATGGCCACCGCCTGAGGCAGGGAAATGCCGCCGACTACGTCGCCGAGAAAAAAGGCCGACTGGATCAGGCTGAAGGGAATGTAGTCGGACGACAATATGTCGAGCAAGCCTTCGCCGGCGAGCGTGCGGGCCGAAACATTACCCGAATGCGAAGCACCGCGCATGACGTTCGGCGCGCCCATCAGCACCCCGAGCCCTGCCCTCTTCGAAGCTTTTGCGGCCTCCTTGGTGGTCGGGAACTCGGCGACGCGGACACCCTGTTCGATCGCCTCGTCGACATGGCCTGTCGTGGCGTCGTCATGGCTGGCCAGCACGATGCCGCGCTGATGGCAGGCGGCAGCGATGAAGGCGCGGTTCGGCCCCGAATTCGTCGCCGACTCCGCCATCCGCTTCTCGCAAAATTGCTGGAATTCGCGATCCGTCAGCTTCAGCTTGCGCTGGTAGTAGTAGGCATAGGTTTCCAAGTCGACGAACTGGCGCTGTCCCGGCGCATGGTCCATCAGCGACGCCAGCTTGATCCTGTCATCGCCATCGAAGTGGGCGAAGGCGGCGAGGCAATCCGGCGCCGAAACCTCGCAGCGCAGATGGATGAAATGGTCGGCCCGCAGCCGGTCCTGCTGGACGCTGTCCTCGATCGCATCGGCCAGCTTGCGCATGTCGGCCGAATTCATGTCGGCGTCGTCGTCCATGCCGACGCGCAAGGCGTCGAGCACGGTGGTGATGCCGGCGGTCGCCACCTGCGCGTCATGGGCGAGAACGGCGGCGATCGGGTTCCAGCGCACCTTCGGCCGGGGCGCGTAGTGGCCTTCGAGGTGGTCGGTATGAAGCTCGACCAGCCCGGGAATGATGAAATCGCCGTCCATGTCTTCGCCGGTCCGGCCGGCGCCGGCATCGATCCCGGTGATCAAGCCGTCGCGCAGCACGATCGAGCCTTCGACGATCTCGTCGGCAAGCACGATGCGGGCATTGTTGAGAACGGTCTCGGCGGTCATTTCAGGCAATCCCTGGAGCATTTTTGCAGCCAATTGAAACCGATTGGCGTCGCAAAAAGGCGGTTAAAACAAATAGTCATCTCAGGCAGTTCTTCTGGCCGGGCGGCGCCCGAGCGCGTGATGGGAAAGCATCATGAACGGGGCGCCAGGTTCAGTTTCGACAAACAGGGTCAGTGCGTCCACCGGCACCGGCCGTTGCAGGACCTGCGCAAACAGGCTGTCGATTGCTGCGCGAAGACGGGGGCTTTCCTGTAACGAGGCACGGCCGGATAGCGTCATATGGAACCGGAAGGTCTCGAAGACATAGGGGTAGCCCCACTGGCAGAGATTGCGGAATTCATCCGGCTTCAGCGAATCAGGGCTGCGCCGTTCGATCTCAGCCTCGGTCAGCGGCGCGCGAAAACGGTCGAAGTCGCGCACAACGTCGTCGGCGAAGCGGTTGAGCGCCGGCAGCGGTCCTTCCGGCACCAGCGCGAAGAAGCCGTCGATCTGGCTGACGACCAGCCGTGGGATGGTTACCACCGGCGTCGCCAAGGCAAAATCGTCGAGCGCCGCGCGAAGCGCGGCTTCCGTTTCGCTCGAAGCCAGCCGGAAGGGCGCCTTCAGCGTCGCATGAAAACCGTAGCGGCGCGCCGAAGCGGTGTGGAAGGCGACTTCCGCCGCTGACAGCTCGCCCACCGCCTCGACCGGCCTCGTGGCGGCGCCGAACGGGTCGCGGCCGAGCCAATTGGCGGCGATCCGCGCCAGCGGTTCGTCCTGCCGGGGAGTGAAATAGATGGCGTAGCGCATCGAAAGTCCTCGTCAACTCCCGCTGCCATAGGCGATTTGCATGACGAAATGACGAAGCTGATGATCGCCCTGATAACAAAGTTGTTCAGGCGGGTCATTAGCCGACGATTTTTTCGCCTTGGGCCAGTTGCCGACCGGAAGGGAGCGCGATCAGGCCTTCATCAGCCATTCGTGCTCGGGCGCGTTGTGAAATTTCCACGTCCGCTTCGGCCCCGCCATGACGTTGAGGTAGTAGAGGTCATAGCCATGGCAGGCGGCGCAAGGATGATAGCCCTTGGGCACCAGCACGACATCGCCGTCCTCGATCGCCATCGTCTCATCGAGCGATCGAGCGCCAGTCCAGTCGGCATCGGTGTAGACGCGCTGAAAGGCAAAGCCCTGCGGCGGGTTGAGGCGGTGGTAGTAGGTCTCCTCGAGATAGGACTCGGCCGGCAGATTGTCCTGGTCATGCTTGTGCGGCGGATAGCTCGATGTGTGGCCGCCCGGCGTGATGACCTCGACCACCAGCAATGAGTCGGCCGGCTTGCCCTCCGGCAGGATGTTGGTGACATAGCGCGTGTTGGTGCCCTTGCCGCGAACCTCCTGGCCGAGATCCTTCGGCGCAATGACGCGGACCGGCAGGCCGCCGCCAAGCCCCGGCGCCGAGCAGACCGCAAGTTCGAGATCGGTGTCTGATGTCACCGACCAGTCAGAGTCCTGCGGCACATAGACCGACCACGGCTTGCCTTCGAAGGGCGACATGCGTTCGCCGAGCAGGCCGAGATCCTTGCCGCCGGCCGTCGCCTTGCCCTTGCCGGTGACGAACACCAGGCAGACTTCACGGTTAGCGGTTTGCCCGGAGGCTGTTCCGCCTGGCCGCAATCGATGCAGATCGAAACCGACATAAGTCCAGCCGGCGTTTTGCGGCGTCACATGGGCGACGCGGCCATGGCCCTTATCGGCCTTAACCAGCAGTTTCGACATCGCGCTTCATTCCTTTGGTTCGGTATCGGCCGAAGCCTTGCCGCCGTCGGCCGGCTTATAGAGATAGAAGAACTGCCAGACGGCATAGCCGGCGAAGCCGAGCGCGATCATGCCCCAGAACGGCGCGCCGGTGGCAAACTCGACCACGGCCCAGCCCAGGCAGACCGCGACGATGGCAACGCGCCGCCACAAGGGCCGGAAGAACGGATGCTCGGAGTCCTTCATCGGATCAGCCCCCGCATCGGATCAGCCCTTCGCCGGGAATACTGCATTCAAGCATTGGGGAAGCCCTGTGTTTCAACGGTGTAACCGGCAGCCGTCATCACCCGCATCAATTCCTTGTAGCCGACTTGCGCCATCTTGAACGGCGGATTCGTCTTCGGGTCCTGCTCGGCCTCGACGACGAACCAGCCTTCATAGCCGTAGTTCGCCAGCCTTTCCACGATGACGCCAAAATCCAGCGAACCGTCTCCCGGCACCGTGAAGGCGCCGAGCGCCACGGCGTCTAGGAAGGATTGCTTCTGGCGGTCGAGTTTCTCGATCACCTCCATGCGTATGTCTTTCACATGCACATGGTTGATGCGCCGGTGATGCTTGTCGATGGCGCGCAGCACGTTACCGCCGGCAAAGGCCAGGTGACCGGCATCGAGCAGCAAGGGGATGCCTTCTCCCGAAAAGCGCATGAAGGCATCAAGCTCCGGCTCCGTCTCGACCACCGCTGCCATATGATGGTGGTAGGAGAGCGGCATGCCCTGCTCGGCGCACCATTCCCCGAACTGCGTGAGGCGCTTCGCATAGGCTTTCATCTCGTCGTCCGAAAGCCTGGGCTTGGTGGCGAGCGGCTTCGAGCGGTCGCCCTGGATGGAGCGGCCGACCTCGCCGTAGACGATGCAAGGCGCGTTCACCGCCTTGAACAGATCGATCATCGGCTGGATGCGATCCTTATTCCCCGCCATGTCTTCGTCGACCAGCGTACCGGAGAACCAGCCACCGCAAAGCGTGACGTCGGCCTCTTTCAGGATCGGCAGCATGATCTCCGGGTCACTGGGAAAACGGCGGCCCATTTCCATGCCGGTGAAACCTGCCGAACGCGACTGGCGCAAGCACTCCTCCAGCGAGACGTCATCGCTGAGTTCCGCAAGATCGTCGTTCCACCATGCAATGGGGGACATGCCCAGTTTGGCTTTCAAGTCGTCACTCCAATGTCAGTTCGTGTCCACCCTCGCCCTTGTGGGGAGGGTCGCTGCGAAGCAGCGGGTGGGGTGCGGCGCCCGACCCCCACCCGGACCTTCGGTCCGACCTCCCCACAAGGCGGAGATAGGGGCTTGGCAGCGCCGACATCAATCTCCAATCTTCTGCATCTGCCGCTTTTCATCATAGGCTCTGCGCGCCGCATTCACTTGCGGCCGTGTCGAGACTTCCGGCACGGCAACGTCCCACCAGCTTCCACCGGCTTCGGTCGAAACCAGCGGATCGGTGTCGATGACCAGCACTGTGGTCCTTGTATTCTTCTTCGCTTGCGCCAGCGCCGTTTCCAGCCCGGCGACCGAGGAAACCTTCTCAGCGATGGCGCCGAGGCTTACCGCATGCGCCGCGAAGTCGATGTCGGGCAATATCTCATGGCGTGCGTCCTTCAGCAGATTGTTGAAGTTGGCGCCGCCGGTCGCCATCTGCAGCCGGTTGATGCAGCCATAGCCTCTGTTATCGAGCAGCACGATGGTCAGCTTGAGGCCGAGCATGACCGAGGTCGCGATCTCGGAATTGAGCATCAGATAGGAGCCGTCGCCGATCATCACGACGACCTCCTCGTCGGGCTTCGCCATTTTGGCGCCGAGCCCGCCAGCGATCTCGTAGCCCATGGTCGAGAAGCCGTATTCGGCGTGGTAGGAGCCGGGCGCGCCCGCCTGCCAGAGCTTGTGTAACTCGCCGGGCAGGCCGCCGGCGGCATGAAGCAATATCACGCCGGAGCCCATGGCGCGCTGCACGGCGCCGATCACTTGCGCGTCGGACGGGTAGGCGGCATTGGTCGACGCCGTCACCTTGTCTGCATTGGCCTGCCAGTCCTTCTTGCCCCTGGCCGCATTGTCGGTCCAGGCAGCCGGCGCCTTCCAGCCGTTCAGCGCCGCGTCAAGCTCGGCGAGCCCTTCTGCCGCATCGGCGACCAGCGGCAGCGCCTGGTGTTTTCCCGCATCGAAAGGCTGGACGTTCAGCCCGATGATGGTCTTGCCGGAATTCTTGAACAGCGCCCACGAGCCGGTGGTGAAATCCTGCAGCCTGGTGCCGACGGCAAGCACGACGTCGGCTTCTTCAGCCAGCCGGTTGGCCGCCGAAGTGCCGGTGACGCCGACCGCCGCCATGTTGAGCGGATGATCGTCCGGCAGCGAGGATTTACCGCCCTGCGTCTCGCAGACCGGGATGCCGGCGCCTTGCACCAGCTTCGCCAATTCGTCGGAAGCCTGCGAATAAAGCACGCCGCCGCCGGCAATCACTAACGGCTTTCTTGCCGCCTTCAGCGCCGCCACCGCGGCCGCCAATTCCCTACGGTCCGGACGCGGCCGGCGCTGGTTCCAGACCCGTTCGGCAAAGAAGCTCTCGGGGTAGTCATAGGCTTCGGCCTGCACGTCCTGGCAGAGCGCCAGCGTCACCGGTCCGCATTCGGCCGGATCGGTCAGCACCTGCATGGCGCGATTGAGCGCCGGGATGATCTGCTCGGGCCGGGTGATGCGGTCGAAATAGCGCGACACGGGCTTAAAGCAGTCATTGACCGTCGCCGTGCCGTCGGAGAAATCCTCGGCCTGCTGCAGGACAGGGTCGGGGATGCGATTGGCGAAGACGTCGCCGGGCAGAAACAGGACAGGCAACCTGTTTACATGCGCAAGTGCTGCCGCCGTCACCATGTTGAGCGCGCCGGGGCCGATCGAACTTGTTGTGGCCATGAAGCGGCGACGGAAATTGGCCTTGGCGTAGGCGATCGCCGCATGCGCCATCGCCTGTTCGTTGTGGGCGCGGAAGGTCGGCAATTCGTCACGCACCTGGTAGAGCGCCTCGCCGACACCGGCGACATTGCCATGGCCGAAGATCGCCCAGACGCCGCCGAAGATCGGCATTTTTTTGCCGTCGATCTCGGTCATCTGGCTGGCAAGAAAGCGGGTCAGCGCCTGCGCCATCGTCAGGCGGATTGTCTTGGTCATGTTGTTTTCCTCCGCAGTCCTAATGCCGCGCCTTCTTATGCTGCTTTGCGGCCGCGCGCGGCAAGCCATGCCTCGGTTAGTCTCTCGAAGCGCGACGCCATGTCGGCCACTGCCTCGTCGTCCGACATCTTGCCCGCAAGCCACTGTTCGGCCGCGTTGATGAAGATGGTGCGTCCGACGGCGAAGCCCTTGACGATGGGCGCTTTGGCGGTGGCAGCGAAGGCCGCTTCCAGCTCGTCCTGCGGCGCTTCTAGGCCGAGCAGCACAACCCCACGGCACCACGGATCGTTCTTCAGGATCACGGCCTCGATCTTTGCCCAAGCCCCGGCCGAAGCCTGCGGTTCGAGCTTCCACCAGTCGGGCTTGATATCGAGCGCATAGAGTTCCTCCAGCGCGCGCGAGATCGTCGTGTCGTTGAGCTCGCCGTGCTTGCCGGCGATGATCTCGATGAGAAGTTCTCTTCCCACTTTCCGCGCGGCCTCGAACAGGCTTTTGAGCTTCTGCTGCTGCTCGGTCTTCAGCGGCTCCGGGTCGTCGGGGTGATAGAAGCACAGGCACTTGATGCAATGGTCGACCGGCCACTCGATCAATTGCGAGCCGATGTCCTGCGAGAATTCAAAACGAAGCGGCCGCGATCCCGGCAGCTCGACCGGCCGGCCGAGCCAGGCGAAGGAATGGCGGGCAAATTCGAACATCGCCTCGCGGCCGTATTTCTCGTCGAGCAGCATGCCGTAACCGGCGCGGCCGGCGGCGACCTTTGCCGCCGCCTTGACCGTCAGCACCTTGAAATCATGGATGCGCGACGGATCGGCGCCGGCTTTCGCGGCGACATCGTCAAGCTGGATACGGTGGTCGCAGGCCAGCGCCATCAGCGAGGGAATGACGCGCCGGCGCGTCGTCGCCCAATGGATATGGTTGATCGCCTCGTCCTTGCGCAACGCCAGATGCCTGCTGCCGTTCTTCAGGAAGAACTGCAATTCCTCGAAGGTCGGGTATTCCGGCGCGCAGAGCAGCCGCGACACGGCGAAGGCGCCGCAGGCATTGGCCCAGGTCGCCGCCGTCGCTAGGCTCTCCTCGCCGAGCCAGCCGCGCAGGAAGCCCGACATGAAGGCATCGCCGGCGCCGAGAACATTATAGACCTCGATCGGAAAACCCTTGCCGACAATGCCGTCTTCGAGATCGTCGCTGATCGGTCCGTCATAGACGATGCAGCCCATGGCGCCGCGCTTCAGCACGATAGTGGCCTTGGACAGCGAACGGATCGTCTTCAACGCGCTGAGGCAATCGTCAGTGCCGGAGGCGATCATGATCTCTTCTTCGGTGCCGACGATCAGGTCGCAGTCGGGCAGCACCGTCTTCAGCCGGGCGGAGACCCGGTCGGATTTCACGTAGCGCTCGAACCCTTCGGCATGGCCGGCAAGGCCCCAGAGATTGGGGCGGTAGTCGATGTCGAACACCACCTTGCCGCCATTGGCCTTGATGGCGCGGATCGCCTTGCGCTGGGCGGCATCGCTGTTGGGCCGCGAAAAATGCGTGCCGGTGACGACGATGGCGCGCGCCGAGGCGATGAACGCTTCGTCGATGTCCTCCTCCGCCAGCGCCATGTCGGCGCAGTCGCTGCGATAGAAGATCATCGGCGAGACGCCTTCGTCCTCGACCGACAGCAGCACCAGCGCGGTCAGCCGGTCCGGGTCGGTCTTGAGGCCGTCGACCGAAACCCCTTCGCGCGTCAGCTGCTCGCGGATGAAGCGGCCCATCTGCTCGTCGCCGACGCGGGTGAGCAGCGCCGAGCGCAGGCCGAGCCTCGCCGTGCCGACCGAAATGTTGGCCGGACAGCCGCCGACCGACTTGGCAAAGGAGGTGATGTCCTCCAAGCGCGAGCCGATCTGCTGGCCATAGAGATCGACCGAGGCGCGGCCAATGGTGATGACGTCGAGCGGCGCATGTTTCGCGTCCATGGCTTCGCCCATTCGAACCTCCCATCAGCCTTGTTGTCTTGGGGTACACGCGCGAGCGGCAGCGTGGCGCCGGTAATATGAAATAATAATTCCAATCCATAGTCAATATGGAACGCGCATTCCTTTGCTGAAAAGTAGCCTGTCAGGCCTTGCGCTTGCGGCCAGCGTCGCGCCGCTTCTCGCCAACCGCAACGGTCAGCGCCATGGCCAGCGCCATCGTCGCTGACAACGAGCGGAAGCCGGCGAAATCGGCCTCGGCGACTTCGAACCAGACCTTGGCGAACTGGGCGAGCGGCGAAAAGGAACTGTCTGTGATCGCCACGATCGGAACGCCTTGCTCGGAAATGACGCGCGCCTCGTCGATGGCCGCCGGGGCATAGGGTGAGAAACTGATGGCGATGACGGCATCCCTGGGCGAGGCAAAGCTGATCATCTCGGCGTTGAGGCCGGCGGCCGATTCGATCAGCTGGTTGCGGATCTTGAGCTTGCCCAGCGCATAGGCGATGTAGGAGGCGACCGGATACGAGCGGCGCTTGGCCAGCACATAGATGGTCTCCGCCTTTGCCAGCAAGGCGATCGCATCTTCGAAATGGTCTTCGTTCAACCTGCCTGAAATATCGTTGAGCGAGGTGCCGGCCGCGGCGACGAAGCCGTCGAAGATCGCCCGGTGACCGGCGCCTTCCTCGGCCTTGGCGCGCAATGCCGCCAGTCGTTCGTCATAGGACGAATTGCGCTCACGCAGGCGCTCGCGAAACACCAGCTGCAGACTGGTGAAGCCGTCGAAGCCGAGCTGCTGGGCGAAGCGGATCAAGGTCGAAGGCTGGACGCCGGCCGAAGCGGCGATGCTGGCGGCCGTGCCGAAGGCAATGTCGTCAGGATTGTCGAGCGCATAGGCGGCGATCTGCGCGATACGCTTGGGCAGGCTATGGCGCCGTTCCAGGATCGTCGTCCGCAGCGTCTCGAAATCGCGGGGCACCCGTTCGTCCATCGTCGCTCCGCCCAGGCTCATCAGTCGATGCCGTGTGTGCCCCATCATAGCGAGCCTGTGCAAGAAGGCCATAAAAAATGAGGCATGCGTTCCATTTCTGGATAAAATGGACTAATTCATCCACACAATCTTTCTGGCGACGGAGACAAGGGAAATGGTCGGAGTCGGTCTTATCGGCACGGGGTTCATGGGCAAGTGTCACGCCATCGCCTGGAACGCGGTCGGCACCGTCTTTCCCGACGTGGCCAAGCCAAGGCTGGTCCATCTCGGCGAGGTCAATGAGGATCTTGCCAAACGTCGTGCCAGCGAATTCGGCTTCGCCAGGGCCTCCGGCGACTGGCGTGCCGTCGTCGATGATCCGGATGTCGATATCGTCTCGCTGACCACGCCCAACCAGTTCCACCCGGAAATGGCCATCGCCATCCTCGAAGCCGGCAAGCATCTGTGGTGCGAAAAGCCGATGGCGCCGAGTTTTGCCGAGGCGCAAGCCATGGCGGCGGCGGCGCAAAAGTCCGGCAAGGTGGCCGCTCTCGGCTACAACTACATCCAGAACCCGGCCATCCGCCACATCGGTGCGCTGCTCGACGAGAAAATCATCGGCGAGGTCAACCATCTGCGCGTCGAGATGGATGAGGATTTCATGGCCGACCCGGAGGCGCTATTCTTCTGGAAGCACGAGGCGGCGTCCGGTTACGGCGCGCTCGACGATTTCGCCGTGCATCCGCTGTCGCTGGTCGCCGTGCTGTTCGGCCGCGTCGCCCGCGTGATGTGCGATATGGCAAAACCCTATGCCGATCGCCGCGTTGCGTCGGGCGGGCGCCGCGCGGTCGAGACCTACGACATCGCCAACGTGCTGATGCATCTCGAAAACGGCATTGCCGGCACGCTGCTGGTCAATCGTTCGGCCTGGGGCCGCAAGGGCCGGATCGCCATCCAGATCTTCGGCTCGAAGGGCTCGATCCAGTACGACCAGGAGCGGATGAACGAGTTCCAGCTCTACCTCACATCAGACCGGCCGACCGAGCAAGGCTATCGCACTATCCTGGTGGCGCCGCATCACAAGCCCTACGACGCCTTCCTGCCGGCACCCGGCCACGGTCTCGGCTTCAACGACCTCAAGATCATCGAATGCCGGGAACTTTTGGCGCGGCTTGCCGGCAAGCCGGCGCGCATCATCGATTTCGACGAAGGACTCGAAATCGAGCGCACCGTGCATGCCATGGCGCGCTCGTTCGAGGAAAAGCGCTGGGTGGATGTTAGATAGCTCAACCTGGAAGCCGGCGACGCATCAGTTGCCGGCGGTTGTGGCGTTGATCTCCCACCCGTCCACCCAGAGCTGCCGCAGATCATCGCCTTCGCCCTTGAACCATAGGCCTGTCGGCTGGCAGTCATCGATGCGGTCGCTGCGGAAATTGCGGATGGCCTGGCGGAGTTCGCACCAGGCGACGATGTTGGCGGTTTCGGCATAGTAGATGAGGGCGATCGGGCGGATGATGCGTTCGGTCGCCCGGCCCGCTTCATCGCAATAGGAGAGGTCGAGCTTTTCCTCGTCGCGGATGACGCGGCGAACCAGCGCCAGATCGACCGCCGAGGCCGAAGGTGCTGCGAATCCCCAGGCATTCAGGGCATTGGCATCGAGCGTCTGGCGCAAAGGCGGCGGCACCGCGCCGGCGATCTTGGCGCTAACGCGCTTGGCCGCCTGCTTCAGCTCGCTGTCGCCGGTGCGCTCCAGCAACGCCAGCGACAACACGATCGCCTCCATCTCCTCGATCGAAAACATCAGCGGCGGCAGGTCGAAGCCGGGGCGCAGGATATAGCCAATGCCGCGGCCGCCTTGGATCGGCACACGCATCGCCTGCAAAGCGGCAATATCGCGATAGACCGAGCGCATCGTCACTTCCAGACGCTCGGCAATCATTGCCGCGGTCACCGGCTCTCTGGCTAGCCGCAGGATCTGGATGATCTCGAACAGACGCGACGCCTTGCGCAATTCATTCAACCTCGAAGGCAACTGACAACACCCCGTCAGTTGGGATCACCTATAGGGCGGCCTATCGGTTTGAAAATCAACAGGTTCAGCTGCGGCTTTGCGGCGCCAGACGGCAGGCAACTGACATGAGCTACACGGAAAACCTCTGGCTGTTCTTCATTCTCCTGTTCGGCATCATCGCCGTGCCGGGCATGGACATGCTGTTCGTGCTTGCCAATGCGCTGACCGGCGGACGCGACAGAGGATTGGCGGCGACCGGCGGCATCATGCTGGGCGGCATGGTGCATACGCTGAACGGCGCGGTCGGCGTCGGCCTGCTGATGCATTTCGTGCCGATCCTGTTCAAGCCGCTCCTGATCGCCGGCGCCGCCTATATGGCCTTCATCGGCATTACTCTGATGCGCAGCTCCATCACCGTCGGCGATAACGCGCCCGCCGGCAGCCGCACTGCCTGGAAGGCGTTTCGCCAAGGGCTGATGACCTGCCTGATCAATCCGAAGGCCTATCTTTTCGTCCTTGCCGTCTATCCGCAGTTCTTGAAGCCCGCCTACGGTCCGATCTGGATGCAGGCAACCGTCATGGGGTTGCTGACGGTCCTCACCCAGGCCGCCATCTATGGCGGGCTTGCGATCACCGCCGGCCGCAGCCGTAACCTGCTGGTCGCCAATCCGCAGGCGACCGCTCTTGCCGGCCGGGCGGCCGGGCTGTTGCTGTTCGCCGTCTCGGTGTTCACTGTCTGGGAAGGACTCAGCGCGGCGTGATCCGCCGGGGGCGCCGCGCTGCCGAGTTTCAGCACCCTTGCAACAAGAGGAGCGCGTCAGGCGGCTCCCGGACGGCTTGATATCATTGCGCGTCGCGCTGACCGGCGCCGCTCGACGGCGTCGGCAAGGCCGTGCAGCACCGTCTCGGTGGTTGCCCAGTCGATGCAGCCATCGGTGATGCTCTGGCCATAGACCAGCGGCTTGTTGGGCATGACCTCCTGCCGGCCGGCGACGAAGTTGCTCTCGATCATGACGCCGATGATGCGCGCGTCGCCTGCTGCGACCTGGCCCGCCACGTCAGCCGCCACCGTCGGCTGGTTCTCAGGCTTCTTGTTGCTGTTGGCGTGGCTGACATCGATCATCAGCCGAGGTGCTACCCCGACCCGACCGAGCTCCGCGCAGGCGGCAGCTATGCTCGTTGCGTCATAGTTCGGCATAATGCCGCCGCGCAGGATGACGTGGCAGTCCTCGTTGCCGGTGGTCGTCGCGATGGCGCTGCGCCCGCCCTTCGTCACCGCCATGAAATGATGCGGCTGGGCGGCGGATTTCACCGCCTCGGCGGCGATCCGCAAATTGCCGTCGGTGCCGTTCTTGAAGCCGACAGGGCAGGACAGGCCGGATGCGAGTTCCCGATGGATCTGGCTCTCTGTCGTGCGCGCGCCGATCGCCCCCCAGGCGACGAGATCGGCAATGTATTGGGGGGTGGCCATGTCGAGGAATTCGGTCGCCGCCGGAAGGCCGAGATTGTTGACGGCGGAGAGCACGTTGCGGGCCAGCCTCAGCCCCTTGTCGATGTTGAAGCTGCCGTCCAGGTCGGGATCGTTGATCAGGCCCTTCCAGCCGACCGTTGTGCGCGGCTTCTCGAAATACACGCGCATCACGATCTCCAGCCGGTCCGACAGGCTCTCGCGCAGCGTCGCCAGACGGCTGGCATAGTCTACGGCAGCGGCCGGGTCGTGGATCGAACAGGGGCCGACGACGACGATCAGCCGATCATCGGCGCCGGTCAGCACGGCGTGGATCGCGTTGCGTGACGCGGTAACGGTCCGCGTCGCCGTCAGCGTGCGCGGTATCTCCCGCATCACCTGGTCCGGCGTACTCAATTCCCTTATTTCCTTGACCCGAAGATCGTCGGTGGTGGTCAACACGGCTTTCTGCTCCTGATTGGGAGACCTGCCGGCTGAAACAAAAAAGCCGCCAGGTCTGGCGGCTGTTCGGATTTTGATGCTGCAATCTTCAGATCGAGCGCAATCCTCCCGCCGCCAGCGAGCTGCCGTAGCTAAAGTACCAGAACGAGGCGGTCAGGTGGATCATGCCAGCCCTATAGCCGAAGCCGGGGCGCTTGTCACGCCCTGATGCTACTCTGCGCCCGCTCCGGCAACGTTCTGGTCGTAATCGACCAGCGATCCGGTCATGACGCCCGACTGCGGGCTGACCATATAGCTGATCAGCCGGGCAAGCTGGTCCGGCTTCACCAACTGGCCCATCGGCTGCGCGGCCTCGGCCTTTTCCAGCCAGTCGTCGGGTGCCGCGTGCCATTTCTTCTGCACGATGTCCTCGCCCTCGGTGTCCATCCAGCCAGGCAGCACCGCGTTGCAGCGGATGCGATTGCTGCGATAGGCGTTGGCGACATTCTTGGTCAGCGTCATGAGAGCGCCCTTGCTCGACGAATAGGGCGTCAGGAACGACTGGCCGCAATGCGCCGACATCGACAGCACGTTGACAATCGAGCCAGGCGCCTTGCGGTCGAGCAGGTGCGCCACCAGACCCTGCATCAGGAAGAAGGGGCCGCGCACATTGGTCTGGAAGATCTGGTCGAATGTTTCCTCGGAGGTCTCGACCAGTGATCCGCGGGCCGAGGTGGCGGCGGCGTTGACCAGCGCGTTGACGGTGCCGAAATGAGCGATCGCCGTTTCGACGGCCTGCTTGCAGTCGGCCACTTGGGCGACATCGGCGCTGATGAAAATCGCGTCGACGCCCGACTTCTTGAGGGTGGCGACGGCCTTGTCGCCCTTCTCCTGCGAGCGTCCGATTAGCGCCAACGCCCGGCAGCCCTCATCGGCCAGCGCCTCGGCGACGGCGAAGCCGATGCCTTGCGCGCCGCCGGTGACGATGGCGCGTGTTTCGGAATTGCGACCGGCGGAACCGTTCATCGCCTTGCTCCTGTACTTGGTGTTGCTTCAGATGGTTTTGTCGAGGCGGACGGTCTTGCCGTCCCTGGCCGATTTTAGCGCCGCGTCCGCCAGCCGCAGCGCGACGAGCCCATCCTTGCCGCTCGGTGCGGCCTTGTTGCCTGATGTCGCCGCCGCGATGAAGGCGGCGATCTCGTTGGCATAGGCGTCGAGGTAGCGGGTCATGAAGAAGTCGTGCAGCGGCGGGCGCGTATAGCCTTTCTCATTGGCCAGTTCGATCGACACCGGCCGCTGGTTCTCGGCCGCGACCATGCCTTTCGAGCCATGCACCTCGATGCGCTGGTCGTAGCCATAGGTGGCGCGCCGCGAATTGGAGATGATGCACTGCTTGCCGGAGGCGGTTTCGAGGATGACGCTGACGCTGTCGAAATCGCCGGCCTCGCCGATTTGTCTGTCGACCAGCACCGAGGCATGGGCGCTGACCGCCACCGGCTCCTCGCCGAGCAGGAAGCGCGCCATGTCGAAATCATGGATGGTCATGTCGCGGAAGATCCCGCCCGAGCGGCCGATATAGTCGAGCGGCGGCGGGCCGGGATCGCGCGACGTGATGGTCACCATCTCGACGGTGCCGATGGCACCGTCGTCGATCGCCTTGCGCACGGCGGCGAAATGCGGATCGAAGCGGCGGTTGAAGCCGACCATCAAAGTGGCGCCGGCCTTGTCGACCACGGCCAGGCATTCTTCCACTCTGCCGGCGTCGAGGTCGATCGGCTTCTCGCAGAAGATCGCCTTGCCGGCCTTGGCGAACTGCTCAATCAGATCGGCATGGGTGTCGGTCGGCGTGCAGATGATGACCGCATCGATATCCCCGGCTTTTTCGATTGCCTCGATAGTGCGTACTTCCGCGCCATAGGCCGACGCCAGCTCCGTCGCTGCCTTCTCGAAGGCATCGGCAACTGCGACCAGTCTGGCCTGCGGATTGGAACCGATGGCACGGGCGTGGACCTTGCCGATGCGGCCTGCACCAAGAAGAGCGAAGCGGAGAGACATGGGATTTCCTTTGAGGATTGTTCGAAATGGAAGTGCGTCTTTACTGCACCGTTCACGGCAAGGCGCAGTAGATTTTCTTATTGCAGTTGCTCGGCGACGGGCCGATGACCCGCCGCGCCGGCATTCGCCTTAGGCCGCAAGTTCTGCCTCCCCGGTCTTGGCGCCGGTGATGTATGAGACGACGTCGTTGCCGTCGGTGTCCTGCTTGCGCAGATTGGCGACGATGCGGCCGCGTCGGAAGACGACGATGCGGTCGACCAGATCAAACACCTGGCGCATGTTGTGACTGATCAGGATCAGCGGCTCGCCATTGGCTTTCAGCGTGCGGATGATGTTTTCGACCTGCATCGTCTCCTGCACACCAAGTGCTGCCGTCGGCTCGTCCATGATGATGAGCTTGGACGCAAAAGTCGCGGTTCTGGCGATTGCCACGCACTGGCGCTGGCCGCCCGACATGTGGCGAATGGTGTTGGAAAGGTTGGGAATCTTGACCGCCGTGCGGATCAGCGCTGCCTCGGTCGCCTTACGCATGAACTTGCGATCGAGGATCGAGAACGGCCCGAGATTGAAAAGCACCTTTTCGCGGCCGAGAAACAGGTTCGACGGCACGTCGAGATCGTCGGCGAGCGCAAGGTTCTGGAACACCGTTTCGATGCCCGCCTCGCGCGCGGCGATCGGGCCGGCGAAGTTCACTTCCTTGCCGTCGAACCAGACCTTGCCGCTGGTGCGCTGCTCGACGGCCGTGATCTGGCGCACGAAGGTCGATTTGCCGGCGCCGTTGTCGCCCATGATGGCGACATGCTCGCCCTTGCGCAGTTCGAAGTTCGCGCCTTCGAGCGCATGCACGCCGCCATAGTATTTGGTCAGGTTTTCGGTCTTCAGGACGATGTCTGACATGATCAAGCCCTCATTGCCCGCAGGCGCTGGCGCCACTGATCGAGAACGACTGCGCCGATGATGATCACACCCTTGACCATCTCCTGGTAGTAGGCGTCGAGGCGCAGGAAGGTGAAGCCGGAGATGATGACGCCGAAGATCAGCGCACCGATCACCGTTCCGATGATCGAGCCGCGGCCGCCAGACAGCGAGACGCCGCCGATGACCGCCATGGCGATCGCGTCCAGTTCGTACATCACGCCCATGCCGGCCTGAGCGGTGAGATTCTTGGAGCTCAGCACCACGGCAGCAAGCGAGGCGAGGATGCCGGCAATGACGAAGACGAGGATCTTGTGGTTCTGGACATTTATGCCGGACATGCGGGCGGCGTCCTCGTTGGAGCCGATGGCATAACAGTGCTTGCCGTACCTGGTGTATGACAGGATCAGCTGGAACAAAATCGCCAGCGATATGAAGATGATGACCGGCATCAGCCCCTTGCCGATGGCGGCGAAACTTTCGGTGGGAAACGAGATCGGCTGCCCCTTGGACCACCATTTGGCGACGCCGCGCGCGGTGACCATCATGCCAAGCGTGGCGATGAACGGCGGAATGCGGGTGTAGGCGACCAGCGTGCCGTTGATCAGGCCCGCCAGCAGCCCGCAGCCGATCGCGACAAGCACCGGCACGATCACCGGCAGGTCGGTCCAGCCCTGCTCGATGAACATCGCCTTGGGGTTAGGGTTGCCGTTGACCGTCGCCACCTGGGCGAAGCTCATGGCGATCATCGCCGTGGCGCCGACGACCGAACCAGAGGAAAGATCGATGCCGCCGGAAATGATCACTTGCGTCACTCCGATGGCGATGATGCCGACGATCGATACCTGCAGGATGATGATCTGCAGGCGCGCCTCGTTAAAGATCGTATCGACATTGGCGCGGGTGTTGAACAGGAAGCTGTCGCCAAGAAAGACGCGGCCTATCAGCTCGAAGGCGCCGACGAGGATGATGAGCGCCAGGAAAACGTTGAATTCGGCAGGCCATGTGCGCTTCTTCGCATCATAGCTGAGTCCGCCGACGCCATGGGTTGTCTGTGCCAAATCTTGATCCTCCATCAGCCGTAGTCGCCCTCCCGCCGGCTGTTTCGGCGATAAGGGAAAGGAGGAGCGGCGCTTTTTTGTTTTTCGACATCGGATTCTCAAACCGGTCCGATGCTCTGCCGCGCCGCTCCCTATCGAAAAACGGTCCTCTGCCTCAGTTCTTCTGCAGGAACTTGTCGATGTTTGCCGGCGTGACCAGCTGGAAGGGGATGTAGACCTTCTGTTCAACCGCCTCGCCCTTGGAAAGCTTGAGCGCCGCGTCCAGCGCCCCGGCACCCTGGCCGGCCGCATCCTGAAATACGGTGACGTCGAGATCGCCCGCCTGCATCGCGGCAAGCGCGTCCTGAGTGGCGTCCACGCCGCCGACGACAACCGACTTCATGTCGATGTTGGCAGCCTTCATGGCCTGGATCGCACCGATGGCGCTTTCGTCATTGTTGGCGATCACGCCGTCGAACGGCTTGCCGGTCGACAGCCAGTTGGTCATCAGGTTCTGCGCTTCCTCGCGTTTCCAGTTCGACGTCTGCTTGTCGATGATCTTGATGAAGCTGCATTCCGGAGTGGCGATCACATCGTCAATGTCCTTGGTGCGCTGCACCGCGGCCTGGTTCGACAGCTCGCCCATGATCACGTAGACATTGGCCTCGGTCTTGCCGGCTTCCTTGAACAGGCGGCAGACTTCCTGGGTCTCGAGAGTGCCTGACTCAACCTCGTTCGAGGCGACGAAGGCCTGGTTGTCCGGCAGCGTGTCGACATTGACCGGCTCGCGGTTGACATAGACCAGCGGAACATTGGCCGCAGCGGCGGCGTCCGACATTGCCTGGGTGGCCGAGGTGTCTACCGGATTGACGATGATCGCATCGACGCCCGAGGCGACGAAGTTCTTGATCTGGTCGAGCTGCTTGGCGACGTCGTTCTGCGCGTCCTCGACCTGCAGCTCCACGCCGTCCATGCCCTTGGCCTGCTCGATCATGCCGTTGCGCAGCACGGTGAGAAAATTGTCGTCGAACAGCGCCATTGACACGCCGATTTTGGCAGCGAGGGCGGACGAGCTCATCAGCGCCAAGAATGCGGCGCCCAACAGCAGTTTCTTCATTTTATCTCTCCTCCACAGAATTGGTGTCCGGCTGCACCGATCTACCCGGAATCCCCGATCTCCCAGGGGATCTCTCCCGATTGCTATCTCCGTTCCCGATGGCGATTTCCGCGCTGGCTGGAACGCCAAGCCCTCTGCTTGAAACAGATGTTCCGGAACGAAAGAACCAAAATACCTATCTGGTGAAATATTTATTCCATTCCGACTGCGGGCGTCAAGGAGATTCCGAAATCGGATGGCGGATTTTCGGACAACGTGGCTGAGGGCCGGCAAATCTTCTGCAAGAATCTATCAGGCTGATGGTTCACATCATTGCCGATGCATCGTGATACCCGATCTGAACCTGGATGCATTGGCTGAGCCTAGATGTTTAGCCTGAATCTAGATGTTTTCCGGCAGATAGATGTCGAAGGGCAGGAAGGTCTGGCCCGGCGCGTTGGCAGCGCCTGCCTCGATGGCATGCGCCATCAGATCGACAAGCTCGCGGCATAGTGCTGCCAGCGGCGTCGAAATCACCATGGTCAGGATGTTGTCGGCGAGCGCCGCGCGCGACTCGGCGTTGATCTCATTGCAAACCACCACCGGCATATTTACGGGCCTCGCTGCCCTGAGCGCGGAAACCGCGCCTTCCATGCCGCCGCCGGCGACGTAGCAGCCGGCAAGATCCGGGTACCGCGCTAGAAGATCGATCATCGCATCATGGGTCACCTGGTTGGCTTCCAGGTTGACCAACGTCTCCATCACCGTGAATTCCGGCGCATGCTCGCGAAAAAATGATCTGAAGCCGATCTCGCGTAGCTCATGGCCATGGAAGCGATGGCTGCCGACAAAAAGCGCTACCTTGCCAGGCTTCCTCGCCGCCCTGGCGATTATCCAGGCCGCGGTACGACCGACCTTGCGGTTGTCGAGGCCGACATAGCCCTCGCGGATGCCGGCGGCAAAGTCGGATAGCAGGGAGAAGACGGGTTGCCCCCTTGCCTTCAGGGTCTCGACGGCTGCCGTCAGCGTCGGATGGTCCGGACCGACAAGGGCGACCGCCCTGGATTTCGCCGCCAGCTTGCGCATCTGGGCAGTGATCTCGTCGGGGGCCAGCGAACTGGCGAAATCGATGGATGCGACGCCGCGGAAGCGCTGCGATTGCGACACCGCCAGTTCGAGTTCCCGCGCGAAATCACTGTAGAAAACATCATTGCCCCTCAGCAGCAGAAAGCCGAGCCGATATTCCGGCAGTTCCTGGCGCATCCGCTGCTTGATCAGCCCGGCGGCGTGGTAGCCGATGCTGGTGGCGGCCTCATAGACGCGGCGCGCGGTTTCCTCGCGCACCGGCAGGCGGTTGTTCAGCACCCGGTCGACGGTGGCGACGCTGACGCCGGAGGTGCGCGCCAGATCGGTGATGGTCGGCCGTTTTGCCATGGCTATCTCTCCGCTTGCCAAATTGGTTTACATCATTCTGATGGAAAATGATAGAAACCATCTTTGTGATATTGAGCCTATCATGGCTTGGCGTTACTTCTAGGCTTCGAGGCCTGCAACCACGGCCTGGTCATTGACCGGGCGGATTGCAGGACGCTGGTGGAGGCATTCTCATGGACGCAATGTTGGACGCAGCACCGTCCCGGCGCGACTACAGCCTGATCGGCCGCGACGCCAAGCTCGCCGTCGAGACCGGGCTGGCGGCGGCCGAATGGTATCATACCGATATCCCGCGCAAGCAGATGAAGGAGCTAATGCAGCGCTCCGACGGCCCGGCGATCCGCGACACCATCATCTGGCTCGCCGTCCTGATCCTTAGCGGCGCAGGCGGCGCCTGGTTCTGGGGCACCTGGTGGTGCGTGCCGTTCTTCTTCGTCTATGGCGTCGTTTACGGCTCTTCCACCGATTCCCGCTGGCACGAATGCGGTCACGGCACCGCGTTCAGGACGCAGTGGATGAACGACGTGATCTATCAGCTCGCCTGCTTCATGATCATGCGCAATCCGGTGACCTGGCGCTGGAGCCATACCCGGCATCACACCGATACGATCATCGTCGGCCGCGATCCAGAAATCGCGGTGATGCGCCCACCGGACCTGTTGCGCGTCGTGCTCAATTTCTTCGGCATTGTCGATGCCTCGCATGCCATGAGCGACATGGTGCGCAATGCGGCCGGCATCATCAGCCCGGCGGAAAAGACCTTCATTCCCGAGCAGGAGCAGCCAAAGGCGATCCGCATTGCCCGCATCTGGACCGCGATCTATGCCGCGACCATCGTGCTGGCAATTTATAGCGGGTCGTTCCTGCCCTTGATGCTGGTCGGTCTGCCCCGGCTTTACGGCGCCTGGCATCATGTCTTGACCGGCCTGCTGCAGCATGGCGGCCTCGCCGAAAATGTCGTCGACCATCGCCTCAACAGCCGCACCGTCTACATGAACCCGATCAGCCGCTTCATCTACTGGAACATGAACTACCATGTCGAGCACCATATGTTCCCGATGGTGCCCTACCACGCGCTGCCCAGGCTGCACGAGATGATCAAGCACGACCTGCCAGCGCCGACGCAGTCGATCCTGGCCGGCTATCGCGAGATGGTGCCTGCCTTCCTGCGCCAGCTGCGCAATGAAGACTATTTCCTCAAGCGCGAACTGCCGCCGACCGCGAAGCCCTATCGCGAGGAATTTCACACCGCGAAGCCCTATCGCGAGGAATTTCACAACGACAACGATGCTGTCGCGGCAGCAGCGGAATGATATGCGCCCATGCCAAGCAACATGCCGGGCAAGCTGACCAAGCAAAATTCTGCCGGGAGGACTGATGAGCGACTGGGTCGAGGCCTGTGACGCCGAAGACATCGACGAAGAGGACGTGATGCGGTTCGACCATGGCGGACGCACCTTCGCCATCTATCGCAGCCCCGACGACGAATATTTCGCGACGGACGGTTTGTGCACGCATGAGAAGGTGCATCTGGCTGACGGGCTGGTGATGGACGACATCATTGAATGCCCGAAGCACAATGGCCGCTTCAGCTACAAGACCGGTGCGGCCAGGGGCGCGCCGGTCTGCGTCAATCTCAGGACTTATCCGGTCAAGCTCGACGCCGGCAAAGTCCTGGTGCAGATAGGGTGACGGTGATGACGAAGGGGATGGTCATCATCGGTGCCGGCGAATGCGGCGGGCGGGCTGCCTTGGCGTTGCGCGATCTCGGCTATGACGGGCCGGTGACGCTGATCGGTGACGAGCCGCATCTGCCCTATGAGCGGCCGCCGCTGTCGAAAGAAGCGATGGCTAGCGATACGCCCGAGATCAAGGCGATCGCCAGCGATGAAATACTGTCCGAGAGGTCGATCCGGCATATCCATTCGGTTCAGGCGATGGCGATCGACTGCGCGGCGCACGTCGTGCACCTGTCGGACGGTTCGGTCCTGCCTTACGACAAACTCTTGCTGGCGACCGGCTCAACCCCGCGTAAGCTGCCGATGCCGGGGCTTGGCGCGCGCTGCGTCTACCTCCGGACCTTCAATGACGCGCTGGCCATTCGCGCGCATCTCAGCGCCGGAAACCGAATCGCCATCGTCGGCGGCGGCTTCATCGGTCTTGAGCTCGCCGCCGCGGCACGCAGGCTGGGGGCCACGGTCACCGTCATCGAGGCGCAGCCGCGGATCCTGATGCGCGGCGTGCCGGCCGAGATCGCCAAAATCATCCACGAGGCGCATGAAGCCGAAGGCGTCAAAATCCTGTGCGGCGACGGCATCGCGGCGATCGCCGACGACGGCGCCGGGGTGCGCATCGCGCTTGCGGGCGGAAAGGACATCGTCGCCGACCTGGCAGTGATCGGCATCGGCGCCGTGCCGGTGACCGGACTTGCCGCGGAAGCGGGGCTGACGATCGACAACGGCATAGCTGTCGATGCCGAGCTTCGCACCAGCGATCCGGACATCTTCGCCGCCGGCGATTGCTGCTCGTTTCCGCTTGCCGTCTATGGCGGCCGGCGCGTGCGGCTGGAAGCCTGGCGGAACGCGCAGGAGCATGGCGCGCTTGCGGCCAGGAACATGCTTGGCGCCGGTGAAAGCCACGCGGCGGTGCCATGGTTCTGGTCGGATCAATACGGCCTGACCTTGCAGATATCAGGCCTGTCGGACGAGGGCAGCAAGGTTGTGCGCCGCGACCTCGACGATGGCGCCTTCATCTTGTTCCACCTCGCCGAGGACGGCAGGCTGGTCGCGGCGAGCGGCATCGGCCCAGGCAATTCGGTCGGCCGCGACATAAGGCTGGCCGAGATGCTGATCGCCAAGAGGGCAAAGCCGGCGCCTGAGGCGCTGGGCTCGCAAACGATCAAGCTGAAGTCGCTGCTGGCGGCGTGAGCCGCGGCGGGTTCCCCGAACTATTGGAAGAACTGACGGAACGCGCCCAGACGAAGGCAAGCTCTGTCTTTGTCAGGCAATCAGCAGGCCTCCATCCACAACCAGAATTCCACCTGTCGTATATGGATTGTGCATTGCGAAGATAATCGCATCCGCCAAATCTTCCGGCTGTCCAAAGCGGCGAGCGGGCAGCGAGGTTTCAGCCCACGTGGCACTTTGCTCACGGCGTGCGCTGTTTATAGGCGTATCCACCAGCCCTGCCATGACCACGGTCACGCGAACGGGTGAAAGCTCCCTGGCAAGCGCCTTGCCGAAACCCGGAATGGAAGCACCTTCAGCGGCAAGAAGGGAGAACCCCATAGCGGGAGGGCGGACCGCCGCCGCGCCGCACATCATCACGATCGAGCCAGTGGGCGAAAGGCGATGCGCTGCAGCCTGCACGACTGTGAAGTAACCTCGCATCTTGTCGAAGCTGCGTTCGACATCCTCATCCGTCAGATCGGCGAGCGGCTTTGCCCGCGCCAGTTCGTCGGCGACTGCAGTGAGGACCAGATGGTCAATTGTGTCGTAATCGGCAAGGGCATTGGCGACGCCAACCGCATCGCGCATATCGGCTGCACGAAGCCGCACATGTCCCGGCATGCCTTCTGATGCGCGTTGGAGCTTCTCCATGGAGCGGGACATCATAACGACCTCCGCGCCGCGGGCCGCCACCTCCCAAGCCACGGTATGCCCGATTCCCGAGCTCGCGCCGACGACAACCACCCTCTGTCCTTCCAGGTCACGCTCCATGTTGATGTCGAGCTATCGGCTCTTGAAAAGAGTGGAATAAGGTTCGGTGTTGATAAGAAGGATCACGCACTGCTTTTCCGACATACAGGCATCGGCATGCATCTGGTCTGCCTTCTGGGTCCAATATGATCCGGGCTGCAGCTCGATGTTTCGGCCCTCACCCGTTTCCGGCACCCAGTGGCTCCAGGTGCCCTCAATGACAATGCCCTGATAGTCTGCCGTATGTGCATGTATCGGTGCTTGCCATCCCCCCGGGACTTTCAGCAGCGTTCCAGCCGGACCCACATCGCGCTTGCCCCATAAGGGGCCCAGCCGGTGGGGCTGGTCAGGCATTTCCTCATAATACGGCACCTTCTCAACTGGCAGGTATGTATTCTCCAGGGCATAAGTCTGAGACGGCAGGATAATAACCGCGGCTACCGCCGCCACGAGCTTTGGAAAAGACACTGACATCTCCCTCAATGTTGCCACGTTGCCACGAATCTACTGGCAGCAGAGAAGAGCCTATTGTGGAATGCCGGACGAACAATGATACTGCGTCCGAGATGTATGCTCGATCATCCAATTCTGCCGATCCTGTCGTCCATCTTCTTGGACAGTTCCTGCGTGATCTCAGGCCAGCGGAAGCGAGTTACTGCCGGGCAGAGGTAACGCGGCCTTGGGGCATCGGCCTGCAATTCCAAAAGGGAATTCGCTTCCATTTCGTCGCCGAAGGCAGCTGTTGGGTGCTTATCGAGGGGTCTGAACCAGAGCGGCTGGACCAGGGCGATGTCGTGCTCCTGCCACATGGCACCAAACATGTCATCGCCGACGATCCTGAGAGCGCGGTGACCGATCTCACCCTCTTGGGGCCAAGACAGATATCCGGCACAAGCTATTCCCTCAACACCGGCGGCGGGGGTGCCCGATCCCTCATTTTCTGCTGCACCGTGGATTTCGAGGAACCGCTGGCCGATCGATTGATTGGGACCATGCCCGCAAAACTTGTGCTTCGCGAGGGACCGAACCGCACCCGATCTCTCGGCATGCTGCTGGAGGTAATGGCGGCCGAGATGGCGGAAGAAAGCGTCGGCTCGGCCACAATAATGGCCCGTCTGGCCGATGCGGCCATCAGCATCATTGTTCGCGATTGGGCCAGGGATAGCGATGATCATCGCCGAGGCTGGCTCGCTGCGCTGCGCGATCGAGGACTTGGCCCCGCCCTGCTCGGCATCCATACGAGACCGGGGGAAAACTGGTCTCTGGCCCGATTGGCGAGAACTGCGGCCATGTCGCGGTCGACCTTCGCCGAACGTTTTTCACATGTGCTTGGGGTATCGCCGGCCCGCTATGTGCTCGAATTCCGAATGCGCGAAGCAAAACGCCTGCTCCTTGACCCGAGCCTGACGATCCCAGCCATCGCCGCGCGCCTGGGATATGCTTCCGAAGCCGCTTTCAGCCGTGCCTTCAAGCGGACCACAGGAAACCCTCCTGGGCAACTTAGGCGCTTACGAACGGCTTCCGAAGTGAGGCGCGAACCCCGAGCCTAAGTGCGGATGAAGGGCATTGCATCAAGGGCAATGAGCTCCTTGGCCGAGTGCCTCATCCGCTTATTGGCGCATTTGCGCTCTTGTATCGGCTCTCACCAACAGGGGCTCCACCCCGGGGCGGCTGTGGTCGTCAGGTACCAAGCGTGATTTAACAACTAAAACAGCGCCTTCAGCTCCGGCAATTTGTCGTTGACCAGCCAGCCATAGTAATTTTCCTCGGGCAGCTTCTCCGGTTCGCCCGCGTCGCGGCGCCTGTCGTTCTCGGCCTTCAGCGCATGGGCACGCTGTTCCGGATTGCCGACATTGTAGAGCGTCGATGTGATGCCGGGATTGCCCGATATGTCGAAGCCGGCAATGCTCTGGTAGGCATCGATCGATTTCCGGATCGTCGCTGCGACATAATCCAATGTCAGGTCCGGATCCATGATGGTCTTGTAGACCGCATTCGGATCGCCGACGTCGAGCTTCGGCAGGCCGGAAACCTGGTGCACGAGATCGCTCATCTGCAACGCCGTCAGCGGATTGAGCTGACCGAGGCCAAAAGTCTGGCCGGCATAATAGGGCTGGAAGAAAGTGGCGCCGAAGCGGTCGTCGGGGAAGCTCTCACCGCCGACAGTCTTGCCGCGAAAGGACTGGTTCCACACCTGCTCGCGGCATTCCCAGAGCGCGTAACTGTCCGGTTTGCCGGCGCATTCCTGGAATTGCGGCCGCTGCACGAAATCGGTGATGTCCTCGCCTTCATAGGCGAAGGACAGCTTGCTCGACAGATAAGAGATCGCCTTGACGTAGTAGGTCTGCAGCCGGTCGTAGGCGTCGACATTGTAGGTGTGCTCGCCGACTATGGCGCCGACGATATGCATCGGGTCGATGCCATAGGTCGCCGCCGCCTGGCTGATCTTGCCGCGAAGACCGGCGTCGTGCTGCAGCAGCGCATAGACCTTGCGGTATTTTGCCTGGAAGGTGGTGTTGGTGGCTTGGGTGCGCCGGCTCGAGGCGCCCGGTATGTTGGGCTGCTCGGCATGACTGTTGCCCGGCGGCACCATCGTCGCCGCTTCGGCGGCGAACATGGCTGTCGCCAGCGTCAGCCCGAGAATGACGAGGATCAGTTTTTTCATGCGCCGCCGCCTGCAACAGCGCATGACCCCGGAATCGATTTTCGGGGTCATGCGCAAAACCAACTGTATAGCGCCCTTTGCACGCCCAACTGATGCGCGGCGCTGTAGTTGCCGGGCAAACTAGGTAAAGCTGGAAGTGGAGTCGAGGGCCCCTGCGCCGGGCAAGACAAAAGCTGGCCAGATGCTTCCATTTGGCCACACGTTTCAGAACTTGCCGGCTCCCCCGGCCCAATTCTTGTGGGATGGATTGCCTGCTACAGGATGAAACGCGACAAATCCGTGTTTCTGGACAGGTCGCCGACATGCTTTTGCACATAGGCTGCGTCGATGGTCACCGCCGTGCCGTGCCGGTCCGGCGCGTCATAGGAGATCTCGTCCAGCACCCGCTCCATGACCGTCTGCAGCCGCCTGGCGCCGATGTTCTCGACGCTGGCGTTGAGATCGACCGCAATGCCGGCCAGCGAATCGATGGCGTCGTCGGTGAAGACAAGATCGACGCCCTCGGTCTTCATCAGCGCGATGTACTGCTTGATCAGGCTGGCCTCGGTCTCGGTCAGGATGCGGACGAAATCGTCCTTCTCGAGTGCACGCAGCTCGACGCGGATCGGCAGTCGGCCCTGCAGTTCCGGCAGCAGGTCCGACGGCTTGGCGACGTGAAACGCACCCGATGCGATGAACAGGATGTGGTCGGTCTTCACCGGTCCGTATTTGGTCGCCACCGTGGTGCCCTCGACAAGCGGCAGCAGGTCGCGCTGCACGCCTTCGCGGGAAACACCGGCGCCCATGCCGCCTTCCCGCGAGGCGATCTTGTCGATCTCGTCGAGGAAGACGATGCCGTCGTTTTCGGTCGATTCCAGCGCCCTGCGCACGACCTCGTCCTGGTCGAGCAGCTTGTCGGACTCGTCGCCGACCAGCACCGCGTAGGACTCCTTCACCGTCGTCTTGCGCGTCTTGGTCTTCTGGCCGCCCATCGCTTTCGACAGCATGTCGTTGATGTTCAACACGCCGATATTGGCGCCCGGCATGCCGGGAATCTCGAAGCCGGGCATGCCGCCAGTGCCGGTGTCGCTTACTTCGATCTCGATCTCCTTGTTGTCGAGCTCGCCGTCGCGCAGCTTCTTGCGGAAATTGTCACGTGTGCCCGGGCTCGCCGTCTTGCCGACGAGCGCTTCCAGCACACGTTCCTCGGCATTGATATGGGCGCGCGCTTTGACATCCTCGCGCATCTTCTCGCGCACCAGGCCGATGGCGATCTCGACCAGGTCGCGGATGATTTGCTCGACGTCGCGGCCGACATAGCCGACTTCGGTGAACTTGGTCGCCTCGACCTTGACAAACGGCGCACCGGCAAGGCGTGCCAGGCGGCGCGAGATCTCGGTCTTGCCGACGCCGGTCGGGCCGATCATCAGGATGTTCTTCGGCATCACCTCTTCACGCATCTGGCCTTCGAGCTGCTGGCGGCGCCAGCGGTTGCGCAGGGCGATGGCCACGGCGCGCTTGGCGTCCTTCTGGCCGATGATGAAGCGATCGAGTTCCGAAACGATTTCACGGGGCGAGAATGTGCTCATATTCCTAAATTCCACTTTGCCACTGCCGGATGGACTCGAACGGATGCAGCAGCATGATCACGTTGAGCGTCAGATTGTCCCGGATGAGGTAGCCGACACCGAATTCGAAGATGACGGCCAGGGTCACGATCACCCATATAGGAAGCCTGCGCGCCATCACAAATCCCAGCACCATCGCCAGCGTGTCCGCCACCGAATTGATGATGCTGTCGCCATAGTAGTCGAGGGAGATCGTGCCGGCGCGATAGCGCTCGATGATCAACGGGCTGTTCTCGAGAAGTTCCCAACCGCCCTCAATGACGACCGCAAATGCCAGCCTGAGCCCGATCGGCGAGCGCGGGAACAGAGCCCACGCCAGCGCATAGAACAGGAAGCCGTGGATGAGGTGCGAGAATGTGTACCAGTCGGAAATATGCTGGGAATTCTCCGAACTCTGCACGATACCGTGCCACAGCTTGACATAGCCGCATGTGCAGATCGGGGTTCGGCCCATGCCGTAAAGGACTCCGGCCTGGAATATGATCAGGCCGAGGACCAGCAGAAGTCCCATCCGCCAGCTGTCTTCATAGGCCGAGACGGGTTTGTCGGCGCCGGTTGTGCTCATGTTGTTACTGCCCCTCTTCGGCTTTATTCGGCGTCGCCTTATTCGATATCGTCCTCTTCGGCGTCGATTGCCATCAGCACGGCGTCGCCATATTCCGATTGCCTTCGATCGATAGCTCTGAAACCGGCCTTTTCATAGGCGCGGATCGCTCGCCCGTTGGATGGATCCGGGTCGATGATGACACGCGGCGCCCCTTCCTCGAACAGCTGTTCCACGAACTGCCGGACAATTGCCGAGCCGTGGCCGCGTCCGATAAGCTCAGGCCTGCCGATCGACAAATCTATGCCGAGCGTACCGAACGGCTGGTCGCTATAGGGATGGCCGTCCTCCAGATGTGGGTCGTAGCTCTGCATGTAGCCGATCGGCTCGCCATCGAGCTCGATGATCAGCGGTTCGACGGAAATGCTGTCGATGTGTTGGCGGATCTGGGCGATCTCCCTCTCGGGATCATCCCACCACTCCGCGACATGCGGCTCGGCCAGCCATGCCGCAATCATCGGCAGGTCCGACTCCGTCACCGGCCGAAAATCGTATCTATTTTCTTGTTTGGCCATGATCTTCTCCGAACCGAAGGTCAGCGGAGCAAAAACCGGTTTCCACTTTTCGGGATCATGGCGAGCGGGCGGCTCAGCCGGCATCGAGCGTTTCGATGACGAAGTTGTTGTTGGTGTAGACGCAAATGTCGGATGCGATCTGCATCGCCTTGCGCGCGATCTCCTCGGCATCTTTGTCGGTGTCGATCAGTGCGCGCGCCGCGGCTAGCGCGTAATTGCCGCCCGAACCGATGGCCATGACGCCATGTTCGGGTTCGAGCACGTCGCCGGTGCCGGTCAGCGCCAGCGAAACCGATTTGTCGGCAACCAGCATCATCGCTTCAAGCCGGCGCAGATAGCGGTCGGTGCGCCAGTCCTTGGCGAGTTCGACGCAGGCCCGCGTCAATTGCTCCGGATATTGTTCGAGCTTGGCTTCCAGCCGCTCCAGAAGGGTGAAGGCGTCAGCGGTGGCGCCGGCGAAACCGGCAATGACATTGCCGCTTTTGCCGATGCGGCGCACCTTCTTGGCATTGCCCTTCATGATGGTCTGGCCGAGACTGACCTGGCCGTCGCCGGCAATCACCACCTTGCCGCCCTTGCGCACCGTCACGATGGTCGTGGCGTGCATGGTCAGTTCATTCGACATCTTCTGCTCCGATCAGCACCGGTCCCGAAAAGGCGATTGGCGCGTTACGAGTGACTTGATCGACCATATGTATGCATAGGTCCGATGAATGCAAACCAGCCACCCGCCAGGCTCGATATCCCCTGGCATGGCAACTGGCAATCGCCGGATCATGCTGCTAGAAGGCTCTCGTTTTCAAGCACGTGGACGCTTGGAACGTCTGAACTCTGGACAAGGATGAGGTCATGCCGCCCCGTTCCGCCAACGCCAGCCGCAAGACTGGGGAGACCGACATCTCCGTGTCGGTCCAGGTCGACGGCTCGGGAAAATCCGATATTTCGACGGGCGTCGGTTTCTTCGACCACATGCTGGACCAACTGTCGCGCCATTCGCTGATCGACATGACAGTCAAGGCCAAGGGCGATCTGCACATAGACGACCACCACACGGTCGAGGACACCGGCATCGCGCTCGGCCAGGCGCTGGCCAAGGCGTTGGGCGAGCGGCGCGGCATCATGCGCTATGCCTCGATCGATCTCGCCATGGACGAGACGCTGACGCGCGCGGCGATCGACGTTTCCGGCCGTCCTTTCCTTGTCTGGAACGTTGCGTTCTCGTCGCCGAAGATCGGCACGTTCGACACCGAACTGGTGCGCGAATTCTTCCAGGCCCTGGCGCAGAATGCCGGCATCACGCTGCATGTCGCCAACCACTACGGCGCAAACAATCATCACATCGCCGAGACCTGCTTCAAGGCGGTGGCGCGCGCGCTGCGTTTCGCGCTTGAAAGCGACCCGCGCCAGCCGGATGCGGTTCCGTCCACCAAGGGATCTCTGAAGGGATAGGCCATGGCCGTCTATGTCGTGATGGAACCGCCAGGCCGCGGCGAAAAGCCTGATGTAACCTTTGTCCGGGATGGGTTTTCCTGGCTCGGCTTCCTCGTGTCGCCGCTGTGGTTGCTCTGGCACCGGTTGTGGATCGAGGCAGCACTGGCGTTTGTCGCCATGGCTCTCCTTTCGATGCTTGCCGAAGGGCTGAGTCTTGGGCTGGCCGGCCCGCTGCTGTCGCTGCTTGTATCGCTCTATGTCGGGCTGGAGGGTCAGGCCTTGCGGATCGCCGCACTGCGCCGTCGTGGCTGGCATGAATGGGGCGTCGTCGAGGCCAACAGGCTCGACGATGCCGATACGCGCTATGTGCTGGAAGCCGAAGCGCAAGCGGACGAGCAAGCGCCAGTGCCGCGCATCGTTCCGGACGCCGCCCATGCCCGGCCGACGCATATGGGCATCGCGTTAGGGTTGAACCACACTCCCGGAAGACCCTGACGTGCGGGCCGCGATCATCGACTACGGCTCGGGCAACCTGCGCTCGGCCACCAAGGCCTTCGAGCGCGCCGCGCATGAAGCCGGTATCGCCGCAGCGATCGACCTGACCGCCGATGCCGAGCGTGTCAGGACCGCCGATCGCATCGTCCTGCCCGGCGTCGGCGCATATGCCGATTGCGCGGCCGGGCTGCGCGCTGTGGCCGGCATGTGGGAAGCGGTCGAGGAGGTCGCGATCGTCAAGGGGCGGCCATTCCTCGGCATCTGCGTCGGCATGCAGCTGATGTCGGAGCGGGGCCTGGAAAAGACCGTTACAAAAGGTTTTGGCTGGATCGCCGGCGACGTCAAGGAGATCACCCCGGCCGATCCTGCGCTGAAGATCCCGCAGATCGGCTGGAACACGATCGAGCTCACGCGCAAGCATCCGCTGTTTTCCGGCATTCCGACCGGCGCCAAGGGACTGCACGCCTATTTCGTTCATTCCTACCATCTCGACGCGCAGAAGCCGGAGGAGGTGCTGGCGATTGCCGACTACGGTGGTCCGGTGACGGCCGCTGTCGTCAGCGGCAATCTCGCCGGCACGCAGTTTCATCCCGAAAAGAGCCAGGCGCTTGGCCTGGCGCTCATCACCAATTTTCTGCGCTGGAGACCCTAGGATCATGAGTAAGAAAGGCTACTGGGTGGTCATGCTCACGGTGACTGACCCCGACGGTTATCAGCGCTACCGTGACGCCATCGGTGACGCCATTTCGCGCTATGACGGCCGCTATCTCGTGCGCGGCGGACAGGTCACAAACCCAGAAGGATCGGAATTTGACAGGCATGTTGTGGTCGAGTTCGACTCTTATCAGACAGCGCTGAACTGTTACCAGTCGCCGGCCTATCAGACCGCACTACGGAATCGACTGGCGGCTTCGACCGGCCATTTCGCGATCATCGAGGGCGCCTGAAAGTGATCCTGTTCCCGGCCATCGACCTCAAGGACGGCAAGTGCGTGCGCCTGAAGCACGGCGATATGGCGACCGCGACGATCTACAATGACGACCCGGCCGCGCAGGCCAGGGCCTTCGAGCAACAGGGCTTTGAATGGCTGCATGTCGTTGACCTCAACGGCGCCTTCAAGGGCCAGAGCGTCAACAGCGCGGCGGTCGGCGCTATCCTCAAGGCGACGAAAAACCCGGTGCAGCTCGGCGGCGGCATTCGCACCCTGGCGCAGGTCGAGGACTGGCTCGATCGCGGGCTGGCGCGGATCATTCTCGGCACGGTGGCCGTGCGCGATCCGGATCTGGTCAGGCAGGCCTGCAAGGCGTTCCCGGGCAAGATCGCCGTCGGCATCGACGCCAAGGGCGGCAAGGTGGCGGTCGAGGGCTGGGCCGAGGCCTCGAGCCTCGGCGTCATCGAACTGGCGAGGAAGTTCGAGGGCGCCGGCGTCGCCGCCATCATCTACACCGACATCGACCGCGACGGTGTGCTGACCGGCATAAACTGGGATGCCACCATCGATCTCGCCGAAGCAGTTTCAATCCCGGTCATCGCCTCCGGGGGGCTTGCCTCGATCGCCGACATCGTGCGCATGACCATGCCCGATGCGCAAAAACTCGAAGGTGCCATCTCCGGCCGCGCGCTTTATGACGGGCGTATCGATCCGGCCGAGGCACTGGCGATCCTGGCGGCAGGACCGGAGAAGGCGAGGGCGCGATGAAACTCTCGGTCATCCTCGCACCCTATGACAGCGGCCTTTATCATGCCGGCTGTGGCCAGGGCCCCGACGCCATCATTGCCGGCGGCCTCGTCGATGAACTTGCCTTTCGCGGCCACCATGTCGTCGTCGAGGACATCGGCGAAGTCGGCGATGCCCAGAAACGCGAAATCGCGACAGGTTTCGCGGTTTGTCGGGCAGTCGCCACCAAGGTCGACATGGGGCGCGACGATGAGCGTTTTCCCATTGTGCTCACCGGAAATTGCCTGACCGCCGCCGGTGCGGTGGCTGGCGATACCGCTGATTCGATCATCTGGATCGATCAGCATGGCGATCTCAACACGCCCGAGACGTCCGCCTACGGCTTTCTCGACGGCATGGCGCTGGCGACGACGCTGGGGCTGTGCTGGCGCCCTATGACGTCAGCGATTCCCGGCTTCCAGGCGATCGACCCGTCGCGGTGCATGCTGGTCGATGCACGCGACCTCGATCCCGATGAAAGGCGGCTTCTGGCGACGTTGCCAATCATTCGCGCCCAATGGGCCGATGCACTCGACAATGTCGGAAAGCTCAAGGCGGCCGGCGCGGCCCAAGTGCATTTGCATCTGGATCTGGATGTTCACGATCCCGATGTGCTGCAAGTGAACCGCTATGCACGGCCGGGAGGTCCAAATCCGGAGCAACTGCGGCAACTGGTTTGCGGGCTGGCCAAGTCGATCCCGATCGTCGGCGTCACCCTGTCCGCCTACGATCCTGCCTTTGACGCCAAGGGCGAGGTTCCGCCTGTCGTTGGGCAATTGCTTGGCGATTTTCTTGCCGCGCTTGCGAGGATCTGATGCTGAAAGCCCGCGTCATCCCCTGTCTCGACGTCAAGAACGGCCGCGTCGTCAAGGGCGTCAACTTTGTCGACCTGGTCGATGCCGGCGATCCGGTCGAGGCGGCCAAGGCCTATGACGCCGCTGGCGCCGACGAACTCTGCTTCCTCGACATCACCGCTTCGTCCGAAAATCGCGAAACCATCTTCGACATCGTCGCCCGCACCGCCGAACAATGCTTCATGCCGCTGACCGTCGGCGGCGGCGTGCGACAGGTCGCCGACATAAGAAAGCTGCTTTTGGCCGGCGCCGACAAGGTGTCGATCAATACGGCGGCGGTGAAGAATCCCGATTTCGTCGCCGAGGCGGCTGACAAATTCGGCAACCAGTGCATCGTCATCGCCATCGATGCCAAGAAAGTATCGGGCGAAGGCGAGGCCGACCGCTGGGAGATTTTTACCCATGGCGGCCGCGAAAAGACCGGCATCGACGCGGTCGAATTCGCTCAGCAGATGGTCGATCGCGGCGCCGGCGAGATCCTGCTGACCTCGATGGACCGCGACGGCACCAAGGCCGGCTACGACATCGCGCTCACCCGCGCGGTAGCCGACGCCGTGCGTGCGCCGGTCATCGCCTCCGGCGGCGTCGGCACGCTCGATCACATGGTCGAGGGCATTCGCGACGGCCATGCCGGCGCGGTGCTGGCGGCATCGATCTTCCATTTCGGCACCTACAGCATTGCCGAAGCCAAGGCGCATATGGCCCGCGCCGGCCTGCCGATGCGACTGGACTCCCCCGGTGATCGGCTCTAAAGCATGATCCCGAACCGAAGGTCCGCGCCAGCGAAAAATGGCAACCGGTTTTCGGAAAAGATCGCGCTTAAACAAGCAGATAGATGGCGCCATGGCTGAGTTTTCGCTCTCCGATCTGGAGACAATCATCGGGGAACGCGCGCATTCCGGCGATCCGGATTCGTGGACGGCAAAGCTGTTCGCACGCGGCATGGACAAGGCGGCGCAGAAGCTCGGCGAAGAGGCGGTCGAAACGGTGATCGCGGCCGTTGGCGGTGACAGACAAGCCCTCGTTTCGGAAAGCGCCGATCTCATCTATCATTGGCTCGTCGTTCTGGGCGTCGCCGGCGTTCCGCTTGCCGATGTCCTGACCGAACTCGAACGCCGCACCGGTCGTTCGGGCATCGCCGAAAAGGCGTCTCGGCAGGACCGGGGCTGATCGCTGCGGAGGGTAGGAAACTCGATGGACCAGCTCGCCCCCACCGAGAAATATTCGCCCTTTCGTTTTTTCTCGGCAGAGCAATGGTCGCAGTTCCGCGCCGACACGCCGATGACGCTCGGCGAGGACGAGGTCCGTCGCCTGCGTTCGCTCAACGACCCGGTCGACCTCGAAGAGGTCAAGCGCATCTATCTTTCGCTGTCCCGGCTGTTGTCGGCACATGTCGAGGCGAGCCAACTTCTGTTCAGGCAGCGCCAGGCCTTCTTCAACGCGGTGGATGTCGTCAAGACGCCCTTCATCATCGGCATTGCCGGCTCTGTCGCGGTCGGCAAATCGACCACGGCGCGCGTGCTCAAGGAATTGCTGGCGCGCTGGCCGTCGAGCCCCAAGGTCGATCTGATCACCACAGACGGCTTCCTGCTTCCCAACGAAATCCTGCGCCGCAACAATCTGATGGAACGCAAGGGCTTTCCCGACAGCTATGACGTCGGCGCATTGCTGCGTTTCCTGTCGGGCATCAAATCGGCGCAGCGCAATGTCCGCGCGCCGGTCTATTCGCACCTGACCTACGACGTCGTTCCCGGCGAGTTCCAGACCATCGACCGGCCCGATATATTGATCTTCGAAGGCATCAACGTGCTGCAGCCGGGCAAGCTGCCGAAGGACGGCAAGATTGTGCCTTTCCTGTCGGATTTCTTCGACTTCGCCATCTATATCGATGCCGAAGAGGAGCTGATCCATCAATGGTACATCGCCCGCTTCATGCGGCTGCGCGAGACCGCCTTCCGCGATCCGGACTCCTTCTTCCACCGCTATTCGCAACTTTCTCAAGCAGCGGCCCGCGCCATCGCGGAAGGCCTGTGGGCCAACATCAATCTGAAGAATTTGCGCGAGAACATCCTGCCGACGCGAGCCCGCGCCGATCTCATCCTGCGCAAGGGCGCCAATCATCTGGTCGAGGAAGTGGCGCTCAGGAAGCTGTAACGAAGCGGTTAACGGCGCCTTAGGCAGTGCCCGCTATCGTTCGATTGCCAATTCCGGAGCATTTTGTGGGGAGCCGGTGATCAATATGCCTGCATTGCGCCGGCCTGACATTTCCGCCCGGCGCGGAACACTTGCTCCGCGCCGACTACTCAAATTCGCCTCGGTGGGGCTCGCGGCCACAGTGCTCTACGCGCTTTGTGCCAGCCTCTTCACCAGTGCCGGGTCAACATACCTGCCGCCGGCCACAGCCTCCGTCGCCGCCTATGCGGTCGCGGCAATATTCTCCTATCTCGGCCACAAGTTCTTCACCTTCATGTCGGCCGGCTCGCATCAATTCGAAGCGCCGCGTTTCGCCGTGCTGACCGGATCCGGCCTTGCCATCGCCTATCTTCTTCCGCTGCTCCTCGTCGGGCAGTTCGGCCTGCCGGTGGCGATTCCGATACTGCTCACCTGTATTCTCATTCCGGTGGTCAACTTTGTTGTTCTCGAACGCTGGATCTTTTCCGGCCGATCAGCGGCGGGCCTGGACGGTGATCCGAAGCGGGTGCCGGTCTTGGGGAAATCCGATACTTGAAAAAGAGAGAGAGCGGCGATACGCCTCGACTTGAAAGTTCGCCGCTCTAGCCAGGATAGGTCACCCGTCTCAGCGTCAGGTTGATCCGCCCGCCGTTCTTCAGCAATGCCGAGGTCGATGGATAGATGCGGTCGACGCCGTGAAAACAGAGGCGGCCTTCGCCGCCCAGCACGACGACATCGCCGCTTTTCAGCTTGAACGATTTGGTGCCGCCTTCGCGCGTGGTCTGGCCGACCCTGAACAGGCAATCGTCGCCCAGTGAAACGGAGACGACCGGCGCGGAGAAATCGATCTCGTCGCGGTCTTGATGGAGGCCCATCTTCGCGTCCGGCGAATAGAAATTGACCAGGCAAGCCTCCGGCGGATGGGAATAGGCGGACACGTCCCGCCACAGCTCCAGCAGCACGTCCGGGATCGGCGGCCAGGGCATTCCGGTCACCGGGTGCGTCGGTTGGTAGCGATAGCCGCCCTCCTTATCGGTGACCCAGCCGAGCGAACCGCAATTGGTCATGCGCACGCTCATCTCCTTGCCGGTGCGCGGCATGGCCGGCACAAACAAGGGAGCCTCCTGCACGACCCCTCTCACATCCTCGACCAGCGCTTCCTGCACCGCGCGGGACAGATAGCCGGGCATATGGCGGACGCCTTTGGGCAGAACGAGCATGGTTGCTTGATCCGTTGGTCTGCAAAGAACCAGAATGCCACCATCAAATGAAAACGGCGACCCGAAAGCCGCCGTTGTCGATTGGCCGTCGCCGATCTGGTCAGGCCCGATCTGGTCAGGCCCGATCTGGTCAGGCCCGATCTGGTCAGGCCTGGTCGAGATCCGGTATGCGCCGGACCTGCCCGGATAAATCTTGTCCGGATGGATCAGCATCCGCTTGTTGGCATCGAAAATGATCGTGTTCTTCGCACCTTTGCCCTTGCCGTAGCTCTTTCGGCGATCTTCCAGAGGTTGTCGCCTTTCTTGACCGTGTAGAAGGTCGGTTCCTTGGCCGGGGCAGCGGGTGTGCCGGATTCGGGTGCGGCGACTTGCAATTCATCCGCCTGCACCTTGGACACGCCAGCGTGTTGCCAATGGCGATGCCCCCTTTTTCGAAGATCGATTGATCCTTGACCACGCCTTTCAGACAGCCGTATCGCCTTTGACGACGACTTCGACATTATTTGTGCGGAGCGCGTGCGAATCGAGTCCCCTCTTGAGCGTATCGGCGGTCGGCTCCGGCTCATCGTCGCCGAAGCCGAGCTTCTTGCCGACGCCCTTGACGAAATCAAACATGCCCATCTGTGGTCTCCCTTGCTGTGGCGAATACCAAACTTGCCACCTGCAACCTTGAGTTGGAAACCGTCGACCAGCGATCGATGTCGCGCCTGCCGCATCGGCCCGAAAAGTGGAATCGATTTTCGAAAAGCACGATGTGGATACAAAATGTCAGGCGTATTTCGTGCGTCCAAGGGGACGCACGTCGCTCTAATCGTCGTCCACCCGGCCGCGCAATTTCTTGATTGTGCCGCGCCCAGCCTTGGTCTTCAGCCGCCTTTCGATCGCGCCTTTCGACGGCCTCGTCTTCTTGCGCGGTGGCGGCGGCGGTTCGGCGGCCGTGGCGACCAGTTCCGCAAGCCGCGCCCGGGCGTCCGCCCGGTTCTGCTCTTGCGTGCGGAAGCGTCCGGCCTCGATGACGATGACGCCATCCTTGGTGGCGCGCTGGCCGGCCAGCTTTATGGTTCGCTCGCGGACGCGCTCCGACAGGCCCGGCGCATTCGCCGCATCGAAGCGCAATTGCACCGCCGTCGCCACCTTGTTGACGTTTTGGCCGCCAGGGCCCGACGAGCGGATGAAGTCCTCGTGCAGGTCATCCGGATGGATGACCGCATCGTCGGCAATGATTATCTTGTCGTCGGCGTTCATGCCGCAGTCATGGCGCGGCAAACGAAAAAAGAAAAGGGCCGATCCCGGGGGTCGGGCCTTCCCGATCCCGGTCCCGGCCTTGAGGCACAGAGCACCCAGCAGGTAATTATTCCGCGGCTTCGCGCATGCGCGGCGCGGCGCCGAGCACAATGGCGTCGACATGAGGTTCGAATTTTTCGAAATTGATGGCGAACATGCCCACCAGCCTCGCCGCCTGCAGGTCATAGGCTGAGGTATCGGGCCATGTCGATCTAGGATCGAGAATGGCGCGGTCGACGCCCGCAACCGCCACCGGCACATCGAAGCCAAAATTCGCGTCGGTGCGGTAGTCGGCCGTCTTCAGCGAGCCGTCGAGTGCCGCGGCAAGCAGCGCTCGCGTCGCCTTGATCGGCATCCGCTTGCCGGTGCCGTACGCGCCGCCGGTCCAGCCGGTGTTGACCAGCCAGCAATCGACACCGTGATGGGCGATCAGTTCGCGCAGCAGATTGCCGTATTCCGACGGATGGCGCGGCATGAACGGTGCGCCGAAACAGGTCGAAAACGTCGCTTCGGGTTCGGTGACGCCCTTTTCGGTCCCAGCCACCTTGGCGGTGTAGCCGGAGAGGAAATGGTACATCGCCTGCGCCGGGGTCAGCCGTGCGATCGGCGGCATCACGCCGAATGCGTCGGCGGTCAGCATGATAATGTTTTTCGGGTGACCGGCGCGGCCCGTCTTGCTGGCGTTGGGGATGAAATGGAGCGGATAGGCGCAGCGCGTGTTTTCGGTGAGACTGCCGTCGTCGAAATCCGGCACGCGGCCCGCATCGAGCACCACATTCTCCAGCACCGTACCGAAGCGTTGGGTGGTGGCGAAGATCTCCGGCTCGGCTTCTGCCGAAAGCTTTATCGTCTTGGCATAGCAGCCGCCTTCGAAATTGAAGATGCCATGCTGACCCCAGCCGTGCTCGTCGTCGCCGACCAGCGTGCGCGACGGATCGGCCGACAGTGTCGTCTTGCCGGTTCCCGAGAGGCCGAAGAAGATGGCCGCATCTCCGCCGGCGCCTTCATTGGCCGAGCAATGCATCGGCATCACGCCCTTGGCCGGCAACAGATAGTTGAGCACGGTGAAGACCGACTTCTTCATTTCGCCAGCATAGGAGGTGCCGCCGATCAGCACGATCATGCGCGACAGATCGACGGCGATCACCGTTTCGGTGCGGGTGCCGTGGCGAACCGGATCGGCGCGGAACGACGGAAGGTCGATGATCGTCATGTCAGGCACAAAATGCTCGAGCTCGGCGGCTTCCGGGCGAATGAGCAGATTGCGGATGAACAAGGAGTGCCAGGCAAGCTCCGTGACAACCCTTGTCGTCAGCTTCAAGTCCTCATCGGCGCCGCCGACCAGGTCCTGCACATAAAGATCCTTGTCTGCTGCATGGGCGCGAAAATCGGCGAGCAGCGTTTCGAACTGGGCCGACGACATCGCCTTGTTGTTGTCCCACCATACATGCGGCCCGGTGGTCTCGTCGCGCACGACGAATTTGTCCTTGGGCGAGCGGCCGGTGTGCTGCCCGGTCTCGGCGACCAGTGCGCCATGCGCGGTGAGCCGGGCCTCGCCGCGGCGTACCGCTTCCTCGTAAAGGGCGGCTTCGCCGAAATTATAGCGCACCGCGGCCGTGGTCTTTAGGCCGATCCGATCGATCGCCCATGCGGGATTGCGTTTGCCGGCTTCCGACATGAGGGGTTCCTTCTTCGTTTTGCAGCATCCTGGCCGGCGAATTTCCGGAGCCCCCACCAAGGAGACTGTAACGGTGACAACCAGAAAAGCCAAATGATATCAAATAATTAATCGATTTAAATATTTTGAAAGTTGTTTAAATCGTTTATATGTGCAAAAAATCAGGCGGTTGCCCAAAGGATTGGCGGTCTTTAACAGTCCAATCCATGTTGAGGTGAAATTATGGCCGCCGGAGTGCCGCTCGTGACAGCGGACGAAGCCTGTGCCACATTTTGTACCTAATTTGTCCTGCAGAAGCCCCTTCTCGACCAAAGAAGGGACAGCTCATGAGGGAGCCACTTGAAATGGCAACAATCGCGCTTGTCGACGACGACCGCAACATTCTGACTTCGGTGTCGATCGCCCTCGAATCGGAGGGGTATCGCGTCGAAACTTACACGGATGGGGCGTCGGCACTGGAAGGTCTGGCGGCGCGCCCGCCGAATCTCGCCATCCTCGACATCAAGATGCCGCGCATGGACGGCATGGAGCTTCTGCGCCGGATGCGCCAGAAATCCGACCTGCCGGTGATCTTCCTGACGTCCAAGGACGACGAGATCGATGAGCTTTTCGGCCTCAAGATGGGCGCAGACGACTTCATCCGCAAACCCTTCTCGCAGCGTCTTCTGGTCGAGCGGGTTCGCGCCGTGCTGCGCCGTGCCAGCGCCCGCGAGGCGTCGGCCAAGACGCCCAGCCAGCAGGCCCGTTCGCTCGAGCGCGGCCAGCTTGTCATGGACCAGGAGCGTCACACCTGCACCTGGAAGGGCGAGCCGGTGACACTTACCGTCACCGAGTTCCTGATCCTGCATTCTCTGGCCCAGCGCCCCGGTGTGGTAAAAAGCCGTGATGCGCTGATGGATTCGGCCTATGATGAGCAGGTCTATGTCGATGACCGCACCATCGACAGTCATATCAAGCGGCTTCGCAAGAAGTTCAAGGCCGTCGATGATGACTTCGAGATGATCGAAACCCTTTACGGAGTCGGATATCGGTTCCGCGAAGCATGAATTGATGCATGTCGCCCAAAAGTGGTCCCGATTTTGGGACAACGACATGCTCAAAACTAAAGACTGAGCGGGGGCTGCTATTCGATGGCAGTGGACGTAGAGCGAGTGAGACGGACGGGCGCCCGGCGCCCGTCGCGGATTCTGCCGGCATTCCTGTCGAAAATCACGGTGCCAATGCGCCGTTTCCTCGGCCACCACATCTTTTCCAGCCTGACGCGGCGCATTCTCTTCCTCAACCTCGCCGGCCTGGCCGTCCTGGTCACCGGCATTCTCTACCTCAACACGTTTCGCGACGGGCTGATCGATGCCCGCGTCGAAAGCCTGATGACCCAGGGCGAGATCATCGCCGGCGCGATCGCGGCATCGGCGACGGTCGAGACCGATTCGATCAGCATCGATCCGGAAAAGCTGCTTGAACTGCAGGCCGGCGAAAGCCTCGGCCCCGGCTCCGATCAGCTCGACAATCTCGATTTTCCGATCAATCCGGAGCGCGTCGCGCCGGTGCTTAGGCGCTTGATTTCGCCGACACGGACGCGCGCCCGCATCTATGATCGCGACGCCAATCTGCTGCTCGATTCCCGTCATCTCTATTCGCGTGGCCAGATCCTTCGCTACGACCTGCCGCCGGTCGACGCGGAAGAGCCCGACCTTCTGGAACGTCTCCAGAAGTTCGTCTTCGACTTCTTCCGCAACACCGCGCTGCCGGTCTACCATGAACAGCCGGGCGGCAATGGCGCAGCATTTCCGGAGGTGGTCAAGGCGCTTACCGGCAGCCCGTCGACCATCGTGCGGATCTCCGAACAGGGCGAGCAGATTGTTTCGGTCGCCGTGCCGATCCAGCGCTTCCGCGCCGTCCTCGGCGTGCTGATGCTGTCGACGGAAGGCGGCGACATCGACAAGATCGTCGCGGCCGAGCGCAAGGCGATCCTGCGCGTCTTCGGCATCGCCGCCCTTGTCACCGCGATCCTGTCGATGCTGCTCGCCTCGACCATCGCCAACCCGCTGCGCCGGCTGTCGGCGGCGGCGGTCAGGGTCCGGCGCGGCGTTAAGAATCGCGAGGAAATCCCGGACTTCTCCGACCGGCAGGACGAGATCGGCAATCTGTCGATCGCCGTGCGCGACATGACCAATGCGCTCTACGCCCGCATAGAGGCGATCGAAAGTTTCGCGGCTGACGTCTCGCACGAATTGAAGAACCCGCTGACCTCGCTGCGCAGCGCGGTGGAGACCCTGCCGCTGGCCAAGAACGACACGTCGCGCGGCCGGCTGATGGAGATCATCCAGCACGACGTCAGGCGGCTGGACCGTCTCATCACCGACATTTCCGACGCCTCCCGTCTTGACGCCGAGCTCGCGCGGGAAGACGCAGGAACCGTGGATCTCAAGAAATTCATCACGGATCTGGTCGACGTTTCGCGCACGGCGACGCGCAACAAGAAGACGGTCGACATCGAATTCAAGGTCGCCAAACTGCCGCAGGGCGTCAAAGGCCATTTCGTCGCCGGCCATGATCTGAGGATCGGCCAGGTCATCACCAATCTGATCGAGAATGCCCGCTCCTTCGTTCCTGAAGAGCGCGGCCACATCGCTATATCTCTGGCGCGCGCCGGCAAGGTCAACATCATCACCGTCGACGACAATGGTCCCGGTATCAGGGCCGACAACATCGACCGCATCTTCGAACGCTTCTACACCGACCGGCCGGCCGGCGAGGCGTTCGGCCAGAACTCAGGCCTTGGCCTGTCGATCAGCAGGCAGATCGTCGAAGCCCATGGCGGCACGCTGACCGCCGAGAACATCCCGGGCACCAAACCCGGCGAGATCAAGGGCGCCCGCTTCGTCGTGACACTGCCGGCCGAAGGCTGACGCATGATCCCAAAAAGTGGTACCGGTTTTCGGACAAGATCATGCGTAAACCAAAAAGCATGACTCCGAACCGGGTTTCGGACAAGATCATGCCTGATCCGACTGTGCAGGCTGAGAACATTCACGGCACGGCGATCCTGATCGGCGAGCGTGGTGTCCTTATCACGGGACCGTCCGGCTCGGGCAAGACGACGCTGGCGCTCGCCCTCATCGATCATTGTCGCCAGCATGGATTGTTTTCGCGGCTGATCGGCGACGACAGGCTCCTCGCTGCCGATCACGCGGGGCGGCTGGTCTGTCGGGTGCCCGCTCCCATCGCCGGCCTCGCCGAGGTGCCCGGATTCGGTCCGCGGCCATTGTCGTTCGAGCCCGGCGGCGTGATCGATCTTCATGTCCGGCTGGTGCCGGCAACCGAGATGGCCCGCTTCCAGGAAGATTTCACCGAGCCTATAGCCGGCTGCCCGGTGCCGAGTATTGATCTTGCCGAACGCAATGTTCCGGCGGCCTCGCTGGCCGTGATGGCGCGGCTGCTGATTGCGCCTTTCGTATAATCCGATTTCGAATTGTTGCTGCAATGCGTCAAAATGGCCTGTGCCTGTGCAATTTTGGGCTTGTCAACGCGCCTCGCGTCGACAAGATAGCGCTCCCGCCGCCTGAGATGGGCCGGCGAGCATGAAACGCCTATCAAGCGGCGATGGACGGGAGCCACCAAAGAATGATCGGACTCGTGCTTGTAACGCACGGTCAACTGGCCGCCGAATTCCGCCATGCCGTGGAACATGTCGTCGGGCCACAAGACAGTTTCGAGACCGTGGCGATCGGCGCCGATGACGATATGGAGCAGCGCCGCAGCGATATCGTCGACGCCGTTGCCCGTGTCGACACGGGAGCCGGCGTCATCGTTTTGACGGACATGTTCGGCGGAACGCCCTCCAATCTCGCCATTTCGGTGATGGAATCCGGTCGTACCGAAGTCATTGCTGGCATGAACCTGCCGATGCTGATCAAGCTGTCCAGCATTCGCAAGGGCGACAATATGAGCGCAGCGCTGGACGAGGCGCAGGCGGCCGGCCGCAAATACATCAATGTCGCCAGCCAGCTTCTGAGCAGCAAATGAACGCGCTGTCGGCCAAGAAGAGTGACATCGTCCGGGAATTTCCAATCGTCAACCAGCGTGGCCTGCATGCCCGCGCCTCGGCGAAGTTCGTTCAGGTCGCCAGCGGCTTCGACGCCTCCGTCCAGGTCGAGAAGGACGGCGTCACGGTTGGCGGCACCTCGATCATGGGCCTCATGATGCTGGCGGCGAGCCCCGGTTATTCGATCCGCGTCACCGCCAGCGGCCCGGAGGCCGAGCAGGTGATCGACGCGCTGGAGCAACTGGTCGCCTCCCGCTTCGGCGAGGAGTCCTGACGCCCAGAGCGCCGCGCCTCATTTGGACGCGCAAAGGACGCTTTAGCACCTTGAATTTGCGCATCGTGCTTCCGGAAACCAATTCCGATTTCGGACCGAGGTGTCTCCGAAGACATGCACGGATAAAGATTTCTTTATATCCCATTGTCGTTAGACCGACGATCTGCTAGTCAGGCCGGCAACTCGCGCCCTTCGACACGCCTTCCGGCGTGGGCGCATCCCGAAGACAATTCTTGATCGGAGCACTGCCATGACGGGTAGCAATGACTATGTGGTCGCCGACATCTCGCTTGCCGGCTGGGGCCGCAAGGAGATCGAGATCGCTGAGACCGAAATGCCGGGCCTGATGGCCTGCCGCGAGGAATTCGGTAAGGCGCAGCCGCTCAAGGGCGCGCGCATCACCGGCTCGCTGCACATGACCATCCAGACGGCGGTGCTGATCGAAACGCTGAAGGCGCTCGGCGCCGACATCCGCTGGGCCTCCTGCAACATTTTCTCGACCCAGGACCATGCGGCCGCGGCCATCGCCGAGGCCGGCATTCCGGTCTTCGCCGTCAAGGGCGAGACGCTCGAGGACTACTGGGTCTACACCGACAAGATCTTCCAGTGGGCCGATGGCGGCACCTCCAACATGATCCTCGACGATGGCGGCGACGCCACCATGTACATCCTGATCGGCGCGCGCGCCGAAGCCGGCGAGGATGTGCTCTCCAATCCGGGCAGCGAGGAGGAAGAAATCCTGTTTGCCCAGATCAAGAAGCGTATGGCGGCATCGCCCGGTTTCTTCACCAAGCAGAAGGAAGCGATCCGCGGCGTCACCGAAGAGACGACGACCGGCGTCAACCGGCTCTATCAGTTGCAGAAGAAGGGCCTGCTGCCGTTCCCGGCGATCAACGTCAACGATAGCGTGACCAAGTCGAAATTCGACAACAAATATGGCTGCAAGGAATCGCTGGTCGACGGCATTCGTCGCGGCACCGACACGATGATGGCCGGCAAGGTTGCGGTCGTCTGCGGCTATGGCGACGTCGGCAAGGGCTCTTCGGCGTCGCTCAAGGGCGCCGGCGCCCGCGTCAAGGTCACCGAGGTGGATCCGATATGTGCATTGCAGGCGGCGATGGACGGTTTCGAAGTCGTCACGCTCGAGGATGCCGCCCCGACCGCCGACATCATCATCACCACCACCGGCAACAAGGATGTCGTCACCCTCGACCACATGCGGGCGATGAAGGACATGGTGATCGTCGGCAATATCGGCCACTTCGACAACGAGATCCAGGTGGCGTCGCTGCGCAATCTGAAGTGGACCAACATTAAGCCGCAGGTCGACATGATCACCTTCCCGGACGGCAAGCGGATGATCCTCTTGTCGGAAGGCCGCTTGCTCAATCTCGGCAACGCCACCGGCCATCCGAGCTTCGTCATGTCGGCGTCCTTCACCAACCAGGTGCTGGCCCAGATCGAGCTGTACACCAAGCCCGGCCAGTATCAGAACCAGGTCTATGTCCTGCCGAAGCATCTCGATGAAAAGGTCGCGCGCCTGCATCTCGACAAGCTCGGCGCCCGGCTCACCGAGTTGTCCGGCGAACAGGCTGCCTATATCGGCGTGACCCCGCAGGGACCGTTCAAGCCGGAACACTACCGCTATTAACCACAGCGGAAATTACCACTAGATATTGAGGTCGGGCGATTGACTTTTCGCCCGGCTTTATTTTTGCGCTGATTGATTCTTCACGCCGATTCGCGCAAGCGCTATGGTGCTGATTCGCGGGGCCGGGGGACGAGGGCCGACGCCCGCATCAGGGCGGTCTTGCATTCAGGCGGCGAAGAGGACCAGGACATGCCGGGGGATTACCCGCCTTGCGCGGGACAGGCCGTTTCCGGCGGCCACAACGATTCGGTGACCACGGGTTCCGCTGCCAGAGGCGGGAGCCTCTTATGGCGCGCTGGCAGCCGCGTCGGAAAATTGCTTGCTTCTTCCGCGCTCGCCGGTCCGCTGCTTGGCCTTTCGGCACATGCTGGACCCGCTGCTGCGTCCAAAGCCGGGCTGTCGGTCAGCACCGTCGAGGTCATGCAACTCGCGATGTTTGTCGGCGTCATGGGCGCGGCACTTGTCTCAGCCATTTTCCTGATCCGCGAACGAGCGCGCACCTCGGCGCAGAATGTCGAACTCAGAGCCCGCTTGGCCGACGTCAACGCTGCGCTGCAACGCTCCGAAGCGCTGCTCAATCTGCGCGGCCAGCGTGTGGTCGTATGGGCCTCGGAAAACAAGAAGCCCGAGCTCGTCGGGACATTGCCGGTTGAAAGCGGCGCCCCGGAAGACCGTGCCGCCTTCCTCGCCTTCGGCCGTTGGCTGATGCCGCGCTCGGCGGCGGCGCTCGAAAATGCCGTGGCGGGACTGCGGGAAAAGGCGAAGCCGTTCGATCTCGTCCTTGAATCGCAGGCCGGTGCGCCGCTCGAAGTGCATGGGCGCAAGGGCGCAGCACACGTCGTCGTCCGTTTCGTCTCGCTTTCAGAAACGCAGCGAAGCGAGGCCAGGCTGAAAATCGAGAACCAGCATCTCGCCGCCGACTATGACACCATGCTCGGCCTGCTCAACGCACTCAGCATGCCAGCATGGCTGCGCACGGCGAACGGGCGGCTGAAATGGGTCAATCGCGCCTATGCCAAGGCGGTCGAGGCGGAAAACGCCGAAGCGGCGGTTCGCGATGCGAAGGAATTCTTGGGTAGCCAGGCGCGCGATGCGATCGCTGCACAGCACAAGTCGCATCCCGTCTTCGAGCAGGCGCTTTCCACTGTGATCGAAGGCGACCGCCGCATGTTCGCTGTGACCGACTTCGCCGGCGCGGACGGTTCGGCGGGTCTTGCCTGCGACACCAGCGCCATCGAAACCATCCGTAACGAATATGAGCGGACCGTGCGGAGCCACGCCGACACGCTCGATCAGCTCAACACCGCCGTGGCGATTTTCGATACCGACGAAAAGCTGCGGTTTTTCAACCAGGCGTTCCAGAAACTATGGGGTCTCGACAGCGGCTTCCTGCACAGTGCTCCCGACAACGCTTTGTTGCTCGACCGGCTGCGCAGCGAAGGCAAGATCGCCGAGCAGCCCGAATGGCGGCGCTGGAAGGAAAGCCTGCTTGGCGCCTATCGCGCGGTCGAGTCGCAGGAACATTGGTGGCATCTGCCGGACGGCAAGACCATCCGCGTCGTCGCCAATCCGCAGCCTAAGGGCGGCGTGACCTGGGTGTTCGAGAACCTGACCGAGAAGATGGACCTCGAAAGCCGCTACCAGACCGCGGTGCGGGTTCAGGGCGAGACGCTCGACAATCTTGCCGAAGGCGTGGCCGTGTTCGGCCCGGACGGAAGGCTCAGATTGTCGAACCCGGCATTCGCAGCACTTTGGGGGCTGGACGCCGACGCCGCCAAGCCAAACGTTCACGTCTCCACGATCCGCGATCTGTGCGACCGGCGCGCGCCGGACAGCCCCTGGCGCGGGTTCGTTGCCACCATCACCGGTTTCGACGACGAGCGCCGCGACCGCCACGGCCAGACCGAGCTGAACAACGGCACCGTGCTGCGCTACGCGATGATCCCGCTGCCCAACGGGCAGGTGATGATGACCTTCGTCGACGTCACCGACAGCGTCAATGTCGAGCGTGCGCTGAAGGACAAGAACGAGGCGCTGGAAAAATCCGACCAGCTCAAGAACGAGTTCGTGCAGCACGTCTCCTACGAATTGCGCTCGCCGCTGACCAACATCATCGGCTTCACCGAGCTTCTTTCGCTGCCGTCGACCGGGCCATTGAGCCAGAAGCAGCGCGAATATGTTGAGCATGTCAGCTCGTCTTCCTCGGTTCTGCTCACCATCGTCAACGACATCCTCGACCTGGCGACCGTGGATGCCGGGATCATGGAGCTCGATATCTCCGAAGTTCACGTCGATCGGACCATCGCTGCCGCTGCCGAGCTTGTCTCCGAACGGCTGGAGGAGCATGCAATCAGGCTCAAGGTCGATGCGGCCACTGCGCCGAAGACATTCCACGGCGACGAAATCCGCATCCGCCAGATCCTCTACAATCTGCTGAGCAATGCCGCGAACTACGCTCCGGAGGCGAGCACCATCACGCTCGCCTGCCGCTCGCTTGCCGAAGGCGTGGAATTCTCCGTCCACGACGACGGTCCCGGTATGCCGCCGGACCTGCTCGATTCGGTGTTCCGGCGTTTCGAACCGCGCACCAATGGCGGCCGCCGGCGCGGCGCCGGGCTCGGCCTGTCGATCGTCAAGAGCTTTGTCGAGTTGCATGGTGGCAGCGTCCGCATCGAGACCGGCAAGGACATGGGCACAACCGTAATTTGTGCCTTTCCCGACACGCCGTCCGGCATCCGCGCGGCGGCCGAGTAGCGCGCTCGATGGCAGGCGTGGTGCTGGAGCGTTTTCTCGCCGACGAGCCTGCGACCGCAAGGCTGGGCGAGGATCTGGCCATGTCGCTGCGCCCCGGCGACGTGCTGGCGCTCAAAGGCGATCTCGGCGCCGGCAAGTCGAGTTTGGCGCGGGCGCTGATCAGGGCAATGACCGACGATGCCGGTCTCGACGTGCCGAGCCCGACTTTCACGCTCGTCCAGAGCTATGAGGCGCGTATTCCCGTCCATCATTTCGACCTCTACCGCCTGTCCTCGGCGTCCGAACTGGACGAACTGGGTTTTGACGAGGCGCTAGCGCAAGGCGCTGCCCTGGTCGAATGGCCGGAACAGGCAGAGGCCTATTTGCCAAAGACTTCGGTGCTGATCGAACTCGTCCATCAGAACGACGGGCGCCTGGCGAGATTGTCGGGACAAGGCGCTGCCTTCGAGCGTGCGGCGCGATCGCTGGCCATGCGCGATTTTCTGGAAAGAGCTGGCTGGGGTGAAGCGCAGAGACGCTATTTTATCGGCGACGCCTCGGCCCGCTCCTATGAGATCGTCTCGCTGGCCGGCCTGCCGCCGCGCGTTTTGATGAATTCGCCGCGGCTGATGCTCGGGCCGCCGGTCCGCGACGGCAGGCCCTATGCTATGATCGCCCACACCGCGCAATCGGTCTCGGCCTTCGTCGCCATTGACCGGGCGCTGCGGGCCGGTGGCGTCAGCGCCCCGGAGGTCCACGCCCAGGACCTGGACCAGGGCTTTCTTCTGCTCGAGCATCTCGGCTCGGAGGGATTTCTCGGCCAGCAGGGTCAGCCGGTGGCGGAGCGCTACGCGGCGGCGGCCGAACTGCTCGCCATGATGCATGGCAAGGCATGGCCCGATCGCATCGAGGTCGCGCCCGGCGTCTTTCACGACGTGCCGCCTTTCGACCGCGACGCCATGATGATCGAAGCCGAATTGCTGGTCGACTGGTATGTGCCGGCGATATCAGGCGGCCCGGCAAGCGATGCCTTGCGCGCCGGCTATAACAGCGAATGGAATGCGGTCCTCAACCGGCTGGAAGGGCGCGAATACACGCTTATGCTGCGCGACTTTCATTCGCCGAACATCATCTGGCGCGGCGAGCGTACCGGTTACGATCGGCTCGGCATCGTCGATGTCCAGGACGCGCTGATCGGCCCGTCCGCCTACGACCTCGCCTCGCTTGCCATGGATGCCCGCGTTACGATCCCGCCTGAGATCGAGAGGCGGACGCTCGATGCCTATATCGCAGCGCGCCATAAGGCTGGCGCTTTCAACGAAGACGAATTCGTCGAAACCTATGCGATCATGGCGGCGCAGCGCAATTCGAAGATTCTCGGCATTTTCGTCCGGCTCGAAAAGCGCGACGGCAAGCCTTATTATCTGAAGCACCTGCCGCGCATTCGCGACTATCTTCGGCGGGCGCTGACGCATCCAGCACTGGCTGCCCTGCGGGATTTCTATACAGCCCACGGCCTACTGGAGGAACGGTCGCTATGACGGCACGCCCCAAGATCGCAATGGTGCTTGCCGCCGGGCTGGGAAAGCGCATGCGGCCAATCACCGACACAATGCCAAAACCGCTGGTCAAGATATCAGGCAAGACATTGCTCGACTGGAGCCTGGACAGCCTGGCCCGCGCCGGCGTTGAAAAGGCCATGGTCAACGTCCATTATTTTCCCGAACAGATCGTCGCCCACGTCGCCGCGCGCCGCGCCCCGAAAGTCGTCATTTCCGATGAAAGCGAAAGACTGCTCGATTCCGCCGGCGGTATTGTCCATGCTTTGCCGGAACTGGGAGGGGCTCCCTTTTACATCGTCAACGCCGACACCTTCTGGATCGACAGCGGCGTGCCCGACCTTGCCCGCCTCGCCCTTGCGTGGGACGCGGCGAAAATGGATATTCTGCTGATGCTCGCGGATCCCCAGTCAGCAACCGGACACAGCGGCGGCACCGATTTCCTGATGTCGCCGGACGGCGCCTTGCGGCGTTCGAAAGGCGACCCGACAGGCCTGATCTATGCCGGTGCGGCGATTGTCCATCCCAGGCTTTTCAGGGATGCGCCGGCCGGGCCGCATTCGCTCAACGCCTATTTCGATGCGGCCATCGCTGCCGGTCGCCTGTTCGGCATGGTGATGCAGGGCCATTGGATCACAGTTGGTACGCCCGACGCCATTCCGCTTGCGGAAGCGGCCGTCGCCGCCGCTCTTGCTGAGTCATCCAGCGCTTTTACCGCGTTGACCAGCGCCATCACTGAGTTGAAATGAGCGGCTCCCGCCGCGTTTTCTCGATCCCGCCCGGAGCGCCGTTTCTGCCGACGCTGGCCAAGGCCCTGCTGTCAGGGCGGCTCGTTCCCGGTTTCCGCTTCGACGGCGACCCGCTGGTGCTGGCCGACGCCACCATCTACGTGCCGACGCGCCGCGCCGCGCGGGCGCTGCGCGGCGTTTTCGTCGACCGTCTGGGCAGCCGCTCGGCGATCCTGCCGGTGATCCGCCCGCTCGGCGAGTTCGACGAGGACGAGGCCGCGTTCGAGGCCGACGCATCGGCCGCCATTGACCTCGCGCCGCCGATCGCCGCAATCGAGCGGCTGCTGCTGCTGGCGCCGCTGGTTCGCGCCTGGAAACGCCGCCTGCCGGCGCATGTCGCGGCACTTTTCGACGAGGAGATCGTCGTGCCGGCATCCGCCGCCGACGCCATCTGGCTGGCGCGCGATCTGGCCCGGCTGATGGACGAGATCGAGACGGAAGGTACGGACTGGACCAAGCTCGCCGATCTGGTGACCGGCAACCTCGCCGGCTGGTGGCAAGTGACGCTCGACTTCCTGAGCATCGTCACCGAAAACTGGCCGAATCTCCTCGAAGAACGCAACCGCTCCAACCCGGCCGCGCATCGCAATGCGCTGATAAGGCTGGAAGCAACACGGCTGAAGGGCAATCCGCCGGCCGGACCGGTGATCGCCGCCGGCTCCACGGGTTCCATTCCCGCCACCGCCGAACTGCTTGCCGTGATCGCCGGCCTGCCCAGCGGCGCCGTCGTGCTGCCCGGCCTCGACCTGATGCTGGATGAGCCGTCTTTCGCGGCGATCGCCGCACCTGGCGCCCGGCCGGCCTTGCTTGGCCACCCGCAATACGGCCTGGCAAAACTGATCGGCAAGATCGGCGTGCTACGCGGCGATGTCGGGGAGATCGCCGTTGCCGAAAGGCCGCTCGCGCTGCGCGCCGCACTTGTCGGCGAGGCGCTGCGGCCGGCCGAGACCACCGAGCTGTGGGCCGAGACGCGCGCCCGCTTTACGGCCGGCGATATCACCAAGGCCTTCGCCGACGTGACGCTACTCGAAGCCGCCGGCGAGCGCGACGAAGCGGTGGCTATCGCCGTCTCGCTCAAACGCGCCGTCGAACAGCCCGGCCAGCGCGCCGCACTCGTCACCGGCGACCGCGCTTTGGCGCGGCGTGTCTCAGTCGAGCTTTTGCGGTTTGGTGTCGTCGCCGACGATTCGGGCGGCACCCCGCTCATCAACACGCCAGCCGCCGGCCTGCTCAGGCTGGCGCTTCAGGCCGCGTTCCGGCCCGGCGACCCGGTCGCTCTGCTGTCGCTGCTCAAGCACCCGCTGCTTGGCCTCGGCCTGAAACGCACAAGCGTCCGTCACGCGGCGGAGATCGTCGAACTGGTGGCGCTGCGCGGCGGCACCGGCCGCCCCGACGTCGCCTCGCTGCCGATGCTATTCGAGGCCCGCCTCACCGGCCTGGGCAGCATCCGGCCGCCCTTCTGGTTTTCCCGCCTGACTGTGCGAAACATCGAGCGCGCCCGCGAATTGCTCGTTCGCCTTGCCGATGCTCTGGCGCCGCTGACCGCCTTTCGCAGTCAAGCCGAAGCCGATTTTGCCGAATTGACCCGGGCCAGCGTCGTCGCGCTCGAAAGTCTTGGCCGCACCGCGGATGGCAGCCTAAGCGAGCTCTATGCCGGCGATGCCGGCGAAAAGCTCGCCGAGCTCTTGCGCGGGCTGATCGCCGCCTCGGCGTCGCTCTCCTTCGCGGCGGACGAATGGCCCGACGTGATGGAGGCGCTGATCGCGCCCGAAACCGTCAAGCCGGCTCAAGGGACCGACAGGAACATCGCCATCTGGGGTGCGCTGGAAGGCCGGTTGCAGAGCGTCGACACGCTGGTCGTCGGCGGGCTTAACGAAGGCGTATGGCCGCGCAAGCCGGAGAGCGACCGCTTCATGTCGCGACTGATGAAGACCGGCATCGATCTCGAACCGCCCGAACGGCGCATCGGCCTGGCTGCCCATGACTTCCAGATGGCGATGGGAGCGAAGAAAGTGGTGTTGGCGCGCTCCGCCCGCTCCGGCGACGCGCCGGCGGTGCCATCGCGCTGGCTGCAGCGCCTCCTGACGTTCATAGGCAAGGACCACGCGGCGGTGCTTCGTCGGCGTGGTGATGAATTTCTGTCCTGGGCCCGTGGGCTCGATGCCGGCGAAAGGAGAGATTTCGCGCCGCGACCGCAGCCGAAGCCGCCGCAGGCTGTGCGGCCGCAACATTTCTCGGTCACCGAGATCGAGACGCTGCGGCGCGACCCTTACGCGATCTATGCCAGGAGGATCCTCGGCCTGATGCCGCTCGATCCGGTCATCCGCGACCCGGGCGCCGCCGAGCGTGGCACGCTGTTTCACGCCATCCTGCATCTCTTTTCGCGGACAGTGGCCGACCCGCTTGTGCCGGAGGCGCTGGCCGGTCTTATCGTCGCCGGCCGCGCATGCTTTGCCGAGGCGGCCCTTCCTCCCGATGTCGAGGCGGTGTGGTGGCCGCGCTTCGAAAAGCTCGCCGCTGGCATCATCGAATGGGAACGCGGCCGCGCCTTCGCCGTGACAATGCGACATGCCGAAGAGCGCGCCGAGAAAACCGGCGTCGGCCAGTCGGGCGTGACGCTGTCCGGCTACGCCGATCGTGTCGATCTCCTGGCCGGCGGCATGGCCGACATCCTAGACTACAAGACCGGCTCCTCGCCATCCAAGGCGCAGGCCCATACGCTGCTTTCGCCGCAATTGGCGCTCGAAGGCGCGCTGCTCAGGCGCGGCGCCTTCAAGGGACTCGGTGCGCGCGAGCCGTCGCAGCTGGCCTTCATCAGGCTGAAACCGAACGGCGAGGTGTTCGAGGAATCCATCCTCGAATACAACCGCAAGCCGCGAACCGCCGCCGATCTCGCCGAGGAGGCCTGGGCACGGCTCGAAAAACTGCTGATCCACTATGCCGACCCGACGACAGGCTATCTGTCGCGCGCGCTGCCGTTCCGCGAGGGCGAGACCGATGGCGACTACGATCATCTCGCCCGCGTGCTCGAATGGTCCGCCGGCGGCGACGCCGACGACGAGGGAGGGGAGGCATGAAGAAGGCCTATCCAATCCCGACCGATACCGCCGCCAGCCAGGCCAGCGCCTCCGACCCGCAAAATTCCGCCTGGGTTTCGGCCAATGCCGGATCCGGCAAGACCCATGTGCTGGCCCAGCGCGTCATCCGGCTCTTGCTGCGCGGCACCGATCCGTCGAAGATCCTGTGCCTGACCTACACCCGCGCCGCAGCCACCAATATGTCGAACCGGGTGTTTTCGACGCTGTCGGAATGGACGGCACTTGGCGACGTCGAACTGGCGGCAAGGGTTGAAGCGCTGGACGGTCGCCAGCCCGATCGCGAAACCATGCGCCGCGCGCGCCGGCTGTTCGCCGAGGCGCTCGAGACGCCGGGCGGGCTGAAGATCCAGACCATCCACGCCTTCTGCGAATCGGTGCTGCACCAGTTTCCACTGGAGGCCAACATACCGGCCCATTTCGAAATGCTTGATCCGCAGATGGAGGCGTCGCTCTTCGCCGCCGCCCGCCGCGACCTGATCTCGGGCACTGCCGCCGGCGATAGGGGGCTGGCCGAGGCTTTCGCCGCCATTCTGGAACGCGGCGGCGAACATGGGCTCGACGCCTTGCTGGCCGAGATTGTGCGCAAGCGCGACGGCTTGCGCGCCTTCATCAGCGCTGCCGGCGGTGATAGCTTCCGGGCGCTGTTCGACGAGTTTAGGTTTCGCGCCGGCCTGACCGCCGAAGGCCTGGCGGCGTCCGTCTGGCCGCTGCCGGGCTTCCTGCCGGACTATCTCGTCACCTTTGCCCGCGCTGCCGAAGCCGCCGATGCCCGCATCGTGCTGAACAATTTGCTGCCCTACGCCCATCTTGCCTTCGCCGAGGATGATCCGGTTCGCCGGCTGCAATTGCTGGCAAAAGCCTTCCTGCGGGCGGATGGCGAGCCTTATGAGCCGGCAAAGACGTTCAAGAAGGCGTTGCTCGACCGATTGCCGGATCTTGCCGAGCGCTATCTCTCGGCGGCCGATGCCATCCTCGAAATCTCCGACCGGCTGGCCTTGTTCAGGATGGTCGAGGGCACACGTGCCGCGCTGACCATCGCCGACTGGCTGATCGCCCGCTACGAGCATTTGAAGCGCGCGCGCGGCTTCCTCGACTTCAACGACCTCATCACCCGAACGGTCAATCTCCTGGCGCGGCCCGATGCCGGTCCATGGGTTCAATACAAGCTCGACCAAGGCATCGACCATATCCTGCTCGACGAGGCGCAGGACACCAGTCCCGACCAATGGGAGGTGGTGAAGCGGCTGGCCGAGGAATTCTTTGCAGGGCTCGGCGCGCGCGACGCGGTTCACCGCACGGTCTTTGCCGTCGGCGACGAAAAACAGTCGATCTATTCCTTTCAAGGAGCGGCGCCCGACTCCTTCGCCGACTCAAGGCTGCTGTTTGCCGGAAAGGTGCGCGACGCCAACGCCGCCTTCGCCGATCTCAAGCTGACCTGGTCGTTCCGCTCGACCGACGACGTGCTTGCGGCGGTGGACCGTGTCTTTGCCGACCCGGTCGTGCGGCGCGGCATCAGCCACGATCCCGACCCGCTGAACCACAAGGCAATCCGCACCGATGCGCCGGGCTATGTCGAGGTCTGGCCGTCGATCGGTGCCGACGTCGTTGACGAGCCCGACGACTGGACGCAAGCCGTCGACCACGCCCATGCGCCAGCGGTGCGTGTTGCCGAAAACGTCGCGGCGACCATTGCCGGCTGGATCGGCGCCAGCGAAATCATCGAAGGCCGCGGCAAGAAGCTTCGGCCAGGCGACGTGCTGGTGCTGGTGCGCAAGCGCGATCGCTTCGTCCATGCGCTGACGCGCGCGCTGAAGCGCCGCGACATCCCTGTCGCCGGCGCCGACCGGCTCAGCCTGCCCGGCCATATTGCGGTAAAGGACCTGATCGCACTCGGCCACTTTCTCGTCCAGCCTGAGGACGATCTGTCGCTTGCAGCCGTGCTGCGCAGCCCGATTTTCGATGTTTTGGAAGAGACGCTTTTCGCGCTTGCCGGCGAGCGGCCGTCCGGCCTCTCGTTGATCGCCTCGCTCAGGCAGCATGCCGGTGAAAGCGCTGCCTTGGCCGCAATCGTTGCCCAACTCGACACTTGGTCCGATGAAGCCGCATTCAAGCCGGTGTTCGAATTCTATGCCGGGGCTCTCGCCCGCGACGGCCTGCGCAAGAAGATGATCGCGCGGCTCGGGCCGGAGGCCGGCGACATTCTCGACGAGTTCCTGAGCTTCTGCCTAGCCGAGGAACGGACCGGCCTGCCGGGACTGGAATCCTTCCTGGCGACGCTGGAAAATGCCGGCCCCGAGATCAAGCGCGAAATGGACCAGACCCGCGACGAGGTTCGCGTCATGACCGTGCATGCCGCCAAGGGCCTGGAGGCGCCTGTCGTGTTCCTGGTCGATGGCGGTTCCGCCCCGTTCAGCGACCAGCATCTGCCGCGACTGATGCCGTTCGAAGGCTCGGGCGACCATTGGGACGGCAAGGGCTATCTCTGGCGCTCGGCCAGCGATGTCGCCAATGGATTTTCGCGGGCCGCTTCGGTCCGCGCTCGCGAGCTGGCAGACGACGAATACCGCCGGCTGCTCTATGTCGGCATGACCCGGGCCGAGGACCGGCTGATCGTCTGCGGCTATCACGGCAAGCGGGCACCAAACGCCGGCACCTGGCATTCGATCGTCAGCCGCGCGCTGGTCGGCGCCCCCGAAAGTGCTGAGCGGCAGCACCCCGCCACCGGCGAGACCGTGCATCGGTTTCACGTGACAAAATTGCCGCCGGTCGGACATGCGGCTGCCGAAGAGGCGCGGCAGACGACACAGTTCGAGCGGTTGCCGAAGAGCCTGTTCCAGCCTTTGCCGCCCTTCGAGGATCTGCCGCGGCCGCTGTCGCCGTCCGGCGCCTCGGCGCTGATCGACGAGGCCAAGCAAGCGGTGATCGACACCGGCTCGCCGGTGCTGGACACCGAGGCGGAGCCTGGCTTTGCCGTGATGCGGGGGCTGGCGCTGCACAAGTTGCTGCAGATGCTGCCGGGCATTGCGGAGGCCGAACGCCGCGATGCCGCGGAACGCTATCTCAAGCGCGCCGGCGCGCAGTGGCCAGAAACCGAGCGCGACAAGGCCTTGGCCTCGGTGGCGACGATCCTTGCCGACAGCCGTTTCGATCAGCTGTTTGCGCCCAATTCACGCGCTGAAGTCGCGGTCATGGGCAGCCTCGAGGTCAAGGGCAAGCTGCGCTCGATCTCCGGCAAGATCGACCGGCTGGCGGTCACGCCAGGCAGGGTGTCGATCGTCGACTACAAGACCAATAGGCCGGCGCCCGCAGCCTTGGCGGACGTTCCATCGGCCTATGTCCTGCAACTCGCGCTCTATCGCGCGCTGCTCCAGCCGCTTTATCCCGAGCATGAGGTCTCGGCGGCGCTGCTGTTCACTGAAGCGCCACGATTGATCGAGCTGCCGCCGGCGGTCATGGACGACGCTCTTGCCGGACTCACGGGAGCGTGACACAACAGCTGCTTGAAGAAGGGCGCGATCACCACCACATTTGGTGCGACAATAACTCACGAAAGGATTTTCGCATGGCCACCGTCAAGGTCGACAAGAGCAATTTCCAGACCGATGTGCTTGACGCCAAGGAGCCGGTCGTCGTCGATTTCTGGGCGGAGTGGTGCGGCCCCTGCAAGATGATCGCGCCGGCGCTGGAAGACATTGCCATTGAACTCGGCAGCAAGGTCAAGATCGCCAAGCTCAACATTGACGAGAATCCCGAGCTTGCGGCGCAGTTCGGCGTGCGCTCGATCCCGACGCTGATGATTTTCAAGGGCGGCGAAATGGCCGACATGAAGGTCGGCGCCGCACCGAAGACGGCGCTGTCGCACTGGATCAACGGCAATCTCGCCTGATCCGACCCTGAATCTCTGCAATCAAGCCCGGCCTCGCGCCGGGCTTTTTTTGTTGGCGTTATTCACAGCGCCGCGCGTCCCTCTTGGACGCGCAAAGGACGCTGTAGCACTCGATCTTGCGCATGACCCCGGAAACCGAATCCGATTTTCTGGGTCATGCGCTGGTCCGCCCTGGCACTCGCCACTTGCGGCCCCATGTTCTTGTCTGGCTTAAAGCAGGAGAACGACATGACCGGATCCGCCAAGGCCACCGTCTTCATCGACAATGAGCGCGTTATCGTCACCGAATACCGCTTCGCGCCGGGCGACAACACCGGCTGGCATCGTCATGGCCATGATTACGTGATCGTGCCGCTGATGGACGGCAAGCTCAAGCTCCTGACCAAGGACGGCGAATCCTTCGCCGAAATGAAGAAGGGGGCGCCCTATTTCCGCAAGGAGGGCGTGGAGCATGACGTCATCAATGCCAATGAGGGCGAGTATGCCTTCATCGAGATCGAGCTGAAGTAACGCGGGAGCAGGCCCTCGCAACATCTTGCCGACAGCGCATGGCGGGATCAGATGCAGGCAAGCGGACAATCAAGAACGCAGGCTTTGACGCGCCGATTGATCGCGAAGGGCTATCCAGCCATGCTTGTTCGCAGCTTTGCGGCCGGCGCTGTCGAGACGGATCTCAACCTCGTTCTATGGAAATAGGGCGATGATCCTCCGTGGCGGCTCGCGCCGATCGACGACGAAAGCAGACTGTCGTGAGAAGCGCATGACTTGGCAATCGCTCCCGCGTTCGAGAGCGTTCAGCTTTCGATAGAACCACCGAACCGCTCTAAGTATTTGTTTTACGCAATTCCGGACGGAAACCGCGACACACTTTTCCTGGAATTGTTCTGGCCTCTTGATACCGGAGGTCCGGCAGAATAGATCAGGTCGGCGGTGTGCCGTTTTCGGCCAGCACCGCGCCGGCCAGATAGAGCGAGCCGCTGATCAGGATGCGCGGCGGCGGTCCGTCCCATGTGTCGCGCAGCAGCATCAGCGCATTGGCGACGGAGCTCACCGGTTCGGCCGACAGGCCGGCCTCGACGGCGCGGATCGCCAGTTCCTCATTCGGCACGCTGGCCTCGCTGAGGCTCACCGGCACCGTGTAGACATGCCGCACCAGCCCCTTGAAGGCGCTGAAATAGCCGCTCTGGTCTTTGGTGTTGATCATGCCGGAAATCAGGAACAGCGGCCGCGGGTTCTTTTCCTCCTGCTCGGCAAGTGCTTCGGCGACGACCACGCCGGCGCCCGGATTGTGGCCGCCGTCGAGCCAGATGTCGGCGCCCTTCGGCGCCAGTTCCGTCAACCTGCCTTGCGGCAATTTCTGCATCCGCCCCGGCCAGGTGACATTGGCCATCGCCTTGTCGGCGACGCGATGGCTGATCTCGAAGCCCGCCGCCTTGACCGCCGCAATCGCCGCCGCGGCGTTGGCGAACTGGTGGCGCCCTGGCAGCCGCGGCGGCGACAGGTCCATCAGCCCGTCTTCGTCCTGATAGACCATCCGGCCGTTTTCCTCGAAGGCGAGGAAATCCTGGCCATAGACGAAGGCGGGACAGTCGAGCCGCTCGGCGGTTTCGATAAGCACCTGCAGCGCCGTTTCGCTTTCCTGCGCGCCGATGACCACCGGGCAACTGCCCTTGATGATGCCGGCTTTTTCGGCGGCGATCAGTTCGACACGGTCGCCGAGAAAGGATTCGTGGTCGAGCGAGACCGGCATGATCACCGACACCGCCGGCTCGCTGATGACATTGGTGGCGTCGAAGCGGCCGCCAAGGCCGACCTCGATGATGACGGCATCTGCCGGATATTCGGAAAACAGCAGGAAGGTGACGGCGGTGAGGATTTCGAAGACGGTGATCTTCTGGCCTTCATTGGCTTTGGCGACGCGGGCGATGGCGTCGGCGAAGACCTTATCCTCGACCAGCCTGCCGCCGCCGTCGGCGGCCAGCCGGTAGCGCTCATGCCAGTTCACCAGATGCGGCGATGTGTGGACATGGACGCGGTGGCCGGATGCTTCCAGCAGCGCCCGCGAAAACGCGGCGCAGGAGCCCTTGCCGTTGGTGCCGGCGATGTGGATGACCGGCGGCAGATGGTCCTGCGGATTGCCCAGCCGCTCCAGCAGCCGCGAAATGCGGTCGAGCGAAAGATCGAAGCCCTTCGGATGAAGCGACATCAGGCTTTCGATTTCGCGGTCGGCGGCAAGCGTGGTCATGGGAGAATCCTAGCGCATGACCCCGAAAATCGAAATCGATTTTCGGAAAGGATCATGCGCGAATCAAGATGCTACAGCGCCACAGATGGCGCGCAATCGCGGTTCGCGACGACGGATGTCGCGTCAGGCTTGCGGGCGTGCTTCCGCCGGGAGCGCCACCGGCGGCAGAATTTCCGGTTCCAGCGGCTTTTCTTCTTCCGGCAGCTTGAGCAGCATTTTCAGGAGCCGCGCGATCGTCTGGCGGATCTCCAGCCGCGACACCACCATGTCGACCATGCCGTGCTCCATCAGATACTCGGCGCGCTGGAAGCCGTCGGGCAGTTTTTCCCTGATGGTCTGCTCGATGACGCGCGGCCCGGCAAAACCGATCAGCGCGCCGGGCTCGGCGATGTGCACGTCGCCCAGCATGGCGTAAGAGGCGGTGACGCCGCCGGTGGTCGGGTTGGTCAGGACGACAATATAGGGAAGACCGGCTTCCTTCAGCCGATCGACGCCGATCGTGGTTCTCGGCAATTGCATCAGCGACAGGATGCCTTCCTGCATGCGGGCGCCGCCGGAGGCCGCGAACAGGATCAGCGGCCGCTTGCGTTGCACAGCGACCTCAAAGCCACGAACGATGGCATCGCCGGCTGCCATGCCGAGCGAGCCGCCCATGAAGGCGAAGTCCTGCACGGTCACCACCACCGGCAGGCCCTCGACGGTCCCCAGCGCATTGATGATGGCGTCCTCCAGCCCGGTCTTGGTCTTGGCCTCTTTCAGCCGGTCGGTGTAGCGCTTCTCGTCGCGGAATTTCAGTGGATCCTGCACCACCTTGGGGTTTTCGAGCATCTCGTACTTGCCGTCGTCGAAGAAGAATCTCAGCCGCTCCTTGGCCGAGATCTTCATGTGATGGCCGGAGGACGGGATGACGAACTGGTTCTGCTCCAGGTCCTTGTGGAAGACCATCTCGCCGGTCTCCGGATCCTTGATCCAGAGGTTCTCAGGCATGTCGGTGCGCCGGCCGAGCATCGAATTGATCTTCGGGCGAACGTAGTTGGTGATCCAGTTCATCGCTTCGGCTCCTGTCCTGACGAAGAGTTAGACCATGGTCTCAAAAAGGGGCAACCGGTTTTCGGTGGAGATCATGGTCAACCAGAAGATCAAGACTATTCGGCGGCAGCAAGGCGAGCGGTACGCACGCCTTGCGAAAGCCCGCTGACCAGCGCGGCGACCGCCTCGGCCGGATCGGCGGTCTTTTCGCCCTTCGGCCCCAGAACATTGGCGACCGCATTGACGATCGCGGTGCCGACGACGACGCCGTCGGCCGACGCCCCGATGATGCGTGCCTGCTCGGCGGTCTTTACGCCGAAGCCGACGCAGACCGGCAGGTCGGTATGCCCCTTGATGCGCGTGACCGCCGCCGCCACCTTGCCGGTGTCGGCAAGTGCCGAGCCGGTGATGCCGGTCATCGACACGTAATAAACGAAGCCGGAGGTGTTCTGCAGCACCTTGGGCAGGCGCTTGTCGTCGGTGGTCGGCGTCGCCAGCCGGATGAAATTGATGCCGGCCTTGAGCGCCGGAATGCACAATTCCTCGTCCATCTCCGGCGGCAGGTCGACGACGATCAGCCCGTCTATGCCGCTGGCCAGCGCATCCCTGAGAAAGCGGTCGACGCCGTGGATGTAGATCGGATTGTAGTAGCCCATCAATACGATCGGCGTTTCATTGTCGGCGGCACGGAATTCCGACGCCATCTTCAACGTCTTGACCAGGGTCTGGCCGCCTTTCAGCGCGCGCAGGCCGGCGGCCTGGATCGCCGGGCCGTCGGCCATCGGATCGGAAAACGGCATGCCCATTTCGATGATGTCGGCGCCTGCCTTGGGCAGTGCCTTCATGATCGACAAGGCGGTGTCGTAGTCCGGGTCGCCGCTCATGAAATAGGTGACGAGCGCCGGGCGGCCCTCGGCCTTCAGCTTGGCCATGCGGCGGTCGATGCGGGTGGTCATGATCAGATCTCCATGCCCAGCATATTGGCCACCGTATGCACGTCCTTGTCGCCGCGGCCGGACAAATTGACGATGACGATCTGGTCCTTGTCCATGGCGGGTACGATCTTCACCGCATGCGCGATGGCATGGGCGGATTCGAGCGCCGGGATGATGCCTTCGACGCGTGTCGTCAGCTGGAACGCCTCCAGCGCCTCGTCATCGAGGATTGGCACATAGTCGACGCGGCCACTGTCGCGCAGCCAGGAATGCTCCGGTCCGACGCCCGGATAATCGAGGCCGGCCGAGATCGAATGCCCGTCCATGATCTGCCCGTCGGCGTTCTGCAGGAGGTAGGTGCGGTTGCCGTGCAGCACGCCGGGCGCGCCGGCGCTCATCGAGGCGCAATGCTCGATGCCATCGAGGCCGCGGCCGCCGGCCTCGATGCCGATGATGCGAACCTCTTTGTCGTCGAGGAAGGGATGGAACAAGCCGATGGCGTTCGAGCCGCCGCCGACGGCGGCGATGATCGTGTCCGGCAGCCGGCCTTCCTGCTCCAGGATCTGGGCGCGCGCCTCGGTGCCGATCACCGACTGGAAGTCGCGCACCAGCTCCGGATAGGGGTGCGGGCCGGCGGCGGTGCCGATCAGGTAATAGGTGTCCTCGACATTGGTCACCCAATCCCGGAGAGCTTCGTTCATGGCGTCCTTGAGCGTGCCGTGGCCGGCGGTCACCGGCCGCACCTCGGCGCCGAGCAGCTTCATGCGGAAGACGTTCGGGCTTTGCCGGGCGACGTCGGTAGCGCCCATGTAGACGACACACGGAAAGCCGAAACGCGCCGCAACGGTGGCCGACGCCACGCCATGCTGGCCGGCGCCGGTCTCGGCGATGATACGCTTCTTGCCCATGCGCTTGGCCAGCAGAATCTGGCCGAGGCAGTTGTTGATCTTGTGCGAGCCGGTGTGGTTCAAATCCTCGCGCTTGAAGTAGACCTTCGCGCCGCCGCCCAGGCCCTTCGCCGAGGAAACCTCGCGAAGATGCCTGGTCAGGCCTTCGGCGAAATAAAGCTTCGAGGGCCGCCCGGCATAGTGGGTCGAAAGGTCCGTCAGCTCGGCCTTGAAATCCGGGTGGTCCTTAACCTCGTTCCAGTGCCGCTCCAGGTCGAGGATCAGCGGCATCAACGTTTCGGCAACGAAACGACCGCCGAAGATGCCGAACATGCCTTGCTCGTCGGGTCCGGTGCGGAAGGAATTGGGTGTCGCCGGCCTGTTCATCGCCGATCTCCTAGCTTGTGGTTTGAAGCACGGTCAGGCGGCGCGGTTGTCGCGCGCTGCCCTGACGGCCCGGAAAAACTGTTCGATCAGCGCCGGATCCTTGACGCCCGGTGCGCTTTCCACGCCCGAGGAAATGTCTAGTCCGGGCGGGTTGGCAAGCCGAAGGGCATCGCCGATATTGGCGGCGTTGAGTCCACCGGAAAGCATGTAATCGACGCCTGCGTCAAGGCCGGCCAGAACGCGCCAGTCGAAGGCAATGCCGTTGCCGCCCGGCAGTTCCGAACCCTTCGGCGGCTTGGCGTCGAACAGGAAACGGTCGGCAATGCCGACGAGGGGTCTTATCCGCTCCAGGTCGGCAGTCTCGCTGACCGGCAGCGCCTTCATCACCGGCAGGCCATAGCGGGCCTTGATCTTGGCCACCCGCTCCGGCGTCTCCGATCCATGCAGCTGCAGCATGTCCGGGCGCATTTTTTCGACGATTTCATCCAGAAACGCATCGCCGGCGTCGACCGTCACGGCAACCGCCTTGGCCTTGCCGATTGCCGCTTCGCGCAAGCGGCCGGCTTCCGCCGGCTCGACACAGCGCGGGCTTTTGGCAAAGAAAATAAAGCCGACATGGCTGGCGCCGCCGGCCAATGCCGCGGCCAACGCCTTGTCGGTCTTCAATCCGCATATCTTGATGTCGAGCGCCATGACGCGGGGATTGGCACGAAACGGCAAAAGAGTCGAGAAAAAGCATCCTGTTTGCCGCCAGCGCGGAACGCGCTACCTCTCTAGATAAGAATGCGGAACGCGCTACCTTACTTCAGACAGCACAGGCGGGAGCAAACAAGCATGGCAGACCAAACCGTCGCCCAACTTAGGCAAAAGCTCGCGCAAGCCCGCGAGGTCATCGCGCATCTGATGGACAAGGCCGCCTTCAACGGCGCCGAGGCACACCGCGCGCTCGACTATTTCAGCAACGATGCCTTCGAGAAGAATTTCTTGCCATGGCCGCGCCATACCGACGAGGGCTTGCGTCCTGAAGAGCTCAACGCTGCCAACGACGACTGATCGGGCGATCTACTCGAACATGATCGCTTGCAGCGCGCCGCCATTGCGCTTAAGCCAATCCTTGCAGCGCTCGGTGTCGGGGCAGAGCTGCTCGCACAATTTCCAGAATTTTGGGCCGTGGTTCATCTCCTTGAGATGCGCCACCTCATGCGCGACGAGGTAGTTTATGACCGGTCGGGGCGCCATCATGATGCGCCAGGAGAACGACAGGTTGCCGTCCGACGTGCACGATCCCCAGCGGCTCGACGTGTCCTTGAAGCGGATTGCCTTGGCGCGCTTGCCGACCGCCCCGGTATGCTTGACCACCAGCGCCTCGATTTCGCGCTTGGCTTCGCGCTTGAGAAAATCGGCGATGCGGCGCGGCAGGTGCAGACGATCGCCATGCACGATCATCAGCGGACCGCGTTCGTCGCGCGACAGCGTGACGGTCCCGCGTTTCGAAGGCTCATGAACGATGCGATGCGGCACGCCGCGCACCGGTATCTTGATGCCCGGCCGCACCTGCGGCCGGTTGGGCACCTTGGCCAGCCGCTGCTCCAGCCAGTCCTGATGGCGATCGAGAAATTTTTCCACTTCGCCTCGGCGCAGGCCCGGCGGCACGGTGATGCGCAGACCACGGCCGCCGGAATCGATGCGCAGCGTCAGCCGCCGTGCCCGGTCGCTCTCGACGATCTTGAGCGGCAGCGTGCGGCCGGCAACACAATGCTCCCGCTCCACGACGGGGGAGGGCCTGGGTTTGGTCAGGTTGCGGAAGAAGCCGAATGACATGGCGGGACGATACGTGATTCGAGGAAAACGAATAGGACATAAAAGAAACGGCGCCGCTGACGCGACGCCGTTCTGATTACTTATATCAGGCCAAGTGCCTTACTCGTCCAGTAGCCCTGGCGTGGATTTGCCACCGTTGCCAGTCCCCGTCGAGCCGGTCGATCCACCAGTTGTAGGAGATGTCGGCTTGTTGCGGTTCGCCATGAAGCGATCGAACTCTTCCTGGTCCTTGGCGCGACGCAATTCCCTGGCATATTCGTCGAACTCGCTCAGCATCTCGTCGAGCTTGCGGCGCTCTTCATTGAGCCGCTCGAGTTCTTTTTCGCGCCAGTCGTCGAAAGCGACGTTGCCGGTGCGGGCGGAGCCGTGGCCCCAGCGTGCCGCTCTGTCGGAACCGCGGCGGCAGCCGGCGAAGATGCCGTCGGTCGCGCGGTTGACGTCGCGCTTGAAGCCGTCAAGCCGGTCGCCCCAGATGATGTAGGCGAGCATGGCGAGGCCGAGCGGCCAGAACACCATGAAGCCGATCACCATCAGTGCGATGGTCGCCGGCGTCCAGGCCGGACGGATCAATGCAGATGTGTTCATTTTCTCCCAATCCTTCAGTTGGAGACAGCCAATCCCGGCTGCGTGGAATCGAAATGGGATGGGAAAAACGGCGATTCAAGACAGTGCCGGCCAAAACCGGACAAGCGGCTGAAATGATTATCGGTTTTTGAGGGTTTCGAGGAAAAGCACGACCAAACCGGCGATCAGCCCCCAGAATGCCGCGCCGACGCCGAAAAGCGTCAGCCCCGAGGCGGTGACGGCAAAGGTGACGGTGGCGGCCATGCGTTCGCTCTCCTCCTTCAAGGCAATGGACAGCGCGTTGGTGAGCGGCGCCATCAGCGCCAGCCCGGCCACCAGCACGATCAGGCTCTGCGGCAGCACGGCGAAGATCGCCACCAGCGAGGCGCCGAAAATGGCGAAGACGAGATAGGCAAGCGCGTAGAAGGGGCCGGTCTTCCAGCGCTCGCCCGGATCGGGATGCACATCGGGGCCGGTGCAGATCGCCGCCGAGATCGCCGCCAGATTGGTGGTCGAGGCCCCGAACGGCGCCGACAGCAGCGAAAGCAGGCCGGTGACGCCGATCAGCGCGCCAGGTTCCGGGTGATAGCCTGCGGCCCTCAGCACGGCGAGGCCGGACAGGTTCTGCGAGGCCATGGTGACGAGATAAAGCGGCAGCGCCAGGCCAATGATCGCCGTGACGGTGAACTGCGGCGCAATCAGCGTCAACGTCGAAAGTTCCGGGGTCGGCAGGCCACCGACCCGGCCGGTGAGGAAGGCGGCAGCGCCGCCGCCGACCAGCACCGCCAGCACCGAGAGCGCCGGATTGAACAGGCGGATGACAAAGAAGGCGGCGATCAGCGGCAGGATAAGCCACGGGTCGACGGGAATGGCCTTCACCGCATTGATGGCGAAGGTGACGACGATGCCGGCCAGCATCCCCGACGCGACCGAGGCCGGTATCCTGGCGATCAGCTTGGTCAGAGGCCTGAACAGGCCGGTGGCAATCAGCAAAATCCCGGTGACGATGAAGGCGCCGACGGCTTCGCCGATCGAAAAGCCGCTCGATGCCGCGATCAGCGCCACCCCCGGCGTCGACCATGCGGCGATGACCGGCATCCTGGTGCGCCATGACAGCCACAGGCTCTCGATCGCCATGGCGAGGCAGATCGCCGTCACCCAGCTCGCGGTTTCGACCTGCGTCGCGCCGACCGCCTTGGCGGCGGCGATGACGATGGCCAGCGTGCCGCCGAAGCCGACAATCGCCGCGACGAAGGCGGATACCGGAATGGAAATGCGCATGTCCCTAGCCTGCCTGCCGCACCATGGCGTCGACCGCCCGCACCAGCATGTCGAGATCCTGAGGCCGCGACAGGCGGTGGTCGCCGTCGGGGATCAGCGACAGCGTGACGTCGTCGGCCGGCAGCAGGCCGACCAGTTTCAGCGCATGGCTCGGCGGCACGTCGGCATCGGCCAGCCCTTGCAATATGTGGACGGGGCAATGGGTGTCGATCGGCCCGTTCATTGTCAGGTTGTTGCGGCCGTCCTCGATCAGCGCTCGGGTGTAGATGTAAGGCTCGGCCGAATAGTCCGACGGCTCCGCGGAAAAGCCCTTCTTGGCAAGATCGCGCTTCTGCGCTTTCGTCAGCGCCGGCTCGACCAGCTCTGCGGTGAAATCCGGCGCCGGCGCCAGCAGCACCAGGCCGGCGATGCGGTTCTGGCCTTCCTTGTGCAATTCTTGGCGCAATTCCTGGATCATGCGCAGCGCGATCCATGCGCCCATCGACGAGCCGACCAGGATTTGCCTGCCTTGCGTGAAATGGCGGAAGACAGCGAGGCTTTGCGAAAGCCATTTCGAGACGGTGCCGTCGGCAAAGGCGCCGCCCGATTCGCCATGACCGGAATAGTCGTGGCGCAGGAATGCCCGGCCTTGCCCGCTCGCCCATTCCGCCAGCTTCTCGGCTTTGGTGCCCAGCATGTCCGACTTGTAGCCGCCGAGCCAGACAATGCCTGGCGCGGCACCCGCAGCGCGCCTGACAGCGATGCTGGTTCCGTCGACATCGAGAAAAACCGGTGCGGTCACGGCGAACTCCTCACGCAAGTCTTTTGACACAGCTGGCGGTTCAACGAAAAGTGCTCGGCAAAGTTTCTTCGTTTGGTACAGGCAGAAGTCAGGCAACAGGTGATTTCCTGTGAACGCTGTGCTATTGACTCCGGCCGCGCGCTCACCACATTGGCGCGTTCGCAATCTGAATTGAAAATCCTGAACGAAACGGCTCAAGGAGACCACGACCATTCGCAGACCTTTCAAAGCAACGGCGCCCACCAAGGAGGGCCCGCGCTCCAACCGTGACATCCGGGTTCCCCGGGTCCAACTTATCGACGCCGAAGGCCACAACCATGGCGATGTCTCCATCAATGACGCATTGCTGCTCGCCGAAGAGGCTGGGCTCGATCTGGTCGAGATATCGCCCAACGCAGTGCCGCCCGTCGTAAAAATTCTCGATCTCGGCAAGTTGAAATACGCCAACCAGAAGAAGGCGGCCGAGGCGCGCAAGAACCAGAAGGTCATCGAGATCAAGGAGATCAAGATGCGCCCGAACATCGACAGCCATGACTACGAGACCAAGATGAAAGCGGTCCGGCGGTTTTTCGAAGAAGGTGACAAGGTCAAGCTGACATTGCGCTTTCGCGGCCGCGAGATGGCGCATATGGAACTCGGCATGCAGCTTCTGAATAAAGTTCGTGAGGAAGTGGCGCCTATCGCCAAGGTCGAAGCCGAACCGAAACTCGAAGGCCGCCAGATGATGATGGTGCTAGCGCCCCGCTAAGCGATCCCGTCGAAAGCAAAGGCCGCTTCGGCGGCCTTTTGTTTTGTTTTGTCTTCGCCATGATTTCTCCGCAAGTTGCATCGACAAGGATTCGGGTTGCCGGTCCTCGCGGCGAAAGGATTGTCCCATGGCCGCTGCGGCACGTTCTCCGATTGAACAGTCGTTTGACGAAATGGGCCGCTATCAGCGGCGCCGGCGCGTCCTGCTGGCGCTGTTGATCGGTGCTTTTTGCGCTTTGCTGATCTTCGGCGGCTCCACGCACGATGAACTAGGCCACGAACGCATAGAGGGGCAGTACGGGATCGCCCTGATACTGATCGGGATCGGCGGCCGGCTCTGGTCGATCCTCTATATCGGCGGCCGCAAGTCGGCCGAAGTGGTTGCCACCGGGCCATATTCGGTGATGCGCAACCCGCTGTATTTTTTCTCCACCGTAGCGGCCGCCGGCATCGGCGCCCAGACCGGCAGCGTGATCGTCTCGGTGGCGTCGGCGGTTTTGTGCGCGGCCGCGTTCTACATCGTCACGCTGCGCGAGGAACGGCATTTGACGACCGTGCTCGGGGCGCCGTACAAGGACTACATCGCACGGGTGCCGCGGTTTTTTCCCAATCCGCTGCTTTTTCGCGATCAGGCCGAGGTCACCTTCACACCGCGCATCTTCAATCACACGCTGCGCGACGGCTTGATGTTGCTGGCTTCCATACCGTTTTTCGAACTCATCGAGTCCGGACAGGAAAGCGGTGTAATTCCCGTCCTCTTCTGGCTGTATTAGTTGCGTGATGGCAAAAGAGGCGACATGCATTAAATACGCCTGAATCATCCTGCAAAGGCGTCCCGCGATCGGCGGGGGCGCCTGTTTTCTTGGCCAGGCGCTGCGATCGCTGGCGAAGTTCCTCGACGATCGGATTCCCCGACATGCTTAATGAAGTTCAATCGGCGCGGGTCGAACAAGCGCAGGCCAAGCGTGCGCTGGGCAGGTATCAGCACGCACGAAGGATGGTGCTTGCCGCCCTCGTGGTCGTCATGTTCGCAGCGCTGCTGTTTGGCCAGTCTGCTTTTCCTCCCGAAAGCGTGCCGCACGAAACGATCGAAATGGTCGGCGTCCTGCTGATCTTTCTGGGCATTGTCGGGCGCTTGTGGTCAACGCTCTATATCGGCGGACGCAAATCCTCCGAGGTGGTTACCGGCGGACCCTATTCGATCACCCGCAATCCGCTCTATGTCTTCTCCTCTATAGCTGCCGCCGGCGTCGGCGCGCAGATGGGCTCGATCACTGCGGCGATCGGCTTCGCGGTGATTTGCGCCGCCGCCTTTCATGTCGTCATCCTGCGCGAAGAGAAGTTCCTGAAGGAGGCCTTCGGTACTCCATTCCAGGCGTATATGGCGCGGGTGCCGCGCTTCTTTCCGAAGCTTTCGCTGTATCAGGAAGGCGACACCGGCAGCTTCAAGCCGCGCCTGCTGCGGACGACGCTGCTCGACGGACTGGTATTCCTCGTTGCCCTGCCGTTTTTCGAATCGATCGACGGCGCCCAGCAATCGGGCATACTGCCGGTGCTGTTCCGTTTCCCATAGGCACAGGGTGTTGCGCGCCGGCCCGCTTTGACGTATAGCACCGCCGTTCCCAAAAACCGCCCGGCAGGGCATGCCGTGGCGGTTTCATTTGCTTTTCGGGCTTTGGTCGGCCTGAAGCGAACAAAAAGCGCGATGATGCGCACATAAACGGAGTAGCAAAATGCCCAAGATGAAGACCAAGTCAGCCGCCAAGAAGCGGTTCAAGATCACTGGTACCGGTAAAGTCCTGTCGGCTGCGGCCGGCAAGCGTCACGGCATGATCAAGCGTTCCAACAAGTTCATTCGAAATGCCCGCGGCACGATGGTTCTGGCTGAACCGGATGGCAAGAAGGTCATCAAGAATTTTCTGCCGAACGGCCTCTAAGGCATTCGGTCTGGACAACGTTTTAAGGAGATCATGACATGGCACGCGTAAAAAGAGGCGTCACTTCGCACGCCAAGCACAAAAAGGTCCTGAAAGCCGCCAAGGGTTTTTATGGCCGCCGCAAGAACACGATTCGCATCGCCAAGCAGGCGGTGGAAAAGTCGCTGCAGTACGCCTACCGCGACCGCAAGAACCGCAAGCGTTCGTTCCGCGCCCTCTGGATCCAGCGCATCAATGCCGCCACCCACGAGCATGGCCTGACCTATGGCCGCTTCATTGACGGTCTCAACAAGGCCGGCATCGAGATCGATCGCAAGATCCTGTCGGACATGGCCATCCACGAGCCGCAGGCATTTGCCGCACTTGTGGCCAAGGCCAAGGTCGCGCTCGAATACCTCAAGAACACCACACCGAACGCTTTTGAAAGCGCTGTAGCCTAACCAGCGCCTTCCCAAGCACTTCGACACTTGATTTGGGAAACCCGCGCTGGCAGGGCTGGCGCGGGTTTTTCTTTGCCTCCAATCGGGCCTGAAACATGAGTGACATGGAAACCCTCGAAAATTCCCTGATGAACGACATCGCGTCGGCCGCCGACGAGGCCGCGATCGAAGCCGTGCGTGTTTCAGCGCTCGGCAAGAAGGGCTCGGTCTCAGAAATGCTGAAGACGCTCGGCTCGATGAGCGCAGAAGAGCGCCAGATTAAAGGCCCGGCTATCAACGGCCTCAAGACCCGCGTCACCGAGGCACTTACCGCGCGCCGCGCCGAGCTGAAGGACGTGGCGATCGCGGCACGGCTCGCGGCGGAAAAGGTCGATGTGACGCTGCCGGTGCGGCAATCGCCGGCCGAGCGCGGCCGCATCCATCCGATTAGCCAGGTCAGCGACGAGATTGCCGCGATCTTCGGCGACCTCGGCTTTGCCATCGCCGAAGGCCCCGATATCGAGACCGACTATTACAATTTCACGGCGCTGAATTTCCCCGAAGGCCATCCGGCGCGCGAGATGCACGACACCTTCTTCTTCCAGCCGGACGAGAAGGGCGAGCGCAAGCTTTTACGCACCCACACCTCTCCGGTGCAGATCCGCACCATGGAGGTGCAGAAGCCGCCGATCCGCATCGTCATCCCCGGAAAAACCTACCGGCAGGACTCCGATGCCACCCATTCGCCGATGTTCCATCAGGTCGAGGGACTGGTGATCGACAAGACGGCCAATGTCGCCAACATGAAATGGGTGCTGGAGGAGTTCTGCAAGGCCTTCTTCGAGGTGCCGCAGGTCAAGATGCGCTTCCGGCCGTCCTTCTTCCCGTTCACCGAACCCAGCATGGAGGTGGACATCCAGTGCGACCGTTCGCGGCCGGGCGAGGTGCGCTTCGGCGAAGGCTCCGACTGGATGGAGATCCTCGGCTGCGGCATGGTCCACCCCAACGTGCTCCGCTACGGTGGGCTCGATCCTGACGAGTATCAGGGCTTTGCCTGGGGCATGGGCATCGACCGCATCGCCATGCTGAAATACGGCATGCCGGACCTGCGCGCCTTCTTCGACGCCGATGTGCGCTGGCTGTCGCATTACGGCTTCCGGCCGCTCGACATGCCGACGCTATTCGGGGGCTTGAGCGCATGACAGCGGCCCACACCGGCGGCTGCCGTTGCGGCGCCGTGCGGTTCGAGGCTTCGGCCGAACCGCACCATGTCAGCTATTGCCATTGCGGCGATTGCCGGCGGGCCAGCGGCGCGCCGGTGTCGGCTTTCGTCGGCTTCATCACCGAGCAGGTCGCCTTCACGGGCAAGGCGCTGAAGATGTTCGAGAACGGGTCGGTGACGCGCTCCTTTTGCGGCGTCTGCGGCTCGCCGATCGCCTATGTCGACGAGCGGCTGGCCGACCATATCTATTTCGTGCTCGGCGCCATGGACATGCCGGCCTATTTCAAACCGACGCACCATGCCCATGTGCGCGAGCAACTGCCCTTCCTGCACATGCCGGACGACTTGCCGCGCCATTTGAAGACCAGCGTGCCCAGACCATCAGACGGAACATAGTCATGAAACTCACCCTCTCCTGGCTCAAGGATCATCTCGAGACCGACGCCTCGCTGGCCGAGATCGTCGAGCGGTTGACCTCGATCGGCCTCGAAGTCGAGCATGTCGATGACAGGTCGAGCCTGAAGCCGTTCGTCATCGCCAAGGTGCTGACGGCGGTGCAGCATCCCGACGCCGACCGGCTGCGCGTGCTGACGGTCGATACCGGCGACGGCAAGGCCCCGGTGCAGGTCGTCTGCGGTGCGCCCAACGCCCGCGCTGGCCTGATCGGCGCCTTTGCAGCACCCGGCACCTATATTCCCGGGATCGACGTGACGCTGGCGGTCGGCAAGATCAGGGGTGTCGAAAGTCATGGCATGATGTGCTCCGAGCGCGAGCTCGAGCTTTCCGAAGAGCATTCCGGCATCATCGACCTGCCCGCCGACGCGCCTATTGGCACCAGCTACGCCGCCTACGCGCATCTCGACGATCCGGTCATAGAGATCAATTTGACGCCGAACCGTCCGGACGCGACCAGCGTCTATGGCATCGCCCGCGATCTGGCGGCAAGCGGGCTCGGCCGCCTCGTCGGCGGGGCGATCATGCCGCATGCCGGCGACGGCATGTGCCCGGTCAAGGTGAAGATCGAAGCACCGGAGCTCTGCCCGGGTTTCGCGCTCAGGCTGGTGCGCGGCGTGAAAAACGGCCCGTCGCCGAAATGGCTGCAGCAGCGGCTGATCGCCATTGGGCTGAGACCGATCAGCGCGCTGGTTGACATCACCAACTACGTCACCTTCGACCGCGCCCGGCCCCTGCATGTGTTCGACGCCAACAAGGTCGCCGGCAACCTCACCGTGCGGCGGGCCAGCGATGGCGAAAAGGTACTCGCCCTCGACGGGCGCGAATACACGCTGACGCCTGACATGTGCGTCATAGCAGACGAGGACGGCGTCGAATCGATCGCCGGCATCATGGGCGGCGAGCATTCCGGCTGCGACGAGAACACCACCGACGTGCTGATCGAATCCGCACTTTGGGATCCGATCACCACCGCGCGCACCGGCAGGACGCTAGGCATCATCAGCGATGCGCGTTACCGGTTCGAGCGCGGCGTCGACCCTGAATTCATGGTGCCCGGGGTGGAACTGGCCACCAAGCTGGTGCTGGATTTCTGCGGCGGGACGCCGACCGAAACCGAAGTCGTCGGCTATGCCGGCCATGTCGAGAAGATCGTTTCCTTCCCGTTGTCAGAAGTGAAGCGGCTGACCGGCATCGAGGTGCCCAGGGACGGGAGTCTCGCCATCCTTTCGCGCCTCGGCTTCAAACCGGAAGGCGTGGGTGATGTCATCAATGTCGCCGTGCCATCCTGGCGGCCGGATGTCGATGGCAAGGCCGATCTGGTCGAGGAAGTCATGCGCATCCACGGCATCGACAATATCGCGCCGCAGCCGCTCGGCGCGCATGATGCCGTCAATGCCAAGATCCTGACCACGCTGCAGATCCGCACCCGCGCCGCCAAGCGGGCGCTGGCGGTGCGCGGCATGATGGAGGCGGTCACCTGGTCGTTCATTCCGGCAAAACATGCCGAACTGTTCGGCGGCGGCGAGACATCACTCAAGCTCGCCAATCCGATCGCCGCCGACATGTCCGACATGCGGCCGTCGTTGCTGCCGGGCCTGATCGCCGCCGCGCAGCGCAATGCCGACAAGGGCATCGGCGATGTCGCGCTGTTCGAAGTATCGGGCACCTATGAGGGCGATGCGGCCGACCAGCAGCGACGCGTCGCCGCCGGCGTTCGGCGCGGCACGGCCAAGCTCGAAGGCTCCGGCCGTCATTGGGCCGGCAATGCCGGTCCGGTCGGCGTTTTCGACGCCAAGGCCGACGCGATCGCAGCACTCGAAGCCTGCGGCGCGCCGGTCGAGCGGCTGCAGATCGAGGCCGGCGGCCCGGCCTGGTATCATCCCGGCCGTTCCGGCACGATCAAGCTCGGACCTAAAGTCATCTTGGGAACGTTCGGCGAATTCCACCCTAAGACCCTGGAGAAACTGGACGTCTCCGGGCCGCTCTGCGGCTTCGAGGTCTTCGTCGACGCCGTACCCGAGCCGAAGGCCAAGCCGACGCGGACGAAACCGAAGCTGGAACTGTCTGCCTTCCAGGCGGTCAAGCGCGATTTCGCCTTCGTCGTCGACAAAGCGGTCGAAGCCGGCACGCTGACCCGCGCCGCCCTTGCCGCCGACAGGAAGCTGATCACCAATGTCTCGGTCTTCGATGTGTTCGAAGGGGCATCGCTCGGCGCGGCCAAGAAATCGATCGCCATCGAAGTGTCGATCCAGCCGGTCGATAAGACGCTGACCGACGAGGATTTCGAGACGCTGGCAAAGCGCATCGTCGAGAATGTGAACAAGCAGACCGGCGGAGTGCTGCGGGCATAAATCGGATTTGGAAACAAAGAAGGGGCGCTGGAGCGCCCCTTCTAATTTTCATTCGGCCGGTGTCTAGCCGTTGACCAGCGCCAGCATTTCTTCGGTATAGCGCTTTCCGACGACTTTTTCCGGCGACAGGGCGTCCCCGATGGCCGCCACCTCGGCTTGGCTCAGCGCGATCTGTGCCGCTGCCGCATTCTGTTCCAGATGGTGGATCTCGCGGGCGCCGGGGATCGGCACGATGAAATTGCCCTGATGCAGCACCCAGGCCAGCGCCAGTTGCGCCGGCGCCACACCCTTCTCCGCCGCCATTGTTTCCAGCGTTGCAATGACCGCCGCATTGGCCGCCATGGCGTCGGCCTGGAAGCGCGGCAATCCACGGCGCCAATCATCGGCGCCGAGAACCTCTGGTTTGGCGATCGTGCCGGTCAGCAGGCCGCGGCCGAGCGGGCTGTAGGGGACAAAGCCGATGTCGAGCTCGCGGCAGACGGCAAACACCTCTTCTTCCGGATCGCGGCTCCACAGCGAATATTCGCTCTGCACGGCTGATATCGGATGCACGGCATGCGCCCGGCGAATGGTCGCGGCACTCGCCTCCGACAGGCCAAGTGCGCGCACCTTGCCTTCCTGCACCAGCTCGGCCATGGCGCCGACCGTATCCTCGATCGGGACATTGGGATCGACGCGATGTTGGTAGTAGAGGTCGATCACCTCGGTGCCCAGCCGCTTCAATGAGGCTTCGGCCACCGCCTTGACGTGTTCGGGGCGGCTGTCGACACCGGCCATGCGCTCGACGCCGTTGCCTTCTTCGAGAATCTTGAAGCCGAATTTTGTCGCGATCGTCACCTGATCGCGCACCGGCTTCAACGCCTTGCCGAGCAGGATCTCGTTCTCGTACGGCCCATAGACTTCGGCTGTGTCGAAGAAATTGACACCAATATCGACGGCGCGGCGCAGCGTGGCGATCGCGTCGGCCTCCGGCTGGCCGCCATAGACGAAGCTCATCCCCATGCAGCCGAGGCCGACCGGATAGACGTCAAGTTCATTTCCAAGCTTGCGGGTTTGCATTACGCCTCTCCTTGTTGTGATGCGACGGAAATAGCGTCTTGCACCGCGTTCGATAATCGGCTCTCATTCGCACGGGCTGTTCTAAAAAACAGATCAATGAACCGAACTCACCTCTCACAGCTTGCAGTGTTAGCAACCGTCGCCCAGTGCGGCAGCTTTCGTGGCGCGGCCAGGGAACTGGCCATTGCGCCCTCCGCAGTCAGCCATGCGGTTTCCAGCCTGGAAGCGCGTCTTGGCGTCCGGCTCCTGGCGCGCAGCACGCGCAGCGTCGCCCCGACTGAGGCAGGCGCGCAGCTGCTCGAGCGGTTGAGGCCGGCGCTGTCGGAAATCGATCTCGCGCTGGAATCGGCGGTCGAGGCGCGCGACCGGCCGGCTGGCAATCTAAGGCTGACTGTGCCGCGCACCGCTGCCCACCTGGCGCTGACGCCGCGGCTCGGTGCCTTTGCATCGGCCTATCCCGACATCGCGCTGGAGATCGTCATCGAAGACCGCTTCACCGATGTGGTCGAAGGCGGCTTCGACGCCGGCGTCCGGCTCGGCGAGAGCCTGCAGCGCGACATGATCGCGGTGCGCATCGGGCCAAATCTTTGCGGCGCCGTCGTCGGCGCGCCATCCTATTTCGCGACCATGCCCAGGCCGCGCCATCCGTACGATCTTGCCGGTCACCGCTGCCTCCGCTTCCGCTTCTCCAGCGGCATCCTCTACCGCTGGGAATTCGAGAAGGACGGAGAGGAGATCGAGCTGGCGGTGCAAGGGCCGCTGATCCTCGACGAGGACCATCTGATCGCCAATGCGACGGCGCCGGCCTTGCCTTCGTGTTCGAGGATTATGTTCGCGATGGCATTGCCGACGGCAAGCTCATTCGCGTGCTGGAGGACTGGTGCCCGCCCTTCGACGGTTTCTTCGTCTACTATCCGAGCCGCCGCCAGATGCGGCCGTCGCTCAGGGCCTTTGTCGATTTCTTCAAGATGACCGGATGAAAGCCGAGCTCGTAGCCGTTCACCGACAATGCCGGCATGGATCACAAACACTACGACCCGCTATGGCTGGTCGGCGATCGTCCTCCATTGGCTGATCGCCGCGATCTTCATCGGCCAGTTCGCGCTCGGCTTAGTCATGATGCGGGTATCCAGCCAGCGCACCGCCTTCGAGCTGATCCAACTGCACAAATCTTTCGGTTTCCTGCTGCTCGGCCTGGTGATCCTGCGCATTGCCTGGCGGCTCGGCAATGCGGTGCCGGCGCTGCCACGCTCGGTCGGACGCTTCGAGCGCCGGACAGCGCCGCTCGTCCATTCGCGCTCTACGTGTTTCAGCTCGCGCTGCCCCTGTCCGGCTGGGCGCTGGTGTCGGTGTCGATGCTGGAGATCCCGAGCGTGCCGTTCAACCTGTTCGTCATGCCGGACCTGCCACTCGCGGAATCGGACCCGGCGGAAAGCTTCTGGACGTCGGCGCATTGGTATCTCGCCTATGCCGGCATCGGACTTGTCGCCCTGCATTTCGCCGCGGCGCTGCGCCATCATTTTTGGCTGAAGGACACGGTGCTGACGCGCATGATCGCGCCTTCGTCGGATCACAACGCGGAATAGAGTGAGCGGCTCATTCGTTGGTGGGGCGAGGGCGCTAAAAAGTGTTGCCTCCAAAAAGGATGACGCCCATGGTTGCGCGCATCTTCGGATTTGCGGCGGTCGCCGCTTGCCTTGCCGTGCCTGTTTTCGCGGCGGTGGCGCTCAGCGACGCTGCCGGCAGCTACACGATCAGCCCGGTCGGTTCCAGCATCCGTTTCTCCGTCGGCAAGGCCGGCGGCGGCGGGCTCGCCGGCGCCTTCGCCCGCTTCAAGGGCAGCATCCGCATCGACAACAGCAATATCGGGCGCTCCCAGGTCAATATCACGATCTTTCCCGAAAGCGTCGGCACCGGCCAGCGCCGCGTCGACGCCTTCCTTCGCTCCGACGCGGTGTTCGACGCAGCCAACAATCCGGAAATCCAGTTCCGCTCGACCAGCGTGAAACGCACCGGCGACACGTCAGCCCTTGTCACCGGCCGTCTGACGGCGCGCGGCAAGACTTTTCCGGAAAAGTTCACCGCCGAGCTCGCCGGCCTCAAGGCGGGCACGATCAGATTCCATGTCACCGGCAAGGTGCTGCGGTCGCGCTACGGCATGGATGTCGGCACGCCGATCTATTCGAACGTCGTCGACTTCGACATGACGCTTACAGGTAGAAGGGGATAGCCTTTGGACCTGGGTTCCTCTTCCCGCTACGTGGCACGAGGAACCCAAGCTCTGCGGAGGGCAGCGCCGGCACCCGAACAAGCCGCAGACGATCGCCTTGCTCCCTGCCATGGTTCGCGTTGGCTTTTCCGCCGATTTCAGGCAAACCTCGACGTCTGCAATTTAAAGATGGAGAAGCCTGATGTTCCGATGGGGTGTTTTGTCGACGGCCAAGATCGGCCGCGAGCATCTTTTGCCCGCAATAGTCGAGGCGGAGAACGGCGTGCTGTCCGCGATCGCCAGCCGCGACATTTCGAGGGCCCGTGCCCTGGCCGATCGTTTCGGCGCGCCCCATGCCTTCGGTTCCTATGACGAGCTGCTCGCATCCAAGGACGTCGACGGCGTCTACATCCCGCTGCCGACCGCGCAGCATGTCGAATGGACCGCCAAGGCGATCGAGGCCGGCAAGCATGTTCTGGTCGAAAAGCCGCTGGCCCTCGATGCCAAGGAGATTCCGCCGCTGATCAAGCTGCGCGACGCCAAGAACGTGCTCGTCTGCGAAGCCTTCATGGTCGTCTACCACCTGCAATGGATCAAGGTGCGCGAGCTGATCGCCAACGGCGCCATCGGCCGGCTGCGCCATGTGCAGGGCGCGTTCTCCTACTACAATGTCGATCCCAAGAACATGCGCAACCAGCTCGATCTCGGCGGCGGCGCGCTGCCCGACATCGGCGTTTACCCGACGGTATCGACTCGTTTTTCGACGGGCAAGGAGCCGCTGCGCGTCCAGGCGACGATCGAACGCGACAAGACGTTCGGCACCGACATCTACTCTTCGATCCGCGCCGATTTCGGCGACTTCGAACTGTCGTTCTACCTGTCGACGCAGATGGCGGCGCGGCAGGTGATGGTATTCCACGGCGAGAAGGGCTTCATCGAGGTGCTTTCGCCGTTCAACGCCGGCATCTACGACCATCATCGCATCGAGCTGCACAACCAGAACCACAGCGAGGCGCAAGTGTTCCGCTTCCCCGGCATGCAGCAATACCGGCTGGAGGTCGAGGCGTTCGCGCGGGCGGCACAGGGCGGCACCGACCGCGTCTTTACGCTGGAAGAGTCGGTGCTCAACCAGAAGGTCATCGACGCCATCTTCCGCGCCGGCGAGAAGGAAGGCTGGGAGACGGTCTGACGATCCGTCAAAGCCGGGAGGAGAGCCGGGGGAGGAGAGAATGGCTGACGATGCCGATGTGATCATTGTCGACGCCGGCCTTGCCGGCCTCGTCGCCGCGGCGGAACTGGCCGAGGCCGGCAAGAAGATCGTCGTCGTCGACCAGGAGCCGGTCCAGTCGCTCGGCGGCATCTTCCTCGTCGATTCGCTCATGGTACGCGGCGCTGGAAGGCACGTTTCTCGGCGGCTGCATCTTTTCCGGGCCGCAGCGCCGGCCGCGCGGCGTCACGCGGGATGGGCTAGACCCCTTTACCAGATCCACTCGCCGCGTCCCAGAACCGCTACCGCGTCGACGATCCGGGTAAAGCTCGAGCGGGCGCGGCCGACCGTATGCCGGGCTCTGAGATAGCCATGTACCAGCCCCGGCTCTTCGAACCAGAAGGCGTGGCCGTCTGCCGCAAAGACGCGGTCGCGATAGGCCTCGCCGTCCGACGAGAGCGGGTCGCATTGTGCGGTGATCAGCACGGTGGGCGGCAGATTGGCAGAATCGGCGTCGGCCAGCGGCGACAGCGTGAGATCTCCGGTGCGGTCTTTGCCGCCGGTCCTGATATTCGTGTAGAAATCGAGGTCGCGCACTGTCAGCATCGGCGCCTCGGCATGGGTCACGTAAGAACCCTGCGTGCGGTCGCCGCCAAGGCCGGGATAGATCAGTACCTGGCCGATCGGCCTTCGCGCATGGCCGCGTGTTGCGTGGCTGACCGCAGCGGCGAGATTGCCGCCGGCGCTGTCGCCGCAAAGCAGGATCGGGCGCTTGTAAGTCGTCGCCGCCCATTCGAAGGCGCTGATGGCATCGTCGAAGGCGGCCGGATGAAGATGTTCCGGCGCCAGCCGGTAGTCGACCGAAACCACTTCATAGCCGGTGCGGCCGCAAAGCTCGGCGCAGATATCGTCATGGCTGTCGAGCCCGCCGAGAATAAAACCGCCGCCGTGGAAATAAAGCACCATCGCCGCCGCTTCCGGCGCCGGGGTCCGATAGATGCGGATCGGGATCGGATGCGAGGGCGTGACAATGGCGGTGGTTTCCGCCGTAACCCCTTGCGGATAGCCGGCAGAGAACTCGCGGCACATGCGGTCGTAGATTTCGCGCTGCTGGTCGATCGTGTAGTCGATCGTATCCGGTGGATAATAGGAATTGGTCCGCTCGATGAAGGCCCAGGTCTCGGCGTCGATCAGCTTTTTGTAGTCGGTCATGGGAACTGAACGGATCGTAACGAATCCGCCTGGGCACCCCCCTCTGTCCTGCCGGCCATCTCCCCCTCAAGGGGGGAGATCGGATGTCGCATCGGCTTTCGCCAATCTCCAGCGCGGCAGGAAGGGTGAATGGGCCGAAGCTGCCAATCTCCCCCCTTGAGGGGGAGATGCCCGGCAGGCCAGAGGGGGGTGGGAAGAAAAGCCATCATCTCCGCAGGATCATTTTCCCTTCCACACCGGGTCTCGCTTTTCGGCAAAGGCGCGAAAGCCCTCGAGATTGTCCTCCGAGCCGTACAGTGCGTCAACCGTCGGCAATTGGCGGCGCGTCACCCGGTTCATCGCGTCCTGGAAGGTGAGCGATTCGGCGATCCGCGCCGTCTCCTTGATCGCGGCAAAGACCAGCGGCGGACCGTCGGCCAGCAGCCGTGCGATCTCCCAGACGCGGTCTTCGAGCCTGTCCTTGGGCAGCACCTCGTTGACCAGGCCCCAGCGATGCGCCTCGGCGACATCCATCCAGCGGCCGGTGAGCAAAAGATCCATGGCGACGTGATAGGGAATGCGCTTCGGCAGCTTGATCGTCGCTGCGTCAGCCAAAGTGCCGGCACGGATTTCGGGCAGCGCAAAGGAGGAATGATCCGACGCGTAGATGAGGTCGCAGGATAGCGCCAGCTCGAAACCGCCGCCGACCGCCATGCCGTTGACGCAGGCGATGACCGGCTTGTTGAGGTCGCGCAATTCCTGCAGCCCGCCGAACCCGCCAACGCCATAGTCGCCGTCGACCGCATCGCCGCCGGCCGCGGCCTTCAGATCCCAGCCGGCGCAGAAGAACTTATCGCCGGCGGTCGTGACAATGGCGACCCGCAGACCCGGATCGTCGCGGAACGCCTTGAACGTTTCGCCCATCAGGCGCGAGGTCTTCAGGTCGATGGCATTGGCCTTGGGCCGGTCGAGCGTGACTTCGAGAATGGTGCCCTCGCGGCGGGTGGTGATGACGTCAGACATTCTTTTTCTCTCCAAGCACCAGCAGCGCGTCGGCGATCCAGGCGCCTTTGCCTTGCGCGCTGACGATCAGCGGATTGATGTCGAGTTCCTCGATCTCGCCGGCATTTTCCTGCACGAAGGCGGCGATGCCTGATATCGCATCGATGGCGGCCGCGACATCGGCCTTGGGCCGGCCGCGATAGCCTTCGAGCAGCGGGAACAATTTGAGCCCGCGCAATGCCGCCTCGATGTCGTCGCGTGTCGCCGGCAGCATCAGCGTGACGCTGTCGCGCAGCAGTTCGACCAGCACACCACCGGTGCCGAGCGTCATAACCGCGCCGAACATCGGGTCGCGGGTGAAGCCGACGAGCAGTTCGGCGACGCCGTCGCGCACCATGCGCTCGACATAGAGGCCGGTGCCGAGCGCATAGAGATCATGGGCGGCGGTGCTGACGGATTCGGCATCCCTGAGGTTAAGCCGCACCGCGCCGAGCTCGGATTTGTGAGTGACGCCCAAAGCCTTCAGCGCAACCGGAAAACCGAGCGCCATCGAGGAGATCACCGCGTCGACCGCATTGCCGGCGCGTTCGCCCCTCGGCACGGGAAGCCCGGCCTCGATCAGCCGCGCTTTCGCCTCGGCCTCGTCAGGCGTGACATGGTCGCTGGCCGGCGCACCTGACGCGGAGGTGTCGATCGGCTGCGCCTGCGGCTCGCGCCAGGCCCAGCCGATGAAGGCGGCCGCCTGGGCGGCGTCCATTGCCTCGGAAATGCCGAACAACGGCACCATGCCGCGTGCCATCAGCCCGGCGGTGTATTCCTCGGGCAGGTTCTCCGGCAGCGAGGAGACGATTGCGCCCTGCGCCTTGTTGGACGTCAGCGCCGATTCGAAGGCGCGCAGCGTCGTCCACCAGTCGGTATCGGAGCATCGGTCGGGGCGCGGGAAATCGAGCACCAGCATGTTGAGGTCGAAGCCGCCCGACACCATGGCGGTGAAGGTGGCGGTCATCGCCGGCTCGTTGTTCCAGATGAAGGTGTGGTAGTCGAGCGGGTTGGCCACCGCAACCAGCGGCCCGAGCGTCGATTTGACGTGGGCGCGATGCGTGTCGGTCAGCGCCGGGAAATTCACCCAGCGGCCTTCTGCGCTGTCGGCCATGACAGACGCTTCGCCGCCCGAACAGCTCATCGACGACAGCCGGTAGCCGGGCAGGGGACCGGTGACGTGCAGCAGCTTGAGCGCCTCGATGAAGGCAGGGATGGAATCGACGCGGGCGATGCCGAGCCGCTTCAGGAAGGCGCCCGAGGCAGCGTCCGAGCCGGCCAGCGACGCGGTATGCGAGACGGTCGCTTGCCGCGCCTGCTCGGAGCGGCCGACCTTCATGGCGATGATCGGTTTCTTCAGCTCTCGCGCCCGCGCGGCCAGCCTTTCGAAGCCGGCTACTGAATCGAAGGCCTCGATATGCAGGCCGAGCGAAGTGACGCGATCGTCCTCGATCAGGCCGAGCGCCATTTCGGAAAGGCCGGTCTGTGCCTGGTTGCCGGCGGTCATCAGAAAGGCGATCGGCAGGCCGCGCTTCTGCATAGTCATGTTGATGGCGATGTTCGACGATTGGGTGATGATGGCGACCCCGCGGCCACCCTCGGCCAGCCTGATGCCGCCATGCTGGTCGGGCCATAAAAGCGCGCCGTCGGCATAATTGATCAGGCCGTAGCAGTTCGGCCCGATGATCGGCATCTGGCCGGCCGCTGCGACTAGTTCGGCCTGCAGCCGCTCGCCGTCCTCGTCATAGGCCTCGGTCTCGAGAAAGCCGGCGGCAAAGCAGACGGCGCCGCCGGCACCGCGCTCGGCCAACGCCTTGACCACTTCTATGGTCAAATGCCGGTTGACGCCGACAAAGGCAGCGTCCGGCGCTGCAGGCAGGTCGGCCACCGAGCGATAGGCCTTGCGGCCGGCGACCTCCTCCTTGGTCGGGTGCACCGGCCAGATCTCGCCGGCAAAGCCCATCTTGATCGACTGCGCGACGACGGCGGCAGCCTGCGCGCCGCCGAAGACGGCAATCGTTCGCGGGCGCAAAAGGCGCTCAAGTTTGTGCATCGATCAGCCCCCGAACGGGCGCAACAGCGCCCGCGAGATAATGTGGCGCTGGATTTCCGAGGTGCCTTCCCAGATGCGCTCGACGCGGGCGTCGCGCCAGATGCGCTCCAGCGGCAGGTCGTCCATCAGCCCCATGCCGCCATGGATCTGGATTGCTTCATCGGCGACGAAGGCAAGCATTTCGGTGGCCTTCAACTTGGCCATGGCCATGTCCTGATCAGTGACGGTGCCCTGATCGTACTTCCAGCCGGCTTCGAACACCATCAGGTCGGCCGCCTTCAGTTCGGTCGCCATGTCGGCGAGCTTGAACGATACGCCCTGGAACTTGCCGATCTGCTGGCCGAATTGCTGCCGCTGCGCGGCGTATTCGACGGCATGGCCAAGCGCCCGCTCGGCCCGGCCGAGACAGGTGGCGCCGACCTGCAGGCGGGTTGCGCCAAGCCATGAATTGGCGACGTCGAAGCCCTTGTGGACCTCGCCGAGCACTTGGGCTCCGGGCAAGCGGCAATCGTCGAATTCGAGGATGGCGTTGGTGTAGCCGCGATGCGAGACGTTGCGATAGCCGTCGCGCACCGTGAAACCCTTGGTGCCCTTGTCGACGAAAAAGGCGGTGATCTTCTTGCGTTTGCCGCGCGGCGTCTCCTCTTCGCCCGAGGCCATGAAGACGATGGCAAAATCGGCAAGGTCGGCATGGCTGATGAAATGCTTGGTGCCGTTCAGCAGCCAGTCGTCGCCGTCCTGCACGGCGGTCGCCTTCATGCCGCGCAGGTCGGAGCCGGCACCCGGCTCGGTCATCGCCAGGCAGTCCCATTTGTCGCCGCGAATGCAGGGATAAAGGTATTTCTCGCGCTGCTCCGGCGTGCCGGCCAACAGGATGTTGGAAGGCCGCGCCACGCAGGTCCAGTGCAGCGCGTAATTGGCACGGCCGAGCTCTTTTTCGTAAAGCAGCCAGGTCACCGTGTCGAGCCCGGCGCCGCCGACTTCCGTCGGCATGTTGGCGGCATAGAGACCGGCTTCGATTGCCTTGGCCTTGATCTCCTCGATCAGCTCACGGCGCAGCACGCCGGTGCGCTCGACTTCGCGCTCATGCGGGTAGAGCTCATTCTCGACGAAGGCGCGCGTCGTCTCGACGATCAGTTTCTGTTCTTCGGAGAGGCCAAATTCCATAGTATTAGCCTTTCTTCTTTTTCTTCGGCTTTTCAGCCTTGGCTTTTTCGGCCGCCTTGGAAGCGGTGGGCTTCTTCGCCGCAAGCTTGGCGAGCTGCTTGGTATAGTCCTTGTGCAAGGCGCCGGCGCCCCAGCCCTTGCCTTTGTTCTGCTTCGACAGCGCCTCCATGATGGCCACCAGATTGTCGTCGCGGATCTTTTCGAGCTCACGGATCGACAGGCCATGCGCCTGGTCGTCCGACTGGGTGGCGATCAGGTCGACCAGTTCGTCGTTGAACTCCGGCACATCCATCAGCTTGGTCCATGGCCATTTCAGGCACGGCCCGAACTGCGCCATGAAATGGCGCATGCCGGCCTCGCCGCCGGCGACGCGATAGACCTGGAACATGCCCATCTGCGCCCAGCGCAGGCCGAAGCCATAGCGCATGATGTCGTCGAGTTCCTCGACCGTGCAGATGCCATCCTTGATCAGCCACAGCGCCTCGCGCCATGCCGCCTCCAGCAGGCGGTCGCCGACGAAAGCCTCGATCTCCTTGCGGATCACCACCGGCTTCATGCCGATCGAGGCGTACATCTCCTTGGCGACTTCGATCGCCTCGGGAAAGGTCTGTTCGCCGCCGACGATCTCGACCAGCGGCAGGAGGTAGACCGGGTTGAACGGATGGCCGACGACCAGCCGCTCCGGATGCTTCTTCATCGCCACCTGCATGTCGGTCGGCTTGATGCCGGAGGTCGAGGAGCCGACGATGGCGTTGGCCGGCGCATAAAGGTCGATCTCGGCCAGCACGCGGTGTTTCAGTTCGAGCCGTTCCGGTACGCTTTCCTGGATGAAATCGGCATCGGCGACGGCATCGGCGATGGTCTTGGCAAAGGTCAGTTTGCCCTCTTTTGGGAGGCCGTCGGGCAGCATCTGTTTGTAGGCGCGGCGCGCGCCTTTCATCACTTCGCCGACCTTGCGCGAAGCTTCCGGGTCGGGATCGAAAATCGACACGTCGATGCCATTCAAGAGCAGCCGCGCTACCCAGCCGGCGCCGATGACGCCGCCGCCGATTGCAGCTGCCTTGGTGATGATGCTCATGCGGAGGCTCCGGTTCTTGTCCTGGCTATTTCCAGATCGATGAGAGGCACGCGCTCGCCGGCGCGGATCACGGTGGGGTCATAGGCCCTGCGCGCAAACACTTCGAGCACGATGGGCCGGAAGAAATCGATCGGCAGCGTCTCGTAATCCGGATCGAAGCTCGACTGGTCCCAGCGCTCGCAGAACTGGTCGCAGTCGTCGAAATAAAGATGGCCGGCGAAACGGTCGCGGGCATGGGGATTGCCGCCGAGATGGTGGGCGTAATAGAGGCGCTGGAAGTCACCGTGCTTTTCCACCACCCAGGTGCACTGCTCGCGCACGAAGGGTTTTAGGATCGAAGCTGCATATTCGTCGTGATTGTAGGGTGCGTAGATGTCGCCGATGTCGTGCAGCAGCGCGCAGGCCATCCAGTCGGTGTCGGCGCCGTCGCGCCATGCGCGCGTCGCCGCCTGGAGCGAATGGCCGAGCCGGGTGATCTTGTAGCCGGACAAGCCTTCGTCGAGCTGGACAAGCGCATCAAGCAGCCGTTCACCGGTCTTCGCCGCATAGTCGATCTCGTGCTCGGTGAGGAACGCGTAGTCGTCGCGGTCGCCGTCCTTCATGGCGGTGAATTTCACGGTCTTCATCGGCGGCTCCTCCCTACCGATTCCCTGTTCAAAGCGGCGCGCGCTTCGTCAAATTGAGCTTCTTGCGCACCTCGTCCGGGCCGATGACCCTTGCGCCCATGTTCGACACGATGCTGACCGCCCGCTCGACCAGCTGCGCATTGGTCGCCAGCACGCCCTTGTCGAGCCAGAGATTATCCTCGAGCCCGACGCGGACATTGCCGCCGGCCAGCACCGCGGCGGCGGCATAGGCCATCTGGTTGCGGCCGATGGAGAAGGCCGACCAATTCCAGCTCGACGGCACATTGTTGACCATCGCCATGAAGGTGTTGAGATCATCGGGCGCGCCCCATGGCACGCCCATGCACAATTGCACGAGAGCATCCGGATCCAGCACCTTTTCCTCGACGAGCTGCTTGGCAAACCAGAGATGCCCGGTGTCGAAGGCCTCGATCTCCGGCTTGACGCCGAGCGCCGTCATCATGCCGCCCATGGCGCGCAGCATGCCGGGCGTATTGGTCATGACATAGTCGGCTTCGGCGAAATTCATCGTCCCGCAGTCGAGCGTGCAGATTTCCGGCAGGCATTGGCGCACATGCTCCACGCGGTTGGTCGCGCCGCCCATATCGGTGCCTTTCTCGTTGAGCGGTAGCGGATTCTCCGGCGAACCGAACACCATGTCGCCGCCCATGCCGGCGGTCAGGTTCAGCACCACGTCGACATCTGCAGCACGGATGCGCTCGGTTACTTCGCGATAGAGCTGCACGTCGCGCCGTGGCTTGCCGGTTTCGGGGTCGCGCACATGGCAGTGGACGATCGCCGCACCCGCTTTTGCCGCATCGATGGCCGAATCGGCAATCTGCTTGGGCGAACGGGGCACATGCGGGCTACGGTCCTGCGAGCTGCCGGACCCGGTCACGGCACAGGTAATGAAAACCTCACGGTTCATCGTTAGCGGCATGGACTTTCCTCCCAACCAGCACAGACGGCCAAATCAAACATGGGCCTGATCGAACAGACGGCAACAATGCCTGACTTGCCGGAAACTGTTTTGCGTTTTACGAAGATCGGATGATGAAAAACGAAAAGCCTTCGATCTTTCGCGCCGAACGCTCGCCGCTCAAGGTAACTCTTCTGATATTTTCCGGGTCGTCGATCATGTGCGTGGCATCGGCGGTCGATCCGCTGCGCGCCGCCAACCGTATTGCCGGCGAGACGCTGTTCGATTTCAGGCTGGTTTCGGTGACCGGCGAAGCGCCGGTCACCACATGCGGCCTGCCGGTTGCGGTCAGTGGCCGTTTCGATGCGGCGGATATAACCGATATGCTTGTCGTCGTCGCCGGTTTCGGTACGCAGAACTATGCCACATCGGCTCTGCTTGCCGGCCTGCGCCGGGCGGCGCGCGCCGCACGCGCCTGCGGCGGTGTCGAAGCCGGCACCTGGCTGGTGGCGCGCGCCGGCCTGCTGGAAGGACGCAGCGCCACCACGCATTGGGAGGACATGGAAGATTTTTCGTCGGCCTTTCCAGGCGTCGATGTGCGCCCCGACCGCTATGTCATCGACGGGCCGGTCTTCACCTCGGGCGGCGCTTCGCCGACCTTCGACCTGATGCTGCATCTGATCCGCACGCGGCTCGGCATGGCTGTCGCGCTCGATGTGGCAAGTGTCTTCATCTACGATCAGGCGCGCGCCGCGACCGACGCGCAGCCGCTTGTCTCGCTCGGCCGACTCGACGGCTACGATCCCAGGCTGGCGCAAGCCATCCGGCTGATGGAAGCCCATGTCGACCAGCCCTTGACCATTGCCGCGGTGGCAAAGCGCGCCGGGGTGACGGCGCGAACGCTGGAGAGCATCTTTCGCAAGTCGATCGGCGAGACGCCGGGCGCCTATTATCTCAGGCTGCGGCTGGGTGCCGCGCGCCGGCTGGTGATCGACACGCGGGTGGCCATGGCCGATATTGCCGGGCGAACAGGATTCTCGTCCGCCGCGGCATTTTCCAGGGCGTTTTCAAGAGCTTTCGGCGAAGCGCCGGTCAGGCTGCGTAAGGGATAGTCGGGATTAGGCAGCGTCCTGGCGGTCGCTTTTGCCGTCGATGTGCGAGCGCATCTGTCTCGCAAGATGGGTCTCAAAGCGGCTGGCGACCGCGCGATCCCATTCGTTTGCACTGCGCGCACCGTGCTTCGGATGCGGCAGCGCCATCAGCCGGTCGATGATCGATCCGGCCTCGCCAGATGAGAGCAGGGCGTCGATTTCGCGTTCGTGCTGCATATCGTTTCGCCTCCTTCTTTCTGTTCCCGCCACGGACCACATATACGAGATTCGTGACGGCTGTTTGAAGGCAAGAGCGAGGCGATTGAGGGGCGGTGCGAGGCAAAACCTTGTCGTCAGTTCCGTCCCCGCGCAAAGCTGTTCCGGACGGCGGGTCGGTCAAGAGACCCGCCGGTGCGACACCTCAGACATACCGGTTGACGATATTCTCGAGCAGTTCCTGGCGGCCGGATCTCGGCTGCGGCTCGATCTTCTTCTTGACGACGCGTTCGGTGATCTCCTCCAGCGTCCTCTTGCCGGCAAGCATCGCCTTGGCCTCGGCCGAGTTCCAGCCGGCATAGCGCTCGGCCAGCGGTCCCGATAGCGCCTTGTCCTCGACCATGCGCGCCGCAGCCTTGAGGCCGCGTGCACAGCAATCCATGCCGCCGATATGGCCAATCAGCAGATCCTGCGGGTCGAGCGACTGGCGCCGCAACTTGGCGTCGAAATTGGTGCCGCCGGACTTGAAGCCGCCAGCCTGCAGGACCTGGTAATAGGCCAGCGCCATCTCCGGCACATTGTTGGGGAACTGGTCGGTGTCCCAGCCCGACTGGTAGTCGTTGCGGTTCATGTCGATAGAGCCGAAGATGCCGAGCGCACTGGCCAACGCCAGTTCATGCTCGAAGGAATGGCCGGCCAGGATGGCATGGCCCTGCTCGATGTTGAGCTTGACCTCCTTCTCCAGCCCGAAGCGTTTCAGGAAGCCGTAGACCGTGGCGACGTCATAGTCGTACTGGTGTTTTGTCGGCTCCTGCGGCTTCGGCTCGATCAGAATGGTGCCCTTGAAGCCGATGCGGTGCTTGTAATCGACGACCAGGTTGAGGAAGCGGCCGGCCTGTTCCTGTTCGCGGGCAAGGTCGGTGTTGAGCAGCGTCTCATAGCCCTCGCGGCCGCCCCACAGCACATAGTTCTCGCCCTTCAGCCGCTTGGTGACATCGATGCAGTGTTTCACCGTCGCTGCCGCATAGGCAAACACATCCGGATCGGGATTGGTGGCGGCACCCGCCATGAAGCGGCGGTTGGAGAACAGGTTGGCCGTGCCCCAAAGCAGCTTGACCCCAGTCTGCTTCATCTTCGACGCAAAGTAATCGGCGATCTCATCGAGGTGCGCGGCACTTTCGGAAAAATCTTTTCCTTCCGGCCGCACATCGGCATCGTGGAAGCAGAAGTAGGGGGCACCGAGTAGCGCAAACATGTCGAAGGCGACATCGGCCTTGAGCTTGGCCAGCTCCATCGTGTCGGTGCCGCCGGCCTTGGCGAACCATGGCCGCTCAAAGGTCTGGCCGCCGAACGGATCGCCGCCCGGCCAGGCGAATGAATGCCAGTAGGCGACGGCAAAGCGCAGATGGTCTTCCAGCCGCTTGCCGGCGACAATTTCGTCGGGATTGTAGAACCGGTAGGCCAGCGGATTGGTCGAATCCGGCCCCTCATATTTGATCTTCTGGATGTCGCCGAAAAAGCCGCTGGTCATGATTGTCTGTCCTCTCGCATGGTTCTATCCTGATTACCTCAGGCGTAATTGGTTTCGCGTTGGCGTTGGATGAAAACGGTCATGTCAAAGCCCCTCAACAAAGGAGACAGACCATGACCGACCTCAACACGATCGCCGAAAACTACATCACTGCCTGGAACGAGAGCGACGCCGTGCGCCGGCAAGCCTTGCTCAAGGCGGCCTTCACCGAGGACGTCAGCTACCGCGATCCGATCATGCAGGGCGACGGCCATGACGGCGTCGACGCACTGATCGAAGGCGTCCAGCAGCGTTTTGCCGGCTTCCGGTTTTCGTTGAAGGGCAAGCCGGACGGATTTGGCGACACGATCCGCTTCTCGTGGAATCTCGGGCCGGAAGGCACGGATTCCGTCATCGAAGGCACCGACATCGGCGTCATCGAGAATGGCCGCCTGAAGAGCGTCACCGGCTTTCTCGACAAGGTTCCGGCACAGTGAGGTCATCTCAGGCCTCGGCGGGGGTGGGAAACCACTCACGCCGTGGCGGCCTTGATGGCTGGGTAAAGCAAGCGGTAGCGCTGATAGGCATCCGCATAGGCATTGCTTAGTGCGGCGACCGGCTCGATAGTGGCATCGGTGGCCGGCGCCGTGCACACTCTGAGCGGATCGGCGCCCGTCGCCGCGATCATGCCGAGTCGCGCCGCACCGAAGGCAGCGCCGAAATCGCCATCGGCCGGGATGTCGACGGGCAGGCCGAGGGCGGTGGCGATTGCCTTCAGCCAATAGCGCGAGCGCGAGCCGCCGCCGATCGCCGTCACCCGCGTCAGCGTCGTGCCGGCCGTGGCCAAAGCCTCGAGACTGTCGCGGAAGGCGAAAGCCACACCTTCGACTACCGCCTGGGTCAGCACAGCGCGGCTCGATTCATGCGCAAGCCCGGTGAACGCGCCGCGGATGGCCGAGTCATTGTGTGGCGTACGCTCGCCGGAGAGATATGGCAGGAAGGACACGCCGGTCGGCGCCTTCAGCGTATCGCCGAGTTCGGCGGTCAGCTCGCCGGCGCCTTTCCCTGATATCTCCGACAGCCAGTTGAGCGAATCGGTCGCCGACAGGATGACGCCCATCTGGTGCCAGGTGTCGGGCAGCGCGTGGCAGAACGTATGCACCGCGCTTTCCGGGTTTGGCAGATAGGCGGCGTTGGCGGCAAACAGCACGCCTGACGTGCCAAGCGAGACGAAGGCCTGGCCGGCTGCGACCGTGCCCATGCCGCAGGCCGACGCCGCATTGTCGCCGGCGCCGCCGGCGATCGGGATGCCGGCCTGCATTCCCCATTTCGAGGCCAGTTCGCTGCGCAGGGCGCCGGCCTTCTCAGTGCCTTCGACCAGCGACGGCATCTGCTTCTGGTCAAGCGACGTGGCGGAAAGCAGGTCGGATGACCAGCCTCGCTTGCCGACATCGAGCCAGGACGTGCCTGCCGAGTCCGACATTTCCGAAATATGTTCGCCGGTGAGCCAGAGCCGCAGGAAATCCTTCGGCAGCAAGACTTTTGCCACTTTGGCGAAAACATCCGGCTCGTTGTTTTTCACCCAGACCAGCTTTGGCGCGGTGAAACCGGGGAAGACAATGTTGCCGGTCAGATTGCGAAAGCGCGGGTCGGCGTCGAGCTTGGCCGCCTCGGCATGGCTGCGCGTATCGTTCCACAGGATGCAGGGGCGCAGCACCTGGTCGCCGGCGTCGAGCAAGGTGGCGCCGTGCATCTGGCCGGAAAGGCCGATGCCCTTCACGGCGGCGAGTTGTCCTGCATACGAGGCGTTGAGCTCGGCAATTGCTTCCTCGCAGGCGCGGATCCAGTCGGCGGGGTTCTGCTCGGACCAGCCGGGATGCGGCCGCGACACGTCGAGTGAAGCATGGCCAGAGCCGATGACAGTCTGCCCGGCATCGATCAAAAGCGCCTTGACGCCCGACGTGCCAAGATCGAGGCCGAGATACATGGTGTCCTCCCACTGCCATTAATTTTTTCGGATCTCGAAAAAATATGACTTCGCAGTTTTTAAGACAAGATCCGCCTCCGGTCAATTCTCCGACAAATCGGCGGCGCGCCGCGAGAACAGCGCCGACAGCAGACTGTCCGGCCGCGCCAGCGCGCGTTCCGCGGCAAGCGCCGTTGCCAGCGCATGATCGCCGGAACGCAACGCCGCTTCGATCAGCGTCAGGTCGATGACGTCGCGTTGCGCGTGGCTGCCCCCGAACCGGTGGGCGATCGCCCGGATTGGCCGGATCAGGCGTAGCGTCTCGGCATAATTGCCGTCGCCGAATGCCTTGATGGCGAGCGTCAAGGGATGGCCGACATCGCGGGTGAAGGCGGCGTTGTCGTCGTTGCCGTGCAGGGCCTCGCTCTGCGCCTCGAGCAAGGCGCGAACCGGCGCTTCTTGGCCGGCGCCGACGAAGGCCATCATCGCATGGGCATCGTTGAAGGCATAGTTGCCGGCGCTGGCTTTGGTCCAGTTGGCGGCGAGCGCCGCCCAGCGGGGGCCGACATCGACGCCGCCGAGATGCAGCCGCCACAGGATCGCCGAAGCGTCGACCATGTTGAGCGCCAGCGTCGAGCGCTCGCCGTAGATCGGCCCGTCATAGAGCGCCAGCACCTGTTCGGTCTCGCCGAGATCGTAGTGAAACAGCGCCAGATGCCACCAATTGTGCACTTGCAGGAAGCTTTCCTTCGTCCAAGCTTCGGGGTTGGCTCGCATCCAAGCGATGCCGTCCTTTTGCCGGCTCTGCATTTCCATGACGTGGGCGACGGCGTGCTGTGCCCAGCCGTCGCGCGGCTCGATGTCGACTGCCATGCGGCCAAGCTTTTCGGCGCGCGCATAGTCGCCCATTTCCTCCAGCCCGAACGCCTGCATGCCAAGTATGGCGTGGTATCCCGGCATGCCGCTTTGCCACGACGGCAGCGCGCGGCCGATGCGGTCGCGCAGCATGCGGGCATTGCCGGTGAAGAAATCGATCTGGTGCCCGGTCTGCAGCGCCAGCGCATCGAGCGGAAACTCGATGGCGATATCCTCGAGCAGACGGGCGGCTTGATGCCAACCTCCTGCGGCAAGACGGCCGAGTGCAGCGACATGCGCCTGCTCACGCGGCGTCGCCGCAAGCGGTAGCGACGCCTCATAGCAAGTCCTGGCCACGGCTGTCGCCTCACGCTCGGTGGCGAGGCCGAAGAGATAGCCCTTGAACACATGCGCCATGACGAAGCCGGGATCCTCGGCGATGGCGCGATCGACCGAGCCGACCGGATCGCCGATGAAGCATTGCAGTTCGCGGACAGCCTGGCTGTAGGACGAGAACCCGGCCTCGGTCGCACCCGAAAATGTCAGGCCGAATGCATCCCTGACTGCCATGTCATGTCCTCAATTGCCCGAGCGCATCGCCACCGTGGCGATGCCGGCGCCGACCAGCAGCGTGCCGCCGGTGCGGTTGAAGATGCGGATCGCCAGGGGATTACGCACGACGTTGCGCGCCCTTGCCGCGATCAACGCGTAGCCGAAGGCATTGGCGAAGGCGAGCACCAGGAAGGTCGTTTCAAAGATCAGCATCTGCGTCCAGAAGTCGGCGTGCCGGTCGAGGAACTGCGGCAGGAAGGCGACGAAGAAGGTGATGCTTTTCGGGTTGAGCGCGGTGACCAGCCAGGCATGCGCCATCATCTTGGCCGACGACACCGCGTCTAGGCGCGGCTCGGCCTTGAGCGTGCCACCGGCGCGAAACAGCTTTACGCCGAGATAGATCAGATAACCGGCGCCGATCACCTTCAGCAGCATGAATACGGTGGCCGACGCCGCCAGCAGCGCGCCGATGCCCAGCATCGACAGCGTCATCGCCGTGAAGTCGCCGAGCGCCACGCCGACCGCCATCGGCAGCGCGGTGCGCCAGCCCTGGCCGAGAGCATAGGACACGACCAGAAGGATGGTCGGGCCGGGAATGACAAGAAGGATCGTCGAGGCGGCGGCAAAGGCGGCCCAGTTTTCGAAGGACATGTTCGTCTCCTTGAGCTCAAAGAAAAGGATAAATCCTTGGGCTCGCAAAGATGTAAAGGGGCAGCATCGAAAATGTGCGGCGCGACGGCTCGGCCGGGAGGTTAAGGCAGGGTAAGAAGTCTTCACGCTTTTTCAACCATGATTGGTGAAAATACACTCTATCCGGCCGGACCGTGTTTCCCGCCGACAGCGTAGGGTTTGGGTAGATGCGTGAGTTGCCGCAAGGGCTGACGCCGCCGTACAATGGCGACGAAATCGAAATCGAAATTTCCGAAATCCAGCTTTCCCGCCGCGCAGTGTTGTCCGGCGCCGGTGCGCTGGCGCTGCTCGGCATCGCCGGCTGCAGCCAAACGCTCGATTTGTCGGCGCTGCAACTCGACGGCGTCACCACCGGCGCGATCACCCCCATCCGCCCGAGCATCAGCGTCGACAAGAACATCACCAGTCCCGATGTGATGTATGCCTCCGTCACCGACGGCGGCTTCACGCTGCCGGAAGTGCCCTACCTCAAAGTCAAGCCGGAGTTCCGTCGCCAGATCGTCGTCGACCCGACCGGCGAGCAGCCCGGCACCATCGTCGTCCATTCGCAGGAGCGGCTGCTCTACCTAGTGCAGCCCGGCGGTGACGCGATCCGCTACGGCGTCGGCATCGGCAAGGAAGGCTTCCGCTGGTCCGGCCGCGCCAATATTCAGTACGGCAAGGAATGGCCGACCTGGACGCCGCCGGCCGAGATGATCGCCCGCAAGCCGGAACTGGTGAAATGGCGGGCCGGGCAACCCGGCGGCCTCGACAACCCGCTCGGCGCGCGCGCGCTGTACATCTACCAGAACGGCCACGACACCGGCTACCGCATCCATGGTTCGCCCGAATGGTGGAGCATCGGCCAGGCGATGTCGTCGGGCTGCGTTCGCCTGATCAACCAGGACATCATCGACCTCTACAGCCGCGTCTCCAGGAAGAACCCGGTCGTCGTCGTCTGACCCTCCCGGTCGTCGTGTGATCTGATAGCGGGGCCGGCGCGGCCGCTCGACTCTCCCGTTGCGTGATCTCGCAAGACAGGCGAATGTGCCTGCAAAGCCACTGCTCGGGAGACGTGAAGCATGTCCGGAACTTTTGTGATCGCGCAAGGCGGCGGTCCGACCGCCGTTATCAACCAGACGATGGTGGGCGCTGCGCTCGAAATCCGCAAGCGGCATCCCGGCGCTAAGGTCCTGGGCTCGATCCATGGCGTGCGCGGTATTCGTGACGGCAACTATATCGATCTCTCAGCGATTCCAGAGGATCGGCTGCGGCTGATTGGGGCAACGCCGAGCGCCGCGCTTGGCTCGACGCGCGACAAGCCGGATGACGCCTATTGCGAGATCATCCTCAATGGTCTGAAGAAGGCCGGCGCCGACGCGTTCATCTATATCGGCGGCAACGATACGTCGGGCACGCAGCAGATCCTGACCGATGCCGCCGGCGGCAAGATAGCTTTCGTCCATGCGCCGAAAACCATCGACAACGATCTCGAGGAGAACGACCACACGCCCGGCTTCATTTCGGCAGCCGAGTTCGTCGCCGGCGCCTTCCTCTCGGTCGACCTCGACTTCCGGGCTCTGCCGGGTATCTATGTCGGCATCGTCATGGGGCGGCATGCCGGCTTCCTCACCGCCGCCGCTGCCGCATGGCAGCTTGCCCCCGACAGCGGCCCGCATCTCGTCTATGTGCCGGAGCGGCCGTTCTCGGCTGCGGCCTTCATCGACGACGTGCGCGCCACGCTCGACCGCCACAAGCGCTGCATCGTTGCCGTGTCCGAAGGCGTCAGCACCGCCGACGGCAAGGCACTGGTCGAAAGCCTAGTCCCGCCGGAGAAACTGGAGCGCGATGCGCACGGCAACGTCAAGCTGTCGGGCAGCGACCTGCCGGCCGCCCTCGAGCGCGCGCTAGCCGAAGGATTGCCGGGCAAGCGGGCGCGTGTCGATGCGCTCGGCTACATGCCGCGCGGCTATGTCGGCGCCATCAACGCCGTCGATGCGCAGGAAGCTTTCGACGCCGGCGTTTTTGCCGTCGCTGTCGCCGAACAGGGCGGCGGCTCGGTGGCGCTGCAATATGACGGCAAGAAAACCGTGCTGAAGAAGGTGCCGCTGAAAAACGTCGCCGGCAAGACCCGCCACATGCCCGCTGATTTCATGCTGCCGGAGGTCAACCAGCTCTCCGATGCAGGCATGGCCTATCTGAAGCGACTGGTTCCAGAAAAATACAAGGTTGGAAAACCGTTCGTCTGATGCCGGCCCTCTTCTGATGCCGGAAATCTTGTGATGCTTGACTGGTTCAGCAAGACGAAGGTCGACGCGGTTACAACCATGCTGACCGAGCCGTTCGTGCATGATTTCGTGCGCGCCAACATCTGGCATCTTCGCGGCCGCGACATCGACCTGCTTGTCGACACCGGCATGGGCATCCGCCCGCTGGCGCCGGAGATCGACACGCCGGCGGGCAAGCCGCTGCTCGTCGTCGCCACCCATATCCATCTCGACCATGTCGGCTCGCTGCACGAATTCCCGCTGCGGGCCGGGCCGAGACACAGCGCCGCGTATTTCAACAGCATGGATGACGCCGTCACCTACGCGCACATGTTCCACGATCTCGACGGCGCCGTCTCGAAGCTGCCGGCGCCCGGCTGGAAAGCCGCCGATTACAAGATTCCGCCGGCGTCGCTGACGCGAACACTTGACGAGGGCGACACGGTCGATCTCGGTGACCGGCTGTTCCGCGTGCTGCATCTGCCCGGCCATTCGCCCGATTCGATCGCGTTGTTCGACGAGGCCGACGGCCTGTTCTTCGCCGGCGACGCCATCTACGACGCGATGCTGATCGACAACCTGCCGGACTCCGACCGATCAGCCTATCGCCGGACGATGCAGCGGCTGCTCGATCTGCCGATCCGCATCGGTCATGGCGGCCACGGCCCGAGCTTCGACGCCAAACGGCTGCGCGAGATCGCCAACGGCTATCTCAGGCGGACAGACGGGATCGGCGCATAAGAGGCTTCGATGGCCGGCAGGACAGAGCCGGGAAGACATGCGAGCTCGTGATCCCTGTCGGCAATTTGTTCTTGCTTTGTGCCGGCAACTATGTTATCGATTTCCGCATGGTGCTGATCGCGCAAACAACCCGCCGCAAGGCGGGTTGTTTGTTTCAGGTCGGCGCTACTCCACTTCATCAAGGGTTCGACCCCAGCCATGCATCTGGCGAGCGGGTGACACCGACCCGATAAATTAAATCTTCGTAATATCATCTGGTAACCGCAATCGCCGCCCTAGATGCGGGGGCTGTCGATCCGGTCGGCTGCCTGCCAGGCGAGACAGGCAAGACGACCCTCGACACGCCGAATGGGCGATTCCCAACCGGAACGCCACGGTGCCCGACCAATTTCTCGCCCGGACAACGGCCATGTCACCCATCGACATTCTTCGCAGACATCGCGTCGCCGCCTGCTGGGCGCCGCACTGATTGTCAGCCCTTTCATCGTGCCCCTCGCCCCCAGACTGAATGGCGCTCTGGCAGAAACAGTGACCCCTCCCGTCACCGGGATGACGGTGCCCAATGGATCGTTTGCCCCGATCGTGGCGGCCGATAAACCGGCAGTGGTGACAATCACCACTGTCATGAAGGCACAGTCGGAGACCATGAGCGACGCTGCTCCGTTCGGCGACAACTCACCCTTCGACGACTATTTCCGCCAGTTCTTCGGCGACCAGGGACTGCCCGGACACCGCCGCCGCAGCAGGCGCCCCGCGCAGAGGCGCTCGGTTCCGGCTTCATCGTCGCCGCCGATGGCACCATCGTCACCAACAATCACGTCATCGACGGCGCCACGTCGATCAAGGTCACTCTCGACGACGGCACCGAACTTCCCGCCGAGCTGGTTGGTCGCGACGCCAAGAACGACCTCGCCGTCCTCAAGATCAAATCCGACAAGACTTTGCCGACCGTCAAATGGGGCGACTCCGACAAGCTCATGCCGGGCGACCAGGTGCTCGCTTTCGGCAACCCGTTCGGCCTCGGCACCACGGTTACATCCGGCATCGTCTCGGCGCGCGGCCGCGATCTGCACAGCGGGCCGTTTGACGATTTCATTCAGATCGACGCACCGATCAACCACGGCAATTCAGGCGGTCCGCTGATGGATGTGAGCGGCAACGTCGTCGGCATCAACACGGCAATCTTTTCGCCGAATGGCGGCAGCGTCGGCGTCGGCTTCGCCATCCCGTCGGACCAGGCGCAAAAGGTGGTCGCCAAGCTGATGAAGGGTGGCTCCATTCAATACGGCTATCTCGGCGTCCAGATTCAGCCGGTGACGCCCGATATGGCGAGCGCTGTCGGCCTCGATCAACCCAGTGGTGCGCTGGTTTCCGCGGTTACTGACGGCTCGCCGGCGGCAAAAGCCGGGATCGAGACCGGCGACGTCGTCACCAGCTTCGCCGGTCAGCAGATCAAGCATCCCAAGGGACCTTTCGCGTGCCGTTGCCGACGTCTCGCCGGGCGCCACGGAAACGCTCGATATCTGGCGCAAAGGGAAGACTGTCGAAATTTCCGTCGATGTCGGGCGCAATGGAGACGATGTGCAGACGGCATCGGTGGGCGGCGGACCAGAGGCACCGTCCGCACAGCCGGGCCTTCGTGCGCCTGCGATCGGCCTCGGTCTGATGGACGTCACCCCGGATGTCCGACAGGCGTTGAACCTGGCGCCCAACCAACGCGGCGCGCTGGTTGAGAGTGTCAATCCCGACAAGCCGGCCTCGGCTTCCGGTATCCAGCCCGGCGACATCATCGTCGCCGTCAATCAGGCGACGGTGCGGGACGCCAGGCAGGCAGACCAGGCGATCGCGCAGGCCGGAAAGGCTGGCAAAAAGTCCGTGCTCCTGCTCGTCGAACGCGGCGACGCGCAGATGTTCGTCGCCGTGCCCTTCGCTAATGGCTGAGGCGGCGCATTGCCGCGAGGTCGCGGCCAAGATTCTGGTTGCCCGCCAGAGCATCTTCGAGAAGACTGGTGAAGGCCGACAGATGGCCTGATGCACACGGATGTTTCGATGGTCACCCGCGGCTTCTCTTCAGGACGAAAGCCCCCGACGGATGCGGATGCGCGCATTCCGCCGGGGCAGTATCTCGAGCAAGGGTTCCCGGTGCTGTCGGCCGGGCCGACGCCGCGCGTGCGCACCGAGGAGTGGTCGTTCACGCTCAAGCACGGGCCGCGGCCGGTCAAGAAGTGGAGTTGGACAGAGTTCAACGCGCTGCCGTTGACCAAGATGACCCGCGACATCCATTGCGTGACCGCATGGACCAAGTTCGACACAGCGTGGCAGGGCGTGCTGGTCGACGATATTCTGGCGGATGCCGGCATTGAGCCACTGAGCCCCTTCACTCTGGCGCTGTCCTTCGACGGCTACACCACCAACGTGCCGACGAAGGATCTCACCGCCGGCAAGGCGATGGTGGCGCTGCTTTACGAAGGCAAGCCGATCACGCCGGACCATGGCGGCCCGGCGCGGCTGCTGGTTCCGCATCTCTATTTCTGGAAATCGGCCAAATGGCTGAACGGGCTGCAGTTCACCGAGCGCGACGAGCCCGGGTTCTGGGAGTTGCGCGGCTATCACATCTATGGCGACCCGTGGCGCGAGCAGCGCTATACGGGCGATCCATGAGCGACGGGCCGGCGGCGCAGTCGCCCTGGCAGACCGTCACCATCCGACGCATCGAAAAGCGTACGCCGCGCGTCACCAGTTTCTTCTTCAAGCTGTCGCGACCCTTTGCCCATCAAGCCGGGCAACATGTCGATGTCAGGCTGACGGCGCCGGACGGCTATCAGGCGCGTCGCTCCTACTCGATCGCCTCGGGGCCGGAAGCCGGCGAGATGATCGAACTGGCGATCGAAAGGCTCGATGATGGCGAGGTCTCGCCGTTCTTCCACGATATCGCGGCTGTTGGCGACGAGGTCGAATTGCGCGGACCGCTCGGCGGCCACTTCGTCTGGTACGACGGCGACGGCGGACCGCTTCTGCTGGTCGGCGGCGGGTCCGGCGTGGTTCCGCTGATGGCGATGATCCGCCATCGCGCGGCGCGCAGATCGGCGGTGCCCGTGGCACTGGTGTTTTCCGCACGGGTCTGGGACGAGGTGATCTTTCGCGACGAGTTGATCGGCCTCAACGATCGTCGCGACGGCTTCGATCTGGTGCTGACGCTGACCCGCGAGGCCGCCCGGCGCCCAGCGGACTATTCGCGGCGGGTCGATGCCGCGATGATAGAGCAATCGATGGTGCGGCTGCCCGCGCCGCCCAGGTTCGCCTTTGTCTGCGGCTCGAATGCCTTCGTGTCGGCCGCCGCTCAGGCGCTGATCGATGCCGGCGTTCCGGCAGGCCTCATCCGCACCGAGCGTTACGGGGTTTAATGCATGTCGCGCAAAAGTGTGCAGCGGTTTTGCGATTACGACATGCATAGAAAACGACAACGTAAAGCGCGTCGCATAAGGCCGGCCAAACGCGACGCGCCTTAGCCGCCTCGCCGGTCAGGCGTCGATTTCGAGCGCCGTCAGTGGCTTCGAACAGCAGGCAAGGATGAAGCCGTCGTCGATCTCGTGATCGAGGATGCCGCCATTGTGGCTCATCTCGACTGTGCCCGAGACCTTTTTCACCTTGCAGGTTCCACACAGGCCGAACTCGCAAGCCGCTGGGATGCGCACGCCCGAAGCGCGCGCCGTCTGCAGCACGGTCTGGCCGGCAACGCAGTCGGCATCGACATCCGAAAGCGAAAAGCGGATCGGCGTTGCGGCCTCGGCAGGTGTCTCGACCCCGCCCTCTGCCGGCCCACCCTTTGCCGGTGATGTGAACGGGGCCAGTATTTCCTCCACCACTGGGGCCGCAAAGCTCTCCTGATGATAGTTGGCCATGTCGAATCCGGCCGCCTCAAGCATCTGCCGCACGGCGCGCATGAACGGGTCGGGACCACAGCAGAAAATTTCGCGCTCGCGAAAATCGGGCGCCAGCAGCGGCAGCCGTATCGCGTCGATCCGGCCCATATGGCCGAACCAGCCCTCGCGGCTGGAGCGCTCCTCGATCATGAAGCCAAGCGTTAGGCCCGGCATGCGGCTGCCAAGCAGTTCGAGCTCCTTGCGGAAGATGATCTCCTCGGGCTTTCGTGCGCAGTTGACGAAGCCGACATCTGTCCATGGCGCGCAGTCGTTCAGCCAGCGCAGCATTGACATCATCGGCGTCACGCCGGAGCCGGCCGAAATGAACAGATACTTGGCCGCGGGGTGGCTGTGCAGCGAAAAGTCGCCGGTCGGTCCATAGGCTTTCACGTGAACGCCGGGTTTTAGATTGTCGAACATCCAGCGTGTGCCGAGGCTGCCGGCCTGCGCTTTCACCGTCACCGCGATCGAGAAAGGCCGCGACGGCGAGGACGACAGCGTATAGGTCCGCATCAGCGGGCCCTCAGTGGTCGGCAGTTCCAGCGTCACGAACTGCCCCGGTCTGTAGCGGAACCAGGTCTGGTTGTCGGAGCGGAAGGTGAAGGTCTTCACGTCAGGCGCCTCGTCGCTGACGCCGATCACTTCCAGCACCTGAAGCCTGTCGTTCCAGGGCGCCATCTCGTCGAGATGGCGGTAGAGCCCGAGATCCGTCATCGCATTCATACCCTTGACCTTTCTCAGGCGACGCTGCGCAACGCCGGCCGGCCGTCTTCGGCAAGGCGCGGCCCGATGAAGGAGGCGTACCATTCGACGAACTGGATGACGCCGCCCTCATGCAGTTCAGAATAGGGGCCGGGCTCATAGGCCGGCGACAGGATGCCGAAGGCGTTTTCCTCGACGATGCGGCGGTCCTGATCGTTGGTCTCGGTCCAGACATGGGTGAGTTCGGCGAGATCGTAATCGACGCCTTCGACCGCGTCCTTGTGGACGAGCCATTTGGTGGTGACGGCCGTTTCCGTGGCGCTGATCGGCAGCACGCGGAAGGTGACGGCATGGTCGCCGAGGATGTGGTTCCAGGTCGTCGGATAGTGATAGAGCAGCAGCGAGCCGATGCGCTCGGTCGAAACGCTGTCGGAAAGGTTCTTCTTCACCGCGCGTCTTCCCGTCATCGTGTAGCTGACGGCATCGCGCAGCAGCGGCGCGCGGGTGGCACGATATTGCCCGGCCGGATCGATGCGGAACTTGCTCGGCAAGCCCGCCGCCTCGCATTTCGCCCAGTGCGCGAGCATCTCCGGATCGCTATCGGCTCCCTGCACGCCAGTCACGGTCGGCGCTTCCGGGAATGTCTTGCACAGTTCCGGGTGGTTGCCGGCGCAATGGTAGCACTCGCGGTTGTTTTCCCAGACGAGCTTCCAGTTGCCCTTCTCGACGATGGTCGATTCGAAGGCGATTTTTGCGTCGCGCAGCCGGTGCGGCAGGAGGTAAGGCTCGATCATGGCGCGCATCGGCGCGAAATCGGCGGGCTCCTTGGCCAAGCAGATGAAGATGTAGCCGCCAACGCTTTCGCAAGCCACCGGCTTCAGGCTGAACTGGCTCTTGTCGAAGCCGTCCGCCATCTGCCTTGCGAACAAAAGCCGGCCATCCAGCTCGTAGGTCCACTGGTGATAGGGGCAGACGAGCTTCGCCGCCGTGCCTTTGTCGGCGTTGCAGACGCGGCTGCCGCGATGCCGGCAGGAATTGTGGAAGGCATTGATCCTGCCTTGCTGGTCGCGGACCAGCACGACCGGATAGTCGCCTATCTGGGCAGTGATGTAGCTGCCCGGCTTCGGCAACTCGCAATCGTGGCCGATGAACAGCCAGTCGCGATACCAGATCAGCTCCATGTCGAGCTTGAAGAAATCAGCATCGGTATAGAAGGGCTGCTCGAGCGAATAGCCTGCCCTGCGGCCGTGCAAGAGCCTCAGCATGTCGTTGCGCGCATCCATGTCCTGTCCTTATAGCCGTCGCATCGGCCCGAAATCGGAATCGATTTCGGAAAGCACGATGCGCAATTCAAAGTCTTGGGGCGTGTTTTGTGCGTCCAAATGGACGCACGTCGCTCCAAAGACTGAACTGGTGGTGATGGAGGAAGGATCACTCGCAGGCCGGCGACAGGCCAGACATGCATCATCCACCTCTTGACCGCCCACCGCGATCAGTCGTGTCTAGAAATCTCGGGCTGGTTTCCGGGCTCTGGAGTGTCCTTGCGGACTCGTCGCGACACCTTCCCAGGCTTGTGGCCCAGTGGTCTCCCGTTGCGACTTGAACTCCACCACCGTTGCGGGGGCAGCGCCGGGTTCTGACCGGCTTCCCAATTCTCCGCTTCGTCGTCACCAAGCGGCACCTGAGTTGGCGTGATCTAATCATGACGGCTGGCTGACTGTCGGCATGAAAGCGACATCGTATCCATGCGGCGCGACACGGCGGCGAAACCCTGTGGGCCGGGATTTGAGGGGGATGAATTTGCACCCGGCTGCGAGCGCTGCCGGTTCTGAAAGCACGCCGGATTTAACCATTGCAGGGCGCCTAAATGGTTAACGATTCGACAACAACTCAGCACCGGCTTTTTAAGCCGCTTCTAAAATCGAACCGAACGGTTCGTTTCTGTTGACAATGCGTGCATGACGCTGTGAACGCAGGTCCGGCAATTCGTCAAATGGTCGAGTGGCGCCTTTGGCATAAACCTCTGAAACAAAACATAAAATAACACTACTGGAAGCATCTGGTACAATTTCAAGGTGTAGATTCTTGGTCCACACGGAACAACTTAGTGATTGGAATCCGCCGAATGGCCTTCCCACATCGGGGCTGTCCGAACGACGCGAATTCCTCCCAAGACACGCCGCTAGACGGACGGAAAATTAAGATACTGGAGTACCAAAAATGAAAAAGATTGCTCTTACTGCCGTCGCCGTTCTGGCCATCACCGGCAGCGCCTTTGCTGGCAGCGACCATTATGGGTCCAACGGCGCCAACCAGCCGGCCGCTGCGGTCGACAACAGCTCGTACACGGCTTCCATTCAGAAGCCGCCTCACGCTGAAAAGCCCGTTGTCCACGGCGCTGACCGCAACCTCTTCGGCAACAATTAACAGCTGATCCCAAACAGCAGAGCGGCGTTGTCTTTCATAAAGACCGCGGCCGCCGCGCTGAGGGGATACGACTATTCAGGAGTACTAGAAATGAAGAAGATCATTCTTGCCGCCGCCGCCATTCTGGCCGTCTCCGGCAGCGCTTTTGCCGGCAGCGACAATTTTGGATCGAACGGCGCCAACCAGCCGGCCGCTGCGGTCGACAACAGCTCGTACACGGCTTCGATTCAGAATTCGGCTTCGGCGCAGAAGCCGGTTCCGGCTGACGAGAAGCCCGTCCACGGCAGCGACCGTAACCTCTTCGGCAACAACTAGTGTCGAGCCCAACAGCAGCGGCGGCATTTGCCCGCCGCGCTGGTGGAACACGAAAAATCCAGGAGTACTGAAATGACGAAGATTGTTCTTGCGACCGCCGCCGTTCTGGCCGTCGCCGGCAGCGCATTTGCCGGTAGCGACAATTATGGATCGAACGGCGCCAACCAACCGGCCGTTGCGGTCGACAGCTCGTACACGGCTTCGACCCAGAATTCGGCCCCGGCGCAGAATCCGGTTCCGGCTGACGAGAAGCCTGTCCACGGCAGCGACCGCAACCTGTTCGGCCGCTAACAGCGACCTGAGCGCACAAGAGCGGCGGGCTTTTGCCCGCCGCTCTTGTTTTTTGCCTTCGCCAAACTGCCTGTATCCAGCAGTTAGGCCGCCAGCCTCAGGCTGCCCTTGCTTCCGCTTTGTGGAGTGTGAAGGAATGTCCGTCGGCATCGAAAATATGCAGGTCGCCGGCATCGGCATTCAACCGCAGCGCAGCACCCCGCTTGACCTCGACATTGCCGGGCAGCTTGGTCACCAGCGGCAGTTCGGAGCGGCCGATGTCGACATAGACGAGCTGAACCTCGCCGAGCTGCTCGACATAGTCCACCGTTCCCTCGAAAAGATAATCCGTCCCGGTGGCGATCATCAGATCCTCCGGCCGCACGCCGAAGCTCACCGAAGCGCCCTTCACTGACGCTGGCGTGGCGATCGGCACCGTCGCCTTGCGCCCGCCGACATGACTGACGACGGTCGGGTCGCCTGATTTGTCGATCGTCGCCGGCAGGATGTTCATTGCCGGCGAGCCGATGAACTGAGCAACGAACAGATTGCCGGGTTTCTTGTAGAGATCCATCGGCGTGCCGACCTGCTCGATATGGCCCTCCTTGAGCACCACGATGCGGTCCGCCAGCGTCATCGCCTCCACCTGGTCGTGGGTGACGTAGATCATCGTTGTAGCCGGCATCGACTCCTTGAGCTTGGCGATCTCGATGCGGGTGGCGACTCGCAGTGCCGCGTCGAGGTTCGACAGCGGCTCGTCGAACAGGAAAACCTTCGGGTTGCGCACGATGGCGCGGCCGATGGCGACGCGCTGGCGCTGGCCGCCCGACATCGCCTTGGGCAGGCGGTCGAGATATTTTGTCAGCTGCAGGATTTCCGCGGCCTGGCGCACTCGCTTGTCGATCTCTGCCTTGCTCTCCTTGCCGATCTTCATAGAGAACGCCATGTTGTCGTAGACGGTCATGTGCGGATAGAGCGCATAGGACTGGAACACCATGGCGATGCCCCGCTTCGACGGCGGCACGTCGTTGACCACCTCGCCGTCGATCCTGAGCTCCCCGGAGGTGATTTCCTCAAGCCCGGCGATGGACCGCAGCAAGGTCGACTTGCCACAGCCGGAAGGGCCGACGAAGACGATGAACTCGCCCGACTTTATGTCGAGGTCGATGCCGTGGAGAATGTTAAGATTGCCGTATGATTTCTTCACTTGCCTTAGCGTGACATCGGCCATGATTCCCTCCAGTGAATACCAAATTCAGTTGACACGCCCGAACCAGGCGCCGTAGCCGCCGAGGCGGATAGAGCCGACGCCAGTCTGTCCCGAAAACCCGTGCCCCGGCAAGGGTTGCAGCGAGCGTCCGCCGAGATCGATTTCGGCCGGTCGGCTGCCGAGATTGAAGGCGCAGACGATCTGCTCGTTGCCCTCGCGGCGCGTGAAGGCGACCGTATCGCCTTGGCTTTCGATGAAGTCTATTTCGCCCTTGGCCAGCGCCGGATGCAAACGGCGGAAAGCGAGAAAGCACCGGTAGTGTTCGAGCAGCGAGCTGTCGTCGCCCTGCTGCACATCGACCGCTTGCGAAAGGTGCTTAACGGGCACGGGCAGCCAGGGCCTCGCCTTGGAGAAGCCGCCATTGCCGTCGGCGCCATTCCAGACCATCGGCGTGCGGCAGCCGTCGCGGCCCTTGAACTCCGGCCAGAAGCGGATGCCGTAGGGGTCCTGCAGGTCCTCGAATTGCAATTCCGCTTCGCCAAGGCCAAGTTCCTCGCCCTGATAGATGCAGACCGAACCGCGCAGCGACATCAGCAGCGCCGAGATCACCTTGAGATAAGCGGTCTGGTCGGCCTCGCCCGCCGCCCAGCGGGAGGCAGTGCGCATCACGTCATGGTTGGAGAAGGCCCAGCACGACCAGCCGTCGCTGGCAACCTTGCCGAAGGCTTCCAGCACCGAACGCACCTTTGCCGCGCTGATCTTTTCGGGCGCCAGGAAGTCGAACGAATAGCACATGTGCACGCGCTTGCTGCCGGCGGTATAGGCCGCCACCACCTCGAGCCCGCGCTGCGAATCGCCGACTTCGCCGACCGCCGCCGTCGCCGGATATTCGTCGAGCAGCGCGCGGAAGCGTTCGAGGAAGCCGAGATTTTCGGGGCGGCTCTTGTCGTAGAGATGGTCCTGGTAGTTGTAAGGGTTGACGGAAGGAGCGGTCTGGTCGTTGCGCTCTTCGGGCGGCAGCGGCGGATTGTCCTCCAGGCCCTGGCTGTGGAAGTAGAAATTGATTGTGTCGAGGCGGAAGCCGTCGACGCCGCGCTCCAGCCAGAAGCGGGTGACATCGAGCAGCGCATCCTGGACCGCGCGGCTGTGGAAGTTGAGATCGGGCTGCTCGGCCAGGAAATTATGCAGGTAATATTGCTGGCGGCTGGTGTCCCACTGCCAGGCCGAGCCGCCGAAGATCGACAGCCAGTTGTTGGGTGGCGTGCCGTCGGGCTTGGCGTCGGCCCAGACATACCAGTCCGCCTTCGGGTTGGTGCGGCTCGAGCGGCTTTCCCTAAACCACGGATGGATGTCGGCGGTATGCGACAGCACCTCGTCGATCATCACCTTGAGCCCGAGCCTGTGCGCCTCGGCGGTCAGGGCATCGAAATCGGCCAGCGTGCCGAACATCGGATCGACGTCGCAATAGTCTGACACGTCGTAGCCGAAATCCTTCATCGGCGACTTGAAGAACGGCGAGATCCAGATGGCATCGACGCCGAGCGCCGCGATATAGGGCAGCCTGCGGATGATGCCCCTGAGGTCGCCGATGCCGTCGCCGTTCGAATCCTGATAGCTGCGCGGATAGATCTGGTAGATCACGGCACCTCGCCACCAGTCGCGGTCGACGGCGAGGTCGGGGCTCAACGTTGCTTTCACAGCGGATTGCATGATCTCAACCCCCTTTGACCGAGCCGGCGAGCAGCCCGCGGACGAAATAGCGCTGCAGCGAAAAGAACACGATCAGCGGCACGACAATGGTGATGAAAGCCGATGTCGTCAGGATCTCCCAGTCGCCGCCGCGCGAGCCGAGCAACGCGTTGAGCTTGGCGGTCAGCACGATCTGGTCGCCCTCGGTGCCGAGGAAAACCATCGCGACCAGCAGATCGTTCCACACCCACAGGAACTGGAAGATGGCGAAGGAGGCCAGCACCGGGAACGACAGCGGCAGCACGATCTTGACGAAGATCTCGAAATCGCTGGCGCCGTCGATGCGCGCCGACTCCATGATTTCGCGCGGCAGGCCGGCAATGTAGCTTCTGAGGAGATAGATGGCGAAGGGCAGGCCGAAGCCGGTATGCGCCAGCCAGATGCCGAGATAGGTTTTCGACGGCACGCCGAAGAAGCTGCCGACGCCGTTGTAAAGCTTCAGCAGCGGGATCAGCGACATCTGCAGCGGCACGACCAAGAGGCCGATGATCACCGCGATGAGCAACGCCCGGCCGGGAAAGCGCATCCAGGCCAGCGCATAGGCCGCGAACGCCGCGATCAGGATCGGGATGACCGTCGCCGGAATGGTGACGGTCAGCGAATTCATGAAGGAGCGGCCGATACCTTCCGAAAACAGCACCGTATTGTAATTTTCGGTGGTGAATTTCGGCGGCGCCGACGAGGCGTAGTAGACGCGCTGGCCGCGCTCGCCCTCAAAGGGCTTCGTTGAGGTCATGACGAATCTGCCGTCGGCGTTGAGCTGCAAGGTCTCGCCGTCGCCGAGATCGGCTGTCGTGCCGGCGGGATATTGCGTCGGCGCCGACGACTTGACGCCGAAGGCGCTGATGTCGCGGGCCGGAGCGTCGCCGAAGATGTTGCCCTCGAGGACGAACTTGCCGTCCTTCTCGACTTGCGCCGAGGCGGGTGGCAGCCGGCCCGCTTCCGTCTGGGTGGAACTGGCGAACGAGTTCCACCAGCCCGAGGCGATGATCTGATCCTTGTCGCGCAGCGACGAGACGAGAATGCCGAGCGTCGGCACGGTCCAGATCGCGACGAAGATGAAGACAGCGATATGGACGCCGAAACGGCTGGCAAAGGACTTTCCGGTCGCCACGGCCATCTCAATGTCCTCCCGTCTCTTTGTTCGCCTGGCGGATGTTCCAGACCATGATCGGAATGACCGCGATCATGATGATGATGGCGATGGTGGCGCCGCGGCCGAAATCGCCGCCGCCGCGGAACATCCAGTCGAACATCAGATTGGCCAGCACCTGGCTGTTCCATTGGCCGTTGGTCATGGTCAGCACGATGTCGAACACCTTCAGCACCAGGATGGTGATGGTGGTCCAGACGACGGCGATCGTGCCCCAGATCTGCGGCACCATGATCTTCCAGAAGATCTGGAACGGATTGGCGCCGTCGATGACGGCCGCTTCCAGCGTCTCTTCGGGAATACCCCGCAAGGCCGAGGACAGGATGACCATGGCAAAGCCGGTCTGGATCCAGATCAGGATGATCATCAGGAAGAAATTGTTCCAGAACGGCAGCGATATCCAGACCTGCGGCTGGCCGCCGAAATACTGGATGATGGCGTTGAGCAGGCCGATCTGCGTCTGGCCGGCGCCGCGATACTCGTAGATGAATTTCCAGATGACGCTGGCACCGACGAAGGAGATGGCCAGCGGCAGGAAGATGAGGCTCTTGGCGATGGTGCCCCACCAGATCTTGTCGGTGAGGACGGCGATGATCAGCCCGAGGAACGTGCAGGCGGCCGGCACCACCGCCAGCCACATGATGTTGTTGAGGATGGAAGTGCGGAACTCGCGGTCGCCGAACGCCCATTCATAATTGGCGAAGCCGACGAAGTTGGCGCCACCGCGATCGAGGAACGACAGCCTGAGCGTCTCCACGACTGGGTAGATCAGGTAGATGGTGAGGATGATCATGGCCGGGCCGACGAACAGCCACGGCCGGATCATCCCCTGCCGGCGCAGATTGTCGATGGCCGCAGCACCTGCAACACCGCGCGACGGAAAGATGATGTCCACCAGCTTGTTGGCGCCCCAGAAATAGGCGACGCAGCCGCCGACGCCGACGATGATGACGAATATGGCCGAGAAAATCTGAGCCGCCACGGGTCCCTCCCTCTGCGCATGATCCGCCAGTCGAGAATGGCTTTGGCGACCGGATCATGCGCCGATTCAGTTGTTTGGAACGCGACCGGATGCAAGGCGGGGTTCTAGTCTTGCTGGTCGCGCGTCATGCCGGAATGTGCTCATAAACAAAGATTGCTGCGGCGCGGGCCGCCGGTCGGATCCGGGCCACTGAGCCCCGGATCCATTCAGGATCGGCAGTCCGCACGTCAGCCGGGACCGCCTACTTGATCGCGTCCCAGCTCTTCTGGATGTCAGTGGCGACATCCTGGGCGGACTTGCCGCCGACGAGATCGATCATGCCGGTCCAGAAGGCGCCGGCGCCGATCTTGCCCGGCATCAGGTCGGACCCGTCGAACCGGAAGGTCGAGGCCTCGGCAAGGATTTCGCCCTGCTTCTTCAGCGCGTCGCTGGCATAGGCCTCCTTGTTGACCGACTTGAACGGCGTCACGAAACCGCCCTGGGCCATCCAGATCTCATGGGCGAGCGGCATCTTCAGGAATTCGATGAACGCGCGGGCACTCTTGCTATCCTTGGTGATCATGGCCAGCGTGCCGGCGCCGAGCACCGGGGTGCCGAGGTCGGGCTTGGAAGCGTAAGGTGGGAAGTAGAAGAAGTCGGCGTCCTGGCCGATCTCAGTGCCTTCCGGGAAGAAGGTCGGGATGAACGACGCCTGATGGTGCAAATAGCATTTCGGCGGCACCGAGAACAGGCCTTTCGGGCTGTCGCGGAAGTCGGTCGCCGCCACCGCCTTGGCGCCGCCGTCGACCATCTTGTCATCGGTCGCGATCTTGCCGAAAATGTCGATGGCGTTGACCACCGCGGGATCGTTGAATGGGATCTCGTTCTTCACCCACTTGTCGTAGGTCTCGGGCGTCTGCGTGCGCAGCATGATGTCCTCGACCCAGTCGGTCGCCGGCCAGCCGGTGGCGCCGCCCGAACCGAGCCCGATGCACCATGGCGTGCCGCCGTCGGCGATGATCTTCTTTTCAAGCTCGGCGAGCTCTTCCTGCGTCCTCGGCACCTCGTAATTGGCTTCCTCGAAATTGTCCGGCGAGTACCAGACCAGCGATTTCACGTCGGCCTTGTAGGGGAAGGCGAAGAAGCCCGGCTTGCCGTCCTTGTCGTTGAAGGTGCCGAGATCGACCCATGACTGGCCGGCGCCGTAATTGTCCTTGATCCAGTTGGCGGTGTCGTCGCCGAGCGGCGTCAGCAGGCCCTTGGACGCCAGATCCTGGATTAGGCCCGGCTGCGGCAGCACCGCGATGTTGGGCGGGCTGCCGGCCTGCGTGTCGATGACGATCTGCTGCTCGTAATTTTCCGACGACGAGTATTTGATCTCAGCGCCGGTGGCCTCCGAGAAATAGTCGAGAACGGTGCGCACAAGGCCCTCGTCCTCGCCGCGCCATGGCCCGAAGATCGATAGCGTCTCGCCCTTGAGGTCGACCTTCTTGAGCTCTTCGTAGTTTGCCCAGTTGAAACGGGGGTCCTCACCCGGCTTGAACTTCAGTTCGGCTTGCGCCGGTGCGCCCAGGGCGAGCGTGACAAAAGCGGCGCTCAGCAGAAGCATTTTCGTCATAGGTATTCCCTCCCAGTGGTGACAAACACCGGACGGAACCTCCATTCCGTCCGCCGACGCCGTAGGACTGTGACTCAGTCGGAAAGGAACCGCAACCTTTCGAAGAGTCTTCCAAAGCGCTTTGGTTCTTTTCGATCACGCCACTGAATGGATCAGAAGTCAAGAGGGATATAAGCTAATCGATTTAATTCTGCCGATATAAGGAGCAACTAAATGCGATGCAGAAGGCTTTTTTGGCGCGCCAGCAGCAAATTTTGCTTCAAACCGGTCAGAAACAGTGCTTATGGTCTTAAATGCAGCAGCGCTTGCCGTGGCGGGGCCGACAGTCCATAGTTAAAAGCGCTTTGAGGCTTGGAGGCCTCCGGTGAACCTCAAACAGCTTTCCCACATGCTGGCGCTTTCGCAGACAACGGTAAGCCGTGCGCTCAACGGCTACCCGGAAGTCAACGAGGAAACGCGCCGGCGGGTGATCGACGCCGCCAAGCGCCACGGCTACCGCCCCAACCCGAGCGCGCGCCGGCTGGCGACCGGCAAGACCGGGATGATCGGTTATGTCTTGCCGACCGGGACGACCGTCGACATCGACCCGCATTTCGTCGAATTCCTGTCCGGTCTCGGCGACTACGCCCGTTCGCACGAACTCGACCTGGTGCTGTCCCCGGCCGATGCCGACGACCAGGAGACGACCTACCGGCGCATCGTCGCCAACCGGCAGGTCGACGCCGTCTACATCTCATCGCCGAGGCCGGCCGACCGGCGGGTGGCGCTGGTCAGCACGCTCGGCATCCCCTTCATCGTCCATGGCCGCAGCGAAGGGCTCGATTTCGACTACCCCTACACCGACATCGACAATGAGGGCGCCTTCCACGAGGCGGCTCGGCTGCTCGTCCAGCTCGGTCACCGGCGGCTGGCGCTGATCAACGGCGACGACCGCGAGACCTTCGCCATTCACCGCGAGCGTGGCGTGCGCCGGGCGCTGGCGGCGAGCGGTCTGGCCCTAGGCGAAGGCCATGTCTGTTCCCTCGCCATGACCGAGGAGAACGGCTACCGCGCCGCCAGACGGCTGCTCGAGCGCAGCGATGCGCCGACCGCGATCGCCTGCTCCAGCCTGATCATGGCGCTCGGCGTCGTGCGGGCGGCGCGCGATCTCGGCCTGACTATCCCCGGCGACCTGTCGCTGATCGCCCATGACGACGTCTTCCCCTGGCTGAAGCCGGAAAATTTTTCGGTGCCGTTATCGACGACGCGTTCGCCGATCCGTTTGGCCGGCGCGCGCGTCGCCGAGCGGCTAGCGGCGCGGATTTCCGGATTGGAGGAGGGCGCCCGCGGCGAAGTCTGGCCGGTCGATCTGGTGGTAAGGGGATCGGTCGCCGGAGCCCGGGCCTAGCGCACTGGTTTCGGCTCGACCTGACCTGAATCAACATAACCCCAAAGCGCCAGAGCTATACCATCGCAGCCTCGGCCGCCTTGGTGACCAGCAGGCCGTAGTCGAAATCTTTGTCCCTGCCCTTGGGGCCGAAATTCTCGGCCGTGGCGCTTCTGTCTGCGCTGATCGGCGCAAAATGGTTCACCACTTCCGCCCAGGATTTTTCCGGAGCCTAGCCGAAGAGCGGCAACGTTGCCAAAGGCGCGCAAATTCTTTTCGCACAAGGGGGAGAAGTGGAGACGCGCATCAGTCGAGGAACGGCTTGGCCTTCATTGTCGCGGGCACCGGCACGCCAAGGCGCGCAAGCACCGTCGGCGCAAGCTGCAGCTGGTCGAGCAGCGTATCGGCCTCCGGACCCTTGCCCTGTCCGAAATAATACAGAGCAAAATCCTGCATATCGTCGTCATGGCCGCCATGATGGCCGCGATCGGTCTGGCCGTGATCGGCGGTGACGATCACCTCGTAGCCGGCTTCCCGCCAGCGCGGCAGGAAGGTGGCCAGCATGCCGTCCATCGCATAAACGGCATGGTCCATCTCGTGGCAGTCGTGGCCGAAGCGGTGGCCCATCGAGTCCAGTGTGCAGGTATGCAGGATGCCGTAGTCGATGCCGTGGCGCCTGGTCAGCATGGTCAGCGTCGCGAACAGGTCGATGTCGCTCGGCGTCATCTGGTTGCGGGCGTTGTAGCCGGTCATCGTGTGGAAACGGCCATACGTGATCGGCCCGCCCGGCTCGTCGAATTCCATATCCTCGACCAGATCGAAAGGATAGGCCCGGAAGAATTCGGACCAGTAGGAATGGGTGACCGCGCCGGTCTTGCCACCGGCCTTGCTGACCTCGGAGAAGATATCCGGTTGCTCGACGCGAAACCGGTTCTCGTTGGTCAGGATACCATGCACCTGCGGCGCCACGCCGGTGTGGATCGAGGCATAGCAGCAGGCCGAGGTCGACGGCAGCACGGAACGCATCTTCCAGATGCGCGCTTCGCCCGATTGCACCCAGCCTTCGAGATTGCCCATCAGCCGGCGCCAGTTGCGGTAAGGCACGCCGTCGAGGATGATCAGCAGAAGTTTTGTCGTCAGCGCCACGGGGTGTCTAATTGCCCGCGCTGGCCATGCGCCGTCCCTTGATCGCCTTTTCCAGCCAGCCGATCTCCATTTCGGGGACTGAGGACAAGAGAAGGTCGGTGTAGGCATCGAACGGCGGCGCCAGCACCTGGCTTTTCGCGCCGTAGCGCACCACCTCGCCGCGATACATCACCGCGATCGAATCGGCGATCGACTTCACCGTAGCGAGGTCGTGGGTGATGAACAGATAGGCGACGTTTTCCTCTTTCTGCAGCTCGAGCAGCAGCTTCAGGATGCCATTGGCCACCAGCGGGTCGAGCGCCGAGGTCACCTCGTCGCAGATGATCAGCTTCGGCTTGGCCGCAAGCGAGCGGGCGATGCAGACGCGCTGCTTCTGGCCGCCGGAAAGCTCGGCCGGGTAGCGGTCGATGAAACCCTTGCCCATTTCGATCTTGTCGAGCAGCTCGGCGACGCGGGCGTCACGTTGCCTTCCACGCAGACCGAAATAGAATTCGAGCGGCCGGCCGATGATGGTGCCGACGGTCTGGCGCGGGTTCATCGCCACGTCGGCCATCTGATAGATCATCTGCAACTGGCGCAGATCCTCCTTGGGCCGGTCGGCGAGCCGGTTGGCGAGCGGACGTCCATCGAAGGTGACGGTGCCCTCTTCGGGTGGCAGGAGGCCGGTGATGGCGCGCGCCAGTGTCGACTTGCCGGACCCGGACTCGCCGACCACGGCCAGCGTTTGGCCCGGATAGATGTCGACCGAGACGTTCTTCAGCACCTTGATATGGCTGCGGCCATAGGCGGCGGTGATGTTCTTGACCGACAGGAACGGCGTCGTGCCGGGCTTCTGCTCCTGGTGCTCGATCTCATGCACCGAGACCAGCGCATTGGTGTATTCCTGGCGCGGCTCCTTGATGATCTGGCGGGTGCCGCCCCATTCGACCAGCCGGCCATGGCGCAGCACCATGATCTCGTCCGAGACCTGCGCGACGACGGCAAGGTCGTGAGTGATGTAGAGCGCCGCGACATGGGTGTCGCGGATGGCGTCCTTGATCGCCGCCAGCACGTCGATCTGCGTCGTCACGTCGAGCGCCGTGGTTGGTTCGTCGAAGACAATCAGGTCGGGCTCGGAGCACAGCGCCATCGCCGTCATCACGCGCTGCAGCTGGCCGCCGGACACCTGGTGCGGAAAGCGCTCGCCGATGCTTTCGGGGTTCGGCAGGCTGAGCTTCTTGAACAGCGCGACGGCGCGTTTTTCGGCCGCGGCCCGTGTCGCCGTGCCATGCAGCAGCGTCGCCTCGACCACTTGGTCCATCAGTCTGTGCGCCGGGTTGAAGGCGGCGGCAGCCGATTGCGCGACATAGCACACCTCGCGGCCGCGCAGCTTGCGAAAGCCCTCCTTGCCGCCCTTGAGGATGTCGCGGCCGTTCAGTATGACCTCGCCGCCGGTGATGCGCACGCCGCCGCGGCCATAGCCCATCGATGCCAGGCCGATGGTCGACTTGCCGGCGCCGGACTCGCCGATCAGGCCGAGCACCTTGCCCTTCTCGAGCGTCAGCGACACATCATGGACCAGCACGATGTTCTTCGGCGGCTCGCCCGGCGGGAACACCGTGGCCTCGATGCGCAGATTGCGGATGTCGAGCAGCACGGACTTTGCTCGCTGGTCAGCCATTATCCGCGCCCTCCCTTCAGACTTGTCGTGCGGTTGAGCACCCAGTCGGCGACGAGGTTGACGGAAATCGCCAGCATCGCGATCGCCGCCGCAGGGATGAGTGCCGCCGCTATGCCGAAGACGATGCCGTCCTTGTTTTCCTTGACCATGCCGCCCCAATCGGCGCTAGGCGGCTGCACGCCAAGTCCGAGGAAGGACAGCGTCGACAGGAACAGCACCGCATAGATGAAGCGCAGGCCGAGTTCCGAAACCAGCGGCGACAACGCATTGGGCAGGATCTCGCGGAAGATGATCCACATGCTGCCTTCGCCGCGCAGCTTGGCCGCCTCGACGAAATCCATGACGTTTATGTCGACGGCGACCGCCCGCGACAGGCGATAGACGCGGGTCGAGTCGAGAATGCCCATGACCAGGATCAGCGTCACCAGATTGGTTGGCAGCACCGACAGCACGACGAGGCCCATGATCAGCGTCGGGATCGACATCAGGAGATCGACAAGGCGCGACATAAGCGTATCGAACCAGCCGCCGAAAACCGCCGCCGAGAAGCCAAGGATTGCGCCGAGCGAGAAGGACAGCGCGGTGGCCAGCACCGCGATGAACAGCGTGACGCGGGCGCCATAGATCATGCGCGAAAGAAGGTCGCGGCCGAGATTGTCGGTGCCCAGCCAATGTGTCGCCGACATCGGTCCCCAGACATCGCCGACGATCTCCCCATTGTCGTACGGCGCGATCCAGGGCGCGAAGATCGCTGCCAGCACGAACAGCGCCGTCAGCACCAGGCCGATCAGCGCAGGGATGGGGATGCGTTTTATGTCGAGCATGCCCGCTCCCCTATTTCGGATGTCTGAGACGCGGATTGGCGACGATCGCCGCTATGTCCGCAATGATGTTCAAGCTGATGTAGACAGCGGCGAAGATCAGGCCGACCGCCTGCACCACCGGCACGTCGCGCTTGGTGACGTGGTCGACGAGATATTGGCCCATGCCCGGATAGACGAAGATCACTTCGACCACGACGACGCCGACGATCAGATAGGCGAGGTTGAGCATGACGACGTTGATGATCGGCGCAATCGCATTGGGAAAGGCATGCCTGCGGATGACGGCGAATGCCGAAAGCCCCTTGAGCTCGGCGGTTTCCACATACGCCGATTGCATGACATTGAGGATAGCGGCGCGCGTCATGCGCATCATGTGGGCGAGCACCACCAGCGTCAGTGCCGCCGCCGGCAGCATGATCGCCTGCATGCGCTCGCCGAAAGGCATTCCGTCATAGACTGTCGAGATGCCGGGGAAGATCTGGTATTTCACGGCGAAGAAATAGACGAGCACGTAGCCGATGAAGAATTCGGGAAACGAGGTCGAGGCAAGCGCCAGTCCGGAGATCAGCTTGTCGACCCAGCCATTGCGGTAACGCACCGCGATCAGGCCGAGGACGATCGCCAGCGGCACGGCCACGACCGCCGCCCAGAAGGCGAGGAACAGCGTGTTCCACAACCGCCCCTTCATCGACGCCGCAATATCCTGCCCGCTCGACATGGCGGTGCCGAGATCGCCGGTTACGACGCCGCCGAGCCAGCGGAAATAGCGGATAAAGGCCGGATCGTTGAGGCCGAGCTGCTCGCGCAGATTGGCGAGCGACTCCGGTGTCGCCGACTGCCCGAGAATAGCTTGGGCGACGTCGCCGGGCAGGATCTGGGTGCCGGCGAAGATCAGGACCGATACGGCCAACAGCAGGAGAATGCCCAGCGCAATGCGCTGGGCCACCAGTTTCATGATGGGTGAGGACATATCCGCAAGGCCAGGCTCAGGCTTCGAGCCAGCACTTTGCCAGAGCGTACCCGTTCATCAGTTCCTGATGCGGATCGTCGACCCAGCCGGCGACCTTGGCGCCCGTCGCGTCGATGAACTGATTGAACATCGGCAGGATCAGGCCGCCCTCGTCGCGCACAAGGACAGCCATGTCGTGGTACATCGCTTTGCGCTTGGTCTCGTCGAGCTCGGCGCGGGCCGCCAGCACCATCTTGTCGAAATCCGGGCGCTTGAAACGCGTATCGTTCCAGTCGGCCGTCGACAGATAGGCGGTCGAATACATTTGGTCCTGGGTCGAGCGGCCGCCCCAGTAGGAGGCACAGAAGGGCTGCTTGTTCCAGACTTCGTTCCAGTAGCCGTCGCCCGGTTCACGCTTGAGCTCGATCTGGATACCGGCCTTGGCGGCGCTCTGCTGGAAGAGTTGGGAGGCGTCGACGGCGCCGGGGAAGGCGACGTCCGAGGTCCTGAGCAGCACCGCGCCGTCGTGACCAGACTTCTTGAAATGGAACTTGGCCTTGTCGGGATCATACTTGCGCTGTTCGATCTCAGTGAACAGCGGATAGGACGCATTGATCGGGAAGTCGTTGCCGAGCGAACCATAGCCTCTGAGAACCTTGTCGAGCATCTCCTCGCGGTCGATCGCCAGCTTCAGCGCCATGCGCAGGTCGTTATTGTCGAACGGCGCTGTGTCGCAGTGCATGATGAAGACATAGTGACCCGGCCCCGCATGGTTGCGGATGGTGACGCCGGGCAGGCGCTTGATCAGGTCGACGATCTTCGGCTCGACGCGGTTGATCATGTTGACCTGGCCGCCCTGCAGGGCCGAGGTGCGCGCAGTGGCATCGTTGATGACGATGATCTCGATCTGGTCGGCATGGCCCATCTTGTCGCCCTGCCAGTAATTGGCAAAGCGCTCGCCGCCATGGCGCACGCCGGGCTCGTTGATGGTGATCTTGTAGGGTCCGGCCGAGATGCCGGCATCGGCCTTGTCCTTGCCGCCATTGGGCTGGACGATCAAATGGTAGTCGCTGAGCAGATAGGGCAGGTCGGCATTGGCTTCCTTCAGCGTCAGCACGACTTCCTTGCCGCTGGCCTTGATGCTCTCGATGCCCTTCATGTAGCCGAGCGCGCCCGACTTCGATTTCTCGTCCGAATGGCGTTCGAGCGTCGCCGCCACGTCCTCGGCGGTCACCGTCTTGCCATTGTGGAATTCGACGCCGTCGCGGATCTTCAGCGTCCAGACCTTGGCGTCGTCCGACGAGCCGATCTCCTCGGCAATGCGGTTCTCGAGACTGCCTTCCGGGGAGAGCTCGACGATTAGTTCGCCCCACATCTTGCCGAAGGCGAACGGCACCTGGGTCATGAACAGGGCCGGATCGAGGCTGTTGGTGGACTCGCCGCCGACCAGGCCGGCCTTCAGCGTGCCGCCCTTGACCGGACCCGCGGCGCGCGCCGCGCTTGAAAGCAGCGAGTTGGCGAACGTCGCGGTGACGCCGAGTGCTGCCGCCCTGCCGAGAAAATCACGACGGCTCAGTTTGCCGGATGCGACGCGCCGGCTAAGAAATTCCAGTTCGTTCGACATGTTGTTCCTCACTCTGTTGGTTCGACCTTGTGGTCGTTTTTTATCGTTTCTTGTGAGGAGAATAATGACCGCAACGGAACGCCGTAAGCAAGACCGAATGCGACATGCCGTGGCGTAAATCGTACGTCGCAATTGGATCAATCCGCATAAGCGCTCAAAGCAGAGCGCGCGGGATTTTCTCTTCGAAATTGCGCTCGAAAACCAGTTTCTCGCCTTCATAGGCTTCGATTCTGGCGTTAACCATGAAGTTTTGCGCGTCGGACCGCATCTCGGCGAAGGTTTCGGTGCGCACCGACCATCGATTTCGCGACAGCGTCTGCGTCCAATGCGTCTTGCCCGACGCTGACAGCGGATTGTCGGGATTGATCGCCCATGTCTCTCGCGCGATGCTGCCATTGGCGAGGCCATGCTCCAGATCGCGCACCTCGCCGAAATCGTCGACGATGGAAAGCGTGACAATTCCGGTCTTCTCGTCGCGATCGACATGACGTTCGGAATTGGCAGCGCGGATCGTTTCGGTCGCCCAAGGCGATGCTGCCTCGGGCGTGGGGAACGTGACTTCATCGCCTTGCGCCAGCGGGCGCAGCGGCAATTTCAGCGTCGCCGCCGACAGGTCGAGCCGGACCGGTTCCGGAGATGGCCAGATCATCGGCCAGTAGGCGTTCGAAACGGCAATACGCAGGCGATGGCCTGATGGCACGCGATAGGCGCATTGGTCGAGCACCACCCGGGCGCTGACAGTTTCGCCCGGCACCAGCGCTTGCGGGAATTCGTGCGAGTTGTGGTGCGTCAGGTTGAGCACGCCGTAGGAGATCAGCTCCGATGCGCCGTCGGGATGCACATCGCACAGCCGGATGGCGATGTTCGCTTGAGGCCGGTCGGACGAAACCCTGACCAGCACTTCCGGTGCGCCGACAATGTCGATCGCCTCAGTCAGCGCCGGCTGGTCGAAACACACCGATAGTGCATCGTCCGGGCGCTGCTCGCCGGGCAATTCCGGGCCGAACGTGAAGGGAAAATATTCGCCGCCGGCAAGGCCGCAGGTTTGCGGTGAAGCCACGATGATCGGCTTGCTGCCTTCTGCGATCAGCTCGACTTCCTGCGTCTTGATATCAGACGACGGCCACACCGGTTCCGCGACCCAGCGGCCTGGCCGCTCCTGATGCCAGCGTGCGGGGCGGACGCTGTCCATGACATAGGCGCGGTAGGCCGGGTCGCCCTCGACGCCGGCGTCGATGTCCTTCAGCCAGCGGTCCCACCAGCGCAAGGCCTCCTGCAGGAAGCCGATGCGCGGTTCGGGTGCGGCATAGTGAGGGTATTTGTGGATCCAGGGACCAACGATCCCTTTGACCGGCGCCTCGATATTGGCGGCGAGATGGGAAATGGTATTTCGATAGCCGTCATGCCAGCCGCCGATCGACAGCACCGCAGCTTGGATGGCCGAATAGTCCTCGCAGATCGAGCCGCGCTTCCAATAGGCGTCGCGGTGCTGATGCTTCAGCCACAGCGGCGCCAGGAAGGGCTGATTCTCCAGCCGGGTCAGCCACAGGTCGCGCCACCTGACGTCGCCGGCCAGCAGCGGATCCGGCGGCCGCGAGGAATAGGACAGCATGGTCGAGGCCCAGCCGAAATTCTCGATCAGCAGGCAGCCGCCCTTGTAGTGGATGTCGTCGGCATAGCGGTCGACGGTCGAGCACAGGCTGATGACTGCCTTTAGCGCCGGCGGCTGCTTGGCAGCCGTCTGCAGGCAGTTGAAGCCGCCCCAGGAGATGCCCATCATGCCGACACTGCCGTTGCACCAGGGCTGGGCCGCCGCCCAGGCAATCACGTCGCAAGCGTCCTGCAATTCCTGCTCGGAATATTCGTCATCCATCAGCCCTTCGGAATCGCCATTGCCACGCATGTCGACGCGGATCGAGGCGTAGCCGTGGCCCGCGAAATAGGGATGCGTCAGCTGATCGCGAAAGATCGTGCCGTCGCGCTTGCGGTAGGGCAGGTGCTCGAGGATCGCCGGCACCGGATCGTCGGCAGCATCGGCCGGCATCCATACCCGCGCCGACAGCCGGCAGCCATCCGGCATGACGATGCCCATGTCAGGAAATTCGACGACCTTGCGGGGAAATTCTGTGACGGTTTTCATGCGGCGCTCCTGGCTGGCCGCATGATGGAGCTCGAGCCTGCCGCGTCGTGGGCCAGCCAACGAATTCGGCTGGTCAATCCGCGTCAACTCAGCGGAATGTCGTTTTCGGCCTTGCTTGCCTGGTAAGCGCTGGACAGTTCGTCATAGCGCGCCGAGATCTTGCCGATCCGCGTTTCCAGCCGCTGGCGCTCGGCCTCGGCCAACGACCGCACCAGTTTGCGGATCGAAAAGCTCTTCCAATAGGCGTTCTCGGCATTGTAGCCGCCGGCGTCGAGGGTGAAGACCTCCTTCAGGATCTTCAGGTCGTGCGGGATGGCGAAGCTGTCGCGCGAATCTTCGTGCGAAAACAGATAGTAGAAATTATCGAAGCCGGTCCAGGTGATCGCCGACAGGCACAGCGAGCAGGGTTCGTGCGTGGCGAGGAAGATCGCGTCCCTGGTATCGACGCGCTCGGCCTTCGGCATTTCATAGAACCGCTTTAGGCAATGCACCTCGCCATGCCAGAGCGGACTTTCCGTCTCGTTGTTGGTTTCGGCGAGCACCAGCGAGCGATCATCCTTTCTCAGGATCGCCGCGCCGAACAGCTTATTGCCGTGGGCGACGCCTTCGGTGGTCTTCGGTATGATGTCGTGCTCGATCACGTCGAGCAGGCGATCGATCAGCGAGACGTCGGCCATCAGGCGGTCCCGTCGGGGAGATCGATCTCGTAGGCGTGCGAGAAATGGCACTCTTCGAGATTGGAGCCGTCGCCACCGCGGTCGACGACGAGAAAGTCCTGGGCCTCGCCGATCGGCGTCAGCACGCCGTGCCACCGATTGCGCGGATAGTTGACGCCTTGCCCGGGCGCGGTGATGAAGGCGTGCGGCTCACCAGGGCCGTCGTCGCCATCATGGCAGACGACGACCAGGAACGGCCGTGGCGACAGCGGGATGAAAGCCTGGCTGCCGAACGGGTGACGCTCGACCATGGTGAGCTTCAGCGGAAAATCGTAAGGCGTGCCGCGCACCATGGAGATCAGCACGCGCGCATTCGGCCCTAACGCTTCGGCGGTGGCGAGGTCGTGATAGCGCTCGGCCTTGCCGCCATTGATCGGATAGTGATTGTCGCCGCCCATATCGATGACGTCGCCGAATTCGGCGAAGGTCTCGCGGGTCAGCGGCCGGGCGACGATTCGGGTCATGGCGCGCGACCCTCGAAGCCCACCCCACCAAGCTTGGCATGCCGGTTGACGTCCTTGTAAAGCAGGTAGCGGAATTTTCCGGGACCGCCGGCATAGCAGGCCTGCGGGCAGAAGGCGCGCAGCCACATATAGTCGCCGGCCTCGACCTCGACCCAGTCCTGGTTGAGGCGGTAGACCGCCTTGCCTTCCAGCACATAGAGCCCGTGCTCCATCACATGAGTCTCGGCGAACGGGATGACCGCGCCCGGCTCAAGCGTGACGATGGTGACGTGCATGTCGTGGCGCATGTCGGCCGGATCGACGAAGCGCGTCGTCGCCCATCTGCCTTCGGTGCCCGGCATCGGCGTGGGCGCGATGTCTCGTTCCTTGGCGAAGAAGGCTTGCGGGACATCGATGCCCTCGACGGCGTCGTAAGCCTTGCGGATCCAGTGGAAGCGGACAGCAGCACCGCTCTCGTTGCGAACGGTCCATCCGCTGGCCGGCGGCAGGAAAGCAAAGCCACCCGGCTGCAGGACATGTTTCTCGCCAGCCAGCAAAACGGTCAGCTCGCCCTCAACCACGAACAAGGCGCCTTCGGCGCCGGCATCCGGTTCAGGCCGGTCGCTGCCGCCGCCGGGCGCGACCTCGACGATATATTGCGAAAACGTCTCGGCGAACCCCGACAGCGGGCGCGACAGCACCCAGACGCGGGTCTTTTCCCAGAATGGCAGGGCGCTGGTGACGATGTCCTGCATCACCCCCCTTGGAATGACCGCATAGGCCTCGGTGAAGACAGCCCGGCCGGTCAGCAGCTCACTCTGGCCGGGGTGGCCGCCCTGCGGCGCGTAGTAGAATCGGTCGGCCATCTTGATCGTGTCCATGAGTTCAAAGCCTATTGCGGAGCCAAAGCCTATCGCGGAAGCCAAGGCTATTGTGAAAGCATGTCCCTGAGGCGGAGCAGTGCGATGCGCTCGACCTGTTTGCAGGCGGTGTCGAATTCAACGTCGTGGCTGTTGCCGCTGCGCGCCTCGAACTCCGCCAGGATTTCCGCCTTAGTCTTGCCTTTCACCGCGATAATGAAGGGAAAGCCAAAGGAAGTGTCGTAGGCGGCATTGAGTTTGGAGAACAACTCGCGCTCCTTGTCGGTCAGCGCGTCGAGCCCGGCGGAAGCCTGTTCCCTCGTCGATTCCGCCGACAGCCGCTTGGCCTGCGCCAGTTTGCCGGCGAGGTCGGGATGGGCCTTGAGCACGGAGAGCCGCTCGGCCTCGCTGGCGCCGCGAAAGACGCGGCACAGCGCATTGTGGAGGCCGCCGGCACTATCATGCGCCGGGCCGAGTTCCAGTTCGAAGGCGCGCTCGGCGATCCACGGCGAATGCTCGAACACGCCACCGAATGCATGGACGAAGGCCTCGAACTCCATTTTCGACGGGCGCAGCGCCGGCGGCCGGAAGGAATGGGTCTCTTGCCAGTGCCTGGCGATATCGATGCGCCGCGCCAACCAGACCCTGTCATGCGATCTGACGTAGTCGACGAAGCGCTTCAGCGCCGCGGCCCGGCCCGGCCTGCCGACGAGGCGGCAGTGCAGGCCGATATTCATCATGCGCGGCCTGCCTGCCTTGCCCTCGGCGTAGAGCGTGTCGAAACTATCCCTGAGATAGGCGAAGAACTGGTCGCCCGAGTTGAAGCCCTGCGGCGTGGCGAAGCGCATGTCGTTGGCATCGAGCGTATAGGGGATGATGAGCTGCGGCTTTGTCGACCCGTCCGGCCCGTCATGCTCGAACCAGTAGGGCAACTCGTCGTCATAAGTGTCCGACACATAGTCAAAGCCGCCTTCTTCCGCCGCCAGCCGCACGGTGTTGATCGACGTGCGGCCGGTGTACCAGCCTGCGGGCCGCGCCCCAGTGACCTCGTAGTGCAGCTGGATCGCCGCTTCCATGTCGCGGCGCTCGTCCTCCGGCGCATGGTCGCGGTAGTCGATCCATCTCAGCCCGTGCGAGGCGATTTCCCAGCCGGCATCCTGCATCGCTGCGACCTGGTCGGGCGAGCGCGCCAGCGCTGTGGCGACGCCGTAGCAGGTGACCGGTACTTCAGCCTCGGTGAACAGGCGCAGCAATCGCCAGAAGCCGGCGCGGGCGCCATATTCGTAGATCGATTCCATGTTCCGGTGGCGCTGCCCGGGCCATGGCGCGGCGCCGACGATCTCGGACAGGAAGGCTTCCGAAGCCTTGTCGCCATGCAGGACGCAGTTCTCGCCGCCTTCCTCGTAATTGACGACGAACTGCACTGCGACATGCGCCCCGCCAGGCCACTTCGGATCCGGCGGATTGGCGCCGTAGCCGCGCATGTCTCGTTCGTACCGCATCGTTGCTCCTGCCGGATTGTGTGATCAGGATAGTCGAAAGCGCCGCTTGCGCATTCCCCCGAAAATTTTGAAAGTGTTTTTGCAGCACTCCGCTCGACCGGGACTTATGCATCGCCTTTAATTGGCGCACAATTCGTCAAACATGTTCGGCTGTACCGGGCATGTTCGACTGTACCGGGAATGGGAGCAGCCAGTGGCGGAAACGTCGAAAGCCGAAGGCGGACGTCTGACGACCCATGTCCTCGACACCGCGACCGGCCGGCCGGCGGCAGGTCTGTCGATCGAGCTTTACCGCATCAACGACGATATGCGGACGCATCTGAAGACGACGGTCACCAATGCCGACGGCCGCTGTGACGCGCCGCTGCTTGCCGACGCGGAATTCCGCACCGGCGAATACGAGCTGGTCTTCGCGGCCGGCGACTATCTGCGCCGGCAGGGATTGAGGCTGCCGGAACCGGCCTTCCTCGACAGCGTGCCGATCCGCTTCGGCATGGCCGAGCTGGTGCACTATCATGTGCCGCTGCTTATATCGCCCTACGGCTATTCGACTTACCGAGGGAGCTGACACATGGCCGGGCTCAAGACACGCAATGAGATACGCTTCATCCTCAATGGCGAGCATGTTGCGCTGACCAGGGTCGCGCCTGAGGAGACCTTGCTAGACTGGCTGCGGCTCGAGCGCACGCTGCGAGGCACCAAGGAAGGCTGCGCCGAAGGCGATTGCGGCGCTTGCACCGTGCTGATCGGAAGGCTCTCAGCCGGCCGGCTGGTGTATGAAAGCGTCAATGCTTGCATCCGCTTCCTCGGTTCGCTCGATGGCACGCATGTCGTGACCGTCGAGCATCTGCGTGGCGACGGCGATAGGCTGCATCCGGTGCAGCAGGCCATGGTCGACTTTCACGGCTCGCAATGCGGCTTCTGCACGCCGGGCTTCGTCATGTCGCTTTACGCTCTGTGGATGCGGTCGCCGGAGCCGTCGGATGCGGCCATCGAAAAGGCGCTGCAGGGTAATCTCTGCCGCTGCACCGGCTACGAGGCGATTGTCCGCGCCGCGCGTGCCATCTTCAGCTACGGCAAGGCGGCAAAGGACCCGCTGGCTGCGGAGCGCAAGGCGATCGCCGAGAAGCTTGCGGCCATGAAAGACGGCGAGCGCATCGAGATCGGCGCCGGCAAGCAGCGGCTGGTCGTGCCGGCCGATGCCGACGACCTCGCCGCCGTGCTGGACAAGGAGCCGGGCGCCACCATCGTTGCCGGTTCGACCGATGTCGGCCTGTGGGTGACCAAGCATATGCGTGAGATTTCGCCGGCGATCTTCATCGGCAATCTCGACGGGCTCTGCGCGATTTCCGAAGATGAGGGCGTCATCTCGATCGGCGCCGGTGTCACCTATACGGAGGCGTTTTCGACGCTGGCGAAACGCATCCCGGCGCTCGGGCCGCTGTTCGATCGCATCGGCGGCGATCAGGTGCGCAATATGGGTACGATCGGCGGCAACATCGCCAATGGCTCGCCGATCGGCGACACGCCACCGCCGCTGATTGCACTCGGTGCGCGGCTGACGCTGCGCCGGGGCAACAAGCGGCGGACGATCTCGCTCGAAGATTTCTTCGTCGCCTATGGCAAGCAGGTCCGGCAGCCGGGCGAGTTCGTCGAGGCCGTGCATGTCCCGGTACCCGCGAAAGGCACGAAGTTTGCGGTCTACAAGATCACCAAGCGCCGTGACGAGGACATCACCGCAGCACTTGGCGCATTCCTGCTGACCCTGGCCAAGGAGGGCACGGTGGCGGAGGTGCGCATCGCCTATGGCGGCATGGCGGCAACGCCCAAGCGGGCTTTCAGCGTGGAAAAGGCGTTGCTCGGCAGGCCTTGGACCGAGGCGACAGTCGACGCGGCGATGGCCGAATATGCCAGGGATTTCACCCCGCTGACCGACATGCGGGCGAGCGCCGAATACCGGGCGCTAGCGGCACGGAACCTGCTGTTGCGCTTCTTTGCCGAGACCAGCGGCACCAAGGCGCCGATCCAGGTTTCGCGGCACGAGGCGGCGTGATGACCAAGCACGCTCCCAACCTCAAGGCGCAAAAAATTTCCGGTGGCGTTGCCGCCGACCAGCGCCATGATTCTGCGTACAAGCATGTCAGCGGCACGGCCGTCTATATCGACGACATGCCGGAATCATCAGGCACGCTGCATGGCTGCCTCGGGCTTTCGACGGCCACGCACGCCACCATCACCAGCATGGACCTGTCGGCGGTGCGCGCAGCACCCGGGGTCGTCGACGTGCTGACGGCGAGCGACGTGCCGGGTGAAAACGACATTTCGCCGACCGGCCGTCACGACGAGCCGGTGCTGGCCGACGGCAAGGTACAATTCTTTGGCCAGCCGATCTTCTGCGTCGTCGCCGAAACGCGCGAGCAGGCGCGCCGCGCCACAAGGTTGGCCAAGGTCGAATACAAGGAATTGCCTTTCGTCACCGACGTCGGCGTGCTCGATCCCAGCAAGGACAAGCTGGTCACGCCGCCGCTGACCCTGAGGCGCGGCGATGCAGCGGCTGCGATCAAAGCGGCGCCGCGTCGGCTGAAGGGAAAAATGCGCATCGGCGGTCAGGACCATTTTTATCTCGAAGGCCAGATCGCCATGGCCATTCCCGGCGAGGATCAGGACGTCACGATTTATTCCTCCACCCAGCATCCGAGCGAAGTCCAGCACATGGTCAGCCATGCGCTCGGCGTGCCAAGCCATGCCGTCACGGTCGAGATCCGCCGTATGGGCGGCGGCTTTGGCGGCAAGGAAACGCAAGGCAACCAGTTTGCCGCGCTCGCGGCGATTGCTGCGAAAAAACACCACCGCGCGGTGAAAATCCGGCCCGACCGCGACGACGACATGATCGCCACCGGCAAGCGCCACGACTTTCTGGTCGATTACGAGGTTGGCTTCGACGACGAGGGCAATATTCTCGGCGTCGATTTCATGTTCGCGGCGCGCTGCGGCTTCTCGGCGGACCTTTCAGGCCCGGTCACCGATCGCGCGCTATTCCACTGCGACAATACCTATTTCTGGCCGGCGGTTCATGCGCAATCGGCACCGCTCTACACCAACACCGTGTCGAACACCGCCTTCCGCGGCTTCGGCGGGCCGCAAGGCATGGTCGGGGCCGAGCGCGTCATCGACGAGGTCGCCTTTGCCGTTAGCAAGGACCCGCTCGAGATCCGCAAGAAGAACTTTTATGGCACCTCAGACCGCAACGTCACGCCCTATCACCAGACGGTCGAAGACAACATCATCCACCGCATCGTCGCCGAACTGGAGGCGAGTTGCGACTATGCGCGGCGTCGCCGCACCATTGAAGCCTTCAACGCCAACAGCCGCTTCATCAAGCGCGGATTGGCGCTAACGCCGGTCAAATTCGGCATCTCGTTCACCGCTACGCATTACAACCAGGCCGGCGCGCTGGTGCATGTCTACACCGACGGTTCGGTGCATCTGAACCATGGCGGCACCGAAATGGGGCAGGGCCTCTACGTCAAGGTGGCGCAGGTTGTGGCGGAAGAGTTCCAGATCGACCTCGACCAGGTCAAGATCACCGCAACGACGACCGGCAAGGTGCCGAACACCTCGGCGACCGCCGCGTCGTCAGGTTCCGACCTCAACGGCATGGCGGCGCAGAACGCAGCCCGGCAGATCAAAGAGCGGCTGACCAATTTCGCCGCCGAACAATACCAGGTGCCGCGCGACCAGGTGCTGTTCCTGCCCAACCGGGTGCGCATCGGCAACCAGGAGATCGCCTTCGCCGATCTCGTCACGCAGGCCTACATGGCCCGCATCCAGCTTTCGGCGGCGGGCTTCTACAAGACGCCGAAAATCCACTGGGATCGCGACAAGGGCGAGGGTCGCCCCTTCTATTATTTCGCCTACGGCGCCGCGTGCTCGGAAGTGTCGGTCGACACGCTGACCGGCGAATACATGGTCGAGCGCACCGACATCCTGCACGAGACCGGCCGCTCGCTGAACCGCGCCATCGACCTCGGCCAGGTCGAGGGCGGTTTCATCCAGGGCATGGGCTGGCTGACGACGGAGGAACTTTGGTGGGACGACAAGGGCCGGCTGCGCACCCATGCGCCGTCGACCTACAAAATCCCCTTGGCCTCGGACCGACCGAAGATCTTTAACGTGACGCTGGCCGACTGGCCTGAGGCGCACGAGCCGACGGTGCACCGCTCCAAGGCGGTCGGCGAGCCGCCGCTCCCGCTCGGCATGTCGGTGCTGCATGCTCTGTCGGATGCGGTGGCGAGCGTTGCCGACCACCGGATCTGCCCGCGCCTCGATCCACCGGCGACGCCGGAGCGTGTGCTGATGGCGATCGAACGGCTGAAGAGGGAAGCCAAGACCAGCACGTGACCAGTCTTTGGAATCCCAGAAAGCGTGCAATTCAGGCCGAAAACTCTATATTTCCCGATAGGGAATGCGAATGATGACCTCGAAAGTGCAAAGCTTGAAAGCCTTTCTTGCCGACGCCGGCCGGGTCGCCCTGGTCGAGGTGGCCGGGACAAAAGGTTCGACGCCGCGCGAGAAGGGCGCCTTCATGCTCGTCTCGGGCGCGGCAAGTTTTGGCACGATCGGCGGCGGCCAACTCGAATACATGGCAATCGACAAGGCGCGGCAGATGCTTTTCTCCCCCGTTGAGGGGGGTGAGGAGAGGTCGGCCAATGGCCGAGAAAAAGCCAACGATTTGGCTTTTTCAGCGACGAACGCCCGGAGCCATAGCGAAGGGCAGGCCGCGAAGCGGCCAGAGGGCGTCGTCTCAGAAGGCATCGCCAGAGCGTCGAGCACTGCCGCGGCGATCCCACCCGACGGCTTCGCCGCCGCCCTCCCCTCAAGGGGGAAGGATGTCAGCGCCACGCTCGATATCCCGCTCGGACCCGAAATCGGCCAGTGCTGCGGCGGCAGGGTCGAGGTGTCGATCCGGCTGGTCGACGCTGCGTTGGCGCAAGAGCTGATTGCGGCCGCGCAAGCCGAGGAGGCTCAACTGCCGCATGTTTACATCTTTGGTGGTGGTCATGTCGGCCAGGCGTTGGCCTCGGCGGTGGCCTTGCTGCCGGTCCGTGTCGTCGTTGTCGAGACGCGGGTCGAGGCGCTGGAGGGCATGCCGGACACGGTCGAAACCAGCCTGACGCCAATGCCCGAGGCTGTGGTGCGCGAGGCTCCGCCCGGGAGCGCCTTCGTCGTCCTCACCCACGACCACGCGCTGGATTTCCTGATCGCCACCGAGGCGCTGAAACGCCGGGATGCCGCCTATGTCGGCATGATCGGCTCGAAGACCAAAAAGGCGACGTTCAGGAGCTGGTTCCTGAAGTCAACGGACGGCAGCGAGGCGGAATTTGCCCGCCTGGTCTCGCCGATCGGCGGTGAAACGGTCAAGGACAAGCGCCCGCAGGTGATCGCGGCACTGGCCGCCGCCGAGATCATGACGGCGCTGGCCGCGGATGCCACGGCGTCAGCCGCTCCGCACCCCGCCTCTCGTGGCAAGGCAATGGCCGGCTGACAGCCAAGCGCCTACAGCCTGCTGCTCACATCGGCCGTTTCATACCCCAGATGGTCGCGCAGCGTGCTGCCTTCATAGTCAGTGCGGAACAGGCCGCGCCGCTGCAGCTCCGGCACGACAAGCACGGCAAAGGCATCAAGCTCGCCAGGAAAATAGGACGGCATGACGTTGAAGCCGTCTGCCGCGCCACCCTCGAAGCGTGCCTCGAGCTCGTCGGCGATCTGGGCCGGCGTTCCGACGACGCGCCAGTGGCCGCGAGCGCCGGCGAAATGGCGGGCAAGCTGGCGAATCGAAAGGTTGTCGCGGCGCGACTGCTCGATGACCAGCGCCTGCCGGCTCTGCATGCCTTCGCTGGCCGGCAGCTCCGGCAGCGGCCCATCTATGGGATAGCGCCACAGATCGGAAATGCTGAGATAGCTGGAAAGCAACGCCACGCCGACATCGTCGGGGATCAGCTCCTGCAGCTCCTCATATTTTGCCGTGGCTTCCGCTTCGGTTGCCGCCACGACCGGCGCGACGCCCGGCATGATCTTGATGTCGTTCGGCTCGCGCCCATAGGTCGCCAGACGCCCCTTGAGATCATCATAGAAGGCCTTCGCCTCCTCGAATGTCTGCGCTGCCGTGAACACGACATCAGCGGTCCGGGCGGCAAGATCCCTGCCCTCGTCCGATGCTCCGGCCTGAACCATGACCGGTGCGCCCTGGGGCGAGCGCGGCAGATCGAGTGGGTCCCGCACTGAAAAGCTTCTGCCGTCGTGACCAGGTCCGGAAACCCCGTCCAGCTTGCCTTGCCAGAGTGCGGTAACCACGGCAGCGAATTCTCGCGCGCGCTCATAACGGTCGGCGTGCGGGCGCAGGCCGGTCGCGCCGAAATTAGCAGCTTCGATGTGGCTGGCGGAGGTGACAAGGTTCCAGCCGGCACGGCCGCCACTCAGATGATCGAGCGACAAGAAGGTCCGCGCCAGCCCGTAAGGCTCGGTATAGCTCGTCGATGCCGTGGATACGAGGCCGATGCGGCTGGTCTGGGCCGCGAGAGCCGAAAGCAGGCTGATCGGTTCGAAGCCGATCGAGCGTGACGTCTGGCTGGCGATGTTGATATCGGCCTCGCGCACGCCGGCGGCGTCCTCGCAGAAGATCATGTCGAATTTCGCCGCCTCCGCCGTTCGCGCCAGCTGGATGTAGTGCTCGATGTCGACGCCTGCCGTCACATGCGCTTTTGGGTGGCGCCAGGCGGCAATGTGGTGGCCTGTTGCCCACAGGAACGCCCCGAGCTTCATCTGACGTCGATGGGCGGTCATCGTTCATCTCCCCCAGCAAGTCCGAGATGGGAGCGCAGCGTCGCGCCGGGATAATCCGACCGGAGAAGGCCGCGACGGCGAAGCTCCGGCAGCACGAGGTCGACGAAATCGTCGAGCACAGATAGCGCCGGTGGCATGAGTATGTTGAAACCATCGCAGCTTTTCGATCGGAAGGGCTCTTCGAGCCTATCCGCGATCAGGTCCGGCCTGGCGGCCATGTCAGCACCCGGCGCGACGGTCATCAGCACCTTTGTCGCGCCAGGACTGCGCCCGAACGCAAGCGCGTGGCGCTTCAGATCGTCGGGCTTCGCGCCCGCGATCGATGGCTCGTCCAGCAGGATGACATCGGCGAAGCGGGCGGCGATCTCCATGTCGGGCTCCGACAGGCCTGACATGACGAGCACCGGCATATCCTGCGGCGAGCGTGCAACGTTCAGTGGCCCGCGCACAGAGAAAAACTCGCCCTTGTGGTCGAGCAGGTGCATCTTTTCGGGATCGAAGAAGCGGCCGCCGCGCTGGTCGAACAGCAGGGCATCCGCATCCCAACCTCTCCACAAGCCCCGCACGATCCCGATGAATTCTTCCGCGCGTCGGCGGAAATCGTCGCGGGAAAACCCTTCCGGACGGCTGAAATTGGTCGCCTCGCGCGGATCGGGGACCATGCTTGCGTGCCACCCGGCACGGCCATGGCTGATGACGTCGAGCGATGCGAAACGGCGCGCGAGGTTGTAGGGCTGGTGGGCGACCGTCGACGCCGCGGCGACGAGGCCAATCCTGCTGGTAATCGTCGCAAGCGCTGCCAGCAGGGTCGTCGCTTCGAAGGGCACTTGCCGGTTCGGTGCGTCGCCGCCTGCAGCCGGCGCGGAATCAGCAAGCAGCACCATATCCAGCCCGGCCGTCTCGGCCTTTTGCACAAACCGGGCCAAAAGAGTGAAATCCGGACCGGCGTCGGATGGAGGGGAAAGAGCGCTTTCCGGAAACAGTGAAACGGCGAGATGCATTTTGGCACCGCTGGCCATCGGTCTTCCCTGGTGAGTGAATTCCGCAGGGACTATCTTCGCCGGCTTGACGGGACGCAACCGGCCAGCCGGCGATCATTTGCCTGCCAGAATATCCTTGATCAGCCGTTGGCAGCGCTCGGCCATGAAATCGAGCAGCAGCCGCACCTTCGGGTCCTGCAGCTTCTTGTGCGGGTAGACGGCGGCGAACTGCACCGGTGTCGGCGGCGTGTCGGGCAGGATCACCTTCAGCCGCCGGTCGCGGATGAACGGCTCAACCTCGAAGCGCGGCTTGTTGATGATGCCGCGGCCGGACAGCGCCCAGCCGGTCAGCACGTCGCCATCGTCGGTGTCATAAGGCCCATGCACTTCGAATTTCCGCGGGCCGTCAGCCGTCTGCAGCGTCCAGACGTATTCGCGCGCGCCGGAATAGCGAAGCATCAGGCAGTCGTGCTTTTTGCCGATCAGTTCCTGCGGCTCGGCCGGCTCACCGCGCGTCTCCAGATATTTCGGCGCCGCCACCAGCACCCGCTCGCACTCCATGATGCCGCGCATCCTGAGGCTGGAGTCCTCGATGATACCGAGCCGGAAGGCAACGTCGATGCCTTCCTTCATAATGTCGACATTGTGGTCTGAAAGCCTCAGCCGCACCTCGATATCAGGGTATTTGTCGTGGAAATCTGGGATGCCCGAGGCCACCAGCCGCCGGCCGAGGCCGAGCGGCGCTGTCACCTTGATGGTGCCGCGCGGCTGGCCTGACAACGCGCTGACCGCGGCCTCCGCCTCGGTGACCGCCTCAAGCACTTGCTTGGCGCCGGAGTAGAACACCGTGCCGTGCTCGGTCGGCATTAATTGCCGCGTCGTGCGGTTGAATAGCCTGACACCAAGGTGCTTTTCGAGCTCCTTGATGCGGTTGGAGGCGACCGCCGGCGAAATGCGCATGTCACGGCCCGCCGCCGATAGATTGCCAAGCTCGACGACGCGAACAAAAACGGCGATGTTGTCGAGGTAGGCCATGCGGCTTAGGGCTCTCATACGGCGTAGGGATAACCCTAATATTTTCTATTTTTTTTTGAAAGTCATCGTGCAGCTCGGCCCTTTCCGTTTGCGGTCCAGTCCGTAAAGTCAGCCGATCGGCAGGGACGACTTTTCAATGTTGGATTTCGCGATTTTCTGGGACTGGCTGAGTTTCGCCGTGCGCTGGCTGCATGTCGTCACCAGCATAGCGTGGATCGGTTCGTCCTTCTATTTCGTTGCGCTCGATCTTGGCTTGCGCCAGCGACCGGGCATGCCTGTCGGCGCCTTCGGCGAGGAATGGCAGGTGCATGGCGGCGGCTTCTATCACATCCAGAAATATCTGGTGGCGCCGGCCGAAATGCCCGAGCACCTGACCTGGTTCAAATGGGAATCCTACGCCACCTGGCTGTCGGGCTTTGCCATGCTGTGCGTCGTCTACTATGCCGGGGCGGACCTGTTCCTGATCGATCCCAATGTGCTTGCCATGTCGGTGCCTACAGGCATCTTGCTGTCACTGGCGACGATCGGCGTCGGCTGGGTGGTCTACGATCTCTTATGCCGTTCGCCGCTTGGCAACAGCGACACCGGCCTGATGCTGGTGCTCTATGGCGTGCTGGTGTTCATCGCCTGGGGTCTTACCCACCTGTTCACCGGCCGCGCCGCCTTCCTGCATCTTGGCGCTATCACCGCAACGATTATGTCGGCCAATGTCTTCATGGTCATCATCCCGAACCAGAAGATCGTCGTCGCCGACCTGATCGCCGGCCGCAAGCCCGACCCGAAATACGGCAAGATTGCCAAGCAGCGCTCGCTGCACAACAATTACCTGACGCTGCCCGTTTTGTTCTTGATGCTGTCGAACCACTACCCGCTGGCGTTCGGCACCGAGTTCAACTGGGTGATCGCCTCGCTGGTTTTCACCATCGGCGTGCTGATCCGGCACTATTTCAATACGATGCATGCGCGCAAGGGTAACCCGACCTGGACCTGGCTGGCTGCGGCCGTCCTGTTCGTCGCCATCATGTGGCTGTCAACGGTGCCGAAAGTGCTGACCGGCGAAGTCAAGGCGACCTCTGCGGCACAGGTCTATGTCGCCTCGGCGCACTTTCCCGCAGTGCGCGACACGGTGCTTGGCCGCTGCTCGATGTGTCATGCGCGGGAGCCATCCTACGAGGGCATCTATCACGCGCCGAAAGGTGTGATGCTCGACACCGACGCCGGCATCGCCGAGCAGGCCCGCGAGATCTACCTGCAGGCCGGCCGCAGCCACGCGATGCCGCCCGCCAACGTCACCCATATCACCGACAAGGAACGGGCGTTGCTGGTGGCATGGTTCGAGGAGGCAGGGAAATAAGCATGACCAGCACGCTCCTGCGCGGCCGCACGCTGTCCTTCCTGCGCTGGCCTGAGACCGTCGACGATCATTCCGCCTGGCGCTACGAGGATGACGGCGGCCTGCTGCTCCGCGACGGCAGGATCGCTGCCGCAGGCGCCTATGCCGACGTCGAGAAAAAAGCTGATGAAGGCGTAAAAAAGATCGACCACCGCCCGCACCTGCTGCTGCCTGGCTTCATTGACGCGCACGCGCACTTTCCGCAGATGCAGGTTATCGCTTCCTACGGCGCCGAGCTGCTCGACTGGCTGAACACTTACACCTTTCCCGAGGAAACCAAATTCCAGAACGCCCAGCATGGCCGCCGCATCGCCAGGCTGTTCCTCGACGAGATGGTGCGCCACGGCACGACGACAGTCGCCGCCTATTGCTCGGTCCACAGGGAATCGGCCGAAGCGTTCTTCGCCGAGTCGCATGACCGCAACATGCTGAACATCGCCGGCAAAGTGATGATGGATCGCAACGCGCCGGAGGGCGTGCTCGACACGCCGCAATCGGGTTATGACGACAGCAAGGCGCTGATCGCCGAATGGCACGGCAAGGGGCGCCAGCACTATGCCATCACACCGCGCTTCGCCATCACCTCATCACCCGAGCAGTTGGAGATGGCAGGCGCGCTCTGCCGCGAATATCCTGATCTGCACATGCAGACGCATCTGTCGGAAAACCACGCCGAGATCGCCTTTACGCTGCAACTTTACCCCCAGGCACGCGACTATACCGATGTCTACGAGCATTATGGGCTGCTCGGGCGCAAAAGCCTGTTCGGCCACTGCATCCATCTGTCGGAACGCGAGGCGGATGCGCTTTCGGACACGGGCTCGGTGGCCGTGTTCTGCCCGACCTCGAACCTGTTCCTCGGCTCGGGCTTGTTCGACTATCAGCGCTACCGCACGCGTGACAAAGCCCTCCGCATCGCCGCCGCCACCGATGTCGGCGGCGGCACCAATTACTCGATGCTGCGCACCATGGACGAGGGTTATAAGGTGATCGCGCTGAATGGCGAGAAGCTCAACCCGTTCCAGTCGTTCTGGCAGCTCACCCGCGGCAATGCCGAGGCGCTGTCGGTCGTGGAAAAAGTCGGCACGCTCGACCAAGGCAGCGATGCCGACATCATCGTCCTCGATGCCCGCGCCACGCCGGCCATGCGGCTGCGGATGGAGACGGCGGACACGCTGGCGGAGGAACTGTTTCTGCTGCAGACACAGGGCGACGACCGCGCCGTGCGCGAGGTCTATCTCGCCGGACGTGCGATGAAAAGCGATCTGGGACTTAACGTCGGGCTATGAAGTAATCGGTGGGTTCAAGCATGACAGTGCGCCAGTCCAAGCTGATCGGAATGGTCGGAGGAATGAGCTGGGAGTCGAGCGCCCTCTACTACCGGCTGCTGAACGCGGCCGCACATCGCCGGCTTGGCGGCCATCACAATGCGCGCTCCGTGCTGTTCACGCTCGATTTCGACGAACTTAACACCATGGCTTCCATGGGTCGATGGGATAGCGTCGGTGAAAGAGTTGCCGAGGCCGCGCGGTGCCTGGAAGGGGCCGGGGCAGACTTCGTGATCATCACGGCGGTCACCCCGCACTCGGTTGCAGATCAGGTTGAGGCGGCGATTGGTATCCCGTTGCTCCATCTGGCCGATCCGACTGCAGTTGCGATCCGCAACCGGGGTTTCTCGCGCGTCGGACTTTTGGGAACCCGATACACGATGGAGATGGATTTCTTCAGACAACGGCTCAGGGACCGTCATGGCCTCGACGTGATCACGCCGCTACAGGAGCAGCGCACCGCTCTGCACCGGATCATCGTTGACGAGCTGACCCTGGGCGCCGTCAAGAACGCCTCCAAGGCGGCGCTCCTGCAAATGGCGCGTGATCTCCAGGCCCGTGGCGCGGAAGCGATCATCGTCGGCTGCACCGAACTGCCGCTTCTGCTCGACACGGACGACTATCCTGTGCCAGCCTTCGACGTAACGGTTCTTCATGCCGAGGCCGCGGTCGATCTGGCGCTGGAGACGGATCCGCGTGAAGCATCCGAGGCTTGACCCGGCGGCAACCATCGGTCAAAGCGTGGAGTTGACAGGGGAACGACATGGCCGTTGCGGACGATATCGCTCTGATCCAGAAACAGGAAGCCGAGCTTGTCTTCCCGGCCTTTGATGAGGCTGTCGCCTTCAAGATCGGCTCGGCGATCCGCGACCGGGCACTAGCCGAGAATCTGCCGATCATCGTCGATATCAGAACCTTCGACCGGCCGCTGTTCTACGCGGCAATGCCGGGCTCGAACGCCTCCAATCCGGATTGGGCGCGGCGCAAGATCAACGTAGTGCGGCGGTTCCTGAAAAGCACCTACCGCATGGTGCTGGAGCAGCAGCGTCCCGACCGCAGCTTCAAGCCGGGCGAGGGGCTCGACATCTCAGACTACGTGCTGGCCGGCGGCGGTTTTCCTGTCACGGTCAAGGGCGCCGGTGTGATCGGTGTGATCGCGGTCTCGGGCCTGCCGGAGCGCGAGGATCACGGCGTCGTCGTCGATGCGCTGTGCAGCCATCTCGGCGTCGACGGGTGCGAACTGGCACTGCCGCCGGAAGCAAAATGACCGAGATCGATCCCAAGACCTTCCTCACCGCCATCTTCAATGCCGCCGTCGCCGCTGCCGATCCCCAGAGGACCATCAGGGATCACCTGCCGGCAAGGCCGAAAGGGCGCACCATCGTCGTCGGTGCCGGCAAGGGTTCGGCGCAGATGGCGGCGGCTTTCGAGAAGGTGTGGGACGGGCCGATCGAAGGGCTGGTCGTCACCCGCTACGGCTACGCTGCGGCATGCCAGCGCATCGAGATCATCGAGGCGGCGCATCCGGTGCCGGACGTCGCAGGGCTCGAAGCGTCGCGCCGGCTGCTCGAAAAAGTTCAGGGGCTGACCGCGGATGATCTGGTCGTGGCGCTCATTTCCGGCGGGGGGTCGGCGCTGCTGCCGGCGCCCGCGGAAGGTCTGACGCTGGCCGACGAGATCGCCGTCAACGAGGCGCTGCTCGCCTCCGGCGCGCCGATCGCCGCGATGAACACTATCCGCAAACATGTTTCCATTATCAAGGGCGGTAGATTGGCCGCGGCCGCCTATCCGGCCAAGGTCATGTCGCTGGTCGTCTCCGACATTCCGGGCGACAATCCGGCGCTGGTCGCTTCCGGTCCGACCGTTCCCGATTCGGGCAGCCGCCAAGAGGCGCTGGCATCGATCGCCGCCTATGGCATGAAACTGCCGGCTGCGGTGATGGCGCATATCAATTCGCCGGCCGCAGATGCGCCGCGCGCCGACGATTCGCGTTTTTCGCGCAACGAAGTGCATCTGATCGCCTCGGCCGGCGTATCGCTGGAAGCGGCTGCAGCCGAAGCCAGGCGCCATGGCATCGAGGCGGTCATCCTCTCCGATTCCATCGAGGGCGAGGCACGCGAGGTCGGCGGTGTCCACGCTGCGATCGCCCGCGAAGTCGCGACGCGCAACCGGCCCTTCCGAAAGCCCGTGTTGGTCTTGTCTGGTGGAGAGACGACGGTGACTTTGCGGGCAAAAGGCAAGGGCGGCCGTAACAGCGAGTTCCTGCTCGCCTTCGCTATCGGCATCAGCGGCATGGATGGCATCCACGCGCTGGCCGCTGACACCGACGGCATCGACGGCTCTGAGGACAATGCCGGCGCCTTCGCCGATGGCTCGACGGTGTCGCGGATGCGGGCGACGGGCGTCGATGCTAAGGCCATGCTCGCCGGCAACAATGCCTGGACGGCATTCAACGTCGTCGGCGATCTTTTTATGCCCGGCCCGACCGGGACGAATGTCAATGACCTAAGGGCGATCCTGATCAGATAGGTTCAGGCCGCCATCAGCTTTTTTACCGCCTTCATGTCCTGCAGGAACCGCTCGCGCTCGGCCTGTTTGTCCGCCGGCTCGCGAATACGCAGGATGAAGGACGGGTGGATGGTGACGAACACACGCAAGCCATCGTCGCGCTCCACGACCTCGCCGCGCATCTTCATGATCGGCACGACCTTGCCGAGCAGCGACTGCGCCGCTGTTGCGCCGAGCGCCACCGCCAGATTGGGCTTGATCATTTCGAGCTCCTTGTCGAGCCACCAGCGGCAGGCCTGCACCTCGCCGGCATTTGGCTTGGAGTGGATGCGCCGCTTGCCGCGCGGCTCGAATTTGAAATGCTTGACCGCGTTGGTGACATAGACTTTCAACCGGTCGACGCCGGCATCCTCAAGGATGGCGTCGAAGACCTTGCCCGCCGGCCCGACGAAGGGTTTGCCGGCCAAATCCTCCTGGTCGCCAGGCTGTTCACCGACGAAGATCACCTTGGCCTTGTCAGGCCCTTCGCCGAACACGGTCTGTGTTGCATTGCGCCAAAGCGGGCAGCGGCGGCAGGCTTTCGCGACTTCGCTGAGTTCGGGAATAGATCTTGCGTCGTCGCCTTCCGTCGTCTCAGGCAATTCAGGCTTCGGCCAGCGTCTTGCCTGCACCTTAGCGTGGTGTGGCGTGGGATTTGTCTGCATCCTGGCGATCATGGCTGATGCGGCCTTGTCCGCTGCTGCGATCAGACACGCAATGAGCAAAGCCCGCGGAAGGTTCCGTTGAAATTACACACGCCTGCGCCTTCACCGGCGGATGGCCGACAACGCGATGCCTACACCTCGTGCAGATAGAGATGATAATCCAGTTCGCTGACCGTGCGCGCCACGCGCAGATATTCGGATTGCTTGATCGCCACAAATGTACGGTGCAGGTCTTCGCCCAGTGCGCCTTTGAGGAACGTCGACGCGCGCGCGGCCTCGATCGCGGCGCGCCAGTCCACCGGCATGGTCGTGCGCGTGATTGCCGATTCGTAGCCATTGCCGGTGGTTTCGGGGCCGGGATCGAGGCCTTCGTCGAGACCCTTAGTGATGCCGGCCAGCACAGTTGCCGCTACCAGATAGGGGTTGGCGTCGACGCCCGACGGCCGGTGCTCGATGCGCCGGTTTTTCGCATCACCCGCCGGCACGCGCAGCGCCACCGAGCGGTTGTTGACGCCCCAGGTCGGCGCCACCGGCGCATAGGATTGCGAAACGAAACGCCGCCATGAATTGGCGTGCGGCGCAAACACCAGCATCGATTCGGCCATGGTCTGGATGAGGCCGCCAAGGCCGCGCAGCAGCGGCAAGGACCAAGTCTCGCCGCTAGCCTCAGTGAAGACGTTCTTGCCGGCGTTGTCCCGCAGCGAGACATGGAAATGCATGCCAGAGCCGGCATATTTCTCGATCGGCTTGGCCATGAAGCAAGCGGTGACGCCGTGGCGGCGCGCCTGTGCCCGCACCAGCCGCTTCAGCATGACGAGGTCGTCGGCCGCCCGGATCACATCGTTGCGGTAGTTCAGTGTCAATTCGTACTGGCCGGGCGCATATTCGGAAATGACAGTCTCGGCCGGGATGCCTTGCACCTTGGCCGCGGCATAGATGTCGGAAAACAGTGGCTCCATGCCGTGCAGATGGTCGACGGAATAGACCTCGGTCTTGGCCGAGCGTCGGCCGTCGAGCACCGCGTGTGCCGGCTGCACCTTGCCGTCGGCGTCGCGCTCGTTGGCGAGCAGGAAGAATTCGAGCTCGAAGGCGCCGGCCGGATGCAGGCCCTTGGCCGCCAGTATCTCCACCTGACGGGCCAGCGCCAGCCGCGGATCGGAGGACATGGGCTGACCGTCGAGATGATACATCGCCATCAGCACCTGGCCGCGCGGCGGCTGTGTGCCGAACAGCGGCACCAGCGTGCCGGGGATCGGCCATGCCCGCAGGTCGCCGTCGCCGGTCGTCCAGATCAGCCCCGTCTCGTGAACGTCCTCGCCGGTGATGTCGAGACCGAGGATCGAGATCGGCATGTGCCGGCCGCCCTCGAAGATGCTCTTCAATTCGTGCCGGCGCACGATCTTGCCACGCCCGACGCCATTGGCGTCGGTCAGCACGATGTCGAACGCTTCGATTTCGGGATGGGCGTCGAGAAAGGTCTGCGCCTCGGCAGGCGTCGAGCCCGAAGGTGATGTCATAATGGCGTTCAAAATTTGCTTGTGCGCTTCTCTCATGTGCAAGCTTGTCTCATGCCGCGAGCCTTGCCGCAACCGCGCCGAAGGCGGTGATCAGGCGGTTGACCTGGGTGGCGCTGGTCGCCGGCGAGATCAGCATCATGTTGTGGAACGGCGCAATCAGCACGCCGCGATTGACCAGTGCGACATGGATAGCCGCTTCGAGCTCCGGCGCGAGCGCTGTTTCCGCCTCGCCGCCATTCCTCAGCGGGCCAGGTGCGCAGATGAACTCGACGCGCGCGCCGACTTGGGCAACATGCCAGGGCAGGCGGCAACGGTCGATGACGGCGGTCAGCCCTGCGTCGAGCCGCCGCGCCAGATGGTCCATATGGTCGTAGTTCTCCTCGGTCATCACCTCTTCGAGCGTGGCGCGCATTGCCGCGAACTGCAGCGGATTGGCCGACAGCGTCGTACCCATGCCGGAATAGCCTGGTTCCTTGGCGCTGATATAGTCGGTGTAGCGGCTGGCGACGTCTTCGCTCATCCCCCACACGCTGGCCGGCACGCCACCGGCGATTGGCTTGCCGAGCACGAACAGGTCCGGCTCCAAGCCGTGTTTCCTGGTGTAGCCGCCCGGACCGGTCGAGATCGTGTGCGTCTCGTCGATCAGCAGCAGGGTGCCGGTTGCGCGGGTGAGACGGCGTAGCGCGTCGTGGAAGCCGGGTTCGGGCAGCACCATGCAGGAATTGGTCAGCACCGGCTCGGTGATGACGCAGGCGATATCCTTATTCCGGAGCACGGCCTCGAGTGCCGGCACATCGTTGAACTCGATGACATCGGTCGTCCGGGTAAGGTCGCGGAATTCGCCGGCCAGTCCCGGCCGGTTGGCCGGTCTGCCGCCGACCAGCCGCACCATCGTCTCGTCAACCGAGCCGTGATAGCAGCCGTTGAAGACCAGGATCTTTTCCCGGCCGGTGATGGTGCGGGCGACGCGCAGCGCAAAGCGGTTGGCATCGGTCGCCGTCGTCGCGATCTGCCAGAACGGCAGGCCGAAGCGCTGTTGCAGCAACGGGCCGATCGCTACCGCATCTTCGGAAGGCAGCATGTAGGTCAGGCCGTGTCCGGCCTGCCGGCGGATGCCGCGCGCGACCGGCGGCGGCGAATGGCCGAACATCGAGCCGGTGTCGCCGAGGCAGAAATCGTCGAGCCGGTTGCCGTCGATATCGGTGATGGTGGCGCCTCTGGCGCTGTCGACCAGGATCGGAAACGGCGTCGGCCAGTCGTTCATCCAGTGCATCGGCACGCCGCCGAAGAAGCCCGGCAGGCCGTTGCCGACCTTGGCTGCCGATTTCGGCCTTGCCTTGCGGAAGGCTTCGGCCTCGGTCTCGCGCAAATCGGCGATGCGGGCAGTGCTGATGCCGCCGATGGACGTCTTTAAATGGTCGATAGTATGCATGAAGGTCCCTCTCATCCGTCACTCTGCCAATCGGCGTCCGGAACCGCAATTGGCCGCACAGCTGTCCTGCATTGGTTCAGCGGCCAGGGTGAAGAGGACGGGCGCTTGACCTGAGGGCATCCTCCAGCATCAATGCGGATAGGGTTTGTGGCTGGGGAAAGAAAGATGCGGACGATCTTCTGTGCAACAACGCTGCTGTTATCGGCCGGCTCGGCCTTCGCCACCGGCGGCATCTGGTGCTCGGCCGAGGATGCAGCGGTGAAATTCCAGGTCGAAGCCGGCGTCACCAGAGGCATGGGCGGTCCAACGTTCAATTTCCGCGGCGATCTCGAAATTCTCGGCAGACCCGTCGGCGACGATTTGCGCAAGACAGTGTTCGAGGATTCCAACCTCACGCAATATTGGCTCGACGGCAAGGAATTGCGGCTGCTCGTCTATCGCCAGCACGAGGTCGCAAACACCTACAGCTCTGTCGAACTGACGATCGTGACCAAGTCCAGTGAAGAAGGCACCTATGACGGGCGCTATTCGCTCGCCATCTATGAGGGCACGGCTGACACGGGTGGCGATAGCATGCCTGCCGCGTTGACCGGCAAAGTCTCCTGCGGGGCCGAGTAGAGAACTCCCGGTTATGCGGAAATATCGATGACGCCGCAATCGCCGGCGGCACTGCCGAAGGCGACGCGGCGTTCCTCCCTATCCCACATCATCGAGGTGATGGCGCCCTTGCCCGGTCGGCGCAGAAGCACCTCTTTGGCGTCAGCGAAACGCACCGCCATCACCATGCCGTCGTCATAGCCGATGGCGACGACATCCTGGCTTGGATGGCAGGCGACCGAGGTCACCATGGCGTTGCCGCGCGTGCCGAGTTCCAGCGGCGCCTTGCCCATCGGCCCGTCCTTGCCCGAAAACGGCCAGACGATCGCCGCCGGTGCGCCGGAACTGGCCAGCCATTTTCCCTTGGCGCTCCACGACAGGCTTTTGACTTTGCCGGGATAGCCGCTCATGCGCATGTGCTTGCCGTCGGCCAGCTTCCAGCCATGTAGGGCGTTCTCCTGCATGGTGGTGACGAGGAAGGCGCCATCCGGCGAGAAGGTGATGCCGGTATGGGCGCCGGCCCATTCCAGCTCGACTGGCTTGCCGTCCGCCGCCGGAAAATGCAGCGTCGCGCCATTGTAGCGGGCGACGCCGAAGCGCATGCCCTTGGGCGAGAACGCCAGCCCTTCGACCGAACGCGGATGCATGAATTCTTTAGTCTTGCCGTCGGCAAAGCGCACAAAGGCGATTTTGCCCGAGGCATAGGCCACGGCGCCTTGTGGTCCGGCGGCGACGCTGGTGATCCATTTTTTCCCGGCGCTTGCCAATTCTGCCGCATTGCCGCCGGCGCTAACCGAAAAAATCTTGCCGTCCTCGCCGCCGGTGATCAGCCGGTCGTTGGCCGCATCGTGGAACGCGGCGAGCAGCCCGTCATTGGCCTGCGCCGTCTTGTGGCCGTGGTCCAGCCGATGGATTGTGCCGTCGGCCAATGCGAAATGCGGTACGTCGCCAAGGAAGACGGCGGCGATGCAATGACCCTGGAGATCAAGTGGGGCGACTGTGGGCATGGCTATCGTGGTTCACAGCTAGACGGGATTGCAGGGGCGGTTCAGGCGGCTTACTCGACGTTTGCGGTTCCGGCAACCATGAGGATCTGCATCGAAACCACAATTGTGGCGACTCCGATCGTCAAAACAGTCCCTTGGCCCGCAGACCAGTTGCGAAGGTCGCCAATGGCATCGCCAAGGTCAAATCCTGGCCTTGGAGGCTCTCGGCACCATAGCTGGCATACAACCGTGCTGCCCGCTCGTTCTTGGCGTCGATGATGAGCAGGATGCCGCCGCCCTCACCTGCAAGCCGCAGGCAGCGCAACGCTGCGGCGGCTAGCAGCTGACCTCCGAGCCCTTGCCCGGCGACGGCGCGGGCGGTCGCAAGCCGGGCAAGCTTGAAGCCGGAAACCTCGTGTCGCGCCAAGCCTCTCGTCATGGCGTCCGGCACTGCTTCATGAGCTACAGCGGAAGGGGCGATTGTATAGAAACCGAGGAGCCGGTCCGAAGCCGCGTTGTCGATTGCACAGAAGGTCTTGGCCGCGTTCTGATCGTGGCTCTGCCGTGCGAACCGCCGCAGAAATCGTTCATCTGCGCATCACCGCAACCGAAAGAAGCCCGATCGTGGCGTTTCGCAATCGACTCCTCGTGCCAGAACGGAAGCGTCACACAGTATCCGGCAAGGCAGCGCTCGCCGCTCGCAGCCTAGCATTGGGTTTCGGCGGGTTCTCAAGTAGGTCAAGGATGCGTGTGAAGTCGCGGTTGGACGCCCTCATCACCTCGGCAGCTTCGATCACGGCCTGCGCTTCGGGTACGATCTTGTCGAGGATGAAATCGGCCATGTCCTTGTGCGACAGCGCAGCTGCCCGGGGCGATGATCGCCTTCTGCGCCGGTGGAATGCGTATCTGATAACGTTCGAATTATTGTCGGCGGATCTGGACATAATCTGTCCTCTTTTGCACTTCTGTACACATGATATGTGTACAGAAGGCAGTAACCAACCCCTATTCGGTCCATTACGCCTGGCAGGCGTCGAAGCTCTTCTTAAGGCGCTCGGCGTCGAGCTCGCGGCCGATGAATACCAGCCGGCTCTCGTGCTTCTCGCCGTCCTTCCAGGCGCGCTGGTGGTCGCCCTCGATGATCATGTGGACGCCCTGAATAACGTAGCGCTCGTCATCGCCCTTGAGCGCGATGATGCCCTTCAGCCGCAGGATGTTCGGGCCTTCCATCTGGGTGATCTTCTCGATCCACGGGAAGAACTTCTTTGGGTCCATCTCACCGCCGCGCAGCGACACCGATTGCACCGTCACGTCATGGATATCGGAAGGGTGCGTGTGATGATGGTGGTCATGCCCGTCATGGTGATGATGACCATCATGATCGTGATGGTCATGGTCATGATGATCATGGTCGTCATGCGCCTCGAGGAAGTGCGGATCGTTCTCCAGCGCTCGGGAAAGATCGAAGGCGCCACGGTCGAGCACCTCGGACAGCGCCAGGCCGGCGCGGGTGGTGCGATGAATCCTGGCCGCCGGGTTTATCGCGCGGATCGTCGCCTCGACCTTGCTCAGTTCCTCCGGCGTGACGAGATCGGTCTTGTTGAGCACGACGACATCGGCAAAGGCGATCTGGTCCTCGGCTTCGCGGGAATCCTTCAGCCGCAACGGCAGGTGCTTGGCGTCGACCAGCGCCACCACGGCGTCGAGCCTGGTCTTGGAGCGCACATCGTCGTCCATGAAGAAGGTCTGCGCCACAGGCACCGGATCGGCGAGGCCGGTCGTCTCCACCACGATGGCGTCGAAACGGCCCGGCCGGCGCATCAGGCCCTCGACAACGCGGATCAGGTCGCCGCGCACCGTGCAGCAGACGCAGCCATTGTTCATCTCGTAGATTTCCTCGTCGGATTCTACGATCAGCTCGTTGTCGATGCCGATCTCGCCGAACTCATTGACGATGACGGCGTAGCGCTTGCCGTGGTTTTCCGAAAGGATGCGGTTGAGCAGCGTCGTCTTGCCGGCGCCGAGATAGCCGGTGAGAACGGTTACGGGGATCTGCGTCGTCTGTGCATCGCTCATGTTGGGCCTCGAAAAGGATTGTTGGCTCCATATAGGATGTGCGCCGTGCTTTTGCACGCGGCAAACCGATGGGCCAAACACGTCGCCAACATTGCCGGCTTTCCCAACATCGCTGAACTTTCATTGGCGCTGGCGGATTTCACTGCCTAGATAAGAACAAGGCAGCTTGCTCGAAAGAAACCAAAAGAGGCGCCGAATGTCCGACAAACCGTCCCCGTTGAGCCGGCGTCAGGCGCTCGGCTTCATTGCCGTCAGCGCCGGCGGCGGCGTCTTCCTTCCGGGCATCGCGCTGGCTCAGCAGGCCTCGCCCTATGTCGGGCTTGCCCTGTTCGATAGCGGTGCCGGCGTTTGCGCGATCACGCCGGAAGCGACTGAGGGGCCGTTCTATTTCGACCCGAAGCTCCAGCGCGCCGATATCACCGAAGGCAAAGCGGGCATTGCTCTCAATGTGCGGCTGCAGGTGGTCGACGCGGCCTGCCGACCGCTTGCCGGCGCGCGTGTCGACATCTGGCATTGCGACGCGCAAGGGCATTATTCAGGCTATCCGGGACAAGGCGACGGCCAGGACGTCGATACGTCAGGCCAGAGTTTTCTGCGCGGTTGGCAAAAGACCGACGAGAGCGGTCTCGTCTCGTTCGCCACCATCTATCCCGGCTGGTATCGCGGCCGCACCACCCACATCCACTTCAAGGTCTTCCCCAACGCTAATTCGGTGATGACCGGCCAGCTGTTTTTCCCCGATAGTCTGAGCGAGCAGATATTCACCACTGTCGCGCCTTACACCGACCGGTCCGGCAAGCGCGATACGTCGAATGCCAGGGACCGTATCGCGCGGCGCGCTGGGCCGCTGTCGCAGGCGGCGCTGCGCGAGGTGGCGGAGGTCTACCAAGCCTTGATGATCGTCGCGATGAAGGCTGGTTGAGTCTCGTCGTGTGTGGAGTGCTCCTGCTGCAAGCGTCCACCTCTACCGAAAAGTCGTTTGTCATCTAACTGAAATAAACATCTGGCATTAGCCACGGCGGACACCGCATTGCTTGCCGGCAAAGCTGTTTTGCAAAGCCGGATCTTTGATCGTCGATTGCCAACCGGGCGGCTGCCTCTATGCTGTCCGCACCGGTTCGGCCGAAGAGGGATGACCATGGCCAAGGCGGACAAGACTGCGACAATGAGCCGGCTGCATTCGGCGGCGCGGCTGGCACGTACTGCGCTGGCGGCGCGGCTTCTAGGGCACGGCTTCTATGCCGGTCAGGACCAGATCATGCTCGCGCTCGACCGTGAGGACGGGCAGACGCCCGGCAATCTTGCCGGTCGCCTCGGTGTGCGCCCGCCGACCATCACCAAGACCATCAACCGGCTGCAGGCGCAGGGCTTCCTGGAAAAGCGCGCCTCTTCCGCCGATGCCCGCCAGGCCCATATCTTTCTGACCGACACGGGCCGCGAAATCATTCATGCCATCGAGAAATCGGTGAAGAAGACCGAGAAGCAGGCGCTGAAGGGTCTCGATAAAAAGGACCAGAAGGCGCTGTTCAAGCTGCTCGCCCGCGTTGAGGCGAACCTCTCGAACGGCGAGATGGTTCTCGTCGACGAGGAGATCGACGCCGACGAATGATCAGCGGCTGACGCCATCAGGCAGCGGCTGCTGACGATCCATGGACCAATGCCGACCAGCGGCCCGGCGTGACACCGAACGCTTTCTTGAAGTGTCTGTTGAAATGACTTTGGTCGCTGAACCCGGCCGCTATCGCGATCTGCGCCAGTGGCTCGCTTGCCTCGATCATGCGCCGTGCTCGTTGAAGCCGGCGCATCAAGAGAAAGCGATGCGGGCTGGTGGAGAAGGCAGCACGGAAATGCCGCGATAGGGCGTAGCGATCCAGCCCGGTGATCGCCTCCAGCTCGTCGGAGCGGACGATACGGAAAACATTCTCTTCCAGATAGTCGCGCGCCAGGCTGGCCGCGCGCCATGCTGTCCTTGGGATCGGTTTCGCCGGCAGGCCTGCATGCCGTGCCAGGCTTCGCATCAGCTGCGCAATGAAGTCGGCGACAAAGAGATCGTCCAGCTTCTGGTCCAACGGCCCCAGCGCCGAAAGCAGCCTCGTGCGGAAGACAGGATCCGTCACCACGGCATCCCTGACGAAAGGCAGCGATGCGTCGATCGTATCAAGGCAGTCCAGCACGACGGACGGCTCCAGATAAAGCATCCTGTAACGCAGGCCCTCTTCGGTGCCGGCACCGCCGTCGTGCAATCCGTCGGGATGGAGCACGATAATCTGGCCGGGCAGGCTATGATGCGACGCGCCGCGATAACGGAAACTCTGGACGCCATGCAGCGTCACGCCGATGGCGTAGGTATCGTGACGATGGAGATCGAACGCGCTGCCGTGGAACCGGGCCTCGATACGCTCCATGCCGGCGGAATCGGGTGCCGAGATGACGCAGTTCTCAGCCGCGTCAACGCACAAACGTCCAAGACCTTGGAAGGCCTCGCCATCTAGGCTGTTTGACATCGCTTCACTCACAAACCTCGAATGGCAAATGTCTCATGTTCGACACGAAATTTGCAATCGTGCTGCAGGACGACCTTCCCGTCTGGCAAAAGCTCAATGTCACCGCCTTCCTGACCAGCGGTATCGTTGCGCAGTATAGCGACATCATCGGCGAACCCTATCGCGACCGCGCCGGCAATATCTACAATCCGCTCTCGATCCAGCCGGTCATCGTGCTTTCGGCCGATCGCCCGACGCTCAGTGCGATCCACCGGCGGGCGCTGGACCGCGGTGTGACGACCTCGCTCTACGTCGACGAAATGTTTTCGACCGGCCACGACGCGGGGAACCGCGCCGTATTTGCCGAATTCGCACCCGACGACGCCAAGGTCGTCGGCATCGCGGTGCGTACCGAAAAGAAGCTTGTCGACAAGATCACCAGGGGCGCCCGTATGCATCCCTAGTGCACGTAGTCAGCTGTTGTCAGCCTCCTCTGGCTTGCCGGCAGGTGACAATTGCCTCAAAGGTAGGGCTCTGCCCTGCTTCCATCCGGCCTGAAATTGAGTGCTCTCCCAAGACAAGACGAAAGCGCGACGCCTCCGGCGGCGATCCTCTGCATGCTTTCCGTCTATGTATTTTTCACCTTCCTCGACACCAGCAGCAAATATCTTGTCATGGCCGGCGTCTCGGCGCTGATCGTCGCCTGGGCTCGCTTCGCCGTCCATGTCGTGCTTGTCGGTGTCTTTCTGCGCGGATGGCGCGAGCCGGCGCGCTTTCGCGCCAACAATCTGCCGGCGCATATCCTGCGCGGCGCCTTCCTGTTCGGATCGACCATTTGCAACGTCATGGCGCTGCGAACCTTGCAGCTGGCAGAAACCACATCGATCTATTTCTTCGCGCCGATGGTGATCACAGCAATCGCCGGTCCTTTGCTCGGTGAATGGGCTGGCTGGCGGCGCTGGCTGGCAATCCTGAGCGGCTTCGTCGGCGTCCTCATCATCACCCGGCCAGGCGTTGGCGTCTTTGGCGTCGGCCATCTCTTCGCGCTCGGCTCGATGCTGTCGAACTGTTTTTACGTCATCATGACGCGGCGCATGTCGGCCACGGAAACCTCGGAGAGCCTGATTCTCTTTTCGGCGCTGGCTCCGGCCGTACTTCTCCTGCCGATGCTGCCGTTTTCGCTTTCGCTGCCGCAGGATGGCTGGCACTGGTTCATCCTGCTGATGCTTGGCGTCTTCGGTGCAATCGGCCACTGGCTCCTGGTTCAGGCCTATCGTCTTGCCACCACCACGGCATTGGCTCCCTATCCCTATTCACAGATGATCTGGATGATCATTGCCGGCTGGATTGTCTTCAACCAGTTTCCCGACCGCTGGACGCTCGTCGGGGCGATCGTCATCGTCGCCAGCGGCCTTTATATCGTCCATCGCGAGCACCGGCTTCGCGTGCGCAACCGCGCCGCCCTCGACGTCGAGGTGGAAGCGCTGGCAAAAAAACTTTGATTTGTTCCGGAAGGGTGGCATAAGGCCGCGTTTAAACTGTTTAGATCATGATCCCGAAAGTGGCATCCGGTTTCGCTGGAGATCATGGATCAGCTCTAGATCGTCGGGGGAGCGCAAGGCGCTGGCACAGAAGATCAAGCTTTCGACGATCGCGGATGCGCTCGGTGTGTCCACGGCCACGGTCTCGCTGGCTCTGCGCGACAGTCCGCTGGTTGCCGGAAACACCCGCGACCGCATCAAGGAACATGCCCGCGCCATCGGCTATATCTACAATCGCCGTGCCGCCAGCCTGCGCACCTCGCGTTCGGGCATCGTCGGCGTCGTCGTTCACGACATCATGAACCCGTTCTTCGCCGAGATACTGCGCTCGATCGAAAGCGAGCTCGATCGCAGCCGGCAGACCTTCATCCTGTCGAACCACTACGACCAGCTCGAAAAGCAGCGCACCTTCATCGACACGCTTTTGCAGCTCGGCGCCGACGGCGTCATCATGTCGCCGGCCATCGGCACGCCGCCCGAAGACATATTCATGGCCGAGGAAAACGGCCTGCCCGCGGTGCTGATCGCGCGCACCGTCGAAGGCGCCGACGTGCCGGTGTTTCGCGGCGACGATGCCTACGGCACTGGGCTTGCCACCAACCATCTGATCTCGCTCGGCCACAAGCGCATCGCCATGGTCGGCGGCACCGACCAGACCTCGACCGGCCGCGATCGCTACCAGGGCTATGTCAACGCTATGGAGGCGGCCGGGCTGGAGGTCAGGCCGTCCTGGCGCATCGCCGGTCCGCGCACCAAGCAGGCCGGCTTCGAGGCCGCCGGGCAGTTCCTTGCGCTGAAGGACAAGCCGACCGCGGCCTGCTGCTGGAACGACCTCGTCGCCATCGGCCTGATGAACGGTATTGCACGCGCCGGGCTGGTGCCGGGCATTGACATCTCCGTCACCGGCTATGACGATCTCGAGGAGGCGGCGATCGCGACGCCGGCGCTGACCACCGTGTGGAACGGCCAGCGTGAAGTCGGCCGCCGCGCAGCCAGCGCGCTGCTCGACAAGCTCAATGGGCAGATGGTGCGGCCGTCGCAGGAACTGATCAAGCCGGAACTGCATGTGCGCCAGTCGACCGGCAAACCGGTGGAGCGTGAATGACAAAAGCCGAACAGCAGCAAGCAGTCGCCATTCTGGTGCCGGGCCAATTCAATGATCATGCGGTCGGTCGCATCGACCGGACGTTCAGCCGCGTCTGGATCGAACGGGCCGATGCGTCGCTGGTCACCGACGAGCTGCGCCGGACGGTGCGCGGCATTGCCGCCTTTGGCGGGATCAACGCAGCCCTCATCGACGCGCTGCCGAACCTCGAGATCATCGCCAATTTCGGCGTCGGCTATGATTCGGTCGATGCCCGTCACGCAGCACAGCGCGGTGTCATGGTCACCAACACGCCTGACGTGCTGACCGAGGAGGTCGCCAACACGGCGATCGGGCTTTTGATCAACACCATCCGCGATCTGCCGCGCGCCGAGACCTGGCTGCGCGACGGCAGTTGGGCACGCAACGGCAACTATCCGCTAAGCCGGCTGACTTTGCGCGGTCGCAGCGTTGGCATTTTCGGCATGGGCCGCATTGGTCTCGCCATTGCGCGCCGGCTAGAGGCCTTTGGGCTGCCGATCGCCTATCACAATCGGCGCCGCGTCGAAGGCCTGGCATACGAATACCACGGCACGCTGAAAGGCCTTGCCGAGGCGGTCGATACGCTGATCTCGGTGGCGCCCGGCGGCGCCTCGACGGAAAAGGCGGTCAACGCCGAGATCCTGTCGGTGCTTGGTCCGAATGGCGTCTTCGTCAACATCGGTCGCGGCAGCACGGTGGACGAGGCAGCTCTTGCCGCAGCCCTGGCCAATGGCACCATCGCAGCTGCCGGGCTCGACGTCTTCGCCGATGAGCCGAACGTGTTGCCGGCGCTGCTCGCCGCTCCCAACACCTCGCTTTTGCCGCATGTCGGCTCGGCTTCGGAACATACCCGCCGCGCCATGGCCGATCTGTGCGTCGACAATCTGATTTCCTGGTTTTCGGAAGGGAGGGCGCTGACGCCGGTGCCGGAAACGGAAAAGGTCAAGGCGCGCAGCTGATTGGCACGCTTTCTAATTTGTTAACTACGGCTTAACGCTTTGAATCATTCTATATCTATCGCCAAACACCCGGAGAACGCAGATGAAAGCACTTGCTGCATTGATGGCGGTGGCCGCGCTGTTCGGCAGCGTTCAGCTGTTTCACGGCGGCAGCGGCGAAGGCCGCACAGCCGCCGATGAGCTAACGCCGTCGCCCGACGACTACAGGCTGGTGGCCAATGGCGACGAAGCCTCCTGCGCGGTCAAGCGCGGCACTGAGATTTCGCATGGCCTTTCGCTGTTGACGGTCACTGCGAATTGCCGCCGGGTCTTGCCCGGCATCGAGCGCGCGAAATTCTGGCGTGAGCAGGATGACGGCACGGTCACCTTCAGCGCGAACGGCATCGACCCGATCGTCACTTTCGGCGTCGCCGACGGCGACGGTTATGAATCCTACGCGCCAGCCCTGCCGCTGCTGTCGCTGGCGGCCGGCAGCGATTGATGTTGACGTCTGACCGCTGAACTATTCCGCGGCGGCCCGCGTGCCGGATTTCGCTGCGGCGTGCAGGCGCACCGCGTCGCCGAAGGCGCGGAATATCCTTGCTGAGATGCTGTCCGACTTGACCCAGTATTCGGGATGCCACTGGACGCCGACGGCGAAAGCACGGGCGTCCCGCACCGAAACCGCCTCGACCGTGCCGTCAGTGGCGACCGCCTCTATCTGCAGCTTCGGGCCGAGCCGGTCGATGGCCTGGCGGTGCACCGAATTGACCATGATGTCGTCCGCCCCGAAGACGCCGGCGAGGCAGGTTCCAGGCTTGATCGAAATGGACTGGCGGATGGCGAAGCGTTCGTCCTGATTGTCGCTCGCCGGTGCGCGATGGTCCAGCGATCCCTTGCGCTCCTGAATCTCTGTAGCCAGCGTGCCGCCCAGCGCCACATTCATTTCCTGGATGCCGCGGCAGATGGCGAGCAGCGGCACGCCGCGCTCCACTGCCTTGCGGATCAACGGCAGCGTCGTCGCGTCGCGGGCAGGATCGTAGGGACCATTGGCCTCGCTGGCATCGCCGCCATAGAGCGAGGGATGCACATTGGACTTCGAACCGGTGACCATGACGCCGTCGACCGATGACAGGAGTTCGTCGAAATCGAGCCGGTCGCCGAAGGACGGCACCAGCACCGGGAATACGCCGGCGCCCGAAAGCGCCGCCTCCAGATATTGCTGCGGAACGGCATGCCAGGTGTAGTTATCGAACTGGCGGACGTCGGTCGATATGGCGACGAGCGGCTGCTGCATTTTTGATCCGGGTTCCATTCAGTGCAGGGACATATTCTGCCTTTAAAATAGGCGATCCGAAGGGGCTTTGCCATGACAAGTTCGGCATGTCGCATGGTCCACCGAAACGGCGTTAGACTTAAGTTGCAAGAGGTGCGTTCGCGCCGCGAATTTCGCGGAAACGCCGCCGGCAAAACCGGCTGCCATGGCTGGACTCGACTTCTTGCCCGTGTAATGTCTGCCGCGAAGCCGATCCGGGGCACAGAGCATTTCCCGAACGTCGGTCTATTGATCCAATAGGGAGGACTTCATGGATCGTCGATCATTCATCCGCAAGGCCGGCGCGACCGGTGTGGGCGCCGCGGCGGCTACAGCAGCGCTTGCCGCGCCGGCCATCGCCCAATCCAATCCGAAAGTGACATGGCGCCTGGCGTCGTCCTTCCCGAAATCTCTCGACACGATCTACGGCGGCGCCGAGGTCTTTTCCAAGATGCTTGCGGAGGCGACCGACGGCAACTTCCAGGTCCAGGTCTTCGCGGCAGGTGAACTCGTGCCCGGCCTGCAGGCCGCGGACGCCACCACCGCCGGCACCGTCGAGGCCTGCCATACGGTGGCATATTATTATTGGGGCAAGGACCCGACATGGGCGCTGGGCGCTGCGGTTCCGTTCTCGCTCAACGCGCGCGGCATCAATGCCTGGCATTACCACGGCGGCGGCATCGACCTGTTCAACGAGTTTCTCGCCACGCAGGGCCTTTTTGGCTTGCCGGGCGGCAATACCGGCGTGCAGATGGGCGGCTGGTTCCGCAAGGAGATCAACACCGTCGCCGACCTTTCGGGCCTCAAGATGCGCATCGGTGGCTTTGCCGGCAAAGTGGTGGAAAGGCTCGGCGTGGTGCCGCAGCAGATCGCCGGCGGCGACATCTATCCGGCGCTGGAAAAAGGCACCATAGACGCCGCCGAGTGGGTCGGCCCTTATGACGATGAGAAGCTCGGATTCTACAAGGTCGCGCCGAATTATTATTATCCCGGCTGGTGGGAAGGCGGGCCGACCGTCCATCTGATGTTCAACAAGGCGAAATACGAAGAGCTTTCACCGGCCTATAAGGCGCTGGTGCACACCGCCGCGCAGGCCGCCGACGCCAACATGCTGCAGAAATACGACTTTCTGAATCCGGCGGCCGTGAGGCGGCTGGTGTCCGGGGGCGCCAAATTGCGCCCGTTCAGCCCGGAAATCTTGGCAGCCTGCTTCGAAAAGGCAAACGAGGTCTATGCCGAGATGGAAGCCTCGAACGCGCCGTTCAAGAAGATCTGGGACTCGATCAAGGCGTTCCGAAAGGAGCACTATCTCTGGGCGCAGGTGGCCGAGTACAATTACGACACCTTCATGATGGTCCAGCAGCGCACCGGCAAGCTCTGACAACAGTGACGGCCCCACGCGCGTGGCGCCGTCACACTTCGATTTGCCGGATCAGCGCGGCACAACCAGCACCTTGACTTCGCCTGGCGCAGGCGGATTGGCGATCACCGCAGCCGCCTCCTCAAGCGTCACATGCCGTGAGATGAGCTTGTCGATCTCGATCGCACCCGAGGCGATGAGATCGGCGGCCCGGCGATGCGTAAACGGATTGAGAAACGAGCCCAGGACCCTCAATTCCCGGAACAACAGGTCGAAAGGTTCGAACTCGGCCTTCATGCCTTGAGGCATCACGCCGACGACGACAACCGTACCGCCGGCTTTGGCCAGCCGCATCGATTGCTCGACTGTCTCTCTTACGCCAGCACATTCGAACACCACATTGACACCGCCTGGCATCAGGCCCGACGCACCGACGACCGTGTCGATGATATCGCAAGCGCTTGGGTCGACGGTCGCCGTTGCGCCCAATTCTTCGGCGAGGGCACGCCGCGAGGCCTGGCGCGTCGATAGGATGATTGTCGTCGCGCCGGCAAGCCTCGCCAGTTGCACGGTGAGCAGGCCGATCACGCCGCCACCAAGCACGGCGACCGAGGAGCCGGGTCTGATCTGCGCCAGGTCCAAGCCATGCAGGCAGCAGCCAAGCGGCTCGCAGAACGCGCCATGCGTCGGCTTCAGGTCTTTCGGAAGGGAGAAGGCCTGCTTCTGGGGCAGCACGACATATTCGGCGAAGCCGCCGTCGCGGCGGATGCCGATGGCAATCAGATTATGGCAAAGATTGATGCGACCCGCATGGCAGTGCGGACAGCTCCCGCAGGCGATGTTGGGATCGCCGGTGACGCGATCGCCGACCGAAAAGCCGGACACTCCGGTTCCAATCGCTTCGACGATCCCAGAGAATTCATGTCCGAGCGTCACCGGCGGCGTACAGGGAAATTCGCCATGGAAAAGATGCCGGTCGGTTCCGCAGACGCCGCATGCCTCGATCCGCACCAGGAGATCGTCCGGCCCGGCGGCCGGTTTGCCGACCTCGCGCAGGGCAATGCTGCCCACGCCCTCCAGCCGCACCGCTTTCATCTCTGTTGCGCCTCCGGCATCAATTGAAACTCGGTGGTTGGGACAGATCGGGTGCTGGCGCTGCTGGCTTGGCAGGCGGCGTTTCGCCGAAATTCGGCGGCTGCGACAGGTCCGGTGCAGGCGCGGTCGGCGCCGTGCCGCCATCCGCCGGCGGTATGCCAAGCGGCGACAGGCCCGGCGTTTCCGGTACCTGGTAATCGATCGTGCCCGGGTCGACTGGCGTGCCCTTGTAGTGCATCACCATCTGCGGGAAAGCGATGGTCAGGCCGATCATGATGACCTGGATGCAAACGAAGGGAACCGCGCCCCAATAGATCTGGCCGGTGGTCACCGGTGCGATCTGTTTGCCGGTGAGGCGATCCAGATAGGGCACCCGGGCGGCGACCGAGCGCAGGTAGAACAGCGCGAAGCCGAAGGGCGGGTGCATGAAGCTGGTCTGCATGTTGACGCCGAGCAGCACGCCGAACCAGATCAGGTCGATGCCGAGTTTGTCGGCGGCCGGCGCCAAAAGCGGCACGATAATGAAGGCGAGCTCGAAGAAGTCGAGGAAGAAGGCGAGCAGGAACACGAGGATGTTCACCCCGATCAGGAAGCCAATTTCGCCGCCCGGCAGCGATGTCAGGAGGTGTTCGACCCAGATATGGCCGTTGACGCCGTAGAAGGTGAGCGAGAACACACGCGCGCCGATCAGGATGAACAGCACGAAGGACGACAGCCGCGTCGTCGACGCCAGCGCCTGCTTGATCACGTCCAGCGACAGCCGCCCTTTCATCGCCGCCATGATCAGCGCGCCGACGGCGCCCATGGCGCCGCCCTCGGTCGGGGTGGCGATGCCGAGAAAGATGGTGCCCAGCACCAGGAAGATCAGCGCCAGCGGCGGAATCAGCACGATGATCACCTGCTGCGCCAGCCGCGACATCATGTTGATCTTCAGGCGCTGGTCGGCGATCGCCACGACGTAGATGAAAACCACGCCGATGGTGGCGCCGAGAATGTCGGCGTTTTGGCCCTGCGACGGCGCAAGATAGCGATACGCCGCGTAGGAAACCACGACTGCCGTCAGCAGCGCGACCAGCAACGACAGGATGCCGTGGCCGAGCGTGCGGGCCCCGAGCGGCAGGGCCGGCATCGACTTCGGCCGGACAATCGACATGATCAGGATGTAGAGCGTATAGAGGCCGGTCAGAACCAGCCCCGGGATCAGCGCGCCCGCATACATGTCGCCGACCGAGCGGCCGAGCTGGTCGGCCAGAACGATCAGCACCAGCGAGGGCGGAATGATCTGGGCGAGCGTGCCCGACGCCGCAATGACGCCGGACGCCACACGGCGGTCATAGCCGTAGCGCAGCATGATCGGCAGCGAGATCAGGCCCATGGCGATGACGGAAGCAGCCACCACACCCGTGGTTGCGGCAAGCAGCGCACCGACGAAGATCACGGCATAGGCGAGACCGCCGCGGATCGGTCCGAACAATTGGCCGATCGTATCGAGAAGGTCCTCGGCCATGCCCGATCGTTCGAGCACGATGCCCATGAACGTGAAGAACGGGATGGCCAGCAGCGTGTCGTTCGACATCACCCGGCTGCCGTAGAAATTGTCCGGCAGTGCGTGCAGCAGCGGCCAAGCGAGATTGATCGAGCCGCCCGAATAGGGCGACAGAAGGACACCGATAAAGAAGAACAGCAGGCCGTTGGCGGCGAGCGAAAACGCGACCGGGTAGCCGATCAGCAGGAAGATGACCAGCGAGGCGAACATGATCGGCGCCATGTTCTGGGCGATGAACTCGATCACGAGCGCACCTCTTCGGCGAGCGCCTTCGCTTCGAGTTCGGCCTGCTCATGGACCGATATGAACGGGGTGGGATCGTCCATGTCGCCGCGCATGATGGCGATCTTCTTGATGATCTCGGAGATACCCTGGAGCGCGAGCAGGAAAAAGCCGACCAGCAGGATCGCCTTTGCCGGCCAGATGATCAGCCCGCCGGAATTGTTAGACATTTCGCCGCTGCGAAACGACAGCGACACATAGGGAACGAAATAGATCACCATCAGGGTGACGAACGGCATCAGGAAAAAGAGATGGCCGAGAAGGTCGATCCAGTGCTGCACGCGGCGCGAGAACATGCCGTAGACGATGTCGATGCGGATATGGTCGTTCTGCTTCAGCGTGTAGGCGGCGGCCAGCATGAAGGCGGCGCCGAACAAATACCACTGCAGTTCCAGCCAGGCGTTCGACGACATGTCGAACGTCTTGCGGATGACCGCATTGGCGGCGCTGACCAGGATTGCCAGCAGGATCAGCCACGACACCCATCTGCCGATGAATTCGTTCACACGATCAATGGTTCTGGATAGAGCGAGAAGCCCTGCCATGCATTCCTCCCTTTACGCATCGGCCCGAAATCGGTGTCGATTTTCGGAGAGCACGTTGCGTGCTTCAAAGTATCAGCGGCGCGCCATCCCGCTTGTTTTTCCGCCGCCTCGATGTGGCCCAACGGTATGCCGTGCGTGGCCCGGCGGGTCAACACAGGGCAGACCGACTAAAACAATCTTGTGAAGTGAGGAAGGGGGCTTTTGAGATGAGGAAGGGGGCGAAGCAGCCGCCTGACCCGGCCCATGACCCCGAAAATGGGAATCGATTTTCGCTGGGATCATGCGCAAAATCAAAGTGCTACAGCGTCCCTTGCGCGTCCGAGAGGACGCGCGCGCTGTAGACGTCATGCAACCAAAGTCTACCCAGGCTTGGTACAGTCAGGCGATCTTGCCCTGATCGCGGCCGGTGCCGATCAGCACCAGCATGGCGACGAGGAACAGATACATCCAGCCATCGCGCCATTCGAGCGGAAAATAGCCGGCCCACAGCGATTCGGCCATGCCGAAAGCGGCAGCGCCAAGTGCTGCCCGTAACGGCGAGAGATAGCCGCCCACCGCCGTCACAAACAGGATTTTCAGCCCGTAGACCAACCCTGTGCCGAAGCTGATGTTGCCGTAGTAGAAGGCGGCGAGCACGCCGGCCAGTGCCGCGCAAAGGCCGCCGAAAAGCACCGCACGCCGAAGCACCGCGCGAACATCGACGCCGCACATCGCTGCCGCCCTGGGATCGTCGGACACGGCGCGCCAGCGCCGGCCGAAGCTTGATTGGGCAAACGCCCAGGCGGCGAGCCCGATAGTTGCCGCGACGACAGCGCAGTCGAGCAACTGGATAAGCGTCAGCGTGGCATTGAAATTGGCCCCTCGCGCAAAAATGATGGGCTGGGCCAGCATTGGCGGCAGCCACAGATCATGGGTGTCGGCGGCGATACGGCTGGCTTCCGACAGGGCCAGCAATATACCGAGCGTCGTCACCACGATGGCGTTGGGCGAGCGGTCGGCCAACGGTTCGAAGATGCTTCGCGACAAGACACGGCTGAGCAGCGCCGCATAAAGGAACGCCGCAGCTACGCCGAGCGCGACGGATGCAAACAGCGTCAGCCACAGCACCTGATAGCCGAACGCCGCGGTGAGGATCATCGTATGCCCGCAAAAGGCGAACAGCGCCCCATAGGCAAGATTGGTGCGGTGCAGGATGCCGTTGGTCAGCACGTAGCCGAAGGCAAGCAATGCGTAGAGCGCGCCCGAATGCAGCCCGTTCAGAACCTGCTGGAAGAAATAGAGCATGCAATGTCCTCGATGCATGCCCCGCAATCGGGGCGTAGCGGTTTGGGACGAACGACGTTCTCAAGACAAGGCGATGGCGATCGCCTCCGTGACGAGCGTTGCACCCGGAATCTAACTTGTCAAATGCGATTTATCGGTTAGATTCGCCATATGGTAGTATCCTGGACTCCGCACCGCTTCACCGGTGGCATGCTTGCGCTCGACACGGCGAACACCGTCGTCTTGCGGAACGATCCGGAGAAAACCTTCGACCGGCTCAAAGATCCGGCGGAGATCGCCCGCTTTGCCGAAGCGGCGAGCGGGTTTCGCGCCGCCGAGCTCGGCGGCAGGCCGCTCGTAGCGCCGGCGCCTGAAAAGATCGCGCCGGTGGTGCTGTCGATCAGGGAGACGACCGATCGGCTGTTTCGCCGCGCGGTTTCGAAAGGTGCGATCACTACCGGAGACATGCCCGAATTCCTTGAAGCCTGCGCCGACGGACTCGCCCAAAGCCGCACCGAAATCGGGAGGCCCGGAAAACCGTTCGGCAATCCGGCGACGCCGATTGCCTTCGAGGCGGCGCTTGCGGTCTCGGCGCTGTCGCTGCTGCGCGGCGACACAATCGCCAGGCTGAGGATATGTCCGAATTGCAGCTGGCTGTTTGTCGACAAAAGCCGCAATTCCAGCCGCCTCTGGTGCGACATGGCGGTGTGCGGCAACCGACAGAAGGCAAACCGATACTATCGCCGCCGGACCGCGGCGAGGGAGATCACCAATGTCTAAAAGATACTCGCACGCGATGATTGTCGTCGCGGCGTTGTTCGCGGTGGCCGCGCTCGGCGCCTGCCGTGACTCCGGTAAGGACCAGCTGTTCGCCATTTCCGGGAAGCTGTTCGAGTTCAACTACCGGCTGGGCATCGCCACCTATGTCATCACCCTCAATCCGTTGCGGCCGGTGGGTGAGGGACAGGTCGCCGTGGTCTCCTTCCAGAACCCGGCCGGTGGTGATCCGATCATCGTCACCCAGAAAATATGGCCGAAGCTGCAGCATGTGACGCTGACCAGCCCGCCGCTCACCTGCGTCGTAAAGGACAAGCCCTATACCGTGTCGATCCGCATCGAGGATCGCAGCGGCAAATTGCTGCAGAGTTTCGAGACGACACTGACGTCCTCGCTCGACCAGTCGGTCCTGCCCGACCGGCCTCTCGTGGTCGGGCCAGTCTACGAGCTCAACAAGGACCTGGCCGGCCATGTCGACGGCAAGCTGCCCGGCGAACCAAAGCCCAGTTGCCCAAAGGCTGCATGATGCGTCACCAGCGGCACTGACCGCCGCCGGAATTTTCGTGCTCGGCCATCCTCCCCGACAGGCGTTTCGTGGCGCCACACGGCCGCGCACGGATCATTTGTTGCGCCTCGTCTGGCATCTTCGATTTTGTTTGACCTGCCCGGCAAGGGGAGAAACACTGCAGCATCCGACTCCGACGTTGGCTGTGCTCGAAGTGTGGCCTCCGCAGAGGGAAATGCCTGATGACGCTGTATGATGTCGCGCTCGACGACAAGTTCGACCTGGGGAAGGAGCGCATCTTCCTTTCCGGCGCGCAGGCGGTCATCCGCATGCTGCTGATGCAGCGCGCGCGCGACCGCCGGGCTGGCTTGAACACCGCCGGCTTCGTCTCCGGCTATCGCGGCTCGCCGCTCGGCGGCCTCGACATGCAGCTTTGGAAGGCCAGGAAGCAGCTCGCCCAGTCGGACATCGTCTTTCAGCCCGGCCTCAACGAGGAACTTGCGGCCACGGCCTGCTGGGGATCGCAGCAGGCCGAGTTGCTGGGCGAGGGCACGCATGACGGCGTCTTTTCGGTCTGGTACGGCAAGGGACCGGGCGTCGACCGATCCGGCGACGTGTTCCGCCATGCCAACCTGGCCGGCTCGTCTAGATATGGCGGCGTGCTTGCCCTGATGGGCGACGACCACATGGCCGAATCCTCAACCAACGCGCACGCCACCGAATTCCTGTTCGTCGACAGTATGGTGCCGATCCTCAATCCGGCGGGGGTCCAGGAGATCATCGACTATGGGCTCTACGGCTTTGCCATGTCGCGTTTCGCCGGCACCTGGGCAGCGATCAAATGCGTCAAGGACAACATTGAATCGACGGCTTCGGTCGATGCCGCACTCGACCGGCTTGATATCGTCGCCCCGGACTTCGACATGCCGCCCGGCGGCCTCAACATTCGCAACGAGATCGACATGCTCGGCCAGGAGGAGCGGCTGCATGAATACAAGCGCGCCGCCGCTTCGGCCTTCATCCATGCCAACGGGCTGAACCGGATCGTCTATTCCGGCGGCAGCAGCCCGAAGCTTGGCATCGTCACCATCGGCAAGAGCTATCTCGACGTTCGCCAGGCGCTGGAAGACATCGGCGTCGACGAGACTGCCGCCAACCGCATCGGGATCAGGCTGTTCAAGGTCGGTTGCCCGTGGCCGCTCGACCTGCAGCACATCGCCGATTTCGCTCGCGGCCTCGACGCCATCGTCGTCGTCGAGGAGAAACGCTCGCTGATCGAGGTGCAACTGCGCGAGAACCTTTACGGCACCGCCATGCAGCCGGTCATCGTCGGCAAGAAGGACGAGCGCGGCGACGGGCTGTTCCCGGCCAAGGGCGCGCTCGACCCCAATGACATCGCAATCGCGCTCGGCGAGAGAATCTTGCGAACGATCGGTCCGTCGGACGAGATTGCCGCACGAGTGGCGAAACTTCGCCAGTTCCAGGCGATGCTCGCCGACACGTCAGACATCGCCTCGCGCACCCCCTTCTTCTGCTCCGGCTGCCCGCACAATTCCTCGACCAAGGTGCCCGACGGCTCGCTCGCCGCCGCCGGCATCGGTTGCCATTTCATGGCGCTGTGGATGGACCGCAACACCGTTGGTTTCACAGCCATGGGCGGCGAGGGCGCGCAATGGGTCGGCCAGGCGCCGTTCTCAAAGCGCGACCACATCTTCCAGAATCTCGGCGACGGCACCTACAACCACTCTGGTGCGCTGGCGATCCGCTTCGCGCTGTCGACCGACGCCAACATCACCTACAAGATCCTCTACAACGACGCCGTCGCCATGACCGGCGGCCAGCCGCACGAGGGTGGCCTGACCGTGGACATGATCGCCAGGCAGGTGCGGGCCGAGGGCGTCGAGCGTATCGCTATCGTCACCGACGAGCCGGACAAATATACCGGCAAGGTCGAATTCCCCGCCGGCGCCACCATCCATCACCGCGACGATCTCGACCTCATCCAGCGCGAATTGCGCGCGGTCAAGGGCACATCCGTGCTGATCTACGACCAGACCTGCGCCGCCGAAAAGCGCCGCCGCCGCAAGCGCGGCACATTCCCCGATCCCGACAAGCGCGTCTTCATCAACGAACTGGTCTGCGAAGGCTGCGGCGATTGCGGGGTGCAGTCGAACTGCGTGTCGATCCAGCCGGTCGAGACTGAATTCGGCCGCAAGCGCAGGATCGACCAGTCGAGCTGCAACAAGGATTTCTCCTGCGTCAACGGCTTCTGCCCGTCCTTCGTCACCGTGCATGGCGCCAAGATCAGGAAGGCCGAGGGTATGGCCGGCACGACCGATCCGCTCGACGGCGTGCCCGCGCCCGCTGAATTTCCGCTCGGCGAACAGGGCTGGGCGGCGATCATCGACGGCGTCGGCGGCACCGGCGTCGTCACCATCGGCGCGGTGCTCGGCATGGCGGCCCATCTCGAAGACAAGGGCTGCGGCATGATCGACATGGCCGGCCTTGCCCAGAAGGGCGGCTCGGTGTTCACCCATGTCCGCATCGCGCGCAGCCCGGGCGATATCCACGCCATCCGCGTTTCGGCCGGCAAGGCAGACCTTGTGCTCGGCTGCGACCTCGTCGTGTCGGGCGCTCAAAAGGTGCTCGCCGCGGTGCGTGAGGGCCACACGATCTTCCTCGCCAACACCGCCGAGATCATGCCCGGTGAGTTTACCCGGTCGGCGGATTTCTCGCTGCCTGTCGAGCGGCTGAAAAAGGCGATCCGCACTGCCGCCGGCGACGACAAGGCGCATTTCTTCGACGCCACCCGCACCGCCACCGCGCTGTTCGGCAGTTCGCTCGGCGCCAACATGTTCATGCTCGGCTTCGCCTTCCAGCATGGCGGCTTGCCGCTGTCGGCCGAGGCAGTCGAAAAGGCGATCGAACTCAACGGCCAGGCCGTGGCGATGAACGTCTCAGCCTTCCGCTGGGGCCGCCGCGCCGCCCACCAGCCGGATTTCGTGCGCGGCCTCGTTGCCCAGCCGGGCACGGCTGCACAGAACGCCGCTGTCGTCGAAACGCTGGACGACATTATCGCCCGCCGGTTCGCCTTCCTCACCGCTTATCAGAACGCTGCCTATGCCACGCGCTACGCCGACAGACTGGCCGCGCTGCGCAAGGCCGAAGCCAGGGCGATGCCCGGTTCGACTGATGTGACCGAGGCCGCTGCGAGGAACCTGTTCAAGCTGATGGCGATCAAGGACGAATACGAGGTGGCGAGGCTCTACACCGACGGCTCCTTCGCCGCCGAGCTGGGCAAGCAGTTCCAGAGCTACGACAAGCTCGAATTCCATCTCGCGCCGCCGATGATGGGCAGGCGCGGCAAGGACGGCAAGCCGAGGAAGTCGAGTTTCGGTCCCTGGATGATGGAGGGGTTCCGCCTGCTGGCAGCGATGAAAGGCTTGCGCGGCACGGTCTTCGATGTGTTCGGCTACAGCTCCGAAAGGCGTATGGAACGGCAGCTTCTTGCGCAGTACGAGGCCGATCTGGAGCTTGTCGCCAGCGCGCTGGCGGCAGGCAAGGTCGAGGCTGCGGCCGCGCTTGCCTCGGTGCCGGAGCTCATTCGCGGCTATGGTCACGTCAGGCAGGCCAGTGCCGAAAAGGCCGCTGGCGAACGCCTAAGGCTGCTCGATCCCCTGGCAAAAATGCCCGTTCGGCCGGAACTCCAGGCCGCCGAGTAATCGCCTTGTTTGTTTGAAGGGTAGCTTCCCGGCGCCAACCGACTGACGGCAAAGCACGGAACGGCCTCTCTAAATCTTTCTTAAGGCGAATGTGACACAGCTTGGCTCCCCAGGGTTGGGATTCAGGCGTGAATCTGAAAAGAAAAAACGAGATTCCGGTCGACGTCTATATCCCGTTCGTGGAAACTCTGTTTCGCGACGGGGTGACGCTTTCGATCGGCATTCTCGCGCAAACCTTCCTGATCGGCCTTGTCTGGTGGAAGAACGGCGATCCGCGTTACCTAGTTGTTGCGATTGCGATGGTTCTCGTCGGCATATTCCGCATGAGAAATTTCCAAAAATACAACAGCTTGCCGTCACCAACGACCTGGGAGGAAGCGCACAAGCGCGAAAACGACTATATACTCTACGGCTCCATGCATGGGCTTACGCTCGGGGCTTTTTGCCTCCTCGGCATCTACTTTGCGCGCGACGATTTCGCCGAGATCGCCTCCGTCTGCCTCACGCTGGCGACCGCGACCTCCATTGCCGGCCGCAACTACGGCTCGCCGCGCATGGTGACCATCCTGACCCTTGCATTGACCTGGCCCATCTCGCTGGGCTTCCTGCTGCGCGGCGATATCTATCATGTCCTCCTTGGCCTGCTGTCAGCGCCGTTCCTGTTCGCGATCCGCAAATTCGCCAATACGGTGCGCGATGTGCTTTTTGCGGCGGTGTCGGAGGAGAAGAAGGCGAACCGCCTTGCCCAGCGCTTCAATCGGGCGCTGAACACCATGTCGCATGGCCTTGTCATGCTCGGCCCCGACGGCCGGGTGGCGGTGGCCAATGCCGAAGCCGCGCATCTGATGTCGCTCAAATCGCCCGACGCGCTGCTCGGGCGATCGATTCACGGTCTGCTGATGCGCGGCGTTGCCGGCGGCATGCTGGCGCCGAAGGACTGCCGCTACATCGAAGCCCAGCTTACGCGCGCCCTGCGCGAGGGCCGCGACCGCAAGGTTCTCGTCTCGCTCGCGAACGGTCAGCACTATGAGTTCTCGGCGCGTGAAGGCAGCCAGGAGCTGGGGGTCATCACCTTCGAGGATGTGACGGCCCGCGTTGAGGCGGAAGACAAGATCCGCTTCATGGCGCGCTATGACAACCTCACCGGCCTGCCCAACCGCGCCTATTTCCACGAGCTGATCGGAGAGGCCATGGCATCCGGTGACCTCGAACGTCTCTGCGGGCTCGCCGTGCTCGACCTCGACGACTTCAAGAGCGTCAACGACACGCTTGGCCACCCGGTCGGCGACGGATTGATCTACGCCGTCGCTGAACGGTTGGCGGCGGTCGTCGGACCAGGCGTCACCGTCAGCCGTTTCGGCGGCGACGAGTTCATGATCTTCTTCGACCGCGTCGAGGACGAGAGCCATCTGTCCAGCCAAATCGACGAGATTTTCATTGAGCTGCAGGGCGAGGTCGACGTCGCCGGCCATGGGTTGCGCATCCAGGCCAGCGGTGGCGCGGTGCTGTCGAGGGTCAGGGATACCGATGTCGACGCCATGATCGTCAAGGCGGACCTCGCGCTCCACAAGGCCAAGGAACTCGGCAAGAATACTTGGCGGTTGTTCGAGGCGTCGATGGAGGTCGCTTTCCGCAACCGTCAGCTGATGAAGGCGGATCTGCGCACCGCGGTAGAAAGCAAGGGGTTGCGGGTGGTCTACCAGCCAATCGTGGCGATGAGCACGATGCGCATAGCCAGCTGCGAGGCGCTGTGCCGTTGGGACCACCCCGATCTCGGACCAATTTCGCCCAGCATCTTCATTCCGCTGGCGGAAGAAATGGGCATCATTTCCGAGGTCAGCACCTTCGTCCTGCATGCGGCGTGCACCGAATGCGCCAAATGGCCCGCACAGACCAGTGTCTCGGTCAATCTCTCGGCCAAGGACTTCCGCAACCGCGACGTTATCGAGAAGGTTCGCCATGCGCTCGCCAGTTCCGGTCTCGCCGCCGGCCGACTGGAGATCGAGGTCACCGAGACGGCACTGCTCGACGACAAGTCGCTGACGCGTCAGTATATCGAGGAATTGAAGCGGCTTGGCGTGCGCATCGCGCTCGATGATTTCGGCACCGGCTATTCAAGCCTCAGCTATCTCCACAAACTTCCGCTCGACAAGATCAAAATCGACCGTTCGTTCCTGATGGACGTTACCCAGAACAGCCGTTCGCTCGAACTGCTCAAGGGCATCGTCAACCTGTCACGGCCACTGGGACTTTCGGTGACTGTCGAGGGCGTCGAGACTTTCGAGCAGCTCAAGATCCTGGCCTTGCAGGTCAAGCCGGACCTGGTTCAGGGATTCCTGTTCGGCTCGGCGCTAAGCGCGTCCGGTATCGAGACCATGTCGAGCACGGTCTGGCCCTTCGCCAAGGACATCAAGACGGCCAGGAAGGCCACGCATCGCTGATTTTCAGGAAGAAATCTCGTACTTTGGTATAATTTTTACAATCATTAACCTTAATAGCTGGTAAACGATCTCTATCTTGTTTTCATCTTTACATCTTACGACCCTGCCGTAGTGTTGATCGCGGCGGCAGTTCCGGGGATTGAGTTTATGGTTGTTGAGTTGATTTCGCCTCGCCAGGCGGCGGGTGCGGACGGGAGTGATGCGTCCGACACTATGTCCAGCTTTGCCAGGAATGTTTCGGCGATGCTCGAGCGGACGGAATACCGTCGCTGCGACAAGGGCGAAGACCTCGAGGACATTTACCGGCTGCGCTACAAGTCGTATCGCTCCAACGATATGGTGCCCGACAACGAGAACCATACCATTCACGACGAGCTCGACGACGCGCCGAATGTCTTTCGTTTCGGCGTCTACATCGACCAGGAACTCGTCAGCACGCTGCGCATCCATCACGTCACGCTAGCGACGCCGATGTCGCCTTCCACCAAGGCTTTCGGCGATATCGTCATGCCGATGCTGGCCGAGGGACTGAGCTTCATCTGTCCCAGCCGGTTCGCCTCCGACCCCGACTGGTCACGCGTCTATCCGCAAATTCCCTACCTAACATTGCGGCTCGCCGGCATGGCGTGTTTCCATTTCAACGCGCCTTACTGCCTGTCGACCATTCGCGAGGACCACGCCGGCTTCTACAAGCGGATCTACTATTCCGAGAAGATCAGCGAGGCCCGCGCCTATCCCGGCGTCTACAACAAGGTCGTGCTCTACCGTGCCGACGTCAATGCGATCCGCGAGCGGTCCCTCTCCCGGTTCCCGTTCTTCCGTTCGACTCCGATGGAGCAGCGTATGCTGTTCGACATGCCCCACGTCGGTGAACTCGCGCCGCTGACCATCCTGCCCACAGCCAAGTATTTTTGCGAAGCCGCCTGATGTACGTCGCCCAAAAGCGCGCAGTGGTTTTGGGACAACAACATGCACCTAAACAAGGCAAGTCATTCGGCAACTTTGCAGCCTGGCCATGGAGCTTTCCGGCCGCTTCGGCGTTCTGGCAAGCGCGCCGGTGGCGCATGAACGACGTCGACCCGCTTAGCGTTGGCGGCAATCCTATCGAAAGGAAACGACATGACCATTTCCACGCTCGCACTCACTCCGCTTATCTCGCTGATTGCCGGCGTGCTGATCTTGGTGATGCCGCGACTCCTCAACTACATCGTCGCGCTCTATCTGATCGTCGTTGGCCTGCTCGGGCTGTTTCCGCAGCTTGCTGGTTGATGTGACAAGCTTCAGCCGCAAGGAAGTGCAAGGCGGCAGGCACGGTCACCTCAGGAACAATCTCGCTGCATCGGGCAGCTTCAACTTTCCTTTGAGGCTGTTGTCTCCAGCGATGCGGCAATAGCGCCATTGCCCTCGGCTTGGCTTTTCGCTATGTGCCTGAAAGATGTCTTCGAAGGGGTATTCCTATGGCTGATCACTCGCCGACCGGTCCTGTCGAACTAGGCGCGAAGATGGACTATGCCGAGCACGACCGCACCTATGCCGGCTTTGTCATGCTCGCCAAATACGGGTCGCTGTTTTGCGCCGCCGTGCTTCTCGCAATGGCTTTCGGCTTCTTTGCGGGCGGCTTCTTCTCGGCATTTGTCCTGTTCGTTCTGATCCTCGCCCTCGGCGCTTTCATTCTCCGGTAAATTCTTCAAAACCCCTTGCCCGTGACATCGCCGGAAGTCCGGCCGGCGTCCTGCGCAGACAGGTTCCAGCCGAAAGGATCATGCGGTGGGACAGACGATTTTCATCCCTCGTGAGCTCGATGCGAACGAGCCGCGCGTTGCTGCCTCGCCCGACACGGTGAAGCGGCTGGCGGGGCTGGGGTTCAACGTGATCGTCGAAAGCGGCGCCGGCACGGCATCGCGCATTCCTGACGAGGAGTTCGGTAAGGCCGGCGCTGTGATCGGTAAGGCCGCCGATGTCGCCAAGGCCGATGTGGTGCTGAAGGTGCGCCGGCCTGATGAGGCGGAGCTGAAGGCCTATCGCCCGGGCACTGCCGTCATCGCCATCATGGATCCCTATGGCAACGATGCTGCCGTCGATGCTCTGGCAAGGGCCGGCGCCACCGCCTTCTCGATGGAGTTCATGCCGCGCATCACGCGCGCCCAATCGATGGACGTCCTGTCCAGCCAGGCGAACCTCGCCGGCTATCAGGCGGTGATCGACGCGGCTGCCGAATATGACCGGGCGCTGCCGATGATGATGACGGCGGCCGGCACGGTGCCGGCGGCGAAAGCCTTCATCATGGGCGTCGGCGTCGCCGGCCTGCAGGCCATTGCAACTGCAAGGCGGCTTGGCGCCGTCGTCACCGCCACTGACGTGCGCCCCGCAGCCAAGGAACAGGTCGCCTCGCTTGGCGCAAAGTTTCTGGCGGTCGAGGATGAGGAGTTCAAGGCGGCCGAGACGGCTGGCGGCTACGCCAAGGAAATGTCTAAGGAATACCAGGCCAAGCAAGCGGCGCTGACCGCCGAGCACATCGCCAAGCAGGACATCGTCATCACCACCGCGCTGATCCCCGGCCGTCCGGCGCCGAAGCTGGTTTCAGCCGCGATGGTCGCCTCGATGAAGCCGGGCTCGGTGATCGTCGATCTCGCGGTCGAACGTGGCGGCAATGTCGAAGGCGCCGTGCCCGGGCAGGTGGTGACCACGGCCAACGGGGTGAAGATCATCGGCCATCTCAACGTACCGGGCCGCGTCGCGGCCTCCGCCTCGCTGCTCTACGCCAGGAACCTTTTTGCGTTTCTCGAGACACTGGTCGACAAGACCACGAAGACGCTTGCCATCAACCGCGACGACGACTTGGTCAAGGCGACGATGCTGACCGATGGCGGTAAGGTCGTGCATCCGGCTTTCATCGGCAAGCCGGCGGTGATGATCGCCTCGGCCGAGCCTGCGAAGCCCGCTGCTGGAGAAAAACCGGCCGCGCCAAAGAAAGCTGCCACATCCAGGAAACTTGCCGCACCCAAGTCGCTCGCTAACAAGCCGAAAGGGATCGCGTGATGGACCAGACCTTGCAGAAAGCCCTTGACCAGCTCGATCAGGCGACCGCCGCCGTCCGTCTCGCTGTGCAGGATCTGGCCACAGCTCCAGGCGGTACCGATGCGGCGGGCGACGCCGCGCACGCGCTGTCCGGCGGGGCGATCGATCCGTTCGTCTTCCGCTTTGCCATTTTTGTCCTGGCAATCTTCGTCGGCTATTACGTGGTCTGGTCGGTCACACCGGCGCTGCACACGCCGCTGATGGCCGTCACCAACGCCATTTCCTCGGTCATCGTCGTCGGCGCGCTGCTTGCCGTCGGCATCTCGGCGTCCGGCATCGCCACCGGCTTCGGTTTCGTCGCGCTGATGCTGGTCTCGGTCAACATCTTCGGCGGCTTTCTCGTCACCCAGCGCATGCTGGCGATGTACAAGAAGAAGGACAAGTAGAGCGACATGAACGCCAACTTCGCCTCCTTCCTCTATCTGGTTTCCGGCATCCTGTTCATCCTGGCATTGCGCGGCCTGTCGCACCCGACCACGAGCCGTCAGGGCAACATGTACGGCATGATCGGCATGGGCATCGCCATTGCGACCACGCTGGCGCTGGCGACCCCTTCGGCGGGGGGCTTCGGCCTCATCGTGCTCGGCCTCTTGATCGGCGGCTCGGTCGGCGCGATCACCGCGCGGCGTATTGCCATGACCTCGATGCCGCAGCTGGTCGCCGCCTTCCATTCGCTCGTCGGTCTTGCCGCCGTCATGGTGGCGGCCGCCGCCATCTATGCGCCGGAAAGCTTCGGCATCGGCACGGTTGCCGACATCCACGCCCAGGCGCTGATCGAGATGAGCCTCGGCGTTGCTATCGGCGCCGTCACCTTCACCGGCTCGGTCATTGCCTTCCTCAAGCTCGACGGTCGCATGTCGGGCAAGCCGATCATGATCGGCGGCCGCCATTTCATCAACGCCGCCCTCGGCATCGCGCTGATCGTGCTGATCGTGCTGCTGGTCACCAGCGAGTCCAAGCTGGTGTTCTGGCTGATCGTGGCGGCATCGCTTGTCCTTGGTGTCCTGCTCATCATCCCGATCGGCGGTGCCGATATGCCGGTTGTCGTCTCGATGCTGAATTCCTATTCGGGCTGGGCGGCTGCAGCCCTCGGCTTCACGCTCGGCAATCTGGCGCTGATCATCACCGGCGCGCTGGTCGGCTCGTCCGGCGCGATCCTCTCCTACATCATGTGCAAGGGCATGAACCGGTCATTCATCTCGGTCATCCTCGGCGGCTTCGGCGGCGAGACTTCCGCCGCTGCCGACGACGGCATCGAGCGCACGGTCAAGCAGGGCTCGGCCGATGATGCCGCCTATCTGATGATGAACGCGCAGAAGGTGATCATCGTGCCGGGCTACGGCATGGCGGTCGCCCAGGCGCAGCATGCGCTGCGCGAGATGGCCGACAAGCTCAAGGCCAATGGTGTCGACGTGAAGTACGCCATTCATCCGGTCGCCGGCCGCATGCCCGGCCACATGAACGTCCTCCTTGCCGAAGCCAATGTGCCGTACGACGAGGTGTTCGAACTCGAGGATATCAACTCTGAATTCGCGCAGGCCGATGTCGCCTATGTCATCGGCGCCAACGACGTCACCAACCCGTCTGCGCGGGACGACAAGAGCTCCCCTATATTCGGCATGCCGATCCTCGACGTCGACAAGGCCCGCACCTGCCTGTTCGTCAAGCGCTCGCTCGGCTCCGGCTATGCCGGCATCGACAACACGCTGTTCTACAAGGACGGCACCATGATGCTGCTCGGCGATGCCAAGAAGATGACCGAGGAGATCGTCAAGGCCATGGATCATTGATCCGGATTCGCGGTCCAGTGCACCGCTAATTGTTCGGAAAAAAGCCCGGCTCCGCGCCGGGTTTTTCTTGACTTGAACATCCGGCCTGCAGCGTCTTTGCTCCCATGCCGGTTTCAGCGCTACGATGAACAAATTTTGTTCCGGGCTTTGTCACCAAACGGAGGCACTAGTGTCCGACCCTCATCCTGTTGCGTCGCCGACCAAGACCAGCCCGCCGGCCTCCGGAAAGGCGCCGCGCAAGCTCAGCCAGGCCGTGGTGATCGTGCATGGCATGGGCGAACAGCGACCCATGGGCACGCTGAGGGAATTTGTTCAGGCTGTTTGGAGTCACGACCCTGCTCGCGTGCCGTTTTACGCCCGTGTCGCCGATTCGGGCGGTCCCGCCGGCTCGAAGATCAACCAGAGCTGGATCACGCCTGACAGCCGCACGAACTCGCACGAGCTTCGCCGGATCACCACCCCTTACGATGTCGATGGCCGCCGCACTGATTTCTACGAGCTTTACTGGGCCGACATCACGCAAGGCACGACGCGGGGCCGGCTTGCGGCCTGGGTGGCAAATCTGCTCTGGCGCAAGCCCGCCGACATTCCGCGCGACGCCTGCGGGCTCTATGTCGTTACGTTTCTGGCCGTCATAACAGTCTTGGGCGCGGCGCTCGTGCTCGCGACCTCGGCCTTGCAAGGATATATTTCCTGGACCACGAGCATGCTCGTCACGATCCTGGCCTCGTTCGTCGTCTGGTCGGTGGACCGGTTTGGTCTTCCTTATTTCGGTGATGTGGCCGCCTATGTCCGTGCTGAAGCGGCAACGGTCGAGAAGCGCGCGCTTGTCCGCGACCGTGGCCTGACGCTGCTGAGGCGTCTCATGATGGACGATACCTACGACCGCATCGTGCTGGTCTCACACAGCCTGGGATCAATCATCGCCTATGATTTGCTGCAGATATTGTGGGCTGATTTCAGGCCGCGAAAGCTGGAAGCGGTCCGCGACAAGGCGAGACTGAAAGCGATCCGCGCCGTCGACAGCGCTACGCTCAACGCCGATGGTTCTGCGTGGCCCGACAGCTTGGATGACCTCTCCGGATTCCGGCGAGATCAATGGGAACTCTATCGCCAGCTCCGCGCCAGGGACGACGATCATCCATTGCCGTGGAAGATCAGCGATTTCGTCACGCTCGGCAGCCCGCTGACCCACAGCGAATTTCTGGTGACCTACAATCTCGCCGAATTCAGGCGCGGCATCGCTGAGCGGCTGTTCTCGGCGTGTCCGCCAATCGCCGATACGGCGGCCGGTGGAACCGTCCTCTATCAGGAAGGGCGCAGCCGTTCGGGCAGGCCGCAGCGGGCGGTGCATCATGGCGCTGTATTTGCCGCGACGCGCTGGACCAACATCTTCGACAGGGGCAATGGCTGGCTGACGGGCGACCCGATCTCCGGGCCGATGGCGGAAAATTTCGGCCCCGGCGTGGAGAACATTCAGGTCGAGCTGCGCAGTTCGCTTGGCCGCATCTTCACCCACAGGCTCTATTGGTCGCTGAAGGCGACCGGCGTCGAGGTCGCCGCAGCGGCCGGAACGCCGCCGCGCTCGCATATCGAGGTGCTGCGCGACGCCGTCGATCTCGGCCGCAAACTGGAGCCAAGCCAGGCGGTGTCCACGGTTTTTGCCGGAAAGTAAGAGCCGGCGCTCGTTTCGGTGAACCGGCGCTGGCAATCACCCCATCGAAACAGCATGTCTATGCAGGGGCAGTGTCCCTGCATAGAAGAAACCGTCAAGCACCGATCAGCGGTTGGTCAGGAAGACCGCCTCCTCGTCGTCGCGCTGCCTGCCGCCAAGGGCTGCCGCGGCGCTTGCGATGAAAGCGCCGACAACCAGCGACAGTGCGCCAAGCAGCGCGAAGGTGGCACCGGCTTTCCTGGCGGTATCGGCAGCCTGCTGAGCCTGAACCTTCGCCTCTTCGACCCTGGCAAGCACGGCATCGACACGAGCCCTGGCATCCGGTTCCGACAGCCCGGCTCGGGCAGCCACCAGCTGCGACAGATAGGTCTTGTCGTCGACAGACACTTCTCCTGCTGCTGCGCTCGAGATCAAAATGCGCGAAGCCTGCGCCGTCGCCGCCGCATCGCTCTCCGGGCTGGCGGCAGCAAGCCTGGCCGCATCGGCCGGGCGGAACAATGCATCGACGAAGTACGACGTTGCGTTGTCGGTCGCGGCGCCTCCGGCGTTTGCAGTGGCACCTGCCGAAGCGCCCATTGCCGCGCCCGACGCGACTGTCGAAGCGGCCTGGACGCCGGTTCCGACAGCTGCGGAAAGCGCCGAGCCGAGCACGCCGGCGACGAGCAACGTTGCAAGCGCCCAGGCGAGGAAGCCGTGGGCGGTATCGCGGAAAAAGACTTCATCGGTGTGGACGCCGACCCATTTGGTGCGCAGGCGCCCGGCAAGATAACCGCCGGCAGCCGACGACAGCCACTGCACGATGATCAGCCACGCGGCGGTGGAGGCCGCGAAAGTTGTGACCGATGTGCTTAAGCCGGACCACGGCGAAACCATGGTCAGCCCGAGCCCGGAGCCGAGCAACATCAGGATCAGTGTTAGCCCCGAGGCAGCAAAGGCGCCGGCCACGATCGGCCCCCAGCTGACAGCGGTGGAAGAGGATTCCGTCGGTGCGGAAACGTCGACAGCCGTTAGGGTTGACTGCATGTCAGCCCCCTACCGTGCGAAAAGCATGATGAGAATAATGATCGGAATCGGGACTCCGAGAAGCCAGAGCAAAATGCCACGTCCCATGAGTGCCTCCTGCGGCGATTGTGATCAATCACAATGCCTTGGAAGCCTTTCCGTTCCGACCGGGCCCTCCTCAGTGAACCTTTGTTGCAATGCACCAGACATCATTGGCAGGCCTAGGTCTACCAACGATGTCTCGAGCGCTCGAAATTGAGCGTCCGGCCTGGGCTTTAAATATCCAGATTGGCGACGGACAGCGCGTTTTCCTGGATGAACTCGCGCCTGGGCTCGACCTCGTCGCCCATCAGCCGCGAAAACAGCGAGTCGGCGTCCGTCGCGTCATTGACCTTGACCTGCAAAAGCGAGCGCACATTCGGGTCGAGCGTGGTCTCCCAGAGCTGCTCGGCGTTCATTTCGCCGAGGCCCTTGTAACGCTGCATGGTCAGGCCCTTGCGGCCGGTGGCAAACACGGCGTTGAGCAGCGCCAGCGGTCCCGAGATGGTTTCCGACACATCCTTGCGGCGCAGCACCGGCGGCTCGCCATAGACTTCTGCGAGGCGAGGCGCATAGCGGTCGAGCTGGCGGGCGTCGGCCGAATTGATCAGCGCGAGATCGAGATGCGCGAACTCCTTGACGCTGCGCACCGTGCGCTCGAACACATAGCCGCCGACCCCTTCGTTTGAGGTCGACATGCGGCCCGTCCAGCCGCGTTCGGTGTCCTCGGCGATGATGTCGAGACGCCGGGCGACGCGATCGGCCATGGCGTTGGCCCGGCCGAGATCGGCGAAAACGTCCGGGTTGAGCGCGCCGGCAATCGCGGCCTGCTCGACCACGCCTCTGTTGTAGCGCGTGTGCAGCCCGTTAATGAGCTGGCGCACCGCCAGCGCATCGTCGATGGCGCTGCGCAGGTCCTGTCCGGCCCGCACCTCGCCGGTGCTGAGCGCAAGCGACGCCTCCTCCAGCCCCGAGCCGATGAGAAATTCCTCGAAGGCGCTCTCGTCCTTGAGGTATTGCGAGCTCTTGCCACGCGTCACCTTGTAGAGCGGCGGCTGGGCGATATAGAGATGGCCGCGCTCGATCAGCTCGGGCATCTGCCGAAAGAAGAAGGTCAGCAGCAAGGTGCGGATGTGGGCGCCGTCGACGTCGGCGTCGGTCATCAGGATGATCTTGTGGTAGCGCAGCTTATCGGCGTTGAACTCGTCCTTGCCGATCGAAGTGCCGAGCGCGGTGATCAGCGTGCCGATCATGTCGGAGCCGAGCATACGGTCGAACCGGGCCCGCTCGACATTGAGAATCTTGCCGCGCAGGGGAAGAATGGCCTGGTTCTGACGCGAACGGCCGCCCTTGGCCGAGCCGCCGGCGCTGTCGCCCTCGACGATGAAGATTTCGGACTTCGCCGGGTCGCGTTCCTGGCAGTCGGCCAGCTTGCCGGGCAGCGAGGTGACGCCGAGCGAGCTCTTGCGGGTGATGTCGCGCGCCTTGCGCGCGGCTTCGCGCGCCGCTGCCGCCTGGATGACCTTCTCGATGACCACCTTGCCCTCGGTCGGGTGCTCTTCGAGCCAGGTGCCGAGAGCTTCGTTGACGAGCCCTTCCACCACCGGACGGACTTCGGACGAGACCAGCTTGTCCTTGGTCTGCGAGGAGAATTTCGGGTCGGGAACCTTGACCGACAGCACGGCCGTCAGCCCTTCGCGGCAATCGTCGCCGATCAGCGCCACCTTCTCCTTCTTGGTGAGGCCCGAGGATTCGCCGTAGCCGGTTATCTGGCGCGTCAGCGCGCCGCGAAAGCCGGCAAGATGCGTGCCGCCGTCGCGTTGCGGAATGTTGTTGGTGAAGGCCAGCACGTTCTCGTGGTAGCTGTCGTTCCACCACATGGCGACCTCGACGGTGATGCCGTCACGCTCGGCTTTGATCGCAATCGGCTCGTCGATCAGCGGTTTCTTGACGCGGTCGAGATATTTGACGAACTCCTCCAGCCCGCCATCATAGTGCAGCTCATGGCGCACGACGTCGGCATGGCGGGCATCGGTCAGAACGATGCGAACGCCAGAATTCAGGAAGGCGAGTTCGCGCAGCCGGTGCTCCAGCGTGCCGAAGTCGAACTCGACCATGGTGAACGTCTCGGCTGACGGGAAAAAGGTGATCTCGCTGCCGCTGCGCCCCTCATAAGTGCCGGCAACCTTGCGCTGTTCGTAGGTGCCAGTGACCCTCAGCGGCGCGTCGGCATTGCCGTGCGTGAAGCTCATCTCGTAGATCTGGCCGTTGCGGCGGATCTTCAGCTTCAGCCAGCCCGACAGCGCGTTGACTACCGAGACGCCGACGCCGTGCAGACCGCCGGACACCTTATAGGAGTTCTGGTCGAACTTGCCGCCGGCATGCAGCTGCGTCATGATCACTTCGGCCGCCGAAATGCCTTCGCCGGTGTGGATATCGGTCGGAATGCCGCGGCCATTGTCGATCACCGTCACGGAACCATCGGGGTTGAGCGTTACCGTGACAAGGTCGGCATGGCCGGCCAGCGCTTCATCGATGGCGTTGTCGACGACCTCGTACACCATGTGATGCAGGCCCGACCCGTCGTCGGTATCGCCGATATACATGCCAGGCCGCTTGCGGACGGCATCCAACCCCTTCAAAACCTTGATGGAATCGGCGCCGTACTCGGCCTCAGCGCCGTTGGCGTTGTCGATCTGATCGCTCATGAAAACCTGTCTGATTGATGCCGCACATCCAGCGCAGAAATCGGCTCCGAATCGCGCGTCTTTGATGTCCTAGATATAAGTGCAAAAGGCGGTTTTTCCAAGGTTTGCAAGCATTTCCGAATGGAAGAAGAACACGCTCGGCCGGCCATGGCATCGGACCCAAAAAGTGGATCGGTTTTGGAACAGAGCGGCGGCAACAAGAGCAGGCCGCCCTGTTCCGGCAATCAGGTACTTTCCAGTGCCCCGGTTACATTCCGGAGAGGCCGGCGACATGGACGCTTGCCTTGCCAGCCACTACATTGAGGTGACCAGCGGAGCACGCCATGGACAGTCAGCCCGCCCCATTCGTCCCGCCGGCACCGAAGCCGCGTACCTCGCCGCCTTCGACGCTGGAGATGATCCGCATCGTCTATCGCAATCCGCTCGAACTGTGGGGCGAGCCGACCTACAACGAACCCTGGATTTCGGTGACCGGCATCGGCGGGCCACTGGTCATCGCCAATGACCCCGGCCTCATTCGCCACGTGCTGGTCGACAATGCGAAAAACTACAAGATGGCGACGGTGCGTCAGATGATCCTGCGGCCGATCCTGCGCGACGGCCTGCTGACCGCTGAGGGCGAGGTATGGAGGCGCTCGCGCAAGGCGATGGCGCCGGTGTTCACGCCGCGGCACATCTTCGGTTTTGCCGAGCCGATGCTGAGGCGCACACGGGAGTTCGTCACGCGCTACGAGGGCGGCGGCACGTCGGACATCGCCCATGACATGACGCTGCTTACCTTTGACATCCTGGCCGAGACGCTGTTTTCCGGTGAGATATCAGGTGAGCCGGGCAGCTTCGCCAAGGAGATCGACCGGCTGTTCGAGACCATGGGCCGCGTTGATCCGCTCGATCTGTTGCGGGCGCCCGATTGGCTGCCGCGCCTGACCCGCATCCGCGGCCGCAAGACCATGGCCTATTTCCGCAAGATCGTCACTGACACCGTCAAGATGCGCGAAGAGCGGGTTAAGCGCGATCCGGACAAGGTGCCGCAGGATTTTCTCACGCTTTTGCTCAAGGCGGAGGGACCGGACGGGCTGACGCGCGCCGAGGTCGAGGACAACATCATCACCTTCATCGGTGCCGGCCATGAGACCACGGCGCGTGCACTTGGGTGGACGCTCTATTGCTTGGCCGAAGCGCCTTGGGAGCGCGAAAAGATCGAGCGCGAGATCGACGCGGTGCTGGCGCGCGAGTCCGATCCGACAAAGTGGCTCGACGCCATGCCGTTCACCCGCGCTGCCTTCGACGAGGCGCTCAGGCTCTATCCGCCGGCGCCGTCGATCAACCGCGAGCCGATCGAACCCGAAACCTGGAACGGCCTCTATATACCGAGGCGCGCCGCGGTGCTGGTCATGCCGTGGGTTGTTCATCGCCATCGCAAGCTGTGGGAGCGGCCCGACGCGTTCATGCCCGAACGCTTCCATCCGGGAAATCGCGAGAAGATCGACCGCTTCCAGTATTTACCGTTCGGCGCCGGTCCTCGCGTCTGCATCGGCGCCAGCTTTGCCATGCAGGAGGCGATCATCGCTCTGGCGATCATGCTGTCGCGTTTCCGCTTCGACACCACCGCCGAGACTAAGCCGTGGCCGGTGCAGAAACTGACGACGCAACCGCAGGGCGGCCTGCCGATGCAGGTCACGCGGCGCCTTTAGTGAGCGCCTGATAGGCTAGGCCGCCGTCTTGCGCTGGAACTGGCCCGCGGCCCGGTAACGCCAGAGATAGCTGGGCAGGATGCTGCCGATCGAATGTGGCTGGATATCGAGACCGGCGAGCGTCCTGTTTTCCCTGGTGGCCGCTTCCGACACGATGTTGTGCTCGCGCAATTGCAGGACCTGATCCTTAGTCAGCAGTGGATTGGGCAAAAGCCCGAGAATCGATGCCTGCATGTTCGCCACCCACCAAGGCACCGACACCAGAAGTCGCTTGCGGTCGATCATGGCAAGCATTTCCTGCATGCATTGCTTGAAGGTGAGCACCTGCGGCCCGCCAAGCTCATAGATCCGGCCGCCCTGGACTTTGCCGTCGACCGAGCGCGCCACCGCTTCGGCGACATCGCCGACATAGACCGGCTGGAATTTGGTCTGCCCACCGCCGATCAGCGGCAGGACCGGCGAATAGCGCGCCATATTGGCGAACCGGTTGAAGAAACTGTCCTCCGGCCCGAAATTGATCGACGGCCGCAAGATGACGGCATCGCTGATCGTTTCCAGGACCGCTTTTTCGCCGAGCGCCTTGGTGCGCGCGTAGTCCGATTGCGCGTTCAGATCGGCGCCCAGAGCCGAGATATGGGTGAGGCCAGCGCCGACGGCGCGCGCCGCTTCGGCGACGGCGCGTGCGCCGAATTCGTGGACGGAGGTGAATTTCTGCCGGCCGCTCTCATGCAGGATGGCCACCAGATTGACGACATGATCGGCGTCTTGCACGGCGCGGTCGACCGACCAGCGCACGCGAACATTGGCCTGCACCGGCTGGATCTGGCCGACATTGCCGAGCGGCTGCAAATGGCCGGCGAGATCGGGCCGGCGGCAGGCGACCCTTATGCGGTAGCCGCGCCTGGCCAGCGCCCGCACGACGTGACGGCCGACAAAGCCGGAACCGCCGAACACGACGACGAGCTTTGGGGTCTGCAGGATTTCGGTCATTGCTGGCTCCGGCGCAGTTTCCAGATTTACTGGTGCTTGACTGAAGCCGTTTCTTAGTCCGTTTCGCGCCAAAGGCAAAGGGCGACGATAAGTCGCCGGAGACCTTGTTTCGACCGCGTCAGAACGCCCTGCCGATGCGTGCGTCGACCGATTGGCGGTTGCCGCCGCGAATGACGAAGAAGAACAGGATCGCCGCCCACAGCAGTGATTTTTCGGCGCCCGAAAAGCCCTCGCCCATAGTGACCCAATGGAACCAGACGGTGACCAGAAGCACGAACATTCCGGCGAAGGCGGCCGGTCGGGTCAAGAGACCTATGGCGATGAAAATGCCTCCGAAGAACTCGGTGCATGCCAAGAGCAGGGACCAAAATGCGCCCGGATAGAAGCCGAGGCCCTCGACCATCTCGGCGGCGCCAAACGGATCGGTGATCTTCTGCGAACCATGAATGGTGAGGAAGATGCCGGCTACGGCACGCAGGATGGTTTCAGAGGTGGTGTGCAGCGCCGCATAAAGGCTGCCAAGGGCTGGGACGAAAAGGCTTCTTCTGGAATTCTCGGTGCTTGCGGACATTGGGGCTCCTCTTTTGCTGCTTCGCGCAAACACCCGACCACCTCAGTCAAAGTCAAATGAACAAAAGTTGACTAGAAAAGCGTGTTAACTGACCAGATGCGAGAGAACGCAGAAAACCCCGCCGAAGCGGGGTTTTCGGGGTGACTTCCAAGGTCGGAGTCAGGGTCCGACGAGGCGGCCTGGCCTGAGACGGTATCAGGACGGCGTGAGACGCCCGCCCCAGCCCGGGACATTCGACCGGATGTCACCGCCCGGGCAAACCCCACCCCGGACAGGCATTGGTCGCGCCACCGCGCAAAAAGGTTCAACGGCGGCGAAAAAATCGCAGACAAACTTTTTAGGAAGAATACCGGGCGGCGAATTCGGAGATGCGCTGCACCACGGCTTTCGGAGCCGTTATGCCCCGTGCTGCCGCCTTCTCCGCCGCTTCGGCCCGGGCACGGCCGGGCACATGCACGCCGTAGCGGCGGCGCAACCGTTCGAGCTGGTCCTTCATGCGTTTCTCGAAATCCGGATCGAGCAGCTTAGGCTCGACGGCCAGCACGAAGAGGCCGGTTCCGGGACTGTCCGGTCCGCCGCTGAACCATGGCGCATCGAGCGACCAGTTGGCGCCCGACAGGCCAGCCGCCAGCACTTCGACCATCAGCGCGATGTTGGCGCCGCGCTGGCCGCCGAAGGCAAGCATCGCGCCTTTCATGGCTGCGGCGGGATCGGTGGTCGGGTTGCCGCTGACGTCCAAGGCCCAGCCTTCGGGAATTTTCTTGCCGTCCTCGGCCGCCTTGCGGATGTTGACGAAGGCAGTGGCGCTCGACGACTGATCGATCACCAGCGGCGCTCCGTCGGCGGCGGGCGCGGCGAAGGACATCGGGTTGGTGCAGTAGACCGGCTTGACTGAGCCCGAGCCGGCAAGCACGGCGGGCCCGTTCGTCGCGGCGAAGGACACCAGTCCCAGCGCGGCCAGCCGCCCGGTGAAATAACCGAGTGCGCCGCATGTATAGGCGTTCTTCTGCGAAAAGATAGCGACGCCGAACAGGCGCGCCGCCTTGGCGAGATCGTCGATGGTGCGGTCGAAGCCGGTATGCGCCAGACCGCCTCTCGCGTCAGAGAGATAGACCGCCAAGGCCGGCCTAGTGATGACCGGCTCGGCCTTGCCGTCGATGCGGCCGGCCTCCAGCGCTTCGAGATAGTCGATGAAATGCGACAACCCGACCGTCGACAGCCCTTCCGCCTCGGCCGCTACGATGGAGGCTGCAAGCGACTGCGCCGCTTCTTCATTGGCGCCGGCGCCGAGCGCCGCCATCCGGCACAGCCCTGTCGCTTGGTCGAGACTGAGTTGCATTTCGTAAGTCCTGAATTCGTGAAACTGTCTCGATGTCAGCCGAGCCGGTTTGGAATCCGCGCCTCGAGCCGGCGGAAGCCGAAGACCAGGATACCGGTGATGGCCATATAGACCAACGCCAGAAGCAGCAAGGGTTCGTAGGTGACGAACAGATCCTGGCGCACCCTCGAGGCTACGGCATAGATGTCGACCATGGTTATGGTCGCCACCAGCGGTGTTGCCTTCAGCTGGAGAACGGTTTCGCCGGCCAGCGTCGGCAGCGCCCGGTGGATCGCCTGCGGAAGCCATACTCGCCTGAACATTTTCCAACGGCTCATGCCGAAAGCTCGGGCCGCCTCGAGTTGACCTTTCGGTACGCCTGCGAAGGCGCCACGCATTACTTCGCCTTCGTAGCCAGCATAGGAAATCGTCAGCGAAAGAACTGCATAGGGCCATGCCTGCCTGAGAATGGGCCAGAGGAACGACTCGCGTATCCACGGAAATTGTGGAAACAGCGAACCGAGTCCGAAGTAGAGCAGCCAGAGTTGGAGCAGCAGCGGCGTACCACGAATAACCGTGCAGAACACCTTGGCGGGAACGCTCAGAATCGGCGGGCCGATCACCTGCGCGAGGCCGAGGGGGATAGCGAGCGCGATGCCCAGAGCCGACGTCACCACCAGCAGCCATATGGTCCGCCATATGCCCTGCAAAGCCAGCGGCAGATAGGTGGGCAGCCAATCCCAGCGCATGAGGAAAATCGACGCCAATATGATAACCAGCGCGATCAGGACCAGCGCTATCCGATGTGGCCGCATCCAGAGCGAAGCTCGGGCGGCGGCGTTAATGACCGGGGTTTCGGCAGCCGCCATCAGTGAGGTCCCGCGATCGAAGGCATGCCGCGTCGCGCCCAGCGCTCAACACGCCCGATGACGACGTTGGAGACGAGGGTCAGAACGAGATAGAGCGCGCCCGCCGCCATGAAGAAGGTGAAATAAGCCTTCGTCGCGCCGGCTGCCGTCCGTGTGGTTTGCGTCAGTTCATTGACCCCGACGATCGCGAGAAGCGCGGTGTCTTTGGTGGCGATCAGCCACAGATTTGCCAGCCCTGGGATGGCGAAGGGGAGCATCGCAGGTAGCGTGATACGCCTGAGAAGCAGGCCGGGGGGCATTCCATACGCCCGCGCGGCTTCGATCTGGCCCTGCGGAATGCCGAGAATCGCGCCGCGCAAGACTTCGGTAGAGTAGGCGCCCTGCACGACCCCGAGCACGCCTATTCCGGCGACAACACCGTTGATATCGATTGCGGCATGGCCGAGCGCGGTGAGCAACTGGTTGATGAGGTCGGTACCAGCGAAATAAAGCAGCAGGATCAGCACCAGTTCGGGCACGGCGCGGACCACGGTGGTGTAGACTTCCAGCAGGTCACGGACCACCGGCCCGCCATAGAGCTTGCCATAAGCGCCGCCGACGCCGATCACGAGACCGACTCCAAAGGAGCCGAAAGCAATTCCGACGGAGTTTGCCAACCCATGCAGAAGGCTGAGACCCCTGCCGTTCGGCGGCTGGAAGGAAAGCAATTCCAGCGAACTGGCTCCGAAGATGGTGGCGAGAACGTCGCTCAGCTTATGTCCCCTGGGCTTCCGGGTTGAGGCGCCAATGATGTATCAAGCCGGACGTGCCATCGCGACGATGGCGGCTAGGCATGCCCGGCTTGATGCCGCTGCCGTCAGTTGGACTGCGACTCTTCGCCGTAGATGTCGAAGTCGAAGTACTTCTTGGTGATTTCGGCATACTTGCCATTGGCGCGGATGGCCTTGATTGCGGCATTGAGCTTGTCCTTGAGCTCGGTGTCGCCTTGACGTACGCCGGCGCCGACGCCAGGCCCGAGCACTTCAAGGTCCGGTGCGACATAACCTTTGAGGTCGCAGCACGCTTTGCCTTGATCCGACTTCAAAAATGCGTCGAGCGCGATCGAATCGGCCTGAGTGGCATCGATCCGGCCGGCGGCGAGATCCTGATTTGCCTCGTCCTGCGTCTGGTATTCTTTGATCTCGGCAGCATCGGTGAAGTGCTTTTTGGCGTAAGCAGCGTGCACCGTGGACGCCTGAACGCCGATAATCTTGGCTTTCAGCCCCTCTGGCGTCGCATCGAATTTCTGATCCTTGGCGCCGATCACCGCAGTCGGCGTATTGTAGTATTTCTCCGAAAAATCGATTTCCTTCTTGCGTTCGTCGGTAATGGACATCGAATTCATAATCGCGTCGATCTTCTTGGTTTTAAGCGCCGGGATAAGGCCGTCCCACGGGATTGGCGTCAATACGCAATCCAGCTTGGCTTCGCTGCAGATGGCGTTGACGATGTCTACTTCCCAGCCACCCCAGTTGCCGGAAGCATCCTGCGAGTAAAACGGCGGATAGGCTTCAGGCGAAAAACCCACCTTGATCTGTTCGGCGCTTGCCGAAAATGCGCCCGACAACGCGATCAGCGTGGCCGCGAGCGCCGTTTTGAGAAAAGGTTTCATTTTTTCATTTCTCCCGTTTTTTGGTTTGACGTTCCCGTCTGCTTTTCTCGCAAGTCATCCAACATTGCGCAGAAACTGCTTCAGCCTTTCGGATTTGGGCGCACCGAAGATCTGCTCCGGCGGCCCTTCTTCCTCGACCAACCCGTTGTAAAGATAGACGACATGCGTCGCGACTTCGCGGGCGAACTTCATCTCGTGGGTCACCAGCACCATGGTGCGGCCCTCGCGCGCCAGATCGCCGATCACCTTCAGCACCTCGCCGATCAGTTCCGGGTCGAGCGCCGAGGTCGGCTCGTCGAACAGCATGACGCGCGGATTGATGGCCAGCGCCCGGGCGATGGCCGCGCGCTGCTGCTGGCCGCCCGACAGATAGGCCGGATAGACATCGCGCTTTTCGGCCAGCCCGACGCGGGCGAGCAGCTTTTCGGCCTCGGCGATGGCCACGTCGCGCTTGACGCCGAGAACATGCACCGGAACCTCGATTACGTTCTCGATCAGCGTCATGTGGCTCCACAAATTGAAATTCTGAAAGACCATGCCGAGCTTGGAGCGGATGCGCTCGATCTGCTTGCGGTCGGCGGGAACGGTGTGGCCGTGACTGTCCGCCTTCATCCGGATCTCCTCGCCATTGACGCGGACGATTCCGCTGGTTGGGTTCTCCAGGCAATTGATGCAGCGCAGCAGGGTCGACTTGCCCGAGCCGCTGCCACCGATGATGGCGATGACTTCGCCGTCGCGCGCCGACAGCGAAACACCCTTCAGCACATGCAGTTCGCCGAATCTTTTATGCAGGTTCTCGACATGGATGGCTTCGGCGGCGTCGTTCTGCGCCGTGTACTTCAGGGCGGGGGCCGTGCCTTGCGCTATCACCTTTGGGGTGCCTCACGAAGCGGCTGGACCCATCGCTGCTGGAATTTTTTACCCATTACCATCACTGGACAGACTTCTCATTCTCAAGATGGACCGTTCCGCTTGCCTCCGTCAACCATGCTTTTTTGGACCATTGATCGCGGCTCGCTGAGTGGCTATTGGCTGAATGGGATGTTTCAGGAGCACTTGGTGGGTAAAGCATACGGGTCGCAGTCCATGGCCGGGCCCCTGCAGCGCGTGCTGATGCGGTCCGCCGCAAGCGCCATGCCTCGCGCCAAAGCATCGGAATGGCACTATGGTCCTGGCTTCGATCCGCAAAAGGCCGCCGCCCAGCATCAGGCGCTGACGACGCTGGTTCTGGCATCCGGCGCCGAGATCGAATGGCTGACCGACGCCGATGACGGGCTTGCCGATTCCGTCTTCACACACGATCCTTCACTGATGACCGACCACGGCGCCATCATTCTTGCCATGGGCAAGGCGTTGCGCCTGGCTGAGCCCGGCCTGCACGAGGCGGCCTACAAGCGCATGGGCGTGCCCATCCTCGGCCGCATCGAGCATCCCGGCCAAGTCGAGGGCGGCGACTGCGTCTGGGTGGATTCTCGGACGCTGGCCGTCGGCCGCGGCGTGCGCACCAACCAGGATGGCATCCAGCAACTCGCCAACCTGCTAACACCCAAGGGTATCCAGGTCTATGGTTACGACCTGCCGCTCTGGCATGGCGAGGAGGCCTGCCTGCATCTGATGTCGGTGATCAGTCCGCTCGCCGACGATCTGGCGCTGGTCTATGCACCGCTTTTGCCGGCTGCCTTCTACCAGATGCTGCGGGCGCGCGGCATTCGCCTGGTCGAGGGCGACGCCGAGGAGTTCTTCGCCTCCAACGGTCTCAGCCTCAATGTGCTGCCGACCGCGCCGCGCGAGGTGATCGCCGTTGCCGGCTTCCCGAAGACGGCGGCGGCCATGGCGGCCGCCGGCTGCAGGGTTTCAACCTTCGAGGCGGACGCGCTGTGCATTGCCTGCGAGGGCGGACCGACTTGCCTCACACGTCCGGTGCTCAGACAATGACGACAGTCGGCGAAGCGCTCATCACTTTGCTCGAAGCCCATGACGTCGACACGGTCTTCGGCATACCGGGTGTGCATACTGTCGAACTCTATCGCGGGCTGGCGCGCTCGAAAATCCGCCACGTCACCCCGCGTCATGAGCAGGGCGCCGGCTTCATGGCCGACGGTTATGCGCGCGCCAGCGGCAAGCCTGGCGTCGTCTTCGTCATCACCGGACCGGGACTAACCAACACCATAACCGCCATGGGCCAGGCCCGCGCCGATTCGGTTCCGATGCTGGTGATCTCAGGCGTCAATGCCACGCCGACGCTGGGCAAGGGCCTCGGCCATCTGCACGAACTCCCCGACCAGCGTGGCATGATGGAGAAGGTGGCGCTCTTCTCGCACCGTGTCACCGACGCCGACGAACTGCCGGGCGTGCTTGCCCGCGCCTTCGCCCTGTTTTCGTCATCGCGCCCCGGTCCGGTCCATATCGAGATCCCGACCGACATCATGGTCAAGCCGGCCGACGGCATCGCAGCTTTGCTGACCAATGTCGCGCCGCCCGAACCGGATGCGGCGGCGATAGCAGAGGCGGCAAGGCTTTGCGCGGCTGCCCGCCGCCCGCTGATCCTCGCCGGCGGCGGCGCCAAGAGAGCCGAAGCGCCACTGAAGCGTCTCGCCGAAAGGATGGGAGCGCCGGTTGTCCAGACGGCCAATGCCCGCGGCCTGCTGCATCGCCATCCGCTTGGCGTGCCGGCGAGCCCGAGTCTGAAGGCGGTGCGTGCGCTGATGGCCGAGGCCGATCTGGTCATTGCCGCCGGCACCGAATTCGGCCCGACCGACTATGATGGGTATAGCGACGGCGGCTTTGTCCTGCCGACCAATCTGATCCGCATCGACATCGGCGCCGACCAGCTTGCCCGCCGGCCGGCCCGGATTTCGATCCAGGCCGATTGCGGCGTAGCACTCGAGGCGCTGCTTGCCGAAATCGGCAAGGGCCAGCCGCCATCGGACGACGGTCCGGCTCGCGCCGCTGCAACGAGGCAAGCGGCCTTCGCCGAAATCAGCCCGAGCCTCCAGGCGCAAACACGAGCCGTCGAGGCGATCCGCGATGCGTTGCCAGGCTCGATTATCGTCGGCGATTCGACCCAGCCGGTCTATGCCGCCAACCTCTATTACGATCACGATCGACCGGGCAGTTGGTTCAACGCTGCCACCGGCTTCGGCGCGCTCGGCTATGGTCCGCCGGCGGCGATCGGTGCGGCCCTTGCCGTGCCTGATGCGCCGGTCGTTTGTCTCACCGGCGACGGTGGTTTCCAGTTCACGCTGCCGGAACTGGGCGCCGCGCTCGACGCCTCGGCGCCGGTGATCTTCGTCGTCTGGAACAATCGCGGCTATCGCGAAATCGAAACCTCGATGCTCGATGTCGGCGTCGAGCCGGTCGGCGTCTCGCCGGCGCCGCCTGATTTCTGCAAGCTGGCCGAGGCCTATGGCATTGCCGCCGAGCGGCTTGCCGGCATCGGTCATCTGGCGGACGCACTCCAGCGCGCGCGGGCGACCGGACTGCCGTATGTTATCGAGATCCCTGTCGATTGAGTGCTGTGGCAGAGTCTGCTTGGGGATGCGATCCTCGTCGGATGGCCGCCGGCTTGAGGCGCGTAAACGACACTGTGTCATCGAGATTTCGGTTGAGTGATCGCGCGAAAGGCGCGACCTTCGGCGGCGGCGCGGCATATGAGTGACTGGAGCGGTCGAAGATGACGGATACACTGGACGGCAGGCATGTTGTGGTGACCGGCGGCACAGGAGCGCTCGGTGGCGCGGTTGTCGGCAAACTGCTGGAGCAGGGTGCGGTCTGCCATGTGCCCAATGCCCATGCTGCCGCGCCCGCGCATTTTCCCTTCCCGGCACATGAGCGCGTCAGGCTGGCGCACAATGTCGATCTCGCCGATCCCGCTAAGGTCGATGCGTTCTATGCCAGCGTTACCGATTTGTGGGCATCCATCCATCTGGCCGGCGGTTTCACCGCTGCGCCGGTCGAGAAGATCGAGCCCGCGTCCTTTGCCGAAATGATGGATACCAACGCCCGTACCACCTTCCTGTGCTGCCGCGCGGCGATCCGCTCGATGCTGGAGTCTTCAGTGTCGGGGCGCATCGTCAATGTCACGGCGCGCGCCGGGCTCGACCTTCGGCGCGGTTCCGGCATGGTCGCCTACGGCGCCAGCAAGGCGGCGGTCGCGGCAATGACGGTGGCGATGGCGGAAGAACTCAAGGGCAAGGGAATCCTGGTCAACGCGGTCGCGCCCTCGACGCTCGACACGCCGGCCACCAGGGCAGACATGCCGGCCGCCGATTTCAGCAAATGGGTCAGCCTCGAAGCGGCCGCTGAGGCCATTGCCTATCTCGCTTCGCCGGCCAATCTGGCGATGAGCGGCACGCTGGTGCCGCTTTACGGCAGGGCCTGACACAGCAGGTCGTCGACCAAAGAAAACCCCGCCGGATCGCTCCGGCGGGGTTTTTCGTCACAGCCGCACCGAAATGCGGCAGCAACCAATCTTTAGCTGCCCTGCTTCTTCAGCGCGGCACCCAGGATGTCGCCCAGCGAAGCGCCGGAATCGGTCGAGCCGTACTGGGCGACCGCTTCCTTCTCCTCGGCGATTTCCAGCGCCTTGATCGAGACCTGCAGCTTGCGGGTCTTCTTGTCGAAGGCGATGACGCGGGCGTCGACCTTCTGGCCGACCGTGAAGCGCTCTGGGCGCTGCTCGTCGCGGTCGCGGCTGAGGTCGGAGCGCTTGATGAAGGTCTCGATGCCGCTCTCGACGAGCCGCACTTCCAGACCGCCATCCTTGACGCCGGTGACCTCGCAGGTGACGACCGCGTTCTTGCGCAGTTCGCCTGAAGTCGCCGCCTCGCCGGCCGTGTCCTTGGCCAGCTGTTTGATGCCGAGCGAGATGCGCTCCTTGTCGATGTCGACGTCGAGCACCTGCGCCTTGACGATGTCGCCGCGATTGTACTCCTCGATCACCTGCTCGCCCGGACGGGTCCAGTCGAGGTCGGAAAGATGGACCATGCCGTCGACATCGCCTTCGAGGCCGATGAACAGGCCGAATTCGGTCTTGTTCTTGACCTCGCCCTCGACCTGGCTGCCGACCGGATGGCTGCTGGCGAAAGCCTGCCACGGGTTCTCGAGCGTCTGCTTGAGGCCGAGTGAAATGCGGCGCTTGGCCGGATCGACCTCGAGCACCACCACATCGACTTCCTGCGTCGTCGACAGGATCTTGCCGGGATGGACGTTCTTCTTCGTCCACGACATTTCCGAAACGTGGATGAGGCCCTCGATGCCCGGCTCCAGCTCGACGAATGCGCCGTAGTCGGTGATGTTGGTGACGGTGCCCTTGATCTTCTTGCCTATCGGGAATTTCGTTCCGATCTCGGACCACGGATCGCTCTCGAGCTGCTTCATGCCGAGCGAGATGCGGTGGGTTTCCTGGTTGATGCGGATGATCTGCACCTTGACCGTCTGGCCGATGTTGAGGATTTCGGTCGGATGGTTGACGCGGCGCCATGCCATGTCGGTGACATGCAGCAGGCCGTCGATGCCGCCGAGGTCGACGAACGCACCATAATCGGTGATGTTCTTGACGACGCCTTCGACCACCTGGCCTTCTTCGAGGTTCTGCACGATTTCCGAACGCTGTTCGGCGCGGCTTTCCTCGAGCACGGTACGGCGCGACACCACGATGTTGCCGCGGCGGCGATCCATCTTGAGGATCTCGAAAGGCTGCGGATTGTGCATCAGCGGCGAGACGTCGCGAATCGGGCGGATGTCGACCTGGCTGCGCGGCAGGAAGGCCACGGCGCCGTCGAGATCGACGGTGAAGCCGCCCTTGACCTGGTTGAAGATGACGCCTTCGACGCGCTCACCCTTGGTGAACTTCTCTTCGAGACGGACCCAGCTCTCTTCGCGGCGGGCCTTTTCACGGGAAAGCATCGCTTCGCCAAGCGCGTTCTCGATGCGCTCGACATAGACCTCGACCGTGTCCCCGACCTTGAGCGTCGAGTCCTTGCCCTTGACGCCGAATTCCTTCAGCGGCACGCGGCCTTCGACCTTGAGGCCGACGTCGATGATAGCCATGTCCTTTTCGATCGCGGTGATCGTGCCCTTGACGACTTGGCCTTCGCCGGAATGGCCGGCGGAAAATGATTCTTCGAGCAGGCTCGCGAAATCATCGCGAGTAGGGTTTGCAACTGACATAGTTTCTCCTGGAATGCCCCGCATCTCAAGCGGGACGGGCGCCGTGGGTTAGCGTTGCGTTGGCCTGCCGGCGTTCCGGGCTTCAGAAAAGCCCTTGGCCGCCTAAGCGGCAATTCCGGCGCATGAAAAATGCTGGCAGGCTGGTTCGCGCCCGATATGGATATCTTTTCGCCGCCGGCAATCGGCAGCGGAAGGAAAACCCAGCTCAGGCTTTGTTTCTCTTGGCCAGAACGTCGTCGATGATCGCCTTGGCCGCCAGGAACGCGGCTTCTATAGCCATTTCCGAGGTGTCGAGCAAGTGCGCGTCGGCGGCAGGCTTCAGCGGCGAGTCGGCGCGACCCATGTCGCGCTCGTCCCGGCGCAGGATATCGGCGAGGATCTCGTTGAAATCGGCGGTGCCCCCGATGCTCTCGATCTCGGCCAGCCGCCGCTCTGCCCGCACTTCGGCGCTGGCCGTCACATAGAGCTTGATGTCGGCGTCGGGACAGACGACGGTGCCGATGTCGCGGCCGTCGAGCACGGCGCCCGGCGGCGCCTTGGCGAATTCGCGCTGCTTTTCGACCAGTATGCGCCGCACCGAAGGGAACACCGCCACTTTCGAAGCCGCCTCGCCGACCGCATGCGCCGACAGCACCGACCGGTCGAGCTTGGCCAGGTCGACCTGGCGGGCAGCGGTCTCGGCGGCTGAGACATTGTCAAGCGGCAGACCGAGCCGAAGCAGCGCATTGGCCACAGCGCGATAGGTGAGGCCGGTGTCGAGCAGGTTCAGCCGGTAGTGGTCGGCGACCCGGCGGGCAAGGGTGCCTTTGCCTGCGCCCGCGGGGCCGTCAATGGCGATGGTGAAGACGTGTGTCATTGACGGCTCAACGCTTTGTCCGCCCGGCAACAAGCCCTCGCGCCTTCGTCATCCCAGGGCGCAGCGAACACGTAGCGGAGCGAAGACCCTGGGATCCATGCCGTGATATCAGCCAAAGAGTGCTGCCAACCAGAATTCAGCATCGCTGCGGCGCTCTGATGTCACGGCATGGATCCTGGGGTCTGCGCCGCGTCGCTTCGCTCCTTGCTCCGCCCCAGGATGACGAAGGCAGAGGTGTTGGGGGCCAATTTCCAAGGTTTGCGACTGCCATGTCACTCAATCTCCGCGCCCAGCCCCTTCATCAGCCCCATGAACTCCGGAAAGCTGGTCGCGATCATCGCCTGGTCATCGATGGTCACAGGCTTTTCCGTTGCCAGCCCCATGACCAGAAAGCTCATGGCGATGCGGTGGTCGAGATGGGTCTGGACGACGATGTTGTGTCCATTGGGGTGCCGGCCGAGCCCCTTGCCGCCGGGTTTCCCGCGCACCGCCAACGAGGCCTCGCCCTCGGTACAGTCGACGCCGTTGAGCTTCAGTCCTTCGGCCACTGCCGACAGCCGGTCGGATTCTTTCACACGCAGCTCTTCCAGTCCCTGCATCAGCGTCTCGCCCTCGGCGAAGCTGGCGGCGACAGCAAGCACCGGATATTCGTCGATCATCGTCGGCGCCCGTTCAGGCGGCACGGTGACCCCCTTCAGCTCGGAATAGCGCACCCGCAGATCGGCGACATCTTCGCCGCCTTCATTGCGCGGGTCGACAATGTCGATCCGGGCGCCCATTTCCTGCAGCGTCAAAAGCAACCCGGTCCGGGTCGGGTTCATCAGCACGTTTTCAATTGTAATGTCTGAGCCCGGCACGATCAGCGCCGCCACCAGCGGAAAGCCGGCCGAGGACGGGTCGCCCGGCACAGCGATCGTCTGGCCGGTGAGCTTGCCCTGGCCCTCGATGAAAATGTGGCGCACGCCGCGCTCGTCGGTCTCGACCGACAGATTGGCGCCGAATCCCTTCAGCATCTTTTCGGTGTGGTCGCGCGTCATTGCCGGCTCGATGACGGTGGTGACGCCGGGCGTGTTCAGCCCGGCGAGCAGCACCGCCGACTTCACCTGCGCCGAGGCCATCGGCACGCGGTAGGTGATGGGTGCGGCGTGCTTGGGCCCGTGCAGCGTGATCGGCATGCGGTCGCCGGGCGTCGCCTTCAGCACCTGCACGCCCATCTGGCGCAGCGGCTCAAGCACGCGGCCCATCGGCCGGCCGGACAGCGAAGCGTCGCCGATGAAGGTCGTCTCCATGTCGTAGGTGCCGACCAGGCCCATGGTGAGGCGCGAGCCGGTACCGGCATTGCCGAAATCGAGCGGGCCTTCCGGCTGCAGCAGCGCCCCGTTGCCGGTGCCGCGGATCACCCACTCAGTGCCGAGCTTTTCTATATGCGCGCCCATTGCCTTCATCGCGGCGCCCGTGCGCATCACGTCCTCGCCTTCCAGCAGACCGGTGATGCGGGTCTCGCCGGAGGCGAGGCCGCCGAACATGAACGAGCGGTGCGAGATCGACTTGTCGCCGGGCACCCGCGCCGCGCCTGAAAGCGCTGACGATTTGCGGGCGGTGGCCGGTTTCGGGGCGGCAGTATGCGACATGGCTTTTCCCTGCGTGAAAATGCCGGTGGCCGGCCTTTTTCTTTTGGTTTGGGCGGTCTCGTATCACGGCGGACGGAAATGGTCATCCCCTTGCAAGAGGTCGCTCAACGCGGCGATTTATGACGCTGGCTTTAGGCTTTGACAGCGCCGCAAACTGTGGTTATGGGGACCAAACTTTCATCGACGAGGCTTGCAGTGGCAAAACCCGAACTTGGCACCAAACGCATCGACCCCGAGACGGGTCAAAAATTCTACGACCTGAACAAGGATCCGATCGTCTCGCCCTATACCGGCAAGAGCTACCCGCGTTCCTATTTCGAGGAAGGCAAGATCGCCGCCCTCGAGGAGGAAGAGGAAGTTGCCGAGAAGGAAGTGGACTCCGAGGAGGAAGAGGGCGTCGAGGTCGTCTCGCTCGAAGAGGCGGACGAGGATGCGAAAGCCGACGATCTTCCCGATCTCGGCGATGACGAGGACGATGTGGACCTCGGTGACGAGGATGACGATACTTTCCTCGCCGACGAAGAGGAAGAAGACGACGATGTCGCCGACATGATCGGCGTCGGCGACGACGACGACGAAGTCTGATCGGGCCTCTGGCGCAAGCGCCTGCCGACTTTCGCGGCGTCTCAATAAAAAGCGGCTCTTGAAGGCTTGATATTGACGGAAGGCGGGGTTAGAAGCCGCTGCACTAACGGCGCGGTCTCAACCCGCGCCGGATCTCTTCGCCGGCAACGGCGCCGGTAGACTGCCGGAGTGGGGCCATAGCTCAGTTGGGAGAGCGCTTGAATGGCATTCAAGAGGTCGTCGGTTCGATTCCGATTGGCTCCACCAAAAATTCTTTAATATTTTCAGATCATTAGTAAACGCCCCCTCTGGGGCCCCTTGCCTCGAAAAGGTCTGGGGCACCGCCGGGGCACCGCAAAACGCTTTTTGGGGTCGCAAAACTATTTTTTGCCCAGGCTCAGGTTTTCCGCCACCCCCGGCGAGGTAGAGTTCTTATCGACCTTAGGGGTCTGATCGACTGGATCGACGTTTATGTTGTGGGTTTGGGATTTTACGGATCGCCGGAAGCGGCATCCCGGCCTGTAGACGCCGGCGACCCACCCTGTTCCGTAGCCGGTGTCTTTGCTTGCTCACCGTATAGCTCAGCAATGCCCCAAGCGATTGCGGTCAGGAGCAGTGCTGCTATCAGGATCGTAAAACCGTGGCGGCCCAATCCGCCTTGGCGAGCTTTCTTTTCGGGGATGTTTTCCGTCATGTCTAAACTCCGGTGCGTTGGCACGCACCAAATGGGGGCACGGACCAAAGATGGCTGGGCCGGCAACGGACACCTTCCGGGACTTCCGCCACCACTACTCCAACCAGCGATGACCAACGAGGTTCCCGTCCAAACGAAAAAGCCCGCCGCCGTGAGGCAGCGGACTCGAACAAGGAACATTCCGGCTTAACATAGAAACGTCTCCGGCGTACCCCTGGAGCCGGCGACCGCGGACACACTAGATTCCGTAGCGGCCGAAATGAAAATCAGCAGATCCGATCTCATCCAGAGAGTGCTGCGCGAATGGCTGGAAACCAACGCCTATCTGCCGGTCCGGTCGATCGATGAGGAAAGCGAGACGGACGGCAGCGCCTAGGCTGGGGAGCGACCAGTATGTACAAGACCCGCCGCTACATTTGCGAAGCGACGGGCCCTGAGTGCCGTGCATTGGGGTGCCCGGTATTGCTGACTATGCAATTGAGGTGCCAGACGTATTGACCCATTGCGGGGCACCTGGCTTCAACACAGCGGCCTACCGCCAGTCAGCTTTGACGACACGGCGGGTATAGGCGCGCTCGACGCCGAAGACCGCTTCGTCCTTTGTGAAGACCCTCCCGTTCGCGCCACCTTCATAACATGACCAGAACCATGTCCCGGCCTCGGTGCCGTGGAGCGTCTTCAGGATGCGACCGACTGTATCCTGCATGAAACTGGCAGCGAAGTCAGACGGCGGTGCTTTCCCGGCCGATGACGGTCCTGCTCCATTCCAACCAGACGCGGGCGCCGCGGTTCACCAGGAACTGGAACGCCTCTTCTTTCTTTTCGAACGTCTGGAGAATCGTGCTGCGATCCACGACTTGCCAGCCGCGTTGATAGGCGAAGCGGACTACAAGGCGATCGGCTGGCATCGAGCCGATATAGCGTGAGCCCCTGGCCGGCGCTACCGACCAAAAGTGACTATATGGGACAGCTCGGCGATGTCGCCATAGATCATCGAACCTTTGACGAGAAAACACCTGTCACCGAGGACTTCGAAGAGTTCGCTTGACGCGGTGCAAACCGGCAGGTTCTTCGAATTGTCGTACGTACCGAGCGTCGCGGTTTCGACCTTACGGTCCGCGGCTTCGGCATAACTGACGCTGATCGCGAGGATGGCGATAGCAAGCGGGCTCGTGGAAGGTCGCGACATGCATCCAAAATAGCACCGGCCCTTGATGGGCTTCGTCCATCAATTGGATGAAGCGGTCACCTATATTAGCAATCTCTTGACTAAGACGCCGGCCGCCCCAGACTCATGGCATGGCGCGGGGAATTGGGATTGGAGATCTGGTGGCGATCACGGCCACCGTCCGCAGACGGGTCACTGAGGACCGCTTGAGCGTCTCGATTCCGAGCTACAACTTTCCGCATTCGATCATCGACCACACGAAGGTGAAGAAGGGGCAGCAGATCGAGCTTACCGGCGAGATCACGCGCATCGACGAGGAAGGCGGCAGGGTGACCGTCGATCTGGGACCGCTGGTGACGGTCGACATCGATAAGGTCAGGCTGGTCGGGAAGTACAGGCCGCCGAAGCGCAAAAAGCCGCTGCGTGACATGGTGGATTAAAGTTATCGTACCTTACCCTTCTTCGTATGCGTTCTGAACTCTGTTTTCGGAACTGCTTGCTGTGGCGGCGCGTTAATATTCTGTATCGGGAGATAGAAACATGTCTGTGCAAAACGAAGACTATCGAACGAACAGAGCCGACTACGCGATTGCCGCAAAGCACNCTGTGGCGGCGCGTTAATATTCTGTATCGGGAGATAGAAACATGTCTGTGCAAAACGAAGACTATCGAACGAACAGAGCCGACTACGCGATTGCCGCAAAGCACGGCCGAGCGGCTAATGGAAATCGCGATAAACTGCTGGCAAGAAAAAAGAAGTTGCTGGTGGTAAGGGATTGGCGATCTGCAAGGTTGATTGCAAATCCATCGGAAAGCGCGGCGGAACCGAAAGCCAGAACGCGCGGTTAGCGGGGCCGGCGCAGGACGCTGTTATGCCGACTGGACCCATTACTGCGAACGCTCGACGGCAAATGTCGACGCGTCATCTCCCGGCTCTAACATGCGCAACTGTGGCGCGGACTTCATGACCGGATTGAAGGCCCTTTGCCGTATCGGGCCGGAACGGTTGCTCGTCTTCGAGGGTTAAGATGCAGGAGATGCAGGCGTGGCCAAGAAGCCGTCTATCGCCGAAATGTTGCGACTTACCTCTGACCAACTGAAGAGGATTCGGAAACGCGTCGCCGATGGCGGTCACGTGGACCAGATGCAAGAGATCGATGCTCTGGTGGGCCTCGCCAAAGAAATGGCCAACCGGCAACTGGCCGGGTTAGAAAGCCCGGCAGATGAAAACGATGGCTCTGGGCAAGACGGTGACGATGCAAAAGGACTGAGCGTCGTCGACCGCCTCCTGACATTCCGTGATCACGGAATTACTTGAATCGCCAAGCTCGGTAGTATCAACGGCGGCGGACCCCAATCCGCCCGGCCGGGCGCCCCACAGGCAATCTACCCCCCACAAGCGGCGCCGGCCACCTCCTTCCCTGCTGAAATCGTCAAGCGCGCCCTTGTGGGCGGGTTCGCGCGGCTGAAGCTATGATCTGCTCGAGTATCAAGATGGCATCACGCACCCTATCGTGGGCTCGATGACTGTCGCCATGATACAGCGATGACTCGGTCTCACTGAACTGGATGCGGCTATCAGACCCGATAAGGCCGGCCAGGATTTCCCGCCGATCCTCAAGTACCATGTCGCGCAAGTCGTGGCCGTTGAGATGCAGCAGATCGAACGAAATAGAGGTCGTGCTGGCGCCTGGTGATTGCCTTGCGCAGCGCGGCAAAATCCGAAAGGCCCGCCTCATTCAGAACGACGACTTCGCCGTCGATGATGGCATTGTCGACGTCCAGCTCTCGCGCCGCCGCAACCAGATCGCGGTATTTGGAGGTCCAGTCGAGTCCGCGGCGGGTGAAGATCCGCGCACTGCCGGCGTCGATGATGATTTGGGTGCGGTAGCCGTCGAATTTGGCTTCATGCATCCAGTCATCGCCTTGGGGCGGCTTGGCGACCAAGGTGGGCATCATCGGCGGGACAAACTTCAGACGCATGCATTGACTCGCAAAACCGCGATTCAATTAGCATGCTCTTAATTAGTTCCGGAAAATTTTAACGAATCGTTGACCGCGCTGTCCCAGAATAGGACGGCGCGGTCAAGCCCCCAACGGCTGCGCAGGCGGCTCCGGCAATTCGCCTCCTCGCGCCACTGTCGGAGCCGCTACCACACTCCTTTAAATACCAGTAATGGTTGAATCAACTGTTACCGCACGTGCTTTCCAGTGCGCTTTCCCAGTCGTTAAACTTTGATGGAACAGGGGCCTCGCCTTCACGGTTCGACGCTGACACATGCCCTGCGGAAGAGGAAACCTCAGCCCGACGCCAGGATGCGAAGGGCTGAGGGCAGAGATTGTCAGCCGCCCGAAGTATCGGCCGGTCCATCGACCTCGAAGGGGTCCTTCTTCGCCGAAGGCGCGGAGCTTTCGGAGGGTTTCGTTCCGGGGATCAGTTCGAAGTCCGGGGGGAACCCACTCAGAGTGCTCCTTACGTCGTCGAAGAATTTCCGGTCTCCGTCAAACTTCGCTTTCCCTGATGATAGCAACTCGTCAAAGGTCGACCTACCACCCATGACCTGCTCCAAATCCGAACGGTTGAGCGTGACGGTCAGGTCCGGGTTCTTCGCAAGGTGACCCTTGATGTTGGTAAGCGTTGAATTGCTCATTTCGATGACGTAGTTCTCGCCGTTGTCGGGCGTGAGCAGATTGATAGTGAACTGCATCCCCTCCGCCTTCTTGGAATCCAGGCTGATGCCAAGGAAATCGAGCCACAGCCCAGTCGACATTCCCCGGATCACGTCTGGACCCGATTTGGGCGACGCGCCCCCAGGCACGCCCGAGCGCAGCTCATAGGCAGCCGCAAGAAAGCTGTTCCGAACGCTGGGGCTTTCCTTTTGATAGCCGATCTGCTCGTAAACGTCTGCCAGCAGGTCCTTGGCTGCCTGGTTTGCAGGCTCGGCGTAAACGAGCTTGTTGAGGATTTCCATCGCTTCAAGATACTTACCCTGATCGTGCAACTCCTTGCCCTTGGCCATTATCTTCCCGGCACCACCCATCATCTCGACATAGAGCGGGGCAGAGTCGCGGGGCGATAGCGGAATCAGCGTAGCGGGATTGGCATCCCAGTAGCCAAGGTAACGGTTGATCACGGCGCGGCTGTTGTGTTCCTCCGAACCGTGATAGCTGTGGGCTGCCCACTGTTTCTGCAAACTATCGGGTAGCTTGTAGCTGGTGTGGATCTCGTTGATTGTCACCCCATTGTTCGCCTGGTGCAGGACCTCATTATTGAGGTGCGCATAGACGTCGCGCTGGGTGCGCATCACTTCCTGAATGCGGTCATTTCCCCAGCGCGGCCAACTGTGTGACGCGAACATCACGTCAGCTTCCTGACCATAGCGGTAGAGCGCTGTATTGATATGCTTTGACCACGCCAATGGATTGCGCACCAGCGCACCACGCAACGTGTAAATGTTGTGGATCGTGCCGGTAATATTCTCGGCAGCCCAGAACGCCTTTATATCCGGGAAGTAGGTGTTCATCTCGGCCGGTGCTTCGGTGCCGGGCGTGTTCTGGAACTCCATCCTTACGCCGTCGATCGTCAATTCCTCGAAATCATCCTCGATGTAACGGCTGGGTTCAATTAGACCTACATTGCCGGCGGCCGTGTTTTTGCCGATCGACTGATCGACGTGACCGAATGGGCTGCGCGGTAACAGAACACCATACTGGAAGAACATGCGCCGGGTCATCGCATTGCCGGCGTAAACGTTCTCTGCAACCGCATGCTCCATGAATCCGACCGGTGCAAGGATTTGGGCCTTGCCGCTCCTGACGTCGGCTTCGTCGACAACGCCGCGCACGCCGCCGAAGTGATCCGCGTGAGAATGCGAGTAGACGACGGCCACGACCGGGCGTGCTCCAATCTTCTCGTTTATGAATTCCAGCGCCGCCTTGGCGGTTTCCTTCGTCGTCAGCGGATCGAACACGATCCAGCCGGTGTCACCCTTGATGAAGCTTATGTTGGCGAGGTCGAAGCCGCGTACCTGGTAAATCTTGTCTGGTACGACTTCATAAAGACCGTACGCCATGTTCAGGATAGCTTGACGCTGCAGCGAGGGGTGAATGCTGTCGAAATCCCTGCCCTGCAGCAGGAACTCGTAGCTCTCCATATCCCAAGCCACATTGCCAGCCTCGGCCATAATCTGCTTGTAGGACGGAGCCGCGATGAAGCCCTTCTTGGCTTCCTCGAAGTCACGCTTATCATCGAACGGAAGCGTCTTACGCTGCGCATTCTGGAAGTCGATTGTGAATTGCGAGGGCATTTTGCCCTTTGGGTGAAAGTGCTTTCCCTCCATTGCGCCAGGGTCTGTCAACACGGTGCCGCCGCCGGCGGCAAAGGCCAATTTGCAAGTTCCAATCAAGAGCGCGGCAAGCGCAACGACAAAACCATTTCTCCGAACGGTCATTTCATCCTCCTGAATACGTTGCTTGCGATAGCGAGGCAGTATCTCCCCAACCGCCCCGACTGCCAAAAACAGTACTATAACTCCTGTTTTTGATCCAGATTTTAACCCGCTTCCCAGTGGGCAAAACGAAACGGGAGGTCGCGTGCTTGACGTGTCATTTGGCGAGTCACGGCAATGTCGAGTGCACTTTAGAGTATTCGTTCTAAACCGATCTGCGACAGTCTTGCACGGACTTGACAATGGTTGAGAAGGCGAACCACGCAGGCCTTTGCCGGTACTTACAATTTTACGCACTTATTCGATTCTAGGCGGCCGCTTACATTAGCCAGAGTGACGGAACGTGATTCCGCAGGGCTGCGGCAACGAAAGTTGGTCGTCGGCGTTGCGCTTTTTCGCCCGAGAAGGAGTTAACTCGTGCCAAGCCTAGATGCGAAGCCCCGCCAGTTACCCACGCTCGCAGGCATTCTGTTTGGCCTTGGTTTGGGCGGCTTTTTCGACGGCATCGTCTTTCATCAGCTGCTCCAGTGGCACACATGGTAACCAGCGCCGGCTATCCCGCCGACAGCGTCGAAAACCTGCGATTCAACACGCTCCTCGACGGTCTGTTCCACGCCGCCACCTATCTGTTCGTTGTGCTTGGGCTGGTCCTGCTCTGGCGCGCCGCGCATCAATCGCACCTTTGGTGGTCGGGAAAGATGCTGGTCGGCACAGTGCTCATCGGATTTGGCTTGTTCAACCTCGTCGAAGGGCTGGTGGATCACCAGATCCTCGGCATCCACCATGTCAACGAGACCGTCCCGCGGGAGCAATGGATCTACTGGGATTTGGGTTTCCTGCTTTGGGGTGCGCTGATGTTGGTCGGCGGATGGAGGCTGTGGAGGCAGGGCAGACGTGCCTCGCCAGGCTAGTTGCGTTATGCCTGCCTAATTCAGCGCGGGCGGCTGGCCCGGCCGTCGATCATGGCCCCCAAGACGCCCCGCCGGTTAGGCCCAGCGGCCACGCAACTCCTACCCTGGCTACCCTGGCTGCTGCGCGCGACCATCTCAGCGAGGAAGCATGGACGGCCAAGATAACATCTGCAACGCCTGGGCCGCCCTCAAGCTGGTTCGCATGGCTATTGAACAGACCTGCCCGGCTGGTGTGCTGCCGAGCGAAGAAGCTGTCTTGCTGCTATGGTCCCGAGCCGATTCATGAGGGTGAAGCGCTGGCCAAAGCCATCATTGAGACCGTCGAGAGGCTGACCCGTTGCCTGTGTCGCCGGTCGGAACGCACAGGCAGCGCCCAATATCGGCCATTGAGGTGACCGTTGCCACTGCCTGAAAGCAGACATTGTTGGCGACCATTCGGGAGGTCGCGGGTGCGCCAGAAGCTGTCCTCTACTCGGAGAAGCCTGAATGGCCCAGCTCGGACCCTTAGCCGACTCTTGGGTACGAGCGTCCGTCTGCGGCGGCGAGACGGCCTGACAAGAGCTAGTCCAATATCGCGGACGTTTCAGCAAGTTGGCACTACCTATGGCTCCGGTCGTCAATAGATCTACTGCTCAATAGCCCTCGCGACAGGTTGCTCCTTAGCTAGCTTTAGCGAATGTAGCCTGCTTAGAAAGAAGCTGATCGAAGGGTGAATATTGGGCTCCTTCTTTGTTCGTTCTATTGCACGACTTACCTGAGAGAAGAGAGCAGTCCTCCCGGAATCTGCCAGTGAACTTAGGCCAACTAACAAGCTGCGGTTGTCGATCAAATCTGGATTGATCTGACTCGAACCAACCGCTAACGTGACGAACCGCCTCACTATGCGAGAATCGATTAGGAACGGGAAGGATTCGGGTTCGATCTCGTCGCTGGTGCAGGGCTTAAAACCATCTTCATTGGTGACTGTTTTTGGTTTGACCTCAGGAATCACGTCAAGCTTACTCATGGGATCCTTGAAGTGCGAGTTTTCAGTGACGCTTGACGTACCGATTTGAACCCGTGAACTTGTGAGTAAGCATGCCTTCGACTCGGGAACCCCAAGCACGACAGAGCGCAGCCCATCTTGGTAAAGGCTCGGGCCGGGAAGAGTAAGGGCTGTTAGCCCTCTGATCGCCAGAGCGATTGTTTCTAAATCGTGGACCGCGATGTGAAGCGGACTATCAGGTCGCTCAAGCTCCCGAATCAACTCCTGATTTTGACGCACTAAGAGTTCGTCAAGTCTAGTTTCAACCTGTTTCGTCAACAAAGGAGAACGGGTGATCAAAGGGTTTGCTAACGTATTCTCGGTTTCAAGGAAAGTCACCCAGTCAAATTGTTTTTGACGATCACCGCCAAAGTTCTTCATATATTTGCAATTTGCTGGTCTGTTGCAGCCTTGGAAATACAATATTTGCTTCCAACCTTTTCTATAGTCAATTATCGCTAGTGGCTTCTCTGGCGTCGGTTTTCCTTTTGGAAGCAGATATGCGAATACTGAGACGATCGGCTCACCGACCAAGCTTGCCACCGCCTGATCGCTTAGCGACTCGGGATTCAGAACATCGGGAGCATACCTAAATGCCAGTTGCCCAAGACCAACCAACTCTGCTGCAATCAGTGTTGGGTCGTTGAGGCTCACCTTCCAAATATGGGGGCCGCCGACTAATGGTTTATATTCTAAATATTTTCCTTGGGCGCCAGATTTGCGATTCCAACCGCGGCCCTTATCTTGAATCTTGTTCCACTCTGTTGATAGCACTGGCCAATCTGCCGCATAAACGACGTCACGTTTAGAAAAGTCCGGCAACAGTCTATTTGCGATCTCCGAAAGTTCAGACGGGCTCAACCAAACTGCGGTTGCATCCATCTCTAGTAAGACCTTTTGACGAATCTCGCTCGCCGAACGCTCGACTCGCTGAACGGCGGACAGATGCTCTGCCATCATTGAATCGAGTAAAGTTAAGAATTTCTCCGGCTGCTCGACGAATCGCTTTGTAAGGTCGGATTCAATGGAGACCCCCTCGTTGACGAGAGAATCCAAAATAGCGGACGGTTGCGATTTAAAGAACGCGTCGTTTTCGACCGCCAGTCTGATGTAAGCGTCGGCGGCACGCGTCCAGCGGAGCGGGTTTGCGCGCCTAGCGCTAAAAGGAAAACCGCCCCTATCCTGTGCTAAGCCGAGGAAGACGTTGATAGCGGCCGACCAGTCCCTTTCTTCAAGCGGGATGTCGATGTCAGTCAGCTTCGACCCCACCTTCCAAGTGCCTGCCAGCGGTTCGCTCCGAGCTAAGTCAAGGAACCGAGAAATCTCCAAAGTGCATTTTGCATATTCAGTTTCGGTGAGGGGTATGCCAATGGCCTTCGCTACACCTACACACTTTTTCATGGCCCCCTCGAAGGGCTCGGCAGCAATCACTTCTAAATAGCGCACCAAGCGTCGCTCGATGTGATCCAAACGAGTTAGCGTTTGGGCCATCGCACCGCGAATTTCACTAAGGTCTGCTCGCGCTAAGGCAATCTGATTTGCTGCATTACTAAACTGGCTCACCATTTCCGCAAAAATCTGTGACAGCTCCGCATCTATGCGATCAAATCGGGCTCTGTTTTCCTTCTGGTAAGCCTCCATTTGCTTCGCCAGATTAACTATTTGGGCAGAAATTATTTGGTCGCCGGTAGGCCCGGTATCCTCCATAGTTTGAACCAACGAGACGAATATCGCAAAATAGTTCATTGTCATGGCTGCAGTTCCAACGCTAGACGCTGACTCAGCCCCGGGACCGGATGTATATAGCCGCTCGTACGTGTCCGCAATCTTGATTACATCAATGATTGCATTGCCTACTGCAACGAACCTTTGACTCTCTTTCTTGTCGCTAAAAAATAGAGAAGTTAGAAATACAGCAGAGCGTATCCCCTCACGCTCGAACTCTGACCGTTCTAAATTACTCTGATCTTTCTGCTGTTTCATCAGGATCTTGACAATGTCGTCCGGTTGGGCAACAGCGTCTTTATCTTCCTGCGTATTTTTAAGTTTCATTTCAGATAAACTGTTACTCAATTTTTCAACCGCTGATTTAACGTCAGCGTTTTCAGATGAAATTAATTTTACTCCCTCGATAGCGGCGAAGTCTTGATTCTCGGCCAAGATAGAATTTGCGCGGTCCTGGATTCGCGCATTAATTATTGGAGCGTAGACTTCATCCCATACTTTCGCAAAAATCGGGTTACCTTGAGCCCAATCGTAGATCTTTCCTAGGGCGCCCGCTTTATCAATGTCGAAATAAGCCCAGTTGCTGGCGAATTCTTTATTGTAGGCGGACCAAAAATGCGTAGTCCACTCGGAGGACTCAGCGTAGTTCTTTAGCGCATGCTGACGATTGGCAAATAGCATGGCGGATAGGTTTGGCAATTGCTTGAACTGCTCAAGAAATAGATTTGCATCTTCGACGGTATCACTGGGAGTTCTCGAATGCGAGAAGGTTAGGTAGGATCGTTCACTTCCATATCTTAACATGTTAAGAATATGCCTCAACTCACCTTCCGTCTTGGGCATATTGGGGAGTTGGTCAGCAATTATGCTCACCGCGCTCCAGTGTGAGGGATTATGGGTCTGGCTTATCCTATGTTGGGTCAGGCCGATCCAAACATTCTTGTCTCGTTGGTCAGCCGCGGCGTTGTCGATGGTCAACAACAATGTAATGAGAAACAGTGTTGATCTGATCACGGTCGCATCCTACCCTTGGTGCCTGATGCAGGGTATCGCAGGAGGGACAGGCCGTCTATGGGACTCCCTATTGGTCTGCTCTCAGTTCATCTTGCGCGCATGCCGAAAGAACTGCGACGACGCCAAGGGCTTTGACTACCCATGCGGGCGCCGCGCTGCCCAAGCCTTAGAAAAGATCCTGGCAGCATCGCGACCGCTGCGTTGCAGTTTTGTCGATCGTGATCAGTACGGGCGTCTCGTCGGGAACTGCAATCGCGCCGACGGCCGAAGCATTCAGAAATGGCTCGTTGAACAAGGCCTCGCTCTAGATTGGCCTCGCTATTCGAACGGCGCATTTGCCGCCGAACAACGCACTGCCAAGGCGGCTCACCGCGGTGTTTGGCAGGGCCGGTTTGATCAACCTTGGGATTGGCGTGCCGCAAACACCGACAAGGTCGAGACCGTGTCAGCGACCCATCGACTAGCGTCGGGCTTCTCGACACATTTGCAACATCAAAGGCAACATTAGCTCTGGTGGGCATATCTACCATGTGCCTGGCCAAAAATATTACGATGAGACGCGGATCACCTCGCGGAAGGGCGAACGGTGGTTTTGCAGCGAGGCCGAGGCGCGAGCGGCCGGCTGGCGGAAGGCAAGGCGATAGGAAGAGGAACTAAAGTCGAGGCGCAGCTCGCCATCGCGCACGCCATAATGCGCGCCGGCCAGCCTTGACGATCGGCAAGCCGGCGCCAGAATCGCGAGGATGAAAGTCCAAGACCCTGCCTACGACGCCCGGAATTGCCTCGACCTAATTCGCATGGTCATTGAAGAGAAGTGCCCGGCCGGTGTGCTGCCGAGCGAGGAAGCCGTCTTGGGGCTCTATGGCCCTGAACCCATCCACGAGGGCGAAGCGCTCGCCAAGGCCATCATTGAAACCGTTGAGCGGTTAGAGGGCCGTGACACGGACTTCGAGCGATTCGCTATCTGTCGGGAATAGGCGCATAGTCCCCACGTCGTCCGATCTGCATGGCAACGGACGCTTGAAAGAGTCGATCACGCTTTCGCCCCAACACAGGGAGACGCGCGATGACCCTCCGAGGCATAGCAGACGCCGAGCAGTTGGCGACGCTCACCAGAATTCTAGACGATTATTGTGAACAAGCTGGCATTGAGGGCAGCCACCCGGCGCGGGAGCATTTGGCCCGCCGTCTGATCGCTCTTTTCAGCGGCGGCATAGACAGCCCTGACGACATCAAGATGGCTCTGGATAGCATCTCAAAGGAGTTTCAAACCGATCTCAGAGCCATGTAGTTAGGCCAGCCATTAGCGTTTGTGCGGGCGTGCTGCCGAGCGAGGACGCCTGTGTTGCTGCTATTTGCGACAGGGGCCCAGTCTGGACTGGCGCAAGCGCAGCTTGCAGCCGGGAAACGGCGCGTAGAGCGATGCGGCCGGCGGGACTACCTAGCTCCCGTTGCAATTCACATTAGCGCACAAACAAGTAAGATGCTGCGTTAAGCGCCTTTGAGAAAACCGTGCCACCGAAATGGCCGCTCCCGGACAGTTGTCTAGTGCGCTGCCTACGACACCAAGAATGAAGGTTAACTAGGGAGGACATCAGTGTGATGCGCATATTCGGAACGATCTCAATTGCCGTGCTGGCCATGGCGGCTGCGATGCCGGCGTGGGGGCAGGAACAGCCCGCGCCAAAATATTCCGCCAAAGTTCCGCCGTCGATCCTCACGCCGGACACGGTTCAGACCCGGATCGGCACGCTGAAATTCTTCGACGGTCTCCCCGACGAGGAAACCGTGAAGAAGGTTTACGACAACCTCGACTTCGTCCGCGGCGTGGAGGCATTCCTGTCAGGCATGCCGGCCGCATCGGTTTACGCGGCTTGCAAAGGTTTCGCCGCAGCCGGCATCAAGCCAAATGAAGGCATCGGCATCACCGAAGACCTGTTTGATGCCCGTTCGCTGCTCCTGACCGGGAACTCGACAACAGTCTATGTCTTCAGCTGTCTCGACCTGAAAGACGGTCCGGTGGTCTTGGAGGTACCGCCGAATGTTCTCGGCCCGCTAGACGATGCCTATTTCCGCTTCGTGACCGACATCGGGCAGACCGGCCCTGATCAGGGCAAAGGTGGCAAGTATGTTTTCGTCGCCGCGGACTACACTGGCGCGGTTCCGGCCGACGGCTCCTTCGTAATCAAATCACCTACCTATTCCAACCTTTTCTTCTTTCGGGCCTTCGTGCAGAACGGCGACATCCCGGCGGCGGTGAAAGGCGTCAAGGAGAAAGCACGGATCTACCCGCTTTCGGCGGCCGCCAATCCACCCGAACAGAAATTCGTCAACACATCGGGCATGCAATTCAACACGATCCACGCCAATGACTTTCATTTCTACGAAGAGCTCGATGCCGTGGTCCAGAACGAGCCCGCCGACTTCGTCAACCCGGAGATGGTGGGGCTCTTCGCGTCGATCGGCATCAAGAAGGGCAAGCCCTTCGCGCCGGACGAGCGGATGAAGGCGATTCTCACGGATGCGGTCGCCGTCGGCAACGCAACCGCGCGGGCGATCCTTTTCGCCTCGCGCGACGAGCGGTCGAAGTTCTACCCGGACCGCCAGTGGTACACGACTTTCATCGGTGGCAGCTCTGAATTTGCCGATGGCGCCGAGCGGTTGCTCGATGCCCGTACCACGTTCCACTATTACGCCACCGGCATCACGCCGGCGATGGCTGCGGCGAAGCCGGGCACCGGCTCGGCCTATGCGGTGGGCGCCCGCGACTCGGAGGGTCGCTATCTCGACGGTGGCAAGACCTACAAGATCACGCTGCCGGCACCGATTCCCGCCGCTAACTTCTGGTCGTTTACGGTCTATGACGGTCAGACCCGCTCGATGCTGGAGACCGACCAGAAGCTCGCCGGCCTGGACAGCAACCAGAAGGACATCAAGAAAAACGCCGATGGTTCGGTGACCGTCTGGTTCGGCCCCAAAGCCCCCGCCGGACAGGAAGGCAATTGGGTGCAGACCATGCCGGGCAAGGGCTGGAACACACTCCTGCGCCTCTATGGGCCGCTAGAGCCCTGGTTCGACAAGACCTGGAAGCCCGGCGATTTCGAACTGGTGGACTGAGTGGCCCGTTCAAGAGCCACGCTGCGACCGGCGACGGCCTGCGCATCATTGCTGCGGCAGTCGCGGATACTGAAGAACCGCCAGACGCCGCCGCCAGACGCCGCCGGCAAAGTCGTGACACAAGGAGCCCGCGTACCCTCCCGGAGGGCGCGGGCTGATCGGGCAATCCGACCTCACAGCACTTGTTTGCGATGACGTGCTGCAGAAACCCTTTGTTCCACACGCAAAAAAGCCACCGCACCTTTCGGCACGGCGGGCTTGGGCATTCGCGGCTCAGTAGTCCACACTCATCGCACCGCGGCCGCCGCTCGCCGCGCATCCGCAATCAGAGCCGCAATCTCTTTGCGCTGTGCGATAGCCTCGCAAGTGAATCGTCCGTGTCGATATTGGCCATGAGCGGCGCCTCTTGGTGCTCCACCGCCAGCCCCATGAAAGCGACAGACGCGATGGCCACGTACAGCCGGGGCTTTGCAGCCAACCCCGCTGCGCTTGCTTCGAGCCTGACAACGCGGTGCACGGTTCATGGGGTTATCGATCATTTTCTTCGCCTACCCCGCCCCCATGGGCGACGTTGCCGACGATGGCTTGTCCGCCCTTTTCAACGTTCACGCGCTCGACAATCACGCGCTGCTCTCCCTTGCTGCGATAACGCTTCAGGGCCTCAACCTGGGCCACATATGTACGGGCGAGGCGGTTTAATGCCCGTTCCTGCGATTCCTTCAATTCCCACGTCTTTGCTTGTCCCATGCACATAGCGGCATTCATCGTGGCCATGTGAATGGCGGCCATCTGGACGCCGAGAGTCGCTTCGATCTGGTCCTTCGGTCGGAGCCCGCATACCATGGAGAGGGCATAGTTCATTTCCCCCTCACGAACCACATCGCCAACCTGAGCGACCTTTGCCAGTGAATCGAGAGTGCCGGCAAGGAAAGTGCCATTATCGGCCCCTACGGCTTCGGCTAATAGCTCATAGCCTAGTGTGGGGTCAGGGTGGTCCACCGCGAGCGATGCGACGCGCTTAGCGCCATCTTCGCTCATTGAGACGTTAATTTGCGGAACAGGCGGCTTGCTTGCCCGCCGCTTTTTGTAGGCGGCCCGCGCTGCGATTTCCCGATCGGTCGGCTCGTACGGTTTTGCGACGGCGTTTTTCGGCTTTGCCTCCTCGGCAGCAAGCGACAACCTGTCGTTTGCTCGCGCGCGCTTTGGCATCGGAACGACTGTCATTAGTGCCTCGCCATACCCGCCTGCTGAATACCGATTGCCATCAGATCCGCGAGAGCGTTCGCAGCCTTGCTGAGCAAGTCCTGGCCCATGGCGTGAAAGAAGCCCGCGTTGCTGATGTCGCCGCGCTCTCGAAATGCTTCCGCCAAAGCGTGACAGCCATGGCCATAGGCAATAAAATTGAACAGGTCAGTGTCGCTCACGGCGGTTGAAGTGAAGACGGCAGAAAGCCTCGTGGCCAAATCCGGGTCCATCTTCTCGCCGCATGCGGCTTCCATGCGCCCCTCTACGAATTTCATGTAGTCTGCGAGCGTTGGAATGGTCATCGGTCTTCCGCTTTCATCGTTTCACGCCTATCTTGCACGAATGAGCTATGACCATTTCCGGCCGCCAGAGCATTTGTCGCCAACCGGCAAGTTGCTGTTCCGCGCTCTGTGTCTCGTGACTTTCATCGTAGCCATGGGAGCGGTCATTTATTACTTAGGCCCTCTGATCGACCGTTATGTTGGCGTCCCGTTCGCGGATTGGATTACCAACCTGATTTTTGGTCCTAAGGCTTAATCAACAGCTGCTCGCCTCTCTGGTTTTGCAAAATCGGCATTCCTCCGCCTCGAAGCGTAGCGCCGCCAAGGCCGCTTGGATTGACCGGGACGGGCACCCTCGTGGCAGCGCCAACGCGTGCAGTCCTGGCCACTGAACCCAGCCCTCTGGCAGCTGCTCCGGTAACGGCCCCGAGACCCATTGATTCGAGCGGTCCCAATCCGCCCGCGAAGCCTCCGCCGCTGGCCAGGGCAGTGAGGATGCCAGTGGCATATTTGTTCAGCATCGGCATCAATCGGTTAGCGGTATTCGAGCCGTTGATGCCCTCGCGGGCCGGGGAAAGGTTGCGCATAACAGCTGCGAACTTCCGCATCATGTCCCGTTCGTCGGGCGAGTAGAGAACATGCGCCACGCCCTTGCCGTTACCTTCAAGAAGCCCATCAAGATTTTTGACGATCTGATGCGGCTGCATGGCATCGTCGCCCGCCCTGGTGGCCCTGAGCCAGAATGACTGGCGGATGCCGCTCCATTGCGGACTGTCCGCGCCAAGATGACGGCGCAGCTCGTTAGCGGTCATGAACGACGCATTTTTCGGAGAAGCCACAGAAGTCCCCCAAAGATACTGCCCAACCTCCTTCGGCGAGAGGTCCTTTTCCATGATGTTGCGGACGCGTGCTTGCGCCTCATACTGCGGGTTCAGCCGACCGCCCACCTTGGCGCGCGGCTCGGTCATCCCTTTGTATTCCGACCATTTCGAGCGAGCGTTCTTCAGTTCTTGAAGCACGTCGTCGCTGGCGCTGACCAAGCCGCGGTCGAATACGTCATCAGTCCAGTCATCGATCGCGGAGCTGATCGCCTTGAGAGCAGGCGCATCCTGTCCGATCGGCGGGAAATTCTTGCGCAAGCCGGCTCGGAGATTCTCGACCCAGCGCAATTGCGCCTGTACCGAATGGACATCACCGCCCGGCTTTGGCATGCGGCCGATATAGTCATCGATGAACGACATCGCCCGCGAAGCGCCTTGATGATACATCGGATCGATGAGGATCTGGTCTGCGTCGAGCTTACCTCGAATGAACGACGGTATCGACTTAACGGCATCGCCCGAAACCAGCACGTTCGGATTATTTACCGACGCCTCATAGGCATCCTGGCTGGCCGCCTTGAGTGCATCCCGCTTGCCCCGCAACGCCCCGGGGATGCTGTCATAGGCCGAAGCCTGCCCCGAAATGACAGGCTGAGCACCGGCAATGCGGCTCTGAACACCGCCAACAGATTGGCCCACCGCTTCACGTTGGGTTTGGTCGAATGACGACATCGCGCCTTGGCTGCGAAGCTGGTTTTCAATATTCGACTGTGGAACAGACCGTGTGGCCTGAGCGCGGGAAAGCGGGATGCCAAACTGTTCCGCGTACGAAACGTTCGCGGCCGGATTGATGCCTCGCGCGACATCATCGGATCCACGGAAGACGCGGCCATAAAGCTTGCCTGCACCTGTCGCTATGCCCTCGCCCCCAGCGCCAAGCGCCACACCGTATGGAAGATTTCTGGCAGCGTTCCACACACGGTCCCGAGCGTCCTCACCACTACCGGCGCCATACGCGGCGGCTGACAAGCCACCATCGGCCGCGCCGCCGAGCATTCGCACTAGCCAACCCTTGCCGGCTTGAGCGGCATTGGCCGCCATCGACATGCCGCCCTTGACCATACCGGCAGCATTGCCGACACCCCCGGCCACCTGACCGGCAACATGCATGTATGGGTGAGCTTCGGCGTCAGCCGCGCTTTGCGCGCGGATTTCCTCCAAGAGCTCGTTATAGCCCTTGCCATGTCCACCTGGCAGCATTCCGCCAACCGTGCCGATGCCTGCCGCTGCCTCGTCGGCCAGTCCGAACGTTGCAAGATCAGCCATGCCCCCCGCGAACGAACGGGCGGTTCTCACCCCATCGCTGCCTTGCGGAGGCTGTGCAATGGCAGAGTTTGCTGCTGCATCATCGAACATCTCAAAGCCGGGAGGGGGCGCCGGCATGGAATTGACAGCCGGCGCGGGCGGTCCTTGCATCGGGCGGCCTCTTGGATCGTCCACGACGACAAAGCCGGGGGGTGGGGGCGGTATCCGACCGTTCATTGCACTGGCACCCAGTTGCTACCGTCCCACTCGATAATCTCGCCGGTCTGACGGTTCACAGCCCGATTCTGGTACTTGGCCACGCCGGGGTTGGAGGCTGGCGGATTTGGATTGTAAACACGCGAGGGTCCGATATCCGCTCCCGGTGCGCCAGGAGTGCCGCCGGGCCGCGATGGTTCCCACTGCCCGCCAGACTGCCTGATTGAGTCTACCATGGCCCGAACGCGGCGTTTCTTGCTCTCGATCGAGGGCTTCGACTCGCCGGGGCGCGGCGTCAGGATATCGGTCTGTTTCCTCACCTCATCCGGTGTCGCGGTCGCACCGGACACGCTGTAGAGGTAGGACGAAACGATGGTCTGAAGCGAGTTTGCCGCCTGCTGGTATTCTGGCGTCGTCACATATTCGCTAAAAGGAAGCCTGGAATATGCTTGGTTCTTGATGTCGGCCAGCGCATCGAAGTTGGTTTCAACAATCTTCAGTTCTGGCTCAACCACCGAATACAGCGAGCGGTTGCGGCGTTCGCCTTCGGTCGCCAGCTTGCCGGGCTTTCCTTCAGTGAGCGGGATGATGCCAGGGCGCCCGGAGGCGTTCGGTGCCGGTGCAGCACCCCCACCCGCCTGTGGCGTCAACGGCTGTGGCGGGCCGCCATTCGCCGTCTGGCCGAACACACCTTGCGGGGTGAGGAAGGTGATCGATCCATCAGCCGGATTGGTGATGGTCTTCCCAGCTCCGAGCTGCGCAGCCTGGTCTTGTGTCAACTGACCCGTCTTGACCAGATGGTTCAGCGATTGCGCCTCAACAGAGGTGCCCTCGAACGGTCCTCCGTTGCCAGTGCTTGGTGCCGTGATCCATTGCTTGGTGTTCGGATCATACAGCCGACCGTCGCCAGCGTTGATAAGCGACGGTCCGCCCTCTTCCGGCATTTTGCCAGTGAGAATAAAATTCCGACCTTCCTCGGACTGAGGATCCATGCCGTATTGAGCGGCCGCCTGCGCGCGCTGATCAAATTCGGTCGGACCATTGCCTTTCGCTCGCTGGAGGAGATAGGACCGCAGCGACGGCTTGTCCGTCGCGAGAATGGTAGCCGTGCCCTCGTCAAGGCCCTGATTGGTCAGCCAGCCCACGGTCACGTTCTTCTTTGCACTCTGCGGCGCGATGATGTTCTGCAGGAAGTCACCAAGTCCGCCAAACCCACCCGCGCCGGGTGCAGGGGCGCCCTGTGGAGCGCTTTCTGAGGCTGGCGCGCCCTGTTTAAGCTGCGGAGGCGTCGCTGGCCTTGGCTGGGCCTGCGGAGCCTGTTGCGGCATCTGTGGCGGTTGGGCAAGCCTCTGCTGTGCCTGCCGAAGCAAAGCAGGGTTGTTGTGGTCCCCAACCGGTGACGGGCCTGCCATCTGCGGCACAGGCTGGGCCTGCTGCGTCCCGTTGGGGTTTAGGATCGAGGCCAGGATTTCCTGAAGGGTCATTTAGCGTCTTCCAAACGATAGGCTCGAACGATGACGTCGTTTTCGAGGAGAACGAAGTTGCTCATTATGCCGTCCTCCAGAACTCGACGCGGGTATAGACTTCAACCGTGCTGGCGAAGCCGGATGGCCGACCAAGACCGTTGGTGGCCACTGTGTTGGTGCATTGGTGTTCGATGCGGTATGCTTTGCCGGCAACGACAGGAGCGCCGCCGAATGACCTCGTTTGGGTATCGGCACTCCCGGCGCTTTGCTCCGACGAGCCCACCCCAGCCACGGTGGCATCGGTAACGTTGAATAGCCTGGTTTTGTGCTGCCCGACGTTGCTCGCAGGTGCCGACCATTCCACCCATCCCGCCACGGTCGGAGTGAACGCGTTCGCGGCGATAGAGACGAGCGACGAAGGGTCTAGCACTTCTGTATTCAGATCACGCGTGCGCCAAGCGCCGGAGGTAAAAGTGCCGCCTTCTGTGGCGGACGCCTTCTGTTCTTCCATGACAGCATCTGGCGCACCGGTGATACTGACCCATTCAGGTGCTGTGGCACCTGAATTCATGCGCAGTGTTTGGCCCGCCGTACCTTTGGCAAGCCTAGCCTTGACTTTGGCCCCGGTGAAATACTCAATGTCACCGGCCGCAGTGCTTGCAGGAATTGGGATGAAAAGTTTCGTTGCTGCACCATCGCCGATAGCAAGAACATTGTCGTCAGTATCCCACTGGGTGTCGCCTTCGGCAGTTGGCGTTGGTGCCGCACTCTGCTTCAGGGTCAGTGTCGGCGTTGTAAGTGTGGCTGTGGTCAGCGTCATGCCACTGCCGGAGCCGCCAGTAATCGTCGGCGTGTTAATAGCCGGGCTGGTCAGCGTTTTGTTGGTGAGGATTTCCGTGCCGGTCAGCGTGACATAGGCGCTCAGATCCATAGTCGGATTGAGCAGCAGCCACGCGCCGGCAGCGGCATTAAGCGCGCTCTGATACATCAGCAGATAGATGCCGGTGGCCTGAAGTTCTCCACCGGTCAGCGCAGATTCGCCTGCTGCGACCATCTTGCGAATGGACTTCGCGCCGATGGCATTGACGTTGAGTGTCGCAGCCCCTGTGTTGTCGGTGGCGATGCGCAGTGCGAGGATTCGCCCGTTTGCATAAGCCGTGAACGCCGAGTTGGTGGTGATAGTCAGGGCATCGGCTGTCCCGCCGGCCGTAAGCGCGCCGCCAATGTCGCCAAGCAGTTCGGCGTTCCTGGCCATCGCCTGCCTCGCGGAGTTATTCACGGCGCTCGGAGGCATGCCTTCCGAATAATTTATCTGCGCATCAGCCGCGCCATTGTTCGCTGCGACCATGCTCCAGTCGTAAATGCTAGCCATCAGCGGCCCCTTGCTTGCAGTGCCACGGCGGCATGTTCGAAATGGCTAGGGCCGTGCCGCATGGCAGCCAAAGCAGCCCGTTGGTCGGTCACGCTGAAACCGAAGCCGCTGGAAAGGGGTTCGACGCCGGGAAGGGTGCCGCCGCGGGCATCAGCCACGATTGAGCCTATGGCCCGGCATTCAGCCCTGTGGAGGCGCCAGAGCTGCATGAGCGTCATTGGAGGGGCTTGGATATACGACATGCTATGCGGCCGCCCGCTGGGAGGCTTCCGTTGCCGCTTCTCGAATGTATTCGGACAGCGTGAGGCCGCGCTTCAGAGCGGCGGCGCGCAGTGCATGCTTTTCTTCGGGGGAAACACGAAGCCGGATGTTTTCGATCATCGCTGCGCTGAGGCGCATAGGTCGATCTCCTGTGGCGAACACAGGAAAAGTATCAGCCCAAGCTATTGCTGGCGTTCCGCATCATCGGCAATGTGGCGCATGATCCGCATGGTGAGTCATTATGCGGACAATGGGTCATGGGTTGGAGGGCGCAATCGGCAAGTTGGTAAACGGCGATGATGGACTGCCGGCGGAGGATGTCGGCTTCTGGACTAAGGAGAAGCACGCCTATCTTTGCCGCTATGTAGACATGTCGCGCAGCGTTCGTTCGCTTTGGACGGCACCACGGAAAGCTGGGGCTACTTACATTGATCCATTCTGCGGTCCAGGTCGCGCCAAAGTTCGCGAGACCGGCGAGTTCATCGACGGTGGGGCAGTGGCTGCTTGGAAGAAGAGTGTTGCCGGCGGTTCGCCGTTCACGAAGGTTTATATCGGCGACCTTGATGGCAAGCGGGTCGATGCGGCCGAGGAGCGATTGAGGAGACTTGGTGCGCCGGTAGAGACGTTCGTCGGCACAGCTGTCGAGGCGATCGAGACGCTGATTCCGAAGTTGAACCCGTACGGGTTACATTTCGCTTTCTTGGATCCGTTCAGCCTTGAGGCTCTAGATTTCAGGATGATCAGGGCGCTGTCGGGCATCAAGCGAATCGACATACTTGTTCACATCGCGCAGATGGACCTCCAACGAAACATGGGGAAAAATCTTTCTGGCGATGACGAGGCCTTCGAAACTTTCGCGCCGGGCTGGGAGAGTGCCGTGAACAAGGACCAGGCTCAAAAAGGAGTGCGCCAGGAGGTCTTCTCGCACTGGCGCACTTTGGTCGAGAAGCTGGGAGTTTGGCCGTCGACCGAGATGAAATTGATCACCGGCAGCAAGAACCAGCCATTGTATTGGCTTTTGCTAGCCGCCAAGCATGATCTCGCTCACAAATTCTGGGCAACCGCTTCGAACCCGAGCGGCCAAACATCTCTCTTGTAGTGGATAAAATCTGACACTTAGTACCGGTGCGGAATGGCGGAAGATGACCCCCGCGGAAGTTCGTTCGCCACCGGCCGAACGCCCATGACCCAAAGCGGACGTACGTCTTCCACGACGCGAACGGCAGCTTTGCGCCCATGTCGGCCGTTTCTATCAACTTTGCCAGTGCCTGAAAGCGGACGTTAGCGGCGACGACAGGGGACATCCCAGTTGAATGTGTTCCGATTTGGTTCTTTGGGCCGTCAAGTCGTTCGGGTCTTAGTGGCAGGCTCCGATCCCCTGTGGTAACCTGCCCAAAATACCGCAATGGGGGGCGACATTGGCACGCCAACATATTGCAACCCTGTCGCTTGCACTCCTTTTCGGAGCCTCGTGCTGGCCAGCTAATGCGGGCGAGCTCGACTTTCCAAAATCGTCGATCGTGTGCAGCACTAGGTGCATGCAGATGATCTCGACCCCTAGCGTCGAAAGTGCCGCAAGAGTTGCTGCCGAAGCCGGCTGGCGCGCGAAATACGAGGATCTGGCACGCAGGCGCGCCGTCGTTGCCCAACAGTTCGAGGACCGGCTAAAGAAGGAGTACATCCTCGGTTTTACGGAGAAATCAATAGCGGACTTTGCGCCAGGAGGCGGCACGCTTGTCGAAGAATTGGTCGACAAGGAATACAAAGAGGTGGAAGCCCGCCGCGACGCCGCACTGAAAACCCTTCTTCGCCAGGGACTGGAAGAGCTGCGCTTGGCAGGGAGTTTTGACGAGCTCGATCTGGATACTCCGAAGAGGCGCTTTGAGAGAGTTCAGGAAGCGCTTTATCGATCCCGGTATATTCTCAAACCTGGTGGTCTCTTCGATTCGGTCGGCACGCAGGTGGAAAAGGACGAATTGCAGAATGAAGCGATTCTCTACCTTGGGACCGCGATAGAACAGCTTCAGCGCGATGTGGAGCAGCATAAGAGAGACCATCCGAACGGCTATTCCGCAAAAGATTTTGGGACTGACGAGAGGCAGATGGGTGCTGCATCCTCCGCCGTAGACGCGACAAGAAACGTCAAGGAGAAAGCGAAGACGCTCGAGATAAAGGCAGGCGACGAAGGTGTCGCGGAAGACCAGAATGAACAAGCGATAGAGTTCGGTGATTTCGCGAAGGGATCCGTGAGGCAGCTGGATGCCGCAGCCGGCATCATGGCCGAGCTTGGATATTCTGACGCGGCCAGGGACATATCCATCCTATCATCGGGCATTTCCCTTTCCGCCAACATTGCCGTCGCCTATGCGAATCCGGCCGAGGCGCTTCCCACCCTACTTCAGGGAATAAAGTTCTTCAAAGCGCTTGGAGGTGAACAAGAAAACGACGGGATGGCCCGGGCAGTCGGGCAGATGCTGGAATTACAGAAGAAGATCCTCGCGCAGCTTCGCGAGCTGGATGAAAAGATTACTCAATATCACGAGCGGGAAATGGCAGCGATCGCGGCCGTTAACGCGAACGTTGCCTTGATATATGATGTGATCCGCGCTGATCTGCGGTCGGATCTCGACATCTGCTTTTCCATCGTTAAGCGGGAGGCGTTCAACGATCAATTCGCAAAAAAACTGCCCGGGTATCCGCGATTCAAAGATTCACGGATCACGTTTGGATCCTATCAGGAATTGGTTGATCAGAACGCGGACACTTCGGCAATTCGGAATTGCAAGTCTGCCTTTGAAAAATACTTCAGGCCGATCGATGCAAAAATACCAGAGTTATTTCACCTTCCGTCGAATGTTGCGATCAACGATGCGGCGCAGGCGCCAGCCGCGGAGGCCGTAAAGTTTGCACCGTCTGTAGATTACAACACACGCGCATATAAAGTTCTTAAGACGTATTACGTCGCCGGCGCACTCCATAGCCTGTCCAATCCAGCCCTGTTCGCTGCGGCAATTTCGCAGCCCGACAAGACCGCAGGCCTCGAATTGGAGGAGATCTACGATGACAATGTCGCGTCGGCGCTCGATCCGTACGCCGTGACCAAATACGTTGCTTACCTGGTTTCCTCGCACGTCTACTTCGAGCTCCTGAGCGATGGTGATCAAAAGATACCGACTCTCGAGCAGCTATACGCTCGAAAGCGCTTGAGCAGCAGTACCGAGGAGCGTTTGAGATTCGCGGTGCATATGTCCGAGGTTGCGATTGCGCAACGAGCCATGCTGGCGGGCGACGTTTTGCTGCCAGCGGCGTATCAGGTCTGGCAACTGGGCAGCGACTTCGACTCGATTTTTTGCAAGAAATGGGAAGGAAAACGGCTTTTCCGGGATCATGCCTGCACAAGAGGCGGCCAACCGGTTGACCGCGACGCTGCGCGAAAGGAGTTTCAGGAGTTGAAAAAAGAGTTGCTTGGTTCAGGCGACGGCAATTACAAGGGGTTGCTTCAAAGCAGCCCCTACTTCGCCTCTAACCTCGCTGCGTACATTGTCGAAAGGCGACTGGCGCTTTTTGGCCATTCAAAGCTGGCCTATTCGGTCGGTGTCAGTGCAAGAAAGTCGCCTGCTCTGCTTAGAAAGCTGTTGGGCAGCGATGTCGCATTTCAACATTTGACGGAAGAAAAAGATGTCGGCTCCGGTTGGGCTATCGACATTAACGGAGCGCAGGTGTCGCTTCCGCAGATGTCAGATATACTTGGCGACGAGCTGTGGTTGACTCCGACACCATATCTGACCGATCTGCTCCGTGTCAGGCAGGCCGCGGCGAGCGAACTTGGTGCATATCAAACGGTTGCTCCCTCGAATCTGACATCGAGCGACTTGCAAGACCTGAAGGTCTTGCTTGCGGCGGGCATAGATCCGTACCAGGAAATACTCGTTGGCTCGGGTGATTGAGTGGAAGCCTCAAATGATACGACTTTTTGTTGCAGTACTTATTTCGGCTTTCGGGAGCAACGGTTCGCGCGCGGACGAGTTTATTTTTGGCAAGACAGACACCGGTAGCAGTAGCTGCAACAACTTCAACGCCAACGAGATACAATGCGATCTTGGCAGAGGGGATGTTTATGTGATCGGGTCAAGGCTTAAGCAAGTACGTGCTGGACAGTGCGTTGAGGGCGCAACATTCTATACAAAGAATGGGGTTATTATGGTTAAATTTGGCTGCTACGCGGATTTTGACTACACAGTCTATATATCGACAACGCCGCCCTTTACTGCTGAACAAGCGTTTAGGTTAGAGGGGATCGTTAAAGAGAAGATTGACAAGAAAATTGTAGGCTTGGCGGAGCGCGTGGAAGATCTCGAGACGGAAATTTTGAAGCGGTTGGACGACCTGGCGAAGCAGAAGTAGGGCATTCGAGGGGCACTGTCACGATCAAGTGAAGCCCACACCGAACTTGCCAATTGGTGGTCGCGATCGGCGCAGAGCAGACCTAGGTTCTTCAAACTTCGATCTCAGCAACGGGTCAGTTCACGTCTATGCACACAGCGCGCCTGAAGGTCCGCTTGTGACATTCCGAGCCTTGAAGCAGCTTTCGGCCCGACCGCCGTTTCTCCGAAGGCCAATTTTGGCCACAGGAGAACGAGCATGGGAACTTCGCAGTATGACCCTGCAGCTAGAGGCAGACCGGCGTGGAATGCCGGCAAACGAGTCGGTGCCAAGCGTGCTCTGAAGCCTCGGCAGATTTGGGCGATCCGTTTCTTTCTTGATCGCGAAGGCCGTATGCGAGACCGAGCTTTGTTCGACCTCGCCATTGATAGTAAGTTGCGCGGATGCGACTTGGTGAAGACGAAGATCGGCACGCTTGTGGCCGGTCCGGAAATCCGAACGCGGTCGATGGTGATCCAGCAGAAAACAGGACGACCGGTCCAGTTCGAAATTACGTCGGATGCCCGGGCGAGCTTATTGGCATGGCTTCAGCGACGCGGAGGGACGGTGGATGACTTCGCGTTCCCCAGTCGCGTAGACGGGAACCGCCATTTGAGCACGAGGCAATACGCTCGCCTGGTCGATGAGTGGGTTTCAGCGATTGGCCTGCGCCGAGAGGAATACGGTACCCACTCGCTCCGACGCACGAAGGCATCGATCATCTACAAAGCGACGGGCAATCTTCGTGCCGTTCAAATCCTGCTTGGGCACACCAAGATCGAGAATACGGTCCGGTATCTCGGCGTTGACGTAGAAGACGCCCTGACGCTGGCTGAAGCAACAGAGGTCTGACTAACAACGAGAGCGGCCTCACCTCCGCGGGCGAGGCCGCAGCTGCAATGCGACGCAGGTCGGTCATTTGGTTTTGGCCCGTCACCTCCCGAAAGCGGCCGGATTGGCACTGCTGCCCTAAGCAAAGTCCTGAGCTAGAGTGAAACTAGGGGAACTATAATGCCATCAGATGAGGCAGCCGAGCAGAAGCGCAAGGAGGCCGCATCCTCGCTGCTGAGAGACATGGAAACGACAGCCGCGCGCATGCGCGCGCTGATTGTTGCCATGCCACCTCATGACTTGCTCGGCTACATTTATGCCCAGCGCGTGATGAAGGCCATGTCGGAACAGGACATTACTGCGAAAGAACGCGAAGCGGCCGGCCGTGACGACGTCATCACCGAGAACCAGTTCCTGCTGGAGTATGTGCACGCGGTTCTTGCGTCCGACCCGGCCCCTGAGAAAGTCGATTTTGACGAAGCGAAGTGCGCAGAACTCTTTGAGCTTGGTCGTGAGCTGCAGCAACAGGCCATGTTCTACGCTATGGCCACATCGGCTGACACGAAGGACGGCGCTTTCGGCCCTGACACGGCCGACATTGAATACCGCGCAAAATCCACCTGGGTATTGCTTCGCGGGAACCGCTATCAGGTTCTGGAGGGCGAATTTTACCGCTACGTGCTCGCGCCGCACGACGATGTGCTGAAAGAGGTTTACGGCGTCGGTGCCGAAGACATCGCGATCGGGTTTCAAGCCATGACCGATGCCACGCGCTCTGGCCATGCCGACGCCATCATGGAAATGATGAACCAGTTCGAGGCGGTACAGATCTTCGCCCGGGCGGAAGATAAGCCTCTGGAAGAGGTCATGGAGGCTTGGGCGGCGGACAACGCGGAACAGGCAAAGGCCGCCGGGCTGGCGATTGATGACATGTTCAGGGGTGGCGTTGCCAACGTAAGCCGTCACACCAATCTCCCATCTGTTCTACTGGCGGATCTCGCGTACCAGCGCGGAGAAGAGAAGGAGTTCTTCGCGCCCGGAGACCATGCGGGCACTCCGTACCGGACGCTGCCCGCGCGTAAGAAGCCCCTTATCCAGCTCGGCTCCGACTACTACGCGGTCGACCCGTGCTTCACTCGCGACGCAGGATATCGTGCGCTGCTGTTCAATCTGCTGCAGCGTAAGCCTGATTATAAGGCGGCTTTCAACGAGCGGCAGAAGATGATGAGCGAAGCCGCCTTCGCCGACATCCTGAACGCCCAGCTGCCGGGCGCTAAGGTTCTTCAAGAGGTCTACTACAAGGATCCGGCAAGCAAACAATGGTCGGAAAACGACACGCTAATCCTGATTGAAGATGTGCTGTTTCTCGTTGAGGCAAAGGCCGGGGCGGCCGCGACCATCGCGTCTCCAGCGCTCGACTTCGGTCGGCACGCCCAATCGGTGCAGGACCTGGTGATCAAGGCCTACAAGCAGTGCGAGCGCTTCTTCAACTATCTGAACTCGGCGGACGAAGTACCACTTTACCATCTTGTCGACGGCAAGTACGTCGAGTGCGCGCGTGTCCTGCGTGCGGACTACCGCGTGATGGTGCCGATTGGCTTGACGGTCGAATCGTTCTCGCCGTTTTCGACTTTTTGCAAGGAGCTGCCGCAGGTCGAGCCGCTGCTCGGGAAACATGCCTTCGTGTCACTTTCCATCGATGACCTGTTCGTGCTCAAGCGACTGCTGCCTACGCCCGGGGAGTTTGCCCACTATATGGAAGTCCGACAGGCCGTCGCGGGTCTGCGCGGCGCTCATCTCTTCGACGAAGTCGATCACCTTGGCGCCTATCTGAAGAAGAACCGCTTCGACCAGGACTTGGCCGACCAGTTGAAGGATGGCAAAGCGAATCTGGTCGTCTGGGATGGCATGAGCTACGATGTTGACCGGAGTTTCGAGGGCGAAAACTGGGAAGTCAAACCTTTCCCGGCTCAAGCCTTCCCCGACGACGTCTTGAAGGTTCTCCGGGCACTTAATGCCACACGGGCTCCCGGTTGGCTTTTGGCCGAAAGTTACATTAGGGATCTTGGTGGGGAAGGTCGGAACGACCTAGCGTCAATGCTCGTCGACCTCCGCAAGTCGCTGAACCAGCACCCCGCCCGCTACTTCCTTTACGGAAGTGACAAACCCTTCTTTATCTGGCTGCAGAGTTCAGGCGATAAGATCGACTGGCAAAGAGTCCACGACAAAGCCAGCGCTGCAGCATTTCTCACACCCACCGCTGACACGACCGGGATCATGGTCGAAGCTACTGCTGGCGGCACCTATAAAACGGCGTATACCTTTGAGGTCACCAGACCTTCCTCGCGCACCGACGACAATGCCCACATTTTTGATGATGTAGAGCGGATGAAAGAGCGTGCAAAGGCGAACGCACAGTCTCCGGTCGCTCAAGCACCGAAAATGCCCCGGGTCGGGCGCGAGCCCCGGCGCAACGATCCCTGTCCATGTCAGAGCGGGCTGAGATATAAGAAGTGTCATGGTCGCTGAACGCCGCGACTAGACAATCGTTCGTAACGACCGGTAGACGCTACAAATCTAGCGTCTGCTATCGGCGTCACCACCCCAAAGACAGCCCTTCCGCTTCCGGCCCAACTGCGGTCATTCGAGAACTGGCGGTGGATGACCGCTTTTGTGAAAGTGTTGGTCGTTTCCAGTCGGCAATCGAACGGCACGAAATCACCCATTTCCGCTTTTCACAAACGGTACCAAGCGTCAGGATTTCACCACTAGATCGAGGCCGCCGGCATCTCGTCGTAGGTTCGACCGTTGAGCGTCCGCCCTGCGGCCTTCTTGTTCCGACCGCCCCACTGCTTGAAGAAGAAGGCCGTTCCGCTGCGCCGGCACATTGTCTCGATCTCGTCGACCCAACGCGGATCCATATGACGAGCACCAGGCCCCGACTCGCCACCGACGATCGCCCAGTGGATATCCTTCAGGTTAGCGCCGGCAACCGAACCGATCAGTGGCTCAAGCGAAACGAACCGGATCGCTGCCGGCACCCGGCGCAAGTCATCCAGACGATCGAGCACGCGGCTGTCCTCGACACTGGTTCCAAGCCAAACGTTGGGAAGGATCGGGAAATCGCCGCGCGTGAGCACTTCGGCCATGACCTCTGGCCGCTTCGTCAGAATTTGGTACGTGTGCCGGGGCGTGTCTTTCATCACAGTCCAGACTTGGCGGATGAAATCGGCTGGCACGTCGATGTGGAACAAATCGGACATTGAGTTGACGAAAACCCGGCGCGGTTTCGACCACGTGGCCGGTATTGCCAGCGACTTCAGGTCGGTCACGACCTTGCCGGTCCATTTTGCCCGGCCGCCAGTCTTGCGAGTGAGGCCCCGGTATTTCTCCACGCCCATGGCTTCGAGACGAGCCGCCATGCGCATCGCATAGCAATTCGTGCAGCCTGCCGTCAGGATCGTGCAGCCCGCCACAGGGTTCCACGTCGCGTCAGTCCATTCGATTGACGTTTCGGCCATTGAATGATTCTCCGTGAGAATGATGGTGGATTCTTGGTTATGAACTTTTCGTTGCAGAGGCCCGAGCGCGGTTCGATCTATAGGCTTCGAGCGCCTCGGCATCTCCGGCCGCGACGATAGCCACACCGGCCGGATCAACACGCCACGGCGCCTTGTTGTGAAGCTGCTTCCCGATCCCATAACGCTTGCACCACCTCGCGACCGTGTCCGGTGAAACGCCAGCGAGTCCGGCTGCTTGCTGAAGGGTGAGCGGCTTTAACTTATCCATGGCCGCCTCCGTGAAGCGTCCTAGCACTTCGTGATTGGGGCTCTTTCTTTTCTCCAAAGCCCCTTGCCGGCGATGAGGGAACGCCTTCGTTCGCGATTTTGACGGCCTTAGTAAAAGTCTTCTTTTCTGTAGAATTCTCGGTTCCAGTCTCTTCTCCGTCTCGTGTAACTGTCTCCGTCTCAGTCTCCTTATGTCGACAGTGTCTCGACACAGTGTCCATACGGTGTGCCGTCATGAAGCTCTCCTGGTCATGTAGGGCGAGTTCCCAAGCCTTGAGCCATTCAGCATTTCCACAGAGCTTGGGATCAGGGCCGGTTGCAGTTCAGCTTCAGCAATTTCGCGCACGGCATCGCTTTCGATATCTGAAACCACGCGAACGATAGATTTCTGATGGCTGGCGTTCATTGGCTTGTTGTGACCGAACCAACCAATGACAAAGTACTCGTCGGTGGTGGAGTCGAAGGCGATCAAGCCTCCCTCGATCAGGTGTTTTCGAGCCTCATCCATCCGCTCGATTGGCCACCCGAGATCAGCAGCGGCATAGGCGTCGGGCATTCTGAAGCATCCCGCGCTGGTCTGGTGCTCGCTGGACAATAAAAACATGAGCAGGTAGCGGGCGTCGTCGACCGGCAGCGCCCGAAAACGCTTTGATCGCCAAACTTTCGGACTGATTTTCGAGAATTCGCGGCTCATGTTGCACCGCTCCTGTCTGCCACGGCAGAAAACTCTCCATAGTGATGCTGTTCTGCCGCCGCGCGCGCCGCCGACGCTTCGTCGAAGGTGCCAAACGTCCCAAGTACGTGGTTTTGTAGGTCGACGCCGATGAAGGCTTGCCAACGACCACCGGCGGTCTGAGTAACGCCGATCCTTCCGCTGCTGTTTCGCTTGCCCGGGCGGCGGTTGCGAGCGTTCTGGAGCGGTGTCGCCTCTCGCAGATTCTTCCATCGGTTATCCGCGCGCATACCGTTCTTATGGTCGACTCGATGGGTCGGCCACTTGCCAGTCATGATCAGCCAGATAACGCGGTGAGCTTTGTAGAGCCGGTAGTCGATCTCAACCTGAGTGTAGCCTTCACTCGTCCGCGTGCCGGCTAGCGCACCGCTGAACGTCCCGTGGCGGGCGACGCGCCAATTCAGCGCGCCGGTTTCCGGATTGTAGATCAGCAGAGCCCTTGCGCGTTCGGCAGTGAGGGCTGGAAGTTGGGGACGGGCAGGCATCATCGAACCCCCAATCCCGCCAAACGGCAGACTTCGAACGCGGTTGCCGCTGGAACCCCAAAACGGCTAGCAATGACGGCTATGGCATAAGTACCATCGTCGATTTCAATTGCCGTTTTCGAGGCGTTGGGGTAGAAAGTAGCCGCTACAGCTTGCCTATCTACCGAGCCGCCGAGCCCTGCCAGGCTGGCGGCTTTGTCGTGTATGGTCATCTCTGCACCTCACGCGGCCACAGAAGTGGACTTGCGGCGGTTGCCTTCCATCCATGCGTCAAGGTCGGTTGTGCTGTAGACCACCGTGCGGCCGAGCTTGATATATTCGGGGCCGTCGCCGGTCAGTCTGAGTTTTTCGAGGGTGGACACTGAGAGCCCGACATGAAGCGCCGCACCGTCGGTGCGGAGCCTGCGGGCCTCTTGGGTGTTAGAGGCGTTCATTTCTTTCTCCGTGAAACGCCGCGCAAGAGCGGCTAACACGATGAAAATGAACGCGATTGCGCTATACGGGCAGGGACAGGTGTGGACAGCGAAGGCCAAGCGGGGACATGTGCATATGTGTCTGAAATTGGCCGCTAATGACCGGACTGGAAATGCCGCCTTATTGTGCGAGAGCTGGGCACGGACAGCTCATGTGTCTTGGCGAACTGCTGGATCCTTTCATCTCGCCTTTCAACAGTGAGACCTTGGGGAGGTTGACCATCCCACAATTCTTTAACAGCACGATCAATCGCTTCTCGCTGCGAACTGGTCTTCTTGGCCACTGTTCCTCCACTGTTTTCAGTGGGTAAGGGCGTGACAAGCGCGGGTGCGGCTTCTGGTTCTGGCTCGGCTTTCTCCATCTTGCCTGCGAGCTTTTGTTTGAAGTGGTCCAGGCTGTTCCGGCTGATGTAGATATACTGATATGCATCTCCGCCAACGCCGCGACCGAAAGGCTCGCTGGGATCCATCTGGCACCAGTAGAGCCGGGTGCCAATCTGCTCTGACCACCACTTGTCTGTCGACAAGGGCGCGCTCATGCCACCCCCGGGGCGCGGCCGCAGGAATGAGACAAGCGAACCATCTGCGCACCCATTCACGATCAGCGCCACTGCCGCGTTAAAGCGCCCGCGCACGGCATTCAGACGTTCATCTTCTGTTTCTGCCAACTCAAGGCCGATATTCCACTCATCGTCGGTGAACGTCAGTGGCTTCGGCCCTGTTGGGCCATACTTGATCGGTTCCCGGCCCAGTTCCGGGTGGTGCCGCCGCAATAGCGTGTTTATGTCTTCCTTCTGCCAGGGCTTGGCGGTCGACTGCTCCAGCCGCAAAAAACCGCCACCAAGCAAAGGCTTCTTCTCGAAACCGTAGGGTTCGCGCGCGACCGTCTCGCCCCCAAGTCCATTCCTCGCCATAGACGGTCTTGCCGACTTCGTGGACGGCGCGGGCGAGAAAAACATATCCTGGCGGATCACCCGGCCATCTCCGCCGGGTTGCTCCAAAACTTAATTCGCTCATCGATCATCGCTGCATCTTTCGCGCGATGCACCCTGGTAGGGCCGCAGGGAAACCAAGAGGTGCGACTTGGCTTGTCGGATGGCCGTCCTATCCCTGCGGGTCTGTCAGACCTTTTGAACCTTTTGAGTGTTCCGGTTCTGGGGCATTTGAGAATTTTTCATCCTCTGAGTTTCACAACGTTTTCGGCCGCTGGCGGCTGTACATCGCCCATCGCTTCGGAAATGCGCTTGCCTATCGCGTTCGACGCCTTGCGCAGCGGATCGGCTTCAAGGTGCGCATAGCGTTCGGTGGTGCGCGATTGTGCATGGCCTAGAAGTTTGCCCACGATCGGCAGTCCAAGATTGGCACCGACGCCTATTGATGCATGGGTGTGCCGCAAATCATGGATGCGTACCCTAAGCCGGGATTGTCAGCCTGGGCAGCGAGGCCGGCGCGCTTGCGGATCATCTGCCACGGGCGCTTGAGGTCGGAACGCGGACGGCTTTCCATCTTGCCGTTCTTTAGGGCTCGAGGTTTGCCCGGGATAACGTAACGATCGATGCGCGGCAGCTCGGCCAGCACCATTTGAGCCGGGGCGTTTAGAATGATGGTTTTCTGCCCTGTCTTGCTGTCAGGCAGCAGCAACAGGCCCCGCTCAAGGTCCACCATGTCCCATGTCAGATGCAGGATTTCCCGCAACCGGGCACCGGTCAGGATAAACAGCCGAAGCGCGGCAGCCGATGCAGGATCTAGCTTGACCAGCCGATTGCCGGCTTTAGGGGCGTGCTTGGTCTGCTTCTCGGGGTCAGGCTCCCATGCAATGCCAACGGTTTCAGCTTCGCGGATGGCAGAGCCCAGCCGCAGGATTTCATCCGACGACAGAAACCGCTCCCGTTTGGCCTCTCGATATTTAGCGATGCCTGCGGCGGGGTTTTCCATCTTGGGCAGAATCTTGCCCTTTATGGCCCACCCGTACATCGAGCTAATCACGTCGCGCACTCGGTTTGCGGTCGTCGGCTTCGATTTGAGGCTTAGATGCAGGGCGGCTATATCGCTTGGGGTGACTGCCGCAGCCTTGCGCGTCCCGAACTGCGGCACCGCATAGGCGTTGAGCATATGTTTATATTGCGCATGCGTATTCGCTTTCTTGAGCGCTTCGACATGATGCAGGAAGCCATCGGCCAGCTTCGCGAAGGTGATGGCGCCGCGTTCCTCGGCTCTGTCCCGCGAAGGGTCCTGGCCTTTCACGACAGAGGCCAGGAGGTCTTTCGCCACGTCGCGGGCTTGGTCGGGCGTCACCTTGCCCACCTTGGCAATCGTCACCCGCTTGACCGGGGCATTCTTTCCCGAGCCGGCGCGTAGCGCACGATATAGGATATGCCGCCCGTTGCGCGGACGCGAAGCCCAAACCCGATTAGCTCGCTATCGAAGACGTAGAAATCCGTGCCGTTCGGTTTCGTGGCATCGACCACGCGCTTTGTGATTTTGACTGTCTTGCCGGCTTCCGACATTTCCGCTTACCCGGTTTGAGGCTCGGGGCACCGCCGGGGCACCACAAAAAAGGAAACCCGGCGATACTCTCGGAAACACGATAGCTGATTTGCCTTGAAAACAATAGGTTTGCGGAAACAGGGTGCAATGAACGGAAACAGAACGAAAGTCAGGCCCTATGAATGGCATTCAAGAGGTCGTCGGTTCGATTCCGATTGGCTCCACCATTTTTCTCTTGGGAAAATTAGTCGTTGTAGGCCTGCCTATCACTCGCAGGCCGACAACTCGGGCGGGTCCCCTGAAAAGTTTCGCTGTATTTCGGCTAGTCTGAAGCTGAAACCCCGGCAACCACCGGGATTTTCAGCACACTAGCTGCTAGTAATACCAATCCCAGACCCAAACACGCCTGCGACGGCACCGGACGCGCCGATAGCCATTTCGCCAGTAACGACGGCAGATCCTTCTCCAAGCGCGCCGCCTGCGCCGCCGCCTGCGGTGCCAGCTCCGATGGCGGACCGGCTCCGCTTGCGTATCTTCATCCTCGAAGGCTTCCGTATCCGGCGCGTCGAGTTCATCGAGAATGCCACTTCTGGCGCCCGGTACGCCGGCGACCGCGTTGATGGGCCGAACTGCGCTCGCAAGGGCTGCTGCCCCAGCAATGCCAAACATTCCTGTCAAAAATGATCGCCGATCCATGGAAACCTCCAATCTTCTAGCCAGCGAGACAAGGTTCGCAAACTGAAAGATAGCGCAGGCGATACAAAAGCAAAGTAGACCCTATGAATGGTATTTAAAGAAGCTTAACGGGCCAGCTGCGCGAACATATGGCAGTCCCCGAAGCGATAACTGCGTCAATTCTCAACATGCCGCATTGCACAATCGCGCGGCGTGCGCAAAATGCGGCATGATCCGGAAATCCCTCACGGTCCTGGTGATCGACGAAAACCACATCCGCGCCTCCATCATCGAGGCGGGATTGCGGGAGGCCGGGCATGAGCAGGTCACGGTCGTTCACGATGTTGCCGGAATAGCGCGGCGCATCGCCGAGATCGAACCGGACGTGATCGTCATCGACCTCGAAAATCCCAACCGCGACATGCTTGAAAACATGTTCCAGTTGTCGCGCGTGGTGAAGCGGCCGATCGCCATGTTCGTGGATCGGTCGGATCAGGCTTCGATCGAAGCTGCGGTGGCAGCGGGGGTCTCCGCCTATGTCGTCGACGGGCTGCGCCAGGAGCGCGTCAAGCCGATCCTCGAAATGGCGATCAGCCGCTTCAACGCGTTCTCGCGTATGGCGCGCGAACTGGAAGAAGCCCGCAGTGAATTGGAGGACCGCAAGGTCATCGACCGCGCCAAGGGCATCCTTATGAGGTCGCGCGGCGTGTCGGAGGACGCGGCCTACACGCTTCTGCGCAAGACCGCCATGAACCAGAACCGCAAGATCAGCGAAATCGCGCAGAGCCTAGTGACGGCGGCAGGCCTTCTGGATCCCGGAGAGAGTTGAGCATGGCGGCCGAACACCAGATCAATGCCGGTTTCATACCGCTCTTCGACAGCGCGGTTCTTGTCGCAGCGCGCGAGATCGGCTTTGCCGCGCGCGAAGGCGTCGACCTGACGCTCAGTCGCGAGACATCCTGGGCCAACATCCGCGACCGCATCGCGATCGGGCATTTCGATCTGGCGCATATGCTGGGGCCGATGCCGATCGCCTGCAATCTGGGGCTCACGCCACTCGCCTCCGATACGATCGTGCCGTTCTCGCTGGGACTGGGCGGCAATTGCGTAACGGTTTCGAACGTGGTCTGGGCGGGCATGGCCGCGCACGGCGCCTTGCCCGACCTCGATCCGGCGCGAGCCGGCAAGGCCTTGGGAGCGCTAATCCGTGAACGGGCAAATGCCGGTCGCGACCCGCTGCGCTTTGCGGTCGTGCATCCGCACTCCGGACACAATTACGAACTGCGCTACTGGCTCGCGGCCTGCGGCATCGATCCGTCGCGCGAAATAGAAATCGTCATCGTGCCGCCGCCCTTCATGGCCGACGCACTCGCCGCCGGCAGGATCGACGGCTACTGCGCCGGCGAACCCTGGAACAGCGTCTCGGTTGCCGCCGGCACCGGCCATATCGCCACGGTCAAGGCCGCTATCTGGAGGACCAGCCCCGAAAAAGTCGTCGGCGTGCGCAAGGCCTGGGCCGAAAAACACCCCGAAGCCCTTTCAGCCCTGCTGCGCGCGCTCCATCACGCTGCGCGCTGGTGCCAGGATCCGGCAAACCGCGGCGAACTGGCCGCGCTGATGGCGCAGCCTGCCTTCCTCGGCCTGCATGCGGCAGTGCAGATGCCGATCCTGAGCGGACATCTCCAACTCGGCGGTGGCGCGGAACGAACGGTCGAGGATTTCTTCCTGCCCTTCGACAAGGCCGCGAACTTTCCGTGGAAGAGCCATGCGCTGTGGTTCTACACGCAGATGGTGCGCTGGGGGCATGTCGCGCACACGCCGGAAAACCTCGCTATTGCTCGCGACTGCTACCGCCCCGATCTTTACCGGTCGGCGCTGAAGCCGCTCGGCGTCGCACTTCCCGGCGCCAATTCTAAGGTCGAGGGCGCGCTGGCGTCTGCCACACCTGTCGGCTCCGCCGGCGCCAGTCTGGTGCTCGGCCCCGATGGTTTCTTCGATGGCCAGATATTCGATCCCGACGAGATCGACGCCTATATTGCCGGGCAGAAATTGGCGCGCGCCGAAGCCTGATCATTTTCGCGCCATTCTTGTGCGTTGCACAAAAATTATGCGTGCAAATGCGCTAATGAACAAACTTTGGCTTGCTCGCCCAGCGGGCCAGCGCGCCCACGATTGTGGCATGCCGTTGATCTCATTGATGTTTGGCATCCATTCCGAAACTGGCACGGTTCCTGCTTTGCAATAGGCAGACTCTTCTCGGGGTCACGGAATAGGCGTCCAATGGCGGGCGCTGCAGGCAAAGCTGCCGCTCAGGTCAACACGCGATCCCGGATGGACGGACGCGCGCGGCCTGGCTGGCGGCTTTTTTGTTTTGGTCCAAGACGCAATCGACGGCGCAGATCCCAAGCCGCGCCCAACCGGAGATGACGATGACGAAACGCATCAAAACCCAATCCGCCCTCACGGGTGTAACGCGCCGCGATTTCCTGATGGTGAGCGCGGCCACCGCGGCAACGCTGGCGGCGGCACGCGCGCTGCTGCCGTCCGGCGCCTATGCGGGGACGGCAGCGCCGGAAGTCACCGGCGCCAAGCTAGGCTTCATCGCGCTGACCGATGCAGCGCCGCTGATGATCGCCAAGGAGAAGGGCCTGTTCGAAAAATTCGGCATGCCCGATGTCGAGGTGCTCAAGCAGGCCTCCTGGGGCGCGACACGCGACAATCTGATGCTTGGCGGCGAAGCCAACGGCATCGACGGCGCCCATATCCTGACGCCGATGCCTTACCTTATGCATACCGGCAAGGTGACGCAGAACAACCAGCCGATGCCGATGGCGATCGTCGCGCGGCTGAACTACGACTGCCAGGGCATTTCCGTCGCCAAGGAATACGCAGCCACCGGCGTCGGCCTCGACGCCTCCAAGCTGAAGGAGGCCTTCGCCGCCAAGAAGGCCGAGGGCAAGGAGGTCAAGGCCGCCATGACCTTCCCGGGCGGTACCCATGATCTCTGGCTGCGCTACTGGCTGGCCGCCGGCGGCATCGATCCCGACAAGGACGTCTCGACCATCGTCGTGCCGCCGCCGCAGATGGTCGCCAACATGAAGGTCGGCAACATGGACGTCTTCTGCGTCGGCGAGCCGTGGAACGAGCAGCTCGTCCACCAGGGCGTCGGCTTCACCGCCGCCACCACAGGAGAATTGTGGAAGGGCCATCCCGAAAAGGCGCTCGGCCTGCGCGCCGCTTTCATCGAGAAGAACCCGAACGCCACCAAGGCGATCCTGATGGCCGTCATGGCAGCCCAGCAATGGTGCGAGGCCAAGGAGAACAAGGACGAGATGGCCGCCATCATCGGCAAGCGGCAATGGATGAACGTGCCGACCCCCGACATCATCGGCCGCCTCAAGGGCGACATCAACTACGGCAACGGCCGAGTCGCCAACGGCACCGACCTCTACATGAAGTTCTGGAAGGACGGCGTGTCCTATCCGTTCAAGAGCCATGACAGCTGGTTCCTGGCCGAGAACATCCGTTGGGGCAAGTTCGCGCCGACCACCGACATCAACGCGCTGGTCGATCAGGTCAACCGCGAGGATTTGTGGCGCGAGGCGGCCAAGGATCTCGGCGTCGCGGCAAGCGACATACCGGCATCCTCGTCGCGCGGCGTGGAGACCTTCTTCGACGGCAAGATCTTCGATCCGGCCAACCCGTCCGCCTATCTCGACAGCCTCAAGATCAAGGCATCGGCCTGACGTAGACGGCAAGCGGCGCCGTTGGCGCCGCCTGTCACTCCACGTGCTCAAGGAGCTTTTGCGAAATGTCTATCCAAGCCATCGAGGACACCAAGGTGAAGGCGTTCCCCACGCCTGCCAAGCCCGCAGAGGTCATAGCTTTCACCGCCAAGGTGAGGCGCCGCTTCGATCCCGCCGCGATCACCGGCAAGCTGGCAAGCACGCTGGTGCCGCCGGCAGTCGTCATCGTCGTCATGCTCGTCATCTGGCAGATCGCCTGCTCGTCGCCCAACGCCAGCTTGCCGCCACCCAGCCAGGTATGGAACGAGGCCTACGATCTGATCGCCCATCCGTTCTTCGACTATGGTCCGCAGGATATCGGACTGGCCTGGCGGGTGCTGATCTCGCTGCAGCGCGTCGCCATCGGCTTCGGCCTGGCTGCAATCGTCGGCGTTGCGCTCGGCGCGCTGGTCGGCCAATCGATCTGGGCGATGCGCGGCCTCGACCCTGTGTTCCAGATCCTGCGCACCGTGCCGCCGCTCGCCTGGCTGCCGCTGTCGCTGGCCGCCTTCCGCGATTCCAGCCCATCGGCGATCTTCGTCATCTTCATCACCTCGATCTGGCCGGTGATCATCAACACCGCCGTCGGCGTCCGCAACATCCCCGAGGACTACCGCAACGTCGCCCGCATCCTCCGGCTCAACCAGCTCGAGTTCTTCGTAAAGATCATGGTGCCGGCCGCAGCGCCCTACATCTTCACCGGCCTGCGCATCGGCATCGGTCTGTCCTGGCTTGCCATCGTCGCCGCCGAAATGCTGACAGGCGGCGTCGGCATCGGCTTCTTCATCTGGGATGCCTGGAACTCGTCGCGGCTGCCCGACATCATCGTCGCGCTCGCCTATATCGGCGTCACCGGCTTCTGCCTCGACCGCCTGGTCGCGGCGGTCGGCGCCTTCGTCACCCGCGGCACAACGGCAAAGTGAGGAGAGGGGCGATGACGGCCTACCTGAAACTCGACCATATCGACAAATCCTTTGCCCGCGGCGGCCAGGTCAGCGAGGTGCTGAATGACATCCGGCTGACCATCGACAAAGGCGAATTCGTCTCCATCATCGGCCATTCCGGCTGCGGCAAGTCGACCTTGCTCAACCTGATCGCCGGGCTGACCAGAGTCTCCGCCGGCGCCGTGCTGCTTGAGGACAAGGAGGTCGACAGCCCCGGACCCGAGCGCGCCGTGGTGTTCCAGAACCACAGCCTTTTGCCGTGGCTCACCGTCTACGAGAACATCAACCTGGCGGTGTCTAAGGTGTTCGGCCGCACCAGGAGCCGGGCCGAACGGCACGACTGGATCATGCGCAATCTCGACCTCGTGCAGATGGCGCATGCCAGGGACAAGCGGCCCGCCGAAATATCGGGCGGCATGAAGCAGCGCGTCGGCATCGCCCGCGCGTTGGCCATGGAGCCGAAAATCCTGTTGCTCGACGAGCCCTTCGGCGCGCTTGACGCGCTGACGCGCGCTCATCTGCAGGATGCGGTGATGGATATCCATTCGAGGCTTGGCTCGACGACGATCATGATCACCCACGATGTCGACGAGGCGGTGCTGTTGTCCGACCGCATTGTCATGTTGACCAACGGCCCGGCGGCGACCATCGGCGAGGTGCTTGCCGTGCCGCTGGCCCGGCCGCGCCGGCGCATCGAGCTTTCCTCCGACCGGACCTTCCTGCGCTGCCGCGAGGCGGTGCTGAAGTTCCTCTACGAACGCCACCGCTTCGTGGAAGCCGCGGAGTAAGGCCGTGACCGAAAAACGCGTCATCATCTACAATTGGCAATCTGCATCGGCAATGGGCAATCTACCGCATTGCACAAATATTATGCTGCTGTGCAAGGCATTCTGACTAATCTTTGATCCGTTGCCGGGCTTGGTCAAAAATCGCGCGGCTGCGGTTTAGATTGATTTCATTCGATAATCTGGAGCGCTGTCGAATTGGCACGCTTCCTGCTTTTCAGAATGTAGGTCCGCAAGGGCCAAGTGATATGGCGTCCAAAGGCGGGCGCTACAGGCAAAGCTGCCGCTCAGGTCAATACGCGATCCCGGATGGACGGACGCGCAAAGACCTGACCGGCGGCTTTTTTGTTTTTACGCGATCGACGGCGCTGGTCCCAAGCGGCGCCCAACCGGAGACGACGATGACGAAACGGATCGGAACTGGCGCGTCCCTCGCGGACTTCACGCGCCGCGATTTTCTGGATAGCAGCGCGCTGACGGCGGCGCTGTTCACCGCCGCGCTCCTGCTGTTTCCCGTCGGCGCGCCAAGACGGAAAGCAAGGACCTGACCGTGGCGAGCCCGGTCTCGTTGCACGCACCGATGCCGCGCCGCTGATCATTCACCCACAAACATCCGCGGTGCCTCCCACGCCGCAAACCGGAGCCAGACGTTGACCGCAAATCTCCCAGCCGCGCCCAGCCAGGACAATGCTCCCCGGCAGGCGCTTGTGATGTCCACCATCGCCTTCACCGTCTGCTTCGCGGTGTGGACGATATTTTCAATCATCGGCGTGCGCATAAAGCAGGACCTTGGGCTGAACGAGACGGAGTTCGGCCTGCTGGTCGGCACGCCGATCCTCACCGGTTCGCTCGTGCGCATGGTGCTCGGTGTTTGGACCGACCGTTTTGGCGGACGGCTGGTATACACCGCGACCATGCTTGCGGCGGCGGTCGCGACCTTCCTGCTCGCTTTTGCGCACACCTACGGACAGATGCTCGTCGCCGCGTTAGGCGTTGGGCTCGCCGGTGGTTCCTTCGCCGTCGGTGTCGCCTATGTCTCGCGCTTCTTCCCGGCCGGCAAGCAGGGCACAGCGCTTGGCATTTTCGGTGTCGGCAATGTCGGCGCCGCGGTCACCAAGTTCCTGGCACCGTTCGTGCTTCTCTCCTGGGGCTGGCAGTCGGTCGCGCTGATCTGGGCGGCAGCACTCGTCGTCATGGCCGCCGTCTTCTGGTTCACGACCGGCGACGATCCGGTCATCCGCGAGCGCCGCGCCGGCAAGGCAGCGCCCGCGAGAAGTTTCTTGCAGGAATTCGCGCCGCTCAAGAACCTGCAGGTCTGGCGCTTCGCCTTCTATTATTTCTTCGCCTTCGGTGCATTCGTGGCGCTGTCGCTGTGGTTGCCGCGCTACCTGATCGGCGTCTACGGCTTCGGCATCGCGACCGCCGGCATGATCGGCGCGGCCTATTCGATCCCTGCAAGTATCTTCCGCGCCTATGGCGGCGTGCTTTCCGACCGGATCGGCGCCCGCACCGTGCTCTACTGGACCTTCGCGGTCAGTGCCGTCGCGACTCTCGTTCTGTCTCTCCCCTCGGCAGACTACGTCGTGCGCGGCATCAGCGGGCCGATCGCCTTCCATTTCGAGATCGGCCCGCTCGCCTTCATAGCCGTTGCCTGCGTGCTCGGCTTCTTCATGAGCCTTGGCAAGGCCGCCGTCTACAAGCACATCCCGGCTTACTACCCGCAGAGTGTCGGCGCGGTCGGCGGCGTTGTCGGCATGATTGGCGGACTCGGCGGCTTTATCCTGCCAATCGCCTTCGGCGCAGTCAACGACCTCACCGGCGTCTGGTCGAGCTGCTTCATGCTGCTCTTCGTCATCGTCGCCACCTGCTTTGCCTGGATGCACTTCAGCATCCGGCGGATGGAGCGCGCGGCCGCCGCCGAAGCTTCAGGCCTTTCCTACGCGGCTGAGTGAGACCGGAGTGGATCAGGACATGACCGAAAAACTCGTCATCATCGGCAACGGCATGGCCCCCGGGCGCATGCTGGAGCACCTGCTGGAAAAGGCGCCGGACCTCTACCAGGTCACCATCTTCAACGCCGAGCCGCGCGTGAACTACGACCGCATCATGCTGTCGCCGGTTCTGTCAGGCGAAAAGGATTATGAGGAGATCATCATCCATGGCGATGGCTGGTACATCAAGCACGGGATCACCCTCTACAAGGGCCACAAGATCGTCGCCATCGACCGGCAGGCAAAGACCGTCACCTCCGATCATGGCGTGACCGAGCCTTACGATAAGCTCGTCATCGCCACCGGCTCGGTGCCGTTTATCATCCCGGTGCCCGGCCATGATCTGCCCGGCGTGCTGACCTATCGCGATCTCGATGACGTTCGGGCGATGATGCTGGCCGCGCAGTCACGGGCCAAGGCCGTGGTTATCGGTGGCGGCCTGCTCGGGCTGGAGGCGGCTGCGGGCCTGAACGCGCAGGGCATGGACGTCACCGTGCTGCATGTCATGCCGACGCTGATGGAACGACAGCTCGATCCGGCCGCCGGCTATCTCCTGCAGCGCGCGGTCGAACAGCGCGGCATCAAGGTCATCACCAAAGCCAACACCCAGGCGATCACGGGCAACGGCAAGGTCGGGCAGGTGGAACTCGCCGACGGCACCATCATCCCGGCGACGCTGGTGGTGATGGCGGTGGGCATAAGGCCGAACGCCGGTCTCGCCAAAGAGGCCGGTATTGCCGTCAATCGCGGCATCGTCGTCGATGCCGGCATGCGCAGCAACGACCCCGACATCTTCGCGCTGGGCGAATGCGCCGAGGTCAACGGCATGGTCTACGGCCTGGTCGCACCGCTCTATGAGATGGCGCGTGTCGCCGCCAGCCAGTTGGCCGGCGACGTGGCCGCCGCCTTCGTCCATTCGGACACGCCGACCAAGCTCAAGGTTACCGGCATCGAGCTGTTCTCGCTCGGCGACTTTGCCGAGGGCGAGGACCGCCAGGAGATCGTGCTGCGCGATGCCGCGGCCGGCGTCTACAAGCGCCTGGTGCTCAGGAATGACCGCATCATCGGCACCGTGCTCTACGGCGAGACGGCGGATGGTGCTTGGTTCAACGACCTCAAAAAGAAGCAGACCGACATATCGCAAATGCGCGACACGCTTATCTTCGGCCAGTCATACCAGGGAGGCGCCTCCCTGGACCCTATGGCGGCCGTTGCAGCCTTGCCGGATGATGCGGAAATCTGCGGCTGCAACGGCGTTTGCAAGGGAAAGATCACCGGCGCGATCACGGGGAAGGGCCTGACCTCGCTCGACGACGTGCGTGCCCACACCAAGGCGTCCGCTTCCTGCGGCTCCTGCACCGGGCTGGTCGAAAAGCTGATGGTGCTGACCATCGGCGACAAATACAATCCGGCGGCGGTGCAGCCGATGTGCGGCTGCACCACGCTCGGCCATGACGAGGTCCGCCGACTGATCAAGGCGAAGAGCCTGAAGACCATTCCCGCCGTCATGCAGGAGCTGGAATGGAAGACCTCCTGCGGCTGCGCCAAATGCCGGCCGGCGCTCAACTACTATCTCGTCTGCGACTGGCCGGACGAGTATGCCGACGACTACCAGTCGCGCTTCATCAACGAGCGCGTTCACGCCAACATCCAGAAGGACGGCACCTATTCTGTGGTGCCGCGCATGTGGGGTGGCGTCACCAATGCCGCCGAACTGCGCGCCATCGCCGACGTCGTCGACAAGTTCGAGATCCCGATGGTCAAGGTTACCGGCGGACAGCGCATCGATATGCTCGGCATCCGCAAGGAAGACCTGCCGGCGGTGTGGGCCGATCTCGGCCAGGCCGGCTTCGTCTCCGGCCACGCCTATGCCAAGGGACTGCGCACGGTGAAGACCTGCGTCGGTTCGGACTGGTGCCGCTTCGGCACCCAGGATTCGACGGGGTTCGGTGTCCGCATCGAGAAATTCATGTGGGGTTCGTGGACGCCCGCCAAGGTCAAGATGGCGGTCTCGGGCTGCCCCAGGAACTGTGCGGAAGCAACCTGCAAGGATGTCGGCGTGATCTGCGTCGATTCTGGTTACGAGATCCATTTCGCCGGTGCTGCCGGCCTCGACATCAAGGGCACAGAGGTGCTCGGCCTGGTCAAGACCGAGGACGAGGCGCTCGAGCATATCGTGGCGCTGACGCAAATGTATCGCGAGCAGGGCCGTTATCTCGAGCGCATTTACAAATGGGCCAAGCGCATCGGCATCGCCGAGATCAAGCGCCAGATCATGGACGATGGCGAGAAGCGCAAGGCGTATTTCGACCGCTTCGTCTTTTCGCAGAAATTCGCGCAGGTCGACCCTTGGTCGGAGCGCGTTTCCGGCAAAGACAAGCACGAGTTCCGGCCGATGGCTTCGGTCGGATTCGCGCAGGCGGCGGAGTGATCATGATGAACTGGGTATCAATCGGCTCCCTCTCCGACATTCCGCGTCGTGGCGCGCGCTGCGTCGCCACGCCGCAAGGCAAGATCGCCGTCTTCCGCACCGCGGAGGACCAGGTCTTCGCCATCGAGGACCATTGTCCGCACAAGGGCGGGCCGCTCTCGCAGGGCATCGTCCACGGCGCGGCGGTCACCTGTCCCCTGCACAATTGGGTGATCTCGCTGGAGACCGGCAAGGCGCTCGGCGCTGACGAAGGTGCGGTGCGCACCGTTCCGGTGCGGATCGAGGGCGAGCGTCTGTTCATTGCGCTGGAAGCGCTGGCCAGCCGCGCGGCCTGAGCATGAAGATCGACGAAGCGCGCGAGGTGAGGACCACCTGCCCCTATTGCGGGGTGGGTTGCGGCGTGCTGGCGAAGGTCGCCGCGGATGGCGAAATAACCGTTCGCGGCGACCCAGACCATCCGGCGAATTTCGGCCGGCTCTGCTCCAAGGGCTCGGCGCTGGCCGAGACGATCGACCTCGACGGCCGGCTGCTCTATCCGGAGATCCACGGTCGCCGCACCGGCTGGGACGAAGCGCTCGACCTCGTCGCCTCGACCTTTTCGCGGACTATCGCCGAGCACGGCTCCGACGCGGTCGCCTTCTACGTCTCCGGCCAGTTGCTGACCGAAGACTATTACGTCGCCAACAAGCTGATGAAGGGGTTTATCGGCTCGGCCAATATCGACACCAATTCGCGCCTGTGCATGGCTTCGTCGGTTGCCGGCCACCGCCGCGCCTTCGGCTCCGACACAGTGCCGGGCAGTTACGAGGATCTGGAGCTTGCCGACCTGATCGTGCTGGTCGGCTCCAATCTCGCCTGGTGCCATCCGGTGCTCTACCAGCGCATCGCCGCGGCCCGGGAAAAAAGACCCGAGATGAAGGTGGTGCTGATCGACCCGCGCCGCACCATGACCTCAGATCTCGCCGACATGCATCTGGCGATCGCGCCCGATGGCGACGTCGCGCTGTTCACCGGCCTGCTCGCCTATCTTGGCAAAAATGACGCTCTGGACCGCGCCTATATCGCTGCACATACGACGGGCTTCGAAGGCGCGACTACCGCTTCCGCGCTCGACCTTGCCGGCATCGCCGCGGCCACGGGCCTCGGCGAGGACGAGCTTGTCCGCTTCTACAGCCTGTTTGCCGCGACGGCGAAAACGGTGACCGTCTATAGCCAGGGCGTGAACCAGTCGTCCTCGGGCACCGACAAGGTCAACGCCATCATCAATTGCCATCTCGCCACCGGCCGCATCGGCAAGCCCGGCACCGGGCCGTTTTCGGTGACCGGCCAGCCCAACGCCATGGGCGGCCGCGAGGTTGGCGGCCTGGCCAACATGCTGGCCGCCCATATGGAGATCGAAAACCCCGAACACCGCGGCCGCGTGCAGCGCTTCTGGAGCGCGCCTGCCATCGCCGAAAAACCCGGCTTGAAGGCGGTCGAGATGTTCCAGGCGGTGGCCGACGGGCGTATCCGGGCGCTGTGGATCATGGCGACCAACCCGGTCGATTCGATGCCGGATGCCGATGCCGTCGAGGCGGCGATCAAGGCCTGCCCTTTTGTCGTGGTGTCGGACGTGCTGGCCATGACCGACACGGTCCGCCACGCCCATGTCCGGCTGCCCGCCGCCGCATGGGGCGAGAAGGACGGCAGCGTAACCAATTCGGAGCGCCGCATCTCGCGCCAACGCGCCTTTTTGCCGGTGCCCGGCGAGGCAAGAGCCGATTGGTGGATCATCGCCGAAGTGGCCAAGCGGATGGGGATTGCCGAGGCGTTTTCGTATGCGTCGCCGGCCGCGATTTTCGCTGAACATGCAGCGCTGTCGGCCTTCGAGAATGACGGCGCCCGCGATTTTGATATAGGCGCGTACGCCGGTGTTGACGCGGAGACCTACGAGGAGTTGGCGCCATTCCAATGGCCAGCACCGGCCTCACCCTCCCCCTCGAGGGGCGGGTCGGCGCGCGCGTTGAGCGAAGCGAAACAAGCGGGACGGGGTGGGGTCCGTGGAGCCTCTCCGCCCCCACCCCGGCTCTCTCGCCTTGCTGCGCAGAGCTCGCTCGCCGACCCTCCCCTCAAGGGGGAGGGTATCCGCTTCTTCGCCAATGGCGGCTACTACACGCCCGACCGCAAGGCGCGTTTCATCGCCATCCACCCGACCGCACACAACCGCACCAGTCCGGACTATCCGCTGATCCTCAACACCGGACGCGTTCGCGACCACTGGCACACCATGACGCGGACCGGCAAGAGCCAGCGCCTGTCTCAGCACATGGCCGAGCCTTTCGTCGAAATCCACCCGGCGGATGCGCAGCATTTCGGTATCGGCGACGCCGACATCGTCCGCGTCTCGACTGTGCACGGTGAGGTGCTGGTTCGCGCGCTGGTGACAGCGCGGCAGCGGTCAGGCTCGATCTTCGTGCCGATGCACTGGACGGACCAGTTCTCCGCGCGCGCTCGCGTTGATGCGCTGGTGGCGCCCATCACCGATGCGATTTCAGGCCAGCCGGCCTCGAAGAATATTGCCGCCCGCGTCGAACGCTTCGCTGCCGCCGCCTTCGGCTTCGCGGTGCTTGCCGAACGGCCGGCCTCGATCGACGCCGATTATTGGAGCCTCGCCCGCTGCGCCGCCGGCTGGCGCCTTGAGTTTGCGCTGGAAGCTGGGCGGGACTGGACGGCTTTCGCAGCCTCGCTTTTTGGCGCGGACGCGCTAGGCGAGACGCTCGCCTATCATGACGTCGCCGGCGGGCACTATCGCTTCGCCCGTTTCGCCGGCAGCCGGTTGGCTGGCGCGCTCTATCTTGCGCCCAAGCCGGTCGCGGTGTCTCGCAGCTGGGCCGTGGAGCAGTTGAGCGCGGACCATGCCAATCGGCGCGGACGGCTGGCGATCGTGGCTGGGCGGCCGGGCGGCAATGCCGTCGATCGTGGCGCCGTCGTCTGCTCCTGTTTCGGGGTCGGCGCCAATCAGATCGCGGACGCGGTGCGCGGCGGCTGCGTAAGCGTCGAAGCGATCGGCGCCACCTTGCATGCCGGCACGAACTGCGGCTCCTGCCGCGCCGAGATCAGGACCATCATCGAGGCGCGACGGCTTCAAGCGGCGGAGTGAGGGCGTTGAGAAACTCGGGCACACCGAGCCTCGCCGCTTACCAGCAATTTACAAACCATGGGCTACCAACGTCCTTATTCGATTCGTTCCGAACAGGACCCTTATGAGCAAAGCCCTCACTTCATTCGCATTGGTGGCCATATTGACGGCTTTGCTGATGGCTCTCAGCCTGGCAGTGGCCAGGCATGGCTATCCTTATGGTGCGATCGGCGCAAAACGCCTGGACGACGTCGCCGATGCCGGAACGTTTATCCCGCTCGCGGCCGTGTATTTCTTCAGCGCGCTGCTGATGATGATCCTGCCGATCAGGGCCGCGGGCGTCGTCCTGACGAACGCCGCGGATGCGGTCTTCTGGACAGTCATCGTGCTGTTCGCGGCTATCATTGGTTGCCTCGCCGCCAGATGGGCTTTCGATCGAAGCAATATCCTGCCGGCACTGCTGAATTGGCGCTTCCTGTTTGTCGCAGCCGTCGTCGGATGCCATCTCTTCATGAATGAGCTGCGCCGCAACATCCTGCTGAGAAGCCTGGTCTTTGTCGTCTTCGCCGCAGCGACGCTGGCCTGCCTGTTCTGGTCATTCACCATCTGAGAAACCCGTGCAGGCGCTGGGATGGACGGCTTTAATTCTTGTCGACAGGTTTGGAACGCATCCGTGAAACGGTCTCGCGTTCGGCCCGCTTTGAACGCATCGGTGGCAGGCCACGATCGATCAGGTCCATGTCTTCCAGCACCATGTCGCCCATGCGCTTGAAGGCGATGTCGAGCGCGCCGGCCCGGTGGGCGGAGCGCAGAAAGCCGGGCAGCGAGCGCACAGGGTGGTCCTGCGCCAGCGGCTCTTCCGGAAACACGTCGCTGGCGGCGACGATGTGGCCGCTGCGAACGGCGTCCATCAGCGCCGGAAAATCGACCACTCCGGCACGGCTGAGCAGGATGAAGGCGGCTCCCTTGCGCATCCTGGCAAAGGCTCCAGTACCGAGAAAACCCTGGTTTTCGCTGGTCACGGAAGCGACGACGAAGACGAAATCGCTGGTCGACAAAACCGTGTCGAGCGAAGCCGGCTCGACGCCGTTCTCGATCAGGATTGACGGCGGCAGCCACGGATCGAAGACCCTTGTCCGCGTGCGAAAGCCCGATAGCAGCCGGTTGAGCGAACGGCCGAGATCGCCGAAGCCGATGATGCCGACTTCCGCACCGGACAGAAGCCGCGCCGTCTGGTTGCCGTCGCCGCCCCACAGCTCCTTGCCTTGCCGGAAGGCGAGATCGGCGTCGACGATGTCGCGGGCGAGGTTGAGCGCCATGGCAAGGCCGAGCTCGGCCACCGGCTCGGCGAACACCAGACCTGTGGTGACGACATGGATGCCGCGCGAAAACAGCGTTTCATACGGCATGTTGTTGATGAGGTTGCTCTCGACATTGAAGATGCAGCGCAGTGTTCGCATCTTGTCAAGCGTCTCCGGCGCGATCGGCGGCTGGCCGACGATGTAGCGCGCCTCGGCGAGCACGTCGGCCGGCAAGGCCGCTACGCCTTCTGGCGACGTTTCGACGATACGATATTTGGCGCGGAATCTCGCCAAAGCCTCGGGCGTGAAAATCAGGTCGAGCGTGCGCGGCTCGGGCGCGCTGATCACCAGCGGCAACACGCTGTCGGACATGGCGGTTCCTCCCGGTGCGATCCGCGTCGCACAACACTAGAATCAACTTTTACCGCCTCGACACCTAGCACATGCCTGTCGAGTAAGAGAACTTTGCCGCCGGCGGCCTTGCGGTGTGGCGGCCGGTGGTCCAGATAGACGGCAATCGAAGGACGACAAGGAAGACAGCGACATGATCCCGTTTCGAAAGAACCTCATCGATGGCGAGTGGGTGGGCGACGCCGGCTCCCGCAACATCAACCCGTCCAACCTCGACGACGTGGTCGGCGAATATGCGTCGGGGGACGCCGAGCAGGCCCGGCAGGCCATCGCGGCGGCGAAAGCGGCATTTCCGGCTTGGTCCCGATCGGGCCCGCTGGCACGCCATGCGGTGCTGAGGAAGGCGTCGGACGAGATCACCGCGCGTAAAGATGAAATCGGCCGGGCGTTGGCGCGCGAAGAAGGCAAGACGCTGGTCGAGGGCATTGGCGAGACCGTGCGGGCCGCCCAGATCTTCGATTTCTTTGCTGGTGAGACGCTGCGCCTGTCCGGCGAGCTGGTTCCAAGCGTGCGGCCCGGCGTCGGTGTCGAAATCACGCGGGAGGCGGTCGGCGTCGTCGGCATCATCACGCCGTGGAATTTCCCGATCGCCATTCCGGCGTGGAAAATCGCTCCTGCCCTGGCGTACGGCAACACCATCGTCTTCAAACCGGCCGAGTTGGTTCCGGAGAGCGCCTGGACCATTGTCGACATCCTGCACCGCGCCGGCCTGCCGAAAGGCGTGCTCAATCTCGTCATGGGCAAGGGTTCGGTGGTCGGCCAGGCCATGCTCGACAGCCCTGACCTCAATGCCATCACCTTCACCGGCTCGGTCGGCACCGGCAAGCGCGTCGCTGCCGCCAGCGTCGAGCACATGCGCAAGTTCCAGCTCGAAATGGGTGGCAAGAACCCGCTTGTCGTGCTCGACGATGCAGATCTTGCCGTCGCCGTCGACTGTGCGATCAATGGCGCATACTTCTCGACCGGCCAGCGCTGCACGGCATCGTCCCGCCTAGTCGTGACCGAAGGCATCCATGACCGTTTCGTCGACGCGATGAAAGATCGCCTAGGCAAGCTGGTCGTCGGCGACGCTCTCGATGCCAAAACCCAGATCGGACCGGTCGTCGACCAGAGCCAGTTGAAGCAGGACGAAGACTATATCGCCATCGGCCGCCAGGAAGGCGCCGATCTCGCCTTCGGTGGCGAGCGGCTCGATCGCGAAACCCGCGGCTTCTACCTGCAACCAGCGCTGTTTACGCAAGCCACCAACGCCATGCGCATTTCACGTGAGGAGATTTTCGGGCCGGTCGCAAACGTCATTCGCGTCAAGGACTATGACGAGGCGCTGGCGGTGGCTAACGACACGCCGTTCGGGCTGACGTCGGGCATCTGCACGTCGAGCCTCAAGCACGCCACGCATTTCAAGCGCAACTCGGAGGCCGGCATGGTGATGGTCAATCTGCCGACGGCGGGCGTCGACTTCCATGTGCCTTTCGGCGGCCGCAAGGGATCGAGCTACGGCCCGCGCGAGCAGGGCCGCTACGCGGCGGAGTTCTACACCACGGTGAAGACCGCCTACACGTTCACCGGCTAATCATGCCGGTTACTTGCCGGGCCAAATGAAATCGAACATGCGAGCAGGCCAGTGACTCCCTTCCCAGCAAGCGCGAGTTGCTGGGAAGGGCGAACATCTTAGTGTCCGACACGACAGCGACAGCTGGGCGGTAGCCGTCATTCAGCACGGTCCTTAGGGTCCGCCGGCTGCGATAGCCAGCCGCCGCTGAACCCGGCCTTGCACAGGCCGCGACGGATATGCGGGCTCGACCGCATCAGGTCCCAGATCAGGCGCGAGCGGTGGTTTTCGATCATCAGCACGACGATACCCTGGTCCAGTCCGTAATGCGCATCCGATATCCAGCCGCTCGGCCCGAACTTCCGCCGGTTCGCCAGCGTGGGGTTGAAACCGCTCGGCACCCTGAAACTGTCGACCACCTCAGGGTGGCGTTCTCTGAGGTGGCGCAGCGCCGGCAGGCAGATTTCCGGCGCGAAGGGCAGCGATGCGAGATACGACCACGGCGCTATCGTTCCGTCGTCCGGGCCGAACGGTGCGCCGCGCGCCGCGTAGCCGGAAAATTTGCGCGGTCGCCGCTCGATCTTCGCGCGGAAGTTGCCGGGCCCGTCACCCGCCGAAAGGCCCCAAAGTCCTTCGCCGTAGCCGTCGTAGCCAGAGGGGTTGTGCCGCGCATAATCCCGATGAAGGTAGGTCGCGCGGCGGCTGTTTTCGAAATAGTCCGAGTTCTTCTCCCGCATGAACGCATCCCGGATGCCGTCGAAGTCAATCCAGGCATGCGAGAACTGGTGCATGAACAGCGGACCGCCATAGAGCACGTCGTAGCCGTAGATGTTTTCCCATCGATATGTCGCCGTCCAGCCGGCATAACTGTCGTCCGAGGCTGGCTTTTCCGGGGAGGCCATTGCCAGAACGTAGAGCATGGTCGCTTCGTTGTAGCCTTCCCAGCCATAACGCAGAAAGCCGCTCTTCGGCTTCCAGCCCTGTCGCAAGGTCGATTTGCTGCCTTGCGCCCATCGCCAGTCGACGCGCCGGTAGAGGACTTCCGCCAGTTCGCGGACTTCGGTTTCTTCGTCATTGTCGCCCGTGAAATAGGTGCCAGCCACGAGCACGCCAGCCATCAAAAGCGCAGTGTCAACCATCGACAATTCGCATCGCCAGGTGCGCAGGCCGGTCCGGATGTCGAGGAAATGGTAATAGAAACCCTTGTGGCCGGTGACGTCGTCGCCATTGCCTTGCCGGCTGTTCCAGAAGAAGCGCAGTGCGGCAAGCGTCAGCTTTACGGCGGCATCTCGGGTCATCCAGCCACGCTCGACCCCGACCGGATAGCAGGACAGGGCGAAGCCGACGACCGCGATGCTTGCCGGCCAATTTGGCCGCGAGGTGTCGGCAACCAGCCCGTTCTCCGGATTCACGGTTTCCAGAAAATAGCCGAAGGCCGCGCACTGGAAGCGGTCGAGCAGGTCTTCGTCGGACAGTCGAGGTTCGACCCTAAGCAAGCGACGGGAACTCCAGTCTGGCGGCCTTGGCGGTAGATCGCCCAACTTGCTTCAATAGGTGGCCCGGCCGCCGGAAACGTCGAAAACGGCGGCGGTGGTGAAGGAGCATTCCTCGGAAGCGATCCACGAGATCAGCGCCGCCACCTCCTCGACCTCGCCAAACCGCGCCATCGGTATCTTCGACAGCATGAAATCGATGTGCTGCTGGCTCATCTGCTGGAAAATCGCGGTGCGCACCGCCGCCGGCGTGACGCAGTTCACCGTCACCTTGGTCTTGGCCAGTTCCTTGCCCAGAGACTTGGTCAGGCCGATCACCGCCGCCTTGGAGGTGCTGTAGGCAGAGGCATTCGGGTTTCCCTCTTTGCCGGCGATCGAAGCGATGTTGACGATCCTGCCGTAATTGCGCTCGAGCATGTGCGGAACCAGCGCCTTGTTGCAGTAGAAGACGCCGTTGACGTTGATGTCGATGACCCGGTGCCAATCCTCCACCGAATAGTCCCAGGTCGTCATGTTCGGTCCGGTGATGGCCGCACTGGTGACCAGGATATCGACCGCGCCAAGGGCATCTATCGTCTGCCGGGCGGCCTGTTCGACCGCCACGGCATCGGCGACGTCGACAGTCACGCTATGCAAATCGGCAATGACAGCCTTGGCCTGCTCGATCTGGGTGGGGTCGCGATCCCAGACGCAAACGCGCCCGCCCTCTTCAGCGATTCTTAGCGCGACAGCCAGGCCGATTCCGGACGCGCCACCAGTGATCACGGCCGACCGCCCGGCAAACCGTCCCGCAAAACTCATCGGCATGCGCTCTTCCTCCCAATCGGCGGCGAATGTGAAGTCAATGGCGGAGGAGTTCAAGCCAGAGGCTGAAGCTCCGAACAGGTTCATGGTGGGCCACGAGGCGGTAGGAAAAGCCGCGGCAGGGCTAGAGCGTCGGGCTAGCTGGAGTTACGCCGCGCGCACCGGTTCAGACGTTCTTGATCGATTTCCAATGGTTCAGCCGCTCCGCGATCAGCTCTACTCGTCGCTGGTTGTCGCGCCCGTCCAGGATGCTCAAGTCCTCCGGCTCGGCGCGCAGATAGACACCGGAGGTGCGGGCGTTCAGTTTTGGCTGTGTGTCGGCTCGTGTGGTGAAGTACCCGGACGCGCGATCGGCGGACTCCAGCCGGATCTCTCCTGTCCCGTACAACTGCGACGCGTTCGCGTCCAAGGGCCGTTCTCCATTCCAAAAGTAAAAAATGCCGGCAGGCTCCTTTCTCTCCTTTACTGCTTCGCTCCAGTATCTCGCGGACAGACTGCCATTCTCTTGCCATGAGCGGCCGGCTAGCTCCAGCGCACCATCGCGGTCTCGCGAGATCCGCAGGAGGCTCACCGCGGAAGGTTCCTTCACGGTCCGCTCCGACAGGGAAAACTGCCACCAAAGACCCTCTATTCGGGCGGCGCGGCCCTCATTTTCAATCGCTTTTCGCAGCTTTTGGTTGACCGCTCTCATCTCGGCGGCGGTTGTCGCTTCGGCGTACCTCACGGACGTCAGGCCGAGGAGATCGCTTGGAAGCTTGGAGCCGTTGGCATGGAGGATAAACGTTCGGCGCATTCCGAGGACACCGCCGAAAAGGCCGGCTTCGAAGACCACATTGTCTCGCGGAGAAGCTTGAGCGGATACAGGAGCAGGTGATGCCGTCAGGCTTGCACTCGTCCAGTCGTCCTGGGCGAACACAAAAGCAGCGAAGTCGACTTCACGCGTAAGCTCAAGGAGGCGCTCCAGTGTGGTTGTCCCGGGATTGAAGGACGTCGTCCAGGGTTCCACATACGCGATGTCTTCAAGACCGCGTGTCAGCGCCTGCAGCAGTTTTTTCTGCTTCCCCGACGAGCCCAGGAAGATTCGAGGTTTGTCCATCCGTTTGCTCCAGCCCAGCAGATCGGGACCACCAGCGTCTGCTATCCTTGCGGCCATCGTCTGGTTGTCCCCGCCATAGCGTACGCGGAGGGCCTCATTCATTGCAACGGATGCAAGGAATGCCGGCTGCTATTTTTCGGACCGGTGCTGTGGACTGCGAAAACAGTTCCGCGCGGTGGCGATGCCGAGCTTCTCATGAATCCGGCGGCGATGGCTCTTGACCGTGATGCCGAGGCGCTCACAATGTTTGGAGCCAGAAGCCGGCCTGGATGCTCGGTTCTTGCGGCCTTTTACCGCCTTCCCGGGGCGTCCTTGTGGCTGTTTTTGCCTCATTTGGGTGACAGGCTGCAGGGGATGGGTTATATTGCACTGCACAATGGAAGCGTTCGCGCCTGGCGCGGCGGCGAATCGGCATTGAACTCATGGACGGGAATTCGCTACCGAGATGAAGATACCAAAATCTCTGTTGGTCGACCCGGAGAAGAGCACGGTCTATGGCACATTTGCTGTCGCCATCTCCATTTGGGCGTTCTCCTACTCCTACCTTTTCGGCCAGATCCTGATCCTGGCCTATTATGCGGTCTGGCTTCCCCTGATCATGGTAGATTACCGGCGGCTGTTGCGACATGCCTCCAGCGCGTGGCTGCCACTGGCGTTTGCAATCTACGTCTGCCTCTCGGTGTTCTGGTCGGATGCTCCCGGCATCACGTTGAGGACGGCGATCCAGTATTGCTCTCATATCGCCTGCGCCTATATCGCCGCGCGCACCGTCAGCGTTCGGACGTTGACAATAGGCTCACTGATCGGGATCTTTCTCGTCCTGCTCTACTCGCTTATGGTCGGGGGTTATTCGTATGATGGCCTCGACGGGACGTATAATTTCGTCGGCGCATTCAGCTCCAAGAACCAGATCGGCTTTGTTGCCTCCCTTGGCATCTATTTTTGCGTTGTCTTGCTGACCTTTCTCAGGCGCGGCCGGATCAGCCTTTTCTTGACGGCGCCCGTCCTCGTCCTGTCGGCCTATCTGCTGGTCATTTCGCATTCAGCCACCTCGATGGCTTCGGTACCGGCAGTTCTCGCTCTGGTCGCTCTGCTTGCCATGACGAAGAAGCTTTCGCTCCGCTACCGACGGGTGATTTTCCTGGTCGGCGCATGCGGGCTGGTCGCGGTCACCGCGGTTGCCTTTGCGGGGCTTCTGGATTTCGTCCTTGGCGTCTTCGGAAAAGACTCCACGCTCACCGGACGGACCTATCTCTGGGAGCAGGGCTGGCGTGCGGCGCAGCAAGCGCCGATCCTCGGCGTCGGCTACGCGGGCTACTGGGTGCAGGGTTTCGCCGAGGCCGAACGGCTTTGGAACGAATTCTACATCACGACCCGAAGCGGCTTCCACTTCCACAACACCTATGTCGAAGCGCTCGTCGAGCTTGGCTATGTCGGGGCGACGCTGATTTCGCTGATCATCGTGCGCACGCTGTGGGGCCACATATCGGCGTTGATATTCAGGACGTGGCAGGCCGAATCTGTGATTCTTGCCGGCGTGATGGTGCTTCTGTTCATCCGGTCCTTCGTCGAGGTCGAGACCCTCAACCCCTACATCATGGGCTCCTTCCTTCTGTATTACAGCTACTTCAAACTGGTGAAGGTGCCTGTCGCCCGCCCTCGGTGGACGGCGGCGAGCCTCGCGGAACCAGAAACCGCAAAGGGCTAAGAAAAGCGCAGAATGTCACCTTGATTTCGTTCGTTAAAATTACCGACAAAAACGAATGTAATCTTGGGGCGCCACAATTTCGCGAATTATTCGGGCGGGATTTCCTGCAACCAGGCTTCGCGGCGGTGCACTTTTGGTGACCACAGAGCCGGCTCCAATTACGCTATGATCCCCGATTTCGACCCCAGGCAGGATTATTGAATTCGGCCTATCCAAACATTATCCCCAATCAGGACAGCTTTCGCTTTAACACCGGCACCCTCTTCGACCTCATGATAGTTTGAGTCTTGGATTACAACCGATTCGCCAATAAGGCATCCTTTTCCGATGCTTACTGCGACAGATGCGTCGATCGTAACTCCGCTGTTTATAAAAGATCTAGAGCCAATTGACAGACTTGCGTTCCGGCGTGCATGAAACCAGGAACGTGACCCAAGCCGTCGAAACGAAACGCGAGAGCCAAATCTAAAATTGCCTTTTCCTGCTATATGAGGCGAGACACCAAGTACCGAAACTCGATCGGATATTTCGATACCCCTTACTGCCCAAGTGAATGTAACTATTGCGCCTTTAATATACCTTCTAGCACGATAGATATTCACCACGCTTCCCCCACCGATTGGCACTTTTCGCCGAGAAGCGTGCATCTATGCGGACGGCCTCGGCATGACGCTCCCTTTGAGCGTCAGCTGACGTTGGCGTATTCGATCGATCGAGTTCTATTGGCTAGCCATTGGCGCCAGCTTCACCTTGATCACGTCCCCGGGCAGCACGGGCGTGTCTTCACTGGCGGCAATTTCGCTGGTCTTGCCGTCGACCACCCGAACCAGGGCAAAGGACATCGTTGGCTCTTCGCCGTCGCGATAGCGTTGTAACGCCGGATTCCCCGACATGGCTTCGGCCATCAGGCCGGTTTGCATGTTCATCTTGAGCATCGTCGCACTGAGATCGGCTTCTACCTGTTGCCGGTCGGCGGCGAGGCTCGCATTCTGAGTGTTTTCCAGGTCGATGGCATCCTGATTGGCCTTGCTGATCGACTGCTTGGCGGTAAGGATGGCCGTGTCGTAATCCAGGATCTGGCCTTCCAGGTCGGCGATCGTTTGTTGCGAAGTCAGAACCCGCGTGTTGACGACAAGGCCTTTCTGCGCCAGCGAGCCGATGCCGCTGAGCTGTTCCTTTGCCAGGTCGACCTGCCGCTGCTGGTTGACAATCTTTTTCTGCAGCGAATCGATCTCGCTCTGCAGTAGCTTCTTCAAATCGTCGAGCGCCTGAAGGCGCAGTTTAAGCTTCTTTTGATCGGCCGTCAGGATCGCCATCTCGTCCGCAACGACGCTTGCCACCTTCGGATCGTTGGTCACCTCCTTCGGCACGTCAAATGTCGGCTTGTCCGCCATCTCCGCTTCGATGCGCGCGCGCCTGACGATCAGCCGGACCCGTTGGTCTTCGAGAACGTCAAAATCGCCCTTGGCATTGATCATGTCGCGGTCGTACCGCTGTCCTTCGGGGGCCCGCCGGACACCGCCGGCGATGCTCATCGCCCTCAGGACGGTCAGACCAGGCACGTAGGGATACTGGCCAGGCGTCTGCACCTCCCCGGAAATGTAGAATGGCCTGTACTCCGCCATTTCGACGGAGGCTTCCGGCCGGTCCGCCAGGGCGAGCTTGCGCTGGAGCGCCTGGCCGATCGCTGCCGCGATCTCGGATGTGGTCTTCCCGGATGCCGGCATTTCGCCGACGAACGGCACGGACAATGTTCCGGCCGGGCCGACTGTGTACTCTCCGTTGACGGCCGTCCAGTCGCGGAACGTGCCTTCAACGGTCTGCCATTCGGCCACGCGGATGGTCAGCTTGTCCTGCGATCCAAGGCGATACTCATCGGCGGCGGCGAGTTGGGGAATGGTGAGCGCCAGCGCGAGGCAAGTGGTCATAAGCCGCATCCGCCGTATGCGATTGCTAACAATACCGGCGCAGGAGATTTCGAAGATATCTGTTTTCAACTGAACGTTTTCCGATCCGCTTTAGCCCCGCCCGATGAAACTTGCTGCAGAATGATTGGCATCTGGACAGTCACTCTTCCACACAGAACCGGCTCCCGGCCGGTCAGTAGCAGCCCCGCGACATCCAGACGGCAGGCACGGTCTTGACGATGATGCGAATGTCCTGGAACAGCGACCAGTTCTCGACATAGTGGCGATCGAATGCGACGCGGCTGTCATAGGAAACGTCATTGCGGCCGCTGACCTGCCAAAGCCCGGTTAGGCCGGGGCGCGATTTCAGGTAATAGACGGCCGAACTGCCATAAATCTCAAGCTCGTCGCGTACGACGGGGCGAGGACCGACAAGGCTCATGTCACCCTGGAGGATATTGATGATCTGCGGCAGTTCATCGAGGCTGAGCTTCCTCAGCACGGCCCCGACGCGCGTGACGCGCGGATCGTTCTTGAGCTTGCGGGTCGCCATCCATTCGGCTTTGGCGTCCGGGTTGGCGGCAAGATATGCAGCCAGCACCTGTTCGCCATTCTGAACCATGGTGCGAAACTTGAGGCACGGGAAAATCCGTCCTCCGCGACCGATCCGGCTGTGACCGTAGAAAATCGGTCCGCCGTCGGAGAACTTGACAAGCAGCGCGACCATCACAAACAGCGGACTGAGAGCAACCAGGCCAATCAGTGAACCGGCGATATCGAAGCTGCGTTTGAGCAGGCCGCCGATCGGTGGAAAATCGATACCTGCCTGCGAAAAATCCGCGTCGGCCGGCTTGGCTACGTCCCTCATGCATAAACTCCATACGTTGAACGGATGGTTTGCCGGACGATATCAAAAAAATGCTGCATCGCAACACACAATTTCTTGAGCGCCTGAAATAATCACGTCATGACTTGACTAAATAATAAACCGATCCTGCACAAATTTTCGCCTTTATGGCGCGTTCGTGACAAATTCTGGGCAACCTTGAAAAATCTAGTGCGCTTTTGGGGCTTAGGTTGGGCAAATCGCTCTTTGTGCCGGGTTATTGAGCATCATCGTCCTTTAGTTTGGTAAAATATAGAGAGGGTTTAAAGTAAAGGACTGATTAATATTGTGGCTCCTACTGAAGTGGGTCCCTACCGGGTGATTGGTCGTAATGCCGATGTGTGCATCGCAACATGGCGGAGTCGATCCCGCGAACTTATCCAAAATAATTTGCGGTTGGCCTTGCCCGATATTGCACACCTTAATAGAGTTGCAAATTGTTTCTGTCAGAGTATGGACAGCGTGGGAGGGCCGGAAGCAACCGGCCAAAGAAAGCGAGCGGCCTCAACAAGCTCGCATGGCGAAGGGAGGCTCGGGGTGGGTCGATCATCGATTTTTGCCCGAGCAGGTTGACGGGCTATCGGGTATGTCGCTACCAAAATTCATTGTCGGCATGATTTTCGCTCTGGCGATCGTGGTCGCATGGTCTTGTTTCGACGGTGCTTCGCTAGACACGACGCTTTTTCGCGCTGTAGCCTGCGCCATTGTCATCCAGCTGGGCTACTTTCTGCTGGTTTTCGTCATGGTTGTCAGAAATTCCCCGACGTCGGCTGATAAGATTCGCGATGCCGAACGAAAGCTGAGTTCGACCGAAGTGGCCGACGGCGAGAAGTTCAGCGCCAGGAGAAGCCTGCACTGACCTGACGACAGAAAGCGTCGGCCGGATGCTGGCGGACTGCTCGCCCGACAGCATCCTGGGCAACCGGCCTCCGGATTCTTCATTCAGCCTCGGATCCTGTGACTCAGCTCTAATTTGCGTAAACTCTGTCGATCGACCTGGTGATCAGCGATTCGAGTGCGCTGACGGTCCCATCCATGATGAGCAGGGACGGTTTGCGAAGCAGTCCGTCTATCCGTGGGTATTTCACCGCCCATCGATTGCGCCATGACGACACCGAAAGGAAAGACTGGACGGAGCGAATGATTTTAACGATGCTTTGCTTCGCAATTGCAGCATAAGCGCCGGCTGATGTTTTCGAACAGCCGGACAGGCAGTGAGAACGAGAGCTGCATGGACATCAAACCGGGGGCGGCGAGAAGTTCGGAGCTACCTGTGCAGTCGAGAACCGAATGGATGACAGAACCCCAGGTCTGCGTGATCATCGCCGCCCGCAACGCGGCGCGGACAATTCCAGTGGGCATCGCGTCGGCGTTGCGCGAGCCGGAGGTGGCCGAAGTCGTCGTCGTCGATGACGCCTCCACTGACGATACCGCGAAAGTCGCTCGGGCGGCCGACGATGGCAGCGGCAGGCTTTCCGTCATCCGGCTCGACGTCAACGGCGGTCCCTCCTTCGCCCGCAACGCCGCGATCGCCAGCTCCAGATCGCCGTTCATCAGCATTCTGGACGCCGACGATTTTTTTCTCGAGGGCAGATTTCGCGAGTTGTTCGCCAGCGCCGATTGGGATTTCGCTGCGGACAACATCATGATGATCAGGGACGATGCGGCGACCGACGTCTCGAAAATCACCGCTCCGCGGTTTTCGGCCGATCCGGAATTCCTCGATTTCGAGCGTTTCATCGAAGGCAACATCTCCAGTCGCCGTGTGCAGAGAGGTGAGTTGGGTTTCCTCAAACCGGTGATCAGTCGCGCCTTTCTTGACCGACATGGACTGCGCTATGACGAAAACCTGCGGCTGGGCGAAGACTATGAACTCTACGCGCGCGCGGTCGCTTGCGGGGCGCGCTTCAAGGTCATCAGGTCCTGCGGCTATGGCGCGATCGTTCGCGCGGACTCGCTGAGCGGCCAGCACAAGACGCAGGACCTCAAGCGTCTGGCCGACGCGGATCTGGCGCTGCTGACGATCGATAGTTTGCCGGAAGGCTCTAAGGCCGTGCTCAGAAGGCACGAACGGCAGGTACGCGACAAATATCGGTTGCGAAACTTCCTCGACGTGAAGAACGAGCAGGGGCTGACATCGGCTGCGGCCTACGCCCTGGCCAGCCAATCCAACCTCATCCCCATCCTTCGCGGCGTGGCCGCCGACAAGCTGGATGCGCTGTTTCGCCGCGCCGGCTTTGCCTCGAAGCAGCCTGTGCCGCCACTGCGCTTTCTCATGGCCGCAACCAGCCCGGTCGGCAAGCCATGAGCTGGTCCGCAACCGGCGCCATGCCGATCATGTCAACAGGTCCTTTACCACGCTTCAAAGTGATGCGAATTTCCGATTCGCCGCACTAGTGGTTGCCTACTCGCTTTGGGGATGGCATGTATGTTGCGGTGCAGCAATTTTGATTGGCTGTTTGAATCGGCACGAAAATGTCCCCCTGTCAGAGGAGTTGGACGATGCGACAAGACTTTTTGGCCGGACGGGCACAGGGATAGCCTTAGGCTGGCTATGACAGGAAACTGAGCGCATGGCCTCGATATTTGGCTTCAGATCAAGGAATCCGGCCCGAGACAGGCAGACCGACATCTCGCGCCTTGACCGCCTGGCAAAGCTGCTTGACCAGATCGCAGTCGAGGTCGAGGCGGAGAAAAACGGCCTTGAGAATCGCTACCGGACAAAGGCCACCAACGCGGCCTTCCTGGTCGAGGCGATGGAGAATGGGGCGGCCTCCTCCAGCAGATCCTCCGAGATCAGCGAGCTGACGAAGTCGATCCTGAACTACGAGCGGCGCATCGCGGCGCTCGCGCGCCAGAACGAATTGATGAAAGATCTCCGTCATTCGCTGGATGCAATCTTCGACGAAAGCGCCCAGCGTAGCTCGACCGCCAAGGCAGATTTCGCCAAGCCGGCCGCCGGCACGGAGTGAACTTCAAGATCCCTGGATAGGCCCACAGGCAGGAGGTTTGGTGTCACTGGGCAAGTTAAGGCAAGCACAAGGAAGGTACTGGCAGAAGGTCAAGGTCAGCTCGTTTCGTCATGGTTTGAACGTCGACTTTGGGTTGGGGCGCAGCACAAAGGTGAGTTTGGTATGAACGCGGATCCGAAAAGCACGTCCACCCCAGCAACCGGCGGCAGGCCGTTCACGCGCTCGATCAGGCAAGGGAACCTGAGGCAGTTATGTTCGGGCGGCGCGTTTCTGCTGTTTGCACTCGGCAGCCTGGTTGCAGGCCCGACCCCTTCCCATTCGCAGGACATCCCGACAGCGCCATCGTTCGTCGATGATTTCACCAGCTTCGATCGTGCGCGTTGGTACATTGCCGACGGCTGGACGAACGGCAAGCACCAGAACTGCACCTGGTCCAAAAGCCAGGTCCGGCTTTCCGACGGCATGCTGACGCTCGGTTTCGAAAAGCGGAAGCTAAAGGATCGCGACTTTGCCTGCGGCGAGGTCCAGACCAAGCAGCGCTTTGGCTATGGCACCTATGAGGCGCGGATGAAAACCGATGCGGGCTCCGGCATCAATGCCGCCTTCTTCACCTACATCGGCCCCACTGACAAGCAGCCGCATGACGAAATCGACTTCGAGGTGCTGACGAAGGACACCTCCAAGGTGCAGGTCAACGCCTACATAGCCGGCAAGGGCAAGAACGAGAAATTGGTGGATGTAGCTGGCGGTACCGACAAGGTTTTTAACGACTACGCCTTCGTCTGGGAGAAGGACAGGCTGCGCTGGTACGTCAACGGCCAACTGGTGAACACGATCAAAGATCCGGCAAAGCTGCCCACTCATGCGCAAAAGATATTCTTCAGCCTGTGGGGCAGCGACACGCTGAAGAACTGGATGGGACCGTTTTCGGATCCGGGTCGAAAACTCATCATGCAAGTGGACCGTGTCGCATTCACGGCGCTAGGTCAGCCATGCCAGTTTCCGGAATCGCTGGCATGCAGCATAAAGTAAAGACTAATCTGAACCGGCCGGACCGAAAGCGCTCCGAAGTCTTGAACAGGAATGAAACCAAATGAATTTGACGGTCTTTGGAATTGGCTATGTCGGTCTCGTGCAGGCGGCGGTGCTTGCCGAAGTTGGACACCAGGTGGTGTGCGTCGACATCGACGTGAAAAAGGTCGAGCGGCTCAATCAGGGCCTCATCCCGATTTTCGAGCCCGGGCTCGAAAACCTCGTCAAGGAGAACCACGCGGCCGGCCGCATCAAGTTCACCACCGATGCCGCGGCCGCCGTCAAGCATGGCCAGATACAGATGATCGCTGTCGGCACGCCTCCGGGCGAGGATGGTTCTGCCGACCTCAAATATGTGCTGGCCGTTGCCGAGGCCATCGGCCGGGAGATGGACGCGCCCAAGATCGTCGTCGGTAAGTCGACCGTGCCGGTCGGCACCTGCGAGAAGATAAAGGCCAGGATCGCCGCGACGCTGAAGGCGCGCGGCCGCGAGGATCTGGGTTTCGACGTCGCCTCCAATCCGGAATTCCTCAAGGAAGGCTCCGCGGTGGCCGACTGCATGAAGCCCGACCGCATCATCGTCGGCACCGGCAGCGAGGATACCGAGGCGGTGATGCGTGAGCTTTACGCTCCGTTCAACCGCAACCACGAAAAGATGATCGTGATGGATGTGCGCAGCGCCGAGTTCACCAAATACGCGGCCAATTGCATGCTGGCGACCAAGATCAGCTTTATGAACGAAATGGCCAACCTGGCCGAGGAACTCGGCGCCGACATCGAGGAGGTCCGCAAGGGCATCGGCAGCGATCCGCGCATCGGCTACCACTTCATCTATCCGGGCCTCGGCTATGGCGGCTCATGCTTCCCCAAGGACGTGCGCGCCCTGATCAAGACCGCCGAAGGCGTCAAATTCGATGCCAAGCTGCTGCGCGCGGTCGAGGAACGCAACAACGAACAGAAGTCGGTCCTGTTCGACAAGGTGAACCGCTATTTCAAGGGCAATCTGAAGGGCAAGACCTTTGCGCTGTGGGGCCTCGCTTTCAAGCCCAATACCGACGACATGCGCGAGGCGCCGGCGCGTGTCTTGATGGAAGCGCTCTGGAAGGCCGGTGCCAAAGTGCAGGCTTACGATCCCGAGGCGATGCAGGAATGCCAGGCCATCTACGGACTGCGCGAGGATCTGCTTTTGTGCGGGACCAAGGAGGCAGCGCTGCGTGGCGCCGATGCGCTCATGATCGCAACCGAGTGGAAGAACTTCCAGGCGCCGTCGTTCGACGCGATGAAGGATGCGCTGATCACGCCGATCATCTTCGACGGCAGAAATCTCTACGACCCCAAGGTCATCGCTCGCTACGGCATCGAATATCACAGCATCGGCAGGATGGCGGCGTGAGATCATGCGGGAAAGCCTGTTGCCATGACAGCGGGACAGGACGGAGGCTGGCGGGAACTGATGGATATCTTCTGCCTTCGTAAACCGCTTTTGAACAAACCCAGAATGCGACAAGGAGCCGGACCCATGAAAGTCCTTTTTGCAGGTGGCAACGGTTACACTCCCCAGTTCAGCGGCGGTGTCCAATCCAGCACCCACCATCTGGCCGAACAGTTGCTTGAACATGGCCACGAGGCATCAGTGCTTGCAGCGCTGTTCGGCCAGGGCGTCTTTGGCTACAAGGCGCGCGCCAAGATGAAGCTTCTGAGGCAGCGCGCCGTCATCGACAGCTATCCCGGTTACCCTGTGGTGCGGGCGTGGTTTCCCTGGGAAGCGGCGCGCTTTGCCGTCGAAAGGCTCGATCCCGACGTCGCCGTCGTGCAGTGCCACAAATCGGTGCCGATCGGAAAGGCGCTGCAGGCGCTTGGCGTGCCGCTGGTCGTCTATCTGCGGAACGTCGAATTCCACGAATTGGGCGGGGATCTGCGAGAGCTGCATTCGGCGCTTTATATCGCCAATTCCGAGTTCACGGCGCGCACCTACAAGGCAAAATTCGACATCGATTCGACGGTCATACCCCCGACCATCAATCCCGAGCTCTACAGCACGCCGACGACAGGCGAGTTTGTTACGCTGATCAACCCTTACAATGAAAAAGGGTTCGAACTCGCGGTGCGCATTGCCGGCCAATGCTCCGAAATTCCGTTCCTGTTCGTCGAAAGCTGGAAGCTCGACGACGACCACCGGGCACAGATCGAACGGACCATCGCGCCGCTGCGCAATGTCAGGCTGGAAAGCCGCACCAGCGACATGAAGACGGTCTATAGCCGGACCAAGATCCTGCTGGCGCCCAGCAAATGGGAAGAGGCCTGGGGGCGCGTGGCATCCGAGGCCCATTGCAGCGGCATTCCGGTCGTCGGGTCCCGGCGCGGCGGCCTGCCGGAAGCGATTGGCGCCGGTGGCGTGGTGCTCGATTATGACGCACCGCTCGACGACTGGGTCGCGGCGATCAGGCGGCTGTGGAACGACAGCCAGGAATATGAACGGCTCTCGGCGGCGGCACGTGAATTTTCCGAGCGGCCGGCGCTGGATCCTGAACGTCAGTTCGCGACCTTCTTTTCGATGCTCGACCGGGCGGCCCAGCAGGGTTCGCGCCAAGCCGCCTGATTAATGCATGTCGCCCAAAAGCATGCCCTTGAGGCTTGAACCGAGGTTGCGCAGCGGTCGGATGAATTGCAATCTCACTGATCGACATCAGTTCGCCTGTAGCCATGAATTGTCATGACCAGTTTGTCCGACGCCGGCATCGGCTCCCATTTGCCGGCCCAACCTGCGTCCATCACCGCGCCTGCCGCAACCCATAGATCGAAGTACGCCTTCATGGGCTTGTTCGGAAAGGCACCGCCCAGAGTGTCAGCCGGCGTAACCACGGCAGCTTCTTTGCCGTCAATGAGGAAAGCAACACGTTTTCCCGCCTCGTATTCTATGCCAAGGCGGTATCTTTTCCCCGAGAGGTCGCCGAGTTGGATCCACTTTAGCCAAATGCTCTTGTGCTGATTGTCGACGTTTGCCCAAACGTTGAGCTGTAGTCCTTTCGTGCCCACGAATTCAAAATCGATTTCCTCATGGGCTTTGTCGTTAAAAGTCCAAAGCGGAGCTGCAACAAGCCCTGGCTTCATCGTCGGGAGAGTGACATCCACTTCCCACCTTGCCGATGAAAAGTCCGATTTACCGCCGGCTACGACCTGTGCGGAAGCTTTCTCGCTGACAGTAAGCTGAAGCGCGCCGTCAACGATTTTGGCGTTCGCCGCCTTCCAGTCATAACCTCCGAGCTTGGGCTCGCCCCACTGCGATGGCACGAAGGGATTGTTATACTTCCAAAGTTGGAGCTTGACAGCTGACCAATCCGGAAGCTTGTCAACGGCAGCTTCCGCGTCTCCTGCGGCAACACTCTCTGCCAAGGCTCGCCTATGAACCAGTTGCAATGCTGCCGAGGTAGCAAGAAGAGCCGACAGTTGTCTGCGTGTGAAATTCATGCGTCTATCTCCGATGGCAGATTCCAGCTTTCCCGACGGCTCATGATGGCCGTTCGTAGTGACCGGCGAACCACACCGTAAATGGTGAAATCGGCGGCATGATGTCCCTTGGCCACAGTTTTGGCTCGCATCTAAGCCGGTCGTTTGACCCGGCTCTTCAGTGTCTCATAGCCGCGTTCGCCAAGCAGCCTGCGCGCGACGATCTTGATGGCCGTCTTGCGCCCTTCCTGCGAATTCATCTGTTCAAACTGCCTGGAAAGTTGCGGGCGATCCGTCCAAGTGCAGGCAGCGACAGCGAGTCGGGATAAATGACCAGATGCGTTTCCACGCACAGCACCGGTTTGCCGGAAAGCTCGGCGATCTTGAGGACCTGCTGGTGCTCGCTTTTGATGAACAGCATGGCATCGGACTTGCGCTAGAAATCGGCCTTGAAGTTGCCATGCACGCCAAGCCGCTGCCGCTCCGCCTTGCTCGGCAGTTCGAGCATGATCAGCTTGTCGTATCTGATGTCGTGCTTTTGGAGCCATGCTTCCGTGTGGTTGCGGTATTTCTCAAGCCGGCTGGTGACCAGCCATCCGATCTTGCGGGTCGGGCCAAACAGCGGCAGCGCCTCGCTCAGGAATTTCTCGTATGCGGGTCCGTCGTCGACCTGGTTTTTCAGTGTGCAGAGCGGTGATTTTGCCGGTGCGCGCATTCACTTCACCTCGCTCGGTGCCGGCGCGGGCGGCGTCCGCGCCGGCAGTAGCTTCACAGCTTCCCACAACGATATGGCCATTTTCCCGACACCGCATCAAAAATGTTGCAATGCAACAAAACAGCCCGAAATTCGGAGCGACAGTAGGCATCCGAATCCCAGGAAGGAGCACGATCTCCGCCGCTCAGCACGCCAAATTACAATGGCAACCCAATCCGATTCTCACGCTCTCGTGAGGTACGACTGCGATAGCCGTCGAGCGTTCATGCACGCCAGGCCATCCGGGGTGGCAAGACGCTGAGCGATGCTGCCGGCGTGCCACCGTGGCGCGGGGATATCTTCTGCTTGTCGGGTTCAAGCGGCAAGGCTTCCGGAGATGAAGCATCAAGGGCCGGGTCGAGTTGCACAGGTTCTTTGGTTCGCTCCAACGCCACACGGTCGTAAAGCGCATCGAGGAATGCGCCCGCCGGTTCCGCGGCAAACATGATCTCTGCCGTCCACCGGGCTTGACGTCGCAGTGGCGCCATCAGCTTCGGCTGACCGATATATGTCTTCAATCGTTCGATGGACAGGCAAGCGAGGCGCTCGACCTCATCCTGGAAATATTGGGCAAATTTCGCCTCGCCGCGCGAGTTGTATCCCGGATTCCAGCAATTGCCGAGATCGTTGAGTCTCATGGGTAATGAGATTCCGTTGACACCATCCTCCAGGAATTCAGGCAGGGCACAGACCCCCGTTCCGAGAACCGGGGTGTGTTCCGACATCGATTCTATCGCCGAGTATCCAAATGTATCGCCGAAGGTGGCTAGGATGCCAAAATGCGAATGGCGCAACAATCGTCGCACCGAATGGTTTGGCAACGCGCTATAATGCTGGACATTCTTCAGGTCGAGCAACTTGATATACTGGTCAAAGAATCCTGGAGTTGTCGGATCCGTCCATATGCCGCCGCCTACCTGCAGACTCGAAACGATGTTCACTCGGATAGGCAAATTCTGCTCTATTGCTTTTTCCGCGATCTTGACCGCGACGCAGCCGCCCTTACGGCCAAAATGGGCGCCGACGAACGTCAGCACAAGTTCCTCCGCGGTGTTCTCAAGCATCGCATCTTCCACGGCAGGCACGACGATGTTCGGATGGCGGACCATCAGCTTCTCCGTCAGAAGGCTTACGTTCGGATTGTCGGCGTGCTGACCCAGAAAACACCTGCGGGCAAAATGCGACAAGGCAATAATGCGGCGGCAGCCGGGGTTCGCAATCCGCGACGCCAGGTAACGAGCCATCGGCCCGCGCTTGCGAAGGGCGAACTGACGCGGCAAATGGGATTCGAACGAGATGATGAATTTCGAAGAATTGACCGGGATCCGGTTGAACGCATGCACCACGTCGACGGACAGGGCAGGCTCGATCAACGTCACACCTTCCAACTTCGACGAGACCAGGTTGAACGGTAGGAACCGCTTGCGCAGGATTGTATGTCTGGAGACGCGCGGCGTAACGAAACTGGTCGGATATTTGTCGTTATAGACGGCAATACGAAGAGATTTGGCCATGCCTTAACCACCGTATCCAAACAGCGGGATAGGGGATTTTAGCGAACTGCCCTATGGGCGCAGAACTGCCAAATCCTGCAATTCCACTGGAACCAAATACAAGCGCATGAACCCCCCGGCCCCAATTCTCACCAACTTCTCGTCATATGAAAACCGATTTTTTGCTGCAACGCAATAGAACATTCGCGCAGCCTAATGTTTGTGGGTGCGCGACAACCGCTAAATCCGCTACATAGCACCAAAAATGTTGCGATGCAGCAAGAGCTGTACTAGCATCCCTGCGGGCGGGCCAACAGCGGTCGAGTTTTCATGCTGCATGTCTTGTACTTGGTACACGACGTCTCCGACCCGGCAGTGCGCCGGCGGATCATAATGCTTAAGGCAGGCGGCGCCCAGGTCACACTGGCGGGCTTCCGTCGGATAGCAAGCCCGGTCGCCGACGTCGAAGGCTTGCGCCCGATCGACCTTGGGGCGACGCGCGACGGCCGATTCGCCCAGCGGCTGGCAGCAGTCACAAAGGCGGCGGTCTCGATCGGCTCGAAGCTCGGCTCGATGCCAAGACCCGACCTCATCATCGCGCGCAATCTGGAAATGCTGGCGCTTGCCCGGCGTGCCAGATCGGCTTTCCAGGCGACGGTGCCGATCGTCTACGAGTGCCTCGACATTCATCGCCTTGTGCTTCGCGACGACTTTTTGGGCAAGGCGATGCGCGGCGCGGAACGCTATCTGGCCAGGGATGTAATGCTGCTGGTGACCAGTTCGCCGGCGTTTATCGCCAACTATTTCAAGCCGTTTGGGCAGATTGCCGCGCCGGTCGAGCTGCTCGAGAACAAATATTTCGAGCCTGCCGCGGTTGCGCTGGATGATCGCATGGTGGCGGATGATCCCGTCGCTCCGCCTTGGCGGGTCGGCTGGTTCGGTGCGCTCCGGTGCCGCCGCTCCCTGGAGCTTCTGGCCGAATTTTCCCGACGGCTCGACGGTCGCTTCGAAATCATCCTCAGGGGCCGCCCGGCGCTTTCCGAATTTCCGGATTTTCACGGTTTTGTCGAAGCCGAGCCCTGGCTTTCGTTTGGCGGGCCCTATCGGAACCCCGAGGATATGGCGACGATCTACCGCGAGGTCCATTTCTCCTGGGCCATCGATTTTTTCGAGCAGGGGCTGAATTCCGAATGGCTGCTGCCCAACCGTCTCTACGAGGGCTGCCGCTTCGGCGCCGTGCCGATCTCGATGGCCAACACCGAAACCGGCCGGTTCCTCGACCGGCAGGGTATAGGCGTTCTTTTGCCTCAAGCCACGCCTGAGGCCCTCGAAGCCGCCCTGGGGGATATGGACGAGCATCGTTTCGGGAAATTGCGGGCGCGTGTTCTTGCCCGCAATCCGCGAACCTGGAGCCATGATCGCAGCGATTGCCGGGCGCTCGTCGAAAAGCTTCGCGGGTTGACGGTTGTGCAGGATCCGTATGCTGCCCAGGCACTGGCTTAGGATGGCTATCGATGGACATGGGCCGATGATGCCAACCGAAAAGCTTGCGCCCAGCCTGATCGTGATTCCGTGCCTGAACGAAGCGGCTCACATCGGTGCGCTTGTTCATGAGCTTAGACCGTCGGCCGAGAGGCTCGGTGCCCGGATCGTCGTTGCCGATGGCGGCAGCACGGACGGCACGAGGGCAATCGTCGAGGAGATTGCCGGGAAAGATCCGCGGATCATCCTTCTTCACAATGAAAAGCGCCTCCAGAGCGCGGCGATCAATCTCGCCGTTGCCAGTTACGGCGAGGGGGCTGAATATCTCATTCGCATCGACGCGCATGGCGGCTATCCCCCCGACTATTGCGATCGGCTGGTCGAGGAGGCGCTGGCCACCGGCGCCGATTCGGTCGTCGTCTCCATGCTGACCAGCGGCAGCGGCACGGTGCAGAAAGCTGTGGCGGCTGCACAGAATTCCAAGCTCGGCACGGGCGGCTCGAAGCACCGGCATCTCTCAATGGGCGAGTGGGTCGATCACGGCCACCATGCGCTGATGCGGATATCGGCCTTCAAGGCGGTGGGCGGCTATGACGAGACGTTCAGCCACAACGAGGATGCGGAGTTCGACTATCGGCTCCGTCAGGCCGGTTACCGAATCTGGATGAGCGGCAAGACGCAAATGATCTATTACCCGCGCGCGACGCTCGCCGGCCTGTATTTCCAGTATCTCGGCTATGGCCGCGGCCGCGCAAAGAACGTTCTCAAGCACCGCATGATACCGAAGGTCCGGCAGATGGTGCCGCTTCTGGTGTTCCCCGTTGTCCTTCTCTCTGCCTTTTTCTTCGTGCATTGGTTGGCGGTCGTGCCGCTTCTGGTATGGGCGTCGGTTTGTCTCGGCTATGGCGTGTGGACTGCCCTCAGCCAGCGCAATCCGGACAATGCGCTTGCTGGGATTTCGGCGATGGTCATGCATTTCGGCTGGTCCGTTGGCTTCTGGCTGCAACTGCTTGGACCGCGATCACAGAGTAGGAGGGTAGCGTGATGGGTGTGGCCGAAAAAAACCGCAGCATCGACATCTGCGTCTGCACGTTTCGGCGGCCGGAGCTTGCCGACACGCTTCGCTCCATAGCCGCCCTGGAGGTGCCTTCGGGATTCGACATCCGCGTCATCGTCGCCGACAATGATGACGGGCCGACGGCCGAGTTGCTGGTGGCGACGTTGGCGGAGACGTTGAAGCTGCCGATCAGCTATCGTCATTGCCCGGCGCGCAACATCTCGATCGCCCGCAACGCCTGCCTCGACGCCAGCATGGCGGATTTCGTCGCCTTCCTCGACGATGACGAAACGGCATCGTCCAGATGGCTCGCCGAACTGGTTGCGACGGCGGAAGTGAGTGGCGCTGCCGCCGTGCTCGGACCGGTGCGGGCGCGCTATCGGCCCGATGCGCCCGCCTGGATGCGCCGCGGCGATTTTCACTCCACCCTGCCGGTCTGGGTGGGCGGCGAGATCCGCACCGGCTACACCTGCAACGTCCTGCTCAGGATGGGCGCCGACAGCCTCCGCGGCCGGCGATTCAGCCTGGCGCGTGGCCAGACCGGCGGCGAGGACACCGAATTCTTCGACCATATGGTCAAGGCCGGCGGTCGCATCGCCTTTTCGCCGCAAGCCTGGGTCGATGAAGTGGTGCCGCGCGCCAGAGCCGCATTCGACTGGCTCCGCCGCCGCCGGTTCCGCGTCGGGCAGACGCATGGGCACCTCCTGGGGCGCGACGCGAGTGGCCTCGCGCTGGTCAGGCAAGTCGGCCTCGCCTCGGCAAAGGCGGTCTACTGTTTCGCATTGGCAATCCCGGTCGCCATCAATCCCGTGCGCAGGAACCGCAGCGTGCTTCGCGGCATCATGCATGTCGGCGTCGTGAGCGGTCTCGTCGGTGTGCGTGAAATCCGCCAATACGGCCTGCCATCGCCGCAGGAAGGGGGCAAGCGTGCAGCCTGACGTCACCTTTGTCATTGCCGCCTACAATGCGGAGCTGACCATCGAGCGGGCGATCGCCAGCGCCATCGCCCAGCGCGATGTCAGCGTTGAGGTGATCGTCGTCGACGATCAGTCGCGCGACCGGACGCTCGATCTGGCGCGATCCTACCCCGAGGATATCGTGCGCGTCGTCGCCCTTGCACAGAACCGTGGTCCCGGCGGCGCCAGGAATGCCGGCCTTGAGCTTGCCCGCGGCCGGTGGGTCGCGGTCCTCGATTCCGATGACGCGATCTATCCCGGGCGGATCTGCACCATGATTGACCGCGCGGAGAAAGCGGGCGCCGAGATCGCGGTCGACAATCTCCAGGTCGTTCGCGAGGACGGCGTTGCCGAAGAGACGATGTTCCCGGCCGACTATCTCGAGGGCTTAAGTGAAATCTCGCTAGCGGACTATATCGCCGGCAATGTGGTCTTCGAATCCAGGTTCAATCTCGGCTATCTCAAGCCGATCTTCCAGCGACGCTTCCTGAACGAAAACGGGCTTCGCTATGACGAAGGCCTGATCATCGGCGAAGATTACATCCTGCTGGCCAATGCTCTGGCCAAGGGCGGCAAATGTGTGGTCGAGCCGACGACCGGCTACGTCTACCATATCCGGACCGGCTCCATTTCCCGCGTGCTCGAACTTCATCACGTCGAGGCGATGCGCAAGGCCGATCTCGCCTTCGCCAGAACCCATTCGATGGACGCCAAGGCCGAGGCCGCTTTCGCAAGGCGCACACGCAGCCTGCGCAAGGCGGCGTCGTTCCTGTCGCTAGTCCAGCACATCAAGGCGCGGTCCCCGCTCAAGGCGGTGTGGACGGCGCTCAGCGATCCGGCGGCCGTTCGGCATATGAGCATGCCGATCGCCGTTCGGCTGCGAAGGGTGGCGGCACAATTTGCCGTGGGTGCGGGGGAGGTGAAAGGTGCAGGCAGGTGAAAACAGTTTTCGCGGCCTGCGACAGGTTGAAGTCGATCTCCTCAGAAGGAATATGCAATGAAAAAAGTCAGGAAGGCAGTCATACCGGTAGCGGGGCTTGGAACGCGATTCCTGCCGGCGACCAAGTCGATGCCGAAGGAAATGCTGCCGGTCGTCGACAGGCCTGTCGTGCAATATGCGGTGGACGAGGCGTTCGAAGCCGGCATCGAGCACATTGTCTTCGTGACGGGCCGCAACAAGGCAGTCATAGAGGATTATTTCGACCTGCATCCAGAATTGATCGGGACTTTGGAGCAGACCGGCAAGACGGCGCAGCTTCAGGCGCTCGAAAGCCTGCTTCCCGTGGCTGGTGCGACGAGTTTCATCCGGCAGCAGTCTCCGCAAGGTCTCGGCCATGCGGTATGGTGCGCCCGGGAAGTCATCGGCGATGAACCTTTCGCATTGCTGTTGCCGGACATGGTGTCCTTCGGCGGGCGTGGATGTCTCGCTGAAATTGCCGACCTCTATGCACAGACCGGCGGAAACGTCATCGCCGTCGAGCGCTGCGATCCGACCGAGACCAGCAAATACGGCATTGTCGGCTGCGGCGCCGATGTCGGCTCGGGCTTCGAGGTCACCGCCATGGTCGAAAAGCCGGCTCCAGCCAATGCGCCGTCGAACTACTACATCAATGGCCGCTACATCCTGCAGCCCGAGATATTCGCGCTGCTCGGCAATCAGCAGCGCGGCGCCGGCAACGAAATCCAGCTGACCGACGCCATGGTTCGCCTTGCGCAGAACCAGGCTTTCTTTGCCCAGCCCTTCAACGGCCGGATGTTCGACTGCGGCTCGAAGGAAGGGTTCATCCAAGCCAATATCGCCTTCGCGATGGCGCGTGACGACATGAAGGGGCCAATCTTCGAGATGCTTGAGGAGTTTGTCCGGTCGCATGAGCGCCGGGTGGAAGCCGCATAATGCCCATTTTTTGGGAGCATTAGCATATGGACGCTGACGCAAGACATGCCGATGCGCTTGGCGGCCCGGGTTTCGCGTTGTCTGGCATGAAGCTTGCGTCGTATATGTGCTGATGCTCCCGATCTTGCTTCAGCGCCTGCAAACGAGAGCATCGGACCCAAAAGTAGAGGCGGTTTTGGGAAATCCGATGCTCAAACAAGAGATAGAGCGGCGGCACAGGTCGACTTGAGGGACCGCCGCTCTAGATGCAAAGTAGAATTGGACCGAAGATGAATTATGCCAATTTTCCTCTCGACAAGAGGAAACCATTGCCGAGTTCGGACGCAGTCAGCGCCGACGACTTCATCGATGTCGAGCGCTTGCTCAGCATGGCAGCAAGGCAGGCAAAGGTGGTTGCGGCATGCGCTGCCATCGGTCTTTTTCTGGGCGTGCTCTATTTGCAGACCACGCCTCCCACCTACATGGCGACCAGCCGCGTGCTTATCGACGAAGGCTTGAATAAGGTCGTTGACGAGGTGTCGGCGGCGTCGGTCAGCATGCAGACCGATTCCGCCATTCTGAGCCAGATCGAAATTCTTCACTCGGCGAGGTTGGCGGCGGTGGTCGTCGACAAGCAGAAGCTCGATCAGAACGACGCCTTCTTGTATCCTCCCACATCGGCCGTGTCGAAGGCGGCCGGCTTTGTGCGCGGCGTGATCCGGTACTTCCGTCCCAGCCCCGCCGTGGGCACCACCGACGTCACCCGGCTTGATCCGGCGACGCGTGACGCGATGATTGCCTCGTCACGCCGCGATTACGCGATCCTCAAACTGCAAAACGAAGTGCAGGCCGAGCGCATCGGTCGAAGCTATGTGATCTCCATCGCTTATCAAGCGACGGATCCCGCACTTGCGACCGCGATCACCAAAGCCTACGCAGACGCCTACCTCGCGGATCAGCTCGATGCGAGCTTCGATGCGACCGAGCGCGCGGCGGTCTGGCTGCAAGGCCGGCTGACGGAGCTTCGGGAAAGTTCCCAGGCAGCGTCGCTCGCCGTCGAGAAGTTCAGGGCCGAACACGGATTGGCCGTCGACGACGGCCAGTTGATCAGCGACAAGCAACTGTCGGACCTCAATGGCCAGCTCATTGAGGCGCAGGCCGATACCGCCCGCGCCAGCGCCCGCTACCAGCAATACAAGTCGATCGTCGAAAGCGGTTCGGACAACGCATTCAGGGATGCCGCCATATCCGCCGACCAGCCAAGCAACTCGATCATTTCAACGCTCAAGACCCGCTATCTCACTGTCGCCAAGCGGCAGCAGGATATCGAAGCCAATTTCGGGGCTGAGCATCCCCAGGCGGTCGCACTTGCCAAGGAAAAGGCCGACATATCAGCGCAGATTTTCGGCGAGCTGAAGCAGTTGACCGAAAGCTACCGCAACGAATACGAAGTTGCTCTCGCGCGCGAGACGGCGCTCCGCGCAAATGTCGCGTTAGCGGCGGGCAAGAGTTCCATCGACAACCAGTCGCAGGTCAAGCTGCGCGAACTCGAGCAGAAGGCAACGGCGCTCTCGACGCTCTATCAGACGTTCCTTGGCCGCTACGAAGAAGCCTCCCAGCAGCAATCCTTCCCGGTTGGCAAGATCCGCGTCATCTCGGACGCGACGCTGCCGCAGTCCGCGGCAACCCCGCGCACGTCCATAGTGCTGGGACTTTCGCTTGTGCTTGGCGTGATGATGGGGGCCGGGGTTGGTGGCCTGAATGAATTCAGGGAGCGGTTCTTCAGGACCGGCGAAGACGTTCGCGATCGCGTCGGCCTCAAATTCCTCGGCTACCTGCCGATCATTGGCAGCAAGGTCGCCAAGGACGACAAGCGCGATGATGGTCAGGCAGACGTCAAAACTGCCCAATCACCGTCGGCTGCTGAAAGACGCGCGCGCATGCGGGTGAGCATAGACGCCCCGGCATCGATGTTTTCCGAAACGCTTCGCAGCGCCAAGATTGCCTTCGACGTCGTGATGGAAGGGCAAGGCAGCCGGGTCATTGGCGTGATCTCGGTTCTTCCCGGTGAGGGCAAGTCGACCGTGGCGGCGAATCTGGCCGGACTGCTTGCTGCCAACGGGTCGAAAACCCTGCTGGTGGACGGCGACCTGCGCAAACCCGGCCTCAGCCGCAGCCTTGGCATGGAGGCCGAGCAAGGCCTGATGGAGGCGGTAGTGAGCGGGCAGACCTGGCAGTCCGTCGGCAAGATCGACCGGCAGACCAAGCTGGCGATTGTCCCGGCTGTGCCGCGCGGTCATTTCTCGCACACCAGCGAGCTTCTATCGTCGGCCGGGATGCGGCGTTTCATCGACAATGCCAAGGAGACCTTCGAGTACATCATCGTCGATCTGCCGCCGCTCGGCCCCGTGGTCGATGCCAAGGCCTTTGCTCCGCTTGCCGACGGCTTCGTGCTCGTAACCGAATGGGGGCGCACGCCGCGTGCGATGGTGCAATCCATACTGAGTTCGGAACCCTATATCGCCAACAAGATCGTCGGCGTGGTCCTCAATAAGGTCGATTTGAAGAAGCTGGCGAAGTATGGATCGATCGGCGGCTCGGAAAAATTCTTCGACAGATATTCGTCCTACTATCTGGAAAAATCGGAAGCGCGGACGAAAGCAAACACCTGAGGCCGGTATATTAGGAAGGGATGTTGAGCAGATCGTGGCTTCCTGCGCGGCCAGGCCGATACCGGACCTGAGCGGCGTGAGCGAACACGAATGCCCCCTCGAACAGACCATGACCGGCAGCCCTGCGCAAGAGCCGGTAAGGTCGGCGGGGAATGATGTCTCTTAGGTGCGGTCGATCTCCTCGCGTGACGCGTAGAGGTCGCCGAGCCGCGACGGGTCGCGCAAAAAGCGTGGGCACTATGCTTCGCACCGCACATTCCACCGCAGGACGTTTGCAGCCAGGAACCGGCGTGACACGCTGGCGCGTTACGCCGTCTTGAGACGGTAGCGGACGATCGTGTGGTCGAGCAGAAGCCGGATTCGCGGTTCGGCCTCGATCGCAATCAGCCAGCTCGCGGCGATCATGGTCACGCCGACGATGACCACCGAAAGCAGGTACGGCACTCCCGCACGCATCAGGGCGCCGAGAATGGCCGCGCCGACGACATCATGGATCAGATAGAGAGGATAGGTCATCAGGCCGATCCGGCGCCAGCCGCGCCAGGACAGGTTGAGCCGCAACGACCATGCCATCAGGGCTATGGCAACTAGAGCGGGTCACGCTTTGACGGAATCGAAAGGGATTCCGGATTGGTCTGATTTGTGATTCAAGATGCTGGCTGGATTG
>NZ_NPKH01000017.1 GCF_002284535.1 Mesorhizobium wenxiniae | reverse complement strand
GGGAATAGGCCGTGAAGGTTCGAAATACGGAATCGATCATTATACTGAAATGAAGTATATTTGCCTGAGCGTGTAATTGTCCCTATATTCCGCGTGAGGGGAAGCGCGACGATCATGATCAAGAGTTAGGTGGTCGCGATTTGGTGAAGATGGCCTGTTGATCAGTGAGTTGCAATGGGTATCTTCGTCGTTGTCGCGGTGAGTCAATGAGGCCGGCTTTTAGATTGTCGCGGAGCGTCAATCAGATGAGAGATTTTTGTCGCGGGCCGTTGAACTCACTAAAAAAGCCGGCCTCCGTTTGAAGCGGGAGGCACGCTTTCATTTGCGCGACAACCTATGCTGACGTTTGCTTATCGCGGCGCGTCAATCAGCGAAGGCCGAGGCCAGCGCGCGGGCGTGCCATCGCTATTTTCCGTTAAACGGGGTTCTCGACGTTCATTTCGAAAATCGTCGCGTGATGAACCAGTCTGTCAATGGCGGCCAACGTCATGGCTTTGTCCCCAAGCAGCGCAGGATACCCTCATTCTTCGGCCTCTACCACGCTCGCACCTCATCGCCGAGTGGCGGGAGGACTTAATCCTGTTTCATAACACCCATCTGTCTATGCCGTTGAAGTGAATAGGTTTTGCTGATCTGGATGCGATCCCATGGGGTATTTTGGGTTTTGCCGCGCGCGATGAACAATGCGCTGAGCCGCCGGTTCGTCAAGCGTTGATCGGCTGAAGACCCATGGACCGTCCGGCAGAGGATGAACGCCTTCGATCTCGCCCGCCTCGGCGGCGAGCCTGAGGGTCTTCGGTGCAACCGCCGAGAAGGCGCGCCGCCTTGTTCAGGTTAAGCCACGGCTCTTTGCCGTCCGCCGCTGGCCGGAAGACAGGGATCTTATGATGCGACCTGTGCGCGGTGACCCGCTCGCGTGTCCATCGATTGCCGTGGCCGTTCACCAGTCCATTGCGGTTGAGGATGCCGGCAATCAGATCATCATTGGCGATGAGCACCAGTTGGCGGACGGCCGCGATGATATCGCCGGACATGCTGTTGCGCTGTCCACGGCGCCGCTTCGGCAGGCGCAGTTCAGTATGGACGCCGCCAACCCAATGGATCAGGAGAACGATCTCGGAGGCTTCGTCATCGATATCGGCGACCACCTCCCGGATGACGGTACGAACGATGCGCTTCTTGAGCCTTGCATCCGTCGTCGGCGCCGCCCACACAGCTTTGAGATCGGCGGCGAGCGCGGTGACGTGTATTGGCGACAGAAGTGATGGCTCCGATGTCGAGGCATCATGCGCGGCAATCCTGCTCTCGATCTCGCCGACACGCGTAAGCGCCCGGTTCCATCGCAACTCCAGTTCCGCCGCGACCAGCCGGTTCTGCGGATCGATGGCGTCGTATTGCCTGAACGCCCGATCGGCGCTGTAGCGTGCCGCCTCGCGATCACGCATCAGAGCATCGCGGACCTGATCGCGGCGACTGGCCGCTTGCGCTTCGGCCTCGACGGCCGCGGCTATCGCTCCCGGCTCGACAACCCGCAGAAGAGCTTCCTCGATGACGTCGTCGACGCGTAGTCCACCGAAGGCCATGCAACGCGGCTCGCCATTGTCAAGCAGACCACGCCAGCAGGAATAGCGCGGAATGTTGTGCTTGGTTCCCGTGTAGCGGACCGTCAGCTTGCGGCCGCAGCGCCGGCAGCGGACAAGGCCGGCGAGCAGAGCGTCGCCAGGCTTGGGCGCCCCGTGATGCCGGCTCGTGGGCACGTTGTCGCTCACCATCTTGCGGATCGCTTCCGCCCTTTCCCAGCCGACGTAGCCTTCGTGTGCACCCGGGATCAGCGCCAGCCATTCATCTCGCGCCTTACGTCGGCTGCGCGAGCGAATGGCTGTTGCATCATATCCCGACGCAGCACGAGTCTTACCATAGGCGTAGGCGCCGCCGTAGATCGGGTTCTCGATCATTCGGTGGATGGTCGCATAGCTTGGCCTGCGCCAGACCACATCGCCATTGTTGCGCTTGGCAGGCAAATTCAGCCCATGTTCGAGGAACCAGAGCAGGGCCTGGCGGGCACTGCCGAGTTCCGCCACCTTGTCAAACACAAGGGTGATGGCCTCCTGCATGCGACGATCGGGATCCTTCTCCAGCCGATCGCCGACCTTCACAAAGCCGACCGGGGCAGCGACGACGAGTTCACCGCGCCGGGCCTTCTCATAGCGGGCCGACAGGGAGCGCTGACGCAGAAGATCGAGCTCATACTCGTTGAGACTGCCCTTCAATCCCAGCAGCAGCCGGTCATTGCCCTGGCGCGGTGCGTAGACCGTCTCCTGGTCGATCAGCACGGTATCGACGACTCGGCACATCTCGATGAGCTGCTGCCAGTCGCGGCTGTTGCGGGCGAAGCGCGATACCTCCCGCGCCGCAACCGCCCCAACCTTGCCGAGACAGACTGCGGCGACCATCCGGTCGAAGCCCGCTCGCGCGACACCGCCAGCAGCAGAGCGGCCGAGATCGTCATCGACCGTCTCGATGCAAGACCAGCCGAGTGCCACCAGGCGATCGGGCATCGCATACTGCAGGGCGCGGCTCTCTCGATTGTGCAGAGCCTGATGGGCCGAGGACTGCCGCACATAAAGGATATCCTTGCGCTCCAGAGGGTGGGGCCGGATCTTCTCATGCATCATGGCGCGCGTCCTCCAGTGGAACGGTGCGATCGCCGTCGACGTGGTCGAGGATCAGGCGCACCATCAGCTTTGTCAGCGTCAGGCGCGTCTCTTCCGGCAGCGCCTGCCATGGTGGCATCTGCGCGGTCTGCGCGTCGTGCGGGTTGGAAACAGATCGAACTGATATGTCGTAGGCTGGCGCTGCATGGACCTCTCCCCGATTCGCGTCGTGAGGACCCGATGCTGCGCCCGAATCCTCCAATTGCGATGGGGTGTGGGAATTGGCCGTCGCGTCCTGCAGCAGTGTCACCAAGACGCCAAGCGTTCTGGGATCGACATGTGGGGCAGCGGCAATGCGCCACGCGGTGCAGACCGCGCGATCAAACATCCAGGCCGGAACTTCCAGCCACCGATCGGAGGCGTGGCCGGAGAGACTGCAGCGGAAAACCTCCCGGTCGGCCTTCTCGATCACCTCATAACGTGAACACAACGCCCGGCCCAAGGACGCCATGGATAAAGAAACTTGCGTTCCTCGGTCCTGTGGGCGTTCTTTCGTCGTGTTGTTCAACACCGCCAGGCCACATTCCTCGCTCGGCTTCCAGACCCCGGGCGGATCACGAACAATCTTCAACATGCGGGTCACATCGCAGATTTCCGTCAGTCTTCAGTTAACGTTAAGGTGCCGCGGCGAGATCAGCGATCGAGTGGCGCAACGATCACGCCAATCAGACGGCTCAGCCCTTTACTGTCCAATCTATCGAATGATAACGACATTGCCTCCATCTCGTCGGCCCGGTCCTTGCCGATCAAATCGGTGGTGAAATTGACGTATTTGGTGTGGAACTCTTCCGCGGTCATGGGATCGTCGCGATCGCCTTTCGGGGTGCGCGGCTCCGATATGATTTCTCGGCCGTCCTTGAGGTAGAGCGTTACATCAGCCCAGCGCTTGCCGACGCTGATGCGAGTGTAGTGCTCGGTTTCGACAAGCTCGGTGGCCTCGGAAATGCGCCGGATTTCTTCATCCTGCAGAATCTCCGGCAAGAGCTCCTGCGGCCCTATTTTGCCACGCACAATCATCGTCGCAACCGGAAAAGCGATCGAATAGCTCATTTCGTCCAGCGTCTTCGGGTTGTGACCGGCTAGCCGGACGGCATAATGGAACGTCTGAATGCGGACGCGCGTGACATCCTTACTGGAAAGGCTGTTGTCACGCATCAGGTCGCGCGCGGCATCGATCGATGGATGCGCCCAGCGACAGACAGGATAGGGCTTGTATGAGGTATCTTCAGCAACACGCCAAGCATCTCCGAGATCACGCCACCACGGCTCGGCGATGGCCCCCTCAGCCGTGATCGCCGGTGCGCCAGTGAAGCCGAGTTCGGCCAAATAGGCCGCCATGACGCCTGAGGGCGCACCCCAGCCGACGCCGTCACGCAGCATGGTGGGGAAATCGATGCAACGCATCATTTGGCTTCGAGGCCCGTGATATTCTGCAATGCCCGCTGCGTGGCGCGTCTGCTGCTGGCTGAGCCCCAGCAGTCGGGAGACACCCGCAGCTACGCCGACTGCCGTCCACGCTCCAGAAGTATGGTAGTCGGAGACGGTGCCGTGAAGCGTCAGGCCGGCGCGGTAGGCAACCTCATAGGCGACGGCCAGCGCAACCATGAATTCTCTGCCCGAGATTGCAGCGCCCGAGGCCCTGAGCGAATCGGCAACGGCGAGCAGCGCAGGAAACACCGCCGAGCCGGCGTGACCCTTGCAGGGGCTGTTGTTGTCGTGGCCATCGATAGAGTCGACGGTGAAGGCGCCGGCGAAGGCCGCCCCCGCGGGGCTGACTGGGCGCCCGTCGAAAATCATCCTGGCCGCGCCAACTTCAGGAGACGGGCGCCATAGGCGATCGGCGATCTTCCTGGTGATCGACGCGACCTCCGTGGTTGCGCCCACCACCGCTACGCCGAGCGTGTCTGCAAAACTGCGCCTGAGAATGGCACGGACCTCTTCGGGAATGGCGTCGTAGGTCAGAGTGCCGGTAAATTCGGAAAAGGTGGTCATGTTGATAACTCTCACAACTTTCATTCGACAGGCGCTGCCTGACGGTTCGCCGACAGTTCAAGGATCGTCGCGCAGCGGCTCGTGTGCGGAAATGCCTTAAGCGAGGAGCAGCCTTGGCGAGGCGCCTTGACCGAGTTTCTCCCTGAGCTGCGAAGAACCCGTCAACAGCCCGCGACATCGTCGCTACGCACCGCTCGCTTGGTCGAGAATTGCGTCAAGATCGGCGCAGATGGTGGTCGGTACTTTGGTTTCGTAAGCTGTAGGAATTGTCGTCTCCAGAGGGAGTGAACAACTCCACTCTGTCAAGGAGCAGGCGCTTTCACCCACCCCATGGGATCCGACTGTCGCCGCTGCGGCCCACAGCCTCATTCGTTCGTTCGGGGCAAAAAGCAGTCCTGATTGTAGAAACAAGCACATTAATTCCGGCGATCAATTCTTCATCCGAGACCGTCAGCGGCGGCATTAGCTTGATCACCTCGTCGGATGGCCCGCATAGCTCAACAATGAGTTTCTGCTGGTAGGCTTCCGCTTTCACCTGAGCAGCCAACTTGCTGTCGATGACGTCAAGCCCAAGCATCAGGCCTCTTCCTTTCACGAGGTAGCCGAAAGGGATGGCAAATTCAGACAAGATCTTGTTGGCAATCCTGCCCTTGCGAGCAGTTTCATGCTCAAAGTGTTCATCGCGCCAATACTCTCTAAGAGCAGCCGTAGCAGTGACGAACGCATGATTATTCCCGCGGAACGTTCCAGTGTGTTCACCAGGGCGCCAAAGGTCGACGCAGGGAGCCAGCAAGACAAGAGACATTGGAAGCCCGAACCCCGAAATTGACTTCGCCACCAGTACCATGTCGGGGCGAATATCGAAGGCCTCGAACGCGAAAAACGGTCCTGTGCGACCACAGCCTGTTTGAATTTCATCGACGATTAGGATCGCACCATGCTGTCGGGCAATCTGCTCGATGTTTTTGACCCAGCGGCGCGTCGGCACATTGAGCCCTCCTTCGCCCTGCACCACCTCGAGAATGATTGCTGCGGGTTTGTCTATTCCGCCGGATGGATCGCTCAGCAGCTTTCGAAGCGATTCGGCCGTATCGCAGCTTGGGCCTAGATAGCCATCGTACATCGCACGATGAACGCCGTGGAGCATGGAAGAGGATGCTCTTCGGTGGTAAGAATTTCCCGTGAGAGCTAGCGCACCGAGCGAACAGCCATGAAAAGCGTTTGTAAAGGCGATAATGTTGGTGCGACCGGTAACCTTGCGTGCGAGCTTGACCGCAGCCTCGACAGCATTGGCGCCAGTGGGGCCGGGGAACTGAATGCGATATTCGAGCGATCTTGGGCGCAAAATCAAGTCTTCGAATGTGTCGATAAACTCCTGTTTGGCGCTTGTTCGGAGGTCGAGCCCAAGAGCGATGCCGTCACTAGAGATATAGTCTTGTAGGGCAGACTGCATCACCGGGTCATTATGCCCATAGTTTAATGACCCGCAGCCGGCCAGAAAGTCGAGGTATTTGTCACCGGTCTGGGCAATTACATAACTGCCCTTCGCTTCGGCGAACTTTGCAGGGTAGGAGCGACAGTAGTTTCGCACTTCCGATTCAATGTCTTCCTTCATGCGATGTCTCCGTGGCGTGTTGTGAGGAATTCAATTCATGTATTACGAAACTTTAAACAAAATTAAGGCATATTTCTGGTTGCGATCGGTCCAATACTTGACATTCAGAAATTCGTAATCGAAAAAAAGGTCATTAAACTCATTTATCTGAACTTTTCTCATGATCTCAGTCCTAATCATCTCTCCTTCTTCTAGATGAAACGAGAATTTCAGTCTTTGGAGATTGATCGATTGAGCCCGCATAGCCTCCAAGTGGCTCTCCATGCGATGCAGCGATTTATTGTGAAATGCCACATGTCGAAAATGGAATAAATCAAAGTCTCCACTGAACCGCCAGTTCAAATGTTGTAGAACACATAGGTTGGTCAGAATAGCGGTCTGACTGTTGTAAGCCGCCTCCAGGATCTCCGTTTCTTTATCCAAATCTATCCCGACCAAAAAATAATCGCCAGGAGACAGGGCCGAGCGCGCCGATCGGAGAAGATTATCCAACTCGTCGTCGTGCATGTTCCCGATCGTGCTGCCCAGGCAAAATAAAAGCTTTGGACCAACCAGGCTCGTGATCTCTGCGAGCCCGGTTTGGTAAGTCCCGACCACCCCTAAGAAGTTCAAATCCGATGACACTGAGAGAATGTTTTCAGCCGCTCTCTCCAAAATCGAGCGATTGATGTCGACGGCGGCGTAAAAGGTCAGGCCATGCGTTTCCACGTAAGCATCAATCAACAGAGTTGTTTTCTCGGCGTTCCCGGATCCCAGCTCAATGAGAGAGACAGGACCTGTGATTCCGGCAATCGTCTTTGAGTACTCGGCGAGTATCTCCCGTTCAGTTCTGAATAAGTAATAGGTTTCCTCTTTACACAGTCTTTCAAACAACAGTGATCCTGTGTCGTCGTAATAGTAGATGGAGTTCACGCTACGCGGCGATTCCGAGAGGGACGCCACCAATAGGTCACCCCTGAATAAAGTTTCATCAGGAACATCGGCGCCGATAATTTCATATTTATTGCCTGTGGCCGCTGCAGGGCCGGTGTGGTTTCGCGCCATAGAGATAGCTCCACTAAATAACGGTGTAATGGCGATAAGGTTTATTGAGGTTACAATCAACGATATCGGTCGGAATCTCCCGCCGTTTCACGAAGAGGGAGATCAAAAGTCGTGCCAATTGCGCTGAGGGGAGCGTCTGAAGTTATTTTCAGTTCCCTTCAATGGTTTAACGGGCCTGCAGCAGGCAGCCAGGCCGAAACCATTGTGTCGCGGATTCGACAAACCCGACAGTAGGTGTCAGTTGCCCGGCGTGTTATCAAGAATGGTGATCGGATTTGCCAACGGCACTGACCTGACTGACATCGTAAAGTTATCGACAGGCCGGCACAGTGACGGCCAGCGAAGTTATCCCAAGAGTCTTGGGATTGACCGATGTGCTGCCATTCGCGCATTCCGATCGACGTGATGGTTTCGGGCGCGGAGATGAGTTTCTGCCAACCTCGCAAAGCGGCATTGATGATGGCCTGATAGCTACGAAGGCGCGGTTTGAGAGTCAGTTCTGGCGCAGGTAGGTTTTCCGATGGCCCTATTTATTTTTTTGGCGGTCGCAACGTCGTTAATTACCTTCGTCACTGTGCGGAACGCGGCGCGTCACCGCTTCAGCCATCAGACTTTGGGTGGCAAGGGACGGCGGCCAAGCGGTGATGCCGCTACGCCACAACGTCGGTGCGGCTATCGTCGCCTAGAACACGTCCTGTTTAATCCGGTTCATATCCTGCGGCTTTGAAGTAGTAGGCACATTCGGCTGGGGTGAAGAGGTCGACGACCACGCCGACCGCGTTCCACAGAGCCTTGATGGTTCTCTCGGCCTTTGCTCGCAGCAGCGCCTTGAGTTTGGCGAAGGCGTTCTCAATCGGAATGAAGTCGGGACTGTAGGGCGGCAGGTAGAGCAGGCTCGCGCCTGCGGCCTCGATCGCGTCGCGCACGCCTGAGGCCTTGTGAGCGGGCAGGTTGTCCATGACGACTACGTCGCCCTCCGACAATGTCGGGACCGGCACCTGCTCGACATAGGCCAGGAACACGTTGCCGTTCATCGCGCCGTCTTAGACGAAGGGCGCAGTCATGCCCGTCAGCCGCAGCGCTCTGGTGAAGGTCGTGGTCTTCCAGTGGCCATGCGGCACGCCGGCCCGGCAGCGCTCGCCGCGGCGCTCTTCCACGCAGGCGAGCCATCTTTGTGGAGAGAGGCCGGTCTCGTCGATGAACACGAGCTTCGTCGGATCGAGATCGAGCTGGCGTCGGACCACTCCCGGCGCCGCTTCAGGACGTCGGGGCGATCCTGCTCCAGTGCGTGCGCGGACTTTTTTGAATGTCCAGCCGTGGCCGCGAAGCCAGGCGCTCAAGGCACTGTGGCTGATCCGCACCGACTGCTCGGCGACGAGCCGCTCCACCATCTCGTTCAGCGTGATGTCCTTGCGCTCTCCGATCAGCCCGGCGATGAAGGCTTCATGCGCCTCGAGGCTGGAGGCGCGGCGGCGGCCCTGCGGGCGTGGCCCCAGTTCACCGATCTTCGCCCGCGCAATCCAGCGGATCGCGCTGGACACTCCCACGCCGAACCGCGCCGCCGCTTGCGCGCCGACATGCCCTCGTGCGAAGCCTTCAAGACCCGCAACCGAAGATCCACGCTCAATGCTCCCCCATCGTCCACCTCCATCGAGGGGATGTTTGAATCAGCACAAAACGCAGCCGTCACAGCATCGATCACAGACGCGCTCTAGACTCCAACTTGTCAAAGCGTTGCAACAGATTCTTTATACCAATTCTCAGAACTTTTGCGATCGCAGATCATTACCGATGGTACATTCAGCGCATAGGTCTGAGGTCAGCGCGGTTAAAAAGCTGATGCTGGTTACGCAAGCATGGCCGCACAGCAGCAACGTGGAGTCAACAGCAATGTTAGAAAGAGCGCTCATCCTGATTGAAGGCATAGGGGATACTAGTCCGCTGTACGTCCGAGCTGCCCGGCGTCTTGGCCTTCATCCAATTGTCTTGTCGGCTGGTCCAGCTAGGTACGACTCTCTTGCGGCGGAAGGAATTAGAGCAATCTGTGTCGATACAGATGATCTTGATGCGCTGATCGGCGAATGTTCTCGGCTACAGACCACCTATGACATTGCTGGCATCACGTGCGCCGGCGACCAGTTCTACGCGACAGTTGGTAAGCTCTGCCGGCATTTCGATCTACCGGGACCGAACCCCGAATCCATCGAACAATGTCGCGACAAATTCACTCAACGTCAGCTCCTCGCGGAGGCCGGCATTCCAATACCGGCTTATCGCCTGGCAGCGAATGCGACAGAAGTAGAAAGCGCTGCCGTGGAGATCGGCCTGCCAGTGGTTCTTAAGCCGGCCGTAGGCAGCGGCAGCAGCGGTGTCCGATTGTGCCGCAATGTCGTTGAGTTGGCCGAACACACGACCTATCTGTTGGGCGGGCAGCACATATGGCGGTCCCCCCCGAGGATACTGGTCGAAGAATTCGCACAAGGCCCAATTTATTGGGCCGACATAATGGGAGATCAGATCATTGGAATTGGCACCGGTGATTGCGGCCCTCTGCCGTATTTCGTCGCTCGTGAGTGCATCATTCCGGCCCCGCTGACTGATGACGAGCATGAGCGTATCGCCAATGTTTTGCTGAGCTGTTTGCGAGCTCTCGGCCTTGGCTGGGGGCCAACGGGCATTGAATTCCGGTGGACGAAGCGTGGCCCAGTCGTCATTGAAGTCAATCCGCGGCTTCATGGCACGCCCGCTCCCCAACTGATTCAGCTGGCTTACGGCATCGATCTCATCACCGAGCACATCAAGCTTGTCATCGGCGACGAATGGGATTTGCACAAAAGGCAATCGAATGCCGCGGCCGCTCGGTTCCTGGTTGCTGATCGCGATGGCATCCTCGATTGGATCCACGGCGACAATCGGGCAGCCGCAGTATCAGGTGTCGCCGAGATCAAATTCTATGTAGGACCTAAGACACCGATCGTCAGGCAAGGCGATTACCAAGACACGATTGGACATGTCATCGCTGCTTCACCGAGCCATGCTGAGACGGAGGCTGTACTGCAGCGTGCCGTCGACTTAATCGGTTGGTCGATCGAACCGTTTCCGTCGTCTACCGAAACGGAACAATCTGCGGATCCTTAGCAGACGATGTTGCCAGCCGGAGTCGCGAGGAGACTAGCCTGGAAAATTCAGTGCGCCCCGATGGCGTGGCCGCCTTGGGCGGTTGAGCAATCCGATGGGCCGTGACGTGAGTGAAGCCTGAGCAGGCCTCGAAAGTGATAATGTGGATGCCGACCCCAGCTGAATTTCGGGGAAGGCCGCTTGAACAAGGAAGCAATCGACATGTGCACCCGTTCGATCCGCCGGGTTAGGGCACTGCACGTCGGAAGGGTGATACGGGTAAAAGGGGAGACCCGCTCGGCATGAGGGTAGCGGCCTCAACGGAGCCGTCTGAGCGGTGGTGCCGGTGGGAGTCGGACAGGGTCATAATACCGCTGAAGCCGTGTAATGCCGGTGGAGGGAATCCGCGTGGACGCCAGCCGTGACGATGCCAACCCATTGGAGCTTCGGCCAACTGGCGAGCTGGTCGCCGCCCGCCTAATTAAGAGAGCCTGAGAGCGCTGGCGGAGCGATCCGGGATCAACCAGAAGACGTCCCAACTGGGGAAGACGCGAACCTCGGCGGCCGATCTGCCGATAGGGCCAAAGAGCCCGACATCGACAGTATCCTTACGCAAGAAGGAGGCCCTCATCGGTCCCATTCCCGCCAAGGTCGAGAACTTGTGCTCCCGCCACGATCTGCGGGAAGAGCGCCCAGATCCGCCGCCGCGCTCAGTTGCGACGGATCTAGGTGCCGGTGCCGGGGAGCGCGCCGACGCTGCCGACAGAGGCGGCAGGCATCGCCTGTGCGCAAGGCGGTCAGCACGGTGTGGGTGTCCCACGCGCGCCAGCTGACGACACCCCAGTTCGATCTGTTCTCCATCAGCCCGCCACGAAGACGACTCCGGTGACGCGTGGCAGGCGGCTCCCGGAAGAAACGCGCCGGCGGCTGCGCGCCCATCGGATTCTGCACAATCGCGAGAGCAGTATGCTTCAACATGCAATGCACGACCACCTGACGGCGCTCGGCTGGTCCCCCATGGAGACGATCAATGACGGTCTCGGTGACTCTGCCGCTGGCGGCACCGCACGCGCCGGTTTCGACCGGATGGTCGCCGAGCTCTGCCTTGGCAAGGTGAGTGCGGTTTGCGGCACAGGAAGAGATCTCGCGCTTTGCCCGCAACAACCGCGACCGGCAGCAACTCATCTAGATGTGCCAGGTCGACACCGTGCTAATCGATCAGGAGACAGTCTATGAGCTACGCCAGGGCAATGACCGATTGCTGCCGGAATTGAGGGGAGCCTCAAACGAGTATGAGCTCGACCTTCTGCTCCCGCGCTCACTCTCGGCGCTACGATGAGGCTCCTCGCGCTCGTCGTTGCAACCCCGTCGGGTTTCGCGAAGGTCGGTGACCGGTTTGAGAAGGATCCTGATCGCCGCGTGCAGGAGGCCGTCAACTTGATGTTTGACAAGGTCGCGGTACTTGGCAGCGCCCGGCAGGCGCTGATGTGCTTCCTCGAGCACGGACTGGACTGCTCGCCAAGCGCAACAACTGCGACGTCGTCTGGAGAGGCCGAACTATGCGACCATCCACCGAATGAACCAGAACCCGATCTTCGGCGGCGCCTATGGTAAGTCTGGCGTCGCCGCGGGATTCATGGTCGAGAAAATACAACAGGGGCAGAAGATGGCTGAAGCAGGAAAAGAGTATCCCGAGAAGCTCGCGAGTGGTGAGCCATGCGCCTGGGCGATTGCTGAGGAGAGTCGGCTATGAATGATCAGTTGCTTTACCTGAGCGGGGCTGAAATCGCGGCCCTTAGGCCCAACCCAGCCGATCTACGCCTGAGCCTCGCGCGAGCGTTCCGTTTGCACGCGCAACACCGAGTTCAAGTGCGTCCGAAACAGACCCTCGCAATCGCTCCTGGACATTTCTTTCAAGCGCTGTGTGCAGCCTCGCCCGAGCCTCCTTATGCTGCAGCCAAATGGGTCGGCATCGCAGCTGAAAATTCCGGACGAGGGCTGTCGAACGTTAACGGTCTTATTATCCTCAGTGATTTTAATACTGGACAACCTCTGGCTATCATGGATGGCAACAGCCTCACAGTTTTACGCACCGCCGCCATGTCGGCACTTGCGGCGGAATATCTTGCACGCCCGGACAGTGCATCCATCGGCTTTGTAGGCTGCGGCCAACAGGCGCTTGGGCATCTTGATGCAATGTACGATCTTTTCCCCAGATTGGCCGAAGCAGTTTGCTTCGATCGTACCGTGACCTCAGCCCGCCGGTTAGCTGTCATCGCACGAGAGAAGGGTCTGCAAAGCCGCGAAACCACGATGGCAGATGACGCGCTCGCCTGTGACATCGTCATAACGACCGTGCCCGGGACGGCTACGCTCACACCCTTCCTCGATGCGACCCTACTGCGTCCAGGCAGCTTCGTCAGCGCGGTCGACCTCGGTCGGTCATGGCGCGTCGAAACTTTCAACGTATTCGATCTTCGGGTCGTGGACGATCGCGCCCAGGCGGAGGATCCAGAAAACCAATCCAAGCTCGCCTATCCCGGCCCCTTTGATTCGGATTTGGCAATGCTGGCGAGCGGAGTTGAGCGAGGCCGTTCTTCGGATTCAAGGCAGCGCACACTCTTTCTATTTCCGGGCTTTGCCCTTGCCGACCTTGCAGTCGCCAGCGCGTTGTTCGAGATAGCTATTCGAACCGGTCGAGGCGTCGGGCTGCAGCGTTAGGGCATTTGAGTCGCCGACGAAGAGAGTTCAACCCAAAGCCGGCCATAAGGCGCATCTCGGGCTGGGCTTTCGCGCGCTCCAGGACCATGTGCGCGAATTGCCGCACCTGCTGGCAAAAAGAAGCGGCGGCGGGCTCAAGAAAGAGATGTTTCCGGTGGCCAAAGGATGTTTGGCGATGAACGTAGTATGCGAGACGATTGCGTCACCTCGTTCCAACATCGCGGGGCGTTCGAAGGGCCGTGGATCAGGCGGAATTGGCCGCCATCCCGAGCCCGTGGCGAAACTGGTCCCCGGGATCAATCATTGAGATGCTGCCGNTGGCCGCCATCCCGAGCCCGTGGCGAAACTGGTCCCCGGGATCAATCATTGAGATGCTGCCGACCTATGGCTACCGCCGCGTGCACGCCGTGCTGCGCAGGAAGGCCGCGCCACATGCTCGTCGGCATCCAACCACAAGTAAGGTCGTGCGCGACCTCATCATCGAAAGCCGCTTGGGCTAGGTCGTCAACCGGCTGCCCCGGCACGATCGAGTGCTGAGCGACAACTGTCTGATCCGGCTACATCGCCAACGAGACCAGACCCGCGACATTGGACTGGGGCAGTGCAGAGCTGGCCGCGACCTTCGTCAGGACGATAAAGCGAGACTATGTCCCGTCTCATCGCCGCCGGGCGCCCGCTGGCAGCCAAAACATTGCAACGGATCGTTCAAATAACTTTACAGATTCTTTTGCAACCGCGGACCGCTGACGATGCTAGGTTCACCGCAAGGTCTGAAGGCAGGCGTGAATATGAGCCAATGCCGATTTTACGTTCGGACCGCCGCACAGCACGCAACGGAGATCATCGCCAATGGCAAGAAGAGCGCTCATCCTGGTTGAAGGCACAAGGAGCAATGGTGTGCTATACGTGAAAGCTGCCCAGCGTCTTGGTCTTCATCCAATTACCCTGTCGGTTGATCCAGCTCAGTACGACTATCTTGCGGCGGAAGGAAGTGAGGCAATCCGTGTCGATACAGGCAATCTCGATGCGCTGATCGGCGAATGTTCTCGGCTGCGTGCTACCAATGACATTGCTGGCATTACTGGCCTCGCGGGCGACGACGAGTCGGTCTCTACGACGGTTGGCAAGCTCTGCCGGCACTTCGATCTACCGGGACCGGACCCCGCATCGATTGAAGGATGCTGCGATAAATTCACTCAACGTCAGCTTCTCGCCGAGGCTGGCGTTCCAATACCTGCTTATCGCGTGGCAGTGAATGCGACGGAGGTAGAAAGCTTTGCCGCTGAGATCGGCCTGCCGGTGGTTGTTAAGCCAGCCGTGGGCAGCGGCAGCATCGGTGTCCGATTGTGCCGCGATGTCGATGAATTAGCCGAACATACGACCTATTTGTTGGGCGGGAAGCACATATGGCGTTCCTCGCCGAGGGTACTGGTCGAGGAATTCGCACAAGGTCCACAGTATTGCGCTGCAATAATGGGAAATGAGGTCGTTTGTATTTCAGCCCTTGATTTCGGCCCCCCACCGCATTTTGTCTATCTTGGCGGGACCTATCCAGCCCCGCTGACTGAAGACGAGCATGGGCGTATTGCCGATGTGTCGCTGAGCTGTTTGCGAGCTCTCGGGCTTGGCTGGGGGCCAACGAATGTAGAACTGCGGTGGACCAAGCGTGGCCCAGTCGTCATTGAGGTCAATCCGCGTCTTGGTGGCAGTGTTCAAACGATTGAGGCGGCTTACGGTATCGATCTGGTCACCGAACACATCAAGCTCGTGATCGGCGAGGAATGGAATTTGCACAAGAGGCATTCGCATATTGCGACCGCCCGGCTCCTGATTCCTGATCGCGATGGTATCCTAGATTGGGTCGATGGCGATAGTCGAGCGGCTGCCATACCAGGTGTCGTCGAAGCGAAATTGTATATCAAACCCAAGACGCCGATCGTCAGGAAAGGCGATTACCGAGACTACATCGGATATGTCCTCGCCGCTTCACCCAGCCGCGCTCGGACAAAGGCAATAGTTCAGCGTGCCGTTGACTCAATTCATTGGTCAATCACACCATTTCCGATCGAACATGAACAATCAGCGGCCTCTCATGTCTCCGCACCTGCGCAGGTGCCCTCGGGTGAAGGGTGATCATCGCCGAACATTGGGGCAATTGAGAGCACGAGAGAGACGGGGGTTCTGACAGGATCGTCAGCAAGGAAAACATCAGCCGCATGTCCGCAACCGTCGACGATTGTCTCATGGCGCGCGGCTATATTCTGCGGCGCTTTGCAGCTACGGTTTCCCAATGCGCTGCCGGAACTGAAGAAGCCAATCCCGGCGTAGTCGCCGCACTCATCGAGTTCATGCAAAGATGCTCCAACGTTTCGAAAAGCCATAGGCTGCCGCTCGCCCGTTGCTCTTGCTTTATCAAGCACCTGGAAAGCCCAATAATGCGCGTTTTCCTCGTAGTATCTCGCATCGC
>NZ_NPKH01000033.1 GCF_002284535.1 Mesorhizobium wenxiniae | reverse complement strand
CGGCACCGACAGCTACACCTACACGGTGACCTCGGGCGGCGTCACCGAGACCGCAACGGTCAACGTCACCGTCAGCGCGGTAAATGCAGCGCCGGTGACCGTGAATGACAAGCTTGTTATATCCAATGACACGACGGCAATATTTTCTGCCGCTGTTCTTCTGGGCAATGATACGGACGGCGACTCGGATAAATTGCAGATAGTGTCTGTTTCTGGGGCGAATGTTACGTACAACGCGGTCAGTCAAACCATAACGTACAATACAGACCCTCTATCGAACAACACGGTCAATGCCGGATCGTTTACATACCAGGTATCAGATGGAAACGGAGGGCTTACCACCGGCACTGTATCGATTGATACTGTCAATGGAGACAATGTAAATCTGCTAACTCAGTACGCAACCCCAGCGTCTTACCAAGCATCCTATATCGATAGCGGAAATGGCACCGACGTCGACGACGGTGGTCCCTCAATTGACATACTCATTGGAGGCGCTGGTACAGATACCCTTCGAGGCGGTGCCGGAAGCGACATACTTCGAGGCGGTGCCGGAAGTGATACAATCGATGGGCAAGGTGCCGGGACCGATATCGACCTCATCGATTTTTCAGACGGAACGGGGGCAGGGCTCAATTTCACCTTGGTTCAGAGCGCGAGCGACACAGTTTTCAACGCTAGCGCCGCGAGCCTTGGAACCGACACATACAAGAATATCGAAGGTGTGATCGGGACCAATTTCGCCGATACACTGAACGGGTCGACCTTCAACGACGTGCTCATCGGCGGCGGCGAAAACGACACGATCAATGGTAATGCAGGAGCGGACCGCATCCAGGGTGGCCTCGGCAAGGACACCATGACCGGCGGCGCCAATGCGGATACTTTCGTTTTCCTTGCGCCGAATGAAATGCCGATTGGATCCGGCAACCGGGATGTTATCGTCGATTTCAGCCAGGCGGAAAGCGACAAGATTGATTTGTCGACCATCGACGCAAAGACACAGGTGGGATTTGTTGGCGATCAGGCATTTACTTTCGTCGCCAATGCGACTCCTGCAATCGATCCCGGAGTGCAGGCAAACAGCATCACTTGGTATCACGATACCGCCAACAATCTCACAATCATACACGGCGATGTAGACGGGAACACAACGGCCGATTTCGAGATCCAGCTTTCGGGCCTCGTTACTCTCACAGCCGACGATTTCCATCTGTGAACGAGTATCGACGATGACTGGTGTCGGACCGCTTAGGACGTTACGCCAGCAAGTGCGCAAGCCCATCTGCGCACTTGCCCTGTTCAGTTGCGTGGTCAATCTTCTACTGATGACCGGCCCTTTGTTCATGCTGCAGGTCTATGACCGAGTGCTTTCCAGCGGCAGTGTTCAAACGCTGGTAGCACTTGTAATCCTGGTCGTCGTGCTTTTCGCATTCATGGGGATGCTTGACGCAATGCGATCGCGCGTTCTTGCCCGCCTTGCCGGGCGACTTGACGAAATTCTGCGTGGTCCGGTCTTTTCTGCAGTTCAATCGGATGCGTGGCGGGGCGCTGGAAACGCCGGTCCTTCGATCCGCGATCTCGAAACCATTCGCGGTTGGATTTCCGGCCCGGGGCCCGGGATGTTTTTCGATGCGCCGTTTGTGCCGCTTTATATCGGCGTGATTTTTCTGCTCCACATATGGCTCGGATGGTTCGCGGTGGGCGCTGCATCGGTGCTTGCTTGCTTTGCAGTTGCAAATGAATGGCTTACCCGCGCACCGCAACTCGCAGCCTCCACCGCCGCCGAGTCAGCCCAGCGCCTTGCAGACGAAAGCCGGCGTCAGGCAGCGCCCGCCGTCGCGCTAGGCATGGAATCCAATCTGCGGTCGCTCTGGGAATCGAAAGTCCAAGAAGCGGTACTTTTGTCGAACGGACTTTCCGACAGGCTCGGAACCCTGTCCGCGATGTCAAAAGCGACACGACTTCTGTTTCAGTCCGGAATACTGGCCGTCGGCGCCTATCTAGCTATCGGCCAGGAAATCAGCGGTGGAGTGATGGTTGCCGCGTCCATACTGCTGGCACGCGCACTTTCACCTGTCGAGCAGGCCATCGTCCATTGGCGAAGCGTGCTGGGAATGGTTCGTTCGTCCCGCAGGGTCTCGCAGTTGCTCAATGCCGCCGAAGTAACAGCGTCCGACCCAATGGAGCTTCCTCCACTCAATGGAGCGGTGTCGATTTCGGATATTGTCTGCGTGGCTTCCGCTCGGAAGGAGCCGCTGCTCGCCGGCATCTCCTTCAAGCTGAACCCGGGTGACGGCCTCGGCATCATCGGACCCTCGGGCGCGGGCAAGACGACGCTTGCACACGCTATACTTGGAATTGCGCCTCTCGTCAGAGGCGAAATCCGGATAAGCGGCTCGACGCACGACCAGTGGAACCGCGATGTTCTCGGGCGCCAACTCGGCTACTTGCCGCAGGATGCGGTGTTGTTTCCAGGTTCGGTAGCCAGAAACATCTCGCGATTCGAGCCGAATGCAGATGCGAAGGCCGTTCTTCACGCCGCCAAGCTCGCCGGCGTTCACGAACTGATCTTATCCTTCTCCAATGGATACGGGACCCTGGTCGGCCAGGGCGGCGTGGCGCTATCCGCGGGAGAGCGCCAAAGAATCGCGCTGGCCCGCGCCCTCTATGGTGATCCTGCACTTGTTGTTCTCGACGAGCCTAATTCGAACCTAGACGCCGAGGGCGACCAAGCCCTTTCGCAAGCGATCAAAGCGACGCGCGACCGCGGCGCGACCATCATTGTGATCGCCCACCGCCCCAGCGCGATCAATGCGGTCAACATGCTGCTCTATCTGCGCGGCGGCAAGCAGGTCGCCTTCGGCCCGAAAGACGAGGTCCTTCGACAAGTCACCCAAGTGGTCGTACCGGGGCCGCACCAAGGTAACAATGTTACCGTGATGAGGGCCGGCAATGAGTGAGGACCGCGAAAGCAATTTTTCTGTTTCGCTCAGACGGACACAACGAGCCGGATTTGTGGTCATAGCAACTCTCGTTCTCGTTCTGGGCGGCTGGGCCGCGACCGCAAGCATTTCGGGTGCGGTGATCGCGCCAGGCCAAATCGTTGTTCGCTCAAACGCGAAGAAAGTGCAGCATCTCGAGGGCGGAATTGTCCTTGAACTAAACGTGGAGAATGGCCACCGGGTGCATGCGGGCGAAGTAATCATGAGGCTTGATCCATCTGAGCCCCGTGCGCGGCTTGCAATCATCATCGCACAGTTGGCTGAATTGGAAGTCGAACTAAAAAGACTCGAAGCGGAACGCGACGGACTTGCCGAGTTGGAGTTTCCTTCAGAACTTGTAAAGTTGATGCCGAAATCTGAACTTGAGCGTATATTTGACAGTCAGCAAAAGCTAATTGCGTCGCGCTTGGAAGTTGTTGCAGGGAAAAAGCGTCAACTTGCTGAACAGGTTAATCAAATCAAAAATCAGATCAGCGGCATGGAAGCCCAACTCGAAGGCAGAAAACGGCAGCTGGCGATCGCGGCTGCGGAGCTCGAGACAATGCAGGGTCTGCTAAAGGATGGATTGGTTCAGAAGAACCGCGTCTTGGATCTTGAACGTGAAAAGGCAGACGTAGAGGGCGATATTGGCCGGCTCGTTGCCGAAATCGCGAAACTGAGAGGTGCTGTCAGCGAAGTGGGACTTAGAGCAATACAAGTCGACGATGACTGGCGCTCCGAAGTGCTGACTGCGATTGCGGAAGTAAGAACAAAGGTCGGATCACTTCGCGAGCAGCGCCAAGCTGCGCAGGAGCGCATTGACCGGATCGATGTAATCGCGCCGCAGTCGGGATTCGTGCATGAGCTAGCCATTCACACGGTCGGCGGAGTGGTCGGTCCGGGCGAGACGCTAATGCTCATTGTTCCAGAGTCGGATCCGCTGGTTCTCCGTGCACGGGTCCGTCCTCGTGACATCAACGCGATCTGGCTCGGCCAACCCGTGCGGGTCCGCCTGTTGTCATTTAATCAGAAAACCACACCAGAGGTGAACGGACAGGTCGCTATGATCGGCGCAGACCTCTCGACAGATGCCCAGTCCCGTATTCAGTTCTTCGAAGTCGACATTGTGCTCAATTCTGCTGACCTGGCGGGGCTAGAGGCCCATGAACCGATCCGCCCCGGCATGCCTGCTGAGGCTTTCATTCAGTCGGGCGAGAAAACTGCCCTGGCTTATCTGCTCGACCCGTTGACTGAACAGGTCGACAAAGCCTTCAGAGAGTAGTGCAAGGGCGCCAATAGCGTCAAAGCTGACATCGCAGGCCAAGTTCATCGTTTTCGTCGACTTCGTCGAGACTGCCCGGCGGAAATTTTTCCTGCAAGGCAGTTCGCAGGTCAGAGGGAAACCGATAGCCCACCGTCAACGGCCAATACATGTCCGTTGACGTAGGCGGCAGCGTCGGAGGCGAGAAACACCACGGCTCCGCCGAGCTCCTCAGGCTGGGCCCAGCGGCCCGCCGGGGTTCGTGTCTCGACCCATTTGGTGAAGGCCTCGTCGCTCATAAGCGCGGTATTGAGCTCGGTGGCGAAATAGCCGGGGGCGATCGCGTTGACGGTGATGCCGTGACGGCCCAGCTCAGCGGCCGTGGAGCGTGTCAGCCCGTGCAGACCCGCCTTTGCCGCCACATAGGCGTGAATGGTGGGACGGCCAAGTATCGCTGCAACCGATCCGGTGTTTATTATGCGCCCGAACTTGTTTGGCAGCATCAGGCGCACCGCGTCGCGCATGATGCGGAAGCAGGCCGACAGATTGACGGCAATCACATGGTTGAAATCCTCGTCCTGCCATTCGACCAACGGACTTCGATGCTGGATGCCGGCGTTGTTGACCAGAATATCGAGGCGGCCGTGGCGTTCGACGATTCCTTCCAGCGACGCCCTTGAGATCGCTGCGTCGGTGACATCGAATGGCAGCGCTTCGGCCCCGATGCTTTCGGCCGCTGCGGCGAGGGCGGCCGGATCGCGGGCATTGACGATCACCGTCGCGCCGTTTTCCGCAAGTGCCTTGGCCATTGCGAAGCCGAGACCACGCGAAGCACCCGTGACCAACGCGACACGGCCGTTGAGCGAGAATAATTCCGACATTGAGATCCCCTATCGGCTTGGCTTCAAGTTCGAATCGGTCGGACAGCCGACCATCGACGACAAGGGCGGAAGCGGCCCGGCCGCATTTGTCGATGGCGATCCCGGTATTTCGCTCTCACAGGCGGCGCTGTAGCAAGAACCAATCGCGCTTCCAGGTTCTCGGCACGAGCTGCCAGGCGCGTCCCACCGAGGCCATGACTCGTAGATGCCGTAGACAACCGATGCGGCCGCCTCCGGCGTTGCGACAATCGCCAAGGGATCGTCAGGGTTGCGCTGCTTCATGTCCGTTTCGCACCGTCTTAGCCAAAATGAAGGCTAGCATTTCACGAGGGGTGAGAACAGTTCAGGCGCGAGAATCCCGGTTGTGAGGCGGGTGCGCTCGCGGATCGCCGCCGAAGTAATGACTGCCCACCGAGAGAATGGGCTTGCGAAGTTGTAGGATGACCGTATGATCAGACTCATGCCTACGGATCACCCATCTCTTCAACGCGAAGCTTCCGGCGGAATTGTTGAGCTACCTGCCCAGTTGGCGAATGATGCGCTGATAGACGGCCAGTCGCCGCTGGCAGAACGGTACCTCATCGATTGGAGCCGCGACAGGCGCGGAAGTGCCCGCTTCATCTTGCGTCCAGGATCCGTGGAAGATGTCCAGGCGTTTGTGAGATGGTGCTCGCAAATCGGTGTCGCCATCGTCGTGCAAGGTGGCAATACCGGACTTGCCGGTGGCGCCATTCCCGATAGTTCGGACTACGCAGTGCTGTCGCTTGAGCGTCTCAATCGGATACGCTGCGTCGATCCGCTCGACTTCACGCTGCAAGCCGACGCCGGTGCCGTGCTGCAGGACGTCAAGGACGCCGCTGAAGCAGCCGACATGACCTTCCCTCTTGCGCTTGGTGCGCAGGGATCGTGCACGATCGGCGGCAATGTCGCGACAAATGCCGGCGGCATCAATGTGCTGCGCTACGGCATGACGCGTGATCTGGTGCTCGGGCTTGAGACGGTTCTGCCGGACGGCACACTGTCGAACGGCATGAATGGGCTGCGCAAGGACAATCGCGGCTACAGCCTGAAGCAATTGATGATCGGCTCGGAAGGAACGCTCGGGGTCGTCACGGGCGTCGAGGTAAGGCTCTCGCCCCGGCCGACGCAGGTCGAGACCGCCTATGTCGGACTGGGCAGCTTCCGCCAGGCATGCGAACTGTTCCGGATGGCGCGGCATTTCTGCTCCGATCTTCTCAGCGCGTTTGAGGTCATCGGCGAGGAGTGCCTGCCGCTGGCCCATCTCATCGATCCGAACCTGCGCTCACCGTTGACACAAGAATGTCCGGTTCATGCGATCGTCGAACTCGCCTGTGGGCCAGGGATAGACGCCGGCGGACTTCTTGAAACGATGCTGGCGCGCGCCCTTGAGACCGACCTGATCAAGGACGGTGTCGTCGCGCAAAGCCGCTCGCAGGCCGCCGCATTCTGGGCCATCCGTGAGGGCCTGGTCGAGGGGCAGGCGCGGCGCGGCTTTCATGTCCGCACCGACCTCTCGGTTCGCCTCAGCCAGGTGCCGAAGCTGATCGAGCAAGCACGCGCGTGCATCGTGCGCGAGTGGCCAGGCTGGACATCCCTGACCTATGGCCATGCGGGCGACGGGAACATCCATTTCAACGTGCTGCCTCCCATAGATTGCGATCCCGGCGAAGCGAGGGCCGTGGGCCAGGCGGTTTTGACCCGACTCTATGAACTGGTCGGCGCGCTCGGCGGCTCGTTCAGTGCCGAGCATGGCGTCGGTCGCAGCCGCAGTCACGTGTTCTGGGCCGGCCTGTCGCAGCGCGAGCGGCAGCTTCATACCGCGATCAAGGCAGCCTTCGATCCGGCAGGCCTGTTCAATCCCGCGTGTCTCATGCCTGGTCCGGGCGATTTGTAGGGAAAGCGGCATGAAGCAGCGTTCGTCCATCATCGGCAGCGTGGAGGCGCTTCCGCATCGCGTCGCTTCGCATCTGAGCCGTGAGATCGAGGGCGGCGACATCATCCCGGGAGCCCGGCTTCCCACCGAAAGCCAGCTCGCCGACAAGTTCGGCGTCAGCCGCAATGTTGTCAGGGAAGCGATCGCGCAGCTTCGCGCCGATGGCATGATCGAGGCGCGTCAGGGGGTGGGCGCATTCGTCATGGCGCCGGAACAGCGGACAGCCATCCGGATCGACCGTGAAGCACTGAAAGACCAGCGCAACATGGAGCATCTCTTCGAACTGCGCAGCATTCTGGAGACCGAGTCCGCCACACTCGCGGCGGCGCGCTGTACATCCGATGATCTTGACGCGATCAAGGCTGCGCTGGACCGCATGGGCGGCGAGGAGCGCTGGGAGGATGGCAGCATCGAGGCCGATCTGCTTTTCCATCGGGCGATCGCCCGGGCCACTGGCAATAGCTACATCCACACCTTCATTTCCTTCGTCTGCGAGCAGATCCGCCAGTCGATCCACTATGCCCGCCTCACCAATCCGCTCCACGACCTGGTCGAGGTCAATGTCGCCGAGCACGTGCGAATCTACGACGCGCTCGCCGCGCATGATCCGCAGGCTGCCGGCGAGGCGATGCGCCGGCACATCGACGGCGCGGCATCGCGGGTAGGCGTCGAACTCACCGCGATCAATCGAGGCAAATGACCATGTCGCTCGGCCAGACCAAGGCAATCACCGATATCTGCCTGCTTGTTGAGGATATCGACCGCACCATCGACTTCTATACGCACAAGCTCGGCTACCGGATCAGACGCCGCGCCGAGGGCTTTGTCGATTTTCATTCCGAGCGCGTGACGCTCGCCGCATGGGAACTGGACCACATCAATCGCCACTGCGGCGTCTCGAATGTCCGCTCACCGAAGCAGGCGCACAAGGCGTGCGTCGCGATGGAACTCGAAAGCGCCGGCGAGGTCGACCGGCTCTACGCCGAACTGTCGGACAAGGGCGTGCCGTTCATCGGGCCGCCCGGCGACTATGTCTGGAACGCGCGCTGCGCCTACTTCCACGATCCGGATGGCACACTGTGGGAGCTCTACGCCTGGACCGGCGCGGGACCGGGCGACTATCACGACACGCAAGTGTGATTGGATCGCGACGGCCTCGCAAGAAGGGCCGCGCCGCATGCAAACAAAGTCCAACAAAGGAGCAAGAAGATGAGTGGGAACGCATCGCAGTGGAATCGCAGATCGATCCTGAAGGCCGGCGCCGCCGGCCTGGCGGCCTTCGGGCCGGGACTTCAGCTGTTTGGCGCCAGCGCCTCGGCTGCCGCCAAGCTCGTCGTCCAGTATGACTGGCTGATGTCGAACGGCCAGATCGGCGACGTGGCAGCCGTCGCCAATGGCTACTTCACAGAAGCCGGGCTCGAAGTCGAATTCAGCCCCGGCGGACCGAACGCCGCCACCGTGCCGCCGGTCGTGTCCGGTGCCGCCCAACTCGGCCAATTCTCCGAATCGCCTCAGCTCTATGCCGCGCGGGCGAGCGGCGTTCCGATAAAGATCATCGCCTGCGGCTACCGCACCGGGCCCTATGCGCTGACGTCGAAACCGGAAAAGCCGATCCGGTCGGTGGCGGATCTGAAGGGCATGCGGATCGGCACGCAGCCGACCGCGCGCTTCGCCATCGACGCGATGCTCGCGAAGAACAAGATCGACCCTTCCGAAGTCACCATCGTCAATGTCGGCTTCGACAAGGCGCCGCTGGTTCGTGGCGACGTGGATGCGATCGGCGGCTGGATCACCAACACGCAGGCGCTCAGCGTCGTCGGGGATGATCGCATCGATCTTCTGTTGTCGGAGCTGGGCCTGGCGTCCTATGCCGACGTCTATTTCGCAACCGACAGCGCCATCGAATCCAATTCCGAGATCCTGGCGAAATTCATCGGCGCGGTTGCCAAGGGGTGGGGCTGGGTCCACGCCAATCCCGAACAGGCGGTCGACAAGCTCGTCGCTGCCTATCCCGAGATCGACGCAGGTTGGGAAAAGAAGACGATCCCCCTGGTCTTGAAACTGTCGTTCGACGACAATACGAAAAAGGATGGATGGGGCACCTTCGATCCTGCCTCGATCGAGAGCCAGATCGCGCTGCTTGACCAGATTGGCCAGTATCCGAACGGCAGGCCGAAGGCCGAGGACGTCTATACGACTGAGATTCTCGAACTCAGTGCGGCTGAACGGCCGAAGCTCGGCGCGCCTGCCTCTTGATGGCCGCGCCGGCCATCGAAACTTCCGGGCTCGACGTCGGCTATCCCGGCCGGCACTCGCCCGTGACGGTGATCTCCGGTCTCGAACTGACAGTGGAGGCCGGGACGTTCCTGTCCATCCTCGGGCCTTCGGGGTGCGGAAAGTCGACGTTTCTGCGGGTTGTCGCCGATCTTTTGGCGCCACTCGCGGGCACGATACGCGTGATGGGCGAAACGCCGTCGGCGGTGCGCTCCGGCCGCGGCGTGGGCTTCGTCTTCCAGGAATCGACGCTTTTGCCGTGGCGCACGGCGCGCGAGAATGTACGGCTGCCGATCCAGGTGGGCCGCCGCAGCCTGTCGCGCATGATAGACGACCGGGCCGACGAACTGCTCGAACTCGTCGGCCTGTCGGCGCTCAGTGAGCGCCTGCCGCATCAGCTTTCCGGCGGACAGCGCCAAAGGCTGGCGATCGCCCGGGCGCTGCTTGGCGAGCCACGTTTGCTTCTGATGGACGAACCTTTTGGCGCTCTTGACGAGATCACCCGCGATCGCCTCAACGACGAACTGCTGAACCTTTGGCGGCGGACCGGAACGACCGTGCTGTTCGTCACGCATTCCATTGCCGAAGCCGTCTATCTCGGGCAGCGCGTAATCGTGCTTGCGGCCCATCCCGGACGGATCGTCGCCGACCACGACCTTCGTCCGCTGAAGGGGCCGGACAACAGATGCTCGCGCGAGGATCCGGCAATCGTCGCGGCGATGGCCAGGATGCGCTCCGCCCTTGGGGCGGCCTCGTGAACCGCGGCGCGCTTTCGCCCTTCGCACAGACCGTGCTGCCGATCCTCGGCGCCGGCTCGCTCATTCTCGCATGGCAATTCCTGCTGCCGCTCGCCGGCGTGCCGGCATATATCGTTCCGACGCCGACCGCGATAGCGGGCGTGTTTGCCAGGAACGGCTCACTTCTCCTGTCGAACCTCTGGCCGACGGCCATCGAGGCGCTCTCCGGCTTCGTCCTCGGCAACCTCGCCGCAGTGCTGCTGGCGATCGTCTTCGTGCACAGCCGTACGCTTCAGGCAGCCTATTTTCCGGTCGTGCTGTTCTTCAATACGATCCCGGTGCTTGCGCTGGCGCCGGTCGTCATCCTCATCTTCGGCCTCGGCATGCTGCCCAAGATCGTGATCGCTGCAGTGATCTGTTTCTTCCCAACGCTCATCAACATGATCCGGGGGCTGGAATCGGCGAGCCCCAGCGAGCACGAGCTGTTCCGCGTGCTGTCGGCGACGCGTTGGGAAATATTCTGGCGCCTGCGCCTGCCGCGCGCGCTGCCAATGCTTTTCGCCTCGCTGCGGATCGCCTCGGCGACCGCGGTGATCGGCGCGATCGTCGGCGAATGGATCGGCTCCGACAAAGGTCTCGGCTCGCTGATCATCCAGGCGACCTTCAACTATCAGTCCGACCGGCTCTACGCCGCCATCGTGCTCTCATCGCTGTTGTCGATCGGGTTCTTCATGACGGTCGTCGCCGCTGAGCGGTGGTCGGTTCGATACCGTTGACCGGCTGGTTCCCAGGGATGGCCGCTTGGTGTCGCACTGCGCACTTCGCTCTAGCCGCGCAGGCGAGGGTTGGCCTTTCCTGCGTCGGCCTGTAGTATGGCCAGTGCTTGCACGGCATAGGGGGAACTCGAGCGTGGGCCTGGGTCGGACTTTCCGCCGTTGGGGGATGCGGGCCTTCATCGCCGTCATGGTGCTTTCGCCGCATGCGGCGTCGGCCGACACCATTACGCCTGACCGGATCGCGGCAGCCCTGTCGAAGCTCGAGGCACTCGCTAAAGGCGTCGTCGCGGATGGCGGGGTGCCTGGTCTCGCCATCGGGGTCGTGCATGACGACAAAGTGGTCTTCCTCAAGGGTTTCGGGCATCGCGAGGCCGGCAAACCGGAGGCCGTCGATGCCGACACGGTGTTCCAGATCGCCTCGCTCTCCAAGCCGGTCTCAGCAACGATAGTGGCGGCACTGGTCAGCGACGAGATTGTTTCCTGGGATACGAAAATCGCCGATCTCGATCCGGCCTTCCGGCTGTCCGAGCCCTATCCGACCAGCGAACTCACGGTTCGCGACCTGTTTTCGCACCGCAGCGGACTTCCCGGCACCGCCGGAGACGACCTCGAGGACATTGGCTATGACCGCGCGGAGATACTGCGCCGGCTGCGGTTCGTGTCGCCATCGTCGAGCTTTCGTGCCGGCTACTCATACAGCAATTTCGGACTGACCGAGGGTGCCGTCGCGGCCGCGAAGCCGACAGGCAAGCCCTGGGAGGAGGTCGCCGAGGAGAAGCTCTACCGTCCGCTTGGAATGGCGTCGACCAGCTCCCGTCATGCGGACTTCATCAAGCACGCCAATCGCGCCGCGCTCCACGTCAAGGTCGATGGCGTCTGGGCCGCGAAGGTAAAGCGCGATCCGGATGCGCAGTCGCCGGCGGGCGGCGTCAGCTCCACGGCACGCGATCTCTCGCAATGGGTGCGCCTGATGCTCGGCAATGGGGTCTATGCGGGCGAGACACTCATTAAAGCCGACGCGCTGGACCAGACGCATGTTCCGCTGATGGCGCGCGGCAAGAACCCCGTCTCAGGCGGCGAGTCCTTCTACGGCCTCGGCTGGAATGTCGAATTCGGCCGGCATGGTCTGAGCTGGGGTCATGCCGGCGCGTTCAGCGTCGGCGCCCGCACCCTGGTGACGCTCTTCCCGGAGGAGAAGCTTGGCATCGTCATCGTCGCCAACGCCTTTTCGACAGGGGTGCCGGAAGGGCTGTCCGACAGCTTCGCCGATCTCGTCTTTGATGGAGCGGTCGAGAAGGATTGGGTCAAGGCATGGGATGATACCTATGCGAGCCTGTTCGGCCCGGCGGTCGCGGCGGCCAAGGCCACCTATGCCGCGCCACCGTCTCCGGCAAGGCCGGCCGGGCCGGCCAGTGCCTATGCAGGCCGTTACTTCAACGACTTCATCGGCGATGCGGTCGTGTCGAGTGCGGGGGATGCTCTTGTGCTCAAGGTCGGGCCGGCCGGCGCGCGGTCCTATTCATTGAAGCATTTCGACGGCGACCTGTTCCTGACCTTCCCGGACGCCGAGACGCCGGATGCGCCGTCTGGCGTAAGTTTCGTCATCGGCCCCGACGGCAAGGCGGCGGCCGTGACGGTGGAATTTCTCGACGGCAATCATCTGGGCACGCTGACGCGCGTGGGTGACTAGGGCCAAATGGTGGTCAGACGGTTGTCGGCTTCGCCGAGACGGAGCGGGGGCCGCGCCGGCGTTCGCGATGCGGCGCTCAGCTCCAAGCCGATTGACAACCTTGACGGTCCCAGCCGCCGCAGTCTGTAATCGCCACAGACCCGGCCGGACAGAAAGGCGCTATCCATGGAAAAGATCATTCTGGACTGCGACCCGGGGCACGACGATGCCATCGCCATCCTGCTGGCGGCCGGCAACCCGAACATCGACCTTCTCGGCATCACCACGGTTTCGGGCAACCACAATGTCGAGAACACCACGCGCAATGCGCTGGCCGTATGCACGGCTTACGGCATCAAGGTGCCGGTCGCGAAGGGCTCTCCCGGCCCGCTCATCATCGACCAGGTGCTGGCCGTCGAGATTCATGGCGATACCGGGCTCGACGGCCCCGTGCTGCCGCCCGCCTCGTTCGAGCTCGACAGGCGGCATGCCGTCGACTTCATCATCGACACGGTCATGGCGCATGAGCCGAAGACCGTCACGCTGGTACCCGTCGGCCCCTACACCAACATCGCACTCGCCATCCGCAAGGAGCCGCGCATCATCAAGCGGGTGAAGCGGGTCGTCGCGATGGGGGGAAGCTATACCAGGGGCAACATCACCCCCGCGGCGGAATTCAACGTCTATGCCGACCCTGAGGCCGCCGATGTGGTGTTCCGTGCCGATTGGGACGTCACCATGGTGGGGCTCGACCTCACGCACCAGGCGCAGGCCACCCCGGAATTGCAGGACAGGGTGCGCGCCGTCGGCGGCCCGATCGCCAAATTCATCCTCGATATCTGGGAGTTCATAGCGACCACGCATGGCGGCCTCCTGCAGATCGCGTATCCCGCCGTCCATGACGCATGCTGCGTCGCGGCCATGATCGACCCGAGCGTCTTCACCACCGAGAAGGCCGATATCCGCGTCGAGATTGCCGGCCGGTGGACCAAGGGCATGACGGTGTGCAATTTCGAGAAGATGGGCGGCATGCATCATTTCGGCGGCACGGCGAGCGAGCAGACCGACTTCCGCCACACTGTGGCGATGAAGCTCGACCATGCGAAATTCTGTGACCTGATCGTCGATGCGCTTGAGCGCCTCACCAGGCAAAAGGCGTGAGCCACGTCGCAATTCCAGGAAAAGTGTGAAACCATTTTCCGTCCGCAATTGCGGCAAAGAGAGCTAGGCGCGACAATCACTCAATGGAACATCGGGGCATCGAGCAGTAAAGTGAACGAAAAAGCCAGTCCCAGATCGTCCAGCTCAAGGCAAATCGCGGAGATCGCCAGCTATCACGCCCATGTCTACTATGACGGGCCGGCCGAGCGGCAGCATGCCGAATGGCTGCGCCTGCGCATCGGCGAACGTTTCCGTGTGCGCCTGGGCAATTGGCGCGACGAGCCGGTCGGCCCGCATGAGCAGGCCATGTACCAGGTCTCGTTCGCCACCGAGATTTTCGCTTCGCTGGTTCCCTGGCTGATGCTGAACCACGGCGGCCTGAGCATCCTCATTCACCCCAACACTACCAACCCCAAACGCGACCATTTGGTCGACCCGATCTGGATCGGCCGGCCGCTGGGCGTGCACGGCGAGGTGCTTGGCGAGCAGGACGAGGCGGAAGAGGCGCTGGAGGTGAATACGCAGCCGACGTTGGGGGCTTAGGGGAGGGCGAATTTATTGCTGGTGGCGGCCCGACTTGGCCTGACGAAAACTGTCTGCCTTGGGGCCGAAAGCAGACTGGCAGCTTCTGGGCTCATATCTTTAGTCTGCGGACTTTCGGCATCGTAGTGACCTGACCCGATGCGAAACAACAACCTTACATGGACTCCAAGGTCGCGGGCAAATAGAATGAATACCGGGCTTGTTAGGAGCATTCGCCCAAATGGCCGAAGAACTCACTCGACGCCGTCTCGCCGCCATTCTGGCCGCGGACGTGGTCGGGTTTAGTCGCCTCATGGAACGGGACGAGACAACCACATTAGCGACGCTTAAGGCGCGGCGGAAGCGGGTGTTGGAGCCTCTTGTTTCCCAGTATCACGGGCGCATCTTTAAGATCACCGGCGACGGCGCCCTGATTGAGTTCACCAGCGCTGTCAAGGCTGTGCAGTGCGCGATCCAATTGCAGCGCAACATGGGTGAGGCGAATCGTGAGTTGCCAGAGGCTCGCCACATCGTGCTGCGCATCGGCGTGAATTTGGGCGACGTTATCGTTGAGGGGAGTGACCTTTATGGTGACGGTGTCAATATCTCATCACGCCTAGAAGGAATCGCTGAGCCTGGTGGCGTGCTGGTTTCCGGCACTGCATTCGACTATGTCAGAAATAAGGTCGATGCGAACTTCGAAGATCTCGGTATACAAAAGCTGAAGAACATTTCCGAACCAGTGCGTGTCTACCGGGTTGTCGGCATGCCGCGAGCAACGGTCACAACGCTCGAAGCTCTTATCGACAAACCTTCCATTGCCGTTCTTCCATTTCTCAACGTGAGTACCGACGCGGAGTACGGGTACCTCGCGGATGGCATCGCTGAAGATATCATTACGGAGCTGAGCCGGTTCCGCTCGTTCTGTGTCATCGCCCGGAACTCGTCGTTCGTATACAAGAACCGATCGGCCAACGTGCGCGATATTGGCCGCGAACTCGGGGTTCAGTACCTTCTTGAGGGAAGTGTGCGACGAGCACGTGATCAAATCCGGGTTACAGCCCAACTCGTCGACGCCGCCACTGGCAAGCATTTATGGGCCGAGCACTACGATCGGAATATTGAGGACATCTTCAGTGTGCAGGATGAGATCACGTGCACGATTGTAGCGAGCCTTCCTGGCCACTTGGAAGGAGCCGAGCGGGCGCGTGCCCTGCAGCGGCCAACCGAAAGTTTTTCCGCATACGACCATTGGCTCCGCGGCAGACATTTCCTGAACAAAGGTAGGTCTAAAGACGACGTCCTGGAGGCGAGATCACATTTTGAGAAGGCTATTGAGCTCGATCCATCCTACGCATCTGCCTACGTCGACCTGGCGCAATCATACTACGCCGAATATCATTCGCCGTGGACGGTGTCGCGGGAAGCTGCGGCCGATCGGATACTTGAGTTGAGCCACCGGGCGGTCGAACTAGATCCGCATGATAGCCGGACGCACCTGGAATTGGCGTGGAGCTACCTGGAGGTGAAGGGCGATTGGGACCTCGCCCAAATACAGGTTGAACAGGCGCTGGCACTGAATCCCAACGACTATTACAATTACTGCTTCAGCGGTTGGCTCCATGCGTGCTCGGGTGAGTTGGAACATGCCATGGCCTGCTCTGACGAGGCACTGCGGCGCAGCCCTCTGGTTTCGGACGGTTGCTTAGAAACCCGCCTCGTGGCCGAATACCTTGCTGGGAACTATCACGGATCGGTTGCAGCATTTGGGCGAATGCTACATCCCAGTCTGACGTGCTATGCATGGATGGCGGCTGCTTACGCTCAGCTTGGTCGCGCCAAGGAAGCAAACGAAATGGCAGATGCGTTTCGCAGGCGTGTTGAGATTGTGCCTTGGGCGCCGCAAAGCGATAGTTCGGATGAATGGCGCCAATATTGGGCAAGCGAATTTCGAGCAAAAGATTTGGCAGCTCGCGAACACCTGTTCGATGGACTTCGGAAGGCTGGTCTTTCGGTCTGACGGTTAACGGCCGCTTCATGGCGCAAAGCTGCCATTCTATATACCGCGCGTCCTCGTCCCACTCACCCCCCAGCCAACCTCGGCAGCAGGAAAATCTCCGCCCCCTCGGGCAGTTCCTTCGACCAGGTGTCGCGATAAATCACCCCGTCGATAGCGACTGCGATGCCGCGGTCGATGTAGGGCTCGAGGCCGGGATACTGCTCAGCCAACTTCCTGAACAGCTCCCGAATATCCTTCGCCTCGATCTCGACCTTGCTCTTGCCTCCGGCGATTGCGCCGAGAGATCCCCAGAGCGTCACCTCGACCATCAGCCTCCCCGTTCCGCCTCGATCGCCGCGAGAATCCGCGGCGGCGACATCGGGATATGCGTCATGCGCACGCCGGCTGCGTTCGACACCGCATTGGCGATCGCCGCCAGCGGCGGCACGATCGAGGTCTCGCCGACGCCGCGCACCCCGTAAGGATGGTTGGGATTGGGGATCTCGAGGATCTGCGTGTCGATCATCGGCAGGTCCGAGCAGACCGGGATCCGGTAGTCGAGGAAGCCGGGGTTCTGCAGCCGCCCGTCCTTGCCGTAGATATACTCTTCGTTGAGCGCCCAGCCGATGCCTTGCGCAGCACCCCCCTGGTACTGGCCCTCGACATAGGTCGGGTGCACCGCCTTGCCGGCATCCTGGACGACTGTGTAGCGCAGGACCCTCGTGGTGCCGGTCTCCGGATCGACCTCGATATCGCAGATATGGGTGGCGAAGGAGACGCCGGCCCCGTCGGCGACGAGCTCGCTGTGGCCGGCGATCGGCCCGCCCGTTTTTCCTGACGCCGCCGCGATCTCCTTCAGGGACAGCGCCGCAAGGTTGCCGTACTTCTCGCCCTTAGCAATCGCGTGGCCCTTTTCCCAGACCACGTCGTCGACGGGAATGTCCCACATCTGCGCGGCGCGTTCGCGCAGGATCTTGATGGTGTTGCGGGCGGCCGAGATCGTCGCCATCGAGGAGGAGAAGGTGCCGCGGCTGCCGTCCGTCATGTCGTTGTAGCCAAGGCTGGAGGTGTCGGCGACCACCGCCTTGACCTGCTCATAGGCGATGCCGAGTTCCTCCGCCGCCACCAGCGACAGCGACGCGCGGGAACCACCCACATCGACCGTGCCGACGGCAAGCGAGACCGAGCCGTCCATGCCGATGTTGAGGTCGGTGCAGGTCTGGCCGCCGAAGTTGAACCAGAAGCCGCAAGCCATGCCACGGCCCTGGTTCTTGCCCAGCGGAGCCTTCATGTGCGGATGGTTCTTCGCCGCTTCCAGCGTCGGGCCGATGCCGATCGGGCCATATACCGGGCCGTAGGAAGATCTGGTGCCTTCCTGTGCGGCGTTTCTGATCCGGAATTCGACCGGGTCCATGCCGATCTCCTTGGCCAGTTCGTCGATCGCACTTTCCACCGCAAACGCCGCCATCGGCGCCGACGGCGCCCGATAGGCGGCGGTCTTCGGCCGGTTGACCAGCACTTCGTAGCCAACCGTCCTGACGTTCTCGAGCCTGTAGCAGGCGAACGCCGTCATGGCGCCGATCTCGGCCCACATGCCGGCATAGGGGCCGCAGGAATAGCGCAGCGTCGCCTCGGCCGCGGTGATCGTGCCGTCCTTGCGGGCGCCGATCCTGACGTCGATCGAGGTGGCGCTGGTCGGCCCCGAGGCGCGGAACACCTCGTCACGCGTCATCACCAGCTTGACCGGCCGGCCGGCCTTGCGCGCCAGCGCCAGCGCCACCGGCTCGGCCCAGACGTGAGTCTTGCCGCCGAAACCGCCGCCGATCTCCGACGAGGTGACGCGCAGCTTGGAGGCTTCCATGCCAAGCAGTTGGGCGCAGTGCTGGCGGTAGACGAAATGGCCTTGCGTGCAGACCCAAAGGTCGGCGGTGCCGTCGGAGCTGACGCTCGCCACGCAGGCATGAGGCTCGATATAGCCCTGGTGCGTCTGCTCGGTCTTGAAGGAGCGCTTGACGACGAAGTCGGCCTGGCCGAAACCTTCATGGATGTCGCCATGGCCAAACTGCGTGCGCTTGGTGACGTTGGAAGGCTTGACGGGCTTTTCCTCGAGGCCCTCGGTGAAGATGGCGTCGTTAAGTAGGGGTGCCGTGTGCTTCATCGCCTCGTCGACATCGGTCACATGCAGCAGCACCTCATAGTCGACCTCGATCAGCTTCAGCGCCTGCCTTGCCGTGCGGGCGTCGACCGCGGCGACCGCGGCGACCGCATGGCCGTCATAGAGCGCCTTCTTGCGCGCCATGCAGTTGTCGAGGATGTCGTACATGGCGGCATCGCCGTCGGTAAGGTCGGGCAGGTCGGCCGCGGTGATCACCGCCTTCACACCGGCGAGCTTCTCCGCCTTCGCGGTGTCGATCTTCCTGATTTTGGCGTGGGGGTGCGGGCTTCTCAGAACACGCCCGACCAATTGGCCGGCCATGTTGAAGTCCGCGCCGTAGCGGGCGCGGCCCGTCACCTTGTCGACGCCGTCGGGGCGGATGGGACGCGTGCCGACGGAGGTGAAACTGCGATTGGAGTAACGCGGATCGAAATTCATCGTCACGCTCCCTTCATCACGCTGGCGGCGTCCTGGACGGCGCGCACGATCTTGTCATAGCCGGTACAGCGGCAGAGGTTCCCGGCGAGGCCGAAGCGGATTTCCTCCTCGGTGGGGTCGGGGTTCTTGGCCAAAAGGTCCTTCGCCGCGATCAGGAAGCCCGGCGTGCAGATGCCGCATTGCAGCGCTGCGTGCTCGAGGAACTTCTGCTGCAGCGGATGCAGCCTGTCGCCATGCGCCATGCCCTCGATGGTCTCGACACGCCGGCCTTCAGCCTCCGCGCCAAGCACCAGGCACGAGCACACCAGCCGGTCGTCGAGAATGATGCTGCAGGCGCCGCAGTCGCCGGTGCCGCAGCCTTCCTTGGCGCCCGTCAGCCCGAGGCGGTCGCGCAGCACGTCGAGCAGCGTCTCGTCCGGTTGGCAAAGGTACTCGACATTGTCGCCGTTGATTGTGGTTGAGACTGCTACACCAGCCATCATTTGCCTCCTGCACGTGCATAGGCGGTCGTGGCGGCCCGCCTGGCCAGCACGCCCGCAACTTTTCTTCTGAACTCGACGGTGCCCCGCTTGTCGTCGATGGGACGGCAGGCCCCGGAGCAGACCTTGGCGAGCCGCTCAAGTGCTGCTTCGTCCAGCTTCCTGCCGATGAGGGCCTCGGTGGCCTCTTCCACCAGCAGCACCGTCGGCGCCACGGCGCCCAGTGCCACGCGGGCCGATTTGACGACACCTTGTTCATCGAGCGTCAGGTTCACCCCGGCGCTGACCACGGCGATGTCCATCTCCGTGCGTGGAATGAAACGCAGATAGGCATCGCCGGAGCGCGGCGCGCGCCTGTCGAGCAGGATCGCCTCGATGATCTCGCCCTTGGCGAGCGACGTCTTGCCCGGCCCGGTCGGCACTGCCTCCACCGCGACGGTGCGCCTGCCTGCTGGCCCGGCTATCAATGCCATAGCGCCGGCGGCTACCAACGCCGGCACGCTGTCGGCTGCCGGCGAGGCGTTGCAAAGATTGCCTGTTATGGTGCAGCGTCCCTGCACCTGTTTCGAGCCGATCAGCTTGGCCGCTTCGACGACGCCCGGCCATTCCCCTTTCAAGGCCGCGCTCTCCCCCATCAAGGCGCAGGAGACCGCCGCACCGATGCTGAAGCCCTCCGCCGTTTCCCTGATTTCGCTGAGCCCATCGATCGCCTTGATGTCGAGGATCAGGTCGGGCTCGATAAAGCCGCCTTTCATCCTGACCAGGAGGTCGCTGCCTCCGGCGAGAATGGCGGCCGTGCCAGACGAGCCGGCCAACTGGCCAACGGCGTCTTCCATTGAAAGCGGACGTATGTAGCGCATCGTCTCCCCTTGATCATCGCAATTCTGTTGGCCTGTTATAGAGCCTTGGATCAGAATGGTCATCCGGTTCTGCATCAGCAGCGATTAGGCCAGGCGCCGCAAATCCGAGTCCCAAGTCTACCCGAACTGGCGTGCGCCCGTGTCGGGATACTCTTGCAGTTCCGTCCGGATCAACCACTTTCTCGTTCCCGATCGACGAGACGAACGGCAACATTCCACCCATATCGACCATCGGCGGTAGCCAGCTAACGGAGTCTGAGTCCTAGAGCCGCAGGGTGGCGGGCCTTTTGCCGGCGCGTTCTCAACTCAGGACGCCGGGTTGAACTGGAGCAATTTGAAACAATCGCCGCTTCCAGACTTCAACTGCGTCAGGAAGCGCTTCGACCGATCGATCCATTCCTGGTGAGACCTGGCATCGGCCTCGATCTCGTTGACCGGTCCAAGGTTGACGAAGCTGCGCCCCTTGCTGAAAAGCCAGCACGCACGGCCGAGAAGTCTCCTGCTGCGCTGGCGCAAGAGGTCGGCATCATAAAAGATGTCGAGCACCTCCTGCTTGATCTTTGCCTCCTTTTCAGGATTTGCGATCGCAACCGCGATCGAGTCTCCGCCGATCGCATCCTGCAGGTCCTTGTAGTCGAGGACGAGCTGAGTGGTGGCATATTTGATCTCGCTCTCATCCTGGACGATGTTGAACCACAGCGCGGGGTCGAGTTCGTTGACGACGAACGATGCTTCGAAATCGCGCGATAGGTTCAGGATCTCGAACGCTTGAACCTCGACGTCGCGCTCTACCAAAAGGATCTCGGCGACCTGCTTGCCGAGTTCCGCCCCGTGGGCGCTGATCGCGGCATTCGTTCCACCGAGTTCGGGGCTGATATAAGGCCCGCCATCATCCAGCAGCGCATCGAATTCGCTGAGGTATTCGACGACGGCGGCACCGCGCGCAATGCGCGCGGCCAGTTTGGCGAGAACCAGCTGCAGCTCCGTTTCGCGTTTGCGCTGGTCCTGATAATTCTGCTGGAAAAAGAAGATGAACAGAGAAACGCCAATACCGATCAGGATCACCCCGAGCTGGGAAAAGATGTTGCGATAATATTCCAGCAGCTTTTCACGATGGCGTATGTCGTGGCGCACATTGTGTGCCACACGAGCATTGACGATCAGCGAAAGGATCAGAAGCCCGGCACCGACCAGGATGAGGCCGCCGATGAGGAAATAGCCTCGCCCTAAGAAGGTGCTGAAATCCATGCGTTTGCCAGCTCGCTGAAGCCCGAGACCGCGCAGGTTAATACCATTCGGCTCCAACACCTACATGTTCGTAGCGGGCGTCAGCATCCGAGCCTTCATTGGTCGCGGTGATTTCCGGCAACGTTGCCACCTCCCGTAAGCCATCTTGCGTCGAACCAGCGGTCTGCCGGCCCGTCATACGGCAGCCGGGTGACATCCCAATGGCTGACGAAGCGCGCGTAGGCGTCCCACACCGGTGGACCGCCGCCGATGAAGACGACACGGCCGGCAAAGCGCCGGAGCGTGTCCTCCGGATCCATGCTGGAGCGAACGACGACAAGTTCCCGATCCGGGCGAGCAAAATCCGGAATGCTTGCGATCGTCTTGGGACCGGCGAGCAAGACGTGCCCTCTGGTGAGGTCGAAAAATCGTGCAACGTCAGCGACAAACTCGGGCGACCGGTTGCCTTCCCACGGAAGGCCACCATCGAGGCCGAGCTGCCCCGCTTGGCCGATGGCACAGACAACCCTAACGACAGTCTTCTTCACGAGTACTCCACCGATAGCCGGTCTGATCCCATTAGCGACGTTTGCACGTCATACGGCGCAACCTGTTTCAGTAAGGGGTTGCGTCCGGCAACCGCCTCAATCGCTAATATTTGCCTCATCTCTTAATCGATCGCGCTGCTCGTTCGCCATTACCCGTGCATCTTCACGTGATTTGAAGGGGCCAAGGGCGCGCCTATCGCGACCCTCGACGTTCACTTTAATATACCAGCGACCGTCCATTTCCTCGACGTCGATCGTTGTCTGCGCACGCTTCGGCAATGAGATGGCACCACTTCTGTCTGCCCGACGTGAGATAAGCATTTCGCGGCACTTCGGGCAAATGCGGCATAGCAAGGTTGCAGCGGTGTTCGGGTGTCGAACGGCCTCCGAAGCGGTTGCCTAATACTTTAGTTGTAATCTCTCACGTGTTTGATATCGTGACGACGGGAGGAATTCAGATGGCGGTGGAGTGCACATCCGCGCCCGATATGGGCGTCTTTTCAACCATTGAACTGGATCTCTTGAGGGGTGTGGTTCGGGAAATTTTGCGGTCCGGCGAAGCGGAGCTTGACAACGAGGACGCCCAAATGATCGCGCGCGCGGTCATCGCAACCTACAAGGACGGCGCCTCGTGTCGCGAGGAATTGCTTGAAGCCGCCCGGGTTGCCGCCAGGCGCTGCGCTCTCGACCATTTTTACGATCGAGCAGTCGGCTTATTCGCATAGGATTTCGCATCTGACGCAATTCAGGGCGGAGTTACTCGTTCTTGCTCCGCTGGCATTCCGCGCACCGGTGCGGAGTCAGGTGCCAGACTTCTGATCAGAGGGCCCGAAGCTCATCGGCCGATCGATCGTCATTGTCTGCTTTCCGGCGCGTAGTGGAGAATGACAACACCTGACTTAAGGGTCCTCGTCTCCAGATGCTTCAGGGGTATCCGGTTCGGGCCGCCCTTGAAGAGCAGCGTGCCTCTCCCGAGAATGACGGGGTTTATCCCGAGGTGATACTCGTCGATCAGGCCGTGCTCCATCAGGGTCGCCGTGAGGTCGGCGCTGCCGAACACGAAGATGTCTCCGCCGTCCCTGGTCTTCAGCTTGGAGACTTCTTCCGCGACATTGCCGTTGAAGAGCTTCGTGTTGTTCCAGTCGACGCTTTTCAGCGTGCGCGAGAAGACCACCTTCTCGATCTTGTTCATGAAGTCCGCGATCCAGCCTTGCTCGGACGGCCAATAGGCTGCCATGAGCTCGTAGGTCACGCGGCCGAAGATCAGCGTGTCGGCCTTTTCCTGGGTCTCACGAATGTAGTTCTCGAGTTCTTCTTCGAAGACGAACCAGCTGATGTCCCTGTCCGGACCTTCGAAGAAGCCGTCGACGGTCACCATGTCCCATATGATCAGTTTTCTCATAGAACCCGCCTCTTCGTATATCCCCTTTGTGAATTCTCGGCCCTATCCCGTGAAGCGGAAGCGCATGTTGGTGATCCGCCCCGGTTCCGGGACCTCGGTCTCCTACAGCCTGACCGGCTCCATGCCGTTCTGGCTGAAGAGGCGGATGCCGTCGCCGATGAGAACGGGCGCGACATGGATGAGGACCTCGTCCACAACCCCTAATTCGAGCCGACGGGAAGTCGCAGCATTTCAGCGGGATGCGACGAAGCGTTCCAGTTTGCCCAGAGTTTGCAATCCCAGTTCCACGGCACCGAAGCCCTTCGCCTCCTGGAACTCGGCAGCCGTGCTGAATACCATGCCCAGCGTTACCTTTGTTGCCCCGTCCTGATCCTCGAACGAGGCCCAGGCGTCGGCATGTTTCGGCCCGTTCTCGCCCCAATGCAGCGTATAGCCGATCCTCTCCTCGGGCCGGACCTCGTTATAGAGATGGTGGTTCGGGAAGACCGTGCCATCAGGCGCGATCATGTCGAAAACCCATTCGCCGCCCGTTCGCAAGTCGATCCTCTTCGTTCGACAGGAGAAGCCTTCCGGCCCCCACCATTGCGGCAGCGTTTCAGGGTTCATCCACGCGCCCCACACGATGGATCGCGGCGCCTGGATTACCCGCTGCAGCACCATGGTTCGTTCGGCCGCGCCCGCGAGGTTGTCCAGGCCGGCACCAAAGCCTGCCCGGTAGCCTGCTTCCATGTCCTGCGCCAGCGATGAAAGTTGCACCGTCACGACCAGCCGGCTGCGCTCGTGCGTGCCTGAAAGATTTGCCGTCACCAGCGCTGCTGATTGCGTCACGCCTTCGCACGAGATCACCTCATAGTTCACGCTGCACACCGCTGGCTGCAGCGCAAGCCAGCCATTCTCGCAGCGGATGTCAGGCTGGTCCTCTACCTTGCAGAGCGAGATCTCGCGTCCACCCACCCTGGTGTCGGCCTCCAAGAACTCCACGGTAACCGAGGCTGATGGCGCAGCCCAGATCGCCCGCGCGACCGGGGCGGTCCATGCCTCCCACAGTACGGCCAATGGCGCGGCTACGTCCCGTTCGAAGGTGAGTGTCGCAAAGCGGCTTTTCCTATCATCAGGCACCGCACGGGTCGCACTGTTTGAAGCGACGTTCTGTGTCATTCTGCGCGCTCCTTCATCACATTCATCACAAATGCGTCCAACCGGTCGAGCCGAGCCTCCCAGATGGCCCGCTGCTCATCGAGCCATGACCGCACCGGGTCCAGAGCCTCGGGCACGATGGCGCAGGTGCGTATCCGCCCGTCCTTGGAGGTGGAGATCAACCCTGCCTCCTCCAGTACGGAAAGGTGCCGCATCACCGTGGGCAGACGCAGTCCCGTGGGACCAGCGAGATCCGTCACCTGCGCAGGTGTTTCGGCAAGCCGGGTCAGGATCGACCGGCGAGTCGGATCAGCGAGCGCGTGGAAGAGCAGCGATAGATCAGGATCATGCTTAGCCATGTCGCTAACTATCGCCCATTTGCCGGTGGCGCAAGCGAAAACTTCGTCAAGTCGCTAAGTTTTTTTCCGTTCTTGGAGCAGGCGGCTTCCGTTGCCGAGTCCGCTGAGAAGTTGCTCGCAACGATGCGAGCGCACCCCGATGCCTGCAATCGAAGACAAATTCCTGAAGCCGCCGTTCCGCTTCCCACCAATTTCGGTCAATCCCGATTTATGGGTTCACGTCCTAATACCATTCCGCTTCAACACCTAGATGCTCGTAGGAAGCGCCAACATCGGAAATGACCCAACGCGAACTTCATCTCGCGGCGTGGACCGGGCGCGCACTGCCGAACCCTGGCGTGCGTTGCAGTTGAAGGCACTCGCGGGAAAATCCAGTTCTCCCGCACGCCAGGAACCAGCGTTTGGCAATGGCTTGGTGGCCAATCCAAATCGTTGATCGAAATCCGGCGGAACCAGATCGCTTTCGGATCCTCCACGCCAGTTGAGAGAGCATGGAGGTTCGACTGCAGCCCAGCCTTCACCCGCCACCCTTCGCCGACCTGCCCGCCCCAAACCTCAACCCGTCCATCAGCAGCGATACCAGCCGGCGCGAGCGGTCGCGCCAGTCCTTGGTGTCGGGCGCCGAATAGATGCCGCCCAGCGCGTGCAGAACGTCCGATGCGTCGACGTCGCTGCGGATCGAGCCGTCGGCCACCGCCGCCTCGATCAGCCGTCGCAAGGCAAGCGTCACCCTGCCCGAAACGTCGGAGAACAAGGTGGAATTGGTGTTGAGCAAGATACGCAGGCTTGTCGCCAGCCCGCGCTTGGTGGCGATGTAGTCGACGAAGCGCTGCATCCATTGTTCGAGCGCGACGTCCGGCGAATGGTGAAGGGCGAGCTCGTCGGCGGCCTGGCACAGGCCTTCCACTTCGCGCCGGTAGACCACCTCGACCAGATGCTCGCGCGTCGGAAAGTGCCGGTAGAGCGTGCCGATGCCGACGCCGGCCTGGCGCGCGATCTCCTCCAGCGAGGCATCAACGCCATGTGCGGCAAAGGCCACTGCTGCGACCTCGACCAGCATGTCGCGGTTGCGCTGCGCATCGGCGCGCAACGGTTTTGCCGCTGTCGCGTCGGGCTTGTCTTTGGCGGTTGCAGGCGGCTGCGAAGCCAATTTTTTCTCCACTGCGAATACGGGGCTTGAACTCGACCGGTTCAGCCCCCACGTAATAAACGGAGGCGCCTCCGTTTTAGTGGAGCACCTTTATCATATAATCAGGGGACCGGCATGTCACGTGTTGAGAGCTTGCAAGTCGGAGAGAGCGTGATCTCCCCCCTTGTGGGGGAGATGTCGCCAAAGGCGACAGCGGGGGTCGGTTGGACCGGACGCGACCTCCTCCCTTGCGACAGTGCAGGTTGGCGCTTTACGCAAGGCGACCCCCTCTGGCCTGCCGGCCATCTCCCCCTCAAGGGGGGAGATTAGCCCCTCACCATCCCTTGGTGCTCTTGCCGCACCGCGTCAAGCAACTGGAGCCAGACGCCCCCATGACAAGCAAAACCCGAATTCCCATCCACCTTCAAATCAACGGACATCGCCATGAACTGGAGGTCGAGCCGCGCGTCACGCTGCTCGACGCCCTGCGCGACCATCTCGGCCTGACTGGGACCAAGAAGGGCTGCGACCAGGGCCAATGCGGCGCCTGCACAGTGCATGTCGACGGCCAGCGCGTGCTGGCCTGCCTGACGCTCGCTGCCCAGGCTGAGGGCAGGGCGGTCAGCACCATCGAAGGGCTTGCCGAGGGCGACGGCACGCTGCACGCGGTGCAGGCCGCCTTTCTCGAACAGGACGCCTTCCAGTGCGGTTACTGCACGCCGGGCCAGATCATGTCGGCGGTCGCCTGCATCAGCGAAGGCCATGCCGGTTCGGATGACGAGATCCGCGAATATATGGCCGGCAATCTCTGCCGCTGCGGCGCCTATCCGCACATCGTCGCCGCCGTTCGCCAGGCGGCACTGGAGGTTGCGTCATCCATGGAGACCGCGTCATGAGGGATTTTTCGTATCTGCGCGCCAATTCCGTCGATGCGGCACGCCAGGCGGCGGCGCTGCCCGGCGCCATGCTGCTGGCCGGCGGCACGACGCTCGTCGATCTCGCCAAATGCGGCGTCGCCGAACCCGACACCGTGGTCGACATCACTCATCTCAAGGGACTGGATAGGATCACGGTCGACGACCGGGGCGCCATGATCGGCGCGCTGGCAAAGATGAGCAGCGTCGCCGACCATGCCGCCATCAAGAGCCGGTTCCCTGCCGTTTCGGAAGCGCTGTGGCAGGCGGCTTCGGCGCAGCTCCGCAACATGGCGACCATCGGCGGCAATCTGATGCAGCGCACTCGCTGTCCGTATTTCCGCGATCCGGCGAATTTTCCCGCCTGTAACAAGCGCACGCCCGGCAGCGGCTGCTCGGCGATCGGCGGGGTCACCCGTGGCCATGCCGTGCTCGGCACCAGCGAGACCTGCATCGCCACCTATCCGGGCGATCTGGCGACGGCGCTGGTCGCCTTCGACGCAACAGTCCACCTCGGCGACCGCCAGGTCGGGGTCGACGACTTTTTTCTGCTGCCGGGCGCCACGCCCGACAGGGAGCATGCGATCGCGCCAGGTGAGGTGATCACCGCGATCAGCATTCCTGCTTCCCCTGCCGCCCAGCGCTCGACCTATCTGAAAATCCGCGACCGGCAATCCTACGAATTCGCTGCCGCAAGTGCCGCCGTCGGCATCGAGTTCGAGGCGGACGGAAGGACGATCAAGGATTTGCGCGTGGCGCTCGGCGGCGTTGCCACCAAGCCATGGCGCGCACGCGCCGTCGAAGAGGCGCTGAAAGGCAAGGTTCTGGAATCTGATACGGTCCGGCGCGCCAGCCTGCTCGCCATCGAGGGCGCCGTCGACCACGGCGCCAACCAATACAAGATCGAACTGGCGCCGCGCGTCGTCGCCCGCGCCATCCTCAAAGTGGGAGAAACGGCATGACCGTTCACGAGTTGAGAACAAGACATGATGATTCGAAGAGGGGCGACGCATCGGACGGCGCCGTCGTCGCGGACCAGGTTGGCGGGCGGCTGTCGCGCGTCGATGGCCCGGCCAAGATCACCGGCGCCGCGAAATACGCGGTCGAGCAGCAGCTCGAAGGGCTGAGCCACGCCGTTCTCGTCGAGAGCACGATTGCGGCCGGCAAGGTGCGTTCGATTGACACGGCAGCGGCTGAAAGCGCGCCGGGCGTGGTTCTGGTGCTGACGCCGGACAATGCGTTGCGCCTCAACACCGCAACGGACTGGCTGGGCACGCCGCCGCCGGATGTTCCCTATTGTCCGCTGGCGCGCAACATCACCTTCAGTGGTCAGCACGTCGCGGCGGTGGTGGCCGAGAGTTTCGAGCAGGCCGTCGCGGCTGCAGCGCTGGTCAGGGTCGCCTATGACGAGACGCCGGCCATCGTCGACCTTAGCGATGCGAAGGCCGGCGACGGCATTCCGATCGACGCGATGACGAACGAGTGGGGCGATGCGCAGGCGGCTTTCGCCGCCGCCCCGGTGCGGATCTGCGCCGCCTACAACACGCCGCGCGAATACCAGGCGCCGATGGAACCGCATGGGCTGATCGCGCACTGGCAGGGCGACCGGCTGACGGTGTGGGAGCCCAGCCAATGGCTCGACGGCATGGCGCGGACCTATGCCGAATGGTTCGGCGTGCCGTTCGAGAATGTGCGCCTGGTCTCGCCCTTTATCGGCGGCGGCTTCGGCTCCAAGGCGTTCGCCTACGGCTACGGCGCGGTGGCGGCGATGGCCGCGAAAATGCTGGAACGGCCGGTGAAACTCGCGGTCACCAGGCCGCAGACCTTCACCGCCTATGGCGGACGGGCGGCGACACGTCAGACGGTGGCGCTCGGCGCCGACGCCGAGGGAAAGATCCAGTCGATCGTCCATCGCGGCGTCAACGAGACCTCGGTCGACGGCATGTGGGTCGAGCCGCTCGGTTCAGTCACCTCGATCATGTATGCGACGCCGAACTTCTCGTCGCGGCAGAATGTCGTGCGGGTCAACACCGTGGCGCCGGGCGCTTTGCGCGCCCCGGGCGAGAACCCGAGCGCCTTCGGCATCGAAAGCGCGATCGACGAACTCGCCTATGAAGTCGGCATCGATCCGCTGGAAATCCGGCTCAGGAACTATGCCGAGCAGGATCCGGAGGCGAAAAAGCCGTGGTCGACACGGCAGCTGCGCGAGGCCTACGCTGCCGGTGCCGAGGCCTTCGGCTGGTCGAGGCGCTCGCCAGAGCCACGCTCGATGCGCGACGGCAACCAGCTGATCGGCTGGGGAGTCGCCGCCGGCACCTATCCGGTGCGGCGCGCCTATGGCGAGGCGATGGTGCGCATTCTCGCCGACGGCTCGGTCGAGGTCGAAAGCTCGAGCATCGACATGGGGCAGGGCACTTATACGATCCTGGCGCAGACCGCCGCCGAAGTGGTGGGCGTGCGGGCTGAGAACGTCGTGGTGAAGCTGGGTGACTCCCGCTACGCCCGCGCCGGCGTCACCGGCGGTTCGCGGCTGGCCGGCGTGATGACCGGCGCCGTGCACAAGGCGGCGACTGCCGCGCTCGATGAGCTGGTCGGGCTGGCGATCAGCGATCCAAATTCGCCGTTCCATGCACTGCAGGCCAACACGCTGGTCGTCGCTGAGGGCCGCATAAAGTCGCCGCGCGGCGAGGGGCCTGAGGTCTCCATCGCCGAGCTGCTCGCCAGCGTCGGACGCGAGCAGATTGAGGCGATGGGCGACACCATGCCGGCCAACTCGACGGCGGAGGATCGCTACAAGAACTACACGACCATCGCGACGGCGCTGTCGCACACCGAAGGCGACTATTCCCGCCACAGCTGGTGCGCGCATTTCGTCGAGGTGCGCGTCGACCAGGACTTTGGCACGGTGCGCGTGTCGCGCGTGGTGTCGGCGCTGGATTCGGGCCGGCTCTACAATCCCAAGCTCGCCGAAAGCCAGTGGAAGGGCGGCATCATCATGGGCATCGGCCAGGCGCTGCTGGAGGAAGGCATCGTCGACCGCCGCCACGGCCGCATCGTCAACAACAACTTGGCCGACTATCTCATCGCGACCAATGCCGACATTCCCGACATCGAGGTGATCTCGGTCGGCATCCCCGACCCGCATTCCTCGGCGCTCGGCGGCAAGGGTGTGGGCGAACTCGGCATCGTCGGCGTGGCGCCGGCGATCGCCAATGCGGTGTTCCACGCTACCGGCAAAAGGGTGCGGGATTTGCCGATCACGCTGGAGAAGCTGATTTAGAGGGGAGGGTCGTGCGAAGCGCCCCCCTCTGCCCTGCCGGGTATCTCCCCCTCGAGGGGGAGATTATTCGCTCAACTGCTTTCGCCAACCACAAGCGATGGAAAGCTGACGGAGCGCCGAAGCTGCCAATCTCCTCCCTTGAGGGGGAGATGTCCGGCAGGACAGAGGGGTGCTGTCCCTCCAACTTGAGGAGCCAACTCACTTCTCCCCATCCTGCTTGATGAAATGACCGAGCAGGTCCATCGGCACCGGAAACACGACCGTCGACGAGCGCTCACCGGCGATGTCATGGAGAGCCTCGAAATAGCGCAGCTGCATGGCCTGCGGCGTCTCGGACAGCATCTTGCCGGCCTCGACGAGTTTTGCCGCCGCCTGCTGCTCGCCGTCGGCATTGATCACTTTGGCACGCCGCAGCCGTTCGGCCTCGGCTTGCTTGGCGATGGCGCGGACCATGTTCTCGTTGAGGTCGACATGCTTGATCTCGACATCGGAAACCTTGATGCCCCAGGCATCGGTCCGCTGATCGAGAATCTCCTGGATATCGCTGTTGAGTTTGTCACGCTCGGCCAGCATTTCATCGAGCTCATGCTTGCCGAGCACCGAGCGCAAAGTGGTCTGTGCCAGCTGGTTGGTGGCGGTCATGAAGTCCTCGACCTGGATCACCGCCCGCTCGGCGTCGACGATACGAAAATACAGCACCGCGTTGACCTTCACCGAGACGTTGTCGCGCGAGATCACGTCCTGCGGCGGCACGTCCTGGACCACCACGCGCAGGTCGACCTTCACCATCTGCTGCACGAACGGGATGAGGATGATCAGGCCGGGGCCCTTGACCCCGGTGAAGCGGCCGAGCGTGAAGACCACGCCGCGCTGATATTCCCTCAGGATGCGAATGGCCGCGGACAGGAACATGACCACGACGAGCGCTGCTACCAGATAGGCCACATAACCGATGATCACTGCCTTGCTCCATCGCTTCCCGCATTGCGACGCCGTATCGTCAGAACGAGACCGCTGACGTCAGCCACCTCGACGCTGTCGCCCACTGCAATGGGTTCGTCGGCCTTTGCCCGCCAGCGCTCGCCCCGGGCAAGCACGTGGCCCTCGCTGCCCTCCCAATCGAGGACCTTGGCCGGCAGGCCTTGCATGGCCTGTGCGCCAACACGCGGAAGGTTCTTGCGGGCCGCCCACAGATAGCTGCCGGTCAACAGCGCCAGGCCGAGCGTCAGGACCGCGGCGGTGCCGATGACGGCCCACGACATCTCGAAGCCGGGCCCCTCGATCCTGAGCAGCATGGCGGAGCCCAGCAGAAACGCAGCCACGCCTCCCAGCCCAAGGACGACTGTGGGATTAAAGACCTCGACGACGAGGAAGATGATGCCAAGCAGCATCAAGGCAAGGCCGGCATAGCTGATCGGCAGGAGATTGAGCGCATAGAGCCCGAGCAGCAGGCAGATCGTGCCGACCACGCCGGGCGCGACCGCGCCCGGGCTGGTGAACTCGAAGACGAGGCCATAAACCCCGATCAGCATCAGGATCACGGCGATGTTCGGGTCGGTGATGACGGCGAGAAGCCGGAGGAGCCAGCCGGGCTCCAGCGTTTCAACCGGCAGCCCTTTGGTCGCCAACACCTCTTTCCTGCCGGCTATTTCCACCGTCCGGCCGTCAGCCAGCTGAAGCAGTTCGGTCGTGTCGCGGGCGACGAAGTCGACGACACGCTCCTGCAGCGCCGCGTTGGCCGATAGGCTGGCCGCCTCGCGCACCGCCTTTTCACCCCAATCGGCATTGCGCCCACGCAGTTCAGCCAGGCTGCGGATCAGGGCAACCGCGTCATTCGTCGCCTTGGCGATCATCGCATCGCCCGCCGGTGGGCTCTTCGGGTTCTTGCCGGCTTCCGGGCCATTGTTCTTGTCGTCGCCACCGGGAAAGGATGGCAGCGGCCCGCCCATCTCGATTGGCGTTGCCGCGCCCAGATTGGTGCCGGGCGCCATCGCCGCCACATGGGTTGCGTAGAGGATGTAGGTTCCGGCGCTCGCCGCATGCCCGCCGGCGGGCGCGACATAGCCGATGACGGGAACCGGCGAGGCGAGGATGTCGGCGATGATCTCACGCATGCTGGTGACCAACCCGCCGGGCGTGTCCATCTGCAGGATGAAAACCTTGGCGTTCCGCTCGGCGGCCACCGCCAGCGCTTCCTCGAACTGCATGGCGCTCGCCGGACCGATGGCGCCGTCTATCTCGATGCGCAGCGCAATCCTCTCTTGCCCGCTCGCCTCTCCGGTTGCGGAAGAAACCAACACAGCGGCTACAAAAGCCGCGGCAAGCAGGGCCACACGCGCGAGTTTCACGCTCAAAGCTCCCTATCAGGGATATGGGCCCGATTTTGCCGAAATCCATGCTGCGTCGCGCGCAGCGGCGCAATGGCGATTGGCAATCCCCTCCGCTGGGTGACGAGGCAATCGCATATCGGCAAGTGCCCCTCACCCGGATTGCCAACCGAATTGCGAAGGGCAATTCGGGGCAATCCGACCCTCTCTCCGAGGGGAGAGGAGATTGGCAGCGCCGGTGCTACCTCTTCTCCCCGGCGGGGAGAAAGGTGGCCGCGAAGCGGCCGGATGAGGGGGACCCCCATATGCGGGGGAGATCGGCAGCTTCAACCCTGTGCCTAACCCCATTGGCATGAAACGGGTGGTTTGCGTGCGCTGCTTCACCCATCTGATTGCAGAAGCCGATGAAGCCAGAGGAGGCAAAGCCATGACCATTCATTCGATAGGTTCGAAAGCAGCGGTCCGATCGGCGGAAGCGCGGGTCGCCGGATATGATTGGCAGGCATTGGCCGAGGAGATGAGCGGCTACGGCTGCGCCGTGATGGAAAAGCTGCTGACACCGCAGGAGTGCCGAGAGATCGCCGGGCTCTATCCCGACGAAAGCCATTTCCGCAGCCGTGTCCACATGGCGCGGCACGGCTTCGGCAAGGGCGAGTACCGCTATTTCCGCTACCCCTTGCCCGAGCTGATCGGCGGCTTGCGCACCGCGCTCTATCCGCGCCTTGCAGCGGTCGCCAACGAGTGGAACGAGCGCATGGGCATCGCCCAGCGTTACCCGGACGAACACGCCGCGATCCTTAAGCAATGCCACGAGCAGGGCCAGACGCGGCCGACGCCGCTTCTGCTGCAATACGTTGCCGGCGACTTCAACTGCCTGCATCAGGATCTCTACGGCGATCTTGCCTTCCCGCTGCAGGTGGCGATTCTGCTGTCCGAACCCGGCGAGGACTTCACCGGCGGCGAGTTCGTGCTGACCGAACAGCGCCCGCGCATGCAGAGCCGCGCCGAGGTGGTGCCGCTACGCCAGGGCGATGCAGTCGCTTTTGCGGTCCACAATCGCCCGGTCCAGGGCAGCAAAGGCAGCTACCGCGTCAATCTCAGGCACGGCGTCAGCCGGCTTCGCTCCGGCCTGCGCCACACCGTCGGCATTATCTTCCACGACGCGAAGTAAGGTGTCTTCGAGGGCCTGCGTAGAGGCGACGGGCGGCTTCCTGCTAAGGGGGTCGGGGCTGGTGGCGACCTTTGGTGGACATTCTGTAACGCTGATGATCGGCGACGCCATCGATGAGAGCGCTCCTCTCCCCGTCACTATACGGGGAGAGGATGCCGGCAGGCAGGTGAGGGGCGGCGCCAGCGTGAAATGATTGGCCTGTCCGTCCGGCGATGCCCGCTCTTGTCGGCCGCGAGAATACATGCGCCAACCGCTTTGGTCGCTTCGGCGTCTTCGCTCAGGCCTGAAACATCGCCAGCTCTTCTGCGGTGAGGTGGCGTGCCTTGCCCTTGGCAAGGTCGCCGAGCTGCAATGGGCCGATCGCCACCCGCACAAGGCGAAGCACTTCCATGTCATAGGCGCGGAGCAGGCGGCGAATATGGCGGTTGCGGCCCTCGTCGAGGGTGATTTCGAGCCATGCAGTGCTGGTGCCGCTGCGCAGGATGTCGATCGACCGCGCCGTCAAATCCTCGCCGTCGACCGTTGCGCCGGCGCGCAACTGCGCCAGCATGGCCTCGTCGGGCAGGGCGCCGATCTGCACGTGATAGATCTTGGCGACGTGCGAGGCGGGGTCGAGCAGGCGCTGCGCAAAGCGCGTGTCGTTGGTCATCAGGAGCAGGCCTTCGCTGGCCTTGTCGAGGCGGCCGACCGGCGACACGAAGGGCAGGTCGAGTTCTGCCAGGCAGTCATAGACGGTGCCGCGGTCCTGCGGGTCGTCGCGGGTGGTGACCAGGCCGCGCGGCTTGTTGATCATCAAGTAGACCTTGCGCTCGGCGACGACCCGGCTGCCGTCGACCTCGATGCGGTCACGGCCGGGATCGACGCGCATCGAGCCGTTGCGCACGACTTTGCCGGCGACCCGAACGCGCCCTTCGGCGACCAGCAGCTCCGCCTGCTTGCGCGAGCACAGGCCGAGCTTCGACAGCGCCCGGCAAAGGCTGACGCCCGCGGGTCTCACTCCGGGAGGACCGGCCCCGGCGCTGGGCGAGGGGCGTTGCCGGCCGACGTTCGGTCGTGGCGTCATCGGCGTGCGTGGTCGTTCCGGCAAGGTCAGGACTTTCCCGCCAGCCCATCTCCAGCCTTGGCGAGCGTTTCCATGCGGTCGCTAAGATGCTTTCTCAGGACGCGAACGGCCGCCTCGGCATCGCGGTGGCGGCAGGTTGTCAACAGGTCGCGGTGTTCCGCCTGCGAGCGGCTGCGATAGTTGACGTTGGACAAGAGAACGCGAACGTTGCGGTCGGCCGCATTATGGTGGGCTTCGATGAGGCCGAGCAGCCGGGCGCTGCCGCAGGCGCTGTAAAGCGCCAGGTGAAAGGCACGGTTCAGCGATCCCCAGCGGCCGACATTCGGCTCGGCATCGATCTGGTTGAGGACATAGCCGGCCTCGTCGAGCTCCTCGTTGCCGAGTTTCGGGACCGAGAGCCGAAGCGCTTCGCCTTCGAGCAGGGCGCGGACCGCAAAGATCTCCCTGATCTCGGCAGCGTCCATCCTGGCGACGCGCGCGCCCTCGGTCGGATGGATCGACACGATGCCTTCGCCTTCGAGCTGCCGAAGCGCGTCGCGGACCGGCATGCGGCTGAAGCCAAAGCGCTCGGCCAGATCGTCCTGGCGCAGCGGCGTGCCGGCCGCCAGGCTGCCCTCGGCAATCGATTCGCGCAGCACATTCGCAACTTGCTCCGCCACCGTCAGCGGCTTCTGCATCAAGCCGTCGCCAAGTCCGCGCAAACCATTCTCCCTGCTATCCTGCGGACCTTGCCTAACAGAAAGCAGCTAGGGCGGATATGTGGATTCTCGTATACGAGTATCCCAGGACGGGTGCCGGTGATGCGCGTCACGCCGCATGGGCCAGCCGGCCGGCGAGCCCTGCTGCGCGGCTTCGGTTCCGCTGCCATCCGCGTGTTTGAAAATTCCTGGCGCTCTACCGGACGGAACCCCGTGTCGGTAGCCGAGCGCCAGGAGATTTGCAGTCAGGAAAGCGGTCGCCTGCCTCGGACGCGCCGCTTCCCTCGCTCCGACGTGGTGCCTGGCTGATCGCCGAGGCACCACGATCGTCAATTCGACCTGGGGTCGTCCAGCGTCTCGACGACGAAAGACGCGGCAATCAGGTCGTCGGCATCGAGCCGCAGGGAGCCTTCACCTCCTCCCATGACGGCGGCGACCTTCTGAAAGGTTTTCATCTCGTGCCCGGTAATTCGGGCGCTTTGCATCCTGGCTTTGAGGTCAGCGACACGCAGCCCCAATGTGTGCGACGTTCCAATTTCACGGTTCGACATGACAATATGCTCCTCCCCAACCCATGCTTTTTGCCTCCCCGCCGGTATTCGCCGTCGCCTTGCCTAAATATAAGGCATCGCAAATACAGCGCCCCGAACGCGTGGTGCGAGGGAAGGTTCCAGCGCAACACGGTCACGAAATAATACGGGCCAGCCGGCCGATCCGGCAGGCTAACCGCAGGAGGGTGGCAGGCGCGGTGGATCGGTCACAAGCTGCACGCCGAACATTGCCGTCGCCGTCGAAGAAAACCTGCCGGTCTGCGAAGCGAAAAAGCTCACGGCAGCTCTGGAAGACGAGCTGTTCGAGCGCATGCCGGCGCTTGCGGCTGCCAATATCAGATTGGCGAGTGCGGATGCCGATCATGCTCACGGCGAACATGACAGGCACCAACGATCACATCGACCGACTCGTTTCCGTTGGCCTCAGCATCATCCACTTCCTCAAGGAGCACTGCCCGCAGGCTGCGGACGAACGCTGCCTTCGGCGATGGATGCGCCGGGCGCGCTCAGCGCTGTTGCAGCGGCGGCGATGCTATGCCGCAACCAGACGTGCCGAGGTTCGTCCTGGTGGCGCGCGTGCCAGAGAAGGCTCATGGTGAAGCTGCCGAGATCAAGCGGCGGGGGCAGCGAGACAAAACGTCCGCCCACCATCTGCGCCAGGCTCGACGGCAGCGTCATGATCAGGTCGGACTGGGCAGCGATTTCCACTGCTGCAAGGAAGCTCGGTACGCGCACGCTGACCCGTCGTCGGCGGCCCACACCAGCGAGCGCCACGTCGACGAACGCTGGTCCAACGCCGGTGACGCTCACCACGATATGACCCAATTCAAGAAATCGGTCGAGCGTAAGCTCATGGTTCGCTGCGGGATGCCCGGCGCGCATCAGCGTGACAAAGCGGTCTTGATAGAGGCCGCGCCGGCGGATGCCCGCGGGCGCATCGTCGATCACGCCGACGAGTGCGTCCACGGCGTCCTCCTCCAGTGCTTCGATCGCCGTTGCGCTGGGCGGCAGAATGTCCAGATCGAGCGCCGGCGCCTCGACGGTGAGACGAGCAAGCAGATGAGGCGCCAACGCGGCAGTCTCAAGATCCATCATCAGCAGCCGCACATGACCGGTTGCCGTTGCCGGGTCGAACGGATTCGCCCCCAGCATCGTAGCGATGTCCGCCAGGGTCCTGCGCAGCGCCGGCCGAATCTCGTCGGCGCGGGCAGTGAGCATGTAACCTGTCCGCCCTTCCACCAGAAGGGCATCCGCGAACAGCTTTCTTAGCCGCGACAGCGCACGGCTCACCGCCGGCTGGCTCATACTGAGACGGACGGCGGCCCGCGTGACGCTTCTTTCGTCAAGTAGCGCCTCGAGCACCACCAGCAGGTTCAGGTCGACGCGACGCAAATTCACTTCGTGCATGCCGGCTATATAATACATGCATTTGTCGCATGCATAGCCATTCCGTAATCTGGGTTCTCATCAATCGCGAACACCCGAGGAGAACAGATCATGCATGTGGTTTTTGGAGCAAATGGGCGGGCCGGCGGGGAAACGGCGCGTGCGCTGATGGCGAACGGTGAGCCCGTGCGCGTGGTCGTGCGCCGTCCGGAACAGGGCAAAGCGTGGGCGGCGCTCGGTGCCGAAGTCGCCCTCGCCAGCCTTGATAACGCAGAGCAGGTTTCCGCCGCTTTGAAGGGCGCCACGGCGGCGTTTCTCTTCAACCCCCCGCCCGTCGCCGGCGATCCGTTTGGACAGACAGCGGAGATCGGCGCAGCACTTGCCCAGGCGGTCCGCCGCGCCGATCTGTCCAGGAGCGTTATCCTATCGTCGATTGGCGCGCAGCATGAGACGGGCACCGGGGTCATTGCCACCTTGCATCAGGTCGAGGCGATGCTAGCCGGCACCGCGCCCGCCACGGCCTTTCTGCGCTCGGGCTATTTTGTCGAAACCTGGTCGGAAGTCGCTGAGGCTTGCGTTTCGGAAGGCGTGCTCCCGTCGTTTCTGGAACCCGACCGGAAAATTCCCATGGTCAGCACGACCGATGTCGGGCGCGCCGCCGCCCGGCTGATGTCCCAGAACTGGGCTGGAACGCGCATCGTGGAACTGGCCGGGCCCGAAGACTGGAGCGCCAGCGATGTGGCGGCTGCCTTTGCGAAGGTTCTCGGCCGTCCGGTCGAGCCAGTGCTCGTGCCGCCGGAGCAGCGCGAAGCGGTCCTGGCCGAGGCGGGGCTCTCCGCGGAGGGTACCGCCGCCCTGCTCGGCATGTACGAAGGCATTGCAAACGGCCGCTTCACGCGCCAGGCCGGAACCGAACATTGGCGTGGCACGACATCGCTGACAGCCGCGGTCGAGCGTATCGTGACGAAGCTGCGCGCTGCCGCTTAACCATTCATGCGAACCTTGTGATGGCAGGAGGACTTCCGGCCCCGGCCGACTCGCACTGTCACAGTTGCAGGAACCCGACCGTCGCATCGTGATCGGGCACCCGCGGCGCAGGCCGGAACGGGGTCATGACGCTCACACTCGGCCCCTCGAACCTGGCAAGCATTCGGTAGGTCGCCGGCCGGGTGTTCGACGAAATCGCAGCAGCTCGATCCAGCGCCAGCCGCCGTCGCCCATCTTCTCGTTGGCCGCGACCTGGCAGGCGAAATGCCCGGTCTAGGATGCCCTGGCGCGGTCCTGGTGGAGTAACGGCAACTGGTACGAGCATTGATCGGTTCTCCTCTCCCTTGATGGCTGCCGCGCAGCCGCCCACAGGCAAGAACGACGCGGGCGGCCGAAAAGAATTATGCTGAGCCGAGAATCTTTTCGGTAACTCCGGTCGTCTTCTGCTGAGACCAACCAATCAGGAGACGAACCATGGCCTACAAACTCATTCGCTACAGCGTGAAAGACACCGGGCTGGAAGAGAACCGCGCGCTGGTGGCAAAGGTGTTCGAGGCGCTGGACGAGACGGCGCCGCAGAGCGTGCGCTATCTGGTGCTCGAACTGGACGACGGCGAGTTCATCCACGTCGTCGGCGAGGGAAATGAACCATCCGCGTTGACCGGGCTTGCGGCCTTCGAGGCGTTCACGCAGAACCATGCGGAGCGACGTTCGACCCCGGTCAAGCGATCGCCTGCCAAAATCATCGGCAACTACCATGTGCTTGAGGACGGCAAAGCCGGATAGAGCGCCCGCGCCAGGGCCGAAAGAACGCCATGATCTCACGGAAATTCGATCGGCCGGCGCTGGAGGCGATGCTCGCCGAGCTACACCCCAAACTGCACCGCTACTGCGCCCGCATGGCCGGCTCGGTGATCGACGGCGAGGACATCGTGCAGGAGACGCTGCTGAAGGCGCTGCAGGCGGTCGACGGCAGCATGGCGGTCGAGCGGCCCGAGCAGTGGCTGTTTCGCATCGCCCATAATGCCGCGCAGGACCATCTGCGCCGGCGCCATCGGGAAAGGTCGCGCATGACCGAGACCGACATGACCACCATCGAGGATCCTTCCGGCAGCGCCGACAGCAGGATCGCCGCGGCGACCGGCCTGCGCAGCTTCATGCAGCTTTCGGTGGCGCAGCGCAGCGCCGTGATCCTGGTCGACGTGCTCGGCCTTTCCCTGCACGAGACCTGCGAGGTGACCGGCGCCACGCTCGCCGCCACCAAGGCGGCGCTGCATCGCGGGCGGGCACAGCTGCGCGTGCTGGCAGCCGAGCCCGAACACGTCGCCGCGCCTAAGCTCGGCGCCGATGACGAGCGGCGGCTGCGCCGCTATGTCGATCTGTTCAACGCGCGCGACTTCGACGCCGTCAGGGTGCTGATCGCCGAGGATATCCAACTCGAACTCGTCAGCCGCCTCCGCCTGCGCGGCAAGGCCGAAGTGTCGACCTATTTCGGCAATTACGACCGCATCAGCGACTGGGCGCTGTCGCTGGGCTTCGTCGATGGAAGGCCGGCGATCCTGATCCGCAACCCGCAGGAGCCGGGCGGCGCCGTGCGCGGCTTCATGCTGGTCGAATGGCAGGACGAGCGGGTCGTCCAGATCCGCGATTTCCGCTACGCACCCTGGTGCCTGGTCGATGCGGAGATCAGCATCGTGGACGGGTGAGGGATCTACGACCCACACCTGTCCGCTCGATATGGAGTCGGTGCCAGCTTTCGGATCAAGCAGCCTTCACTCCCGGATGACCCGAACGTAATTGCCACATAGAGCGGTTCCGGTTCTCTTGGAACCGGTAACTCGCTCTAACTATATGTTTTGCGGCATTTATGCCGACGCCAAATGATCCCATTTGGCTGCAAAATGCTCTAGTCGACACGCACGCGGCGCGTCACCTGGCCATTGCTTTCCCAGTATGTGTGTTTCTTGGCAATCAAGGGATCGTCCATTGCCGGTTGGATTTGTCCCGTGGTGCTAACCGCGCGCGAGGTCACCGTGTGTTCTCCAGGAACGGGATTTGCCCAATCCAGGGACCAAATCTTCCAGGCGTGCTCGGCCTCCTCACTGTGGTCGATGGTCGCTGGTGCCCAAGGCCCTTGATCGATTTGCACTTCGACCCGCTCGATCGGCGCCCCCCAGGCTGCCCCAATGATGCGGTAGTCCGAACCTTTCCGGGTAACCTTCGCAGGCGCGGACTTTATCAGCGCTCGGCCAACCGAGGTCTCGGTCCACACGGTCTCGCCGTTGTGCTCTTCCTCCCGGATGGTGACATAGTCCCGGGCCATCAGAAGGCTCATGAACCGCGTGTCGCGAACCTCGATGCGCTCCAGCCACTTGACGTTGGCGATCCCGTACCAGCCGGGAGCAATCAGCCGCAGCGGAAAACCATTGGCCGCCGGCAAGGCGGCTCCGTTCATTTCATAGCAGAGGAGATTGTCGGGGTTCATCGCGTCGGCGAGCGACATGCTGCGAGCGAAGTTCTGCTGCATCTTGACGTCGCGTATCGGGACCTCGCCTTTGTCAGTACCGAAAAAGACAACCTCGATGCCCTTCTCCAGAACGCCGGCCTCCTCGAGGATCGGGGCGAGCGGCGTCCCAGCCCAGCGCGCATTGCCGATGCCGCCAGTGAAAAAGGGAAACCCGTGGTTGCCCGAGCATTCCACTGTGAAAACGACCTCCTGCCGCGGTCGCGCCCTGATGTCGGCGAGCGTCAATTTTAAAGGCTTCTTCACCAGGCCTCCGATCTCCATCGACCATGTCTTCTCGTTGATCGTTGGTCGATTGAAATGCGAGATGCTGAAGAACTTGTCGTTTGGAGTTATCCAGCTATCCAAATCCTCCCAGACAAGCTGCTTCTGGATACCGACCGGATCGGGATTTTCGGTCGGCTGATCCAGCCACGGAATAACTTCCTCGCTCGGCCGTGTTGGAAAAGCGTAAGCCCGACGCGAGGTATAAAGAGCAGCAATTGCGGCGAGAGCCGCGCTTCCTTGAACAAGGAGTTCTCTGCGCTGAAAATCAGGCATGTTGTTTACCTCCCAATTGATCCGGAACGGGCTGCAACGTGCCTTAGGCCGTAGCCTGATCACGGATAGGCGACACAATGTGAGGTCTGCCGACCCGGAAGTATCCGGACAGGTCAGACAATCACCCGACGCAAGTCAAGCATGTGAAGCATTGGACGAAACACCAGCTCGCGTTTCGCACGCTAAGAGTGCGCCTTTGAGAAGGACGTGTCCACAACCTTGACGGGACATGATGATGATTGCAGCATTCGAGACCGATTTTTCCAGTCCTGCCAAAATCGTTTGCTGCTCGAGTTGCTATCGGAAACGACCAGGGTCGTTTCCGGACTTTCGCGGGTGCGGTCGAAAAGGCCCGCTCCGACCGCATTTCTGCCGTTCCGATGTCGGCCTTACGATCTCCAAAGCGCACGTTCACCCATTATCCAGCGAGAAGGCGGGATGGGCTGCCGTCTTCCATGGCGCGACAGGATGGCGGTGCGGCCGGCGCAGGTGTATGTTGATGGTCTAATATTTCGATATCAGGGAGGACAGCATGACGTCTTGGGAAATCAAGGGACGCGAACTCGTCAATTGTACCTGCGAATATGGCTGCAACTGTCAATTCAATGCGCTGCCCGACAAAGGCCATTGCCATGCGGTGGCGGGCATCCAGATCGACGAAGGTCATCATGGCGAGACCGCTCTCGACGGCCTTCGGATCGCCGCGATCTTCAAATGGCCTGGCGCGATCCACGAAGGCAATGGCGAAGCCATCGCCTTCGTCGACGAGAATGCAACCGACCGGCAGCGTCAAGCGCTGCTGCGCATCATGACCGGCCAGGACACCGACCCGTTCGCGACGATGTTCGCCGTCTACGCCTCAACCGTAACAAAAATGAATGAGCCGGTTTTCACGAAGATCGATCTCGACCTCGATATCGACGGCCGCAGGGGCCGCATCTTCGTCAAGGACTACATCGAAACCGTCGGCGAACCGATCCGCAACAAGGTGACGGGCGCGGACTCGCGCGCTCAGATCGTGTTGCCGAACGGCTTCGAATATGCAGTCGCCGAGATCGGCAGCGCTTCGAGCACAACCAGCGGGCCGGTTCAGGTGAACATGAAGGACAGTTACGGCCAGTTCGCCCGGCTGCATCTCAACAATCACGGGGTGGTGCGGGCCTGAGGCGCTACATGGACGGCGGGTCGCCACTCGAACGGCTGCTCAGACGCGACCGCGTCATCACGATTGCGGGCGTGGTGGCGCTGTGCCTGCTGGCCTGGCTTTATATCGTCGCGGGTGCAGGGCTCGGCATGAATGCGTGGGAGATGACGAGGCTCGCGCTATTCCCCCACCAGCAAACTGCCGACCTGACCTCCGATATGTCTGGCATGGATATGTCTGGGATGGATATGCCCGGCATGGACATGAGCGCGATGGCCATGGCAGCCGAACCGCGGGCCTGGGGGCCGGCGATCTGGGCGCTGATGATCGCCATGTGGTGGGTCATGATGGTTGCCATGATGTCTCCGAGTGCGGCGCCGACTATCCTGATCTATGCGCGCGTGCATCGCCATGCGCTCGCTCAGGGTCAGATCCAGGACAAGCTCGCGCCCACCGGCGTATTTATGGCAGGCTACCTCCTGGTTTGGCTGGGGTTTGCCGTCGTGGCCACCGCGTTGCATTGGCTGCTCGAACGCGAGGCTTTCGTTTCCGCGACGATGATGAGTTCGCAGAGCCGCTGGCTTTCCGGCATCGTCCTGATCGCCGCGGGCCTGTATCAGCTCTCGCCGCTCAAGAACGCCTGCCTGTCGCAATGCCGGGCACCGACCGCGTTCCTTGCCCGACATTGGCGTCCCCACGCAGTTGGCGCGCTGCGTTTGGGCGCGTTGCACGGGGCGTTTTGTGTCGGATGCTGCTGGATGCTGATGGCGTTGTTGTTCGTGGGCGGCATCATGAATCTGGTGTGGGTTGCCGGGCTCGCTATTCTGGTGCTGGCTGAAAAGCTGTTTCCTGCCGGCCAGTGGGTTGGCCGGGCAGCCGGCATCGCCCTGATCGCCTGGGGCAGCGCAACGCTTTTGGTCTGACGACCAGGGCCGCCTATGTCGGCATTCAAAGGCGTGAGGAACTTTGACTCCTCGCATCCGTTTACCCGAATGTTGGGGATGGGAGGTTCCGCCAATGAATGTCAGCGACGAAAGGACTGTATCCCTCTGGGCGGCGACCGAAGTAGCGCCCGACGCGGTCGCGCTCGGGCAGAGCGAACAGGTCGATGTCGTGATCGTCGGGTCTGGAATTGCCGGACTGTCGGTCGCGTACGAACTGGCCGTCGCCGGGCAAAAGGTGGGGGTCCTCGATCGCGGCCGGATCGGAAGCGGCATGACGGCTCGCACTACCGCGCACCTGTCATCCATTTGCGACGACTACTTTTCGGAACTGACCAAATTGCGCGGTGAGGACCTGGCGCGGATGTATTACCAAAGCCAGTCGGCCGCTATCGACCGTATCCAATCAATCCAGGAGAGCGAGAGTATCGCGTGCGATTTCCGACGCCTCGACGGCTTTCTCTTTCCGGCTTCCGGCAGGCAGCAATCCGACATCAAGCGCCAGCTGGACGCCGGTCTGAAAATCGGTGTCGACGTCGAGAAGATCAGGGGTGTGCCGTTTGCAGGCTTTTCGGATGCGCAGGCCCTTCGATACGCCAATCAGGCGACCTTCCACCCGCTCAAATATCTCCGCGGGCTGGCCGCAGGCATCCGCTCGCGCGGCGGCGCGCTTTATGCCGATACCGTTGTCGAAAAGGTCGAGGAGACTGACCGCGGCGTGCGCGCAACCACGGTTTCAGGCTTTACCGTGTCCGCCAAATCGGCCGTTGTCGCCACCAACTCGCCGATCAACGATCGGGTCGCCCTCCATACCAAGCAAGCGCCGTATCGGACCTACGCGATGTCGTTCGAGATCGCGCGCGATACCATACCGGATGCCCTGTATTGGGATACTGAAGACCCTTACCACTACGTTCGGCTTCAGCCTGGCGAAGATCGGACCGACTTCCTGATCGTCGGAGGTGAAGACCACAAAACAGGGCAGGCCGATGATGCCGGTGGTCGCTTCGCGGCCCTGGCGGCCTGGACCAAAAGGCTGGTGCCCGATGTCGGCGTGGAAACCAACCGGTGGTCCGGGCAGGTGATGGAGACCGTCGATTATGCGGGGTTCATCGGCCGCAATCCTGGCAACCGCCGCGTCTTTGTGGCGACTGGGGATTCCGGCCAGGGCATTACCCATGGCGTCGTCGCCGGCCTGTTGATTTCCGACCTGATTCTGAAGGGGGAAAGCCGCTGGCGCGAACTTTACGAGCCGTCTCGCAAGACGGCAGGCGCGATCGGCGATTATCTGTCGGAGAATGCGACAGCACTCAAGAGTTTTGCCGAGTATATCGCGCCTGGCGAAATCGATTCCGTCGACAAGCTGCGACCGGGAGAAGGTGCCATCGTCCGCGAAGGGCTCACCAAAATCGCCGCGTTTCGCGATGACGACGGCACGCTCTACAAGCGCTCGGCCGCATGCACGCATATCGGCTGCCATGTCCATTGGAACTCGCTCGAGCGCTGCTGGGACTGCCCCTGCCACGGCTCGCATTTTGCTATCGACGGCACGGCTTTGAACGGACCGGCAGTGTCGCCCCTGGCTTCGCTTGACTAGCCCTCTTCGAGACGAATATTCGCCTCGGCTGACTGGGACGCTTGCGCTCAAGTGGTCCTGCGCGGCGCCAATGGCGAAGGCTCAAGAGGGCGCGAAGTGGAATTTCTGCATCGCATCGGTCCGGCCAAACCGGCTCACAACTCTTTTTCGGCCAGCTCGCGAAAGGCATCGGGAATCGACCGCGACAGTCCGAGCGCGACCGAGGCATAGCCGACCGCCTCCCAGCCGAAGCGGTCGCGGATCTTATCGACGGCGCGGTCGGCGGTCCAGCGCGCCACGCCCTTCTTTGTGCCGGGGCGGCGGCGGTCGTCATCGAGGCCGAGCGGCAGTTCCAGCTGCAGGCCCGGTTGCTTTTCCAGATGCGAGACGGCGATCGCCAGCAGCGAAATGGTCTTTTCGTGCGGATGATCGACAAGCACCTTGCGCACCAGCGCCTCGGCGATCTCGGCCAGCATCGCGGTTGCCGAAATCGGCTGGTCGAGCGTGATCGAGCGCGTCACCGAGCGCAGGTCGGCGAAGCGGACACGGACCGTCACCGTACGGCCGGGCCGCGATTTCGCCCGCAGCCTGGTGGCGACCCTGTCGGCCAGATGCAGCAGGGTCGGCACGAAGACTTCCTCCTCGGCCGGTTTCCTGCCGAGCGCCGACTGCGCGCCGGCCGATCGCGCCCGGCGCTGCGTCTCGAGCTTGCGCGGATCGCGGTTCCAGGCCAGCGCGTTGAGCTTTTCGCCCGCCGCCGGGCCGAGCAGGCGCTCCAGCGACCCACCGTTGGTCTTCGCCAGCTCGCCGATGGTGTTGACGCCGATGCCGGCCAGCCGCTCCCTGGTGACCGGACCGACGCCCCACATCAGCTCAACCGGCAGATCGTGCAGGAACTCGAGCTCGTGGCGCGGATCGACCACCACCAGCCCGTCGGGCTTGGCCACTTGCGAGGCGATCTTGGCCAGATGCTTGGTGCGCGCCACGCCGACCGAGATTGGCAGGCCGAGTTCGGCGCGCACGCGGCGGCGGATGGTTGTGGCGATCTCGGCCGGCGGCCCGAACAGACGGGTACAGCCGGTGACGTCTGCGAAGGCCTCGTCGATGGAAATCCGCTCGACCACCGGCGTGAAATCGCCAAGCACTTTGATGGCCGCATCGCCCAGCCGCTGGTAGTCCTTGAAATGGCCGCCGACGAAAATCAGCCCGGGGCAGAGCTCCCGGGCACGCCGCCCCGGCATGCCGCCACGCACGCCGAAGGCCTTGGCTTCGTAGGAGGCGGCCAGCACGACCCCGCCGCCGACCGCGATCGGCTTGCCACGCAGGGCCGGGTCGAGCAACTGTTCGACCGAGGCGTAGAAGGCGTCCAGATCAGCGTGGAGGATGTTGGCTTCCATCCGGCCCGTTCGCCCGCGGAGGTTCGAACGCCGCATTGTCTCGAGGGTGGTTTGGTTTTGAACAAAAAGAGAACATTGTAGGTGGATTGTCAAGGAGCGTGGACCGGCAGGTGGAAGGCAATCGCTTCAGGTTTGCGCTGCCCCTCATCGCCCCGCTAGGCACTTCTCCCCGTAGGGACGGGAGACGGACGCTCTCGTCGATGGTTTCGCCAATCACCAACGTTGCAGGAAGTGCCGATGTTGCGGACAGCCCCCATCGCCCCGTCACCATACGGGAGAAGGTGCCGGCAGGCGGATGAGGGGCGGCGCCGACTCGGCAATCAGCCGATCGAGCGCTACAACCCCATCCTGTAGCCGAGATGGCTGGCGATGAAACCGAGGCGCTCGTAGAAAGCGTGCGCCTCTTGTCGACTCTTGTCGGTCGTGAGCTGAACGAAGCTGCAGTTGCGCGAGCGGCACTCTTCAACCGCCCATTCGAACATGCGTTTGCCGACGCCGCCGAACCGGCGGTGCCGGGCAACGCGAACGCCTTCGATTTGCCCGCGCCAGGCGCCTTTCCTCGAAATGCCCGGAATGAAGCTGAGCTGCAGGGTTCCAACCACTTGCCCGGCTTCGACGGCCACCGCCAGCAGCTGGTTGGGATCGGCATCGATTGCCCTGAAGGCATCGAGATAGGAGGGGGCGAGCGGCGTCGACGCGTCTTCCCGACCAGCGCCAAGCGCATCGTCGGCTAGCAATGCGACAATCGCCGGCAGATCGGGCGCTTGCGCGCGACGGAAATCAATTTCGCTCATCGAGGGACGACATACGGCGCGGGCCTGGCGACGGCAAGTGCGGTCCAGCCATTCGCGGCCGATGGCGTCGACGACCTCCGGCTTACGCGGCCTGCCGTGCCCAGAGGCGGTGGCCATAGCGGCGGAAGAAGCGCGCCAAGAGCCGCTGCTGCCTGGCGCGGGCGAGATCGGCGCCGCGTCTTTCCTGGCGCCAGCGCGGCATGTTGCGGAACAGCGCAATGAAGCGGGCGGCGTCCTCGAGCGCCTCCTCGGCCGACTGCGCCGGGCGGATCGCCGCCAGGAACAAGGCCTCGCCGTGCTTCAGCCGGTCGACCACCGCCTTGCGCTGGTCATGGCCCAGGCGGGCCTTGCCTATGCCGTCGAGGCGGATGGCGGCGAAGGCTGCCAGCATGGCCAGGCTGTCGCCGGTATAGCCGCAATCACGGGCGAATTGAGCGGAGAGGGCGTCCATCCTGGTTTCCTTGGCTGAGCGGCGCGACGGGTGCCCGGTCTTGCCGCCCATGCGTACGTCACGGCGCTAATTAATCGTCGGTATGTCAATATACAAGCATAACTCAAAAATATGCGCAAGTTAAACTTTTGCGCAGGGTTGGGCAGATCCGACTCGACTCTTCGGAAAAAACCCATAATGTTGCGAACAAAACAGGAACATGAGGCATCAGGAACAATGGCATTGCCGGGCAAGGAAGCGACGATCGCCGAGGTTGTCTCGATTGCGGTCGAGTGTATCGATTGCGGCCGCAACAGATGGTGGAAGCCGGCTGAGCTCAGGCGCTTCGGGGTAACTGCGCAGACGCCGCTGGCGTCCCTTTCGGGGCGCCTCATTTGCTCGGCCTGCCGCGCCGATGGCCTGCCGGGCGCAGCGGTCGTGATCCAGGCGGCATTCGTCGACGAGCAGCAGCGGCGCCGCGCCGAGGCGCGGATGCTCAGCGAGCGCGAGGTTCCGCTGGAGAGATCCAGGCGGGCTTGAGTGGCGCGCCGATCCACCTTCTCCCACAGGGGGAGAAGGGAGCGCGCGAACCCGCCACCCCTAATACCCCAGCAGTTCCTTGAGCGGGATGACGCGGAAGACGGCCTTGATCGCGTAGCGGTTGAAGGTCAGCGTCTTCGGCGGATTGTACTGCTCGACGACCAGCTCGGCAGCGGTGCGCTTGACAAGCTTCTTGATGAAGGCCTTGCCGTTGCGTTCGTTTTCTTCGGGGAACATCTCGATCACCACATGGTCGCCTGGCACGGCGTCGCGGCCGCCGCAATAAAGCATCTCGCCGGGCTCGTAGCGCGGCGCCATCGAGTCGGAGAGCACATGCAGCGCAAACACCTTGCGCAGATGGGCGATGCCGGGCGGGCGCTGGACGTAGCCGGCGACCTCGCCGTTGAAGGTGAAGTCGCCGTCGTCGCCGCCAACCGCAGCACCCAGAAGCTCGATGTCCATCGGGCCGGCGGGCAGAGGGGCGGCGTCGGTGACGATCTCGGCGTCGGCGACATTGTCGGCGTCGTCGAGGAAGACGACCTCGCCCTTGCCGAGCGCCACCGGGTCGACGCGCAGGAAGGCGGCGGTCTTCAAAAGGTTCTCGGTTTTTGGCAGGTTGCGGCCGGTTTCCCAATTGCCGACGGCGGCGACATCGGTGTCGTTGTGCTCGGCAATGTGGCGCATCACCAGGCCACGCTGCTTGCGCGCCTTGCGGATCGCCGCCCCGACCTTGATCGACAACGAAGTTTTCGCCATGGCGCCATCTGAAACATAAGAATCGGTTTCGTCCATGAAAGAATAGCTTGCATAACTTTGCAAGTTATGCTTATATACAGCCATGCACAAGCCCCGTTGCCCCATCTCGTTTTCCCATCCGTCCCGGCTGTCCTCCTCCCCGGCCGGGACGAAGCCCGAGGCTAGCGCCTCGGCTCCGGTCGCCCTGCCGTCATGGCAGGCGACCGGAACGGCCGGAGCCGTTCCCCTCACGGCTCCGGCCACGAACTTACGCGAGTGCCGCGCCGGCCGTTCGCGCATCCGCACCGAGGATGGCACGGTCATTGTCTTCGACCGGCGCACGGGCAGGGCGGTTTCCGGCGCCACCCGCGAGGCGGCAGAGGCGAAGCTTGGCCGCCGGTGGTGATCTCCCTTCTCCCCTGTGAACGGGGAGAGGGGCAGCTTCGGCATCTACGCAACCCTTTCAATGGAAGAACACCATGCCCGCCTATACCGACACAGAATTGCAAAGCATCGCCCGCACGCCGGCCAGGCTGGCGCCGCCGGTCTGGCTGCCGCAGCGCCAGACCGTGCGCGAGATCCACGGGCCCGACGGCGAGGCCTTCAAGCTGCCGGCGCCGCGCCCCGTTGCCCCCGGGCGCCAGCCGCACGTCGCGGCCATGCGTTTCATCGACTGCCTGTTCAACCGCTGCCGCGCACCGCTCGATCTGACGCTGGAGGAAGATCCCGAGAACGACGCGCCCGGCAGCCGGCCGGCACTGGACATGCTGTGCTGCGGCCTGCGCACGCGGCCGCTGAAAAGCTACTGCGCCTATCACGCGGCGCGCCTCTGCGACCATCGCCCTACGGCTCTGGCGGATGCGGCGTGAACTGGGTCTTGCGTTCCTCGCCCCGCTACGTGGGGCGAGGAACCAGGTTCTGCGAAGGCAGCCAATCAAACGAGGAGACTGTCCATGAGCAAGAAGACCGCCAAGGTCAAGGCGCCGAAGGCGCCCAAACTGGCAAAGGGCGAGGCCGAGCAGGTGCGCATCCGCAAGGAGGTCGGTCATGATTTCGCGCTGAAGGGCGACGCCTTCGGCCGCAAGCGGCTGGCGACCGGCACGCAGGAGGCGAGGCGCATCTATGAGGTTTCCAATGACGGCCACACCTCGACCGGCGGCATCGTGCGGGTGCGCAACGTCGACCCGCTGACCGGCATCACCTCGCTGTCGCGCCAGCAGCGCGAGGCGGGTATGCGCTACCGCGAGGATTTTCGCGTCTCGGCCCAGGACGGCGTCAAGCCGATGGCGCTGACCGAGCGCGTCGACGGCGGCCGCATCGGCGGCGGCGTTGCCGACCGCATCCTGTCGGCCGGCCGCGCCTATGCCGACGCCACCAGGGCGCTTTCGCATTGGGAGGTGTCGGGCGTGGTACAAAAAGTCTGCTGCCATGGCGAAACGGTGAAGAGCCTCGCCGAACAGACGGGCGAGCCGCGGGACGTTGTGTCCAAACTGCTCAAGGTCGGGCTGGATTTGTTGGCGGTGCATTACGGGATGACGCTGATGCGGCGGCCGCGGGGGTAGGGCGCGAACGGACGGCGGGACGCCGAACCAATGGGTGATCAGGCTAGAGGCGAACCTCGATCCGCCAGCGTCCTCCAATTGAAGGGCGCGAGCTTCTCGACGGCCTGTTACGGTGCGCCATTGCTGGTAGATCGCAATGCCAAAGCCACCGCTAGACCCTCATTTCGCAGACGTGGCGCCGACGTCTTCGGTGCTGACCGCCTATGACGAGCACTGCATGCTGACTTACATCCGGCTGCTCGATGCTTCGGCGGACGGGGCCGATTGGCGTGAGGTCGCCTACACCGTTCTGCACATTGATCCGAACCAGGAGCCGGAACGGGCATTCCGGGCTTGGGCGACGCATCTGGCGCGCGCTCGCTGGATGACCGGGAATGAGGGTTGGCGCCGATCGGCACGATGAGCGGCGTGGATGACGCCGGAGATCTTTCGTGGAACTGCCGTCCCGGTTTGCCCGTTTAGACAGGAATCCAACTGGGAAGCGCCCGATGAACTCTTGGCAAATCAATACTTTGGAGGCGTGCTGCCTTCTTGCCGTTCCGCTGTCGATGATCCTTACGGTTCTGATAGCGGGTCTTATCCTTGGCTGAATCCCCGCTACACTGTCCAGTGAAGAAGGCTCTTCCCGGCCCGCATCGTGGTACGGGGCAATCGTGGGTTGCGCCTCTACGTCGAAGAGACAGGATTAAGGCGTATTAGCGAGTTAGGGTTAACAAGGGGTTTTCAGGTGACGCTGCTTCAAATCTCCTCGATCGTGGCTGAACTCGCGGTCTCCTACGTCACGATTGCACTCACATATCTGGCAGCTGTGTACGCGATTTGCTCCCGCTATTAGCCGCCGCGCGTCCAGTCGGCTTCCGGCACGCGACACCTGTCGCCAGCCTGGCGCCAAATTTCATCACGGGCGCCTATCGCGACAGCGCCATCTTGGACGCGCATTGCCCAACCTCTCAATCCTTCGCGCGTTCCACGTACGCGCCGTCGGCCGTCATGACCACCACGCGGGTGCCAGCGCTGATGTGCGGCGGAACCAGCGTGCGCACGCCGTTGGACAGCGTCGCCGGCTTGTAGGACGAGGATGCCGTCTGGCCCTTGGTCACCGGCTCGGTCTCGACCACCTCGAAGGTGGCGCGCTGCGGCAACACCAGCGAGATGGCGATGCCATTGTGCTGCGAGATCTGCACCGCCATGCCTTCCGTGAGATAGGGCGCCATTTCGCCGACCACGCTTTCCGACACCGCGATCTGGTCGTAGCTTTCCGGGTTCATGAAATGGAAGCCCTCGCCATCGCGATAGAGGAAGGTGTGCTCGCGCTCCTCGACATAGGCGCGCTCGACCTGCTCGGTGGTGCGGTAGCGCTCCGAAACCTTCACTCCATCGGAGATGCGGCGCATGTCGAGCTGGGTCACCGGCGTGCCCTTGCCCGGATGGATGTTTTCGGCAAAGAGGATCACATAGAGCTTGCCGTCCTTTTCGACGACATTGCCTTTGCGTAGGGAACTGGCGATGACCTTCACGGGCTTTATTCCTAAGAGCGTTGACTGGCATGGGAGCGCCGACTGGCGCAAATCGGCTGCGGGAGCCGTTCGGTGCGGCCTAGCGCATCTTGGCGACAATCGCCAGTCCTCCATGCAAATCCGCCGGTCATGACCGCCGCCTCGCCCTGGTGGACGCCTGATGTTCACGCCGACCGGCGGCCGCGGCTGATCCTGCGCAATGCCATCACTGCGGCCCTGCGCGACTGGTTTGCCCGCCGCGACTTCGTCGAGGTGGAGACGGCGGCGCTGCAGGTCTCGCCCGGCAACGAGGCGCATCTGTCGGCCTTCGCCACCGAGGCGATCGGGCCGGACGGGCAGCACCTGCCGCTCTATTTGCACACATCGCCGGAATTCGCCTGCAAGAAGCTGCTCACCGCCGGCGAGAAGCGCATCTTCAGCCTGAGCGCCGTCTATCGCAACCGCGAGCGCGGCCCGTTGCACCACCCGTCCTTCACAATGCTCGAATGGTACCGGGCAGATGAAACCTATGAGCGCCTGATGGAGGATTGCGCCGGGCTTGTCGCGCTGGCCGCCGAGCGGGCCGGCACAAAACGTTTCGCCTTTCGCGGCCGCGAGGCCGATCCGTTCGCCGAGCCGGAACGGTTGAGCGTTGCCGAGGCTTTTGCGCGCCATGCCGGCATCGACCTGCTGGCCACGGTAGCCGCTGACGGCAGCACCGATCGCGAAGCGCTGCGCGCAGCTCTGGTCAAGGCGGGCCTACGCACCGCACCGGACGACAATTGGGCCGATCTGTTCAGCCGGGTAATGGTGGAAAAAATCGAGCCGGCGCTGGGGCAGGGGCGCGCCACCATTCTTTACGGCTATCCGATTTCGGAGGCAGCGCTCGCCCGGCCGAGCGCGGATGACCCGCGGGTCGCCGAGCGCTTCGAGCTCTATTGCTGCGGCGTCGAGCTGGCCAACGCCTTCGGCGAGCTGACCGACGCCGTCGAGCAGCGCCGGCGCTTCATCCTCGAGATGGACGAGAAGGAGCGCGTCTATGGCGAACGCTATCCGATCGACGAGGATTTCCTCGCCGCACTCGCAATCATGCCGCAGGCAAGCGGCGCCGCACTCGGCTTCGACCGGCTGGTGATGCTGGCAACTGGGGCGATGCGGGTTGAGGATGTGATGTGGACGCCGGTGGCGGGGTGAGGGGAGCGCGGTAGCGAGTTGGCTGAGGCGGACTCTGCCGCTATGCCAAGGGAAAAGATCAGCGCCTGTCCAGCCCGGCCTCGATGACGATATGCTGGCAGACGTTGTCAATGTCACGAATGACGTCATCGTTCCAGAAGCGCAGGATGGTCCAGCCGTCTTGTTCCAGACGCTTTGTCCTCGCCTCATCGCCTTCATTGGCATCGGCATGCTGCGAACCATCGACTTCGACGACAATTTCCTTTTCCGGGCAAGCAAAGTCGACGATGTAACCAGCGATCGGAAATTGTCTCCGGAACCCGAGCCCCATCAGCTGCTGCGCGCGAAGCTCATTCCAGAGCTTCAATTCGGCGTCGGTCATGACTTTGCGCATCGACTTGGCATTGGCGCGATTTCGTGGGGCAACCGCGTGTGAGGCATTGTCAGTGCTCGGTTGCTTTTGAGATTGGCGCTCTACGGCGCGCCCCTCTGTCCTGCCGGACATCTCCCCCACAAGTGGGGAGATTGGCAGTTCCGCCAACAGCGCCTCTTTTACGAGGTTGGCGATTTGGCGAAATCAAAGATGACGGCCGATCTCCCACCAAGTGGGGAGATGTCCGGCAGGACAGAGGGGGCGCTGTCCCGCCAACCTTGCCTTGATTTCGAGCTCCATCCTCACTGCTTCTCCTCCCGGTGGGACTTCACATTTCCTACCGCCCCATTAGCAAAGCTACGATGAGTTGCTGCAGATTGCCGCGCGGGGCGAATTCTACCCGGTCGAAATCGCGGCTTGCCTGCCGCTGTGCCTGGGAGAGTTCGGCGAGCCGCCTGGTCATTTCGGTCCTGATCTTTTCGCACCCGGGATCGTCGGGGACGGACAGGCCGATGGTGGCCGTCTCGATCTTGCGGACCATATCGACGATGATGTCGCCATGCACCTTTTCGTGGGCGGCGAGGCCGGCGGCAAAAACGTCCCAACTTTTCTGCACGGCGGCCGGCACCGGCCCGGACGTTTTGGGCAAGGTGTAGGTTATGATGAGCTTCGGCCGCGCCGATACCAGCACGCAGGCATTGCCTTGTCGCTGATAGTCCCTGACCCAGGTCAGCTTGAAATTGGTGTAGGCCATGGCGCGGACCTTGCTTTTGCCGATCATCGGCCCCCGCTCGCCCATCGAGGCATGGAGCTGGGGACCGGTCTGCCCTGAAACGGCGTAGGTCTCGACCTTCTCGACCGGCTTCCATCCCGCCTGCGCCGGCGATGCCAACAAACAGGCCAGGAGCAGAGACTTCAGAACGACTGTTTTCATGCGAATCCCCCGGGCCGATGGCTTTGGTGCGCTTGAGATCATCAACGCGTGGCAGGAATGCGGTCAAGGCGCCCTTGCCAAACTCGGCGTTCGCATTCGCGTCGAAAGAACCAATCGACGGCGATGCGCCGCAAACTCAATCCGCTTGGCGGGCCCGTTTTGAAATCTTCTTTCTCACTAATCTCTATAGCTTACTAGAGTTAAGCCACACATGCGCTTTGCGAGGAGCCCAAATGTCGAAAAAGCTAGTGGTGGGGCTGTCAGGCAACCTGACCCGTCCGTCGAAGACCAAGGCGTTTATCAGCCACATCGTCGCGGAGGTGGCGAGCAGCACCGGTGCAGCCTCGACCGTTTTCGACCTAGAGGATCTCGGTCAGTCCTTCCCGCTGGCAAAGCGCATTGGCGATCTGGATCCGTTGGCCAGAAACATCGTCGAGCGATTGCTGGGGGCCGATATCCTGGTGGTTGGCTCGCCGACCTTCAAAGGCAGCTACACCGGGCTGTTCAAGCATTTCTTCGACCTGCTCGACCCGTCATCCCTGAGGGGAAAGCCGGTCATCCTTGCTGCGACCGGCGGCGGCGATCGTCATTCGCTGGTGGTCGAACATCAGCTGCGGCCGCTGTTCGGCTTCTTCGAGGCGCTGACCCTGCCGACCGCGATTTACGCCTCCGACAAGGACTTCGCCAACGGCGTGCTGGTGTCCGAAGCCATCCATGCTCGCGCCAGGCAAGCGGTCGCCGAGGCTTGCCGGGCGGTGCCACGCAGCGTCGGTCTTGCCGCTTGAACACCGGCCAGTGACCCTCAATCCTTTTCCGCACAGTCTGAAGGAACCCGCAATGACCAGACCCAGCAAGTCCAGGCAGATCAAGCTTGGTGCTTTCCTGCCCGGTGGCGGACAGCATATCGCAGCCTGGCGCCACCCTGACGCGCCGGCGGACGGCGCGACGAATTTCGAGTTCCACAGGCAGCTCGCGCTTACCGCCGAACGCGGCCTGTTCGATGCCTATTTCCTCGCCGACAATCTGACCGTCGGCCTCGGCGCCCGCGAAGGCGGCAATGCAAAGATCGCCGGGTTCGAGCCGGTGACGCTGTTTGCCGCATTGGCGCCGCTCACCACACATCTGGGCTTCATCGCCACCGCCTCCACCACCTATGAGGAGCCGTATACGCTCGCCCGCAAGTTCGCCTCGCTCGATCTTCTGTCGAATGGCCGGGCGGGCTGGAATGTCGTGACCTCGGCGGGCGACGAAACCGCGCGCAATTTCAATCGCGAGACGCAGCCTGCCCACGCCGAGCGCTATGCCCGCGCGCATGAGCATGTCGAGACGGTCAAGGCGCTGTGGGATAGCTGGGAAGATGATGCCTTCATCCGCGACAAGAAGTCGGGGCGCTTCTACGATAAGGACAAGCTTCACGACATCGACCACAAGGGCCCGCATTTCAGTGTCAAAGGTCCGCTCAATGTGCCGCGCCCGGTGCAGGGCCACCCGGTGGTGGTGCAGGCCGGGCAGTCGGAGGACGGCCGCAAGCTCGCCGCCCAATCGGCTGAAGTCATCTTCACCGCCCATCAGAATCTAGCCTCGGCGCAAGACTTCTACCGCGACATCAAGGCGCGCGTGGCGGCAGTCGGCCGCGATCCCAGACAGGTGCTGATCATGCCGGGCGTAGCACCCTTCGTCGGCCGCACCGAAGAGGAAGCCCGCGCCAAGTACCGGCAGCTAAACGATCTGATACTGCCCGAGGATGGCGTGGCCCTGCTCAACGGGTTGGCCGGCCAGACGCTCGACATCAGGGGTTATCCGCTCGACGGACCGCTGCCGCCGAGCAAGGAAACCGAAGGCATGAAGAGCCGCCAGGCGCTGATCCGCCAGATCGCCGACGAGCACAACTTCACCATCCGCCAGCTCTACCAGTGGGTGGCGACGGCCCGCGGCCACTACACTGTCATCGGCAGCGCGGTGCAGGTCGCCGATCAGCTGGAGGAATGGTTCGGCAACGAGGCCGCCGACGGCTTCAACATCCTGCCGCCCTGGTTGCCCGGGGCGCTCGATGACTTCGTCGACCTGGTGATCCCCGAGCTGCAGCGCCGCGGCCTGTTCCGCACCGCCTACGAAGGCAGGACGCTGCGCGAGAATCTCGGCCTCAGGCGGCCGGAAAACCCCTGGACCGCAGCGCGCTCGAAGGTGCTGGCCGCCGAATAAATTCTCTGAAGCAAAGGGCAAGACGATGAGTTTGCAACACATCGAGCGGCCGGTCACGATCGCCGCACATGACGGCAGAACTAGCCTCGGCGCCGATCTTCCGCGCCTGGCCAACCGGGCTGTCGTCCGCTTCCTGTCCCGTTACGGCATCCTGATCGCCTTCCTCGCGATCTGGCAGGTCTCGAGCAGCGCGGGATGGGTCAACGCCGCGGTGCTGCCGCCGATCGACACGATCGTCTCCGCATTGTGGAATGGTCTGGTCGGCGGCACCTTGCTTGGCGACATCGCCATCAGCCTGCAGCGCGCCGGCCTCGCCTTCGCAGCGGCGGTGGCGGTTGCCATCCCGCTCGGTCTGTTCATGGGCCAGGTGCGCGCCGTCGAAACCGCGCTTGATCCGATCCTGCAGGTTTTTCGACAGACTTCTGCGCTGGCCCTCTACCCGGTGTTCATCCTGCTGCTCGGGCTGGGGGAGGCCTCAAAGGTCTTCGTCATCTTCTGGGCGACGCTGTTTCCGCTGCTGCTCAACACCATCAGCGGCGTCAAGCAAGTCGATCCGAAACTGCTCGAAATGGCCCGGGTCTATGGCGCCACGCGGCTCACCGCGTTTCGCCGGGTCGTGCTTCCGGGGGCCGTCCCGTCGATCTTCGTGGGCTTAAGGCTGAGTGCGACCACGGCGCTCTTGCTGCTGATCGCCTCCGAAATGATCGGCGCCAACAGGGGCATCGGCTTCCAGGTGATGAACGCGCAGTACAACTTCCAGATCCCGCTGATGTTTGCGGCGATCGTCATCCTCGCCGGCCTCGGCCTGATCGCCAACCAGGCGCTGGTCAGCCTTCAGCGGCGGCTTTGCCGCTGGAGCAATCCCATCGACTGACCAGCCTTTCACCATCCTCTCCAACAGGCACCATCCTCCAACAGGAAAGACCGGACCATGCCAATCACTCGCCGTTCCCTGCTTGCGGGCGCTCCCTTTGCCGCCGGCGTCATCGCCACCGGCCTGCCTCGCTTTGCCGCTGCGCAAGCTGCGCCGGTCACGTTTCGCTACCTCGCCAGCCGCGGCAGCATCTCGCCGCATGAGCTGGCGGACGAGCTCGGCTATTTCAACGACCTCGGCGTCAAGCTGGAGAATGTCGGCTACTCGGGCGGCGGCCCGGAATCGCTGTTCGCGCTCGCCTCCGGCAGCGTCGATCTCGGCTCGGCCGCAACCGCTGCGGTGATCAATTCGATCTTCGGAGGCAACGACTTCGTCGCCGCCTATCCAAGCAACGGCATCAACAGGCAAGTGCACAGCGTCTTCTACGTGCTGGAAGACAGTCCGATCAAATCGATTGCCGACGTCGCCGGCAAGACCATTGCGGTCAACACGCTTGGTGCCCATCTCGACTACACCGTGCGCGAGGCGCTGCACGGGGTCGGCCTGCCGCCGGATGCGGCCAAGCTCGTCGTGGTGCCCGGGCCGCAGCTTGAACAGACCCTGCGGTCGCGCCAAGTCGATATCGCAGCACTGGGCTATTGGCAGGCGACGTTTGCCGGCGCGCTGGTGGACAAGGGCGGCGTGCGGGGTGTGTTCAACGACACCGACGTGCTGGGCGAACTGGCCGGAGGCTTCATCGTCCTGCGGCGCGACTTCATCACGGCGCATCCGGATGGCGCCCGCAATTTCGTCGAACAGTCGGCCCGCGCCGCCGACTGGTCGCGCCAGAACCCGGACGAGGCGCGCAAGGTGCTCGCGGACATCCTCGACAAGCGCGGCGAAAATGGCGAGCTGGCACGCTACTGGACCGGCTTCGGCCTGCGCGAAGGGGCCAAGGCTGACGACCGCGACATCGACTTCTGGGTTAGCGTGCTCGAGCGCGACGGCCGCCTGCCCAAGGGCAGGCTGAAAGCCGCTGATATCCTTTACCGGCGCGGCGAAACGAAAACCAACTGACCGGGAGACGGGCGCCATGGCTACCACAGGCGGCGGCGAGGTCACCATCCGCGACCTGTCCAAATCCTTCAGCCTCGGCGGGCGTCCGCTTGCCGTGCTGAGGGCTCTCAACCTCGATATCCGCTCCGGCGAATGTCTCGTCATTGTCGGCGCCAGCGGATCGGGCAAGACCACGCTGCTGCGCATTCTTGCCGGGCTGGAGGCCTCCGACAGTGGCGGTGTCGCGATCGACGGCAAGCCGGTCCATGGCGTCGGCGCTGAACGCGCGGTGATCTTCCAGGAACCGCGCCTGCTGCCCTGGCTGACGGTGCTCGGCAACGTCGCCTTTGGCCTCGAAGTGCGGGGCGTGCCCAAGGCGGAGGCCGAGGACAAGGCCCGCTTCTATACCGAGCTCGTTGGTCTTGCCGAATTCAGCGATGCCTATCCCAGGCAGCTTTCGGGCGGCATGGCGCAGCGCGTCGGCATCGCCCGGGCCTTGACCGTGCAGCCTGAAATCCTGCTGCTCGATGAGCCGCTGGGCGCGCTCGACGCCATGACCAAGATCGGCATGCAAGAGGAACTGGCGCGCATCTGGAGCGAGGAGAACGTCACCGTGGTCATGGTCACCCATGATCTGGAAGAAGCGATCTATCTCGCGGACAGGGTGCTGATCCTGCCCAGGGAGAAGGGCGGCACAGCGCGGCTGGTCGAGGTTGAACTGCCGCGCCCCCGCGATCCCAGCGAAGGCCGGTTCGTGCGCTATCGCGAAGAACTGCTGCGCGAGTTTGGCTTGCACTGAGACGCGGTGACAGGCACGTCCTGCGCTGCCTTATTTCGCCGCCCCCGACGAAAACAGCGCGCGCTCGACGGGCGGCTCCAGCGTTTGCGCAAAGGGCGTCGCCAAGTGGTGGCGATCGCGGTAGGCCAGCTTGCCATCGATGAAGACATGGCAGGTCTTGGCGTCGCAGAACCGGTCGGTCATGTCGATATAGGTCGCGTTGGGGACAGTGCGCACGATGTCGCGCTCCACCGCGGCCACGGCTTCGTTGGCGGCGTCGGTTCGCGGCGCATCACATACCGACGGCGTCTGTCCCCGCCACAGCGCGCGGGCCACGCACGTGTCGGCGAACATGCCGTTGAACGGGACATCGCGGATGAAGGCGACTTTCAGCCCGGCCTGGCTGAACGCTTCCAGCGTTGCACGCAGGCCGGCCTGCCAGTCCCGGTCCTGGCTTTCGGATACCTTCACGTCGGGCGACAATTTGCGCGAGCTTGTCAGCGAGATCTCCGAGACCACCACCAGGCTCGGGCGCAGGGCGATGATCTCCTTGATCGATCGCTCGCGCCATCGATCGCACTCGGTGTAGTCGCGCTTCAGCTTCGAGCTCCAGACCGTCAGCCGCGACGCCCGGCAGGCGGATTTGAGCCAGGTGACGACCTTGTAGTTGTTCTTCTTCGCCGCCTCGATCAGCGGCGTCGACCAGTGGTCGGCATGCGAATCGCCGAACAGCGCGATCGAGTGCTCGGCATTCTTGGCGCCGAACACGCAGGGCTTCGGCGTGACGGTTTCGTAGTCGAGAACGCAGCCGTCCTTGGCGCGCGCGGTGGAGGGCTGTGCGGCAGTTTCGGCAATGATGCGTTGTGAGGGGTCGAGATCGTGCACGGCAAGGCGCGCATTGGCGTAAGTTGCCACCACGCCGGCGCCGGTCAGCATTGCGGCGGGAATAAGCGCACGCGCCGCGTTCGCCATCAGCCAGACGTTGCGGCGGATCGGGTTCTCGATGAAACTATAGGTGAGGATCGACAGCGCCAGCGTCAATGCTGCGCAGGCAAGCCGCCCGGGCCAGGAGAGGTCGGGAACCATCATCGTCGCATAGACAATGACCGGCCAGTGCCAGAGATAAAGCGAGTAGGAAAGTTTCCCCACCCATTGCAAGGGCGGCAGCGCCAGCATGGCGCTAAGCCCACTTTGGACATTGCCGGAGCCGCTGAGCAGCAGCAGCACGGTGCCGGCCACCGGCACCACCGCCGCGACGCCGGGGAAGGGGGTGGCCTGTTCGCTGAAGGTCAGATAGGCCCCGGCGATCAGCGCCAGGCCAAGCCATGCCAGTGCTGCGCCCAGTTGCGGGCGCTCGCGCCAGAATTTTGCCGGCGCCATCGTCGCCAGGCCGCCGGCGGCGAATTCCCAGGCCCTGAGCGGCGAGAAATAGAAGGCCCAGGGCTGCGCCACGGTGGTGAGCCAGGCGCAGACGGCGAACGACACCGCGGCGGCGAGGCCGATCACCAGGATCGCCGTGCGCTTGCCCGGGCGCAGCCATGCCGCCAGCAGAAGCAGCGCCGGCCATACGAGGTAGAACTGCTCCTCGACGGAGAGCGACCAGAAGTGGATGAAGGGGTTGTTCGCCGCATCGGGGGCGAAATAGTCGAACGACCAGCGGATCAGCCATAAATTGATCGCATAGGCCGAGGCGAACATGGCGCCTTTCGAATAGAGCGCCTGTTCGTCCGGCGACAGGATGAAGTAACCCGCGACCAGCGTGGCGAAGATGACGAACAGCGAGGCCGGCAGCAGGCGCCGGGCGCGTCTTGCGTAGAACCGCCACAGGTTCAGCCTGCCGTCCTCGGCCATTTCCCGCAGCAGCTGGCCGGTGATCAGATAGCCGGAGATGACGAAGAAGATGTCGACGCCGGTGAAGCCGCCCGGCAGGTCCGACAGACCGAAATGGAACGCGACGACGCCCGACACCGCCAGTGCACGCAGCCCTTCGATATCAGGCCGAAACGATGCTGACACGGCAAAACCTCGTGTGGTCGTTGAAAAAGCCACCCGTTGCGAAGACTCGACGCGATGTACTGATATTGCAATGCAACAAATCTAACGCAGTGCAACATGAGTGGAGTTGGCGGAGTGCAGGGGTGTGCTCGTCGGCGGCTCGACCAGGAGGCGCCGCGGCGACGCTGCCATATGCACCCGGCGCGGCGGGGTGTTTTTTGAGCACAAGGAAGACAATTGGCCCGGCTAGCGGGCCCGCGTACCGATCTCAGGCTTAGAAGGAGCTCGCCGCTCGCGCGCCGGGCTCCTCCCCTTGGTCGTCACCATCACGCATGCGCTGGCGGATGATGACGAGAGTCCCAGACCGCCCAGGCCGATGCCGCAACCACCAGCACGCCGAGGACAACATGGGTCGCCATCGCGTTGGCGTTCGCCACGAAGCCGAGCAGCCAGGGCGAGGCGATCAGCCAGAGCCCGACGACAAGGTTCACCCACTCTTCCCATTCGGCGAATACCGAAAGCGCCGCGAGGGCCAGGGCGCCGAGCACGACTGCGGCAATCCAGGCGTTCCACGCAGGAGCGGTTTCAGCAGCGAAGCCGATGACCCAAGGTGAGATGAACAGGCACGCCGCAAGGATCAGATTGATCCAATCCTGGGCCTTCTTTCCTTCCATCAGATTGTTTGCCATGACAACCTCCATAGATGAAGCTTGACCAAAGCACTACGTCGCGTGCAACGCACGCTTAGTCATTGATATATCGTACTTTCGACGGCTTTCAAGGAGTGGCCCCGGAGGGCCGGCCCTGGCGTCGGTTCCGTACCGCGGCGATGCCGCGTCTGCCACCCGCCTGCGCAATTCAGAAGCGCCGGTTCCCGGAGGCTTCGGCTGCTCGGGAGGATGAGGGCAACGTCAAGCGTAGCGGCACGTGGCAAACCGTGCCATTGCTGCTGATAATACGGGCGGGCCCGCGTTGCTCATGTCAGGTGCTTCGGCTATTGACCGGCAGCCAATGCCGGCACAGTTCCAAACGGAGCCCGACCATGACAGAGAAGACCATCCTCAAATTCGGCGCAGTCGAAAACGCCGAGGCGGGCGATCTCGCGGGCTGGGTCGTGGTCGACGGCAACCCAACCATGAAGACCGCCGTCCAGCACACCACAGAGGACGGCAAGGTCATGTCGGGAACATGGCAGGCTACTCCCGGCACCTATCACGCGACCTACAGCGACTATGAATTCGTGCACATGATATCAGGCCGCATCGTCATCACGCCCGATGGCGGCGCGCCCGTCGACGTCGGTCCCGGCGATGCCTTCGTGGTCGAGGCCGATTTCAAGGGAACGTGGAAGATCATCGAGCCGGTGACGAAGCATTTCGTCGTCAGGGTCGGCTGAGGCCGGAGGCGAACCTATCGCGGCTTGCCGCGCCGCGTCTATTGATCCCGGGGCCTGTCGATCCCAGGGCCTGTCGATCCCGGCCACCGCAAGCGTGGTGCGGTCGAAATAAAAGGATAGAGTCCCCCCATTAGAAATCGAAATAGATCGCCGGCGGATACGGACTGGACGCATTTTTGTCGGCCGGCGCCGCCATCGTATCGGACGAGGCGTTGATCCCGCCGGTGGCCTTTTTGTCGAGCGGCGGCCGGGTTTTCTCGGCTGTGGCCGCTTTCGCATCTGTCGCAACGACTTTCGTTTTAGCCTCCACGGTTTGCGAAAGTGCGAGCACGGCGAGAAGTGCAGACAGGGCAAGTTTCATGGCGGCGTCCCTCAATGGTTAACGTAAGGTTAACCCCAGCCGCCGGCCCGAACACCGGCGCTGTGTGGAATGGCGTGGAATTCTCCGGAATTCCTGGAATATGGCTTGTGAAAAAGCGCGGCTGCAAGGAATCGGCGCGAGTTAGGCTTACGCAGCCGCGCCGACCGTAAGTTCAATCCTTGAAGCCGGTCGAGTCTAGCAGGGCGACCTGCTTGCCGTCGATGTAAAAGCGTACCACGTGCGCGCCGCCGTCGACTTCAATGCGCGTCGGCTCGATGGCCGGCGACGCAGAAGCCGCCTTGCCATATGTCGCTGCCGCGCGCGAGCCGGCAGCAGCACGCGACGGTCCATCCGGCCCGAAGGTCAGCAGCAGCAGTGCGGCGGATCCAGCCGCAACGGCAGTGAAGGGGATTTTGGGAGTCCGGGACATCGAATTATTCCTTCCTTGTTGCGGCGGCATCTACGCTGGTTTGTGCTGGTTGCGAGAGCTTGGCTTCGCCGTCGTTCAAATGACTGAGGAAGGGGATTGGTATTCAAGCCTAGATAGCGTGAGTTTCATAACTTGCCCTTGCCCTGCGCGACCTTAGTGCCGCCCGGCAGGGCGAAAAGGGTAGGCGCGTGGAGCGGCGTGGAATTCTGCGGATTTCCTGGAATATGGGACTTTAGGAGACGTCCGGCCCGCAATGAATGCGGTGGGAGCAAGTGCTGGCACATGTTATGCCTCGCGGTGGCATAAAGGGGCGGGTGGGATGGCACAGCATATCGCGCAGAAACTACGGTTGACTGCGGCCCTGCTGGGAACCGTCGCTCGCAAGGATTTGGCGGCGGCGTTCCGAGGCGTCAACCCGAAGACGGCGTTCGATCTCGGCCGTGCCGACAAATGGCTGCAGGGCCGCGCCCAGCCACGCGAGCTCAGCGTCTACGACGATTGGTCGAAGCTTCTCAAGCTGGAGCAGCCCGGCGCCTGGATCGCCGAGAGCGACCTGCCAGGTTTTACGGCGGCGATCTGCGCCCGCCACGGTATCGAGAGGGCCGAACTGGAACGCCGCGCCGGTGCGCAGTTCGAGACGGCATCCGGGCATGAGGAGCGAAGCCTTGGATTGGCCCTTGTCGGAACCTATGCATGTTATTCGCGCGCCTTGTCGCCCTATTATCGCGGCCAGTTGATCAGGGGCAGCCTGTCGATAGAAGCTGGGCCGGGGGCGCACCGCCTGACTGCCGCCTATCGCGAGGCATTGCCGACCGGGCAGCTGCTGCTCGGCGGGCCGATGACGCCGGCAAAACGCGGCCTTTATGCGCATCTGAAGGAAACCAGCGGCGAAGCCCAATTCTTCTTCTGCCTGTTTCCGCACTCGCGGCCCGGAAGCGTGCTTGGCGGCTATCTGTGCGGCACCTCCATCATCGGCCCGGAGCCGCAGCCGTCCCTCACCAGGATCCTGATGATCCGCTTGCGCAATCCGGCCCCTGAGACATGGGGCGGATATCTGCCGTCCGACGGGTCGATCGCCAGGGATTTGGCATCGCTTGGCCTGTCCATCGAGCAGACGGAAGCGGTGGACGGGCAGTTGGCGCAATTCCTCGCCGGAGACAGCGACGGCGGCGCCAACCAGATCCCGCCGGCCGAATTCCGGTCCATTCTCGACGTGTTCGACCGCCATTGGCTGCGTCAGTCGGGCCAGGCCTGACCACAGCAACGCGCCCGCCGGTGTCGTCCATCACTGTGGGGGGCCGCACCAAAGCAGGCGCGACGCCACACCGAAAGGCGGAACCTATCGCCATGTTCAGCGGTTGTGTCGAGGAAAGCAGCCCATGTCCCTCACGGTCCGAACCACGCTCTGCATCATTCGAGATGATCTGCACGCCCTGCGCAGGACGGTGGCAGCCCGTGGTCACATCGAGACGATCCAGGCCATCGATGCGCTGATCGGCGTCGCCGAAGCAGAGGCGGTCCAGGCCATCCGGCGTATCGACCAGCTTGCCTGATCGGCAGCACGCCAATTGGTGGGGGACCGGCTCGCTCAATCCGGGCGACGTCGGTCACTGCGGCAGCCATCTGTTTTACCAGATCAAGATCGAGACATTTCCGGACCGCAGCGTTCGGTAGGACCTATGGGCGGGTAGCGCCCAGCGTTTATGTCAAATGACTTATCGGGCGGAAGACGCAAAAAAACCCGCATTCCGGAGGGGGGTCGGGAAGCGGGCTCTTTAACGACCGAACGCTCGGGGCGTTCAGTATGTCAATTAACACATTGGCGAAGGGTTGGTTCCAATCGAAGCAGAGTAATTCGACAAGCTGGACTATCTTGCGTTTCAGCCCCCTTTGCGACCTAGCCGGCGTAACCTCGTCTTTGTGGGCGGCGAAGGCTGTCAGGATCTCGGCCTTCTCCGGCTTCGGGATTTTGAAGAAGTGCAGGTCCGCCCGAGTCCGCTGCGAGGACGCAGGCCGATCGGATCTACGGGGCAGTATCCGGAGATATTGCTGCCGGTGCGTGAACTCTTGACTTGGCTGGGATGATGTATCGAAACGACAAGCGGCTGCCGCGACGACGCCAGAAGTTCGCCTCGTCCGTGATTCCGGCCATGAAGTTGGCGACGATTCGATGACGCCAGTGCTTCTCGATGAGCTTCAGAATCACCTTTTCGCTTCGCCCGTTCGAACACGCGTCCAAAAAGCCCTACCTCGGAAGGCGTGAAAATGAGGGCCTTCTCGGATCTTGCGATTGATCGGCATGTCCACCCGCCTTTTTCGGGTGCGAAAACAAGCGCCGATCCTGACGTGCAGCTATGGGGACTAGGGTGGGCCGGCGCTCAGGGCCAAGTCAGTGGTTTCGATGCCGTTTTAATACCAGCGTCCACGGCCGTAAAAGCCGCCGCCGCCTAGCAGTAAAACAATAAGAACGATGACCAGTATTGTGGTGATATCCATGTTCGTCTCCTATGAGCGCGCCCGGCGGTGCTCGCCGTTCGCCGCTCTTGCCCTGAGCACTGGGTGAGTTGCGTCTGTAACCTCAACCAACGTTCCGCAAGCGTTCTTGTTCCAATGGACGGATCAAGCACAGCCGCTTCGCTCTTGGTTCGACACTTCATCGATCAATGAGAAAGAAGGCTTTCGAGCTTGGTGGCCAGCTCGTCAAAGCTGAACGGTTTGCGAAGGACGGCACGGTTGCTGAAGCCTTCGCGCATGTCGCGACCGCTGTTGCCGGTCGAATAGATGAAGGGCACACCGCGCTCGGCAAGCGCGTCGGCCACGGTATTGCTGTCGTCGCCGTCCAGATTCATGTCCAGCATGGCGGCATCGAAAATCTTGGCTTCGATCAGGGCGATCGCCTGTGCGATCGTGGCGGCTGAGGTGACGGACTCGCATCCAAGATCGCCCAGCATGTCCTCGATCATCATCAGGACCAGAATTTCGTCTTCGACAACGAGGAGACGGCGGCCAGAAAGCAGTTTATCCATCGCGAATTCCCGGTACCGGAATGTTCATCGTGCAGATCAACCCGTCCGGGCGATAGTCGAGTTGCACAGTGCCTTCGAGCTCGTGGGTCAAGCCGCGCTCGATCACGCGCGAGCCGAACCCCTGTCGCAACGGTGGCGCAACCAACGGCCCGTCCTTCTCTCGCCAGGAAAGGATAAGTCGGCGGCCCTCCGACATTGGCTCGGTCGTCCAGTCGATCCGGATAGAGCCCTTGCCATTGGAAAACGCACCGTATTTCACCGCATTGGTCGCGAGTTCGTTGAACGCGATGCCTAGCGCCAAGGCCGCCTTGGTTGTAAGGCGGATGTTCTCGCCGGCAATCACCAGGCGCTCCGCCCGCCCGTCGGTAACGCCGAACGGTTCCAGGGCATCGTGGAGTACATCGAGCAGCCCGGCGCTATGCCAATTTTCGCGCGTCAGCAGGTTGTGCGACCGGGAGAGTGCAAACAGCCGGGACTCGACGGCCTCGCGGATCACCTTTGGATCGGAATTCGCTCGCGATGCCTGCCAGACAATCGACTGCACCGTTGCAAGCGTATTCTTCACGCGATGGTTCAGTTCGTCGATGAGCATCCGCGATTGCGCCTGCTCCTCCTTGTGTTTGGTCAGATCGACGAAGGAGGTAAAGTACTGGACGATGGCGCCACTCTTGTCGTGGACAGGACTGGCGAAAAGGGCCGCGCAGAATTCGCTGCCATCCTTGCGCCTGTAAAGTATTTCCGTACCCGCCGCACCCGCCGCCGAACTGGCTTCGAACTCGACCCGGATGCGTTTCAGCGTGCTGACGTCGGTGCCGTCCGCCATCAGGAAATTGAAGGGCTGACCCAGGACTTCTTCCCTGGCGTATCCGGTCAAGGCGAGGAAGGCGTCATTGGCGAAAATAATGGGATTGCCGGGTTCCTTTGCATCGGTGAAAACCATAGCCATTCGCGTTGTCTCGGCGGCAACCACGAACGGGCCAAGGTCGTTGTGAAAGCCCTCGACTTCGGCTTCGGCGCCCTTCTGCTCTTCGGACTTGTCGACTATGCTGGACATGTTGAAGATCAATCCCGCCCGTTAGCTCATGGCAACGCGCCGTTCTTTCCAAGGCTTCTTTGATAGCTTGCTACGGGACCGAAGTGTGATCGACTCTTCGATCGCCAGCGTTCATACACAGGCTGACGACCCTGCTTTGTACGCTTCCGACAGTCGGTTAGCGAGTCATTCCGTCGCCGGGTTGCGGCTTGCTGCGTCATCTCGATCTTGATCACGACTCGCTGGAACGATTGGCTGGAGCCGGCGTTCCCTGACCGCTGGGACCGCGTCAATCGCGGCGAGTTTCCCAAATTGGGCGACCTTGCACCGAGCGGCGCCGGCACGCTACGCTGCCCGCGGTATGCGCGAGGTGAACGTCGCCCTGGTCACCGACACGCTGGTGCCCTTGGTGTCGCTGATGACCTCGATCTTGGCCTCCAGCTGCTTGACCAGCGCCTCGACGATGGCTGTCCCCAGCCCCGCGCTCGAAGGCTCGCCGGCGGCTTTCCCGGTGCCGTTGTCCGAGACCGTCAGCTTCCAGTCGTCGCCGTCGGTTTCGTAAGACACCTGGATCAGCGCGTTGGCCTTCTCCATCGGAAACGCATATTTGATCGCGTTGAGAACGAGCTCGGTGACGATGAGGCCGAGGCTCACCGCCTTCTGCGAGTCTATCCTACCGCCTTGTGCCGTGACGTTGACCGCGATCGGCTGGTCTTCACCAACCATCGAGACGGCCAGGCTGCTGCACAGCTTCGACAAATAGGACACGACGTCGATCTCTTCGACGCCGGTCGAGGTGTGGAGGTGGCGCTGCACTTCGGCGACCGACAGGACCCGCTGATGGGCATCCTTCAAATGCTGACGAGTTTCCTCCGATGTGACGGAGCGGGCCTTCAACAAAAGGATGCTGGCGATAATCTGCAGGCTGTTGGCGACCCGGTGCTCCATTTCGCGCAGCAGCACATCCTTTTGCCGCAGCAGGTCTTCGGTGCGGCCGAGAAGCTCTTCCTTTTCCCTCTCGATGGCACGGCGGGCCGTGATGTCGTTGAAGGCGAGCAGGATGGTCACGGCTGAACTGTGGTCGTAGAGAACCTTTCGGGCGTTGAGCAGCATTGTTCGCGGGCCGATATTCGGGAAATCATGCTCGACCTCAAAGCCGTCCATGGCGGTCTTCTCGGGGATGATCGTCTCCAGGAGCAGGCGCAGTGCCGGAATGTCCCACTGGCCGTCGCCGAGCGCATAGAGCAGCGAGCCGCGCGTCTGCTCGGGGTCGACCTTGAAGGTCTGGTAGAAGGAGCGGCTGGCCTCCAGCACGCGAAACTTCTCGTCAAGCACGAGGAAGGGCTCAGCGATCGTGTTGACGATGGCCTGGGCCAGCGTCTGCACATCTTCGATATTGGCAATTGGATAAAACAAGGCTTGCAGCCGATCTGGGGATTTTGCCCCTCTTGAGGGCCTATATACTGTTGCCGGGCCGATGTCGCGAAATGAATCAGCTGAACACCGGCCTGCCTCTGCCCTTGTGGAGTGAGCAGCCGGTTGGCGAAGCGCGCCCCCTGCTGCTCGCCGTCTGGCCTCCGGTGTGAAGGCGTGAAGGAAGCGAAGTTGCGCGCCGGCTCAATATGCCCGATCATGGTGATTGGCAGGGTGGAGGCATCAAGTGGCGGCCAATCGTCGAAACGGCATGCACCCGTCGGAGCCCGGGCTGGTGGGGATTGTTTCCGGTGCCATGGCCCTCCCGCGCATGTCACTGCCCACAGTCGCGACCGTCGTGGCGGCGGTTGCGGCCCTGTATTTCGGGCGCGAGGTTTTCCTGCCGATCGCAATCGCTCTGCTGCTTACCTTTGCGCTTGCACCCATGGTTTCCGCACTCAAGCGAGTCGGCATTCCCCGCCTTCCGGCCGTCATCACCAGTGTTGTGGGCGCATTCACGGTCCTTGCGCTGTTCTCCTTCATTGTCGCCACGCAGGTCAGCGAACTGGCGCAGAACATCCCGCTTTACCAGTCAAATATCCTGACCAAGATCCGATCCCTGAAGGAGACCGGCGTCGGCGGCGGCATCATCGCCAGGCTGGGCGAGGTGATCGAACGCGTTGGCCAGGAACTCGACAGGCAGGAAGCCTCACAGCCCGCCGCGGATCAGCCGCGGCGCGAGCCGGTGCCTGTCGAGATCATCGCGCGCGAAAGGCCGCTCCAGGTTCTCCAGAACCTGATCGGCCCGCTGATCAGCCCGCTGGCATCGGCCGGTCTGATCATCGTCGTCGTCATCTTCATGCTGCTCGAGCGCGAGGACCTGCGCGATCGTTTCATACGCCTCGTCGGCTATGGCGACCTTCATCGAACCACCGAGGCGCTCCAGGATGCCGGCAAGCGCGTCGGCCGGTATCTTCTCATGCAATTGGTCGTGAATATCCTTTATGCCATACCGATTACAGCAGGGCTTTGGGTCCTGGGCATACCGAATGCACTGCTGTGGGGATTGCTGGCACTGGCGCTGCGCTTTGTTCCCTATATCGGCCCTATCATTGGTGCGCTGCTGCCTCTGTTCCTGGCGCTTGCCGTGGCGCCCGGCTGGTCGCTCGTGCTGTGGACCGCCGGGCTGTTCGTGGTCATGGAAATGATCACCGGCAACATCGTCGAACCTTGGCTCTACGGTTCACGAACCGGGCTTTCACCATTGGCCATCATCGTTGCGGCGATCTTCTGGACCTGGCTCTGGGGTCCGCTGGGCCTGGTTCTGTCGACGCCGCTCACTGTCTGTCTCGTCGTGCTCGGCAGGCACGTGCCGCAGTTCGAATTCCTCGACGTTCTGTTCGGCAACGAACCGGTGCTCGAACCGCATGCTCGGCTCTACCAACGGCTGTTGGCCGGTGATCCAGAGGAAGCCACAGATCACGCCGAGGAGATCCTGGAGGAAAGATATCTGTTCGAATTCTATGACAAGGTCGCCATTCCCGCACTTCTGCTCGGCGAACAGGATCGGGTGCGGGGTGTCATGGGCGATGAGCAAAGACGACAGGTGGCGGCCAGTGCGCAGACGCTGGTGGCGAACCTCGACGATAGCGCACGGGAGGAAGCAGAGGAGGACAATGATCCGGCTGCGGCCGAGGAGCCTGGCTCGCGCAAGGACAAGGAGCCTCAGGGGGAGGACGAGGACGAGAACGACATCGAGTTGCCGGATGGCACCGACATGTCGGTGCTGTGTGCCGGCGGCCGCGGGGAACTTGATGATGCCGCCGCCGCCATGCTGGCGCAGGTGCTCGAAATCCAGGGGGCGACGGTCTCGAAGGCGAGCTTTGCCGATATGGATCCGGCGAGCATTCGCCGGCTCGAACTCGACGCTGTCGACACCGTTGTGGTCGGATTCCTGAACCGCGACTCCGTCAAGCACGCCCGTTTCCTGGTTCGTCGGCTGAAACGTGCCAAGTCGGCGCTGCGGGTAGGCATCGTGTTCTGGTCGGAGGGCGGCGACGACAAAGAGGCAGCCGTCAAATTGGCCAATGACATCAACGCCGATTTTGTCGCGCATGGCATGGTCGAAGCCGTTCTGGGCGGGTTGTCGAGCGATCCGCCGGTTGCGCTGAAGGTCGCTGCCAAGCGCCGCATGCGCCGCCGGCCGCGCCCTGCCAAGAAAGCGCCGCTTGCCGCTGCAAAATGAGCGCGGAACAGGGCGGCGAGAGCGCGGGCCTCATAATCATCTCTCGGCGCATTCAACGGCGATCAGAGCGTCCGCGATCGCGCCGGATGCTCCTGGCAGGGCAGCTTCTTCACGAAAAATGGCTCGAAGGCGAACTCTGCCACTCCGAGACTCGCGACAAACCGCGCATCCTGCTTGAAGGATCAGAGGTGGCATTAGTTGCCGATTTCGCGATACCCAAACTCGTCGTGATTCGGCGCTTTGTGCTCAAGGTCGCCTCGACGTGCGCCGGTCTGTCGGCAGTTACGGCGACGTGCAGATCGTCAATTTCGATTGGCAGGGACGGGATTTTGTCACAACGCTGTTGGAAAAAAGGTCGCGGCCGTGCAAAGTGACGCAAGGTTGAACTGAACTCTCAGCAAGACGGCCTGTGTTGCCGATGGCTCTGCCGCTCCGTGACGCGGGCTCGTCCTACTCCTGATATCGCGCAGCCGCTTCCAGCGTTGGCGGTGTCGAGCGAAGTGCATGACTGAGACTGAGGCTCCCACGCAAAGCACAGGCGACCAAGATGACATCAGATTCAGACAAGGCCGAGGCAGTTGAGCAATTGCTCGATACGCCTGACCTTGCCACCGCGCTGGAAAGCGAGCAGTTCAAAAAATTCCTTGACCAGGTTCCGATCGCTATCGCCGTGTCGGATTTGGGCGCGAAGGAGCGCGTCGTCTATGCTAATCCAGAATTCGAAAAAGTGTCAGGCCTGAAGGCAGCCGAGCTTACCCGGCAAAACTGGGGAGCACTTTCCGGCATTGGCATCCACCAGCAGAAGGGCCGGCCTCTGCCCGAGGCCTTGGTCGAGGAAACCGATTTCGTCGGCACCTTCCGGCTGGAGCGCGTCGGGGACAACCCGGCTCTTGTCGACGTTTATTCAAACATCATCGTGGACGACAACGGCACGAACTGCTTCCGACTGGTGGCTCTGGTCGACGTCTCATCCCATGGCGAAACTGAAGAAGCGCGCTTGGTGGAGGAGCGCGTCCGCGAGAAGGACACCCTGCTGCGCGAACTGCAGCACCGGGTGAAGAACAACTTACAGATGATCACCGCATTGATCCGTCTGGAAACCCGTAACGCGACCGAGCCCGACCAGAAAAGGTTTGAGAGGCTCGCCGGGCGCGTCGACGCTCTGGCGATCCTCTACCAGACGCTATCGGCAGACGAGCAGAAGGATGATGTCGATCTCGGCGTTTATCTTAGCCAGATCGCGTCCGCGGTGATGGGGTCGCATGCAGTTGAGGGGATCCGCCTCGACATGAAGGTGGATACCTATCCGGTGTCGATCAACGTCGCCATGCCAACGGGATTGGTCGTGAACGAATTGCTCACAAATGCACTCAAGCATGCCTTTCAAGGGCGTGAAGGCGGGACGATAAAGCTGCACAGCATCGCCGATGGCGACGGCTGCCTGGTCATAGTTGCGGACGACGGGATCGGCCTGCCGGAAGGGGAGACATGGCCCAAGCCCGGCAAGCTCGGCGCGCTGATCGCGCGCTCGCTGACCGAGAACGCCAAGGCACAGTTCAACGTCGCCTCGAGCCCCGGCGAAGGGACGAAGGTCACCATCGTCTTCACGCGATCGGCGGCAGCAAGCTGACAATTGCCAGAGGGCGGAACTTTTATGTCGCGGCCACCCGATTAAGGTGCCGTCATAGCCTTGCCTGCCGAGCCGCCTCCGTTTCGTGGGCATCAATGGCGCAGAGCAATTCGCAGTTTTCGCCCCGCACGCGCACAAGCCAGCCGGATGATCGTCAGTGCCGGAGTCGGCCACGACGTCGATCGCACATCGAATTGCTTCCTCCGAGCGGCGTGGAAGCTTGGCATCTTGGATGGAGGAACCAGCCGGCTGCTGTCGATACTCAAAGATATAAAGCCCGCCGCTTTTGTCGTTCGCCGCAGTAACCGCCACTTCGTCGAAATTGCGGTTGCAATGGGCAGCGTAACTGTTGGCCGCCACGCCGAAGGTAGCAGTCTGAACAAGTGTTGCTATCGCCCGACCGATAGCAATCTCGTCATGTCCAGTAACACCTCCAACTTCAGATACTCATCCACTCATCTGTGTGATCGGCTTTCGCCCCAGTGAAGATCAGCGCCCAATGCAAAAGATCCGCCGCACCTTGCAGCACGACGGGCCTCGATCGATTTCCAATCTGTTACCGCGACGCCTTGTAAAGCTTTGTGGCGATCTCGAACATCTCCTCTGGAGCGTAGTCAGGCGTAAACGCTGAAGGCTCGCCGACTAGCTCCTGAATCTTGCCGCCATCCGGCATGCCTTCGACCACCTCCAACTCGCCGGGCGGGTCGTCGGGAAGCGCCATTTCCCCGCTTCCCCAGATGCTCGCTATCTCCGCATAGTCTTGCGGGCTAAACGTATAAAGGCGGCGATGTGAGCCTTCATCGAGATACTTCTGGCACTCTGGAATATTGCCCAGTGGGATGTTTGGTGTCGGCAGCATCTTTTCGATTTCCACCCCCGTTAGATGTTTCAGCGCCAAGGCGTAAGCGTGCGCGTGAACCGACCCTCGGACTAAGAGATACCCACAGACCTCACGCCCGGTGGGATCGGAAACTGTCTCATACACTCTGAGCTTGTGAAGCCGCGCTCCGCATTCGAGATGGAAATTGTGGAGCAGATCGAAAATCACATTGCCCGTCGTTGTGACAAAATCCTTGTTCCAGCTAAGCCCATTGCTGTCGATGGGAACAGCGCCGCCCCCATGCGACAAAAATCCAGCCGCCAAGCGCATATCCTTCATGATTTCAAACGGAGTGTCACTGATGTCGGTGGGCCCAATCATGTCGCCGGGAAGGGAGTCCGGTCCGTTATTCAGCATTGCCACGCCGTTGCTGACGAGCTCGACGTGCCCAAGTTCCTCGGCCGTTATGGCCGCGACCAAGCTGTAAAATGGCCTTAGCTTGCTCTTTGAGCGGAAGTTGAAGCTCTGAAACAGGTAGTTTCCGAGCGTGGACATTTCACCATATTTACCGCCGAGCAGCTCCTGCAGCGCTGCTGCGGCGTTCGGATCCTGTTGTGCGGGGGGAGGCAGTTCGATCTGAAGTTTGTCAACTCGCAAAAACATGTCGTTCTCCTGTTAGATGCCTGCCGACCAACAGGAGTGATCGAAAGATGTTCCGTCGACTTATGAATTTCCCCCGTTTCGCGTCGCCGAGTCCGACAGCCACGGAATTCGCGGCACTACGCCGATCATGAGCTGCTGGCCCAACGCGGCGAAGCTTGTTACACCTCGAACGGGCGAAGGCCGCTGACGGGCGCATAGAAGCAAGGTTGCATCCGAAATGGCGCATCTAAAGGGAAAGGAAGCAGGTGGCGTTGCGAAGCACGGGTCCGTCAGGCCCTTCAACCAGCTCGGCCCCTTCGACACCCCCAATTCGTAATCCGGGTGCTCACGGGCATTGGGATAAGGCAGTCTGATGGGGGGGTATCTTGCCGACCGCTTCCATGGCGCCAATCAGGGATCGTACGACGACGTCCTCGCCGGTGCCAAAGCGAAGAACTCCAACTGATCGGACGTCAAATCACGCTCGGCAGTTTCAGATCGACGGCGACAGCACGCGAAGATTTATTCCCAAGGGCACCCGCTGCACACCAATGTGAAAGTGCGATTGTTGCAAGGAAACAGCGTTCCCCGGTGCAACCAGTTTGCGAGGGTCGCGTTGTGTCGATCTCGCAAAACGGCGTGTGTGCATGATGGGCAAGTTTCTACCGCTTTTGGTCCGCTTTGTAGATGGACGATCGATGCAGGTGACATCGATCAGCGAGGCTGAGCAAGCACTGGCCGGGCAATGGCCGAATAAAGAGGCAGACGTCTACAGGGAGGCTGCTCGCCTTCTCGCAGCGGCAGGGGAAGGAATCTGTAGGCCAGACATCGCCTTCAGTGCGTTTGAGAAGGCGGCTCGGCAGCAACGTCTGCTTAGACCCCATAAGCCAAGTGCGAGTCTTCGGATATTGGATTCTCTTAGCGCGCCAAACTAGTCGCGAGCTTGTCTGCGCGTGCTTCCGTTTCCGGGAGGAGAACGGTGTGTCATGGAGCCCTGAGTGCTCTCCGAGTGCTCTCCGTGACGTAGGTGAAACGGATGGATAATCACTTCGCAACGCATTCGGTCCTTTAGTCGATCTCGTCGCTGGCGATGCTCTGCACCCGCCCCCTCATCGCCTCATCAGCCAAGTCGGTCACTACGACCGCTGGATCACCGATTGTCTTGAGGCATGTGCGTAGAAGTCCAGGATTAAGAAAACGCGCGCCGCGTTTCCTCATGGGCCCCGTCATAGTGCCGCGCCAATCCGCTTCAGCGTTAACATTTGATATAGCCAGGATTTATACTCGGCGTACAAAGTTCGTATGGTCAAGATAAAGAGAAACCCCGACCCCGCCTCCGAGAACCACTCGTATGAGGTTGAGTTCTTCGCGAAAAAGCATGGTCTTTCGCTAAGGGCCGCCAAGGTCATTCTTTTTTCCAACGGGCCTTCGCGGACGATGTGTGACGCGGCGGCGAAGGCGTTTGTTGCGGCTGTTGCTGCGAGGGGGCCAAGACAAAAACACCGCGCTTCGAGCAGCAATGGTCTGGAGGCGTGACGGTAGAGGTGCAGTATCAATGCAGGCCTTTTCCTGGCCAATGGGCTTTGGCTCATTGTAGTCGCCGCACGGGTGAGAATTTGGCGTGCGACTCTGGCCCTCAGACATATCTCTTTGCCGCCGGAACAAAGCGATCATTGGCTTGTTAGCCTTCATTGCACACTCGTGCACTAACAAGGAAAAATCCATGAAAACGCGACACCTACTCGTTTCACTCGCTTCTGTTTCCATTGTTCTGGCAATGCCCGCTTTCGCTGCTGAAAACGCGCAGGACTTCGTCGACAAGGCCGCTGTCGGCGGCAGATTCGAAGTCGACTCGAGCAAGATCGCTCAGGACAAGGTCACCGACCAGAACGTCAAAGAATTCGCACAAAAGATGATCGAGGATCACAACGCAGCTAACGCCAAGCTGGAGTCGATCGCCGGCGAGCAGAAGCTGCAGCTTCCCGTCGACCTCGACGCCCGCCATAAGTCGGAGTTGCAGAAGCTTCGGGACGCCGCGGCGCCCCTTGATCAGCCTTACGTCGAGATGCAGCGGAGTGCGCATGCCGACGCGGTTTCTCTGTTCGAACAATATGCGAAGGACGGCGACAACGCACCGCTTAAGGCATTCGCCCAAGAGACATTGCCGACGCTCAAAATGCACAAGGAGATGATCGAAAAGATTGCCACAACAAGCACCGATTCTTCCTCAGCAGCGAACTCAACAACGCCGGCGGTCAAAACGACCGACACCCCAAGTCCATCCGCCCCAGTACCCGGCGCAAACAGCTTCACCGAGGACCAAGCGAAGGACCGTATCCAGGATGCAGGCTACTCGAACGTATCCAAGCTCACCAAGGATGACCAGGGCATTTGGCGCGGTCAGGCGAGCAAGGACGGGAAGAACACTCCAATAGCGCTCGACTATCAGGGCAACATCGTTTCTGGCAAGAACTGAAAAATCCAAGGAGAGACGCAAATGAAAACAGTAACTGGACTATTCGACAACTATGACGACGCATCCTATGCCGTCGACGAACTGGAAGCAGCGGGAGTCCCGGCTTCTGATATCAGCATCGTCGCAAACAATTCGAGCGGTTGGTATGGTGAAGACCGCTCTGAGGCCGCTGAAGATGCCGCCGGAGGCGCGGGAATAGGAGCGGTGGTAGGTGGCGCTGGGGGGTTGCTGACAGGGCTGGGCATCATGGCCATTCCGGGCGTCGGACCGGTCGTGGCGGCAGGATGGCTTGCCGCCACCGCCGTAGGTGCACTTGCCGGAGCTGCGGTGGGCGGTGCTGCCGGCGGAATCATCGGCGCCCTTACGGACGCCGGCGTGCCGGAAAGCGATGCACATGTTTACGCAGAGGGCATCCGACGTGGCGGGACCCTGGTCACGGCCAAAGTCGCGGACGAGCTCGTGCCGAGCGTCGAGCAGATCCTCAGTCAATCCAGATCTGTCGATGTAGCCGAACGTCGCAGGGACTACGAGGCGGGTGGTTGGACGGGATTCGACGCCGATGCGGGAGACTATACCCCCGACGAGATCGAGCGCGACCGTGCCCGTGACGGCAACCGCCTTTGATCGAGGAACCCCGCTGCCGAGAGGTAGCGGGGAATTCTCTCCCTCTTCATAGTCCTCAGAGTTGACTTTGCGGCCGCTGGATCCCTCCTACTGCATCAAGCCAGCCGCCCGCAGCGCGTCCTCGATGACTTTCGTAACATCGGCTTGCGAACCAACCGCATTGAGCGGCCGTCTTTCTTGCCGCGACAACGTGGTCCGCCCGCGGTTTTTCCTCCGTTTCGCGGCCGGCTGGAGTATGGTTCCAGAAAGGGTTGCGGCATCGGCGGAGATCTTTGTCCTTGAGCCTTGCGCTCCTGTCTCCATAATGCCCCAGAAGCAGGCGATATGGCGGGTCGAGGATATCCCTACATCCAGCATGAAAGGCCCCGCGCTGCCGAGGCCATTGTCGCCGGGCGTCTTCAGTGGTGCGCCATGGCCCATGCCCGCGATGCTGAATTTTTCGATCAGCTCTCTCCCGCTCGTGTCACACCAGACCTGCCGCATATGCCCATCGACGGTTTCCGAGCGTTTTGGGTTAGCGTCTGTGGAATGAACGCCTTGCCATTGCACCAGGATTGCATCAGCGTTGAAAGGGACAACGGTGTTGTCCGCTGTCCCATGCCAGATCGATACTGTCGGCCACGGACCTTTGTGTGATGAGGCCGCACGCACAAGCCGTGGCAGTTCCTGTTCAGACGGGCCGCCATGGCCGCGCACACGGTCGAAGGCCTCAGGAATCGTCGTCGCACTGCCATAGGCAAGGCCGGCGATGATCGCGCCGCCGGCGAACACATCCGGATAGACAGAGAGCATCACGGACGTCATGGCGCCTCCCGCAGAAAGTTTTGTAACAAAGATGCGCTCTCGATCGATCTTGTGCGCGACGACCAGTGCCTCAACCATCTGGCGTATGGATAGCGCTTCCCCGCTGTCGCGTCGGATGTCTCCTGGGACAAACCAGTTGAAACAGAGATTTGCGTTGTTGGCGCGTTGCTGCTCGGGAAACAGAACCGCGAACCCTTCCTGCTCAGCCAGTAGCGACCATCCGGAACCATGATCGTAGCCGGTCGCGCTCTGCGTACAGCCATGCAACACGACGACGAGTGCGGCGCCCTCGGGCAATTTGGCGGGAACATAGACGCGAGCCCGCAAAGCACCAGGATTGGAACCGAACCCGGTCAAATCGGATAACCGATCCTTATCGTTTGTCGCTTCCCACAGAGGTTGACGAGCGCGAAGGATCGTAAGACGGGCGATTGTATCCGGTATGTTTCGCAAATTGCTATCCTTGGTTGCCGTGGCCGACACAGCGGCGGTGGATTCAACGTAGATGCAGCAAATTGCTGCACTGCACAATGTTAATGAGAAGTCAGGAATTTTCGTAGGTATGCCTTCGGCTACCGGCGCGTTCACGTGCGCCGCGCATTTCTTGCGGGTCATGGAACTTACGCATCAAATGTAATTGCCCACCCGCTACGAGAGCCTACAAATCCCATTGTCGCCGGGCGATGTCGTGGCATCCGGTGAGCGAACATCGTACTTTTGCCAATTCGAGGCCGGAGGTTTTGATGAGATTGTTCGAGCAAGCCCCGGTTTCACCCGAAGAGCTAAGCTCCTCGCAAAGGGTTTTCGACCGGATATGTCCGGCCTTTGATAAGAGTGATCCACCCGAAGGCGTCGAGTCCGTAACCTGTACGTTGATAATGCTTTTTCAGAACGGGCTGAAGGGTGAAGCGATGCTGTGGCTGAGATGGAAAAGCGAGGGCGTTTTTCGGAGGAGCGTCGCAGCGCTTGAGCTAGCGCCGTTTGGTCGCATCGACCACAAGTAGTGCTCCAGGATTTATCCCTTCCCCAGTGCACGGGCTTCGCACAGTGATCCACATCGGCCGTTTTGGCTGCAACGACATAGATGAAGTGCCTTTTCAGGCGATGCCCAGGGTGGGAGAAAGCGTCTCGATGGCGATCGACGGCGACACCCTTACCTTGCGCGGTTCACGAGCGGTGCATGTGCCCGAACGTACTACACCAGATGGCGGCTCGACCGTCGTCGGGAAAGCGCATTCCATATGTGCCATCGATATAGGCGCTGCCGCGCTAACGTGCAGCCGCGATCGTCCCTGGGAGGCACTGTATAGCCGGCTTCGGCCGCATAGGCCGTGAAACCTGCATCGTTACCGTATCCAGCCACGCCGCTTGCCGCTGCAAAGTGAGCGCGGAACAAGGCGGCGAGAGCGCGAACCTCATAATCATCTCTGGCGCATTCCTGACGTCTGTCCGCCGACCTGGCGTCTGCGTAGCGAGACAGCGGCGCCGACTGGGCCGCAAGTCAGTATCACCGCCGAACTGGGCTAGAGCCAGCCGCTGACTGCCAAAGGAAGGGGCCATGGCGCTCTTGGTTGGTGAGGCGCAAACTTGCCGCAGGTACAGAGCAGAAATGCCAAGTTGGCGGGTCGCCCGCCCAACCAGAAATATTTCAACCGAAGGGGAACCTCACGGTCGCAGGCGAGTTCGGTACGCAATGTGGGGGAGATTGCGCCATCTCATCGGCTTTATCGTTGTCGTGCTTGCGATCTTCTCCTTCCTCGGATTCCGTTAGGAGGGACTATGGAGCGCGACGACGATCAACGAGGCTCGGCTTGAGAGCGCCAGTCTGTCATCCTGAGGTCGACCTCTGCTCACCGACAACACCTGGACTCGCCCCCGCTCGCGCTCGCTTCGTCAACATTCGACGCTTGCACCCGTACCACTCAGAGGCGACGCGATGGCGGCCCGAATGAAATTGTGGTGGGGGCCGGAACTGGCAACGGTCGATCGCCTAGCGGGAGCGCTGGCGCGAGCCTTGGCCGACGGGTCGCACGGATGAGCGACGAGCCGGCGCGTCCGCCGGGCGAATATCCGTCCGAGTTTGCCAGCTTCTTCATGGCTGGCTTCGAATGTTCCTCGCATCGGCGCGGCGACGGAGTGCGCCTCGATTTGATTCGCGCAACCGCACACGACAAACACGCTCTCGGCGACTATCGCAGCTGTGCTGCCCTTGGGCTTCGCACGATCCGCGACGGCTTGCGCTGGCACCTGATTGAAACTGCGCCAGGAGTGTTCGACTGGTCGGGTTGGATCTCAATGATCGAAGCGGCTCACGCGGCGGGGGTGCAGGTCGTCTGGGATATCTTCCACTATGGCTCACCAGATCACGTAGACCAAGGCGCCCCAGACTTTACAGAAGCCTATGTCCGCTTCGCCGCTGAAGCTGTCCGGGTCCATCGCTCCATCACAGGAGTGGCTCCCTTGGTGTGCCCGATCAATGAGATCTCATTTTTCGCATGGGCGATAGAGGTCGGCTATTTCCCACGCGTGGGGCCGAAGAAGCGGGGATGGTTCAAGCGACAGCTTGTGAGGGCAGCGGTTGCGGGCGTCAAGGCGATGCGCGATGCCGAACCTGATTGCCGGTTCATATGGGCTGAACCGCTAATCCATGTTGCTCCCCGTGACCGTAGTCGTGCCGAGCAGCGGCGCGCGGAAAATGTTCGTCAGGGCCAGTTTGAAGCCTATGACATGCTGACGGGCCGTGCCGAGCCCGAATTGGGCGGCACCGAGGACTGTGTCGACGTCATCGGGCTTAACTTTTATCCGCACAACCAATGGTACTTTCAGGGGCCAACGATACCGATGGGCCACCACGAATATCGGGCGCTTTCCGACATGTTGGTCGAAGTCGCACAGCGCTACAGAAAGCCCATGTTCATCGCCGAGACAGGCGCTGAAGGATCAGGCCGGCCGGCATGGCTCCATTATGTTTGCGACGAGGTCCGCGACGCAATGAGCCGTGGTGCCCCGATTCAGGGTATATGTCTGTACCCGGTGACTGCGTATCCCGGCTGGGACAATTCGCGCCACGCGGAAGTCGGCTTATTCTCCACGATTCATGCCGACGGTTCGCGCAGTCTTCGCCAGCCGGTTGCAAATGAATTGGAGCGCCAGCGCACACTGTTCGCGGCGGGTGTTTCGTAGCGGTCGAAGAAGGGGCGGGCCACGTCAGTAGGTGGGGAACTGCTCCGAATGTTGGCCGAGCATCGTCCGCTGCGTAAGCATCGGCACCGTGCCGTTTGCCGGCAGGCTCTGTTGAATGCGCGCGAACGTCGCCAGACCCTGACCGACGACCTGATCCATATTGTAGTAGCGGTACGTGGCCAGGCGCCCGACGAACCACACTTCGGGGCACGCCGCTGCCAGTGCTTCATAGCGTTTGTACAGCGCCTCGTTTTCCGCCCGCGGCACTGGGTAATAGGGATCGCCGATATCGGTTGGATATTCGTAAGTCAGGCTGGTCTTCGGGCTCTGCTGACCGGTCAGATGCTTGTACTCGGTAATGCGGGTATAGTTTTCCGTCTGCGGATAATTGATAACGGCGACCGGCTGAAACTGCTCGCAATCAAGCGTCACGTGCTCGAACCGCAGTGACCGATAAGGCAGACGACCAAGGCTCCAGTCGAAATATTCATCGATCGGCCCGGTGTAGATCATCCGCTGAAAGGGGATCGTGTCGCGAATTTCGCGATAATCGGTTTGCAGCATGATCTTGATCCTTGGGTTGTCCAGCATGCGATGAAACATGCGTGTATACCCGCCAGCCGGCATATTCTGGAAAGTGTCGCCAAAGTAGCGATCATCGCGGTTGATCCGCGTAGGGACCCGCGCAGTCACGGACTTGCTTAGTTGGGCCGGATCGACACCCCACTGCTTCCTTGTGTAGCCGCGAAAGAATTTTTCGTAGAGCTCCCTGCCAACGGTGCTCACAACCACATCTTCGGCGGTCCGGACTTCCTCGACCGTTTCTCGCCGGGATGCGAAGAACTCCTCCAACTGCTCGGGCGTCAATTCAAGATCGTACAGGCGATTGATCGTGTCCAGGTTGATCGGTATCGGCAGCAGTTTTCCGTCGACCGAAGACAGTACGCGATGTTCGTAAGGCCTCCATTCGGTGAACTGCGAGAGGTAGTCTATGATCGATCGGGCGTTGGTGTGGAATATATGCGGCCCATAGCGGTGGACCAGAATTCCAGCTTCGTCGTAACAGTCATAGGCGTTGCCGCCGATGTGATTTCGCCGGTCGATGAGCAGGACGCTTTCCTGCCGTTGCGATGCGATACGTTCGGCGAGCACGCTGCCAGCGAAGCCGGCGCCGACAATCAACCAATCGAACATGGTCAGGCTCCCCGGCGCAAAGGCACAATGCTTTTCATTGCATAGGCGCGCTGGATATGGGCAGCCATTGCGTCCCACGTTCGTTCCCAGGACATGTTGGCGAGGTAGGCATCGACTTCCTTCAACAGGAAATTCCGGGGACGTGACAGAAGGGACCGAAGCTTGGTTTCGATGTCTTCGGCGTCAACAATGTCGACCAGGCCTTCGGCGCCATAGGTGCGCACGACGTCCACAATCGCCGTGGAGACCACCGGCAGTCCGGCGGCCAGGAACTCAGGAGTTTTGGTCGGGCTGATATAGCGTGTCGCCTCGTTGAGCGCGAAGGGCATCCAGCCGGCGCTCCAGTGCCTGAGATAGCGAGGCAGGTCGGCGTAGGATTTGGCACCCAGCCAATGCAAGTTGCTTGCGCTCGGCAGGCTGAGCGGGTCGATCTTGACCACCGGGCCAAGCATGACGAAATGCACGTCGGGCATTGCCGCAGCCGCCTGTGCGATCATTTCAACGTCGAGCCGTTCGTCGATCACGCCGAAGAAGCCCACTCTCGGGTGAGGTATGTCTGCCTGGTCTACAGGGTCATCGCCGGGCTCTCTTGCTTTGTGAAAATGCGCAACGTCGATGCTGCTTGGGAAGGGAAAGATCGACTTATGGAGGCTTCGCTTGGCCTCGTACAGACTCTGCCCGCCCGTGAACACGACATCAGCGCGCTGGAACAGCGCCTTTTCCATCTGCGTCAACTCTGCCGGTGCGTTCTTGAAGGCGGAGAGTTCATCCATGCAGTCGTAGACGCATACATCGCAAGCTATATGGTCACTGAAACGCAGCGCCATGGGCGTGTAGTACCATTTAGTCAGCCGGTCATGCGGAGTTGAGTTGACGATCTGGTCGACGAATCTGCGCTGGATAGCGTCTGCCTTTGTTGCGGAAATGCCGGCCGGAAGAACCGGGGTTACGATTGTGATCATTGCAGATCGATCGTTCACCCGCATCGAAGGATAGCGTATTTCCTCGTAGACCGGCTCCTCAAAGTAAATTAGCTGCTGCTGTTTTGAGGCGTGCGTCAGAATATGCTGCGGGCGTTGGTGTACGAAATCCCACCTGAGGTGAGAGAAGCAAAGTATAATAGACGATTTTATGGGCATATTCGATTTATTTTTTTTGCAACCCGCTATTTTCATGTAAGAAGCCTCTTTAGTTATAGCTTTTAATCTCCAGATTAACATATGTTAATCGAAGCGCGCTCCTGATGAAACCTTTATCCGCACATCTAACTTTTATTTGAGTAAGTTGTTCCACGGATTTTAATTGGCTGTAGCCGCCGAGCCGGCCACTTGCGCAATTGTTCGAAGAGAAGCGGCGCTGCTACCAACACCCGACGGACACGTCGCCTCGGCCAAGGCGGAGGCGCTTGCAGCTTCATATCTCGCCAAATGTGGCGCATTGCCACAGAACGGCTGAAATCCGCTCAATCGTTCAACAACCATTCATGAGCGCAGGTATAAGAGTTAATGAGCCGCGCATGATTCGTTTTGGTCGCCACAGATGGCCGAAGAGGGCAGCCACCGTGAGAGAGCCGCAAGGAATGAAGTTCAACTTTGAAACCAACGTCTTTCCGTTGTTTCACCCGCAGTCCGTGGATGATCTGAAGGATCCTTGTCCAGTGTTCGACGGCGAGGTTTGGCACGTCTTCGGTTCCAGCGGCACTGTCACGACCGAGAGCTGGAAAATACTACATGCCACGGCTCCGGACCTTTATGGGCCGTGGACTGAGCATGAGGCGCTCGACTTGCCGGTAACCGGATCGGGCATAGCGGCGCCCGGCGTCATTCATGAATGCGGCGTCTTCCATATGTTTATCCAGACCGAATTCATGAAGTCGGGCGGACGTTGTGAACATGCGGTTTCCAATGATGGCTTCAACTGGGTGGTGCTGAAACCGGCGATATTGTCCCTGCCGGGCACCGATGAGGACGGGATCTATGATCCCCATCCGGCGATCATCGGCGGCAAGCGCTACATCGTCTATTCAGGCATGCCTAAATTCACCAGGGTGCCGCAGCCTGACGTCTATCTGGCGCGCAGCCAATCCGATTCCTGGTTCGGGCCGTGGAAACGTCTCGGCAAGATATTGGACCATCTCGACGTTCCCCATCACAATGCGCGCGAGCATCCGGACTACGAATGGGGGATCGAGGGCGCCCAACTGGTCGAACTGCCCGACGGTCGCGTGCTTCTCAACGCCACCTGCTTCCTTCCCGAGGGTCCGCGCGGAAGTCGTCAGCGCGTATTCTTCGCCATCGCCGACGACGTCCAGGGTCCCTACGTGTCGGTCGGCCCCGTGCTGGATCCTGGTGAGCCTGGGGAGAACGGCCATTCGACGGTAATGATCGAGGGCGGGAAACTGACCTTGTTTTACCAGAGCAGACGTGAGGCAACGAACCATCGCTGGCGTTTCGGACTGGCTAGGTGCGACCTGGATCAGCAAGTCCTTTCACGAGTCGCCTAACAGGGACGACCGGGGCCGAGGCGTCGTGGCTGTGCCATGACTATTTCATTCGCGTTCCTGCGATCGTCCATAGCGATAGTCCATAACGTAACGGTGATCGCAAGGCCGGCTCTGCCGCAAGGGCGCAGCAAACTACGGGCCATGATCGCGTCCTGGCTGGTTCTTCGTCAGGATCGACCGAGACCTGGATTGCCTGGGGATCAACCACGTCGAGGGAGCCTTAGCAACTCATGACTGCCTAAGAGGGGGCCTGAGTGGAAGAAAGCGATCAGTTCCTGCATAGATGGGTTTGGGACGGGGTAGCCCCACCGGAGGTGCGTCAGGCCTTCGAGGCCGTCGCTTAGGAGAAGGAGATGTTCCTTCCCTGCGACTAGGGCAGGCATCCTTGCACTGCAAATAGATGACAGTCCGTTGGCCTGCCAACCCGGCGAAACATTTTGCCACCGCGGCAGTTATACCGCTCCGGGGACGAAATTCGGGGCATGCCTTTGAACGATATTAGATTGGCGATACCGCTGGTCGGGGAAGTGGAAGACTCTGCGCCGAGATCGGCTGCCGGCCTGCCTTGGATCAAGTTAGCCGGTTCCTATTTCGCAACCGAGGACGGCGAGGCATGGACGCCGATCGGGCACAATGATGCGGTAAGCTGGCCCGAACTCAATGGCCTGTTCCGGCGCGCTGATATGGCCGGCGTGGAAAATCATCTCCGTTGGCTGAAGGAAAGCGGCGTCACCTGCCTCAGGCTGATGCTGGAATATGCCCAGGTTCGCCACCGCTACTTCGAGAAGCCGCAGGGCCGCTTCGTGCCGGCAATGGTGCAATTGTGGGACGACCTCTTTCGTCTTTGCGAAAAACAGGGCTTGAGAATCCTGCTCACCCCCTTTGATACGTTCTGGCAGTGGCTGCACTGGCGCCACCACCCCTACAACCGCAATAACGGAGGCGTGCTGGACCACCCGTCGCGATTCCTGATCTGCGTCGAGACGCGCCGCGCAATCAAGGCAAGGCTGGAATTCGTGGTTCGCAGATGGAGCGGCAGCGGAGCCTTCTTCGCATGGGACCTCTGGAACGAGATCCATCCCGAGCAGGCTCAGGGCAGCGCGGATGGCTTCGGCGCCTTCATCCATGATCTCAGCGATTTTGTGCGCCGGCTGGAAACGTCACTTTACGGCCGCTCTCACCCGCAGACCGTCTCGCTGTTCGGACCTGAGCTTCGCTGGCGGCCCCACATGCCGCTGCCCGGGCCGATCTTCCGCCACCCAGACCTCGACTTCGCCTCCCTCCATCTCTACGAGGAGGGCACGATCGATGACCCCAGTGACACGGTGGCGCCGGCGCTCGGCATGGCGCGGATCGTCGGAGAGGCGCTCGGCGAAATCCGTGACGGCCGCCCTTTTCTCGATTCCGAGCACGGCCCGATCCACTCATTCAAGGACAAGAAAATCACGCTTCCGGAACCTTTCGATGATGAATATTTCCGCCATTTGCAATGGGCTCACCTGGCGGCGGGGGGCGCGGGTGGCGGCATGCGGTGGCCAAACCGCACCCCGCACGTGCTCACCCCCGGCATGCGGCGGGCGCAGCGTTCGCTGGCCGATTTCCTCCCTCTGATCGACTGGGTTTCGTTCCGGCGTGCCCATCTCGGCAACAAGATGCGGATTTCCGGTCCCGACGCCGCGGCTGTTGCCTGCGGGGACGATTCCCAGGCAGTGGTCTGGCTGGTTCGCCGCGACACGATCGGGGGGAACGGTATGCTTCGCGCCGGCGCTGCGCCGGTTCCGGTCAATTTGGAGCTGCCCGGGTTGGCTCGCGGCACCTATCGCGTCATCGCCTGGGATACCACTGCCGGCAGGCAAACGGCGGATTGGCAAGCGAATTCGGACGGCTGGCTGAAGCTTGATGTGCCGCCGTTCTCCGCCGATGTCGCCCTTGCCATCCGCCGAGGCGTTCTGGCTGCGCCATAACTATTTCATCCGCGGTCCCGTTGGTCCAAGCAGAGCCACGGGAAATATCTCGCACGACCTGCGACAGGACTCGAAGGGGTAGCGTGGTCGAGGGATCCGCAGGTTGCGGCAGGCAACGTATTCGCCGCCGGCTGTCAAGAAAGCGCCGCTTGCGGCTGCAAAATAAGGCTGCAGGCCGCTGTCACGTCCAGAAATAGCGCACGGTGTGGAAGAAAACCGGGGCGGCGAAGACCAGGCTGTCGGCGCGGTCCATCATGCCGCCATGTCCCTCGATCAGATGGCCCCAGTCCTTCACCCCCTGATCGCGCTTGATGGCGGAGGCGACCAGTCCGCCGAGGAATCCCATCAAGCAGGCCATGAAGGCGACGCCCGCCGCCTGGAGCGGCGAAAACGGTGTCAGGAACGACAGCAGCGCGCCAAGCAGGCTCGACGTGGCCAGCCCGCCGACCAGCCCTTCCCAGGTCTTCGACGGCGAAACCTTCGGCGACATCAAGTGCCTGCCGAACAGCTTGCCGAAGATGTATTGCAGCACGTCGCTGCCTTGCACGGTGATGATCAGGAATGCGATCAGCAACAAATTGCGGCCCTCGAAGCCGGGCACCTCGAGCGTCAGCAGCGCCGGCACGTGGCTGACGCAGTAGACCGAGATCATGACGGCCCATTGCTGCGCCGAGACGCGCTCGAGAAAGCGCTCGGTGTCGCCATGAAGCGCGGTGATCGCAGGCATCAGCAGGAAACAGTAGACCGGGATGAAGATGGTGAAGAGGCCGTACCACGCGGTCCACACCAGCCAGTACTGGAACGGGATGATGATGCCGAACATGCCGAGCAGCACCCAATGGTCGCTGCGGCGGCTGTGCGTCAGCGTCACGAATTCACGCAAGGCCGCAAACGAGATCAGCGCGAACAGGATGGTCATGCCGGAGCGGCCGAAGAAGAAGGCGACGGTGATCGCCACGACCATAACCCACCAGGCGTTGATGCGCTGGTTGAGGTTGACTAGCGTCGAGGACAGCGGCTTCGGCGCGCGCCACGACAGGATGCCGGCAACCAGGCTTGCGGTGGTCAGCACCGCAGTGAGGCCGACAACCAGAATGAGGGTCTCGTGCATTGGCATGTTGTTCTAGTCGTCTTTTAGCGGGCGGGGATTGAGCGCAAGCAGCGCCTTGCGGGCGCGGTCGAGAAAGGCCCGGCGTTCCTCGCCGGGCGCAATGGCGATCGGCGCGCCGAAGACCACGCGGCAGAGCAGCGGCACCGGCACGAATTGGCCCTTGGGCAGCACCCGCGACATGTTCTCGATCCAGCACGGGATGAGTTCGACGTCGGGCCGCGCCATCGAGAGATTATAGAGGCCGGAGCGGAACGGCAGCAGTGGCTCGTCTGTCATGTTGCGCGTGCCTTCGGGGAAGATGATTAGCGAATGGCCCTCGTCGAGCACCGACAGCATGATCGAGATCGGATTCTGAGCCTCATCGATCCACTGCCGGTGGATGAGCACCGAGGAAAGCATGTCCTGCGCGATGAACCGGCGCAGCCGTGATTTTCCCCAATAGTCGGCGGCAGCGACGGCATGGGTGCGGGCGCGCTCCTTCTCGCTGAGGCAGGCAGACAGCAGGATGAAATCGCCGTGGCTGGCATGGTTGGCGAAGTAGATGCGCTGCCGGTCCGACGGCTTGCTGCCGTTCCAGATCGGCCGCACCCCGGTCACCGCCCAGGCCAGCGCCGATAGGCCGACCGAGGTCACGGTCTGCAGCAGGGTGAAAGTCCTTGTGCCGAGCTTGCTCATCGTCCGGCTCAGAAAGACAAGGCGACAGCGGATGCCGCCACGAACAGGCCGAGTGCGATGCGCTCCTTCATCAGCAGGCGCTGCGTGCCCGCGATGCGCCGGTCGAGCGAGCGGATGCCGGCAGCGGCCGGTTTAACGCGCATGCGCGCCAGCACGTCGTCGACCGAGGCACCGCCGGCGGCTTCGCTGATGTGGCTCGCCATCAGCCAGAACAGCAGCGCGTCGAAGACAAGCAGGGCCGAGACGGCGAGGGTGACCATGCCGCTCGCTGCCGCCACCAGCCAGGCCGCCGACGCCAGCGTCGTCGTCTGCGGCTGCGCTGCCACGGCAATGAACGGCGCGGCCACCAACGCGGTCAGCACCAGCAGCAGCGGCCACACCGCCTGCGTCATCAGGCTGGCGGCGAAGGCCTCGGCTTTGTCTCGATGGGCACTCATGCCGGCTCGTCCGCCGCGATCCGAAGATGCACCGGACGGCCCGATGCCGTTAGCCGCTTATGCGCCTGCGCCGGCGTTGGCGAGCGACCGCTCGCAACCAGCCAGTTGGCGACGATGGCGGCGCTGCGCTGGAAGCCGAGCGCGCAGCAGACCAGCACGGTGCCGTGGCCGCGGGCCGCCTCGATCGCCGCCACCGCTTGCGTTTGCGCCGCTTGCGAGGGCGGCAAAAGATCGACCATGGCGACAGCCGTCCAGCGGCAGGTGACGCCGCGCGGGCTTTCCAACTCGCCGGCAAGGTCGATTACCGTGCCGAAAGCGTCGGCCTCGGCGGCAGTCGGAAAGCGACCGAGGAAGACGCCGTCGGCGATCGCGACATGCGGCGGCAGCTTGCGCGTCCACGCCCACACATTGATCCTGGCGCCAAGCCGGTAAGGCAGCAGCAAAACACGGCTGGCCAGCGAGACGCTGCCATCGGCCGCTTTCTGGAACACTTTGGCGCCGGCTCCGACATAGGCGAAGGCGACGATGGCCAGCGCCAGCGCCGGCCACAGCAGGATGAGCCACAGCGCCGAGACGAAGGCGCCGGCAACGGCGCCGGCCAGTGCCAGCGCTGCGACGAGCGCGTAGAACAGCGCCAGCCGCCGTGCATTGGGATCGGCGGTCAGCCGGAAGCCGGCGAACGGCAATTCGCCGTCGCGCGGGAACAGCCACAGGGCGAAGAAGCCGAGCAAAGCGCCGGTCGGGATATCGATGACATGGTGCTGCCATGTCGTCAGCACCGAGGCGCCGATCAGGAAACACCAGACGTGCCAGACGATGGCGGCCAGGCCTTTGAGCCGACAGCGCCAATGATCCCAGATGATGACAAGCAGCGCGATGTGCAGCGACGGCGCCTGGTTGAACGGCTTGTCGAAGCCGCCGAGCACCGCGAACATGAACCCTGGCAGGCCTGATGTCTGCGGCCGCATGAAGGTCGCCGTCAGCGGGAAAAGGATGAAACAGGCGACGGCGATGATCTGCGCCGTGAGGTAACGGCCGGCGAGCCGGTCGACGCCGCGCTTGGTGTCGTTCAACAGCAGCGACAGGCCGTAGAACAGGTTGATCGACCAATAGGGCACGATCGTCCAGGCGATGAACGGGATGCCGCGCTCCCAGGCAAAGACGATGCTGCCGACATCGTCGCGCTGCGAGGCCAGCCAGTTGGCGAAGCCGTAGGTCACGTAGAAGAACGGCGCCAGAAACGCCAGCCACAACGCAGCGCGCAGCACGATTCCGGCGTACGGCTCGCGCTCGGAGGCAGAAAGGGCAGGGGCCGCGGCAACGGCGGCGCCAAGGACTGGCAAGACCATGCTCAGACGCGCCGCGCGATCGAGACGGTGAAGATGCCCCACTGGTCGATGCGCTGGTCGAGCTTTTCGAAGCCGGCCGCCGCCGCCAGCTGGTCCATCTCGCCTTGCGTGCGCCGGCGCATCACCCAGGCCTGGCCGCCGCGATGCGAGGTCAGGCTGCGCGCGATCATTTCGAGCTGCGGATGCCAGGGCTGGTTGGTGTAGAGAAGCAGGCTGCCGGGCTGCATCGCCTTGGCCAGCCCGCCGAGCGAGCGGGCGATCATGGCGTTGTCGGCAAACAATTCGTAAAGCCCGGAGACGATGGCCAGGTCCGGCGCCGGATCGAGCCCGGCCAGCATTTGGGCGTCGAATGCGTCGGCCTGGTGGAACGAGACGCTGGTCGGCAGGTGCCGCTCGGCGATCAGCTTGCGGCCGAGCGAAACGTTGAGGTCGGAAAAATCCTGCAGCCGCACGCTGGCCGGCGGCTCAGTGCATTTGGCGACGGCGTCGAGCACATAGCGGCCGTGGCCGGCGGCGATATCGACGATATGGACCGGCCGGCCGGCCTTCAGCGTCCGAGTGGCGCTGCCGATCAGCTCTTCCAGGTGCAGCTTGCGCTGGCGGATGCCGCGCCAGCCGATGGCGTCGAGAAAGGTGCGGTCGATCATGCGGCCGAGCGGACCGTGGCCCCGCGCCTCGTTCTCGTAGACATAGTCGAGAGTCGAGCCGGAATCGAAGCCGGTGGCAATTCCCGTCTTCATGCCTGACGACAGCCAGGCGCCCATGCGGATCGAGGCGCGGCTCATTGCCCAGTAGAGGCCCCTCGGCGACAGCAGGGCGAGCGGCGAGGCGAGCCGGTCGGCCTCGTCGCGTGTGAAGCCGGCGCGGTCGGCCGCGGTCAGGTCGACCGGCTTCTCCGGGGTCGCGAACTGTCTTTCGAGGAACGGCTTGATCAGATCGAGTGCCTTGCGGCGTTCGCGTTCGCCGAGCGTGTCGTGGAAGAAGCCGGGCAGCACATGCCGCTCCTTGGCCGGGCTGGCGAGATTGACGAAGAACTCGTGCTGAGGTCCATGCCGCACCACCCAATCGCTGCCGGAGATCAGCAATTGCGTCGGCACGGTGATGGCGCGGGCGTCGGCGACGATACGCGCGGCGTGATCGTAGAGCTCGACCAGGATGTTGGACGCGATCGGCCGCGTGATCAGCGGATCGGCCTCGAAGGAGACGATGCGCTTGGGGTCATGCGTCAGGAACTTGGCCTTGACGTAGGAATTGACGAAGAAGCGGCCCTTGATCTTCTGCCACAGCGCAATGCCTTGCTTGGCGAAGGGCACGTAGAGCTTGACCGAAAAGGCCGGCGAGGCCAGCACCACAGCGCGAATTTGCGGTGCATAATCATGCACCCAGGCGGCGGCGAGCACCGCGCCGAACGATTGGGCGATCAGCGCGATGTCGCGCTGGCCGAACCCGTCTCTGCCGATCTCGCGCACGAAACAATCGATGTCGCGCACCAGCGCGGCAAAGGACGGCGCATAGCCGCGTTCGCCGGCCGAGCGGCCATTGCCGCGCGCGTCCCAGGCATAAAAGGCATGGTCGGGCATGTCGAGTTCGTCGACCAGATGCGCCATGCGGCCGCCATGCTCGTGGCCGCGGTGGAACAGCAGGACCGCGCCCTTGGCAGGTCGCCCGACCGCCGGCCAGTAGCGGTAGAAGATCTCGGTGCCGTCATGCGTGCGGAAGGTGCGCTCCTGCGCCACCCGCTGCTCACTTGCGGAAGCGGCAATCGTTGGTTCATGAAGCATGTTGTTCCCCTGGCGGATGCGACCGGAATTTCAGCCACCGCTCCCGTTAAGGCCGCTGCGTATCCGGTTGATGGCGGTCACCAGCGAGAGTGTAGCCATTGCCGGAAACACAAACGGCGTGATCGCTTCCACCCATAGGCCGCAGGCGATGAGGAAGGCGACGATGCCGAGCGCCAGCGCCCGATCGCTCTTGCCGAACGGCCCGGCATAATTGCGCCCCGTGCCCGCCGCGATGCCGAGCACACCGGCGAATTCCACAAGCACTGCCGTGATGGCAAAGGCGACGACGCCCCAGGCGGGGAAGAGAGCGGCAAAGGCCAGGATCAGCGCGAGGTCTGAGACGACGTCGCAGAGTTCGTTGAGGTACATGCCAGGCTTCGAGGCCTGACCATGTTCCCGCGCGAGCATGCCGTCGATGGCGTTGAGCGCCATGCGCGCAAACAGCACCGCCGGCATCAGGATGAAGATCGCGCGATGGCCGGCAAGGGCCGCGACCAGAATGCCGGTGGCGACCGACAGGGCGGCAGCCAGTAGCGTGATCTGGTTGGCGGTGACGCCGGCCCCGGCCAGCCGGTCGGCGAGCGGCCGCAGCTTCGCCTGGAAGGCCGGTTTGAGCGCATAAAGCGTCGGCATGTGCGAACCCCCCGGCCGCGGTGCAACTAACGTCTGCAAGGATGGTCAATTGGCGCGCAAGACGCAAGGGCGGCGAGCGCGACCAAGCTGCTGACGGCGGGCTCGACATTCTAGTGGGAGTAACGGAGCCGGCAGCATAGATTAACTTCCGCGCCCACTTGGTCTCCGTTCGATGTTGGCTGCTCTTACGGCTCTCGTCTTCCTTTCAATCGACGGCACTATCTCAAGCCCGGTTGGAGCCGGGTGTAATGATGATTCACAGTAGTGGAGAGCTACGGCGTACTCTGGCGTGCAAATCGGCTGGTTTGGCCGGCGCCAAGGCAGCTTGGCGCGTCTGCTTGAGGTCTCGACGTGACCCAAACGAGCCATTCCGGCAGGCAAGCTCTAATGTCTCGAATGTGGTAGAATACGACATTGGTCAACCGTCGCCGCATCAGCCATCAATGAACGCGCGGAAGGTAGGGATTTGCTGAGTACTGGTGAGGCCAGGTTTCTTATCGGAACAACCAATACTATGATCCGCCGGGGCTAGGCCACCAATGGACCGCAAGCTTGCCGCGATTCTAGCCGCAGATGTAGTGGGCTATTCGACTCTGATGGAGCGCGACGAGGCCGGTACGTTTGAGCGACTAAGTGCCGGACGCAAGGAACTGTTCGAGCCCGAAATTGCCCGCCACCACGGCCATATCTTCAAGCTTATGGGAGATGGGATGCTGGCCGAATTCGGCAGTGTCGTCGATGCCGTCGAATGTTCAGTGTCGTTGCAGCGGGGCCTGTCCGAGCGCAACGTCTCGCTTCCCGCAGTGGAACAGATCCTGGTGCGGATCGGCATCAACCTCGGCGAGGTGATCGTCGACGGCGACGACCGGTATGGCGATGGGGTCAACATCGCGGCCAGACTTCAGCAGTTGGCGGAACCGGGCGGCATCTGCATCTCGGGAAAAGTGGCCAAGGAGGTCGATAGGAAGCTGGCGTTCGCCTTTGAGCCAATGGGCGAACAGAGGGTCAAAAACATCGCCGAACCAGTTCAGGCGTATCGCGTGTTGCTTGATTCCGCGGCAGCGGGCAAGACCCTCCATGCTCGCCGCCAGCCACGCGCCTGGCGTTTTCCGGTCGCGGCGGGTGTTCTCTTCCTGGCTCTCGGCCTTGCTGCAGCATGGTGGCAGCTGTGGGAGAGGCCTGCACAGCCTGCTGTTCCGGCAGGCAGCGAGGCTGCCGACACCCGGTCCTCGCTAGTCGTCCTGCCCTTCGACAATCTCAGCGATGACAAGGAACAAGAATATCTCGCCAACGGCTTCACAGAGGACCTGACGACCGAACTGGCGCGCGTGCCGGGTCTTTTCGTCGTCTCCCACAGCGCGGCCTTCGCCTACAAGGACAAGGACCCGAAGCCGGAGGAGATTGCGGCGGCATTGGGCGTCAGGTACCTGCTGAAAGGCTCGATTCGCCGCGTCGGCGACGACATGCGCATCAATGCGCATCTGATCGACAGCTCGACGTCCGGACATCTTTGGGCGGAGCGCTTCGACGGCCGGTGGGCGGACGTGTTCGCGCTGCAGGACAAGGTCGTCGGCAGCATCGCAGGCGCGCTCCAACTCCGCCTGGTGAGCGTCGCGCCGGCCGCCCGCTCGGGAGGCACAAACAGTGCCGAGGCCTATGATGTCTATCTCAAAGGGATGGACATCTATAACCGTATCAACACCCCCGAGGAGTTTGCGCAGGCTGTGAAGCATTTCCAGCACGCGGTGCAACTCGACCCCGATTTCGGCGCGGCTCATGCCCAACTCGCCTGGGCTTATTGGGACGCGGACATCGCCCGGGCCGTGGTGATGGGGCTTACGCGAGCCGAGGCCTATGACAAAGTCCACGAAACCCTGAAGCTCGCCGCCCGACATCCATCGCCCGGCTACTATCAGCTAGTCGCCGAGTTGATGGTCCGCGAACACAACTCGGACGAAGCAGTCACCGTTCTGCTGAAGTCGGTGGCGCTCGATCCTAGCGATACCTGGAATTATCTCTCGCTGGCCAATGCCCTGAATTTCAACGGCAGGCCGAAGGAAGCGCTGAGCTGTCTCGAGGCGGCCGCGCGCGTCGACCCGATCTCGTGGATGGACTACCGGCACTACCAGGCCGGACTAGCCGAGTTCGGCCAAGGGAAATTCGAGGACGCGGTTCACTCCATCGAGAAGATGGATCTTGAATCGCCCGACCCACGGGCGAAATTCTATGCCCTGCAAGTTCTTGTTTCTGCCTATGGGCATCTTGGGCGCAGCGACCAGACCGCGGCTGCCTTGGAAAGGTTTAGGAAGGTTGTTACGCAAAGGCTACTATGGGAACCAAACCAACTGATCACCCAGGACTTCATGGTTTTCAAGAATACGGCCGATATCGAACGCCTTTTGGCCGGCCTGACCAAGGCAGGCGTGCCCGATCTGCCGGCATTGGCAAGGGCAGGCATGAATCCGAAGGACCGGCTCACAGGCGCGGAAATAAGGTCTCTCATGTTCGGCCACGAAACGCGCGGAAAATTGGCATTTGACAAGTTCCTGCCGATACAGCGCACGACCTCCGTCGACGGCGCCATCAGCGAAACCATTGGCCTGAGGACCCGAACAGGAACCTCCTGGGTGCAAGGCAATTTCTTGTGCGATGCCTTTCCCGGAGAGCTGACAAGCTGCGGAGCAATTTATCGCAATGTGTTCAGGACGCCGGGGCGCGACGACGAATACAAGGCCGTTTACCGCTGGGAACAGTTCGAGTTTTCAGTCGTCAATTGAGCTCCCAAAATGCCGCAAGGCCGAAATCCTGCTTGCGGGATATAGATGCGACCTTGTTCGCCATAACTGCAAACGACCGCTCCTGGCGCTAACTGCACGTTCCTGGAACGAGAAATTCGGAGGCCGTCCACTGACCCGGCTCGTAGCCAAATCGCATAAGATTGCTATCTCTAGCTGGCGCGTAGTCAATAGCAATGCAGCCATTTGAGGGGCGAGCCCTAACTTGCAACCAGCGTGACGACTGATATCTTATCCTCGGATAACGCGCCTGGTGTCCGAGATTAGTAACAATTCGCCCGCATCGAAATGCGCCGCCAATAGCAGACATGACGGTCTGGTCCGATTGAGAAGCCTTGGCGCGAAATGTCCGCTATCGTCAGCTATGATGTCGTCGCTTTGCGCACGAAGTCGGCGAGTTCGCGGTTGAAACGAGAGGAGTCCTCGATGAAGGGTGCGTGTCCGGTCTCGCGGTACCAGGAAGCGGCGCTCGTCGGACATGTCTTGAGGATGTGATCGCCCATTGCCGGGAGGACCACCGTATCGCTGCGGCCCTGAGTCATAAGCACAGGTCTCTTTAACATGGTCAGAACGTCGTCGGAGTTGATCGCGCGCGTGACAAGCGCAGACCGGACTCTTGGGGCCACAACGATGTTCCAGCACAGGGCCACCTCGTATTCGTCTCTCGGTAGCGGTCGCGCGGTGCAGCCCTGCACGAAGTCGCGAATGGCCTGGACGTTGGAGGGGAAGTCGTCGCCTGCGGTCGCGCCCGGCACGTGATCGAGAAAGCCGGGGCCGATCAAAACGCCGAACGTGGCCCTGTCAAGCGTTACAGCCGCACCGACGAAGTTGATCCCGGCAATCGCATCCTGGCCGTACGCGCGAACATAGTCACAGATGATGAAGCCCGCATAAGACCACCCCACGAGAACGGGCCGGTTCAGGCCGAGCTGGCCGACGATGGCCGCAATATCGTCCGCCCATGGCTTGGGCTCCGTGTACTGCTGCTGTGCCTCGGGCGCTTCCGACATGCCATGGCCGCGAAGATCGAAGGCGACGAGGCGAAACGCGTCCGCAAGCTCACTCTCGTACTGTTTGCGCCAGCAAAGGTGGTTCTGCGACCACCCGTGAATGAAGAGGATGGCTGGTGTATCAGCTTTGCCCCATTCGCACACATGCAGCTTCACGCCGCCGCCGCCGATCACAGAATGAATCTTCATCTCGATCCTCCATTTGCTGACCAGGGCGCCGATGATCACCGGTCTGCGTTGGAAGGAGTGTTGTTGCAGGCGTTAGAAAAGAGCGGCCGAAGCGTTGAAATTTGCCGGGGGTCCGGCCATGAAGGATCTGACTTCACGCAGGAAATCGGCGAAGGCAGGCTCGTCGCCGAGGAGGATATGATTTGCGCTGTTGAGGTCGACGAAGCGCGCCCCCGGTATGCCGGCCGCGAGCACCTTGCCTTCGTCGAATGGAACCACGGCATCGTTCCTGGCATGCAGCACCAGCGTTGGAACGCTCACCTCTCCCAGCATCGCCGAAACGTCTATGTCGCCGAAAGTGGAGTGAAGCAGGCTGGCGTTGAGCGGCGATGTGGTCTGCCTCTGGAGATCGTTGAACCAAGCCATCTGCTCGCGGCTGGCACCCGGAATGAATGCCTCGGTGAACAGCTGGCGGAACGCGGCATTGTCCTTGCCCCATCCTTCACGGATCAGGGTGGTCATTGCTTCATGGGTATCGAGCTGGTGGGCGTCGCCGCGCTTTCGCCGGCCCCTTGCATAGCCGCCGTAGAGAATGAGGCGCGACACGCGCTCGCGGTGCCGGAGGACATAGGCGATCGATACCGCACAACTTTGCGAGACACCGAGCAGCGGGAAACGGTCCAGGCCGCTTGCGTCGGCAACGCTTTCCAGATCAGTGACCATGGCGTTGAAGGAGAAGTCGCCGACGTTCCAGTCGGAGAGGCCGTTGCCGCGCTCATCGTAGCGGATCAGCGTATTCCTGCTCGAAAGCTGATCGATCCAGTGTCGCCACACCGGGCTTTCCCATTCGTATTGCAGATGCGACATCCAGTGCGCCGCGCGAAGCAGCGGCGGGCCGTCGCCCGAAACCGCGTAGGCGATCCGGACGCCATCGGGGCTGCTGCAATAATGTATCTCCTGGGAACGCCGGTGCTCATTTTGGCCGCCACCCGGAGCGGAACGGACGGCTTCACCTGATGCTTGTTGCCCGGCTTGCTCGCTGACCGGTCGCAGTTGCGTTGCGCGCTCTCGAGCCGAAGCCTCGAGTGATCGTATCTCCAGCGAAACCTGCTTGTTGGCCCGGTCCAGAGACTGTAGCGTTTCGGCATAGGAAAGGGCCCGCTCAGGTTCGCAGCGCAGCCGCTCGACAAGCGCCTGCAGGATCATCGATCTGGTGCGATCCAGTGCGTCGCCGTGGAATGTGCGCCAAGCCTCGAACACCGGGCAGCGCGGCAGTTCCAGATCTTCGAGGAACTGCCCCCGGAACATGGCAGCCAGGGTTTCCAGGCGTGAGGTGTCGAGAAAGCGTACCTCGTTCGCCGTCATGTGGGCGACTTGCAGCAAATCGACATCAAGCTTGGCGGTGTCGAAAAGCACGCTCTCTCGATCGGCCTTCAGGCAGCCCTCGTCACCGTTCTGGTTGATGATGTGCCTTAGCTTCGAGAGACTCCATCTCAGCGAAGCTCTTGGATCGTCAGGCACCTCCCAGAACATTCGGCACAAATGATCGCGCCGCTGACGCCGGTTCGCCACCACTAGGTAGGCGAGCAGAGCGCGCGTTTTCTTCGACGGTGGCAGCGCGATCTCCCGGGCGCCCCGCAGGACCACCAATTCGCCGAGCACCTTGATCTTCAGTGGGCCCTTCATTTGGGACGCCGATCGCTTGCAAGCAATTTTACCCGCGATACTGCTCTGTGTAAATTTACTTGATGGTCGGCGCCTACTGCCCGGAACCTTACTATTCGCGAGGCCCTATCGTTTCGGCGCGGCCGCCGCGTTCTTCAAGGTCGAATTCCGAAGGGTCTCTTTCCAGTTTTCGGATAGCGCGGGCCAGCGTCGGCAGGACGGTTTCGCGCGCGTCGTCGTCAACCTGGGATAGACCTTTGCGTATGGCATCCTTCCAGGCCGGGCCGCGGTCGTAAGCCTCCATGAAAGCATCGGCCAGATCTTCCGACTGCCGTTGTTCAATCATGGCTTCCATGATGGTTGCAGCCTGCATCCTGTCCTTGCGGCTCTTGGCGGTGCCGTCGCTGTCCGTCCGACGGCGACTGGCGACGATGAGTTTGTGGATGGCGTACCGTTCGGGCGACGGCACGTTCACCGGCACGCCGGCACCGTGAAGGAGAACGGCCCGGATCGGCTCATATATCAGGAAATCGAGAAACCGCAGGGGCTGCGCCGACGCGCCACCAAGCGCGGGCATGGTTGTTGGACGACCCTCGTAGTCGGCCGAACCGGTGTTCGGAGTCAGGAATTCGACCTTGTATCCGGAGCGGGAAGAATATTGCGTGGTGAAGCGGCCGTCAGCCTGGTGCGGAATCTCCCGGAAAGTCGGGTCGACTTTCCTCAACGTATCGAGCACGGGTGGCATCCTGTCATCGACGGCCGTCGAGATCGAATGAAACTGTGCAAAATCGGCATCTCCCGTGACCATCGACGTACTGGGCAGGCGAACGCCAAGGATGGCTGGATAGCATTGATAGGCGACGGTACCGACCAGGACGCCACGAAGCCTGAAGAAACCGGCTTCGGCGAGCGCCTGGACAATGTCGCCGGTCTTCCTTTCCGGCCGTGGCAGGTAGGCCTCGCGAATGAGGGTCGAAACCAGCTTTCGCCGCTCTTTGATGTCGGCTTTCAGGTCCTTGAAGTTTTCGACCCTCCTGGTGATTTCGGGATCGTCGACGGGGCCGACATATGTGCGTGTTTTGCCGCCGTCAGGGTTCGGCAGGTCGAGATACCAGTAACGGCGGCCTTTCACCTCGGCTGTGACAAAGCGGCCGCCGACGTTGAATTCCGTCGAAAACGAGGCATCCAGCGACCGCTGCGCCAGCTCGGAATAGAGCGTCTGGTATGTGTGGGGAATCTGCTGCATATGAGTTGTTACCGTTTTCGCGAAAAGGGTAATAACACAATTTCATCGCACCGTCATCATAAATTGTTACCGCTTTCGCGAAAGCGGTAACAACTGCGCTCAAGGCACTTCCCGGGCCCCCCGGCTCCCACGATTGAATTAACAGCGCTCTCTACTTTACAAGTAAATTAAAATACGTGAAGTTATGTCCACCAAAGGATCATCCATGACAGCCAATCGTTTCGCCACACGCCTCAATTCCTTTGCCTCGCGGCCACAGGCCGAATGGCCGGATCTTATCGGCAAGCCGTCCATGCTGCAGATGGCGGCGCGTGCGGCGAAGGTTGCGGGGCTGACCGACCTCGACCTCAACTTTCCCGATCATGTCGATGAAAAACCCGCGGGAATGGCGCGAAAGCTCGGCGACATCGGCCTTTCCGTCAATGGTTTTGCCATGCGCTACTACTCCAATCCGGCCTTCAAGCTCGGCGCCTTCACCAATCCTGATCCCGCGGTTCGCCGCGAAGCCATCGACCTGACCAAGGCTGGCATCGATGCCGCTCGTGAGGCCGGCACCAATTTGATGACGCTGTGGCTCGGGCAGGACGGCTTCGATTATGCCTTCCAGGCCGATTACGCCGCGCTCTGGCAACACGAGATTGATGGGATTCGTGAAGTTGCAGCGCACGACCCCGATTGCCAGATCAGCCTGGAATACAAGCCCAACGAGCCGCGCTCCTACAGCCTGATGCCCGACGCGGCGACGACATTGCTGGCCATCCGCGAGATCGCCCTGCCCAATCTCGGCGTGACGCTTGATTTCGCCCATGTGCTCTATGCCGACGAGCAGCCGGCCTTTGCCGCAGCACTCGTCGCGCGCCACAGCAAGCTGCTCGGCGTCCATCTCAACGACGGCTACGCCAAGCGCGACGACGGCCTGATGGTCGGCGCGGTGCATACGCTGCAGACGATCGAGCTGCTCAGGCAGATCCGCCGCGACGGCTACGCCGGCGCCATCTACTTCGACACGTTTCCCGACATGACCGGGCTCGATCCGGTCCACGAATGCGAAGTCAACATCGCGACCGTCAAGCGCATGCTGCGCGTCGTCGATCGGCTGGAAAAGGACAACCGCCTGTCCACCGCCGTCGAGCGTCAGGACGCGGTCGCATCGCAGGCCATCATCCAGGAAGCCATGCTCGGACCGGACAGCTGAGCCGGCGCCGTTTTCAACAAGGGAGGAAGACCATGAAATTTCTGCTTGCCACCGCTGCCGCTGCCCTGATGGCGCTGTCCATCGGCTCGGCTTTTTCCGCGGACCTTGCGCCGCTCAATTCCGACACCGAGAAGGATCGGATCGACTGGTCGCAGCTCGAGGCCAAGTTCGGTGCGTTCCCCAAGCTGCCCGACGGCACCAGGGCCGGCGCCGTCTCCAAGACGCTGACCAACGAATACTGGCGCTCGCTGGGTGAGGGCTACAAGTCGTTCGGCGACCGTGTCGCTGTTCCCGTCGTCTACCAGGCGGCGCAGAGCGAGGGCGACCAGCTCGGCCAACTCACAATCGCCGAAGGCCTGGTCACGCAAGGCTACAACGTGCTGCTCGTCTCGCCGCAGACCGACTCCAACCTGCAGCCGATCATGGAACAGGCCAAGGCCGCCAACGTGCCGGTGGTCAACGTCAATGACGCGGTCATCCCGCAGGCCGAGCACTATGTCGGCAATGTCCAGCGCGACAATGGCGTGCGCGTCGCCAGATGGTTCATCAAGAACCGGCCGGATGGCGGCAAGGTCGCCATCGTCGAAGGCCAGGCCGGCGTCTATGCCGCCGTCCAGCGCACCGACGGCTTCAAGACCACGATCACCGAAGCCGGCAAGTTCGAGGTCGTCGCCAGCGTCCCCGGCAACTGGGATCGCCAGACCTCCTACGACGCGGCCACCAACATCCTGCAACAGCACCCCGACCTGATCGGCTTCTATGCCAACAACGACGGCATGGCGCTGGGCATCGTTGAGGCAGTCAAGGCCGCCGGGCTGCAGGACAAAGTCGCCGTCTTCGGCACCGACGGCATCTCCGACGCCTATGCCTCGATCCGCGCCGGGGAGCTGACCGGCACCGTCGATAGTTTCCCGGTGCTGACCGGCGAGGTGGCGCTGGAATCGGCGCTGCGACTGGTGGCCGGGCAGAAGCTGCCGCGTGTCGTCGCCACGCCGCAGGCGCTGATCACCAGGGACAATGCCGACCGTTATTCCGGCGCCGGCGACGCCGTGCGCAAGGCGCTGCTCGAGGACGCGGCAGCGGGCAATTAAGGGGTAGGACTACGGGTGCCGGCCCTTCGGCTGGCGCCCTTTGCCTGGAGAATAGAACCAATGTCCGTGATCCCCCGGCTGCAATTCGAGGGCATTTCCAAGATGTTTCCGGCCGTGCGGGCGCTGGGCGATGTGTCTTTTTCGGTCGGCGGCGGCGAAATCCATGGCCTGCTCGGTGAGAACGGCGCCGGCAAATCGACGCTGCTGCGCATCCTGTCGGGGGTCTACAGGCCGACAGCCGGACGCGTGCTGATCGACGGCAGACCGGTAGCGCTGAACAACCCGGTCGCGGCGCGCGCAGCGGGCGTCGCCATGATCCATCAGGAATTGCAGCAGGTGCCGCACCTCAGCGTCGCCCAGAACATGTTCCTCGGCCATCCGCTGACGCGCGGCGGCATCTTCGTCGCACGGCGCGAGCAGGAACGCCGCGCCGCGGAAGCCCTCGCCGCCATAGACCCGACGATCGATCCGGCAGCTCCACTCGGCAGCCTGAAGGTCGCGCAGCGGCAGATCGTCGAGATCGCCCGGGCGCTGCTCGATCGTGCGCGCATCGTGGCGATGGACGAGCCAACATCGAGCCTGACGCCGAGCGAGTTCGAACGGCTGGCCGAAGTGATTGCCGGCCTGGCCCGCGACGGTGTCGCGGTCGTCTATGTCTCGCACAAGCTGGACGAGGTGTTCGGCATCTGCCACCGCGCCACCATCATGCGCGACGGCGTCGTGGTCGATTCGGTCAATCTCGCGCGGGTGTCGGAAAAGGCCGTCGTTTCGATGATGGTCGGCCGCGAGCTTGCCCAGGAACAGCACCGCTCGCACGCATCCAGCGAGGTCAGGCTGAGCGTGCGTGGCCTCGCCTCGGCAACCAAGGTCCATGACGTCTCGTTCGACCTGCATCGCGGCGAGGTGCTGGGCATTGCCGGCCTGGTCGGCTCGGGCCGCACCGAACTGCTGCGGCTGCTGGCCGGCGCCGACCGCGCCTCGTCAGGCACGGTCGAGATCGACGGCAGGGCGATCAAACTTTCCAATCCGCGCGACGCCATCGCCGCCGGCATCGGCCTGGTGCCAGAGGAGCGCAAGCGCGAAGGCATCGTGCCGTTGCGGTCGATCTCCAGCAATATGGCGCTGGCGTCGATGGGCGTGTTCGCGCCGCGCGGCGTCATCGATCACACCAGGCTGAAACGGGTCGCGGCCGAGAAGATGAAGCGGGTCAATTTGAGGCCGTTCCTGCTCGACCGGCCGATCCGGCTGTTCAGCGGCGGCAACCAGCAGAAGGCGATCATAGGCCGCTGGCTGGCGGCGGGAACGCGCATCCTTTTGTTCGACGAGCCGACGCGCGGCATCGATGTCGGTGTCAAGGCGGAGATCTATCATTTGATCGAGGAGCTCGCCGCCGAAGGCCATTCGGTCGTCGTCGTGTCGTCCGAGCTTCCCGAGGTGATCCGGCTCGCCGACCGCGTGCTGGTCATGCGCGACGGCACGGTTGCCGCCGAACTCGGCCGGGCTGATCTCAGCGAACAGGCGATCGCGGCGCATGCCATACCCCAATCGGAAGCGAGGGCCGGCACGGCGCGCCACGTCGGCGTAACAGACAGGACCAGCGGATGACTGATGTAACGGAACATACAGCAGCCCGGCCACGGGCGGATTTCCTGCACCGGTTTTCCGTGCGCGACGCCGGCACGCTGATCGGCCTGGTGGTGATCCTCGCCGTCTTCGGTGCGCTGGTGCCGGGCTTCTTTGCCGAGCGCAATCTGATCAACATCCTGCAGCAGTCGAGCATCAACGCCTGCCTGGCGTTGGGCATGACGCTGGTGATTATCTCGGGCGGCATCGATTTGTCGGTCGGACCGACGGCGGCTCTTTCGGCCGTCATCTCGGCGTCTATGCTGGTTGCCGGCGTGCCGTTTCCGCTGGCCATCGCCGCCGGCTTCGCCATCGGCCTCGTCTGCGGGCTGCTCAACGGCGTGCTGGTCGCCTATGTCGGGCTGCAACCTTTCATCGTCACGCTGGGAACGCTCAGCACCTACCGGGCGCTGGCGCTGATCTATACCGGCGGCAACCCGGTGCTCGGCCTGCCTGCCGGCTTCCGCGCCATCTTCAACGGATCTCTGTTCGGATTGCCATTGGCGGTCATCATCGTTGCCGTGGTCGCGCTGATCGCCTGGGTCATCCTCAAGAAGACGCCGTTCGGCGAATATCTGCTCGCCGTCGGCGGCAACGAGGAGGCCGCCTATATAGCCGGCGTGCCGATCGCCCGCACCAAAATCGCCGCCTACATGATCTCGGGCCTGCTGGCGGCCCTTGCCGCGCAGATCCTGATTGGCCGGCTGGGTGCTGCTGAGCCCATTCTCGGCAATCTCTGGGAGCTCGATGCGATTGCCGCGGCGGCCATCGGCGGCGCCTCGCTGATGGGCGGCAAGGGCAGCGTGGTCGGCACCATTCTGGGCGCCGTCATCCTCGGTACCATGCGCAACGGCCTGACGCTGATGAATGTCCAGTCCTTCTATCAGCTCCTGGCAACTGGCCTTATAATCCTCGCCGCGATGCTCATCGATCGCGTGACGAGGGGACGTGGATGACCTTGACCAGCCTGGATCTGAAAGCAGTAGGACCGCGGATTCGCATGATGATGCCGCATCTGACGCCGCTTGAGGCCAAAGTGGTGGAAACCGTGTTCGGGCGACGCGGCTTCGACGAGAGCATTCCGCTCAAGCAGATCGCCGAGGAGGCCGGCGTGTCGGAGGCGATGGTCGTCAAGATCGCCAAGAAGCTGGGTTTTTCCGGCTATCGCGACTTCCGCACCGCGGTCTATGAGTACAGCCGCCTGCCGACCGCCGAAATGCACCAGGAGCTGTCGGTCGACGACAGTTCGGCCGAGATCGTACAGAAGGTATTCCGCACCTCCATCCAGGCGTTGGAGGAAACGCTGGCCATCCTGGACATGGACGATTTCGACCGCGCCGCCGATCTTCTCTACCGCGCCAAGAACCGTGATTTCTATGGCGTCGGCGGCTCGGCGCAGATCGCACGCGATGTCTCGCACAAATTCCTGCGCATCGGCATCCGCGCATCAGTCTACGACGATTCGCACATGATGCTGATGTCGGCATCGCTGCTTGGCGCCGACGACATCGCCGTCGGCTTCTCGCATTCCGGCAACACCAGCGCCGTCATCGACGCCATCCACCTCGCCCGCAAGAGCGGGGCGCGGACGCTGGCGATCACTAACTACGCCAACTCGCCGCTGGCCGCCGTCGCCGACATCGTGCTGTGCTCGACCGCGCAGGGTTCGCCATTGATGGGCGAGAACGCGGCGGCACGCATTGCCCAACTCAACATTCTCGACGCGCTGTTCGTCGCGGTGGCGCAGCGCGACTACCAGGCGGCGGAGCGCAATCTCGGCCGTACCATGTCGGCAGTGACGTCGAAACGCCGGGACAGGGGCACATGACGGCTTCCCCGCCCCTGGTCACCGTGTTCGGCAGCCTGCATTACGACATCATGGTCGAAGCCCCCGACCGCCCGCGCAAAGGCGAAACTGTGACCGGCCATGCCTGGCAGCCGAAATGTGGCGGCAAGGGCGGCAATCAGGCGGTGTCGGCCGCGCGGGCCGGCGTGCGCTCGGCGATGATCGGCGCCGTTGGCGATGACGATTTCGGCCGCGTGCTTCTCGGCAATCTCGAATGCAAAGGCGTCGACAGCCGCTTCGTGCGGGTCGCGCCTGGCGCCGGCTCCGGCATGAGCGTGGCGATCTTCGACGACGGCGGCGACTATGGCGCCGTGATCGTCTCAGGCAGCAATCTCACCTTGGGCGAGAAGGACATCGCCGCCGCGACCGAGATGGTTGCGCACACGTCGGTACTGCTGCTGCAGAACGAGGTGCCTCAAGCCGCCAACATTGCCGCAGCGCGGGCGGTGAGGAGACACGGTGGTCGGATCGTGCTCAACGCCGCGCCCGCGCGAAAGCTGACCGGCGAACTGATCGCACTCACCGATATCGTTATCGTCAACGCCATCGAGGCGGAATTTCTGGCCGGCATTCCGGTCGTCGACACGCTCAAGGGCGCTGCCGAGGCGGCACGCATGCTGGTCGATTTCTACCCGGCCGCGATCGTCACGGCCGGCGGGGAGGGCGTTGCCTATTGCGACCGCGACGGTCAGGCGTTCGCGCTGGCGGCAATCCCGGTGAAGGTCGTCAGCACCCATGGCGCCGGCGACGAGTTCGTCGGCGCGTTCGCGGCAGGCCTTGCCCGCGGGCATCAGGTCGAGGTCGCCATCGCCGCCGCCAACGCCGCCGCGGCCTTGCTGGTAGCCACGCCGGAAACGGAAGCGCGAGGCGATCTGAGACAAGGCGCTGAGACAAGGCCCTGAGAAGGGGGCGCTGAGAAGGGGGCGCTGAGAAGGGGGCGCGCCCATCTCAGCTATAGGGCGACCAGCACTGCTGGCGAGGGCCGGCGGTGCAACGACGCCCTCAGGATGGCAGCTCGGCATAGTCGGGCGGGGCTCATTGGGGATGATGCTTTGTTAGCATCGGACTGGCGAGCCACTTACGGCAACAAGGTTAGTTGGGTGCATCACCAGCAAGAAGGTATCGAAAGCCGTTCGTCGTCATCCAGCGGCACGTGCCAGATGCGTTGCCCACGCGCGGAATGGCTCCCGGTTCGGGGTCTACATGCGGCTTTAGCATCGCGACTTGCCGGCAATGGCGCGCGTGATAGGCGATAGAAAGGCCCGCGCCGTTTAATTGGAGGACGCGGGGCAGGGTATTGCGGCCCAGGATTGCTCACGCCCGGTCACACGACGACCGGGCCGGCCGCAAACGGGTGCACTTTAGTGGAACCTAATTTAAATGACGCTATTATCGTGCATGGGGAAACGCGAGGTCCAGACCGTTACTGAATACCGAATAGCTGGAGATCAGCTGACCGATGATCCAGTGATCGCTCTCGATATCGCGGAACGGATATTGCAGGCAGCCGAGCACGACCGGATTGTCTATGTCGTCGCGACAGCAGAGCCACCCCAAGCCGACCTTATCGAGAAAACAGAGCCTCAACAGATCAGGGTTACCAGAACCTCTTTCCGCGACCTTGAAGATTTGCTGCTTGTTCTCTATGCGGCCTATGCACTCGTCGTGCTGGGTGTCACCGCTTTCGTGGTAATGGAGTTAGGCCCTGTTCTGTAGACGTGCTTCAGCAGTTCGATAATCGAAACGAAAGCCCGCCACCCTTTCGGATGACGGGCTCCGTTGCCTGGATGCCAGGAACGCCACGGTAGCGACTTCTGCTACTAATGCTCCCGTAGATATTCAATATGCGGCCTCCGCGCCGCCTGGCGCATCGGCTGAACAAATGAAGCCCGCGCCTCTGGCGGAGAGCGCGGGCCCGATCGGGTTGCAGCCCGATCCGCAGCAGGAACCCGGAGGTTCCGCCGCTCGGGAGTAATTATTAGAACTTTCTAATATCCATGCATCGTCCGGATGAATGATGTAACCGCCCTCGTAAAGGAACACCTTGTCAGAGATTCTTTTGCCTGAGTCATGTTTGCTCCCTCTCCGCCGGGCCTCAAGCAAACTTTTGAGACAACGTTCGTATTGGTGGATGGGTGCGCTTTCAGGGAGAAAGCCGTGGGCAGACAGCAACGCACCCTCCTTTTGGTCGCGGTCTTTGCGTGTGTCCTTGGCTTTGTGTTGCTGGTCCTAATCCTGCAAATAGTGAGTTTGCTTGACTAGATAAGACGCTGAAACCGGCTGCCGGTGTGAATTTTTCGCCGGCGCGCATAGGGGGCTTCCTGCGTCTCGGTCGCTTCCGTGGCCGCTCGGCCCGCAGTTTCACCGGCCCGGACAGCAACACGGTTTTTGCCCGAGGTGAGGAAGGAATTTCGCAGCATCCGCCTCGCAAATCGTCCGCGCACCTTGGCGGGATTGCGCGAGCTGCGCATGGCGCGGGCCAATCCGGCGGCGGCGCAGCAGGCTTCGCCCTTCGACGAAGCGGCGATGAAGGACGCGATGGCAGCGGTGCGCACCGCCACGACAAACCTTCAGGCGACGATGCAGGACTATCTGTTGACCGCGCTGGAGAACGTCAAGGCAAAGCCCGCTGCAGGAAGTTGATGCTGGTAAGGCTGTCGTTCTAAGGTGTCCGGCGCAGCCGAGCGCTCGCGCGTCCGGCTGCCGATGTCGTCAGTGCTTGCTTCCGCCAGAACCGACTTTGCTGCCACTGATGGCGATGCGCTTGGCCTTCGTCTGCGCGCGCTGGGTCTTGGGCAGCGTCACGCTGAGCACGCCGTTGTGGAAGGCGGCGTTCACCTTGTCCTCCTCGACCTCGTAGCCGAGCGGGATGCGGCGCTCGAAGCGGCCGTAGAACCGCTCGGAGAAGTGCCTGTCCTTGTCCTCGGTCTCGGAGCGCTTCTCGCCGCGCAGCGTCAGCACGCCGTCATCGAGCAGCACCTCGACGTCCTTCTCATCCATGCCGGGGATTTCGGCGGTCACGCGGATCTCCTTCTCGCTGTCTGAGATTTCAACACTCGGCCAGCTGGCGCGCGCCGACGAAAATCCGCTGAGCGACGGCATGCGCGTTTCGAAACCGCGGAACGCGTCGTCGATCATGCGGTTCATCTCGCGATGCAACGCCATGAACGGGTCCCGGTCATCGTCACGATAGAAGCTGGGAACCGGACTGTTCTCCCGGCCCCACGGAATGAGATCACGAATAGCCATTGATGTTCTCCTTTCGACTGGTTGTGCCAAAGGCGACGTCAGAGATCGCCTTCGCTCAAGCGGCCTGCTTCGGCTTCTCGACCTGCCCGGCCTTCGGCGCACCGCCTTGCTTGGCGATTGCAATGCGACGCGGCTTCATCTCCTCGGGCACTTCGCGCACAAGGTCGATCGTCAGCAGGCCGTTGTTGAGCGAGGCGCCGGTGACCGTCATGTGATCGGCAAGCTCAAAGCGCCGTGTGAACGGCCGCACCGGAAGGCCGCGATGCAGATATTCCACTGTGCCCAGTTCCTTGCGCTCGCCCGAGACGATGAGAAGGTTGGGCTCGTGGCTGATGTCGAGATCGTCTTCGGAGAAGCCGGCGACGGCGATCTTCACGCGATAGGTGTTCTCGTCGCTTCGCTCGATGTCATAAGGCGGCCAGCTGTCGACTGCCTGAGGCGCGTTTTCCAGTAGGTTGAAGACGCGGTCGAAACCGATGCTCGACCGATAGAGCGGGGAAAAGTCGAATGCGGTTCTCATAGCTACATCCTCCATGGAGCAACATAGGTACGAGGGACGCCAAAGAGCTTGGCGCTCCCTGGATTCTGTCGGTCCCATTCGGCAACCGGCAATTCCGATTTGGTTATTGTCAGGCCGAAATCAAGACCCAGATTCTGTCCCGCTGCCAGATTTTTGTTGCCAGATTGTAGCAGGTATGCCGGTTTCAACCGTCATTTGAGGGTCGCGCCGGCACGCCGCATGGAGGATATCATGACCATGACACGCGACGACATCATTTCGGTGCTGGGCCCGGTGGACGACGCCGTTATCGCCGACATCGCCTCGACCGGCGCGACGATCGAAGAGTTGCGCGAGGCCTTTGCCTGGGTTGGCGCCGATGAGGCGCTGGTCAACGAGGGCCGCCCCCTGCCGTCGGCAAGGGTGGCGACGCTGATCGGGCTTCTCGAACCGCCGGACGACGACATATAACCGCCGTTGCGCCGGGACAGGGGCAGGGTTTGGGACAGGCAGAGTTTGAGACGGTCTTGAAGCGCGCAGGCAGACGAACCATCTCGTTTGCCGGCGCCGATTCGGGTCGCCCTCCTGCTTATTCGAGGATGTTACTTGCTCAAAAAAAACAGACAACAGAAAGAAGGAGGAAGTGATGAACGATGTCCCATTTTCCGAGCCGATCACGCTGAAGCTCCAATCCATCGGAGAGCGCAAGGTCGCCAGCAGCTGGGAAGCCATCGAATGCATGCAGCAGTGGCCGGTCCGGGCACGGGGCCGGAGCTGGCGCGCAGCCTATCGCGCCTGCCGCGACGCGCTCGACGGCTGGCGCACCGCCCGCGAGGCTCGCACGGCGTTCGTCAAGGCGGCTCGCACGGCCGGACTGCTTGTCACGGGACGTAAATCCACCTGAGCATCAATCCACCTGAACGAATCCACCTGAGCGTCGGCGCGGACGCGCTATGCGGCAGAGGCGGGCACCTTCATGAAAAGCGCCGCCTCTGCCTGTGTCACTGGAGCGTAATGACGCCACCCACCGCCCGCCATTCAGAGGGCTGGATAAGACGATGATGGGCGACGCGCACGGAATGCAGCGGGCCTTCGATCTCACGCTCCCAATATTCGAGGAAATGCTTCAGCGTCGGGAAATCCGGGGCGATGTCGTATTCCTGCCAGATGAAGAGCTGCAGCAGGTTCCGATAATCGGGAAGACGATAATGGATCTCGGCCGTCGTCAGGCCAAAACCCTGTATCTGGAGCCGGAACGCGTTGCTGACCTGGAATTCATTGCTGACCATGCCATCTCCTTTTCGAACGTTCAGGCGTCCATCCCGCGCATGGAAAAACGCCTCCGCTTCCTCATCGGTTCCGGCCGCCGGCAGGCGGTGCCGGGATCGACGACGAAGTCGGAAGGTGGCGCCGCGATTTCAAGCTGCGTTCGTCGTTTCAAGTCCTGGAATAGCGTTATTATTACAGCGCGTTGGCACTCGACCACGGCGAGTGCTAAAATTTTTTCGGCATCCTCTTGAATGCCTGGATCGGCAGACTAACTCGATATGCGCGCTGCCGAACAGGAGTCGCGCACCGTCGCATCGGCCGGTGTACCGGTCGGCTGCGAAGGGAGGTCCAAGAAAATCTGTTTGTCCTATGAGGAGAACGACATGGCGTTCCGTCCATTGCATGACCGTATCCTGGTCCGCCGCATCGAGGTCGACGAGAAGACCGCGGGCGGCATCATCATTCCCGACACTGCCAAGGAGAAGCCGCAGGAAGGCGAGGTCATCGCCGCCGGTCCCGGCGCGCGCGACGATAGCGGGCAGTTGCAGCCGCTCGACGTCAAGGTCGGCGACCGTATCCTGTTCGGCAAATGGTCGGGCACTGAGATCAAGCTCAATGGCGAGGACCTGCTCATCATGAAAGAAAGCGACGTGTTGGGCGTAATCGAAGCCACCGACAAGATGCAGAAGGCCGCCTGAGCGGGCCTGGACGAGCAACCAGTCAACGAAAAGCTGCCTGTTTGAAGGAGTTATCCAATGGCTGCCAAGGAAGTGAAATTCCATACCGAAGCCCGCGAAAAGATGCTGCGCGGGGTCGATATCCTCGCCAATGCGGTGAAGGTGACGCTCGGTCCTAAGGGCCGCAACGTCGTCTTCGACAAGTCGTTCGGCGCTCCCCGCATCACCAAGGACGGCGTGACCGTCGCCAAGGAAATCGAGCTTGAGGACAAGTTCGAGAACATGGGCGCGCAGATGGTCCGCGAGGTCGCCTCGAAGACCAGCGACACCGCCGGCGATGGCACCACGACCGCGACAATTCTTGCTCAGGCCATCGTCAGGGAAGGGGCCAAGGCGGTCGCCGCCGGCATGAACCCGATGGACCTGAAGCGCGGCATCGACAAGGCGGTCGACGCCATCGTCGCCGACCTCAAGTCCAATGCCCGCAAGGTGACCAGGAACGACGAAATCGCCCAGGTCGGCGCCATCTCGGCCAACGGCGATGCCGAGATCGGCCGCTTCCTCGCCGAGGCGATGGAAAAGGTCGGCAATGAGGGCGTCATCACCGTCGAGGAAGCCAAGACCGCCGAAACTGAGTTGGAAGTGGTCGAAGGCATGCAGTTCGACCGCGGCTATCTCAGCCCCTATTTCATCACCAACCAGGACAAGATGCGCGTCGAGCTCGAAGAACCGTATGTGCTGATCCACGAGAAGAAGCTGTCCAATCTGCAGGCCATGCTTCCCGTACTCGAAGCCGCCGTGCAATCCGGCAAGCCGCTGCTGATCATCGCCGAGGACGTCGAAGGGGAGGCGCTGGCGACGCTGGTCGTCAACAAGCTGCGCGGCGGCCTGAAGGTTGCAGCCGTCAAGGCGCCGGGCTTTGGTGACCGCCGCAAGGCTATGCTGGAAGACATTGCCATCCTGACCGGCGGCACGGCGATCTCGGAAGACCTCGGCATCAAGCTTGAGAACGTCACATTGGAGATGCTCGGCCGCGCCAAGAAGGTGCTGATCGAGAAGGAGAATACCACCATCGTCGACGGTGCGGGCCGCAAGGATGAAATCCAGGCGCGCATCAACCAGATCAAGGCGCAAATCGAGGAAACCACCTCCGACTACGACCGCGAGAAGCTGCAGGAGCGGCTGGCCAAGCTCGCCGGCGGTGTCGCCGTCATCCGCGTCGGCGGCTCCACCGAGATCGAGGTCAAGGAGCGCAAGGATCGCGTCGACGACGCCATGCACGCCACACGCGCGGCGGTCGAGGAGGGTATCCTGCCCGGCGGCGGCGTGGCGCTGCTCAGGGCGGCGAAGGCGCTCGATAACGTCGCCGTTGACAATCCCGACCAGAAGACCGGTGTCGATATCGTGCGTCGCGCCATCGAAGCGCCGGTGCGCCAGATCGCCGAGAACGCCGGTGCGGAGGGTTCGATCATCGTCGGCAAGCTGCGCGAGACAACCGACTTCGGCTATGGCTGGAACGCGCAGACCGACGAGTTCGGCGACCTGTACGGACAGGGCGTCATCGATCCGGCCAAGGTCGTGCGCACCGCGCTGCAGGGTGCCGCCTCTGTTGCCGGCCTGCTGGTGACCACCGAGGCGATGGTGGCCGAGAAGCCGAAGAAGGAAGCGGCCGCTCCGGCGATGCCCGGCGGCGGCGGCATGGACTTCTGACGCCAGGCTTCTAAGGACAAACGGCCGTGCCCGCCGACGCGAAGTCGGGCACGGCCTTGCCCGGATCATAAGCAGGTGTTGCCATGGACATGATGAACAGTTTTGGAAAGATCGCTGCGCCGACTCTTTCCAGGACCGATTTCAACTATGAAACGGAGTGCAAAACAGCGCTGGCGCCGCTAGTCGACGGATTGTTGGACGCGGTCGAGTCGGCCGGCTGGGATCGTCGCAAGGCGGCCTACACGCTGATGTTCCTGTCGGCCCAGCGATTGGGGGCCGACAAGGAGGAGCGCAAATGATTGCGGCGCGGATGCGTGAGTGCCTGCGCCTGCTGAGGTGGTCGGAAACCGATTTCGCCGAAGAGGCGGGCTATCCGGTCGCTAAGGCAAAGCACTGGCTCTACGGGCGTGAACATCCGCCCCTTGTCGTAATGGCCTGGCTGGAGACGCTCGCCAAGGTGCACCAGCTGCTGCCACGGCCGAGCATGCCGCCGCAGCCGGCCGCGTTGCATTCGCAGATCGGCGCTGTCATCGCGCAGGCCGTTCTTGAGGATCGCAGCGGCCGGACAGTTGAGTCCCGAAAGGAGCTAGTTGAGCTTCCAAAGGAGAGTGTCATGGATCGTTCTTCTTTCGCAAAGCCGGTCACCATCCTCACCGGCCTCGGTAACCCGACCAAGATAGAAAGCGCGGCTGAGGCCTATGCGCTGCTGTCCGACTGGCCGTCGGCGAGCCGGACGGCCGCGCATGACATCGCCGCCAAAGCCTGCCGGGCCGCGATGGAGGGAGAGATCGACGCCGAGACGGCGCGGGCAACCTTCGTGGCGTTCGCCCGCCGCAACGATCTTCTCGCGCCGCAGACGAGCTCTACGGTTGCGGGCGGAACAGTCACCGATTGGACGCGTTCGCAGCGTGTGAACGCACCAGCGTGAACGCACCTTTTCCTTCTCCCACAACAGGGGGGAAGGTAAGATTGCTTTGAGCCGGATCCTCAATCCTCACCGCCTTACCCGCGATTTCAGCCAGCGGTCGAAGGCCACGGCGAGGATCAGGATCAGGCCGATGACGATGCTTTGCGTGTAGGACGAGACGTTGTTGAACTGCAGCCCGTTCTGCAGCACGCCGATCAGTGCTGCACCCACCACCGTGCCGCCGACCGAGCCAATGCCGCCGAATAGCGAGGTGCCGCCGATGACGACCGCCGAGATCACCGTCAGCTCGTAGCCGATGCCGGCGACGGCTTCCGAGGAATTGAGCCTCGCCGACAGCACGAAGGCGGCAAGGCCGGCGAAGAAGCCGACGATGACATAGACCGAGATCAAAATGCGGTCGACGCGCAGGCCGGACAGCCGTGCCGCTTCGGCATTGCCGCCGACGGCGTAGACGGCGCGGCCGTAGCGCGTGTAGCGCAAGACGATGTGGCAGAGGATCGCCGCCGCGGCGAAGATGATCGCCGGCACAGGGACCGGGCCGATCAGGCCGGTGCCGAACCAGCGCATCGAGGCATCGAAGCCGGAGATCGGGCCGCCATTGGAGATCGTCAGCGTCAGGCCGCGAAAGACGGTGAGACCGCCGAGCGTGACGACGAAAGGCGGCACCTTCAGCCTGGTGATGGCAAAGCCCTGGACGCCGCCGGCCATGGCGCCGACGACGACGGCAGCCAGGAGGGCTGCGAACCAGCCATAGCCTTGCGTGCCGGACGTCGACAGCGACAGCGTGTTGGCGGTGCCGCCCTTGGCCACCACCGCCGCGACCATGCCGCAAAAGGCCAGCAGCGAACCGACCGACAGGTCGATGCCGGCGGTGAGGATGACGAAGGTCATGCCGAGCGCGATCAGGCCGGTGATCGAGATCTGCCGCATGATGTTGAAGATGTTGATGGGGTCGATGAAGCTCGGCTTCAGGACGGTAAAAACGACGATCAGCAGCGCCAGGAACATCAGCGGGCCAAAGCTCATCAGCAGCCGCGCGACATTGATGCCGCCGCGCTGGCTCGGTTCGGTCGTGCTGGTCATTGCGTCGCTTCCTGCGTTTGGTCGAGCGCCATCAGTTCCATCAGTTTTTCCTCTGTCGCCTCGATGCCGGGCATCTCGCCGGTGATGCGTCCGCGCCGCATGGTGACGATCCTGTCCGACACGGCAAGCACCTCGGGCAATTCGGACGAAATCATCATGATGGCGATGCCGCGCGCGGCGAGCTGCACCAGGATCTGGTGCACCTCGGCCTTGGCGCCGACATCGACGCCTCGCGTTGGTTCATCCACGATCAGCACCTTGGGGTCGCGCGCCAGCCAGCGGGCGAGGATGACCTTCTGCTGATTGCCGCCGGACAGCCCCTCTATGGGCTGCTCGGGCGAGGCCATGCGGATCGACAGCGTCTTTCTGTAGCTTGCCAGCGCCTCGCGTTCGCGCCTCTCGGCCATGAAGCCGGCCGTGTTGGAGTAGCGGCCGAGCGCGGCGATAGAAAAATTGGTCAGGATGCCGAGGGTGGCGAAGATCGCCTGATGCTTGCGGTCTTCCGGCACCAGGCCAATGCCGAGCGCGATGGCGTCGGCGGGTGTTTCAGGTGCGATCGGCTTGCCGTCGAGCGTGATGGTGCCGGCGGCGATGCGGTCGGCGCCGAAGATGGCACGGGCGAGCTCAGTGCGGCCGGAGCCGACGAGGCCGGCGACCCCGAGAATCTCGCCTGCCTTGAGATCGAGGTCGACGCCTTCGAGCACGATGGCGTGCGGCGCCTGCGGATCGCGCACTGTGCGCAGGCCGCGCACGGAGAGCCTGACGTCGCCGGCGACGTCGCGCAGCGTCGGTCTGGCGTAAAGCTCGGATGCAGCGCGGCCGACCATCTTCTCGATGATTTTCGGCAGTTTGATCGGCCCGCCGTCGCGGTCGAGATGGCCGGCCAGCCTGCCGTCGCGCAGCACCGTCATGCGGTCGCAGATGGCAGAGGCCTCTTCCAGCCGGTGGGTGACGAACATGATGGCGACGCCGTCCTTGCGCAGCCGGCCCATGATCGACATCAGCTTCTGCACTTCGGTTTCGGTCAGCGCCGAGGTCGGCTCGTCCATGATGATGAGGCGGCTCTTCAGCGACAGCGCGCGGGCGATCTCGACCAGCTGCTGCTCGGCCACCGACAGTGCCGACACCGGTGTCGCCGGATCGATATTCAGGCCGACGCGGGCGATGATCGCGCCGGAGTCCTCCTCCATCTTCCGCCAGCTGACCAGGCCGAGCGGCCCGAGCGGCGCGCGGCCGATGAAGATGTTCTCCGCCACGGTGAGCGTCGGGATCAGGCTCAGTTCCTGGTAGATGGTGACGATGCCGAGGCGCTTGGCATCCTGCGGATTGTGCGGATTGAATTCGACGCCGTCGAAGACGATGCGGCCGCTAGAAGGCGGCATCACGCCGGACAGGATTTTGAGCAGCGTCGACTTGCCGGCGCCGTTCTCGCCGAGCAGGCCGAGGATTTCGCCGGGCCGAACCTCGAGCGAGACGTCGCTGAGCGCGGTGACGCCGGCAAAGCGCTTGGTCACGCCCTCGACGGCGAGGAGGGCGGGCGATGGCGACGGCGCTGCGGCTTCGGCTGGAGACAAAAAATCCTCCCTGAAAGATGAGATCGATCGTTCCGATTGTTACACAAGGTTGGCGGGACAGCGCCCCCTCTGTCCTGCCCTCTTTGCCACCACTTGGCATCTCCCCCACAAGGGGGAAATTGCGCCTTCATCACTGGTTTCGCCAATAACCAACGTTGCAGAGGGAGAGCCGGTGTTGAAGCTGCCAATCTCCCCCCAAGTGGGGGAGATGCCCCGCAGGGCAGAGGGGGCGCGGCAGAACGCTGCTTTGCCGCTATGCGCGCCCTCGGCGTCTCCCTACTTCGTCTCACCCAGCCTTTCAGCCTTGTCGAGATTGTCCTTGCCGATGACGATCGGCGTCAGCAGGACGAGCTTTTCCTTGGGCTCGGTCTTGTCCCTGGCATAGGCGACGGCGATCTGCACCGCGGTGCGCGACTGCTCGCCGGGGAACTGTTCGACGGTGCCGGCCAGCTTGCCGTCGCGCACGGCGACCAGCGCTTCGGGAAGCGCATCGAAGCCGTAGATCTTGACGTCGGTGAAATTGCGCGCCGCGCAGGCTTCGACCGCGCCAAGCGCCATGTCGTCATTGGCACAGATGATCGCATCGGGCTTGCCGTTGGCGGCAAGGCCGGCCTCGGTGACGGACAGCGCCTCGGCGCGGGCGAAGTTGGCGGTCTGCTCGAAGACGATCTGGAACTTGTCCTTCAGCGGATCGAGAACATTGTGCACGCCCTTGTTGCGGTCGATCGCGGGCCCAGCACCTGGCTGGCCCTGCAAATGGAAGATCTTGGCGCCGTTCGGGAACGCCGCCACCATGGCCTGCGCTTCGGCCTCGCCGCCCTTAACATTGTCGGCGCCGACATGGGCGAGGATGCCTTCGACGCCGTCGACGCGGCGGTCGATGGTGACGACCGGAATGCCGGCCTGGACCGCCTGCTCTATGGCCGGCGCCAGCGCGTTGACGTCGAGCGGCGAGATGACGATGGCGTCGACCTTCTGCACAAGTGCGGCCTCGATATCGGCGGTCTGCTTGGGCGCCGAATTCTGGCCGTCGCTCTCGGTCAGGTTGACGCCTTGCGCCTGCGCCTCCGCCTTGATCTGGTTCAGCATGTGAACGAAGAACGGAAAGCCGAGGCTCGGCACCGACCCTAGGATAGTCAGCTTGTCCTGGGCGAAAGCCAGTTGCGGCGCGGCCAGCGCCAATGTGCCCATCGCCACGGACGACAGCAGGAACTCACGTCTGTTCATCAATTTAGTCTCCTCCACATGCGCGCACGACCTCGAAAACCGGAATGGGTCTCCGGCAGGTTCATGCGTCGATCTAGAAATGGAGTGTCCTTTGAGCGCCCAAGGGGACGCAACGGCGCTCCAGCCGGTCCACCGCGACGTTCTCCTCCGCTCGGCGCCGGCGGGCGGATGCTAGCCAAGGCCGGAGGTTTGCGCAAGAACTGGGTGCTGGAAGGTCGATCGGCGCGCAGCGCCAAGCCGGATGAGGGGTGTTGGGAACGGGGCGTGAAAATATCGAAGAATTTTAGGCGATTACGTCTCCAATGTGGCGATCCGTCCAGCATCCCTCATCCGACCGAGCTTCGCTCGGCCACCTTCCTCCCTTGTACAGGGGGAGAAGGGAAGATCAACGATCGATCGTGACCATCACCCGTTCGTTGTAGCGCTCACCCGAGACCTTGCCCGGCGCCAGCGCGTCGTCGAGCGCCTGCATTGCGACGGTGTCAAGCTGGAGGGAAGCAGCGGCGACGTTCTCCTCGAGGTATTTTCTGCGCTTGGTGCCGGGGATCGGCACGATGTCCAGCCCGAAATCGCTGCCCTTGTGCAGCAGCCAGGCCAGGGCGATCCAGCCCGGCTTGACGCCCTTGGCCGTGGCGATTTCGCGGACAACTCCGGCCGCCTGCACATTGGCTTCGTAGTTGGCGCCCTGGTAGCGCGGGTCGCCGCGGCGGTAATCGCCTTCCGGATAATCCTCAGCGCGCTTGACGTCGCCGGTGAGGAACCCGCGGCCAAGCGGCGCGAACGGCACCAGGCCGATGCCGAGTTCGCTCAGCAGGGGGATAATCTCCGGTTCGAGGTTGCGTTCCCACAGCGAATATTCGCTCTGCACCGCTGATACCGGAAGCACGGCGTGCGCGCGGCGGATGTTGGCCGCACCCGCTTCCGACAGGCCGAAGAAGCGCACCTTGCCTTCAGTGATTAGTTTGCCGACAGCACCCGCAACATCCTCGATCGGCACCGCTGGGTCGACGCGGTGCTGATAGAGCAGGTCGATATGGTCGGTTGCGAGCCGGCGGAGCGAACCGTCCACCGCCTCGCGGATATGCTCCGGCCGGCTGTCGCGGTCGGTGCCGATCTGCTTGCCGTTTTCGATACGGAAGCCGAATTTGGTGGCGATCGTCACCTCGTCGCGCCGGCCCTTCAGCGCGCGGCCGAGCAGTTCCTCATTGGTGTGCGGGCCATAGACTTCCGCCGTATCGAGGAAGGTGCAGCCGAGTTCGATGGCGCGGTGCAGGGTGGCGATCGATTCCGCCTCGTCGGCCGGGCCGTAGGACTGGCTCATGCCCATGCAGCCGAGGCCGATCACCGATACCTGCAGCCCCTGGCTGCCGAGCTTGTGTGTGCTCAGGGTCATGGATGAGATCTCCGGATAGTGTCAGGGTTCGTGTACGTCAGGACTATTGCGTCAGGACCATATAGAGCTCCCGCTCAGTTTCCACAGTCGCTCGGGCTGTGGGCCGGGCGCACGATCGCGTGAGCGTCAGAGGAAGATGACCCGTTCCTCCCCCTCTTCGAAGGCCAGTTGCTGCAAATCTTCCGGGTCACGTCCACGCTGTCTCAGGATGGTACGGCGCGGACCTACGTCGGCTGACGACCTGCCTTCGATTGCAAGGAAGCGCTTGAAAACGTGACAATCGACGTCAGCCTGCAAGTTGATGCAGCGCAGGAGCGAATGCAGGAATCGGTGCGGCTCGCCCGATCTATGCCGGCCGATCCAGCCTGAGTTTGCTTGCCATCATGTTCAACCGGGGCAGCAGCAAGGATATCAAAGGCTTGCGTATTGGCTTTTCGATAAAGAATGAAATCACGAACGAGGCCGACAGCAATGCCGTCAGCACAATTGCGAGGGCGACCCACCGGCCGACCGCCGGCGACAGCGCGTTGAGCCATAGCGTGCCGATTTTCTGATGCAGAAGGTAGAGTGGATAGGTGAGCCCGCCCAGCACAAGCACCAGTGGCGTCGGTGCGATGCGGCGACGCAACAGGAGAGCTCCGCCGAACAGGGCATAGACGATGACATTTGCGGCAAGCAGACTTGAAAGCGGCGGCGAAAATCCGAAATGAGCCTGCATCCAGTCGGCGCCGGCGGTCACTTCCTTGCATGACAGCAGGAACGCCGCGGCGAGCAGCAGCAGCGCCTCGGTGGACGAACCCTTGGCGACAATGTGCTGGGCGATGATGCCGCCGGCGAAATACGGCGCGTATTGCGTGATGAACACCATCTGCAGGGCTGTGCTGTGGACGACCGACTCGTTGAGGACGGACATCAGCAGCCATGCCGCCCCGAGCTGCAGCTTCCATCGCGAGAAGACGCCGAAGAACAGAGCGATCGCGACCCAGCCATAGAAGACGATCTCAAGTACGATCGACCAGTAGACACCGTCCACGAAGGGTCTGTTGAAGGCCGGGGCGACGATAAAGAGATTGGCGGCCCACGTGCTTGGGTCATATGGAAGGGTCGGATTGGCCGCCAGCGTCTGCACGACGAAGCTGGCCGTCATGCAGACAAGGAAGCCAGGATAAAGCCGCGCGAATCTTGCCGCGGCGAATTCCGTCCAATTCCGGCCTTCGGCCGACCAGGCGATGACGAAACCGCTGATCAGAAAAAAGAGATTGACGCCCATATAGCCGTAGATGGCGAGGGAGCCGGCTTCGGGGTAGCCGTGCACCAGCAGCGGCGACAGGTAGGATCCGTGGAAAAAAATAGTGGAAGAATAGAACAGCCAAGCGGCGACCAGCCGCAACAGATCCAGCAGCCCATGCGCTCGGATTTGCGGCTTGTTGATCCAGACGCCATTGCACCACCCGTCCGATTGCAGACACGCTAGGCGCGGGGGAAGCGGGAGAAAGCTGACGCGCCGGCTGCTGGGAAGGGTAGCCTGAACGCGAGGCGATCAACCGCAAATTGACACGACACCCGGTCTCGGCCATCCTTATGCCAGCCGCCTTCTCCTGCGGCGGCGTGTGTATGAGCGAGTCCATGGCCAGTTCCGTCACCAGCCAGAATTCCAAGCGTGCCGCGGTGCGCAAGGCGCTCGACCGCCACAAGGTCTATATCACCGCACAGAGCTTTTCCGCCGGCGCCTACAAAGCGCGTGTCCTCGTCGACGGCGAGGCTTACTGGGTCGACGAATTCCGGCTGAGCCAGCTCCAGCAGGGTCTGTCACCGGCCGAGCTCGAACTCACGCCGGCCACCGACGATTGAGCTGTGCGAGGCACGACAGCGGCCTGCCGCATGCTGACAAAATGATTCAAGCGATGCGGGTTAAGTCCTTGTTTTTGCGCAGCCGCCGCATCCGGCTTGGCATGCGGAAATGACGCCGAAACTCAAAGCCTATCGCGCCAAGCGCGAATTCAGCAAGACGCCGGAACCCGTCGGCGGGCTGGTTGCCGGAGAAGGCAATCGCTTCGTCGTGCACAAACACCATGCCACATCAGACCATTATGATTTACGTCTGCAGGTCGGCGGTGTGCTGAAGAGCTGGGCGGTGCCTCGCGGCCCGTCGCTCAATCCCGCCGACAAGCGGTTGGCGGTCGAGACCGAGGACCATCCGCTTGAATATATCGACTTCGAAGGCGTCATTCCTGAGGGCGAATATGGCGGCGGGCCGATGATCGTCTGGGACACAGGCGTCTGGGCGCCGATGGACGACGTCGAAAAGAGTTTGCGCACCGGCTCGTTCAAATTCCGCCTCGCCGGCGAGAAGCTGAATGGCGGCTGGATGCTGACCAGGCTAAAGGCCAAGCCCGTCGACGACGAGAAGAAAAACTGGCTGCTGTTCAAGGAGCGGGATCTCGCCGCCGATACAGCGCTCGACATCCTTGCCGAGCGGCCGGAAAGCGTCAAATCGGGACGGCGCATCGAGGAACTGGTCGAAGCGCCGAAGCCAGTCCCCAAACCTGCGAAACCGGTCGTGCTGAAGCCCGGCGCTTTGCCGGGCGCGGTCAAGGCGCCGGTGCCCGCCCGCATCGAACCGCAACTGGCGACGACCGTGGCAAAGCCGCCGGATGGAGTGGACACCCGGGAGGAGTGGCTGCACGAAATCAAGTTCGACGGCTATCGCACGATGGCGCATCTGGCTGAGGGCGAGGTGCGGCTGATCACACGCGCCGGTCTCGACTGGACCAGGCGCTATGGCGACCTGCCGCATGCCTTCGCCAGGCTGCCATGTCGTGAGGCTGTCATAGATGGCGAGATCGTCGTGCTCGACGCCAAGGGCATCAGCCGCTTCGCTCTTTTGCAGGACGCGCTGGCCGAAGGCGCCGGCAACAAGCTCCACTTCTACGCCTTCGATCTCTTGCATCTCGACGGCTGGGACCTGAGAAAAGCGCCGCTCGACCGGCGCAAGGCGCTGCTGTCGCAATTGCTGTCCGGCTTGGGCGCCAACTCCGCCATCCAGTTCAGCGACCACGTCGAAGGCGATGGCCAGGCGCTCTATGCCCAGGCTTCCGAGATGGGACTAGAAGGCGTCGTCTCCAAGCGCGCAACGGCAATCTACCAGAGCGGCCGCACCAAGACCTGGACCAAGATCAAGGCGCTGAAGAACGGCGACTTCATCATCGCCGGGTATACCACCTCCGATGCAGCCGAGGGATTGGCCGCACTCGGCCTGGGCGAATTCGAGGATGGCGAACTGCACTATCGCGGCAAGGTCGGCACCGGCTTCGACGCCGCCACCGCGGCCGACCTGCTGGCTCGGCTGGAGTCCTTGCGCGCCGGCGCGTCTGCACCCGAAGGGGTTCCGCGCGAGATCATGCGCGAGATGATCTGGGTGCGGCCACTGCTTTCGGCCCATATCCACTATGCCAACCGGACCACCGATAATGCGCTGCGCCATGCGGTGTTCCGCGGACTGCGCGACGTCGGCCTATCGACGCCGGTGTCGGCCAAGCGCAAGCGGCTGATTGCGGAAGCCGATCTCGCCACAATCTGGGTGACCAATCCGACGCGGCGGTTGTTCGGCAAGACCGGACCGACCAAGCTCGACATCGCCGTCTACTACGCGCTGGTCGGCGACTTCATGCTGCCGCACATCCTCGGCCGCCCGGTGTCGCTGGTGCGCTGCCCGACCGGCAAGCCGCAGGACTGTTTCTTCCAGCGCCATGCCTTCACCGGCATGCCTTCATCGGTGGCGACCTTCGAGACGACCAATTCCGAGGGCGAGACTAAATCCTATCTGTCGGTGGAAGATGCCAAGGGCTATCTGGCGCTGGCGCAGTTCGGCGTCGTCGAGTTCCACACCTGGGGCACCCACCGCACGCGGCTAGACAGACCGGACCTGATCGTTTTCGACCTCGACCCGGGCGAGGGGATTAGCTGGCGCGAGGTGGTCGAGGCGGCAGTGCATATCCGCGCCGAGCTGGAGGCGATGGGGCTGATGCCGTTCGCGAAAACGTCGGGCGGCAAGGGCATACACATCACCGTGCCGGTAACGCAAAAACAGAACTGGAAGAAACTGCACCAGGCGACCAGCGCCATTTCCTCGGCATTGGCCGCCTCCGCGCCCGACATCTTCACCACCACCATGGGCAAGGACAACCGCAAACGGCGCATCTTCATCGATTATCACCGCAATGCGCGCGGCCACACCTCGGCGGCACCTTATTCGCTGCGCGCCCGCACCAACCTGCCGGCCTCCACGCCGGTGAGCTGGTCCGATCTGGAATCCATCGACGCTCCGGAAGATTTGAATTATTCTTCGCTGCCGGGCCTTCTGGCCACCTCCGGCGATCCCTGGGCCAACATGGAAGATTTCGCTAGGGATTTGCCGGTATTGTGAGGGCGAAGTAGGTTTTGCGCAGCGTTGTTCGTCCTTTGGACGAAGCGCTGCGAACAGTTCGACAGTGCACGGCCGCGTAGGAGAGTTTCATGGCGCCCAGGGCAAGTTGGAAAGGTTACCTCAAGCTCAGTCTCGTCAGCTGTCCGGTCCGGCTGTATCCGGCGACGAGTGCCAGCGAGCGGATCAGCTTCAATCAGCTGCACAAGGACACCCACAACCGCATCAATATGAAGCCGGTCGATCCCGAGCTCGGGCTGGTCGAGCGCTCGGATCTGGTCAAGGGCTACGAATACGAAGATAAGCAGTACATCATCATCGACGATGCCGACCTCGAGGCGGTGCGCATCGAATCCAACCACACGATGAACATCGAAGCCTTCGTCGACGAGCATTCGGTCGACGTCATCTACCAGGACGCGCCCTATTATCTGGCGCCCGATGGCGCGATGGCGGAGGAGACTTTCGCGGTGCTGCGCGAAGCGATGCGCAAGTCGGGCAAGCTGGCGATCGCGCGGCTGGTGCTGTCCAGCCGCGAGCGCGTCGTGACGATCGGCGCGCGCGAGAACGGCATGTTCGTCTGCACCTTGAGGAACCCGAATGAAGTGCGCGGTACGGCCGAATATTTCGGCAACATCCCGGCCGGCAAGCCCGACCCGGAAATGCTGCAGCTCGCCGAAGCGCTGATCAAGCAGAAGGAAACCACCTTCGATCCGAAGAATTATGAGGATCGCTACGAGATCGCGCTGATGGCGATGATCCGCGAGAAGCTCAAGGGCCACAAGCCGATCATCGCGGCCGCCCCCGAGCGCGGCAACGTGATCAACCTGATGGATGCGCTGAAGGCCAGCCTGTCGCAATCGGCCAAGCCGCCGGCCAAGTCGAAGAGCAAGGCCGATGAGGCGGCAAAGCCTGCCGCCAAGGGCAAGGCCAGCGCGGCCAAGGAAAACCCGCTCAAGGCCAATTTGCTGAAGGCCGTCGGCAAGAGCAAGGCGTGACGGCGCTTGCCGGCACCGTCTTCGGCGCCATCGGCGCGCTGGCGGCGTTTCCACTGAGGCTGGCGGCGCGCGAGGTTGAACGCCAGCACGGCCAGTTAAGGCGCGGCGTCACGCGCCGCACTAGCCATGTGGTGTTCGGCCGCACACTTCTCGCCAAGGCCGGGGATGCCGAGATCGAGCGCCGCGTCGCGGCTGAGCGCGCGGCCGGCCGAAAGCTGATGAGCGAAAACGGTTTTTTGCGCCTGCTAGGGCTGATGAAGGCGCCGGAGGCCTCGGCCCTGTCGCGGCAGTCGCTTCTCGATCAGTCGCGATTGGCCGCATCCGACCTCGACCTTCTCAGTCTCTTCGATGCCTTCGAGAATGATTGCGAGCCCTATTCGTTTCGCGACCTGATCCTGGCCCGCAAATATGCCGGGCTGGTCGCCGGCGGCGCCTCGTGGGGCGCAATCGCGCGCTCGGTGCACCGCTCCGGCCCGGTGGCTTCGCTCACCGCCAAGTCGCTGAATGTCGGCTCACAGCGCGGGCGCGCGGATGCGATCTATCTCGATGGTGGCCAGAGCGAACTCGACGGCCAGCTGCTGTTCGACTTTGGGTCGCCGGATGACGACACGCTGGAAGAACTGTTCGCCGACGCTGAAGCCGCGGAAGAGGCTGAACGTCACGAACAGGCGGCCGCACTCTACCAGCGCTGCTTGGCCATCGACCCGACCGACGCCATCGCCGCCTTCAACCGCGCCAATTGTCTGCGCGGCGCCGGCCACGCGGCCGAGGCGGCGCATGACTATGCCCGCGCCATCAAGTGTGACCCCGGCTTTGTCGAGGCCTGGTTCAATCTGGCCGGGCTGATGACCGAGCAAGGCCGAGAGGCCTCGGCGCGACGGCATCTACAAAAGGCGATCGCGCTCGATGCCGATTATGCCGATGCGGTGTTCAACCTTGCGAGGCTGGAGTTCGACGCCGGCAACCTGGCCGAGGCGCGCCGCCACTGGGCACGCTACCTCGAACTCGACGCCAACTCCGAATGGGCGCGCATGGCGGCCAAGGGGATACAGTTCATCGATCTGCAACTGGCGCGCACGGCGGGGTAAGACCAAACGTGATGCTCGATGCAAAAACCATCCGAGCAACCGTCGCCGAAGAGCTTCGCTCACGCCTTGGCGCGCGATGGTTCAAGCCGGACAGCGCCAAGCTTGTTGTCGCGTCTGCCGATAATCTGACCGATTTCAGCATCGAGCTCGATTGCTACACGGACCGCCGATACGGGCAGTATGACTGCTCGATCGCGGCTGTCTTCAAGTGGAAGAAGTTTTCCAAGCTGTGGAAGGATTTTGACGCGTGGTATGAGGTTAAGGATCCAAGTTCGGCACAGTTCAAAACCCAAAGCGATCGGAAATCGAGCAGATTATTTCTCAGAGTAGGGTTCGATGCCATTGATGGGGGTTTCATCGGAGGTCGTGACCCGTTTTGGGTGGCAAATGAAGGTGATCTCGATGCGTTCATGGCCCAGTGCGTCACCGATCTCGAGGGCAAGGTCGGTACATGGATCAGGCGATGGTTCACCTGGGCCTCGGCCCTGGATGTGATGGACGGCAACGGGCAATTGTGCGGATCATGGCGAGACACCGCCTATTTCTGCTTGCTGGAACAAGTTCGCGGGCGTGAAGCTGCTTGCAGATGGGTTGGCGAGATCGATGCGACTGGATGGCCCGGTTTGCTGGCGGCGCAGGTCCAGTATCTACAATCGCAGGTTTGCGACGAGGCAGCTGCGCAGCCATAGTGGGTGACGGAACAAGGGATCGCGATGGTTGCGCTTGAACACCCCCCTCTGGCCTGCCGGCCATCTCTCCCGCAGGGTGGGAGAATGGCAGCTTCGAGTGCCGGTTCATCCCTGCGACGTTGGAGATTGGCGAAAGCGGCAGAGTGCGTGATCTCCCTCCTTGCGGGGGAGATGGCCGGCAGGCCAGAGGGGGGCGCGAAGGAACTCGGCCTTCATCTGCGGGCCACCCAATGACCGCCTTCCTCTTCGACGGGCCCGAAACCGCCGCCATCACCGTCCTGCTTGCCCATGGCGCCGGGGCGCCAATGGATTCGGCCTCGATGACCGCCACGGCCAAGGCGCTGGCCGAGGCCGGGTTCCGCGTCGCGCGATTCGAATTCCACTACATGGCCGCCCGCCGCTACGGCCACCGCAAGCCGCCGCCGCGCGCCGAGACAGTGAGCCCGGAATATGTCAAGGCGATCGCCGAACTGAGGGCGAAGGGCGTGACGGGGGCGCTGATCATCGGCGGCAAGTCGATGGGCGGCCGCGTCGCCTCGATGATCGCCGACGAGATGTTTTCCAAGGGCGAGATCTCGGGCCTGCTTTGTCTGGGCTATCCCTTCCACCTGCCGGCCAAGCCGACGCAGTTGCGCACCAAGCATCTCGCCGCGCTCAAGACCCCGACACTGATCTGCCAGGGCACGCGCGACGAGTTCGGCACGAAGGACGAGGTCGCGGGCTATGCGCTATCAGATGCAATCGAGATGCTGTGGCTGGAGGATGGCGACCACGACCTCAAGCCGCGCAAGAGCATCTCCGGCTTCTCCGCCGCCGACCATCTGAAGACGCTCGCCGAAGCGGTCAAGGCATGGACCGGGCGCATCGCGCGCTGATCCGCCCAATGAAGATCGCCACCTTCAACATCAACAATATCAACAGCCGGCTACAAAACGTGCTGGCCTGGCTGGCTGTCGCCAAGCCCGACATCGTCTGCGTGCAAGAACTGAAAGCAAGGCAGACGCAGTTTCCGCGCACAGCACTCGCCGCTGCGGGCTATGGCGCGGTGTGGGTGGGACAGCCGACCTGGAACGGCGTCGCCATACTCGCGCGGGGTTCAGAACCCGTTCTGATCCGCGAGGCACTGCCCGGCGACGAGAGCGACAACCAGGCCCGCTACATCGAGGCAGCGGTCAGCGGCATCGTCATCGCCTGCCTCTATGCGCCGAACGGCAACCCGCAGCCCGGTCCGAAATTCACCTACAAGCTGGCGTGGCACGAGCGCCTGAACGCGCATGCGGCGGAACTGTTCGACACCGGGCTGCCGGTAGTGCTGGCCGGCGACTACAACATTGTGCCCGAGCCGCGCGACATCTATCCGACCCGCTCCTATGACGACAATGCGCTGGTGCAGCCGGAAAGCCGCGCCGCTTTCGCAGCACTGCTCGACCAGGGCTGGACCGATGCGCTGCGCAAGAAGCACCCGAAAGAAACGCTTTACACATTCTGGGATTATCGCCGCAACCGCTGGCCGCGCGACGCCGGCCTGCGGCTCGATCATCTATTGCTCTCCAAGAAACTGGCGCGCCGATTGGCCGGGGCAGGCATCGACCGCGAAGTGCGCGGCGAGCCCGGCGCCAGCGACCACGCGCCGGTGTGGGTGGAATTGCGGTGAGGGGTGGAGAACATTCGATCTCCCCGTTTATGGGGAGGTTGGCGGTTGCCGGCGCTATCGCCAACCCTCACGCACAAAAAGTCACACTGGTCGCGCCCCTTCGCGTGCGAAAGTCTCGATCAAAGGTGTGTATCCCTCAAGGTCGGGCTGGGTAGCGAAACTGTGGGTGGCGGCGGTCGTAGCCCATGGCAGCTTTTCCGACGCGAAGACCTCGACGAAGGGCACATACCAACGGTGCTCGTCCAGCATGGTAGCGCGAACATTGACGATGAAGTCCAGGCCGTGCGGATGCGTGAACATCCAGTTCTTGCAGTGCGGGCAGTACAGTTGCCGGTGCGGCCCATGCATGCCGCCGACCACCGGCTCGCCCTGCGTCACGATGAAGCCGTTGCTCGGCACGGCCATGGTCAGGGAATAAGCGCTCGCGCTCAGCTTCTGACAGCCGGTGCAATGACAGGCCATCGTCAGCAGGGGTGGCGCACTTACCCGAAAGCGTATCCCGCCGCACAGGCAGCCGCCTTCCCAAGGCAATTTCCATTCATCCATTGCTTGGCCTCGATCGGTCTTGAGCCCTGCCGAGCGATCCTAGCGCGCGACTGGGCAACATTGCGGCGACCGAGAGAGTGTCCTCAGGCACATCCAGCACTTGGCGCAGGCGAGCGTTTTGCGCTCGCCGTTTCGCGGGTAAACTTCGGAATTGAACCGGGGCATCGACAAGCCCGGCGCTGGCCGGCATCATTGCGGCAAAGCGAAAGCGGCGCGAGGGGGAGACCGATGAACAGGATTGTCGACAGGCTGCTCGCCGCGCTGCTACTGGCGATCGGCATGCTCTGCCTCACACGCGTGTATTTCGCGCTGGACGGCGAGGGCGCGGGCGACGCTTTCGCGTCCGCGCGCCTGGCTTTTTTCGGGGCAGCGGGCGTTTTCTCAGCCCTTGCAGCCCTGCTGTTCTGGGCCGGCCTGTTGCCGGGCCGGTCGAAGCCCGGACCAGCCATACCCTTGTTCGGCAGGGGTGCCGAAACGCAACCCGGCGGACGACCACGCCTGCGACAGCTCTTCGCCGTCGTTCCGTTCCTCGCCGTGCTCGCTCTGGTGGTCGACCAGCTCGGCCCCTGGTCGCGACAGCCACAGGACGCCCGCAAAAGCCTGACGGCCGAGCAACCCGCGTCGAGCGCGCCGAAAGACCAGGACGTCGCCAGCGCACCGGCCCCAGCGCCGGAAGCGCTCGAGCGGCCTGAACAGACGGCTGCGCCTCCGCCGCCGCAAGGTGCAAACCCTGGCGCCAGCGCGAAATCGGCACAGCCGCCGCCTCCTGCTTCGCCATCTGAGGTCGCGCTTGCCCCCTCTGTCTCACCGCCGGAGGCTGCTCCAGCCCCGGCTCCACCGCAGACCGTCGCGCCGCTGCCCCAGGCTCCGCCGCCGCTGCCGACGCAGCCCGATGGCCATCGCGAGCCCGTCGTCTGGCTGGCGGTGGCGCCCGACGGGCACTCGATCATGAGCGCCAGCACCGACCGCACGGTCAAGCTCTGGGATATCGACGGCAAGCGCCTGATCCGCACCCTCGGCGTCCACAAGGACATGGCGCGGACCGCGCTTTTCCTGCCCGATGGGGCGCGGGCGCTGACCGCGGGCGACGATGGCGAGATCGTGCTGCGCCAGCTCTCCGATGGCACTGTGCTGCATGTGTTCTCGTCAGGCCAGAACGGCGGCGTCAACAAGCTGGCTATCAGCCCCGACGGTAAACGTGCCGTCAGCGGGCACGACACCGGCAGGGTCATCGTCTGGGATATCGAGAAAGGTTCGGTGCTGCATGTGACGCCGGGGCACGACTGGTCGATCAGCGGGGTCGCCGTCTCGCCGGACGGCACACGCGCGGTCAGCGGCAGCATCGAGGGCACGCTTAAGCTATGGGACATCGGCACCGGCAAGCAGCTGCGCAGCTGGCACGGGCACGAGCGTGGCCCCTATGGCGTGGTGTTCATGGCCGATGGGCGCCATCTGATCACCGGCAGCGGCGATTATACGATCAAGCTCTGGGATCTCGACACCGGCCGCGAAGTCCGCCGCCTCGAGGGCCATTCGGGCACGGTCTATGCGCTGGCGCTGTCGGCCGACGGCAAGCGGCTGCTGTCCGGCTCGCTCGACGGTACGGCACGGCTGTGGGACATGGAAACAGGCAGCGAGACCGCCCTGTTCGACAGCCGGTCCGGCCCGGTCTACGCGGTGGCGTTCGCCGCCGACGGCACGGTGCTGACCGGCGGCTACGACCGCACAATTTGGGATTGGCCGGCGGGCGGTGGCGCCGGCGTAGTGCTCTTCGCCGGCGCGCCGGAGTGATGTGCGAAGGTGGCGCGCGACGCTCGACGTTACAGAAAGGAGCGCCGCCGCCGACGCTGCCAATCTCCCCCACAAGGGGGGAGATCGGCTGTCACGGCCGCCTTCGCAAAACCCGTTTACGGCATCGGTTTTCGAGGCCAATACCGCCTAAAGACTAAGCGTTGGAGACACAATGACCAATCTCCACATCGTCGAGGCCTCGATCGAACAGCTGCGGCAAGCGCTGGAGGCCGGCACCGTCACCAGCGTCGAGCTGGTCGGCGCGTACCTCAGGCGCATCGCCAGATATGACCGGCATGGCATCGCTCTTAACGCCATTCCCGTCCTCAATCCCAAAATGTTCGAGGACGCCGCCGCGTCCGACCAGCGCCGCAGGAATGGCGCGACGCTCAGCCCGTTGGACGGCATCCCCTATACCGCCAAGGACAGCTACAAGGTATCGGGCCTGACGGTGGCCTCCGGCTCGCCCGCCTTCGAACATCTCGTCGCCAACGAGGACGCCTTCACCATTGCGCGGCTGCGGGCCGGCGGCGCGGTGCTGATCGGGCTTACCAACATGCCGCCGATGGCTAATGGCGGCATGCAGCGCGGCGTCTACGGCCGGGCGGAGAGCCCCTACAATGCCGAATACCTGACCGCCGCCTTCGCCTCGGGCTCGTCGAATGGTTCCGGCACCGCGACCGCCGCCAGCTTCGCCGCCTTCGGGCTCGGCGAGGAGACATGGTCGTCGGGCCGGGCGCCGGCGTCGAACAACGCGCTGGTCGCCTACACGCCGTCGCGCGGCGTCATTTCCGTGCGTGGCAACTGGCCGCTGGTGCCGACCATGGACGTGGTGGTGCCGCATACGCGCAGCGTTGCCGACATGCTCGAACTGCTCGACGTGATCGTCGCCGACGACCCGAACACAAGAGGCGATTTCTGGCGCGCGCAGCCCTGGGTGGCGCTGCCGACGAGCTCCGATGTCAGACCGCCACGCTATACCGGCCTCACGCCGGAGGGAGCGCTGCAAGGCGTGCGGCTCGGCGTGCCCCGCATGTATATCGGCCGCGACACGGAGGCTGACGTTCCGATCCCGACCCGCGCGTCGGTGCTCGACCTGTGGGAGCAGGCGGCATCGGATTTGCGGCGGCTCGGTGCTGATGTGGTCGAGGTCGATTTCCCCGTCGTCTCCAACTACGAGCGCGACCGGCCGGGCACCAAAAACATGGTCGATCGCGGGCTGGTTCCGGAAGAATTCGCCGAGCGCGAGATATGGGACCTGTGCGTCTTCGCCTGGGACGATTTCCTGCGCGCCAATGCCGATCCGGCCATCCCCGATCTCGCCTCGGTCGACGGCGCAAAGATCTTTCCGCAGCCGCCGGGCACGCTGCCGGACCGCTACGAGGACAGCTTCGATCTAGCGGAGTATGTCGGGCGGGCCAAGCGCGGCGTCACCCCATTCGAGGCCATTCCCGAGCTGGACGCTGGCCTGAAAGGTCGCGAGGCAACGCGGCGGATCGATTTCGAGGACTGGCTGGACGCGCAAGGGCTGGATGCAGTGGTGTTTCCGGCCGTCGCCGATGTCGGGCCGACCGATGCGGATGTCAACGAGGCCTCCGCCGCGCTTGCGTGGCGCAACGGCACCTGGGTCGCCAACGGCAATCTGGTGCCGCGCCATCTCGGCATTCCGACCGTCACCGTGCCGATGGGCACTATGGCCGATATCGGCATGCCGGTCGGACTGACCTTCGCCGGCAAGGCCTATGAAGATACGAAGCTGCTTCGGCTAGCCGGCGATTTCGAGCGTTTTGGCCAGCGCCGCACCAGCCCGCCGCGCACTCCGGAGCTTCCCGACGATGTCTTTTCCGCCCGGCCTGCCGCCCGCCAGCCCGACGAGGCGCCGCCGCTGACAGTCACTCTTGCCGCTGAGACGCGCCGTGCGGGTGATCAGGACGAGATAACTGTCACGCTCGATGTGCATGGCGAGGTCGGAACCGAGACCAGCGTGAAAGTCCATGTTAACGGCGAGCCCATTCGCATGCAGCGGACCGACGAGCGCTTTACAGGGCGTGCAGTCGTACCGGCCAGTGAGCATGAGAGAATCCACAGCGTCTGGCGCGGCTCTTACGGCTCGATCGTTACCGCCGTCGTGCGTCTTGAGGACGGGCGTGCAGTCGGCGCCTATGCGGTGACGGGAGGGATTGAATAGCTAGCCTCCGCGTATTCCCATTCTGGGCTCTCGGGATGGCATCGCCGCAAGTCAAGGGGAAGCTGCGGGATGGTGCCGATCGCGCCGACCCGCATGCCACCGAGATCAATGGCGGCATGCAGCCCGTCTGCGGCCGGCTTTCCAATCTGCGTCAGTCCGGCTTGCAGGGGTCGCTACCGGCGTCGGCTTTGGCCGCCGCTGTCTTGTCGCCCTCCTGCTGCGCCTCGACATCCTGCTGCGAGGTGGCAAGGTTTTTATCCCCACCGGCTTCCTGGTTGGCTAGCGGCATGGTGTTGCCGTCCTTATTGGCAGGGCCGCCCTCAACCTTGCTACCGGCATTCGCATCAGTTTCGAGGGGTGCACGCGTTCCGTCTTTTGCGATGCCTGATTGAGCTTCGATCGATGCAGTCGTGTCATGGCAGGTGGCGCTTGCCGTGCCGGCGGTCAGGCCGATCATTGAGGTGGCGAGCAAAATAGCGGTAACCGTCTTCATCTCATTCTCCTTTCGGTGCTTGAGCCTATCTTTCTAAACTGCCGGCGATATCCAAGGTTCCGCTGATTCAGTTCGAACCTCGAAACTGGCGTCGTATTGCCATTTGATTTGCGGGCTTCCGCAGGCGCGGCCTATCGCGTATTGGCCCGGGGAAAATCCCTTTGGCACGCGTGGAAAGCATGATTCGACTGGAAAGTATCAGCAAGCAGAACGGCCGGCAGATCGTCTTCATCGAGGCCTCCGCCTCCTTGCAGAAGGGCGAGAAGGTCGGGCTGGTCGGCCCCAACGGGGCCGGCAAGACGACGCTGTTCCGCATGATCAACGGCGAGGAGCAGCCCGATGAGGGCCAGGTCTCGGTCGATCGCGGCGTCACCATCGGCTATTTCAGCCAGGATGTCGGCGACATGGAAGGCCGCAGCGCTGTCGCCGAAGTGATGAACGGCGCCGGGCCGGTGAGCGAAGTGGCGGCCGAGATGCGCGAGCTCGAAGCCGCCATGGGCGACCCGGAGCGATCAGATGAGATGGACGCCATCATTGCCCGCTACGGCGACCTGCAGGCGCGTTTCGAGGAGCTCGACGGCTATGCGCTGGATGGCCGCGCCCGCGAGGTGCTGGACGGCCTCGGCTTCAGCCAGGAGATGATGGACGGCGACGTCGGAAAACTCTCCGGCGGCTGGAAGATGCGCGTGGCGCTGGCCAGGATCCTGCTGATGCGGCCCGACGCCATGCTGCTCGACGAGCCGAGCAACCATCTCGACCTGGAAAGCCTGATTTGGCTGGAGCAGTTCCTGAAGAACTATGACGGCGCGCTCTTGATGACCTCGCACGATCGCGAGTTCATGAACCGCATCGTCAACAAGGTGGTCGAGATCGATGGCGGCTCGCTGACCGCCTACTCCGGCAACTACGAATTCTACCAGCAGCAGCGGGCGATCGCCGACCGGCAGCAGCAGGCGCAGTTCGAGCGCCAGCAGGCGATGCTGGCCAAAGAGATCGCCTTCATCGAGCGCTTCAAGGCGCGCGCTTCGCATGCCGCCCAGGTACAGAGCCGGGTGAAGAAGCTGGAGAAGATCGATCGCGTCGAGCCGCCCAAGCGCCGCCAGAAGGTATCGTTCGATTTCCAGCCGGCGCCGCGCTGCGGCGAGGACGTGGTGACGCTGAAGAACATCCACAAGCGCTATGGCAGCCGCTCGATCTACGAGGGGCTGGATTTCCAGGTGCGCCGCCGCGAGCGCTGGTGCGTGATGGGGATCAACGGCGCCGGCAAGTCGACGCTGCTGAAGCTGGTCGCCGGCGCTTCCGAGCCGGACAATGGCACGGTGGCGCGCGGCCCGAGCGTCAAGATGGGCTATTTCGCCCAGCATGCCATGGAAGTACTGGAGGGCGAGCGCACCGTGTTCCAGACGCTGGAGGACGCGTTTCCACAGGCAGGCCAGGCGCCGCTCAGGGCGCTGGCCGGCTGCTTCGGCTTTTCCGGCGACGAGATCGAGAAGAAATGCCGGGTGCTGTCGGGCGGCGAGAAGGCGCGGCTGGTGATGGCGCTGATGCTGTTCGACCCGCCCAACCTTTTGGTGCTGGACGAGCCGACCAACCACCTCGACATCGCCACCAAGGAAATGCTGATCACAGCACTTTCGCAGTATGAGGGCACCATGCTGTTCGTCTCGCACGACCGGCATTTTCTGGCGGCGCTGTCGAACCGGGTGCTGGAACTGACGCCCGAGGGCATCCACACCTATGGCGGCGGCTATACGGAATATGTCGAGAGGACGGGACAAGAGGCGCCTGGGTTGCGGAGCTGAGGCGCAGGCCCGGCGCTGCCGCTCACTGTCACCCCAACGCTCGGAGAGGAAGCCTCGGGATGCTCAGCCGTGCAGAACAATTTCGCGCAGCGGATTGCCGCCGTCGATGAACAGCCGGCCTTGCGCCGTCAACGCCGCCTTGAGCCGTTGCAGGGCGATCTTTCCTGCCTCGGGATGACGCCCGTCCAGCGCGCCGACGCGCACCGCAACGGCAATGTCGAAGTGCTGCTCGCCCGCGTCCAGCTGGAAATCCTCGATGGCGACCTGACGCAGGCTCAGCCGGCCCGCTGCAATCTCGGCGCGCGAGGCGGCCCTGGCCTGCGCGATGGCCTTGGCCGAGCGGTCGATCGCCCGCACGTGGCCGTCGCCAATCCGGCGCGTGATCTCGCGCGACGCAGCACCCGGGCCGCAGCCGATCTCCAGAACCCGCATGCCCTGCTGCAAAGGCAGTGCGTCGACGATCGCCAAAAGCCTTGGCGACAGACCATTGGTCATTCCCTCGTCTCCAGCCTCTTCCGGGATCCGAGATTAGCGGGCGCGGCTGGCGGCGGGAAGGCCGACACCTGAGGGATAGTCGATGTGTTCACCGGCCTCGACGACCGGCAGCCGGCGAAAGCGAACAGTATCTTAAAAAGCGCTTCCGGATTGAGCAAAAAACCCCGGGGCGGCCCGGCGTCGTTGGCCTGAGGGGGGGACTGGCGCCGAGCCTAACCGGTTGGGGGGTAGATCACCGGCCGCATAGATACATACGCTTAAGCTAATGTAAGCGCAAGCTAATGTTATGCGTTTGCCGTTTCCAGCGGCTGTTTCTGACCATGGATGTTTCTGCCGGCCGCTTCCTGGCTGCGCGCTTAATCCGGGTGCTGGAACAGACGCCAGAGGGCATCCACACCTGTGGCGGCGGCAATGTCGAGCGCACCGGCCAGAGGCGCCGGGGCTGAAGCGCAGAGCGGAGGCTCGCTTGAGGGCTTCGCGATCGTCGGCTTGACCCTTCACCAAGCCGGCGACATTGTGGATGTGCTGTTCGCCAGTCCATAGCGGTCGTGTGGGAATGGATTTTCGCAACGCCATCGATGAATCGCTGGCCTGGGCCAGCCGATGGTTCGACTATGCCGTCACGCCGTGGTTCTTCTATCAGGCTGCCATCATCGTCGTGCTTTTCCTCGTCGCGAAGCTCGCGGCGCAGCGCATCGAACCGCTCATGGAGAACCGGGCACGCCAGATCAAGGGGCATCCCGGACTGTTGAGGGTCGTCGTTGCGCTGTTGCGGCGCACCGACTGGATCCTGTTCACGGTCTTCCTGCTTGCCGCGCTCACTCTCATGCGCGCCGTCACCTGGCCAAGCCGGACCCATTTCATCTATATCGCGCTCTCGCTATCCCTCGCGTGGCTGTTCGCATCGGTGCTGTCGCGCATCATCCGCAACCGCTTTGTCGCGCGGGCTCTCGCCTGGCTGACCTGGATCTATGCGGCCCTCGTCATTCTGGGCATCGATGACGCCGCCGCGGCTTTCCTGGACAGCCTCGCAATACCTTTGGGCGCGGTGCGCCTTTCGGCGCTCATGGTGCTGAAGGCGGCGCTGCTGCTGATCGCCACGGTTTGGCTTGCGGTGGTCGTCGGCAAGTATATCGATGAGCGCGTCCGGATCTCCGAAGAGCTGACACCCTCGATCCGCGTCCTCGTCGGCAAGGTCGCAAAGGTCGGCCTTGTGCTGGTGGCGGGTGCCATCGCCCTGTCCTCCGTCGGTCTCGACCTGACGGCTCTGACGATATTCTCCGGCGCCGTCGGCGTCGGCCTGGCTTTCGGGCTGCAAAAGGTCGTTTCAAATTTCGTCTCCGGCATGATCATCCTGCTCGACAAGTCGATCAAGCCGGGCGACACCATTTCGCTCGAAGGCACCTTCGGCTGGGTACGCGAATTGCGGGCGCGGTTTGTCTCGGTGGTGACGCGCGACGGCCGCGAATACCTGATCCCGAACGAAGACTTCATCACCCAAAGGGTCATCAACTGGTCGTTCAGCGATAACCTCGTGCGGCTCGACGTGAATTTCGGGGTCTCTTACGACGCCGACCCGCATAGGGTCAGCGAACTGGCGATAGCGGCCGCCATGAGCGTCGGCCGGGTCGAAGCGGACCGGCGGCCGGTCTGCTGGCTCACGGACTTCGGCGACTCCTCGCTCAATTTCGTGCTGCGCTTCTGGATCCACGACCCGCAGCAAGGTCTGACCAACGTGCGCGGCAGGGTACTGCTGGCGCTGTGGGACACGTTTAGGGAAAACGGCATAGACATCCCTTATCCGCATCGCGAGATCATCATGAAGCCGGATGGGCGCGCTGGGAAATCAAGCGGGCGCTGATGGGTAGGGTGCACCGGGTCGCGGCGCCGAAGCCGCTGAGCGCGGCCTTTTCGTCCCTGTCATCTCGGCAACGCTTATTGCCTTCAAGCCATGGCTCCAATGCTGTATCCAGCCCCGAATTCAAGGAGCCTTCGATGACCTCACACCTCGACATCCCCGACGCCGGCATGGCTGCAGCCGGCATGGCCGCCGATGACGGGCGCGCCCACGATGATGACGCCTCGTGGCAGGACGATGTTCGCGCGGGCGTGCGGCATGTGCGCGATCTGGATTCCCTGCCGCTGTCGCCGGCCGAGCGCGAGGCGGCTCAAGCCGCGGCGACGCGCCACAAGGTTCGCATCCCAAAAGCCTATCTCGATCTGATCGACTGGAGCGACCCCGCCGACCCCATCCGGGCGCAGGTCATCCCGTCGCCCGAAGAACTGGCCGAGCTGGAAGGCGAGCTCGATGATCCGATCGCCGACCACGCCTTCAGTCCGGTGCCGCGATTGACGCGTCGTCATGCCGACCGGGTTTTGCTGTTCCCGACCTATCAATGCGCGGTCTATTGCCGGTTCTGTTTTCGCAAGGAGTCGCTGACTTCGATCGGCCGCGGTTTTTCGCGCGAGGCGCTGGAACCGGCCTTCGCCTATATCGAGGCCCATCCCGAAATCCGCGAGGTGATCCTGACCGGCGGCGATCCGCTGTCGCTGCCGGACAAGGTGCTGGCGGAAATCCGCGCCCGCATCGAGGCGGTTCCGCATGTGCGGCTCTTGCGCATCCACACCCGCGTGCCGGTCGCTCTGCCCTCGCGCATCACCTCAGGGCTGGTTCGCTCCCTGCAGGGCCGGCTGATGGTCACGGTTGTCACCCATTTCAACCACGCGCGCGAAATCACTGATGCCGCTGAGCAGGCCTGTCGCGCGTTGCGGCAAGGCGGCTTCGTGCTGCTGAACCAGAGCGTTCTCCTGAAAGGCGTCAACGACATGGTCGAGGTGCTGGAGGAGCTGTGCCGCGAGCTGATGTACCGCCTCGGTGTAAAACCCTATTACCTGCACCACGGCGACCTCGCGCGCGGCATGGCGCACCGGCGCACCACCATCGCCGAGGGACAGGCGCTGGCCAGCGCGCTCCGCGCGCGCCTGTCGGGCATCTGCAACCCCGTCTATGTGCTGGACCTGCCGGACGGCGGCGGCAAAGTGCCACTCGGCGCATCCTATATCGAGGTGCAGGACGGAGAGACCTGGCGGATTCGCGGTCAGGATGGCGAGCTGAGGACCTATACGGAGCTTGTCGGCGACCTTTGAACCCTCGGTTCCTCGCCCCCAAAGCGGGAGAGGTGGCTCGGCGAAGCCGAGACGGAGAGGGGCCTTTCGAGAAACGGAGAGTTCCTTCAGCGCGCAAGCTTGTGCCACTCCTCGTTGGAACCGTATCCAATGCCTCGCATTTCTAGAGATGACGGGGCAAAGGAGCGCACGTGAAAGTTTTATCCGCGGTACTTGGCGGCTTTGTGCTGACGCTGGCGGTTTTCGCCAGCGGATTGGCATTCGCCGTCTGGATTCTTTCCGCCGAGCCGGTGCGGCAGGCTGCTCCGACTTCCAGCGTTGCCGAACTATGGCCGAGGGAGCCGCGGAAGGTGGACCCTGCTTCGCAGAAGCTTGAGCGCCTTCCTGCCCGCGAGGTCCCAGAAGTCGCAGTCGACCAGGTCTCCGTCGATCGCACATCGAAAGCTGCCGATGCCGCATCTTCGGCGCCCGACCCCAACGCTACCGCCTCTATCAAGCCGGCAGCGGACGAGCAGCACGCGGTGTCCGCCGCCCATTTGGAATGGTGCGCAAGCCGCTACCGTTCATACAGGCCAAGCGACGACCACTACACATCCTACAGCGGAGAGCAGCGTCCCTGCATCTCGCCCTATCTCGATGCCAGCGCTGCCGAGCGCGTCGCACAGCCTGCCGACGATAGCGCCAGCTATGTCGAGGCGACCGACACGTGGTCAATGGATGGGAACGTTCCGGCGGATGAAACCGGCGGCGCCCAGCTTCCGCCCCACCACGTGGAATATTGCTTCAGCCGCTACCGCTCCTATCGGCCGGAAGACAACACCTACCAGCCCTATTCCGGCGGCCCGCGCCGGCAGTGCGAGTAGGCAGGGCGGAGGCGGGTGGCGGGTTGGCGGCCGCAGTGCATGGGACCTTATGCGACCGATCACGCAGATTTCTTGGATCGTTTGGGTTGGCGCGGCATTCATCCGATACCCTAGGAGGAATCAAGATGGGCGACGACCGGGAAGACAAGATTCGCGAGCGCGCATACCAGATCTGGGAACGTGAAGGCCGCATCCATGGCGATCCCGAGCGGCACTGGCACCGGGCCGAGGCCGAGATCGAAAGGGAGGCAGCCCTGCCGCTGACGGCAGGCGATGCCCTGCCGGAAACCCGCGAGGTCGCGAGCTCCGACGTCTTGACGGTGGAGGCCCTGGCGGTGCGCACCGGCATATCGGGCGACCAGGCGCAGGAGCTGCTCGACAGGCTGGGAAACGACCGGGCGGCGATCGAGCAAGCCGCGCGCAACCTCAAGGGGAAGCGGCGGCTCGGGGAGTGACAGATGATCAGAAAACTCAAAGACGGAAAATACCGCCTCTATTCGCGTAAGAAGGACGAAAAGACCGGCAAGCCCCGCAACCTCGGCACCTTCGATACCCGCGAGGCAGCCGAGAAGCATGAGCGCGAGGTGCAGTATTTCAAGCGGCATTGAGGGGGCGTGCCGTCGCCTGCCAGGCAGCCGCGTCGGATGCCTGGCGGAACCTGAGCCTGCGAAGACGGCGGCCACGCGTCTCTGCGCCGGACACTTTACGAGAACCTGGTGCGTCCACATCAAACCTTAGTCCGGAAGCAGGTAGCGACGCCCATGGCGGCTCCAGCGACGTCCCAAGATCGATTTTAGCCAAGTCTAGCTTTTCGCACATATCTCCGTCGCATCAGGAGCGAAATCTGACGTCAGGCTCCGTATCCCGACGTCGTACACGCGTACTTCCTCATCGAAGCCCTTGAGGTGGCGCGCGCCGAGGGCGACCATCGGAATCTTGCCGCCGACGGAACACGCCACAGAGTCATCGGTGAGAATTTGCTGATCATCGGCCGACGAACACAGTCTGGACGCCAGGTTCACGACATTGCCGATCGCGGTGTAGTCAACGCGGGCCTCATAGCCAATTCGGCCGACCGTCGCCCATCCCATCGCGAGCCCTATGCCGAAACCGACCGCGTGGCCGCGCAGACGCCACTCCGCGATCAGGTGCTGAACGGCATCCTGCATGTCAATCGCCATCTCGACAGCGCGAAGCGCTGGCTCCGCGCTCGGCACAGGGGCGTTGACAAGCACCATCAACCCGTCCGCCGAGAAGTTGGTCAGCGTGGCCTCGTAGCGCGTGATGATCGCGCCGAGAGCCTCATAATAGTCGCGCAACACCTTCATGACGTCATCAGGTTCCGCATGCGCCGAGAACGCGGTAAAGCCGCGTAAATCGCAGAAGACTGCGACCACCTCCGCCCGCTGGCCCGCGAGCACGCTCTCGTCACCGGACTTTTCCACGAGCTCGGCGACCTGCGGTGAAAGAAAGCGTTTCAGCCGCGCGATCCGCTCGGAGCGATCCCGCGATATGGCGAGTTCCTGCGCCATCTGGTTGAACCGGACCGCCAGCCGTTCAAGTTCATCTCCAGTGGCGATGTCGATCCGGTGATCGAACTGTCCGGCCCCAATTTTGTCGGTGCCCTCCTCCAGCAGGCGGATCGGGCCGGTCATGCGCCTGGCAAGCCAGTAGGCGAGCGCCGCCGCCAAGACGATTGCCGCAAGCAACAGGCCACCAGTCCGCCACAAAGAAGCATAGAGCGGTGCAAACGCCTCTGCCTGCGGCTGCTCGACGAACACAGTCCAGCCAACACTGGGGATCGGTGCCATCGCAGTCACGACGCGTTCATCCTCGGCGTTGCGGGCCGTCGTCGCCTCGCCACCTGCTGTGGCGATCTCGTCCCGCAATCTGAGCAGGGCCTCCGCAGTGTTCTCGTCGGTGCCCCGCAACACTTTGCTGATGTCTGGGTGAGCGATGATCCGGCCGGTCTGGTCGAGAACAAATGCCTGGCCGCTGCGCCCCACACGAATTTCCGAAATGACAACCCAAATGAGCTTCAGGTTGATCTCGACGACGACGATGCCGTATCTCTCGCCGGGTCCCCACAGTGCCATGGTCATGAACGGTTCGGAGCCATCGCGGTAGGTGACCGGGCCATACCATATGCCCGTCGACAGGGCTCCCACAACGGCAGGATCACCTGAGCGATCCAATCCTCCTTCAACCCTGTTCAGGTCAATGCGGGAGACGTGCAGCCGCTCCACGCCAGCACGGTCGACAAGACTTATGCTGACGATTGCAGGGGCTTGGCGCATCGCCCGCAGTGCATCCAGCCGTTGTCCCCGGGTGTCCGCGGTCAAGGTCCTTTGGACCATCCAGCCGAGCTGATCCCTGATGTCGTCGAGAAAGCTCTGCATCTTGCCGGCTGCCGATGTGGCTTCCACCCGCAAGAGAGCGCTGAGCATGGCACGCTGGTCGCGATAGCCGAACCAGGCGTCGCCGATGCCGCTGGCAGTTATGGGGACAATGACGGCGGCGAAAAGGGCGACGAAATACTTCCGAAACAGTGATCGGCGCACGGGGGCGGCCTCGGGATGGATCGAATCCCGCACATCATCCTCATTCGATGACTCCATGATCAGTACGGTCTGCGGCAGATCGATGCCGAGGGCATTGGCCGTTTTCAAATTGATCGACAGCTCGAACTTTGTCGGTTGCTCGAGCGGAAGATCGCCGGGATTCGTTCCCTTGAGAATCCGGTCGACATAGAAAGCCAGCCGATGCAGCATCTCCGCGTAATCCGCGGAATAGGCAAGCAGACAGCCGTTTCGCGGATACCACGGAGCCCATGCCATCGTCGGCAACCGCTGCTCGAGTGCCAGATCGGCGATATGTGCCGCCTCGCCGGCGAGCATGACGTCGGGCAGGACGAAGATTGCCTGCACGCTCTCTTTCTTCATTTCCGGGATTGCGACATCGAGGTCCGCCGGCTGCCTGATGTGATGAAGCTTCACGCCAATGCCGAGCTTTTCGGCCGCGCGCATTGCATCAGCCTCGAATGGCAAATAGGAAACGTCCGGGTTGGCCAGAACCCCGATCGTGACGATACCCGGAATTGCTTCTTTCAGCAGTTCCAGACGCTTGGCAGTAAGTTCGGTCGCATAGTAGCTCACCCCGGTAAAATTGCCGCCTGGTCTGGCGAGGCTGGCGACGAGGCCAGCGGATATCGGATCCCCGCTGACGATCGATACGATCGGGACCGAATCCGTCACCTGGTGGGCTGCACGTCCCGCCGGTTGAGAGCTTGTCACGATCACGTCCACAGAAAGCTGCACCAGCTTGCGCGCCGCTTCGGCAAGTCTGTCGTAATTCTTGCCGGCCGCCTGGCACTCGAGTGCAAAGGTCTCGCCCTTCCTATAGCCCAGTTCCTCGAGCCCCTTGAGAAACGGTCCGAATTCGCCCTGAACAATACCCGGGCTGCAGTCCCAATAGGTGAGAAGGCCTACATGCGGAACAGTTGCGGCCAGCCCAGGGCTGGCCGCAAACGGTCCACCGAACAGTGCCAGCAGGTAGCAAGAGCGAAGTACCCTTGACGCATTGGATCCACCTGATCGGTTTCGGACGGCAGCCGATGTCAGGAACCATTCCCAAATGATGCGAATTTCACGCTTCGCCGGGGCTGCTCATCCAAAAAAGTCGTTCCCTACATCGAGCACTTGGTGCCCAAATATAGCGCTATTTGATCCACTCAGAAAGCGACACCACTAGCTGCTGGGCGGAAAGCGCGAAAGAGACGCACATGACCCCGTTTCGACCGCGCGAAGGTCAGAAAATGGCGTCGACAACCGTCATTCGCCGATATCGCATCAAACGAAGTTGTTGGCGCTAAGCTGACATTCGAACGGCACGATTGAACACGCGTCCTGCTGCCGTCATCTCTGAGCGCCTAGCGCGTCGCCCGCCGCGATCCCTCAACCGCGTCGAGCCGCTCCTGCAAATGCCCATTCAGCACGATCATTTCCTTGAGGGCCCTCACCGCATCACCCTTGTGCCGGGCGATGAACCTGTCGGCGATGGCCTGAAGGGCGGCCTCCTGGCGGCTGTCGAGCGTCACGATGTGGTCCATGGAGATGCCTCCAAATGTTTCTGTTCAAATTGAACAAAACGGGAACAAATATGTCAAGTGTGAATTGACTCCGTGAGGAATCCCTTCCTATTTGTCAGCAGGTGGGGCGGTTACTCACAAATTAGGGAGAGCCGCGATGGGCAGACGAAAAAGCCGGTTTGACAGGCTGTCGACGAGGGATGCGGAGGCGATCATCAGGGACGCTCTGAGCCTGCGCAGGACGGTGCTTTCGTCGCAGCTGCATCTGAAGGCGCATGGCGAGCTGTATTGGCAGCTTAGCGGACTTGTCGACAAATTGCATGAGGTGATGGCCAGCCTAGCGAACAAGGAGCCCGATTTCCGGATGCCGGATCTTGGCCTGCTTCCGCTTCCCGAGGACTATTTGGCCCGGAAATGACCGATGGCCGGGGCGATGGACAGCGTTGGACGTGCCGCGAAGGCCAACATGCTGCTGATCGTCGAGTGCGGCCATTGCTACCATGTGGGACGCTTCAGGGCCAATGATGTCGCGCAGGTGGTGGGCTGGAACAAGCCGCTGGAAGCGATCAGGTTCAGGTGCAAACGGTGCAGCCGGAAGGACACTACCGTGCGCACCCAGTTCATCGACCAGGACCACCCGCCGAAGGGCTACATCTGGGTGCTGCAGAAGTTCAAGCTTTAGAACAGCGAACCCTGTACGGGCGCCTGTGACGCCTGCGGCGGAAACTTGATCTGCGTCGCCGGCTTGTCGACGATCACCAGCGCGTCGTCGGGTGCCGTGCGCTGCAGGTGTCTGGCCTCCGACCACGGCGCTGTCAGCCAGGTCTCGGTTTCCTCCTGGGTGGTCAGGATGACAGGCATGGCCTTCTCGTGAATTGGCGCGATCAGGGCGTTTGGCTTGGTGGTCAGAAAACCATAAAGCTCGAAGTCGCCGGGGCCGTCCTTGACCTTGCGCACGCCTTGCCAGCGCGTCCACAGGCCGGCGAAGAAGAACAGCGGCCGCTCCTCGTTCAGCGCGAACCAGTAGTTCCTCTGGATACCGGTATCCGGGTCCTTGTCGCCCGGCGCCGGGCTCGGTTCGGCGAAGCTGGTGAGCGGCACCACGCAGCGGTTCTCGACGCCGAGATATTGCTGCCAGTGGCCGTATTGCGGGTTGCGGATGTTGGTGGTGCCGTAGTCGGCCTTGCCCTTCACCCGCTCAATCGGCGTCGGCATGCCCCACAGCAGGTTGGCCAGCTCGCGCGTCCCGTCCGGCGCGTTGCGCACCACCGGGCCGGGCTGGTTGGGGTAGATGTCGATGGAGGGCTCGAGATTGCCGAGGATGTCGCGCAGGGCGCGTGTCCACTGGCGGATCGCCTCCTGGCTGGTGGTGATGTTGTAGAGGTTGCACATGTCGAGCCCTCAGGGATGTTCAGGCATCTTGTGGGAAAGGGCAGGGAAATTCCAGCGCCGTCCGCTCGGCTGCTGACACGCTACCCCAGCCACCACCACAGCGCCGCGATCACCGCCGCCACCCGGGCGATCGACCGCGCCAGAAGGAAACTACCGTGCGCGGCGGCGAACCGCGGGCTCCGCTTACGCAACGGACGCCGATTGTGCGCGTTCTACCCATTAGGAGGAGCATCGGGATGTGACGCCTGGTCTCATGCGCTTACAATCGGAGGCAAACCATGATGTCTAAGTTCAAAGAAGCCCTTGAGCGCGGGAAGGAAGCCCGTGAGCAAGAGGGGAAGGTCCGCAATGAAAAGGCCGAGGCAGGTGTGGTGGACTTCGGCGCGCAAGCCAGGGCCTGGCTAAACCACGTCGTGGTTGCGTCGTTGGAGGCGGCCAAGGCTGAAGTGGCGGGCGAGGTGACTGTCGAGATGGACACCGCGCCACGCCGCCAAGCCAAAGCGTCAACACCATCTATCCGGTTCAAAGTCTACTGCAAGCAGGGCGTGGAGAAGGAGGAAGTCGGAAGGACGTTCACGGTCAACGTTCAGCTGAGTGGGCAAGTGTCGGTCTCTTCGCCCGGGATGGTGGCAAGAGAAGTGGGAAACATAGGGGATAGGACTGACGAGCGGTTCTCTACCTTGCTAGCGGAACTTATTGAGGACGCAGCAAAGGGCACTTAGCCAGCAAGGTGTCGAGAAGGGCAAGCAATTTCCAGCGCTGCCCGATCGGCTGCTGACACAGCCGGGCCAGTCAGCTTTCCTAATGTCGCGAATACCCCCTCCGTTAACCTTTCGTTAACCATGGCTGGCTAGCGTTTACCTATCAGTAAGGAATCGCTGTCCGTGACCTTCGCCGCCCCCGTCGAGACCAAATCCATTCGTTTTCGCGCCCGCTCGTTCGTCGCCTTCACGCTGACGCCGGAGGCCCCGCTTTCTGAGTGGCTGGAGAGCCTCGATCGCTGGATCGGCAATTCACCGGGCTATTTCGCCGGCCGGCCGGTGGTGCTCAACCTCAACACGCTGAAGCCTGAGGTCGGCCGGATCGAAGCGCTGGTCGCTGAGCTTGGCCTGCGCGGCATCCGCATCTACGCCATCGAGCTCGACGGCAACACGGCGCTCGAGGCCAATCTGCCGCCCGTGCTGATCGGTGCGAAAGAGGCCACCGCCGGGCTGCTGATGCAGGCCGACAGCAAGGGCAGGCCTGAAGAGGCGGGCAAGCCGGAAGAAGGCAAGGCGGAACAGGGCAAGCCAGAAGACAGGCAGCCGGAACCGCCGGCCACCCTGATGGTCAAGACCCCGATCCGCTCGGGACAGTCGGTCTTCCACGCGCATGGCGATGTCATCGTGCTGGGCTCCGTCGCCTCCGGTTCCGAGATCGTCGCCGCCGGCTCCATCCATGTCTACGGCACGCTGCGCGGGCGGGCGTCTGCCGGGGTGCTCGGCCATTCGGCGGCGCGCATCTTCTGCCGCAAAAACGAGGCCGAGCTGCTGTCGGTCGACGGCTGGTATTGCACCGCCGAGGAGATGGAGCCGTCCTTGCGTGGAAAAGCCGTCCAGGCGTTTCTCGAAAAAGACACGCTGCGCATCGCGCCGTTCAGCTAAGCAATGCCGGCCAAAGGTGCGCAATATTTTTGTGATGCATATGAAACAAGCACTTAAGCGGATCTCCTAAATCAGACGCTTAACAATACCAACAACAATAATGGAGGCATATATGGGCAAGGTAGTGGTGGTCACCTCGGGCAAGGGGGGCGTCGGCAAGACGACCTCGACTGCCGCCCTTGGTGCCGCGGTCGCGAGGACCGGCAAGAAGGTGGCCCTGGTCGATTTCGACGTCGGCTTAAGGAATCTCGATCTGATCATGGGCGCCGAGCGGCGGGTGGTGTTCGACCTGGTCAACGTCATCCAGGGAACGGCCAAGCTCTCGCAGGCGCTGATCCGCGACAAGCGGGTCGAGACGCTGTTCCTGCTGCCGGCCTCGCAGACGCGCGACAAGGATGCGCTGACCGAGGAGGGCGTCGGCGAGGTGATAGAAAAGCTGAGCTCGGTGTTCGACTACGTCTTCTGCGACAGTCCGGCCGGCATCGAGCGCGGCGCGCAGCTTGCCATGCGCTTTGCCGACGAGGCGGTCATCGTCACCAACCCGGAAGTCAGCTCGGTGCGCGATTCCGATCGCATCATCGGCCTGCTCGACGCCAGGACCGTCAAGGCCGAGCGGGGCGAACAGATCGCCAAGCACGTGCTGGTGACGCGTTATGATGCGGCCCGCGCGGCTCGTGGCGAAATGCTCTCGATCGACGACGTTCTGGAAATCCTGTCGACGCCGCTCCTGGGCATCATTCCCGAAAGCCAGGATGTGCTCAAGGCCTCCAACCTCGGTTCGCCGGTGACGCTCAGCGATCCGACGAATTCCGCCGCCCGCGCCTATATCGAGGCGGCCAAACGGCTCGAGGGCGAGGAACTGCCGGTCGTCGTGCCGTTCGAGCGCAAGGGCTTTCTCGATCGGCTTTTTGGAAGGAGGGCAGCATGAACCTGTTAGACCTCTTCAAGCGGCGCGGCAGCGCGCCGGTGGCGCGCGAGCGGCTGCAGGTGCTGCTCGCCTATGAGCGCCGCAACCGCAGCCAGCCCGATCTCGTCTCGGTGCTGCGCGAGGAGATCATGGCCGTCATCGCCAGGCATGTGCAGATCGACCAGGATTACCTGCAGGTCTCGATGGATCGCGGCGAGACGATGTCGACGCTGGAGATCGACATCCAGATCCCCAACAAGAGCGCAAGGCCATTGGCCATGTCGGCCTGAGCGGCAGTGTTGCGGCCAGAGAAGCGCCGGAAAACTCCGGCGCCGCGCGGCGCTCCGCGAGCTGTCGCTTTCGACCTGCGCAGACCTGATCCCACCTGGCTCAGGCCTGTTGGCTCACGCCTTGGCCTTGAAGCGCGCCGCCTCCTCCGAAACGCTTGAGGCGTCGCCTGCGCTATAGGAATGCGCGCGGGCGTGGGAAGTGTGTCTGGCCGCCTGGATAGCGGTCGAGCTTCGGTAGCCCGTCCCGCGCATAATTGACGGGTAACCGTCGACCGATCGTCATAGAGGGCGCAAACGACCTTTGCCATTTTTGATCTCCCTTCGTCTGTCAACGAGGAAGACGCTCGGTTGTTAAGGCTGCCCGCCAAAACGAACGGGCGGCCACTTTGGTTTGTCAGAGGCCAGCAACTCTTAGCGCTTCCTGGGAAAGCGCTATTGCGAATTAGATGGAGGAGCCGGACGTGGCTTCAAGGCCAGCGGCAGGCAACGGTGCCGCGTTGCTCTTCGGACCTTGGGCGTAACGAACGACGGGCTGCCATTGCAGCCACTGCCGCGGTGGCGCCAGCCACAAAACCTCACTTCTTCCCTTGCGGGTAGATCGTCTCGCCGCGTTTCAGCATCTCGACGAAGGCGGCGATCTTCTTTTTGCGCCCGGCCTCGGTCTTCATGTTGTGGATGCGGAAGGCGAGCGCGAACCGGTTCTGTGCGCTGAGCGTTGCCAGCATCGCCTTCGCCTTGGGCTCGGCATCGATGGCCGCCTGCAAGTCCCCGGGGATTTTCATGTCCTTGCCGCTTCCGTAAGCGCGCGCCCAGCGACCGTCGGCCTTCGCTGCCTCGACCTGTTTCAGCCCGTGCTCGGTCATCCGGCCTTCCTCGATCAGCCGGGCGACGTTGTCGACGTTGATCTGGCTCCAGGTGCTCTTCCTGCCGCGCGGCGTGTAGCGCTGCAAATAGCTCTTGTCGTCGAGCCCCTTGCGCACGGCGTCGATCCAACCCCAGCACAGCACGACGTCGATGGCCTGCTTGGGCGTGATCGAAGGCAGCCCCGAATCGACCTTGTGTATCTTGATCCAGACTTCTGTCTCGGTGTCGTGGTGCTTGCTGAGCCAGGTGTAGAAGCTTTCGGCATCGCCGAATTCGCGCACTTTTTCAGGGTCGACCTTGACCGGCGGCATTAACCGGCCTGCCTTGGTGGTCCGGTGACACCCCGCGCTCGCTCATCGGATGCCTCAGCCATCGTTCCTCCCTCTGCGCCGCCGCATCCGTCTGGATGGTGCAACAGCGGGGAAGCGTCAACAGGTGGATGTAGCTGCCAGTCCGCCTCCTCCGTCCCGCGGCGCCCATGGCGGTTCTTCCCATCGTGATGTAACACCGTCCTGACAGAACCGGCCCATAATAGGCTCGGCGGGCCTCAACTGGGGGATGTGGACATGCGAGCGATGCTGTTCGGCCTGATGTTGCTGGCGCCAACCGTGGCCCTGGCGGAACCAATAGAAACCCAGAAGATCATCACCGCGCTGACCGGCGACTGGAATTGCGACGGCGCCGTCGACCTGGCGATGATCGTCGAGACCCAGCCAAGCGAACCGATGGACATGCATTTCTTTCTCAGGGATCGCGAACACAACTTTTTGCGTCCTGCCGGCATCGTGCGTGACCAGATTCTCGGAGAGTGGAACGGTTACGACCGCTCCGGCTACGAGGCCTCCGACACCGAGCCGGAGCTGACCGCACTGCCCAACGGCTCGATCAAACTGTATCTGCCGGCGATGCCGGTCGGCAGCAACCGGACCAACCAGACGCTGACGCTCGCTTACCGCGACGGCGTCTTCATCGTCGCCGGCTTTGCCTATGATTATCACGATAATCTTGAAGACAATGTCGCAAGCGACTGCGATTACGATGTTTTGACCGGCAAGGGCAAAAGCAGCAAGATGCAGCCCGATGGCACCACAAAGCAGAAGACCGTGGCGGTGGGAGGCAAGGTCATTGCCTTTTCTGAGTGGAACCCTGGAACAGGCTTCAGCGCCTGCGGCGAGTGAGGGCAGCGCCCCCGCATCACGAAGATCTGACCGGTATGGACTGCTTCACTGCAGCTGCGGTTTCTTGAGAAAGTTGTTGCGGTCGGCCGACTTGACGCGCAGCCAGGTTTCGCGGCCGTCGCGCACCACCCGCAATGGGATCTCGGCGCCCGCCGGGTTCTGCCACAGCTTGCGGTAGAAATCGGCGAGCCCGTCGACTTCGCCGTCGCGGACGTCCGAGATGATGTCGCCCTGGCGCAAGCCGGCTTCGGCGGCGGGGCTGCCTTCGGCGACGCTCATCACCACGACCTCGCCATTGCTTTCGGCGGAGAAGGCGCCGAGCCATGGGCGCGGTGGCTTGGCAACCTGGCCACGTGTCAGGAGATCGTCGAGAATGGGCGGCAGAAGGTCGATCGGCACCACCATGTTGATGTCGGCGATCTCGCCGGCGCGGCTCATCTGCAGGCGCAGCGAACCGATGCCAAGCAGCCTGCCGTCCTGCCCGATGAGTGCCGCACCTCCCCATGACGGATGGGCCGGCGCGGTGAAGATCGCCTCGTCCAGGAGATACTCCCAATAGCCGGCGAATTCCTGTTTGGTGACGATGTGCGCCCTGACAGCCTGGCCGATGCCGTCGGCAAGCACCACGGGGTCGCCGGCCATCGCCCTGGCCGCGTCGCCGAAAGCCACGGCGGGCAGGCCGAGCGGGGCCAGCGCCTGCACCAGGCCGAAGCCCGATTCCTGGTCATAGGCAAGCGCATGGGCGGGAACCACGCGCCCGTTATGGTCGGTCAGCCAGACTTCTTCCGCCTCGGTGATGAGATAGCCGATGGTGAGCACCAGCCCGTTATCGCGAATGACCACGCCGCTGCCTTCCCGGCTCGTGCCCAGCGCGTTGGCGGTGAAGGCGTCGTCGGGGATCGAGGCGCGCACCGCCACGATGGACCGCAAAATCGTATCGATGGTCATGCTCTCAATCCCGGCAAGCGATGCGTGGGCCGGCAAGGCCCGATATTCCTATAGGTATGGCGCACGTGACGGGGCGCAAGGGCATCGATTAGCCCTTCTCCCTCGGGGCCTATTGGGGAGAAGGGGCGCGCGGCATCGGCAATAGTTCAACATAAGTTGAACTTCCTGGCGACCGCACTACCTGTATCTAAGTGTAGACGAACCTGCCCCACCCTCCCTCTCTCATCGCGCAAGCTGATCCTCCCCAAGACGCTCCCCGCTCACAACACAAGGCCTCCCAAGATGAACCGATATACACCGCCGAAAGTATGGACCTGGAACAAGGAAAATGGCGGCGCCTTCGCCAGCATCAACCGGCCGATCGCGGGCCCGACGCATGACAAGGAGCTGCCGGTCGGCAAGCATCCGCTGCAGCTTTATTCGCAGGCGACACCGAACGGCGTCAAGGTGACGATCATGCTGGAGGAGCTCTTGGCGCTCGGCCACAAAGGTGCCGAATATGACGCCTGGCTGATCAGGATCAACGACGGCGACCAGTTCGGCAGCGGCTTCGTCGAGGTCAACCCCAACTCCAAGATCCCGGCGCTGATGGACCGCAGCGGGCCAAAGCCGATCCGCGTCTTCGAATCCGGCTCGATCCTGGTGCATCTGGCCGAAAGATTCGGCGAATTCCTGCCGACCGAGCAGCCGGCGCGCGCAGAGACCCTGTCGTGGCTGTTCTGGCAGGTGGGCTCGGCGCCCTATCTCGGCGGCGGCTTCGGCCATTTCTATGCCTATGCGCCGGAAAAGATCGAATATGCCATCGACCGCTTCGCCATGGAGGTGAAGCGCCAGATGGACGTGCTCGACCGGCGGCTGGCCGAAACCGAATATCTCGGCGGCAGCGACTACACGATCGCCGACATGGCGGTGTGGCCGTGGTATGGCGGTCTGGCCAAGGGCCGGCAGTACAATGATTCCGCCACCTTCCTTTCGGTGCAGGAATACAAGCACGTGCAGCGCTGGGCCGAAGCAATCGACGCACGGCCGGCGGTGCAGCGCGGCCGCATGGTCAACCGCGCCTTCGGCGAGCCGGCGATGCAGCTGCACGAGCGCCACGACGCCAGCGATTTCGACACCAAGACGCAGGACAAGCTGGCGGCCGAATGAGCGGCTTTGGCCAGACGCGTGGGGCCGGACACGTCCGGCGCCGCGCTTCTCGACCACATGGATCCTAGGGTCTCCGCGACGTCGCTTCGCTCCTGCTTCGCCCTAGGATGACGAAGACATCACTGCTTAAGGCCAATCGCGGACGGTGAAGATTGGGAGTTGCGTCGCCGCGTGGCGGTTGATGGCAAATCGCTAACTTCGAGATTGGCTGAACAACACTCCCCCGTTCGTCATCCTAGGGCGAAGCGGGAGCGCAGACCTAGGAATCCATACCGTTAGGATGACCGAAAAGGGCAGCGATCGCCCTCAAGCCTGTCCTATTGCACAAGCCACAGGCAGGCTTCCGTGCTGCCAACACCAGACATATGTATCCGGATATATATACTGCTTCACTAAAGTAACGGAACGTCCAATGCACATTCCCAGAACCGAACAAGTCCGCTTTCAAAAGGCTTAGACCATCTTATCTATTTCGGTCGCATCATGATCTAAGCAAATCGATATTCTGCCGGCGCGTAACCTGAATCTCGACACGCGCCAAAACCGCATACCGTCTCGTCGGTCCAGCACTCGCGGTCGCGGATCACCTATGTGTCTTTCGCCCGGCTCTGTAGATCACTTGGACGACGAGCAAGAAATATCCAACCTGCGAAACGATCAAGGTAAGGACCGTCCAGCCCAGCGCCTTCCAGATTGAACCCGTTGCCAAAAAAGTCGAGAGCGCCACGACGAATGACGCGGTGGTCATCCCCACCAGGAACTGTGGAAAATTCATCGCTTTTCCAAGCCGTCCCGGAGCTTCTAACAGCCGCGACGGCCACCCTTGCCCATTTACCCCGGACCAACGTTTTCACCCTTTCAATGGTTGCGCAAGTGGCAAATGGATCAGAGGTGTGCACATGCTTAATGCATCCTCTGGTTGAGATGCATCCTGGCGCCGTGCTGTTCCATTCAGAAAGAGCAGACCTATTGCGGAGGCACGATGGAAAGTGGTTGCGCGCCGGGTGCGCTGGGCGCAACGTGGGCTTGCGGACTGCCACAAAACAAGAATATCAGTCCAGGGGAGAATGGGGCCAAGGGGGATTACATGGCGCTCAAGGTAATCGGCGCGGGATTTGGACGCACGGGCACATGGTCGACCTTTGCCGCGCTGAACAGGCTCGGCTTTCCCTGCTATCACATGCAGGAAGTGATCCTCAACAAGGCCAACAAGGGCCACCTCGACTTCTGGCGCAAGGTGGCGAACAGCAAGCCCGGCACACCGCACGACTGGGACCGGGTGTTTGCCAACTACACGGCGACGGTCGACAATCCCGGCTGCTGCGTGTGGCGGGAATTGCTGGCCGAATACCCCGACGCCAAGCTGCTGCTGACGCTTCACCCGCGCGGCGCCGCAGGCTGGTACGACAGCACGATCGATACGATCTACTTCACCGAGAACCTCTGGCAGTTCAAGATCCTGGAGTGGCTGACGCCGTTCGGCCGAAAATTCGGCGACATGTCGCGCAAGCTGATCTGGGGCCGTGTACTGGCCGGCGTGATGGACGACCGCGAGCGGGCGATCGCGCGCTACAACGCCTACACCGAGGAGGTGAAGGCAGCCGTGCCGGCGGAAAAGCTTCTGGTGTTCACGGTGACCGAAGGCTGGGGGCCGCTGTGCCGCTTTCTCGGCGTGGCGGAACCGCAGGAGCCGTTCCCGAACCTCAATGACCGCGAAAGCGTCAAGAAGGTGATCCGCGACGTCATCAAGGGATCGTACATCATGCTCGGCCTGTCGATCGCCGGGGTGGTGGCGGTGCTGGGCGGGCTTTGGTGGTGGCTGGGATAGTGGCCAGGAGATAACGCCGGGCAATCGCTTCAGACAAAAATGGCTCCAACCGGATGTTGGGTTGACCACTGTCGATAACGGCGCCGCCCTTCATTGCCCTGCCGGGCATTTCTCCCCGTATAGTGGCGGGGAGAAAGACACTTCGCCACGGATTTCGCCAGTCTCCAGCGGTTGCAGAAAACGTGCCGAGGTTGCGGCCAGCCCCTTCTCCTCGTCACTCTATGGGGAGAAGATGCCGGCAGGCAGATGAGGGGCAGCACAAAGCTGAAGCGATTGCCCTGAGGTAAAACCCACCAGCGCTGGACAGCCTCAACTCATGGAACCAGTTGCAGGTGATCGCATAGGCGCTAGGTCGGATGACTTCCGCATCCTCGTTGTCGCGACCGGCCGGGGTCAACGTGCCTGTCATCGGAGAAGCAACCGCCCCGCCGTGCCTCCTGTGGGCCCATTCGCCGGCTCCTTGCGCAGTAACGGTTTCTTCGTTGCTTTTGTCGCACAATGGCCGCGATGGGGCAGGCGAAGTCCAAGGGGCATGGCTGACAAGAAGAATCGCAACGGAGAGTTCTGGGAGCTGGCGCTCGAACGCGCGCATCTTGGCGTCTGGGATTGGGATCTCAGGACCGGCGACTGTTTCTACTCGGCAATGTGGTCGCAGATGCTCGGCTATGGCCAGGGCGAGCTTGCCGAGACAAGCGACCTTTGGCTGCAACTGACGCATCCCGACGATCGCGAGCGGGCGGTGGCCAGCGGCGAACGCCACATTGCCGGGCTGACCGAGTCCATCGAGACCGAGCTCAGGCTGAAACACAAATCCGGTCACTGGGTATGGGTTCTCGATCGCGGCGGAGTGGTGGAGCGCGACGCGGAAGGCCGGCCGCTCCGGCTGATGGGCGTCCAGACCGACATCACCAAGCAGAAGCAAGCGGAAGCACAGCTTGAGCAGGTGAACGTCCGCTTTCGCCTGGCGTTAGCAGCCAGCGGCACCGGCATCTGGCATCACGATCTCGCCGCACGCAAAAGCTACTGGGACCAGCGCACGCGGGAAATCTTCGGGCTTGTCGCCGAAACCGACGAGGTGTCGCAAGACCTCTGGCACAGCTATCTGCATCCGGATGACAGGGCCGACGCCGAGCGGGCCCACTTGGCGCCACTGCAAACCCAAAAGGTCGTCGCCGTGCAATACCGCATCATCAAGCGGGACGGCGAAATCAGACATGTCGAATCGCTGATACGGCTCATCGCCGACGCCCAGTCGTCGGGCCAGATCCTGGGCACGGTGCGCGACATCACCGAGGCGAAGCAACGCGAGCAGGAACTTGCCCATGCGGCCCACCATGACGCGCTGACCGGCCTTCTGAACCGCGCTGCATTCGACCGGCTGCTGGCCGAGCATATCGCAACGGCGCGCCCGCTCGCGATCTTCTACGTCGATCTCGACTACTTCAAGGCTCTGAACGACTTCGCCGGCCACGCCGCCGGCGACCTTGCACTGAAGAGCGTCGCCAAGCGCATTCAGGGCTGTCTGCTGCCGTCGGTGCATGCCGCGCGCCTCGGCGGCGACGAGTTCGCGCTGCTGGTGCCTGATTGCGACGCAGCGCAAGCCGAGCGTCTCGCCGGTGCCGTTCTCGCGGCGGTTCGCGATGCCGACATCGGCTCGACGGCGGCGTCGCGCAAGCTCGCGGCCAGCATCGGCATCGCCTTTGTCGCCGATGAGAATACCGCGGTGGCCGACGCGCTCGCCTGCGCCGACGACGCCTGCTATGCGGCCAAGGCCGCCGGGCGCAATCGCTTCGCGGTGTTCTCCCCTGAGACAACATCGGGTTCCAGCGGTCTCAATGCGGCGCGGCTGGCGGCCGACACCGTCGATGCCATGGAAGACGGAAGGCTGAAACTGTTCGGCCAGGAAATCCATCGGCTCGGAACACCTTTGCAAGAGAGCCGCCATGTCGAGGTCCTGGCGCGGCTCGCCGGGCGCAACGGGCGGCTGATCCCGCCGGGCGAGTTCATCCCGGCGGCGGAGCGGTTCGGCATAGCCTCGCGGCTCGATCGCTGGATCATCAGGACGGCGCTCTCGCTTCATGGTCCGGCGCTGAAGTCAGGGGCGCTCACGCTCGGCTTCAACCTGTCGGCGCAGACCCTGAGCGATCCGCAGCTTTGGGATTTCGTCGACGCCGTCATCGATGAGACCGGGGCGCCGCATGCCGGCATCGGCTTTGAGATCACCGAAACCGCCGCAGTCACCAATTTCACTGCTGCCGAACAGTTCGTCCGCAAGGCGCGCGAGCGACGCTGCCGCGTCAGCCTCGACGATTTCGGGGCGGGCATGAGTTCGTTCGAATATCTCCGGCGCTTTCCCGTCGACGCCATCAAGATCGACGGCTCCTTCATCGAGCATATTGCGGAGAGCCGCTTCGACCGCGAAATCGTCTCGGCCATATCCGGCATCGCCAGAAGCCTCGGCTGCTCCGTGGTGGCGGAGAGGATCGAAGAGCAGGCTTCGCTCGACATCCTCAGGGGTATGGGCGTTGCCTTCGGCCAGGGATTTCTACTGCACCGGCCGGAGCCGCTGCAAGCGATCGTGGCACGGGCGAGCGCGCAAGCGGCTTTGCCAGCTGGACGGCGAGCATAGCATCCGCTCGCCGGGTGCAAGGCTGCAGGACGGCCAGCGATTGCGCGAGATCGGATTCGCGTCGGTCGAAGGTGAGAAAGCCTAAAAGCCGCGAGAACTCCGGAACAGTTCCAGCGTCGACACTGCGAGTTGGTCAGGGCTTTCCCGGCGGGCGATAGNAGTTCCAGCGTCGACACTGCGAGTTGGTCAGGGCTTTCCCGGCGGGCGATAGCGGATCGACTTTGCCTTCCCAAGCGCTTGCATCGTCTCCTCGACGCTTAGGAGAACGGTGGTCTCGTACGAGTTGATCGCTCCTCCCGCACCGATGGCCAGCATGACAGATGCCATCGAAACGTTGTCTGGCGCCTCCCACAGGTTCCAGCCATCGTGCTCTCCGAACGCATACCAGAACCCGTGCAGCTTTCCGCCCACCGACTCGATGTAGGTGCGGGCTGCCTCGCGTCTATCCTCGGGGTTTTCGATCAGGCGCGCCCAGGTCTCGGGCGTATAGCTGAATCGTGAGAGATACATGGGCATGGTTCGCCTCCAGCGCTGCCGATCCCCGCGGCTCGGCGTCAAGGGATCGAGGGGAATGGCGCCGAGCCTAACCGGCTTGGGCAGTTCGCCGGCTGACGAAATATGCTCTTAAGCTAATATAAGAGCAACAGCTATAAATCCGCGCTCCATAGGTCGCCTCATAGCTTCCGCCGAAGAGACCGCAGAATGCTGGATGGTTCCAGTTCGACTTTTTTGGCCATGCCGGTTCGCCAATGTGAACCGATTAGTCAGCTAATTTAGTACCTTTGTTTATCAAGGCAAAATCCGGTCTTAGCGGAAATGGCGAGCGGGCAGGCGCGCGACATTTGCCTGCCGTGCCAATATCCGCAGCCAAAGCAGCATTACAAGCGAGTGGGAAATTATCCGGCAGTCGGCGCAATCATCAGGAGGCCCGGCTCTGCCGGGCCTCCTTCGAGCCTGTCTCGGAGCCTGTCTCGTTCAAGAGGCTGCAGAGCGAAACGGCCTCGTCGTGACACAGGCCGATCAGCGCAAGCGCCGAAAACTGGGCCGGCAGATCGAGCCTGACGTCCCACACCATCCATCTGCCGTTTGGCTCCATGACACATTCAAAACGCAATGCACCGTCCGACATTCGACCCCCCAACGATTGCCGCTAGGTGGTATCGCGTCAAAGTAAAAGAGTTATTGCGTTCCTGAAACCTGGCGTTGAATCCGGCCGATAGCGCCGGCAGGCCGGGAACACGCGGTGTGGTCAAGTCGCAGTGATGAATCCGGCCGCGATGATGATCCGGCCGCGGTGATGGTCCGGGTCGACGCCGCCGGATGCGGATCAGGCGTTGCGGCTCGCCATATGCGCATCGAGCTTCTTTCTCGAAGGCCCGTACCGCTTGATGATGGTCGCGGCCTCGCTCGGCGGTATGCCGTATTTTCTTGCAAAAGCCGCAGCGTCGTAAGACTCCTCGCCGGAGGCCGGTTTGCGGTCCTGCTTGCTCTTGGATTTGTCGTCGGCCATGTCGTCCTCCGTCACATCCGGTCGATATAGGGTGCCCTGGTCCGGCCGACCATCCTTACCATTCGGAAAGGCGGGCACACCGGTCCCCCCGGGGCATTGCTGCGCGATGCAGCAGTCTGATCGGATCAAGACCGATCGGTTGCCCGGCTGGGGAGCTGCTGGTTCCCGCTCATGGGCTCGAACCACGATTCACGCCTTCAAAGGGCGCTGTCCTACCATTAGACGAAGCGGGAGTAGAGGAAGTGAACGTTGTCTAACACTTTCTCATCCGCGCATGAAGGCGCTTCATGCCGTCATCTGCTTGAGCACTAGACACGCCCTTTTCAGCAGGGCCTTGAAGATAGGAGCAATCGCCGTGATTAAAACCGACCTCTCCGACGTCTACCGACACTACATTGCCTGCCTGAATAAGCAGGACTGGCCGAAGCTGGGACAATTCGTTCATGATGAGGTGATCCACAACGGCCGGCGGCTGGGGTTATCAGGTTATCTCGAAATGCTGGAGGGAGACTTTGCTGAAATTCCGGACCTTCATTTCAACGTTCAGATGCTGATTTCCGATCCGCCCTATATAGCGAGCCGGCTAACGTTCGACTGTACGCCGAAAGAAATGTTCCTTGGCCTCCCTGTAAACGGAAGGAGAGTTTCCTTTGCCGAGAATATTATCTACATGTTTCGTGACAAAAAAATTGTACAAGCATGGTCGGTTATAGACAAGGCGGCTATCGAAGCTCAGCTTTAGGATGATAGATTGTCGCGTATCTTGCCTCAAAGCGGTCTTTACCATGCTGGACAATGTGCCCTGAGCCTAGACTCGCGTTATGGCCAACAGCCACGCCAGAAGTTCCAGCAACAATAGAAACAAGGCAAGCTGTAGCGACATGCGCAAGCGCTGAATGATCCGCCAATTGCTGGCCATGTCGGTTTTAATGCGCAGCGCAAGCGCGCGGTGCATCACATCCATGGTGCCGGAAGGGTCTTTATCGACAAAGTCCTGGAGCAGCTGCTCTGGATCGAAGCGGAACGTATAGGCGTAGTAGGGCCACAACATGATCACGACCAGCAGCCCGATCAGGAAAAGCAACGCCAGCGCCAGCCAGTCCCACAGCCCCAGTCCGTCCAGGAGAGCCCTGCCGCCGAGGAGAGAACTCACGAACGCGGTTGCAAAGATCAGATTGCCCGCTCGCGTATTGAGGCTCTCCACCACGTTCTGCTGATGCAGGAGACCCCGCACCGCTTCCGCATAAACGAAGGCCAGGCGGGGGTCAGATGCCGCAGCGGGCTGGGAGTGGTTTTCTCCCGCCGATGAAGAATGCTCGGCCATGAGGTGTCGTTCCGCGTTCCGATATGAACCACGATATGAACAATGGCAGCTGCCTGTCTACCGCATGTCAAGGACCCGGCCTTGACGCCTGCACACATTGCCCCAGATTACGCGGCGGAGTTTCAGCTATGCGATTCGACTGGCAGGGGCGCAAATTCCTGGAACGGCATTTCGGCATTGTTATCGCAATTGGCCTGGTTGCAGGGCTGTCTGCCTTGGCCGCGCTGGGCTACACGCCTTAAGCCTCGGATTCAGCGCCAAATCCCTAATGTAAGCGAAAAGCAACGGTGCGACGCAACCAGACCGGCGCCACGTGCATTTCAATGCATGACGATGTTTCGTCCCGATATCCCTGCAAAATGCTGCGCTTATTGCGGCGGGCGCCACCACGGCTACGAAGACTGCCCGAAGCGGAAAGCTGACGCCGAACAGCAGAAGGAGCCGGATGTCGATCCAGCCCCAAGCCCGGCATCGGGGATAGAAAAGGCCGACAAAACCGCAGCCTGAACCATCCCGTTGACTGGATCCAATCGGACGAACCCGGCCGCTGCCGAGCGCCTATCGTTTCTGCTGCGTATGCCCAACGGCATTGGCGAAAGAAATGTCGCCCTTGATCTCGCGCATGGCCATCGAGGTGATCGTCCGGCGCACGCCGGGCAGGCGGCTGAGCTCGACGCGCAGCATCCTGTCCAGCGCCATCATGTCGACCGTCACGATCTGCAGGAGATAGTCGGCCTCGCCTGTCGTGGCGTGGCAGCGCCGGATCAGCGGGTGCGCCTGGACGGCGGCCTCGAAGGCTTCGGAAAGCTCGAAATCGATCGACACCTGGATGAAGGCTTCGATGCCGAAGCCGAGTTTTGCCGGGTCGATCCGTGTCGAGTAGCCACGGATGATGCCGGCGTCCTCCAGCGCCTTGACCCGCTTCCAGCACGGCGTCTTACTTAAACCGACCTCGTCGGCGAGCACAGCGAAGGAGGTACGCGCGTCGCGTTCCAGCGCTGCGACGATCTTCCGGTCAAGGGCATCCAGCACCAAACGTTCTCCAAGACGGCTTCATGAATGGGTGTTCGTCCTTCAATTCTCGCTATTTGAATAACAGAATGGAACAATGTTCAAGCCAAAAGCGCTTATTCTTCAGGCTCGGATGCCCTCAACCGACGACGGGCCGGGCAAAGGAGCAGCTGCCATGCACAAGCCGGACTATTATGCCCGCATCGAAGCGCCCGAGATGCGCGACTACGGTGTCTACCTCAGGTGCGACAAGCTTCTCGCCTGCCAGAAGCCGCTGGCCGAGATGGTGAATGCCGACGAGCTGCAGTTCCAGATCGTCCATCAGGTCGAGGAGCTGTGGATGAAGCTCATCACCTACACGCTGGTCGATGTCGTCGACTTCCTCGAACAGCAGAACACGCATCGCGTCGTTACGCTGATGGGGCGCGTGCATCGGCTGATGCGCATGATGACGGCGCAGCTCGACCTGCTCGAAACCATGTCGCCCAAGGAATACCAGGAGATTCGCCTGCAACTCGGCAATGGCAGCGGCCAGGAATCGCCGGGCTTCAAGCTGCTCTTGCGCATGCCGCCGGACCTGTGGCGGGCCTTCAAAGCGTCCTATCTCGATGGTCGCGGGCTCTCGGTCGAGGATGTCTACGATATCAGGTATGATCACGGCGACAGCTATGTCGTCGCCGAGGCGCTGATCGAATTCGACGAGCTGTTCCAGAAATTCCGCGCCAATCATCTCTACCTCATCCACCGTTCGATCGGGCTAGGCTCGAAATCGCTCAAGGGCCGGCCGGTCGAACTGCTGCAGGCCGGCGCCCTTCATCGCTTCTTCCCGGAGCTGTGGGACATACGCTGCGAGATGACCGACCGCTGGGGCAGCCAGTACGGGACGGTGCGGGCACCGATCAGCCATCCGGAGGCGGCAGCCGAGTAGGCCGCTTCGCGCCCCGCCGGAGTCTCACGGCTGATAGCCGAGGCAGATGGCGCCGAGTGCGACGATAGCGCAGGCGGCGATGCGCCGGGGCGTCAGCACCTCGCCGAGAAACAGCCAACCGATCAACGCCGCGAAGATGACGCTGGTCTCCCGGATCGCCGTGATCGGGCCGGCCGGCCCGAGCGCGAAAGCGGCGACCACGAGGCCGTAGGCCAGCAGCGCGAACACGCCGCCGCCGAGCGCCTTAAGCGTTTCGGCAGAGCGAACATCGACGACGAGCCGGCCACGGAAGGCAATGAAGACTGCCGGCAGCAGGGCACCGTAGATCAGCAGAACCCATGCGGTGTAGGCAGTGGCGCTTCCCGCCTGACGAACGCCGATCGCATCGACCGTCGCATAGGCGGCGATGATCGCACCCGCCGTCAGCGAATGGAGGATCGATGTGATGTCTGTCCGTCCCTTTCCCAAGGCAAGGCTCATGATGCCGCCGGCGACGAGCCCGACGCCGACGATTTGCGGTATGGCGAGATGCTGGTTGGCCAGGAGAAATCCGCCAAGTGTGACCAGCAGCGGCACGCTGCCGCGGACGATCGGATAGACCTGGCCCAGTTCGCCGTTCCTGTAGGCGGCCACCAGAAACATGGTGTAGCCGACCTGCAGGCAGGCCGAGAGCACGACATAGGGCCAGGCATGGGGTGCCGGAAACGCGCTGGAGATCGCCAACGGAATGGCGACCACCGTGCTCGAAAAGCTCATCACAGTGACAGTCCACAGCCTGTCGGCTCCTGTTCGCAGAAAGGCGTTCCAGCTTGCATGCAGGATTGCAGCAAGCAGGGCCAGCCCGATGACCGTCGCGCTCATGGCGCGGTCATGGCGCTGGGAGCAGCGATGATGCTGAAGGCAGCCTTGCGGGCATCGCAAATGGCTGTGTCGGCCTGTCCCATCTCAGCCATGAGAGTTGCCCCCTCGATGAGCATCAGCAGCGCCGCCGCCGTGCTTGCGGCTCGGTCGGGCGGCATGATGTCCTCGAGGATGGACTGCATCCTGCGCCTGAGGCCGTTCTTCTGCCCGGCGACGGCCTTGAACACCGGGTGCTCTGGGTTGCCAAACTCTGCCAGCGCATGCGCGAACAGGCAGCCGTGGAAATCGGCGCTGCGAAACCAGCGCTCGTACCAGTCGAAGATGGTCGCGATCTTCTGCTCGGGCGTGACGGCTTCTTCCGCAAGGCGATCGAGCTGACGGTCGAAACGCCGGGCGCGATAGTCGAGCACCTGGACGATCAGATCGTCCTTGCTGGGGAAGTGACGATACATCGTCATCTTGGCGACCTCCGCCTCGGCGATGATCCGGTCGATGCCGGTGGCATGGAAGCCGTCGCGCTTGAACAGTGCATAAGCGGTTTCGACGACGTACCTGCGCTTGTCGGAGCCGAGCGGCGATGATGAGATCATGGTTTGTGCCCCAAGCAGTGAGACAGGTCTGTCTATTCACTAGGCGAGGAACTCCTGTCGGTCAAGGCCGTCGCCGGATCCTGGTGGTGAACGCAAAAAAGCAGCGGCGCTGCATCGATCGCAGCCGGGCGGTTTATTCATGAGGAGATAGGGCATAGAAAGCTTCGGCCGATGTCGGACTTGCGGCCGACCGATCGTCCTTGGGTCGAAACCGTCGCAACAGCTGGGAGAGAGACATGCCGTCCGAAGTCCTTCAAACGCCATGGCAGACCGCCGCAATCCTCATTGGCCGCCTGATCTTCGCGGCTGTCTTCCTGATGGCGGTGGCCTTCAAGTTCATGGATATGGGCGCCACCGCGGGCTACATCGCCGCCGCCGGATTTCCGTTCCCGTTGTTTCTGGCCTGGTGCGCGGCGCTGCTCGAAATCGTCCTCGTGCTGTGCTTCCTGACCGGCGCTTTCTTCTCGCAGGCCGCTCTTGTCGCCGGCGCCTATGTGCTGTTCCTCGGTTTTGCGTTCCACGGGCCGTCGCACTGGGCCGGCAACCAGGCCGAATTCGGCTTCTTCGTCGATCATTTTACTTTCCTGGCCGGGCTGCTGTTTGCCGCAGTGCACGGGCCGGGCCGCGTGCTGACGCTGAACCGGCATTCGCCAGATCCTGATCCGGGAGTTGCGGTCGCAAAGTACGGAGCAGGCCGGCGGCGTAGTACGATATATTTGCCGCCCCTAATGTTTCGGCTCGGCGAAGATGGACTTGTATTGCCTCTGTACTTGTGACTTTGAACGCGATAAGCAAGACGCGGGTCTTTGGGGGGAATTCATGAACATCGCCACGCGTTTTGCTGCCGTCATGGTCGGCACGTCACTGCTTGCCGGCTGCACCACGCTGACGGAAGGAGAGTTCAACACGATGCATGCCACACTTGAAGGCAGCCCTGCCGTGAAGCGCATGGTCATCAAGGACTGCATTGCAAGAGAGAGAGCCACGCCGCTCGGCGAAAAGAAGACTTACGCCGCGATCATGGATGTGAGCGTGGCAAAGTACGAGACAGCCTTCTGCAGCCGTATCAGCAATGCCCTTGCCAATGGCAGGCTGACCTACGCCGACTATGTGAAGCTGCATTCGCCCACCGCCGACAACAGCAAGGTCATCAGGATCATGCAGGGCCGCTAGACTGGCCGCCTTGGCGCGTCAGTTCTGTTCGCCGCCTCACATCTGGTCGTTGTAGGGTTCCTTCATCTGGCCGACCATGCGCGCCAGTTTCGAGAACGACGGCATGTCTGCCTCCGGCTGGCACTGATTGGCCAGTTCCAGCAGCCGGATCGGGAAGTTGACGGCATCGCGGCTCGACGCCGACATGCCTTCGGACCGCTCCTCGCTGGTCTCGCTGGCTTCGGCCTTGCGCAAGGCGATGTCTATCTCCTCGACCGTCAGCACGCCCTTGCGGACCAGGACCTGATTGATCGATGCGACGGCCATCAGCAGGCCTTCGAGTTGCAGATTGGCGACATTCATGGCTTTGCTCCCATTGGCAAAATTGCAAACGCGCGAACGCCGGTTCCGATCCGGACAGCTGCAGCATATCGCGGCGCGGGGCCGAATTTTGGGCCGGCCCACGAGATTTCGCTTGCTTTGTGACGGCAGCTATGCTAGGAATATAGTCATGGTGCTGAGTTGCGCCAACGACCCGCCCGCCGAGGCGGGTTTTTGTTTTTAGCCTTCTCGAACGTTTGTGCCTGTGTTGCCGATATCAAATGTCGGCGGGACAGCACCCCCTCTGTCCTGTCCTGCCGGACAGAGGGGGCGCGAAGGATCGCGACGCTTCCCGTAACGAATACTGCACCTCCCAGAGACCCCCAATGTCCAACCGTTATGCCACCATCATCATCGACGATGACGGCCGTGAGGTGGTCAGCGCCATCGGCCAGTTCGAGGGCGTACCCGATGCGCGCCGCGGCCGGGTCGAGCCGGTCGCGGACGGCGTGCGGATCGGCATGGTCCGGGGCGGTACCGTCGATGCGGTCGGCGGCTTTGGCTTTGCCGTGGGAGCACATGGTCTCGACGCCCGTGCGGTTGGTATGGTCCGCGCCAGGCTGAAACAAGTGTCACGACCGGCCGCCGAGGCGACCGAGGGCGAGACCGGCGCCGCCAGAGCGCCGCGCGCCAAACCCCGCAAGAAGCCGCGTAAGGCCCGAAGGGCTGCACGGCCGGCGGCGAGCAAAGCGGCGAAGTCCGACACAGCCGGGGGCGCTGCGGCCGAGATCGGGCCAGCCGAGCCTGTCGGGGCCGCAGCCAATGACTGACAAAGCTTCCGCCGCCAAGTCGCCCGGTCGCGTCAGGCGCAAGCCGCCCGGCACACCGGCGCGGCCGCCGGCGCCGCGCCCGAAGCGGGCGAAGAAGACGCTGGGCGATGGTTTCCTCGAAGCGATCCGCGCCGATTTCCGGGCGCATGGCGCCGGCGTCATCGCTGAGGTTCGCACCGAAAAGCCCGACCAGTATCTGAAGATCGTGCTGTCGGTATTGCCCAAGGATCTCGGCTCCAACATCAACACTCTGGATGGATTGAGCGATGACGAAATCAGGCAGCGCATCCGCGGCCTCGAAGCCGTCCTCGGGCCGTTCCTCGCGGGCCTCGGCGGCGAAGAAGGAATATCTGAGCCTGCTCAGGGAACTGGACCGCAGACGCCGCACTAACCAGCTTGCCGCCTACCGGCCTTACCTCAGGCAGGCCGAGTTCCATGCGGCGGGCGCGACCAACCGCGAGCGGCTGTTCATGGCCGGCAACCAGCTCGGCAAGACAAGGGCCGGCGGTGCGGAATGGGCAATGCACCTCACCGGCCGCTATCCCAGGTGGTGGCAAGGCAAGGTCTTCGACGCGGCCGTGCGGCTGTGGGCGGCCGGCGTTACCGGCGAAGGCACGCGCGACAACCCGCAGCGCATCCTGCTTGGCCCGCCGCAGCAGCCGGCGGCCTGGGGCACCGGCATGATCCCGGCCGACGCCATCGTCAGCACGATGGCGGGACGGGCGCCGGGCGCGTTCGACAGCGTCGTGGTGCGCTGGGGCGGCGGCGGCGATGTTCAGGCCGATGAATCGGTGCTGTCGTTCAAGAGCTACGAGAAGGGCCGCGAGAAATGGCAGGGCGAAACGCTGCACGGCGTCTGGTTCGACGAGGAGCCGCCGCTCGACATCTATTCCGAAGGACTGACCCGCACCAACGCGACCGGCGGCATCACCATCGTCACCTTCACGCCGCTGCTCGGCATGTCGGATGTGGTGCTGCTGTTTTTGTCGGCGGAGGAGGTGGGGACGATGGGGCGGGGGTGACATCGCAGGACTTGTGTTCCTCGCCCCCGCAGAGCGGGGGGAGAGGTGGCCGCGCAGCGGACGGAGAGGGCTTTCGCAGGCGTCTTCCGGTAAGCGAGACTTCTTTTTACCATTCCCATCTGGAGGGACGGGCGTCCCCCTCTCCGTCTCGGCTTCGCCGAGCCACCTCTCCCCACTCCGTGGGGCGAGGAACCAAAGCTTTCCAAAGGCCAGCCATGACCCGCCACGTCACCTTCATGACCATCGACGATGCCGAGCACTACACGCCGCAGCAGCGCGCCGAAATCATTGCGGCCTATCCTGCGCATGAGCGCGAAGCGCGGGCCAAGGGCATTCCGGTGCTCGGCTCCGGCCGCATCTTTCCGGTGGCCGAGGAGCTGATCGCCTGCGAGCCGCTCCGGCTGCCGCGCTACTGGCCGCGGCTCGGCGCGCTGGATTTCGGCTGGGACCATCCGTCGGCCGCGGTCGAACTCGCCTGGGATACCGAAGCCGACGTCGTCTATGTCACCAAAGCGTGCCGCGCGTCGCAGCAAACGCCGGCCATGCAGGCGTTGACCTTGAAACCGTGGGGCGAATGGCTGCCCTGGGCATGGCCGCGCGACGGCCGTCGCGAGACGCTGGAAGGTGCGGGCGTAGCACTTGCCCGGCAATATGCCGCGCATGGGCTGAACATGCTGACCCGCCATGCGCAATTCCCAGACGGCTCGGTCTCGGTCGAGGCCGGGCTGATGGAGATGCTGGACCGCATGCAGAGCGGCCGCTTCAAGGTGTTCTCGACGCTTCTGCCCTGGTTCGAGGAGTTCCGGCTCTATCACCGTAGGGATGGCCAGGTGGTGAAGCTGCGCGACGATTTGATGGCGGCGACGCGTTACGGCGTGATGATGCTGAGGGAAGCGGTGGTCGACCCGGCGGAGTTCAAGGCGGCGCGGCGAAAGGCCGGGCAGAGTGATCCGCTGGGGGCGTTTCGGTAACTCGACGGCAACCACACACCATGACGGCCTCATGACCCTCCGCATCATCCCCGCCACCTTGCGCGACCTCTCCTACATCGCCGCCAATCTGCGGCCGGAGGACCGGGCCGAGATCGACTGCCAGCTCGACGCGTGGTCGCCGGCGCTGCTGGCGCTGACTGCGCTGCAGGGGTTTGCCTATGTCGCCGAGCTGGACGGCAATCCTGAGGCCGGCTTTGGCGCCGCCGAACAGCGCGGCGGGTTGTGGATCGCCTGGAGCTGGGGCACGCACCGCATGAAGCGCTGCGTGCCTGGTATCACCGAGTTCTTTCACGCCGTGCTCGGGCCGAAGGTTGCCGCGCGCGGCGCCTGGCGGGTCGAGGCGCGGGCGCTCGCCGCCAATGAATTGGCGCTGCGCTGGCTTATCAGGCTTGGCGCCACGCAACGCTGCCGCCTGCCGGGTTACGGCCGCAACGGCGAAGATTTTTTGCTCTACGACTGGACAAGAGAAAGCTGGAACCATGTGCCTCTTCCAAAAGCCGCCGGCGCTGAAGCCGCTGCCACCGACACCGACCATCGCCGACAAAGACGTGCAGGCGCGCGAGGCGGCACTCAGGGCTGAGCTCGAACAGCGCCAGGGCACCGCCGGCACGGTCAAGACCGATCTGTCGCCCAGCGACCTCACCGGCCAGCGCCGCGTGCTGCTGGGGGTGTGATTATGGGGGCGCGATGAAGCAGGTGTTCAGGAATCGCAGCGGTTTGCCCTGGTGGACTTGGCGGCGGCTGGCACGGTTGGTGAAGAGGTGACAGGGGTGATCTCCCCCTTGAGGGGGAGATGTCGCCGAAGGCGACAGAGGGGGGTCGCCACGCGTAAAGCGCCCACTTTGATCTGCCGCAGGAGGCCGCGTCCGGTCGCGCCGACCCCCTCTGGCCTGCCGGCCATCTCCCCCTCGAGGGGGGAGATTACGCCCTCCGCGCAAACGCCCACACCATCAGCGGGTATTCCTCGTCGTTGCTGAGGTCGCGCCACAGGCCGTAGGCGCGCACTGGGCCGCCGATATGGGCTTTTGCGCAGGCTTTGTTGCCCCAGCCGAACACTTCTATCTCGGATTCCGGGAAGCCGCCTTCGACCATCATCTGCTTCAGGCCGGCGGGAGTCCAGCGGTCGTGCGGCCTGGCATGCACCCTGAACAGGAACGGTGTGGCCACCATCGCCCAGCCGCCCGGCCGGGTCATGGCATGGATATTTTGCGCGGCGGCAAGCGGCTGTTGCACATGCTCCAGCACCTGGTCGGCGATGACGACGGAATATTGCCGGTCGGTGCGGTCCTTGCAGATCAAATCGACCGAGGTGTAGTTGGAGCACATCGTCTTCCAGTAGCGGTTCCAGCCGGGCGAAACCTCGATCACGTCAGATGACTTGCGGCCGTCCGCCTCAAGTAAACGCGGTGAATGCCTCGATCTGCCTGATGCGCAGCCAGTTGCGGGAGTCGTAGCCGATCAGCCGCTTTGCAACCTGCTTGCTTCGCCTCGTCAGGACACCGGGTAGGCTCTCCGTCATTGTCACATCGACCTCCTTAAAGGCCCGCCGCGCCTCCCTTGAACATCGCAAGAGCGGACAAATTCGACCGCCCTAAAATAAGCTCAGACCACCGAAGAAAGAATGCCATGACGAGCGATTCCCGCGCCCACGATATCCTGTCGCGACAGGCCGAACTGGAGAGCGAGCGCAGCCAGTATGAGGCTGTCTGGGAGGCGGTGTCGGAATTCTGCGACCCCGACGCGCCCGATGTCTGGAGCGGGCGCCGGCAATCCGGACCTGACTCGCAGGCTGAGCGGCAGGAGCGGCGGGGTGCGCGTGTCTACGCCAACACCATCAACTCGGCAGCCAACCGGCTGGCCGCTGGACTGGAAAGCCTGATCATCCCGCAGTCGGAAAAATGGCACGGGCTGTCGACCGCCGCCTTGAACGACGAAGAGAGCGACGAGGAAAAGGAATGGGCGGAGGCGCTTCGCGATTTCCTGTTCTCGCTGCGCTATTCCGCCAATTCGAACTTCGTGCCGGCAACGCAGGCCTGCCTGCGCAACGTCGTGCGCTACGGCCCGGCCTATCTCTATGCCGAGGAGGGCTTTGCGCCCCATACGCTGATCCGCTATGCCTCGATCCCCGTGGTCGAGGGCTATCTCTGCCGCAACCGCTGGGGTCAAGTCGATATTTTCCACCGCCGCTCCGAGCGCACGGCGCGCCAGGCCGCACAGATGCTCGGCTAGGAGAAGCTGCCGGCGCGGATCAAAATGCTGGTCGATGATCCCGCCAAATGCGAGACCAAGATTTCGCTGATCCAGTGCATCCAGCCGCGCGACGAGCGCAAGATGTATCGGCTGGGCGGATCCTACCAGTATCTCGACACGGCCTTCGCCTCCTATCACGTCCTCGAGGACGAGGAGGTCATCGTCAGAGAAAGCGGTTTCCGCTCCTTCCCGGTGTCGTGCTTCAACTGGCGCCGTTACGAGGGCGACCCCTACGGCATTTCGCCGACCATCGAGGCGTTGACCACGGTGCGCGAAGAAAACGCCGTGCGCCGCTCCGGCCTCAGGGCCCTGCAGCAGGTCACCGATCCGGCGACCGCTTCGAAGGCGCGGCTCGACTATGTGCCGGTGCTCAATCCCGGCGAGAACTATCCCGGCCTGATCGACGATCAGGGACGACCGCTGATTGCGCCGATCGCTACGGGGCAGAACCCGACCTATGCGTTCAGCTACGCGGAAAGCCGGGCCGAGGAGATCCGCGACATGATGTTCGTCAATCTGTTCCAGACGCTGGTGCAGAACCCGCAGATGACGGCGACCGAAGCGCTGATCCGGCAGGAGGAAAAGGGCGCGCTGCTCGGACCCTCCGGCTCGATCATCCAGGCCGGTTTTGCCTCGAATCTCGACCGCGAGCTCGGAATCCTCGAGGACAAAGGATTTTACGAGGAAGACAGCCGCTTCCTGCCGCCGGCGAGCCTTGCCGGCAAGACGGTGCGGCCGACCTTCACCGGCCCGCTCGACGTGCTGCGCCGCTCGGCCGAGGCGCGCGATACAATCCAGGTGGTGACCACGGCCATGCAGATGGCGCAGTTCGACGCGAGCGTGATGGACAATATCGACGGCGACGAGGCGCTCAAGATCGTGCAGAGCGCCGGCCGCAGTCCGCAGCGGATCTTTCGCCGCCAGGACGAGGTTGCCGGTATCCGCGATGCCAGAGCCAAGGCGCAAGCTGCGCAGGCCGGCATGGCCGCGATCGCCAACGCCGGCAAGGTGGCCAAGGATGCCGTGCCCGCCGCCGTGCAGGCGCGCGACAGCGGTCTGCTCGACAGTCTCGGCGGGCTGATGTCGCGGGGCGGCGAGGGCGGCGCATGAGCGGCAAACGCTTCGCCCATTCGAGCTAGGCCGGCGGCCCGGCCAAGGCGCAGGATGCGCTGACCAAGGCCTATCTCAGGGTGTTCTCAGGCCAGGACGGCGAGATGGTGCTTGCCGACCTGACGGCGGCGACCGGCTATTACCGCCGCCCGTCCTATGGCGAGTGGCTGGCCAAGACGAAGACGCCGAACGGCTTCGAACTGCACAGCGCACTGAGCAATGCACGCGCCGAAGTGGTGCAGCACATCATGGGGTTCCTGACGCTGGACGAGGCGCAGCTGGCGGCGCTGGAGAAGGCGGCGAGGCTGGAGGAGGTAGGGCTGGCGGCCGCCCCTTCTCCCCCTGTGGAAGAAGGTGGATCGGCGCTTTAGCGCCGAGACGGATGAGGGGTGCTGGAAGAAATGAGGGGCTGGCCATGCTGTGGCCGTGGCCTATTGGGATGAGGGCTGTCCGCCAAACTGGAACACCCCTCATCCGACTTCGCTCGGCCACCTTCTCCCACAGGGGGAGAAGGGGTCAACGGACTATGCTCAATAGTTGCCGCTGTAATAGCGGTCGTCGCAAGGCGCCGTGTAGATGCGGCCGTAGCGATCCTGATAGCGGCAAAGCTGTTCGCCGCGCCGCTGCGGCGTTGTCGCGCTGCCCACGACCGCGCCCAGCAAGGCGCCGCTGGCTGCACCGATAACCGTGCTCTTGGTGTCGCGGCCCAGGGCCTGGCCGACGAGAGCGCCGCCCGCGCCGCCGACCAGAGCGCCCGTGGTCGCCCTCTGCTGGCCTTCGGTCTGCGCACATCCTGCCAGCGCGGCAGTGACAAGCAGGGCGGCAATGGCTTTGTACATGGTCATCGTCTGATACTCCGTTGAGGCCTATGAACTAATACACCGGCTGGTTTTGCCAAGTGTTTGCCAAGTGCGGTCGCATTGCGGCGGAACAGCGGCACCATGCCTCACGAAATAAGACATGGTTTCTTTCGTCTTGACGGCCAGGGCCTCCGGCTCGGAAAGCTCATGGTCAAACAAAAAGATCATAAAGATCAGGGTCAAACAAGACGATAGGGTCAGGCTCTATCGAAATGATCAGGCTTCGGCCGCAACGATTCCGCTCGCGGCGGGTCCAGCCGATCCCTCAAATCCCCCAAGAATGGAGAATGCAATGACCCGAGGTCTCCCCCGGACGCTTTCCCGTGCCGCCGCCCGAGAGGCCGGCCTTGCCCCGCCCAAGGCCGGGCTTGCCGCCAGCACGAGCGGGCAGGGCGGTTCCTTCCGCACCGTCTTTTCGCTCAACGCCATGCAGGTGCCGGTCACCGATGCGCTTGCCTATGCCAGCCATAAGCTTTTCGATTTCCTCGGCGGCAAGATGCGCATCAAGGGCGGCACCGCAAGGCTGCAATTCGCCGTGCTGACCAGCCGCGCCTCGACCATCAACGACAATGCGGCACTGACCTGGTCGCTCGGGTCGGCGGCGGCGTCAAGCGCTGCGCTCGCCGGCACCATGGTCAATGTGCTGGCTTCGACCGGACGTACGCTGGACGGTGCCGGTGCTGCACTGTCGACCGCTTCGATCGCCGATGTAGCGGCGGCTTTGACGCTCGATGGCACAGTGACGCCGGCCGACCTCTATCTCAACCTTGCCCTCGCCGCCGGCACCGATATCGACGCCGACGGCATGCTGGCCGTTACCCGAACGATCACGCTGCTGTGGGAGAATTGGGGCGATAACGCGTAGCGTTGATCTCCCCCCTTGAGGGGGAGATGTCGCCAAGGCGACAGAGGTGCGACCGGGCCCGACCTCAGCGACAGATGGAGGTTTGCGTTCCACGCGTTGGTACCCCCCTCTGGCTTGCCGGCCATCTCCCCACAAGGGGGAGATACTGGGCCCCACCACCGGCTCCTATCATCAGCCTTTAACCTCAACAAAGGAACATCTCATGACAGATCTGGCAGACGCCGGGTCCGTGGTGGCTTCGCCACCGGCGGGCAACCTTGCACGGCCACCGGCCAACGGGGACAACGGGTCCGCCCCGCCGGCCGACAAGAGTTGGTTTGACGGTCTTTCCGAAGGCAACCGCAAGCTCGCTGAAACCAAGGGCTGGACCCAGCCTGAAAGCCTCGATCGGGTTTTCACATCCTATGCGGAGCTGGAACGGCAGCAGGGCGAGAGCCTGCGCATTCCCGCAGCGGACGCACCTGGGGAGGACTGGGACAGGTTCCATGCCCGGTTGCCTGAGGCGATGCGCCCGCTGACATCGCCCGACAGAGTCGAGTACAGGCGCCCCGACGGGCTTCCCGAAGACTTCGCCTATTCGGACGAGCTCGCCAACGCGTCCAAGGCCTGGGCGGTCGAGGCCGGCGCCACCCCGAAGGTGGCGCAGGCCTATCACGACCGCTTCGTCGGCTACATGGCCGAGCAGGCCAGGGTGCAGCAGATCGCCCTTGCCCGTTCGGTCGAGGCCACTCACGATGACTTGGTCAGGGATTGGGGACCGACCGACAGCGACGGCTTTCGTAGGAGATTGGAGGTCGCCAACCGGGCGATGAAGAAGCTCGGCCTGGTCGATGCCTACAAGGCGAAGGGCATCCTTCTGCCTGACGGCGCCTTGACCGATCCGCAGATCGCCAAGGCGTTCCACGCCATCGGCGAGGCGATGTTCAGGGAAGACACGATCGACGGCGGCGCGGCTTTGATCGGAGGCAATCCGTTCAAGCGCAACGCCGCCGGCGAACGCAACCTGACCGACATCTCGGCCCTCGTCAGAAGCGATCCCGTTCGCGCCCGCCGGCTGGCACGCGAGGCCGGCGAAAACCCCGACCTGTGGATGCCCAACAACCCCCTCTAAAGCTGTGTCGATATTCAGGTGATGCCGGCCTGCAAACGACGGCTTTCTGCGCTTCCGGTGCTCACGGACCAGCGCATGACCCCGGAAACCGATTTCGGTTTCCGGAAAGGATCATGCGCAAATGCAAAGTGTTAGAGCGTCCTTTTGCGCGTCCAATAGGACGCGCGGCGCTCTAATGTCCGTTTCGCTCCGGTTCTCGGAAGCCATCTGTTTGGTCGCTTCGCGCCCGTCTTCGACTCCGGCTCGGCCTGACCTGAATCTCAACACACCTTCTCCGCCAACCAAACCTGAAGGAAGAGAAAAATGGCAGACGCCTATACCCGTGTCGCGGACGCGATCGTTCCGTCCGTCTATGCACAATACTCGTTCGAGGAGCACGTACAGTCGCTCGAGATCTACCAGGCCGGGATCCTGTTTTCCGACCCGGCCATCGCTTCGAAGCTCTCCATGGGCGGGCGTTCCGTCGACATGCCCGGCTGGAAGGATCTCGGCAACGATCCGTCCGAGCCGGTCAATGACGATCCGGCCGATTCGATCGAGTTGAAGAAGATCGGCGCGCGCCGCGAGGTCGCCGCCCGCAATGTCCGCGCCCAGGCCTGGGGCATTCCGGACCTGACCAGCATCCTCGCCGGCGACGACCCGCAGAAGCTGATCGTGCGGCGCCAGACCGACTATTGGCAGCGTGCCAACAAGCTGACGCTGCTCGGCATCCTGAAAGGGGTGCTGGCCGACAACATCGCCAACGATGCCGGCGACCTGGTCCGCGTCACCGGCGCTTCGATCGTCGACACCGACATCATCGAGGCCGCCTATCTGATGGGCGACCGCGCCGACAAGTTCAAGACGATCTGGATGCACTCCAAGCAGATGAAGGCGCTGAAGCTCGCCGACCTCGTCGACTATGTGCCGCCGTCCGAGCAGGGCGGGCCGCTGATCCCCTATTACATGGGGCTGCGGGCCGTCGTCGACGACGATATCCCGGTGGCGGCGGGCGTCTACACGGCCTTCATGTTCAAGGACAAGGCAATCCTGTGGAATGAGCTGCCGGTCAATACCGAAGGCGGGCCGCTGGAGTTCGACCGCAAGCCGCGCCAGGGCCATGGCGGCGGCGTCACCGAAATGGTCGGCCGCAGGCATTTCGTCCCGCATGTGCCCGGCACCCGCTTCCTCGACGCCTCCTCGGCCGGCGAATTCGCCACCGACGCCGAGTTGGCGCTGGCGGCGAACTGGGACCGCACCGCGTCGAGCGTCAAGAACATGACTTTCATCGCGCTGAAGACGACCGAGGCCTGATCGGACCGGAAGGGGCGGGGGTGAAAGAACTCCCGCCCTTTCTGGACAAGCGGTTCGCCGAACCGCCCTATCTCTTTGTTTATGCGCAATTCGGGACGGAAAACCGTTCACACTTTTCCTGGAATTGCTCTAGATCGCCAATGTGGCGAATTTCAAGTTCACCCGCTGCGCTGCACCAGAGTGAAACAAGACTTGGGTTCGCAACATATTCATGTTGCACTTTAATCAATCGCCGTCACCAAATGGTTACAGAAATGGGCGATGCTGCTTTATCTTGGCAAGGAGGGTAACCATGAACATGACATACAAGGCAGTTCAGCGAGTGCTGCGAAAAGCGGGCATTGTCATAAGCAAAAAGGGCGAAGTTCACCGCATAAACTTCTTCAGCGGTCTGGAAAACACCGCCTACTATACGACAAGTCTTCAGGAAGCCCTGGACCGGGGTTTGGCGATGGCGAGAGGTGCCGGGAGGCTGCAAGCAAGCGCCGTTGCCAAGTCGGCCGAAACAGGGGCTCTCGACAAGCGCACGCTTCGGCTGATGCCGCAGTAATTCAACTCATCGCCGCGTTGCGCGGCGATATCGTGAAACTGCAATAGCCACAATATTACGTCTTTTCCTCGCTCGAACGACGGATAACGCCGCGACGCTACCCGCTTCCTGACGGGTGGTGGTTGGCGTGACGGGTTCCACGCGCGAGACGTGCGAACGTTTTTCTCAAGCAAAAAATCACCAGCGGTTCATCGTTTCACGGAAACGCCGAACCGCTCCATCTCTTTGTTTTTGCGCAATTCCGGACGGAAAACCGTTCACACTTTTCCTGGAATTGCTCCAAATCCTCAGCCGCTACGAAGCGGCTTTTTGCCGTGGGCCCATGCCTGCTTTTTCCGATCCACACAGACGGAGCCTAAAATCATGGCCATCACCCCGCTCGACATCGCCAACATGGCGCTTGGCGTCCTCGACGAGGCGCCGATCGACAGCCTTGATCAGGACGTGAAACCGGCCCGCCTGCTCAATCTGCATTTCGACCTGACCCGCGAGGCAGAGCTGACGAAACACGCCTGGGTGTTCGCGATCCTGGCGGCCGCCGTCGCCGGGTCCGATACCGGCAGTGGCGCGGGCACGCTGAACTTTGCCTATGAATTGCCGGTGGACTGCCTGCGGCCTTTGCCGCTGACCGATAATGGCGAGCCGGATGGCGTGCCGATCGCGTGGCGCCAGGAGGCCGGGCTGATCTATTGCGACCGGTCGGGGCCGCGTCTCATTCGCTACGTCGGCAACCTCACCGATCCGAACGACTGGGACGCGCTGTTCACCGAAGTGCTGGTTGCAGCGCTCGCCATCAAGATCGCGCATCCGCTGACCCACAAGGCGGGCATGATCGACGTCGCCCGCGGTGCCTATGACCGGGCGCTCGACGCGGCATTCCAGTCCAACGCCATCCAGCGTGGCGGCAGGCTACACGCATCAACCCTCGCAGGAAGTCCGCGGCATGCACCGGCATCGCATCGCCGGCTCGTTCTCAGGTTCGGCATGGGGCATCGTTGAAAGCGCCGTGGTCACGCCGGGACAGGACGGCAATGATGATCTCTGGCTGTTCGTCAAGCGCACCATCGGCGGAGTCACCAAGCGCTATATCGAAATCAAGACCATTCCGTTCGAATATAGCGAGATCGCCGACGCGTTCGAAGTCGATTGCGGCCTGACCTACACCGGCGCAGCAGTTACAACAGTAGGCGGCGCAATACATCTCGCCGGCCTGATTGTGGACGTGCTTGCGGACGGGAAGGTCTACCGCGGCCTGACGGTCAGCGGTGCTGGCAATGTCACACTCCCGGTTGGTTCGCCCGCCGCTGCTAAATGGCAGGTCGGGCTTCCATACGAGGCCGGCGCCGATACGCTTGAGCTTGATGTCGGCGGCAAGGACGGGTCGGCTGTCGGACGCCGAAAGAAGGTGGCGGCGGTGATCCTGTCCTTGCTGGAGACCGACACGACCGGGCTGGAAATCACGTCGTTGATGCGCGGCCGGTGGGAGCCGGTTCGTATCCCCTCGATCGTTTCGCCCAATGGCATGGCCAATCTGTTCACCGGCAATGTCGAGGTGCCGATCGAGGACAGCTGGGAAGGCCAGGGCAGTGTGAAGATCCGCCACACCAACCCGACACCCTGCACCATCCGGGCGTTCACGCCGGTGTTCGATGCCGAGCCGTAGTTGAAACTGCCGATCTCCCCCCTTGAGGGGGAGATGTCGCCGAAGGCGACAGAGGGGGGCGGCACGTCCTGACGCAGCCTCCTATCGCGGTCAGAGGATGCCGGCGCTTCACGCGAGACGACCCCCTCTGGCCTGCCGGCCATCTCCCCTCAAGGGGGAAATCAGGGGCAACCGCCGTTTTCCATCACCCTCCTAAAAGGACTTTCCTGTGACCCCAATCCCCGATGACAAGCGCCGCGCCGCCGCCGCGCAAAGTGAAGCCTGCGTCGACATCGCAGCATTTGCCGACGAGATCAGCGCAAACGCCGCTTCCCTCGACGAGCGCTGGCGCATGGCCCAGTGGCTGATAGAACAGCTGCGCCAGCAATTGTTCGACGCCGATGCCTTGCGCCGCGCCGTCGCCACCGCCAACAGCCAGTTCGACGCCGCCGGCGTTGCCAACCTGAAAATCAACCTGACTGCCATCCGGCGCGCCGCCATAGCCGGGCGGCGAGCGGCAGCACCCGCTCGTCTCAGCGCGGCGGCGATCCAGGCCGACAAGATGCTTCTGTCCCTCCTCAGCCCCGGCGGCGCGCTCGACCCGCGCCCTGCGCTCGGCGCGCCGGTTGGAGGCATCACGGGCAGATTTTCGCTTCGTGGCCGAGGCCGCGGCTGACCATGTGCACACTTGCCCTTATCGGCACGGCTCTCTCGGTTGGCGGCGCGCTGGTCGAGGGCCAGCAGTCGAGGCAGATGGCCGACTATCAGGCCAAGGCCTATGAACTGCAGGCGCGGGCCGACGCGCAAGCCGCGGCCTTCGAACAGGGCCAGGAGCGCCACAAGCAGGACCTCTTGCTGTCGCAGGCGCGCGCCCAGGCCGGCGCCTCGGGCGTCGCCATGGCAGGCTCGCCGACCGAGGTGCTGGCCGCCAATGCAAGGCAGGGCCAGCTCGACATCAAGGCGATCCAGTACGGCTCGCAACTGCGCCAGAACAATCTAACCACGCAGGCCGCGATCTCGCGTTTTTCCGGCAAGCAGGCGGCGGCGGCCTCGATCTTTAGGGCAGGCGGCAATCTCGTGTCGGGTCTTTCCGGCATCTACGACCCGAGCAAGGCCGTGACGTTCGGCAAGAGCGCCTTTCCGCAGGCGCCGGGCGGAGGGCTTTACTGATGGCGACCATCCCCCTCCAGCTTGCCCAGCGCCGGCTCGATACCGGCAGCGTGGTTTCCTATCCCGATGGCTCGCCGATCGGCGCCGCCATGCAGGGTTTTGGCGACGAGCTCTCCGCAGTCGCCGAGCGGTTCAGGCAACAGAAGCAGCAGCAGGACGCCTTCGACGCCGAGGTCATCGGCCGCGAGTTGAACGGGCAGATCGCCCAGGCCGAAAACGAGGCGATCCGGAATGCGCCGGCCGACGGTCGTGGCCTGCACGACGCCATGTATGGCCAGGTCGACCCGCGCACCGGCCAGGTGATCAAATCAGGCCTGTTCGACACGCTCTTCGACGGCACCCTGCCGAAAGTGCCGGAGAGCGAACGCGCCAACTTCATCAGGAAAAAAGAGGCTTTAAGGCTGGCCGGCTCGGCACGCATGGCCGCACAGCAATATGCGCGCCGCCAGGACTATGAGCAGGCCGAATGGTCCAAGGCGCAGGACTCGTACACAAGCGCCATCGCGCAGAGCGATCCGGACGACACCGCAGCGTTCGAGGCGATCAGGCAGAGCGGGTTCGACTTCATCGCCAAGATGGGCAACCCGGTCGCCAGGCAAGCGGCCGAAACTGCCTGGCGCAGCAACACGGCAAAAGCGCTCGCCCAGGCGATGATCGCCAAAGATCCGGGCCGCTCTGTTGAACTGCTTGGCGCCGAGCCTGCCGCAAAGGCGACCATCGGCGCGATCAACGGTGAAACCACCGGCGCTGAAGGCGGCACCGATCTGTCGGCGAAAAACCCGAATTCGCCCACTTCGGGCGATGACCGCCTTGCTGATCTCAGGCCCGACGATAGGGCTGCGCTCGCCCGGCTGGCCGGCGCCTCGGTGGCGCAAAACTGAGGTCCGCAACCAGGCGGCCGCGCTAGATTTTCTCTTTACCTGCCCCTGTTGCATTGGCCGCAGGCTTTTTCATGGGAAAACCCAAAGTTCCTGAAATCGCCGCTGGCAATGCACGCAGGTATGTGGTCGTTTCCAGGGCAATAAGAGCGACGGCGGCCTTTCTTACAACACAGGCTTGTGGTTCTGGATTTTAAATTCTCAAGCGCTGATGCGATCATTGGAACGGAAATCCACCTGGCCCATGCAGGCTTTTCAGATGAAGGACTGAACTTACCTTGTTGCGCTTAGATTCTTATCCGATGCTGGCAAGGATCGTTTTTCCGGTGACGTTGGCCGGCGTTCTCCTGCTCACTCTTCTGCCGGCGCGGTTCTTGCCGGATTTTGGCACGGCCGTCACGCTTTACGATGACAAGTTGCATCACGCCATCGCCTTCGCGGTGCTGGCGGCCCTGGGAAGCCTCGGCTGGCCGGGACACAAGGCAAGGCTGGTTGTTCTTCTCGCCTTTACCGGCGCGGCGATCGAGGTTCTTCAGGGCGCCCAACTGATAGGGCGCGATCTGGATGGGTTCGACTGGGTAGCCGACTGCGCCGGCATGGCGTTGGGGCTGACAATCGCCGGCTGGACAAAGCGGCGCGTTGTCGGATTGCCATAAAGCGGTTTTTGCGCGCCCCTTTTCTTTCAAGACAAGACCCCGGCTAAACCAGCCGCATCCCATCGATTGCACCTCCCGCGCCTAGGCCGGAACCTTACGCAAAACCCCAGATACCCCGGACCGCAAGCTATCCTGAAGCGCATGGACGTCAAGGCCACATGGTTTTCGATCTGCATTTAGAGACTGGGCAGCTGAGGAAACTATTTCCCGCGTGATGTCGCAGAGATGGCCCTGGCTCATACGATCTCGAAAAAGTGGAGGCCGCCTATCGACGAGGTGACCTTTTGGAGAAACGGCGGGAGATGATGCAAAGTTGGGCCGACTTCGTATGAAGAACAGTGTCGCCGCATCAGAAGCATGAAGGCCAAACTCCGGCCGTCGAGGAGGAAATCGCTGCTCCTCAATACCACCCTGATCAAGAAATTTTAGGTGGTGGGCTTTTCCGTGTTGCAGGGGAGCGACAGAGCTATCAACGGGCGTGAAAGGTTTTTAATGAGCTTACCAATAGCGAATACTCGTTTCCCAAAAGCGTTATAAGTAAGTTTTCACTGCCGGAAAAACTCGAAAGAGTCCGTCATTCATATTGGCATGAGAAAGCTTATTCCGAACGGTTACCAATTCGGAAGCAGGAGCTAATCGCGCTAGAAAAGTTCAAGGCAGCTGCTGCGGACATAGTCAGGGTCCTAGAGAAGACGCATCGGGGCCGTTCGATCGATCCGATCCAGGGATACGTTTGGGCAAATGTCCGAGATGGTTTGAAAAGTCATCTGCAAGATTTTGATCGAGGGCTTCCGATCATCCACGAACACCTAAGGTCGGATTGCTAAACTGCCTGTACCGCTGGGCAAAAAGGGCCGGCATGAGCATGTTCACATAAACAACGCGACCGCCAGGCTTTGCAGGATGTGGATAGAAATCGGCGGCAAGGCGATAGAACGGAATCCAGGAACCGTTGGAAAGGGGCGGGCAATCGAGTCGTCCATCTCGGCCCATGCCTCATCCTCGTATGTTGGCCATAGACCCCGATGCCGAGATTAGGCACGTACGGTCTGCTCTGCGGCTAGCCGCTGTCAAGATTCAAAAGCCTACAAAAAATGCGCCAAACTCGGGCGACATTCTGAAGGGAGATTTTGTCGACACATGTCTCATCCAGTGCCATCCATCCGCTGCCGAAATGAAGGAGCGAGGCGTGATGAGGAAGGATTTGAACAGCAACGGCTACTTGCGCTTGGGGGATGTCATCGGCCTGACGGGCTGCTGCCCATCGGTCGCTCGAATTGGTAAGGGCGGATCGCCAACAAACGCGCCCCCCGCCCCGTCAAATGCGGGCGCCTTAGCTTGTGGCGGATAACCGACATTGAACGGCTGCTCCGAGATCCGGATGGCTACTTCGATGCTCCGATGAGGAGGCTACCAAGTCATCTTGACCCGCTATCCCCAGGCCCCCCGACGGTTTCGTCGAGAGGGTGGTGATCTGGAATCGCTACCCGTTGCCTATTCCGGTTTGACCGAAATAGTGTCCCACGTTACCGAGCAAATCCCAGAAGCCGGTGATGAAGTGGCGAGTTCGGCGTGCCCGTCCGTGTCCACGGCTGCTCTGCGCGATGCTCTGGCAGAATGCCACAGCAAGCGCCACCCAGCTTTTGGTGCGTAGTTGGAAGGAGAAGGTGCACTCGTTTGTACCTCCCAGCAGAGAGGAATTGAGAGATGCAAGACGAAGCTACGCGCCGGAAGTGGCGTGAATACAAGCGCAAGTGGCGCGCCGAGAACCCGGAGCGGAACCGCGAGATGTACCGCGAGACCTATCAGCGCCACCGTGACACCATCAACGCGGACAAGCGGGAAATGCACAAGCTGTTCGCCGAGTGGCGGAAGACCGTGTATGCCGCGCAGGGCTCTGCCAGTGTCGGCTGAGAACGTCCACCAGATCACCCCGGCAATCCGCGTTGTCGAGACGGATCGTGAATGGATCGTCCAGACGGTCGAGATGAAGCGGACCCGGAGGCACGGCCTCCAGTCAACCGGCGTATGGGCCGACTGCGCCTACATCACCAGCCGGTCGATGCTGAACGGCGAACTGAAGCGCCTTGTCGGCAATGGTGCGATGAAGGCGGGCCTTGTCCGGCATGTCAGTCAAGACGTTCTGGACTGGCTGAACGGGCTGCCCGAGCGGCACCCGTCGCGTGATCTTCAGCGGTCCACGGTGCTGGACATGCTGGAGGCATCGACAGCGCACAGCGAGCATGGTGAGACCTTCCAAGATCATCTGCCGCTGATCGTGAAGCACGGGCCGCTACGGTGGCGCATCGACCGGAATGCCCGTTTTGACCCTTGACGAGATCAGGCGGCGGGACTGGGTCGCGACCTATCCGGCGCGGGAGGCAGCTCTTGCGTTGGTCTCATGGCTGAAGGCCGACGACTGGGAGAGCGTGTCTCAGCTTGACCGGAGGCTGGCGGGGATCGGCATCGGGTGGACCGATAGTTTCTCTTCGGCAGCCGAGCGTTGCTGTGAGGTCTACGGCTACCCGGATTTGGAGGCCGTGGCCTGTGCGCGGCGGTTCGCCGAAGTGACGATGCGGCCCAGTCTCTCGCCGCCACGTGTAGGGGTCGCCGGAGGCAGCGACGGTCTTTCCCAGCCATCTGCCCCAGCCGCCCCGAGCGAGCGTCCTGAAGGCTCGCAGCCGATGACCTATGGGTTCACGCCTCGACGCTGAACCGCAGCGATCAGCACCCCACGTCAACAGCAATCGAACAGGTCTCGGGGCAATGCCGCTCCGAGGCCAGCAATTCACATTCAAGGAACGAAACGAAATGACCGACTACATCGACAATCCGAACAAGTACCAGATCGACCAGACCGCTCTCGGGCAGGCCATGATGCGGGCTCAGGCCGCACAGGCCGAAGCTGACAGGGCCAAGCAAGACGCCTTGGTTGCCGAAGCGAAAGAGCGCAGCCAGCAGGAAGAGATTGCCCGTGCTGTCGAGCTTTCCGTCAGGAACAATGCCCAGCTTCAAGCCGAGCGCATGGGCATCACCACCAATCGCGTGATCACATCGCAGAGCGCCGGGGTTGTTCCGCCGATGGCAGAGGTCGAGAAGACCACGGTCAGGGTTCTCGGCGGCATTGAGGTCTCGTATCAGCAGGCCGACATGGCCGAGGTCGGGCAGATCACGCAGGCCGAGTTTAACAAGGCCGTGGTCGATGGCCTTGCGGCCCGTGGCTACGCCGCACCGAAGTCTTTCAGGTAACCACGGCGGACGTTGAGAAGCCTCTGGCCCCCGTCGAGGGGCTGGAGGTTCCGACCGTGGATGATGATGGCACGAAGGACGACGACAAGGATGAGACCGAGGACGAGAAGGCCGAAAGGCAATTCAACGAGATGGTGGCCATGGCTGACCGCTCTCTTAATCGGTTCAACTCTGGTCCTGCCGAGGTGAGGGACGCCACCATTGCGGAGTACATCGAGACTGGGGTGTTGAACCCCGAGACGGCCCAGGTTGACGAGATCGAGACGACGATGGTCGAGGCAGCCTTTGCGCTTCACGCTGAACGAGAGGTGTTCAAGCCGCTGGGGCTGACGTCAGCGCAATACAGCACGTACGTCGATGAGGCCGACATGCCAGCCCTGAGGCGCGCCCTTGTGGCGGGTGACTGGGGCACCCTGCATCGACATGCACAGGCCGTGGCGGCACACATAGCGCAGCACGGCGACAGCAACGCCGACCTGTACTAAACCAGACTTCCCGGGCGGGGCGCCTCTAAGCCCCAAGCTCAGACCCCGCCCGGGCCTTTCCTTCAAGCAACAATCAGTAGGCGCCAATGGCCGCGATGGGGTGGAAGGCGGGCCCTTGGCTGGCAACCTATCCGGCAAGTTGCAGAGCATAGTCGTCCAAGCTTGTGGACACGCAAGACTTGATGAAGTCGTCAATTTCCGCGGGCTCGTCGGTCACGACAATGTTGAACGGCATCCAGTCCACGCAAATAAGAAGGCGTTTCTGGTCTGCCCCAGCGAACAACAGCCCCGCAGCGACTACACAGGAACTCAACGCTATGAGAGGCACAGCGCCCGGTCGCGCTGCGTCTTGGTAAAGTGGGTTGATCCCTATCGTTGGAGCCGGATCCTCTGGTTTGAAAATGTACTCTGCGCGTCTCAGAACATGCGCGCGCCGCTCAATGAACGGCCAAGGGCGGAACTCGGACGGTGTAGGAATTGGAAAGTGTAAATTTGATCCTGCCTCCTCTATCCTGAGTGTGAATACCTCGAACTTGTGTTCGAGATCTTTTTGATCGACGCTGATTGCCCACGCTCCATCTTCGCTTTTCAGCCATGTTGGGTTGCCGAGCGGTGACACCGCAAAACTGGTTAGACCCTTGCTGAGCTCAGCAAGGTTGGATAGCGACACCTGAAGCTCGAAAGGTGGATATACGTTCATGCTCGCAAAGCCTGTTATTCTGGTGCTGCTGTCTTCCACTACATCTATCCATTGGACATCAAAGTCTGCAATAGGTCGAACTCGGTCGTTCAGATTGATTGGGTTTTGACCCATAGAGCATTTGGCCGATGCGAGACTTTCAGGGATTGGCACGGCGGGCCTGTCGGCAACGTCATGGACCGAAGGCGCCTTGATCCAGATTGGTCTAAGTTGTTGGTCTAAGTGATCGAGGCTATTTTTCGTAAATAGCTGATTTTATAGAATAAAAAATGCCATTTTGGCGAATGGCGGAGAGAGCGGGATTCGAACCCGCGTTACGGTTTCCCGTAAACACACTTTCCAGGCGTGCGCCTTCAACCACTCGGCCACCTCTCCGTCTTAGCATTTTCAACGCGGCCGGTTTCGCCGCGCGGGTTGGGGAGATGCGTCTCCCTTCGGGCATTCCGGTCCAGAACTCCGCACCGTGGGCGCCGTCAACCAGCGGACACCCTTTCCCCGCACCTGAGCCGTCAAAGCAACAGGCGCGGGGCTCATCTAGTCGATCCGGTGCCGAATGCCAAGACATAACGGCACTCTATTCGCTTTGTCGGACAGGGATGCTCTGTCCATGTCACCAGTGCTGCCTTGGCAGCCGATCGCCGCGATCGGCGGCGGTGACTTTGCCGACTGGCGCCTCAGTGGCGCAAAACCGGCGGCGTGGGTTCACTTCGCGTGTCGCGATTGCGGATAAAGCGAGCAGATCCTATTTATCAGGCCGATACAGACATTTCTGATAAGCTTCCGGGGAGGTAAGGTCTGGATGTTCCGCTTCGTCTTCCGTCTCGCGGCACTGGTCGCGCTTTCGGTTTCCGTCATCATGGCGGTGATCGACGCGACACGCTCGGTGGCGGCCTCCGCGCTGGTCATGACCCCGCTCAACACGAGCTGGCTGGCCGTCTCGCCGGATACGCGAAGCACCTTTGAAAGCTTCGTCCGCGACAAGCTTGGCCCGCTGCTATGGGACGGCGCCATCGCCTGGGTGCTCAACCAGCCCGGCTTCGCCGTGTTCGCGGTGCTTGCCTTCATTCTCTACATGATCGGCTACAGGCGGGAGCGGCCGAGCGGGCGGTTCGCCTAGACGTGATAGCTTTCCAGCGCCCCAAACAAAGAGAAAGGGAGACCGCACATGATTCTCAGCGACATGCTGAACAAGAAGCTCAATCTGCCGAAGCCTGCCGAGGCGCTGCCGGGCCGCGCCAAGCCTATCCCGACGGCATCCAAGCACTTCGTCTCGAAGCGGCCGCTCAAGGGGCCGTATCCCGAGGGGCTGGAGACGGCGATGTTCGGGCTGGGCTGCTTCTGGGGCGCCGAACGCCTGTTCTGGCAGATCGATGGTGTCTGGGTCACGGCCGTCGGCTATGCGGGTGGCGTTACCCCCAACCCGACCTACCAGGAAACTTGCACCGGCCTTACGGGCCATGCCGAAGTCGTGCTCGTCGTTTACGACCCGAAGATCGTGTCCTATGCACAGCTTCTGAAGCTGTTCTGGGAAAGCCACGACCCGACGCAGGGCATGCGCCAGGGCAACGATGTCGGCACCACCTACCGCTCGGCGATCTACACGTTTGGCGATGCGCAGCACCAGGCGGCGATCTCATCGCGTGACGCTTATGAGGCCTCGTTGCGCGGCGCCGGCCGCGGCAGGATCACCACCGAGATTGCTCCGGCACCGGAGTTCTATTTCGCCGAGGAAGACCACCAGCAATATCTGGCGAAGAATCCCTACGGCTATTGCAATCTGCAGGGCACCGGCGTCACCTGCGCCATCCCGGCTGCCGTCTCCGCTTGAGGCCTTTGGCGAGACGATGATCCGTGGCGCCGGGATACGGCGCCACGCTTTTCCAAAGGTCAAAATTCCGCGTGAATTTTGTTTCGGGCCGTGCCAGATTGGCCCGAAGCGGGAGGAAGACACTCCTGTCTGATGTCGCATGCCTGCCGGAGAACCGGGCAGGCAGGCGGTGCATAACGGAAAAAATAACCGACAGGGTGTGGATCACATGAAACGTATCGTTCTCGGCCTCCTGGCCGCAACTGCGATGGTTCTTCCGGCCTTCGCCGCGGACATTCAGCCAGCACTTCTCTATGATCTCGGCGGCAAGTTCGACAAGTCATTCAACGAAGCGTCCTACAATGGCGCCGAAAAGTTCAAGGCCGAAACCGGCATCGCCTATGTGGAATTCGAGGTCAGCAACGCGACCCAGCGCGAGCAGGCACTGCGCCGTTTCGCCGAGGACGGCCGCAATCCCATCGCCATGGCGGGCTTCTCCTGGGCAGATGCGCTGGAGAAGATCGCCGTCGAGTTTCCCGAGACCAAGTTCGCCATCATCGACATGGTCGTCGACAAGCCCAATGTCCGCTCCGTCGTCTATAAGGAGCAGGAAGGCTCCTATCTCGTCGGGGTGATGGCGGCGATGGCCTCGAAGACCAAAAAGGTCGGCTTCATCGGCGGCATGGACATTCCGCTGATCCGCAGATTCGGCTGCGGCTATGTCGGCGGCGCCAAAGCGGCCGGCGCGACCGATGTGATCCAGAACATGACCGGCGACACGCCGGCAGCCTGGAACGATCCGGCCAAAGGGGGCGAGATCGCCAAGACGCAGATCGACCAGGGCGCCGACGTGATCTACGCGGCGGCAGGCGGAACCGGTGTCGGCGTGCTGCAGGCGGCAGCCGACGCCGGCAAGCTCGGCATCGGCGTCGATTCCAACCAGAACGGCCTGCAGCCCGGCAAGGTGCTGACCTCCATGGTCAAGCGCGTCGACGTCGCCGTCTACAACACCTTCATGGACGCCAAGAACGACAAGTTCACCGGCGGCATCAACGATCTCGGCCTCAAGGAAGGCGGCGTCGACTACGCTATGGACGACAACAACAAGGCGCTTGTCGACGACGCGATGAAGGCGGCGGTCGAAAAGGCCAAGGCCGACATCATCGCCGGTACTATCAAGGTGCACGACTACATGTCGGACAATGCCTGCCCCTATTGATCGTGAGATTGCCGATCTGATCGAAACCGCCGGGTGAAAGCCCGGCGGTTTGCTTTTCTCAGTATGCTCACCAATGCGGCGGCTTGGTCACCGGCACGTCGGGTGCGGCCTGTTCCTCCAGCGCCAGGAAGCGGTTGGTCAGCGCATCGAGCTTGCGCTGCATGCGCTCGATCACCTTCCACTGCTCGGCGATCTGGCCGGACAGTTCGTCGATGATCTTCTCCTGCTCGGCGGCGCGGATTTCCAGCGTCGTCAGCCGGTCGGAGGGCATGGTCATCTGAAAAACCTCGGTTTCTTGCTGCGCAACTCTCAAGAGAAGCGAATTTCGGGATTCGCCACATTAGAGCGACATGCGTCCAATTGGACGCCGAAAATACGCTCTAAGCCTTACAATCTTCGCGTCGTGCTGCTGAAAATCCAACCCGATTTTCAGGCCGATGCGATAGCGTAGTGAAGGCCGCGACCACGTTCGAAATTGACAAGCGGGCGGTGATTTGTCGAGAGTGAACGCTGCTCCGGCCAATTGGCACAGACGGGGTGTCATGCTAGGCGTTTTGACCAAGCGATAAAAAAATAAGAGTGGGACAGGCTGCATGGCGCAAGCCGCAATCGAGTTGATCGGCATCAACAAGAGTTTTGGCGCCGTGCGCGCCAACCGCGACATCAATCTGGAGATCGTGCGCGGCACCATCCACGGCATTGTCGGTGAGAACGGCGCCGGCAAGTCGACGCTGATGTCGATCCTCTATGGCTTCTACCAGGCCGACAGCGGCGAGATCCGCGTCGGCGGCCAGCCGGCGTCGATCAAGACGCCAAACGACGCCATCGCGCTCGGCATCGGCATGGTGCATCAGCATTTCATGCTGGTCGACAATTTCACGGTGCTGGAAAACGTCATTCTCGGCGCCGAAAGCGATGCCCTGCTGAAGAGGAGCATCACCAAGGCGCGGTCGGAGCTGGAACGGCTCGAGCGCGAATACGGGCTGGAGGTCGATCCCGACGCGATCATCGAGGAGTTGCCGGTTGGCCTGCAGCAGCGTGTCGAAATCCTCAAGGCGCTGTATCGCGGCGCCGAGATCTTGATCCTCGACGAGCCGACGGGCGTGCTGACGCCCGCAGAAGCTGACCATCTGTTCCGCATCCTCAAGCAGTTGAAGGAGCAGGGTAAAACGATCGTGCTGATCACCCACAAGCTGCGCGAGATCATGGCGATCACCGACACGGTCTCGGTCATGCGCCAGGGCACGATGGTGGCGACACGGGAAACCAGGAAGACGACAGTCGAAGAGCTGGCCGAGCTGATGGTCGGGCGCCGCGTGCTGCTCAGAGTCGAGAAGGGCGAGGCGGAAGCCGGCGACGTCAAGCTCGCGGTCAAGAACCTGACAGTGAAGGATTCCCGCGGCGTCACCATGGTCGACGACATCTCCTTCGATGTGCGCGCCGGCGAGATCGTCGGCATCGCCGGCGTCGCCGGTAACGGGCAATCCGAAATGCTCGAGGCGATTTCCGGCATCAGGCGCGCCGTCTCGGGCTCCGTCATGCTTGACGGCAAGCCGATCGATCTCACCGGGGCCGCCGATCCCGGCGAGCTGCGCGACCGCGGTCTCGCCCATGTGCCGGAAGACCGTCATCATGTCGGGCTGGTGCTGGCCTTCGAGGAGAACGAGAATTCGATCCTCGGCTATCACGACGACGAACGATATCTGAAGGGGCCGTTCCTCGACATCGACGCGATCCGCAACGACGCCAGGGACAAGATTACCAAATACGACATCCGTCCGGCGGATTGCCGACTCAAGACCGCCAATTTCTCCGGCGGCAATCAGCAAAAGATCGTGCTTGCCCGGGAGATGGAGCAGGATCCGGGCGTGCTGATCGTCGGCCAGCCGACGCGCGGCGTCGATGTCGGCGCCATCGAATTCATCCATAAGCGGCTCATCGCCATGCGCGACCAGGGCAAGGCGGTGCTGGTGGTGTCGGTCGAGCTCGACGAGATCCGCTCGCTGTCCGACCGCATCCTGGTGATGTTTGCCGGCCGCATCGTCGGCGAGCGCGGACCGGAGGCGACCGAAGGCGAGCTCGGCCTGCTGATGGCCGGCGTCGAGCGCCAGGAGGCGGCGGAATGAGCGCGCCTTACGCCAAGCTGCCGGCCTGGGCCGATTACGGGCTGATCCCGGTAATCAATCTCGCCGTTGCCTTCGTCGTCGCAGGCTTCGTCGTGCTTCTGGTTGGCGAAAATCCGTTCCGCGCTGCCGCCGTCCTGGTCGAGGGCGCCTTCGGCCGCGGGCAAGGCATTGCGTTTACGCTTTTCTACGCCACCACCTTCATCTTCAGCGGGCTGTCGGTGGCGGTTGCGGCGCATTGCGGCCTGTTCAACATCGGTGGCGAGGGCCAGGGTTATATCGCCGGTCTCGGCATCGGCGTCGTCTGCCTGGCCTTCGACAGCGTGCTGCCCTGGTGGCTCACCTTCCCGCTGGCGATCATCGCCGCCGCGGCTATGGGGGCGCTGTGGGCGCTGATCCCGGCCTATCTGCAGGCCAAGCGCGGTTCGCACATCGTCATCACCACCATCATGTTCAATTTCATCGCTGCCAGCGTCATGGTCTACGCACTGGTCGGATTCTTGAAGCCGGCCAATTCGATGGCGCCGCAGACGCGTACCTTCCTAGAAGGCGCGCAACTGCCGAAGCTCAACTGGGTCATCGAATTGTTCGGCGCCAAGATCCGTTCGGCGCCGTTCAACATCAGCTTCCTGCTGGCGCTGGCCATGGCCTTTCTGGTCTGGGTGCTGATCTGGCGCACCAGACTCGGTTACGAGATGCGCACCTACGGCCACAGCTCGAAAGCGGCGCGCTATGCCGGCATTTCGGAGGCCCGCATCATCATCATCGCGATGATGATTTCGGGTGCGCTCGCCGGCATGATGGCGCTCAATCCGACGATGGGCGACCAGCACAATGTCGCGCTCGAATTCGTTTCCGGCGCCGGTTTCGTCGGCATCGCCGTGGCGCTGATGGGGCGCCTGCACCCGGTCGGCATCGTGCTGGCGGCAATCCTGTTTGGCATGCTCTACCAGGGTGGCGCCGAGCTCGCCTTCGAGATGCCGGCGATCAGCCGCGACATGATCGTCATCATTCAGGGCCTGGTCATCCTGTTCGCCGGCGCGCTCGAGCACATGTTCCGGCCCTATGTCCAGGCGCTGTTCGCCTCACTCAGCCCGAGATCTGTCGGCATGGAAGCGATCAAGGGGAAGGGTGCCTGAGATGGACATGTTCAACGCCATCATCCAGGTTCTGGACTCGACGATCCGCCTGTCGGTGCCCTTGCTGCTCGCATGCCTCGCCGGCCTCTATTCGGAGCGGGCCGGCATCTTCGACATCGGGCTCGAGGGCAAGATGCTGGTCGGCGCCTTCGCCGGTGCCGCCGCAGCCTCCGTCTTCCATTCCGCCTTTATCGGCCTCGGCATGGCCATCCTCATCTCGGTCGCTTTCGCGCTGGTCCACGGGTTTGCCTCAATCACCCATCGCGGCAACCAGATCGTCTCCGGCGTGGCGATCAATTTTATCGCCGCCGGATCAACGATCATGCTCGGCCAGGCCTGGTTCCAGCAAGGAGGACGTACGCCGGCGCTTGCGCCCGACGAGCGGTTCGGGGCGATCATCTGGCCCGGCGCGGACGCGCTTAGGGGGGTGCCGATCCTCGGCCCGATATATTCGGAACTCATCTCCGGCCATTCCGTGCTGGTCTATGTCGCGTTCCTCGCCGTGCCGTTCACCTGGTGGGTGCTGTTCCGTACCCGCTTTGGCTTGCGCATGCGCGCGGTCGGTGAGAACCCGGCCGCGGTCGACACCGCTGGCATCTCGGTCGCCTGGCTGCGCTACCGGGCGCTGATCTGCACCGGCGTGCTCACCGGCATTGCCGGCGCCTACCTGTCGATGGTGCAGAATGGCGGCTTCGTGAAGGATATGACCGCCGGCAAGGGTTACATCGCGCTTGCCGCGCTGATCTTCGCCAAATGGAAGCCGGTCAATGCCATGTTCGCCTGCCTGTTGTTCGGCTTCCTCGACGCGCTGTCGATCCGGCTGCAGGGCACGCCGCTGCCGCTGATCGGCAAAGTGCCGGTGCAGCTCATGCAGGCGCTGCCCTATATCCTCACCGTCATCCTGCTCGCCGGCTTCATAGGCAAGGCGATCCCGCCGCGGGCCGGCGGCGTGCCCTATGTCAAAGAACGCTGAGCATGGCCGCGAAAAGTGGAGCCGGTTTTCGGATCGGGCCATGCGAAAAAGGAAAATATGAGCATGACTTCGAAAAGTGGAACCCGTTTTTCGGACAAGATCATGCGAGGGAAAAACTAAATGTCGCATGATCTGTTCGAAGCGGCCAAGGCGGCCATGGCCAAGGCCTATGCGCCGTATTCGAAGTTTCCGGTCGGGGCGGCACTGCGCACCGAGGACGGCCGCGTCTTTACCGGCGCCAACATCGAGGTCGCGTCCTATCCGGAAGGCTGGTGCGCCGAAACCACCGCGCTCGGCCACTACATCATGGCCGGCGGCGGCAGGATAACGGAGGTCGCGGTGATCGCCGAGCGCACGGCGAAATGCTCACCCTGCGGCGGCTGCCGGCAGCGGCTGGCCGAATTTTGCCGGCCGGAAACCAAACTCTATCTCTGCGACAGTGGCGGCGTGGTCGAGACCGTGACCATGGGCGACATGCTGCCCTACGGCTTCCAGGGCGACATGTTGAAATGAAGAGCTGGTTGAAATGAAGAGCTGGTTGAAATGAAGAGCTGGTTGAAATGAAGGAGGCGCTTGATCGTCTCGTCGAAAGGCTGGACGGGCTGGCGCCCGCCACCGCGCTGGTGCTGGGTTCGGGCCTTGGCGGGCTTGTCGAAGAGGTCGAGGACGCTGTCCGCATTTCCTATGCCGAATTGCCGGGCTTTCCCAGAAGCGGCGTCACCGGCCATGCCGGCGAGGTGGTGGCGGGACATTTCGCCGGCACACCAGTGTTGATGCTGTCCGGCCGCGCTCACTACTACGAGCACGGCAACGCGGCTGCGATGCGGCCGGCGCTGGAGGTGCTCGCCGGCCTCGGCATTTCGAACCTGATCCTCACCAACGCCGCTGGCTCGGTCGATCCGGACATGGGGCCAGGCTCGGTGATGCTGATCACCGACCACATCAATTTCTCGGGCTCCAACCCGCTGATCGGCGAGCCAAGCGACCGCCGCTTCGTCGGCCTGACCGAAGCCTATGATGCCGGCCTTCGCGCGGCGATCGAGACGGCGGCGAAGGCTACCGCTACCGCCCTGCACAAGGGCGTCTATATGTGGTTTTCCGGGCCATGCTTCGAAACACCCGCCGAGATCCGCATGGCGCGCGTCATGGGCGCCAACGCCGTCGGCATGTCGACCGTGCCGGAGGTCATTCTCGCCCGCTTCCTCGGCTTGCGGGTCGCCGCCTGCTCGGTCATCACCAACCTTGCAGCAGGGATGACCGGGGCGGAGCTTTCGCACCAGGAGACCAAGGACATGGCGCCGGTTGGCGGCGCGCGTCTGGCGACGATCCTCCAGCGTGTGTTCCAGGATGGCTTGCCGGAGCGTAAGGTCCCGGCCTGATGCTTCCCCAGGAAATCATCCGCAGCAAGCGCGACGGCCACAAGCTGTCGACGCAGGAGATCGCCAGCTTCATCGAAGGCGTGACCGCAGGCGCCGTCTCGGACGGGCAGGTCGGGGCCTTCGCCATGGCGGTGTTCTTCAACGGCATGAGCCGCGACGAGGCGGTGGCGCTGACGCTGGCCATGCGCGACTCCGGCGACGTGCTCGATTGGTCGAACCTGCCGGGCCCAGTCACCGACAAACATTCGACAGGCGGCGTCGGCGACAATGTCTCGCTGGTGGTGGCGCCGATCGTCGCCGCCTGTGGCGCTTATGTGCCGATGATTTCCGGCCGTGGTCTCGGCCATACCGGCGGCACGCTGGACAAGATGGACGCCATCCCCGGCTATATCAGCCAGCCGGATGTGGCGGGCTTCCGCAAGGCGGTGCTCGAGGCCGGCTGCGCCATCATCGGCCAGACCGCCGATCTCGCGCCCGCCGACCGCCGGCTCTATGCGATCCGCGACGTGACGGGAACCGTCGAATCGGTGCCGCTGATTACCGCCTCGATCCTGTCGAAGAAGCTGGCCGCCGGCCTGCAGTCGCTGGTGCTCGACGTAAAGGTCGGCAACGGCGCCTTCATGGAAAAGTCGCGCGACGCAACAACACTGGCGAACAGCCTGGTAGAAGTCGCCAATGGCGCAGGACTGAAGACCTCAGCATTGGTCACCGGCATGAACGAGCCGCTGGCGTCGGCAGCCGGCAACGCGGTCGAGGTGCGCAACGCCGTCGATTTTCTAACCGGCCGCTTCCGCGACCGGCGCCTGGAGGATGTGACGCTGGCTCTGGCCGCAGACATGCTGCAGTCTGCCGGGCTGGTGTCGTCCAACCAGGACGGCATGCGGCGCGCCGCCGAGACGCTTGCCGGCGGCGGTGCCGCCGCCGTCTTCGCGCGCATGGTGGCGGCGCTCGGCGGCCCCGCAGATTTCGTCGAGAATCCGGAAAAATACCTGCCGAAGGCGGCGACTGAAGTTGCGGTCAAGGCGACCGAACACGGCTTCGTCACCGGCATCGCGACCCGCGACATCGGGCTCGCCGTCGTCGGGCTTGGCGGGGGGCGCATACGGCCGGACGACAGGATCGATCATGCGGTCGGCATCACCCGGCTGTTGCCGGTCGGCGCGGAGGTGCGCCCCGGTGAGGCGCTGGCGCTGGTCCATGCCCGCAATCCCGCGGATGCCGAAGCGGCCGCGGCCGCCGTGCTTTCGGCCTATGCGATCGGTGCTTCGAAGCCGCCCGCGGAAAAAACCGTCATCCGGCGGATCCTGCCGCGCGGGTGATCCGGTCAGCAAGGCTCTTCTTGTTGGACGATGATCGTTCCGAGAACCGGTTTCCACTTTTCCGGGATCTTGGTTCACTGGACGAGCAGCAGCGCGCCGTTCTCGACCTGGTACTTTTCAAGCCGCTGGAGAAAGCTCAGACCGATCAGGTTGGTGCGCAGCGCCTTGTCGTCGAGCACCACCGCCTGGACGCCGTCGACCGTGATCTTGCCGATCTGCAGCCGATCGATGGTCACCAGGGCAGCCCTGATCGCGCCGTTGGCGGTGTTTACCTCGTGTTTGAAGTCGGACACGTTCAGCGAGATGCCAATCCTGCGCGCCGTCGAACTGTTGATGGCGACGAGCGTCGCGCCGGTGTCGATCATGCCGTCGACCGTTCGACCGTTGAGCCTGAACGCCGACGTGAAATGCCCGCGCACGTCAGCGGCGACCACGACCTTGCGGCCGAGCGGCCGCGGCGTCGCCGGTCTATCCGGAACCGTGGCCAGATTCAGATCCGTTTGCGTTTCGACTGCCGGCCTGGTACCGACCGCCGATTTCAGCAGGCCATCGAGCATCTGCGGATTCGACTGATAGAGGATCGGGAACGACGCCGATGCTACGGCGAGCATGCCAAGGATGATAAGATTGCGCAGCATGGACCGGCCTTCGTGAAGGCCCATGCTTATCGCGGTATGGTGTTTGCCGCTTTAACAGATGCGGAAAGCGGCCGTTTGCGTAAACGATCGGTAAACGAGTGGCACGGTCATTTGGTCCCGTACATGCGGTCGCCGGCGTCGCCGAGGCCCGGCATGATATAGCCTTTCTCGTTGAGCTGGCGGTCGATGGAAGCGGTGAAGACCGGAACATCGGGATGCGCCTTGATGAAGCGCTCGAGGCCTTCGGGGGCAGCCAACAGGCAAAGGAAGCGGATGTTGGTGGCGCCGCGCCCTTTCAGCTTGTCGATCGCCGCGATTGCCGAATTGGCGGTCGCCAGCATCGGATCGACGACGATCACCAACCGGTCGGCGAGATCGCTCGGCGCCTTGAAGAAATACTCGACCGCTTCCAGCGTTTCGTGGTCACGGTAGAGACCAATATGGGCGACGCGCGCCGCCGGCACCAGGTCGAGCAGGCCTTCGAGCAAGCCGTTGCCGGCGCGCAGCACCGAGGCGAAGACCAGCTTCTTGCCTTCCAGCGTCGGCGCTTCCATCGTCTCGATCGGCGTTTCGATCGTCGTCGTCGTCAGCTCGAGATTGCGAGTGACCTCGTAGCCGAGAAGCAGCGAGATCTCGCGCAGCAGCCGCCGGAAGCCGGCCGTCGAGGTTTCCTTCTTGCGCATGATGGTCAGCTTGTGCTGGACAAGCGGGTGGTCGACGACGGTGACGCCCTGCATGGTGTTCTCCTGAAATCCCGGCTGCCTACGCGAACCCTAGCGACAATGCGCCGGCCAAGGAACCGCCTGCTGCCGCCGACCACAGCTTTTGCCGAAAAAAGAGAGTTAGCGGGCGGCGCTGTTGAGGCGGGTGAGAAGCGCTGTCCTGGTCTTCTTGTCGACGAAGGCGGCCTCGATGGCGGTTCTGGTGACGGCGGCGAGCGCCTTGTCGTTCATCGAAAAATGATCGGCGGCAATGTCGTATTCGCGCTTCAGCGACGTCCAGAAATAGGGCGGATCGTCGGAGTTTAGCGTCACCTTGCAGCCTGCCGCCTGCAGTGCCGGAAAAGGGTGATCGGCGAAACTGTCGAAGACCTTCAGCGCGACGTTGGAACTGGGACAGCATTCGAGTACGACGCCTTCGTCGGCGATGCGCCGGACAATGTCGGGGTTCTCGACGGCGCGCACGCCATGGCCGATGCGGGCGGGGCGGATGTGATCGAGTGCGGCCTCGACGCTCTCCCAGCCCATCAGTTCGCCGGCATGGACGGTGATGCCGAGGCCGGCCTCCCGCGCGATTTCGAAGGCCCTGACATAATCCTCCAGATCGCCCATCCGCTCGTCGCCGGCGACGCCGAAGCCGGTGACCAGCGGATGCCCGCAGCGGGCCGCGAAGCGCGCCGCCTGCTCGATCGATTCGACGCCGGCATTGCGCACCCCGGTGACGATCATGCGGCCCTCGATGCCGGTCTTGGCCTTGGCGCGCGCGATGCCTTCGCCGAGCGCGTCCGTATAGGCCTTGGGCGACAGGCCGGCCTTGCCGGCGTGGTCCGGCGAGGTGAAGATCTCGGAATAGATGGCGCCGTCGCGGGCGAGGCTGGTCAGGTAATGATCGGCCAGCCGGGCATAGTCCTCCTCGGTGCGGAACAGGTCGGAGGAGAAATCATAGGCAGCGAGGAATGAGGTGAAATCGTGCCAGACGAAAGAGCCATTCTGAATGTAGCGCGAGGTGTCCTTGCCGTATTTCTGCGCCTGGCGGATGACGAGTTCGGGCGCCGCTGCCCCTTCGATATGGCAGTGCAGTTCCGCTTTCAGAGGCATGCAATCATCCCGTCAGGTCTCCAGCTCGTCGACATAAGTACGATTTCACGACCGAGAAGCGCGGCCGAACACCGCGCCTTAAACAATAGCGTCGGCACCATCGATCGGCTATGGTCCCGCCGGTTTTATGGCGGATCAAAAATAATGTCGGTTGAGAGAACCACGGCCGTTGGCGGCATGGAAACGTCCTATGGTTTCAAGCGTGTAGGGGCAGGCGAGAAGCAGTCCCTGGTCAATGACGTTTTCCACAAGGTCGCGAACCGCTACGATCTGATGAACGACCTGATGTCGGCCGGGCTGCACAGGCTGTGGAAGGACGCCATGGTCACATGGCTCAATCCACCGAAACGACCGGGCTGGAGCGTTCTCGACGTTGCCGGCGGCACCGGCGACATCGCCTTCCGCATCGTCGAGGCGAGCGGCAGGAACGCCCATGCCACGGTTTTCGACATCAACGGCTCGATGCTCGCCGTCGGCCGCGACCGGGCCGAGAAAAAGGGCCTGACGGCAAACACCGATTTCGTCGAAGCCAATGCCGAGGAGCTGCCTTTCACTGAGGCCACATTCGACGCCTACACGATCGCTTTCGGCATTCGCAACGTGCCGCGCATCGATGTGGCGCTTGCGGAAGCCTATCGCGTGCTGAAGCCCGGCGGGCGCTTCCTCTGCCTCGAATTTTCCGAGGTCGACATGCCGCTGCTCGACAAGGCCTATGAGGCGTGGTCGTTCAACGCCATCCCCAGGATCGGCAAGGCGGTGACCGGCGACGGCGAGCCCTATTCCTACTTGGTCGAATCGATCCGCAAATTTCCCAATCAGCAGAATTTTGCGGCGATGATTTCCCGCGCCGGCTTCGACCGCGCTTCTTTTCGCAATTATTCCGGCGGCATAGCTGCGCTTCATTCGGGCTGGAAGCTTTGAGGCGAGCGCAGTCATGAGCAGTGTCGGCGCTGGTTTCAGGCTCGTGCGGGCCGGCTGGGTGCTGGTCCGCGAAGGCGTAGTCGCGGCGCTGCCGGGCGACGAGCTCTTCGGTCTGCCGAAACTCGGCTGGCGGATGGCGCGGCTGTTGACCCGCCGCCGCGCGCTTGCCTATGAGCGTGGCGACCGGCTGGCCAAGGCCGTCGTCCGGCTCGGCCCATCCTATGTCAAGCTCGGCCAGTTCCTGGCGACGCGCCCCGATGTCGTCGGCAACGACATAGCGCTCGATCTCGCCATGCTGCAGGACAAGATGCAGACCTTTCCGCAGGCCGAGGCCATAGCTGCGATAGAGGCTTCGCTCGGGCGCAAGGTCGGCGAGCTCTACGCCAGTTTCGGCGAGGCCGTCGCCGCCGCGTCGATCGCTCAGGTCCATATCGCCGAAACCCTGCAGGACGGCGTCGGTTCGCGAGTGGCGGTGAAGGTCATCCGGCCGGGCGTGCGACGCCGTTTCTTTCGCGATCTCGAAAGCTATTTCCTCGCCGCCCGTCTCCAGGAAAAATACATTCCGTCGTCGCGCCGGCTGCGTCCGGTCGAAGTGACCCAGACGCTGGCGCAGACCACCAAGATCGAAATGGATCTGCGGCTCGAGGCGGCAGCGCTTTCGGAACTCGGCGAGAACACCAAAGACGATCCCGGCTTTCGCGTCCCGTCCGTCGACTGGGAACGTACTGGCCGTGACGTGCTGACCATGGAATGGGTCGACGGCATCAAGATGAACGACATTGCCGGCCTCGCTGCCGCCGGCCATGACCTGAAGGCGATCGCCGTCAACCTGGTCCAGTCGTTCCTGCGCCACACACTGCGTGACGGTTTCTTCCACGCCGACATGCACCCGGGTAACCTGTTCGTCGAGCCCGATGGTACCATCGTCGCTGTCGATCTCGGCATTGCCGGCCGGCTCGGCAAGAAGGAGCGCCGGTTCCTCGCCGAAATTCTCTACGGCTTCATCACCCGTGACTATTTGCGCGTCGCCGAAGTGCATTTCGAGGCCGGCTACGTGCCCCGCCAGCATAATGTCGCGGCATTCGGCCAGGCGATCCGGGCGATCGGCGAGCCGATCCACGACCAGCCGGCTGAAACCATCTCGATGGCCAAGCTCTTGGCGCTTCTGTTCGAGGTGACCGATCTCTTCGACATGGCGACGCGCTCCGAGCTGGTGCTGCTGCAGAAGACCATGGTGGTGGTCGAAGGCGTCGCCCGCACCCTCGACCCGGCCTTCAACATGTGGAAGACGTCCGAGCCGGTGGTCGGCGGCTGGATATCGGGCAATCTCGGCCCGCGTGCTCTGCTGGCCGACGCACGTGACGGCGCCAGCGCGCTGCTGGCGCTGGCCCGCCAGGCGCCCGACCTCGCCGCCCGCACCGAGCGGCTGTCGCGCGAGATCGATTTGATGGCCGAACACGGGCTGCGTTTCGATGAAAGGACGGCGCGCGCCATCGGTAAGGCCGAGGCGCGCTACACCCGCTCCGGCCGGCTGGCGCTGTGGGTGATCGCGCTGGCAATGGTCATCATTGCGTGGAAGCTGCTCTGAATGCAAGCAATGACAGCAGTGCTGTCATTGCAGTCATGCTGCTTATTGCCTATGTTAAGGGCGAGGAGCGTGACCATGAGCACGATAACAATCCGCAATCTTGACGAAAGCGTAAAGCAGGTGCTTCGCGAGCGCGCTGCCGCGCGTGGCGTTTCGATGGAGCAGGAAGCGCGGGATGCCTTGCGTGAGGTGGCGATCCCAAAAACCAAGCTTGAGAATGGGGCGTGGCGGCTGAAGGCGTCACGTGAAGAAATTTTGGCGCTCGGACGGAAGTTGGAACGTCCTTTTGACCTCAAGGCGCTCACTGATCATATGTGGGACGAGGGACTTCTGTGACAGTCGCAGTCGATACGTCGGCATTGATCGCAATCATTGGCGCAGAGCCGGATGCGGCTGCGTTCGTCGATGTTTTCGGAACCTCACCTGCTGCACTGATAAGCACTGCGACGCTGCTGGAGGCGCATTGTGTAGCGAGCCGATCAAGCGGTAGCGTCAACGCTAGCGAGTTCCAAATGCTTATCGACCGTCTTGAGTTGACGGTAGTTCCTTTTGATTTGGCGCAGCTTGAAGTCGCACGGCTTGCCTACTCTCGTTATGGTCGTGGATCTCGCCATCGTGCTGATCTCAACATGGGCGACTGCTTCGCCTACGCCTTGGCCAAGACGCGAAACCTCCCGCTGCTTTTCAAGGGCAATGATTTCATCCATACCGATATCGAACCGGCTCTGAGGCCGGCATGACATTGGACAAAGAGCTGGCCTCGGGCATGACCCTCTCCGGCAAGCGCATCCTGCTCATCATCGGCGGTGGCATCGCCGCCTACAAGGCGCTCGACCTAATCCGGCGGCTGCGTGAGCGGGGCGCCGCCGTGCGGGTGGTGATGACCGCTGCAGCGCAGGAATTCGTCACCACACTGTCGGCCGGGGCCCTCTCTGCCGACCACGTCTTCACCGATTTGTTCGACCGCAATGACGAACACGATGTCGGCCACATCCGCCTGTCGCGCGAGGCCGACCTTGTGGTTGTGGCGCCGGCCACCGCCGACCTGATGGCGAAGCTTGCCAACGGCCACGCCAACGATCTTGCCTCCATCGTGCTCATTGCGACCGACAAGCCGGTGCTGATGGCGCCCGCCATGAACCCGAAAATGTGGTCGCATCCGGCGACCCGGCGCAACCGAGCGACGTTGCAGAAGGACGCCGTCGCATTCGTCGGCCCGGCGAAGGGCGAGATGGCCGAGAGCAACGAGGCGGGCGAAGGCCGCATGGCCGAGCCGCTGGAGATCGTCGCCGCGATCGAGGCGCTGCTCGATATCAGTCCGAAGCCGCTCGCAGGCAGAAAGATCATCGTCACCTCAGGTCCGACGCATGAGCCGATCGACCCGGTGCGCTACATCGCCAATCGCTCGTCCGGCAAGCAGGGCCATGCCATCGCGGCGGCGCTGGCTAGGCTGGGCGCCGATGTGCACCTCGTCTCCGGTCCGGTCGGTATTGCCGATCCGGCTGACGTCACCACGCTGCATGTCGAAACCGCGAACGAGATGAGGGAAGCGGTCGAACAGCTGCTGCCGGCCGACGCGGCGGTGTTCGTCGCGGCGGTCGCCGACTGGCGCAGCGAGACTTCGGCCGGCGAGAAGATCAAGAAGGTGGCGGGCGAGGGGCCGCCGGCGCTGCAGATGATCGAAAACCCTGATATTCTTGCCGGTGTCGGTCATCACAGGAAGCGGCCCAGCCTGGTCGTCGGCTTTGCCGCCGAGACGCAGGATCTGGTCAGGAACGCCGAGGCCAAGCTCAGGAAGAAGAGCGCCGATTTCATCGTCGCCAACGACGTGTCCCCCGAAAGCGGGGTGATGGGCGGCGATCGCAACCGAGTGCGGATTGTCTCGAAGGCCGGTGTCGAGGAATGGCCTGAGATGAGCAAGGACGAGGTGGCGACGCGGCTCGCCGCCTTGATGGCCGAACGGCTTAAGACGATTACTGTCTAGCTCGTCGCTTCCTGTGGCCGGGCTGCCGGTCCCGAGATCCTGAGGGCGGCGAGGCATCCCAGAATGCCGAGTGGCACGAAGGCGAGAAACAGCCAGGTGGCGACATTTGCCGCCGCCTCACGGTTCAGGCCTTCGGAAAAACCGCTGGCATTGGCGACGATGCCGGTCAGTGCGGCACCCACCGCATAGCCAATGCGCTGCATCGTCGGCACGGCGGCGGAGGCGATCGTCTGCTCACCATCCCTAGCCGATGCCACGATCACGCGTGTGACGAAGGGCCAGGCAATGCCGAAGCCGCCGCCCTGCAGCAAGGCGCAAAACAGGATCAGCGGAATCGAACCCGCCGGCACGGCGTAGGCGAAACCGACGATGCCGGCCGCGATCATCAGTGCGCCGCCGGTGATGATCAGCCTCTCGCGTTCCGGCGGCGCATTGGCGACGAGGATCGACAGGATCGACCAGGCGATCGATTCGGCGGCGATGATATAGCCGGCGGTCAGGATCGGAATGCCGTGCAGGCTGGTCAGAAGCAGCGGCCCGTAGACGGCGAAGGAACAGGTCGCCACCGAAAAGGCGGCGACCATGGTCATGCCTGCGCCGACCGGCGTGCGCCATGAGAATAGCCGCGACGGGAACAGCCGCGAGCCCGGCTTCAGCGCGTCGATGCGGATGAACAGCGCAAGCCCGATCAGTCCGAGGACCAGCAGTAGGGAGGAACGCAGCAGGGCAATGTCGACCCCAGCCGTGGCAATCAGCACGACGCTGACGGCCAAGCAGCCGAGCGCGGCAAAGGGGAAGGGCGGCGCCGTTCCAGTGATCGCCTGTGGCCTGGTTGCCTCAGGCGTGTCGAGCACGATAAAGCTCGCCAGCGCCATGGCCGTGCCGCCGACCGTGAAGACGCCGAAAGCCCAACGCCAGGAGAGCAACTCGGTCATCAACGCACCGAGCACCGGTCCGCTGAAGGCGGCGACGCCCCAGATCGCCGACATGACGCCGAAAAGCTGCGGCCAGATGGCACGTGGAAACAGCCGCTCGACCGAGACGAAGGCCAGCGACACCAGCGCGCCGCCGCCAAAACCCTCGATCGAGCGCCCCGCCAGGAACAGCGGCATGGAGGGCGCGATGGCGCAGACCAGGGCGCCGGCGGCATAGAGCAGGGCGGCGACTATCATGTTGGTGCGCAGCGCGACATAGCTCACCAGCCGTCCGGCGGCAGCGCCTGCGACGATGGCGCCGAGCTCGTAGATCGCCAGCGACCAGCCGACAAGCTGGACGCCGGCGAGTTCGCCGACCATGGCTGGCATCACCGTTGCCACCATGGTTTCGTTGGTGGCGTGCAGCAGGATGCCGAGGCTGATGAAGCAGAAGCGCGCCAGATCGCCGTTCGCCCACAGCGCGCGCCAGTCGACCCTGTTTGTGCTGGTTTCCGTCACCCCGCCCTCTTAAACTTTCTTATACGCCGATTAAAAATGGTGGAGCGCTCTTCGATTCCAACAAGCACGCGGCGCTTCGGGGGCGGGTTGTAAAACCTCAACCGCAGTTGAGTTCAAGCGGTTTTTGCGGGTGCGCCGAGATGCTGGCGGGAAGTCAGGGTGATCGAAGATTGGCGATCATGGCGTCAGCGATGATCATCCTTGGCATGGCGGTTTTCCAAAAATCATGCGGCGCGGAACAGTCCAATCCTGTTCCGCGCCGCAGAGCCTCGCTATGGCACGCTTATTTGAACGAGTGGATCAGCTCCAGTGATGTGACGGCGACTGCCAGGTTGACACCGGTCTGCGCCTGTACGTTCAGAGGCTGCAGCGAGAACGCGCTGTTCAGTCCGCCGACCAGAAGGTTGGCGCCGCCGCCAGTCACCAGGCTGGCCTCGGCGTTGACGCCATAATAGCTGCCGGCAAGATCGCCGGAATTACGGTCGCGGGTGGCCGCCAGAACCGCCCATATCAATTCGCCCTGGTGCGTCCTGCCGACGTCGACGCCGAGCTTGGAAATGACGCCGGTATAGGCTTCGGGGGGACCGCCATGATGAGGGCGAAAGGTGCAGGCCACGCCTTTGTTGGATGTGACAATGTAGCCGGTGCCGCCGTCGATCGTGCAGTCGAGCACGCCGAGCTCCAGCCTGCCCGCGCTGGCAGGGGCAGCGAGCACCGTCGCGGCGAGGGCGGCGGCACAGGCGAGTTTCTTGATCATGGGAGGGGTCCTTTTCGCGAATTGCCTTGAACAACGGCTGAACATCCCGAGCGTTCCGCCGAAAACTTGGCGCGATCAAGGCGAGGGTCAATGCACAGTCATTGAAGGTTTCGAGGCCATGCCAAACGGCAGGCCGGCCATATCAGGCCCAACGCTGCCGTCGGTCAGCCGGTGCTGGTGCGCGCCAGGCCGTCCTTGGCCGGCTGGTAGGTGGGGTTGAGGCGCACTGCCTCGCGGTAGGATTTTGCCGCCTTGGCCTTGTCGCCGCGCCGCTCGTAGATCAGCGCCTGGTTGGACCAGGCCTCGGCATTCTTGCCGTCGAGCTTGATCGCCATGTTGATGTCGGCGAAGGCATTGTCCTCGTCGTTCATGGCGAGGTAGGAGAGACCGCGGCCATTGTAGGGTTCGGCGGCGTCCGGCGCCAGCGAGATGGCGGTCGAGAAATCCTCGATGGCAAAAGCGTGCTGGCCCTGGCTCTGGTAGATCAGGCCGCGATTGTGGTAGGCGCGGGCGTCTGTCGTGTCGAGTTGGATCGCCTTCTGGAAATCGTTGAACGCTTCCTGGATGCGGCCGGCTTTGCGGTAGAGGTTGCCGCGGCCGATATAGGCGGCGTCATAGTCGGGATTGATCTGGATCGAGCGGTTGTAGTCGGCAAGCGCGGCCGCCTGGTCGCCGAGAAAGCGCTGGATGAGAGCGCGGTTCGAATAGGCCTGGTAGAAATTCGGATTGAGCTGGATGGCGGTGTCGAAGTCTTTGAGCGCCGCCTGATACTGGCCGCCGCGGCCATAGGCGGAGCCGCGCACATTGTAGCCTTCGGGATCCTGGGGACTGCGCTGGATAACCGCCGACAGCGAGGAGATGTTCTCGGCCGACCCTTGTGCCTTGTCGATGTTGGTGAATTCGCCGGTCGGGGCTGTCTGGCAGCCGGCGAGCGCCAAGCCGGAAAGCAGGGCTGCCGTCAGGGCGAAGCCGCGCATTGCGGTTCTGCGCTCCACGCTTGTTGCGTTCATATCTGCTGTGTCCTCACTGCCCGCCGCGCCGTCAGGTCTGTTCCGTCTCCGAACCGGCCCTCTCCGAACTGGTCGAATTCAACAAAAAGGTGGCGGCGATTACGCATCGCGCCACCCTGGGTATCCTTCGAAAAGGACGAAAAATTGGCGTCAGAACCGCGGCGGACGCGGAGCACCTGCACCAGCAGCACCAGCCGCCACCGGACGCGGCGTCATCGGCAGCAGACCCTCGCGCTGGGCGCGCTTGCGGGCCAGCTTGCGGGCGCGGCGAACGGCTTCCGCCTTTTCGCGGGCGCGCTTCTCGGAAGGCTTCTCATAGTGTCCGCGCATCTTCATTTCGCGGAAGATGCCTTCGCGCTGCATCTTTTTCTTGAGCGCGCGAAGCGCCTGATCAACGTTGTTGTCGCGGACGAGTACCTGCACGGGCAATCCTGTCTTTCGGGTTTGTTAACAACAGGCAAGTGGCCATAGTCGCTTGCCTCCGCGGCGGTCTACACCACGAATTGTGGCGGCTGATAGCAGAATCATACCGCTCTGTCCACTGCCGAAACGAAAAACCCGCCTCGGCGGCGGGTCGTCGGCGCAAATCAGCACCACGTGCAAATCAATAGCATAACTGCCGCCAGAAGCAAGGAATTACGACCTCTGGTAGTAGATTCGCCTGTTCGGGGCCTCCGCACCGATGAGCGATCGTTGGCGTTTTCTCCGCCACCGATAAATCCTGCTCCCCCAATCCGGCAAACGGTCAGCCTGGCTCTATCAACGAAGGAACAAACCTCGTTCCCCATGGTTGTTTCGCATAGGCAAGCACAGGAGAAAACCGATGTCAGAGACCCGTGAATGGCTCGTCCAGTGGCTCAGGGACGCGCATGCGATGGAGGAGCAGGCCGAAACCATGCTGAACGGCCAGCTGAGCCGGCTGGAGAGTTATCCCGAACTCCGTGAGCGCATTAACCTGCACGTCGACGAGACGAAAGGGCAAGCCGCACGCCTCAGAACCTGCCTGGAACAGTTGGGCGAAGATACGTCCACGTTGAAGGACGCGGGCGGCAAGCTGTTGGCCATGGCGCAGTCCCTAAGCGGCGTCTTCGCCGGCGACGAGGTGATGAAAGGCTCACTCGCGAGCTACACATTCGAACATATGGAAATCGCCTCATACACGATCCTCATCGCAGCCGCCGAATCCCTTGGCGAAACAGAAGTCGCCCGGGCCTGCGAACAAAACCTGCGTGAGGAGGAGGCGATGGCCGAGTGGCTGAATAACAAGCTGCCCGGGACTACGGAGCAGTTCCTGGCTCGCTCGGAGTCGGACAGCGACAATGCCAAACGATGAGGACAACAGGCCGGCGGCCAAGATGACGCCGCCTTCGGTGTGGCGGGCCTACAGTTATGCCTGGATTACCCTCGGCTTCTTCATCATCTCGATCGTCGGTCACTGGGTTTTCGGCTGGTTCGCCTATCTCGACGAGCAGCAAGCGCTCGGCCAACCGCCCGAATTCGGCGGCTATCTGATCGAGATGAGCCGCGACACGCTTGAGAACTGGCAGTCGGAATTCCTGCAACTGCTCTGGCAGGTCGGCGGCCTGGCGTTCCTGCTCTTCGTCGGTTCGCCGCAATCGAAGGAGAGTACCGACCGGATGGAGGCCAAGATCGACGCGCTTCTTAGGCTTGTCGATCCGAAGAAAGGCAAGGAGGCGATTCGCGAGTTGGACCTGCAACATGACGGCCGCCACACCGACGAGCCGCACGCCCACCGGAACTAAGCTGGGGTTGGAAACATGGCCCGGAGCCGATCATCGCTCCGGGTCGTTTGATTCGCAACAGAGCAATTGGCGACAGGCTCTTCCTCTATGCCGTGGCCAGATGAAGCCGCTCGAAATCCTCGAAGAATTCGCCGTAGTCGCAGGTTATTTCTTCGCCCGCCGCAATGTCGCGGATCGCGGTTGCGCCACCATACTGCGAGAAATCCGTGTTCGGCCTTTCGGCGTGGTTCATGAAGCGCCCATTGTCGACTTCATAGACCATGAATCCGGGCCGGTCCGGGCTTGGATAGGCATATCTGTCGAGCAATTCCCTGAGATGCGGCGGTGCGGCCTTATATTTTTCCGTCGGGATCAACCGGTCGAAGTCAGGATCGAGCTGCCAGATCGACGCTCCCTTCCTGATCGGCTCGGCGGCGAATACGCCGACACCCTCGATTGTGCTAGCAGCGATGTAGGTCCTGATCAGCAGCATGTTTTAGGCCCGTCTTCGACAGCATTCTTCGAACAGAAAACGCAATCGCTAAATCGCGCCAAGAAAGCAAGGCCGGTTTTGCAACATGCCGCGTTCCATTGTTCGCCGACGGGAAAAACGCCTCACGTCCGGCTGATCGAAACACCGCCATCGGCAAACAGCGCGGTTCCGGTGGTGAAGCTCGATGCGTCGGAAGCAAGATAGAGCGCCGAGCGGGCGATCTCTTCGGGCTCCGCCACGCGCTTCAAGGCATGCAGGTTTTCGACGAAGGCTCGCGATTCAGGTGTCTTGAATGTTGCCGAAGGCGTATCGGTGCCGCCCGGCAGCAGCGCGTTGACCCGTACGCCTTTCGCGCCGTATTCGGCGGCAAGCACCTGCGTCAATCCGATCAGCCCGGCCTTGCTTGCGGCGTAACTGGTCACGCCGGGCATGCCGACGGTATGGCCGACGAAGGTAGAGGTGAAGATCAGCGATCCGCCGCCGCGATCGACCATCGCCGGCACCTGATGTTTCGCGCCGAGAAATGCGCTGGTCAGGTTGGTGTCGAGCGTCTCTCGCCAGCCCTCCAGCGACAACCCCGAAATCGAACCCATCTTGCCGACCGAGCCGGCGTTGTTGAAGGCGATATCCAGCCCGCCGAACCGGCCCACCGCAAGATCGACAAGGGCCTTGGCATAGGCCTCGTCGCGGACGTCGCCGGCAAGAGCAATGGCCGTGCCATCGGCCTCCTCGATTTCAGTGACGAGCGCGTCCAGCTCTGCCTGGCGACGGGCAGCGACGACCACCTTGGCGCCTTCCTCGGCAAAGAGCTTTGCCGTGGCGTGGCCGATGCCGGAACTGGCGCCAGTGACGATGGCGACCTTGTTAGCGAGTGCGAGCATTGTTTTCATCCCTTTCTTCGCGCCAGCGTCGCCGGCAATCGGGATGGTGATCGCAGTCCGGGGCGGGGCGAGCCACCCGATACCTGCGAAGGCATCTGTCAAGATTTCTTGACGCCGGGCGGACGCCAAGCTACCAAAGCCGTCATTCAACATTGCGGGTGGACGCGCCACCCATTCCAATGACCCCCCAAGACATGATGAGCAAGTTGCTGGAGCCCGGCTATGAGGGCGACAGCGAGTTGACGTTCGCTCTTCAATCGGAATTTCACAAAGGCTTTCCCCTTGAAAACCTCCGGCCGCTGCTGACGTCCGGCAACCTTCATACTCAGGCCGCCGCCGCTTTTTTGGTGGCCGAGATCAGCCCCAGGCTAAGCTTCAACATGAATTGCGTTGTCGCGGAGATCGCCGATCTGCTCAACAGCAAAGTTGTGCGGATCAGGTTCGACGCAATCGAGGCGCTTCTGGGATGCACGACGCTGGCAGATGGAGCCATTCTCGGCCGTGTCATGCTGCGGCTTGATGACGAACCTGCCGGCGTGCGGTGGAAGGTCGTCCAGTTCATCTGCCTTGCGGAGCGCTGGCAGCTAAGGCTTGCGGTGGAAAATGCAGCTGCGCTGCGTCCGGGCTCGGCTTTCAAGACACTGGTCAACGCTTATGGTCACTATTTCATGCCGAGCGCCAAGGACCTGCCGCGGTTGCTCGCGCATCCGGATGCGGTGTTGCGGCGCTTTGCTGCGGCAGTGGCCATCAGGCCGCGCGAGGTGATCATCGAGCGCTTCGTGGCCATGGCGGAGCAGTCGGATGATGCGGAAATCCGTAAAATCGCTGCCGATTGCCGCCAAGGTTATCTGCGGCCGACCCATGCAATTGGGCCGTCCATCCTGAAGCGTGCTCCGGCTGAACCGTCAAAAGGCGAAGCTCAGAACAGCGGCCGTTGAAGGCACGGCGCAAAACGGCAAGCGCCGTCGCAAACAGCGCAAGGGTGGCAGCGCTGTTTCGCTAGTGATACACCTCGCGCGCCGGCGCTCGATTGGATGCCCGGCCGCTATCTGCGAGGCTGGAACGTTGAAGAAATACTCGGTATTCGCCATCGCCCGCGAGGCCATGCGCGGCCACAAGGGCTGGGAGGAACAGTGGTCCTCGCCAGAGCCGAAGAAGGAGTACGACGTCATCATCGTCGGCGCCGGCGGCCATGGCCTGGCCACCGCCTACTACCTCGCCACGGTGCACGGCATCACCAATGTCGCGGTGCTGGAAAAGGGCTGGCTCGGCGGCGGCAATACCGGCCGCAACACCACCATCATCCGCTCCAACTATCTCTATGACGAGAGCGCCGGCATCTACGACCACGCGCTGAAACTGTGGGACGGGCTCAGCCAGGAGCTCAACTACAATGTCATGTATTCGCCGCGCGGCGTCATGATGCTGGCCCATAATGTCCATGACATCCAGGTGCTGAAACGCCACGTCCATGCCAACCGTCTGAACGGCATCGACAATGAATGGCTGACACCGGAAGCGGCGAAGGAATTCTGCCCGCCGCTCAACATTTCGCGCGATGCCCGCTATCCGGTGATGGGCGCGACCCTGCAGCGTCGCGGCGGCACCGCCCGCCACGATGCCGTCGCCTGGGGCTATGCGCGGGGCGCTTCGGCGCGCGGCGTCCACATTATCCAGAATTGCGAGGTCATCGGGGTCAAGCGGGCGCCGAACGGTGCGGTCACCGGCGTCGAGACAACCCGCGGCTTCATCGGCGCCAGGAAGGTCGGCGTGGTGGCCGCCGGCCATTCGTCCGTCATCATGAACATGGCCGGCGTGCGCATGCCGCTGGAAAGCTATCCACTGCAGGCGCTGGTGTCCGAGCCGGTCAAGCCGGTATTCCCCTGCGTGGTGATGTCGAACACCGTGCACGCCTATATCTCGCAGTCCGACAAGGGCGAGCTGGTCATTGGCGCCGGCACTGACCAGTATGTCTCCTATTCGCAGACCGGCGGCCTGCATATCCTCCAGCACACGCTCGACGCCATCTGCGAGATGTTCCCGATGTTCACCCGCATGAAGATGCTGCGGAGCTGGGGCGGCATCGTCGACGTGACGCCCGATCGCTCGCCGATCCTGGCCAAGACGCCGGTGCCCGGCCTCTATGTCAATTGCGGCTGGGGCACGGGCGGCTTCAAGGCAACGCCCGGCTCGGGCCATGTCTTTGCCCACACCATCGCAAAAGACGATCCGCACCCGATCAACGCCCCCTTCACCATCGAGCGCTTCCGCACCGGCCGCCTGATCGACGAGGCGGCGGCGGCGGCGGTGGCACACTGATGAAGGCCCGCTTCGTGATGTTGGGTCACTGGCTTTGCGATCAACCGGCCGGCGCCCGCGTCGGCCCCGGCGAATTGTAGGAACAACCATGCTTCTCATCCGCTGCCCCTATTGCGAGGAAGAGCGTCCTGAACTCGAATTCCGCAACGCCGGCGAGGCGCATATTGCGCGTTCGGCTAACATGGCCGGCGAGAGCGATGACGACTTCGAAAAGTTCTTCTTCATCCGCTCGAATCCCAAAGGCATCATCTATGAGCGCTGGCGGCACATGCATGGCTGTGCGCGGTTCTTCAACGCCGTGCGCGACACCGTCAGCGACAGGTTCCTGTTGACCTACAAGGCCGGCGAGCCCAAGCCGGCGAAGCTGCCGGGAGCCTCCAAATGATCGCAGCGTTCCGCATTCCCGGCGCCGGACGCCTCAGGCAGGCAGAGACTGCCAGCTTCAGCTTCGACGGCCATTCTTATGCCGGTGTCGAGGGCGATACGCTGGCCTCGGCGCTGCTCGCCAACGGCGTCCATCTGATCGGCCGCTCGTTCAAATACCACCGGCCGCGCGGCTTTCTGTCCGCCGGGGCGGAAGAGCCCAACGCGCTGGTTGAGATCAAGCGCGACTCCGCCAGGAAGACACCAAATGTCCGTGCCACCGTGCAGGAGCTTTATGACGGGCTGGCGGCACAGTCACAGAACCGCTGGCCGTCGCTTTCCTTCGACGTCAGTGCGCTCGGCGACATCGCCTCGCCGCTGCTTTCGGCGGGCTTCTACTACAAGACCTTTATGTGGCCGAAGTCCGCCTGGAAAAACTTCTACGAGCCCAAGATCCGTGCTGCGGCCGGGCTCGGCGTCGCCCCCGACCAGGCGGACCCCGACCATTATTCGGCGCGCTTCGCCCATTGCGACGTATTGGTGCTGGGTGGCGGTGCGGCCGGCATTGCCGCAGCACTGGCGGCGGCCGAGACCGGTGTGCGCGTCATCCTTGTCGACGAGCAGGCGGAGTTCGGCGGCAGCCTGCATTTCGAGAGCGGCGCGAAGATCGATCGCCAGGACGGCTTTGCCTGGGCGCAGAGTGCGGTCGCGAAGCTCAAGACGATGGACAACGTCCGTGTGCTGTCCCGCACCACGGCCTTTGGCTATTACGCGCAGAATTTCGTCGGGCTGGTCGAGCGCGTCAGCGACCATTTGCAAAACCCCGGCCGCGACCTGCCGCGTGAGCGGCTGTGGCAGGTCCGTGCCAAGCGCGTGGTGCTGGCGACCGGCGCCATAGAGCGGCATATGGTGTTTGCCGACAACGACCGGCCCGGCATCATGCTGGCATCGGCGGCGCGCACATATCTCAACCATTATGGCGTCACGGTCGGCAGGAATGTCGGCGTCTATACGGCCAATGATTCCGCCTATGCGGCGGCGATCGACCTGAAGAAGGCCGGTGTCGGCGTGGCGGCGATCGTTGACCTGCGCGACAATCCGACTGGGCCGGTGATCGAGGAGGCGAGGGCGCTCGGCATCGAGGTCAATTTCGGCCGCGCGGTGATCCGCGCCGGCGGCAAATTGCGCGTCTCATCGATGACCGTGCAGCCGAAGAATGGCGGCGGCGAACGTACCATCCCCGTTGACGCGATCCTGATGTCGGCCGGCTGGACACCGTCGGTGCATCTGTTCTCGCAGTCGCGCGGCAAGGTTGCCTTCAACGACGAGACCAAGCGCTTCGTGCCCGGCGCCTATGCGCAGGACTGCGTCTCCGTCGGCGCCTGCAACGGCACGGACGGGCTATCGGCGACGATCGACGAGGCCTATGCGGCGGGCGCCAAGGCAGCGAAGGATGTCGGCGCCAACGCCAAGGGAAACAAGCCGAAGGTCGACGCCAGCGAGAACTGGTCGCGCGGCATGCTGGGTGCGGCGCCCGGCGCCGGGGCGGATACGACGGTCAAGGCCTTTGTCGATTTCCAGAACGACGTCACCGCCAAGGACATCCGCCAGGCGGTGCATGAAGGCATGCGCTCGATCGAGCACGTCAAGCGCTTCACCACCAACGGCATGGCGACCGACCAGGGCAAGACCTCGAACATGCACGGTCTGGCAATCGCCGCCGAGACGCTCGGCAAGCCGATCCCGCAAGTCGGCCTGACGACGTTCAGGGCGCCCTACACGCCGGTGACCTTCGGCTCGATCGTCGGCCATGCGCGGGGTCCGCTCTTCGACCCGACTCGCAAGACGGCGATCCATCCCTGGGCCGAGCGCCAAGGTGCCGTGTTCGAGGATGTCGGCCAGTGGAAGCGCGCCTGGTATTTTCCAAAGGCGGGCGAGGACATGCACGCCGCTGTCGATCGTGAGTGTGTCACGGTGCGCAAGACGGCCGGCCTGTTCGACGCCTCGACGCTGGGCAAGATCGAGGTGGTCGGGCCGGATGCGGCGAAGTTCATGGAACTGCTCTACACCAATCCGTGGGAGAAACTGGAGCCCGGCCGCTGCCGCTATGGCATCATGCTGCGCGAGGACGGTTTCATCTATGACGACGGTGTCGTTGGCAGGCTTGCACCCGACCGTTTCCATGTGACGACGACGACGGGCGGTGCGCCGCGTGTCATGAACCATATGGAGGATTACCTCCAGACCGAGTTCCCGCATCTCAATGTCTGGCTGACGTCGATCACCGAACAGTGGGCGGTGATCGCTGTGCAAGGACCGAAGTCTCGGGACATCATCGCGCCGCTGGTCGAAGGCATCGACATGTCGGACGAGGCGCTGCCGCATATGTCGGTGCGCGAAGGCAGGATCTGCGGCGTGCCGACAAGGCTGTTCCGGATGTCGTTCACCGGCGAACGCGGCTTCGAGGTCAACGTGCCGGCCGACTACGGCCAGGCCGTCTGGGAAGCGCTATGGGCCGAGGGCCAGAAGCATGGCGCCTGTGCCTACGGCACCGAGGCGATGCACGTGCTGCGTGCCGAAAAGGGCTACATCATCGTCGGCCAGGACACCGATGGCACGGTAACGCCTAACGATGCCGGTCTCGATTGGGCAGTCGGCAAGAAGAAGACCGATTTCGTCGGCATTCGCGGCATGGTGCGGCCGGACCTTGTCGCCAACGGCCGCAAGCAACTGGTCGGCCTGAAGACCAAGGATCCTAAGGTGGTGCTGGAAGAAGGCGCGCAAATCGTCGGCGATTCGAAGCAGGCGATCCCGATGACCATGATCGGCCATGTCACCTCCAGCTACTGGTCGGAAAATTGCGGCCGCTCGATCGCGCTGGCCCTGGTTGCCGGCGGCCGCGACCGGATGGGTGAGACGCTTTACGTGCCGATGCCCAACGCGACGATCGAGGTGGAGGTCACCGGCATGGTGTTCTTCGACGAGAAGGGGGAGCGCCTCAATGGCTAAGGCTGCTGCGAAGAAATCTGCCGCCGCTGCGCCGTCAGTCGAACGCCGCCCGGCTCTCGCCGGTCAGGAGCTTTCCGCAACCGGCGTCACGCTTGCCGTGTTGCCACCGGCAGAGCGCATTTCGCTGCGTGCGCCGGACGCCTCGGTCGCGGCGCTTTCGAAGGCGCTCGGCGTAACCCTGCCGCAAAAACCCAAAACCTCGGCGGCAAAGGCCGGGCGCACGGCCTTGTGGCTTGGGCCGGACGAATGGCTGGTCATCGATGAGGTGGGAAAAGTCCCGCTCGCCGACTGCGCCGAGGTGACAGTACTGCATTCGGCGGTCGTCATCTCGCATCGCAACGTTGCCATATCGGTCACCGGCCCGGCAGCGGCGGCGACGATCAATTCAGGCTGTCCGCAGGATTTGTCGCTCGACGCCTTTCCGGTAGGCGCGGCGTCGCGCACCATTCTCGGTAAGGTCGAAATCGTGCTGTTGCGCACCGCGTCCGACGCGTTCCGCGTTGAATGCTGGCGTTCCTTTTCCGATTATGTCTTTACTTTCCTGTCGGAGGCGGCCCGCGACGCAGCGGCATAACGTTCGCTGCGACCGACCGTTTGCCGGAGCCGGAGCAAGTCGAGGGAGATGTCGATGCCGTCGAAATCAGCGCCGAATCCACCAGTCCAGAAGACGTCGGCCGTTCGCTCTCTCGAACACGAGCCGCATGAAGGCTCAAATATTGAAGAGGAACTCGAGGAAGGCCTCGAGGATACGTTTCCGGCCAGCGATCCGGTGTCGATCACCGGGACTTCGATTTCCGGCGCTCCCGCAAGGCCCGGCAAGGCCAAGATCGTGGCCGGAATGAAGAAGCGCAGGAAATAACTTCCGTCCGGCGGAGTCTGGCTGAAACGGCCACCAAAGCGGGCGGTCAGGATTTCCTACCACCCATTTGTTTTCGAACCTCAGAACGTGCTGGGCACGATCCACGGATCGATGTCGATGCCGAGCCGCGGATCCTTGTTTTCAGTCGAGCCCTTGTGGGTCGCCGGGCCTGTCTCTTCGACCGATCCGGTCGCGCCGCAATCGAGCTTGACGTTGGTGTCGGCGCAGGCTGCGGCCGGCTTGCCGGGCTGGCTCTGGCCGGCGAAGGCAGCGCTCGAGAATGCCAGGACGGCCACGAGGGCGAAGATCGTCTTTTTCATTGTCTGTCTCCGGTTCAACCGCTGAATCTTTTCCGTACATGTACGATATAGCGTACATATACGCCCGACTGTCGCGGGGTTCAAGTCAGAAGTCGTACATGTACGAAAAAAGTTTTATGTGGATGTTGGGAATCGCGCCGCGCCAGCACGCGACGAGTTGCACACGCGGTGCCGTTCACCCGTGCCGCACAAGATCTTAAGCTGTCCGAAACCGAAGGAACCCTTCAGCAGTTGGCCGGCGTCTCGGTCAGCGGGGGCACGTCCTTGGTGGCCAGCGCGGATAGCGTGAAGTCGCACATCCGTTTCACGAACGCCTGCTGGTCGCCGAACGGATAGAAAGGAAAGGTAATCAGCAGCGAGATCGTGCCGTGGCCAACCGCCCACAGCATGGTGGCAATGGCGCGCGGGTCGCCCTTCAGCTTGCCGGCGGCAACGCAGGCCTCGACCCTATTGATCAGCACTTTCATCAACGGGTTGCCCTCTTGCATTTCGGCGAAGGTCCTGCCTTCCGGCGGCTTGACCTTTTCAGTCATGAATATCGTGCGATACTCGTTGGGGTTGCCAAGGCCGAAGGCCGCGTATTCGGTCATCACCACTTGCAGCGCCTCGATCGGATCGTCGGCCGGGTGATCCTCGATACGCTTTGCCAGGGTCTCGAACGCATCCTCGGCCAGCGCGAACAAGATGTCCTGCTTGTCGGCGAAATAGGAATAGACCGACATTGGCGCATAGCCGACGCGCTTGGCCAGCTTGCGGATGGTGAGGCCTTCATAGCCTTCCTCCTGCACGAGCTTGTGCGCTGCATCGACAAGTTCGGAGCGCAGTTCGGCCTTTTGTTTCTCGCGGCGTGTCTGGACGCTGAGCGGCAATTTTCGCCTGCCTTCTGTTAGCGGCTGTTAGTGGCCGGCTAATTTATATACGCTGTACGGAAACGGACAAGGCGTTGTCAAATCAAGCATTGGCAAAATCGGCGTCGCGGCGCTTCGATCGGCGATACCCCTAGGTCGGCCGGCACATGAAGATCATCTCCGCCGAGGCTCGTTGAGCCGTTCAGGCCGCTTCCGGCTGGCGCTCGATCAATGTCAGCGTCAGCCAGCGCGCGGTCAATGCCGGTTTTTTCGAACCCTCGATCTCGATGGTCACATCATGCGCCGTCTGCACCCAGCCCGACGGCCTGACCTTGACGTCGGCCAGCACGAAACGGGTGCGGATGCGCGCGCCGGTCTTCACAGGCGCCAGGAAGCGCAGCGAATCGAAGCCATGGTTGACGCCCATCTTGCTGTTTTCGAGCGGCGGCATGGTCTCGAAGGTCATCGCCGACAAAAGCGAAAGCGACAGGAAGCCATGCGCGATGGTGCCGCCGAACGGCGTCTCGCGCTTGGCGCGCTCCGGATCGCAATGGATGAACTGGTGGTCGTCCGTGGCATCGGCGAACTGGTCGATCATGCGTTGCGAAACGACCCGCCACGGCGACACGCCGACTTCCTTGCCCACGCTGGCCAGAAGCACATCGAGACTGATCGGTTCCACGCTGATGTCCTCCATTTCAACCGTCCGGTACGCGAGCGGCTTCATTCCTTGAACAGTGTCAGCCCATGCTGCACCGACTGCCCGCCATCGATCGGCAGGATGGCGCCGGTGACATAGCTGCCGGCTCGGCTGCACAAATAGAGCGTTGCGCCGGCAATGTCATCCGGCGCGCCGATACGGCCGATCGGAACATGGCCGCCGACATGCTTGGCCTGGTCCTCGGTCGCGGTGGCAAAGGCGGTCATCCGGCTCTGGAAGGGGCCGGGGGCGAAAGCGTTAACGGTGATGTGGCGGGCGGCGAACTCGATCGCTAAGGTGCGTGTCAGGTGGTGAACCGCGGCTTTCGAGGCAGAGTATGAATAGGCGTCGTCCGCCAGCGGCTGCGTACCCATCACCGAACCCAGATTGATCACCCGGGCCGGATCGGCATCGCTGGCGGCGGCGTCGAGCAGCGGCAGGAGCTCGCGCGTCAGATGGAAGACGCCAGTGACATTGACACCGAACACCTTGGCCCAGGCATGGTAGGGGAAGCTTTCCAGCGGCGCGCCCCAGGAAACGCCGGCATTGTTGACCAGGATATTCAGCCGTTCGGTCCGTGCCTTGACCTGGGCAACCATCGCCGCGATGCCAACCTCGCTGGAGACATCGCCGGCAAAGCCCTCGGCTCGGCCGGAGCCGCCGAGGCCGTTCAGTTCGCCGGCAACCCTGATGCAATCCTCGCCCTTGCGCGAGGCGATCATCACGGTAGCACCGGCCCTGACCAAAGCGGTCGCCGCCATGCGCCCGATGCCGGTCGCAGCCCCAGTCACCAGCGCGGTCTTGCCGGCCACCGAAAACAGCTCATCCAGATAGCTCATCGCAATTCCTCCGCGCGCCCTTGCCTCGCCCAGCAAAAGGCTCGCGTTGACAAGGCTTACCGAAGTACGATCATCCTCTCCACGGGTAAAGTGCCGGACCCACGTGACAGCGGTCGTGCCCGCTGGCCGACGCGATAGGGCGCGTGCCTACGAACTGGCCAAGCCGAATGGCACGGTCCTGAAACAGAATAGCTCGAGGTACGTCCATGTGGTTACAGCGGTTTGTCGGGGTTGTCCTTGTGTCGATGGCAAGTACAATTTTCGCCGAGGCCGCGGACAAGTTCCCGCCCTTTTGGCGCAAGTCGATGACCAACGACCCGAGTACGAATTATTTTCTTGAGAAATATTCGATCCCTTTGGATGATCCAGCCGCGACCGCAGTTAGAAATATCATGCTGGCGCGAGTTATCGGCGCCGAATGCGAGTGGTCCAAGCTCAATAAGGCCAAGGTCAAAGCCTATCGCGATAGGATGATTGAGCCGCTCACGCCTGAGCAACTCAAAGCAGCCGCATTCGAAGGTGGTAGTGCGCTGCGTAGTTTTAACTACCAGGATCTCGCCCACCTTTGCGCCGGCATCGACTATCAATTTGGACCGAAGGGGGTGCTGATCGCGGGTGCCATTTCAACTGGCAAGGGTGAACCAAAGTATCCCTTTGATCCGAGAAATCCATATTTTCGACGGCTGGATTTCATAGGCAATTAACGGAAGGGCCTACTCAGCAGGCTCGACATTGGTGTAGGCGGCTTCCTCGAGCTCGCGCTTCAGCCGCGATGCCTCTTCCACCTTCGGCGTCACGAAGCGGCCGAGCAGGAGATAGGCGACCGGGGTCAGGAATAGCGTCGAGACGGTGGCCAGACCCAGCCCGCCGACGATCACCCAGCCGAGCGCGATGCGCGCCTCGGCGCCGGCGCCGCTCGCCAGCACCAGCGGCACGCCGCCGAGCACGGTGCAGATCATCGTCATCATCACCGGCCGCAGCCGGATGGTCGAGGCCTGCTCGATCGCCTCGCGGACGCCGAGCCCGCGGTCGCGCAACTGATTGGCGAACTCGACGATCAGGATGCCGTTCTTGGCCATGACGCCGACCAGCAGCACCAGGCCGATCTGGCTGTAAGCGTTGAGGCTGGTGCCGCTGAGCAAAAGGGCAAAGATCGCGCAGGCAAGACCGAGCGGCACCGTCGCCATGATGATGACCGCACTGACGAAGCTCTCGAACTGAGCGGCGAGCACCAAAAGGATGATGACCAGCGAGAAGCCGAAGATGGTGATCATGGCGCTGTTGGTCTCGCCAAGCGTCGCCGCCTCGGCCAAGGGGACGATGCGGCTGCCCGGCGGCAGGAGCGGCGTGGCGATTGCCTCGGCGCGGGTGAGCGCCTGGCCGAGCGCGAAATCGCCGCTGAGATTGGAGGTGATAGCCACCGACGGCTGCTGCTGCTCGCGGGTCAGCGAGGGCGGCACGGCGCGCTCGGTCAAGGTGGCAATGGTCGACATCGGCACGAAGCGGCCGTCGGCCGTCTTCAGGAAGATGTTCTCCAGGTCGGTCGGATCGTTGATTGGGTTGGTCGTCGAGACGAGCTTCACCCCGTAGCTGCGGTCGGCGATGTAGACGTCGACGACATCATTGCCGTCGAGCATGGCCTGGAAAGTATCGGCAAGCCCGGTGATGTCGATGCCGAGGTCGGAAGCGCGCTCGCGGTCGATGGCCACCGAAAGCTGGGGTTGCGTCGGGTCGACGGAGAGCCGGGGCGACTGGAAGCGGGCATCCTTCCGCATCTCGGCGATGATCTTCACCGCAGCGTCGCTGAGCGCTGCGCGATTGTTGCCAACCAGCGCGAACTGCAGGCCGCTGCCGGCGCCGCGAATGCCGAGGCTGTTGGGCTGCATCGGAAAGACGCGCACGCTCGGCACCTGCCGGGTGAGCCGGCTGATGTCGGCCATGATCTGCTGCTGGCTGCGGTCGCGCTCGTCCCACGGCGCCAGCGTCATCACCATGAAGCCGGCATTGTAGGCGCCGTTCCGGCCGGCGCTCTCGAACGTATTGCGGATTTCGCCGGAATCGCGCAGCGGCTGGATCAGTTTTTCGATCTTCTGCATCTGCTCGGTCGTGTAATCGAGGCTGACGCCTTGCGGCGCGTCGACGCGCATAAGCACGACGGCACGATCCTCGGTCGGCGTCAGTTCCTGGCGAATCGTGCCGAACAGCGTGAAGGCGGTGGCTGCAAACAGCAGCGCGACCAGGAGTACGATCCACGGCGCGTCGAGGCAGGTGCGCAGGCATCGCCGGTAGAGCGTGTTCAGCGCACCGCCGATGCGGGCGCCGATGCCGCTGCCGCCTTCGTGGTGAAGCGGCGCGGCCGACAGCATGCGTGAGGCAAGCATCGGACAAAGCGTCAGCGCCACGACGGCGGACAGAAGCACCGATATGGCGAGAACGAAGCCGAATTCGCGGAACAGGCCGCCGGTCTGGCCGGGCAGGAAGGAAATCGGCACGAAGACTGCGACCAGCGTCAACGTCGTGGCGATGACGGCGAAGAACACTTCCTGGGCACCAAGCACGGCTGCGGCGCGTGGCCCCATGCCTTCGTTGCGTCGTCGCACGATGTTTTCCAGAACGACGATGGCGTCGTCGACGACCAGGCCCGTCGCCAGCACCAGGGCGAGCAGCGTCAATATGTTGACCGAGAAGCCGGCGAGATAGATGGCGGCGATCGTCCCGATCATGGCGACCGGCATCGCAAGCCCCGGAATGAGCGTCGCGCGCCAGTCGAGGAGAAACACGTAGATGACGATCAGCACGATGGAGACGGACAGGCCGAGTGCGATCTCGACCTCATGCACCGCGCCGTTGACGAAGACCGCATCGTCGCTGGTGACCTTGATCGACATGCCCTGAGGCAGATCGGCCTGCAGCGCGGCGACCGCGGCCCTGACGCCGGTCGAAATATCCAGCGTGTTCGATTCCGCCTGGCGGATGATGCCGAGACCGATGCCGGTCTTGCCGTTCGAACGCAACGTGGTCTGGCCGATATCGGGGCCGAGTGTGACGGTGGCGACGTCGCGGATGCGGGTCGTGCCGCCGATGATGATGTTTTCGAACTCCTCCGGCGTGGTCACGTCCGCCGTCGGACGCACGATCAGGTCCTGGTTGGTCGTGGTGATCGAGCCGGCCGGCGAATCGAAAGCGACCGAAGCCAGCGCTGTCCTCAGGTCGGCGACGGTGAAGCCCAGGCTGGCAAGTTTGTTCTGGTCGACATCGATACGGAAGATCTTGTCGCGGTCGCCATAGACCTGGACGTCGGCAACGCCGGGCACGGCGGCAAGCTCGTCCTCGATCTGGTCCTGGACCAGCACCGTCATGTCCTGCACCGACATGGTATCGGAGGTGACAGCCAGCCGCATCACCGGCTCGGAATTGGCGTCGGCCTTGACGATGCGCGGCGCATCCGCCGTGTCCGGCATCTGGTCGACGACGCGGCCAACGCCATCGCGCACATCGGAGGCGGCGACGTCGAGGTCGACGCCGTCGTTGAATTCGATGGTGACGCGACTCGTGCCGAAGGACGAGGTGGACGAGATCGTCTTCACACCGGAGACGCGGGCGACCGCGCCCTCAATCACGTCGGTCAATTCGCGGTCGACGGTCTCGGCCGCAGCGCCTTCAAAGGTCGTGTTAACGGTGACAACGGCGCGATCGACATCCGGCAGTTCGCGGACTTCGACACCGTAGAAGGCAGCAAGGCCGGCGACCGCGATCAGCGTGTTCAAGACCAAGGCCATCACCGGCCTGCGGATGAACAGAGCGGTGAAGCCTGTATCGCTGGCGGCGTTGTTGGTTGCGGTCATCAGCCGTCGGCGTCCGCGGCGCGATGTTCTTCGCCGGCGATGCGGACCGCGCTGCCTTCGCTGACGCTCTGGGTGCCTTCGGTCACCACCATGTCGCCGCTGACGATCGGGGCGTCGATCAGCACAGTCTCGGTGTTGCGCTGGATGATGCGCACGGCCACCCGCTTGGCCTTGCCGTCCACGATGGCCCAGATATAGGCACCGTCCGAACCCCACTGGATCGCCAGCGGACTGACCGCCGGATAGCTGTCGCCGGGGAATTTCATGGAGATCTGGAAGGACATGCCGGCACGCAGCGAATCGGCCGGGTTGGCGATCTTTGCCTTGACCAGAAGGGTACGGCTGGCTTCATCGATGTGGTTGTCAATAGCGGAAACCGTACCGGTATAGGCTTTGTTGGGATTGGCGATCGGCGTTGCCGACAATTGCGCGCCGATCTTGACGGCGGCGGCGAAGCGCTCCGGCACCCAGAATTCGACCAGTATGCTGGAGCGGTCGTCGAGGGTGGCGACCGCCGACTGGCTGGTCACATAATTGCCGGCGGCAATTGGCAGGATGCCGACGACGCCGGCAATCGGCGCGACGATCGAGCGGCGCTGCAAGGCCAGTTCCGCATCGCGAAGCGCCAGCTTGGCATTGGCCAGCACCACTTCGGCATCGGCAACGGCGACCGCTGTCGCAGCGTTGGAAGCCCGCAGCGATTTGACCCGGTCGAGCTTGGCCTGCGCGTCCTGCAAAGCAACTTTGGCGCGGTCCTGTGCGATCACCTCGGTGTCGGAATCGAGGGTGGCGATCACCTGCCCCTTTTCGACATGGGCGCCGGACTCGACCAGGAATTCGACGAGGCGGCCGGAATTGTAGGGATTGACCGTCACCGAGGCGTTGGCGCGGCCGGTGCCGATCGCCTGCAGGCGATCGTTGATGATGGCGGCGGCTGCCGGCAATGCGACGATAGTCACCCGCTGACCGGCGGCGTTGCTGCTGCCTGCTTGCCCGGCGTTATCGACGGCGCCCGTTGGTGGCGTTGCGGCATAAGCCCAGTCGATGCCCCAGCGCGCCAGCACATCCGGCGCGCCTGGAAAAAAGCGAACCCAGGCGGCCGCAGCCGCGACGAGGATCACAAGTGCAAAAACGATCTGTTTCCAGGTGGCCATCGGCGCTCCGGTTGGCAAATATACCGCCTACGGTTCCCAAGGTGAAGTAGACGCAACGGCGCACTCCGACCCGCAGGATGACTCGTCGATATCAAAGCTTTATGGCAATTCTCCCGCTCGCTTGCACATTAAATCGGTGTAACGTTGATAGGGGCTACGCTTGAGTCAAACTGGATCAGCCGGCTACCGCCAAAGGGGGGAGTGGGTCAGTTTAACGCCCGGCGATGCGGCGGAAGAAGCGCTTGGTGCGCAGGATCGGCTTCAGATGTGACTCGCATTGCTGTCAATCCTCTTCAAATCGAGCCGCGGAATGAGAAAGTCCAAGAATGCTTTGACCTTGGGCGGCTGAACGCCGCCTCCTGGCCGGATCGCATAGAGGGTCGGTTCGGGCCCTGCCCACTCGGGCAGGACACGAACCAGTCTTCCAGCGGCAACGTCCGACTTGACGCGCATATGGTTGGTCATGAGCAGGCCAACTCCCCCCAGCAGGAACCCGTGAAGAGCCTCTGGGTCGCTGGCGACGGCCACTGCTCGTACTTTAAACTGGTACCGCTCGCCGCCACTCGATAGTGGCCATTCTACCGCCGGACGATTGAAATAAAACTCCGTCAACAGACAGGCATGTTCCGCCAGCTCCGATGGATGCTGTGGCGTTCCCGCACGTTCCAGGTAGGTCGGGGCTCCATAGATGCCCATCGGCAATGCGCCGAGCCGCCGAGCCGTGAGCGTGGAATCGGGCAGGGTGCCTTCCTGGAGCCGGAAAGCGATGTCGATGTCCTTGGCGACGAGGTCGACGACCTCGTGCCCAAGAAGCAATTGCGGGAACACCTCTGGATAGAAGCGGCGAAACTCGGTGAGCAGCGGCGCGAGGACGCGAGTTGCCAGCCAGTACGAGGCTGTAATCCGAAGCCACCCACGCGGATGTTGCTGCAACTCCGCCACTGCGTTCTCGGCATCCTCCAGATTCTTCACCACTCGCTCGCAGTGCTGGAAATAAACCGCGCCCGCTTCAGTCAGCTTCAGGCTGCGTGTTGTCCGATTCAGCAGTTGTGTCCGCAGTCTGGATTCCAGCTCCTGCACCTTCCGGCTGACCCGTGTCTTCGGCACCTTGAGCATGCGCGCCGCCGCTGTGAAGCTCCCTTCCTGCACCACCTTTACGAAAGCGACCGTATCGCTGAAGTCGCGCAGCATATGAGTCCTCCAGCGAATTCGGATTGTCTCTCATTTTGAGACATTGATGTCCGAATCCGCTCGATAATCAAGTCAGACCCTTCAGAGTAGGTCATGATTGTCCTATCAACAGCAAAATCCAACTGGAGAATTACTATGATCAAATCCCTAGCGATCGCCGTCGGTGCGCTGACGCTTTCGGCAACTGCTGCCGACGCACAGAGCGCGCCGCTCCGCAACATCGTTCTCGTCCACGGCGCCTTTGCCGACGGAGCTGGATGGCGAGGCGTCTACGACCAACTGACAAGTCGTGGCTATAAGGTCTCGATCGTCCAGAACCCGCTCACGTCGTTCGAAGACGATGTAGCCGCAACGCGTCGCGTGCTCGCCCGGCAGGATGGGCCAGCCATTCTCGTCGGTCATTCCTACGGCGGCACGGTAATTACAGAGGCCGGCGACGCTGCCAATGTTGCGGGCCTCGTCTATGTCGCCGCCTTCGCGCCGGAGATCGGTCAATCCACGCTGGACCAATATGCCGAGGTTCCTCCGCCGCCGAACTTTCAACCTGACGTGCAGCCCGATGGCTTCGCGTTCCTGAAGACTGAGAAGTTTAAGGCCGGCTTTGCCGGGGACACCGACAATGCCGACGCCGCATTCCTGCGCGACTCCCAGGTGCCGATCGCTATGAAGGCGCTTGAGGCCAAGGTGACGACGGCGGCGTGGAAGACCAAGCCAAGCTGGTACGTTGTCGCGACTGAGGACGGCGCTATTGCGCCCGAACTGCTTCGGAGCACCGCCGATCGTATCGGGGCGGTCACGACCGAGGTCAAAGGCAGCCATGTGGTGTTCCTTACCCAGCCACAGGCCATAGCCGACGTCATCGAACAGGCTGCCAAGGGTGTGGTGCTGGGCGATACCGCGGTGGCACCGAACTGACATCGCCCAACCGTAGCTCTGAGCCACGGCCAAGAGCGCGCGGAAACGTGCAAGATACTGGCGCAGCCGGGAGCGTCATCGACGCTCCCGGGCAATATGACAGCAAGGTCGGATTAGGGTCTCTGGTGCGCTCTTTGAGACGCGGCAGCGCTAGAGCGGAACCGCTGCTCCTCTTTTTGTTTGAGCATCGGACCCAAAACCGGTACCCACTTTTTGGTCTGATGCTAGCGCGGGCCGCTGAACTCAGTCCCATCCCGCCTGCCGGGCAACACGCTTACGTCGCGTGTGCCCCGCCGGGTACGACCACGCCGGACATCGCGATTCCGACGGTTGCCGGATCTTCCTTCAGCGCCGCGTCCGCGAGCGAGACCACGCCCACCAGGCGCTTGTCGCGATTGAGGACAGGCAACCGCCTGACCTGGATATCACCCATGTTCTGGACGACGTGCTCGATATCTTCGTCCTCGAAGCAGTATTTGACATCCTCAGTCATCACGTCGCGGACCGTCGCGTTGCCGTCTTTGCCTTCGGCGACCGCACGCACGACGATGTCACGGTCGGTGATCGTTCCGACGAGTCGGTCGTTTTCTCCGACGGGGAGGAATCCGACATCGTCAACCGCCATTCGTTTCGCAATTTTCTGCAGTGACTCGTCAGGACTGGCGAGATGGACGTTGGGGGTCATTATCTCAGCGACTTTCATGGTGAATCTCCCTGTTTGCGCCCAGAACGGCACCAGCGCTCTGCGGTCGTCGACCGATATTGGTCTGAGGGACCTTATTGAGGGCCTCAGGCCTGTCGCGCTGCGACGCTCGGTCCGTTCTTCGTTGATGGAACTAACAGCCGGGCCGAATGGTTCCACCCGCTTGCCCGCGCCGCCAGCATCCGGATCGGTCGCGGCAGTTCCTTGCGATTGCCGCGCTACGGCGCTCCTGCTACGGCGCCGACGATCGCCGTGGCGAGCCCGTCGAGATCGATCTTTCCGTCCGCGACGAGTTCCTCATCGCGCACGGAAATCCGCAGCTTCGAAGGACTGACCTCCGCTTGTCGTTCAAGCTCTGTGACGATCGCTTCGCGTACTTTTTCTTCCATCATCTGCTTTACTCCTGCTGTGGCAACGAGGCGCCATTATGCAAGACTACGAGGCGTGATCCTTGAAGTTTCCCGTTTTGTTCCCATATAATGCGGCAGGACCGGAGACCGCCGCATGGGATGGGTTAGCCCCGGTTCTGTGCGGCTCGAATTTTCATGGTGAGAACCTTCGGATCGTGGCGATCCAGCCGTTCCACCAGAAGAGATCAGATCTCCGGGCTCCTGCCGCGCACTAAGCGACGAATGTCGTGGAGCGAGGAAAGTCCGGGCTTTGCCGACACACCCCAGCAGGTAATGCCTGCCCGCCGCGAGGCGAGCCACGGCAACAGAGACGAGCGTCCCAGTCGGGACGGGTGAAACGGGCGACAGGGTGGGGGAAGCAACCGCAAGAAGTGCCCTGTGACCTGTGTCGGGGAGGGCTTTGGTGGCGGGCAAGGAGGCGTCTGGCGACAGGCGTCCAAGAGGAATGGCAGCCCTCGACAGAACCCGGCTTACAGGGGATCTGGTCTCAAGCATCTCGTGGCGAGAACCGGCAGACGCGCACAACTCGGCCTACGGGCTCGGAGAGCTGGAGTGTAGCGCAGCCTGGTAGCGCACCTCGTTTGGGACGAGGGGGCCGCAGGTTCGAATCCTGCCACTCCGACCATCCCGGTTCGCGATCTTTGCGAACGCGGCGCGAAGCTGGAAAAGCACTCGCGGACGTGGCGGAATCGGTAGACGCAGCCGGCTTAAACCCGGCGGGCATTCCCGTTGCGAGTTCGAATATCGCCGTCCGCACCAAATTGGGGCCGCACCAAATCGGGCTGCATCAAATCGAATATGGAGGGGTGGCAGAGCCTGGTTGAATGCGCCCGCCTCGAAAGCGGGTAGGCCTGCAAGGGCCTCGGGGGTTCAAATCCCCCCTCCGCCAGCGGCAAGGTGGCCGAGCGGCTGAAGGCGCCCGCCTGGAAAGTGGGTAGACGGCGCAAACCGTCTCGCAGGTTCGAATCCTGCCTTGTCCGCCAGTTTTTTCGAGGCTCGTTCAAAGGCAGGACGCCTAATTTAGTTCGGAGATCAAGGTTCGCCGTACCCGAGCCAAGGTTCTGATTCCGGATGTTTCGGAGGGGTGGCCGAGCGGTTAATGGCAGCAGTCTGTAAAACTGCCCTCTTTGAGTTCGTAGGTTCGAATCCTACTCCCTCCACCAATCATTGAAGCTTCATGTCGGTGGTTGGTTCGCTACATCCCTGGGCACCAGTTGCGGCCGTGGCGGAAATGGTAGACGCACCGCACTCAAAATGCGGCGCCTCCCGTGGCGTGCCGGTTCAATTCCGGCCGGTCGCACCAGATCAGTCGGTTTAGCTATTCGGTCGGTCATTCGGTAGAGCACGCGCCGGGCAGCCGGAAGCAATTATCCGTCAAAGCAATGCAAGACGTGGCGTCCCTTAGAAGTGAGCGTCATGGCGCCGTGGGAGAACGGCTATCCAGCGGACTGCAACTCCGTATATGCCGGTTCGAGTCCGGCCGGCGCCTCCAAATTATCGACAGCTGATCAACAGCTGACAAGGTGGAAGAGTGGCCGAGCGGCTGAAGGCTGCGGCTTGCTAAGCCGTTATGCGGAGACACCCGCATCGAGGGTTCGAATCCCTTCTCTTCCGCCAGCGGCATCAGGCTGTGGATTAACCGAAAACGAGCATTGCTGTCGTAACCCCATCCCTGCAGCCAACATGGCTCGATCTGGCTGAAACCCCGGGGAACGCAGCACGATGCCAAGCCGGCAATGGAATTAGCAGGTTCTTTCACCAAAAGGTGCTTGACACGAAACCGATGCTTCCCATATACGCCTCACCAACGAGGGCGGTGCGCCGCTGGCGACGAAGCGCTTCGCTTCTAGATCTGCCCTCTGCGAAATTCAAGAGAGCCGCGTGAGCGACACTCGAACG
>NZ_NPKH01000023.1 GCF_002284535.1 Mesorhizobium wenxiniae | reverse complement strand
CGGAAGGCCAAGGAGCAGCCCGCCGCCGAGCAGCAGCAGGCCGAACCGGAACAGGCGGCCAAGCCTGAGAAGCGGAAGGCCGAGGAGCAGCCCGCCGCCGAGCAGCAGGCCGAGCCCGAACAGGCGGCCAAGCCCAAGACGCAGAAGCAAGAAAAGGCGTGCGATCCGCAGACAGAGGCGAACTGCTAGGTGTTGTGCGGGTACAGACTACGGCACCGGGGTCGTTCCACCGCGGTGCCCGTTGAACGGCAACGCGCCAAAGCTGCGAGCCCTTGCCGACATCGACGATCGTTCGTCCCATCGTGCATAGCCTTTGCTGTGCTCGAAATCGGATAGGCAGAAGACGGCCCAAAATAGGAGTCCATTGTCTCGGCGCTGAGCGTCGGCAGTTGGCGGATTCCGGACGCATCGGTTTGTGCAAGCGCTAATTTGTATAGCAATGGCCGAAATCCTGCACCTTGCAGCAACTCATAGAAACATTCGGCGTCTGTTTTGGAATCCCCTAATTCAGCGCCGCAGTTTCGGAGACCTGTGCCTTGACTCGCTTGACAGAGGACTTGTCGCGACCGCAAGGTCTCATGATGCAGACGATTAGTTGGAATAGAATTGCGCGTGGTGCGGCCGTTGGAGCAATCGTGCTGATGACTGGCACAAATGTGCCTGTGTCGGCGCGTGCCGACGGCTCGCTCCTTCTTACAAGCCCGTCCCAGCCAGCCAATGTCGGCGACGCGATGCTGGCGGCCGCCAATTATCATGATTCCGGCGACTATGATCGCGACCTTGCCGCAGTGGCGAAGCAGGCAGGCGATTGGGTCGTCAAGCGCGCAACGGAGGTGCCTCGCCCCGCACTGGTGCTCGATATCGACGAGACGGCTTTGGCCAACTGGGAAGTGATCACACGTGATAATTTCGGCCGCCCGATCGGCGGCGCCTGCGACATCGCAATCGACGGTCCCTGTGGCTGGGCCGCCTGGGACCAGCTCGCGAAGGATCCGGCCATCGACCCTGTGCTGGAGGTCTTCCGGGAGGCGCGAACGGCGAAAGTCGCAGTATTCTTCATCACCGGACGTCCGGAGGACCAGCGTCGGGCGACCGAACAGAACCTGCAATCGGCGGGCTATGCCGGCTATGAGCAACTTTACATGGTCCAGCCTGGAGCCAAATATGGTTCCGCCGCAGATTTCAAGGCACCCATAAGAGCCGCAATCGAAAAGGCCGGCTACACGATCATTGCCAATGTCGGTGACCAGCCATCGGACCTGTTCGGGGGGCATGCCGAGAAGCTGTTCCTGCTGCCGAATCCGTTCTACAGGGTTCGCTGACGGCGTGTACGGCCAAAACCCGAACGCTAGGGCCCTTGCCGCCCAACGGCAGGCCGTGACCCGTTGTTTACCTTGAGCAGCAGCGAACGAACGACGGCTGTCGGGCATGCCGATCATATTCATCGGTATGGCAACGTACCGATGTCAGCCCAGGCGATCGAAGATTTGACAGCCGCATATCGGTCCAAGAGGGGCCCCCTCGTCGGGCCTGACCACAGACGATCGATTACGGCTAATGTCATGGCCACTCTAACATCAGGCGGCAGATAACCGGCGATTGTACCGGTGTCCCGGTGCTGCCATCTGACGCGCGAGCCAGCGTGGCTGATCGAGGACGCCGGTTTCACCAATCAGCCCCAGGAAAGAAGGCGGGTTCCCGTGACTCTGGCAGCTCGGAATTCGCACCGCGCGGGAAGCGCTGAAACAAACGAAACACTTCGAGTTCGGCGCGGAAAAACGCCTGAAACAGCGATGGTTTAAATCCAATGGCATCGCTGCATCCCGCGGCGCCAATCAATGGAGTATTGCGATGTCGAGAATGCGAGCAGCTTACCACTCATTCCGGAATTACCGGATTCACCGCATGGCGGAACGGACCCTTGCGGCAATGGACGATGCCCTCCTGAGGGACATCGGGATCAGCCGGTCCGAGATTGGCTTGGTCGTCCGCGGCTTGCAGCGCGGCCAAGAAGACAAGGCGGGCTGAACCATGAAGCTTTCATTCAGGCTCCCGCTACTGGCCTGTGCGAGCGCGGCCGCCCTTCTGGCGGCGCCCGCCGCGAATGCCCATGACTCGGGCCTTCCGCACAGCCAGACCAAGGCGACGGCGTTTGCAGAGGATTCGACAAGCGTCCCGCTGTTCGAAAACCTCGGCAGCCATTCCTATCCCGTCACCACTACCAAACCGCTGGCGCAGGCCTATTTCGACCAGGGCCTACGCTGGGCGTGGGCGTTCAACCACCCCGAAGCGCAGCGCGCTTTCAGGGCCGCGCAGAAGCTGGACCCGACCTGCGCCATGTGTTTCTGGGGCGAGGCCTACGTGCTCGGCCCCAACATCAACGCCGGTATGGGCCAGGAGGCGGCAGCGAATGCCGCCCAAGCCGTCGCGCGGGCGCGCAAGCTAGCGCACCTCGCCTCCAGCCGGGAAAAGGATCTTATCGCCGCGCTCTCCAAGCGCTACAGCGCCGATACTTCGACCGATCAGGGTGCCCTGAACCAGGCCTATGCCGCGGCGATGGCGGAACTGGCAGACCGCCATCCGCAGGACGACGAGATCGCCACGCTCTACGCTGACGCGCTTATGAACCTGATGCCGTGGGACTACTGGCTTGACGGCGGGGCAACGCCAAAGCCGGACACGGTCAAGCTTGTGGCCTCGTTGGAGCGGGTGCTGGCGCGCAATCCGGATCATGCCGGTGCGATCCATCTCTATATCCATGCCGTCGAAGCATCCACGACGCCGGAAAGGGCCGAAGCTCATGCCGACCGGCTTGCCGCCCTCATGCCCGGCGCCGGACACATCGTGCACATGCCATCGCACATCTATCACCAGGTCGGCCGGTGGATCGACAGCCTGGAGATCAACCGCGAGGCGGTGGCAGCGGACGAGGCCTATTTCGAGCGCGTCGGCATAGCGCCGGAGAGCACGCCCGGTGTCTACACGGACGGCTATTATCCGCACAACCTGCATTTCCTGATGACCTCCGCACAGATGGCGGGCGACGTCGAGGCAATCGCCGAGGCGGCCAAAAAGCTCGAATCGCTCGTCTCCAATACCACGGCCAGCAAGGTGGCCGGGCTGCAGCCGATCAAGGCGGCGACCTATTTTGCCCACGCCCAGTATGGCGATCCCGAGGCCATACTCGCGCTGCCGCTGCCGGCAAACGCCTTGCCTTATGTCGAGGCAACCTGGCGATATGCGCGGGGCGTCGCCTTCGCCGCAAAGGGTGCGAGCGAGGCGGCGCGCGCCGAGACCGCCGCAATCCGCAAGCTCGCTGCCGAGACCGATTTTTCCACGGAAACTGCGGGAGGACTTCCGGCGCCGGACCTGCTGGAATTGAGCGCGCTGATCGTGGAGGCCCGCATTGCCCAGCACCAGGGCAACCTGCGGGAAGCGCGCAACAAGCTTGAGGCGGCGGTCGCGATCGAGGACGGCCTCGCCTATATGGAACCGGCCTACTGGTATTATCCGGTCCGACAGACCCTCGGCGCGGTCTACATGGCCATGGGCGAGCACGAGGCGGCCGCGGCAGCTTTCGAGCACGTGCTGAACCAGACTCCAAACAACGCCTGGGCGTTGTGGGGCCTGCGCGAGGTTTTCCGCAGGACCGGCAGGACAGCGGACGCCGAAGAGATGGATGCGCGCTTCAAGGCCGCCTGGGTGGGAGCGCCGGATTTTCTCGGCATCGAACGGCTCTGACCCGCGCTTAAGGTGCCGGCGTCGTTGTCGGCTGAGGAAACGTGTCGCAGCCTCGCAACCGGCGGCTGCGGCACACAATCCAGGTGTCGAGAAGGCCGGCTTGGCCTGCACGCCTCTCAGCGCCCACACGTGATAGTGAAAGCCCAGGGCAACGCAGCTGGTTTCCGGAAACTCAGTAGTTCGAGCGGGGCCCTCCGCCTGGGACCACAAAGTCGCAATACCTCAACCGCAAGGGATGAGGCGCTGGTCCACCGTGCGGCGCGCTCAGGAGTAGAGGTAACCCATGCCGCGGATCGTCCTGATCACCTCCGGCTTGGAGGGATCGACCTCGATTTTCTTCCGCAGGCGCGAAACGCGAATGTCGATACTACGATCGAAGGGATCCCATCCGCGGTCATGGGCGAGTTCGAGCAGTTGATCGCGGTTGAGCACTCGTCCGCGATGTTCGCTGAATACTTTCAGAAGCCGGAACTCCATCGCGGTGATCGCTATTTCGACCCCCTCGGCGTTGTATAATTTGTGTTCATCCGGGTCGAAGCGGCACTTGCCGAACTGGACCTGGTGAGAGTCCGGAGTACTCGCTTTCTCCGCAGCTCGTTCGCTCGCCGACGTCCTGCGCAGCACGGCCTTCACCCGTGCCAGCAGCTCCCGCAGGTCCACGGGCTTCGCGACATAGTCGTCGGCGCCAATCTCCAATCCGACAACGCGGTCGACGATTTCCGCCGATCCGGTCAGCATGATAATGGCAACGTCTGAGTGCTCTCGTAGATATCGCGCCAGGGAGAGGCCGTCCTCGCCTGGCATTCGGATATCCAATATGACCACATCGACGTGCTGGCTCTTAATAAGTTCGCGCAGGGCAGGCCCTGCGTTGGCCGTTGTCACGGCATAGCCATGATGCTCCAGATATTCCGCCACCGTGTCGCGGATATCCGGTTCGTCATCGCAGACCACTACGTGTGCGTGCGTCGTCAAAATCGACCACCGAGCAACTAGCCTAATGGATAAGCTGCCCCTGAAGTGACGTGCAAATCCACTGATCTGTCAAGTATTGTTGTTGACCAGATTCGAGACAAACGAACGGAGCTCGTTAGGTTTGATCGGTTTCTCAAGATAGGGCCGTTTCGCGGCGCGCAGGAACATCTGCGCGTCCGGGCTGATCGTGTCCCCCGTCAGGAAGGCTAACCTGTCGAGCTCGGCCGGATGAAGCTTGGCAATCTGGTTGAACAATCCCCGTCCATCCATGTTCGGCATTTTCAGATCGCTCAGGATCAGCGCGAAAGTGCGGTTCTGGAGCTGCAGCAGCGCTTCTTCGCCGGATCTGGCAATGGTGACCTTGAAACCATCTCGCCTGAGCACCTCAGCAACCAGCTCACCCACTTCCTTTTCGTCGTCCACCACCAGACAAGCAATACCAGTTGAATTCGGGAGCTCATCTTCGGCCGTTTCGGCTCGTTCCTCGATTCGATCCGAAGCAGGCAGCGAAAGTATGAAGGTCGAGCCACCCCCCTCTGAAGATTCGACCTCGATGGTTCCTCCATGGGATTGAACGATCCGATGACAGAAGGACAGCCCGATCCCAGTCCCTGCCCCAATCTCTTTGGTCGTGAAGAACGGCTCGAAAATGCGGGGAAGTATCTCTTTGGGAATTCCCGGACCCGTGTCGGCAACGCTGACGACTATATTGCCGGTCTTGGAATGAAGCTGCGTTGAAACCGTGATTGTCCGTTGCCCTTCCCAGCCGTGCAACGCCTGTTCTGCATTAACAAGCAAATTGATCAGCACCTGGCCAAGCTGATCGGGATCCGCCCAGATCGGGGGAAGACCAGGTTCAAGATGAACTGAAAGCCCGATGTCCGACGATCGAATCGAATAGCTCGCCACTTCCACCGCTTCGGAAATAATGTCATCGATCGCAACGTTTGAGGTCCGCGTCGGCTGCTGTCTGGCCATAGCCAGGAAAGTCTTGACGATCCTGGCGCAGCGTTCGGCTGCCTTACTCATCTTGTCGGCGCGTTCCACGACCTTGGCGTCGGTTGCGGTCTCCTTCAACAGCGATGACAGGCCAAGCACCACCGAGAGCGGATTATTGAGCTCATGCGCCACCCCCGCCAGCAATCCGCCGAGCGCCGACATTTTTTCGTTCTGGTGCAGCGTCTCGCGCTGGCGCTCCAATTCCTGCTGCATTTCGATACGGTCGGTGAGATCGTAGGCGTGGGAAACGATCACCTTCTCACCGTGATAATCGATCAGTCGAGACGAAATCGAGCACCAGCAGATCCTACCGTCCTTGCGTTTGAGCTGGGTTTCGAAATCGTCGACCAACCCCGTCGCGAGCAGCCGCTCAACGTATCGCACCCGCTCTGAAGGATCGACATAGTAGTCGATGGCGCTGGTCACATTGCCGAGCAGCTCAACGGTGGCGGGACTGCGGTAGAGCAGCTTCCCGTCATGCGCGCGGGTCATCTGGATGTTGACGGGGCAGGCTTCGAGGACTTTACGGACCATTTCATCCGCTTCCTTAGCGGCCTCCTCGGCCCGCTTGCGCTCTGTAATGTCGACACGGGTGACCACGAACCCGCCTTCGCGGGTTGGACAGTTCGAGACGAAAAACCAACCGCCGTCCGTATGACGGAATTCCTGTTGCCGGAACTCGCGGCGGTCCCTTGCCCTCTCGGCAAGCCAGTCGTCGATCTTGTCCCGTGGAACCGGAAACTGGTTGCGCTCTGCGGTCACGCGGAGGAACTCGAACCAGTTCACCCCGGGAACGAGCACATCGGCGCTTATCGCATGCATCTGGCGGTACCTGCTGTTGGCCAGCACCAGGCAATCGTTCTTGTCGTAGAGGGCAAACCCTTCTGCGAGAGATTCGATCGCGTCGATCAGCCGCTCGTTTGCCTTGCGCGTTTCTTGCTGGGCGGCGATCATGTCGGTGATATTCGTCGTGTTCGACACGATCACCTGCCTTCCCTGGAACTCGATCAGGCGAGCGGAAACGGAAGCCCAGAAGGGCTTGTTCTCTGTGTCGTACTGCTGGACCCGAAAATCATCGATCCTGCCCTTTTCGATCAGGGTGCGCTCCAATATTGCGCTATAGTCTGGATCGACATAGTGGTCGGTTATTCGAGGGCGATCGGCGTAGAGATCTCTGGTGGCAGGATTGCGGTAGAGCGTTTCTCCCTCGAACGTGGTCATGTGTATCGGCGAAGGGCAGGCATCGAGCACCTTTTGCAGCAGAGCCGTCGCGTCGCGCTCGGCAGCCTCGGCCTTTTTGCGCCCGCTGATGTCGGCGCGCGTTACGACGAAGCCGCCAAGATCGGTGGGATGTATCGAAACCGAGTGCCATTTGCCGTCGGAGAGGGGGACCTCGAAATGGGAGTGGAACTCGATTCGGCCTTGAATCCGCTCGTCGAGCCACTTGTCCTCGCGCCCAACCGCGTTGCGGTACACGCCGCGCTTGGCGGATTCGCGAAGGAGCTCGTTCCATTCCACGCCGGGTTCAACGAGATCCCGCACTGGGTGGTTCAGCTCGCGGTAAAGGCTGTTGCACATGACCAGGCGGTGATCTTCGTCGTACAGTGCGAATCCCTCGGAGAGTGATTCAACGGCGTCTGCGAGCATCTCCCGCGCCGCAGCGACTTCGCCATCACGCTTCTTCTGCTTGGTCACATCGGCGATGCCGGCGAGAACCACTCGCCGGCCTTGGAACTCGACGATCCGGAGATTGCCCGTGGCCCAGAACTCTTGGCCGTCGGGTCGTTTAAGAAGCACCTCGCAATTTTCGACGACGCCCTTTTGCATGAGCTCCCGATTGATTTCCCGGTGTTTCTCGGGGTCGACAAAGTAGTCGCCGAGCCGCACCGTCTCGCGTTGCGCCTTCTTGCTCCATCCAAGCAGCCGTTCGGCAGCATTGCTCTGGTAAATGAGTTCCCCCGAACTTGCGTCGGTCATCCATACCGGCAACGGATGATGCTTGATCAGGAAACCGAACAGATCCTCGCGCTGCTTACGTTCCGTGATGTCCAATACGCCGATGATGAGCGAGGGGCGCCCGTCATAAACGCCGCGACGGCAGTTGGTCGAGCACCAGACGGTCGATCCGCTTGTGTTTCTAAGCTGGATTTCGTGATCCCGCACGATCTCGCTGTTGCTGGCGAGAGAACTGATTTCATCGAATTCGCCAGTATTCACGAAATAATCCGTCAGGAATTGCGGCTCGTTCGGGGTCCATTTTCGGCCAAGCAGGTTCGACGCATCGAGGCTTTCGTAGACGATTTTCCCGCTTCCCGCGTCCACCACCCAAACGGGCAGCGGGTGACTGTCTGTGATGCAGCGGAATATCTCCGCGTTTTCCCGGTGCGCGATCTGCGCTCGCTTCATGTCGGTAATGTCGACGCTTACCAGTGCCATGCCACCATTCGGCCGAGGATGTGCGGTGAGCAACTTCCACCGGCCATCCAATGTCTCAGCTTCAACTGGAGGGTTGTCGATTTGCGTCCATCGCGCAGCGGCGCTTTCAGCGAACGCGTTGCCCGGCTCGATGGGGCGGCCGTCGAAACTTTTCAGATGTGAGAGGGCTTCGGCGACTGCGGCAATGGTGTCCATCGGATGCATCTCGCCGCGATCGAGCCGCCAGCTTCCAAATATCTCCGGATTGCTGTCGACGAGGACATTGTTGGCGTCAAAAAGGGCATAGCCTGTGTGTGTGGATGGCACCGGATTATCAGGCCGCATGGTCGTTCCTTTTGTTCGCGTGATCTCGCGAGGGCGGATACTAGACCCTCTTTGTTTCAGCATACATTCAGACGCCGCGTGATTTGTTTCAACTGTTTCGGCGCGTGGGATTCTTCGCCAGCGCTGACGTGAAAACGAAACTCTACCCAATCCTCCGGAAAAACGGCGGAAACACGAATGGCCTGGGTTGCACGGCCGATATCACGGCTCGAGCAAACGACTCGGACCATAACCAGTCACAAAGTGCCGCCTGTCATCCCCGTGGGGCGCGCGCTGAAACAAACGAAACACTCCCACCGCACCACAGAAAAACGTCTGAAACGAATGCGGTGTATGACAAGAAGAGCCGCAGATGCGGCAAATTCAACCGGCGAAGCGCAAATGTCCGGCGCCCAGGATGAACATCTATTCTTGGCGAGCGTCGACGCGTCTTGCTCTGAAACCTGAGGGTTCAATATGGATAAGCCAGTTACTTCGTACGATTTCCCCGACAGGCTCCTCGCGAGCCTTATTGACCAAAACCATCCGGCCTATGAAGAGGCTCGCGGGCTCTACAACGCTATGATCGACAAGCGGCCGCGCTGGATCGTCCCCTGCGCCGAAGTCGCCGACGTCGTCGCGGCAGTCAATCATGCCCGAGAGAAGCATTTGGTTCTTGCCATTCGCGGCGGCGGCCACAACGGTCCAGGCTTCGGCAGTTGCGACGGCGGAATGGTCATCGACATGTCGCCGATGAAACGGGTCGATATCGATCCCAGGACTCGCACGGTCCGCGTCGAGGCCGGCTGCACCCAAGGCGATGTCGACCGCGCCACCAGCGCTCATGGGCTGGCGGTGCCGGCGGGCCTCGTCTCGACCACAGGCATCGCCGGACTGACGCTGGGCGGCGGCACCGGCCATCTAACGCGCAAACACGGCCTCACCATTGACAATCTGCTTGCGGCCGAGGTCGTGCTGGCCGACGGCAGCGTCGTCACGGCAAGTGAGGACGAACACCCGGAGCTGTTCTGGGCGCTGCGCGGCGGCGGCGGCAACTTCGGCGTCGTGACGCGCTTCACATTTCAGGCGCATCCGGCGAAGGATGTCTATGCCGGGCCGATCTTCTTCGACATCGCACATGCCGTAGAGATCATGCGTTGGTACCGGGACTTCCTGCCCGGAGCGCCGCGAGAGCTCGGGATGTTCTTCGGCATCAAGACGGTGCCCTCCTGCGACCCTTTCCCGCGCGAGATCTGGGGAAGGCGCATCTGCGCGCTAATCAGTTGCTACAACGGCGCGGAGGAGGACGGCATCCGAGCGATGCAGCCCGTGCGCGACGCGCTTCCCAAGCCTCTAATGGACGGTATGATGCAGATGCCCTTCGTCGATCTGCAGGCGCTGTTTGATCCGCTGCTGCCGAAGGGCTTGCAGTGGTACTGGAAGGGCGATTATGTCGACGAGCTGTCCGATGCGGCCATCGCTGCCCATGCCGAGCACGGCTCGAAAACCCCGAGCGAGCTGTCGCTGATGCATCTCTACCCGATCGACGGAGCGGTCCAGGAAGTGGCTCCGGACGCCACCGCCTGGGGAGCGCGGCGAGCGCGTTGGTCCATGGTTATCGCCGGCATCGACCCCGACCCGACGACGGCGCCGGAGCTGAGGCGCTGGGCAAGCGAGTATTGGGCCGCGGTGCACAAGCACAACCCGCATGGTGGCGCCTATATCAACTTCATGATGGATGATGAAGGCGAAGCGCGCGTACGCGCCGCCTACGGCGCCAACTATGAGCGGCTCGTCGCGGTCAAGCACAAATACGATCCGGCGAACCTCTTCCGCGTCAACCACAACATCCGGCCGTAAGCCGAGGCTGAGCCTGTCCGTCCTTGGGTCGCGCCGAGGCGGACAGGCCTGTGGCATGCGGAAGCCGGTGTCGCGCCCATCGAGGAAGACTCTCGTCGAATCTCCGACGAGATCGATATGCGACGGCTGAAGGTCGGCTCCGGAAAGCCGTTATTCAGCATGTGTTCTGGATGGACGGGATATTGACCTACCCAGACCTTCCTTTTCCCAGGAGAAGGTCGTGAAAGGACGCAGGCATGACCTACGCAGGCCGTGTTGGCCTCGCAGGAACAGTTTTGGCGTTAGTTTAAAAAATCACCGCCATCAGTGCTCGTCAGCTCGCGCTCGCCTCCAGCAGCCGGACGAGTTCGGCCTGCCTGCGCACGCCGGCCTTCTCGAAGACATGCCTTAGATGCGCTCTGATCGTGTGGCCGCGATGCCGAGCCGGGCAGCGGCGTCGCGCCCGTTGCCATTGAGATTTTCCAGGACGACGTCAGCCTCCGCCGGATTCAGTCTGAACCTACGATCCAGGTCCTGCCTTCGCTCGTGCTGTTCTCGTTCAGGATTGGTGACCATATGGATCACCACTGGCCGCGCAGCGCCGAGCCAGGACGTGTCGATCGGACGGCGCGGAAAGGACACTCCGCGAGATTGCGGGCGGCATTCCATTCTTTTCGGGCCGCTCGGCTACGCGCCAGTGTTCGCAACCGTTGTCGGCTTGATCCTTTCTGGATCCGGAGCAAACGACTCGGACCACAACCATCCACAAAATGCGACCCGCCCCGTCGCGCGCCCCTGAAACAAACGAAACACTCCTACCGCACTACAGAAAAACGCCTGAAACGAAAGCGATGTATGACAATAAAAACCGCAGATGCGGCAGATTCGACGGGCAAGACACAAATATCCAGCACGCTGGACGAACATCTAGTCTTGTCGAGGTGTCGACGCGTCTTGCTCCGAAACCTGAGGTTCAAAATGCATAAGCCAGTTACTTCGTACGATTTCCCCGACCGGCTCCGCGCGAGCCTTATTGACCAAAACCATCCGGCCCATGACGGGGCTCGCCGGCTCTTACAACGCCATGATCGACAAGAGGCAGGCGTCAACCCCACCACGCGACGGCTGATCGGGAACAGCCGCCATTCATACAGGCCGCGTTGACGCCGCCGAATGGTGATGATCTCGGCTGCTATCAAGTAGCCCTCCGAACAGCGCACGAACGTAACAAGACAAACCGTGCGCTGAACAACCTGCTGCCGCAAATCCAGAAGGACAGCGGTTGGTCGGTTTGCCCAAAGGGCATGAAAGACGGCTCATCGATGCGGTGCGGGGCACGGCGCGTTGAGGCCAAATGCTAACCCTCAAAGATGGAGAATTGAAATGCTTAAGATCGTTCTTGCCACTGCCACCTTCCTGATCGCCTCCGGCATGGCTTTTGCCGGTAGCGACCACTATGGCTCCGATTACAGCCATGGCTCCGGTTATCCGAACACCGGTCACCATTCGATGGTGTCCGACAACGGCTACGCGGTCGACCTGAGCGGCACAGCGAGTGTCAACACGGCCGACAGTGCACCGACCTCGGGAGGAAATTCGATCTTCGATATTCCCGGGCCCGGTTATGGCCAGGGGATCTGGGGCCGCTGACAACAGCGTTCGGCCGGCACGGTCGAGATTCGACTTCCAAGCGGCGGGCTCGCCCGCCGCTTGGAATCTTCAACGAGCCGCATCGCCGGGTGCCCGGCATACGGCTTCTCACCAAGCAACTCCGGGATTTGGGGGAGGCAGGACTGGTCAGCAGGACGGGTCTAAGCCGAGGTTCACTGCGGGTGGAGTCCCGCGTCAGCGAGGAAGGTGAAAGTCTGCGGCCTATTGTGGAGATGGTTTCGAAGTGGGGCGAGGCGCGGCTCGAACGACAGCGTAGGAAGCCACCTGCAACACACGCCCGCCGGATCGTTTCGCGGAACTCATAGATGGCGGCAGCATACGGACTTTGAGATAGCGTAAGGTGACCTTTTTGTTGGTGTGTTTGCCACGCGTAGCGGCTGTCCGCGCAGACCACCGCCTCAATTCTTTCGCCTGACTGCTCTGCTAGCCAGCCAAATCCCAGACCGCTCAGCCCGTCGCCACGCATTCGTCAGCCTCGAAGCCCGCCTCCCTCCCGCACGTTCATATTTTTCGCTTCACCAACTGGGTCGTGAGCCGCGCCGTTGTTGCCTCCCTGAGAGTCTTAATGACAGCGAGCCAATAGCATAGTGCAAGTCGCGCTAGGCCATGCTCCGGCGCCGGGTCCATACGCACGAGGGTCAGCCCGCTGAGATGGCGAAGCGAGTTGTCTCGTCGGCTGGGTGTGAAATATATTTCAGAACATGAATTTTATTGACACTCGAGCCAACTCCTGCGAATGATCGACTGCTGGGCCTCGGGAGGAGGTTCGGCCTCATCAACCACAAGCGGCGGCACGTAAGTGTCCGACCGCCCATTGACCAGGCTTCGGCCGAGGGAGGACTCTTGCGCAAATTTTTGAGCATGCTCGCCATTTCGGCAGCAGCCACCACTGTGTTGGGGGCAAGCCACGCCGCGGCCCAGACCGCTAACCCGTTCAAATGCGAGCCGGGTGAAAAATACGTCATGAACGTCATGGTTTCGGGCGTCGAATATTGGTTCCCGGTCTATGAGATGTTCAAGCAGGCCGGACAGCAGTTCGGTTGCGAGACCGAATACACCGGAACGCCAGAATACGACGTGAACAAGCAGATAGCGACATTCGACCAGGCGCTGGCTCAGAAGCCGGCTGGCATCCTGGTGCATCCGATGAACTCCGATCCATTCATCGAGCCAATCAATCGGGCGATAGACCAGGGAACGGCCGTAGTCACATTCGCCGCAGATTCGCCCAACTCCAAACGAGTATCCTACATCACCTCCGACAACGTCGCCGAAGGCACCTATGCCGCCGATGCAGTCGCCAGGGCGATGGACGGCAAGGGCGAATACGCGGTCCTCGAAAACCCTGGACAGGACAATCACGACAAGCGCATCGCCGCCTTCATCGCCCGCATGGAAGCCAAATGGCCGGATATGAAGCTTGTCGGCCGCGCGGCGTCGAACCAGGATGCGACGAAGGCCTATCAGGCCGTGCTCAGCCTCGCGCAGGCGCATCCCGAACTGGGCGCGGTGTTCATGCCGGAAGCCAACTCGGCAATCGGCGCCGCTCAGGCCGCGAAGGAAGGCGGCGGCAAGATCCGAGTTATGCTGGCCGACGTCAACGCCAAGATCCTCGATATGATCAAGGCCGGCGAAATTTTTGGCTCAGTCAACCCGAACCAGGGCATGCAGGGCTATATGGGGTTCATGCTGCTGTGGCTGGCCAAGCATCCTGAGCTGATCGATCCGATGAACGACGCCCGGCGGTCGGGATTCAATGGCATGGGCGTGCCTTTCGTCGACAACGGCTTTTCCATCGTCACTGCGGAAAATGCCGACGATTTCTATTGGGATGCCTACCTCAAGCGGCGCGGCACCAAGGGCATCGAGGAATAAGGGCTCACCGTTATCTCTTCGGGGCTCTTCGAAGATGCTCGATCCGGGACGGGGCGCGCTCGCGCCCCGTCGACCCAACCGTCAACTTCAACGCTGCAGGGGGACGGAGTGACTGCCGCCGCCATTCTTGAAATCCGCGACATATCGAAATCTTTCGGCGCCATCAAAGCGCTGACCGGGGTCGATTTCACGCTGCAGCGGGGCGAAATTCACGCGCTGTGCGGCGAGAATGGCGCGGGCAAGTCCACGCTGATGAATATCATCGCCGGCATTGTGCAACCCGACGAAGGCGCCATTCGTCTCGAAGGCAAGGACGTCACCATTGCATCACCATCCGCCGCGCAGCGGCTTGGCATAGGCCTCGTCCATCAGGAAATCGCGCTCTGCCAGGATGCTACGGTCGCCGAGAATATCCTCATGGCGGCCATCAACAATCGGCGCGCGCCACTGATGAATTTTCGCCGGCTCTACATTGATGCGCAGAAGATAATGGACCTGCTGGCGCCGATCCCGGTCGAGACGCCGGTCGCCGACCTTTCGATTTCCAACCAGCAACTTGTAGAAATAGCCAAGGCGCTGACGCTCGAATGCCGGGTGCTGATGCTCGATGAGCCGACAGCCGCCCTGACCGAGACCGAGGCGCGGCGCCTTTTCGCCATTGTCCGCGATCTCAAGGCGCGCGGAATTTCAATTATCTACATCAGCCACCGCATGGCCGAGATATTCAACCTCTGCGACCGCGTCACGGTCTTTCGTGACGGCAGATATGTCGCGACCGATTCTATCGCGTCGGTCACTCCCAATGATGTCGTGCGCAAGATGGTCGGGCGCGAAATCACGCAGCTCTATCCGCAAAAGCTCTCGCCTGAACGGCGTACCGACCGCCCTGTGCTGTCGGTCGGGAATCTCTCCTATCGAGAGGGTTCCGACGGCGTCAGCTTCGCGCTTCGTGCGGGTGAAATTCTTGGCATCGGCGGGTTGATTGGCGCGGGCCGCAGCGAGATGGTCCAGACCGTTTGCGGCTTGCGCCCGAAGGTGTCGGGATCGGTCGAACTCAATGGCGAGCCGGTCAGCATCAGGACCTATAGCGATGCCGTGCGCGCAGGCCTGGTCTACCTCTCAGAGGACCGCAAGGCGTCGGGCCTGTTCCTGGACCTGTCGGTTGCATCTAATATCTCCGCGCTGGACCTTCGGAAACTGACCACACCGCTTGGGCTGCTCGATCGCCGCGCCGAGGCAAAGCAAGCCACCGATCTGGTCGAGCGCCACGGTGTACGCATGGGCGGCATCGAGGCACAGGTGTCGACGCTTAGCGGTGGCAATCAGCAGAAGGTCGCCATCGCCAGGCTTCTGTCGGTTGGCCCCAAAGTGGTCATTCTGGACGAGCCCACACGCGGGGTCGATGTCGGCGCGAAAGTGGAAATTCATCGCCTGCTTCGCGATCTCGCCGAGCGGGGCGTCGGCGTCATCGTGATTTCATCCGAGCTTCCGGAATTAATCGGGCTCAGCGACCGGGTGCTTGTCATACACGAAGGTGCCATCGCCGGCGAACTGGGCGCGGACGAATTGACCGAAGAGGCAATCATGCTGCTGGCTTCGGGTCTCCGTCAGCAACGGTCAAATGCAAGGCAGGTACAGAATGTCGCTTAGACAGACCGGAGGAACCCTCATGGACGCTGAATTCAAGGCGAGCGCCCCCGGGCTTGGCGGGCGCAACTGGTTGCGTCTTGGGTCAATGCGCGAGGCGGGGCTGATCGCAATCATGCTGGCGCTGTGCATCGCCATGACATTCGCTTCGCCGCATTTCCTGACTTGGGGAAATTTCCGCGCCATGCTGATGAGCTTCTCCATCGAAGGCATCGTCGTGGTCGGCATGACGATACTTCTCATTGTCGGCGGCATCGACCTGTCCGTCGGGTCGGTGGTCTGCTTCTCCATGGTCGTGTCAGGCGCTCTCTTCCTGATGGGTCTGGACCCGTGGACCGCGAGCCTGATCGGGATAGGCGCCAGCGCGCTGATCGGCGCGGCGATGGGCTTCTTCGTGACCGTCATCGGACTCAATCACTTCATCACATCGCTGGCGGCGATGGTGATCGTGCGCGGTCTTTGCCTTGTCATCACCAAGGGAACCCCGCTGTCGCTGTTCACCCTGCCGCCGGGGTTCAAAGCGATCGGCCAGGGCAGCTTCGGCAATGTGCCTTATGTCATCGTCATCTTTGTTGTGGTCGTAGCCATCTTCGATTTCCTGCTTCGGCGTGCCACCGCCTTCCGCAAGGTCTTCTATACCGGCAGCAACGAGAAGGCGGCCCAATTTTCGGGCATCAAGACCAAGCAGGTTAAATTCTGGGTCACGGTTCTCTGCTCGACCCTGGCGGGCTTTGCCGGCGTCATCTACATGTCGCGCTTTGGCGCTGCGACCCCGACCTTCGGCGCTGGCATGGAGCTCAACATCATCGCCGCGGCGGTGATTGGCGGGGCATCGCTCAATGGCGGCTCGGGCACCATCTTCGGCGCCATACTGGGCATGGCGCTGCTCTCGGTCGTCACAAGTTCGCTGATCCTGCTCGACGTCTCCGTCTATTGGCAGGACATGATCAAGGGATGCATCCTGCTCGCGGCAGTATCGATCGACCACTTCCTGCATCGCAGGAAATCCTGAGCAGCAGCGCGAGAGTTGAGCATCCAATCATGTCACCAACCAATTCGCGGGACGACATCACGATCGTCCGTCAGATGTATCAGGCGCTTGTGCTTCATTACATGGAAGCCAAGACGCAAGCTGAAATCGCCAAGGAGCTCGGCATCTCGCATGCGACCGTCAACCGGCTGATCAAGCGCGGTCATCAACTCGGGCTTGTCGAGATCAAGATCAAGTCGCCGGTCGAGCAACTGGTCGACATCGAGGCGCGACTGGTCGCGATAGGTGGACTCCAAAGGGCCGTCGTCGTCCCTTCCGTTTCGGACAATCCGCAGACTGCGCTCCAGCGCGTCGGCGAGGCCGCGGCCAGGCTGGTGCTCGAGACGATCAAGGACGGCGACACGATTTCCATTACCGGGGGCAAAGGGGTGAGTGCCGTCGTCGCTGGCCTCAAGCCGAGCCGCAGCTACGACGTCGAGGTTGTTCCCGCGACCGGCCTGGTCCAGGGCAAGCATTACACCGACGTCAATCATGTCGCGTCTCTGATGGCCGACAGACTCGGCGGCCGCGCTTATCAGATTCACGCGCCGCTGTTTGCCGACAGCCCGGCCCAACGTGACATGCTGATGGGCGTCCGGGCCGTTTCGGATGTCTTCAACAAGGCGCGCGAAGCAACGCTTGCGGTCGTCGGCATCGGCTCCATCCTGACCGACGATTCGAGCTACTACGATCTGCACCCGTCCTCAAGCGCCGACCGGCTGGCCATCGAGCGCTCGGGCGCGGCGGGCGAGCTGCTCGCCCATCTCATAGACGGCAGCGGCAAGCTCGCGGACTACCGCCTCAACCACTCACTCGTTTCGCTGACGCTCGAGGAATTCGCGACCATTCCGCAGTCGATCGGGGTCGCAAGCGGCGCAAGCAAGGTGGTCCCGATCCTCAGTGCCATGCGCGGCTCTCACCTCGATACCCTCGTCACCGACGAAACCACCGGCTTGAAGATCCTCGAGCTCGCTGAAGGAAATGCAGCATGAATTCTCGACAAATCACCCGTCGCGTCGGCAAGTCCGGCGTTGTCACGTCGGCAGTAGGGCTCGGAACCTGGGCTATCGGCGGCTGGATGTGGGGTGGCACGGATGAAGCTGAATCGATCGCTGCGATCCAGGCGTCCATCGATGCCGGCGTCTCGTTGATCGACACCGCGCCGGCTTACGGTCTCGGCCGCAGCGAGGAGATCGTCGGCAAGGCCATCAAGGGCCGGCGCGACCGCGCGGTCATCGCCACCAAATGTGGCCTGAACTGGCATTCGAAAAAGGGCAATCACTTCTTCGATCAGGACGGAAAGCCGGTGAACCGATATCTGGGCGCCGATGGCATCGCTCATGAAGTGGAGCAGAGCCTGAGGCGGCTCGGCACCGATTATATCGATCTCTACATCACCCATTGGCAGGACCCGACGACCCCCATTGCCGAGACAATGGAAGCGCTCGAACGCCTCAAATCAGCTGGCAAGATCCGCGCCATCGGCGCAAGCAATCTCAACACTGCCGAGCTGCAGCAGTATGTAGGAGCTGGCCAGCTCGACGCGATCCAGGAAAGGTATTCGATGCTGGATCGCGAGATTGAGCAGACATTGCTGCCGATCGCGCGCCAGCATCAAGTTGCTGCGCTCAGTTACTCGTCGCTTGCGCTCGGCCTGCTTTCGGGCGCGATCGATCCGGCGCGTGAGTTCAGCGGCGACGACCAGCGCAAAAGCAATCCGCGCTTCTCTCAGGCCAACCGGCGCAAGGTAGCCGTTTTGAAACATGCCCTGGCCCCGGTCGCGGAGGTCCACCAGGCAAGCATGGCGCAGATCGTGATCGCCTGGACGCTGGCGCAGCCCGGTATCACCTTCGCGTTGTGTGGAGCGCGAAGCGCGGCGCAGGCGCGCGACAACGCCAGGGCAGGGGAGATTTCGCTGAGCGCTGCGGAACTGGCGGCCGTCGATGCGGCGGTGGCCGTGCATCTCGTCGCGATAGATGCGTGATCGAAAGCGCATCTTGACATGAATCGCATCCAGACGATCGCCGGCTTGCGCGAGAACCCCGATGTCGACGTGCTCGTCATAGGCGGCGGCATTAACGGCATCAGCGTGTTTCGCGAACTCGCTTTGCAGGGCGTTGATGTGCTGCTCGCGGAACAGGGCGATTATTGTTCCGGCGCCAGCGCGGCCCTTTCGCGCATGGTTCATGGCGGCTTGCGCTATCTTGAAAACGGCGAGTTCAAGCTGGTCCGCGAATCTCTGCTCGAACGCGATCGGCTGTTGAAGAACGCGCCGCACTACGTTGCGCCACTGCCAACCACGGTGCCTATCTTCGACCTGTTCTCAGGCATCGCAAATGGCGCATTTCGTTTCCTTGGGCTAACCCGTCGTCCGGGCCGGCGCGGCGCTTTGGTCATCAAGACCGGCCTGGCGATGTATGATTTCTTCACCGCCGCACGGCGTATCGTCCCGACGCATAAATTCAGGAGCCGAGCCGAAACACTCAGGGTCTGGCCTGCAATCAATCCTGCTATTCGCAATTCGGCGACATACTATGATGCCTGGGTCAGCCACCCCGAGCGGTTGGGGACCGAGATGCTGCGCGACACCATGAACCAAAAGCCGTCCGCTCGAGCGCTCAACTATGCACGCGTATCGCTCGATGACGCGACCCTGGTGCTTAATGACCGACTTTCTGGCGAAACGGTAGCCGTGAAGCCGCGGCTCGTCGTCAATGCCACAGGCGGCTGGATCGACCTGACCAATTCGGCAATCGGAGCCATTGCGCCGAAGCTTATGGGCGGCACCAAAGGTTCGCATCTGATCGTCGACAATCGCGAACTTCATGACGCGCTCGACGGTCACATGATCTATTACGAGAACGAGGATGGCCGGATCTGCATCCTGTTCCCCTATCTCGGCAACGTGCTGGTCGGCTCGACGGACATCCGTGTCGACGATCCCGACCAGGCGCGCTGCGTCGATGACGAGCGGCAATACATCCTGCAGTCCCTGTCATTCGTGTTTCCCGGGATCGAGATCACTGATGCCGACATCGTCTTTCAGTTCACCGGGGTGAGGCCGCTGCCGATAAGCCAAGACAGTTTTACCGGGCGCATTCCCCGCGATCATTTCTGCGAACTGGTCGAGGGCGCCGCTATACTGCCGCCGACGCTCTGCATGATCGGCGGGAAATGGACCACCTTCCGATCGTTCGGCGAACTGGCAGCAGATATCGTGCTCGAGCGATTGCACCGTCAGCGCGTCGTCGGCACCGAAAACATGCCGATCGGCGGCGGCCGGGATTTTCCCACTGCCCCTGCAAAATGGTGCGCAGAACGCGCGGCGACGCACGGCCTGTCGCTTGACCGCATGCGCAGCCTCTTCGAGCGCTACGGAACCGCGGCGGATGCCTTCGCCGCCTATATGGCAGCGGGACATGACGAGCTCTTGCCCGGCAGCGACTACTCGGCCCGGGAGATTCGATACCTCATCGCCAACGAATATGTCGAGCAGCTGGAGGACCTGTTGCTTCGCCGCACGACAATCGCCATCACCGGTGCTCTCTCGGCCGACCTTCTCGATGCGGTTCTCGATATTCTCGCTGTCGAAAAGAACTGGGACGCCGCGCGCAAGGCATTCGAGCGCACCGATTTCCTTGCCCTGTTGCAACACCGGCACGGCGTCGATCTCGACCAGCTATCCCAAAAAGACCAAGGAAGGAGCGCCGAATGCGCATCAACAAGAAAGTCCGCATGAACCGGTTGTTCGGGGGAGCGCGCTGTCTCGACGTCGCAATCGACCATGGCGTGTGCAACGAGCCGTCGTTTCTGGAAGGGCTCGAGGATATGGCCGGCGTCGTCGCCCAGCTGGTTGCCGCGGGACCGGACGCCATTCAGATGAATTATGGCCAGGCCGATCTGCTGCAGTCCTTGCCTGGCAAGGACAAGCCGGCATTGGTCATGCGCATAGACATGGGCAATCCATATAACAAAACCCGCCATCGCTCGATGTGGGCCATCCTGCAGAACGAAGCCGAGCCACTGATCGGCGCGCTGGAGATGGACGCGGCCTGCGTGGTCGTCAATCTATTCATGCTGCCCGATGAGCCGGACCTGTTCCGGCAATGCGTCCACAACATTGCCCGCGTTCGCGCCGACTGCGAAAGATACGGCCTGCCGCTGATGATCGAGCCGCTGGCGATGCTGCCCAACTCGGAGCGCGGGGGCTACATGGTCGACGGCGACCCAGAAAAGATCGTCACCCTGACCCGGCTCGCAAGCGAGATGGGCGCCGACATCATCAAGGCGGACCCGACCACCGATCCGAACGACTTCCACCGGGTCGTGGCGGCGGCGCGCTGTCCTGTCCTGGTGCGCGGTGGGGGCAGGGAGGATTTGCGCGCCGTCTTCGACAAGTCGGCGGCGCTTATGGCACAAGGCGCGGCAGGCATGGTCTATGGCCGCAACATATACCAGCATTCCAACCCTCGTGCCGTCGTGAGAGGATTGATGGCGATCATCCATGAGAATGCGGACGGCGCTGCAGCTTGGGAGCTCCACCAACAACAATAACCCTTGGTAGCTTGGGAGGCGCTTCAATGCAGCAATACATTCTGGGTCTTGATGCGGGCAACACCGTCATCAAGGCCATCATCTTCGACACGGCAGGTCGCGAACTCGCGCTTGCCGCTCGGGACGGCCACTCCTGCATGCCAAAGCCCGGCCATGTCGAGCGGGACCTCGGCGAATTGTGGCGCAACGCCGTCGAGGTCATCCGTCAGTGCCTCGACCAGTCGGGCATCGATGCCCGCGACATCGCGGTGATCGGCTGCGCCGGCCACGGCAACGGGCTCTACGCGCTGGACCGCGCCGGCGACCCGCTGCTCGGCATCCAGTCGCTCGACACACGCGGCATCGGCATCGTGAGCGAATGGGCGGCCGCAGGCGTTGGCGACCAGACCTATGTCCACTGCCTGCAACGGCCCTGGGCGGCGCAGACGCCGACTCTGCTGGCGTGGCTCAGGCGCCATGATCCGGCGCTTTTTGCCCGAATAGGCACCGTCTTCCTGTGCAAGGATTTTGTCGTCAACCGCCTCACCGGAGCGCGCTCGACCGAGACCTCGGATATGTCGGGCTGCGGGCTTTTGCAGATGCCCGGCCGACGCTACGAGCGTGAGTTGCTGGCCGCCTACGGGCTCGACGATTGCATGGAACTGCTGCCGAACGTGCTGGAGGCCTCCGACATCGCCGGCCAAATCACCCGCGATGTCGCCGCAGCCACCGGCCTTCGGGCGGGCACGCCTGTGGTGGCGGGTCTGTTCGACGTCGTCGCCAGCGCCATTGGTTCGGGCGTCACCAGCACCGGCGCCGCCTCCATCATTGCCGGCACCTGGAGCATCAACCAGGTTATCACCGAAGAGCCGATCCGCGATCCGTCGATCTTCATGCTGTCGACGTTCGATCCGGTGCGTTATCTCGCCATCGAATCGAGCGCCACTTCGGCCGCAAATCTCGAATGGATCGTCCGTGAGTTCTTCGAGCATGCGCCGCCGGCTGGCGCATCGCCATTCGAGATCTGCAGCGAGCTCGTTGCTTCCGTCGGTCCCGCGGGAGACATGCCGATCTACCACCCATTCCTTTACGGCTCGCAGCAGAATGGCAAGGCGCGTGCAGGTTTCTACGGCATCGCCGGCTGGCATACGCGGGCGCATATGCTGCGCGCACTGTTCGAGGGGGTCGTCTTCGAACACCGGCGCCATGTCGAGACGCTGCGCCGAGCGGGAGCGACCGTCAGCCAGGCGGTTCTTTCGGGCGGCGGCTCGCGCAGCGCCATCTGGCCGCAGATATTCGCCGATGTGCTGGACGTCCCGGTGACGGTAGCGCGCAGCCGCGAGACTGGTGCGCTGGGAGCTGCAATTGCAGCCGGGTCAGGCGTCGGCCTGTTTGCCGACTTCTCTTCAGGCGCGGCCGCGATGACCGCGCCCGACCGCTGCTACCAGCCCAATAGCGAGACCGCACCGGTCTATGAGCAGCGCTATCGCCTGTATGGCGAAATCAACCAGGCCATGGGTCCGCTATGGGACAGGATGGCAAGCGAACGGATGTCCGATTGACACAGACCCCTGCCGATTTTGGACAATACGACTTCATCATCGTTGGCGCAGGTTCAGCCGGCTGCGTGCTGGCCAACAGACTGTCGGCCAATCCAGCCATGCGCGTGCTGCTTCTGGAGGCCGGCGGCAGCGACCGCTATCACTGGGTCGACATTCCCATCGGCTATCTCTACTGCATGGGCAACCCGCGCACGGATTGGCTGATGAAGACCGAGCCGGAAGCCGGCCTGAACGGTCGTGCGCTCAACTATCCGCGCGGCAAGCTTCTGGGCGGCTGCTCGTCGATCAACGGCATGATCTACATGCGAGGCCAGGCGGCCGACTATCACGGCTGGCGGCAAGCCGGAAATCTTGGCTGGGGCTGGGATGACGTGCTTCCGTATTTCCGCAAGTCCGAGGACCATTTTGGCGGCGCCAACGACCTTCATGGCGCCGGTGGCGAATGGCGCGTCGAGCGCCAGCGCCTGTCCTGGCCAATCCTGGATGCGTTCCGCGATGCTGCCGAGGAACTCGGCATCCCCCGGACGGAGGATTTCAATGGCGGGACCAACGAGGGGTCAGGCTATTTCGAGGTCAACCAGCGGAAGGGCGTGCGCTGGAATACCTCGAAAGCGTTCCTGCGCAGCGTGCTGCGGCGGCCGAATTTGCGCGTCGTGACCGGCGCCGAGACCGAGAAGCTAAATTTCGATGGAGCTTGCGTCACTGGTGTTATTTTCCGAATGGGCGGTCAACTGCATCGTGCGCGGGCAGGCGAGACGATACTTGCCGCTGGCGCGATCAATTCCCCGAAGCTGCTCGAGCTTTCCGGCGTCGGCCGACCTGCCGTGCTTGGCGCAGCAGGAATTCCGGTTCGCCACGCGCTGGAAGGCGTCGGCGAGAACCTGCAGGATCATCTGCAGATCCGCACAGTCTTCAAGGTCGCCAATGCCTCGACGCTGAACCAGCGCTACCACAATCTGTTCAGCCGCGCGGCCATGGGCGTCGAATACGCTATTCGTCGCACCGGACCGCTGTCGATGGCGCCCAGCCAGCTTGGCATCTTCGCCAGAAGCCACCCACGCCTGGAAACGCCCGATCTCGAATACCATGTCCAGCCGTTGAGCACTGACCGGCCGGACGAGCCGCTGCATCGCTTCCCCGCGGTCACGGTTTCGGTCTGCAACCTCAGACCGGAAAGCCGCGGCACCGTCCACATAGAGGCACCCGATCCGCCGAGTGCCCCGAAGATCCGGCCGAACTATTTGTCTACCGAGGGAGACAGGACCGTCGCCGTAGCCTCGCTTCGCCATGTCCGCCGCTTGATGAAGGCGCGCGCCGTTGCCCGTTTCGCGCCTGAGGAAATGTTGCCCGGTACACAATATGAAAGCGACGAAGATCTCGTCCGCAAGGCCGGCGATATCGGTACTACGATTTTCCACCCGGTCGGCACCTGCAAGATGGGCGCAGGCTCGATGGCGGTGGTCGACGGCCGGCTGCGGGTGCACGGCATTTCTGGCCTGCGCGTCGTCGACGCTTCGATTATGCCGACGATCGTTTCCGGCAACACCAACTCTCCAGTGGTGATGATCGCGGAGAAGGCATCGGAAATGATCTTGCAGGACGCCAGTCAGAAGAAATAATACTCGGTGGCGCATGTGAGCTGACCGCAGATCGGCAGCTATTCGCAGTCGTGCCGCCGCCCGCGCCATCCTGACGCCGGCAGCGCCGAGGAGTCTACTGCGGCTTTGTCGCGCAGATCGCGAAGCGATGTTGAGTGACGCGTTCGAGCGCCTTGGGCCAACTCATCTGTCGAGACTGAGCGCGATGGATCGCGCCCAGTTTCCAGTCGACGACAGGCTGCTCCAACCCGGCTTCGGCCAGCAAGCGCGCTATCTCTTCCGCCCGTGCGCCGCCCGAGAAATAGATACGAGCAAGAATGCTCTGATGGCGTCTGGCCATGGAGGCGCCGTCATTGTCCGAGACCCGGGACTTGCCGGCCGTGAGCTTCTCCCAAAGTTCCCGCAAACCCATCGCCCAGTTGCGGCTGACGAAATCGCCGTCGATGATCAGCAGCTTGCCGCCGGGCTTCAGCAGCGAGAACCATTCGGCAAAGGCCGTCTTCGGATCCACCAACGTCCAGACCAGGTGACGGGTGACGATGACATCGTAGCTCGCCCTGTCCTCGAGCGTCCGTTCAGCATCCCTCAGGATGAAGCGGATATCGGCGCCGCGTTTTTGTGCCTTGGCGCGCGCCTTGGCAAGCATGGCTTCCGACCAGTCGAGGCCTGTCACCACAAAGGCTAGATCGTGCATCAGATGCGAAATGACGCCTGTCCCACAGGCAAGATCCAGAGCCGCCCGCCCGGCGCCAGGCCCAAGGTGCCTGCTTATGAGCGCATGCCAGGCAACGCGCTCGCGCTCGGAAAAAATCTCGTGGCCAACCTGCAGGTCGAACGTCTCGGCGCGATCGGACCAATAGTCCCGAATTTCGTCGCGCAGCGAATAGTTTGCGTGAGCCGTCATTGCCCGAAACGCTCTCCCCAAAAGCGGTACATTGGAATTGCTCTAAAAGATAATACTTGATTACACAATTCACGTTTTCTAAGCGGGGTGGGCAAAACTGAATTGCGAGAGCACAATGATTTTGAAGTCGATATTTGCGGCCGCGGTCGCCCTCGCGGCCTTCATGCCGCTTACCCTCGGCGCGCGCGCCGGGACCGTCACCGACATTAGTGGCCGTAAGGTCGAAGTGAAGACGCCGGTAGAGAAGGTCATCCTCGGCGAAGGCCGGCAAATCTACCTGATCGCCGCGCTCGATACCGACAACCCCTTCAAGCGAATCGTTGGCTGGCGCGAGGATTTCTCCCAGGCCGATCCCGACAATTACGCCGTCTATCTGGAAAAATTCCCCTCGATGGCCACGATCCCGACCTTCGGCGGTTTCAAGGACGGCACCTTCGACATCGAGCAGGCCATCGCGCTTCAGCCGGACGTGATGATCATGAACATCGAGTCCAAGCAGGCAACGGAGGACGCGCAATATATCGAAAAGCTCGCCGCCGTTGGCATTCCGGTGGTCTATGTCGATTTCCGCGAGCATCCCTTCACCAACACCGAGCCGAGCATGCGCCTCATCGGCAAGCTCTTTGGCCAGGAAAAGCGGGCCGAGGAGTTCATCGCCTACCGCGCCGCACAGATCGCGCGCGTCACCGAGGTGATCGCAGAGAAGGATCCAAAGCGCCCAACCGTCTTCGTCGAACGCGCCGGGGGCTATTCCGATGACTGCTGCATGAGCTTCGGCAACGACAATTTCGGCAAGTTCGTCGAGATGGCCGGCGGCCGGAATATCGCGGCGGATCTGATCCCGGGCACTTTTGGCGCGCTCAATCCCGAACAGATCATCGCGAGCGATCCCGACCAGGTGATTGTTACGGGCGGTAACTGGGAGGCCTATGTGCCGGGTGGCAAATGGGTCGGCGTCGGTCCCGGCGCGGACGAAGCGGCAGCACTGAAGAAACTCAAGGGCCTGACGGAGCGGCCCGCCCTCACCGGCATCAAGGCGGTGGAGAACGGGCGGATCCACGCCATCTGGCACCAGTTCTACAACAGCCCCTATCAGTTCGTCGCGATCCAGCAGATGGCCAAGTGGCTGCATCCCGACCTGTTCGGCGATCTGGATGCTGAGGCCACCTTCAAGGAGCTGCACGAGAAGTTCCTGCCGGTCGAATACAGGCCTGGCCATTGGGTCTCGCTCTCCGATGAGCAGTGAACCCGCTGCACTGTCGGCCAAGGAAGGGCGCGGCCTCTACCGCGCACTTGTTCTGCGCAAGCAGCTCATGCTCGCAGGGCTCGCCCTGGCGCTGCTCCTGAGTCTTTGCGTCGATCTTGCGCTCGGCCCTGCCAGCTACAGCCTCGACCAGGTGGTGCTCGCGCTCGTTTCTCCCGCCAGCGTGCCCCTTCAGGTGCGCGTCGTACTGTGGGAAATTCGGCTTCCCATCGCGCTGATGGCCGTGGTCGTTGGCGCAGCACTGTCGGTCGCCGGTGCACAGATGCAGACCATCCTCAATAATCCGCTCGCCAGTCCCTTCACGCTCGGCATTTCGGCGGCGGCCAGCTTCGGCGCCGCGCTCGCGCTCGCCTTCGGCGTCGCGCTCATCCCCGCCGCGATCGAATATGTCGTGCCGCTCAACGCCTTCGTGGTGGCCATGCTGACCGCGCTCGTCATCCACCTGCTGAGTCTCAAGCGCGGCGTGACGGTCGAAACCATCGTGCTTCTCGGCATCGCGCTCGTATTCACCTTCAATGCGCTGCTGTCGCTCGTCGCGTATCTTTCCTCGGAGCAGGCGCTCGCCGCGGTCGTGTTCTGGACGATGGGAAGCCTCACCAAGGCCACCTGGCCCAAGCTCATCATCACCAGCCTCATCCTTATCGCAACGCTGCCGATATTCGCGCGCCGCGCCTGGGCGCTGACGGCGTTGCGGCTAGGCGAAGACAAGGCCGCGAGCTTTGGGGTCAAGGTCGCACGCCTGAGGCTCGAAACCATGATGATGGTGAGCCTGCTTGCTGCCATTCCCGTCGCCTTCGTCGGCACCATCGGCTTCATCGGGCTCGTCGGTCCGCACATCGCCCGCATGCTGATCGGGGAAGATCAACGCTTCTTCCTGCCCGCTTCAGCGCTTGCTGGCGCCCTCATCCTTTCGGCAAGTTCGGTTGCCAGCAAGTCGCTCATTCCAGGCACGATCTTCCCGATCGGCATCGTCACCTCGCTTATCGGCATTCCCTTCTTCATCTCGCTGATCCTCTCGAATGTGAGGCGTTCATGGTAACGATCAGGCTCGATGGTCTCGGAGCCTTCCACGGGACGCGGCTCGTCCTTTCGGACGTTTCAACTCCCATTTTCCGAGGTGGCGAGGTAGTCGCCGTTATCGGGCCAAACGCAGCGGGCAAGTCAACGCTGTTCAAGCGCATCGCAGGGCTCTTGAAAGGCCCGGGGCGCGTCTGCCTCGAGGGAGCGGCGAAGGGACCGGACGGCATCTGCTACATGCCGCAGGATACGGCAGCCAACGCGGTGCTGACCGTCTATGAATCGATCCTGCTCGCCCGCAAGCAGGGCTCTGCCTGGTCGGTTAGCGATGGCGACCTCGCACTCGTAGACGGCATCCTGGCCGCGCTCAGCATCTCGGATCTTGCCTTTCGCAATGTCGGAGAATTGAGCGGGGGGCAAAGGCAGGTGGTGAGCATCGCCCAGACCCTCGCCCGCGAACCTGAAATCCTGCTCATGGACGAGCCGACGTCCGCGCTTGACTTGCACCGGCAGGTCGAGGTGCTGAGCTTTATGCGCGGGCTTGCGCGCAAGCACGGGATTGCGGTGCTGATCGCAATTCACGACCTCAATCAGGCCCTGCGCTTCGCTGACAAATGCATCGTCATTGCAGACGGCCGGATGATTGCCTGCGGCACGCCGGAAGATGTTGTCACCCCGGCGCTTTTGCGCGATGTGTACCGCGTCGAGGCGCGGATCGAGCGCTGCTCGCGGGGCATCGGTCATGTGATGGTGGATGGCGTCGCGGACGAGACGGTAGCGGCTGCGTCGATAGCAGCTTAAGGCATCTGTGGTCGAAAGCCAAACCTAGAAAATAGATCGAAAATTCTGCGTAAATGTTTGAATTAAAAACATTTGCTGTCGCCCAGGCGGCTACTTGGGCGACGAAGGGAGGCGTTCACTGACGACCGCTGCACGTCCTTCGACGAGCCGCTGTTGTACGAGATACCTTGGGTAGACAGAGGTCGTGAAAACGCGCGATAAGGTTAGCCTGCGCTAGATCTAGAGATGGCCGGGGCACCAGAAGATGGCACGCCGATTGTGCAACGCAATGCTTGGTTTCGCGGCGCTTGCCATAACCGCGTGCCAATCGGCTCCTGAATCGCCGCAACCCGCTCCCGAACCTGCATTAGAACTTGGTACCATTCCCGCCCAAACTGCCTCGGATCCTGCGGCTGTTCCCTCCGACTCAGCAATTATGCATCAATCCGTGGCGGTCACTCCGCCTGACAAGGCCGTTCCGACAAAGTATGCTGTTTTTTCGGGTCTATGGGCCGGACGATTGGATGGGATGTATGACGCCATACTTGCTGTTCAGACGATTTCTTCCAATGGGAAGGTAACGGTTACCTATGCGTGGGGAACCCTGGGCGACAACCATCCGGGAGAGGCCGCCGGCGCTGGAAGAATTGTGGGGAGTACGTTGAAGCTTGAGCGCCTACCGAATGGCGCAGACGTCAGTTTTGTCATGCGGCCCGACAGAACCCTGGCCGGAACCGTTAGGCTTGCCGGCCAGACTTACACGGGCGCGTTCCTCAAGCAATGATCAAAGACGTGTCTGAAGGCTATGTAGGGTCAGGTGACCGTTCCATATTGCAGCCATTGTTACCGGGGTGGGGCCTGCAGGCCGTGACCAACGGCTACAATGGTTGCCAGGGCGTCGGCTGCATGGGCGACGACCCGGATAGGGCTGTCGACAACACTCCCCAGTTCGACAAGGAGGGTGAACCCAACTTTGACGAGCACGGCAGCTACCAGGGTTGTCATGGCGCCGGCTGCCTCGTCGACGATCCCGGAGATGATGAACAATTTCTGATGGATCGACTGCATCAGACACTCTCGGACAAGTTTTAGTCGGTCGCGCTCATCCGCAGCGCCGAAAGGTGCGGCGGGCTTTTGGGTCTGGAATAAAGGCTTTGAGACGAAAGTTAGCGGCTTTGCGGCGTGTTCTCGCTGACGACAATTGCTGTTGCCCGATCAGCCCGCGTCCCTCTTCCAGAGGCGCGGGCTCCTGATCGAGAGATGACCGCAGGCGGTTGGGTTTATTCGACGCGCGCTTGATCGCCAGTCTATCCGCTATTTGCGCTGACCGCATCATCAAGCACCTTTGTGCTGGGCTGTATGCGCGCGCCAGCAGGCGCGAACACCGAAATCGCCTTCGGGTGGACCTTGAAATGCGCCGGGGTCGAGGTGACGATCTCCCCATCAGTGTTCACCGGCATCGGCCTTTTCGTCTCGATGTCAAACTCGACGCATCTCGCTGTGCGAACCTCGCTCCAGGCGCCATGCGTGCCTGAGCGGAACGAGCGCAGCATAAGCGCCATTTTCCAGAGGTTCGTCATTTCCAGGCTGTACAGGTCGAGATGACCGTCGTCGATCTCCGCCGTCTCCTCGACGATGTTGCCGCCGCCATAGTGGCGGCCGTTGCCGACTGCAATCTGGTAGGTCTTGACTTCGGTCGCTACGCCCTTTTCGGTAATCCTAGCTTCGAAGAGGCGGGCCTTGGTCAACACTTTCATGGCCGCCAAGGCATAGCCAAACCTGCCGAAACGCTTCTTCAGCGCCGGATCGAGACCCTGCGCAAGATCGGTGCTGAGGCCGATGCTCGCAACGTTGAAGAAAGCGTGACCATTGACGGTTCCGATGTCGATCAGACGTCGTCCGCCCTCTACGATCACGTCGGCCGCCTTCCCCAAATCCAACGGTATTTCGAGGGTGCGCGCCAAATCGTTCGCCGTCCCCATCGGAATGATACCCATCGGCAGCCGGCTCTCCATAACCGCGACCGCCGCCGAGGACACCGAGCCATCGCCGCCGCACACGATCACAAGATCGGCCCTATGGCGAACGCGAACGATGTCGCGTGCTATCTCGGGCAGCGCCTCAAACGTCTCGACGCTGACGCGGAGCCCACCGGCTTCCAGCCGCTCAACGACCGGTGCGATAGATTCCTGCCCGCGTCGTGCCTTCGGATTGACGAGTAGAAGCGCGCGTCTGTTCGTGATGTCGTTCATGTGGCGTAGATAGGGTGCTAGCCTGCGGATTGCGACGTCAACACGCGCGCCCGGGAAGGCGCCAGAGTTGAATTTTCGTAACAGCCCGAATTGCTGGTTGTCACATCCGATGAGGAATCTGCACGGTTGGGGACGCTGTCGCCCGCATCCGCTGCGGCTAACTTGGCCGAACCTGACGCTCAAACGTCTTTGTGAGTCGACTTCTCGATGTCGACCGTTGATGATCCGAAATTTCGGCCTCATGCTCGTTCAGAGCGGCTTCCGGATCCATTTTGCCAGGACGCCAACGATGCCCTCCCGGAACGACAGCACCGCGACAACGAAGATGATGCCCTGGCCGATGGTGACCCAGTCGCCGAATGTCGCGAGGTAGTTCTGCATCGTGACGATGACTGCCGCGCCGACGATCGGTCCGAACACTGTGCCCATGCCGCCCAAGAGCGTCATCAGCACGACCTCGCCGGACATGGTCCAGTAGACGTCGGTAAGCGACGCCAATTGGAACACGATTGCTTTGGTTGCACCGGCGACGCCGGCGAGCGTGGCCGACAGCACGAATACGGCGAGCTTGTAGCGGTTGACCCGATAGCCCAGCGAGATCGCGCGGGGCTCGTTCTCGCGGATCGCCTTCAACACCTGTCCAAACGGCGAATGGATAATCCGGTAGATCAGCAATATGCCGGCGAAGAAGACGGCGAGCACGAAGAAATAGAGGACTTCGCTCGAGCGCAGGTCGATCAGCCCGAACAGATGGCCGCGCGGCACGGCCTGGATGCCGTCCTCGCCGCCGGTAAACGCCGCCTGCAGCGAGAAGAAATAGATCATCTGCGCAAAAGCCAGTGTCACCATGGCGAAATAGATGCCGTGGCGGCGAATGGCGAGGGAACCGATGGCGAGACCGAGCACGGCTGCCACCAGCGTGCCCGCGATAATGGCAAGTTCAGGCGTCAGACCCCACACCTTTGCCGCATGGGCCGAGACGTAGCTTGCCATGCCGAAATAGGCTGCGTGGCCGAAGGACAGGAGGCCACCAAAGCCGAGCAACAGGTTGAAGGCGCAGGCAAACAGCGCGAAGCACAGCACCTTCATGACAAAGATCGGATAGAGCAGAAATGGCGCGGCGATGAGGAAGACGAAAAGCGCGGCGAAGATCGCAAGGTGGTGACGGGGCATGCCCGCGGCGCCAACGGACGTGATGGTCGCCATAGCGATCGGGTTGGTGTCGGTTGCCATCACACACTCCGCCCAAACAGACCGGCGGGTTTGACGAGCAGCACGAGCGCCATGATGACAAAGATCACCACGGCCGAGCCTTCCGGATAGAACACGCGGGTCAGGCCCTCGATCAACCCAAGCCCAAAGCCGGTGAGGATCGAGCCCAGGATTGAGCCCATGCCGCCGATGACGACGACGGCGAAGACGACAATGATCAGGTCTGCCCCCATGTTCGGATTGACTGCGTATATCGGCGCGGCGAGCACGCCGGCGAAACCCGCGAGTGCGACGCCGAAGCCATATGTGAGCGTGACCAGCAGCGGCACGTTGATGCCGAACGCGCCGACCATCGTCGGGTTCTCGGTCGCTGCCCTCAGATAGGCGCCAAGCCGGGTCTTTTCGATGATGAACCAGGTCGCGAGGCACACGATCAGGGAAGCCACAATCACCCAGGCGCGCGAATTGGGCAGGTACATGAAACCGAGATTATGCCCGCCGGTCAAAAGCGGCGGCGGCGGGTAAGGCAGGCCAGATACGCCGAAAAACTGGCGGAAGAAGCCGACGATTATCAGCGCCAGGCCGAAAGTGAGAAGCAGTCCGTAGAGATGGTCTAGGTGATAGAGCCGTCGGATCAGCACGCGCTCGAGCACGATCCCGGTGACGCCGACGATCGGCGGAACGATGAACACAGCCCACCAGTAACCGACGCCGAGATAGTTGAGCAGCATCCAAGCGCCGAAGGCGCCCAGCATGTACTGCGCGCCATGCGTGAAATTGATGATGTTCAAGAGACCGAAGATGACCGCCAGCCCGAGGCTCAGAACCGCGTAGAAGGACCCATTGATCAGCCCGAGCAGCAACTGGCCGAACAGGACCTGCGGCGGAATTCCAAGCAGTTCGAACATGGTCGCTCCAGCTGACTTGTCGACGAGACGACGCGCCGAGCGGTTCGGCGCGTCGTTGGCGAGGGCTGCTTATTTAACGAGCGAACAGCCGCCTTCGGCGAGCGGGCGGAACGCCTTGTCGGCCGGAATGGTGGCCACCGTCTCGAAATAGTCCCATGGCCCCTTCGACTGGTCCGGCTTCTTTACGCGGAACAGATACATGTCGTGCAGCTTGCGCCCGTCGGCGCGGATCGTACCCTTGCCGAACAGCGGATCGTCGGTCGGCATTTCCTTCATCTTGGCCATCACCTTGGCCGCATCCTTGTCACCAACGGCCTCGACGGCTTTAAGGTAATGCAGGACCGAAGCGTAGACTCCCGCCTCGATCATCGAAGGCTTTTGTCCGGCATTCCGCTCCTGGAAGCGGGCAGAGAATGCCCGCGTTTGATCGTCCTTGTCCCAGTAGAACGCGCTGGTGAGCACGAGGCCTTGCGCCACGTCGAGGCCAAGCGCATGCACGTCATTGATGAACATCAGCAGGGCGGCGAGCGCCTGGCCACCCTGCGTGATGCCGAATTCCGACGCCTGCTTGACCGCGTTGATCGTGTCGCCGCCGGCATTTGCGAGGCCGACGACCTTGGCACCCGACCCTTGCGCCTGCAGCAGGAAGGACGAGAAATCCTGGCCGGGGAAAGGATGACGGACAGCGCCGAGAACCTTGCCGCCCGATGCTTCGACGACCGCCGACGTATCGCGCTCGAGCGCGTGGCCGAAGGCGTAGTCTGCCGTGACGAAGAACCAGCTATCGCCGCCTTCTGCGACCATGGCCGAGCCCGTGCCGTTGGCAAGCGCCCAGGTGTCGTAGGTCCAGTGGACGGTGTTGGGCGAACATGCTTTGCCGGTGAGGTCGGACGAGGCCGGACCCGAGGCGAGGAAGATCTTGTTCTTCTCCTTTGTGATCTCGTTGACGGCGAGCGCCACCGACGAGGTTGGCACATCGGCGATTACATCGACATTTTCAGTGTCGTACCACTGGCGGGCGATGTTCGAGCCGACGTCCGGCTTGTTCTGGTGGTCGGCGGAGACGATCGACACGTTGATGCCCTTGTCCGCCGCCTTGAAGTCTTCCGCCGCCATCTGGGCCGCGATGACCGAACCTTCACCGGCGATGTCTGCATAGATGCCGGAACGGTCATTCAGAACGCCGATCTTGACATCCGTGGCGTGGGCCGTGCCGGCCATCAGCAGGCTCGTCAGCGAAGCCAGAATAAACCCCATTTTTTTCATCGCTACTCTCCTCCGATTGCGGCGCAACGCGCCGTTGATGATTGCCTCAGACACCGAGATAGGCGTGCAGTTTGTCGATGTTGGCGTCGAGTTCGTCATTGGGGATCGTGTCGATCACGCGCCCCTGTTCGACCACGTAGTGACGGTCCGCGACCGACGCGGCGAAATGAAAATTCTGTTCAACGAGCACGATCGTGAATCCCTCGTCCTTGAGCCGGGCAATGGTGCGGCCGATCTGCTGCACGATGACGGGCGCAAGCCCTTCGGTCGGCTCATCGAGCAGCAAAAGCTTCGCACCCGTCCGCAAGATCCGGCCGATGGCGAGCATCTGCTGTTCGCCGCCCGAAAGCTTTGTGCCTTGGCTCGAAAGCCGCTCCTTCAGGTTCGGGAAAAGCTCGAAAATCTGCTCGACGCTGAGCCCACCGGGGCGCACCTGCGGCGGCAGCATCAAATTCTCCTCGACCGAAAGGCTGGAAAAGATAGCGCGTTCCTCTGGGCAGTAGGCGATGCCCATCTGTGCGATCAACCGCGACGGCAGCTTGATCGTCTCGCGGCCGTCATAGGTGACCGAGCCCGAGCGCCTGGAAAGGATGCCCATGACTGCCTTCAGCGTCGTCGTCTTGCCGGCGCCGTTGCGGCCGAGCAGCGTCACCACTTCGCCTTCGCCAATCTCGAAACTTACGCCGTGAAGCACATGGCTCTCGCCGTACCAGCCCTGCAGGCCATCGACGCGCAGCAGCGGTCTCGCCGAGGGGGCAGGAGCCGGCCTGCTCGTCAGTTCAACTTCAACCATGTCCGGCCCCGATATAGGCTTCGATAACGCGCGGATCTTTGGAAACCGCGGCATAGTCGCCTTCGGCGAGGACTTTGCCGCGCGCGAGCACGGTGATGCGGTTCGACAGCGAGGCTACGACCGAAAGATTATGCTCAACCATCAAAATGGTGCGGTTCTTGGAGATGCGCCGGATCAGCGCCGAGATGCGCTCGATGTCTTCTTGCGCCATGCCGGCCATAGGCTCGTCGAGGAGCAGCATTTCAGGGTTCAGCGCCAGCGTCGTCGCGATCTCAAGCGCGCGTTTGCGGCCGTAGGACAGATCGCTGGCGCGGATATCCGAAAACTCGGTCAGGCCGACATCGGCGAGAAGAGCCGCACCCTCGCTATTGAGCTTGGAGAGCACTTTCTCGGAACGCCAGAAATCGAAACTGTCGCCGCGCCGGCGCTGCAGCGCAATGCGGACATTCTCGAGTGCCGTCATGTGCGGAAACACCGCCGATATCTGGAAGGAGCGCACAAGGCCCAGCCGCGCAATGTCGGCCGGCTGCATCCTGGTGATGTCGCGGCCTTGGTAGCGGATCGCGCCGCGCGTCGGCTGGAGGAATTTGGTCAGCAAGTTGAAGAGGGTCGTCTTGCCTGCGCCGTTGGGCCCGATCAGCGCGTGGATCGATCCTCGCTCGACTGTCAGGTTGACATTGCTGACAGCGACGAAACCCCCAAATTCCTTAGTCAATCCCGCGGCTTCGAGGATCGCTCCGGAATTCATGCGCGGGAGCCTTCGCCGGTCATTGGCGTGAAAACGTGGAACCGCGCTGCGAGGCTATCCGCCCCCAGGGTGACTTCCATGGTTTCCTCCCGTGGCACTCCCGCCCGCAACAAACGACCTAATGCACATCGCGTCAAGGCCGCAATTGCCGGCGCTGTGGCACGGGGCCTTCGACCATTTTCGAATTGCAACGTCGAAGGGGCAAACGACAGGCGAGATGGGCCTGTAATCCGAACCACCCCAATCCGAACCCATCCCGTCCAAGCAGTTCGAAATCCGCGCCGACTGATTAGATGAATGCAAAAGCTTAGCTGCGCTGGCTCGAGTTGGAGTTTTCCCGGTCTGCCCGGGTGATCTTGCCCTTCGACGCTTTCGATCCGCCGCCCCATTCCTGGGCGTTCCTGGCTTGGGCGCCGCCCTTGGCCGGTTCCTTGGCCTTGTCGCTGCCGCTTGCCCTCTTTCCCGATACAGGATGCTCGGCTTTCGTAGACGAGTTGGTCTTTGTCATGGTGTCACTCAGTATCGATGGTCCGGGATCGCAGCCATTTCGGTTCGCCTGCGGGGCAGGCATCGTTCAGTCCTCGCCGCGGTTTGGATCCTTGCCGGCAGCCTGGCTGCTCTTTTGCGGCTTGTCCTTCTTCTCCTGATTGCCGCCGCGGTTGCCGCCATGCTCGTCGCTCGATCCCTTGACGGCTTTTGTGTCCTGAAGCCTTCGTAACCATCCTGGTTCTCCTTTTGGTCCATCTGCTTGAACTCCCTTGACTCGGCGATTGTTCTCGCCGGGAACATATCGGCGCTTCGAGAGTTGGCGAGGAGGGCCGCACCGCAAGGAACGCGAGGAAGGGGATTGCCGTCGGAGCTTTTTGAAGGGTGACCACTTTCGAGAAGTGTTGCAGATGAAAATTGCCCAGATCGCCCCCCTTACCGAAGCCGTGCCGCCGCGGACCTATGGCGGGACCGAGCGAATAGTTTCATATCTGACTGAGGAGCTTGTTCGGCAGGGGCATGACGTGACCTTGTTCGCCAGCGGTGATTCACGCACCTCTGCCGAATTGGTACCGTGTTGCGATATTGCATTGCGCCTGAATCCCAGGGTCCGGCACGATATTCCCCAGCACGTGATGATGCTTGAACAGGTGCGCAGGCGGGCCGATGAATTCGACGTGCTGCATTTTCACATCGATATTCTCCACTTCCCCGTAGTCCGGGACTTTGCCGAGCGAACCGTTACGACACTTCATGGACGGCTCGACCTCCCGGATCTGGCGCAGCTTTATGCGATGTTTGATGACATTCCGCTGGTTTCGATTTCTTACGATCAACGCTGGCCCATGCCGCCTGTCCATTGGATCGGAACGGTGTATCACGGTCTGCCTCGCGATCTTCTCCGTTTTCGCCCGAAAGCCTCGGGCTATCTCGCCTTCCTCGGCCGCATCTCACCGGAAAAGGGGCCGGAAACAGCAATTGAAATCGCAGCGCGTACCGGAATGCCGCTGAAGATTGCCGCCAAGATCGACAAGGTAGACCAATCATATTGGAAAGAGAGGGTCGAACCCAAGGTGCTTCGAAATTCCAACGTGGAATTCATCGGCGAGATCGACGAACGGCAAAAAGCAGACTTTTTGGGCAATGCGGCAGCGCTTTTGTTCCCTATTGACTGGCCGGAACCCTTCGGACTCGTAACCATCGAGGCGATGGCCTGTGGCACGCCTGTGATAGCGTTTAGACGCGGCGCCGTTCCGGAGGTCATCGACGATGGTGTGTCCGGGTTGATCGTCGACACGCTCGACGCAGCTGTGGACGCGGTACGGCGGATAAACGGCATCGATCGTGCACGGGTGCGACGGACTTTTGAAGAGCGATTCACGGTTGAGCGCATGTGCCGCGACTACGTGGCGATCTATGGCTCGCTCTCGGACGTCATAGCGAAAGCACTTGGTTCTCAAAACAAGCGCGCTAAAAATGCCGCAATGATGACTATGTCTACCTGACCGAGCAAGGCGACGGCTCGGCTGCCCGGATCAGCGCCTGAGCCGCTTTGTTCGCTTCTGAACGGGAGGGGTTCCATGACCACTCAACTCGAAGACCGCAAGATTGATCCAGCCGTGGCGCTGCCGGCAATCGACGAAACGGCACCGCGCGAGCCGCATCGGCAATTTGCGCTGAAACACGAGGATTGCTTCGTCGTCGCAGACAGCTACGGCGACATACGCGGCACCGGCGACGGGCTTTTCCGCGACGACACGCGTGTATTGTCGCGCTTCCGTCTGTTTATTGGCGGCCGGATGCCGTCGCTGCTCGGCGCCTCGCTGTCGCAGGACAACATCCTATTCACCGCCAATCTCACCAATCTAGCCACTATCGGGCCGAATGGCAGCGAAGCATTGCCGGGCGTCGTCCACGTCGATCGGACGCGGTTCATCTGGCAGGACCGCATGTTCGAGCGCATCAAGTTCACCAACTACTCCGCGCGCGAGGTGGTTCTGCCGGTCCGGCTCGACTTCGACGCCGATTTCCGTGACATGTTTGAGGTGCGCGGCACTATGCGTAGCCGCCGCGGTCGCGCGCATGACGCACTGGTCGGCGAGGCGAGCGTAACGTTCCGATATGAAGGCCTCGACAATGTGGCTCGCCAATCGGCCATCGCATTCTCGATCAAGCCCGATCAGGTGCACCCCGATCACGCCGATTTCCTCATTGTCGTGGCAAAGCGTGACAGCAGAGCATTGTACCTGGAGGTCGGCCACAGCGAAGAAACCCCCTCCAGCGACCGCTTTCGCGCGGCCGCTGCGCGAGCCCGCTTCGCCATGCGCTCAAAGCGCCGGCAGGGCGCCACCGTCTTCAGCTCCGGGCGCGTGTTCAATGACTGGTTGACACGCACGCGCGCCGACATCGCGCTGCTGACGACCGATCTGGAGACCGGGCCATACCCGTATGCCGGCATCCCTTGGTTTTCGACGGCTTTCGGCCGCGACGGCGTCATTTCCGCCTTGCAGATGCTTTGGCTCAATCCGGACCTTGCTCGTGGGGTCCTGGCCTTCCTTGCCCACTATCAATCGACCGAGACCTCTGTATTCGACGATGCCGAGCCTGGCAAAATCATGCATGAAACCCGCAAGGGGGAAATGGCCGTGCTGCGCGAACTGCCGTTCGGCCGCTACTATGGCGGCGTCGACACCACGCCACTCTATGTCTACCTGGCTTCGTCCTACGCCGATCGCACCGGAGACGAGGCGTTCGTCGATCGCATGTGGAACTCCCTGGGCGCTGCCACTGCGTGGATGGAAGAGGTCGGAGCCCGCAACGGGGATGGCTTTGTAACCTACAACAGGGCGGCCGACACGGGTCTGTTCAACCAAGGCTGGAAGGACAGTTCCGATGCCGTCTTCCATGCCGACGGCACGATCCCCAAAGGACCGATCGCATTGGTCGAGGTGCAAGGTTATGCCTTCGCCGCATATCAAGGGATGGCGGCGCTGGCCGCCAGGCGCGGCGACGACGCAAAGGCGGCGCACTGGAGCGCCCTGGCAGAGAGGATCCGTCAGGCAGTGGAGACGCATTTCTGGATGCCCGACCGCGATTTCTATGCTTTGGCAATCGACGGACAAGGCAAGCAATGCGCGGTTCGCACGTCCAATGCCGGTCACCTGCTTTATGTCGGGCTGCCGGCGGCGGAACGGGCTCAGTCAGTCGCCACCCAGCTGCTCTCTGGTCATCTCCATAGCGGTTGGGGCGTTCGCACACTGGCCGACGACGAGATCCCATTCAACCCTATGTCATATCATAATGGCTCGATCTGGCCGCACGACACCGCACTCTGCGCCTCCGGGCTCGCCCGCTATCACGAGCGCGACAGCGTCGTGAAGCTGATGAGCGGCATGTTCGAGGCGGCGGTCCGTTTCAACATGCGCCTGCCGGAGCTGTTTTGCGGCTTTACGCGCGCGGCCAGCGATTCACCGGTGGCCTACCCGGTCGCATGTCTGCCGCAGGCATGGTCGGCAGGCTCCGCGTTCATGATGCTGCAGGCCTGCCTGGGCATCCGGGTCGACGGCTGGAAACGCGAGATCACTGTGGAACGCCCGCGGCTGCCGATCGGTATCGACAACATTGTTATCCGCCATCTGGCCATCGGCCAGGCGAAAGTCGATCTCATCTTCGAGCGCATTGGCGACCGCGTTGTGTGCTATCTCGACCATCGCCATGAAGGGCTGGTGCCTCTGGTGGTGCGCTCTTAGCGCAGGCCGGCTAGCGACCGCTGGGGTTAGCCGCTGTCAGCTGATGGCTAGCAAGGGCGCGCGCGGCCAAGCTGGTCTTGAGCGCCTCCAGGAACACAATGTCGCGGCAAACGTTGCAAAGACAAGTCATCGTCTTTGAGGAAGCCATGGCGATCCGTCGAAAAGCTGAGGAAGCTGGTATTTTTGATCCATCCGAGTTGGCTCTGCTGGCTCGAACGTTCGAACACCTCAAGCTTGAAAGTCAATCGACTGGTCAGCGTGAGGCGCTCGCGTCTCGCATTATTGCCAACTACATGGCCGGCGTGATCGACGAGGCAGAACTGATTTCCCTATCAAGGCAGCCGTTGGGCCGATGACGCTGCCCACCCGCTTGGCGGGCCGTTGCTGCTATGCGGCGGGTGAGGGCGCGTAGCGGCTGCCAAGCGAATAGCGGCTGCCGACATAGGTGAGATTGTTGACGGTCGCGACCGCCGCGCCCGACCAGGTCCGCCGATGCAGGAGCAGGCAGGGGTCGCCGGGCCGAATCATCAGATGGCGGGCCGCCATCTCTTCTGCGGCGACGGCCGAGATCACGTGCTCCACTTCCGTCAGCGGCGTCGCCCGCTGCAGATAGTCGTAGGTGGTGGTCGCAACGAAATTTTGCCGATGGTAGTCCGGTGCGAGAGCCGGATTGACAAAGCGCTCCTCGAGCTGGACAGGCACCTCGTCTTCGAAATGCACGATGATCGAATGGGCGACCGGTCTGCGGCGCGTGAACTCGAAGGCGACAATGAGGTCCAGCGCCGGGTTGCGGATCTTCTCGAGGACGACGACCTCGGCCCTGTGGCGTGCGCCGCGCGCGGCGATCTCGCCGGCAATGTTCCTGATTTCGATGAGGGCCGATTGCGGTTTCGGCGGCGCCACGAAGGTGCCTACGCCCTGGATGCGCAGGAGGTGGCCTTCCGAGGTCAGTTCCCTCAGCGCCCGGTGCACAGTCATCCGCGAGACGCCAAGCGTGCTGACCAGCTCGTTTTCGGAAGGCAGCCTGCGGTCCTTCGGCCATTTGCCGCTGCCGATGTTGCCGAGCACGTAGTCCTTGACCTTTTCGTAGAGGGGCCCGGCGGTTTCGGGAAGCCTGATCATCATCCTCTCTCCATTCGGATGATGGTCTTCAACCCGCCGCTCGTGCCTGCGATCAGGCGCTGGTAGGCGGCGGGAATCTCGCCGATCGCGATCTCTTCGGACACGAAGCGCGACAGCGCGGGGGCGAGATCACCAAGCATCGCGACGGCCGGCGCAAGCTCGTCGGCGAAGGCGTGGCAACCGACAAGCGCGATCTCGCGTTCGACCAGGAGGTTGGGGTCGAGATCGAGGCGGCCATGCGATATGCCGACCAGCGCCAGCGTGCCACCCCCGGCCAGGAGCTCGAGCAGTTGCGCCATCACCGCCACGTTTCCCGTCGCGTCGATGGCATGGCGCAGATTGGGATCACAGGGCAGGGCGTCCAGGTCGACGACGGTCGCGCCGCTCACCTCGGCCACAAGATCCGCACGCGCCGCATTGCGGTCGGCGACGAGGACCGGCCTCTCACCGTGCCGCGACAGGAGCAGCGCAGCCAGCCCGCCGATCGGGCCGCAACCGGCGATAAGTACCGGCACCCCGGCCGGCGCCGACAGTCGCCGGACGGCGTGCAGGGCGACCGCCAGCGGCTCCGCCATGGCGGCGATTGCGGGATCGAGCGCCGGGTCGTGGCGCAGGAGCAGCCGCGCCGGCAGCTCCGTCTCTTCCGCGAAGCCGCCGTCGCAAACCTCGCCTACAAAGCCCAGTCTGGCACAGACATTATGCAGGCCGGCCCGGCAAGCAGGACATTCGCCGCACCAGAAACGCGAATCGGCGACGACCCGATCTCCGCAGGCCAACTGGGACACGCCGGCGCCCACGGCTGTCACCTCGCCGGCGAACTCATGCCCGGCGACGCTCGGCGCGCGGCTGATCCACTGACCGGTGCGGAAGTTGTGGAGGTCCGAGCCGCAGATGCCGGCAGCCGCCACCCTGAGTCGCACCCAGCCAGGCGCGGGTTCGCCGGGAGACGGCACATCCTCAACCCGCAAATCGCCCGCCGCGTGGAGTCTGGCAGCCTTCATCGTCGCTACCGCACCAGATATCGGTCGCGCACGTCGGAGACGGCGTGTTCATGCGAGGAGAAGCCTTCGTAGCGGGCAAGCGTGCGGGCATGGCGCGCGAATTCCGGATAGGCCGCCGCCGTCACGTAGCCGATGGAAGAACGCTTGACGAAATCCGTGACCGAGAGCGGGCCCCAGGTACGCGCCCAGCGGCTGGTCGGCAGGACGGCGTTGGGGCCTAACCCGAAATTGCCGATCGAGACTGGCGTGTGCGGCCCCATCAGGATCTCGGCGGCTTCGGTGATGTGGCCAAGGTGTGCGAAGGGATCGTTGGAGAGTATCTCCAAATGCTCCGGTGCATAGTCGTTGATGAAGCGGTAGCTCTCCTCGATCGCCGCCGTCAGGACGATGCCGCCACAGGCGCCGGTCAGCACCGCGGTGGAAAACGCTACCCGCTGCTCGGTCATGCGCGCCCAGTGCTCGGGCAGGGCGGCCAATGCCTCCTCGGCCACGCGGCGGCTGTGTGTCACCAGGTAGGCCGATGAGTCCGGTCCGTGCTCTGCCTCGATGAGGAGGTCGAGCGCGGCTAGCCCGCCATGCACGCTGTCGTCGGCGAGGATGATCGCTTCGGACGGACCGGCGGGAAGGCCGGGATCGATCACCCCGGCAAGCAGCCGCTTGGCCGCAACCACCCAGGGGCTGCCTGGACCGACGATCTTGAGTGCCGGCCTGATCGTTTCCGTGCCGTAGGCGACCGCGGCGACCGCCTGCGCGCCACCGCATTTGTAGACCGTTGCGACGCCGGCGAGGCGCGCTGCAACCAGCGTCGCTGCGTCCACCGAACCATCGGGCGCTGGCGGCGTGACGATAGCAAGCTCCGGGACGCCCGCCACCACTGCGGGCACCGCGGTCATCATTGTCACCGAAGGGAACGCCCCTTTGCCACGCGGGACATAGAGCGCCACCGAGCGGATCGGCGTGAAGCGGTCGCCGGCATAGGCGCCGGGCCGCATTTCCTTGAGCCACATCGCTTCCGGCCTCTGTTCTTCGTGGAAATGCCGGATGTTGTCGATGCCGAAGCGAATGGCGGCGACCACGTCCTCGTCCACCATGTCGAAGGCGGCGTCGAACTCGGCGGGGCTGACCTTCAGCCGCGTGGCATCGAGATCTGCCTTGTCAAAGTCGCGGGCGAAGCGGACGAGCGCGGCGTCGCCTTCTGTTCGGACCGCCTCGATGATCGGTGCGGCCTTCTCCATAAAGCCAGAGAGATCGGTCTCTGAGCGCCGCATCAGTGCCGAACGACCGGCGGCGTCGATCTGGCTCAGGTCGTGGAACGATACGTTTGGCATAGGATTTCCCTTTGCGGCCGGCAGGCCGGCATTCCTCATTTCGATTTCAGGAAGATGTCGAGCCCGACCAGCCTGTCGAGCAGGAAGATGGCGACAGCCGAGCAGGCGATGAAGACCACGGAGATCGCGGCAAGATCCGGTGTGATGATCGAGCGGATGGAGTTGTAGATCAGCACCGGCAGCGTCACGATGCGCGCATCGACGAGCAGCAGGCTGACCAGGAACTCGTTGAGCGCAAGGATGAACATCAGCAGCGAGCCGGTGATCACCCCCGGCATCACCGCCGGCAGGGTGACGGAGAAGAACACCTGGAGCGGCGGTGCGCCGCAGTTGGCGGCGGCCAGTTCCAGGTCCGGGTCAAGCCCGGTGGCACTCGCCGTCACCGCCCAGATCATGAAGGGAAGGTTGATGACGCAGCAGGCGATGCCGACCGGCCAAAGCTGGCCGAGAATGCCGGCGTTGCCGAATATCAGCATGAGGCCGATGCCCGATCCGATCAGCGGGATGGTAAAGGGCAGCAGCAGATAAATCTGGATCGTCTTCTCAAAACGCACCGCATATTTCGCCAGCGCGATGCCAGCCAGCGTGCCCACGGGAATGGCAACGATCGTACAGACCGTCGCGACATGGAGCGTACGCAGGAAAGCGTTGCGCAGGTCGGAGGCCTGTGAGATGCGCGCGTACCACCGCAGCGAGAGCCCGTCCGGCGGAAACGTGATGATGTTGCCGCCGGTGAAGGAAGCGCCGAGCACGACGATCGTCGGCGCTGAAAGCGTCACCAGGGCGATCGTGACCAGGGTCCACAAGACAACGGATTTGCTGCGCGAGCCGTTCACGCCCGTGACCTCCCCATCGCAAGCGTTCCTGCTCCGAACAGCGCGAACACCAAGCCGACGAGGATTGACCCGAGCGCGACAAGCATAAGCGCCAGCGTCGCGCCGAGGCCCTGGTCAGACGTTCGGAAGAACTGATCGTAAATAGCGTTGGCGATGAAGTCCTGCGAGCCGCCGCCAAGGATCGCGGGGACTGCGAAATCGGTGAGCGAAAGCGTCAGCACCACCACGCCGGCGCCGATGAAGCCCGGACGAGCGAGTGGCAACACGACATGGATGAACGTGCGAACCCAGTTCGCACCGAGCGATCCAGCGGCCGCCTCCAGCTCTTCGGGAATGGCGGTGAGTGCCGGCGCGAGCATCAGTACGGCGAAGGGCAGCATGTACTGGACGAGGCCGAACAGCACGGCGGGATAGTTGTAGATGAGCCGCATCGGGGCGACCCCGATAAGGCCGAGCGCCTCGTTCACCATGCCCTGATTGCCGAGGATGATCAGCCAGCCATATGCACGCACAACCTGGCCGATGAAGAAGGGCAGGAACAGCGCAATCAGCAGGAATTTGCGCAGTCTTGGCGAACGCGTGCGCACCATCAGATAGGCGTAGGGAAAGGCGAAGACGAGTGTCACCGCGGTGACGATCAGGGCGGCGACGAGGCTGCGCTGCGCGACAACGAGGAACAGGGGCTCTGTCAGCGCCCGCCGGAAATTGGCGATGGAATAGTCGTCCGAGAATTGGAAGGTGGTGGTGTCGAGCGTGCGCAGGCTTGCATCCGCGATCTGGATGAGACCGAGCACGAGCAGTCCGACCAGCAGCACTGCCGGAAGCAGCATCAGATAGGGCGTGGCGCGCCTGAACCGCGCTGGCCAGATGGCGGCGGCAATGCCTTCCAGCGCATCCATGATACGCCATTTCAAGGGATAGGCTGTCCTGGCTGCCCGCATGAGAAAATTCGTATCCGACCTCGTAAAGGAGCCGGTGCCGCCAGCGCAGCACCGGCCGACCCGGCGTCAGCCCTGCATGATCGCCTTGAACTTGGAAAACCACTCGCTCTCATTCTCGACCTGGATCTTCGACGAGATGCGGATGAGGCGCTGGAAATCCGCTTCGGTGGTCGGATAGGACGGATCGCCCACCAGATCCTTCGGCGGTGTGAGGCCCGGCACGACGCCCGGCAAGCCGAGGCCGTCCAGCCAGACCTGCTGGGCTTCCTTGGTCAGCGCATGGTTGATGTACTGCTTGGCCCAGTAGAGTTCGTTTTCCGGCAGGCCCTTGGGGATCCACAAACCGTCCGTGTCGAATTTCGCACCCTCCTCCGGCACGACCCATTCGATTTTCACGCCGTTCTTGCGGGCCTCTCGGGCGTTGGTGGAGATGGTGCAGGCGGCATCGATTTCGCCGTTCTGGAACCAGGTGGTGAAGTCGGGATCTTCGCCGAGCAGCGGCTGCTGCGTCTTCATCTTGGTGATGAAATCCCAAGCCGGCTGCATGTTACCGGGTATGTCCTCCAGCTTGCCGCCACCGGCGACCTGGGCTGGGAAGTGGAAGCCGATGCCGTCATTGTAGAAGGCAAGCCGGCCCTTGAACTTCGGGTCGAGCAGGTCTTTCCAGGACTTCGGCGGTCCGTCCGGGAACGCCGCAGGCCGATAGGCCAGCACATAGACATAGCCGTAGGTATTGACGATCGGGAAGCCTTCCAGGCCGGCCGGCTTGGCAAGGTCCGTCACATTGGCGAGGTTCGGCAGGTCGGAGAGGTCTTCCGTTACGCCGCGCAGTGCCGACTTCGTGGCATTGGTGGTGGTGTCCCAGTTGATGTGGATCGGCGGGACCCGGTTCTGCGCCACGGCCGCCCAGACTTTGGGCTGGATCTCGTTGTCTTCGGTCAGGTCGTGACGGACAGCGATCCCCGTCATTTTGGTGAAGCTGTCGGACACGCCGGCCTTCAGGCTATCCACCCAGCTGCCGCCCCAGGCGCGCACGATGATCTCCGCCGGCTTTTCCGGTTCCTGCGCATAAGAACTGCGCAGGCCGAGGGCTGAGGCGCCGCCGAGCGCGGCGGTGGCCTGAAGGAAGGTTCTGCGGGAAAGATGGGATAATGTCGGCTTGAAGCGCTTCATCTGCATTCTCCTCTGGGTTTGACCGGTTTCCGGTTCTATCGAAAAACAAGCATGTCCCTGGCATTCCACCCCAGGAACACGCTTTCGCCTATGTCGAACTGCTTGTGCGCGGCGGGATCATGGTCAAAAACGCGAATGACCTCGTCGCCAATCGCGGCGCAGGCTACCTCGTAGACCATGCGCTCGCCTTCGAAGATCGTATCGATGACAGTCCCGGCCAGCACGCAATCGAGCTTCGACAGCTGAGCAGCGTCGCCGGCGAGACGGATTTGCTCGGCGCGGATCGCTCCCGACGCCTTGCCGCCCTCCGCAGGTGGATTGACCGGATCGCCGATTTTTCCGGCAAGCGTCAGAGCACCGCGAAGGATGGAGACGTCGCCCCCTTCCGATACAGACCGTACCGTACCGGCAATGAAGTTGGTGACGCCGATGAAATTGGCGACGAAGGCGTTGCGGGGCTGGCGGTAGGTATGGATCGGCCGCGCCTTCTGCTGGATCTCGCCCTGATCCATGACCACAATGTCGTCGGAAACCACCAGCGCCTCGCGCTGGTCGTGGGTGACGTTGATCGTGGTGACGCCGAGCTCTCGCTGGATGCGGCGGAATTCGAGCTGCATTTCCTCGCGCAGCTTGCGGTCGAGCGCAGCCAGCGGCTCGTCGAGCAGCAGCAGGTCGGGCTCGAATACCAGCGCGCGCGCGATCGCGACGCGTTGCTGCTGCCCGCCGGAGAGTTCGTGAATGCGCCTGCCGCCATAGCCCCCGAGCCGGACCAGCGCGAGGTATCGCTCGACGCGTTCGGGAATGGTGCGTGCATCGCGCCGCCGCATCTTCAGCGGGAAGGCGACATTCTCAGCCGCCGTCATATGCGGAAACAACGCAAGCCTCTGAAAGACCATGCCGATCGACCGCTTGTGCGGTGGCACCGCGCTCACCGCTTCACCGTTGATGAAGATCTCGCCGCTACTCGGGGTTTGGAATCCGGCGATCATGCGCAGGAGGGTCGTCTTGCCGGACCCCGAGGGCCCCAGAATGGTGAGGAACCGGCCCTTCGGCAGATCGAAGGACGCATTCTTGACGGCATGAATCCCATCGAAGTCCATCCCGACGTTGCGGACTGTGACTGCGATTTCCCTGCCGCCTTCCGCTTCCCGCGAAGCTCCGGCCCGGAAAGGCTCCTGCATTGTGGTTCCCCTTTTTGTCGCCGGCCGCATGCAAGGACGTCCAGCGTTGTGAGGTGGTATATACAACCATATACAAGATGGGTCTACACGGTTCTTGTTGCACCCGCCCTCAGTCGCTCAGATGGATGCGAGATAGCCGCCGTCAACTGGGAGGCAATGCCCGGTGACATAGGCGGATGCCCCGCTCGCCAGGAATACAACGGCTCCGGCCAGATCCTCCATCGTGCCGAAACGCCGCTGCGGTATCTTGGCCAGCATTGCCGTCTGCCAGTCGGGATCCTGATAAAAAGCATCCGTCATCGCCGTATGGAAATACCCCGGAGCGATGGCATTGACGCGGATGCCGAGCGATGCCCATTCCGTGGCCAGCGCGCGCGTCATGCCCAGAAGCCCAGACTTCGAGGAGCCGTAAGGTGCCGCGGTCGGAATGCCGACATAGGAGGTCAGCGAGCAAAGATTGATGATCGCGCCACCGCTGCTGTCGGCAGCCATCCGCCGCGCCGCAGCCTGCGCGCAGAAGAAGGCGCCCTTCAGATTGGTCGATACGATGCGGTCCCACACCGCTTCGTCCACGTCGAGCGACGGCTGGACTTGCTCATAGCCGGCGTTGTTGACCAGGATGTCGAGCCCGCCAAAGGCATCCGCCACCTCGTCGACCACCACGCGGATGCGATCGGTGTCGAGCACGTCGAGAGACCGGCAAAGCGATCTTCGCCCGTTAGCGCTAATTCGGTCCGCCGTGTCAAGAAGGGACGCTTCGTCGCGGGCGGTCACCGCGACGTCGGCACCTGCCGCGGAGAGCGCCTCAGCCATAGCCTGGCCGATGCCGCGGCTGGCGCCCGTCACCAGCGCCTTTTTTCCCGTCAGATCGAACAAGGAAGCGGCGTCCATAGTCACGATTCCTGCATTTTCCGAAATTGCATGCGATCGAATTGGAAACGAACACCAGTTGCGACCGGTTGTCTATACATCTTGCGATCTTCGCTGGCGGCGGATCACTGACCAGCGCCATTAGGGCGGGATTGAGGTAGAGGTTTTCGCTGCCAGCCTATCCCTGCTCGGTCGGGGCCTTCAGATAAATCGGGGACGCTTGGCGCTGCCGGCCGACGATGACCTTGACCAGCTCACGTTTTCGGCCGTCATGGAAGACCAGCAACGATCAGTTGACGGTCAAGCCCGGATGGCAAGCCATCATCTGCCATCTTGCTAGCAATGCGAGGCAGGCTTACCTACGGCAAAGGGAGTTCTACATGGCCGAACCTCTGCTTTCCGTGCGCAGCGCCAAGGCGCGTGATCTTGCGCAGCGGCTTGCTCGACGCGAGAACCGCTCGATCGCCGACGTGGTGAGCGCGCGCTGGAATCCTATGAGGTCCGGGAAGCAGGTCGTGAGCCGGCATCGACGTTCTACACTCGTATTGCTAGCGCTTATGGTACCGAAATCGATCTTGAGGCAGTGATCCGGGGTCCGCCATGACGCTGAACTTGCACTTCCGACCGTGCCCATCGCGGAGATCGCCTTCGGCATCCAGAAAATTCGACCCGATCAGCGTGCAGAGCGTCTGGAGCAGGGACTCTCGGATTGGCGTCGTCGGTTTGCGGATCGGATCTTCGGCCTGACCGAGGAAGCCGCGATGGCCTATGGGGAAATCATGAGTACCGCCATGCGGCAGGGCCGGGGGATGTCGGCGCCCGACGGCATGATTGCTGCAATCTCAAGAGTGAATGGCGACCGGCTTGGCGACGCGGAACTTGGGCGACTTCGGCACGACCGGTCTCAACTTGTTCTCTCCGTGGGAGTTCTGACCTGGGATATGGGCTCATTCAGGACCGGAGCAGGGCAGGGGGAAGGACTTATCGCCTACAGTCCGGTCGCTTTGGTCAGGTTGACGCGGAACCGTTCGCGGCGGCGCTGGAAGGGATGGCAGCGGCCGACGTGACGGCCGATTGACAGCGGCGCAGATGCAGACGCGGCCCTCGAAGCCTCGCCACGATTTTTTCCTGAGTTCGCGACCTGACGCACTCAATACTCTCGCCAGAGACGGTCAATGCATCCATGGCTGCAGGATTTTCTTGCGCCCTGTCCAACCACCCTTTGTCGCATGGCGGGTGGTTGGACTTTTTGCATGGGAGGACAAGGTCAATATATTAACGACCCGCCCATGGTGCACGACCCCTGAGGACCTTGCCGGGCTGTGGTCGTTGTTCTTTCGGGGCTACCACGGGTAGCGGCAAGGAAGCCGTATGATTGGTGTCTAAGGTCATTTCGCCGTTGTCGACATCAGGAGCAAATCCGCGGGTCGGATCGCGGTCCGGATTTTGAGCGGCAGCGAGAGAGACTCCCGTCGACAAGGCGAGGAGGGCGAAAGCCGTTGCAAGTTTGTTCATCGTATTTTCCTTTCTTAGAATGAGCAGACCTGCCAATCGGCCTCGCGCGGTGTTGACTCCCGCTTGCGAAATCGCTGTTGGCTTTCTGTCCCGTCACTATGACGAGGCTTCCTGCTCACGATCGAAACTTACGCCACGCCTGTCGCAGAGATTTGCCCGAGTGCCATCGAAATGTATCCGAATGTATGCGAGTCTACGCGAGAGCCCCGTAGCTCTTGGACTTTCTTGCTTCGACTAATTTGGCTACAATTTTTTTCTCGGCCGCCCTGTCCGCGTTTGAGCCGTCGATGACAGAAAGGCGCGAAGGTCATGATCTTCCAGCGGTTATGGAAGTTCTCCAGCATTGACCGCAGCGCCCACCAGCAGGTCATTGATGATTGTTCGCGACCGTAGCTTTAAATTGTGTGTCGGCTGCGTTGATGTCCCCATGAAAAGATGGTAACGCGATATTAAAGATTGTTTCGGGTCGTTACCTTGGGCGGGGCGAATGGGATTGGTGATACCGCGGGCATGGCTGTGTGCCGGCCTACTGATAGGCTTGATGATGTCCGCGACGCCGATGGAGAAAGCTTCGGCCGATGCGGTACCTGGTGCCATGGCCACCGGGCAGCGGACCTCCATCCCAGTTGGCTACATGGAATTCTGCCGAAGGCAGGCCGCAGAATGCAGGATACGATCAGGCAAGATCCCGCCGGTTCTTATGACCAGTGGAATGGAAGATAAGCTCGCGTCCGTCACCAAACTCGTGAACAGATCGATCAAGCCCGTGAGCGATTTTGCCGTTCACGGCACGATGGAATTTTGGTCCTATCCTGTTAGCGCGATCGGCGACTGCGAGGACTACGTCCTGCTTAAGCGTCAGATGCTCAATTTGGAGGGCATATCGCTCTCAAACCTTCTGATCACTGTCGTCAGAAAAAAAGACGGCGAGGGGCACGCAGTGCTGACGGTCAAGACCGACAAAGGCGATTATGTGCTCGACAACCTCAACGACGACGTGAAGCTTTGGTCGGAAACTGGATATAGATTTCTAAAACGGCAATCGTCCACACATACCGGACGCTGGGTCGCGATACTTGAACACCCCGATCTTCTGGTCGGGGCAGTCGACTGAACCTCTCGATTTGCGACTGAACAATACCTGGCGCACCCGCGCCCGAGAATGGGAGGAATGCGCCAGCCAGCCTTTCGATTCCCGCTTCATTGATACCTAGGTCTTCCTCCGCCACGATCGATTTTGTGGGGCTGCCTGCTGCCGCGAAGCGCGATCCCTGAGCTTTTCGATGGGTATCTGCCGCAGGCGCCATCACTCGCGGCGCGCGCAGCGCAAGCCGGGCAGTGGGATAACTCCGACAGCCCGGGGGTTTGACTGTTTCCGGACCGGCCCAGGCACGTGGCCCGTGATCTTGAGTCGCACCCCATGCACGTTCCAACCTTGACGTTGCCTTATTACGGGCACCGGAAAGTGCTTTCTTGCGCGCTCGAGAAGCCCATGTCCTGCAGCCGGAACTCGACTTCATTCCGCGTCAATGCCGGCAGAGCTTTCGATTCCGCCCGTTTTACGAACATACCGAAAATGCTGGTACCGATGAAATTAAGAGATATGGCACTCGCTGTTGTTTCGAAGAAACGCAGAGGCGTGGCTTGGTATAAGGTCTCTCAGAAGCAGGCCGATAAATACGGCTTCTATGTTTATTCCAGTCATATGATCTGGAAGGACCAGCCATTTTTCCGAAAGGCGCTGCAACGGGTCAAAAACATCCGCGGGATTCCGGATCCCCGGGCTTTCGTCCTGCAAAGCTGCTTGCGATCGATCGAGCGTATCGATGGCGATGTGGCCGAATGCGGCGTAAGGCAAGGCCGGTCGACGATGTTCATGCTGATGAGCGATCTTCGGCCACGGGACTACCACCTTTTCGACTCGTTCGCTGGCCTCTCCGAACCAACCGCAGAGGATCGCAAGCCAAACGGCCGAACGCCATGGAAGTCCGGCGATCTCAGCACCGACGAGAAGATAGCCAGGGAGAATATTTCCGGCTTCAGCAACACCACTTTTCATGTGGGGTGGATACCAGAAACCTTTTCCAGCGTATCCGACCGGCGTTTCGCCCTGGTCCACATTGACGTCGATCTATACGAGCCGACACGTGACGCGCTTGCCTTCTTCTACGATCGGGTGTGCGCGAATGGCATGATCATATGTGACGACTACGGCTCTGCGCTCTGTCCTGGAGCCCGAAAGGCCTTTGATGAATTCTTTGAAAACCGCCCGGAAGGCATCATCGAGCTTCCAACGGGGCAGGCGATTGTCGTAAAGGCAAGCTAGCGCTGAATGGCTGCGGCTACTCTCCATAGACATCAAGTGAGGAATGTCACGGCGGCAAGGCACGGGGTGTCAATTCCCGCGTGATGACGCCTGCGACGGAGAAAAGTATGCATTGAAAAACTGTTCAACGATCTCGTCGACGACCGATTTTTCCACGTGCCGTAAATCCTCTCTATAGCTACGAGCAAGGCCTCTATAGGTGACAAGCTCGAATGAGGGAAGGTAATGGACATTGTCCCGTTCCCGGCAGACTTGACCAAGCACAGCCCGAAGAACGGACTTGCCTTCAGTGCTCGCAGTGACGACATCCATGTCTTGAAACGTCCGAGCCAATGCAACCGGTGAGACTGTGAGAATTATCGGTGCATCGGGTTTGTGTTGACGGACCATGTCCACGGTAGCCATCACGTTGGCGTAGTTTTCCTGAAAGCCGCTGACGTGAAGCGTCGTTTCCTGCATTCCGCCTCCGCCACGATAAAGCGGTTTCTGTGCTGCTGCTTTGCCATTGGATTTGTTGATGAAGACCTCAGTCATTCCGAAGGTGAATATGAATGCCGTGGCTGCATCGAAGCCAACCCGCATCTCTCCATTTATGCTCTCGACCACCTCTCTGAGAACTTGCGGAGATTTGGCGAAGATGCCGCGGCGGTACGGGTCCTGAAAGCAGATTGGGCCCCAAGGCGCACGTTTCTTCACCTGCCACCAGTCGTCATGGGCCTGATCCCATAACCCAAGCATTTGCTCGACCTGAAGGCGAACAGTGAAGGTGTTGTAGAAGTTCATATGCTCCTGCCGAGGCAGCTCATCTACAATGGCCTGCGTCGGGTCGAAGCTGATATTTCTGTAAGACGGAACGCATGCGATCTGTCTGCTTGTCAATGCACGTCGAATCTCCTGCGCGAAGCAACTCCCCATCGTAAAGAATATATCGTCAGAAGTGAATATTGAGTTTTTGCGGATTGTAATGGTTCCAGAGCTGACAAAGTCTTCATACTTCGTATTTGACTTGTTCGATGCCATCAAACGAATAGGTTTAATGTATCCGAGTTGGTGGCGGAGCCGAAAATACTTTCGTCGAACTCGCTCTAGCAATGTCACAATGGCTCCATGATCTCCATAGCCGGCCGCCGACAGCAATGCCCGACACTTAGTCCGCTTCGCCGCTAGCCGCAATCAGGAGGATTCAAGATTGACTATAACTTCGAACGAAGTCAGACGTCAGGTACCAGTTTGGCGCATGTGTGACGGCGCCGAGAAAAATTTTCATGGATCGACAGGAGCGAGGGTCGTCAGAGAACGATACATCGCATCGGGAAACGGAATGAGCGCAAAGAAACGAATTTCAGCGGCCCTGGCATACCCGCTGGTCAAGCGCCTGATCGTGGAGAACCTGCCGCCGCACATAAAGCTGTATCTCACCGGTTTGCTGTGTTCAATCGTCGCTGCGGCGGCGACCGGCGCAACGGCCTGGATCATGAGTGTCATGATCAATAGCATTTATGTAGAACGGAACGCTGCCGCCGCATGGGGTATTAGCGCCGTGATTGTGGGCATTTTCCTGGTCAAGGGGATCGCCGACTACTGCCAGACCATCACAACGGGGAAGGTTCGCCGGGCTATCGTTTCGGACCTTCAAAACCGCCAGTTTTCCCGAATGGTGCGTTTCGACATCAACCGCTTCGCTAACCAGCATCCGGCGAAATTCGTCTCCAAGATCATGTTCAACGCGCGCGCCGGGGCCGCCGTTATTCTCACCCTCACGAGCAGCACCGTCTCCGATGTGCTGAAGCTGATTGCCCTGGCAAGCGTCATGGTCAAGCAGGATCCAATGATGTCGCTGATATCGGTGGCGGTTCTACCCCTGCTATTCCTATCGGTGGGCGCGATAACCAGGAAGCTCAAGGCGCTGGCAAGGGGCGAGACGGAGTTGGCAGCACTGGTCCAGTCGATCGGCACGGAAGCCGTCGAAGGTATCCGCACCATCAAGTCCTTCCAACTTGAAGACAAGGCGGCCGCCAGCTTCGCGAAGGCCGTCCGCAAGATGGAAAGGCGCGGCATCCAGATCAACCGCACATCGGCGTTGATGAGTCCATTGATGGAGACAGGCGGCGGCTTCATCATTGGCCTTTTCATTATTTACGCCAGTTGGCAGACCCTCGGCAACGGCAAGACGCCGGGCGAATTTATGGCCTTCATAACCGCCTTTATGCTTGCCTATGAACCCGCCAAGCGGCTGGCCCGGGTCAATGTCGACATCCAGAAGCAAATGGTGGCCGTCGGGCAGATGTTTGATTTGATCGACACGCCCGAACAGCGACAACTCGCAACCGCGGGCGAGCACCTCACCGATGTCGAGGGCGGCCTCCGTTTTGAAGATGTGGCCTTCTCCTATGAAGGGAATAGCCCTGCGCTGCACGGCGTTTCCTTCGAGGTCCGACCTCGTGAGAAGCTGGCGATCGCCGGCCGCTCCGGCGCCGGCAAAACGACCATCGTCAATCTGATCCTGCGCCTGATAGAGCCGGACAGGGGCAGGATTCTCCTCGACGGAAAGGACATTACGAAGATCAGCCTGGCCGACGTTCGCGACAATATCGCCCTGGTTTCACAGGATGTTTTCCTGTTCGAAGGCTCGATCCGTGACAACATTCGCGACGGACGCCCGAACGCCAGCGATCAGGAAATCGAGTCCGCGGCGGACCTCGCCCGGGTCACAAGCTTTGCTTCGAGCCTGGAAAACGGGCTCGACACGCTGGTGGGTCCGAGCGGCACCAATCTGTCGGGCGGGCAGAAACAACGCGTTGCCATCGCGCGCGCCCTACTCAAAAATGCTCCGGTGATTGTCTACGATGAAGCAACATCCGCGCTCGACGGCGAAAACGAACGGGCGGTCATGGAGGCTGCGTTCGACAATGCATTTCAGCGCACTGTGATCTGCATTGCGCACAGGCTTTCAACCATCAAGGCGGCCGATCGCATCCTGGTATTTGACGCTGGTATGCTTGCGGACTCCGGGACCCATGACGAACTCGCCATGCGCAGCGAAATCTATCGCTCGATCTTCCATTTGGAAGCGTCCGCTCCAATCGTCGAAGGCGGCGAAACGCTGCGGCAGAGCGTATTGCGCTGAAGGCCGATGACCAGTTTTTACCACGGTTCCTACATCCGGTATGTGATAGGTGGATTGGGCCTGCAGTTGCGCCGATACACAAAGGCCGTGCGGGCGCTGTATACCGGCTCCAAGCCTCGTTCCGTTCTTGAGCAGCAGGCCAAGGTCGACGCGCTGATCGCGCGCAGGGACTGGACAGGCCTTGAAGCAAGTACCAATCAAATGGCCATCATGGCCGAGCGTGTCCGCGACCCGGAGTTGATGCAGAAGGCAGGCCAGGCGTTCGAACGGCTGGGCAACTTCGCGCGGGCGGCCGAGCTTCGGCTTTCCGCTCGCCGGCAACGAAAAGGGGAAGGTGCCAATGAGTGGACCGGAGAAGACCTCGGTTCGAATACACTGCTGATCGATCTTGTAGAGGATGATCCTCGCAGTCTTGGCCGGGTTATCCGCCATGCGCGACTGGCCGGCGCCGCCGCTGGATGTGCGCAAAGCGCGACAATTCGGGTCGAGCCGCGCCTCGTATCGCTTCTGCAGCGGACGTTCCCGAATGCGACCGTGGTTCCAGCGCAGCAGAATGTCGTTGGTGACAAATTTGCGACCTTCGAAAATCTCGCCTGGGTTTTCGGCCGCGATGCCGAAAGACTTGCCGCCGATTTCGTGCCACTGCGGGTAGATCCTGAACTCGTCCAGACATTCCGCAAGCGCTATCGCTCGATGACGGATCTACCACTGGTGGGTCTGTCCTGGGGCAGCAAATCACACACCAAGGACGTCCCTGATTTCCCCGAATGGGCACGGTTTATCGCCCAGACACAAGCGACGTTCGTTTCTCTCCAATACGGACAGATCAAGCCGGCGCTGCGGCGCCTGCGCAACGGCAATGATACGCGGCTTATCTATGATGACAGTGTCGACCAGATGATTGATATGGACCGTTTCGCCGCCCAGGTCGCCGCACTCGATGCGGTCGTAACGATCAGCAATACGGCGGCCCATCTGTCCGGAGCACTCGGTGTTCCGACCATTTTCCTGATCGACGACAAGTTTCAGACAGCATGGCCAGTGATTGGCGATCGAACGCCCTGGTATCCGAAGGGGCTCGTCATTCGCAAGGAAGGACGCCCGTGGCCGGTGGTGCTCGACGACGTCGGCCGGCGGCTCTCGTCGATCCTGACGGTGCGTTCGACGCCGTCTAGCGATAGTTGAGGTCGCTGTGCCGAGCAGACGATCCATCCTTGAAAAGGCAAAAGCCGCCGACCTGCGCCCGCAAGGTGTTGACGGCAAGCGGCTGCAGAAGGTTCTTGATCGAGCAAAGAAGTTTTTTAAGCGTCCCTCGCGCCACGCTGACGAAAGCGTCGAACGACATATGAGCCTGATGGCGCAGAGTGTCGAGCGGCGTGACTGGCAGGCGGCCCGGGATCATGCGCTGGCACTCGGCCTGCTCGGTGAGCAGCTTGGCGATCCCGGGCTTGTCAAAAAAGCCGGGCGTGGACTGAGACGTCTCGGCGGCGGGAATCGTGCGTGGCAGTTGATCGCGTCGAGCAAGCAAGTGCCCGGCCGGCCCGAATGGGATGGCAGTGATCTTGCGGGTCGCAGGCTTGCCGTCGAGCGGCGCGAAGGCGATCTTGCAATCTTCTTCCAGTTCGCGTCGCTGCTTGGGCCGGTGGTCGCAGCTGCCGAACGATGCACCGTTTTGGTCGAGCCGCGACTCGCGCCACTTTATCGCAGAACATATCCTGGGCTCGATGTCAGGCTAGAAGGAGAAGGGGAGGTGGCGGCGACGGACGCCGACGTTTTCGCCTGCTTCGAGACACTGGCGAAGCACTTCTGGCCGGATGAGCCGACAGCACGCGCGCCCTTCCTCCCCTTGGAGCCGGACCGCCGACTGGTCGCCGAGCTACGCAGCACCTATCTCGCTCGCGGCCCGGGGCCTCTGATCGGCTTCGCCTGGGGAAGCCTGAACAAGAGCAAGGACCTGCCGGCTCTGGATGATTGGCGGGCGCTGCTCGGCAATCTGCCGGGACGTTTCATCAGTATGCAGTATGGCGATGTCGGGCCAGCGCTCGCCCAATTCGAACGCTGGGCGCCGGGACGCATCATCCATGACGCCTCCGTCGACCAGTTGTCGGATATGGACCGCTTTGCCGCGCAAATCGCGGCGCTCAATACGGTGGTGACGATCAGCAACACCGGCGCCAATCTGGCGGGAGCGCTTGGCGTTCCGACTGTCGTCATGCTCGACGATGGGTTTCGGCTGTCGTGGCCTGCCTTCGGCGAGACCGTAGCCACATATCCAAGCGTTCGACTGGTTCGGAAGGGCGGTCAGGCATGGGCGTCCGCAATGCAGGAAGCAGGTGGACGGGTTATGCAAATCATCAGTGGAGTTGGTGATGGCCGGTAGCCAACTCCTTCGCCGGTTCCGCCGCGGTGTCGCGCTTGCAGGCTATAAGTACAAGGTCTGGTTCCGTCGCCATCGGCGGCAGCTTTTCCTTCGCTGGCGTGATGGCGACATTGCCGATCAGATGGCGGATTATCGGCGAAGCATCGAGGCGCGCGATTGGTCTGCCGCACTGCCGAAAGCGCTGGCCCTGGGGTCGATTGCGAAGTCGCGGGGCGAGGTTCGCCTGCTCGACGAGCTTAGCAAGGCGCTGATGCGGATGGGCGCCTACGGCCCGGCGGCGGAGCTGAAAATCGCCCGGCGTCACATCGTTGAAGGCCGCGTCAACGGCGAATGGCTCGGCCAGGATATCTCGGACCAGGTCCTGCTCGTCGATCTGATGGAGACCGAAAAGCAGGGTCTGGCCACCGCGATCCATCATGCGAGTTCCGTCGGCCGCGCGCTCGCCCGGGCCGCTCGTTTGATCGTCCTGGTCGAGCACCGGTTGGTGCCGCTCTTTCAGCGGACATTTCCCGCCGCCGATGTGCGAGCTGTCGGTCAGGGGAACAAGGCCGCCTATGGCGAGGCGCAGGCCTTTGCGGGCGTTCAGCATCTGACTGCCGTGTTCGAGACAGATGAGACCACGATCCGGGAGAATTTCATCCCGCTGAAGCCGGACCCGGCGCGGGTCGATGAACTTCGCGCTCGCTATCGGAAGGATGGCCGGCCGTTGGTCGGCATCGCATGGGGCAGCTCCAATCCTGGCAAAGACCTGCCGCCACTTACGGCATGGCGCGGGCTTATCAGCCGTCCGGACCTCCGGTTCGTTTCGCTGCAATATGGCCAGGTCGAGTCCGACCTGAAGATCCTGACCGATGGCGAGCTCGCGCGTATTCTCCATGACGGATCAATCGACCAACTTGTCGACATGGACCTATTCGCGGCGCAGGTTGCCGCGATGGACGCCGTGGTCACCATCAGCAATACCGGGGCGCATCTGGCGGGCGCGCTCGGCATCCCGTCGGTCTTTATCCTTGGCGATGGGTTCAAACGTTCCTGGCCGGTCGAGGGCGATTGCACACCCTACTATCCTTCCGCCGTGCTGGTCTCGAAACGGGAAAGGCCTTGGGCCGCGGTGATGGAAGACGCACAAAACCACATGGGCTTACTCATCAGCACTGTTTGAATCCACCACGCAAGGCATCGCGAGTGTGCCAGGCAGGTCCAAACCGGCGAAGTGGTCAAGCGCCTTTCTTGACGGCAAGAGCATTGTAAACTACCCGGCGGGGCGGCCGTTCTGAATTTTACGGATAAGAGGCGATGCATATCTTTGGGTAGGTCGAGAACCAAGGCGGCTTCTCCTGTCAGCGAAGGCTTTGTGCAGCGGCTCCTCGCCGCGTACCGGGTTGTTCATCCAGGAAATCTGTTCAAGCGCGGGCGTATCTACGCCCGCGGCAGGGCAGCAACGAGGACTGTCTACTTCGTCCCACACAACCGCAACAATGTTCGGCTGCTGGCTGACGCGGCAGAAATTCTGGTTGACCGCGGCATCCGCTGCGTGTTCGCGCATCTCGATGGATTGAAACGCGGCGGCGTAGCGCGACCTGAACTCAACGCCCGGGGAATATCGCATATCGGCTTTGCCGAGCTCGAGCGGATGATCAGACCCGGCGACATGCTGGTGACTGGAAATGACTATGCGCCGCAATTCTTTAGGCGATTCATAGACTCCATTAACTTCGGCATGGTCCGTGTGGTCGGGCTGATCGGCGGTGCGCGACTGCTGCAGCCGCATCGATTTGTGAGAGCTGACTACATCCTGTCGATGGGACCAGCGGCGCTGCAGCAAAGACGCCAGCCGACATACGTTGTCGGCTCCCCGGTAATTGAGCGTGCCGTCGAAGGTGCTGGCGCCAGGCACGATGAAGGGCTTTTTGTGCTGGTGAACTTCAAGGGGGATATCGAAAAGCCCGCAGATCGCCAAGCGATTGAAGCCGTGGCAGGCGCATGTGCGAAACTCGGCCTTGCCTATGTCGTCAGCGTCCACCCCACGATGTTCGCAAAAGTCGATTTGCCGAACAAATCGACCCTGGATTTCGCACAGCTGCTCCCGGAGGCTCTGGCGCTCGTAACGCGCCCAAGCACCACTGTTTACGAAGCAATCGCCTGCGGCATTCCGGTGGTGCTGTTTCCGCTGGTTTCTCCCATGGTCGAGTTCGACAGCCCTATGGGCGCTTTCAAACCAACATTGTCGGAGCATGACCTCGTCGAGGATATCCGCGCTGCGGTCAGGTCAAGGCCGACTTATTTTGAGCAAAGCCGGGACTTCCTCAATGCCAATCTGTCGATTGATCCAAAGGTGCCGGCTTCGCAACGGATCGCCAATGCCTTAATCGATATTTACAATCGCTGATCTGCTCGATCAAAGTGCCCGCAATCGGAGTCCGCAAGTTGAGTTTGTTTTCCAACTTTTTTGCAAGAAAGCCGCCCCTCCTTGTCGTCTCGTTTCCCAAATCCGGGCGGACCTGGCTGCGCGTAATGCTTGACGATCTGGGCGTCGATGCGGCTTACACGCATGACGGTTCCGACCACAAGGATCTGCGTGACATTGCGCAGATAAGCCCCGACAAATCTCGCTACAAACGCCAACGGATTCTATTCCTGACGCGAGACCCCCGCGACACTGCGGTATCTGGATATTTTCAGGTCAACAAACGCCATGGGCTGGAGGCAGGTCCGATGGGCGATTGTATAAGAAGCCCCAAACACGGTGTCGAGAAGATTGCCCTTTTCAACCTGCAGTGGTTTGCAGCCGCAAGTCACATGCGAAAGATTGCGCTTCTGCGCTATGAAGATGTGCAGCGGGATACAAACGACGCATTGCGCAGCATCGGAAAATTCTTGGGAAAATCCTTTGAGGAGTCCCAGCTTGCCGATGTTGCCGTCAGCAGATCGTTCAAACGAATGCAGCAATCTGAAATCTCAGGAGAGCTGGGTGCGCGCTATGGCGGGAGATTGCAACCGCGCAATCCTGACGACCCGGAAAGCTTCAAGGTTCGAAAAGGTAAGGTCGGTGGTTATTTGGACTACCTTGGCGCGGATGATATTGCCTTTTGTGACAATGTGCTTGCGCGGCTTGATTACTGGAAGCGGCTCGATGAAGCCTTTCAGCGGCATGGCATATCTTATGCCGACGACAGGGCAGGTGTGAATTGATCCGATGCACCGGCTTTGTCTGCGGATGCGGACATAGCGGCACCACGCTGATAGCTACGATTCTTGCCTCGCATGCCGATGTCTTTTTGCCATTCGAAGAAACAAACGTGTTCTTCAAATGGGCTCCACTTGCGCTGTATCGCTACTCCAAGCTGAAACGGGCGGCCATTGGAGCGGGCAAGTCGGTGCTGCTTGAAAAGACACCGCGTCATATCAGACGTGTCGACCGGATACGACGCCTGGTGCCGGGCGCGAAGTTCGTGATGCCGGTACGCGATGGGCGCGATACCGTTGCTTCGCTGACAAGGCGGCTTGGCGATGCGACCGCGAGTCTGGACCGCTGGATTTCGGACAACACAATGGTCCTTGCCGAGCGCGGCAGCACGGACGTCCTGATTTACCGCTACGAAGATCTTGTCGATGACCCGGAAGCGACCGTCGAAAAGATCTGCACCTTCCTGGGATTGTCGTTCGATCAGAGTCTGCTCGACTATCATCGGAACCCGCAACGATGGTTCACACTTAATGCGCAACCCCAACATGCCGCATTGCGCAACCAGCAAGTGAACCAGCCAATTTATGATGGCCGCGGCCGCTGGAAAACCGAACTGGGTCAGCAGGAATTGATGGAGCTTACCGAGGGGCGTGGGAAGCCCCTGATGCAGGCGTTCGGATACCTTTGAGACCGCCGCGAGACCGCTTTACTCTGGAAGCGCGCGCGGATAGCCAAACTGATCGAAGTCGCGCTCATACGCGCGATAGATGGTATCTGCCAGTTCTGGCGTGAAATAGTCGGCAAGCCTGCGGCGCGAGGAGGTGTGCAGAGGTGGCATCGCCGCGCGTCGCATCTCGTCGCTTGCACCGACATGATCGAGAACCCGTTCGAAATCCTGTGCGAAAGTCTCGGTCTTGCCGACGAGGTCGAACGCCACACCTGGAAGGTCGATGATGTCGCTTTGCCTCTGCCAATGCTTGTCGATGCGCCATGTGGAAGTCGTGCAGGCAAAGGCGACGAAATCTGCAAAGGACAGGCTCTTGTCGGGACCTACAGGCAGCGCCGGATCAGCCATTTCGCGGTAGGCTAAATAGACCTCCACCCTGCCATAACCAGGCACAAGCGGACGGTCGCGATATTGGTCGGCCCAGCACGACAACAGCCGGGTATAGGGGTTGCGAACGAAGGTAAATCGCAAGGCTTCCGGACTGGTGGCCATGCGATAGAACTGCAGGACGCCATGGCGAGGCGCCTGCAAGTTCGACGCCTTTCGGTTGTGCACCTTCCAGTTCTGGTCGCTGCGCCACCCCGACACGGTGTCGTTTCCGATCATGGCTGCAAGGTTGCTGCGAATGCGGCTACTCGCCGCCTTTGGCGTGGCGAGGTACAGGATCTTGAGTTGCGGGACTACGTCGATCAGGTCGTCAGGCAGATATGCGGTTTCCATGGCTCTGCGGTAAAAAGCCAACGCCTCGGGATTGCGCCAGCTCAAAACCTGCTCGACAACCCGCCACCGAAGCGACCGCAGTTTCGGCCTCAACTGGCGTTCGATTTTCCTCAATCCACGAGTCTGCTTCGATTTCGGGACGGGAATCTCATACGACAGGTCGGGGGTGCTGGTGTTCATCCGCTCTTTCCTAATAGTTTTCTAAATGCCTCACCGCTGGGAAAACCGCAAGCAACAGTGGACAATCGACCCAAATCTGTTTTCGCCGCGCGCCAGCACCGACTGCCTGATCTACCGCAACAGTGATTTACAGTTGACGCAACCGCCGCCCCGATTTGGAAGCGTTTGTGGATGAGGCGCGAAAAACAGGTGGTTGCTCATCGGCTAAGTTTGATCGAGATGACTGGTCATGCCATAAAGTCCGGAAGCCGAGTCCATGCAATTGGCAGCCGATAGGATGTTGCGGGGTGACCATGAAATTGCTGCGGTGGCTCAAGCCGAAGGCAGAAGAAAATTCCAGTAATTTAGGCCTTTGCATTTCCTACCCCAAATCGGGGCGGACATGGTTAAGAGTCATGCTTGATCAGCTTGTCGTCGGCCTCGATTACACCCACGGCGGCAGCGCGTTCCACAGAAAAGATTTCCGCTCTGCCGACGCTTTTTTGGGAAAGCGGCCCCTGATTTTTTTGCATCGCAATCCGATCGACACAACAATTTCCGGATATTTTCATGTCACCAAACGCGAAGCATGGCGCGGCCTATTTCAAGGTGATTTGTCGAGCTTTGTACGAGACCCACAGTTTGGTATCGAGAGGACCCTCCGCTTCAATGCAATGTGGCTGGCGGCAATAAGCGAAAGAGACGATGTGTTGATCACGCGATACGAAACGCTCCACAGCGATGCCGCCTCCGAGCTTAGCCGAATCGCGAAATGGTTAAATGCAGAACCAGACGAGGAGGAAATTACGAAAGCAATTGACGTCGGTCGATTTGAGTCCATGAGAAACAAGGAATCCTCTGGGCAAAGCGATGAGCGCTATGGTCACCGCTTAAGAACGGTAGACAGCACCGATTCCGATAGTTTTAAAGTTAGACGCGGCGTAGTTGGCGGGTATAAGGACTACCTTACCAAAAAAGAAATTTTATACTGCAAAAATATCATGGAAAATTATGGAATAACTGCCTAGCGATAACCACATCTTCACTCCAGCAGTGCAGGGGATAGCCAAACTGGTCAAATCGCGCTCATCTGCGTGATTTATAAAGTCCGCCGGTTCCGGAGTGCTCAACGGCGTAGCGAGATCGCATGGATTTGTCACAGCATAATCAACGGGTTCAGGCGGAACCGAAGACGCCTATCCTGTTCGTACGCCAGCGCTATGCGCCCTTTGGCGGAGGCGAGATCATGCTGGAAAACATCATGGCGGCGTTCGCCGCGCGTCAACGGCCGGTGGCTGTGCTGTCCGGCGACTGGCCGCGATACGAAGGCATAGAATTCATCCATTGTGCCGGCCGCCGCTTTCCCCGCTCCCTGCGGGCGACGTCCTTTGCCCGAGCCGCATGCCGCAAGATCGCCGAAATGCCACCGGCCCTGGTGCAGAGCAACGATCGTCTTCCGTGCTGCGATGTCTTCCGGGCCGGGGAAGGCGTTCATGCCGCCTACCTTGCCGAGCGGCGTCGTTTCGAGACGCGGCTTGGCAGGGCAGCGACGGCGCTGAGTCCCTTTCATCGCCAGACGCTGCGTCTTGAACGCACAACCTATGCCAGCCCACGGCTTAAAGCTGTGATTGCCATTTCGAAAATGGTGGCTGAGGACATTATCCGTCACTACGACTATCCGGCGGAACGTGTGCACCATGTTCCCAACGGGGTTGACCTGGACCGCTTCAACCTGGAGCTGCGCCAACAGCATCGGGCCGCGGTCCGCGCGCAGCTCGATGTCGACGATAACAGGCCGGTCGTCCTGTTTGTCGGCTCGGGTTTCGCGCGAAAAGGACTTCTTCCATTGATGAAGGCTGTCGCTACGCTGGACGGTGAGCCGGAGGTGTGGGTCATTGGCCATGATTCGCGCGCCAATGCCTTCAAACAGGCCGGCGACAGACTGGGTCTGGGCGCAAGGCTCAGGATGTTGGGGCCGCAGAAAGATATGTTGCCATGGTACGGCGCGGCCGACATTGCCGTGCTGCCTTCCATTTATGACCCATTCGGCACAGTGGTGATCGAAGCCATGGCCAGCGGCTTGCCCGCCGTGGTAAGCACCGGGTGTGGCGCGCGCGAGCTGGTCGATCGGTTCGAGCCGACGCTTGTTTGCGACGCAGCCAGCGTAAACGACCTCGCCGCCGGGCTTGCCCGTGCGTTGCAGCTGTCGTCACGGCCTGAGACTGCGGCAAAGGTCAGAGCGGCGGCCGAACATTACGATTTCAACGTCATGATCAGGAGAATGATAGCGCTCTACGAAAGTCTCGACCTGAGATAATTTTCGACATTTTTTTTGAATCCGTTAGTATCGCTCGGAGTGCTAACAGGCCGGGGGACCAGTTTCTTTGAACAACTGTTGCAGTTTTGACGCCGGAACCGTCTGACAGTGCCGGCGCTCTCAGTCATCATAATCAGCCGCAATGAGGAAGCGTGCATTGCACGTTGCCTTCGCTCGGTACATTTTGCCGACGAAATCGTCGTCCTCGACAACAACAGCACCGATCAAACCAGGGACATCGCCAGTGGACTCGGGGCCAAGGTCCTGATTACCCTCGATTGGCCCGGTTTCGGCGCGCAAAAAAACCGTGCCCTGGCCGCGGCGACAGGGGATTGGGTCCTTTCGCTTGATGCCGACGAGTGGGTCGAGCCACCCCTCGCTGCAGAAATCAGAGCCGCTATCGCCAACCCAAAAGGCTATGATGGCTTCGAAATACCAAGAAGATCCCGCTTTTGTGGGCACATCGTCCGCCATGGCGGCTGGTCGCCCGACCTGGTGCTCCGGCTTTTCCGTCGACAGTCCGGGCGCTTCAGCAACGACACGGTGCACGAGAAAGTTGTGGTGAATGGGAAGGTTACGCGATTGTCCCATCCTATGGAGCATGACTCCATCGCCGACCTGGCAGACGCGCATGACAAGATCGGCCGATACGCAGAAGCGTCCGCGGCGCGGCTGCTTACCGAGGGCAAAAGAAGCTCGATAAGCAAGGCGGTTTTGCGCTCGGTCTGGGCCTATATGAACAGCTATGTTTTCAAGCTGGGATTTCTGGACGGTTCGACCGGCGCGATGGTCGCCGCTTATTCAGCCAGCTACACCTATCAGAAATGGGCGCTTGTCGCATTGGGCAGCGAGAGGAAATCCGCCGAAAAAAGCAGGACCGGCGTGAAAGGCAAATCCGTGCGATTCAGAAATCGTCCTGGCTAATTTCTGCACCATTGTTGCCGAGCTGTTGCCAGACAGTTAGGGTATGGCCGTTTTGAAATTGGAGCCAAGGTACTGAATATGACTGATGCGTTTAGGGTATTCGTTGGATGGGACAGCCGCGAGCCGATCGCCTACGACGTAGCACGGCACTCTTTGCTTAAAAACGCTTCGGTGCCTGTCTCCGTCATTCCAATCAAACAGGACGAACTGCGTGCCCGTGGACTGTATTGGAGGGAAAAAGACCCACTCGCGTCAACAGAGTTCACCTATACGCGGTTTCTCACGCCTTTTCTCGCCGACTACACGGGTTGGGCTTTGTTTTGCGATTGCGACTTCCTGTGGCTCGGTGACGTCGCAGGTTTGCTGGAATACACAAAGTCGAACAAGGCGGTCTATTGCGTCCAGCATGATTATACGCCGAAGGCCACTACCAAGATGGACGGCGTGGTCCAGACATCCTACCCACGAAAAAACTGGTCCTCGCTGATGCTGTTCAACTGCGCGCACCCTTCGGTTAAATCGCTTACGCCAGAGGTCGTGAACCGCGAAAGCGGTGCCTACCTCCATCGAATGCAGTGGGTCGCCGATGAGGACCTGGGCTCGCTGCCAGTAGAGTGGAACTGGCTTGAAGGTTGGAACGAAAAGCCGACGCATGGCACACCTAAGGCGGTCCACTATACAAGCGGTGGTCCGTGGTTTGCCGAGTGGCAGAATGTCGACTATGCGGATCTGTGGATAGCCGAACGCGACGAATTCTTGAGTAATGCCGAACAAACGGAAGCTTCTCTTTCGCGCTCGGCGAGCCGGTAGCTAATCCAACCGATCGGCCCGACAATATTGGACGTTTCGTCGAGATCGCCGGCAGCGCGCGGCAGATCGGTGAACACTAGGCGTGCCTGGTCGAAATCGAACCGAGCGGGTTGTCGTACAGCCATTTTTGGCGACGTGCTTTCCAGCGCGCGGCGTTGGCACAGCGTCTGCTGCGCCAAGCCGGCAACTGCTTTGTCGTTGTTGCGGCATGCTGCATGGCAGAGGCTGAGGCCATGGCGAAAAGAAGTGCGGGCATCCTGCCTTACCGCAGATCGAGCAACGAACTGCAGGTGTTGCTTGTTCATCCGGGCGGGCCGTTCTGGCAAAGCCGCGATCTTGGCGCATGGTCGATTGCAAAGGGCGAGTATGGTGATGACGAACAGCCGGAAGCTGCGGCACGTCGCGAATTCGTGGAGGAAACCGGCTGGGAGCTCGATGGAGCACTGCTTGCGTTGGGGGAGCTGCGCCAGCGCGGCGGCAAGCTTATTACAGCCTTCGGCGTCGAAGGCGATTTCGACGCCGGCACTTTGCGGAGCAACATGTTCGAGATGGAATGGCCACCGCGCAGCGGCCGCATGCAATTCTTTCCGGAGATCGATCGCGCAGGGTGGTTCGGCCTCGATATGGCCCGGGAAAAGATGCTTATTGGCCAGCGGCCTTTTCTCGACCGGCTTTTGGGGTCCGTCTAAAGCCGACCCAATGGCCGACCGACATCATGAACTGGTCGTGCTGATCGCTACGCCCCAGGAACCATGGGCTGAGGCGAAGAGCATGTTGAGCGCGCCATCGCGCCAGGATCAGAACACGAACTCGACAGACGTCAGCGGCCAGCAGCCGCGGGTCCATTCGATTGGTATGCCGTTGCGGTCCTCGTTGACGGCATTGATGCGGAATACTGGTGTTCCGGGTGTCAGCCGCAGGATTCCGGCTTCATCAGGGGACGCAAAGCCGCCACTGATGCGCGTCTCGGCCCGCCGGTAATTCTCGATGCCATGCGCGCGGAAAACATCGGTCACCGACTGACGCACGTCGTACGTCTGCTCGAAATCAGGAAAGAGATTGGCTGGAAAGACCTTGGTATTGACGTAAACCGGCTGCTTATCGGACGTTCTGATCCGGCACAGCCGGATAATGGCGGCATCAGGTGCGAGACGCAACCGCTCCGCCGCGGCCGGTTCTGCTGGTTCCCGGACGATCAGCAGCGTCTTGGTGCCGATTTTCTGGCCATGAGCTTCGAAATTGTCGAGAAAGCGCTGTCCGTCGCGAACCGTGAATGTCGAGGGTAGGTTTCGCACGAAGATACCGACGCCCTTGCGAGCGGTGAGGTGGCCCTCATGCTGTAACTGCTGCAGCGCCCGGCGAAGTGTAATGCGGGTGACCGCGAGTTTCTCCGCCAGATGCGTTTCTCCGGGAAGTTGGCTGCCCGGCGGAAGACAGCCGCTCTCGATCAGATTGAAGATGTGATCGTAGATCTGCTGCCAGATCGGCGAATCGCTGCGTGGCCGAAAGACCAGCCCGTCAAAGGCCAGGAGACGATTGACGCTGCGCTCGTGTGGTGTTGGGATTTTCGTATTCTGGTTCATGAAGCCTTATTCACCGGCGATCGGTGTGCCGACCGTCGGTTTACGCGCGAGAGTCCAGAGGAATAGACAATTTGTCCGTGAACCATGGTGGCCACCACACGCGGATGCTCCGGATCGCCGGCATCGACGAGGATCAGATCCGCTCGGCGGCCGGCAACAAGCAATCCGCGATCGTCAAGGCCGGCTACCCGGGCCGGATTTGCCGAGACCAGATTCCAGATCATGGGGAAATCGCTGGCCCCCGGAGAAGAAAGCCTGAAGGCCGCATGCAGAGGCGAGGGATAGTGGTAGTCACTGGTCAGCACCGTGCAGAGCCCGGCTCTGATGGCCTCGGTGGCATTCAGCGCTCCATTATGGCTGCCGCCGCGCACGACATTGGGCGCGCCGAGGATCACATCCTCGCCCATTTGCCGCGCGGCTTTCGCCGTTTCGAGCGTCAGTGGAAATTCCGAAGCCTTTGCACCGAGACCGCGGAAATACATACGTTCTTCGGGAGACGCTTCGTCATGGGCAAGAAGCACATTGCCATTGGCCCGTGCAGTCGCGGCCAGCTTCCCGATCGCGATCGCTACGTCGGCTCGGCGGGACCAAATCTGATCGAGCAACGCCATATACTGCTCACGGCTCAAGCCGGACCGTTCCGCCATCTGGCCGATCTTGCGGGCGATCGTGCCGTTCAATACCGACCCGGTCGTATGGTCGTTGAGAGCAATGATCGGTCGCGGCCAAAGAGAGAGCCATTGTATGACCTGCGCCATCTGATCAAGCGCGAAGGTCTCCCAGCGCAGATGCACACGCGTATCGCAGCTAAGAGTATCGCGGAGATCGCAGAGCGCGCCGATCAGTTGCTTGGCGGCTTCGAGCGAGCGAAGTCCGGGCTCCCATGACACCGTGACGCCGTGAAAGGCTGTGGTAACTCCATTGGCGACAAGCTGGCGGTCCGTATCTTTCAACGCCAGCGCCGTGTCGAAGCGGACACCCGGCCGCGGCATGATTTGCCGCTCGAAGCCGTCGCCGTGAATATCGACGATCCCCGGAAGCACGAGCAGACCATCGGCATCGATTATGGAGGCATGGGCCGCTTGGATCTCTGACAGTATCCCGCCGGCAATGCTCAGGTCCGCGGTTTCGAGTCCCCGGTCGGTAAGGATGCGACCACGCTGGATGTGCCAGTTCACTGTATCCCTCTAAAAGCAAAGCCTGCCGCTGGCGCCGACGAAATGTCACGAGCACGTCATCTGCTGCGTATACGGATTAGCGGGTAACAGTTTCCTGTCTATACAGCAAAGGAAAAATGATGATCCGCACCATCGCAACCGCACTCGCGCTGACGCTTGCCTCCGCTCTTCCAGCTTTTGCGGAGCCGGTGAAATTCGCGGTAACCGACATGGAGGGACTGGAGGCTCTTGAGCAGGAATTCGGCGCTTTCCAGGCCGCTCTTGAAGAGGCGACCGGCCTGGATATCGAGCTGTTTCCGGTCAGCTCGCGGACCACCGCCGTCGAGGCCATGAATTCCGGGCAGGTCGATCTCGTCCTGACCGGTCCTGCTGAATACGTGGTCATGAAGGAATTAAGCCAGCCGAAGATTGTTGTTGCCTGGCAGCGCCCCGATTATTTCGCTCAGATCGCCGTACTGGCGAATGGACCGATCCGCTCGATTGAAGACTTGAAGGGCAAGAAGATTGCATTCGGCTCGGTAGGCTCCACCTCCCAGCACCTCGGCCCCGCGCAGGCGCTGGCCGATTTCAACCTGAAATATGCCACCGACTATGAGCCAGTGATCATATCGCGCAATATCGCGGCTGAGGCTCTCATCCGCGGCGACATCGCCGCTATCGGCTTGAATTTCGGTTATCTGAACTCGGTCCGGGAAGCGTTCCCCGACACTGCCTTCTCGGTAATCGCACGGGGCCGCGATCTGCCGAACGACATTCTTGTCGCCCGTAAGGACATTTCAGACGACGTGTTCGTCAAGGTCCGCGATGCCTTTGCGAAGAATGGCAACGAGCTGATGAAAGCGATCCTGACAGGCGAGGACAACCAGAAATTCAAGGGCGGTTTCTTTCTGACTGATGTCAGGGACTCGGACTACGACTATGTCCGCTCGATGTACCGCACGATCGGAATCGAGACCCTCACCGACTTCGTAAACTGAGGCTTGCTCCTTTTCATCGCAAAGGCCGGCGGTTAACCGCCGGTCTATTTCGTAGTCCCGTCTGGGCCAAGAGGTCACTATGACAGCAATCATTCGCGCGCACGATCTTGCGAAGAGCTATGCGAACGGAAAGGTTGTTTTCTCCAGTATTGGCCTCAACATAGCATCGCGCGAACGGGTTGCCCTGATTGGCTCGAACGGTGCTGGAAAATCCACCCTGCTCAAATGCCTCATCGGTCTTTTACCGTCGAGCGGTGGCGAGGTCGTCACCCTCGGCGAGAGCTTCCGCTCGGCGCCGTCCGTCGCCCAGCTGCGGCGCATACGCAGGCAGATCGGATTTGTCTTCCAGCATCACGGACTGGTTAGCCGCCAATCCGTTCTTACAAACGTTTTGCAGGGCAAGCTCGGGCTGCCCGGCGGCTGGCGCGGCTGGCACCATTCCATCGCAAAGCAACACTGGCGCGAGGAAGCAATGCAGGCGCTCGCCGACGTGCGGCTTCTCGGCAAGGCAGGCGCCCGCGCCGACGCGCTTTCTGGAGGGCAGGCGCAGCGGGTGGCGATTGCCCGTGCGTTGATCCGGCGTCCGAAGCTTTTGATAGCAGACGAACCGGCGGCAAGTCTCGATCCTGCGGCTGGACATGATGTGATGCGCGTTTTCTCCGAGCTCACCCAGGAACAAGCGATCACCTTGGTCTACACCACGCACGACATGGAACATGCTCTCGACTACTCCGATCGCTTGATAGCGCTCAAGGCGGGCAAGGTCTTCTTCGACCGGCCGACGGCGCATGTCACCCGCGCTGATTTGAAAGACGTCTTCGATGCATGACCGCCTTTCGCCGAGCCGGATTCCATCGATCTCGCCCCTCACTTTCAGCTTTGCCGTCGCTTTGGCCGCTCTCGTGATCGTTTCCGCCGGGCAGGTCGCACCTTCGCCGGAACAGCTGGCAGGGGGAGTGCCCCGCATGGCCCAGCTCGTCGGCCGCATGATACCCCCAAATGTCGAGCCAGGGTTCCTCCTGCGGGTTTTCTGGCGCATGATCGAAACGTTTCAGATAGCGGTCGTGGGGACAGCAATAGGTGTCGTCCTCAGCTTGCCATTTGCCTGGCTCTCGGCCAAGGACATAACCCCGCTCGGCCCGTTCCGGCATATCTCCAGGATCCTGGTCTCATTGTTTAGGACCGTTCCAGATTTGGTCTGGGCACTTCTTTTCGTGTCAGCCGTTGGTCTCGGGGCGGTTGCTGGAACCATGACCATCGTCGTCGATACGATCGGTTTTTGCGGGCGCTTCTTCGCCGAGGCGATGGAGGATGCCGACGAAAGACCTCAGGAAGCGCTGTTTGCAATCGGGGCCAGTCGGTTCTCTGTCCTCTGCGGGGCAGTTCTGCCCGACGCTTTGCCGTCCCTGACAAACACCACGCTCTTTGCGCTTGAAAAGGCAGTGCGCTCGTCTGTTGTTCTCGGCCTCGTTGGAGCCGGTGGCATCGGCCAGGAGCTGAAGGTCGCGTTCGATCTTTTCCAATACAAGAATGCCTCGACCATCATTCTCGTGATCTTCACCATCGTGGTGTTGATGGAGTTCGTGACGGATCGCTTGCGCTCGAAGGTCCAGTAATTGCAGGCTAGGCATTTGCGCGCAAATCGACACGACACGGCCCCGCCCTACGGCACGAAGATAAGGAACAGATAGGCGACAAACACGACGAGATGAACAAGCCCCGTCAGCATCGTTGTTCGGCCCGTCCCAAAGCTCACGATGCTGATGGCAAGCGCGAGGATGAGAAGCACGGTATCCCCCGGGCCCAGACCAAGCGTCAGGCTCCGTCCGGTGAGCAGGCTCGCCGCACCGATTGCCGGGATTGTCAGGCCGATTGTGGCGCAGGCAGAGCCGAGAGCGACATTCAGTCCTCGCTGAAGTTCGTTATTGAGCGCTGCCCGAACCGCCGACACCGCCTCCGGCATAAGCACCAGCGCAGCGACGAAGAAGCCCACGATTGCGTCCGCCTGAGTAACTTGAAGAAACTCGAGCCCATTCTCGATGCTGCCGGCCACCTGCTCGGTCAGAAGAACGATCCCTGCCAGTCCAACAAATAAGAGGAGCACGTTTGTGGCCACGTTCCCACCCTTAGATACATGCGCCTCATGTTCCGCGCTGGACGTCAGATCCTCGATAAAATCACCCCGATGGCGCACCATCTGGGCAAAGACGAACGCACCATAGAGGAGGATTGAAAGAACGCTCACGAAAGCGAGTTGCGATGCGGAGAACGTACCGGGGCTTGTTGCAAGCGTGTAGTTTGGAAGGATCAGCGTAAGAACCGTCAGCGCCATAATGACGGCAAGGGAAGCGTTGGTGCCCTGTCGTTTGATGTCCTGATATCGATGCTTCAGCCCACCCAGTGTGAGGCAGACTCCGACAACACCAGCGCACACGATCATGACCGTTGAAAACACGGACTCGCGTGCCAGCGTCGGGTTGTTCTCGCCATGGAGCATCATCGAAACGATGACCGATGCTTCGATGGCCGTGACCGAAAATGTCAAAAGCAGCGTGCCGTAAGGTTCACCGAGCCGCCGTGCGACGGCTTCGGCATGATGCAAAACCACAAACACGGTCGCGAAGATGAAGATAGCGACCACGATCATTGCCAGGATCTTGATCGAAAGCAGCGAATGCTCGATCGACGCGGCGCCGAAATGAATCAGTGCGGCCAGACCCAAGGAGCCGATTGGGAACAGATATTGGCCGATCGGTCGTCGATGAACAGCCAAGACGGATTTCCTTCATCGCCATCGACGGTCGCAGATCGAGTATTACAGAGACTGACCAAAGCCCACGGTCTCAGTGTACTTGCGGCTGCCGGCCCGTACAATGGCCGCGTGCCCGATCGACTTGGCGTACGAAACTTGCCGAGGGTCGATGCCACACATCCCGAATTACAATTAAGCCTTGAGTTTTCGCGTTTCCGGCAATAGCTAGGTGCTACCAGGCCGGGCCCCTCTGGCAGTCCATCAGGACTGTGATGTCGGACTGGAATTCAATCCGGGTGGCCTGGCTTTGAGATTTCTTCAGCTGTAGCGGCATTTCTCTTGTCATACGCGGTGTCCGCGTTGCTCTACGGTTATGCTCGCAAGCCGCGTCACCCCTAGCTGAACGCAAGGGTGCCGTATGACAGAATTTTTTAGTCCTGAAGCAATGACCGCTCTGTTGCAGGTCATCATGATCGACCTGGTGCTGGCCGGTGACAACGCCATCGTTATCGGCCTTGCCGCGGCCGGACTACCCAAAGAGCAGCGCAGAAACGCAATCGTCGTTGGTATAATCGCAGCCGCCGTTCTGCGCATCGGCTTTGCGGCCGCGACAACTCAACTCCTGCAGATCGTCGGGTTGCTGTTGGCTGGCGGTATATTGCTGTTGTGGGTGTGCTGGAAGATGTGGCGCGAACTCCGGCAAAACCATGCGCAGGAAACACAGGCGATCGAAGCGCTTTCGGAAAGTGACGTCGACTACGACGGCATCATAGCTGGCAAAGCTCCGCGCAAGACCCTGGCGCAGGCAACCTGGCAGATCATCATCGCCGACGTCTCGATGTCGCTCGACAATGTTCTGGCGGTAGCGGGAGCCGCGCGCGAACATCCGAACGTATTGATCTTCGGCCTTGTCCTCTCCGTCGCGCTGATGGGCATTGCTGCAAACCTCATCGCCAATCTGCTTCAGAAGCACCGTTGGATTGCCTATGTCGGCCTAGTGGTCATCCTCTACGTAGCTGGCGACATGATCTATCGCGGTGCGCTTGAACTTCTGCCTCACGTCGCGGGCGCTTGAGATACAGAAGATAAGCCGGCCGGAACGACGTCGTTCCGGCCGGTTCTGCTCCCAGGCAAGGCTGATGGCCCGTGTCGGCGCAATTATCCTGCCTCGGCTCGCTTCCTTACCATTTAGAGCGCACTCACTCGATCAGGCGGTAAAAAGAATATTCTCCTGCTCAGATCCGTGTGAGTCGCGGGTTGCTCCCACGCAAACGACCAAATCGGAAGGCATCTGAAACCGCCGAGCGGACCATAAGCATCTCGCCTATGGTTTCGTGTGTCATGAGCCCGACCAGCCGATCGGAACTGTCCACGACGGCGACAGCAGGCACATCTGCCTGCTGCATGAGCCGCAGGCTTTCCTCGAGACTTTTGCGGTAATGTATTTTCGGGATATCGCTCCGCATTGCGCTCGCTACCGGTTCAGCAGGCCCCTTTTCTTTCAATGTTCGGATCATGTCGTTGCGTGTCACCAATCCCTTAAGATGGCCGGCGGTGTCGGTGACAGGGAAGTCGTGCTGCGTGGTCGCGAGCAGCATCTCGATTGCCTCGTCAAGCGTCGCCGACCGTTCCAGCCGGGCGAACTCGGTAATCATCACGTCACCGACCAGGACGCTTGTGGCAACCTCGCGGATCTGTGCGTTCTGGGCTTCTGCTGCCGCGGCGAGATAGACGAAGATGCCGATGAAGATCAGCAGCGGATTGTAGAACAGCCCAACGAAACCGAAGACGAAGGCCAATCCTTGCCCGATCGTGGCGGCGATCTGGGTCGCGCGCGACCAGGAAAGGCGGGCGGCGAGGGCTGCGCGCAGGATACGGCCGCCATCCATCGGGAAGGCCGGGATCATGTTGAAAAGGACCAAGAAGACATTGACCCCGGCAAGCCTGGCGAGAAAATTCATGCGCGGATCCTCGATCCCGGCCATCTGTTCGACACCCGCCGACCCACCTAGCAAGGCGAAGATCAGCGCGGCGATCGCGACATTGACCAGCGGCCCCGCGACCGCGATCACGAACTCCTGTCCCGGCTCTTCGGGCATGCGTTCCAGCCTGGCCACGCCGCCGATCGGGAAAAGTGTGATGTCCGGCGTGCCGATGCCGAAATACCGTGCGGCGGCGATATGGCCGAACTCATGCAGGACCACGCACGCAAAGACGGCAATGATGAAGGCAACGCCTTCCCAAGCCGCTGGCGTGCCGCCAATCCGATAGTGCGTGAGCCAAATCCAGACGAGCAGAAGCAGGAAAGTAAAGTGAACGCGCACGGTGGTGCCGGCGATCGTCCCGAGGTTCAGCGACCAGCTCAATCTATCCACTCCGAGATGCCCCACCTTCAGCATAGGCTTTGGCAGGGCGCTTGCAATGGCTCGAGAACATCAGGCGCTGGCACCGACGTGTCGCAGCGTCAGTCAGTGAGCAGTTTGCGAGTGCTCGCCGCCGGGCTTCGAGATGTCGCTTAAAGCATCTCCCGCTTCTGCCGCTTCGCCGTTCGTCGCGAGATCGCCAAGAGAGATGATCCCGACGAGCCTCTTTTCGCGGTTCAGAACCGGAAGCCGACGCACCTGCAGGTCGCCCATGTTCTCAAGCACATGCTCGACGTCTTCGTCATCGAAGCAGTATTTGACCTCCGGGGTCATGACATCACGCACCTTGGTGTCAGGTCCCATACCCAATGCTACGCCGCGGATCGCGATATCACGATCGGTGATCATCCCGACCAGCCGGTCGTGGTCGCCCACGGGCATCACTCCGGCGTCAAGCTTGCCCATGATCTGCGCTACTTCGCGAATGGACTGTTCGGGGTTCGCGACCTGGACATTCCTCGTCATGCAGTTGCCGACTTTCATGGCAATCTCCCTTCATTTGCGAAGCCCGCCGCCGATACGGTATTGGTGACCGATGAACGAAGTTTCGGCGGTAGCGTTCCCTTGAAAGTGGATTGCCCGCACAGCATTTCAGCTGGCGGGGCTGAGAAAGCCTGCGTTGCGGGAAGCTTGCGGTAGCGCTTTGACGCGAAGCCGCATCCACGGTCGCGCGCTCCAGTGCGCCTATTGCCGTACTGCAGCGGCAGCAAGTTTTCCGTCGCGGCAAAGGCATCGAGGCGGCCATCGCTGCCCGAGCCACGGAACTCGGGATAGGCACCGCTTGCATCTTGTTGAGACGCCGATGCCCGGCCGACCTGGAACCCTGATGGGCGGTGCTACGTTTCAGTGAGACCGCGCAGCCAACGGAGAAGTCGAATGCAGCCCTCAGCCGCAAATTCCGCCCGCCACCCCGGCGCGCTTACAGTCACCCCTTTCAATGGAACCGTGACGGTCAGGTTCTCCGACGCGATCGTTGCCTCAACCGAGCGGGCAAAAGTGCTTCACGAAGAAGGACATGATCCCGTTTTCTATATCCCTTTCGAGGATATCTATTTCGAGCTTCTGGAGAAGACGAACACCACAACGCGCTCCCCGCTGAAGGGCACAGCAAGTTACTGGCGGGTTCACGCGGTCGGCGGAGCGGCTGACGACTTCATGTGGGCCTACGAGACGCCCGACACCCCGGCATCAGCCATCGCCCGTCATGGCGCCTTCGATCGCGACAAAGCGCGGATCGATGCCGATCCTGCCGAGGACAAGCGACACACGCCTCACCTCCCCGAATAGGTGGCGCTTGATTTCCACATCGGCGGGTAACGCGGCAGGCGGCAATCTTTTGTCATTCGGAGAATTCTTGGTCGAGGATCCGCAGACCGTCTTCATACTTTGATTTCGGCGCGCCAATCTGCCGTGCCTGCCACAGGTTGTCGGCGAGATCTGCGCGCTTGACCGGCAGCGCCAACGGGTTGGATGCTGCTCTGCGCACGAAAGCGAGGTCGTCCTCGTCCGGCCTGCGTGTCAAGGCGTCGACTGCCGACACGATGGATGTTCCAAAACCAGCCGCCGCGAGCCGATCGCGGTCCCAACCGTCGCTTTTCTCTAGAACGTCGTGAAGATAGGCAACGGCCTTCTGATCGAGCGTTTCGACGGCGTCAACGACCCGGCGGCAATGTTCGATATAGGGCCGTCCGGTCTTGTCCATCTGCCCGGCATGAGCTTGTTCGGCGATTTTTGCCGCCCGATAAAGCACGCTCACTGCTTCGATCCTTGCTGGCCTGTGTGATGATGCAACCGGCCTTTGCTCCGGTACACAACGTGCCTCAAAAGCGCGGGGCACCGTAGCCCCGTGTCACCGAACGCGCGACGATTGCCTGAGGTTCCAGAGCGCGGGCAAGGCTCCGGCACGTCGAAAGGAAGCACCGGTATAGGTGGCTAGCCTTGAGCGACAGTTCGAGACGGCTAGCCGCCGTCGGACGGTCCATCGACAATCCCGGAACTGGGCAGAATCCCAAAATCCTGTGACTTGGCACCTTGTGCTGCCGTCAAAAATCCGTCTGCATGGAGACCGCGCCGCAGCAACTCTCTCACCGCCGCCGACCGGCTTGGCATGCGCCTTTCGAAGCGCCAGTTCTCCAATGCAGCCAATTCGTCAGCAGTTAGCATGATCTGCAGTCGTTCGGGTCTTTCCAGGTCGCCCATTTTTTGCCCTCCAGCCGCTCAAAGTTAGTATTTATCTAAGAATTAGGAGGAGTCTCATCGCCCGTCAAGGCCGGTTCATACGCTGTCGGCGTGCAAGGCTGACAGTGACTGTGAGGCGTCGACTGCACAGTCCGCGCCATATGCTAACTTATTGATTTGACGGTATAATTTTATTGATCCCGTTGCCATTCGGATCGTTATGGCGCATGCTTACCAACGAGGGACAAACCGCTCCTGAAAAAGAGGGTTTTCCATGAAATACGGTTACTCGCCTCATTTGTGTCAAGAGGTTAAACTGCAAGTTAGGGCAGCCGCCCGCTATAAGGGATTGGTCAATGTGACCGCCGTGGCCGAGGCCGTGCGGCTGCGAAACCTCGCAGAAAACGTCGCGCTTGAAGACATCGAATGCCTGGTACTGCAAGCGGCCCAGTTCTGCGGGGCGGCCATGGAATTCGACAGCCTCACAGTTCTTGAATCACATAACGTCCATCGGCACTCAGTGAATTGCGATGCTCTGCCTGGCAGCGGCGGCTTCGATGTTCTGGAGGACAGGACTGTTTCGCTCTACCATCGCCAGCCGGACTGAACGCAATAGCTCCGGCGTCAGCACAGTCGGTCGGAGGGGAGGGTTCAGCTTCACGGGCGCTTTCAAACGGCCGCGTTCTCCGCGACAGACGTCTGGACGAAGGGTAGCGGCGCCTCAAGCGTCCAGGTGACGCCTTGCTCGTGGAATTCCAGCCGCCCGCTGCCGCTGAGTGCCTGCGGCGCCACCCGCTCGAGAACGACCACTCCGAAGCCGCGCCGCCTGACAGCATCCAGGATCGGCCCGTCCAACTCATTCCAGACCAGTCGAAAGGTGTCGGCGCCGCCGCCGGCAGGGATCACATTCCAATCGATTTCGACGCGTCCGCCGCTACAGGACAGCGCTCCATGTTTTGCCGAATTGGTGGCGAGTTCGTGGAAGGCGATACCGAGATACTGGACGGCGTTCGGCTGCAGTATCACCATTGGCCCGGCCATCGACACGCGGGACTGCGCTGCAAAGGCCTTGAGCTGTGCCTGGATGAGCTCGCCGACGGTCGCCCCGCGCCACTCGGCATTGACCAGGAGATCGTGGGATTCCGAAAGCGCCATAATGCGCTCCCGAACCTGCCCGAGGAAAGCCTCAGGTGTGCTCGTCAGCCTGCTGGTCTCGCGGATCATCGAGATGATGACCGAAAACTGGTTCTTCACCCGATGATTGACCTCGCGCATGAGCAGACGGATGCGCCGCTCGTTCTCCTTGTGAGAACTGATGTCGCGCGCGATCTTGGAGGCGCCGACGACCCGCCCGATTCCGTCGCGGATCGGCGAGACGGTGAGCGAGACCGAAACGAGCGTGCCGTCCTTGCGCAGGCGCATCGTCTCATAGGAGGGGACGCGTTCGCCGGCGCGGATGCGGCTGATGATCGAGACTTCCTCGTCGAGACGGTCGGGCGGAATGAGCATCGTCACCGGCCGGCCGACCGCCTCGGCAGGCGTGTAGCCGAACAAGCGCTCTGCAGCATCGTTCCAACTGGTGATGATGCCATTCATGTCCTTCGACACGATGGCGTCCATCGACGACTCGACAATGGCGGCAAGGCGCATGCGGGCTTCATCGCCCAGCTTCTGGGTGCGCAGGTCGAGCAGCGTGTTGATGGCACCGACAACATTGCCCGCTTCGTCGCGAAGCAGGCGTGGGTGAGCCCTGAACGGGACGAGTTCGCCGTCCGGCCGCTCCGCAATCGCCTGGTCCCATGAGACATCCCGTCCTTCGCGCAGCGCCACGGCCATCGGACACTCGCCATGTGCCATATCCCGACCGTCGAGATGACGAAGCTTCCACGAACCGCACCATAGGTCCCGACCGATAACGGGACGATGGCCCCAGAGCTCAGCTGCGGCTTCGTTGAAGAAGGTGATGCGTCCCTGCCCGTCGACGGTGTAGATGGCGACCGGCAGTGCCTGCATCAGATCGGCAGCGGGAATGCCCGAAACTCCGAGGCCGACATCGGCTTGTTCAACGAAGTTCACTTATGGCGCCATTCTCGTGGATTTCCGAGCGGCTATAATGCACTTGAGCGATTTCGGTTCCGTCCGGACAATCACGTGCGCCCCCCTTTGCCTGCAGCCGCCACATTCCTGGACAAGGTACTAGCGCGACCCAGGATCACCCTGAAGTTATCGGCCTAATCGAGCGGGCACTAGATGCGTCCGAGAAGGACCAGGATAATGACGATGAGTAGCACGAGACCGAGGCCGCCGCCACCATAATAGCCGGTGCCGTAGAACGGCCCGCCACCCAGACCGCTGAACCCGCCAAGCAAGACAAGGATCAAAATGATGATGAGTATGGTGCCGAGGGTCATGGTGGTTCTCCCATCCTTGCGCTGCCGCGCCATACAAGGGCACGTCCATTGCGCATGTTGATGACGGTATGAACTCCCAGAAGGGGCTTCCTGTTCCACCGGAAGTAGCATCGTGTCGCTCGTCTAGCGGGAAAAAGCCGGTAGGCTGACGGGAAAGCCCGCCGGCCGGGAGCCAGCGGGCAACAGGCTTTCAGCCTCGGACCACCTGGAGGGACGGGCAATCACAGCAGGATGCCTGTCGCGGGCCGAAGTTTCGGCGATAGGGCAAAAAAGCCACAGCCACTGCCGAGGCGGTGCTCACAATCAGACGACCTGATGATGTTTGGCACCTCGCCATTTTCAGCAGAAATGCGAGGTGCCGGGCCGCAGGCTTCGGGACGTGAACAACCATTCACCTTGCTTGGTGTGCCGGTCGGGTGCCGCCGCCCTTCTCTTCCGAGTCATGAGTATGGTGGCTGTCGCGTTCGCCTCCACCGCCGGAGATCTTGCTGCGGCTGCGCTGATCGGAATCGGCTGGCGGCTTTTCTATCACCAGCGGCTTCTTGGCATTCTCGTGCGATGCGCCAGGACCGCCATGGCGGATGCTGGCGCGGGTCTTCTTCGACGTAGACATGAAATCACCTAACGGTCCTGCTGGTAGCTTTGATGGGTCGTATTGACCCTAGTGTTGCCCTGCTGGCCCTGTTTGTCGGGATCTGGGGCGGAACGGCCGTGCTGCGTTTGGTCGACGGGAATTGACTTCTTATCGCCCGGACCCTTAGGGCTCTTGTTCTCTGCCGGAACGGGTGGTGGTTTTGTGCTCATGACGCTCTCCTTTCACTAGCCAAAACAAGCAGGCCCCCGAGAAGGTTCCTGATAAGAACCCCTGCGAGGGGCAAACTCCTAACATCGCCGATTCCGGCCTTGTCGGCGCGTCGCAGCGCAATAATCTTCTGTGAGGGCGTGGGCGCTTCGACCTATTGAAAGGAGCCGACCATGAAACACCAAACACTCGAGCAACTGCAGACAATCGCAACAGTTGAGCCCTCGGCGACATACCCGACCATGTCTCGGACGCAACGGATCGAGCGTTGGGCAAAGCTTCTCGAGCAAAATCCACGGCGTTGCCTCGGAGCGCTTTCAGGCACCGAATATCTCAGTCCTGAAGCCCGTGCCGTAGCGCGTGGCGCGGGGTCGCCGATCACCGTTGCCTATGAGGATCCGGTGCTGCGCGCCATGGGTCTGAAAGATGACACCTACGGTGAGGCAAAGCGCTTCTTCGAGCTGAGTGACTGGCAGTTGCACAACATCGTCTGTCACTGCCACGTCGGTGCTACGATGCAAGCCCGATGGGCTGCCGCCAGAGTTCGCCGGACAATTACCGGCAACAGACTTCTGGCTTGGCTGAGGGCAAGGTTTGTGCATTGAGGCCAGCGCAGAACGGTAACGACAAGTCTTGACGTTCTCGTGAGCGGCTGGCCGCCAGATGCTGGTGGCGTCGCCGGCAACGCAGTGGATCGTGGAGCGAATGCCGTGCTTTCAGAGCGGCCGGGTGAAGATTTCATGCTCGCCCGGTCGGGCTCTTTGCTGGCGACCGTATAGAGGAGCAATTCGAGCGCCCTCTTAAGTGAACACAGCCCGCGCTCATACGATCCATGCCACCACATGTGCATCGCGGACAAAATCGAAATCCTCGGCAGCAACAGTCGTCACGACAAATGCGCCCACAGCCTTGCAAACTGAATTGCCTGATGCCCGACACCGCCGGCGCCGCCATGGATGAGAACCCGCTGCCCGGATTTGAGGGTCGCCATGGTCGAAAGGCCCTGGCATGCTGTAATGCCGGCAAGCGGCACGGCGGCGGCTTCCACATGGCTTAGACGTTCCGGTTTTACTGCCGCTTCCGTCGCCTTGACCACGACGTATTCGGCGTTGCCGCCGCGGTCACTGCCAAGCATGGCAAAACATCGGATCGCCCTTCTTCAAAGTTGCGCCGCGTGCCGGACAGCTCCACCACGCCCGCTACATCGCGGCCGAGCGTAACGGGCAGATCCCCGCCCGCCGGATTGCGAGCTGGAGGTTCCGATGAATTCCGGGGCCGGTCGTGGTTATTCAAAGACCGTTCTCTCGGGCTCTACGAGAGACCCTTGCGCAGAGATCATCCTGTGAGATTCCCGCAATCTCGTCAGGGAACTTTTCTGGAGGGACATGGTTGGAATGTGCGGTCGGAAGAATCCGGGCCTGTGCCAAGGAGGTTCGCCATGAAGCTTCGCGAGTTGATGGACCAAGTGAAGGATCTGCCGCCGGATACCCTGGTCTGTGCCGCCGAGATTGACGAGGCCTTTGCAGCCAATATCGCTGGCATAGAAACAATAGAAAGCGCCCGGATTGAAAGCCGCAAACCGGACGGCAGCGAAGCTATCGAACTCGCCAACGGGAGCGACAAGGTTGTCGTAATCCGCTGGTGAACCGCTGGCTCATCCTGGAGCCGTCGCATGCTTGATCACTGAACGCTGGAGGAGTCGCAGACCATGTTCCCGGTTTTGAACAAAAGACTTTACGCCGGCCTGATCGCAGGAACTCTGATGCTCTCGGCCGGCGGCTTCGCTCCGCTCGCAGCCCAGGAAATCCCGAACGACTTCACGGCAATCGTGCGCGAGAAAATTCCGGCCGTGGTCGCAATAACCACCCGACAGATTATCCAAGACCAGGCGACGTTGAACGACCTTCTTAGTCCTTTCTATGGCCGCGGCCTGGGACCGGCTCAACCGCGGGTGCGAGAGGCTCTTGGCTCCGGCTTTGTGATCAGCCCCGATGGATACATCGTCACCAACAACCATGTCGTTGCCGATGCAAGCGAAATTCATGTCGTATTCTCCGACAAGGAGACGCTGCCTGCGCGGCTCGTCGGCCGCGATGCGGCAACCGACCTCGCGGTGCTGAAGATCGACCCACGGCCCAACATGACAACCACCGCCTGGGGTGACTCAGATGCAGTACAACCCGGCGCATGGACCATCGCCATCGGGAGTCCGTTCGGACTCGGTGGGACCGTCACCGTCGGCGTGCTTTCGGCCCGTTCGCGCGACATCAATGCCGGTCCATACGACGACTTTCTCCAGACCGACGCCTCAATCAATCGCGGCAATTCCGGCGGCCCGCTGTTCAATGCGCGCGGCGAAGTGATCGGGGTCAACACGGCCATCGTATCTCCCACTGGTGGCAGCATAGGGATTGGCTTTGCGGTACCATCCCGCACCGCCCGCAACATCGTCGACCAGTTGATCCGCACCGGCCGGATCGAGCGCGGATTCATCGGAGTACGTCTCCAGGAGATCACGCCGTCGATTGCTGAGGCGCTTGGAATACCCGACAGCAAGGGAGCGCTGGTCGCTTCGGTCGAACCCGGCAGTCCGGCGGAGCAGGCAGGCATACAGGCAGGAGACGTGATTACACGCTTTAACGGCAAGGACATCCAGAACGTCCACGATTTGACGCTCGCGGCTGCGAGCCAAACGCCGGGAACAAAAACGACGCTGACAAGAAATCGTGGAGGCAGCCAACAGGAAATAGCTCTGACCATCGGACAGCGCGACGATGAGGAGCAACAGACCGGCGCCGTTCCAAAGTCGCAAACGGCCGACACACGTCTTGGTTTGTCGCTCAGCCCAATCCCGGATGAGGGGCGCCAGCAACTCGGACTCCAGCCGGACATTACGGGCGTATTCGTGCAAGAAGTGGCCCCCAACGGCCTCGCCGCCGAAAACGGCATTCAGCCCGGCGATGTGATCGTCTCGGCCAACAACCGGAATGTGACGCAGCCGTCGGACATCCAAGAGGAGTGGGCGAAATCGCGTCAACAGAACAGGCCCATATTGTTCCGCATCAACAGGCAAGGACAATCGCTTTTCGTTGCCGTCGCCATGGCCAAATCTTGACGGGGCAATCTTGGCGGAAACAAACGTAGCGAAAGCTTGGCCGGATGGATCACACGCCTTCGCGAGAGACGGCCTTTAAGCTTGGGGGACGGGAACAACAGCCGACCCACGGTCGTTCGACGAGATCATGGCCGAGATGGGACCGGATCGGCAGATCGCATGGCATGTTCTTGGAGCGATGCTGCACGCGCTGCGAGACCGCATGCAGCCGGATCTTGCAGCCCACCTCGGCCCGCGCTGCCGATCCTGGTACGCGGCGCCTATTACGACCAGTATCAGCCTTCCAAGACGCCCGAGAAGTTGCGGTCGCTCGATGAGTTTCTCGCCAAAATCAAGGCGGAGCTGGAGTTCACCCGGCCGGTCGATTCCAACGATGCATTCAGGGTCGTATCCAAGGTGCTCGCTCACCACGTGGAAGAGGGGCAGATGACCAAGGTTTGGGAATCCTTGCCGGCAGAAATCAGGCGCGCCGCGGAAGCTCAGCAAACGGCGTGAAATGGCGCCCAGACCTCGATGGTCTCGGCCGTAACGTAACGCTTCTTTGGGGAAATGAAATGCCACTCACCCTTATCAGCCCTGCGTTTCCGGCGGGCGGGAAAATCCCTGAAAGGTATACGCGTGACGGCCAGAACGTCTCGCCGCCGCTGAAGTGGTCCGGGGTTCCGGATGGTGCGAAAAGCCTTGTTCTTGTCGTGCAGGATCCCGACGCGCCGAGCGGCACCTTCGGGCACTGGGCGGTGTTCAATATCCCGCCCGATGCCAGCGAGCTAGCCGAGGCGCAAGATGGCAAGCCAGGTCCGTCGGCACTTCGGCAAGGCACCAACGATTTCGGCAATGCCTATTACGACGGCCCACAGCCGCCGGTGGGACATGGCGTCCATCATTATCACTTCCGGCTGGCCGCGCTCGACGTGCCGAGCCTCAGTGTGCCGGGACAGGCGGGCGTGCAGTCTGTCTGGAAGGAAGCCCAGAAGCATGCGCTGGAGCAGACTGAACTGGTCGGAACCTACGCACGGTAACGCCGGCCGTATCGGTCGCCGCCCTTTTTACAGCGCGGCCGGGGCAAGAGGTTTTCGAGCCGGGCCGTGGATAACCGTGCCGTCGGCGGCGAAAATCGAGCCATGACAAGGACAATCCCAGGTGTTGTCCGCGTTGTTCCAGGTCACGGTGCAGCCCTTGTGGGTGCAGGTCGCCGAAACGGGGTGGAGTACTCCTTCAGTGTCCCTCCACGCCGCGATCTTTTCGTCACCCCTGACGATCACACCGCCCATGCCGGGCGCAATGTCGTCGATGCTTGAGACAATCGATTGGCTGCGGCCATTCCTATGAAAGTCCTCGGGATAAGACCGCGCCGGATCATAGAGCTTTTGCCATGGGCTCGGCCGAGCGCAGATCAAATCCGCGATCATCGTCCCTGCGGCCGTTCCATTGGTGATGCCCCAGGCGTTGAATCCCGTGGCAATATGAAAACCGGAGGCTTTGTCCGGATCGGGTTCGCCGGCATATGGAACTCTATCGGCCGTATCATAGTCCTCGTTACACCAGCGCCACGCAACGTCCCCAACCGGAAGGCTCATTCTTGCCCATTGTTCCAGCTCGACGAACCGTTTCGCCACGTCGCCGTCCTGGCCCGTGTCGAATTTGGGGCCGAGCGCGACCAGCAGCGGGCCTTCGGCATCGCGGCCGGTGCGGATGGAATGCGTTGGATCGTCGATGCCGATGAACATGCCGTCGACAGCAAGAGGGTCATCGATCCGGAACGCCATGGCAGTGTGGCAGCGCGGCTGGGTCCGGTTCGCCATACCGACGGGGCTCTTCACCGTCATGTTGGTGGCGACGACCACATGCTCGGCGTGGACGGTGCCGCTATCGGTGACGACGCGCCAGCGGCTTGCCTCGCCGATCGAGATCGCGCGGCTGTTTTCGAAAATCCGTCCGCCACGGGCCGTCACCGCTCGAGCCAGGCCAACCAGATACATCGCCGGATTGAACTGCGCCTGGTCTGAAAAACGCAGAGCGGCGGCCGTTTCGAAAGGCAGCGGCGCGCGCTCGAGAATATCGGCGTTCAGCTCGACTTGGCGCGCGGCCTCTGCCTCGGCTACGATCTCCGCGCGCCGGCTTGCGTCGCAGGTGTAGGTATAGGCGTCCTTGTTCTCGAGATCGCAGGGGATGGCATAGTTGCGAACCCATTCCCGGATTTGGACAGCGCCGGCGGAATTCGCATCGGCATAAGCTCGCGCCAGGTCCCGGCCGAAGGTGCCGATGAGATGGTTGTAGACCAACGCGTGCTGCGTCGTGATCTTGGCCGTCGAGCGGCCGGTCACCTGGCCGCCTGTCCGCAGGCCTTCGACGACGATCACCGACCGACCAGCCTCGCAAAGGCGAAGCGCCGTGGTGAGCCCGACAATCCCAGCGCCTACGACAACGGTCTCCGCATGGATCGAGCCCTCGAGCGGGGGATAGTTCGTAGCGGTGGCTGCCGCAACCCAACAGCTTCCCGGTTTTCCCGAAAGAATGGACATTCACCGGCGTCCCATGAGTTTCGATGCATCTCCATCGACAACCCGCGCCGGCGCGAAAACGTTCCCGGGATTTACCGTCTTCAATCGCTCTTTGGCCGCCCGGAAGATCCAAACGCCCGGGACGATGCGAGGTGCAGGCCATCACGCGAACGCAGTCGTCGCTGCGCGCCGCAGCACGTCGGCGCGCACCGACGTGTGGCCCCGATCGGGTTGCGGATGCGCCCGCAGGCCCAAAAATCCAGAAAGGCGATAACGAGCCTGAGGCGTCGCTTGCCCGCTCGGCGACGAGAAATCAATCTTCTGCATGCCGTTCGCGCTGTATTCCGCGACAGCCGCGGCCTATCGCGTTCGTGGTGGCTTAAAACACCGCGAGGTACTTCAGCAGTGAAATGATGCCGATAATGATCACGATAATCTGAGCAATCTGACGAGTACGACCGTCAAGCGGCAGCCGGTTAACAAGATACAGCACCAAAACGATTACAAGGAAAGTGATCAGAATACTGATCAAAGGAGTGCCGGCCATTGTCCCTCACTGGCACGTAGAAAAACAAGCCAGCAACACCGCGTCGCGTGGTCGAAGATTCCCCATGCATGCTCAAGCCCTAGCACCCAGTGCGTGATTCGAACAGCCTGGGCAATGGTGCCGGTAACCCGGCTTTGTCGATATTTTGCCCGCCTCTTTCAGGCGATTGGAAGGGATAGCACTGATTACCAAGGCAAGCGCGGTAACAAGCTGCGTCAATCAAAGCTGCTTGATGACGACACAATCTTGCGCGCGGACGGAACCATACTGTGATTAAATCGTTTTAAAAATCGAGAAGGGACATCCACCACCCCTTCAGAGGAGAATCATGAACAAGATATTTTCGGGTTTACTCGCAGCCACATTGACAGTTTCGTTCGTGGCGGCAGCGGGGTCAGCCAATGCAGCTCAAATATTCTTGCCGCAGGCAACTTCTGTTTCGACAGATGTGCAGGCGGTCGACCACAAGCCGTGGGCGAAGCGTCATAACTCCAACCGCAACCGGAAATTTTCGCGCCACGATGGCTCACACTGGAACGGCCATCGCGGCTATCGTGAGTACCGTCGGGGGTATCGGCGCCATGGCGACTACTGGTTCCCGCTGGCAGCCTTCGCTGCGGGCGCGGTGATCAGCGGGGCGATCATCAACAACAACCAGAACCGGGTTGATCACGGCGATTCCCATGTACAGTGGTGCTACGACCGGTACCGAAGCTATCGCGCTTCGGACAACACGTTCCAGCCTAACTACGGCCGCCGTCAGCAGTGCAATTCGCCCTACTGAAAGTAAGTTCTTGGCCGCATCACTGAAACCCCGCGTCGCGCGGGGTTTTTTGCGCAACCACGTCCGGCCACCACTGCAACGCAACCGGCCAGTAAGCGGTATGGCCGAAAATAGTGGTCCGCCTTGTCTCTAAGCGCCGCCCTTAGCAACCCGGTGACAACTATGGCGACGATCACCCGGCGCGCACCATCGGGCTGCTGAGGCCGTTGTCTTTGCGAGCCGCTTGGCAGGGCCTAAAGAAGATTTCGAGCTTAGGAATGACCCGTATCAAGTATTCTGGCGACAAACAAATTCATACCTTGTTTTTCCCTGCGCAATTGCGAACGATGGCATGGATTGATTCGGAGCTTGTCTATGCACGCACTGCAAGTGGCCCTGGCTGCGGTGATCTTGAGCACTTCAGTCAGTTCTGGACTCGCCGATGACAATTCTCCCTTTATTTATTTTGCGACCCAAGACCCTTTCACAGACGGTCTGCCGACCAAGAATGATGTTTATGTCTTTGGTGGCGTGTTTGCGAGCGGGGCCTTCGGGGACACGATCAATGTTTTTGGTGCCCACTACACGGACAACTATATAATCGGAGCTGCATACGGTCGCGATCTCGTCGATATAGGCGCTGGTTTCGTTCTTGGTGGCGTCACCGGCGCGGCCATAAGATTTGGCCAGGACGACGATACGTCTGGCGAACTTTGGGCCGGAGCGCGACTTCGCCACCAGGGCCTTGTCATTGGTGATTTGGCGATTGCGCCCGCACTGACCGCTGGATTCAGTGCCGTTACAGGCCCTACCGAGATCGAGCGCGATCGCGAAATCCGCTACGATGGCGATGCATCATTCCTCGGCTTCGTTGGTGCGGAGCTTTCGTTCAGAGTCAGGCAAGCTCCCAATGTCGAACTTGTCTACCAACTCCACCATAGATCCGGCGCCGATGGTACAATTGGCGATATGAACGAGGGTTCTAATGCGAACACTCTTGGAATCCGTTATCGCTTCTAATGCTCGCTGCTGTTGGTCTTTGGCCTGCGCCCACGTGTCCCGTATTGGGCTCACAGTGAAGACGGCGACACTTTCGTGATAGGTTTGCACGGGAGATGGCGACCGTGGCTCCAATATGGGATCACTTGTGAGCGAAGCAGCCAAGGAGAAGGCGGCCGGCGGCACTTTCGGAGAAGAGGTTCTGCGGCGGTTCGGCACCGGTCTCAATGCCGATCGGCATGATAAACCATTGAAATCTCAGGGCGTGCAGGGTCACCCTGTCGCGCCATTTCGCACTCACGCTATATCCTTCAGAGTGTCGAGCGGCCCTTTGAGCGCAGACCGAGGCTGGATCAACTCTGGCGCAATCAGGAAGGTCTGTGGCGTCGTCGTCGCGTTATCGATCAGCTCGAACGCCTTCGTAATCATCGCCTCAATGTTCTGCCGCACCATGATTACCGGGAAGGGCAGGAAGGAGCCGAACGGATCGTAGTCGTAGCAACCGACGACGAGCTCACTAAACATCTCCGCCGGCCGGCCCGCCATGAAACGCAGCAGACCTTCCATATTGATCGACGAATTGACGAACAGCGCGCGCGGCAGCTTGCCATGGCGTTGGTAAAACGCCTCGAAGGCACACAAAGTTATATCGGGCGAATACCCGGAGGACTGCACACCGTCTTCAGGGTCGGCGCCCAGCAGTGCCTTCTTGGTCGCATGGAAAGCGGCGATGCGTTCGCGGCTGGCATGGTCGTTGCGGCCGCCAAACAGAAACAGCTCGTCCGGCCGCAGAGGATCGTCGTTGCCGAAGCGGCGGATGATTGCTTCCGTCAGCATCCGTGCGCCCTCATAATTGTCGCTGATCACCGAATGCGCCTTCGCTCCCGGCAGGTCGATGTTGATATGCCTCAGCCCCGCCGGTTCGCAGACCTCGTGCACGCCGTCCGGATCGGTGGCGCCGACGATGAAGAGCTGGTCGATTGAATAGGAGATCAGCGTCTCCGCGGTCCGCCGTTCCTCTTCCGGGTCGCGGCTGGCGCTAACCACGACCGGGCATTGGCCGCGGCTGCGCACATGCCCCTCAAACGTCTGCGCCATGGAGGAGAAGTAGCGATTGTCGTGGACGGGCAGCATCAGGCCGACCAGGCCCGATCGCGAGCGTCGCAAGCCTCGCGCCTGCAGATTGGTGGTGTATTGGTGGAGTTCGGCGAGGCCGAGAATTGTTTGCGCCGTACTTTCCTTGATGCGGCGCTTGCGCCAAGTGCCGTTCAGGACGGCACTCACGGTCGACGGCGAACTGCCCGATAGCACGGACAGGTCATAGATCGTCGCCTTTTTCTTGACCCGCTGATCCATCTGGCCCTCCCGCGCGTCTTTTAGAGCAAATATCCGGCTTGACGAGAGCTTCTCCATGCATAATAGTTTCTGCACCATCGATTGTGCAAGCGGAAACCGGTGGATAATCGATGGGGAGTGCCCGTTATTTCGGGGAGGTTTCTAACGGCCGCCGTCGTTCGACGGCTCGAGTGTGTTCCCACTAGGAACGTTATGGGAGGAGTACAGATGAAAAAGCTCATGATCGCGGCGCTTGCCGCGACCCTTTTGCTTGGCGGATCGTTCGCTGCGATGGCACAGCAGGCCGGCAAGGTCGGCGTCGTCGTAAAGATCGGCGGCATTCCGTGGTTCAACGCAATGGAGGCGGGTATCAAGGAGCGCGGCCAGAAGCTCGGCGTCGACGCGTTCATGGTTGGCCCAACCAGCGCCGATCCGGCACTGCAAGTTCGCGCCATCGAGGATCTGATCGCACAGGGGGTCAAGGTCATCGGTGTGGTGCCGAACGATGCCAAAGTGCTTGAACCGGTGCTGCAGAAGGCCAAGGACGCCGGCATCATCGTCATCACGCATGAATCGCCTGGCCAGAAGGGCGCCGACTGGGATTTCGAACTCGCGTCCGCGACCGGCTTCGGCGAAGCTCATGCCAAGCTCCTGGCGGAGAAGATGGGCGGCAAGGGTGAGTATGCAGTGTTCGTCGGCTCGCTGACGGTGCCGCTGCACAATGCCTGGGCCGATGCGGCAATCGAGTATCTGAAGAAGAACTATCCCGACATGAAGCTTGTCGGCGAACGTTATGGTGTCGCCGAGGATGTGGACAAAAGCCGCAGCACTGCACTTGACCTGATTTCCGCGAATCCCGGCTTGAAGGGCTTCCTGGCCTTCGGCAGCCAAGGCCCGATCGGCGCTGGCCGCGCAATCGAAGAGCGGCGGAAGGTGGGGGAAATATTCGTGCTCGGCCCATTCTCGCCAGGCCAGGGCCAGAAGCTCATCAAGAACGACGCGATCTCCGGCGGCTTCATGTGGAATCCGAAGCAGGCGGGCGAGGTTTTCGTCACGCTGGCCGACCATCTCATGAAGGGCAACGAGATCAAGGACGGCGATACGATCGAAGGGCTAGGGACAGTCAAGCCCGACTTCGAAAACCGTAACATCATCGTCGATCAGCTGGTCCCCATCAACAAGGATACTGTCGACGATCTCGCGGCGATGGGCCTGTAAAGCCTCCCAAGGCTATGGCAGCCGGGCTGGCCTCGAGCCGGCCCGGCTGCAGGACTGCAAACGGGATTGAATCCAGGGTTTCAACTCGATGGCTGATCAGGCACTCGATGGCGCCACATCACGGCCGTTGCTGTCGCTCCGCAACACGAACATGACGTTCGGCGGCGTGAAGGCGCTGAAGAATGTCAGCTTTGAGGTGCTGCCGGGCGAGGTGCATTGCCTCGCCGGCGAGAACGGCTCCGGCAAGAGCACGCTGATCAAGGTCATTACGGGCGTGTACAAGCCCGAGGCGGGCGCCGTGATCGACTATGATGGCCAGAGCTACTCCAATATGTCGCCGGTTACGGCGCAGGCCGGCGGGATTCAGGTTATCTGGCAAGACCTCGCCCTGTTTCCCGAGATGACTGTCGCCGAGAACATCGCGTTCCAGACTGTCATCGGCCGCTGGCCGCGGCTGGTGAACTATGCCGAAATGCGCCGTGTCGCGACCAACGCCCTGCAACGTCTTGGTGTTACCCTCGATGTCGATTTAGCACTCCACCATTTTCCCATCGCACAGCGGCAGATCGTAGCAATCGCGCGCGCCCTCGTCGGCGAGGCGAAGCTCGTCTTCATGGACGAGCCGACGGCGTCGCTCACCCAATCCGAAACCGACTATCTGCTGGACATTGTGCGCAATCTGTCGGCGTCGGGCGTCGCCGTTGTGTTCGTCAGTCATCGCTTGGCGGAGGTTCTTGAAATCTCCAGCCGCGTCACCGTGCTGCGCGACGGCGCGCTGGTAGGCGTCTATCCAACCAAGGGCCTGACCCAATCGCGCATCACCGAGCTGATGACGGGCAAGACCTTCGACTATTCCGTCCTGCATCGGGATTTGAGCAAGAGCCCGGTCATGCTTGAGGTCGAGGGACTGTCGCGGCCCGGCGAAATCCAGGATGTGTCCTTGGCGGTCCGGCGCGGCGAGACGCTCGGCATCACCGGGTTGCTCGGGGCAGGGCGCACCGAGCTGGCGCTGACATTGTTTGGCATGCGCAAGCCGAAATCGGGCTCTGTCGTCCTGGATGGCAAACCCGTTCGCTTCGGTTCCAACCGTGACGCGATCGCTGCCGGCGTCGCCTATCTTTCGGAAGACCGGCTGTCGCTCGGCCTCATTCAGCCCCAGGCAATCGCCGACAACATGGTCATCGCCTCGCTGGACAAGATCCTTTCGAGCGGTTTCATTTCGAGCGATCGCAAGCGATCTCTGGTCAATCGCTGGATAAGGGATCTCGGCGTCAGGATCGGAAAGCAGGACGACGCGATCTCGACCCTGTCGGGGGGAAATCAGCAACGTGTCGCCATTGCAAAATGGCTGGCGACCGATCCGAAGCTGCTTATCCTCGACGCACCGACAGTCGGCGTCGATGTCGGCGCGCGCGCCGGCATTTTCGACATCGTTTCCAAGCTCGCAGACAGCGGCCTGGCCATTATCCTGATCTCGGACGAGGTGCCTGAAGTCTATTTCAACGCGGACCGTGTGCTGCACATGGCTCAGGGGCGCATTGTCGGCGAATATGCACCGGGCGCTACGACCCTCCAGGCGATCGAGGAGGCGGTCTATGCGTAGGTTTGTCCGCTCCCACGCAACGGAACTGGCTTTGCTGGCCGTTATCGCAGTCATCTGCGTCTTCCTTTCGTTCGCGACAGACCGGTTCTTCACCCTCGGCAACGCGTTTGACCTTCTGAACACCAGCTCGGTCAACATCATTTTCGCCGTCGGCCTGCTCGTCGTGCTGGTCGCCGGCGGCATTGACATTTCCTTCGCGGTTGCTGCCTCCGTTGTGCAATATCTGACGGCGACCGTCCTCGGCTGGGTCGGCGGCGGCAATTGGATTATCGGCGTCATCATCGCTGGCGCATTGGGCGTCGCGTTGGGCTGCATCAACGCCTTCCTGATCCACGGGTTCAGAATCATTTCGATCGTCGCCACGATCTCGACTTTCAACATTTTCTTCGGCTTGCTGATGTTCTTCACAGGCGGCGTGTCGATCTACAATCTTCCGGACTGGCTCACCAACCGTGTCGTGCTGTTCGAGCGAGAGATGGCTGACGGCAGCTGGGCGGAAATCACCCTACCTGTGCTCATTATGGCTATCTGCGTGGTCGCTACCTGGGCGTTGATCACGCGCACCACCACCGGGCGCCAGCTCTACGCATTTGGCGACAATCCGGAGGGGGCGCGCCGCTTCGGCATCAATATTGGTGCCATGCAGTTTATTGCATTCGGCTGGCTGGGCCTGATGGCGGGCATCGCCGGTCTCGTGCAAGCGCATTACGCGCAGGAAGTGGTGCCGAACGCCCTTTATGGTCGCGAACTCGACGTCCTGGCAGCCGTGGTCCTTGGCGGTGCGCGGCTCGGCGGCGGCAAAGGCAGCGTGCTCGGCTGCATTCTGGGCGTTCTGTTGGTCTCGATCACCCAAAACGGACTCAATTTGATGGGTGTATCGCCTTTCGCGTTCAAGATGATCGTCGGCGCCATTATTCTTGCCGCCATCACCCTGTCGAACACCAGCATCGAACGCCTGCTGCCGTTCCTGAAAAGCCGGCGGGTGCCTTCATGACGGTTTTGATTGATCGCGCCCGCAACGCGCTCGGCCCCGAACTAGCAGGTCCGCTCGCCGCGTTCGTAGCGGTTATGGTCGTGTTCGGCTTTGCCGCGCCGAACTTCTTTTCCCGTGCCACCTTTGGATCGGTCGCCTTCCAGCTGCCGGAACTCGGCCTCCTCACGCTTGCCATGCTGCTGCCGATCCTGACCGGCGGCTTGAACCTGGCCATCACCTTCACGGCCAACATGGCCGGCCTGACGCTGGCTTGGGTACTGCAAAGCCAGGGAGGCGTCGACGCAGGCATCGGCGCCTTTGTCCTTGGCTCGATCCTTGCCATCGCGGTCGGAGCACTGAGTGGGCTGATCATGGGGCTCGTCATCGCCTACACCAAGGCTCACCCGATCCTGGTCTCGCTGTCGATGATGATCTTCCTGCGCGGTCTCGGCGAATTCCTGACGCGCGGCGGCGACGTGTCCGGCATTCCCGGCTTCTTCGCGGCGATCGGCTACGGTTCGATCTTTGGCATCCCGGTACCGTTGCTCATCTTCATCGCTTGCGTGCTGATCTGGCAGGTCTTGCTGACGCGCATGAAGCTAGGCTTCAACACCTACATGATCGGCTCCAATATCGAGGCCACGCGCTATTCCGGTATCAATACGCGCAAGGTGCAGGTTCTCGTCTACACATTGTCCGGAGCGATGTGCGCGGTTGCCGGCATCATCATGCTGGCGCGCTTCAATTCGGTGCGTGTCGGCCACGGCGAGTCTTACCTGCTGATCACCGTGCTTGCCTGTTTTCTGGGCGGCGTCAATCCGTTCGGCGGCTTCGGTCGAGTGATCCCGGTCTTCGTTGCGCTGGTCGTGCTCCAGCTTCTGTCCTCGGGACTCAATCTGATGGGCGCGAACCAGCATCTTGCGACGGCAGTCTGGGGGATTTTGATGATCACGGTGATGATCCTGCGCTGGCTTGCCGGGCGCCTCAAATTCCTAAACACAAAGAGAGGATGAGTTAGATGCATGGTTTTGGGGTCCACACCTCGATGTGGACGATGAACTGGGACCGGGCCGGCGCGGAGAAGGCGATCGCGGCTTCGGTCAAATACGGGATGGACTTTATCGAGATCGCGCTTCTGAACGCGCCGGCGGTCGATGCCGCGCATACACGCGCCTTGCTCGAAAAGCACAATCTTCCTGCCGTTTGCTCGCTCGGCCTGCCGGAGCGCGCCTGGGCCTCGGTTCGGCCGGATGCCGCCATCAAACATCTCGAAAAGGCCATCGACAAGACGGCGGAAATGGGCGCGCTGGCGCTTTCCGGCGTGATTTTCGGCGGTATCGGCGAACGCACCGGCGTGCCACCGACCGAAAAGGAATACGACAACATCGCGCATGTGCTGACCGTCGCCGCAAAGCACGCCAAGAAGCGCGGCATCGAACTCGGAATCGAGGCCGTGAACCGCTACGAGAACCATTTGATCAACACCGGCGCGCAGGCCGTCTGGATGGTCGAGAAAATCGGGGCCGACAACATCTTTGTTCATCTCGACACCTATCATATGAACATCGAGGAGAAGGGGGCAGCCAATGGCATTCTGGCCGCCCGCGATCACCTGAAGTACATCCACTTGTCCGAGAGCGATCGCGGCACACCAGGCACTGGCAACTGCCCCTGGGACGAGATTTACGCAACGCTGGCGGCGATCGGTTTCAAGGGCGGACTTGCCATGGAAAGCTTCATCAACATGCCGCCGGAAGTCTCCTACGGTCTCTCGGTCTGGCGCCCGGTCGCGAAGGATGAGGCCGAGGTGATGGGCAATGGCTTGCCGTTCCTGCGCAACAAGGCTCGCCAATACGGTTTGATCTGACACGATGGGTGATGGGCAGAAGGCGGACGGCGCCAGGATCGCCGTCTTCGATGTCGGGAAGACCAATATTAAGCTCACCGCGATGACGCTCGACGGCGTGCTCGTAGAGAGCCTCTCTGTCCACAACGAAGTGCGGCCCGGTCCACCTTGGCGGCAGCACGATCTCAAGGGCATTAGCGACTGGCTGTTCGGCTCGCTTGCCAGTTTGTGCCGTCATCATCCGCTGGAAAAGGTGGTCGGCACCGGACATGGCTCCGCGGGAGTTCTGGTGAACGCAGATCCCGACGAGACGTCCGCCCTGCCGATGATTGACTACGAGCAGGATCTGCCGCCCGCAATTCGCGATGGCTACGCGCCGCTTTCGGGCGATTTCTTCGATCGCGGCAGCGCGATCATGCTAAAGGCCGCCCACCAGGCGCGCCAGCTGTACTGGATGCAGCAGGTTGATCCGGAGCGCGTCGCTCAGGCTCGCTGGTATCTGGGCTTGCCGCAATATTGGGCCTGGCGGCTGTCAGGCGTGCCATCGGCCGAAACGACGATCCTCTCGGCGCAATCGCATCTATGGAACAATGTGCGCAAGCAGTGGTCGCCCATTGTCGCGGGGCAGGGGTGGCAGCGCCTCATGCCACCATTCCATCCGGCCTGGGAGACGTTGGGGCCAATCCGGCACGATCTGGCGCGCCGGCACGACATACCGGAAAAGCTGTCTGTCCTGACTGGCGGCCACGACAGCAGCCTGAACCTCTACCGCTACCAGGCGGCAGGCATGCGCGACGCCTGCGTGATCTCTACCGGAACCTGGATTGTCGGAATGTGCGCGGCGACACCTCTCGACCACCTCGATGAAAACCGCGGAATGGTGCTGAACAGCGACGTGACGGGAGGCCCGGTCGGCGGCGTTTTGACCATGGGCGGACGAGAGTTCAGTCATGTAGCAGGACAGGGGCAAGAAGAAACTGCGGCCGACGCTGCGCTGGTCAGCTTGTTGATTGAGCGCGGCACCTTCGCATTGCCGTCGTTCGGCGACGATGACGGCCTGTTTCCCGGCAGCGCTGGGCGCGGCCGGTTTGAAGGGCCGCCTGCAGAAACCCCTGCTGAGCGCAAAGCGCTCGCCGTGCTCTATGCCGCGCTGCTGACGACCGAATGTATCGATGCGCTGAACGAAGACGGGTTGGTTGCATTGGATGGCACCTTCCTGAGGGATCCGCTCTACGCCACGTTTGTTGCCGCGCTGCGGCCAAACGCCGAAACGGTCTACAACCTCGACTCCTATGGCACCGCTTCGGGTGCGGCGTTACTTGGCGAACATGAAACTCGTGACACGCCGGCTCCCATCGCACTCAGCCGGCCGCCCGCCTTTGCCGGCGACCGTAACGCGCTCGCAGCCTATGCACAGCGGTGGCGCGAACTGGCGAAGCGAAACAACTTGCAACAGGGCAACACCAGCAAAAGGGACAATCGATGACCGATGACAGCGCGCTGCGCCGCGAGATGGTGGATGTTTGCCGCCGGATGAACTCCAGCGGTATCAACCAGGGCAATGCCGGCAACCTGTCGGTGCGCTGCAGCGACGGTTTCCTGATCACGCCCTCGTCGCTGCCCTACGAAACGATGACGCCCGAAGACATCGTCGAGATGGGCTTTGACGGCACCTATGTCGGCCGACGGCCCTCCTCGGAGTGGCGCTTCCACCGTGACATTTTGAGGGAGCGGCAGGAGATCAACGTCGTGCTGCATTGCCACTCGCTCTACGCCACGACGCTGGCCTGCCATCACAAGACGATCCCGAGCTTCCACTATATGACAGGAGTGGCTGGCGGTACGACGATCCGCTGCGCGGAATACGCAACCTTTGGCACGCAGGCCTTGTCCGACAATGCCTTGGTTGCACTCAAGGATCGCTTCGCCTGCCTGCTTGGCCAGCACGGCCAAATTTCGCTCGGCAAGACCATGGAAGCGGCGTTGTGGCTGGCGAACGAGGTCGAAACCCTTTCGCGCATGTATGTCCAGGCGCTTACACTTGGTGAGCCGCCCGTCCTTTCCGACGAGGAGATGGCGCGGGTGATCGAGCAGATGAAGAAGATGAGCTATGGCCAAGCGCCGGATCCGGAGGGAACGAACGATTTGGCACGGCCGCGCGACGCTGCGGTCTAGCGCTGCTCCGGCAGATTTTGGTGGCGAGAGGTCTGTTTTTCCCGGTGGGCCGCAATAAGCTCGACAGTGGCAGGTGAAGACTAAGATGTCCCCCTTACGGCAAACGTTGAATCAAATCGTTCAGCAAAAGCAGCAACGCGCCGGCAAAGACAGCCGCAGCCGCGTCGTCCAGCATGATGCCGAGTCCACCCCTTACCTTCTGATGCACGACGCCGATGGGCCAAGGCTTGACGACATCGAAAAACCGGAAGGCAAGGAAACCTGCTGCCCACCAGACCGGGTCGAGCGGCAGCATGGAAAGTGTTGCGGCGGTGCCGAAGGTCTCGTCAATGACGACGATCTGCGGATCCTCCGTCCCGGTATGGGAGACGACATGCGACGACGCCCATACTCCCACGGCGAATAAGGCCATATACGCGAGCACGATCAGCCAAGGCGATGCAGGTATCAGGACCGCGGCAAGAGCCACTCCGACGCCCGCGCCGGCCGTGCCCGGCCATAACGGAGAGAATCCTGCGCCGGCAGAGGTCGCGAGTAGGCAAGCAAACTTAGGCAGAAATTTACGCATGGAGTTTCGGACGGCTTCCCCGTGAATTGTAAATAGGCATTATAGTCACATCTTTCGGGATACTGCCGCTAGACTGCCAGTCGATGTGCGGCGGCAGACACGACGGGCATTGCAGAAACTTCGGAACAACATCGGACGGTTATAGCAGCAACCGAAATTTTCCGTTTCGCCGACAGCTGGACAGTTCTCTGGCTACCTTAATCCATTGGCCGCATTCGCCAAAGAAACGCTGCTGGTTGAGCCGGGCCTGATCCGGTCTCCGCCGCGCTGACCACCTCGGTCGGCGCCGACGGGCTGGAACGAACCCACAATTTGCCGGTTAAGCTTCGCGGAACGACATTATAAGAGGAGCAAAGTCATCATGATCGCCGGTCTCATGAAACGTCGTATCGACCCGCTATGGGAGCACGCCGCTTCTCCGCTGATCGGGATCGGCATGACCCCGAACCAGGTTACAGCCGGCGGTCTGGTGCTCGTCGCCCTGTCGTGCGCCGCCTATGTGTACCACCAGTCAAGCCTTGCCTTTGGCCTTTGCCTCGCGTTGGCCTTCACCTTCGACGCGCTGGACGGTGCGGTCGCCCGTCGGAGACATATGAGCACCAAGGCCGGTGGCTATTTCGACGCCATGGCCGACCGTTATCAGGAACTTGCCGTGTTTGCGGCAATAGGCTGGGTCGCCGATCTGTGGGCGATCGCAATGATCGCATTCGCCGGCGGAATCCTCACCAGCTACGCCAAGGCGCGGACGGCGATCGAAATCCCCATAGAAAACCAGGCGTGGCCGGATTTCTTCGAACGGATGGAACGTCTGGTGTTCATTTGCGTGCTGTTAGTCGCCGATGGATTGGCGATCGCCATGGGCGCCGCTTCGCCTTGGTTTCTCACGGGCGGGTTCGCGCTTTACGCACTGCTGGCAAACGCCACAGCTCTGCAACGGATCAATCGCGCATTTGCCATGCTCAAACGAGCGGACGCGAAGAAGCCGTGAGACGCGAAATCCCATACTGGTTTTGGGCGGCGGAAAACGCGAGGCGCTGTCGCGGGCACAGTCGGTTAAAAACAATCCTCCCTCGGCCTGCGTCATCTCTGGCCATAGCGAAGTTGCTGAACCCTGTGGGCCAGATGTCCGCCACCCTCATTAGACCGTTTCGAGCCGGCTGAACCGAACCGGGATGAGTTTGCGAGTCTTCAGTTGCCCTACCGAATCCTTGTCGATCACCGTCAGCAACTGCCCTTGTTCAGGGCCCACAGGCAGAACCAGGCGGCCCCCCGGCTTGAGCTGCTCAAGCAAAGCCGGTGGCGCCCGCCCAGCCGCGACGGTGACTAGGATCTTATCGAATGGAGCGTGCTCGGGCCAGCCGCGAGACCCGTCACCGACACGAATGCTGATATTGGATAGACCGATGCCCTGCAGGAGAGTCTCGGCATGGCTTGCGAATTCCTCGATGATTTCGACGCTCCAAACGTGCCCGGCGAGTTCCGCGAGGATTGCGGTTTGGTAGCCCAGGCCGGTGCCGATCTCGAGCACCGCCTCGTGCGGCTGGAGAGCAAGGAGATCGGTCATGAGAGCGACGATGAACGGCTGCGAGACGGTTTTGTCGAAGCCGATCGGCAGTGGCATGTCCTGGTAGGCATAAGGCGCGACCGAGCTTGGCACGAAGAGATGGCGCGGCACCCGCTGCATCGCTGCCATCACCCGTTCATCGAGCGCCGCCTTGCCGAGTTCTTCGCTTGCAAGGTCGGTATGGATTGCAATCATCTCGACCATGTGTCTGCGTAGAACTGCGAGGTGTTTTTCATTCATTGGCTTCATGACGGTGGGGCTTTCCTCGACCAGCTTGCTGCCAGATAGGCTTATATCCTGTTCGTCACAGCAACGCCCGTTATCGTTTCCGGTTGCGGGTGCCCGCGGCCAACCGGAGGTAATTTTGGCGTTGCGTCTTGGCATCGGCGGCGGCTCCGGAGATCCCGTGCCATGTCGCCATAACGGGTATGTCCTGGATCGCGGTGATCGAACAATGAACGGGTGCATTGCGTGCATGCGTGGGCAGCCGGCGATCTCAACCGGGGCGTTGTCGTTGCAGTAGTGGACGCCTGTTTCACCGAGCGAGGCTGCGACTGCTGCATGGCTTCGGGCAGCGGGAATGCCGCGACGGGCAGTTTTGGGAGGTTCCTTACTCACCTACACAATCGGAGTTCCTAAATATCCGGCTAAAGTCCGGAGGCCGCTACTTTATCGCTTCCAGGAGTGCTGAGTGGAACTCGCCGGGGGGCCTCTGCCTTGCCGCTCGGCCGTCGTGGTTGAATCCTCCCATCAGCTAAAGTAGAGAAAGTTGATGGAACTACCGGCCTGATGTGCCATTTTACCACGTCGTGAGAGAAGACGAAGGCAAATGAGCCAGCACAATGCCACTGTGATAGGCGTCGTGGTGCCCATGTTCAATGCCGAGAGAACCATTCTCCCGACGCTGACCAGCATCTGCCAGCAGAGCCACCAGGCGCTGGACATTATCGTAGTGGATGATGGGTCGACGGACCGGTCCGCGTCAATCGTGGCCGCCTATGCCGAGCAAGATCGGCGTATACGGCTTTTCAGGCAGCCAAACGCGGGTGTTGCGCACGCGCGCAACAGCGGCGCCGCTGCCACCGATGCGGAGTTTCTAGCGTTCGTGGACTCGGATGATCTTTGGGCTCCGTCCAAAATCGCACTGCAACTGCGCGTCCTGCAAGAAGGAGGCTCGTCAGCTGGCCTAGCATATTGCTGGTTTGCGGAGATCGACGAGGACGGTCGGATATTTTCACTCAAACAGCCCGATGCCGATGGTCGCGTGCTGCAACTCATGTGCAGAAACAACTTTGTCGGTAACGGAAGTTCGATGCTTGTACGTCGCTCCGCATTCGAGCGGGCGGGACAGTTTGATCCTTCCCTGAGGGCGAGGAACGCACAAGGCTGCGAAGATCTTCTAATGTGCCTCAGAATAGCGGAGAATTACGAGTTTCGTGTCGTGCCCCAATATCTTGTGGGTTACCGTAGGACGAGCGGCAACATGTCGAGCGATGTCATGCAGATGTTTCGTTCGTATCAAATTGTCCTAGCCGAGTTTCACGAGAAATATCCGCAATTTGGGAGCGATCTCAATGCCCATCTGCTTGACACGATCAATTCGCTTGCCGTGAGAGCTTTGCTTCAAGGGCGGCCTTCCGCAGCCTGGTACCTGTCGAAGAAGCTCTTTGTACTGGAGCCGCGCACGGCCATTTCACGTCTGCCTCACACGGTCGACGTCTGCTGCCGCGGACTGGTCCCTCGCTGGATCAAGGTTCGAGTGAAACGGATGCGAAACGCCGAGTCTCGGCCTCTCTATGACAAGATTTATCTGGAGAGGTGAGTGCGTCCCTGTTCGGGCGTACCGAGCCGGAGCTGTTGAAGCTAGATGCTTGATGCCAGGCTTTGGCGGCGCACGCGGCAGTCACGTCATTGCCCGGACTCTGAGCGGCCACCAGAACGATCTTTGGCCCGGACCACATTTCCATAGGACACGTGCAACTACGCGCTGCCTCTATACAATATTTAATTGTTTAGTTCGCGACCGCTCCTGGTGGGACCTCCAGCGTAATTGTAATGGTGTCACCCGGAGCAAGCAGAGTATCTTCAGTCACCTCGGTCGTCGCTGCCTGTCCGTCAGTGGAGCGGGTTACACCGATCGTAATTCGGTCCCCTTCGCCTACAAGGTCGCTGCGCATCTGCATCACGTAGGCGATTTGTTTGGTCAATGAATCCATCTCAGCGCGCATTTGCGTCATCGCCGCGCGTTCAGCCTGCAAGTCAGCCAACAGGTCAATTCGACCCTGGTCGATAAGCTTATCTAGACTGCGCTGCAAGTCCCCTTGGTCGCGTTCAAGTCGAGCGATCTCAGCGTTGGTTTGCAACGCGCGGGTCGCTGACAAGAGCACTGCGCGTTGAGCATCGTTGACCCTCGTGATCTGGATCAGACCTTTTTCGAAGAGCTTCTTGAGGCGATCAAGTTCCGCTGCATCTGCGGCTGCGCCCGCTTGATCCGCCTTCTGCTGCTCCTTCAGGTAGCCCATTCGCTCCGCCGCCTTGGTTGTAGCCAACTTAATCGAAGCGCGCTCTTTCTCCTGATCCGCATAGACAGCTTCAAGTTGCTTCCCCTCCTGCTGCAAAGCTTCGTCGCGACGAGGTTCGAGGCTCGGGTCACGTTCTGTGTCCGGAACCTCAATCGCTCTGGCGCCGCTCAGCTGCGCCTCTATGCGAGCAGCCTTGATTTCGCTTTCCTGGTACTTGATGCGCAGAATGTGGAGGCGGCCGCCAAGGTCCGCTGCTGTCATTTCAGGGTTTTGAAGCTCACCGCGACCGAGCTGGTAGCCGCCGCCAGCCGCCACAGCCTGTCGGACAGTCATGCCTGGTCTGAAGGCCTGAGTCCCAGGAGAGGCAATGTCCCCGTCAATATAGACCGGTCTGTATTCCTCAATATCAACTACAATCTGATCCGGGTAAAACCCAGTCCAAGTCTCAGTGCCGTCGGCGGATCGTTGTGGAAGGGATTTTGGTTTTAAACCCTCAATCACCTCCTTGCGAACATCCTCTATTGTCTTCCCGAGAACAGTTAGGGGGCCCAGGACCGGCAACACGATTACACCGCTTTGGTCGATGACAGCTCGCTTTTGCATCTCGGGATAGCCTAAGACAGCGAAGCCGATCACGTCGCCAGTCTGCAGACGGTACTCGCCGACATTGTACTCCTCCGCTAGGGCAAGGCCATTCGACGGATTCGCGTATGCGAAAAACAAAAACACGCATGCGAGCGCAGCGCAGCTGCCTGCCCGCATCCAGCGCACCGATCTATTCAACATTCGCGATCACCCCGCAATGTTTAAGCATGACGTCGACGCAGACCTTTCTCACAACGCCATTCCTTTGAGGCGAATTTACGCTCTGAACAACGGCAACAAGGCAGACGATATTCGGAGATCGCGCCACTCTGATCGTCATCCGGCTGGAAGTATACAACTATCCGGCGGCCACCGCGATCGCGTCGATCATGGTTTTGCTATCGTTCGCGACGCTCCTGGTCGTCGATCTGGTGCAGTCGTGGAGCCCAAACGCTACGGCTGACGTCACCGGCGTGTCGTCGGCCGGAAGCGACACCGCCGGCCAGCGAACAGCCGGTCGCGCGCTACCTGCTGCCGATGGCAGTCGCGTTCGTCTTCCTGGTGGCCTGAGCGGCATTGTCCGCCTGAGGCGCGGCGGCCATGTCCGCCGCTCCGCTAAACACGGAAGCTGCGCGGCGGACACACCAACGTCGAAGCCACCCCCTTTTTGCTCAACTTGGGCGCACACACCTCGACTCAGCCTCTGCCTAGTCCAGATCGCAGCATGGCCAATCCGCGTGGCAAACCTCTTCAGGCCGCCGAACGGGAGTGGTCGCGCCTGGAAGCAAGCGTCCGGGAACAGGTTGGGGCGTCTTTATTCGCACCTGCTAATATATTGGTCGCTCTGACCCGTTCCGATATGTTATGATGGTTAACGCGCTGAGGCCTGGATAGCCAAGAAGCGCGTCACACCAGCGGATGCGAGTGGGACGGCGATGTCCTTTTTGCTTTTTTTGCGAGGCTTTCTTATAGTACTGTTGGCATTCGCCATCAGTATATATTTGCTCACCGACTCCCTCTGGGCCACATTTGTCCAAACGTTAATTTGTGGGATCTTGATACAGATTGGGTACTTTGTTGCTGTCATGCTGCTAGTGTGGCGCTCGGTCTCCAAGGAATCGGTGACTCCGAAGTTTCACACATCGCGCGATGAGTCCGGAGCAACTGCCGAGCCACTTAATAAGTAAGGCGGGCCACTCTCCGCCTTTATAGGCTCTGGCTGCTAGAGCAGGACGATCAGCAAGATGACACCCCACACCACGAAACAAAATGTGACTGCAGCCTGTCTTATTCGGGCACCGGAGAGGCTTTCCGCGAGGCGCCAGATGCGCGCAGGACACTTGCGGTGATCGTTATCGCGCGTCTGTGATCGACGAGCCATTCCTGTTTCCCGCAGGACAGGCTCAACGTGAGCCCGAAATCTCTTGCTCAGATGTTTTGCCATTTGGCAATACGACTCGATTCCTTCCTTCAATTGGAGCTTACGACATGCAGCGAAATTGCGGCAGTCGGAGCATGGGCCGCGTGAGGTTTCGTTCATAGCATCGAGGTTAGGAGTTTGCGCCTTTGGCGACGAGCGGGCTGATGCCCGCCCCGAGCGGCGTGCCCTGGGCTCCGCGGACGTCGATGTTGAATTTGCAGACATTTAGTCAGATAATGTGGTAAGGTCCTTGTTACTACCAATGCGCTGCCAGTATCATCGCACGGGTTTGAAGGCGTATGCTCCGAGAAGTTGAAAAGCACCCGGATTCTGCCTTCACATTCGGCGATCCTCAGTGGGGAACGATTGATCTCGAAACACTCGTGGCGGCAGCGCAACGGCAGTTGAGGTTCGTCCTTACATGCGCGCTCGCAGGACTTGTGCTGGGGCTGGCGTATCTTTGGGCCGAGGTGCCCTTGTACGAGTCGACCGCCAGAATCCTGATCGACAAGAACCAGCCATCCGTCGTGACGAAGTTAACAGAGAGCGGAAGCTCCGCACCGCTTGACCCGATGATGCTGAGTCAGGTCGAATTGTTGCGGTCCGACCGCATCGGGCTAAAGGTCGTTGACAGCCTCGGTCTTGCTACCGATCGCTCTTTCTTGTCAGCGCCATATTCATTGCTCAACAGTCTCACAGGATCGGTCGCTCGGTTGGTTTGGCCATTCATCGGCAGTTCCGAAGCAAGCGGAGCGCCGGTGAAATCGAGTGCCGCGCGAGGATCCGATCCTCGATGGCAGGCATTTGGCATTCTGGCTGAGAATATAACGGTAGATCGCGTAGGAGATTCTTACATTCTGCAAGTCCAATTTCGGTCGCCTAGCCCCGAAATGGCGCAAAAAATAGCCAGTAAATATGCAGAAATCTATATCGCTGACCAAGTCGGAGCCAAAGACGAGTCGATTATCCGAGCTCGCAGCGCACTGGCGGAAGAGCTCGAGACGGTGCGGCAGCGATCGGTTGATGCCGAGCTCGCAATCCACAGGTTCCGAACAGACAATACGCTGACCAAGGAGACGCTGGTTACCTTGCGCCAGCTCGAACTTGAGGCGTCCTCTCTCAAGTCGCAATATGAACAGATTCTGCAGCAGTACCAAGCGAGCCTGCAGAACCTTTCGATAGCGTTGACGGAGGCGCGGACTATCTCGGAGGCACCATACCCCGGCAGTCCGAGTTCTCCGAACAGCAGTCTTACGTTGGCGTTCTGCGTCGTGCTCGGCGGCGTGGTTGGCGCCGGTGTGGGCGGAATTCGGGAGTACCGTGAGCGCTTTTTCCGCACGACGGCTCAAGTGCGCGATGAGCTCGGACTTCAGACGCTCGGAATGATCCCTTTGCTGGACGGGAAGCCAATTCGGCGAAACCAGCACGATCGCGCTGCCGGAGAGCCGTCATTCATCGAGGTGGGGAACAGCGCTTTCAACTGGGTAGAACAACATCCGCGCTCGGAATTCGCCGAAGCGATGCGAACTGTGAAAGTCGCTGTTGACGTCGAGTTACCAAGGAAGAGCACCAAGGCGCTCGGCATCGTTTCTTGCCTCCCGGGAGAAGGGAAGTCTCTGGTCGCTGCTAATTTAGCGATGGTTCTTGCTATGCAGCGTTGTAAGACATTGTTGATCGATGCTGATATCCACAATCCTGGATTGTCACCTATGTTAGCCAACGGCTGGGAACGAGGCCTGGCCAACTTGTTGGCTGGAGAACTCAATCCGAGAGACGTGCTGGCCCATCAGTCATTGCCATTGAGGTTCCTGCCCGGCGTGAACCAGAGCCAACAAAAGCTCGCCAACACCGTGGAGCCTATCGAGAAAATGGGCGACTTTCTGCTCAAGGTGGGCCCTATGTTCAATTACGTCGTCGTTGATTTGCCCCCGTTGGCTCCAGTCGCGGACGTGAGGTCCTTTGTCCAGCACCTCGACGGCCTTGTTCTGGTTGTTGAATGGGGTGTGACCGCTCGTACATTCGTGCGCGAAATCCTCGACAACAACCCGATCCTGGCGGATAAATGCATCGGCGTTCTGCTCAACAAGGTCGATATGAAAAGAATCAAGCGGTACCAAAAGTTCGGCAGTGCCGAATTTTACAGTGAACGTTATCATCAGTATTACCAGGCCTAGTTGTGGAGCAGGCATTGTTTTGTCTTGAGCAGATAGCCCAAGGAGGGCTTTGACGAAAAAACTCCGTCCGGGCCTCTCCCGCGAGACGTAACATGTGGTGTTCGTCGGCAAGGACCGGCGAAGCGATTCATCGTCGCTTCCTCCAGCCGGTGGACTGCACGCTGGCATCGACTGGGAGAAGGGCCAGGTTGAGAACCATGTCGGACAGGTGGGATGCCGAGCAGTCAGAATTCACGATCGGCCGGCTAGCGGCCCGGTTTTCTGCGATTCGCCGATCAGTTGAACGCATGCAATTGCAGAGCATGGCATCGCTGATCATCGCGGGACTGTTCTCTCGGCCCGCCTACAGTATCCCCTCATATCGGCCAAAGGCGAGGCGGGCGGCGTTGGGAGTTCTTGACCCATGATATCTCAGTCTCCGCGCGGCATCATCCTGATGACGTACGAATATCATCCATTTCCTGGTGGCATCGGAACATACGCCGGACGGTTGGTCGACGTCGTTCGCGCTGGTGGCCACGCTGCGACCGTCATAGCGCCTGCCTATCCTGACCTTCCTGCCGTTCCCCAGGAGCCGGATACCCATCGCATTCTGCGGCATCATCAAATTTCTCCATTCGGGGCGCTGCGGGCGCTTTCTATTCTGCGCAACGTTCCTAAGGACAGGTTGTTGTTGGCCGCCGACATACGCAGTGTACTTGTGACATTTGTGCTACGACCATTCCATCGCAGAGGGTATCGAGCGATGATTCATGGCAGCGAAGTCAGCAAATTCAGGGCCGATTCCATCCTTTTTCGGTTTGTGCGCCGCGCCTACGAAGGAGCAGAGGTCGTTTTCGCCAACTCACATGCGACGCTGCGGATCTTTTCCGAAAGTTTTGGAATGCCCCGGAAGGGTGTCGTCACGTATCTCGGCGTGGACCCCATGTGGTTTCAGCCAATCCATGGGAATTTTGAGCACCCGCAACTTGCAGCTGTACCACAAGCTGCAAGCGTCATTTGCGCAGTGGGACGTATCGAGCCTCGGAAGGGCCAGTTGGAAACTGTCCGGGCTATCGCGAGCGCGCGCGATGAATACGGATTAGACAATCCGATCTTTGTGATGGCTGGACGGGCCGAAGATCAGGCCTATGCCTCAAAGATATTGGATGAAGCGGCACGAGCTCGTGTTCCAGTGATCGCTACCGGTAGGCTGTCCGACGACGACTTAAAGCGCTTATACCGCCGTGCGGCGTGCCACACATTGTTCGCACGAGAGCTACCGGGAAAGATCGAGGGCTTCGGGCTAGTGTTGGTTGAGGCCGGTGCGCAAGGATGTCCTTCGGTAGCGACGGCCGTCGGCGGCATACCCGAGGTCATGGGCTCCACTGGTGTGCTGGTGCCCCCGGAGGACGTGAACGCGATGGCCCGCGCGATAGCAACCTATGTGGCCAATGCAGAACTGCGTGAGCGCGACGGTGCACTTGCCAAATCACGGGCACGCACCTTCGACTGGGCAACCTGTGCAGGCGCGACGTTTCCTGAGCTGAAATGGGGCTGAGCCGAGGCCAAAGTAGCTGCTCAGCTTTTCCGGAGTCGGGAACAAATGAATATCGCCAAAAGATGAAAGGATTGTTGAAGCAACCACGGAAGTTCGCCCGGTATCGTCATCAACCGGAGAGCTCGTGATCCTTGAGAGATTGTTTGGCGAGAGTTTTATCAAGCTCGGCGAGCTGCACCGATACACGTTCGAACTCGTTGACGCGTTTGTTAACAATGCTGCCGTCGCGGTACAGAATAATCGCTACGGAAGGATTCCAGGGCTGCCGCCTGAGTTGCTCGAACTCTCGCCATTTCGCCTGCATCTTTAAGAGCCGTCAGCAAAGTCTTTGCGCAAGGCGCGGTAGAACAACAGCTTGGCTGCACGGCGCACCTGCGGATCCATGCCCCTTGGCAGGGCGCAAAGAAAAAAGTAAACGTACACCCGCCATGATAATGGATTGTGCCACATCGCGCGAATCAGCAAGCGCGCTCCGCGTTTCTTTTCGCCTTGAGCCACGCAATCATTGCCCGCCTTTGCGTACAAACGCCCGTTGCGCCGACGCGCGAGGTGCGTAAGTTCCCGCCGTCGCATGGCCCATTCTCGCGTGAGGCCTTCGCCTACCGGCAGAAGCGCATCGAGTCTGCGGGTTATGTTCGAGCCATGGCGCCGTTTATAGACGAGTGCTCCGGCCACATGTTGAAATGTCCAACGCTCGGCTGCGCGCATACAAAACTCTGTATCCTCTCCAGCCCTGAATGCCTCGTTGAATAACCCGATATCTTCGACCATCTCCCGCCGCATAACCATACTGGAAGGAACAATAGGCCCATCAAGCAGAAAATATGTCGTCAGCGTATCGGATTGGTCCGCGCGATAGCGGCGCACAGCGACGTGTAGAGCATCGGACAGATCCGGAGCGGAAAAATCGACAAAATCGCCATAGACAAGACCTGCCTTGCAGCCATTGCCCAAGACGGCTAATTGACGCTCAAGCTTGTCCTCGGCCCAGAAGTCATCGCCGTCGAGAATTGCAATAAGATCGCCGGTAGCATGTCTGAGGGCAAGATTCCTCGCTGAGGAAAGCCCGATACCCGCCGTCGTCAGGACATGTACGCGCGGCTCCCTGCGACCCAGCGATGCAATCACTTCCGACGAGCCGTCCTTCGAGCCATCATTGACAATGATGATCTCTTTGATGTGGCTCGACGCGGTCTGATTGATCACGCTTTCCACTGCCTGCACGATGAAGCGTTCTTCATTGTGACATGTCATGATAACCGAAACACTCATCTCGTGTTTCCTGGCAAGGGGCTCGCGAGAAATCGAGGATGTCTCATGCTCCTGGGGTGGCTCCTCCGCATCCTGTGCAATGATAGGCAAAGCCCGTGCCGCGTCAATTCAGGCAGGAGCGAGACAAGACTCAGCGTAACGAAAGCTCGTGTGCCGGAGGCTTCGGTTCCAACGTAAAAGGCGCAGGGAACAAGGAGCACGAGGGGCAGAAGCCGTGCCTGGACCGCTCCGATCAATCCGAGAGAAAGCGCCCGGCTCAGAGTACGGCTTAAGCGAAACCATGCAGCAATCCATATGAGAACATAGAGGCTGAGCCCAATGATGCCGTTCTCGGTGAGGATACGTTGAAACTCGCCATGTATCCCAAGCTGCAACTCGTCAGGAAGTTCGCTGAAATCCGTCTCGATAATATTCTTGAATTGGTTCGTACCCACGCCCATCAGTGGATATTCGGAGATGAGTTGTCTGGACAGCGTGAAAGCAAACGCGCGCTGTACATTGCTCGGGGTGTCTCCGGGGGCATATTTCCCCTTCGCGGCCAGATATTCGTATTGCCCCATGCTCAGCGGATCGAGAATGGTCTGCATTTGCTTCTCGACATAGGCGTTATTGATCGTGGTCGACAGCACGAAAAGTGCCACGAAGCCAGCGGCGATCGCTGGCACCATCGCAGCGAGCCGTCCGCGCATCAGAAGCGCGGCGGTCAGAAAGAGGTAGATCAAAAACGCCTTGCGTTCCCCGGATAGCAGGAGCAGGGGAAGTATCCCTACCCATACCAACCAAAGGGTGCGCCGCTTGCCCCGGTTGACGAAGAGGAGGAGCCCTGCGAGCGCAATTGGAAGGAAGGTGAACGCGAGCCTCGGATCGACCAGATGCTTCCAACCGACCAAGTAGCCATGGGCGACATGCCAGGTGATCGTATAGGCGAGAATTAGCATCATGCCGAAAAGCAAGATGTTGACGGCCTTCTGCGTCTCGAGCCATCTACCCTCCTGTGCGATGGCGAACGCAAAGGCGCCCACGGTGGACATCTGCAACAGCTCGCGCAAGCCGTTCTCTGGGTCCACGCTGAAGGCCGAGACCATGTGCCAGCCCAAGAAGGGCAGGAGCAGTAGAAAACCGGCTGAAAAAGCCAAATTTCGCCAACGGCCCGTCGCCAGGCCAAAAAAAAGCATCAGCAATGCGATCAGCTCGAACGGACGCAGCAATACAAGACCCGTCTCGAGCCTGATTGGCAGGAAGAGGCTCAGTATCGCGAATGTGAGGAGATAACGCATCACAGCCCCCTCGCGGCGCGATATTCTTTTAGCACGTTCTCTTTCCCGGAAACAGAACTTGTTGGATGTATCAATGCCAGCCCGCGGAGAAACACTTCACGCTGCTCCAGCCGACGACCCCATCGTTCCGCCCGCTGTGGCAATCGCATATCGAAGAGGTTTCCGCCTGTTGGGAAAGCTCACCCTCCTCGGCTGCGGGGAGGCTTACTGGTGGCAGAGCTCATCAGCAGTCCGACGAGAGTGATGACGCATCCTGGTGTCGCGCAGTCGATAGGTTCTAGCCGACGGTCTCGCTCTCCGGGGTCCAGGCTTCTGGCTGGTCGAGCACAGAAACCGCGCGAACATGGCAGCGAATCTTATGCCCGATATCCCGCGAGCTGAGCTCATAACTTGTGCCGATTTCGCCCACGATCGGAACGCCGTCACGATACCATAGACATTCTATTTGCGACGCAATAACGTTCGGTACGACGGTCAGCGCCTGGCCCGGTGAAGCCCGGCCCGAGAAGGCCGGCAATGCGCTGAAGCCCGTCGGGACCCTAGCCAGTTCCGTTTCCGTCTGCCGGACCCGTATATAGTCAATCACCATGTCATACGTCTGCGACGGGTCCGGTTGAGCGCGCCCCTTTTTTTTATCGTAAGCGAAATCCACGATGATGTATTTTTTTACTGCGAGCTCCGGTGTCGTCGGAAGGCGCGCCACTTCATAGCCGTCGATCACGAAATAAGTATAATCATCTTCGATCTGCGCATACCACGTATGAAATTCGCCATCGTATACGTCGATCGTGCTAGGAAAACCACTTGATGGATCGACTTGATAGCCGGCGATTTTCCGGCGCACGTCACGTGGCGTGATATGTGGATCTGCATAGCCGAGTCTGGGTTTGTGCACGTGCTGGCTGATGTTGATATAGGCCCCATTGAGACCGTCATATTCCCAAAAGTCCGTCTCAAGACGATTGCGCGTCCGCCAGAATAGATGCTCCTTCCCATACGCCCAGAAAGCAGGGAAAAATCCAGGGCGGGGCGCGAGTATCTTCGGCAGTCTGGCGCGGATCTCAAAGATCCCCTTTCCCCAACACCGCCCTTGGCCATTGTTGTTCACGGAAGAGAACGCACCTGTTCTCCAACGGCCCTTATGCAAGAGCCGGAGCGCCAACGTGTGGCTGGTGGCGTCGTGCACATAGGAGGAGGGCGACGCCGAGATCGGCGGGGTAGCGGCGTCAACACCAACGGTCGTCAGATGGGTCGGCGCATACCAGATGCTGCCTTGCGCGCCTGTGAAATCATCGACAACCGAGTTGGATTCGAAGTCGTCAAAAAAAACCGTTGTGTAAGCGCGGATCGGGGGCGCCGCCTCACCACGATGAGCATATCGCTCATCGCCGATGGCTGCCCAGGACGCCCACGAGGCTGAATCGAACGCATAACGTTCCGGTTTGTCGTTCGCATCCACAGCTGAAGGAGGGCTCTGGCGATAGGGATGATCGCCGGGCAGGGCGGATTGCCGGCCAACGCGCCACATGCCCCATCCCATTAGCCTCTCGATCTGGGAGTCATTTAGTTCGCTTTGTCCGATGATAACGCAGTCGATCGCGACATCTGCCCTCATCGGATTGTTCACATCGCCCATGAAGCTCTGCGACTTCATCCGGTTGGGTGCCAATGCATAAATCGTCTGGCCGGCCGTCTTGATCCCATTCACCACAGCCTGCATCACGAATCCGCGGCGGTACCCGACCATGACATTCCAGTCGCCAAAATCCGTCGAGCATAGCCCTTCCTCGCTCTTGAGCTTGCCGTCATGGAGCCGCGAAACGAATGTGCCGGCCGAGGGCTTGAAACAGACTTGGGGCTGGCGATGCACCGGGCCACCCTCCGCGCCATTGACGCAAAGAACGGAAACGTTATTCGCGTCGGCGTTGACTGCCGAATTGCACCGGGCGATCACCAACCACCAGCGGTGAAGATACGGGGCATCGTTATCGGCGGGCCAAGTCAATGCCTGTTTCGTGCCCTTCTTGAAGAGAACGCCGCCGTTATTCGGAAGCTTTGTCGGGCGCAGGGAGGGCTCGGCTTGCATCGCAGCCACCGGCTTCACGCCGCCCGATTGCCACGAAGGGACTTCGCCTTCGGCCAAATCCTCCTGAAACCAGGATTTCACAATCATTTCCGGGAACAGACCAGGATGCCAGGAGTGAGCGTTCGGCTGCGAGCCTTGCGCCGGACCGGCGGCGCGAGCGTCCCGCCCCAGGCGACCGGATGCCGTCAGCACAAGGGCGGCGCATGCGGCCCGCGCCAGGTCCCGGCGAGAAAGTTGGTTGGTCATTGTCGTGTGCCAATAATTGCTGGTTTCGGAATGTGACTTCTTAATATCGCGCTTCTCCTCACAAGCTCCGCAGCATATCATAGGTTTCGGTTTAGCCTTTCAACGACAGCCAGGGAAAGTGTGTCGCGCCTGATGCTATAACGGAGAAAGCAGATGCAGACCGCCGACAGGATCGATGCTTCGCCTCTCACTAGGCCGGGCAAGGCTCTTCCGCCCAATGCACTTCTATTGAATTGCTTTGGCCGAGGTGGGTCAAGCATTGTCTGGAATATCATCGGCAGTTCGCCGGATGTGTTGATGCCAAAGTACGAATGGCATGTGGGAGTGTTCGGACGTTTCCACAAGCTGCGCAAGGCTGCGTGCCATATTGGCGGGGCCGTCAACTGGGCATCTGTTCCAGTCTTTTGGCGGCATATGCGCGCAGCGACTGCCGAGACCGTCCTCCCTGGGGAGCGCAACGAAAAGGCCCAAGCACGCTACGTCGTTTTGAAGGTGATGGACTACTACATCGCATTCGACGACGCGATTGCGCGCGGCTTTGTGGAAGCGCGGAACCTTGTGCTTATGCGGCATCCATTGCCGATGTGCGAAGGGCTGATACGCAGCGGTCTCAGCGAGGCGAGCGCGATCAAATGGTACAATGATGTGACTAGCCTGATGTTCAAAGCCTCGAGGAAGCGTGATGCGCTATCGCTTCGATTCGAGGATTTGATCCAATCACCGGATGCGTTTGTTAGAAGCCTTTACAACGCGCTCGGCATAGCGGCAGCGGAGGACGGAAAGATCAGGTTTAAGGTTAAATCATTTGGGACGGCGCGAAAGGCAAACGCAGACGCCGCAACTGGCGAAAAGCTGCGGATAAAATTGGAGGAAGCATCCGATCACATCGCATCAGACGTCAACACCCGAGCGGTTGCCCGCCTCGATCGTTCAGCACGACAGCGGATTTGGGAAGGCACCCGCGCAACCGCGGAATTGTTCGATTATGGAGGTGATAATTTCTGACTTTGTGCGGGTAACGGCTTGGAGGAGCAGCCGTTCCGGTGAGAGAAAACGGCAATCGCCTCCTCGTCAAGGAAACCAACCGTCTCAAGGCCGCCGACTGTGTCTCCAATCCCCGTACTTATATGATGTGATTGCGCACCCCAAATCGTCGGATGGGCAGTCGGAGAGGCGCCGAGTGTGCAGGGTATCGTTGGCTATGCAAATCTAATCCATTTCGTTTTCTTGGATGTTAGAGTCTGCAAGACTTCCGCGCCATGTTTTCCGAAGAGTAGCGACGCTCTCAGATAGACAGTGACAACGGACAATGTACCTATAACGAGAAGTCCGGTCGCGAGCACAAGATAGTCGGGCGATCCGGCAAGCAGCATTTTGACCGCCGAGCCGGTGGCGAACACCACAGCGGCGAATGCGACAGGCGGCGCATGGACGAGCGCGAAATCCAGAGCTGATAATCCCGTCATCCGACAAGTCATCGCCGCATAGAGGAAGAAACTCGTCGCAATGGCGCCGGACACTGAAAAGGCCACTGCGTTCACGCCATAGGGCGCCGAGAAGAACGCGAATGAAGCGACAAGGGCCATGTAAATGATCTGCATGGAGGCCGTTCGGTAACTTTGGCCCGTCGCAAGCGTCACGGCTGCACACACTCTATAACCCACGCGGAAATAAATTGCTGCAGAGAATATGATAATGGGAGCGACGGCATCCGTCCATTTCTGGCCGAGGATTGTCAGAACAATCTCTTTTGCAAAACAACATAGAAATGCGCTAGTCGGTAGAGCAAGCGCCGCCGTCAAAGCATACCCCTTGAGCTGAGCGCTGCATAGCCTGGCCTTGTCGTGATGAACCTTCGACAGGAGCGGGAAAATCACGCTCTTGTTCAGATTGCCGAACAGACTTGCTGGCATAGCAATCAGATAATACGCTCGCGAGTAAATGCCCAGTTCTGCAGTGCCGATCAACCGCGCGACAATGACATTATCGATATATTTGGCGGTGACGGATGATATACCAGCCAGCGAATAGCCTAGGCTCTGTCTGCGGATATCACGAAAGGACTGCATGTCAAAACTGGGCCTCACGAGATAGTCCCTGGCGATGAAGAAATAGATGCTGGCCAGGATCAATGCCTCGGCCATATACGCGACCACCAAGGCCCAATAGCTGAGTCCAAAATAGGCGAGCGGAATGGCAAGCCCGATATGGGAAGCAATCCAAGCGACCAGACTCGCTGTGGAGGATATTCTGAATTTCAGGTGCCGCGACAAAATAGCCTCGGCTGTCAGATTGAACGCGTTCGCGACCATCATCACCGCAAGGAGGCGCGAAATGAGGACCAATTCCGGCACATGAAGGAAATCGGCAATCTGCGGTGCAAACACCCATTGAAGCAAGCCGAGAATGGCAGCGATTATCATGGACAAGAAAACTACGGTTCCGATATGGCGCTCGTCGACGTCCCGTCGCTGGACCAGGACTTGCGACATGCCGAGATTGGCAATGTTATTGCCGACGGCTGCGATGATTAGCGCAACGCCGGCAACGCCGTACTCCTGTGGGGAAAGCAGGCGCGCGAGAACGGCCGTGACCAGGACATTCAAAAAGGTTCGGGCCAGCAATGTGGCACCCGACCACGAGAGGCCGTTGGCTGCCCTTCGTGTCAGGTTTTTATGTCCAGTTACCTCGTCCAAGTTGACCTGCTCCGGACTGTCCAATTGGACTGCCACGCTTCAGTGCATGCAAGCGTGCTCCAACCTCATGAGCTATTTTCTCGCCCAACGCCTCGCGGGGTGGATCCCTCAGGCGCTCTCTGTTTTCTCCATCGCTTCATAACCTAAGTCATTATGGCAGCGGATACTGCCGTTCCCTGGCCACGATGCTCAGCTTTTCGCGAAGGTCGACCGTCATGGCTAATTACTTGGCCTCTTTGCTGCGCTGTAGGCGATCAAGAATCTCGTTCAGCGCCGCTCTCCGGCATCAATAGTCGTCATTGCTTGGGCCGGCTTCGGGGTTGCTCCTTAATAACCTATCGCCTCACGACCTGGGTGGCAGTGTCCCACAAGAGTGGCATACAACCTCATTTGCCGTGTTGCGACAATTTCCATGCTGAATCGCGCAGTGACTGTTTGTACTGCGCGCCGCGCCATCTCATCGCGCTCGGCTTCCGATAGGCCGAGCGCGCGACGAAGGAGTCCGCAATACTCCACCTGCGAGCGAGCCAAGAAGCCGCTGTGCTCATGCTCCACAACGTCGGACGCACCGCTGACATCGGTGATGATAGGGACCACGCCGCAACTCATGGCCTCGAGCAGTGCGTTTGACATGCCTTCCGACGCCGAGGTGGAAAGATAGAAATCAGCCTCCCACAGAAAGGGAAACACATCTTCGACCGCCCCGGCGAATGTGACCTTGCCGGAAAGGCCCAACCGGGCCGCCTGTTCCTCGAGAGCGACGCGGCACTGGCCATCGCCCAGGATGGTGAGTTGCGCCTTTGCGTCGGCGGGAAGTGCCGCGAACGCATCGATCATGTGCTCGACGCATTTTTCCGGATCGAGACGGCCAAGGCAGATAAAGCGTCGGCTGCCATCGGCGCTCGAGTCGCGGTGCGGCTTGCGGGGCAGATCGATCCCATTCGGAACCATATGAATGCGATCTGCGTCGATGCCGTGCTTCTTCAGATCATTAGCGATTTGGCGGCTATTGGCCATGAAGGCCGTGACGTGACGTTTAATCAAGGCGGACGCCCAGCGACCGATGATCTTCTTTTCGCGCACAACGTCGAGATCGAAACACCGTCCGCCCCGGGCCAATTTTGCGAGAACCGGTTTGCGCAGGAGGGCTCCTGCCAATGCCGCCGGAACAGCGTGAAGTCGGGCATGGATGATATGTACGACATCGAATTCGTCGCGACGGCGCAGCATCCAGATCAAAACCTGAACACACCACGACAGGAACGACAGCATATGGCGCCCGCCCAAATACGGAGCCGCGCGCAAACGAAGGCGATGGATAGGGACCCCGTCGATGGCGGACCGTTTCGGGGTCGAGTGCGACAGTCTGGGTGCCAAAATGGTTGGGGAAACGCCGCTCTCAACCAGCGCCCGAGCAAATCGCCGCGCCTGTTGTTCGCCGCCGCCATATGACTCAGGAAAATAGGTTGGGAGCACGAGCAGAACACGTATGCTGGGAAGAGCTTCGGCTCGCGGGGTCTTCGTCGGATAAGCGGAGGCAACTTCTGCTTCAATCATATCAATCCGCCGGATAACGTTCCTGGAGCCAAGGCGGCCACCAAGATTACAACCCCGTCCCATGTGCAAAAAGAAGATGCCTCTTTGGCATCTCACTGCCTTTCAGCGCATCGATCCCCTTGTCGTCCAGATCGACGCACTCCACCTCATCTCCGAAATCGGCAAAGTTTGCACCGCTAACCAATCCGGCAAGCTGCCCGATCACCGTCAAACCATAGGCTGCACCGTTCACCGCGGAAGCGCCACATTTCGGACAGGAGGTGTTGTTGACACTCCCTTGCTTGCCCGATGCTGGTCAAGAGCCTCCCGGTAAATGGCATCGGTCCGCTTGCCCACCAGCTTGACGTCCCAGTTCGAAAGATCCGTCGCCGCGGCGGCACCTTGGGCGAGGCAGGCCAGTCTTGCACGATCCTCCAGGAGGGCGGCAATGGCGTCGGCCATGGCTGCCAAATCATCCGGGGGTGTAATCACACCGTTGATACCAGGGCGGAGCACTTCACGAAGACCTGGCAGATCGCAAGCGACGCAAGGCTTGCCACCGGCGAGATATTGCATGACCACGCGGGGCAATCCCTCCCGCATGGAACAGAGCAGGCAGAGATCCGCGAGCGCGATCAGCCGCTCGGGGTCGTCCCGATAACCGGTAAAGACCACTTGCCGCTCGAGCCCAAGCTGCTTGGCACGCGATTCCACGGTCGAGCGAAGCGGCCCGTCGCCCGCGAGCACAAGCACCGCGTCGTGGAACCGGGCGGCGACTTTGTTGAAAGCGTCCAGAAATTCCGTGTGTCGCTTGCGTGGCTCGAAAGCCGCGATCATCAAGAGCACGGACGGGCGCGGCGCGTCCGGGGTCAAGCGCAACAAATTGCGCCAACCGTCGGGCGGACCGGCGTTGCGAAAACGATCGAGATCGAATCCGGATTGGACGACATAATGTCTGTCTGGATGTCCCACTCCTGCGCTCAAGCATAAGTCGCGGATGCCCTCGCTCACACTGATGAACGCGCTGGTGATCGGCGCTGCCAGCCTTTCCAAGGCGAGATAAGCAAACCGCTCGGCGACGCCGACATTGACAAAAGGCACGATATGCACGCCATGAACGATCGCTGGAACGCCCGCCGCCCATGCGGCGAGACGCCCGAGAATGCCTGCCTTGCTGGTATGCGTATGCACGATGTCGGCATTCAAGGCGCGGAATCTCCGGGTGAGCGCCAACAATGCCCTCATGTCGGAGACAGGCGAAATGGAGCGAGTCAGGCCCGGGACGCCAATGAGTTCCACCCGCGGGTCCAGTTTAGCTATGATTTCCGGCTGGACCGTCTCGCCATGCAGCAGGACAACATCATGCCCCCTTTGCGCGGCCCAATTGCAGGAATGGACAGTATTCTCATCAGCACCGCCATTGATGAGACGGGTGATGACATGAGCGATACGCAGTCGACGCCCCAACTCAATCTTGCCTTCCGCACCCTGTACTTTCATGTCGCCGCACCGATCGCGCTGAATTTAGCCGTTGGGTGCGTTCCCACGCCCAGCCGCGCTTTTGGTCCATGTGTCCCGATATCGCCGCTACTGCATTGGAGTGACATGCCACGCCCCGGTGGGTGCATGCCGTATGGAGATGAACCCCGAGTCCTAAGTGTGCCCTTCCTTCTTGGGCCAGCACTTGCAGTCCGCAAGGAGGGTTATTCCAACGGCTTCCAGTCGATCAGATCTAACTTGTTGGATTTAAACTTCTCAGAGAACTGCCGCTGTTACCCCGGGCACAGCGGAGTGATTTTTTGTGGTATACCTTGTACCAATACTTCTGCCCTATCGCGTGTGCGCGAAATTCGGATCGGAACCAGACTCGTTCAAAAAAGTAGTCGCTCCCCGTTCGCGCATAAGCCCGAGCGCCGAGCACTTCAGAGGAGCGCAGCATGACGCCGGTTCTCCGGGTCGGGATATTTGGCTTTTACAGCTATCAGAATCTCGGCGACAATGTCATGGCCTATCTTTTTTCCAAGTGTGTAAAAGATGATGGGCATGATCCAATAGTTTATGCGAAGCGGCGCTTCGAAAAAATGGATTGGGGCTTTAAGATATGCTCTGATGTCAAAGAATTTGTCGAGACGGTCGATGTAGTTATATTCGGGGGAGGCGGTTTACTTATACCGAGACAGCAACCTTCCGAAGTTGTGAAGGATTTCAACGATGATCTCGGACTTATTCTGGAATACACTAAAGAAAAATCTATCAAGCTATTTGCCTTTTCCATAGGAGGCGCAGGAAAAGACATCGATGAAATTGTACCCGTTGCACGCCAAGAACTTATAAGGCGCCTAAACTATGTAACACTGAGAAATCGCGAAGATCTAAAACTCCTTGAACAAGCGAACACCGAAGGCGAGTTCTTGGATGACGTCGTATGGACGACCTCCCGCAGAATTTCTGGAAGTAGATATGACAAAGGGCGCTCGCGTCTACGTGTGGGGCTCAATATCTACCTTGGTTCGTCCCGTCGGTCTCGGTTGGCGAAGCGCATACTGCAGATTGTAACACGAATTCGCAAAGATATAGATTTCATTTTCTATGAAATCAATCCAAAGAAAGATGGATATTTCGGAGCATTTTGCGCCAACCTGTCACAAGATAATTGCAGCAGCAAAATTTTAACTGACGTGGAAGATGCATGTGGCGAGGCGTCTTCGCTTGATCTGCTGATTACTACTCGACTGCACTTTGGCGTAATTGCAATGAGCTACGGCGTGCCATGTATTGCATATTCGGGAGTGGAGAAAACAAGACTCTTGTACAAGCGTATCAACAGAGCCTCTTTTTTCTGGAGGATCGGGGATATTCATAAGCTGCTTTTTCTGTTTCTTTTTCCAGGCGCCATACAAAAGATCATACGGGACGGTAGCGAGGCTATTGACCCCGTGATTGTAGAAAATGCGATGCAGCACTACACACGACTGTCACGGTCGCTTGAAGGGGTACTCGGAGCTTCTTCCCGTTCCGTGCATCATCTGCAATAAGGCTCTTTGCCTCGAGCGCACCGATCATGTTGCTCAGGCGTTTTTCCGAATCGAGGCAGCGAAGCCAGATGAGCGTCGGCTGCCATCGGCGTTCGGTTCGCGGCGCGGCTTGTGGGGCAGATCGATCCCATTCGGAATCGGCTGCCAATCTTAGAGACGGGTCGCTGTTACCGCGGGCACAGCGGAGCAATTTTTTTCTGATATACTTATCTATTGGTACTTCTGCTGGCACTTCTGCGTTTGCGCGGAACCGGACTCGTCCAAAGAAGTCAAGGCAAGGCTCTAATGAACGGGGCGCTTTACCCGTCAGGGATGGGAGCCATGGGAGGGGGACCAGCAGCTTGCGGATCTTTCGCGTGCCCCAAAGCTACTTCTTGTGGTCTTAAATGTGTTGCGCGGCGAGTTCCAACAACGGATCGCCAGTTTAAACGATCGTAGCGGTGTGACTACACGATCAGCTTTGGTGAGGAAGGACAAATGGAAGTCATCTCATATCTTAGAGCAACCCAGGAGCGGACCCAATCGTGCGGTGAGGCGGCCATTGCAGCCCTGCAATTGGTTCGGCTGTACGACGCAGCGGCTGCGCGACCGAATGGCACATTTCTAGAACTTGGGACGGATAGGGGGCAGGCCACTAAAATGATTCTTGCTGCCTGCGAGAAGGACGGCGGGAACCTGGTCTCGGTCGATATCCGGGATTGCTCGACTGCGGCAGTTAGCTGTCGCTGGACCTTTGTTCAGGCAGACTCCACAGATCGCAAGACCATCCTAAACAAAGCGCCCATTCTGCAGGATGGGATCGATTTAGTCTATGTCGATAGTCTGCACACGCCAGAACACGTGTTGAATGAAGTGTATACGTGGTTCAGCCTGGTTCGAAAAGGAGGCACAATCTGCTTCGATGACATTGATCCGAACCCATATATGCGAGGGCGAAGGAAGGACAATCCCAAAATTGAGATTGCTAACCGAAGGATTTTTTATGTAGTTCGAAGCGTTTTCTACGACAACTTAGACCAGCTTCAGATGACGGTAGACTTCGGTAGTACCGGCCTTGCGATGCTCAGGAAAACATCTGAGATTGGATCGGAACTCAGGCCGTTCAACCATTTGCCCGCAGAACGCAATAGTACGTTTCTGGCGAAGCTCAGCGTGCGGCTTAGAGAAAGATACTACGCGCACAAAGGCGATGGATCGGACTTTTTGACAGCGTGAAGTGTACCCGGATGCCGTGAGGTATTTTGATCCTGAGCACTCCATTTCTCCTTGGCGTTCATGACGCAGCTCATCATTAATGTCGGTATACGAAGTATAGCCTGAAAATGGCTGCTTAACGATCGACGAATGTGCCTAGCTTGCTGGCTTTGCGAGTGCGGTCATGATCGCGATACAGCGCGGAGTTTCCTGTCCAGGGTCAAGCAGATCCAACAGAGCCCGCGAACGGGGTGGCGGACGCCCCCGCTGATGCCCCGACGGCTAAAACGCGGGCGGCGTTCCCTGTGGCGCTGTGAGCCTTTGGCTCAAAGGAGAGATTCCGGCGTTTCTCGGGGCAGGCGGTTCAAGATCGACGGGGCTCACTTGGTCTCGATTGGCTCGCATCGGCGAAACGGTGAAGAAAATTCCTGTGCGGATGCATCAGACTCGCATGCCCGTTCGCCAAAGGGAATCCATTCAACGATCCTCAACGAGGAGAGGCTGTTTGCAGGGCGTTTGACATGCCTTCCGACACCAAGGTCGAAAGATAGAAATCAGCCTCCCGCAGACGGGAAAGACATCTTCGAACGCGCCGGCGAAGGTGACCCTGCTGGAAAGGCCCAACCGGGCTGCCTGTTCCTCGAAAGTGGCGCGCATTGGTCATCGCCCAGGACGGTGAGTTGCGCCTTTGCCTCGGCGGGAAGTGCCGTGAACTCGGCGAAACGTGCTCGAGCGTGCCCGATTAAGTGGCCACGGCAGATAGGGCGTCGGCGGCCATCGGCGTTCGGCTCGCGGCGCGGCTTGTGGGCAGATCGACCCCATTCGGAATCGGCTTCCAATCTGGAGACGGGGTCGCTGTTACCCCGGGCACAGCGGAGCGATTTGTTTCTGATACACTTGGGTACTTCTGCGTTTGCGCGGAACCGGACTCGTTCAAAGAAGTCAAGGCAACGCTCCAAGGACCGGGCGCTTTGCCCGTCAGGGATGGGAGCCATGGGAGGGGGACCAGCAGCTTGCGGATCTTTCGCGTGCCCCAAAGCGAGTTCCTGTCGATGTCCGCCGGCAGCTGATTGAGGCGCGCGACCGTGCATTCGATCAAGACATTGTCTTTTCCCTGGTCGGCGGATCCTACGGGGACCGAGTCGAGAAGCATCCTGGCTTGGTCCGCCATAGCCGGCGAGCTGGCCCTCTTCATCGCGCTGGTCTATCTCCTCAGGCTCGAGACTACTGCGCTAGTCCGCGTCCTGCTCGTTGCCCTCGCCGGCTGGTGCGTGCACTACTTCCTGCCGCAGCGTTACCGGCTGCCGTTTTTCGTGCTGCTCTCGTTCGCAGCTATCGCCGCAGTTTTCGCGAACGTGGGGCCCAATTGGCACCACTGGAGATTTGAGGGCCTCATCGATGCCGCCTGGATCGTCGCCATTGGGCTCGTACTGATCGGAATTGTCCACCTACCGATCGCTTTTGGATGGAGAGTGCTGGCGCTGGTTGGCGCCGGCTGCGGGCTCGCCGCCGCACGAATGGACTGGATTGCGATCCCGTGGACGCGCGCCGTCTGGCCCGTGCTCGCTTCAATGTTCATGTTCCGTCTCATTGTCTATGCGTACGAAACGCGGCGTGACCAGAGGATGGCGACGGTTTCGGAACGTCTCGCGTATTTTTTCATGTTGCCGAACGTGTGCTTCCCGCTCTTTCCGGTCGTAGATTTTAGAACTTTCCGTAGCAGCTACTACAATGCTGACCGGCATTATATTTATCAAACAGGTGTTCAGTGGATGTTTCGCGGCGCTATCCATTTAATATGCTACCGTATCGTGTACCAGCGGTTTGTGATCGATGCTGCGGACGTACACAATCAGATTGAGCTTTTGCAATTTGTCATATGGCCGTTTTTACTTTATCTGAAGGTTTCAGGTACTTTTCACATAATCACAGGGATTTTGCATTTATTTGGATTCAACCTTCCAGAAACCCACAATCTGTACTTTCTCTCCTCAAGTTTCACAGATTTCTGGCGTCGAATAAACATATACTGGAAGGATTTCATAATGAAAATTGTATACTACCCGTTGTATTTTCGTTTTCGACGCTGGGGAGAGAGCGTAGCGCTGGTCAGCGCGACCCTCCTCGCGTTCCTCGCGACTTGGCTGCTGCACAACTATCAGTGGTTCTGGTTACGTGGCACCTGGGTGTTCACCTGGAACGACTTCCTCTTCTGGATGATCCTGGCCGTGCTTGTGACGTTCAACGCCCACTATGAAATGCGGCACGGTCGCACGCGGCGCCTGCGTGGCGGGGCACTAAGCTGGAACGGTGCGCTGCAAACTGCGAGCCGGACCATTGGGGTATTTGTCGTCATCTGCCTCCTTTGGTCGTTTTGGAGCGCGAGCTCGGTCCCGCAATGGTTGTCGGTCTTCGATACTGTGGGCGTGGAAGCCCCTGGCAAAATGACGCCCGCCCTCGTATTGGTCGCGGTGGCAGCCATCATTGGCATTCCTGCGCTTGCGCTCGCGCGCGGCGGCGCCGACCGCCAGTACAGTTTCCGACGGTCGGTTGCGTCGGTCGGTTTGTGCGGGTTGATCGCGGTTTGCATCTCGCTCCCCGTGGTTCACGATCGCCTCGGGGAGACGGTCAGTACCGCAATGGCCGACATTAGAGTGCCGAACCTCAATAGCCGCGACAACGCGAACCTGGAGCGCGGCTACTACGAGAACCTCGTCAATGTCGGCGCATTCAACCCAGAACTCTGGATTGTCTATGGCCAACGACGTGACGGTTGGAACAATTTGGACAAGACGCCGCTGAGCGAGTTCACGGGTGCGCTTCCCACGACCTATCTGCGACCACTCTCCCAAGCAGACTTTAAGGGAACGCGGGTCCACATCAACCGCTGGGGCATGCGAGATCAGGACTACGAAAAGATTCCTGATCCCGGCATCACTCGACTCGCAATGGTCGGCTCTTCGCATGTCTTTGGCGAGGGCGTCGCGGATGACGAGACTTTCGAGGGCCTGTTGGAGCGGCGGCTGAATGCGCAGGCAGCCGACAGCGGGTATCGACGCTACGAGGTGCTGAACTTTGCCGTTGGGGGTTATCTTCCTCCGGACATTCTGGCCATCATCGAGGATCGAGTGCTCGCATTCAAACCAAAGTACATCTTTTACTTCGAGCACAGCGCGCTTGTTCCAAGAACGCTAAAGCGTCTCGGGAAAGCAATCCAGAATGGCTCCGCATTTCGCTACGACTTCGTGCGCGACATTGTACGCGAGAGCGGGATCGATCCCCGTGCCGACCCCGAGGTACTTCAAAGAAAGCTCACGCCCTACGGAGACAGACTTCTGCGTGCGATCTATTCCCGAATTGTGGAAGCTGCGAAGCGAGAAGGGGTCGGGGTCTTTTGGATTTATCTACCCAGACCAGACGAGAGGACCAGTACCGAGCTGGAGAAGCGCCTCGCTGCCGAGGCTGGCTTTAACGTTCTCGATCTTTCCGGTGTGTATGACGGCTATGACTGGCGGACGCTTCTTGTAGCACCTTGGGACGATCACCCCAACGCCGCCGGCCACCGGCTCGTCGCCGACAAGCTTTACGAAGTGCTGCAGCAACACCAGGTTTTGGTTCCCCAGAACTTTGCGGTTGCTCCACAAGAGGAGGAACAATGAACGCGATCCAGATCAGGACGATGGCCAAGGATTTCATATTGAAGGAATTTCTGCCCGGTGAAAGGCCGGAGAATCTGACGGATTCAACAGAGCTGATAACTGACGGCATTCTCGACTCGTTGGCGACGCTTAAGCTGGTTGCCTACCTGGAAAAATCCTGCGGCATCGAAATCGCCCCTGACGAACTCGTGCCGGAGAACCTGAACTCCATCGCCCAAATTGCCAATTTCGTCCAGTCGAAGCAGGCGTCCACATAGAGCTCGCCATGACGGTCGCTGCCTTACACGAGTATCTGGAACAGAGCGCGAGGCGGTATCCCCAGAGGTGCGCCGCTGTCGAGGCGAGCTCTGGGCGGCAGATCACCTACGGCGAGCTCGACGCGCTGTCGGACCAAGTCCGCGACCATATACGTCGGATCGGCGTCCGGCCGGCGGACCGCGTCGGCATCTGCCTTCCAAAATCGATCGCCTCGCTCGCTGTTCTGTTCGGCATCTTGAAGGTGGGCGCGGCCTATGTGCCTGTCGACTCTCTGGCACCGCCTGCGCGTAACGCGTTCATATTTAACGACTGCGGCGTGCGCGCGATTTTCGTGGAGGCGTCCCGAGCCGAAACTTTGCGCTGTGAGTTGGCGCGCTTGGCTGCGGGACCTTGTCTCTTATCGCTCGACTGGTCCGACAGTCCCTCGCCGCTCGCGACGTACCTGGCTCGCGTAGAGGCCGACGGCTTGGCGGTGGAGGACGAATCGGCGCGGCCGGGGCCGGACAACCTCGCTTACGTGCTTTACACTTCGGGCTCGACCGGCCAGCCGAAGGGCGTGATGCTGACGCATCGTAATGGCTCGAGCTACGTGGATTGGTGTTCCGAAATCCTCGCCCCTGACGAGAACGACCGCTTCTCCTCCCATGCGCCTTTCCACTTCGACCTGTCTATTCTCGACATCTTCGTACCGTTGAAGCACGGCGCGACCGTATTCCTCATCGGTGAGGAGCTCGGCAAGAATCCCACCCGGATGGCGTCGGTGATCGCCGAGCGGCAGTTGACCGTCTGGTATTCCACGCCCTCCGTACTCACGCTTCTGGTCGAGCACGGCAGCCTTGATGCTCGCGACGACCACGCTCTTCGGTTCATTCTATTTGCCGGCGAGGTTTTTCCGGTCAAGCATCTGCGCAGGCTAAAGGCTGTGGCCCCACGCGCACGCTACCTGAATCTCTATGGCCCAACCGAAACCAACGTCTGTACCTACTACGAAATCCCGCAGACGATCGCCGAAGACCGCTCGGCGCCGTTTCCGATCGGGCGCGCCTGCTCGCATGTTAAGGCACGCGTGATCGATGCGAATGGTCGCGACGTGCCGCGAGGCCAGGAAGGCGAGCTCGCAATCAGCGGTGCTCCCGTGATGCTGGGCTATTGGAACATGCCTGAGCGAACAAGCGCCGCTTTTCATGTCGATTCAAGCGGTCGCTGGTACCGTACCGGCGATGTAGTGATCGAAGGCGATGGCGGAGTCTACACCTTCCGCGGTCGACGCGACCGGATGGTGAAGAGACGGGGATATCGGATCGAACTCGGCGAGATCGAGACGGCGCTCTATCGCCATCCAGCGATCTCCGAGGTGGCGGCGATCGCTCGCTCGGAGGAGTCGGGCGTCTCCATTAAGGTGTTCTATGCCTCGCGCGACGGCCATGCGCTGTCGCTCATCGAGCTGAAGCGGTTCTGCGCCCACAACTTGCCGGCCTACATGGCCCCGGACTGGTTCTCGCATCAGCAATTACTTCCCAAGACATCGACAGATAAAATCGACTACCAGCATCTGATGAGGATGGAGTAGTGGATTTCGCGCTGAACGAGGAGCAGCGTATCCTGCGTGGCCAGATCCTTCGCTTCGCGCAAGATAAGCTCAATAAAGACGTCAGGCAGCGCGACCGAGACCAAGTATTCCAGCGCGAGTTGTGGGGGGCTTGCGCGCAGATGGGCCTGACCGGCCTGCCAGTCCCCCAGGCCTACGGGGGACCCGGTCTCGATTCCCTGTCCACGGCCGTTGCAATCGATGCGCTTGGCTACGGCTGCGAGGATTCCGGCTTGGTCTTCTCGATCTGCGCCCACCTTCTGGCCTGCGTGGTGCCGATTTGGAAGTTCGGCACTGAAGAGCAGAAGAATCGATATCTTCCGGGGCTCTGTGATGGCACTTTGATCGCAGCCAATGCGATGAGCGAACCGGAGTCGGGCTCCGATGCATTTGCGATGCAAACCCGGGCGGAGCCTCATGGCGACGGCTTTCTAATCAACGGCACGAAGACCTTCGTGAGCAACGGGCCGGTGGCAGATGTTGCCGTCGTCTTTGCTGTCACTGACCGCGCCAAGGGGTATTTCGGCGGCATCACGAGCTTCCTCGTGGACCGCGCGCTGCCCGGCTATCTGGTAGCGCAAAAGTTCGAAAAAATGGGACTGCGGACGTCTCCGATCGGGGAGCTTGTCTTCGAGGACGTATTTGTTTCGAAGAACGCTGTTCTCGGTGGAGTGGGCGGCGGCTCCAGGCTGTTCGCTCATAGCATGGACTGGGAGCGGGCGTGCCTATTCGCCAGTCATATAGGCACTATGGAGCGGCTTCTGGAAAAGGCAGTGGCCTATACGCGCACCCGACGTCAGTCCGGCCAGGCCATCTCCAAGCACCAGGCGGTCGCCCATAAGATTGCCGACATGAAGATGCAGGTGGAGGCGGCCCGACTGCTCGTCTACAAGGCGGCGTGGGGCCTTGAGCGCTCCCAGTCCGTATCCCTCGACGCCGCCGTTTCGAAGCTCTTTGTGAGCGAATCGCTGGTTCGCACCACGCTCGATGTCGTCCAGGTCTTCGGCGGCTATGGTTTCTTGAGCGAATTCGACGTCGAACGTGCCGTGCGTGATGCCATCGGCAGCAAACTCTATTCCGGAACGTCTGAGATACAGCGCAACATTATTGCTGGCTGGCTGGGGCTTTGATGACGGCTGTGGTCAGAATCTGTCCGTGAAGGGCGGCGTGTGCTGTCGCTGGGCCTGCCCTCAGTTCGCGAAAAAAGGGCGACGCTCGATTTTGGTGAGGCAACCGGAGAAGTGGTACTATCGCAACCCATCGAGGCACCGGGGCGGAGAGCGCTTTTGTCGTTCGACTTGGGTGCGTCTGCCCAGCCCATGATCTCCGAACTTGCGGCTCAGAGGCGAAGAACCAGACCAGCCGCGACGCGTGAAATATAGGCTTTGTGGATGCGGCTTCTCTATATACATTCTGCGCACGTCCCGGCGCCGGCCGCCAATGCGGTTCAAGTCGCAAAAATGTGCCATGCATTTTGGGTTGCCGGAGCGGAGGTTGTACTAGCGCTTCCACGCGCCTCCATGAATGCACGGGATCATTATGAGAAGATCGCGCGCGAATACGGATTCGGTACCGAGTTCCCATTCCGCGTTCTCCCTGTACCCTTTTGGCCTGTGCCCGGCCGGGAGCTTTTTTTTGCTGTGTTGGCGCTTCTTGCTGCGGTCTGGCTGCGGCCGCATGTCGTCTTTACACGCTCGGCTACTGTAGCGCTTGTTTCCGCCGGACTTTTCGGGTTCACGACTGTTTTTGAGCTTCACGACCCGATTGGCAGTTTGAGCAGACGTCAGCGTCAGCGCCTTGCGAAACTGATAGGCCTAGAGACATTCCGTATGCTGGTCGTCACGTCGCAACGTCTGCGGGACGACAGCATCCGCCTCTTTCCTCAACATGCGGGAAAATTTCTGATCGCGCCCAATGGCGCGGATCCTGTTCCGCCGAATGTCGAGCCATGCAGCCTCAGCGGCACGTTCAAGGTTGGTTATGTCGGACATCTGTATAAGGGAAAAGGCATGGAGATAATAAGCGCTATTGCGCCTCGATGCGGCTGGGCGACATTTCACATCGTCGGGGGAACACCAGGTGATATAGAGTATTGGACATCGAAGCTGGCCAAATGCCCGAACACAGTATTTCACGGTTACGTTCCTCACGCCGCGACATGTGCCTACTTGGCCGAAATGGACGTTGTACTCGCGCCCTATCTTAGAGATGTAGAGGGCCAGGGCGGCGGTCGAAATATCGCTGAGGGAATGTCGCCGCTCAAGCTCTTCGAATATATGGCGCATGGCAAACCCATAGTGTCCTCCGACCTGTCAGTTATACGAGAAGTATTGAGGGATAGCGTCAACAGCATTCTGGTGTCGCCAGACAACCCGTCCGACTGGGTCAAAGCTCTTCAGCGCCTGCGCGCAAACAAGGCGCTTCGGGATCAGATTGGTCAGCAGGCGAAGGCAGACTTTCTGGCCAGGTACAGCCGCACCGCACGCGCAACCAACATTCTAGAGGAAATCAAGAGCCGGAATGCTTCGAGCGGAAGCTGGTAGGACTGCATAGCTTCTCTTGTTGAGGGCGGCTGCGCCGCCAGCAAGCCTGCTTTCCGTTCGCCGCAATGAGCCCGTGGCCCGTCCTGAACCGTTAAATGGCAAGACCCGACTGCCCCGGCTTTTTGCTGAGGTTCCGTCATGCGTTGCTCCGACCATCTCCCCGCGTCGCGTTGATTTTCGCATGTTGATTTTCGAATTGAGCTAAATTTAGCCTGCGAGACACGGCACTGTCCGGCGACTGAACCGGCGCGAACCCGATTATGAGGCTCGATGTACTCGCAGGCGGCGGGATCGCCCGAAGCAGCCGTTCAATCGGTCAGAGGATGGACTACTTACATCAGTTAGCTTCCCTGAGAAGCTGCTATATACATCAGTAGACATTACGATCCGAAAAGACCAGTAGTGCGGTTTTCCAAATTATCTTAATGTCGAGAAGCATGCTCCAGGATTTTATATACCAGAGGTCGTGCTCAACGCGTTTTTCCATCCTCCAGAGTTCCTTCGTTTCCCCTCGAAAGCCATTGATCTGAGCCCAGCCTGTCAAACCGGGTTTTACATGATGACGATAAGCATAGCTCGCAATGATCACACTATAGGTATCGTCATGAGCGATGGCGTGAGGTCGGGGTCCAACCAGGGACATCTCTCCCCGAAGCACGTTGAATAATTGCGGCAGCTCGTCGATGTTTGACCGGCGCAATATTCGGCCAAGTCGGGTAACCCGCGCATCATTACGCTGAGCCTGGCGAATTTGTGTACCGTTCTCCTGCACCGTCATCGATCGGAATTTGTAAATATTGAACGGCTTACCACCAAAACCTCGTCGCGTCTGCCGGAACAGCACAGGGCGACCGTTCTCAAGCGCTATGGCACATGCGACCAACGCCATCAACGGACATAGGAACAGCAGTAGCAGGGATGCAACAGCAATGTCGAACAACCGCTTGAGCAGGCGTTCGGCAGGCCTCAACGGGATACGCTGGACTTCGAAGGCTCGCTGCCAGCCGGTGTGCAGCGGGCTTCCAGCCAGAATTCTATCTATGTAGGCGTCGGCGAAAAGATAGATCGGCAGCGGGAGGCGGGACATTTCCTCCAGAATGCGGTCGATCAACTTCCGCTGGTCCCAAGAGCAAAAGAGATAAACTGCCCCATACGAGCCATTACGGAACGCAGCCTGTGCAGCTGCGGCGGCGGCATGCACCGATCGTGCTGCGATCGTGCCATCATCGTTCTCGATGTTCGAAACACCACAAACCGCGATGCCCTGTTGCCTAAGCTTGCTGATTATCCCCTGTTCCTTTCCAGGAACGCCAGAGTAAAACAGATAAACTGTGCGCAACACGAGTTTCTCAGCAGCCAGAAGCCGTTTCAGCCCACGCGCTAGAACCGCGTGGGCAGGCAGCAAGGTTGGGAATCCGACCGCAAACGCCAGCGTCAAGGAGCCGCGCGAGAACGTCGACGTCGTCTTCGTGAGAAAGGCGAGCCAGAGAATTGAAAAGAAAACAAACAGCCAGCCGCTGATGAGTGTTTTGATCCTGCAGTGATCGTCCAGGATGCCACTAACCGTGTAGGCACCCCTGGCGGTCATGAATGCGACCAGCAACAGACCGGCGGTAACACTTAGGCAGATCGAATCCCAGATATCTGGCGGCCTCACGCCGAAGGCCCTATGGTAGAGCTCAATTGACGCAAGAAGTATTGTCTGTCCAAGGAGGAAATCAGCAGTTGCGAGAAACACGCAAACTGCTCCCACAGGAAGCCGTAGCGGCTCTACCCTTCGATTCCAGAGCGCACGAGACGCCTCGGTTGGTGCATGCCGCATAGAGACGAACCCCCCGAATCCTGTTGATCCCTTCTCCTTCCTGGCGCATGGCACACGCCATCCCATAAGGAGGGGGTTATCCCAACGGCTTCCAGTCGGTTAGATTTGATTTAAATGTCTCAGAGACATGCCGCTGTTACCCCGGGCACAGACGAGTCGCTATTTTATCGTATCCTAACGTGCTAATATTTGTGCCTTAACGTGTCTGAGCGAGAACGGATTGGAGGTCGGACTCGTTCAAAGAGGTGGTCAAGGCAACGCTTTAGGGGGCCGGGGCGCTTACCCTATCAGGGAGAGGAGCCATGGCAGAGAATGGCGCTGAGGTTCGAGTCAAACAACTGAACAAAATACGCTTATTTCGGCAATTTGGGCAAGATACTCTTAGTGAAATGGCGAAAGCAGCCATTATACGGAGGGTTCCAAAGAATAAAGTCTTAACTCACCTTGGAGACATCCCGCGTTATATTTACTACATAATTCACGGAAAAGTTCGTCTTAGTGTTCCCCTCTCAGACGGCCGAGAATTCATCTTTTCCGATCTCGGTCCCGGTGACACTTTCGACTTGACTAGATTGTTCATCGCGCGACACAGTAACATGAACGCTGCGTCAATCGTGGAAAGCGACTTGCTCCAAATCGAAGCAGCTTTCATGGCTAGTGTCTTCGACAAGCACCCAGATCTCGCACTGAAGGTGATCCCGTACTTATGCCAAGCTACGCACGACGCGCAAGAGCGAGTGATCCACAGTGCGTCCAATGCCCTATCCATTCGATTGGCGAGCACGCTCTTGCGATTGACTGAGACCCCGCACAGTACGGCTACCGTGAATGGAGCTCAGAGAATCCATATTTCGCAGACCGACCTCGCGGCAATGATCCCGGCGTCTCGAGCGAAAGTGAATCGTTGCCTGAGAGAATGGGAACGGCGGTATCTGACCCAATACGACCACGGCTCGCTGACAATTCTCAATCGCACCGCATTAGAGTCTGTTGCTCTTGGCTACTCGCGTTTGACCGTTCAATGATGCCTTTCCTGTGTGCTCGGGCATCTCCACGCCATTCTCCGGGAAGTTAATGAACCGGAAGTGGTGCCGGTCGTGCTCGGATCGCTCGGTAAAGTCCTTACGTCGGCGTCGTCTCGCCGCACCGACACGTCGCCTTCGTAGGTAACGAGACACCGCTCACTGCCGTGGGACGGGCGGTTCCTCACTCACCTACACAATCGGAGTTCCTAAATATCCAGCTAAAGTCCGGAGGCCGCTACTTTATCGCTTCCAGGAGTGCTGAGTGGAACTCGCTGGGGGCGAATGGCCAAGCTCTGGGAATTCTACGAGCGTCGCGCTCGGAATGGCCGCGGCTGCGGCGCGTCCGAGTGGACGTGGCCGAGGGTCTTCGCGACCTCGGCGCTGGCGCGATTGCCGCCGGGGCTGTACGGTCCTTGCCCCCGATGATCAGCGTTGTCGGCACGGAGATATTGCCAAACTCGTGGATCACAGGTTGGGTGAAGATCATGTCCGAGGTTTGAGCCTGGTTCCACGCTACCATCTCCTCATCACCATGTCGGTACAGAGATAACGATCAGTTGATAGTTGGGAGTCTTGCCAATGGCACGCAGAGAGCACCGCCATTTTTGCTGTGCGCGATGCGACTTTGCTGTTGGGGAATCCGGGATTATTATCGGCCACCCATGTATATCACGTCGGTGGAAAATGGATCTGCAAGCTTTCAGAGATTCGATTGCGAAATCACGGCCGCCCGCCGGCTTGAGCCCCGCCCTGCAGGCGCTGTGGTGGGATGCAAAGGGCGATTGGGATAAGGCGCACGAGCGCGCGCAGGTGCGCGACGATACGGCGGGTATGCGCGTGCATGCCTACCTCCATCGCAAGGAAGGCGATCAATCGAATGCGGAATATTGGTATCGTCGCTGCGACGCCGCGCCGTCGACCTTGACGCTTGATGAGGAATGGCAAGAGTTGGCGCGTGCACTTTTGGGGCATAGCTGACGCCTTCAGCACGCCAAGTCTGGTTCTGGGGGCCTTCACTCGAACGCAGCGATGACCTTTGATATAGTACCGCGGTCACGGTCGAACGGCCTGCTCCAGTCCGCCGCTCGCCGAAACAGGCGGGCGGCATCCCTCTGCACAAGTCGGACATCTTGCCCCTGGCGCTGGTCCAAGATCGCAACGGAAGTTCAATTTCATTCCCTGTGCAGCCCGTCATAATAGGGGCGGCGGCGGCAGTACCAGCATGTCTCGAGGAGGAGATGAAAATGCGGCTCACCAGGTATTTCAATTTTAGGTTTCATCGGCGCTTTCTCCCGCAGCAGGGAGGAAACGGCGTCTGCGTCAGATTATCCTGATAAGTGCAGCTGTGGCGGCCGGCTCCGCGACCGGTGGTTTCGGGGCACAAGGCGCGGAAAAGGAAGCCTGGATCACCACTTGGGCTGCCACACCTGCTCCGCGCTGGTCGGATGATCTTCCTGCGCCTTTCGGAGTGCCGGAAGTGCTGGAGAATCAGACCGTCCGCCAAGTTGCCCGCATCAGCGTCGGCGGCAATACCGTCCGGGTCGTCCTATCGAATGCTTTCGGCGCTAAGCCACTGACCATCGGTGCCGGCAGCGTTGGAATAGCAGGCAAGGACGGCGACGTCGATCAGGCGACCCTGAAGCCCCTGACCTGGGGAGGCAAGAGTTCTGTGGTCGTTCCGCCGGGAGCCCCGATCCTCAGCGACCCCGTCGCCCTCCCGGCAGAAGCGCTTTCCGAAATATCCGTCAGCATCTTCCTCCCGAAGAAGACGGCGCTGTCGTCGGTGCATTGGGATGGTGTGCAAACCGCCTACATCTCTGGCCCGGGAAATTTCACAAACGACGCGACGTTCAAGGCTGACAGCACACTCAAATCACGCCTTTTTCTGAGCGATATATGGGTTGACGCCGCGCCGAAATCCCAGGCGATCGTGTTTTTCGGGGATTCCATCACGGATGGGAATTGCTCGACCCCCGACGCCAACAATCGCTGGCCAGACCTTGTCGCCAAGCGATTGCAGGAGACCGCCCGCAAGGTCGCGGTGGTTAACGAAGCTTTTTCGGGCAATCGCGTGTTGACCGACGGTATGGGCGTCAATGCTCTGGCGCGTTTCGATTCTGATATACTGAGCCATCCCAAAGTCTCGACCGTCGTCGTAATGATGGGCATCAACGATATCGGCTGGCCCGGCGAAAATGCAATCACGCCGGACGACAAGGAACCGACCGCCGAAGACATCATCAGCGGATACAAACAGCTCATCGACCGCGCGCATGCCCATGGCATACGCATTGTAGGCGCGACGTTGACCCCCTTCGCCGACACCTTCAAAGGACTTCCCACCGAGGGTTACTACACACCCGAGAAGGAAAGGATACGCGTCGCTGTGAACGAATGGATACGCGCCGGTGGCGGCTTCGATGGCGTGATCGACTTCGACAAGGTGATGGAAGACCCGGCCAAACCGGGATATCTGCGCGACGAATACGACTGCGGCGATAACCTTCATCCCAACGACGCGGGATACAAGGCGATGGCAGACGCGGTCGATCTCGACGTCCTATTGGGTTCAGCTAAATAGGTCGCTGCTGACCTTGCCGCGCTGCTCAGGTATTGCGCGGCAAGGTCGGTTCGACCATGCCTCAAGTGAGCCCGAGCCGGACGAGATGGCGCACGACCGGTGAGAACATCTCCTGACCGATGTAAGCTCCGGTATTTGCATTTTCGAAGAGTGGGCTGGCGACGGCCGCATCCTCGACCACGGGAATACCTGCCTTGCGTGCTTGAGCCATCATCTCGTCGGCCGCTCGGCCCTGGCCCTTGCCGACGACCGTCGGCACCGGCGTTTCACCCTTGACGTAACGCAACGCCACTGCGCGGTCGCCAGACACGAGGACGATGACCGCGTTTTTTACGCCCAGCCTCGCAGGTTGCATCACGGCCTCACGCCGCTGTCGCTGCTGTTCATGCCGCCGATGTGGATGCACGAGCCGATGCGGGGGCTTTCAAGGTCTATTAGCAGCTCATCTGGCTTCAGGCCGACAAAATAGTCCCACGACGTGTTAAGTCTTTGGTAACTCTCCTAAGCCAAAGGCCAAAACATATTGGCTCCTTTTACCCTCGATAAATGTTAGGGCTGCCATCAAGGCGAGACAAAGGAGAAAAGACCGGGATGGCCACGGTACTGAACGCCAAGGGCGTTCCACTTCCCTACAGCGGATCCTCCGTAAAGTGGTATTCGGCGACGAATTCCGGCCCAACACTTTATGGCAGCACGTCCAACGACTCGATGTATGGGGACGGCAGTGTCACCGTCACAATGTATGGCGGCAAGGGCGATGACATCTATTATCTGTATGACCCGAAAAACAAAGCGGTCGAGCGGCCCGGCGAGGGTGTCGACACCATCTCGACCTGGATGAGCTATAAGCTCCCAGCCAATTTCGAGAACCTGACGGTCACGGGCGACAAACGCTATGCTATCGGAAACGAGCTGAACAACATCATTACCGGCGGCTCCGGCCAACAGACGCTCGACGGCTTACGGGGCGATGACGTTTTGAAGGGCGGATCGGGGGCAGATATTTTCGTTGTAAACCCCGGCAACGGCAGTGATCTGATCCTGGACTTTGGTGCAACGGATACCGTTCGCGTCGGGAGCTACGGCTTCACCTCCTTCGAGGAGGTGCGCGCCAACATGGTGCAGTCAGGAGCGAACGTCCGACTCAATCTGTCCGACAGCGAGTTTCTCGTCTTCGCCAACAAGACCATCGGCGAGTTCACCGCAAGCCAGTTCAAGCTGGCCGTGGACAGGTCGGCTCTGGAACTCACCTTTTCGGACGAGTTCGACACGCTGGACCTGTGGAATGGTTCGAGCGGCACCTGGGACTCGAATTTCTGGTGGGGGGCCGCAAACGGCAGCTCGCTCACGAGCAACAAAGAGCTTCAATGGTATATCGATACCAACTACGCCCCGACAAGTTCCGTCAATCCGTTCAGCGTTGAGGACGGTGTTCTCACGATTACGGCCGCCCGGGCTCCTGAGGCGATCCGGCCCTACATAAACAATTACCAATACACGTCAGGTCTGCTGACGACCTACGAATCGTTCGCGCAGACCTACGGCTATTTCGAAATTCGGGCCGACATGCCCGAAAAACAAGGGGTATGGCCTGCCTTCTGGCTTCTCCCGGCGGACGGTTCCTGGCCGCCGGAACTGGACGTCGTCGAGATGGTCGGGCAGGATCCGAACAAGCTCATTTTGACAGGCCACTCGAACGAGACGGGGACTCATACAAAAGTGTCCTCTACCGCCTATGTCGCGGATACCGCAGGGTTCCACACATACGGGGTGCTGTGGACAGAAGACGAACTCGTCTGGTATTTCGACGACGTCGAAGTTGCCCGTGCCGCAACGCCTGCCGACATGCACGAGCCAATGTATATGCTGGTCGATCTGGCGGTTGGCGGCATGGCGGGAACGCCTGCCGACGGGCTTGCCACGCCTGCAGAAATGCAGATCGACTACATCCATGCCTATGCGTTGAACGATTGGGTTATCTAGGCGTAACACCTGACGGGGGGCTCGGCACGGACACGTTCGTCATCAGGCCTGATTTCGGGCGTGGTCATTGCCGCCTGAGACTGAACCGTGACTGATGTGAAGGCGATGTCGCATCCCCATCCATCCGAGCCGCGAACGACCCTCGCGGCGGTTCTGGCTTCCTTCCGGCGAGCGTTGGCGGGAATTGCCTTGATGAGCGGCGTCGTCAATGTTCTGGCGCTGACCGGCTCGTTCTTCATGCTGCAGGTCTATGATCGCGTCATACCCGGCCGCAGCGTGCCGACGCTCGTCGGGCTCGCCGTGTTTGCCGGCACGCTTTTCGTTTTTCAGGGCGCTCTCGAACTCATCCGGTCGCGTTTGCTGGTGCGCATCGGGATGGCGCTGGACGCGCGCTTGAGCCGACAGGTCTACGCCGCCCTCATGCGTTTGCCGTTGCGCACCAAACTCGCCGGCGACGGCCTTCAATCCTTGCGCGATCTTGATCAGGTGCGTTCGTTTATGTCGAGCGCCGGTCCGACCGCGCTTTTCGACCTGCCCTGGATGCCTCTCTATCTCGCAATCTGCTTCCTGTTCCATTTCTGGATCGGCATGACGGCACTGGCCGGCGTGGTCATTCTCTTCAGCCTGACATTGCTCGCCGAAATTCGCACGAGAGAGCCCGCCAGAAAGGCAAACAGTCAAGCGGCGGCGCGCAATACACTTGCCGAAGCGACACGTCGCAATGTCGAGGTTCTGCAGGCCATGGGCTTTGGATCACGCATCGCCGAGCGCTGGTCGGGGATCAATGCTGACTATCTCGACACCAATGCAACGGCCAGCGACCTTGCTGGGACGCTCGGAACGATCTCGAAGATCCTGCGCATGATGCTGCAATCGGGCATCCTGGCGATCGGCGCTTATCTCGTCATCCATCAGGAAGCGACCGGCGGCATCATGATCGCCAGTTCGATCATGATGAGCCGGGCGCTCGCGCCGATCGAACTGGCTATCGCCCACTGGAGGGGTTTCGTCACCGCCCGCCAGGCCTGGGCGCGGTTGACCCAGCTTTTGGTCCTGCTTCCCGAAACTGCGATAAGTGTCTCGCTGCCTGCGCCGGTATCTGCTCTTTCGGTCGAAAGTATCAGTGTCACGCCGCCGGGGGAGCGTCGTATGGTCGTGCAAGACGCCACCTTTGCATTGGAAAAGGGCGTCGGCCTCGGCATTGTCGGGCCGAGCGCTTCTGGCAAGTCATCGCTCGTGCGCGCTATTGCCGGGATATGGCTCCCAGTTCGCGGAACCGTCAGGCTGGATGGCGCAACGCTCGACCAGTGGTCGCCGGAAGAGCTGGGCAACCATGTCGGCTATCTGCCGCAGGATGTGCAGCTGTTCGATGGCACCATTGCCGAGAATATCGCGCGCTTCGAACCGCAAGCGCCCTCGGACAAGATACTGGCGGCTGCGCGCGCGGCCGGCGTTCATGATCTCGTCATCCACCTGCCGGAAGGCTACGAGACGCGGATCGGCGAGGCCGGATCGGCGCTTTCGGCGGGCCAGAGACAGCGGGTGGCGCTTGCACGAGCTCTCTACGGCGACCCGTTTCTTGTTATTCTGGACGAACCTAACTCCAACCTCGATGCGGACGGCGAGGCCGCGTTGACGGAAGCAATTCAAAGTGTCCGCGCGCGAGGCGGCGTTGCCATCGTGGTCGCACACCGGCCGAGCGCGCTGGCGAGCCTGGATCAGGTTCTTGTGATGGCGAACGGCCGTATCCAGGCCTTTGGCCCGAAGAATGAGATCTTGAACAAGATAACTCGCCCAGCAGGCGTGCCCTTGAAGGTCGTTTCCGGACTTGAAGAGACGGCATCCTGATGGCGCAACCCACGATATTCGCGGTGGATCGAACCATTCGACGCTATCTGCTTGGCGGTGTCGCAACCTGCATCCTGCTGGTTGGCGGGGCGGGGAGTTTGGCCGCCGTCACCGAGCTTTCCGGAGCCGTTATCGCTTCGGGAAAATTGGTCGTCGATTCCAGTGTCAAGAAAGTACAGCATCCAACCGGTGGAGTGGTCGGCCAAATCTTCGTCAGGGAAGGCGATGCCGTGCAATCGGGCAAGGTTTTGATCCGCCTCGATGAGACGATCACTCGGGCCAATTTGGCGATCGTCACCAAGAGTCTGGACGAATTCGAGGCGCGCCTGGCTCGCCTTGAGACCGAGCGCGACGGCAAAGGAAGCATCATCTTTCCAGCTTCGCTTGTGTCACGGCAGGATGCCCCCGCGGTTGGTCGGGCGATGGCCGGAGAGCAATCTCTGTTCGAATTTCGCCGACAGGCCCGCGCCGGTCAGAAGGCTCAGTTGGAAGAGCGCATTGCGCAGCTTGCCGAAGAAGTTTCCGGCTTGATCGAGCAAAGAGATGCCAAGAGCCAGGAAATCAAGTTGATCGGGTTTGAGCTCGAAGGCATGCGCGCACTTTGGCAACGCAAGCTGGTTTCAATCGATCGCATAACTGCGCTTGAACGCGATGCCGTGCGGCTTAATGGTGAGCACGGGCAACTGACTGCATCGATTGCGCAGGCGAAGGGTCGTATCGCGGAAACCCGGTTGCAGATCATTCAGGTCGACCAGGATTTGCGCAGCGAGGTGGCGAGCGAGCTGCGCGACGTCCAGGCAAAGATCTCTGAATTCGTCGAGCGCAAGGTTTCGGCCGAAGATCAGCTCAAGCGAATCGATATACGCAGTCCGCAGAACGGCGTCGTTCATCAGCTCGGCGTGCACACGGTCGGTGGCGTTATTTCTCCGGGAGAGCTCATCATGCTGATTGTCCCGGTGACAGACGACCTGACCGTCGAGGCGCGCGTGGCTCCGCAAGACATCGATCAATTGACGCCAGGGCAAAGCGCGACCCTGCGGCTGTCGGCATTCAATCAGCAAACAACGCCGGAACTGAGTGGTGCCGTCAGCAAGATTTCCGCCGACCTCAATTTCGATGAGAAAACAGGCGCCGGCTTTTATACCGTGCATGTTGTTTTGCCGCGCACAGAGCTTACCAGGCTCAAGGGCCTGACCTTGGCGCCAGGCATGCCAGTCGAGGTATTCTTTTCGACCGGCAGCCGCACCATGCTTTCCTATCTCGTGAAACCTTTGGCGGACCAAATCCAACGGGCATTCAGGGAAGAGTAGCTGCGTCTCTGGACGACCCCACGAGCTGAATTCCGGAACTAGGACGCGATTTTGCCGTTTCGCCGGAAATTGGAAGCGATCCCACATGTCCGAGTTGACGAATGAAGAGATCGAGGGGCGGCTGAACGCCCAGCGAGAGACTCTGGCGCTGATCGTCGCGCTGCTTGCCGGCCTCGACGCGACTTCCGAGCGAATATGGGCCCAACTGGAGGCCCGTTTTCAATTTCAGAATAATCAGGAAGACCCCGGCGTCCTGCCAAGCAGTGCGTTCGCCATTGAGAGTGCGATGATGCGGGAGTTCAAGCTGATCGTCGAGGAAGCGCGGGCACGCAAGGCGGGATGGAACAACACAGACTAGCCGCCCATAAGAGGCGCTAGCTGAAAATCGCGAGCCCGGCGATTGCGACGCTGCACCAAGTTCGCTTCGCTGCGGAGTGGCCAATCGAACGCTGCATAGGGCTTGGCGACAATCATTTGATGCCAGTCACGCCTTGAGCCTCGGCCGCGGAGAGCGTTGCGCGGAGGGAGCCATATTTTTCTGGCCTGACTCGGAAACAATTCCGGCATGCCAGTGTTTAACGCACTGAGTGGGCGCGAGGCGCAGTTCCTTGTCGTTCAGGCGATCCTCCTTTGGAGTGTGACAGTACCGCCACGACAGAGCTTGAGGAGGTCAGGACCAATCCAGTTCGAAGGTGCCGAGCGAGCCGAGGAAGGCCAAAGCGCATTGCGTCATCGGGCCTCTCTTCCAACGCGAACGGGCCTGACTTATGGCAAATCACGGCATGACCCTTCCGACGGTTCTTATCGCCGGCAGCAGCGGCTTCCTGGGGCAGGCGATTGCGCGAGGTTTGATTGACCGGTACCGGGTTATCGGCCTCGATGTTGCAAAACCGAAGCATCCCCCCGCCGGCATGGAGACGATCGGGATCGATCTCACCTCCGATGAGAGCGTGAGTAGGGCTGTGGAGGCGGCACGCGAGCCCAGCGGCGGTCGCATCGCCTCGGTCATCCACCTCGCCGCCTATTACGACACGACCGGCAAGGACAATCCGAAATATGACGCCGTCACCGTGCAGGGCACGCGCCGGCTCCTGAATGCGCTAACGGCGATCGAGACCGAGCAGTTCGTGTTTTCCAGCACGCTTCTCGTCCATGCCCCAAGCCCGGGGAGGGGCACGAAAATCAATGAGGACTCGCCGCTCGACCCGGCCTGGGCCCACCCAAAATCGAAAGCCGAAACCGAGGCGCTGATTTCGAGGCAGCGCGGCGAAATCAAGACGGTGATCCTGCGGCTCGCCGGCGTCTATGACGAAGACTGCCGGGCGGCCTTTATTGCCCAGCAGATCGCTCGCATCTTCGAGCGCTTGCCGACCGCCTATTTGTTCGCCGGCGATATCACCGCCGGTCAGCCCTATCTGCACAAGGACGATCTCGTCGATGCGGTGGTGCGTCCGTCGACCGGCGCGCCGAACTTCCGGCCGAGACCGTGCTTCTGATCGGCGAAGAAGACACACCGTCATACGAGGAGATGCAGAAGCGCATCGGCCGGCTCATTCATGGCGAGGACTGGCGCACCTTAGTGTTGCCGAAGCAGCTGACGAAGCTGGGCGCTTGGGTGCAGACGGAGGTACTCGATCAGGACACCGACATCAAACCGTGGATGATCGAGAATTCGGACGATCATTACGAGATCGACATCTCGCGAGCCAAAACTCTGCTGGGCTGGGCGCCTAGACACAGCCTGTTGGACACATTGCCGGAGATGATCCGCCGGCTGAACCGGGACCCTACAGACTGGTACGCGGCCAACAAACTTGATCCCCCCGTTGTCGCGGCTTCGGATCCTGAGATCGAGCAGGCCGAAAGGCGACTTAAGGGACCGCTCGAACGAAGCAAGGAAGACGTCGAAGCGGCGATAAAGCGGCATCGGTCGAGGACGCTCTGGGCGCCGATGACCAACGCTGCGCTCGGACTGTGGCTGGCCACATCGCCGATGACAGTTCGACCCCGTCGCAGCCGCAATACCCCCCGCTCTGGGGCACGCTATTGCGGAGCCACAATTCCGCAACGCCGGTCTCGGTGTCAGCGAGATCGTTTCGGGCCTGCTCGTGACGGTCTTTGCGTTGATGGGGATGTTCCGGCGCTGGCGCTGGGTGCAGTGGGTCGCGGCGTCGCTCGGTCTTTGGGTGATGCTTGCGCCGTTGCTGTTCTGGACGACCAGCGCCGCGGCCTATGCCATCGACACGCTCGTCGGCATGCTGATCGTCGCCTTTGCTGTAATGATCCCGCCGACCCCCGGCGTCAGCCGCCGTGCGCTGGCGGCCGACGACGACCGCCCGCTGGGCTGGACCTATTCGCCATCCACCTTCACGCAGCGGATCCCCATCGTGGCGCTGGCCTTTGTCGGCCTATTCGTTTCACGCTATCTCGCCGCCTACCAGATGGGCCACATAGATGGGCTGTGGGATCCGTTCTTCGGCCCCGGCGGCGCGCCGATACGCAACGGCAGCGAGGCGGTGGTGACGTCATGGGTCTCGAAGGGTTTTCCAATCGCCGATGCCGGGCTCGGCGCTTTTGCCTATAGCCTCGACATCCTCGCCGGCGCGGTCGGCGATCGCCGGCGCTGGCGCACCATGCCGTGGTGGTGCTCCTCTTCGGTTTGCTGATCGTTCCGCTCGGCGTGGTCAGTGTGTCCTTCATCATCATCCAGCCACCGCTGATTGGCGCGCTGTGCACACTCTGCATCCTCCAGGCCGCCGTCACGGTGGTGCTGATCCCTTACTCGGTCGATGAGGTGCTGGCGACCATCCAATATCTCTGGGGCGCCACGAGGGCGGGCGAGCCGTTCTGGCGTACCTTCTGGATGGGCGGACCGGCGCTGTCGGAGAACCAGACACCTGACACCGACCTCGACCGCCCTGTGTCCGAGTTGCTGAAGGAATTCGTCACCGGCGGCGTTAGTTTCCCATGGACGCTGGTCGCCAGCACGCTACTTGGCGCCTTGTTGATGACGACGCCATTGATCATTGGCACAGAACCACCACTCTACTTCAGCGATCACGTAGTCGGCTGTCTCATTGTCATGGTCGCAGTCACAGCCATGGCCGAAGTTGTCCGGCCGGTGCGCTTCTTCAATGTAGTGCTTGGTGCATGGATCGCGGTGTCACCCTTCGTGCTTTCCGGCGGTGGGACCACCGCGATCGTGGCGAACGTTGCGATCGGTCTGGCGCTGATCGTGCTCAGCCTGCCGCGCGGCACGCGCAGCAACCAACATTATGGCGGTTGGGATCGGGCGATTGTCTGAGTAACTCATAGCGAGCGCGCGCGTGACGATCTGCAAGAGCAGGTCAAGGAAGAGATCGAGTTTCCTGAACGAGGCTCGGCCTGACCGGCCGGCTAGATTTGTTCGCCGAGCAGGATCCTCGCATCCTTGGCCGCGACGATGAATGCTTGGCGCGCGACCCTTGGCGGCTTTTCGCCGCGGATAACAGCAAGGCAGGCTTCGATTGCAGCGAGCCGCGTCTTGGACGCTGGCGCTCACGGCCTAGGTTCTTGCGATCTCAAGGTAATGCCACGAAGGTCCTTGATGGAAGCCCCCGGCCTCTGCCAACACAAGCAGAGGTGGCCAGAGCGCGGTGGCGCACTATCTCATCGCGCTCGACAGGCTCGACGAATGTATGGCGAGGTTCGGACATTGTCCGCAAAGGCTGTAAACGACCATGATCTATTTCACGGCCGACACACATTTCAGCGATCCGCGCATTCTGCGCATCGATCGTCGCCCGTTCGGCTCGCTGGCAGAACACGATCGAGCGCTGATTTCGCTCTGGAACGAAACCCTCAGCCCGGACGACGAGATCTGGCATCTCGGCGATTTTGCGAGGGGATCGGCCGAATTCGTTTCATCGCTACTGTCTTCTCTTAATGGCCAGAAGCATTTGATTATTGGCAACAACGATGGCGCAGCGACCATCGGCGCCGCAGGTTGGGCCAGCACTCAACATTATAAGGAGCTGACGATAGACGGCCGGTTGCTGATCCTTTGCCACTATCCTTTTCGCACCTGGAATCAGATCGGCAAGAAATCGATCGATCTACATGGCCATTCCCACGGCAGACTGAGCCCGGTTACACGCCAGTACGACGCGGGCGTTGACAGCTGGGATTTTCGCCCGGTCACCCTTTCCGCCATCCTTGCAAGCCGACGGGGGCGAACCGTCGGCCGGTATATTCAACGCAAGTGATCAAAACGCAGATCATACCGGCTGTTGCCTAATGGCTGGTATTCTGCGTCGCGCGGTTGAGAAGCGCTTACGCGACTGGATTTGCCATGAACTCTGCACGCAGTTTATCCTCGTGTCCGAGATAACGGGGCGAAAAGTGCATCGGCACGGCATGTTCAACACCTGCAAGCCTGGCGATAGTGCCGGCTTCGGCTGCCGTGAGATGCCGCTTCGCTGCGGCCAGCTCGCGATCTTCCTGCAGGAAGCCCGCCTCGATAAACAACTGGTTCGCGCCGTGCGCAAGCGCAACGACACGCGCAAGATTTGCCTCATTGAAGGCGAGATCGGTCGCATAGACAATCCTCTGCCCGGGACCGGTTCTCAGGGCTCCGGCACCGAGCAGTTCGCCGACCGAGATATGCCGATCCGCGGTTGCCGCCAGCGTCGTTTTCGGATCAGCCCCGCGCCGGACCGCACGCTTGGCTTCGCTCAACCAAGGTCCGACGCGCAAACCCAATGCTTCCAGTTGCGGTTTTTGCACATTGACCCGGATCTTTTCCTGAAACGCGAATGCAAGGCATGGAACGCCGTGGTCAAGCATTGCTGCTTCGACACGGAAATCGGGATCATCGAGCAGGACATTTCCTTCGGCTGAGGTCGAGGCAGTATCCTCTCGAGCGAAGCCCGATCGCGCCCGAAACAGGCGGCAATGATGAAATCCGCCCGGCGTCCAGTCGCAGGCCGCTATCATGAGATCGTGGGACTGTTCGTCGAGGAGATTCCACGTGTATGCGTTGAGCTTGGCTTGCACGGCCGCGGTCAACCCAGGCGGGCCGAAGAAATGCACTGTTCTATTCCTGTATAGAAATAACCGCAGGAGCCGATCGAAGCCGGCGAAATGGTCCATATGCATATGTGATACGAACACATGGCTGACGCGCAGGATTTCGCGCGGCGAAAGTGGCGACAGATCACCAATGTCGAAGAGCATCGCCCGGTTGCCGAATCGGAAATCCAGAAGGAGCCCCGCATCCGAGAAGGGGTCGTTGACCAGGCGCGGCTGAGCCAGCAACGTCACCGAATTCACCCGATACTGTTTTCGAATTTCGCCACCAGGCGCTCACCTTCAGACACGATCTGGACCTCACGTCTACCCCTCTAATCGCGCGCTCGGGGTAGCGGTTCCCGACGTATATCGTTCGAAAGGACGCAGAAGTACGGCGAGCCGGCCAACCCAGGCTGAACGTTTCTGCCATCTTGCGCGTTCTCTTGGGTCGGACCGAATCGCGGGCCGAAACATCGGCAATCCGCGGCCACAATGAGGTAGCACCGGAACGAACGAGATGACCGAGCACAGAGGCACTCAGCCGAGCGAGGCAAAAGGCACCGTAATCGCATTCTCCGCGCCGGGCTGCGAGCCCCTCTATGCTCACGAACGGGAAGCTATGGCTGCGGTTGCCCGCACGATTGCGAGTCTCAAGGGATTTGCCTTCCAGCAGGGTCTAGGCAACAGCGGCGGCAACGGCTTGTATTTCGTGCCGGACGACAGCTTGCTTGCTCCCGATGCGGCACGGCTAGGCATCAACGGGCCGCAGGATCTCTTCGGCGGCGTGGTGCCTTGGCGCTTCGCAATGACCAAGGCGATAACCCATGAAGTGGTCGACGGCTTGGCCAAGCGACCGAAAGAATGGTCGACCGGCTTCGGCAGAACTGTCAGCGCAGCAGTATTGCCTGGCTACACGGTATTTTCGCGGCATGATGCGCTGCGAGCAGCGGAACGCCTGTTGAGGCTCGGGCCGGCGCGACTTAAGCCACCGCTTTCCTCGCGAGGCCAGGACCAGCACATTGTTCGCACGGTTGCTGACGTCGAGAGACTGCTCGAGCGATACCGCTTCCTCGACCTGGACGAGTGCGGTCTGGTACTCGAAGCGGACCTTCGTGAAATCGTAACGTTGAGTGTTGGCAGAACGGAGATCGATGAAATCAGGGTCGCCTACTACGGCACTCAAAGGACGACGACCGACAATGCGGGACAATCCGTTTACGGCGGATCGGATCTCATTGTTGTGCGCGGCGGATGGGAAGCTCTCCAAGATCTTCAGCTTCCTCGCGCACTAGCTTTGGCAACGGCGCAGGCGAAGGCCTATGACGCGGCGATGGCTGGGTATCCTGGATTTTTCGCCTCGCGGCGCAATTACGATATCGGCCAGGGGGTCGACTCGTCGGGTACCTGGCGATCCGGCGTGCTCGAAGCCAGCTGGCGTATTGGCGGCAGCAGTACTGCCGAGCTTGCGGCAATAAAAATCATGAAGCAAGACCCGGCCATCCAACTCGTCCGTGCGTCCGCAGTTAAGGCGTTCGGCAATACCAGCCGGCTACCAGTGAAGGCGGATATTCACTTTCAAGGAGAAGACCCCGATGACGGGCCGATTACGCGCTATACTGTGGTCACCCATGCGACCCGGGAGCCGCCAAGGAAAGCGGCCGATTAGCATCGTAGACTTGCACCGCGCCATCGATGGTCGCGCACAACTCTGTGCCATTTGCGCCGGCCAATGAGCGTCAAATTTAGGATCGCAAAACGCTTAAGGACCAGGGAACATCCGTGGGCGGCTTGAGTTGTTCCGGCAGCCATTAGAAAACTCAAGCGGGGCGAAGTGACCTCCGGCCGACGCCGGTCCCGAGGACAGGATCGTTTGCGACGACTGTGGCGAATTCCTGGGTACATGGGATGATCTGCTTACCGACTTTGAGAAGCAGGGCGGACAGGATGGAGTGTTCCGTCTCGACAAGGGCCGTATCAGACGGATCATTGAGCCGATTGCCCGGCGCGGGCCGATCGGGGGCGGGCCCCAAAGGGCGGCGCTGCGCCTCCGCTCGCCAGCGTAACCCTTTGCAGCACCTGACTATGCGAACCCGGGGCCTCGGAAAATTTCCAGCGGCTCGAATCATCAGGGAACTTGTTGCCGGCCGGCGGGGTTATCGGACGCCTTCCTAGTTAGGGAGGCTAGCTCCAACCCCAGCGGGAGAAGACCATGCCAACTGCGAAGAAAGCCGCGAAAGCGACAACCAAGGGTCTTGAGGACCTGTTCCTCGACGGACTCAAAGATCTTTACTACGCCGAAAAGAAAATCCTGAGGGCCCTGCCGAAAATGGCGAAAGGTGCGGAGTCGGAAAAAGTGACTGCTGCCTTCGAAAAGCATCGTATGGAGACGGAAGCTCACGTCGATCGCCTCGAGGAGGTGTTCGAGAAATTTGGCAAGGCAGCACGCGGCAAGACCTGTCCGGCGATCGACGGCATCATTGAAGAAGGCTCGGAAATCCTCGAAGAATATGAAGGTGCTCCTGCGCTCGATGCCGGACTGGTCGCAGCGGCGCAAGCCGTCGAGCATTACGAGATCGCCCGGTACGGTACTCTTATTGCCTGGGCAGAACAGATGGGAAAGGCCGATGTCGTCTCTCTTCTCAAAGCGACGCTCGAGGAAGAGGTCGCGACAGACGAAGCGCTGACGGGTCTAGGCGAGGGTGGCGTCAACGAACGTGCTCTTCAAGCGGCCGCGTAATCCCCTATGACATGGGCTTGCGGGGTTCCGGCAGGAATCGCCAGGGGCTCCGCTCAGATACGCAGGTATCATTGCCATCCGAGTACTGATTCGGCAGTTGAAGGAAATTTGCCTGAAACTGCCGAGTCAGCCGACAATTCAGAGCCGGCTTGAGGATCGGTAACCCTGCAATTGCTGTTACTGGGTGGCACGCAAAAATCACCGGCGCATTGGTGCTAGCGCACAACGCGCTCGCCCAGTGCGGTTGGCGGGTGGACCCTGAAGCAACCAAAGATGCGGCTCTGGCAGCAGCGCATCGCGCGGGTGTTTTATCATTGGTCTGGTCAGGTCAATATAGCCCACGCCATGCGGCTATCCATTCGCTCCGGCCTCACAGTCGGTAATCAAACGGCGGGCCGTTGCCCGCCTTCCATGGTTCAGTTACTCTCACCGCCGAGCTTTTTGACATTGCTGCAGAATTCAGGGTGGGTGTTGGCGGCGTTGGCGTTTGCCGCCTCGTCATCGCAGACTTTTGTCATTGCCGTACGATCCTCGTCTGTCAGCGCTTTCCAAGCTGCCGTGAACTCGTCGTCGGACCGCATGGTCGTCATGCTAGAGTCTGTGTAGAACGGCTCCATCTTTGCGGGGTCATCCAAGGCAGACGTGCCTGAGTCGGGGCCTGCCGCGAGAGAAACGCCGCTTACCATCGAAAGCGCCATCGCGCCTAGACAGATCATCTTGTAGCTCATGACAAGATCCTTCCGTTGTTACTGGTCGCTAATGCAACGACCTGCTGGCAAACGGCCTGTTTCAGAAAAGGTTCCTTTCTCACCTGCTGGCACGGCACTTGCCCCGTGCTTTCTACAACCCGGATGGCCATCGCCAAGAGCGCGCTTACCCCTATCCTAAACTGCGGGCGAAATCTGCTAGCGTTCCTTAATGGCTAATCACCAGCTACCATTGGCGTCGATCGGGCCGACGCCATGCCGCGCTCTTCTGTCGGCGAGGAAAGTGTTAGATGAAGCAGAGCGGTGTTGTCTTGCAAGACGATGGCGCGCGGGCAACGCCAGTTCTCGGCTTCGATGTCCATATATGGCGGATCGCCCTCGATACTCCAATTTCACAAATGGACCTGACCGCGCTTAGCCCAGCTGAATTGACCAGGGGCAGTCGGTTCGTGTTTGAGCGCGATCAACGACGCCGCTCTGGCTGAAGGTTCACTGACCTTGAGCCCCGGCGTCGTCAGCGGCATCGTCGGGCCCAGCGGCTCGGGCAAGACGACGCTGCTTATGATCGCCGGTCTGCTGGAGGCTCCGACCACAGGAGAGGTTCTGTTCGACGGTAAGGTGATTTCGCGTCCCGGTGCTAAGCTCAACGAGCTGCGGACCTTCAGGCGGACCCATCTTGGCTTCGTGTTCCAGAAGGCGAATTTGATCCCTTTTCTCACGGCCGCCGAACGTCGCTATCGCCATGCAGGTCAACGATGTCGGCCGGCAGCAGGCCCAGGTGCGAGCCGCGAGGCTGCTCGATGCGTTGGGCATGGGACATCGCCGCTCCAACTATCCGTCCCAGCTTTCCGGCGGCGAGCAGCAGCGCGTTTCGATCGCAAGGGCCCTGGCTAATGATCCAACCGTCATTCTGGCCGACGAACCCACCGCTGCGCTGGATGGTACGCGGGCGGAGATGGTGATGAAGGTCTTCAGGCATCTGGCGGACAGTCGCAATGTCGCGATCTGCGTTGTGACTCACGATACGCGCTGGATGACTTACTTCGATTCGACGCTCGAACTCGAAGACGGCCGAGCACGGAGGTAGGCACCCGCCGCTGCGACTGACCGATAGCCGGACACCGGTATGCTGCATTGTCGGCCAAGCGCTGCCGGTGAATGGAACATCTGCCGACGATTGCCGTTGATATGCTCGTCAGGCGAAAGGGCTGCATATGTCAAAAATTCAAGCGGTAACTCCAGAGCATTTGCAGCGGCTCAAGCTCGAGGCGTCTGCTTATTTTGGTCCGAAAGTGCTCCACGAAGCATTATTGCGTCTTTGCCAGGCTTGCGGAAGCGATAGCCTTGAACGGTTCGAGAAGACTATGGTCGATCAGATCGAGGCAATGAATGATGAAAGGGCAGATTTCGAGACAATGAAGGAATTTTCCATCGAACAGCTTTACGCCTGCGTTCGAGAGGTCAGTTGTTCGCCGAAAATGAAACAGCCGCTGGAGGAAGCAGAAACCCGAAGGACACTTGGCCGGTCGGAAGAGCCGAAAACCTTGGAAGACCAGTTGCAGGCGGGACTTGAGGATTCCTTTCCCGCGAGCGACCCGCCTGCCGTGGTGTCCACAGCGATCTCCGGCGGGGCGAAAAAGCTGGTCGGGACTGACGAAGTCCTGAAAAAACAGCGAGAGGAAACGGCTAAGAACAACGCCCGGTCATAGACGGCCCAGTAAGAGCGGCGCGGATGCTTGCGCCCGCATGGTCGCCGGGGTTCCCGTCTACCATGCAAACAGATGGCCAGCATGCACCCGCGTCAGAGCTTGACGGCCGCCTCCCGCGCCCAAAGCCGCAACTTCCGGCAGGCCTGGACAAATTCCTCAGCCGCCTCTTCTGATTCCAGCCTTATCGGTCCTTCATCCGCATCCGCCTCGACACCTGCCCTGGCCAGGAGTGGCTCGGCTTGTGGCGTGAACCCGATGAATTTGCAATGCGCGAAGGCATCGGAAACGAAATCCTTCGCCGCGGCTTCCTTGGCCAGCAGTTCGGCGCCCGGTTCTGACAACATAAGCACGACCGCGTCGAACAGGACCGATGGTCCGCCGTCGATCATGTGCCTCGCTTCGATTTGCGTGCCGTCAGCCGCACTTACGCCGCCGACCTTTGCGGCGACAACCTCCATCACCGCGCCTTCCGTTTCGATCGCGGACCGGAGTTGCTCGAATATGGCGGCATCCTCGCCGTCGCTGACCAGCACGCCAACCTTGCGGCCTCTGAAGCTCTCCGGTCCGTTTTCGATGATGCTGAGCGCCGGCGATGGCTCCAGGTCGACTCGCGGCGGCACGGCAGCGTCTGCCGGATTGGGCATCTTTCGAATCCCAAGCTTGTCGGCGACAGTGGCCGCCAGAGCCTCGTCGACGTTCAGCAGATGGGAGACCATTCGTTCGCGGATTGCCGGTGTTTGGACCTTGCTCAACTCGAATGTCAAAGCCATCGCGATGTGGCGTTGTTCCGGAGGCGTCTGGCTGTTGAAGAACTGCCTCGCCTGGCTGTAGTGGTCGGCGAAGCTTTCCGCCCGCAGCCGCACTTTCTGGCCCTCCTCGGCATCGGCAAAGGAACGGAAACCGCGCTGGGGTTCTTCGCGCGGACCCATGCCCCACGAATTTGGCTCATAATTGGCACGGCCTACCGGATTGCGCATGGCCATGTGTCCATCCTGTTGAAAATGAGCGAACGGGCATTTCGGTGCATTGATCGGAAGGTGGGTGAAATTCGGGCTGCCGAGCCGTTTCAGCTGGGTATCGAGATAGGAAAAGTTGCGTCCCTGCAGCAGCGGGTCATTGGAAAAATCAATGCCGGGGGGCACGTTCTGCGTCATGAACGCAACCTGTTCGGTCTCGGCGAAGAAATTATCCGGCATGCGATCCAGGACCAATCGCCCCACGGGGATCGGCTGGAGGATCTCTTCGGGAATAATCTTGGTGGCGTCGAGGACGTCGAAATCGAAGCTGTCCGCAAAGTCCTGATCGAAGAGCTGTACGGTAAGTTCCCATTCAGGGAAGTTGCCGGACTGGATCGCCTCCCACAGGTCGCGGCGATGGAAATCCGGATCGGCGCCATTGATTTTGACCGCTTCGTTCCAGACTACCGACTGCATGCCAAGCTTTGGTTTCCAGATGAATTTGACAAAGGTGGATTCGTCGTCCGCGTTGACGAAGCGGAAGGTGTGGACGCCGAAGCCTTGCATGAAGCGGAAGGAGCGCGGGATCGCACGATCCGACATGATCCACATGATCATGTGCATCGATTCCGGCATCAGGCTGATGAAGTCCCAGAAATTGTCATGCGCAGTTTGGGCCTGCGGGAATCGCGGTCCGGTTCCTGCTTGGCGGCATGGATCAGATCGGGAAACTTGATCGCGTCCTGGATGAAGAAAACCGGGATGTTGTTGCCGACCAGATCCCAATTGCCTTCCTTGGTGTAAAGCTTGACCGCGAAACCGCGCACGTCGCGGGCCAGGTCGAACGAGCCCTTGTTGCCGGCGACTGTCGAGAAGCGCACGAAAACCGGCGTCTTTTCGCCAGCACGCTGAAAAATGTCGGCGCGCGTGTATTTAGCGAGCGATTCATAGGTTTCGAAATAGCCGTGTGCCCCGTAGCCGCGAGCATGCACGACCCGCTCGGGTATCCGCTCGTGATCGAAATGGAAGATCTTGTCACGGAAGCGGAAATCCTCGATCAGCGATGGCCCACGCTCGCCGATCTTCAGAGTGTTCTGATCGTCCGAGACAGGCGTTCCGAGCGCAGTGGTGAGGACAGGGGTCTCGCCTTCCGCCGTTTGGTGAAACTCACCGCCGTTTCCACGCTCGACATTTTGGTCGCGACTGCTTGCAGGCTGAGTTTCTGAACGCTGCCGGGACTGGGCCATGGTTTATCGCTCCTCGATGGATGAAGGCCGGAACCACCGGCTCAGGGCGTCGAACTGCCGATGCGCAGCTTTGTTCCAGTAAAAGACTGGCGCCTTTGCTTGCGGAACAATGGCGAATCGACGTCGCTGGCTGCCCACTGCGGGCGGACCCTGGCCGTGTTCTAATCGGGCGGCCTCACCGCAACAGAACTCGAACGCACAGAGACGGGTGTGCGTTCGCCCAATCCAAGATTTTCTAGCGACTTATTTCGACGTCCGGAACGAACCCAACCTTCATGCATTTAGCTAGGTCTGCGTGCATCAACTTATTCTTGCTGGGAGCTGGACCATTGTCCTCGAGGGGCTACGCCTTGGCAAACCAGGAGACGGATGACGTTTCCATCGTTGACCTGATACCTGCCTTGCGAGCCTTCGCCCGCACCTTCTGCCGTGTTCCTGACGATGCTGATGACCTGGTCCAGGAGACGTTGACCAAAGGGCTCGCCAACATCGATAAGTTCGAGCCCGGAACGCGTATGAAGTCATGGCTCTTCACCATCATGCGCAACACCTATTATACGCGCATTAAGGCCGCCGACAGGGAAAAACCCGGCCTGCTTGACTGCGCCTCCCTAATCCCAATTTCGGAAGCGACGCAGGAGTGGTCCGTTCAGAGCAAGGAAGTCTCTAGCGCAGTCCAGAAGCTGCCGGAACATCAGCGCGAGGTCCTGATGCTGATCGGGGTGCTTGGCGTCAGCTATGAAGAAACTGCCGAGATATGCGGTTGCGCCGTGGGAACGGTAAAAAGCCGCCTTAACCGAGCGCGCGCCAGCGTGCTGGAACACCTCGGCGAAAGTTCGTTGCAGACATTGGTAGAAAGACGCAATCACCTGTCCGAAGCACAGGGAAACTTGGCAGTCGACAGGCGTCGATAGCTATTCCACTTTCTTTGCTTTGCATCGACGCTTCTCGACAAGCGCGTTCTGCAGTTGGATCGCAAGGTTGGTCAGACGGCCGGGGACCTTTTCCTGCTCGATGGCAGTCAGCAGAGATGCAATCTTCCGGTCTATTGCCAGCCGGAGTTGCGGGCTGATGGTATCGTCGCTCGAGCGAGACATAGTGTTCTCTTAACGAATTGGTCCCTTCACCAGTGTGGTGACAGCAATCAGCGTTTGCAAGGATTCACGCGCCGTCCTCGCCGTCAGCGCCGTCCCTTGCACAGCATTGTTTCGAAGCCGCTAATCTCGTCGGGGAAGCCTATGCTTTCCCCTCCCTCTCCCCCGGCAATGTTGCCGGGTGCGCTCGATAATTCGACTCTCGCGACCTCTGCTGCCACTGGTTATGATTCGCGTTAGCGGTTGCAACAGTCAGTCTTAAGAGAGCCGATCCGCGGCGTGATACTGATCGGAATTGATCCGATTGCCGTCGAGCCGGCGTCGCTCGGTGTGCGAGGCTCTGTTCTGACAAAGCCGCGTTTCCTCGACCTTGTCCTTGGCCAAATCGGTCATCGCGCCGGCGCCTTACCCTGACGGCAGAGGTGATGTCTACCGCCGGATGCCATCTAGTCCTCCTTCGGATTGTGGGCACTCACAGGTGCCTTTTCTATTTGACGCCCGAACAATCATTGGGCCGTAATGTTCCGTCGGATGCAGAAAGAAGAAAGGCATTGCCATCCCACAGCCGGAACGGCTTCTCGCCGGCAACCACGACCTGCATGCCGTGGGCTTCGGCGAGGCGGTGAACATCGGCACGATCCAGCGCCGGCGATCCGCGATAGGAGTAATTCAGAAGTGCTGCCATGCCTGACGTTCTCAGAACACGCGCAATTTCCTTGAAATGCCGCTCCGCCAGGCCAGCCAGTACCAGATAGGGGAAACTGTCGACAGCCAGCACGCAATCGAAGCTTGCGTTGCCAAAATCGGCAAGATCGAGACCAGAGGTCGGCCGAAGTTCCACATTGCGCAGCTTGGCACATCGCTCTCGAGCGATCGAAATCATCTTCGAAGATATGTCGATGCCGACGACCCGGTGCGCCGCGCTGGAGAGCGCGCTTTCGAATCGGCCGATGCCACAACCAATGTCCAGTATGTCCCGATCGGCGCCGGTGAAGCCATGCCTTTCCAGCCATTCGACGATCTCATCGGTAGCGGCTGAAAGCCTCTCCTCGTCGCCCAGGGAGGACAGTTGCACGCTTGCAGGCAGGGAAATCATCGCCGCCGCATCGAACCCGGCGGCCAGCCGCTTGACGACAGCGGCATCCGTTTCCTCCTGATTACGCTCGTGGCGAACGGCCGCACCTGTTTCACGCAGCATGGCAAAGATGTCAGGCCGGTGACGAAGCAGGTCGGCGATCCGCTCCAGTCTGTCTCGTTTTCGAAGGTCGGCCGAATGCATATCCAGCGCCAAATCAGCCAATTCTGCGGCATCGATCCCCGTCGCGAAGCGAAGCGCCAGTCTGGCGATGATGGCTTCGACGCAGGCGCCGTCGGCAATGCACTCATCGAGCACCATTCTTGCTGTCGAGGCCTGTGACGATGATTTTCGTCCGGTCGTGCTCATTGAGCGATGCTCCGCGTCCAGACCTTTCGCATTGTCCATTGGTCGACGGCGCCCCAGCCATACTTATAGGTTTCCTGGCCGCGCAGAAAGTCGAACTCCCGCGCCCCTTCACGAGCCGCCTCGGCAATCGCGTGACCAATGAGGATTGCGCCGGGACTTTCATCGGCGTAGGCCGGATCGAAACCGCCAAGATAAGCGTAGGCGCGGTGGCGATGGTGAAATCCGTAATAGGCCCCGACGACCGCATCATCGATAGCAACAAGCCAGCATCGCACAAGGCCCTGCGCGGCAAGCAGTGGAAGCGCCTGTCGATGGAATTCTTCCGCAGCCGGGTCGGCCAGCACGCCGTCGCCATGTCCGGCCCAACGCGCGCCGTGAAGGCGGACCAGTTGATCGAAGAATGTTTTGGGATCGGCTTGCGCCGACATGATGGAAACGCAGCCGCGCCTGCATGCGGCTTTATGTGCGCGGCGCAACTGGCGTCTTCGCCGCGCCGGAACGCGGACCGCCAGCGCCTCGTCCCCGGCAATCGAGAGCACGGGACAAGCAGCGTGATCGACGAGTTGACCCGCCTCCAGTGCAGGGTGCGTTATGGCGAGACCCGCGGCACCCGCCGGTAGATCCGGCAAAATCCATTGCGACCAATTGATCGCAAGAGCCCGGTCGGCGATGACGGCGGCGACAGCCGCTTCGATGCCGGGGAAACACAGGACATCCAGATAGTCGCTCAATGAAATCCCGACCGGAAGCAATTTCGAACCGGAAGTTGTGTGTTCTAGATAAAGCGGCGCCAATCCCACCAGATCGTCGCCACGCCAGACGGCGATCGTCGCCAGTTCTCCGGGCGCGAATGTGCGCCACCACGGCACCAGCCAGGCGGGGCATTGAAACGGCGTCGCCGTCCGGCTGTGCGCCCAGAGCTCCCGCCAGCGCGGCGCCAGGGCCTCAAGGGCGGCCGGATCGTCGATGGTCTCGGAGCGGAGCATGAAAACCGCTCACTGCACCGGCGCGAGGCGCCTGCGGCCGGCACCAAGCTCTGCCAGCGCATGGTACGCGTTCATGTAAGACGAAATCATTTGGTCGAGCGAAAAGCGCCGCCGCGCCTCGGCCCGGCATATCTCGGCATCCAGGCGGGATGCTGCGACTATGGCTCCCGCCATCTCATGGACGTCATTGACCAGAAAGCCCGTCCTGCCGTGTTCGACCACGCCCGGCAGCGCGCCGTTTGGAAAGGCGACAACCGGCGTGCCGCAGGCCATCGCCTCCATCGCGACAAGCGAGCTGGTTTCTGCGGCAAGGCTGGGAATGACCAGGCACCGGGCGGCATTGAGAAAGCGCCGTTTGGCGGTGAAGCCGAGCGGACCGAGGAAGCGGCGCTGCTTGTCGAGGCGCGGCTGGACTTCGTCACGAAAGTAGAGAGTGTGCGTTTCATAGGGGTAGACCTTGCCGCCGATGACCAGCGGCACACCAGCCTGTTTGGCCGCATCCAGTGCAAGATGGATGCCCTTTTCCGGGCAGATGCGGCTGAGCACCAGCGCGAAGTTGCGCTTGGACTGCCGACCGCTCAGCGCGTCGATATCGACGCCGTTTGGAATGGGCGCAACCAGTTTGGCACCCGGCGGCGCGGTCCTCTGTTGGGCCGCCGAGACGGCGTGCAGCCATAGATCGTCACGGATTGGGCGCAAAGCATCGGACGGATACCAATCGAGCGGCAGGTGCAGGCTTACAAGCGTCGGGCCATGGCCAGGCAGATAGGCATCGAAATCGATGCCGTGCAGATGAACCACGTCGATCGGCCAACGGGCGCGTGCGACGTCTATCGCTGCGCGGTGGGAGCGCTGTGCCCGTTTTTTCGCCGCATCGTCGAGCACGCCTGGTTCAGCAGGTGTCTCGATGAGGACGCCCGCTGCTTTGGAGCCCTGGCAACCGATCACGATGGAGCCGTGTCCCGCGCGCACGAGTGCCTGGTCGAGCATCGACAGCACCTGCTCGGCACCGCCAACCGCATCGGGGCCGACTGGCGCGAGAGGGTAGGCGACGTTCAGGACGGTGAGGGTCATGGCCGGCCGAGCCCAAGCTCCTCATGTGCAGCGGCGGCGGCGTGGAGCCAAACCGCCGGTTCCAAGCCGAGCGGCAGCGCCTCGTAATAAAGCTTGCCGTTGTTCGGCAGCGCCAGGAAATCATAGGTGGGCGCCACCCGGAAACGTTCGACGCGCGCCGTAAACGGCGCCAGCGTCCGTTGCTGTGTCCGGTGGCAGGCCAGCATGCACTGCTTCCGTTCGAAGGCCGCTTCCGTAAGGTGGAGTTCGATGCACTCACCGCCGGGAACGCTGTTGAAGTCCTGGAGGACTGCGCCCTCAGGTCCGGCGCAATAGAACGCCATTTCGACGATGGCCGGCGCCGGGCGTCCATCGCGGCGCAGCAAATGGCAAGCCGCATGTACGGCAAAGGCGGTCGCGTCATGATCGGGGTGACCGCCTTCATAAGGATGCGTACAGACGAAACTGACATCGCGATCGGCCAAAAGGCCGGTCAGCTCCCGTGCGAGCGCGCCAAGATTCCCGGCGGCTTGTTTGTCGGGATAACCGAGGCTGATCATGGTCGTCGACGGCAATTCCGCTGCCGCCAGCGCTGTCTCCAACTCCCTATGGCGGGCCTCGGCGTAGTCCTGCCAAGTCTCGAAGCCGTACGCTCGCGCGTCATCAAGGTCTCGCGGCGCGCCGTCAGTGACATGCACGATGCGAGATCCGCGCAATCCGGCAAGATGTCCGCCGATGCCGATGGTCTCGTCATCCGGATGCGCGACAACGATCATGATTTCAGCACCGTCAGAGCCGTGCGGGGCAGCGCCTGTCAGCAGGGCCGCGAATTCGGCAAGCGTTCCGGATCTGTCAGGTGCGTGTTGCATTGCTCACTCACGCTGCCGAAGCCCGCACCGCTCTGACTGGCGAGGCAGCCATGGCGGGAGCGTAGCGGCGGGTCATCGTCGCGCAAAACTCGGCAAATTCCTCCGGCACTAGCGGCGGACTGGTGTGATGCGGCATCACTCCGCGGTGCTCGGGAGTGAAGCAGAAGGTGATGGTCACGTCGAAGTCGGCAAGCGCTTCCATCTGCCGGTCGTACCAGTCCAGCGCATTCGGCCTAAAACTATCGGCCCAGGAAAGTCCGGTGCGCACATTGGTGACGCCCAGCCGCTTCATCCAGGCGACGGCGTCATCCAGCCGGGGATCTTCAAAGTGGAACCATTGCACCAGTCCCATTTCGGGCGTGTAACGCAGGAATTCCTCGAGCGCGGGTTTGGGCGTACCGTCTTCGCGTAGCAGGCCCATGTAGAAGTGACGATAGTAGGAGGAGCCTTCCGCCTCGCGATGGCGTGTCGTTGCCCCCCATTCGCGCGGAAGATCGTAGAGGCTGTACCATTGTATGCGCGAGGCGTTGCCGAGCAGCAGTTCGGCGGTCCGGCGCAAGCCCCATAGCTGCACCTCCTCGGCACCGAAGCTCGACACACCAACTTCGCTGACCCATACAGGAAGATCGGTGACGGTCGAAATCTCGCCGATCTTCTGGGGCCACTCCTGAATCTGCCAGAGGTTCCAGTCGAGCGGAAAGCCGTGCACGGCGACGGCATCGACATGATCCAGCGCGCCGTACTGCTTCATGAGCGCCATGAAATCGGCATCGATCGGCGAAATGCCGCCCAGGATCTTGGTCACGGTGGGGTTTTCCGATGCGATCGCATCGGCGGCCAGCATTGCCATAGTGGCGAAGCGGCTCCAGTCGGGGTCGAGTTCGGGATCCCAATGGGACTTGTTGTTCGGCTCGTTCCAGATCATCGCAGCTTCAATCATGCAGTTGTCCTTTCGACGGGTAGACGGCGCCTCCACCGGCCGGTTCGTTGGCGGCGCGGCAGAAATAAACCTCTTGCTCCGGGTGCAGCACGGTCTCGAAGCCGGCGCTGCGCAGCATCGCTTCGGTGCAGGCGCGATTGGGAATCCACCAGTTGGTCGGGTCGTCGGCATAGCGATGCTCGACGAAATGCAGCTTGGGAAACTCGGGCCGGTCGAACAGATCGTGTGTCGAGAAAGGATAATTCTCATCGAGTGCAGGCAGTTCGGTGCTGCCGCGCTGCATGGACTGGAAGATCATCAGGTCGCCGGCGACATGCTCCCGGATCAGATCGAGAGCGAGCAGGGGGTGGCGCAGGTGATACAGCACACCCATGAACAGGACGATGTCGAATTTCTCCCGCAGCGCGCCGACGTCGTAGACCGACAGTTGCTGGAATTCGATGTCGCAGTCCGCGATCTCGGCGGCGAAGCGCGCCTGCGCCAGATAGGCTTCATCGAAATCGATGCCGAGGACGCGGCCGGCGCCGCGTCGTTTCATCTCGATCGAGTAGAAGCCGGCGTTGCAGCCTATGTCGAGCACGGCCTTGCCGGACAGATCGGCAGGAATGGCGTCGGCGAACTTGCGCCATTTGATCAGCGGGTAGTTGCCGAGGAAATGGTCGGGGGCGGTTTCGACGCCTGCCAGCTCCATGTTGTGAAACCACGGGCCAAGGGCATCGATGCGGCGACGGATTTCCGCGTTCGAATGCAACATGGCTAGCCTCCTTCGCCTGGATGGCTTGGTATCTGCGACTGCCCTCGCAGCGCGAACATGAGGTTTTTCGGGTCCTCCAACGTAGGGTCGTTGTTCTCAAGCAGCCGAAGTGCCGTGCGGTAGCCGTTGAAAGTGCCGACGTCGACATAGGCGGTGCCTGCCTTGACGCCGTAAGCCTCGCCGCCGGCCGCCAGATAGGCATTGATGAGTGTACCGACGTATTCGTCGCTTTGATTCCGCTCGCGCCAAAGCGCGGCAAGCTGGTGAAGTATGCGGCCCGGCATCTTGAACGCGCCCCAAATCCAGTTCGATGCGGCGTCCTGTTGCTTGACCTGGATCTCCCTCACTCGGTCGCCCTGGTCGAGAACGACGGCATCGAAGAGTTCGGGGTGATCCACTGGGAAGAGTAGAAACGACAGCCGGTCGTCCGGCAGGCGGCAGAAGCCATCTTCCGGAAACCAGATCGTATCGGGCAGGCCGATCAGAACCGTCTCGTCCGGTGCGACGAGCGGGGCGGCGCGGAAGATCGCATCGCAAAGACCGACGGGAGTGGGCTGTACGACGAACAGTGCGGTGGCGTCGCCGTAGCCGGCGGCATAGTATTCGAGGATGTCCGATTTGCCCGATCCGATGACGAAGCAGATTTTGTCGACACGATTGCGCACCATGCGACGCACCAGATATTCGCTCACCGCGCACGGGCGCTCGGTCTGGCCGTCGATGCGACTGCCGACCGGCAGGAGCTCCTTCGAGAAGCCGAGCGGTTGAATGCGGCTGCCGCGGCCGGCAGCGGGCACGATGCCCAACATCAGATTGCTTCCTTCAACGGCTCGCCCGCCGTCAAGCCCTGCAATGCATCGGACAGGAGGCGGTCCAGTTCCCTGGCGCGCTGCGCAGAGGTGTGCTCGTCCAACACCCGCTCGCGCGCACGGCGCCGGATTGCGTCGACGTCGCTGTCGGACAAGCAGACTGCCGCGACCACGTCGTCGGTGGTGTCCGCCAGGATGATCTCGCTGCCGGGTTGGAAAAAACTGCTCAGGCCTGGCCAGGTGTCGCTCACGATCGCCGCGCCGCAGGCTGCCGCCTCGAACAGCCTGCCCGAAGGACACCAGCCCCTCTTGGCCATCGCCTCGCGGGTCACGTTCAGCGTCAGACGCGATGAGCAAAAGAAGGCCGGATGATCCGCAGGCGGAAGATGCCTGACAAAGAAGATGTTTTCGCCCCACGGAAATTCGTGCGGATATTGGGCGCCGCCGATGACGAAACGGTGGTCCGGCAGGCGCGCTGCCGTGCGGACCAGCAACTTTTCGACGCCGGCCTGGCGATCAGCCGCATAAGTTCCGAGATAGGATAGATCTCCAGCAAATTCAGCCCGGGGCTCTGCTGGCCGGTGTCGCTCGGGATCGACATGACCATAGAGTGGCAAGACACGGCGCGCACCCAGCAGAGTTTTCAGCGCATCGATTGCGGTTCCCCCCGTATAACTCAGGACGAGGTCGAAATCGCGAAGGCCTTCGGGCCCGTAATACGCCGGTCGTAGACCTTGTTCGATCCGGGCGAGTGTGACCGGGGTGTCCAGATCGTAGAAAACTTTCAGCCCGCGACAGGTCTGCTGCCCCAGGCGCGATGCCTCCACGGCGTCGGGGCAATAGGACGTGACGATGACGACGTCCGATTGCCCGATAGCCTGTTCCGCGACATGGCGAATGTCTTCCCAGTCCGGATAGAGAACGACGTTGCCGCCATCGAGATGATCAAGGTCGCGCGCCCCGGCATAATAGGGAGTGTTGCGTTCGAAGAAGGTGACGGACCAGCCCAGCCCGCCCAGCGCCCGGATCAGGCCGCGCCACAGCGTCGCGTGTCCGTTTCCCCATGAAGAGGTGACGGTGAGACCGAAAATGACCATTCGCATCCGGCTGTCCTCGTCAGGCGGCTTCGTTCAATCGGATCAGCTTGGAGCCCCAGTCACCGGATACGACAGTGGTGATCGAAGCAGGATCGATATCGAAGCGAAAACAGTCTCCCAGCGGCAAGCCGAGCACCTTGCAGACGGCGGCCTTGATCACGTCGGCATGGCTGACCAGTGCCACGGACTGGTTCTGGTAGCGTTTGCGAAGCTGCTGCATCAGCGAGGTGACACGTTGCTGCACGTCCAGCATGGTCTCGCCGCCCGGCGTCCTCGCCTGCTGACGCCGACTGTTCCACACCCGCCAGTCGGCGTCCTGGTTCAACTCTTCGAAAGTCTTTCCCGACCACGCGCCGAAGTCGATCTCATCGAGCTCTTGGCAGATTGTAATCTTATCGGGACTGCAGGCGATTGCGATCGGTTTTGCGGTTTCCAATGTTCGTTCGCGCGGGCTGCAACAGATGGCTGCTAGCGGCTTCGGTGCCATGTGGCTGGCCAGGCGCAACGCCTGTGCCCTGCCGGTGTCGCCAAGGCAGACTCCGGCCATGCGACCGGCAAGATAGGCGCCGACATTGTCGTGCGCCGCATGGCGGATCAAAAAGAATGTCGTCGTCATTCCGCGGCATCGAGCATCGGCTCGTCCCTACCGGCGATGAAAGACAGCGTGCGCAGGCGTGCCTCGGCATCGGTGAACTGCTCGGGCGGCGACTTCATGAAATAGCTGCAAGGGCCGGTCAGCGCTCCCGCGATGCCGCGGTCGAGCGCCAGCTTGGCGCAGCGGACAGCATCGATAACGACCCCGGCGGAGTTGGGCGAATCCCACACTTCCAGTTTGAGCTCTGCATTCAGCGGCACGCCGCCGAACGTCGTGCCTTCGACTCGGATGTAGGCCCATTTTCGATCGGTAAGCCAAGGCACATGGTCGCTGGGGCCGACATGGATGTTACCGGCCTCCAGGGGAACGTCGAGCTGGCTGGTTACGGATTGTGTCTTGGAAATCTTCTTCGATTCCAGCCGCTCGCGTTCCAGCATGTTGAGGAAATCGGTGTTGCCGCCGAAATTCAGCTGATAGGTGCGGTCGATGCGGACGCCGCGCTCGCGGAACAGATTAGCCAGCAGCCGGTGCACGATCGTCGCGCCGACCTGGCTTTTGATATCGTCGCCGATCAACGGCAGGCCACGCTGTTCGAAGAGCTGGCGCCATTCCGGTCGCGACGCGATAAAAACCGGTATGCAGTTGACGAAGGCGCAGCCGGCCTCGAGCGCGCATTCGGCATAAAAACGCGTAGCCTCTTCCGAGCCGACCGGCAGATATGAGACCAATACGTCAGCGCCGCTTTCCCGCAGCAGCGCGCTGACATTCGCGACCGGCTCTTCTGCCTCCTCGATTTCATCGCGTAGATATTTGCCGATTCCATCGAGCGTTGGTCCGCGCTCGACGCGAACGCCGGTTGCTTCGACATCGGCAAAGCGGAAGGTGTTGTTGGGCGCATTGTATATGGCTTCCGCCACATCCCGCCCAACTTTGCCCTTGGCGACGTCGAAAGCACAGACGACCTCGATGTCATCGACATGATAACCGCCAAGATCGGCATGCATCAGGCCCGGTATCGGCTCATTACCCCTAGCGTCCCGATAATATGAGAGGCCCTGGACAAGGGAAGACGCGCAATTGCCGACGCCGGCTATTCCAATCCGTACCTTTTTCGATCCCACGAAACTGCCGCCATCGCTGTTGAAGATAAGTTCCTCGCGCCGAACTGCCAGTTGCCGGGAATGTTCCTTGCGACCCTGGAAAAATCACGAACTTCATGGCCGATTAAAGCTGCGCGCTGTTTGAGGCTGCCTGGGCCTAAGCGCCGCAAGCCTCAGTCGAGCCGTCGCAGCATATCCGCTTCCTTTTCGAGGATGGTGGCCACTTCCTCGCGCTCGAGGTGCGTCATCATCAGGCTCACACAGCATTCAAGGTAGATGATCGAGGCACGTCTCAGAAAAGCAGCCGTTTCCCTTTCGGCCATTTGCTCGATGTCCTTGGCGGATCGTTTTCGATGCACGGGTCGGTTCTCCATGCCGGTATCTTCGCCCAACGGCGAGCTCGGCTGGATGTTCCCTTAATGACAAAAAGTGAGAGCGCGCGTTCGGGCGCCACGGTCTCACATGGCCCATGTCCGAGCGCACAGCTCTCCCCTGACTTCAGGCCGGCAAGTTTTGCAGTCGGCCTGAAGCGGACCTCACGCTTGGCGCAATTGAGGGAATTCGATCCTCGTTACGGCTCGCTTCGAGCTCCATAAAATAGCTGATCGTCTGCATCAGGCCTCGCCTGAGCGGCACCTTTGGCGACCAATCCAGAAGGGTTTTTGCTCGGGAAATGTCCGGTTGCCGCCGGCGAGGGTCGTCTTGCGGCAGTGCCAGGAATTTGAAGACCGAGTTGCTATGGGTCATATCTCTCACCAATCCAGCCAGTTGAAGAACGGTGAATTCCCCGGGATTGCCTAAATTGACCGGTTGGCGCGGATTGGGATCGACATCCATAAGACGGACCAGACCGTCAACCAGATCGGAGACATAGCAGAACGACCTGGTCTGCAGCCCGTCGCCGAATATCGTCAGTGGTCTCTTCTCGAGAGCCTGCATCACCAGGTTCGAGACAATCCGGCCGTCGGCAGGATCCATCCTCGGACCATAGGTGTTGAAGATGCGCGCGACCCGGATGTCGGCCATCTCGGTTCTCAAATAATCGAAGCACAAGGTTTCGGCGGTTCGCTTGCCCTCGTCATAGCAGGCACGAGGACCGGTGCAGTTCACATGACCGACATAGTCTTCCCTTTGCGGGTGCTGTTCGGGATCGCCATACACTTCGCTTGTCGATGCCTGAAGGAAGCGCGCATTATTTCGGGCGGCAAGCTCAAGCAGATTGAGCGTTCCGATCACGCAGGTTCGCGTGGTATGAACCGGATCGGCTTGGTAACGCGGCGGCGATGCGGCGCACGCCAGGTTGAAAATGCGGTCCACCGGTTCAGCAAGGTCCAAGGGGCGGCAAATATCCTGCTCGATCAACCGGAAACGAGGACGGTCCATCATCGAGACGATGTTTTCCATCCGGCCGGTAAGAAAATTGTCGACACAGATCACCCGGTACCCGGTCTGAAGCAGTGTTTCGCAAAGATGCGAACCGAGGAAACCCGCGCCGCCGGCGACAAGCGCCGTTTTGGTCCGTTGCGTCCTTCTTGATTGCCGCATCTCTATTTTCTCCTGTCTGCCAGTCATGCTGCACTTTCGATGTCCAGATCGAGGGCTGGACGTGCCGATCTTGGCCGCGCCAGCAGCGAAACGAATTCGCGAGCTCTCGCGGCGCCAGTATGTGATGCCAGGATGGTCGCGCGCGCTCGCTTGGCCATAGCCAGCCTGACGCGGTCGGATTGCCTGGACAGGATATCGATCACCTCCTCCGCTTGGCCGGCCGTATTGATCGTGGCTGTCGGAAAGAAGCTATCCAGACCGGTCCAGCGATCGCTGATGATCGCCGTGCCACAGGCAGCCGCCTCGAAGAGGCGTACGCTGGGAGACCACCCAGCCGCTATCATGGAGCTGCGTGTGACGTTCAACGTGTAGCGCTGGCGGCTGTAGAAAGCGGCGTGGTCTGCCGGCGGCAAGTGCTCGATGCGATCGACGTTGCTTGGCCAGACGGTCTCGGACGGGAATTGCGAGCCGGCCACGACGAAGCGACGGTCCGGCATGCGTCTTGCCGGTTCAAGCAGGAGAGCATCCAGTGTCGCCTGCCGGTCCGAGCTGTAGGTGCCGAGGTAGCCAAGGTCCCAGCAGATCGGATCGGACGTTCGGCGATGCCGCTCCGGGTCGACGGAGCAGTAGAGCGGCTCGGCGCGCCGTGCACCAAAATCCGCCGCCAAACGGGCGAGCGTTGGCCCGCCGGTGAATGAGAAATAGACGTCGAAATACGGAATCTGCCGTCGGCATATGTAGTCGCAATCATTCGCGGCGAGCTTTGCCAGCGTGACCGGCGTGTCGATGTCGTAGAAGCAGAACTGGCCCGTGCACAAGGACGCGACGATGTCGATGACGGCTCGCCCCTCCGGAACGAAGGACCCAACCACCACGACATCTGCCTGCTGCAGGCAGCGAGCATACGTCCGACGAAGATCGTTCGTCGTTTCGTAGTAGCGCAACGTGCAGAAATCCGGGTCGCGCAAATCGCGATGGCTTGCATACCATGGCACGTCGCGTTCGAGGAAGGTGATGCGATGGCCGAGCTCGTGCAGGCCCTTCAGCAACCCTCGAAAGGTCGTGGCGTGGCCGTTTCCCCATGAAGAGGACAAAGACAGGCCAAGAAAGACGATATCGAACCGCTTGGTCATTCCGCTGCCTCCACGGTGGGGCGTTCGAAATGACGCCTGAAAACGGCGTCGGCCACGGCTGCCCTTAGCGCATAGGTATGCTCGGCGAGAACACGCCGAAGCGCAGATGCACCGATCGCCTTTGCCTGCTGGGGTGTGAGGGTGCGCATGATTTCGGCGACATCGTTGCCGTCGCGCGCCACCAGGATCTCTTCCCCCGGGACCAGGAACAATTCCACGCCGAGCCAGGCGTCGGTGATGAGGCATGCGCCGGCACCCGCAGCCTCGAAGACGCGCGTGGCAGGTGAAAAGCCGTTGGCGGCCATGCTGTCGCGGCTGATGTTCAGCACCGCCTTGGATGTGACATTGAACGCATTGTGGTCGCGCGTCCCGACGTGGCCGAGCCATGCGACATTTGCCGGAAGCTGCTTGTCACCCCAACCGGATCCGCCGAGCAGGAAATGCTGATCGCCCGAACGGCTGGCCGGATCGAGGAAGAAGGCTTCGACGCGTGCTTCACGATCCGGCAGGCGGTTGCCGAGAAAGGCGAGGTCGCAAGCGAAACGCTTATCCTTCGCGACCGGATGATGCGTTTCGGGATCGAGCGCATTGTAGATCGGCACGCACTCAGCCGCCCCCAGCGCACGATAGGCCCAGACGACCGGATCGCCGCCGCCGTAGGTGAGGACAAGGTCGATCTCCCGCAACGCGCGGTGAAGGGGGTGGTCCGGCTCGTCGCGCAATTGGCCCAGAGTGGCCGGTGCGTCGACATCCCAGAACACTGTCAGCGCATCCGCACGGGCGTGGTCGAGTACGGCGCGCAGCAGCGCCTCGTCCTCGAAGCCTACTCCGCTCGCCTTGACGACGACGTCGGCTTCGCGTGCGCTTGCTGCCACCTGCATCAGCGCATGCGGGGTCGCCTCGTAGACGACGACGTTGCACCAGTCTGGTGGCTCGATATCGCGGTTCTTCTGCCTGTCGTAGACGTCCGGTTCATAGAAAGTGATATCGTAGCCGAGCTGAGAAAGAGCCTTGAGCAATCCGCGGTAATAGGTCGCCGCGCCGTTCCAATAGGACGACAGCAGGCTCGACCCATAAAATGCAATCTTCATGCGACTGTCTCCTCTATGGCGATGGGACCGATGGCTTGGCGGTTGCCGCATTCGGCGAGCACGCCGAACAACTCGTCCGCCCGGTGCCGGCAAGTGTGTCGCCTCCCGATGGTTTCGAGGCCGGATTTCACCAGTGAGGCGGCCAGGTCAGCATCGTCCAGCACGTCGCGAAGATGACGGCACATCTCGGATCCGTCGCGCGCGAAAAGGAAGTCGATGCCTGGCCTGAAGAGTTGCTCGACATCGGTCCAAGGCGCCGAAACGAGCGGGATGCCACAGGCGAGCGCCTCGAACATGCGGATCGTCGGAATTCCGGGCAGGCTCTCCCGATAGGGGCGCCGCGGGATGTGGACGGTTACGCGGTGGGCCGCGAATGCCTTGGGCACGTCGGCATTGGCAATCCAGCCTTCGTAACCCAGGCCGGCGGCGGCAAGATCGGCGAGCGCTTCGCGTGGATAGCGCACGCCATGAACAGTGCCACCCAGGCCAAGTTCTTCCACTGGATTGATCAGGAATTCCTTGATTTCGGCACTGCGCTCGTCGTCGCCCCAGTTGCCGATCCAGATCACGTCGGATGTAGGGTCGATCTCCGGGTGCGGCTTGAACAGGCGCTCATCCGCCCCCTCGTGCCAGGTGAAAGCACGTTTGCCCCAGCCGGCGCGAAGATAGCTTTCCCGCAACGCTTCGCCGAAGGCGAGCACGCCGTCATAATGCTCCAGCCGCAGAGCCGAGATCGCTTGCGTCGCCGAGACGGCGCGATGATGGGTGTCATGGAACAGAAGCGTGAAACCGCCTCCGTTCGCTTTTGCCCTGCCGATGCGCGCGACAAGGTCCGGGTCAGTCCATTCGTGGACGATCACCACATCGGCGCCGGCAATCCAGCCTTCATGGACGAAGGAGGCGTCGTAGGTCACCGGCATCAGCTCCGGAAAATCCTTTCTGAAGCGCTCGACCGCGAAGGGCCCTTTCTCTGCCAGGAGGTTCGAACGGCTCCAGCCGTCTGCGGGCTCCAGCGCGATCGCCTGATGTCCGCGTGCAACGAGTTCCCGCATGATGCCGCGCAGGAAATGTGCGTTGCCGTGGTTCCAGTCGGAAACGACCGAATGGGTATAGAACAGGAACCGCATCGTCAGCGTTCCGCAACGGCCAGGGCGGCCCGATCGTAGATCTCGTGCATGGCCGCCGCTTGCCTTGCCGGTGAAAACTTGCGCGCTCGGCGTGCGGCGGCTTCGCCGAGCCGGCGCCTATATCGGGCGTCGTCAGAGAGACGATCGACACATCTGGCGAGATCGCGTGGATCATGGACGTCGTAGAACATAGCCGCGCCGTTCCACAATTCGCGATAGGTCGGGATATCGGCAAGCACCAAAGGTGTTGCGGATGTGGCTGCCTCCAGCACGGCAAGGCCGAAGGGTTCGTAGACGGATGGCGACACGAAGATGCCGGCCTGCGCCATTAACCGACGTACTTCATCGTGGCAGACAGAACCCAGAGGAGCGACGTTGCTGAAACTGGTGCGTTGCCCATCGGCGCCCTCGAGCGGCCCGGCAGCGAAGACCGGCCATGTCGTCAGCGATGCTGCCTGGTCCAGCGTAGCTGCGTTCTTTCCTTCGTCCCACCAGCGCGCGGCGGCGAGAACCATTGGTTCGCGCGTCTCTGCCTTTGGACCTGGCCGTGTGCCGTTGCTGACAACGCTCAGGCGGGCGATCGGCCCGTAGCAGGCCTCGAGCATGTCGGCATGGCTGCGGCTGGGCGCGATTACGGCATTTGCCCAATCGAAACCGCGTCTGTTACGGTCCTTCTGCCAGGCCCATTCGCCGTCCACAGCCTGTCCCCTGACGGCGTGGAGCCACGTCACAACGCATGAATGCGAGACCGCCACGATCGGGCAAGGCACATCAAGTCCCACGGCCTGCGTCGGCGCATTGAGATGGACGAGGTCGATCGCGCAATCGCAAACAAGCGCGCGCAATTCCTGCGGCAATCTTTCCAGATCGCTCTCATTCCGCGTCATCCAGTCCGGCGGTGTCTTGAGCCACGCCAAGGCCGCGAAAGCCTGCACCTCCTTCGCCTGCTCCTCGGACGGTTCCGGGCCTAACCCGGCGAGCACGATGCTGTCGCCGCCGTGAGCCAACTCCCGCGCCAGATCAAGCGCGTAGCGCCAGACGCCGCCGACGGCATCAACGGTCATCAGGATTCGCCGCGGGCGGCGGATCAGTGACTGCAACATGTCGCCTCCAACTCGGCCAACGCGCGCGGACGTTTCTCCTGGATGTCGCTGAACGTCCGGAACGAGGCCAGGTAATGCTCGTGGGCGCGCTCCCAGGCGAGATCGTCGGGCTCGCCCCAAAGCTCGCGATAGCTGGGCGAACTGGGGTAGGGATAGAGCGGCACCGGTTCATTGGCCCACACACCGCGGTCGATGAGGTGCTTGCGCCAATGATCGACCAGAGCGGGATCGTCCTCGATCACGCCGATCAGATTGGCCTGGACGAACGGAACGTGACGTCGTGCATTGACCAGCAGCGCGGCCAGTTCCTCGGTGCCCAGCCGGCAACGCTTTGCCAGCACGGCCCGGCCTTCCACGGTCAGACTTTCGAGGCCGGCCTCGATGGAAACGCAGCCGGCGGCGCCCAGTAATTCGAGGAGCTCCGGCTTCCAAAGGTCGATGCGGGTCTGCACGCCGAACTTGACGTCGCGGTCGACCAGTGCCTCCAGCAGCGCCTTCTGCGGCAGGAAGATTTCGTCGATAAAATAGACGTAGCCGACGCCTTGGCCGATCAGCCGATCAATTTCCGTCACGATCGCATCGTGGTTCCTGCGGCGATAGGCGTCGCGGAAATCGATCTTGGCACAGAAGCTGCAATTGTAGGGGCAGCCGCGAGACGCTTCGACCTCCGCTCCGAAACCCACTTGATTGTCGTCGAACCTGTGGTGATGGTGCGAATGGGCAGCAATCCAATCGGACGGCCAGTTGAGGGGCGGATGACCGACAAACGAGCTGGCGTGGACGCCGCCATTGCCGACAGTTTTTCCCTCGTGGAGATGAGCGGTGTGGGGCACTGCGTTCCAATTGTCACGGCGGGCGAGTTCGGCGATGACCTCTTCGCATTCGCCGCGCACGACGACATCGGCGCCAAGCTTGCGCAGCGTTGGCGCCGGCGTCGCCGAGCCGTGCGGTCCGACAGCCACGGTGCGGCCGCCGCGCCCGGCAAGGCTGTTGAGGAAGTCGGCAGGCACGCGCAGCTCGGGCGGCGCGCAGCGCCAAAACAAATAGGTCGGCGCCGTGCTGACAACGGTCATGGCCGGAGCGAAAGCGGCGACGCGATCGGCAAGTGCTGCGTTGTCCAGCTTCTGGATTTGCCCGTCCAGCATCAGCACCTGATGGCCGTCGGCCTCCAGCAAGGCTTTCGAGTAGCCCAGTTCCAGCGGCAGATGTGGCTGGCGGCAGCCGAAATAGATGCTGTCCTCGTAGGTCCAGAACGGATTGACCAGGGCGACTTTCATGCCACGTACCTCGCTGGTTCAGGCTCGAGGCGATGACGCTGGAGCCAATCGGCCAGATCACCGATGCCGTCGCGCCAGGACACATGCGCTTTCCAGCCGAGCGTCACTTCTATCTTGCGGGTGTCGGCGACAAAGAATGGCTGGTCGCCGGTGCGTTCCCGGTCGTAGCGGATCGAGAGGTTCCGCCCGGTCAGCTCGCCGATCTGCTTGAGCAGCATGCGCAGGCTGACGGCGTTGCCCGGCCCGCCGCCGAGATTGAATGCCTGCCCCTTGATGTCGTCGATCCTGTCAAGTACCCCTCGATAGGCCGCAACAGCATCAGAGACATGGAGGATATCGCGCACCTGCTTGCCGTTGCCGTAGATCGTGATCGGCCGGCCGGAAAGCGCGCTAAGCAGAAAATGGGCGACCCAGCCCTGGTCCTCCGTGCCGAACTGGCGCGGGCCGTAGATGCAGCTCATGCGCAGGACCGCGGTCGGCAGATCGTACGACTTGGCATAATCGAGCACGTATTGATCCGCCGCGCCTTTGGAGCAGCCATAGGGCGTGCAGAAATCCAGACCGCAGTTCTCGTCTATGCCGTTGGCGCGGATGCCGGCGTCGCAGGGTACGCACCGATCGTCCTCTTCGCGGACTGTGACATCCGGCAGGCCGCCATAGACCTTGTTCGTGCTGGCGAAGATCACGGGAATGCGTCTGCCGCTCCGGCGAGCCGCTTCCAGGACGTTGAAGGTTCCGCGAAGATTGATGTCGAAATCTTCACTTGGCTGGACGAGGCTCGTGGTGACGGCGGTCTGCGCGGCGAGATGGAATATCGCTTTGGAATGCGCCAAAAGCGGCGCCAGCACGTCTCCGTCCCGGACATCCACAGTCTCCACGGCAAGTTTATTGCCGTGCTTCTGCGCCAGCCAAGCCAGGTTCTGATCGACGCCCGGGCGGCTGAGATTGTCGATGACCAGCACCGGCACCCCATCCGACAACAGGCTGTCGGCGAGGTTCGAGCCGATGAAGCCACTGCCGCCGACGATGGCAACCGGCGCTTCACGAAACCCGTCCGGCCTCATGATACCAGTCCCCGCTCGTCGAGTTCCCGTTTCATGTCGGCGCCGCGGTCGATGGCGACCGTGTTGCGAACCCATGCGACGAACTCGTCGAGTGAATTCTCCAGCCGGTGCTGCGGCTCGAAACCGAGCAGTTCGCGCGCCTTCGAAATATCGGCGAAGCAATTGCGGATATCGCCGGCGCGCGCCTTGCCGAGGATTTCAGGCCGATGTTCCGGCACACCCATAGCGTCGGCGAGCAACCGGGCGACCTCGCTGATCGCATAGGCCCGTCCGCTCCCGATGTTGATGACGTGGCCGCGCGCGTGGCGTTGTTCCAGCGCCAGGCGGAAGGCGCGGGCGACGTCGCGCACATGGACGAAGTCGCGCTTCTGCTCGCCATCTTCGAAAATCATCGGCCGCTGGTCGTTGGCGAGGCGTGAAGCGAAATTCGCCAAAACGCCGGTGTACGGGTTTGACAGCGCCTGTCCGGCGCCGAAGACGTTGAACAGGCGCAGCGCCACCGCGTCGACGCCATAGGCATCCCCGAAGATCAGCACCGCGCGCTCCTGGGCATATTTCGTCAGCGCATAGATAGAGGCGAGGTCGACCGGCTTTTCCTCGTCGGTCGGCAGGGGCGACAGACTTTCATCCGCCGCCGACTGCGGATTCCATTGGCCGCTCTTGATGTCGTTAGGCTGCCGCCGTGCATTGTCGACGCGCCGACCGCCTGGCGTGGCATAGAGACCCTCGCCGTAGACGCTCATCGACGAAGCCACGACGATCCGCTCGACTGGACGTTTGATCAATGCTTCAAGCAAAGTGGCGGTGCCGAGGTCGTTCGCGCCGACATAGCGGGCGATCTCATACATGGACTGGCCGACGCCGACCTCGGCCGCCAGATGGATAATGGCGTCGACGCCCTGGAGCGCCTCGGCGATGGCGCCGCGGTTGCGAACGTCGCCTTTGATCAGTTCGGCTCCTGCCGGCAGGCTGGTCGCCTCGCTGCCGTGCACCTGTTCCAGCAGCGCGTCGAGAATGCAGACAGCATAACCATGTTCAACGAGTTCCTGGACGACGTGGCGGCCGATGAAACCGCACCCTCCTGTAACCAGTATGCGTTTCACGACAACTCCTTGCGCAGATGGCCTTGGCGCCCCGAACTGTTTGGCAAAAGGTTTGTTCCCTCTGCTTCAACAAAGATGGTTTTGGGGAGGCTCGCAAACCGACGTGGCGGCGCGCGACCAGCGCTGGCTATGGGCTGGAACATTGCAGCTTCTTTGGCGTTAGGGCGCACATCCGGCGCGTGGTCGGGAAAGCGGGTATGCGTCTAGCGGTCCGGTTCCGCCGCACAGCAAGCAGACCGGATCGTGAGGATCACGCGCCTGCAAATCTGGGGCCGAAAGGAGATTCCGATGTCTGAGTCGAAGACGACTACCGATCATGACGAGATCCGCCAGTGGGCCGAAGATCGAGGCGGGCGGCCTGCCGCTATACGGACCAAGGGCGAAGGCGGCATCCTGCGGATCGATTTTGGCGAGCCCGAGGAGGAGTTCGAAGCCATCGAATGGGATGAGTTCTTTCGGATCTTCGACGAAAACAACCTGGCCTTCCTCTACCAGGACGAAACCGGCGGCGGGAAAACCAGCCGATTCAACAAGTTCGTCGACCGCAACCAGAAAGGCTGAGGAGGCTGCTATGTCAGCGGTGTCGGGTGGCTCTTAAGGTGCGCCTCGCATTCTGACAGAGAAATTCCCTCTATCTCCCTGTTTTTGCGTGTTTTTCAGACTATTGGAAAACCAGCCGGTCTTTCCAACATTCCAGACTTGGAAAAGAATCGCAGCCTCAGTGCAACAGGCTCGCCCCGCTCGCTCTAGCGACATTTCGCATGATGCCGTTCAGCCAGTCTTCGGTCGACACGCCGGCCCGCCGCCTGTCGATCTCGCCGATGGCGCGCTCCAGCGTTCGCTCGACCAGACGGTCGGAAGCCTCCACGTCCCCCAGAAGCAGACGCGCCACGAGCCTGAGCTTTGGCAGAAGTGAAAAGACGTTGTCGGACAAGCTGACGGGAGGGCTTCCCGCCAAGGCCGATCTTTCCGGAGGAAACAAGGCATCGAAGACGGCGTAGCCGTCAGACGATTTTCGAAGGTTGCTGGCGTGCCACAGACGTTCGGGAATGACGATGTCCTCGTCACCGCTGAAAAAGACGAAGGGCACGCCGCGGCGCATCAGCTCGTCTGCGATCGGAAACACCCGCCGCCCATTAAGATTGACGTCGAGGATCGCGGCCTCAGCCGCCTCGGTATGCATGGACGCATGTTCGACTGTCGCCGCAGGGCCGAGGACGACCGCGCCCATATTGCCGAAATATCCTGCCAATGGCAGATTCCGACCCGTAGCGGTGCGCCGCTCACCTTGAAGCGAACAGCGCCGCACAAGCAGCCGCCGTCCCGTACGATCCCGGCCATCGCCTTTCAGTCCAGCGGCTTTTCCGTCGGCCGTGGCGTGGTGCCTGACTGGCGCGGCCGGCCGGCATTGCGGTTCGCCACCGGATTGTCCAGCGGAGCAGTCGATGGCTTCGAGGTCCCAGCGGTCTTTGGCGTCGGCGGTCTCGCTCCCGCATAAGTATCGTTGGCGTCCCGCCTGGGATGTCGCAAGCCGTCGGCATTCGCCTGCCGAATTGCCGGCTTCGATGTGGTATTCTTGTTGGCCATGGTGTCTCCTTCCTGCTGCGACGGAAAGAACGGATGGCGTTCACCGCTCGCAGCGCCTACGTTTCAACCACCGGCACGGCGCGAAGTTCCCATCACCTGCAGCTTCAGGGGTCTCCTGCGCATCCATGGTAGATGGGAACCATTTTCGCTACTGGCTGTTCGGCTCGCAGGAAGGAGCCGCACATGGAGAGACGTAACGCTATACTTTCGCTGGCGATAGCCGCGATCATTATCGTCGGCTTTCTCATTGGCTTTTTGTATGCCGATATGGGCTGGCGCACCTCGCCATTTGAAAGGGCCGCTGAACAAAACCAAGGTGGAAACGCCCCGGCCGACACCTCGCCTGCCGCGGGGATCAAGAAGAACCCCAAAGAGAATACCGAGATGCCGGATCAGCAATAGCCGTGGTCCTTCGGGCAGGAATACAAACCGGGGAGAACCGATCGCTGGATCGGTTTTGCTGGTGTTGTCGGACTTACGTAGGCTGCTGGTTTCTGGCTGCCAACGCAGCGGCCTCTTCGTCCGTCACTGAAATCTTCCCTGCGGGTATAAGCCATTTCTGACATTTGCGTATGGAACCACGCCGCGCTCAGGCTCCAGGGATGATAACCGGCCGATCCAATTACTTCTCACCGATCCATCTTGATTGGCTCTCGCTGCGAGCCACTCCGCCCGCTCCCGCGTCAAGCCGATAAGGCAAGCGCCAGCGAAGTCCGCAGGCACATCCACGGTGGTGTCGAACACGGCCCATGTGTTGGTCGGTTCCTGAACGGCCAAAAACCTCATAACAGCACCTGCTAATATACAGTACGAACTTACTGACGGAGCATTGTTCCGGCATCAACCAAACGAAGGAGAGCTTTTCGTTTTGAGACGCCGCGGCGCGTTTAGCCTTGCGCGGGCAAATTGATCGATACCTTCTGCATCGCGGCTGCGACGTCGCTGAAAATAGGGTGGCAGATCTCGACGAGCGAACGCATCGGCTGATGTAGTTCACCGGCTTTTTAAAAAGCGCAATTCCGAAACCTGCCGGGAGCCCGCCAAGCGGCGGCGCTTTTGTGCGTCAGCTATCCGCCGTCAGTGCTTCATCTTGCGGATGGTCGACCTCAGCGTATCCGCCAAGGAACTGTCAGCTGGCTTGGGAGCGCTGCTCGGAACCAGGAATCCGCCCTTTAGCAACTCCAGAGCGTCGAGTGCCTCGTCATCCCGCAAATTTGTCAGAGCCACCCCGTCTGCGAAGACAACCCTACCGTCGTCTATGTCGTAGACCTCCCAAAGCCCATCCTTGATTCTTCGAATGGCGTGCCGATGTTCCATAAGAAGACGCTAATTGAGTCTCGGAAACGGTGGCTAGAGAAAATCAGGGGTAGCCCGATATTAGTAGTGGAAAACTCGGGCGCTCTCCGACGCGTGGTGCGTGGACAGAAGGCAAGAGTGCAGGGCGGCCGTCGGGCCTGGCAGGCGGCAGTTGACGTTCGTCGCTGGGCGAAACTGAGGTGCGCCGCGCGAGCTGTGTTTTATCGAGGGCATCGCCGACCACAACCAGCTGCAACTTGCCACGATCAGAATGCCCGCCGCGCGAAGTCCGAGAGGGGACCAAATCGACCACGGGTCCAAATAGCCAGGTTGAGAAACCATTTGACGATCATTGCGGACACCCGGCCTCTGATGTAATTTAGGGTTCGATCAAGTGAGGAATATACCGCTGTCGCGACGGCTTTTTCTCTCTTTTCCGTCTCGGCAGATAGCATGCTCTCTAACGGACCTGGCACTGCAAGCTGTGTCCTTGTGGTCGCCAGGTAACAGCGGTTAAGGGATTTGCCATGCTCCGACGTTGCGCATTCGTTGCGGCATTCATGCTCGCAAGCGTCACGACTTTCGAGGCTTCTGCAGTCGAACGAAGGGTCGCCTTTGTAATCGGCAACTCCGATTACCAAGAAATCTCGGCCCTCAAGAATCCGGCCAAAGATGTGGTGGACGTGTCCAACACGTTTCGATCGGCTGGTTTTGATGTTTTTGTCGCGAGCAATCTTACAAAGCTGCAGTTTGAAGGTCAGTTCCGCAACTATCTTGCCGCCGTGGACGGGGCGGATGTAGCTGTCGTCTACTATTCCGGTCACGGCTTTCAGATCGGCGGCGAAAATTTCCTGATCCCTGTCGATGCCTCGTTGAAAGATGCGGCGGACGTCGAGGTCCAGGCAATCAAGCTGAACGACGTGCTGCAGCAGATGCGTTCGAAATCGAAGATCCAGGTGATCATCCTTGATGCCTGCCGCAACAATCCATTCCCTCGCAAGGACTATTGGCTCAGGGACCAGCTTATTACCGCCAGCGGCACCGGCCTTGCGCAAGTAAGAAGCTCGCTGAACACACTGATCGCTTTCGCCACCGAACCCGGCGCGGTTGCCTATGACGGCGCCGGCGACCTCAGCCCATTTTCATTCGCATTTTCTCGTCGGGCCTTGGCTCCGAACCAGGAGATTCGCACGGTATTGGCGACCGTGCGCCGGGATGTAGTTGAGGCTACCAAGGGCCTGCAGGTTCCCTGGGAGAACTCTTCGCTGATCGACGAAGTCGTTCTGATGCGTCGCAGCAGCCGCCCCTCTCTACCGCCCGTGTTGGAGAAAGTCGTGTTGTCGGGAGTCGGGCCTGTCGATCTCAACCTCCCGGAACCGGTGGAGGTCGACGGCGGATCAATCACCGTCAGCATCGAAAGACCGCCCGCCTTGGGACGCCTGATGCTGAATGGCAAGGTTGTCGAAGCGGGAGATCTGATCCAGGGCAAGGATCTGCCGCATTTGCAGATGGATGTCCCCAAGGGAGTTGGCGAGCCGGAAGAGATGGATATGCTGGCCTACGCTGCACGCGACAATTGGGGCGGCGAAGCCAAGGGCATGCTGGTGTTCCGGGTTAAGAGCGGCGAAGGAGCCCAGGGCGAACAGGTGATGGCCTCACTCGAAGCCGAGCAGAAGCAGCAGGTGCTGCAGCGCGGCATTCATGTGACCGGTGCGGCCGAGGCGATCGAGAATCGGGAGATCGACGTTCCGGTCGGCATCGGCGCGGTTGCTCTGAACCTGGACCTCCCGACAGACGATTCGGCGGTCAGCCTGAAGGTTGCCAGCTATCCGGCAACGGGAACGCTCTCCCTGCCGGATCGAGCCCTGTCGCCCGAATCGAGCTTGACGGTCGGTGAAGTCGAGGGGCTGCGCTATGAACCCCAGATCGGCGCCAGCGCACCGGTCGAGATCGCCTTCGAAATTCGGGCGGACAGCGCAGTATCCAAACCCGCCAAAATGAAACTGTCGCCAAGCGTGGATCCGTGCGACTCGGCTGCCGGCGAACCTCTCGACCTTCAAGGCGTCGTCCCTGGCCTGCTGCCAAATGAAATCCGCGCCGACGCGGTGAAGCTCTGCGAGGCTGCGGTGAAGGCATATCCCGATGTCGCGCGCTTCCGCTACGAACTGGGGCGCGCGCTGCTTGCGGCCGGCAAGGTGGAGCAGGCCAGGAAAGCCATCCAGCAGGCTGCCGATAGGGGACACGTGCGCGCAGTGTTCGAACTCGGCTACCTCTACGCGACCGGAACCGGCGTGGCTGTCGACCGCAAGCAGGCCAACACCTTCTACGCGGCTGCGGCCGACAAGGGCGATCCCTATGGGATGACGTCGTGGGGCCGAGCCTTGTTCCATGGCTCCGGCGTCGAGCGCGATACAGCCAAGGGGCTGGACCTGCTGCTCAAGGCGGCGGCGATGGGTCACACATATGCTATGAACGATCTCGGCGCGATCTTCACCGAAGGCCGCAACGGCGTGACCGCAGATCAGGCCCGTGCCGTTGCCTTCCTGGAGGCTGGCGTCGAGCGGCAGGACATGTATTCGATGAACCTGCTTGGCCGGAACTATCTGTCCGGCGCGGGCGTCGATAAAGATCCCAAAACGGCGCTGGCCCTGTTTCAGAAAGCCACCGAACTCGGCCAGCCCTACGCTCCAAGCAACCTGGCGCGCATGTACCGCGACGGCGTGGGCGTGGAGCGCAACCCGGCGGAAGCGCAAAGACTGTTCGAGATGGCGACCATGCGGGGCGATGAGTATGGTGCATTCGATCGCGCGGTTCTCGAAATGGAAAAGGGCGAAAAGGCCGACCAGGCCACCGCGGTCCGCTTTCTTGCATTTGCGGCCGCGCTGGATTTTCGCAACCAACTGCCAGAGGCCCGGACGAACCTCGCAAATTTCGGCACCAAGGTGAAAACGACGGCGTTGAAGCAGCTGCGCCGGGAACTCAAATCGAAGATTCCTGCGTCCGGTTCGCTGGACGACCAACTGGTCGGCGCGGCCAGGCGGGTCTGGGAAGAAGCCAACCCGCGTCGGGACGTGTTTTAATCAATCAGGAGGTAAACGGTGCGCAGGACATTGAAGCACGCAATCGTCGCAACAGCCCTGTCCGGCATCCTGGTGGGGCTCACAGGCTGCACGTCCTTGATGCCACCCGAACCAACGCCGCTGGTGGAGACGTCACCGCCGAAGGTCGTTCGCAGGACACCTGTAGAGCAGAAGGTCGTCAAGGCCGCTCCCAAACGGGTGGTGACGAAAAAAGTGATCAAGCCGGTTGAGGTAGAGCCTGTTGCCGCACCTCCTGTGATCGCTCCTGCTCCTTGGCGAGGCGGAGGCGGAGGCGGAGGCGGCGGCGGCTGGGGATAAGCCAACTTCCGTTTCGCTTTCACGAAAGCTCGCGCAACATCACGGGGCGGATCGGAGGATGCCGCACCATGTCGTTCTCGACCGCACCGCGAAGATCTGAAGATCTAGGGATGACGGATACCGTTGATCCACTGCCTGGCTTCGGACGACCCTATTTTTTCCGACCTATCTATAGACTTCGGCGATCCCGCAATCGACGGAAAGACCTCAAAGGCAAGCCACGCTTCAGTCCGGTGGAAGGGCTCGACGAGGCAATATGGGACAGTCACTACGATGGCTGCCATGGAACTGGGCTCGGTTGTGCGGACAGGAAGTTTCGCCACCGACGATGTCTCGGTGCTGCGGCTGCAACATCCGCTGGGGACACGTTTCAGGGTGGCGCTGCCAAATGGGTCCAAGACGGCTGCAAGTAAGGCAAGCAATCAGGATCCAGACTGCACTCTAATTTGCATCCGCTGATTGGCGCAGCGCCTCGATCTCCGCCATCTGAATGCCCATTTCGACAAACGCGGAAAGAACTGAAAAGCGGTCCTCCAGCGCAACGCGTGCCAGTCCGGCCAGAACCCCCGCACTCACAGCGCGGGCGGCTGGTTGCAAGGCCGATACCGCTGACGTCTCCATAGCTGCACTATTGCCATGCCATCCTGCAGCCAGGGCAATCCAGACGGCAGGCGTTGTTGGCGGCATTCCTGCCGCAGCCTTGCTCACTTCGGCGCGATGGTGAGCGCTATCCGGTTCGCTGACCCAGTCACGAACAAGCGCGAGCAATTCCTGATCCCTGCGATCGAGCAGAACGGTGAGGTGGCTCAAGCACTCATGGGCCCACCACACCGCAGCCCGCTCGGGAAGCAGATAGGCACAGAACGTAATCGCCTCCTCGGGCACCCGCCCGGCAAGGAGGGCGCGGCAAAATTCGATTGAAGGCTGTTCGGTCGGACGTGCCACCATGTCCCTGGAAACAGCGGGGCAGGCCATGAAAAGATCCCGTGCCGTTTTGAATCGAAGCTCATTGGCCATGGCCGCCCACGCTTTCACCAGGGAACGATCGACACTGAAGCCTGGACAGGGTGCGGTCAAGTCTCCAGTCCTCAGCAAGATGCAACTGCCGTCCACTCCTCGTATGCCTGACGTTTATTGACAGACATTCGCTTCGGAATTTGGTATTGTCCGCAGTCGATGAAATCGGATGCTCAAGACAGGAGTAACCGTTATGCAGTTGGGCAGTTTAGCCTTCGTGTTTACGGTCACGCTTTTTTCGATCCATGCTTTTGCTGATCCGCTTCAGAAATCAGAAGACATCGTGAAGTTTTTTGACGCAGCGAGCGAGTTCGGCCCGTCGCGTGGAATTTGCGTCGGCACCGAAGACGAATGCAGCAGCAAGAACAAAGCAGCGCCGGCCGAAAAAACCAGCCTCGACATGCTGATCAACTTCGGCCTGGATTCTGCGGAACTCGATGCGACTGCGCGCGCTGAACTGGACGAGTTCGCCAAGGCACTGAAGGACAGCCGACTGAGCGCTCTGAACTTCGTTGTTGAGGGGCATACAGATGCGACCGGCTCCGCTGATTACAATGAGGGACTGTCGGAACGAAGAGCCAGATCGGTAACAACCTTCCTGACCTCTAACGGCATCGATCCTGCCCGCATCAAAGCGACGGGCCTGGGCGAGACGAATCCGCGCGACCCCAACCCATTCGATCCGGTAAACCGCCGGGTGGAAATGCGGATAAGGACTGAGTAGCTGGAGCGGGTGCGCTAGGCTGAGACCAGAGCCGCGCGCCGTTTTCCACGCGCGAACCGGAGGTTAGCGCAGCAAAACCGATTCCGATTTCCGGGTTATGGCTGGTTCAAAGGGTATTCTGCATCGGGCTTATGAGGGCCGTGATCGCCTGCTTGTATTTTTCGAACTCCGGCGATGTCTGCCGGACTTGCGTTGTTGTCGTTGTCGGTTGAGCCACCTCAGTCGTCGTCGGGCTCAGCTTCCTGCCCATTTTCCTTTCGGCCCAGCTCACGACATAGCTGGCGGACTTGCCGGTGAGAAACGGGTTGGCTTGAATGACGGCCGACCCGAGCACGGCGCTCAATTGCGCCGAACCCGGCGATGACAACACTTGATGGGCGCCTTCCATTCCCAGGAAATGACAGAGATAAAGCCGGCCGGCTGTGATCTGGTGGCCGCGCGCCCGAAGATAGGCTTCGCCTTCGCGCGCCAGATTGCTGACCATCTCGCGCGAGATGGTGGCGTCGTAACGTAAAGCGAGCAGGTCGGCGGTTGACAGTGTCCGCGCAAGTTCGGGGCGGTAGGTGTTCATCATCCTGATCCAGGTCTTCGTTATGAACTGACCGGCGCCGGTCGCCGAAGAAAGTGGGTTCTTGGCGCGGGCGCTGCCGCCACTTTCGACTTGAACGATACGGTCGGTCAGCGTTTCGACAGCGGAATCATCCGTTGCGATGGCGGTAACCGTACCCAGGGGATCGATCGCCTCGCCATCGCGATAGAGTTCGAAATGCAGGTGCGGCCCAGTCGAAAGGCCGGTAGTGCCAATGTAACCAATGATATCGCCTGCCTTCACCTTCGCGCCGACACCGCCTTTGACCGCGAATTTCTGCATATGCGCATAGCGCGTCTCGCGCCCGTTTCCGTGCGAAATCTTCACCAGGTTGCCGTAACCCCCTCCATCGCCTTGAAAAACGACTTCGCCGTCGAAGGCGGCTGCAATCGGCGTACCCAGAGGCGCCGCCCAATCCACGCCCTTGTGGATGCGAACAGTCCCGAGGATCGGGTGCTTGCGTGGGCCGAAGGTGGACGTCATGACCCCGTTGACCGGGGTGACCATGCCGTTTGTGACCGTCAGCGAGCGAACCTGATCGTCGCCGCTAACGCATGCAAACTGGCCGTCGGTCTGCTGGAACACGAAACAGTCGAGGCTTTTTTCGGCACCCTGGACACCCACATATAACACGCGCCCGGCCGTCTCTTCCTTGCCACGCGGCCTTTGCGAATAGATCAGGACCAGACGTTGCTCTTCGCTGGCAAACGCATCCAGATCCTGTCCTCGCGAGAGATACATGATCGCTTCTCCGATCACGCCGGTCGGGACTTTGTTGCGTGCTGCTGTTGAGTAGATTGCATCGAGCAGCCGGTATTGCCTTTTGTGCGTGCCTTCTGCCTGTGCGCCCGAGTAGTTGAACAGATCTTCGCGGACCCAGGGATCCACACCAGACACAAACACACCAGCGGCATTGCGCGTCAGCGTACCGACAAATACATTCTTGGCGTAGATTGAAATCTGCATGAGGGACATGGTTGTCGTCTCGCGCGTCGGCCTGAAACCGCGCATGGCGACGACATAACCTGGCTCAAGGCTTTCCCGATTGAAAAGCGTCTTCAGGGCTTCGCCTGCCAGTTTGGCATCCTCGGCGGAGAAATGCGCATCCAGGGCAACGCTGTCCAAGCTGCGGTCGTTGAGAATCTTTACGAATGTGTCCTCGGTAGCCTTGTATCGTTGATACTCGCTGGTGACGTTTGCGACGCTTGTGTTGTTTTCGATCTGGGTTTTCCGGAACGTGGGAAGGGCTGCCTCGCCTGAATCGATTGTTTCGCCCCAACCTGCTTCGGCATAATCGGCGTCCACCTGCGGGTCCGAAGCAACCGGAGCCTCGTTTAGAACGGGCGGTGGCTGAACATCGTCTTGCAGATCGTTGGATGACGCCGGCGCGGTCTGTCGCTGTGCCTGGAAGAATGCGAAGTCTTCTTGCGTGGACGGTATCGTTGTCATGAACTTTTCGCTGGCGCTAAGCATCACGTCAGCCAGAATCTCGATCTGGGGAGAAACTCCAGCCTGATCGAGTCCTGCCGGGCGCGGGATCACTTGGCTTTTTGTTGCGGCGCCGGTGTCGGGCGCAAGGGTGATCCACATCGGGTCTCCTGCGAGATCGATGATGGCAGGCACATAGACCGATGCATCGGCGGGCACATCGTCGGTTCCCTCGACGGCGTGCAACTCCTCATCTTCATCGCCAAACGACCAATAGTCCGCGGTGAGATAAAAGCCGGCAGCGATCGACAACAGGACAACCACAGCAAGACCGGCAAGGAGTCGGCGCCAGAGCCTGCGTCTGCGCAGGGCGGCGCGCGCCTGCTTTTTCAACCTGAAGCTTGTGTCGATACTGTGCGTCACGGATTGCTTCCGGTCAGAAAAAAGGTCCACCGCACCTGTTCAAGCGTATCGACTTCGAGAAATCGTGCGGCGATATGGCCGCGCTGCCAGCATTCGTCGATGCCGCGTATCGAAAAACGCCGCCGGTCGATGCACATTTCGGTCGACCCGGTCAGGGTTGCGTGGCCAAAGACGTCCGTCGCATAGATGTAAATGTAGCGGTTCGTGAGTTCCTCGCGGATGACGTTCACGCACTGATTTGCGCCGATGGTCCACCAGCCATCGGTCTGGTCCGTATTGTCGACCTTTTGGCCGACAGCGAGATTGACGACGTCGAGCGTCTGATTGCAGACGGTGAATTCGGCGCGCGCTTCGTGGGACGACAGGAGAGCCAGCAATGTCGCGCCCGACATGACCACAAGTTTGATGCGGCCTCTCAACGCAAGCAGGCCGCGAAGCCAGTCACGCTGATTTTTGGGCGGGACAGTGGTCGGGAAGGAAAAACGCGAGCGGCGGCGGTCCATCGGCGTCCATGCTACCCGCCGAGCCGGAAGTACTTTGCGGTGGCGGAGAACTCAGATCTGGTGGTCGCGATCTCTTCGAGAATCTTGGGCAACAGCAGCGCGGCTGGTGTCGGCGTGGAGAACGCCGCAGCCTGAACATCCTGTGGACCCGTGATCACCATTATGATCTGCGGCACGACCTTGCCGGCCGCCTTATCGGCTGCGCCGAGATCGATCGGAAACTTGAACGTGGCCTTGTCGGCTTGCGCCAAGATACGACCGTCGAGGTTGAATGCCATACCCCTGTGGTCGATCAGCAGCACGCTGGAAATGAGGCCGCCGCGCGTCACCAGCGTGCCGCCGATCGGCGAGCCGCTCGGCACCGTCGTTCGATCGAGAACAAGCTGCGGCTTGTCAGTCGCCATCTGGTCTAGAAAACGCAGAAAATTGGTAACTTCGCATTGAGCCGGTTCAATGAGGCGGACGCTGATGTCCGGTTCGACATGAAATCTTGCCTGGAAATCGGACAACATTCGTTCGAATGGCTGGACCTCTGTGCCTAATCCTTCGATCTCGACAGCGGTCTCGGTTGCCGACGTCAACGTCGCATAGAAACAGTCGCCGCCGTTGAAGTCGCGCACCCAAGAGGCCCGTTGAGCAGGGTAGTCGAGGGCATTTTTCGGCGGTTGTTCAAGTTCCGGTTTCGGCACGTTCAAGGCAACGGCGGCTTCGCCCGGCTGTTTGCCTGCCGCAGGCTCGTCGTGCTGCCCCTTTGCGTTCATATCATCCGTCTGGTCTGCAGCGGGGTCGGGCGCCCGCGCGGCCTGCTGGCTGGCCGACTGATCGGGCTTCGGGCTCTCCATCACGTCGGGCTGGACCGCTGGGGGCGGCGGGGCCTTGTCGGCCGGCGGCATTGGCGCGACCTGGACGCGCGGCGGAACCGGCTCCGGGGTTTCCTCGGTTGGCGAGAGGACTTCGGCGGGCCGTGTCGGCTCCAACTTTTGATCCGCCGCGGCATCTGCCCGATCTTCAGCTGGCGATGGCGCTTCGGCTATCGACGGCCCCGGGGTTTCCTCGGTTGGCGAAAGGACTTCTGCAGGCCGTGCCGGCTCCAACTTTTGATCCGCCGCGGCACCTGCCTGATTTTCAGCTCGCGACAGCGTCTCGGCTGGCGCCGGCTCCGGGGTTTCCTCGGTTGGTGAGAGGACTTCGGCGGGCCGTGTCGGCTCCAACCTTTGATCCGCCGCGACATCTGCCCGATTTTCGGGTGGCGGCTGCGCCTCGGCTGCCGCCGGCTCCGAGGTTTCCGCGGATGCCGACGGCTCCAGGGCTTCCTCGGTTGGTGAGAGGACGTCGGCGGGCTGGGGTGGAACTGCCTTTGCCGGCTCATCGCCCGGCGAATTTGGAGCACTGTCCGTCTGGACAGGTTTTGATGCTTTTGGAGACAAAAACGATGTATCGCCGACGGTCGGCGTGGAAGGCGTCATCAAGCCGCTCAGATAGATGCCTGCACCGGACGCGACAGCTAATGACGCCAAGGCAGCGATCGCGATCGATCGGGTCTTGGCGGACTTTCCAGGGGCATTAGGCAAAACCGCCCGAGCAGGACCGGCTACTGCCGAAGGCCTTGGCTCGGACAGAAGCGCCGGCCGAACATGCGGAACGAAGCGCTGTTCACCCGGAGCCGCCTGAGGCTGACTTGGGAGCTTGGGCCCAGGTGTGACCGTCCCCCCCGCTCGCGGCAAACCCGCCCGGTCGCGCGTCGTGATCGACGTTGGCGGCGTTGTTTCCTCATCCGTATCGTCACGTGTCGCCCTGGCGATGTCCGCCATGCTGATCGGCCGGTCTTGTGGATCCGGCTGCAGCATGGCTTCAACAATTCCACGAAAATCGGCGTCGATGTCGGATAGGTCCGGAACGGTTCGGCGTTTTTCCACGATCTCCAACTGGGAGCCGCCCATGTCGATCGGTTTCCCGCGCAGAGCAGCGGCCAGCACCAAGCCCAGGCTGTAGATGTCGGATTGCTCGCTGACGTCGCCGCTGTACAGCCCGAGCTGTTCGGGAGAAACGTAGTTGTACTTTCCCGCGAACTTTCCGCCGATCAGCGTCTCTCCGCCGACGGTCGCCGACCGCGCGATGCCAAAATCGACGATCTTTGCGCGTTCGACCCGGCCTCCTGGCAGGATGATGTTATCCGGGGAGAGGTCGCGGTGTATTGCTCCCGCCTGGTGCACGGCGCTCAGGCCGGAAGCCAAGCGATGGCAAAGCTTGCGCACGTCTTCCGTCGGCATCGGCCCACGTCGCATGATATCGAACAGCGACTGGCCGTCGACGAATTCCATGGCAAGATAGGGGCGACCGATGCCGGGATCGATCGTGAAGACGTGATACCGCACGACCGCATCGTGCGACAGGTGATTGAGGATCGACGCTTCCTTGCGGAACAGCGACAGGATCGTCTGATCACGGGCGAACTCGGGCAAGACGATCTTGATCGCGACGTGGTCGCCGGTTTGGATGTTGTGGCCGCGGTAGACTTCGCCCATGCCACCGAATGCGATCCGCTCGTCTAGTTCATAGATGCCGCTGAGTTGCGTGCCTACGGCTGTGTTGGCCACGTTAGGCGATATCCGCGTCTTGTCGTCGGCGCTCATCAGCCTCAACCTTCCGCTCTGGGAGGATCGGGATAGGCCTCATTGCGCCCGTTACCGATCTTCACGAGCACGATCGTGACATTGTCTGTTCCACCGCGGGCCAGCACCGTTTGTAGCAGGTTTTCGCATGCCGCCTGAGGTGTCGCCGACACCGCTGCCGCCTCGATCTCGGCGTCTGTGACATGCGCTGTCAGCCCGTCGGTGCTCAACACAAATATGTCGCCCGGCATGATTTCGCCTTGCTGGAAATCAATGACGATCTCGTCGCTGACGCCGACCGCATGCGTAATAACGTTGCGGCGCGGCCAAGCTAGCGCTTCGGCTGCGCTGATCATGCCCTTGTCGAGAAGTTCCTGAACTTCGGTATGGTCCTTCGAAATCTGGGAGATCGAGGCGTTGCGGATCAGATAGACGCGACTGTCGCCCGCCCACAGGCAGGCAAACCGGCCATCCATCGCCAGCAGGGCGGCCACAGTGGAGCCAATGGTTACTCCGCGGGATTCCGCTATCCTGCGGATTTCGGCGTTGGCCCGGCTCAGCCGGTCCTCGAAGCGGGCGCGAAGATCCGGTGCAGAGCTTGCAATGCCGATCGTTGCCAGATGATCGACGATGCTGGCCGAAGCGACTTCCCCGGCATCATGTCCACCCATTCCATCGGCCACCACCCACAGGCCAGTTTCCGGCTCGACCAGATAGCTGTCTTCATTGAGCTCACGGACACAGCCTCTGTGGCTAACGCCGAAGCTTTCAAAGGGAAGGGCGACATTGTTCACTTTGCCACCAAGCGCTTCTCAAGCGTCCTCTGCGCCGCACTGTCAGGCGCTCGATCGCGCCAGTTTGCCACAGGCTCGAATATTAAAGTATCGAAATCAACGTCCGCGCGTCTGTTGCCGATGGACCGCATGACCGTATTGGAAAATTCAAAGGTCATCTCAAAACGCCTGTGGACAGCTGAACCCAGAAAACGCAGGAAGGAAGAGAGGGTTGGGGTCCGAACTGGTCTTGACCGTATAGGCGACATCGCGTCCGCCGATCACGAAACGGGCTTGCGTGTTGCCGCCGGTGCTGGTGATCTCAGCCTTGTCCAGCAGGCGCTTCAGTGCCCACGGACCCTCGAACCTGATCGCGGACTCCCGGCCCGGCATCTCCGGAATGAGGCTCAGGCTCGCGGACGCGGAAGCCATGCCGCTCGGCCAGCTCACCGTGCTTGGCGCGTTGCCCGCCTGGTTGCTTTGAACAATCTGGCCATCGATATCGAGTAGCGCCGTATCGGCATCGCCATGCAGTGAAAACGGCGTAAAGGTGACACTGACTGACGGCACCGAACCACCTGAAGGAAAGAAGGCGTTGCGGATTTCCGCGGCCAGCTGGAAGTTTTTCAAGGTCGACTTCGACAGGTCGCGCCCGAAACGCGCATCCTGTTTCCAGCTCCAGTCCTGGCCGGTCATGTCGATTAGCGATGCCAGATTCTGTGCGAAGAACCGGTCCATCAGTCCGCCTGGAGCGAACAGTTTCGCGAAATCCGCCATTGCAATATCCTCCGAGCCATCGCTGGCGAAAGGATAACGGCCCTCGACCATCTCCTCGCAGGCGCGCGTGACCGTCTGGTCGAGCGTCTGGTTCAAATTCGTTAGCGAGGTTTCTGCGAAGTTGCCGTCAAGCTCGTCGGCGGTTGCGGTGACCATTCGGGCGAGTTGCTTAGGCAGACGCGAGACATTGGCGCGAAGGGTGGATATCTGCAGCTGCAGATTCATGTTGACGCGTTCTACTTGCGAAGGGACGTCGGCCGCCAGTTGCAGGCTTTGATAGATGTCGCGGAAATTCTGGGTCAACGCATCGACTGGGCGGCGTCCGGCGGGACCGTTCACCAAAGCCTGGAATGATCTGAATTGCGCTTCGATGTTCGCCCCGGGATTCTGCCCGCTAGCGGACGCAATACCGGCCCGGCTTTGCGATTTGCCGCTGGCGATTTGAATCCCGATGCGGGCCAATCCCCTGGCGGTATCTGCGGCGTTCTGCGGCTGGTTTTGAAGCATGTCGGCTTCGGCCTCGGAGCCGAAGTCTTTGCCGGAACCAGCTTCTCGCGTCAGAGCTGTTTCGTCGGCGATCGCCGTAAAAAGCTGGTCGATTGGCGAGGTTGGTGACGCGGCTGCGGACAGCGCGATATAGTGCGGCTTGTCCTTCAGCATCGCGTTGAACTTCAACTTGTCGAGAACCCCGTTCCACGCTGCGGCGAACTCCCTCCCATAGCGCTCGACAAGTTCGGGACCGAGCTTAAGCAACTCCTGGTCGATGCCACCTTGCTCGCCGCCGCCGCCGAGAACCCACTGGTCATCGACAAGCATCTGCGCAATGCGCGAGAGTTGTCCGAGATAAAAATTGTTGAAGCCGCTATAGGTGTAGATACCGGGAACGCGAAGGCCTGACAGATCGCCACCATCGACACGCTCGAACAACAGCTGCGCTTCCGGGCCGCCTTTCACGGAGACGGAAAAATCGCCCAGCGCTGCCGCGTATACCGCCGAATTTATCAAGGCGGAGGCATGATCGGCAAGGCTCATGCGTCCGAGCGAGCGTTGAGCAGCTTCGACGAGTGGCTGGTTGAGTTCGAAAACCGGGTCATAGGCGTCGTCCAACGCAAGCATGGCCCGCAAATGCTTTTCGAGTTGCGCCCGTCCCTCGCGGTTGTTTTCGCCCGGATACCGGTTCTGCTCCCAATCCTGCCTCATCCAGGAAACGATCAACTCGTCGTCGACCTTCGGCGCCTTGCCGCCCAGCATCAGGTAGATTTTCAGCGGTTCGTAGAGCGCGGCGGGATCAGCCATCTTGGCCTGGATCGTCCGTTCGGCCTGAAGCAGCAGGCGCGAGCGGAACATGCGCTCCAGCGCTTGCCGGTAAGCTGTTTTTGATGCCGAAAGTAGTCTTTCCCGCTGACCGAGGCCGAACGTCTCCTCGATCGGTGTCGGCAAGTCACTGGTGCCGAACCCGGCCGGCAGATCGCGCAACTGGTCGAGCGGGCCAATGACGTTTTCGAGGTCGACATCGGCGACCGTCGAGATTTTGAGTAGCGGGTCTGCCGTCTCGCGATACTGGCCTATAGCTTGCGCGGTAGAGGCGATCAGCGACCTGTTGACCGTAAAGCTCAGGGCCAAGGTGCCCAGAGCCGCCGCAGCGATCAATGTTATTGCGCCAAGGCCGCCATATCTGGCGATCGCTGCATGCCTTTCAGCCGATTTGTCGTATGAAACCCACCCGGATTCAGCGAAAATGACGTCGGTCAGAAGATCATGCAAAAAGAAGCTTTTGCCAGTGCCGGAAAGATGGGCGCGAGAAGCGCTGCCGAAACTGCGGCCGATTGCGCCCAGGACCTGGTCGATCGCCGTACCCTCCTGCGTGCCTGACGAAAAATAGAGTCCACGCAAGCTGACGTTCACCTGGCTGCGGGCCGGATCGAATATGCTGGCGATGAAACTGGCGATACGGCCCTTCAGCGCGCCAAACTGGGCTGGAAAGCCAAAGATGGATATGCGTGCGACCGGATCGGCCTCTTCCTGCAGGCGGTCGGCGATCTCCTCCGCCAGGCGTTTTGCCAATGCGTCGAATTCGGCCGGTGCCTCACCGACCATGTTTTTGCTGCGATCGGCGGTCTGGAATGTCACGCCCCATACTTTGCGGCGGCGCTGCTCGTCGAAACCGCCAAAATAATCCATGAAACCGGCGACAAGGTCGGCCTTGGTGAAGAGCAGGTACACCGGGAACTGGATTTTCAGTGTTTCGTGGATTTCGCGCAGACGGCTGCGTATTTCAACGACATGGACGTCAAGCTGCCGATCATCGGGGCTCATGAGATCGGCAAGGCTGATGGCCAGGATAACCCCGTTTATCGGTTGCCTGGTGCGGTATTTCTTAAGCAGCGACAAGAAGGCGAGCCAGCTCTTCTTGTCGCTCTGCGCGTTGGAATCCTGCGTCGTGTAGCGTCCGGCGGTGTCGATCAGCACCGCCTGGTCGGTGAACCACCAGTCGCAGGATCGTGTGCCGCCAACGCCGGCCACCGGCTGGGCGTCGCCCGAACCGGCAAGCGGAAAGTTCAGACCCGAATTGACCAACGCCGTTGTCTTGCCGGCACCAGGTGGGCCGATGACGACGTACCAGGGAATCTCGTAGAGGAAGTTGCGCTTGCCGCTCGACCGCTTGAGCGCAGCGACGGCCTCACTCATGCGAGCCTCGAGCACCTGCGAGTCGTCATCCCTGTCGTCGTTGCGGGTGACTATCGTCTCGAGCGCTTTTTGTGCCTTTCGCTTTTGCCAGAAACGGAGTCCATAGAAGAGCGTCACGATCGCAACGATCATGCCGATGATCGTCACGCGCAGCCAGACGGGTGCCAGCGGGCGGGTATCGGCAAAGCGGATCAATGGTCCGGCAAACCAGACGGCTGCCGCGAAACCGGCCAACGCGATCGCGCTGAATATCCGCAGCAGCCAACGCGTCATAGGCGCTTCCAAATGGCCGTGCTCACAGCGTTTCTTCCTTGGGGATCATCAGGTCGACACGGCGATTCTGGGCGCGGCCTTCCGGCGTCGCATTGTCGGCGATCGGTTCGTCTTCGCCCTTGCCGTCGACCGTGATCCGGGAAGGCTTGCTGAACCGCGGCGCCATCATCGCTTCGACAGCCTTCGCCCGGGCGATGGAAAGGTCGAAGTTGGATTTGAACGCGCTCGATTTTCGCGGCTTCACATTGTCCGTATGGCCGACGATCATGATCGGTCCGGGCTCCGGTTCCAGCGCGGCGGCGATGTCTGCGGCGATCGGTCCAAACTCCGGCTTTATCTCGGCCCCGCCGGACTGGAACAACAGGATATTGTTGATCTCCACGACGATGAACTTGCCCTGCGTGCCGACGGTCAGTCCGCCGCGCGCGATATTCTCGGCCAGTGCCGCATGGATGCGATCGATCTGAGAACGGGTAGGGGCGACAGGCGCAGCGACTTTCACCGGCGCAGCCGACGGCACCATGGTCGCGCGTTCGATGGCGATCGGCGTCGATGGATCGAGCTTCAGCAAGCCACTGGCAAGGGCGTCGCCCTCTTGGGTGATGAAGACCCGCAATGCGAAGAATACCGCCGTCAACAGCGCCGACGCTGTGGCCGCAACCACCCAGAGCGGCAACCGGACCGACGGCTGTGCGCTTGACACCGCCAGGCTTTGCCAGTGGGGCGAGATGTCGTCGCCGGCACGCGCCCTGAAGTAGCGAAGCGTCTCGTAGACGTCGCGTCGAACGCGTTCGAGATTGTTGTCCTCGCGCGCAAGGCCTCGATACTGGCCTTCGAACCCCAGCGACAGGCAGGCATGCATCAGTTCAAGCAAATCGTAGTGTGCCTCCGGCGCGGCCAGTATCTTGTTCAGCGCTTCGTAGAAGCCCGAGCCGGTGGGCACGACGTGAAAGAACTGTGACAGCATGCTGTGCTGCGCCCAGGCGTCTTTCTTGGGCCAAGGCAGGTTGCCGATGAGGTCGTCAGCGGTTTCGCAGAGAGTAAATTTTGCGATCCGTGCATCTTCTTCGGGAACACCGGCTTTCTCCATTGTCCGGTCGAATTTTTCGATTGCCTCGGCAACATGTTCCGCCAGTTGTTCCGCTTGTCTTTCGACAGGCATAAGCCTGAGCTGGCTAAACAGCAGCAGCAAAGGAGCGGCCGCAGCGAGGATCTGATTTGCTGCGGAATATTTGACGCTGTCCGTGGCATTCAGCAGGATTTGTTGCTGAATGGCTGGGCTCGCCGTTGTCGCAGAGGGGCCGGTTCCCGCCGCTGCGCTGGGATCTGCGCCTTGATAAATCACGGTTCCGGATGTCCAGCCCGGCGGTGCATGCCGACCGACACCCGGATCGAAAACCGTTGAATCCTTAACCCGCGAGGGACCGGGGTGCCCGTTGTCGGGAACAGGTGTGTAAGGAGCTGGCGCTGATTTTTCAGCGCGACGCGGTGCGCGAATGACGGTCTTGCCCGCTGGGCCGAACGGATCGTCCTTCGAGCTCATCGCCAAACGTCCGTCCACGTGCGGTTGCCACGTGTGCGCCACAGCGGCGCAAAACGGTCCCTGGTCAGGCGCAGGAAATGCAGGCGCTGCTGGCGAGGGCAGTGTCTGGAGGAAGGTCGGCTATATCTTTCTATCCCGCCGTAACTTGACATGTGCCGCAGACCCCCAGGTCAATCAGCTTTACCCGCTGGCGAACTGTCGTAAGTGATCGTAAGCTTAGAAACGGTCGATTGGAACCAGATGCAGCGCTGCGAAAGGATTTTTCTTCGCCAACTACAGCGCCGCATCTTTGGGCTCGCAAAGGACGCTCTAACACTTTCCACCTGGTGCGTGAGCCGTTCCGCAGCCGAAGGTCGGCGCAGCAAACCGATCCGATTTCCGGGGCATGTGCCAGGTTCAGTCTTCCCGGCCTATTTTTGCTTGTCGGCTTTGGCATAGGCTTCGCTGAAATAAGCCAGGAATATGTCCAGCATTCCGTTTTCGTGTGCTTCCTCCATGGTCCGCCATTTGGCGACAAAGGCGTCCCAAGCCAGGCTCTTCTTCGATGTGAATGACGTGGGGGGGAGTTTTTTGCCGATCGCCTCGGGCGACAGATCGTCAAGCAGCCGCGAGAGCGCAGCTTGCATGGCTGCATAGGTGGCAAATTCGTGCGTCTTGAGATCGCGGAACGCGTCTTCGACACTGTGCCTGGCATCAAGGTAGCCGGCTCTACGCCGTGCGAACATGATTTCGAGGATGTCGTCGGTTCCCGGGACGAACTTCAAGGGATTGTTATCGGCAGCGCTGATCATCGTCCGGTGTGTGCTCTTGGCAAGTATTTTCGCAGCCGCACGTGCCTTCAGCAGCAAGGCCAATTCCTCGACAACCGTTCGAAGCACGGCGCCGATTTCGGCAGCCACTTCATGCGGATCACGCGATTGAAGCAATTCCGGCGAAATGCCGGCTCCGATCGCGATTTCCCGCAGCACCTCGTCTCTCGTCGACGGGAGAGGCGCGGGCAGCGAAGACGTCGACACCGGTGCTCGCTGCCCGAGCCGTTGCTCCGCGGGATCGAAGAAAGGCTGGTCTCCGAAGTCCCGCGGCCGGCCTGTGGTGATCGGCATTTGTCGCTGCGTCGAACCGTGGCTGCTTCGAGGCTGACCTGTCGTGGCGCGCTCGTCATCAATCGAAACCAGGACGACATAACGGCCGATCAGCAACCGGTCGCCTTGACCGAGCCGGTGAGGGCCGGCCATGCGCTGGGTCGATCCGTTGATGAATGTGCCGTTGCGTGAGATGTCGTGCAGCCAGAACGCGCCTGCCTCGTAACGCACTTCGCAATGTCTGGCGGAGATGAACTTGTCGGGGTCGGGCAAGGTCCAGTCACAGCCCTCGCGGCCGATTTCGAAGCTGCGATCACGAGCGGAGTAGCCGGTCGACATACCGGCGGGCAGGGAGACGACATTATTGATCTGCAGCCTGATGAACATTCAAAAATCGCCGTCGATCCTGTCGGGAAAACTCACCCACGACACCACATTATACAATTTCTGAGCGCGGCGGCACAGAAGCGTCCAAGTAGATGAATCCACGGGCAGCCAGGCCGCAGCCGCCAAGCGTCCCCTTTGGTCGCTGCGAGACATGTGCTAGGCTGAAGCAGAAACGAGCGGCGGGAGGGGGCACGACCCATGCCGAACGAACGTGCCACGGTTGTGCAGACGCCGGTTGGCGCTGACCTGTTGACCTTCACGCATCTTATCGGGCGCGATGAGATCAGTCGTTGCTTGGCCTATACGGTCGGGTTCGTGAGCAACAGCCCCGATATCGATCCGCTGAAGATGCTGGGCGGTGCTGTTTCGGTGGAAGGTGAATCCGATCCGAAACGCTGGTTCAGCGGCCTTGTCTCCGAGTTTCGGCTGACCCGGATCGAGGACCGTCTGGCGTACTACGAAGCCGTCATCAGGCCATGGCTCTGGTTCCTCGGCAATACCACCGACTGCCGCATTTTCCAGAACATGAGCGTCATCGAAATCGTTGAGGAGGTTTTCTCGAAATACAGCACGGCGAAATTCGAGAAGCGCCTGCAAGGGTCTTATCCGGCGCGCGAATACTGCGTCCAGTATGACGAGACCGATCTCGATTTCGTGCAGCGGCTGCTCGAGCACGAAGGCATCCTGTACTTTTTCGAGCATGACGAGGGCAAGCACACGCTTGTCCTCGCCGATGCCATGAGCAAGCTGAAGCCGGCGCCGGGCTATGAGAAGGTGCCTTATCACTTTGAAGGGCAGGGCTCCCGGCGCGATGTCGAATACATAACGGAATGGATTCCGGGTAGTGCGGTGCGGCCGGGCGCCTACGTCCATACCGACTATGATTTCACGAAGCCGGGCGCTGACCTCATGGCCAAATCCGCCCAGCCGTTCAGTCACAAGCTGGCCGCGGGCGAGAATTACCGCCAGCCCGGCGCGCATCTCGATGTCGGTCGCGGCGACAGCCTGGCCGCGATACGGCGCGAGGAAATCCAGGCCGTGCACCAGCGCATCGCTGCCGTCGGCACCGTGCGCGGCCTGTATTCGGGCTGCACGTTCAAGCTGGACGGCTTCCCAAGAGAAGACCAGAACCAGGAGTATCTGGTGGTCAGCGCCGAATACAGGCTGTTCGATCCGGGCTACAGAGCCCTTGCCGACGTCGAAAGCGAGAACTTCAAGGCGATCCTCGGCGTGGCGCCGACTGCCTTGCCCTATCGTCCGCCGCGGGTCACGACACGGCCGATCATGCGCGGCCCGCAGACGGCAACGGTGGTCGGCCCATCCGGTGAAGAAATATTCACCGACAAATACGCACGGGTGAAGGTCCAGTTTCACTGGGACCGCCTCGGCAAGAAGGACCAGAACAGCTCCTGCTTCGTGCGCGTCTCGCAGACCTGGGCCGGCAGCGGCTGGGGGTTCATCCAGATACCGCGCATCGGCCAGGAGGTGATCGTCGACTTCATTGAAGGCGACCCGGATCTGCCGATCATCACTGGCCGCGTCTACAACGCCTCGCAGATGCCGCCCTATGGACTGCCGGGCAGCGCCACGCAATCCGGCTGGAAGTCGGATTCCTCCAAAGGCGGCGGCGGTTACAACGAGTTGATGTTCGAGGACAAGGCCGGTTCCGAACTGGTCAATTTCCAGGCGCAGAAGGACCATAACCTTCTGATCAAGAACGACCGCACCAAGCTGGTCCAGCATGACCAGTCCGACCGAATCGACCATGACGCCAAGCACTCCGTCGGCCACAACCTCGACGAGGACGTCGGCAACAACAAGACGGTAAAGGTGGGCGTCGACCAGACAACCGATATTGGTTCGAATGATACCGAAACGGTGGGGATCAATCGCTCGCTGACGGTGATGGCGAACGAGACGATTCACGTCGTGTCGAATTCGACGGAGAACATCGACGCCAACCATTCGCAGACCGTCGGAATTGTGCAGACGGTCACGGTCGGGGCGGCGCGCGTCGATACTGTCGGAGCGGCGGAACAGCGCACCGTCGGCGGTCTCCAGAGCAACACGATCGGCGCGACGCGCTCGGTCACCGTCGGTATAAGCCAGAGCCACAGCATCGGGGCAAGCGATACCTGGACCATAGGCGCGGGACAGAACATCAGCATCGGTGCCGGACAGTCGGTTGCGATCGCCGCATCCCAGACGACGGACGTAGGCGCCTCACGCGGTGCCAACATCAAGTCGAACGACAGCACCGACGTCGGCGGCGGTTACATCCTGAAGGTAGGAAAGGGCAGCCTTACCGACGTGAAGGAGAATACCGGCATCAAGGTCGGTAAGAGCCTGTCAGTGGAAGCAGCCGACGACATTACCCTCAAGTGCGGCAGCTCCAAGATCGTGATGAAGAAGGACGGTACCATCATCATCGACGGCAAGGACATCACGGTGAAGGGTTCAGGGAAAATCAACGTCAAGGCGTCGAGCGATGTCATCATCAAAGGCTCGAAGATCAACGAGAATTGAGGAACGTGATGGGCAGAGTCAAGAGCACGATCGATGGCGTTGTGATCGGAGTTTTCATGGGGTTCGGCGAAGAAGGCGTACCCCTCGTGGTCTTTGCCGGCAATCCCGAGGAAACGGCGCAGCCTGCGCGCAGCCTCAGCGAATTGTCTTCCGATATGGTCGGCAAGGAGGTGGCGTTGCTTTTCCAGGAGGGCGATCCGCGCAAGCCGCTGATCGTCGGTCGCATCGTCGAGCCGGCGCGCAGGCCCGGCGTCGAGGTTATCCGCGACGGCAAGCGTGTACGCATCCGCGCCAATGACCGGCTCGAACTGCGTTGCGGCAAGGCATCCATCGTGTTGGATAGTGATGGCCAGATCGTCATCCGCGGTACATACTTGGTCAGCCACTCCAGCGGGCCGAATTATATCCGTGGCGGCTCGATCAATTTGAACTGATGTCGCCCGTCGAAAGCTTCCGTCGCCCGCGCATCGCTAGCCTTGTGGTCAGGCAGCACGCGGAACTGGTAGCCTTTCTTTGGGTGCAGCGCGAGAGCCTTCTTGCGCAAGAGCCGCCCGCGGCGGTGGCGGCTAAGGATATCGACGACCGTATCGAAGCAAACTTGGACGGACTGCGCATCGCAGGCCAGGCCGCGTGGCCGAGCCTGCTCCAGCAACTGCAAGACTATCCTGACAGTGGGGAACTGTTTGCCTTTGCCTGGACCGCGATCGAGTTCAACGATCCAGTCAGGCTTTCAGAAGCGGTGGGGCATGCCCGTGAGCTGACACCGAGCCCGGACGGGTTCATCGGCGCGCTGCGGTGGCATGCGGCCGACCGAATCGGACCGCATGTGAGGGACTGGATCACCGATGCCGACGCTTTCAAACGCTTTCTCGGCGTTTCGGCATGTCTGGTGCATTCGGTCAATCCAAAGAACCTGCTGCCGCGGCTAGCCCGCGATCCCGATCCCCGCGTTCGTGCGGCGGGCTTACGGCTGGTGGGCGTTCTCAAACGAACCGATCTTGCCGGCGAGGCGAACGCTGCGCTCAACGATTCCGACGAAGATGCGCGATTCTGGTCGGCATGGTCGCTGGTTGAACTGGGTCATGCCCGGTTGGCGCAAAACGCATTGAGAGCAGCGGTTGAAACGCCGGGGAAGGACAGGCTGATAGCGCTCCGCGCCGCGATCAAGGGCGGGCCTGAAACGGAAGTTCGGGCATGGCTCGGCGGATTAATGCAATCGCCCCAGACCGCCTCAATCGCGGTTCGCAGCATCGGCATGTTGGGCGATCGCGGCCGGCTTGCCTGGCTTGTTGAGAGGATGCGCGAGCCGCCGGTATCGATCGCAGCGGGCGCATCATTTGCGGAATTGTTTCCAGAAGCTCCCTGGGATGAGCTGTCTTCCGCCGACATGGAAGAGGTTGGCCCGGACTTCATCGACTACTTCAGGGACAGCATCGTGCGGGTGCCGCTTGCCGACAAAGTTGCTGAATGGGGCATGGTGGCTGGCGCCCTACGCGACTGAAAGGATAACACGGCTCTCGTTTTCAGTCGGGTCAGTCGCCGATGGGATGGCCGAAGAAATACCTCTGCCGAGGTACGAACTTTCTAACGTCGTCGCTCTCGAGGAATGTCTCCAGTATTGCCGTCGCCTGAAGCGAATTGAGTTTGACCGGGCTGTCAAAGAAGGCGGCACAGTTCACGCCGGTGGCGGCCTCAAAGATGAGACGGTGCCGGTGGACGCGGCCTATTTCCGGCGCTGCGCCGCCCACCCGTTCAAGCAGCTGCCTTGCGAGCTTGGCCACGTCGAAAACCTTGCCACCGAGGATGGGGGTATTGGGACCCGGAAGCTGGCCCAGCATCAGCGACAACGCGTCCCCTACCTTGCGAAAATACTCCTCCCGATTGATGACGTGAACGGTATCTTCATCCTCGGATTCGATGGACTCGTCGGCGCCCCTGCTTATGGGTCCGTTGGTGTCCTCGAGCAGATACGACAGCTCTCTCTCGATCTGATAGCGGGTCTCTTCGTCCGATGCGTCATTGTGTAGGGTCAGCAGCATCCGGATCGCGTCAGGGTCTAGCGTCAGGCCCAACGCCGTTGCCATGAAGTACTCCGATCCGGAGCCGTCCTTCTCGAACGGCTTGAAGACGTCCTTCACAAAGCCAAGGGTGCTGGCCAAGCCAGCCAAATTGGTGACCGCTCGCCAGACGAGATAGGCATCGCTGCCCTTCATGATTGCGGGAATGCGGCGCAACGCGGAAGAGTCACCCAACTCGCAGGCCAGGAAGAGGCCTGCTATCTGTTCCCAGATTTCATCGCTTCCAAGCAACCGGGATGGATTATAAGAACGCAAATCGACTCCAGGAACATGGAATCCTATCGAAAGAATCTTGAGAGTGGATTCTGGAACTGGAATGTATTTCGACATTGTAAAGCCTTATGGAATGCAATCGTTAACGTTCTCAAGAATAGTCTGTGCGTCCTCAATCTCCTGGCATTCACCCGTATCCATCACATCCTGTGGACATACGTTTGATGGCTCGTTGCATCCGCCGGCCATGTGAGGTGTTAAGTGATTCAAGGAATGGTAGGACTTCTTCCCGGCGACAGCATTCGGCCCTCTTCTAATGGGTGAGCCTTTCCCCGTTTCCCAGGCAAGAATGCAGCCATCCTTCACTCCGGTCGCTTCAAAGGCGGCCTTGGCATTCTGCGCCGGTGTATCGGCCGCCGAGGTTGTCGCACCTTTTGGGATGTCGAAGTACATCGCACAACCCTGATTGTCATTATTGTGGACATTGGGACAAGCCGGTTTGCCGGCTTTCCGCAGTCGGCGATGCTTTGCTTTAAGTTGCAACATCCTCTTTAGCGAGGCTTCGTAAAGAGCCTTATTCGCAATCTGCTTGGCGTTCCCAGTTCTCATTTTCTTGATCTTGTTTGTCCAGAACGTCTTTTCCTTAACCACGGGATAGGCCTTGCCGGTGGAAGGATCCTTCTGCCATTCGTGCAGCGGGCCACCGCAGCACGGGCAGTTCCCGGCCTTCGCGGCCGCCTTGGCAGCCTTTGCGTTCAGCGACTCGAGCGGCGGCGCCGGCGGCGTCGCGCCAACATAGGACGCATGGTTGCTCGTCGTGATGTCAAAATGCCGGCAGACGTTCTTGCCTTCGAACTTCACCGACATGCACCAGGCCTGAAAGTAGGTTTTGCCGGTGATCTGGTGGGTCACGACCGACGATCCGAACGTGCGGGTTGCGGCCTCGTTTCCGAGCATCGGCTCCTTGTAGTAGGATTTCTGCGCCAGCGCGGCGGGCTTGCCGCCGATCAGCACGGTCTCGGAGCCTTCCTTGAGATTGTTGGAGAACGACGTGTCCGGGTAGGGAATTGGGATGGGCCCGGCCGGTGGGGATGGCGGCGACAGGCAGACATCCGGAAACCGCGCGATCGACTTGTTCATGCCGTTCTTTCCGGCAATCTCCCATTTTTCCGCGAAGACGTTCTTGGTCATCTCTCTCGACCCTATGCGGAAACGATCGCCGCTGCGCGGTTACCAAACGTCGAACTGCCGTAAAGCACCGCGGAAGGCCCGGGTGCATAGCCGCGCCGGAAGGCTTGCTCGGCCCATGCGAACTGGATGGAACCCGCGACCGCTCCGCAGTCGCCGATGCAGCCCGCCGCCAGCCAGACCAGTTGTTGCGGCCTGACTGTGCGCATCACCCGCATTTGCGCCACCACCAATTCCTCGAAAGCGTAAGATTCGCCGGCGACGTCGGACAGGCGGAAGGCAACATCGTGAATCTCCACCCTGGCTTCCGCCAGGGCCGTCCGCAGCGCAGAGGCTAGGCCGTCCGCGCGGAACGGCTGCTCGTTGAGCACTGTCGCGGTCTCGCGCGCCAAGCCGAGGCCATGCACTGTCACATGTGATTCGAGCAGCGGACGAGCGCTGACGACGGAGATGCTCGCCGCCTCGCCAGGAATGAGGCCATCCGTGACGATGCTCGTTTTGAGACGGCCCGCCTTGTCGAGCCAGCCGAGGGTGCGCGAATCGATGAGCGTATCCACGGCCAGGATGATACAGGCGGGAACTTTGCGTTCGGCGAGCAGCTTGCGCGCGTGCCAGATGCCGACGAAGGTGGACACGGCCCCTTCCGTCACATGCACGGAATGCGGTCCGACAAGAGATGCGCCATTGGGCAGCGCCAGCCCGCCCACAATGCCGTTGAGGCGCGCGCCTGGAACCTGCGGTTCACGCGTGCACAAGATGATCGGCATCTCGCCCCAGGGCAGCCGGTCCGCCTGTTTTGGGTCGACCTGATCGGCGGCCAGACGCGTCAGGGCAGCAACGCGATCGCGGCCGCGCATCGTCGCCGGCAGCGCATCCACTGGCGCGCCACGTATTGGCTCGCCGTCGGCGTCGCGATAGGAAAGTTCGGCGAACGCCGCTATGTTTGCCCGCATCGCGGCCGCCGTACTCCCCGCCGAATAGCCGACCGGCGACACGAGGCTAAGGCAGGAAATGACCGTCATTTTAGGCGCCTTATCTCCTTCAGAGCGGCAACTGCGACTCCCAGCCCCGCATAGTGCGGTTTCTCGCCGTCGCGGGGGATGAGGTCGTTGCCGACTTGAATCTCCTCAAGTCTCACGAACTTGCGCGGCAGCTTCGTGCCTACCCGGCCCACCAGCACGATTCTGCTCTCGTGCGGAACGATGATGAGCGTATCAGGCACCATCGTCTTTCGTTCCAAATGGTCGTCGAACACGAAGCGCACCGGCACTGACAGTCTCGGCAGTTTTACCCCGAACCGACCTCTCTCGCTCATGCCGATGCAGCCGAAGACCATGCCCTCGCCCAATCTGTCGAACCATTGGTCCTGGGGAGCAGCCTGGAAGTAGCGGTCATCGAAGTCCTGCGGCAAGAAGGGGAGCACGTTGTCCATCCAATGCTTGTCATATGTGCCGGCATATCTCGCCCGCTCCTTGGCGAAGCGTGGCACAGGACCAAAGCCGATCGGCTTGGGCCTGTCGTTCCAGATCGCCATGCGCGATTGCGGATGTTCGACGCAGGGCAGAGGAGTGCCGTCAACATTGCCTTGGCCGGCAAGATAGCCTCTGCCGATCGGGTTAATCGCATCGCCGCGGTGCTTGGCGGGATCGGCATCTGTGCGATCGGTACCGCCAAATGCGAGATGCCATGCCAGCGGCATGGAGGCAAACGGCGTCGGGCGCGAAGCCTGGATGCCTAACCCACCTCTGAACCAGCGCCTTTGGCCGGTGACCACCGCGCGCTTGTCCAGTCCTGGCCCAACCAGGCGCACTTCGATCGCTTCCGCCTGCCTTCCTTGTGGGGCCACCGCCATGGCGTCGAGCAGAACCTCGCATTTCGGCTTGACGGGGGCAAAGTCGGTCTCGACGCGAATGGAGGTGACTTCCGGATCGCCATAGTGGGTGTCGGCATAGACGAAAGGCGACTGCTCCTTGGCGGGCGTGCAGTTGCCTTGTTCATCGACGTTATATGTCGCCCGGATCACGGCAACACAAAACTTCACGCAATGCTTGTCCTGGTAGGGAAAAGCCTCGGCGAGAAACGGCGTGGTGTTCTGGCTGACGAACATCAGACTTGCCCCTCCATCAGCTGGTCTCCCAGTTGGCGGAAGATTTGCTCCAACGTCTCTTCAGGCGATTGCGGATCAATATCGAAAATGTCGGAGTGCACGGTCCACATCACCATATCGCTGATGACCTCTTCGCCCGGCTCGACAGGCGGTACCGGCAGTGCGCTTAAAGCGGTATCCAATTCGTCAGGCGTCAGCTCGCCTTGCTGGGCGGCGACGGCCGCTTCTTCGATCCCGGAAAACCACGCATCGGCGCGAGCCAGCTGAACGGAAGCCTCAGAAAGCTGCGCGATAACGGTCAAAGGGAATTGCCTGCCAACTCTGTCGGCGCTTTGCAGAATAATGCCTGCCGAGGCGCCGAAGGAAGCCGGGCCGGCCAGGAATCGTAGCGCGGTGGTCGGCGGCCAAGATCCCAGACCGATCAGCGGCACGAGGTGCTGCGCCAGCCAGCGGTCCCAGATGCGCACAAAATCCCCCGGCAGCCGCCGCGTGACGAAATCACCGGTGGCAGGCATTTTGCCGTAAAACCCGGGCAGGATCATATCTGCGGCGGACATGAGAACTTCTTGAACATCTGCAAATTATAGGGATTCTCGACGCTTGCGGCCTTGAGCTCGAAATCCGCGTACATGCCTTGCGTCCCCAATCGCAGGCTGTAGACATCGGACAGTGACGTGCCGGTGAGACGGCCGCTGCGCAGCATCCTCAGCCACGCCCAACTGCCTGTTTCGTTCAGCATGATTTCGGGCGAGCCGTCGATCGGCTGGAAGGCGAGCGAGATCACCCCGGTGCCGTCCTTGCCGGGCCAGGTCATCGGTTGAGGCCGCGTTGCGTTGTTGTAGTAGACGAGGTTCTGGCCGTCGAGATTGAGCGTCACGCGCGTGACGTTGGGAGACAGATCCTTGGGTTCGAGCGTGAAGCTCATCACCGGGCCGGTGCCGCCTGGAAACAGATCGTCGCGGATCCGCCTGGCCTGTTCGAATGCCGCCAGAGCCGCCGGGTCCAGGCCGAAGTCGGCGCGCCATTTCCACGGCTGACTGGCGGTGTCGACATAGCTGATCAGGTGGTCGTTGATGAAGGCGTCGATCATCCCGGCCGGCCCGAACAGGCGGGCGAAATCGCGGACATTGACGTCGACCGCACTCTCGGGACTGAACGGATAGCGGTCGTTCAGCGCCGCCTGGCAGAACGGCAGGATGTCGGCGCGCCAGATGGCGTTGAGCTCCGAGGTGACCGCTTTCTGCGTCAGGCCGCTGGTGTCCCCGGCGATGCCGCCGAGCCAGTCGTCGATTGGATCGGGCAGGATCTGCGCCTGCCTGGCCACTGCTCCCGTCAGCTCGGCGAGGCCGCCCTGTTTCTTGATGGCGTCCTGAGGGTCGGGATTGGCCGTCACCGTCTGCAGCACGTTCGAAAGCGCCGTCAGCGCCACCACCGCCGCGTCGAGTGCCGGCGGCTGGCCGTCAACTTCGGCGATCGCACCCTTGAGCGGCTTGAAGTGTTCGGCCACTAGACTGCCGGTGAGATCCACCTCGTTGGCGGATCCTGCGCGTGGCAGCAGTTTTGCCCCTGTTTTGGCCAGCTTGCCGAGCTTGCCAAGTTTGCTGAGCAGTTTCGAGCCGCCCTTGGCCGCTGCCTTGTTATCGGCGGGTGCTTCATCGGACCGGGTAAGCTCGGTCTCCTGAACGACCGCGGTAAGCAGGCGCTTCAGAGCGGAATCAGCGCTCGAAAGATCCTTGAGGTTCTCGCTGGCGACATTCAGGTCGGCCAATGGCGCGAGCCTAATATCGCGCAGGAAGCTGTCCCATTGTGCGATGTAGTCTTCGTAGTAGAGCTTCAGAATATCCTCCGACAGCGCCGATACAGATGTTTCGGCATTCTCTGAGCAGCCTCCGGCGAAGACCGCCCGGTCCAGCGCCGCCTGCGCGGCGACGTCCTCGACCCGGTCGAGAATGGCATCGTGGAAGCCGGAATAGGTGAACGCGCCCGAAATGCCGACGCGCAGCGTCTTGTCGGAACGCCGTGCAAAAACCTTGGCGCCGTTGGGACCGGCGAAATTCGCGGGGATCCATTCCTTAAGTCCGGCCACCGCAGGGTCGGCCAGCAACTGCCTGTAGGCACGTGCCGGCAACGAGATCGTGCAGACGGTTTTCAGCGCCTCGGCAACCAGCGCCTGATCCGGGGCGGTGTAGCTGTCGTCGACCGCCATGCGGCGGATCGCGGCAAGCTGGTGCTCCTCCGCGTCGGCGGTCGGAAAGGGCGCCGCCGGCGCGAATTCCGGCAAGTCGTTGACCCACCAGTTCTGGACGAAATCGGCGTCCATCTGCGACAGGCCCGTCATCATGCGATAGGTCTTCAGCGCCCCCAGCATGAAATCCGGATCGCGGATCTGCCGCCACATGGTCGCCTCGAGCAGAGCGACCATATGCGGCTCGAGAACGTTGCGCAGAGCGTGGTCGTAAGTATCGGCCTGCGCCCGCAGCAGCTCCGCCGATGCCGATGGCCCCAGCAGATCCTGCGCACTGCTCGGCGGTGCCGTACGGGCATTTACGACCTCGGCCATGGCATTGAGAGCGCTGTCGATGGCGGGCTGCTCCACTGATGCCGGGGCCGCGGCTGCGGCGGTCAGTGGCGCCTGCAGCGCTTCGAACTGGCTCGCCTGTGCTGTGATGGCATTCCGGTTGTCAAAGTAGGACCAGGTGAACATCGCACCAGCCAACAGGGCGGCGGCGGCACAGGCTGCCGCGGCGCCACGCCAGATCCAGGCGCGGCGGCGCTGCGCGAGCGGATCGAACGTCCCCAGGCCGGCTTCCCTGAAGATGACCTCGGTCAGCAGATTCTTCAGGAAAAAGCTGCGTTTTTCCACGCGCGGCGCTGGCATGGCCCGTCGGGGCGGAAGACCGAAGGATGATGACAGCGCCGCAGTCAGTCGGTCAATGGGCGCCCCTTCCTGGGTCGCTGACGTCAGATAGAGGCCGCGCAGCCAGGCGGCTTCTTCGTACCGGCTTTCGCCAAACATCGCCTCGATCAGCACCTGGATCGGCTCGGACAGGCTCGTGAGCTGGGCGGGAAATCTGAAAATCTCGGCGCGGGCGGCGAGTTTGTCCTCGTCCTCCAAGCGTGGCACCAGCCGCCGCTCGAGTTCCGTCGCAAGGGTGGCGATTTCCCGCTCTATGGTCTTTGCGTCGACACGCGCATCGAGCGCGAAGGTCGTCCCCCACACCTGCTCGCGCGAGGCCGTCGACAGGCCGCCGAAGAAAGCCTCGAAACCCTTGATCAGATCGGCCTTCGTCAGCATCAGATAGACCGGAAGACGGATTTCGAGCCGGTCGTTGAGCTCTGCCAGGCGCCGACGGATCTTGCGGCCGTGAGCCTTGATGGCTTCGTCGCCCTCCGAAAGCGCGTCGATCGACAGCGCGACGATAACGCCGTTCAGCGCCCGGCGGCCGCGGTGCTTTTTCAGCAGGTCGAGGAAGCCCAGCCATTCCGCCGCATCGACGTCGGGCTGACTCTCCTGCTGCACATAGCGGCCCGCCGTGTCGATCAGAACCGCGTTCTCCGAGAAAAACCAGTCGCAGTTGCGCGTGCCGCCGACCCCCTGCAGGTCGTCGGTGAGATCGATCGGAAAGTTCAGGCCGGACTGGCGCAACGCCGTGGTCTTGCCGGTGGCCGGCGGCCCAACGATCACGTACCAGGGCATCTCGCGCAGGAACTTGCGTCCGCCCAGCTTGCGGCGCTTCAGTTCGGCCATCACCTCGGCGAACTTGGCGCCGACGGCTGCGACGTTCTCTTCGCCTGGGCTCAGCGGTTTTTCCACCGCTGGCGCTGCGATTTCGGCGACGAACATGCGGTTGGCTCGGATCGCCCGGCGCTGCGCGACGATCAGCCAGATCAGCCAGAAGATGACCAGCAGTGCAATGATGACGATGCGCACGTTTTCCGAGGCGAAGGGTTCGTAAGCACCGACCCTGACGATCGGGCCGAACACCCAGATAACAAGAGAAAGCAGCGTGATGCCGATCAGCGTCCACAGCCAGCGCGATGTCAGAACCGCCCATAGGAAGCGCAGGATGAACATCTCACAGCCTCTTTTCGACCAGCACCTCGACGCGGCGGTTCAAGGCCCGTCCCGCGCGCGTGCTGTCGTCGGCCACTGGATCGGTAGCTGCACGTCCTTCGAAGCGAATGCGGTCCTGCGGCACACCGTTCTGGACCAGCATGTCGGCAATCGTCGCTGCGCGCGCTTCTGACAGCCGCTGGTTGGTGGAAAGCGGATTGGACCGTTGCAAAGGAACACTGTCGGTATGGCCGACCACGGTGATATTTCCGATCAGTTCCTGATTGGCGAGGATCACTTTGGCGATTGAACCGATCAGCGGTTCGAAGCCTTCCGTCAGTGTTGGCCGCGACGACTGGAACAGTTCGGGGTTGGAGGCCTGAATGATCAGCCTGGCCAGCGAAACGCTCTCGGTGCCGCTTAGCGCGGCTCTGAGATTCGCCGGCGCTCCGGCCTGAAACTCCGGCACCAGCGCGAAATCCACCGCCTCTGGCGGCGGCGCGTCGACCGGTGGCGATGTGCGGCTGATTTCGCCGCGCGTGGGTGGCGGCAAAGCACGAACGAGCGTGGAAAGCTCGACCGCCTGACTGCTCAGTCCCATCGACAGCCCGAGATAGATTGCAGTGGCGATAACCGCCGCACCGAGCCCCATCACCCATATCGGAACGATGAAGCGCTGCGGCTCGTCGGATGCGATCACGCCTTTACAGTTTGGCGACAGCGGCGCGCCGTCGGCATCCGCATCGCGCAAAAAGCGCGCCGCAGCAACGCGAACGGCATTGAGCGAGCGGTCGCCCGACCGGCCTGGCACACGATACTTGCCGCGGAAGCCGAGCGCGAGGCAATGATATTGCAGTTCGAGCAGCTCGCGATCCCGGTTCGGATGGCGCTCCAGTTCATCGAGACGCGTGAAGAACTGCGTGCCGGCATCGACATCGCCGCGCAGCATCACCACAAGCGGCTGGCGCGGCCATGAGCTGGCACCACCCCATGGCGTGTTCAAGGCCAGATCGTCAAGCAACGCCGCCACCACCCAGGCTGCCTGGTCGGCGCGCTCCAGAGAGGACCCTGCCGCCATTGCCGCGTCGCGTGCCCGAACCAGCTCATCGAGCAACCGGGTGCGCAACGCTTCCGGGTTTTCCGGCGGCAGCGCGCTTTCAAGCTCGGGCGCGAACTCGAGCAGGGGCGCGAATGCGTTGACAAGCGTGTTCGGATGCGTACGCGACCGTTTGATTGGCACACCCGACAGGAGTGGCGTCATCGGACGCGGCATCGGCGCGCCGGTCAGTCGTATGCGAGTGCGTTCGCGATCCTCCGACAGTCCGAAAGGATCATCCCGGCTCATCATCTCACCTGTTTACCGAATAGCAGTCCACCTGCGGCTCGCTCGGCAGTACACCGGACACGCCAATGACAAAGCCGGGGGCATCGAGCAGCGAGGCCCAGTGCTCGCTTTTCTGATCCAGCTCAAGGCACAACCGATCGCCATCGTAGGGGATTTCGCGGGGCTGGGAATGAAGCGGTTTCAGTGGAATACCGGGTAGGCGGGATTTCCACAGGCCCTCGAACTGATCGGCAGAACCGACAGTCGCCTGGTTGACGAAAATCTTGCGCAAGGCGTCTTCCGACAGCTCGGAACCGACCCGGATGACGATCCGGCTGGCCACCAGCAGCTTCGGGTTGTCAATGCGGATTTTCCAGACGTTGGTCGAATGCCGCATGACAGGTAGCGCGCGTGATTTAGGCTCGATGTAACGCAGGCTCAGGATGAGTGAGCGCAAGGCGTCCGCCAGCGCCGAATAGGCGGGGCCGGGCGCCATGTGATCGTAGGCGGGCAACTCGCTCAGCCGCCGCGCGCTCGAGCCATAGGTCGCCATTGAACCAGCAAGACCGGCAAGCTCCAGGTAAAGCTCGGCCGGATGGAAAACATCCTGCGCCAGCATGTGGGCCAGTCGCGGACGCGCCGCATTGGCGAGATTGAGCGTCAACAGGTCTTCGACGCTGCGCCCTGGCCCGCCCATGACCATTTTGCCATGCGCCTCGGCGATTTGGTCGAGGCCGGTGACGACTTCCAAAAGCAACTGCCGATACCAGGCCACCGCTCCGGTAACCAATGTCGGCGGCAGGAACGTCTCATCCAGGGAGACGCCGCCATCGGCTCGAACCCCTTTGATGTCGGCTATGGGCAGGGCGGTGTAGCCACCAACCGATTTTCCAGGTGCAAGCAGCATCGCCTGCGGACGGGCGATTTCGATTTCTTCAGGATCTGAACCGCCCTGGACGGCGTCGCGGACGGTAACGATGCGCCCTTGATAGCGCGCGCCGGTCGATGCGGCGTGGGCCGGATCGAAGCCGACACCGCCGGCAGGCTCGAGCGGCAGGGCGACCAGCACCGGTCCGGCGCCCGTGTCGGCGGTGACCGGCAGCGGTCGTGGCGCATCCATCATGTCTGGGATGGAGAAGGGGGTCCCATCCGGAAAGATGCCCCGGGCCGACAGGATAGAGACCTGGCCGGCGTCGAGCATTGCCTGGTCCAGCGTCAGCTGCTGAAAGCCGAACGTATGGAGCTGCCCGGCCTGCAACGCGCCGCGCACAGTCGCCTCGAAAAAGCGATCCTGCTGCTGAAAATGCTGGGTCCGGAGAAACAGGCCTTCGGACCACAGCACCCTGTTTGCATCGCTCATGCCGCAACTTTCTGCATCGAGCACCCCTTGCCTTGGCCGCTAGGCGGAAATGCCGCCGCTGCCAAGAGTGACGTTGACGGTTACTTTTGACCCCGGCGACACCGACTTGGTTGTACGCCAGCTCCGGCCGCCAGGCTCGCGGACGAGGGCAACGAAGCCCAGCGCAGCTGCGTCCGGCTCGACCGTGATGGTTTTGGATGCGGTTTTTCCAGGTCCGATGGAGATCTGGTCGGATCCAATGAGATCGCCTCCGAGTGCGGAGCCGGCATCCCCCTGCAACGCGAAATAATCGGCCGAGTTGAATTTACCGGTGCTGCGCAGCCGCATCACGAGAACCGTCACGGGCCGGTCGCCGCCACCTGGTCCCGGGTTCATGCCGGCCGCGCCGGTCAGATTGACAGTAACCGCCGATGGTTTTGGCGGACCACTCTGGCAAGCCGCCAGCAGCCCGGTTGCGCCCAGGGCAACGATAAATTCACGGCGATCGATCATTTTTCACTCCTCCTCGTATGCATCCCGAAAATCAGCGCCGATTTCGCCGAGGAAGCTCAATTCCGCACTCTGGGCGATTTCACGATGGCGTTTCTGGTATAGCTCCCACAGCTTGGCGCTGCGCCCGCCCGAAAGCAGGGTGCCGATCGCGGAACTCGACTTGAGCTCTTCCTCGATCGCTGCCGGGTCAAAACGGTCAATCATTCGCCGCAACGCGGACTGCACGCCTCGCCAGGCGCGCACGTGATGTTGCGCGAGATCGCGGACCGCGTCGGCGATTGCCGCTTCGCCGGCCAGAAATCCGGGGCTGCGCTCCGCGATTATGGTCACGATGGCGTCGTCGACCGTCGGCAAAAACTTGAGCGGATTGACTTCAGAGGCCCCCACCACCGTCTGGGCGACGCGAGCGTTCCCCTTTTCCTCGGCTCGCTTGCGCAGCAGCTGCATCAGGCCTTCCATCATGAGCCGATACTCGCGACCGAATTTCTCCATTTCCGCGACGCTGTCGCGTCCGGGAAAATCGGCTTCCTCAATGCCCATGCCACGCAAGAACGCGGTGCGAAGCGCCGTGTTCGCCTGTTGCACCGCTGCCGGGGAGGGGGCGGGCGCAACGCCTGCACGTGGCGGAGAAGGGATATCTGGCGCCTGGCCAGGCAAATCCCAGGGATTGGCCGACTGCGGCCTTCTGGCGATGTGTTGGCGTTGACCCGTCGAGCCGGCACCGTTTCTCAAATCGGGCGAGGCGGCCGGCCCGAAACCGAAATCGTCATCGAAATCGGATGACCTTCCTGGAACAGGCTGGCCTGGAGTGGACTGGCCCCGAACGGGCTCGCTTGCACCGGAAGGCGTGGGATCGAGGCTAAATGGGTCTGCGGGGCTTGACGCACCACGTGGTTCGGAAAAGGCAGCGCCTCTTGGCGCGGGCGTCGCTACCGGGTCGAGGCTGAAAGGGTCGTCGAAGGCAGGCGAACTGCGCTGGTTGGCGCGCTCGAACGCTCCTGGAATTGGCTGCTCGAAGGGGTTCGGCAGATCGGCGGGGCGCGGTCGGCGCGGCTCTTCTTCGACCGTGGCTGAAAAGAAATCATCGCGGCTGATGCTTACCGGCGCTCGTGATGCCGGCGGCGACCGTTCCGGGAACGATTGGCTGGCTGCTGGTGCTTGAGCGGCCGGCGTCTGCAGATCGACGCCTACGATGTAGTCGCCCAGCCTCAGCCGCATGCCGTTCTGAAGACGGACCGACGTCCCGGCGCCGAGCGGGCTGTCGGAGTCGTTTATGAACAAGCCGCTGCTTGATGTGTCGGTAACGAAATACCCATCCCGCCCGCCGGTGATCCTGCAATGGGCGCGTGAAACGAACATGTCGGGATCGTCGATCTGCCAGCCCGCGTCCGCGCTACGGCCGATCACCAGTTCACCTTCGTCCAGCCGGGTCTGCCGTACCGCCTGGGTCCGTGGCCCGTGCTCCAGCGTCAGCAGCAGACTCATGCCGCGACCTCCGCCATTTCCGGCCGCCATCCGACGATTGTCCGCAGCCGCATATCGTCAGCATCGCCCCTTTCAGCGGGCCGCGCAAGCCAGCTGGTTCGGCCGAGCTGCACCGCTCCGATACGGGGCTGCGGCACTGCTTCACGCGCGAGCACGATCCGCAGATCGACATCGAGCGATTCCCCAACCATGTCGCGAACGGCCTGTTTGAACATTTTCAGACGTTGACCGCCCGGCAGGAACGTTTTGAACTCCTTATACCCAAGCGGGCCGACGCGGAGTTCGATCCTGCTTTGGCGGCTGAAAACGCGCGGCCCGATCGTCGCCCCGCGACCCAGCACTGCGTAAGCTTGGGCAAGTCGGGTCTGGAGCGACGCCGGTATGGTCATCCAGGTAGCAACGAACTCCTTGATCTGGACCGGGACCTTGAACGCTTCCGCCAGGAACAGCGTCAGCCGCTCCGGACCGTCGACCTGGCTGGCGAGCGACGCGGCTTGGCGAAGCTTCACGGCGTCGAGATCGGGATTGTCGGTGCCGGGAAGTCCGATTCCCGCCATGGCTTCAAGCATGGCCCTTACCCGGCCGCCGACCGCCCGTTCGACCTGTACTGCCGGATGCGCGTCGGCCCAGGCCCGATAGTACAGGGCGATCATGCGGTGCTGGAGAATATTGACGAAGTCCACGAACGTCGTGTCGCTGGTCTGCCGTGCGTCGGCGCCGGTGAACCAGCGCTGCGACAGACGATCGAGCACCCAACGTGTCAAATGAAGCGGCATCGGGCCTTCCGGTCCCATCAGCCCGAGATTTGCAACCGTGACCCGGGCCGGCGTCCCGACCTTCCCCGGCGTCTTGTCCTTCGCTTCGCGGAACGCAACCACGTCCTTGGCGGAAAAGCTAAGACGCACATGCTGCCCGAGCCTTGCCGGCTCGCGATCCGCGGGGCCGGAATAGCCGAATAGCCCGCCCCTGCGTTCGAGCCGGCGCAACAGTTCGAAAAAATCGAATGTATCATCCAGCTCTTCGACCTGGTCCAAGTCGAATTTGTCTAGATCAGGTAGCGATTGCCGGGCGTCATCGGCCATGGCACATCCTCCTGCTTCTGCAGCAGCCGCGTGCGGGTCCGCACAAAGCCGTTTAGTCCGGCGTGACGGGCAAACAGCCGTGCAAGCAAGGCTGAAAGCAGCAATGTGCTTTGCCCTGCCAAAACCGACTGGTCCACATGCAGCGTCACTTCCGTGCCCCGTCCGAAGCACATCGGCCCATCGATCTGCAGCCGTTCGACGACGGACCGCGAGTCGATGCGAACAATCGAGTGCACATTGCGGGCGAGGCTCGGATCTCCCCGGTCGGCATAAAGATCGAGCAGCGCATGCAGCGGATCGACACCGCGGCCTTCCTTGGCAAGGCTGAGAAAGTTGAGCGCCAACTGCGCGACCAGCCGCCAGGCGAGATTGTCGGCGCGGGATTCGCCTTGGGCGCCCGCCGGCAGCGCGGCCGGGATAGCCGGCTGGGGCGGGCGCAACGCACCGATAAGCCGGATCGTTTCGACCGGATCGCCAGTCTCCAGCGTCAAGGTAGGGTTGTCGTCGAGGATCGGCAGGTCCCGGTTGGTGCAAAGCGCCATGATGTCGAGACGCTTCAGCGGCCGGTTCGCCGGACTTCCGACCGGCCGTGAAACCGATAGGAAAACGTCGTCTCCAGTGTATGAGGTGCGGGTCAACCCGTCGCGCCGTTCATCTTCGGTGGCCCGGCGAGGGCGCCGTTCGGTGGAATAAACCCAGCCATTGCTGCGGTTTTGCCCCAGGCTGAAGAGCTCCGGAATTTCGGCGTCGGGGCCCTCGGCGTCGGCGTCCTCGACATGGGTCACCCGATAGATTTCGAAGTCCCGCGCCCGCGTGCGGTCGGCATGCAGCACTTGCCGCGTTCTGCGCGGATCAAGCTCGATGACGTTGCAGTCACGCTCGAACAGGTTGATGATCGGCGTCGCAAAAAGTTCAAAATCCGCCGGCGTCACATCGGCAAGTTCGGGTACCGGACGCCGGAACATGAAGATGATCTCAAGCCCGGCGTCGCATCTGCGCACGACCGACTGCAGTCCTGAAACCCGCACGTAGTGAAAGCGCTCGGGCATCATGAAATATTCGCGCAGCAGGCGATACCCTTCGAATGTCGGACGGGTACGAGGCATCAACGCCTCGTCGTCGCTGATGCCGACCATTTCGGGCCCTGGCAAAGGCGCTAGCGGATTGGCCTTGCCCTCGGCGCGTGCACCTACGGCCGAGCAGGCGCCGAAAATCGCGTCGAACAGCAATGGCGCTTTGGCGCGCCCGGCAAAATAGAAATCAAGCCGGTCGAGCGCCAATTCGTCGAGCTTGCCTTTTCCGGCCCGCCCCAGCGTGATGCGCAGCGCCGCCTCGCCGCCAACGCCGCCGATCGGTGTTATGCCGGCCGCTGCCAACCCGCTGCGATCCTGGAAATAGCTGACCGACGTGATCGTTATCGGCCACAGCGTCATTTCCTGCGCGGTGGTGAATGTGCAGCGCGTCGACAGGCCGGGTTGCAGACTGGACACCAGCCGCGTGTTTCGCTTGACGACATGGCCGGCAATCATCGACTGGACCTGCTGGCCGGGCTTCAGCACTGCCATCGCCGTTGCCGGCGCGGGCGTAACCAGATCGGGATAGAGGACATCCAGGACGCTGCGTGAAAACCGCGAACGCTCGGCATCGACTTTCAACCGGGTGCGCGCGGCGAGGAAAGCGACGCCGTCAAGCAGCCGCTCGACATACGGGTCCGGGCAGGGGACCGTATCGAGCGAAAGATTGCGCGCCACCGCCGGATGCATGTCGGCAAATTCCGCCGCGAGTCCGCGGATATGGGTCAGTTCCTCCTCGTAATATTCTACGAAGACCCGATCCATCTCAGCTTTCCCTAAATTCGGTCCGCGCCAGGCCGTTGTCGAGATTGACCGTGGTGCGCAGGCGCATGCGTTCCGGCGTCGGCGTCATGATCAGCACGGCGTCTATCTCGATCTTAAGGCCCACACTTTTGTCGCCGAGGGTCACCGTTACCTTGGTTGCGCTTTCCTTGAGACGGGGCTCGAACGTGGCAAGGACCGAGCGGATCTCGCGCGCCAGGGACTCGCGATCAAAGTCGCGGGACGAACGGCCCGAAAAGGAAGGCACACCGTAGTTGACCACACTTCGGCGCACCTCCGGAAAATCGGCCAATGATGGCGGATTGTCTGCGGCCTGTTCACTTTCGAAATCGGAGAGAAGCGGAACAGCTTCGAAACGCTCGGTGTTGAACAAGGCCTCGATGTCGCGCCGCACGGCCTCCTTGAGGACGCGGGCGGATACGACCACGCCACGGCTTTCGATCTCCGCGCGGTGTTGGGTCTGAAAGGCCAGGCGCTGCAGACGCCGCTTCTGATCGGGCGTCAGCTCCGCGTCGGTATCGATAAGCCGCGCGCTGCCCGCCAGCAGGGTATCCAGCCGGTCCGCGCCAAGCTCGTCCTGTAATGTCTGGCGCAGCCCGTCTATCTCGGAGGTCACGCCCGGCAGGTCGTTGACGAGGCGGTCCCAAAGAGAGGGCTGGACCGCTTCGCGTTTCGCTCGCGAACTGCCGGTTACCTGTTGCTTGTCCGCGCCGGGCCGCCGCACCTCACTTGCCGACATAGACATCCATTTCGATTTCGTCATCCTTGTCATAGACGAACTTGATCTTCTTGTAGGCGAAGCTGACCTCCTCCTCGATCAGGTCCGCTTCATCTTCGGCCTGTTGCATGTCGTATTCCATTATGGAAGCGTCGGTCAGGGTAACGACCAGGTAATCGCTGGTCTCTCCATCGATAGTCCGGCGGGCGGAGAACACAACTTCGTCCAGCGCCTTGTTGTCGAACAGCGCTTTTTTCAGATAGGGCGAGGACTTGTCATAGTGCTTGGTGAACTTGATCATCCCCAGGGACACACGACCGCGGCGTGAGAGCGAATTAGGATCGTACGGCGCGATTATCTTGTAATCGACCCCATGCACTTCGATTTCATCTTCATGGCCGTCTCGAACGCTTGGACCTTTGATATCCGGAACCTTTAGAAAACCATCAATTTTCACTGGCATTGTCTTTCTCCACCGCTTTCAAACAGAACAAGGTGTGTTGCTGCGAATCAAGTCTTTACGGACGGGAGTTCCGACACCAGTCGGAGCGAAGCGTTGATGCCCTCCAACTGGTAATGCGGACGCAGATAGAAGCGAGCATTGTAGTAGCCCGGCCGTCCTTCCACGCTGTCGACCTGGACCTCGGCCGCAGCAAGCGGGCGCTTGGCGCGCGCCTTGTCGTCGGCAAAGGCCGGGTTGGCCAGCACGTATCGGTTGATCCACTCGGTCAACCAGATCTGCATGTCCGACCGCTCCTTGAACGACCCTATCTTGTCGCGCGCAATGGCTTTGAGGTAATGCGCAAAGCGCGAAACCGGGAAAAGATAGGGCAGGTTGGCACTCAGCCGCTCGTTCGACTGTGCGTCGGGATCGACCAGCCGGCCGGCACGTGTCTCGTCATCCTGCAGCGAATGCGCGCCGATGAAAGCCGCTAGATCGGTATTTTTCCTGTGCAGGATGGGCATCAGGCCGAGCTTGGCCAGTTCTGCCTCGCGCCGGTCGTCGATGGCGACTTCCGTAGGACATTTCATCGCCACCGATCCGTCATCGGTGGGGAAGCTGTGCACCGGCAGGTTGATGACCGTGCCGCCATTCTCGACGCCGCGGATCTGTGTGCCCCAGCCATAAAGCTTGTGGCTGCGGTTTATGTTCACGCCCATCGGGAAGGCGGCGTTCATCCAGACATACTTGTTGTGGTCGCCGTGGACCTCTTCCTCGAAGGTGAAACCCTTCACCGGAACAGTCTCCGAGCCATACGGCAGTCGTGCCAGGACACGGGGCATGGTCAAGCCGATATAACGCGCATCCTCGCTCTCGCGCAGCGATTGCCACGAGGCATAGGCCGGGTTGGAGACGATCATCTGCAGGTCCTGCGGGTTCGGCAGTTCCTGCCAGCTGTCCATGCGGAACAGGCGTGGCGACGCGGCCGCGATGAACGGCGTGTGCGCGGAGGCGCAAATGCCCGAGATGTTGCGCAACAAGCCGACGTCACGCGGATGGTTAGAGAATTCGTAGGCGCCGATCAGACAGCCAATCGGCTCGCCGCCCAGCATCGAATACTCGTCCGTATAGACCTTCTTGAAGATCGGGCTCTGATCCCACATCTGGCCTTCATAGTCTTCAAGCGTGTCGGCGAGCTGCTCCTTGGAAATGTTCATCACCCGGATCTTCAGCTTCTGATCCGTTTCGGTGTTGTTGACGAGATACCAGAGCCCGCGCCATGTGCCTTCCATTTCGCGCACTTCCGGAGCGTGCAGGATCTCGTTGACCTGTTCCGACAGCATCTTGTCGATGCCTGCGATCAGCGACTTGATCGACTTGATCGCGTTGGACGAGATGGTGGTGGTATCGGAACGGGACTGTGCCGCCAGCGCGAGATTGCGAACGAGTTGCTGCAGCTTCTCGCTGTCGTCCTTCTTGACCTTGAAATCCTTCTCGAGGAGCCCGCTGAATTCTCCGAGATCGATGGCCTCCGCCTCGGCGGCGACGGCTGCGGTTTTTTGCTGTTCGGCCATGATTTACACCTCAACCTTGTCTTCGTCGGCCAGTGCCTGGCTGGCGATCTTGCCAAGAAGCGGCTCGTTGTTCAGAAGTTGCGCGATGCGCTTTTCGGCGTCGACACGGCCATCCATGAAGCCGAGCAGCTCCTCGAGCTGGCGACGCATCTTGAGGATCTCGGCCAGTTGCGGAACTTGCTCGGCGATCTTGTCCGGCGCGAAATCGCCCATTTTGGTGAAGGTAAGATCGAGTGCCAGCTCTTCCTCCCGCTCGGCGCCCTCAGCCTGAGGCAGCGTATTCTTCACGCGGGCTTTGACGCGCGGCCCAAGCGCCTCCATGAAACGGGGGAAGCGGTTGGCGTCGGTTTCGACAAAGGAGCGGTCCAGTACCGACTTCATCGCTTCCCTGGTCTGTGAAGCGCCGGAAAGATCGGCCATCACCCCCATGACGAACGGCAATTCGATCGTCGTTGGGCTGCCATAGGTTTCCACGTCATAGGCGATCTGCACGCGCGGCGCGCGGTTCCGTTCGATGACTTTCGCTTTGCTTTCAGCTGCCATGGCTCGTTACCTTTCATCCTTCTGGGCCGCCTTCTTGGCATCGGGAACGCCGGCAAGAAGCCGGAATTCCTTCAGCCCCGACGGGGCGAGATCTTCCATCAGTTCAACGAAATCCATATGCACCATCCGGCGTACGCGGCGGGCGAGGTGCGGGATCGGGCTCGACGGTTCGGTGCGGTCATAGAAGGCGACGACGAGGTCGAGGCATTTCACGACGTCGTCGCGCGAGGAAATCCGATCAGGGAGCCCCGTGCTCGGTTCCGCGTAACTTGCCATACTTGCCATCGTATCGGCTCCATTACCGTTTCGAACAGGCGTTGCTGGTTCTGCAGGCGCGGAAACAGGCTTTGCGGCGCCATTCGCGGTGACGCCGGCGGCCGAGTTTCGTTCGAGGGTCGTCAGCAAACGCTGCAGAAACCGCTTTAATTCCGGAACGGTGGCGCCGCTGCCCTCGATGCGGGCATTGAGTGCGGTCTCCACCGCCTCGAGGGCCGCGATCGCGGCGCGCGCATCGGCAAAGAGCGACGTCATCTCCGCGCCGGCCTGATCGATCTGTGCGACGCATGCGCTGCGCACCCGGTTCACCAATTGGCTGTGCGCGCTCGCCAGAGCCGCCTTTTCGGTCGCGTTCAGTCCCGAGGCCGCTTCCTGAAGCATGACACGCTCGTCGAGCGCGCCCTTCTCCAGATCCTCGCCGAGAATCGGGCCGATTGCACGCGGCGCGAACAACGTCATTTTCCGCAAATCCTTGAGCAGGCCATCCTGACTGTTCTGGAGGTCAGTCAGCGCATTGATGCGGCGCAGCGCGGCGTCGCGCGGCGTAGCACCGGACCGCAGGGCCGGGTGCATGGTTGCCCAGTGCTGATCGAAGGTCTGCGCTATGAGGGTCAGGCCCTCAGCTAGCCCGGCCAGCCGATACTCGTTGGCCAGAGCACGCGTAACGATGACGAGGAGGCGCAGGTCCCGGCCGTGTGGACGCAGCTCTTCGGCCTTGGTGAGCACGGTGGACCAGTCGATCGGAACGGCAACTTCTAACTTGGCGTTCCCTTGATACTCGACCTTTTTCTGCTGTTCCGTCAGACGCTCCAGCTCATGAAAGGCTGGATCGTTGCGCAAATCCTCCCCTGACGGATTTTCACCGTCCAGCGGATTCAGCCAGAGTGCGAGATCAATCACACCATCCCCCAGCGAGCGGCTCCTGGGCCGTGCGTGACCCAACGTTACCACACCGCGACACTTTACCACAATTTAGTTGCTGCTCAATCTTAATGGAAGCTTGCAGAGCGGGGCCTGAGCTCGAAATCGCTGGCGCAATTGTCGAACCCTATATGTGAAGGCACCGCAAAGAGCTGCGCACTCCACGGCTTGTAGCCGATGGCGTCGGCTTTGCTGTCAGGGGGAAATCGACTGGTTCGAACACCCAGACGCCCCGTCGATAACGCTCTTTGTCAAGTCGCTGCTTATGTGGCAGTTTATTGCCTGGCAGATTGGAGGAGCAAGTTCGATGGAACAGCGCCGGTCGTCGCAGAGCTTTAAACGCAAGGAATTGGTCGGCAAGCTCAACCCCGTCTGTTTGCGTGCCTTCAAGGCTGCAGCCGACACCGCCAAACTGCGCGGCAATCCATATGTCGAGCTCGTTCACTTCATCGAACAACTGGTGCTTTCCGAGCGCTCGGATGTGCAACTGATACTGGCAGACGCCGGGGTGGATGCGAGCCGGCTCACGGCCGATATGACCCGCGCCGTCGACAAGCTGCCTTATGGCGCCACTTCGATCGAAGAATTTTCCGATCACATCTTTCACGCCATCCAGGAAGCCTGGAGCCTGGCGGGGCTGGAATTCAGCGTCGAGGAAGTTCGCAGTGCGCATATTCTGCTTGCCTGCCTGAAGACGCCGGTGCTGGAAGGCCTGCTGTCGAAGATAAGCGGTGAATTCGACAAGATCGATGCGCAGGCCGTCATTGCGCGGTTCGCAGATATCATGGAGGGTTCACTCGAAGCCGGCGCCTCGACTGAGGTTCCCGCCTCCGAAACACCGCGGCGGGCTGCCGGCGGGGATTCGGCGCTGGCGAAGTATGCGACCGACCTGACCCAGCGCGCCCGCGACGGCAAGATCGATCCTGTCGTCGGGCGCGATCCGGAGATCAGGCAGATCGTCGATATCCTGATGCGACGCCGGCAAAACAACCCGATCCTGACCGGCGAGGCCGGGGTCGGCAAAACCGCGGTCGTCGAGGGCTTTGCCTTGCGCATCGCCGAGGGCGACGTGCCGCCGACGCTGCAGGGCGTCAGCGTGCGCATGCTCGATGTCGGCTTGATGCAGGCGGGCGCCAGCGTAAAGGGTGAATTCGAAAAACGGCTGAAGGCGGTCATTGACGAGGTTCAATCCTCCGAAACGCCGGTCATCCTCTTCATCGACGAAGCTCACACCTTGATCGGCGCCGGCGGCGCGGCAGGAACCGGTGATGCGGCCAATCTGCTGAAGCCGGCGCTGGCGCGGGGTGAGCTTCGCACGATCGCAGCAACGACCTGGGCCGAATACAAGCAGCACATCGAGAAGGACCCGGCGCTTACCCGTCGCTTCCAGGTCGTCAAGATAGATGAGCCGTCGGAAGCGGTGGCCGTTCTCATGCTGCGCGGTGTCGCCGGTGTCCTCGAGCAGCACCACAAGGTGCAGATCCTCGATGAGGCGATCGAGGCAGCGGTCAGCCTGTCCCACCGCTACATCCCGGCGCGGCAACTGCCCGACAAGGCCGTGAGCCTTCTCGACACCGCCTGCGCCCGTGTCGCCATTTCGCAGCATGCCACCCCTGCCGAGGTGGAGGACATTATGCGCCGCCGCCAGGCGCTTGAGGTCGAGCGCGGCATCATCGGCCGCGAGGCAGCGATCGGCATCGACGTGGCCGACCGGCAGGGGCGGGTCGAAACAGGGCTCGCCGAGACCGAACTTACACTTACTGCCGCGCAGGAACGTTGGGATCGGGAAAAGGCGCTGGTTGGCGAGATACTGGAATTGCGCGCCAGGCTGCGCGGCGAGGGTGTGCCGCTCGATGCAGTGGAGACTCCGCAGGCGGTCGCCGAAACGGCAAGTGCGGATGCGCCCGAGATCGAAACGCCCGAGATCGAAACGCCTGAAACCGATGCGGATGCAAACGCCACTGCCGATCCTTCTCCACCCGATCCGGCTGCCGATCTCGCGCGGCTGCGGGAGCTGATGGCCGAACTCGCAGAAGCGCAGGGCGAGACGCCGCTGATCCTGCCGTCGGTCGACCGCAATGCCGTGGCTGCCGTGGTGCAGGACTGGACCGGCATCCCGACTGGCCGGATGCTGTCGAGCCAGACCGAAAAGGCGCTGCGGCTCGCCGCCACCCTGTCCGAGCGCGTGGTCGGTCAGGATCACGCCATGGAGATGATTGCCAAGCGCGTGCAGACCAGCCGGGCCGGGCTCGGCGCGCCCGAAAAGCCAGTGGGGGTTTTTCTGCTCTGCGGTCCCTCGGGCGTCGGCAAGACCGAAACCGCCCTGGCCCTGGCCGAGACGCTCTATGGCGGCGAGCAGAACCTCATTTCGATCAATATGTCCGAGTTCCAGGAGGCGCACACGGTCTCTACCTTGAAGGGCGCGCCACCCGGATATGTCGGCTACGGCAAGGGCGGCATCCTGACCGAGGCGGTCCGGCGCAAGCCCTATTCGGTGATCCTGCTTGACGAGGTCGAGAAAGCGCATCCCGACGTGCATGAAATCTTCTTCCAGGTCTTCGACAAGGGAATGATGGACGACAGTGAAGGCCGGCGGATCGATTTCAAAAATACGCTGATCCTGCTCACCTCGAACGTTGGCTCCGAAGTCATCATGGACCGGACCAGCAGCGGCACGGTACGGGCGGGGCTCGACGATCTCGACACGGCCTTGCGAGGCCCGCTGTTGAAGGTTTTCCCCGCGGCCTTCCTTGGCCGGGTGGTAACCATCCCGTACTACCCGCTCTCGGACACGATGATCGAAGCGATCACCCGCCATCAGTTCGCCAAGATCGCCCGCCGGCTGCGTTCAAGCAACGATGCCGAGCTGGTGATCGGTGACGGCGTCATGGATCTGGTCAAGGCCCGCTGCACCGAGATCGAATCCGGCGGGCGGATGATCGACGCCATTTTGACAAACACGCTTCTGCCGGAATTGAGCCGTGGCGTGCTGAACCGGTCGCTCGAGGGCGAAAAGATGACGAAAGTGATTGTCGGAGCCTCCGAAGGAGGATTCACCTATTCCTTCGAATAGCCCAGCAGCAATTCTATAGTTTGTGGTCAAAATCTGCATCAACGGGGGCATCCACACATGAAGCTTGGTACCGGAGCCGTAGGACCGCTCAGGGGCCGAGTACGGACCGTCCGCAATCAGCGCGGAACTGTCAGAAAGCGGAAATAGCGACAGCAGCAGATCGCTCACCTGTCCCAACAAACGACACGCGGTGAGACGGGCGGCACGCCAAACGTGCTGTCAGGGTTGGGCGGAACGCCGCAGAGCGGCGTCCCGTGGCTTCGTTGACAAGTCTAGTTCTTGACCACGTCTTCCAGAAAGAACCGGCCCAGCGGATTCTGGTAGAAGTTCTCGATGTTATTACGCGAGACGTTGATGAACGGGCTGTAGTACAGATCGATCCAGTTGACGTCCTCTTTGGCCATCTTCTGCAGATCGGTGTACATTTGCTCGCGCTTGGCCGGATCCATCTCGATGCGCGCCGCCGCGACCAGCTCCTTGACCTTCTCGTTGTTGTAGCGGGTCATGTAATTCATGTTCGCGTCGTGGCCGAGAACGAAGGTGGTCTTCTGGTCTGGGTCGAGGATGTCGTTGGTCCAGTAGTTGACACAGACGTCATAGTCGCCGGCCACCAGCATGTCCCATTCCTGGCTCGGGTCGACCTTCTGGATTTGGACGGTGACTCCGGCTTTGGCGAGCTGCTGCTGCAGCAGCACGGCGGTCTGCTCGACGATCTCGTCGCCGGCCCGCACGACGTAGTTGAGCGTCAGGTCCGAGGCCCCGGCGTCGGCCAGCATCTGCTTGGCCTTTTCCGGATCGTAGGGCCGCTTGAGATTGTCGGCGTAATAATAGAGCGCGCCCTTCGGGACGTAGGAGTTTGCGACCTCGCCGTAGCCGAACGTCACCGTGTCGACCACAGCCTGCTCGTCGATGGCCATGTCGAGGGCCTGCCGCACCTCCTTCTTCGCCAGCGCGCCATGCTCGTGGTTAATCAGCAGGTGATCCTCGCGGGTCGACGGGTCGAGATGGACGGTGAGGTTGGAATCCTTCTGCAGTTCGGCGACGCGTGAGAACGGCACAAAGATCGCGGTGTCGAGCTGGCCGGCCTGCACGTTCAGCATGCGGGTGTTATCGTCCGGCACGGAGATCCACTCGACGCCGTCGAGGCTGACACGATCGGCCTCCCAGAAATGCGGGTTTTTCGCCAGGATGACACGGTCGCCGCGCCTCCATTCCGTGATGGTAAAGGCGCCAGAGCCGATGGGTGTTTCGGCATATTTCTCCGGACCGAGCGTCTCGAAGCCCTTCTTGGAAAGAACCGAGGCGATCGGGAAGGCCAGCGTCGCCAGGAACGGCGCGGTCGCCTGCTTGAGTTTGATCGTGACGGTCTTTGGATCGGTTGCCTCGACCGCATCCATCACCTTGAAAGGATCCGCCCACAGCGAGCCCTCGTCATCCCTGATGCGGGTGAGGCTGAACACCACGTCGTCGGCCGTCAGGTCGGAGCCGTCCGAGAACTTCGCGTCGCGCAGCTTGAGCGTATAGGTGAGGCCGTCCGGACTGACCTCCCAACTCTCGGCGAGACCGGGCTCCAGCTTGGTGCCCGTCTTGTCGACGCGGATCAGCACGTCGTAGACGTTGGCGAACACCCACAGGTCGATGTTCTGGGCGGTCTTGATCGGATCGAAGGTGGTCGAGTCTTCGCGCCGGCCAATCGTGAGTACGCCGGCTGCTTCTGCCAGCGTCGCCCCCAGGGACAGGCTGGTCATAACGGTGACCAAGCCGATGCGCATCCATTTGCTTCTTAACATCGGTATTCCCCTTCTGGTTTGCCTTTGGTTTCAGTTTGCGACCCCGTCGGCCTGCGGGGTCGCCATCTTCGAGGGAGCAAGCAGCGGCTTGTCCGGATCGATATGCGGAACGGCGGCAATCAGCGCGGCGGTGTAGGCATGCTTCGGCCGGGAGAACACTTCCTCCGACCGACCTTCCTCGACGACCACGCCGCGGTGCATCACCACAACACGCTGGCAGAGATTGCGAACGATTGCGAGATCGTGGGCGATAAATAGCAGCGTGAGCGACATACGTTCCACCAGTTCGCGGAACAACTCCACGATCTGCGCCTGGATAGTGACGTCGAGGGCGGCCACGCACTCGTCCGCAATGATAAGTTTCGGGTCGACGGCGAGCGCGCGAGCTATGCCGGCCCGCTGGCATTGGCCGCCGCTCATCGAGCGCGGCTTGCGGTCGAGGAACGCGCGCCCCAAGCCGACCAGGTCGAGCAGTTCGCCGCAGCGTGCCGGAATTTGCGCGGTCTCGATCTTGCCCTGTACCCGCAGGACCTCCGCCAGCATCTTGCCAACGGTAAGATGAGGATTGAGCGCGTTGTAGGGGTCCTGGAAAACCATGGCGGTTTGACGTCGCAGCATGCCGAGGACTGCGCGGCCCGATGCGATGTCCGCACCATCGAACCGTATCGTGCCTGACGAGACCGGCGTAAGTCCAAGGACGGCGCGCGCCAGAGTGCTCTTGCCGCTTCCGGATTCTCCGACAATGCCGACCGTTTCGCCCGGCATGACACGGAGTGTGACCCCATTGACTGCATCAACCGCGCCTCGCCGGAACAGGCCGCCCGTGGCGAAGCGCACGTGCAGCTTCTCGATATCGACCACCGGCACCGCTCCGGGTGCCCGGAGCTTCTCAGCCTTTGCCGGCATGTCCTCCTCCGGCAGCGAGGGATGACTGGCGATCAGCGAACGGGTGTAGGCATGCGCCGGCGCCGCAAGCAGACCGCGCTTCTCTCCAATCTCCACCAGTCGACCTTGCCACATCACCGCGATGCGGTCGCAGACTTGGGCGACGATGCCGAGATCGTGGGTGACCAGGATCACCGAGAGTCCACGCCTGGCGCGGATGTCCATCAGAAGCCGCAGGATCTGCGCCTGTATCGTCACGTCGAGTGCCGTCGTCGGCTCGTCGGCGATCAGGATCCTGGGATTGCTCGATAGCGCCGCGCCGATCATGGCGCGCTGGCGCATGCCGCCGGAGAATTCATGCGGGTAGCTATCGTATTGCCGAGCCGGATCCGGAAACCCGACCTGGGCGAGGATATCCACCGCCGCGGCGCGCGCCGCCTTGGCGTCCAGCCGCTGGTGAAAGCGGATGCCCTCGGTGATCTGGTCGCCGATCCTCATGACCGGGTCGAGATGGCTGCTCGGATTCTGAAAGATCATGCCGATTTCACCGCCGCGCACCGCGAGCATCTCGGCTTCCGGCGCGGTCGTCAGCTCACGCCCGGAAAGTGTGATCGAGCCACCGCTGATCCTGAGCCGGCTCGATGGCAGCAGCCTGACGAGTGAGCGGCAGAGCAGGCTCTTGCCCGACCCGCTCTCGCCGACCAGCCCGAGGACTTCTCCCGGGGCGAGATCGAGCGACACGGCATCAAGCAGGGTACGCTCCCCGCCGTCACCGTCATGGACGACCGTCAGGTCGGTGACCTTGAGCAGCGCCGCGATCACTCGTGAACCCCGAACAAATCGGCCAGCCCGTCGCCGATCATGCTAAAGGCGAAGGCGAGCGTCACGATCGCGAGCCCCGGGAACAGTGTAATCCACCACGCGGTGGTGACGAAGGCTTGGCCTTCCGCCACCATCACGCCCCACTCCGCGACTGGCGGCTGCACGCCCAGCCCGAGATAGCTAATGGCCGAGCCATTCAGCAGGACGAGGACCGCGTCGGACATCGCGAAGACGACCGAGCCGGCAGCGGCATTGGGCAGGAGGTGACGGAACATGATGCGCATGCGGCTGAAGCCAAGGCTGACCGCCGCAACCGCGTAGTCGTGGTTCTTGAGCACGAGCATCTGGGCGCGGATGAGCCGCGCGTAGGAAACCCAGCCGACGAGGGCCATGGCGATGTAAAAACTGGCCAGGCCCGGCCCCAGGATCGCAATGATCGACAGCATCAATACCAGGAACGGGAAGGCCAGGATGATGTCCACCAGCCGCATGAAGATGGCGTCGACTATCCCGCCGAAGAAACCGGCTACCGTGCCCAACGTGGTGCCGATGAGAAAGGGAAAGATAACGCCGATGACGGCGATCTTGAGGTCGATGCGCGTGCCCCAGATGACGCGCGAGAGGATGTCGCGGCCGAAATTGTCGGTCCCGAACGGGTGCAGCCAGGACGGCCCCTGGAGCCGTGCTGTCGCGTCCTGGGTGATCGGATCGTAGGGCGCGATCAGCGGCGCGCCGAGCGCGAGGACGACGAACGCCCCAAGCAGGAAGGCGCCGGCCGCCAGCGTACCGCGGCGGCGAAAGCGGCCCTTCCGGCCGAGCGCGGGCGCGACCAAGGGCTCGCTCACAGCTTCACCCTCGGATCGAGAGCCACCGTGACGATGTCAGCCAGGAAGTTGATCAGCACGGTGGCGCAGGCGAAGACCATCGCCACGCCCTGCACGACCATGTAGTCGCGCGAGAAGATGGCGCGCACCAGCAGCTGGCCCATGCCGGGCAGCGCGAAGACGGTCTCCACCACGACGGTGCCGCCGATCAGCCAACCGATGTTTACGGCGAGAAGGTTGACGGTCGGCACCAACGAATTTGGCAGCACGTGGCGCCAGAACACGATGCTCTCCGGCATGCCGCGCGCGCGCGCGGCAGTCGCCACGTCGGACCTCAAGCCTTCGACCATCGCCGCACGCAAGCTGCGCGCCAGAACGGTCGACAGCGACAGCGAGACAGTGAGGCTCGGCAGCACGAGATGTGCAAGCTTTTCAGAAAGCGTGTTGCCGTAACCGGACACCGGGAGAATGGCGAGTTCGACGCTGAACAGGATGATCAGCATCAGGCCGAGCCAGAAGGGCGGGAAGCCGATGCCGAAGGTGGAAACGATGCGGATAACTTGGTCCGCCAGCCTGCCCTGATTGCGCGCCGCGATCGCCGCCACCGGCACGGCGATCAATACCGACAGCACAACGCTGCAAAGCACCAGCGTCAGAGTGGGCTCGATGCGCGTGGCGATCAGCTTCAGCACATCGATCTTGTAGAGGATCGAGCGCCCCATCTCGCCGTCCGCGAGGTTGCGCAGGAAGTAGAAATACTGGGCGAGCATGGACTCATCGAGGCCGTACTGCGCGCGGATGCGGGCGATCGCTTCGGGGGTGGCGCGGGTGCCGAGCAGAACGCGAGCGGGGTCGCCGGGGATCAGCCGGACAAGGATGAACGTGATCACGCTGATGCCGAACAGCACCGGTAGGAACTGAAGCGGACGGTATAGAACGAACTTATAGCGGTGCATGGCCCTGAGGTGTTTCCCCGTCCGCTCCCTTTCCCCTGCATTCTGCCTGCATCAGCCTGCCTTGTTGCGCGAGAGGAACCCTAAAAGGATCGGATAGTATGCAGCTGGGTTCTCGTAGAAGGGCATGTGACTCGCATTCGGGATGATGTGCAACTCCGACTGCGGCAGGCCAAGCTTCATGCGCAGACCACAGGCAGGTGTCAGTTCGTCGTGCTCGCCATGCGTGATCAGCACCGGCACCTTGATCCTGGGCAGGTCGGGCACCCGGTTCCAGTCCTTGAGATTGCCGATGTAGAGAAACTCGTTCGGACCTTGCATGGTCGCGTAGGGTCCCATGTTCCAGTCGTCGAGCGAGCGGCGCACCGGCGCCGGCCATTCGGGCAGGCGGCAGACATGTCGGTAGTTGAGGATCGTCACCGCCGCCATGTATTCCGGATGATCGTATGTTCCCTGCGCCTCGTGCTTCTGCATCATCGATACAGTCTCGGGTCCCAGCGAAGCGCGCAGGCGTTCCAGTTCCAGAACAAGATGCGGCATGTCGGCGACGGTATCCTCGAGGATCAACGTCTGCAGGTTCTCCTGGTAGGCAAGCGCATAGTCGATCGCCAGCCAGCCGCCCCAGGAATGACCCATCATGTGTACATTGCCGAGTCCCAGCGTCTTGCGCACCGTCTCGGTTTCCTCGACGTAGCGCGCGATAGTCCACAACGAGGTGTCCGTCGGCCGGTCGGAGGCGCCGGTGCCAAGCTGGTCGAACGCCACGACCCTGTATCCATGGTCTACCAGGCAGGAGTGCGATTCGCGAAGGTAGTCGCAGGCCAGGCCAGGCCCGCCGTTGAGGCAGAACACCGTCTCGGTGCTGGAGCCGAAGCTGTAGGCGACGACCTTAAAGCCGTCGACATTTACCTCGATGCGATCGTCGGCCGCCATCTCACGCCACATGATACGCTCCGAATGCACAGCTTTTAGGCATGCTCATATTTTAAGCGAAACGTTGGGAGTGCGTCAGCTATAAGAAGTGATAGGGTGGGGTCCGGGAGGATGTCGGCGGAAGAGCTCATGCTGGACGAAATCACAACGATCAGGCGGCGTTTCACGCGCCATGGCACCTTGGACGACTGCATCGACGAGGCGTTCGCCGCGCTGTCCGGCCTAGGCTACGACGCGCTGGTCTATGACTACACGCCCATCCCGTACGATCTCGACGGCGCTATCATGATCCCGTCGATGCTCAAGCTGCGTAACATCGATGACGACATGCGCGACTATTGGTGCGATCGAGGTTACTTCCGCATCGATCCGGTGCAGATCGTGGCGGCGCGCAGCTCCACCCCCTTCGCCTGGAGCTACGACAAGGAGATCGACACCGAGATAGGCGCGCTCCTCGACGAGACTACGGAACCCGTTGCGCGCTATCTGCGCGAGCGCGACCTCACTAGCGGCGTCACGATCCCTATCCACATGCCGCGCGGCGGCTATGCCACGGTTACCGGCATCCGCCTCGGCGCGGACGAGATGGTAGATCGGGATGCGGGAACCATCGCGCGCTTTAGCTTGCTGGCGCATGTCTTCCACGACACGGCCTACGCCCTCTACGACCGATCGGCTCTCAGTCCGCTCCTGCCGTCGTTGACTGCGCGCGAGCGCGAGTGTCTCCGCCATTCGGCACATGGCCTCTCTGCCAAGGAGATCTCGCGCGTCATCGGGCGCTCGATTCCTACGGTCGTCATGCACCTCACCGCCGCCGCCAGGAAGCTGGGCGCCAGGAACCGCACGCAGGCCGTCGTTCGCGCCGCGCATTTCCGCCTGCTCGACAACTGACGAAAAGACCCTACTCTTTTCATAGCTGCCCCCTCTGACAGGCTCGCCCTATGATGCTCGCCGCAGATCGACGAGCCTACACCCGAGGTGGTTCGACCCTATTTGGAACGCGTTTCGGGTATTCGATGGGTATTTTTCGAGCATTCGAGCCACATGCCGCATGTCTTCTGCGGACGCACCGCTCGGCAAGTTTGCAGCCGGTTCTTCCATCTATGAGGGAGAAGCCAAGTAAAGCCCCGCAGATAGCCCAAAAAGTATCTTTGGAAGAAGTGCGGGAGTTTTGACCGGCGAGGAAACCGCTTTGTTCTTGTTGAGAAGCGGCTGTATCGTGAAATCAGCACCCATGACAGTCCGCAACTGGTCAGCGGCGTGGGGGCTAAGACACGGAGCCGTGCCATGTCATCGGATAAGCATCTCCGGCCGAACCCGAAGCGGAGGCCGAAGGTGGCTTCCTCGGTTCCAGCTAAGCCGGCAGCGCCGGACGCGCGGGAGCCCGCGCCGGACGCCCGCAAGACGGTCACCATCCTCTTCGCCGACATCGTCGATTCCTCGCGGCTTAGCCTCTCCCTCGATCCCGAAGCGCTCCGGAACCTGCTCTCCCGGTACTTCGGCGAGTTGAGCGCCGTCGTTCAACGGCACGGCGGAATCGTGAACAACTATATCGGGGACGCGATCATGGCTGTGTTCGGCATGCCGTTCGTCCACGAAGACGACGCGCTGCGCGCGGTGCGGGCAGCGGTGGAGATGCGCGAAACACTTGCCATCCTTAACCACGAGCTCGAAGCCGGTTGGGGCGTCCGCCTTATGAACCGAATCGGCATCGACACCGGCGAGGTGATCGCCGGCGACCAAATGCAGGGATACTTGTCCGTCGCCGGAGAGGCCGTCATTGTCGCGAAGCGCCTTGAGGAGGCAGCGACGGCGAATGAGATCCTGATCGGGGAGCCGACGCACAAGCTCGTGCGCGATGCGGTCGTCGTCGAGCCGAGCGGGCCGCGCGCACTCAAGCGCGGCGCGACGATCCGCGCCCTCGCCGTGTTAGAAGTCCTCGCCCACGCCCCCGGCGTTGCGCGCCGCTTCGACTCGCCTTTCGTCGGGCGCGAACGCCAACGAGCCTTGCTTGAGACCGTCTTCCGCAACGCGGTCGGCGATAGAACCTGCCACCTGGTCACCATTCTCGCCGACGCGGGTGTGGGAAAGTCGCGGCTCGTACGGGAGTTCACGAGCGGCCTTGCCGAGGATGTCACAGTCTTGCACGGCCGCTGTCTGCCCTATGGCGAGGGCATAACCTATTGGCCGCTGGCCGAGATCGTCCGGGAGCTTACCCGCGCGGAGGGACCGGACTCCGGCAAGCAGCTCGCAGCGGTGATCGAGGCTCGGCTCGCAGGCGACGAGAAGGCCGGGCTGATTGCCGAGCGTGTGACCGGGGCGCTCGGGCTTGGCGGCGCGGGACAAGGGACGACCGAGGAGACCGCCTGGGCCGTCCGGAGGCTGTTTGAGGCGCTCGCGCGAGCGGGGCCGCTTGTCGTTGTGGTGGACGACGCCCATTGGGCCGAGTCGACATTCCTCGACTTAGTCGAGCACGTCGCCGACTTCTCACGCGATTTCCCGATCCTGCTCATCTGCATCGCGCGGCCGGAGCTCTTCGACTCGCGTCCTGGCTGGGGGGCCGGCAAACGCAACGCGACGTCGATCGTCCTCGAGCGGCTCAGCGACGCGGAATGCCGCGAGCTGATCTCCAACCTGCTTGGCCCCGCGCCGCTGCCGCCCGCTGCCGAGTCGAGGATCGCGAGCGCGGCCGAGGGCAATGCGCTCTTCGCTGAGGAACTCGTGGCGATGCTCGTCGACGACGCGTTGCTCAGGCCCGACAGCGTCGCCGCGTCGGACCTCGTTGAGCTACCCGTCCCCTCGACTATCAATGCGCTTCTCGCTGCCCGCCTCGAGGGCCTCCCGTCCGTCGAGCGCGCCATCCTGACGGCCGCAGCGGTCGAGGGCTCAGTATTCCATCGGAGCGCCGTCAGCGAGCTCGCCGGCCCGGTGCTCGACACATTCGAGGACGGCTTGCTCGCGCTCGTCCGCCGGGACCTTATCCGCCCGGAGGCGCCGTTGTTCGCCGGCGAGAAGGCCTATCGCTTCCGTCACGTCCTGATCCGCGACGCCGCGTATCGCTCCCTGCCGAAGAATGCGCGCGCCGACCTGCACGAGCGCTTCGCCGCCTGGCTCGAGCTAGCGGCCGCGGACCGGCTACGCGAGTTTGAGGAGATTGTCGGCTATCACCTCGAACAGGCCTTTCAGTACCGTGTCGCGCTCGGTCCGCGCGACGTGCGCGCGGCCTCGCTTGCCGCCCGGGCGTGCGAACGGCTCGAGGCAGCCGGTCGGCGGGCGCTTGTCCGCAGCGACCTGCCGGCGGCGATCAGCCTGCTTGAGAGGGTTTCCCGGCTGCTTCCCACCGATGACACACGGCGGATCGCGCTGCTCGCCGAGTTGAGCGGCGCGCTGATCGAAAGCGGCCGGCTGGACGACGCCGGGCGCGCGCTGGACGAGGCAGAGCGCTTGGCCGCTGCCGCTGACGACCAGCGCTTGGCAGCGCATGTGCTCGTTCAGCGGCAGTTCCTCCGGATCTTCCACGGCGAAGAGGGCGGGCTGGAGGAGGCGGCACGCGCGGCAGCTGCGGTGATCCCGGTCTTCGAGCGCCTCGGGGACGACCTCGGCCTCTGCCGCGCACGGCGGCTCGAGGCCTGGCTATCCTTCACCGCAGCTCGCGGCGAGGCCGCCATTGCAGCTTGGGAGCAAGCTGCTGCTCACGCGCGACGTGCGGGGGATTGGCATGAGTACTACGAAATCCTCACGTGGATCGCTTCCTCCTTGTGGTTCGGGCCCACCCCGGCAGCCGAAGGCATCCGCCGTTGCGAGGCGATGCGCGTGCAGGTGGGCGAAAGCCCCGAGTCCGAGGCAGCGATCCTCCGCCAGCTCGCGTGCCTCAACGCGATTGTCGGCCGCTTCGCGATTGCCCGCGAGCTGATCGCGACGAGCAACGCCACCTACGCCGACCTCGGCCTTACGCTCTACGTGGCGTCCTCAGAGCACGAGGCCGTCATCGAGCTGCTCGCCGGGAACCCCGCTGCGGCCGAGAGGAGCGCGCGCGCGGCGTATCGCGCGCTTGAGGAGATGGGCGAGCGCGCGTTCCGTTCGACGATGGCCGCGTCTCTCGCCGTGGTGATCCTCGAACAGGGACGCGACGAAGAGGCCGAGGACTTTGCTAAACTCAGCGCCCAGCTGGCTGCGAGCGGAGACCTGGTGACGCAGGTCCGTTGGCGCCGCGTGCGGGCACGCGTGCATGCGCGGCGGGCAGAGCTCCGGGCGGCGGAGGCGCTCGCGCGCGAAGCGGTGACGATCGCCGAAGCGACCGACTTCGTCAACGACCGGGCGGATGCACTGGTCGACCTGTCGCACGTGCTCGAGGCCGCCCGCCTCGGCGACGAGGCGGTCGCCGCTGTGTCCGGAGCGCTGCATCTCTACCAGCTGAAGGGAAACGTGGTCGCCGCGGCCGCGACCCAGCTCCGCCTAGGCAAACTCGTCAAAATGTGACACCGTCGGGAGGCGGCAAGGGCACCGCCCGCACCTCCTTGTGAACCGCTCTGGATCGGAGGTGATGTGATGCCACCGAACTTCGATACGATCGACGAGCATAAATATGTCTCACCGCTGGCCCCTAGAGCTGGACCGGGCGAGACAGTGCTGAGGCTCGATATTTGGGTCCTCCAGCCGGGTGGCGCCTGCATGGGCCTTTCTGCTTAATCCCAACTTGTTGAAGGGCCCCTTTCCCATGGGGTGAGGGTGCTACTTCCTGAAATCATTTTCAGAGGTCAAGCATGGTCACGAAAAAGAAAGCCCCAGCAAAACAGACACCCAAGCGACTCGGTGCGACGAAGCCTACGAAGCGAAAAGCTGAGACAGCGAACCCAGCCGCAACTTCCGAAATTGCCGAGCCAGTCCGCGAATTTCTCAAGAAGACATCGATTCCTACAGGATTCGTTAACCCAAAGCCGATCGTGCTGTCGGAGTTGCGAAAGCGCGTGACCGAAACGAATCTGAGGCCCACCGTTTCGCTGGAGCAACTGTTGGCCAGCGCGAATCGCATCAAGCCGGCGGACCTTCCCGTGGAGAAGTTACCGGAAGACGTCAAAGAGTCTATCCTCGCACTAAAGCCAGGGATTGGACGTTTTCACGGCGTTAAAATTCCGCTCTACTGGTTCCGTTTCCCTGGCTGAGTTCTGCCTGTGCAGATCGCTTCGGATACATGTCGTCAGCGGCCACCCGGGCGGCAACGAAGTTGCCATTCAATGTCGCGACGCAAAAACTCCTCGGCCAACTCGGTAACATGATGGGAGACCCCGGCCGTGATCCTAATCCCGCGTCTCACAATCCCGCTGATGCGGGCGTGTCTTCGATACCAGCAGGCTTCACTTATTTTGGTCAGTTTGTGGACCATGACATCACGTTCGACGTCTCGTCGACTCTCGACGCCGCTACCGATGCGAATACAATCAGTAACATGCGAAGCCCGGCGCTCGATCTGGATTCCGTTTACGGCCGCGGGCCTGGCTTAGATCCATTTCTCTACGTTTTTCCTACATGTGGTCCAGCTACCGCAATCAAGCTGCATAGGGGCTCGAACACTCCTATTGGCCCGGGCGGCCCCAGCAACAACGGTGACAAGTCGGGCATGGTCCAGCAGACGAACTGGGATGTGCCCCGCATGCAGGGCACGAATACTGCTGCGATCGGCGATCCGCGCAACGACGAAAATCTGATCATCGTACAGTTCCAGCACGCTATGCTGCGTTTCCATAACGCCGTCGTTGATCTGCTGGTGGCAGTAGCGTTTGCAGGCGACATCTTCGCAGAGGCCAAACGAATCGTGACCCATCACTACCAATGGGCCGTGGTGCACGACTTTTTGAAAAGAATCTGCGGAGTGGCTACCGTGAACAACGCGATGGCGAGCGTATCTGCTCCCATCGGTAGCTCGTTCCGAATGCCCGTCGAGTTCGCCGTGGCAGCGTACCGGTTCGGCCACAGTATGATCCGTGATACGTACTGGGTGAATTTCAACTTCCCGAAAGCCACTCTTGGAAAGGTATTTGAGTTCAATCGCGATCCACGGCTGCCGGTCTTTTCCACCTGGGTCGTTGACTTCAACGCGTTCTTTGACACCGGAGTGCCAGTACCGATTCACAACAAGGCCCGGAAAATCGATAGCTTCATGGCTAACGGATTGGAATCGTTGCCCGGATTCTCTGGAATGATGGCGATTCTGGCAACGCGAAACCTCCGGCGCGCTCTAGCTCTCGGTCTGCCGAGTGGACAGGGCATGGCCAACTCATTCGGCATTGCGCCGATGACCGCGGCGCAGTTGACATCTGGGCTGCCGGCGGCCGAAATGGCTGTGCTGAATTCCAGCGGCGGTTTACTGCTGAGCAAGACGCCACTGTGGTATTACGTCCTTCGCGAGGCTGCCGTCCTCGCCGGCGGAAATCAGTTGGGCCCGGTCGGCGGCAGGATCGTGGCGGAGACGTTTGTCAGGATTTTGGAGCGGGATGCGTCATCTTATCTGAACGTCGCCGGCGGGTTCACACCTATCCTTCCTTCGTCCACGCCTGGAAACTTCACGGTGGCCGATCTGGTGGCGTTCGCCGGAGTAACGCAACCATAGAAATCGCGTTGCGAACGCCGACGACGGGACCTTCAGCCGTGCTGACTTCAACTTCGATCCGGTCCAGAACCAGTTTACCTGTCCCGCTGGCGAGCAGCAGCACATGCAGTATCGTCGCAACTACCCGCGTTCCGACAATGCCAGTGGAAACCGGAAATATCGGGCCAGCAAACGAGACTGCCAAGGTTGTGAACTCAAGCCCCGCTACTGTCCAAAAACGGCGGTGCGCGAAGTTCTATCGTCCATGACGACGCACGCGACCACCCGCGAAACCAGCTGCGGCTGTCCCGAGGGAGCTGAAAGCTGCTGCCTTTAGGTCGCTTCTACCGAGCGATCCTGGCCACCACTGCCCTGAGCCGCCGGACTTATTTCTTTGGCGGGACACGAAAGACCTTCTCCACAGGTTCCCCTTTGTTTTTGTTCAGTTGCTCGAGCTCGTAGTTGCCTCTTGCGATCGCATCCTGGATCGTCTTCTCCAAGCTCTTAAGGGCGTAGATCTGATTCTGGAAATTCTTGATAAATTCGTCGGTGATGATGGCCATTTCATTCCTCCATTTGTGCCCCGCCCGACAGTCACCGAGCGCTACTGAAGAACGATAAAGTCAAACCACCATTCGTACAGATTAGTCCCTGTGTTGCGATCGCGCCACGCCAGGACCGAGATTCCCAATGCCGGCTGCCCGGCCTGGAAGGTTCCCAATACCCACCCCGCCGTGTCTGCAGTCCAGCGATTATACGGCGGCGTCCAAGGTGACCAATATGAGCTGTGGCTAGTGCTTTGACTTGGGCCCTCCAAGACCTGTCCTGCGCCCATGCCTCCCCCCTGCACAACCCAGGCGTCGACCCACCTGGGGACAAAATTGCCTGCGGGGAGGTCTGTGATATCGATATCACCCTTCGGCCACTCGACCCGGCCGGAGTTAAGAGTCTGAATAGGATCCCAATTGGCTGCCATGACATATCTCCAATCGCTGGCGGGCCACTCGCCCGGATTCATGAACAAGAGATCATATGCTCCTCAACTATGTCCCATTTCTTCGAAATCGGCTAGGTTATACATTAGGTGTAGATAATGTGACATGGACGCTCGCGCACGAACTTCTGGAACGGGTCCGACTGCTACCGTTTGGGAATGCCTCGAACTTCCGCAGATGGCGCAACCGCGGCCTCCAGAATGGTCGCCAACAATCTCTGCTTTCAGGCAGTGGCAACGGTCACCTCGGTGGCCGATATCAGGCGCATTGCTGCCGTTCACAACGTCGCGGTCGTCCGGTCGCCGAACCGGCGGGCGAGCTCGCCGACGAAGCGCTGGTTCTCGCCGCTGTCGACGCTCGCCAGGTAAGGAGCCGCCAGCACATGGCCGGTGCAGTGCTCGGCGCCGATCACGCGGATCTCGCCTTCGGCCAAGGTCAGGCTGGCGATCGGCCGCCGTGTCCGATCGATGCCTGCCTCGGCATAGAGCCTGTAGAGGATTTGCGCGCTGCGCCCAATCACCGTCGAGAAGACGGCGTCCGGCGCGGCCTTCTCGATATCGGCCATCAGCCGGCGCATCCGGCGTTCGTCGGCATCGAGCGGCACATACTGTTCTTCGACGATCGTGCCGCCCTTGCATTCCAGGAGATCGCGCATGACCCGGTTGGATTCATGCGGATAGATGTAGTCGGACCCGGCCATGAACACGCGCGGTCCGTAGCGCTGCAGGATGAAGTCGGCCAGCGCGAAGGTATTCTGGTTGAGCGTGGCGCCGGTATAGAGGACATTCTCCGAATATTCGAAGCCCTCGTAGATCGAAGGATACCAGAGCAGGCCGTTGTAGCGCTCGACAATCGGCAGCACGGCCTTGCGGCTGCCAGACATCGAGCAGCCGAAGATGACGTTGACGCGTCCTCGGTCAGAAGCCTGCGGGCCAGCGAACGAAACGCCTCGGGGTCGCTGCCCGGATCGTAGGTGATCGGCTCGATCTGCCGCCCCAGCACGCCGCCGCCGGCATTGATCTCCTCGATGGCCAAGGCGGTTCCGTAGAAATGCTCGCTTTCGGTGACCGAAGTGATGCCGCTGCGCGAAAAGAGGATTCCGACGCGCCATGTCCCGGCTGTACCTGTCACGGCAATCCTCCCTGAGCTTTTCCGGCAAAGGCCTATTGCACGCGAAGCGTCATGGCAATCGCCAGCGTGGTCGCTGGCTGTCTCTGCTTTCAGGAAGCGGCAAAGGTGATCTCTCCGGCAGAGATAGAGGCATTGCCGCCCGGCAGTCTGGGCCGGAACCTGACAGTCCGTGATTGGGAGCCATATGGCTAAAGGGGCCGATCCGCTACCGCCCGAATACCGGAACCGCTCAGTTGTCCGGTTACGTCGCGTTTAGCTCTGCCATGTAAGGAATTCGGAAACTGGAGGCCGCACGCTAATGTTGGACAACTACCAGGTCGACGGGTTTGGCGTGATCCACCAGATCGACTTCACACCGATCAAGTACGACAAGCAATACATTTCCTATTACGAGGACCTGAGTGACCGGACCATCAAGCTCGGATATCAGCGACTTGGCTGGGTGCTGGGAATCACCGGCCAAATTCCTCGGTCCGTCCTGGAGATTGGATATGGCACGGGCACATTCGTCGAAGCCGCGAAAATAACCGGGGTCGCCAATTGCGCCGGCTGCGACATCGCCAGGTTTCCGCTGCCCAAGGGCGTCCGCTTTGTCGATTGGGATGAGGCTCTCGCCAGCTCGTGGGATCTCGTCGCCATGTTCGACGTGCTTGAGCACATCCCGGACCTGGGTTTCCTCGCCCGCCTTCAGGCCCGCTACCTGGCCGTCGCCGTCCCTTATTGCCGCTGGCGCGAGCTCGGCACCGCCGGCGACGCGTGGTTCCGAACGTGGCGTATGCGTCTCCCCAACGAGCACCTGCACCATTTCGACCGTGACTCGCTGGTGGCACTCCTCGCACACAGCGGCTTCCAGTGCGTGACGCTGAACTGCTTCGAGGACGGGATTAGAATGCGGCCCGGCGAAGTGGGTCCGAATATTCTGTCCGGCTTCTTTAGAAAGCCATAGGCCAGTTTCCCCTTCGCTCGACCAAAGCGATAACGCTCGCGCTGTTTTCCCGCCCCCAAGCCGACTTGGTCCTTTCTCGTCCGGATTTGATCCTGACTGTGGGAAAACGGGCGAGTCAGGTAAGGTTTTGACGGATCGCTTTCACTAAACTGCCGACGCTCAGCGCCAAACAATGAGCGTCCTAGTTGGGGTCGGAACAGGTAATCCGCATCACGTCAAAAGCTACCACTAGAGCTGGACTAGCCCGCGTTCGGCCGGAGAAGCAGCTGTTGTGATCGATCATCCGGGGAACATTTTCGTCAGCATTCAATTTAAGCAGAGAAGCTGGCTTGGAGCAGATCAATGGGCATTTTTTCCGACCTCGACAAAAAACTGACGGAAAATCTCTACGCGCACGGTAACGACCTCATCGATCCTGCTGCGGATCTGCCCGAGAGCGTCGAGGAACGGGTCGAACTGTTGATGCCGTTCGTTCAGGCCGAGGCTCGCGAACTGGTCCGATCGCAAATCCTCGGCCTCATTCACGAGTACAGGAATGAGGAGTCCGCCCCATCGAGTTAGGCGAGGATCGCCTCAACTTCGAACTTTGCCGGTCCTGCCCGGAATCGAGGTCAACCGCCGTCGTCACCCGTCCTGGTCTATTGCATGGGGCGCAGGCTGAGTCCCGTCGCTGGTCCGGCCGGTCTGGTTGAACGACAGCCAAATGATGAAGAGTACCGCCAGTAGGATCACGACCCAGGCGATGATACGAGGCATGGCATTTCCCTTTCCGTGCCGAACAGCCGGTCAAGAGATCGGCTTGCCGTTAGCTCGGGCGCCGCCCGTATCGGGTTCGGAGTCGGCGCCAACGGTCGGGTCAGGCACGACCGGTCCACGTTCTGCCTCGGAACCCTCTGCCTCGATCTCTTGTACGGCCTGATCCCAACGCTCGCGCTCCCGCCCTTCCGGACGGCCTTCGCGCTCCCAGATTTCATGGGCTCGCCGCCTGATACGCGCTTCCCTGTCCATAATAGGTCTCCTGGTGCTTTCCTAATCCCGTCCTCGATGGTTTGTTCCGCGTTGCCGGACAGTGGCCGCGATCGTCTCTCGCGCATTCATACAGCTAATGCCCCACTGGACTGCCCAATGATCGCGCAGGTCCGGTTCAGTTGACGCAACCATGATGTGCTCTATTTCAAGTTGCACAGCAGTCTTGTGGTCCGTTTCGGCGCTGGGAGGACAATGTGTGGAAGCAACGCTACAAGCGCGCACTGTAAATACCAGTAAACGTCGCGGTCTTCGACTTGACTGCCTGTGGTCACCATCACCCTTGAACAACTGCCTGGGAGACGTGTGTTTTCGCAGCGCCGGAACAACATCGACGCCATCGAGGAGACACGCGCCGAATAGGACGGCGATGGTCTCGTGGTTACCGCTACCGGAGACCGGGGTCCGATGAGAATTCTCGTTGTTGGCGCCACCGGCCTGATCGGCGCTTCGGTCTGTTCCCGCCTCGTTTCCGAAGGAAATGAGGTGGTCGGCATCGTCCGTAGCCCTCGGGCAAATGCAGCCCGCGACTACCAATTGCTGGTGCTGGACATGGCGACCGCGCTACGCCCTGAAGATTGGCTGCCGCATCTGGCCGGCATCGATGCCGTCGTGAACTGTGCCGGCGTTCTGCAGGACAGCCCTCGCGAAAAGACCGGGCAAGTTCATCGCGATGCTGCGGCGGCTCTTTTTCTCGCCTGCGCGCGGGCCGGCGTTGCCAAGGTGATCCACTTCTCGGCAATGGGTGTCGATCGGGCACAGCCTTCGTCCTTCTCGGCGACGAAATATGCTGGCGATCAGGCCCTCATGGCACTTGATCTGGACTGGATAATCCTTCGCCCTTCCGTGGTGCTCGGCCGGCCTGTGTTTGGGGCCAGTGCATTGTTTCGCGGTCTGGCCTCGCTGCCGGTGCTGCCGTCAATGCCAGATACCGGCCGGCTACAGGTCGTGCAGCTCGAGGATGTGGTCTCGACGGTGCTCTTCTTTCTCAATCCCGGCAGTCCGTCTCGTATGGCGCTGGAACTTGCAGGTCCCGAACAGCTGACCATGGACGAGATTGTCGGCACTTTGCGCCGCTGGCTCGGCTGGGGTTCCGCAGCCAGGCTTGTCTTGCCGGGATGGGTTGCCCGATTTCTCTACCGCCTTGGCGATCTTGCCGCGATGCTCGGCTGGCGACCTCCGATGCGCACCAATGCCGCCAGGGAGATCACGCGAGGGGCGGTCGGAGATCCATCGAACTGGATTTCCCTGACCGGCATACACCCACAAAGCTTGGCGCAGTTCCTCGCGCTCAATCCGGCAACGGTGCAGGAGAAATGGTTCTCCGGGCTTTATTTCGCCAAGCCTGCAATCTTCGTCGTCCTGCCGTTCTTCTGGAGCATGACGGGGATTGTTTCGCTGACCACTGGCTACGGCAACGGCATCGGCCTCATGCAAAGCACGGGGGCTGGCATGTTGTCGGCGCCTGCCGTGATCGCCGGCGCTCTTGCCGACGTCGTCGTCGGCGCACTCATAGCCTGGCGGCCAACGGCGCGAAAAGGCGTCTACGCCGGCATCGCGCTCTCGCTCTTCTATCTAATCGTGGGCACTTTCCTGCGCCCGGACCTGTGGAACGAACCACTTGGGCCGTTCCTGAAGGTCTTGCCGATTATCGTCCTTCACTTCGTTGCCTTGGCGATCCTGGAGGAGCGCTGATGCTCTATTTCGTGCTGAAATACCTGCATGTCATCGGTGCCAGCGTGCTGCTTGGCACCGGCGCCGGCATTGCCTTCTTCATGCTTCTCGCCCACAGGACCGGCAATACAGCAACAATTGCGGCAGTGGCGCGCATCGTAGTGGTCGCCGACTTTCTCTTCACGGCAACTGCCGTCGTGGCGCAGCCGATAACCGGCGTCGCGCTCGCCTGGCTGGCAGGTTACTCGCTCTCCGAAGGCTGGATCGTGCTTTCCATCGCGCTTTATATCGTCACCGGTGTGTTCTGGCTGCCGGTGGTATGGATGCAGATGGAGATGCGCAATCTGGCGTCCGAAGCCGCCAAGGCGGGAGCCCCGCTGCCGGCCCGGTATATCAGGCTTTTCTGGCTGTGGTTCGCCTTTGGCTTTCCCGCCTTTGCTGCCGTCCTCGGGATTTTCTGGCTGATGATCGCGCGGCCGGCGATCGAGTGGTAACGCCTTGCCGCGGCAGATGTCGCGCCTTTCGATTTCGGCGCTGGAACATCTTTCCGATGAGTGCGTTCGGCGCGGATGGATCAATCCGTGCGCAAACGCCGACATTCAGCCTCATCCGCGACTGAAGCGGATGTTCTCATTTGTTGGCGGCGGACCTGCGGGGCTGGCCGCCGCTATCTATCTCGGCAGGTTTCGTCATCGGGTCATTGTGGTCGACGCGGGTGAATCGCGCGCGATGCTGATTGCACAAAGCCGTAACTGCCCCGGATTTCCGGAAGGGGTCAGCGGCCCCGATCTTCTGCAACGCCTTCGCGCGCAGGCCGCCGAATACGGAGCGACACTGGTGCAGGATCAGGCGTCATCGATCGAGCCGACCTTAGGCGGATTTGGTGTCGAGACAAACGCGGGGCGGATCGTCGCCCGCAAGATATTCCTGGCGACAGGTATCGTCGACGTCGTGCCTGCAATTCCGCGTCTGGGCGAGGCCATCGCCAGAGGCAGCGTACGCCTTTGCCCGGTTTGCGACGGCTATGAAGTCATAGATCGTCGGGTCGCCGTTATCGGACACGAGGCGAAGGCACTGCGAGAGGCCTTGTTCCTCAAGCAGTACACGCAGCACATCACACTGCTCGCACGCTATCTTCCCGATTTTTCCGCCAGCACACGGCGCGTGGCCATGGAAGAGAACATTGCCATTTGCGACACGTTCAAAAAGTTTGTTCCGTCCGAAAATGGTTACGAGGCCGTCCTTAAGGACGGCGAGGTGCGACATTTCGACGTCATCTATCCGGCGATGGGATGCCGGGTGCGTTCCGAACTCGCCCTGGCAATGGGCATCGAATGCTGCGACGAGGGCTATGTTGTCGTCGACAAGCATCAGCGGACTTCGGTCGATGGAGTGTATGCCATCGGCGACCTGGTCAAAGCGCTGAACCAGATCGCAGTCGCTTTTGGCCAGGCTGCGATAGCCGCGACAGATGCTCACAATGACCTTGCCCTCGGGTACGAATAGCTCTCGAAACGTACCTCGCTAGCGCAGCATGGCTGCTATCACGAAGACCGCGGCCGCTACGAGAACGACTGCGGCGATCACCAGCACCGGCCAGTTGCTGCGAGGCTGAAGATCAGGCTCGCTTCCTACCGGCCGCCGCATCGCATCGCCGAAGCTTGCTTCATTCGTGAACTCCGGCTGTCGGCGTGGGCGAGCCTCGGCGACAGGGCTGGGCACATCTGCCGCTTCGGCGTCGGTCGCTTCAGGTGCCGCGGCAGGGTCGAACCCCGGGGTCTTGTCCTGCGTCGCCCCGGCCTGAATATCGCCTCTCGCTTTGGCAGTCGTCTGATCTCGTCGTGCGGCCATCGTCGTCTCCCTGACAACCAAACTTCAATCTGCCTCAACCGGTTCCAGTCTGCGCCCGATTTGCTGAACACACCCGATTTTCTGAACACACCCCATTTGCTGGACACATTTGGCAGTGGTCAGGGCTTCTCCGGAACAGGACGCCTTTCGCAGTTGTGTTGGATCATTGCCTGGTGAGTTGGCCATGCCGTCTGCACTCGAGCAACTGGCTCAGTCCGTGAAAGAGCGACGAGCGATCTTGTTCGTTGGGGCGGGGGTGTCGATGAGCGTCGGCCTGCCATCCTGGCAGAAGCTCATCGAGCATATGGAGGATGAACTCGGCCTCGACCGCGACATGGTCGACATACCTGAACCCAGCTACCAGGCTCTTGCCGAATATTACCGGCTGAAGAATGGGGGTCTCGGTCCCTTGCGCAGCTGGATGGATCGCGAATGGAGCGTCTCGCGGGAAAAAGTCAAGGGGTCGGCGATCCGCAAGCTGATCGTGTCATTGGATTTCCCGATCATCTACACCACCAACTATGATCGGAACCTTGAGGTTGCATTCGAAGTCCACGACCGCCCGTTCGTAAAAGTGGCCAATGCCAAGGATATCGCCAAGGTGAACGGCCAAGTTACCCAGATCATCAAATACCACGGCGATTTCGACGACGATGCATCTCTGGTCCTGGCGGAGTCCGACTATTTCGAGCGGCTCTCGTTCGAGTCGCCGCTGGATGTGAAGTTTCGTGCCGACGCACTGGGGCGCACCATCCTGTTCATCGGCTACAGCATGTCCGACATGAACATCCGTCTGTTGCTGTATCGGCTTTGGGAAACCTGGCGCCGGTCCGGCTACGAAAAGAACCGTCCGAAATCGTTCGTCTTCATGCCGCAACCGAGCGTCGTCCAGGAAGCGGTCCTCGGACGCTGGGGTATCGACATGCTGACCGAGGAGGCCGATCGGCCGGAGGATGCTCTGGTGGCATTCCTGAGCAAGCTTAAGGAAGGGATAGACAATACCGGAAAGGCCATGTGATGCAGCGCACTTGAAGCCGAATGGTTGACGGCAAGTTCGGAAAGCTGACTTCGTTCGACCAGGCCGGGAACATTGTCGATCGCTGCGACGTTCATAGCCGGAAAGGGACGCCGTTTGCGGAGGCCTAGGATGGGCCACTTCGAAATGATCGATCTCGTTTCCGTCGTCAACGCTTGCACGACCGGCCGCGCCACCGGGCGATTGGTGTCAATGGCCAAAGCCGTGGAAGAGTTGCGGGTGCTGACCGGGGATTTCATCTCGCCGGACGAAATCGTGGCCAACGCCCTGTCGCCGGTGGCGTGGGAGCGCGGCTGCGCGGTCCTGTTCGACGAGCAGCCGGGCGCCGATATCCTGCACACGCCATGGCAAGAGGCCTGACTACCGCAGGACGCCTGAGCGTTGCCGAATATCGGCAGCCGCGCCAGCGGGCGCCGCGTCCGTTTGCAGATGTCGCATATGCCGGCAGTGGGGAGCACGGGCGGCAGTTGGAACCCGGCCGTCACAGGGCTGTTTAACCGCTATGCATGAGGCAATCGGAGACACGCCATGACTGAAAACGAAACCCGCTACGAACATGGTGCTACCAAGTACCCGGCCAAGAAAGATGCGGACGCGTCGGATCAATTCTCCCAAGAGGCGGCTGGCAACAAGAAGCCTGCCGGCGGGATGGGCCTGACACGGTCGAAGGACGAGGTGGAGGACAAAACCCATCAGTCCGAAGGGCAAAACCCGCCCAGTCAGTCCACGCCCAGTGCCGCGACCGAAAAGACATCCGGCGCCGGACCGTCGATCGCCGAGCGTTCCAAGGACGCCAAGGCTCCGAAGAGCGGGCGCCAGCCAGGCGCCTACGTCAAGGAGTGACCGGCCAGGGGACCTGCAGTCAGCCCATCATTGTCTCCAGCGGCTCCCGAGCGAGGTTTGCTTCGATCTCCTTACGGCCTGGCGTTTCCCGCAGCGCTGTACGCATGTTCTTGCGATATTCGTCCGGCATGCGCGGTGGCAGCATAGGTTCATACGCGTCGACCACCGCCTCTATGATCACCGGGCCTTCCGCGGCAAACGCGGCATCAAGGACCCCATCGACGTCCTCAGGCCGGGTGACGCTGTAGCCGATGCCCCCCATGGCCTCAGCAGCCAAAGGGAAATCGATCGGCTGGAGTTCGCAGGCAAATTGCGGGTTGCCGAGGAACATCATCTGCTCCCAGGCGATCTGGTTGAGCATGTTGTTCTTGATCACCAGAAGCTTAAGCGGAATCTTGTAACGCACGGCCGTCGAGAATTCGCCAAGCTGCATCGCCAGCCCGCCATCGCCCACCACCGCAAAAACCGGCCGGCCCGGAAAGGCGATCCCGCCGGCAATCGCATAGGGCAGCCCGCAGGCCATCGATGCCAGCGAGCCGGAGACGGCGAAATCCTGGCCTGCCTTGATATCGATATGACGGGCGGCAAGTTCGGTGTTCTGGCCGGAATCGCTAGCCAGGATCGCATTGGCCGGCATTCGGTCGCCGAATGCCTTGACGACGCGTTGCGGCTTGAGCGGCACGTCGTCTCTGCTTTCCGCCTCGGCCATCATCTTGCGCCAGCGCTGTAAGCTCTGCTGCGCGTTCTCGAGAAATGATCTGTCCTGCTTAGGCTTCAGCCTTTCATTCAGCAATTGCAGCGTGATGGCCGCATCGCCGACGAGACCGGCCTCGACAGGATGGCGAAGGCCGATCCGCTGCGCGTTGCGGTCGATCTGCACGCCGCGCGCCTTGCCGGGCTTGGGATAGTATTCGATGTAGGGGAAGGTCGAGCCGACGATCAGCAGCGCCTCGCATTCCTCCATGATCTCCTGCGAGGTCAGCGAGCCCAATATTCCGATTCCTCCCATGACGTGCGGGTGATCGTCCGGCAAGACGGCTTTGCCGAGTAAAGCCTTGGCGACGGGTGCGGCGAGGAGTTCCGCCGTCCTCTCGAGTTCGGCCTGGGCATGCAGCGCACCGCGCCCGGCGAGTATCGCCACCTTTGAGGCTGTGTTGAGGATATCGGCCGCAAGAGCAAGCTGGGCTTCGTCGGGTCGCTTGTCCCCTTCGAACCACCGTTCGGGCGTGTGTCTTGGCAGGTTGCGGGGCGAGCGCTTCGCCGACGTCTGTTCCTGCACGTCGCTGGCTATCGAGAGATGGGAGACGCCGCGTCCCGCAAGCGCGGAGCGACAGGCCAGGCCGGCAACGTTTTCCATATGCGCTGCGTCGCTCACTTGCGTGTTGAAGATGGCGACGTCGTTGAAAACACGGGAGAGATCGACATCCTGCTGCGTGAACGTCTCGATCAGGTCGTGAAATTGCATGCCGGTTATGGCAAGGACCGGCGCCTGGTCGAGCTTTGCGTCGTAGAGGCCGGTGAGCAAGTGAGTGCCTCCTGGCCCTGAGGTGGCGAGGCAGACGCCGAGTTTGCCCGTCCATTTGGCATAGGCCGTCGCCATGAAAGCCGCGGATTCCTCATGGCGCACTTGTACGAAGCGGATCTTGTCCTGCCTTGTTCGCAGCGCCTCCATGATGCCGTTTATGCCGTCTCCCGGCAGGCCGAAGATCACGCGAACGTCCCAGGCGATCAATGTGTCGACAAGAATCTCGGCAGTGTTGGGCATGGTTGCCTCCTCTGTATCTGGTATCTGCAGCTTTACGCTCTCGCTGCGGCGATAGGCGTCAGACGTGGACATCGGCGATCAGTCGCCGAACGACGGAGATGCCGGGATGTTCCATCGGAACGGCAGGCGGGCAGCGCCGCCTGAGGGGCGGGCCTCGGTCTTTGCCTGGCAAAACCGCAGGAGACCGCGTTTGGACTTCAGCCAGGTCTCGGTTTCTCGGAAATGGTTCGGCGAGGTCAAGTCGCGCCTTAAGCGTGACATGCAGCTCTGAGGGATGGCCGAAACTCAAACAAAAAACCCGCCTCGGCGGCGGGTCGTCGGCGCAAATCAGCACCACAGCCAAATCAGTAGCATAATTGCCGTCAAAGCAACGGATCGCGAGCTCGCAGACAGGCAATCGCTTCGGGTCGGGCGCCGTCCGCAGCGAACAGGGTTCCATTACGCAGAGCCCAGGAACGGTTACGGCGCCTTCTCGGTTGTGAGGGAAAGGAGATGGTCCATGTTTGAGAACAGCATGTGGTTGCTCGTCGTTGCAGGCGGTCCCCTGATACTGGCAATCCTGATCGCCTACGCACTCCTTACGCGACGCCGTCGCGGTCCCGCAGAACGCAGGGAGAGCGCGCGGGCGACCGAGCGCTTGTATCGCGAGGAGAAAGACTGACGGATCTTGGCAGATGCGGATGGGCAGTCCGGAGTCGATGAGCGATGGACGGTTTATTCGACCGCCATTTCGGAACGATCCCGCCGCCCTGCCATTATCGCCATAAGGACAGGCTCAGATCGTGGTGCCCACGATTCCCGCTTCGGCAACGACCGTGGCCCCTGCAATCACCGGGAAGTCGACGATGCCGCCAGCAATCTGGGCCTCAAATCCAACGCAAGGAGGAACCAATGGCTGGACGCAGGACCCATGAGCAGCAATTGCGCATCATTGAAAAGCGGGAGAACACGAAGGGCGCCGGCAAGGATTTCGACGCAGAGGCGGACCTGAAGCGATCCGCAGCGGAACGTGAAGCGCTGCGCAAGGGATCGGAAATCAGGTCCAAGACACCCGACCTTGTTGATCCTGACGATCGCAACATCCTTCGCGGAGAAAATCAGGAGAGCGTTCACCACAAGAATCGTCCCGACGACTAAGAATTGGAGCAAGCCGATGGCAAAAGGTAGCAAGAAGCATGTCGGAGCGGGTGCACGGGGAAAGGGTTCTGGTACAGGTGCCATGACCACGACCCCAAAGGATAAGCTCGAAGAAAACCAAATCCTGTCCAACCGCGACAAGGCTCAGCATACGAAGGAACGCGGTCTGGATTCCAAGCAGGTCGCGACCGAGCAGCGCCAGGATCACGCTGCCAATCGTTTGCGGGACTGACCGCTCGCCCGCCGTTGGGGCGCGGTCTGGCTGGTAGAGAAAGATATCGCCCGCTCGACGATCTGCTTCCGTCGGTCCCTAGCGATAGCTTGCTCCTTCGGCTGTCGGCGATGAGTTAACCGGCAGATCGCATCGACGATTTGCTCTCGAACTGTTCTGCCTCACGCAGCAGCCGGATCACCTCCGCGTCCGTGGTCTGCGCGAAGTCCCCATAATACCGGCCCACCGCAACAAACGGCTCGGGCGTGGCGAGACAGACCACTTCGTCCACATCGGCTTTTATCAGGGCGAGCGTATCCCTGGGTGCTACCGGAACGGCCAAGACAACATGCGCGGCCCGATCCTTCCTTAACGCCTTGAGCGCCACTCTGACCGTGCCTCCGGTCGCTATGCCGTCGTCGACGACGATAACGGTCCGGCCAAGGACTGAAGCTGCAGGCCTGCTGCCGAGATAGAGGTTTCTGCGGCGTTCGATTTCGAGCAGTTGCCGCCGTTTCTCTGCCTCGACGTAATCGTCTGACGGTTGGACCAAAGCCATCGCCTCCTCGTTGAGGACGAGCTGCGGATTCTCCCCGTCGACGACCGCGCCGATGCCATATTCGGAATGGCCCGGCGCGCCGATCTTGCGTACAAGCAGCACGTCGAGCCGGGCACGGAGTGACTTCGCCACTTCGAAGCCAACCGGCACTCCGCCGCGTGGCAGCGCCAGCACCAGTGGATCGGTTGCCGCGAACCCGGTCAAAGCGGCGGCAAGCTGGCGCCCCGCCTCCGTTCGATCCCTGAATTTCGGCGCGTCAAAAATCATTGGCTTCACCTTTGCAAGGGCGAGACCTGGCATCGCTGGGTCGCTACTCGTGCCAAGATGTTCGCGGTCTGCAGCGTCTTGCCGAAAACCTCCGGGCCGGTTGCACTCATCGTCGCTTCCTCGCCCAAAATTCACCTTGCTGGCGAAACGGCGATCGGAGGCAATTGTTTCGTTTCACCTTGATAAAAATTGCCGCGGTCGTCGCGAGGCCGCATCTATCAGGCCCCCTTGCGTTCGCGGGATTTCCGCAACCTGTCGGAATCGGCCATTTTCCACGACATTGAGCGCCGTGACGACGGCCAGGTTGTCGCCTTTTTCGTCCCACTGCACGGGATCGCTATAGGCAATGCCTTTGAAGCGGAGCTTCCGCATCGCAGTCAGAACGTCGCGCCGGCTCGGATTTCCCTTGGTTTCAGTGATCGCGTCCCTGATTGCGGCGATCAGCACGCGGACTGAATCGTAGCAATTCACCGCATAGTTGCCGATTGGTCCGAACAGCGTCGCATAGCGTGCAGCGAAATCGCTTGAACCAGCGAATCTACCCACTTCGGGCGTGGCGGACAGCACGAGAACGCCTTCGCCCAATGTTGCGGTTTCTCCCGCAGGCTCAAGGAAATTCACCGCGTCCCAACAGCCGTCACCGCTGGCAAAGAGCTGGTGGAGACCTGCACGGCGCATCGCCCGCAGGATGAAAGCACCCTCGAAACTGCCGCCGTAGAACAGCAGATCGAAATCGGCCCGCAGAGATGCGACCAGCGGGTCAAAATCGCGGCTCCCTTCGCGAACCGTTCGCCGCTCCGCGATGCGTCCTCCGAGCGACAGAAAGGCCCGCGAGAACGCGATGCCTATGCTGTGGCCGTAGATCGTTTCGGTTTCGACCAGGACGGCGCGGCGCTTGCCCATGGTGTCGTAGAGATGACGGGAAATGGCTGCTCCGGTCTGATCATCCCGGTTGGTGAAGCGAAAGACATTCGGCAGAGAGCGCTCGGTGAGCGCTGTGTCGGAAGCGATCGGCGTGATCATCGGGAGGTCGTGGGCGGCATAGATTTCCGCCGCAGCGATGGTGACATTGCTGTTGTAGTGGCCAACGACGCCAAGCAGATCCGGCCGGTTGCAAAAGTCGTCCGCGACTTGCCGTCCGGTCTCGACCTTTCCCTGATCGTCCGCACCCTCAACCATGATGGGAAAGCCCGCAATGCCACCGTCCGCGTTCTGCTCCTCGACCGCGAGTTCGATCGCCTGCTTCATCTCGGCGCCAAGCGCCGCCGCATTTCCCGACAATGGAGCGCCGATTGCGATCCGGATCGCTTCCGACATTGAAATGGTCCTTGCTGCCGAGCTGTTTGTCTGCCCCGAACTGCGCTTGCGCGCATCGGTTCCTTCTCGAACCGGAAAAATGATGGATTCTTGCTGGCGAGCCTTGGGAGCGCGACGAAACGATGCTGGAACAATCGATCACCTTGATGCGTTCGACTGTTTTACACCTGCCGAGGATCCTCGATGGCGCCGCGTCCTTTCTGGAAAGGCTATCTGAAGCTTTCGCTCGTGACCTGTCCGGTCGCGATGACGCCCGCTACCACCGAGAGCGAAAAGGTCCGGTTCCATACGCTCAATCGCAAGAGCGGGCATCGCGTCGTCAGCCAATATGTCGACGCCGTCAGCGGCAAACCAGTTGCTGAAGACGACGAGGTCAAGGGCTATCAGCGCGGCGAGGACGAATACGTCCTGCTCCAGGACGATGAGATCGACGCAGTCGCGCTGGAGAGCACGCGCACCATCGACATCGACATGTTTGTCGATGCCGACAGCATCGGCTGGATCTGGTACGACAAGCCCCACTATCTCACCCCTGACGATCCGGTCGGGGAGGAAGCATTCTCGGTCATTCGCGACGCGATGCAGTCGACAGGGACAGTCGGAATATCGCGACTGGTCATGTACCGCCGCGAGCGCGCCGTCATGCTTGAACCACGAGGCAAGGGCATCGTGCTGTGGACACTGCGCTATGGCGACGAGGTTCGCGATCCCGAGGATTATTTCGGCAAGATCGAAAACGCCAAACCCGACCCGAAACTGATGGATATGGTCTCGACCTTGATCGATGAGCGAACCAGGCAGTGGGATCCCGCCATGACCGGAGATCCCGTCCAGGCGCGGCTGCTGGAGATCATTGCCTCGAAGAAGAAGGGCAAGAAGCGTCCAACCAAGGCGAAGGACAAGGCCGAGCAACCGCCCAGCAACGTGATCAACATCATGGATGCGCTGCGCAAAAGCATCGGCTCGGAGGCCGGAAAGCGAAAATAGGCGCACGGAGTTGCTCGGGAGAACAAAGGCAGCACAATGAAGGTCATCCCCCGCGACGGCGGCTTCGCCCTGCCGCTCGATACGCCTCCGATGGAGGCCAAGGCGGCCGATGCGATTCCCGAAGGAGACGGATGGCAATACGAGCGCAAATGGGATGGTTTTCGCTGCCTGGCATTTCGGCAGGACGATGCGGTGGAGTTGCGCGCAAAGTCAGGCAAGCCGCTCGGACGCTATTTTCCCGAACTCGTCGCGACATTGAAGGAACTGCCGTCGCGCCGTTTTGTCGTCGACGGTGAAATCGTCATCTCGGTCGACGGCAAACCGTCGTTCGACGCCCTCCAGATGCGGCTTCATCCCGCCGAGAGCAGGATCCGCAAGCTGTCCGCCGAAACCCCGGCGCACATCGTCCTCTTCGACATGCTCTGCGATGAGCACGGAACTGTCTGGTTGGCGCGGACCCTGAAAAAACGGCGAGCGATCCTTGAGGCTTTCGTCGCTTCGGCAAACCGCAGGAACATCGTGCTTTCGCACTGTACGCGCGATGTGAAGGAAGCCCGCGCCTGGTTAGGGGCTGCCGGACATGGGGCGACAGACGGCGTGGTCGCCAAGCGGCTGGACGGTCCGTACCAACCGGGGGTGCGCGCGATGGTGAAGGTAAAGCGGTTGCGGTCGGCCGATTGCGTGGTCGGCGGCTTTCGCTATCTCAGCAACAGCCCGGAGGTCGGCTCTCTGTTGCTGGGTCTTTACAACCAGGCCGGCAAGCTCGATCACGTCGGTTTCACCTCGACCATTGCCAAGGACGACAGGGCCGAGCTTACCCGCAAACTCGAAGCGATGCGCGAGCCCCCCGGCTTCACCGGAAAGGCGCCGGGCGGGCTGAGCCGCTGGAGCACCGAGCGCAGCGGTGAATGGGAGCCGGTCCGGCCCGAACTGGTGGTCGAAGTACGCTTCGATCACGTCACCGGCGACCGTTTCCGGCATGGCACCAAGTTCCTGCGCTGGCGGCCGGACAAGGCTCCGGAACAATGCACGTTTGAGCAGATCGCCTGATTTGTTCGGATGCATGCACCTTCGCAATGCCCTCCTCAAGCCGCTTTCTTGCGTCGGTTTGCACGATCTTCGATCGGCGCTGCGGCAGCTCGGAAATCCTGCCAGGGATCCGACGATAGTGAGGCAAGCCGGGTCGGTGTGTTCTCGACGGTAAAATAGGCCGGTCCGATGCCGGGTCCGAGCTCGTCCCAGGCAAGCGGCATAGACACCGCCGCACCCGGTCGTGCTCTTGTCGAATAGGGTGCGACTGCGGTCGCACCGCGCTGGTTTCGCAGATAGTCGACGAGGATTTTTCCGCGCCGTTTGGATTTTGTGATGGTCGAGACGTAGCGGTTGGGACTGTCGGCGGCCATGGAGTCGGCAATCGCCTTGGTGAAGGCTTTCACAGCTGGCCATTCCGCTTTCGGTTTCAACGGCGCCACAACGTGCAGACCCTTGCCGCCGGAGGTCTTGATGAAGGGGACAAGCCCTGCATTCTTCAGCCGGTCGCGGGTCTCGACGGCCGCTTCGATCACCGCCTCCCAGCTCACGTCCTCGCCGGGGTCGAGATCCATGATGATCGTGTCCGGACGCTCCCAATCGCTTACCATCGAACCCCAGGGGTGGATCTCCAGCGCCGCCGATTGGACGAGACCGATCAGCCCATCGAGATCATTGATGCTGATCAGCCGCTCGTCGGGCGGATCCTTGGGGTCGTGAACCAGGACAATGTTGGGGTTGAGGCCCTTCCAGGCATGCTTCTGGAAGAACTGCTCACCCGAAATCCCGTTGGGACATCGCACCAGCGCTAACGCGCGGCCGACGATGTAGGGCGACGCATAGCGCCACACCTCGGCATAATAATCGGCGAGGCCTTCCTTGGTCACGCCCTGGTCCGGCCAGTAGAGGCGATCGGGATGGGTGAGCTTGACGCTCCGACGCTGAGGTTTGGGTGCTGCCTTGCTCGTCTTCGGCGTTTCGCGGACGATCTCCTTCGCCGGCTTGTCTTCGCGTAATCCGCGGAATGAGGCGTGGCGCAGATTGCCGTCGGCGGTCCACGCCCGGAACTCGATTTCGGCGACGAGTTCCGGCCTGACATAGCGGACTTGCCGAGCCTCCTCGGCGGTCAGCCGTTCGTCGAACGGGGTTGACGGAATGCGTATTCGCTCGAGCTTCTTGAAGAGGCTCTCGGCAACCGCCGCCGTGTAGCCGGTGCCGACGCGTCCGACATGATGAAGCTTGCCGTCATCATAGACACCCAGGATGAGCGAACCGATCGCATTGCGCGAGGTTGTCGAGGGGACATAGCCGGCCACGACAAATTCCTGCCGCGCAGAGCATTTCGACTTCACCCAGTTCTTGTTGCGGCCAGAGCGGTAGGGCGCGTCGCGAAGCTTGGAGACAACGCCTTCCAGGCTCAGCCGGCAGGCGTGTTGCAGGACCAGAGCGCCATTCTCCTCAAAATGTCCGCTGTAGCTGATGATGGCGTTATCACCGCCGATGATCTTTTCCAGCAATTCCTTGCGGGTGATCAACGCAACGTCACGCAGATCGTACCCGTCAAGATGAAGCAGGTCGAAGACGTAGAAGCGAAAGCGATCACTGCGGCCCTCGCTGAGATCGGCTTGCAGCGCGGAAAAATCCGATGCGCCGGCGGAGGTCTCGACCACGAGTTCACCATCGATCAGCGCCGTCCCGACAGGGATATCGGCCAGCGCCGAAACGACCGCCTTTCCGAATTTCTTTGTCCAGTCGAGACCGCTCCGCGTCAACAGTTTGACACGACCGGCTTCGATCCTGGCCTGCAGCCGGTAGCCGTCGAATTTGATCTCGTGCAGCCAGCGTTCGCCGGACGGCGCGGACGAGACCAGGGTCGCCAGCGTCGGCTCGACGAAATCGGGAAGCGCTGCCTTCTTGGCACCCTTGATCTTTGACGGTTGGGGAACGCTTACGGTTGCAGGCCGCTCTTCTGGTTGAGTTGCCCCCGTGCGGCCGCCGCGGCGCTTCCGAATGCGCCCCGTCTTGGAGGACCAGCCGGGCTCTTCGCCGGCGACGTCCTCGATCTTGCGGCCGGTCGCGACAGATTCCGGCCGCTCGTCCAGAATGTCGGGATCACCTTCCGTGCGCGCGGCGGCATCGTCGCCTTTGATCAGCAGCCAGTTCTCGCGCTTCTCCCGCGGCTTTCCGGCCATCCGCACAAGATGCCAGCGGCCGCCGAGCTTCTCGCCGTGAAGTTCGAAATCGAGATGGCCTTTCGCATAGCCGCGATGCGCGTCGCCGATCGGCGACCAAGTGCCTCTGTCCCACAAAATAACGGTGCCGCCGCCATATTCGCCTTTAGGGATGGTGCCTTCGAAACCGCCATATTCCAAAGGATGATCCTCGACATGGACGGCAAGGCGCTTCTCGCCGGGGATCAGGCTCGGCCCTTTTGTGACGGCCCAGCTCTTGAGCACGCCGTCCATTTCGAGACGAAAATCGTAATGGAGCCGGGTGGCATCATGCTTCTGTATGACGAAGCTGTTGCCGGTCCCGGGCGCCCTGCGCCCCTGCGGCTCCGGGGTAACGGAAAAATTCCGCTTCTTGCGGTAGGTCTCGAGCGCCATCGGTCAGCCGGCCTTCCGACGCGGTGCTGTCTGCTTCGCCTTTGCGTGGCGCGCCGGCTTTGACTTTGCCGCGGGCTTTCTTGTCGAGGGCTGCTTGCCGCCAACGCCGGCACTCTGGCGCAGCGCATCCATAAGATCGACGACCTTCTCCCGCTTGGCCGGCTTCGGAACGGCGATCTTCTTGCCTTCGAGCTTTGCTTTCACCAGCTCGGCAAGCGCCGCCTCATATCGGTCGTCGAATTTGGTCGGATCGAATTTGCCCTTCTTGGTCTTGATGATGTGTTCGGCCAGTTCGAGCATCTCGCCCTCGATCTTCATATCGGGAATGTTGTCGAAGGCCTCCTCCGCCGAGCGCACCTCGTAGTCGAATTTCAGCGTCGTTGCGACCAGGCCTTCGTCATAGGCCCGGATGAGCAGGGTCCGGATGCGCCGGAACAGGACGGTCTGGGCGATGGCAGCGACTTTCTTCCTGCGCATGCCCTCGCGGATCAGCCCAAAAGCTTCCTCGGCGTGTTTATCCGGCGGGGCGAGGTAATACGGCTTGTCGAAATACACGTCGTCGACATCGGAACAGCCGATGAAGGCTGAGACCGACAGCGTCTTGTCGCTCTCGGGGACAGCGGCTGCGACCTCATCGGGTTCGAGCACGACGTACTCACCCGAGCCGATCTCAAAGCCTTTGACCTGGTCGTCCTTCTCGACCGGCTTGCCGCTATCGCTGTCGACGAAGGCGCGATGCACCCTATGGCCCGTGGCGCGGTTTATTGTGTGGAAAGCGATCCGCTCAGAGGTTGAGGCAGCCGTATAGAGCGCCACCGGGCAGCTGAGTTCTCCAATTTTCAGAAAACCCTTCCAATTTGCTCTCGGCGCCAAGACGTTAGCCTCTCTGTCACAAGCATTGCACTGGAAATGCAACGTGGCGGCGCGGAGATTTGTTCCTTTGGCGCCTACGCGGCGACGATCAGAAGGGTCCTGGGCCAGCAGACAAGCCATTCCGCTGCAACCAAATTCACGACTCACCGTTGTCGAGCAGGAAGGGAGCGGTTGGCCATGACGAGACTGTCGTTGACGAGCCTATCATTTTTGGCGGCGCTGGCTCTAGCGGGTTGCAGCAACGAGACCGAACCGACACAGGGCAGCACCAGCAGCACTGAACCGACACAAAGCAACACCAACACGGTCGATCAAAATCCCGAAGTCGACAAGGACCCGACGCCGAAGACGACTACGGGCGGCGATCAACCCGGTACGCCGCCGGCGCAATGAGGGATCGGCCGACCGACCGGATTCTCCCGGATGCATTACGCGCGACAAGGGCAAAAGATCTCACCCCGACTGGCTCTGCTCGACCAAATGGTAGCTATACCGGTCTCGAATGAACGCGTTGAGGAACCGACCTTTTGACGAGGCCTTGCGGAATGCAGCGTAGGTCTGCGGCGGCACGTCGTCGTAATCGTAGCGATTTCCGCTTGGGACGAACCATACGGAGAGGGTCCTCGTCGCCGGGTCGTAATTGATGCTTTGAATAGCAGTTGAAGGCATTTCCAAACACTCGACGCGTCTGGGCAATAACCCACCCCGGCAAGCCAGGTTCCGTCTCGCCCAAGATATGGAGGCGGTGATCCGGCCGGCTCGACGCCTCCAAGGTCTTGCCGCCGCCGGCCGGCTTCACCAATTAGGGTTGATGCCATCGCTCAAAACCAAGCAGCCGGAATTCGCTGGCCAAGGCGACCTGTTTCGTGCGCCCAACGATCTGCCGGAAGGATTTCACTATCAGCCGGAGCTGATCACCGCGCAGGAAGAGCCCGAGCTGGCGCGGCAGCTCGAAAGTCTCGCCTTCCAGCCTTTCGACTTTCATGGCCATCTCGCAAACCGGCGCGTCGCCGGTTTTGGCCTGCGCTACGATTTTGACCAACGCAAAGTCGTCGAGGCGCCTCCTATCCCTGCTTTTCTGATGCCGCTCAGGGACAAGGTGGCGGCATTTGCGCGGCTGCCCGCCGATGCTTTCGTGCAGGTCTTGATCAACGAGTACCGGCCCGGCGCGGGTATCGGCTGGCATCGCGACAAGCCGCATTTCGATGCCGTAGCCGGCGTTTCTCTTCTTGCGCCATGCAGCTTTCGGCTCCGCCGGAAGAACGGCGCTGGATGGGATCGCCAGACCATCATCATCGAGCCAAGGTCGGCTTACCTGATGACGGGACCGGCGCGCACCGAATGGCAGCACAGCATCCCGCCGCTTTCCGAGCACCGCTACTCCATCACCCTGCGGACTCTGCACCCGGAACGGTCGCCTCGATCAGAAGCGATAGTTCGATGACCAGGATCGAGACCGGCTCCTGTTTTTGCGGTTCGATAACGGCTGAGATGCATGGCGACCCGTTCTGGATTTGCTCCGATCACGACGACGATTGCCGCAAGGCCATAGGGAGCCCGCTGACCGTCTGGGTCGGCTATCGACCGGCCCAGTTCAGATTGCTGACCGGCACGCCGAAGACGTTCTCGAGGACCCGAGGCGTGCTCCGCACCTTCTGCGCCGATTGCGGGACATCCATAGCCTATCTCGACCAGGGGCTTCCCGAAGAACTCTATGTGACGATCGGCTTCTTCGACCACCCCGAACGTTTTCCGCCGCAGGCTCATGCCTATTGGGACATGAAGCTGCCGTGGGTGGAATTTCGTGACGATCTGCCACGTGTGGGAAGATATTCAAGGCGGCGCGATCCGGCGGTCGGAAATCCCGCCGATCGGTAACCCGGCAAAACGCCGCCAATGGTCGATCTGGTGATAGCCCGCGACCACCACGCTGTGTTGGCGCTCACCTGGAAGGCGACGGACCATGAAGACCTTGAGACGATCATCGGGCCTTCCGGTTATCGAGCACGCCTGGAACGGAGCGGCGCCCAGATCCCGGACCCGTGATGTCGTTCGAGATCAATTGGCGGCGACCTGACGAGTCACCGCGGCCGACGGATCTATTGACGGGTGAGCATTGTGACATCGAGAAGTTTGATCTCCTCAGCGAAGCGATAACCGGCTACAGTGATCGCCAAGCGGCCGGGCACCAAGGCCGGCAATGGAATTCGGAACGGGCATCGGCAGCTTGAAGCGGGTGTCATCGCTTCTTCACGCCGCTTTCGATACCTATCTGTTGAGCGCAAGGCATAGTTCGGCAACAGGCAGCAAGATTTGGCACAACGATCGGGAAGCGCAGACCTGCCACTTCATGGCGGACGCGTGCCGAAATGGCTCGGCGACCGGATGACGCGCCTTGGCGCGGTCATGTGCGAGGCGATCATTCACCACTACGGTCGCGAGGAGCTGCTGCGCCGGTTGGCGCATCCCTTCTGGTTCCAGTCGTTTGGCGCCGTTATGGGAATGGACTGGCATTCATCCGGCATCACGACCAGCGTCATCGGCGCCTTGAAACGCGGGTTGGCTCCGCTCTCCGGTGAACTTGGTATTCACGTGTGCGGCGGCCGCGGCGCGCATTCACGCAAGACCCCGCACGAGCTTGCCGTCATCGGCGAGCGCGTCGGCTTCGACGGAACAGGCCTGGCAACTGCCAGCCGGCTCGTCGCCAAGGTTGACAGCGCCGCCGTTCAGGACGGCTTCGACCTCTATCTGCATGGCTTTATCGTTACCAATGATGGCGACTGGGTCGTGGTGCAGCAGGGCATGAACGGCGACAGCAAGGTGGCGCGCCGCTATCACTGGCTGTCCGAAGGCCTGAAGAGCTTCGTCGACCAGCCGCATGCCGCCATCGAAGGCGCCAACCAGGGCGAAATCGTCAACCTGACCGACCGCCGCGCCGACGCTTCGCGCAAGGGACAGCTGGAGCTCCTGCAGGACCTCGGACCGGAGCGCATTCTGAGGGAATTCGCCGCGCTTGAACGTGGCACGGCCCCGGCTCCAGAGCAGGCGCCTGAACAGCAGCCGATGCTGCCACACCTGGTCATGCCGGCGCACCACGACGTTCGCGAAAGCGATGTCGTCATGCGCCGCCTTCATGGGAACATGGCGGCGGCTGCCGAGCGTGGCCCCGCCGATTTTTCCGATCTTCTTCTGGTCCCCGGCGTCGGTGCGCGCACGGTGCGGGCGCTGGCGCTGGTTGCCGAGGTTCTGCATGGCGCGCCATGCCGGTTTTCCGATCCGGGGCGCTTCTCGCTGGCGCATGGCGGCAAGGACAGACATCCATTCCCCGTGCCGCTGAAAGTCTATGACGAGACGATCGGCGTGCTGAAGTCCGCGGTCCACAAGGCCAGGCTCGGCCGCGACGAAGAAATCGGTGCCTTGAAGCGGCTCGACGACCAGTCACGGCAGGTCGAACGCTATGCCACAGGCCCCAGCCTGAAGGAAATCGTTGCCGGAGAGTTCGATCAGTCGCATCTGCTCGGCGGTCGCAGTGTGTTCGGCTGGGAGGCGGCACCCGAGGCGCCCGCGGACGTCAAACAAATCAAACAAAAAGGATAAGCGCGCCCGGATCGCCTGATCCGAGTTCGGTTTCAAGTATCCAGATCGATCAAGGCGATGCCGAGTTCCGGGCGCTTCCTGCGGCGCAGATGCCCCGGCGCTTCCACCACTGTGACTTCAAGAGTCGGCCGAACGATGCCTTCGAGCAGATGCCCGCCCCGCGTGCTGCCATCGCGCAACCCGAGCACCGCGTGGACGTGAAGGCTGGGCTTGCCGTCGTCGCCGATCGCAATATCGCCGATCGCGCTGAGCACCTCGCACTGTTCCCGAACCGGGATTTTCCGATAGGTCTTTTCTCCAACGTCGAACCAGCCGACTGTCGCCGTTTCGAAGGCGCCGAGCGCGGTCAGCGAGGCGCCGCCAATGTTCTGCCCGACCGCGAAAGACGTAAGCGCCGCGAACGCTTCCTCGCCAGGTTCAAGCACCACCACGAACGTCCTTTGTCCGGCGCTTTCGGCAACGAGCTGCGATTTCATGATTTCACTCCAGATACCATGTCGGCTTTGCGTTGTATTTCGATCGAGAGTTCGAACGGAAAGCTGGCTCGCGAGTTCCCAACAGGTTTGGTCTGGGCTTGAACATCGCTGCGCCGTCTGACTATCGAAGGTGCAGTGGTCCGGAACAAGATCGCGCAGGAAACATTGTTCCCCGCAGGCTATCTCTGAGGGAGCGGACGTGGCGCCAACTGAAATCATCGTCAGGCGTGTGCCAACGCCGCGTGAGTTCTGGATTGGTCTTGGGCGCGCCTTTGCCGGAGCGTTGATCTTCGCCGTCCCGGTGCTGATGACCATGGAAGCTTGGGCGCTGGGATTTCACCTTCACCCACTGCGGCTCGCCCTGTTCCTGGCTGTCACTTTGCCAATGCTGGTGCTGCTGCACAAGTACGGAGGCTTTCGCCAGACGGTGGCGCTTCGCGACCGCATCGCCGATGCTTTTGTGGCCATACTTGTGGCCGCTGTGGCGGCTGCTGCGGTGTTTTTTATTTTCGGCATCGTGACCGTCGAAATGCCGCTACGGGAGGTGATTGGCAAAATAGCGGTGCAGGTTGTCCCAGGCAGTCTAGGAGCATCTTTGGCACGCGCTCAGCTTGGCCCGAGTCTGTTGGAGGAGGAGGACATTCCCGAGCCCGGCTACACCGGAGAGCTGTTCCTGATGGTGGTCGGAGCTCTGTTTCTGTCGGTGAACATCGCACCAACGGAGGAGGTCGTCCTCATCGCTTACAAGATGCACCCCTGGCAGGAAATCGCTCTGGTGGTGGTCACCCTCGCTCTCATGCACGCCTTCGTCTATGAGTTCGAATTCCGCGGCTCGCACGGTCCCGAGCCAGGCGCTGGATTCGTCAGCATCTTCTTTCGCTATGCAATCGTCGGCTATGTCCTGGTGATGCTTGTGAACCTTTATATCCTGTGGACCTTCGGCAGGACCGATGGCGCCGGCTTTTCGGAGACACTCAGTGCAGTCGTGGTTCTGTCGTTTCCTGGCGCGCTCGGGGCGGCGGTTGCGAGGCTCATTCTGTGACAAAGAATCCCGCAAAAGGCGACAAGCAACAGAAGCAGCAGTCCGACAACAAAGGAATGACACGCAAACCCGGGACTTCGGTCACGGAGTGGGTTGTGGCGGGGATAAGCTCGGTAGCCCTGCTTGCCGTACTCAGCTTTCTTGTCGTCGATGGCTTGAGCACGCGCGATGGGACCGCCCGGATCGTTGTGCTGCCGCTCGCGGTCGCGGTCACCGAGGGCGGCTATGTGGTCGAGTTCACCGCCGCAAACAGGGCGGGGAAATCAGTTGCTGCTGTCGAAATCAAAGGTGAACTCCGCAATGGCGATGAGGTCGTCGAGGAGAGCAGCGCTACGCTCGACTATGTCCCACAGGAATCCCAACGGAATGGCGCGTTGATCTTTCGTCGAGATCCCGAGGCCTATGACCTGCGCCTCTTTGCTAGTGGATACAGTGAACCCTGACCAGTCGAAAACGCCATGGATGAAATGGCTGTGGAACTCAGCCCCGGTCACGAGGTCAACCGGGCCGGCGTCAAGGTCTTTGGCGAACAGTCGCAAGCGCGGTTTATCATGCGACGGGCAGGGGTATCCGCGATCTGCCGATCAGAATAGAGGATTTAATAGTATAATTTGCTCCGGTAACGGATTGAAAATCCAGAGATAACACTGTTTCGTTCCGACCTGTCCGAGTCGATTTGCGACGCTAATTGTGTCGGGTGACCAAATCGGAAATGTAGCATTGCAGGGAAACCGTGCCACGCTCGGGACTGTCGGGCAGTTCAAGGTCGTCCAGGCTGACGGCGGTCATGCGCGCATACGATTTGGCGGCTGCCTTGGAAAAGCCCATGTCCTCAAAGGTCTCTTGCCACTTTTCACGCGGTGCCGTCACGACCTTAATGTGTCCGTAACTCCTCCCTTAGACAAGCCGCGACGTCAGATGCAGAATAGGCGCCGGCCCTTCGATATAGTGGATACCTGTCTGTTCGATCGGCTCTTTCAGCAGAGGGGCAGCGGCGCGCCCAAGGTCGTCCGGTGCCACCATCGGCAATCTGAAGTCCGCCGGAAAAAGGGTGTTCACCACACCATCCCCAGCAGAATCCCAGTTGCTCATATAATACGCCGCCCGGATGATGCTGGCAGGGATCGGCTGGGCGCGCAGTTGCTGCTCCAACTCGTAGAGGATGTTAAGGTCGCCACACCGGTCGCCGGGCCGAGCGCCGTAGTTTGATTGCGCGACGATCTTTCGCAATCCAGATCCTTCAAGAGCTGCAGTGATGGCGGCAACGGTCTTGCGCTCTTCAACGTCAGTGTCGGTCGATGGGTCAGCCGGCGGATTGAGCAGAAACAGGCGCTCGCCTTGACGAAAAACCTGACGAAAGGGCCTCGCTGTCGTGGACATCCGCCACCGCGATTTCGGCACCACGCCGCGTCCAGTCAGCGCCTTTGGACGGGTCGCGAGCTACGATGGTGACCGCTTCGCCCTGCCGTAAAACATGGCTGCAGCAGAACCAACATGGCCCGTGCCGCCGAGAATGATGTGCATGGCCGATCCCTTCGCTCCCTATTCCTCCGGGGCGGTGGCAGGAGCCGTATAACGGCGACGTACTGCATCCAGAACGTGCTTGCGGCTTTCCTGCGCCGAGAGCATTTCGTCTTTTTCTGCCTCGGCGGTTTCGCGCGCCAGCTCCTTGTCCCTGATCTGATGGCGAAACCATTCGGAATAGTCGCCGGCACGCAGGTGATGCTCCCAGGTCGCGTCGTCGATGCCTTCTGCAATCTGAGCGAAGATCATCAGGTTGTGGGCCCGAAGATTCATGGCTTTGTCGGGACCTCTGAAATAGAAGCTGCCGGCCTCGTCGAGTTGACCTTCCGCATATTTGCGGCTGTGACGCTTGAGCGACTGGCGCGGTTCGATCGCTTTGACCATGGCAATTTTCTTGCGGGCTTGCGGCCGCCAGAACAGCACGCGCTCGCCTTTTGGCGAGGGAATATCCTTTGGCGGCTTGATATCCGTTTCATGACAAAAGGCCTTGATGACATTCTTGGCCTTGGGACCGAGCGCAATGACGGCAGTGACCAGACGCAGGGCATCGGTCGAAATCGCTTCCGGATGAACGGTGATCAGGACAGTGCCAGGTAATTCCAACGACAGGACGGCGCGCGTGTCGTCGCGCTTCTTGGGGAGAAGATGATGCGCCTCGTCGATGACTAGCCAGTGTGGCCTCGCTGTACGGAAGCGGAAACTGCCAAGGCCGGGAAGCAGATCGGCAAAGAAGTCCGGTCGCTCATTGACCCGCAACGCCAGCCCATTGACGACCACACTGGTGTCCGGCTTCTCGATCAGGTCGAGCACTTGTGCCTTTGTCGGTTCGCTCGAGCCATCGCCTATCCGGACGGCGCCTTCGAGGCCATCATAGTCGCCTTCCGGATCGAAAATGCAGAACTGAAAGCCGTTCTCGACGAAGCGTTCCGTCAGCGCGGTGGCCAAGGTGGATTTGCCGATGCCGGAGCTTCCGGCGATCAGAACCGTGTCGGTCGGCGTCAGATAGACTTCGTCGCCGCCGGCCGAGCCGAGAAGGATGCCGTCACGGCGTTTTCGGACAAATTCCCGATCGCGCTTTACCAGTTTTTCGATCAGCTCCTCGACGCCTTTTCCACGCGCGCCGCGCGTTACAAGGTCCGCGGTATCCTTGACCGCCTCAAGTGCATTGTCGACAGCGACGCTGCAGCCGCAGGCCTGCAGGAAGGCATGATCGTTTTCAGCATCGCCAATACCGACCACATTGTGTGGCGACAGCCTGAGGTCCTCAAGTGCGGCGGCCAGCCCTGTTGCTTTGTTGATGCCGCTGGGCAGGATCATCACCGCGCCTTTGTTGAAGATGATTTCCAGCTCCAGCCCGAGTTCCTTGATGACCTCAAGAACTGTTGCCTGGTGTGGTTCCCAGGTCGCGACGATCGACCGTCCGACCGAAAGCGGCTTGACGCCGTGTTTCTTCAGCTTGTCGACGAACTTGGGCGCCGGTGCCGGTGAGATCGCACGTTCTTCCTCGCTGGCAGGCGTGTAGATCAAGGCCCCATTTTCGGCGACGACCTTGTCGAACACGCCGAGTTCGGGAAAAACGCGCTTGAGATCGGGCAGCTCGCGGCCCGTGACGAGGATGAGTTTGCGGCCACTTTTCTTGACCCGTTCGAGAGCAGCAAGCGTCTTTTCAGCTACGATCCCATCGTGCGCCAGCGTGCCGTCATAGTCTGTCGCCAAGGCAATGAAATACATCTGTCGACCATTTCATATCTGAGATCGCCGCTACCATCGTCACAGGCAAGAGGTCGCACGACGATCAGGCTGAGCGGGCGACAGGCACTCAGTAGCCGCCGATGATCGGCAATATCTCGCCGGTGATGTAGCTCGAGCAATGCGGGGAGGCGAGGAATACATAGGCCGGCGCGATCTCCTCCGGTTGTGCGGGCCGTTTCATCGGCGTGTCTGCGCCGAACTTCGAAACGTCACCGGCTTGTTTGTCAGACGGGTTGAGCGGCGTCCACACGGGGCCCGGCGCCACGCAGTTCACCCGAATACCCTTCTCGATAAGGTTGCCCGAGAGCGCGCGCGTGAAGGCATGAATGCCGCCCTTGGTCATTGAATAGTCGACCAGTTGCTTCGAGCCCTCTAGGCCGGTTACGGAGCCGCTGTTGATGATCGCCGAACCGGGCTTCATATGCGGCACGGCCTCCTGCGCCATATGGAAATAACCGTAGAGGTTGGTCTTCAGCGTCGTGTCGAAATGCTCTTCGGTCAGCTCGCTGAAGTCGCTGGAATGGATCTGGAAAGCGGCGTTGTTGACCAGCACGTCGATCCGGCCAAATTCCTTTACCACCTCAGCAACCGCGTTGTGGCAGTGGTCGCGTTCGCTGACGTCGGCCTTGACCAGCATGCAGCGCCGGCCTTCGGCTTCGACGGCCCTCTTCGTCTCATCGGCGTCCTTATCCTCGGACAGATAGACGATCGCCACATCGGCGCCTTCGCGCGCATAGAGCACGGCCACGGCTCGGCCGATGCCTGAATCGCCGCCTGTGATGACGGCTACTTTGCCATCTAGTTTTTTTGATCCGATATAGAATGGCGCATCATAGAGCGGCGCCGGCTCAATGGCCCATTCGTGCCCCGGCTTCGGCTGGTGCTGTTCAGGAAAGGGCGGCTCGGGATATTTGCGTGCTCCGGCCTGCATGGCGCCTTGCTGCTTGCCGTCCTTCGATTTGTCCTTGGCATCGATGCCGCGCTGGATGTGGCGTTGCTTGGCGGCCTCGCCGGCGATTTCCGATTTCATCTGCATGGCTGTCTCCTTGGCTTGGAAAAGGGACAACGCATGTTCGGCGAAAAAGTTTACGCGACGGTGTCATTCCTTCAGCAGCGAATCCAAACGCCAGGAAATCGACGGCGCGTACTGCCCAACTGGCAACAAATTGCGCGGCCGGACGTTGGGCTCAAGCGGTGTCCGAGAACCTGAAGGCGCGCTAGCCAGGCAGCTGGTGACCTGAAGATTTCCCGCCGCTCGGCTATTTTGTCACCGGATCGCGCCAGGGGAGAGGAAAATGGCTGAAGGTCATGTCAAACCAAATGGGCCGGATCTGGTCGAGGGCATCGCGCTAACCGACCTTCCCGATGGTGGAAAGATCCTCGGCCATTGCCGCGATGAGCAGGTGCTGCTGGTGCGCCGCGGGGCGGAGGTCTTCGCCATAGGGGCGACATGCACACATTATGGCGGGCCGCTCGCCGACGGTCTTGTGGTGGAAGACACCGTCCGGTGTCCCTGGCATCACGCGTGCTTCGATTTGCGTACAGGCGAGGCCTTGCGTCCCCCTGCTTTCAGTCCACTCGCTTGCTGGTCGGTGGAACAACGCGATGATCGGATATTCGTCGGAGAAAAGCGCAAACGGACGGCACCGAAGCAGCGCAATGGAAGCTCCGGCCAGGTTCCGCAAAGAATCGTCATTGTCGGTGGCGGCGCGGCCGGTTTCGCGGCGGCAGAGAAACTGCGGCGCGAACACTATCAGGGCAGCATTGTCATGTTCAGCAACGACGAAGCGCCGCCCGTTGATCGGCCCAATCTTTCCAAGGACTACCTCGCCGGCAAAGCACCGGAGGATTGGATTCCGCTCCGCGGAGAAAGCTTCTACTCAAGGAACGATATTGACCTGCGCCTCAATGCGAACGTCGCCAGCATCGATGCACGTTCTGGCGAAGTTGTACTCGCGGACGGGGCCCGGACTCCTTACGATAGGCTACTCCTTGCGACCGGAGCCGAACCGGTTCGCCTGACCATACCCGGCGCCAACCTGCCACACGTTCACACGCTGCGCTCGTTCGCAGATTGCAAGGCGATCATCGAGCGAGCCACGACCGCGCGCCGCGCCGTCGTGCTTGGCGCCAGTTTCATTGGCCTAGAAGTTGCCGCGGCCCTGCGCTCGCGCGATATCGAAGTTCATGTCGTGGCGCCGGAAAAACGGCCTATGGAACGCGTCCTGGGTCCGCAAATGGGCGATTTCATCCGCGCCCTCCATGAGGAGAATGGTGTCGTATTCCATCTCGAGGACACCGCAAGTAGCATCGACGGCAACAAGGTGAAACTCAGCAGTGGCGATACGTTGGCGGCGGATTTCGTCGTCGCCGGCATCGGCGTGCGACCGCGGACAGGGCTTGCCGAAACGGCGGGGCTCATCCTTGACCGCGGTGTCGTCGTGAACGCCTTTTTGGAGACGAGCGCACCAGGGATCTTCGCGGCCGGCGACATTGCGCGGTGGCCAGATCCGCACAGTGGCGAGAACATCCGGGTCGAGCATTGGGTGGTCGCAGAGAGGCAGGGGCGAACCGCGGCCCTCAACATGCTCGGCCATCGCGAGAAATACGTCGGCGTGCCGTTCTTCTGGAGCCAGCATTACGACGTTCCCATCAACTACGTCGGCCATGCCGCGCAATGGGACGAGATCGAGGTCGATGGAGACATCATTGCCAAGGATTGCCTGCTCCGCTTCAAGCGCGAAGGGCGCGCGCTGGCTGTCGCTTCGATCTTCCGCGACATCGAAAGTCTAGGGGCCGAGGTGCAAATGGAGCGCCGGATGACCTAGCAAGGCGGGCGCTGTACGGCCGGTTCAGCCCGCGCAATCAGTCTCGGCGCGCAATGATCCAATCGGTTGCCGCCGCGAGATCGGCCACGGTTGCGGTCGGGCGCGGATCAAACCGTTTCTCATCGCCCTGCCGGTATTTGCCTGTCCGCACCAGCAATGCAGCCGAAAGTCCGGCGCGCAGGGCGCCAGCTATATCGGCCTCGGCGTCGTCGCCAACCATGATCGCCTGATCCGGCGGACAGTCCATGCTTGCCAGCGCCGACAGAAAGAATGCCGGCGAGGGCTTGCCGAGAACGGTTGCGCGTTTCAGGGAGGCAAATTCCAATGCCGCGACGAATGGCCCTGCATCGAGGCTGAGCCCGCCGTCAGCATCTCGAAACGTCCGGTTGCTGGCAAGGGCCAGCAATTCGGCCCCCGCGCTCAGCTCGCGGAACGCGTCATTCAACGCCGCATATGTGAAGGCGTCTCCGGCATCGCCGACGATGACGGCGCGCTTGTCGCGATCCGGCAGTTCGTCAAACTCCGGCGCAAGGCCAGGGTGAACCAACAAGTGTGGCGCACAGCCATTGCGAAGCAGCCATTCGCGAGCAGCGTGCGCCGGCGTGAAAACATCTGCCTTGGTAACGGTGAGTCCCATTGCCTCCAGACGTTCGAGAACCCCCTGTTTCGACGAGCGCGTGGTATTGCTTACGAAGCGTATGGCCAACCCGGCCTGGCGCAAACGCGCGAGGGCGTCGATCCCGCCTGGTATTGCGGTCTCGCTATCATAGATGACGCCTGCGAGGTCCAGCAGTACACCCCTTGTCATCGGTCCAGCATGAGCACGAGTCCGCCATGCGTCAAATCCGGAACAAGGCCATGGTTGTTCCTTTTGGATCAGGGCGGGCAGGCGCCTTCGATTGACCGACGGTCACTGCCACCATTCGGGGAAGGCCGTGCGGGCAGCTTCGGCCAGCGTCGCGATCTCCCCGTCGGGAACCGAGCTGTAGGGCCAGAGCAGTCGCGGGCCAAGCGGCGCCCAGCCGCCGGCCGCCGCCATCGCTTTGTCGAGTGCCGCATCGCTGACATTATAGCGAGCGCGAAAAGGCAGAACGTGCCTGGCGAGAAAGGCCTGGATGCGCTTCTCGACCTCGGCAGCGGTTGCCGCGTCGGTGCGGATCATACGCCACCACATCACCGCGCCCTTCGGGCTGAGGCAGGCAATGTTCGAATAGCTGCCGTGGGCGCCATGGGCAAATCCCGTCGCCAGCATATGGCCGGGCACGAAGACCGAAAATCCCGGCAGTTCGTGGTGCATGTCGGCGTACCAACTGGTCTCGCCGCCCGGCAGCTTGGCGCCGACCAGCGACGGCACGGCTGCGCGCAGCCTGGCGATACGTTCGAGCGTCAGGCGCCGCTTGGCGTGCGGCGGATTGTAAAGCACCAGTGGCATGTCAGGCGCAGTCTCGCCAAGACCGCCGACGAAACGCATGACCTCGCCGTCGCTCGGCGGCCACCAGTCGGGCAAGGTGAATTGCACTGCCGCCGGGCGAAGCGCCGACATCCGCATCAGCCGCTCGCGCGCGACGCGCGGATTGGACTGGCTGATGCCGATCTGGAAAGGCAGGCGCGCGCGGCCGGCTATCGTGGCCACCAGGTCGCAAAGCCGGTCGAACTCGGGCTCGGTCTGGCAGTGGAATTCGCAGGCGGTGCCGTTGGAATAGATGCCGTCGACTCCCGATGCGCAGAGCCGCGCGATCGTCTCTGCCGTCGCCTCCCAATCGATCGCTCTGCGATCGTCGATGGCCAGCATCACTGCACCCCAGACACCGCGCGGCGCATGTGCGGGCAAGTGGGTCAGGTGGTCGTCCGGTTCAGCGCGCACCGGCGATCTCGTGCTCGCGCCGAGTCTCGTTCGAGGCAAAGGCGGCTTCGATGATGCCGATGATCTTGCGCCCATAGGCGCCGGAGATTGGCACCGAACTGTCGTCCGCAATGGCATCGCGCATCGCCGTCCATTCGCGCACCAGCGCGTTGTGCATCCAGTTCGGCTCGAACGAGCCGGGCAGGTCGGTCCAGACCGTATCGCGCCCCAGCATCGTGCCGCGGTCCATATCGATGCGCAACGTTCCCTGCTCGCAGACCAGGTCCATGGCGTAGGTGGTCGCGCCATTGCGATAGCCGACGCTCTGCACCTGGCCGAGCCCGCCGCCGGCGAAGCGCAGTCCGAGCAGGGCGGTGTCATCGGCTTCCTGTTCATGGAACTTGGCGCCAAGCATGGCGCTCACCGAAACGACATCGTCATCCATCAGCCAGACCAGGCGGTCGAGCGCATGAATACCGGCCGTCAACAGCATGCCGCCGCCGGTTGCTTTTCGCAGATGCCAGTCGCGGCGATTGTGCTCCATCCAGAGCTTGATGATCCAGCTCGATCCGATGAGAGGCCGGCCGAGCGCTCCTTCCTCCAGCATCTGCCTGGCTGCCATGCAGGGCAGGGCGAAATGCATGAGATGGGCGACCATCAGCTTGACGCCACCGGCGGCCACGGCGGCATTGATCGCATCGCAGGCCGCTGCCGTCGGCGCCATCGGCTTTTCGAGCATGATGTGCTTGCCGGCCTCTGCTGCGCCGATCGCTATCTCGGCATGGAGGTGGTGAGGGCTGGCGATGAGGACAGCGTCGACATCCTTGTCATCCAGCAGCTTGCGCCAATCGGTGTAGCCGCGACCACCATGTTCGCCGGTGAAGTCGGCCAGGGCATCGTTATTCCCGCGGCACGATGCGACGAGTTGCAGGCCGTGCACTTCTTTGATTGCCCTTGCATGGGCCGCACCGAAATCGCCCGCTCCGATAATCCCTATTCCAGTCATCGTCCTGCCTTTTCATACGCGGCGTCGATAAGCGACATCGCCGCAACATAGTCATTGATTGAAGTCCCCGGCGGCGCCTTTCGGGCCAGCCGGTCGAGCGTGTCGCCCATGCACAGGCGGTAGCGCGTCGCCGGCAATTCGATCGGCAAGTCAACGATAGCCCCATCGTCGAGCGTCGCACAGATGGCGCGGTCGCCATAGTCAATGAGGCTGGCATTCTCACTGACGATGCGCCATTCGAAATCGCCGCCGGGGCGCATCGACGCGAACGTGTATCCTGCCTCGACGACGAACAAGGCTCCGGCAGCATCTTCCAGCATAAGCAGCGCATGGTCCTCGACCGCGGCGCGGTGAATGCGGTTCTCGATCGAAACGGCTTTCAGCTGAAGTCCGCCGGTTGCCAGGCTGAGCGCGGCGTCGACGCCGTGTATGCCGAGGTTCCTCAGCGCGCCACCGCCACCGATCGCCGGATCCACGACCCAGGCGACACCTTCGGCCGCATAGCGCTGCGGCGGGCCATTGACCAGCCGGAACTGGCAATGCGCAACCGCACCGGCACGGCCTTGCCGGCGCAGCCGTTCAAAGGCAGTGACGGCCGGTCCAAAGCGGTTGGGCAGGGGAACGCTGACAAAGGCCCGGTGCTGCCTCGCCAGGTCGCGCAGCGCGGCCAACGCTCCGGTGCTGCTCGCCGCCGGCTTCTCCAGGATCAGCGGTATGCCAGCTTCGATGACAGCCCGCGCCCGCGCCGGTACGGTCGAAGGATGTCCCATCAGCAGGATCACGTCCGGCGGACTGGTGAGGATTTTCGCAAAATCCGCAATGAACGGCAGATGATGACGCGTCGCGAAGGCGCGCGCATGCTCCGCGTCCTCATCCCAAATGCCGGCTATTTCGGCGTTACATGAGTGTGCAGCGTCGAGATGCATTTCGGCGTGCCAATGGCTTGAGCCGGCCAGGACGATCCTCATTTCAGTGGTGTATCCTCCTGCTTGCAGGATATCCTACAAGTCGCTATGCTACAAGCATCGACCGCTTTACGACGCGCCATCGGCGCAATTGCGGCGGCGCTTGGAGCAAAATGTCGGAACCCAAATCGATCTCGGAACCCAAATCCATGTCGGAACCCAAGTCGATCGAACCGCTGACCCGACCGCCGCTGCTTCATGTCAGCGTGCAGGAGAGCCTCAGGAACTATATCCAGAGCAACAAGCTCAAGGCAGGCGATCCCTTGCCTCCGGAGACCTTCCTGGCGCAGCGGCTCGGCGTCGGCCGCAACTCGGTGCGGGAAGCGATCAAAGCGCTGGAGTCGATCGGTATTTTGGAGACGCGTCGCGGCATCGGCGTGTTCGTCAAGGAATTCTCGTTCAAGCCTTTGCTGGATAATTTGGCATATGGCCTGCAGGATTCGTTGCGCGACGTGGAGGAGCTGCGCGAGATCCGCCGCGTCCTTGAAACCGGCCTCATCGCCAAGACCATCGAGATGATCAGCGCCGAAGACATCACCGCGCTGCGCCAGCTGACCGAAAGCATGCGGCGGCGCGCCGAGCGCCAGGAGAGCTTTGCCGAAGAGGACCAGCAATTCCACCAGCTGCTGTTCCGCTGCCAGAACAATCACATGCTGAGCGCGCTGATCGACATTTTTTGGGTGGCGTTCAACAAGGCTTCGAATTTCACCAGCCTCGACAATCCGACACCGCTGGCGACATGGCGCGACCATCACGAGATCGTCGAGGCCGTCGCCGCCAAGGATGTCGACCGGGCGCGTCAGCGCCTCGACGACCACTACAGGGGGCTTCAGCAAGTCATCGCCAAAAACCGAACCACCTGACCCAACGCCGAACTACCTGACAATGCCAAGGGAGGAAACCATGCGCATCAAGACTATCGCTCGTCATCTGGCCATCACCGGACTGCTGCTCGGCGGCCTGGCCACCAGCGTCCAGGCGCAGGGCGCCAAGACCATAACCGGGGGCTTCGACGTCGGCCCCGGCGGCTTTCCCAAGAATTTCAACCCGCTGGCTGCGACCGGCGGCTTTACCTGGCTCAGCACCTATTTTGAACCGCTGGTGATCTACAACGCCGAACTGACCGAACTCGAAGGGGATCTGGCCAAGGACTACACGGTCGGCGACGACCAACTGACCTATACGTTCAACCTTGTCCAAGAGACCTGGCACGACGGCAAGCCGTTCACATCCAAGGATGTCAAGTTTACGCTTGAACTCGCCAGGAACAAAGCCTCCGGCAGCTTGTTTGCCGCGCGTCTCGGCGACATCGCGTCGGTCGACGCGCCGGACGATCGCACCGTGGTCGTCAAATTGTCGAAGCCCAACGGCTCCTTCCTGTCCATTCTCTCGCAGGTGATGATCCTGCCGGAGCATGCTCTGGCCGGGATGCCACCAGAAACGCTGGCCACAAGCACCTGGTGGTCCACCACTCCGGTCGGCACCGGCCCCTTCAAATTCAATCGCTACGTCAGCGATCAATATGTCGAGCTGGCCGCGGATGACGACTATCGCAGCGGCAAGCCGAAGGTCGATGTGCTCATCAACCGGTATTTCGAGAGCCCGGCGGCGGCCGTTGCCGCGCTGCGCGCCGGCGAAATCCAGTTCACCTATGTCGAGCCCGACGACGCGGTATCCTTCAAGAGCGACAGCAATTTCAAGGTGATCGAGGGCGCTTCTTATGTGGTCAACTACATCGGCCTCAACCAGAAGGTCGAGCTCTTTAGGGATGTTCGCGTCCGCCAGGCGATCATGCACGCGATCGATCGCAATGCCATCATCGAGAGCCTCTATGGCGGCGCGGCCAAACCGGCCAACTGCGGCTACGTCGCGCCGCATCTGCTCCCCGAAGGCCTCGAACCCTATGCGTACGATCCGGCAAAGGCCAAGGCTCTGCTTGCCGAGGCGGGCTGGGAAAAGATCAACGGCGACAAACCCATCACCTTGCTGACCTATTACGGCTCGCCGCAAGCGGCCAATGTGATGGCCGCCATCCAGTCGATGCTGGCCGAGGTCGGGATCAATGTGGTGCCGCGTGTCGTCGATACGCCGACCTATAACGGCATCGTCTACAAGGAAGGGACGCCGGACTGGAACGCATTTGCGATGGTCTATGCCGGCCTGCAGAACGGTCCGAATCCGGCTGGCATCAGCCCTGGTCTCAACAAGTCCCAGATTCCGCCGGCAGGCTTCAACACCATGCGCATCGAGTTCGACGATCTGAGCGCTGCATTGGACGCTGCGCTCGGCCAGACCGATCCGGCCAAGATCGATAAATCGTGGCAGGAAGTCTGCAAGGTGATGAACAAGGATCTGCCCTGGGCGACATTATGGGTGGCCAACCGCTATGGCGTCGCCTCCAACAAGCTGCGTGACTTCGTCTGGACGCCGGCACCGGCCGGCGGTCCTTATGCGGCTCACCCGGAACGCTGGGATATCCAGTAAAAGCGCTTGGCGGGCCAGGCCCGCCTTTGCAAGGAGCCGGCCTGTTGCCGGCTCCTCTCATCATCACCACGGACCGCCAATGCTGAGTTTCATTGCCCGCCGCAGCGCTACAGGACTGTTGATGCTGGTCGCCTTGAGCGTCCTCATCTTCATCCTTCTGCGACTGGCGCCCGGCGATCCGATCGACGCGTATATCAACCCGTCCAGCCCGATGTCTGCTTCCGACCTCGAAGTCCTGCGCGACCGGCTTGGGCTCGACCAGCCGCTTCCCGTGCAATACCTCGCCTGGCTTCGCGCAGCACTCAGCGGCGACTTCGGCTATTCGATCCAACGCAGCGGCGTTGCCGTGCTGCCCCTGGTCATGGAGCGCATCGGCCCAACCGCGCTGTTGATGGGTACGGGCCTGGCCATCGCCATCGTGCTCGGCATTTCCGCCGGCATTTTCTCCGCCGTCCGCCGTAACGCGCTGCCCGACATCATCCTGTCGGTGGTTGCCTTCGTCGGCATCTCCAGCCCGGCTTTTCTGACGGCACTTCTCGGGCTGTACTTTTTCTCGGTGTTGCTGCGCTGGGCGCCATCAGGCGGCATGCAGACCGCCGGCGCACCTTTTTCCGTATCGGACGTACTCGCGCACCTCGTCCTGCCCGCCTGCCTGCTGTCCATTGGACACGCCGCGCTGATCATGCGCTACATGCGCGCGTCGCTGCTGGAAGTGCTCAACCAGGATTATGTGCGAACCGCGCGTGCCAAGGGAGTGCGCGAATTCTGGGTGATCATCAAGCACGCGACGCGCAATGCGCTTTTGCCAGTTATCACCCTGATCGGCTCGACGGTCGGCATCGCGATCGGCGGCGCCATTTTCCTCGAAAGCGTGTTCAACTGGCCGGGCATGGGCCTGCTGCTGGTCAACGCGGTCGGCACACGGGATTACCCGGTGATCATGGGCGCCACTCTGGTGATCGGCATCTGCGTCATTTTGGTCAATCTCCTGACCGATATCGTCTATGCCGTCGTCGACCCGCGCATTCAGGTGTCGTGATGACGATCACCGCGCGAGATCCGACCGTCGACCCGACAGCCGCGCCGCAAACCAAAGGACCGCTCCGCCGCGCGCTCGACCGCTTCTTTGAAAATCGTGCGGCGCGCGCCGGTCTGCTTATCGTCGTTCCCATCCTGCTGGCGGTTTCGACCTATCATTTATGGTGGCCGTTCAGCCCCAATGCCATCGATCTCAGGGCGATCAACAAGGGACCGTCCGCCATTCATTGGCTAGGCAGCGACGGCGTCGGCCGCGACGTCATGGCCCGGCTGATGCAAGGCGGGCGGATATCGCTGCTGGTCGCCGTCTGCTCCGTCGCCATCTCGATCGTCATCGGCTTCCTGGTCGGCGCCGTCGCCAGCTTCGGCGGGCGTCTTGTCGACGGCACGGTGATGCGCTTCGTCGATCTCGCAATGACGCTGCCGCCGGTGATCTTCCTGCTTGTGCTCGCTTCGATCGCCGGCACCGGCATCGCGCCGACCATCCTGGTGATCTCGCTGCTCTCATGGCCGGTGCTGTCGCGCATGGTGCGCGCCCGGCTGCTCGAGCTGCGCGAGCGTGACTTCGTCGTCGCCGCCCGCGGCATGGGGGCGGGGCTGCCGCATCTCCTGTTCCGTCACGGCCTGCCCAACTGCATCGATATTCTTGTCGTCTACGCCACGCTGCAGATCGCCAATGCCATTCTGCTCGAAGCCGGTCTCTCCTTTCTCGGCCTCGGCATCGCGCCGCCCGAAGCCAGCTGGGGCAACATGCTCAATCTCGCCCGCTCCACCGTGGTGCTCGAACAATATCCCTGGCAATGGATGTTTCCCGGCGCCGTGCTTGTGCTCACCGTCCTGGCCATTAACTTCATCGGCGATGGCCTGCGCGATGCATTCGACCCTCGTTCCGATCTCAACTGACCAAAGGTTTTTCAAAATGCCCCTGTTTACCGGTGTCGTGCCACCTGTCGTCACCCCGCTCAATGCCGATTTCAGCGTCGACTTCCCGTCGTTCACGCGGACGATTGAGAACCTGCTCGACGGCGGGGTACACGGGCTCTTCGTGCTCGGCTCGACCAGCGAGGTGGTCTTCCATGACGAGCCCGGCCGCAGGGCCATCGTCGAGCACGCGGTCAAGGTCAACAATGGCCGCGTTCCGATCTTCGCCGGGGTCATCGACCCGACAACCGATCGTGTCATCAACCATGCCAAGATAGCCAGATTGGCCGGTGCCGACGCGGTCGTCGTCACCGCGCCGTTTTATGCCCGCACCAGCCAGCCCGAGATCGGCGATCACTTCCGCTATATCAAGGACGCGGTCGACATTCCAATCATCGCCTACGACATTCCGGTCTGCGTCCATGTCAAGCTGGAGCGTAAGACCACCGTTGCCCTTGCTAGCGAGGGCGCTATCGCCGGCATCAAGGATTCCAGCGGCGATGACGGCAACCTGCGTTATGTGCTCAAGGATATGGCCGACGATCCGAATTTCTTCGGCATGACCGGGTCCGAGATCCTGGTCGACAGCGTGCTAGCCATGGGCGCGCATGGTGTCGTGCCGGGCCTCGCCAATGTCGACCCGCACGGCTACGTCAAGCTGTGGACCCTAATGCAGACGGGTCAGCACGCCGAAGCCCGCGTGGAACAAGAGCGGCTGTTGAAGCTGTTCGAGATCGTCTGGATCTCGCTCGGCAGGACAAGCGCCGGCTCGGCCGGCGTTGGCGCTTTCAAGACCGCGATGAAGAGCCTCGGCATCATCGCCTCCAACACCATGGCGCGGCCGCAACGCAGCTTGAACGACGAGGAAAGCGCAAAGGTCGAAATCATCCTTCGCGACGTCGGGTTGCTGCGCTGACCGTGGACGCTCCGATTCTCTCGATTTCCGGTCTGCGGGCGGTGTTCCGTATCGCGGGACGCGACATTGCCGCCGTGCAGGACCTCGATCTGACGATCGGATCGGGTGAAACGGTCGCGCTCGTCGGCGAGTCCGGATCGGGCAAGTCCGTCACCAGCCTGTCGATCATCGGCCTGCTGCCGAAGAAGATCGGACACATCGCCGAGGGATCGATCGCGCTGCGGCGCAGGGATGGCACGGTCACCGAGCTGACCGGCCTCGATCCTGAGTCGCTGCGCAAGGTGCGCGGCAACGACATCGGCATGGTGTTCCAAGAGCCGATGACCAGCCTCAATCCGGTCTACACGATCGGCGAACAGATCGCCGAGCCGATCCGCATTCATCTTGGCAAGTCGCATCGCAATGCGGCCGCCGACGCCGTGCGGCTGCTGGCTCAGGTCGGCATTCCCGATCCCGATCGGCGGGCGCGGCAATACCCGCATGAGCTGTCGGGAGGGATGCGCCAGCGCGCCACCATCGCCATGGCCTTATCCTGCAATCCGACCTTGCTGATCGCCGACGAGCCGACTACCGCGCTCGACGTCACCATCCAGGCCCAGATTCTCGACCTGCTGGCCGAGCTGCAGGCGCAGCGCGGCATGGGCATTCTGTTCGTCACGCACAATCTGGGCGTCGTTGCCGAGATCGCCGACCGGGTCGCGGTGATGTATGCCGGGCGCATCGTGGAATCGGGTCCGGTGAGCGAGGTGTTCACCCGTCCGCGTCATCCCTACACCGCGGGGCTGATGCGTTCGGTGCCACGGCTTGGCCAGGCCACCTCGCTGAAGGCAGCAGGAACGCCGCTTCCGACCATCGCCGGCAATGTTCCGTCGCTGGCCTTGCTGCCTAAGGGCTGCTCCTTCGCGCCGCGTTGCGCCATGGCTGTCGACGCCTGCCGCGCCGCGGTGCCGCCATTGTTCGCGGCGACGTCGACCCAGCACAGCCGTTGTTTGCGTTGGAAGGATCTCTGACGATGAATGCCCCCTTCCTTTCGGTCAGGAATCTGACCAAGCATTTTGCGCCGACGGCGTTCTCGCGCGGTCCTGTCGTCAGGGCGCTGCAAGATATTTCCTTCGATATTGCGCGCGGCCAGGTGGTCGGCCTCGTCGGTGAATCCGGATCGGGCAAGACCACGATCGGCCGCTCGCTGCTGCGTCTCATCGAGCCGACATCCGGCGAAATAAGCTTTGACGGCATCGATATCACCAAGCTGAGCGCCGGGCCGCTGGCTCGCCAGCGCCGAAAGATGCAGTATATTTTCCAGGATCCGTTCGCCAGCCTGTCGCCGCGCATGACCATCGGGCAGATCCTGACCGAAGGCCTGGATATTCAGAGCATCGGCAACAGGCGCGAGCGGCGGGCGAGGGCGGAGAAGGCACTTGCTGCGGTCGAGTTGCCAGTCGATGCCTATGATCGCTACGCCCACGAATTTTCGGGCGGGCAGCGTCAGCGCATCGGCATCGCACGGGCGATTACGCTCGAACCCGAATTCATCGTCGCCGACGAGCCGGTCTCTGCCCTCGATGTCTCCATTCAGGCGCAAATCGTAAATCTTCTGCGCGACCTGCAGGTCCGGCTCGGTCTGACCATGCTGTTCATTTCGCATGACCTGGCCGTCGTCGAATATATCTGCGACACGGTGATCGTTCTCTATCTCGGCCGCATCATGGAAGTTGCGCCGGCGGCCGCGCTCTATGCGCGGCCGCAGCATCCCTATACGCGCGCGCTGCTCTCGGCCATTCCATCGCTCGACCCACTGGTCAAGCAAGGCCGGCAGGTGCTGAAGGGCGACATTCCAAGCCCCGCAAATCCGCCAACCGGGTGTGTTTTCCGAACCCGTTGCCCGGTTGCCCTGGACGCTTGTGCTGGCATTGTCCCACCGCTGCGGGCAACGTCCGATGGCCATCTGAAGGCCTGCATTCGCGACGACATCGCCTAGCACTCACTCGTTTGCCGCGCGCGGCAATTGAGCTACTTGTCTTTCCAGAAATCGGCCTGGAGTTGCGCCGCTTCATCGGCAAGCAGCGGGCCGACGACTTCAGTCGGACGCTGCCCAGCTTCGAAAACGACCGTGCAGGGCAGGTCGAGTGTGGGATTCTCGACGTGTGCACCCGTCAGTGCCTTCATGTCATGCTCAGCCAGCCCGAACACGACGCGTCCGATACCCGCCCAATAGATTGTCCCGGAGCACATCGCGCAAGGTTCGGCCGAAGTGTAGAGTGTGCAGGAGGCCAGCTTTTCGAGACTGAAATTCATCCCGGCCCACGAGGCCAGCAGCCTTTCGGCATGAGCGGTGCGGTCGCCCCCTCCGGATTTGTAACCGTTGAGTTGCTCGCGCAACACATTGCCGTCTTTGTCAGCGAGGAGCGAACCAAAGGGATGTTCGCCAGCATCGCGGGCCTTGCGCGCGACTTCGAACGCCTGACGGAGCAGGCGCTCATCATAGGGGCGTTGTGGCATCGGCAGATCCTCCGGCAGTGCCGTTTGATCATAGTGCCGGACAATCCGGCGACTCAAGTCGGCGGATTCAGCCAACAACCTAGTAGGCAAGCCGGCGCGGTAGCCGCGGCCCGAATCAAAATCGCACGGGTCGATCCGTTCGAGCTTGACGTTCGGCTATTCAAAGGGTGACGGCGGTAGGTTGAAATCCGGGCCGGTACAGAAGTCTTCGGCGACGCGGGCTTGGTATCGACAAGACGTCGCTCGCGCCTGGCGCGCTAGGCGCGGACGAGGACCTATTGAGCTTGCGTAAGCCATTTGGGCCTGGGAACAGCCTGCAACAGGCTTTGTGTGTATTCGTGGCGAGGCGCCCCGAACAGCGCCGAGGTTTGGCCTTCCTCGACGATCCTTCCATCTTTCATGACCATGATCCGGTCCGCGAAATGGCGCACGATCGGCAAATCATGTGTGATAAAGATATATGAGAGGCTGAGCCTGGTCCGAAGGTCGGCCAGAAGGCCGATGACCTGCGCCTGGATAGAGACGTCGAGCGCCGAAATCGCCTCGTCGCAGACGATCAGTTCCGGCTCGCTCGCAAGCGCGCGCGCAATGGCGATGCGCTGCCGCTGACCGCCGGAAAACTGGTGCGGGTAGCGGTCGGCGTGCTCCGGCAACAGCCCAACCAATTCCAGGAGCTCTGCCACTCGAGCCTTCCACCTGTTCTTCGGCCGAATATCGCGGTGGATCACCCAGGGTTCGGAAATGATGGAGTAAACGCGCATGCGGGGATTCATCGATCCGTATGGATCCTGGAAGACCATCTGGACCTTGCGCCGAAACGCCATAAGACGCTTCTCGTTCATCTCGAAGATGTTTTCCCCGGCGAAGACGGCCTTGCCCGAGCTTGGCGCGTTCGGCATTGGCGACCGAGTTCGCACGGTTGTAGATAACGACGCCGAGGCCGGTGGATTCGCACACGGCTTTGACATGCCGGAATATCCCTTCTTGGGAGGCGTCCATCAGATAAGGAGGCAAAAGCAAAAGACCGTCGGCCCCCGCAGCCTCGGCGCGGCGAGCAATTTCCGTGGCGAGCGCCGTGCCGTAGCCACAGCCGGCGATGATAGGCACGTCTCCCGAGGCATCCTTGGCCGCGCGGGTAACATCGGCGACCTCTTCCGGCGACAGGGAGAAGAATTCACCCGTGCCGCCGGCCGCGAACAGGGCAGCGGCACCGAACCCCGAGAGCCATGCCACATGCGCGCGATAACTTTCGAGATTGAGGCTGAAATCCTCGTTGAAATGTGTGACCGAAAACGACAGCAGCCCTGAAGCGACACGCGACTTGATTTCATCTGGCGACAAAGGAACTCATCCCACAAATTAATATGATGTCATTCCGATTCATATGATGAGTATCCGGGAGAGTCAACCGCCGGTGTTGTCCTGATTTGTCGAGCGCCGGACGGTGAGGGTGCGATAGCGCTTTATCCCCGTCACCAGATGGCGGCGCATCGCCTCACGCGCCTTTTCCGGGTCGCGGGCGAGAATCGCATCCGCGATTTCCCTGTGCTCCTCCAGAATCGGATGGTCGCGATTGGGCAAGGGGTCGATGCCACCCATCATCGTCTTGAACTTCACCCGCGGGATCATCCTCCGGCCGACATGTTCGAGGAATGCCTTGAACCTGGCGTTGTTCGTTGCGGTTGCGATCGCCATGTGGAACTGGAAGTCCGCCTCGTCGGTGGGTTGCCCTTGCGCCATGAGTTCGGCGAACCTTTCGACCTGGGCCTCGATTTCGGCCTCCTGCGCCGGCGAACTGCGGGCTGCGGCAAGGCCGGCTGCCTCGACTTCGATGCCGATGCGCAGCTCGAGCTCTTCGATGATGTCCGAGATCTTGTTCGTTTCGTCGGTGAAGAGCTTCAATCTCTCGTCGACGGGCTTCGGGCCGAGAACGAAGACGCCGGCGCCTTGCCGCGATTCCACCAGCCCATCAGCGCGAAGCGCCGCAATGGCCTCCCGGACCACAGTGCGGCTGAATCCGAACCGGTCAATCAGCGCGGGTTCTGTCGGCAATTTGTCGCCAGGCGCATAAAAGCCGGCTTCGATCTGGCCGCGCAGCGCATCTGCGACCTGAGAAACGAATGACCTGCGGGATGTTCGATGTTCGACCTGCTGCATGGGTCCTCCAAACTTTGCCGGGTCATGAGGGATCCATACTCCCAGTGCGGGTCAAAAGCGAGATCATCATATGAAATTTGTCAAAGCCATCAGGTCATCATATGGCTTTCTGCTGATGCGGCCACGGCGATCATCGACAGCGTGCCGACTTTCAGGCCGGGGCCGTCGGTAGGTGATCGCGGATCCACCTGACGATCTGCCCCGGCGTCATGGCGCCGGATGTGCGCGCAACCTCCTGGCCGCCATGGAAGAGGATCATGGTCGGGATGCTGCGAATGCCGAGCCTGGCTGCAACGGCCTGCTCATTGTCGGAATTGAGCTTGATCAGGCGAACGTGCGGCTCCAGTTCGTTTGCTGCTGCTTCATAGGCCGGCGCCATCATCTTGCAGGGGCCGCACCACGGTGCCCAGATGTCGACGACAACGGGGAGACTGCTTCGTTTGACCTGGCGATCGAAGCTCTGTGCGTCGACGTCTGCCGGGTGACCCGAGAACAGTTTAGAGCCGCACTTTCCGCATTTCGCGTCCCCGGCATCCCGTCCCAGCGGCAGGCGATTGACCCCGCCGCACTTGCCGCAAACCACCAGTTTTTCCTGCGTCATGCCCATTCACCCATCTTTATGCGCGTCGCCGTCACGATGCTGTCTTGAGTGCAGTGCCCTGCGCAGGAGCGGCCGCGTCCGAAACGCTCGCCAACTCGGCGGCGACGTCGGCGAGCTTTCGATCGGTGTCGACCTTGCGCCAGGTGGACGGGGTGGCCTTTCGTTGCAATTGCCGCGACAAGATATCGACAGTGGCGTCGGAAGGACCGCCGCTGCGCTCGCTCACTCGTCGCCAAAGAACAAGCGGATCCGCTTCCAGCCAGAATCCGGCGAAAGCAACGTCTCTACCATTTGCCACCTTCTCGATGCGGTCGCGATCGGCCGGCCTGTCGAAGACGGCATCGGCGACCACCGAACCGCCTTCGGAAAGGATCAAGTCGGCGCGCCATGCCATTTCGCGGTAGACGCGGTCGGACACCTCCCGTCGATAAGCCCTGTCCGGCAGCTTCGTCTCGGCCGGTACCCCATGCATCGCTTTGCGGATGCGATCGCTCTCGACAATGCGGGCGCCGGGCGGCGCGCCGACATGCGCGGCGAGTGCCTCGGCAACGGCCGTCTTGCCGGAACCACTCAAGCCGCCGATAGCGATCAGCCGAGCAGGCCTTGCCTGGAGAAGTGTTCGGGCAAGCTCGAAATAGGATCTCGCCTCGGCAATCAGCCCGCCGGAATCGGCACTGCCTTCCTCGATCTGGGTTGCGGTGACGTGCGCGCGCACTGCGGCCCGCACTGCCATGAAATACGGCAGGAGAATGAAGCCGTCCTCGTCGTCTGCCTCGTCTAGGTAGCGGTTCATCACCAGGTTGGCGAGTTCCGGAAAGCCGCGATGCCAGAGGTCCATCAGCAGGAAGGCCAGATCGTAAAGCACATCGATGCTGGCGATCTGGTCGTTGAATTCGATGCAATCGAAGAGGCGGGGCTCTCCGTCGAAGAGACAGATGTTGCGCAGATGCAGATCGCGGTGGCATCGCCGGATCTTGCCTGCCGCTTCCCGCCGGTCGAGCAGTTCGCGATGACGGGCAAGGGCGGTGCTGAAAATCCCGGTGAATGCGTTGATCTCGGCTTCGTCGAAAACATGGCTGGTGGCAAAGCCGGCTTCGTTGATGGCGAGCACGCCTGCCAGGTTCGAGGATCCGCTGCCCTTGTGGACCTCCGGCGCGCCCCGATGATAGCGCACGATCATGCGCGCGACCGTCGTCATCAGCGCAGGCGTCAGTTCGCCACCGACTGCCATTCGATCGAGCAGCTTCGGCTGGTCGAAGCGGACCATTTCGATCGTCGCATCGACCAGTTCGCCGCTCCCGTCGAAGGCGAGCTTGCCGTCGGCCTCTCGCGTGACGCGCCGCACACCCAGATAGAGGCCGGGCGCGGTCTTGGAGTTAAGCTCCACCTCCTTCTCGCAAGCGGCGAGCCGCAGCACCGGGGTCGAGAAGTCGACATAGGGCAGCTTTACAGCTCGCTTGATCTTGTAGGCGCGCTGGCCAACCAGGAAAATACGCGAGATATGGGTTTCGATCGCCTCGACCGGCCCAGTCTCGCCATATGCGGCAGGGTCCATCAACATCGCGACCACGGATTCCTGATCTTCGACGATCATCGGATGCCTCTTGTTTGTATCCACCCTGGAATCCGATGGGCGTGGTCGCTGAAATTCCGCGCCATCGGGCCCTTCCTGCTGCAGCGTCTGGATATAACCAGCCAAGTCACGGATGCGTTCCCTAGTGCAACTTCTCCGGCGTTCGGCCGTATTTGTTGGCGTCCTTCGCAAGACATTGGCGGCCCCACAACGGCATATCGCGATCGCCATGTTCCGGCACGACGTAGCGGCCTGAAGCCTGTTAGCGTCCGGCACGTGAGCGTGTTGATACGGATCAAAATGATGCGCGGCGACGTTCTTGTCTCAGCGCTAGGAACGCGCCGAGCCGTCTCGCTGTTGTTGCAACGACGATTGGACTTTGAGGCAAGATCGGGAGCAGCCGCCATGGCTTTCAGGACGATACTTACCGTTACGGGGCCGGACAAGGGCGACGACGATCTCAGGCTGGCCGGCGACCTGTGCAACGAAATCGGCGCCCATCTTGCGGTTCTGGTCGTTGCCGTAGCTGCGCCGCCACCAGTCGGGGAGTATGCCGCAGTCGTTTCGGAAGCCTGGCTCGAGGAGCGTCAGGCCGACGAGAACCTGTTGAAGAAGCGAACCGCCGCCGTGTCGGCTTTTCTCGCCGGCAGGGTGCTTTCGGCCGATGTCTCCAACGAATATCCGGAAGCCGGCTGGGCCGACGACACCATTGGCCGGCGTGCCCGCTACGCCGACATTACGGTTATTGGACCGGAGTTGCTTGCCAATGAAGCGCTGAAAAGCAAAGCGATCGAAGGCGCGTTGTTTTCTTCAGGAAAGCCCTTGCTGCTCATCCCCGAGGGGTCGCGGCCGACACTGAAGCCGAAACGCGTGCTGATTGCATGGGACGCTCGTCTGGAGTCATCGCGTGCCGTCCGCGAATCTCTCAACATGCTGCCAGGTGCCGAAGAGGTGCGCCTTGTCATGGTCGATCCGGTGGAGCACCAATACCGCCACGGGGCCGAACCCGGAGCCGACGCCGCCGCCTATCTCGCGCGGCATGGCGTGAATGTCACGGTCGACCGGCTGCCCAGCTTGGATCATTCAGTCGCCGACGTGCTTCGCAGGCACGCGGTCGACATCGCCGCCGATCTGATGGTGATGGGCGCCTATGGTCATTCCCGGTTGCGCGAGCGCATCTTCGGCGGCGTCACCATCTCGATGCTTGAAGACCCGTCGATGCCGATCCTTATGGCGCGTTAACCGCCGGCCAATACGGCATGGTCAAGCCCGAAAACGCGCAGAAGGGTTGGGCTTGCGAGTGAGTCTCAGGTAGGGTTTCAGGTGGGAGGCGCTTCGGGAAAAAGCTAAGTGCTTGTTTTTTCTGGTCGGAGTGGCAGGATTTGAACCTGCGACCCCATCGTCCCGAACAATGTGCGCTACCAGGCTGCGCTACACTCCGTGACCGGACCGCGGGCTTATAGCCGCCGCACTTCGTTCCTGAACGCGTTGGGTCAGAAGCCGCGACCAATTGACCCGACACCCGCGCTTGCGCTGGCACGGGACAGGCCTAGGCTCCCCTTCGGGATCAAGCGTTGCCACGGAACATTGCCGATGACCGACAAGACACATTTCGCGCAGAAACCTGTTCTGGCGCTGAAACCCCTCAATGCTCCGGGCAACAGCTTTACGGGTCTCTTCTCCGGCCACATCGACGGCACAAGCTTCGAGCGGGTTCAGTTCGACTGGGAGCACCTGGGCCGCGGCCGCTACGACATCGTCCTCTTCCACTGGCCGACTGAATTCTTTCGGCCGAGCAGCCGCAAGGCGACGCTCAAGCTTCTCGGCCGCATGCTCTGGGACAGGGTCTTTCACGGAACCAGGTTTCTGTGGGTGGTACACAACCTGGAGCCCCATGACGGCGGCAGCTTGAAATCGGGGCTGACCACCTACCTGTTTCTGAAGCTGCTCGACGGCGTGATCCTCCTCTCCGAACATTCCCGCCGCGAGTTGCATCGCCTGCATCCCGCGGCCCGTTCGCTCGCCACGCTGGTCACGGTCCATGGTCGTTATGAATCGGTCGCCGAACCGCCGCGGGACGCCAGACCATCCGAGCGACGCAACAGGCTTCTCTTCTTCGGACTGATCAGGGAGTACAAGAACGTCGAAAAGCTGGTTACCGAGGCCCGCAAGGCGGCGACGGCCGCGTTTTCGCTCACGGTGATCGGCGTTTGCCCGGAAGAGGATCTCGAACGCAGGATCCGCACAGCCGCGGGCGACGACAAGCGGATCAAGCTGGACATCCGAAGGGAGTTCGTGCCGGACGACGAGTTAGAGCGCGTCATCGATTCACACGACGCCGTCGTGCTGCCATACCGCAATATCCTGAACAGCGGCGTCGCCTTGCATTCGCTCGGGCGCAACAAGCCGCTCCTGGCCCCGCGGATCGGCAGCCTGCCGGAGCTTCAGGAGGTGGTCGGAGCCGAGTGGGTGCATCTGTTCGACGGCGAAATATCGGCCGCCACTCTCGAGAGCTTCCTCGCCGCACTCCGCAAGTCCACGTCGCCGCGCCCGGATCTGTCGCCATTTGAGTGGACGAGGGTCGGATCGGATGTCACGCGCTTCCTGAAATCGCTGACCGCGCGGCGCGCTGCTGTCGAGCCGACCCCGACGGCCTCTCAGCAATCCCAGAGATCGTAGGGGAAGCTCGCCTTCAGCCTCGCGAGATCTGGCCGGGCCGTGCCCATCGGGCTCGCGCGGACGGCTTCCTCGCGCGATCGCGTGATGTCCAGTCGCGCGCGGCCGACGCCGAGGACATAGTCCTCATATTTCAGTGTGTTTTCTTCTTCCGACAGGCGCAGATACGTACAGGGGATGCCGAACGCGTCGGCAATAACCAGCCCGTGGAGCGAGCTCGAGATGACATGGCTCGCTTCCGAAATGCGCCGTACCACGCTCGCCCAATGGTCGAGTGGAGAGACGACGTTTTCCCATCCCTCCATCTTCGGCAGGTCGTGCAAGTTGGGGACGAACGCGACCGGCGTCTTGCGCTCGGCAGGTTTCGGAAAACGGGAACCCAGAAGATCGGCAACGAGGATCCCGGGGTCGCCGAACACCTCGGGCACGTCAATGCCACGCCGCATGAGAAAATCGCGGGTGAGGGGACCACGGACGGCGCGCACGTCGAGCGAGCTGAACACGTGCCGTTCGTCTCGGATCTTGCCGTTGATGCCGGAACCCCAGACGACGTCGCCGTTGCGCGCGAAATGCAGGATCGAGCCTATGCCCAGGAGCCTCACCGGCCTCGGACGTTCCTCGTCCAGGAAGCAGCCGGCGTCGGCCGCCATCTTGTTGACAATCACCGAGGAGAGATAGTCGCCGAAGTTCACGCCGAGGGGCGACTTCCAGTAGAACAGCTCGATCGTGTTCGGCTGGAACGGGGGAGGGGGCACGTAGCCTCTGTCCCGTCGAGCAAGACCGCGCACCTTGCGGACAATTTTCCTCACACCTTGAGCCACGGCGGCCTCTTCCAGCAAAACGAACACCTCTTCCCTCGGGCTTGCTCTCTGCCAGACCCGCCACCGGAAGCGGTGTAGCACATTCGACCGCGGGTGTTGCCTCATTCTCGACCAACGCGAGCCGTTGTGCAGTGCGGCAAATCGGCGCCACCGCAAATGTGAAAATCCGCTCCGCGCCGGCTCTCCACGGTAATTGTGCGGTGCGGCAAATGGGCGCTGATCTTTGTTCTCGTTACCCGTCTTCGTTCGCGGTATAAGCGCTGCGGCTCGGGGTGCAACAAGAGCGCCAAATGGCGCTGAGAGTATCGGGAATCGCCTGCAGCATGAGCAGTATCACCGGGCGGCTCATCAAGGGAAGCATGTGGCTCAGCCTGTCGCGAGCGATCGTGAACGGACTGGCGACGCTTAGCACCTTCGTGCTGGCGTGGTACCTCTCGCCTGCCGATTTCGGCCTCGTTGCATTGGCGACGACGATGCTCCTGATCGTCACCACAGTCACCGAACTCTCGCTCACCCAGGCGCTCATCCGACATGAGGCGCCCACCGAATCGCATTTCAGCGCTGCCTGGACCCTCAATGCCACGCGCGGACTGATACTGTGCCTTTTCTTCGCGGCCTGTGCCTGGCCGGCATCGGTGGTCTATGAAGACCCGCGCCTGTTCGGCGTCATGGTTGCGCTGGGCTTCAGCGTGCTGCTCGGCAGCATGACGAATCCGCGGCTGATCATGCTGCAGCGCAAGCTGATCTTCTGGCAGGAATTCGTGCTGAGCGTTTCGCAGAAGTTCGTCGGGGTCGTCGTGGCGGTGGCCATCGCGATGATCTTCCACAGCTACTGGGCCCTCGTGGTGGGTACCCTCGTGAGCCAGGCGACCTATCTCGTCACCTCCTATCTGGTGGTGCCGTTCCGCCCGAGGATCGTCTTCAAGCACATGCGGGAGTTCTTCTCTTTCTCGGCCTGGTTGACGGCCGGCCAGATCGTCAACACGCTCAACTGGCGCTTCGACCACCTGCTGATCGGCAAGGTGCTCGGCAATGCGCAGCTTGGCTACTACACCTTCGGCAGCAATCTCGCCCGCCTGCCGACACGCGAGGCGACGGCGCCGCTCACCCAGACGATCTACCCGAGCTTCGCCACAATTCGCGACGACCCAGGCCGCCTCGCCGCCGCCTATCAGCGCGTCCAGGCACTTGTCGCCGCGATCGCGCTTCCTGCCGGCATCGGCGTTGCGGTGATCGCCGATCCCCTGGTCAGGCTGACGCTGGGTGAAAAATGGGCGCCGGCAATCTTCATCATCCAGTCGCTCGCCTCGGTGTACGCCCTGCAGACGCTGGGCTCGCTGGCGCAGCCGCTCGGCATGGCGAAGGGCAAGACGAGGCTTCTGTTCATCCGGGACACGCAGATGCTGTTCGTCCGCGTACCGATCATCTTCGGTGCCCTCATGCTCTACGGGCTCGAAGGTGTCATCTACAGCCGAGTGTTCACCGGACTGCTCGGAGCGCTGGTCAACATGGTGCTGGTCAAGCACTTCATCGGCGTCACGGTGCTGGAGCAGCTGGCGGCCAACGGGCGTGCGCTCGCAAGCATCGCGATCATGGCCGCGGGCGTGTTGTTCGCCTCGACCTGGCTGCCCGCGGCGAACGACAGCGTGGGGCTCGCCTGGCAGCTGGCGATCCTCGTTCCGTTGGGCGCGGTCCTCTATTGCGGGTTGAGCTTCGGGTTATGGCTGTTGATGAAGCGGCCCGACGGCCCCGAGCGGGAAATCCTGAACATCTTGGGCAAGATACTGTCGAAGGTTCGCCATGGCTGAAGCTAGCACGTCGGATTTGCTGCAACACGAGCCGGACGGCCGGCCAGATGGAGGAAGAGGAATGCCATTGGAAACGCCTCCGGTTCTGATCGCCAGGTTGCAGGACATGATCCATGACTGCCTGAAGGACTATGTCCGGGCGGACGAGCCGCTGGCGATCCTCGACTTTCCGGATATCCGCAATTGCGGCGACTCAGCCATCTGGCTCGGCGAGATGGCCTACCTGAAAGATCGCTACGGCAAGCGGCCGGCCTATGTCTCGCGCATGCGCGATTTCTCGGCGGAGGATCTCGAACGGGCCGTCCCGACTGGACCGATCTTCATCCATGGCGGCGGCAATTTCGGCGACCTCTGGATCACGCATCAGGATTTCCGCGAGCGCGTGCTCGAGCAATTCCCCAACCGCCGGATCATCCAGTTTCCGCAATCGATTCACTACAAGTCGCAGGAGCGCCGCGAAAGGAGCGCGCGCATCATCGGCAGGCACAAGAACTTTGTTCTCCTGGTGCGCGACGAGGAATCGAAGGCGTTCGCGGAGAAGCACTTCGATTGCGAGGTGCGGCTTTGCCCCGATATGGCATTCTGCATCGGCGCGCTCGAACCGGAAGCATCCGAGTTTCCGGTGCTGGCGATGTTGAGGGCGGACCTCGAGAAGGCAGGTGACGTGGATCGCTCGGCCTATCCCGACATTCCGATGGAGGACTGGATCACCGAATCTGCGCGGCAGGTGCGCGTCGCCAAGGCGATTGGTGCTGCCTCCGCGCTGCTGGCGCTCAAGCCGGCAGAGGTGCGGCTGCGCAAGCTGGACGCGGCCGCGCACAATCGCTTCCGGCGAGGCATCCGGCAGATTTCGCGCGGGCGTGCGATCGTCACCGATCGCCTGCACGTCCATATCTGCTCGCTGCTGATCGGTCGGCCGCATGCGGTCCTCGACAACAGCTACGGCAAGATACGGCGGTTCATGGCGGCATTCTCGGGGGGATCCGACCTTTCCTACAAGGCGACCTCGCTCGACGACGGGATCGGCTGGGCGCGGCAGGCAGCCGCTGTCGCCGCCTGATCTTTGGCACGCAGAAGACATTTGCTGAGGTTGAGATGACACTCGTCACCTTCATCATTCCCGTGCGCCACCAGGACAATGCGCGCGACTGGAGCAGGCTCAAGGCGAATCTCGCCCAGACGGTTCGCTCGATATCGAGCCAGACCAACGACGACTGGCGGGGCATCATCGTCGCAAACGAGGGCGCCGATCTGCCAAATCTCCCCGAGCGCTTCAGTGTCGAACGCGTGACCTTTCCGCCAAACGATGCGCATGAGCGCGGTGGGGCGAGCAAGGAGGACTTCTACGACGCCTTCCGCGTCGACAAGGGCCGCCGCGTGCTGAAGGGCATGCTGCGGGCACGCGACAGCCGCTTCTTCATGATCGTCGACGACGACGATTTCGTGAGCGCCCGCCTTGTCCAGCACGTGTCGGAGAACCGAAACGCAAACGGATGGACCATCGACCGCGGCTATGTCTGGGACGACGGCGGCAAGCTCCTGCTCGGCTATGACGACTTTAACCATCTTTGCGGGACGTCATTGATAATCCGCTCGGACCTCTATGGTCTGCCCGACCGTTACGGGGATGCCTCTCCCGACTGGATGAAGTCGATGCTCGGCAGTCATATCCGGATAGCAGACATTCTGGCCGAGCGCGGTACGCCTCTGGCGACGCTGCCGTTTCGCGGCGCCGTCTATCGCGTCGCCCATGCCGGCTCGCACAGCAGGACGCCCGGTATCATGGCCAAGTATTTCCTGAACTGGGGCGCGCTCAAACGACCCAGGCGACTGCTTCGCAATGCCTCACGGCTGCGGCTGGTCGGTGAGGCCGCGAAACGCGAGTTCTTCGGCAAAACCGCTGTTCGCCGGGATACATGATCACCCCGGGCAGGCCAACTTGATGGGAGAGGAGAGGAGCTTCTGGTCGGAGTGGCAGGATTTGAACCTGCGACCCCATCGTCCCGAACGATGTGCGCTACCAGGCTGCGCTACACTCCGTGACCAGACCGCGGGCTTATAGCCGTGGCACTTCGTTCCTGCAAGCGCCAATGGCGGCGCTTCTGTCGCATTTCTTCCGCTTTCGCCTTAAGGTCATACAGGTTTCAGTTTCCTGCGCGATAAACACTGCATAAAGGCTCGTGTAATAGGTATCGGCCACCCGCCTCGAAACACCCTGATTCCAGCCGCTTGGAGTTGCTGTCTTGCCCCTGAAGATCGTTAGCGAAGCCCGTCCCAACACCTTCGAGTTTGAAACCTCGGCGCTGATCAAGGCGTCCGGCTTTCGTGAGTATGATGCGCGCTGGTGGTTCGGCCATCCTGGCTCTGCGGAGCCGCCTGAGCTTAACCTGATCGGTGTCCAGGCGCTGGGCATGGGGCTCGGCACGCTGATCCGGCGCCTGGGCGCCGGCCCGGACATCGTGACCGGTCATGATTTCCGCTCCTATTCGCTTGCGATCAAGCTGGCGCTGGTTTCCGGGCTGATGGCCGCCGGCGCGCGAGTTAAGGATATCGGGCTGGCGCTGTCGCCGATGGCCTATTTCGCCCAGTTCGCGCTCGATACGCCGTCCGTGGCCATGATCACCGCTTCTCACAACGAAAACGGCTGGAGCGGCGTCAAGATGGGGGCGGCGCGCCCCTTGACCTTCGGTCCGGAGGAAATGAGCGCATTGAAGACGATCGTCCTTGCCGGCGACTTCGACCTTGTCGGCGGCGGCTGCTATGACTTCGTTGCGGATTTCCGCAAAACCTATCTGGACGACCTGACCCGGGACAAGCGCATAGCAAGAAAGCTCAAGGTGGTCGCCGCCTGCGGCAACGGCACCGCCGGCGCCTTTGCACCGGAAGCGCTGGAACGGATCGGCTGCGAGGTGATTCCGCTCGATATCGAGCTCGATCATACGTTTCCGAACTATAATCCAAATCCCGAAGACATGAAGATGCTGCACGCCATCCGCGACAAGGTGCTGGAAACGGGAGCCGACGTCGGGCTTGGCTTCGACGGCGATGGCGACCGCTGCGGCGTGGTCGACAATGAAGGCAACGAGATCTTCGCCGACAAGGTCGGCGTCATGCTCGCCCGCGACATCGCGCGACTGCATCCCGGCTCGACCTTCGTCGTCGACGTCAAGTCGACCGGATTGTTCAACACCGACGCCGCCCTGCGTGCCGATGGCGCCGTCACCGACTATTGGAAGACCGGCCACTCCTACATAAAACGGCGCGTGGCCGAGCTCGGCGCCATCGCCGGGTTCGAGAAATCCGGTCATTTCTTCTTCAATCCGCCGATCGGGCGCGGCTATGACGATGGTCTCATCACGGCTATCGCCATCTGCCAGATGCTGGATCGCAGCCCGACCAGCAGCATGGCCGATCTCTATCGCGCCCTGCCGCTGACCTTCGGCACGCCGACCATGTCGCCGCACTGCGCCGACGAGCTGAAATACGGCGTGGTCGAGCGAGTCGTTTCCGACTTTCAGGCAATGAAGCAGGATGGCACTGTCTTCGCCGGCCAGAAGATCGCCGATCTGATCACCGTCAATGGCGTTCGCGTCGTTGCCGAGGACGGCACCTGGGGCCTGGTGCGGGCGTCGTCGAACAAGCCAGAGCTGGTCGTGGTGGTAGAGAGCCCGGTGTCGTCCGAGCGGCGCCGGCAGATGTTCGAAGGCGTCGATGCGGTGCTGCGCCGCAGCCCTGAGGTCGGCGCCTACAACCAGACGTTCTAGGTTCTTTCATCGCGGCGCGAGAAAGGCCACGATGGGGAAGCGGATCACGGGTTTCCGGTTGCAGCTGGTCCGCTCCCCCAGGTTTTCATCGGCCGATGATCTCTACATAAGCCCGCTCAACGGCACGCCAGTCGAACTCCCGCGCCCAGTCGGCAAAACTGTGCCAGCGGACCTCCGGGAAATCTCGGTGTAAAGCCGCGATATCGACGTCATAGCCGACGCGGTCGAACCACTCGAACATCAGCGCCGTATCTTCGCTTTGTTGGCGGGCCACCGCGATTGGAATTGCCTGATAGTTGATCGGGCGGCCGATGGACTGCGAAAGGATTTTGGCCTGGTCTTCGCCGGACAATTCGCTCCCGGCCAAATCGAAGCGCTTGCCGAACACGCGCTCGCGCCGCTCGACCAGGGCGGCAACGAAGGCTCCGATATCGGCAAGTGCGACCAGCTGGAGGACACGTTTGGCAGGCATCGCAAAGGCATGCGTGCCTTGGATGAGCGCGCCGATCGACCACGGCGCGACGATATTCTCCATGAAGGCGACCGGCGCGCTGATCGTGTAGGGGATGCCGAGCCCGGCGACATGTTGCTCGACAAGATATTTGCTCTCGAAATGCGGAATACCGGTGTTCTTGTCGGCGTCGGCAACGGATGAATAGATCAAATGCCCGACGCCGGCAGCCTTCGCCGCGTCGGCGGCAAGGATCCCCTGGCGGGTTTCCTGTGCTATGCCAGCCTCGTAGCTGTTGCCCATCAGGAACATGGTATCGACGTCTTTTGCTGCCTTCACAACGGAGGCTGTATCGCCAAGATCGCTGGCCACGATCTCGACGCCTGCCGACGCCAATTGCCGCGCAGCATCGCTGTCCGGCCTGCGCGTTAGTGCCTTGACGCGGTGCCCACTCGACAGCAAGGCACGCGCAACTGCGCCGCCTTGCTGGCCTGTGGCACCGGTCACCAGAACGCTTCGTTTGGTGGTCATGTGTTTGCTCCTTCTTTTTCCGATGGAGCAAAATTAGGGTTTGTCACATTGATGCATAATTGCCTACAATTGGAAAACTTTGTGCCATGCAAGGATACAATGCTCGATCTTAATGATATCGTGGTGTTCGCTCGCGTCGTCGAAGCTGGCAGCTTCACCGCTGCTGCGCGGCTGCTTGCCATGCCCAAGACGACGGTCAGTCGACGCGTTGCCGCGCTCGAGCGTGAGGTTGGGGTTCGCCTGCTGCAGCGCACGACGCGCAGCCTCAACGTGACGGATGCCGGGCGTCTCTATTACGAGCAGAGCAGCCAGGCCCTGCGGACGATCGAGGAAGCAAATCTGCGCCTCGCGGAAGCGAGGGCGGAGCCTTCGGGCACAATTCGCATCTCGGCGCCCGTTGGCTTCGGGGGTCATTTCCTCACAGCTGCTGTGGTCGACTTTCTGGCAATGTATCCGAAGACCAAAGTCGAACTTCGCCTGACTGACGACAAGCTCAACCTGGTCGAGGACGGCATAGACCTCGCTTTCCGCACCGGGGTTCTTCAGGATTCGACGCTGATCGCCCGCAAGCTCGGCTCCACGCACAGGCTGCTCTGCGCCAGCCCGGACTATCTCGCAAGGCGCGGGATGCCGGAATGCCTGGCGGATCTCGCACACCACCAGTGCGTCATCGCAGGCCCTTCGACCTCGGGCACCCATTGGGTGCTGGACGGGCCACACGGTCAGGAAACGGTCACGGTGGCCGGGCGCTTCGCCGCTAATGAAATGCAGGCGGTCGTTGCGGCCACGCTCGCAGGCTTCGGCATCGCCCAATTGCCGCACAGCATCGCCGAGCCCCTCATCAATGGGGGGCGGCTGAGCCGCGTTCTCCGGGACTACACGACGCCGGTCGGCGGGCTGCATGTTCTATATCCGAGCAGCCGGCATCTTTCGCCCCTCGTCAAGGCATTCATCGTGCTTGCATCCGACCGGATTTCCAGTCGGGCAAATACAGCGGCTGACCAGCAGTAGCCGCGAGCCTCAATACGGGCTCGCCACATCGCCGATCTCGACATAGACCGACTTCAACTGCGAATAGAGCGCCAGCGCCGCCAGCGAATTTTCGCGGCCGATACCGGACTGCTTGAAGCCGCCGAACGGAATCTCGACGGGGGTCAGATTGTAGGCGTTGATCCAGCAGGTGCCAGCCTGCAGCTCGGCGATGACGCGGTGGGCGCGTCGCAAGTCGCGCGTGAACACGCCGGCGGCAAGGCCGAATTCGGTGTCGTTGGCGCGATCGATCACCTCGTCCTCATCGTCGAATTTCAGCACGCTCATCACAGGCCCGAAAATCTCCTCGCGGGCGATGCGCATCGTGTCGGTGACGCCGGTGAAGACCGTCGGCTCGACGAAGAAGCCGCCTTGGAAACCCTGCAGCGAGGGCACGTTGCCGCCGCAGGCGAGCACGGCGCCATCCTGCTTGCCGGCTTCGATATAGCCGATGACCTTTTCGTGCTGGTCCTTGGAGACAAGCGGCCCCATCTGCGTCTCCTGGTCGAGCGGATCACCGATACGGATCTTCTTGGTCCGCTCGACTAGCCGTTCGACGAAACGGTCGTGGATACCCTTCTGCACGAAGACCCGCGTGCCGTTGGAGCAGATCTGGCCGGTCGAATAGAAATTGCCGAGCATGGCGCCGCCAATGGCGTTTTCGAGATCGGCGTCGTCGAAGACTATCAGCGGCGACTTGCCGCCGAGCTCCATGGTGGCATGCTTCATTTTCGAACCGGCGAGCGACAGCACCTTGCGGCCGGTCGGCACCGAACCGGTCACCGAGACCTTGGCGACGACATCGTGCCCGACGAGGCCGGCGCCGACATCGCCGTAGCCTTGCACGACATTAAACAGCCCGTCGGGCAGCCCAGCTTCGGTATAGATTTCGGCGAGCGCCAGCGCCGACAGCGGCGTGTTCTCCGACGGCTTGAACACCATGGCGTTGCCCATGGCGAGCGCGGGTGCCGATTTCCAGCCGGCGATCTGGATCGGGTAGTTCCAGGCGCCGATACCGACGCAGACGCCGAGGGCCTCGCGCCTTGTATAGGCAAAGGGTCCGCCGAGATCGAAGGACTCGCCATTATAAGCAGCGACCGCGCCGCCGAAATATTCGAGGCAGTCGGCTGCCGATGGCGCATCCGCCACCAGCGTCTCCTGGATTGCCTTACCGGTATCCAGCGTCTCGATGCGCGCCAGGTCGGCGTTGCGCGCACGCAATATGTCGGCAGCGCGGCGCAGGATGCGCCCGCGCTCGACCGGCTTCAGCCGCGCCCAGGCCGGTTGTGCTGCACGCGCGGCTTCGATCGCGAGTTCCAGCACGTTCGGCGTCGCCGAACGCAGCATCGCGATGGTCTCGCCGGTTGCCGGATAGATCACCGGCAGCGGCACACCTTGCTCGTCGTCGATGTAGCGTCCGTTGACATAGTGCGATGCCTTTGGCTGGGCGCGCATGAGAGTTTCTCCAAATTGTCTTTCGCCGGGGGCCGGCGGGCGGACAGTCCGCCGGATCATCGCCTATCTATCCGACACCTGCCAGCGCGGATTGATCCATGGTTCCTGGTTGGACGGCGCCTGCGGCGTGCGGCCAAGAATGTGGTCGGCGGCCTTCTCGCCGGTCATGATTGACGGTGCGTTGAGATTGCCGTTGGTGACGCGCGGGAAGATCGAGGAATCGGCGACCCGCAGCGCCTCGACGCCGATGACACGGCATTCCGGATCGACGACGCTCATCGGATCATCCTTGCGGCCCATCTTGCAGGTGCCGCAAGGGTGATAGGCGCTTTCGGCGTGATCGCGGATAAAGGCGTCGAGATCGTCGTCTGACTGAACGTGCGAGCCCGGCGAGATCTCCTTGCCGCGATAAGGGTCGAATGCCGACTGGCCGAAGATCTCGCGCGTCAGCCGGATGCAGTGGCGGAACTCGGTCCAGTCGTCCGGATGCGACATGTAGTTGAAGCGGATCACCGGCTTCGACTTGGGATCTGGCGAGCGCAGCGTGACAGAACCGCGCGACTTCGATCGCATTGGCCCGACATGCGCCTGGAAACCGTGCGCCTTCGCCGCCGCCCTGCCGTCGTAGCGGACCGCCGCCGGGATGAAATGATACTGGATATCGGGATACTCGACGCCGGCGCGCGAGCGCACGAAGGCGGCCGCCTCGAAATGGTTGGTTGCGCCGAGACCCGACTTGAAGAACAGCCATTGCGCGCCGATCATTGCCTTGGAGAAGGGATTCAGCACCGAATTCAGCGTGATCGGCTGCGTCGATTCCTGCTGGATGTAGAGCTCCATATGGTCCTGCAGGTTGCGACCGACGCCGGGCCGGTCGGCGATTACCTGAATGCCGTATTCCCTGAGATGTTCGGCCGGGCCGATGCCGGACAGCATCAGGATCTTGGGCGAATTGATCGAGGAGGCGGCAACGATCACTTCACGTCGCGCCTTGACCACCTGAATCCGTTTGCGCGTTTCGATCTCGACTCCGGTGGCGCGTTGATTCTCGACGATCACCCGCCGGGCGAAACCCTTGACCAGGCTAACGTTTTTCCGCCTGAGCGCCGGCCTAAGATAGGCGCTCGCCGCCGACCAGCGGCGGCCGCCGCGGATGGTCTGTTCCATCGGCCCAAAGCCTTCCTGCTTCGCGCCGTTGTAGTCGTCGGTCAGCTCGAAGCCGGCCTGACGGCCCGCCTCGACGAAGGCGCCGTAGAGTGGATTCGTCCTTGAGCCGCGCTGCACGGTCAGCGGGCCGCCGTGGCCGCGCCAGCCATTCTCACCGCCGTTGGCGTCCTCCATGCGCTTGAAGTAGGGGAGCACGTCGGCAAACCCCCAGCCGGCCGCGCCCTGTTCGGCCCAGTGGTCGAAGTCGCGGGCGTGGCCGCGCACATAGACCATGCCGTTGATCGAGGACGAGCCGCCGATGACCTTGCCGCGCGGCGTCGCCAGCACGCGGCCGCCGAGATGCGGCTCCGGCTCGCTGGCAAAACCCCAGTCGTAGAGGCTCATGTTGAGCGGGATCGACAGCGCCGACGGCATCTGGATCAGCGGCCCGATGTCGCTGCCGCCAAATTCGATGACGATCACCGAATATTTGCCGTCTTCCGACAGCCGGTAGGCCATGGCCGAGCCGGCCGAGCCGGCGCCGATGATGACGAAATCCGCCTCAAGCATGGGTCATATGCGCCATGAAATCGGTGAGCGAGACATTGCCGCCGGTTGCCACCACGAGCACCGTCTTGCCGCTCACATCCACCTTGCCGCCGAGCAGCGCCGCCAGCGATGCAGCGCCCGAAGGTTCCAGCACCAGCTTCATCCGCTCGAAGGCGATCCGCATCGCACAGCGCACCGATTGGTCGTCGACGGTGATGCCGCGAACGCCCGCGGTCCTGACCGCTGCGAACGGCGCGTCGCCGGGCTTTCGCGCCATCAGCCCGTCGCAGATCGATTTCGGCCCGATCGGCATGGTCTCGATGGCGCCATTCGCCAGCGACGCGCCCATGCCGTTGAAACCTTCCGGCTCGACGCCGATGATCTCAGTCGCCGGCGACAGATAGTGGAAAGCCAGCGAAACGCCGCCGATCAGCCCGCCGCCGCCGACCGCGCAGAACAGCAGATCGGCGCTGGCATTCCTGGCATCGAGTTGCTCGAGCGCCTCCAGCCCCGCACCAGCCTGGCCGGCGACGATCTCGGGGTCGTCGAACGGATGCAGCAGCGCCAGCCCCTCGGTCTCGGCGATCTCGCGCGCCTTGGCGGCGGCAACCTCCTCACGCGCGCGTTCGCCATGGTCGGTCAGCACCACGCGCGCGCCATAGCCGGCCGTTGCGTCGCGCTTGGCGGCCGGCGCGTCGATCGGCATGACGATGGTAACCGGAATGCCCAGCGCCTGGCCGGCGGCGGCCAGTCCTTGCGCGAAATTGCCGGAGGAATAGGCGACGACGCCCTTCCTGGCTTCATCGGGCGACAGCCGCTTCAGCCGCCAATAGGCGCCGCGCACCTTGAACGATCCCGCCCATTGGAGCGATTCCGGCTTGACGAAGACACGGGCAGCTCCGGTCTCCCTGGCGAGCGCCGCCGATTCCAGCAATGGCGTGACCTGCGTCGCCTTGGCGGTGACGGCATAGGCCTGCCTGAGATGATCTAGGGAGGGCACAAGGGGTGTCATCATTCGCCTCGCGGATACCTTTTGCTCTCTTCGAGATTGTCGAGGTTCATGTGATTGCGCATGTAGCGCTCAGATGCCTTCTGCAGCGGCTGGAAATCCCAGGGGTAATGGGTGCCGTTGCGCAGCGCCGGATAGACCACCCAGCGGCGCGCCTGGCTGGTCCGGACGGCGGCGTCGAAAGCGGCCATGTCCCAGCGCGCCCGGACCTTTTCGGTGAAAGCAGCCAGTAAGGGGGCGTGAGCCGGGTCGGCGGCGAGATTGGTCAATTCCCGCGGATCCGAGTCAAGATCAAACAGTTGCGGCGGATCGATCTCGCAATGGATGAATTTGTATCGGTCGTCGCGGATCGCCACCATCGGCGCGTTGGAGCCTTCGGCCGCATATTCCATCAGCACGGGTGCGGTGCGCGTCTTGCCGTCGAGCAGCGGCAGCAGCGACTGGCCGTCGGTCCATGGCGCAATCGCGCTCATGTCGATGCCGGCGAGGTCGCAAAGCGTCGGGGTGACATCGAGATTGGAGACTGGGGCCTTGATCAGTCCTGCTGGTACGCCCTTGCCGGCGATCATCAGCGGCACCCGCGCCGAGCCCTCGAAAAAGCACATCTTGAACCACAGGCCGCGCTCGCCGAGCATGTCGCCGTGATCCGAGCAGAACAGGATGATCGTATCGTCGAGCATGCGTGTTCGCTTGAGAACATCCAGAAGCTCGCCGAGCTTGTCGTCGACATAGGAGATATTGGCGAAATAGCCGCGCCGCGCGCGGCGGATCTGCTCCGAGTTGATATCGAAACTATCGTAGTCGCTTGCCCGGTAGAGCCGCTGCGAATGCGGGTCCTGTTCCTCATAGGCGACGAAGCCCACTTCAGGCTCAAGCGCCGGGCAGTTCTCGTAGAGATCCCAATAGCGCCGCCGGGCGACATAGGGGTCGTGCGGATGGGTGAAGGAAACGGTCAGGCACCACGGCCGGCGGGAAGCGTCGTCGGAGACGCGGGCGACATCATAGAGCTTCTGCACCGCGTGGAAGGCGACCTCGTCGTCATACTCCATCTGGTTGGTGATCTCGGCGACACCGGCACCGACCACCGAGCCGAGATTGTGATACCACCAATCGATCCGCTCGCCAGGCTTGCGATAGTCCGGTGTCCAGCCGAAATCGGCGGGATATATGTCGGTGGTCAGCCGCTCCTCGAAACCGTGCAACTGGTCCGGCCCAACGAAATGCATCTTGCCCGACAGGCAGGTGTAGTAACCGGCTGCCCGCAGGTGATGGACGAAGGTCGGGATCGACGAGACGAATTCGGCGGCATTGTCGTAGACTCCGGTGCGCGACGGCAACTGGCCGCTCATGAACGAGGCGCGGCCCGGCGCGCAGAGCGGCGAGGCGGTGTAGTTGTTGGCAAAGCGTGCCGAACGAGCGGCCAGTGCCTTCAGATGCGGCGCATGCAGGAAGTCCGCCGGCCCGTCCGGGAACAATGTGCCGTTGAGCTGATCGACCATGACGATCAGGAAGTTGGGTCGCTTGGACGTCACTGTGCGCTCCGCCGGCTGAGTTTCGTTTCGAGATAATCCTCGATCAGTGCGATCGCGGTCGCGGCATTGGGCACGCCGTCCTTCAGCGCGCGCCTGATATAGAGCCCGTCGATCAGCGCCGCTGTCGCCTCGGCGACGCGGTCGGCTTCGTTTCTTGGCAGGATGCCGGTCAACCCGCTCAACAGATTGGAATGCAGCCGCCGCGCATAGACCTTGAGCAGCCGGCGAAGTGCTGCTGATTTCTGCGCCTCGACATAGAAGGCGAGCCAGGCGGCGATCGTTTCCGGGCGGAACTGGACGTCAGAGAAATTGACGGCGACCACCGCCGAAACGCGCTCGCGCGCCGTGCTGGCCGATCGAAGCGCGCGCCGCATATCGGCGGTCAGCTCGGCCAGGATGTGCCGCATCGTCGCCAGCAAAAGTTCGTCCTTGGCGCCGAAATAATGATGCGCAAGCGCCGAGGACACGCCGGCGCGCCCGGCGATTTCCGACATGGTCACGTCAAGCGAGCCGCGCTCGCCGATCGCCGAGATCGTCGCGTCGATGAGCGCCTTGCGGCGCAACGGCTCCATCCCAATTTTCGGCATCTTTGCTCCGGCTGTTGCGACAAGGTTATTTTTTATTGACGGATCAATCAACAAAAATCCGGGCTGAATTGGTGGCAAAAGTCAGGTGCAGTGACCAGATATCAAGATCAAGCGATTGTGTGGTTCTGGCCCTTTCACGAAATCGCAAGACGGTTCATGCTTGAACAATGCTTTGGCGCCGCGACGTCGCGTAGCCCGGCCCGCAGGATGGAGATGGCTATGACAGCATGCATCGTCGGCTGGGCGCATTCGCGCTTCGGCAAGCTCGAAGGCGAGACGCTGGAGGGCCTGATCACCAAGGTGGCTAGCGAGGCGCTCCATCATGCCGGCATCGGTCCGGACGAGGTCGACGAGATCGTGCTTGGCCACTTCAATGCCGGCTTTTCCGCACAGGATTTCACCGCAAGCCTGGTCCTGCAGGCCGACGACCGGCTGCGCTTCAAGCCGGCGACGCGCGTTGAGAACGCCTGCGCCACCGGTTCGGCGGCGGTCAGGCAAGGCATCCGCGCCATCGACGCCAATGCCGCCCGTATCGTGCTGGTGGTCGGCGCCGAGCAGATGACGACGACGCCTGGTCCAGAAATCGGCAAGAATCTTCTCAAGGCCTCGTATCTGCCGGAGGAGGGCGACACGCCGGCAGGCTTCGCCGGCGTTTTCGGCAAGATCGCGCAAGCCTATTTCCAGCGCTATGGCGACCAGTCGGACGCGCTGGCGATGATCGCCGCCAAGAACCACAAGAACGGCGTCGACAATCCCTATGCGCAGATGCGCAAGGATTTCGGCTATGAGTTCTGCCGGCACGAGAGTGAGAAGAACCCCTTCGTCGCTGGCCCTCTGAAACGCACCGACTGCTCGCTGGTTTCGGACGGCGCCGCAGCTCTGGTCCTTGCCGACACGGCGACGGCGTTGAAGATGCGCCGCGCCGTTGCCTTCCGCGCCAACGAGCATGTGCAGGATTTCCTGCCGATGTCGAAGCGCGACATCCTCGCCTTCGAAGGCTGCGAGCATGCGTGGAACCAGGCGCTGAAGAAGGCCGGTGTGACGATCGAGGATCTGTCTTTCGTCGAGACGCATGACTGTTTCACCATCGCCGAGCTGATCGAATATGAGGCGATGGGCCTGGCGAAACCGGGCGAGGGCGCAAAACTGGCGCTGGACGGCGAGACGGCGAAGGACGGCCGGTTGCCGGTCAATCCGTCCGGCGGGCTAAAGGCCAAGGGGCATCCGATCGGCGCCACTGGCGTCTCGATGCACGTGCTGAGCGCCATGCAGCTCGTCGGCGAAGCCGGCGGCATCCAGGTGCCGGGGGCCAAGCTCGGCGGCATCTTCAATATGGGCGGTGCCGCGGTCGCCAACTACGTTTCCATTCTCGATCGGATCAGATAAAAGCGGCCCGCCTACAGCGCCGCGCGCCCTTCCGGGCGCGCAAAGGACGCTGTAACACTTTGATTTACGCATGATCCTTTTCGAAAATCGATTCCGATTTTCGAGGGCATGCGCTAGAGCATTTTGCAGCCAAGTGGAATCACTTGGCGTCGCAGAAATGCGGCTAAAACAAAGAGATAGAGCGGGATGCCAAAGTTACGCATCGCGCTCTAGCGGGGAATTCATGACAAATTCGGTTCTGGTCGAAGTTTTGCGCGGCGCCGTGGTCGAGAGCGCGCATCGTGGCGCTATTGCGGTCTTCGAGGCCGACGGAAAGCCGGTCTGGGAAATCGGCGATACGGCTCGCCCGGTGTTTCCGCGCTCGGCGGTCAAGGCGATCCAGGCGCTGCCGCTGGTCGAAAGCGGCGCGGCCGATGCGTACGGTTTCGGCAACCGCGAATTGGCGCTTGCCTGCGCTTCGCATTCCGGCGAGCCGGCGCATGTCGAACTTGCGTGGGCGATGCTGGCGAAGGCCGGGCTGGACGAGACCGCGCTGGAATGCGGCGCCCATTGGCCGTCCAGCCATGCGGCGACAGTTGCGCTCGCCCGTGCCGGCAAGGCGCCAAACGCACTGCACAACAATTGTTCTGGCAAGCATGCGGGCTTTCTCTGCACTTGCGTCCACGCCGGCATCGCCCATCGCGGCTATGTCAAATCAGGCCATGCCTCGCAGGAGATGGTGCGCGACGCAATGCAAGCGGTGACAGGTGCTGCCCATGATTTCGATCATTGCGGCACTGACGGCTGCTCGATCCCGACCTATGCCGTGCCGCTACGCAGCTTCGCGCTCGGCTTTGCCCGCATGGCGACCGGTGTCGGCTTCGAACCCGTGCGCGCCAAGGCCGCAAAGCGATTGCTTTCCGCCTGCATGGCCGAGCCCTTTCTGGTCGCCGGCACAGGCAGGGCTGATGTTGCGCTGATGGAGGCCGCACCCGGCCGGATTTTTGTGAAGGGAGGGGCTGAAGGCGTCTATTGCGCAGCACTTCCGGAGCTTGGCCTTGGCATTGCGCTCAAATGCGATGATGGCGCTGGCCGCGCCGCTGAAGTCATGGTCGCGGCATGCATTGCCAGGCTTTTGCACGCCGACAAGGCGCTGACGGCGAAACTGAAGGAACAGGCACTTCCGCCCATCGAAAGCCGGATCGGCGCCAAAGTCGGCGCACTCCGCCCCACCGCCGCATTGAGCTGAGAACGGCTTTAGCTCACATGATTGCGCTCGACAGTCAGATGCGCATAGCCGGCATTTCCTGATGAGGCGAGATCGCCAGTCACCGGCTCGGCCCAGCGGTGGCCGACGATCGCGCCGTTTTGGGCGCCGTCGATGACATTGTCGGAGATGACCGCCGTCCCGGCGCCCTCGACCACGGTGACGGCGATGCCGGTTCCGGCCTTGCGAATGATGTTGGCGGTAGCGACCACATTGCGCATGAACGGCCCCCAGCCGATGTGCATGCCGTAGAGCGGCGCATTCTCGACGACGTTGCCGGAGACCGTGGTATCCGCCTCAACGCTGATGCCGACGCCGAAACCGGGCGCATCTGCAGGTAGGGGCCGCTGGTCGAGAGGTTGCGGACGATGTTTCCGGAACACACGCCCATGCGGCCGCCCTCGTTGAAATTGACGATAGAGATGCCGTTGGCGGCGCCATCGACGATGTTGTTGCTGACGATCGCTCCCTCGAAGGAAAATTCGGAATAGAGCGCCGTTTCGCCCGACCGCGAACAGGTGTTGCCGGTGATATGCAGATTGCTGGCACTGTTGGCGCGGACCGCCGAAAACGCACAGTTCGAGACGATATTGCCCGAGATGACGACGTTGCCGGCGCGGAACGCATTGATGCCGTTGCCGTTCTGGCCGGTTCCGCCGCTACGCGCCTGGATGCGTTCCACGCGGTTGCCGCTGACGATGGTGCCGTCCTCGGCCGCTTGCCAGCGGTGCACCAGGATACCGCCATTGGCGCAGTCGGAAACGGTGTTGCCTGATATCTCCAGTCCGGCGGCTTCGACCGAATAGATTCCCGCGTCGGCAGCGCCCGATATTTCCGAGCGCTCGATGCGGCCCGAAGCGTGCTCGAGCGCCAGACCGCTCTTGCCGCTGCCTGATATCTGGCAATTGTCGATGACGAGGTGAGCGACGCGGCGGAGGTCGAGCAGGCCTTGCGCGTAATCGCCCATCCAGCGGTTGGTGCCGTCGAACACCAGCCCGGTGAATTCGATGTGCCCGGCCTGTTCGGCCATGAGCAGATGGCCGTTGCCGCCATAGACGATCCGCGATGCGCCCGGCACGCCGGAAAGCCTGACGCGGCTGGGCAGCGACAGGTTGGATACGACATAGGTTCCCGGCGGCAGGAACACCGGCATGTCGCGGTCGTTTGCGTCGCGCAGCAGCCTGGCGAAGGCCTTGCTCTGGTCGTCAAGCGCGCCAGGCCGCACGCCGAGGTCGGCAGCGTTGATCGAGCCGCGTATCGAGGCATTGTCGATTCCGGGCAGGCTGCCCGCAGCTGCCTTGCCGAGCGAGAGGCCCAGGACGGCAAAGCCGGCGGTTCGTGCGAGAAATTTTCGTCTGTTCAACATCGGCACAGATCCCCAGCGTTCGGCCGTCGCGCCGCAGGAATCGTGCCAGACCGGATCGGCCGATCCGGTTTGCCGGCAATAGCTTGTGAAGTCGCCGCGCGAGGCATAAGCTCGACTGATGAGCAGAGCCTTCACGCGCGAAGAGGATAGCGAAAACGCCATCGCCGGCATCGGCGAGCGGCCGATCAGTCAGCACCGCAATCTGGTGACGCAACGCGGCCTGGCGCTGATCGACGCCGAACTGGCGGCCCTGCGTGATGATCTGGCCAGAGCGGAAAAGAGGGCCGACCGCGAGCGTATCGCGCTCATTTCGCGCGACCTGCGCTACTGGACCGCGCGGCGTGAAAGCGCCGAGCTGTCCGTGCCGGAATCGGGCAGCAATTTGGTTCGCTTCGGCATGGGCGTCACGCTGGAAGGCGATGACGGCAGGAAGGTACACTGGAAGATTGTCGGCGAGGATGAGGCCGATCCGGGCAAGGGCACAATTTCCCACGTGTCGCCCATGGCCCTGGCCTTGTTCGGCAAGAAGGTCGGCGAGATTGCCGTGGTGAACGGCAAGGAATGGGAGATTGTGAAGCTCTCCGACAATTAGCCCTCGACCTTGACGACATGGTCGCGAAAGAACGCCGCAGCACCGGCCTCGTCGATCTCGCCGGCGGCGACCATCATGACTAGTTGAATGATGTCCGCTTGCTCGGCTTCGATGCTTAGCCCATTGAAATAAAGAAAAAGATCGGCTGCGGCAAAAGCGGTGCGCTTGTTGCCGTCGACGAATGGATGGTTCTTGGCGATGCGGAAAAGATAGACGGATGCCAGCTCACAGAGGTCGGGGTCGCCATAAATCTCCCTCTGTTGCGGTCGATAAAGCGCCGACTCCAGCATTCCTTCGTCGCGGATACCCGCTGCTCCTCCGTGGAGGCGCAATTGCTCGGCGTGAAGCGCCTCCACGAACTCCCTCGAATGATGCTCGGTCATTTCGCGAGCGCGCGGTAGGCAACCTCGTACTTCTTCATCCGCTCGCGCGCGATATTCATCTTGCGCTCAAATTCCTCGGCAGTGTCTTCGGTGCGGCGCAGGCGAAGCTCATCCCCCTCCTGGACGATGACGATGCTGTCGCCAGCCTTCAGGTTCAGGCGGTCGAGAATTTCCTTGGGCAAGATCACGCCTTCGGAATTGCCGATCTTGCGAATGATCGTGTTCATGGCAAAACGTCCTGTTGCAACGCCGATTATAACTCAGCGTGGCTTCCGTTGCAACGTACATTATAACCTGCGTCAGCCGACCTGCAGCAGCCGGTCCATCAGCCGGTCGGCGGCCTCGGGGATGACCGTGCCCGGCGGGAAGATCTCCGCGGCTCCCGCCTGCATCACGGCACCGTAATCCTGCGGTGGGATGACGCCGCCGGCGACGATCAGCATATCGTCGCGGCCGAGCTTCTTCAGCGCGTCCTTGAGTTCGGGAATGAGCGTCAAATGTCCTGCCGCTAGCGACGAGGCGCCGATGATATGCACGTCGTGCTCGACCGCGAGCCTGGCGATCTCCTCCGGCGTCTGGAACATCGGCCCAACGGTGACGTCGAAGCCGAGATCGGCAAAGGCCGTGGCGATGACCTTCTGGCCGCGATCGTGGCCGTCCTGTCCCATCTTGGCGACGAGAATGCGCGGCTTGCCGCCGGACTTCTCCTCGAATGCCACGATCTTGTCCTGCAGGCGGTCGACCACGGGATTGTCGCCGAGCGCCTTGCGATAGACGCCGGAGATCGTCTGGACCGAGGCGACATGACGGCCGAAAACCTTTTCCAGAGCCAGCGAAATCTCGCCGACCGTGGCGTTGGCGCGCGCGGCGCGAATGGCGAACTCCAGCAGATTTTCGCCGCTCTCCGCGGCCCGGCTCAGCGCACTCAGTGCGCTCTCGACGGCGCCGACATCGCGCGTGCCTTTCAGCCGTTGCAGTTTCGACAATTGCCGGGCTCTGACTTCGGCATTGTCGATCTTCAGCACGTCGACTTTGATATCCGTCTCGGGACGATGGGCGTTGACGCCGACCAGTATCTGCTCGCCGGAATCGATCCGCGCCTGCGTACGCGCGGCAGCCTCTTCGATGCGCAGCTTCGGTATGTTTTTTTCGGTTGCGACGGCCATGCCGCCCAGGCTCTCGACCTCTTCGATATGGGCAAGCGCGCGCGCCGCCAGATCATGCGTCAGCCGTTCGAGATAGGCAGAGCCTCCCCACGGGTCGATGATGCGGGTGGTGCCGGATTCCTTTTGCAGGATGAGCTGTGTGTTGCGGGCGATGCGGGCCGAATAGTCGGTCGGCAGCGCCATCGCCTCGTCGAAGGAGTTGGTGTGCAGCGATTGCGTATGACCCTGCGTCGCCGCCATCGCCTCGATCATGGTGCGCATGATGTTGTTGTAAGGATCCTGCGCCGTCAGCGACCAGCCCGAAGTCTGGCAATGGGCTCGCAGTGACAGCGAGCGCTCGTCCTTCGGCAAGAAGTTCTTCAGCATCAGGGTCGACCACAAAAGGCGGGCTGCCCTCAGCTTGGCGACCTCCATGAAGAAGTTCATGCCGATCGCCCAGAAGAAGGAAAGGCGCGGCGCGAAACGGTCGATATCGAGACCCGCCGCGACACCAGCGCGGGCATATTCGATGCCGTCGGCGATCGTGTAGGCGAGCTCGAGGTCGGCGGTCGCCCCTGCTTCCTGCATGTGATAGCCGGAGATCGAAATCGAATTGAACTTCGGCATGTGCTGCGACGTGTAGGAGAAGATGTCGGACACGATCCGCATCGAAGGCTTTGGCGGATAGATGTAGGTGTTGCGCACCATGAACTCTTTCAGAATGTCGTTCTGAATGGTTCCGGCGAGGTCCTTCTGCGCAACGCCCTGTTCTTCCGCCGCCACGATGTAGAGCGCCATGATCGGCAGCACCGCGCCGTTCATGGTCATCGACACCGTCATCTCGTCAAGCGGGATGCCGTCGAAGAGCTGACGCATGTCGAGGATGGAATCTATGGCGACGCCCGCCATGCCGACATCACCGGCAACACGCGGATGATCGCTGTCGTAGCCGCGATGCGTGGCGAGGTCGAAAGCGACCGACAGTCCCTTCTGGCCGGCTGCAAGGTTGCGCCGGTAAAAGGCGTTCGACTCTTCCGCCGTCGAGAAGCCGGCATATTGCCTGATCGTCCAGGGCTGCTGGACATACATGGTCGGGTAGGGGCCGCGCACGAATGGCGGCAGGCCCGGATAAGTGTCGAGATGCGGCAACCCCTTGAGGTCGCCCTGGTTGTACAGATGCTTGATGGCCAGTCCTTCCGGGGTCATCCGCTGGCCCTTGACCTCGATCGGCGCCCGGCGCGGCGCCGACCAGCCGATTTGGCTAAAGTCCGGGATCATGGCGCTGCTCCGATCGATTGATCGAGGCGGATCGGAAACAGCGGCTCGCACACCGCCACGCCCTCGGTGACGGCAGGCCGCCGCTCCGCCGCCAGCGTTTCGACCGGACGTTCGGTCTTCGAAGGGTGAAGCGTCGTGCCGATGATGGCCCGCTCGCCCGCTTGATAGGCAGCATTGCGGCGGGCGGAGGCCGCCTGAACTCGTTTCTGGATGTGTCCTTGCTGCAGGCTGGACAGCACGCCGCCTTCCGCCTCGATCCGCTGGAATTCTTCCCACGCCGCTTCGCCGAGTTCGGCGGTCAGCGCTTCAACGGCGCCCGAACCGCAAGCAGGGTCGGCGACATGATCGATATGGCTTTCGTTGGCCATGATCAGTTGCGTATTGCGGGCGACACGGCGGGCAAAGCCCGTCGGCAGGCCATGCGCGATCGTATGCGGCAGGATGGAGATCGAATCCGCCCCGCCGGCTGCCGCGGCAAAAGCGGCGATCGTGGTGCGCAGGATGTTTGTCTCCGGGTCCGCCGAAGTCATCATGCGGAAGGAGGTCTCGGCATGGATGTTGGCGGTGGACGCGGCGATCGAACATGCCTCCTGGACCCGCGCCCACAGCCTGCGCAGGGCCCTGACCTTGGCCATCGACACGAACTGGTCCTGGTCGACGCTCAGCGCGAAGCCGATATGGGGCGCCGCATAGACAAGCGGCTGGCGCGCCTCCTCGAACATCCTGAGATAGGAGACCGCCGAAGCCATCATGGTGCCCAGCTCCTGCGCTTCGGTGGCGCCGGCATTGTGGAAGACGCGTCCGTCTGCCTCCAGCAGGACCCCGGGCACGCCCATCGAGAAAAAATGCGCCAGGGACTGCGGCATCGACGCCTGCAGGGCCTCGATCGACATGCGCAACCGGCCGGTTCCGGCAAAGATCGCCGCCGGATCGATACCAAAGGACAGGTTGAGCTTTGCCGGGTCTGACCGGCGCTTGCTCAAGAACGCAACCAGCCAGTCGGCCACGGCGCGGCTCCAGGGATGCGCGTCGATGCGAACCTGGATGCGGTTGAGCGGCACGCCGTCGAGCACGGTCTCCAGCGCCTCGGCAGTCCTCGGCAGGCCGTAGCCGAACGCATTCGGCGCGCCTTCGAAAACAAGCGACAATCCGGTGGCGCCCTGTGCGACGTCTTCCAGGGCCTGGGCTTTGGCGCGGCCGGTATCCGGATCATCGATACGCTGGCTGACGATCCACGGCGAACTGGGATTTGCCCGCGCCAGAGGCTCTGCGGTGACCGAACGGTCGTAGAGCGGTTCGATGCGGATGCCATCGTCCGTATGGGATATGAGCTTTTCCTCGAAGGATCCGCCGGCCAAGGCTTTTTCCGCAAGGCCAAGCCACCGCTGCCGGTCAGGGTTCGGAAGTTCGGCATCGTGGTTCAAGGCACCGGCGCCCATCCGCTCTCCTCGTCTTCTCGGCCGATAGGCCTGGAACGTCAGTCTACGGTTCCCCGTCCCATATCACAATGCAACACGCGTCCTGCGACAATGAACCGTCAACCGATTGCCAAACATGCGCAAAATCCGCAAGCTCCAAAAACTCAATTTCGACCATGGCCATTGTCGCTGCGCAATGGCGTCATTATACCTGCGGCGAGCCCCGCTACTTTCAATAGACCGGGGCTTCAACACTTCAGGTTTGCGGAGACCGGACATATGGCTGACGACACCAGTATTTTCATAGGAGCCAGCCGAAAGCCCGACGACAGTTACCAGCGCGCCGAAAATCTGCTGCTTCAGTATGGCAATCGTCACGGCCTGGTCACCGGTGCGACCGGTACTGGCAAGACCGTGAGCTTGCAGATTTTGGCGGAAGGTTTCTCCAATGCCGGCGTGCCGGTCTTTTGCGCCGACATCAAAGGCGACCTGTCCGGTATCGCCATGATGGGCACGCCACAGGATTTTCTGGTCAAGCGTGCGGAGCAGGTCAAGCTAGATCCCTATGATTTCCAGGAATTTCCGGTCATCTTCTGGGACTTGTTCGGCGAGCAGGGCCATCCGATTCGCGCCACCGTCTCGGAAATGGGGCCTCTGCTTCTGTCGCGCCTGATGAACCTCTCCGAGGCGCAGGAAGGCATCATGAACATCGCCTTCCGCATCGCCGACGAGGAAGGCCTGTTGCTGTTGGACCTGAAGGACCTGCAAGCGCTTCTTGCCAACATCGCAGAACGCGCCGAAGAAATCGGCGCTCGCTACGGCAACGTGACCAAGCCCTCGGTCGGCGCGATCCAGCGCACGCTGCTGGTTCTGGAACAGCAGGGAGCGACGAATTTCTTCGGCGAGCCGGCACTACGGATCGCCGACATCATGCGCACCACCCGCGACGGCCGAGGCGCCATCAGCGTGCTGGCTGCCGACAAGCTGATGATGAATCCCCGGCTCTATGCGACATTCCTTTTGTGGCTGATGTCGGAACTGTTCGAGGAGCTGCCCGAAGTCGGCGATCCTGACAAGCCGAAGCTGGTCTTCTTCTTCGACGAGGCGCACCTTCTGTTCGATGATGCGCCGAAGGTGCTGATCGACCGCGTCGAACAGGTGGTCCGCCTGATCCGTTCGAAGGGCGTCGGCGTTTACTTCGTCACCCAGAATCCGCTGGATATCCCCGAAACGGTTCTGGCCCAGCTCGGCAACCGGGTGCAGCACGCCTTGCGCGCCTACACGCCGCGGGAGCAGAAGGCCGTGAGAACCGCCGCCGAGACCTTCAGGCCAAATCCCGACTTCGACTGTGCAACCGTGATCACGCAGCTCGGCACCGGCGAAGCGCTGGTCTCGACTCTGGAAGCCAAAGGTGTTCCGTCCATGGTCCAGCGTACGCTGGTTCGCCCGCCGTCTTCACGCCTTGGCCCGATCACGCCAGACGAGCGCCGCAAGCTGATCACTGAGAGCCCGGTTAGCGGGCAATACGACCAAACCATCGATCGTGAATCGGCTTTCGAGATGCTGCAGAAAAAAGCCAAGGACGCTCTCGACGCAGAGGCGCAGCAGCAGGAGAGCGGCCGCTCACGCTGGACTATCCCAGGCTTCGGCGATGACGATTCCGCCCCCCAACCCACCGGCGGCAGGCGGGCACCGGCGCCGCGATCGTCCAATCGCCAGACGGTGGCGGAGGCGGCGATCAAATCGGTGGTTCGCTCGGTCGGCTCGTCCGTGGGCCGGGCGATTGTGAGGGGTATCCTCGGCAGTCTGGCAAGAGGGCGCTGACAGTATTGGACCTCGGTTTGAGAATATCCGATGCTCAAGCAAGAGCATCGGGTTCAGAGGTACGCCGGCCGCTCCAGCGCTTTCGACCAGCTCAGAAGATCGAGTCCGAAATCGCCCTTGCCGGGCCGAGCAGGATCGATCCTTCCGGGACGCCCGCATCGATTGGAATGGCTTTGCGGTCTGCCGTGGCAACCAGTTCCTGACCGACACCGGCGGTAACGATCACCGGCGTCTTGTTGGGCACACGGTCATAAAGGTCGATAATGTCCTGATTTATCAAGCGAACGCACCCAGATGACACCGATTTGCCTATGGAAAACCACTCCGGCGACCCGTGCAAGCGGTAAAGCGTGTCCTCGTTGCCCTCAAAGAGATACAGCGCCCGCGCTCCGAGCGGATTGGTGAGGCCGCCGGGCATGCCGCCATTCTCGGCGCTGTATTTTGCGTGCTCTGGCTGGCGGGCGATCATTTCGGCCGGCGGCGTCCATTTCGGCCACTTCTGCTTCCACTGGACGACGGCATCGCCAGACCATTCGAAACCGGCGCGACCCAGCCCGACCCCATAACGAATGGCTTGTCCGCCCGGACGCACGAGATAGAGGTGGTGGCCGGCCGTATCGACGACGATGGTGCCTGGCGCTTGGCCGGTCGGATCGGGAACGATCTGACGCAGAAATTGCTCGTCGATTTTCTCGTAGGGTATGCCCGGCAGCTCGAACCCACCGTCGCTGACCGGACCGTACATTGTTGCATAGTCCATGAGCGGCGGCTCGACATTGGCTGGCGGCGGCGGCTCGACCGGCCGGCCTGCCGTCGTGGTGCAGGCGGAAACCGCAATCGAGGCGACGCCTAGCGCAGCGGCGTTGAGAAAGCCGCGACGGCTCAGGCGATAGGGGTCGATTTCGGTTGTGGACATCGTTGCCTTTTTTAAGTCTCATATCGAAACAGAACATGAATACGCCAATCAGTACGGCGCGCCAGCCCTACCAATGCGTGGCGCGATAGGCGGTTCCGATTCTGGCCTGAGGGTGAACAAACAAAGGCAAAGCTGTGACGGTTCAGCCCCTGTTGCGCCGAGGCAACAGGCCCACAGCGCCGGGCGTCAGCAAAGGACGCTGTAGCACGTTTGTTTTGCGCGTGATCCTTTCCAAGGATCGATTCCGATTTGAGGTCATCCGTCAGCCTGCGGCGAGCAGGCCTTCGAGCGAGGGCAGGATCAGGGCCGGCGGAAAGTCCCGGTATTCCTCGGGCTGGTCGGAGCGGTTGATCCAGACTGTCCGGAAGCCGAATTTGGTGGCGCCAGCGACGTCCCAGCGGTTGGATGACTGAAACGACACCGCACCCGGATAGAGACGCCAGCCTGTCGTGACCATGTCGTAGACCGACGGATCGGCCTTGAAGCGCTTGACGGCCTCGACGGAATAGATGTCGTCCAGAACCTGGTCGAGCGCGGCCGATTTGACCGCCGCTTCCAGCATTTCAGGCGAGCCGTTGGAGAGGATCGCCAGCTTGGCGCCCGACGCCTTGAGCGCCTTGAGCACGGCCGGCACCTCCGGATAGCAGTCCAGCCGCCAATAGGCGTCGAGCAGCTTGGCCCTCAGCCCCTTGTCCGCGGAGGGAACCTTGCGCAAGGCGAAATCCAGCGCCTGTTCGGTGAGTTGCCAGAAATCGGCATGGGCGCCCATCAGCGTCCTCACCCAGGAATATTCCAGTTGCTTGGCCCGCCAGATCTCCGACAGGAGTTGGCCGTCCGGCCCGATCTGGTCGGCATGACGGCGCACGGCGGCATGGACATCGAACAGCGTGCCGTAGGCGTCGAAAACGTAAGCCGCATGGTGCATGGTGACAGTTTTGCGGCGAGGCAAGGCGAGGCGCAAGCCCAGATTGCAGTTCGCATGCCGCTGGCCTTAACAAATCTCAGCCATTTCAGTTGACGGCAGACGCCAAAGCATCTTCCAATGGGGGGACAGGACAGCTTTTAAAACGCGGAACCAAGCGATGACACTGGCGGCTGCGGCGCAATCCGCGACATGGACCTTCGTGGATGGCGACTGGTATGAAGGCAATGTCGCCATTCTGGGGCCGCGCAGCCATGCCATGTGGCTCGGCACCAGCGTGTTCGACGGCGCCCGCTGGTTCGAGGGCGTCGCCCCCGACCTCGACCGCCACGCCGCGAGGGTGAACGCCTCGGCGATCGCGCTTGGTCTCAAACCATCCATGAGTGCCGAAAAGATCGTCGGGCTGACCTGGGACGGGCTGAAGAAGTTCAACGGCAAGACGGCGGTGTATATAAGGCCGATGTACTGGGCCGAGCATGGCGGCTATATGGGCGTGCCGGCAGATCCGGCCTCGACCCGTTTCTGCCTTTGCCTCTACGAATCGCCAATGATCTCGCCGGCGGGCTTTTCGGTCACCGTCTCGCCGTTCCGGCGCCCAACCATCGAAACCATGCCGACCAACGCCAAGGCCGGCTGCCTCTATCCCAACAATGGTCGTGCCATCCTCGAAGCCAAGATGCGCGGCTTCGACAATGCCCTGGTGCTCGACATGCTGGGCAATGTCGCCGAGACCGGAACCTCGAACATTTTCCTGGTCAAGGACGGCCATGTCCTGACGCCGGCGCCGAACGGCACGTTCCTGTCCGGCATCACCCGCTCGCGGACGATGACGCTGCTTGGCGAGTATGGGTTCAAGACCACCGAGAAGACGCTGTCGGTGCGCGACTTCCTCGAAGCAGACGAGATATTCTCGACGGGAAACCATTCGAAAGTCGTGCCGGTCACCCGCATCGAGGATCGCAATCTCCAGCCTGGGCCTGTAGCCAAGAAGGCGCGCGAACTCTACTGGGATTGGGCCCATTCGACTTCGACCGGCTGACTGGCGAAAAAGCGAACCGGCGCTTCATTCCGGAGTTGCTCCATATCAATCCAGACCTATGTTAGTCCGGTATCGCACCGGATTTTTCCACGAGGAGTACGACCGATGGCTTTTGAACTGCCTGCCTTGCCCTATGACTACGAGGCCTTGCAGCCTTACATGTCGAAGGAGACGCTGGAGTATCACCACGACAAGCACCACAAGGCCTATGTCGACAACGGCAACAAGCTGGCTGCCGAAGCTGGGCTCGGCGATTTGTCGGTCGAAGAGGTTGTGAAACAGTCCTTCGGCAAGAACCCCGGGCTCTTCAACAATGCCGGCCAGCATTACAACCACATTCATTTCTGGAAGTGGATGAAGAAGGGCGGCGGCGGCAACAAATTGCCGGGCGCGCTGCAAAAGGCGTTCGACAGTGACCTCGGCGGCTACGACAAGTTCAAGGCCGACTTCATCGCCGCCGGAACCACCCAGTTCGGTTCAGGCTGGGCCTGGGTTTCGGTCAAGGACGGCAAGCTGGCGATCTCGAAGACGCCGAACGGCGAGAATCCGCTGGTCCATGGCGCGACGCCGATCCTGGGCGTCGATGTCTGGGAGCACTCCTATTACATCGACTATCGCAACGCCCGGCCGAAATATCTCGAAGCCTTCGTCGACAGTCTCATCAACTGGGACCATGTCCTCGAGCTCTACGAAAAGGCGTAGGCCTAACTGAGTTGCAGAAAAGCCCCGGTAAAACCGGGGCTTTTCTTTTGGCTCAAGATCGGCCGCCCTTTTCCAGCACAGAACGACTGTCGCAAAAATTCACACAAGCGTGAGGCGAATTTCCGGAATTTTTAAGCCAATTTTGCCGTTATCGATCAGTGCCGACCTTCATCCGAAACGTCTTCACCATGGAGCCAATTGAATGAGAAAGCTTATCCTCGCCATCTCGACGCTCGCCTTCGCCGGTTCGGCGGCATTCGCCGATCCGATCCAGGAGCGCCAGGCCCTGATGAAGGAACGCGGAAAGATCGCCGGCCAATTGTCGAAAGTGGTCAAGGGCGAGGCCGCCTATGACGCCGCGGCCGTGCTGGTGGCGTTGAAGGCGCTGCAGGCCAACGCCGAGAAATTCCATGCAAACGTCGAGACCCTTTTCCCGGCTGGCAGTGAAACCGGCGACACCACCGCTGCCCCCAAGATCTGGGAGGATATGGCCGGCTTCAAGGCGATTGAGGAAAAATATCTCGCCGATGTCAAGGCTGCGGCGGCCGCCGCCCCGGCCGATGTCGATGCCTTGAAGGCGGGGTTCAACACCATAGGCGGCGATTGTGGCACCTGCCACCAGACATACAGGATAAAGAAGGGCTGATCGCGGGCGATGCGCCTGCTGAAAAAGCTCGTCGGCGCCGCCCTCGTTCTGGGCGCCGCCGGCGCTGTCGCCGGCTGGGTCCTGTCGGCGCCGGTCAGGCTCGACACTCAGACCCTGGCGCAGCTCGGCCCCGGCGATGCCGCCAGGGGCAAGCGCATTTTTTATGCCGGAGGCTGCACATCGTGCCATGCGAAGCCAGGTTCACAAGGCGATGCCCGCCTTCAACTTGCAGGCGGTCTCGAACTCAAGACGCCGTTCGGCACCTTCGTGCCACCGAACATTTCGCAGGATGCCAAGGACGGTATCGGCGCCTGGTCGGTCGAAGACCTCGCCAACGCCATGATGAAGGGAGTGTCGCCGAGCGGCGAGCATTTCTATCCGGCGTTTCCTTATGCATCCTACGCGCGCATGAAGCCGGCCGACATTGCCGATCTCCATGCCTTCATGAAAACGCTTCCGGCGGTCGCCGGCAAGGCGCCGGCCAATTCGCTGGGATTCCCGTTCAACATCCGTCGCGGTATCGGGCTGTGGAAACGTCTCTATTTGAGTGACCAGCCGGTGGTTTCCTTCCCCGAGGGCACGCCGGATCCGGTGATGGCCGGCCGCTACCTGGTCGAAGGGCCGGGCCATTGCGGCGAATGCCACACGCCGCGTGATTTTGCTGGCGGCACCAGGAAGAGCGAGTGGCTGGCCGGAGCCACTGCTGCCGAAGGCAGCGGCATCGTGCCGAACATTACTTCGGGTGAAGGCGGGCTTAGTGACTGGTTGGAGGCTGACATCGCCAACTTTCTCGAGACCGGCTTCACGCCGGATTTCGATACCGTCGGTGGCGCCATGGTCGACGTGCAGAGAAACATGGCCCAACTCACGCCCGAGGACCGGGCGGCGATATCAGCCTATCTGAAGGCCATACCGCCGCATCCCAATGGCTATCCGGCGCGCAAGCAGCCTTCGAGCTGACACGAAAACCGAACGGGATGGCGGTGCGTCAGCGGTCGCCGAGGAAATCGAAGCCGGCTTCGAAGAAATGATTGTAGTTGCAGGTCATTTCCTCGCCGGGCGCGATGTCGCGCGACGCATACGTCTCCTCGGGCAAGGAGACGTCGCAATTCGGGTCATCGGCATGGTTCATGTAGCGTGCGTCGTCGGCTTCGAAGACGATGTAGTTCGGGTCGCGCCGGTCGGGATAGGAATAGCGATCGAGATAGGCTTTGATCGGCCCGGTTTCGCGCTCATAGGTCTCGACGGGAATGCGTCGGTCGTAATTGGGATCGAGCTTCCAAACCAGAGTGCCACGGGGAATGTGGTTCTTGGCAAAGACTCCGATGCCCTGGATACGCGATTTGTCGAGATAGACGTCGACGAGCAACATGGCAGACCTTTGGCGTGACTGGATGATTTTGGTGGCGCGGCTGCGAAAAGCCGCGCATTGGGTAGCGCGCGGCCATGGCAATTGCGAGCGGAAAATCAGCCAGGCCGTGACCGGAAAGTGGAATCGATTTTCCGCAGGGGATCGTGCGCAAGATCAAGCTTCTACAGCGCCCTTTGCGCGTCCAAAGGGTGGGTGCCGCTGGTGGTGGCAAGGTCGGCCTTGCCCGCCACCTTCAGCGCAAACGCGTAGGTGAAGGCGATTTCCTCGAGCCTGGAAAACCGGCCGGATGCGCCGGCATGGCCGGAGTCCATGTTGATCTTGAACAGCACCGGATTGTCGCCGGTCTTGCGGTCGCGCAGCCGCGCCACCCACTTGGCCGGCTCCCAATAGGTGACACGCGGGTCGGTGAGACCGGCAAGCGCCAGAATCGGCGGATAGTCGAGCGCGGCGACATTGTCATAGGGGGAGTAGGCGGCGATCGTTCGGTAGTCCTCCTCCGAAGCGATCGGATTGCCCCATTCGGGCCATTCCGGCGGCGTCAGCGGCAAGGTCGCGTCGAGCATGGTGGTGAGCACGTCGACGAACGGAACCTCGGCGACAATGCCGCCGAAGCATTCCGGCGCCATGTTGGCAATCGCGCCCATCAGCAGGCCGCCGGCCGAGCCGCCCTGTGCGACGATGCGGTCATGTTGCGTATAGCGTTCGGCGACGAGGTGGTGGGCGACCGCGACAAAATCGGTGAACGTGTTCATCTTGTGCGTCCGCTTGCCGTCATCATACCAGCCATAGCCCTTGTCCTTGCCGCCGCGGACATGGGCAATCGCGTAGACGAAGCCGCGGTCGACCAGCGAAAACAAATTGGTGTTAAAGGCGGCCGGGACTGTGATGCCGTAGGAGCCGTAGCCGTAAAGCAGGCAAGGCGCTGATCCGTCGAGCGGCGTGTCGCGATGGTGGATGAGCGAGATCGGCACCAGTTCGCCGTCGGCGGCGGGCGCCATCAGCCGCCGTGTCACATAATGGTCCGGGTCGTGACCGGACGGAACTTCCTGCGTCTTCAGCAGCACGCGCTCGCGGGTCCGCATGTTGTAGTCGAAGATCTGCGCCGGCGTTGTCATGGACGAGTAGGAAAAGCGCATGATCTCGGTGTCGTATTCATAAGATCCCGACAGGCCGAGCGAGAAGGCTTCCTCGTCGAAGGAGATGAGGTGTTCCTCGCCGCTCTTGCGGTCATGCACGACGATGCGCGGCAGGCCTTCCTTGCGCTCAAGCCTGACCATATGGTCCTTGAAGCCGATCACCGAAAGGATCAGCCGGCCCGCTTCGTGCGGCACCAGTTCCTGCCAGTTGGCGCGCACCGGGTCGCTCGCCGGCGCCGTCATGATCTTGAAATCCTTGGCGCCGCCGGCGTTGGTGAGAATGAAGAAGATATCGCCGCCTTCTTCGAGGTCGTATTGCAGGCCGGTCTCGCGCGCCGAAACCAGCTTCGGTTCGGCGAACGGCTCGCTGGCGCTCATGATGCGATATTCCGAGGTCTCGTGGTCGTTGATGCCGACCATGATCCACTCGTTGGAGCGCGTGCCGCCGACATTCATGAAGAAGCCCGGATCGGTTTCTTCGTAGATCAGCCGGTCGTTCTCAGGACTGTCGCCAAGGGCATGGAACAGCACCTTGGAAGGACGGTGGTTGGGATCGAGGCGGGTGTAGAAAAATCCGTCATTGTCGGCGTTCCATACGCCGCCGCCACCGGTAGCCGGGATCCTATCCGGCAACTCCTTGCCGTCGGCGAGATCGCGGACGCGAAGCGTGTAGAATTCGGAACCCTTGTCGTCGAAGGCCCAGAGAAGCTTGCGGTGGTCGGTCGAATGGTCGACACCGCCGAGGCGGAAATAGGCCTTGCCTTCGGCCTCGAGATCGCCGTCGAGCAGGATCTGCTGGTCACCGCCATCGCGCGGCGTGCGGAAATAACGCGGCTGCTCGCCGCCAAGCTTGAAAGATGAGCCATAGGCGTACGGCCCATCCTTCATCGGCACGGAAGAGTCGTCTTCCTTGATGCGGCCCTTCATCTCCTTGAAAAGCTGCTTCCGCAACTGGGCGGTGTCGGCCATCAACGCCGCCTGATAGGCGTTTTCGGCTTCGAGATGGGCGCGGATTTGGGCGTCGAGCAGGGACGGATCCCTGAACATCTCTTGCCAATTGTCGGCTCTCAGCCAGGCATAGTCGTCCGTCCGGGTTACTCCATGATGCAGATCGAAGACCGGCCGCTTCTCGGGTTGTGGCGGGCTGACAGTCGGAAATGCTGGGGTTCGGGTCATTGCGTCTCGCTGGGAAGTTATTTGAATGGAGAATGAACACGCCGATCAGCGCAGGTTCAAGAGCCGGAAGTATGTTTTGCGCTGGGCTCCAGAAGATGAGCCGGAGGAGAGAGAAAAATGAAATTCCGTTTTCGCGCTGCCGCGGCTTTCGTCGTCGCTTCGACAGTTTTGGCCTTTACCGGCCAATCTCATGCAACCGTGTTCGCAGCTTGGCAAGTGACCAACGTTCCGTTTGGCGACACGCTCAACGTGCGCAAGTACCCGGCGGGGTCTTCCCAGAAGCAGGCCGCCTATCCCAACGGTGCCGTTTTGCAGATGACCGGGAAATGCACCGGCGGCATAAACCTGCTCGACATCGCCAAGCAGCCGGTTTGGAAGCAGGAATAGAAGATCCGCTATCGCTGGTGCGAAGTCTGGCATGATCCTGTACACAACGGCAATTTTGTCACCGGCTGGGTCTACGGAAAATACATTACCCCACATTGATGGATCGGCGGCGATCCGCGGCGCTGATTTCTGGTTTGTTTGCAAACAGCAAATCGCAACCTATGGTTTTGCAGTTTCTGAAAACAACCAGATAGCCTGCGCCACAACCAAGCATAGCCAAGCATTGAGAATTTTTTACTGGCTATCGAGGATGTAACGGCAGCCCGACGGGGCGTCAGCCGTTGCTGGTCGGACCAGAAAATATCGCAAAATTACAGAGTGCACGAAAGGTTGAAGCTGATCGTGGAATATTTTATTAACATCGATGAATACAGCGCAAGAAGCGAATTGACTTACTTGGTTCACTGGCTCATTAGGATGTTGTGACGCGAATCGCAGAGGCTCTTTCCTGCAAAAATTTCGCGCGATGCCCGACCTGTCAAAAATAGGGCGCAGATAGAAACAACTCTCGTTGGGGTCATGAAGCCATGGATATTATCGAAACACCTTCCAGAAATAGTGATGCGCTGATCGAGTTGACGGCCGACGTCGTGGCCGCCTATGTCAGCAACAATCCGGTGCCGGTCGGCGAGCTGCCGAGCCTCATTGCCGATGTCCATGCCGCCCTCGGGCGCGTGGGCGGGACCAGTGAACAACCTCCTGCCGACAAGCAGAAGCCGGCAGTAAACCCGAAACGCTCCGTCCATGACGACTACATCGTCTGTCTTGAAGACGGCAAGAAGTTCAAGTCGCTGAAGCGCCATTTGATGACCCACTACGGTCTGACGCCCGACGAGTATCGTGAAAAATGGGGCCTGGACGCAAGCTATCCGATGGTTGCTCCAAACTATGCTGCCGCCCGCTCCCAGCTCGCCAAGAAGATGGGTCTCGGCCGCAAGCGCAAGGGACGCTGATATCGGCTCTGCCCAACGTGGGTTGAACGATCAACGGCGCCTCCGGGCGCCGTTTTGCCTTTGAGGCATTGCTGGTGCAATACGCCTTGCCCGAGGTGCGGGGCTCACTGCCGTGCGGGGGCAATCGCGCGCTGTTGTCTAATCAGGCGGTCTGCCTCAACGCCGCCTCGGCGTCGCGCTTAATGCGCTTGACCATGGAACGAAGACCATTGGCGCGTTGCGGCGACAGGTGTTCGTCGAGGCCAAGTGCCTTCAGCGTGGCTTCCGCGTCGGTCTTCTGGATCTCGCTGGCCGGTCGTCTGGAAAACAGCGCCAGCATGATAGCGACGAGGCCGCGCACGATATGGGCGTCCGAATCACCGGCGAAGGTGACGACTGGATCGGGACCCGGTCCATATTCGGTTGTCAGCCAGACCTGGCTGACGCAGCCGGGCACCTTGTTGGCGGCGTTGCGTTCCTCATCGGGAAATGGCGGCAGGGCCTCGCCCAGTTCGATCACATAGCGGTAGCGGTCTTCCCACTCGTCAAGCAGGGAGAAGTCGTCGCGGATCGTTTGGATCGTCGTGCTCATCACCTAGGATATAGTCATCCGGCGACGCCGCGTCACGGAAAAAGAGGAAAAACACCATAGGCGTCGAGGTGCGGACGGCCTGCGGTGCAGTGACAGATGCGCTGAAATATCTCAGTTTTTCGCCGGCAACTCGACTTTCGCGGGCAAGTGGACTTTCGCCGGTAAGACGATGTCTTCCGGCACGCTGCCGGTCGTTGTCGCCGTGTCGGGTTCGGCGGTCTTGTCGTCCAACATGGCGGCCGCGATCTTGGCTGTCTCCTTGGCCCGGGCGGTGATCGTGTGCATTGCGGACTTGCCGGTCTCGCAGACGTCGGGCTTGCGCTCGCATATGCCGGCAATATCGCCAACGGCTTCGCGTGCCGCCAACAACGCCTGGATCGGCCCAACGCTTTGGTGGCCTGTCTCGTCGGAGCCGACATTCAGCGGCAGCGCCAGAAGCACCAGCGAAAACCAGAAAGCCATTCTGATCAGAAAGCCCATCTGTATGCCCTCATCTTTGACCGGATCATGCATTCGGCGACATGACCTCTTTTATGGGGTACGATAGTGGCATAGACGCTCAAAGGACGGCTTGCCCGGTCAGCGAAAATTTTCCTCGAATTTTAGGCAAACTCGAAACGAAGTATTTTGCAATGGATTTGTGTCAAATCCAGCCGATTTTCTTCACTTAAGGTTAACTATCCATCTGCCTGTTTTCCTTAGTTATTTCCCGGAAGGGCGGGCGTGCCGGTGGCGACTGTCAGAGGCGAAATGGCGGTCCGCCGGGATAACGCTCCATTTACTATGGCCGCAATTGCCAAGGCTTTGCCGCGCCGGCCTCCCAATATTTCCCTCAGGCTGGGCATTGATCGGTCCCGCCTTATCCATTCCTTAAACGCTGGATGCGAGTTTCAGATCAATAAAAGCAACCTGCGAAGCAGGGCTGTTCACGACCAGGTGCGAGTGCGTTGAGTTGAGTTCGATAAGGGCCAGATACGTTGAGTTGCCCGGCGCGATGGCAGCCGGTTGCGAACGTATGGTTCATCCGTCGATCCTCGGAAAGAACGACCGCCGGTGCCAGGGGCGGTTTATAGGTGTCATGCTGGCCGCTCCGTTCTTTGCCGCAGGTGCAGCAGTCACGCTGGTTACCTCGGGCATGGGCGTGGCCGTGACCATGGCTGCGATCTTTGCGACATTCGGCCTCTGCTGGTTTGCTGCCTTGCTGGTGGCAGCATCGGGCAAGATGGCGTTCGCCGGCCAGGTCGCCCTGGTGATGGGCAGTCTTGCTCTTGCCGGTGCCATTGCCGCGGCGGGCGGGATGGCCTCGCCGGTCGCCATGCTTGTCGTGGCGCTGCCGTTCGAAGCCTGGTGGATCGGCGCGTCTCGTCGCGCTGCACTCTGGGGTGCCGCATCCGCATTTGTCGCTATCCTGCTGCAGGCTTTTGCCGGTTCTGTTTTCCCGTTCGGCCCGGCGGAAACCGCTGCCTGGCACTGGCTGCTGCCGCTGGCTTGGGCGCTCACCTTGGTTCCCCGCGTAGCAGCACTTGGCAGCCCGGCCGGCGCGCAGCTAGATCCGGCGACCGATGACCGGCTCGAGAACATCATCGACGCCGTTGTCCTGCGGGCCGGCAGGCATGGCGAGGTTCTGGATGCGTCGGCAAAGGCGCGCACGATCCTGAAGCTGCAGCCGGAACTGCTGTTCGGTAACGGCCTGTTCGACCGTATCCATCTGTCCGATCGCGTCGCATACCTCAGCGCGCTGGCCGACATGCGCGACGGCGCGTCGGCGCGCCGGCTCGATCTTCGCGTCCGGCTGCCGCAAAACGGCGATGGCCCGACGGCGGACAACTACCGGCCGTTTTCCCTTGAGCTGATGCGGGTGGAGCATGAGGATGTCTTCACGCTCGTCCTGCGCGAAAACGACGAACTCGCCGGCTTGCACGAAGAGCTTGCCGCTGCGAAAGAGGCGGCCGCGTCTGCCGAAGTGGCGAAGGGACGGTTTCTGGCGGTCGTCAGCCACGAGCTTCGCACGCCGTTGAACGCCATCATCGGTTTTTCCGACATGCTGCTGCATGAGATGTTCGGCACCTTCAAGGATCCGCGCCAGAAGGAATATGTCGGTCTGGTCAAGGAGTCCGGCCAGCATTTGCTTGCCGTCGTCACCTCGATACTCGACGTGTCGAGGATCGAAGCCGGCGCCTACGCAACCGAGCCGGAACCGTTCCGTTTCGTGGAAGCCGTCGAAATGTGCCAGTCGATGATGCGGCTGCAGGCAGAGGCAAAGAACATCGATCTGCAAGCTCAGATCGCACCGGATGCAGGCGAGATAAACGCTGATCGTCGTGCCGTGCAGCAGATACTCATCAACCTAGTCTCCAATGCCATCAAGTTCACGCCCGATGGCGGCGATGTCGTCGTCGGCGCCAAGCGGATCGGCTCGCGAGTGCATTTCTGGGTCAGGGACACCGGTATCGGCATCGCCGAGGAAGACTTTGCCAATCTCGGCAAGCCGTTCATGCAGATCCAGAACGACTATACGCGCCGCTTCGAGGGAACCGGGCTCGGCCTGTCGCTGGTGAAGGGCCTTGTGGCGCTGCACGAGGGCACGATGTCGATCGAAAGCATGCCGGGCGAGGGCACCACGGTCACGATCAGCTTGCCGGTGAACGGACCGAAGGGACGTTCGACCGACAAGCCCGGCGTGCTGCCGATGCCTGCAGCCAAGGCGGAGACGAAGGGGGACAGGCATGGCTCGCTCCGCAAAACAGCCTAAGGCGGCCAAGCGCCGTGGCAATGCCTTCCAAGGTAGCGCGGTCGCCGTCGGCAGCCTGATCTCGCGCAATCCGGTTCTGGTCGGCGGTTCGACCGCCTTCCTGGTGACGCTCTTCTACGTCTCGGCGAATGCCCTGTGGTATCAGCCTTTTCCTCATGCCGGCGCGTTTTTCGCGACCAGGAGCATCGAGGGCTTTCCTCGAGCCGGCGCCGAGGAACCCGAAACCACCATCAACATCGTGCGGCCGGGCTCGGCTCCGATCAAGAGCGATCCGGTCGTCGAGCAGGTCCAGGGCATATTGAAGGATCTGGACTTTTATTCCGGCACCGTCGACGGCATTTCCGGCCCCAACACGCGCAAGGCCATACAAGCCTATCAGCAGAAAGTCGGGCTCAACGCTTCCGGCGAGGTCGACAGCGTTCTGCTCGATCAACTGGGCGCCACGCCAACCGCCTCGACGGTCGTGCCGCATCCGGCACCTCGTCCGGACGACATGGCCGCAATTCCCGTCTCCGCTTCGGCGCCGGCAGATGCGCCGGCGCAGGCACCCGATGCCCGCATTATCAAAATCCAGGCCGGGCTGAAGGCATTCGGCAATGACGACATGCAGCTCGATGGCGTGGTCGGGGCCCGCACCAAGGCAGCGATCAAGGAGTTCCAGTCGCTGTTCGGGCTGCCGGAGACCGGCGAGCCCGACGAGGTCGTCTACGTCAAGATGCGCGAGATCGGCCTGACCAACTGAGGCTTTGGCCTACTAATAGTCGAAGTGATCGCTCGCGGATTGGCGATAACCTCGCTAAACAGCATCCGGTTCTCGTCCGGAGTTTTGTAATGCGCGTAACCACCGATCTGTGGGTGTCGGCCCTATTGCGCCGGGTTTTCGGCGCCGGCGGATTCGCCGCCGTGGTCAAGCGCGGCGCAACTGAGGCCGGCGCCGTCTTCGTGCTGGCGCGTGGCCGCCTGGGCGAGGTTGCTTTGTTTGGACCGGCGCCGCAGACGAGCTACGATTCAGCGAAACCCGACGACCGTTTCTTCAGTCTGCTCGGCGCCGGCGACGATGCCGCCGTCTTTGACGCGCGCCTGGAAAGGGAGAAGAAATTCGATCCCGACATCTGGGTGGTCGAGATCGAGGCCGGCGCTGCTCCCGTCGAGGAGTTTATTTCCGTCAAGTCGCTCTAACGATTATGGATGAAAACAAAGGCTTAAAGCGTTCGCTTGAATCTCTTTCAGACGTGACGCGCCTTAGGCCTGGCGGCAGCATTATCGCTGTCCGCTTTACGGATGTCGGCGTTTGCCGAGATGGGTCCGGCATTGCGAATGGCCTTCGACAGTATCTCCGCCTTCCAGCCGCGTAGCCTGTCCAGCGCCGCGTCGCGATGCAGCAGTCGGTAGCGGTCGAGAAAGATGCGGATGGCCTGCGGATGCGGAAACTCTGTGGGATAGACGGCGGCGGTGATCAGGAACGCCCTCTCTTCGCCGAAATCAAGCGCGCGCAGGGCGGCCAGCAGCGACGCGTAGTTCTGGTTTGCGGTGAGCGCCCGCGCCGTTGAAAAATCGATTTCGAGCGCGTCGGCCAGTGCTGTCTGGAAGAATGCGGCGTTTCCGGTCAGCGCCGTCTCGCGCAGTTTGACATAGGTTTCAGCGCCGGCGAACGGATTGACGGTCGCGCCGCCGCTCTCAGCATCGGCACGCATCAACGACCGCAGCCGGCGCCGTGCATTCTCGGCGGCGGCGCCGGGCACCTGCTGGCTGTCGGGGCTGGGCGCGACGATCTCGGCGCTTTCAGGCGCCGTCTTGGCGATTGCCTCCGGCTGCCGCACGCTCACCAGCGTCGGCTTTTCAAGCGCCCTGATCAGCTGGGCGATGGTCGGGTTCAGATCCTTGCGGCGCGCGATGGCGCGCGCATGCGGCAGGCCGTGCCGTCCGATCAGCGCGATCAGGTCGATATCGCTGAGCGCGCACGAGCGGATGAGCAATGGCGCGGCAACGTCGACCGGCTCCTCGCAAAGCCGCCGGACCAGCGCAGCGGGCGCATATTCGCATTCGGAAAGGGCGGCGGCGACGTAGCGGCGCGATTCGACCGACACATTGGCGAAAAGCGGAAGCGTCAAATCCTCAAGTTGCGCGATCTCCCGGCGCGAAGGGCGGGTGAGCGAACAGAACGCCGACACCGCGGCGCGGAACAGCCTTTCGGCCTTTCCCGATTCAGCCCGTATAGCGATTTGCCTGAAATCCGAAGCTGACACGAAGGATACGCCCGATACTCGACACAATCTGGACCATGCTCGACCGGGACTGTGTCGGTTTCGCATTTGCCTCGGGTCAAGAATTCCTGACCTCAGAACAAACATCAAATTAGCGGCGATCCGTTAGCGTTCCGTTAACCTACTGCCGTCCTTAATCAGATTGGAGGCGTTGCGTTGTGCTCCGGGGCAACCGAGAGGAAATGCACGAACCATGGGCATGGTACTGACTTTCGTGCCGCGAACGGCGGCGACCAATCGAGCAGAACGAAACACCGGAACGCCGGCAGCGGTGATCATTTTCCCCGGCGTCCGCTACGAGCCACGGGCGGGCGAAACGCGGCCAGGCGCCGGTCTGGACAAGCCGGGCTCGTCAAGGACGATGCCTGTTCCGCATCATTAGAGCGCCGCGCGCCCTGCCGGGCACGCGCAAAGGAACGCCTTGAATGAGCGCCGCGGCCCGGTCCGACGCGCAAAGGATGCTCTAACACTTTGAAAGCGGGCCGCAAGCCCTGTTCGGCGCGTACAGGAGGCTCTAACTTTGAATCGCTGCAGGCTGGAAACCGGCCGCCGCATACTTCGGTTGACGTCAGTAGCCCTGCAGTTCGCAGGAACTCCGCTCGAGAAACCGCGACACGAGCGGCTTCCAGCTGTCATCGGGCACGAACGAGCGGATGACGAACATGCCTTCGTCGATGGGCGCCTCGACGAAGATTGCTCCTTGCAATTCCTCCGGGAGATCCTTGCGGATCTCGATCATCTGGGCCGGCGTCAGTACGATACTGTCCAGCACCCTTCCGGTCGCACTATGGTCGTTGAAGGAATAGATGTTATGTCCGCTGCGGTCATAGACCGATACGGACCAGAACGGGACGTTTCCCGGTGCCTTCACCCGAACCATCCCTTCGGACAGATCGAACCGGCAAGCCGCAGCATAAAACAGCGGATCGACGGATTTCACCACCGGCGTCCCGCCGGCCTCTGCATCCAGCCTGGTCATCTTATAGAGGTCCGATGCCATGGCCAGCCGCGACCACGCATCACGTTCGGAAAATTCCGGAACGAGCAGCAGCACGACGATGTGCACGATGCCGGCGCCAAGCAGGCCGAGCAGGATCGCGTGCAGCAGCCTACGCATTGCAGCCGACCTTCCGGATCTGCGGCAACGTGATATCCGAAAGACCCGTGCTGCTGGCGACCGGCGTGTCGTAGAATGTCAGTACGAAATACATCCGGCCGAAGCCGTCGGAAAGCAGCCAGTTGCCTGGTGCGGGGCGGTTGCTGACGGAAATTGCCACCGAATTGTCGGGCTGGCGCAGCACCTGGTAGGATTGAAGTGCCGCAAGCCTTGGTTTTCCGGTCTCGACCACGCTGAGCGATTCATCGGCGGCATAGAGGGTCCAGAACCGGGCTGTGGGAAATCCGCCTTCGATCTCATAGGCGCATTGGCGTTTCAATTGTTCGCCGCCGGAATCGCGTTCGGCGATAAAGGACAGGCCTTCTGTCTGCCCGAGTGCAAGGACACCCTCGCGCGCCACGCGCGCTTTCGAATAAGGATCCGCCGCCCGCGTGCCGATATCGGGGAACGCCGTCCATGGGCCGATCCTGATCGCGCCGATGCGATCCTGCGTCTTGAGAGCATACCAGACGCTGCCGCCGCCGCCGCCGATGGCTATGGCAAGCGCGAGGAGCGTCAGGAATGCGTTCTTGAGCATGAAGAGCCGCGGGAAAGAGGAGTGCGCTCGGGGATATCGCGGGGGAGGGGGCCATGGCAAGCGGACCTCTGTGGAATTGCCGGCGCGAGGGTGGCCTGGCCCGTGTGCCGGCATCAAAGCGCCGACAGGGTCTCCGGCGTCGCAGGCGCCTGGAGGACGGGCGCCGACTGGAACAATCTTGTGATGTCCCTGAGCGCCCGCGTGGTTTGGCTGGACAGCACCGGCGGGCGCTCGGCGGCGGCGTCGGCCGCTGCCTGCTCGGCATCCTTCTTTTCCGCTTCCTCGGCCTTGGCGGCGATCTCCTCGTCGACGAAGGGATGATCGAGACCGGGGATCGGCTTGAGGTCGATATTCTGGTGCGCATAGACCATCAGCCGCTGCCAAACCATCGCCGGCAGCGAGCCGCCGGTCATGTTGTTGGTCGTGGTGAAGTCGTCATTGCCTAGCCACACGGCAGCCGTGTAGTTGCCGGTGAAGCCGACATACCAGGCGTCGCGGTAAGACTGCGTGGTGCCGGTCTTGCCGGCCGAAACGATATTGGGAAGGGCAGCGCGCCGCGCCGTACCCATCACCGGCACCGCCGCCAGCATGGTGTTCATATATTTCAGCGCCTGTTCCGAGAGCACACGGTGCGGCGGCGGCGCATCCTTGGCGAAATCGTAAACCACCTCGCCGGTACGAGTAACCAGCTGGGTGACGCCATGCCGAGAGCCGACAAAGCCGTTCTGGGCGAACACACTATAGCCTGTCGCCTGGTCCATCACGGTCATGCCCGATGTGCCGAGCACCATCGTCTTGTGCGATTCGAGCGGCGATTCGACGCCCATGGCTTCCGCCATCGCCTTGATCGGCTTGATACCGAGATGATTCTTGGCCAGCCGCACCGGCACGGTGTTGATCGATTTGGCCATCGCCGTGATCAGCGTGACATTGCCGGCCGATCCGCCATTGTAATTGTGAGGCGACCAGCCGCCCCAGGAGATCGGCCCGCCGGAAACGACGGAGTCCGGCGTGAAGCCGTGCTCCATCGCCGTCGCATAGACATAAGGTTTGAACGATGAGCCGCTCTGGCGCAGCGCCTTGGTTGCGCGGTTGAACTGGCTGGCACCGTAGTCGCGGCCGCCGACGATCGCCCTGACTGCGCCGTTGGTTTCGATGACGACCATGGCGCCTTCGGTGACGTTATATTCCTTGCCGAACTGGCGGAGATGGAACTCCATCGATTCTTCAGCCGCCTTCTGGATGTTGGCGTCGAAAGTGGTGTGAGCGACCAGCGAATGCTGGCCGGACTTCGCCGCGATCTTCTTGACCTCTTCGAATGCCCAGTCGAGGTAGTAATCCGGGCTCTTCTGCTCGCCGCGGTCGACGATTTCGGCCGGATGCAGCCGCGCCTGCAGCACCTGCCCCTCGCTCATGAAGCCTGCCTCGACGAGATTGGACAGCACCACATTGGCCCGCGCCCTGGCAGCAGGCAGGTTGATGTGCGGCGCATATTTGGTCGGTGCCTTGAACAGGCCGGCCAGCATAGCTGCTTCGGCGAGGTTCAGATCCTTGACGCTTTTGCCGAAATAGAAATCGGCGGCCGCTTCGATGCCAAAGGTGCCGCCGCCCATATAGACGCGGTCGAGATAGAGCTGCAGGATCTCCTTCTTCGACAGATTGGCCTCAAGCCACAGCGACAGGAAGGCTTCCTTGACCTTGCGCTCCAGCGTCCGTTCATTGGTCAGGAATAGGTTCTTGGCCAGCTGCTGGGTGATGCTCGAGCCGCCCTGCACCACGGAATTCGCCCGCACATTCGCGAAGATCGCGCGCGAAAGGCCGAGCGCATCTATGCCGTGGTGATCGAAGAAACGCCGATCCTCGGTGGCCAGCACCGCCTTGATGACCTGGTCGGGCATCTCGTCGACCGGCACCGAATCACGCTGAATGATACCGCGCTGGCCGATCTCGTTGCCATAACGGTCGAGGAAGGTGACGGCGAAATCGCCCTGGGCACGCCAGTCGCCAGCGGTTTCCTGGAAGGCCGGCAAGGCAAGCGCCAGCATGACGACGATGCCGCCGGCGCCGAGCGTGAAACCTTCGCTCAACAGTTCGATGATGCCGCGGCGCCAGCCGGAGACGCGGAAGCGCCGGAAAAAAATGGTGGCCGCTTCCCAGAACCGGCGTGCCTTGAAGCCGATCTCATAGAGCGAGGAATCGAACCACGCATCTGCCGCCAACAGTCGTGCGGCAATCGGACCTCTTCTCTTGCGTGGTTTCAAGGGACTGGCCATTCCAGGATCCTGCTGCGGCTACGCCTCCCACTGAGAAAACTGCTTGCGGGCAATTTCAGGGCGGCGCGCCAGCCAAGACTATTCGTCCATTTTGGCCCGGCTCACAAGAGCGAGTGAGGCTTTCGCGGTCCAGTTCGTCGATACGAAGAGTAGAGCTTGCCACTCGCACCGCTTTCAATATTACCGCGCGGCGATAAAGCGCATGAAATGCGCCACATGGGCGTTGCTTGGCTCCTGGCCGGTGAAGCTGCGCAGATAGGCAGCGAGATGACTGACTCTCGCCTCGACCGGTTCCTTGAGGTCGAGCACATAATAACCGATCTGCATGTAGTAGAGCACGCGGGCGCGGATGAAGGCATCCTCATCATCGTAGCCATGCCGGCGATACATGTCGCGGATCGCGCCGAGGCGGTCATTGTCGGCCTGGTCGATGGCCCGGCGAACGTCGTCGGAGCGACGCGCCCATTCCCGGATGGCGAAGTCGAGCCTGGGATCGAACAGGCGCTCGTCCGCCCAGCATTCGAACACGTTCATGACGCCCATGATGATGCTTTCGGCCGGCCGCTGCGCGCGTTCGACGAGCGCCCTGGTGTTGGTGTCCCGCCAATGGGCAAGCAACTGGTCGAGCAGATCCTGACGGCTCTCGAAGTACCAGTAGAAGCTTGAGCGCGAAACACCGAGCTTCTGGCCGAGCGGCAGCACGCGCACGCTTTCGATGCCGTCTGAAATCAATGTCCGGAGCGCAAGATTGATCCAGTCCCAGCGCGTCACCTTGATGTTGCCGGGCGCCGGCTCGTCCTGCGGAGCAATCATGATCATGGCCGCACAATAGGCATGAGGCGAGCTGCATACAACCGTACTAGACACATATGTACAGTACAAGTATCCTGCCCGCTCCAACGAACTGGGCCGAGCGGCCGGCGCGCGTCATCGCGGCTTCTCCCTACGATCCCAAGGCACGGCAATACGGCAAGCATACGGCAATGAGGAGTATCCGCCATGATCGATGACGCCGCACGTGATCTTAGGCGCGAACGCAGGCGCGGACGAACCGGCGAGGCCGGCAGCGAGACCAGCCGCCGGCCGGACTATCGCTCGCTGAAGAACCCGTTCCTGACGCAGCCGATCTTTTCGGTCGACCAGGTCGCCGCGATCCACGACACGGCACTGCGCGTACTCGAGGAACTCGGCGTCAAGGTGCTGCTGCCGGAGGCGCGCACAATTCTTGCTCGTGCCGGTGCGCTGGTCGACGAGGACAACCAGATGGTGCGCATCGGCCGCGACATCGTCGCGGCGGCACTGGCTTCGGCGCCGAAATCGATCCGTGTCCACGCCGGCGACCGTGCCCGCGACCTGACGCTCGAGCTCGGCTCGATGACGTTTCTGGCGGGATCCGGGGCGCCGAACGTCACCGATCTAGAGCACGGCCGGCGGCCGGGAACGCTTGCCGCTTTCGAGGATTTCATCCGCCTGGTGCAGCATTTCGACGTGCTGCACATGCTGGGACCCTGCATCGAGCCGCAGGACATCGACAACCGCTTCCGCCACTATGCAGTCAACCGCGCGCAGCTGACGCTGTCGGACAAGTTGCCGTTCGTCTTCGCGCGCGGCACGCCGCAGGTGGAGGACGGCTTCGAGATGCTACGGCTGGCGCGCGGCCTGTCGGAGGACGAATTCCGTTCGGGCGCTCATTGCTACACCGTCATCAACACCAATTCGCCTCGCCAGCTCGACATTCCGATGGCGCAAGGCATCATCGACTTTGCCAGGGCAGGGCAGGTGTTGATCATCACGCCCTTCTGCCTGGCCGGCGCGATGGCGCCGATCACTGTGGCCGGCGCGCTGACGCTGCAGCACGCCGAAGCACTGGCCGGGCTGACGCTGGCCCAGATCGTGCGGCCGGGTACGCCGGTCGTCTATGGTTCCTTCTCCTCCAATGTCGACATGAAGTCGGGGGCGCCGGCGTTCGGCACGCCGGAGCACGTCAAAGCGACGCTCGGCGCCGGTCAGCTTGCTCGCTTCACCGGTCTTCCTTGGCGGTCCGGCGGCGGCAGCGCCGCCAACATATCGGACGCGCAGGCGGCCCACGAAACGCAGTTCGCGCTGTGGGGCTCGGTGCTTGCGGGTGCAACGGTCTGCATCCATGCCGCTGGCTGGCTCGAAGGCGGCTTGAGCGTCTCTTTTGAGAAGCTGATCACCGACGTCGAGGCGCTGCAGACGGTCGCCGAACTCTGCGCGGCGACGCCCGGCGACGAGGACGCGATCGGCTTTGAGGCTATCGCTGAAGTGCAGCCGGGTGGGCATTTCTTCTCGGCCGGGCACACAATGGCGCGCTACCGCACCGCATTCTACGAGCCGCTGGTCGCCGACTGGTCGAATTTCGGCAACTGGACGCAGGCCGGGTCAAGAACCGCCACGGAGCGCGCGACCGGCATCTGGAAACGGCTGCTTGCCGATTTTCGGCCGCCGGCTTCCGCCGCTGCTACATCAGGTGTTCTCGACGAATTCATCGCGCGGCGCACGGAAGAGGGTGGCGCAGCACCGGTGTCGTGATCTAATCCAGTAACTGCGTCAAAGGGGACGCGGTTGCTGCCAGCGCACGTGAGGTGCCACCGCTCACCTCTTTAGAGCCGATGGCTCAAAAATGTTCATGGGCTGGTTGAAATTGTCGAATAGTATTATTCCGCAGTTTATTTTTACGAATCTGGGCGATCAAAGATAGCTCGGAAATTGAATTTTCTGCTCAGAGCTCCTATTTTAGGAGGAAATTGCAATTTCATCACCTCGGTCAAAAAGGGATATTTTATCGATGGCGGAATTCAATCAAAGTATCACGGAAAAGGCTGAAGCGCGCTTCATGGAGAAGCAAAAGAAAACTGCGGAGCGAAACCAGGCTACGGCCGAATATGTCTCCGAGGCCAAGGCCAGGACCATTAAGACTCAAAAGTTGCGGGCGCTGCGGATGGCCAAGGAAGAGGCCGACCGCGCGGCGGAAGCCCTCAATCCCGTCGCTCCCAAGAAAAAGCGGGCCGCAGTCAAGAAGGCGGGGGCCGCGTGACGGCCGTCAATTATGAGCCTGACATTTCCAAACCTAAGCCGAAGCTACGACGAGGCGAGCCGACGGATCCGCTTCGTCGGCTATGACGGCATGTCCCAGATTTCTTTCTTTATCGATGCAGCCGCCATCTCGGGGGCACCGCCGGGGACGGCGACAGCCGAAGCCACATATCTCGCCGCTTTCGATTCGGCCGTCGGTCCCATACATGACGTCGCAAGGAATGCTTATGCCCGTACCGGCAAGAGCATGTATGTGCTGACCGCAGCCGATTTTCGATAATTCCGACGGTCCGCGCGATCGGGGCCTTGGAAATCCCATGATCTGGCGCCAGAACTTCAACGCGGCTACGCTGCAAGCGGAAATCGCTGACGGGGGCCTGTTCAGCCGTGACGGGCGAGGGAGAAGACTATGACCGCGCCGGCCGCCGCGCTGCAGAAGGCCTTGTTCGAAGCGGTGAACGGTGACCTGTCAGCGGCATTGGGCGGCGCAAAACTATTCGACCATTCCCCGGAAAATGTCCCGTTTCCCTATGTGACCTTCGGTCGGACCAGCGTCTACGACTGGGCAACAGGCGCGGAGAACGATGCCGAGCAGCTTTTCACGCTGCATTTCTGGTCGAAGTCCGAGGCCCGGAAAGAAATGCTCGATGCGATGGACCTAGTCAGCACCCGCCTCCAGGACGCGGCGCTCGCGCTCGACGAACATCACCGCGCCAATCTCAGGCTCGAATTCACCGAGGCCCGTTACGACGAGGATCTTTCAGCCTGTCACGGGCTGCTGCGCTTTCGCGCCGTGACGGAAGAAAACGCCTGACGCGCTTTCAATATGGCTGCAACACAGTCTAGACTGGCACTTGGATGAGTTTGCCGGGTTAGGGCGGCGAATCATAGGGTCGGTTGTCTCGCGTTTCAGGGGGGTGAGATAGGCATGTGTTGCAGGCGTTCACTGTTCATTTCACGTTCAGCACCGATGCGTTAGGACGCTGATCATGAAAACGCTTCGCTCCCATTTCCGAACCGCGACACTGGCGCTCTGCGCTGCCGGTCTGTTTGCGTCGCAGGCGACGGCGCTGCCGGTCGTCGTGCCCGAGCAGAACCGGCCGATCGTCCTGGCTGCCTCCGACTGCTACGCGATCGGTCAGCAGGTTGCCGAGCAGAATGGCGGCACGCTGGCCAAGGCGTCGCAGTCGACGCGCGGTGGCCAGCCGGTCTGCGTCATCGTCGTGCTGGTCCCGGGCAAGGACGGGCAGCGTCCGCGCCGCACCGAGATCGTCGTTCCGCTGAACTGATCCCTGCCGTTTCCCAGGCGCTGGAATCGGCCTATAGATGACGCCCAGTTTCTCGACAGGGCAGCCTCTCAAATAGGGCAGCTCTTCAACAGGCCAGTTCTTCAACAGGTATGATCCCCGCATGCGCGTACTCGTTGTCGAAGATGACAAGGATCTCAACCGGCAGATATCGGACGCGCTGGTCGATGCCGGCTATGTCGTCGACCGGGCTTTCGACGGTGAGGAAGGGCATTTCCTCGGCGACACCGAACCCTATGATGCCGTCGTGCTCGACATTGGCTTGCCGCAGATGGACGGCATCAGTGTGGTCGAGCGCTGGCGGCGCGGCGGCCGCAAGATGCCGGTCCTGATGCTGACGGCGCGCGATCGCTGGAGCGACAAGGTATCCGGCATCGACGCCGGCGCCGACGATTATGTCACCAAGCCGTTCCACATCGAAGAGGTGCTGGCCAGGGTCCGAGCGCTGATCCGGCGCGCGGCCGGCCATGCGTCGTCCGAGTTGACCTGCGGGCCGTTGCGGCTCGACACCAAGGCCTCCAAGGCCGATGTCGACGGCGTGCCGCTGAAGCTGACGTCGCTCGAATTCCGCCTGCTTGCCTATTTGATGCACCATATGGGCGAGGTCGTGTCCCGGACGAAACTGGTCGAGCATCTTTACGATCAGGATTTCGACCGCGATTCCAACACAATCGAGGTCTTTGTCGGGCGGCTTCGCAAGAAGATGGGCATCGACATGATAGAAACCGTTCGCGGCATGGGCTATCGAATGCGTGAGCCGGAGGCGTAAGGCGGAACCGCTCAAACAGACTGCAAGAACGCCGCTTTCACTGCGGTTCTGGCCGCGTTCGCTAGCGTTCCGGGTGATTGCCTTTTCCACGGTCTGGGCGATACTCACCCTGATTGTCATCTTCACGCTGATCACGACCCTCTATCGCCAGGCGAGCGAGCGCGGTTTCGACAGCCTGCTGTCGGCGCATCTGTTCAATCTGATCGGCTCGGTCGGCGTGTCCGAAGGCGGGTCGCTGACCGGCGCTCCCGACCTTGGCGACCTCCGGTTCTCGGAGCCGAATTCCGGCTGGTACTGGTCGGTGGAGCCTGCGTCGGAAGGCGTACGCGGTGAGCTGCACTCCTCCTCGATGACCGAGGCGATCCTGTCGCCAAGCGTCGCCGAGGTTCCTTTCAATGCCAGCTTCCAGCGCAGCTATGCGACAGAAGGCATCGATGGCGAGGAACTGGAAGTTTTCGAGAGCGAATTCGTTCTCGACGCGAAAAATCGCGCAGCGCGCTTCCGTGTCATGGGCAACAAGACCGAGCTCGAGCAGGAAATAGGCGCCTTCCAGCGTCGCCTGCTGACCTATCTTTCCCTGTTCGGCGTTGGCATGATCGCCATCAACGCCATCGCGATCCTGTTGGGCCTGCAGCCATTGCGCCGGGTCAGGAACGCTCTCGCTATGGTGCGCGAAGGAACCGCGCAAAGGCTCGACGGTCGCTTCCCGGCCGAGATCGAGCCGCTCGCCAACGAGACCAACGCGCTGATCGAAAACAACAAGCGTATTGTCGAGCGCTCACGGACGCAGGTCGGCAACCTCGCCCATTCGCTGAAGACGCCGCTGGCGGTGCTGATCAATGAGGGGCGGGCGCTCGGCGGCGCCAAGGGCCAGCTCATAGCCGAGCAGGCCGCGTCGATGCAGAAGCAGGTTGACCATTATCTGCAGCGCGCCCGCGTTGCGGCACAACGCGACAGCGTCGTCTACCGCACGCCGGTGGCGCCGCTGGTCCAGCGCATGGTACGCGTGCTGCAAAAACTCAACCCGCAGACCGCTCTCTCGCTGTCGCTGCCCGCAGTCGATATTGTCTTTGCCGGCGAACGCGAGGATTTGGAAGAATTGCTTGGCAATCTGCTCGACAACGCCATGAAATGGGCAAAGAGCGCGGTCGCCGTGTCGGTGGCGCCGATCTCCGGCAAGAAGAGTGGCGTCGGCAAGGAGGGTGCTGTCGATCTGTTCGAGATCAGCATCGAAGATGACGGCCCGGGCATTCCCGAAGACAAGGCGCGCGAGGCGCTGAAGCGCGGACGGCGGCTCGACGAGACAAAGCCGGGGACCGGGCTTGGACTTGCCATTGTCGCCGACTTGGTCAACGAGTATGGAGGCGTTCTGGCTCTGGAACGGTCGAGCATGGGCGGGTTGAAGGCGGTGGTTCGATTGCGGAGCCTTCACTAGACTTATGCTTTTGCTGGGCTAGTCGACATTGATCGACCGTGCGTGATATTGCGGCATGTCGACTGGTCCCGGAGCCGTCGGCCGCGGCCAAATTTCCGACAAACATCGTCACTATGGCCACGCTGACTTCCCCCGATGGCGCGGCCCAGCTCTAACTCAAGAAAACTGGTTGTTGGCATGAAGATTCGCGTCGCGCTCGTTTCCGCACTGCTGGCCGTTTCCGGCTGCACGACGCTGGGCAGGAGCCCTGGCTCCACGGTGGCGCCGCAGCCGGCCGCCACGCCGCAAAGTGACGGCAAGATCGCGACGACGATCATTTCCGCCATGGGAGGCGGCCTCGTCAGCGGATCGATCGGTACCGGTTTGAGCGATCCCGAAAAGCGCAAGGCGCTGGAAGCGGAATACAGGGCGCTGGAGTACACCGCGAGCGGCCAGAAGGTGAGGTGGAAGAGCGATCGGTCGGCGCATTACGGTGAAGTCGTGCCCGCCCAGCCCTATCGTGTCGGCTCGCAGGACTGCCGGCAATACACCCATACAGTCTTTACCGGTGCCGCCGGCACCACCGCGCGCGGAACCGCTTGCCGCAACGCCGATGGCAGCTGGACGCCACTGACATAACAACCGGCCGAATGCTCCGGTTGACATCAATCAAGGACATGCGACGCTCCTGCCGTCAAAGCGTCGCAGGACCCCTGTGTTGGCAGGGCAGGGCTCTGCCGTTATTGGAATAAGCATGCTGTTCTGGGTCATAGCTGCCATTCTCACGCTGGGTGCAAGCCTGGCGGTTCTGATACCGCTGGCCAGCGGCTCGAAGGGTGGTACGGCGAGCAGCGATCATGACCTTGAAGTCTATCGCGACCAGTTGTCCGAGCTTGACCTGGACGTGGCGCGTGGCCTGATCCAGCCGGCGGAGGCCGAAGAGGCGCGTGCGGAGATCGCCCGCCGCATCCTTCGACTTGACAATGCCGCCGACAAGTCAGCGGCGCGGCAGCCGTCAATGGCGACCAGGCTGGTTGCGACGGCCGCGGTCCTGGCGGTTCCGCTGGTCAGTTGGGGCTTGTACAGCCAGCTCGGCTCGCCCGATCTGCCGTCGCAGCCGCTCAGCGAGCGACTGGCCAAGAATCCCGCCGACAGTTCGGTGGAGGAACTGGTGGCACGCGCCGAGGCCCACCTTGCCGCGAATCCGTCCGATGGCAGGGGTTGGGGCGTTCTGGCGCCGGTCTATCTGCGCACGCAGCGGTTTTCCGACGCGGTGACGGCGTACCGGAACGCCATTCGCCTCGACGGCGACAGTGCTGCCCGCCAGGCCGGCCTCGGCGAGGCGATCGCCAGCGCAGCGGGCGGCATAGTCTCGGCCGACGCTCAGGCCGCCTTCGAGGCGGCGCTGAAGCTCGATCCGGCAAATCCGAAGGCCAGCTTTTATCTGGCGATGGGCATGGCGCAGGAAGGCCGCACTGAGCAGGCCACAGCTGTCTGGCAGAAAATGCTAGCGGCCTTGCCGCAGGACTCAGCCTGGCGCGGCGCCGTCGAGCAGGCACTGGCCGAATCCGCCAAGCAGAACGTCGCTTCGGGAGTGCCTGCAAAAGGCCCGGACGCCGCGAATGTCGATGCAGCCTCGTCGATGTCGCCGCAGGACAGGGAAGCGATGATCAACACCATGGTTGCGGGACTTGATGAAAGACTTCGGCAAAACCCGCGCGATGCGGAAGGATGGATGCAGCTTATTCGTTCCTATGTCGTGCTGGGCAAGGCCGATCAAGCACGCGACGCGCTCAATCGCGGTATCGCCGTTTTTGGCTCAGATAGTGAGGAAGCGAAGAAATTCACCGCCTTTGCCATCTCGCTCGGCCTGACGGCGACGGAGTAAAACATGACGCGCAAGCAGAAAAGACTGTCGGTGATCGCCGGAGGGTTGGCCTTCCTCGGTGCCGCCACCGGCCTGACCTTCTACGCGCTCGGCCAGAAGGCCTCCTACTTCTACATGCCCGCCGATCTGACCACCGCCAGCCTGCAGCCTGGGCAGCGTATCAGGCTCGGCGGCCTCGTCGAAAAAGGCACGATCGAGCGCGGTCAGGGGGCTACCGTCGCTTTTTCGGTGACCGACAACCAGAAGCAGGTCAAGGTCACCTACACCGGCATTCTTCCCGACCTTTTTCGTGAGGAGCAGGGCGTCATCACAGAAGGCACGTTTCGCCCGGACGGCGTCTTCGTCGCCGACAGCGTGCTGGCCAAGCACGACGAGAACTACATGCCCAAGGAGGTGGCCGACGGCCTCAAGTCCAAGGGCGTGTGGCAGGAGAGCAAGAGTGACTAAGCAGGTTCCGCAAAAGTGTCTCACGGTTTTGCGGCAAGAACCTGTGGCAAAACAAAAACCTGGCGGGCGCCACAATGGTTGAAACCGGACATTTCGCGCTGGTCCTGGCGTTCGCGCTGTCTTTGGTGCAGACGCTGGTGCCGATGTTCGGCGCGCACATGAACAACCAGAAAATGATGGCCGTCGGCGGTCCGGTCGCGGTGACCGGCTTTACCTTGACCGCTCTGTCCTTCGCGGCGCTGGCCATAGCCTATGCGACGTCTGATTTTTCGGTGGCCAACGTCTGGGACAACTCGCATTCGCTGCAGCCGCTGATCTACAAGATCACCGGCACTTGGGGCAATCACGAGGGCTCGATGCTGCTCTGGGTGCTGATCCTGACCTTTTTCGGCGCCCTCGTCGCGGCTTTCGGCCGCAATCTTCCCGCGGCCCTTCGAGCCAATGTGCTGGCCGTGCAAGGGGCGATCGGCGCCACCTTTTTCCTGTTCATCCTGGCGACATCAAACCCGTTCGCCAGGCTCAATCCGGCGCCGATCGAGGGCCGCGATCTCAATCCGATCCTGCAGGATCTCGGCCTCGCCATCCATCCGCCGCTGCTCTATCTCGGCTATGTCGGCTTCTCGATTTGCTTTTCCTTCTCGGTCGCCGCCCTCATCGAAGGCCGCATCGACGCGTCGTGGGCCCGCTGGGTGCGGCCATGGACGCTGGTCGCCTGGATGTTCCTGACCGGCGGCATCGCCATGGGTTCCTACTGGGCCTATTACGAACTTGGCTGGGGTGGTTTCTGGTTCTGGGATCCGGTCGAGAACGCCTCCTTCATGCCTTGGCTGGGGGGCACGGCGCTGCTCCATTCGGCGATCGTCATGGAAAAGCGCTCGGCCCTGAAGATATGGACACTGTTGCTGGCGATCCTGACCTTCTCGCTGTCGCTGCTCGGCACCTTCCTGGTGCGCTCAGGCGTGCTCACTTCCGTCCACGCCTTCGCCACCGATCCGACGCGAGGCGTGTTCATTCTCTGCATCCTGACACTGTTCATCGGCGGATCGTTGGCGTTGTTCGCCCTGCGCGCCTCGAGGTTGACGGCGGGCGGCCTGTTTCATCCGATCTCGCGCGAAGGAGCGCTGGTCCTCAACAACCTGTTCCTGACCACGGCCACTGCCACCGTGCTGATCGGCACATTGTATCCGTTGGCGGTCGAGGCCGTTTCAGCCGATAAAATTTCGGTCGGCGCGCCGTTCTTCAACCTGACATTCGGACCGCTGATGGTGCCGCTATTGGTCGTGGTCCCGTTCGGACCATTGCTGGCCTGGAAGCGCGGCGACATCTTCGCCGTCGCCCAGCGCCTGATGGCGGCCTTCGCCGCAGCGCTTCTGGCCGTGCTGGTAACGGCCTTGTTCATCGATGGCGCCTCGGTGTTCGCGGCACTTGGCGTCGGCCTGGCCTTCTGGCTGATCTGCGGCGCGCTCACCGATATTGCCGTCAAGTCCGGCTTCGGCACTGTCGCGCCCGGCGTCATGCTCAGGCGCTTCGCCGGCCTGCCGCGTTCGGTCTTCGGCACCGCACTCGCCCATCTTGGCCTCGGGCTGACGACGCTGGGCATCGTCGGCACGCTTTGCTTCGGCACCGAGAAGATCTTGTCGATGCATGCTGGCGAGACCGTGCAACTGTCCGGCCACATGCTGCGTTTCGAAGGGCTCTATCCGGCCCAGGGACCTAACTATAGCGAGGATCGCGGCCGCTTCGCTCTGCTCGGCGCCGATGGAAGCACTACCGCTGTAATCACCTCCGCCAAGCGCTCCTATCCGGTCCGACAGATGACCACGACCGAGTCCGGTATCAAGACGATCGGTTTCAGCCAGCTCTATCTCTCGCTTGGCGATGAGGGGACCGACGGTTCTGTCGTGGTGCGGCTGTGGTGGAAGCCGCTGGTGACGCTGATCTGGGGTGGCGGCCTTGTCATGATGGCGGGTGCCGCGATGTCGCTCATGGACCGGCGCCTGCGCGTCGGGGCACCGTCCCGCCGTCGCAAGTCGGCGGGCGCCGTACCTTCCGCGAGCCTGCTATGACCGCAAGATTTTCACTGGCCTCCTTAGTCTTGCTGCTGACGCTGTTGTTTGCCGGCGCCGCACTTGCGGTGAAGCCCGACGAGGTTCTGGCCGACCCGGCGCTCGAGGCGCGGGCGCGGACGCTTTCGGAGCAGCTGCGCTGCATGGTTTGCCAGAACCAGTCGATCGACGAATCCGATGCCGACCTTGCCCGCGACCTGCGCGTGCTGGTGCGCCAGCGCCTCGTCGCCGGCGACACCGACCGGCAGGTGATAGACTACATCGTTTCCCGCTACGGCGAGTTCGTGCTGTTGAAGCCGCGCTTCAGCCTGCGCAATGCGCTGTTGTGGGGTACGCCGGTGTTTCTGCTCTTTGCCGGCGGGATTTTCATAGTATTGACCGCCCGGTCGCGCCGTTCGACGGCAACCAATGCGTTGACCGCCGAGGAGCAGGCGGAGCTGGACACTATTTTGCACCGGGACTGAAGGCGGCGGCCGCCCGCAAACATTACAAAAGTTTCATGCACCGGAAATGGCGCCGTAATGTGCGCGCCCCTATTTCTCTTGCCCGAGGATGCCGACCGAAGCGCATCCCTTGAAAGAGGATACGAGACCCATGAATATTGCCCCCAATTCAAATCCCCGCACCCGCAAACGCCTGTTGGCTGCCGCCGCTTCAGTGGCCATTGCCGGCGCGATCGGCTTCGGCGCGGTTGCCACCGGGACAGCCCCGGTCCTGGCCGAGGCGGTGCGTGTCGAGGCACCGCAGGTCCCGAGCTTCGCCGACGTGGTCGAGCGCGTTTCGCCGGCGGTCGTCAGTGTCCGCGTCAAAGCCAAGATAGAAACGACCGCCGACGACGGCTCCGACCTGCCCGACGCCTTCGGCAATCTTCCCGACGATCCGCAATTGCGCCGCTTCTTCAGGGAGTTCCGTGGCTTTGGCGATCAGGATGGCCGGGATGGAATGCGGCGTTTCGAACGCCGTGACCGCCAGCCGCGGCCGGTCGCCCAGGGTTCCGGTTTCTTCATCTCCGAGGATGGCTACCTCGTCACCAACAACCATGTCGTCGGAGACGGCTCGTCCTTCACGGTGGTGATGCATGACGGCAAGGAACTCGACGCCAAGCTGGTCGGCACAGATCCTCGCACCGACCTCGCTGTGCTCAAGGTCGAAGGCGACGGCAAGTTCACCTATGTCGACTTCGCCGACGATTCCAAGGTTCGCGTCGGCGACTGGGTCGTGGCCGTCGGCAATCCGTTCGGCCTCGGCGGCACGGTCACCGCCGGCATCGTCTCGGCCCGTGGCCGCGATATCGGCGCCGGCCCCTATGACGACTTCATCCAGATCGACGCCTCGGTGAACCGCGGCAATTCGGGCGGCCCGACCTTCAACCTCAACGGTCAGGTTGTCGGCATCAACACCGCGATCTTCTCGCCGTCCGGCGGCAGCGTGGGCATTGCCTTCGACATTCCCGCCTCGACGGCCAAGCAGGTCGTGCAGGATCTGATGAAGGACGGCACCGTCCAGCGCGGCTGGCTTGGCGTCGAGATCCAACCGGTCACCTCAGAAATCGCCGAATCGCTCGGGCTGAAGTCCGATAAGGGTGCGCTCGTTTCCAGCGCGCAGGAGGATGGTCCCGGCAAGAAGGCCGGCATCACCGCCGGTGACGTCATCACTCAGGTGGACGGCAAGGACGTCGCTTCGCCGAAGGAACTCGCCCGTCTGATCGGCGCCTACCAGCCCGGCAAGCCCGTCGACGTCACGCTGTGGCGTGACGGCAGGAGTGAGACCGTCAAGGTCGATCTCGGCACGCTGCCTTCGAGCGACAAGCAGGCTTCGGCCAACCAGCAACCTTCCGCTTCGGCAAAGGCCGATACGCTGGCCGATCTCGGTCTCACCGTCACCAGGTCCGACGATGGCAAAGGGCTTGTGGTAACCGATGTCGATCCCGACAGCGATGCCGCCGATCGCGGCATCCAGCCCGGCGACGTCATCACCTCGGTCAATTCGACGGAGGTCAATGGCACCGACGACGTCGCCAAGGCCATGGCCGATGCGGTGAAGTCGGGCCGAAAGGCGGTGCTGATGCAGATCACCCGCGACGATAGCAACCGCTTCGTCGCGCTGCCTGTCGCCAAGGGCTGAGGTCCAAATCTTCCGGTGCGGCGGTTTCAAACACCCCCGAGCCGCCGCACGGGAAAGCACGGGGTTTGAATACATTAGTTAGTCAGTCATCGTGTTCCGCCCCAGCGGCAGCCGGCGATGGGAGCCCGCTGCCGCTCGAACAAAGCATGATGGCATGTCAAACAACAAAGCAGGTCGCCCAAAAGCCCGCCTCGGGCTTGATCCCGGGCTTGATCCGAGGGTGCCGGCGGCTCGGCGTCAGCGACATTCCAAAACAAAGACTTACTGCGTATCCTTGAATCACTTTGTTCGCGAAACGCCCTGATGAAGGCCCACGATACATATGCCGGCCACTCAATCTTCCAGCGAAATCGCGTATAACGGTCCCATGAAGATTCTCGTCATAGAAGACGATCGCGAAGCGGCCGATTACCTCCAGAAAGCCTTTACCGAGGCCGGACACACCGCCCATGTCGCCGGCGACGGCGAAACCGGCTTCGCGCTCGCTGACTCCGGCGACTATGACGTGATGGTCGTCGACCGCATGCTGCCGCGCCGCGACGGCCTGTCGGTCATCGCCGGTCTGAGATCCAGGGGCAACACGACGCCGGTGCTGATCCTGTCGGCGCTCGGCGAAGTCGACGACCGGGTCACCGGCTTGCGAGCCGGTGGCGACGACTATCTGACCAAGCCCTATGCCTTTTCCGAGCTTCTGGCCCGGGTCGAGGTGCTGAACCGGCGCGCCAGCGCCAGGGAAGCCGAAACCCTCTACCGGGTCGGCGATCTCGAGCTCGACCGGCTCTCTCATTCGGTGCGACGCGCGGCGCGCGAAATCACGCTGCAGCCGCGCGAGTTCCGCCTGCTGGAATATCTGATGCGCCATGCCGGCCAGGTGGTGACGCGCACCATGCTGCTGGAAAATGTCTGGGACTATCATTTTGATCCGCAGACCAACGTCATCGACGTTCACGTCTCGCGGCTGCGCGGCAAGATCGAGAAGGGCTTCGACAAGCCGATCCTGCACACGGTTCGTGGCGCCGGCTATATGCTCAAGAGCGGGTAGCATGGCTCTTTCCATGCCGGCCATCATGAAGACGACGGCAGCGCGGCTTTCGGCGCTCTATCTCCTGCTGTTCGCCATATGCGCGGTGCTACTCGTCTTCTACATGACTTCGCTGTCTGCACGCATGCTGACCGGCCAAACGCAAGAGACCATCAACGACGAAGTGCTCGGCCTCGCACGGGCCTACCAGCGCGGCGGCTTGCCGCTGCTGGTCCGCGTGGTCGAGCAGCGCTCCCGCCAGCCCGGCGCCAATCTCTATTTGATCGCCGACACCAACGGCCAGATCCTGACCGGAAACGTTCAGAGCCTGGAGCCTGGCGTTCTCGAAGCCGAGGGCTGGACGACGGAGCCGTTTTCCTACCGGCGCTTCGGCGAGGGCGAGCTCGAGCGGCAACGCAACCCGGTGGCCGACCCAAACGAACCCAGTCAGAGCGAAGTCCAAGTCGAAGGCGAGAAGGGCCACAACGCCATCGCGCTGGTGCTGCGCCTGCCAAACCAGATGATCATGCTCGTCGGCCGCGATCTCGGCGAGCCTGAGCGGTTCCGCGCCGTCATCCGTCGCGCCTTGATGCTGGCGCTCGGCATGATGGCGCTCGGCGGGCTCCTGATCTGGTTCTTTGTCGGCCGCGCAGCGCTGAAGCGCATCGACATCGTATCGGAAGCCAGCCGCCGTATCATGGGCGGTGACCTCTCCGGCCGGCTGCCGGTCACCGGGGCCGGCGACGAGTTCGACCGGCTGTCGGAAAACCTCAATTCCATGCTGGCCAGGATCGCCACGCTGAATGAAGGGCTGAAGCAGGTCTCCGACAACATCGCCCACGATCTGAAGACACCGCTGACCAGGTTGCGCAACCGTGCCGAAGCGACGCTTTCCGGCAAGCACAGCACTACCGACTACCGCCAGGCGCTGGAAGGGACGATCGCCGAGTCCGACCAGCTGATAAAGACCTTCAACGCCATCCTGATGATCTCCAGGTTGGAGGCGGGCTATTCCTCCGAAAGCACCAGCCGGGTCGATCTGGCCGCGTCCGTGCACGATGTCGTCGAGCTCTACGAGCCGGTGGCGGAGGAGGCGGGGGTGACACTCGAGACCTCGGGTCAGGATGGCTTCGCCGTCGAGGGCAATCGCGAGCTGATCGGCCAGGCGCTATCGAACATCGTCGACAACGCGATAAAATATTCGATCGATTCGAACTCCAAGCCGACCGTCCGCGTGGCGCTCGATCGCGTCGGCAGGGAAATCAGGCTTTCCGTCACAGACAACGGCCAGGGGATTCCCGACGATGCCGATCGCGCCAGGGCAACCGAGCGTTTCGTGCGGCTGGAGAAAAGCCGATCGCAGCCGGGTTCCGGCCTGGGCCTCAGCCTCGCCAAGGCAATCATGACATTCCACAATGGACGGCTTGATCTTCTGCCCGCCGATCCCGGATTGTCCGTCGTCATGAGTTTTCCCGAACGGGAGGATCGCTGATGGCGGTGAGGGCGGCTGGGGAACAGACCAACTGGCTTTTGAAGCCGGCGGCAAAGCTCGCTCCCCTGGATCAAAACCGCGCCAGGCGGGAATTGTCGGAAATCACTTCCGCCGCGCAGGAAGACGGGCTTACCCGGCTCGCGAAATTTCTCGCCGGCAAGGGCGCCAGTCAGGAGTTCCTCGCGGCAGTGTTCGATCTGTCGCCATTCCTGCGGGGCACCGTGCGCCGCCGCCCGCAGATCCTTGATGCGCTTTTCGATGAGACCGTCGAGACCCGGTTGGCGATGATCGGCGCCGCGATCGACAAGGCGGCGCGGGCGGAAGGCATTTCTGAAAACAGCCTGATGATGGAGCTGCGGCAATGGAAAGCGGAAGCGCATATCCTGATCGCGCTGGCCGACCTTTCAGGCGAGGCTGAAACTGCAATCACAGTACGGCGGCTGAGCGATCTTGCCGACGCCTGCACCCGCGCTGCTGTCGACTTCCTGCTTCGCGACGCGCACGGACAGGGCAAGCTCAAACTTTCGGACCCCGAGGATCCGGCGCGCCGGTCGGGCTGGATCCTGCTCGGCATGGGCAAGCTTGGCGCGCATGAGCTGAACTTCTCCTCCGACATCGACCTCGTCGTTTTCTTCGACCCGCAGGCGCCAGCCGTCGTCGATCCGCTCGATGCGACGGAGTTGTTTTCGCGCCTGACCCGCCGGCTGGTCCGCATTCTCCAGGACCGCACCGAACACGGCTATGTTTTCCGCACCGACCTCAGGCTTCGTCCCGATCCCGGTTCGACGCCGCTGGCGATCCCGGTCGAGGCGGCACTGCGCTACTACGAGGCGCGTGGCCAGAACTGGGAGCGCGCGGCCATGATCAAGGCGCGTCCGGTGGCCGGCGATCTCGCCGCCGGTGCTGCGTTCCTGAAGGACCTCCAGCCCTACATCTGGCGCAAATACATGGACTACGCGGCGATCGCCGACGTCCATTCGATCAAGCGCCAGATCCACGCCCACAAGGGCCACGGCGAGATCGCGGTGAAGGGCCACAACGTCAAGCTCGGCCGCGGCGGCATTCGCGAGATCGAATTCTTCGTCCAGACCCAGCAGCTCATCGCCGGCGGCCGCTTCCCCGAGCTGCGCGGCCGCGAGACCGTGCCGATGCTTGGCCAGCTTGCGGCACGCGGCTGGATTACGGCCGATGCGCGCGACGCGCTCGCTCGGCAATACTGGTTCCTGCGCCGTGTCGAGCATGCCGTCCAGATGGTCGCCGACGAGCAGATCCATATACTGCCGGAAGATGACGAAGGGCTCGAACGCATTGCCCGAATGCTCGGTTTTGCCGATGCGGCCGTCTTTGCCGAGGCCTTTCGCGCCGCACTCCATCAGGTCGAACGTCACTACGCAGCGCTTTTCGAAACCGCGCCCGAGCTTTCGGCTGGCATCGGCAATCTGGTCTTTACCGGCGATGTCGATGACCCCGATACGTTGCGGACCCTGCAGAGACTGGGATTTCAGCGGGCGAGCGACATCTGCCGGGTTATCCGCGGCTGGCATTTCGGCCGCTATCGCGTCACCCAGTCGGCCGAGGCGCGCGAGCGGCTGACCGAACTGACGCCGGCGCTGCTGCAATCCTTCGGTCAGACGCGCCGGGCGGACGAGGCGTTGATGCGCTTCGAAGAATTCCTCGCCGGCCTGCCCGCCGGCATCCAGCTCTTCTCGCTGCTCCAGTCCAATCCGGCTCTGCTGAAGCTGCTGGCGACGATCATGGGCGCGGCCCCCCGGCTGGCCGCCATCATCACGCGCCGGCCGCACGTGTTTGACGGCCTGCTTGATCCGGCCCTTTTGACCGAACTGCCGGACCGCGCCTATCTGTCCGGCCGTCTCGCCGCCTTCCTCGAAGGCGACAGAGACTATGAGGACGTGCTCGACCGCTTGCGCATCTTTGCGTCCGAGCAAAAATTCCTGATCGGCGTCAGGCTGCTTGCCGGCTCGATCGATCCGGCCCGCGCCGGCCGCGCCTTTTCCGATCTGGCCGATCTCACCATCGAAGCGGCGCTGCAGGCGGTCATCGCCGAGTTCGCGCTGCGCCACGGTCGCATCGCCGGCGGCACCGTTGCGCTGCTCGGCATGGGCAAGCTCGGCAGTCGCGAATTGACGGCCGGCTCCGACGTCGACCTTATCCTGCTCTATGATCACGACACCGATGCCGAAGAATCCGATGGCGACAAGCCGCTCGCCCCATCCCACTATTACAGCAGGATGACGCAGCGGCTGATATCAGCCGTGTCCGCGCCGACCGCCGAGGGCGTTCTCTACGAGCTCGACCTTCGCTTGCGGCCGTCCGGCAACAAGGGGCCGGTGGCGACCCATGTCGATGCCTTTAAGAAATACCAGCGCAAGGACGCCTGGACATGGGAACACATGGCGCTGTCCAGGGCTCGCGCGATCGGTGGCGATCAAACGCTTTGCACCGAGGCCGAGGCCGAGGTGGCGGCGGTGCTTGCCCTGCCGCGCGACAGCGCCAAGGTGATGGCCGAGGCGTCCGAGATGCGCACGATGATCGAGAAGGAGAAGCCGCCACGCGATCTCTGGGACCTCAAGCTGATTCCGGGCGGTCTCATCGATCTCGAATTCATCGCGCAGGTGGCGGTGATCACGGGAAAGGTCGAAGCCGGCCGCCGAATCACCGGGACGGCGGAAGTCCTGTCGAGGCTGGCGCCGGATTTCGCTGAGGTCCAGGTCAGACAAGAGCTTTGCGATGCTTATGCGCTTTATCTGGCGCTGACCCAGATGACGCGGCTCTGCATCACCGGCGTATTCGAACGGGACGACGTTCCGCCGGGGCTTTCGGATCTGCTTCTGGCGGTTACCGACCTGCCGGATTTCGGTGTACTGGAAGCGCACCTCAAGGAGACATCTCAAAAGGTCAGAAAGGATTTCGACCTTTTGCTTCGTGCGAAACGATCATGACGTTACAACGCCAAACGGCTGTTTCGAAAAGCATCGGGGGCGCTGTCCGTTCGGCGTTTCCGAAAGTTCCAACCGCTCACGACAACAGAGAGTCAGGCGGCGGCCCTGACCGGCTGCGTCGACTTCTTGATCGGAATGCGCACCGACACGATCGTGCCGGTGCCTTCGGTGGAGCGGATTTTCAAGGCGCCGCCCTGAAGCTCGGCCAACGAGCGTGAGATGGCAAGGCCAAGGCCGGAACCGGCATGGCTCTTGGAAAACTGGTTCTGCACCTGTTCGAACGGCCGCCCGAGCTTGCTCAGCGCCTCCTTGGGGATGCCGCAGCCATTGTCTTCGATCGTCAGGACCAGAGCACTGGACGTGTTGCGGGCCCTTACCGCAATGCGGCCGCCCTGGCCGGTGAATTTCACCGCATTCGACAGCAGGTTAATGATGATCTGCTTGATCGCCCGGCGGTCGGCGAACAGCGTCAGTGAATCGGGGATGCGCGTTTCGACGGTGATCGACTTTTCCGCTGCCTGCAGCGAGATGACGCGCACCGTTTCCCTCATCAGCGGACAGAGGTCGATTTCCTCCTGATCCATCGAGAACTGGCCGGCCTCGATCTTCGACATATCGAGGATGTCGTTGATGACGCCCAGAAGATATTTGCCGCTGCCGTTGATGTCGGTGGCATATTCCTCGTAGCGCGGCGAACCCAAGGGCCCGAACAGCGCCTGTTCCATCAGCTCCGAGAAGCCGATGATCGCGTTGAGCGGCGTGCGCAATTCATGCGACATGTTGGCCAGGAACTCGGATTTGGCCCGGTTCGCCGCCTCGGCGCGCTCGGTTTCCTTCATGTATTTGCGATTGAGCTCGACCAGTTCGCGCGACCGCTCTTCCTCCGCCCGGCGGGCAAGGCTGAGATCGTGGATCGTCGCCATCAGCCGGCGCTCGCTGTCGACCAGCTTCTCCTGGTGCAGCTTGATCTGGGTGATGTCGGAGCCGACCGAGACGGTGCCGCCGTCCCTGGTCCGCAGCTCGTTCACCTGCAGCCAGCGGCCATCGGCAAGCTGCCGCTCGAAGGTCACGCCGCCTTGCTGCCCGTTGGTGTTGGCAAGCCGGCGCTCCGAAGCGAAGGCAAGCATGCGATCTTCGAGAACGGCGCGCGAGGCACCTGGCATCACGTCGCGATCCGACAGACCGTTGTCCTGCTGGTACTTGGAATTGCACATGATCAGGTGCTGGGCGGAATCCCAAAGCACGAAGGACTCGTTGATGTTTTCGATGGCCGTTCGCAGGCGAAGATCCGCGGCCTCGGAGCGCAGCGCCAGGTGCCGCTGCTCGGTGACGTCAACGGCGATGCCGATCAGCTGGATCTCCGGCGCTTCCGGGTCGATCACCTGCGCCCTTGCGCGCATCCACACCCATTGTCCGTCGGCATGGCGCATCCGGAACACCTGGTCGATGTGATCGATCTCGCGGGCGACGATTCTGTTGGCGAGCTGGAACAGGTCGCCGTCCTCGGGATGGATGATCTCGTCGACCTCGCCGAACGACAGCATTGCGTCGCAGGGCTCATAGCCCAGCATGTCGTACATCGAGCGCGACCAGTACATCTTGCCGCGCACCATGTCCCAGTCCCACAGGCCGCAGCGGCCGCGCACCAGCGCCATGTCGATGCGCTGGTGCGCTTCGAGATAAATGCGGTCGGCCGCCTGGGCGCGCGCCGCCTGGCCGAAATAGGCGTAGAGGATGACGATCAGTACGCCGGCTGTCAGCACGAACAGCGTGACGTTGAGCGAAACAGTCTTGCGCCAGGTGTAGAAGACCGCATCCTGCGGAACGAGCGCTGCGGCAGCACTGTTCCTGCCGTTTGTCAGGCTCACCGCCGCATACCAGTCCTGGCCGCCGATTCTGACCTCCATCACCCCGGCGCGGTCGCCGAACATGAACAGCGGCTGACCGCCCTGGGCGATGGCGTCGAGCGACCGCCCTTCCCAGCCGGTCGATTGCGGTGACACGGCAACGATCTTGAACGCGCTGTCGGTGACCGCAAGCACGTGGCTTCGGCCCATCGCGCCCTGACGGCTGATGCCCTCCAACAGGTCCTGCGTCGCGCCAGGCGTTGAGCCCAAGTTCGCATCCACGCTAATCGAACTGGCCAGTTGGCCTGCCGCGAGCGAGAGGATCGCCTTGGCGTCGCGTTCCACGTCGTCACGCTCGTTCATCAGCGACAGGAACCGCAGCGCCGCGATGACGACCAGGAAAATGATGATGAGGGCCGGTATCGATCGGCGCAACAATGGCTCGGCTGCCAGAAGCCGTCGGTAGGCGGGTTCGGCGATGAGCCGCGCGTTGCCGGCGAGACCATCGCTTCTCGCCTCACGCCGCTCAAAAGCTGTCCCTCCGGGCGCGCCCCACGCGTCCGCCATAAATGGCTCTCCCCGATTTTAAATCTGCTTGATGATCCGGCGACGCCGCACTTCCGAATCTTCAGCTAAAGAATCAAAGGTGATTCGGCTTGTCCATAGGCGCGGCGAAAAAAGATTAAAAATCGACTAAAATAGTTCGGCGCCGACTTTCCCTCCCCCTTGAGGGGAGGGTGGCCCGTAGGGCCGGGAGGGGTCCCCGGCGAAGCGCTCCACCTTTTAAATCAAAGGTCGGGGCGGGTGGCGTCGGTCGAGGCCGCGTACTGCCGCAGTGACCCCACCCTTCCATCCGCCTTCGGCGGCTGTCCACCCTCCCCTCAAGGGGGAGGAAACCCTCACGCCAGCGTGCGCTCGACGATGTCCCGCAAATCGGCCGATAGGTTCTCGGCATTGGAGATCGAAAGCAGCGCTTCCCTTGCCTTGGCATGCCGGGCAGGTTCGAGCGAGCGCCATGATCTGAGTGCTGTCGCCAGCCGGGCGGCCAACTGCGGATTGCGCTTTTCGACCTGCAGGACCGTTTCGACGAAAAACCTGTAGCCTTCGCCGTCGGCGCGATGGAAGCCGGTCTGGTTGGCGCTGGAAAACGTGCCGACGAGCGAGCGCACCCGGTTCGGGTTGGCCATCGAGAAGGCCGGATGGCTGGTCAGGGCGCGCACCGCGTAAATGGTTTGCGGGCCGGGCACGCTGGCCTGGATCTGGAACCATTTGTCCATCACCAGCGGATCGGTCGTATATTTCGCTTCGAAGTCGGCCAGCGCCTTGACCGTCTCGGGCGAACCGCTGTGGCGGAGCGCAAGCACGGTCAGTGCGGCGGCGCGGTCCGTCATGTTGGTCGCGGACTGGAAATGCCGGGCCGCAAGCGCCGCACCTCCCGGCAGCAGCGACACGTAGTCGAGCAGGATGTTGCGCAGCGCCCGGCGCCCGGCGCTCGTCGCATCCGGACTGAAAGCGTCCTTGTCGGCCAGTCGATGGTAGAGGTCGGAGAATATCTCGCGGTTGGCCTCGGCGATCGCGGCCGTCAGCGCCTCGCGGGCGGAGAAGATGGCATCGGGATCGATGTTCTTGCCGATGTCGCGGGCGATATCGGCTTCGCTCGGAAGCGCCACAGCCAGCGCCCGATAGGCCGGTTCGAGTGTCTCGTCGCCGGCTATTTTGCCGGCAAGCCCGGTCAACCGTGATGCGAAACCGGGCTGCTGGCCGTCAAGGACCTGGCGGAAGGCTGATATCAGCGCCTCGGTCAAAAGCGTGTTGAACGCCTGCCAGCGCGAGAAGGTATCGTTGTCATGGCCGGCAAGGAAGAACTGATCGTCGGCCTTCTGCTCGACTGAAAGCGTCACCGGCGCCGAAAAGCCGCGATTGAGCGACATCGCCGGGCGCTCGCCAACGCCCGAGAAGCGCACCATGTGCCGGCGCCTGCGGATATGGATGACGCCGTCCTCGACGCTGGCGCCCTCGACGCCGCTATAGGCTATCGCTTTGCCGTCGGTGCCGACTAGGCTGAAGGCAAGCGGAATATGCATCAGCCGCTTGCGGCTTTCGGACGGCGTCGGCGGCACCGACTGCTCGATCTCGAGCGTGAACTCCTGCGCTGCCGCATTGTGCGTCGAACTGATCGTCAGATTGGGCGTGCCCGCCTGATGGTACCAGAGCGAAAATTGCGAGAGGTCGCGGCCGGACACATCTTCGAACACCTTGATGAAGTCCTCGATCGTCGCAGCCTCGCCGTCATGACGCTCGAAATAGAGATCCATGCCGGCCCGGAACGTCTCGCTGCCGAGAATGGTACGGATCATGCGCACCACTTCCGAGCCCTTTTCATAGACTGTCGCCGTGTAGAAATTGTTGATCTCGCGGTAGCGGCGCGGCCGCACAGGATGCGCCAGCGGTCCCTGGTCTTCGGGAAACTGATGTGCCCGCAATGTGCGCACTTCGGCAATGCGTTTCACCGCTCGCGAGCGCTGGTCGGCGGAGAATTCGTGATCGCGGAAGACCGTCAGCCCTTCCTTCAGGCAAAGCTGGAACCAGTCGCGGCAAGTGATTCTGTTGCCAGTCCAATTGTGGAAATACTCATGCGCGATGATCGCTTCGATATTGGCGAAATCGGCGTCCGTGGCGGTCTCCTGGTCGGCCAGCACATATTTGTCGTTGAAGATGTTGAGGCCCTTGTTCTCCATCGCGCCCATGTTGAAGTCGGACACGGCGACGATGTTGAAGACGTCGAGGTCGTATTCGCGGCCGAACGCCTCCTCGTCCCATTTCATCGACCGTTTCAGGGCGTCCATGGCATAGCCGGCGAGCCCCTCCTTGCCCGGCTCGACATAGATGCCGAGCTCGACCTTCCGGCCAGACAACGTGACGAAGCTGTCCGCCACCTTGCCGAGAGCGCCCGCCACCAGGGCGAACAGATAGGACGGCTTGGGGAAGGGGTCGTGCCAGACTGCGTAATGCCAGCCGTCGGCAAGTTCGCCACTGCCAGCCGGGTTGCCGTTGGAAAGAAGCAGTGGCGCCTCGTGGTGCCGCGCCTCGATGCGCACCGTATAGACGGACAGGATATCGGGACGGTCGAGAAAATAGGTGATGCGCCGAAAGCCCTCGGCCTCGCATTGCGTGCAATAGACGTTGCTGGAGCGATAAAGGCCCATCAGGGCTTCGTTGTGCGCCGGCGCCAACTCGGTTTCGATCAGGAGTTGGAAGCGGGATGCTGCGGGCAGCGTGGTGATCGTCAGCTGATCGGGCGTGGCAAGAAAATCTGCCGGCGTGAGTGTCCGGCCGTCGATTGCGAGGCGGCTGAGCGTCAATCCATCGCCGTCCAGCACCAGTGGCACTGACGCCGCGACACCGTCGCGGCGTTCGACCGTCAGCACGGCGATGACGCGCGTGGCTTCTGGTGACAGGCGGAAAGTCAGGCCGGTTTTCGGAATGAGATAATCGGTGGGGCGATAGTCTTCGAGCTTGAAGACCTGGCCGGTGTCCGTGCGCATTCCGTGGGGTTTCCTGTCGATTCCCGCAGCGGCAGGTGGGTCCGCTGGTCTAAGAAATTTGAAGCACGCGCTCTTTACACGAAACCGTCACTCGACAAAACTGGCGCAGTGCCTATTTCAGGCACTCGTTCTCCCATCATCATCGCGAGGCATTCATGACTGTCGTCACACCGAAATTCGGCATGGGCGCCTCTGTGCTGCGTCGCGAGGACCAAGCCTTCATCAAGGGTCTCGGTCGCTACACGGACGACATCCAGCCGGCTGGCCTCCTGCACGGCTACGTCCTGCGATCGCCGGTGGCCAAGGCAAGCTTCACCATCGGTTCGACCGAGGCGGCCAAGGCGGCACCTGGCGTCCATCTGGTGCTGACTGGTGCGGACCTTGCTCATCGCGGCAAGCTGAAATCCGGCGTCATGCAGAGGCAGCCGGACGGCACCAAGGCGCCGACCCGCGACATTCCGGTCCTTTGCTGCGACCGAGTCAATTATGTCGGCGACGCCGTTGCCTTCGTCGTCGCCGACAGCCGCACCCTGGCGCAGGACGCGGCCGAATTGATCGAGGTCGATTACGAGGCCGAGGATGCCGCGTCCGGCACCGCCACGGCGCTTGACGAAGGCACGCCGCTGGTCTGGCCGGAACTCGGCTCCAACCGTGCCTTCAGCTACCACATCGGCGACCAGGCGAAGACCGCGGCGGCATTCGCCAGGGCGGCGCATGTCACCCGCATAGAGTTCATCAACAACCGGCTGGTCTGCAACTACATCGAGCCGCGCTCGGCGATCGGCGAGTGGAACACGCAAGAGAATCGCTTCGTGCTGACCACGGGCTCGCAGGGCGTGCATTCCATGCAGTACATCCTGGCCGATGTGTTCAAGATCAGGAAGAACCAGCTGCGCGTCATCACGCCTGATGTCGGCGGCGGCTTCGGACCGAAAAGCTTCGTCTATCGCGAACATCCGCTGGTGCTCGAGGCCGCCAGGCGCCTTGGCCGCCCGGTGAAATGGGCCGGCGACCGCACCGAGCATTTCCTCACCGATGCGCAAGGCCGCGACAATGTCGTGACCGCTGAGATGGCAATGGACAAGGACGGCCGCTTCCTCGGCATGAAGGTCGATCTTCTCGCCAATATCGGCGCCTATGTCTCGCAATACGGCCCATTCATCCCCTATATCGGCGTCACCATGTCGACCGGCGTCTACGACATCCAGGCGCTCGATGTTTCGGTGACCGGCCTCTACACCAATACCTGCCCGGTCGATGCCTATCGCGGTGCCGGCCGCCCGGAAGCAGCATTCCTCCTGGAAAAGCTCGTCGACGCCTGCGCCCACGATCTGGGCTTGCCAGTCGAAGAGATCCGCCGGCGCAATTTCATTCGGCCTGAGCAGTTTCCCTATCGCACGCAGACGGACCGCCTCTATGATACCGGCGAATTCGCAGGCCATATGGACCGGGCCATCGAAGAGGCGGAGTGGCGGGCGTTTCCGGAGCGGCTGGCGCAGTCGAAGGTGGCCGGCAAAATCCGCGGCATCGGCATGGCGACCTATATCGAGGCCTGTGCCTTTCCGGGCTCTGAACCGGCCTTTGTCGAATTGAACGGCGACGGCACGGTGACGCTGAAGATCGGCACCCAGACCAACGGGCAGGGGCACGCGACGGCTTATGCGCAGTTCCTCTCGGAAAAGCTTCATCTCGACATCGACAAGATCCATGTCCGCCAGGGCGACACCGACGAACTGAAAGCCGGCGGCGGCACCGGCGGCTCGCGCTCCATACCCCTTGGCGGTGTATCAGCTTCTCGCGCGGGCGAGGATCTGGCCAACAAGATCAAGCGCATCGCAGCGGATGAGTTGGAAGCCTCGGCCGGCGACATCGAATTGTCCAACGGCGTTGCCCGCATCGTCGGCACCGACCGGATGATCGATTTTTCGGCCATCGCCAAGGCCGCCAAGAACCCGGACGATCTCAAGGGCTTTGGCGAATTCGCGCAGGACGAATGCACCTATCCGAACGGCACCCACATCTGCGAAGTCGAGATCGATCCCGACACCGGCATGACGGAGATTGTCCGCTATACGATCGTCGACGATTTCGGCGTCACCGTGAACCCGATTCTGCTGGCCGGCCAGGTGCATGGCGGCGTCGTCCAGGGCATCGGCCAGGCGCTGACGGAGAACACCGTCTATGACGACGACGGGCAGCTGTTGACGGCGAGCTTCATGGATTACGCCATGCCGCGCGCCGACGATTTCCCGTTCTTCCATTTCGAGACCCGCAACGTGCCCTCGACCACCAATGCACTTGGCATCAAGGGAGCAGGCGAGGCGGGCACGATCGGAGCAACGCCGGCCGCGCTCAACGCGGTGACGGATGCGCTCTATCGCGCCTACGGCATCAGGCATATCGACATGCCGGCAACACCGGCGCGCATCTGGGCAGCGATCCAGGAAGCAGCTGCTAAGTGAACCCGACGGACCATCCCGGCGGGCACAACACGCTGACCGGGATCATGCTCAAGATCGTGTCGGTGGCGGTCTTTGTCGCCATGTCGTCCTGTATCAAGGCGGCGGGCACGGTGCCGGCCGGCCAGATCGTCTTCTTCCGCTCCTTTTTCGCCATCTTTCCGATCGTCGTCTTCCTGGCCTTCCAGGGAAAGCTTGGCACCGCGTTTTCGACCAAGCGCCCGCTCAACCACATTGCGCGCGGCGTTGTAGGCGTCTGCGCCATGGGGCTTGGCTTCTTCGCGCTGATACGGCTGCCGCTGCCGGAAGCGATCACGCTGAACTACGCACAGCCGCTGCTGGTGGTGGTGTTCAGTTCGATCTTCCTCGGCGAAGCGATCCGCGTCTATCGCTGGAGCGCGGTTGCGGTTGGACTGGTCGGGGTGCTGGTCATCTCATGGCCGGAACTGACGCTGCTGGGTTCGGGCGCAGCACTCGGCGATCAGGAGGTGCTCGGCGTCATCGCCGCCCTGGTCGCGGCAGCGATCTCGGCTGTCGCCATGCTGCTGGTGCGCAATCTCGTCCAGAGCGAGCCTACGGCAACCATCGTGCTGTGGTTTTCGGTGACGGCGAGCGTCCTGGCGTTGCTGTCGCTGCCGTTCGGCTGGCAGGCGCTGACCCCGGTCCAGGCGGGCCTGCTCATTGCTGCAGGCTTTTGCGGCGGGGTCGCTCAGATTCTGATGACGGCAGCCTATCGCCATGCCGAGGCCTCGGTCGTGGCGCCCTTCGAATACACGTCGATGCTGCTTGGCATAGTCGTCGGCTATCTCGCTTTCGGCGACGTCCCGACGGTTCATATGCTCATCGGCGGCCTGATCGTCGTTGCCGCTGGCATCTTCATCATCTGGCGCGAGCGACAGCTTGGCCTCGAACGTGCCCGCACCCGCCAGGCGACCCCGCCGCAAGGATGATCAGGGCAGCTCGGCCCGGTCTTTCGCCAATCGCACCAGCACCGTCCGCGTTTGTTCGTCGGCGGGGAAAAAGGATTCGATCGCCAGTTCCGACAGCGTCACGTCAAGCGGCGTGCCGAACACAGTGATGGTGCTGATGAACGACAGCACGGCATCGCCATGCGCGAGCCGCAGCGGGTGCACGATCGCGTTCGGCTCAACCGGCACCGGCCGTGCGCCGTTCAGGCCGGACCGATAGGTCCGAAGCTCGCGCTCCAGTTCGACCAGAACCGGATCGCCAGTAGCGTCGTTCTGGCGTTTCAGCCGATCGAGAAGATGCGCGCGCCATTCGGCGAGGTTGACGATGCGCGGCGCGACGCCACCGGGGTGCAGACTGAGCCGAAGCACATTGACCGGGGGCGTCAGCAAGGACGCCTCGGCGACGTCGGCGAGGAACGGGCCGATGGCGGCGTTTGCCGATACTAGGTTCCAGTGCCGGTCGACAGCGAGCGCTGGGAAGGGTTCGTGCCCCTTGAGCACGATCTCGACGGCTGCCATCGCCGGCGCCAGCGAGGCATCGGTGAGCGAACGCTCGCTGAAGCTAGGGGCAAAGCCCGCGGCCAGCAGGAGCTGGTTGCGCTGCCTCAGCGGGATCGACAGCTGCTCGGCCAGATGCAGCACCATGTCGCGCGAGGGCGCCGCGCGGCCGCTTTCCACGAAGCTCAGATGCCGCTGCGAGATTTCGGCTTCCATGGCGAGATCGAGTTGGCTCATGCGCCGGCGAGTGCGCCATTCGCGAATAAGGCTGCCGGCGGAAGTCTGGGTTGCTGTCATGAGCGCATGACTAGGCCGGCAGCGGATGTATTTCAATTACCGGGCAGGTTATAGCGCTTCCTCTCCCCTCTTTGCGGGGCGAGGAAACGCTGGTCGTCAACCGAGCGCCCGCAGCTTCGCTTTCACCTCGAGGAAATCCCGCCACGCCAGCTTCTTGTGAGCGGGGGTTCTCAAGAGATAGGCCGGGTGAAGGGTCGGCATGGCGGGAATGGCAATACCGGAGGCGGTCGTGTGGACGCGCCAATTGCCCCGCAGCCGCAGGATGCCCTCGGTGGTGTTGAGCAAGGTCTTTGCCGAGGGGCCGCCCAGGTTGACCAGCACCTTCGGCTTGACCAGCTCGATCTGCCGTTCGATGAATGGCCGGCAAATCTCGGTCTCGTGCGGTGTCGGCGTGCGGTTGCCCGGCGGTCGCCAGGGAATGACATTGGCGATGTAGGCCGAGGTCCGGTCGAGTCCGATCGCGGCCAGCATTTGGTCGAGCAGCCGGCCCGAGCGGCCGACGAACGGCAATCCCTCGAGGTCCTCGTCGCGGCCGGGCGCCTCGCCGACCAGCATCACCGCAGCATTCGGATTGCCGTCTGCGAACACCAGGTTCTTGGCGGTGAATTTGAGATTGCAGCCGTCGAATGCCGCCATGTGCTGGCGAAGCTCGTCCAGGCTCGTCGCCGTCGTTGCCAATTGCCGCGCCAATGCCGCTTGTTGCTCATCGGGCACCGTCACCGTACCGGACGGGGCGCGCACCGCCGGTGCCGCAGCTTGCCTGTCGCCCATTCCGGCGCGTGACAGGCTTGTCGAGCGTGGCAGTGCGGCGTTTTCACCAGTTGTCGGCGTAACTGTCGCTGGCGCCGGCTCAGGGGACTTTGACGCAGCCTCGGCAAACCTATTCAGCGGCTCCTCTTCGAGCGCTTCATCGACGCCGGCGCTGGCGTAAAAGGCCAGCAGGTCGGCGATAGCAGGTCGGTTGTCTCGGGAAACGGCAGTCATGCTTTCACATTCGGCCGCGCAGCAAGAATTTGCAAGTAATGCATGTCGCCCGAAAGCATGCCCTCGGGCCTGACCCGAGGGTGCATAGCGGTTTTGGGAACGACATAAACAGGACCCTTAGCTCGACGGTATACGCGGATCCTGCACCAGATAGAACGTCCAGCGCGGTGTGTAGTCGGTGATCAGGTAATCGAATTTTGCTGTCTTCAGCGGGTCGATCTTGCCACTCTTGAACAGCAGCCGATCATAGGGTTCGAAGTCGCGATCGAAATCGGCAAAGCTGCTCGACCAGATGTTGTCAGGCGTCTTGTTGCGCTGGTCGAATGACAGGCCGTCGCCGAACACGCTCGGCCGGTGGAGCACCTCCTGGAGCTCGAACTGGAACTCGACCCAGGCCTGCCCGCTGTTATTGAGCACGTCGATACGCATATACATGAGGCCGTTCGCAAATTGGCCCGCGGTGCCGAAGGGATGGATCGGCTTCGTCGTGCGGATAGTCAGTGTCACCGGTGTTGCCGAGTTCAGCTCTTCGGTGATGACAAGCGGGTCCTCCTTTGTCCCGATGCCCGAGGCGCTGGTGATGCGGAAGCCGCCCAGCTCGTCGGAAAAGGAGTAGGCTCCGGCCGCCCAGACCCTCTGCGGCTCGGCATGGGCGCCAACGGGCGTCAGCGGCAAAAGGGCCAAAACGAGCGCCCGGCAAATCCGTCCGGGCGCGGAAAAAAAGCGCGTCGATGAAAAGCCAATTGGCCCGTATATGCGCATGGTGCGAAGTATGGCCGATAAGCAAGCCGTCGAACAATTAAAAACGTCAGGGCGCCGGCTCTCCTTAAAATGGGGCCTGGCCGGGATCGATGTTCCGGTGGACCGCAAACCGTGATTTTGTAGTACGATGCGCGATTTTTTGACGAAATCGGCATTGTCACGTCAGCGCCGGTTTCGCGTCGCGAATTGATGCGCTATGCAGCGGATAAGCCAGCAAGATGCGCAAATGCGGCAGCCAGTGAGGGGTTGATGAGCGAGATCGAACGCGAAAGCATGGAATTCGACGTGGTCATCGTCGGCGCTGGTCCGGCCGGCCTCGCCGCGGCGATCCGTCTCAAGCAGGTCAATCCCGAGCTTTCCGTCGTCGTCCTGGAAAAGGGCGGCGAAGTCGGCGCCCACATCCTGTCTGGCGCTGTAGTCGACCCGATCGGCATCGACCGGCTGCTGCCGGGCTGGCGTGACGAAGAGGGACATCCGTTCAAGACGCCGGTTACGGCAGACCATTTCCTGGTCCTCGGCCCTGCCGGTTCGTTCCGTCTGCCCAACATCCTGATGCCGCCGCTGATGAACAACCACGGCAACTACATCGTTTCGCTCGGCAATGTCTGCCGCTGGCTGGCGACCAAGGCCGAGGCGCTGGGCGTCGAGATCTACCCGGGCTTTGCCGCGGTGGGCCTCATTTACAGCGACGAGGGCGCGGTCACCGGCGTTGTCACCGGCGATATGGGCGTCGAGAAAGACGGCACGCATGGCCCGGGCTTCGCGCCGGGCATGGCGCTGATGGGCAAATATGTGCTGATCGGCGAGGGCGCGCGCGGCTCGCTGGCCAAGCAACTGATCGCCAAATACCATCTTTCCGACGGCCGCGAGCCCGGCAAATACGGCATCGGCCTCAAGGAGCTCTGGCAGATCAAGCCGGAGCTCCACCGGCCAGGCCTTGTCCAGCATTCCTTCGGCTGGCCGCTCGACATGAAGACCGGCGGCGGCTCCTTCCTCTACCATTTGGAAGACAACCAGGTGGCGGTCGGCTTCGTCGTCCACCTCAATTACAAGAACCCCTATCTGTCGCCTTTCGATGAATTCCAGCGCTTCAAGACCCACCCGGCGATCAAACGCACATTCGAGGGCGGCAAGCGGCTGGGTTATGGCGCCCGTGCCATCACCGAGGGCGGCTGGCAGTCGGTGCCGAAACTGTCCTTCCCCGGTGGCGCGCTGATTGGGTGTGCTGCCGGCTTCGTCAACGTGCCGCGCATCAAGGGCTCGCACAATGCCGTGCTCTCCGGAATGCTGGCGGCCGAGCATATCGCCGAGGCGATCGGCGCCGGCCGTGCCAATGACGAACCGGCTACTTACGAGGCGGCATGGCGGGCGACCGATATCGGCAAGGATTTGAAGAAGGTGCGCAACGTCAAGCCATTGTGGTCGCGCTTCGGCACCGTCGTCGGCGTCGGTATTGGCGGCCTCGACATGTGGCTGAATTCGCTGTTCGGCTTCTCGCCTTTCGGCACGCTGAAGCACGGCAAGGCCGACTATGCGACGCTGGAACCGGCCGCTAAGCATAAGAAGATCGCCTATCCGAAGCCGGACGGCGTGCTCACCTTCGACCGCCTGTCCTCGGTGTTTCTCTCAAACACCAACCACGAGGAAAACGAGCCTGTCCACCTGCTGGTCGCGGATATGGACCTGCAGCAGCGTTCCGAACACGATGTCTATGCCGGGCCCTCGACACGCTACTGCCCGGCCGGCGTCTACGAATGGGTCGACAAGGATGGCAACGCCGCCGCCGATCCCGAGGCGAAGGACGTGCGCTTCGTCATCAACGCGCAGAACTGCGTCCACTGCAAGACTTGCGACATCAAGGACCCGAACCGAAACATAACCTGGGTGCCGCCACAAGGTGGTGAGGGACCAGTCTACCAGAACATGTAGCCTGCCAGAACGGCCCCGCCGGCCATCTCGACGTCGACCAAAATGAAAGCCGGTAAAGGCTTATTATATTTGCGGTGTCTAAAAAAAGTTGAAGCGGCGCGGCGCTTGTGGTTCCTTTCCCTTCTGACCGGAGAGATGACCATGCGCCTGGCGGTTTTGACGTGCCTTGTGGCGATTGGTGGCTTGTGCGGCTTCGCACCGTCGGCATCGGCTAACACGAAGGTGCTGGTCAAGACCCGGACGTACGACATATCAGGAACCACGGGCGCCGCCCTGATCGAGGCCATGGACCGCAACGGCCCGAAGCGGCACGGCTTTATGACGCACGCCATCGCGCTGACCGCCTATACCGTAAGTTGGGACCTTGAGATCAGCAGGGAGGGTGGCGTCTGTCGGCTGCGGCAGGCCAATGGGACACTCGATCTCACCTACACCTTACCCCGCATGGTCTCAGCCGCGACACCGGCGCTTCAGAAGCGCTGGAAGCGGTTCTTCGCCGGCGTTCGTGCTCACGAGCATAACCATGGCCGCATCGCCAGGACAATGATGCGGGCGACCGAAAGATCGATCACGGGACTGGAGTTCGCCGACAACTGGGTTTGCAGTAAGACGCACCGCGAGGCGAGGCGCCGGATCAAGGCCGTCTATGCCGAATACGAGGCGAAACAGAACGCCTTCGACGCGCGCGAGCATCGCCACGGCGGCCATGTCGAACGCCTCATCGGTGCCCTGTTGCGCAAGCAGTAGGCGCTCAGCCTCGAGTCCTGCCGTGCTGTGTCACGGATGCGGTCGCAGTTTCATCTTCATCGACCGGCTTTTTCTGTTCCGGCCTGAACGAGAATTCCACCATCAGCGGAAGATGGTCGGAGCCGGTGCCTTCCAGCCTCGACACCGAATGGATAAGAACCGCGCCCTTGCTGAAAACCTGGTCGATCGGCAATCCGGCGAAGCGCAGGAAATCCGGCAGATTGATGTAGAGCCAAGTCGGCCCCGGCGAAGGCGCCACGGTCAGCTTGCCAAGATCTGCGACGCGCCGGACGGCGGCGCTCCACGGCACTGCATTGCAGTCGCCTGCCATGATCGATGTCTCGCCAAGCGATGCGAACTCTTCCGACAATCCGCCAATCTGCCGTGATTGGTTGTACGGCCATGGCCAGGTGAGGTGCACGGCTGCGACGTCGACGTCGGTTCCGCCGAAATCGACTGTCGCGATGGCAATCGCGCCGCGCCTGTCGCAGCGTGGTTGTGTGCCGGCGGCAAACGGCCGTCTGGACAGCAGCGCAACGCCGAACACGCCATTTGGGTAAGGGCAGAGGATCCGGTAGGGGTAGGCGCTGGACAGCAGTCCAAGCTTTGCCTTCCACATGTCGGATACCTCGTCGAGGGTAATCACATCAGGCTGGGTCCGGCCGATCAGCGACAATACCTTTTCAGGCGTTGGGTTGTTGAACCGCAGGTTCATCTGCAGCAGGCGATAGACCGCGTTGTGACCGGGATAGACCGACTGGTCGCCGGGGTAAACGGGCTGGTCGCCGGGGTTGGCTTCGAAGGCTGCCTGGACTGGCCACAGGCGGGGCACTGGCAGGATGTTCGACGTGGTGGCAAAGGCAGCCCCCGCAAAGAGCAGCGCTGCGGCGGCCTGCAGGCGAAACGAGGTCACGAGCAAGGGCAGCGCGCAAAGCGCCATCAGCACGGCAAGATGAACGCGGAAATGAGCGAAGGAATCGAAGGCCGGATGCAGCGTTCCGAAAAACCCAGCCACCAGCGCGACCGAGCAGCCGAGCATTGCGACGAATGCCGCCGATGTCATCATGTTTCGAACGCGTGCCATCTACTTTGCTTATCGGTAGAAATGCGGCCCAATCAAGATGGCGAAATGCCCTGCTGCGCTCTTACCAAGCTCCGGCCATGCTCCGGTCGATCGATCGGTGCTACTGGAATGCCGTTTCCGAAAAGCTTCTGAGCTTGCGCGAATGCAACCGTTCCATCGGCATCTCGGCCAGCTTTTCCATCGCCCTGATGCCGATGGTCAAATGCTGTGCCACCTGGCGCTTGTAGAACTCGGTCGCCATGCCGGGCAGCTTCAGTTCGCCATGCAGGGGCTTGTCGGACACGCAAAGCAGCGTGCCATAGGGCACGCGGAAACGGAAGCCATTGGCCGCGATCGTCGCCGATTCCATGTCGAGCGCAATCGCCCGTGACTGCGACAGCCGCTGCACCGGCCCGCGCTGGTCGCGCAGCTCCCAGTTGCGGTTGTCGATGGTGGCGACGGTGCCGGTGCGCATGATACGCTTGAGGTCGTAGCCGGAAAGACCGGTGACTTCGGCGACCGCCTCCTGCAGCGCCACCTGGATTTCGGCCAGCGGCGGGATCGGCACCCAGACCGGAAGATCATCGTCCAGAACATGGTCTTCCCGCACATAGGCATGCGCCAGCACATAGTCGCCCAGTGCCTGGGTGTTGCGCAGCCCGGCGCAATGGCCGAGCATCACCCAGGCATGCGGCCTGAGCACCGCAATGTGGTCGGTGATCGTCTTGGCGTTGGAGGGGCCGACGCCGATATTGACCATCGTGATGCCGCCATGGTTCGGCTTCTTCAGATGATAGGCCGGCATCTGCGGCAGGCGCGGCGGCGCCACGCCATGGCAAGGCGCGCTTTGTCCAGCCTTGGTGACGACATTTCCCGGCTCAACGAATTCGACGTATCCGCCGCCGCCTTTCGCCATCAGCTCGTGCGCACGGGCGACGAATTCGTCGATGTAGAACTGGTAGTTGGTGAACAGCACGAAATTCTGGAAATGCTGGGGACTGGTCGCCGTATAGTGCGACATCCGGTGCAGCGAGTAGTCGATGCGTTGCGCCGTGAACGCCGCCAACGGCCTGGCTTCGCCTAAAGCCACTTCGAACGTGCCGTTGGCGATCTGGTCGTCGGTGCCGTCGAGATCCGGCACGTCGAACAGGTCACGGATCGGCCGCCTGATGCGCTCGGCTGCCGCGCCGTCGACATGGGAGCCTTCCAGGAACGCGAAATGCAGCGGGATGGGCGTCGTCGATTCCGAAACCGTGACCGGAACGCCGTGATTGCGCATGATCAGGCGAAGCTGTTCGATGAGATAGCGTTCGAAAAGGGCGGGCTGGGTTATGGTGGTCGAGAAATGCCCAGGCGTCGGCATATGGCCGTAAGCCTGCCGCGAGTCGATCTGGGTGAACGAAGTCGTGGTGACGCCGACCTCGGGGTAAAAGGCCCGGTAGCGCTTGTTGTTGTCGCCGCCTGCGGCGAGCGCCGTAAACGAATCGCGCAGGAATTTGGTGTTGCGGTCGTAGAGGGCCTGCAGGGCCGCGACGGCCTTTCCGGCATCATTGAAGATCTGCCGGCCAAACGGCTCCGGCATCACGACTGAGTCTATGGCTTGGGGATAGATTCGCTTTTCCATGACCCAATATAGAGGCTTGGCCATACGGTTGGGAGGGGCCAAAGGGTCGTTTTTCATTGTTGAATGGCTTCAATGAAGGCCGATCGACCTAGCCGCGTCGCAGGCTGACCAACAGCACAAAGCCGACGCCGTTCTTCTTCAACGCCGGCGCTTCGATCGTCGAGCCAGTAGCGGCGCGCATCGTGGGCACGGCCAGAACCGGCGCTGCAAGAACCGTCAGGATGAGCGTCGCCCGCGGCACAAGCCGAAGGGCCTTGAGGGCGTTGGCGACGATGCGGTTCATGGTATGTTGCCTCTCTCTAAGGTTTTTGCCGGCTTCAATGGCGAAGGTGGCTCGGGCAACCGAACCGGCAGGAATTGGCCTGGTCCCAGGAGCGGGCCGGGCGGCCGGCCTCGGCAACCAGGATGGCGAACAACATGCCGAACAGGCCCATCAGCAGGCAGACGATGGTGAAGCGGCGGGCGAACATTGCGTGGTCTCCTTCAACACGCATGAGAATGCCCTGATGCAACTGAACCGGTTCTGATGCCGGCGTTCATCTGCGGTTCAAATTTATCGACGGAGTGTTGAGTGCCCGCCGCCACCGCGCGGTGGCCACGAGCGTCGCCGCAGTCGTGCTGCCGGCCCGCAGTCTTGCTGCCCCCCAAATCTTGGTGACAGGGACGAAGGATGCACTCAAACAGACGGCGCAAACAAAAACGGGGCCTTCGCGGCCCCGTTTTCAATTTGTGGCAGTCAAAACGATCAGAGCTTGTGCCAGGTCTGGCTCCTGCAAACCAGCCCGCCGAGCACGCAGCCGCTCATTTTGAGCGAAGCGCCTGAGACCGAGGCCTTGCCGGAATAGGTCTTGTCGGTCTCCGGGTCGGTTATGGTCCCAATATATTTGTTGGCGCCGGACACCTTGAACGAACCAATGCGCTTGCCGGAAAATTTGCCTGATTTGAGCGTGATGGAGAATGCCCCGCCGCCGCCGGCTATGGCGGCGGTCGCGCCGGCTTGCGTTTTCCAGTTGCCCTCGATCGGATCGGCCCAAGCCGTGCCGGCCATGATCAATGTGGCCGCCAAGGCCATGCTGATTTTGCGAAACATGTTTGTCCTCCCTGTGGAAATCCGGCCGGATGTTCCGCCCGCCGGTCTGCCTTTTACGCAAACGTAAGCTAATTCACGTCCCGGCAAAACAAAAGCGGTGCCGCTGCGGAAGACTTCAGGATTTTCTGGTCGCCCGAAGCGGTCTCATCGATGAGAAATGAAACGTTCGCAACTCCGTCTTTGTCTCCCGTGGTTAGCGGAGTCTTGATCTTCGCCTCGCAAATTTTCGTCAAATTTAGTGCAAACCGGCGAAATTGCTGGCTTTGCATCCTTAACGAATTCTCGCGTTTACCTCTTGTTTTAACTTTGTTTTCCTCAAATTAAGCACGCCACTTAACGACGGATTCAAGCCTCCGGTTCATTCTCGAAAACATCGAAAGAGCGGCCACCCCCAAGGTTTATCAACAGATACCAAGGGACAGAACGAGGCAGCTCTCGGGAGCCTGACAGGGGCTAGAACAGGGGATTGAAATGGCACGTTTTGAAATGCCTGAAGCCGGCTTCGGCGCCATGGGGGCAACTGCCCAGGCCGACATTCTTTTCGAACTGGGCATGATGTATGCGACTGGCCGCGATTGCGAGACCGATGTCGTCGCCGCCCACAAATGGTTCAATATTGCTGCGATCAAGGGTTCGGTCCGCGCTGCGGAACTGCGCTCGGAATTGTCGGCCGCCATGTCGAAGGTCGAGATCGCCAGGGCTCTGCGCGAAGCCCGCGAATGGATGACAATGCACTAAGTTGGCCCTGAGTTCATCAGGCACTGAGATACCGACAGGGACGCTTCAGGTCGAGGCCGCGCAAGACGGCCGGGCCGGCAAGAACAAGGCCGCGCAAGACGGTCGTACCAACAATGACAAGAACGCGGCAGGCCGGATACGGCCAGGCTGCGCGACGGACAGGGAAGGCGAGCGGTTTTCGGGCGCGTGAGCGTTCGGGATTGTTCGATCGACAAAGCCGCGACCGGCCGGAACAAGGCAGGCGCGGCTTTTGCGTTTTCGGACCATGACCCCAAAAAGTGGAAACCGGTTTTTGGAAAAGATCATGGTCAAACAGAAAGGCTGCAGGCCCAATTGAGTGCCGCCGATGCGCCTAGACAGGCTTGGCGAAGGGTGAGATTCTCCCGGCCACACTGGAAGAGGCGCGGCCGGAGCGGCCGCGCGAGAGTGGAGGAGTTGTGTCACCATGAAAAAGTTGGGTATTTTGAGCGCGGCCATAATCGGCCTGATGATGAGCGCGCCGGTTGCGTTCGCCGAAGACATCACCTTTTCGGTGGTCGGACCAATGACCGGACAGCTTGCCACCATCGGCGACCAGTTCAAGCAGGGCGCGCAAGCCGCCGCCGACGCGATCAACGCGGCTGGAGGTGTCGAAGGCCGCCAGATCAAGCTCGACGTACAGGATGACCAGTGCGATCCGAAACAGGCGGTTTCGGTCGCCAACCGCATCGTTGCCAACGGTGTCAAGTTCGTCGATGGGCATGCCTGCTCGGGCTCGAGCATTCCGGCCTCGGCCGTCTACGCCGAAGCCGGGACGCTGATGATGAGTCCGGCTTCGTCGAATCCAGAGCTGACCGACGCGGCCGCGAAAGCCGGCTGGCCGACGATCATGCGCCTTTATACGCGCGATGATGCGCAGGGCGCTTTCATCGGTCCATGGATCGCCAAGAAATATGCCGGCAAGAACGTCGTCATCATGCACGACAAGAGCGCGTATGGGCAGGGCGTCGCCGACGCCGTCAAGGCAACGATGAACCAGAACGGTCTCAAAGAGATCCTTTACGAGGGCATCAACGCCGGTGAAAAAGACTACGCGGCGCTTGTCACCAAGCTCAAGGACCTGAAGGCGGATGTGGTCTATTTCGGCGGCTACCACCCCGAAGCCGGCCTCATCCTGCGCCAGTCGGCGGAACAGAACCTGAAGTATCAGCTGATCATGCCGGACTCGATCGCCACGCCGGAATTCTGGCAGGTCGCCGGTCCGGCCGGCGAAGGCACCATGTTTGTCTTCCCGTCGGATCCGCAGGCGAAGCCTGAAGCCAAGGAAGCCATTGAAAAGATCAAGGCGGGCGGCTTCGTGCCCGAGGGCTTCACGCTGTTCTCCTATGCCGTGATCCAGGCCTTTGCCGAGGGCATCAAGCGCGCCGGCAGCGACGACCCGGCCAAGGTTGCCGAAGCGCTGAAGAATGGCGAGCCGATCAGCACCGTCGTCGGCCCTGTCACTTTCGATGAAAAGGGCGACCTCAAGAACGTCAGCTACGACATCAACCAGTGGCACGACGGCAAATACGCGCCGATCCAGCCGTAATGGCTAATGCATGTCGCGCGAAAGTGCGCAGCGATTTTGCGATAACGACATCCATAAAACAAGAACTAAAGCGCGTCGCATGAGACGCGCTTTAGCGCTTGGCGACAATCGGAGATGGCCGGGGCAGACCCGGCCATTTTCATTTTGGGCACGCGTTTGTGGCGCGTGTCTTCGACGTCGCCTCGTGGATGAAGGAACAGCGGTCAGACGTGGGCTTCCTCGGCAAAACGCACCAGCACGGTCCCGTCGGTGACTTGTGCGCCTTCCGCTGCGATCTCGGCGATGGTCCCGTCATGAGTGGCGGAAATCGTGTGCTCCATCTTCATCGCTTCCAGGATCAACAGCGGCTGACCCTTGATGACGGCCTCGCCTCTTGCCACGCGCACCAGCTTGACCAGGCCCGGCATCGGCGCGCGCAGGCTCTCAGAGCCGGCGGCGATTTCGTCGGCCCTCGCCAGCGGGTCCGGCACCGCGAAGCTGTAGCCGATGGCGCCCGAAAAGACAGTGACATGGCCTGGCCAGCGGGCGAGGCGAGGGGCGGCGCGAAGATCGAGCGGACTGGCGCTGTCATAAGGTGCGTCCAGTGCCACTTGGAAGCGCTTGTCCGGCCGCACCGACACGAGCGCGACGATCTCATCATTGCCGTATCGTAGCCGCGTGCGCCGCGGAACAGTGTGGAAATGCGAATAACCGGCAAGCGACGACCACGGATCGTTGGACGGCGCCTGAGTCCCGGCGCCGGACGCCGCAAATGCGGCTGCGGCGACGATCTCGCTGCTCGGCGGCGGGACTGCGGTCAGCGCTTGCTGATGCCTGCCGATCAGGCCGGTATCGACATCGCCTGCCGAAAAGTCCGCATCAGCGGCAAGAGCAGCGAGAAAGGCGGTGTTGACAGTCGAGCCGGCGATCTCGGTCTGCGAAAGGGCTATGCCCAGCGCTTCGAGTGCCGCCTGCCTGCTCTTGCCGTGCACGATCAGCTTGGCGATCATTGGATCGTAGAAGGGCGAGATGGCATCGCCGGCCCGCACGCCGGTCTCGATCCGCATGCTGGCGCCCTCGGGCGCGGAATCCGGAAATTTCAGGTGATGCAGCGTGCCCGTCGCCGGCAAAAAACCCTTTGCCGCGTCCTCGGCATAGATGCGCGCTTCGAAGGCATGGCCGGAGAACGTGATCTCGCTCTGCGTCTTCGGCAGCTTCTCGCCGGACGCTACCCGCAACTGCCATTCGACCAGGTCGATGCCTGTGACCATTTCGGTGACGGGGTGCTCGACCTGCAGGCGGGTGTTCATTTCCATGAACCAGAAGCGGTCGGCCTTCAGCCCTTGCGAGGCATCGACGATAAACTCAATCGTGCCGGCGCCGGAATAGTTGATCGCCTTGGCGGCCTTCACCGCTGCCTCCGTCATCGCCTTGCGCAATGCCGGCGTCATGCCGGGGGCAGGGGCTTCCTCGATCACCTTCTGGTGGCGGCGCTGCGCCGAGCAGTCGCGCTCGTAGAGATACACGACATTGCCGAAGCTATCGCCGAATACCTGAACCTCGATGTGGCGCGGCTTGTCGATATATTTCTCGACCAGCACGCGGTCGTCGCCGAAAGCGGCCTTGGCCTCCCGCCGCGCACCCGACAGCGCCTCGGAAAAGTCGTCGGGATGTTCGACGCGCCGCATGCCCTTGCCACCGCCACCGGCGCGCGCCTTGATCAGCACGGGATAGCCGATCTCGCGTGCCTTGGAGGCGAGCAGCACAATCTCCTGCGCCTCGCCGTGATAGCCCGGCACAACAGGCACGCCGGCCTTCTCCATCAGCCGCTTGGCCGCGTCCTTCAGCCCCATGGCGCGGATCGAGGCCGCTGACGGGCCGATGAAGACGAGCCCCGCCGCCGTCACCTGGTCGACGAAATCAGGGTTTTCCGACAGAAAACCGTAGCCGGGATGGATGGCTTCCGCGCCGGCGGCCAAAGCCGCCGCGACGATCTTGTCGCCGCGCAGATAGCTTTCGCCGACAGGCGAGGCGCCGATATGCACAGCTTCGTCGGCCATCTCGACATGCAAAGCCCTGGCATCGGCATCCGAATAGACCGCGACCGTGCGCACGCCCATCTTGCGCGCCGCGCGAATAACCCGGCAGGCGATCTCGCCGCGATTGGCAATCAGGATCCTGGCGAACATGGGACCTCCGCGAGTAAGGTTCCAACCCCGCGGGGGGCAGGGCGCTTGAACACCCCCCTCTGTCCTGCCCGCCAGCCTGTCCTTGCGGAAGCAGCGCCTACTTCGACGCCGCGATCGCGCAGCCGCCGCTGGCGGTCTTGACCTTCCACCTCGTCAAGCCGGACTGGCAGTTGCGCAGCGCCATCTCTTCCGCAGCCTTCTGGGACGGCGCATTGAGTCTTGAGCCACAGATGATATAGAGGTCGACCACGCGCGAATAAAAGCTCGTGGCATAAGCGGAATGCCCGCTGGCTGCAACATAGGCTTTGTAGGCCTTCGGGCAGTCTCCCGTCGAACCTGGCGGAAAATGGACTGCGAAACGGCGGTCGCCTTTGCTTCCCGCCAGCGATTCCGCTGTGCCAACGCCTGGCGCCGCTAATATAAGCAACCCCGCAAGTATAGATACAGTTGTTTTCTGAAAAAGTTGCAGTCTCATCTTCGCCCAATCCCCATTGGTATTTGCAAAGAGCAATAGCCGCAATCTTTCCGCGTGACCAGTACCCTGGTTGAAAATGAGTCTGAATAATGTGGATCGTACTTTTCATCGGTGCAGATCACCCTTCGCCAGGGCAGCAACGGTTTGCCGGTACAGTTCTGCCGTCTGCTGGTCGAAGCAGCAGAAGGTGACGGTTTCCGGAAGCGCGTTGTGGCCGATGAAGACGCTCACCGTGCCAACGGCGATCTGCGTCGCCTGGTCCTTTGGATATCGGTATACACCGGTCGAGATCGCCGGAAATGCCACCGTCCGGCAATCCTTGGCGGCGGCGATTTCGAGCGACCGGCGGTAGCAGGAGGCGAGCAGCTCGGCTTCGCCCTTGTCGCCGCCTTGCCAGACCGGGCCGACCGTGTGGATGATGTAGCGTGCCGGCAGCCTGTAGCCCTTGGTGAGTTTTGCGTCGCCGACCTTGCAGCCATTTAGCATCCGGCATTCAGTCAGAAGTTCAGGCCCGGCCGTCCGGTGAATGGCGCCGTCGACGCCTCCGCCGCCTAAGAGCGAGGTGTTGGCGGCATTGACGATGGCATCGACAGCCAGCTTGGTGATGTCGCCGGTATGAACGCGAATTCTGTGGTCGATTTCGCTCATCTCACATCCTGAACACGCCGAACTTTGTCTCCTCGATCCCGGCGTTCAGCGCCGCCGATAGGCTGAGCGCCAGCACCTCGCGCGTCTTGGCCGGGTCGATGATGCCGTCGTCCCAGAGCCGGGCGGAGGAGTAGAGCGGGTGGCCTTCGTGCTCGTATTTCATCAGGATCGGCTTCTTGAATTTTGCCTCTTCCTCTGCGCTCCATTCTCCGCCTTTGCGCTCGATCCCCTCGCGCTTGACGACGGCCAGCACGGTGGCCGCCTGCTCGCCGCCCATTACCGAAATGCGGGCATTCGGCCACATCCACAGGAAGCGGGGCGAATAGGCGCGTCCGCACATGCCGTAATTGCCGGCGCCGAACGAGCCGCCGATGATGATGGTCACCTTCGGCACGCGCGCCGTGGCGACGGCCATCACCAGCTTGGCGCCGTCCTTGGCGATGCCGCCGGCCTCGTACTTTCGCCCCACCATGAAACCGGTGATGTTTTGCAGGAAGATCAGCGGGATCTTGCGCTGGCAGCACAGCTCGATGAAATGCGCGCCCTTGAGGGCGCTTTCGGAGAACAGCACGCCGTTGTTGGCGATGATGCCGACCGGCATGCCGTTGAGATGGGCAAAGCCGGTGACCAGCGTGGTGCCGTAATTCTGCTTGAACTCGTCGAACTCGGAGCCGTCGACGAGGCGCGCGATCACTTCACGCACATCATAGGGCTGGCGCAGATCGGTCGGCACAATGCCGTAGAGCTCATCGGCTGCATGAAGCGGCGGAATCGGATCGCGAAGTGCCAGCCCGATCTCCTTCTTTCGATTCAGGTTCTTGACGATGCGGCGGGCGATCGCCAGCGCGTGCTCGTCGTCCAGCGCATAATGGTCGGCAACGCCGGAAAGCCGCGTGTGCACATCGGCGCCGCCCAGTTCCTCCGCGCTGACATCCTCGCCGGTAGCGGCCTTCACCAGCGGCGGACCGCCGAGGAAGATGGTCGCCTGGTTGCGCACCATGATTGTCTCGTCCGACATCGCTGGCACATAGGCGCCGCCCGCCGTGCACGAGCCCATGACGCAGGCGATCTGCGGTATGCCTGAAGCCGACATGTTGGCCTGGTTGTAGAAGATGCGGCCGAAATGGTCGCGGTCGGGAAACACCTCGTCCTGGTTTGGCAGATTGGCGCCGCCGCTGTCGACCAGATAGACGCAAGGCAATTTGTTCTGCAGCGCGATTTCCTGTGCGCGCAAATGCTTCTTTACGGTCAGCGGATAATAGGTGCCGCCCTTCACCGTGGCGTCGTTCACGACGACCATGACTTCGGTGCGTTCGACGCGGCCGATGCCGGCGATGATGCCGGCCGATGAGATGTCTTCGCCATACATCGACCACGCCGCGAACTGGCCGATTTCGAGGAAGGGCGAGCCGGTGTCGAGCAGTTGGGCCAGGCGTTCGCGCGGCAAAAGCTTGCCGCGGCTCTGGTGCCGTTCACGCGCTTCCTCCGAGCCGCCACGCTCGACGGTTGCCGCCTTTTCCGCAATGTCGGCGACCAACGCCCGCATGCGCTCGGCATTGGCGCGGAACGTGTCGGATGCTGGCGAGATCTGGGACTGGAGCGTAGCCATCTTATACCCCCTCCGCCATGATTTCGCGCCCGATCAGCCAGCGGCGGATTTCGCTGGTGCCGGCGCCGATCTCATAAAGCTTGGCGTCGCGCAGAAGCCGGCCGGTCGGATAGTCATTGATGTAGCCGTTGCCGCCCAGCAACTGAATGGCGTCGAGCGCCATCTGCGTCGCCTTCTCGGCAGCGAACAGCACGCAAGCGGCGGCGTCCTTGCGGCTCGTCTGGCCGCGGTCGCAAGCGGCGGCGACGGCATAGACATAGGCGCGCGCGGCATTCATCGCCGTATACATGTCGGCGAGTTTGCCCTGCACCAGCTGGAACTCGCCGATCGGCTGACCGAACTGCTTGCGCTCGTGCACATAGGGGATCGCCACATCGAGACACGCCGTCATCAACCCGAGCGGGCCGCCGGCGAGCACCGTGCGCTCGTAATCGAGGCCCGACATCAGCACCTCGACACCGCGCCCTTCCTCGTGAAGCACGTTGCCGAACGGCACTTCGACATTCTCAAACACAAGTTCGCCGGTGTTCGAGCCGCGCATGCCGAGCTTGTCGAGCTTTTGCGCGACGGAAAACCCGGCCATCGATTTTTCGACGATAAACGCGGTGATGCCGCGCGAATGGAGCTCCGGATCGGTCTTGGCGTAGACGACCAGTGTTTCGGCATCCGGGCCGTTGGTGATCCACATCTTGGTGCCGTTGAGAACGTAGCGGTCGTTGCGCTTTTCGGCGCGCAGTTTGAGCGATACGACGTCGGAGCCGGCGCCGGATTCCGACATTGCCAGCGCGCCGACCTTTTCGCCGGTGCATAGAGCGGGCAGATGTTTCTCCTTCTGCGCCGGCGTCGCCCAGCGATTGATCTGGTTGACGCAGAGGTTGGAATGGGCGCCGTAGGAGAGGCCGACCGAGGCCGAGGCGCGGGAAATCTCTTCCATAGCGACAACATGAGCGAGATAGCCCATGCCGGTGCCGCCGAAATCCGGATCGGCGGTGATGCCGAGCAGCCCGAGCCCGCCGAGCTCGGCCCACAGATGCGCCGGAAATTCGTTCGAACGGTCGATCTCGGCGGCGATCGGCGCGATCTTGTCCCGGGCGAAGCGCCGCACCAGGTCGCGCAACGCCTCGATGTCTTCGTCAAGCCCGAAGTTAAGTGTGTGCGTGTACATGCCGTTCCTCCCGGCGCATGACCCCGAAATCGAATTCGATTTTCGCGGTAGATCATGCGCAAAACCAAAATGCTACAACGTCCTTTGCTCGCCGGAAGGGGCTGCGACGCTGTAGGTCTTTGTCGCGCCGTGGGCCTTTGCTCCAACCAGGCGCATCGTCATTGAAAGATATGTGGCGGTTACCTCCGAGATCGATAGCCGCTCGCCCGGCCGGAACCAGACGATGACGCCGGTCATCATCTGGATCAGCGCCATGGCAGTCAGACCTGTGTCTTCGACGATGAAGTCGCCGGCCTCTGCGCCGTCGCGCAGAATGGCGCGCAGCTCCTTTTCATAGTTCGTGCGCAGGCGCAGGATCTGCGTCAGGCGATCATGCGAAAGGCTGCGCAATTCCATGTTCGAGACATGGGTGGAATGGCGGCGTTCGATGTGGAAGGCGACGTGGTTTTTGACATAGGCGGCGAGCCGCGTCGCCGGATCGGCCGCGGCCGGGCGCGCCGCTTCCCACGCCTCGATCAACCCTACCATGTGCTCGCGCATCAGCGTGAACAAGAGGTCTTCCTTGGTCGGGAAATAGCGGTAGAGCGCCCCCGCCTGCACGCCGACCTCGGCGGCCAGCTGGCGCATCGACATCGCCTCGTAGCCAAGACGCGCGACCAGGCTGACCGCCGCCTCACGGACCGCAGCTTCGGTCTTTTCCCCGTCCGAACCGGTCGTGCGCGCCATGGTCACCTGATCGAGAAGCGTGATAATAAAATGAACGTTCAATTAATTCAAGGGGTGTGAATCGAACATTCCGGCAGGCGAGACGGCGCAAGCCGCGCGGCTCTTTCTTCTCCCCTTGTGGGAGGAAGGTGGCCTCGCGAAGCGAGGTCGGATGAGGGGTGTTCCAGCTTGGCACCGCCGGCACTCCGTCCAACACCGGTCTCAGCGCTACGCGCCGATCCACCTTCTCCTACAAACAAGGGAAGAAGGAAGAGTGCCTTTCAGTTCCCCCGTGCCACCGCCAACGCGCCCGGAAGTTCCTCAGCAAAAATGTCGAGCTCATGGTCGAGGCCGACGCTGACCCGGATGCAGCGGTCGAGCACCGGCACCATCGGCTTGCGGATGAACACGTCGCGCGACAGCAGCGCCTGCAGCACGTTCAGCGCGAAGGCGCCGTCGCCGCCGCAGTCTATGGTGACGAAATTGGTCGCAGAGGGCAGCGGCTTCAGCCCGTTGGCCTCGGCGATCTCGGCGATTCGCCGGCGGCCGGCAGCGACCCGCGCCACCACGTTTTGGAGATAGTCCTGATCGGCAAGCGCCTCCACGCCGGCGATCTGCGCCATGCGGCTGACGCCGTAATGGTTGCGGATCTTCTCGAAATCGCGGATCACCTGGGCCTCGGCCACCGCATAGCCGCAGCGTATGCCGGCCAGCCCGTAGGCCTTCGAGAAGGTGCGCATGCGGATGACGTTCGGCTGCGCGACATCGATCGGCGGCAGCGCCGAGGCCGGGCCCAACTCGCCATAGGCCTCGTCGAGCACCAGCATTGTGGTCTCCGGCAGGGCTTCGATAAAGCGGATGAGTTCGGCCGCTTCCCACCAACTGCCCATCGGATTGTCCGGGTTGGACAGGTAGACCAGCGCCGCATTTTCCCTGGCGACCGCAGCCAATAGGCCGTCGAGGCTTTCCCGATCGTTCTCATAAGGAACCGCGACCAGCCGGCCGCCGACGCCGGCAATATGGAAAATGAAGGTCGGATAGGCGCCGAGCGAGGTGACCACCGCGTCGCCCGGCGCCACATACATGCGCGCCACCAGGCTGAGCAACCCGTCTATGCCTTCGCCGACCACCACGTTTTCGGCACTGACGCCAAGATGCGCAGCGACAGCTACCTTCAAATCGTGATTGTCGGGGTCGCAATACATCCACATGTCGCGGGCGAGGCCGGCCATGCGGGCGACGACGCGCGGCGAAGGGCCAAAGCTGCTCTCATTGGCGCCGATGCGGGCGCGAAACGCACGACCCCGACCACGTTCCTGTGCCTCCGGGCCGACAAACGGCACCGTCGAGGGAAGCGCACTGACGATCGACATGAGGGGAGGGCGCTGGCGCATGGCAAAGGCTCGTTCGAAAAGGGGCCTTCTTGCTAGCGCGGCACAGTTGGCCGCGCAAGCTCCCGCCTTGGCTGCAACCAGCATGCTGGATTTCCCCCGCTCTTTTTGCTAGCGAGATATTATGAACAATCGACTCCCACCTGCTTGGTCAAAGCACATCAAGCCCGGACCCGCGCCGAAAGCGAACGTGCCGATAGTGAAGCCTTTAGCGAGCCCGCAGAAAAGAAACGCCCAGTCGCGTGCGCAGGCCGACGACGCGCTGCTGAAACAGGCATATGCCTTTCAGCAGGCCAAGCGGCTCGACGAGGCTCAGGACCTATGCCTTCGGGTTCTGGCGCGCACGCCAAACCATCCGCTCGCCTTGTACATCTTGGGGACCGTATACTTGGGTTACGATGATGAGAGGGCCTTGCGATATTTCGCACGGGCGGTCGGCGAGGAACCTAAAAACCCCTACTACCACCTCAGCCTGGGCGAGGCCTATGTGAAGGTCAGCGAGTATTCGCACGCAATCAGGCATATGCAGTACGCCTTGGAACTGCAGCCCGGCCTTATCGAAGCACTTTGCGCATTGGGCCGCACCTACACGGCGTTTGACAAGCCCGACATGGCTTTGCCCCTTTACGAGAAGGCGCTGAAAATCAACCGCGATCATCCCAAGGTGCGAGCCGGGCTGGCCGGCGCGCTCAGCGGCTTAGGGCGTATGGATGAAGCCGCCGACTATCTGAAAGAAGCGATCGATCGCCGTATTGGGGTGCCGGCTGCCTACAACGACCTTGTACAGACACGAAAGTTCACCGAGGAGCCAGAGGAGCTCCAATCCATCCTTCGCGAACTCGGTAATCCGAAACTTGGTTCGGAAGCCGCGCAGCAACTCCATCTCGCCGCCGGCAAGGTGCTAAACGACATCAAGCGCTATGATGAGGCATTCGATCATTTCAACAGGGCGAAACAGGCCTCCGGCTACAAGTTCGACATCGACTTGTATCGTCGGTGGATCGATTCGATGATTGAAACCTTCACGCCGGACTTTTTGGCCGCCCGGGCCGGCTATGGAAATCCTTCCGAAGTGCCTGTGTTCGTGGTTGGCATGCCCCGCTCGGGAACGACGCTCACGGAGCAGATCTGCGCCAGCCATCCCGATGTCCATGGTGCAGGGGAGCTTAGCAAACTAAGGCGGGTCGCGAATGCGATCGGTCTGAAGACATCATCGGCTGGAGATTTGCACCAGCCAGTCATGTCGATCACGGAAGACCTGTCCAGAACGCTGGCCGAAGAGCATCTGTCCTATTTGCGGGAGCGGGCGCCTGCCGCACTTCGCGTCGTGGATAAGATGCCGCACAATTTTGAACTGATCGGCCTTATCGGGCTTCTCTTCCCCAACGCACGCATCATTCATTGCCGTCGTGACGCCATCGACAATTGCGTCTCCTGCTTTGTCCTCAATTTTAGCGAGGGGCACAGCTACAACACCGACCTGAAAACACTAGGCCTGTACTATCGCGAGTATGACCGCCTGATGCAGCATTGGAACAAGGTTTTTCCAGGCCTTATCTTCGAAAATCGCTACGAAACGCTGGTCGAGGACCAGGAAGCGCAGTCACGCCGCCTCATAGATTATCTCGGGCTGCCTTGGGATGACGCCTGCCTGCGCTTTTTCGATAGGGATGGTTCGGTCAACACGCCCAGTCGCTGGCAGGTTCGTCAGCCGATTTACAAATCGTCCGTCAAGCGCTGGAAGAATTATGAAAACGAAATTCAGCCGCTGATACAGTCGCTGGGCGATCTTGCAGAGATTTGACTTGAGGTCCGCGGTCCGCATTGCGTGGACCGCGGGGGTCGCAAGCGCATAGATTCGCGGGCCGATTTTTAGCGTGCGGCCGGCACCGGTCAGCATCCCTCTCTTCGTCATCCCAGGGTCTGCGCTGCGCTTCGCGTTCGCTCCGCCCTGGGATGACGAAGGCATGGTGGCTGATGGCTAATCGCCAGTGTTGGAGATTGGCGGCTGCAGGCCGATCGGCAGCGAATGTCGATAAGTCAGTGCCAAATCGCGCACATTGGACATTGGCTGAGGCATGGTGGCTGATGCCACTCGCCGGCGTTGAGATTTAGAAATTGAAGGCCGATCCGGCAAAGAACGACCATGGCCGGCATTGGCGGCGTCGTGCATCACGCAACGCGACAGCCACGCCGATACGAAAAAACCCGGCGGTTGCCCGCCGGGTTCGATTTCAGTCAAACGCTGCTGATTAGAACGAGCGCTGGAAGCGGAGCTGGCCGCCGAAGTTGTCGTCGTCATCGGCACCGGTCCAGTTGCTGACGCTCTCATCACCAAGATGGAAGTAGCTGGCTTCGGCCGTGATCGTCAGGCCGGGGACGATATCGTAGGCGATGTTGGCCACGACGCCGAGATTCTCGCCCTCGTCATACGAGATCTGGGTGTTGAACGAGGTCTTCTCGTTGATGGTGTAGGTACCACCGCCCCAGAGTGCCCAATTGCCGCTCCACAGCTTGTACATGCCGCGGCCGGCGGCGGGGAGTGCGAAGCCGCCATCCGTGTAGTTGTCGTCCGTGCCGTAGCCGGCCATGATGAACAGCGACAGGTTCTCCATCGGGGTGACGTCGAGGCGAACCTTGCCGGCCACTTCCTCATAGTTGCTGTCGTAAGCGATGACGCCGGTGATCGCGCCCCAGCCCTGCGTCCACTTCACGCCGCCGACCACATGCGGAACGTAGCTGTCGATCGTGAAGTCGCCATAACCTTGTTCGAGCGAGACGACGGCGGAGAAGCCGTTGCCGGCGTCGAAGTAGTACTGGACGACGTTGGTGTCGAAGCCGCCGTAGGGAACCAGCGTATCGTTCATGACATTGCCGGCGTAGCCGATGAACGTATCGAAGGCCGATTCGTCCTTACCGACGCGCAGCCCACCGAGCTGGATCCAGGCGAAGTTCAGCGAAACGCCTCTGTCGTAAGCTTCGTTGAGGTACGGAGATGTATCGCCTTGGGTGTTGCGGAAGTTGAAGCGGGTCTCGGTGTACGTCTTCAACGTGCCGAGCTCGGTTTCCTGGCCGGTCCAGGTCTTCAGCGCGAAGCGAGCACGCTTCCAGTAGGTATCCTGCTCGTCGCCGTCCTCGACGTCGACGGTACCCGCACCGGTGAATGTGCCGACGTCGCCGACGCCGATGTCGTAGCGGATATAGCCGCCGATGCGCAGGCAGGTCTCGGTGCCGGGGATGTAGAAATAGCCAGCGCCGTAGACGTCACAGATGCGGACGTATTCAGCGGGTTCCGGCTCGGCGACGACGACGGCGTCGGCGGCGCGCGCACCGGAAACTGCGACCAGTGCCGCAGCGGAGCCAAGAAGAAGGCTCTTGATGTTCATTTTCTGACCTCCAGTCAAAAGTTAAAAAACGGGTCTGGGTATTCTTTGCTGAAGGACAGCGTTCCCTGCCCCATCCCCACTACCGAAAAAGATGCGCACCGCGCCGCTCCTTCGAATTCGACATTACCCATGAGGCGGCGGCGTTCAACCACCATCGTATCGGCGAAAGGGCTGTGCAGGCGCTATCCCCCTGCCTTGTTGCACAAATGACACGATTTGGCCTCACTCGGAAAGCTCCCGTTAACCATTGAGCTATCGGAAACCCTTGGGCGAGACCTTTGCAATCCGGCCGATTCTGACAATTGCCCGCCGGAATTGCGACGATGTCGTGAGTCGCCGGCCGAGGGATTGCCGCAGAATCGCCGCATGGCGAAAGCGCCATTTGGCGGAAGCCGGTTTTTTCAATGATAATCGCGCCGGCTTGTTGATTGTGCCGGCGCTTTTCTTTATCCACCGGCGCAACGGAGAGGTGGCCGAGTGGTCGAAGGCGCTCCCCTGCTAAGGGAGTAGAGGTCAAAAGCTTCTCGTGGGTTCGAATCCCATCCTCTCCGCCATCCTGCTTCGCGCTGGGCGCTTCGCAGGATAACTTTCCGCGAAAGCAGGATGCGCTGCGGCACTGCCTCAAATAAATTCCTCAGTTCTCGAGCATTAGCTCGAGCCGATGCGTTGCTCGGCCCTATCAAGAAAATTGGCGATGGCGCCGGGCAGGCCGACGGTCTCGAGGAATGGCGCATGGCCCTGGCCCTCGACCGTAATCGTCTCGACACAAGGGTGACGCTTTCGCATCTGTTCGAGCGTCTCGGCGGAAAGCAGCTTCGAATTGGCGCCGCGGATGGCGAGCAAGGGTATGGCCGCCAGCGCCTCGAACTGCGGCCACAGATCTGCCAGTGGCTGAGTAAGATCGAGACCCGCCAGCGTATCGACCAGCTTCGGGTCGAAATCCGGCACCAACCCCTCATCCGTCTCTCGGTAGAGGGCCGATACCATCCGCTCCCAATCCGCCTCGGTCAGAGCTGGAAAGTCGCTGCTATGCGCGCCGCACTGGGCGCCGATCGCCTCGGCATGGGTTTTCGGCTTTGGTGTCTGCTCGAGATAGGAGCGGATATAGGCGAAACCGCTAGCCTCGACCACTGGGCCGATGTCGTTGAGGACGACGGCTTTAAGGACGGCCGGCCGCATCGTGCCGAGCACATGGATGATCAGCCCGCCACGCGACGTTCCGATGAACGCCGCCGCCTCGATGCTCAGCGCCGCCAACCCGGCGAGGATATCACCGGCTTCAACGCCGATATTGTAATGGCCGATATCGGGGTCGTAGGCGGATTGCCCGCGCCCGCGGTAGTCGAAAGCGACAATTTTTCGCGAACCTTCCGCCCGTCGCGACAGGTGCAGCGCCAGCTCATGAAAATCGCGGCAATTGCGGGTCAGGCCAGGCAGGCAGACGACCGGCCAGTGTTCGGAATTCGCTTCGCCGTAGACACGGGCGTGAAGTTGCAGCCCGTCCGGCGAGGCGTAGAAGAAATCGGAAAAACCCTGGTCGCTGGGCATCTAGACGTGGTTCCTCGCTGCTGCCGGATAGTCTCCGACTGCTACAGGCGAGGGAAGGTGCGGTCAAATCGGGAAGGCGGACCGGCGAAACTGCCGATCTCCCCCTCGTGAGGGAGATTGGCCGTCATCGACGCATTCGCCAATCTCGAACGCCGTCGACGCTCCTCAACTCCGCCCGTTCACCAAATCTCCAACGATATCGTACTTGCCGGAAATGCGCATCTTATAGACTTCGTAATTCTCCATCACGCGCTGGACGTAACTTCTTGTTTCCGTATAAGGAATCCGCTCGATCCAGTCGACTACTGAGTCGATGTCCTTGCCGCGCGGATCGCCAAATCTAGCCACCCACTGGGCGGCGCGGTTGGGGCCGGCATTGTAGCCGGCGAAGGTCAGGACATAGGAACCGTCGAAGCGGCCGAGCTGCTCGCCGAGGAAGGCGGCGCCCAGCGTCGCATTGTAGCCGGCGTCGGTGGTCAGCCGCGCCTGCGAGAACGTCATCCCGGCCTTCTTCGCCAATTGCCTGGCGGTCCCCGGCATCAGCTGCAGCAGCCCGCGCGCGCCGGCGCTGGAGACGGCGCCGATATTGAATTCGCTTTCCTGGCGAGCGATCGCATAGGCCAGCGCCTTGCCGGAGCCGGAAATGTTGGCGGTGGCGGGAATGACGCCGAGCGGATGCGACAGCGCGCCGACATCGATGCCGCGCGCGCCGGCGATCTTGCCGATTTTCAGCGCCAGAAAATGGTTGCCCTGCTTTTCCGCCATAGCGGCGAGCAACGCCAGCTCTCCGGGACTGGTCAACTGCCCGGCGAGGTCGCGGTAAAGCGTGTCGGCGTAGCGCTCATAGCCCGCCTCCTGCAGCCGCTTGATGGCGCTGACCGCCTCGCGATTGGCGAAATTCCGCTGATCGGCGGCGCTCGGCTGCGGATGGGCGATGTTGAGGACCTGCCGGCCGACGCGCTCGCCGGCGAGCTGGCCGTAGAAGGTCGTGCCGTAACCAGCGGCACGGGTGAAATTATCCTTCGCACTGCCGGGACCGCCGGCTTCGGCCGCACGGCCGAGCCAGTAATAGGCGCGCGACAGCGAGATCGGCCCCTGGGCGAGATCGGCGATCCGCGCGAAATGCCTGGCAGCGGTGTTGGGCTCATTGAGGCCGCGCAGCGCGTACCAGCCGGCATGAAACTCCGCATCCGCCGCGTTGGCAGCACTTTCGGTGGCGTGTGCTGCGACTATTTTGTAGGCGGTCTTCATGTCGCCCTGGTCGACCAGTTCGCGCGACAGCACCCGGCGCTCGGCCCACCAGGCATCCGGATCGATCAGTGCGCTGCGGTCGCTCGGCGCCTTCATCATCACTGCGGCGGCGTCGGAAAACTTCTGCTGCTTGCGTAGATATTGGGCTTGCGCGAAGAAATAGCCGGCCGAACGCTGCGCAGCGGGCACCGCCTTCAGCAGTTTGGCCGCTTTCTTGTCGCCCCTGTCCGCCGCTGCCCAGGCATCGGCCAGCTGTTGGGCGCCGGCAAGGCCGGCGACGCGCAGCGCGGAATTGACCCGGTCGGCATAGAACATGCGCTCCATGCGAAAGCTGTGGTCGGCAGCGGCGATGAGCTTGCCGAATTCCCAGATGATCGCCGCTTCGTCCTTGGCTTCCAGTTTCTCAGTGCGCCAGAAAGGCGACAGCACCGAGCGCGCTGCCTCGACGTTGCCCTGCGACACATAGGAGCGGGCGAGGATCACCACGCCCTCGACTGTTTGTGGCTGGCTGCCGCCGAAAGCCTTCACCACGGTCTCAGGCGCGGGATTTTCGCGATAGAGCGCACGCTCGCTGTTTTTGCGCAAGGCGATCAAGCCCGGCCAGTTCGGCAGCATTTTCGCAGCATCGGCGATGTCGCCGCTTGGCACCTTGTCGCCGCCGTAGAGTGCGATCGCCCAGGCAAGGATGTGCCGGTCGAGCGAATTGACCGGCAGGGTTTCGCGCGCTTGAAGCGCACCGGCAATGTCGTTTGCCGCCAGCGCATCGAGGCCGCTTTTCAGCCTGGCGACACTGACGGATGGAGATCCCGTATCGTGCAGGCCCGTATCCTGCAGGTTTGGTATCGGTATGGCCGACGTGACCTGCACATCGATCTTGCCCGCGGCCACAAGGCTCGGCGTCAGCAGGAGAATTGCGCCAAGCAGCGCAAAAAAATGAGGCTGCCTGGTCGGCATGGTCTTCATCATTTCCTGTCTACACATTACCAACAGGCACAGATCAACCGAAGCCTAGTTGGCTGTGATGAAGAGCCCGTAAACAACGCTATCGAGGCCTTTCAAATTGCGCTTGCTGGCATTACCACCATGCTTGCCGCGCAACAGTGTCGAGACTATGGTGCGCCGCTTCGCTTTCGGCTAGAAGGCGCGCACGACAAAACACCTACAGCGCCGTGCGTCGTCTCAGACGCGCAAAGGACGCTGTAGCACTTTAAATTTGGCGCATGATCCCCCGCGAAAATCGACTCCGATTTTCGGGGTCATGCGCTAGTCCCAGGGAGTTGGACGACATGCTGAGAGGCTCGCTTACCGCGCTCGTGACACCGTTCGAAAAGAGCGGCCGTTTCGATGAGAAAGCCTTTCGCGCTCTCGTTGCCTGGCAGATCGCCGAAGGCACGAGCGGTCTGGTTCCGGTCGGCACCACCGGCGAGTCGCCGACGCTGTCGCATGACGAGCACCGCCACGTAGTCAAAGTGTGCATCGAGGTCGCCAAGGGCCGCGCTCCGGTCGTCGCCGGTGCCGGCTCCAACAACACCGAGGAGGCGGTTGGCCTGGTGCAATATGCCGAGAAGGCGGGCGCCGACGCTGCACTCGTCGTCACGCCTTACTACAACAAGCCGACGCAGCGCGGTCTCTACGCGCATTTCGCCGCCGTCGCCAAAGCGACCAGCCTGCCGATCATCATCTACAACATTCCGCCGCGCTCGGTGATCGACATGACGCCCGAAACGATGGGCGAGCTGGTGCGTGACTTCAGGAACATCATCGGCGTCAAGGATGCCACCGGCAAGGTCGAGCGGGTTTCCGAGCAGCGCGCGACCTGCGGCAAGGATTTCATCCAGCTTTCCGGCGAGGATGCCTCGGCGCTCGGCTTCAACGCCCATGGCGGCGTCGGCTGCATCTCGGTGACGGCGAATGTCGCGCCGCGGCTGTGCGCCGAATTCCAGGAGGCGACGCTTTCCGGTGAGAACGCCAAGGCGCTGGACTTGCAGGACCGGTTGCTGCCGCTGCACAAGGCGATTTTCCTGGAGCCCGGCGTGTCCGGCGCGAAATATGCGCTGTCAAAGCTCGGCAAGGTCGAGAACGTGCTGCGTTCACCGCTGGTCACCGTCGAGCAGTCGACCGCCGAGAACATCGATGCGGCCATGAAGCACGCCGGCTTGATTAATTAGGGATGAGGCGCCACCTCTCCGCATCATGAATCAAGTCAGAAAAGCCGATCCCAACAACAAGACCGTTGCGGAAAACCGCAAGGCGCGGTTTTCCTATGAGGTGCTCGACACGATCGAGGCCGGCCTGGTGCTGACCGGCACCGAGGTGAAATCGCTGCGCCAGGGCCAGGCCAACATCCAGGACTCTTACGCCTCGGTCGAGGGCGGTGAGATCTGGCTGATCAACTCCTATCTGCCGGAATATCTGCAAGCCAACCGCTTCAACCACGAGCCGCGCCGGCGCCGCAAACTCCTGCTCAACAAGCGCGAGATGGCCAAGCTGTCGCAGAGTGTCGATCGCGAAGGCATGACGCTGGTGCCGCTAAAAATCTATTTCAACGACCAGGGCCGGGCCAAGCTGCTGCTTGCCGTTGGCCGCGGCAAGAAACTGCACGACAAGCGCGAAACCGAAAAGCAGCGCGACTGGTCGCGCGAGAAGGGCCGGCTGCTGAAGGAGCGTGGGTAGGCTGGGAGCCACTCTTTTGAAGGACCGGATGAAGAACCGGATCGTCCTTTGGGGTGCGGCCAGCCTGATCCTGGCGTGCCTCGTCGCGGCCGGCGGCTATTTCTACCTCCGTCCGTTTTCTCCGGATCGCGGCAAGTATCCGGTCAGGGGCATCGACGTTTCCCATCACCAGCGGCAGATCGACTGGCAGCGTGTTGCCGCCGACGATGTTGCCTTCGCCGTCATCAAGGCAACTGAGGGCGGCGACCACGTCGATAATGCCTTCGACGCCAATCTGCGCGAGGCCCGCGCTGCTGGTTTGGCAGTCGGTGCCTATCATTTCTTCACCTTCTGCAGGCCTGGCGCCGATCAGGCGAAGAATTTCATCTCCGTCGTGCCGCGCGATCAACCGCTGCTGCCGCCGGTGGTGGATATCGAATTCGTCGGCAATTGTCCGCGGCGGCCATCGCCCGAAGAATTGAATGTCGAACTCTCGGCTTTCCTCGGCCCTGTCGAGGCAGCTTTCGGCAAAACGGCGATCCTCTATGTGACCGACGAGGCCGCACGGGCCTACGCCGGCCAGATCGTCGGTCGCCCGCTCTGGGTTCGTTCACTGGCGCTGTGGCCAGGTCATGACGACTGGATCTATTGGCAGTACCACGACAGCGGTCGCGTCGACGGCGTCAGCGGCGATGTCGATCTGAATGTCCTTCAGGGCGGGCAGGAGAAATTGGCCGAGCTGTTTGCGCCTCCGCCCGAATCTAGCTCTTGAGAAACGCCGCTATATCCCTGAAGACGTTGACAAACATCGCTTCCGTGAGCACGCCGGTGTTGGTGTTGTAGCGCGAGCAGTGATAGCTGGAAAATAGCGTCACGCCATTGGTTTGCTGCTGCTCGCCATGCTTGAACGGATAAGCAGCAACACGTTGGCCGAGCGCCCGCACCGTCGACTGGTGCGCGATCGAGCCCAGCGCCAGCACGGCGCGCAGGTTCTTGAACCGCGCGATCGTCGGCACCAGGAACGTCCGGCAGGTGGCAATCTCGGCGCCGACCGGCTTGTTGTCCGGCGGCACGCAGCGCACCGCATTGGTGATCGCCGTGCCGACAAGCTCCAGCCCGTCATCGGGCCGCGCCTTGAATTGGCCGCGCGCAAAGCCGTGCGCGATCAGCGTGTTGTAGAGGAGGTCGCCGGCATAGTCGCCGGTAAAGGGACGTCCGGTGCGGTTTGCACCGCGCAGGCCCGGCGCCAGTCCGACGATCAGCAGCCGCACCGCATCCTCGCCCTCGGGCGGAAGGAAGGTCGGCACCGGCGCATTGAACCAGGACGGCTCGCGCTGCCGCCATTGCGCGATAAAATCGTGCAGCCGCGGGCAGAGCGGGCAGTCGCGATCGGGCTCGGGGGAGGCGACCAAGGGGGCGGTCAAGACCCCCGCCGTCAAAAATCGTCCTCGTCGACTTCAGCCGGCTCGGGCCGGCGCACCGGCCGCTCGGAGGGATCACGGCCGACTTCGTTCTTCAGCGTCGTCAGATCGATGAAATGGTCGGCCTGGCGGCGCAGGTCGTCGGAGATCATCGGCGGCTGCGACGCCATGGTCGAGACGATCGACACCTTGCGCCCGCGCCGCTGCAGCGCCTCGACCAGTGTGCGGAAATCGCCGTCGCCGGAAAAGATGACATAGTGGTCGACGACATCGGCAAGTTCCAACGCATCGACGGTCAACTCGATGTCCATATTGCCCTTAATCTTGCGGCGGCCGGTCGAGTCGGTGAATTCCTTGGCCGGCTTTGTTACTACCTTGAAACCGTTGTAATCGAGCCAGTCGATCAGCGGCCGGATCGAGGAGTATTCCTGATCCTCGACCAGCGCGGTGTAGTAGTATGCACGCAGCAGGTAGCCGCGCTTCTGGAAGCTCGACAAAAGCCTGCGGTAGTCGATATCGAAGCCGAGCGCGCGCGACGTGGCGTAAAGATTGGCACCGTCGATGAAAAGAGCGATTTTCTCACGAGGGTCGAACATGGAAATATTCCTTTTCGAAAATAAGCGGTCGTCTAAATGCGCGTGCCTATCGGTCGGCTTGAAATAACCGGCTGACCTTCGTCATTCGAGATAACGCCGGTTTTACGGCAATCCAAGGGTATGATGCTGTATAGCAAGCAATTGTGATCGGTGCCGTATCGTCGCAGGCGGCGCCCCCAGACTCGCCTTGGCCCGGCCTTAGTCCGCCCCTGACCTGGCCCCGGACTTGGCCCCAGACCTGAGATTGCCAAAAAGCTTGTATTTTGGCGACGTCCGGGTTATGGACCGCGCCTGTTTTCCATCAAATCCAGGCATGAAAGGGGCAGCTCATGGCCCGCGTAACCGTTGAAGATTGCATCGACAAGGTCGACAACCGCTTCGAGCTCGTGCTTCTGGCCGGCCATCGCGCCCGTCAGATCAGCCAGGGCGCGCAGATTACCGTCCCTCGTGACAACGACAAGAATCCGGTCATCGCGCTGCGCGAGATCGCCGAGGAGACATTGTCGCCCGACGACCTCAAGGAAGATCTGATCCACTCGCTGCAGAAGCATGTCGAGGTCGACGAGCCGGAAGCCGATGGCGAGGCGATCGCCGACCAGACCGGTACCGCCGCTGCGGCAACCGATGCCGACGACACCGAGGACAACATCACCTTCGACCGCATGACCGAGGAAGATCTCCTGGCCGGCATCGAAGGTCTGGTGCCGCCGGAAAAAAGCGACGACTATTGATCTTCGCAACGGCTGCCGACACTTTCGCGTCGGCGGTTTCGTGGTTATCTATGACATGCGCCGTACGCCAGTGCGGCGCATGATTCGTTTCAGCACTGCGAGATCCCGCCCATGATGCGTCAGTATGAGCTTGTCGAGCGCGTCCAGCGCTACAAGCCTGACGTCAACGAGGCGCTGCTCAACAAGGCCTATGTCTACGCCATGCAGAAGCATGGTCACCAGAAGCGCGCCTCCGGCGATCCCTATTTCTCGCATCCGCTCGAAGTCGCCGCCATCCTCACCGAAATGCACATGGATGAGGCGACCATCGCGGTTGCCCTGCTGCACGACACGATCGAGGACACCACGGCGACCAGGGCCGAGATCGACGAGCTGTTCGGTCCGGAAATGGGCAAGTTGGTCGAAGGCTTGACCAAGCTGAAGAAACTCGACCTCGTCTCCAAGAAGGCCGAGCAGGCGGAAAACCTGCGAAAGCTCTTGCTGGCGATCTCGGAAGACGTTCGCGTGCTGCTGGTCAAGCTCGCCGACCGCTTGCACAACATGCGCACTCTCGACCATGTGCCCGAAGCCAAGCGCCTGCGCATCGCCGAGGAAACGATGGATATCTATGCGCCGCTTGCCGGGCGCATGGGCATGCAAGGCATGCGCGAGGAGCTCGAGGAGATCGCCTTCCGCTTCATCAATCCGGAAGCCTACCGCGCCGTCACCGCGCGGCTCGCCGAAATCTTCGAACGCAACAAGGATGTGCTGTCCGAGATCGAAAGGGCGCTGTCCACGCTGTTCGAGAAATATGCGATCAAGGCCGAGGTCAAGAGCCGCCAGAAGAAGCCGTGGTCTGTGTTCCGCAAGATGGAGGCCAAGGCGCTGTCCTTCGAGCAGCTATCCGACATTTTCGGCTTTCGCGTCGTCGTCGATACCGTCGAGGACTGCTACCGGGCGCTCGGCGCCATCCACTCGACATGGTCGATGGTGCCAGGCCGCTTCAAGGACTACATCTCGACTCCGAAGCAGAACGACTACCGTTCGATCCACACCACCATCGTCGGACCGTCGCGCCAGCGCGTCGAGTTGCAGATCCGCACCTATCAGATGAACAAGATTGCCGAATATGGCGTTGCCGCGCATTCGATCTACAAGGACAGCGGCGGCAAGATGAACGGCACTGCCCACGCGATCTCGAAGGAGACCAACGCCTATGCCTGGCTGCGGCGCACCATCGAGCAGCTTGCCGAAGGCGACAATCCCGAGGACTTCCTCGAAAACACCAAGCTGGAGCTGTTCCAGGACCAGGTGTTCTGCTTCACGCCCAAAGGCATGCTGATCGCGCTGCCGCGCGGCGCCACGCCGATCGACTTCGCCTACGCCGTGCACACCGATGTCGGCGACACCTGCGTCGGCGCCAAGGTCAACGGTCGCATCATGCCGCTGATGACCGAGCTGAAGAATGGCGATGAAGTCGAGATCATCCGCTCCAAAGCGCAGGTGCCCCCGGCGGCGTGGGAGTCGGTCGTCGTCACCGGCAAGGCGCGCTCGGCGATCCGCCGCGCCACCAAGAATGCCATCCGCAAGCAGTATTCGGGTCTCGGTATCCGCATACTGGAACGCGCCTTCGAACGATCCGGAAAGATCTTTACCAAGGAGAGCCTGAAGTCGGTGCTGCATCGGCTGGCGCGCAAGGACATCGAGGATGTGCTGGCCTCTGTCGGCCGCGGCGAACTTGCCTCCACCGATGTCATGAAGGCGGTGTTTCCCGACTACAAGGACGAGCGCGTCACGCTGGCCGCGCCCAAGCAGCGCGAGGAGGGCTGGTCGAAGATCCGCAACGCCGCCGGCATGCTGTTCCAGATTCCGGGCCGCGCGGCACGCAAGGACAAGGACCAGCCAAAGGACGGCGCCGTGCCGATCCGCGGCGTCCGCGGCGACCTGCCGGTGCGCTTCGCGCCGGAAGGTGCTGTCCCCGGCGACCGCATCGTCGGCATCGTGCAGCCGGGAACCGGCATCACAATCTATCCGATCCAGTCGCCGGCGCTGCAGGCTTTCGACGACCAGCCCGAACGCTGGATCGACGTGCGCTGGGACATAGACGAGCGCACCAAGGAGCGGTTTCCGGCGCGAGTCTCGGTCACCGCCATCAACGCGCCGGGTTCACTGGCCGACATTGCGCAGGTCGTTGCATCCAACGACGCCAACATCCATACATTGTCGATGGTGCGCACCGCGCCCGATTTCACCGAAATGCTGATCGATCTCGAAGTCTGGGACCTGAAGCACCTGAACCGGCTGCTGTCGCAGCTCAAGGACAATTCGAGCGTCAGCGATGCGCGACGCGTGAACGGCTAGAAATCATCAGCGTGCTGGAGACAAGGCAGAGATGAACACCGACGAAGTGCTGCGCATTTTCCGTGAAGCCGGTGCCGTTCTCGAAGGGCATTTCATCCTGACGTCGGGCTTGCGAAGCCCGGTCTTCCTGCAGAAGGCGCGGGTCTTCATGCATGCCGACAAGACCGAGCGCCTGTGCAAGGCACTGGCCGAGAAGATCCGCGCTGCTGTGTCCGGCAGGATCGATTATGTCGTCGGTCCGGCGATCGGCGGGCTGATCCCGGCCTACGAGACCTCGCGCCATCTTGGCGCGCCGGCGATCTGGGTCGAGCGGGAAGGGGGCGAGTTCAGGCTCCGCCGCTTCGAGATCGCCAAGGGTTCGCGCGTCGTCATCGTCGAGGACATCGTCACCACCGGCCTGTCGATCCGCGAGACCGTTGACTGCCTGCGCGCGCTTGGCGCCGAGGTCGTTGCCGCTGCCTGCATCATCGACCGCTCGGCCGGCAAGGCCGATGTCGGCGTGCCGCTGATCGCGCTCGCCGAATACGAGGTTCCGGCCTACCCAGCCGACAGGCTGCCGCCCGAGCTCGCCGCCATACCGGCCATCAAACCTGGCAGCCGCAATATCTGATGGATCGCCCAAAAGTGCGCAGCGGTTTTGGGACAACGACATGCATAAAACAACGTTAACTGAGGCGCAGCCGTGATTGCAGGCATCGATCATTTCGTGCTGACGGTTCGCTCCGTCGAAGACACCTGCGCCTTCTATCAGCGCGTGCTCGGCTTCAGGCGCCTCGACGAGCCGGACCGGCCGACGGCGCTGCTGTTTGGAACGCAAAAGATCAATGTGCATGACGTCGGGCGCACCTTCGAGCCCAAGGCCAAGGCGCCGACTCCGGGCTCCGCGGATTTCTGCCTGGTCGCCGCTCGTCCGCTCTCGGAGATATGCGCCAGCCTGGCGGCCAACGGCGTTGGCGTTGAAGTCGGGCCGGTCGAGCGGATCGGCGCCCGTGGCCCGATGATGTCGGTCTATTTCCGCGACCCGGACGGCAATCTCGTCGAGGTCAGCGAGTATGGGCCGTAGATAGCTGGAGTTGCTGCCGATTCTGCGGCGAACTCTCCTCTCAAATCCGTCGCGATTACACTGTGTCCGGAGTGGCGAAACGCCAGTCCCGCAGGCGACAGCAGCGGACGGCATGCAGCTACGGTTGTTCTGCGGCCAGCGTATCGCTATATCAAGGTCGTTGTTGCCTTTCGACGGCCGCAAAGCGCAAAATGTAGCTGTCGGGCCGGCCCGGGATGGTCGGAGCGGCAGCTTTGGATATCAGGACAGGAACAGAGTGCTTTTTCGACGCCGCAAGCCTGACGGTTTTCTCGAGCGGATGTGTATCTATCTGTGGCCACGCCGCTCTTTCTCGCGCTCGCTGCGTCTGGCGGACAGAGCTGGAACCGCCGGACGGGAAGTTCCCGCCGAATGATCATTGGCATCGGCAGCGACCTGATCGATATCAGACGCATCGAAAAATCGCTGGAGCGCCATGGCCAGCGCTTCATCCAGCGCATCTACACCGAGGTCGAACAGGCCCGCTCCGAAAACCGCGGCGCCCGCGCCGCCTCCTATGCCAAGCGCTTCGCCGCCAAGGAAGCCTGCGCCAAGGCGCTGGGCACCGGTATGGCGCAAGGGGTGTTCTGGCGCGACATGGGCGTCGTCAACCTGGCCAGCGGCAAGCCGACCATAGCGTTGACCGGCGGGGCGGCGGCGCAGCTGGACAAAATCCTGCCTGAAGGCCACAGAGCGGCGATCCACCTCACCATCACCGACGATTTTCCGCTTGCTCAAGCCTTTGTGATCATCGAGGCGTTGCCCGTCGAAGAAGCGCCATATTGATTGCATCTGACCACCGGCATGACGTTGCCCAGCGCGCGCCGAGACTCTATACCAACCAACGCATAATCGAGGACGACATGAGCGTGGCTGAAAAATCTCAGAAGAAATCCGGCGGGCTTGGCGAAACCGTCAGCGTCATCGTCCAGGCGCTTTTGCTCGCTCTGGTCATCCGCACGCTCCTTTTTCAGCCATTCTCTATCCCGTCAGGGTCGATGCGGCCGACCTTGCTCGAAGGCGACTACCTCTTCGTCACCAAGTGGTCCTATGGCTTCTCGCGCTATTCGCTGCCGTTCGGGCCGGACCTCTTTTCGGGCCGCATCTGGGGCGCCGAGCCGAAGCGCGGCGACGTGGCGGTGTTCAAGTTCCCGCCGGACCCCTCCGTCGACTACATCAAGCGCGTCGTCGGCCTGCCGGGTGACAAGATCCAGGTCAAGGATGGCCAGCTGTTCATCAACGGCGTCGGCGTGCCGCGCCAGAAGGTCGGGCAGATCGACAATCGCGACATCACCGAGAAGAGCGGGCCGGTCGACGTCTATCGCGAGACATTGCCGAACGGTGTCAGCTATGACACGCTCGACCTGATACCCAACTCGATCGGTGACAACACCCAGGAATTCGACGTGCCGCCCGGCCACTATTTCATGATGGGCGATAACAGAGACAATTCCTCGGACAGCCGCTTCACCGTCGGTTTCGTGCCCGACGACAATCTCGTTGGCCGCGCCAACCTCATCTTCTTCTCGATCGGTGGCAGCGCCAGTCCGCTCGAAATCTGGAAATGGCCGTCGCTGATGCGCGCGTCGCGCCTGCTCCATTTCGTCAATTAGGATCATGGCGGCGACAAAACGGCTGACCATCGACGCGCTCGCCGAAGCGCTCATGCAGCGCACCGGCCACGCCTTTGCCGACCGCCAGCGCCTGCAGCGCGCGCTGACCCATGCCAGCGCCCGCAGCAGCCATGCCGGCATCGACTATGAGCGTTTCGAATTCCTGGGCGACCGCGTCCTCGGCCTGGTCGTCGCCGACATGCTTCTGGCGGCGTATCCGGACGCTGCCGAAGGTGAGCTGTCGCTCCGGCTCAACGCGCTGGTCAATGCCGAGGTGCTGGCGGAGATCGCCGAGGAGATCGGCCTGCCGGAGCTGATCCGTGCCGGCTCGGACGTACGCGGCGTGGACGGGCGCAAGCGCGTCAATCTGCGGGCTGATGCGCTGGAATCGCTCATTGCCGTGCTTTATCTCGACGGCGGGCTGGAGGCGGCCCGCGCCTTCATCCACAAATACTGGCGGCCGCGCTCGCAGGCCATCGGTGCCGCCCGCCGCGATGCCAAGACCGAACTGCAGGAATGGGCGCATCAGGCCGCAGGCGCCGTGCCGGTCTACATAATTGACAGCCGCGAGGGACCGGACCACGATCCGCTGTTCACCGTCAGCGTCAAGGTCGGCGCCTTTCTGCCGGCGACCGGCAGCGGGCGCTCCAAGCGCGAGGCGGAGCAAGCCGCCGCTACTGCACTGCTGTTGCGCGAAGGCGTCTGGCTAAACAAGGGGAGCGCGGCATGACCGCCACCGAAGACGTTCCGCCGGCAGCAGAAGCCACCACCACGCACTCTGGCTTCGTCGCGTTGATCGGCGCGCCCAATGCGGGAAAATCGACGCTGGTCAACCAACTGGTCGGCGCCAAGGTGTCGATCGTCACCCACAAGGTGCAGACGACGCGCGCCATCGTGCGCGGCATTGCCATCCACAATAACGCACAGATCGTCTTCGTCGACACGCCGGGCATCTTCAAGCCGAAGCGGCGGTTGGACACGGCGATGGTGACGACCGCCTGGGGCGGCGCCAAGGACGCCGACATCGTGCTGTTGCTGATCGACGCCGAGCGCGGCATCAGGGGCGACGCCGATGCCATCCTGGAACGGCTGAAGGATGTGCGGCAGCCGATGGTGCTGATCCTCAACAAGGTCGACCGGGTCAAGCCCGAGGCGCTGCTGGCCCTGTCGGCGGCAGCCAACGAAAAAGTGCCCTTCAAGCGCACTTTCATGGTCTCGGCGCTAACCGGGTCGGGCTGCAAGGACCTGCTCGACTATCTCTCGGAAACCCTGCCTACCGGCCCCTGGTATTACCCGGAAGACCAGATCTCCGATCTGCCAATGCGTCAGCTGGCGGCCGAGATCACCCGCGAAAAGCTCTATCTCAGGCTGCATCAGGAACTGCCCTATTCCTCCCACATCGAGACCGAGAAATGGAAGGAGAAGAAGGACGGCTCGGTGCGCATCGACCAGACCATCTATGTCGAGCGTGACAGCCAGAAGAAGATCGTGCTCGGCCACAAGGGCGAGACGATCCGTGCCATCGGCCAGGCGGCACGCATGGAAATATCCGGTATCCTCGAACAGAAGGTGCATCTTTTCCTGTTCGTCAAGGTGCGCGAGAACTGGGGCGACGACCCCGAACGCTATCGCGAGATGGGGCTGGAGTTTCCATATTAACGTCACTATCGACACAGCTCTCCTGAGCCGGTTGGTCGCCACGCAATTTCCCTGCCGAGTGCTTGCCGATCACCAGCGCGCGGCCCAAAAACCCAATCTTGATTTCGCCATCGAAGCGGTGACAAGCTCCGTTCATGGAATGGCGCGACGAGGGAATCATTCTCGGCACCCGCAAGCATGGCGAAACCAGCGCCATTCTTGAGGTCATGACTCGTGCGCATGGCCGCCACCTCGGCCTTGTGCGCGGCGGCCGCTCGCGCAAGCAGCAGCCCGTTCTGCAGCCCGGCAACCGTGTCGACCTGTTGTGGCGGGCGCGGCTCGACGAACATCTTGGCACCTTTCAGGCCGAAGCGATCGAGATGAACGCCGCCCGGCTCATGGACAGCGCCGTCGCCATCTATGGGCTGCAAACCATGGCTGCGCATCTGCGCCTGCTGCCCGAGCGCGACGCTCATGGCGGCCTCTACGAGACGTTGGCCGTGATGATCGCCCACCTCGACGATACGGACGCCGCCGGCGAGCTGGTGGCGCGCTTCGAGTTGCTGATTCTCGACGAACTCGGCTTCGGCCTCGATCTCAGCCAGTGTGCTGCGACCGGCGCCAGGCAGGACCTTGCCTATGTCTCGCCGAAATCCGGGCGCGCCGTGTCACGCGCCGCAGGCGCGCCTTGGCGCGACAAGATGCTGGTGCTCCCCGCATTCCTGCAGCGCGGCTCCGGCCTGCGCGCCGATCCGGCGGCGATCGAGGATGCCTTCCGGCTGACCGGCTTCTTTTTTACCCGCCATGTCTACGAGCCGCGCGGGATCGAGGCGCCCGGTGCCCGCGCCGGCTTCCTCGCCGCCGTGCGCAAGCACCACGCGGCGGGCAAGGAGATTGGCGCCGAGAACGCCGCCGGAGAAAACATTACATGAGCGAAGTGGAACTCTATCCCGGCCGGGTCTCGCGGCTCGGCCTCGGCACCATTCCGCACGGCGACATCTCTAGATATACCGGCCTGGAATTGCTCTAGCGCATCATCGACAACAAATACCCGGCGCCGACGATTTCGTTCCAGCTCAGTTTCGACCTGACCGAAGTGTCGGAAGGACGCGCGGTGTTCCGCGGCATGCCGAACGAGCGCTATCTCAATCCGCTGGGTGGGTGCATGGCGGCTGGGCCGCGACGCTCGGATTCGGCTCTTGCCTGCGGGGTGCAAACGCTGCTCGACAAGGGCGAGGTCTATACGACGGCGGAGTTCAAGGTGAACCTGACACGGCCGATCACGCGAAGACCGGCGAGGTGGTGTGCGAGGGCAGGGTGGTGCACAAGGGCCGCACATTGGCGGTTTCGGAAGCAACGCTGAAGGATGCCAACGGCAAGCTGCTGGCTTTCGGCGCCGAAACGTGCTCGATCTTTCCGGCCGCCAATCTGGCGGCGCGCTGACTGCCGCATGACCCGAAATCGAATAGATTTTCGGAAAGGATCATGCGGAAAATTAAGGCGCTACAGCGTCCTTTGCGCGTCCGAAAGGACGCGCGGCGCTGTAGTGTGGCCGTCTGCCGCCGTATTTGTCAGTAACTACTGGCTTGGTTTGGGGGAACCGCCATGTTCGAAAGCCTGATCGGCCTAGTCGCGATCATCGCGCTATTCGTCATTATCTCGCGCCAGCAGAGCCGCATCGGCCTGATCGAGCGCGAACTTGGTGCGCTGCGCAGCCTCGTGCTTTCGGGCGCGCATGTGGCCCCGCCGCAGGCCAAGCCGGTAGAACCGGCCGCAAACGACAGCAAGCCAGCAGACGCGGCAGTTGGGGCCGTGACTGATATTGTCCCGTCATCGGCGGGCGAGGCTGAGGAAAAGCCGTCCACAGAGGTTGAGGCCGCGGAGATTGCATCCGGACCGTGGGCTGCGGGCGAAGCGGCGCCGGCTGGATCTGCACCAGCGCAACCGGCCGCCGTGACGGCGAAAGCGACGCAAAAACCCGACATCGAAACGGCGCTCGGCACCCGATGGGCGGTCTGGGTCGGCGGCATTGCGCTGGCGCTGGGCGGCCTGTTCCTGATCCGCTACACCATCGAGGCCGGCATTTTCGGTCCCGGCGTGCGGCTGAGCATGGCAGCAATGCTCGGGCTGGTGCTGGTCGCCGTTGGCGAGTTCATCCGCCGCACCGGCTTCACGGTGCCGGTGCAGGGCGTCGCCGGCGCCTATATTCCGGCGATCCTGACGGCGGCCGGTGCTTTCATCCTGTTCGGCACGGTTTATGCCGCGCATGGCGTTTACGGCTTCATCGGGCCGGCGCTCGCCTTCACGCTGCTCGGCGCCATCGGTGTGGCGACTATCGCGGCCGCCCTCGTCCACGGCCAGGCGCTGGCCGGCATCGGCCTGCTCGGCGCGGTGGTGACGCCGATGCTGCTCGCCTCGCAGGCGCCGAATCCTTGGGCGCTGTTCGGCTATTTGGCGATCGTGCTCGCCGCCACCGGCGTCATCGCACGCCTGCGCGACTGGAAATTGCTGATGGCGGCAGCGTTCGTCGGCACCGGCCTCTGGACCATTCTTTACATGACTGATGCGCCGGGCACGAACCTGCCTGTCATCCTCTTCATCAATGCGGTGACCCTGGCCGTGCTCGCCTTCGTCTGGCTCGGCCGTCGCGGTGGCGAAGCAGAGCCCGCCAGGGGCTTCGACTGGCCGTCGATCGCACCTGGCTTCTTCGTCGGCCTTTCGGCGATGGCGCTGTTCGTCGACCCGGCATTCGCTGCCGGCGATGCTCTGCCGGGAGCAGCCCTTATCGCAGCCCTGGTCGCGATAGCGCTCTACCGGCCGCTGGCGCTGGCGCTTCTGCACGCCGCAGGGCTGGCGACGGTGCTGGTCTATCTCGGCATCATTCCGCCAGCCTCCGTCGCTTCAGACTTTTCAGGTGGCGTTCTCGACGTCGAAGGTCTGCCGGCTGCAGTTGCCGATACGCTGATGCTCAGGATCGGTATCTTTCTTGGACTTATGTTTATCGGCGCCGGATTCTGGGCTGCGCGCAAATCTGCCGCATCGGCTCACATCCGAGCCGCCTCATGGGCGGCATGGGGCATTGTCGCACCGCTGGTCATTCTGTTGGCGCTCTGGTTCACTTTCGGCAATCTCGACCGCGATCTTGTCTACGCGGCGTTTGCAGCCCTTCTGGTCGTGGTCTTCGCCACCGGCGGCGAGTGGATCGCGCGCGGTGAGGAGCCGCCGCTAAGGGGCGGTGCTGCCGTCTCGTTCGCGCTTGGTGGGGCAGCAGTCGCCGCCTTGCTGATGATCTACATGGCTTTTGGGTCCGGCTGGACCACCATCCTGCTGGGTGCCGCGGCCATTGTGCCGGCGCTGGCCACCCGCTGGCGCGCCTATCCGGTGCTCGGCTGGATTTCGGTCGGCGCGGTCATTGCCGTACTCGGCCGCGTCGCCTTCGATCCGACAATCGTCGGCGCCGAATTCCTGTCGACGACGCCGGTATTCAACTGGCTGATGCCGGGATACGGCGTTCCGGCGCTCGCCTTTGGCTTTGCAGCGTGGCAGCTCGCCCGCACCACCAATGGCCGGCCGCGCCTCGCTATGGAAGCGGGCGCAGCACTGTTTGCGCTGCTCACGATTGCCATATTGGTGCGCCACGCCATGCATGGCGGCGTCATCGACACGGGTGCTGCGACACTCGCCGAACAGGCGATCTACACGCTGATCGCCATCGGCGCCGGCGCGATCCTGGTCGCCATCGACATGCGCTCGCCAAGCTCGGTGCTGCGCTATGGTTCGCTTGCCGCGGGTGTTGTCTCGGTCGCCTTCATCGTCATCCAGCATTTCCTGGCGCTGAACCCGCTGTTTACGGACGAATCGACCGGCGAGATCCCGGTGTTCAACCTTTTGTTTCTCGCCTATCTCTTGCCGGCCGTGGCTGCTGGGGGGCTCGCGCTCTATGCCAGAGACAAGCGGCCGAAATGGTATGCCGCGATGCTGGCGCTGGTGGCGGCACTGCTCGCTTTCGTCTATGCGACGCTGTCGGTGAGGCGGCTGTTCAAGGGCGAGTTCATCGGCCTGTGGAGCGGCCTTGGCCAGCTTGAAACCTACACCTATTCCGCGCTGTGGCTGATCATTGGTGTGGCGCTGCTTACCGCCGGCGTCTGGCTCAAGTCGCAGGTGCTGCGCATCGCGTCGGCCGCGCTGATCTCGGTCGCCGTGTTGAAGGTCTTCCTCTTCGACATGTCGGAACTGGAAGGCGTGCTGAGGGCGCTGTCCTTCATCGGCCTCGGCGCGGTGCTGATCGGCATCGGCCTGTTCTACCAGCGGCTGCTGACTAGAGCGGCGAGGGAAAAGCTTCAGACGAGCAATAGCTAACAGTTTTCAATTTAACCGGGAATAGATCGCCCGCCGGCCGCGTTATCTTGTTGCTTGGGTGACCAGGGCGGCGGACCGCTTCGCGCTGGCCGCTTGCGCCGCGCCGCGAAGGCGCGTTCAATCGGATGAACAAGGCACCTCAGAACCAGCGGTCATGGACGAAAAGAAGGCAGCAATCCTGGGCGAAATACCGCGCCTGCGCCGATATGCGCGCTCGCTGCTGCGTGACCGCGATTCCGCCGACGATCTCGTTCAGGACTGTCTCGAGCGGGCGCTTGTGCGGCTCGACAACTGGCAGACTGGAGAAAGCCCCAGGAGGTGGCTGTTTACGATCATGCATCATTTGTTCATCGACCAGATGCGCAAGGTGAACCGGCGTGGCGAAGCCGCGATGCTGCCGCTGGAAGCGGGCGAAGCGCAGGCAGCACCCGCCGAGCAAGTGGAGAGCATCGCCTCGCGCGAGATTATCGACGCGTTGCAGGCGATCAGCCCCGACCGGCGCGCGGCACTGGTCATGGTCGCCATCGAAGGCTTTTCCTATGCCGAGGCCGCGACCATCCTCGGCGTGCCGGCCGGCACGCTGATGTCGCGCATCGCGCGCGGGCGTGATGAGTTGCGCGGCCTGCTGGATGACGCCGCGCGCCGCCGGGCGATAAGGATCGTCGAGAAATGACCCGGCGCGATTTTTCCGAACGCGACATCCACATGGCGCTCGACAGCGAGTTGCCGGGCGACGAGCGCGTGGCGTATGACGCCTGGCTCGATGCCAATCCTGAATTGAAGGCGAGAAGCGCCCGCTACGTCGCCGACCGCGCAGCCCTTCGTGCCGCTTTCGCCGGCGTGCTCGACGAGCCGGTGCCGGCGCGGTTGCAAAAGATCGTGTTCGGCGAGGCGCCGGTCAAGACGGCGGCATCGCGCTCGCGCTGGTGGCTGGCGGCTGCGGCGGTGCTGGCCATCGGCGGTGTTGGTGGTTATGTCGCCGGCATCGACCATCTCGGTCTGGAAGAACCGGCCGAGGACCAGCTCGCCGAGCAGGCGATCGCAGCCCATGTCATCTATGCCGCCGAGCAGCGGCATGCGGTGGAAGTGCCCGCCAGCGACAAGGATCATCTGCAGACTTGGCTGTCCAACAGGGTCGGCCTGAAGCTGGTCGCACCGGATCTGGCGGCGGAAGGGTTCCAACTCGTCGGCGGCCGGCTGCTGCCTGCTGGCGAGAGCAAGGCTGCGATGCTGCTTTATGAGGACGACAAGGGCGAGCGCATCTCGCTGTTCGTCACGGCTGAATCGGCCGAGAAGGCCAAGGGCACCTACGGGTCGGAAGAGAACGGCCCCGAGGCCGTCTACTGGCTGGATGAGGGCTATGGCTGCGCCGTCGTCGGCTCGCTACCGCGCGCGCAGCTGACTGCCGTGGCGAAGAGCGCCTACAGCCAGCTTCTGGCCGGGCTGGCCAGCTGACGACCCAATTTTCAAAGCTTGCGCCTACAGCGCCGCGCGTCCTTTGGACGCGCAAAGGACCACTGTAGCACTTTAATTTTGCGCATGATCCTTCCGAAAATCGATTTCGATTTTCGGCGTCATGCGCCCGCCGAAACTGTCACAATTCGGCCCGAATCGAAGTGCGATAGCGCTTGACGGATGCTGGCGCTTCGGCTGTGTTGTCGACACTTCTGACCAGGGTCTTTTCCACAACCCAATCGAGGTTTTCCGAGCCCGCATGCCTGCCGAGATTCGCAAGGCCCGCGCGTCCGACGTCGATGACCTCGCCGTCATCGAGAAGGCTGTTTTCTCGAGCGACCGCATATCCCGCCGCTCCTTTCGCCAGCTGATCGAACGCGAAAGTGCCGAGCTACTGGTTGCCGAAAGCGACGGCCGCGTCGCCGGCTATGCGGTCGTGCTGTTTCGCAAAGGCAGCGGCGTCGCGCGGCTCTATTCCATCGCCATCGGTCCCTTTTTTGGCGGGCTCGGCATTGGCCGCATGCTGCTGGCATCGGCGGAGGAGACCGCCTTCGAACACAACCGCATGATGCTGCGCCTCGAGGTGCGCGAGGACAACAGCCGAGCCATTCGCATCTACGAGCAGAGCGGCTACCGCAAGATCGGCCGCGAACCGGGCTATTACGAGGACGGCGCCACGGCGCTGCGCTACGAAAAGACTTTGCGCGGCGACATTCCGGTCGCCACCAAGGTGCCGTTCTACCAGCAGACCTGCGAATTCACCTGCGGCCCGTGCTGCCTGATGATGGCAATGGCCAATTTCGAGCCCGGCTTCGTGCCCGACCCGGTCATGGAAATCCGTTTGTGGCGCGAGGCGACCACCGTTTTCATGATGTCGGGGCCTGGCGGCTGTGAGCCGTTCGGCCTCGCCGTTGCCGGCCACGAAAGCGGACTCTCTGCCGAGATATATGTCTCCTTCCATGGCGCGCTGTTCCTGCAGTCGGTGCGCAGCCAAGACAAGCGCCGGGTGATGGAACTGGCGCAGGTCGACTTTCGCCGGCGCGCGGAACTTTACCGCATCCCGGTGAATTACCGTCCATTCGCCATAGACGATATCCGCACCGCGATCGCCGAGGGGAAACTGGTGTTGGTCCTGATCAGCGGCTTCATGATGTTCGGCAAGAAGGTTCCGCACTGGGTGCTGGCCATCGGCGACGACGGCGACCATATCCTGATCCACGATCCCTGGGTCGAAGACGAGAGACAGGAGACCATTCTTGATGCCGCCAATATTCCCGTGCCTTACGGCATCTTTATGAACATGGCGCAGTTCGGCCGCGACGGATTGCGTGCCGCCATTACCCTCGGAAAGCGCGACAGACAATGACCTGGGTCATCCTTACCGGCCGGCAGAACGATCTCGATCAGGTGGCGACACCGCACAAGATCATCACCAATCGCGACTACCTTGCCCATCCGGCGCTGTTTCGCGGCCAGCGGCCGAAGGTTATCAACCTGTCGAACAATTACGGCTATCAAAGCCGCGGCTACTATGCCTCGCTGCTCGCCGGCTCGCGCGGACACAAGGTCATCCCGACGGTCGAGACGATGATCGACCTGTCCGAGCGCAAGCTCTACGATCACGCGCTGCCGGAGCTGGAACTCGCGCTCAACAAGTGCCGCAAGGATCTGGGCGGCGCCTTTCCGCAAAAAGTCTGCATCTTCTTCGGCATCGGCCCGTCGAGGATATGGGATCGCTTTGCCAAGCTTTTGTTCGATTGGTTTCGCGCGCCGGCACTGGAAGTCCACATCACGGACAGCTCCGAATGGGCGTCGATCCGCAAGATCGGCTTCCATCCGCTGGCCAGGATGACCGAGGAGGAAGAAAAGCGCTTCCTTCAGTGCCTCGAGACCTACACCAACCGCGAGTGGCGTGACACCAAAGGCCGCACGCCGGCGCGCTACACCTTCGCCACGCTGGTCGATCCGCACGAGGAGTTGCCGCCATCGGAGATCTCGTCGCTGCGCTACTGGGCCAAGATCGCCGAAAAGATGGGCGTCGAAATCGAGCCGATCACCAAAAAGGATTTGGCCAAACTCGCCAACTACGACGCGCTGTTCATCCGCGAGACCACTTCGATCTCCAACCACACTTATCGCTTCGCGCGCCGCGCCCAGCAGGAAGGCATGCCTGTCATCGATGATCCGCTGTCGATGATCCGCTGTACCAACAAGGTCTACCTTAACGAGCTGATGACCTACAACAAGGTTCCGGTGCCACCGACGGTGATGATCGCCGGCACCTCGGATCTCGAAATCGCGGCGCAGACGCTGGGCTTTCCGCTGGTGCTGAAGATCCCGGACTCGTCGTTTTCACGCGGCGTCAAGAAATGCGCCACCTTCGAGGAGCTGAAGACGCTAGCCACCGAATGGCTGGAGGATTCCGATCTCTTGATCGCGCAGAAATTCATTCCGACCGAATATGACTGGCGCGTCGGCGTGCTCGGCGGCCAGCCTCTGTTTGCCGTGCACTATCTGATGGCCAAAAAGCACTGGCAGATCGTCAACCACAAGGCCAACGGCAAGCCCGACCAGGGCGGCATCAAGACCTTTACCTTGAAAGAGGCGCCGGCCCATGTCATCGAGACGGCGGTGAGGGCCGCGCGCTGTATCGGCGATGGCCTCTACGGGGTGGACCTCAAGGAGACCAAGGACGGTGTCTTCGTCATCGAGGTCAACGACAATCCCAACCTCGACCATGGCTGGGAGGATTCCGGCGAAAAAGATGAGGTCTGGGTGCGGCTGACGCAGTGGTTCCTGGAGCGGCTCGACCGGCCGGGGCGATAATCATCCGAGTGGGGGACAGAGATGCTGTTTTTTGTGACCGAGGATTTTCGCGGCTGTGATCGCAAGGAGATCTACCGTCGCTTCCGCGACCAGGGCCGCCTGAAGCCGGACGCGCTTCTTGTGCACCACAGCTGGATCGCGGCGGATATGAGCCGCTGCTTCCTGCTGGTGGAGGCCGATGACGTCACGCTCCTGCAACAGTGGGTCGTCGAATGGGCGGATCTGGTCGAATTCGAGATCGTTCCTGTGGCGACGAACAAGGACATGGTGGAGGCATTGAGCGGACACCTTTGACTGGCTCGTCTGGCCTGTCGCACTTAGCCGGATTGCCTGATCGCGGCGCGCGACTTCGGCAGGGGATTGATGTCCGCCGCCTTCGACGGTGCGCCGATCAAATAGCCCTGGGCCTCGACGCAGCCTTCCCTGCTCAGGAACTCCAGCTGAGCTTCGGTTTCGACGCCCTCGGCGGTGACGGTGATCCCAAGTTGGGCACCGAGGCCGATGACCGTCCGCACGATCGCGGCCGTGTCGCGCTTGTCGATGTCGCGAATAAAGGAGCGGTCGATCTTGATCTTGTCGACCGGGAAGCGGCGGAGATAGCTGAGCGACGAATAACCGATGCCGAAATCGTCCAGCGCGATACGGATGCCGAGGTCGCGCAACTGGCTGAGCGTCTTGAGCACGGTATCGCTCTCATCCATCAGCACCGTTTCGGTGATTTCCAGTTCAAGCCGATCGGCCGGCACGCCGGAAAATGCCAGCGCGGAGATCACGCTGCGGGCAAAGGTGCCGCTTTTGATCTGCACAGCCGAGACATTGACCGCGATACGCAGCCCATCCGGCCAGCCCGCCGCAACTGTGCAGGCGTTCCTCAGCGCCCATTCTCCCAGCGGCACGATCAGCCCAATCTCTTCGGCGACCGGGATGAAGTCGTCTGGCGGCACCAAGCCGCGTGCCGGCGAGTGCCACCGCATCAGGGCTTCGGCGCCGACGATTTCGCTGGAAGCGATGTTCATGATGGGTTGGAAGTCGAGCTCGAATTCCTGCCGCCGCAGCGCTGCCTCCAGATCGGTTTCGAGTGCGCGTCGTGCCCGCACCATCGCATCCATGCCTGGCTCGAAGAAGCGATAGACGTTGCGTCCTTCGCTTTTCGCCCTGTAGAGGGCCATGTCGGCGTTTTTCAGCAGCGTGTCGGCATCCCTGCCGTCATTGGGGAAAAGGGCGATGCCAAGGCTGATGCCGATATGCATGTCGCGGCTTTTGTCGCGAAACGGCCTTCCGATGATGTCGACAATGCGTCTTGCCAGTTTTTCCGCGTCGCCGGCACCTTTGGTATTGGACTGGATGATAACGAACTCATCGCCGCCGAAACGAGCGACTACGTCCGTTTCGTTGCGTAGGCAACGTTGCAGCCGCTCGGCCACGCATTTCAGCAGCCAGTCGCCGGCCGGATGCCCCCAGGTGTCGTTGACGGCCTTGAAGCGATCGAGGTCGAGCGAGAATATCGCCAGGTCCGTGGCCTCATCCAAGGCCTGATCGAGCCGTTCGCGGAACATTGAGCGATTGGGCAGGTTGGTCAGCGTGTCGTGATGCGCAAGGTGGGTCATGCGCTCTTCGACGCGGCGGCGCTCGGTAACGTCGTCGAAGGTTGCGACCCATCCGCCGCCACTCATCGGCCGTCGCACGACCAAAAGGGTTCTGCCATCGGCAAGATGGCGGTAGGTCGACCTTATTTCTCCGGCTTGAAGGCAGGCCGCGGTTTTCGAGATTTCGCTGTCGATGTCGATTTCTGCATAGAGACCCAGGCGGACGAGTTGCTCGAGCGCGTCGCGGTGGCCCATGCCAAGCGGAATGTCGGCCGGCGTCACGTGGTAGAGTTCCAGGAAACGTTCGTTGCGCACGATCAGCCTGCCGTCCGAGTCATACATCAAAAGGCCTTGCGACATGTTGGCGAGTGCTGCGTCGAAACGGCGGTGCTGCTCCTTCAGTTCCTGTTCGGCACGCCGTTGCTCGGTGATGTCCTCATAGATCGACACCCAGCCCCCTGAAGCAAGCGGCCGGTGCGAGATGTTAACTATGCGCCCATCCGACAGCGTTTCCTCATAGGTCGAAGGTTTCGCCTGGTCGATATAGGGCTTGCGGATGGCATAAAGTTCTTCGGCGCTGTGCGAGGCGACGCCGATGTCGACGCTGTGCTGGAGAATGTCGAAAAACCGGATGCCGGGCCGCACGATCTCGGCGTCGAGGCAGAAGATGCTGATATAATTGCCGTTGCAGATGATCATGTGCTCGTCGGCATCGAACATGGCCAAGCCATGCGACATGTTCTCGACGGCGGCCGAAAAACGATCATTCTGTTTGCGCAGTTCGTTTTCTATCCGTCGCGGCAGGCCTATGCCTTCGGCCCTCCGTCCGCGGACGGGCGAACCAGCCTTGGCATGAGTGACGGACATGAGGCGCGCCTGCAGACCGTGATCGAACACGGTACTGTTGTCCTTTCCGGTTAATTTACCGTTTTTTCAGTCGGCCGGCTGCACTGTTTGGCGCCGCCATTTCTCGATCGCCGCATACCGTTCGAGGAACGCGTTTTGCGCCCAGGTCACCGAACGCGGTGTGAAATCGAAGCGGTTGGCATTGAAGCCGCGCGGCCGGCCGAAGAATTCGGTCGCCTCGGCGGTCGAAAAGCCGGCAAGCAGCGTCGCCTCGAAATAGGCGGCGATCTGGTCGGCGCGCTTGATCTCCTTGCGCAGGCCCGCGCTAGGTTCGACCGGCAGCGAAAAGCGCAGATGGATGGCGCGCTGCAGCCTCAGCTCGCACTCCTTGTAGCTGCCGCCCATCACCGATTTGAACGGTGAGATCATGTCGCCGATGACATATTCCGGCGCGTCGTGCAGCAAAGCCGCCAGCCGCGCGTCGGCCGGGGCGTCTGGCACCAGCTCGCCGAAAAGCGCCTCGACCAGCAGCGAATGCTGGGCGACGGAAAAGGCGTGGTCGCCGCTGGTCTGGCCGTTCCAGCGGGCGACGCGGGCAAGCCCCTGGGCGATGTCCGAAATCTCGATGTCGAGCGGCGAGGGGTCGAGCAGATCGAGCCGTCGGCCCGACAGCATGCGCTGCCAAGCGCGCGGCGGTGCGCCGGCACGGTCGGCCGCCATCAGGTCTCCTCCGCGCCGACAGGTTGCTGCGGGAAGGTGAACTTCGCCCAGGCAGGGATGGCGAGCGACACAGGGACGTCTTCCGCCATGATCGGCTGGCCGGCGTCGAGCGCTGCCTTGACGCGGTCGATACGGGCTATGGCGAGGCCTGCCGTGCCGGCGGCAGTGCCAAGCGTGCCGACCGGTCGCCCGGAAACTGTCAGTTCGGCGCCAGGAGCGGGCAGGGGCCGTTCGGCCGAAACGATCAGCACCCGCCGTCTGGCGGTGCCGCGATGCTGCATGCGCGAGACCACCTCCTGGCCTACATAGCAGCCCTTCCTGAAGCCGACGCCGCCGGTCTCGTCGAGCAGCACATCATGGGGGAAGGCGTCGCCGAGCGGATAGTCGCAGCCGCTTTCGGCAATCCCATGGGCGATGCGCAGAGCCTGCCATGCGGCCGGGTCGCCGCCCTCACCCGTGCCGCCATAACAGCGCGTCACGGACGCGTCGCGGAACCGTGCATCGGCAACCGGCGTTGAATCAGATTGCGAAGTGGTTGAATCACTTCCCCACGCGACGGTGACAAGCCCCTGATCTAACTTGGCGATCTCGACCTTGGCGCGCAATTTGTAGAGCATCAGCCGGCGCATGAAATCGTCTGATATATCGGCTCGGCATTCTAGGCGGAAGGAATTCTCGCCAGCGCGGGAGATCAGGAAGTCGAACAGGATCTTGCCTTGCGGCGTCAGCAAGGCGCCAGGTTTTGCTTCGCCCGCAGCCAGTGCGTCGAGGTCGGTGGTCAGAATGTTCTGCAAAAAAATCTCGGCATCCGGGCCTGACACGGAAATGAGGGCACGGTCTTTCAACTGGGCAAAGGGCATGGGCGGAAAAAGAACCTGATGTTGCAAAACAGTCGGCCATTACGTAAGCCGCTGACACTCCCCCCGCAAGAGACCGGATCAGCATGGCCACGACCTACAACCTCATCCTGACAGGCGGCACGGTGGTCAACCACGATGGCGAGGGCCGGCGCGACATCGGCATCAACGGCGGGCGCATCGCCGCCATCGGCGATCTCGGCCAGCCATCAGCCGGCGAGACGGTCGACTGTCGTGGCCTGCACATCCTGCCCGGCGTCGTCGACAGCCAGGTGCATTTCCGCGAGCCAGGGCTGGAGCACAAGGAAGATTTGGAGACAGGCTCGCGGGCAGCGGTGCTGGGCGGCGTCACCGCCGTCTTCGAGATGCCCAACACCAACCCGCTGACCACCAGCGAAGCAGCCCTTGCCGACAAGGTTCGGCGCGCCACCGGCCGCATGCATTGCGACTTTGCTTTCTGGGTCGGCGGCACCCGCGACAATGCCGGGGATGCCGGCGAACTGGAGCGGCTACCCGGTGCTGCCGGCATAAAAGTATTCATGGGCTCGTCCACCGGCAACCTTTTGGTCGAGGACGATGAGGGCGTCGCCTCGATTCTGAGGAATACGCGCCGTCGGGCCGCCTTTCATTCCGAGGACGAGTTCCGGTTGCGCGAGCGGCTGAGTGAGCGCATCGAGGGCGATCCGTCCTCGCATCCGGTGTGGCGCGACGAGATCGCCGCCTTGCGCTGCACCGAGCGCCTGGTGCGCATCGCGCGCCAGGTTCGCGCCCGGATTCACGTGCTGCACATCTCGACCGCAGAGGAGATCGCCTTCCTCGAACAGCACAAGGACGTCGCGACCTGCGAGGCGACGCCGCATCACTTGACGCTGAGCCTGGACGATTATGCGCGGCTTGGCACGCTGATCCAGATGAACCCACCGGTGCGCGCATCGCGCCACCACGACGGCATCTGGCACGGCATTGCACAAGGCATTGTCGATGTGCTGGGTTCCGACCACGCCCCCCACACGCTGGCGGAGAAGGCAAAACTCTATCCTGCCTCGCCGTCCGGCATGACCGGCGTGCAGACACTGGTGCCGATCATGCTGGATCACGTCAATGCCGGCCGGCTGACGTTGCAACGTTTCGTCGACCTGTCCAGCCACGGTCCGCAGCGTATCTTCGGCATGGCCAGGAAAGGCCGCATCGCCGCCGGCTACGACGCCGATTTCACCATCGTCGATCTGAAGCGCCGCGAAACCATCACCAATGCGCAGGCCGGCTCCAAGGCCGGCTGGACGCCCTATGACGGCAGAGAAGTAACCGGGTGGCCGGTCGGAACAGTCGTCCGCGGCCGCCGCGTGATGTGGGAAGGCGAGATCGTCACGCCAGGGCAGGGCAAGGCTGTGGAGTTTTCCGAGGCGCTGCCGGTCTAAAGCGGCGGACTTTCAAATCGATCGGACCACCGGTCTATCTCTTTCTTTGAGCATCGGCTTTCCCAAAGCGGGGACCCACTCCGATGCTCTAAGCGGGCTTGAGGGTAGGAAAGGGCAATGCCGCTCAATCCCCGGCGACGAAGAATGTCCACTGTCCGTCCGGCGTGATGCCGACGCGGTAGAAGATGTAGGCGCCGAACTGCTTCATGCTGTCATAGTCGCCGGCGGTGACGATCTTGAATAGCTCGACCCGCTGCCTGGCGTCGAGCTTGTCCAGCGGCAGCGCGAAGAAATATGGCCAGACATAGAGCTCCTGCGGCGTGCCGGCATCGACATGGACATAGCCGGCACTGAGCACCTCTTCCAGGATGGCGAGGATCTCCTGGCCTTCCGTGTCGCCCGAAAGACTTTTCAGGAAGGTGATCGGGTCGCCTTCGATCTCGCTCAGCGACAATTGGGTCATCGTATCGCCCTGGCCGATCAACGGCCGGAGCTTTTCGATGTCGCCGCTCTTGCAGGCCTCGAGGATCAAATCGTGCATGCGCCTGACCGGCTCCGGCAGCTTGCCGAGATCGTAGACGACCTCGGGCAAGGGTTCATCCGGATCGGCTTGCGGATTGGCCATGCCACCATCGTCTTTTGGCCCTTCCGGTTCGACCTGTTCCCGCTCGTCGGGGGGCCTCGGCAGGTTGGTCGCAGGCGGTGTCGTGCCGAGCGGATCGGGCATCGGCACCGCGGTTCCGGGCGGCGACATGTCGTCATCGGCGGGCGGCGTGACTGGCGAGGGCAGGTCCTCGCGCTTGATTTCACTCAGCGCATAAGCAGGGCTGCTTGCGAGGCAAAAAGCCAGAGGGACCGCGGCGCAAAAAGCGACGAGCCGGATGCTGAGGGCCAAGCCACGCGGCTGGCCTGACGTCGAAAAATTCACCGCCTGCCTCTCCATGATTCCGTCCAGATGCCCAGGCCCGCCCAGGTGCCCGGGGCATGACCGCCCAAGCGGCACGCCGTCGTCAAAGAGCCTGATGCCGGTTCAGTGCCGCAGCCGTCCTGGTTCGAAGGCCCCGGCTATCACCTTTTCACGCATGCGGTCGAGCAGGGCAAGGGCCGAGGTCTCGCCATTGGCGCGCAGCATTTCACCGAACGCCGTTTCAAGGGCCGCCTCGGCGATGATTTCCGGCTCGATTCCAGCCGAAAGCCCTTCCGCCCAGGCCTCGCTGTGGCTTTCCACGGCGGTCAGGCGCTTTTCTTCCCTGACCAGCGCGTCGATGTCGTTGACGGCATGTTCCATTGCGATGTCCACCCTTTTCAAGCGGCGATCCGGCAGATGCGGATCAGGCTTGGGCTGTCCCTTTTACACGCAGGTTAAGTAAGTACTTGTAAATACGACATTTCTAGGGTCGTTTCGACAAGGGCTCGTCACGTTTTGCAAACCTGCGTTCGATCCGATTCAAACTTAGCCGATTAGGCCGGCGAGCGGGATGAAAACCTTCAGTTTGAGTTAATTCCGCATCCGCGCCGTAACGTTTCGTTAATACCGTTGCAAAAGTGCAACACAGGGATGAAGGCGCCACCGGACACGCAGCGAGGTGTCAAGGTCAGTTGCCGTAGCGCGAGGCGATGTCGCGCGAGAGCGTCTCGCCCTCCTTCATATAGCGGCTGATGGCTTCGGTCGCCGAGGCGGTACACTGCGTGTAGGTGCCGCCGAAGGAGCGGTAGCCGCGGTTGAAGCTGGCGATGAAGCGGGCGCGCCGCTCCGAGTCCGGATTTTCCGAAGCAATCAGCTTCTCCATCTCGACCCGCCACTGGTCGCCCTTCTCGCCGCACAGATTACGCAGGAAATGCAGCGATCCAAGCACCTCCGCCAGCCGCATCAGCTTCGGCTCGAACGGCGACTCGGCGGCCAGAGCCGGCCGCGCCCCGAATGCCGTACTGGCGGCGAGGCAAGCTGCAAGGAAAAGCGATGCGCGGATCATGAGTCTATGTGGCCAAACAATCTGTCGACTGCAAGGCGATTTTGGAGGTTACGCCCCTGCATTCCTGAGCAATTCTTCGGCAACGGCAAACACCGAAGCGGCAAGCGGCAGCGCCGTCATTTCGCTGAGCGTATAGAAGGCGGCGTTCTCGGCGTCGTCGCTGGCCACGGGCTCGCCGCCGGCATAGGTAGCGCCGAACACCGTCAGCAGATAGTCGACCGGGTGCCCGTCGCTGCCGCCGTCGATGTGGATTTCCCGAAGTGCGCGGTAGTTGTGCGCATGCAGCCCGGTTTCCTCCAGCAATTCGCGTTGCGCGGCTTGTTCCAGCGTTTCGCCGACCTCGACCTTGCCGCCTGGAAACGCGTAAAATCCTTGCGAAGGCTGCCGCGCCCGCTTGACCAGCAGCACCGTGTCGCCGCGGACAATGGCGACCGAGACAGCCGGCAGAATCTTGCGCATTTCGTCCATGGATCTCCGATCGTCATTCGCTGCAGCCGGTTGTGGACCGGTCGGCGTGAAGAAGCATTAGCGGTTGCGCAACGCCAGTTCCATCGCCACCTTCACATCCGACCGTTTCAACGAGTTTCGCTTATGTGCGGACGCTTTGCCTTGACCGCCACGCCGGACCAGACTGCCGCTTTTCCCGGTCTGGCGGAGCTGGAGGATTTTCCGGCCCGTTACAACATCGCGCCGACGCAGCCGGTCCTGATGGCGATTGCAGGCTTGGCGCAGGCGCCAGGCTCGAACCAGCCCGACCGGCAGTCGATGTTGGTGCGGTTGGGGGCTGATCCCGGCCTGGGTGAAGGACACGCGTGAGTTTCCGCTGCTGTTCAACGCGCGCTCGGAGGGAGCAACGGAAAAGGCCTCGTTTCGCACCGCCATGCGCCATCGCCGCGCTTTGGTGCCGGCTTCCGGCTTCTACGAATGGCGTCAATCAGGCGGCAAGAGGGGGCAGCCCTATTGGGTGCGGCCGAGGCACGGCGGACTTGTCGCCTTCGCCGGGCTGATCGAGACCTATGCCGAGCCGGGCGGTTCCGAAATGGACACCGGCGCCATCCTGACCGTCAACGCCAATACCGACGTCGCCCATAGCCATGACCGGATGCCGGTAGTGATAGATCCGCAGGATTTCGCCCGCTGGCTGGATTGCCGCACCCTGGAGCCGCGCGACGGGGCGGACCTGCTCGGACCGGCACAGCTCGACTCCTTCGAGGCTTTCCCGGTTTCCGACCTCGTCAACGAGGTCGCCAACACCGGACCGGAGATTCAGAAAAGGGGCGTCGTGGGGGCGGAGCCCGAAAAGGCCAGGCGCCAGAATCCGGCGCGGACGACAGTCAGATGACCTTGTTCTAGCAGCTATTTTCCTGGCACATTCGGCGCCTCATTGCCGGCGCATGGCGTCGGCTGACGTCGCATCAGGCAGCGCGCGGCGATGTGATCTTTTGCGCCGGCTTTTTCTTCTTCGCGGTATGGAGAAGGGCGGCGACGATGGCGGCCGGGCCGATCGCCCGGTATTGGCTGGCGAGCGCCGGTTGCTTCGCGCTGCTGGAGTCCTGCTTGGTTCGGGGCATTTTTCTCTTCCCTGGTAACGTCTTCGTGTCCGCGTTTGCTGGTCGAATCCGACCAAATCGTGACATCTGGTGATCTAGCCGGCGAATGTTTCATGACTGTGCCGAGATGTTTAATAAAATGTTTCACTGCGTCATTACCTGTGATCCGGCGACTCTTTTGCCGAAAGTTGCGACTTGACGGCAACACTGGGTGAGGCGATAAAGCCGCTCATGAGAACGTCTTTCGCCATTTGTGGCATTTGCATTATTGGCTAGCTTCGCGCTGGTCCGGACGTTTTCGCCTATCTTCCTTCTAGAGTGGACAAACGCCCCGGCCAGCAGGCTGGTGCCTGATTTGCGTCTCAGCGCAAGTGGCCCCAACCAAAAGGTAACGCACCGGGAAGGCACGAATGTCTGACGCATCGAAGGGCCTGCGCCTCTACAACACGCTGACGCGGACGAAGGAGGATTTCTTCCCGATCGATCCGCGCAATGTGCGCATGTATGTCTGCGGCCCGACGGTCTACGACTTTGCCCATATCGGCAACGCGCGGCCAGTGATCGTCTTCGACGTGCTGTTCCGTCTGCTGCGCCATCTCTACGGGCAAGCGCACGTCACCTATGTGCGCAACATCACGGATGTCGACGACAAGATCAACGACCGCGCACTGCGCGATTTCGGCGGCGAAATTGCCTCGGGAAAGCTGTCGCTGAACGAGGCGATCCGGCGCGTCACCGAAAAAACCGCCGACCAGTTCCACAAGGATGTGGCGACGCTCGGCTGCCTGGAACCGACAGTCGAGCCGCGCGCCACCGAATTCGTCCAGCCGCGCGCCGATGGCAAAGTCGACATGATCTCCTTGATTCAACGGTTGATCGAACGCCGCCATGCTTATGTTGCGGCAGGCGAAGTTCTGTTCGACACGGCCTCGATGCCGGACTACGGCCAATTGTCGAATCGCAATCTCGACGAACAGCAGGCCGGCGCTCGCGTCGCCGTCGATCCCCACAAGAAGAACCCTGGCGATTTCGTGCTGTGGAAGCTGTCCTCGCCGGAAGAGCCGGGCTGGGACAGCCCGTGGGGCAGAGGCCGGCCGGGCTGGCACATTGAGTGCTCGGCGATGTCGGCCGCCTATCTCGGCGAGGTCTTCGACATCCATGGCGGCGGGCTCGACCTGATCTTCCCGCACCACGAAAACGAGATCGCCCAGTCGCGCTGCGCCCACGGCACTGACGTGATGGCCAAGGTATGGATGCACAACGGCTTCCTGCAGGTCGAGGGGCAGAAGATGTCCAAGAGCCTGGGCAACTTCTACTCGATCAACGAGTTGCTGGAGACGGATACCTTTGGCGGCCGCAAATGGCCGGGCGAGGTGCTCAGGCTGGCGATGCTGATGACGCATTATCGCGAGCCGATCGACTTTTCCGTGCGCAAGCTGGAAGAGGCGGAAAACACGCTGCGCAAATGGAAGCGGGCGGCGGATCTGGCACCGGCGGCGGCAAAGCAATTGCCGGTGGAAGTGGTGGAAGCCCTGTCGGACGATCTCGCAACCTATTCTGCGTTCCAGGTGCTGACGCAGTTGGCCGGTGAGGCTGTAGATTTCAGTGGTGCCGGTGGCGGCAAGGCTGCCGCAGCGGGCAACGATGCTGCCGCTTCGCTGAAGGCGGCGTTGCTGTTCCTCGGCTTCGACGTCACGCCGACCAAGGTCGATGAAGACGCGATCGCCAGGGCGATCGCCAAACGGCTCGCACTGATCGCCGCCGGATATTGGGCCGAGGCCGACCGCATCCGTGCCGACTTGCTGGCGCAAGGTATTCAGTTGAAGGACGGCAAAGACCCCGTCACCGGCGCCCGCATCACCACTTGGGAGGTAAAAAGATGATCGATCATCTTGGCATCACCGTTTCCGATTTCGACGCTTCCAAAGCGTTCTATGACAAGGCGATGGCGCCGCTCGGTGCCGCGCTCCTCTATATGGTGCCGCAGGAATATACCGGCGGCGCCAAGGTCGGCGGCTATGGCCGGGACCGGCCGGTGTTTTGGTTGCATCAAGGCAAGGACAAGCCGAAGGACCGTCAGCACGTCGCCTTCACTGCGCGCAGCCGCGCCGAGGTCGACGCCTTCTACACAGCCGCAATCGCCGCCGGCGGCAAGGACAATGGCGGGCCAGGCCTGCGTCCGCACTATCACGCGAACTACTATGGCGCCTTTGTCTTCGACCCCGACGGCAACAATATCGAAGCCGTCTGCCATGCCGCGGAGTGAAGCAATGAGTCTAGACAACAGACCGGTCTACACAGGCGGTTGCCAGTGCGGCGCCGTGCGCTTCCGGGTCGAAGGCGCGCTGGGTGATGCCTCCGTCTGCCATTGCCGCATGTGCCAGAAAGCAAGCGGCAATTTCTACCTGCCGCTGGTGTCCGTGCGTGGCGCAAAACTCGACTGGACGCGCGGCGAGCCCAAACGCTTCCGCTCGTCCAACGCCGCATTGCGCGGCTTCTGCGCCGATTGTGGCACCCCGCTGACCTTCGAGGCGCCCGAGGGTATCGCGCTCGCCATCGCCGCCTTCGACGCTCCGCAGGAGATCGCGCCCACCATCCAGTGGGGTACCGAAGCAAAGCTCCCCTACGTCGACCGCATCCACACATTGCCCGGCGAGGACACGATGGCCGATATCTCGTCAGCCTCCTATCTCGCCGATCTCGTCTCCTACCAGCATCCCGACCACGACACCGAACAATGGCCGCCGGAGGAAAGATCATGACCGAAACCGTTCGAACCGGCGGCTGCCAGTGCGGCGCCGTGCGTTTCCGCATCCGTGGGGCGCTTGGGCGCCCGTCCATCTGCCATTGCCGTATGTGCCAGAAGCAGTTTGGTTCCTTCTTCGGCGCACTGGTGACGGTGCCCAAGGACGGCGTCGAATGGGTCCGTGAGGAGCCGAGCTATTTTCAGTCGTCGGTCAATATCGATCGCGGGTTCTGCGCCCGCTGCGGCACGCCGCTGACCTATCGGCAGCCCGGCGGGCTTGAGATCGCCATCGGCGCTTTTGACGATCGCTCCGACCTCGCGCCGCAGATACAGGTCAACTACGCCGCGCGGCTGCCCTGGGTGGAGAAGATCTTCGAGGCGCCGATCCATGACGATCCTGACTACTACACCCGGCAGGAACAGATCATCTCCTTCCAGCATCCGGATCACGAGACGGCCAACTGGCCGCAGCAGGGCCTGAAATTATGAGCAGTGAACTCCGCACCCTCTACCCAGAGATCGAGGCTTTTGAGTCAGGCATGCTCAATGTCGGCGACGGCCATCAGGTCTATTGGGAGCGGTCCGGCACCAGGGGTGCCAAGCCGGCTGTGTTCCTGCATGGCGGACCGGGCGGCACCATCTCGCCAAAGCACCGGCGACTGTTCGATCCGAAGCTTTACGATGTCATACTGTTCCATCAGCGCGGCTGCGGAAAGTCGACGCCCAACGCCTCGCTCGAGGCCAACACCACCTGGCATCTGGTCGCCGACATCGAGCGCCTGCGCGACATGTGCGGCTTCGACAAATGGCTGGTGTTCGGCGGTTCGTGGGGATCGACACTGGCGCTGGCCTATGCCGAGACACACCCCGAACATGTGAGCGAGCTGGTCGTGCGCGGCATCTATACGCTGACGCGTGCGGAACTCGAATGGTATTACCAGTTTGGCGTCTCCGAAATGTTCCCCGACAAATGGGAGCGCTTCCTGGCGCCGATCCCCGAGGCCGAGCGCGGCGACATGATGGCCGCCTATCGCAAGCGGCTGGTCGGCAGCGACCGCAAGGCGCAGGTCGAGGCCGCCCGCGCCTGGAGCCTGTGGGAGGGCGAGACGATCACGCTATTGCCCGATCCGGAAACCAGCAGCCGGTTTAGCGAAGACGACTATGCCGTGGCCTTCGCCCGCATCGAGAACCACTATTTCGTCCATGCCGGCTGGCTGGAGGAAGGGCAACTGCTGCGTGATGCCTTCAAGTTGAAGGACATCCCCGGCACCATCGTTCATGGCCGCTACGACATGCCGTGCCCGGCGCGCTATGCCTGGGCGCTGCACAAGGCGTGGCCGAAAGCGGATTTCCACCTGATCGAGGGCGCCGGCCATGCCTATTCGGAGCCGGGCATCCTCGACCGGTTGATCCGGGCGACGGATCGGTTTGCGGGGAAATGATCATGGGCCGCGAGCGCCTCTATCTCTTCGACACGACACTGCGTGATGGCCAGCAAACACCGGGTACCGACTTTTCAGTCGAGGACAAGATCGCCATCGCCGGGCTGCTCGACGAGTTCGGCATGGACTATGTCGAGGGCGGCTATCCCGGCGCCAACCCGACCGACACCGCCTTCTTCGCCGAGCCCCGCACGGCCAGTGCCAATTTCGTCGCCTTCGGCATGACCAAGCGGGCTGGGGTCTCGGCTTCGAACGATCCAGGCCTTGCCGCATTGGTCCAGTCGAAGTCGGACGCCATTTGCTTTGTAGCCAAGAGCTGGGACTACCATGTCCGCATCGCGCTGGGCTGCACGAACGAGGAAAACCTCGAAGCGATCAAGGCCTCGGTCGAAGCGGCGATTGCCTCGGCCAAGGAAGCACTGGTTGATTGCGAGCATTTCTTCGACGGCTTCAAGGCCAATCCCGATTATGCGCTGGCCTGCGCTAGGACCGCCTACGACGCCGGCGCGCGCTGGGTGGTGCTGTGCGACACCAATGGCGGCACGCAGCCGTCGGAAGTGCGCGCCATCGTCGAGAAGGTCATCGCCTCAGGCATTCCCGGAGACCATCTCGGCATTCATGCCCATGACGACACCGGCCAGGCGGTGGCGAATTCGCTGGCCGCCGTCGAGGCCGGTGTGCGCCAGATCCAGGGCACGCTGAACGGAATCGGCGAGCGCTGCGGCAACGCCAATCTGATCTCGATCGTGCCGACGCTGGCGCTGAAGCCGGCCTTTTCCAACCGCTTCGAGACAGGCATTTCGGCCGAAGCGTTGGCCGGAATATCGCGCCTTTCCCGGGCCTTTGACGAATTGCTGAACCGCGCGCCGGAAGCGCAGGCGCCCTATGTCGGCGCTTCCGCCTTCGCCACCAAGGCCGGCATCCATGCCTCGGCGCTGGCCAAGGAGCCGGCCACCTACGAGCATGTGCCGCCGGAAGCGGTCGGCAATCGCCGCCGCGTCATGGTCTCGGACCAGGGCGGCAAGGCCAATTTCCTCGCCGAGCTGAAACGACGCGGCATCGACATGCCCCGGGACGACCACCGGCTCGACGCACTGATCGCTGTGGTCAAGGAGCGCGAGGCCGAAGGCTATGCCTATGAGGGCGCCGATGCTAGCTTCGAGCTTCTGGCGCGCAAGATGCTGCACGGCCTGCCGGAATTCTTCAGCGTCACCTCGTTTCGCTGCATGGTCGAGCGCCGCTTCGACGCCAACGGCCAGCTGAAGACGGTCTCGGAGGCGATCGTCAAGGTGATGGTCGACGGCGAGGAGAAGATGTCGGTGGCCGAAGGACACGGCCCGGTCAATGCGCTCGACATCGCGCTGCGCAAGGATCTCGGAAAATTCCAGAACGAGATCGCCGACCTCGAACTTGCCGACTTCAAGGTGCGTATCCTCAATGGTGGCACCGAGGCGATCACCCGCGTGCTGATCGAATCGCATGACGCAACCGGCGCCCGCTGGTGGACGGTCGGCGTCTCAGAAAACATCATCGACGCCTCGTTCCAGGCGCTGATGGATTCGATCGTCTACAAGCTGATGAAGAACCGCGAGATGGCCGGGCTGGTCGCGCGGAGTAGGATTGAACCATCAGCGAAAGTCCATTGATCCATCAGAACTTTGCGATGGTCTTGGCCCGGCGGCTGGCGCATAGCGTTGGGCCATGCCCACGCAAGCAATCCAGCTCGAAGCAGACTCAAAGGCCCGGCGTGGCTTTCTGTTGGCCCTGGGCGCCTATCTCCTGTGGGGGCTGCTGCCCTTTTACATGAAGGCTGTCGCGCATCTGCCGCTGGCCGAAGTCATCGCGCACCGCATCGTCTGGTCGGTGCCGATCGCGGCGGCCGTTTTGATCTGGGCCGGACGCACGGCGGATTTCAAAGCGGCGTTACGTTCGCCGCGCATCATTTCGATGGCGGCGCTGACGGCGGCGCTGATTTCGGTTAACTGGGGCATCTATGTCTGGGCGATTGCGGTCGACCGCACCATCGAGACCGCGCTTGGTTATTACATCAACCCGCTTGTCAGCGTCGTTGTCGGTGCGCTGCTGCTTGGCGAGCGGCTCGACAGGCTGCAAATCGCGGCGGTGCTGCTGGCGGCCATTGCGGTCGCGGTGCTGACGATCGACGCCGGCAAGCTGCCCTGGGTGTCTCTGGTGCTGGCGTTTTCCTTTGCCGCCTATGCCTTTTTCCGCAAGACGCTGCCAATCGGTCCCAGCCAGGGCTTTTTGCTCGAGGTGCTGTTACTGTCGGTGCCGGCGCTCGGCTACATCATCTTGCTCATCGTCACAGGGCAGGACCATTTCGTCTCCAGTTCCCTGAACGATACCGCATTGCTGATCGGCTGCGGCCCGGTCACCGCCATACCGCTGCTGCTGTTTGCCTTCGGGGCCAAGCTGTTGCGTCTCTCCACAATCGGCATCATGCAGTATATCGCGCCGACCATTGTATTTCTGATCGCCGTGCTGATTTTCGGCGAACCCTTCGGCAGCACCCAGGCCATCGCCTTCGGCCTGATCTGGACGGCACTGGCGATCTATTCCTGGTCGATGTTTTCTTCGGCGCGCAAGGCCGGCGCTACACCCCGCGCCCCAGCCGCCTGACGAACAGATAGACGACCGCCGCGACGCCATGCGTCGCAGACGATGCGGTCCTCGATGCGTCGAGCGTATCGCCCAGGCTCCCGAGTTCCGTCGCCATGCCGTCGAGCGACTGGCCCATGACAGCCTCGATCAGCTCTGCCGAAGAGCGGAACTTTGCGCGAACCGTTGTCGATCGCCTTGCGGATATTGTCGACCGACCGTAGCGGTTGCTTGCGGCCGCCGATCAGCATCGTGTCGTTGAAGGCGAAACGGAAATGGCCGAGCCCGCGCCTTGGCGGTGAAGTGATAGACGAAGAACAGCCCGTGCTCGTCTGGCAGATAAGGCGACAGGTCGCTGCCTTCCGGGTTGAGAGTGATGTTCATGGTCGCGTCGCCAGTGTCTCGAATATGCCGCCGCGCGGCGGGGACCAGACTGTGATCACTAGCACGGGCGAACCGGTTTCGTGTGACGGTTTTGATGGTCATCCGAGGCGCACCTACGAACGCCGTTATTGGAGCCAGTTTGGAATAATACGTCGTTGACTCGCGTTTGCGTAAAGAGCACGACGCAAATCTGTGCGGAGGACGTCCGATGCATGCCGGCTTCCCTCGAAGCGTACTCATAGCTGTATTGGGAGCCGTCATGGCGAGCTGCGCTGGCATTTCGGCGCAGAAAACGGGGGCAATGACCGGCTATGGCCCCAACCCCACTTTACCGAAACCAAGACCGACGCTGATCCCGACCGTCAACATCGCCGAGGCGAAGGGCTGGCAGAAAGGTGGCATGCCAACCCCGGCTCGGGGGCTGATGGTGAACGCCTTCGCCACCGGCCTCGACCATCCGCGCTGGCTGCACGTGCTTCCGAACGGCGACGTGCTGGTAGCCGAAACCAATGCTCCTGCCAAGGATGACCAAGGCTTCAGCCTTAGAAAGGTCTTCATGGACCTGGCTATGAAGCGCGCCGGCGCCGCGACCAAAAGCGCCAACCGCATCACGCTCCTGCGCGACACCAATGGCGACGGAATTGCGGATGTGCGCATGACGTTCGCGGAAGGCCTCAATTCACCCTTTGGTATGACGCTTTCCAAAGGCAAGCTCTATGTCGCGAATACCGACGCCCTCATCGCTTTCCCCTACTCCAATGGCCAGACCCGAGTCACAACGCCGCCGGAAAAGATCGTCGACTTACCGGCCGGAGATATCAACCATCATTGGACCAAGGACGTGATCGCAAGTCCGGATGGACGCAAGCTCTATGTCACCGTCGGCTCCAACAGCAATGTTGGAGAAAATGGCATGGCCGCGGAGAAGAATCGCGCCGCCGTCCTTGAAGTGGACCGGTCGACCCGCCGCACCCGGGTCTTCGCGTCAGGGCTGCGCAACCCGAACGGGCTGTCCTGGAACCCTGAAACTGGCGAGCTTTGGGTCGCCGTGAATGAGCGGGACGAGATCGGCGACGATCTCGTCCCGGATTACATGACCTCGGTTCGTGACGGCGCTTTTTACGGCTGGCCCTACAGCTATTTCGGGCAGAACATCGACGAACGCGTCAAGCCCCAGCGCCCCGATCTCGTGGCGAGGGCGGTCAAGCCCGATTATGCGCTGGGTTCCCATACCGCCTCGCTGGGACTGACCTTCTCCAAAGGCACCTCGCTCGGCCCGGCCTACGGCAACGGCGCCTTCGTCGGCCAGCATGGCTCGTGGAATAGAAGCGTGTTCAGCGGTTACAAGGTGATCTTCGTGCCGTTCCGCGATGGTAAACCGAGCGGTCCTCCAAAAGATGTGCTCGCTGGCTTTATCGGGCGTGATAGTAAGGCGATGGGCCGTCCGGTCGGCGTTGCTATCGATCGGACCGGCGCACTGCTCGTCGCCGACGATGTCGGCAATGTCATCTGGCGGGTCCGCCGGGCAAGTCGCCGACTTGCGGGGGGAGTAGGGGAGTAGGATCGCGCTTCATAAGCGCGGCATTCACTACCTGCTGCCCTACTGCCTTTACTCCCCTAAAGCTTGTCGATTACCGACTGCACACCATCGGTCGGTGCGTCGACCGATGATCCGGCGACTATGATGGCGGCGACGATCGCTTCCGGATCGTCGACCACCAGCGGCTTGACCCGCTGCGCGGTGTGGATGAAGCCTTCGGCCATCATATGGTCGAGCAGCGCCAGCATCGGGTCCCAGAATCCCCCGACGTTGCCGAAGACGATCGGTTTGCGATGATGGCCGAGCTGGCCCCAGGTCATGATCTCGATGATTTCCTCGACCGTGCCGATGCCGCCCGGCAGCGCCACAAAGGCGTCGGATTTCTCGAACATCGTATGTTTACGCTCGTGCATGTTGTCGGTGATCACGAGCTCGTCGAGCCGGTTAAGCGCGGTTTCGGTGGCCTCCCTGTTGATCAGGAAGCGCGGAATGATGCCCGTCACCTTTCCGCCGGCCCGCAACGCCCCTTCGGCAACGGCTCCCATGATGCCTCTGGTGCCGCCGCCATAGATCAGACGCAGGCCGGACTTGGCGATCGAACGCCCAAGCAGGTGTCCGGCCTTGGCATAGGTTTCATCGCGGCCTGGAGACGAGCCGCAATAGACGCAGATGGATCGAATCGTGTTCATGAGATGATTGGTGATTGGGTCTTTATTCGCGGTCAAGCCCGGGCGGGCTTTTTCTTGCTGGCCTCCTTTTTCTTGTCGGCCCCCTTTTTCTTGTCGGTTTGGGCAAAACAGGCTAGACCGGCATTAGGTGGCTAAGGGCAGGGAAATATGACAATTAATCCAGTAAAGGCGCTTTTGTTCGCCGTCGGCGGCTCCGTCGCCGCGGCGGGAACCGCCTATGTGTCGGGCGCGCTCGACCCGTATCTCAATCGCGCGCCACCGGCGGAAGTGGCATCGCTGACGCCGCCGGCGGAGAAGCCGGCCGAGCCGGGGACCGATGGATCGGTTTCGCCCGCGCCGGCCACAGATGCGAGGGCACCGGCAGCGCCGGCCACGGCCGATGCGATCGCGCCGACCTTCGATATTGTTCGGGTCGAAATCAAGGGCTCTATCGTCGTCGCCGGCAATGCCGCACCCAACGCCAAGGTCGAGATTCTCAACGGTTCGACGGTTCTCGGCTCGACGGTCGCCGGCGCCGATGGTGCTTTTGCCATCGTTCTCGACGATCCGCTGAAACCCGGCGATTACACGATCGCGCTGCGCTCAATGACCGGCAATGTCGTGACCCCCTCGGCGCAGACAGCCGTCGTCTCGATTCCCCAGAGTGCTGCTGGCCAGGTGCTGGCGATGATCGAGGAGCCGGGCAAGGCCTCCGAATTGCTCACCGTTCCTACACCCGAGAAGAAGCCTGAAGCGCCTGTTGGCGACAAGGCGGCCGCCCCGGCTGCCGAGGACTCCGCTGCCGGGGACCCCGCTGCCGCAGCACCGGCCCCAGGCGCACCGGCTGCCACGGCGCCGGCCACTGCCGAAGTCGCCCCCGCGCCGGCTCCGGACATGCCTGTCGCACCGGCGACACCAGCTGCAGGGCCAAAGATCGTCGTCGAAGCCATCGAGATCGACGGTAACAAGATCTTCGTCGCCGGGCTCGCCGATCCCGGCCGCAAGGTGCGCGCCTATGCCAACGATATCTTGCTCGGCGACGCGAAAACTTCGCCCGACGGCCACTTCCTGGTCGAGGCGACGCGCAGCATTCCCGTTGGCACCTACACCATCCATGTCGACGCACTCGATGCCGACGGGGCAAAGGTACTGGCCCGCGCCGCCGTGCCGTTCGAGCGCGAGCCGGGCGAGTCGGTCGCCGCCGTGGCGCCCGCCGAGCAGAAGCCTGCCACGCCATCCTCCGCCGCTGGCGCGCCTGCTGCAATCGGAGCCGAAGCGCCCGCAGTTGCCGCCACATCGGCTGAAATTCCCGAGACCGCGGCGCCGAAGCTCGAACACGCCGACAGCGCCGTTATTATCCGCCGCCACGATACGCTGTGGCAGATCTCGCGGCGCGTCTATGGCCAAGGCGTGCGCTATTCGACCATCTACCTCGCCAATCAGGATCAGATCAGGAATCCCGACCGCATCTGGCCGGGGCAGGTGTTCAAGGTCCCGGAAAAATCGCAGGAAGGCGAAGCCGCCAACCTCAAGGCGATGGGCGACCAGATGACGACTGCCCCGACGAAGGCTGATTAGAAATCTTTTTCTTCTTTCCGCCCTCTTGCGGAAAGCTCGTTCATCGTCTATCGCCGATAAACGATGAATGCTCCCTTGACCGAAAAGACTTGCGGCTTCGCCGACAGCCAGTCCGTGGCCGCGAAGCTCGCCGCGCTTTCGCATCCGGCCCGGATCGAGATCCTCAGGCACCTTTCGGCCAGCCGCTCCTGCTGCTGCCGGGAGGTCGTCGACCATCTCGACCTGGCGCAGTCCACGGTTTCACAGCACCTGAGGGTATTGGTCGACGCCGGGCTCGTCCGCTACAAGCCGGACCGGCAACGCTCGCGCTATGAAGTCGACAGCGATGCGCTCGCCAATGTTTCCGCATCGCTGGCCGCGCTCGTCACTTCGTGCTGCTCCGGCCGCTAGATCATGGTCCCGAATCGAAGGACCGCGTCAGCGAAAAGTGGAGGCCAGTTTTCGGAAGAGATGGCGGTCAAGCAGTAAGATATAAGAAAAAGGCGATAAAAATGGCCGAAAAAACCGTTTCCGCTGAATCCGGTTCGACCTTCAAGACATTGCGCAATCTTTGGCCATACATGTGGCCGGCCGACCGTGGTGACCTCAGGGCACGGGTGGTGTGGGCGACCGTGCTTTTGGTCGTCGCCAAGCTGACACTGGTTGCCGGCCCCTATTTCTTCAAATGGGCAACCGATGCGCTGGCTGGTGACGCCAAGTCGGTGCCGCCGCTGCCGGCTTTCCTGCTGGCGCCGGTCATGCTGGTCATCGCCTATAATGTCGTGCGGCTGGTGCAACTCGGTTTCAACCAGTTGCGCGACGCGCTGTTTGCCCGCGTCGGACAGTATGCGGTGCGCCAGCTCGCCTTCCGCACGTTCATCCACATGCATCAACTGTCGCTGCGCTTCCATCTCGAGCGCCGCACTGGCGGCCTGTCGCGCATCATCGAGCGCGGAACCAAGGGCATCGAGACGATCGTCCGCTTCACCGTGCTCAACACCTTGCCGACCATCCTCGAATTCGCGCTGACAGCGGGCATCTTCGCCGTCACCTATGGATGGAAATACGTGGCTGTGGTGGCGGTGACGGTCTGGCTCTACATCTGGTTCACCATCAGGGCGAGCGACTGGCGCATCGTCATTCGCCGCGACATGAACGACAGCGACACCGACGCCAGCACCAAGGCGATCGACTCGCTGCTCAATTTCGAGACGGTTAAATATTTCAACAACGAGAGCATGGAAGCCGAGCGCTTCGATCGTTCAATGGCGCGCTACGAAGCCGCCGCCACCAGGATATGGACCTCGCTCGGCTGGCTGAACTTCGGCCAGGGCGTCATCTTCGGTCTCGGCACGGTTATCGTCATGTGCCTTTCGGCGCTAGAGGTGCAGGCTGGTACGCAGACGGTTGGCGACTTCGTCTTCATTAACGCCATGCTAATCCAGCTTTCGGTCCCACTCAACTTTATCGGCTTCATCTATCGCGAAATCCGCCAGGGCCTGACCGACATCGAGCAGATGTTCGATCTGCTCGATGTGCCGCAGGAGATCGTCGACAAGCCGGGTGCCAAGCCGCTGGTCGTCGGCGCCGGCAAGGTCGAGTTCCGCGACGTGCACTTTTCCTACGATCCCAACCGCAAGATCCTGAAAGGCATCAGCTTCGAAGTGCCGGCCGGCAAGACGGTTGCCATTGTCGGGCCATCGGGCGCCGGCAAGTCGACCATTTCGCGGCTCCTGTTCCGCTTTTACGACATCCAGGGCGGCAAGATTCTGATCGATGGCCAGGACATTCGCGACGTGACGCAGGAGAGCCTGCGCGCGGCGATCGGCATGGTGCCGCAGGATACCGTGCTGTTCAACGACACCATCGCCTACAACATCCGCTACGGCCGCGTCGATGCCAGCGAGGAGGATGTGCGCAAGGCGGCAGAACTCGCTCAGATCGGGCCGTTCATCGAACGTCTGCCCGACGGCTACCGGTCGATGGTCGGCGAGCGTGGGCTGAAACTGTCCGGTGGCGAGAAGCAGCGTGTGGCGATCGCCCGCACCATTTTGAAGGCGCCGCCGATCCTGATGCTCGACGAGGCGACCTCGGCTCTCGACAGCCATACCGAACAGGAGATCCAGGCGGCGCTCGATCTCGTCAGTAAGGGCCGCACGACCATCGTCATCGCCCATCGGCTGTCGACGGTGATTTCGGCCGACGAGATCATCGTGCTGCAGGACGGCCAGATCGCCGAGCGCGGCACGCATGCCGCCTTGATGCGCAAGGCTGGTCTGTACGCGTCGATGTGGGACCGCCAGCGTGAGGCAACCGAGGCCGAGGAGCGGCTGCGCATTGCTCGCGAGCGCGACGAGTTCGGCGTCGTTGTCCGCCGCCGCCCCTCCGAGGTGTCGTAGCCCTTATGGCCAGCCGGCGCCCGGCGCGGAAGCCTCGATGCTGAGCACCTGGCCGGTGCGGGCATCGCTGATCATGTGTTCGAAGCCGCGCCATTCGGCGGCGACGATGAACAGTGTCTTGCCGTCGGCACCGCCGAGCATGCAGGCAAAGCAGCCGCGATCGGCATCGACGCTGTCGAGCATTGCGCCGCCTTCGCGCACGCGCACGCAGTGCCGGTTGGGGACGTCGGCATACCAGACCGCGCCCTCGGCATCGAGGCAGATGCCGTCGGGAAAGCCGTTGCCGAGGTCGGCCCATCGCCGCCGGTTGGCGAGGCTGCCATCGGCGGCGATGTCGAAGGCGGTTAACCTGTTGGCGTGCGATTCAGCGACGATCAATGTTTTGTTGTCAGGCGTCACCGCCATCCCATTGGCGAAGGCGATCTTGTCCGCCACCTGCCGCACCGACCCGTCCGGCGCAATGAGCACGATGGTGCCGGGGCCGAAATGCTGGCCAGGAGCCGGCGCCGGTCCTCCGCCATTGACGTAGATGTTGCCGCGCCCGTCGACGACGATCTCGTTCCAAGGGCTCGTTGAAAGACCTCGCAGATCGGCGTGGGTGGCCAGCGTACCGTCTGGTTCTTGCCGCAGCACCAGCCCATCACGCCCGCTGACGACGACCAGGCGGCCGTCCGGCAGCCAGTCGATCGAATAGGGCAGGGTGGCCGGCACGGTGAGCATGACTTGACTGTTGCCCTCGGCATCGACGGCGACGATCTGGCCGGTCCCCCAGTTGCAGAACCAAAGCCTGTCGTCATGCCAGCGCGGCGACTCGCCGAACGCCAGACCGTTCATCACGACATTTACTTCTTTGGCTGCTGATTTCTGCATGGACCGAGAACCTCCAGGTTGCGCGAATCGTCACGGCTAACGGGCCGACGAGAAAGCGCTGTCCTGCCAAGGACGGGCGAGAGTGCTCCGTCCCGACAGGTGAGGGCCGGCGACGGCGGTTTTTGCGTCACCAGATTAGGATTGGCCGCGTGAACCGGCTCAATGCGCCGTACGCGTCGATCCACCTCTCTCATCGTCCGCGTAACGGCGGCGTCGTCCTCGGCTGTTGTGCGTCCCATCGACGGTGAACGGGATCAATAGCCGAGCCGGCCTTTCCTATTGTTGCGTTGCGGCCACAGGGTGTTTCCGCTATTGAGGCCGGACCTGAAACTAGGCTGTTCCCATCCCATGGACCTCGTCGACACGATCAAGAAAACGTTCGTTCCGATCCATCGCGAAGGCTATCCGTTTATCGCCGCCTTCGCAGCGGTGACGCTTTTCCTCGGCTATTTCTCTTCGATCCTGTTCTGGGTCTGCCTCATCCTGACGGCCTGGTGCGTCTATTTCTTCCGCGATCCCGAGCGCGTCACGCCTGTCGAGGACCGGCTGGTGGTGAGCCCGGCCGACGGCATCATCACGGCGGTCGGGCCGGCAGTGCCGCCGCGCGAACTTGGCCTCGGTGGCGGCGAGATGACCCGCATCTCGGTGTTCATGGACGTCTTTTCCTGCCACGTGAATCGGGCTCCGGTGCGCGGCCGCATCACAAGAATAGAGCATCGGCCGGGCCAGTTCCTCAACGCCGCACTCGACAAGGCCAGCGCCGACAACGAGCGCAACGGTCTGGTCATCGAAAGCCCCAACGGCACGGTGGCCGCAGTGCAGATCGCCGGTCTGGTGGCGCGGCGCATCGTCTGCTGGGCCGAAACCGGCGGCACGATCGGCATCGGCGAGCGCTTCGGGCTGATCCGCTTCGGCTCGCGTGTCGACGTATTCCTGCCCTCGACCGCAACGCCGCGTGTCGCCGTCGGCCAGACCGCAGTCGGCGGTGAAACCATACTGGCTGAATTCGGCGGCATTGCTGCAACGCCGCTCGTGCGGGTGTCCTGAGCCGTGGGTGCGCCGTTCAAAAAATTCGAGGCGCATGGCAGCGGCGGTCCGCGCATCCGTGAAATTCCGATGCGTATGGTGCTGCCCAATCTCGTCACAGTGCTCGCCATCTGCGCCGGCCTGTCCGGCATCCGCTTCGGCTTCGAAGGCCGTTTCGAGCCGGCAGTGGTGATGGTGTTGCTCGCTGCCTTCCTCGACGGCATCGATGGCCGCCTGGCGCGGATGCTGAAGGCGACGTCCAAATTCGGCGCGCAGATGGATTCGCTGGCCGACATCGTCAATTTCGGCGTCGCACCCGCGCTGGTGCTCTATGCCTTCCTGCTCGACCAGGCCGGCTCGCCGGGCTGGATTGCCGCGCTCCTGTTCACCATCGCCTGCGGGCTGAGGCTCGCTCGCTACAACGTGCTCGACGAAGAAACTGATCGCCCGCAGTGGCAGACCGAGTATTTCGTCGGCGTGCCGGCGCCGGCGGGCGCCGTGCTGGTGATGCTGCCGCTTTATCTCTTCTTCCTGCGGCTTGGTGTGGAGCCGTCCCGCCCTGCCGCCTTCATCGCCGCCGGTTTCACCGTTCTGGTAGCCTTCCTGCTGGTCAGCCGGTTGCCGGTCTATTCCGGAAAAAGCCTGAAAGTCCCGGGTGACAAGGTGCTGCCGATCATCCTCGGCGTCGTTCTCTACATCCTGCTGTTGATGACCTATCCCTGGTACACGCTGACGGCGTCGGTTGTCGGCTATCTGCTGTTCCTGCCGTTCAGCATCCGCGCCTATTCAAAGCGCGCCAAGCGCGAAGGCGAGAAGGTGCCGCCTTCAGACATCGGCTGACAGACCTGCCGCCAATTCCTCCGACGGTCACCTCAAGCATTTTGCAGCAAGTGGAATCACTTGGCGTCGCAGAAATGCGGCTAAAACAAATAAATGGAGCGGGATTTCCGGTTCAATTTGGACGCATCCCGCTTTAGCGGGAACCTGCCGGGTATCTTGACCGTTCTGTCTCAGCGGGCGACCTCGCGAACGCCTCGCTACCAACCTCTCAAGTTGCTGTGCCCGGCGCAGGAGCCGAAGAAGAGTGAGTAGATATGGCTGTCGTCCTCATTGGTGCGTTGCTTATTGTCGCTGGCGTTGTGTACATGGCTGGCGCGGCCTTAAGGCGTGGGCGGCTCAGCGATCCGGCACCTGTTCGCGCGGCGCCGGATCGCTCGACGCCAGAGCTCGCAACGCCAGGTCCGACACTTGAGCCGCGGCGGCGCGGGCTCGGTTTCCTCGGCCTGTCGCAGAACTGGCCGGGCCTGCTGATGATAGCGGTCGGGTTCATCCTGCTGTTGTCGGTTGTGGTCCTCTAGAGCATTTGCAGCCAAACGTGTTCGTCTGGCGTCCGGTAAAATGCGTTAAAACAAAGAGTTAGAGCGCGTTTTTGGGTCCACTAAAAAGCGCTCTAAGCGTTAAGCTGCCGCGCTGAGCCCCAGTCGTTCAATCGCCAGTTTACGGGTCGCGACATAGTCGGTCTTGCCTGAACCCAGCACCGGGATTTCCTCGACCCTGACGATGTCGTTCGGCACCATCAGATCGGCGGCACCGGCTTGTCTGCCGAATTTGCGCAATTCATCGGGTTCGGCCTCATCAGCGGTGGTGACCAGCACGATGCGCTCGCCGCGGCGCCTGTCCGGCACCGCCACCACAGCGTGGTGTTCTTCCGGCCATAGCGACTGTACCAGCATCTCGACTGCGCCCAGCGACACCATCTCGCCGGCGATCTTGGCGAAGCGCTTGGCCCGGCCGCGAATGGTGATGAAGCCTTCGCGGTCGACCGAAACGATGTCGCCGGTATCGTGCCAGCCGTTGAGCGGTTGCAATTCGCCGGGCCGATCTGATGTCATGTAGCCCATCATCAAATTCGGCCCGTCGAGCCACAACCGTCCGGCGCCGCTAATGCCCTCGACCGGCTCGAGCTTCATGCGCATGGCTGGCAACAGCCGCCCGACCGTGCCGTCGCGGCCGTGGATGGCGGTATTGACGGCAACGACTGGTGACGCCTCGGTCAGCCCGAAACCCTCGATGATCTCGGCCTGAAAGCGCTCCCGATAGACGCGGCGTGTCTCCGGTTTCACCGCCTCGGCGCCCGCGACAATGAAGCGCAGGCTAAAAAAATCGCCGTCCTTGGCGGTGCGCGCATAGTTGGCGAGGAACGTGTCGGTTCCGAACATGAGGGTCGGCCTTGCTTTGCGTGCGACCTCGGGGATCAGCTTGTAGTGCAGCGGCGACGGATAGAGGAATAGTTTCACTCCGGTGACCAGCGGCAGGATGGTGCCGCCGGTGAGCCCGAACGAGTGGAACACCGGCAGCACGTTGAGCAGGATATCGGCCGGCGAGATAGTGATGCGGGCTTCGGCCTGCATGGCGTTGACAAGAAGGTTCCTATGCGACAGCACCACCGCCTTCGGCGTGCCTTCCGAGCCTGAGGTGAATAGGATCACTGCTGGCTTGGCCGCATTCTGCGGCTGCAGCGGCCAGCGCCACAGCAAGGCGGCAGCGAGCTTGTCCAGCACGGTTACGCTGGCCCGCACGTCCTCCAGCCATAACAGTTTGGCGCCGCCTTCTTCCACCGCCGCGACGATGTCAGCGAGGTTGGCCTTGTCGATAAAGGCTCGCGACGAGACCACGGTGCGGACTTCCGCCGTGCGCACGGCGGCGGTGACACTGGCCCGGCCTGCTGTGTAGTTGATCATCGCCGCCACCCGGCTCGCCGACAACAGGCCAATGAGCGACAGCACGACACCGTTGGCGTTGGGCAGCAGCACTCCAACCGCTTCGCCCGGCGCCGTCACCGCCTCGAAGCGGCGGCCCAACACCCGCGCGCCGATGAACAGCTTTCTGTAGTTCAACGTGCCGCTGACCACGTCTTCGACGATAGGATGCGAGGCGCCGACTCGGTCGGCGGCGTCGCGCATGGCGAGGAACAGGCCGCGATTAAGATCGCTGCCGAAAAGCCGGGCTTCCGCGAAACGGTCGAACAGCGCATTGGTGTTCGAGGACTGATCAGGGTTTCGCGCCACCAGCTCGGCGATGGTCATCGGCTCCAGCACGCTGATCGACAGGCGCGGAAACCAGCGCCGCGGCGCCTTGTCCGCCGGCGTCAGCGACACCGGCAGAGTGCGCGCGCCGGCGACAAAGATCGGCACGATGCGGGCATCGGCCTGCATGGCAATACGGGTAACGGCGCGAAACAGGCGAAATGTCTTGATATCCGGCTCGACCGCGTCCGGCAAATAGACGGCAAGGCGGCCCTTGCCCTTGAGCACCCGCACCAGCCGGCGGCTGACGAAGATATGCTCTGCGTTGAAGGCGATGGTGCGGCCAAGCTCGCGCCATGGTTCGAGCCAGGGTGACTTGGCGGAGGCCTGGTCGAGAATGTGCAGAGTATCTTCCGGCAGCAGTGACAGCATCAGCGCGGGTTCGAGGCGCGACTGGTGCGAAATGACATAGATGACCGGGGCGGCTGCGTTGCGGGCGATGTTGATGCGGCCGTCGGCAATCCGATAGGCGAGCTTGAACGGTACATAAAGCAGCGCCTGCGTGAAGCGCAGGCCGAGGCGGAATTTTTCCACCACGCCGATCAGCAGCCAGGCCGCGACGAGCCCCGCAAGCAGCGCCAGTGTCAGGATCATGCCGCGTCTCTCCCAACAGATTTTCACGTCGCGGCTCTTTCTGACCGCTTCGATGAGAACCTAGACGAAGTGGGCTCAACGTCAATGCGGAGGTATCTTTGGCGGTACTAGAGCCGCAAGATCTGGCCGAGCCGTTTCAGTGAGGATCTCTCTTCCGTCGTACCAAAAGAACTCTCGCAAAAGAAAAGCCGACCTTGCGGTCGGCTATAGGTTAGACGGGCCGAGGGGTTTGGGGGACTTGGGATGACCCGTCGGCCTACAATGCCTGAACCCGATGATGGTTCCATGACTTTATAAATTTATTTCAGGGGCAGATTTTTCACCCGCAGAACGCTGCCTCGCCGCCTGCCAGTCGCGCCCGGCATGGGCGAACACCGCGCAGAGCACGATGGCACCGCCGATCATGCTGGCGGCAGGCGGGACCTCGGCCAGGAACGCGAAGGCGAACAGGATCGCGAACGGTACCTCAGCCGAGCCCAGCAGGCCGGATTCGGCGGCCGGGATGAGCCTCGCGCCCTCCGTCCACAGAATAGAGGCCAGCGCGAACGACATGCCGAAGGCGACGAGCAGCGCTGCGTCTCTGGCTGAGACCGCCAATGGATCGGTGACGAACCAGCCGAGCACGAACAAAAGGAATGCCGACACTGCCCCGGCCCACACCACAGGCGTGTCGCGGAAAGCGCGCACCATGATCATGTAGAGCGCGCTGCCGATTGTCATCAGCAGCGCCAGCCCGTCGCCGAACAGATGGCCGGTGCCGAAGCCGGACCAGACCATGATCGCCACACCGCAGAGCGACACGGCGGCGGCGGCAAGCGTCTGCAGCCGGAAGCGCTCACGAACCAGCACGAAGGCAAGCAGCGCGGTGACAAAGGGTGCGGTGGCGTAGATGATCGCGACATTGGCGACGAAGGTGAACTTGAACGCCGAGATGAAGGCGATGCTGGCGAGCGCGCCCTCGACCGCCAACAGCCAGCCGCGCCAGCCGAGGCGCAGGCTTTCACGCCTGCCGGAGCGGCGGCGCCGCCAAAGCACATAGAGGGTGATCAGGATCGAGCCGACAAAGCCGCGCCAGCAGGTGATGGTCAGCGGGTCGGCATGGATCGACTTGGTCAACACGCCGGTGAGGCCGAACACTGCCGCCGACGCCGAAACCAGGATGATGCCAAGGGTGCGCTCGGCGGCGGTGTCGGTGGTGCCTGGCATGCTTAGGAATCCCGTCATTTCGCCAGACTATGCTGCCTTGTCCTGACACCCTACCGTCAGCAGTGGTTGCCGCATCGTTGCCGATGATCAGCACGGCGGCCGCGACGATCAGGGCCACGGCGTACGCTACACGGGCGAAACCCTGCGCGGCGCTACGCCAGCGGTGGGCTTGCGTTAGGGCAGGGTTGGCAGCTGGGTATCCCGTCCGGCCGATGCGGCTGAACAGGACTTAGTTGCGCAACTCGATTCATCTCATCAAGCCGATACGTCAGTTCGATACGAAGTGACCATCGCAAGCTCCCTGCGGAGCACGCCGTGAACATCACTATTGACTCGGCCCCTGAGTCAGCCCCGATAGAAAGGCGGTCAAAAGCAACAAGGTGATTCATGGGCTCTTCCGCCCAGTTCCTGAACGCTTCCGAAGCCGCCGGCCGGCTCGGTGTGTCGGCCATTATCGCGCAGGCGCGTGCCATCCTCTGCCCGCCAATCACAGCCCGCCAACGCACGTTGCCCTGTACCCCGGCACTCTCGGCTACGAGGCCGTCGCCATGTGCCTGGCCTCACCCGAGGTACGGGCTCGGACGGACGGCGTCATCGCGTGGGCGCCCCCAGGTCGCATGAAGTCATCAGGTCTGACGACGCAGCAATGTCTGGACAGCTTGTCACTCCGATCCAAATGTCGTGAAATCGAGGTTTAGCCCGTACCGGTTCCATTCGAGTATCGTGACGAGCGATGAAAATGACGGTCGAAAGGATTCGAGATGGACGCCACCGGACTGAAGGCCATGCAGGCGCCGCTCAAGGAGGCCTATCGCGATGACGCATCGCGCGCGCTGATCACGCTTCGGGCCAAAGGCTCGATCGACGACCAGTCGATCGCCTGTAAGGTCGAGACGGGCAGGGCGCTCGCCGTTGCCGGTCTGCATCCGGCTACCGGCGGTTCGGGGCTCGAATTGTGCTCGGGCGACATGCTGCTGGAGGCGCTGGTCGCTTGCGCCGGCGTGACGCTGAAGGCAGTGGCAACGGCGCTGGAGTTCAAGCTCGGCGCCGCCACGGTGGAGGCCGAAGGCGATCTCGATTTTCGCGGCACCTTAGGTGTGGCAAGAGATGCGCCGGTCGGCTTCCGCGCCATCCGGCTGAATTTCGGCCTCGACACCGACGAGCCACAAGAGCGCGTCGACTCGTTGCTCAAGCTGACCGAACGCTACTGCGTGGTGTTTCAGACCATCAATACCAGGCCGGAACTGACGGTCAGTGCGAAGTGCTGAAACGCGCGCCGCCGGCTACTCACTTTCGCCCTCGTCGGCGAACGGCGAGGCGCTCGGCACACACTGCACCGACCAGCCGGCCGGCGTCGGCTGCTTCTGATATTCGGTGATGGCGGAGGTGCACTGTTCGCGGGTGTCGAACGTGCTGGGCAGCACCACCATGCCGCCTTGCGGACCGGCAATCACCAGATACCAGACCAACGCTACGCTCGAAGCCATGGAAATTTCCTCGCTTATTGTGGCAGTCGGGCGATCCTATCAACTCCGGGCGATCGGCGAAAGCGCGGCCGGGGCGGTGGTTCGCATCACAGCCGTGCGATGTCCTGTGTTTGTTGGAACAGCTCAGTTCACGGCAAAGCAGTAGAACAGGCCGTCGCCGCCGGTGCTCCTCAGCGCCTCCTGACTGCACCCGCCGCGTGAAGCGTGCGAGGAATTCCACGATTTGGCGGCGGCCGAATCGTCGAGACCCATGCGGTCGTGATGGCCCGTCATTGCCGCACCTTCTGCTCCGCTGAGCGTCCAGTCGCCGCAGGTTTGGTCGGCGATTTTCGTGCCGTCCGGATTGGAGCCGGTCAGCACGTCGTGCCGGTTGGGCTTATCGCCGCGGCCGTTGACCACTCCACCCTTTTCGTCGAGCGCCGTCTGCTTGGTGATGGCGTTGGCATCGCTATGCAGCGAAGCGATATCGTCGGCGATCTTGACGCCCTTGGCGTTGAACCACGGTCCCTTGCCGATGCGATCGCGTGCGTCGGTGTCGCTGGTCGAGAGATAGGCGCGCCATGTTTTACCGGTAATGCCGGCCGCTTCGGCCAGCGACCCGCAATGCGCATCGGCACCCGCAAGGCCGCCGAGATCTGCTCCCTTGCCGGAGCCGACGCTGGTGACGAAGAAGCTCATTGTCGCATCCTGCGAGGATGCAACGCCGATGGCTGCTAGCGATGCAGCGGCGGTGACGAGAAGCAGTTTGCGCATGGTGGTCCTCCGTTTGCGAACGTTTGGCATTCCAACAACGTCGGTGGCGGTGCAATTCTTCCGCCAAATTGCGCGATGCGTCTACTCCGGCTGCCGGTAGGCAACAAAGCGGTTGTGCTTGGCCTGGAAGATCAGCCCGGTTTCCCTAAGCGCAGGGCTGGCCAGCGGCAGGATGCGTTTGGCGATCTCCTGGGGATGCGGCAGCGTTTCCGGGTCCTCGCCGGGCACTGCCTGCGCCCGCATGGCGGTGCGGGTGGCGCCGGGGTCGGCGGCATTGACCCTGAGGGCCAAGTTTTCGGTCTCATGCGCCCAGGAACGCATCATGGTCTCGACCGCCGCCTTCGACGCCGCATAGGGCGCCCAGAAGGCTCGCGCCGAATGGGCGGCGTTGGAGGAAAGCACGATGGCGCGGCCGGCATCGGAGAGCCTGAGCAACGGATCGACCGAGCGGATCAGTCGCCATGTCGAGGTGACGTTGATGGTCATCACCCTTTCGAAGGTCTTGGCCTCGACATGACCGATCGGCGAGATGACGCCGAGCACCGCCGCATTGGCGACCAGGACGTCGAGCTTGCCCCAGCGCTCGTGGATGGCGCCGCCCAGCCGGTCGATGCCGGCCATGTCGGCGAGGTCGAGCGGCACAAGGGTGGCTTGTCCGCCCATTGCCTTGATCTGGTCGTCGAGTTCCTCCAGTCCGCCGACGGTGCGGGCAACCGCGATGACATGCGCTCCAGCGGCGGCAAGTTCCAGGGCGATGAAGTAGCCGATGCCGCGCGAGGCACCGGTGACGACCGCGACGCGGCCGGAAAGGTCGAGGGCAGGGGTCACCGGGCAGCTCCGAAGGTTAGCGCTCTACGATGTCCGGCAGGACAGAGGGGCGCGACACAGCAATCGCGACGAAATTTGCAAACCGGCGAAATTCGCGGGTCCCAGCAAGACTTACGCCCCGCCCGCCGCCAGCAGCGACAGCGTGCGCACATTGTCCGAACCTTCGAAGTCGGCGAGTCGGGTCGGATATTGCCCGGTGAAGCAGGCGTCGCAGAATTGCGGCTGCTCATTGTCGCGACCGGCCTCGCCGACGGCGCGGTAAAGCCCGTCGATCGACAGGAATCCAAGCGAATCGACGCGGATAAACTCGGCCATCTCTTCCACCGACATGCGCGACGCCAGCAGCTTTGACTTTTCCGGCGTGTCGACGCCGTAGAAGCAGGAGGCTCGCGTCGGCGGCGAGGCGATGCGCATGTGCACTTCCTTGGCGCCGGCATCGCGCACCATCTGCACGATCTTCTGGCTGGTGGTGCCGCGCACGATCGAATCGTCGACCAGCACCACGCGCTTGCCTTCGATCATGCGGCGGTTGGCGTTGTGCTTGAGCTTGACACCCATGTGGCGGATCGAATCGCCAGGCTGGATGAAGGTGCGGCCAACATAGTGATTGCGGATAATGCCGAGCTCGAACGGGATGCCCGCGGCCTGCGAAAAGCCGATCGCCGCCGGGGTGCCGCTGTCCGGCACCGGCACGACGATGTCGGCATCGACTGGGCTTTCCAGCGCCAGCTCCGCGCCGATGCGCTTGCGCACCTCGTAGACGTTGCGGCCTTCGACCGATGAATCCGGGCGTGCGAAATAAACATATTCGAAGATGCAGAAGCGGGTCTTCTGCGGCTCGAACGGAAACAGGCTCTCGATGCCCTTTGTGGTGACGACGACCATCTCGCCGGGCTTCAGGTCGCGCACGAAACGGGCGCCGATGATGTCGAGCGCGCAGGTTTCGGAAGCCAGGATCCAGGCGCCGTCGAGATCGCCGAGCACCAGCGGGCGAATGCCGAGCGGATCACGGCAACCGATCATCTTCTTGGAAGTCATCGCCACCAGCGAGAAGGCGCCTTCGACCTGGCGCACCGCATCGATGAAGCGCGAGTTGAGATCGCGTTCCCTGCTGGTGGCGACCAGATGCAGCAGCGTCTCGGTGTCGGAGGTCGACGAGAAGATCGCGCCTTGTTTCTGCAGCGCGCGCTGCACCGTCATGGCGTTGGTGAGGTTGCCGTTGTGGGCGACGGCGAAGCCGCCGTCGGCGAGCTCGGCGAAAAACGGCTGGATGTTGCGCTGGCCGGCGCCGCCTGTGGTGGCGTAGCGCGTGTGGCCGATCGCGCGGTTGCCTTGCAGGCTGTCGATGACGCGCTGCTTGGTGAAGGTGTCGCCGATCAGGCCGACATGATGTTCGACATGGAACTGGGTGCCGTCATAGGAAACGATACCGGCCGCTTCCTGGCCGCGATGCTGCAACGCATGCAGGCCGAGCGTGACGATAGCCGCGGCGTCCTGCCGGCCAAAAATACCGAAGACACCGCATTCGTCATGGAAATGATCGTCAGCTTCGGCGGAAAGCACGTCGTCTGCGTCTGCCATCTTCAGCTCCGCTAAAGTCGCTATATAGTGTGATGACTGCCCGAGAGCAACGTAGAGTTTGCGGCTTTCACATGATCGTCAGTTTGCCGGCGCCGGATTGGCCGGTGCATTGTCGGCCGGTGGCGCGTCGGTCGCGCTCCCGTCGAGCGCCGGAGCATCGTCGCCGGCTGCCGGTGCGTCCGCCGCCGGCGCGTCGGCCGCCGGAGGCGTCTCGGCTCCGATCTGGGGTGCCGGCTGATTCGGATTGAGCCTGTTGAGGATCGCGTTCTCCGGATCCTCGGGCAGCAGGCTTTCGAGCTTGGCGCCGATCGATTCGAGCAGCGGCCGCGACTTGGCGTTTGCGACCCAGCCCGGAGCCTTGGGGCCGGCCAGCCAGTTGAAGAACAGCAGGGCCACCGCGACGACCAGGATGCCGCGCGCCGCCCCATAGAGGAAACCGAGCGTGCGGTCGAGCGCGCCGACCCTGGAATCGATGATCCAGTCGGCGAGTTTCATGGTGATGACGGAGACGACAATCAGCGCGACAATGAAGACGATGCCGGCGGCCACCACCATGGCAATCTTCTCATTGTCGACATAGGGCTGAACGTAAGGCAGGACCGGTTGGTAGAAGAAGAACGCCGCAGCCGCCGCCGCTATCCAGGAGACGACGGAAAGGATCTCGCGCGAAAAGCCGCGAACCATGGCGAGCATCGCCGAGACCAAGGTGAAGCCGACGAGAATTCCGTCAAGCAGCGTAATCGGCATGTCTTTTGCCCCACTTCATGAGCCGCGTCACTCTTGCTCGTCGGCGCGGCTGCGCCGTGCGCCGGCTATGCGCGCCACGAGATCGGCAAGCTCGGTGGGCTGGAAAGCGCCGGCCCCTATCCCCCCGGCAAGTTCCTCGCTGCCCAAGGGCAGAACCGCGCTTCCAAAACCCAGCTTTTCGGCTTCCTTCAGGCGCTGCTGCGCGTGCGCAACCGGCCTCACGGCGCCCGAAAGGCTGATTTCGCCGAAATAGACGCAATCGGCGGGAAGGGCAAGACCGGTGAGCGAGGAAACCAGTGCGGCCGCTACCGCCAGATCGGCAGCCGGCTCCGAGATACGGTAGCCGCCGGCGACGTTGAGATAGACGTCATGGGTGCCAAAGCGGACGCCGCAATGAGCTTCGAGAACGGCGAGGGTCATCGACAGCCGGGCGCCGTCCCAACCGACGACGGCGCGGCGCGGCGTGCCCAGCGACGACGGCGCCACCAGCGCCTGGATCTCGACCAACACCGGCCTTGTGCCTTCCATGCCGGCGAAAACCGCGGCGCCCGGCGCTTTCGCGTGGCGTTCGCCGAGAAAAAGTTCGGACGGGTTGGCGACCTCGCGCAGGCCCATATCAGACATTTCGAAGACGCCGATCTCGTCGGTCGGTCCGAAGCGGTTCTTGACCGTGCGCAGGATGCGGTAGTGGTGGCCGCCTTCGCCCTCGAAATAGAGCACTGCGTCGACCATATGCTCGACGACGCGCGGCCCGGCGATCTGGCCTTCCTTGGTGACGTGACCGACGAGCACGATCGCCGCACCCGTGGATTTCGCATAGCGGATCATCGCCTGGGCGGCGGCACGCACCTGGGTGACGGTGCCGGGAGCCGAATCGGCCATGTCGGTCCACAAGGTCTGGATCGAATCCAGAATCACCAAATCCGGCCGCTTGCCGTCGGCGATGGTGGCGAGAATGTCCTCGACATTGGTTTCGGCGGCAAGCTCCACCGGAGTATCGGCGACGCCGAGCCGCTGCGCACGCAGCCTGATCTGGGCAACCGCCTCTTCGCCCGAGACATAGACGATGCGGTGGCCCTTGGACGCCAGCGCTGCGGCAGCCTGAGTGAGCAGCGTCGACTTGCCGATGCCGGGATCGCCGCCGACCAGCAGGGCCGAGCCGCGCACGAAACCGCCGCCGGTGGCGCGGTCGAGTTCGCCGATGCCGGAGACGATGCGCGGCGCATCCTCGATATCGCCGGACAAAGTCGTCAGCACCACGGCACGGCCCTTGCGCGCAGTGCGGGTGTTGGCCGGACCCGAGCCGATGCCGCCGGACGTGCCTTCCTCGACCAGCGTATTCCACTCGCCGCAGGCATCGCATTTGCCGGCCCAGCGCTGATGCACCGAACCGCAATTCTGGCAGATGAACTGGATGCGCGATTTGGCCATCAGGCTGATGACGCTCCAAAGCGGCCGGAGGCTGGTGATCCTGCCCACCCCCCTCTGTCCTGCCGGACATCTCGCCCGCAAGGGGGGAGATTGGATGTCGCCATCGCTTTGGCCAATCGCTGACGTTGCAGGAAGAGCAATGCCGGCAAAGCTGCCGATCTCCCCCCTTGCGGGGGAGATGGCCGGCAGGCCAGAGGGGGGTGTGACGGAGCGCGGCGGTAAGTCAAAAACTACTCAAACCTCTCCGCAATATGATGCTCCTCGGCGAGGTCGGAGAAGCGGGTGAACTCGCCCTGGAAAGCGAGGCTGACTGATCCGGTCGGCCCATGACGCTGCTTGGCGACGATGACCTCGGCCTTGCCGCGCATCTCGTTCATCTCGTTTTCCCATTTGATGTATTCGTCGGTGCCGGGCTTCGGCTCGCGGTTCTTCAGATAGTATTCCTCGCGGTAGACGAACATCACCACGTCGGCGTCCTGCTCGATCGAACCGGATTCGCGCAGATCCGAAAGCTGAGGGCGCTTGTCGTCACGGCTTTCGACTTGGCGCGACAGCTGCGACAGCGCGATGATCGGCACGGCAAGCTCTTTGGCCAGCGCCTTCAGGCCGGTGGTGATTTCGGTGATCTCCTGCACACGGTTCTGTGAGGACTTGGCGCTCGATCCCTGCATCAGCTGGATATAGTCGATGACGATGACGTCGAGGCCGCGCTGGCGTTTCAGCCGCCGCGCCCGCGCTGATAGCTGGGCGATCGAGATGCCGCCGGTCTGGTCGATGAACAGCGGGATCTTCTGCATGGTCTGCGAGCATGCGACCAGCTTTTCGAAGTCCATCTCGCTGATCTCGCCGCGGCGAATTTTTGACGACGGGATTTCGGTCTGCTCGGAAATGATGCGGGTAGCGAGCTGTTCCGATGACATTTCGAGCGAGAAAAAGCCGACGACGCCGCCATTTGCCGCCTTGAACGAGCCGTCGGCCTGTTGCGCCGGCACATAGGCTTCGGCGATGTTGAAGGCCATGTTGGTGGCAAGCGAGGTCTTGCCCATGCCGGGGCGGCCGGCGATGATGATCAGATCTGAGGGCTGCAGGCCGCCCATGCGGCGGTCGAGATCGCGCAGGCCCGTGGCGACGCCCGACAGGTGCCCGTCGCGCATATAGGCGGCATTGGCCATGTCGACGGCGGTTTTGACCGCATCGGTGAAGCTCTCGAAGCCGCCATCGTAGCGGCCGGTCTCGGCCAGTTCGAACAGGCGCCGTTCGGCATCCTCGATCTGCTCGGACGGCGACATGTCGACCGGCGCATCGTAGGCGATGTTCACCATGTCTTCGCCGACGGTGATCAGTGCGCGTCGCGTGGCGAGATCGTAGATGGCGCGGCCGTAGTCGGCGGCGTTAACTACGGTGACCGCCTCGACGGCCAGCCGCACGACATATTGCGCAACCGTCATGTCGCCCACCTTCTCGTCGGCAGGCAGGAAGGTCTTCAGCGTGATCGGTGTCGCAATCTTGCCCATACGGATGAGTTCGGCGGCGACTTCGAAGATTTTTCTATGCAGCGGCTCGTAAAAATGGCCGGATTTCAGGAAATCCGAGACGCGGTAGAAAGCATCGTTGTTGACGAGGATGGCGCCGAGCAGCGCCTGCTCAGCTTCGATGTTGTTCGGTGCCTCGCGATAGAGCGGTGTTTCCGCCACGCCGAATTTTCGTGCTGCCTCTGCCATGATGTCCCCGATTTCGATCCCGGCTCCTCGATATCAGAATGGGAAAAATCAGTGCTGACTTATCTGCAACAGTACCTGTCCAACCGGCTTTGATGCCCACTGTTCACAGGAACGATAAACCGTCCACAGGACGGAATTCCCGTGCTCCGATTCCGGTTGACTCGGTAAGGTCGTGATTCTGCGCGATAGCTAGAACAAATGAAGAACAAAATCAAGTGTGTGGTGGACGCGGGCCGAAGTCGCTAGACGGAATCACCCCAGTCCAGCCGCCGCCCCGCCTTGAACGGTTCACCGTGGCGCTTGGTGAACAGTTTCTCGTCGGCACTGCCGTCCTTTTGGCAAAGTTTCAGCAGGACCTTGCCGGAGCCCGATTTCGGCGGTGCGATTACACGTGCCTGCGGTGGGGCAACAGCTTGGCGGGAGACGGCGATGTAGATGAATTTCTCGTCCTCCCATGGCACGTCGGCGTCTTTAGCCAGCCGGTGCAGGCGCGAACGCGCGACACGGCGCGAAAAATGGCACCAGTCGGGCGGCACGAGCGGGCAGGGAGCCTCATGCGGGCAAGGCGCAAGCACATGCGCGCCCGCCTCGATCAGCTGCCGGCGCACGGCAAGGATGCGCTGCCATCCGGCCGGCGTGCCCGGCTCGACGACCAGCAGCGTGTTGTCGGTCAGGTGCCAGAGCCGGTCGATGAGTTTTGGCAGCGACGCCGGTCCGATCTCGTCCAGCACATAGGCGCAGGTGACCAGCTCGGCCGGTTTGAGATCGGCGAGATCGAGGGTGACATCGCCGGCCAGCCAGGCCACCCTGGCCGTCATCGCCTCAGTGGCAAGCGCCTCGGCGACCCGGCGCACCGCGGCGCTCGCCTCGATGAGCACCGCCTGCTGGAGGTCGGGCCAGAGATCGAGCGCGGCCCAAAGCACCGTACCAGGGCCGGCGCCGACATCGAGCAGGGTTTTCGGAGCATAATCGGGTCTTGCCTCGCTGAGCGCATCGAGGCTGGCACGGACGGCGGCATAGGTCGCCGGCAGCCGCGTCGCCAGATAGGCCTTGACCGCCATCTGCTCGGCCATGTGCAGACGGCCGTCGCGCAGTTCGGCGCGGTAGCGGTCCGACAGCGTTTTTGCCGCTTGCTTCAGCGTCGGCAGCGGAACTTTTTCGAGGAGGCGCTCGACGGCCTGTCGAAGCGGGATAGGCAGTTCCATAGCTCAGGCACCCCGAGGTGCGAGCAGGATGACCGAGGCGCCGACGATGCAGAGCGCGGAACCGGCAAGATCCCAACGGTCGGGGCGCACGCCTTCCACCAGCCACAGCCATCCGAGCGAGGCAGTGATGTAAATGCCGCCATAGGCAGCATAGGCACGGCCCGCCGCGCTGACGTCTATCAGCGCCAGCAGGAGGCCGAACAATGCGAGCGAGGCCAGGCCTGGCGCCAGCCACAACGGCGACTTTTCCAGCCGCCACCACGCCCAGATCGAAAAGCAGCCGGCGATCTCGGCAAGGGCAGCAACGATGTAGATGAGATAGGTCATAAAAAAAGGTCTCGCGGCGACGACGAGACCTTTTTCAGCGTGCGGGCCGGCAAAGGCAAGCCGCAATGGGGCGATCGCCGGCGGTCTATTCCATATCCGCTACCTTGCGCCGCCGCGCGGGCTTGGCGGTAACGGCTTTTGGGCGATGTCCCATGTCGCGCATCTCCAGCGCCTTCTCGCATTTGGCCATATAGTCGCGAGACATCGGCAGCGTGTCGTTCTTCTTGGCGATCTGGATTTGGAAGATCACCAGATCCTGCCAGCGGAAGGCGGCTTCCGAGGCTGCTAGGTAGAACTCCCACATGCGGCAGAAACGCTCGTCGTAAATCGCCTTGGCCTTGTCGCGGTTGGCGGCGAAGCGCTCGCCCCAGTGCTTCAGCGTGTCGGCATAATGCAGCCGCAAGATTTCGATGTCGGTGACGATGAGGCCCGACTTTTCGATCGCCGGCATCACTTCCGAGAGCGAGGGGATATAGCCGCCCGGGAAGATGTATTTGCGGATGAAGGCGCTGGTTGCCCACGGCACGCCGGAGCGGCCGATCGTGTGCAGCAGCATGACGCCGTCCGGCTTCAAGAGCGTCGCCGATTTGTCGAAGAAGGTCCGGTAGTGATTGACGCCGACATGCTCGAACATGCCGACCGAGACGATGCGGTCGAAGCGCTCGTTGAGCTCGCGGTAGTCCCTCAATTCGAAATGCACGCGGTTTTCCAGGCCTTGCGCATGGGCGCGGTCGGTGGCGACGCCATGCTGCTCGGTCGACAACGTCACACCTTGCACGTCTACGTCGAAGGACTTGGCGAGATAGAGGCCGAGCCCGCCCCAGCCGGAGCCGATGTCGAGCACCGTCTGACCGGCCTTCAGCCTGAGCTTGGCGGCGATGTGGCGCTTCTTGGCGGCCTGCGCCTCATCGAGCGTCATGTCCGGCTGCTCGAAATAGGCGCAGGAATACTGCATGTCCTCGTCGAGGAAGAGCCGGTAGAGCTCGCCCGATAGATCATAGTGGCGCTGCACGTTGCGGCGCGCGCGCGCCGCCGTGTTGATCTGCTGCAGGCGGCGGAAGGCGTGGCGCAGGCCCTCGATTGCCTTCGACCAGGTGGCATCGATGCCGCCGCTACCCATGTTCTGGAAAGCGATACGCATCACCCCCAGCACGCCACCCTCGAGTATGTCGAGTTCGCCGTCCATGTAGGCCTCCGGCACCGCCAGCATCGGATCGAAGGTGATGGCGCGCTCGGCATGCGCGGTCTTGATGTGCATGTGCACCGGATCGCCAGTGCCATCGCCGAAAATCACCGAGAGGCCTTTCGGTCCGGTGACTTTGAGGTTGCCGGTGCGCACCAGGCGGTCGAGAATGCGTTTCAGCAGAATATTCATGACCAATATCCCCTCTCGGCCAGACGCGCTGTCTCGGCGCACGACCCCGAAAATCGGATTCGATTTTCGGAAAGGATCATGCGCCAAACCGAAGTTCTACAGCTTCATTTGCGCGTCCAAAGGACGCGCGGCGCTGTAGTCTGCCTCAACATATAGGGGTTCGAAAAGTTCCTTTTGGCACAAAAATGCCCAGGCGAGAAGCCCGGGCATTGGTCCAGAAATGACTGGAAGCCGACGAAACGTTTTAAAGCGCCGCTCTGACGCCTTGTGACGTGCAATCAGCCGTTATCTTCGCCGCCTTCGAACTCGGCATTGGGATCGAAGAAGTTGTCCGGGCGCGCATTGTCGTTGATGTCGTCGCCATAGATAGCTTCGGCTGTGGTCAGCGTCTCGCCCTTGGCCTGGCGCTCGGCTTCGTCGGCGGTGCGGGCGATGTTGAGCGTAATGGTGAGCTCGACTTCCGGATGCAGCGCGATCGCCACATTGGTAAGGCCGATGGTCTTGATCGGCTGGTTGAGCAGGATCTGGTTGCGGTTGACCGAAAAGCCTTCCGCCGTCAAAAGCTCTGCGATGTCGCGGGTCGACACCGAGCCGTAGAGTTGGCCGGTTTCGCCGGCCGAACGTACGGCGATGAAGCTCTTGCCGTCGAGCTTTTCCGAAATCTGCATGGCCTCGGACTTGCGCTCGAGGTTGCGGGCTTCGAGCTGGGCGCGCTGGCCTTCGAATTTCTTCTTGTTGGCTTCGTTGGCGCGCAGCGCCTTGCCCTGCGGCAGCAGGAAGTTGCGGGCGAATCCATCCTTGACCTTGACGGTATCGCCCATCTGACCGAGGCGGGAAACGCGCTCGAGAAGAATGACGTCCATAGTTTTGTTCCTTCGTTTGGGCGCCAATCACTGGCATCGACGCCGAATTGTCTGGAACAGGTCAGGAAGCTGAGGGCGTTGCCGCCTATGTCGCTGTCCTGCCTGTCGCGGCAGTTAGAGGTCTTCACCTCAACCCGGGATTTTCAATGCATGTGGCCCAAAGTGGCCCCGGTTTTGGGACAACGACATGCATCAATCAAGTTCAACCCTGCGGCGCCCGTCGCCGTTGGGAAGAGCGGGCGGCGAACCGCCCGCTGAAAGAGTGTTAGCGAACCACGTAGGGCAGCAGTCCGAGGAAGCGGGCGCGCTTGATCGCCTTGGCGAGTTCGCGCTGCTTCTTCTGGCTGACGGCGGTGATGCGCGACGGCACGATCTTGCCGCGCTCGGAAATGTAGCGCTGCAGAAGACGTACGTCCTTGTAGTCGATCTTGGGCGCGTTGGCTCCGGAGAACGGGCAGGTCTTGCGGCGGCGATGGAACGGGCGCCGGGTCGGGATCTGGTTGATGTCGACCATTATTCTGCACCCCCTTCAACACCTTCGCGCGGACGGCGCGGACCACGATCTGCACCGGCATCGCCACCGAAGCTGCGCGGCGGGCGATCGCCACGGTCGCCGCGATCGCGGTCGCCGAACGAGCGTGGGCCGCGGTCACGGTCACCGAAGCCGCCGCGTTCCGAGCGCTCTTCGCGCTTCTGCATCATCGCCGACGGGCCTTCCTCATGTGCATCGACCTTGATGGTGAGGAAACGCAGCACATCCTCGGACAGGCCCATCTGGCGCTCCATCTCGTTGAGCGCGGCCGGCGGGCAGGTGATGTCCATCAGCGTATAGTATGCCTTCCGGTTCTTGTTGACCCGGTAGGTGAGGGACTTCAGTCCCCAGTTCTCGACCCGGCCGACGGACCCGCCATTCGCGGAGATGACGCCCTTGTACTGTTCGACAAGCGCATCGACCTGCTGCTGCGAGAGGTCCTGCCGGGCAAGAAACACATGTTCGTAAAGAGCCATATTGTTCTTCGCCTTTCTTCGTTTCTCTCCCGGTTCCCGCGGCAAAAGCCTCTGCAACTTCTCTGACCCGCCGATCCCTAGAAGGGGGCGGGGAAGAAAGGAGCATGACGAGACGGTCGAGAGCGGAGACACGGGAGGCGGAAGCGCTTCTGGCTCCACACGAAGGTTTTCGAAAAACCTCCGGCCCTTCGTTCAGCCCCCAGCAAGGACCGGCAGATTGCGGGCGTCTATACAGGAATTTGACCGCAAGGCAAGGGCGAGCCGAAAACCCGCCGCTCCAAGGACGATACGTCGCGGCATCTTCAGCTTGTATGCGGGACGCGCTTGTTCACCGTTTCCGGGAAGAAATCGGGCGCCGCATGGCGCTTGCCGAACATCATGTCGTATTGCAGCAGACGGAAATCGCGAATGGCCGGATCGATCTTCTTCTGTCGCGCCCAGTCGGGCGTGTCCTCGCCCGTCGGCGTCATCAACAAATTACGATCGACGACGCTGTAGCGCTCGCGCATCTGGCCGAGGAAGCCGGTGTAATAGGGATGGCTGATCCCAGCCGTGGTCAGGATATGGTAGGGCAGGAAAGCCGGACTTACCGCGCCCATGTCCGCGGCCGGCCCGGTGCGGTTCGACCATATGACCAGCGGCGTCTGGTGATGCAGCAGCATCTGGTCAGGCGGCTCTTTGCGCGGCGCGACATTATCTTTGAGGAAGCCGGTCTCGACATAGACCGGGCCGAGCGGGGGCAGATGGTCGCCGAAGAAGGCGATGACTGTCGGCCGTTCGCGGTTCTTCGCCCATTCGACAAGGCGCTCGAGGCTCTTATCGGCGTCGGATGCACCCTCGGTGAAGCTCAGCAATGAATCCTTTGCCCACTGGCTGGTCGGCGCCTGGACCTTGTGGGTGGGATTGTAGTAGCGATTCGGCTCGTAGGGTCCGTGATTCTGCAGGCTGACGGCGAAGAAGAAGAGCGGATCGTCGGTGGCATCGGCCTCGCGGATGATCTCGTCGGTCATCGCCGCGTCCGAGGCCAGCGGACCGCGCTTTTCGAGATATGGCATATTTTCTTCCGACTTGAAGTCGTCGAAGCCGAAATCCGCATAGACCGGCGTGCGGTTCCAGAACCAGCTCGTGCCCGGATGGATGGCGCGCGTCTCATAGCCCTGGCTCTTCAGGAACGTCGCCATCGACGGCACCGGCGCGCGGACATATTGCTGGTAGGGGATGCTGCCGGCCGGCAGGAAGGCGTTGGAAAAGCCGGTCAGCGCCTCGAATTCGACATTGGCGGTCATGCCGCCGAATTCGGGTGAGAACATGTAGCCCGAGCGCAGCGCCCGCACAGTGGGAATCGGATCGGGCGTGATGTTGACGCCGGGCAGTTCGGTCGGATCCCAGAATGATTCGCTCATGACGATGATGATGTCGGGCTTCTCGGCCGGCACCGAGGCCGTCACGTCAGGCCTGTCGATCGCTGCGATCGACTTGTCGGAGTAGCCGGCAGGCGCCGAGACATGCGCCATCGGTACGTTGAGCGCGAAGGCGAGCGCGAAGCCATTGGAGGCGTAGTTTTCCTTCTGGTCCCACATGATCGGGATGATCTGCAGCCGGTCCCGCGTCCACGAGAAGGTCGCGTAATCCATGATCGAGACGAAGAAGGCGAGCAACGGCACGGTCAATGTCAGCCGGGCCAGGCGACCCTTGCGGCTGAGCGCCGGTACCCGGCGGCGCCAGAGCCGCCAGCCATAAACGAGCAGCGACAGGCTGCCAACGATTCCGATCGCCAGAGCGATGGCGGTTCCCGGACGTTCGCGCACCAGCAGCGGCATCAGCGCCACGATCTGGCGTGAATAGAGGAAATCGGTCGGATAGAGCGGATCGCCGAGATAGAGCGATTTCTGATGGCCGACAAAGGCCAGCGCCAGCGTCAGCGGCGCGACGATCATCAGGCTCTGGTGGCTGCGGCCGAGCACGGCGTCGAGGCCGATCAGGATAAGCGCAAAGATGATGATGGTGGTCCAGCCCGGCTTGAAGGGCTGCAGGAAGAAGGCGACGGTGCCGGCAAAGTCGCCGCGCACGATTAGTTCGATCGCAAAAACCAGGATGGTGGCGGCGAGAAGGCTGACGAGGCCATAGCGGATAACAGGCCATTTCCGGCCCGGCAGATAGCCGGTGGCCGGATCGCCTTCCAAAAACTGTGGCGCGGCTTTGCCAACGCCTTTCCTAGTCCTTGCCACCTTACAATTCCCCCGACCATACACAAAGTGTCATTGAGCTGTCATCGATATGTCACGAAAAGCTAACGCCTGTGGCTGAAATAAGAAGAGCCAGCAAACGAATCGTGAGCGATTTTCATCATGAGTGATCGAAAAAAAGCCTTTTGGAACAGGTACTCGGCCAGCGATACCGAGCCGGAGCGACCCGCGTCGGGCTGCCAGCGGACTTGACTTGCCCGCCCGCCTTGCGTCACAGGCAGGAAAAATCAGCCGCTTGGGAGCCACACATGGCCGTCGCATTCACCTTTCCGGGACAGGGCAGCCAGGCTGTCGGCATGGGCAAGGACCTCGCGGACGCCTTTCCGGAATCGCGGAATATCTTCGAAGAGGTCGACGAGGCGCTTGGCGAAAACCTGTCGAAGCTGATCTGGGAAGGGCCGGAAGAGAGGCTGACGCTGACCGCCAATGCCCAGCCGGCGCTGATGGCTGTGTCGCTCGCCGCGATCCGGGCGCTGGAATCGCGCGGCCTCTCGCTGAGGGACAAGGTCGCCTATGTCGCCGGCCACTCGCTCGGCGAATATTCGGCACTTGCCGCCGCCGGTTTCGTTTCGGTGGCCGATGCGGCCCGGCTCTTGCGTATCCGCGGCAATGCCATGCAGGCGGCTGTGCCGGCCGGTGAAGGCGCCATGGCGGCGATCATCGGGCTGGAACGGGCCGATGTCGAAGACGCCTGCGCTGAAGCGGCCAAAGGTTCAGTTTGCCAGATCGCCAACGACAATGGCGGTGGCCAACTGGTGATCTCCGGTGCCAGCGCGGCGGTCGAACTGGCGGCGAGACTGTGCATGGAAAAGGGCGCCAAGCGGGCGCTGATGCTGCAGGTCTCGGCGCCCTTCCATTCGGCGCTGATGGCACCGGCGGCCGAGGTCATGCGCGAGGCATTGGCCGATGTCACGAAGAACGCGCCGTTCGTGCCCGTGGTCTCCAACGTGTCGGTCACTCCGTCCAGCGATCCGGACGCAATCGCCCGCCGCCTGGTCGAACAGGTGACCGGCCGCGTGCGCTGGCGCGAAACGGTGGAATGGTTCGGCGCGAATGGCATTGCGACGCTTTACGAGGTGGGCGCCGGCAAGGTGCTGTCGGGACTGGCGCGGCGCATCAACCGCGATATGGCTACCGGCGCCGTCGGCACGCCGGCGGATGTCGACGCGGCGCTGGCGGCGCTCGCATAACCAACCGAGATTCGACCCCGCCCGTGGAGGGTGTTCTCTCTTAGATCAGGAGACAAGACATGTTCGAATTGACCGGCCGCAAGGCCCTCGTCACAGGCGCATCGGGAGGCATCGGCGAGGCGATCGCCAGGGTGCTGCATGCGCAGGGCGCCGTCGTCGGCCTGCACGGCACCCGCGTCGAAAAGCTGGAGACGCTGGCGACCGAACTCGGCGACCGGGTCAAGCTGTTCCCGGCGAACCTTTCCAATCGCGACGAGGTCAAGGCGCTCGGCCAGAAGGTCGAGGCCGATCTCGAAGGCGTCGACATTCTCGTCAACAATGCCGGCATCACCAAGGACGGTCTGTTCGTACGCATGGCGGACGCCGACTGGGACACGGTGCTCGAGGTCAATCTGACCGCCGTGTTCCGGCTGACCCGCGAACTCACCCATCCGATGATGCGGCGCCGGCATGGCCGCATCATCAACATCACCTCCGTGGTTGGCGTCACCGGCAATCCCGGCCAGACCAATTACTGCGCCTCCAAGGCCGGCATGATCGGCTTTTCCAAGTCGCTGGCGCAGGAGATCGCCACCCGCAAAATCACGGTCAACTGCGTCGCCCCCGGCTTCATCGAATCGGCGATGACCGACAAGCTCAACGACAAGCAGAAAGATGCGATCATGGCGGCGATCCCGACACGGCGCATGGGCACCAGCGCCGAAGTCGCTTCGGCCGTCGCCTATCTCGCTTCCAACGAAGCTGCCTATGTCACCGGCCAGACCATTCACGTGAATGGCGGCATGGCGATGATTTGACAGTTGCGGGAAAACACCCCTTTTCGCCTTGGATCCAGGCCGATATTCGTGTAATGCGGCCCGCAACCCGGCGGTTCGGGCAAAAACCGGTCCGGTGCCGTTGCGTTTCCGACAGGACCATCTTTCAGCTTGATTAGCGGCATTCCGCCCGCTAACGAAGACAGACAAACAAAAGACGAGGATGCCCAAATGAGTGACACCGCAGAGCGCGTCAAGAAGATCGTCATCGAGCACCTTGGCGTCGATGCCGACAAGGTGACGGAGCAGGCGAGCTTCATCGATGATCTGGGCGCGGACAGTCTCGACACGGTCGAACTCGTCATGGCGTTCGAAGAAGAATTCGGCGTCGAGATCCCGGACGATGCGGCCGAAACCATCCTGACTGTTGGCGATGCGGTGAAGTACATCGATAAGGCTTCGGCCTGACGCTATTTGCAGTCACCAGCGAGGAGGACCTGCGATGAGGCGTGTCGTCGTCACGGGCCTTGGGCTGCTTTCGCCGTTCGGCGTGGGTTTCGAGCATGGCTGGAAGGAGCTCCTGACCGGCCGCAGCGCAGCCAAGCGCATCACCGAGTTCGAGGTGGAGGATCTTGCCTGCAAGGTCGCCCACGTCGTTCCCCGCGGCAATGGTGAGAACGCCACCTTCAATCCCGAGGCCGTTCTCGAGCCGAAGGAACTGCGCAAGATCGGTGACTTCATCCTCTACGGGATCGCGGCCGCCGACGAGGCGCTGAAGGATTCGGGGTGGGCGCCGAAGTCCCATGAGGAGCAGTGCGCCACCGGCGTGCTGATCGGCTCCGGCATCGGCGGCATCGAAGGCATCGCCGAGAACGCGATGATCCTGAAGGAGCGCGGTCCGCGCCGCATCAGCCCGTTCTTTATCCCCGGCCAGATCATTAATCTCGTCTCCGGTCAGGTTTCGATCCGGCATGGGCTGAAAGGCCCCAACCACGCCGTCGTCACCGCTTGCTCCACCGGCGCGCATGCCATCGGCGATGCAGCTCGGCTGATCATGTGGGGCGATGCCGACGTGATGGTCGCAGGCGGCGCGGAAGCGCCGGTGACCCGGCTGTCGATCGCCGGTTTCGCCGCTTGCCGGGCGCTGTCGACCGACCGCAACGAAGCTCCGGAAACGGCCTCGCGTCCCTATGACCGTGACCGCGACGGCTTCGTCATGGGCGAGGGCGCCGGCGTCGTCATTCTGGAGGAGCTGGAACACGCCAAGGCGCGCGGCGCCAAGATCTATGCCGAGGTCACCGGTTACGGCTTGACCGGCGATGCCTATCACATCACCGCGCCGGCCGAAGATGGCGACGGCGCCTTCCGCTGCATGGTTGCGGCGCTGAACCGGGCCAAGCTGACGCCCGCAGACGTCGACTACATCAATGCGCACGGCACCTCGACCATGGCCGACACGATCGAGCTCGGCGCGGTCGAGCGGCTGGTCGGCAACGCTGCGTCGAAAATATCGATGTCGTCGACCAAGTCGTCGATAGGCCATCTTCTGGGTGCAGCGGGCGCCGCCGAGGCGATCTTTTCGATCCTCGCCATTCGCGACAACATCGCGCCGGCCACCATCAATCTCGACAACCCGGAGCGAGAGACGGCGATCGACCTGGTGCCGCACAAGCCGCGCTCCCGCCAGATCGACGTGGCGCTGTCCAATTCCTTCGGCTTCGGCGGCACCAACGCCTCGCTGGTCTTCCAGCGCTACAATGGCTGACCGGTCCGCTGGCCGGCACGGCGTATGCGTGCCGTCAATTTTGCCATATTCGCCCCTACTCTGCCCAAGGGGATTCGTTGCAAGACCAAACGGTAGGGCGGCATGAACACGAATGCGGCGGACAACGGGGAATTCGGGCAACGGTCCACACCGTCGAGTCCGATTGTGCCGAAGACGGCCAGCGAGGCATTGCGGCCCGAAGCCGGCACGCCACCGCCCAAGCGCTCGCGCGCCTCGCGCAGCCAGTTCGTTGTGTTCATGAACTTCGTCATCTCCTTGGTGATGCTGTTGATTCTGGCGGCCGGTTTTGCATTGTATTTCGGCAAGCAGGAATTCAACGAGCCCGGCCCGTCTGCCCATGCCGACACCTTTCTGGTCAAGCCGAACACCGGCGTCCAGGAAATTGCAGAGCAGCTCGAGCGGCGCGGACTGATTAGCGACGCGCGCATCTTCCGCCTTGGCGTGCGTGCCTTTGGCAATGATTCTGCCCTGAAGGCCGGCGAATACGAGATCAAGCCGCAGGCCTCCATGCGCGACATCATGGAGTTGCTGAAGAGCGGCAAGTCGGTGATGTATTCGCTGACCGTCCCCGAGGGACTGACGGTCGAGCAGGCGCTGCAGCGCATCGCCGAGCAGGCAGCGCTCGACGGCGATATGCCGGCGACCATTCCACCCGAGGGCAGCCTTGCTACCGACACGCTGCGTTTCACCCGCGGCGCGACACGCCAGCAGATGGTCGACAAGCTTTTGGCGGATCAGAAGAAGCTGGTCGAGGAAGTCTGGCAGCGGCGCGCCCCCGATCTGCCTCTGGCCAGTGTGGATGACTTCGTCACCCTGGCTTCGATCGTCGAGAAGGAGACGGGCAAGGGCGACGAACGCTCACGGGTCGCCGCCGTCTTCCTCAACCGGTTGGCCAAGGGCATGCGGCTGCAGTCCGATCCGACCATTATCTACGGCCTTTTCGGCGGCAAGGGCAAACCCGCCGACCGCCCAATCTATCAGTCGGACATCAAGAAGCCGACGCCCTACAACACTTATCTGATCAACGGCTTGCCGCCGACGCCGATCGCCAATCCCGGCCGTGCGGCACTGGAAGCCGTCGCCAATCCGTCGAAGACCGACGACCTGTATTTCGTTGCCGACGGCACCGGCGGTCATGTCTTTGCCGCGACGCTCGCCGAGCACAACGAGAACGTCGCCCGCTACCGGGCGCTGCAGAAGAAGTTGGCCGATGACGCTGCCAAGGCCGGAACTGCCGAGGCCGACGCCGCCAAGGTGGAAGGTCAGACCGATGCGCCGGTGGACGGTGGCGGCGATGGCGACGCGGGAGCGGCGCAGTAGCGCCGGACGGTTCTGGGATCGTCCCTCCGATTCGTTTGACGGCAGGGACGTGCTGATTTTGTGATCATGAGCGCCTTGCGCCCGATTCGGCGCGAAGGCGCTCCGGTATTTTGAAGCCGCGCATGTCTGGCCGGAACCGCTTCCGGGATCATGCGCCAGGGGGAAGCAAGGGCATCATGAATTTGCAGAGCATGACCGGTTTTGCACGGGCCGTCGCCGAACATGACGGCACGTCGATCGCCTGGGAGGTCAAGTCGGTCAACGGCAAGAGCGTCGAGGTCAGGCTGCGGCTGCAGCAGGGCCTCGAGCGGCTCGAGCCGGCCGCCAGGCAGACGGTGCAAAAGCGCTTTGCGCGCGGCAATTTCCAGGCAACGCTGACAGTCAGCCGTGCCGCCGGCCAGCAGGCGCAGCCCGTGGTCAACGAGGCCTTCCTGAGGGATCTGGCGGGGCTGGCGAAGCGGCTGCAGGAGCAGTTCGGCGTAGCGCCTGCGACAGCCGACGGGCTGCTTTCGCTACGCGGCGTGCTCGACATCCCCGAAACCACCGAAACCGAAGAGGCGCGGGCGGCGCTCGACAGCGCGATTCTCTCGGCGCTCGAAGTGGCGCTGGGCGGGCTGGAGCAGGCACGCCAGGGCGAGGGCGCCGCCCTACGCTCGCTGCTGTCCGGCCATATCGACGCTATCGAGGCGCTGACGGTGCGCGCCGAGGCCGATCCGTCGCGCGAGCCGACGGTGATTCGGGAACGGATTGCCGAGCAGGTTCGGCTGCTGATGGATGCCTCCGCCAATCTCGACGCCAGCCGGTTGCATATGGAGGCGGCGTTCCTAGCCACCAAGGCCGACATCCGCGAGGAGATCGACCGGCTGAAGACGCATGTGGCGTCCGGTCGGGTGCTGCTGGCAGGCGGCGGCGCCATCGGCCGCAAGCTCGATTTTCTGGCGCAGGAATTCAACCGCGAATCGAATACGCTGTGTTCGAAGTCGAACGCCGCTGCGGTCACTGCCATAGGGCTGGAGCTGAAGGCGGTCGTCGACCAGTTTCGCGAACAGGTCCAGAATCTGGAGTAACCCTGATGGTCGCCAAGGAGCCTATGGTTGCCAGGGATTTGGGTTCCCGCATTCGCCGCCGGGGTCTTATGCTCGTGCTGTCGTCGCCGTCCGGGGCCGGCAAGTCGACGATCGCGCGCAATCTTCTGGAAAGCGATTCCAGTCTCGAACTGTCGGTCTCCGTCACCACGCGGCCGCGCCGCGGCAGCGAGATCGAAGGCGTCCACTATCATTTCCGGACCATGCGCGAGTTCGAGCGGCTGCGCGATTCAGACGCACTGCTCGAATGGGCCGAAGTGCATGGCAATTGCTATGCGACGCCGCGTGAACCGGCCGAACTGGCGCTGGCACAGGGCCGCGACATGCTGTTCGACATCGACTGGCAGGGCGCCCAGCAGCTCAAGGAGAAGATGCGCGCCGACATCGTCTCGATCTTCATCCTGCCGCCCTCGATGAAAGAATTGAAGGCGCGGCTGAAGCGCCGCGCCGAGGACCAGGAATCGGTGATCGAGACGCGTCTGAAAAACGCCCGCAACGAGATCGAGCACTGGAAGGAATATGATTTCGTCATCATCAACGACGATCTCGACCGCGCCTTCGCCGAAGTGCGCGGCATCGTCATCGCCGAACGGCTCAGACGCGACCGCCGGCCCGGTCTATTCGATTTCGTCTCGGGGCTGCTCGACGAGAAGACGGATTAGGGGCGCGCCCGCGCAGTTACACTGCGTTGGCCAGTCGTACGAACTCCTCGACGTCAAGCGTTTCGGCGCGCCGGGTCGGATCGATGCCGGCGCGAGTGAGCAGAACTTCGCCGCCGAGGCTCTTGACGCTCTGCCGCAGCATTTTGCGGCGCTGGCCGAAGGCCGCTTCGGTGACGCGGCCGAGCTTCTTGACCTCGGTGGGCAGGGGACTTGCCCGCGGCACCAGATGCACCACCGACGACACCACCTTGGGCGGCGGCGTGAACGCTTGCGGCGGCACGTCGAAAGCGATTTTTGCCTCCGTCCGCCAGCCTGCCAGCACGCCCAGCCGGCCATAGGCGTCGCTGCCGGGGCGGGCGACGATGCGCTCAGCCACCTCGCGCTGGAACATCAGCGTCATCGATGCGTAGAAGGGCGGCCACTCGGCGACGGTCAGCCAGCGTATCAAGAGTTCGGTGCCGATATTGTAGGGCAGGTTGGCGACGATCGTCACAGATCCGTTGCCCCCATGTGGCCCTTTGGCAAGCGCCGCAAAATCCGTCTTCAGCGCATCGCCGGCAATGACCTCGAGCCGGCCCGGATAGTGGTCCGACACCTCCGCAAGCGCTGCCAGGCAACGCTCGTCGCGCTCGATGGCGATGACCCGAGCAGCGCCGTGGGACAGCAGCGCCCGGGTCAGCCCACCGGGACCCGGACCGACCTCGATCACCGTGGCGCCCGTCAGGTCGCCGGCGGCGCGCGCGATCTTGCCGGTCAGATTGAGGTCGAGCAGAAAATTCTGACCGAGCGCCTTTTTCGCCTGCAACCCATGGCGCTCGATCACCGCGCGCAACGTCGGCAGCCCGTCGATGCTCATGCGGCCGCTCTCATGCAAAGCCTCATGCGGCGGCAGCCTTCGTCCCGATGTCGGCAAGCCTGCGGGCGAGCCTGAGCGCCGCGATCAGACTGTCGGCACGGGCTATGCCCTTGCCGGCGATATCGAAGGCGGTGCCGTGATCCGGTGAGGTGCGGATGAAGGGTAGGCCGAGCGTAACGTTGACCGCCTCGTCGAACGCCAGCGCCTTGGCCGGGATCAGCGCCTGGTCATGATACATGCACAGCGCCACATCGTAGCCGGCTCGGGCGCGGGCATGGAACAGCGTGTCGGCCGGCAGCGGCCCGAAAGCGTCGATGCCCTCCGCCCTCAGCCTGTCGATCGCCGGGCGGATGATGCGCTCGTCCTCGGCGCCCATCGCGCCGCCTTCGCCGGCATGCGGATTGAGGCCGGCAACGGCAAGCCGCGGCTTGGCAATGCCGAAGCGATGTTCGAGGTCGGCGGCGGTGATGCGGGCGGCCGCGACGACCAACTCCGTGGTCAGCGCTTTCGGCACCTCGCGCAGCGCAATGTGGATGGTGACCGGAACCGTGCGCAACTCGGGGCCGGCAAGCATCATCACCGGCATCGCTTCTGCGCCGGTGTGGAGTGTCGCCAGATGCGCTAGATATTCGGTATGGCCGGGGAAACGGAAGCCGGCATCGTAGAGCGGCTTCTTGGCGATCGGGCAGGTGACGACTGCCGCCGCGCGGCCGCCAAGGCAGTCGTCAACAGCGCGGTCAATGGCCTCGATGATGCCGGCGGCGTTGGCTGGGTCCGGCCGGCCAGTGCTGTCGACGAAGCGGGCGACTAGGGGCACGACGGGCAGGGCGCGTGCAAAGACGCGCGCCGCTTTGGCTGGTATCGTCTCCGTGATTGGCACATCGGCGCCGACCAAGCGCGCCCGTGCGGCAATCAACGCCGGATCCGCGATAAGATAGAAGGGCGGCACACCGGCGCTGTCGCGCGCTCGCCAGGCGGCAATGGCGATTTCCGGCCCGACGCCGGATGGATCGCCGACGCTCAGCGCCAGCGGAAGCTCTGCCTCTGGCGACTTCAGCGCTCGACGATGCGGGCTTTCTTCCGCAACTCCTCGACATACTTGTTGGAGAGCTCGTCGGCGTCCTTGCCGCTCGAGCCTTCGCTCTGGAACACCATCTGGGCGGCCTTGTCGTCGGACACTTCGCGCGACGAGCAGATGCCGATGAACTCGACGCCGCGGTCTGTCTCGCGCGTGGGGGTGGCGCCGCCGACCTTGGTGGCCTTGATCTGGTCGGCCCAGTCCGGCGGCAATTGCGGCGCCAGTATCCGGCCGAGATCGCGAACGGTGACGTCGATCAGGCCCTTGGCAAATTCGCGCGAGGTGTTGCAGCTGTTGAAGCGGGCGCGCATGGCATCGGCTTCGCGCTTGCGCTTGGACAGCGTAGCGCTGCGCTCGGCCGCCGGCACGACGAAAATGACCTGTTGCAGCATGTACTCCATGGCGGTCGGCTTGGTGCCGCCATTGTCGAGCATGCGCCTGACCACGTCCTGCTCGCTCAACGCGCCGCCGCTCTTGGAGCGATGGCGCGCGGTCAGCGCCTGGTTCCAGGCCATCTGGGAGCGGATGAACTCCTTGAAATGTTCCTTGCCGACGCCGGACTGCGCCATGACGCCATCGAGTTGTTTGAGCTGCATCTTGTTGGTCGTGGCAAAGCGCTGATAGGCAGCGTCGACCTGGGCGTCGCTGATGCGGATGCCGAGACGCCTGGCTTCGGCGACGCGCAGCGTCTGCTCGATCATTTCCTCGGCAGCGTCGCCTTTCTTGCGCTGCAGGCGCAGGAAGGCAGCCCGATGCTGGATGTCGCCGGTCGTGATCGGTACGTTGTTGACGACGTATTTGATCTGGCTGGCGAAGGCCGGCGGCGTAATCACTGTGATCGAGGCCGAGGTTGCCGCCACCAGCAGCGCGAACCCTGCCGAAAAGAGGTATTTCCTCATCGAAAGCATCCCAATTTTAGTCTCGGTTCCGGCCCAATTCTATCCCATTTTGAGGGAGCTGGAATCCGTGCCTGCCCTATGCGGCGAAACGATGTCGTTAGACGCGATGTGGGTTCACTTGGACACACAAGATACCGTCTAACACTTTGAATCTACGCATCGTGCTTTCCGAAAATCAATTCCGATTTTCGGGCCGATGCGTTCGCCGGCCGCCGTTCCGCCCGTCTGTTGTTGGCCGGTCGCCTGCTACTGGACAGCGTTGAAGGAGCTTTGTGTCGAGCCGAAATCGCCGAGCGTGCGGAACGACAGGTTGAAACCGATGTTCTGCGACACTTCCTTGGTGCTCAGGTCGCGGGATTCCGAGAATGTCATCAAGTAGGTGAAACACGAATCGCTATAGGCAAAGCCGACCCCGTCCTTGACCAGGACACTTTGCTCCAGATCGTAGGTGCCGGTACCGAAGACACGCCAGTTCTCTGCAAGTTGCGTCGAGGCGCCAAGCGTGACCTCGTGACGATCGGTCGTGAAGCCATAGAGCGGCTGCGCCTGGATGAAGGCGTATTTGGCGCTGAACGAAATCGGCAGGCCGGAATAGGCTGCCTTGACCTCGGCGCGGCGAACCTCGAAGCTCTGCTCGTCGAAACGGCCGCTGATCGAGCCGGAAAGCCCGCTGGGGCTGTTGAAGCCGACGAGACCGACATAATCGGAGGTCGCGGTCTCAAGGCCCGAATCGGCGCCGACGTTGACCAGGTCCGGCGCGGCGAAGGAGTTCTGGCCGTCAAGCTGGTAGGATTGGCCGAACAGCGCGTTGGTGCTCCAGCCATTGTCATAGGCGCCGGAATAGCGCAGCCCGACATTGGCGCGCGTGCCGCCTTCCAAGCGGTCGTAACCGGAGAACTTGTCGCGCTCGAACAATGTTGTGGCGTCAAAGACGAAGCTCTGCGCGTCCTCGTTGGGAACAGCGAGGCCGCCGACATATTGCTCGTTCGGACGCACGAACACCTGCGCCATCGGCTCGAAGATGTGGCTGGAACTGGTCGACGAGAACAGCACCGGCCAACGCATTTCCAGCCCGGCGGTCGCCATGAAGCGGGCGAGCGACGATCGCATATCGTCGTCGACGCCGAGATTAGACGCCATCTGATTGATGGCATTGAGCGATCCCGAAGAGGCATTGACATAGCCGGCCTCGCCGCGCAGCGCCAGCAGCGGCGTCAGCAGCAGCCCGCCATCGGTGGTGAAGGTGCGTTTCCATTCCGCTTCGGCGGTGAGACGGCCCGACTGGCCCTCGATGCCGCGTACACTGGTCACGGACGCAGCGTTGTTCGGATCGGCAAGGACCCTGTCCAGCCTGTCGCGGCTGATGGCCTGCGCGTTGACATTGAACGATAACTGCCCGCCGCCCACCGCCATGTCTGGGATGTACGCGTAGTCGAGCGAGGGCAGCACCCAGGGCTGCTTGCCGCCGCGCGCGGTCGGATCGTCAGAGAGCGTCTCTTCCTGGACCTCGAAGCGCATGGCGCGCACATCGAAATAGTTGCGGCCGTTGAGGCCGGTCAGGTAGATCGAGGAGCGATGCACGCTGTCGTTGAAGTCTTCGATGGCGTAGGTGCGCGAGAAGTTCTTGTCGGTCTGCAGCAGGACATCCCAGCCGAAGTCCCAGCGCGGATTGATGGCGAACTGGCCCTTGGTGCCCATCATGCCGCGGAATTTGTTCGGGTCGCCGGCCGCTCCCGAATCGACATTGTGCCCGTCGCTGTCGATGAACTCGTCGGGATCCACTTGCCGGATGCCGGCGATCTTCAGGCTGTACTGGCCGTTGTTGAAGCGCTGACGCCACTCGGCTTCGCCGAGAAAGCCCTGCTTGGTGTAGCCGCTGCCGGTGACGGTGAGATCGTAGGTTGGTGAGAGAGCGAAATAATAGGGGACTTTGACGCCGACGCCGAGATCGCTCTTGTAGGAGATGCCAGGGATCAGGAAGCCGCTCTTGCGCTTGACGGTCGGGTCGGCAATCTCGAAAGCCGGCAGATAGGCGAGCGGAAAGCCGAAGAACTCGAAATTCGAATTCTCGAAGCGAACCGTCTTCTTCTCGCCGTTCCAGATGATTTTTCTGGCCTTGATGCGCCAGGTCGGCGCTTTGTCGGGTTTGTCCTCGCACGGCTCACAGGCCGTGTAGACGCCGTTGTGGAACGTCGTCAGCACGCCGCCCATGCGTTCCGCGCTTTCGGCGGCGAAATAGGCCTTGTCGACGGTTTCGACACGCAGCGCGTTGACGAAGCCGTCGGCGAAATCGTCGGTGATGTCGACGTGCTGCGAATAGATCTTGGTGCCGTCGCTGTTGACGACCTCGACATTGCCGCTGGCGACGAGCCGCTTGGTGTTGCGATTGTATTCGACCCGCTGGGCGACGAGGCGGTTGCCGCCATAGTCGATCTGCACGCCGCCGACGGCCGTCACTGTCTGGTTGTCGTTGTCATAGACCAGCGTATCTGCCGCCAGCAGCATTTGCGAGCCGGCGGGCACGTCGGCTGCCATGTCGCTGATATCCTGGGCAAAAGCCGGGATGCTCGGGACGACACAAGCGAGCAGGCATGCCAAGGCGCTTGCCCCATAGAGGCGCGCCAAACCGGCCTGCCTATGGATGCGCAAAACCGCCCCCCTCACTAGCCGTCTTCCTTGTACAGCAAGAAAGTCACCCCGAAGAACATAGCCACGACAACCGGAACCCATGCAGCCACCACTGTGGGTACGAATCCCGCCACGCCGAATGCCTTGACCAGCACCGTCACGACATAAAGCAGAAACCCGGCCAGGACGCCACCCAGAATCATCGTCCCGGATTGTCCCATCCTCGCAAATCGCATCGACACCGTTGCGGCGATCAGCGTCATTGCGACGAGAAGGAACGGCAGCGCCACCAGCGAATCGAACTGCATGGCAAAGGCATTTGCCTTGAGGCCAAAGGAGCGGGCAACCTCGATCTTGCCGGGCAGATCGTAGAAAGGGATGGTTTCCGGGCGCGCCAGCCGCTCTTGCACGAATTCGGGCTTGAGATTGGTCGGCACCCGGTCGCTTGCCGCCGATTGGATATTGCCGTCCCGGAAAACCTTGACGTCCTGCAGTTCCCAGTAGCCATCCCGCAAAAAGGCGTGCGCCGCGTCCTTGCGTTCGACGATGTCGCCTTGCGGGTTGAGGACGAAGAAGACGGCATCGGCCATCTCCAGGCCCTGATTGAGAATGGCGCGCGCGCCGATGATGGTATCGCCGGAACTGGTCTTCTGCCGGATCCAGGGCTCGGCGTCGGCCGAGACGGTGTTCGACTTGCCGGAGCGGAGCTGGGTTTCGATTTTTTCGGACCAGGAAAACGCATGCGCGGCGATCGGATTGATGACGCCGACCGACAACACCCCGAACAGCAGCGCCCCGATGCAGCACGGCAGCAGGAATTGCCAGGCGGACACGCCGGCGGAACGCGCGATGACCAGTTCATACCTGCGATTGAGCGAGACCAGTGTCGCCATCGCCGAGAACAGGCCGACGAACGGCACCGTCTGCAGCATGATCATCGGGATCCGCAACCCTGAAATGGCGAACGCCGTGCCGTATGTGAAACCCGGCAAGCCGGTCGTGCGGCCGGAAAGTTCGGTGAAGTCGATCAGGAACACAAGCGCCAGCAGGCCGATGAAGAACCAGATGGTGATCGTCACGTAGCGGAAGAAGAAGTATCTACCCAGAGTCCAGCCCATTAGCGTATCCAGCCCGTTAGCCGGCCCCTTGGCCAGAAGCGCCGCGCCTGGCGAAGCGGAGCTTCAGGGCGCTCCAGCCGTCACTGAAGCGGCCGGCGAAATTCGTCATCCAGTCGGCCCAGGCGACCGGCAGTTCCATGGTCCGGTTGGAGACGATGAACCATGTCGCGACCGCGGACGCCACGATAGGAACGCCGTAGACCATATAGGCGTATTGCGGAACGTTGTCGGCCTTGCCGGCGGCAAAGAAACCGAGCCAGCGCACGAAAAGCGCAATCGCGATCGACGTGATCAGCGGATGAATGCGCGCCTCGCGATGGGAACGCGCGTCTCCCGCGACCGCAAGCGCGATCAGCGCGAAGACGAGTGAATAGGACCATTCGGAAAAACGCTGGTTGAGTTCGGCCAGGTACTTGTTCGGCTTTTTCTGGAACACCTTGTCGTTCGGACTGGGATTGAGCAGGTACTGGGTCGTCCGGTCCTTCGGCAAAAGCAATACGTCCGATGAGGCCGACATGAAGGCGGACAGGTCGAAGGCATAGGAGGTGAACCGGATGACCGAAAGATCGCCGGCCAGCGTTTCGCGATGGATGACGCCGTCATTCATCATCAGCACTCTCTCGTCGCCGTTTTCGATGATGGCGCCGGTCTTGGCATAGTAGATGAGGTTGGCGCCTTCTTCGCGCGAATCGGCGACGAAGATGCCGCCGAGGCGGTTGTCCGGAAGCCGCTCGCCAATCTGCAGGAACAGGCCGTCGTCGATCTTGCGGAAGGTGCCTTCCTGGATGATCAGCGACAACAGATCGGCGCGCGACGACGCCACCAGCTCGCGGTTTTTCTGTCGTGCATAGGGATCGACGCCGTTGTCGACGGCAAACGAAAAGACGCTGGCCGCCAGCGCCAGGAACATGATCGGCCTGACGATGGTCCAGCGCGAAGCGCCCGCTGCGTTCAAGACGGCAAGCTCAGAATCGGAATTCATCGCGCTCAGTGTCTGAGCGACCGCGACCACCAGGGCGAAAGGCACGACGATCGGGACGATCGACGGAATGATCAGCGCAGCGACCTCGAAGAAGGTCAGCACCGACTGCCCGCTGTCGGTGACGAGGTCGATGCGGGCGAGCACCTGCGTCGTCCACACGATCGCCAGCGTCCAGATGAGCGCTGCCAGGAAGACCGCCAACGCACGACGCATGATGTAGCGTTCAACGACCTTCATGAAGGCTTTTCTCGATTTTGCCGAACGGCATCATGCCTCCAGACAAGGTAGTCGCCCGGCGACGCCTGTACAACCGGTCCGTTGGCGGTTCGATCTGGTTTCCGTCCCACATCGATATTTCCGGTGGGCCGAAGTGTCGGCGGCAATGGATAAGAAAGGGCGAACATCAATGGTTAACAACACGTTGCGGCAGGAAAGCGGGGCCGTGCCGCGACGAATCGCCATCGATTCCATCCGCCATATGGGATCGGATTCCGGCAAAGTCTTGCCAAATGCCGGAAAACGACCAAATGTCGCGCCGATCACCGGTTATGGCCGCCGTGGCTGCGACAGGTAGAGGCATGGAAGCAGAAGTAACAGAATTGCGCAGCCAAACCGGCCAGATTTTTCACGGTGCGTCGTGATCGGCGCCGGCGCAGCGGGGCTGGCCGCCGCCCATGCGCTGATAAAGGCCGGCGTACCGATACTTGTCCTGGAAAAGGAAAGCCGGCTTGCCGAACTCTGGTATCGGCGGCACGAACGGTTGCATCTCAACTCGTATCGCGATCTCTCGACACCGCCTGGCGTCGACTATCCCGCAGGCACACCCGCTTTTCCCCACAAAAACGTCGTCGTCCGCCATCTGAACGCCAGGCGCATGGTCTGCCGGTCCGGCTTGGCGTCGCCGTCGAGGAGATCGCGTTCAACGGCGATTACTGGACCGTTAAGACCAGTGCCGGGCCGCGGCTGGCGCGTCAAGTCGTCATTGCCACCGGGCGCGACGTTGGCGCGATTGCCGCTTTGGCTCGCCGATGCGGTGATGACGGCAACGCAGCGCCTGGTTTTCGGCGACTTGACCAAGTTTGGCCTGCCGCCCGCCTCCTCGGGAGGTGCAAGCCGCCTGACTGCCGACTATACCGCGATCGCCACCGACGACGGGCCGTCCGCGCCATCAAGGCCGGCAAGATTGTGGTACTGCCGCAGGTAAGGGAATTTACCCGCGACGGCGTTTTCCTCGACAACGGCAACCGGATCGCTCCCGAGATCGTCATCGCGGCGACCGGCTACCGCACCGGGCTCCAACGCATGGTCGGCAAGCTCGGCATCCTCGATGGCAAGGGGGTTCCGCTATTCAACGGCGGCGAGGCCGACCCGAAATTGCCCGGCCTGTGGTTTACCGGCATGCGGCCAAGCATTCGCGGTTGCTTCGCCAATGCCCGAATTCAGGCCAACGCAATCACGCAGCAGATCGTCAGGCAGGGGCGATGATTGAAAATTGGGGTGGTGCTTCCGGTCGGAAACAGCCAAATATCTAGTTTCATCAAGGCACTCTCCCAAAAACCCAACGCCGTTCCCGAAAGCAGGACATGATGACTTCGAGACCTTCGATCGCCTTCGCCAAATTCGCAGCGCCTAAAAAGGGCAGTGTCTTCGTGCTGGCGGCCAACGATGGCGGTCTCGGCGACGCGGCAAAGGCTTGCGATCCGGCAAAGACCCTGGAGCGGGCGTTCCCGGTGGCCGACTTTTCCGGCAAATTCGCCGGCCTGGTCGAAGTGCTGGCGCCCGAGGGCACATCGCTCGACCGGCTGGTGGCGGTCGGCGCCGGCAAGGTCTCGGGGCTCGACGATCATGCCTGGCTCAAGCTTGGCGGCACGATCACTACATCCTTTCGCAAGGCGACGGAGGTGGCCGTCGTGCTCGACCTGCCCGGTGCTGACGTTGGCGGCAGCCAAGCGGCACAGCTTGCCGCGGGCATTCTTCTGCGCAGCTATGCTTTCGACAAGTACAAGACGAAAAAGGAAAATGGCGACGGCCAGCGCGACGGCAACAAGGCCGAGCCCAAAAAGCCGGTCAAGGTGACCATCCACACCACCGATCCGGGGGCGGCGAAAAAGGCCTTCGCCGACGAGGTGGCGGTGATCGACGGGGTGCTCCTGGCGCGCGATCTGGTCAACGAACCGGCCAATATACTCGGGCCGGTGGAATTCGCCGCCCGCGTCAACGAACTGGAAGCGCTCGGCGTCACGGTCGAGATCCTGGTCGAGAAGGAGATGAAGAAGCTCGGCATGGGCGCGCTGCTCGGCGTCGCGCAAGGCTCGCCGCGTGGCGCGCGCCTGGCCATCATGCGATGGAATGGCGGCAAGGCCAAGGACAGCCCGATTGCTTTCGTCGGCAAAGGCGTCACGTTTGACACCGGCGGCAATTCGATAAAGACGGCCTCTGGAATGGAGGACATGAAGGGCGATATGGGCGGCGCTGCCGCGGTCACCGGGCTGATGCACGCGCTGGCCGCCCGCAAGGCCAAGGCCAATGTCGTCGGCATCGTCGGGCTGGTGGAAAATGCCGTCGACGGCCATGCGCAGCGCCCCGGCGATATCGTCACCTCGATGTCGGGCCAGACCATCGAGGTGCTCAATACCGACGCCGAAGGCCGCCTCGTTCTGGCCGATGCGCTGTGGTACTGCAACGATCGCTTCCAGCCGAAATTCATGGTCAATCTGGCGACGCTGACCGGCGCCATCATGGTCGCGCTGGGCCAGCACTATGCCGGCCTGTTCTCCAACAATGATGAACTGGCGAACAGGCTGACGAGCGCCGGGCAGGCGACGCAGGAACGAGTGTGGCGGATGCCGCTCGGCACCGAATATGACAAGCTGATCGACTCGAAAAATGCGGACATGAAGAATATCGGCGGCCGCTATGGCGGCGCCATCATCGCGGCGCAGTTCCTGCAGCGCTTCGTCAAGGATACGCCCTGGGCGCATCTCGACATCGCCGGCACCGCAATCGGCGCGCCGTCCAGCGAGATCAACCAGTCATGGGCCTCCGGCTTCGGCGTTAGGCTGCTCGACCGGCTGGTGCGCGACAACTACGAGGGGTGAGGCCTTTCAAGGCGCGATCATGGCCGACGTCCTGTTCTATCACCTGACCGAATCGACGCTGGAGGATGCGCTGCCCGGCCTGCTCGAGCGCAGCGTCGATCGCGGTTGGCGCGCCGTGGTGCAGACCGGCACCGAGGAGCGGCGCGACGCGCTCGACCAGCATCTTTGGATTTTCAGGGACGATTCGTTCCTGGCGCATGCGACCGACCGCGAATCCCATCTGGCCGAGCAGCCGATCCTTTTGACAACCGGCCAGGACAATCCGAACGAAGCGCAGATCCGCTTCCTGGTCGACGGCGCCGTGCCGCCGGAGCTTACCGGTTATGAGCGCGCCGTGTTCCTGTTCGACGGCCACGATGCGGCCCAGGTCGAGGCGGCGCGCACGCACTGGAAGACGATGAAGGAAGCCGGCCACGTGGTCACCTACTGGCAGCAGACTTCAGACCGGCGCTGGGAACGCAAGGCGTAAAGCTGCCGTCTTGGCTATCCTCGACCTGGGGATCAGATCGCTGCGCAATTGGGTCATGACTCCGAGAGAGCATCGGACCGAAATGTGGAAGAACCCTGAAGGGGGTGGTTTGCTGATCGTTGAGAGGCGCTACAACTGAAGCCGTTCAGCCAAGTCAATGAAGTCGCTGGCCACCAGGTCCCAGGCCTGGTCTGGGTGCAAGTCCGTGGTCTGCGCTAACCCGTGCTCGGTCGGACGCGGGACAAAGGCTGTTTGTAGTCCGCATGCCCGAGCCGCTGCAAGGTCGCCATTGTGGGCGGCCACAAGACAGATCTCATCCGGCTTCATTGCCAGCACGTCAGCGGTGCGAAGATAAGCTTCCGGCATCGGCTTGTACGCTTGCACGAGTTCGGCGCCGAGGATCGCATCCCAGGGGATACGACTACGCTTCGCCATGTTGAGCATGAGGACGATGTTACCGTTCGAGAGCGGCGCGATGATATAGCGGGCCTTCAGCCGCGTGAGGCCGGCCACCGCGTCCGGCCATGGCTCCAATCGGTGCCATGCCAGGTTCAGTTCGTCCAGTTCGGAGGCTGGCACCGAAGCCGGGTCGATCCCGAATTCCGGCAAAACAGCTTCCAGATTCTCCCGATGCAGCACGTCGAGACGTGTAAAGGGCCGCCGGCCGCTGCGCACCTCCTCCATCGCTGGCGAGTAACGGCGGCGCCACGCATCCGCGAAAGCGGTAGGAACGGCCGTTCCGGCTCCATACCGCTTCAGGAACGGTTCAGCTTCGCGCGCCACGCCGCTGCGCCAATCGACAACAGTGCCGAATACGTCGAACACCAAGGCACGTACACCATCCAAGACCATCACATTCGGCTCCTCGATCCGCACAACTGCATGACCGTCGCATTCGGGTGGCGAGCACCCCTTGCGGCTGTCGCCAAAATCGGTCGCGAAACACCACTTTTGCGAGGACATTTGCGACAGGCAAACCATTGACTGGATGGACAGGGTGAAACTATCGCGAAGCTTAGGATATTTGCGAAAGGAGATCTAACCACTACTCCAGAATGACGACGGCTTCCACCTCGAAGAGCATGGGGTCAATTGCAAGCTTGGGCACGGGAATCAGGGTCTGCGCCGGCAGCGCCTCGCCGAACATTTTCTTGATGTTCTTGGTCAACACCTCAAGCTTGGACATATCGTGATCGACCACGAAGACCGTGAGCTTTGCAACCTGATCCGGCCTGGCACCGAGCGCATCGAGGGCGGTACGCAAATTTGTGTAGGCCTGCTCGACCTGGACAGCGAAGTCGGGCGACAAGGCTCCCGTACTGTCTTGGCCGCCCTGTCCGGAGATGTAGGCCACCCGGGCTTCGCGGGGCGTGATCACCGCCGTGCTGTAGCCGTTCGGCGACGGGTCGTAGAGGTTTTGTGGATTGACGATGGTCAGCTTGAGATTGTTCTCATTCGCTGTCGTCGCAGTGGGAACTCCCATGGTCATGATGATTAGCCCTCCGGTAAGCAGATGCTTGATTTCGTGTGACATGATTTTCTTTGGCTTTGCGGACTGCGAGCAACGTACCCTCGCGGCCGGTATGATTGAACTTTAACCGTATCGCTCATACGGATGACTCGTGCGACGTCGAGTCATCGTATGGTACACCGTACGAGTCAATCGTCCAAGATCGACATTCCTTGCGTTGCCGGTCAAAATCGACGTTCTCAACAGCGAGGAAGAGCGGATGGCAGCCAAACGTACCGGCGCCCGGAGCAAACGGTCTCAACCGACAAGTGAGTGGCTCCAGCCCATGCAGGCGCGCGGTGAACCGCCGCTCTCTCGGGAACGCATCGTGGCGACCGCGGTAGAACTGCTGGACGCCCAGGGAGTCGACGGATTGACCATGCGTCGACTGGCCGATCGCCTCAGCTCCGGCGTGATGAGCCTATATTGGCACGTCGACAACAAAGAGGATGTCTTTGATCTGGCGCTCGACTCGGTGCTCGAATATCGCGGACCGCCACAAATGGGTGAGGCTCAAGACTGGCGCGGAGAAGTCGTTTATATGCTTGAAGACTGGCGCGCCAGCATGCTGCGCCATCCTTGGTCGGCGTCGCTGTTGCCGCGCCGGGCGCTCGGGCCGAACATGCTCAGCCGCCTAGAACTGCTAAGCAATACCTTGTCCGGAGCCGGTGTAGCGGACGCAGATCTGAACGTCGCGATATGGTCACTCTGGAACTATGTGATGGGCGCCACCATCACCCGGGCGAGCTTCGACCTCTCGGACGACGACAGGGTCGCCGCGCAGCAGCGCCTTACACGTCTCAGCGAACGCTACCCGACAATCGAACGCTCTCGTCTGCTGTTGGACAACGATTGGGACGGCGCTTTCCGGAAAGGCCTCGGCTTTCTGCTCGATGGCCTCGCTCCAGGATGAGAACGGTAGCTTTGGGACTCAAAGCGACTGTCGCAAATCCCGATTAGAACGACAGTTTGCACCTGATTTTTTGCGACGTCGCAGAAGAAGCCTTTGCGACAAGGTTTAAGGTTCCACAGTGGGTCGTGAGCCGAAATGCAAGCTGAGACACTGCCCGGGCACTTGACGAATGGTCGGCCGCGCGCAATTCTGCTAAGATGTCAGACCAATTTTGGGCGTAGGCACCATGCGAGCGCGCGGCGAACTGCCCGGGGCACCTGCCACGCGTGTGGCAATCGCCACGCTCCCGCCGTTGGACCGCGGCAAGCAGGTTATGGAAGCGCTGGCCGACTATGTCGAGCGCGCTGCGCTGAAGAGCGGTGACCGGCTTCCGACCGAACGCGAATTGATGGCCGCGCTTTCCGTCGGGCGCTCGACGATACGCGAGGCGATGGGGCGTTTCGAAGCGCTCGGCGTCACCGAGACCCGCAAAGGCAGCGGCACCTATCTGCTGAAGCCGATATCCGCCGGCACGATCCATTTGCCGCTGTCGCTCGATACGGCAGAGCTGCGCGATGGCCTCTTGCACACCCTCGAGGTACGCCGCGGCATCGAGGCCGAGGCAAGCATGGTCGCGGCGCGGCGGCGGACAGTCGACGATCTGCGGACGATCGAGGAAAAACTCATCGAGATGGAGCGCGTCCATCTCGCCACCGGCACGTCGGGTCCGGAAGACTTGGCCTTTCACCTGGCCGTCTACGACGCCACGCACAACCCGCTTTTCCGCCAACTCCTGGGGCAGATGCGCGAAGCGTTCGAGCGCTTCTGGGACCATCCTTTCGACCGGCAGGATTTCGCGCGGCGATCGTTCCCGTATCACCGCGAGCTGTTCGATGCCATCGTCGCCAGGAACGCGGAGCTGGCGCGCGGAAAAACGCTGAAGATCCTCGAGATCGTGGAAGAGGACATCGAGGAAATGTCGAAATGAACGGTGCCGATTTTTTCGACCAGGCGTCGCTGATCGCCGCCCATGACGAGGGCAACGCCTTCGATGCCGTCGTTCCGCCGATCGTGCAGACCTCGCTCTTCACCTTCCCGAACTATGACGAGATGCTCGATACATACCGCGGCGAAAAAGTGCGGCCGACCTACACGCGCGGGCTGAACCCGACCGTGCGCATGTTCGAGGAAATGCTGGCAAAACTCGAGGGCGCTGAGGACGCCATTGGTTTTGCGAGCGGCATGTCCGCCATCTCATCGGCAGTGCTGAGCTTCGTCGAACCGGGCGACCGCATTGTCGCGGTCAGGCATATCTACCCGGACGCGTTCCGGCTGTTCGGGACGCTGCTAGCGCGCATGCGCATCGAGGTGACCTATGTCGACGGGCGCGACGAGGCGGCTGTCGCGAGCGCCCTGCCTGGCGCCAAGCTGTTCTATATGGAAAGCCCCACCAGCTGGGTCATGGAAACGCATGACATCGGTGCGCTCGCTGCGCTCGCAAGGTCCAGCGGCATCCCGACCATCATCGACAACAGCTGGGCCAGCCCGGTCTTCCAGCGGCCGCTGTCGCTCGGTGTGGACGTTGTGGTCCACTCCGCATCCAAGTATCTGGGTGGCCACAGCGATGTCGTGGCCGGGGTGGTCGCGGGCTCGAAGGACTTGATCGGCCGCATCCGCGGCGAAGCCTATCCATATCTCGGCGGCAAGCTGTCGCCATTCGACGCCTGGCTCTTGATCCGCGGCTTGCGCACGCTGCCGATCCGGATGCGCGCGCATCAGGTCTCCGGCCTCGAAATCGCACGGCGCCTGCAGGATCATCCGATCGTGGAGAAGGTCTGTCATCCGGGGTTGGCCAACCAGCTTCCTGCGGGGCTCACCGGCACGTCGGGCCTGTTCTCATTTGTCTTCCGCGACGGCATCGATATCCGCACGTTTGCCGACCGCCTCAAGCTGTTCAAGCTGGGCGTGTCCTGGGGCGGCCACGAAAGCCTCATTGTGCCCGGCGAGGTCGTGCTGCAGCAGAAAGCCCAACCCAATTCCGCGATGGCGTTCGGCGTCCATCCGCGGTCCGTGCGTCTCCATGTCGGCCTCGAGGGAACCGAGGCGCTGTGGAGTGACCTGGAAACGGCGATCGACGCCGCTTCCGAAGAAAAGACCTGAAGCAACCAGACAAGAAGGGAACGGAAAATGAAGAAGCTTCTTATCGCCGCATTCGCCACCGTACTGATGTCGGGTGCTGCACTCGCCGACACGACGCTGAAGCTCGTCGAGGTGATCACCAGCCCCGAGCGCACCGAAACCCTGAAATCGATCGTCTCCAAATTCGAGGCTGCCAACCCCGGCACGAAGGTCGAGGTCATCTCGCTGCCCTGGGGCGAGGCGTTCCAGAAATTCGCGACCATGGTGTCCGCCGGCGAAATCCCCGACGTCATGGAGATGCCGGACACCTGGCTGTCACTCTATGCCAACAACGGCCTTCTCGAGAGCCTCGAACCCTATCTTGCCAAATGGGAGCACACCTCGGGCCTCACCGATCGCGCGCTCGAACTCGGCCGCGACGTGAACAACACCGCCTACATGCTGCCCTATGGCTTCTATCTCCGGGCGATGTTCTACAACAAGAAGCTGTTCCAGGAGGCTGGTGTCACCGAGCCGCCCAAGACGATGGACGAGTTCGTGGCGGCGTCGGAAAAGGTCTCCAAGCTTCCGGGCAAATATGGCTACTGCCTGCGTGGCGGGCCGGGCGGCCTCAATGGCTGGATCATGTTCGGCGCAACCATGGCCGGGTCCAACAAGTTCTTCAATGAAGACGGCACCTCGACGATGAACAGCGAAGGCTGGGTCAAGGGACTGACCTGGGTCGTCGACCTGTACAAGAAGGGATTGGCACCGAAGGACAGCGTCAACTGGGGTTTTAACGAAATCGTCGCCGGATTCTACACCGGCACCTGCGCAATGCTTGATCAGGATCCGGACGCACTGATTGCGATCGCCGAGCGGATGAAGCCGGAAGACTACGGCGTCACGACCATGCCGAAGGGGCCTGGCGGCAAGACGTTCCCGACCATCGGCTATGCCGGTTGGTCGATGATGGCGGCCAGCCAGAACAAGGACCTGTCCTGGAAGCTGATCGAAACGCTCGAAGGGCCCGAGGGCAACGTCGACTGGAACAAGCGCACCGGTGCGCTGCCGGTCCACAAGTCGGCCGAAAAGGATCCCTTCTACGCAAGCGAGCAGTTCAAGGGCTGGTTCGCCGAACTCGAGGACAAGGATGCGGTGCCGACGGTCATGCCGACCTATCTCGAGGAGTTCGCCTTCTTCAAGGACTCGATGGTCATCAAGACCAGTCAACAGGCATTGCTCGGCGACATCACGCCCGAGGAGATGGCCAACCAGTGGGCCGACTATCTGACCAAGGCGCAGCAGAAATACCTAGCCAAGAAATAAACGGCGGACCTGGAGCGTCGGAGCCGCCCATCGCCGGGTGGCTCCGATAGGTCTCGTCCATGGTCGATTGGAACGATGGCCAATTGGAACGAAAGCGTTAGCTGATGGTTTTTGACGCCACCGCCGGGTTCCCGGAATCGCGCCGCCGGTCGCTGGTCGACCGGATCACGCGCCACGCCGAGCCATATCTTTACACCGCCCCGGCGCTGATTCTAATCGTCACCATCATGCTGGCGCCGCTGGTGCTAGGCCTATCCTACGCCTTCCGCGACGTGCACTTGCTCAACCCGTTCTCTGGCGGCTATGTCGGGCTCGATCATTTTCGCACCCTCTATGACGACGAAAATTTCTATCGGGCGCTGCGCAACACGCTGTGGTGGACCGGCGCATCCGTCTTCCTCCAATTCGTGTTCGGCCTGGTCCTGGCGCTGTTGCTCGACCGGCCGTTTGCCGGTCGCGCCATCGCGCAGGCGCTGGTGTTCCTGCCCTGGGCGGTGCCGACCTTCCTCACCGGGCTCAACTGGGCGTGGCTGTTCAACCCCGTCATCGGACCGCTGCCGCATTGGCTTTATGCGCTCGGCCTGATGAGTGAGCCGGCCAACATCCTTTCCAATCCGCAGCTCGCCATGTGGGGACCGATCATCGCCAACGTCTGGTGGGGCATTCCCTTCTTCGCCATCACGCTGCTGGCGGCGCTCCAGGCCATCCCGCGCGACCTCTACGAGGCGGCGGCGATCGACGGCGCCGGTGCGGTCAGGCGGTTCACGTCGATAACGTTGCCATTCCTTGCGCCGACCATTGCGATCACCGTGCTGTTGCGCACCGTCTGGATCGCGAACTTCGCCGACCTGATCATCGTCATGACCAGCGGCGGCCCAGCCGACCGCACGCAAATTGTCGCGAGCTACATCTTCACGCAGGCCTTCAGGGCCCTTGATTTCGGCTATGCCTCGGCCATTGCGCTGGTGCTGCTCATTCTGCTGCTCGCCTATTCGATGCTGATCGTCATGCTTCGGCAAGTCCTGATGGATCGGGCTTGATGGATCGGGCGATGACCAGATGAACAGGTATTCGATTTTCGGCACCGCGCTGCACCGCCTGGCGATCCTCTGCTACGTGGTCTTTGCGCTGTTCCCGCTGTTCTGGCTGTTGAAAGTATCGGTGACGCCGAACGACCTGCTCTATTCGGAGGGCGTGCGGATGTGGCCGTCGCGGATGAGCTTTGAACATTTCCGCTTCGTGCTCGCCCACAGCGCATTCCCGGTCTTCTTCAGGAACAGCATGATCGTTGCCGGCGCAACGGCCGTGATCGTGACGCTGCTCGCGTCTCTCTCTGGCTATGCGTTGTCGCGCTTCACCTTCCGCGGCAAATACTGGCTGGTCGCGCTGATGCTGCTCACCCAAATGTTTCCATTGGTGATGCTGGTCGCGCCGATCTTCAAGATGCTCTCGCCGCTCGGGCTGACCAACAGCCTGACCGGGCTGGTCGTCGTCTACACCGCCTTCAACATCCCTTTCGCGACGTTCCTGATGCAGTCGTTTTTCGACGGCATTCCCAAGGAGCTGGAGGAGGCGGCCAAGATCGATGGCGCTACGCAGTTCATGGCATTTCGCCAGATCGTCCTGCCGCTGACGCTGCCGGGCATTGCGGCGACGCTGGGTTTTGTGTTCACCGCCGCATGGAGCGAACTGCTGTTCGCGCTGATGCTGATTTCGGGCAACAGCGCCGCCACGTTTCCGGTCGGTCTGCTCACCTTCGTGTCGAAGTTTTCGGTCGATTTCGGGCAGATGATGGCGGCCGGCGTGCTGGCACTGATCCCGGCCTGCCTCTTCTTCCTGTTCATCCAGCGCTATCTGGTACAGGGCCTGACGGCCGGCGCGGTCAAGGGCTGAGTGAGGTTTCATGGCATCGATCGACATTCGCAACGTCCGCAAGAATTTCGGCATCGTCTCCGTGCTGCACGGCGTCGATCTGGCGATAAAGAACGGCGAGTTCGTGGTGCTGGTGGGCCCGTCGGGCTGCGGCAAGAGCACGCTGCTGCGGATGATCGCCGGGCTCGAGGAGGTGACCGAAGGTGAGATCCGGATCGACGGCATGCGCGTCAATGAGCGGGCGCCCAAGGACCGCGACATTGCCATGGTGTTCCAATCCTACGCGCTCTACCCACACATGAACGTCGCCGAGAACATGAGCTATGGCTTGCGGATCCGGAAGGCCGCCCACGAGAAGATCACAGCCGCTGTCAGCAATGCCGCCCGGAAGCTTGAGCTGCAGCCGCTGCTTGCGCGGCGGCCGAAGGCACTGTCGGGCGGTCAGCGCCAGCGCGTCGCGATGGGCCGCGCGATCGTGCGCCAACCCAAAGCATTCCTGTTCGACGAGCCGCTGTCCAATCTCGACGCGCGCCTGCGTGAGCAGATGCGGGCAGAGATCAAGAAGCTGCACCGCGATCTCGGCGCGACCTCGATCTATGTCACCCACGACCAGATCGAGGCGATGACACTGGCCGACCGGATCGTCGCCATGCATGAGGGCGTGGTGCAGCAGGTCGGCAGCCCGCTGGAGCTTTACGACCGCCCTGCCAACCTGTTCGTGGCCGGCTTCATCGGATCGCCGGCCATGAATTTTCTGTCGGCACGCTATGAGGTCGGCGCAGGCACGGCCGGCGCACGATTGCCTGACGGAACGCTGATTGGGCTTTCGTCGGGTTATCAACTGGAGGAAGGCGCGGCGGTGACGCTCGGCATCCGGCCGGAGCACGTCGAGATGTCGCCGGCCTCGGAGAGCAGCCTGAGGGCGACGGTCGACCTGATCGAGCCGACCGGCTTCGGCATCATCCTGCATCTCGGCCTACACGGCCTGCCATTCAACGTCTTCACGCTCGACCGGGCGGCACTGACGGCCGGCCCGACGGTGACGGTGGCGTTCCCGCCGCAGCATCTGCATTTGTTCGATGAGACGGGAAAGCGCGCATTGGAATCGAGCCTCCAGAAGGGGAAGGGCTGATCCTCCTTACGATCGCTCAGATCATTCGGATTCTCCCAAAACCGGTTTCCACTTTTAGGTCCCATGTTATTGTCTATCTTGGCACCGCCGAATTCGATACAACGTCCGAGCTCGGCCTCGACATGCTCCTGGACGAAATGGAACGCGCCCGCGGCGGCGCCAAATAATATCCGGGCAAGGTAGTCGAGCGCATGCGCTTTCTGTTTTTTCTGATCCTGCTCGCCGGCATCGGCATCGGCGTCGTCTATCCCTGGGCGATGAGCAATTTCTCCGGCCATGAGATCGGCACCTGGCGGGTCTACGAGCAGGGCCGGTTCAAGCCGGTGACGGTACCGCTCGCCGCTCGCGACGCCCCGGTGCGGGTGCTGGTCGACCTCACCGCGAGGGCCGAACGCATCGTCGTCTCGCAACAGCGCACCGTGCTGACGCTGACCGCCGCCACCGGCGGCAGGACGGTGCTCGCCTCGACGCTGCAATTCAACCATTCGGAAAATCCGCGCCAGGTCAGCCCGCAACTGCCGGACAAGATCTTTCGCGACGAGGCAGGCCTGATCCCGACGGTCAGCCCCGGCCCCTACATCTTCACCGTCGGCCCAGGCGACCCCGAGGGCATCGAGATGCGGGCGGTGGACCTGGTGCTGCGCTCCGGCGTTGGCGAGGTCGATCAACGGGCGCAGCCGGTCGGCTTCTCGTTGATGGCAGTCGGCCTGATCGGGCTGGTGCTGGCGTTTCGTTTCGGTGGCGGCGGGCGGCCGCAAAATCCGAATTCGCAGCCGCCACCGCCGCGCTGGGGCAGGGGCGGGTCGTCGAATTGAGTATCGTATGAACTACCGCCACGCCTATCACGCCGGAAACTTCGCCGATGTCGTCAAGCATGTCGTGCTGAGCCGGCTCGTCGAATATCTGAAGCAGAAGGACAAGGCGTTTCGCGTTATCGACACCCATGCCGGCATCGGCCGCTACGACCTGTCATCGACTGAAGCGCAAAAGACCGGCGAATGGCAAGGCGGCATCAGCCGGCTTTTCGATGCCGCGCTCGACGCGCCGGCGGCAGCACTTCTGGCGCCTTATCTGGAAGCCGTCCGTTCGCTCAATTCTGAAGGCGGCCTGAAAAAATATCCGGGCTCGCCGCTGATCGCGCGTCATCTCATGCGCAAGCAGGACCGGCTGTCAGCGATCGAGTTGCATCGCCAGGATGCCGCGAAGCTGAGAGCGCTATTCGCCGGCGATTTCCAGACCCGGGTGATCGAGCTCGATGGCTGGCTGGCGCTCGGCGCGCATCTGCCGCCGAAGGAAAAGCGCGGTCTCGTGCTGGTCGATCCGCCGTTTGAGGAGGAGGGCGAGTTCGACCGCCTCGTCGACGGGCTGCGGAAAGCCCACAAGCGCTGGCCGGGCGGCATCTATGCGCTGTGGTATCCGGTCAAGGACCGCAAGGCGGTCATCGCCTTCCGGAAAGCGCTGGTGCAGTCAGGCGTCCCGAAGCTGCTCGACATCGGCTTCGAGATCAGGCCGCCATCGGCCGAGCCCAGCCTCGACGGCAACGGGATGGTGGTGGTCAACCCGCCGTTCACGCTGGAGCGCGAGCTGCGCACGCTGCTGCCGGCCTTGCACAAATTGCTTGTCGTCGGAAAACCGGCGCACTGGACGCTGGAATGGCTGGCGGCGTAAGGCGGCAGAGGTATCCGCGCGCCTGCATTGGCTGAAGGCGATTTCAAACTAAGAAACCATCGTCTCTACAACCGCTTGACCGCGCGCAAGCGAATCCGCACAGTGCGCGCAGTCGACCATAAGAGGCTGCCATGACTCGCTTCGCCCAATCCGCACTTGCCGCACTGATCGCCCTTTGCACGCCGCTCGGCGCGTCCCTCGCCGTCACCCAGGCAGCAAAGGCGGCCGACCTTGCCGTCTATACCGAAGAAGACAGCGGCGTTTGCGGTGAGGCCTGGGTGCTGAACAAGATCACCAGCCGCTTCTCCTACCAGGTGCGCCACGTGCCGAATCTGCCCGATGTCGAGATCACCGATTTCCAGGGGATCCACCAGCACCGCTATCTGCCAGCCAATGAAACCTGGCCGATCGGCCGTCGCTATTGCGGCGCCACCGTCAGCCTGTCCGACGGCCACGCCCGCACCATCTGGTATCTGATCGAGGAAGGGCAGGGCTTTGCCTCGATCGGCGATAATGTCGAATTCTGCGTCGCGGGCTTCGACCGCTGGATGGTCTACAACGGCCGCTGCCGCGTCCTGCGCTGAACGCGTTTACCTGGCTGCTCCGCCTCATCGAGGATGGCGCGAAGGAAGGCGGCGTGACCGCGAAAGGCGCGCCGTCCGATTGATGTCGCCTTGACCCGCGTTTGCGGCCGGCGTCCGACAAACAGCTTTTCGACATCGACATATCCCACCTTGGCAAGCGTATCGATATGCGCGCCGAGATTGCCGTCGGTGGCATTGACGATGGCCTTCAATCGGGTGAATTCCAGCGCTTCGCGCCTTTCCAGAGAATTCAGCGCCGCCATGATCATGAGCCGCACGCTCTGGTGGATGATTTCGTCGGCAGCCATCATTGGGCCTGCTATGGTGTCAGCGTTCAGTCTCACTGATCTGGGACAGCGCCGCTAGATCTTGCGCGAATGACATTACGCTTCCCCCGCAGACCAGAATACTCTGTCGGATCGAGTAATCTGTCAACTAGCAAAAAGGTTGCCTTCTCAAGCCCCAGACAAGGTCATGGCGCAGAACGAGCCGGGCTTTGCTTTTGTAGCTTGTGTAGATCGTCTCGTTGGACAAGACGATGAGATCGATGAAGCAGCCCATCATGATGTTGCCGGTCGATGATCGACGAGCAAAACGCTTGCTAACCTTCAGCACTTTGCAGTGCGATTGGTTCCGGTTAAGCGCGCAGAATGTCTGTCGCAAACCCTCGGCAAGCTCGAAGAGCAGCAGCGACATTTTGCGAAATCAGGACGAGCGTGTGTCGCCGGTAATCAAAATTTAAACTGAAAAAATCATGCTAATGCTTCGCTGGCTAGACAAGCGCGAGTCAGATATGCATTACGCGCCGGGTCATTAACGGCCGTCGGCACAACGAAGGGGCATGATATGGCTAAACAGTCATCCAAAGCGCCGGCATCCAAGTCTCCGGCAAAGAAGGCACCGGCAAAGAAAGCACCAGTAAAAGCTGTGGCGGAAAAGGCCGCAGCAGCTGTGAAGAAAGCAGCACCTGCTGCCAAGCCGAAGGCCGCCGAGGCCAAGGCAAAAGCAGCGCCGGCCAAGAAGCCGGCCGCGAAAGCCGCGGCAAAGCCGGCAGTGAAGAAAGCAGCACCAGCCAAGGCCAAAGCAGCACCAGCCAAGAAGCCGGCTGCAAAGGCCGCGGCGAAGCCGGCAGCGAAGAAAGCAGCACCTGCCAAGGCTGCACCGGCCAAGAAGGCTGCGCCGGCAAAGAAAGCGGCTGCAGCGAAGTCTTCGGTGGCAGTGAAGAAAGCAGCGCCGGCGGCCAAGCTGAAGGCGAAGGCAGCGCCCGCGAAGGCGAAAGCCAAGAAGTAATCGCGTTTCTTAGCTCGCGGAGGACAGTGCTGAAGACCGTTGAGGGCGGGTGCCGGACAGGCGCCTCGCTCGCAGGGTCAGTGCTCGGGCAATAATAGAGGCGGAGGGAAGACACCTTTTCGCAACTCCCAGGACTTCGCCGTACGGCGAAGTCCGGTGGGCATTTCTCTGTGCCCGGAGAGAAATTCTCGGTGCAAGACCGGGTTGGCTAGGTTCGGATCTGTTTGGCCTGTTCAGATCCTCTTGGGCTGCAACTGCCGTACCGCTCATTGCCTAAGATCGCGGAGGAGGACGTCGTTCTCCGTGGCGCCCGGTTTTTCCGCCTGTGGCTGTTGATCATGCCGGCATGTCCAGTCAACAGTGCACAAAAATCAAAGCGCTACGGCGTCCTTTGCGCGTCCAATAGTATACGCGGCGCTGTAGCCGGCAACCAGGAACCCGATCATGCCCAGACTGCTCTACGCCTCCACATCACCCTACAGTTCCAAGGTGCGCATGGCCGCGCGTTATGCCGGCATCGCAGTCGATCTCGTGCCGATAAAAACCGAAGACAAGCCGGCCGAGCTGATCGACGCCAATCCGCTCGGCAAGATCCCGGTGCTGGTGCTCGACGACGGCCGCTCGATCCACGACAGCCGCGCCATTACCCAGCATCTCAACCGCATATCGAAGAACGCGCTGTTCCCGCGCAATCCCGACAAGCGCCTCGAGGCAGAAGTGCTGGAGGCGCTGGCCGACGGCATCTGCGACTGCGCGCTGTCGATGGTTTATGAGCGGCGCACGCGCCCCGAAGACATGGTCTACCAGCCTTGGCTCGACCGCCAGTGGGCGAAGATAACCGGTGCGCTCGATCTGCTCAACGCCAATCCGCCAAAGCTGCCGAAGAAGATCACCGCCGGCCAGCTGGCGCTGCGCGCCTGCCTTGGCTATCTCTCGCTGCGCTTTGCCGGAAAATGGGAAAAGGGCCGCAACCGGTTGGTCCGCTGGGCAGCGCGCTTCGACCAGAAGTTTCCGGAGCTGAAACCCTGCGTCCCGGCGTGAGCTGGCTGGCACCCAGCTAGAGCATTTTTGCAGCCAAGTGGAATCACTTGGCGGCTTCAATCTGAATGCATCCCGCTCTAGGGAAGGCGATCACAAAAAAAGCCGGGCACGAGGCCCGGCTTTTTCGTGTCGTGGCTTGGACGTATTTAGAATTTCATACCGACGCCGAAAGTGACGCGGTTGTCGGTCGACTTGACCTTGCCGATACCGTCGAAGTCCTTGTCGCCGAAGTCGGTGTAGCGATACTCGACACGGCCGAACACATTGTCCGTGATCTTGATGTCGGTACCGACGCCGGCCGTCCAGCCGAGCATCGTGTTTTCGTCGCTGGAGCCAGCGGCTTCGATTTCCTGGTTCTTGAGCGCGCCACCGGCGGTGCCGTAGAGCAGGATCTCCGGGGTGACGGCGTAGCCGAGGCGGGCGCGCAGCGAGCCTTCGAAGCCGCCCTTGGCCTCGACGCCCGCATCGTCGCCCTCGATGCCGCTATAGCCGATATCGGCTTCAGCACCGTACACGAAGTTCTCCTGCTGCCACTGATAGCCGCCGAAGACGCCGCCGACGAATCCATCGGTGTCGACGTCAACGCCGATGTCGTCGGCATCGGCATGACCGCTGAAGCCGTAGCCGACGCTCACACCGGCATAGGGACCGGCCCAGGAAGCGACCGGAAGTTCGGCGATCGGGGCGGGTGCCGGCGGCTCTTCCGAGATGACGTCAGCAGCATAGGCGGTTCCGCCGAGGGCGAAGAGCCCGAGCGCCACCGCCAGCGGTCGCGCAAATTTAAGATTGGCTTGCATTGTTCTTTACTCCTTAAGCCACAGGCACAGGCTTGCTTTCACGAGCGCCCTCAACCCGCCGGGAGGAAAAAACGGATCTGGCGCTCAACGGTTCCGAATGTCGTGTCAAAATGCGGCTGAAGCGAACCTGAACTTGGGTCATTACCCGGCACGAATGAGGCCGAACTTTGACGTTGCATCTGCGCAACAGATGGTGTCAGGAGGCTTTGCCGTGCCATGCTGAACACCGCTTGGAGCAAGGAGTCCGCCGCCCTATATTGCGGTCTGGCAGCCGAGTCCCGGCCACAGTCGAAGACCGATCCGGCCGCTTTGCCACAATGCTGCCCAAGGTCCGAACGGCATTTAACGCTTGGCCGGCCATATTTCGCCGGCGGGCTGAAATCGAAGCCCATTAAGGATTGGCAGGATGAGCAAGGCCGCTGGAACGGCGCTAGTGACAGGCGGGGGCAAGCGGATCGGCAAGGCGATCGTCGAGGATCTTGCCGCTGACGGTTTTGCTGTCGCCATCCATTGCAACCGCTCGCGGGCCGAGGCGGAAGCGTTGGCCGCGCGGATCAACGGCGGCCATTTTGGCCAGGATGGCCGTGCCGCTGTGGTCGCCGCCGACCTGACCGACATGGCCGCGGTCGGCGACCTGATCGGCCGCGCCGAAGCCGCGCTCGGGCCTGTTACACTGCTGGTCAACAATGCCTCACTGTTCGTGGAGGACACGGTTCAGGACTTCGACTGGCTTGCCTGGGACCGTCACTTCGCCGTCCATGTGAAAGCGCCGGCACTTTTGGCGCAAGAATTCGCCCGCGCGCTGCCAGAAGGCCAGGAAGCGCTGATCGTCAATATGATCGACCAGCGCGTCTGGCGCCCGACGCCACGCTATTTCTCCTATGCGCTGTCGAAATCGACATTGTGGACAGAGACGCAAATGATGGCGCAGGCGCTGGCGCCTCGCATTCGCGTCAACGCCATCGGCCCCGGCCCGACGCTGAAGAGCGCGCGCCAGGAAGACAGCGATTTTGCCGCGCAGGTCGACGGCCTGATCCTGAAGCGCGGCCCGGAATTGCCTGAATTCGGCGCCACCATACGCTATCTCTGGCGCGCGCGCTCGGTCACCGGCCAGATGATCGCGCTCGACGGCGGCCAGCACCTTGCATGGCAGACGCCGGATGTGACAGGCATTATCGAATGAGTCCCATGGACCAGAAACACAAACGGGGCGGCGCCGCCGACGACCTGCCCCCCGATGTCGACCTCGAGGAAGAGGCGGCGGAGGAGATCGTCGAAACGTCAGCTCCCGGTTCCGGCGGTCCTGACGTTGCCTTCACGGTCATCGATTGGACGCCGCATGCCGGCGATGCCGACGGCATGGTCGGCGCCGAAGTCATCCAGACGCTGGTCAAACGGCTGCCCAACGCGCCCGGCGTCTACCGCATGATGAATGCCGCAGGCGACGTGCTCTATGTCGGCAAGGCGCGCAGCCTGAAGAAACGGGTGACCAATTACGCGCAAGGCCGTTTCCACACCAGCCGCATCGGCCGCATGGTGCGCGAGACCGCGACGATGGAATTCGTCGTCACCCGCACCGAGATCGAAGCGCTGCTGCTGGAAGCCAACCTCATCAAGCGCTTGCGGCCGCGATTCAATGTGCTGATGCGGGACGACAAGTCGTTCCCCTACATCCTGCTGACCGGCGATCACGTCTCGCCCGGCATCTACAAGCATCGCGGCGCGCGTTCGCGCAAGGGCGACTATTTCGGCCCCTTCGCATCGGCCGGCGCCGTCGGCCGCACCATCAACTCGCTGCAGCGCGCCTTCCTGCTCAGGAGTTGCACCAACTCCTTCTACGAGAACCGCACCCGGCCGTGCCTGCTGTTCCAGATCAAGCGCTGCGCCGGCCCGTGCACCGGCGAAATCTCGCGTGGCGACTATGCCAAGCTGGTCGCCGAGGCGAAGGAGTTCTTGTCCGGCCGCAGTCAGAAGGTGAAGACCGATATCTCCGCTGCCATGCAGCAGGCTTCGGAAAATCTCGACTTCGAGCGCGCCGCCATCTATCGCGACCGGCTGGCGGCGCTGTCGCATGTGCAGAGCCATCAGGGCATCAACCCGCAGACCGTCGACGAGGCCGATGTCTTCGCCATCCACCAGGAAGGCGGCCAGGTCTGCATCCAGGTGTTCTTCTTCCGCACCGGGCAGAACTGGGGCAACCGCGCCTATTTCCCCAAGGCCGATCCGGCGCTGGACGCGGCCGAGGTGCTGGGCTCGTTCCTGGCGCAATTCTATGACGACAAGCCGACGCCGCGTACCATTCTGTTGTCGCATGGCGTCGAGGACCAGGAGTTGCTGGCCGAGGCGCTCTCCACCCGCGCGGGCCGCAAGGTGGCTATCTCGGTGCCGCAGCGCGGCGAGAAGAAGGATTTAACCGACAACGCACTGCAGAATGCCCGTGAGGCGCTCGGCCGCCGGCTGGCCGAGACCTCGACGCAAGGGCGGCTGCTCACCGGCTTCGCCGAGACCTTCGGCCTGAAGAAAACACCGGTCCGCATCGAGGTCTACGACAACTCCCACATCATGGGCACCAACGCCGTCGGTGCCATGGTTGTCGCCGGCCCTGAAGGCTTCGTGAAGAACCAGTACCGGAAATTCAACATCCGCTCGACCGAGATCACGCCGGGAGACGATTTCGGCATGATGCGCGAGGTGATGGAGCGGCGTTTTTCCCGACTGCTGAAGGAACATGGCGAGGTGCCGCCGAGCGAACAGCCGGCGGACGACATCCTGTCCGAACAGGGCGACGATATCGAGGATGCGGGCGGTTTCCCGGCCTGGCCAGACGTCATCCTCATCGACGGCGGTCAGGGCCAGATGACAGCGGTGCGCAAGATCCTCGCCGATCTCGGCATCGAGGACCGTGTCCAGGCCATCGGCATCGCCAAGGGCCAGGACCGTGACGCCGGCCGCGAACGCTTTTTCGTCATGGGCAAGCCACCGTTTTCGCTCCCCGTGCGCGACCCCGTGCTCTATTTCGTCCAGCGGCTGCGTGACGAGGTCCACCGCTTCGCCATCGGCACGCACCGCGCCCGCCGCAAGAAGGAGATGGTCAAGAGCCCGCTCGACGAGATCAGCGGCATCGGTCCCGGCCGCAAACGCGCGCTGCTCATGCATTTCGGCACCGCCAAGGCGGTCAGCCGCGCCGCGATCGAGGATTTGGTCAAGGTCGACGGCATTTCCGAGCAGGTGGCCAAGCTGGTCTACAATCATTTTCATGAGAGCTGATGGATTCGGCTATTTTCGGTTGGTCCATCGACTATCGCCTGTTGACCCCCCACATTCGCTTCTGATTTGAGTAGGCAGGCAGAAAGAGTTCCCAAAAATATGGCCCAGCGCGCATTCAACCTGCCCAACATGCTCACCTACGTCCGCATCCTCGCGGTGCCGCTGGTTGTGCTGTGTTTTTTTCTCGAAGGGCATCTGAAGTCGAGCGACTTCGCCCGCTGGTCGGCGTTGATCATTTTTCTGCTGGCCTCGATCACCGATTATTTCGACGGCTATCTGGCGCGCGCCTGGCAGCAGACCTCGAATATCGGCAAGATGCTCGATCCGATCGCCGACAAGTTGCTGGTCGCCACTTGTCTGCTGCTGCTGGCGGCCGACACCGATCGCCATGCCGGCATCGCAGGCTGGTCGCTGTGGGCGGCGATCATCATCCTGTGCCGCGAGATCCTGGTCTCGGGCCTGCGCGAATATCTGGCGGCGCTGAAGGTCTCGGTACCGGTGACGCAGCTGGCAAAGTGGAAGACCACCATCCAGATGGTCGCCATCGCCTTCCTGCTCGCCGGACCTGCCGGCGACAAGATCTTCCCGCTGACCACCCAGACCGGGCTCGTGCTGTTGTGGATCGCCGCCTTGGTCACGCTCTACACCGGCTACGACTATTTCCGCGCCGGCCTCAAGCACATCATGGACGAGTAGGATGTCGATGAGGCTCATTTATTTTGCCTGGGTGCGCGAGCGGATCGGCAAGCCGCAAGAGGATGTCGAATTGCCCGCCGGCATCGAAACCGTGGCCGACCTGCTGCGCTGGCTGAAATCGCGTGGCGAGGAGTACGAGCACGCGCTGCAATATCCTGATGTGATCCGCGTCGCCATCAACCAGGAACATGTCGAGCACCGCGAGAAGATCGCCGGCGCGCGCGAGATCGCGCTGTTCCCGCCAATGACGGGTGGCTGAAATGCCCGGCGCGGTGGTGCCGACGGTGCGTATCCAGGCGGAGGATTTCGATGTCGCCGCAGAGATCGCCAAGATGACGCAAGGCCGCGCCGACATCGGCGCCGTGGTGACTTTCTCGGGTCTCTGCCGCGATGAAGGGGGCAGGCTCGCGGCACTCGAACTCGAACATTATCCCGGCATGGCCGAGGCCGAGATCGGCCGCATCGCCGCCGAGGCGGTTCACCGCTGGCCGCTGCAGGGCCTCACCGCCATCCATCGCCATGGCAGGGTCGCGCCCGGCGAGAACATCGTGCTGGTGGTCGCTGCATCCACGCACCGGCAGGCGGCATTCGAGGCGGCGAACTTCCTGATGGATTACCTGAAATCGCGCGCGCCGTTCTGGAAGAAGGAACACCACACCGACGGCTCGCAAGGCGGCTGGGTCGATGCCAAGGAGGCCGACGACGAGGCCGCAAGCCGCTGGAAGCGAAATTGACGTTTCGCGTCACCGCCAGAGGGGTGGAAACCCATCAGCCCTCGATCAGCCCTTGTCGGTGCCGATCCAGTGATCGAGCGCAATCCGGCCGGGTCCCCACGCCATGATGCCGAGCGCCATCGCCGCCCAGGTGATGTGCAGCGGCCAGCCGTCCGGCACGGTGAGCTGTATGATCAACGTCATCAGCAGCAGCCCGAATGCCGCCAGTCGTGTCGCCAGGCCGAGAACGAGAAGAGTGGCAGCAGGATTTCCGCCGGTCCTGAGACGAACGCCACCAGCCCAGGTGCAGGAAAATCGTAAGGGCCGCCGGGCAGATGCAGCTTGAGCTCCGAGCTGAAAAGCAGCACGGCGACATCGTTCAGCTGCAAAAAACCGTCCCATTTGTTGACGCCGGACCGCCAGAACGGGACGGCGAGTGCGCATCGCAGGACGAGCTGCGTCAGCGACGGTGTTGCACTCGTGCGAAGGGCGGCATTCACCTTCTCGACGAGGGCAGCGATCCCTCGCGGCTCGATGCTGGCGTTCTGCCCATGGTTCGTCACGCTCATCCTCCCTGGTGTGCCGCTGTGAAGGCGCCTGCTTGCAGCAGGTCGGCAATATTGGCGGAAAGGTCGAATTCGGCACGCCCCGCAAACGCTGCCGCGGCCGCCGCGCCGAGCGGCTCACCCGCCATGAGGCGATCCAGAAAAACCGCGCTGCCTGGCGGCAGATGGAGGACATAGACTTCGAGGCCGGGCCGCGTGATCAGTGCATCTTCACGGCCGCTTGCGTCGATCCGCCCGACAGGACCGTCGCTCCGGTTTGCCGCGAAGATCGTCACGACCGGATAGCGCGAGCGTATGGCGCGCGTTGCCGGGTGCGGCACGAACACGGTATCGGCCAGTCGTTCGGGCGAGATCGACGCCAGTGCTCCGGAAGCCGACGGTTCCGCGTCGGCGGCATGATAGGCGTCGAGCCAAGCCCGCTCCATGCGCGCGACATCGGCCAGCCACGGCATCGACTGCGCGTATTCGTAGCGCTCGATGAAATCGGGAAAGTCGCGGCCGTATTCGAACAGAAGCGGCGAGCTGGGTGGTGTTTCGCGAACATGAAAGCGCGCCATTGCGCGAAAGAAGTCCGGGCCGGTGATGCGCAGCGTCGCTGGAAAGCTGGCGGCCAGCGCATCAATCAGGCTGACCGTGACGTTGTTGCGGTAGACGGCATATCGCTTGATCGCAGCCTTCCCGTTCGGCCCCGAGACAGCGTCAGGCGGGGCGCGGTCAGGATCGAGCAAGCCGGCGCTGAATGCCGCGGCATAGTCAAACCGGTGGGCGAGATCGCCTGACTGGAGCTCATCCTGCGGCATGGGCTTTTCCGAATATGTAATCGCTGTCGGCGTGACGGTCGAGGATCGCTTGGGCGGCCGCCGCCTCCGCCTTGAGCACCGGCCAGTCGGGAATGTCGCTGTCCCATTCGATCAGCGTCGGAAGCGGCCCGCATCGGCCGATGACGACATCGAAGAGCTTCCAGACCGCGTCGGCGACCGGGCCGTCATGGCTGTCGATGAGCAGCACGTCGCCCTCGTCATCCTCCTGCTCCGCGTGCCCGGCCAGATGGATTTCGCCGACATGATCGAGCGGGAAATCCGCGAGGTAGGAAAGGGCTGAATAGCCGTGATTGGTCGCCGAAACGAACACGTTGTTGACGTCGAGCAGCAGGCCGCAACCGGTACGCCGCACCAGATCGCGAATGAAATCTGTCTCGCTCATCGTCGATTCCGGGAAAAGGACGTAGGTCGAGGGGTTCTCGAGCAGGATCGGGCGGCCGATCGCCCGCTGCATTTCGTCGATGTGATCCGCGACCCGCGAAACCGTTGCCGGCGTATAGGGCAGCGGAAGCAGGTCGTTGTAATAGGTGGTGTCGTGGGTCGACCAGGCGAGATGCTCGGAAACGAGCGCCGGCTCATAGCGGTCGACGAGCGCCTTGAAACGGCAAGATGCGCTTTGTCGAGCGGCCGCGGTCCGCCGATCGACATGCACACCCCGTGCAGCGAAACGGGATAGTCGCGGCGGATCTTGGTCAACGCATCGTGAGGCGGGCCGCCGGCTCCCATATAGTTTTCGGCGTGGACCTCGAAGAAACCGTCCTTGCTGCCGCCGGCAATGATCGCGTGCGAATGTTCATGCTTGAAACTGGTGCCGGCAAGGCCGGCGACCGGGTGTGCCGGAAAGCGGGAGGTTTTCGACATGCGGGATGCTGGGGCCAGTCCGTTCATCTTCGTCTCCGCTTTCCGGGCAGTTGCATTGCTTACGACGGGATGTCGCGGGTCAGTTCCGTGGGCGAGCCCTTGCGGTCGCCGGGTAGGTCCATCGTCGTGCAGGTGCCGCCGTCGACAAACTTCCAGGCGTTGCCTTGGTAATCGACAGTCGAGGTGCCTTGGCAGGTAGTGCCAGGCCCTGCCGCGCAGTCGTTCTGCCCCTTCAGGGCGACGCCAAAGCACTTCTCCTTGCCGGCATCCATCGCCGCCTTGGCCTCTGCCTCGGATAGCGGCGCGGCCGTCGCAAAAGAAGCAAGAGCCGTGGCAACGGCGCCGGCCAGAAAGGCTGCGCTCACGGTTGATCTCGTTGTCATGATTTCACCTCCGATTGGGTTGTTGCGCGCCCGTTCCTCAAGCGCGCATTGGTAAATTCGGTCCGGAGGCCGCTGTGTTACATCTTTTGGGGAACACGACTTCGTGATCGCCTGGGACCTGGCTTGAGCATAATTTTGCCGGTCATGCCAAGGCGGCCGACGAACAAAGACCACAAGCCGGATGGCACCGCCGTGCGAACAGTGCGTGTGTGGGGCGCCACGGAACCACCGCAATCCTGCGAGACGTTGCGACCAGTTTGGTGCGCTGGGGGAGCAGGATCATGCTGGGCAGGATCGCCAAGTTCTTCATCTTCGGTGTCATGCCGCTGGTCGTCGGTATACTGGTGCCTGAGTTGTCAGTCGCTGCCGAGAAGACCCTGAAGGGCGAGGTGACGTATCGCGAGCGCATCGCGCTGCCGCCCAACGCCGTGCTTTTCGTGCAGCTTGCCAATGTCTCGCAGGCCAGTGCGCCGGCCGCTGTCATCGGCGAGCGCAAGATGGCGCCGGCCGGCCAGGTGCCGATCAAGTTCGAGATCAGCTTCGATCCCCAGGTGATCCGGCCTGATATGACCTATGTGCTGCAGGCGCGCATCACCGTCGACGACAGGCTGTTGTTCATCTCCGATATGCGCCACCACGTCGATCCGCTGAGCGACGCGCCGCAGACCATCATGCTGAAGATGGTGACGTCGAGCGAGCAGCCGGCGTCGGCGCCGTTGTTCGGGCAGAGCTGGCTGATCGAGTATATCGACGGCATTGGTGTGATCGCCGAGCCGCGGGCGACGTTCAGGATCAGCGAGGCCGGCAAGGCCGGCGGCAGCGGTCCTTGCAACGTCTACTTCGCCATCGCCAAAGTCGATGGTTCGACGATCGCCATCAATGACATCGGTTCGACCTTCAAAGCCTGCGCGCCCGAGATCATGGCCGAGGAAAAGGCGCTGTTCGAGGCGCTGGCCAAGGCGACGTCGTACCATGTCGACGCCGGCAAGCTTGTTATCGCCGACAAGGACGGCCGCGTCATTCTGCGCTTCAACGCCGCGAGCTGATCGTTCAAACCGGTTTCGGTTTTGAGCATCATGCGCGGTTGGAGGGCGTCGGCGTCCGGTGCAGGATCGCCGCAACGAAAACAGGCCAGCATTGCGCCGGCCTTTTTTTGCATGTGACGTGGTGATGGACTTATCGGCTCAGCCGACGATCTCAGTGTCCGAGAACCAGTATTTGATCTCCTGCGCGGCGGTCTCCGGCGCGTCGGAGCCGTGCACGGAATTCTCGCCGATCGACAGCGCGTGCACCTTGCGGATGGTGCCTTCGGCGGCGTTGGCCGGGTTGGTGGCGCCCATCACGTCGCGGTTTTTGGCAATCGCGTTCTCGCCTTCCAGCACCTGCACGACGGTTGGGCCCGACGACATGGACTCCACCAGCTCGCCGAAAAACGGACGATCCTTGTGGACGGCATAAAAGCCTTCCGCCTCGCGGCGGCTCATCCACACCCGGCGCGAAGCGATGACGTGCAGGCCGGCTTCTTCGAGCATCCGGGTAATGGCGCCGGTGAGATTGCGTCGGGTCGCGTCCGGCTTGATCATGGAAAAGGTGCGTTCGAGCGCCATGGGATCGTCCTTGTGATGGAGAGTGGAATTCAGGGTGGCGGGCTCTATACAAGCCGCCCGCCGGCTTGCCAAGGGGAGGCTAGCCCTAGCCGCCGCATAGCGTGTCCCCGTCAGCCGGAACCCATGTTGTCATAACTGCATCTCGATCGTCAGGTTGGCCGTGTCGCCAGCCCGAAGGCCTTCGCGGACCCGGACCGCCGTCTTGATCGGCAAGAGCAGGCTGCCGGACTTCTTGTCAGGAAACAGCGATGTCCGCCATCTGGTCTGGCCGATGATGGCTTCCACGCCAAGCGAGCCCCAGGGCCGCGCCATCCCCGCCGTCGCCGTCTTGATCCGTGCCCCAAGCTCCGGCGGCAGCGTCACGAAATGCCAGCCGCCCTTGCCTGGATAGACCCAGATCTCAGCCTGCACGTCGTAGCGAACCATTTTGGCCCTTCCTCAGATCAAGGCCGTCAAGAGGAGATTGACAGCGTTGCCGTTGCACTACCGCCTTATCACGGTCGAAGCCCGCCGAATTTCCCAGCCTTCCCGTTCCAGTTCCGGCACGCTGTGGTTCTCGCTCGGGTAGCCGACGCAGAAGTAACCGATCAGCGTCCACTCCGGCGGCGCGTCCAGGATCGTTGCCATTTCGGCCGGATCGAGAATCGAGACCCAGCCCATGCCTATTCCTTCCGCGCGCGCCGCCAGCCAAAAGGTGTGGATCGCCATCACCGCCGAATATTCGATGGTCGCGGGCATGGTCAGGCGGCCGAGCCCATGTCCCTGTTCTGTCGCGCGGTCGGCGAAAACCGCGAATTGACAGGGCGCCTCCTTCAAGCCCGCGAGCTTCAGGCGTGCATAGAGCGCGGCGCGTTCGCCGTCGAACGATGCGAGCGCCTCCGCATTGCAGCGCTCGAAGCATGTCCTGACCGCGGCGCGGCATTCCGCACTCTCGACCATGACGAAACGCCAGGGCTGGCTCAGCCCGACCGAGGGCGCAATGCTGGCGAGGTCAAGCAGCCGCTCCAGAGCGCCTTCCGGAAGCGGCGTCGGCTTGAATCGCCTGACGTCCCGCCGCCACAGGAAGAGGTTACTCAACTCGGCGCGAAAATCGTCCGGGAATTCCGGGCCTGACGTCATGGGGTCGTGCTGCCTTTGTTAGGGGAGTAGGGGAGTAGGGCAGTAAGTCATGGCGGTGCGCATACCTACTGCCTTACTACCCTATGCGGCAGCCGCCGCCACCTTGCGGCCGAGGCCGCCATGCAAATCGAGGCAGCGCTCGAACCACTGCGCCACCACATCGCTGTCGTCGAGCAACCGGTAGGGTGAGGCGATGCGTGCCCATTGCAGCGCGCCGAAGACGATGTAGTCGGCAAACAGCGGTGATTGGCCGCCGATGAACGGCTGATAGGTGAGCATCGAGCGCAACGGCTCCAGCGAGGCGCGGAAGGCGCCAAGGCCGAGGTCTCGCGCCGCCATCACCTCTTCCAGTCTCTTGCCGAAGCGCTGCTCGCGGCTCTGGCGGAAATAGGCGGCGTTCGGCTCATCCTGCATGGCGTGGAGGTCCATGATCGCCGCGGTGGTGACATAGGGGTGGATGGTCAGTTGCGACCAGCGTTCGATGAAGCGCGCCATCGCCTTGCCGCCGTCGCCGGAGAACAATGTCGGCCGCTCGGGATAGGCCTCATCGAGATAAAGCGCGATGGCGAAGGAATCGGCGACCACCTTCTCGCCGTCGCGGATCACCGGAACGAGTTTCGAAGCGCCGCCTTCGACAGTGGGCACTTCGAGAAAACGCGTCGGCACGGTTGAGATGTCGACCCCCTTGTGGGCAAGCGCCATCGTCGCCTTCCAACAATGTGGGCTGAACGGACGGGTGGCGTCGCGTCCGACGAGGTCATAGAGCAGAATGGTCATTGGCGGCAGCTTCCTTGCGGTCTACTAGAGCGACGTTTCGGGCCGATGCGGTAGGCACCCGAAACGGGGTCTCGCGGGTCGGGAGAAAAAGATGAAACAGCACTTCATGATGTTTGCGGCCTACAATCAATGGGCCAATAGCCGCATCTACGATGCCGCCGCAGATCTCGACGACGAAGAATTTCACCGCAATGTCGGGGTTTTCTTCGGCTCGATGATGGGCACGCTCAACCATGTTCTAACTGCCGATCGCATCTGGATGAGGCGCTTTACCGGCGAGGGGGACGCGCCGGCCAGGCTCGACACGATCCTGCACCGCGCCCTGCCGGGCTTGCGGCTGGCGCGCGAGGCCGAAGACAAAAGGATCATCGACTGGGTCGGGGCGTTAACCGACAAGGCCTTGTCCGGCCGCTTCTCCTACATGACCGTCTCCGACATGCGCACCGTCTCGCAGCGATTGGCGCCGGCGCTTGATCATTTCGTCAACCACCAGACCCATCACCGCGGCCAGGCGCACGCGATCCTGACCGTTCTCGGCCGGCCTTCGGTGCCACTTGACCTCACGCTGTTCCAGCGCAGCGAAGAGGGCCGCGCCTTCGCCTGATTTGGTATCCGGATCGATCACGATCGAATTGAAGCAAAGTCTTAGGACTTCATTCGTGTTCCCGCTTCAAAATAGCCTGCCATAGCGGGAGCAATGGCATGCGGATCGATTTTTCGCCCACGAGTTGGGGCAGGGTGGTGGCCGTCACCGTTGTCGGCACCGCGGTCTGCATCGCCGCCGCCTTCTTCGTCGATTCCTTCAATTTCCCGTATCTGTCGCCTGAAGCGCTGTGGCGGGCGAAACTGACCGATCTGCTGCTGCCGCTGGTGCTGGCCGGTTCGTTCCTGTCTTTCCTGATGTGGAAAATGCGTCAGCTGGCAATCGCGCAAAAGGAACTGACAATTGTCGCGGCGACCGACAGCCTGACAGCGGTGTTCAACCGCGGCGCGTTTTCAATGCTTGTCGAAGCCTATCTCGATCAAGCTCGCAGCCATTCTGTCGCCAGCTCCGGCGCCTTGCTGATTGTCGACGCCGACCATTTCAAGTCCGTCAACGATCGCCTCGGCCACGACTGTGGCGATCAGGCCCTCAAGCTGATCGCCAAGACCATTCAAGACCAGCTGCGCGGCGCCGACATCGTCGGGCGAATTGGCGGTGAGGAATTCGCAGTCTTCCTTCCCGGCGCCGACCCCTCGCATTCCTGGCTGGTCGCGGAGGGGATACGGCGCCGTATTCGCGAGGCGGATTTTTCCCCGGGCGGGCAACCCTGTCCCCTCTCGGTAAGCATCGGCGGCGTCGCCTTCAGCGGACCGACCACCTATGCCGAAATGTTCGTTGTGGCGGATAAACACCTATACAGGGCTAAATCAAACGGCCGCGACCAAGTCAGCTTTGAAGCGGCGGCATTGAGCGGTTTGCCGAACGGCGACCTGATGACGGTCCATTGAGGGCCGCGCCTGATACCCATGTCGGAAACCCGTCGAAGACGAACCATCTTCGGCGGGCCATAGTCGCAAAAGAGGCCTAGCCAGTCATGCGGCGTATCCGCCCTGGCCCCGCGCGACCGGCTTGACCGAGACTGCCGGTTGGGCCGAAGGCCAGAGAATGCCTGCCGCCGCCGCGAAGGTGATCATGGCATCGCGCGCCGCTTCGGGCGAGATCTCACCGGCGCGTGCCGCCTCGCATGCCTTCACCGCCGCGCCATAGCTCAGGCGTCGCCGCGATGGCGGGAACTCGGTCAGGAACTCGTGCATGTCGAAGAGCGAAGCGATTATGCGCTTGTGGCCGGCGCCGACGGTAACGGCGACGGGGGTGAAGAGCATCGGGTCGTGCATTCTTGCCTCTCGAATTGGGCGGAGGTGACGGCGGACGCCGCTCTCCGATCTGAATCGGACGCCCAGAAACGCGGATTGCGGCATCAGGTTCCATGTCGCCGAGATTTGATTTTCGCCACCAAGCTCCGCCATATGAGCGGCGTGCCGAAGAGGCAGCCTATTTCCACATGTCACGCATGCGGGCGCCAAGGTCGACGCGCACTTGCGGCTGGCGGCGCGGATCGTCCTTGGCCAGGACGCTCGCCCATGATGTCTGTTCGAAGGCGCCGAGGATCGAGGCCGGGATGAAGCGGGTGCGCGAGGCGTAAACGTGGCGATCGCCGCGCGCCGCCTGGCCGTGGACGAAAAAGCGCTGCGGCATGACCAGGTGCAGACCGTCCTTGGCCCGCGTCATCGCCACGTAGAGCAGGCGGCGCTCCTCGTCGATATCCTCCTTCGAGCCGACGGCGAGATCGATCGGGATGCAGCCGTCGACGGTGTTGAGCACGAAGACGTTCTTCCATTCCTGGCCCTTGGCCGAATGGATGGTCGACAGGATCAGATAGTCCTCGTCGCGATGCGGCGGCCCGGCCTCGTCGCTGGTTGCATCCGGCGGATCGAGCGTCAGCTCGGTCAGGAAACGCTCGCGCGAGGCATAGCCCGAGGCGATCTGTTCGAGCTGCAGAATATCGGCCCGGCGCGTCGTTGCGTCCTCGTGGATGCGGTCGAGATGCGGCTCATACCAGAGCCTGACCTGTTCGAGATCAACAGGCCATTTTCCCGACCCGGTGCGAAGCTGCGAGAACAGCGCGACGAAACCCGGCCAGTCGTCGGCGGCGCGTTGCGGCGGCCGGTAGCGCGCCAGCCCCATCGTTTCGTCGAGCGAAGTCGCCATAGTGTCGACGATCTGCGAAGCCGCCGAAGGGCCGATGCCGGGCAAAAGCTGCAGCACGCGAAAACCGGCGACGCGGTCGCGCGGGTTTTCGGCGAAGCGCAGCACCGCCAGCACGTCCTTGACATGGGCGGCGTCGAGGAATTTCAGCCCGCCGAACTTGACGAACGGGATGTTGCGGCGCGTCAGCTCGATCTCCAGCGGCCCGCTGTGGTGCGAGGCGCGAAACAGCACGGCCTGCGCTTTCAGCACCGTGCCGGCCTCACGCTCGGTCAGGATAGCCTGGCAGACGTAACTCGCCTGCTCGGCTTCGTCGCGAACGCTGACCAGCCTCGGCTTTTCCGCCGATTTGCGCTCCGACCAGAGGTTCTTGGTAAAGCGCTCCGAGGCCTCGCCGATCACCGCATTGGCGGCGGCCAGGATGGTCTCGGTCGAGCGGTAGTTGCGCTCAAGCATGACGATCTCGGCCGGCTGCGCGAACTGTTTGGGGAAGTCGAGGATGTTGCGCACTTCCGCCGCTCGAAACGAATAGATCGACTGCGCATCGTCACCGACCACCGTCAGCCCGGAGCCGTCCGGCTTGAGCGCCGTGAGGATCGAGGCCTGCAGCCGGTTGGTGTCCTGGTATTCGTCGACCAGCACATGGTCGAAGCGCCCGCCCAGATGCGCTGATATCTCCGGCTCGCCGGCCATCTGCGCCCAGTAGAGCAGCAGGTCGTCGTAATCGAGCACGTTCTGCGCCTGCTTGGTCTCGACATATCGGGCGAACAGCGTCTTAAGCTGTTCTGCCCAACCCGCGCACCAGGGAAACACCGAACCGAGAATCTCGCCGAGCGGCGCCTGCGCGTTGACGGCACGCGAATAGATCGCCAGGCACGTGCCCTTGGTCGGAAAACGGCCTTCGGTTTTGGAGAAGCCGAGTTCGTGCCGGGCGAGGTTCATCAAGTCGGCCGAATCCTCGCGGTCATGGATGGTGAAGGCCGGATCGAGGCCGATCTCCGGCGCATAATCGCGCAGCAGCCTGGCGCCGATGCCGTGAAACGTGCCGGCCCAGCTCAGCGCATCGGTGATGATGGAAGCGTCTCGGCCGAGCACCTCGCCGGCGATGCGTTCGACCCGCTTGGCCATTTCCGATGCGGCACGACGCGAAAACGTCATCAAAAGGATGCGCCTGGGGTCGGCGCCCCTGACGATCAGATGCGCGACGCGATGCGCCAGCGTGTTGGTTTTGCCGGAGCCGGCTCCGGCGATCACCAGTAGCGGCCCGGCGACCTTGCCGTCGCCATGCTCGACGGCAAGGCACTGCTCGGCATTCAGCTTCGCGAGATAGTCAGGCCGGAAGGTCGAATCACGGGCAGCGAGGTTCATTGCCCATCAAGCATCGTTTCCGCTTTGTTCGCAACGGTTTCGACGCGAAAGTTGCGATCGATGCGTCCGTTTCTACTGGCGCACCAGCCGATGAACTGGACTTAGCGCTCGGGCTCTACGCCCATTGCCGCCGACTGCTGCCGCAACGACTTGTCGTCATCGGGAGGCGGCAGCAACAGCGGATCGAAGTCATCGGGCACCTCGTCAATGATTTCCCTGACTATACGGTAGGCCACGTAGACGGCGGCACCGGCTATGAGCAGACGGATCATGATTTTCTCCATTGGTGTGGACCAACCGAAGAGCCCGCGTTTTGTTCCTCGCTCTCTCGTTTTGTTCCCCGCTTTCCGAGCGCCCCGAGCTCTGCCTGAGCGTGCAACCAAATCGGCACCGTCTCGTTTGCCCGATGACAGGAGGTTGCAATGAACAAGCTCTCAATTTTGCTGGCCCCAACCTGGCTCGTTTTGGCGGCAGCGCTGGCTGTCGCGGCTTGCGATAACAACATCCCACCGACAAAGGCCCCCGGCGCCGATCAAAACCCGCAGGTCGACCCTGCACCCAAGTCGACGTCAGGCGATGATCAACCCGGCACGCCGCCGGCGCAGTGATGGAACGCAGAAAAAGTGGCCGGCGCCGCTTGGGAGGGAGCGATGACGCCGGCCAGGCGGGTATCAGGTCCGCCGCATACCTAGAGATAGCTGAGTCTTGCTGTTGCGTCATGGGGCGATCGCGGAAGACGACCGCGTTGGCAGTGAATCAACTGACAAATGTGACAAAACTGCCATTTTCAGATGCGAGAAGCCGATGCTCGCAAGGCGCCGCGCCGTCGCAGCAGGTTCCCGGCCCAACCCAGGGCTGGCTCTCTGATCCGGTGAGGCCGGCGATCGGATCTTTCCTCCCGCGGCATCAGGCAATCTGCCGCCGCCGGCCATTTTCATGCCTTATGCGGCCAACCGGCGCTCAAGCTCTTGCGAAGCGCTGACGTCCCGTGCAAAAGCGCGGCCATGCTGATCATTAACGACCTTTCGCTCCGCATGGCCGGACGCCTGCTTCTCGACCATGCCTCGCTGACCTTGCCGGCCGGCAGCAAGGCAGGCCTCGTCGGCCGCAACGGCACCGGCAAGACCACTTTGTTCAAGGCGATCACCGGCGACCTCGCCTCCGAGACCGGCTCGATCAGCCTGCCGAAGAACACGCGCATAGGCCAGGTGGCGCAGGAAGCGCCCGGCACCGAGGAGCCGCTGATCGAGATCGTGCTCAAGGCCGACCTTGAACGCTCCGCATTGATCGAGGAGGAAAAGTCGGCGACCGATCCGCACCGCATCGCCGACATCCACATGCGGCTGGCCGATATCGACGCCCATTCGGCCGAGTCGCGTGCCGCCACCATCCTCGCCGGCCTCGGCTTCGACGTCGACGCCCAGCGACGGCCAGCCTCGTCGTTCTCCGGCGGCTGGCGCATGCGCGTCGCACTCGCCGCAGTGCTGTTTGCCGAGCCCGATCTGCTGCTGCTCGACGAGCCGACCAACTACCTCGACCTCGAAGGCACGCTGTGGCTGGAAAACTACGTGTCGAAATATCCGCACACCGTACTTCTGATCTCGCACGACCGCGACCTGCTCAACCGCGCCGTCAACTCGATCGTCCATCTCGACCAGAAGAAGCTGACTTTCTGGCGCGGCGGCTACGACCAGTTCGAACGCCAATACACCGAGCAGCGCGAATTGCAGGAGAAGGGTAGGGTCAAGCAGGAAGCCGCGCGCAAGCACATGGAATCCTTCGTCGAGCGCTTTCGGGCCAAGGCTTCCAAGGCGAGACAGGCGCAGTCGCGCATCAAGGCGCTGGAGAAGATGAAGCCGATCGCCGCAATTGTGAACGACAACGTGCGGCCGTTCTCCTTTCCCGAGCCGGTGAAGACGGTCGCCTCGCCGATCATCGCGCTGAACAATGTCAATGTCGGCTACACCGAGGGTCAGCCGATCCTGAAGAAGATGACGCTGCGCATCGACGCCGATGACCGCATCGCGCTGCTTGGCGCCAATGGCAACGGCAAGTCGACCTTTGCCAAGCTTCTGTCGGGCCGGCTCAAGCAGGAGACCGGCACCATGACGGTGGCGCCCGCGCTGAAGGTGGCGATCTTTGCCCAGCATCAGCTCGACGATCTCCGGCCGAACGAAAACGCCTATGAGCATGTCCGCCGGCTGATGCCGGAAGCGCCGGAATCGAAAGTGCGCGGCCGTGTCGCCCAGTTCGGCCTGACCACCGAAAAGATGAACACCGCCGCCAAGGACCTGTCGGGCGGCGAGAAGGCGCGACTGCTGATGGGCCTGTCGGCTTTCGAGGGCCCAAACCTGTTCATCCTCGACGAACCGACCAACCATCTCGACATCGACAGCCGTGAATCGCTGATCCATGCGCTGAACGAGTTTCCCGGCGCCGTCATCCTGATCTCGCACGACCGCCATCTGCTCGAGGCAACGGCCGACCGCCTATGGCTGGTCAAGGATGGGACGGTCAATCCTTTTGACGGCGACCTCGATGACTACAAGACGCTGGTCACCGGTGTCTCCGGCGACCGCCGCGGCAAGCGCGAAGCCGAAAAAGCCTCGAAGGCCGACCGCCGCCGCGACGCGGCCGCACGCCGCGCCACCTTCGAGCCACTGGCCAAGGAAATCCGCGCCACCGAAGCGCTGATGGACCGCATCCGTAAGCGCATCGACTTGATCGAGGATGAACTCGCCAACCCGGCGGTCTATGAAAAGGACCCGTCGACGGCGACACGGCTGGCCAAGGAGCGCTCGCAACTGGCCCAGACGCTGGCCGCCCATGAGGAAAAATGGCTGTCAATGTCGGCGGAATACGAGGAAGGCACGGCGGAGTAGCGCCATCTGGCCCTACACGCCGCCGCCATAAACGGCTAGTTTGGCCCTATGAATCAGCACGCCAAGCTCAGGATCGGCCATTCGGCCTGTCCGCATGATTGCCCCTCGACCTGCGCGCTCGAGGTCGAGCTACTCGACAGCAAGCGCATCGGCCGCGTCCATGGCGCAAAGGCCAACACATATACGTCAGGCGTCATCTGCGCCAAGGTCGCCCGCTATGCCGATCGCGTCCATCACCCCGACCGCTTGTTGAAGCCACTGATCCGCGCCGGCGCCAAAGGCGAGGGCGTCTGGAAGGAAGCGAGCTGGGAGGCCGCACTCGACCTCGTCGCCGAAAAATTCATTGCGGCCGAGGCAAAATGCGGCTCGGAGACGGTCTGGCCCTATTACTATGCCGGCACGATGGGGCTGGTGCAGCGCGACGGCATCGAGCGGCTGCGCCACGCGAAAAAGTACTCCGGCTTCTTCGGTTCTATCTGCACCAATCTGGCTTGGGCCGGCTGGATGATGGGCGCCGGGGCGTTGCGCGGTCCCGACCCGCGCGAGATGGCCAAGTCCGACTGCGTGGTGATCTGGGGCACCAATGCCGTGGTCACCCAGGTCAACGTCATGACCCACGCGATCAAGGCGCGCAAGGAACGCGGCGCCAAAATCGTCGTCATCGACGTCTACGAGAATGCGACGATGAAGCAGGCCGATCTCGGCCTGGTGCTGAAGCCCGGCACCGACGGCGCGCTGGCCTGCGCGGTGATGCATGTGCTGTTCCGTGACGGCATGGCCGACCGCGCCTATTTGGAAAAATACACCGACGACCCGCAAGGTCTGGAAGCGCATCTTCGGACGAGGACGCCGCAATGGGCGGCTGACATTACCGGGCTTTCCCTCGACGAGATCGAGGCCTTTGCCCGTCTCGTCGGAACGACGAAGAAAACCTATTTCCGCCTCGGCTACGGCTTCTCGCGCCAGCGCAACGGCTCGGTCAACATGCATGCCGCAGCCTCGATCGCCGCGGTCACCGGCTGCTGGCAATATGAGGGCGGCGGCGCCTTCCATTCCAATTCGGGTATCTTCAAGCTGAACCAGGAACTGCTGGAAGGCGCGCGGATGCGCGACCCCGCGATCCGCCATCTCGACCATTCGCGCATCGGCCCGGTGCTGACCGGGGCGGCGGATGCGCTTTATGGCGGCCCGCCGGTGACGGCGCTGCTGATCCAGAACACCAATCCGGTCAATGTCGCGCCGGAGCAGCGGCTGGTGAAGCAGGGCTTTTTACGCGACGACCTGTTTTCCTGCGTCCACGAGCAGTTCATGACCGACACCGCAAAACTCGCCGATGTCGTGCTGCCGGCGACGATGTTCCTCGAGCATGACGATGTCTACAAGGGCGGCGGCAACCAGCACATCACGCTCGGTCCGAAGCTGATCGACCCGCCGGAAGGGCCGCGCACCAACCATTTCGTCATCGAGGAACTCGGCAAGCGGCTCGGTGTTGACGACAGGCCTGGCTTTGGCATGACCGAGCAGCAGCATATCGACATCATTTTGGGCAAGCGCGGGCTCGGCAGTTTTTCGAGCCTCAAGGAAGAAAAGTGGCTCGATTTGCAGCCGGATTTCGAGGCGGCGCATTTTATTGACGGCTTCGGCCACGCGGACGGAAAATTCCGCTTCCGCGCCGACTGGACCGGGCAGGCGGCGCCCAACCGGCCGCCGAAAAGCATGGGCCTGTTCGGGCCGGTGGCAAGCCTGCCGGAATTCCCCGACCACGTCGACCTGATCGAGGTGGCGGATGCGGCGCATCCGTTCCGGCTGACCACCTCGCCGGCGCGCAATTTCCTCAACTCGACTTTTTCGGAGACGCCGGTGTCTAAGGCCAAGGAGGGCCGGCCGGAACTGCTTTTGCATCCGGACGATGCGGCAGCCTATGGGCTGGCCAATGGCGACCGCGTCGAGATCGGCAATGCGCGGGGCGAAGTCGTGCTGCACGCAAGACTGTTCGAAGGCATCAGGCGCGGCGTCGTAATCGCCGAAGGTATCTGGCCGAACAGCGCCCACGAGCGCGGCGAGGGCATCAACGTCCTGACCGGCGCCGACGCGCCGGCGCCCTATGGCGGTGCTGCGTTCCACGACAATAAGGTCTGGCTGCGCGCGGCGAAGTGAAGCGTCGGAACGATATATCCATCCGGCCGTTTTCGCGTGGGCGGGTGGAGGTATGGTGATGGCAGAAGCGTTGGCGGCGCCGGACCCCATCGGAAGGACACTTTCGTCCGGTGAACTCGTAACCACGATGTCGCACTTTCATCGCGCCGAGATTCTGCGCATGACGGGGTGGCGCGACCGCCTGGACCGGACGAGCAATTGGGCGATAACGGTTGTCGCGGCGATGTTGTCCGTCTCGCTTTCGACGGCCAGCGCGCATCACGGCGTGCTGCTTTTTGCCAAGCTGCTTGTCTTTGTTGCTGCTGTGGATAGAAGCGCGGCGGTATCGCTTCTTCGGGGTTTACCGGGCCCGCGTGCGCCAGTTCGAACGGCACTATTTCGAGCAGATATTCTCGCCGCAGCCGGACTTCGCGTCCGATTGGCTGTTGGTCGTGGGCGAAAGCCTGCGCACTCCAAAATTCCTCATTTCGCAACGAGCGGCGTTGGCGCGCCGTCAGCGTCGAAACTACATCCACATGCTGCTGATCCTGCTGATGGCCTGGATCCTGAAACTGTCGACTCCCGGTCTTCTAACCGAAGGTGTCCGCATCGGCTTCGTCGGTTCGGTGCGCGAGGCCGTCACCAGCGCCGCCCTGGGGCCTATTCCTGGCGTGGTCATCGCCGTGCTGGTCGCCGCACTCTATGCCTGCCTGCTGGTCATCGCGTTCCTGGCTGCTCGCGACGATGGCGAACTCTCCTTTGGTGACGTGCACGTCTAGAGCAGCAACGCAAAGCCGGTAGATCTGCGAATTACATTTGTGCCTCAGCAGAAATCGAACCGATCGGTTCGTTTCTGTTGACGCGTCGTGCAGGACGGTGTGAACGCCGGCTCAGCAAAAACCGTGCACCCGCGGCAGGACAATTCGCCTAACACATCATGTCAAAGATTGTGGCGAAGGAAGCCTTTTGGCGGATTTCAAGCACCCGATTCACGGCATGGCCGGAACATCTTTGTGATTGGAAACCGCCCCAATGCGAGCCCACCTCGGGGTAGTCCGAGCGACGCGAAATCCTCCCAACGCACGCCACGAGACGGACACCAACACTGAAAAATCTGAAATACTGGAGTACCTGAAATGACCAAGATTGCTCTCACCGCTGCCGCCATCCTCATTGCCACAGGCAGCGCCTTTGCCGGCAGCGACCACTATAGTTCGGACGGCGTCAACCAGCCGGCAGCGCCCGCTGGCAATGCGCCTGTTGGAAATGTCGACGACACGTTCACGGGTTCGATCGGCAAGCTGCTCCCGACCGAGCACAACGCTGTCAACACCAATGCGACGCCCGAGTCCGGCACGGCCCAGTCCGTCGTGCCTCAATCAGGCCGGGGCAACTGGGGCCGCTAAGCCCTCAAGCTCCGGAACGCAAGGTGCGGCGGGCCTTGGCCCGCCGTTTTGCTTCTGCCTATCAAGAAGTCTCAGCCTAAGCACCCGCCCCGTTTTTTGCACGCGCATAGGACGCTGCAGCACTTAATTTTGCGCATGATCCTTTCCGAACCGAAGGACAGCGCAGCAAAAAATCAATTTCGATTTTCGGGCCCATGCGCTAGCGCAGATCCTTCGGCCAAACGCAGTGCGTCAGCCGGGCATCGCCGAGGGCCAGCCGTGCCCAGTCACCATCGAAAACGAAGCGGGCCAGGGCTGCGGTCGGGAATTTTTCTTCAAGCTTTTTGAGTGCCGCGGCATCCGATCCGGCGCCGGCCAGCCGGCGTGCGAATTCCTCCAGGCCGGGATTATGACCGAGCACCAAGAGGCTGCTCGTTGCCGCATTTGCCTGCCGCACCTTGGCGAGAACGTCTGCCGCGCTGGCCTCGTAGAGCGCCTGAACAAATTTGGCCGGCGTTTTTGCCGGCAGTTCCGCCGAGACCAGCCGCCATGTGTCGCGGCTGCGCAGCGCCGGCGACACCAGCGCCAGGTCCGGCAGCCAGCCCTGCCTGGCCAGTTCGCGCCCGGCCCGCGGGGCGGCCTTCACCCCGCGCCCGGAAAGCGGCCGGTCGAAGTCGATAAGGTCAGGATCGTCCCAGCTCGATTTGGCATGACGCAGAAGAAGGAGTTGCTTCGTTGTCGCCATGCCAGCCTTCTCCTGCTCAGGGCGTGATGCGCGCCAGATGCTCGAGGTCGGTCTCGTCGCGCAGCGGATCGGGTGCCATGACCACGGAGGAGCTGTTGTCGGCATCGTCGGCGAAGTGGGCAAGCACGGTACGGCCGCCCTCCATCCGCGCCTTGCCTTCGGCGACCAGCCCGAGCGCCAGCGGATAAAGCCGGTGCTCGGCCTTCAGCACGCGCGCGGCGAGCATGTCCTCATTGTCGCCGACCATCACCGGCACGGCGGCCTGGGCGATGATCGGGCCGTCATCCATGTCCAGGGTGACGAAATGCACCGTGCACCCATGGATGCGGATGCCCGCGCGGATGGCTCGCGCATGCGTATCCAGCCCCTTGAAGGCCGGCAACAGGGCAGGGTGGATGTTGATCATCCGTCCCAGCCACTTCTCGACGAAGCGCGCGCCGAGGATGCGCATGTAACCGGCCAGCGCCACGATCTCGGCGCCGAACGAGACAAGTGCGGCGTCGATCGCCCCGTCATGCGCTTCCTTGCTGGTATAGTCGGCTCGCGAAATCACCTTGGTGGCGATGCCGCGCGCCGCGGCGATACCGAGACCGGCGGCATTGGCCCGGTCGGAAATGACGCCGACGATCTCGGCCGGATAGTCCAGGTTGCTGGCCGCGGCGATCAGCGCCGTCATGTTGGAGCCGCGTCCCGAAATCAGCACCACGGTGCGTTTGCGCGCGCTCATAGGCCGATCGAGCCCCGATAGATCACGCCGGCGTCGCGGCGCGGCACGATGCGGCCGATCGGCGTCACGCTCTCACCGGCCTCCTGCAGGACGGCCGCGACCTGTGCCGCCTGGCCGGAGGCGACGGCGAGGATCATGCCGACACCGCAGTTGAAAGTGCGCATCATCTCTGCGGGCGCCACGCCGCCGGTCTTCGCCAGCCACGAGAATACCGCCGGCACCTCGATGGCATCGAGATCGAGCTCAGCGGAAAAATCTTTCGGCAGGACGCGCGGGATGTTTTCAGGAAAGCCGCCGCCGGTGATGTGGGCCAGCGCCTTGATGCCATGCGTGTTACGGATCGCCTTGAGGATCGACTTGACGTAGATGCGGGTCGGCTCGAGCAGCGCCTCGGCCAGCGTGGCTTCATCGTTGAAGGGCGCTGGATCGGTCCACGCAAGGCCGCTGGTGGCGACGATGCGGCGGACCAGCGAAAAGCCATTTGAATGCACGCCCGACGAGGCCAGCCCCAACAGCACGTCGCCCTCGACGATGTCGTCGGTCGGCAGCAACTGGCCGCGTTCGGCCGCGCCCACGGCAAAGCCGGCAAGGTCGTAGTCGTTGCCGTGATACATGCCGGGCATTTCCGCCGTCTCGCCGCCGATCAGCGCGCATCCGGCCTGCCGGCAGCCCTCGGCGATGCCGCCGACGATCGAAGCACCCTGGTCTGGATCGAGCTTGCCGGTGGCGAAATAGTCGAGGAAGAACAATGGCTCGGCGCCCTGCACGACGATATCGTTGACGCACATCGCGACGAGGTCGATGCCGATCGTGTCGTGCTTGCCCGCATCGATGGCGATCTTCAGCTTGGTGCCGACGCCGTCATTGGCGGCGACCAGCACCGGGTCGGTGAAGCCGGCGGCCTTGAGGTCGAACAGGCCGCCAAAGCCGCCGATCTCGCCATCGGCGCCCGGCCGGCGCGTCGCGCGCACCAGCGGCTTGATCTTCTCGATCATGAGATTGCCGGCATCGATGTCGACACCCGCCTCGGCATAGGTGAGCCCGTTCTTGCGCTTGCTCATTTTCCGGCGCCTGCTCATCGCTGTTTCGTTTGCTTGAGGGCTCTTCGCATGAACGGTTTTGCCCCGCAAGGCAAGCGGGCGATGGCGGTGTTCAATTAGACCGGCCGAACCGGGCTCCATACGCTCCAGCAGTAGAAAGAAATGCCCGCCAGCGCAGCGGCGAGGGCACCGACGGTCGCTAAAGACCTGACCTCGCCGCTCGGGAGGACTCCGTAGGAGAAACCGGCGGCGATCAAACTTGCCGCCACACTCCAGACATCTGGGTTTACGTCGACTGACCGCCCTAAAGCGAACGCCACGGCGGCAGCCACTACCAGAGAGGCCAAGACACGAGAAGGCCGACGACCAGTTGAAGAACGAAACTGGTCAAATGATCATGCATGGCCGAGTCGCGGTGTGGAGTCGTTAAAAGATGCGAAAGCCAGGAGGCTTTCTGTCACTCCGGCCAAAAAGCAAAGTGTGACACGCAGGGCCATTGTAATTCTCTGTGCCATCGACATTCGCTAGCTTCTTTTTCGGTTTGGAGTGGAGCAGGTGAGCGAGGAGAGAGCGTCGCCACTTGCCGTAGCCTCTCATCTCCCTCATGTATCATCAAAACAGAAGCGACGGGATATGCGTTTGACCATCCCCAACATGATCACGATCATGCGTTTCGTGCTGGTGCCGGGCGTGGTGCTGGCCATGCTGCAGGCGCGCTGGGACTGGGCTTTCGCCGGCTTCCTGATCGCCGGCATTTCCGACGGCGTCGACGGCTTCATCGCCCGCCACTTCAATCAGTTTTCGCAGCTTGGCGCCTATCTCGATCCGATGGCCGACAAATTGCTGCTGGTCTCGGTGTTCGTGGTGCTGGGCTTCATTGGTGAATTGCCGCTGTGGCTGGTCATCACCATGGTGTCGCGCGATGCGCTGATCGTCTGCGCCGTCGTTTTGTCCACCGTCATGGCCCACCCGGTCGAGATGAAGCCGCTCTTCGTGTCGAAAGCCAACACCGCCATCCAGATCGGGCTGGCGGCGGTGGTGCTGGGCGAGCTGGCCCTCGCCATCGATCTCGACCCGCTCAGGCCGATGCTCATATTGCTGTCCGGGGTCTTGACCGTGGCTTCGGCCGCGGCCTATCTCGTGGCTTGGCTGAGGCATATGAGCGGCTATGGCGAAGGCTCCACACCGGGCACCTGACCAGGACATCGACGCGGCTGCCGAGGCTGCGGCTGCCGCGTCTGGCGTGTTTCGCCGCCAAATCCGCTTCTGGCTGATCAGCGCCGTCATCCTCGCGATCTTCCTCTATGTCTTCAGCGGCATCCTGCTGCCGTTCGTCGCCGGCATGGTGCTCGCCTACTTCCTCGACCCGGTCGCAGACCGGCTGCAGCGGCTCGGTCTGTCCAGGCTGATGGCGACGATTGTCATCCTGTTTGCCTTCATCGTCGTTCTGGTACTGGCCTTCGTCATCCTGATTCCGGTGCTGGCTTCGCAGATGGCCGATTTCGCCAGCAAGCTGCCGGAATACCTGACCCGCCTGCAGACCCTGATCACCAGCTTCGATCCGAGATGGCTGGAAGAGAATTTCGGCGTCGACGCCAATGGCCTGCGCGAAGGGTTGAATTCGCTGCTGACCTCCGGCTTCGGTCTTTTGACCACGGTGTTCACCTCGATCTGGAGCTCCGGCGTGGCGCTGGTATCGGTGGTCAGCCTGTTCGTCGTCACGCCCGTCGTCGCCTTCTACATGCTGCTCGACTGGGACCGCATGGTGGCGATTGTCGACAGCTGGGTGCCGCGCGACTATGTCCAGACCGTCAGGGCAATCGCCAACGACATCAACACCGCCACCGCCGGCTTTGTGCGCGGCCAGGGCACGCTGTGCCTGGTATTGGGCGCCATGTACGCCACCGGGTTGACCTTGACCGGCCTGAATTTCGGCATCCTCATCGGCCTGTTCGCGGGGCTGATCTCTTTTATTCCCTATGTCGGCTCGCTGACCGGGTTGGTGCTGGCCGTCGGCGTCGCCTTCGTCCAGTTCTGGCCGGACTGGACCATGGTCGCGGCGGTGGCCGGCGTGTTCTTCGTCGGCCAGTTTATCGAAGGCAACATCCTGCAGCCGAGGCTGGTCGGCAAAAGCGTCGGCCTGCATCCGGTGTGGCTGATGTTTTCGCTGTTTGCCTTCGGCGCGCTGTTCGGCTTCGTCGGCTTGCTGATCGCCGTGCCGGCCTCGGCCGCCGTTGCTGTTCTGGTGCGCTTTGCCATTTCCCGCTATCTCGATTCGCCGCTCTACAAGGGCCACAATACCGAACCTGTCCCGCCGCTGCCGGCGCGTCGCCGCGGGAGCGGTGGGCCGCGCAGTTGAGCCAGATGCCCGACCACAACAAGATCGACCCGCCGCGCCAGTTGCCGCTCGATCTCGGCCACGGCACCGGTTATTCGCGCGATGAACTCGTCGTCTCCGGCACCAACAGCCAGGCGGTGGCGCTGGTCGACCGCTGGCCGGACTGGCCGTCGCCGGTGGTCGTGCTCGCCGGTCCGGCGGGCTCCGGAAAAACCCACCTGGCGTCGATCTGGCGCGCCCGCGCCGACGCAGTGGGGGTCTACGCCGGGCGCATCGGCGACTGCATGGCGAGCCTCGGCGCGCGGCCGGCCCTGATCGACGATGTCGATGCCGGTCCGGTCGATGAAGACGGGCTGTTCCATCTGATCAACGCGGTGCGCGGGGCCGGCTCGACCTTGCTCTTGACCGCGCGGCGCTTTCCGTCCGCCTGGGGCGTCAGACTTCCGGACCTCGCTTCGCGGCTGAAGGCGGCGGCGACGGTCGAGATCCACGAGCCCGACGATCACTTGCTGGCCGGCGTCATCACCAAACTATTCGCCGACCGCCAGGTTGAGGTCGAGCCACATGTCGTGCAATATCTGGTGCGCCGAATCGAACGCTCGCTGGCAACCGCGATGCGGGTGGTCGAGCGGCTGGATCGCACGGCACTGGAGCGCAAGACGCCGATCACTAGGGCGCTGGCCGCCGAAACCGTCAGCGCCATGGATGAGGGGCAGGGCGAGTTCGAGATCTGATACGACAGGCTCAGGCGGTGTCCCATTTCGGGAAATCAGTGCTGGCATCCATTTTGCAAGGTCAGCCTTGCCGGCTAACCCCGGTCCTGATGCGTATCAAATCAGGTTGTAGGCTCGCCGGGAGATGAGGCGGTTGGGGTTCTCTTCCCGGCGAGCTTGCCTTCAAAGAGGGGTCGCCAGTCGCGCGTATACGGCACTGGCAACCGCGCCCACGGATAATCGCAATCCCGCTCCGCCTTTGGCTGTTGTAATGGACCGTTGAATGGTCTATTTTTCATTGCAAATATGGACCAGAGGATGGTCCATAGAGGAGGCGCGATGCAGGTATCCGTTACAGACGCCAAGGGACAGCTGACCGAATTGGTGCGTCGTGCCGAGGCAGGTGACGAGATCATTCTGACCCGCCACGGTCATGCGGCCGTGCGCCTGGTTCCGGTCAAGGCAGTGCCGGACAGGAAAAGCCGTCGGGCATTGCTGGAGGCGATGCGCGCATCCGGCGCCGCCAGGGCGAAGGTCGGGCCATCTGCCGCGCGAAGCCAGGATTTTCTCTACGGCGATGATGGCCTGCCTGAATGATCGTGGTCGATACCTCGGCGCTGATGGCGATCGTTCTTGACGAGCCGGAGGCTGATGTCTGCATCGCGGCGCTCGAGGCCGAAGACGTCATTCTGATTTCCGCCGGCACCGTGGCCGAAGCGCTGATCGTCGCGGCCCGGCGCAATGTCGGCGAAGAGCTGTCCGGCCTGATCGACGGGCTTGGTTTCGAAATTGCGGCAGTGACGCCCGCCTCTGCGCGTCGCATCGCCGAGGCCTACGCAAAATGGGGTAAGGACATTCACCCGGCCGCGCTCAATTTCGGTGACTGCTTCGCCTATGAGGTGGCCAAGGAACATGCCTGCCGCCTGCTTTATGTCGGCGACGATTTTTCAAGGACCGATATCGAAAGCGCTCTCTAAGGGAAGCAAGCCGACGATAAGCGCGATCCTGTTTGCCGCCCATTCGCGTCGTCCGGCCGTCCCAGTCGAGACTCGTCACACCGCAACCGCCACCGCTCAGCTTTCGCCGGGCAGGGCCGCTCGTTACACGCCAAAACGCCTGCGGTAATCGCCCGGCACCAGGCCGGTTATCCTGGCGAACACTTTGCGGAAGGAGCCGGGATCGTCATAGCCGACATCCCAGGCGATCTGGTCGATGGATCGGGTCGTCGTTTCCAGCATGTCACGCGCCTTGCCGACGCGCAGGTGCTGGCAATACTCGGTCGGCTTGAGGCCGGTGGCGTTGCGAAAGCGGCGCAAAAAAGTCCGCTCCTCCAAGGCCGCATGCTCCGCCATGCTGGCAAGCGTCACATCGCGCGCGCCTCTCGCCTGGAGCCAGTGCTGCACCTTGAGGATGGCCTCGTCGCCATGGTTCAGCCTGGGAGCAAACGGGCTGTAGAAGCGTTGCTCGCGTCCCGGCGGGTCCACCAGCATGAAACGGGCCGTCTCTATCATGACGGTCGGCCCAAGCACCCGGTCGACGAGTTTCAGGCCGAGATCGGTCCAGGCCATATAGCCGCCGGCGGTGATGATGTCGCCATCGTCGATGACCAGCTTGTCGGCATCGAGTAGGATGTCGGGAAAGCGTATCGCCAGCGCGTCGCGATAGGCCCAATGCGTGGTCGCAACACGACCCGACAGCAGGCCGGTCTCGGCCAGCACAAAGGCGCCGGCGCAGACCGAGCCGAGCGTCGCGCCGGCCGCATGGCGGGCCCTGAGCCAGTCGGCATAGGGCGCGGCCGCCTCGCGCGGAATCGGATCACCCAGCGTCGGAGGCAAGATGACCATGGCAGGTCCATAGCCAGGGCGGGGCTCGCTGTCGAAGGTGGGGATGACCGTTTGACTCGCCTCTTGCCACTGCCAATGTGTGACGCGAAGCCTCAGCGCATCCGGCGACCGTTCGGAAGCCAGCCGGTTGGCCAGCTGAAACAGATCGGTGAGGCCCAGTACTGCCGCTTCCTGAACGCCGGGATACACCAGAAGCCCGATTTCGACCGGATCACGCGCCGCCCCCATCTGTCAGTTTTGCCTTGTTCAATGTCTGTTTTGCCAATCCTCACCATGACTCCGTTGCGATAGCTTTGTCCACAGAAGGAACCAACCTTCCCCCAACCAATTCAGCCACCTGCATCAAGGAGTAAGAGGATGAGCACATTCACCACCAAGGACGGCACCGAGATTTTCTACAAGGATTGGGGCACAGGCCAGCCAATCGTGTTCCATCACGGCTGGCCGCTCAGCGCCGATGACTGGGACAACCAGATGCTGTTCTTCCTCGACAAGGGCTATCGTGTGATCGCGCATGACCGTCGTGGGCACGGCCGCTCGACACAGACGGCGACCGGCAACGAGATGGAGACCTATGCCGCCGATGTCGCGGCTCTGGTCGCTCACCTTGATCTCAAGAACGCCGTCCATATCGGCCACTCGACCGGCGGCGGCGAGGTGGCGCGTTACGTTGCCCGCTACGGTGGCGAAGGACGCGTCGCCAAGGCGGTGCTGATCGGCGCGGTGCCGCCGATCATGCTCAAGACCGACAGCAACCCCGGCGGCCTGCCGATCGAGGTCTTCGACGGCTTCCGTGCCGCTTTGGTCGCCAACCGCGCCCAGTTCTACAGGGATGTGCCGGGCCCGTTCTACGGCTTCAATCGCGAGGGCGCCAAGGTCTCGCAAGGGGCTGTCGATAATTGGTGGCGCCAGGGCATGATGGGCGGAGCCAAGGCCCATTACGACTGCATCGAGGCTTTTTCCGAGACCGACTTTACGGAGGACCTGAGGAAGATCGACGTGCCTGTCCTGATCATGCACGGCGATGACGATCAGATCGTGCCGATTGCCGACTCCGCTCTGCTTGCAGCCGAGCTGGTCAAACACGGCACGCTCAAGGTCTACAAGGGCCTTCCGCACGGCATGTGCACCACCCACCCGGAGATCATCAATCCGGATCTCCTGGCGTTCATCCAAATCTGACGCTTCGCAGCTTCAGGCGGGCACGCGCGGAAATACGGGCTGCCCGTCGGTCGCTGGGTGCTTCGTCGGCCGCAGATGCTGTCCGGCGCAGGTGCGCCGGCAGCACGGCTGCTGTTCGTCGCGGTGAATGAANCTGCCCGTCGGTCGCTGGGTGCTTCGTCGGCCGCAGATGCTGTCCGGCGCAGGTGCGCCGGCAGCACGGCTGCTGTTCGTCGCGGTGAATGAATGGTCGGAGTGGAGAGATTCGAACTCCCGACCCTCTGGTCCCAAACCAGTATATCGGCCGGTTTGTTCATTCCCAAGACGCCTTATGTCCGCTGTTCGTTCACGTTGGTTTCGGTTGCTGTCGGTCGTTCCTGTGCGGTTTCTGTGCGCGATGGCGCCAAATCATTTTGGTGTGCCAGCAAGGCGATCGCGGCGGAGTCAATCCGCTGCATTATTTCATTCGGCAGTAGCTCTTTGGCACACCGATAAAAGGCGTCCGTATAGGACATTTTGCTGTACGGGCCATGATCCGAATGGAGTTTGTGGTTCGCCTCCTTTAGCTCTTTAAGCCGCCGGTCTATGTACGCGATCCTGTCTATCCGGCGGATGCGTTCTGCTTCGAATTTCATCAGGACGCTAGAAGATGTCCTAGACCGAGATTTCGATCCAAGCCGATGATAGCGTTCGGTTTCCTGCTTTATGCGAGAAAAGAACGCCTCGTGTTCACGCTTTTCAGCGATCAAAGCTCCCTTTTCATGGGAAAGGTCGTCAGCGCGCTTTTCGAAATCGGCGTGAGTATAGTTCGCCCTGTCGTTCAACACCCTGTTTCGGTCGCGGCTAACCGCGTTGTCAGAGGCGCCCTTAAACATTCATGCTCTCCTTGCCGCTATCGCCGTCGATGCGGCCTTCTGGAAATTCGGGTGGTGGTGGCCATATACCCGCTCCAGCACTTCCACCGTCATGCCCAAGAACCCGGCAGCTTGCCACGGTTCGACACCTGATTGCATGAGCCAAGTCGCAGCGGTGTGACGCAATGAATGCGGGATTACATCATTGGAAAGCTTAGCATTTTGCCGGGCATTTCGGAAGGCTTTCTTAACCGAAAGCACCGAAGAGCCGTTCCAATTGATGACGTGGCGGATGTTCTTGTCCAGCCGCTTCCACCGCCTCATATGTGCTAGTAGCCGTTCTGGAATCGCTGCCGGCGGCTGGCGCTTATTCGACTGGCGCTGGCCGCTCCCGCTGCGGTGCATGATGCCCTGTTCCAGATCCAGCCATCCGGTCTTGACCGAAGGTAGCCAGGACAGGCCAAGGATGGCGCCGGAGCGCGTTCCTGTGTAAAGGCCAATGAGGATGAAGCGCGCAACGTGCGGCGTCCTGCGGGCCTGCCAGAGCAGCGCTGCGGCCTCATCGCGTGTCAGCCATCTTTCACGCGCACGGTGCTTCTCCGGCATCGTGAAAGCCGGGACGGGATCAAGCCCATATTCCTTATGGAAGTAGTTGACCGCAGCTCGCAGCGTCTCCAGTTCATGGCGAGCCATCGACGGCGTGGTTCTCGAATCTGCGAAGTCTCTGCATGTCTTCCCCTTGATACTCGCCACCATCCGGTGCGCCCAGAACGGTGCCAGCCCTTCGATGTGGTCGGCTATAAGCTTCGGCCGGCCAACCGATGGCGCATGTTCCATCACGTAGACGCGGAGGACTTCCGCGATGGAAATGGAATCGGACTTCCCGCCTTTTGATGGCTTTGAGGCGTGCTTTTGTGCAAGGTACTCAGCGAGCCGGATTTCAGCGCCTTGACGCTCGCCTTCAGTGCAGCCAGTTCGCTTGTCTTTTCCTCCGTCCCGGATGATCCAGACGCTTTGTTTTCCGTCTCGCCTGAGGTACAATCTTGGTGGTTCGGCATGACGCGGCATTTTTCCCTCATTTCGCGGATTGCGGCCGGGGTCGTGTAAAGGTTTTTCCCGATGCGTGCGACCGTCAGGTTTCCACGCCTGATTTCCGCGCGCAAGGCGCTTACTGACACGATCCCCCGCAGAACCAGCTTGCTGGCTTCATTCAAGGTGATCGGATCATCGTCCACCAGGTCGGCCCTTGTCATTTCCCGCGCCCCTCTGCTTGGAGGGCGAGAGCGGAGCGGATGCGGGCTTCGAAGTCGGCTTGCGCGGCGGCTTTGGCGGCCTTTTCCGAGCAGAAGTCGTTCGGCTCGTGGTCGAAAGGATTGGTGAAAAAGTAGAAGCGCGTCTCGTCCCGATAGCCGATATGCACATGATAGAGTCCTGCAGCGCCAAGGGCGCACCAACCGCCGTGGATCGCATCTTCCCACTCCAGCGCCTTCACCGCTACCGGCGCTATCGGTGCCTGGACAGGGGCGGCCACGGGGAGTGCCGATCCGACAGGCTTGGCGGCTTGCTTGGCCCGGATCTTCTCGACCTTGGTCCAGATGCGCGCCAGTTCGGTTTCGCCGGCCTCGTGCATGTTGAGGCCGAAGGCGAGGCAATACGCAGCCAGCGTGACCTGCACGCCGCCGACTTCCTGAGACGGCTCGCCGGCCGGTCTGGACCACACATAGTCGCGGAGCGCCACAACGCGAGCCGGATCGTACCCGCCTGATTGCAGAAGCTCCAGAACCTCCTCTAGCAGCCGATCACCGCGCTCCACCTTGTCGCCAGATATCTCGGCGCCAAAGCAGGCCATCATCCACGGCTGCACACGATCTTGGAACGCTACCGGCGCTACCGCTTGTCCGGTGAGAGAGGCGAGGGTGGCTGCGGCTTGCGCGATATCTGCCCCAGTTTCAGCTGCCATGCCTACATCTGTGCGGTAGTGGTCCCGCAGCCGCTCGATCAGTTCGTCTAGCTCGGTAGCGGCGGTCATGGGCGTGTCATCCTCGAATTGCTGAATGGGCGGGATTGCAGCTTGGCGCGGGACTTAGGCCACGAACCGTCATGCTTCGCCGCGATGCGATAGACCTTGGCTATGTCGGTCATGTCCTGGTCTGTTTTGGTCCGGTGGCACTTCACATGAGCCGGCCGCAGATTGTCGTCGCTGTCGTCATGCGTCAGAGCCCACGGAATGACGTGCTCGATCTCCCAGGCTTCAGCCACACCGATCTTGCCGGCGCACAGATGGCAAACGCCAAGGGCAGCATTGAAGATGCGGGCGCGGTCTTTGCGGTTGAAGGACTTGCGGGCCACTACCGATCATCCTCGGCCAACTCGCGCTCAAGCTCAGCCGCCAGCTCATGTTCCTCCCTGGCTCGCCTCTCCATCTCTAGGAGATATGCGCGGCCTAGTTCGGCGTGGACCGATACGAAGGCTTGCGGGCGCTCTGGACGCCTTACCGGGTGTGCCCTGCGCCATGTCATGCGGGTCATGCTGCCTCTCCATAAGCCGGGTCTGTCCAGTGAACGCCGTGGCGCGTGCCGTACTCGGTCACGAACTCCATCAGGTCGGACATTTGTCCCTTAGTGAGCCGAGACGACCGGAACCCGACAGGGAATGGCTTTCCGTCCAGGCCAAGCTCGAACTGCACTGCATGGCCGCATGCGTGCATGAAGAGGTTCTTCCAAACCTCCGGCGTGTGCATGCGACCTTCCGGCTTTGCTCGGCTCACGTCGGACAACATCGCCCAGAGCCGCGAGTTCTGGTCAACGGTGCGCGATGCTTCCTTGATCGTCACTACCGCGTCGGCTGGCGCGCGATCGATCAGCGCCTTGGCAAAGTCGCGCTGCGATTGGCCGCGAAGGATGCAGGTCTGCGCCATCACCGCCACTCCGGAGCGAACGGGATTTCGTCGTCCAGATTCCCGCCACGCATGTTGTCTACGTCATCGGCCTGCTTGCCCTGGTAGCCGCGCCTGATCTCACTGGCGCGCTCTTCCTTGGGCTTGGCGGCGAGGGAGAAAAACAACCCCTTGGGGCCGGTCTTTTCCCAGCAGTTCAGCCAGTACTCGACGCCGTTGATGATGATGTATCCAGCCCAATCAGGGTGGGTGTCCTTCTCCTTCCGCTCGTTGCGAAAGAGAGTTCCGGACATGTCTTTCTTCTGATATTCGGCCATTACATGCCTCCTACGGCTTCGAGATATTTGTTCTTGACGGGGGGTGTTGCAGTGGCTTCGGCCTCTGCGGCCAAAACATCTTTCTTGCGCTCAGCGCAGGCTTCCGCAGCCTGCTCAAGCCAAGAGCCTGACCAGGTTTTGCGAAGTTCCTTGTAAAGGCCCTCGATGGCCACGACCGATTTGCAAGCCCACAGATCGTTCTGGAACGCAGCCCACTCGTCGCCCTTCGCGAGCTGGCTGCTGGACTTGCCGCCAAGCAGCTTGTGCAAGCGCGTGAATTCGTGCTTGGCGATGCCCTTGACGTAGACCTTGCCATCGTTGCCGGTCTGTGTGTCCAGCGTGACCCATGGGCTTTCCAGGTCGTACAGATACTGTCCGATGCCCCAAAGGACGGCAGCCCGCTTGAAGGCATCGGAGAGAGCGCCTTTCTCGCTCTCAATGTCGGTGTCGCCGGCGCCGTTCGACTTCCACACCCATTCGTCGTTGAGCTTTATGCCGATCCGGCATACAGTTTTCGCCGCAGCGTGGGGGTAGTCGCACTGCCAGTTTTCAGGACCGCAGACATCATCAAGGCGCTGCATCACGTCGCGCGCATCGATGTACGCAAGGGCCATTCCCTTGGATTTGTCCTTGGTGGTAGAGCCGACCCGCCAGCTAATGCGGTCTGGCTCGAAAGGCTCTTTGAGCTTGGGAAGGTGGATGGTCATTCGTCCTCTCCGTAGTTGTCGAGAAGGTCTTGCTTGGCTTCCGCTTCGGTGCGGCCGTAGCCATAATTCCCGCGCTCCTCTTCGCCGTCGAAGTAGGCGCACCAGTCGAAATCCCGGATTGGAATCGGCGGGTAAATGTGCGACGTGACGATCTGCTTCATTGCTGCTGCTCCTCCAGCGCCGTGACAATCGTTAGGGCGAGTTTCCCGTGGACCCTGACGCAGTGCGTGCAATTCTTGCGGGCGTCGCCAAGTTGATCCATGCAGAGCACAGCGCATGTGCCTTCGCCGGTTTCAAACCTTCCACTCTTGCAGATGGCCTTGGCGACCACCGCTACTTTTTGATCGCTCATTGCCGTTTCCTTTCGGCTTCAGAATTGATGATCTCTGCAATTTCGTTGCGCGCGTTCTCGAAGCCGATAAGCCGGCACAGATCGCGGAAGGATGAGCGGATGCTGTATTCGAGGAATCCGGCTCCGTAGCCATCGGCCGGCGTGTCGTTCTGCTGCTCTTCGATTTGTCGCGCGCTCATGGCAAAAGCCTTTCTGCCAGCCCAGCCGCATAGATGGCCGAGCAAAGGAATAGCGCTGTGAGGCGAGGGTGGTCTGCGAGCCAGTTGCAAACGGCGTCCATCACGCGGTTTCCTTCTGTTCAGTTTCCATCCGATCGAGCAGCGTCAACGCGCTCTCGGCATGGGCTTTGGCGATGATCAGGCTGCTTTCGGTGGGGATGAGCCTGCAGAATGCGTCGTCCTGCCAGTGCGATATCCAGCCTTGCAGGCTGGTGATGTGCTCGCGGATGAGTTTGGCGTCGTGCGAGGTCATCAGTCTGACTCCTCGTCCGGATCGATTTCCTCAAGCTCAAGATCATCCGGGGTCACGCCCATCAGAAGCTGCCGATAGGTCATGTCGAGAACGCGGAAATACTGCTCGCCCACGGCAACGACCCGCTTGGGTCCGAACGGAACGCCGTAGATCGTCGTCAGCACGCGCATGTCCAGGTGGGGCCTCTGCCGGCCAACGCTGGCCAGAGTTGAGGCCATGCTGGCTGCAGTGCGGTTGAAAGCATCGATGGATCGGCGATGCGCGGTCATGATTGATACTGCCGAACATCTTCAGCCATCGACAGCCTCCTGTTTTTCAAAGCAGGGGCAGTTCGGGCATTCCTTCTTGTGATCTATCATCAGTCCGCCGCCGATTGAGCGGTCAACCCATGCTGGCTTCAAAAGCCAGAGCTTTGCCGCTGGCCATGTGCAAAGGAAAACGCCTACCGGACGGCCGTTGCGGTACGCTTCATCCGAAATTGCGAGGTGCTTGCATTTGTTGCTCACTCTGTCATCCCTTTCGATGCAAGGGAACCGCCGTCGTCTCGTTCGCGGTCATCCGTCTTCTCCAGTGTTCTTCTGAATAAGGGCGGCTTTTGCGTAGGTGAGACAGCACTCCCAGTCTGCGCTCTGGAAAAGGTTGTCTTCGTTGGTATCAGCCGCGTGTTTGGCCCAATCGACAGGCCTGCCGCACATCGCCTCGAAGATGCGTTGCGCCGCCTCCACCATATCGGGCACTGCCTGGGCGGCAGCCGCGGCAAGAATTGCGGCCGGAACGTCTTGATCAAATCTGCCAGTCAGTATCTGGCCGACATCGCGCAAGTCGCACTCGCCGCTTTTCATGCGCTTTCGGATCAGTGCTATCGTCTCTGTCATATCTCCCGGCATTGGGGCAGGAAGGGGGGCGAGAGCTCGGGACGTGGCGAGATAGGCACGGATCGCCGCGCTGACCTCGTTCGCGTAGTCCTCCGGAAGGCCGGCTTGGTCACCAAGCACCGCTAGCATTACCTCGCAGGCGGTATAGAGCGCAGTCGGATCTAGCGGCTCTTCCGAGCCAATAGCCTTCTGGCCGATTATCCTCGCGTGATAAGCGCCGATCGCGGCTTGAATGCTGTACCCACGGTTTGCAGGGTTACAGAAGGCAGCGTGTGCAGCTTCGAGTGCCTGCAGGGGTTTTATACCGTCATCAATCACGATACGGCCTCCGCTTTGGCGATGGCAGCATCGGCGGTTTCGGCGATGAAGCTGAGCGAATTCGCAAGCGACAGATGCCCTACCGATTGGTAGAGATCACTGTCTGCGGCTGCCCGATGCCTTATGGCTTTGAACGCCGCCAGCATGTCATCTCTCCGGCTCCGCAACTCGTTGACTTGATCGTTGAAATCGTTGCAGCGCTTGGCGAGGCTGTCGATCTGTTTACGGTCTTCCATTTCTCTGACCTTCTCCTCGGGTGTTTTGGCAGACTCCTTTCGGTAAACAGTGCCTTCGATGTAAAGGAAGTCTGGCTTGGGCAGCGGCGGGTCACACGGTGACCTGACCACGTAGTTCTGCGGGAAGACGCCGGTAGCGGTGACCACGACGTCATTCGCCCACCGCGCTTGCTCCCGGGCGATTTCGGCTTTCGCGCGGGCCAAATCGCCTATTCGGTGCAAAACATCGAATGCCAGCGACTCTCCGAACTGCCATTTTTCGCGGTGGCACATGGCCGCAATTTCCAACATGCTCTCCGGCTTTGTCATCGGGGCGTTCCTCATCTGGCGTTCAGTGGCTGTAAGGGCATCGGCAGTCGGCAGGGCTGCGGTCGATATTGGATGGTCGTGTTCGGTTGTTTGGGGCTTGGCGTATTTGTACCGGTGCTGACATGGATGCTTGTGCCACCGCCCGAATGACATGTGCTCTACGCCGAGTTCGTCGCATCCCCACCAGAGCCATTCCACAGGCTTGCTTTCTGGCGATGGGCGGGGCGGAGGCTCTGCCACTGTTTTGTCGAGTGCGGGCTTCTCGGTTTCGAGACGCTCGGCAACTCGACGCCAACGGTCTCTGTCCATTGCTATTTTGTCATCGCTGGACGGAGGCGGTTGCAACTCAGCATGCCGGATTAATTCCCCAGCAGCCTCAATGGCCGCATCTACAAATTCATCGATCCGCTGCTTGTCGGAAAGAGCTTCAGCTCCTGGGCTGGCAAGCGCCAAAAGACGCCGAGCCATCCTAGGCGCTTCCGCATGGCTGCCTTGTAGCCATTCCATCGTTTTGTCGTGCAGTGCCATGATGTCTGTTGCGCTTGCCATCGGGGCGTTCCTCATCTGGTGTGCGGCTTAGTGCTTGTCGTCGCCATCAGTCCAAGTGTTGAATTCGTCGTCGCGCGCCGCTTCGTTGTCGGCAGCGATCTCGTTCAGGGTGTCGTCGGGGATCGGCGAGGAAGTGGCTGTGGAAATGAGGTAGAGCGGTTCAGCCCATGCTTTCGTGCAGCCCTTGCGGTACGTGAGTAGGTTATTCACCAGATGGTCCGCGTCGGCTTTGGTGCGGGCGAAGTGAACCGGCAAGTCAGGCTCAGCCAAAACACGCCAAGCCACTGGCGTATGTTTCGTCTCGCTGGCGTTCATCGTCATTCTCCGTGTAGGTGCGGATGTTCCAAAGGGGAATCAGGCCGATAAGGCGGCGATGGCATCGCGTCCTGCCTTGGTCGCGACAACCAGCATTGTGCCGGAGCAGCGAACGGTCGCTACGAAACCCAAGTCCTCCAAGCGCTCGACCGCTGCCCTATGGGTGGGGAAGCGCATTCCGTCGCCGCGCTCGCGATCAACGATCTGGCGCAATATGATGTCGTCGGCGCCGGTCAGGCCAAAGTCCTGGCGGGTCTTCGTTGCGGTTGTCATCGGGGTGTTCCTCATCTGGTGTTGAGGAGATATATAGCACCGCTATCATTTAGCGTCAATAAAAAAATATAGCCACGCTACAATTTATGCGCTAAGCAATAGCAGCATGACTGCATCGGCATTTTTGAAAAAGCGTGATTCCTGGCTGCGGGCCGTGGTCGAGGACCATGACCTTTCGCACTCCACCGTGCGCGTCGCGGTGCATATCGCCATGAGGATGAACGGCAATCGCCAGAGCGGCGCTTGGCCGTCAACTGCGACCATTGCCAAGTCGTCTGGCGTCGGTGTCCGGTCAGTGATCCGCGCGATCGATGAGCTTTCCGGCCTCAACCGGGAGACAGGCGAGTGGACGGGAACCCGCTACCTGACAGCCGAGCGAAAGCGCAACACAGGCAACCGCTACTGGCTCAACTTTTTTTGGGAATAAGTGCCACGTTGGCAGTTATATAAGTGCCACGTTGGCATATGAATAAGAACGGAAAGCTGAATAACGGAAAGCTTCTTTCTTAAGGGATTCTGCTCTGGAGAAAGAGGAGCTAACCAAGACAGGGTAGCGAAGCCTAATTGTCGGTGCCGGTTTTCTTCTGAAAAGTTCGGGCAATTTCCACGACCTGATTGCGGGTCGGCAGATCCAGATTTTCCCAAATCGACCAAAGCACGCCCTCGTGGGTCGGATCGACGTTGAGGATATCCCCTGGCTTGCAGCCGAACTCCTCAGCAAGCGCTTCCAACATGGGCTGGGTGTAGTTCACCCGCCCGAGTTCGAGCTGGGAGATGGCGCCTGGCGTGACGCCGATCCGCTCCGCTAGCTGCTCCTGCGTCAGCTTCTTGAATTTGCGCCACTGCTTGACGAAGTGCCGTCGCCGGACTGGTTTGGGTGCTGCACGAGCCATTTTAGCCATGGGCATAGTTTGCCACTCGGCCTTTCTGCTCTCCATACAGCAGCACTAAAAAAGTGGTTGACGAGGTGACTGTAGTGTGGCTATAGTTCGGCATGGCTAACAAACTTGCACAGTGGCTCAACGCCGATCCGAAACCGATGGCGAAGATCGATTTCGCCGAGAAGATTGGCGTTTCGCCTGGGTACGTTTCCCAGCTCTGTGCCGATAACCCTCCATGGCCGGGGCGCATCATCGCCAAGAAGATTGGCGAGGTCACTGAAGGCGCGGTTACGCCGAACGACCTCGCCGGATATGTGGAGGATGCCGCCTAATGTCTCAGCTTCAACCTCTCCCCTCCACAGCAAGCCACGCCCATGGCCTTCATGGTCATCTGGATGGCTTCCATGACAGCGCCAGCCGGCATGATGAGCCTTGCCACAATGACCAGATCGACGGTCCCGGCATAGTCGTGGAAGGACCGTTGCTTGGCATAGAGGGTGAAGCGAAAGTTGCCGTCGCCCAAGTCTTCGGCCTCTGCAAGGCCGGTGCAGAAAATATCCGGCACAATGGCCGGTTCGATCAAAAGCTGGTGCAAGGGTGCCCTCCGGAATGGTCAGTTGTCTACGACCAAAGTAGTAGAGATCACCAACCGTTTCACGGCGCAACATTTCAATCGGTTCGCGCAATTCGCTTTGCACAGTCCGTTACCAAACATGGTTCTCAACAAGTAAATGCTTGTGTAGCAAATCCTGAAATCTCAATGCCCGCCGCTGAGCGCCTTTCGCAAATCGCGGACCAGAGCGCGACATACGCTATCCGGCAGGACCAGACGCGCAACGATCCGGTGTTCCTCGGCATGGGTGACCCATCCAATCAAGCGAACATCGCCGTCGATCCGCTCGATGTCGATGCCCTCAACGAACGCGTCGGAAATGACGATCGGCTCGGTCAAAGGCGGGTCTTTGTCATCGTCGGGCGTCATTCCAATCTCCAAGGTGCCGCATCATGACCGCGCCAGCCTCAACCGATTTCTATTCCCCGTGGAGCGTCCTGCACCACGACCCACATCCCCATCTGTCATCGTTTGACCCCTCAGCGATGACAGATAAGCCCGAGGCGAAAATTCTCCCCTTCGTCTCGGGCGCCCATTCCAGTTCGGAGGCCCGTCCTGTGGGCTGCGATCTTTCGCTGGCAGCGCGCGAAACCGAAGAAAGCGCTGCACCTAATTCCCATGCAAAGCCAATGGCCGAGCAGGACAGTACGGTTGGCCTCGCACCGTCGGAACAAGTCGAGGCACATCCCCATTCGGCGCTTAACTCCTCCCGAGTTGCCGAACAGGCTGGCGAGGCGTCCCCCTCCGTCTCGCCAGCCACCCAATCCCAGGTGCAGACATGAGCATCTTCTGGCTCGCCGTCACTGTCTGGCTTCTCGGCTCCCTGCCGTTTTCCATAATCGCAGGCCGGTGCCTGAAACGCCTCAATGACATCGAAAGCCGTGAAATCTTGCGCGAGCGAGGGCTTCTGTGACCACCGCAACAATTTCATTTCTTAGCCGTGCGTGCGTTCCGGGCAATTCCCTCAGCCTCGACCGTGAACCCTTCGCCGTTCGGACCTGCGCACGGTTGCGCTGGCGGGCGCATGGCGAAATCATTCCGGGTCTCAACAGGACCAGAACCCCGCCAGCCAATCAATCCGCTGCCTTTCTCCCCTCCGGCCGCGGCAACTGGCGGGCGACAATTGAGCGAACCCAACACCCCATCGCTCTTGTCGCCCGCCGCATTCTCCAGCACGGTAGGCGCTGGATCTCGAATTTGTTCGGGACTCTGAGCGCCCGAAGCTCTTCGTCTTTCCGCACGCTCCACCAAGACCCTGAGAAGTCGCTGTGCGTCGCGGGTGTCCTGCTCTGTAAAAACTACCTTTCTTTGCCCGTTGCTCATGCTGTGAAACGTAGCAGTGGAGTTGGGCCATGTCGGACAAAAGAGTTTCCAAAAACGGAAAGAAAGCTTCCGAGGACAGCATGAGTATGAGTGCATTGAATGAGGCGGCGGGCTGGGCAGAAGAGCTCATGGACGCCGAATGGAAAGGGCGGAAGGACAAGGAAAACCTTGTTCGCTACCGTCTCTCTCGCAAGGTTGGGGTCAGTGAAAGCTACCTCTTCCGACTCCAGTACAAGCTGAGAGAAATGAACGACGTGCGCGGATCGGTCTACCGTGCACTGATGCTTGCCCGGCATGCTTACGGGTTGGTCTCCCAGGCCGGTGAGAACGCCTACCAAGAAGAAAAGGCACTTGCGGATGCACGCAATTCGAAAATGGCTGGCCTGGCTGCTGTTGTGGCTGGACCGCAAATTAGGAAGGAAATGAACCAATGAACGCTCACACCAAGCCTATCACCATCGCCACGACCGATGGTTTATTCACGCTCAACCAAGCGACAGGCCATTATGAGCCAGAAGAGCCCAAACTAGAGCTACCTCATCCGCTCGTTTTCTTTGTGCTCTGGCCTCTATTGGCTGGGATGTGCTGGGCGGCTTTCATCGGGCTCGGATACGGCGCTTATCGCGCTTTCGAAGCTCTCGCAGCATGATCCGCTACGAGCTGCCCTATCCGCCAAGCTTGAACAACCTGTTCCGCAACATAGCCGGCGGCAGGGCCAAGAGCGAGGGCTACAAGCGCTGGCTAAGCCTCGCGCAGGGCCACATCCTAGAACAGGGCAGGAAGCGCCTCCACGGCTTCGTGAGCGTCTCTGTAGCCCTGGTAAAGCCCGACAAGCGCAAGCGTGATCTCGACAACGCCGGCACGAAGGCAATCCTGGATCTGCTCGTCTCGATGCAGGTCATAGACGATGACAGCCTCGTGCAGCGCATTTCCATTCAATGGGTAGAATCCGGGCCCGCTTGTTCCGTGATCATCCAGCATGCAGAGGAGGCTTTGGCGGCCTGATGGGGAAGCGTTCGGACTTCACGCGCCGCCCCATGGACGCCTATGCAACGCCATTCTCTGCGGTGTTACCACTCATCCCTCATCTGCGTGGCGTAGAGACGTTTGCAGAGCCGTGCTGCGGTGAACTCGATCTAGTCAACCACCTTCAGGGCTTAGGCCTCTCCTGCGTCTATTACAGCGATGTCCAGCGGGGAAACGATGCGCTCGATATCGTCTCGCTCGACTGTGATGCGATCATAACAAATCCGCCTTGGACGCGCGAGATCCTTCACCCAATGATCCGGCATTTCCAACGGCTGGCGCCGACATGGCTGCTCTTCGATGCCGATTGGGCTCACACGCGGCAAGCGGCTCCGTTTCTGGAGCAATGCAGTCACATCGTCGCGGTTGGTCGCGTCAAGTGGATCGCCGACTCGAAGCACTCAGGCAAGGACAGCGCGGCTTGGTATCGGTTTCACGCTCAACATCATGACGGCCCGCGCTTCGTTGGGCCAATGGTCAAGGAGGCAGCATGAAGCGCGCACGACCCACCACAAAGGCAGACGAGACGCCAGAATTCCGCGCCTTCTGGGCCATTTGGATGCCCCACATGCACAAGAACGATGGGCGCGGTGCAGCTCGGGACGAGTTCTTCCGCCACGTCGAGGAGCGCGGAGCAGATCCGCAGGACATCGTTGATGGTGCCGCATGGTTCATCCGATCGGGAGGGCAGGGTGAATACAAATGCCACGCCCAGACCTGGCTAAATCGCTGCGCCTACGAGGACAGCTGCGAGAAAGAGCGGCAGTACCAGGCGAAGCTTGCGAGCCAGGCAACCAACGTCGTCCAGATCAAGGCTGCTCCGCTCCCCGACAACCATTTCTCCCGGAAGTGGGAAAAGATCAAATCGCAAGCGTAGGAGTTTCACCATGCAAGTATTTGCCTATCAGGCAACAGAACGCGGCATTAGAGCGCGTCATGCGGCGCAATTTGCGGACGAACGCGCAATGCGCCTTGCCGCACAGCGCGCCACATATGAGGCGGAACTTGCCGAGCGGGAGCGTATTGAAAGGGTTCGTGCAGAAGCTACCGAAAGAGCCAGAGCATATGCGGCCGAGCTTCGTCTTGCTGGCTTTCGATTCCGCCCAACTGTGGCCGAGATCGAGCGCCGGGCCTGCCGTGTCTTCGGTGTCACCCGGAAGGAAATCCACAGCAACCGGCGATATCAGGAAATCGTCTTCGCCAAACAATTCGTCATGTATTGGGCCGTTCGGCTGACGCCTCTTTCCTTGCCACAGATAGGCAGATTGATTGGTGATCGAGATCATACAACGGTCATCCACGGATCGAATTCGTATCCCCAGAAAAGGGCCAAGATGGGCAGGTTTCTGAGGGCCGTTAGGTAGCTAAGTCTTTGCGATTAAAGCAGAAATCGGCTAGAATGCAAATCACTTCTGGAGCCTGAGATGACCGAGCCATTCCTGACGACAAGCGGCCAGTTGGCCTATCGCAAGTACGTTCCTAACCGGGTAGCGCTCGGCATTCCCATGACCGCCAAAGGCGAAGGCGATTGGGTGAGTTTGCCGTTCCTGTCCATTCTTTCGGAGGCTGGCGCCGCCCTCTCTCCAGCCAATAGAGCAGAGCCATGAGCGAGATACCCGAGGACATCCTCAAGACAGCCGCGGAGCTTGTGGAGATGCAATCCGTCTGGATACGCGACAAGCCACACGAGACGTGCGCCAAACTCATCGCAGAGGCGCTTATGGCAGAGCGGGAGCGCTGCGCCAAGATTGCTGAAGCCGCAGGCCGCGAACTTGAGCCATCATTCGTGGCCGATACAGCTTGGGCAATAGCCGAAAGCATCCGCTCTCCAGACACAGATCCTAGCACATGAAGCCGAGAAGGGCCATTCAGATGACGCCAGGCTACGACGGCGCCGTTGAGATCGACACGCACGTCCGCATCACTGCGACACGCTCGGAAGCCCGCTCGCTTCGTTGCCGGCCGGGGACGTTCTCTTGGCGTTACGCCCGTGACGGCGCACCAACCGCGCTTTACCATGCTGGCTGTGACTTTGCCATTCTGTGGGAGAAAGCAGGAACCGCGTCTGCCTCTTCGCCAGACTTGGGTGCCGTTGGCGGTGGCATGTGGCGCGGCGTTCAGGTTGGGCGTCTCGAAGCGATGGACAAGATCGATGCCGCACGGAAAGATATTGGCAGGTGGGCGACAGCAAGATTGGTAGATTATTGTGTAATGGGCTCAACAGCTTCAGACATGGCTACCAAATACGGGTATGATGACCGACACATGGCCATCATCCTCAATGAAGATTTGAAGGCCTGCGCACTTCATTTTGAATATCTGTAGGGACGCGATGACTGCTCAATGTTCTGTCGAAGGTTGCGAGAGATCTTCACATGCTATTGGCATGTGTCGCCCCCATTATGGCCGGTGGAAGCGCAGCGGAAGTACTGACGGGATTAGATCCTTGCGCGGCGCTGCGGAGCGCTATTTCAACGAAACAGTTCTCAAGCACGACGGCGACGAATGCCTGATATGGCCGTTCGTCATCAACAATGGGTACGGTCGGTTCACACATGAGGGGGAGATGCAATACGTCCACCTCGTTGTGTGTGAGCGCGTCAACGGGCCACCTCCAACGCAATTTCATCAGGCTGCACACTCATGCGGCAAAGGTAAGCAGGGTTGCGTCACGAAGCGCCATCTGTCTTGGAAAACCAGGACAGAAAACGAGGCGGATAAGTTGGAGCATGGAACCCATAACCGGGGGGGCCGCCACCCGCTGGCCAAACTGAGTGAGATCGACGCGCGGCGCATAGTGGCGCTCAAGGGAGTCGTTTCTCAAAGTCGCCTAGCAGCCGAGTATGGCATAACGCGTGAGGCGATCAGTTCCATACACCAAGGCAGGACGTGGGGATGGCTATAAATTCTTTATCGTTACGACACGTTCCGTATTGACATCGGTAACGAATACCCCTAGGGTGCACGTTATCGGGCGATTTGCGCCCAACCCAATCCCAAAAATCACAGATAAACAGTGAGCCAGTCTATCCGGTAAGTTCCGCAATTGTGGCGCTTGGATGGGCTGGCTCCGTCCCTTTGCAGGCCTCGCGAGTGTCTCACGCCCGTGAGCGTTGCGGACAAGTGCCGATCCTTGGATCAGCCGCCTGCAAGCCCTTGTTGACAGGGAGCATAGCATGACCCTGCATTACACAGACGGACCCGCTGCGGACATAGCCAAAGCCGGCTTCAATCTCGCTGACGTTTCGTATGTCTCTCAACTCAATGCGCTGCCTGAAGGCATGAAAGGTCTTGTCTGGGTCGGCAATAACGTCGGCGCCACCACAGCCTTTCAATCGCTGGTTCGCCCGTTCATCAATCATCCAAAGCTCTATGGCTTCCGCCTAGGCGACGAACCTGACATCACCGGACGATACAAGCCCCGGACGGATCCTGCGCATCTGATGGCGGAATCGGATTACATCCACGAGACTTGTCCTGGTGCAAAGACCTTCGTCACGCTGATGGACATGGGTCCATACGAGGCTTCGACCTTCGCCAACACCTACAATTACGCCAACACCCACATTGACCTGTTCGGCATCGACCCCTATCCGGTTCGCCTGCTCGACAACGGCACGACGATCTATGATATCAACTTCATAGATCGGATGGTGAAGGCGGCACTTGACTCAGGCATCGAGCTTGAGCGGATTGTTCCGGTATTCCAGGCATTCGGCGGCGGCAACTGGTCAGTCTACACCGCCGGCCAGCGCGGAAAATACAAATTCCCGACCGCGGCACAGACGAAAGAGATGTTCGAGCGCTGGGCCAAGCTTGTTCCCAACCCGGAAATGGATTTCGCCTACATCTGGATGGTCAAGGAAGGCCATATGTCGCTTGGCGGCACGTCGGCTGCTGAGTTGGAAATCCGTGAGCTGTACCGGCTGCACAACACTTATGTTCCTCCGGTTGTAGTTGAGCCACCACCCCCAGAACCATCGAAGTATGCAGCCATCGCGCAGACGCTTCGCACCCTCGCTGAGCAGTTCGAATCCCTCTGAAATAAACCCGGCAACAATCCGAAAGGAACTGCCATGGCTGCCCGTCTCAACCTTCGCCAGCAGGATCAAACCCGCTCGGCAATCCAGACAAGTCAGCTCGTAAATCGCTTGCAGTCCTATGCGTTAGGCGAAATTGCCGAGATCGAGACAGGCAGGCTCAAGGCGATCGAGATCCTGTTGCGCAAGACGCTGCCCGATCTGTCTGCAGTCACGCTCGCAGGCGACGAAGACAACCCGGTCAATGTGGTGCATGTAATCGAGAGACGCCTTGTCCGGCCGAACGCTGGCAATTGATGTTGCCGAGGTTTTCGAGCCTCTGCTTGCCCCATCACGATACAAAGGCGCCCACGGCGGCCGAGGCAGTGGCAAGTCGCATTTCTTCGCCGGGATGCTGATCGAGGACAGCCTTGCGGAACCGAGTATATCGGGATCGGGTTTGCTCTCGGTCTGTGTCCGTGAGGTGCAAAAGAGCCTGAAGGATTCGGCCAAGCGACTTATCGAGGCCAAGCTGATCGAATATCGATTGGGTGAGGCTGACGGCTTCAAGGTCTTCAACGAGAAGATACAAACGCCTGGCGATGGGGTGATCCTGTTCCAGGGCATGCAGGACCATACAGCGGAATCGATCAAGTCTCTGGAAGGATTTAAACGTGCTTGGGCAGAAGAAGCGCAAACCCTCTCCACAACCTCTCTCACGCTGCTACGTCCGACGATTAGGGCCGATGGTTCGGAGATCTGGGCTAGCTGGAATCCACGAAGGAAAAACGATCCGATCGATGTGCTTCTCCGAGGGGCAACACTTCCGACCGGCTCTCGTGTCGTCCGCGCGAACTGGTCTGATAACCCATGGTTTCCATCGGTTCTTGATGTTGAACGTCGAGACTGCCTTAACAACGACCCCGATCAATATGCGCACATTTGGGAAGGCGATTACGCGACAGTTCTGTCTGGCGCGTACTATGCGCGATCTCTGGCTGAGGCCCGCGCGCAAAAGCGCATAGGCAACGTTGCTCGCGATCCTATTCTCCCAGTTCACGCGATCTGGGACATAGGCGTCCGCGATGCAACCTCGATCTGGATTGCGCAGTTCATCGGCAAGGAAATCCGGGTCTTAGACTATTACGAGGCAGTCAGGCAGCCGCTAGCCGCACATCTCGATTGGCTGAGAACCAAGGGCTACGGCTCGGCAGAATGCATCCTGCCTCATGACGGGGCGAAAGAGGATGCAATCACGGCCATCCGCTTCGAGGATCATATCTCCGCGGCAGGCTTTCAGGTTCGCACCATACCTAATCAGGGCAAGGGCGCGGCACTCAAGCGTGTTGAGGCAGCACGGCGCATCTTCCCTGCCATTTGGTTCAACGAGGCCACATGCGCAGCCGGCATCGACGCGCTGGGCTGGTATCACGAGAAGTATGACGAGGCCCGCAATATCGGCCTTGGTCCCGAACATGACTGGGCTTCGCACGGCGCCGATGCTTTCGGCCTGATGTGTGTTGCTTACGAAGAACCGATAGAGCGCAAGCGCGCTGCCGCACCTCGCTACGGTGCCGGCGGCTGGATGGGTTAGCTGATGAAGTTTCCTGAGCGCGGCAGCTTCCATCACATGGTTTACATCGATTTCGTGTGCGCCATGAAGTGCGGCCAACGAAAGAAGATCGTGGCCAGTCAGATCATGGCTGCGCGCCAGATGACCCGCCGTCAGGTCATGTACATTTACGACAAATACATCAAGCCGCAGTTCCGAGCCGGCGTTCATAAGAGCGAGCTTGTGTAGATGGCCAAAGCCAAGAAATCCAGCGAGGACGACGATCTGCTTCGCGCAGCGCTGGATGATTTCCAGGCTTGCGAGGATGCAGAGAGCACCAATCGCACGACCGCGCTTGCGGACATGACGTTCTCCCGGCTGAACGATCAATGGCCGGCTGACGTTGCCAAGCAGCGCCAGGTCGAAGGCCGCCCTTGCCTCACCATCAACAAGCTGCCGACCTTCATTCGCCAGGTGGTGAACGATGCCCGGCAGAACAAGCCCTCGATCAAGGTTCATGCGGCCGACAGTGGAGCAGATCCCGCCACCGCGGAACTGATCAACGGGCTGATCCGCAACATCGAATATGCTTCCAACGCCGATACCGCTTACGACACGGCCACGGAATGCGCTGTTTCGGGCGGCTTTGGCTATATCAGAGTCGGCATGGACTATGCCTATGACGATGCGTTCGACATGGACATCACCATCAACCGGGTGTCGAATCCGTTCTCGATCTATGGCGATCCGAACTCACGCAACGCCGATAGTTCCGACTGGGATAAGGCGTTCGTAGTCGATCGGCTGAGCAAGGAGCAGTTCAAAGCCCAGTATGGCGACAAGGCACAGGTCGATTGGGACGATGCCTCATGGAATGACGTTAGCACAAGCTGGCGTGATGGCGATTTCGTCACTGTTGCCGAATGGTGGACGCGTGAGGAAGTAGAACGGCCCATCTTTCAGCTTTCCGATGGGTCTGTCCACGATATGGAGGCCATGCAGTCGGAGCAGATGCAATTCCTGCTCTCCACTGGGCAAATCAAGGTCGTGCGCGAGCGTCAGGCCAAGTCGTGCAAGGTCACGCAACGCATCATGTCCGGTGCCGAAATCCTCGAAACCCGCGACTGGCCCGGCCGCTACATCCCGATCATCCCGGTTTATGGCGATGAGTTCGACATTGAGGGCAAGCGCTATTTCCGCTCGCTGATCCACAACGCTGTGGATGCGCAGCGGATGTTCAATTACTGGCGCACGGCGTCAACTGAGCTCGTCGCGCTCGCACCCAAGGTGCCGTACATCGGCGAGCAGGGCGCCTTTGATGTCGATCAAGAGCGCTGGAACACGGCCAACACCAAAAGCCATCCTTACATGGAATATAAGAAGGGCGCCCTTCCTCCGCAAAGGCAGCCGCTTGACATGGGAACGGCTGCTGGAGCGCTTCAGGAGGCTCTGAACGCATCCGACGACATCAAGTCCATCATCGGCCTCTATGATGCCTCCCTGGGCGCGCGTTCGAATGAAACATCGGGTCGCGCCATCATGGCCAGGCAGCGCGAGGGCGACGTTTCGACGTTCCACTTCATCGACAACATGTCGCGCGCCATTCGCCACACCGGCCGTGTGCTGATCGATCTCATTCCAAAAGTCTATTCCGGCGAGCGGATCATTCGCATCATTGGCGAGGACGGCACGCAGGAAGCCAAGCCGATCAACAAGGAATACCCGCAGGTTGATCCGAAGACCGGGCAGCCGATGGTTGACGAGCAGGGCCAGGCCATCATGGCCATGCACGACCTGACAGCGGGCAAGTACGATTTGACTGTCACCACTGGCCCGAGCTTCACGTCACGACGTGAGGAAGCCGCTGCTTCTATGACTGAGATGGTCCGTGCCTTCCCGGCTGCGGCTCCGATCATCATGCCGGAGCTTGCCAAGCAGCTTGATTGGCCAGGCGCCGACAAGATCGCCGACAAGATGGAAGAGATGGCATCTGGTCAAGTGCCGCCCGAGCTTCAGAAGCAGATGCAGGAAATGCAGGCGCAGATGCAGAAGCTGGCTCAGGAAAACCAGCAGTTGAAGGCCGACAAGAGCGAGAAGATCGCCGAAATCGAGGCTGAACAGCAAATCCAACTGATCAAGGTGCAGAGCGAGGAAAAGATCGCCGCTGCCAAGATCCAATCCCAGCAGCAAGTCGAATTCTACAAGGCGCAAACCCAAGCCGCCATTGCAGCGGCCAAGCCAAAACCCAACGGCCAATCGGCGCAAGGATAACCCATGGCAAGCCCTATTGAAGCACTCGCAGCCGGTGATGCTGCAGCCGTCACCGTGAGCGATTCCACGGTTGTTGCCTTCGATGCCGTTTATGTCGGCGTGACCGGCAACGTCGCGGTTCGAACCGTCAGAGGATCGACCGTGACGTTCGTTGGTGTTCCGGCTGGTTCCATTCTGCCGGTCAAGTGCGATCGGGTCATGTCCACCAACACGACGGCAACCAGCCTTGTCGGGTTGAAATACTAGCATGGGCCTCTCGCTCGGGCCTCTCGGGCTAAGCCTCATCAGTTCAAGGCAGGTCGTCTTCGCGCCGGAAGCACTTGCGCTCTTTGCCCGTTTCACGACGCCACCGACCGACGCCCGGAAGACGCTGATCAACAACCGCATCCTGGCTGCCAAGGCTTCAGGCGCATGGGCGTTGCGAGATGCCTTCTACATGATGGCTGCTGCCGATGCACAGGCCGCTCAGCGCAATTGGAAGGCAGACACGTTCAACCTGACCCCGACTGGCACCATCGCTTTCGAGGCTGACCGCGGCTACACTGGCAACGGGGTAGACGGATATCTAGCCACAGGCTTCACGCCATCAACAGCAGGCGGGAACTTTGCCCTCAACAGCGCACATCTGTCCGTCTGGTCGCGGACTGACGCGCAGTCGGGTGCTGTGGTGATGGGATCAAGGACGGCAGCGACTACATCTCAGGCAGCGCTGGTCCTTCGAACCACACTCGACGCCGTCTCATATCGCTTGAATGTCGATGCCACGCCCGCAACCAGCGCGTCACCTAATAGCTCTGGAGGCTTCGTTGCCAGACGATCTACCTCTACTGCGATGGCCGCATTTCGGAACGGTGTCAGTCTCGGTACTCAAACTGTCACATCTACCGGACTGTCAACGGCTGCCATAGTGATCGGCGCGATCAACACCGCAGGCGTCATCAGTTCATTCAATTCATATCAGTTAGCATCGGCAGGCTTCGGTGGGAACCTCACCGACGCAATGATCCTCGCCGAATACAACGCCGACCTTGCCTATCTGCAGGGCGTCGGCGCCGCCTAGTTTTTTCTAACCGCAACAACCCATGAAAGGGATTGCACCCATGGACGGTGAACAGGAATCTATTGCCCTCGAAGCGGAAGCGCCAATCGAGCCAGTGGAGCCGAACGAACCGGAAAACCTCGAAGCCGCCGAACCTGTCGAACCCGGCGAAGTCGAGGATGAAGAGGCAAGAGAACCCAACCCAGAAGAAGAACTCGAGGAATTCGACTGGGACGGCAAGAAGATCAAGGGGCCGAAAGGTCTCAAGGACGGCGTGCTTCGGCAGGCCGATTATACGCGTAAAACCCAAGCAGTCGCCGAAAAGGAACGAGCACTCGAAGCGCGTGCTGCGCAAATCGAGCAGGCATCCAAGGTCGGCGAAGAAGAAATGAATGCCCGCGCGGCGCTGATCAGCATCGATTCGGACCTCAAGTCCTATGAAAATGTCGATTGGGACGCATGGGAAACGCAAGACCTGTTTGCCGCCCAGGCAGGTTTTCGCAAGTTCCAGCAGTTGAAGGCGGCGCGCGGCGAGGTCGCGGGATACCTCGGAGAACGGCAGAAGGCTCGCACTGAGCAGACGCAGCAGGAAACTGCCAAGCGCCTTCAGGAAACGCGCCGTTACGCCGAAACACAAATCAAGGGCTGGTCCGAAGAGGTTGACAAGAAAGTCACCGATTTTGCGACAAAGGAACTCGGGTTCGACTGGAATACGCTCAAAGGAGCGTACACCCCGGCCGTCTATCGGGCGCTCCATCTCGCATGGCTCGGCCACCAGGCCATCAACACCAAACCCAATGCACCCGCTCCAAAGCTTTCCGTCGAACCGTTGAAGGTCGTCGCGGCCAAGGCCAACCCGCCAGCCCGAAAGAACCTCGCTGAGATGTCGATGGAGGAATACGTGGCGCACGCCAAACGAGAAGGGCGCATCTAACTCAACCCGTTTGAACGCGGCCAAGGCCGCCCGAAGGAACCACAATGTCCAACACCACACTGACTGCGGACATCATCGCCAAAGAGGCCGTGATGATCCTCGAGAACGAACTCGTCATGGGCAATCTCGTCTATCGCGGCTACGAAGACGAGTTTTCCAAGAACATCAACGGCTATAAGGTCGGCGAAACCGTTTCCATCCGCCGCCCGACTGACTTCACCGTCCGCGACGGCAAGGTTGCCGCCATTCAGGATGTCGTGGAAGGCAAAATCCCGGTCACCGTTGACAAGCAGAAGGGCGTCGATTTCAAGTTCTCGTCTCAGGACCTGACCCTGCAGATCAAGCAGCTTTCCGAGCGCGTCATCAAGCCGGCGATGATCCAGCTTGCCAACCAGATCGATCGCGATCTGATGGCCGAGTACAAGAACATCCCGGGCAATGTGACCATCCCCTCGGGCGGCATCAACTCGTTTGCCGATTTCGCCCTTGCCCCGGAATACATGGACAAGACCTCCGTGCCGCAGGAAGACCGCTATGCGGTTCTGTCGCCGGCTGATCATTGGGCCATGCTCGGTTCTTCGACCGCCCTCTACATGCAGGACGTTGCCAAGGATGCCTTCCGCAAGGCTCGCATCGGCCGCGTCGGCAATGTCGATACCTACATGTCGCAGAACGTCCCGACCCACACCACCGGCGACCGCACCGGCACGGACCTGATCGATCTCACGATCGTTGATGGTACGTTCACCTGGGCGAGCGTGAAGGACTCGACCTCCATCACCATCCACATGGATGGCTATGCAGGCGCGACCTCGACCATCAAGTATGGCGACACGTTCACGATTTCGGACGTGTACGATGTCAACCCGGTGACGAAGGAAACTCTTGGGCACCTCAAGAAGTTCGTCGTCATGGCTGACGCTGTCGGCTCGGGCAACGAGTCCGACGTGCTGATCTGGCCGCCCATCATCCTCTCGGGCGCTCAGAAGACATGCCATCTCTCGACCGGCACCGACATCAACGACAACACCGTCACCTGGCAGGGCGTGGCCTCCACCGGCTATGTCCAGAACCTGTTCTTCCACAAGAACGCGTTCGCCCTGACGATGGTCCCGCTGGTATCGCCTCCCGGCGCCATCGACGTTGCCCGCCGCACCTTCAAGGGCGTCAGCGTCCGTGTCATCCCGTACTATGACGGCACCAACGACGACAGCAACTGGCGTCTGGACGTTCTGTACGGCACGGACACGATCGATCCGCGTCTTGCCGTCCGCGCCTCGCTCGCGGCCGACATCTAATCCCCTCAAATCTGAAGAAAGGACACTCTCATGGGTGCAAAACAGCTTTCCGATAAGGGTCCGGATGGGACCCGACTCGGCCAGTCCGCGACGGACAAACTGGCATTCTATGCGCTTTCGACGCCTATCGCGCGTCCTTCGGTCACCTGGCCGAATACCGCGACGGCGACGACTGCGCTGAACGAGCTCAAGGCCAACCGCCTTATGGCGGCTCTGGTCGCGCTCGGCCTCATCGTAACCACCTGATCGGGAGGCCCGGTGTCTTATCGCTATTATGATGCCGGGCCTTCTGCTTCCGGGCAGAAGGTCATGCTGGCCACGACCGTCTATGACAGCCCGGACGCCAGTTACGTGTTTTCCATCGCCAGAAGCCGAGAAGCGCTTACGGCGGTGGGCATCCAGTCCGCCTACTATCTCCTTCAGGGCAATTGCCACGTCGATGACGGCCGCAATGCCGTTGTCGGGGATTTCCTCAAGTCCGACTGCACGGATCTTGTCTTCCTAGACGCCGATGTGTCGTGGGAGCCCGACGCGCTGGTGACGCTCTGCCAGATCGATCGCGATCTCGTCGGCGGCGTCTATCCCTATCGTCGCGAAAGCGAAGAAGAAAACATGCCGGTTCGCATGCTGGCCGGCGTCAACGATGTGGACGAGGATGGTCTGTTGGAGGTCGAAGGGCTTCCAACCGGCTTCATGAAGATCAAGCGCCACCTCCTTGAGACGATGGCCGCGACCGCCAAGCACTTCCTCAAGAATGACGGGCTGCATCCCGTCCTGTTCGAAAGGGACTATTTTGGCGGCGGGCGCAGGGGCGGCGATATTCGCTTCTGCATGGTCTGGCGGGAGATGGGCGGCAAGGTCTTCGCTGCTCCCGAACTAAAGCTCGGCCATTGCGGCAAGGCGGTGCTGAAAGACACCCTTGGGGCATCCTTGCGGCGCCGGAACGGAACCTCTCTCCCATGGCTGGTTGAGCGCATCCAGGCAAGAGACGCGAAGCTCGCCACCTTCGAAGAAGTCTTCAAGGCACTCGGCAACAAATGGTCAGCCGCACCAGATGTCCTGCAACTGGCTGTTGGGCTGGCGCGGTCTTCCGATGGCCCCGTGCTGGAAATCGGCTCCGGGCTTTCCACCATCGCCATGGCGGCGACCGGAGCGAAAATCTGGTGCGTGGAGCATGACCCGCACTATGCCGAGAAGTTGGAACAAATGGCCGCCGTCGCTGGCGTGTCAAGCAATATCGTCTTGGTCACGGCCGATCTGAAAGACGGCTGGTACGACCTCACCGACGAACTTCCCGAGGCATTCGGGCTGGCTTTCGTTGATGGACCGCCGCGCAAGCTGGGTGACAGGCTAAAATTCTTCGAACGGCTCGGAGACCGTTGCAAGGTCATTCTGTACGACGACGCCAGCGATGTGATGATCGGCCCGAGGGTCATGGATTGGGCAAGGGCGCAGGGCCGCGAAGTCCAGAAGGACGGTCGCGCCGGCGTCATCCTGCCGAAAGGATAGCCGATGGCGATCACGAATTACACCGAGCTTCAGGCGGCTGTCACCAACTGGATGACGCGCGGCGACATGGCTGGCGAGGCGGCGGACTTTATCGCGCTCGCCGAAGCTGCCTTGAACCGCGAGCTTGGCCCTGTCGAAGTTGATACGACGCTCACCGGCACGGTGTCATCGCGCGCCATAAGTATTTCTGCGCTGAGCATCGTTGCGCCAATCGGCCTGTTCCTTGCCCAATCCGGCATCGATGAAGTCGAGATGACCCGCAAGGATGACGGCACGTTTCCCTACCGGGTGTCGAACGGATATCCCCGCTATTGGGCGATGGACGGAACCAGCATTGATTTCGACTGCCCGCTTGACCAGGCTTATCCGTTCCGCTTCCGCTATCGCCAGCGGTTCGCGCTTTCGGTGGCGGCTCCGACTAACTGGCTGCTGACCTATCATCCCGACCTTTATCTCGCGGCAACAATCGTTTGGGGCGGCATCTTCATTCAGGATAATGACGCCATGTCCCGCTGGGCCTCGGTTCTCAACAGCGCGCTCCCATCGGTCAAGAACATCATCGCACAGGGCAAGCGCAGCATCTCGTCGGTTGACCCCGGCTTGATGCACAGGCCGCACTATAGCTACCAGGACTGGATGTATCAGTGACCATCATCCAGAAGCTCGCCGAACTCGGCTTTACCGATGCGACCGATCTTGGCTCCAAGAACGGCAAGACGCTTGTTCGCGTCAGGACGAGCAAGGGATGGGCTTACGAGCGCTTTGCGAGCGTCGATGACGTTGTTGTCTGGGCAAGAGGCCGCACGCCGTGACAAGCAACGTTCTCAAATTCGAACCCGTCGAGATCGGCGAAGGCTTCAGGTTCGATTCCGACGAAATCCTTGAAGGCGCCAAGGGACAGGTATTTACGACGCTCGCCATCCTCGGTCAGCTTGAAGACGGCTCCATCTGGGTAAGCGGCAACGCCAATGCCGGCGAAACACTCGTCCTCATGGAGCGCGCCAAGCATCATCTGGTATTCGGTGAAGACGAATGACGGTTGTCCCCTTCTCTGCATGGCTGCCCGACCAGGCAGACCTGAACGGGCAGTCCACAGGCGACATCCTGAACGTGTTGTGCTCGACCGGCTCCTATCTGCCGTTTCCCGATCTGGAGGCGCTGTCTTCGGCTCTCTCTGCCGAACCGCTGGGATTCTTCACGGCAAGAAGCCTGAGCGGGCAGGTGACCATCTTCGCCGGCACCACGACAAAGCTGTATGTGCTAAATAACACAACACTGGCATGGGACCATGTGTCTAAACTGGCGGCTAATCAGGTCGTCAACGGGACGTTTGCTGCGGACACCAACTGGACCAAGGATGCCGGATGGACGATTGCGGCCGGTGTCGCCACTGCCACCACGGCCGCTAGCGGCAATTCCATCTCTCAAGCCCAGTCGTTCACTGCCGGCACGATATACAAGGTTGTATTCACCGTCTCGGGCTTTTCGGCGGGCGGTGTTCGCCCTGTCATTTCCGGGGGCACTTCTGTCAACGGCACGACAAGAGCGGCAAACGGGACGTTCACCGAGTATCTAACGGCGGTCACCGGCAACACCACGTTCGAGCTCGAAGCGGTCGGCACGACCACGCTCAACGTCGATAACGTGACCGTTCAGGCGCTAACCAACTATGCCGCGAACGACACCGCGCGCTGGTGTTTCGAACAATTCGGCGAATACGTCGTCGCCGTCAACATCAATGACGATCCGCAGGTTTTCGAACTTGGCGTTTCGACTGAGTTCGCCAATCTCGCAGGTTCCCCGCCAAGAGCGTCTTTCGTCAAGGCATGGGGCGATTTCCTCTGTCTGATGCAATTGGCCACCGATGCCAACCGGGTGCACTGGTCTGCCCTGAACGACATTGAAGGCTGGACGCCAGGCACTGACAATTCGGACTTTCAGACGTTCCCTGAAGGCGGTGTGGTTCAAGGCTCATCGCGGGCCACAAACCCGCTGATCATTCTGGAGCGGGCCATCTATCTCGGAACCTTCGTTCCCGGCTCATCGATCATCTTCTCATTTGTCAAGATCCACGACGGGCGCGGGGCCAAGTCGCCTTATTCCATCGCTTCCCGCGGTGAAAACACCTTCTTTGCCGATGAGGGTTCATTCTTCCAGATCACATCAGATGGGGCAATTGCTGACATTGGCTTTGAGAAGGTCAGTCGCACCATTTTCGGGCAGTTGGCCGCATCAGATGCCGCAACGATGATCGGGGCGATCGATCCGTTCTATTCCCGTGTTTACTGGACCATGGATTTGACCGGCGCCGGCATCTATGGCGCCATCCTGGTCTATGACTGGCTGCAAACGCGCTGGTCGATCGCCAACCAGACCAACGTGGGCATTTTCCCGGCTGCGACCGCTGGTTACACGTTGGAGGGGCTGGACGCGATTTCGACCAACCTGGATACGCTGACCTATTCACTGGATTCGAAGGTGTGGCAGGGCGGGGCCCCTATCCTGGCTGCATTCGGATCTGATTTCACGCTCGGCTTTTTCAACGGCTCAAACAAGGAAGCCATCATCACCACGCAGGAAAAGGGCGACCTTGCCGGCGGTGTCACGCTGATCTCGTCGGTTTATCCGGTTGTGGACAGCGACAGTTGCACGGTGGCGATCGGCTCACGGATGAAGCGCGGCGCCGCCGTAGCATGGACCAGTGAAATCACGCCAACTTCCTCAACGGGACGGGCCGACAAGCTCAATGCATCCCGGTTCCAAAGGGTGCGCGTGACCATCCCGGCCGGCACGACATGGCATCACGCGCAGGGTGTGGATGTCAACGCGAAACCATCGGGTCAGCGGTGACCTATACCGTCCAAAGCACTGCCTCATGGTCGATCGATCAACTGGCGCCGTACATGAGCGACATTCTGGGCGCGATGGGCAAACTGGCCAAGCGCTATCCGAAGGACGTAACCACTGGCGCGCTGTTTCAGGAAGTTCTCGCCGGCAACAGGACGCTGTGGCTGGTGCTGAACGGCGACGCTTTCGTTGCCATCGCAATGACGACGGTTCGAACCATCGATGCGACAGGAACCCGGATATTCACGCTTTGCGACCTCGCCGGCAGGGATGTGGCGAAATTCGCCGATGAGCTGACGACCGCGATGGAAGACAGCGCGGCTCAAAACGACTGTTCAATAATCGCCGTCGAAGGCCGAACAGGCTGGGACAAGTTCCTGAAACCGCGCGGCTACAAACCGCATGCAGTGCTTTGGCGGAAGACGAGGTAAATCATGTCCAGCAAGACAAGCAGCACCACCGAAAGCAAGCCGCCTGCCTGGGCAAAGCCAATGTTCAAGTTGGCAGGGCAGGAGGGGCTGAACCTCTACAATACCGGGGCGGGCGGCAATGCCTATACTGGCTCGACGGTTGCTGACCTGTCTGGCACCACGATGTCAGGCATCAACAACCTCGCCCAAGCCGGCGCGAACACCAACACGGCAGGGACGCGCCCGCTGTTCCAAGGCATCGGCGCCGCGGCTACTGGCCCATCCTTTGCCGAGCAGAACCTTTCGGGCATCGCTTCCGGCGCAGACAATCCCTATTTTGAGCAGGCGCTTGAGGGACAGTTGGGGAAAACGGCATCCAAGGTGCAAAGCCAGTTCGCAGGGGCTGGGCGGTATGGTTCCGGGGCGAATGTCGGCGCTCTGACCGGCGAACTCGGCAACATCCGCTCCAATGCGCTTTCGAACCAATGGAATCAGAACATCCAGAACCAGCTTGCCGCGACTGGCCAGATGGACAGCGCAAGGCAGGCCGGTCTTGGGCTCGGCTTGAACGCAACCAATGCCATGGCCGGGCAGGATCAGAAACAGTTCGAAAACGCGCTGACCGGCGCCGGTGCCACACTTCAGGCCGGCGGCTTGCTCGACAACCAGGCACAGAAGCAGCTCAGCGATCAGGTCAATGCCTGGTACGAGCAGGACAATCAGGACTGGAACCGGCTTGGCCTGCTGACATCCGCGGCTTCGGGCGCAGCTGGTCCTTACGGCACGCAACGCGGCACGTCCACAACGTCAAATCCCATGGGCGCCATTGGCGCCGTAGGCTCAATGTTCGGCGGTAAATAGCGGTCAATAGCGGTCAATAAGGGACAATAAGCATGGGCGGCAATTCATCTTCCACACCAGAAAATGTAGGCTCGCAACTCCAGCAGCTATTCATGCAGGGCATGCAATCGCCCGGCGGCGGCTACCAGCAGCCCAACCAGGTCGCGCCAATCGCCGCTCCACAATACGGCGGGGCGCTTACGCCTTCGACCGATGATGCAGCGGCAGCCACGCGAGCAAGAATGGTGGCCCGCACGCCGATGGCAGCACCGGCTGCGGCTCCGACAGTGGCTAAGAAAATCCAGGGCGGTGGCTTCAGAAGCCGTTAGGGGAACGATAAATGACCCTTCAAGAAATCCTCGCCTCGCTGCTTGGCCCGGGTGCACAGTCTCCGCTCGGCCCGGCAACACAGGTCGGCGACCACCATAATCCGGCTGCCTTGATGCAGGCACAGCAGGGGCTTGCCCAGCCGCATGCCATGCAGATGCCACAGCAGCGCCCTCAACAGGCGATGCCGCCGCAGATGGCTCCGCAAGGCCAGCCGATGCCACAAAACGCTCCACAGGCCGCCCCTGAGGCGAATGGCGGCGGTTTCGGTGGTCTTGGCGGCATCCTGCAGAACATCATCGCCCCGCAGAGCGCTGCCCGCAATAAAACCGTTGGCTGGCTGACACAGCAGGGGCTTGATCCGGGGATGGCGACTATTCTGGCCTCCGACAAGAGCGCTTTGCGTGCGTATGTCATGCAGCGATCGCAGGGCAAGACGCCTATCGAGATCAATGGCCGCCTGGTCGATCCGAACACCTATGAGGTGTTGGCCGACTTCAGCGAGAAAAAAGACCCATCGCTTGTCAATGCCGGTGATGGGAACCTGTACGATCCTCAGAGCAAGCAATGGATAACGGCACCGAACGCGGGCCAGAAGCCTCCGCAAGTTGTCGAGTTGTTCGATGAGACGACCGGCCAGCCCTACAAGGCTACATGGAACACTGAGAAGCGCGAATATGAGCGCGTCGGCGGCATCAAAGCCCGTTCGGGCGGAACCAATTTGACTGTCGGGCCCGACGGCACGGTTACGTATTCCGAGGGCGGCGCACCCGGCATGCCCAAACTGTCGGAAGCGGAAGGCCGCAACGCTGGTTTCTATGGCCGCGCCGCAGAATCGCACAAATTGCTCGCTGATCTTGAAAGAGAGGGCACGAGCCTTTTCAACAAGACGGTTGGTGATGTCCCGCTTGTCGGCAACTACGCACTGTCCCAGGATGCGCAGAAGTTCAAGCAGGCGCAGCGCGATTTCATCAATGCTGTGCTGCGCCGTGAGTCCGGCGCGGTCATCTCTCCGGAAGAGTTTGAAAACGCCAAGCAGCAATATTTCCCACAGCCCGGCGACGGGCCGGAGGTTATCGCGCAGAAGCGCAAGAACCGCGATACGACCATTACCGGCCTGAAGATTTCCGGCGGGCAGGGTTCGCAATTCGCTGTCCCGGCTGCACCACCTCCAGCAGGCGCTACACCTCCCGCCGCTGCGCTGCCGAAGGTTGGCGAATCCCGCTACGGTTATCGCTTCAAGGGCGGCGATCCTTCCGAGCCGTCAAACTGGGAAAAGGCTAATTAAATGCCGCTTCCGTGGGAAGAATACCAACCGAAGAGGCGGGGCAACGCTAGCCCGGTGGGACCGTTCCCTGGCCTGAAAGCCCAAGGAAACATTGATCTGGCATCTCGGCCGATTGTTCGCAATCCAGACGGCAGCATTAGCACTGTACGCTCTATGTCTTTCGGAACGGGCGGCGGCGAAATTCTCGTGCCAACCGTTTCCCCGGATGGGCGCATCATGTCCGATGACGAAGCCGTGCAGCACTACGGTCGCACGGGCCAGATGCTTGGGGTGTTCGACACGCCCGCCAATGCGGACATGTATGCGCAGGAGCTACACAAGACCCAAGACAGGTATTATCAACAGCAACAGCGCCTGCCGTGGCAGGATTATCAAGCCGCTCCTCAGCAGGACGTTGCCGCACAAACCGCCGCCGAGCTTTCCGCCATCACGCAATCCTTCGACACCGGCGTTGAAGGCAACCCTGTAGCGGATGCCGAGCGCGCTCGGGCTGAAGGAATGGCGGGATGGAAGCAGCCGATAGTCGCTGCCTCAGATGCCATTTCTCTGTTTGGCCATGGTGCAAGCTTCGGCTTTGCTGACAAGGCAGCCGCCGGCGTTCGTTCGATGGTGACTGGCCAGCCTTATGACGAAGAGCTTGCCGACATCCGCAACCAGCTTCAGGGCGCTCGCGATCGTGCTCCTTGGGCTGGAATGGCGTCCGAACTGACTGGTGCCGTTGCCGGACCGGCCAAACTTGCTGGCAAAGGCCTGACGCTGGCAGGGCGGGGCGGTACAGCCGCGATGGAGGGTGTCAAGGGCGTTCTGGCCCGCGCCGGCATGATGGTGCCTGAAGCGGCCGCCTACGGAGCGCTCAGCGCCGCCGGCAATGATCAGGATATCGGAACAGGCGCTGGTATCGGTGCTGTTGCTGGCGGTCTGGGCAGTGTGGCTGGCGATGCCGTCTCGGCCGGCGCAAGCAAGGTCGCCGGGGCCTTCAGCAAAAAGCCGGCAATCCCTTCGCTCGATGAGATTTCAGCGCTCAAAACTGCCGCCTATGATCGGGCAGACCAGGCAGGCGTTGCCTTTACGCCGACTGCAGTTGACAGGCTCCGTTCCAACATCGCTGCGGATTTTGCCGATCGCGGCTTCCTTCCGGCGAATGAACCTGGCGCTGCTGCGGTCCTAAAGGAAATCGAAAACCTGAAGGGCCAGAATGTTACCCTGAAGGGCCTAGATACAATCCGCAAGATGGCGGGCAACGCCTATATTCCCGGCAACAAATCGAACAACGCCCTCACGTCCAAGATCATCAATCAGATTGATGAATTGATCGCCAAGCCCGGCACGTCGGATGTCCTCATGGGCGACGCGAATGCCGGATGGCGCGCGATCAGTGAGGCGCGAAGCCTTGCTTCACGTGAAATGAAGGCCAACAAGGTGTCCGAAGCGCTCAGCAAGGCGGAATTGCGGGCTGCATCCACAGGCTCCGGCGGCAATGCCGACAACGCCACGCGGCAGAACCTTCGCCGCGTCCTTGAAAAGCCTCGCGGCTTCACAGCCGATGAACAGGCCGCACTTGAAAAGGTCGTGCGCGGCACACCAGGGCAGAACGCACTTCGGTTGGCTGGCAAGCTGTCTCCGTCAGGGAATGGCCTCATGGCGGCTCTTGGCGTCGGTGGGGCGATGGTCAACCCGATGGTTGGCATCGCTTCTCTCGGAGGCATGGGCGCAAAGTCGGTTGCCGACAGCATGACGAACCGGAACGTTCAGCAGATCTTGGATATTATCGCGGCCGGTGGTCAGAAATCAGCCACGCAGGCGGCGCCGAATGCCCTTCAGCGACTTGCCCAATCGGAACGCGAACCCTTGTCCCGCCTGCTCATGTCCCTCGGGGTCAATCTTGGCAACGCGGGTCTGAACGCACCACGCAAGTAAAGCGATCGTCAGGGCGATGAATATCCAATCTCCCCAGCTCGGGGACGTTTCAGGCAGTTGACCACGCGAGGCGATGCCGGCGACGGCAATAGCGCCAAAGGCGGCAATCTGGGCGAAAGTAACGATCCTCATTGACGCGAACATAGTGACGAACTCTCAGGCTGCCAAGTGGGCGGCCTTTTCTTTGTGAGGCATTGCCCATGCGCGAAGATATCAAAAAGGCGATCCTCGATGCCGCCGCGCAACTTGGCGTGTCGCCGCTCGATCTCGGAACGGCTGTTTCCTACGAGACGGCCGGCACATTCGACCCGCTGAAGAAAGGCCCAACCACGCAATGGGGCCAGCATCAGGGCTTGATCCAATGGGGCCAGCCGCAGGCGCAAAAGTACCTTGGCGGCGATTTTTCTCCTGAAAGCCAGGCCAAGGGGATGGTCGGCTATCTCCGCGACACAGGCGTCAAGCCGGGGATGGGACTGCTCGACATCTATTCCGCGATCAATGCTGGCGGCGTTGGCAAATACAACGCTTCGGACGCCAACAACGGCGGGGCGCCCGGAACCGTTCGCGACAAGGTTGAACAGCAGATGGCAGGCCATCGCAAGAACGCGATGGGCTTGCTTGGCAGCGATTTCGTTACAGACGGGCCGAAGGGCCAGGAAAGTTTCGGCCTGGCACCGGCTACCGCCTCACAGCCGCAACCAGGCGGGATGCTCTCCGATCCATCTATTCCGATGGAGGTTGCCGAATACGCCGCTTCACCAGAGCCGCAATCCTTCGGCGATCGGCTGCAAGGCGCGTTCAAGATCCTCGCCGGCACGCCCAACGCTCCAATGCCACGCATGGGCCCGATGGGCGATGCCCGCCAGACCGGCGACGCGCTGCTTAAGCAAGTGAACGCGCCGAAGTTCGCCCAACACCTCTACCAGAAAAGAATGGGATAGCGCCGATGGCATCGAAATACGACTGGAGCCTTGTCGCGGCCAGCAACGCGACATCCGATAGCGCTATCAACTGGGCCGAGGGGCAAGCGCCTTCGACCGTGAACGGGTCAGCCCGGCAGATGATGGCTCGCGATGCCGAGTTGCTTGGCGACATCGGCGGCGCGCTCACGGCCGGCGGTACGGCCGATGCATTGACCGTGACGGCAAATTCGGCGTTCACCACCTACGCCAACGGGCGCATCATTACCCTGCGCATTGCCACCGACAACACGACCGCCGCAACACTCAATGTCAACGGCATCGGCGCGAAGTCCATCCGCAAGATGATCTCTTCCGGGGAATCGGCGCTTACAGGCGGCGAGCTTCAGGCGACCGGCATTTATGATTTTAAGTATTCCGAAGCGCTCAATTCCGCGGCGGGCGGCTGGCTGCTGCTCAACCCGACGCTGGCTGATCAGTCGGCGTATGTCACACTGACCGGCACGCAGACGCTCACCAACAAGACGCTTACTACACCTCAGATCAACGACACATCAGCAGACCACCAGTATGTGTTGGCTGTCTCAGAGCTTGCGGCCGATCGAACCGTCACGCTCCCACTTCTCACTGGAAACGACGAGTTCGTTTTCAAGGACCACACTCAGACCTTGACGAACAAGACGCTCACCAGCCCGGTTATAAACGGCCTGGATGCGTCCCTGACAGCCAAGGGCATCATAGAGATTGCCACGGCAGCGGAATACCGCACAGGCACAGACGCTGCCCGCGCGCTGACGCCCGGGCAGGTTTTCGACGCCGCCGCAACAGTCACCTTGACCGACGCGGCGACAATCGCTGTTGATATGTCCACGTTCATCAATGCGGTGGTGACGCTTGGCGGCAATCGAACTCTCGGGAGTCCGACCAATGAAAAGCCGGGGCAGACCGGCCGTATCCGCATCGTGCAGGACGGCACAGGGTCGCGGACGCTCGCCTACGGCACGGATTGGGAATTCGCAGGCGGAACAGCGCCAGTTCTGAGCACGGCGGCCGGGGCGGAGGACATCCTGTATTATGACGTGCTCGCCAGCAATCGCGTCTTCGCCAGCCTCGTGAAGGCGGTGGCCTGATGCTGCCGGGAATCGCGGGGATCATGGCGGGGATTGGGGCGGCCTTTGAGGCAACCTTTCTCAGCTCGACCAATGATGACTCGAACGCCGCGGATTATTCCTTTGGATCAGAAAGTTTTGGCGATGCCGCATCGGGCAGGGAAATCTTCGTCTCGGTAAGCTGGGGCGGTGACAACAACGCCAGAACGATCTCCTCCGCAACGATCGGCGGCGTTTCTGCCACGGTTCATGACCAGGACAGCATTGCGGATGGTATTAGCCAAAGCGTAGGCGCCGGCGTCATTTCAGCGGAAGTGCCGTCAGGAACATCTGGCACCATCGAAGTCAACTTTTCCGGAACCGTTAGATCATGCGCTATCGGCACTGTTCGGGTGCTCAATAGAAGTGCAATTGTTGATACAGCAGTTGACACAGCCAACCAGGGAGGTTCCCCGGCGACAACGGCGACCACGATCAACGTCTCTGCGAAAGGCGCACTCATTGCCGCCTACATGAATAGCGACACTGACGGGGATGTAATTTGGACCGGCGTTACAGAGACCTATGATGGCACTACGTCGGGAGCCAGTTCTTCCGACAACAGCCGCTATAGCGGCGCGCTGAGTACGGGCCTTAGCTCCCAATCGAATCGGCCGGTCTCAACAAGTCAAGTGGTGGGCGGCGCCAGTGGCAGCGCGCTTGCTGTTGTCTCAATCGCCTAGTTCGGGTGATCTGCCGCCCAGCCGTTGCAATGGCCCGTCTCGTGGCGAAGGACCGCCTTCGGCGTGGCGAGCGCGTAGGTTTTGTCGATCACAATCACGGTGCAGGATGTCCTGCCGGTGATCGCTGCGCAGCCGCGCTGGACAAGCGAAGATGTGGCTGACACGCCATACTTTGAGAAAAGTTTTGCACAGGCAGTAACAACCTGCTTTTGCGGCAGATAAATCACAGTGAGCTTGCCAGCGTAAGAATGGTCGAACCGCACCGGCGGATTCCACTCGGCGTCGTTCTTCCCGGCAATGGCTGTATTAGCCATCACTAAATTAGTTAGCAGAACTGAAAGAACAAGAAACGCCCTCATCTTCCTAAGATGGGGGATTCACTGAGTCTGCGCAATATCTCCGCACAATTTATTTAAGGTTAACAAATGGCCGAACCTGCAGCCATCGGCGAGATAGACAATACGGACCAGATCCGCGTCATGCTCTATCAGAGCGGGCGCCCGGTCCACACGCCGTTACAGAATCTGGTCAATATTGCGGTCCCACTGTTCAGGACTGCGGTCCTGGTCGAAGCGGCGACCATCTCGTCCAGCGTCCTCGAATTGCGGACTGCCGGCTATTACACCGTTGGCGACGGTGGCGATGCTCTCTACAAATGGGTAGCCGCGGAACCGACCCACGAGGGCAAGCTTCAGTCTGCCAATGGTCGCTGGTTTGAACTGGTCGTGGGCCTAGCCACCACGGTCAATGCATACGGCGCCTACGGCGACAACACCAGCAGCATCACCGGGGATGGTCACGACGACACCCTAGCCATTCAAGGCATGATCGACCATGTCGGCTATTATCGGCTTGGGCTAGGCCGTTACAAGATCACCGAGCCTCTGTTCCTGTACTCAGCCACAGGCAGCCCAACATCGATCGGCGTCCTTTGCCACGGCGTAGGCAAGGAAAAGAGCGCGCTGGTTGCCTTTGGCATGGCCGGCAAGTCGATGCTCAAGCCGAGCCCCGACACAGGGTTGCACCGCATCCACCTGGCGCATCACCGCATGTTTGGGGACGCTGACACCTGCGTAAACTACACGCTTGCAAGCGGGCAGCTATACGAGAGCACCTTTAACGAAATGCTCTTCGAATCCGATGCGGAAGCCTCGTTCATCGCGAACCGCCATTTCGCAACAAGCTGGTATGGCTGCTCTTTCTCGTCCGAGGACGGCGACAGCGTAAAGCTGCAAGGCGGCAACAGCACGGTTCTGACTAACTGCTATGCCCACGAATGCGGCGCCGGCAAGTCTAATTTCCGCATCGGCGGCTACGCCACTCTGATCAACTGCCTTGGCGGCGACACGACAACGGGCGGCACCTACGTTTTCCATGTCGGCGGCGATCCCTTCGCGACCGGCGTTAACAACGTCATGCAGATCCACATTCTCGGTGGAAATGCGGAGGACTTTGGCACGGCAGCGATTGCGGTCGATGCAGGGGGCGGCCAGCTAATCGTTGAAAACCTTGCGATGGTTGCCCGCGCCAGTGGCACCTATGAAACGGCCATCAAGATCATTTCCGGCACTGCCGCCAGTGTCTGGATTCGAGGCAACACGCGGCTTTCAACGAAGGGCGCAACGCGTAGCGGCAGCTCGAACATCCAAGGCACCGGCGGCGTCTTCCTTGTCGAAAATCAGTCGAACACGACAACCGGCTCATTCCCCGACTTCTACAACACGACTTCATCGCTGCTGACCGAAATACCCATCCTACAGGTGCGGGGCGGCGCCCTTGGCACGCAAGACCTGCAGATATCAAGGCTCAAATCCGGCCTCGAAAGCGGCTTTATCGCGCCTGTGGCAGTCACGTTCACCGCCAACGCTTCAACGTTCTCCGTCGCCAGCCAGAATAGCGTCAAGACCGCGAACACCGTTGCAACCGACCTGACAAATTTCACGGATGGCGTTGAAAACCAGACGCTGAAACTGCTGGTCAAGGACGCCAACACGACGATCAAGCATGATGCTGGCGGCGCTGGCGAGATTTGGCTGACCTCCGGTGCGGACTATCTGGCGGCGAACGGCGAGGTGCTGGAGTTCATTTTCCACAGCCCGCGCTGGTATCAGATCGGCTCTCGGCAGAAAATCCGCGCCTCGGCTACCGTCGATCCTGCCAGCATAGCGCTTGATGCCTGCACGACGCCCGCCACAATCACCGTCACAGGGGCGGCATTGGGCGATTTCGTCACTGCTTCGTTCAGTCTCGATTTGGCCGGCGCTTCTCTGCGCGCCTATGTCAGCGCGGCCAATACGGTGACCTACTTCTTCCGCAACGATGTTGGCGCCAACCCGCTCGACCTTGGCAGCGGCACATTGCGCGTGGAAGTCACCAAGGCGGCGTGATTGCGGCGGCAATTTATGCTAAGCTCGTGGCCAAAGAAGGAACCCGCCATGGAAACGTTTGAACAGATTCTCGCGCGCGGTGTTGAGGCTCTCGGCTTCGAAAAGGCACTCAATTGCTTTTACTACCCAGCCATTTCGAGCAACAGTTTAGAGGAATTCCTCAAGAACGGTGCTGAAGAGATAAACGAAGCAATCGAGTTGAAGAGAATATACGCCGAAGCAGGGATAGATTAACCTGGTTCGGGCCTGACAGCCAATTCTTAAGGGTCGCTTCGGCGGCCTTTTTCTTTGCCACAACCTCAAGGAAACACCATGGATCTGAAGCACCCTTCAGCGCGGCTAATCGTGGCCGAATGCAAGGCAGAAGGACTATTGCGCAACCAGTGCGCCTATGTCCTCGGCACGGCATGGCATGAGACTGGCGCGTTCAAATACATGCGCGAGATTTGGGGACCGACTGCTGCGCAACGAAAATACGAGGGCCGCAAGGACCTTGGCAACACCATTGCCGGCGACGGCCGCAAGTTCATGGGGCGCGGCTTCGTCCAGATCACCGGGCGCCGGAATTATACCGATTGGTCAAAGCGTCTCGGCCTTGATCTGCTGAAAGAGCCTCAACTGGCAGAACGCCCCGAGATTGCCGTCAAGATCCTCGTCAAGGGTTCGAAACTCGGCACCTTCACCGGCAAGAAGCTGGCAGATTACATCACGCTCAGCAAGTCCGATTTCATCGGGGCGCGCCGGATCATCAACGGCACGGACAAGGCTGCGCTGATCGCCGGCTATGCCCAGAAGTTCGATGATCTGCTGCTGCTGGAAGGCTACGGCGTAGCTAAGCCCATCACGGCTCCAAAGCCGCCTCTAGTGGCCCCTGTGCCGCCCGAATATCCGGAACGCAACCCGTTCTGGGCAGCTCTGTTCGCAATCTTGAAATGGATATTCGGAAGGAAGCCGAAATGACCAGTGTCATCATCCGCATTTTGCTTCGATACGGTGCCGGCTTCCTCGCGGCGAAGGGTATTCTGTCTGCGGAAGACGGGGCGGGCTTCGCAGATGATCCTGATCTTCAGATGCTCCTCGAAACTGGCGCGGCTCTGGCGATCGGTTCGGCAGTTGAGGGATGGTATTGGTTGGCTCGCAAGTTCGGGTGGGCGAAATGAGCGCGATCCTCGGCTTCTTCCTCTCCAATCCAACCATCCTCGCTATTGGTGCCGGCATCATCGCAGTAGCTGGCGCATGGTTCAAGGGCAGCCTCTCAGGCGCCAAGGCTGAGCGCAACAAGCAGGCTGCTGCCGAAGCCAAGGCCCGCGATATCGCTGATCAGGTCGACAACGACATTGGCGCGCTGCCGGCCGATGCCGCACGAAAGGAGTTGGGCCAGTGGTCAAAATCCTAACTCTTACCCTGCTCCTCGCTATTGCGGGGTGCCAGTCAACAAAGGGCAGCTTCTGCGCCATATCCAGCCCGATCCGGATATCCGCATCTGCCATTGATGCACTGACAGACGCGGAAGTTAAAGCCCTCCTTGCCCATAACCGTAAGGGCCAGAAACTCTGCGGTTGGCGTCCATGAGCACCGAGACAGACACCCGCGATCGAGTCGTTCGCCTCGAAGTCAAGGTTCAGCACCTCACCGATACCGTCGAATCGATGGCCGAGCAGGTCAACCAGATGCACGATCTACTGATGCAGGCGCGCGGCGCACGGTGGGCAATCATTGGTGCGGCGACCCTGGGCGGCTTCATGGCGGCAAAAGCCGTCACATGGCTCCCCTGGCTGACAAATCTTCCAAGCAAATAGGAGGCCCATCATGGGCGAAAATCCGCGCTTCTGGATAGCGTTCGGCATCCTGTGTCTCGCATGTTCCCTGGCCGGCGTGATGTCGGTCTATCTAGCCATACAAGGACCAGTCGCATGAAAAACTTCAGCAATCCGGCCTACTGGCTCACGGGGCTTATCCTGCTCGTCTGCGCCTTCATTCTATTCGGGTTTACGCCCACGCCGCCCGATGCCCATAAGGCCGCAGTTCGCGTCCAAGCCAATGGCTGGCATGGCTCTGGGGTACACATCGGCAATGGCTTCATCCTCACGGCAGGCCACGTCACCGAAAACGCCGAAGGTCTTGTCGTCAAGACCGATGGCGGACAAGTCCACAAGGCTGAAGTCCTGTGGCTGAACCATGCCTTTGACGTGTCGCTGGTCTATGTCGATGACATGAAGGACGAGTCCGGCGCACCGCTCTCTTGCGAGAAAACGACAGTCGGGCAGTCCGTCACCATCATTGGCAATCCGCTCGATACGGACTTTGCCCAATCCTGGGGCCGCGTGTCCGGGTTCGGAAAGACCGGCCTTGAAAACCTCGACAAACGCGGTCTGTGGCGAAGCCTGGTAACGCTCGACGTCACGGCAGCACCCGGCGTGTCTGGTGGTCCTGTCTACGACGATCAGGACAACGTTGTCGGCATCCTCGTTGCGGGCGCTATCAGCATGCGCGGCACGTTCGGCTATTCCTACATGGTCCCATCGACGGCAATCTGTCACATCATGGGGCGCGCCATCTAGTTGTTACCGCTCTCGCGATTCCCGTAACAACTCAGGGTGATAGCATGAACGCCGAAGGCGCCACGAGCACCTCGCCGGATTTGCTGCTTAGGGTGAGGCAGCATGTCCCTGAATTCACACGGCTCGACGGTTCAAGAAATATCCGCGGTCTAGCAGCAACCTTCGGCCTTTCCCGCGCCACCATCACCCGCTACCTTGCCAAAATCGACGTGGAAGACGCGCAGGCCGCGCAAATCAACTACACCCCCGACATAGACGGCATCGAGGAAGTCAAGCCCCGCGTTCGCGTAAGGGCCTACAATGTCTCAGTCACCAAAGACCTTCCTGTCCGGCGCATGGTGGCGATCGGGGATCTCCACCTAAAGCCTGGCATGGATTTTGAGCACATGCGCTGGATAGGCCGCTATGTGGCTGAGACGCGCCCTGACAATGTGCTTCAGATCGGCGATTGCTTCGACTTCGAATCCTGCGAAATGCATAGCGCTGCAGGTTCGGCAAGCCAGATGAAGCGGCCAGCCTTCATTGACGAGATCGAGGCAGGGCAAGACGCCTTCGACATCTATCATTCCGAAATCGGGGCAGGGGAAATCCCGCACGATGTCATCTATGGAAACCACGAATATAGAGTGAACAGATTGGAGGAACTGGCGCCTAACCTCGCCGGCACGTTAACCCTTCAGGTTGACCAGTTCTTTGCCCGCTATCGGTGGAAGACGACACCTTACCGGCATTGGCTGTTCTTCGAAGGGGTCGGCTTTACCCACGTCCCCATGTCGATCATGCAAAAGCCGATCGGTGGACGCTATCCCGAGAACACCATCGGCAACCAGGCCACGCATTCAATCGTTTTCGGCCATACCCATCGCAACAACAATGTCACGGTCCCGAAGATCGGCATCAACAATTCGATCACGATCACCAATCTCGGGTCTGCGATGCCCCACGGCTACACCCCGAAATACACCGATGGGGCGACGACCGGATACACCTACGGCATCCATTTGCTGCGTCTAAGGGGAGGCCGCGTCGAGAGTGACCAGTTCATTTCGATGCTCGAGCTCGAGGAACGCTACAAATGATGGCGCGGCTGGCATTTCGCTTCATGATCTGGCGTTGGCATCTCGCTGCCCTGCTTCTACTTCACCCCGCGCTATATGCGCTAGCAACGACGTTAAGGATTATCAGATGACACAAAAACTGGCGATAAGAGTGACCCTCGGCAAAGACGGCAAGACGCCAGTTCGGGAACTGATGTACGACGGTTTGAAAGTAGGCGACATCAGCTACGTCGATCTGATTGAATTCGTGATGCAGGCGACAAGCTCGCTACGCTATGAGGTGGTGCGGTGACAAGGTAGGCGATCACGCTACTGCTCAGAGTGGTGGCGCATGATGGCTTGATACAGGTACTCGGGAATGATGGACCAATCGTGTCCATTGTAGTTTTCTACTGACCAGTAGAATTTTCCGTCAGGACGTGCCGCCACAGCGAGGTTGCCGTAATAGTTGCCTGGCTCTAGGTCGGTTATAACCGAGTCTTTCGGTATGTCGATGTCGCTCATATCCATCCGAAACCCCTATCATTTCTGCGGCTTCTGCGCTATACAAATCGGCAATGGATCTAGTGTATTGGCTGCACGGCACCTTCAAGGTTGGGAAGCGCGTTTTCCCTTTATGATAAAGCAAGACGAGGTTCGATTCCTCGGCTCCAGGTTCAAAAGCTCACCCAGCCCATCCATCTCGCAAAGTACATCACCACTCCCAACGGAATCGCAAGCCACCATAGGGAGAGGATGAACCTTGCATCAGGGCGGATTCTCATCTAGTCGCCCCAATCTGCCATGAGTTTACCGCACAGGCAGCGCCGCCCATGCTTGCCGAAGTCATATTCGGTATGGTCGCATTCCAAGCCGATCTCTCCATGCCGGTTGGCCTCGGTGACCTTGCTTAGGATAGCATCGAGGTCTTGGCTTAGTACCGGCGGGTATCGTTTCGACGCTTCGTCGCTCATCTAACTCTCCTTCTGCGGCTCGATAGGTGACGGGGAGGCGAGGGCGGCGTCGATCGGAGGTCGCCTCACGCTGAAAGAGTGGCCCTTCTTCAAGTTCCTGGATGAGAACCATATGGGCGTCTCAGTCCCATCTGCATGATAGAGAAGCAGGAACCATCGGTTTTTGTCCAAGCGTTCCAAATGGGCGCCGCGCGCCGCGACAACCTCGTCTAGTTCGCCATCCTGATAATCAACCCGATCGATCATCTCGCTCATCTGGCGTTCCTTCTTTGGGGTGGACGGCAGGGGAACAAATGGGCATTTTCGGGGGAAGCTGTGCGCGTTCCTGTGCGCAAGGTGGTCGGAGTGGAGAGATTCGAACTCCCGACCCTCTGGTCCCAAACCAGATGCGCTACCAGGCTGCGCTACACTCCGAGTCCTTGCGGGCTATAGGGTTCCGGGCTTTGGAAGGCAACCCCCGAAACGACAAAAACGGAACGAGCGCCATACAGTGGCAGCGAGTTGCACGAAAAGTCCCCAAACGTCCCGCGGCTGTTCATCGCGCTCCTCATGGATAGAAAAATGAAGTAGCCGCGCCTTGTCGCCCTCCGGCGCTACCGGGGCGTCAACCGGCGGCGGTGCTTGGAACCTCAATCGCTTCGCCAGCAAGGAAGCTGCTTGAATTGAGCGATCCTCAGCCCGTCACCAACGATACCACCTCCAGGATTCTGCAATCTTGTGCTCATCGAAATCCGCCCGACCGACGATCTGGAAAAGGCTTAACTAGCCAATTGCAACGCCCCTCGGGCGGCCAATAGCTTGTGCTTTTCGAAGATCGCTAGCTTCTGCGGATAAGTGATCCGCACCTTGGCGTTGCACCCGTCACATCTGAAGTGCGCGATCGTCCTTAGCGCAGAGCCCTTCCTTACCGCCGGATGCGAGCAATCCGGACATTCGAATGTGAGCGAAACATCAGACAAGTCTTCGGCTAAGCCCATTTCCGTCCCCCTTTGCAAGCGCTGTGGCTACACTCTGGCGAGTCTCAATTAGCAAGTCAGATGTAGCAATTCAGATGCCAATCCCATTGTGCCAAAGCGAGACGAGAACGATTTGCATCGGGATTCGCCAAGCGCCCTGGGCGCCGGCACAACGTGCTCGTCAACGGCTCCCGCTGCTGATTACCGCGGCCCGAGTCCTGGCGGGCTATAGGTTCCGGGCTTGGCTGCGCGAAACTAAGAGACGAAAACGGAACAAACGGCAGGGTCTTTTGCCGTGACCGGCGCGCGGTCACCGTCGGTGGCCCGCCGTGTCGAAGGGTACGGCAGGCATCGGCCTTGCCGCCAGCGGCATTGCGCTGTAATGACGGGAATACAGCGGCGGTGCCGCTTGCCCGTAGCAACGAGGTGTCCATGTCCGCGCGCATTTTCAGCCCAGCCAGAACCGCGATGCAGTCCGGCAAGGCCAAGACCGGCCACTGGGTGCTGGAATTCGATCCCGAGATGCGCAAGAAAATCGATCCGCTGATGGGCTACACCACTTCGGGTGACATGCGGAGCCAGATCAGGCTCACCTTCGACACCCGGGAAGAGGCGGTGGCCTATGCCGAGAAAGAGGGGCTGGCCTTCCGTGTCGAGGAGCCGAAAGAATCCAAGCGCCGCCAGATTTCCTATGCGGAGAATTTCCGCTATGACCGCAGGACGCCCTGGACGCATTAACCGGCAATGCCGGGCAGCCGTCCCAGCGCATGATTCAGCCGGCCCTTGGCGTCGGCCCAGCGGTCCCGTAGCTCAGCTGGATAGAGCACCGGCCTTCTAAGCCGATGGTCACAGGTTCGAATCCTGTCGGGATCGCCAGCATTTTCAGGGTCCGTTCTGGACACATAGGTTACGGTTTATACCGGAGGCATGGGCAACCCTTTCGGCCCGAACGGGTTGTCCAGTGGTTCCAGTCTGCATCTCATCGTCGAAGTATCCCAGATCATAGTCCATGAAGGTCGAAACAGATGCGCCCGCAGGTGGTGACGGTGACGGCCTTCTCATGGGAACCGATACCCTTGATCGCTCGGCCAGTTCCGATTGCGTCGTGTCTAAAGGCTCGGGCGGCGGCGCTCTGAATTCGCGATGATGCCCGTTCATGCAACCACCGCCATGTCTTTGCGTTTAACCGCCTTCAATCCTGCGGAGCGACAAAATGACGGCATTCATCCCGATTACAATCTACCTGAATCACAGGCCGATGGTGGTCGCCTCGATAGCCGACGCTGCGAAAGCGCTTCAGCAACCATGGCCATTCATGGACAAGCCGTCCCGACTTGAAGCAATCCGAATGATCGAGGAATGCCTGGCCGGACATTGCAGTCACCAAGCTGCGTTCGCCGCTTTCGAGGCGGCTGCAACTGCACAGGGACTGCTTAAGCAGAAGCCTCCAAGCGTAGGCCTCAAGAAATTCGACGGGGTTGCTGAAGATCTGATGTGAGGTCGTCCTCGCCCGCTCGCAGATCTTCCGCGAGGGCGCATCTCGCGTCTGCGATTCTGCAACGGGGTGGGTTTTTTGTGTATGATAATGCTGCACGAACAAAATCTCTGGGCGAAGGGGGTTTGTCATGCCGCTCGTGGAAGAGCAGAGGATTCGGGTGTTTTCAACCCGTCAGAGCTGGCGCTACTTGGCCGCGTGTTCGATCGTTTGAAGATTGACGGCCAATCGGAACAACAGCGCGAGTCGCTCGCCTCCCGAATTATTGCCAATTACATGGCGGGAGTGGTGGACGAGGAAGAACTTCTGTCGGCTTCGAAACAAGCTCTGGGGCGGTAGGCCCGGGTAAAGCAAGCTAACCGAGTTGACGCTCCCAACCGCCGGTTGGTAGACGAGACGCAGCCGGCGCGCGTAGGATTCCCTACGATCCGGGCACACCCACCCCCGCCCACCCTGTGCCTGGTGAACGACTGATCTCCCGCCGTGCCGAAAGGTGCGGCGGGCTTTTTGACTTCCGCATGGAACACCCGGCTCGGGAAGGGCCTTCGGCTTCTGCGGCATCTCCTGTGAACCAAGCTGCGAGATCGATGTCCCCTTCCGATCAAGACCGGGGTGAAGCACTTGCGCGGCAAGGACGATCTTCGGCACGCTCGCTTCCAAGGCTTTGGGAAGACTAGGTGCGACGCGACTATCCGGGCGCCGTTGCCGGGAGGTCAGCGCACATCGTGCTCCTGCCCATCAAGGAGGAGGACATGAGAAGCCTCTAGCGCTCATCTTTGAGGACGAGCCGATGATCGTCATCGAATATCGAGACGTCACTCAGAGAGGCTGGCTTTGCGGTGGCCTCAGAGCCAAGTTGCAATCGTGTGCACGACAAATTTTGGCCCTTGTTAAGCCTGACGTCGTCATCCTGGACGTGCTCTTGCAGGACTGCATCAGCTCTTCGGTTGCTGAAGAACTCGTGGCCCGTAATATCCCTTTCTTAATTTATAGTGCCATACGCGACGAACCGCGCTGTGCCCCGGCATGAGGCTCCACATCAGGCATCTCCGGGGTGAGGAAGAGCTGCGCCCGCCTCGGTGCTGGGCTCCAGCGACGAGGACGCCTCAGTCGCGCTCGCTCGGACCACCCGCCAAATCGAGGAATGGCGGGTGGTCCTTTATCAGCGCAGGAAGGGACTTAGCTGCGCAGATCTCAATTTCGTTCTTCGGTCCAATCGTCACAGTCCGATTGTCCCCTAGCTAACGACCATTCCAATCGCGAGGAACGCGATGGAGACGGCGAAGACCGGAGCGAGCAACCAGCGGGCTTGGTGGACGCTATTCTCCATTGGACTCCTCCCGTGAACTCACGGCGAGCAACTACTACGAGCAGCCGCAGTTCCGGGTGGCGCAATGTCAGGGGCTATTACGCGAAAACAGGTGAGACTTAGGTCCTGTCTCCTATCAGACCGAAGCCCAGGTAAGGAACGTTTGCAGCTGCCCGAGGTTTGGTGAGGCTGGCGCGAAGACGATGCCGTTCAGCGCAACAGAGCTCGTATAAAGGAGGCACTTATGAGAATGCGTCTTTCCACTGCAGCCGCGGGGTTTCTGCTGCTGGCAGGTATCGGTGCCGCTGCCGCTCAGGACGTTGTTATCGCGCCTGAACAGGAGACGGTCATCAGAGAGTATGTGAAGAAGCAGCCGCTCGCCTCAGTGAAAATCCCTGGAGTGGAGCTCAATATCGGCTCAACTCTGCCCGAGACGGTCGAGCTTCATGAAGTTCCTGACACCGAATACCGCTACGTGGTCGTCGACAACCGGACCGTTGTCGTTGACCCTGGTACACGCAAGATCATCAAAATCATCGAATGACCAAAGCGACTGGGAGGACAGCCCGCCGTGCCGAAAGGTGCGGTGGGAAGCCAGCAAGGGAGGAATGTGATCATTATGTCGAACCGTGAGATTGGAGCGTCCCAGGCGCTGCGAATGCGCGTGGCCGACCTCAATGAGAGGATGCGCGGCGCCCGGATTACCGAGGATGAACTGAAGATCTTTGGAAAAGTCGCAGCCGTCATGGAGGACGGCAAGGGCAGAATCGATGCCGACGATTTGATTGCCGCATCCTTCGTCGTGGAGACGCTGGACTAACAAGCCGCCTCAAAACTCTCCACAATGTGAAGTGCAATGTCTCTCTCTCCCAGCCTGTTCTCTGTTGGCCTGACTTTCCACTGCCCGCAGTGCAACTTCACCGTCATCAAGAACGGCAGCTGGTTTCAGGTCGTTTCCCATTACAAGTGCGACGGATGCGGACGCGAAATCCGGATTACCTATCCCGACAAGATTGCGATCTTCCAGAAGCACGCGCACTTGGCCACGACCCCGCCAGGATCGCGGTAGAGATGTGCGCACCGAATCCTTCATGGAAAGTGAGCTCGATTGCCGGGGTATGGCACGAGCGTCATGGTGACCTAGATAAACCAGGTCGCTACCAGCCCTAAAGAGGCGGAAAAAATTGCGATCGTAGTAGCCCATCCCAGAGCGTTGGTGGTGCGGCTGTTGACCTTGTCTCCCATGATCCGGGGGTTGTTCGTCATTAGCATGATAAGAAGAAGCAGTGGCGGCGTAGAAAAGCCCTGCACGATGCCGGACCAGACGAGCGCCTTAATCGGGTTGAAACCCAGGAAATTCAGGCCGACAGCAATCAGCGTGAAGGCGCCGATCGCGATGTAGAACTTTGGCGCCTCACGCGGCTTGGCATGGAGACTGTGCTTCCATCCAACTGCCTGCGCCAGATCGTATGCCGCACCTGTCGTCATGACCGGAACGGCAAGGAACCCGACCCCGATCACGCCGGCAGCGAACAGTACGCCAGCGGCTCCACCAGCGAGCGGCTTGAGAGCTTCGGCTGCTTGAGCGGCGGTCTCTACGTCGTGCTCGCCGGCTTCATAGAGCGTAGACCCTGTCGACAGGATGATGAAGTACATGATGAGATTGGAAAAAATCATGCCGATCAGGATATCGCGGCGGGAGCGGCGCAGTTCACCGTCCGTGGCACCCTTGCGCTCCTTCAGCGTCGTTCTCCCCTCGGCAATCTCTTCCTCCACCTCCTCATTCGACTGCCAGGTATAGAGATACGCTGAAAGGGTGGTGCCGATGATGGCCACCAGGATGGACAGGAACTCGCGGCTGAACTCGATCTTCGGAACAAGGGTGCCCCACAGCACGGCTGCCGCATCCGGCTTCGCCATGATGGCTGAGCCGACATAGGCAAGCAGGGCCAGCGCGAGCCAGCGAAAGATGTTACGAATGAGCGTGTAGGAGCCCCAAAGCTGGAGAGCAAAGATCGCGGCCGCGACTACGATCACAATGAGGGGGATCGGAACAGGAAGGAAGATGTTGATGGATGCAGCCATGCCGCCGAGATCGGCGGCTGCTTCGATCGTGTTGCCGATCAGCACGCCCACAAGAACAGCCCAGAGCAGCCACCGTGGGTAGAAGTCCTTGATCGCATGAAAGAGGCCGCGGCCCGAAACCTGTCCAAGCTTCGACGAGAGATACACGACAGTGTACATCATCGGCAGCGTTACAGGAGCGGTCCAAAGCAGGTCTGGGCCAAAGCGCGCGCCGGCACTCGCATAGGTACCGATGGCCGAGCAGTCGTCGTCAGCAGCGCCGGTGATAAGGCCGAGTCCAAGTGCTCGTCCTATGCCGTCTTTCTTGTCTTCCTGTGGTGAAGTGGCGTTAGGATCGCGCTGCGTCATTGCAGCCACGCCGCGCTAAGAGCGTAAGGAGTAAGCACGACCGAAACGTCGAGAACAATTACCCAATAGATGTATCGCAGCACGGGAGTGGAACTCATTCCGGCAAACCTCTACCGCCGTTTCAACTCCGCAATCGGCTGCTTGTTCCAGCGTCAGTCGGGTGTTCAGCGCTCGCCTTGCCATGCCGAAGGCGCGTTCTTCGCTTTGCTGGTCGGCCGGCCCAAAGGTGGGGACAGTCTCTATCCTCGCCATGATCGAGCCACGATTTCAATGAGCCTGGGCTTCTTCTAAACCTTCATCTTCGACGGAAGCATACCCAGCGTTTTACCAGAAAATCTGCTGGTGTGATTGTCTGGATGAGTTGGCCGATGGTGCGCCAGTCTCTTCGATGGTTCTACGCTGTGCGCGTCGCATCAATGTTTGATATTGCCAGGGCTTGCCCGATCGGATTGAGCTCGGGTGAGTATGGCGGCAGGAATCATAGCTTGCGCCGGCCGGCAGGGCAGGGCGGATCTGAACGGGGCTTTCCCACGAATGACATTGATGGGTGCGGCGGCACTGCTGATCCTGATCCTGACCTATGCCGGCGTTGCCATCGGCAGGATCCCCGGCTTACGCCTTGACCGGGCAGGCGTTGCGCTGCTCGGCGGTGCGGCGATGATCGCCATCGGCGCGCTCAGCCTGGAGGACGCGTACCGCGCCATCAATTTCGACACCATCACGCTGCTGCTCGGCATGATGATCGTCGTCGCGCATCTGAAGGTATCGGGCGCCTTTCGCGCACTCGGCGCCGTTGCCATCGAGCACGCACATGCGCCGTTTATGCTGCTGCTGATGGTGACGCTGCTGACCGGCGTCCTGTCAGCGTTCCTGGTCAACGACGCGATCTGCCTGGTCATGGCGCCGATCGTCGTCCACGTCACCCGGGTCATCAACCGCAACCCAATTCCCTATCTGATCGCCACCGCCACGGCGTCGAATTGCGGCAGCGTCGCCACCATCACCGGAAACCCGCAGAACATGGTCATCGGCGCGCTGTCGGGGATTTCCTATCCGGCCTTCTCGGCGGCCCTGGCGCCGGTCGCGCTGTTTGGCCTCGTCGCCGTCGTCGTCATCGTGCGCATCGTCTATCGCGCCGAATTTGCGCGCAAGACCGAGCTCAGCCCCGAGGTCTATCGCGGCCGCATGCTGCCGGGACAGGTGCTCAAGGCCGTGGTCGTCTGCATCGGACTGGCAATCGCCTTCTTTGCCGGCGTTCCGGTTGCCAAGGCCGCACTGATCGGCGGCGCCATCCTTCTTGTGACCCGCGCTATCAAGCCGGCGCGCATCTACCGCGAGATAGACGGGCCGCTGCTGTTCATGTTCGCCGGCCTTTTCATCGTCGTCGCCGGCGCCGAGAAGGCGCTTCTCACCCCCGAGATCATCGCCTCGGCAAAGGACCTCGGGCTGGACGATGTCTGGCGGCTGTCCGGCTTCACCGCAGTGCTGTCCAACATCATGAGCAACGTTCCGGCCGTGCTTGCGCTGCGGCCGTTCATACCCGGCCTGGAGAGCCCCGAGCGCGCCTGGCTGGTCGTCGCCATGAGCTCGACTCTGGCCGGCAATTTCACGCTGCTCGGCTCGATCGCCAATTTGATTGTCGCTGAGCAGGCGCGCGCCGCCGGCAAGGCGCTGTCTTTCGGAGCCTTCTTCAGGGTCGGACTGCCGCTGACGCTGATCACGCTGCTTGCTGGGACTGCGTGGCTGGCGCTTGGGTTTTAGGCCGCCGGGGCAGCAGGCAAGGGCGGTTTCAAGTGCAAGCAAGCCTCCGGACTATCTGGCGTGGGTGGGCCAAAAGGCCCAGATCAGCAAAGCTGCCAAAGCCAGCCAGAGCGCCACGATAAAGAACATTCCCGTCCTGCTTTGCGGACGTGTTTCGAGCGCGGCAGCCTGCGCTCGAAACTCGTCCATCAGCGGCGGCGGAACAAGCCTTATCGCCAGGATTACGCCGAGCGGTACGATGATCAGGTCGTCAAGATAGCCGAGCACCGGAACGAAATCCGGGATCAGGTCGATTGGGGAAAGCGCACAGGCGGCCACCATCCCCGCCACGAGTTTCGCGGACCAGGGCACCCGAGGATCGCGTGCGGCGAACCACAGGGCGACGACATCAAGCTTGATGTCGCGCGCCCGGCTCTTTGCCGCTTCCAGCCATGCTTTCATAGGGCTACTTTAGCACAGATTGTCGTCCGCCTGCATTCGAGCGGCGGTCGCTGGTCGTAGAAAGACTGGACCGCACCGTCCGTGGCGCGTCCCAAAGGATGCGCGGTGCTCTATCGCTCCGACGATTCGGTGCTGCTCGCCGGCTTCGAAACATAGGCGTCGGGAAAGTCCTGCGAGGCGACATCGTCGGCGAGGCTCCTCAGCTTTTCGGCCGCGGCCGCCCCAAAATCGCCTCGAAGCGCCGGTTGGCCTCGACCGACACGATATGCCTGCTGGTATCGCTTTTCCGAGTGGCGTCAGCACAGCATGTTTCGTTCGCCGGTCGTTGGCATCCTGGCGGACCTCTACCAGACCGCGCGCTGTGGGAAGCCTACGACGCTGCCCGCGCCACCCTGTTCGCGCTACCCTGTTCGCCGCGACGCAGACCGGCGAGCCGGCGCCTCGCTACCAGGCGGCTTGATGCCGCCCGACCGCCCTGCGCGTGCAGGGCGGTCTCTGCTGGCTTGGCTAGGGCGACGTCACCGTCATTTGGCCTTTCATGTTCGGGTGGAAGCGGCAGAAATAATCGAACGAACCTGCCCTCTTCAGCGTCAGGCTCGCCGATGTCTTCGGCGGGATCATCACCTCCCAGCCGCCTGTGACGGTCGCCGTGTGGGCGAACACGTCTTTGTTGACCCACTCGATAGTGTCGCCGACCTTCGCCTCGATGCTTGCGGGCGAAAACACCAGCTTCTCGATCGTCACCTCAATCGTTTCGGCCTTGGCAGATGCGGCAGCAATAGTTAGCGCCATTGCAATCCACAGATGCCGTTTCGACACCGTCGGTGCTGTACTCATTTCAGCATGCCGGCGACATGTTCGGCATGCTGTTCATGGCCCTGGAATAGCTTCAGGCCGGTCTCCAGCAGGCTCTTCAGTTCGGCATTCTCGGCCGAGGGGATCAGCAGGGTTTCGAGCGCGCCGTTGACCTGCTTGTGATAGGCGACCTCGTTGTCAACATAGGCCTTGTCGAACGCGGCGCCGTCGAGCTTGGCGAGCTTCGCCCGTTCCTCGTCCGCCGCCTTGGTCAGCGCCTTGCTGGTGGCGTTGTCCTCTGGCGTCACGTTGAGCTTCTTGACCAGGTCAAGCGCTTGTTTGTTTACGGCTTCATGGTCTCGCACCATGTCTTTGGCGAAGTCGAGAATCTCTTTGTTTTTCGATTTCTTCAGCGCTTGCATGGCCGCCTCGACGTCAAGCACGCCGGCTGTGTAGGCGATGTGGGCGATCTGCGGGTCGCTCGGCTTATCGGAGGCTTGCGCCAACATTGCTGTGCTGAGCAGGAAAAGCGCTGCCAGTGCGGTGGTCGATCGAATAAGCATGACGTTCTCCTTCGCCGGATGCGAATGGCTCCGGGCATTTCCAGTTGACGATGATTGGATGCCGGGCGGGGGCAAACGTTCCCGGGAATTCGGGAAAAATCAGTCTCTAAAGCCAAGCCGCTGCATCACCGCGGCGGTCAGCCGTTCACACCGGCGGCCGGCGAAGGGGAAGGCATCGAGCAGCACCGGGCCGATCTGATCGTCCAGCGCCTTGCGGACGAGGGCGCGGGCGCGGTGCAGCCGGGTCTTGACGGTTTCGGGCCGCACATCAAGCAATGCTGCGGTCTCGTCTATGCTGAGACCCTCGATCACCCGCGCCACGAATACTGTCCGGTAGACATCGGGAAGGCGATCGGTCGCCCGTTCGACGAGCTCGAGGATCTGCCGTTGCGCCATCGTCCGCTCCGGATCGTCGCTGGGATTAAGGGGAAACTTGATGATTTCGGCTTGTAGACTTTGCGGCATCGCTACCGTTCGCCGCCTTTTGCGCAAACGCCCAAGCGCCTCATTGATGACGATGCGCGACAGCCATGTGGCGAGAGAGGATTCGCCGCGAAAATCCCCGAGCTGGGCAAAGGCCCTGACATAGGCCTCCTGCACGATGTCCTCAGCCTCGCTGTCGTTGCGGACGACGCTGCGGGCGATACGATAGAGCCGCTGGTTGTGCGTCTTGATAATCGTGCGGAAGGCTCCGCCCTCGCGTGCCAGGGCGCGGCTGACAAGCTGCATCTCGCCAGATGCGGCGGGCATGACGGTCGCAGCCGTGAGCGGTTTCCTCATCGCGAGCCCAATCTCCTGACCGGAAGCAAATCCTCCGATCGAAACATTGGACGGGCTAACCGAGAAAAGGTTCCCGAACATTTTTCCCGGCGGCCCGACTACGCTACCGCTTCGACCAGCAGCTTGTCTGCAGCTTGCGCGCGCCGTTGCGGCCAGCAGATCGGTCTGCGTGATCAGGCCGAGGATGCGCCTGTTGGAAGACCCTGCCGTCGCTCAAGCAGCCGCCGCCGCAGCGAGGCCGCGCGCCAGATCGGCTTTCAGGTCGTCGACGTCTTCAAGCCCGATCTGCAAGCGGACGAGCGGGCCGTCATAAGGGCCCTTGGCGACGACGCGGTCGCCGAGGAACACCGGCACGGCAAGGCTCTCATAGCCGCCCCAGGAATAGCCAAGGCCGAATATCCTGAGCGCATCGAGGAAGGCATGCTGCTGTTTCTGGCCGCCGCCCTTGAGGACGATCGAAAAAATGCCGCTCGAGCCGCAGAAGTCGCGCTTCCAGAGAGCGTGATCGGGGTGGCTGGCAAGCGCTGGATGCAGCACGCGCGCCACGCCCGGCTGGCCCTCCAGCCAGGCGCCTATGGCCAGTGCGCTGCGCTGATGGTGGTCGAGGCGCACGCCCATGGTGCGCAGGCCGCGCAGCACCTGATAGACATCGTCGGGCCCGGCGCAGCAGCCCATCGTGTAGAACGTCTCGCAAAGCTGTTTCCAGCAGGCCTTGTTGGCCGACGCGGTGCCGAGCAGCACATCGGAATGGCCAGCCGGGTATTTTGTCGCCGCATGGATCGAGATGTCGACGCCGTAGTCGAGCGGGCGGAAGTAGAGCGGCGTCGCCCAGGTGTTATCCATCATGACGATCGCGCCTGCGGCGTGTGCCGCGCTGGCGATGGCCGGTATGTCCTGCACCTCGAACGTGTTGGAGGCCGGCGATTCGGTGAACACGACCCTGGTGTTGGGCTTGATCAGCGCCGCTATACCGGCACCGACATGCGGATCGTAGTACTCAACCTCGACGCCCAGCCGTTTCAGCATCGTGTCGGCGAAATTGCGGGTCGGGTGATAGACGGAATCGACGATCAGGACATGGTCGCCCGCCGACAGGAAGGCGAGCAGCGGCACCGTCACCGCCGCCAGGCCCGAGGGCACCAGGATCGTGCCGGCCGAGCCTTCGAGCGCGTCGATCGCGCCGGCAAGCGCGTCGGTGGTCGGCGTGCCGCGCGTTCCGTAGGTGTATTTCTGGCTGCGTGCCGCCATCGTCGCCGCGTTGGGATAGAGCACGGTCGAGGCATGCACGACCGGCGGATTGACGAAGCCGAAATAGTCGTGCGGATTGTTGCCCGAATGGGCAAGCCGCGTGTTGATGCCCATTTCGTTGCCGTCTTTTGCCATTGCGCTTCGCCTCTGATGAAGCGCTAGCCATAGTGCGGCGGCATTGGCCGCGCAACCGTTCGCCACCCGCCAGCCGGCGGACTTTGGATATGCCAATTATCGCACGACAAGTCAGTCATGGGCCGTAAATCCGAGCGACGGGTTTTGCCGGCCCAGCCCCCGATTTGCGTTGACCGGGCTTTGCCGGCTTTGTTCGCACGGCTGGCTAGTTTCCAAGCGCGTTTGTCTGCAATTCAGGCATTTGCGGCAATTGGTTTTCAAACTCTTTCGGTTTAGGTCATTTCCCTTGACCTCACTGAAATAATCGCCTTCGATGCAGTTCGTGAATGGGAGGCAGCGCGTCGGTTGCGATGCGGGGTTCCGGGAATGGGCCGGAACGGGAAGCTGCGTTCACACGGAAAAAGTCAGGTTCGCCTGAAAAAAACAGAAAAGGGTCTGTGGGTTATGAAACACATTGCAATCGGCATTCTGGGCGCCGCCGCGCTTGGGTTGGTGGCTTCGGCCGCGTCGGCGGCCACGCTCGACGACGTCAAGGCCAAGGGCTTCATCCAATGCGGCGTCTCGACCGGTCTGGCCGGCTTCTCGGCGCCGGACGACAAGGGCGACTGGCAAGGCATCGATGCGGATTTCTGCCGCGCTGTCGCGGCCGCCGTTTTCGGCGATGGCACCAAGGTCAAGTTCACGCCGCTCAGCGCCAAGGAACGCTTCACCGCGTTGCAGTCCGGCGAGATCGACGTCCTGTCGCGCAACACCACCTGGACCATCAACCGCGACACAGCGCTCGGCCTGAACTTTGTCGGTATCACCTACTATGACGGCCAGGGCTTCATGATCAACGCCAAGAAGCTGCCGGGCGTGAACTCCGCGCTGCAGCTTTCAGGCGCGGCGGTCTGCGTGCAGAGCGGGACCACGACCGAGCTCAACCTCGCCGACTACTTCAAGTCGAACAAGATGGAGTACAACCCGGTCGTCTTCGAAAAGCTGGAAGAGGTCAACGCCGCCTATGACGCCGGCCGCTGCGATGTCTACACCACCGACCAGTCGGGTCTCTACGGTATCCGCCTGACGCTTGGCGCCCCGGCCGACCACGTTGTGCTGCCCGAGATCATCTCAAAAGAACCGCTTGGACCGGCCGTGCGTCAGGGTGACGACCAGTGGTACCACATCGTCAAGTGGACTTATTTCGCGTTGCTCCAGGCCGAGGAACTCGGCATCACCAAGGCCAATGTCGACGAGATGAAGAACTCGGACAACCCGGAGATCAAGCGCGTGCTCGGAACTGAGCCCGACACCAAGATCGGCACCGATCTCGGTGTCTCCAATGACTGGGTGGTCAACATCGTCAAGGCTGTCGGCAACTATGGCGAAATGTTCGAACGCAATGTCGGTTCGGGCAGCCCGCTCAAGATCGCGCGCGGCATCAACGCGTTGTGGACCAAGGGCGGCCTGCAGTACTCTCCGCCGATCCGCTGACCGAAATGTGATCCGGAAGGCAGATCGTCTGCCTTCCGGTTTCTCTTTCCAGGGGATGGTCGAATGGCATCGCAGGAAATTCTTCGCGAGGAGCCAAGAAGCGGCTCCTTCATCAACGATCCGAAGGTCCGCGGCATATTCTTCCAGGCGGTGGTCGTCATCGTGCTGGTGGCGTTGGTTTGGTGGATCGTCCAAAACACCATCGACAATCTGACGCGCCTGCGCATTGCATCAGGCTTCGGTTTCCTCAGGGGCCGCGCCGGCTTCGACATTAGTGACAGCGCCATCGCCTACTCGTCGGATTCCACCTATGGCCGCGCCATTCTGGTCGGCTTCATCAACACGCTCATCGTTGCCGTCTCCGGCATCATCACCGCGACCATAATCGGCTTTATCCTCGGCGTCGGCCGACTTTCGCACAACTGGCTGATCCGCAAGATCTGCACGGTCTATGTCGAGGTCTTCCGCAACATCCCGCCGCTGCTGGTCATCTTCTTCTGGTATTCAGGCGTGCTTTCGGTGCTGCCGGCGCCGCGCGAGAGCATCAATTTGCCGTTCAGTTCCTTTCTCAACCAACGTGGCTTTTATTTTCCGCGCGCCGTGTGGGGCGAAGGCTCCTGGCTGATCCTGGTTGCTCTGCTTCTCGGCATCGCCATGGCGTGGTTCGTCGCCCGCAAGGCGCGTCAGCGGCAGATGGCGACCGGCCAGCAATTCCCTGTGTTCTGGACATCGGCGGCTTTGATCATCGGCTTGCCGTTGCTGGCCTATGCGCTGAGCGGCTTCCCGCTGAGCTTCGATTATCCAAAGCAATCGACCTTCAACCTGACCGGCGGCTTTCAGGTCAAGCCGGAGTTCCTGTCGCTCTATTTGGCGCTGTCCTTCTATACGGCCGCCTTCATCGCCGAAATCGTGCGGGCCGGCATCATGGGCGTCAGTAAGGGGCAGACCGAGGCAGCCGGTGCCCTCGGGCTGCGGCCGGGCTCGATTCTGCGGCTTGTCGTCATTCCGCAAGCCATGCGCATCGTCATTCCGCCGCTGACCAGCCAGTATCTGAACCTGACCAAGAACTCGTCGCTGGCCATCGCCATCGGCTACCCGGACCTGACGGCGACGACCGGCACGGTGCTGAACCAGACCGGCCAGGCGATCGAGTGCGTGCTGATCATGATGGTGGTCTATCTCGCGCTCAGCCTGTTGACGTCGGCGATCATGAACGTGGTCAACGCCAGAATGGCGCTGGTGGAGAGGTAGCGACATGCAGGAGCACGACCTTTCCTTCGTCCGCGTCGAAATGGCGCTGGCACAGTCGGCGCCAGCAAGTGAGCGCGGTCTGGGCGCCTGGATACGCAAAAACCTGATTGCGTCGACCGGCGACACGATCCTGACCATCATCGGCATCGTGCTGGTCGCGATGATCCTGCCGCAACTGATCAGCTGGGCTCTCATCAACGCCCAATGGACCGGCACCGACCGTACGTTCTGCGCCACGGTGGCGCAGGGCGGCATCCAGCCGGATGGTTGGTCGGGCGCCTGCTGGGCCTTCGTCAACGCCAAATTCGGCCAGTTCATGTTCGGCCGCTATCCGATCGATGAGCGCTGGCGGCCGATCCTCGTCGCCATCCTGTTCGTGGCGCTTCTGGTGCCGCTGCTCATCCCGAAGGTGCCGCGCAAGGGGCTGAACGCAATCTTATTCTTCGGGGCGCTGCCGATCGTTGCTTTCATCCTGCTGGTTGGCGGCGTGTTCGGCCTGCCGCATGTCGAAACCCCGCTATGGGGCGGGCTTCTGGTGACGCTCACCCTGTCCTTCGTCGGCATTGCCGTGTCGCTGCCGATCGGCATTGTGCTGGCGCTGGGGCGGCGATCGAAGATGCCGATCGTCAAGATGCTGTGCGTCATCTTCATCGAGACGGTGCGGGGCATCCCGCTGATCACCGTCCTGTTCATGGCCAGCGTCATGCTGCCGCTGTTCCTGCCGGCCGGCGTCACCTTCGACAAGTTCCTGAGGGCGCTGATCGGTGTCTCGCTGTTTGCCGCTGCCTATATGGCCGAAGTGGTGCGCGGCGGCCTGCAGGCGATCCCCAAGGGCCAGTATGAGGGTGCGGATTCGCTCGGCCTCGGCTACTGGCAGAAGATGGGCCTGATAGTGCTGCCGCAGGCGTTGAAGCTGGTCATTCCCGGCATAGTCAATACCTTCATCGGCATGTTCAAGGACACCAGCCTGGTCTCAATCATCTCGATGTTCGACCTGCTCGGCGTCGTCAAACAGAATTTTTCCGACGCCAACTGGGCAACGCCGCAGACGGCAAGGTCCGGCCTGGTGTTCGCTGCCTTCGTCTTCTGGATGTTCTGTTTCGGCATGTCGCGTTATTCGATGTTCACGGAACGCCGGCTCGATACCAGCTACAAACGCTAAGAACAAAAAAGGGAACCTTCCATGGCCACAGAAAATGCAGTCAGCGCGGAAGAGATCAAGGTCAATGCCGCCAAGATGCAGGTATCCACCACCGACGTCGCCATCGACATCATCGCTATGCACAAATGGTACGGCGAATTCCACGTGCTGAAGGATATCAATCTGAAGGTGATGCGCGGCGAGCGCATCGTCATTTGCGGCCCTTCGGGCTCCGGCAAATCGACGATGATCCGCTGCATCAACCGGCTGGAAGAGCACCAGAAGGGCAAGATCATCGTCGATGGCAAGGAATTGACCAACGACCTCAAGAAGATCGACGAAGTGCGCCGCGAGGTCGGCATGGTTTTCCAGCACTTCAACCTGTTCCCGCATTTGACCATCCTGGAAAACTGCACGCTGGCGCCGATCTGGGTGCGCAAGACGCCGAAGAAGCAGGCCGAGGAAATCGCCATGCACTTCCTCACGCGCGTCAAGATCCCGGAACAGGCCAACAAATATCCCGGCCAGCTTTCCGGCGGCCAACAGCAGCGTGTCGCCATCGCCCGCTCGTTATGCATGAACCCTCGCATCATGCTGTTCGACGAGCCGACCTCTGCGCTCGATCCCGAAATGATCAAGGAAGTGCTGGAGACAATGGTCGGCCTCGCCGAAGAGGGCATGACCATGCTCTGCGTCACCCACGAGATGGGCTTTGCCCGCAAGGTCGCCAACCGGGTGATCTTCATGGATCAGGGCCAGATCGTCGAGCAGAACACGCCGGCCGAGTTCTTCGACAATCCGCGCCACGAGCGCACAAAACTGTTCCTGTCGCAGATCCTGCACTGATCGCTCTCACGCGAATCAAAAGAGCCCGGCCGAAATCCTGCCGGGCTCTTTTGCGTCTGGGCCGTCAGCCGGCGATTGCGCCCCGATTGCGAGGCCGTCCCACATGAAAAAGCCGTCCCTCGTGAAAAAGCTTGGGCGTTTTCTCGCCATTCTGGTGGTGGCAATCGTGCTTGCCGTGGTTTTGGGACATTCATTCCACGGCCGCTCTTGCCGGCGGCCGCCGCCGATCCCGTAGCCACCAGGCACATCCTGGTGCTGAAAAATCCGATCCACACCGATATCGCCGTTCCGGTCGATGACGACGTGCGCAAGCGCTTCCATTTCCTGGTCGATGGCGGCATTCCGGACGACATGGCTGGGGTCCGCTACATCGTCTTCGGCTGGGGAGGCCGCGCCTTCTATCTGGAGACGCCGACCTGGTCGGAACTGAAGGCGGTGCCGGTGATGAAGGCGCTGACACTGGACGCATCGGTGATGCATATCGATGTCGCCGCCAACATTGTCGAGCCGCACCCCGACGTCGCCGGCTTCGACATCAGCGAGGAGCGTTTTTCGGCGCTGCTCGACTTCATCACCGCGAGTTTCCAGCAAGGGCCGAACGGTCCCATCCCAGTCGAGAATGCCGCCTATTCCAGGTTCGACCGCTTCTACGAAGCCAACGGCCATTTCAACGCGCTGGTTGGCTGCAACACCTGGACAGCGGCGGCTCTGCGTATCGCCGGCCTGCGGACAGGCTGGTGGAATCCGCTGCCGGCCTCGCTCGACCTGTCGATGCGGATTTATAATTGATGCTTGGCACTAGTGTCCGACGGTTTCCGGCACCTGCCAGCCATAAAGCCAATCGAGATCGGCGGCGAGCCTTTCCGGAGAGTGCAATCTCAGAAACAGGTTGCGCGCGACCGCCACCGGCCCGGAAGCGTGCCAGGCGAGACGGTTGACAGCACCGCGGCGGGCGACCTTGGCGATGCGCGGGCGCCGCACCTTTTCCCAGGCGGCAAGGGCGCTCCAGGGGTCGGCAGGCGAGGCGGCGACAAAACCTGCAAGGGTTGCGACATCCTCGATCGCCATCGCCGCGCCTTGCGCCGCAAACGGCGTCATCGCATGCGCGGCGTCGCCGATCAGCGCGATGCCGGCGGGCGTTGTCCATGGCTGTGCCTGGTCGACCGTATGGATCGGCCATGCGGTCCACGGGCCGGCATCCTCGCCAAGCCGGGCCAGTGCTGCCGCCGTGCCACGCATCGCGCCGACGAGGATGTTGGGGTCGGCGTGGCCCGACCAGCCCTCGGCGATGATCTCGCCCCTGGTGAAGGCGGCCAGGTTGAACGCCGTGCCGTTGCTGACGGGATAGGTGACGAGGTGAAAACCGGGATGCAGGAAGGCGGTCACGCAATTGGCGGCGCCGACCGCCGCAAGCGCTTCTCCCGCGACACTGTCTGCACTGATCGTAGCGCGCCAGGCAAGCTCGCCCGAAAACCGGCTTTTGGCCGCAAACCCGCCAAGAGCACGGATAGCCGACCACACGCCGTCGGCGCCGATCAGCAGAAAGCCGTCGGCTTCGACCGTCTTGCCGGCAATCTCGACTGTTGCCGTGGTATGGCGCGGTCCTGCGGCGATGCCGCCGACGCGCGCGCCGGTGACGAGACTGATGTCCGGCTGTTCGGCAAGGCGCGCCATCAGCGCGTCTTGCAGATCGGCCCGATGAGCGACGAGATAGGGCGCGTGCCAGCGCCTTTCGGCTTCTTCGCCAAGCGGCACCCGCGCCAGCTCGCGCAGTGTGGCGGCGTCCTTGAGCACGACCGCCTCCGGCCGCACCGCCGCCGGCAACAGCCGGTCGAGCACGCCGAGCTGGCGAAGGATGCGCGTTGCGTTGGGTGACAGCTGGATGCCGGCGCCGGCTGCTTCGAGGCGCGGCGCCTGTTCGAACAGCCGCACCAGATAGCCGCGTTCGGAAAATGCCAGCGACGCAGTCAGTCCGGCGACGCCGGCTCCGGCGATAACGACCTGCCGGGACCGGGTGTCGTCCATGGGGATGGCGTGCGCCTCAGGCTGCCTGATGGATATAGAGGCATCCCGCAGGCTGCGTTTCCGTCGCCTTCAGCTTTGGCGAATAGCGAAAAAGCGTCGAGCAATAGGGGCAGACCTTTTCATTGTCGTCGCCCATGTCGAGAAACACATGGGGATGGTCGAAAGGCGGGTTGGCGCCGGTGCACATGAATTCCTTGACGCCGATGTCGATCGCCGCATAGCCCGCATCGTTCTGGAAATGGGGAATGGAACCGCCTGCCATCGTCGTCTCCTACATCTGCCGCATGACCCCGGATCAAGCGCAAATCAAAATTCCACCGCGTCCTTTGCGCGTCCAAGGGCGCGCCGCGCTGTAGCCTGGATTGCATCTGGATCATAAGCTGTCTCTTTGCAAGATCGATGAAATCAAACTGTCGTAAAAGCCTGTCACAGGATAAGCTAAGCCGGTTAAGGCATGGCCCCGAAAACCGAATTCGGTTTCGCTGGGGATCATGCCTAGCTTAAGAGTGGTAGAGCGTCCTTTGCGCGTCCGCAAAGACGCGCGACGCTGTGGCCAGCGGGTGCGAAACGGGCAGGAACCATGAACGAACTAAAGCCGGTGCAGAGCGAATTCACCACTGTCGAGGTGGCGAGCCCAGAGGGCGGCAACCCGGACCGCTTCGTCAACCGCGAGTTTTCCTGGCTGCAATTCAACCGCCGCGTCCTCGAGGAATCGCTAAACGCCAATCATCCGCTGCTCGAGCGTGTCCGCTTCCTGTCGATTTCGGCCGCCAATCTCGACGAGTTCTTCATGGTCCGCGTCGCCGGTCTCGCCGGCCAGGTTCGCGAAGGCATCACGCTGAAGAGCCCGGACGGTCGCACCCCCGAACAACAGCTGGAACAGTTGCTGCGCGAGGTCGAGCGTCTGCAGGAGGACCAGCAGAAAAGCCTTTCCGCGCTGATGCTGCTGCTCGACAAGGAAGGCATCGAGAGCATCAGCCGCGATGGGCTGACCAAGGACGAGAAGGCCTGGCTCGAGGATCATTTCCAGGAGCAGGTCTTTCCGGTGCTCACACCGCTGTCGATCGACCCGGCGCATCCATTCCCGTTCATTCCCAATCTCGGCTTCTCGATGGCCCTGCAATTGCGCCATCGCAGGAATGGCGAGGAGATGAGCGCGCTGTTGCGTCTGCCGGTGGCGCTGAAACGCTTCATTCGCTTGCCCGACCGCAAGCATCATGTCCGCTTCATTCCGCTGGAAGAAGCGGTCGGCCTCTATATCGGCAAGCTGTTCCCCGGCTACGAAGTCAAGGGCTCCGGCACGTTCCGCATCATCCGCGACAGTGACATCGAGGTCGAGGAGGAGTCCGAGGATCTCGTGCGCCTGTTCGAGACGGCGCTGAAGCGCCGCCGCCGTGGCTCGGTCATCCGCATCGAATTCGATAAGCTGATGCCAGCCGAACTGCGCGAGTTCGTCGCCGGCGAGCTTGGCGTCTCGTCGAGCCGCATCAGTGTGCTCACCGGTCCGCTGGCGCTCAGCCAGATTTCCGAGATCGTCGCCATCGCCCGCGACGACCTCAAGTTCACGCCCTATAATCCGCGCTTTCCCGAGCGCATCCGCGAGCATGGCGGCGACTGTTTCGCCGCCATCCGCGAGAAGGACATCATCGTTCATCACCCCTACGAATCCTTCGACGTTGTGGTGCAGTTCCTGCGCCAGGCGATGGCCGACCCGGAAGTCGTGGCGATCAAGCAGACGCTCTATCGAACCTCGAACGACAGCCCGATCGTGCGCGCTTTGGTCGACGCGGCGGAGGCCGGCAAGTCGGTTACCGCGCTGGTCGAGCTCAAGGCGCGTTTCGACGAGGAAGCCAACATCCGCTGGGCGCGCGACCTCGAGCGCGCCGGCGTTCAGGTCGTGTTCGGCTTCCTCGAACTGAAGACACACGCGAAAATGTCGCTGGTGGTGCGGCGCGAGGACGGCAAGCTGCGCAACTATGTGCATCTCGGCACCGGCAACTACCATCCCGTCACCGCTCGCATCTACACCGACCTGTCCTTCTTCACCACCGCTCCGACGATCGCCCGCGACGTCGCCCAGCTGTTCAATTTCATCACCGGCTACGCCGAGCCGACCGATGAGATGCGGCTGGCTATCTCACCCTTCACGCTGAGAAGCCGGATTCTCAAGCATATTTCAGACGAGATTACCCATGCGCTGGAAGGCCGGCCGGCCCGCATCTGGATGAAGATGAATGCGCTGGTGGATCCGATCATCATCGACGCGCTTTATGACGCCAGCCGCGCCGGCGTCGAGATCGATCTTGTCGTGCGCGGCATCTGCTGTCTGAGGCCCCAGGTGCCGGGCCTGTCGGAAAACATAAGGGTCAAGTCGATCGTCGGCCGCTTCCTCGAACACAGCCGCATCTATTGTTTCGGCAACGGCCATGGACTGCCGTCGGACGGGGCGGTCGTCTACATCTCATCGGCCGATTTGATGCCGCGCAATCTCGACCGTCGCGTCGAAACCATGGTGCCGATCATCAATCCAACGGTGCATGAACAAGTCCTCGGCCAGATCATGCTGGGCAACATCATGGACAACCAGCAAAGTTTCGACGTATTGGCTGACGGAACCTCCCGGCGCGCCACGCTTGAGGAGGGCGAGGAACCGTTCAACGCGCAGGAATATTTCATGACCAATCCGAGCCTTTCCGGACGCGGTGATGCGCTGAAATCGCATGCGCCCAAGCGCATCGCGCAGTTCAAGCGCCGCAAGAAAAACGCCACAGCGACCGGCTGATGATTTCAACGTCCCAGGGCCGGCTTCAGGACCGCCGACCGCTGTCCATCATCGACATCGGGTCGAACTCGATCCGTCTTGTCGTCTATGAGGGGCTGGCGCGCTCGCCGACCACGCTGTTCAACGAAAAGATGCTGGCCGGCCTCGGTCGCGGCATCGTTTCGACCGGAAAGCTCGATCCCGAGGCGGTGACCCGCTCGATGGAGGAGTTTCGGCGTTTCCGCGCGCTGTCCGAGCAGGTCGGCGCCGAGCAAATGTACGTGCTGGCGACCGCCGCCGCCCGCGAGGCGGTCAACGGTCCCGATTTCATCCAGCGCGCCGAAGATGTACTCAAGACCGAGGTCCAGGTGCTGAGCGGGCGCCAGGAAGCCCACTATTCCGCGCTTGGCGTCATTTCCGGCTTCCACCCGGCCAACGGCATCGCCGGCGACCTCGGCGGCGGCAGCCTCGAACTGGTCGACGTCGATGGCGAGGCAATCGGCGACGGCATCACGCTGCCGCTGGGCGGCCTGCGTCTGCAGGACATGGCCAAGAACTCACTGGCCCAGGCGGCAAAGATAGCGCGCGACGAACTGGAACGGGCAAAGCTGCTCAAAGGCGGGCAGGGCAGGCCGTTCTATGCGGTCGGCGGCACCTGGCGAAACCTCGCCCGGCTGTACATGGAAATGACCAGCTATCCGCTGAGCGTCATGCACCATTACGAGATCGGCATCGACAGCGCTACGAACTTCCTCAAGCAGGTCGCCAAGGGCGAGATCGAGAAGGTAAGGGGGATCGAGGGCGTCTCAAAGAACCGCCGCTCGCTGCTGCCCTATGGCGCCATCGTGCTGCAGGAGATCATGACGGCGATGCAGCCGTCCAAGATCATCGTCTCGGCGCTGGGCGTGCGCGAGGGCTTCCTCTATTCGCTGCTCGACAAAGCCGAGCAGAAGGCAGATCCGTTGATCTCGGCCTCGGAGGAACTCGCCCGGCTGCGTTCGCGCTCGGTCACCCACGCGCATGAGCTTGTCGAGTGGACGGGCAAGACCTTCGCCGCCTTCGGCATCGAGGAGACGGTCGACGAGGCGCGTTACCGCCAGGCCGCCTGTCTGCTTGCCGACATCGGCTGGCGCGCACATCCCGAATATCGCGGCAAGCAATCGCTCAACATCATTGCCCACGCCTCCTTCATCGGCGTCGACCATCCCGGCCGCGCCTTCCTGGCGCTGGCCAACGCCTACCGTCATGAGGGCATCTTCAACGAATCGATCGCGCCGGAAATCAAGGCACTGGCGACGCCACGCTATATCGAGCGCGCCCGCGTGCTGGCCGCCGTGATGCGCGTCGTCTATCTGCTGACGGCGGCGATGCCGGGCGTCATGCCGCGGTTGAAATGGGAGAGCCGCGGCAATGGCGTGCTTGCGCTGGTGCTGCCGGCGTCGCTGGCCGACCTTTACGGCGAGCGGCCGGCCGGCCGGCTGGCACAGCTGGCGAGGGTTACCAACCGCCGGCTGGTGCTGGCGGTCGAGGGCGGCCCCAATATGCCAGCCAAGTAATCTGGCTGAGACAAACAGCTTGTGCCGGTCAAGTCGTTTCAGGGCCGATCCGAAGTATCCGCCCATCAAACGAATAGGCGCCGGCGCCAGCCATCGCCAATGCCAGAAAACCGCCTGATAAGGCGATGTCCTTCATCAGCATCTGTGAATGCATGAAGGTCAGCGTCGGATCGTCGCCGCCCTGGCCATAATGGCCGATGAAGCCTGCCGCGATGCAGAAGGCGGCAAGCAGAAGCGCAAAGACAGGTGTCTTGAAGCCGACGAGGATGAGCAGCCCGGCGATCAGCTCGAACAGCCCCGTGCCCCAGGCAGCAAGCGTCGGCAGCGGTAGGCCGAGGCCGGCGAAATAGCCCGATGTGCCGGCGATGTCGCTAAGCGCGTGAAAGCCGGACGGAACGAATAGCGCGGCGAGCAGCAGTCGGGAAAGCAGTAGCAGCGCATTGCGGGGCATTTGGTCACCTCCGAGGTCGGCCAGCCGGTTGGCTCACCCCGACGTTCGATCTTAGCAGAAATTCGAGCCAGGCCACTCGGCCCGGCCAATCGAAGGTCGTTAGATCGACAACGAAAAAGGGCGCGATAAATTCCGCGCCCTTGCTGCACTAGTCATTAGCCTGCGTCAGCCGCGCTTGGCGTCGACCGAATAGGCGCCGGCGCCTGAGGAAGCCAGCACGAGGAAGCCGCCGGCAATCGCCAGGTTCTTCATGAAGCTGATCATCTGCATCTGATCGGCCCAGCCGGTGTGGGCGACCAGTCCCGTGGCGACGGTGAAGATTGCGAGCACCCAGGCGGTGATCCGGGTCTGAAAGCCGACGAGGATGGCGAGACCGCCAAGCAGCTCGACCAGGCCGACGGCAATCGCCGTTACGGTCGGCATCGGCAGGCCCATGCTGCCGAAGTAACCGGCGGTGCCGGCGATCGCAGTGAGCTTGCCGAAACCGGAAAGCACGAAAATGACTGAAAGCAGAACGCGGCCAAGCAGGATGGTGGCCGAGGCGTTGGAAACGGTGCCGGAACCGGCAACGGATGTATTGGTAGACATGATGGGCTCTCTCCGGAAGGGTTGCGTTGCCTATCCACATAGAGCAGGGCGACTGTTCACCGAAGATGCAGATTTGGTTACAGATTGTTCACCGCAGTAACGTTTTTGCGATCAGCTCAAAATCATCCCGGATGCGTCATATCCTCCGGGCGCACCAGGCGGTCGTAGTCGGCCTCGCTGACCAACCCGGTGGCCAGCGCTTCCTCGCGCAAGGTTGTACCCTTCTTGTGCGCGGTCTTGGCAATTTTGGCGGCGTTGTCGTAGCCGATGGTCGGCGCCAGCGCCGTCACCAGCATCAGCGAGCGGTCGAGTGCGGCCTTGATGTTCTCTTCCCGCGCCTCAATACCCGCGACGCAATTGTCGGTGAACGAGATGGAGGCGTCGGCGAGCAGCTGCACCGATTGCAGGAAATTATAGGCCATCAGCGGGTTATAGACGTTGAGCTCGAAATGACCCTGGCTGCCGGCGAAGGTCAGTGCGGCATTGTTGCCGAACACCTGGATGCAGACCTGCGTCAACGCCTCGCACTGGGTGGGGTTGACCTTGCCCGGCATGATCGATGAACCCGGCTCGTTTTCCGGCAGCGACAGTTCACCGAGGCCGGAGCGCGGGCCGGAGCCGAGCAGACGAATGTCGTTGGCAATCTTGAACAGGGCGCCGGCGCAGGCGTTGATGGCGCCATGCGAAAACACCATGGAATCGTGCGCGGCCAGGGCCTCGAACTTGTTCGGCGCGGTGACGAAGCCGATGCCGGTGATGTCAGCGATTCGCGCCGCGACCTTCTCGGCAAAGCCGATCGGCGCGTTGAGGCCGGTGCCGACGGCCGTGCCGCCTTGCGCCAGTTCCTGCAGGCCGGGCAGCGTCATCTCGATGCGTTTGATCGACGAGGCGACCTGCGCGGCATAGCCTGAGAATTCCTGGCCAAGGGTGAGGGGCGTCGCGTCCTGCGTATGCGTGCGGCCGATCTTGATGATGTGGGCGAAAGCTTTGGTCTTGGCTTCGAGCGCCGCATGCAAATGCTTCAGCGCCGGCAACAGGTCGTGCACGATGCGCTCGGCGCAGGCGATGTGCATGGCCGTCGGATAGGTATCGTTCGACGACTGGCTCATATTGACGTGGTCGTTGGGGTGCACCGGTTTCTTGGAGCCCATGACGCCGCCCAGCAGTTCGATCGCCCGATTGGAGATCACCTCGTTGGCGTTCATGTTGGATTGCGTGCCCGAGCCGGTCTGCCAGACGACCAGCGGGAAATGACCGTCGAGCTTGCCGTCGATGACTTCCTGAGCGGCTTCGACGATCGCCTTGCCGATGGCCGGGTCGAGCCGCTTCAGCTCCATATTGGTTTCGGCCGCCGCCCGCTTGACGATGCCGAGCGCGCGAACGATCGACGCCGGCTGCTTTTCCCAGCCGATCTTGAAATTGCCCAGCGAACGCTGCGCCTGCGCGCCCCAATAACGGTCGGCGGCGACGTCGATGGGACCGAACGTGTCGGTTTCGGTTCTGGTCTCTGGCGCGCTCACTTGTGTCTCCAGTCTGTCGAATTCGGCACCGGCGTATCGCGTTGCACAAATTGCTTCAAGCGGAGATTGCGAGCCGCAAGGATGCAAATCGGTTGAAGGAACCTCACTTCCTTCAACCGCAGGGAGAGAAGGAAGAGGCTCGCCTCTCACCGACCAAGCAGCGACTGTGAGGTTGCAGATAGGCGCAAGGTCTCGGTCGATCTAGCCAGACATGACTGGGCCTCCCGCTCGAGTGCCTGCCACTCCGGGGAACTGGCAAGGGCTGCCTCGTGGCGGGCATGGGCGTCCGCGCTGTCGAAGGCGGTGACACTGATGAAGACGTTTTCACCTGATCTCACCGGCAGGCGGGGAAAGCTGTTTTCGGCATGTTCGGTAACAAACGCAGCAAGTGGCCGTGCGCCAAATTCCGCCAGCGTGGGAATGGCGTCGGTTTCGAAGCGGCTGGCGAAGTCGGCCCCGGCGCCGGGTCGCAGGTGATGAATCTTGATGACAACACTATCCGACAAGCGATTGTCTCCGCTTGGCTTTTCGTAAGCCGGCACGGCTGTCCGTTGTGAGCCTGTCAGCTGGAAACCAGCGTCCGGCCATGCCGGTTTCAGCAACAGCACGTCGTCGGAGGAAATCATCGTGGCGTTGGCGGCATCGCGCCAGGCCGCCCATACGGGTCCCTCGTAGAAAGCGATCAGCGCATTTTTCCGCGCTTCCATACCGTCGAAGCCGCGCAGCCAGACGAACATGTCAGGCCGGTCGAGATCGCGGAACTGACCGATGATCGTCATCCCCGCCGCTTCCTGACCATCGATCAGGTGACCGTCGAAGATGTCGATCAGCGTGTCGCGCCGGCCAGGTTTCAGTGTGTATTGCCTGAGCTCGACGACCGGCGAGGCGTTGAGGCTGGATTTCGGCGGGGCATTCGGGGGCAGGCTCATCGCACAATCTCCAAAACAGGGTGTTCATCCTGTTTATAAACAGACCGGTTGTCCTGTTTTGTCAATCTGCTATCGTATGGAAATGTCAGCAGAGATGATCGCTCGCCTGAAGATGCGGCCCGGGAAACGCACCAACGACCCGGACGGCCTGCGCAAACGCGTGCTCGATGTCGCCGAAGCCTCCTTTCAGGCGCGCGGCTACCACGCTTCCAGCCTCGGCGACCTGATGGCGGCGGCGGGCGTCACCGGCGGCGCGCTGCATCATCATTTCCCGACCAAGAAGGCGCTGGCGCTGGCGGTGATCGAGGAGCGGGTCTCCGCGGCCGTCGAAGAAACATGGATCGCGCCGGTGCAGGCGGCAGGCTCGGCGCGCGAGGGCGTGCGCGGCGTGTTCGAGGCCGTGGCGGCGGAACTGGAGCAACAGGGTTTCGTGCGCGGCTGCCCGCTCAACAATCTGGCGCATGAACTGTCGCTCGCCGATGCGGATTTTCGCGCTGCCCTTGCCGGCATCTTTTCGGCATGGCGCCAGGCAATCGCCGACAAGGTTCGGGCCGACCAGCAGGCGGGCAGGGAGCAGGACACCGATCCGCAGCGCTTCGCCGCGCTTGCGGTCGCGACCTATTCCGGCGCCATGTCGATGGCCAAGACGACGCAGGATTCTGGTGTGCTGCGCGATTGCCTGAACGCGCTTGAGCAGGGAGCTTCCTCAGTTTCGTCATCCAAGGGAGCAGGAGCGAATCGACGTCGCAGGATGCTGCGGCAGCACAAAGCCTTTTGATGCCGGAGCGCCAGTCGCCCTCTGCCCTGCCGGGACTTAATTCGGCAGCGGTTTGATCACCTCGTAGCCGACCACACTTTCGCCGCTGGTGCCCTCGTCATAGCGCTTGGCCAGAACGGCCTGCAGGTCGGGCGCGTACAGCGCGGTGAATTCATCCTGTGTCTTGCCGGCCTCGTTCTTGATCGTCTGCCTCACGGCGAGCACGTTGTATTTGCAGTCGCCCAGGCTGAAGGTCTCCTTGCCCTTGACGTTGATCTCGAGCGTCTCGGTGCCCTTCGGTTGTTTGTTTGCTGCGAGACGGACGAATACCGTCTCGCTCTTCGCCCCGGCCTTGAGCGGAAACAGCTTTCTGAGATCGAAAAACGGGATCATGGCAAGCTGACCGGTCTCGCTGTCGCGAAACACCTCGATCAGGCCACCGAACAGAAACTGCGTCTGCGGCGATTGGGATTGGTATTCGTTGGCAACCGACACCATTCCAGCCGCCGCCGGTCGAAACTCGCTGCGGATGCCGGGCCTTTCGAGAATGAAGCCGGCCTTGGCGCCTTTGGCGTCGATACACTCGGCGCCATGAGCGGCGCTCGCCAGGATGGTGAGTGCCGTGCCGATGGATATAGTCTTCATAGCGTCCTCGTCTGCCCGGCAAGTTGAGTCCTGACACTGAAGGAATGGCAGACCTGCGGCATCGTGTCGACATACCGTTCGAGCCAACTGGACGAAGAGGCGCCGGCTGTGCTGAATCTCGCGTCATGAATCGCATCTCGGCAGGATCACTCTCCCGGCGCAGCTTCCTGGCACAGGCGGCAGCGTTGGCTGCAGCCGGCTCCCTTGCGCGACCGGCGCTCGGAGGGACCGGGCAGGGCATTCCGCCTGTCGACGCCACCTTCCTGTTCGTCGCCGATGTCCATGCCTGCCGCATGGCCAGCGGGCTGAGCCCCAATTGTCAGCAGGAAGGCAAGACCGACGCCGCCTTGCTGCGCAGTGTCGCCGCGTTGAACGCCATCGGCGAGAAGGACTGGCCGGCCGAAATCAACGGCATCGCCACCGGACTGCGCTCGGCCGGCAGCCGCATCGGCGCGCCGCTCGGCCTCGTCGTCGGCGGCGACATGACCGACGACGGCGGCGGCCAGGTCACCCAGCCCAGCGAAGGCACGCAGCTGCTCCAGTTCAGCCAGCGTTACCAGCAGGGTGTCGGCCCCGATCGCGTACATATGCCGGTCTATGTCGGGCTCGGCAACCACGATCTCGACCAGAACGGTCCGCCGAACCACGTCGACTGGTATCGCCGCGAAATGCGCGATTATGTCGAGATCAACCATCGTGCCGGCGTGTTCTTCAAGCCGCCGGTGCCGGCCACCAGTTACGATGTCGACACCGACTGCTACTCATGGGACTGGGGCGGCCTGCATCTCGTCCAGACGCACCGTTTTGCCGGCGACGCCGGCCACGGCGCGGTATCCAGCCTACCATGGCTGGAGCAGGATCTGGCGACCTATGCAGCGGATCGCCGCCCCGTCATCCTGTACCAGCACTATGGCTGGGATGTTTTTTCGACCGAACGCTGGAATGCCGCCAAACGCACCTTCGACGATGACGGTACCGGTCCGCCGCATTGGTGGAGCGAGGCGGACCGGCAGGCGCTGCTGGCGGCGCTGAAGGGCTACAACGTCGTCGGCATATTCCACGGCCACCAGCACGAGACACCAATGATCTACCGCCGCGACGGGCTCGACCTGTTCAAGCCGAAGGCCGCCTATATGGGCGGCTTCGCGCTGGCGCGAGTGACCAGCGACAGCATGGACGTTGTGCTTGGCGAAGCCACCGGCGACAACGGCGAGGTCGCTTTCACCAACGCTTTCTCCAAGCGTCTTAGTTTCTAGCCGGCGGCCGAGCCGCCTTTTTGTTCACCCGCCGGGCGATCTGGCGAAGGCAGGTCTGGAGACGCCGTTCGAGAAGGCTCTGTGCCGACCGGGCCCCGGCTGGCACATCACCAATTCTGCTAAAGCAGGCCTCGATCAGCGGCGCGCGTCAACAAAATCGTCATCAGGCCATCCGAACAGGAACGCTGAACACCAGCTGCAATTGACAAGAGGAGAGGATCGGCATAATAGGTAACCAAATGGATACGTATTATGCCGCAGGCTGATCATGACCGTTCCGTTTTCCGGGCCATCGCCGACCCAACCCGACGCGCCATCCTCGACCGATTGCGCCTGGGGCCGGCGCCCGTCAACGAACTTGCCTCGGCCTTTTCGCAGAGCCGGCCGGCGATCTCCAAGCATCTGCGGGTCCTGCGTGAGCTGCGCGTCGTCTCCGAGCAGAAGATCGGCCGCGAGCGGCTCTACCGGTTGGAGCCGGCCGAGCTCAAGGACGTGGCCGACTGGATCTTGCCCTATCGCGATTTCTGGCAGGCGAGCCTCGGCAATCTGAAATCCTATCTGGAGAGCGAATGATGACCAGCAACGACAGACCGCGCGCGATCGCAGACGTTTCGTCGGGCACCATCCTTGCCACTGTGACGATCGCAGTGCCGCCGGAGCGCGTGTTTCACGCGCTGACCGCTGAAGACCAGATCCCGCTCTGGTGGGGTTCGGACGAACAGTACCGAACGACCAGACATATCGCAGACGTGCGGCCGGGCGGCGCTTGGCGTTCGGAAGGCAAGGGCGCCGACGGCGAGGAATTCCATGTCCAGGGTGAGTATCTGGAGGTCGACCCGCCGCACAGGCTGGTGATGACGTGGAAGGCGCCGTGGGACGGCGACAATGTTACTACCGTCGTATACATGCTCGAAGCGGTCGAGGCAGGAACCCGGCTGACCCTGCGCCATCAAGGTTTTGGCGCGCGCAAGGAGTCGTGCCGCGCCCACGGCTCCGGCTGGGAGCACGTGCTCGGTTGGCTGGGCGATTTCCTCACCAGCGAGGGGCACGGCAAGCCACAGGCCGTGTTCCACTGCAGGCTCATACCGCCACGGCCCGATTTCGCCTTCACGATGACCGCTGCGGAAGAGGCGCTGATGAAGCAGCATTCGGACTATCTGCACCGCAAACTCGCCGAGGGCAGGGTGCTTTTGTTCGGACCGGTCGCCGATCCAGCCGGGCCATGGGGCCTTGGCATCGTGCGCGCCGAAGACGAACAGGGCGCCAGGGAACTGACCGAAGCTGATCCGACGGTGCGCTCCGGGCTGGGCTTCCGCTACGAGATCCTGCCGTTGATCACCGCCGTCACGTGAGCGCAGTCCTCCGACGCATGTAAGAACGCCCCTCGTGCTTCTGCGCGGGGGCGTCCTGGTGTCGTCAGCCTTTCTCAAGATCGCTCTTTCAAAATAACTTTCGACATATGCAAAATGCACGAGAGCCAAAACGGTTCCCGCATGTCGGTGTGATTTTGCAGTCGGGCTCCGTCGATTCCGCGCAGACAGCGGCAGCGAGATCACCGGGCGGCAAAAGCAAAAATTGACACGGTGGCAAAAGAAGTCTAAAAGCAATTCGTCGATATTTGTTTGACCGACTTTTGTTATCCGCGTGTCCAGGCGCGCCTTTGACGAACTTCCCCCATCAAAATCGAGACAAACGCTGTTGTGCATTCGCATGACGGCGAACGAATATTTGCCACGGAAAGGGTTCGTTATGAGCACAGGCACAGTTAAATGGTTCAACGCCACCAAGGGTTTTGGTTTTATTCAGCCTGACGACGGCTCTGCCGACGTATTTGTCCACATCTCGGCCGTAGAACGCGCCGGAATGCGCGACATCGTCGAGGGCCAGAAGCTCGGCTACGAGATGGTCCGCGACAACAAGTCGGGCAAGATGTCCGCCGATCAGTTGAAGGCGGCCTAAAACGGAATTCAGCTTCGCCGGTGACCACGGATGTACTGGCACCGGTGAACGGCGAATACCAGCGCATGACCCGGGAAACATCACTTTCCAGAAAGGATCATGCGCAGATGAGAAAGTGTCAGCGGGTTCAACTGGACGCGCGGCGCTTCAGCGGGAGGTCAGGCAATGCCTGGCCTTTTGCATTTCGCGCTTCAAAAATTGGAAAAGAGCACCGCGCGTTCGCTTGAACGTGTTAAGGATGCTCAGCAATTTGAATCCGACTGCCGTATTGCTCTGTGCGTGGTCCTGGTCGAAAGACCGGTCTCGCCATTTTGCGGCATCATGCTCCGAACCGGGAGAAAGACCTTGACCGCCACTTCAAAGAAACCCCGCGACCAGGCCGAATCCATCTTCAGCAAGGCCCAGACCCAGTCCATGTCGCTCAACCGCATCATTTCCGAACAGGATGCTGTCAGCGAGGCCCGGGAAGCCAAGACCGCACGGCTGCGCGAACTGCGCCTGGAAAAGGAAGCCGACGAGATGGCTGCGGCCGCCGCGCTCCCTGTCTTGCCGAAGCGCGTGGGCAAACGCTGATGGCCACCAAGCGCGTCCCGCAAAAGGCGATCGCCGCCGATTCGACCATCGCCGATGTCGTGGGAGAGCTCGACAAGCCGGTCGAATATGTCCGCCGGGTGCTCGAGAAGCTGGAGCGCTGCAAGCGCGCCCATGGCGATGCCCAGGTCAGGCTCGGCGTGCGTGGCCGCTCCGAATGCCCGAACTATCTGATCGAGTATGTCCGCGAAAATGCCAAGACCCACGAGCGCGTCACCCATCAGGATGCCGCCTATAGTGGCAGCACGCATCGCGAGCTGGCGCCCCGGCATATCGAGGAGACCAGGAACTGGTCGCCCGAGGAAATGAACATCACGGCGGTCTCGGCGCTGATCGGCCGCCTTCGCAACCCGAATGCGCCATCATCGCTTTTCTCCGACGAGGATTGATATGGCCATAAAATTTTCCGCCAAGGATCAGCCGGCAGCATCCGGTGCCACCGCAAAGCTGGCCAAGCCGGCCGCCGCGCCGAAAGCCGACGTTACCGGCGAGGCCGCGACCGATCTGTTCAAGTCGCCGGCGGAAGCGGCGGCGCGCAAGACCAGGAAGAAGAAATAGCGCCTTTGCAGCGAAACGCCGATCTGAATCCGGTTGCGTCAGGGCTGCTGGCCTTGGCGAGTGCCGGAGATTTTTTGCCTCTGGAGGAGCGCGCCGCCCCTCTCTTCGACTGCCAGAGCTGCGGCGCCTGCTGTTCCTATTCATCCGAATGGCCGCGCTTCTCGACCGAGGACGACGCGCAGCTCGACCGGATCCCGCAAGACTATGTGGCCGCCGACGAAGCGGGCATGCGCTGTGACGGCGTGCGTTGCTCGGCGCTTTCCGGCGAGGTCGGCAAGTCGACCGCCTGTGGCATTTACGAGGTCCGCCCGGACGTCTGCCGCGCCTGCATGCCCGGCGGCGACGATTGCCTGATGGCGCGCAAGGCGCACGGGCTGCCGACGCTGTGATAACGGGCCTCAGATAGTGGCTCGGTTTGAACTCCCACCTCGGGTGGGAAGGAGACGGTGGCATTTCATTCTGCGGCAACCTGATCAGGGCGGTGGCCTTCATGATACTCGCTCCACGCCTGTCGCAGGATTTGCACTGAAGACATAAGAAAGATGCCTGCCATCAGCGCCGCCACCGCCAGATCGGGCCATGCCGTCGATGTGCCCCACACTCCCAATGCCGCTGCCATAACCACAACATTGCCGATCGCATCGTTGCGGGAGCAAAGCCAGACCGATCGCACATTCGCGTCGCCGTCCTTGTAGGGTCGGAGCAGGAGCACGGAGCCAAGGTTTGCCGCCAGCGCAAGAAAGCCGATCACACCCATTACTTCAGCGCTCGGAAGTCCAAGGACAAGGGTATGGTAGACGGTTGAACCAAAGACCCAGACAGCCATAACGGAAAGCGAGAGGCCCTTAAACAGGGCGGCCGTCGCTCGTGTGCGCAGGCTTGCCCCGATCACGGCGAGGCTCAACCCGTAAGTGACGGTATCGGCGAAGAAATCTAATGCATCGGCCTTCAACGCCTGCGATCCCGCAAGCTGACCTGCCACCATCTCCGTCAGGAACATCGCCCCATTGATGCCGATGACTGTCCAGAGCATGCGCTTGTAGCGCGGGTCCATGCCGTCAAAGATTGGCACGCCCCCAGAGCAGCAAGCGTCTTCGACCTCCTCGCGAGCGGCGGCCGCGCTCACCGGAAAGACCAACGGCGTCGGTGCGCAGGAAGCGTTCTTTTCGTCATTGCAGCAATGGTCAGCCATGCGGTGCCTCCTTTTGTGCAGGCACCGTATTCTCTATAGTGACTAGAGGTTCAAGAGGCTTTTTCATGGATTTTTCGATTGGCGAACTCGCGCGGCGCACCAAAGTGAAGGTGCCGACCATACGCTACTATGAACAGATCGGCCTGTTGCTGCCGCCACCTCGCACCGAAGGGCAGCAAAGGCGCTATGACAAAAACGCCATAGCGCGACTTGCCTTCATCAAGCATGCGCGTGAACTCGGCTTCGATATCGAGGCAATCCGCGCGCTTCTGTCGCTGCAGGACAACCCGGATCAATCTTGCAGCGTTGCCGACAGGATCGCAAAAGCACGCCTTGCTGAAGTCGAGGAACGCATTGTCAGCCTCAACGCTCTGCGAGCGGAATTGCGGCGGATGGTTGAGGAATGCGCCTCTGGCCGGGTGGCGGAATGTCGCGTTATCGAGACCTTGGCCGACAGTAGTCACGGGCATGGCCGCTTAGCTGAGACCTGATTGAGTAGTGCATGTCGGCAAAGCGTCGTGAGCCGAAATTCGAATGAGGCACTAACGGTCCTCGGGCTGGCTTGTGCCTGCGCGTTTCGCTGGCTACGTTGCCGGGCGGCAGGGACAACGCCGGGAGGCCATCCGTGAGCATCGAATTCTTGTTGACCTCGCTGATTGTCGTGGCTTCGCCCGGCACAGGCGTTCTCTATACCCTGAGCGCCGGGCTTTCGCGTGGCGCGCGCGCCAGCATCATCGCTGCTTTCGGCTGCACGCTCGGCATCATTCCGCATATGGCGGCCGCCATCACCGGTCTGGCGGCGCTGCTGCACACCAGCGCACTCGCCTTCGAGACGCTGAAATATCTGGGCGTCGCCTACCTGCTCTACATGGCATGGAACACGCTGAAAGAGAGCGGCAGCTTGAACGTCGGGCAGGATGTCGCGCCGCGCTCGGCCGGCCAGGTGATCACCTCGGGCATCCTCATCAACATCCTCAATCCGAAGCTGTCGATCTTCTTTTTCGCCTTCCTGCCGCAGTTCGTCAGCACCACCGAACCGCATGCGCTGTCGAAGATGCTGGAGCTCAGCACCGTCTTCATGTTTTTGACCTTCGTCGTCTTTGCCGGCTATGGCATCTTCGCAGCCTCGATCCGCAGCCATGTCGTGTCGCGGCCGATGGTACTGACCTGGATGCGCCGCACCTTCGCCGGCGCCTTCGTCGCGCTCGGCGCAAAACTGGCGCTGACCGAGCGGTAGCACCCTTTGGCTACCCCTTGACGTATCCCATCGCCTCGACGATCTGCCCGTCCGCTACGCGCATCAGATTGACGCCGCGGATGGAGTTGCCGTCGGCAGGCCAGTAACGCCAGCGGATTGTCGCCCGTTCACCGGCGACGAACGTCTCTTCAAGGTCGAAGCGGGTGCCGGGTTCGCTGGCGATTGCCGACCATAGGCCGACGCACGCCTCCCGCCCGGCATGGCGGGCGCCATTTGGCGCCGGCATGGTATTTTCGATGACGCAGTCCTCGGCCACCAGGCCCGGGAGTGCCGACGGATCATGATTTTGGAACACGTCGTTGAAGCGCCGCATGATCTCGGCCGTCCGTCTGGATTGGTCGTCTGGATGGATGAGCATGATGCTATTCTGTTCCATCTTGGCACCTCCTGATGTCATTTTCCGCAGCGGCGGCCGTTACGAGGTCGGCCTTGAGCCTGATATCCGCCACGCCGGCCAAAGCCCGGGAGACCAGGCATGTCGTCTTCGCGGATTGGGCAAGCCGCTGGAATTCCTCGGGCGCCAGGCCCGGGACTTCGGCTTCCGTTTCAAGGTCGAGGCGGGTGATCGTCGGTCCGGCCGTGCTGGTGCCGAGATGCACCTTGGCAACGGTGTGGATCCGTACGGGGACATGGCCGCCGCTGCCTGCTATTGCGCTCAGCGCCATTGAAAAGCAGCCGGCATGCGCCGCCGCAATCAGTTCCTCCGGATTCGTGCCGGGACCTTTTTCGAAGCGCGACGGGAAGGAATAGGCGCCTTCGAAGACGCCGCTGCCAAGCCGCAGGCGGCCCGAACCTTCTTTTAACGACCCCTGCCATTGGGCCTCTGCTTCACGGATGGTCATTTTATCGTTCTCCTCTTACACGAATGCCGTCAAGATATATAGACTGATCTACATATTATGTAAACCGATTGTCATATCTAGTGCAAGGTCTATAATGCTGACTCCTGACAGAGGTTGACATGGCCAACGACACCCGCACCCGCATGATCGAGGCGACGGCGCTGCTGCTGAGGCAGCGCGGCTATCACGGTACTTCGCTCAACGACATTTTGAGCGCCTCCGGTGCGCCACGAGGATCGCTCTATTTTCATTTTCCGGGCGGCAAGGACCAACTGGTGATCGAAGTGACGCGCGACAGCGTTGACAAGGTGACTCAAAGGCTTGGTGAAGAGCTGGCTGCCGAAAAAGATCCGGCGGTGGCCGTCCACCATATCTATCAGTCGGTCGCGCGCATGCTGGAGGACACCCAGTTCACGCTTGGCTGCCCGATCGCGCCCGTGGTGCTGGACTCGCCGACCGACGTGCCGGAGCTGGCCGAACTTTGCCGGTCGGCTTTCGAGCAATGGATAGGCTTGCTGCAGGCGGCCTTCGTCAGGGCAGGGGTGCCCGAGCGCCGCGCCCGCGCTCTGGCGCTGCTTGTCGAATCATCGCTGGAAGGGCTGATGGTGATCGCGCGCGCCACCCGCGACCGCGCCCCGGTGCTGGCGGTGGCCGATGAGGTCGCCGCGCTGATAGAAGGTGCCTTGCCTGCCAAAGAGGTCGCGGTAACGGCGGGCTGATATTTTATGGCCTTGATCGCATCGAAGCCGGCGCGGAGCCCTGCCGAAAGCGCCGAAGGCCGAACAAGAGATGGCTCCAGCCCTGCGATCATGCCGTAACTATTGCCAAAGCGTGCAGCGGTACAGGAGGTCTCGCCCGCCGATCGCGGCTGGCACGGCGATTGAGGTGCGTAACAAATAAAAAGGGGCGGCATCGCTGCCGCCCTTTTCCGTATCTGAAGGCTGATGGGCTGGATTAGAAATCCATGCCGCCACTCAAGCCCGCTTGCGGGCTTGAGCATTATCAGTCTTAGAAATCCATGCCGCCACTCAAGCCCGCTTGCGGGCTTGAGCATTATCAGTTCATGGGCGTGCTGATGGACTTCCTTAGAAATCCATGCCGCCACTCAAGCCCGCTTGGGGGCTTGAGCATTATCAGTTCATGGGCGTGCTGATGGATTTCCTTAGAAATCCATGCCGCCCATGCCGCCCATGCCGCCGCCGCCCATTCCGCCAGGCATGCCGCCGCCAGCCGACTCCTTCTTCGGAGCCTCGGCGATCATGGCTTCGGTGGTGACCAGCAGGCCGGCGACCGAGGCCGCATCCTGGAGAGCCGTGCGCACGACCTTGACCGGATCGACGATACCCATGGCGATCATGTCGCCATATTCGCCGGTCTGGGCGTTGAAGCCGAAGGTCGGGCCCTTGTTCTCGAGGATCTTGCCGGCAACGATCGATGCTTCCGCACCGGCGTTGGACGCGATCTGGCGAGCCGGAGCCTGCAGCGCGCGACGCACGATGCTGATGCCCGCGGTCTGGTCGGAGTTGGCGCCGACAGCCTTGATGCTCAGCGAAGCGCGCAGGAGTGCGACGCCGCCGCCGGGTACGATGCCTTCTTCGACGGCCGCGCGGGTCGCGTTGAGGGCGTCATCGACGCGGTCCTTCTTTTCCTTGACTTCGATCTCGGTCGCACCGCCGACGCGGATGACGGCAACGCCGCCCGCCAGCTTGGCGAGACGTTCCTGCAGCTTCTCCTTGTCGTAGTCCGAGGTGGTCTCCTCGATCTGCTGCTTGATCTGGGCGACGCGGCCCTGGATCTCGGCCTTCTTGCCGGCACCGTCGACGATGGTGGTGTTCTCCTTGGAGATCGACACCTTCTTGGCGCGGCCGAGCATGTTGAGGCCAACATTCTCGAGCTTGATGCCGAGGTCTTCGGAAATGACCTGGCCACCGGTGAGGATGGCGATGTCTTCCAGCATGGCCTTGCGGCGATCACCGAAGCCCGGCGCCTTGACGGCGGCGATCTTCAGGCCGCCACGCAGCTTGTTGACGACGAGCGTGGCCAGAGCCTCGCCTTCGACGTCTTCCGAGATGATGACCAGCGGCTTCGAGGTCTGCACGACAGCCTCGAGGATCGGCAGCATGGCCTGCAGGTTGGAGAGCTTCTTCTCGTGGAGAAGGATGTAGGCGTCTTCCAGATCCGCAACCATCTTGTCGGCGTTGGTGACGAAGTAGGGCGAGAGATAGCCTCGGTCGAACTGCATGCCTTCGACGACTTCGAGTTCGGTCTCTGCGGTCTTGGCTTCCTCGACCGTGATGACGCCCTCGTTGCCGACCTTCTGCATCGCTTCGGCAATCATCGAGCCGACCGAAGCGTCGCCATTGCCGGCGATGGTGCCGACCTGGGCAACCTCTTCCGAGGTCTTGATCTTCTTGGCGTTCTTGATCAGCGTCGCGACGACGTCGCTAACCGCGAGATCGATGCCGCGCTTCAGGTCCATCGGGTTCATGCCGGCGGCAACCGCCTTGTGGCCTTCCTGGACGATCGACTGCGCCAGAACGGTCGCGGTCGTGGTGCCGTCGCCGGCGATGTCGTTGGTCTTCGAAGCGACTTCGCGGACCATCTGCGCGCCCATGTTCTCGAACTTGTCTTCAAGCTCGATTTCCTTGGCGACGGTGACGCCGTCCTTGGTGATGCGCGGTGCGCCGAACGACTTGTCTATGACGACGTTGCGGCCCTTGGGGCCGAGCGTGACCTTCACTGCGTCGGCGAGGATGTTGACGCCGCGCAGCATGCGCTCACGGGCATCGCGGGAAAATTTTACGTCTTTGGCAGCCATTTTTTAGCTCCTGGCAGGGGCTTGAATTGAGCCCGAAGATTTAAGTGACGGTGAGGCCGATATTCAGCCGATGATGCCCATGATGTCGGATTCCTTCATGATCAGAAGGTCTTCGCCATTGAGCTTGACTTCGGTGCCCGACCACTTGCCGAACAGGATGCGATCGCCGGCCTTGACGTCCAGCGGGACGAGCTTGCCGGCTTCGTCGCGGGCGCCGGAACCGACGGCGATGATCTCGCCTTCCTGCGGCTTTTCCTTCGCCGTGTCCGGGATGATGATCCCGCCGGCAGTCTTGGATTCGGATTCAACCCGGCGTACGACCACGCGGTCATGAAGCGGGCGGAACTTCGACTTTGCCATTTTTTATTCCTCGATGAGAATGGTGAGAACAGTTCCTCCGTCCGGCGACGCCGGACCTACGTTAGCACTCACCAATGGCGAGTGCTAACGTGGCGGTGAGATAAGCCGGCGGCTGGCGAGAGTCAAGGCGCTGAGTGGGCCAATCAACGCCCGGCGATGAAGTACTGGCGCCTCGGCGAAGCAAGCACCAACAGCGAGCATCGTTCCGCCAGCGGATCGCAGCCGCTCGGCACGACTCGCGCCGGACAATGCGTATGACCTGCTTCAAACAGATACTTGACTAAGTCAAGTAAGTGGTTGATCTTGTGCGGTAGGAGGATGCCATGACAATTCATCATCAACCCGGCAAGGAGCGGATCGATGCCGTGCGGGGCTTCAACCGCTTCTACACCCGCCAGATCGGCCTGCTCGACGAAGGGTTGCTGAAAAGCGCCTTCTCGCTGACCGAGGCTCGTGTGCTCTATGAACTAGCGCATCGCGATGGCCTGACCGCCACCGACCTTGCGCGCGATCTCGGTCTCGACCCCGGCTACCTAAGCCGGTTGCTGAAAAAGTTCGAGGAGCGCGGCCTGGTCGAGCGCGCCGCGACGCAAGCCGATGCGCGGCGCTCGTCGATCGCGCTGACGCCGGTGGGAAGGGCGGCGTTCGCGCCGCTGAACCAAGGTTCGCACGATCAGGTCGCGGCCTTGCTCGACCGGCTTCCGACTATAGAACAGGACAGGCTGGTCAAGGCAATGCAGACGGTGCAGCGCCTGCTCAGCGAAGGCACGGAGGCCAAAATTCCCTACATGCTGCGACCTTTGCAGGTCGGCGACATCGGCTGGATCATCCATCGACAGGGCCTGCTTTACGCGCAGGAATATGGCTGGGACGAAACCTACGAGGCGCTGGTCGCCGAAATCCTCGGCGCCTTCGTCAAATCCTTCGATCCGAAATGGGAACGCAGTTGGATCGCCGAGCGGGAGGGCGAAGTCGTCGGCTCGGTCTTTGTCGTGCGCCAGTCGGACGCGGTGGCGAAGCTGCGCCTGCTCTATGTCGAACCCTCGGCGCGCGGTCTCGGCATCGGCAGGCGGCTGGTCGAGGAATGCATCGGCTTTGCCCGAGCGAGGGGATACAAGACGTTGACGCTGTGGACCAATGACGTGCTCACCTCAGCGCGCCGCATCTACGAGGCGGCCGGTTTCAAATTGGCCGACGAGGAGCGTCACCACGCCTTCGGCAAGGATCTGGTCGGCCAGAACTGGAACCTGGAACTGTAGTGGTGCTTAGGCTTTGACCGGTATCCAGATTTCCAACCCGCCATTGCCGCTGCGTGGATCGAATTCGGGGCCGTAGCGCTCGAATTCGGGCGCGTCGGCGATCTTATGCCCGGAGGCCGGCAGCCATTTGTTCCAGATCGTGTTGACCGTGCGGCGGATGGTCGAGATGTGGTCACGATGGGCGAACACGGCGTATATCTGCGCCGGCACGCGTACGCGCGAAAACTCCTTCGGCAGGTCCGAAAAATCGGACACTTCGACGCCGGCGATATAGTCGAAATTGCCTGCATCGTCGCCGTTGACGCAGACGCCATAAGCGGCGTCCCCGACCTCGCCTGGAATGTTGCCGATATAGGGGCCGAACCGCTGCCATTGCATCGGGATGCCGGCGCTGGTTTCGCAGCTGTAGCGCTCGCCGAGACCGGCGATGAGAAACGGCCGGCTGATTTCGAAACGCGGCGGTTCGAGATTGGTGAGGAAGGACTGGTCCATCAGGATCGGCTCCACGAGATCGAGGTTTTTGAGTGAGCCTTGCGCGCGCACCAGTTCCGGCGTGGTGCCGAACTGGTCGCGGAAGGCGCGGGTGAAGGCCTCATGCGAGGCGTAGCCGGCGTCGAGCGCGACCGAGAGGATGTCGGGCGCACCGGCGGCGAGCCTGCGCGCCGCCTCGGTCAGCCGGCGAGAACGGACGTAGCCCATCACCGAACTGCCGGTCGCCGCACCGAAAGCTCGCGTCACGTGAAAGCGCGACACGCCACTGCTCTTGGCGACATCGTCAAGCGAGACTGCTTCCGGCAAATGGCTTTCGACGAACCACAGCGCTTTCTCGGTCGGGTTCATATCACTCCTCGCATTGGCAGTCCTGGTATCCGGCATGCCCTCATTGGCACGGCCTCGCATTTGGCACGAGGATGGTGCCGTCTCGTGGCATCGAGAGTTTGATCGAAATTGCGCTCCGCGCAAATTCCTGCTCGCCCCACACGGCTCTTGACGGGACGCGCATACGGTATGTCAATGAGCTTGTCAGGGAGGGTATCCCAGTGGCGATCGCGACTGCCGATCAGACCTTTCGATTTGGCGGATTCACGCTGGATCTGGCCAGGGGGACACTGCGCGGCCCCGATGAGCCGCTATTCCTTCGTCCCAAAGCCTATACCCTGTTGACACATCTCGCCCGCAACATGGGCCGCATCGTGCCGAAATCAGAGCTGATGGAAGTTGCCTGGCCCGGCATTTTCGTTACCGAAGATTCGCTGACGCAATCGATCCGCGAGATCCGCAAGGCAATCGGCGAGGATATGGTTCGCACCGTCTCCAAACGCGGTTACATGCTGGCGGCCGAAGCCGAGCAATCGCCGGAGATCGGCGGGCAGCCGATCGTGGCGGTGCTGCGTTTCCGCAATGAAAGCGGCGATCTGGCGGACGAGGCGATTGTCGACGGCTTCGCCGAGGATATCATCAACGGGCTGGCACGCTTCGGAACCGTCACCGTCCTGGCGCGCAATTCGAGCTTTTCCTTCGCCTCTTTTGCACGCACCGAGTGGCCGCAGATCCGTTCGCGCATCGGCGCGGACTTCCTCATCGAAGGGTCAGTGCGTCGTCAGGGCGAGCACGTGGTGGCGGCCGTCAACCTCATCGACACCGCGAGCGCCAGCCAGCTCTGGGGCGACCGCTACCAGTCGCGCGGCACGGGCCTGTTCGCGATCGAGCGGGAGATCGTCGAGCAGATCGTCAGCCGGCTGGTCACGCGGGTCACCAATGCCGGTCTGGAGCAGGCTTCGCGCAAGCCTATCACCAGCCTCGCCGCCTATGAGTTGGCGCTGCGCGGCTTCGCGCTCCTGCGCGATCCCGCCCAGACCGATCAGCGGGGTGCGGAGGCGTTGTTCGAGGCGGCCATCGCCAAGGACCCGACCTATGGCCTGGCCTACACCTACCTCGCTTTGGCACGCGCATTGGATGGAGAATTCGGGCGTGCCAGCGACGCGGTGCTGGAAAACGCCCGCGACCTTGCCGACAAGGGTCTGTCGCTCTCGCCGGACCAGGCGACCGGCCATCGGGTGCAGTCGCTGGTGCGACTCTATATGCGCGACCATGAAGCGGCCGAGCACCACATGCGCATCGCGCTGCAGCTCAACCCTTATGACGCCGACAGCATCGAGCAGATGGGCATGCTGCTTACAATGCGCGGTAGACCGCTCGAGGCGCTGACCTGGCTGGCGCGCGGCATACGCATCGACCCCTTGCACCCGCACTGGTACCAGTTCGATCGCGCGCTGGCGCTCTACATGATGGGCGAATACCGGCCAGCGGCGGAGGCGTTGGAGCTTGCCACACGCCCGGCGCCGTGGATCCGCACGCGACTCGCCGCCTGCTACGCCCAGATGGGCGAGATGGAACGGGCGAGGCGGCAGATCGCCCTCATCGACGAGGGCGATCCGTTTTCGCCGGTCGACTATGCGCTGCGCGGCGTCCCGTTCGAGAATCAGGCCGACGCGGATCATCTCGCCGAAGGCGTCATGCTTGCGCTTGGGCGGCAGGCTGCGCCCGGGGTCGGTTAATCGACGACAACGACGATATAGCGGCCTTGATAGGCTCGATAGTAGGTGCCGCCGCAACGCCAGACGGCGAAGCCGTTGACCTTGGTGCGCACGCAGCCCCCGGGCAGCGCGGGAACCCAGGCTGTAGTGTGCCGGAGCACGCGCCATGTGGTGCGCCGTGCGACGCCTGCGGCACTCCGGGGCGTCCAGGGCTGGCCGACTCGGGCCTCGGCCTGGCTGACCAGCGACAGCGCCGGCGCGGCGATGCCGATGATCTCGACGGCGGCGAGGCCGACCGCGAGCAATGCAGCGGCCGAGCGGAATTTCTTCGCGGATTTCAGAGGCATTTTTTTCGTTTCTCCTGATGTTGATCGAAGGTCAGTGCGATGACGCGACTGGCCGGGCAGTGCCCGCCAGAACCGCGAGGTGGGCAACCACGAACAGCCAATGTGCCGCGGTCGTCGCGTAGCCGACGATGAGCACGTCGGCGGCGATGAAGAACTGCCAGAACAAGAGGTTTGCGGTTCCGAGCAGTGCATGGACGGCCGCCAGGACAGCGTGCCAGTTCAGGGAATAGGCGCTGCGCCACATGGTCAGCCCGATGATCAGGGCAAGCCCGTGCGCCTCGATGAAGCCGATGCCGGTCCCGGGTGCATTGGCGAGCAGGGCTGCCTCGGCGCTGCGCCCGAAGAAGGAGCCGGCAATGTCGGTTATCAGGCCGCCTGCCGATGCGAGAATCAGGAAGCTGGCGTTGACGCGGATGAGAAGGTTTCCGAAAACGGGTGTCATGTTCGGTCCTTTCAGTTTAAATCTTGCGAGCGGCTGCCACGGCGGTTCCGCCGCCGTGGCGTTTGTTGGGAGGGGTCGCCTTTAAGCGGCCAGCGGCTGCGGTTCGGCGACGGACTCGATGGGTTCAGCCGCCGACTCCGCCGGTGCCTTGATGCCGAACCAGGCGACGTAGAGGGTCGGCAGAAAGATCAGCGTCAGCGCGGTCGCCACCATGAGGCCGCCCATCACCGCATAGGCCATCGGGCCCCAGAACACCGTCGGTGCGATCGGGATCATGCCGAGAATGGCCGCGGCTGCCGTCAGCAGGATCGGCCGCAGCCGATGCGCGGTGGCGCTGATCACCGCCGACCACGGCTCCTCGCCCGAGGCGATGTGCTGGTCGATCTGCGCGATCAGGATGACCGAGTTGCGGATCACCATGCCGATCAGCGACATAACGCCGAGGATGGCGACGAAGCCCATCGGTGCTCCCGACATCAGCAGCGCGGCAGCAACGCCGATCAGCGCCAGCGGAGCGGTGAGCAGCACCAGCACCAGGCGCTGGAAGCTCATCAGCTGAATCATCAGCACGGTTATCATGATGAACAGCATCAGCGGGAAGACGACGAAGATGCTCGCTTGCGCTTTGGCGCTGTCCTCCATGACGCCGCCCTGTTCGACGCTGTAGCGGGCCGGCAGTCCCGCTTTGAAAGCAGCGATCGCGCTGTCGAGCTTGCGCACCACGGAGGAGGGATCGGCGCCCGGCACGACGTCGGCCTGCACGGTCACTGTCGGCAGACGGCCTCGGCGCCAGATCAGCGGCGCCTCGGTCTGGTAGGAGAACGAGGCGACCTGGTCGAGCGGCACGCGGCGTCCGCCCGAGGCGCTGACCGTAAGCGTGCGCAGCGTGTCGATGTCGGCACGTTCCGACTGCACGGCACGGGCCACGATGTCGACCAGGTAGGTATCGTCGCGCATCTGCGTGATCTTCGACCCCGACAGGATCGAATTAATCGTGTCGGCAAGCTGCTGCGAGGAGATGCCCAGCGCGCGCGCCCTGTCCTGGTCGACCTCGACCTTGATGACCTTGGCAGGCTCGTTCCAGTCGTAGTTGATATTGCGCACGGCACCATTGCTGCCCAGGACCTGTGCGAACTGCTGTGCCAGGCTGCGCGCCTTGTCCGGATTCGGTCCGCTGACGCGGAACTTCAACGGCCAGCCGACTGGCGGTCCGAGTTCGAGCGGCGTGACACGGGTCATGACGTTGTCGAAGCCGCTGGAGAGCGACTTTTCCAGCCGATCGATCACGGCCTGGCGCACGGCGTGGCCCTTGGTCACGACCACCGCCTGGGCGAAGAAGTCGTTGGCCAGCTGCGCGTCGAGCGGCAGGTAGAAGCGGACCGCGCCCTGGCCGACATAGAAGCTCCAGTGCTCGATGTCGGGATCGGCGGCGAGCAGCTTCTCGACGCGGCCCACGACCTCGTCGGTCGCCTTGATCGACGCCGTTTGCGGCAAGGTGAGATCGACCATGATTTCGGGCCGGTCGGATTTCGGGAAGAACTCCTGACCGACAAAGCCCATGGCCACGACCGAGAGCGCGAACAGCCCGGCGGTCGCCGACAGCACCAGCCACTTCGCCCGCATTGCCGTTTCGAGCAGCACGCGGAAGCCGCGCGCCAGGCGCGACGGCTGGTGGCTGCCATGGCCCTTGATGCGCTCAGGCAGCAGGACGACGCCGGTCAGTGGCGTGAACAGCACCGCGACGACCCAGGAAACGATCAGCGCTATGCCAACGACCGCGAACAGCGAGAAGCAATATTCGCCGGCGCCACTCTTGGCGAAGCCGACCGGCACGAAGCCGGCAATCGTCACCAGCGTGCCGGTGAGCATCGGGAAGGCGGTCGAGGTGTAGGCATAGGTGGCGGCCGAGATCCGGTCGTAGCCTTCCTCCATTTTGGAAATCATCATCTCGACCGCGATCATGGCGTCGTCGACCAGAAGGCCAAGAGCGATGATCAGCGCGCCGAGCGAGATGCGCTGCAGCGAGATGCCGAAATACTCCATGGTGACGAAGGTGATGGCGAGCACCAGTGGGATGGCGACGGCCACGACGATGCCCGGACGCCAGCCGAGCGCCAGGAAGCTGACGGCGAGCACAATGGCGATGGCTTCGCCAAGGCTCTTGGTGAACTCGCCGACGGATTCTTCGACCACATGCGACTGGTCGGCGACCAGGCCGAGCTCGACGCCGAGCGGCAGCTCGGCCGCCATCTCGTGCATTTTTTCCTTGACGTTCTCGCCGAGCGCAAGCGCGTCGCCGCCTGATGTCATCGAGATGGCGATGCCGAGAGCCGGCTTGCCGTTGAAGCGGAACATCGGCTGTGGCGGGTCGGAATAGGCGCGCCTGACCTCGGCAATATCACCCAGCCTGAAATAGTGGCCGTTGGCATAGAAGTTGATCGCCTTCAGGCTCTCTTCGGAGGTGAAGCTGCCGGAAACCCGGATGGCGATGCGTTCGGGGCCGGCATCGACCGTGCCGCTCGGGGTCAGCGCGTTCTGCGCCTGCAGCGCCTGCGACAGCGTGCCGACGTCGAGCCCGAGTGCGGCGACCTTCTGCGTCGAGAATTCGAGATAGATCTTCTCGTCCTGCTGGCCGATCAGCTCGACCTTGGCGACGTCGGGCACGGTCAGCAGCCCGGCGCGCAGGCTGCTGGCCAGGTCCTTCAGCTCACGATGGCTGATGCCGTCGGAGGTGAGCGCGTAGATAAGCGAATAGGTGTCGCCGAACTCGTCATTGTAGAAGGGGCCTTGGACGCCTGAAGGCATTGTCGATTTTATATCGTCGAGCTTCTTGCGCACCTGGTACCAGAGCGGCTGCACCTGATCGGCCGCCACCGTGTCCTTCAGGTTGACGAAGACCACGGATTCGCCGGGCTTGGTGTAGCTCTTGACGTAGTCGAGGTTGGGAAGCTCCTCGAGCTTCTTCTCGATGCGATCGGTGATCTGTTCGACCGTGTCGCTGGTCGTGGCGCCCGGCCATAAAGTCTTGACCACCATGGTCTTGATGGTGAAGGGCGGGTCCTCTTCGCGGCCGAGGCCCGTATAGGCGAACATGCCGGCGAGCGCGGCCGCGATCATCAGGTAGATGACGAAGCTCTTGTGGCGCAGCGCCCATTCGGAAAGGTTGAAGCTGGTCATGATGCAACTCCTTGATGTCGCGCGCAGTCTGGCGCGCGGCCGGCCGACGCCGGCTACGTTGTGCTGTTGAGGGTCTGTCGGTGCTGCGCCCGCGGGTCGGCGGGCGCAGCAACTGTCAGGCCAGGCTGTGCATGGTGCCTGGGATGCGGTACGGCGCGCGCTCGGCCAGCCTTGGCCGGAGCGAGAGCGCTGCGAGATAGCGCTGGAACGCTGCTGCCTCCTGCACCGGCGAGGCCAGCGCGACATGGCCGTCGGGCCGCACCAAATAGGCACCGTCGCGATGCAGGCCCGTAGCTTTGGCCATGTCGGACCAGGCGAAGCTGTGGATCGGGATGCCGGTGGGAGCCAGCATCGCCCGGAACTCGGCATTCGCCGCGCCATAGACATGCACCTGCCAGTCCAGCGAGCGCAGCGGCTCGAAATTGTTGCCGCTGGCGGTGAGGACATAGGGCAGGCGGTCGCCGCCGCTGATTTTCCCGGCCGTGCCGGAACTGATCGGCCCGGAACGGTACTGGATCGCGGCCTGCGAGATTAGGCCGAAGAAGGCGCGCGAGCCGAACGACGTGTGCAACAGGACGTTCAGGATCTTTGGCATCAGATAGCGGCGAAACAGGCCGACCAGGCGCGAGCGGCTGGTGATGAAGCGGAACGCCGTGTCGGTGCTCTCGATCAACTTCCGGGCAAAGGCGATGCGCTCCGGCTCGTAGCTGTCGAGCAGGCGCTGATCGGCACGGCCTTGAACCACGGCAGCGAGCTTCCAGCCCAGGTTGACGGCATCGCCGATGCCGGTGTTCATGCCCTGGCCGCCGGCCGGGCTGTGGATGTGGCCGGCATCGCCGCAGAGGAACACGCGGCCGACGCGGAAGCGTTCGGCAACGCGGTGGTGGACGCGGTAGGTCGAGAACCAGTTGACTTCGCTGACCTTGATGCCGGTGTCGCGCTCGACATCGGCGCGGATCGCCTCGAAGGTGATCGTCTCATCGGCTTCATGCGCCTTCGGCACGATGCCGATCAGACGCAGTGAACCGGATTGCCTGACCGGCATGGCGATCGCGAAACCGTAAGCGCTGACCGTGGTGTCCATGCCGTTGCGGGTGACCGCGCCGCTGCCCGTCACGTCGGCGACGTAGAAGGCCTGTTCGTAAGTGCCACCCGGGAAGCCGATATTTAGCCCATGCCGCACGGCGCTGCGGGCGCCGTCGCAACCGACGAGATAGGCGGCACAGACTGTCTCGGTCACACCGCCATTGCGCAATGTGGCGACAACCGAACTGGTCCTGTCCTCGAAGGCGACCAGCTCGGTGTTGCGCTCGACCCGAACCCCGGCGCGCTCGAGATGCGTGATCATGATGCGCTCGTGAATGTCTTGCGGCAGCGCGAATGCAAAGGAGTACGGGCTGATGCCGCGGCCGAAGTCGGAGAGCGGCAGCTTTGCGGCAATGCCGGCCGGCGTGCGCAAAGTGAGTTGCTCCAGCCGCACGCCGGCGGCAAGCACGTCCTCGACGATGCCGATCTGGCGGTGGAACTCGAGCGTGCGGGCCTGGACGGCGAGCGCGCGCGATGTCTCGCCCGGACCCGCGGCCTTGTCGAAGATGCGGACCGGCACGCCGAGACGGGCGAGCCAGAGGGCAAGTGTCAGCCCGGTTGGTCCGGCGCCGGCGATCAGGATTTTCGTTTGTGACGGGCTCATCTGGATTCTCCTGCCGCGACGCGAACCTTTTCGTGTTCGCGCAGCCGGTTGATGCCGGCGGTTACGACAACGTCGCCTTCGGCCAGGCCGCCGCTGACGATGACGCGCTCCGTCTCATAGCGATCAATAACGACTGGCTTCAGCTCGACCGCCGACGAAGCGCTCACAATCCACACGGCCGGCTTACCGTCCTTGTCGAACAGCGCACTTCCCGGCAGCACCACGACAGGCGCGCTGGATTCGTTGACACGGCCCGCGACGCTGCTGCCAAAGCGCATTTCATCCGGGGCGTTGCGCAGCGAAACCTTCACCTGGAAGGTGCGGGTGGCGGCATCGGCCACCGGCGACACCTCGCGGATGACGCCGGATGTCGAGATCGCCGGGTTGCTCAGCAGCGAGACCATGATCTCCGGCGGATGCCCGGCCCTGCGGCCGTCCGAGAAAGCTGCCTCGGCGATCGAGAAGACGGCGTCGCGGGCTTGCGGATCGGCGATGCGCACGACCATCTGCCCGACATTGACGAGCTGGCCTTCCTCAGCGCCAGTCGCCGTCACCACGCCGTCGAAATCGGCGTGCAGTTCGGTATAAGCGAGCTGATCCCTGGCCATCTCCAAGCCAATCTTTGCCGAGTCCAGCTTGGCTTGCGCCGAGCGGAGGTTCTTCAACGTCGCATCATAGCTGGCGCGCGTCGTGAAGCCTTTGGCAAGCAGCGCTCCGAGGCGGACCTCTGCGGCACTCGCCTCGACCAGCACGGCCTGCGCCGCCGCGACATCGGCCTGGGCGCTGCGCAAGCGGTTGCGATAATCCTGGTCCTCGATGCGGGCGAGCACTTCGCCTTTCCTGACCATCTGACCTACTGCTGCCGTGCGCTGCACGAGCTTGCCGGAGAGCCGGAACCCAAGGTCGCTTTCGCGCTGTGGGCGGATTTCGCCGATCGCGAGCCGGCTGTCCGCCTGCGGTGCCGGCTTCACCGTCACGGCCTTGACCAGCTTCGCTTCCGGCACATCCGGCTTTGCGCTCGCGGCCTCGCCCTTGGCAGCGTACCAGGTGACGGCGGCGGCGCAGGCGAGCGCCGCGATCGATACGCCGACGAGGCCACGTTTCAACCTGCTGTGGAATGCGGCACTCATGTTATCTCCTATCCATGTTGCGGCCGGCGCCGGAATGGGTGCGAAAGCCGGCTATGATCCTTGGCTGGAGACGGGGACGCCTTGGCGCGAAAACAGGGTCAATTCGCCCGTTCACCAGCACGCTTTCATTCGGCTTTTCAGGCGCTGAAATCCCGATCGGATTCTGAAAATTTTCCGATGTTTTGGCGACCGACCTTTTCCATGCTGTCCCTTTGAAAGGTCCTCGAATGGGACGCCCAGGGAAAAACGAGAACACTGGTAGCGCAGGAGAACTTCGACGCCAGCCAGGTCGACTACGCGCAGTCGCAATATGACCGGGCCGCCGACCTTGCCCGCAAGGGCATTAACGCCAAATCGTCGCTGGAGGAGGCCAGGAACGATCTCGACAAGGCCAAGCAGCAACTGGCCGCGGCCGAGCAGGGCATCCTCAGCGCCAGGGCTGCGCTTGGCGGCAATCCCCGATATCGAGACCGACAAAGCATCGACCGTGATGGCGACGCTCGCCGCATGCGACAAGGCTGCCTACGATTTGGGGCAGACTACGGTCAGGGCGCCGGCAGCCGGCATCATCAGCCAGGCTGCCTCGTTCAAGGTCGGCCGGTATGTCGGCTCGGGTACGCCGCCGTTTTCGCTGGCCGAGACCGGCGAAACCCGGATCGATGCCAATTTCAAAGAAATCCAGCTCACCAATATGAAGCGCGGCCAGAAGGCTGAAATCGTGGTCGACACCTGTCCGGGCAAGACGTTCGAAGCTACGGTCAAGGCGATCGGCGCCGGCACGGGGGCCGAGTTCTCGCTGTTGCCCGCCCAAAACGCACCGGCAACCGGGTCAAGGTCACCCAGCGCATTCCGGTACGCCTGCAACTGGCCGATGCCGACGCCAAGATGGCGCTGCGCACCGGCATGAGTGCGACCGTCACGGTGGACACCGGCGTTTCCCGCGGGCTTCCGAGCATCTTCGGCCACGCCACGGCGGGTGAGGCGCAATAGACCACCTCGGTCCATCGGATGATGAAGCCTGAGACTACGTCAATGACTTCAAGCTGCTGATGATGATGACGCTTGCCATCCCGTTTGTTTTCCTGCTGCGCAAGCCAAAGGCTGGTCCGACCGCCGGTCCCGCTGCGCATATGGGCTGACGGCTTGTCGACTTGCCGGACACACCCCCTATCTGCCCAGAACAAGGCTCCAGTAGCGCAGCGAGCTGTCGCGGCCGTGCCGCACATAGGCCAGACCGAAGCGGGTGAAGCGCGGGTCGAGCATGTTGCGGCGGTGGCCGGCCGAATGCATCCAGATGTCGAACAGCTTCTGCTGATCGAAACGGCCCTCGGCGATGTTTTCGGCGGCAGCACCGCTAATGCCGTTGCCCTTGACGCGCGAGGCGAATCCCTTGCCCCAGCCTGTGGTATGGGTCATGCGGCCGCCGCGCGCCATATAGCCGGACTGCTGCAGGGCTGCCTGTTCGAGCTGAGGGTCGGGGAGAAGCGGCCCGAGGCCGGCTGAGGCACGGATGCCCGCCAGTGTGCCGACGGCGGAGGCGGAGACCCCGGCGCCTTCGCCGGTGGGCAGCACAGTGGCGCAGGCAGCGAGCCCGGCCAGTGCAGCAAGGCCGGCAGCTCTAAATAGCATTCGCCTGTTAAAGCTTGATCGGGCACCGGAATTTTCGATTTTGGCAACGGTCATGCCCGACTGACATAGCGGAGATCATGGCTTTTGCCGGGCCGGCGCTCAAAAATCTCGCTCACTGCGCCCTTAGCCGTTCGCGAACCCCGCTGACTGCACGCTACGGCGCGGTATTCTCCAAGGTAGTCACCCAACCACCGCCGATAGCCGCATTGCTCTCGACAAGAGCACTCCTGCCGCAGACCGTTAGCCGGCAGACACTTCAGCGGCAAGGTCTACAGCAGCAAGATCCAACTGACGGACGGCGGCAAGAAGCTCAACGTGCGCGGCTACATTGGTGTCTCAATGTTCGGTCGCTCGCAGATTTGGGTGCGTCAGGAATAAGGCACCAGGATCGACTGGAAATCTGTCGATCCAGAGACAATCATATGGAAAGAAAACGTCATGAGCCGTCATCGTCGATCGATACAGGGCATTCAAAAGATATCGTCACCTTCTGTAGCGCCGGCGGCCAAGGGCGCTCGATGAACAGTCGAGATGTCTACCGGTGGGCTCTCGCGGAGCTGCTGACACCAAACTCAACTTAATTTCGGATCGGGCTATAAGGCATTTGCCGAATATGGCGGCGCCGTCGCATCTTTCTGCTTGCCGCCCTATTTCACCAAAGGACGGGGCCGCCGGAATGAAGGCCAGCTTTCGGGGACCGGCAAGGAACCGGTCAGCGACTGATATCGGGTCGTTTGCC
>NZ_NPKH01000034.1 GCF_002284535.1 Mesorhizobium wenxiniae | reverse complement strand
GAAACCATCGAGGCTACAGAATGCAACAACTACTTTGCTAACGCCGGATACGCTTCCGTCAAAACGTGAAAGATTCTAGCGACATGGTCGGCCCATTCGGAATCGACGATGATATAGCCGTCACCGAACCGCATCTCGGAATGAACGAGCCTGCCATCAGCGTCGCTAACCACCATACTCGGCTCGAAGCCGAAAGCCTTTTCAAGCCAGATCAATGCGGCGCGCGGATCCTTGTAGAATATGCCGGAGCCCAAGGATGAGTGCTTGAACGGATCATCGACCGTCATCGGGCGAGCGGCGTCTTTCAAGCCTGCTCGGCGCGGACGGCGCGCCGGCGGCGCTCGCCCTTCTGGGTCTCCACGATGCGCACGCGCTTGACGCGGCGCGGATCGGCGTCGAGCACATGGAATTCGAAGCCAGGGATGGCCTGCACCACTTCGCCGCGGGCCGGAACCCTGCCAAGCGTGTTGAAGATCATGCCGCCGATCGTGTCGACATATTCGCCATGCTCGCCGGCGGCGAAATCCTCGCCGATCATCTTGGCGACATCGTCGATCTCGGCCTTGCCGTCGACGACGAACACGCCCTCGCCGGTCTGGGTGATCATCGGCTCGTCCTCGTCATGCTCGTCCTCGATGTCGCCGACCACCATCTCGACGATATCCTCGAGCGACACCAGACCGTCGGTGCCGCCATATTCGTCGATGACCAGCGCCATCTGGGTACGCATCGCCTGCATCCGCCCCATGAGATCGGAGGCGAGCATCGACGGCGGCACGAAAAGCACCGGGCGGATCAGGGTCAGGTCGCCTATGGTGCGCGTGAGATCGACCTTGGCGAGATCGAGAAGCGTGGCGGCGGCGGTTTTCCTGGTCGTCCTGCCCTTCCTGACGCGGGCGATCTTGGTGATGTGCGCGAGCACGTCGCGGATGTGGACCATGCCGCGCGGGTCGTCGAGCGTCTCCGAATAGACCGGCATGCGGGAATGGCCAGACTGCTCGAACAGTCCCAGAAGATCGCCCAGGTTTGTCGTGATCTCGACCGCTTCAATGTCGGCGCGAGGCACCATGACGTCCTCGACGCGCACCTCGCGCAAGCGCAGGATGTTGTTGAGCATGGCCCGTTCGCCGGGCGAAAAGGCGCCGGCATCGCTCGCCGTTTCGGCAAGTGCGTCGGCGATCTCCTCGCGCAGGCTGGCGCCGTTGCGTTGCCTGAACAGGCCGAGCACGCGATCGAACAGGGAAGGACCGGCAGGCGATGGCTCGCTGGCGAAGCTGCCGGTCGTGGTACTCGGACTCGAGCTCTCTTCCGTCTGTTCGGATGGCTTGGTCGCACTGCCGGCGTCTGGGCGGGCGGCAGTCTCTGGTTTGTCGTTCATCGTCGTCCGGTCATTTGATCTTTTTAGTTACGCGTAGGGATCGGGAATGGCAAGCCTCGCAAGTGCTGCGCGTTCGACGGCTTCCATTTCCTCGGCCTCGGCGTCGGTCTCGTGATCGTAGCCCAGCAAATGCAGCAGGCCGTGGATGACGAGATGGGTGATATGGTTGTCGACAGGCTTGTCTTCCAGTGCGGCTTCCCGCGCAACCGTCTCCGCGGCCAGCACGATGTCGCCCAGCATGGGCGGCAGCGGACCGCCCTTGGCGAGCGGAAAAGCCGGGAAAGACAGGACGTTGGTCGGTTTGTCCTTGCCGCGCCAACCTGCATTGAGACTGCGGATATGGGCATCGTCAGAAAAAACGATGCTGAGCTCGGAACAGCCGGCCGCGCCGGTTTCGGCAAACGCAGCAGCAACGGCGCGATCGACCAGCCGCGTCAGCGCAGCCTCTTCCGGCCAGTCACCCGCTTCGACCGTTATATCGATGTCGACGGGAACCGGAAGATCCCCGCCTACAGGCTTTTTGTCCTCAGCCATGCGGCCGCATCATCAGCTTTCGGCGCCCAGGCCCCTCGCCAGCTTGCCGTCGCGGTCGTAAGCCTTGACGATCTCGGCGACCAGCGGATGCCTGACGACGTCGCCTTCGTTGAAGCGCACCGTCACCATGCCGGTGACGCCGTCGAGGATCCTGAGCGCCTCGACCAGACCGGATTTGGTGTTTTGCGGCAGGTCGATCTGGGTCGGATCGCCGGTGACGATCATGCGAGAGTTCTCGCCGAGACGGGTCAGGAACATCTTCATCTGCATCGGCGTGGTGTTCTGCGCCTCGTCGAGGATGACGGCGGAGTGCGCCAGCGTGCGGCCGCGCATGAAGGCCAGCGGCGCGATCTCGATCACCTCGGCGGCTATCGCCCGCTCGACCTTGTCGGCCGGCATCATCTCGTAAAGCGCGTCGTAAAGCGGCCGCAGATAGGGATCGACCTTCTCCTTCATATCGCCGGGCAGGAAGCCGAGCCGTTCGCCGGCCTCGACTGCCGGCCGCGACAGCACGATGCGCTCGACCATGCCACGTTCGAGCAGCATCGCTGCATGCGCCACCGCCAGGAAGGTTTTTCCCGTGCCAGCCGGGCCGATGCCGAAGACGAGTTCGGACCGCTCCAGGGCGCGCATATAGGCGTCCTGGTTGAGCGAACGGGCATAGATCGTCTTCTTGCGCGTCGATATCTGGGCGGCTGACACCTTGCCCTTGCGCTCCAGCGTCGGCAGCGTCAGCTGGTCGTCGGCGGCGATCGCCATGCGCACGGCGCCGTCGACGTCCGACTGGCCGATGTCAGCGCCTTTCTGAAGAATGCCGTAGAGATTGTCCAGGGCGCGGCGCGCCTGCTCGGCGGCCGGGGCGGAGCCCTTGATGGTCAGTTGGTTGCCTCGCGAGCGGATATCGACGCCAAGCTTCTGCTCCAGCCTGGCCAGATTCTCGTCGAACTGGCCATAAAGGGCGCTGGCAAGCTTGTTGTTGTCGAAAGTCAGAACGATGTGCGCCATATCCGAAGCCCCCGATGGTAGGTTCTGGGGCAGGTTCTTCACTTCCGCAGCGCTCAACCGTCTCTCCTCATCTGCCGAGACCTTCAGGCCAATTCGGCGAACAGGCTGTTGTAACCCGTCTTCGTGATTCGTACCTGGATAATCTCACCGATTTCGCCGGACTTTTCATCAACAATAACCGGCTGCAGCCACGGCGAGCGGCCGACCTTCTGGCCAGCCTGGCGGCCCGGCTTCTCGATCAGCGTGTCGATGGTGCTGCCGACCAGGCTCGCGCCGAAATCCTGCTGCTGCTTCAGCAGCAGCGCCTGCAGTCGCTGCAGGCGCTCGTCCTTGACGGCTTCCGGCACATGATCGGCCATTTCCGCGCCCGGCGTTCCAGGGCGCGGCGAATATTTGAACGAGAAGGCCGAGGCATAGTTAACCTGGCGGACAAGGCCCATCGTTGCCTTGAAATCCGCATCCGTCTCGCCGGGAAAGCCGACAATGAAGTCGCCTGAAAGCGCGATATCGGTCCGTGCGGCGCGGATCCGGTCGAGCAGCGTCAGATAATCCTTTGCCGTATGCCTGCGGTTCATCGCCTTGAGGATGCGGTCGGAGCCGGATTGCACAGGCAAGTGCAGATAGGGCATCAGCGCCGGCAAGTCACGATGGGCGGCGATCAATTCGTCGTCCATGTCGCGCGGGTGACTGGTGGTGTACCGCAACCGCGCCAGCCCGGGAATCTCGGCCAGCCGGAACAGCAGGCGGCCAAGACCCCATTCCTCGGCGTTTTCGCCCTCGCCATGCCAGGCATTGACATTCTGGCCAAGCAGCGTCACCTCGCGCACGCCGCCTTGCGCCAGCCGCTCGGCCTCGGCGACGATCTGCGCCACCGGCCGCGACACTTCCGAGCCTCTGGTATAAGGCACGACGCAGAAGGTGCAGAACTTGTCGCAGCCTTCCTGCACGGTCAGGAACGCGGTGACGCCGCGCTTGATGATCTCGGCGCGTTTCGGCTGCGGCAGGTGCTCGAACTTGTCCTCGATGGCGTAGTCGGTCTCGACGATCTTTTCGCCGCGGCGCACCCGTGCCAGCACGTCAGACAACCGGTGATAAGTCTGCGGGCCGATGACCAGATCGACGGCCGGCGAGCGGCGGATGATCTCGGAGCCCTCTGCCTGCGCTACGCAGCCGGCGACACCGACCAGCATTTCGCGGCCGGCCTGAGCCCGTTCGGCCTTCATCTCACGAATGCGGCCAAGTTCGGAATAGACCTTCTCGGCGGCTTTCTCACGGATATGGCAGGTGTTGAGCAGCACCAGATCGGCCTCACCGATGGCGTCCGTTGCCACATAGCCGTCGGCGGCCAGCGCATCGGTCATGCGCTGCGAATCGTAGACGTTCATCTGGCAGCCATAGGTCTTGACGAAGACCTTCCTGGTCGCGGCAGATGGTACGACCGCACTTTCGGCCGCAGTTTCGATGTCGTCCCGTTCGATCGTGTTCAATTCCATCTGGCGGCTTCTAACGCCTTTCGCCGACAAAAAACAGACGATTCTGCCCTGCAGCGCCATGTGTCCTCTTGGACGCGCAAGACGCTGGAGCACTTGATTGGCGCAGTAGCTATTCCGGTTTTACCGGCTCGGGCGCGGATCGGCGAGCGCCGCCTGCACCATATCACGCACCTGACTTTCCATCAGCCTTGCCGTTTCCTTGCGGCTGGAGCCTTTTGAAAAGGCGACCGGCTCACCGAAATGCACTTCGACATCGAGCCCGCCTTCCGCCATCAGCACCTTGAGATGCGGCATCAAATCCTCGTCACCGATCCAGGCGGCAATCGGCCGGTGCCTGCGGCCGAGCGGCACGCCATGCAGGCGCGTATAGACGATCGCCACCGGCTGGATGAAGACCGTTTCGGCCGCCCCTTCCGAAATTGCCATCGAGGCGGCGCCGAATAGCGTGCTCTTGAACGGCAAGATCATGTTGCCGTCGCCGGTCGACCCTTCGGCAAACAGCACCATGGCGTCGCCCTTGGCCATGCGGTTGGCGATCTCGCTCGCCTGGTCGCCCGACGAACGCTTGCGCTCACGCTCGATGAAGACAGTGCGCTGCAGCTTCGATAACATGCCGATCAATGGCCAACCGGCCATGTCAGCCCTGGCGATGAATTTCACGTCGACCATCGACCCCAGTACCATGATGTCGGTCCAGGAGATGTGGTTCGACGCAACCAATAGAGGGCGCTGGCTGGACAGGGTCCCCTTGACATGGATGCGCATGCCCAGCGCCCTGATGATGAGCCGGTGCCAGATCTTCAGGACGAACGTCTCGCGCCAGAGCCCGGTCTTCATCGACAGGATCTGCAACGGCACGAGAATCAACGAGCCGACGACAACGAGGCCCAGTGCCAGGAAAATCCTGATTTTTCCGATCATTTTGCTCCAGGCCCTGCCCACGTATGGCCAGAGCGTTGTGCGTCCAATTGGACGCACAACGTACGCTCTAGCAATTTTGAATCTGCGCTAGCGAAGATCGCGGCGCATGACAAGCGCGCCGGTCGGGCCGTGCTCGGGCGACCTGTAATAGTTGGGACGCTTGCCGACCTCGCGGAATCCCAGCCGCCGGTAGAGCGCGATCGCGGCAACGTTGGTCTCGTCGACCTCGAGGAAAAGCGCCTCGGCGCGTTGCGCGTGCAGTTCGCGCAGAACGGCATCCATCAATTGCCAGCCGAGCCCCTGGCGGCGATGCGAGCGCGCCACCGCGACAGTCAGGATCTCGCCTTCACCGGCAGCCAGGCGCGCCAGGACGAAGCCGACCGGCGGCTTGGCACCCTGTCCGGTCTCGCGCGCGGCATAGCCGAACACCGCGTCCTGCTCGAGCAGTGCGGCGAATTCGTCGTCGGTCCACGGCCGAACGAAATCCTCGCGATGCAGCACCGACATGGCCGCGCTGTCGGCCATCGTCAGCGGCTCGAGCGCAAAGTCCCTGCGGCGCGGCTGGAGGAAAGGAATGCGCATCAGGTTTTCTTCCCGGCTTTCTTCCTGGACAGGATAAAGCCGGCCTGCGGCTTGGCGTCGGCGCCGCGCAGATAGAGCGGTTTCGGCTTTTCGCCTTCAGCCTTTTTGCCGGCAGCTTGGGCGGCAGCCAGCCGGGCATAGACGGCGATGTCGGCCGTGGCACTTGTCGGGCCGATATCAAAGGCGCGCCCGGCCGAGGCGGCAATTTGCGTGGCAGCTGTGCCGACCAGAACCGGAGTGAGATCTACCGCCATGGCGACGGCTTGCGAAAGCGTGGTCACGGCCGGACCATAGCGCAGAACCGACTCTTCATCGTAAAGCGCGGCATGGATCTCGTCGCGCCCGGCGTCGAGCGCGGCCAGCACAGCGCGGCCGGGAAATGTCTCTTTGGCTTGCGCCGCCAGCGCTTCCAGCGTCGTCACCCCGATTGCCGGGATTTTCAGCGCCAGCGCAAGACCCCGCGCCGCCGAGACGCCGACGCGCAGGCCGGTGAAGGAGCCCGGACCGGTGGAGACAGCGATGGCGCCGACGCCGGCATAGTCGGTTCCGCCGGTCTTCAACGCCGCTTCAATGACGGCCATCAGATGCTCGGCATGGCCCTTGCCGAGATCGAACACCGAACGGCCGAGCTCCTTCCCGGCCGCCGTATCGTAGATACAAGCAGCGCATAGATTGGCGGCACAGTCGATGGCAAGCAACTTCATGAGTCGGCCGGTTGGAGCCCAATTGGAGCACAGGGGTTCGAAAAACAATTTCCCTGTGCCCGCCATGGCTCCTCCCCGCAAGGGGATAATGCATAAATCGTTTGGCGGCTTCGCTTCGACCTCGCCTGTAGGCGGTAACTTCTAACGAACGTAACCGTCAGGGAACCGGTGCCGGACGCGCCTATTCGGCCTCCTCGATGCGCAGCATGTGATTGTCCCAGACATAGCCCGGCTCGGACCGTGTCGCGCCGCCGGCTTCGAGGATTTCGCCGGTGCCAGTCGTCGCCATGAAGCTCGGCCCGTCGGGCGCCACGCCGCAGACCTCGGCCAGTGCGCTGATGGCGACGATCCGGCCGCTGGCCGCATCGATCACCGCCAGCGAATTCCCTTCCGGCGAGGACACGGCGACGGTGCCGGCGGCGAGGTTGGCGGCGACCGAGCCGATGTAGTTCCTGAAGCCGGAAAGCACGTCCTGCGGCATGTCGAGCAGTTGCAGATCCTTGCCGCGCGCGGCGCGGCCGACCAGCAGCGGACGATCGGTGCCCGGCCCCCTGTACTGGCAGCCGAACCAGACCGTGCCGAATTGATCGGCAGCCATGTGACGGATCGACAGCTGGTGCAGCTCCGGCGGCAGTTCGTGCTTTTCGAGAAGGTCGCCGGTCAGACGGTCGACCAGCACATAGGACGGCTTCATCGTCGCGATGTTGAGCTCGGCGCGGCCGTAATCCGGATGCGTCTCGATGCCGCCATTGGCGACGGCAATCGTCCTGCCGTCGCCCAACAACAGAAGCTCGTGCGAACCCATGCCGTAGGTCGGGAACTCACTGATGCGCTTGAATTTCGCACGCGCGTCATAGACACCGACCACACCGGCGGCATTGTCGAAATCGTTCTCGGTGGCGTAGAGCAGCGCACCGTCGGTCGAAAACACGCCGTGACCGAAGAAATGCCGTCCACTGACGCTGGCAATGGTCCGTGGTTCGTCGCGACCTGTGTGGTCGAAGACCACGGCGAAGGTGCCGGGCTGCCTGGCAAAGACCACGGAGCGCTTCGACACCGGATCGAAGGTGACGTCGTGACCGCGGGCGGGAAGGTCGATGGCATGCAGGACCTTGCCGGCCTCGGACAGGATGGCCGCGCCATAGCTGCCGTCACGCTTGACGAAAGCGGTGGCGAAGACGGCGTCGGCCGCAAGTGTCTTCGCCCATGCGGACGGCGCCATCGCGGCAACAAAGCCTGTCCCGGCGGCCCTGAGGAAATCACGGCGATCGATCAGCGGCGTCTTCAGGATGCGATCTCCGTTCGAGCATGATCTTGTCCAAAAAGTCTGCAACTTTTGGGATCATGCTCGGTTTCTTTGCCGCATGATCTTGTCCAAAAAGTCTGCAACTTTTTGGGATCATGCTCGGTTTCTTTGCCGCATGATCTTGTCCAAAAAGTCTGCAACTTTTTGGGATCATGCTCAGTCTCCGTCGAGCGACGAGAAACCGGCGGTCAGGCCGAATTCGGCTGTCAGCCTGGTGCCCATCAGGGTCGACAGGCTGGATGTCACCAGCGAGAAGTGGTCGAGCTTCTGGCGCAGCGCCGGGTCGGCGAGCGCCTTGTCGATCGGACCTCTGATGGCCGTGGCGTCGGCGGCCCCGTTGACGAGCTGGATGTGGATCGAATCTGCCATCCAGCGCGCGTCGGGCGACAGCGCTTCGCCAAGCTGCGAGGCCTGGAACAGCGCGTCCATGCCCGAAAGATTGCCTGTCAACGAGCGCGCGGTGTTTTGCGAGCGCCAGTAGATCGCCTGTTTCGGCTTGTCGGCTTGCGGATTGCTGCCCAAAAAGCCCTTTAGGCGCACGTCGCGGACCATTTCCAGCTCGTTGATGAAGACGCCGACCAGTTCGGTCACCCCTTCGGTGCCGTCGCGGTAGAGCGCGTTTTGCGGGCCCGGATTGGCCCAAAGCGCGGCAAAACCGTCGGGCTTGTTCCAGGCGTCGCTGACCTCGGCGGCAATGGTTTCGATGTTGCCAGCGACGGCCGCGCCGTAAGCACAGCGATAGGGATCGTCCTTACCGGCGAGCCGCTCGGCGCTATCGCCGTAAAGCACGAACTCCAGCGCGCCGAGCCCTTGCATGGCGACGCTCTTTGTCGCCAGCTGGGCTGGATCGGCGGCGGTGCGATCTTTATTAGCCAGCGCCGCCTGGACCTGCCTCAGGCCGATGCTCTTGCGGTCCGGCCAGAACAGCATGCGCTCCAGCCGGTTGTTCTGCGTGATCGGTCCGATGCGGATGATCTCGACGACCGACCAGGCATCCACGGTGCCGGAGAATTCGGCGTGCGCCGCATCGAGATGATCCTGCGAAGGCGCGTCGCAAAGCCTGCGCATCGCCTTGGTCAGGCTGTCCGCATGCTCATGCAGCCGTGCATAGGCCGGGCGGACAAAGCCGTCGATGGCCTGCTGGATCACGTCGGAGGCCTTTGCCGCTGCGGATGCCGGCAACGCGCCGGCGAGGACCAGCGGGAGGACCAGGACAAGCGCAAGACGCTTCGACATCAGAGCGACTCCAGGAATTTGACCAGTGCGTCGCGATCGGCCGCATCGGCGGCGGCAAAGCGGTCGCGCGCCTTCTGCCCCTCGCCGCCATGCCACAGGATCGCCTCGGCCAGGGTGCGCGCGCGCCCGTCATGCAGGAAGAAGCTGTTGCCGTTGACGGTCTGGGTAAGACCGCTGCCCCACAGCGGCGGCGTGCGCCATTCGCTGCCGGTAGCCTCGCCCACCGCTTGCCCATCGGCGAGACCCGGCCCCATGTCATGCAGCAGAAAATCGGAATAGGGCCAGATAAGCTGGAACGCCTGCGCCTTGTTGGGCGTGCCGCGGCGGGTGACGAATTTCGGCGTATGGCAGGAAATGCAGCCCATGTCGTAGAACAGCTTCTTGCCGGCCAGCACATCGGGCTCGTCGAGATCGCGCCGCGCCGGCACGGCGAGGTTTTGCGAATAGAAGGTGACGAGGTCCATGACCGGCGGCGGCGCCTCGACCGGGCCGAGGCGCTCCTGCACGCCGTTGGGCATGGCAAGGCAGGTCTTTTCGGCCGCGGTGCAATCGCCCCAGTGGTTTGGCACTTCCGGCGTCGAAATGCCGATGTCACCGGCGAATGCGTCCGCCGCTTGCTGGCGGATCGACGGCGTCTGAGCCTTCCAGCCGAAGCGGCCGAGCGTCAGTTCGCCGCTCTGGCCATCGCGCACGATGTTGGGCTTGCCGGAGATGCCGTCACTGTTCCGATCGTCCGGATCGGCATGGGCGAGAATGTCCGCCGGTGCGATCTGCTCGACCAGGCCGAGGCCGATCATCGGCGGCGTCATACGCGGCGAAAGCGTCGTGTGCGGATCGAGCGGCCCGTTGGCAAGATCATCGACCGAATAGCTCGGCTTGCGCAGCCAAACCACGGTACCGTCCGGCAGCGTGACTTTCTGCTCCTGATAGTCGACACGCATCCGGCCTTCGCCCCGAAGACCCGGCACGGCCAGGTCCTGCAATTGCGAGCCGTAGACCGGATCGGGGAAGTTGAGCACCTTGCGGGCGGCCAGCGCTGCTCTCTCCTCATCGGTGCTCGCCTGCCGCGCCAGCCGCAGGAACATCGAGGTGGTACCGCTGTCGCCTTCCGGCGGACGACCGCGACCGTCCTTCAGATGGCAATTCTGGCACGCACGCTCGTTGAATAGCGGCCCAAGCCCGTCCGACGCCTGCGTCGACGAGGGCGACGAAACCCAGTTCTTGCGGAAAAGGGCATTGCCGAGCTTGAAGGTGCCTTCTTCCTCGAAGGTGATATTGGCGGAAGATTGCGAGAAAGCGTCCTTGTTGGCATCTTTCCGTGACGTGCCGGCGCCGCCCTGCATCGGCTCGAACTGCTCGGGCTTGGAAAAATCCTTGGTCGGCCGGGTGATGGCGATGACGCGCGCCAGATCCTCCGGCGTCAGATCGGTACGACTGGCGGCGAGGCCCGCCGGTTCGGGCGCGCCGGCCATCGCCGAGGCCGTAAGTGGGACCACTACTGCAAGCGAAAGCCCGCGAAGCCAGCTGTATCGCGGGTTTTGCTGGAACGGCAGGCCGCAATCCTCGGCCCGCCGCAGGCGGCGCAAGAAATCTAAGCGGCGCCGCATTCCCGCATGTCCCTAATCCGCCTCGTCGGCCGATGCGGCGTTGAGCTGGCCGTATTTTTCCTCGCCGATCGAGGCGAGCAGGTCGAGTTGCGTCTCGAGGAAGTCGATGTGACCTTCCTCGTCGGACAGCAAATCCTCGAACAGCTTCATCGTCACGTAGTCGCCTGCTTCGTCACAAATCTCGCGCGAGCGTTTGTAGGCAGTGCGCGCGTCATATTCACCGGCAAGATCGGATTCGAGCACTTCCTTGACATTCTGTCCGATGCGCAGCGGCGCTACCGACTGCAGGTTCGGATGACCTTCAAGGAAGATGATGCGGGCCACGAGCCGGTCGGCATGGTGCATCTCCTCGATCGATTCCGCGCGTTCCTTCTTCGCCAGCTTGGCGTAGCCCCAGTCTTCCAGCAGCCGGAAATGCACCCAGTACTGATTGACCGCTCCAAGTTCCAGAAACAGAGCTTCGTTAAGCCGCTCTATGATCTGCTGTTCGCCTTTCATGGTTTCTGCTCCCGTATTGGACGCGCAGGCCTCTGACGCGATCCAGGTGTGAAACGACATCGACGCCGCTCGCCTCCGAGCGGGCGTGGTAATTCTCGGTTACCCGAATGATCGTTTCGACCACATTTGGGAAGCAGCCGCAACAGCGACCACGCTTCTGCATGGCATGATAGATCTTCGCCGGCACGATAAGTTGCCAGGGGTCCTGATCCAGCAGCCCGACGATCGTCTGCTCAATCTCCTTCTCGGTGATGATGTTGCAATGGCAGATCAGCATTATTTGCTCTGTATGGCTGACGGCGCCTGCTCGGCGCCGTGTGGCTTATTTTCTCAATCGAACCGAAACCGCTTCCCACTTTTTACGCGGACCTTCGGTTCGGAACCGTGCTCGAGGCTCTTGACGCCTTATTGGAACACCTTGTCTGGAGCATCGAGGCTGTCCGAGCCCTCGAAGGCGATGGCATTGAGTTTCAGGGTGCCGACGGCGCGTTCGATCGACTTGGTCTGGTCGACCAGCGCATCGATCGCCGCCTGGACTGTGGCGTTGCCTTCAATGTTGCCTTCGCCGATCTGCTGGTCATAAGCCTCGCCGCCAAGCGCCCGCGCCTTGATGGCTTCCATCTTGGCGACGGTGACATCGAGCTTGTCCGACAGTTCCTTGTCGATCGCCGGATCGGCCTCCTTGACCATGTCGGATACCGAGGGGCCTTCGACGACGGTGCCGTCGAGGCGCGTGTAGCTGCCACGATAGGCGGCACGAATGCCGACGGCATCGTAGAGATGGGAATCGTAGGTGTTGTCGGAGAAGCAGTCGTGCTCCTCTTCCGGATCGTGCAGCAGCAGGCCGAGCTTCATGCGCTCGCCGGCAAGTTCGCCATAGGACAGCGAGCCCATTCCGGTGAGGATGGTCGAGATGCCTACTTTCGGCTCGCCATCGACAAGGTTCTTGCGCGCGGCGCCGCCATCCTTCCACTCGTTGACCATGTCCTGCAGATCGGAAACCAGAAGGTCGCTCGCCGACTTCAGGTACTGCGCCCGACGATCGCAATTGCCGCTGGTGCAGTTGGCGAGATCGTAGTCCGTATAGGGCCGTTCGCCCGCGCCCGGGCCAGTGCCGTGCAGGTCCTGGCCCCACAGCAGGAATTCGATAGCGTGGTAGCCGGTCGCCACATTGGCCTCGATGCCGCCGGCTTCCTGCAACGTGCCGGAGAGGAACTCCGGAGTAAGATTGGTGGCGTCGATCTTCTTGCCGTCGACCTCAATCGACTTGTTGGCGATCACATTGGCGGTGTAGAGCGCATTCGCATCCGACTCGGTGCCGTAGCCGGCAGCGACATAGTCGATCAGGCCTTCGTCCAGCGGCCAGGCGTTCACCTTGCCTTCCCAGTCGTCGACGATGGCGTTGCCGAAGCGGTAGACTTCGGTCTGCTGATAGGGAACACGCGACGCCTTCCAAGCCTCGCGGGCGGCAGTCAGCGTTTCCACCGAAGGCTTGGCAAGCAACGCGTCGACGGCCTTGTCGAGCGCCTGCGCCGTCGTCAGCGAATCCTCATATTTGGCGAGCGCAATGTCGGAATAGGTCTTAATGACAGCCTTGGCTTCGATTTCCGCCTTGGCCGGCAGCACGAATATCGCCGCCGTCAATGCCGCCGTGGCGCCGATCGCGGCGAGCCTGCCATATCGTGCCGTGATCATCGCTCTCATGATTGTCATCTCCTCGGAATTCAGTGGATGCCGGCGCCAAAGGCGCGTCGGCAGGCAGTCGGCACCAAGGCAGGTCCATGCCATTGGCCGAGAAACAGGCCGCGGCATAGCGCGGTTTGCGGAAGAAAGACATCGAAATGCCTCCAATCGAAAGGGTTCAAGGCCCAGACATCAAAGGGATGCGCTTGACACGCAAGGTTCCATAAAGCGATGAAGGCGCCGGAAGTCAACCGATTTCAGAGAGAAAAGCCAATCGAAACAACAGTTTAGAATTATTCTAAACTGCAAGTGTCAACTTTAGCCGCATTTTAGCTTGTCGTCATTAACAGCACTATTGATGGACCGCCATTCCGGGTGCGACCCGCAAAGGTGGTCTTGCGGCGGGGTCAGACAATTGCCACGTGGCGAGACGTCCTAGACTTGGACGAAGAATTGGGGATGAGGAAATTGGGGCTGCGATGAAAAACGGTGTGGTCATTGTCGGTGCGGGTCATGCGGGCGTGCAAGCGGCCGCCGGCCTGCGCGAGGACGGTTACGACGGACCCGTGATCCTCGTCGGCGACGAGAATGAACTGCCCTATCACAAGCCGCCGCTGTCGAAGACCTTCATCAAGGATCAAGAGGCCAAACCGCAGCCGCTGCGCGGCGAGGCCTTTTATACCGGCAGTACCATCGACTACCGGCCGGGCATCAGGATCGACCGCATCGATGCCGGACGCAGGCTGGAGCTATCAGGTGGCGGCGTGCTGCCTTTCGACCGACTGATCCTGGCGACCGGTTCGCGGCCGCGCATCCTGCCGCTGCCGGGTTCGGAGCTTTCAGGCGTTGTGTCGCTGCGCTCGCTCGCCGACGCGCGGCTGATCCGCGCGTTGAGCGCGCAGAGCGAAGATGTGGTCATCGTTGGTGGCGGCTTCATCGGACTGGAGATCGCCGCGACGCTCAAAGCGGCCGGCCGCGAGGTCACCGTGGTCGAGGCGGTCGACCGGCTGCTCGGCCGGGCAGTGGCGCCGGTCATCGCGAGGCACGTGCGGCAAAGGCTGGAAGCGACTGGCGTGCGCATCCTCACCGGCACCATGATTGCGCGGCTCGAAGGCGAGAACGGCCATGTCTCGGCCGCGATCACCACATCCGGCGAGCGCCTGCCGGCGCAGATGGTCATCGTCGGTATCGGCGTCGTGCCGAATGTCGAACTGGCCCAGGCCGCCGGCATCACAATCGCCAACGGCATCCGCGTCGACCAGCAGATGCGCACGTCGGTGCCTGAAATCCTCGCCATCGGCGATGCCGCCTCCTACCGGCACTGGCTCACCGGCGGCGATGTGCGGCTGGAATCGGTGCAGAATGCGACCGACCAGGCGCGTCTTGCCGCGCGCACCATCGTCGGCCATGCGGACGCCTTTGCGGCGGTGCCATGGTTCTGGTCCGATATCGGCGATATGAAGCTGCAGATGGTCGGCCTGATTTCGGGCGGCGACAGCCATGTCGTGCTGGGCGACGTCAACGAGAACAAATTCTCGATCTACCATTACGCTGGAAATCGTCTCCTCGGCATTGAATCGGTCAACCGGCCGGGCGACCATATGCTTGGCCGCAAGATGCTCGGCGCCGGCTTCTCGCCAACGCTGCAGACGGTTGCGACGGGGCCGGATGGACTGAAGGCGGCGCTCGCCGCCTTCCAGAAGGAAGAGCCTGTCCGCGCCGCTGAATAGGATATGTTGATATTCAGGTGATGCCGGCTTGCGAACGGTGGTTTCCTGCGCTTCCGGTACTCACGGACCCAAATGTCCGCTCCGTTCCGGTTCTCGGAACCCACCATTCTCGGCTCGGCCTGACCTGATCTCAACACATCCCAAGAAGGCGAGGGTCAGGCGGCCCAGACCTCACGGATCGAGCTTTCCAGGATGTCGAGCGCTTCGTTCATGACGCCGTCCTGGATGGTGATCGGCGCCAGGAAACGGATGACGTTGCCGTAGACGCCGCAGGTGAGCAGGATCAGGCCCTTATCGAGCGCCTTCAGCCGGACGGCATTGGCGATCTCGGCCGACGGCAAGCCCTTTTTGACTTCATTGAACTCAACCGCGTTCATGAAGCCGGGGCCGCGTATGTCGACGATCTCCGGCGTGTCGTCGCGGATCGATTGCAGCCGCTGCTTCAGCCGGTTGCCCAGCGTGTTGGCGCGGTCGCAGAGGTTTTCCTCCTCGATGACGTCGAGCACGGCATGCGCCGCCGCGACGCCAATCGGGCTGCCGCCATAGGTGCCGCCGAGCCCGCCCGGGTTCGGCGCATCCATGATCTCGGCACGCCCGGTGACCGCCGACAGCGGGAAGCCGCCGGCCAGGCTCTTGGCCATGGTGGTGATGTCGGGCGCCACTTCGTGGTGATCCATGGCGAACATCTTTCCGGTGCGAGCAAAACCGGTCTGCACCTCATCGGCAATCAACAGCATGCCGTGCTGGTCGCAGATCTTGCGCAGTGCCGTCATGAACTCGCGCGGCGCCTCGTAGAAGCCGCCCTCACCCTGCACCGGCTCGACGATGATCGCGGCGACGCGGGCCGGATCGACATCGGCCTTGAACAGGCGGTCGAGCGCGGCCAGCGAATCGGCGACTGAGATGCCGTGCAGCGCCACCGGGAACGGCGCGTGGAAGACATCGGCCGGCATGGCGCCGAAGCCGACCTTATAGGGCACGACCTTGCCGGTCAGCGCCATGCCCATGAAGGTGCGGCCATGGAAGCCGCCGGCAAAGGCGATGACCGCCGGCCGACCTGTGGCGTTGCGGGCGATCTTGACGGCGTTCTCCACCGCCTCGGCGCCGGTGGTGACGAAGATGGTCTTCTTTTCGAACTTGCCCGGCAGCATGCCGTTCAGCCGTTCGGCCAGCCTGACATAGCTCTCATAGGGCACCACCTGGTGGCAGGTGTGGGTGAAGCGGTCGAGCTGCGCCTTGACCGCCTCGATCACCTTCGGGTGACGATGGCCGGTGTTGACGACGGCGATGCCGGACGAGAAGTCGATGTAGCGGCGGCCTTCGACATCCCAGATTTCCGAGTTCTCGGCGCGGTCGGCATAGATTTGCGTGGTCATGCCGACACCGCGCGAGATCGACTGGTTCTTGCGTTCGGAAATGGCTGAATTCTTCATGATGTCCCTCGCCGGGCCGGCGCCCGTTCTCGTTTGGATGATTGCCGGGAATTGTTCTGATCTTATTTCATGTTTTCCTCAAGTTGGCACCGCCGCCGGGTCGTTGGGCCTGCTGCCGTTAGACGCTGAAATTTGATTCACGCCGTCCTGACAAACCCGTCGCTGGCCCGCAAGAGATTGCGCGTGTAATCCTTGGACACGTGACGCTCGACGAGGTCGTCCGCGGTGAGGTGCTCGACTGCCTCGCCGTTCTGCATCACCATCAGCCGCTCGCACATATGGGTGATGATGGCGAGGTCGTGGCTGACCACCAGGAAGGTGAGCTTGCGCCGCCGCCGGATCTCCTCCAAGAGGTTGAGCACTTCGGCCTGCACCGACGCGTCGAGCGCCGAGGTCGGCTCGTCGAGCAGCAGGATCGACGGTTCGAGGATCAGGGCGCGCGCAATCGCCACGCGCTGGCGCTGGCCGCCCGACAATTGATGCGAATAGCGGAAGCGGAAGCCGGTTCCCAAGCCGACCTCGTCCAGCGCCCGCTGGATGCGCTTTTGGCCATCGGCAAAGCCGTGGATGGCGAGCGGCTCCTGCAGCAGGCGGTCGACGGTCTGGCGCGGATGCAGCGAGCCGTAAGGGTCCTGAAAGACCATCTGCACCTCGCGATAGAAAGCCTTGTCGCGGCGCGCGCCGAGTTTTTTTCCGTTGACCGTGATGCTGCCCGAAGCGATCGGTGCGAGACCGGCGATTGCCCTCAGCAGCGTCGATTTGCCGGAGCCGGATTCGCCGACCAGGCCGAAGGATTCGCCTGATTGCACTTCGAGGCTGACGCCCTTCAGCGCGCGAAACCGGTCGAAGACCACCTCCAGCCTGTCGACGGAAAGCGCTGATGTCATGCCGCCCACTCCGGCTTGCGGTCGAGCACCGGCAGCGGGTGACGGTCGGCGCCGATCTTGGGCATGCAGTTGAGCAGGCCGCGCGTATAGGGATGCTGGGCGCGGCCGAGTTCTGACGCCGGCAGCTGCTCGACGACCTTGCCGGCATACATGACGATCACCCGGTCGCAGAAGGACGAGACCAGGCGCAGGTCGTGCGAGATGAAGATCAGCCCCATGCCGCGCTCGCTGACCAGCCTGTCGAGAATGCCGAGCACGTCGAGTTGCACAGTGACATCTAGCGCCGAGGTCGGCTCGTCGGCGATCATCATTTCCGGCCCGGCGATCAGCATCATGGCGATCATGGCACGCTGGCCCATGCCGCCCGACACCTCGTGCGGATGCAGGTCGAAGACACGGGCGGGATCGCGGATCTGCACCGCCTCCAGCATGGCGAGCGCGCGGTCGCGGGCTTCGGCCTTGCCGACCTTCTCATGCGTGCGCAGCGTCTCGACGATTTGACGGCCGATGCTCATCACCGGGTCGAGCGAATATTTTGGATCCTGCAGGATCATGGCGATGCGTTTTCCCCGCAACGCACGGCGGTCGCGAGGCGAGGCCGTGAGCAGGTCGATGCCGTCGAAAGCAAGTTTCCTGGCGGTGACCTCGGCCTGCGGCGGGGTCAAGCCCATGATGGCGCGGCCGGTCTGCGACTTGCCCGAACCGCTCTCGCCGACGATGCCGAGCCGTTCGCGGCCGAGCGAGAAGGAGACGCCCCGCACCGCTTCGATGCGGCCGGTACGCGTCGGAAAGGTGACGCGCAGATCGTCGACGTCGAGAAGCGTGCTCATTGATTACGGCTCATGGGGTCGCCGCTCATTGGTCGCCACTCCGGGGGTCGAGCGCGTCGCGGAGGCCGTCGCCGAGCAGGTTGAAGCCGAGGCTGACGATGAGGATGGCAAAGCCCGGTGCGCCAGCCACCCACCACTGGTCGAGCACGAAGCGGCGGCCGGACGCGATCATCGCTCCCCATTCCGGCAGCGGTGGCTGCGCGCCGAGGCCGAGGAAGCCGAGACCGGCGGCGGTCAGGATAATGCCGGCCATGTCGAGCGTCACCCTGACGATCAGCGAGGAGATGCAGAGCGGCATGATGTGGCGAAGCACTATGCGAAACGGCGAGGCGCCCATCAATTGCACCGCCTTGATGTAATCCGAATTGCGCACGGTGAGCGTTTCGGCACGGGCAATACGCGCGTAGGGCGGCCATGAGGTGATGGCGATGGCGAGCACCGCATTCTCAATGCCGGGGCCAAGTGCGGCGACAAAGGCCAGCGCCAGGATCAGCTTCGGAAACGCAAGAAAGATGTCGGTGATGCGCATCAGGATCGCATCGATCCAGCCGCCGGCATAGCCGGCGACGGTGCCGACCAGCAGGCCGATAGGGGCGGCGATGACGGCGACGAGAATGACGACGTAAAGCGTCCATCGCGAACCGAAGATGACGCGCGAAAGGATGTCGCGCCCGAGGTCGTCGGTGCCGAACCAGTGCTCGGCACTTGGCGCCAGCAGGCGCGAGCCCTTGAGGTCGCCGAACGTCGGCGAATAGGGCGCCAGCACATCGGCAAGGGCGGCGACCACCAGCAAAGCGATGATGATGAGCAGGCCGAGAAACGCCAGCCGATTGGCGGAAAAGCGCCGCCACGCGACATAGGCGCGGCCGAGCCTTGCCTGCATGCGCGACGCCGGCCGCTCGCTGAGCAGCCAGTCGCGGCGGCTCTGGATTGCTTCAGCGCTCATCGTACCTTGGTCCTTGGATCGAGCACCCGGTAGAGCAGATCGGACAGGAGATTGATGCCGATGAAGACCGAGCCGATTATGATGGTGCCGCCGAGCACCGCGTTCATGTCGGCGTTCTGCAGGGAATTGGTGATGTAGAGGCCGATACCCGGCCACGAAAACACGGTCTCGGTCAGCACCGAGCCTTCGAGCAGGCCGGCATAGGAAAGCGCGATCACGGTGACCATCGGCACCGCCGCGTTGCGCAGCGCGTGGCCCCAGATGATGCGTTTTTCCGACAGGCCCTTGGCGCGCGCCGCCACGATATATTCCTGGGCAAGCTCGTTCAGCATGAACGACCGCGTCATGCGGCTGATATAGGCGAGCGAGAAATAGCCAAGTAGCGAGGCCGGCAGGATGATGTGGCGGAAGGCATCGAAAAACACATCCCACTGCCGCTGCCACAGTGCATCCAGAAGATAGAAGCCGGTGATCGGCGTGAAGGTGTATTCGTAGACGATGTCGAGGCGGCCGGGAAAAGCCACCCATTGCAGCTTGGCGTAGAATAGCACGAGCGCCAGCAGTCCCAGCCAGAAGATCGGCACGGAGTAGCCGACCAGGCCAATGATGCGGACGATCTGGTCGATGATGCTGCCGCGCCGGACCGCGGCCAGCACGCCGAGCGGCACACCGAGGAATGCACCGATCAGCGTCCCAAGCGTCGCCAGCTCGATCGTCGCCGGAAAGGCGCGGCGAATGTCGGTCATGACAGGATTGGTGGTCAGCACCGAGGTGCCGAAATTGCCGTTCAGGGCATTTTTCACATAGATGTAGAACTGCTCGACCAGCGGCAGGTCGAGACCCATCTCGCGGCGGGTGCGCTCGACGACATTGGCAGGCGCCCGGTCGCCGAGCACTGCCAGCACCGGGTCGATCGGGATCACCCGGCCGATGAAGAAGGTCACCGCAAGAAGACCGAGATAGGTGGTTATCGCGATGACCAGGAAGCGGGCGATCGCCGACGCGACAGCGACAGCACGGGCGCTGCCGCGCCCTGCCGTCGCTTCGCTTTCAACAGTGCTCATGCGGCAAGTCCGCCGATATCACTCCTTGGATATCTGGCCGACGAAGTTGGTGTCGAAGCTCGGGCCGAGCGCAAAGCCCTTGAGGTTCTTGCGCAGGCCAGCCACTTCCAGCTGCTGGTGGATGATGATGAAAGGACTGGTTTCGAGGACCTTCTCCTGCAGATCCTGGTACATTGCGGCGCGCTTGGCCGCATCCTTCTCAAGCAGAGCGGCCTCGGTCTCTTTGGTCAATTCCGGGATGTCCCAGGCGTTGCGCCAGGCCAGGGTCTTGGTCTTGCCTTCATCCGAATTGTCCGGGTTGCTGGCGAAGGTCTGCGCATTGGAGTTCGGATCAAAATAATCCTGGCCCCACTGGCCGATATAGATATCGTGGTTGCGGGCGCGGTATTTGGTCAGCGTCTGCTTGCCGTCGCCGGGAATGATCTCCAGCTTGACGCCGGCCTGGCCGAGCGTCTGCTGGAACGATTCCGCCATGCCGGTCACCGGCTGGGTGTTGCGTACGTCCATGGTGACGCTGAAGCCGTCGGCCAAGCCAGCCTTGGCAAGCAGTTCCTTGGCCTTGGCGACGTCCAATTTGAACGGATTCTCGTCCAGCTCGCCGAGCACGCCTTTCGGCAGGAAGGTCTGGTGGATCTCGCCAATGCCCTTGAGGATGGTCGAGCTCAAGGCATCGTAGTCGACAAGGTATTTGAAGGCCTGGCGAACCTCGGGCTTGGCGAGGTTCGGATTCTTCTGATTGAGGCTGATGTAGAAGACCGTGCCCTTCGGTGCGCTGGTGGTGGTGAGATCGGCGTTCTTGGCGATGGCGTCGAGATCGTTCGGCTCGAGATTGCGGGCAACGTCGATGTCGCCGGCTTCCAGCGCCAGGCGCTGACCCGAGCTTTCCTTCATGTTGCGATAGATGACGCGGGCAAGCTTGGCCTTTTCGCCGTGATAATTGTCGTTGCGCTCCATCACGACGACCTCATTCGCCCGCCATTCGCGCAGCTTGAAGGCGCCGGAGCCGGCATAGCCGGTCTTCAGCCAGGCATTGCCGAAATCGTTGTCGTATTTGTAATCGTCGCTGGGCGTCACCGCCGCGACATGCTCCTTGACCAGCTTGGCGTCGACGACCGAGGCGACGGTTGCCGATAGACAGTTCAAGACGAAGCTCGGCGCATAGGCCTTGTCGACCGTGAACTGGAACGTCGTGTCATCGATGGCCTTGGCCTTCTCAGTGACGTTGTCGCCGGTGATGCCGAACTGCCCGATGATAAAGGCCGGGCTCTTGTCGAGCTTGATGGCGCGCTCGAACGAATAGGCGACGTCCGCCGCTGTGATCGGGTTGCCCGAGGCAAATTTCAGGCCGGGCTTGAGCTTGAAGGTGTAGGTCAGGCCGTCGTCAGACACAGTCCAGCTTTCGGCGAGATCGCCCTTGACCTTGGAGGTATCGCTGAGGTCGAGGCGGACAAGAAGATCGTAGGTGTTGCCGGTGACCTCTGCGGTCGACAGCTCGAACGCCTCGCCCGGATCCATGGAGATGATGTCATCGATGGCGAAACCCTCGACCAGCGTGTCGGCGGGCGTGACCGCAACGGCCGGCGCGCCGGCCAGAAGCAGCGCGGACATGGCTGCGCCCGCGAGCAAGAAACGGGAGCGTAGAGCAAACTTTTCCATCATCATCTTGATTGTTCCCTGTTTTGTTGACCTGAGTTCCCGGCCCAGGCTTGTGGCGTTCTCTTGCCAATCAACGGTGATCCCTGAACCGGTTGTCATGGCAACTTTTATCCAGTTCCGCCTCACCATATCCGGCGGTTTTAAGCGCGGCAACGAGCATTTGCAAAGCTGTTGGTTGGACCAGATCAGCCAGCTACCACCGCCGGGAACCACACCGCGGGGGGTGAGCTATTTCAATGCGGTGACCAGGTCGGCATCGGGAAAACAGGTGGCGGCTCGACCGTTCCTGGCCTGCCACTTACCGATCGACCGGCGCGTCTTGAAGCCGGGCAGGCCGTCGGCGCTGCCGACATCGTAGCCCTCGGCCTCCAGCGCCCGCTGGAGGGCGGCGATGTCCGACCTGTGGAGCCCGCCGACCGCGCCCCAGCGCCCGGAAAAATTGCTGTCGCCATGGGCGATGCGGTCGGCGCCGTGGCCGATGAACAGGGCATACAGATCGCTGGTGTTGTATTGCTTGAGCACGTAGAAATTGGGCGTGACGATGAAGGCCGGACCGCTGCGCCCGGCCGGCATCAAAAGAAAACCTTCGGCCTTCAACTCGCGCGCCGGAAACGGTCCTGCCGCGACGCGCTTGATGCCCATATCAGCCCACTCGGAAATCCTCTTGCCCTGGTCCGGACCTTCGAGCGAGCAGGAGACCGCCTCAGGCACCGTCACCTCGAAGCCCCAGCCGCGGCCTTTCACCCAGCCATAGTGGACGAGATAGTTGGCGATCGAGGCCAGCGTGTCCGGCACCGAATTCCAGATGTCGGCCCGACCGTCGCCATCGAAATCGACGGCATGTCTGAGGAACGAACTCGGCATGAACTGCGGCTGGCCGAGCGCGCCCGCCCATGACGATTTCATCGCGCCGACCGGGGCCAACCCACGCTCGACGATCTCGAGCGCCGCCATAAGCTCGGTGCGGAAGAAGTCCTTCCTGGTCGCCATGAATGCCTTGGTGCCCAGCACTTCGAAGGCGTCGTAAGGCATCTTCGCCGCGCCGAAGCCGCTCTCGCGGCCCCAGATCGCCAGCAGCACTCCGCCCGGCACACCGTAGCGCTTCTCGATCGCGGCAATGGTCCTGGCATTGGCCGCCGCGCGCGCGCGGCCACCGGCGGTCACGGCGCGAACCGTCTTTTCGGCGAAATAGGCGCCGGGCGAACCGAACTCCGCCTGATGCTGCTTCTGCGGCGTCGTCGCCTTCTGGCCCGGCATCAGCAGGTCGGGCAGTTTGAGGTTCGGTTTGACGCCGTCGAAGGCGGCCTCGAAGGTATTTCTGGAGATGCCCTTGGCGTTGGCCTCGGGCCAGAGATCGCTGCGGAGCCAGGTGCGGAACTGGTCGTCGATTTTTGCGGCGGAGGCGGGGGTGGGGAGGAGGCCGATCAGTGCGGCCAACAGAAATACAATGCAGAGTATGCAAGGGCAGCGTTCCTTCGCAGTCATCTCAGAAGGATCCTTCCCGCCAGCCACGTCAAAACGCCGTCCGCGAGCGCAGCGCGGCGGCCAGCGTGCCTTCGTCGAGATAGTCGAGTTCGCCGCCGACCGGGACGCCATGCGCCAGCCGCGTTACTTTGATATCGAAGCCGGACAATTGATCGGTGAGATAATGCGCGGTGGTCTGGCCCTCGACCGTGGCGTTGAGGGCGAGGATCACCTCCTTGACCTCACCGTCGGCGACACGGTCGACCAGTGAACGGATGTTGAGCTGCTCGGGGCCGATGCCGTCGAGTGGCGACAGCGAGCCGCCGAGCACGTGATAGCGGACATTCATGGCGGCCGCCCGCTCCAGCGCCCACAGGTCGGCCACGTCCTCGACGACGATAAGCGTGCCGGCGTCGCGGCGCGGATCGGTGCAGATCATGCAGGGGTCGGATGTATCGACATTGCCGCAGGTCGAGCAGATGCGCACCTTGTCGACCGCCTCGCTCATGGCGGCGGCCAGCGGCGACAGCAACTGCTCCTTCTTCTTGATGAGGTGAAGCGCTGCTCGCCTGGCCGAACGCGGCCCAAGCCCCGGCACCTTGGCCAGGAGCTGGATCAGGCGTTCGATCTCGGGACCGGCGATTCGCTTCGACATCGCATCGGTTTATGATTTTTCCGCACGCTTTGGAACAGTTCTGCGGGCGAGCGGTCTGTTCAACGCGTAAGGATGCTGCTGCCGTCAGTATGCTTCCAGCGGCCGGCTCTGGCCGGCGATCATCGCACCGATGGCGTCGGTGTTCTCGGGTGTCGATTCAAACGACATCGTCGGCTCGGCCGGCGCCGCCGGGAATGACGTGACAGATTGCGCACCGGCAGTGCCGCCAAAACGGGCCGCGTCCGGCTCCTGCATCGGCTCTTGCATCGCCACAAGGGTCGCCTTCTCTGGCGTCGCCTTCTCCAGAGTAGCCTTTGCCGGTTGCGTTGCGACCGCGGTCACATAGGTTGCCTTGGCGAATTTTGCCTTGGCGACCGGAGCGGCGGAGGCCACGAGCGTCACAGGCGCTGCGCGCGCCGACCCCCGCGGCGTGGACTGTGCCACCGCGACCGTCGGCTCGTCAGGCAACGGTTTCCAGTTCCGGCCGCGCTTTTCATAGAAGGCGTTGCCGCCGGCAACCATGGTGTAGTGCATGTTCTTGTAGGGGAAACGCAGGCCGGCGGTGTGAAAGAACATCGTGTTCTTCAGCTTGGCCTTGCGCTCGCCCCTGAGCACCGCCTCAGCGGCCTCCTCGACGTCGGGCATCGCCTTCGAATTCATCTGCCGTGTCATCACGCCCGGTGCGAACTGGCCGCGCTCGCCGACCACCTGGCAGATGGTGTTGCCGTGCTTGCCGGAACGCAGCCGGTTCATGACCACCGTGCCGACGGCAATCATGCCGTCACGGCTCGACCGGTTGGATTCGAAGAACATCGCGCGCTGGAGGCACTCCTTGTCCTTCAGTGTGTGACGGTAGGGCCTGGATCTGACGGCATCGGTCAGGCTGGCCATCGACAGGCTGTGCGAGGTGGTCTGACTGCAAGCGGCCAAGAACAGCGGAGAGGTGATGACGCCGAGCAACAACGGCGTCTTCCATCGGGTCGCGATCAAAGATATCCCCTCATTCTGTCGCCAGCCCGCCCCTGGTTGCGGCAAGAATGAGACACTTTCAGGCAAAAAGATGGCTAAAGCGTTATTAAGTGCGCGGAGTTGCCGAATGGACACACCGGTGGAGCAAGCGACCGCCGAATCGCGGCACAGCACTCCATGGCCACTATAACGGCATGGGTCCTATCATAGGATACCCGCAGGGAGCCTTCCCCAAGGCTCGAGCAATGGGTTCAGTCGACCGGCATAGCTATCAACACCTTAGAACGGCAGCTTCATTCCCGGCGGTATCGGCAGTCCTGCGGTCAGTGCCTGGGTCTTTTCCTGCATCATCTGCTCGACCTTGGCCCTTGCGTCATTGTGGGCGGCGAGAAGCAGATCCTCCAGAATCTCGACCTCCTCCTCCTTGAACAGAGACGGGTCGATCTTCAGCGCCTTCATCTCGAATTTGCCGGTCAGCGTCACGCTGACCAGGCCGCCGCCGGCCTGTCCGGTGGCTTCCAGCGTGGCGATCTCGTCCTGCATGGCCTGGAACTTGGCCTGCATTTCTTTCGCTTTGCCCATCAGGCTGAGAAGATCTTTCATCGCTTGGTCCTCTACGATTGATCGTGTGTCTTTTGGTTGAGCATGATCTTCTCCGAAAACCGGCTCCCATTTTTCGGGATCATGCTTTAGGTTTCGTCTTCGTCTGTCGCCGGCTCGATCGGAACCTCTGCCTCCACCGCATCGGCTTCCGGTGCGTCGGGGATGCGCACGTCGATGATCTTGGCGCCGGGAAAACGCGCCAGGATGGCGGCGACGGTCGGGTCGCTCTTGGCGTCGAGGAGGGCGCTTTCGCGTTTGGTCGATTCCATCTCGGCCAGCGTCTGGCCGCCCTCTTCCTTGGACAGCGACACCAGCCAGCTGCGGCCGGTCCAGGCGCGCAATTTGGCGGTCAGGTCGTTGAGCAGCATCTTCGGCGCATCATCGGTCAGGCTGACGTCGATGCGGCCGGGCTCGATGCGCACCAGGCGCACGCAGCGCTTCACCAGCACCTTGAAGGCCATGTCGCGCTGGGCGTCGGCAAGCGCGACGATGTCGGCCAGCGATTTCACCGGCACCGGCGGCGCATCCGCAACCGGCTCCGGAACGAAGGCTGCAGGCATCGGCGCGGGTTCGACCAGCCGCATGGTCTGCGCGCCGCCATTGGCCGTCGGCATCCGCGTCTGCGCCACAGCGCTGGCGCCGCCATTTCCGGGACTTGCTGGGCCGGGATTTGCGACGACAGAGCTTGCGGGCGCACCATTCGAGCGTGGCGCGCCGTTGGGCACCGACGCTCCGCTCTCCAGCGATTTCAGCGCCTCGTCCAGTGTCGGCAGGTCGGCGGCATGCGCTAGCCGGATCAGCACCATTTCGGCGGCACTGACCGGCCGGTTGGAGGACTGCACCTCGGGAATGCCTTTCAACAGCATTTGCCAGGTCCGCGACAGCACCCTGACCGACAGCGCCTTGGCGAAATCGGCGCCGCGCCGGCGCTCGTCCTCCGACAGCGACGCGTCCTCAAGGGCCGTCGGCACGAAGCGCAACCGGGTGACGAGGTGGTTGAACTCGGCCAAGTCGGTCAGCACCGCGGCCGGATCGGCGCCGGTATCGTACTGGTTGCGGAACTCGGCCAGTGCGGACGCCACATCGCCTTTCATGACATGTTCGAACAGGTCGACGATGCGGGCGCGGTCGGCGAGCCCGAGCATGGCGCGTACCGCTTCGGCGCTGACGGCGCCGCTGCCATGGGCGATCGCCTGGTCGAGAATGGACAGCGAATCGCGCGCCGATCCTTCGGCCGCACGGGCGATCATCGCCAGTGCGTCGTCGTCGACCGCAATGCCTTCTTTGCCGGCGATCGAGGACAGATGCGCGACCAGCGTGCCGGCATCGATACGCCTGAGGTCGAAGCGCTGGCAACGCGACAGAACGGTGATCGGAACTTTTCTGATTTCGGTGGTGGCGAAGATGAATTTGACGTGCGGCGGCGGCTCTTCCAGCGTCTTCAGCAGGCCGTTGAAGGCCTGGGTCGAGAGCATGTGCACTTCGTCGATGATGTAGACCTTGTAGCGCGCCGACACCGGGGCGTAACGCACGCGCTCGATGATGTCTCTGATGTCGTCGATGCCGGTATGCGAGGCGGCGTCCATCTCGATCACGTCGACATGGCGGCCTTCCATGATCGCTTGGCAATGCTCGCCCAGCACGGCAAGGTCGACCCAAGGCTGGTCGACGGTGGCGGTCTTGTAGTTGAGCGCCCGCGCCAGAATGCGCGCCGTCGTCGTCTTGCCGACACCACGCACACCGGTCAGCATCCAGGCCTGGGCGATGCGGCCGGTGGCGAAAGCATTGGTGAGGGTGCGAACCATCGGCTCCTGGCCGATCAGTTCGGAAAAATTAGCAGGACGGTATTTGCGCGCCAGAACGCGATAGGCGACTGCCTTTTCCGTTCCCGCATTTCCGGCTTCGCTCATTCGCCCGTAAAGCTCCAAGGGCCGCGCCTGCAGGCGGCCGATTCCTGCGCATAGTTTCGCCCGCAGGGCTTGGCGCCGTCAATGTCGCGGGAGAAAGGCGAAGAGGTGGGAGGCTGGAACAATGACCCGTTCCGGGCTCGTTAGGGCTGCTTCCTTCCGGACCTGACCCGGTTGGCGAGTGGACCGTCCACCACCAACCTCCCGCTTCCATATCGGCAATCCGGCGATGAAATGCAAGGGCGCAGGATTCAATCAGCCGGGAGTGCCGCCGAATGCTGAAACAGAAAACCCGCCTCGGGGCGGGTCATTGGCGCAAAGCAGCACCATGGCCGAACCACTAGCATAACTGCCGTCACAAAGCAACGATTCGCTTGCCGCCTCTTGCGGGCCACCGGCAGCCGCTTTAGCGTTCAAAAGTCTAAAAAACACGACAAAAGTGAAGGAACGCCGATGTTGCCGGGCCTCAAGGCCGGATTTACGCTGGATGCTCGTCTGGAGGCGGACAGCGAGCAATTGATGTGGCTCGGCCTATGCGAGCTGCGGGTGATGAACGACCGCCGCTGGCCGTGGCTGCTTCTGGTGCCGCAGCGACCGGGCGTGGAGGAAATCCACGATTTGACGCCGCTCGACCAGGCGATGCTGACCTTCGAGACCAATATGGTGGCGCAGGCGCTGAAGAGGGTGAGCGGCTGCACCAAGATCAACAGCGGCGCCCTCGGCAACGTCGTGCGCCAGTTGCATGTCCATGTCGTCGCCCGCTCGGAAGGCGATCCCGGCTGGCCGGGCCCGGTGTGGGGGCACGGCATGCGCGAGCCCTATCAGCGCTCGGACCTTCGCCGGTTTGCGCAACAGATAAAGGCGGCGCTATAAGCCTGTCCCGTGTCCATCCTGAACCTTGAGTCTCCCATGAGCATCCGCCTGTTTGACGCGCCCTTGCGCGAGCCGAGCCAGTTCGTCGGCTTCGCCGGCAATGTGATCGACCGGCAATCGGAAAACCGCGCCGACGATTCCGTCGAAATGGCGCTCGCCGATCCCTCGGTCAGGCTTTTGCTGATGCATGGCGGGCGGCTCTACCTGAAGCTCAGGGATGGCGGCTTCGACCCCTGGTTCGGCGCCGAGGAAAGCCAGCCGCTCCAGGTGTCGCTCGACCATGGCGTCCTGCTCGGTTTTTCCGACAGCGGCCCGGTGCTCGCCGTGCCGGCCGGGCTCGATCCCGAACAATTGCCGGAGTCGATCAAGGCCATCGACTATCGCTCGGTCTATATGCAGGGGCTGATCGACGAGGCGGCGGCCGGCGCGATGGCGCAAGGAGCAGCGCTGCTCGCCTGGCATGCCAGCCACCGGTTCTGCAGCAAATGCGGCACCGAAGCCGAAATGCGGGCTGGCGGCTACAAGCGACTTTGCCCGGCCTGCGCCGCCGAGCATTTTCCGCGCACCGACCCGGTGGCGATCATGCTGACGGCGACCCGCGAAAAATGCCTGCTTGGCCGCGGCCGGCATTTCGCACCGGGCATGTATTCGGCGCTCGCCGGCTTCATCGAACCCGGCGAGACGATCGAGGCGGCGGTGCGCCGTGAAACGCTGGAGGAAGCCGGCATCCGGCTTGGCCGCGTCGTCTACCATGCCAGCCAGCCCTGGCCGTTTCCCTATTCGCTGATGATCGGCTGCTTCGGCGAACCGCTCAACGACGACATCCAGGCCGACCTCAACGAACTCGAAGACTGCCGCTGGTTCTTTCGCGACGAGGTGCTCTCGATGCTGGCCCGCGAGCATCCGGGCGGCCTGGTCACCCCGCCGAAGGGGGCGATCGCCTATAACCTCATCCGCGCCTGGGCCGACAGCGCATAAAAACTTATAGGGGAGCAAGTGATCCGTCACACAGTGGTGTTCAGGCTGAAGCACAAGGACAGCTCAGTCGAGGAGGCAAGATTCCTCGCTGATGCGAAAATACTGGCTGCGATACCGGGCGTCGAAAAGTTCGAGCAGCTGCGTCAGGTAAGCCCGAAGAACGATTATCGTTTCGGCTTCTCGATGGAGTTCGCCGACCAGGCCGCCTATACAGGTTACAACGACCATCCCGACCACATCGCCTTCGTCCGCGACCGCTGGATCCCCGAGGTCGAGGCGTATCTCGAGATCGACTACGCGCCGCTGTCCTAAGATCAGAGTTCTGAACGAGCAAGTTCGTCCCCATAGCGGACCTTTATCAGCCGGTCGGTGACGTCCCAGCGAAAACCGCCAACTGAGCGGCGAAAGCACGCTTGTAGGCCGGCCGGGCTTCGCCCCGGGCGACATAGGCGAAGAGGTTCGGATATTCGTCCAGTATACCCGACCCGCTCAACCTTAGCAGCACGTGCACCATCATCAGGTCCCCCGCGCTGAACGCACCATCGAGCCAGTCGGCATCGCCCAGGCGATCGGAAAGTTCGCCCAGCCGGTCACGGATGCGATCCTCGACCGTAGGCAGGCGCTGTTCGTGCCAGGTCTCGTCGCGCTCCAGGAGCACCGCGGTTTGGCGCTCAAGGATCGGCGGCTCCACCGTGTTGAGCGCGGCAAACATCCATGTGATCGCGCGCGCCCGCGCATTCGCATCGTCCGGCAACAGGCCCGCATGGCGCTCGGCGATATGGAATACGATCGCCCCCGACTCGAACAGGGCGAGATCGCCTTCCTCATAGGTCGGAATCTGTCCGAAAGGATGGAGTGCTCGATGCGCGGGTTCGTTCATCGCTTTGAACGAAACAAGACGAACCTTGTAGGGCTGGCCGACTTCTTCAAGCGCCCAACGAACGCGCATGTCACGCGCCAGTCCCCTTCCGCGATCGGGCGACCGTTCAAAGGCGGTGATGGTGGGGGTCATTGGAAGGCTCCGGATGATTGCATGACGCCATCGTGCGTGACGTCGTCGATTGAGCAGTTTCCTCATCTCGTCGCGTCCCTTCTTCGATTGAGGCAACCAAAGGACGAATGTCGAGCCGGAATTCCGACATCTGGGAACTGCTCGTCAATCGCGCGTGACCGCTGCAACGGAGGCGCGTAGCGCTCCGGCGAAATCGGGATGGCCATAGAGGTCGTTGTGGCCGGCCGCTATGGCGATGTGGTTGCGCAGATCACGGGCAGCCTCGCGCAGAGGTGCCGAACGTGCGGCAGGAACGATGGTGTCGTTTTCGGCGGTGATTACGGCCGTGGGCACATCGAGGTCGCGCAGGGATTCTGCCGCCTCCATGCGGTGCCGCAGCAGGAGGCGAACCGGCAGCCAGGGATAGTGGTGAGCGGCGAGTTCTCTCAGCGAATCGAAGGGTGTAACCATGACGATGCCGCGCAACGGCCGGGCCGTCGCCAGATCGACCGCAACCGCAGCGCCGACGCTAAGGCCGATGGCGACGATGCCGGCTTTGGCATCGGTGGCCAGGTGGTCGTGGGCGCGTCGGGCGTCCTCGAACAGGGCGGCGGCCGACGGGCTTCCGCTGCTCGGCGCATATCCGCGGTAGTGCAGCGCAGCGACCTGATGTTCTGGGAAAAGCTGGTGCAGCATGAGGGCAAGTGCGTCGGCATTCCAGGCATTGCCGGCGAATCCCAGCAGGAGCGGGCGCGGCGTGGCCGGCGTCTGCCTTGCCGGCAGGCGCACCAGAACGACGCGCTCGCCGTCCTTCGTCCCCAGTTCGACATGGCGGGCCCCGGCCGGCAGATCGGGTCCGAACGCCGCAAGGCCGGCCGGAAAGATCAGCCAGGACTGAAGCACATACACCACGGTGACAACGGCCGCATACAATGCAGCGACTGCGAGCATCAGTTTCAGAAGCCACATCGCAGGAATGTCGCCCGACGCTCGTCACCTGGCAAGGCGCTAGGTCCGGACGCCGCAGGGGGAGCTAATCCGCCACCTTCCATTGCTCGCGCGATTCGCTGGCCGGGTAGACGCCAAGGATCCGCATTTCGCGCGAGAAGAAGGCAAGCTCGTCGAGTGCCAGCTTGACCAAAGGATCGTCGGGATGGCCCTCGATATCGGCATAGAACAGAGTCGCGGTGAATGCGCCGAGCTGGTAGCTCTCCAGCTTGGTCATGTTGATGCCGTTGGTGGCAAAGCCCCCCATCGCCTTGTAGAGCGCGGCCGGCACGTTGCGGACGCGGAAGATGAACGTCGTCATCATCCTGGCTTCGGCGGAAGGGCGTTGTGCCCACTGCCTGTTCTTGGTCAGCACGACGAAACGGGTGACGTTGCTGTCGGTGTCCTCGACATTCTCCTCGATGATGTCGAGCCCGTAGAGCGTCGCGGCCAAGGCCGGCGCCAGCGCCGCCATGGTGCGGTCCTTCAGCTCGGCGATCAGCTTGGCGGCACCCGCCGTGTCGCCGGCGACCACCGGCTTCCAGCCGTTCTTGCGGATGTATTTGCGGCACTGGCCGAGCGCATGGATGTGGCTGTGCACGGTCTTGATCTCGTCGCGCCTGACGCCCGGCAAGACCATCAGCTGGAAATGGATCGGCAGGAAATATTCGCCGACGATGTGCAGCTTCGATTCCGGCAGGAGGTGGTGGATGTCGGCGACGCGCCCGGCAATCGTGTTCTCGATCGGGATCATGGCGAGGTCGGCCTTGCCGGTCTCGACCGCATTGAAGGCATCCTCGAAGGTCGGACACGGCAACGGCTCCATATCTGGGAACATGTTGCGGCAGGCAGTGTCGGAATTGGCGCCCGGCTCGCCCTGGAAGGCTATTCTGTTGGTTTTTTCAGGCATTCTCAGGTTGACCGGATGTTTCAGGTTGAAAGGAGGGTTCTGGCGCGTTCGAGATCGTCCGGCGTGTCGACGCCGAACGGCGCCGATTGCACAATCTCGGCGTCGATGCGCATGCCGGCCTCCAGCGCCCGCAACTGCTCGAGCTTCTCGCGCCGTTCCAACGGCGATGGCTTCAGCGCGACGAAGCGTTCGAGCGCTGAGCGGCGATAGGCATAGAGGCCGATGTGGTGATAGAGCGGCCCCTCGCCCCAGGGTGCCGTGGCGCGGGTGAAATAGAGCGCCCGCAGCCGTGTCTCCGACAGCGGCGAGCCGACGATCTTGACGACATTCGGGTTGGTCTTTTCCTCGTCGCGGACGATCTCGATACCGAGCGTGGCGATGTCGACCGTCGCATCCGCGAAAGGCCTCAGCGCGGCATTGATGATGTCGGGATCGATGGTCGGCAGGTCGCCTTGCACATTGACGATCGTTTCGACCTTACGCCCGGGATCCAGCGTGGCCAGCGCCTCGAAGATGCGGTCGGAGCCCGATTCGTGGCCGACGCGCGTCATCACCGCCTCGAAACCGTGCGCGCGCACCGCTTCGGCCACGCTTTCGGTATCGGTGGCGACCACCACCCGGCCGAGCCCTGCGTGGGCGGCGCGGCGGGCGACATGGACGATCATCGGGACGCCGGCGATGTCGGCTAGCGGCTTGCCCGGCAGGCGGGTCGAGGCCATGCGGGCCGGGATGAGGATGAGCGTGGACATCGGTGATGAAGCGTCCGAAAAAGAGGGAGGGAAAAGTGGCAAAAGGTCTCACTGGAAGCGCCCTTATAGGTGTTGCAACGCCAGAGCAAAAGACCTAGTTTCCGCCCGATTTGACCGCCTTGTGGGGTGGTTCACGATTACCGACGGACGGAGTGGACGGATCGGTCCGCCGGAAAAGGGAGCCTGGGGCGTATGGACTCTTTCGAAATCAACAAGCTGATCGGCGGCCTGCTCGGAACCGTGTTCGTCGTCTTCTCGGTCGGCATTGTGTCCGACGCGCTGTTCGCCTCCCCCGCACCGGAAAAACCCGGCTTTGCCATCGAGGCGACCGAGGAGCCTGCCGAGGGCGGCCCGGCAGCCCCCGCTTCAGAAGCCAAGCCGATCGCCGACCTCCTGGCCAACGCCAATGTCGAGGCGGGTGCCGCCGTGTTCAAGAAGTGCCAGGCCTGTCACTCCGGCGAGAAGGGCGGGCCGAACAAGGTCGGCCCCGATCTCTGGGACCTCATCGACCGTCCCGTCGCCGAGCATGGAGGCTTCGCCTATTCGGCCGGGATGAAGGATTTTTCCAAGGGCGGCGCCGAGAAGTGGACCTATGACAACCTCAATCACTTTCTCCTCTCGCCGAAGAAGCTCGTGAAGGGCACGGCGATGGGCTTCGCCGGCCTGCCGAAGGACGAGGACCGCGCCAACGTCATCGCCTATCTGCGCACGCTGTCGGACAGTCCAAAGCCGCTGCCGGCACCCGGCGCTTCGGCCGAGAATGCCGCCGCGCCCGCCGAAGGCGCGGCGCCGGCCAAACCGGCAGAAAGTGCAGCACCGGCCAAACCCGCAGAGGGTGCAGCGCCGGCAGCACCTGCGCCGGCCCCAGCTGCTCCGCCACCAGCGCCGGCGCAATAACGCAATTGTAATCGTACATTCCTTGAAAAAGCCGGGTTCAGCCCGGCTTTTTCAATCGGAGAAGCGCATGTGCGGCGACAAAGGCGACCTGTCGCGGTTTTCATGAGCGTCAAATGAACTAGATTGTCGGCTGACAGCTATCGCGCAGAGGAGAAGGCATGACGGTTGGCCGAACGTTTCTCAGATCGACGCTGGTTGTGGCGGCTTTCGCCGGCGGCCTGCAAGCAGCCTTCGCGGACGAATGGCGCACCACCTCGTCGCTGATCGGCGAATCCAAATACGGCAACAACTTCCAGCGCTACGACTACGTCAATCCGGACGCGCCGAAGGGCGGCACCCTAAATTCGGTGGTGCTCGGCACGTTCGACAGCTTCAATCCCTATATCGTCCAGGGTTCCTTCGCCGCCGGCTTCGTCCCGTTCGGCGGCGGCCTGCTCTATGACACGCTGATGGAGCAGGCGACCGACGAAGGCAGCGTCAGCCATCCGCTGATCTCCGACGCCTACAAACATCCGGACGACTATTCCTCGGCGACCTACCGTCTCGATCCGCGGGCCAAGTGGCACGACGGCAAGCCGATCACCACCGACGACGTGATCTGGTCGTTTCAGGTGCTGAAGGCCAACAGCCCGATGTACAGCCGCTATTTCGAGAACGTAACCGATGCCGTCGCGATCTCGGACCGCGAGGTCGAGTTCCATTTCGACCAGAAGGGCAATCGGGAGCTGCCGAAGATCCTCGGCGATCTGGTGGTGCTGCCGAAGCACTGGTGGGAAGGCACCGACGCCAACGGCAAGAAGCGCGACATCACCAAGCCGACGCAGGAGCCGCCGCTCGGCTCGGCCGCCTACAAGATCGCCACCTTCAAGCCTGGCACTGAGATCGTCTGGCAGCGCGTCCCGGACTACTGGGGTGCCAAGCTGCCGGTGAAGATCGGGCGAGAGAATTTCGACAGGCAGCGTTTCAGCTACTTTCTCGACGACAATGCCTCTTGGCAGGCCTTCACCAAGGGCGGCTTTGAGGATTTTCGCGTTGAGTCACGGGCCCAGAGATGGGCAGTCGAGTACACCTTTCCCGCCATCAAAGCGGGGGACGTCATAAAAGCGGAATATCCCACAACCTCGCCGGAACCCATGCAGGCCTACGTGATGAACACGCGCCGGTCGCTCTTTCAGGACGTGCGCGTGCGCCAGGCTCTGACCTACGCCTATGATTTCGAGAGCATGAACCGCACCATCTTCTTCGGCGCCTATACGCGCACGGACAGTTATTTCGAAGGTGGCGATTTAGCCTCAAGCGGTCTGCCGCAGGGCAAGGAGCTGGAAATCCTGCAGCAATATCGCGACAAGCTGCCGCCCGAACTGTTCACCCAGGAGTTCAAGCTGCCCGTCTACACCACGCCGCAGTCGGGGCGTGAAAATCTTCGGAAGGCCTATGACCTCTTCAAGCAAGCGGGTTGGGTCAATCGCGGCGGCAAGCTCGTCAACGAAAAGACCGGCGAACCGTTCAGGATCGAATTTCTCGGCAACGACCCCGTAGACGAACGCGTCGCCGGGCCCTTGATTGACAATCTCAGACGTCTCGGCATCGATGCCACGCTGCGCATCGTTGACGACAGTCAGTACACGAACCGGACCCGCGCCTTCGATTTCGATATGCTGGCGGTTGCCGGCTTCCAGCAATCCAATTCGCCGGGTAACGAACAGCGGGATTTCTTCAGCTCCACTGCAGCCGATACATCAGGGTCACGCAATTTGGCAGGGATCAAGAACCCGATCGTCGACGCCCTCATCGACCGAGTGATCTTTGCTACCGATCGGAACGATCTCATAGCGGCCACCCACGCACTGGACCGCGTGCTGCTCTGGAACTACTACATGATCCCACAGTGGCACTTGGGAAAAATTCGTATCGCCTACTGGAACAAATTCGGCATCCCGGAGAAGCAACCGGCCTATAGCGGCGTCGACCAGAGTTCCTGGTGGATCGACCCGGACAAGGAAAAGGCGCTGGCGGCAAAATACAAGAGTGGCAATTGATGGCGGCGCTCCCCTGCCGCAACTCTCTGGCCCGCCGCGACTTTCTGGCCCTGGGCGCCGCGGCCACGGCGGCAGCTTTGCTGCCCGGCCGGGCCTTCGCCGCCATCGCGACCGGCGTCAAGCTGCACGGGCTGTCGGCCTTCGGCGACCTCAAATATTCCCCAGGTTTCACACATTTCGACTATGTCAATCCGGACGCCGCCAAGGGCGGCCAGATGAATTTCGCACCGCCGAACTCCACCTTCAATCAGAGCTTCCTGACGTTCAACACGCTGAATTCCCTGGTGTTGAGGGGGGAATCGCCGCCGCGCACCGAACTCTGTTTCGATTCGCTGATGGCAAGCGCACTCGATGAGCCGGATGCGGTCTATGGCCGGCTTGCCGAGTCCGTCACCTTATCGCCGGACCGCAATGGCTTCCGCTTCAGCCTGCGACCTCAAGCGCGCTTCCACGACGGCTCGCCACTGACGGCGGAGGACGTCGCCTTCGCATTGAAGCTTTACAAGGACAAGGGCCACCCGAACCTGTCCCAGGTGTTGCGGCATATGACGGAAGCGGTGGCGGTCGATCCGGTGACCCTCGACCTTACCTTCAACGGCAAACAATCCGCGCAGAATATCCTTGCGATCGTGGCAATGCCGATCGTGTCCAAAGCCTTTTATACGGTCAATGATTTCGATGCCTCGACGATGAAACCGCCGCTCAGCTCCGGACCATATAAAATAGGGCGCGTGGCGGCCGGGCAGACCGTCGAATATGAACGCGTCGCCGACTATTGGGGCAGGGATCTGGCCGTGAACCGCGGCCTCTATAATTTTGACCGCATCCGTATCGATTTTTACATCAATCGCCAGGCAGCGTTTGAAGCCTTGAAAAAGGGGGACACGCATTTTCGCGAGGAATTTACCTCGCGCGTATGGGCGACCGGTTACGATTTCCCGGCGCTGAAGGACGGCAGAGTCGTCAAACGCGAATTTCCCGGCGAGAAAACGCCATCCATGCAGGCTGTCGCGCTGAACCAGCGCCGTGCGCAATTCCGCGATGTGCGCGTCAGACGAGCGATTGCCAATTGCTTCGATTTCGAATGGACCAAGCGGGTTTTGTTCTACGGCGCCTACGAGCGCTCGCAATCGAACTTCGAACGGTCGGATTACAAGGCCGAGGGCCTGCCCTCGGCCGAGGAATTGGCCCTGTTGGAGCCGTTTCGAGCCGAGCTGCCGCCGGAAACCTTTGGCGAAGCGGTGATGCAGCCTGTCTCCGACGGTTCGGGCCACGACCGTAAGCTGCTGCGCGCGGCTTCGAGACTGCTTGCCGAAGCCGGCTGGAAGCGGGCGGGCAATTTCGTCGTCAATGAAAAGGGCGAGCGGCTGCGGGTGGAAATGTTGGCCGAGGACGATGGCATCGTTCGGCTTTTCTCGCCGTGGGCCGAGAACATGAAAACGATCGGCATCGACGCTTCGATCCGGCAGGTCGATTCGACACAGTATGAACAGCGGCAGAGCAATTTCGACTTCGATTTCACCCTGCTCGCCTGGTCGATCGGGGCGACGCCGACTGCCGACGGCCTGGAGATACTCTATGATTCCCGGATGGCGAAAACGCCGGGAATGCGCAACTATCCCGGTACGGAAAGCAGGGCCATCGATGCGCTGATCGAGGCAGCCGGCAAGGCGCAAAGCCGGATCGAACTGGTCACGGCGCTCAAAGCACTCGATCGGGTCTTGCGCGCGCGGCTAGACTGGATTCCAACATATTATCTCGCGAATCACCGAGTAGCCTATTGGGACATGTTCGGCTTTCCCGAGCAGAAGCCTGATTTCGGCTTTCCGGTCGAGGCGCTGTGGTGGTTCGACAAGGACAAGGCGGCAAAGATTGGCAAAGCCTAAATTTCTTGCGGGCGTTGGCGCCGCCCCTCACCTGCCTGCCGGCATCCTCTCCCCGTATAGCGACGGGGAGAGGGGCGCTTCCATCGAGGGTTTCGCCAATCACAAGCGGGGCAATAAAAGCGCCGAGATTGCGGCCAGCCCCTTTCTCCCCGTCCCTATACGGGGAGAAATGTCCGGCCGGACAATGAGGGGCGGCGCCAGTGTCGAAAATTGGTTCGAGGCGATTGCCTTGGCGGCATCTCCAGACACAATGGTCTCCCTCAAGGAAGACAACATCTGATGGGCGCCTATATCCTGCGCCGCATCCTGCTGATGATCCCGACCCTGTTCGGCATCATGGCGGTGTCCTTCGCCGTCATCCAGTTCGCGCCGGGCGGGCCGGTCGAGCAGGTCATCGCCAGGCTGACCAACCAGGGCGGCAGCGATCGCCTTGGCGGTGGCGGTGGCGACGCCGGCGCCAGCAATTTCGACGTGGCCGGCAACGTCGGTTCGAAATATCGCGGCGCGCAGGGGCTCGACCCCGAATTCATCGCCAAGCTGGAAAAGCAGTTCGGCTTCGACAAGCCACCGCTCGAGCGCTTCGGCATGATGCTGTGGAACTATATCCGGTTCGATTTCGGCGACAGCTATTTCCGTGACATCTCTGTGATCGATCTGATCCTGGAGAAGATGCCGGTATCGATCTCGATCGGGCTGTGGATCACGCTGCTGTCCTACCTGATCTCGATCCCGCTCGGCATCCGCAAGGCAGTCAAGGACGGCTCGGCATTCGACGTATGGACCAGCGGCGTCGTCATTGTCGGCTACGCCATTCCGGGCTTCCTGTTCGGCATCCTGCTGATGGTGCTGTTTGCCGGCGGATCCTTCTACGACTGGTTTCCGCTGCGAGGCATCACCTCCGACAATTGGGACCAACTGTCCTGGCCGGCGCGGATCGTCGACTATCTCTGGCACATGACCTTGCCGCTGACGGCGCTGGTGCTGTCGGCCTTCGCCACCACGACGCTGCTGACCAAGAATTCGTTCCTCGAAGAAATCCGCAAGCAATATGTGGTGACCGCGCGCGCCAAGGGCCTGTCGGAACGGCAGGTTCTCTACGGACACGTCTTCCGCAACGCCATGCTGATCGTCGTTGCCGGCTTTCCCGGCGCCTTCATCTCGGCCTTCTTCACCGGCTCGCTGCTGATCGAGAACATCTTTTCACTCGACGGCCTCGGCCTGCTCGGTTTCAGGTCGGTGGTCGAGCGCGACTACCCGGTGGTGTTCGCCAATCTCTACATCTTCTCGCTGCTTGGCCTGATCGTCGGGCTCCTGTCCGACCTGATCTATACCTGGGTCGACCCGCGCATCGACTTCGAGCGGAGAGACGTCTGATGGCCGGGGCCGCAGCCCAAACGGCGCCGGACCGGATTGCCCGGCCCTGGCTGTCGCCGCTCAACCAGCGGCGCCTGCAGAATTTTAGGGCCAACCGGCGCGGCTATTGGTCGTTGTGGATCTTTCTCGTGCTTTTCGTGCTGTCGCTGTTTTCCGAATGGATCGCCAACGACAAGCCGGTCCTCGTTTCCTACAAGGGCGAGATCCTGTTTCCGGTCCTGGTCGCTTATCCCGAGGAGAAGTTCGGCGGCTTTTATGCGGTCACCGACTATCGTGACCCGGTCATCCAGGACGAGATCAATGCCCATGGCTGGATGATCTGGCCGCCGGTCCGCTACTCCTACCGGACCGTCAACAACGCGATCCCCGAGGCGGCGCCCACCAAGCCGTCCTGGCTCTATGACGTCAAGACACGCTGCAACCAGTATCCGCAAGGTGCCGCCGACCCCAATTGCGCCGTCGGCAACTGGAACTGGCTGGGCACCGACGACCAGGCCCGCGATGTGCTGGCGCGCGTTATTTACGGATTCAGGGTCTCGGTGCTGTTCGGCCTGATCCTCACCGCCGGCTCGGCGCTGATCGGCGTGACGGCCGGGGCATTGCAGGGCTATTTCGGCGGCTGGACCGACCTTCTGTTCCAGCGCTTCATAGAGATCTGGTCGGCGATCCCGGTGCTCTATCTCTTGCTGATCGTCGCCGCCATCCTGCCGCCCGGCTTCTTCATCCTGCTTGGACTGATGCTGCTGTTCTCCTGGGTGGCGCTGGTCGGCGTGGTGCGGGCCGAGTTCCTGCGCGCCCGCAACTTCGAATATGTCAACGCCGCCCGCGCGCTCGGCGTACCCAATGGCACCATCATGTTCCGGCATCTGTTGCCAAACGCCATGGTGGCGACGCTGACCTTCCTGCCCTTTCTGCTCAGCGGCTCGATCTCGACGCTGACCTCGCTCGACTACCTTGGCTTCGGCCTGCCGCCCGGCTCGGCGTCGCTGGGCGAGCTCCTGAAGCAGGCGCAGCGCAACCTCAACGCGCCATGGCTGGGCATTTCCGGCTTCGTCGTCATCTCGCTGATGCTGTCGCTGCTGGTCTTCGTCGGCGAAGCGACCCGCGACGCCTTCGATCCGCGCAAGACGTTTAGATGAGCGAAGCCCCTCTCCTCTCCGTGCGCGATCTCAGCGTCGCCTTCGCGCAGGAAGGCCGCCAGTCGACGGCCGTCGACCACATCTCCTTCGACATCGCCAAGGGCGAGACGGTGGCGCTGGTCGGCGAATCCGGCTCCGGCAAGTCGGTCTCGGCGCTGTCGGTGCTGAAGCTGCTGCCTTATCCGGCTGCCAGCCATCCATCGGGAAAGATCCTGTTCCAGGGCGCCGACCTGCTCGCCACCGACGAGAAGGCATTGCGCCGCGTGCGCGGCAACAAGATCACCATGATCTTCCAGGAGCCGATGACCTCGCTCAATCCGCTGCACACTATCGAGCAGCAGATCGTCGAGGTGCTGGCGCTGCACCAGGGCCTGGGCGACCGCCAAGCCAGGGCGCGCACCCTGGAGCTGCTTAACGAGGTCGGTATCCGCGAGCCGGAGAAGCGGCTCGACGCCTATCCGCACCAGCTTTCCGGCGGCCAGCGCCAGCGCGTCATGATCGCCATGGCACTGGCCAACGAACCGGAACTGCTGATCGCCGACGAACCGACGACGGCACTCGACGTCACCGTGCAAGCGCAGATCCTCGAACTGCTTGCGGAGCTGAAGAGCCGCAAGGGCATGTCGATGCTGTTCATCACCCACGATCTCGGCATCGTCAGAAAGATCGCCGACCGGGTCTGCGTGATGACCAAGGGCAAGATCGTCGAGACCGGACCGACGAAAGATATCTTCGCCAACCCGCAGCACACCTATACGCGGCATCTGCTGGCCGCCGAACCGAAGGGCAAACCGCCCGCCGCCAACGCTGCCGCCAAGCCTGTGATGACGGGCCAGGACATAAAAGTCTGGTTTCCGATCAAGAAGGGCTTTTTCCGGCGCACCGTCGACAATGTGAAGGCGGTGGACGGCATCGACGTCACCGTGCGCGCCGGCCAGACGCTCGGCGTCGTCGGCGAATCCGGCTCTGGCAAGACGACGCTCGGCCTGGCGCTGGCCAGGATGATCTCGTCGACCGGGACCATTCGGTTCAACGGGCGCGATATCAACGAACTGTCATTCAACGCCATGCGGCCGCTGCGGCGCGAGCTGCAGATCGTCTTCCAGGATCCGTTCGGGTCGTTGAGCCCGCGCATGTCGGTCTCCGAGATCATCGAGGAAGGGCTGAAGATCCACGAGCCGAAGCTGTCGCACGATGAGCGCGACAAGCGCATCGTCGATGTGCTCGGGGAAGTCGGGCTCGACCCCGCCACGCGCAATCGCTATCCGCACGAGTTTTCCGGCGGCCAGCGCCAGCGCATCGCCATCGCCCGCGCCATGGTGCTCAACCCGCGCTTCGTCATGCTGGACGAGCCGACCTCGGCGCTCGACATGAGCGTGCAGGCGCAGGTGGTCGATCTTTTGCGCAGCCTGCAGGCGAAGCACGACCTCGCCTATCTGTTCATCAGCCACGACCTGAAGGTCATCCGCGCGCTTGCCAACGACGTCATCGTCATGCGCAATGGCAGGATCGTCGAAACCGGCCCATCCGAACAGATTTTCGAACGGCCGCAGACCGACTATACCAAAGCGCTGATCTCGGCCGCATTCAGGATCGAAACGGCGCCGGTCGGCACCGTCAGCGAGTAGCCTGTACCGCATAAGGAAATAGAATCCGCAATGGAAAAAGGCCGTATCCTGCTTGCCCTCACCGGTATCCATCCAGGCCGTTGGCGCGAACTCTTGTCGGCGGAACGCGAGGTGGTGCTCGAGCCGGACGGCGCCAGCGATCCCTCGATCACCTATGCGGTGGTGTGGAAGCAGCGGCCCAACCTTCTGTCGTCGCTGCCCAATCTGCGCGCTGTCTTTTCGATCGGCGCCGGCGTCGACCACATCTTCGCAGACCCCACTTTGCCCGACGTGCCGATCGTCAAGGTTGTGGCCGACAACCTGACCCAGTACATGACCGAATACGTCGTCTGGCGGGTGCTCGATCACCATCGCCAGGGCATGCTCTACCGGTCGCAGCAGCAAAAGAAGATCTGGCACGAGCCACCGCAGCGACCGGCCGGCGACATCTCCGTCGGCATCATGGGGCTCGGCACGCTTGGCCGCGCGGCGGCGTCGGTGCTTTTGTCACTCGGCTTTGCGGTCAATGGCTGGTCGCGCAGCGAGCGGCCGATGAACGGCGTTTGGACCTATGCGGGCGAGGCCGGATTGGTCCCCTTCCTCAACGCCACCGACATTCTGGTGGTGCTTTTGCCACTCACGCCGCAGACGCAAGGCGTGATCAATTACGGCGTGCTGAAGGAATTGAGGAAACGCAACGGCCTCGGCGGCTCGGTGCTGATCAATGCCGGGCGCGGCAAGTTGCAGAAGGACGCCGACATTCTGCGTGCGCTGGAGGACGGCACACTCAAGGAAGCGAGCCTCGACGTGTTCGAGGTCGAGCCGCTGCCGAAGACCAGCCGGCTGTGGACCCACCCAAAAGTGTTCGTGACGCCGCATGCGGCGGCGACCTCCGACCCCGTGCATCTGGTGCCGATTATGCTGCGCCAGATGGCCGCCTTCGAGCGCGGCGGGAAGCTCGAGAACGTGGTGGATCGCGACGCGGGGTATTAGAGCGCCGCGCGTCCGATTGAACGCGCAAAGGACGCTTTAACATTTTTTGCATCGGCGCATGATCCTTTCCGGAAATCGATTCCGATTTCCGGGATCATGCGCTAACCCGGCAGGCCAAGCTTGGTCTGCTTGGCCGGCTTGCCACATTCGCGGCGGGCGATCGACCGGTTCATGGCATCGATCCGGCCGCTCGCCTGTTCGACCTCTCGCTGGGCCTTGGAACGGGCGTCCGGCGTGAACGGGCCGAGCCCCACCCCGGGATCGGAGAAGGACGGCTTGGCATCCTGTGGAAGGCGGTATTGCTGTGCCAGCCGGTTGCGTTGCGCCAGCAATTGATTGCAGGGCACGCTGTCATATTGCAGCGAGGACTGGACATTCGCGTCCTGTCGCTCGGCAATCGAGGTGCCGATGCAACCGGCTATTGCCAGGCAAGATGCCAAGACCACCAAGTTCCAGCGCATGCAACGTCCTCCGTGTCGGTGTCCTTGCCCTTTCGGGCATGCGAATCGGACTTTTTTCGCAGCCGCCGCCACGTGTGGCGCAGGTGAACGAAAATGATCGCCGACAAGGCCTGATGCGGTTTCACTGATGGAGGTCCCGCCGACAGTTGCCTGTAAGCCGAGTCAGCAGTCACTTGCAACAGGCTTCCCGCGCCGGAATTAGCAACTATCTTGGAGCCATGCGCGCCAGTGACCTGCTTCATCCCCGGCCCGAGGGTCTCTATTGCCCACCCGCCGATTTCTTCATCGACCCGGTGCGGCCGGTCAACCGGGCGCTGATCACGCACGGCCATTCCGACCATGCCCGTTCCGGTCACCGCTCGGTGCTGGCCACACAACAGACGCTTGACATTATGGGGCTGCGCTACGGCGAGGACTTTGCCGGGACGACGCAAGCGGCAGCACTTGGCGAGGCGATCGCGCTGAACGGCGTCACCGTAACCTTTCATCCGGCCGGCCATGTGCTGGGCTCGGCGCAGATCGAGGTCGTGCATCAGGGCTCATGCATCGTCGCTTCGGGCGACTACAAGCGCCATAGGGACGCGACTTGCGAGCCGTTCGAACCGGTCAAGTGCGACGTGTTCATCACCGAGGCGACTTTCGGCCTACCGGTGTTCCGTCACCCGCCCGATACCGAAGAGATCGCCCGCCTGCTGAAATCGACGGCGCAGTTTCCCGAGCGCGCGCATCTGGTCGGCGCCTATGCGCTCGGCAAGGCGCAGCGCGTCATGCGGTTGCTGCGCGACGCCGGCTACGACAAGCCAATCTACATCCACGGCACGCTGGCCAAGCTCAGCGACTACTATCAGCGCCAGGGCATCGACCTCGGGACGCTGGAGCCGGCGACCGTCGAAAGCGGTGGCAAGGACGACTTCACTGGGGCCATCGTCGTTGGCCCGCCCTCGGCCTTCGCCGACCGCTGGGCGCGACGCTTTCCCGATCCGATCTCGTGCTTTGCGTCCGGCTGGATGCGCATCCGCCAGCGCGCCAAGCAGGGCGGCGTCGAACTGCCGCTGATCATTTCCGACCACGCCGACTGGGACGAGCTGACCGCCACGATCAGGGAGACCGGCGCCGGAGAAATCTGGGTGACGCATGGCCGCGAGGAGGCCCTGGTGCGCTGGTGCGAACTCGAAGGCATCGCCGCGCGGCCGCTGCATCTCGTCGGCTACGAGGATGAGGGCGATTGAGCTGATGGAAGGAACAATCGTCAACGCAGCGCTGACGCGGTTCTCATCGCCATGAATCGCTTCGCCGAACTCCTCGATCGCCTTGTCCTGACTCCGTCGCGTAACGGCAAGCTGACGCTGCTGAGCGATTATTTCCGCAGCGTCGAGGATCCGGATCGCGGCCTGGCGCTGGCTGCCATCACCGGCGACCTGACCATCGCGGCGGTCAAGCCGGCTATGCTTCGCATGCTGGTGATGGAGCGCATGGATCCGGTGCTGTTCGGCTATTCCTACGATTATGTCGGCGACTTGGCCGAGACGGTGTCGCTGGTCTGGCCGCAATCGCCTGGGGATATCGCCAACCATGAACCGACGCTCGCCGAGGTCGTCGCAAAGCTGCAGGCGGCGAGCCGTTCCGACGGGCCGAAGGTGCTGGCCAGACTGCTCGACAGCGCCAGCATCTCGGCGCGTTTCGCCATTATCAAGCTGGTCACCGGCGGGCTGCGCATCGGCGTCTCGGCGCGGCTGGCCAAGCAGGCGCTGGCCGATCTCGGCAAGGTCGACGTCGCCGAGATCGAAGAACTCTGGCATGGGCTGACGCCGCCCTATACCGAGCTGTTCGCCTGGCTGGAAGGCAAGGCCGAGAAACCCAAAAAGACGGCGCTGGCGCTGTTCCGGCCGGTGATGCTGTCGAACCCGATCGGTGACGGCGACCTCGAAAAGCTCGACCCGGCCGACTATGCCGCCGAGTGGAAATGGGACGGCATCCGCGTCCAGGCCGTATCGGAAGGCGGCATTCGCCGGCTCTATTCGCGCACCGGCGACGATGTTTCCGGGGCTTTTCCGGACCTCGCAGAGGCGATGAATTTTTCCGCCACCCTCGACGGCGAGCTTCTGGTCGGCGATCCCTTGCAGGCGACCGGCACGTTCTCGGACCTGCAGCAGCGGCTGAACCGCAAGAGCGTGACACCGAAGATCCAGCAGCAATACCCGGCCTTCATGCGCTGCTACGACGTGCTTCAGATCGGCGAGGAAGACTTGCGGGCGCGCTCTTTCCGCGAGCGGCGCGCCCGCCTCGAAGCCTTCGTGCAGATGCTCGATTCGAGCCGCTTCGATCTGTCGCCCCTGGTCGAATTCACCGACTGGCAGGCGCTGGAGGAATTGCGCCGCAAGCCGCTGCATCCGGTCATTGAAGGCGTAATGCTGAAGCGCTGGGATTCGCCCTATCTCACCGGCCGGCCGAAAGGCCCATGGTTCAAATGGAAGCGCGATCCGCACACGGTCGACGCCGTGCTGATGTATGCCCAGCGCGGCCACGGCAAGCGTTCGAGCTTCTATTCCGACTACACGTTTGGCGTGTGGTCCGGCCCGGAAGGATCGGAGGAACTGGTGCCGGTGGGGAAAGCCTATTTCGGCTTCACCGACGAGGAACTGAGGCAGATCGACAAATATGTCCGCGACAACACCATCGAGCGCTTTGGCCCGGTCCGCTCGGTACGGGCCGACCGCAGACAAGGTCTCGTGCTGGAGGTGGCGTTCGAAGGGCTCAACCGCTCGACACGGCACAAATCCGGCGTCGCCATGCGCTTTCCGCGCATTTCACGGCTGCGCTGGGACAAGCCGGCGGCCGAAGCCGACCGCATCGAGACGCTGCAGGCGCTGCTCGATACCTGAGGATCACGGAACAATCGAGACGCGGATCTCGTAGATGTCGACCGACTTGCCTTGTTTGTCGAAGTCGGAATTGATGGCGATGGTGCCGGCAGCGCCCGGACGCTTGTCGGGAAACCGCACGTCGAACAGATATTCGTTGCGCTCGTGGCCGACCGCGTAGCGCTTGCGGCCGCAGTCGCCGAGTTCGCCGAAGTTGCAGTCGACGGAGATCTGAGTGTCCTTGCCCTCCTCGGAGCGGGCGATGATGTCGAACGTGGCGTGCTTGCCGGCGAGTTTTTCCAGCACGCCTTGCCCGACGTCGAAGCTGATCGCCGAACCGGAGGCGCCCGACCGGATGCGCAGGAAGGAACCGCTGTCGTCCTGCATGACTTCGGCCTTGGCATCCGAAGGCGCACTGACAAGCGCCGGGTCGCTCGGTGAAAACACATTGATCCAGTCGCGCGCCGTCTCGCCGGAGTCCAGCGGCGAGGCGGTGTCGCTTGGCGGCGTGAAATCATCGTCCTCCACCGTCGGAGGCGTCTGCGGCGGGGCCGTGTCGAGTTCAGCCGCCGACTTGAAGACGCCGGTCTGGGCAGCGAAATAGAGGCCGATGCCGACAGCTGCGAGCAGCGTCACGCCGAGGAAGATTGCGGTGAGAGGCAGGCGGGGGCCTCTCGCCCGCCTGTCGTCGCGGTCGGGCATCACCTCTGCGTCGTCGTCTCCGGTCGATGGAGGGGACGACAAGTCGATCTCCGGCGCACCGGAAAAAGCCGCTTCCGGCATGATATCGGGAACGACCGGCAAGACGCGCGAGCGCGGCGCGTCGGCAGCAGGGGGCGCGTCGGATGCAGGAGGCTCCGCCGGACCGTCGACAACGACGTCAGGCGGCGGCGCGGGTTCGGCGTCGGCTTCGGCATCCGGTTCGGCTTCGGCTTCGCTATCAGCCGGCTGCTCCACCGCCGGTGCTGCAGCGTCATCATCGGCCTGTGGGCCGACGCCGGCAACCGCCGGCAGGAATTCGGATTCGATTTCGGTGATCTTGGCCTGCACCGCCTTGCGGCGCTTGATAGCGATTTCCACCGTCACGCCCGGGTTGGCCTGCAGGGCACGGTCGAGAGCGGCGAAGGCCGATCGATAGACCCGCTCGCGAAACGCGCGGTCTTCGGCATTGCCTTTCTCGAAGGCATTCCGGATCGCTTTTTCGATCGCGTCCAAGCTGGATCCCTCTGCACCTACGGCCACATGTCATGATCGTTAGCCGCAGGCGATCAATCAATCAACGGGCCAGCGGCCGCATTCTGTCTTCGTGACGCATCCAAAGCCCATTTCGGCGGTTTTCGATAAAGGAATCAACATTTTTCACCGATTTCCCGATGCAGCGCCAACGCGACATCGCGCAACCTGCCGGTGTGGCTTCGCGCAACCGCGCGGCGGGATCGGTGCGGAAGCCCGCTTATGCGCCCGGCATGAGCCCACACGAATTGCCAAGTCCCATCTTGAATTCGCGGCCGGTTGCGGCTATCACCCAGCGCATCTTGGAGGCCCCGGCTTCCCGGGCCGCTTTAGCTCAGTTGGTAGAGCACATCATTCGTAATGATGGGGTCAGGTGTTCGAGTCACCTAAGCGGCACCAAGATTTTCAAGGGTTGCGGGCCCAAAGCGCTCCTCACCACACCGCAAATTCGAGATCAGGACACACATTTCGGGACACAAAACCGAGCGTCGGTGGTGTCGATAGTCGCCAGGACCAGCAAGGAGCGCCATGGCTCGCAGCCCCAAGGACGATGCCAATATGAGTTCGTGGAGCGTGCTGCAAACCCCCGCATAGCTGGCTGCTTGCAGCCGATAACCTCCATGCTCAAGCGACGGCTCTTGCCCGCGCAAAAGAAAAGGGCTGATCGTTCAGATCGACGCGAATGACAAGGTCCTGGGCCACTGGGACGAGACGAATAAGGCGGTCTTTCTGCTAGGTGGATCGCCCCTTGAGAATGCCATCAAGGCATTCCTCATTTATGAGAACCCGACATCATGGATCTCGAATGGTGGGCTCGCTCGTCATCTAAAATCACATTCGCCGGTCGAGCTCCAAAGTCGGTCGAGGCTGATCCCTTACAAAAATAGGCACCGGGTCGTGCTCGCTACCTTCGAGATCGGGTTAGAATCTTGGGCTAGCTATCCTTGCGCCCTCTCGGTCGAAGCGTCGGCGCCTGAGCCTGCAATGACGAACGCAATCTGAACCGGCTATATTTTCCTGATGCGCGCTATGGCCGTCGGCTTCAGCGGCTGCTTTCGCAGGGTACTGGCAGGGCCCGCACGGGTTCAAAGGCTGATGGACATTTCGTGGCGATTTTCTGATCGCGGCAAGGAAGGTTTAGCTAGGGCTGCGCCGGCCACCTTGGACACGTTGGACAGTCACGCGCGCGAGCCCATCAGATCAGCCTGGGCTGCACCAGGCCTGATCGGTGCGCTTCCGGCAGCTTCGGATGCTGGTGGCCGCAGCCTTCCCGGCCGAACTCGTAGATCTCGAGACCGACCTCATCGTGCAGCCACGCGCTGACGTAGCCGCGGTGACAGAAAGGTGACAGAGAAATTGGCGTCTCGCGGCCGCTCCCAGCAAAGGAGCGCCGCCGACCGGCCTCGTGCCAGATCCCTCGATCCGGCAAACGGTTTCACCTGGATCGAGCCTGGCGAGCTGATCAAGGTAACGCCGGCGATATTCGTCGACGTCGACGCTCTTGAACCATTCGCCGGGGGCGAGTTCGCGCAGCGCGGGGATCTCCCGAAGGCGATGCGGCGCCCACCGCGCGATCAATATCAGCGCGAACTGCGGCGGGAGCTGGGTAAACTCGGGAGGCTGATCAGTGCGCGTTATCCCCTGTCCTCGCTCTTCAGGCATCAGGAGTGATCGGCCTCAGAGGCTTGGCCATTGCGCTCAACAACCGTGGGGTCAGAACGGCGTGGGGCGGCCAATGGGAGATCTCGAACGTTCGCAACTGCCTTACATCGAAAAGTAGAACGGGCCTGCCACTCTAGCTTCGCGTCCCCCCAGTTCCGCACTGCAGTCGGACTTGATGTTCGAATTGCCGCTCATCTTGATCGTGTCGGCAACGATGCGCATGCAGCTGCTGCTAGTTCCGTTGTTGTTACCATTGTAGGTCAGGTCGCCATAGGGGAAGTATAGGACGCCGTTCAGATCAGTGGCGCCATTCCCATTGAACAGGTGGGACGATGCGTTCGCTCGTGCCGACATCATCAGCATGCCGGCATAGTCGCCTGTCTGCGGCGCGCTCAATGACAACGAGCCGTTGCCGTTCACTGTTATGCCGCCATCAGCCATGAAGATGGTCACTCCGGCGCCGGTCACTGTGCCTTTGACGGAAAGAGAACCTTCGACATAATAGAGGCCCGGCTCCAGGGTTTTGTCGCCGCTCAGATCGAGATTTCGATACCGCCCTGGACTGACTGTCAAGTCGCCAGCTTTCGGATTAGGATACAAGATTGGTGGTACCGGTTCCACCAGGTCACCCCATGGGTCAGGCAGTCGCCACGCATTGACGCGATTTTGCTCACAATCGGTGATCAGTCCGCTGGTCGCCACTATTCCGCCAGATGATTGAATGCAGTCCGCCTCAAGGGACGCGTCGCCGCCAACATAGATGGAATCCGGAGCCGACGAATTGGAAGCGATAACGCAGCCATCCATGATGACTGTGGTGCTCCCGGCCGCCTCGAAGGCGCGCGGCGCGGCCCGGTTGAGGGCATAGACGCACGCAGTATCACCATTGTTGGACGTTATGCGAGACCGGACGAGAATGCTGGTCGATGACGGTCCATCGCCGCCGATTGAGCGCGGAATGAGATAGGTGTAGTTGAGGCTGGATTCAGTCCTGAGGCTCTGGCTTCCGTCGTTTTCCGTCGCCAGACCGTGATAGACGAGCGAGGGTATGTTATCCGCGCTTGCATGGACCGATGCCAAGTTGGCTTTGAGTAGCTTGTCGCCAAGAGCCTGTAGCTCACCGTCGCTCAGGCCTGAGTTGACCTTAACGGCGATCTCCATGCTTGCTGCATCCAGAGCCGATTGAAGCCTGCTCCGCTCGCGGTTCATGTTCGCGAAATCCACCGCGGCGCCGACTGCTGCAATCATAGGAAGCAGCATGACAACGAGACCGGTCGCAAAGTTACCGCGGCTGTCTCGAAAGAACCGTTTCACAAGCAGAATTTGGTGCATCATGCCGGCAAAATGCATCCCTGCGGCGAAGAAGTTGTTTCATTGATCACTAAACTCTTAAGTAGGACGGAATTCATCCTCACAGAAAAGCTGCCGGACGGTCAAACCGCTGTCCGGATGGAGGATGCGGCCGTTCCGTGGCCGCGAATGCAGAGCGCTCTCAGCGAGCGGGTGCAGGTATCGCTCGACTGTGCACAGCGCCGAACGGTTATCCGTCGGTAATTCTATTGAAAAATAAAAATTCGAAATGGGTGATCGCAGGACTAATCGTGACCTATTCCAGTTTAGAAGGGCAAGTTCTGGCGCTGAACAACACGCCAGATCCGTTCTACGCCACCATTTCGCTCCAGAACCGATCTAGCCAGGCTTTCTACAATTTTTCACGTTGGACCCCGCGGCGGCCTGTAAGCCAATCTGCAATTCGTTGGATCCGGCAACGGTTCGAACGCTGCTACGACTTGTTCATCAGTGCGAGGTTGGCATCGACCACCGAGGTATCGGTCATTCCTGCCTTGGCCTCCAGAAGCAATTTGCGGGCTTTTTTCTTGTTGCCGCGCAACAATTGCGAATACCCCATATTGTTGAGGATGTGGGCCCGGCGGCCGGCAACCACAACAAGCTGATCGTAAGCGCGGTCGGCAAAGTCGAAGCGGCCGAGCTGGTCGTAGGAGGCGGCAAGTCCCAGCCATGCCTCGGCATTGTCGGACCGAAGTTCCACCGCCTTGCGGAAGTGCTTTTCCGCCAACCCATAATTGGCTTCGCGGAACTGCGTCTTCCCAGATACGAGATCAGCCTCGCTGATGTCGGTCGTCGCCGGAACGATCGACGTGGTCTCGGTGATGTCGACGCTGCTCGTCGTGCATCCCGTCACAATCGTCACGACTGCGACCGCAGCCAACGCGGCGAATTTCGATTGCCCCATAACCTGCCCCATCCGGCCGCTTGGCGGGCCGTCTCATCAAGCACCATAGCGGGTTCGGCTTAAGCTTCGGTGGCGGGTTTCGAGCAAATATTAGGAAAGCCGAACATATTGGATTAACTATCGACTGGAACGGATCAGTCGCCTGCCGTCATTTTCACGATGATCGGGATGATGGCGATCATCAGCACGACTGGCAGGATGCAGATCGTAACCGGCACCGACATCTTTGCCGGCAGCGCGTGCGCCTTTTCCTCAGCTATCGACATGCGCTTGTGACGCATTTCGTCCGAATAAACCCGAAGCGCGCCCGAAAGGCTGGTGCCAAGCTCCTTCGATTGCTGAAGCAGCGTGGCGAAGGAGCGTACCTCGTCGAGACTCAGGCGATCAGCCAACGATTTCAGCGCATCGTCAAGGCTGCGCCCTGCCCTGAGTTCGAGCGAGACAAGCTGAAGGTTCTGGCTGAGCGAGGGATAAGTGATGAAGAGCTCTTTCGACACCCGCTCGATCCCGGCCTCCATGCTCATGCCGGCGTCCGCGCAGACGATCATCAGGTCCATGAAATCGGGAAAGCCATTGCGGTATTCCCGCATTTTCGTGCGGACCTGCAAGGTCAATACAAGACCCGGCAGAAAATAACCGGCGCCACCGGACATGATGATGAAAGTCCAGCGGCTCGGAACTGCCGATTCACCACCAAACCAGCGGACGACCAGAAACGCAACAACGGCTCCAGCCAGGAAGCCGACAAAGCGGATGACAAAAAACCTGCCGACCGCGCCTGGATCCATGTGACCAGCCTGGATGAGTTTCATCCGCAACCGCGCAACGTTTTCCGGATCGCTTTTGGCGTAGAATTCATGGGCGGTTTTCATCGCCTTGTCGCGGACGGCGCTGGCGTTCCGTTTCGGCGCGGCGGTCGGCTTGGGTGCCTCCGCAACCTCGGAGACTTCGACCTTGAGCCGGCGCTTCAAGTCGCCGCGTCCTCCACGCGCGGTACTCCACTGCCAGAGGATCGCTCCTCCTCCCACGGCGAGCAGCAAAAGCGCCATCGGCGCCAGCGACGTCGGGCGAAGGGAGGCAAGGAGGCCGATCAGGGTTTCCATGTCAGAATTTGAAGTTCGACATCTTGAACATCATGGCGTTGCCCAGCATCAGCCATGAGATCGAACCGCCCAACAGATACCAAGTCATCGGCTCGCCCCAGACGCTCTCGTAGAATTGCGGCATCATGACCATGATGCCGACCATCAGCAGCGCCGGTACGGCGGTCAGGATGTAGGCCGACATGCGGCCCTCGGTCGAGATTGCTCGCACTTTGCGCCGCAGCTTTCCTCGATCGCGGATGACCGACGACAGGCCATCCAGGATTTCGCGCAGATTGCCGCCTGAGCTGCTCTGGATCGACACAGCGGTGACGAACAGCGGAAGGTCCTCGTGTCCGACGCGCTCGAACAGCGAATGCAGCGCGGAAACCAGGTCGGAGCCATAGGTCACTTCGTCGGCGATCACGCCGAATTCGGTGCCGATCGGATCGGCCATTTCACGCGCCACCATCGAGATCGCCACCGGAACCGGATGCCCTGCCTTGAGGCTTCGCGTGATGAGTTCCAGAGCTTCTGGAAGCTGCATTCCGAACATCTTGTGCCGCCGCTTGCGCAGGAACCGCAGGGTCACGATCGGAAAGACCAAACACATGACCGGAAGCACTGCCAGTGCAATGATCAGCGGCAGGCCGTTGGAAACGGCAAACAGGCAGATGCCAAGCGCCAGACCCGACGTGATCAGCAGAAATTTCGGCAGTGGTAGGACCATGCCGGACTGGATCCGCAGCTCCCGAATCCGGTCGAGCGAAAGCATCGAAGCACCGCCTTCCATCCCACGCTCTTTCCGCAATTGGATTAGCACCTGCTCTTGGCTGAGCTTTTTCTCCTGCAGCTTCATTCGCCGATTGATCGCCATGCGGCGATCCCGGTGCCCGGCGTAAAGCAGGTAAAACGCTTCGGCGATCATGATGCCGGTCAGACCGGCGCCGGCATAAATCACATAGATGGCGGTGAATCCCTCGAGCATTGATTATTCCTGCTGTCTGCCAGGCTCGAAATACCGCCCGGGAAATTCGATGCCCATCGCCTTCAGGTCTTCGAGGAAGCGCGGGCGCAGGCCGGTCGCCTCGAAGTGGCCAAGGATCGTCCCGTCCGCTTCTGTGCCGGTGCGCACGAAGCGAAATATCTCCTGCATCTGGATCACGTCGCCTTCCATCCCGGTCACTTCGGCGACGCTCGTGACCTTGCGCTTGCCGTCGGAAAGCCGGGTAAGCTGCACGATGATGTCGAGCGCGCTTGCGATCTGGCTGCGGATCGACTGCACGGTCATCGGCATTCCGGTCATGCCGAGCATCTGTTCGAGACGGGAAATCGCGTCGCGCGGCGTGTTGGCATGAATGGTCGCCATCGAACCTTCGTGGCCGGTGTTCATCGCCTGAAGCATGTCGAAGGCTTCCTCGCCGCGGCACTCGCCGAGGATGACGCGGTCCGGCCGCATGCGCAGCGCGTTTTTGACCAGATCGCGCTGCTTGAGTTCGCCGTGACCTTCGATATTGGCCGGCCTTGTCTCCATGCGCGCCACATGCGGCTGCTGCAATTGCAGTTCGGCCGCGTCTTCGATGGTGATCAGGCGCTCGTCTTCTGGGATGAAGGCCGACAGCGCGTTCAGCATCGTCGTCTTGCCGGTGCCGGTGCCGCCGGAAATAATCGTCGTCTTGCGGGCATGGACTGCGGCGGCAAGGACCTCGGCCATGTTCTGCGTGACCGCACCAAATTCAACGAGCTTATGCAGGCCGAGCTTATTCTTGGAGAATTTGCGGATGGATACCAGCGGCCCGTCGACACCGACCGGTCGGATGGCGGCATTGAAGCGTGAGCCGTCGAGCATGCGCGCGTCGACCATCGGCTGGGATTCATCGACGCGGCGGCCGACGGCCGCAACGATCTTGTTGATGATGCGTATGAGGTGAGCTTCGTCCTTGAACGGAATATGCACCTGCTCGAGCTTGCCATGCCGCTCGACGAAGCAACTGCGATGGCCGTTGATCAGGATGTCGTTGATGGTCGGGTCTTTCAGCAACGGCTCGAGCGGGCCGAGGCCGACCATTTCGTCGACAATGTCATCCACCAGCGCGTCGAGTTCGGCGACGTTGACCGCAAGCCGTTCGCCGCGCGCCTTCTCGGAGACGAAATCATGCACCTGCCGCTGCATCTCGTCGCGCGGCAGGCGCTCGAGCGCTACGAGGTTGATCTCTTCGATCAGCATGCGGTGGATGCGCATTCTGGCGTCGAGGACCTTCGTGGGCTTTGCCGGTCCCACCTCGGGTTTCGGCGGGGCCGGCTTGCGTGTCGTCGGGATGACGACCGGCCGATGCTGGATTGGCGCCTGCTCCTGCCGGCTTTCCGGCGTGGCATCGCGTTTCTGGAGCGTCGAAAATCGGCTGATCACCCGGCTCTCCTCAAAAGACTTTTGCCGAGCCGGAACAGCGAACGCTTTTTCCGCGTTTCCGCCACGACTTCGTCAGGCAGGACTATTCGCCTGAGATCGTTGACGACATTCGCGTTGGGATCGATCTCGTGCAGCGGAACGCCGCGATCGACGGCCTCGCGCACCAGCTTGTAATTGTTCGAGATGCTTCCGACGAAATGCTCGCCGAGGAATGCCTGGACGTCGGCCCGCTTGATGCCGCTTTCGAACAGGCGTTGTTCGAAGCGGTTGACGATGACGTTTGGCTTCACCTCCTTGCCCACCGTCTCATAAACGGCCTGGATCAGCCGCTGCGTATGGCGCAGGCACGGCACGGTCATTTCGGCGACGATGTAGAGCTTGTTTGAGCCCAGCAGCACGGTCTCCGTCCAGGGAAACCACGTGCGCGGCATGTCGATGACGACATTGTCGAAATAGGCGGAGACGAGGTCCAGCATGCGGACAACCACGTCGGCGTTGAACGTGCGCATCTCCGCTGGCCGCGCAGGCGCAGCCAGCACGCAGAGACCGCTCGCATGTTTCGAGAGCATCACGTCAAGAAGCTGGCGGTCAAGGCGCTCCGGCTGATTCTCGATTTCGTTGATGTCGAAGCGTGGCTCGAGGTCGAGATATTCGGCGCATGAGCCTTGCTGGAAATTGAGATCGACTACGCAGGTCGACGATCCGCGGGTTACCGAATGGTGGAGCTGGAACGCGGTTTGCAGTGTCAGCGTGGTGGTGCCTACCCCCCCGGCGGCGGGCATGAACGTGTAGATTTGCGACTCGGTGTTCTCTTCGCGCCCCGGTCCCTCAAGCGCGCGAACGCAGGAGCGAACAAGATCGGCGGTGGTCAGCGGCTTGACCAGAAAATCGGCGACCTGAAGCTGAACCAGGATGCGCGCGGCGGACGCATTGAATTCATGAGTCACAACGATGATTGCAGCGCGCCTCTCGAGCCGCCGCGTAATGCGCTGCAGCGCCTCGATCTCGTTGAGCTTGGCCGCATCCATGTCGACGATCACCGCGCTGCAATCAGCCTCCTGGATTTCGCCGCGTAACTCGGTGACGTTCTTCTCGACCGTAACAAGCGCAACCGCCTCCGACGAGGCGAACGCCGTCCTCGTTTTCTGCACAAAGCTCTTGTCGGTGGAAACAAGCACGATCCGCTTGGTTTTTCCGGGATTTGCCATTCTTCTCGCACGCGTTTGGTGGCCTGATCAGTAACCGGCCGTGGGTTGCGATGCTTTTTCCTCGACCGCTTTCGCGGCCGCGCTAGGCTGGGCGCCGCGGTTTGCTGGCACCCGAAGCCGGGTGCGTTCGACGCCCTCAGGCCACGGATCGACCATCTGCATCACGGTGTTGGCGGCCATCGCATTGCCCGCGCCTTGGGTCAGCCCGTCGAGACGCATCGTCTCCTCGGTTGCACAACCGCTGGCAGAGGCAAGCATTGCAACGGCGCCGATCATTGAAAGCGTTCGCATGCTCATTGCTTTGGGAGATCGAGGAAGTGGCCGACTTTTGTGGCTGGAGCGGCAGCGTCGGTTGCGGTCCCGCCATTGTGGGCGGCGTCGACGGTTTTCACCTCCTCCACATTGCCCAGAAAATAATCGACATTGCTTGCCGGCAAGGTGCCGTCAGCCGGCGTCAGCGGCTTCTTCGATGGGTCCATCGGCTTAACGAGGTACGGCGTGACGATGATGACCAGGTCCGTTTCGCGCCGCTGATACGCTCTGGAACTGAACAGCGGGCCGAGCACCGGCAACTTGCCCAGACCTGGAACGCGCTGCTGAACCATGTCGTTCTCGCTTTGCAGCAAGCCCGCCATCATAAAACTCTGACCGCTTTTCAGATCGATCGACGTGTGCGCGCGCCGCACCACGAAACCCGGGATGGAGATATTGCCGATATTGTAGGAAGCCGATCTATCGATCGAGGAGACCTCCGGCTCGATGTCGAGAGCGATCAGGCCGTCGCTGAGCACGGTCGGTGTGAAGTCCAGACTGACGCCGAACTTTTTGTATTCGACTGAGATCTTGCCGTCCTCTTCCGAGACTGGGATCGGAAACTCGCCGCCCGCCAGGAAGCTCGCTTTTTCACCCGAGCGCGCAATTAGGTTCGGTTCGGCAAGACGTCGCGCGACACCGCGGTCTTCCAGAGCCTTGATGGCGACATCGATTGACACGCCGTTGGAGAGAAGGCCGCCGATGAGCTGTGCCGCGGGAGTCGCCTTAGAAACCGAAGGGGTGGAGTTGAACGAGACGCCGCCATTGCTGCCGATGTATGTCACGCCGATTTTGGTGCCGAGTTCCTGTCCCACCTGCCGGTTGATTTCGACGAAGCGCACATTCAACTGAACCTGCTGCGAGGAGGAAATATTGACCGAGTTGATGACCGTTTCTTCGCCCGAAAAATTGGTGGCGATCCGAGTCGCCTTATCAACTGCCAACGCATCTTCGGCCGAGCCGGACAGAACAAGCCGGCCATTCGCCGAGCTAACCTTTATGTTGGCCCCCGGCACGCTGTCGCGGATGGTGCTGGCCAAACGGTCGGTGTCGAGCGTCACCTCGATGTCCATCGTACCGACCAGTTGCTTGTTTTCATCGTAGAGAGCGATGGCCGTGGTGCCGAGATTACTGCCGAGCAGGTAGAAGGAGCGGTCCGTCAGCGGATTGACATTGGCGATCTCTGGATCGCCGATGACGATCTCGTAGAACGGCACATCGGTCTTGATCGTTCTGGGCTTTCCCCTGGCGAGCTTGATCGACATGTTTTTGGTCGAGGTAACGTAAACCACGCCGTTGCCGGCCTCAGCGTTTCCAACGCCAACCAGAAAGTGTCCCGCCGCAAACGAGATCGCCAGCAAGGCTATTCCGGCAGCATGCGCGCCGCTCCGACACAAATTGCCCATCCCCCCAAACATTGCCTGTCCCCAAAAATCCGGCACCCCTGCCGGTGTCGTGTCACTTGTCCGGCGCAACAACCTGATAGGATTGCGGGTTGGTGCCGCGCGTCACAATCACGGTCTTGAATTTTTGCGCTTCCGGCTCCTCTGCGGCGATTGCCTCGATGACTGCGCCCGCAGCATCCGACGCGCCGGCCGCCACCGAGCCGCCGAATGAAGAGATGGTCGTCAAACCGTCTGTCGAATCACCGCCTTCGCTTGAGGCGCGCAGTGACAGCGACAGCGTGCCCACCGTGCGGGCCAGCGCCACCTTCTGCGCGCCCTCGGCATTGACCTCGATGGTCACAGAATTAGCGATCTGCGGACTGATCTGCCGCTCGTCGGCGCCCTGGCCGACGGTCAGCACCTTGGCGCTCTCGACCACGATCTCGCTGGTCAGCGTCGAACCGGCCGCGCCTTCGGCATTTTTCGCGACTTCGGTGATGGCGCCGGCGTCGCGCGTCAGCACCACGTCGACATGGTCGCCGGGCATAACGAAGCCGCCGACGCCGGCTATTTCGTCGGTGCGGATTGTCACCGCCCGCATGCCGGGCGAAAGCAGGTTCGACAGCGTCGCGCGCCCATTGGGACCCGACAGTTTTGCAAGCAAAAGCGGCTCGTTGATCTCGAGGGGTGAAAGCACGACACGACTTCCCTCGGCCAAAGCTTCGTTGATCGTCGTGAAGGCGCCCTGCGGAAGCGAATCCTTCGGCCACGGAATTTCCGCCAGTTGCGTTCGCTCTAGCGCCATGCCGAAGCGCAGCGGCGCCCTGGCGACGACGATCGTCTGAAACTGCGTCGCCGGCGGCGCGGGTGTCGGAACTGCGAGCGAAATCCCTCCGGCACGAGCGTTTGCTTCGCTCTTAATCCAGAGATCGGCGGCAAAGATCGAGGCCGCGCCGAACACCGCGGCGATGCCGATCATTGTAATGGCTTTGCCCTTCACACCCGATACCTCAAAATGCACCCTCCTTGTCTTTTGTCTTTGGCCGGACGCTACCGGGCGATTCTGAACAATTAGAAACTTCGCTTATTCGAATTGGAGCTATCGTTGCGTCTGGTTACCGAACCCTTGGACCTTTTTCCGCAATTTGAGTGAGCGCCATTTACTTTTGGGTCGAAATTCACTTGGCTCGACGTTTCCGGCACGTCGTTACGTTGTTGGTTAACCCAAACGGTCAATGCGGCCAGAAGCAATCGGTAGTTTTCAGGAACGAGTTCATCAGGCCTCTGTGAAATGCTTCGCCATCTAATCTGCGATGGCGTCGCTACCGTGAGCGCCCGGGTCCCAGTTCCGGTGATCGGCCTCTTCAAGACCTAGCGCGCCGGCACCGGCGTCTACATCGCGGCCGGTCGCAGGACTTTCTGGCATTTTATCTCGGCGTGCAGGCTGTTTCGACTACACGGAACATGCAGTTGGATATCTGGGCATGGCGAACCGATCTTGTAGGTTATGGTGACAAGTTGGAACGTACTCTTTCCGTCGCCATATTCTTAATTGTATTTACGTGTGCGATCCTCATCTTGCTCTTTCAACATTAATTCTATTAGATTGGAAATATCGTATTCGAAATTGTTTTCGGACTAGAGAAGACTAACGATAGCATCGGACCATTTTCTAGCTGTACTAGGACTCTTTTTGCTATTCTCTGTTCCGTGCTTTCGATGGTAATGATTTTGCTTTTAATTTGGCGCTGCTCTACGAAAGTTGCCCACGTCGTGTCTGAAGTATTCCGCGACGACCGTCCTTAACTCGATCACTTTAGATAGAGCGGGCCTCCAAGACGTTGGATGTCACAGCGCGATCAACCCCAACGTTTCAGAAAATCACGTCTGTCGCGCCGCATGGGCTCACTGCGACGCTGCCGGCGCCAGTCGCAATATCCTTCCCGCTGGCTCGTCGGTCAACGCCATTACCGCGCCGTCGGGAGCCTGCACCACGTCTCGGATACGCCTGCCGAGAGCGAGGACTTCCTCGCCGGCGACCTGCTTTCCATCGATCCTGACACGAACGATGCCTTCCGCCGAAAGTCCGCCAATCAGGAGGTCGCCTCGCCAATCGGCAAACATGTCGCCGGTGTAGAAGGTCATGCCGGAAGGCGAGATGACCGGCGTCCAGCTATGGATGGAGTCGGCAAACTCCGGGCGCGTGGAAGGATCGGGGATGCGTTCGCCCGAATAATGTCGGCCCCAGCTAACCACAGGCCAGCCGTGATTCCTGCCTGCTTCCGGAATGTTCAGCTCATCGCCGCCGCGCGGTCCCATTTCCGCCGTCCAGAGCACGCGGGTTTCGGGATGGATCGAAGCGCTTTGCACATTGCGGTGCCCGTAGGACCATATCTCATCGGCGCCGTCCTTGCCGACGAAAGGATTGTCGTCAGGCACAGAACCATCGGGATTGATGCGGACGACCGTGCCGAGATGATTGTTCGCGTCCTGCGCCTGTTGCGCCTTGCCGCGATCGCCGAGCGTGACGAAGAGCTTGCCGTCCGGCGCGAATACCAGGCGGGAGCCGTAGTGGTGCCGGCTGGACACGGCTGGTTCCTGCCGGAAGATCACTTCGAAGTTCGAAAGCGCGCTGCCGTTCTTATCCAGACGTCCACGGCCGACGGAGGTGGCCGCGCCGCCGCCGCGTTCCTCCGAGTAGGAGAGATAAACCGTCCGGTTGTTGGCAAAGTCCGGATCGAGCGCCACATCCAGCAGACCGCCTTGTCCGCTGGCGAGGACGTCCGGGACACCGTCGATCGGATCGGAAACGGCCCCCTCGGTCGAGACGAGCCGCAGGCGCCCCGGACGCTCGGTGACCAGCATTGCGCCGTCGGGCAGGTAGGTCGCGCCCCAGGGATGTTCGAGCCCTTCGGCAAAGGTCTCGACCGCAATGCGGCCGGTCTCGCTCTCGATGCTGCCGTCCTGCGCGAGCGTGGTCGAGGGCGCACCGAAGGCAAGAAGAAAAGACGAAGCAATGAATATCCGCAGCATGATTTCTCCATCCGAACGGGGGCATAGGGGAGGAGCAGCCGGCTCCCCGATATAATGACCGACTGCCGATGCAGTTCCAAGCTGGCGCGCGCGCCTAGGTTTTCAACTATGACCAGGTCCGGATCAAGCGAGATGAGCACGGGGCCCGTGCACCCTCAGTACGATCTACCTAAAAAGAAGCCAAATGAGCGCGAACTGAAAAACTATCGAGACACAACTGAAACACATCTGCGCGCAGGCGACATGCACGCGAAACGCTTTGGGGCGATGGTCACCCCAAGCCAGGAACGCAGGAGCGTCGCCGATGACACCCGACCAGATCAGACTTGTCCAGGACAGTTTTCGCGAGGTCGTGCCGATTCGCGTGGCCGCCGCCGCGCTGTTCTATGACCGCCTGTTCGCGATCGACGCGGACCTTCGCGCGCTGTTTCCGGTGAGAGACATGACCAAGCAAGGCGCCAAGCTGATGGCGAGCCTGGGCTTCGTCGCGCACGGATTGGACCGTGCCGACACCATCCTCCCGACGGTGCGCGTGCTCGCCAAGCGTCACGTGACCTACGGCGTCGAGGAGCGTCATTACCCGATCGTCGGGCAAGCGCTCATCGAGACGCTGGCAGTCGGCCTCGGTCCGGCTTTTACACCGCCTGTCCGCGACGCTTGGGAGGCAGCCTACGGATTGCTCGCGAATGTGATGATCGCGGCTGCCCGCGAGGATCAGCTCGCAGCGTGATTTTATTGGATGCAGCCGAAGGCGACCATCCAGCCGAACGGCAAATCATAAATAGAGGAGAAAACGATGTTCAGATACACAGCTCTTGCAGCGCTTTGCGTTGTGGCAGGTTCCGCTTCTGCCGGCGAACTCACGGCCCGTCAGGGTGGGAGCGTCGATCTCGGCAACTTTCACGGCGTCGTCTACTACACGGAGGCGGCTGACGGCTACCGGGTGGTCACCACGATGGCGGCGGGCGAAGAAAGTTTGCCAGTACGCTTCGTCGCGACCCTCACCGAGGGCCAGGCGTTCGTGATCTCGGTCCCGGGCGAGTTGGCAGGGGCCGGCCAGGCACTCGAAATCTCGCGCGCCCAAGGCAAGCTCGTTGTCGCCAAGGTGGAGTCCACCCAGTAACGGGCGGAAAGTTGACGTTGCGACGTAACTGGATAGCCTTGCGCTTGCTTTCCGCCTCTTCCAACAACGCAACGAGACAATCGGCACCGCCAAAGGGATGACTATCGTCCCAACCTCGGAGAACTAGATGCTCAAGGTGCAATGCGCAGAGGTTCGATTTCGACTTTTTGAGTGCGGTCGATTTTTCCTGGCGCTGATCGGCGCTGGCGTGCTTGCGTCGGCCGCCTTTGCCGATGCCGAGCCCACGATCCTTGCCGTCGCGGATTTCGAGTTCAAGGATACATCAGGCGAAGTCAGGGACCAGACCGCCGAACACGAGGCGCGACTGAAGGCATTTGGCGTTGCGTTGCATGATGGTCTTTCGGGCAACCAGAAGATCGACCTCGTCGCGCTGCCCTGCCAGACGGAACAGTGCACCATTAGGGATCCCGGCCTTGTCGATCTCTCGAAGCGGGCAAGAACAGTCAGCGCGAAATATCTCCTGATCGGTCAGGTGCACAAGATGAGCACGCTAGTTGGCTGGGTGAAGTTCGCAGTGCTGGATTTGAACGACAACAAACCTGTCTGCGATCGATACCTGACCTACCGCGGGGATACCGACGAAGCGTGGCGACGCGCAGCAGAGTTCACGGCGCGCGACATCGAGAAGCACTGCATTCCGTAGCGTTGCGTCTATCACCAGCGCATCTGGGAAGACTTGGCTTCCCGGGCGCTTTAGCTCCGTTGGTAGAGCACATCATTCGTAATGATGGGGTCAGGTGTTCGAGTCACGCAAGCGGCACCAGTTGTTTCATAGGCTTAGGTGCACTGCCCGCAAGCTCAAAGCCTTTCCATCAAGACGCGTTCCGAGGCACAAATGGCGCCATTCGTGTCAGGCTTCTTCCTCTCTGCCGGTTAGTCCACCTTACGTCTGGCCGGCCCCATCAAGCCACTCTCCATTGATGCGACGCCGTCATCTCCTTTCTGGACCTCGCCACAACGCTGTTGCGTGCGGTCAACCCCCCGGAACCGCTCCGTGTGTCAATGTGATCGTCCAGAAAGGGCATCCCTCGAATGGACGAAGACAGGCCCAGATTTAAGCGTACTTTGCCGTGTTCGTTTTCCAATGGCGCTGCGGGATCGGAAGCTCCGTGCGAGGTTCAAGCCCCTATCGGAACTGAACGGTCCACCCGGGCGGGGGCAGGAGGCCGAGGATGTTCATTGCCGCTACGGGGGCCGACGGCCCAATTGGCAACAAAGCTCACTAAAAAGACCCAGAAAGCAACAGACGTCTTGAGAACCGAGGGGCTTGGGCGGTTCCTCCAACTGTCGGCCTTGTCGCTGAGCGAACCCTTTAGGTCGCGATGGCTCCGTCGTCGCGTTGCGACGGACGCAAGGCAGGCATTGTCCAAGCTCAAGGCAGCAAGGCGAAGTCGCGGATTGTTTATCGATTGTGGTTCGAACATCGGTCAGGGGTACAAATACTTTTCCCGGTACTACACACCCGACCGCTACGACTTCGTTCTGGTCGAGCCCAACAAGAATTGCCTGGCGCACCTTTATGCTTTGCGATCAGAAAAGGCGACTATGGAGATCATCGGCAAGGCGGCAAGCGTGAAAGATGGCTACGCCGAATTATTTGGTCCCCCTCCGGGCCGGTCGGAGCCCACCCACCAAAGTTGCTCGATCGTCCCTGACCACAACGAAAGCTTGTATCAATCGCTGCGATTTGCCCCGGACCTTGTCGAAACGTTTTCGCTGTCACAGATGATCCGAGCGAAGCATGAGCTGTACGACGTGGTCGTTCTCAAACTCGATGTAGAAGGGGCAGAGTACGAGATCCTTGATGACTTGATCAGGTCCGGAGTCCATCGCGATCTTTATGCCGCATATGTGGAATTCCACTCTCTCAAAATGCGGAATTCTGAGAGACGAAAGAAACACGTCGTGGAATTGCAAATCAGACATGAATTCCTTGAGGCAGGCACGCGCTTCAATTTGCCAGATCCGAGCCCAACGACGCCACAGTTTTCAGCGCGCCGTCGAGCATCTCGCCCTTCTCGTCCTTCAACGCGGCTTCGCGCAAGCGGCGGATCCAGTCGGCGGCGTCGGCGCGGCCCTTGAGCAGATCGAGTGCCGACAGCACGCGGTCGAATTTCGACTGGGCGCGGGCATGGGTGTCGCTGTAGCCCTTGATCAGGCGGCGACAGTTGAGGATTTCGACGGAGAGTGCGTAGTCGTCCCTGACATGGCCGAGCGCCAGCGCATACCAGTGCTCGAGATGTGCGGTCTCGACCTTGTGGCGCAGCAGGCGACGGCGCCAGCGACGCAGGCCGCCGATGAACCACAGCGCGACGAAGCCGGCGAAACTGTCGGTGCGGATGCGGCGGCCATGGTTGATGCGGCGGTCAAGGAAGGCGGCAAGCTTCGGCCGCGTCTCGATGTAACTGCCGAGGCGGGACGGCAGCGTGCCGCAGAATTCCTCGATGCGCGGATGGAAATATTCGGTCACCTGGAGGATCGTTCCCTCCTTGACACCGACCTCGCGGCGCACCCGCTTGTCGCGCGTCGAACGCGTCTTCAGGTCGGCGACGCGGATCATGTCGTCGTAGCACATGGCGTTGGCCAAATGCTTTGCCGCTGATATCGATAGCGCGTAGTCGTGCTCGGCACCGTCCAGAGCGACGGCCTGGTCGAGCCGGTCGAGATACTCGCCGCCATAGGCGATGTCCTGATAGTCGACGACCTTTTTCAGACCGCGAAACGTCATGTCGCGCAGGGCAAGCGGCAGCGCAGCGACGCGCGCCGCAAGGTCCTGCCAGCCCTTCAGCAGGCTTTCCGGGCCGCTCACCTTTGCCGCCGCGCCAGAGCCGGTTTCGGCAGCTTTCGGCTCCGCCGCTTTTTCGGCTGGAGGTGGCGCACTCGCGATGCCGCGGGCGCGATCAAAGGACGCGCCGAAGGCGGCGAGGCTGGCCTTCACGCCGCGGCCGCCGGCACTGATCGCCTGTTCATAGCTCTCGCGTGTGAACGGCAAGGCATCGGAGCCGGCCAGCGCGCCGAGCAGGCTGGCCGAGATCATCGAGCCGTTGTCGGCGGCGATCTTCTCCATGTCGAAGGCGATGAAGCGCTTGGCCGCCGTTTCAGCCGTGGCATGCACCTTTGAGGACGAGGCGCGGCCATCGCCGGGCTCGATCTTTTCCGAGACCGCGGCGATGCGATGCGACGAGGCAATCAGCGTCGTGCGCTCCGGCGTGACGAAGCCGCGGATGATGGCGCGGCCGGCTTCCATCAGTTCGGCGGCGATCAAGATGTCGACGTCGCCCTGCGAGGGCGACAGCGCAAAGACCGGCAGGCGGCCGGTGTCGCGGCACATTTCGACATAGTAGATCGTGGCGCCGGTGCGCTGGGCGACGCCGGCGACCGAGGTCGATTGCGCGACATAGCCATTGCGTTCGGCGACGTCGGTAATCCAGTCGGCGAGCACGCCGCCGCCCTGGCCGCCGACCGCCAGCACGGCAAGCTTGATGACGCGTTCGTTTTCGGGAGCACCGGCGTTCGAGCGCGATGAGGGAACGGCGTCAAGCATCGGCGAATGTCAGGCGCCGGCTTTCACGGCGCCGCTGCAAGAGGCTGATCGTGGCGCGACGCGCGGCTTCGAGGAAACGGTCCCAGCGGCTGGGATTGTGCACCACGTCGGCGCGGTAGAAGGACGGGCACAGCACCGCCGCATCGGCAACCTCGCCGCAATTGCCGCAGCCGACGCAGCTCTGGTCGATATGCGCCACCGGATCGTCGCGCAGCGGATCGTCCAGCGACTTCACCGACAGCGACGGGCAGCCGGAAAGCCGCATGCAGGCATGGTCGCCGGTGCAGATGTCCTCGTCGACGCCGAATTTCGGCTTGACGATCCTTTTCCCGCCCTTGATCGCCTTGTCGACCAGCGGCTTTTCGCGGCGCTGCCGGTTCAGCATGCATTCGGACGAGGCGACGATGACTTTTGGGCCCTTCTCGTCCGTCGTCAGCGCCTCGCGCAGCGTGTCCTGCATCTTGGTCACGTCATAGGTGCGGTCGATGTGGCGCAGCCATTTGACGCCCATGCCCTTCACCGCCTCGGTGATCGGATGCTTGGTCGATTTCGTATTGTTGCCGGCGCGGGATGAAAGAATGTCCTGCCCTCCCGTCGCCGCCGAATAGAAATTGTCGACGATGACGATGACGCCGTCGTTCTTGTTGAACACGGCGTTGCCGATCGACGAGGTCAGGCCGTTGTGCCAGAAGCCGCCGTCGCCGACGAAGGAGATCGACCGGCGCTTGGCATCGGGCGAATTGAACGCTGAGGCCGAGGCCGGCCCCAGCCCGTAGCCCATGGTAGTAGCGCCAAGCTCGAAAGGCGGCATGATCGAAAACAGATGGCAGCCGATGTCGGAGGCGATGTGGTGCTTGCCCAGCTCCTGCTCGACCAGCTTGGTGGCGGCGAAGATCGGCCGTTCCGGACAGCCGACGCAGAAGCCGGGCGGACGGCCCGGAACGACGTTGATCAGGTCGGCGGTATCCAGCCCGTCGCCGATCTTGTTCGGCGCGCGGACTTCGCCCGGCAGCAGGTGCGGGATGGTGGCGCGCAGGAACGATCCGATGCCGTCGAGCATGACCTGGCCGGTGTATTCGCCGGCCATCGGCAGGTGCTCCTTGCCGACGAGTTTCGTGCCACGCCCGGCCTTGTGCAGCATCGATGCGAAAGCCTGCTCGATATAATTGGGCTGGCCTTCCTCGACGACGAGCACAGCGTCCTTGCCCTCGCAGAAGGACAGGAACTCGTCGTCGACCAAGGGATAGACGGCATTCAGCACGTAGAGCGGCACGTCTGTCACACCATAGGTGTCAGCAAGGCTTAGCCGTTGCAGCGCTCGGACGACCGAATTGTACATGCCGCCCTGCATGACGATGCCGACCGAGCCGTGCTCGGGACCGAAGAACTCGTTGATCTTATTCTTGCGGATAAAATCGACCGCCGCTGGCCAGCGTTTCTGCACCTTTTCCTTCTCGTGCAGGAAAGAGGCGGGCGGCAGCACGATGCGGCCGGTGTCGCGGCGCGGCGCGTCGAGCGCATCAGCCACCGTCATGGTCGGCCGCTTGTTGTCCTTGGCGATGAAACGGCCATGGACGTGGCAGCAGCGGATGCGGACCTGCAGCATGACAGGCGTGTTGGAAACCTCGGACAGCTCGAAGCCGTCCTCCACCGCCTTGACGATCGACGGCAGGTTCGGCCGCGGGTCGAGCAGCCAGACCTGGCTTTTCATGGCAAAGGCGTGGCTGCGCTCCTGCATGATCGAGGAGCCCTCGCCATAATCCTCGCCGACGATGATCAGCGCGCCGCCGGTGACGCCGCCCGAGGCGAGATTGGCGAGCGCGTCCGACGCGACATTGGTGCCGACTGTCGACTTGAAGGTCGCCGCACCGCGGATCGGATAATGCACCGATGCGGCCAGCATGGCGGTGGCGGTGGCTTCCGAGGCGCTCGCCTCGAAATGCACGCCGAGCTCGCCCAGAATATCCTGCGCATCGGCCAGCACATCCATCAGATGGCTGATCGGCGCGCCCTGATAGCCGCCGACATAGCCGACGCCGCATTGCAGCAGCGCCTTGGTGATGGCGAGAATGCCCTCGCCGGAAAACTCCTCGCCGGCGCCGAGCCTGAGCTTTTCGACTTCCTTGGCAAAAGACCGTTCGGCCATTTTGGGCTCCTTCCGTTACCGCCGGCATCCGGCAGCGCGTAAGATCAAATGTCGTGCTTGCGAATGTTCTTCAGCATCTTCTGCAGCGTCGCGATCAGCGCCGCATATTCGGCATCATCGACGTCGTCGAACATCGCCTCGAACGCGTCGTGCATGGCCGGCCAGGCGCGGCTGAACTCGGCGCGACCCTCGTCGGTCAGGAACACATGGCGGATGCGGCTGTCGGTGACCCCCTGCTCCCGCCGCACAAACCCTTGCGCTTCCAGCGTGTCGAGCGTCCGGCTCAACGTGGATTGTTCGATGACCGTGTAGACCGAGAGATCGTTGACGGTGACGCCGTCGGCGACCGACAGCACGGCGAGTGTGCGCACCTGTGGGATGGTCAGGCCCTGCTTGCGAAAATCGTCGCGCAAGGTGGCGTTGTAGCGGCCCATGATGCGGTTCATCAGATAGGGCGCGAATTGCTGCAGTCCGATCTGGCCCAGTGTCGAGATGCGCTGGCGCTTTTCAACCTTCTGTTCCATCACAGCCTCCCCGCCAGCAGAAAGCCGGAACCGCCGCCAAGCCCGGCGCCGGGATGGGTCGAGGCTCCGATATGGTAGAGGCCCTTGATCCCGGTATCGTGATTGCAGCTCGTCTTGAACGGCCGCCATAGGAACGACTGGTCGATGGTCGATGAGCCGCCATAGGGATCGCCGCCGACCAGATTGACGTTGATCGCTTCCAGATCGGCCGGCGAATAGGCGCGGCGTGCAATGACGCTGTCCTTGAACCCGTCGATATGGCTGGCGAGGATCGCTTCGGCACGGTCCGCGTAGGCCTCGCGCAGCGCGTCGGTCCAGCGGCAGTCGGCCGGTGTCTGCAGTTTGCCGGCGGCATCGCCGTTGATATGGCGTGGCGCCTCGGGCAGTTGCAGCCACAGGATCGCCTTGCCTTCCGGACAGCGCGAAGGATCGAGCGCATGCGGCTGGCCGACGCAGATGGTCGGCACCTCCGGCAGCATGCCGCGCGTGGCCTCGTTGCAGGCTTTCGACACGCCGTCGAGCCCCGGTGTCAGATGCAGCAGCGCGACCTTTGCCAGGCCCTCGCCGCGCCATGCGGGCGGCTTGTCCAGGGCATAGTGTATTTGGAAATTGCCCTTGCCGTAGCGGTATTTCTGCGCCGCCTCGAGGTCGGCTTTCGGAGCCGCGTCGCCGAGCAGCCGCCCGTAGAGATGGGTCGGCGTGACCGAGCAGATCACGCTCTTCTTCGCGGTGACCGTTTCGCCCGAAGCCAGCCGTACGCCGGTGGCTCGGCCTCCGCTCTGGATGATGGAGGCAACGTCCCCTTCAGTCCGGATCACGCCGCCGCGCTCCTTGATCAGCGCTTCGAAGGCGGACAGCAGATTCCCAGCGCCGCCCTTGACGATCGGCGCGCCGGCAGCTTCCAGCGCAAAGGCGATAACCCTGGCGATCTGGCCGGAGAACGCGTCTTCAGGCCCAAGGCCGGCATGCAGCACCCAGGGCGCCCACAGCGCCCGGGTGATCTCCGACTGGTAAGTGTTCTCCAGCCAGCCGCGCGCCGGCACCAGCGCATCGCCGAGAAAGGCGGCAAGGCCGCGCGGGCCGCGCCGCCATGCTTCGCCCGCAAGCAGCCTGGTCGTGGGGTAAGACCACAGGCTGCCGCCGAGCAGCCCGAACAGCAGGCCGGCATTGCGCTCGATCTCGCCGACGTCGCTGCCGTGCCGGTCGCCATCGCCTGCGGCAAGCGCATTGGCAGCCGCGACATTGGCGGGCCGATCGGTGCGCAGGATGGCATAGCTGCCGTCCGGCCGCAGCACGCCGGTCGGCGTGCCGGTGTTGCAGAATTCCAGGCCGTGCCGCGCCAGATCCTTGCCCAGCGCCGCATAGGCAGGCGAGGTGATGAACAGTACGAAGGTCGTCGCCATCACGTCGTGGATGAAGCCGGGCGCGGTGATCTCCTCAGTGCGCATGCAACCGCCGATGCGGTCGTTGCGCTCGAGCACCAGCACCTTTGCCCCCTTGCCGCCAAGCATCGCCGCGCAGACCAGCGCGTTGATGCCGCTGCCGACGATGATGTGATCGGGCGCGTTCATCTGCGATTGCTCCTCGTCCTCGGGAGGTTGGAGTCAATTGCGCGGGTTGGCGTTCCTTCGCGCCCCCCTCTGTCCTGCCGGACATCTCCCCCACTTGGGGGGAGATCGGCCGTCGCTACGGCCTTCACCAATCTCCAATGTCGCAGGAACAAGCGCCTCGCCGAAGCTGCCAATCTCCCCCCTCGTGGGGGAGATGTCCGGCAGGACAGAGGGGGGCGCCGTAGAGCGACGGCGCTACAAGGCTGCCGCTCCAAATCCGTCACTACAGCATTGCCTACAAGCATGATCTTCTCCCGAAGACCGCCACCTCGTCCTAATGCCTTGGCACCAGAGCCAGTGCGCGGATCGGGCTGCCGGTGCCGTGCTCGATTTTGAGCGGTGCGGCGATCAGGATCGCGCCTTTCGGCGGCAGCCGGTCGAGATTGCACAAGCTGGCGAGGCCGTAGCGGTTCGCCTTGTGCATCAGGCTGTGCGCCGGGAATGGCGGCTCCATTCCCCCTGCTTTGCCAGCATCCGTGCCGATCGTCTCGCTGCCCCAGCCCTTGATGTCTTTGCTGATCAGGTACTGGATGGCCTCGGCCGTCGGTCCGGGCGTGTGCGGTCCGGTCTCGTCGGCGTTGAGGAATTCGGCTTCCGAGCCGTTGCGCTTACACCAGTCGGTGCGCATCACCACCCATTCGCCGGCGCTAATCGGGCCGTGCTCGGCTTCCCACGCCTTAATGTGGTCGACTGTGAGGAGGAAATCGTTGTCGGCGGCGGCTTGCTTCGAGCAGTCGATGACATTGACCGGGCCGACGAAATTCTGAACCGGAATGGTGTCGGTGGCACCGTCCGGATAATCCTTGCCGGTAATCCAGTGCTGCGGCGCGTCGAAATGCGTGCCCGAGTGTTCGCCGAGCTTCAGCCAGTTCCATGCCCACCACGGACCGTTCTTGTCATAGTGGGAGATGGCGTGGATCTCGACCTTCGGCGTGTCCACCGCCAGCTCCGGCGGCAGCTTGATCAGCGGCGTGTTGGGCCCGAGCGGCGCCGTCAGGTCGACCACCTGGATGGTGCCTGAAAGAAGCTGGCCGGCGACCTCGCCGAGGAGTTGTTGCGTGTCCATGGTCTCTATTCCCTCTTTCTTGGTGATGATCAAGGCTCTTCGCGGCCCTTAATATCCTACTAGACTAAAACATATGCATCTGCAATTATCTTTAAGCATAAAGGAAATGGGTTGGGTGGGGTGTGAGCGAGTTTGACGCCATATTCGTCGGGGCAGGCCACAACAGTTTGGCATGCGCCGCGCATCTGGCGCTCAAAGGTTGGAACACCGGGATTTTTGAGCGCAGCGCAACTATCGGCGGCGCCGTCCAGAGCCGCGAATTCACGCTTCCCGGCTTCCGGCACGATTTCGGCGCGATGAATCTGAGCCTGTTCGCCGGCTCGGCCTTTCACAAGAAATATGCAAATGAATTGAAAAGCCATGGGCTGGAATTTGCGCCGGTCGCCGATTGCTTTGCCAGCGCCTTTCCCGACGGACGGTGGTTCGGCGTCAGCAACGATCTGGAAAAGACCGCGTCGCGCATGGCAACTTTTTCCGCAACCGACGCCGCCACATGGCGCCGGCTGGTCGGCGCCTTCCCGGGGGAAGCCGAGCATCTGTTTCGGCTGCTCGGCTCACAGATGAGCGGTCGGGCGCTGGCCGGCACCGCATGGAACCTGTGGCGCAAGAAGGGCCTTGCCGGCGCGCTCGACACCGGCCGGCTGCTGCTCTCATCACCACGCTCGTGGCTCGAGGAGAATTTCGAGTCGCCGCATGTCAGGGCGACGCTCGCCACCTGGGGCATGCATCTCGACTTCGCCCCTGACATCGCCGGCGGCGCGGTGTTCCCCTATCTGGAATCGATGGCCAACCAGTGCTTCGGCATGGTGCTCGGCAAGGGCGGCGCCGACACCATCATCCGCGCGCTGACCGGCATGGTCACCGTTGCCGGCGGCCAGATTAGCACCGGTGCTGAGGTGGCCGAGATCACGGTGTCCGGCGGCCGAGCGACAGGCGTGCGGCTTGCTTCCGGCGAGACCCATACTGCCACCAAGGCGGTGATCGCCGGCGTTGCACCCGGGGCGCTAACCGGAAAGCTTTTGCCCGATGGTTCCGGCGACGCCGGCTTCGACACGGCGATGAAAAAATTCCGACATGCGCCGGGCACGATGATGATCCATCTGGCGCTTGACGATCTGCCGGACTGGCGCGCCGGCGCCGAGCTTCGGCAATTCGCCTACGTCCATCTTTCGCCGTCGCTCGACGCCATGTCGCGGACCTATCAGCAGGCAATATCCGGCATGCTGCCGGACGAGCCGGTCCTTGTCGTCGGCCAACCGACTGCGGTCGATGCATCGCGGGCGCCGGAAGGCAAGCACGTTCTGTGGGTACAGGTGCGGATGCTGCCCGCCGAAATCATTAGCGATGCGGCCGGCAAGATCGCGCCAGCTCATTGGGATCAGGTCAAAGAACGCTACGCCGAGCGCGTTCTCGACATCCTCGATACCTATGCGCCCAACCTTCGCCGGAATATCCTCGGCCGTGCCGTGTTCTCGCCCCTCGACCTCGAACGCGAGAACCCCAACCTCGTCGGCGGCGACCAGATTTGCGGCAGCCATCATCTGGCGCAGAATTTTCTGTTTCGTCCGGCGCGCGGTTTTGCCGGCTGGAACACGCCGGTTATGAATTTGCATCTCACCGGTGCTGCAACATGGCCGGGCGCCGGCACAGGCGCGGCCTCGGGCTATATGCTCGCCCAACAGCTTGGCGGGAGGTAGAATTCAAAACACTTGCGGGTGAAGGAGAGGCAATGCGCGGTTGCCCAAGGAGCCTGAACCCACTGCATGATAACGACGCGCATAGAAAACCAACAGGGGAACGACCATGACAATCAACAGACGAGAATTGCTCGGATATGGCGCAGCAGCACTTGGCGCCACCGTCATCGGCCTGCCGCAAATAGCCAAGGCAGCCGGCGAACTGACCATCGCCTACAACGTCAACCTGCCGTCCTGGGACCCGACAACCGGGCCTTCGGCGGTCAACCCGACGATCCAGGGCCTCTACCAGTCGGTGTTCGATCAGTTCATCCCGCAGAAGCCGGACCTTTCCTTTGCGCCGGGCCTGCTCACCGAATGGGGCTGGAACGACGACCGCAGCAAGATCATGATTACGGTGCGGGAGGGCGTCACCTGGCATGACGGCTCGCCGTTCACCGCCGAGGACGTGGTGTGGTCGCTGCAGCGGGCGGGCGACGAAAAGACCGGGAATCCGATCCAGTTCGTCTGGAAGAACGTCAACAACTTCAAGATCGCCGGCAACAAGATCACTGGCGACGTCGTGCAGTTCGACCCGGTGTATTTTAAGTGGATGTCGTTCCTGACCGGCTACATCATGCCGAAGGCCTACTACGAGAAGGTCGGCGCCGAAGGCTTCGAGAAAGCCCCGATCGGCACCGGCCCTTACATGGTCGACAAGTTCGAGCGCAACGCCTTCCTGCGGCTCAAGGCCAACCCGAACTATTGGGGCGGCAAGCCGGCCTTCGAGAATGTGACGATCAAGTTCGTCACCGACGCAGCGAGCCGCGTTGCCGAAATCGAGTCCGGTTCTTCGCAGGTGACGCTCGAAATCCCCTATGAGGAATATGATCGCCTGATCGCCAAGGACGGGCTTGCCGGCTCGTGCAAGAACGTTTCCGACATCGGCATGATCTTCTTCAACGACATCGACGTGATGCTGGACAAGAACGTCCGCCAGGCCGCGGTGATGGCGGTCGACAAGAAGCTGCTCGTCGACCGGCTGCTGCGCGGCTACGGCCAGCCGATCGATACGCTGGAGACGCCGGAATACGAGGCCTACGACCCGTCAATCAAGGTCGAGCACAATCCGGAAAAAGCTAGGGAATTGCTGGCCGCGTCGGGCTACTCGCCGGAGAAGCCGGTCAAGTTCACGATTCAGACGACTAAGGGCTTCAAGCCCAAGGATTACGAGATGGTCCAGGCGATCGTCGGCATGTGGCGCAAGGTCGGCATCGAGGCCTCGATCGAGGTCTACGAGATCGCCAAGCACTACGAGCTGCGCGCCGCCGACAAGCTGGCCCCGGCCGCCTTCTACAATTGGGGCAACGCCATCGGCGATCCGACCACCTCGACCGGCTTTGCCACCTATGGCCCGAGCCCGCATTCGGTGTGGGACAGCCAGGATCTGATCGACATGATCAACCCGCTATGGGGCGAGAAGGACGAGACCAAGCGCATCGCCGGCTGGAAGGCTGTCGACAAATACATCGCCGAACAGGCCTATGTGCTGCCGCTGATCCAGTATGCGCAGCCGATCGTGCACGCCAAGGGCGTCAACGTCGTGCAGCATGTGTCCGGCGCGCTTTTGCCGGCGCTGATGACCCCGGCCTGACATCGGCCAGGGATCGCCGCGCGCCGTCCGCAATGACGGCGCGCATTTTCCGCCAGGCATACAGGCGACCATGCTGCTGCAAAGATTCCTGATCCGTCTTTTGACAATGGCGATCACGCTGCTCGGCGTCGCCGTCGTGGTCTTTGTCGTCATTCGCGTCGCGCCCGGCGATCCGGTTGCGATGATGCTGCCGCCCGGCGCGACCGATGCCGACATCGCCCGGCTGCGCGCGCTCTACGGGCTCGACAAAACCATCGTCCAGCAGTTCTTTATCTGGCTGTCCGGCGTCATCAGGGGCGATTTCGGCACCTCGATCTCGCTCCGGCAGGATGTGCTGGGCCTGGTCTTCAACCGGCTGCCGGCGACACTGGAACTCGCCATCGTCGCGCTGTTGATGGCGCTGGCGATCGGCGGCACGACGGCGATCCTCGGCGCACGCGAGCGCGGCACGGCAGTCGAAGCCGGCATCGAAATCGCCAGCGGTGCAGCGCTTTCCATTCCCGACTTTTTGTGGGGCCTAGTGCTGATTCTTTTGTTCGGCGTGCTGGTGCCGGTGTTCGACATTTCCGGCCGGGTGTCGCCGCAGCTCGACCTGCCCTTCGTCACCCAGTTCTATCTGTTCGAGAGCATCGTGCGGCTGCGCTTCGACCTGACCAAGGACCTGCTCGGGCACATGCTGATGCCGGCCGTGGCCCTGGCGCTGCCGCTCGCCGCGATCATCTCGCAGCTGTTGAAACAGTCGTTGAAGGAAGTGCTCGACCTCGATTACGTCGTGCTGGCGCGGGTGAAGGGCTTTTCGGAAACGCAGGTCATTTTGCGTGAGGCGCTGAAGAACGCCGCCCTGCCGACGCTCACTCTGGTCGGCGTGCAGTTCACCTTCCTGATCGGCGGCACGGTCATCGTCGAACGGCTGTTTTCCTATGAAGGCCTCGGCAACATGGCGATCGACGCCGTCATCAACCGCGACCTGCCGCTGATCCAGGGCATCGTGCTGGTCTTCGCGCTGCTGTTCGTGCTGATCAACCTCACCGTCGACATGATGTATGCGCTGCTCAATCCGAGGCTGCGGCATGGATGAGGGCCGCATTTCAAGACATGGCTCGGGCGCAAGGCTGTGGCTGGCCGGCGGCTGGCTGCTGCTGGCTTCGCTTGCCGCGATCTTCGCGCCGCTGATCGCACCGCAGAACCCGCTGGCGCAAGATCTGATGTTCGAACGCCTGCCGCCCTTTTGGATGAGCGGCGCGGAGCCCGGCTTCTGGCTCGGCACCGACAGCCTCGGCCGCGATCTCCTGTCACGGCTGATCTTCGGCGCCCGCATCGCCTTGATCGTCGCCTTCGCGGCGGCCTTGGCCGCCTGCCTGATTGGCTCGACGCTCGGCCTGATAGCAGGCTATTTCGGCGGCTGGGCCGATCGCATCATCTCGCGCATCGTCGACGTCTGGATGGCGTTTCCGCCGGTGCTGTTCGCCATCCTGCTGGTTGCCGTGCTCGGCACCGGTCTGAGCTCGGTCATCATTGCCATCGCCGTCATCGACTGGACGCGCTTCTGCCGGGTGATCCGCGCCGAGACCATGGGCCAGGCGCGCATGGATTATGTCGAGAACGCCCGCATCGCCGGCTATGGCCGCATCGGTATCATGCTGCGCGAAGTGCTGCCCAATGTGGTGCCGTCGATCGTCGCGTTGCTGTCGCTCGAAATGGGGATCGCCGTGATCGTCGAGGCGATCCTGTCCTTCGTCAACCTGTCGATCTCGACCGACGATCCGACCTGGGGCGGCATCATCGCCGAGGGCCGCCTGTCGATCCATCAGGCGTGGTGGGTGCTGGTGTTCCCGCTGGTCACCCTGATCCTGACGGTTCTGTCGTTCAGCCAGTTCGGCGAGGGTCTCAAGGCGCGTTTCGATCCGGTGCTGCGATGAACGCCACGAGACCTTGCCTCGACATTCAGTCGTTGAGCGCCGTGCTGCCGAATGGCGCGCGCGTGCTGAGGTCGGTGTCGCTCTCCGTTCAACCGGGCGAAGTTCGCGCGCTGGTCGGCGAGAGCGGCGCCGGCAAGACGATGATCGGCAAGGCGGTACTCGGCGTGCTGCCACCCAGCGTGCGCGTCGTCGAAGGCGATATGCTGCTCGAGGGCGAGGACCTCGGCCGGCTTCAGCCAAAGGCGAGGCGCACGCTGATCGGAGCGCGCACCGCACTGATCCCTCAAGACCCGCTGACCGCGCTCAATCCGTCGCGCCGCATCGGTCCGCAGATGACCGACCGGCTGGTGCGCATCCTCGGATGGAGTGGGCCGCGAGCCGACGCCCGCATCCGCCAATTGCTCGACGCGGTACAGATCCGCGACCCGGACCGCGTCCTCAAATGCTATTCGCACGAGCTTTCCGGCGGCATGCGCCAGCGCGTGCTGATCGCCGCAGCCTTCGCCGCCGAACCAAGGTTGATCGTCGCCGACGAGCCGACCACGGCGCTAGACGTAACCGTGCAGAAGCAGATTTTGCGGCTGATCGCGCAATTGCAGCGCGAGCACGGCACGGCGATCCTGTTCGTCACCCATGATCTCGGCGTCGTCGCCAAGATCAGCCAGAAAGTGTCGGTCCTCTATGCCGGCAAGGTGGTGGAGGAGACCGAGACGGCGGCGCTGTTCGCGGCTCCGCAGCACCCCTACACGCGAGCGTTGATGGCGGCAACACCGCGCTACACCGATCCGTTCGCCTCGCTGAAACCGGTGGACGAGGCGGTATTGGCCGGGCTGGCCTCGGAGATCGCCGCTGCCGACCAGGCCTGGAGGCGACCGCATGGCTGATCCGCTGTTTTCCGTGCGCGAGCTGAAGGTCGCGTTGCCGGACATGACGCGCAAACCACTGATCGGCCGGGCGCCGATGGCCGAGATCCTCAAAGGGCTCGATTTCGAGCTGCCCAGGGGATCGGTGACCGGCATCGTCGGCGAATCCGGATCCGGCAAATCGACGCTCGGTCGCGCTTTGGTGCGCCTCCTGGAGCCGAGCGCCGGCAGCATCATCTTCGACGGCCGCGATATCACGCATCTGCCGGAGGCGGAGCTCAGGCCGCTGCGCCGCAACCTGCAGATGATCTTCCAGGATCCGATGTCGTCGCTTAATCCGCGCCGCACCATCTTCAGCATTATCGCCGCCCCACTCAGGCAAAACGGGTTTGGCGACAATCTCAAGGATCGTGTCGCGGAGGCGCTGCAGCGCGTCGGCCTGCCGCTAAGTTTCGCCAGCCGCTATCGTCACCAGCTGTCGGGCGGCCAACGCCAGCGCGTCGGCATTGCCCGGGCGCTGGCGCTGTCGCCGAAATTCGTGCTGGCCGACGAGATCGTCTCCGGCCTCGACGTGTCGACCCAGGCACAGATCCTGACGCTGCTGGAACGGCTGGCGGCCGAAATGGGCCTGACCGTCGCCTTCATCAGCCACGACCTGTCGGTAATCCGGCGGCTTTGCCGGCAAGTGATCGTCATGCGCGAAGGCGTGATTGTCGAGGCAAGCGCCACCGACGCTTTGTTCGCGAACCCGCGGCAGGCCTACACGCGCGATCTTCTCGCAGCCATCCCGCTGCCCGAGATCGATGACGGCTGGCTGCTGCCTGGGGCGAAGGCGCCGGCATGACATCGGTCGCAACGATCATTCACAGCACATCTCATTCGCACGCCGAAGAGCGGGCCTCGGGCGTGCGCCCGGCAAGTCACCCATGTCCCGCGAGAGGATAACTGAGATGAAAAATGCGCTCCTAACTGCAACGCTTGCGGCCGCCGTCCTGGGCACCATCGGTGGAACGATCAGCACAGCCTCAGCCGATTCCATTCCTGGCATGCGCGGGCATGATCACACCGGGGTTACAGTCCCCGACATGAAGCAGGCCGTCGACTTCTTCACCGAGGTCGTCGGCTGCAAGAAGGCGATGTCCTTCGGGCCGTTCGCCGATGATAAGGGGACGTTCATGCAGGATCTGCTGGGAGTCGACCCCAAGGCGGTGATCGAGGAGATCACCCTGGTTCGCTGCGGCTACGGGTCGAATATCGAGCTGTTCAAATATACCGCGCCCGACCAGAGAGACCTTCAGGCCCGCAACAGCGACATTGGCGGCTTCCACATCGCCTTCTATGTCGACGATATCGCTGCCGCGAAAGCCTATTTCGATGAAAAGGGCGTCAAGACGCGTATGGGGCCGCTGCCGGTTACCGAAGGGCCGGCGGCCGGCCAGAGCATCCTTTATTTCCAGGCGCCCTGGGGCCTGCAGCTGGAAGCGATCAGCTATCCCAACGGCATGGCCTATGAAAAGGACGCAGAGACGGTGCTGTGGAGCCCGAAGACCCCGGAAAAATGATCCGGCAGGCGCGTGCTTGCGGGTCTGACCGCAAGCACGCCATAGGCACCTGAGACGAATCGCTTCAATTATGAAACTTCAAGCTTGAAATAATATAATTCAGGCGCGATACTGAAGATAGGAAGCGAGAGGAGATCGCACAGATGAAGGTTGCGGTTCTCGGCGGCGGACCAGCCGGCCTCTACTTTGCCATTTCGATGAAGCTCAGGGACGCCGCGCACGAAGTGACCGTGTTCGAGCGCAACCGCGCCGACGACACATTCGGCTGGGGCGTCGTACTGTCGGCCGAAACGCTCGACAATCTGACCAGGAACGATCCGGTCAGTGCCGTCTGGATCAGGAAGCATTTCGCCTATTGGGACGACATCGCCGTCATCCATGATGGGGTGCGAACGGTCTCGACCGGCCATGGCTTCTGCGGCATCGGCCGCAAGCGGCTGCTCACCTTGCTGCAGCGGCGGGCCCGCGAGCTCGGCGTAAAGCTGGTCTTCGAGACCGATATCGCCGACCCCAAACCCTACATGGAGAGCCACGATCTGGTGGTCGCCGCCGACGGCTTGAATTCGAAGGCACGGAGCGCATTCGTCGACGTGTTCAAGGCCGATATCGACACCCGCAAATGCAAGTTCGTCTGGCTTGGCACCCAGCAGAAGTTCGACGATGCCTTCACCTTCATCTTCGAGAAGACGGAGCATGGCTGGGTGTGGGCGCATGCCTACCAGTTCGACAAAGACACCGCGACCTTCATCGTCGAATGCAGCGAGCAGACCTGGGGGCGCTTCGGCTTCGGCACGATGTCGCAGCAGGAATCGATCGTCGTCTGCGAACAGATCTTCGCCAGGCATCTCGCTGGCCATTCGCTAATGACCAACGCCAACCACATCAGAGGTTCGGCTTGGATCAATTTTCCGCGCGTGCTGTGCGAGCGCTGGTCCTACAAGAATTTGGCGCTGATGGGCGACGCAGCGGCATCAGCGCATTTCTCGATCGGCTCCGGCACCAAGTTGGCGCTGGAAAGCGCGGTTGCGCTAGCCGACTATGTTGATTCCGAGCCCGGCCTCGAGGCGGCGTTTCGCAAATATGAAGACGCCCGCCGCACCGAAGTGCTGAAGCTGCAGTCGGCGGCGCGCAACTCGCTCGAATGGTTCGAGGAGGTCGAGCGCTATCTCGGCCTCGATCCGGTGCAGTTCAATTATTCGCTGCTGACGCGCTCGCAGCGCATCAGCCACGAGAATTTGCGGCTGCGCGATGCCGAGTGGCTGGCCGGCGCCGAAGAATGGTTCCAGCGCCAGGCCGGCGCCGGCGGCAACAGTCTTCGTCGCGCGCCGATGTTCGCACCGTTCCGGCTGCGCGATATGGCGCTGCAGAACCGCATCGTCGTTTCGCCGATGGCGCAGTACAAGGCCGTCGACGGCTGCCCGACCGACTGGCACTTCGCCCACTATGCCGAACGGGCCAAGGGTGGCGCCGGCCTGCTCTACATCGAGATGACTTGCGTCAGCCCCGAAGGCCGCATCACGCCTGGCTGTACCGGCTTTTACGCGCCCGAGCACGAAGTCGCCTGGAAGCGGCTTGTTGATTTCGTCCACACCGAGACCGAGGCGAAGATCTGCGCGCAGATCGGCCATTCCGGCGCCAAGGGTTCGACCCGGCTCGGCTGGCAAGGAACCGACGTGCCACTGACATCAGGCAACTGGCCTGTCATGGCGGCGTCGGCGGTGGCATGGTCGCCTGAGAATCAGCTGCCGAAGGCGATGGACCGCGCCGACATGGATTTGGTGCGCGATCAATTCGTCGCTTCGGCCGAGATGGCTGAACGCTGCGGCTTCGATATGCTCGAAATCCACGCCGCGCACGGCTATCTCCTGTCCTCCTTCATCACACCGCTGACTAACCGGCGCACGGACGCCTATGGCGGCTCGCTCGAAAACCGCATGCGCTACCCGCTCGAAATTTTCCATGCCGTGCGCGCCGCCTGGCCTGATGAAAAGCCTGTTTCAATACGCATCTCGGCCAATGACTGGGTCGGCATCGAAGGCGTGACACCGGCCGATGCGGTCGAAATCGCGCGGCTGCTGCATGAGGCCGGCGTCGACATCTGCGACGTGTCGGCCGGCCAGACTTCCGCCGAGGCAAGGCCGGTGTATGGCCGTATGTTCCAGACGCCGTTTTCCGACCGCATCCGCAACGAGGTCGGCATGGCGACCATGGCGGTCGGCAACATCTACGAACCGGACCATGTCAATTCGATCCTGATGGCCGGCCGGGCCGACCTGGTCGCGATGGCACGACCGCATCTCGCCGACCCCTACTGGACGTTGCATGCGGCCGTCACGCTCGGCGACCGCGGCGTCAAATGGCCGGATCCCTATCTGCCTGGCCGCGACCAGATCTACCGGCTGGCCGAACGCGACGCGGCAGCGGGGCTGAAGGTATGAGCGTCGTTGAAACGATGGCGGGACGGCATGCGCTGGTCACCGGCGGCGGCTCCGGCGTCGGCCGCGCCATCGCGCTGGCGCTCGCCGATGCCGGCATCGATGTCACCATCTGCGGCCGGCGCGAGGCAGCGCTGGCCGAGGTCGCCAGGGAAAACGACCGCATTTTCGGCATCGCCGCCGACGTCACCAATGAGGCGGCGATGGCGTCGCTCTACAGCCAGGCCGAGGCGGCGCGCGGGCCGATCGATATCGTCGTCGCCAATGCCGGCATGTCCGGCAGCGCGCCAGCACCGCGGACCTCGCTTGCGGACTGGCAGCGCACGCTCGACGTCAACCTGACCGGCGCGTTCCTGACGGTGAAACCGGTGCTGGCCGGCATGGTCGCGCGGAAGATTGGCAGGATCATCTTCGTTGCTTCAACGGCCGGGCTAAAAGGCTACCCGTATGTCGCCGCCTACGTTGCCGCCAAGCATGGCGTCGTCGGCCTGATGCGCGCACTAGCGGTCGAGACGGCCAAATCCGGGGTGACGGTCAACGCCGTCTGCCCGGGCTTCATCGAAACCGACATGCTCGAGGAATCCATCCAGCGAATCGTCGAAAAGACCGGCCGCTCGGCCGAAGAAGCACGGACGAGCCTTGCCTCGACCAACCCGCAAGGCCGCTTCATCCAGCCGGAAGAAATTGCAGCCGCGGTGCTGTGGCTGTGCGGCGATGCTGCCCAATCGATCACCGGACAGACGATTTCGATCTCGGGAGGCGAGACATGGTAGCCGGTCCCCTGCCCGCGCCGTCCGGACCCGGCAAGGATCGGCTGCGGCTGTGGGTGCGGCTGCTGCGCGCCTCGCGCAGCATCGAGGCCGAGCTGCGCGAGCGCCTGCGGCAGGAATTCAACACGACGCTGCCGCGCTTCGACGTGATGGCGGCACTCTACCGCGCGCCGGAAGGCATGTTGATGAGCGACCTGTCTCGCTTCCTGCTGGTGTCCAACGGCAATGTGACCGGGATCGTCGACCGGCTGGTTTCGGAAGGGCTGGTTACCCGCGCCCGGCGCAATGGCGACCGCCGCACCTCGATGGTGCGGTTGACGGAGGAAGGTTCGAAGGCTTTCGCTGTGATTGCCGCCGCGCATGAAAGCTGGATCGGCGAGCTGCTGGGCAACGTGAGCGAGGACGAGGCGCGCCGGCTGACCGGCATGCTGAATTCCTTCCGCAGCAATTGGGAGGGACGGGAATGACAAAGATGGCCGGCCGCAAGCCGAAGCATTTCCTCTGGCAGGTCGAAGGCAAGATCGCAAATATCCGGCTCGACCGCCCGGAGCGCAAGAACCCGCTGACCTTCGAAAGCTATGCCGAGCTGCGCGATACTTTTCGCGACCTCGTCTATGCCGACGACGTCGATGCGGTGGTGTTCCTGCCCAATGGCGGCAATTTCTGCTCCGGCGGCGATGTTCACGACATCATCGGCCCGCTGGTGAAGATGGACATGAAGGCATTGCTCGCCTTCACCCGAATGACCGGCGATTTCGTCAAGGCGATGCTCAATTGCGGCAAGCCGATCATTGCGGCGGTCGACGGCGCGGCGGTGGGCGCCGGTGCCATCATCGCCATGGCGTCCGACATCCGCATCGCCACGCCTGAGGCCAAGACCGCGTTCCTGTTCACGCGTGTCGGTCTTGCCGGCTGCGACATGGGCGCCTGCGCGATCCTGCCGCGTATTATCGGCCAGGGCCGCGCCGCCGAGCTGCTTTACACCGGCCGGACGATGAGTGCCGAGGAGGGCGAGCGCTGGGGTTTCTACAACCGGCTGGTCGATGCGGCGGCGCTTGAAGCCGACGCGCTCGACATGGCTACGCGCATCGTTTCCGGCCCGACCTTCGCCCACTGCATCACCAAGACGCAGTTGAACCAGGAATGGTCGATGGGCCTCGACCAGGCGATCGAGGCGGAAGCGCAGGCGCAGGCGATCTGCATGCAGACCGGCGATTTCAAGCGGGCGTACTCGGCTTTCGTCGCCAAGCAGAAGCCGGTGTTCGAGGGCAATTAGGATGAGAGCTGCATCCATAAGAACGGACAGATTGGCGGGACAGCGCCCCCCTCTGTCCTGCCGGACATCTCCCCCACTTGGGGGGAGATCGGCAGTTCCACTGCATCGCCCCTTTCTGCAACGCTGGAAATCGGCGAAAGCGCCCGCGACAGCCAATCTCCCCCCCTGGGGGGGAGATGTCCGGCAGGACAGATGGGGGCGCCGTGGAGTGCAGTTCGGGACGAGGCATTCCCATGCCTGACCGCTCCTTCCTCAACTGGCCGTTCTTCGAGGACCGCCATCGCGAGCTTGCCGAGCGGCTGGACGCCTGGTGCGGCAAAAACCTGCCGGTCGCGCATGACGATGTCGATGCCGCCTGCCGCGAGCTGGTGGCGAGGCTCGGCCAAGACGGCTGGTTGAAACCGACGGCGCTTGACATCGCAAACCCCGGGCCGCTTGACGTGCGCACGCTGTGCATTACGCGCGAGACGCTGGCCCGGCATGACGGACTGGCCGACTTCGTCTTCGCCATGCAAGGGCTCGGCACCGGGGCGCTCAGCCTGTTCGGAACGCCCGACCAGCAGCGCTGGCTGGCGAAGACACGCGCCGGCGAAGCGATTGCCGCGTTCGCGCTGTCGGAGCCACGCTCCGGATCTGACGTCGCCAATATGGAGATGACGGCCGCGCGCGACGGCGACGACTATGTTCTGTCAGGCGAAAAGACCTGGATTTCCAATGGCGGCATTGCCGATCTCTACGTCGTTTTCGCTCGCACTGGCGAGGCGCCCGGCGCCAAGGGGCTTTCCGCCTTCATCGTGCCTGCAGGCACCGAGGGCCTGACGATCGCCGAGCGGCTGGAGGTGATCGCGCCGCATCCGCTTGCACGCCTGTTCTTCGACAATGTCCGCGTTCCGGCCTCGGCATTGATCGGCAAGCCAGGAGACGGTTTCCGTCTCGCCATGTCGGTGCTCGACGTGTTCCGCTCGACGGTCGGCGCGGCGGCACTCGGCTTTGCCCGGCGCGCGCTGGACGAAAGCATCACAAGAGTGGCCGAGCGCAAACTGTTCGGCGCTGCGATGGCCGAGCTGCAAATGGTGCAGGGCCATATCGCCGACATGGCGCTTGATGTCGATGCCGCCGCCTTGCTGGTCTACCGCGCCGCCTGGACCAAGGACATTGGCGCCGCCCGTGTCACCCGCGAAGCGGCGATGGCCAAGCTGTTCGCCACCGACAAGGCGCAAGAGGTGATCGACAAAGCCGTGCAACTGCATGGCGGTGACGGCGTCCGCAAGGGCCACATCATCGAAAGCCTCTATCGCGAGATCCGCGCGCTGCGCATCTACGAGGGCGCATCCGACGTGCAGAAGGTGGTCATCGCCAGGCAAGTGATGGGAGCGGCCTGAGGCCGATCTAGCGAAGAAAAATTGCGGATTGGACTGGTTCGATTTTGAACATTGCGACCGGGTTTGACTATCGGGAGGCTTGATATGCACACCATCCTGCAGCCGGAAGGCTGGGCGAAACCAATCGGTTACGCCAATGGCGTCGCCGCGCGCGGGCAGCTGATCTTCATCGGCGGCCAGGTCGGCTGGACCGGGCAAGGCCAATTCGAAACCGATGATTTTGTCGGCCAGGTGCGGCAGACGCTTACCAACATCGTCGCGGTGCTCACCGAGGCCGGCGCCAAGCCTGAGCATATCACCTCGATGACCTGGTACTTTACCGACAAGGCCGAGTATCTGGCCAACCTCAAGGGGATCGGCGAGGCCTATCGCGAGGTCATCGGGCGACATTTTCCAGCCATGGCCGCCATGCAGGTGATGGCGCTGGTCGAGGATCGCGCCAAGGTGGAGATCCAGGCCACGGCGGTGATCCCGGACTGAGGCGAGAAGGGAGAGCCACACGCTGGCGCCCGTCTTCTCCCAGTTTCTTCACGGAAGAGGTGGAGGCTGAGAGCGATTGCCCCCAGCGTGCCACCCAGACGGCTTGGCTTAACGCCGGTCTTGTGATCAGATGATCATGCCTGCTTCGGTTGGGCAATGACCGCACATAGCTTCTGTCGGGAGAACAGCGAAACCGTGGCTCTGGGATTTGAACCGGTATCGGGACGTGTGACCGTCCAGGATGGTGTCTACCAGCAGCTTCGGCATGCCCTGATGGTCGGCAGCTTCGATCCGGCCCAGGTGCTGACCATAGCCTCGCTGGCCGAAGCCTTCGGCACCTCGAACATGCCGGTGCGTGAGGCCTTGCGGCGGCTCGCCGCCGAGAACGCGCTGGAGATATCGCAGAACGGCTCGGCCTGCGTGCCGGTCGTCACCCGCGCGCGGCTCGACGATCTCTGCCGGGCGCGCGTCGCCGTCGAAGGGCTGGCGGCCGAGCTCGGGGCGCCGCGCCTGACCGCTTCCGAGATAGCCACATTGCAGAGGATCACCGCCGACCAGAAGGCGATCGGGCGCAATGGCAGCATCTACGAACTGATCGCCAAGAACCAGCAGTTCCATTTCACCATCTACCGCGCCTCCGGCTCCGACGTGCTGTTTCAGTTGATCGAGACGCTGTGGCTGCGCTTCGGCCCCTATATGCGGTTGTTGTCCAACCATGTCGCGCCCTTGATGCGCGCCGGCACGATGGAGCCGTCCGGGCGGCACACTGCGATCATCGCAGCACTGAAGGATCGCGATTTTGCCCGCGCCCGCGAAGAGGTGATTGCAGACATCAGGACGACGCAGGAGACGCTGCGTGCAATCTGCCCCGACGTGCCGGAAACCAAGCCGGTCGAGTTCGCCGGGTTCGGCACGGCCTGCTGAAGCTCCGCTGCGGATTGAACGCCAAATTGACGCCGGAAAGTGCCGATCCGCGACCACTCGCGGTCGGAAAAAATCGCCCCCGATTTCCCGATTGAATCGCATTTCTTCGCGGGCAGCGATTGATCCATATTCGGTTTTGTGATCACATGATCACAAGGGAGCAAAAGCGTCGTGCCTGGTTATTTTCTCTACCATTCGATCGGGACGTTTCCCGGCAAGGCGGAGTGCATGGCTGCTGCCCTGTCGGAATTCTCGGGCGTCTGGTCGGCGGAAGATGACGGCCAGTGGCCGGCGGCCCTGGCGGCGCGGCAGCGGTTTATCGATGCCTGGAGCCGGCTGATCGACGCGCCACAAGGTACGCTGACCACCGCCGAGAACGTCACGTCAGCCCTCTACAGCCTGATCGGCGGCCTGCCGTCCGCGCGTCTGGCGGGAAAGCGCCTGCTGGTCGCGGCCGACTGTTTTCCGAGCCTGCACTTCCTGCTTGCCGGACTTGCCGAACGTTTTGACTTCGTGCTCGACACCGTGCCGCTGCGGCCCGGCGAGAGCTGGGTGCGCGACGAAGATTTCATCGCCCGCTGGCAAGACGATGTCGGTCTGGCCTTGCTGACCTTCGTCACCTCGACGGCGTCGCATCGCTGCGACGTGGCGCGGCTTGCCGAGCATGGCCGGAAGATGGGCAGCATCGTCGGTGTCGACATTACGCAAGGCGTCGGCGTGACGCCCTTCTCGATTGCGAAGACGCCAGTCGATTTCGTCGTCTCGACCTCGTTGAAATGGCTGTGCGGCACTTCGGGCGCCGGCGTCCTGCAGGTGGCGCCCGATCTGCTGTCCGCCTGCCGGCCGGAACTTCGCGGATGGTTCAGCCAACCGAACCCGTTCTCCTGGGATCTCGACAGTTTTTCCTATGCAAGCGATGCGCGACGTTTCGACCATGGCACACCGGCCATCCTGGCCAGCGTCGCATCGCTGCCCGGCCTTGAATGGGTCGCAAAAACAGGCGTCGACGCCATCCGCTCACAGAATGCCAGCATGACCGAGCGCATCATCGGCTGCGCGCTGGACAATGGCTGGGTGCTCCGTACGCCGCTCGATACAGACAAGCGCGGCGGCAGCGTCATGCTGACCCTGCCGCAAGGCGTCGACCCGGTGAAGACGGTGTCGACGCTGCGCAGTGATCGACTCTACTGCGACGCGCGCGGCGCGACGCTCAGGCTGTCGCCCGGCATGGTCACCACAGACGACGCGCTGGGTACATTGCTGGAGCGTCTGCAGCAGTTGATCGGCTCGCGGCAACGCCGCGCATCCTGACTTCAGGCGCCGCCTCGCCTGCAGTGTCCGGAAATACGGCGCTGAAAGGGGCGGAAGTGAAAAGCGCCACAGGGAGTGGCCGAACCAGAGGGAACGAAAATGAGCTTCACTCGCCGTAATCTGCTTCTTCTCGCTGCCGCCATCGGCATTGCCGCCGGCCCAGTCGCCGCCTATGCCGCGGACGTGCTGAATGTCGGCGCCTATCCGACCAATCCGCCGTTCGAGTACAAGAACGAAAGCGGCACCTTCGAGGGCTTTGAAGTCGACATCGTCAACGAGGCGGCCAAGCGTATCGGCATGACCACGGAAATCGCCGATCTCGGATTTCAGGCCCTGTTCGCCGCCACGACCTCGAAGCGCATCGACGTTGCCATCTCATCGATCACGATCACCCCGGAACGGCTGAAGTCGCAGTCGTTCACGCAGCCCTATTACGATTCCGACATGGGCATCGCCGCCAAGGCCGACAGCCCGATCAAGTCCGAGGCCGACCTCAAGGGCAAGATCATCGGCGTGCTGTCCGGCTCGACCGGCGAAGCCTGGACCAAGCAGCACCAGGAGGCCGGCGGGTTCAGCGAGGTGAAGGGTTACGACACGCAGCAGAACCTGCTGCTCGATCTCAGCGCCGGTCGCGTCGACGCCGCGGTCAGCGACATTCCGGGCCTGGAATACTCCTTCACCCGGATGAAGGACCTCGCCGTAAAAGAGCGTATCAAGACCGGCGAGCAGTACGGCCTGATGATGGCCAAGGACCACCCGCTGCTCGGCAAGCTGAACGACGCGCTGACGGCGATGAAGAAGGACGGCACGCTGGCCGCGATCCACAAGAAGTGGTTCGGCAGTGACGCACCCGCCGATTCTTCGACCGTCAAGGAAATGCCTACCCCGAAGGCCTGAGCGGCAGCGGCTGAAATCGAGCCGGCGTTCCACACCGGCACGATTTCACGGACAGCGTTGCGCGTCTCCTGGACGTGCAACGGACGCCGTAGCCCTTCGACTTTCACGCATGATCCGCTCCGAAACCCGATTTCGGAGTTTCGGCAGCATGCTTTAGCGTCGCGGGACGCCAAATCTTTCGGGAATGCTCCCCATGTCGCTGATCGAGACCTTCTTCAACGCCGATGTCATGATCTCCAGCCTGCCGGCGTTGCTGCGCGGCTTCCTGAACACGCTGCTGCTCGGGCTCTTGAGCATCGGCATCGGTATTCCCGTCGGCCTGGCGATCAGCCTGATACGGCTCTACGCGCCGAAGCCGCTGCGGCTGCTGGCGGTCGGCTATATCGATATTTTCCGGGCGATGCCGGTGCTGGTCGTGCTGATCCTGATCTACTACGCGCTGCCGTTCCTCGGCATACGCCTGTCGTCCTGGACCTCCGCGGTGACGGCATTCGCCATCATCATGGCGGCTTACTCGGCCGAGGTGTTCCGCTCCGGCATAGAAAGCATTCCGCGCGGCCAGTTCGAGGCGGCGCAAGCACTCGGCCTGCCGTTTTTGCTGACCTTGCGCAAGGTAGTGCTGCCGCAGGCGATCCGCGTGGTCATTCCGCCGATGACCAGCAACTGCGTCTCCATGTTCAAGGACACCTCGCTCGCCTCAACCGTGGCGCTGCCCGAATTGCTGAAGGAAGCCACCAATGCGCAGTCACTCTACGCCAACCCCTCGCCACTGATCGGCGCGGCGCTGGTCTATCTCCTCTTTCTCTGGCCGATGGTCCGCCTCGTCAGCCTGCTGGAACGCCGCTTCAAAACCGAGAAGACCCGCTGACGTCGCCAGTTTCCCCATCTGCATCTGTCACCTTCCCCATCTGCCAATTTTCATATCTGTCAGCCACTCGCAGGAGACCATCTTGGACAAGCATCAGCCCCACAATGCGAGCGACGTCTCCTCAGCCTTCCCGGTCGACACGATCCGCGCCATGTTTCCAGCCCTGCAGCAGGCCGGCGACTTCATCTTCATGGACAATGCTGCCGGCGCGCAGATCCCGCAAAGCGTGCTCGACGCGGTGACCAACCATCTGGTCGCGCATAACGTACAGCGCGGGGGTCGCTAAGACCGCAGCGTCACCGTCGATCAAGCGATCGACGACGCGCGCGAAAGCGTGGCGCTGCTGATCAATGCCTATAGTCCTGCGGAAATCTGCTTCGGCATGAACGCCACCTCGTTCATCCGGCTCGTCAGCCTCGGCATCGGCCAGATGCTTGGAGAACGGGACGAGATCGTCATCACCGATATGGACCATGACGCCAACATCGCCACCTGGCTCGCGCTGGCGCCCGCTGGCGCCAAGTTCAAATGGTGGCGGATGCGCGACGACGGCAATCTCCATGTCGACGATTTGCGCCCGCTGATCTCCGACCGCACCCGGCTCGTCGCCTGCACCGTCACCGCGCATTCGATCGGCTCGATCGTCGATGTTGCTGCAGTGGCTGATATCGCGCATGCGGCCGGCGCCGAAGTGTTCGTCGACTGTGTGCATTACGGGCCGCACGGACTGATCGACGTGCAGGCCTGGGATTGCGACTATCTGGTCTGCTCCGGCTACAAGAATTTCTCGCCGCATATGGGCTTCTTGTGGGGCCGCTTCGAGACGCTGAAGCGGCTACCGACCTTCCGCGAGGATTTCATTCCCGACGAGCCGCCCTACAAGGTCGAGGCCGGCACCTTCATCTACGAGAACGTCTCCGGCATGGACGCCGCGGTGCGCTATCTCGAATCGATCGGCCGCAACTTCCTGGCCGAGAACAACCGGTCGCGCCGCGACAACATCGTCGCCGGCATGAATGCCATCCGCGACTATGAGCTGGTGCTGGCGCGCGAAATGCTCAGCGTGCTCAAGGAGTGCGGCGCAACGATCTATGGCGTCGCCGACGAAGCCCGCCTCAACGAGCGCGTGCCGACCTTCTGCTTCAACATCGGCACGCTGTCGCCGCAAATGATCGTCGAGGCGATGGCCGAGATGCAGATCGGCATCCGCGACGGCCACATGTACGCGCCACGGCTGATGAAGCGTCTGAACCTCTCGATGGACAGCGGCGCCATCCGCGCCTCGCTGGTGCATTACAACACGATCGAGGAAGTCCGGCGCTTCGGCGAGGCGCTGCGCGCCATTATCGCAAAGCTGTCCTGATCGGCGTCTAGAGCGACATGCATTTAGGTTGAACTCTCGCTCTATCTGTTTTTAGCCGCGCGAGTGCTTCCACTCGGCTGCAAAACGCTGCAGGTCAAAACTCGATCATCTTGCAGCCGCCGATGGCTAAGAGGCGTCAGGAACGCGCCAGGTCAGCTCGTTGCGGAGAAGCTGGCCGAACACCCGCTATGGCGCAAAGCGGTCGCTCGTCACATCAGCACTCCATTGCATTCCGCCTCTCGGCGATAGCAGCCATCGTCTCAGGTTCGATGCACGGATCACGCGCCGCCGCTGCATGCGATTGCGATAGGGATGTACAATTCTCAGTAATCGGCGCCATCATCCACAGTTGGTCTTGGCAGCGCACAGGCCGTGCAGGACTCGCGAACATCTCTTCGGCAGGCACTCTCGTGTTGAGCTGGCCCGCACGCCACAGGTACCGGTGAAGCGCTTGGAGAGCACCATGACGAAGCCGATCGCACCGACCGAGGCAGTGAGAGTGGAAGACCTCGACGATGCGGCATTGGTCGATCGCGCGCAACAGCGCGACGGGGCTGCTTTCTGGTTGATCATAAAACGTCACAACCAGCGCCTCTATCGAATCGCTCGCGCCGTCCTGGATGACGACGCCGAGGCGCAGGACGTGCTCCAGGAGACCTACATCCACGCCTTCATGCATTTGTCCGAATTCCGCGCGGAGGCACAGCTCTCCACCTGGCTCACCCGGATCACGCTGAACGAGGCGCTGGGCCGCCGCCGGCAAAGGCGACCGACGGTCGACGTAAAGGCGATCAAAGCCATGCCCGCTCCGTTCAGCGCATACAACGCTGACCCGGAGGAGGCATCCGCCCTCGCCGAGATCCGCCGGCTGCTGGAACGCGCGGTCAGTGACCTTCCGGAGCACTTTCGCATCGTGTTTGTTATGCGCGATGTCGAGGAAATGAGCACTGAGGAGACGGCCCTCCTTCTCGGTTTGCGACCTCAGACCGTGAAGACTCGGCTGCATCGCGCGCGCCGGCTGCTGCGTGAGACGCTGCGGGACAAGCTTGCCACCGTGTTTACCGACACCTTTCCCTTTGCGGGCGCGCCTTGTGACCGCCTCATGCAATCGGTCCTCGACCGGCTTGGAATTAGTCTTCTGCAATTGCAGGCTTACTAGGCGGCAGAGCGACCGAGCACGGGTTGCGCGAGTCGTGCCGACTTCAGGAGGTCCTCCGGCGGGCAGCGGCGAAGTCGGGAACCTTTTGACAGTTGGGACCATCCAATGCTCATCGGCCGCAGAGCGCCGGTGAAGATCTGTGTTGGATCCGGCCAACCGTGGAGGCTGCCGACCGGCAAATCTATTAGGGAGGACTGCCAATGCTCATGCGTGTTAAGGTAATCGCCTGCTTTTCCGTTCTCGTGCTCTCCTCAACTCTGATACCGACCGCTGCCCAAATGAGCGCGAAGGGATCGACAAGCGGGAAGGATTTTGACGACGCGGCCGCTGAGCAGGCTAAGCAGTATCTTGAAGAAGGCCGCGAGACATTCCGCTTCGATACGTTCGGCAGCGAGGATTTCTGGGGTGGAAAGCTCAAGCTTCACGACGCGATCGCTGGCGATAAGCTAGGTGGCGCAGGACCAGGGCTCAGCCCGCAAAAGGCCCTCGAACTCGGCCTGAAGGTCGATGTGAACGCCATCCCGAAGGATGTGGCCGAGGCACTTAACAAAGGTGAAGTCGATCTCGCGGACCCGGCCAGCACGCTTCTCCTGCTCAAAGCCAACGCCGTTGTCGGAGTAACCGGTTTTTTTGGCGAGGACGGGAAGACGCTGACTTCCGTCGGCATTCAGTGCGCGGTGTGCCATTCGACGGTCGACGACTCATATGCGCCGGGCATCGGGCACCGACTCGACGGCTGGCCCAACCGAGACCTCAATATAGGGGCGATCGTGGCCTTGGCGCCGGATCTGACCGCCTTTGTAGAAATGCTGCAGATCCCCGAAGCGGAGGTGAAGAAGGCAGTAGAGGCTTGGGGGCCGGGAAAATTCGATGCGGAACTGAATCTCGATGGCAAGGCCTTCCGGCCAGACGGCAAGACTGCCGCCACGCTCAATCCGCCGGCCTTCGGGCTAGCGGGCGTAAACAACCACACGTGGACCGGCTCCTGGGGGACGGTGAGCTACTGGAACGCCTACGTCGGCAATCTCGAAATGCATGGGAAAGGCGTGTTTTACGATCCGCGGCTGGACGACGCCGAGAAGTATCCGGTCGCCGCCAGAACGAAGCAAGGCCACAAGCAGGACAGCGAAGACCGGATTACTGCCAAGCTGCCCGCCCTCCACTTCTACCAGCTCTCTCTGCCAACCCCAAAGCCGCCGGAAGGCTCCTTCGACAGTGCCGCTGCAGAGAACGGGATGGCGCTGTTCAACGAGAAGGCCAGATGCGCTACCTGCCATGTCCCGCCAATCTTCACGGAGCCGGGCTGGAACCTGCACACGGCGGAGGAGATCGGGATCGACGATTTCCAAGCGATGCGCTCTCCTGACGAGAGGTACCGAACCGCGCCGCTGCGTGCCCTGTGGGATGTCGAGAAGATCCACAAAGGCGGGTTTTACCACGATGGGCGGTTCGCCACGCTTGGTGACGTGCTGGAGCACTACAACAGTCATCTCGGCCTCAATCTGACCGATCGGGAAAAGAGCGATCTAATCGAGTATCTGAAATCGATTTGATCTGAGGTTCGGCGTGAATCCGGTATTCCCTTTGCCAGTGCTAATGGGCTCGCTTCCTACATGACGGGTTCGCCTGTGACACGAGGGGCCGGAACCACGCCGAAGAGTGTGGCGCCATACCAGAATTCTCCAAATCAGAGGCGCCGCTGCGGCAAGGTGCACCCATTTCCTGAAGCCGAACGCGTGCGAGATCGTCGCAGGCGAGATCAGCCCGGATGGCTGGTGCCGCTTTCGCGAACCGCTGCCGGCCTGAGGGATTGATCGGTTCATAACAAGGACTGCTTTTCCCGCCTAATCCAGAGCTGCTGCTCTGCTTGTTGAAGGTCGCGAATGGGTCAAACTCGGTCATTCAGAGTAGTTTGACTCTAGGCCGCCTTCTTCTTCGCCAGCCTCGCCTTGATCGAGGCGACGTCGGCGCGCGGCGTGGCCGCGAATAGCGTCTTAGTGTAGCTGTGCTTAGGGTCGGCAAAGACTTCGTCGCGCGAACCGTATTCGACCGCCTCGCCGTAATACATGACCATCACGTCGTCGGCGATGTAGCGCACCACCGACAGGTCGTGGCTGATGAAGACATAGGTCAGCTTGAATTCGTCCTGCAGGTCGGCGAGCAGGTTGAGCACCTGCGCCTGCACCGACAGATCGAGCGCCGAAACCGGCTCGTCGAGCACCAAAAGGCTTGGATTGAGCATCAGCGCGCGGGCAATGGCGATGCGCTGGCGCTGGCCGCCCGAGAACATGTGGGGGTAGCGGTTGTAGTGTTCGGGGCCGAGGCCGACCTTCTTCAGCATCTTCATGGCGAGATCGCGCCGTTCGGCGGCCGGCTTGTCGGTGTTGATGAGCAGCGGCTCGCCCAGCACGTCGCCGATCTTCTGGCGCGGATTGAGCGAACCATAAGGGTTCTGGAAGACGATCTGCACCTTGCGGCGCATCTCCTTCGTCAAGCCATCCTTGGCGATGTCGACCTTGTTGCCGTCGATGAAGAGTTCACCTGATGTCGCCGGATCGATCAGGGTGATGATGCGGGCGAGCGTTGACTTGCCGCAGCCGCTTTCGCCGACGATGGCCAGCGTCTTGCCCTTGTCGACGCTGAAGGAAACGCCCTTGACCGCATGCACCGTGCGCGAGGGACGAAACAGGCCGCCGCCGACATGATAGTCGCGCACGATGTTCTTGCCTTCGAGAACCGTCACACTCATGGCGCGGCTCCCGTTGCAGTCCCGGCTCCCGCAGCAGAGGGGGCCGGTTCGAACAGCATGTCGGAAATGGTCGGCAGCCGGTCGCCGACGGCATTTTCCGGCAGCGCCGACAGCAGCGCGCGCGTGTAGTTGCTCTTCGGCTGCTCGAACAGCGACAGCACGTCTGCCTCCTCCATCTTGCGGCCCTTGTACTGGACGATGACGCGGTCGGCGGTTTCGGCCACGACGCCCATATTGTGGGTGATCATGATCAGTCCCATGCCATATTTGGCCTGCAGGCCAACCAGAAGGTCAAGGATCTGCTTCTGGATGGTGACATCGAGCGCGGTGGTCGGCTCGTCGGCGATCAGCAGCTTCGGATTGCAGGCAATGGCGATGGCGATCATGACGCGCTGACACTGGCCGCCCGACATCTGGTGCGGGAACGAGTTCAGCCGCTCTTCCGGATCGGCAATGCCGACCAGCTTCATCAGCTCGATGGCGCGGGCCCGGCGCTGGGCGCGGTCCATGCCCATGTGGAAACGCAGCACCTCCTCGATCTGGAAGCCGGCGGTGAAGCACGGATTGAGGCTGGCGATCGGCTCCTGGAAGATCATCGAGATGTCCTTGCCGACGATCTTGCGGCGCTCGGACGGGCTGAGCTCGAGCAGGTCGATGCCGTCGAAGGCCATGCGGTCGGCCTTTACCGTGGCCGTATTCGGCAGAAGCCCCATCACTGCCAGCATCGCGACCGATTTGCCGGAGCCGGATTCGCCGACGATCGCCAGCACCTCGCGCGGCTCGATCGACAGGTCGATGCCTTGTACGGCCATGAAAGGTCCGGCGGCGGTATCGAAGGACACGGTGAGGTTCTTGATCTCGAGAAGAGGCATGGTCACGACCTCTTCAGCTTGGGGTCAAAGGCATCGCGCAGGCCATCGCCGATCAGGTTGATGGCAAGCACCGTGATTAGAATGGCAAGGCCGGGGAAGGTCACCACCCATGGCGCGCGCAGGATGAACTCGCGCGCCGTGGCCAGCATCGTGCCCCATTCCGGCGTCGGCGGCTGCGCGCCGACGCCGAGGAAGCCGAGAGCCGCGGCCTCGAGAATGGCGTTGGAGAAGGACAGCGTCGCCTGCACGATCAGAGGTGCCATGCAGTTCGGCAAGATCGTCTTCACCATCAGCCTGAGGTGACTGGCACCGGCCACCTTGGCGGAGATCACATATTCGCGGTTCTTTTCAGCCATCACCGCCGCGCGCGTGAGCCGCGCGAAATGCGGCTGCAGCACCAGCGCAATCGCCAGCATGGCGTTGAACAGGCCGGGTCCGAGGATCGCCACCAGAACCAGGGCGAGGAGCAGCGACGGGAAGGCCAGAATGACGTCCATGATGCGCATGATCAGCGTATCGACCCAGCCGCGGAAATAGCCGGCGAGCACGCCGAGGACGATGCCGCTGGTCAGCGAGAAAACGACGACGACCAGACCGATGAACAGCGAGAACCGCGCGCCGAAAATCAGCCGCGAAAGCATGTCGCGGCCGACCGCGTCGGTGCCGAGCAGGAACATCGATTTGCCGCCCTCCTGCCAGACCGGGGGCGTCAGCAGCGAATCGCGAAACTGTTCGTCAGGCGAATGCGGCGCGACCAGCGGTGCGAAAATCGCGATCAGCACCAGAGCCGCGAACACGACCAGGCCGATGACGGCGCCGGTGTTCATCGAGTAGTAATGCCAGAACTCGGCGAAGGCGCGCTGCCGGCCGCCGGTCGGAATGGCGGCGGCGGTGGCTTCTGCCGTGGTTTGGTCGGTCATCTCACTGCACCCGGATTCGTGGGTTGATGACGGCGTAGAGCACGTCGACGATCAGGTTCACCGCCATGACAATTAGCGCGATGATCAGCAAGCCGCTCTGGACGACGACATAGTCGCGCTTGGCGATCGCGTCGATCATCCACTTGCCGATACCGGGCCACGAAAAGATCGTTTCGGTCAGGATGGCGCCGGCCATCAGGGTGCCGACCTGCAGGCCGATGGTGGTAACGACGGGGATCAGCGCATTGCGAAAAGCGTGGAGCCCGATGACGCGGCGCGGCGCCAGGCCCTTGGCGCGGGCGGTGCGGACATAGTCTTCGCCCAGCACCTCCAGCATCGCCGACCGCGTCTGCCGCGCTATAACGGCGAGCGGGATTGTCGCCAGCACGATCGCCGGCAGGACCAGATGACTGGCGGCGGACCTGAAAGCGCCGCTCTTGCCGGAGATCAGGCTGTCGATCAGCATGAACCCCGTGGTCGGCTTGAAGAAATACTGAAGGCCGATGCGGCCGGAAACCGGCGTCCAGCCGAGATAGCCGGAGAAGAAGATGATGAGCAGCAGGCCCCACCAGAAGATCGGCATCGAATAGCCGGTCAGCGCCACACCCATCGTCGCCTGGTCGAACCATGATCCGCGCTTGACCGCGGCGAAGATACCGGCGGGAATGCCGATGAGCACGGCAATGATCAGCGCGATCGTCGCCAGTTCCAGCGTCGCCGGAAACAGCGCCTGGAATTCACCGAGCACAGGCCGCTTGGTGGCGAGCGATATGCCGAAGTCGCCGGTCAGGACCCTGCCGATATACTCCAGATACTGGATGACATAAGGCCGGTTGTAGCCAAACCGCTCGATAAGCTCGGCGTAGCGTTCGGGGCTGACGCCGCGCTCGCCAGCCAGGGCCAGGATCGGGTCGCCCGGCAGGAGACGGACGAAAGCGAATGCCGCCAGCGATATGCCGAACACCGTCGGGATGATCAGGGCGAGCTTGTGGAGGAGATAGCGGAGCATCTTACTTCATAGAACGGCGGCGCCGGAAGTCCAGCGCCGCCGTCGAATTTCTCAGGAGTTATTCGGTGACGTCGACGCCGTCGAACCTATGAATGCCGAGCGGGTCCATGACGAAGCCGGTAACTTTCTTGTTCATCGGCATGAAGACCTTGGAATGGGCGATGGTCAGCCATGGCGCCTCACGCTTGAACACGACCTGAGCTTCCTCGTAGATCTTGGTGCGCTCCGCGACGTCAGTAGTTGCCTTGCCCTTCTGCAGCAGGGCTTCGAACTCCTGGTTGCACCATATCGCATAGTTGGACTGGCCGATGGCATCGCAGCCGAGCAGGAACAGGAAGTTGTCCGGATCGCCATTGTCACCGGTCCAGCCCAGTTGGAAGGCGCCGTCGCGGTCCTTGGCCTTGCCGCGTTCGCGATACTCGGTCCATTCGTAGCTGACGATCTCGGCCTTCACGCCGATCTTGGCGTAGTCGGCCTGAATCAGTTCGGCTACTCTTTGGGCGTTCGGATTGTACGGGCGGCTGACGGGCATTGCCCAGATCTTCATCGAGAGATCCGTGACGCCGGCATCAGTCAGCATCTTCTTGGCCGCGTCCGGATCGTACGGATCGTCCTTGATGTCCTTGTTATAGGACCACATCGTCGGCGGGATCGGGTTTATGGCCGCCTGGCCAGCGCCCTGATAGACCGCATCGAGAATGGCCTGCTTGTTGACGGCCATGTTGAGGGCCTTGCGGACCTCGACCTTGTCGAAGGGCGGCTGGGTCGTGTTATAGGCCATGTAGCCGATGTTCAGGCCTTCCTGCTCGTCGACCTTGAGGTTCGGGTCGGCTTTCAGGCCGGCAATGTCGGCCGGCGCCGGATACGACATGATATCGCACTCGCCCGCCTTCAGCTTCTGCGCGCGCACGGCCGGATCGGTCGTGATGGCAAAGATCAGATCGTCGATTTTCTGGCGGCCGCCATAGTAGCCGTCCCATGCCGCATAGCGGATGACCGCATCGACCTGGTAGTCGACGAACTGGAACGGACCGGTGCCGATCGGCTTTTGGGTGAATTGCTGCCTGGTGCCGGCCTTGTCGAGCTGGTCGGCATATTCCTTGGAGACGATCGAAGCAAAATCCATGCCGAGGTCCGGCAGGAAAGCGACTTCAGGCTTGTTCAGCACGAATTTCACCGTCAGGTCGTCGACCTTGACGATTTCCTTGAGAAGATCCGGGAAGCCCATGCCGGCAAAATATTCCCAGCCGGTGCCTGCCAGATAGTCGAACCACGGGTTTTCCTTCTTCCACTGGCGTTCGAAGGAGAAGATCACGTCGTCGGCGTTGAGATCGCGCGTCGGCGTGAAGTAGTCGGTGGTCTGGAACTTCACACCCGGCCGAAGCTTGAACGTGTATTCGAGACCGTCGTCAGAAACCGTCCAGCTCTCGGCGAGGCCGGGGGTGATGGTGGTTTTGCCGTGTTCGAACTCGACCAGGCGCGAATAGATGGTGCGCGACGACGCGTCGAAGTCGTTGCCACCGCTCCACGGCGACGGGTCGAAGCCGGCCGGCGACGCCTCCGAGCAGTAGACCAGCTGTTTCGCATTGGCCATGCCGCCGAGGACGCTTGCGGCCAGCAACGCGGCCGCAAAAGTCAGTTTCTTTTTCATGGAGGACTCCCTGATGTTCTTCCAAGCCCCTCTATCAGGCTCGCGAAGCGCGCATATAAGCACCGTTTTTCCGGCTTTGGAACACCCCGTTTGCCTACCCCATGGGAAGCAGAATTTAATTCTCCGGCATCCTCGATAAAGAGAATGAAATGTTAATTTCTGCCGATCACGGTATTATTAACGACTGCATTTTTTTATTGATCTTCAACCCGGCGTTGGTGAGGAACCGCGACCATCGGCTTGTCATTGGCGCGGAAGATTTCTTTCCAGTCTTGCCGCAGGGTCAGACTTGCACGGCTGCCGATAGTCGCAATACATAGATGGCAGGCTGCATTTCCTGGATGCCGGCAGCAGCGGAGGACGTCTCTGTCATTCGGAGGCAACGCGGCGGGCAAGCAGAGACAATAAGAACAACCGAGGGAGGGACAGGTGGCAAAAGCACCAAGGACAACGGCCCCCGCGAAAGCGAGGGCCAAAACTGCCGCAAAACCGGCCAGTTCCGACAAGCCAAAGGCGCCGACGGCCAAAGCCGTTGCCAAGCCGAAAGCGGCACCGACATCGGCTACATCGGCGTCGAAGCCGGGTCCGGCCGAGAGATTGCCGAAAGCGGTTGGCGCCGGATCGCCGGAAAGGCCTTGGCTCAAGAGCTACCCGAAGGTCGTTCCTGCCGAGATCGGCGCCCTGCCGTTCGGCTCAATCGGCGATCTGCTCGCCGACGCCTGCAAGCAGTATGCCAGCCGGCCGGCCTTCACCTGCATGGGCAAGACCATCACCTATGCGGAAGTCGAGCGGCAATCGGCCGCCTTCGCCGCCTATCTGCAGTCTACGGGACTGCAGAAAGGCGCACGCGTGGCGGTGATGATGCCGAACGTGCTGCAATATCCGGTGGCGATGATGGCAGTGCTGCGTGCCGGCTATGTCGTGGTCAACATCAACCCGCTCTACACGCCGCGCGAGCTGGAACATCAGCTCAGGGATTCAGGCGCTCAAGCCATCGTCATTCTCGAAAATTTCGCCAACACCTTGCAGGCGGTGATCGCCAAAACCGCTGTCAAGCATGTCGTGGTCGCGGCGATGGGCGACATGCTTGGCGGCCTGAAAGGAACGATCGTCAATCTCGTCGTGCGCCGCGTGAAGAAGATGGTCCCGGCCTGGTCGCTGCCCGGCCATGTCAAGTTCAACGCCGCGTTGAAAGCAGGCACCGGCATGAATTTCAAGCCGGTGAAGGTCGCTGCCGACGATGTCGCCTTCCTGCAATATACCGGCGGCACCACCGGCATCTCGAAGGGCGCGGTACTGCTGCACAGCAACGTGCTGGCCAATGTGGCGCAGAACGCGCTCTGGATCGAGGACGCCTTCACGGTCAAGCCGAAACCGGCGCATCTCAACTTCATCTGCGCGCTGCCGCTCTACCATATCTTCGCGCTGACGGTGAACGCACTGATGGGCATGCAGCTCGGCGGCCAGAACATACTCATTCCCAATCCGCGCGACATTCCCGGCTTCGTCAAGCAACTCGGCAAATATCCGATCCACATCTTTCCAGGCCTCAACACGCTGTTCAACGCGCTGCTAAACAATGAAGATTTCCGCAAGCTTGACTTCAAGCCACTGATCCTGACGCTGGGCGGCGGCATGGCGGTGCAGAAGGGTGTTGCCGAACGCTGGAAGGCGTTGACCGGCTGCCCGGTTACCGAGGGCTACGGGCTTTCGGAAACCTCGCCGGTGGCCACCGCCAACACATTCAGCAATGGCACCTTCACCGGCACGATCGGCCTGCCGCTGCCCTCGACCGAGATCGCCATCCGCGAGGACGACGGCAACGATTTGCCGCTCGGCGAAGTCGGCGAGATCTGCATACGCGGACCGCAAGTGATGGCCGGCTACTGGAACCGGCCGGACGAGACCGCCAAGGTGATGACCAAGGATGGTTTCTTCAAGTCGGGCGACATGGGCTTCATGGACGAGCGCGGCTACACCAAGATCGTCGACCGCAAGAAGGACATGATCCTGGTGTCCGGCTTCAACGTCTATCCGAACGAACTCGAGGAAGTCGTGGCGCTGCATCCGGGCGTGCTCGAAGTGGCGGCGATCGGTGTGCCGGACGAGCATTCAGGCGAAGTGCCGAAGCTGTTCGTCGTCAAGAAGGACCCGTTGCTGACCGCTGAGGTGCTGACCGTCTATTGCCGCGAGAACCTGACCGGCTACAAGCGGCCAAAATACATCGAGTTTCGGACCGAACTGCCGAAGACGCCGGTGGGCAAGATTCTGCGGCGGGCGTTACGGGGATAGGGATAATTTGGGCGATTGCCTTACTGTAGATGACACGGTGGACACGCTTTCCCGTCACGATCCGCTGACATTCATCAAGGCGAACATGCGTATCGCCCCTGTTCCTGCGCTTCCCGAAATCCGGCTTTATGCAACGCATCCCGCGAGCGGTCTGTGGCGGCTCACGCATCAAGAAGGACAAGCAGCCGAGCCGGAAGAAGAAGGAACCGAAGCCGACGAGGACGGGCCCGAGCCGCATCCACCTTACTGGGCCTATGCCTGGGCCGGCGGCGCGGTGCTTGCCCGCTACATCCTCGATCGGCCGGAGTCCGTGGCCGGGCTTCGCGTGCTCGACCTCGGCGCCGGGTCGGGCCTCGTCGGCATCGCCGCGGCAAAGGCCGGAGCGCGCGAAGTGCTCGCGTCTGAGATCGACCGCAACGGCGTCGCGGCGCTCGGTCTCAATGCGGCGGCGAACGGCGTCGCAATCACAGTCGTCGGCCAGGACATCACCGCTGGTCCGCCGCCGCCGGTGGATGTCGTGGCAGCCGGCGACTTGTTTTACGGGCAAGATCTCGCCGACCGGGTCATCCCCTTCCTCGACCGCTGCCTGGCCGCACGCATCAATGTGCTGATCGGCGACCCGGGCCGGGCCTACCTGCCCCGCTCGCGGCTTCGGCTGCTGGCCGAATACCGCGTGCCGGATGTCGGCGAAGCAAAAGGCGCGGCGATGAAGCCGAGCGGTGTCTTCTCGTTCGAGCCGGAGTAGCCCTGCGAGTTCAGGTCGTCTCCTTGACCCTTGCCGAAAGAAAGTCGGGCAGGTCGGCAACCGAATCCAGAATGACGTCGGCGATCTGCGATAGCGATTCCCGCGTGCCGGTGCCGGAGAGCACGCCGATTGCCAGACCGCAGCCGCCGGCCCGCGCCATCTCCAGATCGTGGCGATTGTCGCCGACCATGGCGATCGCGGTCGGCCTCAGGCCGGTAAGGTCCGAGAAGGCAAGGATCGTATCCGGCGCCGGTTTCGGATTGGCCACCGCGTCGTAACCATAGGCGGCGTCGAACAGCTGCGCGACGCCGAGCGTCAGCAATGTCTTTTCCGCGCCAGTGGTCGAATCGTTGGTGGCGACGCCGAGCCGGTAGGATTTCCTGTGAAGAACGCCGAGCGTCTCGACGATGCCCGGCAGCGCCACCGCCATCGCCGAGCCCTGCACCGAGGTGATCTCGTTGAAGCGGGCGACGGCAAGCATCTGGTCTTCATCCGACAGCCGCGGAAACCAAAGCTCGACGACATCCATGTTGGTGCCGGAGGCGAAGATGGAGTCGGGCTTGAAGCGTTTGGTGGCGAAATCGTAGCCCGCCGCGGCAAGCAGCCTGTCGGCCTTCCAGCGGTCGCCCTCCGACGCATCCATCGCCATGAAATCGGCAACGCCGAGCCATGTTGCGTTGAAGTCGACAAGCGTGCCGTCCTTGTCGAACAATATTCCCTTGATCTCGGCCAAGCCGCTTACTCCGATCCGCGCAATCGGTGGATGTGTCCCACCAGTCCGGCGGTCGAAGCGTCCCGCTTTGCGGCATTCTCCTTGCCTTCCACGACAGGCAGCAGCCCGGTCGCCAGTTCCTTGCCGAGCTCGACGCCCCACTGGTCGAAGGAATTGATGTTGAAGAGCGTGCCTTCGACGAAGACGCGGTGCTCATAGAGCGCGATCAGCCGTCCGAACGTATGCGGATCGAGTTGTCTGTAGAGGATCGTCGTCGAGGGCCGGTTGCCGGAGAAGACGCGGTGCGGGGCGATCCTGTCGACCTCGGCGGGCGCCATGCCTTTCGCCAGCATCTGCGCGCGCGCTTCCTCCAGCGTGCGGCCCTTCATGAAAGCCTCCGACTGCGCCAGGCAGTTGGCGAGCAACAGATCGTGGTGATGCTTGAGGTCCGGCTCATGACCGATGGCCGCTGCGAGGAATTCGACTGGAATGAAATCGGTGCCCTGGTGCAGCAGCTGGAAGAAGGCGTGCTGGCCATTGGTGCCGGGCTCGCCCCAGACCAGCGGGCCGGTCGGCGTGGTCACAGCGCCGCCGTCGAGGGTGACGCTCTTGCCGTTCGATTCCATGTCGAGCTGCTGTAGATAGGCCGGCAGCCTCGACAGGCGCTGATCGTAGGGGATGACGGCGCGAGCGGGGTATTTACAGATCACCCGATGCCACCAGCCGACCAGCCCCATCAGCGCCGGCAGGTTCCTGGCCAGCGGCGCAGTCTGGAAATGCTCGTCCATCGCATGCGCGCCGTCGAGAAAGGCGCGAAAATTCTTCGGGCCGACGGCGATCATCACCGGCAGGCCGATCGCGCCCCAGACCGAATAGCGTCCGCCGACCCAGTCCCAGAAGCCGAAGACGCGGTCGGACGCGATGCCGAACTTGGCCACCAACTCCAGCGCCGTCGAGACGGCGGCGAAATGCTTGCCGACCGCTTCCTTGCCGAGCGCCTTCTGCACCCATTCGCGCGCCGTCTCGGCATTGGTCATCGTCTCGACCGTGGTGAAGGTCTTCGAGGCCACGATGAACAGCGTGGTTTCGGCGGAAAGGCCCATCAGCGTGTCGTGGATATGAGCGCCGTCGATATTGGACACGTAGTGCGTGCGCGGCCCGTCGTGATAGGGCGCCAGCGCCAGCGTCGCCATGGCCGGGCCAAGGTCGGACCCGCCGATGCCGATGTTGACGATGTCGGTGATCTTCTTGCCTGTGGCGCCGGCCGCCTTGCCGGAGCGCACGGCATCGGCGAAGACGCCCATCGCGTCGAGCACGGCGACAACCTCCGCCTTCACATCCTGACCGTCGAGCACGATGCCCTTGCCGTTCAGGTTGCGCAGGGCGGTGTGCAGCACGGCGCGGCCTTCGGTGACGTTGATCTTCTTGCCTGAGAACATCGCGGCGCGCCGGCCTTCGAGATCGGCGGCTCCCGCCAGCTTCTCCAGCATATCCATCGTCTGCGCATCGACCGCGCATTTCGACCAGTCGAGCAGCAGGTCGCCGTCGGTGGCGGAGAATTTTTCGAAGCGCTGCGGATCAGCGGCGAAAGCCTCGCGCATGCTGCCCGATTTGGCCGCACGGTGATCGCGCAGGGCGTCGAGCTGTTTTTGAAAGGACGATTGATCCACTGCCTCACTCCGAGCCTTGAAATGCCAACATAACAGACCGGATGTTTCCGGCGCGTGTCGTCGCGTCCAAACTATCTAGCCGAAATCAACTGGTTTCAATGCGCAGCGATGACGCACGGCGTCACGCTGGGATGACGCGTTGCGTCATGCCAGGGGATGACGCAGTGCAGCGAAGGATCACTGGCGTAAATCCCAGCGATCAGAAAAATTGATTGGCGCAACAGCTTGTGCCACCGGTACATTCGACTGGTCCAGCCAAGTGAAAAAAGCTGGCCATCGAGGAACATCTTCCATGCCACAGCGAAACGACACGGCCATATGGTCCGGCCTGTTCCGGATTTCGGCGGAATCCGGCCAGACCCTGCAGGCACAGATCCGTCAAGCAATCGTCGCCGCCATCCTCGACCGGCAAATCGCCGCCTCGATGCCGCTTCCGTCCTGCCGGATCCTGGCCGAGAAACTCGGCGTGGCGCGCGGCACCGTGGTGCTGGCCTTCCAGCAACTCGTCGACCAGGGTTTCCTTGTGGCGCGCGAACGGCGCGGCCATTTCGTCAATCCGGACGTGCTGGCGACGCCGGCCAAACCGCACCAGAAGGCGCCCGACCAGGCCAATGAGATCGACTGGAAGGCGCGCCGACAGATCGCGGCCAGCGACATGCCGCCGCCGGCCAAGCACGACAACTGGATCAAGTCGTCCTACCCCTTTGTCTATGGCCAGTTCGATCCGGCACTGTTCCCGACCGCCGAGTGGCGCGAGTGCAACCGCATGGCGCTCGCCGTGCTCGAGATCCGCAACTGGGCGTCCGACATGGTCGACCGCGACGATCCGCTGCTGATCGAGCAGATCCAGGCGCGGCTGTTGCCGCGGCGCGGCATCTTCGCCAACCCCGATGAGATCATCGTCACGCTCGGCGCGCAGAATGCGCTCTACATGCTGGCGACGCTGCTGATGACCAAAGGCTCCAAGGTCGCCATGGAAGACCCCGGCTATCCCGACGCACGCTCGATCTTCCGGCTGGCGGGCGCCGACGTCACACCGGTCCCGGTCGACCACTCCGGCATCGTAACCGCTTCTATTCCCAGTGATTCCGGCTTCGTCTTCGTGACGCCCAGCCACCATTGCCCGACCATGGTGCCGCTGTCGGCGGAGCGCCGGCAGGACCTGCTGGCGCGCGCCAATCGTCACAACCAAATCATCATCGAGGACGGCTATGACAGCCAGCTTCTGGACGAAGCGCCGCAGCAGGCGCTGAAGAGCCTCGACCGCTCGGGCCGCGTCATCTATGTCGGCTCAATGTCGAAGACGCTGGCTCCGGGCCTTAGGCTCGGCTACATCGTGGCCTCGGCCGGGCTGATCTCCGAGCTTCGCGCGCTACGCCGCTTCATGCTCCGTCATCCGCCGGCCAACAACCAGCGCGCGGTCGCACTGTTCTTGTCGCTTGGCCACCATGAGGCGCTGGTGCGGCGGCTGTCGAGCGCTTTCGACGAACGGCGCAAGCGTCTGATCCATGCAATTTCCGCTTTCCTGCCGGAGTGGCGCTCGACCGATTCCGCCGGTGGCGCGTCGCTCTGGCTCGAAGGGCCGCGCGGCACCGATTCGCGCGGGCTGGCCGAGGCCGCTGCCTCGCGCAGCGTCATCATCGAGCCTGGCGACCGCTTCTTCGACCGCACCGAAAAGCCGTCGCGCTTCATGCGGCTGGGCATCTCCTCGATTGCGCTGCAGCACATCGAGCCCGGCATCCGCGAACTCGCGACGGCGGCCGGGCGCAGGCCGGCGGCGGCTTGATGCCTCGGTCGGGGCGTGACAGAGACCGGCCGCCATTCTTTAGCGTTCTGGCATATGTGACGGGACCGTCTGGCTCATAGGCTGCACCAATGCCGGCGGCATAGTTCGAGGCATAAGGGGACGAAGCACGCCGATGGTGGACCAACCACCGCCGCCCGCTTCGCAGCTAAAGGTGGAGTGCCTCCCATGTCAGTGGCTGTTGAGAAGCCGGATACGCCCTCGGACCAACGTTCGCGGCGTTCCGGGGGGCGCGAAGCGCGCCGCGCCATGCGGGCGGCGCCGCTTGCCGACGATATCAAGCCGGTGCGCGCCGGCCTTGAAGGCGGAAGCTACGGGCCGCTCAGCGAAAACGACCGCGAGCGCATCCACGAAGCGGTGCTGACGCTGCTTGAAACGGTCGGCTTCGCCAATGCCATCCCATCCTGCATCGAGGCGCTGACCAAGGCCGGCGCCACGCTCGGCGAGGACGGCCGCATTCGTTTTCCGCGCGCGCTCGTCCTCGACACCATCAAGAAGGCCGCACGCCACTTCACCCTTCATGGCCAGGATCCCAAGCACGACATGCTGATCCAGGGCAAGCGCGTGCATTACGGGACGGCGGGCGCCGCCGTGCATCTGGTCGACGTCGAGAAGCGCGAGTATCGAGAGTCGCTGCTGCAGGACATCTATGACGCGGCCCGCATCGTCGAAGGGCTCGACAACATCCACTTCTTCCAGCGGCCGATGGTGCCGCGCGACATTCCCGATCCGCTCGACATGGATTTCAACACGCTCTACGCCTGCGTGATGGGCACGTCGAAGCATGTCGGCACGTCCTTCACGGTGCGCGAGAACGTCAAGCCGGCGCTCGACATGCTCTATGCCATTGCCGGCGGCGAAGAGAATTTTCGCGCGCGGCCTTTCGTCTCCAATTCGAACTGTTTTGTCGTGCCGCCAATGAAATTCGCCGAGGACGCCTGCGGCGTGCTCGAGGCCTGCGTCGAAGGCGGCATTCCGATCCTGTTGCTGTCGGCCGGCCAGGCAGGCGCCACAGCGCCGGCGGCGATCGCCGGCGCGGTGGTGCAAGCGGTGGCCGAAGTGCTCGCCGGCCTCGTCTATGTCAACGCCATCAAGCCGGGGCATCCGGCGATTTTCGGCACCTGGCCGTTCGTCTCGGATCTCAGGACCGGCGCCATGTCAGGCGGTTCGGCCGAGCAAGCGGTGCTGACGGCTGCCTGCGCCCAGATGGCGCAGTTCTACGACCTGCCCGGTGGTTCGGCCGCCGGCATGACGGATTCGAAACTGCCTGATATCCAGTCCGGTTACGAAAAGGGCATCACCGACGTGATGGCGGGCCTTGCCGGCCTCAACCTCGTCTACGAATCGGCCGGCATGCACGCCTCACTGCTCGGTTTCTGCCTGGAAAGCCTGATCATCGACAACGACATGCTTGGCCATTGCCTGCGCTGCGTGCGCGGCATCGAGGTGACCGATGAGTCGCTGTCGATAGACACCATCGCCGACGTCTGCCTGAAGGGGCCGGGTCACTATCTCGGCAACGAGCAGACGCTGCGGCTGATGCAGACGGAATATTTCTACCCGGCGGTTGGCGACCGGTTTTCGCCGAAGGAGTGGAACGAGAAAGGCAGGCCCGACATCTTGCAGCGGGCGATCATCGAGAAGAAACGCATCCTCGCCGAGCGCTTCCCTCGCCATGTCCCGAAGCTGGTCGACGACAAGTTGCGCGCCCGCTTCGGCAATCTTATCCATCTGCCGCGCAGCGGCATGGGCGGCTGAGAACGCTTCTCGTCAAAACGGTCAGTCGGTCCTCAACCCATAGCGCTCGACGACCTCGCCACTGATCAGCTTGGCATGCAGCGTCATCAGTATGATTTGCGCATCGAAGCTGTCGCCGGCCTCAAGTGCCGCCTCCAGCCGGCGCTCCGCATCCAGCCTATGTTGAAGGCCGTTGGATTGCTCGAATGCTTCCGGCCCGGCAATACAATAGCCAAATAGCTGCGCCACCGCTGGATAGGCTTGTAGTGGCGGCTCGTCAGACCAGTGGTCTTTCATCAGATTGACGATGGTGAGCTTTGCTCCCTCCGGCACAAGGGCGGGATGAAGGTCGACGCCGCGTAACGCGGCGTCGAGTTGCCTGAGGTCGCCTGATCGGCCGAACATTCCAAGGAAGCCTAGGGAAGAGCGTTGTCTCGCCATGATGTTCCTATCCGAATGCCCGAACTACAATGAAGCGACGGCCGCACGCAGCCGCTATCCGCTCGCTGCCAGCAACAAAACACCGGCAAAGGCCGATCCCGCAAGCGTCGGCAGCATGCCGATCTTCAGCTTCAGAATGGCGATCATGGCAGCACACGACAGCAGCGTCGCGCGCCAGTCGATGGATGAGAGCACCGGCACGTCCATTCCAAGCCCGATGTTGCGCACTTCGCCGAAGATGACGTGCAAGCCGAACCACAGAGCGAGATTCATGATGACGCCGACGACGGCGGCAGTGATCGCGGTCAGCGCCGCCGACAGCGCCTTGTTGCCGCGCAGGGCTTCGATGTAGGGCGCACCGAGGAATATCCAGAAGAAGCAAGGCGTGAACGTCGCCCATAGGGTGAGCATCGCCCCAAGCGATCCTGCAAGCAGCGGGCTCAACGATCCGGATTGGCGGAACGCGGCAAGAAAGCCGACGAACTGCAGGACCAGAATGAGCGGACCAGGCGTGGTTTCGGCAAGCCCGAGGCCATCGACCATTTCACCGGGTGCGAGCCAGCCGAAGGACTCGACCGCTGCCTGCGCGACATAGGCCAGGACCGCGTAAGCGCCGCCGAAGGTGACGACCGCCATGACGCTGAAGAAGCCACCGATCTCAGTCCACACGCTGGTGGATCCGGTGAACGCCCAGATCAGCAGCACGGGGCCGAGCCAGATCGGCAGCCAGATCGCAATGATGCGCGGCGCATGCCATCGCGTCGGCCTGGTGTGGGCTAGCTCGCCGCGGTCGAACATCAGGTCGACCGCGCCCTTGATGTCGGGAACCGCGTCTTTGCCGTGTGCCGCACCGGAAAAAAGGGCCGGCGCAACACGGTTTCCAATCCAGCCCGTCACGCCGGCAAGCAGGATGATGAGCGGAAACGGCAGGTTCAATGCATAGATGGCAATGAAGGCGGCGAGCGCGATCGAAACCATGACCCGGTTCTTCAGGGCCCGACGTCCGATCCGGATCATCGCCTCGATCACGATGGCGAGCACGGCCGCTTTCACCCCGAAAAACAGCGCCTCGACGAGGGGAGCGTCGCCGTATAGCGCATAGAGGATGCTCAAGGTGAGCATCACAAGCGCGCCCGGCGCGACGAACAGGATACCGGCGACCAGGCCGCCGATCGTCCGGTGCAACAGCCAGCCGATATAGATGGCGAGTTGCTGGGCTTCAGGGCCGGGCAGCATCATGCAGTAGTTCAACGCATGCAGGAAACGTTGCTCGCCGATCCAACGCCGTTCCTCGACCAATTCCTTGTGCATGAGCGCGATCTGGCCGGCTGGCCCGCCGAAGCTGAGCAGGCCGATTTTCGCCCAGAGCTTTACGCCTTCGCGGAAGGTTGGCGCAGCCGGCGCTTCGACGATCTCGCCCCCCGAAGCCTCCGTTCTGTCAGAAACCGGGGCGCTCATGGCTTGCTCACGCTTGGCCAGTTGTGCGTCTCCTCGGTGGCGTCGCGGCACCATCGGTAAAACGCATCGTAGAGCAGCATGCCTGCCTCCAGCTGTTCCAGATCGTCGCGAAACATCCGCGACAGGCCAAGCGAGGCGGCCAGGAATCCGGCCGCCTGGGGAACCAGATCGAGACTTGCAGTGTCGGCTGCGCGCACAATCATGGCCAGGCGGTCGAGCGCCTCGGATTCGAGCCCGAACTCTTCGATCATCGTGTCGAAGGTGCAGCGTTCGCCGCGGTGTGACCAGAACACATTGTCGATGTCGAAAGGCACGGCCTGAAAGCGATCCGCAGTGGCCAACACTTCGGCCGCCTCGACAAAGAGGAAAACAGCGCTCGGATCGATGAAACGCCGGATCAACCAGGGGCAGGCGATGCGATCGACCTTCGGGCGCGCCCGCGTCACCCATACGGTGCGGCCTTTTCCATCGCGGGGCGGTATCTTGCCGGCATCGACCAAAAGCCCCTTGGCATCGCCCCAGGCCTCGAAGCCGCCTTCGAGGGATTCGGCACTGACGCCCTCATGCCGCAGCCATGCGGCCACGCCTTGCGAGAGCTTTTGTCCTCTTTGGCAGATGACCGCCACTCGGCTGCCGGCGTATTCGGACGCCCAGGTAGAGACGGTTTTGAAATCACGCCGGCTTGAGGCCGGGAGCAGGCGCGGATCGGCGTTGTAATCATCTTCGATACGAACATCGACGATCGCGGGCGCACCCGGCAGACCAATCAGACGGGATAGTTGCGATACGGTGATAGCGGTTGTCGACGGCATGGCGTCCACCTCCTTGACAGAGAAGCTTGGACGCGAACGTTGGGCTGACGCCTCACGGGGTCGTCGCGATGCACCCCTTGCCATGATCGTGGATTTGTTGCGCCCGCTTGTCAAGCGTCATGCCTGAAGCAAAGGATGCTCTGGCTCCGGCGGCCGGTTTGGCGGAGCCAGAACACGTGTGGGAGGAAAACCATGAAAAAGACCTATCACGGCAGCTGCCATTGCGGCGCGGTCCGTTTCGAAGCCGACATCGACCTCGCCGAAGGCATCCGCAAATGCAATTGCAGCTTCTGCTGGAAGCTCGGCTACCGGAAATCCTTCGCGGCCTATGAGGCCGTGCGGGTGACGGACGGCCGCGACCGGATGGGGGAATACAAGGCGACGCCGTCGAACTGGCCGGAAGGCGACATCAACCACTATATGTGCCCGAACTGCGGCGCGAATTTTCTGTCGCGCGGCTTTCTCGACTTCATGGGCGGGAACTTCTGGGCGGTGAACGTCGCCTGCCTCGACGACGTTACCGAAGAGGAACTCGCCGAAGCACCCCTCGTCTACGAGGACGGCAGGCGCGACAGGCAGGATCGGGCGCCGGAGATCACAGGATATTTGTGAGCGGCGACTTCAGGCAGGCCAGGGCAGAACTGCGCTATAGGACTGACGGCGGCTTGATCCCGAACAAGCCGCCGGTTGCCCGTTGCGGAAAGCGCCCTGCCCGGCGTTCAGTGATTGTCCCGCGGCACGCCGCGGGTGTGCGCCACATCCTGGTACTTTACCGCCGGCTTCAGCACCATTCCTTCGGAAAACTGGTCGACCATGCCGCGCTGGATCTCCTGCCATGGCGTCTGGTGCTTGGGGTAGTGATAGCCGCCACTGTTCTGCAGCTCGGCGCGACGGCGCGTGATCTCGTCGTCGGTGACGAGAATGTCGGCGGTGCCCTTGCGCAGGTCGATGCGGACGCGGTCACCGGTCTTCAACAGCGCCAGCCCGCCGCCTATGGCGGCTTCGGGCGAGGCGTTGAGGATCGACGGCGAGCCCGACGTGCCCGACTGGCGACCGTCGCCGATGCAGGCCAGCGCATGAATGCCCTTCTTGATGAGATGGGCCGGCGGCTGCATGTTGACGACTTCGGCGCCGCCCGGATAACCGATCGGGCCGGCGCCGCGCATGAACAGGATCGTGTGCTCGTCGATGCCTTGCGCCGGATCGTCGATGCGGGCGTGGTAGTCTTCGGGCCCGTCGAAGACCATGGCGTTGCCTTCGAAGGCCTCGGGGTCCTTCGGGTTCGACAGATAGCGTTCGCGGAATTCGGGCGAGATACCGCTGGTCTTCATAATCGCCGAATCGAACAGATTACCCCTAAGATTGATGAAGCCGGCATTGGCTTTCAGCGGCTCGGCGACGGTGCGGATGACGTCGAGATTCTCGTTGACGGCCCCACTGCAATTGTCGCCCATCGTCTTGCCGTTGACGGTCATGGCGTCGGGATGGGGCAACAGCCCGGCCTTCATCAGTTCGGCCACCACCGCCGGCACGCCACCGGCATGATGATAATCCTCGCCGAGATATTCGCCCGACGGCTGCAGGTTGACGAGGAGCGGTATTTTGAGGCCGACCTGCTGCCAATCGTCATTGTCGAGCGGCACGCCGAGATGGCGTGCGATGGCGTTGAGATGGATCGGCGCGTTGGTCGAGCCGCCGATGGCCGAATTGACGACGATGGCATTCTCGAAGGCCTGTCGGGTCATGATGTCGGAGGGCTTCAGATCCTCATGCACCATGTCGACGATGCGTTTTCCCGTCTCATAGGCGATCTGGCCACGCTCGCGATATGGGGCGGGGATCGCGGCCGAGCCAGGCAGCTGCATGCCGAGCGCCTCGGCCAGCGAATTCATCGTGGTGGCGGTGCCCATGGTGTTGCAATAGCCGGTGGACGGCGCCGAGGAGGCGACGATGTCCATGAACTCGTCATAGCCGATTTCGCCTGCCGACAGGCGCTGGCGCGATTCCCAGACGATGGTGCCGGAGCCGGTGCGCTTGCCCTTGTGCCAGCCGTTCAGCATCGGGCCGACCGACAGCGCGATAGCCGGAATGTTGACGGTGGCCGCTGCCATCAGCAGGGCCGGCGTCGTCTTGTCGCAGCCGATGGTGAGCACGACGCCGTCGAGCGGGTAGCCGTAGAGCACCTCGACCAGGCCGAGATAGGCGAGGTTGCGGTCGAGTGCGGCGGTTGGGCGCTTGCCCGTCTCCTGGATCGGGTGGCATGGGAACTCGAAAGGGATGCCGCCCATCGAGACGATGCCCTCGCGCACGCGCTTGGCCAGCTCGATATGATGGCGGTTGCAGGGCGACAGATCCGAGCCGGTCTGGGCGATGCCGATCAGCGGCTTGCCCGACATCAGCTCGGCACGCGTCAGCCCGTAATTCAGATAGCGCTCGAGGTAAAGCGCCGTCATCCCCGGATTGTCGGGATTGTCGAACCACTCCTGCGAGCGAAATTTCTTTTTCTGCGTGGGGGCGCCGGCCATCATGGTCTCCGTATTTGTATGACAAATCGATATGACAACGCGCGAGAGCAGGCAAGAGGCACGCGCCATCCGATTCCGGACTTTGGTGCGATAGACATGCGTCTACCCTCACGCTAGACCGCATCGGGGCCTGTCAGTTTGTATCCTGGAGATTTTGATGGCTTTGGTGATCGAAGGCGAGGAACGCATCGCCGCACCCCTGCAAAAGGTGTGGGAAGCGCTGAACGACCCGGACGTTCTGAGCCAGACCATTCCGGGCTGCCAGAGCCTCGAAAAGAAGTCGGACACCGAGATGGGAGCGACCGTGGTGGTCAAAATCGGCCCCATCAAAGCGACGTTCAATGGCGAGGTGACGCTGAGGAACCTCAACCCGCCGCATTCCTACACCATCCAGGGGGAGGGCAAGGGTGGCATCGCCGGCTTCGCCAAAGGCGGCGCCGATGTGACCCTGACCGCAGATGGCCCGGAGGCGACGATCCTGAGATATGCGGCCAAGGCCGATGTCGGCGGAAAGATTGCCCAGCTCGGCAGTCGGCTGATCGAATCGACATCGAAGAAACTGGCCGGACAGTTCTTTTCGAGTTTTGGCGAGAAGGTGGGCGGCTGATCCCTCCCCCTTGAGGGGCCCTTGAGGGGAGGGTGGCCCGAAGGGCCGGGTGGGGTCCGCAGCGACGCGCTCCGACATTTCTTTCGTAAGAGGGTCGAGGCGGTTGAGACGACCCCTCCCGCCGCGCTTAGCGCGGCACCCTTAAGAGGGAGGGATATCCGCGTCACTCAAACACGATGCTCGGCACGGCGGCTTCAGCCGCGCCGCGTTCTTCGTTGACCCTGCCCCAGACGTTCGCGGCGATGTCGCGGTAGATCTTCGCCTCGGCGCTATCGGGCTTCGAGACCACCACCGGCGTGCCGTCATCCGAGCTTTCGCGGATGCCCATTTCGAGCGGCACTTCGCCGAGGAAGGTGACGCCGAGACGCTCGGCCTCGCGGCGCGCGCCGCCATGGCCGAAGATGTCGTAGCGCTTGCCGGTGTCGGGGGCGAGGAAATAGCTCATATTCTCGACGATGCCCAACAGCGGCACGTCGACCTTCCTGAACATGTTAAGGCCTTTTCGGGCATCGATGAGGGCCAGGTCTTGCGGCGTCGAGACGATGACGGCGCCGGCCAGAGGCACCTGCTGGGCCATGGTCAGTTGCGCATCGCCGGTGCCGGGCGGCATGTCGACGACGAGCACGTCGAGCGGACCCCACTCGACCTCGCGCAGCATTTGCGTCAATGCCGACATCACCATCGGCCCGCGCCAGATCATCGGCGTCTCCTCATCGACGAGGAAGCCCATCGACATGACCTTCAGGCCGTAATTCTCCATCGGCTTCAGGACTTTGCCGTCGACGGTCTGCGGCCGGCCATGGATCTTGAGCAGCCGCGGCATGGACGGGCCGTAGATGTCGGCGTCGAGCACGCCGACCCTCAGGCCGTTGGCGGCGAGGCCAAGCGCGATGTTGACGGCAGTGGTCGACTTGCCGACGCCGCCCTTGCCGGAAGCGACAGCGATAATCGCCTCGATGCCGGGCACGCCGCGCTTGCCCTGGCTGTGCGAGGCCGGAGCATGCGGGGCCGGATGTGGCGCGGCAGCGGGTGCGGCCGGCGGCGCGGGCCGGGGGGCGGGTCTCTGCGGAACCGGAGCCTCCATGCCGCCACCTTTCCTTTCCGCCGTCAGCGCAACCACGGCGCCGGCGACACCGGGGATCGCCTTGACAACACGCTCGGCGGCGGCACGCATCGGCTCCATCTCCTGGGCCCGGGCAGCCGGCACCGTGATCGAGAAGAAGACCTTGGAATCGGCAATGAAAATCTCGGAAACCATGCCGAGGTCGACGATGTTGCCGGTGAAGTCCGGTCCGTTGACCGTCTTCAGGCGCTCGATGACGATTTCCTTGGTAACGTTTTCCTGGACGGCGGGCATCAGCTTTTCCTCTGCTTTCCGCTTGAGATAATGCAGTTCCCGAACATAACCAAGCGGCGGAACGACACTCACCGGGCATGGCATCAAAACTCGCGTCTGCTCGTAGGGATTTGCGGGAGTCAAAACGTCCTTACGGAAGAGGCACGCCGATAGCGCAAGCTGCGGTCGCCGGAAGACGAAGCAGCCCTATCTTGTTGCAGGGCTTCGGACGTGCTCGCCAGCAAGGAAAGGAGACCAATCATGCTCGCAAACAGCAACGCAACGGCCAATCTCGCGGTGAAGGACCTGGCCAAGGCCAAGGCCTTCTATGAAGACGTTCTGGGGCTGACGGAGGTTCACAACGAGGGTGGCGAACTGATCGTCTACAAATGCGGCGACACCAGCATCAATGTGTATCGCTCGAAGTTCGCCGGAACCAACAAGGCGACGGCGGTGACCTGGATGGTCGGCGACGAGATCGACACCGTCGTCAAGGCGCTGAAATCGAAGGGCGTTGTCTTCGAGCACTACGAGATGCCGGACCTGAAGCTGGAAGGCGACATCCATGTCGGCTACGGCATGAAGGTCGCATGGTTCAAGGATCCTGACGGCAACATTCTGAACCTGGTCGACCGTTAGGCTTGGACGGCGGCTTCGGCCGCACGAGGATTCGCCAAGCAAAAGCAGCATGCATCTGGCGTAACCTCACATGGCCGGGTAGCGTCCGCTCATGATCGACAAGCTGGAATTCTTCATCGCGCTGGCCAGGGAAGAGCATTTCGGCCGGGCGGCGGAGGTGTGCGGCGTCACGCAGCCGACGCTTTCGGCCGGCATCAAGCAGCTGGAGGGCCAGCTCGGCGTGATGCTGGTATTACGCGGATCGCGCTTTCAGGGGCTGACGCCGGAGGGAGAGCAGGTGCTGGTGTGGGCGCGCCGCATCGTCGGCGATAGCAGGACCATGCGCGAGGAGATGCGGGCGGCGCGTCACGGCCTCTCGGGGCGCATCCGCATCGCCGCCATCCCGACGGCGCTGGCCATGGTGGCGCGGCTGACGACACCCTTTCGGGCAAAACATCCCGGCGTCACCTTCTCGGTTCTGTCGCGCACCTCGATCGAGGTGCTGTCGCTGCTCGGCAATTTCGACATCGACGCCGGCATCACCTATCTCGACAACGAGCCGCTGGGGCGGGTGACCAGCGTGCCGCTCTATGACGAGCGCTATCAGCTGATCACCGCGGTCGGAAACCCCTATTCCGACCGCGACAAAGTGACATGGGGGGAGCTCAGCCAGCTGCCGCTCTGCCTGCTGACGCCCGACATGCAGAACCGCCGCATCATCGACCAGCATTTGGCCGAAGCCGGCACGCAGGTGCGGCCGACGCTCGAATCCAATTCGATGATCGTGCTGTTCTCCCATATCCGTACCGGCAAATGGTCGTCGATCATGCCGCTCAACCTATCGGAAACATTCGGCTTTTCCGAGCCGATCCGGGCCATTCCGATTGTCGAGCCGGATGCCAGCCACACCGTCGGGCTGGTGGCGACGCCGCGCGAGCCGCACACGCCGCTGGTCTCGGCGCTGCTGGACGAGGCGATGGCGTTGGCGGACGATTTCCGCGCCCGCCACTGAGCTAGAGATTGCAGGCTGAACGGCATCGATAGAAGATGTCTATCGAGCAACGGATCAGCTTTATTGATTTGGTGGGTTTCCTCTGATTTTTTAACCACTTAGCGGAAGATTACTACGACCAGGGAGGGCGCTGCATGACAATGCAGCCTGCAAGTACCGAGATCGCGTTGCGCACGGCGGTGATCGTCCAGGAGCTGAAGGGCCTCGAAGGCCCGCTGTTGCCGATCCTCCACGGCATCCAGGAAGAGTTCGGTCATGTGCCGCAGGACGCGCTGCCGGTAATCGCCGAGGCGTTGAACATCTCCAAGGCGGAGGTGCACGGCGTCGTTACCTTTTATCATGACTACCGCCGCCACCCGGCCGGGCGGCATGTGCTGAAGCTTTGCCAGGCGGAAGCCTGTCAATCGATGGGCTCGGACTTGATCGCCGCCAAACTCAAGCAATTGCTGGGCATCGGCTTCCACGAGACGGCCCGCGACGGTTCGGTGACGCTGGAACCAGTCTATTGCCTCGGCCTTTGCGCCTGTGCGCCATCGGCGATGCTGGACGGCGAGGTGATCGGCCGGCTCAATGACGAAAAACTCGACGAGATCATTGCCGAGGTACGTTCATGATCCCGCGCATCTACATTCCCGGCGATTCCGGCGCACTGGCGCTCGGTGCGGAGAAGGTCGCCAAGGCGGTTCGTGCGGAACTGGCCGATCGCGGCATTGAGGCCAAGATCGTGCGCAATGGTTCGCGTGGCGCCTATTTCCTCGAGCCGATGGTCGAAGTGGCGACAGACAAGGGCCGCATCGCGTACGGGCCGGTGAAGCCTTCCGACGTCAAAAGCCTGTTCGACAGCGGTTTCCTCACCGGCGGCTACCACAAGCGCTGGCTGGGCGCACCCGACAAGATTCCGTTCCTGGCCAAGCAGACGCGGCTGACTTTCGCGCGTTGCGGCGTCACAGATCCGTTGTCGCTCGACAATTACAAGGCGCATGGCGGGCTGAAGGGCCTGCAAAACGCGGTGGCCATGACGCCGGCCGATGTCGTCAGCCAAGTGACCGAGTCCGGCCTGCGCGGACGTGGCGGCGCCGGCTTCCCGACCGGCATCAAATGGAAGACGGTGCTCGATACCACGGCCGACCGCAAATACATCGTCTGCAATGCCGACGAGGGTGATTCGGGCACATTCGCCGACCGCATGATCATGGAAGGCGACCCGTTCGTGCTGATCGAAGGCATGACCATTGCCGGCATCGCGACGGGCGCTACCAAGGGTTTCATCTATATCCGCTCGGAATATCCGCACGCGGTAGCGGTCATGCAGAAAGCCGTCGAGATCGCCCGCAAGGCCGGCCTGCTCGGCCTCAACGTGCTGGGTTCTCCAAATACCTTCGACATGGAAGTCCGTGTCGGTGCCGGCGCCTATGTCTGCGGCGAGGAGACCTCGCTGCTCGACAGCCTCGAAGGCAAGCGCGGGCAGGTGCGACCCAAACCGCCGCTGCCGGCGCACAAGGGCCTGTTCGGCAAGCCGACGGTGATCAACAACGTCATCTCGCTGGCTTCGGTGCCTGTCATCATGGATAAGGGCGCAGCCTTCTACAAGGATTTCGGCATGGGCCGTTCGCGCGGCACCATCCCGATCCAGATCGCCGGCAACGTCAAATATCCCGGTCTCTATGAGGCTGCGTTCGGCATGACGCTGGGCGAGATCGTTGATGATATCGGCGGCGGCACCGCGACAGGATGTCCGGTCAAGGCCGTGCAGGTCGGCGGCCCGCTCGGCGCCTATTTCCCGCGCGCGCTGTTCGATACGCCGTTCGACTACGAAGCGTTCGCCGCCAAGGATGGACTGATCGGCCATGCCGGCATCGTCGTGTTCGACGACAGCGCCGACATGCTGAAGCAGGCGCGCTTCGCCATGGAATTCTGCAGCATCGAAAGCTGCGGCAAGTGCACGCCCTGCCGCATCGGCTCGACGCGCGGCGTCGAGGTGCTGGACCGGCTCGCCCAGAACATCGAACCCGAGAAGCAGATCGCGCTGGTCACCGACCTTTGCAACACGATGAAGTTCGGCTCGCTTTGCGCTCTGGGCGGCTTCACCCCTTATCCGGTGATGAGTGCACTTAACCATTTCCCCGACGACTTTCGGCCGACGCCGGTCGCCGAAGCAGCGGAATAGGAGCGGACAGGTATGAACGCGGCATTCGACATCAAATCGCTGGTCCAGGAAATCGACTACGGCACGCCCGCTTCGGAAGCGGAACAGCAGGTGACGCTGACGGTCGACGGCAAGGCGGTGACCGTGCCGGCGGGGACCTCGATCATGCGCGCTTCGATGGAAGCGGGCGTCGAAATCCCCAAACTCTGCGCGACCGACATGCTGGACTCGTTCGGCTCCTGCCGGGTCTGCCTCGTCGAGATCGATGGACGCGGCGGTACGCCGGCCTCTTGCACGACGCCGGTCGGCGAAGGCATGGTCGTGCACACGCAAACCGACCGCCTCAACGCCATCCGCCGCGGCGTGATGGAACTCTATGTCTCCGACCACCCGACCGGCTGGAACGAGAAGGCCGGCACGGGCGCCAGCGAGTTCGACAAGGTCGCCAACACGGTCGGTCTGACCGAGAACCGCTATGGCGTTGACGGCCGCAACCACGTCAAGCAGGAGAACGGCGTAGCGCCCGGCCATGGTTCGCTGGCTGTTGACTACATCGCCCGCGATGAATCCAATCCTTATTTCACCTATGATCCCGCGCAATGCATCGTCTGCTCGCGTTGCGTGCGGGCCTGCGAGGAGGTGCAGGGCACCTTCGCGTTGACCATTGAGGGCCGCGGCTTCGAATCACGCATGGTCGCCGGCATGCACGAGGATTTCATCGCTTCCGAATGCGTATCCTGCGGCGCCTGCGTGCAGGCCTGCCCGACCGATGCGCTGCGCGAGAAAACAGTCCTTGCCAAGGGCCTGCCGGAGCGCTCGGCCGTCACCACCTGCGCCTATTGCGGCGTCGGCTGCTCGTTCAAGGCCGAGGTCAAGGGCGACGAGGTCATTCGCATGATGCCCTACAAGGAGGGCAAGGCGAACCACGGACATTCCTGCGTGAAGGGCCGTTTCGCTTACGGCTATGCGACCCACAAGGATCGCATCCTGTCACCGATGATCCGGGAAAAGATTACCGACCCCTGGCGGGAGGTGAGTTGGGAAGAGGCGATCGCCCATACGGCCAAGGAATTCCGCCGTATCCAGTACCAGTATGGACGCACCGCGATCGGCGGTATCACCTCCTCGCGTTGCACGAACGAGGAAACCTATCTCGTCCAGAAGCTGGTGCGGCAAGGCTTCCGCAACAACAATGTCGATACCTGCGCGCGCGTCTGCCATTCGCCAACCGGCTACGGGCTCGGCCAGACCTATGGCACCTCGGCCGGCACGCAGGATTTCGACTCCGTCGATTACACTGACGTCGCCGTCATCATCGGCGCCAATCCCGCTTCCGCCCATCCAGTGTTCGCCTCGCGGCTGAAGAAGCGGCTGCGCCAGGGCGCCAAGCTGATCGTGCTCGATCCGCGTCGCACCGAGATGGTCAAGTCGGCACATATCGAAGCGGCCTATCACCTGCCTCTGAAGCCCGGCACCAATGTGGCAGTGCTGACAGCGCTGGCGCATGTCATCGTTGCCGAAGGTCTTTTCGACGAAGCCTTCATCCGCGAACGCTGCGATTGGGCGGAATTCCAGGACTGGGCTTCTTTCGTCGCCTTGCCGGAAAACAGCCCAGAAACCGTCGGCAGATTGTCCGGCGTCGATCCCGAGCTGATCCGTGGTGCGGCACGTCTCTATGCCACCGGCGGCAATGGCGCGATCTATTACGGCCTCGGTGTGACAGAACACAGCCAGGGTTCGACCACGGTGATGGCGATCGCCAACCTCGCCATGGCCACAGGCAATATCGGCCGGCCGGGCGTCGGCGTGAACCCGCTGCGCGGCCAGAACAATGTGCAGGGCTCATGCGACATGGGTTCCTTCCCGCATGAGCTGCCGGGCTATCGCCACATCTCCGGCGAAGCCGTGCGCGACATCTATGAGAGCCTTTGGGGCGTGAAACTCGACGACGAGCCCGGCCTGCGCATCCCCAACATGCTGGACGCCGCCGTCGACGGTAGCTTCAAGGGCATCTACATCCAGGGCGAGGACATTCTGCAGTCCGACCCTGATACCAAGCATGTCGCGGGCGGTCTTGCGGCGATGGAATGCGTCGTCGTGCACGATCTCTTCCTCAACGAGACCGCGAACTACGCACATGTGTTCCTGCCGGGCTCGACCTTCCTCGAGAAGGACGGCAGCTTCACCAATGCCGAGCGCCGCATCAACATGGTGCGCAAGGTTCTGGAGCCAAAGGCGCGCTACGCCGACTGGGAGGCGACGCAGGAGCTTGCCCGCGCGATCGGGCTGGACTGGAACTACCAGCATCCTTCCGAGATCATGGACGAAATCGCCAAGACGACGCCAAGCTTCGCCAACGTCTCCTTCGAGCTGCTCGACCGTGTCGGATCGGTGCAGTGGCCCTGCAATGAGAAGGCGCCGCTCGGCACCCCGATCATGCATGTCGATGGTTTCGTGCGCGGCAAGGGTAAGTTCATCCGCACCGAATATGTGGCGACGGATGAAAGGACCGGGCCGCGTTATCCGCTGCTGCTCACTACGGGCCGGATCCTGTCGCAGTACAATGTCGGCGCCCAGACGAGGCGCACCGAGAATATAATGTGGCACGCCGAGGACCGGCTGGAGATCCATGCGCACGACGCCGAGAACCGCGGCATCCGCGAAGGCGACTGGGTGCGGCTGGCGAGCCGTTCCGGCGAGACGACGCTGCGCGCGCTGATCACCGACCGGGTGTCGCCGGGCGTCGTCTATACGACCTTCCATCACCCCGACACGCAGGCGAATGTCATCACCACCGACTTCTCGGACTGGGCGACCAACTGTCCGGAATACAAGGTCACCGCCGTACAGGTGGCGCCGTCCAATGGCCCGACCGAGTGGCAGAGGGACTATAACGAGCAGGCCCGCCAGAGCCGGCGCATCGCCCCGCTGGAAGCGGCGGAGTAGTCTTGGCCGTGCGCCGCAAAGCAACGACGCAGATATCGCGGCTGGCACACCGCGCCGGCGGCACCACCGCCGCCAACCGCATGGTGCCGAAGGAGACGCCGGTGGCGTTCTCCTTTGCCGGCACCACGCATGCGGTGATGATGGCGAGCCCGGCCGACTTCGAAGATTTCGCGCTCGGCTTCTCGCTCACCGAGGGCATTATCGCTGCGCCAGAAGAGATCGAGGCGATCGAGGTCGAGTATCTCGGCGCCGGGATCGACATCCAGATCCGGTTGAAGGACCGGGCCAACACGCGCTTCCAGGCGCGGCGCAGACGGCTCGCCGGCCCCGTCGGCTGTGGGCTATGCGGTATCGAGTCGATCGAGGAAGCGATGCGCTCGGTCGATGCGGTCGGTTCGTCCAAGCTTACGCTTGGTGTGGAGGACATCACCCGCTCGGTCAAGCTCTTGTCGAAAGTGCAGCCGCTGCACACGGAGACCGGAGCGGTACATGCCGCCGGCTTCTACGTGCCCGGCAAGGGCATCGTCATGGCGCGCGAGGATGTCGGCCGCCACAACGCCCTGGACAAACTCGCCGGTGCGCTGGCGAAAGCCGGTATCTCAGGTGCGTCGGGCGCGGTCGTGGTGACGTCGCGTGTGTCGGTGGAGATGGTGCAGAAGACGGCCGCCATCGGTGCTGCCATCATCATCGCCGTTTCGGCGCCGACCGCCCTTGCCATCCGCACGGCCGAGACCGCCGGAATGACGCTGGTGGCGCTGGTGCGCGGCGATGATTTCGATATTTTCACCCACCCTGACCGGGTGGTTTGCGGAGTTGCCAAGCATGTCGCATGACGAAGAACACATCATGAGCACCGGGGAAAAGCTGGTGCGCATGGCCAACCAGATCGCCGATTTCTTCCATTCCAAGCCGCGCGAGGAAGGCATTGCCGGCGTTGCCGAGCACATCAACAAGTTCTGGGAGCCGAGGATGCGGCGGCAGCTATTCGAGATGCTGGACGACGGCGGTGAAGGCTTCAACGAACTCGTTGTGGCTGCTTCCGCCAAGATCAAGCGGCCCAAGACCGCAGAACAGGCCGATACGAGCATCGGCTACACCGGGCGTGGGCCTGCGCAGGCCGAGCGCGCCGCTCCGCAGAAATAGTCCGACAACAGCCTCCCGGTCGCCAAAGGTCTTATATTCCAACTCTCTAAAGTTTGGCTGCCGCAAACGGTACGCCTCTGCTATGGTTGGCGACAAGAAATCGTCTGGCCGGGCGGGACATTTGCGTGAGGCCGATCGAAACTCGATATGCCCTTAGCGGCGACGTGCGGATCGCCTATCAGGTGGTCGGCCAAGGCTCGTTCGATCTCGTCTTCGTACCGGGCTTCATCTCAAACCTCGACCTGCATTTGGAAGACGAGGCTACAGCCGTCTGTTGAAGCGCTTTCGGCGTTCTCGCGGCCGGGTAGTGTCTCAGTTTGGAATCCGGCGGTCTTGCGCGCCGCTCGCTCTCGCAATTCATGTGCGATATGATTGGTTTTTTGGTAACCAAGTTTGGTGGGCGTTGAAATGTTGAGCTCCGACCTAACGAAATTCATCGAGCAGGACCATATAGCGTTGGGCGCTTTTGTGAAGGGCGATCCTGAGCCCCTAAAGAGCCTCTATTCGCGTCGCGACGACGTGATAATCGCGAACCCGTTCGGTCCACCGGCTAAGGGATGGACAAAAGCGGCTGAGACGATGAATCGAGCTGCCACCAACTACCGGGACGGCGAGATCATTGGCTTTGAGCGCATCTCCGAGTACGCGACGGCGGACTTGGGATACATCATCGAGATCGAGCGGTTCCAATCCAAAGTCGGCGGTGCCGACACAGTGGTGCCGATTGCGCTTCGGACCACCACCATCTTCCGGCGGGAGGATGGCGCATGGAGGATCGTCCTGCGTCACACCGATCCGATAACGTCGGCGCGATCGGCGGCATCCATAGTTGGGCAATAGAAGATGCCAACCGGACCTAAGGCCAGAAACGCCCCGCTGATGTGATCGGCAATGCCGTCCGCGTCATGCGTATTGCCGTAGGTGAGGAAGCCGACGAACTCCTAGACGATGGCAAAGACCCGGCTGCGAAGGCGCTGGGCGAGAAGGGCGGAAAGAAGCATGGTGGGGTCGCTTCGAGCGGCTGTCCGACAAGCCCGACGGCGGCCGCCGCCCTGGCGCGCATGAATGCCGGGATAGACGTAGGCGGCGTGGTGGCGGCGATCTGCGCTCCGACGCTGCTGATCCATCGCCGCAACGATGCGCGGTCGATCCCGACGCCAGCCGCTTCCTGGCCAGGAAGATCGCGAATGCGCGGCTGGTCGAAGGGCCCCGGGCGCGATCATCCGATCTGGACTGGCGATGTGGAACGGGTTGCCGACCTGATCGAGGAATTCCTGACCGGCGAGCGCGCCGTGGCCGAGGCGGAGCGCTTGCTGGCCGCTCTTCTGGCGACCCGGATCTATGATACGGCGCGGCTCGCGACCGCATGGGGAGCGAGCGCAACCAACGCTTTCAGGAAACATGGCGGCTGTTGGTCGGGCGCCATGGTGGCAGCGCGGCAGGTATGCATGGCGAGCTGATGATGTCGCGCTTCGACAGCCCGGCACGTGCCACACGCTGTGCAGGGGCGCTGCGCGAGGCAGCAGCCCTATGTCTTGTCGGCCAGCCTATGGAACATCTATTGCATCGTGGAGTAGCAGTTCTTCTCGCCGTGACCGGGAGAGATGCCGACAGGCGGATGAGCGGTGGCGCCAGCTTGCCAAAGGCTTGTGCTGGCCCTCATCCGGCCTTCGGGCCACCTTCTCCCGTCAACGGGGAGAAGGGAGACTACCCGTGCGCAACCATCACATGGCGGACGGCCGTGTAGTCTTCCAAGGCATATAGTGACATGTCCTTGCCGTAGCCGGACTGTTTCAGCCCGCCATGCGGCATCTCATTGGTGAGCATAAAATGGGTGTTGATCCAGGTGCAGCCATATTGCAACCGAGCGGCTGTCGCCATGGCGCGCGAGACATCCTTGGTCCACACCGAGGACGCGAGGCCATAGTCGCTGTCATTGGCCCAGTTCACCGCCTCGTCGACCTCGAAAAAGCGGGTAACGGAGACAACCGGCCCGAATACTTCGCGGCGCACGATCTCGTCTTCCTGCAGCGCGCCGGCGACGACGGTTGGCTGGTAGAAGAAGCCGGAGCCCTCGCCCGGCTTGCCGCCGGTGGTGATCTCGATGTGCTTCAGTTCCGAGGCGCGCTCGACGAAGCTCGAGACGCGGTCGCGCTGGCGACGTGAGATGAGCGGCCCGATCTCGTTCTCGGTGTCGTCGGAGCGGTTGTATTTGATGGTCGAGACGGCGGAGGAAAGGTCGGCGACGAGCTTGTCGTAGATCTTCTTGCCGGCATAGATGCGGCAGGCGGCAGTGCAGTCCTGGCCGGCATTGTAGTAGCCGAAGGCGCGCAGGCCATTGATCACCGCGCCGAGGTCGGCATCTTCTAAGACGATGACCGGCGCCTTGCCGCCGAGTTCGAGATGCGTGCGCTTGACCGATTTGGCTGCCGCCTGCAGCACCTTCTTGCCGGTGGCGACGTCGCCGGTGATCGAAATCATGTTGACTTTCGGGTGGTTGATCAGCGTGTTGCCGACGCTGTCGCCGCGGCCGAGCACAACGTTGACGACACCTTCCGGCAGGATTTCAGCGAGGATCTTCGCCAGCTTCAGCGAGGTCAGCGGCGTCTGCTCCGACGGCTTGAAGACGACGGTGTTGCCGCCGGCAATCGCCGGCGCCAGCTTCCAGGCCATCATCATCAGCGGATAGTTCCATGGCGCGATCGAGGCGACGACGCCGATGGCATCGCGGCGGACCATCGAAGTGTGACCGGGGATGTATTCGCCGGCGACCTGGCCGGGCATCGAGCGGACAGCGCCGGCAAAGAAGCGGTAGCAGTCGACGATCGCCGGGATCTCGTCGTTGAGCACGGCATTGATTGGCTTGCCACAATTGAGCGCCTCGAGGGCAGCGAAATCTTGTGCCGCGGCCTCGACGCGATCGGCGATTTTTAGGAGATAACCGGAGCGCTGCGCCGGTGTGGTGCGCGACCAGGTGACGAAGGCCTTTTCGGCCGCCAGCACCGCTGCCTCGATCTGCGCCTGGCTCGCTTCGGGCAGGTTGAGGATGGTCGCCCCGGTCTTCGGATTGAGGATTGGTTCCTCGGTTTCGGTGCCCTTCTCGAATTTCGAGCCGATCAGCATCTTGGTGTCCATGGAAGTCTCTCCCTTATGGATTCTTGACGTCATTTGCCCGAACCGGCGATCTGGTCGCCGTCGCGGGTGAGGTAATAGGCGACGAGGATGGGCAGCAGCGTCACCAGCACGACGACCATGGCGACGACATTGGTGACCGGGCGCTGGCGCGGACGGATCAGCTCTTCCAGCATCCAGATCGGCAGCGTCTGCTGCTGGCCGGCGGTGAAGGTGGTGACGATGACCTCGTCAAACGACAGCGCGAAGGCAAGCATGCCGCCGGCGAGCAGGGCGGTGGCGATGTTGGGCAGCACGACATGGCGGAAGGTCTGGAAGCCGTCGGCGCCAAGGTCCATCGATGCCTCGATCATCGAGCCGGAGGTGCGGCGAAAGCGGGCGACAGCGTTGTTGTAGACAACGACGACGCAGAAGGTGGCGTGGCCGAGCACGATCGTCCAGAACGAGAACGGAATCTCGGCCAGCGAAAACGCTGAACGCAGCGCGATGCCGGTGATGATGCCGGGCAGCGCGATCGGCAGGATGACCAGCAGCGAGATGGTTTCGCGGCCAAAGAACCGTGTTCGCGACACGGCGGCCGCGCAGAGCGTGCCGAGGACCAGGGCGACGAGCGTCGAGATAGCGGCGACACGCACCGACAGCGACAGCGACTGCCACACGTCCGGGCGGTTCCAGGTGACGGCGAACCATTGCGTCGTCAGCCCCGGCGGCGGCCAGACGAAGCTCCTTTCCTCGGTCGTGAAGGCATAGATGAAGATCAGGAATATCGGCAGATGCAGGAACAGCAAGCCGCAGGCAGCGGCGATCTTCAGGCCGAGAGGAGCGGATGGTGAGCCATCAGAGCGCATCGAAGGCCCCCATGCGCTTGGCGCCCCAGAGGTAGAAGCCCATGATGACGATGGGCACCACGGTGAAGGCGGCGGCGAGCGGGATGTTGCCGGCGGTGCCCTGCTGCGAATAGACGGCCTGGCCGATGAACAGCCGCGAGGTGCCGATGATCTGCGGGATGATGTAATCTCCGAGCGTCAGCGAGAAGGTGAAGATCGAGCCGGCGACGATGCCCGGGAGCGCCAGCGGGAACAGCACGTTGCGGAAGGTCTGGCCGGGCGAGGCCCCGAGATCGGACGAGGCCTCGACCAGATTGCCGGGCACGCGCTCGAGTGCCGCCTGCACCGGCAGGATCATGAAGGGCAGCCAGACGTAGACGAAGACGATGAAGGTGCCGGTGGACGACACCGACAGGGAATTACCGCCGACGATCGGCAGCGACAGCCAGGCATCGAGCAGCCATAGAAGATGCAGTTTGGCGAGCAGCCAGGTCAGGATGCCTTCCTTGGCGAGGATGAGCTTCCAGGCGTAAATCTTGACCAGATAGCTCGACCACAGCGGCAGCATGATGCCGAGATAGAACAGCGCCTTCCAGCGGCCGCGCGCATAGCGCGCCGCGTAATAGGCGATGGGAAAGGCGACGATCGCGGAGGCGAACGTGACCAGGGCCGCCATCGTCACCGTGCGCAAGATGATGTCGAGATTTGCGGCCTGCAGCAGATCGCCATAGGTCTTCAGCGTGAATTCACGGTTGACGAGGCCGGAGAATTCGTCGATCGAGAAAAAACTCTGCAAGAGCAGTGCGAACAGCGAGCCGATATAGACGATGCCGAGCCACAGCACCGGCGGCAGCAGCATCAACAGCAGCAGAAGCTTGGGCCTGCGCCAGAACAGGTCCGACAGCGCGCCGCGCAAGCCGCGGGCGCGAGGAAGGAGGGCTGGGGCAGGTTTTGCCTGGGCAGCGGTCAGAGTCATGGCTTCGTCGACCGGTTGCGTTCCTTCGCGCCCCCCTCTGTCCTGCCGGACTGTCCGGCAGGACAGAGGGGGTCGCCGTGAACCGCCTTGCCTCGGCTATTAGCGACAGTTGCCGAAAGCGCCATCATGCCGGCTCGTCCATAAGATGCAAATGGTCGCGGTTGAAGGTGAGCACGACCGCCTCACCTGCCTTCGGCAAGGCGGCACCGGCCGGCATGATGGCGTGCAGGCGCAAGCCGTCGACGTCGAGCGCCAGTCTGGTCGTGGCGCCGAGATAATTGGTCGAGACGAGACGAGCGGCAACGCCATCGCCCTTCGCCGCCCGGCCGATGCGAATGGATTCAGGGCGCAGGCTGCCCCAGCGATGCTGGCCGGAATAACGCTGGACGAAATCCGGCGGCAGGACATTGGACGAGCCGACGAAATCGGCGACGAAGCGCGTCTTCGGGCGCTGGTAGATGTCCTCCGGCGTGCCGATCTGCATGATCTTGCCGTCGTTGAAGACGGCGACGCGATCGGCCATCGACAGCGCCTCGCCCTGGTCGTGGGTGACGAAGACGAAGGTGATGCCGAGCGCCTTCTGCAGCGACTTCAGCTCCTCCTGCATGTTCTCGCGCAGTTTGAGGTCGAGCGCGCCAAGCGGCTCATCGAGCAGAAGCACCTTGGGCTGGTTGACCAGCGCGCGGGCGAGCGCGACGCGCTGGCGCTGTCCGCCAGAAAGCTGGCTGGGACGGCGGGCGCCGTAGCCGGGAAGCCGGACCAGCGAGAGCGCCTCCTCCGCCGCCTTCTGCCGCTCGGGCTTGCCGACGCCCTTGACCATCAGGCCGTAAGCGACGTTGTCGAGCACGTTCAGATGCGGGAACAGCGCGTAGTCCTGGAAGACGGTGTTGACGTTGCGGCGATAGGGCGGGACGCCTTCGGCGCGTTCGCCGAAAATGGAGATCGACCCCGATGTCGGCTGCTCGAAGCCGGCGATTAACCGCAGGCAGGTCGTCTTGCCGGAACCCGAAGGTCCAAGCATGGCGAAGAACTCGCCCGGCGCGATATCGAGGTCGACCACGTCGACGGCGCGCACGCTGCCGAAATGGCGCGAGACTCTGGCGAACGAAACGGCGGAGGTCATGGGCTGTCCCAGGCTGATCAAATTCAGGCGACGGCGCTGCCCCTCATCCGGCTGCCGGCACCTTCTCCCTGTATAGTGACGGAGAAGGGGCTAACCGCAACGCTCGCGATCCCCCTCTCCCCGTTCTTCACGGGGAGAGGGTAAGGGTGAGGGCAGGGCTGCGCTCTCACAACGAGCGTGACGAACTCACCGCCCGCCGATGACGCCGATATAGTCCGACACCCAGCGATAGTAAGGCACGCACTGGTCCTGGGTGGCGCACTTCGACACCGGCGTCTTCCAGAACTTGATTTTTTCGAAGTTGCCGTAGCCGTTGGTCTTGCAGCCTTCGTCGCCGAGCAATTCGTTGCCCTTGCAGGCAGCCGGCACCACCGGGAGCGAACCGAACCAGGCGGAGACATCGCCCTGCACTTTCGGCGACAGCGAGTGCTCCATCCACATATAGGCGCAGTTCGGGTGGGCTGCGTCGGCCGCCAACATGGTCGTGTCGGCCCAGCCGGTGACGCCTTCCTGGGGAATGGTCGAAGCGACGGGCTTCTTGGCGGCAATCAGCGTGTTGACCTGATAGGGCCATGAACCGGAGGCGACGACGCCTTCGTTCTGGAAGTCATCGACCTGAATGGCAGCGTCATGCCAGTAGCGTCCGACCAGCGTGCGTTGGACGCGCAGCAGATCGAGGGCGGCCTTGTACTGATCCTCGGTCAGCTCGTAGGGATCCTTGATGCCGAGCTCCGGCTTGTGGAACATCAGATAATTGGCAGCGTCGGCGATGTGAATCGGCCCGTCATAGGCCTGGACGCGGCCCTTGTTCGACTTGCCGTCAGGCAAGGTCATCTCCTCGAAGACGACGTTCCAGCTCTTCGGCGCTTCCTTGAACACCTCGGTGTTGTACATCAGCACATTCGGTCCCCACTGGTAGGGGGCGCCGTAGTGGACGCCGCCAACCGTGAACCATGGCGCATCCTTCAGCCGGTCGTCGACCGTGCTCCAGCTCGGGATGAGATCGGTGTTGATCGGCTGGACCCGCTTGCCGGCGACGAGGCGCAGCGAAGCGTCGCCCGAGGCGGTGACGAGGTCGAAGCCGCCCTCATTCATCAGCGCGACCATCTCGTCGGAGGTGTTGGCGGTCTTGATGTTGACCTTGCAGCCTGTGTTCTTCTCGAAAGACGTGACCCAATCATAGTTCTTGTCGGTTTCGCCGCGTTCGATGTAACCAGGCCAGGCGACTATGTTGACTTGGCCTTCGCCCTTGCCGAGTTCCTTGACTTGGCCGATCGCCTGGCCGGAGAAGGCCAGCGCGACCGTCAGTGCAGTGCACGACTTCAGGAATGAGTTCATCATCGATCTCCCATTTGAGGGGCCGCACTCTCGCGGCGGCTTTGGTCCCTGATTGTGAAAGTGCTGTGAAATTTCCGGTTTCGCAAATTCATTTATCAGAAAGGCGATATCGTTTTTTCCGATAAATTTAACGACCAATCTTCTCCGGCCGCTGACGGACCATGCGCTGCGACTGTGCAAGCCCGATGAAGTCGCGCGCGGCCTGGGGCAGGCCGGAGCCGCGCCGCCAGACCGTGCCGACCTGAACAACCGGCAAGGAGCCCGAAATATCGCGCGATTCGATGCGGTCGCCTTCGAGCGACCATGGCCGGTAGACGAGGTCGGGCAGCAGCGCCACGCCGGCGCCGGTAGCGACGAGGCTGCGCACCGCTTCGACCGAGCGGGTGCGGAAGGCGACGTGCGGCTTAGCGCCGATCGCTGCCAGCAGTTTTCCGGTATTCTCCTCGATCTCGTCGACGGTCAGCATGATCAGCGGCTCCGAGGCGATATCGCCAATGCCGATGATGTCGGCGCCGGACAGCGGATGGCCAAGCGGCAGCCATAGCCGATAGGCCGAGACTTCGAGAATTTCGGACTGCAGGGCGGTGCGGTCGCGCAGGTTCGAGGTGACCATGACGGCGATGTCGAGCTTGCCGCCGATCAGCAGATGTTCGAGGTAATCGCCATTGTCCTCGATGGCCGAAATCTCAACGCCCGGATAGGCGCGGCGATAGCGGGCGAGAAGGTCCGACAGCACATAGCCGGCGACCAGCGAAGTGACACCGAGTTGCAGCCGGCCGCCCGCCGCCGCTTGCTCGCCGAAGAAGGCGCGGCGCGCGTCGGAAACGTCGGCAAGTATCTTTGTCGCGTGGCGCAGGAACTGATGGCCCTTGTGGGTGATGTTCAGGCCGCGCGGATGGCGCTCGAACAGTTCGACGCCGAGATCGCCTTCGAGCTCCTTGATCGCCTCGGTGACCGACGATTGCGAGATGGACAGATTCTGCGCAGCACCCGACACCGTGCCTTGCTCGGCGACGGCGATGAAGAATTGCAATTGGCGGATTGTGAAGGCCATCGCCGAACTAAACACCGGGACGGCAAGGAAGAAAAGCCGCCGATCTCAGGCTCACCGCTTTACTGCTCTGGCCAGGTCAGGTCCCGCTATCGTCACCGGCAATGCTGAGCCGTGCGCCCGCTTGCCCCAGGGCGGAGGCGATGGCGCGCGGCGGCGGACGATCGGTGACGAGTTCGGAAAAACCGTCGAGGCCGCAGACCTGGACGAGGCCCTGGCGGCCGAACTTGGTGTGGTCGGTGATGACGAGCGAGCGCTGGCCACGCGACAGCACCATGCGGGCGAATTCCGCCTCTTCCAGATCATAGTCCATCACGCCCGTGACGGCATCGACCGCACCGGTGGAGATCACCGCATGGCTGACGGAAAAGCGGCTGACGAATTCGATGGCCGAGACGCCGAAGGCGGCGCCCGAATCGCTGCGCAGTTCGCCACCGGCCATATAGACCTTGTTGCCGTTGACGGTGGCCAGCGTGCGGGCGATATCCGAAGAGTTGGTGACCACCGTCAACCGCCGGTGGCCGAGCAGCTCGCGGGCTAGGAAAGATGTGGTGGTGCCGGTGTCGAGCATGATCGATTCGCCGTCGCGGATGGTTGCGGCAACCATGCGGGCAATGGCGCGCTTGGCATCGGCATTCTCGCGCATGCGCCGCTCGAATGGCGCCTCGCCGGCCATCGACGGCAGGCCGACGGCGCCATGCATCTTCAGGATCGAACCGTCAGTGGTCAGCGGCTTGACGTCGCGGCGCACGGTCTCCAGCGAGACGCCCAGCCGGTCGGCCAGGCTGGCGATGGTGACGGTGCCCTCTTCCTGCAGGAGACGCAGGATTTCGCCATGCCGCTTCGAATGGATCATTGGGTTCGCCCAATCGGGTTGTTGCGCTGCTGACCGGTTCTAAGGCAAATCGGCCACAGTTCATAAGGAATCCTAAAGGATTCGGGCAAGAAGGCAGAAAAAGCCACAAGTTTTCGTTGACAGGCCGGATCACATGGCGTGACACTGGCTCGTGACAGGCTCGGAACTGCCACGGGAGAACGATGGCAGAGCCGCACCAAATTTCGCCTGCCCGAACGTCTGGAAAATCGTCTGACGTAAGGGAAAAGGACTGTTTCGAATCCGCGGGGGCGGATGCCGGTGTCGAAGAACCCGGCACAGGGGCTCGTCGGTGCGGTGCGGGATACCGATCCTGGCATCCCGCACCGACGAGATTTTCGCATTGCTCCCTCCTGCCGGCCGCCATCTTTGTCTCGCCCGCGGCGTCTTGAACCCCGCCCAACGAGGGATGAACCTGTGACCGCCGAGGACCGCATCCGCGCCCTGCCCTGCTGGACCGGCAGCATCGAGATCGCGCCGCTGCCGGGCGGCCTGAGCAACGCCAACTATCTGGTCAAGGACGGAGCTGGGCGGCATGTCGTGCGCTTTGGCCAGGACTTTCCATTCCACCACGTCTTTCGCGAGCGCGAGGTGATGACCGCGCGCGCGGCGCACGCCGCCGGCTTCGCGCCTGCAGTCCACCATTCCGAGCCCGGGATCTTGGTGACGGAATTTCTCGGCGCCAAGACCTATGTCGCGGAAGACGTACGCGCCAATATCGGCCGCGTCGCCGCCCTGATGCGCGGCTTCCATCGGGAGATGCCCAATCATGTCTCCGGCGCCGGCTTCATGTTCTGGGTGTTCCATGTCATCCGCGACTATGCGCGCACGCTGGAGGAAGCCGGCAGCCGCATGCGAAGCGAGTTGCCGCGGCTGCTGACGCTAGCGGACGAACTCGAACGGGCGCAGAAACTGCTGCCGATCGTCTTTGGCCACAACGATCTCTTGCCGGCTAATATTCTCGACGACGGCCATAGACTGTGGCTGATCGACTTTGAATATGCCGGCTTCAACACGGCGATGTTCGACCTCGCCGGCGTCGCCTCGAACGCCAGCATGAACGACGAGGAGTCCTTCGCCTTCCTGACTGCCTATTTCATGAAGGAGCCGGACGAGGCGATCCGCCGCTCGCATGCGGCCATGCAATGCGCATCGCTGCTGCGCGAGGCGATGTGGAGCATGGTTTCCGAACTTTATCTCGACGCGCCCGGCATCGACTACGTTGCCTATACCGACGAAAACCTGACGCGGCTCGATGCCGCGCTGGAAAACTACCGAACGAAATACGGACAGAAATCATGACATTGCCCGCTCACGCCGAGATCGTCGTCATCGGCGGCGGCATCATCGGCTGTTCAACGGCCTATCATCTGGCGCGTGACCACAAGGCCGATGTCGTGCTTTTGGAACAGGGCAAACTGACTTCGGGCTCCACATGGCATGCGGCGGGGCTGGTCGGCCAGTTGCGGTCTTCGGCCTCTATCACCCGCGTGCTCAAATATTCGGTCGATCTCTACAAGGGGCTGGAAGCCGAAACCGGGCTGGCCACCGGCTGGAAGATGACCGGGTGCCTCAGGCTCGCTACCAATGCCGACCGCTGGATCGAGTATAAGAGGCTGGCGACGACGGCGAAAAGCTTCGGCATGGATATGCAGTTGCTGTCACCGGCCGAGGTCAAGACAATGTGGCCGCTGCTGGAGGCCGGCGATCTCGTCGGCGCCAGCTGGCTGCCGACCGACGGGCAGGCAAGCCCTTCCGACATCACGCAATCGCTGGCCAAAGGCGCGCGCATGCATGGCGCCAGACTGTTCGAGGATGTCCGCGTTACCGGCTTCGCCATGAAGGATGGCCGCATCACCGCGGTAAAGACCAACAAGGGCGATATCGCCTGCGGCAAGGTGGTGAACTGTGCCGGGCAATGGGCGCGGCAGGTAGGCGCCCTTGCCGGCATCAACGTGCCGCTGCAGCCGGTGAAGCACCAGTACATCGTCACCGAAAGAATAGACGGGTTGGCGACCGATGCGCCGACGATCCGCGACCCCGACCGCCGCATTTATTTCAAGGAGGAGGTCGGCGGGCTGGTGATGGGCGGCTATGAGCCGAACCCGCAAGCCTGGACGACCGATCTTCCCGGCGGCGATGTCCCTGATGACTGGGAGTTCCGGCTGTTCGACGACGATTATGATCATTTCGAGCAGCATATGAACCAAGCGATCGCGCGGGTTCCGGCGCTCGAAACCGTCGGCGTCAAGCAGATGATCAACGGGCCGGAGAGTTTTACGCCGGATGGCAATTTCATTCTCGGCGTGACGCCCGAATGCGCCAACATGTTCGTCGGCGCCGGCTTCAACGCCTTCGGCATCGCTGCGGGCGGCGGCGCCGGCTGGGTGCTGGCGCAATGGGTGGTCGACGGCGAGGCGCCACTCGATCTGTGGGTGGTCGATATCAGACGCTTTTCCGACCTGCACCGCGACCGGCAATGGGTCCGCGACCGCACGCTGGAAGCCTATGGCCAGCACTACACGATCGGCTTCCCGCATGAGGAGTATGTCACGGGCCGGCCGCGGATCGTGTCGCCGCTCTATGAACGGCTACAAAAGCAGCGCGCCGTGTTCGGCTCCAAACTCGGTTGGGAGCGGCCGAACTGGTTTGCGCCGGAAGGCGTCGAGCCGAAGGACATCTATTCGATGGGCCGGCAGAACTGGTTCGCTCCGGTCGGCGACGAACACCGGCACGTGCGCGAGCACGTCGGTATCTTCGACCAGTCGTCCTTCGCCAAATTCGAACTGAGCGGCGCCGACGCGCTGAAGGCGCTCGACTGGATCTGCGCCAGCGATGTCGCCAAGCCGGTCGGCCGGCTGACCTACACGCAGCTTCTCAACACGCGCGGCGGTATCGAGGCCGATCTGACCGTGGCTCGGCTCGGCGAAGAACGATTCTACGTCGTCACCGGCACCGGTTTTAGGACTCATGACTTCTCGTGGATCGGCGACCATGTCGGCAACGAGCTCGACGTGACGCTCACCGATGTCACCGAGGATTTCGGCACGCTGTCGCTGATGGGGCCGCGCGCCCGCGACGTGCTGGCTGCGGTGACCGGTGCGGACGTGTCGAACACCGCTTTTCCGTTCGGACATGTGCGGGAAATCTCCATCGCCGGCCACACAGTTCGGGCGCTGCGCGTCACCTATGTCGGCGAGCTCGGCTGGGAGCTGCATGTGCCAATCGCGGCGGCGGGCGAAATCTTCGACGCGCTGATGGCGGCGGGCGAGGAGCACAGCATCCGCCCGGTCGGCTACCGGGCGCTGGAATCGCTGCGGCTGGAAAAAGGCTACCGCGCCTGGGGCTCCGACATCACGCCCAATGACACGCCGCAGGAGGCCGGCCTCGGCTGGGCGGTGAAACTCAGAAAGAACACGGATTTCCTTGGCAGGCGGGCTCTGGAAAGCATCAGCGGCGGCACACCGAAAAAACGCTTTGCCGGCTTCACGGTCGCAGATTGCGAGATCGTGCTGCTCGGGCGCGAAACGATCCTGCGCAATAACGAGCCGGTCGGCTACCTGACCAGCGGCGGCTATGGCTACACGGTCGGCAAGAACATCGGCTACGGCTATGTGCGCAACGCCGATGGCGTCAGCGACGATTTCCTCACCTCCGGCGACTACGAGCTGGTGGTGGCGATGGAGCGGACGCCGGCAAAAATCCATCTCGAGCCGCTTTACGATCCGGCGGGAGCAAGAATCAAAGCCTAGATCAGCTCACGCGCAGAACGAGGCCGCGGCTCGGCACGGTGTCCGCCTCGCCCGGCATGGAGACATAGGGCGACGTCTCCTCGGCACGCGTGACGACGCGCTTCGTCTCGAGGTCGGCGATCCGCGCGGCAAAACCGGCGCCTATAAGCACTGAGCTTGAGTCCGTACGTCAGATCGAGAACCGCTCTAGGGTTACTGAAATAACACGCTATTCACTTTTCCTGAAACTTGTCTAGCGTTTCACCTGGATTCTACACGTTCGAGACTGTCTTTCTATGACGAGGGCACAATATGCAAATAAACGAAATCGAGGAGAAAAAGCAGAAGATTATCGAAAGGTTCGGCCCCTGGACGGCAGGTTCCATCCATCTGGCCGATCAAATTGACACGTTCGATGAGCCGCACTGGGACGCCCGATTGAGGCGCTTCGTGCAGATCGCTGCAGATCTTGCGGGGAAGCCGTTGGAGAAGCTTCGCGTTCTGGACCTGGCGTGTCTCGAGGGGCAATACGGGATCGAGTTCGCGCTCCATGGGGCCGACGTGCTCGCCATCGAGGGTCGGGAGGCGAACCTTGAGAAGGTGCACTTCGCTAAGGAGGTACTCTCCCTGGACAACCTCGAACTCGCCCTAAATGACGTGCGCAACCTCGACGAGGAGCGCCATGGTCGTTTCGATGTTGTTCTATGTTTGGGGATCCTTTACCACTTGGATGCTCCGGATGTCATGGACTTCGTGGAGAGAATCTCGAAGGTTTGCGGAAAGATATCAATAATCGATACCCATATCAGCCTCAGCGACGAAGCGTCGTACACTTGGAAGGGGAAGACCTACTGGGGCAGGTATGGCAAGGAACACGATACTGATGCGACCTCCGAGGAGAAGCTGGCAGCGCTCTGGAACTCGCTCGACAACCCGAAGGCCTTCCTCTTCACGCGTGCATCGCTCTGCAACCTACTCCGACACGTGGGCTTCACGTCCGTCTACGAGTGCTTGAACCCCTACGAGTATCATAATCCCAACTGGCCGCTGGCTGCAGAAGGGGACAGGCATGTCGTCTGGAGGGATCGCATCACCCTGGTTGCTATCAAAGGGCGGAGTCAGCCACTGCTCTCCTCGCCCATTACGGACGCATCGCCCGAGATCGATCGCCCCGAAAGGCCAGAGTATATCGAGCAGCTCCCGTGCATTACCGGAGTGTCGCGCAGAAGGTCGAGAGGTCTGCGGTCGCGATTGAGCAGGTTCCTGCCCGGCCCTGTGAAGGCAGTGCTGAGGAGGATAATCCAATGAAATGTCGGACAGACGCCGGCGTTGACGCACCTTCACCGACGGCTGCAAGCCGCCTGACTTCCCCGGAGGCGTAAAGGAGGTCGGCTCTTGGGCACTTTTGATACTGCTGGCGAAGTCGGAAATAAGCCCAGTTCGGGGGCAACATGTTGCTTGTAAACTCGGGCTGTCAATTGTCTAGCCGCGGCCAAATTGGCTTCGCCAGCAGTATCACTTTTGGTGACATCGAGCGCACGGGAACCTTAACGAGGGGAATGGAAGAATGATCAGTTCACGCGCAGAACGAGGCCGCGGCTCGGCACGGTCTCCGCCTCGCCCGGCATGGAGACATAGGGCGACGTCTCCTCGGCACGTGTGACGACGCCCTTCGCATCGAGGTCGGCGATCCGCGCGGCAAAACCCGCATCCCACAGCGTGTTCTTGACCGTCAGCACGATTATCCCGCCCGGCCGGCAAATGCGGATCAGTTCGTCGAGCCCTTCGGCGCCGACATGGCCCGAGGTGAAGACGCCGGCCGATATGATCCCGGCATAGGCATTATCGGCGAAAGGCAGCGGGCCGCCGAGCGCCAGGCAGTGAAGCGCCGAATAGACGCCCTTGCGCGCGGCCTGGGCCAGCATGCCCTCGGAAATGTCGAGCGCCTCGACCTGCGGATAGCCCGCGATCTTCAGCCACTCGCCGATGAGCCCGGTGCCGGCACCGGCATCGAGGAGCGGTGCCGCGCCGCGCGGCAAGTGGCGGGCAAGCAGGGCGAGGCAGATGGTCGGATGGCGATAACCGGCCGCCGACATGTCGGCGTCGTAGGTGTCGGACCAGCGGTCGTAGAGCGCCGCCACTTCTTCAGGCCGCTTCGCTGCATAGGCCGCGGCGAGCGCGCCTTCATTTTTCCTGTCCGCCATCGCAGTCCCGTCCGCAAAATCAAAGTGCAGCAGCGTCCTTCCGCGTCCGACAGGACCGTGCGGCGCTGGAGTGAATCGCATGCCGGCGATGATAGCCAAACGGCGAAATTTGTGGAACCGTCGTCGCCACATATAAAGACGCGAAGGAGGGCGGAAGCGATGGTGGACGAGGAAGCACGCGCGGCGCTTGCAGCCATTCCCGTGCTGGCCGGCTACGAGGGACCGCTGGAGCGGCTTGGTGGCCTCACCAACCTCGTCTTCAGAGCTGGAGATGTCTGCCTGCGGATTCCCGGCAAGGGCACAGAGGAGTATATCAACCGCGCCAACGAGGCGGTGGCGGCGAGGGAAGCCGCCAAGGCCGGCGTCAGCCCCGAGCTGCTGCATATCGACGGCGAGACAGGCGTAATGGTGACCCGTTTCGTCGTCGGAGCCGAGACGATGTCGCCTGAAAAATTCAAGACCCGGCCGGGCAGTCCGGCGCGCGCCGGCAAGGCCTTTCGCAGGCTGCACACATCCGGCGCGGTGTTTCCCTTCCGCTTCGAGCTGTTTGCGATGATCGACGACTACCTGAAGGTGCTTTCGACCAAGGCCGTTGCCCTGCCCGCCGGCTACCACGACGTGGTACGCGAGGCGGAAAGCGTGCGCTCGGCGCTTGCCGCGCATCCGCTGCCTCTTGTCGCCTGCCACTGCGATCCGCTGTGCGAAAACTTCCTCGATACGGGCGACAGGATGTGGATCGTCGACTGGGAATATTCCGGCATGAACGACCCGCTTTGGGATCTCGGCGACCTCAGCGTCGAAGGACAGTTTGATACGGCGCAGGAGGAAGAGATGATGGGCGCCTATTTCGGTGGCGAGCCAACGCCGGCGGAGCGCGGCCGCATCGTCATCTACAAGGCGATGTGCGATCTCTTGTGGACGCTGTGGGGGCTGATTCAGCTCGCCAACAGCAATCCGGCCGACGATTTCCGCGCCTATGCCGACGGTCGCTTTTCACGCTGCAGGGCGCTGATGGAGACGACCGACTTCTCAAGGCATCTGGCGGCGGTGCGCGTGGGTTAGGCGCCGGAAATCTGGAACCTTAAAGCACGCCAGGTGATGGAATTCACGCGTGTGCTTTGAGTTCTTTGTTTATGCATGTCGTTGCCCCAAAACCGCTGCGCACTTTTGGGCGACATGCATTAGTTGACGCCTTTCGGCACGTTTTCCGGCGGCACAGTGTCGACCACCTTCTGGCGATGGAAGATGAACAGGCCGGCCAGCACGATAATGCCCGAGCCGATCAGGATGCGCGGCCCGGGCATGTCGCCGAAGAAGGCCAGCCCGAAGATGACGGCCCACAGCAGCAGGCTGTAATGCAGGGGCGCCAGCGTCGAGGCGGGCGCCAGCTTCAGCGCCCTGGTGATCATCAGATGCGCACCGCAGGAGACTAAGCCAAGAAGCAGCATGGCGCCGAAATCGAGCGAGGACGGCGTCTGCCAGTTGCCGATGGTGAGAAACCCGCCGACCAGCAATGTGCCGATGGTTTGCCACGTAACCAACGAGGTGTCGCTGGTGCCGCGCAACCACCGGTTGAGTATGATGGCGAAGGCGAATGAAATGCTACCGGCCAGCGCGAAGGTCGACGACAGCGAAAACGCGGCCGAGGACGGTTTGAGCATTATCAGCACGCCGCAGAAGCCGACCAGGATCGCCATCCAGCGGCGCCAGCCAACCTTTTCACCGAGCAACAGGTGCGACAGCGCCGCCACATAGATCGGTCCGGCCATGTAGAAGCTCATGACGTCGGCGAGCGGCAGATAGACGACGGCGGCGTAGAACAGCGCCGTGTCGAGGGTCGTCATGACGACGCGCAAGACCTGCAGTTCCAGGCGCTCCATGCGGAACAGCCTGGCCGCACCTTGACGCGCGATCATCGGGCCGAGCACGAAAAAAGCGCCGATGGAACGGATCAGGATGACCTGGCCGACCGAAAAGCTGGCGACCAGCCATTTGCCCATCGCATCGTTCAACGCAAACAGGAAATCGCCGGCCAGCATCAGCAGAATGCCGGCCAAAAGCACGTTCCTGATCGTCGAATTCTGGGCTGGCGGCTGTGCCATGCCGATATCGCTTCCTCCCGCATGAAAGCTCGGTAAGCAGCGTCGTAGACGCAAGCAGCCGCTTTGACGAGCGGAAATCGGGAACCCCGGCCGGACCAGCGACTGGAAATCGGCTGGGCCTGTACGGAAGATCGGAACGGCTTACTTTGGCCGTGTCCGAACGATGACCGGACGATAGATCACCGGCCGGTCCCAGGGATCGAAAACCGACACACTTCTCAGCTCAGCGCGGCGCGCCAGATCGATGCGCTGCAGACATTCGGCGAAGGCATCATTCTTCCTGACGAAGCCATAGGACCGGCATTTCGCCTCGTCCGCGGCACGACGGTCTTCGGCCGTCATGCAACCTGCACAGGTCGCCGCCAACGCGACCACCATCGCCGTCTTGTGCCACATCGTGTCCTCCTCACCATAAAAGTGGAGACTGACTGTAGACTTAAGATCAGGACCTATCAATCTGATCGACGTGTGCGGCCTGATGCAGGCTCAACATCTTATCGGGCCTGCCAATTATTGGTCGTGAAGTGGGCGGCGATGCCTGCGGTTCACTGTTCCCGGCCGTCCGGCGATCGAAAGCCGCGTTTCCTGCCTCACCCGCTCGGCCACCACCTTGCCCCTGGCGATGACGCAGAGGCGCTCGGGGCGTAGGCGCAAGGCCTCGACCGGGTCGCCGGCATCGAGGACGACGAGACTGGCGCGCTTGCCAACCGCCAGGCCGAGATGGTCGAGGCCCATGATGGCGGCGTTGACATTGGTGACCATGTCGAAGCAGCGCGCCATGTCGGCCGGGCTCGACATCTGGGCGACGTGAAGGCCCATGAAGGCGACGTCGAGCATGTCGGCGGTGCCCAGCGAATACCAGGGGTCGAGCACGCAATCCTGGCCCCAGCCGACGCGGATGCCGTGGGCAAGCATTTCCTTGACCCGCGTCAGACCGCGGCGTTTGGGGAATGTGTCGTGGCGGCCCTGCAGCATAATGTTGATCAGCGGATTGGGGATCGCCGAGACGCCTGCCTCGGCGATCAGCGGCAACAGCTTCGAGACATAGTAACTGTCCATCGAGTGCATCGAAGTGAGATGCGAGCCGGCGACCCTGCCCTGCAGGCCGAGGCGTTGCGTCTCATAGGCCAGTTGTTCGATATGTCGCGACAGCGGATCATCGGTCTCGTCGCAATGCAGGTCGACCATCAGGCCGCGCTTTGCCGCGATTTCGCAAAGTTCCGTCACCGAACGCGTGCCATCGGCCATGGTGCGCTCGAAATGTGGAATGCCGCCGACGATGTCGACACCCATGTCGAGCGCCCGGATGGTGTTATCGCGCGCCGTCGGCGAGCGATAAAACCCATCCTGCGGGAAGGCGGCCAGTTGCAGGTCGATATAGGGCGCGACCGTCTTCTTCACATCGAGCAGGGCTTCGACCGCCAGCAGCCTGGTATCGCAGACATCGACATGGGTGCGGATGGCGAGCAGGCCCATGGACACCGCCCAGTCGCAATAGGCGAGCGCGCGCTCGCGCACCGCTTCGTGCGTCAACAGCGGCTTCAGTTCGCCCCACAGCGAAATGCCTTCCAGCAGTGTGCCCGACGCGTTGATGCGCGGGATGCCCAGCGAGAGCGTGGCGTCCATGTGAAAATGCGGATCGACGAAAGGCGGCGAGACCAGATTGCCATGCGCGTCGATCGCCGTGCCCGCGGTAACGTTCAGCTCGGGCTCGATGGCCGCGATCGTCTCGCCGATGATGCCGATATCGGCGCTCGTGCCGTCGGGCAGCATGCCGCCGCGGACGATAAGATCAAAAGTCATCTGTCGTCATCCCTTTGAAGAAGCCGACCTATTCCGGCACATACCTTACCGCACCCTTGGCAGCACTGGTCGCCATTGACGCATAGGCGCGCAAAGCCATCGTCACCTTGCGCTTGCGCTTTTCCTCTGGCTTCCAGGCGGCGGCTCCCTTGGCCTCCATCGCTGCGCGGCGGGCGGCCAGTTCGGCATCGTCGACGGCAAGCCGGATGGTGCGGTTCGGGATATCGATCTCGATCGTGTCGCCCTCATGCACCAGCCCGATCAGCCCGCCTTCCGCCGCCTCGGGAGAGGCATGGCCGATCGACAGGCCGGAGGTGCCGCCCGAAAAGCGGCCATCGGTGACCAGCGCGCAAGCTTTGCCGAGGCCCTTCGATTTCAAATAGCTGGTCGGGTAGAGCATTTCCTGCATGCCGGGGCCGCCGCGTGGCCCTTCGTAGCGGATAACAACGACATCGCCGGCCTTGACCTCGTTGGACAGGATCGCCTTGACGCTGGCGTCCTGGCTTTCGAACACCCTGGCCGGGCCGGTGAATTTCAGGATCGATTCATCGACGCCCGCGGTCTTGACGATGCAGCCGTCCAGCGCAAGGTTGCCCTTCAGCACGGCAAGGCCACCGTCCTTGGAAAAAGGATGTTGGGCCGAGCGGATGACCCCCTTCTCCCGGTCGAGATCGAGTTCGTCCCAGCGGCGATCCTGGCTGAAGGCGACCTGCGTCGGCACGCCGCCCGGGGCCGCCAGAAAGAAGTCGCGGACATTCTGGCTTGACGTGCGCGAGATATCCCAATGGTCGAGCGCTTCGCCGAGCGTTCGCGTATGTACGGTCGGCAGGTCGCGGTTGATCAGTCCGGCGTTATCGAGCTGACCGAGGATCGCCATGATGCCGCCGGCGCGGTGGACGTCTTCCATGTGCACATCCGCCTTGGCGGGGGCAACCTTGCATAACACCGGCACCTTGCGTGACAGTGCGTCAATGTCGTCCTGATCAAAATCGATCTCGCCTTCATGCGCGGCAGCCAGGATGTGTAGCACGGTGTTGGTCGAGCCGCCCATGGCGATGTCGAGCGTCATGGCGTTCTCGAAGGCGCCTTTCGAGGCGATGCTGCGCGGCAGCGCGGTGTCGTCGTCCTGCTCGTAGTAGCGCTGGGCGAGATCGACGATCAGATGGCCGGCCTCGACGAACAGCCGCTTGCGGTCGGCATGGGTGGCCAGCGTCGAGCCGTTGCCGGGCAGCGAAAGCCCGAGCGCCTCGGTCAGGCAGTTCATCGAATTGGCGGTGAACATGCCTGAGCAGGAGCCGCAGGTCGGGCAGGCCGAGCTTTCGATGGTCTTGACGTCCGCGTCGGAGACCTTGTCGTCAGCAGCCGCGACCATGGCATCGACGAGATCGAGCGCCTGCGCCTTGCCGGCGAGCACCACCTTGCCGGCTTCCATCGGCCCGCCGGAGACGAAGACGGTCGGGATGTTGAGACGCAGCGACGCCATCAGCATGCCCGGCGTGATCTTGTCGCAATTGGAGATGCAGACCATCGCGTCGGCACAGTGGGCATTGACCATGTACTCGACCGAGTCGGCGATGAGCTCGCGCGACGGCAGCGAATAGAGCATGCCGTCATGACCCATGGCGATGCCGTCGTCGACAGCGATGGTGTTGAACTCCTTGGCGACGCCGCCGGCCTTTTCGATCTCGCGGGCGACCAGCTGGCCGAGATCCTTGAGATGGACGTGGCCCGGCACGAACTGGGTGAAGGAATTGACCACCGCGATGATCGGCTTGCCGAAATCGGAATCCTTCATACCGGTGGCGCGCCACAGGCCGCGGGCGCCGGCCATGTTGCGGCCATGGGTGGTGGTGCGGGAGTGATAGGCGGGCATAGACTGTCCTTGCTGTCTGCGCCGCGCCCGGACAGGCGCGGAAAACCGGAATTGAGCGGCGTTATATACGCCGCGGTCTGGTCTGGCCACGGTTTTGCGATGCGCCGGGATCTTGAGCCAAGACGGTAAGCCGGCCGAGGCAGTAAAAAAGTCAGAGGTGCTGTCGGATCATGTTTTGCCCGAGCGTCCTTGGGCAGACGGCGCGGACGGGCATCAATCGCCAGCCGGCCGTTTTACGAGTGACAACAAAAACCAGCCCGAGGAGCAAGCAAATGCAAAAGATCACCCCCTGCCTGTGGTTCGACGACCAGGCCGAGGAGGCCATGAACCATTACATCTCCATCTTCAAGAACTCGAAGGTGCTGAGCGTGATGCGCTGGCCCAAGGGCAGCGGCGATCGTGAGGGCAAAGTGCTGGTAACCTATTTCGAGCTCGACGGCGTTCAGTTCCAGGCGCTCAACGGCGGGCCGCAATTCAAGTTCACCGAGGCAGTCTCGCTGTCCATCGACTGCAAGACGCAGGAGGAGGTCGACTATTTCTGGGACAGGCTCATCGAGGGCGGTGGCGAGCCCAGCCAGTGCAGCTGGCTGAAGGACAAATTCGGCGTCTCCTGGCAGGTGGTTCCCGAGCAGTTGCCGAGGCTGCTGCAGGACCCCGACACGGAAAAGGCCGGCCGTGTCATGCAGGCGATGATGCAGATGACCAAAATCGACATCGCCAAGATCGAAGAGGCGGCCAGGGGGTGATCGAACGCGCTCGTCCCTTCTCCAGTGGGGAAGGGACGCAGCTCAAGCCGCCTTGTCGCGGACCTGGTAATCCTTGACCGCGGCGAAGCGGATCGCCTTCCAGCGCTCGGCCTCGTAGTTGAGCGAAAAGGCGTGCTGGGCCAGGAACACCGGGTCGTTGTCGAGATCGCGGGCAATGTCGCCGCGATGCGCCTCGATAAAGCGATGCACCTCGGCCTTGTCGTCAGCCGATATCCAGCGGCACACGGAAAAGCGCGACATCTCGAAATCGACGGGCAGCGTGTATTCGAAGTTCAGCCGCTCCTTCAGCACGTCGAGCTGCAGCGCACCGACGACACCGACGATGGCCGGTGAACCATCCTCCGGCGAGAACAGTTGCACGACGCCTTCCTCGGCCATCTGGTGCAGCGCTTCCTTCAGCTTCTTGGCCTTCATCGCGTCGCCGAGGCGAACGCGGCGCAGGATTTCCGGCGCGAAGTTCGGCACGCCGCGAAACAGGATCTCCTCGCCCTCGGTCAGCGTGTCGCCGATGCGCAGCGTGCCGTGATTGGGGATGCCGACGACGTCGCCGGCGAAAGCCTCGTCGGCGGTGACGCGGGTGCGAGCGAAGAAGAATTGCGGCGCAGACAGGCTCATCGGTTTTCCCGTGCGCACCAGCTTGGCCTTCATGCCGCGCTCGAGCTTGCCCGAGCAGACGCGGACGAAGGCGATGCGGTCGCGGTGGTTGGGATCCATGTTGGCCTGAATCTTGAAGACGAACGAGGTCATCTTGTCCTCGGTCGCCTCGACCTTGCGGGTATCTGCCTCCTGCGCGCGCGGCGGCGGCCCGTAGGCGCCAAGCGCCTCGATCAGGTCGCGCACACCGTAATTGCGCAGCGCCGAACCGAAATAGACCGGCGTCAAATGACCCTCGCGGAAGGAATCGATGTCGAGCGGACGGCAGGCTTCGCGCGCCAGCTCCAACTCCTCGATAAAGCCTTCGCGCTCGTTTTCCGGCAACAGGCCGGCGACGCGGTTGGAATCGGGACCGTTGACCGGCGTGCGGTCCTTCTCGGCGTCGCCCTTGCGTACCGCGTTCAGCGCCAGATGATAGGTACCGGAAAAGGTTTTGCCGCGGCCGATCGGCCAGGTGATCGGCGCGGTGTCCAGCGCCAGCTTCTGCTCGATCTCGTCGAGGATCTCGAACGGGTCGCGGCTTTCGCGGTCCATCTTGTTGACGAAGGTGATGATCGGGATGTCGCGCAGCCGGCAGACCTCGAACAGTTTCAGCGTGCGCGGCTCGATACCCTTGGCGGCGTCGATGACCATGACAGCCGCATCGACTGCCGACAGCGTGCGATAGGTATCGTCGGCGAAATCCTCGTGGCCGGGCGTGTCGAGCAGGTTGAAGACGTTGTCCTCATACTCGAAGGTCATCACCGAGGTGACGACCGAAATGCCGCGCTCGCGCTCGATCTTCATCCAGTCCGACCGGGTCTGGATGCGATCCTTCTTGGCCTTCACCTCGCCGGCAAGCTGGATGGCGCCGCCGAACAAAAGCAGCTTTTCGGTCAGCGTCGTTTTGCCGGCGTCCGGATGCGCGATGATCGCGAAAGTGCGGCGGCGCGCCACCGCGTTCGTGATGTCTTCAGCCAATTTATGGAATCCCATGTGGTGCGCGGGCTTCTAGCAGCGCTTTTGCAGCCTGTCGAACAATTTTGGGCGGATGGCCGGTCTTGAGATAGGGTCGCCGCAACGACATCAGAAGACCCGATTCGACAAAGGACCATCCATGAGCGCAGCCAAGCAAGTCATCGTCGTCGGCGCCGGCATCATCGGCGCGTCTGTCGCCTGGCATCTGGCGAAGGCCGGCGCGAACGTAATGGTGGTTGCCGACAGCGGCGCCGGCGGCGTCGCCACGCCGAATTCCTTTTCCTGGATCAATGCCAGTTGGGGCAATCCAGAGCCGTATTTCCGGCTGCGTACCCGTTCGATGGCCGAATGGACGCGGCTTGCGCATGACGTGCCCGGCATTCCGTTGGAATGGTGCGGCGGCCTGTGCTGGGACCTGCCGCCGGCCGAGTTGGAAGCCTATGCAGTCGAGCATTCTGCCTGGGGCTACGGCATCGAGCGCGTCGACCGCATGGGAGCCGCACGGATAGAGCCCAATTTGATCAAGCTTCCCGATTTCGCCCTTCACGTGGCAGAGGAGGGCGTCGCCGAGCCGGTCGCGGCCACGCAGGCGCTGCTGGTGGATGCCGAGCAGCGCGGCCTGCGGGTGGTGGGCGGAACGGCTGTGACCGCGTTGGTGCAGACCAATGGCAGGATTACCGGCGTGGATATGTCAGGCGGACGGATCGCTGCCGACGAGGTGGTGATCGCAGCGGGCGCCGGCTCTCCGGCAATTGCGGCGACGGCTGGGTTAAAACTGCCGATCGAGACGCCGCCCGGCCTGATCGTCCATTCACGCCCCTACGAAAAGCTGCTCAACGGCTTGGTGATCGGCGATCGGCTGCACATGCGCCAGACTGCCGAGGGCCGCATCATCGCCGGCTCGGATTTCGGCGGCGCCGATCCGGGAATGGATGCCGCAGCCACCGGTCGCGAGCTGTTTGCGGCGATGAAGAGCATGCTGCGCGACGCCGACCGGCTGGAACTGGATTTCCACACCGTCGGCTATCGGCCGACGCCGATCGACGGCTTTCCGATCATCGGACGGGCTGAAGGCCTGAGCGGCCTTTATGTCGCGGTCATGCATTCCGGCATCACACTGGCCCCAGCCGTCGGCCTGTTCGCCGCCCGGGAAATCCTCGACGACGCGCGCGACCCGCTGCTTGAGCCGTATGGGCTGACGCGGTTTGCTCAATAGCCGCGCGGACGGCGAAAACCGCCGCTCAGCAGCGCTATTGCCCTGGCGACGCCGAGCAGCCGCGCTTCCGACCAGCGGCGGCCGACCAGTTGCAGGCCGATAGGCAGGCCGTCGCGGTCCTGCCCGCAGGGCATCGACAGTGCCGGGTGGCCGCTGTAGTTGAACACCGCGCCGTAGGCCGGCAGCATCCAGTAGCTCTGCTCCCTGTCATCGACCTTGATCGGTGTTCCCGGCTCGCAATGCGGGAAGGCCGTGGTCATGGCGACGGGGCAAAGCAAGACATCGCAACCTTCGAAAAAACGGTCCCAGGCAAGAATTGACTGGTCGCGGCGGGTGAGCGCCTCGAACCAGCGCGAGACCGGTGTCGGTTCTTCCGGCGGCTTCGGCTGCGCAGCCTCCAGCATCATGCCGATCAGCGCACCGCCTTGCGTCAGATCGTCATGCAGGTCGAGCGTCGGCAGTCTTGCTTCCTCGACCGCTGCCCCCGCAGACTTGAGTTGCTCGGCCAGACTTTCGACCGCGGCCCTGATCTCGCCGGCCACCGGAAAACCCGGAAAGGCCGGCGCGAAAGCGATGCGCAAGGTCTTGAGATCAACCTCTGGCATGTCCTCGACCGGAACCGGAGCAAGATCTGTGTCGCTGCCATCCGGCCCTGCTATGATCCCCAGGATCAGCGCCAGATCTTCGACGTTGCGGGCCAGCGGACCGATACAGGACATCAGCCGCACGCTGCGCGGCGCACCGGTGGGATCGGGAAAGGCGCCGGCCAGGGAGACGCGGTGCTCGGTCGGCTTGAGGCCGTAGACGCCGCAAAAGGCCGCAGGCAGGCGGATCGAATCCTGCATGTCGGTGCCGATCTCGAATGGTGTCATGCCGGTGCTGAGCGCTGCCGCGGCGCCGCCGCTGGAGCCGCCGGCGGCGCGCGATAGATCCCAGGGATTACTGGTGCGGCCAAACAGCGGATTATTCGACTGCCAGTCGCCCAGCATCGTTGCGACATTTGTCTTGCCGACCAGCACGCCGCCGGCCGCCTTCAACCTGAGAACGACCGGGCTGTCTTTTCTCGCCACATAGTCGGCAAAGGCCGGGAAGCCGACCGTGGTCTTTATGCCTGCCGTTTCGTGCGTGTCCTTCAGCGTGAACGGCACACCGTGCAGCGGCCCGACAGCGTCGCCGCGCGCCTGGGCTTCGTCGGCTTTCTTCGCTCGAGCGCGAGCCCCTTCCCTGTCGAGCGTGACGACGGCGTTGACCGCCTCATTTTGCTTGTCGATCTCAGCCAAATGCGCGTCCAGCGCTTCCACGGCGGAAATCTTGCGGTCGCGGATTGCGGCAGCCAATTCTCTGGTGGAGGAAAAGACGAGATCCATGACCAATGCTCCGGCTTGCTAGCGACGCCAGCCTCACCAAATGGCGGGCTACGGCGCGTCTTCAAGCCGAGTTCAGCATTCCAGAACAGGCGGTGCTTGATCGGAATTGCGCTGCGAGGTCTGCTGAGGGGACTGTCCCGCGATGTTGCCGCGATAGCGAGGGATCTACACGGCCAGCGCCAGTCTTACCGGTTCTGGCGCAAACGGGCGAATGGTCATGCCGTCTTTGGCAATGGTGACGAAGCTAGAGGGCGGGATCGGCTGCCAGTCGCCGCCATCACGGTCGAAAGGCTCCGACATAAGGCATCGCCCGCCGCCATTGCCGAAGACGGAGGTGTAGAGCGTCGGCGCGTGGGCATCGGTCGCATAGCGCACCGCATGGAGCGATTCGCCGTCCGACAAGGCGGCGGTAAGTCTCAGCGCCGGTTCGAAGCCGGCCCGGCGCGAGGCGTCCATAACGCGGCTGGTGGCGCGGAGAAGAGCGCCCTCCGCATCACCCGACAGCCCTTCGTCGATCATCAGGAGAAAGAAGAGTTCGGAATCGGTGGTGCCTTCGCGCTGGGCGAAGACCGCGTCAGAGAGCGAATTTTCCAGCTCGCGGCGGATTGTTTCGAAGCCGCCGATCCGGCCGTTGTGCATGAACGACCAGCGGCCGGCAGTGAAGGGATGACAGTTCATGCGGCTGGTGGCGCCGCCGGTCGAGGCGCGCACATGGGCAAGGAACAGGCTGGACCTGATCTGGCGACACAGGCTCTTCAGATTGGGATCGGACCAGGCCGGCAGGATGTCGCGATAGAGACCCGGTTCGGGCCGGTCGCCGTACCAGGCGAGGCCAAAGCCATCGCCATTGGTCGGCGACTTGGCTTCCTGGGCGCAATGACTCTGGGCGACAAGCGAATGGCAGGGCGCCGTGACGATGTCTTCGAGGAAAACCGCTTCGCCAAGATAGGCCGCCCAGCGGCACATCGCTTAATCTTCCCTCAGGCGCGATCCATGAAAGCCGCAGGCTCCTTGATCGCGTGTGTGCCTCTGTTGTGCGTGCGCTGATAGAGCTCGCGAACGATTCGGCTGGCCGTGGTCTCAAACAGAAACGGCAAGAAAGCGTGAATGAGCGCGGCGAAGGCTGCCATGAACAGGCGCGAGCAGAACCACGCCGCGAAGGCCATATGGCTGAAATAGGTCTCGCCCACCTTGGCCGGGTGCGAGGTAAAGAGCCTTGCAAGCCGTATCGTCATGGTGCCCTCCTACCGGGAAAAGCCCCGATGCTGAGTATTCTGGCACGAGCTTTTGGTTCATTGGTCCCAAAATATCCTTGTATTTTGCCAATCATTGGGACAAGCATCCCACATGCCGCTGGAAATCGATGAGATCGACCGAAGATTGCTGGCCGAGCTGCAACGCGACGGTACACTGTCGGTCGACCAACTGTCGGAAAGGGTGTCGCTGTCGCGCAACGCCTGCTGGCGCCGGGTCAAGCGGCTGGAAGAAGACGGCGTGATTACCGGCCGGGTGGCGCTGGTCGATGCGGACAAGCTCGGCCTCGGCCTTTCGGTGTTCGTCCTGATCCGGACCTCCAATCACGATCCGAACTGGCTGCAAAAATTCCGGGCGGCAGTCACCGGTTTTCCCGAGATCACCGGCGTCTACCGGATGTCCGGCGACCTCGATTATGTTCTGCGTGCCCGCGTCGCCGACGTGAAGGCGTATGACCGGCTCTATCAGCGACTGATCGCCAAGGTGGCGCTGTCGGATGTTTCGGCCTCCTTCGTCATGGAGGAGATCAAGGAGACGACGGTCGTTCCCGTAGAACTGCGCTGAAGTGGAACTGCGCTGAAAGAAAGCCGTTGATAGCATTGCCGCCGAGTTGACCGAATCGGCGTTGGTAGCGATAGGATCAGCCTCATGCGCGCAGCCTTCTCCACTTCCTCCGTCATCGGTCCGGCCGTCGGCTTCGTCAGGCTGCCGCATGGCGAGGGCCTGCCGCTTCCCGCCTATGAAAGCCCGGGCGCCGCCGGCATGGATCTGCGCGCCGCGGTGCCGGACGACCGGCCGCTGCTGATCCTGCCGGGAAAACGCGCTCTGGTGCCGACCGGACTGATCCTGGAGATCCCGGAGGGCGTGGAAGGTCAGGTCCGGCCGCGCTCGGGCCTCGCCTTCAAGCATGGCCTCACCTGTCTCAACACGCCGGGCACCATTGACAGCGACTATCGCGGCGAGGTCAAGGTGCTGCTGATCAATCTCGGCGACGAAGATTTCGCAGTGACGCGCGGCATGCGGATCGCCCAGATTGTCTTTGCGTCCGTGATGCAGGCGACGGTCGAGGAGCGCACATTGGCCGGCGGCACGGCGCGCGGCTCGGGCGGCTTCGGATCGACCGGCACGGCCTGATGAGCATAGTGAATGAGAATACCCAAACTCGTCATCTTCGATTGCGACGGGGTTCTGGTCGACACCGAGAACCTGGCCAATCGACGCCTCGCCGAATGGCTCAGCACTGCCGGCTACCCGGCCAGCTTCGAATATTGCCGTAAGAATTTCTCCGGCCGCTCCATGGTATCGGTGCAAAAGGAGGTCGAGGCGACCGGCGTGAGCCTCGGCGCCGATTTCGTCGAGCGTTGGAACGCCAGCCTGCCGGACCTGTTCGCGCATGGCGTCGAAGCCGTCCCCTATGTCAAGGAGTTCATCGAAGCCGTGCACGCTGCCGGCATCGCAACTTGCGTCGCTTCATCGGCACGGGTTTCGAAAATGCACATCACGCTCGGCCAGACCGGGCTGCTGCAGCTGTTCGAGCATGCGCTGTTCAGCTCGACCATGGTTTCGCGGGGCAAGCCGTTTCCCGACCTGTTCCTGCATGCTGCAGGCACGATGGGCTTCGCGCCCGCCGATTGCATCGTCATCGAGGACAGCGTCGCCGGGACGTTAGCCGGCATTGCCGCCGGCATGCGCGTATTTTCCTACTACGGCGACCCGCATTCCGACCGCGACGGCCTGACCGAGGCCGGCGGCATCCTGTTCGACGACATGCGCGAACTTGCCGGGCTGGTGCCGATCCACCGATCTGATCTTCAGGCTTCCCATCCGGCTGGATGCCTCGGTCGTCCGTGCTAGTTTGCGAACGTTCGACAGTGGGAGGCGCCAGCATATGAATTCCATCCTGCTTCGCTTCATTCTCGCCTGTTTGCTGCTGCCGTGCCTGTGGACTGCGGCCGGCGCCCAAGGCGTCAGTTTCCCGGACCTTGGCAGCGCCGTTCCCGGCCACAAAGACACGATCTATCTCGACCTCGCCAGGATGGTCATTCCCGATCTGGCGGCGGACAAGGACGGCTTCTATCGGGGCTGCATGCCGATCGAGATGCGCCATATCGAGGGTCCGGATAGCGGTGGCTCGCCGCCCGTAACGTCGGGCTTTTCTGATGCTGGCGTGCTCCAGATCAAGGCAGGCGGCAAGGATCGGCTGGCCATGCTGTTCGACCTCGGGAGCTCCTCCGACAGCGCCGAGGGTTTTGCGGTGCTGGCGCTCTACGATCTTGCCAGCAGGCCGAGACTGCTCGACGCTGTCAATGTCGCCGTCGACCGGAGCACCTATTTCCGCGATCCGGGCAAGCTGCCGATCGGGCCCAGCGATGACGCCATCATCGCCCTGAGCACGCATTTCAATTCGAGCCAGGGCTATGTGAGCACGCCGCTGATCCTGGTCCGCGACGACAGGTTCGAACTGATCGACATGATCTACACGTTCGACGAGTCACTGTGCGCCTACAAGCGCACGCAGGAGTTGGCGTTTCAGACCATTGCGGACGGCAAGCCCTATGCGGCCATCAAGGCGACGGTGACCGATGCCACCGTGCCGAATGGCGAAAGCTGCGACGAACCGGCGCCCGAGCCTTCCTCGCGCGACATCTCCGTCACCTACCATTGGGACGGGACCGCATACGTCAAGGGGTCCGACGCACTGGACAAATTGGCAGGAGAGAACGCCAATCGCTTCTGAGCCAATCGCATTCGTTTGCCCGGCGGGCAGTGGCGGGATAAAATGCGCTTCGCACTCTGGGGAGCATCCATGGAAAAGGGCAAAATCTTTCGCGACCTGCACAGCTCGATCTTCGTCATGCCCAATCCCTGGGACGTCGGCACGACGAAACTGCTGGCTTCATTCGGTTTCAAGGCGCTGGCGACGACCAGCGCCGGCTTTGCCTTTTCGCGCGGCCTGCCCGACGGCGCGGTGACCTTCGAGGCGATGATCCACCACTGCCGCGAGGTGGCGGCGGCGACCGGCCTGCCGGTCTCGGCCGATCTCGAAAAGGGCAAGGGCGACAGCGCGACAAGTGCATCCGAAACCATCTTCGCGGCCGAGGCCGCGGGCCTCGCAGGCTGCTCGATCGAGGACCACACCGGCGAGCCCGACAAGCCGATCTATGATTTTTCGCATGCCGTCGAGCGCGTCGCCGCCGCAGCGGAGGCGGCACGGGCGCTGAAGCACGATTTCGTCTTCACCGCGCGGGCTGAGAATTTTCTATGGGGCAAGCCCGACATCGACGACACGATCAAGCGGCTGCAGGCCTTCGAGAAGGCCGGCGCCGACGTGCTCTACGCGCCGGGCATCAGTGACATCGAAACGGTGCGAACCGTCTGCTCGGCGCTGACCAAGCCGGTCAACGTCATGGTGAGGCCCGGCTTCACCATCGCCGATCTTTCCCTGGCAGGCGTCAAGCGCATTTCGCTCGGGCCCTGGCTGACCAATTTCGCCTTCGGCATGCTGGAGACGGCGGCGCGCGAGATCCAGCAGGACGGCACCTTCGGCTTCACCCGCACCGCCATGCCTTTCGGCAAGCTGCAGGCGTTGTTTGCCGAACCCCACGCATGACGCTCACCGTCGTCGACATGCACACCGGCGGCGAGCCGCTGCGGATCGTCACCGGCGGCTATCCCAAGATCCCCGCAGGCACGATCCTGGAAAAGCGCGCCTATGTGCGCGACCACCTCGATCATCTCAGGAAGATCCTGATGTTCGAGCCGCGCGGCCACTACGACATGTATGGCGCGCTGCTGGTGGAACCCGACCTGCCCGGCGCCGACCTCGCCGTGCTGTTCATGCACAATGAGGGCTATTCGACGATGTGCGGCCACGCCATCGTCGCGCTCGGCCGCTACGCCGTCGACGAGAGGCTGGTGGCGCGGCAGGAGCCGGTGACGACAGTCAATATCGAAGCGCCGTGCGGGCTGGTCGTCGCCTCGGTCGAGGTGCAGGACGGCAAGGCCGGCGCGGTGTCGTTCGAAAGCGTGCCGGCCTTTCTGTTCGCCCGCGACCAGGAGATTGAATTGCCGGGCTTCGGTTCGATCGGCTTCGACATCGCCTATGGCGGCGCCTTCTATGCGCTCGCCGATTGCCGCCAGTTCGGGCTGGAATTCGGCAGGAACCGCGTGCGCGATTTCGTCGATGCGGCGACAATGCTGACCGGGAAACTGAAGGCCGAGTTTCCGCTGTCGCATCCCGACCATGCCGACCTTGCCTTTCTCTACGGCACCATCCTGACCGACGGACAGGACGCATTTTCCGATACCCCGACCAAAAACATCTGCGTCTTCGCCGAGGCCGAGGTCGACCGTTCGCCGACCGGCTCGGGCGTCACTGCGCGGCTGGCGGCAATGCATGCCAAGGGCGAAATCGCCGGCCAGACGCGGCTGTTCGAGAGTGTTGCAGGCTCGCGCTTTTTCGGCAGCGTGGCGAGGACCGCGAAAGCCGGGCTGCATGACGCCATTATCGCCCGAGTCGGCGGCCGCGCCTACTACTGCGGCCGGGCCGAATTCATCGTCGAACCCGACGACGAGTTGGGACGCGGTTTTCTTTTACGCTAGCGCCGGGGGTGTGCTGAGATTCGCGTCAGCCCGTGCTGAGAACGGTGGGTTCCGAGGACCGGAACGGAGCGTAACGTTTGAGTGCTTACCGGAAGCACAGGAAACCGCCATTCGCAAGCCGGCATCACCCGAATATGAGCACGCCCTAAGCCGCTTCCCGCGCACTGATCGCCTTGTGCAAATGCACCATCATGGCGGCGGCGAAGAGCGGCGTCAGAAGGTTGAGCAGCGGCACGGCGAGGAAGGCAGCGATAACCAGCCCGGCGAGGAACACCGTGACGGCATGTTTTTTGCGCAACGCCCGTGCCTCGGCCTCCGGGCGAAAACGCATGGCGGCGAACTCGAAGAACTCACGCCCCAGCAGATAGCCGTTGACGATGAAGAAGGCAGCGATGTTGATGCCCGGCACCAGCAGAAGCAGCAAGGCCACGATGTTGCCGACGATGACGACGCCGAAGAATCTTATCGCCAGCACCATCGAGCGCAGTGCCGGCATGGCGCGGCCGGGCGGGTCATTGGGATAGTCGGTGCGCTCGACCACTTCTGCGACGTCGTCGAGGAACAGGCCGGCGATGATCGCCGTCACCGGCGCGATCAGCAGCGCCAGACCCAGCGCGAGACCGATGCCGGCGACGATGAAGCCCAGCCATCCGGCCCAGGACGGCAGGCTGGGCAGCCATGCGTCGATCCATGGCCAGGCCAGCCATTCGAACAGGCCCTCGATGGCGAACCACAGCGCGGCGAGCGCCAACAAGGTCAGGCCCAGCGTTTTTGCGAACACCGAGCGGAATTCGGGCGAAAACAGCCGGCTGGCGGCGGCGCGGGCGGCGCTAGAGATCACGGCGTTTCCAATTCCATGGCTGGTATCTCCGAGGCAGGCGGAGACAAGCAAGACACAGGCGGACAGCGTGTGGCAGTGCATCTGCCGTTCGACCAGATTAATAGATCCCGACCCTAGGCAAAGCCGCATCAAATCGCTAGACCCGCCCGCGGCCGGCGTGCCAGAAAGCCGGTGGTTTTCGCGGAGACATCATTGATGCCGAACTATGACGTGCTTTGTATCGGTAATGCCATCGTCGACATCATCGCCCAGTGCGACGAGGCATTTCTGGAAACGAACGGCATCATCAAGGGCGCGATGAACCTGATCGACACGAGGCGCGCCGAGCTCCTCTACAGCCGCATGGGCCCGGCCATCGAAGCCTCCGGCGGCAGCGCCGGCAACACAGCGGCAGGTGTCGCCAGCTTCGGCGGGCGCGCCGCTTTCTTCGGCAAGGTCTCGAACGACACGCTCGGCGAAATCTACGCCCACGACATGCATGCGCAGGGCGTCGCCTTCGACACCAGGCCGCTCAACGGCGAACCGCCGACGGCGCGCTCGATGATCTTCGTCACGCCGGACGGCGAGCGCTCGATGAACACCTATCTCGGCGCCTGCGTCGAGCTCGGGCCGGAGGATGTCGAGGCCGACAAGGCCTCGGGCGCCGCCGTCACCTATTTCGAGGGCTATCTGTGGGACCCGCCGCGCGCCAAGGAAGCGTTCCGGCAGACAGCGAAGCTCGCCCATGCCGCCGGGCGCGAAGTGTCGATGACGCTGTCGGATTCGTTCTGCGTCGACCGCTATCGCGACGAGTTTCTGGAGCTGATGCGCTCAGGCACCGTCGACATCGTCTTCGCCAACAGCCACGAGATCAAGTCGCTTTACCAGACCGCCTCCTTCGACGAGGCGCTGGCGCAGATCCGCAAGGACTGCAAGATCGCCGCCGTCACCCGCTCGGAAAAGGGCTCGGTAATCGTGCGCGGCGACGAGACCGTCACCATCGATGCGACCAAAATCCGCGAACTGGTCGACACCACCGGCGCCGGCGACCTCTATGCCGCCGGCTTCCTCTACGGCTACACGCAAGGGCGCAGCCTGAAGGATTGCGGCGACCTCGGCTCGCTGGCGGCCGGACTGGTCATCCAGCAGATCGGGCCAAGGCCGCGGCAGAATTTGCGCCACGAGGCTGAGCAGGCAGGGCTGCTGTAGGGCTCGACGCCGTCTCTTCCTTCTCTCCCTTATGGGAGAAGGCAGAGACGTCCGCTCCTCACGCCCCCGCCGTATACGCCGCGATCGCCGCCATGTTGACGATGTCGCTGTCCTTGGCGTTGAGCGAGACGATCTGAACCGGCTTGTCCAATCCGACCAGCAGCGGGCCGATGACCGTCGAGCCGCCGAGTTCCTGCAGCATCTTGGTTGAGATCGAGGCCGAGTGGAACGCCGGCATGATCAGCACATTGGCAGGGCCGGTCAGCCGGATGAACGGGTATTGCGCCATGGCGCGCGCGTTGAGCGCCACGTCGGCGGCCATCTCGCCGTCATACTCGAAATCGACGCGCCGCTTGTCGAGGATGCGCACCGCTTCCTGGACGCGCTCGGAGCGCTCACCCTGCGGATGTCCGAATGTGGAATAGGCGAGCATGGCGAGCCTTGGTTCATAACCCATGCGGCGGGCAAAGCCGGCGGCTTCCTCGGCGATGTCGGCGATCTGTTCGGCATTGGGCATGTCGTGCACGGCGGTATCGGCGACGATCACGGTTCGGCCCCGCGCCAGCACGATCGAAACGCCAATGACGCGGTGGCCGGGCTTGGCGTCGATGACACGGCGGATGTCGTCGAGCGCCGTGGAGTAGTTGCGGGTGACGCCGGTGACGATGCCGTCGGCATCACCCAGTGCCACCATGCAGGCGGCGAAATGGTTGCGGTCGTTGTTGATCAGGCGCTGGCAGTCGCGAAACAAGAAGCCCTTGCGCTGCATGCGCTCGTACAGATAGTCGGTGTAGAGGCCATTGCGGCGCGACAGCCGCGCATTGATGATCTCGATGCCTTGCTTGTTCAGCTCGATGCCGGCGTTCCTGGCGTTCTCCTTGATGATGTCGTCGCGGCCGAGCAGGATGGCGGTGCCGAGCCGCTGGTTCACATAGGAGACGGCGGCGCGCATCACCTGCTCCTCCTCGCCCTCGGCGAAAACGATGCGCTTGGGCTGGCGGCGCACGCGGTCGTAGATGCGCTGCAGCGTCGAGGCGATCGGATCGCGGCGGGCGGAAAGCTCCTGCGCGTAGCGGTCGAGGTCGAGGATCGGCTTGCGCGCGACGCCGGACTCCATCGCTGCCTTGGCGACCGCGATCGGAATGGCCGAGATCAAGCGCGGATCGAACGGCACCGGGATGATGTAGTTGGGGCCGAATTTCGGCCGCATGCCCTGGTAGGCGGCGGCGACGTCGTCGGGCACGTCCTGGCGCGCCAGTTCGGCCAGCGCCCGCGCCGCGGCGATCTTCATGTCATCATTGATGGTGGTCGCCCGCACGTCCAGCGCGCCGCGGAAGATGTAGGGGAAGCCGAGCACGTTGTTGACCTGGTTCGGATAGTCCGAACGGCCGGTGGCCATGATGGCATCGGTGCGGATTTCGGCGACTTCCTCCGGCGTGATCTCCGGATCGGGATTGGCCATGGCGAAGATGATCGGCTTCTCGGCCATCGACTGCACCATCTTGGTGGTCAGTGCGCCCTTGGCGGACAGGCCGAGAAACACGTCGGCGCCGTCCAGCGCCTCGGCTAGCGAGCGCGCGTCGGTCTTGACGGCATGCGCCGACTTCCACTGGTTCATGCCTTCTGTGCGGCCCTGGAAGACGACGCCTTTGGTGTCGCACAGAATGATGTTTTCAGGCGCAAAGCCCATTGCCTTCATCAGCTCGATGCAGGCGATGCCAGCCGCACCCGCGCCGTTGCAGACCATTTTCGTGGTCTTCATGTCGCGGCCGGTGATTTCCAGCGCGTTGATCAGGCCGGCGGCCGAGATGATGGCGGTGCCGTGCTGGTCGTCGTGGAAGACCGGTATGTCCATCAGTTCGCGCAGCCGCTGCTCGATGATGAAGCATTCCGGCGCCTTGATGTCTTCCAGGTTGATGCCGCCGAAGGAGGGCCCGAGGAAGCGCACGCAGTTGATGAACTCGTCGGCATCCTCGGTGTCGACCTCGAGATCGATGGAATCGACATCGGCGAAGCGCTTGAACAGCACCGCCTTGCCTTCCATCACCGGCTTGGCGGCCAGCGCGCCGAGATTGCCGAGGCCGAGGATGGCGGTGCCGTTGGAAATGACCGCGACCATATTGCCGCGCGCCGTGTAGTCGAATGCGCGGCTGGGATCCTCGGCGATGGCGAGGACCGGAACCGCGACGCCCGGCGAATAGGCGAGGCTCAAGTCGCGCTGGGTGGCCATCGGCTTGGTGGCGACGATCTCCAGCTTGCCGGGACGGCCCATGGCGTGGAATTCCAGCGCCTCCTGCGCACTGACGGAGGGCCCGGGGTTTTCGTTTTTCCTGGCCATGATGCTTTCGATTTCCTCACCCGTGCAGCACCTCGTCGAGACGGGCGCAATGCTTTCTTTTGTGGAACGTTCGGGATTAAGGCTACACTTCGCCGCTGTAAACCGCCAAGCAGATAGCTCGGGAATTTTGGAAGCAGCTTCTTGAACGACGAAACGCCCATTCGCAGCGACAGCGCTACGCCGGCCTTTGCGCCGGCGACGCCGATGATGGAGCAGTATATCGAGATCAAGGCGGCGAACCCGGATTCGCTGCTGTTCTACCGCATGGGCGATTTCTACGAGCTGTTCTTCGACGACGCCGAGAAGGCGAGCCGGGCGCTTGGCATCGTCCTGACCAAGCGCGGCAAGCACCAGGGCCTCGACATCCCGATGTGCGGCGTGCCGGTGCATGCCGCCGACGACTACCTGCAGAAGCTGATCGGACAAGGGTTCCGCGTCGCCGTCTGCGAGCAGATCGAGGATCCGGCCGAGGCGAAGAAACGCGGCGGCAAGTCGGTGGTGCGCCGCGACGTGGTGCGCTTGGTGACGCCCGGCACCATCACCGAGGACAAGTTGCTGGCGCCGTCAGAATCGAGCTTTTTGATGGCGCTTGGCCGGGTCAAGGGCGGGGCCGAGCCAAGAGGCGGGGAGCGCGGCAGCGCGACAGGGAACCAAGGAAGTTTTGCGCTGGCCTGGATCGAGATCTCGACCGGCGCCTTCCGCGTTGCCGAGACCACCGCAGACCGGCTGCTCGCCGACGTCTTTCGCGTCGACCCGCGCGAGCTGATTGTCGCCGAGCCGGTGTTTTACGATCCCGAGCTGAAACCGGTGTTCGACGTGCTCGGCCGGGTCGCCAATCCGCAGCCGCCGAGCCTGTTCGACTCGGCATCAGCCGCCGGGCGCATCGCCCGTTTCTTCGCGGTGGCGACGCCGGACAGTTTCGGCACGTTTTCCCGCGCCGAGCTATCGGCGATCTCAGGCGCTATCGCTTATATCGAAAAAACGCAGAAGGCCGAGCGGCCGCCGCTATCGTGGCCCGAGCGCGAGGAGCAGGGTTCGACGCTGTTCATCGATCCGGCGACACGCGCCAATCTGGAGCTGCTGCGCACCCTTTCCGGCAGCCGCGAGGGCTCGCTGTTCAAGGCGATCGACCGCACGGTGACCGGCGGTGGGGCGCGACTGCTCGCCGATCGGCTGATGGCGCCGCTGACCGATCCGGCGGCAATTGGTGCAAGGTTGGATTCGGTGTCGTTCTTCCGGTCGGAGACACGACTGTGCCAGGCGGTGCGGGCGAGCCTGAAGAGCGTCGCCGACATGCCTCGCGCCCTGTCGCGGCTGGCGCTCAACCGCGGCGGCCCGCGCGATCTCGGCGCGCTGCGTGCCGGGTTCGACGCTGCCGGCACTATTGCCGAACTGTTCGGGGCGACCGCCCTTCCGCAAGAACTGGCGGCGGCGCTGGCGGCGATCGAGGCGCTGCCACGTCCGCTGGCCGAGCATCTGACGCAGGCGCTCAGTGACGAGCTGCCGCTGCTCAAGCGCGACGGCGGCTTCGTCCGCAGCGGCTACCACGTTGAGCTCGACGAGATGCGGGCACTGCGCGATGAATCGCGCAAGGTGATTGCCGGGCTGGAGCGCTCGCTGATCGACGAAACCGGCATCCGCTCGCTGAAAATCCGGCACAACAATGTGCTTGGCTATTATATCGAAGTCACCGCCAACCACCATGCGATCATGACGACCAGCGATGGAGCGAAGGCGCGCTTCATCCATCGTCAGACCATGGCCAATGCCATGCGCTTCACCACGACCGAACTCGCCGAGCTGGAATCGAAGATCGCCAATGCCGCCGACCGGGCGCTGGCGATCGAGCTTGCCGCCTTCGACAGGCTGACGGCGGAAGCGGTCGGCCAGGCGGACAAGATCCGCGGCGGCGCAGAAGCGCTTGCCGTGGTCGACGTGTCGGCGGCACTTGCGCTGCTTTCCGAAAGCGAAGCCTGGTGCCGGCCCGTGGTGGACGCCAGCCTCGCCTTCGCAATTTCGGGCGGACGGCATCCGGTGGTGGAACAGTCTCTGCGGCGTTCGGGCGAAGGATCGTTCGTCGCCAATGATTGCGATCTATCGCCGGAAGGCGATGCCAAGAACGGCGCGATCTGGCTGCTGACCGGCCCCAATATGGGCGGCAAATCGACCTTCCTCAGGCAGAACGCGCTGATCGCCATCCTCGCCCAGACCGGCTCCTTCGTGCCGGCGGCATCAGCCCATATCGGCGTCGTCGACCGGCTGTTTTCACGTGTCGGGGCCTCGGACGATCTGGCGCGCGGCCGCTCGACCTTCATGGTCGAGATGGTCGAAACGGCGGCGATCCTCAATCAGGCCGGCGAACGCGCGCTGGTGATCCTGGACGAGATCGGCCGCGGCACAGCTACCTTCGACGGCCTGTCGATCGCCTGGGCGGCGGTCGAGTATCTGCACGAGAAGAACCGTTGCCGGGCGATCTTCGCCACCCACTTCCACGAGATGACGGCGCTGGCCAGCAAACTCGCTCGGCTGCACAACGTCACCATGCGGGTCAAGGAATGGGCGGGCGACGTGGTCTTCCTGCACGAGGTCGGCAAGGGTGCCGCCGACCGCTCCTACGGCGTGCAGGTGGCGCGTCTGGCCGGCTTGCCGGAAGCGGTGGTCGGGCGGGCCAGGGAAGTGCTGCACCAGCTGGAAGCGGGCGAGGTTTCGGGCAAGGCAAACCGGCTGGTCGACGATCTGCCGCTGTTTTCGGTGGCGGTGAAACGAGAGGCGCCGAAGCCGGCAAACAGCGACGGACTGAGCGCGGCGCTAGGGGAGATCAATCCCGACGAGATGACGCCGAGGGAGGCGCTGGAAGCGCTGTATCGGCTGAAGGGAATGGCGGGGAAGTAGTCAGGCTTCGTACGATAGCGCAGGGAACGCGACCCTAGGTCCTGCGCCACCTCAAATCATCTGCAGCCCGCGCTTGCGGGTCGGTGGCGGGAAGGCACGGTCGATTTCTGCGGAATCTTCCGAGGTGAGCTCGATGTCCAACGCAGCGACATTCTGGCGGATATGCTCTTGCCTGCCGGCCTTTGGGATGGCGATGACGCCGTCCTGTGCCATCAGCCAGGCCAGCGCCAACTGAGCCGCCGTGGCATTGTGGCGGGCGGCGATGGCTTCGAGCGTGGTATTGCGCGCCAATACGCCCTGATCGACCGGCGAATAGGCCATCAGCGGAATGCCGCGTTGCCGGCTCCAGGGCGCAAGGTCGAATTCGGGGCCGCGCTGGGACAGATTGTAGAGGATCTGGTTGGTCTGGACGCTGTCGCCGGCCGGCAGGCTGACCAGTTCCTCCATCTCATGGGTGTCGAAATTGCTGACGCCCCAGTGGCGGATCTTGCCGGCCTTTTTCAACGCGTCGAAGGCCTCGACCGTTTCCGCCAGAGGCAGGCTGCCGGGCCAGTGCAGCAGATAGAGATCGATACGGTCGGTGCGCAGATGCCTGAGGCTTCTGTCGCAGGCCGCCGGAACGCCGATGCGCGAGGCGTTGGACGGCAGCACCTTGGAGACCAGGAACACCTCGTCGCGGCGCCCGGCAATGGCATCCGCCACCACCTCCTCGGCCCCTCCGCTGGCATACATTTCGGCGGTGTCGATCAGCGTCATGCCGAGATCGAGCCCGAGCTTCAGCGCGTTGACCTCATCGGCATGGCGGCTGAAATCCTCGCCCATCTTCCACGTGCCCTGACCCAGCACGGGAACGGCTTCGCCCGAGGGCAATGTGGTGGTTCTTATTGTTGATGGCATGGCGCGCTCCAGTCGACGCCGATGGCAGCACACCGTTCGGGAGAAATCCACCCCGGATTTCCCGCGAGCTGGCTGGTGCTACTCCACCGGATGGGCGGCCAGCCAATCCTGCATCTGCTTGATCTCGGCTTCCTGCGCCGCGATCACCGCTTCGGCCATTTTGCGCATTTCCGGATCCTTGCCATTGGCAAGCTCGATCTTGGCCATGTCGATTGCGGCCTGATGATGCGGGATCATGCCGCGGGCGAAATCGACATCGGTATTGCCGGAAGGTTCGATCGCCATCATGGCGGTGTGCATCTTGTCCATCGCCGCCTTGTACCCGTTGGTCGAGGGACTTTGCGCGCCCATCGCGCCCATGTCGTGCGCCCCCTTGTCGTGTTTCATCTCCTGGGCTTGCGACGGAATGCTTTCGAGGAAAACGGCAAGCAGCATTCCGGCCGCCATGAGCAGCAGCACGATCTTCTTGGCCAAGGTCATTCATGATCTCCTTTTTGAACGAATTTCTATCTGGAGGCTTGGCTCAGAGTCTCAACGTCCTGAGCCGCAACGCGTTGGTGATGACCGAAACCGAGGACAGGCTCATCGCCGCTGCCGCAATCATCGGCGACAATAGCGTGCCGGTGAGCGGATAGAGCACGCCGGCGGCAACCGGCACGCCAAGCACGTTGTAGAGGAAGGCGAAGAACAGGTTCTGGCGGATGTTGCGGATCGTCGCCTGGGCGAGCGTGCGGGCCCGGACGATGCCGTTGAGATCGCCCTTGACCAGCGTGATCCCAGCGCTTTCGACCGCTACATCAGCGCCGGTGCCCATGGCGATGCCGACATCGGCGGCGGCCAGCGCCGGCGCGTCGTTGACGCCGTCGCCGGCCATGGCGACGCCGGCGCCCCTGGCGCGCAACTCCTCGACCAGCGCACTCTTCTGTTCCGGCAGCAGGCCGGCACGCACCTCGTCGATGCCGAGTTTGCTGGCGATGGCTTTCGCCGTGCGTTCGTTATCGCCGGTCGCCATGATGATCTTGAGGCCGCGGTCGTGCAGCGCCTTGATCGCTTCTGATGTCGTTGCCTTGATCGGGTCGGCGACGGCGACGATGCCGGCCAGTTTCTTGCCGACGGCGACGAACATCGCGGTCTTGCCTTCGGCCTGCAGCGCTTCGGCACTGGTCGAGATGGATGCGATATCGATGCCGAGATCGGCCATCAGCGCGGCGTTGCCGAGCGCGACGTTCTTTCCCAACACCGTGCCGGAAACGCCCTTGCCGGTCACCGCCTCGAAACCGCCGACGTCGGGAATCTTTACCCCGCGTTCACGGGCGCCTTCGACGATCGCCTCGGCCAGCGGATGCTCCGAGCCTTTTTCGAGGCCGGCGGCAAATGCCAGCAGATCATCCTGCGTTATGCCTTCGGCCGCGACGAGGTCGGTCAATCTCGGCCGGCCTTCGGTCAATGTGCCGGTCTTGTCGACGATCAGCGTGTCGACCGAAGCAAAGCGTTCGAGCGCCTCGGCATCCTTGATCAGCACGCCGGCATGCGCGCCGCGCCCCGTGGCAGTCATGATCGACATAGGCGTGGCAAGCCCCAGCGCGCAAGGACAGGCGATGATCAACACCGAGACCGCAGAGACGATGGCAAAGATGAGGCTGGGTTGCGGCCCGAAGATCGCCCAGGCGATGAACGCAACGATCGCAACCACCACGACGGCCGGGACGAAATAGAAGGAGACGCGGTCGGCCAGACCCTGGATCGGCGCGCGCGAACGCTGCGCCTTGGCGACGAGCTCGACGATCCGCGCCAGCGTGGTTTCGGCGCCGATCCTCTCGGCGCGCATGATCAGCGAACCGTTCTTGTTGAGCGTGCCGCCGGTTAGGGGGTCGCCTTCGGTCTTTTCGACCGGCAGCGGCTCGCCTGACAGCATCGATTCGTCGATGGAAGAGCGGCCTTCCAGCACGATGCCGTCGACCGGCACGGCATCGCCGGGGCGGATGCGCAGGCGATCGCCGGCCTTGACCGTGTCGAGCGGCACGTCGTTTTCGGAACCGTCCTCGCCGATCAGCCGCGCGGTCTTCGGCGCGAGGTCGAGCAGCGCGCGGATCGCCGAGCCGGTTTTCTCACGGGCGCGCAACTCCAGCACCTGGCCGAGGAAAACCAGCGCCACGATGACGGCGGCCGCCTCGAAATAGACCGGCACCGTGCCCTCATGACCGCGGAACTGGTGCGGAAATATATCCGGGAACAGCGCGGCGACGACGCTGTAGAGATAGGCCGCACCAACGCCGAGCGAAATCAGCGTCCACATGTTGGGGCTGCGGTTGAGAACCGAATCCCAGCCGCGATGGAAGAAAGGGAATGCCGCCCACAGCACAACCGGGCTGGCCAGCGCCAATTCCACCCAGATCTTCGCCGAATCCTCGATGAAGGCGCTAAACGTCACACCGAGCATTGGCGCCATGGCGAATATCAGCAATGGCACCGACAACACGGCGCTCACCCAGAACCGCCTCGTGAAGTCGACCAGTTCCGGGTTCGGCCCCTCATCGCCGGTCGGCACGCCCATCGGCTCCAGCGCCATGCCGCAGATCGGGCAGGCGCCCGGCTTGTCGCGGACGATTTCGGGATGCATCGGGCAGGTGTATTGCGTGCCTTTCGGCATCGCCTGCGGCTCTGGCTTGTCGCCAAGATACTTTGCCGGCTCCGCCTCGAATTTCCCCTTGCAGCCGGCCGAACAAAAATAGAAGCCCTGGCCTTCATGCCGGGAAAAATGCTTCGCGGCGGCACGGTCGACACGCATGCCGCAGACCGGGTCGGTGGCGGTAAGGTACTTTTCCGGCTCGGCCGTGAATTTTGAACGGCAGCGCTCGCTGCAGAAATGATAGAGATGGCCGCCATGCTCGGCTGTCGGCTTGCCGGCGGCCGGATCGACGGTCATGCCGCAGACCGGATCGCGAATGACGGCGTCGGCGACGGACGGAACAGCTTTTGCCGCGCAGCAGCCGCTATGGGCGTGATGGTCATGGTCGGAATGCGTCATGCGGAAATGCCCCTGTGTCTCGGTTCTGAAACGGAGGTAGTGCTTCCAGTGACTGGAAGGTCAAGGACCAATTTCTGTTTTTCTTGCCGAGGCGCGCGCCAAACCGCCGGCGGACAATCCCGCATCCAGCCGCCGCCGCATGACATCGACGACTCCGTGGAGAGCGTGTCCGTCCGCCCCATACCCAGCGCCGCGAAAACGCGCTATAGACGCCGCCAAAACGGCGAGGCCGAACCGCACTTATGGCAAGAATCTCTCTAAAGCTCGATGAACTGATCGACAGCCAAGCCTTGCGCTGCGAGATGACGGCGCTGACCGCGGCCACGGCAGGCGACGGCTCCGGCAAGGCTGCGCGCGCCGGTGTTCTCCAGCTTCTCAAGGGCAGGCTGACCGCCGGCCGCAGCATCGCCGAACGCATGCTGATGGACGACGGCAGTGGCACCGCCTGCGCCGCCCGGCTGTCGCATCTCATGGACGAGATCATCCGCGCGCTCTACGATTTCGCCGCCAGCCATGTCTATCGCGTCAAAAACCCGTCATCGGCCGAACGCATGGCCGTCGTCGCAGTCGGCGGCTATGGCCGCGGCACGCTGGCGCCGGGATCCGACATCGATCTCCTCTTCCTGCTGCCCTACAAGCAGACGCCATGGGGCGAGCAGATCGTCGAATACATGCTCTACATACTTTGGGATCTGGGGCTAAAGGTCGGCCACGCCACCCGCAACATCGACGAATGCCTGCGGCTGTCGCGCACCGACATCACCATCCGCACCTCGATCCTGGAAGCGCGTTTCCTGTGGGGCGAGCAGAAGCTCTATGACGAGCTCTTGCAGCGTTTCGACCGCGAGGTGGTGCGCACGACCGGGCCCGAATATGTGCAGGCCAAGCTTGCCGAACGCGACGAGCGCCATGCCAAGGCCGGCGAAAGCCGCTATCTGGTCGAACCCAACGTCAAGGACGGCAAAGGCGGCCTGCGCGACCTGCAGACGCTGTTCTGGATCGGCAAGTATTTCTACCGGGTGCGCACCGGCGAGGAGCTGGTCGACAAGGGCGTCTTCACCGGCACCGAATACCGGGAGTTCCAGAAGGCCGAGGATTTCCTGTGGGCGGTGCGCTGCCACATGCATTTCCTCACCGGCAAAGCCGAGGAACGGCTGCATTTCGACATCCAGCGCGAGATCGCCGAGCGGCTGGGCTACACCACACATCCAGGCCTGTCGGCGGTCGAGCGCTTCATGAAGCATTACTTCCTCGTCGCCAAGGATGTCGGGGATCTCACCCGCATCTTCTGCGCTGCACTCGAGGAAGAGCAGGCCAAGCATGTGCCGGGCTTCAACCGCATCTTCCTCACGTTCTCGCGTCGCAAGCGCAAGCTTGCCGGCACGTCCGATTTCATTATCGACAACCATCGCATCAACGTCGCCGACGACCTGGTGTTCGAGCGCGATCCGGTCAATCTCTTGAGGCTGTTCTGGTTCGCCGACAAGCACGCGCTGGAATTTCACCCCGATGCGCTGAAGCTGCTGACCCGTTCGCTCGGCCTCGTCGGCAAGGCGCTCAGGCGCGACGAGGAAGCCAACCGGCTGTTCCTCGACATATTGACGTCGGACCGCAATGCCGAACTCAATCTCAGGCGCATGAACGAGGCGGGACTGCTGGCAAAGCTGATCCCGGATTTCGGCAAGATCGTCGCCATGATGCAGTTCTCGATGTACCACCACTATACGGTGGACGAGCACCTGATCCGCTGTATCGGCGTGTTGGCCGAGATCGAGCGTGGCGACGGTGAAAAGATCCACCCGCTTGCCCACACGCTGATGCCGGGACTGAAGAAAAGCCGTGAGGCGCTCTACGTCGCGGTGCTTTTGCACGACATCGCCAAGGGACGGCCCGAGGACCATTCCGAAGTGGGTGCCCGGATCGCGCGGCGCATCTGCCCGCATATGGGGCTGTCCGCGGCCGACACCGAAACAGTTGCCTGGCTGGTCGAGAACCACCTCGTCATGTCGATGACGGCACAGACCCGCGATCTCAACGACCGCAAGACAATCGAGGATTTCGCCGCGATCGTGCAGTCGGTCGAACGGCTGAAGCTGCTGCTCATCCTCACCGTCTGCGATATCAGAGGCGTCGGGCCGGGCGTCTGGAACGGCTGGAAAGGCCAATTGCTGCGCACGCTCTACTATGAGACCGAATTGCTGTTGACCGGGGGATTTTCGGAAGTGTCGCGCGCCGAGCGAACGGCGGCGGCACGCGAGCGGCTGGCCGAAGCGCTTGCCGATTGGTCCGAAAAAGCCCGCAAGCGCTATGTCGGCCTGCACTACGAGAACTATCTGCTGACGGTCGATCTCGCCGACCAGCTTCGCCACGCCGAATTCATCCGCGAGGCGGATGCGGCGGGCAAGAAGCTCGCCACGATGATCAAGACCCATCAGTTCGAGGCGGTGACCGAGATCACCGTGCTGGCGCAGGACCATCCCCGCCTGCTTTCGGTCATTGCCGGGGCATGTGTGGCGGCCGGCGGCAACATTGTCGACGCGCAGATCTTCACCACCGCCGATGGCCGCGCGCTGGACACCATCCTGATCTCGAGGGAATTCGACCGCGACGAGGACGAACGCCGCCGCGCCGGGCGCGTCGGCCGCCTGATCGAGGATGTGCTGTCGGGCAAGAGCTGGCTGCCGGAGATGATCGAGAAGCGCACCAAGCCGCGGCGCGGCGCCAAGGTCTTCCGCATCCCGCCGCGCGCCGAAATCCGCAACACGCTGTCGAACCGGTTCTCGGTGATCGAGGTCGAGGGGTTGGATCGGCCGGGCCTGCTGTCCGAGATCACCGGGGCGTTGTCCGACCTGTCGCTCGACATCGCGTCGGCACACATCACCACCTTCGGCGAAAAGGTCATCGATACCTTCTATGTAACCGATCTCACTGGCCAGAAGATCGACAGCCGGACGCGCATGGCCGCCATCCAAAACAGGCTGGTCGCGGTTCTCGAAGGCACCGCGCCGGAGCGCGGCGGCAAGGCCAAGGCCGCGGCCGAGTGACAACCACCATTTATTTGTCCCAATCCTGCAGGCAGTCTCCAGACGCATGAGCCTTGTCAAAAAGTTCGCGACGGTCGCTTCCGGCACGCTGATGAGCCGTGCCCTCGGCTTCGGCCGCGAGATGCTGATGGCGGCCGCACTCGGCACCGGGCCGATCGCCGACGCCTTCAACGCGGCGTTCCAGTTTCCCAATACCTTTCGTCGGCTGTTTGCCGAAGGCGCCTTCAATGCCGCCTTCGTGCCGCTGTTCGCCAAGGAAATCGAGACCTACGGCACCGATGGCGCCAAGCGCTTTTCGGAAGAGGTGTTCGGCGTGCTGTTCACGGCGCTGCTGGCGCTGACCATCGCCATGGAGCTGGCGATGCCGCTGATCGTGCGCTACCTGGTGGCGCCGGGCTTTGCCGACACGCCGGGAAAGTTCGAGATGACGGTCCGGCTTGCGACCATCATGTTTCCCTACCTGATCTGCATGTCGCTCGGCGCCATGATGGCCGGCATGCTGAATTCGCTGCGCCGCTATTTCGCCGCGGCGGTGGCGCCAGTGTTCCTCAACATCATCCTGATCGGCGTGCTCGCCTATTCCTGGCACAAGGGATCGGACGCGCGCACCGTCGGCTTCGCGTTGGCCTGGGGCGTGCTGGCGGCGGGGCTGGTGCAACTGGCGATCGTTTGGGTGGCGGTGCGCCATGCCGGCATCTCGATCGGTTTCCGCAGGCCAAAGATGACACCCAATGTCAAGCGGCTGCTGATCCTGGCGCTGCCGGCGGCAATCACCGGCGGCATCACTCAGATCAACCAGCTGATCGGCACCGCGATCGCCTCGGCGCAGGACAGTGCGGTGTCGTCGCTCGCCTATGCCGACCGTATCTACCAACTGCCGCTCGGCGTCGTCGGCGTCGCCGTCGCCATCGTGCTTCTGCCCGAACTGTCGCGGGCGCTGAAGTCAGGCAATCTGATCGAAGCGGCCAATCTGCAGAACCGGTCGGTGGAGTTCACCTTGTTCCTGACCTTGCCGGCGGCGGCGGCACTGCTGGTCATGTCGGAGCCGATCGTGGGGCTGGTCTACGAACGCGGGGCATTTGCCGCCAACAACTCGACGCCAATCGTGGCGGCAATCCTGGCGATCTTCGGCTTGGGTTTGCCGGCCTTTGTGCTGATCAAGGCGTTCACGCCCGGCTATTTCGCCCGCGAAGACACGCGCACGCCGATGATCTTCGCCGCCATCTCGGTGGCGGTGAACATCACCACCGCGCTGACGCTGTTTCCGCAGATGGGCGCGCCGGGCATCGCCGTCGCCTCGGCCGTCGCCGGCTGGGTCAATGCGCTGATGCTGCTCGGCGTGCTGATCCGGCGCGGTCACTGGGGCCGCGACGTACCACTCATGAGACGCATCCCACGGCTGGTGCTGTCGGCGGCGGTGATGGGGGCGGCGCTCTATTTTGCCGAGCACTGGTTTGCCGCCCAACTGGCCTCGGGCTCACCGCTGGTCGTCAAGGCTACGACGCTTCTCGCGCTGGTTGCCGGCGGAGCGTTGCTTTATTTCGTCACCGCCTTCGCCACCGGCGGCGCCGATTTCGGCATGATCCGGCGCAATGTCAGGCGGAAGGGATCGCCGCCTGTCAGTGAGCCGAACGATAGCGGCTCTGTCGACAAGCATTAGTCTTCACAGGACAGTTGGTCATAGACCGAGCGCGGCAGCGGGTTGCGCGCTTGCTTGCTAAGCTCAATCCCGAACTCGGCCCGAAGCCGTGCCGCCGTTTCCAGCGGCGTCTCACGATTGCGCCAACACCGCTGCTTTCCCACGACGTTGGCCAGGCAATCGCTTGAAACAAGCCGTGGCCCAATTGTCGTTGTCGGCGCCGCCCCTCATTGCCCTGCCGGGCATTTCTCCCCGTTTTACGGGGAGAAAGTAGCTGGCCGCAATGCCGGCGGCCCTCCTGCAACGTTAGCGACCGGTGAAACCGGCGATGACGGTGTCTTTCTCCCCGTCTCTTTATACGGGGAGAAATGTCCGGCAGGACAATGAGGGGCAGCGTCGGCCTGTCAAGCCGAGCGACAAGCGCAACAAGCGCGATGCCTCAAACAGTATGGAACAAGCAATCTGGCCCCAAGCGATTTGCCCCGCCGTGCTAGCCGACAACCTCTTGATCCGCTCCCCGCTCTCGTCCATAAGCGCGCCGTCGAAAGACTTTCGCCGCGTGCGAAACGGCCCTCCACAAGCCAGGGAAACACCATGACTGACTCCAATCAGCCCGCCTTCAATCAGCCTGCCTTCAATCAGCCTGCCTTCAAGCCACTTGTCTTTTCCGGCGTCCAGCCGACCGGCAATCTGCATCTCGGCAACTATCTCGGCGCCATCAAGAAATTCGTCGCCCTGCAGGACACCTCCGATTGCATCTATTGCGTCGTCGACCTGCATTCGCTGACCGCGCAGCTTGTCCATGACGATCTCAAGGACCAGACACGCTCGATCACCGCGGCGTTTCTCGCCTCCGGCATCGACCCGAAGAAGCACATCGTCTTCAACCAGTCGCGGGTCATGCAACACGCCGAGCTTGCCTGGATCTTCAACTGCGTGGCCCGCATCGGCTGGATGAACCGGATGACGCAGTTCAAGGACAAGGCCGGCAAGGACCGCGAGAATGCATCGCTCGGGCTGCTTGCCTATCCGAGCCTGATGGCCGCCGACATCCTCGTCTACCGCGCCACCCACGTGCCGGTCGGCGATGACCAGAAGCAGCATCTGGAGCTGACACGCGACATCGCGCAAAAATTCAACAACGACTTTTCGGACCGCATCGCCGGCCTTGGTGTCGGCGTCGAGATGAAGGTCGGCGAGGAGACGGTGAACGGTTATTTCCCGCTGACCGAGCCGATCATCGGCGGACCGGCGGCGCGCATCATGTCGCTGCGCGACGGCTCCAAGAAGATGTCGAAGTCGGACCCGTCGGACCTGTCGCGCATCAATTTGACCGACGATGCCGACAGCATCTCGAAGAAGATCCGCAAGGCCAAGACCGACCCCGAGGCATTGCCAAGTGAATTGGACGGCCTTGCCGGCCGGCCGGAAGCCGAAAACCTGGTCGGCATCTATGCGGGTCTGGCCGAGATATCGAAGGAGGCGGTGCTGAAAGAATTCGGCGGCCAGCAGTTTTCGGTGTTCAAGCCGGCGCTGGCCGACCTTGCCGTGGAAAAGCTGGCGCCGGTCGCCGGCGAGATGCGCCGCATTTCCGACGACCGCGCATATGTCGACGCAGTGCTGAGGGATGGCGGCGAACGCGCCGGCACACTGGCCGAAGCGACGATGAAGACCGTGCGCGACATCATCGGCCTGCTGCAAGGCTGATCTGCACCCGCCATCGCTGCACCCGCGGGTCGCTTGCGGCCGGGCTGTGGCGGTGGCAGATTGCGACCGAAACCATCGAACAGGGTGAACATGGTCTCCAAACGCCTCAGCCGCGAAGCCGGCCATCGCCGCAAATTCCTGGCGATCATCGACGACACGCCCGAATGCGAGCGGGCCGTCGCCTACGCCTCGAAGCGCGCGCAGAGCACCAGCGGCGTGCTGGTGCTGCTCTATGTGATCGAACCGGACGATTTCCAGCATTGGCTCGGTGTCGAGAAGATCATGCGCGAGGAGGCCACCGCCACCGCGCGGGCGGCGCTTGATGCGTACGCCAACAAGGTGCGCCAAAAGCTCGGCATCGAGCCGGAACTGGTGGTGCGCGAAGGCAAGCCGACGGAAGAGATCCACAAATTGATCGAGGAAGACCAGGATATCGCCATCCTCGTGCTGGCGGCCGGCGCCGGTAAAGAGGGCCCGGGGCCATTGGTCGGCGCGGTCGCCGGCAAGGGCGCCGCCTTTCCCATCCCAGTGACGGTGGTGCCGCAGAACCTGTCGGACGAAGAGATCGACAGCCTGGCCTAAGGTATGTTGATATTCAGGTGATGCCGGAGTGCGAATGGCGGCTTCCTGCGCTTCCGGTGCTCACGTACCCAAAAGTACGCTCCGCTCCGGTTCTCGGAAGCCACCCAGTCTGGTCGCGTCGCGCCCGACTTCGACTCCGACGCGGCCTGACCTGAATCTTCAACACCCTAAGCGCAAAATCCCTGGCCAGCGCAAAAATCGAAGTGCTGCAGCCCTGCACGTCCAATAAGGACGCGCGGTGCTGCAGAAGAAAATTCATTCTCTCGGGCGGCCGTTCCGGCGATGCCTTTGGCTTGAATGTCCCGCCGATAAGGCCTATTTAGAATTATTCCAAACTATCTGCCCGAATGGGCACGGAGACATCCATGTTCATCCAGACCGAATCGACGCCAAATCCGGCGACATTGAAGTTCCTGCCCGGCAAGGAAGTGCTTGTCGAAGGCACCGCCGATTTCCGCGATGCCGACAGCGCCGCTACGGCTTCGCCGCTGGCCGGCCGGCTGTTCGAGATCCCCGGCGTCACCGGCGTCTTCTTCGGCTATGATTTCATCACCGTGACCAAGGACGGGCCCGACTGGCAGCATCTGAAGCCGGCGATCCTCGGCGCCATCATGGAGCACTTCATGTCCGGCGCGCCGGTGATGGCCAAGGCCGGGCCCGCTGCCGAGACCAGCCAGACCGGCGAATTCTACGACAAGGCCGACGAGGAACTGGTCATCACCATCAAGGAATTGCTCGACACGCGGGTGCGCCCGGCCGTCGCCCAGGATGGCGGCGACATCACCTTCCGCGGCTTCGAGAACGGCACCGTGTTCCTGCACATGAAGGGCGCCTGCGCCGGCTGCCCGTCATCGACGGCGACGCTGAAGCACGGCATCCAGAACCTGCTCCGGCATTTTGTTCCCGAGGTGCAGCAGGTCGAACAGGTCTCTTAGAGACCCGGCTCAAAGAACGCCAATCCGCGATAGCCAGGGCAATCGCTTCGGGTTTGCGCTGCCGGGATCGACAATTGGTCTTTTGTCTGAAGCGATTGCTCTGGCGCGATAACAAAAAACCGGGCCAAAGTGCCCGGTTTTCTGTTCTGCGACGTCCATTTGTTGCCTAGACGGTCCGCGTATGAAAGTTTTTACAAGACTATCACTTTAGCGCCGACCGAGGTGCGGTCGTAGAGGTCGATGATATCCTGGTTCATCAGCCGGATGCAGCCCGACGACATCGCCTTGCCGATCGAGTTCCACTCCGGGCTGCCATGCAGGCGGTAGCCCGAATCGCCGCCCTTGTTGAACAGATACAGGGCGCGCGCGCCGAGTGGGTTGGTCAACCCCGGCTCCATGCCGCCGGCAAACTTGGCGAGCTCCGGCTGGCGCTTGATCATCGCCGAAGGCGGCGTCCAGGTCGGCCATTCGCGCTTCACCGCGATACGGGCGGTGCCGCGCCATTCAAAACCCTCGCGGCCGACGCCGATCCCGTAACGCATCGCCTCGCCGCCGCCCATGACATAATAGAGAAACTTGTTCTGCGTATCGACGACGATGGTGCCCGGCTTTTCATCGGTGTCGTAGCTAACGACCTGCCGGCGATACTTGAACGGCACCTTTTCGATCGGAATGCGCGGCAGTTGATAGCCCGCATCGGTCATCGGGCCATAGTTGTTGGTGAATATCTGCGAGCCGATGGTGCTGCAACCAGCAATAGCCGTCGACAGCGCAAGTGCGGCGACGATTGCGAATGACTTCATGCGCATGAAAAGGTCCGATGCCCCGCCCGAAATAGAGCGGCTCGAGACGGCCGCTTTGTCGCCATCATTCATGCTGGCATTTGCTTTGCTTGCCAAGCGCGCGATGCCTATATGCAGGGGCCTACATGCCGGTAAGTCCTCAACTGTGGCTTTTCGGCAACGGCGATCATAAGATTATGTAGGAAATTCAATGGGGCGGCCGCCAAGCCGCCGGAAGTCAAGGAACCCATCATGAATGTCGTAGATGCCGCCCAGCGTTCCGGCCTGCCGGCCAAGACCATTCGCTATTATGAGGAGATCGGCCTGATCCGTCCGGCGCGCGCCGGCAACGGCTACCGCGACTACGGGGCGACGACATCCCCCGGCTGACTTTCCTGCGCCGCGCGCGCAACCTCGGTTTTTCGATCGACGTCTGCCGCCAGCTGATGGCACTCTACCACGACCGTAGCCGCGCCAGCCATGACGTGCGCGAGATCGCCGCCGCGCATGTGACTGCAATCGAGGAGAAGGTGCGCGAGCTGCAGTCGATGCGCTCGACCTTGCAGAAGCTGATCCATGCCTGCCACGGCGACGACCGGCCGGACTGCCCGATCCTGGAGGATATTGCGGGGGCTGCGCATGCTGGAGATAAAATCGCTTTCGCGGCGGCATGAGCGACTAGCCTCCGACACTCCGCGAGGCCGCAAAGGGAGCCCTTACGACCCCGGCGGGCGATACCGGATCGACTTTGCCTTCCCAAGCGCTTGCATCGTCTCCTCGACGCTTAGGAGAACGGTGGTCTCGTACGAGTTGATCGCTCCTCCCGCACCGATGGCCAGCATGACAGATGCCATCGAAACGTTGTCTGGCGCCTCCCACAGGTTCCAGCCATCGTGCTCTCCGAACGCATACCAGAACCCGTGCAGCTTTCCGCCCACCGACTCGATGTAGGTGCGGGCTGCCTCGCGTCTATCCTCGGGGTTTTCGATCAAGCGCGCCCAGGTTTCGGGCGTATAGCTGAATCGTGAGAGATACATGGGCATGGTTCGTCTCCTCCCAGAGCTGCCCCCAACGAATGTAGTAAAGCGCCCGATACAGGGAGAGGCGACTCGTTTCCGAGGCTTAGTACCGCTGGCTTAGTTGCGAGGCCGCTAATGGAGCTGCTTCACTGGCTTTCTCAGGGAGTAAGGCCAATGGCAGCGTATCTCATTGCTGATGTAAACATAACCGATGCCGCCGTTTTCGAGGAATACCGCCGGGATGTGCCAGCAACCGAAGCGCGCTATGGGGGACGGTACATCGCTCGTGGCGGAGCCACCAAAGTGCTGGAAGGCGATTGGGAACCTCATCGCCTGGTCATTGTCGAGTTTCCGGACATGGCCTCCCTCATGGCATGGTACGGCTCTCCAGAGTACAGCCGGCTCAAAGCTATCCGTGAACGCTGCGCAAAGACGAGGATCATTGCTCTGGAGGGCGTGATCCCCGAACCGGATAATCGGCCAGAGAAAGGACATCCGGGCGTCGACAGGTTGACTAAGCGCTGATGGGTTGGGCATAGAGGCACCAAGGTCTGAGGGCGGGACGGTGACGCATCGGTCTGCAAAACCGACGTAGTGGGTTCAATTCCCACTCAGACCTCCAGCCACTGGCGCTAATTTTGTTCCGCTGTCGATTGTTTCCCGTTGGGTTTGTCAACCAGATAATCGCCTGAAGAAAACGGGTTCAAACCGTGAACAAAGTCTGGCATGGTGCTCCCATGCCAATCATCTCGCCTGTCCCTCTCAACCCGCTTATCGACGGCCGTCAGTCGGAGCGCGCCATCCTCGTGCGGCGTGGCGTGCAGCGGCTGCTCAAGGAAATGGGCGCGCATGTGCTGCCCGAACTGTCACTGGCGACCGGGCGCCGCGCCGACCTCGTCGCGCTGACCCGGCAGGGCGACATCTGGATCATCGAGATCAAATCCTCGATCGAGGATTTCAGGGTCGACCGTAAATGGCCGGACTACCGGCTGCATTCGGACCGCTTCTTCTTCGCCACGCATCCCGGCGTGCCCTCGGAGATCTTTCCACAGGAATGCGGTTTTATCCTTTCCGACGGCTATGGAGCCGAAATCCTGCGCGATGCGCCCGAGCACCGCATGGCGGCGGCGACACGCAAGGCGCTGATGCTGAGGATCGCGCGGGCCGGTGCAGCGCGGCTGCTCGCGGCGGAAATCGCCGGCGTCTCGGTGCCGGCGCTGGAGGGGGAGAGTGAGTAGGGTTTCTGAGCGCTTCGGTTAGTCTCACTGAAACGTTTATGCTCTTCCTACCCTTCGCGCTGCCCCTCATCTGCCTGGAAACCGCAGCGGCAGCTTTATTCCATCTCCTCGTCCGCCCCATTCGCCGCCGGCGCCACCAGCAGCACGGCGGCGCCGAGGATCGCGGCGATAAAGGACCCGGCGAGGATGCCGACCTTGACCGCGTCCTGCAGCTCGACATTGCTGGCGAAGGCGAGCAGGCCGATGAACAGGCTCATGGTGAAGCCGATGCCGCAGAGCAGCGAAATGCCGATCATGTGCAGCCAGCCGGCATTGACCGGCAGGTCGGCGAAGCCGAGCCGGATGGCAAGCGCGGAAGAACCGAACACGCCGACCAGCTTGCCGGCGACGAGGCCGGCGGCGACTCCCAGCGTCAGCGGCTCGACCAGGGCGGCTGCGCTCAGGCCGGCGAGCGAAACGCCGGCATTGGCGAAGCCGAAGATCGGGATGACGACGAACGGCACTATTCTGTGCAGGCCGTGCTCGAGCCGGTGCAGCGGCGAATGGTCGAGATCATGCCCGATGCCCGGGGAGACTTTCAAAGGTATGGTCAAGGCCAGCGCCACGCCGGCGAGCGTGGCATGGACGCCCGATTTCAGCACCAGCACCCACAGGACGACACCGAGCAGGATGTAGGGTACCAGCGTCAGCACCTTCATGCGGTTGAGCACGATCAGCAGAGCGATGACCGCGAAGGCGGCGCCGAGATAGGCGAGCGACAGGCCGGTCGTGTAGAACACCGCGATGATGATGACCGCGCCGAGGTCGTCGATGATGGCGAGCGCGGTGAGGAATACCTTCAGCGACCCCGGCACGCGGCTGCCGAGCAGCGACAGCACGCCGAGCGCAAACGCGATGTCAGTGGCGGTCGGGATCGCCCAGCCGGACAGAGCGGCCGGGTTGTCGAGGTTGATGGCGACATAGACAAGTGCCGGCACCAGCATGCCGCCGGCGGCGGCGATGCCGGGAAGGGCGCGCCGTGGCCAGGTGGAGAGCTGGCCATCCAGCATCTCGCGCTTGATCTCCAGGCCGACCAGCAGGAAGAACACGGCCATCAGGCCGTCATTGATCCAGTGCGATACGCTGAGCGGTCCGAGATAGGCGTGAAGGGCGTCGAAATAGGCTTCGGCCAGCGGCGAATTGGCGACGATCAGGGCCAGTGCCGCGGCTGCCATCAGGACGATGCCGCCTGCCGCCTCGCTGTCGAGGAATTCGCGTAGAATGGAGACCGGCCGTTGCTTCTGGTCCTGCATGTCGTCTCCGTCGCGTCGCCTACCCGCCGGCAGGGCCAACATCACCCGATGCGATGATGCGCAAACACCAATCGCAGGGGCAAGTCTCTACAGCGCTGCGTATCCTTTGGGGCGCGCAAAGCACGCTGTAGGACTTTGAGTTTGCGCGTGATCCCCAGCGAAAACCGATTCCGCCATTCGCCGACACGAACCTTCGGTTCGGTCAGGCGTCAGCGCGGCGCGCGCTTGGCCAGTATCCGCTGCAGCGTGCGGCGGTGCATATTGAGCCGGCGCGCGGTCTCGGAGACGTTGCGGTCGCACATTTCGTAGACGCGCTGGATGTGCTCCCAGCGCACGCGGTCGGCCGACATCGGGTTTTCAGGCGGCGCGGCGCGTTCGCCCGCCGTGCGGGTGAGTGCGGCGAAAATGTCGTCGGCATCGGCCGGCTTCGACAGGTAGTCGATGGCCCCCAGCTTCACCGCCGTCACTGCGGTGGCGATGTTGCCGTAGCCGGTGAGGATGATGGCGCGGGCGTCGTCGCGCTTCTCGCGGATGGCGGCAACGACGTCGAGGCCGTTGCCGTCGGCGAGCCGCATGTCGACCACGGCATAGGCGGGCGGGTTGGCGCGCGCCTTGGCCACCGCCTCCTCGACGCTCTCGGCGGTTTCGACTACGAAACCCCTGGTTTCCATGGCGCGGGCAAGGCGCGTGAGGAACGGCTTGTCGTCGTCGACGATCAGCAGCGAGGTGTCCTCGCCTTCAACCATTGCGCCAATCGTTTCGTCGCCGTTCATCGTCTTCTAAATTCCTGCTGCCCGATTTTTACGCAGATATAGTTTTGGAGCGCTATTGTCCAATTCAAGCCGTGTCAAACATGGTGGCCGAAGCCGATTCAGGGTTGAGGAAGACGCTGCGCGGCCACGATATCTGCACGACGGCGCCCTCGCCCGGTTCGTTGGAATTGCGGAAATCGAGCGTGGCCCCCGAGCGTTCAAGCAAGGTCTTGGCGATGAAAAGCCCCAGTCCGAGGCCGCCGCCAGCCTCGGTGCCCTGGCGCGTCGACATATAGGGCTCGCCGATGCGGTCGATGATTTCGGGAGGGAAACCCGGCCCGTCGTCGGTGATCGAGAAGGTGACGGCGGCCTCGTTCCAGCTCCAGCGCACGGTGACGCTCTTACGGGCAAAGTCGACGGCATTCTCGACCAGATTGCCGAGGCCGTAGATGACGCCGGGATTGCGCCGCCCGACCGGTTCGGGGCCGATGCGCTCGCCAGGGCGAAGCTTGATCGAGATGCCGAAATCGCGGTGCGGGGCCGTCATCTCCTCGACCAGCGAAGTTAGCGGCATGCGGGAGAGATGCGCCTCGCCCTCGGACGACAGGCTGGTCAGGCGCTTGAGGATTTCCCGGCAACGCTCGCTCTGCGAGCGCAGCAGCGTCACGTCCTCGCCGTATTTTGGATCGTTGCGGAGCGCCTTCTCCATCTCCTTGGCGACAAGCGTGATGGTGGCAAGCGGCGTGCCCAGCTCATGCGCGGCGGCGGCGGCAAGGCCGTCCAGTGCCGACAAATGCTGCTCGCGCTGCAGCACCAGCTCGGTGGCGGCAAGCGCGTTGGCGAGCAGCCGGGCTTCCTCGGCCACGCGGAAGGCATAGATCGCGGTGAAAGCGATCGAGGAAAACACCGCCATCCACATGCCGGCGACATAAATGAACGGCATCTCCAGCGGCGCGCCCTCGTACCAGGGCAGCGGCAGATGGAAGAACACCAGCAGGCTCGCCGCCACCATCACCAGCGCGCCGAGGATGGCGGTCAGGCGCAGCGGCAGCGACGTCGCCGAGATGACCACGGGCACGGTGACCAGCACTGAAAACGGATTGGTGAGGCCGCCCGTCAGGTAGAGCAGGCCGGCAAGCTGCAGGCTGTCGATGGTCAGGATGGCGAAAGCCGGCAGCGGGGTCAGCCGATGCGCCGCCGGATAGCGGAAGGTCAGCCACAGGTTCATCCAGGCAGAACAGGCGATCAACGCGAAGCAGGGACTGACGGGCAGCGGGAACTTCAGCCCATAGGCAACGACGATAACCGCCAGGCTCTGGCCCACGATGGCAAGCCAGCGCAGCCTGATCAGCGTGTTAAGGCGCAGCCGCTGGCTTTGCTGGAAGTCGGGCGCCCGCAGGATGTTTATCATGGCCAAGGATTTATAGCCGGAAAAGGGTAAAGGCTAGGTCCCCCGCGGTTTGGCGCGGCTGGTGGCTGTGGCGAGAAGCGGGTTCTCCGGCCAGACGTGCTTTGGGTAACGACCACGCATGTCGGCCCGCACATCGGCCCAGGAGCCGCGCCAGAAACCGGGCAGGTCGCGGGTCGTCTGGATCGGCCGGTGCGCCGGCGATAAAAGCTCGAGCGTCAGCGGCACGGTGCCACTGGCGATCGCGGGATGCCGGTCGAGACCGAACAACTCCTGGACGCGGATCGCCAGCACCGGCCATTCGCCATCATAGCGGATCGGCACGTGGCTGCCGGACGGAGCGTCGAAATGGGTCGGCGCCAGCGCCTCGATCCTGCGCTGGAGATCGTGCGGCACCAATGCCATAAGGCCTGCCGAAAGCACGGCCGGATCGATCGCCGCAAAGGACGCCGCGCCGGAGAGATACGGCAGCAGCCAGTCGTCGAGGATATCGTCGAGCGCGGCGTCGGAAACATCGGGCCAGGGCGGGCCGAGGCCGCGATGCAGCCAGCCAAGCCGTTGACGCAGCGTTTCAGCCTCCTTGCCCCACGGCAAAAGCGACAGCCCGTGTTGGCGCAAGGCGTCGAGGATGGCGCGATCCGCCTCAGTGCCGGCCGGCGGCGGCAGCATACGTTCGGACAGCGTGAGGGCGCCGAGGCGAACGGTTTCGCGCACGCGCACCGCGCGCCTGTCGCGGTCGAAGTTGGTTTCACGGCTTGTCTCGATTTTTTGCGCAAGTGTAGCGCGAATGTCGGTCTCATCTATCGCCGCTGCCGCCGTGATGCGGGCGTTCTGCGCCTTGCCCTGCAGATCGGCGACGACGAGCCAGGCCGCGCCGGCCAGCGGGTCGGCGGCGTCGAGCATGGCGCCCGAACCGTTGGCCAGCACGAAACGGCCGCGCTCGCCGCGCGCCTTGGCGACGCGATCCGGCCAGGCATGGATGAGGAGCGCGCCGGCCCTACGCTCCCCCTCGAGGGGAGGGTCGATCCGCGAAGCGGAGCGGGGTGGGGTCGGATCGGGCACGCCATCGGCGATCCCACCCCGTCTCCCTCGCTTCGCTGCGCTCGGCTCGCTCGCCGGCCCTCCCCTCGAGGGGGAGGCTGAAGCCTGTTTCGCCAATCGCTCGGCGAGCTGCCGCGCGGCGATGGCGCGCGGCGATCTTTCGGATCGGAACCGCATCAGCCGCCGTTCGAGGTCGGCGCCATCGCCGCCAAGGCCACGCTCGGTGAGCAGCACGGCGAGCATGGCCGCTTCGAACGCCTGGCCTGTCTTTGCCGCGTCGGCGACCATGTGGGCCAGCCGCACCGGCAGCGCCAGCCTGCGCATCGCAGCACCCGATTCCGTCAGGCGCCCTGCCTCGTCGATGGCGTCGAGCGCACGAAGCAGCGATCTTGCCTCGTTGAGTGCTGGGGCCGGCGGCCGATCGAGGAACGAAAGGCTCACCGGGTCGACGACACCGAAGGCGGCGCAATCGAGCATCAACCCCGACAGATCGGCTTCAAGGATTTCCGGCGTGGTGAAGGCGGGAAGCGCCGCCGTCTGCTCTGCCCGCCACAGCCGGATGGCGACGCCCGGCTGCGTGCGCCCGGCGCGGCCGGCGCGCTGGTCGGCCGAGGCTTTGCTGACCCGCACCGTCTCCAGCCGCGTCAGTCCGCTGGCCGGTTCGTAGCGCGGCAGGCGCGACAGGCCGGAATCGATGACGACGCGCACGCCGTCGATGGTGATCGAGGTCTCGGCGATCGAGGTCGCCAGCACCACCTTGCGGCGGCCGGACGGCGCCGGCTTGATCGCGGCGTCCTGCGCCTTGTTGTCGAGCATGCCGTAGAGCGGCACGATATCGGTGTCGGCACTGACGCGGCCTTGCAGCCGCTCGGCGGTGCGCTCGATCTCGCGCTGGCCGGGCAGGAAAGCGAGCACGCTGCCGCTCTCATCGGCAAGGGCCGTGCGGATCGCCTTGGCCATGGCGTCTTCGATGGCGATGCCGGCCGGCCGCTCGTCGTAGCGGATGTCGACGGGAAAGGCGCGGCCTTCGCTCTCGATCACCGGGGCGCCGGAAAGCAGCCGCGAGACGCGCCCGCCGTCAAGCGTCGCCGACATGACCAGCAATCGCAGCTCGGGCCTCAGCGCACCTTGCACGTCGAGCGCCAGCGCCAGCCCGAAATCGCCGTCGAGCGAACGCTCATGGAACTCGTCGAAGAATACCGCCGAGACACCGGGCAACTCCGGATCGTCGAGGATCATCCGCGACAGCACGCCTTCTGTCACGACGAGGATTTTGGTCCTCGCAGAAGTGCGGTTTTCCATGCGCATGGCGTAGCCGACTGTTTCGCCGGGTTCCTCGCCGAGCAGTTCGGCCATGCGGCGGGCGGCAGCGCGGGCAGCGAGCCGGCGCGGCTCGAGCAGAATGATCTTTCCCGTGCCGAGCCATGGCGCGTCGAGCAGCGCCAGCGGCACCAGCGTGGTCTTGCCGGCGCCGGGCGGCGCCACCAGCACCGCGCTGTTGCCTTGGCCGAGCGCTCCGCTGAGCGCCGGCAGCACGGCGGAGACCGGAAGCTCTGGCAAGGGTTTTCTGGTCATTGTTCCAAGGATGCATCCATCCAATTGCGGCGGATCCGCAGCGCCCGCATATCAGCGGTGGCGGTCGCCGCGCAACCGGGGGCGGGCCAACTCAAAGCCGGGTCCGCGAGAACGGGTTCCAGCGCACCGTGCCGAGCCTCACATCCTCGCGCACCATCGTCAAAAGGCCGAAGCCGCCAATGACGGCGAGGCCGACAAGCGGCAGAAGATCGGGCGACAGAAGATCTGGCGACAGAAGATCTGGATATTTCTGGAGAACGCGCCCAGGATCACTGGCCCGAGTATCTGCGAATAATGCGTCGGCGCGATCCGCCCAGGCTTTTGACAACGACATCGTTGCATGAACAGCTTGCATAGGGGAGCTGGGCGAGCAGAATTCCGTTCGTCCACGTTATTCCAGTTCCAGGGAGAATGCAGAGTGAAGATACTGGCGCTCGGTGCGCATCCGGACGATATCGAGATCTTTATGTTCGGTACGATGGCGGCCTATGCCGCACAAGGCGCAGAATTGGTTTTTGCGATAGCCACGGATGGCGCCAAGGGCGGGAAGGGCGATCCGGAATTACTCGCCCGCGCCCGCCGCGAGGAAGCGGCTGTGGCGGCGGACCTGATTGGCGGGACACCGCACTTCCTCGGCTTTCCGGATGGCGCGCTGGTTGCCGATGCCGCGCTGATCGCGGCGCTGAAGGCGCTGATTGGCGACGTGAAGCCAGATCTGGCGATCACCCATGCGCCGAACGACTATCATGGCGACCACCGTGCGCTGTCGGATGGCCTGCGCATCGCGGCATCCTTCACTGTCCCGGTGCTGCATGCCGATACGCTCGGTGGCACCGGCTTTTCGCCGACGCATTATGTCGATATCTCCGGGCATTTCGAGCTCAAGGCAATGGCGATCCGGGCGCACCAGTCGCAGGACCCCGAACGTTTCGTCGATGCGGCGCGCACGCAGAACGCGTTTCGCGCCGGCCAGTGCAATGGCGCGACCGGTTCCTTCGCTGAGGCCTTCCGCTTCGAACCGATTTTCCCCTTCGCCGATATCCGCGCCCTGCTGCCGCCGGCCCCAGTGATCCGGCCGGTGACGGTGAGCACCAAAACGGTTAAATGAGCCGGCGCCCGCGCGCCGGACGATCTGACACCCGCCTTTTCTGAACCAAGCAACCCATGCGCCATGCTGCAGCGCAGCGACGAATTCGCTTGCCTTGTTTAGTAAAAATTGCATCACTAAACAAATTACTAAACACCCGACGCTCAACCGCGTCGCCATGTTTGGACCCCTGGGGAGGGGGACGAGGTTTTGAAACCGTCATCCGGACGCGTTTCGTAAATGGGAGGAAGGCATGAAATCGACCTTGAAACTGACGTTAGGACTGACCTCGGCGATGTTTGCGTCGACCGCCGTTTCGAACGTCGCGCAGGCGGAAGATCTGACGCTTTGCTGGGCAGCTTGGGACCCGGCCAACGCGCTTGTCGAATTGTCCAAGGATTTTACCAAGGAAACCGGCATCGGCATGAAATTCGAGTTCGTGCCGTGGACCAACTATGCCGATCGCTTCCTCAACGAGTTGAATTCCAAGGGCAAGCTGTGCGACCTGATCATCGGCGACAGCCAGTGGATCGGCGGCTCAGCCGAGAACGGCCACTACGTCAAGCTGAACGACTTCTTCGATAAGGAGAAGATCAGCATGGACGACTTCGTGCCGGCGACCGTCGTCGGCTATTCGGAATGGCCGAAGAACTCGCCGAACTACTGGGCGCTGCCGGCCATGGGCGATGTCGTCGGCTGGACCTACCGCAAGGACTGGTTCTCCAAGCCGGAACTGCAGAAGGAATTCAAGGAAAAATACGGCTGGGATCTCGCCGCGCCGACGACCTTCGACCAGTTGAAGCAGATCGCCGAGTTTTTCCAGAAGCGCGAGATCGACGGCAAGACGGTCTATGGCGCGTCGATCTATACCGAGCGCGGCTCCGAAGGCATCACCATGGGCGCCATGGACGTGCTCTACAGCTTCGGCTTCAACTATGAGAAGCCCGACAAGCCCTACGAGATGGACGGCTTTGTCAACTCCGAGAAATCGGTGAAGGGCCTGGAGTTTTACAAGGCGCTCTATGACTGCTGCACGCCTCCCGGGGCCTCGAACAGCTACATGGGCGAAGGCGTCGACGCCTTCAAATCCGGCCAGGTGGCGATGCACATGAATTTCGCCTTTACCTGGCCCGGCCTGCAGAAAGACGAGAATGTCGGCGGCGACAAGATCGGTTATTTCGCCAATCCCAAGGGACCCGACGGCGATCAATTCGCCCAGCTCGGCGGCCAGGGCATTTCGGTGGTGTCCTATTCCGACAAGCAGGAGGCCGCGCTCAAATACATCAAGTGGTTCGCCAACAAGGACGTGCAGGCCAAATGGTGGTCGCTGGGTGGCTTTTCCTGCCTCAACGCGGTCGTCAAAGACCCAGGCTTCCCGGCCAGTCAGCCCTATGCTCAGACCTTCCTCGACTCCATGGCCATCGTGAAGGATTTTTGGGCAGAGCCCAGCTATGCGCCGCTGCTGCAGGCGTCGCAGAAGCGCTTCCATGACTATGTCGTCGCCGGCCAGGGTTCGGCCAAGGATGCGCTCGACGGCCTGGTCAAGGACTGGACCGAGGTCTTCCAGGACGATGGCAAGATGTAGTTGGGGCAGATGTAATCGGCTCCTCCCGAGCCATGCCGCGTGTCCCGTGCCGCCCTTGGCACGGGACACAGTTCAGATAAATTCCATTGTCGAGACGACCAAGTGACCGAAGCGGGACTGACCATGCTCAATCGGACTGCGGACAGCGTTGCCCGGGCTACGCCTGAGCCGTTGGCCCGCAAGGTCCGGGGCATCAGCGACAAGGGCCTCGCCTGGCTGTTCATCTCGCCGACGATCCTGTTGCTGCTCGCCATCAACATCTTCCCGCTGTTCTGGGCGATCTATCTCTCCTTCACCAATTACCGCGCCAATCGCCCCAACGAGGTGGTCAGGAACGTCGGCCTTGCCAATTACAAACGCATCCTCGGTGACCAGGACATCTGGATCGCCATGCAGACGACGGCGCATTTCGTGTTCTGGACCATCCTGCTGCAGACGCTGATCGGCTTCACGCTGGCTTGGCTGATAGACCGGAAGTTTCGCGGCCACGCCTTCTGGACGACCATCATTCTCGTGCCGATGATGCTGTCGCCGGCAGTTGTCGGCAATTTCTGGCGCTTCCTCTACGAGCCGCAGATCGGTCTGTTCGCCTATGCCGTCTCGTTCGTCACCGGCATTCCGGCAACGCAGATCGGCATGCTCTCCAACGTGTCGCTGGCGCCGTGGTCGATCGTCATCGTCGACACCTGGATGTGGACGCCTTACGTGATGCTGATCTGTCTCGCCGGGCTGCGCTCGATCCCCGAATACATCTATGAGGCGGCCGAGGTCGACCGGGCCTCCAACTGGCGGCAGTTCTGGTCGATCACGCTGCCGATGGCGCTGCCCTTTATCATGCTGGCGGTGCTGTTCCGCGGCATCGAGAACTTCAAGATGTTCGACATGGTCAACCTGCTCACCGGCGGCGGACCGGGCTCGACCACCGAAGTCGCCTCGATCACGCTGAAGCGGCAGGCCTTCGAAAGCTGGCGGACGGGTTATTCCTCAGCCTTCGCCATCATCCTGTTCGTCGCGGTGTTCGGGCTGGCCAATATCTACGTCAAGGCGCTCAACAAGGTGAAGCAGAGATGAGCCTGACGTCAGCCCATTCAGTCGTCGCACCCTCGGCCACGTCGAAGCGCGTCGCCGGCACGATCATCGTGCTTTACGCGCTGATCTCGATCGTGCCGCTGCTGTGGATCTTCGCCACCAGCTTCAAGACGCCGCCGGATTCGATCGCCTATCCGCCGAAGATCCTGTTCCAGCCGAGCGTCGAGGGCTACTGCAATCTGTTCTCGACCCGCACCCGGCAGACACCGGAATACATCAACTCGCTGGGACCGGCGACGGGCCTCTGCGAGGAGACAGTGCGCAAGCGCAACATGGTGATCGCCGGGCCGTCCAACTTCATGCCGCGCTTCATAAACTCGCTGATCATCGCCTTCGGCTCGACCTTCTGCGCGGTGTTCCTCGGCACAATGTCGGCCTATGGCTTCTCGCGCTTCAAGGTGCCGTTGGCCGACGATCTGCTGTTCTTCATCCTGTCGACGCGGATGATGCCGCCGATCGCGGTCGCTATTCCCATCTACCTGATGTACCGCGAGCTCGGCCTGTCGGACACCGCACTCGGCATGATCCTGCTCTACACGGCGGTCAACGTGTCGCTGGCCGTGTGGCTGCTCAAGGGCTTCATCGACGAGATCCCGCGCGAATACGAAGAAGCGGCGATGATCGACGGCTATACGCGGCTGCAGGCCTTCTGGCGCACCGTGCTGCCGCAGGCGACCACCGGCATTGCCGCGACGGCCATCTTCTGCCTGATCTTCGCCTGGAACGAGTATGCGTTCGCCGCACTGCTGACCTCGGGCACGGCGCAGACCGCACCGCCCTTTATCCCGACCATCATCGGCGAAGGTGGCCAGGACTGGCCGGCCGTCGCCGCGGGCACGACGATCTTCCTGGTGCCGATCCTGGTGTTCACCATACTGCTCCGCAAGCAGTTGCTGCGTGGCATCACCTTTGGCGCGGTGCGCAAATGAGCCTGACCCAACCCGCAAAACGCAAGTCGCGCTGGCCGGCATGGGCGAGGCGCGGCCTGATGGAGAATATCGCGACGGTGACCATAGCCATTGGCTTCCTGATGTTGTTCCAGCCCTTCGCGCTGTCGCTCTATACTTATTCGTTCATCACCATGCTGGCCGGCACGGCGATGTTCATAATCGTCTCGAAATTTCCGGAGTAGAGGATGGCGGAGATCAGGGTCGAGCATCTGAGAAAGGCATTCGGCGATTTCGTCGCCGTGCAGGATTCCAGTTTCGTCGTTAGAGATGGCGAGTTCTTCGTCATGCTGGGACCGTCGGGTTGCGGCAAGACGACGACCTTGCGCATGATCGCCGGCCTGGAATTGCCGACCGGCGGCAAGATCCTGCTTGGCGGCGAGGACGTCACCATGCGGCGTGCCCGCGAGCGCGACATCGCCTTCGTCTTCCAGCTGTTCGCGCTCTATCCGCATATGAATGTGCGCAGGAACATCGGCTTCCCGCTGCTGGCGCAAGGCATGCCAGGCATCGAAATCCGCCAGCGCGTCGAGGAGACGGCGAAGCTGTTGCGCATCGACCAACTGCTCAACAAATCAGTCTCCGGCCTTGCCGGCGGCGACCGCCAGCGCGTGGCGCTCGGCCGCGCCATCGTGCGGCGGCCAAAATGCTTCCTTATGGACGAGCCGCTCGGCACGCTCGACACCGAATTCCGCGATCTCATGGTCCATGAGCTGCGCGAACTGCACAACCGCATCCATGCCACCACCGTCTACGTCACGCATGACCAGATGGAAGCGATGTCGATGGCCGACAAGATCGCGGTGATGAACCACGGCGTCATCGAACAATTCGGCACGCCACGCGAAATCTACGATCGGCCGGCGACGATGTTCGTCGCCGATTTCATCGGCTCGCCGCCGATGAATTTTCTCGGCTTTGGCGGCGGGCTTTCAAAGGGCGCCAGGGAGATCGTGGTGCAAGGCGCCAAGGTGGCAGTGCCGGAGGTGCGCGAGGATATCGCGTCGACCGACATGGCGCTCGGCATCCGGCCGGAACACATCCGCTTCGACGACGGCTCGAAGCTGCGCGGCGCCATCTATGGCACCGAATATCTCGGCACCACGCAGATCGTTGCGGTGGAGACATCAGGCGGCATCATCAAGGCGCGGGTGCCGGCCGAAATCCGGCTCAATGCGGGCGACCATGTCGGCCTGGCGCTGAGCAGCGCACGGCTGTCGCTGTTCGAGAAGGGATCCGGCCGCGCGGTGCGAACCGCAATCCATGACGGGGCCTCCCAGGGAAAAGCGCATCATGGCTGACGTGCACATCAAAGGCGTGACAAAAGCCTTCGGCGACCATGTCGCCGTGGACACTCTCGATCTGCACGTCGCCGATGGCGAATTCGTCGTGCTGCTCGGCCCGACCGGGGCCGGCAAGACGACGACGCTCCGGCTTGTCGCAGGATTGGAACGGCCGGATACGGGCTCAATCCATATCGGCGGCCGTGATGCGACAATGTTGTCGCCGGCCGAGCGCGACACCGCCTTCGTCTTCCAGCAATATTCGCTCTATCCGCATCTGTCAGTCTACGACAACCTGGCCTTTCCGCTGCGCTCGCCGGCGCGGCGGCTGAGCGAGGACGAGGTGCGCCGCCGCGTCGAGGATGTGGCCAAGATGGTGCGTATCCACCACAAGCTCTCCAACCGCTCCACCAAACTTTCCGGCGGCGAGATGCAGCGCGTCGCCATCGGACGCGCCCTAGTGCGCAAGCCCTCGATCTACCTGATGGACGAGCCGCTGTCGTCGCTCGATGCCAAGCTGCGCGCCGATCTCCGGCTCGAGCTGAAGCGCATTCAGGCCGAGGTCGGCGCTACCATGCTTTATGTCACGCACGACCAGATCGAAGCGATGACGATGGCCGATCGGATCGGGATTCTCGCCGATGGCGTTCTGGTGCAGATCGGCACGCCGAGGACGATCTATTCCGAGCCGGCAAACCTTCATGTCGCCGCAAGGCTCGGCCAGCCGGCGATCAATCTGTTGCCGACCGGCCTGCTGCCCGATGGCGACATGCCGGCGGGAACCAGGACGATCGGTGCGCGTACAGAACATCTGTCGATCGGCAAGGCATCGAACGGCCCCGCCGACGGCGTTGTTGACTGGGTCGAACATCTGGGCGACCAGAATCACCTGCATGTGACGGTGGGAAGCAAAAAGCTGGTGACGCTGACCGACCCCGACACGCAATTGGAAAGAGGCGACAGGGTGGCTATTCGTTACCGGGCGCCGCTGTTCTTCGACCAGGCCGGCAACAGGATTGCAAACCGATGAGCCCTGGGACGCTGGACAAGACTGGGACGATGGACAAGGTTGACCTGAAGACGCTGATATCAGCCACCGCCGACACGATTGCAGCTCACGCGGACGAGCTGACCGCGCTCGACCAGGCGATCGGCGACGGCGACCATGGGCTCAATATGAAGCGCGGCTTTGAGGCGGTGCGAGCTGAGGCCGAGGCGTTCGCGGCAAAGCCATTGCCGGAGGCGCTGAAGGCGATCGGCACCAAGCTGGTGATGACGGTCGGCGGGGCGTCGGGACCGCTGTTCGGGACGCTGTTCATGGCGCTCGGCAAGGGGATTTCCGCTGAGCCGGATCACGCCAATCTGGAGGCGGCCTTCGGTAAGGCAATCGAGGCGGTGGCAGCCAGGGGCAAGTCGCAGGTCGGGCAAAAGACCATGCTCGACGTGCTGAAGCCGGTGCATGACGCCGTGCTGCAGGGAAAAACCGGGGCGGAAATCGCCGATGTCGCGGACAATGCGGCCGCTGCCACCGTGCCGATGAAAGCCTTGCGCGGACGCGCCTCGTTTCTCGGCGACCGCTCGATCGGCCATATGGATGCCGGCGGGCGCTCGGTCGCGCTTTTGGTGCGGGCCGTCGTCGAAAGCATCGAGGGGCAAGCATGAGCAATGTCGGCATCGTCATCGTATCGCATTCACCGCTGGTCGCCGAAGGCACGGCCGATATGGTGCGCCAGATGGTCGGCGACGAAGTGCCGCTTGCATGGTGCGGCGGAAACGGCCATGGCGGGCTGGGAACCAATGTCGAGGCGATCATGGGCGCCATCGACAAGGCCTGGTCGGAGGCGGGTGTCGCCATACTTGTCGATCTTGGTGGCGCCGAGACCAACAGCGAGATGGCGGTCGAGATGATCGGCGAGCCGCGCGCGCACAAGATCATCGTCTGCAATGCGCCGATCGTCGAAGGCGCGGTGATGGCGGCGACGGAGGCGTCCGGCGGCGCCTCGCTCAGGGAAGTGGTGGCGACGGCACACGAATTGTCGCCATCGTGAATGAACAGGAATTTTGACAGCATGTCCGCATCCGCCGAAGCCACAGTCCTGATCACCCATGAGGTCGGCCTGCATGCGCGCCCTTCGGTGAAGTTTACCAAGCTCGCCAAGACATTTTCAGCCGAAGTCGAAGTGGCGCTCGCCGCCAACGGGCCTTGGTTCGACGCCAAGAGCATCGTCAAGGTGATGGCGGCCAAGGCGCCGAAAGGCACGGTGCTGCATATCCGAGCGAGGGGTGACGGCGCCGGCGAGGCGGTCGGCGCGCTGGTCGAGCTGGTGCGGCGCGACTTCGACGAGGGCGTGGACCATGCCCGAACCGCTTAGGCTGAAGGGGATTTCGGCTTCGGCCGGCTATGCCGAAGGGCCGCTGTTCAACCTCGATCCGGTTGTCGCGCGCTATAACCGTAAAGCGACCGCCGCTGACGAGAGGCTCGCGCTCGGAACGGCAATCAAGGCAGCGACCGGCCGACTTGCCACGCTCGTCGCAGCGACCGAGGGCGATGCAGCCGAAATTCTCGAATTCCAGCTCGCCATGCTGGAGGACGATGCACTGACCGGCCCGGCCTTTGCCGCGATTGCCGTCGGCCAGCCGGCCAATACGGCATGGCGGCAGGCGCTCGACGCCGAAATTGTGGGCTACGAGACGTCCGATCAGGACTATTTCCGGGCGCGCGCCGCCGACATGCGCGACATACGCGACCAGGTGCTGCGTACACTGACCGAAGAGAGCGAGGCTGCGGCGCCGGCAGGAGCCATCTTCTATGGCGAGGACATCGCGCCGACGCGCTTTCTCGAAACCGACTGGAGTTCCGGCGGCGGCATTGCGCTGAAAGCGGGCAGTGCCGCCAGCCATGTCGCCATGCTGGCGCGCTCGCGCGGCGTGCCGATGATCGTGGGGCTCGGTGCTTCGCCGGCTCATCTTGCCGGCGTCGCCCTGCTTGATGCCGAGCATGGCGGCATCATATTGGCGCCATCAAGGGCAGAGGTCGAGGCGTTCCGGCGAAAATCGTCCTCTTTCGCGGCACGTCGCGACCGGGCGGAAACTTTTTTGACCCGGCCCGCAGTGACGAATGCCGGCACGGCGGTGAGGGTGCAGGTCAACATCGCCGATCCGTCCGATGTCAACAGCATCGATGTCTCGACCTGCGACGGCGTCGGGCTAATGCGGACCGAATTCCTGTTCGGCAAGACGCTGCCAGATGAGGAAACGCAATATCGAGCCTACCGCAAAGTGCTCGAATGGGCTGAAGACAGACCGGTGACAATTCGTACCGTCGACGCCGGCGGCGACAAGCCGGTGCCGGGGTTCACCGTCGAGGAGGGCAATCCTTTTCTCGGCCTGCGCGGCATCAGGCTATCGCTGGCAAGGCCGGAGGTTTTTCGGGTACAGATCCGGGCGCTGCTGCGCGCCGCCATTCATGGCAATCTCAAGGTGATGTTCCCGATGATCGCCGTTGTGGACGAATATCAGCGTGCCGCCGCCCTGTTCGCGGAAGAGAAGGCCGCGCTTGCCGCGCGCGGCGTCGCGCAAAAAATGCCGCCGCTCGGCATCATGGTCGAGGTGCCATCGGTGGCGATCGCTCCTGAGGCTTTTGCCGAGGTCGCTTTCTTGTCGATCGGCTCGAACGACCTGACCCAGTATGTGATGGCGGCGGCGCGCGACAATGCTTCGGTTGCGCATCTCAATTCGATCAGGCATCCGGCCGTGCTTCGGCTGATCGCCTCGGTTGCGGCGTTCGGCCGCGCGCAAAAGATTCCGGTCAGCTTGTGCGGCGACGCCGGCGGCGATCCGGCGGCGATCCCGGCGCTGATCGAGGCCGGCCTGCGTGACCTTTCCGTGGTTCCCGCCCAACTCGCAATGGCCAAGGCGGCCATTGCGGACGTTTCGATCTAGGCGCGGGCATGGCCGAGAAGACACCCGAACCCGGCTCCGAAGAGGCGATCCGCGCCTATAAAATGGTCCTGTCGCAGGTCCTCGACCAGCGCCCGTCCGGCATGCGCCAGCGCTTGGCCGATGCGCTCGGCAAGCACCGCAGCTTCGTCACGCAGATTTCCAGCCCGGCCTATTCGATCCCGATCCCGTCGAAACATTTGCCGGCTATTTTCTCCGTCTGCCATTTCAGCCCGGCCGAACGCGACCATTTTCTTGCCGCCTACCATCAGGCGCATCCCGGAAAAATGTCGGTGGCATCAGGCATGCGCAAGACGCGGCATGTCTCGCTGATCGTTCCCGATTTCGGCGACGACAAGCAGAATGCAGCGCTCGACCGGGCGGTCAACGATTTCATCCAGAAAATCACCAGCATCGCCGGCAAGGTTGGGACATAGTCGCGCCACGCCTGGCCATTTCGGAAGGACGGTCATGAAGAAATTTCTGAATTCGGTCGACACGGTGCTGGCCGAAAGCCTCGACGGCTTCGTCGCCGCGCACTCCGACATACTGGTGCTGGGCGACGATCACAAATTCGTTCGCCGCAAAGCGCTCAAGCCCGGCAAGGTGGCGCTGATTTCCGGCGGCGGCTCTGGCCACGAACCGCTGCATGGCGGGCTGGTCGGCCATGGAATGCTGGACGCCGCCTGCCCCGGTCAGGTGTTCACCTCGCCGACGCCGGACCAGATGCTGGCGGCTGCAGACGCGGTCAACACCGGCGCCGGTTGCCTGTTTATCGTCAAGAACTACGAGGGCGATGTGATGAATTTCGAGATGGCCGCCGAAATGTCGGAGGGGGTCATGCAAGTGGTGACCAATGACGACGTCGCGGTCGAGAACTCCTCCTACACCACTGGCCGGCGCGGCGTTGCCGGCACCCTGGTGGTCGAGAAGATCGTCGGCGCCGCAGCCGAGCAAGGCATGGCACTGAAGCCGTTGAAGGCGCTTGGCGAACGCGTCAATACCGCAACGCGGTCTATGGGCGTTGCGCTGACCAGCTGCACCGTACCGGCGGCCGGCAAGCCGACCTTCGATATCGGCGACGGCGAGATGGAGTTCGGCGTCGGCATTCATGGCGAGCCCGGCCGCCGCCGCGACACGTTGAAGAGCGCCGACGCCATCGCCGAGGAGATCTGCTCGGCAATCCTGGGCGATCTGCGCGACAGGGCGAAAGGCCCGGCGCTGCTTTTCATCAACGGCTTCGGCGGCACGCCGCTTATGGAGCTCTATCTGATGTACAACAGCGCCCGGAAAATCTTCGGGAGCAACGGCGTGACGGTCACTCGCTCACTGGTCGGGTCCTATGTGACATCGCTCGACATGGCGGGCTGCTCTATCACGCTGACCATGGTCGACGACGAGACGACCGCATTGTGGGACGCACCGGTGCATACGGCTGCGCTGCGCTGGGGGATGTAGAACCGCCAACACCGCGCTGCCGCTTACAACAAAAGTGGCGGTCAAAAAGCAAAGCCCGCTTCAGTCTGCGAAGTGGGCCTTAGCGAGGACTCCCAACAACAGTCGGTGACAAAACTGTCATGCTCTATCCCGAGCATTATCAGGCCAGTGTGGTGGAGTTAGGCACAATGTTGCTTTGTTTACCTTTGGTAAGGTAAGGAATCCGGCGATTTTGGGAAGGCAGAACATGCGTTACAATTGGGATCGAGCGCCGACGGGTTTCGAACGTCACAGAAAGGCGCTGGCCGCTGCCTTGCTGATCGCCGGCGGTGTCGGCCTCATGCTCGCGGCGCTGCCGCTTTAGAACCGTATTTGAGCGCAAGCAGCGCTTTTCAACGCAGCTGGCCGGTCACGGCGATAAAGCGGCGGTCCAGTCCTTCAAATCCCTGGCTGAAGCGTTGCACGAGCACGGCAAGCACTGCCGGTTTGCCGTCCGGAGTGAATGCATAGGATTCCGACAGGCTGTAGGAGGTCGGGCAATTCCTCGAGCCGGGCACGGTCTTGTCCTCATGCAGCAGTTGGAACGGCTTGCCATCCTGTGCCTGCAGCGTCAGGCGGAAACCGAACGCCTTGCCGGCCGTGGCGCCTTGCTGCTCGTCGAAACTCGACGAGCAATCCATCGTGCTGTCGGCAAGTATCTGGTCGAGCTGGATGATCGAGATGCCGAGCTCGTCATAGGTCGGCGAAAGCCATTTCTGCGAGACCTGCTCGAGGCGCGCAATGTCTTGGTAAGCGACCATGTCGTCCGGAAAGGTGAACCTGTCCAAGGCCGTCCGCTCGCCGCGCGCCGCTATGGCATATTGGGCGAGGATCGGCGCCGCCTGCGCGGCAGCCTGTGCCCTCGCCTGATCGAGAGTGAGCGTCGCCTCCTCGGTTTCGTCGACGATGCGGATCGGTTTGCCGCCGACGAACTCATCGGTGCGCGTGTCGATGATGTCGATCTCCGACCAGCCAGAATCCGAAGCGCCGGCATCGATCGTGCCGTACTGTTCGAAGGCGAAGTACGTACCGTCCGGCGAAAAGCCGATAATGCGCCGTGCCGCCGCATCGCCGGCCTGAGCGGCGGAAGCGACCATCATCAGCATCGCGGCCAATAAGGCAGATCCAACCTTGCATCGCAACTTCATTGCGCCTTGCCCCAATTATGACCCCAGACCCCAATTATAACCCGAGACCATCGTGCCGGGTATTTGCGACCAAGGCGAGAACGCCAAAAGACGAAATTGCATATGCTTGCAAAAACAGCATACGCTATTTCAAAGACATCAGACATTCCTGGGGAGGAAGCCGGATGGCGTCACGCTACCACGAGGTCTATGACGGCTGGAAACGCGACCCGGAAAAATTCTGGGCGAATGCGGCCAAAGCCATCGACTGGTTCACACCGTTCGACACGGTCTTCGATCCGAATGCCGGCGTCTATGGGCGCTGGTTTGGCGGCGCCTCCTGCAACACCTGCTTCAACGCCGTCGACCGCCACGTGGCGGGTGAACGCGCCGATCAGATCGCGCTGATCCATGACAGCGCGATTTCAGGCACGATCAGGAAATTCACCTATGCCGAACTGAAACGCGAGGTGGTCGCGCTGACGTCGGTGCTGAAGAACCGCGGCGTCCAGAAAGGCGATCGGGTCATCATCTATATGCCGATGGTGCCGGAAGCGGCGTTTGCCATGCTTGCCTGCGCCCGCATCGGCGCCGTGCATTCGGTCGTCTTCGGCGGCTTTGCCTCGCACGAGCTCGCCACGCGCATCGACGATGCCAGGCCGAAGCTGATCATTTCCGCCTCTTGCGGCCTGGAGCCCGGGCGCGTCGTCGCCTACAAGCCACTGCTCGACAAGGCGATCGAGATGTCGCGGCACAAGCCCGAGGCCTGCCTCATCCTCCAGCGCGACCAGCTGCCCTGCGAGCTCAGGGAAAACCACGACATCGACTATGCCGACGCCGTCGCCCGCGAGCGGGCCGCAGGCGCCAATGTCGACTGCGTTCCAGTGCTCGCCACCGATCCGCTCTACATCATCTACACCTCCGGAACGACCGGCCAGCCCAAGGGCATCGTGCGCGACAATGGCGGCCACATGGTTGCGCTGAAATGGTCGATGGAGAACGAGTTCGGCGTCAAGCCGGGCGAGGTGTTCTGGGCGGCTTCCGATGTCGGCTGGGTGGTCGGCCATTCCTACATCGTCTACGGCCCGCTGCTGCATGGCTGCACGACCGTCATGTTCGAAGGCAAGCCGGTCGGCACGCCCGACGCCGGCACCTACTGGCGGGTGATCGCGGAGCATGGCGTCGTCGCGCTGTTTACCGCGCCGACCGCCTTCCGCGCCATCAAGGGACAGGATCCCAAGGGCGAATTCGTCCCGAAATACGACCTGTCGAAATTCCGCACACTGTTCCTCGCCGGCGAGCGCGCCGATCCGGAAACCATCAAATGGGCGGAGCAGAAACTGAGCGTGCCGGTAATCGACCATTGGTGGCAGACCGAGACCGGCTCGCCGATGACGATCAACCCAGCCGGATTGGGCCTGCTGCCGGTGAAATACGGCTCGCCCGGGGTGCCGATGCCCGGCTACGACATCCGTGTGCTCGACGATGCCGGCCACGAAGTGCCGCGCGGCACGTTGGGCAATGTCGTGGTCAAGCTGCCGCTGCCGGCCGGCTGTCTGCCGACGCTGTGGAATGCCGATGACCGGTTTCGCCAAGCCTATCTCGATGAATTCCCCGGTTTCTACAAAACGGCGGATGCCGGCATGATGGACGAGGACGGCTATTTGTTCGTCATGGCCCGAACCGACGACATCATCAATGTCGCCGGCCACCGGCTTTCGACCGGCGCCATGGAGGAGGTGCTGGCCGGGCATCCAGACGTTGCCGAATGCGCCGTCATCGGCATCGCCGACGCGATAAAGGGCCAGGTTCCGCTCGGCTTCGTCGTGCTGAATGCGGGTGTCGCGCGTGACACCGGCACTATTGAGACCGAGGTGGTCACGCTGGTGCGCGAGCGGATCGGCCCGGTCGCCGCCTTCAAGACGGTGGTGACGATCAAGCGCCTGCCAAAGACGCGCTCCGGCAAGATCCTGCGCGGCACCATGCAGAAGATTGCCGATAAGGAAGAATGGACGATGCCGGCGACCATCGACGATCCGATCATTCTCGACGAAATCACCGCAGCGCTCAAGGGACGCGGAATCGGCCTGTAAAGACATCGGAGCATCGACAGCGCGCCCGGTAGCCAATTGGCCATTGTGCAATGCAGCAAATCGCCATACAGTTTTGTCGGGGTCGCCCACCGACGATTACGGCATGGCTCAGCAAAAAACCACATTTGGCGGCGTCGACATACTTCGATTTCTCGCCGCAGTGCTCGTGATGTTCTACCACTATGGTTACTGGGTGTGGGCCTTTCCCGCCGGCGTTTCGGCACGGGCCACCGGCGGCATCCCGCCGCATCCGGAACTGGAGATGCTCGGCTCCGGATGGGGGCGTACAGGTGTTTTTCGTCATCAGCGGCTTCGTCATCGCCTTCAGCGCCGAAAACTCGACCGCCTTGCGGTTTTTCGGCAAGGGTGAGGCGGCTGGCGCCGGCAGTCTGGATCTGCGCGCCGGTCACCGCGGCGGTGCTGCTCCTCGTCGGGCTCAGCTGGCCGACGGATGCCGTGACCCGGCTCGTTCCCACGGCATTGTTCGCTCCCTACTCGCCCTGGGTCGACAGCGTCTATTGGACGCTCGGCATCGAGATCGCCTTTTACGCCGTCGTCTGGACCTTGCTGTGGCTGGGCCGCTTCCATCTGATGGAGGTGGTGGCCATCGCGATCGGCCTGATCAGCACGCTCTTCTGGTGCCTGTATTATCCGCTCGACTGGTCGGAGTTTGCCGAGACGCGTTGGTTAGCCCTGCTGTTGGTGCATCACGGATGCTTCTTTGCGACGGGCGTGATGATCTGGCTGATGCGATTCAAGGCGGTGACGCCGTTCCCTCTTGTCCTCTGCGCGCTGTTTCTGGCCGGCTGCGTCTGCAGATCGCCAGTTCGGTCGATGTTCACACGGTGAAGGTCGAAGAGCAGATGCCATACGCGCCACCGATCGTCTTCTTCCTAGAATCTTTCACGTTTTGACGGAAGCGTATCCGGCGTTAGCAAAGTAGTTGTTGCATTCTGTAGCCTCGATGGTTTCGA
>NZ_NPKH01000037.1 GCF_002284535.1 Mesorhizobium wenxiniae | reverse complement strand
TCAACCGCATCACATCCGCCGAGTGCTCACACTACTTCAAAAACTCCGGCTATGACCGAAACTAATCTCATCCCGCTCTAGAGGGTGGAACACTGTCCTGCGACAAAAGTTTAGTGCCAGCAGCGTAGTATTGTCCCTTATACAAATGCTGCGAGATCGGTGGCCCCGACCAGCCCGCGTCCTCTCCCGGAGGGCGCGGGCTTTCTGCTGCCGCGTCTTTCCGTCGCCGCGAATGGTGCCGCCGGGCGGTCTTTGCGGTTTTCATCGGGAGCAATGGAGTTCAGAGCGTCGTCGGCTGCAGGTTGCAGCGGTACACAGCGACATTGCGCATGCGGTCCCAGTCCTGCGATGCGTTTTGCTTCAGTCCCGAATTGGTCCTTCCTTGACAGCAAAAAGCGCTCTTCACATATTTCCCCGCAGCCGTCGCTCACGGCTCTCGTGGAAGCTCAACACTCGTTCAGTTGAATGGAGGTTCTAATGAACGACAGGACTTTCGACCGGCCTGTTTTCGTCAAGAGAGGGGAGTTCATGGTGGAGGAAATCGAATGCTTGGCTGATGCTTTCGAGTTCCTGCAGGAATGGCCGAAGAATCGCAGAGGGCCAATCTTTGACACGGCGTTCCGAGCTTGCCAGCGCGCCTACGACGGCCAAGTTCCCATTTCAGTTGCACGCGAGGCTTTCGCCGGCTTCGCGAGATCGGCCAAGATCCTCGAGGACGTCTCTGCAGCTATGCCCTGGATGACGGCACCGAAAACCGGTCGCGGTGGCGTGACGGCATAACCATGTAGGTCCTTGGCGACGCCCTTGTGAAAATCGCCGGCATGGACAATCCGCCAAGCAGTTCCTGGCCGGTAGCGATGCGGTTACTGCGACAAGGGCGGCGCTTGAGGCACGGCTTGAGGAAATTCGCGCATTCGAGGACCCGTTCGATTCGGCAGATGGGTCTTTCTAGGTCAGAGCCCGGAGAGCGCGGCCACGCTGGGTCGAACAGGCCCCGAGCGAATCTCGATATCGAGGAGACGAAACCGGCCCCGGCCTCTGCGGGCTGCCGAGTGTGTAGCGGCGGGGGAGGGCACAGCGCGGGACATTCGCAATCTGGCCTCGTCGGGCATTGATACTGACCTCGCGACAACGATCAGCATGGAGTTCGCCATGGCGACGAGCAGGATTGCGTCCCCTTGGCCAAGGCGGGTCACTGGGACGATGCCGGCGCGCGCGAAGCACTCCGCGTGGCTGTCGTCCGCGACGTCGACAGGACCGTCGTTCCCCCGCCATTTTGGATGCTGGTGGGGAGTGTTCCTCAAGCGGAACATTACCGTCCGCTAACGGTGTGTGGGACCAGTGGGTCTACCCCCAACGCTTAGCCTGCTGGAGATCGGGCTGCATCCGGTCGGCCCGCGCCCAGAGGAGTAGCGCGGGCTTCTGCTTGCGCTTACCGGCTCAGCCTTTCGACCGTCTCAATTATGGCCTTTGCAAGAGCCCTCGCCCTCGTGGATCGGCTCGGGGCGGTAAAGCAACACGACGGCTCTTCGCTCGGCAGCACGCCGGCAGGGGCATGGCTGTTCAATAGCCTTACGCACGGGCTTGAGGGCGGCCCAAGCGTTGCTGATGTCATCGTGGCCGTCCATGCTTTCTTCGCCAGATGGACTGTCTCAACGTCGACCGTGAAGGCAGGGGCCCGGACGAGGCGAGGCCCTGTTCCATCAAAGTCTAACGACTGGGAAAGCGCACTGGAAAGCACGTGCGGTAACAGTTGATTCAACCATTGCTGGTATTTTAGAGCAGTGTGGTAGCGGCTCCGACAATGTGAGGCGGGGTGCTGAATTGCCGGAGCCGCCTGCGCAGTCCGGTTGGGTTTGACCGCGCCGTCCTATTCTGGGACAGCGCGGTCAACGATTCGTTAAAATGAGAACTAATTAAGCGTATGCTAATTGAATCGCGGTTTTGCGGGTCAATGCATGCGTTTGAGTTCGTCCCGCCACTAATGCCGACCTTGGTTGAGAAACCTCCCGAAAGCGGCGTCTGCTTCATGAGCTCAAGTTCGACGGCTATAGGTCGCAAATGATTATTGACGAATGCGGAACGCGCATTTTCACCCGCCGTGGGTTGGACTGGAGGACCTCCGCCACGCGTCGCTGCAGGATTTTTGCGAGGGAGAATAACCGGAATTCCGCCTCGGTTTGCGGGAGTGTTCGTCAAGCGGAACATAAGCTTGTGCTAACGGTTGTGTAGGATCAGTGGGCAACCCCCAAGATTTAGCCCTGCAGATCGGGTTGCAATCCGGTCGGCCCGCGCTCGGAGGAGTGGGCGCGGGCTGTGCTTACGCTATTACCGGCTCTCAATCATCCTTCGCAAGCGCTTCGCCTCAAACTGGTTCTCATGTCGATCGAACAGACTTGCCCGCCAGCATGTTGCCGAGCAAGGAAGCCGCCCTGTTGCGAGCCCGGGCCTACAGGGGATCGAGCCGCGCCCAATTGAGCGCGAAGAAAGGTTTATAAATGTCGGGGGCGCCCCATATGTTAATTCGCTCACCAGGTGCAAGCGCGTAAGCAACGTCATACTGCTTAGTGGTGCCATGGAACCCTGAAAAACTAACCGCGTTCCACCGTTCTGGATTGGTATTCCTAGCCTACACCATTCTTGTCCTGGCACGGTATGCTCCAGATTTCGAGAAACCTCGATCCGTCGTCGCCCCGCATATCGGCAAAGTCTGTCACTGCACCAACAGCCATTTGGACCCCTGGGAAGAGAATGAGCCTGTCTCTGCCGTCTTCCAAATGGAACCATCAAGTGGCAACGAGGCCTCCGTGCTTGTCCCAATTCAAGACCTTTATTGTCCTGGGCGACGTATGCTTGTTCACCAGCTTTGGGGTATTTGTGGCAAGGTTGGTAATTGAGCGCAATTAAGTAACTCGGCATCGCTACTAACGACACGACCAACACAATCTTTGGGGAAATCAAGCATCTGAAGCCCTCCTCACTGCGTCACGCAGGTTTTCATTCTGTCTTTTAATCGCACTCCGATGAAAAGTCGCGTGCAGGAAAGGCGATCTTTGTCGGCGGACTTGGTCAGCCGTTCTTTTCCGCGGACCACCCGCCCATCGAGCATGGCGGGCCGTCCTTTATCAGCGCGGGAAGGGACTTAGCTGCGCAGATCTCAATTTCGTCATTCCGGCCATCGTCAAGTCCGATCGGTCCCTAGCTAACGATCCTAGCTAACGATTATTCCAATCGCCAGGAATGTGATCGAAACTGCGACGACCAGGAGCGAGTAACCAGCGGGCTTGGTGGACACTATTTTCCATGGGCTCCTCCCGTGAACTTGCAGCGAGCAACGACTATGCGCAGGGGCGGTTCCGGATGGCGCGATGTCGGCCTATTACGCCAAAACAGGCGAGACTTACGTCCCGTCGCGCATCAGACCAAAGTCCCGCAAAAGGAACATTTGCAGCTGCCTGCGGTTTGGTAAGTCTGGCGCGAAGACGCGTTCAGCGGAACATAGCTCACATAAAGGAGGCCATCATGAGAATGCATCTTTCCACTGCAGCCGCGGGATTTTTACTGCTGGCAGGCATTGGTGCTGCTGCCGCTCAGGACGTAGTCATTGAGCCTGAACAGGAGACGGTCATCAGGGAGTACGTGAAAAAGCAGCCGCTCGCCTCAGTGAAAATCCCTGGAGTGGAGCTCAATATCGGCTCAACCCTGCCCGAGACGGTCGAGCTTCATGAAGTCCCCGACACAAAATACCGCACCGTTGTCGTCGACAACCGGACCGTTGTCGTTGACCCCGGCACTCGCAAGATCATCAAAATAATTGAATGACTTAAGCGACTGGGAGGAAAGCCCGCCGCGCCGAAAGGTGCGGCGGGCTTTTTTTGATCAGCTTATGGAGCGAAGTTGCCGGTGATGACGGCGAGAAAGAAAGCAACAACTCGGAACACATGCCAGCTACAGTCAAGCCGAGGCCGATTAACACAGCCCACGCAATCAGCTTACCTTAATTTCTCTCCGGCAGTTTCGACAGGAGATGGCTTTGTTCCACTTCGGTCGTTATCTTGCGGTTTAGCGAACAATCCCTCGTTATCATCCGATGCGGCAGGCCACTGCGCTTGCGCGGGCATCTCCGGCCTGCGAATGGAGCCATGCGCCATCGGCTGTTTTGGCGTCGAAAGCTACGGGCACGCTGTGAATCACGCACGCTGCCGCCAATATCTCCTCCAACTCGTGGTCGGTCGCGTTGCAAGCCGGCATAAGTTTCCGAAGGGCGCAGATTGCCTGTCCGATCGATAGGAAGCGGGCCTTGCCTATGGAAAGAACGTAGACTTCGGCGACTGTTTCTACCGTGACTGTGGGAAAAGAGTGAGTCATCGAGAATTCCTCCCTGAAACCTGACCAACACGATTTCCGGCCAAATGTGGCGGCCTTCAACGCTCTGTCTGATTGCGGACAGTTAGGCTCGCCGCCATTTCGGCCATTGTCTGTAGGCAATTCATTGAGTTGCTGATCCTAGAGAGGCCGGCCGGCGCGGCTCATTGCACGTGCGATCGCAAGCTGCGCCTCGACCTTGGCATTTTCCTTTTGCGTCATGTTGTCTGCGGAGATCAGCCGGCGTAGCGAGCGCATGATCTCTCCACGGGCCCAGCCCGCTTCCAGCATGCAATCGACGATCGCCTGAAAGCTTGGCTCAACGGCCTTCTGACAATCGATCTCGCGATCGGGATATTCGCCGGGTCGTTTCGGCGGGTTTCTCACCCGGTGCCGTTTTGTCCAGCTTGCGATTGTGATCCCGCACGCCATGCCAGCACAGTCGGCAATCCAGTCGAATGCATCCGGACCGCGCCCTATCAGTTGCGCGCCCTGAACAACTTCAATCGCCAGGACCGAAAATGCGAGGAGAACAATCAGCTTTGCCTTGTGTTTCGTCCAGCCGACACTTGCCAAGGCCGCCAAAACAGCGAATGCGGCGGCGTGGATGAGCTTGCCATGATGCGTGAAGGTCACTCCCGAATTCTGCAGGAGCCACGCCGGAAAAAGGGCGAGCAGCAGGAGAACGCCGGCCAACGCGGCAAGGAAAGCAACCCTTGCCACGATCGGATATGAGCCTGCGCGCAACAATATAGGTCAGCCCTTCATCCGAAGTTTGCAGAGGCCACTGCCAGCACGAAGCGGTCTAGAGCTGGGGCAGATTGTCAATTTCCAGCGGATCGGCGCATCAGCCGAATAGATGACAGCTTTGAAGCTGCGGCCAAAGGAGGGCAAGATGCTATTCCCTTCGGACTGGGGTCCTTACCAGCCGGCTAGGAGCTCTAGTCAGAGCAAAACGCTCCCCCTCGGCACGGTGCTCGAAACAGAACCAGTGGGGCGTCTGCCTCGGCTTCGCAAAAGCCCCATCCTGCATTCTTCCCGCAGCCAATGCTCGCACCTATGGTGCTAATGCCAGGGCGCGTGACGGGCTCCATTGCACTTGCAAGGCGGATCAGCTCGTCACTCATCGAATCTCACTTCAGTCGTGGAAGATTCGACAGCCGATCTTGACGAGCCCGGACGGCAAGAATCCACTGGCTCACGGAAAAATTCCGGGGATGAACGGCTGATCGTGGCTCCCAGGAAGGTGGCCGGCGCCGCTTGGGGGGCGTTGGGGTAGATTGCCTGTAGGGCGCCGGCCTGGCGGATTGGGGTCCGCCGCACCAAGAAGCTAACAGAGCTTGCGACCGTGGATATGGCGTGATCGCGGAAGTACCGTGCTTGGAGTATGTTCCTATCCAGCCGTGTTAGCGCGATGGCCGACAAGCCGGCGACAACTTACATCGTGAGTGTCTTCGAGAAACCGCACTGGCGAACGGTGCTGACCACGAAGGACAAGGCCAAGGCGGAAGCTATGGCGAGATCGGCGAGAAGGTTCAGATCGAAGAGATCACGCCGAAGGAGAAGCGCTAGCCGGTCAGCTTAGTGAAGTCGCGGCGCGCGAACATGTGCCAGCAAATTCGTTTCATTGACCACCCCGGATTGGAAGAGAGTCAGCGTGGTCGAGGCCAGAATCTGGCCGTCTATCGAGGTGCTGTACCATTTAGCGTCGGCGGTTATCTGGTCGACCACCCGCTGGCAGATCGCCCGATCTTCAGGCTTCAGGAACTGGCTTTGCGGTGCTCGTAGCATCTCGACGCCTTTAAATGGGGAGTTACTGTGTCTCCCACGCGAAGCCATGCGTGGATCTCGGAGAATGGACCGTAAACACATTCAGACAGAAAGTTGCCATTCGTTCGACCGGTGCAGGCGAGGTCTTAGTCAAGAGGGTTGCTACTATGCGGGACAACGCGCTTCGCTCCAGCGGGGACGGCCCAGCGGCTTTGGTGTGGGGGGAGGCCGCTGGGCCTGACAAGCGAGCCTTCGGGGGGCGCTCACCTGGCTGGCGGAAAACATGCGCTCAAGCTAATGGAGTCGAAACATTCGAACGAAGTATGTGGCGGCAATTCCGCTGTGTAGAAGCCATAAGGTGCGCCGCAATGGGTCAACACGTCTGGCACCGCAATTGCATGGTCAGGTCTGGGGGAATGGGGTGGAGGCCTGTCGCTTCGCAAATGTAGCGGCGGGTCTGCTTCATAAAGGTGCCCCCCAGCCTGTGCGCTGCTTCCGTCTCGCTTCCTCGTCAATCGCCCGGACCGGCAGATAGGCGGCCGGCAACGCAATGGTCAAGCCGGGGATCAAAGCCCGCGTGAAGCACGGGCGCGGCGAGAAGGACCTCCGCCACGCTTCGCTGCAGGATTTCTGGGACGAGGCCTAAAGCGGGACATCTCAGATCCCATACCTCAGGGCAATGAAGATCACCGGTGCAAAGATCAGGAAGATCGCCATTACTATAATCACCGCAAGGGCCAGGCGCTCTGTTCGCCTGACGATTTCAGCGACCTCTTCGTCGCTCGGCGAAATGAGATCAACCGCCGAGAAATCTGTTGGGTCAGGAGTTTGATTGTCATTTGCGGGTCGGCTTGCGACCTCATCGACATTCTGTCTGCTCTGGGTAAGGGGCACAGTTGTTTCCGCTGTTAGAGAAATATCGGGCGCCCGCCGATGAGGGATACAGCGGGCACCCGGAACCACCGACGAAGGGACTTTGCTCGGCGGCCAAGACCAATCCGTTAGTAAGATATTGGTTGCCAGCCTCAGCCCTCTGTCTTTAACGCAAAGACTTCAGTCTTACTGCATCATGGACCATAGCCCGGCGGCGGAACTAAGTGCCCGCCGGTCCCGTTGCCGACCAGTGATAATTCAGAATAGGAGAGATAGTCATGGCTGACGGTCCCACCGTTGTTAACTCAGGCGGAAATGGCGCCGGCACCGCTGTCGCCGTCGTTCTCGCAATTATCGCAATCGTGGTCCTGCTGTTGTTCACCGGCGTTATCAACATAAACGGCGGGGGCATCGGAAAGGACGTCGACGTAAAGGTTGAAGCGCCCAGGGTTGAAGCGCCGACGGTCGAAGCGCCGAAGGTCGAAGCGCCAACCGCGCCCGCTCCGGCAGAGCCGGCCGCACCTGCCCCAGCCGCGCCCGCTCCGGCAGCACCTGCTGACGGCGGCTAAAGGGACGCCTCCGTTTGCGGGGGTGTTCGTCAAGAGGAGCATTAGCGTGCGCTAACACTGTCCGGGACCAGCGGGCTTTCCCCCCAACTTTAGCCCGCTGCAGGTCGGGCTGTAACCCGGTCGGCCCGCGCTCGGAGGAGGAGCGCGGGCTTTTCCTTGTCAGTCCGACGCGCCAGACAAGGCGGAAGGCCGGCGCCGCTAAGGGGGTGAGGTAGAATGCCCAGCGACCGGCCCGGCGAATTGGGGTCCGCCACGCACTCCGCCGTTCGGCTCCTTGCGCGCGGGGCGTTTGTCCTCAGCCTTTGCGCCGCTTGGACACATCTTCTTCCGAAATGGGCTTTCCTTGTCCGGTGTTCTCGCCAATCCCGGACTTGGCTGCAAAACTATAAAGAAGGCCTGCCACGACAAGCACCAATAGCGTGCCGAGTGCCGCCACCTGCCACAGACCTAGCCCGCACGCCACGCCAATTGCCCCGGACAGCCACATGCCTGCACCGGTCGTCAGCCCGTGGACCTCGCCTCTCGAAAACAAAATCGATCCGGCAGCAAGGAACGCGACGCCAGCGGTAACCGCTTCGACGACACGAATCGGATCGACTTTCACGGAGTCCTGCAGAAACATCGGCGCGTGGACGATTTCAATCGTCAGAATACCGAAAGTAGCCGCTGCCACGCAGACCAGGATATGGGTGCGAAGCCCGGCAGGCCGATTTCGCCATTCGCGTTCGAAACCGATCGCAGCACCGAAGATCGACGCCAGCAGAAGCCTCGCCGCAATAACCGGAAACGGGAGGTATGTCGGATGGCCGAATTCTTGGAAAAGCTGTTGCATGCGTAACCCGGGCTGACCGGCCACAACGTGCTCGGGCGGGCCCGGTTCCCCAAGGTCTGTCGGAGGTAGCGCGCCTAGGTCAGGGCAGGGGGCTCTGCTAGCTTACCCCCGACTTTGACCGGTTTCCCCTGCCGCTTGGGGGCCGGGGGCTGCCGTAGGAGGGGATCGAGACGCTGACACGATCCTCCGTCACCCGCCCGCGCACTGTCGCCGTGATGGCGACCTCGTCGCCGATGTTTATGCCCCGAGCCATCTGATGATGATGGGGCGGCACGTTGGCTAGTCACGAGGTTGCTAATATACCTTGACCGGCAATAGCACGGCCTAAGGCGATTCCCAGGGCCGATTGCGACGCCGAAGGCGGCATTGGTTACAGTTGGGGCGCAAAGGCGCAGCGCTCCCGCAGGCTGGTTTGCGGGGCTTTCAGGATGCGAGCAAGATCATCAAGGGCGCTTTCCATGGCTGCTACCATAGATCGAAACGTTAAGTCTGTGAATTCCCCACCGTAATGGCGTTATCGCTCCAGTTTTTGCTAGAACTTAGTGGGGGGATTTGCAGCGCGGAACTAAGCCTCTCCGACGGCGTTCAAAAGTTGGGTCGGCTTGCGTGAAAGGGGATTATCGGATGCGATCGATTCTTTCGGCTGTTCTGGTGATGGCATCGAGCGCGGCAATTGCTCAGCAAGCTCCGCTCGAACAGCAGCGATGCTGGCTAGGTGGCATGGGGTATTCCCCCGGCGCAACGGTGCGGGCCAGTGATAGCGTAATGATGTGTTCACCTGCCTTCGTTTGGGAGGCCACCAAAGCCTCTGCGTGGGGGTGTATCTACAAGGGCGAGTTCTATAGCGCTGGCGCTATCACGGGCGGAGACCTGGCCTGGAACGAGTGTCAACCTGATGGCACTTGGAGATGGATAAGCCCCAAATAGCAGTGCCCGAGAGCGGCGATGGTGGCTAGGAAGGTCTGGTAACGGAGACTGCTGTCATGCCGTCGACCTGCGATACGCAAAACGGAGTACGATCCGGATAGAATGGGGAGAAAGCTGTAGACTTCGGAAATATGTGAGTTGCGAAATTCGCTACATGGCACCATTCTGGTTACACCCGAGCGGGAGGTGGCTGTGAACCACCTCCCGCCTTCCGGGGAGCCAACTGGTACTCAGGTCTGCAGTCTTTCACCTGTCGGGCGACGGCTGCAGACCCATCCAGCGCCTTCAATCTACATGCAGCGGCCTGATTGCGCCTGCTGCGGCTGCCTTTCCCCACAAGCATTTTGTTCCCTATGTGTTCTGGGATATCTTATTGACCGTGGAAAGAATTTCTTCCTGTCGTGGGCATGCCACACCGGAAGCGCCACGAACGTATAAGCGAGTACCACCTCAGCCGGATCGAACGGCAAGTGTTCTTACTGCGCGTTGCGCTTCAGGATGCGCAATTAAACCTGAAGCCGTTTCGCTCACACTGAGGCGATGAATGAAATGAGCAACGACGGCAAAGAGCAAATCGACTGGCTCAGCGACCAGATCGCCCAGGCCCAAATCATAATCGATGGCATACACAACGGCGAGAAGTGGTTTCGGTCCCACGATGGCAATAGCACGCCCGACGACGTGACGGAGCAGGTACTCCGCGACTATCAGCGGCAGGTGGACATGAACCTTGTCGTGCTGGAGAAGTGGCTCGCCAAGTCGAAATAGGAAACCCAAGCTGCGACTATGTCATGCCGGCGACCTTCCGCTGACCACTTCCTGCGGCCTGACACAAATTGCCTTGCAACTTCAACAGGTAGGCGCTTTCCCATATTTGCTTGACGCCTTTAGGCGAGAAAGACTAAACATTTCAGCAGCTTATCTAAAAATGGCTGTTGCAATCGCCCCGATCCTCGACCATGTTTGTTGGTACGGGAGGGGCTTCCTGCGTGCGTGGCCGTGCCGGTCATGCGCGACGACGCGATAGCCCTTCGACAGGAAGAAAAGCATCTGCGCGTCCCAGTCGTCGGAGCTGAGCGGCCAGCCATGGTGAAAAACGATGGGCTGGGCGTCCTTGGGACCCCAATCCCTGTAAAAAATCTGTCGTCGTCGCCGGTCGTGACAAAGCCCATGGTGTGTTCTCCTTCTGAAGTATCGTGGGTGGCGGGCCCCGCGGCACGCGCGCTAACCAATGGAAAGGCGAAGCTTGCGGTAAGCGTCGAGGCCGAGATCAGGGCGTCGCGGCGGTTGAGCGGTAGGCCAAGGGTGAAAGTAGGAGGCATCGAGGAACTCCGCGAGTTATTCAAAAGGCGGCGGGTGGGATCACACGCAATCGCCTCACATGAGCGGGCTTCCCTGTGAGGTGAGGGCGGCGAGGGCCGGCAAACGGATCGATTCCGATCCTCACCGAAATGCTCGCCATGCCGGCCAGGATCAGCCAGCTACTGGCGTGTTGAGAAGCTGCTGCTCCCAAAGATACGCGATGCCGCTGCCGCCGAAGTGCTGAATGAGAATCTCGGTCAGCTCCTCGACATGCTCGGTGCGCGCCCAATCGCGTTGCCATTCGCCAGCGAGCGCCATCACCGTCATCACGTTCGCGCCGGCCGCGATCATTCGCTGGATGGCAACTTCGTGAGACTCCTTCGAAATCCCGCCCGACGCGTCGGTGACCGCGGTCACGTCCCAGCCTTCGCCGGCGGCTTGGATCACAGGCATCGCGACGCAGACCTCGGTCCACAGGCCGGCGATGATCAGCTGCTTGCGGCCGGTCGCCGTGATGACGTTCACCACATTCTCGTCCTGCCAGGTGTTCACCCAGGTGCGATCGATGACTTCCTGGTCCGGAAATACGTCGGTGATCTGTTTAAAGAGAAGTCCACCGCGCGCCGCGATCACGCTGGTGAGAATGGTCGGAACATTGAAGGCTTTTGCTAGCTTCGCCAGCGCGGTCGTGTTGTTGACCACCATGTGCGGATCGTGGCTGTTCAGGTTTGCGAGCTGATAAGGTTGGTGATCGATCAGAACGAGGACCGAATCTTCGGGGCGAAGAAGCGAATCAAGGCCGTTGCGAAAAGCCATTACGACTTCCTTTCCTGCTGTTGTAAGCGGCATCGGGTTTTCCGGCATGCGTCAGCGGCGACGTCGCCCGCCGCAACTTGTCGTCCCCCATCGCGATGCGGTAGTGCCATAGTTCGGTAAGCTGTGTCGCGAGAAACGGAACGCCAGAATGGAAATCGAAGACCTAGAGACATTCGTCGCGGTAGCGGATGCAGGGGGCGTATCGGCGGCCGCGCGCCGGCTTGGCGTCTCCAAGTCAATCGTCAGTCGGCGGTTGTTGCGGGTTGAAGCGGAACTTGGCGTTCAGCTGCTTGCACGAACGACCCGCGGCGCCGCGCTCACTGAGGCGGGGATCACGTTCAGGGAACATGCGGCCCGGGCCAGCGCCGAGATCGACACCGCCAAGGAAACGATCCTCCCGACCGGCGAGCTGCGCGGCCGCTTGAGGGTTGCCATGCCGCTGACGTTCGGCCCGACGCACTTCGCCCCGGTGCTCGCGGACATGGCGCGCCAGCACCCGCAGCTGCACATCCATACCTCCTACAGCGATCGCTTCGTCGATCTCATCGCAGAGGGTTTCGATTGCGCGATCCGCGGCGCCTACCTTCAGGACTCCAACCTGATCGCGAAGCGCGTCGGGCCGATCCATGGAAAGCTTGTCGCAAGCCCCGATTATATCGAAGCCCACGGGTCACCCGAGACTCCGGACGAACTCGTCACCCATCAGGCCCTCATGCAGGGAACGGAAGCCTGGCAGTTCATGGATGGCAGCAAAATTGTTACGGTCCAGCCGCAGGGCAGGTTCAAGGCCGACAGCGCCACGGCGCTCGCCGCCGCGGCGGCGGCAGGTCTCGGCATTGCCTGGCTCCCCGATTGCATCACACATGAATATGTGGCCTCCGGCGCGCTGGTCCCGATCATGACACGCTATCCGGTACCTCCGGGGGCCGCGTATGTCGTACGCCTGCCGGGTCAGCATCCCACGCGGAAAGTGCGGGTGCTCACCGAGATGCTGACTGAGTATTTCAAACGGAACCCGGACCTTTGGGGTCTCGACCGCTAGAACGCGAACGGTTCAAAGGATTATCAAGGGAACCGTGTTCGACGTTGGCCCTACTTTCGGCGACATGGCCCGCACGTTCCACTTGCTGCGACACAGCTTGACGTATCACGGGGCTAGTTCGGTTGACGGTCGTGCGCCAGTTTAGACATTCCGGAAGCCCAAGAGAGGATGGCGCGCATGAGTTGGAACCCGGCAATCGAACCGGATGAGGTCGGAATCGACGCGATCCAAATCCTCATCGTTCCCCGTTCCCGCGACCTCGGCGGCTTCGAGGTCCGGCGCGCTCTGCCAGCGCCGAAGCGGCAGATGGTCGGGCCGTTCATCTTCTTCGATCAGGCGGGGCCGGCCGAACTATTGACCGGACAGGGCATCGATGTCCGTCCGCACCCGCATATCGGGCTCGGCACCGTCACGTACCTTTATCGCGGCGACTTTCATCACCGCGACAGCACCGGCGCCGACCAGATAATACGCCCTGGCGCGCTGAACTGGATGGTCGCCGGGCGTGGCGTCACCCACTCGGAGCGCACCTCCGCGGCGGCCCGGAGCGGTCCGAACAGTCTGTTCGGGATCCAGACATGGCTGGCCCTGCCCGACACGCATGAGGATATGGCGCCCACCTTCGAACATCACGGCAAGGAGGCGTTGCCGATGATCGAGGATAGTGGCATTTCGGTTCGGCTCATTCTTGGAAACGCCTACGGTAAAGTCGCGCCCGCGACGATGTTCTCCGAGACGTTCTACGCCGATGTGAAACTCGAGCGGGGAAGCCGGCTGCCAATGCCGGACGATCACGAGGACAGCGCCATCTACATCGTCGAAGGCTCGATCTCGATCGCCGGCCAGACTTTCGAGGCACCGCAGATGATGGTCTTCCGCCCCGGCGACAGGATAACGGTCGCGGCCGGCGACCAGGGCGCGCGGCTGATGATCCTCGGCGGCGCAACGCTCAGCGGACCGCGTTACATCTGGTGGAACTTCGTCGCCTCGTCCCGGGAGCGCATCGAAGAGGCCAAGGCCGAATGGCGCGCCGAGAATTGGGGCAAGGGACGCTTCGATCTGCCCGTCGATGACCGGAAAGAGCACATTCCTGTTCCGGACTGAGTGACAATGATGGAGTGATTGCGCGGGCGCAATTCAAGCGACCCGGACCACACGAATCGCTCCCGTATAGGGCAGATGCTGAATGGAGAAGGCGGAATGAACGACAACTGGCCCCACCTCGACTACCTCAGTTGGCGCGAGACTTGTTCCGCACTGCATCTCTACCTGCAGGTCGCGGGCAAATACCGGCTGGCGCATACGCCGTGGCTGAACCATTCCTGGAACGCGACCTTCTATGTCACGCCGAACGGACTGGCATCCTCACCAATACCGGACGGTCCGGGCATCGAGGTCCTGTTCGACCTTCGAGAGCACAGGGTCATGGGCACCTGCGGCAACGGGCGCAAGGCGTCGTTCGCACTCGAGCCGATGACCGTCGCGGCGTTCCACGCCAGCTTCGTGGAGTTGATTTCGGAGCTCGGCGGCACGCCGACATTCAACGGACAACCCAACGAGGTGCCCAACCCCGTACCCTTCGCCGAAGATCATCGCGAGCGGCCCTATGACCGCGACGCCGTTCGGCGCTTCCACCAAGCGCTCGTGGCGGTCGACAGGGTTTTCAATCGGTTCCGCACCTCCTTTGTCGGCAAATCCAGTCCCGTGCATCTGTTCTGGGGCGCTCTCGACCTGGCCGTCACGCGCTTCTCAGGGAGGCGTGCCCCGCTCCACCCCGGCGGTATTCCCGCCTTGCCCGACGACGTGGCCCACGAGGCCTATGACCGCGAGGTCTCGTCAGCGGGCTTCTGGCCGGGCGGCGGCGGCATCGACTATCCTGCCTTCTACGCCTACGCCTATCCGACGCCGAACGGCTACCGGGCCGCGACGGTCCGGCCCGATGCCGCGTTCTGGCACGACGGCCTATCTGAATTCATCCTCCCTTACGATGCCGTGCAGTCGGCGGCCGATCCCGATGAGGCCCTTACGGAGTTTCTAGTCTCAACCTACGAGGCGGCTGCCGATCTGGGCAGATGGGACCGTGATCTGCTGGAATGCGCGCAAGGGCGTTCGCGTCAGGTGCGCCGCCCGGACGCGGCGCTGGCAAAGGATGCGCCTTCAGCCGGCGACGAACGGGTTGAACGCGAGGATGGAGCATCGAAAGGGCGTTATCGGCTGATCATCGATGGCGTCGAGGCGGAGATGACCTACAGCCGGGCCGGTAAGAGGTTGATCATCATTGACCATACCGAAGTTCCGGCGGCCTTGCGTGGCCGCAAGGTCGGCGAGCGGCTGGTGAGACAGGCGGTCGAGGATGCCCGGCGCGACGGGGTCATCATCATGCCGCTCTGCCCGTTCGCAAAGGCGCAGATCGGCCGTCATCCGGAATGGCAGGACGTGCTACGTCGATCATAGGGGGCGTGGCTGTCCGCCGAAACACCAACAGGCCGCGGACATCGCCAAGCGTATCGGGCCCGCAAAGTCGCTTGATCACCAACGCAATCGAACTGAGGGCACCGTCCTCTGAAGCAGCGATGCGTGGTACGGCGCGACCGAGGAAAGCGTAAGCCGAAACCGGAATTGCCCTTCGCGCAAAGGCCCGGCTTGAACGAGTCGGTGGCATCGGACCGGCCATCGCTCCGGAAGGTTGTCGCCCTGTCCGGCTTGAGAGGCCATCGGCCGGCGTTCCCCCTTCGCAACACAGTTTGGCATTTCTCGACACTGAAAGTGACAGATCCCGAAACCAAATTGGTGATCAGGCCTTTGACCGCCTGCCGCGTCTCACGCCAATCGCCTGGGCGCTTGAACCAACATGGTAGAAAAGGACAAACATATGATCGATCTTAATGGGAAGCGTGCAATGGTTACTGGAGCTTGCCGGGGCATCGGAGCCGCGATCGCGCTGGCGCTGGCAGAGAACGGTGCTGACGTCGCGTTCACGTACCAGAGCTCGGCCAAAAAAGCTGAAGCGATGGCCAAATCCATCGAGCGCACAGGGCGTCGCGCAGTCGCCATCCAAGCCGACAGCGCCACCCCGGAGGCTATCATGCGCTCGGTGAGCGAAGCCGTCTCGGCGCTCGGTGGACTCGATATCCTCGTCAACAGCGCGGCCATCGGCCACACTGGAGCGATCGCCGAGATCGACGTGAATGACTATCAGGCCGTGATGGACGTTAACGTGCGAGCGCCGGTGTTGTTTGCGAAAGCAGTCATTCCGCATCTCAGCGAAGGGGGACGCATCATCACGATCGGTTCGTCCTTAGGGGAGCGGGTCCCGTTCCCAGGCATAACGGCTTATGCGATGTCCAAGGCGGCACTTACCTCCTTCACGCGCGGTCTTTCGCGCGAACTCGGCCCGAACGGCATCATCGTCAATCTTCTGCAGCCCGGGGCGACCGATACGGATTCAAATCCGGCGGATGGCGAGGCTGCCGATTTCCAGCGAAGCCTGACGTCTTTGGGACGCTACGCCCAGCCGCGCGAAGTCGCCAACGCTGGGGTCTTTCTGGCAAGTCCCGCCGCGAGCGTGATTACGGGCGCCATCTTGACCGCCGACGGCAGTGCAATCGCCTGAGCCAACTTGATATTCGCCAGCAGGCCAATCGCCTGCTGCAAGCTGCATCGAGCACGGCCTCGTCGCGGACTGCATGTGCCGAAACCAAACCTGCCGGTCGCATTTAGGCCCGGCGCTACAGGGCAGGGCCGTTGGATTTCAGGCCGAAGGGAAAGTTTGTCTGAACGACTGAGTTGAAGGCGCGAACCAGACCAGGCAAATTTGCCTGAAAAGGGGCCGACAGCGGAATGGCGGCTTAGAGCCGCAAATATCGAAAGGCGGGCATTCGCGTCGGGGAGGGCATAGTCGTGACCTGACCTAGACTAAGCGGACCGGCAACTTGCGCACCGATCAGTCGTTGAGGAGGCCTTACCGGAATCCCAGCAGCGGAGATTTCATCGGGAGGATCCGCTGCGTATCCGCACCCTGTGCGATCAGGTGCAACCAGGTACCAGCTTGGGGCCGGGCCGGTTCTTACCCCGTCGCTGAAGGTCGCGCCGTTCGTTCGAGCAGGTCGAAAAGCCATGCCACACCCGCATCCATCAGGGCAGCCTTCGACGTGATCGCGCAGATGCGCGAACGAATGAGAGGTAATGGGGGCTCTACGCCGACCAAGCCGAAATACCGGCTATACATTGCCAAAAAACTCCTCGGAAGCGCAGCGATAAGATCCGTCTCCGAGATCACACCGAGCGCGAACATGAAGTTGGGGACGGTAAGCGCAGCCCGGCGCGTGCGTCCCTGCTCGGCAAGAAAATCGTCAACGAAGCCGTAGGCATCGCCGGTGAGCGAAACGACCAGATGCTGCTCCTGGCAGTAAGCATCTAGCGTCGGATTCTTGCTGAACGGGTGGCCAGCTCGCATGGCGATCACGAAATCCTCTTCGTAGAGGGCCCGGGCGACGAAGCGCGCCGGAACGGCGTTGTCAGCCGGGACCACCGCAATATCCATCGCCCGCGCCTCAATGTCCGGGAGAACCGGTTCCCAAACACTATCGGTCGTCCTAACGGCACGCGGCGGAAGGATCTGGCGGACGCTGATATCGACCCCCGGTGCGGACACATGCAGGGCGGAAAGCAACGGGGAGAGGAAAACGGCCGAGACGCCATCGGGTGCGCCGATCGTGAAGCGGCGCGTGGATGTGGCGGCGTCGAATGGCTCGGCAGTAGCGATAACGCTGCGCGTTCGCGTGAGAATGTCGGCGATCGGTGCGGCCAGGTCCATCGCTCGCTCCGTCGGTACCACGCCCTTCGGTGTTCGCAGGAACAGCGGATCATTGAGCAGCCGTCGCAGTCGGCCGAGACCATGGCTGACGGCCGACGGCGAGAGACTGAGCCTTTCCGCCGCCTGGCCGACGTGCCGCTCTTCCAGCACGACCTTGAACAGGACGAGCAGATTGAGGTCAACTCTCGATAGATCAATCTCATTCAGCATGTCGCTGAAAACATGTCACTGGATTCAGGTCTCTGCAAGTGCGATTTAGACAAATCGTACGGAGAATTTCATGTCACGAGCAGCCGCTGAGGTCCTGCAACCAATCATTGCCAAACCCGGCACGCCTCCGATCTCCGCCGTCGGAACGTCCCTCGTTGTTCGAGAGTGGACGATGTCCGGCCCCGATTGGATGCATGTACATGAGTCCGACGACGAGGCATGGCATGTGCTGGAAGGGATGCTTCGCTTCAAGTTCCTGGATCGGGAGGTCGATGCCACCCCCGGAACGACGGTCTTCGTGCCCGCCGGCCTTGCGCACACCTATCAGGCGATCGAGCCGAGCCGCTACCTCATCATCCTGACGCCGAAGATCGACCGTCTCATCGAGAGATTGCTGGATCCGACGGAGGTTTCCGATTTGCGCACGACGCTCGGCGAATTCGACACGGTAATGGTCGATCGCCCTGCAAACGACGGAGCAGACATTCACACGCCGCAGCATGGAGGCTTGGATGCCGTGGACGTTTGAATGGGCCGCCCTCATGCATGGGCTGTACTCTCGGGAGGCTTTTCTGGAGCTGGCAGCGCTCACCGGATTAGAGTTGCCGCATCGCAGTGCGTCTTCGAGAGAAGCCGCTCGAGGATCCGAGGAGGCACATAAGACCCGCGACGAACTGCATCGGCAGCGCGGCTACGCGCCCAAGGATCAGCGCGCGCGCTTGTCCGACGTCGTGACCCGATTGTGAAGACGGCAGCGGCTATGATTGCGGCAATGACCGGTCGTGCCGGGACTACGGCTGCCGAGCAGTTCTTACACAAGCGAACAAACAGATGATCATGCCTTCCGATCACGCCTCCCTATTCGCCCATCCCGTTCGTATCATTCCGATCACGGCCGAATTGCTTGCCATCGAAGAGCAGGGCGTCGCCGGACTCGCACGAATTCTCGATGTGGATCCGCCCCTCGAATGGCCGGCCGAGTTCGGGGGAGAGCACTATCGGCGCGTGCTGCTGGACCTGATGCAGCGCCATCCGGCGCTGGGGCAGTATGGCGGCTGGTACGTGATCGCGGCTAACCGCCTTGTCGGGTTCTGCGGCTTCAAGGGTCCCCCGGACGCGCGCGGCCTCGTGGAGATCGGCTTTTCGATCGCCGCGCCGCACCAGCGAAATGGATACGCCCGCCAAGCGGTCGCCCTCCTCCTCGCTCGGGCTTCTGCCGACCCAATCGTGACCGGTGTCGCCGCAAGGACGCTTCCACACTTGGAGGCATCGCGTCGAGTGTTGGAAGCCTGCGGGTTCAAGCTCAGCGAGACCATCGCGGACGACAAGCTCGGCGTTGTCCTTCGTTACGTTCGCTCTCTCGATCGACGTGCTGAGTCAGTGATGAACAGAGGCGCTTAATATCCCACTGACAAACCGGGGGCTGGGTTCCACTGAGCACCCATCCAAAACGCAAGTAACCAAACCAGACCGGGAGCTTTAAGATGTCGCCATCTCTTCGACGGGCTCGCCCGCATGATGATGCATGGACGAGCCCTCCCACTCTCCCCATGCAGCCCATTTTCCCAGTCGATGCCGTCGCATTCTGGCGCGAGGCTGGACCCGAGCTGTGGTTCGCAAAGGACGAAACCTTCGACCGGCGGTTCCGGCATCGCTTCTCAGACGCCCATGACGCGGCCGCCAGTCACGCCCTCGATCATTGGATGGCGTCCGCCTATGGCAGCCTGGCTCTGATCCTGTTGCTGGACCAGTATCCTCGCAACGCCTTCCGCGGATCGCCGCGCATGTACGCCACCGATGAAAAGGCACGCCGGCTCGCTTCCACGGCGATTGAGCTCGGACACGACAGGCAAGGACCTCAGGACCTGCGGCTCTTCTACTATCTGCCTTTCGGCCACTCGGAGGATCTCGTCGATCAGGATCTGTCCGTGTCGCTGGCTCACCAGCTGGGCGAGCCATATTTCGCGCGGGCGAAGCACCACCGCGAGATCGTCCGCCGCTTCGGGCGCTTTCCCCATCGCAACGCTATTCTCTCGCGTGAAAGCACCGCGGAGGAGCTGCATTTCCTGGCCAACGGAGGGTTCGCAGGATGAGGTGGACAACGTTGTTGGCAGCCACAGCTTGTTGAGCACCGCGACAGCACTCGGGGGCGGCGCGCGCGGGACGGTCAAGACCAAGGAGGAGGGGGTAGTTGAGGTCGAGCGCGCCTTTACTCGCCGAATCGTCAAGGCGGACCGGCGTTAGACATAAGCACCCCCTAATCGATGAACGCCTTATGTACGTTCCCGGAACAAATTGCGGGTGCTATGGTTTGCCCCGAAACCAACGTGGAGTTTGTCATGGAATTGGGCGAGATGCAGGCCATTGCCGATACGCTCATGCGTGTTGTGGCACCGGACATGTCACCGAAGCAATTGCTGAAAGCTGTCAAGAAGGCGTACCCCAAGGCATCCAGGAAGGACATAGCCAGGGCGGCGTTCTTCTCGATCTTTTCAAACGCGGACCAAGATCACGGCAAGGCCAAGAACCTTCAAGCGTTCGCCATAGCCGAGCGTGTCAATGACGGCCCGTAGCGCTGTCCAACCGTAAATATTGCCGCCGCTGGCGATTCAATAGCGGCCACCGGTAAGCGATAGCCCCGCATTTCCTTTGTAGAGGTAGACGGCATTCGACGGCCCGGCTTAGACCTTTCCGTTGAAGCATCGAGCGTTTGACAAAGACAGTGGAGGATGCCGTCATCAAGGTTGAGCGCGCCTACACTCGCCGGATCGTCAAGGCGGACTGGCGCTAAATCCAGACCAGCAAACAAGACGCCAGTCGCCAAGCCGGCGCCAGGCCGCGCTAGGCGCGTCGGCGGCGTTATGACAGCGGCGATCGCTACGGCGAGAATGGTCGGCGCCTCTACAGTGCCTATGATGCCGCAACAGCAGCCCGGCCAGGTCGCCAGATCTCCCCGAAGCGATGGCGTCTTGTCGCCATCATAAGTATGTTGCCGCAGCAGCTAGGAAGAAACCCGCCCGGCCGAGGGGCAACCGGAGCGGGTTTTTTATGTGGCCTGAAACGGGTGGGTGCCTTCCGTTTCTACCATGTAATCAACTTGCAACCGCCATTTGGGTTCCGTTCAGGGCTGAAAGATATCTTGCCCAGCCAGCGCTATTTCGGGCTGATGCAGCATCAAGTCCGCTTATCCACCAGCGGCGTCTTCCGATTCGGCGGGACATAGCTGGTCACCAGCCTGACCTTATCGATATCCACCGTGACCGCCGGGCTTAGACCGATCGTCACCTTGCCCTCATCGACGCGCAGGACGTCCCCGACGAGTTCGATCTGGTGGCCGCGCTTCACCGTCTTGTCAACGATCGAATGCGGGAACCCATAGGAGGGGATGGAGACGCTGATCCTGTCCTCGGTGACGCGCCGACGGACTGTCGAGGTTATCGCCACCTCAAGATCTTGATGCCCCCTAGCCATCCTTCGATTCTGGGGCGGCGTATTATGTAGTCAAGAGGATGCTAATATACCAGACAGCGCGCTTCGCTAGCGGAGACGGTCCAGCGGCTTGGTTGCGGAGGGTGGCAGCTAGAGGCCGCTGGGCCTGACCAGCGAGCCTTAGGGGAGCTCGCCTGGCTGGCAGATACATGAGCTAAAGCTAATGGAAGCGAAACATGCGAACGAATTACGTGGCGGGAATTCGCCCGTCGCTTCGCAAATGTAGCGGCGGGGGAGCGGACGCCACTGATCGGCCGCGTCAAACACCCGCGTTGGCGAGGAAGACCTTCGGCATGCCTCGCTGCAGGACTTTCGCGAGGCAAAATGATCGCCACGCGATGGAACATTGCGCTGACTTAGAAGTTTGGGATCGGGTGAATCTAGCGCAGAATTTGCCCCGTCACGCCCACCTCCATGGGTTTCGGGCCCGTTCCGGACCTCTCAACCGGGACGGGCTCTGGACGCAAAACCCCTCAGGGAAAACGCAAGCATAGCCCGATAAGAAAAAAGAAGCGTTCAGAAAGCCGCTGCTGCTAGATCTGCTTTGGGTGTGCCTCAGTTTGGAAACTGTAGAACGATTGCTTCGAAGATGAGATGGGTTTTCAAGCAGGGGTCGCCGTGCCCGTCACGTACAGTGATTGCCAGTTCCTGCCGATCGGCTCTGGGTACTACATTCTTTGACCATTCAGCGAGAGCTTGCGCAGCTTCCGCTTTGGCGGCCGCCAAATCCGGCAACTCCAAGCCAATGTCATCGACGATAGCGAGCTCGTTGCTTTCATCCCAATCGAAGTAAAAGCGAGGCATGATCGCTTCTAACCTCAGGCTGGGCCGGATGTTCCGCTCAGCCTTTCAACCTCTGAATAGATTTGGCAACGGCAGGGCATTCGTCCCCGGCAGGGCGGGCTTGACACTCAGGCTTTCCGCAGCCTTACACCGGCGCCGCCCCCATTCTCGGGGATGAACTCGACGCCGGCCGCTTCAAGGGCGAGCCGCACAAAGTCTAGAGCCTCCAGGGAGCCGCCAACCTTCCCGGTCTCAAAGTTCGAGATTGAGTTTCGATGAACCCCCGCCGCCTTGGCCAGGTCTCGAAAGGGGAATACCATGCGAAAGACAACGCGCGCCGGAGCAGCCGGCGTGGGCATCCTGAAAACGGCCAATTCGCTTCCTACATTGGCCGAAGGTGCAATCGCATAGGCAAGGGTGTCGCATGATCAGACTTGTCGTCAATGCCCTGATCGTCGCCGTGGCCAGAGCGGACCGTAAACCCTCTTCACCGCGAGGATTCCCGTCATGGCTAGAGAAGGGTCTCTGAGAAGATCGACATCGGTCTTGACTAGGGCTCGGCGGCTCGGACGAAAGATCCTGCGCGGGCTGGAGGGAGACAGCCGATCCCAACAGCTCAGAGACGAAGTTCTGTTTTGGAGACACTGGTTCTCCACTCAGGGATCATTCTGGCCAGAGGACTACAAGGAACGTCTTGACCCCAATTTACCAATTCAGGATCACGTTGGGCGATATGTCGACAGGTTGACGACCAACCCAGTTTCCATACTCGATGTGGGCGCTGGCCCCTTGACGAAGCTCGGCAAAGTACATGCCTCGAAAGAGATCATGATTACTGCAACTGACCTGCTGGCAACAGAATATGATCAAGTTCTGAGAGATTTTGGGATCCAACCTCTTGTGCGAACAGTCTTTGGTGACGCCGAAAATCTTAGCATCCAATTTGGCGATTACAGTTTCGACATCGTGCATGGACAGAATTGTATAGATCACACGGCTAGTCCACTCAAGGCAATACAACAGATGCTCTCGGTCACAAAACATGATGGTTTCGTCGTGCTTTATCATGCTGAAAACGAGGGAAAGACGGAATCGTACAAGCAGCTGCACAAGTGGGACTTCACATGTGAGAAAGGACATTTCGTTATCAGAGGGCCTGGACCGGGTGGGGATTCGGTGGATGCCACTGACGCGCTGGCCGCGGTAGGGTCGGTTGAATGTAGCTTGGATGACGGCGCGGTGCTTGTTGCAATCCGAAAGCATCAGCAAAGACTGTCTTCGACGAACTGCTAAAGGCGCCTTGCTACACCATGAAGGCCGTCCAGATGAAGGCCGCTCTGCTTCTCGACGACAAGCTGGGCTACAGCGACAATGATCTTGGAACAGCAAGAGGCGCAAGCCCTTCTTTCCTGCTGGTGCAGTCATGAGCGCGGAATCCGATCGTTGAGCCCTGCGTCTACTTTCGTGGAATTTCTGGAGGCGCCGAGGGAGCGGCACTGATCATTGCGCAAGCGAAACGATGCCCGGCCGCTTCGGTGGCCGGGCATCGCCCTTAAGGCCGTTGGCCTTCCGGGAATTTCGCGAGCACGTCTGCGGGCTGGATGCACGCAAAAAATGCCTCCACCTCGTTCATCAGTTCTCGCGAACCGATCGTCGCGCCCTCGATCTCGAAGATCAGCGATTTGTCGCCAACACTGACAAGACTGTTATAAGGGCCATCGACGGGACCGCGACGAGCTGACTTTTCCTGTTTGGCAAACGGCATCCTAACTTTGGCCAACTGCTCTTTCAAAGCGGCGGCCTCAGAGGCGATCTTGCTCGAAAAGCATTGCTTGTGTTGCGTCATCGTTCGAATGATTTCGTAAGCACCCAACGTCCAAAACCAAAAAAGTCATACGCCTTCATGATATCCGGGCCGGGATCCTTCTGGTCTAGAGCCGCCTTGATCTCCAAAGCCATTCGCCGGAGCGACTGGAGCTGAGTCACTGTGTAGATTGAAAAAGCCTTCAGCGGATTGCGCCGGTACATTTCCTCGAACTGGTCGTCGTCCATGTCACACTCCTCGGCACTGTCAAACCATCGGCGGGTTTTGAATGTTGCCCCAAATGTTGCCCTGGGAGCAAATCGCCCAACTTGGCGATTGCGAAGGCTTCCAGCTTAAGTGCTTGAAAATGCTTGGCTCCCCGGGCCGGATTCGAACCAGCGACCAACCGGTTAACAGAGGCTTGCCTCCACATCTTCCTGCAATACCGTGCGACAGCCTGAAACTCGCTTAACCCTTGCTGCACAAGGCATTCATCGATGCATGTCGTCGCCGCTTGTCGCAACGTGTATCGACAAAGCGCATGTATTGGCGTACCTATTGCCGTACCTAATCGAAACCGGTTGGTCTCTGGGGATGCCAAATGCCAACAATCGAACTGACAGACAGGTTCTGCCAAACCGCAAAGGCCGTAGACGGAAACCAGACTGACTATTTCGACACCGTGGTGAAGGGTTTGAGCCTCCGGGCATCGCCTGCGGGCACCAAGGCGTTCTATCTCAACTACACGCGCCCGGCCGACGGCAAGCGTGCGCGAATGAAGATCGGGCGGTATGGCGAAGGCGACCCAAAGCTGACGCTAGCCAAGGCGCGTGACAAGGCCAGGAGCGCGCGCGGCGAGATCAGGGAAGGAACGGACCCACTTGTCGAGAAACGCGCGCTGGCGGCCTCGCAGACAGTCGCTGACCTCATTGACAACTATGTTGCTCGGCAAGCCGCCACAAAGCGCTCTGGTGACGAGATCGCCCGCCGGCTTCGGAAGAACGTCAAGGACGTGATCGGGACCATCAAACTTGCGGAACTGCACCGCCGCGACATCACCAAATGCATAGATGCCGTGAAGGACCGTGGTGCCCATGTTGAGGCAAACCGGATCTTCGAAGATGTCCGCGCCATGGTGCGATGGGCGAGGGGGCGCGGCGACCTCGACAGCAACCTTGTCGAAGGAATGCGCCGGCCGACCGAGACGACAGAGCGCGACCGTGTTCTGTCTGCCGGTGAAATCCGCACCATGTGGGCAACGCTGGCCGACGCCGACATGCGAGAGTCGACGCGGCGCGTCGTTCGTCTGTGTCTGGTCACCGCGCAGCGTGTTGGCGAAGTCTCGGGCATGACTCGCGACGAGATCGACCTCGACGGCAAGTTGTGGACGATCCCGGCCGAGCGATCGAAAAACGGTCGCGAGCATGTCGTGCCACTGTCCGACATGGCGATCGACATCGTCAAAGAGCAGATGGCGGACGCCGAGGCGCTAGCCGCCCGCAAGGATAGGGACGTCGCGGCTTTCGTCTTCCCCGGCCCGGGCGCACGCGCTGCCGTGACCGGCGCCGCAATCGCCAAAGCCGTGAAGCGCGAGGAAGTGACGAAGCGCGGGGTCGTCACGATCATGGGCATATCACCATGGACGCCTCACGATTTGCGGCGCACCGCAGCCACGCACATGGAAGAGATCGGCATCTCCCCGTTTGTCATCGGCCACGTTCTCAATCACGTCAGCGCGACGAAGGCGTCGATCACCAGCCGCGTCTATGCTCGATATGACTATGCGCGCGAGAAGCGGGAGGCACTGGATCTGTGGGCCGATCGGCTCGTCGCCTTAGTTGAGGGCAGGGGCAATGTCGTGCCGCTGCGAAAGGCGGTGGCGCAATGAGCCGGCGCAATCCGCTTATTCGTTCAATGCTGATGATCGCGAACAGCCGATGCAAGGCATTGCGCGGGAGGTCGCTATTTCCAATCGAGATGCGCGAAATTTACAAGTTGCTGATTCAATCCTTCCACCTTGTCCAGTCGATCGAATGTGGATGGTATTCGTCAGCAGTGCAGGCCGAAGCCAAAAAACTCGAGTATTTGGAGCGAGCCCTGGCCGCCCATATAGCTCGACATTGGAACCTGGACGATGAACTCGCTCCCTTCACGGACGAAGAAAGCGCCTTCGAATGGCTGGGAGGTGGTGACGACCTCAATTCCGAAGTCGGGGACTATTTGGGCGGGAGCGACCGTTACTTTGAACGAACCATGTGGCACCTGCTCTCCGAGACTTGGGAGTGGCTTAACAGCGCAATCCAGGCCGAGAAAATTGTGGAGCGAGAGCACTGGAACCGCGGGATCGAAAGTCGCTCCCGACTGCCCGAGCATATTTTCAACTTCATAAGGGACATTTGTGTCATCTGGTCGCGCTTCGTCGACCCTGACCTTGGCCTTCCGCGGCGCGATCCAGATCCAGATAATCCGTTGATCCGGTTCGTGCGGCTGCCGTTGGAAAAGTTGCTCGGTGAGCACTGCCCGCCCAACAAGACATTGCACACAGCAATCATAGATCACATCAGACCTGTTGCTCTGGAGATCGTGCATTCTGCCAAAGAGAGGGAGGTGGAGTTTTCTGACCCAGATTTTCGCTGAAAACTCCACGGTGACGGCTCCCTGCAACTGAACGATGTTCCTTGCGTCAACTAGAAACGCGAGGAACAGAGATGCAGCAATCTGCACTTTCCGATCTCGTCGACGAGCCCTCCGCATGCAAGGTGCTCGGAGGCGAAAATAGTCCGATCCACCGCTCAACGCTCTGGCGAGGCGTCACCGCCGGCCGCTATCCAAAACCGATCAAGGTCGGACCCGGCACGAACCGTTGGCGCCTAAGCGAACTGGCCGCCGTCGTCGATCGCCTTGCCGCCGCACGCGACGAGGAGGCGGCCGCATAATGAACAAGGGCGAGCAACACCGGAAACTGGTCGACGGCATCCTGAACGCACCAGAAGCCCTGATTGGGCAGGGCGTCAAACCTCTCATGCGCTATCTGGCCAAGATCGCGCCCGATGCCAAAGGCGCCGACCTGGAAATAGCGATGGAAGATGCTGCCGGCATTTTGGAGGACCGCGCCCTTGAATATCAGGCCGAAACGAACCTGATCACAAGCCGCTACATGCCCCTTTTCGATGGCATGCCGGCCGGAACTCCGCTGATCGAAGCTGCCCGCGACAAGGCTCGCCGCGGGGATCCGCTGGGCATCGACGTTCTCAAGGAACTAGGGGAATCCGTATGAGCGGCGCGCTTCCGGTGGGAGGCACGACAGGCCTTTGCCACGAAAGCACATCGGCGATCGACCAGGCTGCCGAATGGCTGTCCCTGACACCGCGCCGCCAGCGCGACAAGCCGGCGGTGCCATTGCTACGCGAACGGTTCGGCCTGACGGCGCCAGAGGCCTGCCAAGCCATGGCCGCGGCCAATTTGATCAAGGCGAGGTCGACATGACGACATTGCCATGGATGCCAGTTTTCCCCGGCGACGAGTTGGCAGAGACGTCCCACTTGTCGACCGAAGAATACGGCGCCTATGCGCTGTTGAAGATGGCGCTGTGGCAGCACGGGGCGATCACCGATGACGACGAGCGCCTTTCGAGGATCACCCGGCTCTCGCTCGAAAGATGGCTCTCTGTCCGAGCGATCGAGCCGCTGTTCGGTCCGAAATGGACCCACGCGAAGCTCGAACATCATCGCACATTGGCGGCCGGCCAGCGCGAAAAGAAGTCCGCGGCCGGCAAGAAAGGTGCTCTCGGCCGCTGGGGTGTCGATGGCAAAGCCAATGGCAACCGCAATGGCACGGCCAATGGCGTTGCCATAGCCAAGGATGGCAGTGCCATGCCTTCTGCCAATGGCACAGCCAATGCAGATGCCAATGGCCTCCAACCCCAGATGAAGAACTCTGCTTATGAAAAGGAAGTGCTTACACACGCACACCCGCACGCGCGAGAGGAACAACCTCCCCACATCGTCGACAAGGTAAAGGCAGGGCAATGGCTCGATGACCATGGCGTCGATCCGTTCGGCCCACAGTTCGACGAATGCGTTGCCAAGATGGTGGCCGGTGCGCTGACGTGGGCTGACATCGAAAGGGCGGCGGCCGCATGACTCAGATCCCCTTTCCGTTTCATCGCCGGCAGCATGTTCTCCGCGACATAGCCGATACGTTCATCCGGGAAGGTTTCGACGCGGGCAACAAACGCGCCGAGGCCTGGGGCTGGACGCTGATAGCGCGCTCTGCCGAAGCGGGCATGGATGCCGATCGGATTGCCGCCGACCTCGACGCATTCATCGCGGCATGGCGAGCCTATACGATCCCGCGCCTGGCAAAATGTCGGGACAGCGCCGCATGACCCGCGCGGCGTTGGACCTACGACGGCTCGACCTGGAGCGATCGGAAGCTGCTTCGAAGCGTGAACGGACCGCGATAGCAACACCATCGGTTTGCCAATGGCCATCAGTAGCATCAGCATCAGAGGAAGTTCGCTACGAAGACAAGGTAGCGCCTACGCCTGCACGCGCGCGAGACCCGATACCGTTGTTCTGCTCTGATGCCCAGGCTCGGCAATGGCTGCTTGCCCATGACGTAGTTCCCGGTGATCTCGACGGTCTAGCCCGCAAGATGGTCGACGGCGGTCTGGTCTGGTCGGACGTCGAACGGAGCGCCGCATGACCCGGGTCCGTGAGCGCGTTGGCTTCAGCCAACATGGCGATTGCCTGCTCGACTTTTTGAGCCGAGGCTTCGGTGCGCTCTATGTGGTGGATCACTTGGTGCCTAAGCATCGCAAGCCTGGCTGCGCGACGCATTTCGCCGTTTCGACTAGTTTGGAGGTGGGCGAGCATATCGGCCGCCATCCCGCGCCCGTGGGGTTCCATGGTGTTCATCATGAGTTGCTAACTCATGGCGAAGCGGATCGTTCCGGCACGCCGCCTGGACACTACCGGTCCCCGATCGAAAACGCGCACAAAACCAAATTAGAATTTCGCGACGTTCAATGTGGCAGGGGGCGGAGGGTTCGATCGGCCGCACGTTCCATCGCACACCGTTCCCCGATCCGAATTTCGCGCGTTTTCAGAATAACATTCTGGCTTGGCCAATGTGCAAGCCGCGGGGGACCTGTCAGTCCGAAGAGGTTTCAACGCGCTACCAGCTGCCATCGGTTTCTTGCGCTAAACCGTTACAAAAAAAGTTTTTGCCCCGTAACTTTTTGCCACAATTGGCGCCGGGCTGGTGACGCATGAGCGCGCCCGATCGCATGTGTCAGCATTGCAGCGGCGGCCTCGATGGTAAGCGGGCTGATGCGAAGTTCTGCAGCGCCTACTGCCGGGTGAACTCCCATCGCAAAGACGTCGGTCGCGTCGAACCGATCCGAGCCGATGTCGTCATCGATAAGCCGATGCGCGATGTATTGGTCGAGGACAACCACCTCAACCCGCAGGACGAACACGACGCGGCAAAGGTGCGTGAAGCCTTCGACCGCATGTGCCGGCATCTCTGCGAAAAATATGCGTAACACGATCGGCGGTTACGCCTATCGGACCTGGGTTAGAATCAGCGGGTGATTTGAAAACAGGAGCGCTCGATGCTTGCCCGCCTGACTAAGCCCACCGCGATTGACTTCGAAAAGATATTGGTGATCCCCGAGCGGCCGGCCGCGGTTGGCGAGGCCGAGGCAGCCTTGCAGGAGGCCGCAGCGGCCCGCCAGGCAGGACAGCGCCGCCACATCGAAGCAGGCCAGCGTCTTGCCTCTCAGCGTCTGGGCGAGCCGCCTGCGATCACAGCAAAGGAAGTCGACGACCTTGGTTTCGCGTTGGCCCCGTTGTTCGAGGCAGAGACAGCGGCAAAGGCTCACCGGGATCAGGTGCTCCAGGCCTACGAAAGCAGCATCGCACCTTCCCTTGCCGGGCCGATCAAACAGCTTCGCGACGCCATCGAGGAGGCGATGGGGAATCTGGAAACGGTCCTCAACCACGGCGTTTCATTCAAAGCGCGCGCCGGTAGCTTTGACCTCGCCAAAATCAGCAAATTGCCCGGCATCTGCCCGCACGCGATCGAGCGTCTAAAACTCGTCCGCGCAGCGCTCGATCACGCCAATCGCTGATGGCTTTACGCGCATGAGCACCGACATCATCCTCAATCGCTTGGCTGCCCTGGAAGAGCAGGTCGGCGAATTCTTGCCGGCGGCACTGGAGCGGCGGCGCGGCGGTCTGGAGCCGTGCGACTGGCTCATGGCTGATGTTCAAGCCAGGGCTGAAATCGATCGTGACTTGGCAAACCACTCCGTCGTTGAGATGGCAGAAATTTATGTGGTCGGCGACATCAACGACGCCCTGGCGCTGAACGTGCACGACCAGCTCGAAGCGACTCGGCTCTCGCCGGCAATTAGCGTGTTCATCGACACCTCAGGCGGTGATTTCGATGCCGCCGTCAGGATTCACCGCGCGATAAGGTGGCACGCTGGCACGAAGCGGGCAAAGCTTGGCAAGCGCTGCCAGTCGGCCGGCGTACTCATCAGTATGGCCTGCGATCATCGCGTGGCGTCGGCGGACACCGCGTACATGCTGCACCTCACAGCCGATTGCCCAGATCCTCGCGATCGCTGGACGATGTTCAGGCACATCGAGGCAGCGCGCCGGCTGCGGCAGACCGACAGCCTGTACCTCAACGTCATCGCCGACAGGTCGGGCGCCGACCTCGCCGCGCTTGCGATCGAGGCCGCAAAGGACGAGCCGCAATCCCTTGAGTGGTGTCTGCGGAACAAGCTCGTGCACGAAATCGAGGATGCGAAATGACGAAGGGACCCGTCATAGTCGATCAGCAAGCGGGCGATCTCGCCAAGATCGATGGAGAAATCAGTGATGCCAAGGCGCGCATCAAGAGGCTCGGTGCAGAGTACGCTGACGCCGAAGAAAAGCTCGATGATGCCAGATGGAACGCCACCAGGAAGGCTATGGGAACCGCCCGTTCCAGCCTGGACGCACTCGAAACGAAGCGCGCCGAGATCTTGGCCGGCATCTACGTCGAGAAGGTCGAGCCCAAGCAACAGGTGTCGGCGGCGCCTGTCCAACGCCGCGCTTGGGAGATTGACGAGAAGGTTCTGAAGGCCCGCGTGCCGGAATATCCGGACATCAAAAGGGGCAGTGACGCCGACAAGGACGAGGCATTCTTCAAGGAATACGACCACTCCGTCAATTACTGGGTCGCGAAGATCCAGGACGAGTTTAGGCAAGACGGATTCCATCCTGACGTAAAGGTCGGACTGGATTTCATGGCCACCATGATCGGAGTGCAGAAGGCCAATTTCCTATGGCTCTCTGGTCGATGCATGTCGCTGGAAACGTGTCTGGCTGAGATCGAGAACAGGCCTACGCTCAAGTACGCCGGCGTGTGGAGCGCATCCACCACTTATGTCCCCGGCGAGATCGTCAGCCACGGCGGATCAAGTTGGCATTCCAACATCAAGTCACAAGGGTTGCAGCCGGGTGAGAGCAATCCCGCGTCCTGGACCTTGATGACTAAGCGCGGTCGCGATGGGAAGGACGCCCGGCCATGACCAACGCCGCCAACGATAACACGCCGGCCGCGAAGCCGACCATCGAGAGCTTCTACATCAGCGGTGAAGGCCCGAACTGGAACTTCAGCAACGACATGCTGCGAGCAACCATGCGCGAGAGCATGATGCTTTTCTACAAAGCCCAAGCTCGCCTTCCCGACGATCGAGAGAGCCTGTTGATTTGGGCAGCGGTACAGCGCTGGCACGGCGTGCCCGCGCACTCGATCGAGCCTCCAGAGATGAGGCAACAGTGATGACGCCGGAGATCATTGATCTAGAGGCCATCCTTTGCGAGGATGACAGGACGGTTTTGTTGGTCGGTTACACCGCGGATCCCGATCGAGACCTAGTGCAGTCTTTCGAGTTGCCGATTGCGATAGAGCGGCAGCACTTCCTTGAAGCCGAATGGCACCAGGCAGTGCGCCCTGGCGACTGGAGGCTCCTCTGTGGCTAGGCTCTCAAACCTCAAGCCGATGCTCGGCACCATGCCGCCACGGCTCGGCACGCCAGGCCCAGCCAACGAACGCGAGCGGTCATCGCTTCGATCAAAGACCGAGCCGTCTTTCAAATGGCTGAATAGTGCGCGATGGAAGAAGCTCCGGCTCGAGGTGTTGGTCCGCGACCGCTTCACCTGTCGCATGTGCAAACGCATCGAGCCCGACACTTCGCGGCTCGTCGCCGACCACGTCATCCCCCATCGAAATGACCAGGTTAAGTTCTGGGAAGGTGAACTGCAAACCCTTTGCCGCACCTGTCACAGCACCACCAAGCAGAAAGAGGAAGCCGCTATGCCAAAGGGGGTTTGGTACTGATGGCTCCGGATGAGGTTTTTCCCGTCCGTGGATGGAAAACAACCCGGGGGGGCGTGTGGGAGCGGATTTGTCGAAAAAGCCCCATAGCCGCTGCCCCGGCATTCGCGGATTTTATTCTCCCGCTGAGAAAATCGGCCTGTCCCGAAACCGGAGTTTTTCCAGTCCGTGGATGCAAAAACCCGAGGTTTTTTTAGTCCGTGGATGCACAGCCGGGCGGCCTCACGCTGATCGCCGGCTATGCCTCAACCTTCGGCGTCGCGGTCAATATGGTCAGCATGTGATTGCGGCCGGCGCCTTCACCAACCTTCTGCAGCGCGGCTTTTCTCCCAAGATGCTTGGTGGGCATGAAGGGGAGCCGGTTGGCGAATGGTTGAAAATCACTGCGGATCAAACCGGTCTGTTCGTGATCGGCCGCGTGGATGCACCAGCGGCAATCGCGCGGATTGAGGCGGGCTGTCTCGGCCTTTCGCTCGGTCGAAAAGTCGGTTTGCGGGAGGTGATCGATGGCGGCAATTCCTTGTGTGCCGAGATCCTGGCCGTCCCTGAAATTTTGAATGGGACGGCGGAACCAGGGGTCTCAGCGTCGCGGCCAAGGTCTACGCGACCGCGCAGACCGGCGGGCGGCCCCTAGCTAACGATGATTCCTATCGCCAGGAACGTGATCGATACGGCGAACACCGGAGCGAGTAACCAGCGAGCTTGGTGGATACTATTCTCCATGGTCTCTCTCCAGTGAACACATGGCAAGAAACGAGTGCCGACGGTCGCGGTTCCGGGCTGCACCCCGTCGTCGTCCTTTGCGACAGCAACCTCAGACTTAGGTCCTCCTTTGAATAGACCGAAGCCCAATCAAGGAACGTTTGCGGACGCCGGCGGTTGGGTGGGGCTGGCGCGAAGACGATGCCGTTCAGCGCAACAGAACTCACGCAAGGAGCCAATTATGAAAATGCATCTTTCCACTGCAGCCGCGGGGTTTCTGCTGCTGGCAGGTATCGGCGCCGCTGCCGCTCAGGACGTGATCATCGCGCCTGAACAGGAGACGGTCATCAGGGAGTATGTGAAGAAGCAGCCGCTCGCGTCGGTGAAAATCCCTGGAGTGGAGCTCAACATCGGCTCGACCTTGCCCGAGACGGTCGAGCTTCACGAAGTACCCGACGTCAAATATCGTTACGTGGTGGTCGACAACCGTACCGTTCTTGTTGATCCAGGCACACGCAAGATCATCAAAGTCATCGAATGACCTAAGCGACTGGGAGGACAGCCCGCCGTGCCGAAAGGTGCGGCGGGAGGCCAGCAAGGGAGGAATGTGATCATTATGTCGAATCGTGAGATTGGAGCGTCCCAGGCGCTGCGAATACGGGTGGCCGACCTCAATGAGAGGATGTGCGGCGCCCGGATTACCGAGAGTGAACTGAAGACATTTCGAAAGGTCGCAGCCGTCATGGAGGACGGCAAGGGCAGAATCGATGCCGACGATTTAATTGCCGCATCCTTCGTCGAGACGCTGAACTAACCAAAGCCGCCTTTAAGCACTCAAGAAAGCAAGCGCTCAATGTCCCTCTCTCAAAGCCTATCCTCTGTCGGTCTCACTTTCCAATGCCCGCAGTGCAACTTCACCGTCATCAAGAATGGCAGCTGGTTTCAGGTCGTTTCCCATTACAAGTGCGACGGATGCGGACGCGACATCCGGATTACCTATCCCGATAAGATCGCGATCTTCCAGAAGCACGCACACTTGGCCACTACCCCGCCGGGAGCTGCGGAATCACGTTCAGTTCACTCGGGCTAATGCAAGACGGCTAGCGCGTAAATTGGGAGTTACTGGCGCCAATCGGGACGTCTCAGATCCCATACATCAGGGCAATGAAGATCACCGGCGCAAAGATCAGGAAGATCGCCATTACGATAATCACGGCAAGGGCCAGGCGCTCTGTTCGCCTGACGACTGCAGCGACGTCGTCGTCGCTCGACGAAACGAGATCAACCACCGCGAAATCTGTTGGGTCAGGAGTGTGATTGTCATTGGCGGGTCGGCTTGCGACCTCATCGACATTCTGTCTGCTCTGGATAAGGGTCACAGTTGTTCCCGCCGTTAGGGTGTCATATCGGGTGCCCGCCGAAAAGGACAAACAGCGGGCACCCGCTGAACCACCGATGAAGGGACGTTGCTCGGCGGCCCAATACCAATTCGTTGGTCAGATCTTGGTTGCCAGCCTCAGCCCTCTGACTTTAACGAAAAGACTTCAGTCTTACTGCATCATGGACCAAAGCCCGGCGGCGGAACTAAGCGCCCGCCGGTCCCGTTTGCCGAGCAGTAATAATTCAGAATAGGAGAGGTAGTCATGGCTGACGGTCCCACTGTTGTTAACTCGGGCGGAAATGGTGCCGGCACTGCTGTCGCCGTCGTTCTCGCAATTCTTGCAATCGTGATCCTGCTGTTGTTTACCGGTGTTTTCAACATCAACGGCGGAGGCACCGGAAAGGACGTCGACGTTAGGGTTCAAGTGCCCAAGGTCGAAGCGCCTACGGTCGAAGCGCCCAAGGTCGAAGCGCCAGCCGCGCCCGCTCCGGCAGCACCTGCTAACGGCGGCTGATGGTACCTCGGGACATCAGGCCCGGCGGGGGATTGATCGGTGAGCAGCTGAAATTCGGCAGCGGCCCAGCGGCTTGTGGGGGGATGGGCCGCTGCGCCTGACCAGCGAGCCTTCGGGGGGCGCTCACCTGGCTGGCCGGAATCCATGCCTCAAGCTAATGGAGTCGAAACATTCGTACGAAGTACATGGCGCCAATTCCGCTGTGTAGCAGCCATAAGGTGCCCCACACCGAAATTGCATCGTCAGCAATACCGGGCACCCCAATGCACGGCACTCAGGGCCCGTCGCTTTGCAAATGTAGCGGCGGGTCTTGTGCATAGAGGGTACCAGCCTACGCGCTGCCGTCCCTCTCGCTTTCCTGGTGCGGAGCTTCGTTGACCTGCAGCATTGACGATGCCGGTTTCGTTGCCCGCACCGTTTATTTCTGGAACCTAATATAACCAGAAGGATTGAATGGCGGTCTCGTGAGTGCCGTTCATGCGTTTGAAGTTCATCCCGCCGCTGATGCCGACATTGGTCGAGAAGCCTCCCGAGGGCGAAGGCTGGATTCACGAAGTCAAGTTCGACGGCTTCCGATCGCAGATGATCATTGATGAAGCCGGCACGCGCATCTTCACGCGCAACGGGATGGACTGGACGGCGAAGTATCCCGATCTGGTCGAAACGGCCAAAGGGCTCAACGTCGACAGCGCCATCGTCGACGGGGAACTCATTGTCCCGAATGAAGCAGGCCTTGCCGACTTCGCGGCCTTGCGGAAGGCGATCACACGACGCCAGCATGATCTCTATTTCGTCGCCTTCGATCTCCTGCATCTCAATGGCCATGACCTGTGCGACCTGCCACTGGAACATCGGCGCGAACTGCTTGCGGGTTTGATCCCTCCGGGAAGTCGCATCCAGTTCAGCGGGTCTCTTCCGGGCGAAGCCAAAGCAATCTTTCACCTGCTCGATCAGGCCGGGATGGAGGGGATGGTTTCGAAGCGCCGGGACAGCAAATACCGCAGCGGCCCATCGACCAACTGGCTGAAGGCGAAGTGCTACGCCGTCGGCGAGTTTGAATTGCTCGGCGTCGAGCGAGAGGCAGGCAAGCCGGCCTTCGCCCTCATGGGGGAGATCGGCACGCGAAAATAAGTCGGGTCTGCCTTATCAATTCAAGCCGCGAGATCCGCGAGCGGCTATGGAAGCGGGTCCAGGAGCATGCAGGGCCGGCGCCGAAGGGCATGAAGCGGCCGGCGACGCAATGGGTCAAGCCGGGACTGATCGGCCGAGTGAAGCACCTACGAGGCGAGGAGGACCTGCGGCACGCCTCGCTGCAGGACTTCCGGGAAGAGGAATGAGCACTATGAAACGCAAGCCCAGCAAATCCGGGTTCAACAAACTTCTCGACGTCGACACCACACTCCTATCAGCCGAGCCTTTGATCGGACTCCTCGAACTGGAGACCGACACCGGCACGATCGAACTGGCGATGAACAGGACCTTGGCCGAACAACTTCTATTTGCCGTCGTTGAATTTCTCAAGGCCGGCAAGGGAGATGATGCGCCAACATTTGCGGTCGAGCGTTCGCAATAGGCAACTATCCAAATTTTAAAGCAGGAAGTGGCCGGCGCCGCTTGGGGGGGCGTTGGGGTAGATTGCCTGTAACGGAGCCGGCCTAGGCGGATTGGGGAGGGTCCGCCGTACGAACAAGCTAACAGCGGTTGGGGGCGGGCGGTAGGTACGCGTTCGCGGTAGTCCCTACGCGCTGCCGTCCGTCTCGCTTTCCTCGTCGATCGCCCGGACCGGCAGATAGGCGTTGGTTTCCAGCCATTCGCGCAGCACGATCTGTATGAGATCAGACCGGCCAACTTTCATCTCGGCAGCAATCGAATCGAGCGTGTCTGCGGTAGCCGGCTCGAGTGGAACACCAGCAACGTTTCTGAGCATCAATGCGGCGCGACGCAGGATGACCTGCAGATCCGCGCGTGACATGTCCGCGATGCGGTCGGCGGCGCTTTCAAGCTCTTCCGCAACAGATAGGCGTGTCATCTTCTAGCGCCGTTCAAGTTCAGCCAGTTCGCGGAGCAGTTCCTGCTGATTGTTGTGGTTCTCGACCTCCCGATCGTTAATGTAGTTGACGCAGGCAGCGAGGCGTTCACTGACCCCATTGATGTGGTCGGCTAGGTCACGCATGATCCTTGTAGCGCCTTGCAGGCATGTGCTCTTGTCCATGAAGTTGCTCCCTGCAGGAGCGGCGGGCAAAACCAAAATCGCCGAGACAAGTAACACCCGAAGACCACGCATCCCAATTACTCCCCTGCGTTGAAGACGGGGGAGCTTTCTCCTTTGTCGCGCAAAACGCAAGTTCGCCCACCGATTTAATCCACCATGTCACGCAGGGGCTTCTTGCGTTTCGGCGCCCGGCATTTCTCGACCAGCCTGACCTTGTCGATGTCAACCGTCACCAGCGGTCCCATGTCGATGGTCACCCTGCCGCCTTCCTCGTCTATGCGGGTGATCTCACCGGTAAGCTCGATCTGCTGCCCCTTCTCTGGGGCGGCCGGCACCTTAGTCAAGTGGTAGCTAATATAGGTGACCGCTTCATCCAATCGATGGACGAAGCCCGTCAAAGGCCGATGCTATTCTGATTGCATGTCGCGACCTAACTTACCCCCGAGCCACCTTGCTATCGCTATGCTCGCGATCAGCGTCAGCTATGCCGAAGCCGCGGACCGTAAGGTCGAAACCGCGACGCTCGGTACGTACGCCAATTCGAAGAACCTGCCGATTTGCACCGCGTCAAGCTCACTCTTCGAAGTCGTAGGTGACAAGTGTTTTCTCGTCAAAGGTTCGATGATCTATGGCGACATCGCCGAGCTTTCCCAGCTAAGCATTTGGGCTGGTAGCGGAGGCTGGTAGCGGAGCGGGGTGCTAGCGCCGGCCATTTCTAAAGCCGGGCTGATCGGCCGCGTGAAGCACCTACGCGGCGAACAGGATTTGCGGCATGCCTCACTGCAGGATTTTCGGGAAGAAACGTGACAGCGAGCTTATCGAGCGTCCCGGCCGCAGCTTGCCTATAAGTCGATACTTATGCAAATATCCGGGGCATTCTGCACGTTGAGGCGCGGCATGCTGGCGAGCACCCCTTTCACCGAGATCGAGATCGAGGGTGTCGGCACCTACCGCTTGCCGAACCAATGGCAGTTGCAGCGCGTCAATAGGCTGCGCGGCCTGAAACGCCACATCGCGGTGTTGGCCCTTGGTTGCGGGATGACAGTGCGCCAGTTCATGAAACTGCCCGACGCCACCAAGGCCGAGCTCGATCGCGCCTATCTGATGCTGATGGCGCCATCGAACATGGAGCGGCCGGCAAGCGAGCCGGTCGAGCCTCGAGCGGTCCCCGGCGGCCACCTGTCGATCGATCAGAAGATGGCGATCGGCCGCTGGCTGCTCCGCAACAAGGCAGCGTTGCCGCATGGTCATTTCGGCCCCTGGCTGGACAAACAGGAAGGCCTTTCCCGCGGTATGGCCCGCCAATGCATGGCGCTGGTCACAGGCGGGCGCCAGGACGCGAAAGGCGCTTTCCCGCTGTAGCTCAGCGGCCAGCCGAAACGCGCGCTGGCGAGGCTACTATTACAACGGCAGCGTTGGACTAACATGGCCCAAGGGTTGGCGGACTGACGCCGCTCGCGCTCAGACTCGGCGACGCTTAGAAAGGGCCTGCAGTAGGCCCGCTTCGTCATCGATTCCGTTCTGGAAAACGATGACGATTTCCTCAGCGAGGTCTTCCCTCTGTTCCTTGTCCATTTGGGCTAGACGGCGCTCGCCGCACAGTTGGTCGAAAACCCGCTGGAGCAAGCCCAGATCGGCAGGCTCAAACACTCCGCTGTAACGCGAGAATGGCATAACGGCAGCCCTCAATTTGCCGTCCCTTACCCTATCATTCTGCCACCAACTACGACCAACCTCGAGCTAGGCCGACGAAAACGCGCGCTGGTGGCTGCTAGATGGAGTCGGCATCAAAGTGGAGATCTTCCACTTTGAAACTGGCAAACTGTGCATCCTCCAATTTGGCAAAGTTTACGTCCTCAACTTTGCCATCCTCACTCCGGCGCCGCCGTGGTGGCTTGTCTATCGATCAGCGAGCGGCATTGCGCTTAGCGTAACCTGTTAGCCTGCGCAGATCTCGTCGATCAATTCTCTTCGCCAGCAAAGCCCCAAAGCCGCTTGGGCTTCCTGTTCGGGTAGACGCCCGCTGTAGATTCCTATGAATTCAGATGCTGATGCATTCAACGCAACGTCATCTCTATCCCAGAAGCCCGCTGCATCTACGTCGATCTCGGCATACGGATTGTTCATGTCCCATATGCCATCAAAGTAGGCGAAAACTGGGGAGCCTGACATCCCCTCTCGCGTGTATCCGTCCAAGAAAAAGGCTGGGTAACGGGTGCCGCCTTTCATGCCGCCAAAACCGTGCAGTTCGCCGCCGAGAACAACGTCGTAAAAAGGCTCCGATGCGACAAAGGTAGATTTCCAGATTGGCAGGCCAAAGCCGACGCTAAGATTCTTGGGAAATCCGATCACGAAGGCCACACCTCCCGGCCGGACCGGTATCTTCATCGTGCTGATCAGATTGGCACTGTTGTGCATGAAGTCCGGCTCGTCTGCCGGCTTGGGAAGTCTTATTGCGACGACATCGCACTGGAGTCGAGGGTGCTCAAGCCAGAGTGGGTCAGTCTGCGCGGCAGAATTGCCGTAGATCTCCAAACGCTTTGGCGATACGCCGAACCTGCGCGGCTCTATGCCGACATCATCGACCCATGTTGATGTCTTTATCTCGAGCCATGACGGAGTCCTTGCATTTACCTTGTCCAAAACGGCGCGAGTGAAGAAATTCCGCCCGGTCACAATGTGCCAATTGGTTATGAGGTATCGATCTGCCCGATGGGTAAAAAAGAACCCGCTGCCCGATGAAACTATGCCGCCACCATCATAGAGAAGTATTTGAACTGGAGCCTGCGAATAGGTCGAGCGAACCCCACGTTCGGGCATCTTGGATCTCCCCGCTCATTCAATGACAACTGCTGATACAATTTCATTCCATATCCGGAACATCGCCGCTGATAAACAGCGTCGCCGGCGACTACTGGCACGGATGCTGCAAACGGTATTCGAGCAGAAGGCTCATGACCTCGTCGGTTTTGTCCTGGCGGTGTTTTGCTGCCAGTTCAGCCTTATCGACGGTCTTCATATTTGGCAGCGAACGCATAAGAGCCGAAGCCCTGGCGAAGGGAGATCGGTGACAAGGTGCAGATCGAGGAGAACCGCTCTCTTAGTCTTTGCCAACCGCCTGATAGCAAGCATCGCCCGTTTGATGGAAGTCCTTGTCGAAGTAGGCGACACAGCGGAACGTGAAGCGCTGCTTCTCACTAGTGCTCTCCCAAAATGACACCACAGCCTGCCTTCCGTCCGGCCACGAAAGTCCCGCCGCACCTGTCTGTCGCCAACCTGATTGCGCAAGGCTCGCCGATGTCATTCCCGGAAGCGCTTGCCATTCTGCCGCCTCGCTGGCGCTAACGCTTGTTATCGTCCCCAAGGCCAAGAGTACGGCGAAGCCTAACCTAGTCATTTCCGCAGCCTCACACCGGCGCCGCCGCCATTCTCGGGGATGAACTCGACGCCGGCCGATTCGAGGGCGGTCTGTATTGCTCTCAGCGTCGACGCCTTAGGGTCGCTGGCCCCGCTCTCAAGATTGTTCAGACCGGTCGTCGATATTCCTGCGCGCTTCGCCAGCTCTGCTTGCGTCAGACCGAGCATAGCCCGGGCACCCCTGATTTGATGTGGTGAGATCATGCCACAAGCTATACGGCGAAGTAGAGATATTATCAACTACGCTTGACACTTTGCGCGCTTGTGGTTTACTCAACCACGCTTGATAATTTCTCAATAGGAGCAACCAGTGCCGAACACCTCAGTTCCGGCGGCCGGCGAAGCTTTGCCCGCTGCCCAGCCTACCACCATCATCGGGAGGTTTTCCCGCCGCGCCCTGCTTGGAGTCGGGGATATGAGCGGCGCAACAATTCCGGCGAGAAACCTCCAACACTCTTGGCGGTTTCAAGAGATCGCTACGGCTGAACAAAAACTAAAGCGGCTAGGAAGGGAGCTAGCCACCGCACTCGACGAATACTTGCGGGCGTCGAATTCGGTCGGTTATCCGGTCTGCCTCAGCGTCTATCCGCAATCGCTCGGCAGAAACGAGTGGCTAGCGGAGCCAACTCTCAACTGACGAAAGTGGACAAGTCGTCCACCTTGGCCCGCTGCTTCGGTGGCGGGCTAGGTGCTGTCCCATTCCAACTCCAAGAACTCGGCTGGGCTAAGAACAACCTCTCCAATCTTCCGCCTCATGTCCTTGGCGAAGATACTGTAGGGCACCGATAGCATTGCATTCCCAACAGGCGCGCCTCCAACGAATTCCACAACGCTCCGCGAGTCATCAAATAGGATAGTCATCTCAAGCCTTTCCATTAGCCTGGATTGACCGGGATGAATCACATACTCTGAATTCCCATAAGACATTTGGCCGTCTGGCGTACGCTCGCGATGAACGCCAAGAATGTGGTCGGGCCATTCAACAGAGAATGTAGAAGCTCGTTCCAAATGCATTGAAGGGAAGAATGCTGTGGCCTCGCCGACATTGTCCAACCAAAACTCCAAGTGAAACTGGCCTTGCGGTCCTGAAGAAGATCTACGTCGAATTCGAGTGCTGAGTTGTAGGTCAGGAACAGATGCGCGCTTAAAGGCATCTTCGATGTCGAAGTGCTCCATCGCATGGGTAGAGCTGCCCGAGCGCTTGAAATATTGCTTTTGATCGGTGGCTTCGCTCCGGTGGGGGCGCCGCTCGGAACGAGGCACGTCTATGACTAGATAGCCAGCGCCCTGGTTCCCATGGGATGCAAAACCATCGACACGGACGCCGTCATTTTTGGGCTGCAACAAATCCCCAACAGCTGAACTCACAACACTGAGAGCGGTTTTCCAATTGGGCAGCGGCTCGAGAGCGATGGCAGCATCTACTCCATCAGCATTCTTGCGGCAGACAACCCCAATGACCAAAACGCCGCCGGCAGAGTTGCTAAAGGCCGAGAGTGCTTTGGCCAAGCTGCTTCGGCCTTCCTTGGTAAGTTGGCCTTGCGCAGTAAACGCTGCGCCTGGCTTGCCAATAGCCGGCGCTTTGAAATCAAGCCTCAGCCCTTCTTGCGTTTCGAGGAGGATAGCCTCGTGGAGGAATGCCTCCTTGCCAGAAATGATGTCGTCGAATTCCATCCCGTCCCCCCTGGGTTCGATTTGCAGGACCGCAGATCGGTTCTAACGGGTCGATCTTAGCGACAGCGATTCCCAGCAAGCAAACGCGCAGGGCGTACCTATAGCGTACCTATGCCAATTTTTGGCTAATTCTGGCGTCGGCTAAATCTTTGAAAATGTTGGCTCCCCGGGCCGGATTCGAACCAGCGACCAACCGGTTAACAGCCGGTTGCTCTACCACTGAGCTACCGGGGAACAGAGGCTCTCATGTGAGTGGCGCAGCCTATAGCAAACCCGTTTCGGCTTTGCAAAGAAGCATTTCGTATTTTCGGCGCTTTTTCGCGCGACGATTTCTAGCAATCATGTGCGCGCGTCCTCATATGAGCCGTCTGACGGGGGCGCGGAACCGAAAACGTGGTTGCGGCTTTTCGTCAGCTGGTGCTTTTACTTTGCCCGAATGGACCACCGACCAGACATGAGCGCAGCAAGCCACAACCATCCACCGGCACGGAAAATATCGGTCTTCGGCCGTCAGTTCACCATGCCGCGCTCGCGCGGCCTCAGGATTGCGATCGGCGTCGTGCTGATCTTCGGCGGCATTCTCGGCTTCCTGCCGATCCTGGGATTCTGGATGATACCGATCGGATTGCTGGTGCTCTCCTACGAGTTCGCCTTGGTACGCCGCCACCGGCGCCGGCTTGTCGTGTGGTGGGAACGGCGGCGGCGGCCGAACTGACGGTTTGCACCCCGTGGCAAGCCTCTGTGAAGGGGCGGTCTTTCCGGCTCGACTCAACCCGGCTGATGCCCGGCGCGCTTTTTTCCGGCCCTTGCAACTCCTTCAAAACGGCGGACCTTCTGCTTACCCGACGTGAGGTCCAGGCCCCGGGCTTCCCTTTGCAAAATTCCGTACTTAACAGTTAACTAATATTTTGATTGCAGCATGCGTGTCGACGACGCGATGCGTGGAATCATGGTCGAGGGGAAACCGTCCGGAATGCACCATGGCCGCTTGACGGCATTTTCGCCGCAACCTATTGGAACCGGGTGGAACGCCGGAAGCAATGAGGCCTCGTGGCGGAGTGGTTACGCAGAGGACTGCAAATCCTTGCACCCCGGTTCGATTCCGGGCGAGGCCTCCAAATGCCCAAGCTCCCGCGCACCAGCGCCAGGGGGCTTGAGTTCCGGTCGAAATGAGCCGCGGTCTTGGCGCGGCAAGCAGATTGGTTTTGGGCGGATTGGTTGGAACATGAGCGCTGATTTTGCCGAACGTCGGGTGAAGATGGTCGATGGCCAGATCCGCACCACCGACGTGACCAGCGCGCCGCTGCTCGAGGCGCTGCTTGTCGTGCCGCGCGAGGCCTTTGTTGCCCCCGGCCAGCGCGATCTAGCCTATATCGACGAAGACATCCGCATTGCCAATGCGGTGGATGGCCCCCGCTACCTCATGGAGCCTTCGCCGCTGGCCAAGCTGATGCAGCTGGCCGAAATCGGCCGTGGCGATTCGGCGCTCGATGTCGGCTGCGGCACCGGCTATGCGGCGGCGATCCTGTCGCGGCTGGCAAAGTCCGTCGTTGCGCTGGAAAGCGATCCGGCATTGGCCGAGACCGCCATGTCGACTCTTTCGGCGCTTGGCTGCGACAATGTCAGCGTGGTCACGGGACCGCTGCCGGAAGGCCATGCCGCGGGAGCACCCTACGATGTCATTTTCATCGGCGGCAGCGTGGAGAAAGTGCCGGAGCCGCTGCTCGAGCAGCTTGCGGAAGGCGGTCGGCTCGTCGCCGTCGAAGGGCAGGGGAATTCGGGTGTGGCCCGATTGTTTCTGAAAACAGGGGGGGTTGTAGCCGGAAGAGGCGCATTTAATGCGGCAATTAAGCCACTACCGGGATTCGAACGTATTCGTGCGTTTGAGTTCTGAATGATTTTGGCTTGCAGCAAAGGCGTTGTCATGTTCGCTTGCGCTTGAACAATCGTTGCTGATCCGCATAACCGGGGTGTTCTTTTGGGGGCTGACAGCAGGGAACCTGAAACACACCGCGCCGGCTGCTCAAATGGGAGAAGCCGGCGCGGTGTGGTTCCCATGCAAAACGAATGAGGGAATAACGTGCCGTCTTTACGCAAGAGCCTTTTTGCCGCCGTCCTCGTTTCGGCGACCGCGCTTTCTCCGCTGGCCGCCTCGGCGGAAACTATTCTCGGTGCACTTTCAAAAGCCTACCAGAACAATTCCCAGCTCAATTCGGCTCGTGCCGGCGTCCGTGTCACCGATGAGGGCGTCGCCATCGCCAAGTCGGGGTGGCGCCCGACCATCACCGGTTCTGCGGACATCGACTTTTCCAGAAGCCATTTCGATGCCCGTACCAATCTCGGTTCGAACCGGGGCATCTCGTTGACCACCGGCAACTTCGGCGTCCAGATCGACCAGACCCTGTTCGACGGCTTTCAGACCAGGAACAACGTCGCCGCCGCCGAATCGCGGGTCCGCGCCTCGTTCGAGAGCCTGCGCAACACCGAAGAGAATATTCTGTTCAACGCGGCAAGCGCCTACATGGACGTGATTCGCGACCGGCAAGTGGCGGTGCTGACGGAGCAGAACCTGCAGTTCCTGACCGAGCAGGCGCGCGCCGCGCGCTCGCGCTTCGACGTCGGCGAAGGCACCCGCACCGACGTGGCACAGGCCGATGCCGAGCGCTCGTCCGCTGTGGCGGAACTGGCCGCCGCCCGCGCCCAGGCGCTGGCAAGCGCTGCGACCTATCGCCAGATCGTTGGCGACGAGCCGGGCAGGCTCAGGGGCGCTTCGCCGTTGTCGAAGCTGTTGCCGTCGAACCTCGATGCGGCGATCGCGATCGCATCCAGCGAGCACCCGGCCATCCTCTCGACCCAGCATCTGGTCGATGCGGCGGCGTTTACGGTGAAATCGGCCGAAGGCGCGCTGTTGCCGCAGCTTTCGGCTTCCGCCGGCGTTTCCAGCGCCTTTCGCAGGACGGCCCCGGGCTCTGCCGATACGGGGCAGGATGGCACAACCAATTCGGCCACCATCGGTGCGACGTTGACTATACCGATCTATTCGGGCGGGCGGACGTCGGCGATAGTGCGCCAGAACAAGGAATCACTTAGCCAGGCCCGGATCGAGGTCGATGTAAGCCGCGACACCGTGCGGCAAGCCGTGACCTCGGCGTGGACGCAATACATCGCCGCGCAGCAAACCGTGGTGGCCAACAGGCAGGTGATCGCCGCCGCGCAGCTTGCCTTGAGCGGCGTCATCGAGGAGCGCAATGTCGGCCAGCGCACCACGCTCGACGTTCTCAACGCCCAAGCCACCCTCATCACCGCCAAGATCAACCAGGCCAGTTCCGAACGCGATTTGGTGGTGGCGAGCTATGCCATCCTCTCGGCGATAGGTCGTCTTTCGGTCGATCGTCTCGCCCTTCAGGTGACGAAATACAGACCCGAAGAGCATTACAATGCGGTCAAGGACAAGTGGATCGGCCTGCGCACGCCAGACGGCCGCTGATCGCTCCACCAGTTTCAATTCCGTCCAGTTTCAAGGCATTAGAGCCCGCCGTTCAAAGGAACGCGCGGGCTCTAATCTGTTGAAATCCAACGCGCCCTCAGATTGGGGATTCTCGTAAGGCGATCCGTCGGTTACGCTGTCGCCATGATTCGAATCCGGCTTTGGCCGGACTGGAAATCTGCAACGAGTCACAAGGGCGGCGGATGTGACGATGGCGACAGCAAGCAGCGTACAGCGCGAACCTTCCATGGAGGAGATACTGGCTTCCATCAGGAGGATCATCGAGGACAACGATACCGGCCGCAAGCACCCGGACGAAGCGGACGACCTGCTGCAGGATTTAGCGTCGGTTGCCGTGCCGGCACCGGCGGTAGGCGGGCCGCCACCGGCGGCAGGCGAGGCGCCGCCGGCGGTAGGCGTGGCGCCGCCGGAGGCGGGTGCGTTTCGCGCCGAGTTGCGTCCGGGATTCGACGCCAGGAGGCCGGTCACGCTGACCGAGGTGCAGGCGCCACCGTCGGCCGCCGAGCCTGTCATCGCACGTATGGAGCCGCCGCTGCGTTCCGACCCGACTCCGGTCAAAGCGCCCGTGACGCTTGCTGGTGCCAGGGTCGCGGCCGAGCCGGGCCCGGCCGCCAAGCCGGAGTTGGATATGCCTGCGACGGCAAGGGTTGCCGAGACGACCGACAGCATTGTTGCCGATTGGCGGCGTGAGATCGCCGCGGTCGGCGAAACGATGACCGCGGCCAAGCCGGACAGGGCCGAGGTGCGACGAACGCCGGACGCCGAACCGGAGGCCGAGGTTTTCGAGGACGCGGCCGAACCTGCTTTCGAGCCGGCCCCGCCGCGAAGCGGGTTGGCGCGCCCGGCGACAAGCGAGGCACCGTCCACTCGTCCGGCGATCCTTTCCGAACATACGGGCCGGCAGGTCGCCGCCGCCTTCGGCGAGCTTTCCGATGCGTTCGCCAGCCGCAGCAAGAAAACCTTCGACGAGATGGCCGAGGAGATGCTCAGGCCCATGCTGCAGGACTGGCTGGACAACAATCTGCCGACGCTGGTCGAGCGGCTGGTGCGCGAGGAAATCGAGCGCGTAGCGCGCGGCGCGCAGTAACAATTCCGACGGTTGGCGGATGGGGAACGCCGCCGCTGGCGGCGTTTTGTTGATGTGCGATTTAATGCCTACGGCCTCGGCAGTGGCATTGCCTGTGATCTTGTCAGATCTATCTGTATGGCAGGCGAGCCCGCTCGCCCGCCGCCTCGCGGTTGACTTGGCCAAGACCTTCCGATTTACACCGGACCAGCAAAAAACCCGACAGCTCGGACCATTTCCCTATGCTCGAAAAAACCTACGACGCTAAAATCGTCGAGCCGAAGATCGCCAAAATCTGGGAGGAGGCCGACGCGTTTCGTGCCGGCGCGGGCGCCGAGGAGGGTGCGGAAGCCTTCACCATCGTCATCCCGCCACCGAACGTCACCGGCTCGCTGCATATGGGCCATGCGCTCAACAACACGCTGCAGGACATTCTGGTGCGCTTCGAGCGCATGCGCGGCAAGAACGTGCTGTGGCAGCCCGGCATGGATCACGCCGGCATCGCTACGCAGATGGTGGTCGAGCGCCAGCTTATGGAGAAGCAGATCCACCGCCGCGACCTGACGCGCGACGAGTTCATCGAGAAAGTCTGGGAGTGGAAGGCTGAATCCGGCGGCGCGATCTTCAACCAGTTGAAGCGGCTGGGGGCCTCGGCCGACTGGAGCCGAGAACGTTTCACCATGGACGAGGGCCTATCCAAGGCGGTGCTCGAAGTGTTCGTCACGCTCTACAAGGAAGGCCTGATCTACAAGGACAAGCGCCTTGTCAACTGGGACCCGAAGCTCTTGACTGCGATTTCCGACCTCGAGGTCGAACAGCAGGAGGTCAACGGCAACCTCTGGCATTTCCGCTACCCCGTCGAGGGCGAGGTTTTCGATCCGGAAAATCCTAAAACCTTCATCACCGTGGCAACGACACGCCCCGAGACAATGCTAGGCGATACGGCGGTGGCGGTGCATCCCGACGACGAGCGTTTTCGGCATCTGGTCGGCAAGAACCTCGTCCTGCCGATCGTCGGCCGCAAGATCCCGGTCGTGGCGGACCAATATTCCGATCCGGAGAAAGGCAGCGGCGCGGTGAAGATCACGCCGGCCCACGACTTCAACGACTTCGAGGTCGGCAGGCGCCATAAGCTGCCGGCGATCAATATCCTCACCGTAGAGGCGGCGGTCACCCTCACGGACAATGACGACTTTCTCGCCGGGCTGGAGGTGACGCCCGAGCGCGAGGCCGTCTGGGATGAACTCAACGGCCTCGATCGTTTCGTCGCGCGTAAGAAGATCGTCGAGCTGATGGAGGCGGGCGGTTTCCTCGAAAAGGTCGAGCCGCATCGCCATGCCGTGCCGCATGGCGATCGCGGCGGCGTGCCGATCGAACCGTTCCTGACCGAACAATGGTATGCGAACGCGGCGGAGCTCGCCAAACCGGCTATTCGTGCGGTGCGCGAGGGCCGAACCAATTTCGTGCCGAAAAACTGGGAAAAGACCTATTTCGACTGGATGGAGAACATCCAGCCCTGGTGCATTTCGCGCCAGCTCTGGTGGGGTCACCAGATCCCGGCCTGGTATGGACCGGATGGACGCGTCTTCGTCGAGAAGACCGAGGAGGAGGCGCTCGCAGCTGCCGTCGAATATTATCTGGCGCTGGAAGGGCCATGGAAGGCCTGGGTCGAGGACAAGCTCGAGAACTTCAAGCCGGGCGAGATCCTGACCCGCGACGAGGATGTGCTCGACACATGGTTCTCGTCGGCGCTGTGGCCGTTCTCGACGCTTGGCTGGCCGGACCAGACGCCGGAACTGAAAACCTACTACCAGACCGACGTGCTGGTGACCGGCTTCGACATCATCTTCTTCTGGGTCGCCCGCATGATGATGATGGGCCTGCACTTCATGGACGAAGAGCCGTTCCACACCGTCTATGTCCATGCGCTGGTGCGCGACAAGAACGGGCAGAAGATGTCGAAGTCGAAAGGCAACGTCATCGACCCGCTCGATCTCATCGACGAATACGGCGCCGACGCGCTGCGCTTCACGCTGACGGTGATGGCCGCGCAAGGACGCGACGTGAAGCTCGATCCGGCCCGCATCGCCGGCTACCGCAACTTCGGCACCAAGCTGTGGAACGCGACGCGCTTTGCCGAGATGAACGACGTCGCGAGGAACGACGAGTTCTGGCTGAACGACGCCAAGCTGGCGGTCAACCGCTGGATCCTGACCGAACTGACACGCGCCGCGCGCGAAATCACCGAAGGCATCACCTCATACCGGTTCAACGAGGCTGCAGGTGCGGCCTACCGGTTCGTGTGGAACTTGTTCTGCGACTGGTATCTGGAACTGCTGAAGCCGGTGTTCACAGGTCCGGACGAGGCTGCCAAGGCCGAAAGCCGGGCTTGTGTCGCCTTCGTGCTCGACGAGATCTATAAGCTGCTGCATCCGATGATGCCATTCATGACCGAAGAGCTGTGGGCTGAGACCGCCGGCGAGGGCAAGGAACGGCCGTCGCTGCTTTGCCATGCAGCGTGGCCGTCGCCAGACTTTGAGGATGAGGCAGCGGCCGCCGACATCAACTGGCTGGTCGAGCTCGTCTCAGGCATCCGCTCCGTGCGCTCGGAAATGAATGTGCCGCCGGCCGCGATCGCGCCCCTGATGGTGATCGGCGCCAATACCGCGACCCATGAAAGGCTTGAGCGCCAGGCATCGGCCATCAAGCGACTGGCGCGGGTCGGCGACATCTCGCTGGTCGATACGGCGCCTAAGGGCTCCGCCCAGATCGTGCTCAACGAGGCGACCATCTGTCTGCCGCTCGGCAGCCTGATCGACCTTACCGCCGAGGCGGCGCGGCTGCAGAAGGAACTGGTCAAGGTGACCGAGGAGATCGCCCGCCTGCACAAGAAGCTGTCCAACGAGAAATTCGTCGCCAACGCGCCGGAAGATGTCGTGGATGCCGAGCGCGAAAAACTCGCCGAGTATCGCGAGGCGCAAGAAAAGCTTTCGGTAGCGCTGACACGAGTGCGCGAAGCCGGTTGACTTATTCTGGTTTGAGAATCGAATTGGCTGAGGTTCGGATTGGCCAAAACCGGCTTCCGCTTTTGGGTCCGATGCTCAGGATTCGCGAGTCCTGCGAACTTTGCTTTTCGGACGGCTTCCTGCCGCGAGAATAGGCGTTCCGCAGCGTAAATCTTGACGTAAACGGAATGTTTTAGCCCAATTGTTGCCATAATGTAACAATGTGGCCTTGTCTTCGCAAAACCGGCCGTTTTGGCGTCGTTCCACGCGAGTTTTCTGGATTTTTTGTCGATTTGCAACCGAACGGGCCGTTTTCCGGCTTTGCGAGGAAAGCTGTCACTTTGTCTAAAATGCGGTCGGCGAAGGTGTACATGTACGCATCGGGAATTCATTGTTGCGCCGTTAACCTGAATTGGTTCTAGCTTAATCCCATACGTATTCGGGAGGAGATTCGTGAACAATTTGCGTCTGAAAGCGCTTCTGGGGACGGGGTGCTGTTCGCTATTGATTTCGAGCGTTGCGAACGCGGGCGGTTTCGACCGGGGCGGCGTCAACATCGACCAGTTGTTTGATGCCGCGCCATATTCGGTCGACGCTGGCGTCACCTATGTTTCGCCACAGCGTACGCTGAAGAATGTGCAGCGCCTGGATGGCTCCGGATTGTCGTCTTCGTCAGTGGACGTTGGTGGCGACTATGCGGTGCCGCGCATCGGTATCAAGGCCAACCTCTTTGAACCTGTGGATTGCCTTGCCACCTATACGGAACCGTATGGTGCGGAGGCAGACTTCGGAATGAACAACGCCTATTCGCCAACGGCGGTCGAATACTACGTCAAAACAAATGATTTCGGCCTTACCTGCTCCTACAAGGTAAATGTTGGCAAGGGCTCGATGCGGTTCATCGGCGGCGTCTCCTACCAGGAGGTTGATGCATTCCTGTCGCGGCAGACCTTGCTGGCCTTCGGCAATACCGGCATCGGCAAGTTTCAGCTTTCAGACGAGGCGTGGGGCTGGCGTGTTGGTGCCGCCTATGAAATTCCCGAAATCGCCTTGCGCGGAAGCCTGATGTACTCTTCGAGCTACAAATATGACGAGCTGTCGGGAACTGTCGACACCACCGGTTTTAGGGGCGCCTTTCCGGCGGATCTGATTCCAGGCGCTACCGGGGTCTTCCCTGTCTCCGCCTCGGCCGAGATACCCCAAGCTGTGGAACTCAAGCTACAGAGCGGTATAGCGCCTGGCTGGCTGGCCTTTGGTTCCATCCGCTGGCAGGAATGGAGCAGGCTTGGCGTCATTCCCATCAATGGCGTGCGCAGTCCGGTGACCGGCGCTCCCTCGCCCGTTTCTTTCGACCTGCTTTATCGCGACGGCTGGACGGTTTCGGGTGGCATAGCTCACAAGTTTTCCGACCAATTGTCTGGCGCGGTTTCGCTGACCTGGGATCGTGGAACCTCGACGACCTCCGGCTATCAGTCGGACACCTGGTCCGTGGCCAGCGGCATTTCGTATTCGCCGAACGACAAGATCGAGGTCAGACTTGGTGGTTCGATCGGTGTTCTGACCAGTGGGTCGTCGACCTTCACCGGTGTTGGCGACACGGCAAATGCCGTCACCTACACATACGACGACGATCTGCTCCTTGCCGGCTCAGCTTCGGTTAAGGTCAAGTTCTAAACATAAGTTTTCAATAGCAAAAAGGCCGGGCATTGCCCGGCTTTTTTGTTCGAGCGGCTTCCTGACATGCAGGCGGGGTTACAAAAACGCGGCACCCCTCTGCCTCCCGCGATTGTGACGTTTTGGCAACAGTTTCTGAGCAACCCTCGCACGACAAGGACGCCCGGGGAGATTGCCTATTTCCCGCCATAAACCCGGCGCACTCGAATTTGTCCCGGAACACGTGCCCAAAGAGGCTCGGCAATGGGGCAGGTCGCACCGCCCGCGGCAAGGAAGAGTATGAACGCCAGAGTCATCTCCAAGGCCAAGCTGCCCAGCCGCTATGTGACCGTCGGTCCGGCGCGCGCGCCGCACCGCTCCTATCTCTATGCGATGGGATTGTCGGCGGCCGAGATCGCGCAGCCGCTGGTCGGTGTAGCGAGCTGCTGGAACGAGGCGGCACCGTGCAACATCTCGCTGATGCGCCAGGCGCAGGTGGTCAAGAAGGGCGTCGCCGCGGCGAACGGCACGCCGCGCGAATTCTGCACCATCACCGTCACGGACGGCATCGCCATGGGCCACCAGGGCATGAAATCGTCACTGGTGTCGCGCGAGGTCATAGCCGATTCGGTCGAACTCACCATGCGCGGCCATTGCTACGATGCGCTGGTCGGCCTTGCCGGTTGCGACAAGTCGCTGCCCGGCATGATGATGGCCATGGTGCGGCTCAACGTGCCGTCGATCTTCATCTATGGCGGCTCGATACTGCCCGGTTCCTACAAGGGCCGGCAGATCACCGTGCAGGATGTGTTCGAGGCCGTCGGCCAGCACTCGGTCGGCACGATCGGCGACGCCGAGCTCCTCGAAATCGAACAAGCCGCTTGTCCGTCGGCCGGCTCTTGCGGCGCCCAGTTCACCGCCAACACCATGGCCACCGTCGCCGAGGCCATCGGTCTGGCGCTGCCATATTCCTGCGGGGCACCGGCGCCCTACGAGATGCGCGACCGCTTCAACTTCGCCTCCGGCGAAAAGATCATGGAGCTGATCGCAAAGAATATCCGCCCGCGCGACATCGTCACGCTGAAGGCGCTGGAGAATGCGGCGACCGTGGTCTCGGCCACCGGCGGCTCGACCAACGCAGCGCTGCATTTGCCGGCGATCGCGCATGAGGCCGGGATAAAGTTCGACCTCTTCGATGTAGCCAGGATCTTCGAGAAGACGCCCTACATCGCCGACCTGAAGCCGGGCGGCAAATATGTCGCCAAGGACATGTTCGAGGCCGGCGGCATTCCGCTCTTGATGAAGACGTTGCTCGACCACGGCTATCTGCACGGCGACTGCCTGACGGTGACCGGCCGCACTTTAGCCGAAAATATGGAGCACGTAGCCTGGAATGATAGCCAGGATGTGGTCCGTCCCGCCAACCGACCAATCACCCAAACGGGTGGCGTCGTGGGCTTGAAGGGAAACCTTGCCCCCGAAGGCGCGATCGTGAAGGTCGCGGGCATGTCGGAGCTGAAATTCTCTGGTCCGGCGCGCTGTTTCGATTCGGAAGAGGAATGTTTCGAGGCGGTTACGGATCGCAGCTACAGCGAAGGCGAGGTCCTCGTCATCCGCTACGAGGGTCCGCGCGGCGGTCCGGGCATGCGCGAAATGCTATCGACGACGGCGGCGCTCTATGGCCAGGGCATGGGCGGCAAGGTGGCTCTCATCACCGACGGACGTTTTTCGGGTGCGACACGCGGCTTCTGCATCGGCCATGTCGGGCCGGAAGCCGCCGTGGGTGGTCCGATCGGGCTGCTCAGGGATGGCGATTTGATCTCGATCGACGCGGTGAACGGCACGATCGAGGTGGCGCTGTCCGACACCGAACTGGCGGCTAGGGCAAAGGCCTGGAAGGCCCGCGCGACCGACTATCAGTCGGGCGCGATCTGGAAATATGCACAAACGGTGGGGCCTGCCCGCGACGGCGCGGTCACCCATCCCGGTGGTGCGAAAGAAACACATTGTTATGCGGATATCTGAGTTGCTGAGGTTGTCTGTCTTTTCGGCACTGGTCGCTATCGCCACTTTTGGCGCGACCTTGGGCGCCGCGGGCCAGGCCATGGCCTTCGACGACAAGGTGTTCGACGACAAGACCGGCGTGAAGCCGCAGTCCAGCCCGTGGGCGGTGTTTCAGTTCGGCTTCTCCGCCTACAAGAACGGCCGCAAGGAACAGGCCGCGGAGGCCTACAAATACGCGGCCGAAAACGGCCAGATCGGCGCCACCTGGAAGCTTGCGCGCATGTATGCCGAGGGTGACGGCGTGGAGCGCGACGACTACGCGGCGTTCAAGTTCTTCAGCGAGATTGCCGACCAGGACGTGGAGCCCGGTTCGCCGGAAGAGAGCTATGTGTCGGACGCGCTCGTGGCGCTCGGCGACTATTTGAGAAAGGGCATCCCCGGCAGCCCCATCACAGAGAACGAGGTGGCGGCCCAGGAATATTACATGCGCGCCGCCGCCAATTACCGCAACCCGAATGCCCAGTTCGAGATGGGCCAGATCTTCCTGAATGGCAAGGGCGGCGTCAAGGCCAGCATCAAGCAGGCCGGACGCTGGTTCCAACTCGCCGCGGAAAAGGGCCATGCCGGCGCGCAGGCAACGCTCGGCCATCTGCTTTTCCAGAGCGGTAAGATCGTTCGGGGGCTGGCGATGATGACCGCGGCGCTCGAACGGGCCTCACCTTCCGACCAGCCATGGATACGCGGCATGCAGGAAGAGGCGTTTGCCGCCGCGGGCGAGGCCGACCGCCGCACCGCGATTTCGCTGGCCGACGACATCCTCACCAAGGGCGGCGGCGACCAGTAGCCAAGAAGCCGGTAGCCACGAAGCCGATAGTGAGAAAGGCAATAAGTCGGAGGACTGGCTACTTCGAAAAATCAAGTCGGAAGATCAGTTCTCGGTGGGTTCCGTCGGAACGAGACCGGACTCAGGTGTTGAAATTGGCGTGGCCGACGGCGCCAGCGTCGTTCGCGGGCATTCGTCCCGAATCTTTGTCCATGACGTGTTGTTGAGCACCATATCGCAGCGGGCGAGATGGCTCCGGCCGGACAGCGTCAGACAGGCGACCTGGCCGATCTGGAATGATTTCCCGTTGGCCAGGCATTCAGGATCGGCAAACGCCGGCGTCGCCGCGAGGGCGAGCGCGGCGGCACATGGGCAAAGCGCAAATCTGATCGTCATCTTGAACCCCGGCCGAACCCGGATTGCAGCGGAAACCCCGATTGTGGCGATATGACGGTCCATCAACCGGGAATCCGGCGGTCCGAGCCCGAAATGATCAGATTGGCGCGAAAGCCAGTTCGACGGCCACCGGCACATGGTCGGAGGGTTTTTCCCAAGCGCGCACATGCTTTTCGATCGAGACCGAGGAAAAGCGGTTGGCGGCTTCGGGCGAGAGCAGCAAGTGATCGATGCGGATGCCGTTGTTCTTCTGCCAGGCGCCGGCCTGATAATCCCAGAAAGTAAAGATGTCCGGCGCGTCGGTGACCGCGCGCACCGCTTCGGTGAAGCCGAGATTCTTCAGCCGGCGGAACGCCTGCCTCGTCTGCGGCTGGAATAGCGCGTCGCTCAGCCAGTTCTCCGGGAATTTCGCGTCGATGTATTCGGGGATGACATTGTAATCCCCGGCCAGCACCAGCGCCTCTTCGAGCATGAGCCGTTCCTCGGCCCAGCGCTCCAGCCGCGCCATCCAGGAAAGCTTGTAGGAGAACTTCTTCTCGTCATTGATCGGGTTGCCGTTCGGCAAGTAGAGCGAGGCAACGCGCAACGCGCCTTTGTCGGTCGAGAACACGCCCTCGATGAAACGCGCCTGCTCGTCGGTGTCGTCACCCGGCAAGCCTCTGATGACCTCGTCGAAGCGCAGCTTCGACAGGATGGCGACGCCGTTAAAACCTTTTTGGCCATATATTTCAACGTTGTAGCCGAGCGCCTCGATCTCCGCGCGCGGAAACTGCTCGTCGACAGTCTTGATCTCCTGCAGGCAGGCGATATCAGGCGCGCTTTCCGTCAGCCAATGGGTCAAATTGCCCATGCGGGCCCGAACGCCGTTGATATTCCAGGTGACGATTTTCATGACGGCCTCACTGATGTTTCGGGCTGTTCCGGCGGATGACGTTCGACGAGGCCGATCGTATTGCCTGCCGGGTCCTTTAGGAAGGCCATCCATTCGCTTTCCCCCGCCGGCCCGAACAGGCCCTCGGTGTCGCGATGGACGAGCATCGGCGGCGCGGTGAAGGGGACACCGGCGGCTTTTGCCGAGGCGTAGAAATCGTCGAGGCCCGATATGTCGAGATAGACGGTGCCGGCCGGCAGGCCATCGGTGAACAGCAGCCGCACGTCGCCGGCCATGATGAAGGCGATGCCCGGCGGATCGAAGCGCACGTGCACCGTCATGCCAAGCACGTCGTGCCAGAACGCCAGCGTTGCATCGAGATCGCGCCCGGCTGAAAGCGCGACCTGACGGACCGCGCCGATGGCAGGCATTCTAAATACTGAAGCTGGTGCCGCAGCCGCACGAGGCGACCGCATTCGGGTTCCTGATCTGGAACGACTGGCCCATCAAGTCGTCAACGAAATCGATCACCGAGCCATCCATATAGACCAGCGAGAGGTCGTCGATCAGTACGGTTGCGCCGTCTTTCTCGATGGCGACGTCGTCATCGTTGCGCGTTTCGACCAGGTCGAACTTATAGGAAAAGCCGGAGCAGCCGCCGCCCTCGACCGAAACGCGCAGCGCCGTCTTGCCGGCTTCGCCAGATACAATCTTTGCGATCCGCCTGGCTGCGGCGTCGGTCATCTCGACTTTTATGGCGGTCTTGGCATCAGCGCCCATGGGCGTCACCTTGCTTTCGGTTTCACATGATAGGTATGAAGCGCGAGGGGGCAAGTCAACTGCGGCAGCGGCGATGACAAACGAGTTGGGCGACATCGGATTTGGTTATCGGCCGCGCGCGGCCTATGCCTGCGATCCGGCGAAGTCGCGCGGGCGGCTGTTCGACGAGGTGGAGAGCCCGACCCGCACGCCATTCCAGCGCGACCGCGACCGCATCATCCATTCGACGGCATTCCGCCGGCTGAAGCACAAGACGCAGGTCTTCGTCGCGCATGAGGGCGATCATTACCGCACCCGGCTGACGCATTCGATCGAGGTGGCGCAGATAGCGCGTGCCCTGGCGCGGGCGCTGCGCGGCGACGAGGACCTGGCCGAGGCGGTGGCGCTGGTGCACGATTTCGGCCACACGCCCTTCGGCCATACCGGCGAGGACGCGCTGAACGAGAAAATGGTCGCCTGGGGCGGCTTCGATCACAACGCGCAATCGCTGCGCGTGGTGACGCGGCTGGAGAGCCGCTATGCCGAGTTCGACGGGCTCAACCTCACCTGGGAAACGCTGGAGGGCCTGGTAAAACACAACGGACCGCTGACTGACGCCAGCGGAAAGGGTCTGAAGGGGCCGGTGCCGCAGGCGATCCGCGACTATTCGGAGCTGCACGACCTCGAACTCGACCGCTTCGCCGGCATCGAGGCGCAGTGCGCAGCGATCGCCGACGACATCGCCTACAACACCCATGACATCGACGACGGCCTGAGATCCGGCTTCCTGACGCTGGGCATGCTGGAAAAGGTCTCGCTGCCCGGCTCGATCCTCGAAGGCGTGCGCCAGCGCTATCCGGCGCTGGACGATGTGAGGACAGGGCACGAACTGATGCGACGGCAGATCACGATGATGGTCGAGGATGTGATCGTTTCCACCACCGCCAATCTGGCCCGCATCAAGCCGGACAGCGCCGACGCGGTAAGGGCGGCAGGCGAGACGATGGTGACCTTTTCAGCCGAAATGGCCGCGTTCGAAAAGGAATTGAAAGCCTTTCTCTACAAGCATCTCTACCGGCACAGCGAGGTCATGCGCGTGCGTAACGAGGCCGAGCAGATCGTCAACGACCTGTTCGAGGTCTATTTCGCCGATCCGCGCGCCATGCCCGACGGCTGGCGCGAAGGGCTGGACCGGGCCGACGATCGCATCAAGGCGCGCAGCGTCGCCGATTTCCTGGCGGGCATGACGGATACCTACGCTTTGAAAGAACACCGCCGTTTGTTTGACCATACGCCTGAATTAAGCTAGGCCGAGCTCGATTTTGCCGGCCAATAAGCCGGATCCCTGCAAAGCCGCCAGAGCCACACCCCAGAGCTACACCAATGAACATCTTCGCCGATTTCAACGCGCGAATCACCAGAGCTGTCGAAGCGCTTGATTTAAAAGACAAAGACGGCGGTTCGCTGGACTTGTCGCGCATCGCCGTCGAGCCGCCGCGCGACGCCAGCCATGGCGACCTGGCGACCAATGCGGCAATGGTGCTGGCCAAGCCGACCGGCCAGCCCCCACGCGCACTGGCTGAAAGGCTGGCGCAGGCGCTGCGCGCCGACATCGACATCGCCGCTGCGGACGTTGCCGGTCCAGGCTTCGTCAATCTCAGGCTCAAGGACGCGTTCTGGCAGTTGCATCTGACTGTGCTGCTCGGCGAAGGCCGCGATTACGGCCGCTCGACGGTCGGCGGCGGCAAGAAAGCCAATGTCGAATATGTCTCGGCTAACCCTACCGGACCGATGCATGTCGGCCATTGCCGTGGCGCCGTGGTGGGTGATGCGCTCGCCAATCTGATGGCCTTCGCCGGTTATGACGTGACCAAGGAATATGTCATCAACGATGCTGGTTCGCAGATCGACGTGCTCGGCCGCTCGGTCATGCTGCGTTACCGCGAGGCGCTCGGCGACGACATCGGCGAGATTCCGGCCGGGCTCTATCCGGGCGACTATCTGGTGCCGGTCGGCCAGGCGCTGGCCAGCGAATTCGACCGCTCCCTGCTGCAGATGTCCGACGAGGAAGCGCTTGCCATCGTCAAGGACAGGACGATCGATGCGATGATGGCCATGATCCGCGAGGATCTGGCGCTGCTCAATGTGCATCACGACGTCTTTTTCTCGGAGCGCACGCTGCACGCCGACAACGCCCGGAAAATCCGTTCCGCCATCAACGACCTGACGCTCAAGGGCCATATCTACAAGGGCAAGCTGCCGCCGCCCAAGGGCGAGAAGCCGGACGACTGGGAGGATCGCGAGCAGACGCTGTTCCGCTCGACTGCGGTCGGCGACGACATGGACCGGGCGCTGGTCAAGTCGGACGGCACCTTCACCTATTTTGCCGCGGACGTCGCCTATTTGAAGGACAAGGTCGATCGCGGTTTCGTCGAGCTGATCTATGTGCTCGGCGCCGATCATGGCGGCTATGTGAAGCGCCTGGAAGCGCTCGCCCGGGCGATTTCCGGCGACGAGGTGAAGCTTACCGTGTTGCTTTGCCAGTTGGTGAGGCTTTTTCGCGAGGGCGAACCGGTGCGCATGTCGAAGCGGTCGGGCGATTTTGTGACGCTGCGCGAAGTGGTGGAGGAGGTCGGCCGCGATCCGATCCGCTTTATGATGCTCTACCGCAAGAACGATGCGCCGCTCGATTTCGACTTCGCCAAGGTGACCGAGCAGTCGAAGGACAATCCGGTGTTCTACGTGCAGTACGCCTCGGCGCGCTGCCATTCGGTGTTCCGGCAGGCGAGCGAACAGTTGGGCGAGGCCAATTTCGACCGCAATCGGCTGGCCGCCGCCACCGCTTCGCTGACCGACGAAGCCGAGATCGGCCTGATCAGGAAGCTTGCCGAATATCCGCGGCTGATTGAATCCGCGGCACTTGCGCTCGAGCCGCACCGGCTGGCATTCTACCTCTACGATCTCGCCTCCAGCTTCCACGGACATTGGAACCGCGGGACCGAGAATCCGGACTTACGTTTTGTTAAGGTTAACGACCGACAATTGACGCATGCCAGACTAGGGCTGGTGCAGGCTGTTTCGGACGTTTTGACGTCCGGCCTGATGCTGATCGGGGCCGATGCGCCCACCGAGATGCGTTAGGTTTGACTAAAAAACCTGTCACCTTTTGCCCACATTGCGCTGGTAAGGGCCAACCCTGCGCGACGTCCATGGCGTCCGAATGAGTGCGAGTTCGGGAACAATAATGGCAGACAGAACCCAGCTGAGAGCAGCCGCCCAAAACGATATCGCCGACGATGATCCGTTCGCGGAACTGACCAGGATCATGGGGTTCGACCCGCGCCAGCCGGTCAAGCCGCAGGCCCAGCCGAAGGCGGCCCCACCCAGCCAGCCGGCGGACGAGGGCGATTTCGACATCGATCTCGAGAAGGAGTTGATGGGCGAATTCGGCGCCGACGACAACGACGGCGCAACCGAGATTCGCGAGCCGGCTTTCGAACCGGCTGCCACCGACGCCGTGGACGACGAGCTTGCCGCGTCGCTCGAACAGGATTTCCTGCTGGACGATGATGCGACGGACGAAACCGCCCATGCCGTTGCTGCCGACGACGCCCGTTCTGGTGTTGCCGAAGCATCCGCGCCAGCTGTTGAAGCTGCGTTCGATGACGATTTCGACGATGCGCTTGCCAGTTCGCTCGAAGACGTGTCGCCTTTCGAAGACGATTTGGCAGGGAACGACAAGCTCGGGAACGACGAGCTTGCCGCGTCGCTCGAACAGGATTTACTGCTGGACGACGATGCGACGGACGAATCCGCCCATGCCGTTGCTGCCGACGACTCGCGTTCTGGTGTTGCCGAAGCATCCGCGCCGGCTGTTGAAGCTGCGTTCGATGACGATTTCGACGATGCGCTTGCCAGTTCGCTCGAAGATGTGTCGCCATTCGAAGACGATTTGCCAATAAACGACAAGCTTGGGAACGACAAGCTTGGGAACGGCGAGCTTGCCGCGTCGCTCGAACAGGATTTACTGGTCGACGACGAGGCGACGGGCGAGTCCGAACAGAATACTGCCGCCATCGATGCATCCGCGCCGGCCGCCGAACCCGCCTTCGATGATGAATTCGACAACGCAGTCGCAAGCTCGCTCGAAGACGAGCTGATGCTCGACGAGCAGGTGCCGATGGAGCAGGTTGCCGAAGCCGCCGAAATCTCCGCGCCGGCTGCCGACCCCGCCTTCGACGATGAATTCGACAATGCGGTCGCAAGCTCGCTCGAAGACGAGCTGATGCTTGGAGAACACGTGCCGATGGAGCAGGCTGCCGAACCCGCCGACGTTTCCGCGCCGGCCGCCGAACCCGCCTTCGACGACGAATTCGACAATGCCGTCGCAAGCTCGCTCGAAGACGAGTTGATGCTCGACGAACATGGGCCGATGGAGCAGGCCGCTGTTGGAGCTCCTGCTGCGCCTGTTCGGGCTGTTTCGGACGAGTCCGATGAGGACTTTGCCGGCCATTTCGACAATGTCATGGTCGATGTCGACATGGATTTCGACGTTCGCACGGCTGAACCGGTCGAAATTGACGAGCCAGAAATTGACGAATCGGAGGCTATCGTCGCCAAGCACGAACCTTCCGCCGAGACCCCGGAAGATGCGTTCGACGCCGATTTTGACCTGAGCTTCGAGGACGCGCTTGCCGAGGAAGCCGAAAAGCCGGTTCCGCAGGCCTCCGGCGTTGCTGCCCAACCGACGGCGCCGGCCGCCGGAGTCCAGTCGGCGGCGCCAGCCCCCATCGCTGACGAGCGGAGCCTCGAAGACGAGCTGAACGCGCTGTTGGGCACCATGCGCACACGAGCTTCCCCCGTGGCGGCCTCCGCGGCCAACGAACCCGCTATGGTTCGGCACCCTGTAGCCGCGACTGAAAAGGTCGCCGTCAAATCAGCGAAGCCCGTCGAAGAACTGGACTGGAGCCTCGACGAGCAAGACCTTTTGGGGTCGCCGGATAGTAGCGCGGTTCACGCCGCCGACGACGCCGATCTCGATAGCGTTCTCCTCGATGAGCTCGAGGGCCAGGATTTCAGCGCTGAAGATGCCGCCGGGCAGGCCGATGTCGATTTCGACGATGACGCATTGCATACCGCGTTCGCCAAGGACATCGGTCTGGATCATGGCGACGGCGATGACGTTGCGGCCGCCGCTTCCCAGCAGGATCCGGCTGATGCGCTCAGCTGGATGGCGGCACCCTCCGCCCCGCCGACGCCGGCCCGTTCGTGGAGCCGCGTAACGCCGGTCGCACAGTCGCAGCCTGCCTTTGCAGCCCAGCCGACGACTTCGGCGAAGACCACGGAAGCGACACCGCCAATGGCTACGGCACCGTCCTATCAGGATGAGCCGGCCGAAGACGGCGCCGCCGATGCGGCATCTGCGCCGGCGCAAAGCGAACAGTCTTCGGCGTATGACGAGATGCCCGATGTCGAGACGGTCGATGTGCCCGAGCGCGTGGTCGCGCTGGCGGACGACCTCGATATTCCGGACCTCGACTTCAATGACGACGAACCGGCGGCGCCTGCCTATGACGATCTCGACACCGAGTTCGCCAGCCTTCTCACGGAAATGAATGCCGTAGACGTCGCTGCCGCTCCGGCGCGCAGCGCGGCCTATGACGACGAATCCTACAATGCCGGATTTGAGTCAGGGGCCGGATTTCAGTCAACGGCCGGGTTCCAGTCAGCGGCCGGGTTCCAGTCAGGCTATGAGCCCGACCGCGTTGAAACGCGCACCTATGCGGCGAGACCCGCACAAGCGTCTGTCAGTGCATCTTATGCCGATGCCGCCAGCGGCTTCGATCTGGGCGACTTGCCCAACGGCCGGCCGGCTTCGCAGGCCGACGACTTTGGCTTGGACGAACTCGACTACGACCCCGAACTGGATGAGGCCATGTCAGTTCCCGGCTTGGCTGAGCACGATGCTGCGAGGCCGCGGAGCCGCGGCCTGCTGGTCGCCGCGGTCGTCGGCGCCGTGGCGCTCGCGGGCGGTCTCGGCGCCTTCGCGCTGTCTTTCGGCGGCACCGGCGGCACCGATGCGCCGGTCATCGTCAAGGCGGACAACGCACCGATCAAGGTCAGGCCGGAAAATCCGGGCGGCACCGTCGTGCCGAACCAGGACAATAAGGTCTATGACGCCGTGGCCAAGGGTGGCGCAAAGCCTGCGGAACCGGTCCAGGAAAAACTGGTCACCAACACTGAAGAGCCGGTGGACGTGGCGGCCAAGGAGCCGCCGCAGAGCCGTGTGGTCGATCTTTCGCCCGACGATATCGACACGGCTGAAGCCGCCGATGCGATCGGCAATGCCGAATCCGCCCCCGCTGAAGGAGCCAATGCGATCCGCGGCACGCAAGCGGCCGGAAATGCCGACGTCGCCGCCGTGCCGGCATCCAAATCCGAGGATCGTATCGCCCAGGTTCTGCAAGAGGCCGACCAGGGCATCGACCCCGACCTCGTCGCGGTTGCGCCGCGCAAGGTGAGAACCATGGTCGTCAAACCCGATGGCTCGCTGGTTGCGCGCGAGGATCCGGCGCCTGCGGCACCGCAGATCGCTGCCTTCGAGCCTGTCGATCCGGCGCCGCAGCATGTGGCCCCGACGGGTCAGGCCGACGACGCAGAACAACAGACCGGTACGGTACCGCCTGTTGCCGACCAGGCAAGTGACGACCTACTGGGTGGCGACCCAGTGGGCGGCGACCAGACCGAAGCCGCCAAGCCGGAAACAGCCAAGCCGGAAATAGTCAATCCGACGGCCGCGCCGGCAGCCGCGCCTGAGGCTGAGGCCCAAACCGCCCAGCCTGCCAATACGCCGGCCTCGGTTCCGGTGGCGCCGCAGCGTCCGTCCGACCAGCCGGTCGACGTCGTCGGCGAGGTCAAGCCCGACCAGGTTGCGTCCATCAATCCCGCGGCGGGCTCGACCGGCGGTGGTTCATGGTCGATGCAGATTGCCTCGCAGCCGACCGTCGAAAGCGCCCAGTCGACCTATCAGGATCTGCAGCGCCGATATGGCAGCGTGCTTTCCGGCCATACCGCCAACATCGTCAAGGCCGAGATCGCCGGCAAGGGAACGTTCTATCGCGTCCGCGTCCCGGCGAAGTCGCGCAACGATGCGATCAACCTGTGCACCAGCTACAAGGCTGCCGGCGGCAACTGCTTCGTGTCGCGCTAGCCATTTCAAGTCTCCCGCCCTTGGGCGGAAAGAACCGGCGCGGTCACGAACCGCGCCGGTTTTTTGTGGAAGGGAGTTCTTTGTGTGGAAGGGGTCCTGGCCGCATGTGGTTCGATGCGATTCCCTTTGTCCGCGTGAAGCTCTAAACTCCTGCCCATGACCGAATCAAAATCCATGATCCTCGGCTGCGCCGGGAAATCGCTCACACGCGAAGAAATCAATTTCTATCGCAATGAATGCCCGTGGGGATTCATCCTGTTTGCGCGCAACATCGGCGAGACCGAGCAGATCCGCGATCTGGTCGCCGCGATGCGCGACTGTATCGAGCGCCCGGACGCCCCGGTGTTCATCGACCAGGAAGGCGGCCGGGTGCAGCGCCTGCGCCCGCCGTTGGCGCCGAATTATCCGGCCGGTGGCGCGCTCGGGGCCCTGTGGCGCAACGACCACGACGCCGGCAACCGCGCCGCCTGGCTGATGGCACGGCTGCATGCCTTCGACCTGCTGCGCTACGGCATCACGGCGGATTGCCTGCCGGTGCTCGACGTTCCGATCGAGGGCGCCAGCGACGTCATCGGCGCGCGCGCCTATGGCAAGGAGCCTCGCTCCGTCATCGAACTGGGTCGCGCAGCGGCGGAGGGCCTGATGTCGGGCGGCGTGCTGCCGGTGATGAAGCATATTCCCGGGCATGGACGGGCCTTTGCCGACACGCATTTCGAACTGCCGACCGTCGATGCCTCGATGAGCGACTTGCAGCGGCATGATTTCGCCCCGTTCAGGGAGCTCAATCATTTGCCGATGGCGATGACGGCGCATGTCGTCTACAGCGCGATCGACCCGAAGAACCCGGCCACGACATCCGGCAAGGTCATCGATGAGATCATCCGCGGCGAAATCGGCTTCGACGGGCTGCTGATCAGCGACGACACCTCGATGAAGGCACTTTCTGGGGATTTCCCGACAAAGGCGGCCGCGATCCTTGCGGCGGGCTGCGATCTCGTCCTTCACTGCAATGGCGTTTTCGAGGAGATGGCCGGCATTGCGTCCCGCACAACGGGGCTTGAAGGCACGTCGCTGCAACGCGCGCAACGGGCGCTGACCTATATCAAGAACCGCGATTGGGCTGATGAAGCCGAGATACGCGCCGAATTCGCCACCTATTTCGATGCGGTGGCCTAGACCATGATCCCGAAAAATGGGAGCCGGTTGTTCGGAACAGATCATGGCCAAACAAGAAGATAGAACCAAAGGAAAGCAACAGGAAGTGGCGGAAACATTGGACAACAAGGCCGGCAAGGCCGCACCGATGGACCGTCTGTGGGCCGAGAACGACGATTCGCGGCTGACCAGCGATCCCGCGCTGGTCGTCGATGTCGACGGTTTTGAGGGCCCGCTCGATCTTCTGCTGCATCTTGCCCGCAACCAGAAGGTCGATCTGTCGCGCATCTCGATCTTGGCGCTGGCCGAGCAATATCTGGCCTTCGTCGAGAAGGTGAGGGCGCTCAGGCTGGAGCTTGCCGCCGACTATCTGGTGATGGCGGCGTGGCTGGCGTTTCTCAAGTCGAAGCTTTTGATCCCCAAGCAACCCGGCGACGACGGCGAAAGCGGCGAGGAGTTGGCGGCCGTGCTGCAATTCCGGTTAAAGCGGCTGGAAGCGATGCGCGACGCGGCGGCACGCCTGGTCAACCGCAACCGGCTCGGACGCGACGTGTTCGCCCGCGGCATGCCGGAAATGATCATCGTCGAGAAACGCAACGCCTATTCGGCCTCGCTCTACGATCTCCTGACCGCCTATGCGGCGCAACGCCAGAAGCAGGCCATCACTAATGTGACGATCGCCAGGCGCGGTGTGTGGTCGCTCAAGGATGCGCGCGATATCCTCAACAGGCTGATCGGCTCGCTTGCCGACTGGACGGCGCTGGACAGCTTCCTGGTCGAATATCTGACTGGCCCGGACGAGCGGCGTACCGCGATTGCCAGTTCGTTTGCGGCGACGCTGGAACTGGTGCGCGAAGGCAAAGTGGAAATGCGGCAGGACGAGGTGTTCGCGCCGCTCTATCTGCGCGGCCGTGCGCAAGGCATCAGGGCAGTCGAGGTGGCATCATGAGTGAACGCGCCAACGCTTCGGTCATTCCTTTCAACGTCGACGACGAGACCGAAGAGGGCGTGCTCGCCGGGGCACCGGCAGAAAGCCAGGCCCAGAACTTGTCCCAGAATCCTGGCGAGCGGCTGCATATGGCGGAAGCCGTGCGCATGGCCGAGGCGATCGTCTTTGCCAGCGCCGAGCCGGTCAGCGAAAAGCAGCTTGCCGCACGCCTGCCTGACGGCATCAGCATCGCCGCGGCGATGGCCGAACTGCAGCAGATCTATGCGCGGCGCGGCGTCAATCTGGTGCGCGTCGGCGATGCCTGGGCGTTCCGCACCGCCGGCGATCTCGCGTTCCTGATGAGCCGCGACACGGTCCAGCAGAGGAAGCTTTCCCGCGCGGCGCTCGAAGTGCTGGCGATCATCGCCTATCACCAGCCGGTGACGCGCGCCGAGATCGAGGATATCAGAGGCGTCGAGACCTCGAAGGGCACGCTGGACACGCTGATGGAGACCGAATGGGTGAAGATGCGCGGCCGGCGCCGCACGCCCGGCCGCCCCGTCACCTACGGCACCACCGACATCTTCCTCGACCACTTCGCTCTGGAGGAGATCCGCGACCTTCCCGGCATGGAGGAATTGAAGGGCGCAGGGCTGCTTTCGGGCCGCATGCCGTCGAATTTTACCATTCCGCTGCCACCGGCCGATCCGGATGCGCTGACCGACGACGAGGATCCGCTAACCGACATCGACCTTGAGGAACTCGGCTTGTTGACGCCGCGCGTCGAGGAAGATTGACCGCAAACGACGTGCCGAAAGCCGCTGGTATTTCGCGGCTGCGCCGATTGGTAGCGGGCTATGGCGCCGAAAGTGCGTGACTTCGGCCACTGATTTATAAAACTCTGTCGCGGTTGTGTTTGAATCCCGACACGAAAGCGCATAGATCATCGTCAGAGAAAACTTTCGAGAGAGATTGTTATGGGTTCATTTTCGATTTGGCACTGGCTGATCGTGCTGGTGATCGTGCTGCTGGTGTTCGGCCGCGGCAAGATTCCCGAGCTGATGGGTGACATGGCCAAGGGTATCAAGAGCTTCAAGAAGGGCATGGCCGACGACGAGGTTGCCGAGGACAAGCGCACCGTTGAACACCGTGCTGACGAAACCGTTTCGGCAGTGAAGGAAAAGGCCAGCAAGAGCTGAGCCCAAACTTTAGTCGGAACGCATCGCCATGTTCGACATCGGCTGGACCGAGATGCTGGTGATCGCGATCGTCATGATCGTGGTCGTCGGGCCCAAGGATTTGCCAAAGATGCTGCGCACATTCGGCCGCACGACGGCGAAGATGCGCGGCATGGCAGCCGACTTCCAGAAACAGTTCAACGACGCGCTGAAGGAGGCCGAGCTTGACGACGTCAAGAAGTCGGTCGATTCACTCAGAAGCCTCAACCCGGCCGCCGAGATCAGGAAACAGCTCAACCCGTTCGAGCAGGCGGCAGCCGATGTCCGTTCAGGCGTCGACGCGGTGATGAAGCCGAAGCCAGCAGTCGACCCGGCCACGCCAGCTGCTTCGACGCCGCAGGATACCGAGCTGAAGAATGGCGCGACGGTGCTGCCGGGCGTCAACGCCCCGGAAGCGGCGCCGGCGGCGCCGACCTTCCCGGCGATGACCGATGAGTCGGTGGTGACACCGCCTGTCGCAACGGCGACGCCGGCTGCACCTCAAAAGGCAGCGGCAGCGAAGAAGAAGGCCGCGCCAGCGAAAGCGATGCCGGCCTCCAAGGCCGCAGCGACGCCAGCGGCAGCAGCGGCAAAACCTGCCGCGATAAAGACCGCAGCTAAAAAGGCCGAGCCGAAGCCTGCACCGGCAGCGGTGAAGAAGCCGACTGCAGCCGCCAAAAAGACGGCGGGAGCCGCCAAGTGAGCATTTCGGAAAAGGACGAGATCGATAAATCGGCGGCTCCGCTGATGGAGCATCTGATCGAGTTGCGCCGGCGGCTGATGTGGTCGATCGGCGGGTTCTTCGTCGCCTTCCTGTTCTGCTTCTTCTTCGCCAAGCAACTGTTCAACCTGTTGGTTATCCCGTTCAAATGGGCAACCCAATGGGCAGGGCTCGACCCGCACAAAGTCGAGCTGATCTACACGGCGCCGCAGGAATTCTTCTTCACCCAGGTCAAGCTGGCGATGTTCGGCGGCATGGTGATCGCCTTTCCGCTGATCGCCACGCAGATCTATAAATTCATCGCGCCCGGCCTCTACAAGAATGAACGCAACGCTTTCCTGCCGTTCCTTATCGCTTCGCCGATCCTGTTCCTGATGGGCGCGTCGCTGGTCTATTTCTTCTTCACGCCGATGGTGATGTGGTTCTTCCTCGCCATGCAGCAGGCCGGCACCGACGACCAGGTGCAGATTTCGCTGCTGCCGAAAGTGTCGGAATATCTCAGCCTGATCATGACGCTGATCTTCTCCTTCGGGCTGGTGTTCCAGTTGCCGGTGGTGACCAGCCTGATGGCGCGGGTGGGCATGCTGTCGTCCGAGGCGCTGGTTGAAAAGCGCAAATGGGCGATCGTCATCGCCTTCGTGGTGGCTGCTGTGCTGACACCGCCCGACCCGATAAGCCAGATCGGCCTCGCCATCCCCACGATCATTCTCTACGAGGTCTCAATCTGGTCGGCCCGGCTGATCGAGCGCAGCAAGGAACGGGAACGTCTGGCGCGCGAGAAGCGGGAGGCTGCGGAAGCGGCGGCCGAAAAGCCGGTGGATGCGTCGTCTACGTAGTCTGCATCTACATAGGTTGCATCCTGTCGCGCCCCCCTCTGTCCTGCCGGACATCTCCCCCACGGGTGGGGAGATCGGCTGTCATCGCGACTTTCGCTAATCTGCAGGGTGGAATAGGTGAGCCGTCGGCAAAGCTGCCAATCTCCCTCCTTGTGGGGGAGATGTCCGGCAGGACAAAGGGGGGCGCGAAGGAACTCGGCCTTCACATCTTGCATCGATCAAGGATGCGGTTTACGCCCTCTGGCCTAAAATGCGATGCGTTTTAGGTCTTTATTTTGGGCATGTCGTTGTCCCAAAACCGCAGCGCACTTTTGGGCGACATGCCCGCCGAGGACGAACAACCATGCTCGACATCAAATGGATTCGCGACAACCCGAAGGCCCTTGTCGAAGCGCTCAAGAAGCGCTCGTGGTCGGCTCAGGACGCGCAGTCCACGGTCGATGATCTGATCGCCAGGGACGAGGCGCGGCGCGAACATCTGACCGAGCTGCAGACAAGGCAGGAGCGCCGCAACGCTGCTTCGAAGGAGATCGGCAACGCCATGCGTTCGGGCGATGCCGCCCTTGCCGAAAGGCTGAAGGCCGAGGTCGGCGAGATCAAGGCTTTCATCCAGAACGGCGAGGCGCGCGAACGCGAGCTCGACAAGGCGCTGAACGACGCCTTGGCGGTGCTGCCCAACGTACCGCTCGACGATGTGCCGGTCGGCAAGGACGAGCACGACAATGTCGTCAAGCGCATCGTCGGCAAGGTGCCGACGCGACCGAACTGGGTGAAGGAGCATTTCGAGATCGGCGAAGCGCTCGGCATGATGGATTTCGAGCGGGCGGCGAAGCTCTCGGGCTCGCGCTTCACGGTGCTGAAGAGCGGGTTGGCGCGGATGGAGCGCGCACTTGGCCAGTTCATGTTGGACCTGCACACAACCGAGCATGGCTATGAGGAGATTCAGCCGCCTCTGATGGTGAAAGCCGAGGTTCTTTTCGGGACGGGGCAGCTGCCGAAATTCGAGGAGGATCTCTTCTTCGCCCCGCATGGAGATGGCAGGCTTGGCCTCATCCCGACCGCCGAAGTGCCGCTCACCAACCTCGTGCGCGAGGAGATCACGGCGCACGAAAAGCTGCCGCTGCGCTATACGGCGCTGACGCCGTGCTTCCGGTCGGAAGCGGGCTCGGCCGGGCGCGACACGCGCGGCATGCTGCGCCAGCATCAGTTCTACAAGGTGGAGCTGGTCTCGATCACTGATCAGGAATCGTCGCTGGCCGAGCACGAGCGGATGACCGAATGCGCCGAGGAGGTGCTGAAGCGTCTCGGCCTGCCGTTCCGCACCATGACGCTGTGCACCGGCGACATGGGTTTTGGCGCGCGCAAGACATACGACATCGAAGTCTGGCTGCCGGGCCAGAACGCCTATCGCGAGATTTCGTCCTGCTCGGTCTGCGGCGATTTCCAGGCGCGGCGCATGGACGCCCGCTACAAGGACAAGGACGGCAAGGGCAACCGCTTCGTCCACACGCTGAACGGCTCCGGCACCGCCGTCGGCCGCGCTCTCATTGCTGTCATCGAAAACTACCAGAATGAGGATGGCAGCGTAACCATTCCTGAAGCGCTTCGGCCCTACATGGGCGGTCTGGAAAAGATCGAATCGAAATAATGCGCATCCTCCTGACCAATGATGACGGCATCCATGCCGAGGGCCTTGCATCGCTCGAACGCATCGCCCGCACGCTGTCGGAGGACGTCTGGGTGGTGGCGCCGGAGCAGGACCAGTCCGGCTACGCGCATTCGCTGTCGATCTCGGAGCCGCTGCGCCTGCGCAAGATCGGCGAAAAACACTTTGCCGTGCGCGGCACGCCGACCGACTGCGTCATCATGGGCGTGAAGAAGATCCTGCCGGCAGCACCCGACCTGATCCTGTCCGGCGTCAATTCCGGCGCCAACATCGCCGACGACGTCACCTATTCGGGCACCGTCGCCGGCGCCATGGAAGGCGCGCTGCTCGGCGTGCGTTCGATCGCGCTCAGCCAGGCCTATTCCTATGTCGGCGAGGATCGCGTCGTGCCTTACGAGACCACCGAGGCGCTGGCGCCGGCGCTGCTCAGGAAACTTGTCGCCATGCCGCTGCCGGACGGCGTACTGCTCAACGTCAATTTTCCCAATTGCGCGCCAGAAGAGATCGCCGGCACGGTGGTCACCTCGCAAGGCAAGCTCGTCCACAGCCTGTGGGTCGACGAGCGCCGCGACGGCCGCGGACTTCCCTATTATTGGCTGCGCTTCGGCCGCGAGCCGGTCGAGGGCAAGCAAGGCACCGACCTCTATGCCATGCGCAACCGGCTGGTGTCAGTAACGCCGCTGCAGCTCGATCTCACCGCTCATGAAATCCGCGATCAACTGACCAAGGCGCTCGCATGAACCTGAACCACGGTCCGACGCTCGACGACCGCGAAGGCTTCGCCGCTTTCCTGCTCCGCCTGCGTGGCAAGGGCGTGGTGCCGAAGGCACTGATCGCCGCCTTCGAGGCGACGCCGCGGCGCGGCTTCCTTTCCGCGCAGTTCCATCCGATCGCCTGGTCGGAGCGTATGCTGCCGATCGAATGCGGCGAGGCGATCGAGGGCGCCGATCTGCAAGCCGCAGTGATCGCAGCGCTTGCCATCGAGCCGGGCAACCGCGTGCTCGAGATCGGCACCGGGTCGGGCTACACGGCGGCTGTGATGTCGCGGCTTGCCGCGCGGGTCGTCACCATCGACCGCTACAAGACGCTGGTTGAGCAGACCAAACAGCGCTTCGAGGCACTCGGCATCGGCAGTGTCATCGTGCGTCAGGCGGACGGCTCCAACGGGCTGGCAAATGAAGCGCCGTTCGACCGTATCGTCGCGTGGGCGGCCTTCGACAGCCTGCCGCGCTTCCTGCTCGACCAATTGTCGAGCGGCGGCATCGTCATCGCCCCGATCGGACCCGAGGAGGGCGAGCAGGTGCTGGCCAAACTGACGAAGGTCGGCAGCCGCTTCGAACGCGAGGACATCGGCCTCGTCCGCCTGCAGCCGATCCTGCGCGGCGTAGCCGCGGTCATCTAGGGATCTGTCGATATTTCAGGTGATGGCCGCAACCGACCGGTCTGGTCGCTTCGCGCCCGTCCGCGACTGGGCCCTACCTGAACCTCAGGCCGACAGGTCCAGCCTTAAATATTTTAACAAAATTTGCGTCTGATTCTAGAGGTTTAACCGACCAGTAACATTAACGCGCTTTAATCGCGGTCAGTCTGTACCGGGTATCTGCGGGTAAAAGCGATGCAATTCAGTATTTTGAAGGCAAACGGACGCAACCTGGCGCGTGGTTTCGCTGTCCTCATGGTTGCGGGCACCGCGGCGGGATGCAGTTCCCAGGTCTCGCGGTTCAACAGCGTCGATGACGTTTTCACCTCCTCGACCAACAACCAGCGCGCCATCATCGACAAGCAGGACGCCGCACAGCCTTATCCTGGCGATGCGCCGGTGTCGGCCGCGCCGCTCGACGGCAGCCATACCCAGTCGGTCAGCCGCTCAAGCCTCGAGCCGGTTACGACGCACCAATTGCCGCCGGTCAGCCAGTCGCAGCCGGCGCCCGCCGCCAGTCCGGCGCGCACCGCTTCGGCGCCAGCCGCCCCCCAGGTCGACCGGATCGCAACGGGGACAGCGGCAAAGCCGTTCAAGGACGCACAGTCTGATGCTCCGCGCATGGCGACGGCAGGCGGCGCACCGCGTGCTACCGAGATCGTCGTCAAGGGCGGCGAGACGATTTCCGGCCTGTCGCGGCGCTACGGCGTGCCCGCCGATGCCCTCATGAAGGTCAATGGGCTAAGCGCGACCAACGGGCTGAAGACCGGCCAAAAGCTCGTCATCCCGGCCTATGCCTATTCGGGCAAGAAACCGGCGCCGAAGCTTGCGGACGCCAAGCCTGCGAACGACACCAAGCACGATTTGCCGGCCAAGGCGCCGGAGATGGTGGCCGTGCTGCCGCAGCAGCCGAAGCCTAAGGAGGGCAAGTCCGCCGCGCAGTTGGATGCATCGGCCGCAGCAAGCCAGCCGAAGGACGGAAAAGCCGCCCCCAAGACGACTGGTGCCGGCGGCACCTACACGGTCCAGCAGGGCGATACGCTGTCGGCGATCGCCAGGAAGACCGGCGTCGGCGTGGTTGCGTTGAAGCAGGCGAACGGCATGCAAGACGGTCTGCTCAAGATCGGCCAGACCCTGAAGGTGCCGGCCGGCGGAACCGCGACGGTTGCCGGTGCCAAGCCGGCAAAGGTCGATCCGGTAACGACTGCCACCACCCCGCCTGCGGCAAAGACTACGCCGTCGGAGACGCTGGCCGCCTACACGCCGCCGAGGAAGGATGCCAAGGTCATCCAGCAGGCCGAGGACGACGACGCGGTGGCGCCAAACGCCACCGGTATCGGCAAAATGCGCTGGCCGGTACGCGGCCGCGTGATCTCCAGCTTTGGCGGCGGCAAGGATGGTGTCGACATCGCGGTGCCGGAAGGAACCCCGGTCAAGGCGGCCGAGAACGGTGTCGTCATTTACGCCGGCGATGGCCTCAAGGAATTCGGCAATACGGTGCTGGTGCGCCACGAGAACGGGTTGGTCACTGTCTATGGCCACACCCGCTCGATCGAGGTCCAGCGCGGCCAGAAGGTTAAGCGCGGCCAGGAAATCGCGCAGTCCGGCATGAGCGGTACCACCGACTCGCCGAAACTGCATTTCGAAGTGCGCAAGAATTCGGCGCCGGTCGATCCTTCGACCTATCTTGAATAAAGAAAGTCGATCCATCGACCTACAAAAGAAAAGTCGATCCGTCGACCTATCTCGAATAGAACAAGAAAAGCAACTGCGCGCCGCCTGACCTCCAGTCCGGCCCGCCGGCTCAGCCCGCTCCGCAAGGGGCGGGCTTTTTCAGTCTTCGTCCCTAATCTTTGAGCGATTTGCCGAGCCGACCTGCCAGATCCTGGGTGAATTGCCAGGCAACGCGGCCCGAGCGGCTGCCGCGCGTCGTCGCCCATTCCAGCGCCTCGGCGCGCAGCGTCTCGGGATCGATGGCAAGGCCGTGGTGGCGGACATAGCCGTCGACCATGTCGAGATACTCGTCCTGCGAGCATTTGTGGAAGCCGAGCCAGAGGCCGAAACGGTCGGACAGCGAGACTTTTTCCTCGACCGCCTCTGACGGGTTGATGGCGGTCGAGCGCTCATTGTCGATCATGTCGCGCGGCAGTAGGTGCCGCCGGTTTGAAGTGGCGTAGAAGATAACATTGGCCGGGCGGCCCTCAACGCCGCCTTCCAGCGCCGCCTTCAGCGACTTGTAGGACGTGTCGTCGTGGTCGAAGGAGAGATCGTCGCAAAACAGGATGAACCGGTAAGGTGCTGCCTTCAGCAAATTCATCAGCTTCGGCAGCGTGTCGATGTCCTCGCGATGGATCTCGATGAGCTTGAGCGGCAGGTCCAGCTTTGCCGAGGCATTGACCGCCGCATGCACGGCCTTGACCAGCGAGGACTTGCCCATGCCGCGTGCGCCCCACAACAGCACGTTGTTGGCTGCGTAACCGGAGGCGAAGCGCTCGGTGTTGTCGACCAGTATGTCGCGGACGCGGTCGACGCCGCGGATCAGGCCGATGTCGACGCGGTTGACCTTGAGCACCGGCTCCAGATAGCCGGGATCAGCCTGCCAGACGAAGCAATCGGCCTCGCCGAGGTCGGTTTCCGGCACCGACGGCGGGGCGAGGCGGGCGACCGCCTCGATCAGACGGTCTAGCTTCTTGTTCAGGGCTTCAATGGTGCTGTCGCTCATTTCTTGTCTTTTTGTTTTTGCATTCAGGAGTGTGACAACGGAACCTATTCGAGCCCGGCGGTTTCGGACCGGCTCCAACCTTTTGTTAGAGCATGATCTTTTCCGAAACCGCGCTCCATTTTTTGGGATCATGCTCTAACACGGCTCAACCAGCCGGAAAAGCAGCTGAAATGCCTGGCCGCAGTTGCATTGGTAACTTTACCGACTATATTCCGGCCAAATTTCACGGGGCCGCCAAATTTCCCCAGGACGGTTTGGCGGCTGTTTTTCAAAATTCAGGAGTACTTCGATGTTCGTGACACCGGCATATGCCCAAGGCGTCGGCACCTCCCCGGATATGTTCATCAGCATTTTGCCGTTTGTTCTGATTTTCGTGATCATGTATTTTCTGATCATCCGGCCGCAGCGCACACAGTTGAAGAAGCGCGGCGAGATGCTGGCGGCGGTTCGTCGCGGCGACACGGTCATCACTGGCGGCGGTTTCGTCGGCAAGGTGACCAAGGTGATCGACGACAACGAGCTCGAGATCGATCTCGGCGGTGGCACCAAGGTAACGGCGCTGCGCTCGACGATCGCCGATGTGCGCGTCAAGGGCGAGCCGGTGGCGAACCAGAACGCCAAGAAATAACCGACATTTCTGGCGGAGCGATCCGCGGATACGCCCCCTGACGGACGACGCCATTTGCTGTATTTCTCGCGCTTCAAGATGACTCTGATCTGGGTAGCCGTGGCGATCGCAGGGGTTCTTGGTGCGCCCAGTCTTTTCGCCGCCAGTCCGCTCGCCAAGCAGCAGCCCGACTGGATGCCAAAACTCGAAAGGGCAATCGGCCTTGATCAACACGGCGGTTCGCACATCCTGCTCAGCTTGGATCTGGACGATTTGATCAAGGGCAGGCTGGAGACGACACGCGATGAAATCAGGTCATTGCTGAAGAAAGCCCGATGGCAGGACCAAAGTGACTGACCCGTGCTCGATAATTGCCCATGTGCGGACCAACGGCGAGCCGCTGGCGAACCAGAACGCCAAGAAATAACCCGATTCCAGGCGGAACGATCCGCCAGAATGCCCTGACGGACGACGCCATATGCTTTATTTCTCGCGCTTCAAGATGATCCTGATCTGGCTTGCCGTGGCCGCCACAGTGATCCTCGCCGCGCCCAATCTTTTCTCTGCCAGTACGCTGGCCCAGCTTCCTAACTGGGTGCCGAAGCGCCAGATGACGCTTGGCCTCGATCTGCAGGGCGGCTCGCATATCCTGCTCAGGATGGATCCGAACGATCTGACCAAGGATCGGCTGGAGACGACGCGCGACCAAATCAGGACACTGCTGCGCGACGCCAAGATCGGCTACACCGGTCTTGCCGGATCAGGCCGGACCGTGCAGGTCCGCATCACCGATCCCGGCCAGGTCGATGCCGCCAAGACGGCGCTGAAGACATTGACCGATCCGGTGGCCGCCGGCCTGTTCAGCGGCGGCTCCGTCCAGGAGATGTCGCTGGATGATTCCGAGCCTGGCCTGCTCAAATTCACCGTCACCGATGCCGGCATCAAATACCGGACGTCGACGGCGCTGGCGCAGTCGCTCGAGGTCGTCGAGCGCCGTGTGAACGAACTCGGCACTACCGAGCCGATCGTGCAACGCCAAGGCGACGACCGCATTCTGGTCCAGGTGCCGGGCCTGCAGGATCCGCAAAGGCTGAAGGACATTCTTGGCCAGACCGCCAAGCTGACCTTCCAGATGGTCGACCAGTCCATGCCGGTGCAGGACGCGCTCAACGGCCGTCCGCCGGCGGGATCATCGGTTCTGTATTCGCAGGATGATCCGCCGGTTCCGTATCTGATCGAGAACCGCGTCATCGTTTCGGGCGAAAATCTCGTCGATGCGCAGGCGACGTACAACTCCCAGACCAACGAGCCGGTGGTTTCGTTCACCTTCGATTCCAAGGGAGCGGCGCGTTTCGGCCAGGCCACCTCGCAGAATGTCGGCAAGCTGTTTGCCATCATCCTCGACAATCAGGTGATTTCGGCGCCGCAGATCCGCGAACCAATCCTTGGCGGCAGCGGCCAGATCTCGGGCAACTTCACCGCCGAGAGCGCCAACGACCTCGCCGTGCTGTTGCGTGCCGGCGCGCTGCCGGCGACGCTGACGGTGATCGAAGAGCGCACGGTAGGCCCTGGGCTCGGCGAGGATTCCATTCACGCCGGCAAGGTCGCCGGCGTGATCGGCTCCATCCTCGTCGTCGCATTCATGTTCGTGGCCTATGGCTTCCTCGGCTTCATTGCCAACATCGCGCTGGCGGTGCATGTGGCAATGATCATCGCGTTGTTGTCGTTGCTCGGCGCGACACTGACATTGCCGGGCATCGCCGGTATCGTGCTGACCATCGGCATGGCGGTCGATTCAAACGTTCTCATCTACGAGCGCATTCGCGAGGAGCGGCGAAACGGTCGCTCGGTGATCCAGGCGATCGATACGGGCTTTTCGAAAGCGCTGGCGACCATCGTCGATTCGAACGTCACCTCGCTGATCGCGACTGTGGTGCTGTTCTGGCTCGGGACCGGACCGGTGAAGGGCTTTGCCGTAACCTTCGCCATCGGCATTCTGACCACCGTCTTCACCGCGTTCACTTTCACCCGGCTGCTGGTGTCGATCTGGCTTCGCCGCGCCCGCCCGAAGGAGTTACCGCGCGCGCCGGTGACCTTCGTCCCGCCGGGCACTAGAATTCCGTTCATGGGCATCCGCCGCTGGACATTCGCGCTGTCCAGCGTGCTGTCGATCCTGGCGGTCGTGCTTTTCATGACTGTCGACATCAATTACGGCATCGACTTCAAGGGCGGTTCGCTGATCGAGGTGCAGGCCAAGGATGGCACCGCCGATATTGCCGACATCCGCAGCAGGCTTTCGGAACTCAACATCGGCGAAGTGCAGGTGCAGCAGTTCGGCGACCCGAACGACGTTTTGATTCGCGTCGGCACGCAGGAGGGCGGCGAGAACGCCGAACAGACCGTCATCGACAAGGTGCGCGGCGAGTTGCAGGACCATTACGAATTCCGCCGCGTCGAGGTGGTAGGGCCAACGGTTTCCGGCGAGCTCGCCAAGCAAGGCACCATCGCCATGCTGATCGCCCTGCTCGGAATCCTGATCTATGTCTGGTTCCGCTTCGAATGGCAGTTCGCGGTCGGCGCCATCATCGCCACAGTCCACGATGTGGTCATGACGATCGGCTTCTTCGTCATCACCGGTCTCGAATTCAACCAGTCGTCGCTTGCGGCGATACTCACCATCATCGGCTATTCGCTCAATGACACGATCGTCGTCTATGACCGTGTTCGCGAAGACCTCCGAAAATACAAGAGGATGCCGCTGCCGCTGTTGTTGAACAACGCCATCAACGAGACGCTGTCCAGAACGACGCTGACCTCGGTGACGACGATGCTGGCGCTGCTGGCGCTGGTGCTGTTCGGCGGCGAGGTGATCCGCTCGTTCACGCTGGCGATGCTGTTCGGCGTCGTCTTCGGAACCTATTCGTCGATCTTTATCGCCGCCCCGCTGCTCATCCTGTTCAAGCTGCGGCCACAGGCCGCGACGGCCGACGAGGAGAAGCCGGTGAGCGGCGGCAAAGCCGTGGCAACCTGACGGGCGGCCAACGGGATGACCAAAGGCATCGTCATCCGTGAAGCGCATTTCCCCGGCCGCGCCCCGATCGAGGCCTACGGCAATGGTGGGTTTCGTTTCGCCGACATGTCGCATCGCGGCTCGCTCCTGTGCCTGCCGTCGGGCATCTACGGTTGGGAGCCGGCTGATCCGCTGGCACTGACGGCGGCGGATTTCGCCAAGCTGCTCAACGAGGCTGACAAGATCGAGATCCTGCTGGTCGGCGCCGGCAAGGATCTCAGGCCGTTGCCGGCGGCGCTGCGTGCTGCGCTGAAGGCGGTGGGCATTGCGGCCGATCCGATGTCGACCGGCGCGGCCGTGCGGACCTACAATGTTCTTCTGGCGGAAAACCGTGCGGTGGCTGCCGCACTGATCGCCGTGGAGTGACGTGAGCGAAAACGCCAAAATCGTCATGGAAACGGTGCGAGCCGCCGACCATGACCGCTATGTTTCCGCGCTCTATGCGCGCGAGGACAAGCGTGACGCGCTTTTTTCGCTCTATGCCTTCAATGCCGAGATATCAGGCATTCGTGACCGTATCCGCGAGGCGCTGCCGGGCGAGGTGCGGCTGCAATGGTGGCGCGATGTCATCGCAGCCGAGGACGCCGGAGCAGGCACCGGCCATCCGGTTGCGGACGCGTTGACGGCCACGATTTCCGCCCACCGCCTGCCGAAATCTGCCTTCGAGAACATGCTCGAAGCGCGTATTTTCGATCTCTATGACGACCCTATGCCGTCGCGGACCGATCTGGAAGGCTATTGCGGCGAGACCGCAGCGGCGCTCATCCAGCTTGCAGCGATGGTGCTTGATCCCGTCGAAGCACCACGGTTTGCCGAACTTGCGGGCAGAGCAGGTTGTGCACAAGCGATGACCGGCCTTTTGCTGCTGCTGCCGCTGCATCGCAAGCGTGGGCAATGCTTTGTCCCGGCCGACATTCTGGCTGCGGCAGGGTCGTCGCCCGAGGAGTTCGTTGCGGGCGAAGGTGGGCCTGGAGCGCAACGCGCTGTCGCCGCGATGATTGGACTAGCGCAGGAGCATTTGTCTGCTTTCGAGAAGAGTGCATCGGCCTTGCCAGTTTCGCTGCGACCGGCATTTTTGCCGCTGGCCTTGTCGCGCGCCTATCTCGGCAAGATGGAAGGTTCTCCTCATTCACCTCTGAACGGCGAGGCGCAGCTCTCGGCCTGGCGCCGCCATTGGCTGCTCTTGCGTCGCGCAACGCGAGGCTGGCCGGGCATCTGAAGGCTGACACCAACTCCGTAACTGCTACTCCGCTGCTTCCGCCCGCGAAGGCAATCCCAGCCATTCGTGGCAGTCGGCCAGCGCGCGTGACGTCAGCGCACGCCGCTTGGCGACGGTCTTATCCTTGCCGCGCAGGCGCTTTCCCTCGGCTTTCGGCGCTTCCACAGGGGGAAACAGGCCGAAATTGATGTTCATCGGCTGGAAGGAGCGCTTTCCCGGCTCGTCGTCGGAAACGATGTGACCGCCGGTGATATGGTTGAGCAGCGCGCCAAAGGCAGTGGTCATCGGCGGCAGCGCCGGCGCGTGGCCCAGCCGCTCGGCGGCGGCAAAGCGCCCGGCAAGCAGGCCGATGGCCGCACTTTCGACATAGCCTTCGCAGCCGGTGATCTGGCCGGCGAAGCGCAGGCCGGGCCGCGATTTCAACTGCAGCGAATGGTCAAGCAGCGTCGGCGAATTGATATAGGTGTTGCGGTGCAGGCCGCCGAGGCGAGCGAACTCGGCGTTTTCGAGGCCCGGGATGGTGCGGAACACGCGCACCTGCTCGGCGTGCTTCAGCTTGGTCTGGAAGCCGACCATGTTATAGAGCGTGCCCAGCGCATTGTCCTGGCGAAGTTGCACGACGGCATAGGCCTTCACCGATGGATTGTGCGCATTGGTCAGCCCCATCGGCTTCATCGGCCCATGACGCAGCGTCTCGACGCCGCGCTCGGCCATGATCTCGACCGGCAGGCAGCCGTCGAAATATGGCGTGCCTTCCCATTGCTTGAATTCGGTTTTCTGACCGTCGACAAGTGCCCGCACGAAGGCAAGGTACTGCTCCTTATCCATCGGGCAGTTGATGTAGTCCTTGCCGGTGCCGCCAGGCCCGACTTTGTCGTAACGTGACTGGAACCAGCAAACGTCCATGTCGATCGTGTCGAAATGGACGATCGGCGCGATGGCATCGAAGAAGGCGAGCGCATCGGCGCCGGTCACTTCCGCGATCGATTGGGCGAGCGACGGCGCGGTCAGCGGGCCGGTGGCGATGATCGCCTGGTCCCAGTCCGCCGGCGGCAGGCCGGGCACTTCCTCGCGCTGGATGGTGATGAGTGGGTGCGCTTCGAGCTTTTTGGTCACCGCTTCGGAAAATCCGTCGCGGTCGACGGCAAGCGCACCACCGGCGGGCACCTGGTTGTCATCGCCAGCGCTCATGATCAGCGACCCGGCCAGCCGCATTTCGGCGTGCAGCAGACCGACGGCGTTGGTTTGCGCATCGTCGGAACGGAAAGAATTGGAACAGACGAGCTCGGCCAGCCCACCCGTCTTGTGCGCATCGGTGCCGCGGACGGGACGCATTTCATGCAGAACAACGGGAACGCCGGCTTCGGCCGCCTGCCAAGTGGCTTCTGAGCCGGCGAGACCGCCGCCGATGACGTGAATGGGATTCTTGTTCATGAGCGCCGAAATAATCCCTTGTAGCTGCGATTGCAATTGCATGAGTTCGTCGCACTGTTGGCGCCAAGTGCTGCAATCGTCTACTGTCGGAGAATGGACGGGAGTCTCGGGAACTTTGCCAGAGCGACCTTTTCGACAGTCGTGATCGCCATGGCCGGATCAGCGGCCGCCGGCGAACTGGCCGCGACGGCTTCCAAGCGGATCCCCATATGCCACGGCTATAGTTGCAACTATCGCACGATGCTGGCGCTTGGCCCCGGTGACGGCGCGCGTTTCCGCTCTATCCTGCGTGCGGGTGCGGGTTCGCCCCAAGCCGAGCGCTCCGCTATTTCGAAGGCTGTCCGCTATTTCGAGCAGCGCATTTTCCGGGCCATCGGCATTCGCGATCTGCCGCAGTCGGAATTCGGTGCATCGCGCATCAGGGGCCAGATGGATTGTGTCGACGAATCGACCAATACGCATGCTCTGCTGGTCTATCTTGCCGAGCGAAGATTGCTCAGGTTTCACAAGGTCGAGGACAAGGCCTCGCGGGGCCTGTTTGTCGACGGGCGCTATCCCCATTGGACGGCGGTGATCAGCGACCGCGGGGGCACCGAATGGGTGGTGGATTCCTGGTATGCGCCGATGGGCGGCGCACCGGACATTTTTCCGCTGAGCCAGTGGAAGAAACGGGGCGTGCTGGAAAGCGGTGCGCTGGACTGACGACAGTCCCCCGCCAAAACGGCTCTCGGACTGCTTCGACTCTGAAACAACAACACCCGCCGGGGGAGGAGGTCCGGCGGGTGTCGTTTTGCTGGCCGATCCTCGGGAGGAGGTGAAGATCGACCGTATTCGTCATCGCCGGGGAGGAGGTCGGCTTTGACGAAATTCCTTTCGCCTGATGAAGGGGGGCGAAACCCCTGGGGACGAAATTCGTTTCGCCCTGGGACGAAATTTGTTTCGCCTTGGGGAAACAACGCCCGCCGCGGGAGGAGGGTGCGGCGGGCGCCGTTTTTGTGGTCAAACCCTCGGGAGGAGGTGAAGGCTGACCGTATTCGTCAGGGTTGGGGAGGAGGTCAACCCTGGCGAAATTCCTTGACTAGATCGCCTTGCGGGCGATGCTCTTGATCTCTTCGCGGACGATGCCGAGGTCATGCAGCTGGCGGTTCGAAAGGCGACCCAGCTCGGTAACCGTCGAGCGATAAACGCGCCAGTTACGATAGTTGCGGATCAGGTTCATTGTCGTTCTCTTTTCAAGTCAAACTGGTTCGGACCATTTGCGGTCCGAAGAGGATTAGACCGCCTTGCGGGCGACGTAGTGGATGTCGCTGCGGCTGATGCCGAGGTCGGTCAGTTCGCGGTTGCTCAGGCGGCTCAGCTCGGAAACGGTGTCCCGGTAGCGGCGCCAGTTGCGGTAATTGCGGATCAGGTTCATGGTATTTCTCGTTTCGTCTTTCTTTCGGATCATTCCGTCTTTGTGTACGACCTGAAGATAGGTGGGGTCATATCGATTTAAAACCGCTATTGGTGCATAGCAGCAATGCAAATTGTGCAATGCACCATCACCGCCAAATCACGTCTTCGACACAGATCCACCCGAATCGGAAAATGCCGTAGCGTCAACGGTTTGGCCGGATCGGCTGAAAAAAGACCAAGCTGGGGGAGAAAGGCATGGCGAGCTATTCGTCACGCGTCAGGACCGATATCGCGCGATGGCTGCAGGTTGGCCTGATCGATGCCTCGACGGCCGACGCGCTGACGCGCGACGTCGAGGCCAATGAGCGCAAATCACTGAGCTTCGGCTCGATCCTGGCGATGATTGCGGCGCTGCTTTTTGGTGCGGCCGTCCTGATCTTCGTCGCCGCCAATTGGCAGGCCATCCCGCGGCTGGCGCGGGTGGCAGCGCTCTTCGCCATCATCTTCGCCGGCTATGTCGGCGGCGCCGTGCTGAAGACACGCGACCATGCTGCAATGGGCGAGGCACTCTGGATCGTCGCCGCGGCGGCATTCGGGGGATCGATCGCGCTCATCGGCCAGATGTATCATTTGTCCGGCGACGAGGCATCGGCCTTGATCACCTGGGGCGCTGGCACGGCCTTGGCTGCGGTTGCGCTGCGCTCGAACCCGTTGACAGTCGCTGCTGTCGGCATTGCCGATGCCTGGCTGTTCCTGAAGGGCTTCGATTATTTCAGTCGCGCGGAATTTCCGCATCTTTTCGTCGTGATGGCGAGCGTGTTGTTCGCCATTTCGTTCTGGAGCCGCAGCCAGGCGGCACGCCACCTGATCATCCTGTCGGTCATCTTCTATCTCGTGCTGTTGTTTACGGAATACGAAACACTGCAGGTCGCTGTGCCGATCGTCGTCGTGTCGGTGCTGCTTTTCTCGGCTGCGATCTTCGCTGCCGAGCCCGTCGACTGGATACTGCAGCTGGGCGGTCGGCTGCCCTTGCACGCGCTGGTCGGATTTCTCACCGGCCTGGCGATGATCCAGTTCGAATTAGCCGATTTAAGCAGCTACAACAGCGGCTTTGCCATTGCCTCGGCCGTTGCGCTTGCCGGCATTGTCGCGGCAATCGTGCTGGGCGGACGCGACAGCAGGGGCTTGCGCTGGGTTGCCTATGCCGGCTTCGCCTTCGAACTCGCCATCATCTATGTGGTGATGTTGCAGTCGATGCTCGACACGGCAGGCTTCTTCCTGGCGGCAGCTGTGCTTCTCGGCATCCTTGCCTTTGTCATCCTCCGCGTGGAAAAGCGCATGAGGGCCCCGAGCGTGGAAGGAGCGGCATGATGACCGGTATACGGCTGATCATTTCGGCGGTGGTGCTGGCGCTCATCCAGATCGGCTTCCTGAGCTGGATCATCGCTGGTCGGGCGGCGATCCTGCGCGACGGCAGGCAAGTGCTGCTTAGGGTCGAACCGATCGATCCGCGCGATCTGCTGCGCGGCGACTTCATTCGCCTTGGCTACGATATTTCGCGCATACCGGTGAAGCTGATCGCCAACATTCCAGCCGGCAAGCTCACGAGCGACGACACGCCAATCGTCGTCAGGCTGAAGCAGGGCGCCGACGGCTATTGGCAGGCGACAGCGGCCTGGTTCGGGCACGCGCCGGCGCCGGCAGCATCCGACGAAACCGATATCATCGGGCATGTGTCCGCGGGGTGGGATCTCAGCGCAGCCACCACCATAGCGCCGGATTACGGCATTGAACGTTTCTACCTGCCGGAAGGCGAGGGAATAGCGATCCAGGACGATATGCGGGTGCGGCCGTTCGGCGTCCGCGTCGCAATCGCAGCCGATGGCGCCGCGCAGATCAAGGCGCTGATGGACGGCGACAAGACGCTGTTCGAGGAACCACTTTATTAGAATTGGCCCGGATTAGAATTGGGAAAGCGTGGCCGCTCGGACAGCATCAAACATGACAACTATCCTGACGACACGAGAAGACATAAATCTCAGCTCTGTTTTCCGCGTCGCCTGGAAGAAAGACACGGTGCAAATCAGCGGCAAGGCTTTGCAGCGCATCGCAGAGTGTCGCGCGTCGTTCCTGCGTCTTATCGAAACCGACCCTGTGCCGGTCATCTATGGCGTAACCACCGCCATGGGAGAACTCGCGAGTAGGCGGCTCGAACTTGGCGAGCGGGATCGCCATGCGCGCATCAAGGCGTTCGCAGCCGCCACATCATTCGGCGAGCCTTTGCCAGATCGCGTGGTGAGGGCGATCGTGCTCGCCCGTCTGACGAATTTCCTCGAAGGAAATGCCGCGACTACACCGCGTATGGCGCTCGCCGTCGCCGCGATGCTGGACGGCGGACCCATGCCCATGGTGCCATCCTGCGGCCAGGGCGGCGCCGGTGAAATCCTCGCTCTTTATCCGCTCTTTGCAGAGCTTTCGACCCGCTTCGACCTGGAAATCAAGGAACGGGGATCCCTGATCAATGGCTCGCCCTGCGCTGCCGCACTCGTGGCCGATGCCGCCTTGGCGGCGCGCCGTCGCGTTCGCCTTGCCGAAAAGGTCTTTGCGCTTTCGATCGAAGCGTTTCGCGCGCCGCTCGAACATTACGATCCGGCGCTCGACGCGCTTTGGGGCGATGAACACGAAGCAGCGGCCCTGCGGGGATTGAGGGAGTTTCTTGCCAGTACCGGCACCGGGCGCCGCAATTATCAGGCGCCGGTCAGCTATCGCATCGTCCCTCGCATTCTGGGGCACGCGCATCGCGCGCTGGCATCGGCGGAGCGGGCGGCCACTGTGTCGCTCGCCTCGATATCAGACAACCCGGTCTACATACCGCCTGGCGACGGGCATCCGCTCGGGCGCTGCATCAGCACGGGCGGCTATCACAATGCCATGGCAACACCCGCCCTGGATGATCTGGCAGCGATATGGGCCGATATCTGCCTCTTATGCGACCGCCACGCCTCGAAGCTTTTGAACGGCAAGGTATCGCTCCTGCCCGATCTGCTTTTGACGGGGCGGGATTGGAGTGACAGCGATGGTCACGGCAATGTCGGCTATGTGCCGATGGCGATCACGGGCTATCTGGAGCAGGCTAAACTCGCGGCGCAGCGCACCTTCATCCCGGGAACCGAATCGGCCGGCGCCGGCCAGGACGATGTAGCGACGACGGTGTTCCTCGCCTGGACGAAGGAAGCACGCGCCGGCCGCTGCCTCGATGCCGCGATGGCGATGCTGGCTGTGATCGCCTCGCAGGCATTGCATGTCACCAAGCGCGTGGTTCCTCCGGCGCTTCAGTCGTTCGTCGCGGATATCAGAAGCATCGTGCCGCCAGTCGGCGGGGATCGCGTGCTGGGACCTGAACTTGCTAATTTGGCCGAATTGTTCACCGGCCAGGTCTTTGAGGAGTAAGCGGCCTGGAGTTTCACGATGCCCAAATGGCGGCTAAGACCAGAACGGGCCGAGGATGAACACGGCCATTAGGGCAACAAAAAGCACAGCGATGATCACGGCGCCCCACATGAAGACCTTTCCGGTGCCGCGTTTCTCTTCCTCGCGAGATAGGTCTTTCGCCATCGCACGGATCCTTTGTGAAGGTCGATGACTTAGCAACGTGTTTTGCCGAGGCTGGTTCCCGGCAGTCATCTTGAGCAGGATCAGCTTTCGCAAGGGCCAATTGATGCTCTGCCGAACAGGTCGCACCTGGGAGAACGCGGCGTTTCCAGGCCTTCTGGCGAAAAACTTGGTACGATGAAGGGACACGAACCCTACGCTTTCGGCGCTGGAAGCTTAATCCACTTTTCTAGGGGAGCAGTGGTGCGGGTAGAGGGACTCGAACCCCCACGTTCTCACGCCAGAACCTAAATCTGGTGCGTCTACCAATTCCGCCATACCCGCTGGCTTTGTGTTACCGTAACACGTCTATGTCACAAGCTGTGTCATAAGTTCAAGACTTAGATTTTCAAGGTTTTTCGGCCCCCGCGTGCCGTCTATGCCAGTCGCCTGGGCAATTCCCCTATCGGTGGACCGTGAACTTCACGCCGCGCCACGCGTCGGCATCGCCTCGAACTGACGGATCATATTCAGGGTTTCTTGCAAAGCTGTCGGCCAAGATCAGCATCAGATGGTGCCATCGGCGGCCACGGCGCGGATCTCCCGTCCAAAGTAGGCGACGGCGGCGGGAACGAACTCATCGGCGGTCGGTCTTTCTTGCTGGGAATGTATTCACAATTCTTTCAAATTGAGTCGGAATTTTTTACTACCCGTAAGTCACGATCGTAAACAAATTCCGGGTAAGCAAATTCAAAAACTCTCTGGGTTCGTTGTCGCCAAAGTAGCAGGCTTTGAAACTGCTGCTGAGGTAACTACCAAAGGAGAGTGTCATGGCAAATGTCGTTAAGCGTTTCGCCACAGCTTTGGCCGGTGGTGCACTTGTTGTATCTCTGTCTTTACCCTCCAGCGCAGGCGGCATTAGCGTCGGCGCCGGCGCATCGGTTGGCGGCAGTGGCGGCGTAAACGCCGGTCTTGGCGCCTCGATCGGCGGCAGTGGCGGCATCAATGCGGGAGCCGGAGCCTCGATCGGCGGAAGCAACGGGGTGAATGCAGGAGCCGGAGCCTCGATCGGCGGAAGCAACGGGGTGAATGCCGGTGCCGGTGCAGCGATAGGCGGCAAGAAACGCATTACCGCGGGTGTCGGCGCTTCGATCGGCGGCCGAAGCGGGGTGAATGCCGGCGCCGGTGCATCGATTGGCGGCAGTGGCGGCATCAATGCGGGAGCCGGAGCCTCGATCGGCGGTAGCGGCGGGGTGAATGCCGGTGCCGGTGCAGCGATAGGCGGCAAGAAACGCATTACCGCGGGCGTCGGCGCTTCGATCGGCGGCCGAAGCGGGGTGAATGCCGGCGCCGGTGCATCGATTGGCGGCAGCAAGGGCATTACCGCTGGTGCCGGCGCCAATATGGGCGGCACCGGGGGTATAACTGCTGGTGCAGGCGCAAGTGACGGCGACACCAGGGGTATAACTGTCGGCTTAGGTGCCGATGTCGGTGGCACTGGTGGTGTCGCCGCGGGTGCCGGTGTAGGCGTTGCAGGTGCAAGCCTTCCGGGTACACCGGGCACTCTTGGAACGCTGAGAACTCTTGGAACAGCCGGGGCGCCGAGCACTTCCAGCGTGCCAAGCGTGGTCTCGCAGTTGTCCAGCAGCCAACTGACTCGCATGAAGAAGCGCTGCGTCGACGTGCTCGGGAGCGGCGGCACGTACGATCGCGACCTACGTGAGCTTTGCTTGCTGATCGCACGCCGCTGAGAGACTGTTGCGCAAACGGGGGTGTCGCATCCGCCGTGGAGGCTTTTGACAACACTCTCCTGGGCTCGCGGCCGGCCCGCCACTCGCAACGTGGCGGGCTTCTCTGCGTCAGGATCGCTGCGCTGGGCCATCATTCTGTCAATGTCGCGGTCAAAACAAGGGCCGTTCGCCGGCGCATGATCCCGAAAATCGAAAATCGATTTTCGGAAAGGATTAGGCGCCAAAATGAAGGTGCTACAGCGTCCTTTGCGCGTCCAAGAGGACGCGCGGGGCTGTAGACGCGAAGATGGTTGAAAATTAGCCGCGCCTGTGACAAAAGGCGTGTCGAATGTGACGGGATGCGACGATCCGCTTCTGCCGAATGTGATAAGAAGTAGGAAAAACAAAGACTTATTCACATTTTGGAGCGTATTTCTGAAGGATTTGAGCCGCGTTGGGCGGACAGATCGCCAAGTCCCGCACCAAAAGCCATTCCCGGCAAGATAATACCGGCAGGCTGTAAACGGCAGGAGCCGTTTGGCTGCCTCATTGGTGGAAACAAAGGTTCTATGATGCAGGTCACCGAAACGCTCAACTCCGGTCTCAAGCGCGAGATCAAGATCACCGTGCCGGCGGGTGACATGGAAGCCAAGCTGATGGCGCGGCTTTCCGATGCCAGGAACAAGGTCCGTATCAACGGCTTCCGCCCCGGCAAGGTGCCGGTGCAGCACCTGCGCAAGGTCTACGGCAAGTCGTTCATGGCCGAGGTGGTCAACGAGATCCTCAACGATTCGACCCGTTCGATCATTACCGGGCGCGGCGAAAAGGCCGCCATGCAGCCCGAAGTGATCATGACCGAGGACGAGAAGGAGGCCGAGAAGATCCTGGCCGGCGGCGCAGACTTCGAGTTCCGCCTGAACTACGAGATCATTCCGCCGATCGAGATCAAGGATTTCTCCGACATCAAGGTGACGCGTCAGGTGTTCGACGTGCCGGATTCGGAAATCGACGAGCAGGTCCAGCGTGTCGCCGAATCGGCACGCACCTATGAGCCGAAGGCCGGCAAGGCCGCCGAAGGCGACCGCGTGACGATCGACTATATCGGCAGGATCGACGGCGAAGCCTTCAGCGGCGGCGCCGGCACGGACCAGCCGCTGGTGCTCGGCTCCAAGGAATTCATTCCCGGCTTCGAGGATCAGCTCATCGGCAGCAAGGCCGGTGACGAGACGCAGGTCACGGTTACGTTCCCGGAAAACTACCAGGCGGCGCATCTGGCCGGCAAGGAAGCGACCTTCGACGTCACCGTCAAGGAAGTGTCCAAGCCCGGTGCGTTGGAAATCAACGACGAAATGGCCAAGAATCTCGGCCTGGAGTCGCTGGAGCGCCTGCGTGAAGTGGTGCGCGGCCAGATCGAGAACCAGTTCGGTTCGATGACGCGCCAGAAGATCAAGCGCCAGCTGCTCGACCAGCTCGATGCCGCCTACTCGTTCGAGGCACCGTCGAAGCTCGTCGAGGCCGAGTTCAACAACATCTGGAACCAGGTCAACCGCGATCTGGAAGCCGCCGGCCGCACCTTCGCCGACGAGGAGACGACGGAAGAAGAGGCGCGCGCCGAATATATGCGGCTTGCCGAGCGCCGCGTGCGTCTCGGCCTGGTTCTCGCCGAAATCGGCGAGAAGGCCGGCGTGACGGTGTCGGACGACGAATTGCAGCGTGGCCTGTTCGAGCAGGTGCGCCGCTATCCGGCCAACCAGCAGCAGGAAGCCTTCGAATTCTACCGCAGCAACCCCGAAGCGCTGAACACGCTGCGCGCACCGCTATTCGAGGAGAAGGTGGTCGACCATCTGCTCGGCCAGATCTCGATCACCGACGTCAAGGTCAGCAAGGAAGAGTTGATGGCCGACGACGAGGACACCGAGACGGCCAAGGCGAAGCCGGCGAAGAAAGCCGCCGCGAAGAAGGCCGACGCCAAGCAGGCCGACGATACGGAAGAGCCCAAGAAAAAGGCCGCGCCGAAGAAGAAAGCCGCCAAAGACGCCGAATAACACGGCATTCTGCGAATTGTGAAAGGGCCGCCCACGAGGCGGCCTTTTTCGTTGCTGCCGACGTCGTAAGGCCGCCGCCCTAGTCGCGAGGCAATTGACTGACGAGGATCCGCATCACGGTCACTCGCCTGGGCAGTTCAATGAGAAACTCTTCGTCACGCGGCAGGTGGTGGATCTTGTGCGGGTCGCCGCCGGTGAAGCTCGCCATGGCTTCGACGTCTGGCCAGTACGAGATGGTCACAAACTCCGTTTCTTCTTCGCGATCTTCGCGAAACAATTGCAAGCCAAGTGCCTTCTCCTGAAGCGGCGGAATGCCTTCGCGGCGTAGATATGGCTCGTAGGCGTCTGCCAGATCACGGCGTGTCCTTCCCCGCCAGATCCGGGCAATTGTGGCGTTGTCGGTCATGAAGTGCTCCTCTCGATGGGTGTTGATGAGGATGGGGCAGCGATGGCGGGATCCGCTGCGGCGTTGTGCTGGCAACTACCCCAGGACCTTGCCAAGAAACCGCCGCACCAGCGGCAGGGCGACCTCGAAATGGGTCTCCAGCAGCCAGTGTCCGGCGTCGTTCAGCAAATGCAGCTCGGCCTCGGGGAGATCGCGCAGATAGGCGCGCGCTGCCGGCTCGGGCATGTATTCGTCCTTCGGTCCCCAAAGGATCAATGCCGGCGGCCGCTGCTCGCGCAGGTATCCCTGGTAACGAGGGAACCAGTCGAGATTGGCCTTGAGCTTCTCCATCAGTCCGACTGAGAGCGCACGGCGCACAGGCGTATCCATCAGCGGCCAATGCAACTTCCACAGATCGGGCGGGACACGTCGAGCGACGTCGTCATCGACTTCGCCTACGAACTCGGCGCGAAAGCCGTCTTCGCTCACCGCCTGTTCGAGCGGCGCACGGTTCGCTGGTGAAGGATCCCGCCAGAAACGCTGGATCGTTTCGTATTTCGGGCCAAGAGCATCCGCGTAGATGTCGCCATTCTGGATGATCAAGGCCCTGATCCGCGATGGGTGCGCTATGGCGTGCCGCAGGCCGATCTGCGAGCCGTAGTCGTGCAGCCATAACGCGTAGCTGCCGAGCTCCAGCGCGTCGGTGAACCGCTCCAGGAAAGTTGCATAAGCGTCAAAATCATAACCGAACCGTGCCGGATCCGGGGTTCCACTGTAGCCAAAGCCGGGGAAATCCGGCGCAACCGTCCGCCACCGATCGGCGAGCGCCGGCATCAGCCGGCGATATTGGAAGGATGAGCAGGGATAACCATGCGGAAGCAGCAACACCGGCGCGGCTTCAGGGCCTGCCTCTCTGTAAAAGACCGTGTCGCCATCGATCGTGAGGGTGCCGTGGCGCACCTCCAGGACGCTCCCGTCGTTCATGGACGCTTCTCTAATCTTTGATCTTCCAGATGCTTAACCGTAGCTGGTCTAACGCCTTTACCCGGTATGCGTTCCGACCGCGCCCCGACGCCGCTCGAGCCGCTTCGGGGGCAATCTGGCTGGTCGACTTCTTCTATCTGCCGGCCAGATTCTGTGGTATGTAGATGCCGCAATTCCATGCGGGGGACGCGGATATTCCGCTCTGTTCGTGCAAGGGGCGCATGCCGGCGAAAGTCTGCGCGCGCAGATCGTCCAAGGCAGATTTGGCGATCGGGGAGGAAATGCCATGCGTGCAATCGCGTTTTTCGCCACCGTATCCGTTGCGATCTTAGACACGAGCCAATCCCAGGCGCAGGACGCCGCCGCGGGTGAGAAGGTCTTCGCCAAATGCAAGGCCTGCCACGTCGTGGACAAGGACACGAACAAGATCGGTCCGTCGTTGAACGGCGTTATAGGCCGAACGGCCGGCACGCATCCGGGGTTCAAATATTCCAAAGCCATGACCGAGGCGGGTAAATCCGGGATCAAATGGGATGACGCCACGCTGACGAATTACCTTCGCGATCCCAAAGCCATGATCAAAGGCGGGAAGATGGCGTTTCCCGGCCTCAAGAAGGACGAGGACCTTGCCAACGTCATCGCGTATCTGAAGCAATTCTCCAAATGACCCGGTTCTTCCGCCAGGAAGTAACCCGGCTCTTCCGCCGGCCGATGGGCCGGCCAGATTGCCTGCCTCCATCGATGGTCGCCTGAATTGTCGGCGCGGGAAAGCGGCCTCAAGGATACCGGTATCCAGATATCCGAAGCGACGGTCAGTGATTTCTTCGCGCTTCTGAAGCCACGCGTCATGGCGCTTGCTGTTTTTACCGCTTTCGTCGGCTTGATGGTGGCGCCCGGGACGATGAATCCGATCATCGCCGTGATTGCAGTTGGTGCAATTGCGGTTGGAGCGGGAGCGGCTGGGGCACTCAACATGTGGTACGATGCCGATATTGACGCGTTGATGTCACGCACGTCAAAGCGGCCGGTCCCGTCAGGCCGGGTCACGCCAGGCGAAGCTCTCGGCTTCGGCCTGGTGCTTTCCGTACTTTCGGTCATGACGCTCGGCGTGTTGGTGGGGTGGCTTGCCGCATCGCTGCTGGCTTTCACCATCTTCTTCTACGTCGTCATCTACACGATGTGGCTGAAACGCTCGACGCCGCAGAACATCGTCATAGGCGGCGCCGCGGGTGCCCTTCCTCCGGTGATCGGGTGGGCGGCGGCCACCGGTGCCGTCGGGGTTGAAAGCGTCATCCTGTTTCTAATCATTTTCCTCTGGACGCCGCCGCATTTCTGGGCGCTCGCGTTGTTCAAGATCGGCGACTATGCCGCGGCCGGCATTCCCATGATGCCGAACGTAGCCGGCCAGGCCTCGACCAGAAGACAAATCTTCGTCTATTCACTGATCCTGGCACCAATCGGCGTGCTCCCTTGGGCGTTCGGATTCGCGAGCGGATTGTACGGGATTGTTTCGGCCGCATTGGGCGCGGGTTTCATCTGGCATGCCTGGAAGCTTCTGGTCGACAAAAGGTGGGTTGAAGGGTGGGAGATGAAACGCGCAAAGGCGCTGTTTGCCTATTCGATCTTCTATCTTTTCGCGATCTTTGCCGTGCTGCTTGCCAACACCATTGCAATGCGTGCCATCATGTCAGCCGGAAATTGACGGCGTGACCTGCTCAACCTCACGTTGGCACTGCGCAGAACCCCAGCAACAGCAGAATAACTACGCCAAGGCCGAGCATGAGAACGGTCTTTCCATCCATGACCTTCACCCTTCAACCCGGCTTGGAGAATATCGAAGAAAGGCCGTTAGAGCTAGCCGGATCACCGGAGCCGTCCCTCAGACAAAGGGCGGCGACAAATCCCATGCAAGAGCGTATGTTGACCATGGTGCAGGTCGCGGTTTCGCGTGGCCAGTTACGCTGAACGGCAGCACCGTGGAATCGCGACCTTACCGGACCTGGTCTGGAGGAATGGTCATGGCAAGTTTTCACGTGATTGCAGGCGCCAGCGAGACGCTGGAGCACACCAGAATTCGAAAGATCGGCGTTTCCGACCTTTTCGACGCGCTCAAGCGAGGGGTCGACGATTTTATGGTCAAACCGTCGCATATCGTTTTCCTCTGCCTGATCTATCCGCTTGTCGGCGTCGTGCTCGCTGTCTGGACGTCGGGCAACAATGCGTTGCCGCTGTTGTTTCCGCTGGTGTCAGGTTTTGCGCTGATCGGTCCATTCGCGGCGATCGGGCTGTATGAGATCAGCCGCAGGCGGGAAGCCGGACTCGACGCCTCCTGGGGCCACGCTTTCGAGGTCAGGAATTCTCCGGCGCTGCCGGCCATCGCGGCGGTCGGGATCATGCTGCTTGCGATCTTCATCGCCTGGCTTTTGACCGCGCAGATATTTTACCAGCAGGTGTTCGGCCCGGCCCCGCCGGAATCGCTCTCCAGCTTCATCAGTGAAATATTCGCCACCGGACGCGGCTGGACGCTGATTATCGTTGGCCACGCTATCGGCTTCGTCTTCGCCGCGGTCGTATTGTGCACCACGGTCGTCGCGTTCCCGTTGTTGCTCGACCGCGACGTCGGCGCCTATGAAGCCATCCACACCTCGGTGCGCGTGGTCCTGGCGAACCCGATCGTGATGGCTGTCTGGGGCCTAATCGTCGCCGTCGCCCTGATCATAGGCTCGCTGCCGGTGTTTGCCGGGTTGGCGGTCGTGCTGCCGATCCTCGGTCACGCCACCTGGCACGTCTATCGCAAAGTTGTGGAATCGCCGGCTTCCACCAAACCGGCGAGCTGAAAAATCCTGCCTTGCCGCACCGGCGAGCGCGCCGGTACGGCAAGGGCTGAGCCTTCAGTAAGCCGGGTAGCTAAAGCGGGCTTGTTGTGCATCGCTGGTCAGGTTGCGGAAATCCTTGCCGCTGACATGCACGAGCGTCCTGTGGTCACCGCCCTCGAAATAGATGTCGGCGGCATTGCCTAGGCTTTCATCGAGGATCACCGGCACATCGTAGGCCGCGCCGATCGGCGGGATGGCGCCGGTGTCGCAATCCTCGAAGAGCGAAACCACCTCGTCTTCGGAGGCGAGTCCGATGCGCTGGTCCATGACGTCCTGCAACGTGCCGAGCTCGATCCTGTGCGTGCTGGGCACCACGGCCAGCGCATAGCCACCGTCGTGGTGAACGACCACCGATTTGGCCATTATGCTGCCGGGCACATGCGCCGCTATTGCGGACTGCCTGCTTGTCGAGGTGCGGTGGTGCTCGACGGTGTCGTAGGAAATTCCTTTCTCGTCGATAAAGTCCTTCAGTCTGTTTGCGATCGTCATCTTGAGCCTCCCTCGCTGGAGTTCGCGACGCATGTGGAAACGAGGACAATCATTTTGCTTCCGTCGTTTCCCTACCAACAAAAATGGGCCAGCTGTCGATTGTTTCAAGGCAACGCAGAGCGGGCCGCAAATGGCATCTCCGGCTCTTGATGGACATGCTGCCGAAGCCCTGTACCCGGATGCGCGTCAGGGCTCGGCCCCAAAAAACACCGTCCGGGTGAGAAGCGTGTAATCCGATTCGAAGACCATCATCGCCACGAACACCAGCACCAATATCGGCGGCAATATGATCGCATATGTCAGCGCCAGCCGTTCCCAGGCCATGTGCATGAAGACCGCGACGATCAACCCGGCCTTGAGCATCATGAAGATCAGGATCAGCGACCATCTGAGATAACCCTGGAGGCCGACATAATCGACCAGATAGGAGCAGGCGCTGAGGATGAACAGCCATGCCCAGACCACCAGATAGAGCTTGATCGGGTGCTCCTGATAAACTTCCGCGGGGGCGGTGCCGATTGCCGCCGGATCATGCGCTTGAGCTCCGTGAAGCGTGTGTTGCGCCAGGCCGTTTGCGGTTACCTCAGCCATATCTGCCTCTCAAAGATGCTGCTTCTCACCAAAGATAGAAGAATGCGAAAATGAATACCCAGACCAGGTCGACGAAATGCCAGTAGAGCCCCATGATCTCGACGTGCTCGTAGCGGCCCCTGCGGCTGGTGAAGAAACCAGGCCGTCCCGTGTCGTAATCTCCGCGCCAGACCTTTCGCGCCACGATGATCAGGAAGATCACCCCGAACGTCACATGGGTGCCGTGAAAGCCGGTGATCATGAAGAAGGATGATCCGAACTGCGCCGCACCCCACGGATTGCCCCAGGGCCGTACCCCTTCGGTGATCAGCTTGGTCCATTCGAAGGCCTGCATGCCGACGAAGGTCGCGCCGAGTGCTGCGGTCAAAAGCATGAGGATCGCCGTCTTGCGGCGGTCGTGGCGATAGCCGAAATTCACCGCCATGGCCATCGTTCCGCTGCTCGAGATCAGCACGAAGGTCATGATCGCGATAAGGATCAGTGGAATATTCGAGCCGCCAATGTGAAGGGCAAAGACCTCGCTCGGATTGGGCCACGGCACTCGGGTAGACATGCGCGCGGTCATGTAGGAGAGCAGGAAGCAGCCGAAGATGAAGGTGTCGCTGAGCAGGAAGATCCACATCATGGCCTTGCCCCAGGACACGTTTTTGAACGCGCGCTGATCCGAAGACCAGTCGGCGGCGACGCCTTGCAAGCCCGCCGGCCGCGGCTGTGCTTGGCCAGTATGCGTCAGTGTCGTGTCTGCCATCCGTCCGGCCCTCCTAGGTCAGCAACTGTCGGCAAATCTCGATGAAAGTCGCGGCCCAGCCGGCCAGAAGCGCGAAAATGGCGAGCCAGACGAAAAGCAGGAAATTCCAGTACATGGCGCACAATTCGACGCTGAGGCGAAGCCGCTCCGGCCGTGCTCCGTTCCAGGCGCCGGCAGTTGTTCGGCTCAGACCCACCAGCCCTCCCAGGATGTGCAGGCCATGCATCCCGGTTATCAGGTAGAAAAAACTATTGGCCGGATTGGCGGTCAGCAAGTAGCCGTCGGCGGTCAGTTCCCGCCATGCCACAAGCTGTCCGATCAGGAAGGCAAGCGCGGTGAGCCCGGCCGTGACGAGGCCGAGCCTGACCGTGTCGATTTGGCCCCGGCGCGCAGCGACCGAGGCGCATTGCAGCGCGATGCTGCTCAGGACCAGCACGCCGGTGTTGAACCAGAGCACGCGCGGCAACGGCAGCGCCTGCCAGTCCGACAGCGCCATGCGCATGAAATAAGCGCTGGTGAAGAGTGCAAACAGGCAGCCGACGACGGCGAGGAAGACGCCGAGGCCGATCTTGGCGGTCGGCAACGCCGATCCTTCCTGGCCGATAATATCACCGATGACACCTTGCTCGAGCCATGGCTTGGCCATCAGCCGCTGGTGGGAAAGCCACCATCCGGCAAAGCCGACGATCACGAGGAGGAAGACCAGAATGACGCTCATGCCGGCTCCCTGGACGATCCGAAGGCGCCCGGCATGTTTTGCGGGATAAAATCCTCCTTGGCGCCCGGCACGCTGTAGTCATAGGCCCAGCGATAGACGATCGGCAGTTCCTTGCCGAAATTGCCATGGGCGGGCGGTGTTTCCGGCGTTTGCCATTCGAGCGTCGTGGCGCGCCACGGATTGCCGCCGGCCTCGCGGCCGTGGCGAATGCTCCAGATCAGATTGAACAGGAACACGATTTGGGCAAAGCCGACGAGGAACGCCATGATGCTGATGAACGCGTTCAGATCGTGGGCCGATTCGGTCATCACCGTCGTGGCGGTCAGTTCGTGGTAGCGGCGCGGCACGCCCATCAGGCCGATGTAGTGCATGGGAAAGAAAATCAGGTAGGCACCGAGGAAGGTGACCCAGAAATGGAACTGGCCCATCGCCTCGTTCAGCATCCGGCCGGTGACCTTCGGGTACCAGTGATAGATCGCCCCGAAGATCACCAGAATCGGAGCGACGCCCATGACCATGTGGAAATGGGCAACGACGAACATCGTGTCCGACAGCGGAACGTCGACGACGACGTTGCCGAGAAACAGTCCGGTCAGCCCGCCATTGACGAAGGTGACGATGAAGGCCAGGGCAAAAAGCATCGGCACGGTGAGGTGGATGTCGCCGCGCCACAGCGTCAGCACCCAGTTGTAGACCTTGATCGCGGTCGGGACGGCAATGATCAAAGTCGTGGTGGCAAAGAAGAAGCCGAAATAGGGATGCATGCCGCTGACATACATGTGGTGCGCCCAGACCACGAAGCTCAGCGCACCGATGCCGACGATGGCCCAGACCATCATCCGGTAGCCGAAGATGTTCTTGCGCGCATGGGTGCTGATCAGGTCGGACACGATGCCGAAGGCCGGCAGCGCCACGATGTAGACCTCGGGATGGCCGAAGAACCAGAACAGATGCTGGAAAAGGATCGGGCTGCCGCCGCCGTGCTGCAATTGCTCGCCCATCTCGACGATGGCCGGCATGAAGAAGCTGGTGCCGAGCGCACGGTCGAACAGCATCATCACGCAGGCGACAAACAGCGCCGGGAAGGCGAGCAGCGCCATGACAGTGGCGGTGAAGATACCCCAGACGGTCAGCGGCAGGCGCATCAGCGTCATGCCGCGTGTGCGGGCCTGCAGCACCGTCACGACGTAGTTCAAGCCGCCCATGGTGAAGCCGATGATGAACAGGATCAGCGAGACGAGCATCAGGATGATGCCCCAGTCCTGGCCGCCTGGCGTGCCGGTCATGATCGCCTGCGGCGGGTAGAGCGTCCAGCCGGCGCCGGTCGGTCCGCCGGGCGCAAAGAAGCTCGACGCCAAAACCAGCACGGCGAGCAGGTAGATCCAGTAGCTCAGCATGTTGACATAGGGAAAGACCATGTCGCGCGCGCCGACCATCAGCGGGATCAGGTAGTTGCCGAAGCCGCCCAGGAACAGTGCCGTGAGCAGGTAGATCACCATGATCATGCCGTGCATGGTGATGAACTGGTAGTAGGCTTCGGGGCTGATGAAGTCGAACGTGCCGGGGAAGCCGAGCTGCAGCCGCATCAACCAGGACAGCACCAGCGCCACCAGGCCGATTGCCGTGGCCGTCGCCGAATACTGGATGGCGATGACCTTGGCATCCTGCGAAAAGACGTATTTCGTCCACCAGCTGTGTGGATGGTAAAGTTCCATCTCCGCGACTTCGGCCGGCGGTACCGCATCTGCAGGTGTGATATCGACCATAAGAACACTCCGTGCCCTTTTCGACCAGGCTCGACAGTTTCGAGCCCTACCGCAATTTCAACCCACGTCGCCGTCTTTCCCGGCGTCTACTCTGCCGAGCCCACCTGCTGGGGGGCCGACAATTGCGCGAAAGTCTGCTGTTCGCCGAGCCACGCCAGATAATCTTCCTGCGTGTCGACCATGACCACGCCATTCATCAACGGGTGCCCCTGGCCGCAAAGTTCGGCGCACAGGACCTGGAAGGTTCCGGTCTTGGTCGGGGTGAACCAGAAATAGGTGACCGAGCCCGGGATCATGTCCATCTTGGCGCGGAATTCAGGGACATAGAAATCATGCAGCACGTCAATCGAGCGGAGCAGCATCTTGACCGGCTTGCCGACCGGCAGATGCAGATCGGCGGCTTCGACGACGACATCGTCCTGGCCGTTGGCATCACTGGCGTTCACGCCCAGGGGATTTTCAGGGCTGACGTTGCGGGTGTCGGATGTGCCGAGCTTGCCGTCCTTGCCGGGCAGGCGGAAACTCCATTGCCATTGCTGGCCGACGACTTCGACCACTGTTGCGTCGCTTGGGACGCTGACGAACTGGTTCCAGACGAACAGGCCGGGAACCAGCATGGCCGTGACCCCGATTGCGGTGACGATCGTCAGCCACCATTCGAGCCGCTTGTTCTCGGGTTCGTATGCCGCCTGGTTCCCTTCCCGATGACGGAAGCGGAAGACGCAATAGGCCATGAATAGGACGACGGCGGCGAAGACGACGCCGGTGATCCAGAAGGTGATGATGATGGTGTTGTCGATATAGTCCCAGTTAGAGGCAATCGGCGTCCACCACCATGGGCTCAGGAAGTGAAACAACACTGAGCCCACAACTACCAAAACGAGTACAAGCGCGACGGCCATATCCCGTTTCCTCCCGGCATTCCAAGGGCGCGAAGCCGCCCCGGGAAATGCCAAATGCATCATAGCTCGATTTCCCGTCGAAATTCTAGTGCGGTCTTCCGGTCAGCCGAAAACGCAATGGCGATGATGCGGAAGAACCCAAGAAGAAGAAGGCTGCAGCGAAGAAAAAGCTGCCAAAGGCGCCGAACAACACGGCATTGCGCCGAATTATGAAAGACCGCCCTCAATGCATCCTTTTTCATAGTCGCCTTAAAGCGACGTGCGTCCACTTGGACGCAGAAACTCTGAACGAATTTTCACTATCTACGAATCGTGCGTCCGAGAATCGATCCCGATTCTCGGACCGATGCGATAAGCGACAGATTCGCGCCCAAGCAGCGGTTGGCGGCTGGCGATACGATGTTTTGATCATTATCTGCGCGAGTTGCAAAGTGCAGGTCGTTGGAGGGATCGTTGAAATTATTCGTCGGCATCGGAGGCGCGGTCGCCACGGCGGTCCTCTTCGCCTCGGTCTGCGGTATCGCCCAGGCCGACAGCGTCCTTGACAATTGGCGGTTCGACACCGGCAGCGATGGCCTGGTCACTGCCTCGCTCCATGCTACCAACAAGCTCATCACGAGCGGCGGCACCTTAAGCTACAGCCCGATTCTGACCATTGCCTGTCGGGCGAATGGCGAACCGCGCTGGAGCGAATGGCTGCAGTTGAACGATGCCGTCTCCGCCAGCCGGACCATCACCGTGTCGGTGACCGTCGACAAGGCCAGCAAGGTCAACGAAAGCTGGTCGGTCGGCGCGCGGGGGAGGAGGCTGGTTCGGGATGGTGCCGACGGGATCAGGCGATTGGTTTCCGCAGACCGGCTCCAACTGTCCTGGCGGTTCGGGCTGCTGTCGGGGCGAGGCGAGGCCGATTTTGACCTTGCCGGGTTCAGCGAGGCGGTCGGCCAGATCGCCGGCACCTGCAACACCGAGTTGCCGTGATCGGATCAGCAGCGCTCGCCTCAACCCACTAAGAAATCCAGTGAGTTATTCCGGCGCAAACGTCTCGAACGCACCCGCGCAGCCAGCGGTGCGCCGGATCGGCATCGAGCCGCGGGTGCCACAAAAGTGAAACCGTGATTTCCGGCAGGGGAACCGGCAGAGGGAAACAGTACATTCCGTCGCGCAGGTTCCCCGTATATCGTTCGGGAACGCTGGCGATCAGGTCCGAGGCGCGCGCCAGAGCCAGAGCTTCCGAAAAACCGCCGACGACCGTCACGATCTCTCGTTTCAACCCTAGCGGCTCAAGCGCGTGGTCGATCGGTCCCCTGTCGAGCCCGCGACGGGAGAGGAGGATGTGCCGGCCGGCCGCATAACGGGCAGGGGTGATCGTCAACTCGCGTAAGGGATGCCCCATCCGCACGACGCCGACGAAACGATCACGGAACAGCGCTTGCGCGCGCACCTCTGGCCCCGTGACCTTTCCGACGACGCCGGTTTCCAGGTCTGCGCTGCCGTCGCGCAGGGGCGTGCTGTCCTTGTCCGGCTTCAGTACGAAACGCAGCCGCACGCCCGGTGCTTGTTCGCCGACGCGCGCAATGAGATCAGGTCCGAAATTCTCAACAAAGCCGTCCTGGTTTCTGAGCGTGAAGGTCCGCACTAGCCGTTTCAGGTCGAGCGTCTCAACAGGACGCAGAACGGCTTCGGCGTCCTCCACAAGCTGACCCACGCGCTCGCGGAGCTCGAGGGCCCGGGGTGTGGGAACAAGGCTGCGTCCGGCCCTGACCAACAGCGGATCGCCGATCGTCTCACGCAATCGCGCCAGCGCCCGGCTCATCGCCGACGGGCTAAGCCGCAGCCTCTTGGCGGCGCGTGCCACACTGCCTTCCGTCAGCAGCACATCGAGGGTGACGAGCAGATTGAGATCGGGATGCGGCATAGATGGATCGTAGCATGGTTGGCACGATCTGACATAGCGTCAAACGCAATGATTAAGTGCAAACGATGCGTCTTCAGCCATGTCAAGCAAAGGACTACGTGTCTGCCAGCTCCGTTTCCGGAGCCGCCAGAAAACGGAGTTCATATTGAAGCCAATCGATGCAGGACGGGCAGTCGCCGGAAATGTGGAACGAGCACCTTCGCTTCGGTGGGCGCTTGCCGGCCTTTCGCTGTCAATGTTGCTGTCCTCACTCGGCATCAGCATCGCCAATGTTGCCTTGCCGACCTTGGCGCAGGCGTTCGACGCCTCGTTCCAGGAAGTCCAGTGGATCGTGCTGGCTTATCTCCTCGCCGTGACCACCCTGATCGTCAGCGTTGGACGGCTCGGTGACCTCATCGGTCGCCGGCAGCTGTTGCTGGCCGGACTGTTCCTGTTCACGACGGCTTCGGTCCTATGTGGTGTCGCGCCGACGCTCTGGCTGCTGATCGCCGCGCGGGCGGCGCAGGGCTTGGGGGCGGCCATCATGATGGCCCTCACCATGGCTTTCGTCGGTGATACGGTTCCGAAGGCAAGGACCGGCAGCGCTATGGGGCTGCTCGGAACGATGTCGGCGATCGGCACCGCTGTCGGTCCGTCGCTCGGGGGCCTTCTGATTGCCGGATCCGGCTGGCGGGCGATCTTCCTTGTCAACGTGCCATTGGGTTTGCTGGCCCTTGTTCTCGCCTATCGCTACCTGCCGGCTGATCGCCGGGGATCGAAGACGGATCGGGCCGGCTTCGACGTTGTGGGCACGCTGCTGCTTGCCTTGGCGCTTGGCGCCTATGCGCTCGCGATGACGTTCGGGCGTGGCAGTTTTGGTCCGCTCAACATGGCTCTGTTGGTCGCAGCCGTTTTCGGAGCCGGCTTCTTTGTGCTTGTGGAGGCGAGGGTGGCATCACCTTTGATCCGATTGGCCGCATTCCGCAATGCGACGCTGAGTACGAGCCTCGCCATGAGCGCACTCGTCGCGACGGTGATGATGGCGACACTGGTGGTCGGGCCGTTCTATCTGTCTCGTGCGCTCGGGCTCGACGCGGCTCTTGTTGGCGTCGTCATGTCGGTCGGTCCGCTTGTCGCCGCGCTGACCGGCGTGCCAGCTGGTCGCATAGCGGACCGTTTTGGCGCTGGGCGGATGACCATCATTGGGCTCATCGCGATAGCGGCCGGTTGCCTCATTCTATCCATGATGCCGACAATATCAGGCATCCCTGGCTACATCGCTCCGATCGCAATCGTCACATCAGGCTATGCGCTGTTCCAAACGGCCAACAACACCGCCGTCATGTCGGATATCCGCCCGGACCAGCGGGGCGTCATTTCCGGCTTGCTCAATTTGTCGCGCAATCTCGGGCTCATCACCGGTGCATCCGCCATGGGCGCCGTGTTCGCATTCGCCTCAGTGACGATCGACATCGCAACGGCGCGCCCCGAGGCCGTTGCCGCCGGCATGCGGATCACGTTCGCAGTCGCGGCGGTTCTGATTGTCGTCGCGCTCGCGATGGCGGTTGGTAGCCGTGCTCTCGCGGCGCGCCCCTCTCTGCCTGGAGATATTTCTTGACACGAGACCGTACGCTTTCGACAAGAAGCCGATGCATGCTCAGATCGGGCGTCAGATCAGCAGCAGGCCCTTCATGCTGGCATGACCCTTCTTGCCGATGATGATGTGATCGTGGACGGCAATGCCGAGCGGTTTGGCCGTCTCGATGACCAGCTTGGTCATCTCGATGTCGGCGCGCGACGGCGTCGGATCCCCTGACGGATGATTGTGCGCCACCCGTCGCCACTCCGTATCTACCTGATAGATAACGGTAAAATTGCAATAACGAAGTTAGTGGGGGCGGTTTCTGGGGTGCGTAGGGAGCTCTATTCGACGAGGTTCACGATTGCTCATGTTCCTTCCCGTTGAGGCGATTTGTCGCGCGGCACTTAACAGTTTGCTGATTTGCCCATTGGTTTAGGTCGGCCACGGGATAGACGATGGATTTTCCAATCTTCACGAACGCTGGCCCGACGCGCATTGCTCGCCAGTTGGCCAATGTCCCGGTCGAGATTGCGCCGCGAAAACGTTCGCTCACTTCCTCCGGTGTCAAATACAGTGGTTCCGTCATCTTCTACCTCAAACCAAGTCTCGGTTGGGATGATCGGGTCCGCGAATGATGAACGGAGACGACCTCCTACGCTCGGGGTCGACAAGGCAATCTTCATTGAGAACATCAGTCGATACTGGTGCGTCACGCATCTCTACGGCGCCTTCGCGCAAGACTGAAAGGGGGTTCTGACCACGGTAGGACCATCTCGGGCTGCCGGCTAGAAAAAGGCCGGAGGGAAGCGCGATCATTAGTCTGTGCTCCGGGCAGGATCAACCAGCAGGGCCCTCCGAAGGCAGAGGGAACACGGTCGAATCCTGTCAGCGCGCCACCACTGCCGCCCTAGCTGGTCCCTTGGGGCGGTGCTTCATTTTGCCAGCCGGCTAGCTCTGGCAGATCGTCAAGCCAGCTTTTCTCTGTCATCGAGGCATCGCCGTCCTGCGGTGCAGCCTCGGTGGCGTTTTGAATGAGCCAGTCCACCCACTTCCGATAGGCAACCGGATCCAGTTGGGGCGGCAGCACCTTTGCCTTGGCCAGCATGCGTTTGCGGAAACTGACTTGCCTGCGCAGTTTGATTGACGTGAACTTGATTGACTTGCCTTGGTATTCAACCGTCCAGCGCCCATCTCCGTGGCTGGTGAGCCTGTCGATGGCGAAATCGGCATCGACCGGCCTGTCCCGCCAGGGGAGCTCAATGGCATTCTTCCTCAGATCCAGTGCCCATCGCCTGTGGCTGGCCCCGGCACGCTGGGGCGGCAGCACGCCAGCCTGTTCGAGTATCTTCCTGCGGAAGGCGGGCTGCTTCTTGATCTGGCCGGTCGTCAGCTCGATGCGATGCCCACGGAATTCGACGTGCCAGCGGATCCTGCCATTGCCGAAATACTTCACCAACCTGTCTATGACGAACTCATCATCGGAAAGCATCACGCATCCCTGCTTGATGCTTTCGAGAATGTACTGGCTATCGGTGGGCATGACACACCTCGTAGGGTTTTGCGGGACATTGCCTCGTGGCAGAGCGCGGGGTTGGTACTACCGAGGGAGGGCCGCGATACACGACCGAAGACCGATGGCAGGATAAAAGGGCGCACACTGCGGCTGCGGTCGGGCGCATCCTGTCCGAGATGCAGGCCCTGCGCATGCTCAGCCGCACTGGCTGTCGGCTGCCAGGGGTCCATCCTGACACGAATGCGCAACCCGTCGTGTTACAAACTAATGGTTTTACGTCATTGGCCTGATTGCCATCAAAGCAGGGAGAGTTTGCCACGTCCAGGATCAATCGCCGCGTCTTGCTGTTCCACTCCGGCAGCGCAGTCGTCGCCTCGACGATTGCGGCAACGGCGCTCGGTGCAGAGCCGCCGGGATGGGACAAAGAGCCATCCAATAATCTGCGAGCGCTGATCGAGGCGCACAAGGCAGCTTATGCGGCGTTCGATAAAGCCCTGCATGACATAGGCGGCGGCAGCGGCTCCGACAGAGCTAGCCGGGAGGAGGAGAGGGCGCTGCTCGCCATCTGCGGCTACGCTGCGGTTATGGAAAGGGATCGCCTGGCCAAAGCCCGATATCTTTTAGAGATTGAGGCGCGCGGTGAGCTCGACCTCGCAGAGCATATGCAGGCCGTTCTCCGATCGACAATGTGGAACGAATGAGGCGACCGGCGCGCAGAAGGTAAGCTGCTGATGTCTGGTATGCGCCTAATATCGGCCGTTGAGCAGACCATAGCCGCATCCCAAAAGCGGACATCCGGCCGCGCTGTCCGCCGGCATCTGCCCCCGATGAGCCCAATGCAGCTTGTATGACTCGAAGCTAATATGCTATTTTACATGATGCGCGGACTGCTGGCACTTACTATGCTGGTATTGGCGGCTACAAGAGTAGTCGCAGGTGAGTCGTTGTTCGACTCCATCGCTGCCGGCGACAAGAGTGCCGTGGAGCAAGCCTTGGCAGGCGGTGCCGACGTCGACAGCCGGGCACGCGACCAGGCAACGCTCCTCATCGCTGCTGCTCTCAACGATCAGCTTCCCATTGCGGAATTCCTGCTGAGCAAGGGCGCCGACATCATGGCGCGCAATTCCGGTGGGTTTACCCCCCTCCACGCGGCTGCGTTTTCTGGAAGCCTCCCGATCGCCAAGCTGTTGCTCGAAAAGGGCGCGGTGCTCGAGGACTCGGCTAACAAGTCTGGGGTCACACCCTTGGTGATAGCGGGTGAGGAAAACCATGTCGAACTGGCAGAATTCCTCATTGCGCAAGGTGCGGATGTGAACCGGGCCGAGGGTCATGGCTATATGCCGATTACCCGCGCGTTCTGGAAGGGTAACACCGACATCATAAAACTATTCAAACGGCATGGCGCCACGTGCCAGGCGAAAGTCCTTGGCGAAGCGAACGCTGCGAAGTGCGAAGCTATCCACGATTGAACGGAGAACGCAGATGAACATATTGATCACGAGGAGACTGGTTCGCAATTCGGTCTCGGCAGCCGTATGTTCGCTCACCCTGATGGCCGGTGCAGGCTCTGCCTTCGCCGACGACTCAGTGAACACTGGCTACTTCGGCGGCGTGGCGATCATGGGCTACGACACGGTCGCTTATTTCACCGATGGCAAGGCCGTAAAGGGTTCCGAAGAATTTTCCCATGAGTGGCTTGGCACGCCGTGGCATTTCGCCAGCAAGAAACACAAGGAAATGTTCATGAGCGAACCTGCCAAATACGCTCCTCAATACGGTGGTTACTGCGCGGGCGAGGTCGCACTCAATGAATCCGTCACCGTCAATGTCGATCCGGAAGCGTTCAAGATCATCGATGGCAAGCTCTACCTGATCTACGACGAAGGGAACGCGGCCGCTTTTGCGGACAATGCCGATGATTTTGTTCCGAAGGGCGATGCTAAATGGCCGGTTGTCCAGGCAAAGTTGGCAGTTGATGAGCCGGATTGGAACTTGATCAATAACCCCTGAGACTTGCGAGCTCAATTCACTGTCACGAAGTGAAACACCATACCTATATTGACATAAGAATACCCGTTGCCGGCAGCGTCTCTTCGTCGGTAGACGGGACCACAGATGGGGCGCCCAAACATATTTTCGCTCTGCTCACATAACAGGTCGCGATCGACGTAGACCCTCACGGTGATCATTCGTGTCATCGTGCGGAAGACTGCCGTGCCGTCCTGTTCGATCCGCATAATGGCTGGAAGCCCGTCGGGTTCGAGGTTGCCTTTCAAGGTCTTGCCAACAACAAGAGATGCGATTTCCGCGCCGTTCAACCGGTTCTGTTCATCAGCGGTGAAGCCGAACGGCCATTCGGGCAGTCCTGCCTGGCGTAGGGCGTCGATGATCGGTGCCAAATCTTCAGCGTTGCGAAGATGGGCATAGTGATTCCGAAACGCTTCCAACGACCGCAGTCGAGCCAAGGATTCGGTCCTCGCCACCAGCCGGAGGCCGTCCGCAATCGCCGCTTTGGCGTCCTCTGAGCGGCCGGCGCGGGCATAGGCCGCTGCGAGCAGAATCCTAAGGCTGCCCGCCTCTGGAGCATCGTTGCGAGCGCGCTCGAGAGTCTCAACGGCTTTCCTGGTGTCCCCGAGCAAAAGAAAGACAACTCCGACAACCTCGCGGTCTATCGGAGCCAGATTGGGATCAAGCTTCAATGCCGTCTCGACGGCTAATGCCGCTTCGTTATGATTGCCGGCGAACAGCTGGATATAACCAACGGCAATTTGCGTCGCAGCATCTCCGGAGCCTAATGCGACAGCACGCTCCGCCGAGGTGATCGCATCTTCATAGCGGCGATCCATGACCTGCATAATCCCGAGAACGGCGTAGGGCGATGAAAACTCCGAATCAAGCTCCAAAGCACGGCTTGCCTTCTCATATGCTCTCTTTCGCGCAAGCGCGCTCTGAATGATATCATCGGAGGCAGTGCGCCAAAGATAGACACTCAGCCGTGCGTCGGCGGCGAAGGCCTCGGCGAAGGCAGGGTCGAGCTTCTGCGCCTTCTCATAGAGCGCAAGCGCCTCGCGCAATCCGTCGCCTCGACCGGTGCGCGCCTCCCGCTCCGCACGCAGGTAGGTATCATAGGCTTCGAGATTTGCAGTCGGCGGGCGTGCCATTCGCTCGCTCTCGGCTGCCGAAGCTTGGACGCCGAGCGCCTTGGCGATTTCCCGGCCCATCTCGTCCTGGACCGCAAACACTTCCGCGATGCCGCGATCGAACCGATCGGCCCACAGATTGTCGCCAGTGGCTATGTCGATTAGCTGCGCATTGAGGCGGATTTGATCGCCGGTCCGCCTCACGCTGCCGTCAACGACAAACCGCACGCCAAGATCGCGTCCGACATCGGCCAAAACGAGGGGCTTTCCTTTGTAGGCAAAAACCGAATTGCGAGCGATGACATCGAGGCCAGAAAGCTTGGCAAGGTCGGTAATCAAGTCCTCGGTGATGCCGTCGGCAAAATAGTCCTGGCTCGGATCGCCGCTCAGGTTTGCAAATGGCAGGACGGCAACGGATGGTCGTTGAAGCGCGGAGGGCCTCTGCCAGGCAAAGATGCCTACAACCAAGCCGATCAACAGGACCGCCGCGATTCCTGCCAAAATCATGATCCAGGAGCCCGGCCGGTGTGGCGCGGCCACGATCTTCCCCGATTGTCCGGGATCTAGCAGGACCCGATAGACGCGAATCGGATCGGCGATATTCTTGAGGCGCTGCTCTCCCAGACCGGCAAAGCCTACATCCACTTTGTGCGCTGCGTGATCGAACGCCGTGCCGGAGATGCAAATTCCGCCGGGCTCTGCGATCGCCTGCAGACGGGCGGCGATGTTTACCCCGTCGCCGTAGATATCTTCACCCTCAACGATGATATCACCGAGATTGACACCAATGCGAAACCGGATTTGCCGGGCTTCGGCGGTGCCCTTGTTGCGGTCGGCCATCCGGCGCTGGATTACAGCAGCACACTGGACGGCATCGACGACACTGGCGAACTCGACGAGCGCGCCGTCGCCCATGAGCTTGATCATGCGGCCGTGGTGCTTCGTGATCTCGGGGTCGATCAGTTCGCGACGGCAGCTCTTCAGTCCCTCGAGCGTGCCTACCTCGTCCTCGCCCATGAGGCGGCTGTAGCCAACCACGTCGGCAGCAAGTATTGCCGTAAGCCGTCGGTCCATCCGTGCCGTGCGCCTTCCCTGGTCGGTCGTAGCGGCTTTACCTTTCACCCTATTCTAGTCCTGCTTCGGACGCGAGCGTGCTTTAGCTATAGCTAGCGGATGGCGGGTTACTCGGCATACGCAACGCGCCGGTCCTTCCATCCACGAGAGTTCTGAACGGAAAGCTCTCTCGACAAGATGTCCGCTTAGGTCATCAGCGCCGGCTTGGCTGAGTGTCCGCTTTGGAGACGCCGAAATGCTCTGGGAATGACCGGAATGGGTCAGATCGCGTCGATGCTCCCCAAGGTCCTGAATGTCCGCTTCCACCCCTTTAACGGCTGAAAGCCGACCGTCCGCTTCCGGCCCCTATCGCGACGTTTGGAGTTCGGCGCAGCGAGGACAGCTCCTGGCGTTCCTTGCTCATTCCACAGCCGGCAGAGTTGACTGCGAGTGACCCAGGCAGCGATCATAATGATCGCCACCAAATCAGCGTTTGATCTCCGTTAGCGCTGTTTCAACGCGAACCTCTCAAACATGGACGCGATCCGGTCTTTGGCGCATTAAGGACGCGGACGTCCTACACGACGGGGAAGCCGGTCCTATCCCTTCCACATCGTCGAGCGGAGGAGAGCCTGCATGTGCTCTGCCAGGTCGAGTTCGCCGCGCGCCTCGATCCTCAAAAGATATCGTGCCTTGGCCCGGCGATCACCTTCCCTGACCGCAGGATAGGCGCATACAGCCAGCAGTGCCCTTTCCTCAGCCCGGCTGGCTCTGTGGTGGTCGCGGTGACTGCCGTCCACTTCGTGGATTGCCTTGCCGAACGCCGCGTACGTTGCCTTGTGCGCCTTGATCGCCCGCAGATCGCGGGACGGTTCCCGGTCCCGGCGTCGCGGCTCTGTGGCGAAAGCCGATGCCGCAACGGTCGACGCAATAACGGCGCTGCCGGCGTTGAGAAGCAAGGCGCGGCGATTGATCCTGGACATGGTGAACTCTCCTTTTCACTTCATGGCAGGCTGCCAGATCGGTGTCGGAACACCGGCCGGCCGCGCTCTCAACGTAGCACGACTGTCGGCGCATTCATGTCAGGATGGATGGCACCGTTAGCCGCGTTACGGCCAGGGCATGGCTAGGGCAGATCGCGGGGATCGGCACCTCGCGTAACTTTTCGATCGATTATTTCCCCTCGGCATCGCCACCAAAGAACGGTTCGCTGCCATTCTGGCCGTTGTCCGTGGTCATGCTGATTGCTCCGTCTTCGCTTGGATTATGGGGCGCCGCTCCCGCGACGCCCCATCGCCTAATCGGTCGGGCTCACGGGTAAGACGAAGCAGGCTTTGGTTTGGTACGTCGCCGCGCGACGTGGTTGCCTGGTCGGTTACATCTGACAATCGCGTATATATAAGTGAAGCTTCTTACTTAATAAGAATATGGCGGATTGAGATATATATCGGCCATTCGTAACCTTCCTTTGCCAGGACGGAAGACGCTGGAGCTTAAATGAAATACGCGAAGAAAGATGCCAAACACCATTCACGTGCGACGATGCGCGGCATCTGGGCGGCGGCGCTTGCACCGTTCAGACCCGATCTTTCCATCGACGAAGAGGGGATGCGGCGCAACTACGAGCATTGGATCGGCGATCTCGGCATCGATGGCTTCTTTGTCGCCGGAAAGCAGGGTGAATTTTTCTCGATGTCCGTCGACGAGAGGAAGCGGTGCCTCGAAATTGCGGTTGATGCTTGCGCCGGTCGTGCGCAGACAATCATGTCTTGTTCCGATCAGAACCTCGATGTCGTTATCGACCTTGCAATACATGCCCAACGCGCCGGCGCCGATTACATCGTCGTTCACGCGCCAGTGTTACATTTTCTCGAAGCCCAGGATGAAACGCTCTTCAACTACTACCGGACCATTGCCGATAAGGTTGACATTGGCATCGCACTTTGGAGCCATCCGGACAGCGGTTATTTGATGTCGCCGGAGCTTTGCACACGGCTTGCCGATATCGAGAATGTCGTCGCCATCAAGTACAGCGTTCCCCGGTCCATGTACGCAGAACTGACTAGGCTGGCGGGCGACCGCATTCTGGTGAGCACAGCGTCCGAGAGCGAATGGCTCGACAACATTCTGGAACTCGGCTGGCAACTCTACCTGTGCTCCTCGCCACCCTACCTTATCCAGAGCGCAACGGATTTGAGGATGCGGCGCTATACGGAGCTGGCCTTTCAAGGCAAGGAATCGGAGGCGCGGGCCGTGCGTGACAGTTTGGAGCCGGTGCGCAAAGCCCTGCGCACCACGCGCCCGCTTGAAAAGCCGCATGCACATCAGAAGTTTTGGCAAGAGCTGCTCGGGCAAACAGGCGGCGCCGTTCGTGCGCCGTTGCTCGAACTGACGGCGCAAGAGCGAAGGAATACGCAAAGCGCGTTCGAGGCCAGTGGCCTGAACGTCAATCAACGGTGAAGCGGAGGAGTTTCGACGATGGCCAAGACAGGACGGCTGAGCGCTTTCAGTTTCTCCAAGTGGATCGACGAACATCAGCATCTGCTGAAGCCGCCGGTTGGCAACCAACAGATCTGGGAGGACGCCGACCTGATGGTCACGGTCGTTGGAGGACCAAACCAGAGGACTGACTACCACGACGATGCAGTTGAGGAATTCTTTTACCAGATGAAGGGTGACATGCTGTTGAAGGTTGTCGACAACGGCCAGTTTTACGATGTGCCGATCCGGGAGGGGGAAATCTTTCTCTTGCCCCCGCATGTCCGGCATTCGCCCCAGCGTCCTCAGGAAGGATCGATCGGCTTGGTCGTGGAGCCGAAGCGGCAACCTGATCAACTGGACGCTTTCGAATGGTACTGCTTCGAGTGCAGCAACCTGGTTAAACGGGTCGAGGTCAAGCTGAAGAGCATCGTTCGCGATCTGCCGCCGATATACCATGCGTTTTATGCCGATGAGGCGGCCCGTACGTGCAGCAAATGTGGAACCGTTCACCCGGGCAAAGTACCCCCGGCGGGATGGGTGTCAATGTGACCGGCGGCATGCGCGCGTGGACACGATGACCCAAGCCGCAACTGCCCGCGACCGCAAGATGCGGCTCTGTCTGATAGGCGCCGGCGCCATCGGCCAGCGGGTTGCGGAATTCGTGGGACAGCGCCTGGCACAATCGATGGAGTTGGTGGCTATCGCGGAACGGCCAGGCATCAACGTGCAGCCGTGGTGGACTGGGCCGGTGCTGAGCAGTCCGACCGAACTGGCGGGAATGCGTCCCGATATCGTGTTGGAGGCCGCAAGCCGACAAGCGGTCAAGGAATGGGGCGAAGCAGCATTGCGATGCGCGCGCAAGTTCATAATCTGCTCTGCCAGCGCGCTGACCGACGACGGGTTGCGCGAGGCGTTGTTGACGACAGCACACACGTCGGGGTCGCAACTGGTCGTGCCGCATGGTGCGTTGGGTGGCCTGCACGCCTTGTCTGCGGCATCACTGCTGCCGCTCGATCAGGTAACACACATCATTTCCAAACCGCCGGCGGCTTGGAAAGGCACGGCAGCAGAAACGGGGTTCGACTTATCGAATTTGCCGATAGCGACAACGCTGTTCGAAGGCAGCGCGCGCGAGGCGGCAAGTAGCTATCCAGCCAACGCAAATGCCGTTGTGCTGTCGTCGCTTGCAGGTATTGGGCTTGATAGGACCTTGGTGCGCCTTGTCGCCGACCCGGCCGCTCGACGCAATATTCACGAGGTGACGGCGCTGGGCGCATTCGGAGCATTGAGCTTCCGCATCGAGAACGAACCCATGCCGACCAACGCGAAGACCTCCGACATGGCGGCGCTCAGTCTGGTCAAGCTGCTTGAATCGGAAGCCGGAACTCTGGTTGTCTAGCTCCAAATGCCAGCGCTCCGGCCCTGTCGCGTTCCTGGCATGAAAGATGAATGTCGGTTCACGCGAATGCATATGCTGAACCGCAAGAAGGCCTCCCAAGGGCCGAAGGGGAATAATGATGACGGCCACGAACGTTCTTCCTGAGCGGCGCGCCCGATGGCGCATCAGTTTCAGCGCCGCGACATCCTGGGTGCTTCGTATCAGCATCGCGCTCATTTTGGTGGCCGGGGTCGTCGGCTCGATTTTGAAGGACCGGTATTCCGCCGATCAGTGGTTCGACCTAGTGGCATTCGGCATAACCATTGGCAGCGTCTACGCGCTTATCGCGCTCGGCTACACCATGGTTTACGGCGTGCTCCGGCTGATCAATTTCGCCCATGGCGATATCATGATGGCGGGCTCTTTCGCGGGATTCTTCATCGCCGCTTCGATGGAGCGTTCCGGGTTTCTTGACCAACACCCTGTGTTGGCGTTCGCAGCCATGCTGGCGGTTGCCATGCTGGTCTCCGCAGGTATTGCGGTTCTTACTGAGCGGTTCGCCTACCGGCCGTTCCGGCATGTCAGGGGGCTGGCGCCGCTGATCTGTGCGATCGGCGTGTCGTTCTTCCTTCAGCAGTCCTTCCGCGGCTTCTTCGGCGCCGGTCTGCGCTCTTATCCAGATCCTGTATGGTTGCGCGCGCCAGTGTCGCTGTTCGAGTTTAACGTACCAGCCGTCCAGGTCCTGGTCGTGGCAAGCGCAATCGTCGTCATGCTCGTCCTTTATCTCATCGTCCACAAGACCAAGATGGGCACCGCGATGCGAGCGGTTTCGGAGGACGTCGAAACGGCCACGTTAATGGGCATCGACGTCAACCGCGTCGTGACATTCACCTTTGCGCTCGGCGGCGCCGTGGGTGGCGTCGCCGGGGTTTTCTACGGCCTGGTTTTCAAGCAGGTCTACTTCTTCATGGGCTTCACGCCGGGCATCAAGGCGTTTGGCGCAGCCGTGCTCGGTGGCATCGGCAATGTGCCCGGCGCTATGATCGGTGGCATTTTCCTGGGCATTTGCGAATCGCTTGCGCCGGCCTTGCTGCTGGATGGTCTGGGCATTCCAGCGCCTTACCAGATGCGCGATCTGATTGCCTTCACTCTATTGATCGCCGTGCTGATCTTTCGTCCCTACGGGATCTTTGGCGAACGGCTCGCCGGAAAGAGGGGATGACGATGCAATCCGCCACTCAACATCTGTCGTGGACCAAACCGCTGACTCCTCCAGCCGTCGTGCTTCCGCTCAAAACCGGCATCATAACCGGCCTCCTGGCGATCTACTCAGCAGCCGTCGGTATCCTCAAGCTGTTTTTCGAGCGCGATGTCATCGTCGATACCCTGACGCTCGGCGACTTGTTCCTGGCCACGCTTGCGGCGTGCTGTGGCGCTTATGTCTGGCGGAAATCGACACAGGCCGGCCACATTCGCGCAGCCCAGGCATTTGCTGCAGGCCTGATTGCCGGGCTTATCCTGGTGGGTCTCGTCGTCGCCGTGACACAGCTCAACCTGCGCTGGATGTTCACCGCGCTTTCGGCTGACCTGTCGCGCACCCTGACATACAAGCAGGGTGCGCTCGCCGGCAGCCTGATGATCATCGCGGCGAGCATGTCTGCGGCTTTGTGCGGCGCATTGTTGATGTCGATGTCCGATAGCCTGCGCCGGAGCCTACTTTGGAGCATGGCGTGCGTTCTTATCGCCGGTGTTTTCCAGGAGCTCATCCAGATCTCGCTAAGGTTCGGCGGCGCGGTCGCGGCCATTCGTGAGTTGCTCTACGTGTGGGGCGGCTTGACCGTCCAGGGTGCGGCAATCGTTTTTTTCTTTGCCTTCGTCGTGTTGCAGGCCCTCGATGCACGCAAGCGGAGGGGCGCGGCGACAACGCTCAAATCGCCGGCGCCGAAGGCGCGCAGTCAGCTTGCGAGCGCGCTTCTCTTGATTGCGGTGCTCATTGCTTTCCCGCTGGTGGCCGGTTCATACATTGGCCAGGTGATGATGCTGGTGTCCCTTTTCGTGCTGATGGGCATGGGGCTGAACATTGAGGTCGGCCTCGCCGGCCTGCTGGACATGGGCTTCGTGGCTTTCTTTGCGGTCGGCGCCTATACGATCGCGCTGCTCACCGCCGACAGCGAGTATGCGCTTGCCCAAGACACTTTCCTGCCATCCCTGAACTTCTGGAGCGCATTGCCCTTCGCCGTTCTGGCGGCGACCTTGGTCGGCGTGTTGTTCGGGCTGCCCGTGCTCAGTGTCAAAGGCGACTACCTGGCGGTAGCCACGCTGGGACTCGGAGAAATCGTGCGTGTCCTGGTGATTTCGGACGCCGCTAAACCCGTTCTGGGGGGAGCGCAAGGCATTCTTCAAATACCCAAACCCCACATCGGCTCGTTCGAACTGGCCGATCCCGTCTCCTTGTTTTACCTGACGCTCGTTTTTGTACTGGTGGCGGCATACATCGCCTGGCGGCTGGAGGGCTCGCGGCTTGGCCGTGCATGGATGGCCATCCGGGACGACGAAGATGTTGCGCAGGCGCTGGGCATCAACCTGGTGCAGTCGAAACTGCTTGCCTACGGGCTTGGCGCCGCCTTCGCCGGGCTCGCAGGCGCAATCTTCGCAACGATGCTGACCTCGGTTTATCCCCACAGCTTCAGCCTGCTGATCTCCATCAACGTGCTGGCGCTGCTGATCGTCGGCGGCATGGGCAGCCTACCGGGCGTCATCGTCGGTGCGATCCTGCTGATCGGGCTGCCGGAGGTGCTGAGGGAGTTCGACGAATACCGATACCTGTTCTACGGCGCCTTGCTGATTGTCGTCATGCGCGTGCGGCCCGAGGGCCTGTGGCCTTCCCCGCAACGAAAGCGCGAACTCAGGGCGGCCGAAAAGGGATGACTGCGATGACCACCCCGATCAAAGCCGCGCAGCGTCTCGGCGAAACTCAGGAGCTGGCGCCGGTACTGCTGCGCACGAGTGACCTCACCATGCGTTTTGGCGGTTTGACAGCACTCGACAAGGTCAACGTCGATGTCCGCCGGGGCTCGATCCACAGCGTGATCGGCCCCAACGGCGCCGGCAAGACAACCCTGTTCAACTGCATCATGCAGGCAAACCGCATCTCGTCTGGCGACATCCATTTTGCCAGCGAGAGACTGGTTGGACTGACGCCCGACAAGGTGGCGGCCGCAGGGATCGCGCGCACCTACCAGAATATCCGTTTGTTCACCGGGATCACGGCGATCGAGAACCTGCTTGTCGGCATGCATCGCCAATTGAAGTCGCACTGGTGGGAAGCCGTCATCAACTCCGCGCGTTGTCGTCTCGATGAAAAGAAGGCGCATGAGGAGGCCTGCGAAATCCTGAATTTTATCGGGCTTTCCGGGCGCGGCGACATGCTGGCGCGCAACCTGTCCTATGGCGACCAGAGGCGGCTCGAGATCGGACGTGCGCTTTGTACAAAACCAAAACTCCTGATGCTCGACGAACCGACAGCTGGCATGAATCCCCGGGAAATCACGGAGATGATGCATTTTATCTTGCGGATCCGTGACGTGTTCAACCTGACAATCGTGCTCATCGAGCACCAGATGCGGCTCGTGATGCAGGTGTCGGATACCGTTACCGTGCTCGACCATGGCGTGAAGATCGCCGAAGGCGATCCCGCACACGTCAAGAGCCATCCCGCCGTGATCGAGGCCTATTTGGGCCGAGCAGCCCATCGACAGGAGCAACCTGCGTGACTCACCAGCCCCTGTTGCAGGTCAAGGACCTGCATGTGTTCTACGATCAGATCGAAGCCCTGCGCGGCGTGTCACTCAGCGTTGATGAGCGAGCGATCGTGACGTTGATTGGCGCGAACGGAGCCGGCAAGAGCACATTGCTGCGTAGCATCAGCGGCATCCTTCGCGCTCGATCGGGCAGCATCAAGTTCGCAGGCGCCAGCATCGAACAGGCGCCGGCGCATCTGATCGCTCGAACTGGCTTGGCGCATGTTCCCGAAGGCCGCAGGCTTTTCGCCAAGCTCACGGTAGACGAGAACCTGCGCATGGGCGCTTTCCGCCGTAACGACCGCAGGGCCATCGAAGACGACCGGGAGCGCTTGATGGATATGTTCCCACGGTTGCGCGAACGAACCGCTCAGATCTCTGGGACGCTTTCGGGCGGCGAGCAGCAAATGGTCGCCATGGCGCGCGCGCTGATGTCCAGGCCCCGCATGCTGCTTCTTGATGAGCCAAGCATGGGCCTCTCGCCGCTTATGGTGGACTTCGTTTTCGACACCATCACCAAGATCAATGGCGAGGGTATCACCATCCTGCTCGTCGAGCAGAATGCCAGCCTGGCGCTGCAGATCGCAACCAGCGCTTACGTGATTGAAAGCGGCAGCATCAGCCTGCAGGGCAGCGGCGTTTCGCTCTTGCACGACGAGCGGGTGCGCGAGGCCTATCTCGGCTAGACCGGTTGGTAGTTGCCGGCCAAGCCCGAACCGTAGATCTTCTTGAGCAGACCCCGGAATCGCCTCAGCACGGGCGATGTGTTGTCGGCCCGGTACATGATGGAAACGTCGGTTGTCGGGCTTTGCGAAAGCGGGATCAGCGCCAGCTGTCGATCCCATAGCGCAGACGACCGTTCCGGCACCAAGGAAATGCCATAGCCCGCCGCCACCAGCGTCATGACCTCTGGCAACTGGCTGGCTTCGTAGACGATGTTTACGGTCACACCGGCGTTGTAGCAGAGGCTGATCACCTGGTCGAAAAATCCAGGCAACGGATGGCGCGCCATGACGATCAACCTCTCGTTTTGGAGCTGGCCGAGGCTGATCACGGTCTTGCCGGCGAGCGGATGGTTGCGCGGCAACGCCACCTTCAGGGCCTCTTGCCATGCCCTTTCGATGACCAGCAGCTTATCGTCGAAAGAGAGCGGCGCCTGGCGCGCCGAAAAGCTTGCAAAACCGATGTCGAGCTCGCCCCTGGCGACGGACCGGAGCTGGGTCTGAGGGTCGAGCTGGTGCAGCTTGAAGGTGGTGGCGCCGTTGTTGGCCTCCCGCAGAGCCGAGAGGATCGGCACCAGGCTCGAAGCCATCGCCGCGCTCATATACCCGATCTTTATGCCCCCACCAGTGGCGGTGAAATTCATCATCTCCCGGCCCGCTTCCTCGACGCTCTCCAGGATCGCCTTGGCGCGCCTGAGAAAAAGCGTGCCCTCCGGCGTCATTTCGACGATGCGGTTCGAGCGGGTAAGCAATTGCACGCCGAGTTCGATTTCGAGCTCTTTAATCTGCTGGCTGAGGGGAGGCTGCGAGACATTGAGTTTTTCGGCGGCGCGGCGGAAATGCTGCGCCTCGCAGACGGCGACAAAATAGCGAAGCTGCCTGAGATTCACGCCGACCCGCCCTTGATCCGAATTTCCTATCAAGACAACCCATAATGCATATCTGCCGTAACGAGAAGGCCGCGCTAACGGTTCTCCGCCCGGCGCATGCGCGTAGCAGCTCTGATCTGATTTTCAGATCAAACTGATAGGGAACGAGTATTTTCCTTATTAACGGCGCCGGGCTTATCGTCTCCGACATGAACAGCACTGTGACCATGCCGAAAGGGGATCTGGCGGAAGCCAACGCAATCATCAAGACGTGCGTCCACTATGGCTTTTGCACCAACACCTGCCCCACCTACGTACTCCTCGGCGATGAAAATGAATCGCCGCGCGGTCGCATTGACCTCATCAAGGATATGCTCGCGTCGAATGCCGCCCCAAGCAAAGACACGGTAAAGCATCTCGACAACTGCCTCTCCTGCCTTTCCTGTATGACGACATGCGCCGCCAAGGTCGACTATGGCCACCTTATCGACAGGGCGCGCATCCATATCGAACAGACCTATCGCCGGCCGCTTGCCGATCGCCTGATCCGCACCGCACTTGCGCTGATCCTGCCCAATCCACGGGCCCTGCACACTGCCTTGCGCATTGGCGCCCTGGCCCGCCCCTTCCGCCAGCTGTTCAGGGGCCGGCTTCGCGCCATGCTCGAGCTGTTGCCTGCGGGCGAAAGAAATCCACCCGCGCCAAGGCGGCGTCAGGTCTTCGCAGCGGATGGCGAGCGCAAATCACGCGTGGTGCTTCACCTTGGATGCGTCCAGCAGGTTGCCGCCCAGCATATCAACGAAGCCGCTATCCGACTGCTGACGCGGCATGGGATTGAAGTTGTCGCGCTGGGGAACAGCTCCTGTTGTGGCGCGCTCACGCTGCACATGGGCAAGGAACGCCAGGCGAAGGCCGCGGCAATTCGCTTCGTCCAGGACGTCATGGCTGAAAAGGAAGCGATCGACGCAGTGGTGATCACCGCCTCGGGCTGCGGCACCACCGTCAAGGATTACGGACATCTGCTTGCGGCTGATGCGGACATGTCGGCCGCGGCCATGGCAATTGCTCGAAAAACGCGCGACGTGTCCGAGCTGCTCAACGATCTGCAGCTCCATCCTCCCAAGGAAAACATGGCATACAAGGTCGCGTATCACGACGCCTGCTCAATGCTGCACGGGCAGCGCGTCGTCGTCCAGCCGAGGGCCGTCCTCAAGCGGGCGGGCTTCAGCGTGCATGACATCGCCGAGCGGCATTTCTGCTGCGGCTCGGCCGGCGTCTACAACATGCTGCAGCCGGAAATCGCCACCAGGCTGGGGCAGCGCAAGGCGGCGAATATCGCAGGAAGCGGCGCCGACATCCTGTGCGCCGGCAATCTCGGCTGTCTCACCCAGATCGGCCACTATTCTGATTTGCCTGCGGTCCACACGGTCGAGCTGCTTGACTGGGCGACCGGCGGGCCGATGCCGCCCGCGCTTCGCGCCTACCCCCTGGCACCCGAAACGAAAACTGAGGCGCCACAAAACGATACCGCGCCGCTCAGCGCAGCGACACAATCCTTCTGGTAAGGGCCATTCTGATGAATTTGAACAGCCAAGCGCAGACGCCGAAGTTCCTCGACATCGTTCGCCGCTCCATTGGCGATGATTGGGTGCACACGGCTGACGCTACCGTCAGCCGTTATGGTGAAACCACGCTGCCCGGCTCGGACAATCCCCCGCCCGCTGTCGTCTACCCAGGTTCGGTGGATGAGGTTGTCGCGATCGTCAATGCGGCCAACGAGACCGGCACGCAGCTGTTTCCAATCAGCAACGGCAACAACATCTCGCAAGGCAGCAGGGCGCCGGTCGGCGCCAACCAGATCGTTGTCGATCTCGGCAGACGCATGAACCGGATCCTCGATTTCAACGAGGACATGGGCATCGCCACAGTCGAGCCGGGGGTCTCCTACCAGCAGATGCATGATGAACTTGTCCGCCGCGGCGACCGCTTCATGGTTGACGTGACATCCGGGCCACCGGCTGGATCGGTGCTTGGAAACGCCCTCGACAAAGGCGCCGGCTATACACCCTACGCAGACCATTTCGCCATGACCTGCGGAATGGAGATTGTGCTCGGCAATGGACAGCGACTGCGCACCGGGGACGGCGCGCTGGAAACGGCGCGCAACTGGCACATGTCCAAATATTCCTACGGGCCTTATCTCGACGGACTGTTCGTGCAGTCGAATTACGGCATCGTCACCCAAGCGGGTTTCTGGCTTATGCCGAAACCTCCGGCAATTCGCTCCTTCGCATTTACCTTCGACAATGACGACGACCTCGGCGACATCGTGGCTGCAATCCGGCCGCTCAGGATGTCCGGCTTCGTGCCCACGATGATGCGGCTTTGCAACGACCTCTGGCTGTTGGCATCCGAAACATCGCATCCCAGCTATGTCAGCGGTCGCAGCATTACGGACGACGAGCGCAAGGACCTTCAGCGCGCGCACAATCTCGGCTCATGGACGGTGTCGGGCGCCTTTTACGGCGCCAGCGATGCCCAGATCGCCCCCATGGTGGAGCGGGTGCGAAGCCATTTCGCCAGCCTTGGACGAGGGCGCTATATCTCCCACGAAGAGGCGATGGAGTCTCCAACCCTTGCTTCGGCCGTGGCCGCTTATGCCGGCGTTCCCAGCGTGCACGAGATGAAGCAACTCGCCTGGCGTCCGGGCGGCGGAATGGCCAGCTTCACCCCTGGTGTTCCGATGGACCGCGATCTGGTTCTCCAGTCAAGCCGCAAGTCACGCGAAATCCTGCGCTCGCACGGCCTTGAATACTTGAAGATGTATGTCTGCGGTCCGCGTTTCGCGCGAGGCCTTCACCACCTGCTGTGGAACCGAACGGTCGAGGCTGAGGACCGCGCGGCCGACCAGGCCTACAAGGCGCTTGCCGCCGCCTACACAGACCTTGGACTGCAGGTCGGCAGGTCACCGATCCGCTACCAGGATTTCCACATGTCGCTGCTTGGCGATGCGACGCGAAAGACATGTGAGGCCATCAAGGATGTGCTTGATCCTCGCGGCATCATCGCGCCAGGGCGCTATGGCATTGGTCGAGCCGCGACGGCCTGACTGGGCAAGGAGGGCGCAGTGATTGCAAGAATGGGAAAAGCTGTCCGCCGCACCCGGTCAGATGGGATGATCGACTTCGCGGCTTATAGCGAGGCGCGATCAATTGATATCATAAACCATGATTGAGAGATATATCGATTGCGCGCAAACCTAACCACATTGGCCAGCCGGCTACGAAACGATGGTCAGCGGAACAACAAACAAATGGGAGAAGTTCGAATGCGCAAATCACCGTTCCTGTCATCTTTATGGGCAACAGCAGGATTGCAACTCGCCCTTGCTGCCGGCCAGGTCTCGCCCACCGCGGCCCAAGAAGCGGTGACTGATCCGCTCGGCGTCATCAAGATCGAAAAGGGCGCGCCGATCCAGATCGGAGCTTACTGGGTGCTGTCTGGACCGGACGCGGCGCTGGGCATCGATTCTCGCCGCGGCGTTGAGCTGGCGTTCAAGGATCGCGGCGGCGAGATTGACGGGCATGAGCTTGTCTTGAACGCTCAGGACTCGCTCTGCACGCCTGAAGGCGGCCAGACCGCCGCGACCAAGCTTGCAGCAAACCCTGCAACCATCATCGTGCTTGGTTCCGCCTGCTCCAGCGAGGTGGTGGCAGCAGCACCCATCCTGTGGAAGGCTGGCATCGCCAATATCGGCACATCGGCGTCGGCGCCGAAGCTGACTGCACCTGATCGCGGGCCAGGTTATCAAGGCTTCGTGCGCATGATTGCGGACGACAACGCCCAAGGCGCAGCTGACGCCGAGTACATTTACAACGTGCTCAAGAAAAAATCTGTGGTGACCATCCACGACGGCAGTCCTTATGCCGAGGCGCTTCAGGGCGCCATGGTCAAACGTTTCACCGAGCTCGGTGGAACGGTGCTGTCGCAGGAGGCCACAACGCCGACCGAAGTCGACATGCGTCCGCTGTTGACCAACATCGCGGCTCTGAAGCCCGATCTTGTCTACATGCCAATATTCGTGGCCGCTGCCTCGCAGATCATCCGGCAGGTCAAGGATGTCCCAGGCATGGAAAATGCGACGCTGCTTGGCAGCAACGGCCTGATGTCGGCGGACATGATCCAGGCCGCCGGCTCCTCGGTCGTGGGTTTCCAGTTCACCTACCAGGACATCTCTCCGGAAGCGCTGGGCGACGGCTACACGAAGTTCCTCGAAAACTACAAGTCCGAATATGGCGAGGCGCCGATCTCGGGGTTTCACTCGAATGCCTATGACGCCGCCCGGGCAGCGCTCGACGCCATCGACAAGGTTGCCGTCACCGATGGCGAAGGCACGACCTATATTGGCCGCAAGGCATTGCGCGATGCCGTTTTCGCATCGAAGTTCGACGGGCTCTCCGGTCGCATAAGCTGCGACCAGCACGGCAATTGCGCGGAGTTCAAGCCGGCGGTCTACGAATACACCAGCGACGATGTCTCCACCTATGAGACCGGCAAAAATCCAAGGAAGGTCTTCCCTTGAGAGCCGCCGGGTAAGGGCGAAACAGCCTGGCGGCGGGACTTCAGGCAGACGCGGAATCGCGCCTGCTTGGCCCCGCGCCAGCCAAGGTGAAAAATTGGGCTTCGGCCCAAGCACATGATCAGAATGGCAAAGAGCAACTCATCTGTCAGTCCGGAGCAGGTCGTCAACACGGTCTGCGCTCACAATTGCGGAGGTCGTTCGCGATTGGCATGTACCGTGCGTGACGGCGTGCTGGTGCGGGTTGAGCCGGCGCCAGCGCCCGACGATGCCTATACGGGCCTGTGCGTTCGCTGCCTGACCTTGCCGCAATGGGTTTACAGCAAGGAACGCATCAAGACTCCCATGCGCCGTGTCGGACCGCGGGGATCCGGGCAGTTCGTTCCCATCTCCTGGGACGAGGCCCTCGATGAGATCGTCGATCGTTTCAACGCGCTGATCGACGCGCATGGCTCATCCAGCATTGCCTTCGTGCGCAGCACCAGCGCTTCGCCGATCGCCAGCTACACAAGGCTCGCCTCGCTGCTCGGCGGCGGCGGTACCAGTAATTTCTATGGCGGCGTCGACATGGCCGTGCATATGGGTCTGAACAGCACCTTTGGTGACAAGGGCATGTACGGCCAGCATTCCAATGAATGGACCGACCGGCTGAATTCGAAGCTCACCATCGTATGGGGCCACAACCCGGCGGAAACGGCGATGACGGCGATGCGCCATCTTTTGAATGCGCGCGATGCCGGGTGTCAGGTCGTCGTCATCGATCCCCGTTACTCGGCGACCGCCATGCATGCCAACTGGTGGATTGCGCCACGGCCAGGGTCCGACCTGGCACTGGCGCTGGGGCTCTTGCATGTGCTGATCGTCGAGGGGTTGATCGACCGGCCTTTTCTGTTTGATCACAGCTGTGCTCCGTTCCTGGTGCGCACCGATAGCGGTAAATATTTTCGCTCGGGTGATGCCTCCACGTCGGAGAAGCCATCGGCTCCGCAAGTATGGGACTTGCACAGTGGCCGAGCGGTGGAACTTAACAGCACGGCGGCGCCAGCGCTCGAAGGGCGGTTCGAGGTCAACGGAGTTTCCGTCGCTACGGCGTTCACGTTGCTCACGGATTCTGTAGCCAAATACACCCCGTCTCATGTGGCGGAACTGACAGGCCTTGATGCTTCCGACATCGTTGATCTGGCGCGCACTTACGCCAAAGCGGGGCCTGCCCAAATCGGGCTCGGTTATGGTGTGGATCGCTACAAACATAGTGAGCTTTTCGCGCGTGCGGCCGCGGCAATCGCGATCGTGACGGGCAATATCGGCAAGCCTGGCGCGGGGGTTGGCGTACAGAGCCACTATCACGGCTCTCATCCCGCTCGTCTCGGTCCTGGCCCAGCACTGCCGAAATGGGCTTCGACCAAACCTGTGCCGATGATTGAGGTCGGCCGTCGCGACCTGCCGGTGCGCGCGGTGTTCTGTCAAGGCGACTGGATCAATCAGCGCATGGGCGACATGAACACGTCGCTCGCCTATCTGAAGACGTTGGAGTTCGTCGTCACGGTCGATCATTTCTTTCAGACGACTACCCAGTGGTCGGACATCGTCCTGCCGGCCTGCACTTTCCTCGAAGACAATTCGGCGGCACGCGACGCCCTGGTGTTCGGCAACAGCATCTATCTGCGCCCCAAGGTGATCGATCCAGTCGGGGAAGCGCGGACCGACTTTGAGATCGAGCGTGATCTGGCGAGAAGGTTCGGCCTGGGCGAATGGTTTCGGGAATCGTCGGAAGACGTGGTGCGCGGGCAGATAGATGGTGCCCGCGATCCTGCATTTGACAACATCACCTATGACCAGGTGGTGCAGGCCGGCGGTGCAATCCGTTTGAATGTGCCGACAACGCCGCATGTTCAGTATGGGAACGACGGCTTCACGACCAAGAGCGGTCGCGCCGAGTTCTATATCGAGGAACTCGCCGAACTGGGGGAGGCGCTGCCGGCGTTCGTGGCCGATCACGAAGCCTTGCTGACGCATGCGCTGGCAGAGCGCTATCCAATGTTGCTGGTGCAGACGCATGCCCGTCAACGCGCGCATTCCACCTTTTTCAACACCGCCTGGACACTGGAGATCTGGCCCGAGCCGATTCTCGAAATGAACCCCGATGATGCGCGTCAGCGCGGGCTTGCCAACGGTGAGATGGCCGAAGCCTACAACGACCGTGGCCATGTTGTTGCCAGGGTCGTCTGCAACCCGGATTTCCCTCCAGGTATGTGCAACATCACTGAGGGCTGGAAACAGCAGCAATACGCCGATGGCAACGTGCAAGAACTCACCAACAGTGAGATCAATGCCGGTCAAACGCTGATCTGGGGACACGCCAACATCCCGTTTTTCGACACCCGTGTCGAGATTCGGCCGGCGGCCCTGAAACGGCAGGGAGCGGAAGCATGACGCGCCTTGCGATGGTTCTTGACCTGGACCGCTGCATAGGCTGCTGGGCCTGCGCGGTCGCCTGCAAGCAGGAAAACAGCATCGGCGAAGGTCTCTGGTGGCAGAAAGTCGATACCGTCGGTGGTGAAACGATCGATACGTCCGTGGGCGTCTTTCCTGATGTCCGAAAATATTACCAGCCGCGCAATTGCTTCCACTGCGCTGATGCACCTTGCATTCCGGTGTGCCCGACCAATGCCATTGTCAAGCGCGATGACGGCATTGTGGAGATCAAACAGGAACTTTGCGTCGGCTGTGGGAAGTGCGAGCCGGCATGCCCCTTCGACGCCATCGAAATGAATGTCGTAGCTCCGCTTCTTCCGCCCGGGCTCGAAAAGGGCCATGGTGCGGCCGAAGTCCAACCTCGGGTGGCTGGCGTCGTCGAGAAATGCAGCTTCTGCTCTCACCGCGTCGACGCCGGCCAAGATCCGGCATGCGTCGCCGCATGCCCGACGCAAGTCATCACTTTTGGCGATGTCGACAATCCTGAAAGCCGCGTCGCCGCCGCTCGTCGCTCGCCGGGTGCGTTCCGGCTGGGAGAGGATACCGGCGCCGATCCCTCCGTCTGGTTTCTTCCTGCGACGCAGGGTGAGCTCCAGCGCCGAAGTGGCAAGCCTTCGGGATCGACAGCGCCGCGAAAACCGAAAGGGCTTAGCTAGTGGACTGGAATTCTGCCAGCGCCAGGCCTCGTTCGGGCAGCAGCGTCCATCCGCGACGCTTCCAAATATTTGTCGGCAGATGATGCATGACTGCAAGGACGCACAGTGGCATCGACAGGCAAGCACTTGACCGTGAATTCTTTGCGCGGGGAACCGTACCCGACGTCGACATATTCATCGATGCCTATGCGCGGCTGAGCCGCGCGGCAAGGCAAACCCTGAGAGGTGAGGTCGACGTGGCTTACGGCGAGGGCGCCGACGAGACGCTCGACATCTTTGTCCCGGCACCTGGGGCGCCTCTTTTCATCTTCATCCATGGCGGCTTTTGGCGCGCACTGTCGAAAGATGAGTCGAGTTTCATGGCGCCGGCATTCGCCCAGGCTGGCATCGGTGTGGCGGCGATCAACTACAGCCTTGCGCCTTCCGTCTCAATTGACGAGATCGTCCGCCAGACGCGGCTTGCATTTGTCTGGCTTTGGCACAATGCCGAGCGTCTCGGCTTTGATCGCAGCCGCATTCACATTTGCGGCAGTTCGGCAGGCGGGCATCTGGCGGCCATGCTGCTCGACGGTACGTGGCTAGAAAGCGTCAGCTTGCCGCACAACGCCGTCGCCAGTGCGACGCTGTTCAGCGGGCTTTTTGATCTCGAGCCGCTCAGGCATTGCCATGTCAACGACTGGATGAATTTCGACAAGGCGCAGGCTAAGCGGAACAGTCCCATTCATTTGCCTGTTCAGGCAGGCGCTATGCTGCACGTCGCTTACGCAGAAACGGACACGGAAGCATTCAAATGCCAATCGCGCACGTATGCACGCCATTGCGTCGATGCTGGCGCGCGCGTGACTTGCGCCGAGTATGCCAACACCAACCATTTCGATATCGTCTTGAAACTTGCCGAGGCGGGCACGACGGTGTTCCGCCACGTCACCCGGCAAATTCTAGATGGCCAATGACCAGGAGAAGCGAGCATGCAGGAAGCCGCGGAAGTAATCGTCACCCAAACTGGACAAGCTTTCAGCCTGAAGGGGCAGCGTGTGCTGGTCACCGGAGCTGCCGGGGGCATCTGCGCAGCCGTTGCAAGGGCCTGTTTCGATCTCGGCGCGGAAGTGCTTTTGACCGACATCCGCAGTTGCGAAGAGCTGTCCTTCGCTTTGAGCCGGAACGGCAGGCCTGCGCCCCGGCTTGAAGTCGACATCGCCCGGGTCGAAGCGCCGGAGGAACTTGCTCGCTGGGCAGGAGAGATCGATGCGCTCGTGCTTGGCGCCGGGGTCTACCGGCCGATCGACTGGGACCATGACAGCTTCGAGGAAGAGTTGGCGCTTGCGCTCGACACCAATCTGAAGGCGCCAATGCGCATGGCGCGCGCCTTCGCCGACCGGATGGCGACGAGCGGGCGGGGACGGATAGTGCTCATCGGTTCGGTGGCAGCACTGACCGGCGGCACATTTCCCGGCGTGGGCCCCCACTACGCCGTCTCCAAGGGCGGGCTGCACACGCTGGTGCGTTATCTGGCAGCGCGCTATACGTCGGCAAGTGTCCTCGTGAATGGGGTGGCGCCTGGCACGATCGACACGCCGATGCTGAAAGACCTCGACCTGCGCCCGGCGCTGGCGAAGCAGCCGCTGAAACGGGCAGCACGCCCTGAGGAAGTCGCATGGCCGATCGCGTTCCTGTGCTCGCCGGCGGCAAGCTTCATTGCGGGCGCGATCCTCGACGTTAACGGCGGCAACTATGTGCGCCCCTGATCGGCGCACAACCGGTCATGCCTTGACGTCGCGCAAAGGCACCAGTTTCTGGGCATAGCTGCGAACGATGCCGCTGAAACTGACAACCGCCGGCGATATTGACCGGCCGCTGGCGTGAATCATGACCACGTCGCGTGTGACGACCGGATTACCAAGCGGCCTTGCCGAGACGGCATAATGACGGGCTGCTGCCAGGGCGTAGGTTGGCAGCACCGAAACACCGAGCTTTGCCTCGACCAGCGCCAGCGCGGTTGTGATCAGCGAAACCTCGAATGCAGGCTTTGCCGATAGCTCGGCGGCCTCTGTCGCCATGTCGACCAGCAGCCGGATGCCGCTGCTGCGGGTGAGCGCAATGAGCGGCAAGTCGCGCAGATCCGTCCAACTGACCGCTGCCTTCTCAAGAACAGGATGCCCTTCCGGGCAAAACAGCATCAGATTGTCGCGCATGAGCAGCGTGCGCTCGATTCCCTCGTCAGTGGGCGAGAAGGTGCCCAGCCCGCAATCGGCATTCCCAGCCGCAACGCTGGCCACGATCTCCTCCGTGCCCTTGTCAATGAGTTCGATTGTGATGCCCGGGAAGTCGTTGTGGAACGCCGCGATGGCTTGCGGGAGGATAACAGACGAAAGCAGCGGCGGCGCCGCGACCCGGATCCGGCCGCGGCGCCTTGCGGCCAGATCGCGAACGTTCTGCACGGCATGCTCAAGGTCCTCCATGATCTTCGACGCCGACCCTTGGAATTCGACGCCGGCGGCGGTGAGTTCCACGCGGCGGGTGGTGCGGTCGAACAGACGCAGGCCAAGCTCCGCCTCGAGATCCTTGACTGCTTGGGAAAGGGCGGGCTGAGCAACGTTGAGATTGCGCGAAGCCGTCGAAAAATTGCTGTGTTCGGCGACCGCGAGGAAAGCCTCGATGTGCCGCAGCGCAATTCGCATCGTCATTCCCTCTCATAAGAAAACGCGATCAATTAATACTATAAACCAAGATTGAGAGATATATCGATTACCTGCAAAACATCAATGCACGTTCGAACAAGCAGTTTTGCGGGGCAGCTGTGACAGAAAGCTTCAGTGGTGACCGCACCCCAAGGACAAGCGGTCGACAACACGCGCCTGCGTCGACCCAACAAAAATGCGTTGTGTGGCGGTTGCAGGCGGCGTCACGTCCATTGTGCCCATGGCGCGGCGCAGAGTTCAGCAGGCAAGACAGATCATGACAAGCTATCCCGACCTTGAGCTTTACATCGCTGGAAGATGGAGAGCGAGCAGCGACACGCTGCCCGTACTCAATCCCGCGGACGAAAGCGTGATCGGAGCCCTTGCCATCGCATCCCGCGCCGACCTCGATGACGCGCTGGCTGCGGCCACCGATGGCCACAAGGTCTGGAGCAGGACAGCACCCGCCACACGCGCCGAGGTGATCCTCAAGGCCGCCGCGCTGATGCGCGAGCGCGTCGAGGAAATCGCCTATTCGATCACACTTGAACATGGCAAGCCGCTCGCCCAGGCCAGGCTCGAAGTGCAGCGCGGTTGCGAGTTTTTCGAGTGGGATGCGGCCGAAGCATTGCGCGCCTATGGCCGGGTCATTCCGAGCGCGCCCGACATTCGCTACATCGTTCTGCAGCAGCCGATCGGCCCGGTCGCCGCGTTCTCGCCATGGAACTTCCCGATGAGCCAGCCGTCGCGCAAGGTCGCGGGCGCGTTGGCGGCCGGCTGCTCCATCATCTTGAAGGCGGCGGAGGAGACACCCGCTGGAGCGATTCACATCGCCCGCGCCTTTCACGATGCCGGACTGCCGGCGGGCGTACTTAATCTTGTGTTCGGCATACCAGGGGACATCTCCGCCCACCTTATCCCACAACCTTCAATCCGGCTCGTCGCCTTCACCGGTTCCACGGCCGTGGGCAAGCATTTGACGGAGATCGCTGCACGCAACATGAAGCCCGTTTTGATGGAACTTGGCGGACACGCACCGGTGATTGTCTGCGACGATGTCGATCCGGTCGCTGCCGCGGAGGTTTCGGTGGCCCGCAAGGCGCGCAACACTGGTCAGGTTTGCACCTCACCAACAAGGTTCTTCGTGCACGAGAAGCTCTACGGTGCGTTTGTTGAAACCTTCGCCGAGCGCGCCAAGGCAATCAAGATTGGCAACGGCCTGGAATCCGGGACCCAGATGGGGCCGGTGGCGAACCACCGCAGGAAGAACGCGCTTGAGGCACTGGTGCGCGACGCTCGCGATAAGGGCGCGCGTCTGCTGGCCGGAGGCGAATGCGCGAAGGGCGCCGGTTATTTCTATCCGCTGACGGTCATGGCGGAGCTGCCTGAGGATGCGCGCGCCATGCGCGAGGAACCGTTCGGCCCGCTCGCGCTAATCAACCCGGTGCGCTCGCTGGATGACGCGATCGAAAAGGCGAACGCGCTGCCATTCGGCCTTGCCGCTTACGCGTTTACTCACTCGGCCAGCAACGCCCACCAGCTTTCCGAGCGCATCGAGGCCGGCAACCTGTCGATCAACACGCTAGAGGCCTCGGTCGCTGAAACCCCTTTCGGGGGCGTCAAGGAAAGCGGCTACGGACGCGAAGGCGGCGCGGAGGGTCTGCATCACTACATGACGGTCAAGAACGTCTCCCACCGGATGACCATCTGACCGGCCGGCCACGCCGCAATGCGACTCGCGAGACAGTTTGCCCAACCCAGCAGTTCGAGCCAGGTGACCTGAGATGAAGTTGCTAATCAACGAAGCCTCGCATGAATTCGACGCCGATCCCGAGATGCCGCTGCTTTGGGTGTTGCGCGACCTCCTCGGCCTGACGGGAACGAAGTTCGGCTGCGGGGCGGCGCAGTGCGGCGCCTGCACGGTGCACGTCGACGGCGTGGCAGTCCGCGCTTGCATCACGACGGCATCTTCGGTGGAGGGGCAGGCGATAACAACGATCGAGGGTCTTAACGGCAAGGCGGCAGAAGCCGTGCAAGAAGCTTGGATGAGGCTGGATGTTCCCCAGTGTGGCTATTGCCAGTCAGGACAGATCATGTCCGCAGTCGCGCTGCTCACGGAAAACGCCACGCCTGGTGATGCTGACATCGATGCTGCGATGGACGGCAATCTCTGTCGCTGCAACACCTACCACCGCATCCGTGCCGGAATACACGAGGCCGTTCGGATCATGGAGCGCTGAACGATGGGCCGCCGCCAGACTTACCCCACAAAGGAGCTTTCACGCCGCTCTTTCCTGGTGCTCTCGGCAGTGGCCGGGGGAGGGCTTGTTCTCGGCTTGCCGAACCTTAACGCTTCAGCCGATGAGACATCTGCCCAGACGCCGTTCGAAGCCTATCTGCGGATCGCACCGGACAGTTCCGTAACAGTGCTGTCGGCGCATGTGGAAATGGGGCAGGGCATCTTCTCCGGCATCGCCGCCCTGGTCGCCGAGGAACTTGATGCCGACATCACACAAATGCATGCGGTCGGTGCTTCAGGCAACACCAGGCTTTACAACAACATCACCATGGGCGGGACCATGCAGGAGACGCAAGGCTCCTCGGCCATGTCGTCGTCGTTTGAGCGCTATCGCCGTGCGGGTGCTACAGCGCGTGCCATGCTGGTCACCGCGGCCGCCAGGACATGGAACGTCGCTGAAGAAGAGATCACGGTCGACGCAGGGGTAATCGCGCATCCATCGGGGAAAAGCGCCAGTTTCGGTGAGCTGGTGGAGGCGGCCGTCCGGCAGCCGGTCCCAAGCGATGTGAAACTCAAGGACCCCAAAGACTGGCGCTACATCGGCAGCGAGAAACTTCGACGACTGGACGCCAAGGCGAAGTCATCGGGACGTCAGGACTATACGATCGACATCAAACTACCTGACATGCTGACCGCGGTCGTTGCGCATCCACCCCTGTTCGGCGCCGCAGTGAAATCGTTCGATGCAGCGGCCGCAAAGCGCGTCAAAGGCGTGGTGGACGTTGTGGAGATTTCGCACGGCGTTGCCGTGCTGGGGCAAAACATGTGGGCGGCGATCAAGGGGCGCGAAGCACTGGTTGTCGAGTGGAACAACGACAAGGCGGAAAAGCGCGGCTCCGCCCGGTTGCTGCAAGAGTACAGGGATCTCGCTGCCAGACCCGCGGACGCTCTGGCGGTGAGCAGAGGCGATGCAGATCTGGCCATGGCGGATGCCGCGACCACATTGGAAGCCACGTATGAATTTCCTTTTCTTGCCCACGCTCCAATGGAGCCGCTGAATGCCATCGCACATCGTCTGGGCGATAGGCTGGACCTGTGGGGCGGCTTTCAGATGCCAGACCATTATCAGAAGATCGCGGCCAAGACGGCCGACCTGCCGCAGGACGCGGTGAAGCTTCATGTGACGATGGCCGGCGGTGCCTTTGGCCGGCGCGGCACACCCGACGCGCAGATCGTCGTCGAGGCCATCGAGTGTGCCAAAGCGATCGGATGGCGGGTGCCTGTCAAGGTGCAGTGGACACGCGAGGACGACATAACGGCTGGCCGCTATCGGCCGATGTGCGTTCATGTCTTGAAGGCGGGCTTGACCCAGGAGGGTAAGGTCAGCGCCTGGAAACACCGCATCGTCGGTCAATCGATACTGGCCGGCACCCAATACGAGCAGTATGTGCAGGGCGGCGTCGATCCGAGCCTGACAGAAGGTGCTGCCGATACGCCCTACGGCATTCCCCATTTTGCCGTGGAGGTCAGCAACGCCAAAGTCGGCGTGCCAACGCTCTGGTGGCGTGCGGTCGGCCACAGCCACAACGCCTATGTGATGGAGACGATGATCGATGAGCTTGCGGCTGCTGCAGGCTCGGATCCGATCGAATTTCGCATCGGCCTCTTGGCAGAGCGTCCGCGCCATATCCAAGTGCTCAACCTGGTCGCGGAGAAGGCGAACTGGGGCAAGACGCTTTCCGCCGGCCGGTTCCGGGGTGTGGCGGTGCACGAAACCTATGGCTCCGTTGTTGCCCAAGTGGCCGAAATCGTCGTCGATGGCGATGGCGGCTTCAGAGTCGACCGCGTTGTCTGCGCCATCGACTGTGGCCTGGCTGTGGCGCCGGATCAGATCCGCGCGCAGATGGAAGGCGGCATCGGTTTTGGTTTGGGAGCAACCCTTCATTCCAAGATCACGCTCAGCGACGGCGCCGTCGATCAAACCAATTTTGACACGTATGAGGTCTTACGGCTGAGCGGAATGCCAAAGGTCGAAGTGCACATCGTCCCGCTCACCAGTCCCTCAACCGGTGCCGGCGAAGCAAGCGTGCCGCCGATCGGTCCTGCTGTGGCCAATGCGCTCGCGGCGGCGACGGGCCGGCGGTCGCGGGTGCTTCCGCTACAGCCATTGAGCTGAGCGGCACGTGGAGCCGTCCGGTGGCGGACAGAACGATTTGGCGGGAGTGTCAGGACTGCGGCGTCCGACTTTCCTGCCTGACATTGTCGTCGAACCGCTCGTACGATCTGCCCTGCTTGAAGACCTCGGGCGAGCGGGCGATGTGACGACTGCAGCGGTCATTCCCTGGGACCTTGTGGCGGAAGCCTGCTTGGTGGCGCGACAGTCAGGCATTGTCGCCGGGTTGGGTGTCGCTGCGCTGGCGTTCCGGCTGATTGATCCGAACATCAAAGTGACGGCGATGCTACCGGAGGGGTCTTGGGTGGTTGAAGGCGACATCATTGCCAGCGTGAACGGTCCGGCGCACGGGTTGCTGGCGGCGGAGCGTGTTGCTCTCAACTTTCTTTGCCACATGAGCGGCATCGCCACCGAGACGGCCGCAGTGGTGAGCGCTATCAAGGCTTATTCCGCGCGCCTCACCTGCACGCGCAAGACGACGCCGGGGTTACGCGCGCTTGAGAAATACGCGATTCGCGTCGGTGGCGGCTTGAACCACCGTTTTGGCCTCGATGATGCGGTGCTCATCAAGGACAACCACATCGTGCTCGCGGGCGGGGTGCGACCGGCTATCGAGCGGGCTCGTGCAAGCGTCAGCCATATGATGAAGATCGCAATCGAGGTCGATACGGTGGAACAACTGGCGCAAGCGCTCACGCTTGGCGTCGACTCGGTCCTCCTCGACAATATGGGAACGGCTGTCCTTGAAGAGGCAGTCAGGCTGGCGCGCGGGCGGGCAATCACCGAGGCATCGGGGCGCATCACGCGCACATCCGCACCGAAGGTAGCGGCAACCGGCGTCGATTACATGTCTATGGGCTGGCTGACACACAGCGCGCCGGTCCTCGACATCGGATTGGATATTGCAGATGACGGGTTGTCGCGGTGTTACGCGCAGAGAAATCCCGAACGCGACATGTGCAAGCCATGACCGGCTTCGCGCCTGCAAAACCCGATGAGAAAGGACGGCGCGCCTTGTGGCGTGGCACATCGCTCGGCATGGTTCTGGTTTTCCTGGCGGCCTTGTGCTGGAGTTTTGGCGGAGCCATTGCGCGCTTCGTAGACGTGGACGATGCGTGGACGATTGTGTTTTGGCGCTCATTGTGGGCGGCCACCTTCATTATCAGCTTCATGCTATGGCGTGATGGTTTTCGGGGTACTTTTCAGTCATTCAGCAAGATGGGCCTACCGGGGCTAGCCGTAGCCGGCTGCTTTGCTGTCAACTCCACCGCTTTCGTCATTGCGCTGTCTTACACCACAGTTGCCAACATCCTGTTGATCCAGGCGGCGGTTCCTCTTTTTGCCGCGCTCATCGCATTCGTTGCTTTGGGCGAGCGGATAGCGGGCTCTACATGGTTTGCGATCGTCGCGGTGATTGCAGGCATAGCCGTGATGGTATCGGATTCGCTGGGCGGCAGCGTGTCCCTCATTGGCAACGGGCTGGCACTGATGATTGCCTTTGGGTTCGCTATCGCGACGGTGATTACGCGTCGCTGCGCGCAAATCCCGATGATGTCTGCCACCTGCCTTGGAACAGTCCTTGCAGGGATTGGGGCTTTGACCCGTGCGTCGGGCCTTGTCGTCTCCAGCTCGGACATGATGCTGCTGTTTGCGTTTGGTGCGATTAACCTCGGCCTTGGCCTGGCGCTATTTGTCAGCGGCGCGCGTCTTGTTCCGGCGGCGTCCGCAGCGCTGCTCAGTACATTTGAACCGATCCTTGGCCCAATCTGGGTCTGGTTCTTTCATGCGGAAATTCCGTCAGTCAGAACCATTGCTGGCGGCGCTATGGTCGTGGCGGCACTGTTGGCCTTCCTGATGCGAGGGCTAGTTGCACAAGCGAGAACGCGGCGCCGGAGCTTTTCGGAGGCGCCCGGAGCAAAATGACTACGCCTGCTTCGACGGTCTCGCGGTCACCGTCCGGATGTGCAGGCGAACATTGATTGCAGACATGGCCGCGTGACGTCGAACGGGCACTAATGACGAGACACAACGTTATGAGCACGACAGACCGCCGACAAATGGCTGCGAAGTCGAGGGCGCGGATGAATAAGACCGGCCGTCCTATGGTGTCACGGGAGCAGGTTCTGTCAGGATCCCGACTACGGCTCTGACAGCGGGCAATTGGCCACGCGTGTGCGGCGTCAGGATGGTGGTGGTGATCGTCCCTTCCGTCCAGCCGGGCAGCACGTGAACCATTTCGTTTCGGTTGAGGCCCGGGCCTGCGATGGTTTCCGGCAGACGCGCGATCCCAAGTCCCGCTTTCGCTATCTGAAGCAACACTCCCGCCTCATCGACGCTCAGGCAAGTGCGCGGTGCGATTTGGACCTGCTCTCCCGTCTCGTTGCGAAGGCGCCAGACGGCCGACGCGGAACCGGCGTCGATGCCCGCGTGGTCGGCTAAGTCGAGGGGAGATTGCGGTAGCCCGCGCTGCGCGACGTAGCCCGGCGCGGCCACAAGTATGATCGATTACCCATTGCGGAAAAAATGACGGCTCCCCAGCCCAGCGCCGAGTTATGCGGCGTTTGGCAACCGAGGTCACGTCGCCTTTCTGCCACTTTGCGATCGAGCCAGACCTCGCGCGGCTCGAAAGTTACTGGCCCAATCGCGAAGGTGGGGACGTCGGTGTTGAAGAATAGCGTGGTCCCGACAGAGTACTCGCGAGTCGAAAGGCCCGTGACGAGATCTTCGAGAGCATCGTCGAGTTTTGCGAGCAGCAAGAGAGCTGCGGTTGCCGCAGGAGTCGACATAGGTGTCGTGGCGAGCAGGGGGGGGGTCGATCGTCGTTCGAACCCAATCCCGCCATTCTTGTGGGCGGCGCGACACAAGCCATCGCATCTTGTGACCGGGGGTGCCAGCTGCGACCATTCCGGGAGCGGGACGCCTCGTTTGTCGCCCGCGTGATCTCACGTCAGCCATGCCGCCTCGGCCGGTTTGGTGGGCTCTGAGCGGGTTCGCCGCCATTCGTGTAAGCGGGAATGGCTCGGTAGCGCGAACGGAAAAAGGGATCTGCTGCATGTATCGGCGTCGGGTCAGTTCTGGAAACGGCAACTGTGCGTCGATAGATGGGCACCCAGGTATGCGCAAGAAAGCGGTATTTGAAAAACGCTGATATCGCTGAATCAAGCCTTGCAAGACTATGATGATAGATCGGCTGCCACTGCATCTGGAGAATAGCGCTTTTGGCGAGAACTGCTCTCTATTAGGAAGTTTATGGCGATGCGCGCCCCTCTGATTTGGTATCGAGCTATTCATCTCGGCATTTCGTCGAGGCGAGGATTTGGCATTCACATGGCGGTGCCATCGGCAGACCTCGGGGTTACTCGCTGCGCCTGCCTTCTTTGTCACCCATTTCTCTAAGCAACTGCCGCATGGTCGAATTGCAAAATAAAGTTAGATTGCTTGGTCTTTCGGAGCGCCCGTGTCGTCCGGTGCCTGAAAAAGGGACATCGGCAAACGTTCGAACTTCGAATGTCGCATAACAACACACATCTAGTGCGTAAAATGAAGGGGTCAGAAATGCGCGAGGAAACAGGAGAGCGATATTGCTCGCTAGACGAGCTCAAGCTCTTCATGTCGGGAACGTTCGTCGAAATCGGCATGATGTCCGATGATGCTGATTTTATGGCCGATGTTATATTATCTGCGGAGATGTCTGGCCACGACTGTCACGGACTACGTCGCTTTCCAGAGTATGTCGACAGTGGACGAAGGGGACCTTGCATTCCATCGGCAAGGTTACATATAGAGCGGGACAGAGGTTCTACTGTCATAGCAAACGGGAACCGTGGCTTCGGCAACATTATCCTGCGCGATGCGACCAAAATCGCGATCAAGCGCGCTAAGTTACATGGAGTGTCTGCAATTACGGTGAAGGGCTCTGATGCGGGGGGTCGACTGGCTGACTACTGCGAAATTGCAGCCGAAGCTGGAGTGGCGACAATATTTCTAGCAAACGAATCCGGGGGCGGTCAGCAAGTTGCTCCGCCGGGCGGTATAGAACCGCGCTTGTCGACAAATCCCATCGCTTTTGGAATTCCGCGGGCGAAGGCACCTCATTTGATATTGGACATGGCAACAAGTGCCGTCTCCCATGGACGTTTGAGCGAAGCAAAGGACCGTGGTGAGCCCTTACCTGACACATGGACAAATGGGTTTGGCGCCTTGCGACCGTTCGGGGGCTACAAAGGATTTGGGCTTGCGGTGATCGTTGAGGCATTTGCTGGCGCCCTCACCAGTGGAGGAACGGTGAAACGCGATCCTAAGAGCGAGAATCAGGCCTTTCTGTTGATTGCCATTGACGTTGCACGGTTTAGGGACACGGTCGAATTCTCCGCTGAAGTCGAGCGATTCATTGCGTATGTCAAGGACGTGCCGCTGGAAAATGAGGCAAAAGAAGTTCGGATGCCGGGGGAGGGCGGCCGGCTAGGAAGCAGTCGAAGTGGTTCTAGAGGTATTTTAGTCCGGCCGTTTTTGGTCGATCGTATCAAGGACGCTGTCCGGGGGCTTGATATTTCACTTCCGACATCAATGGTTTAAGGCCTTGATGCTTTTGAGTGCAAGCAACAGATCTTGTCCTTACTTCTTCCCGTCGAAAAGTAATCATCGCGGGGTGCTCTCAAAATGTCGCTGCGCACGCAGTTGATGCAACGGCAGTCAGTCGAGTAGCCGGATGAAGGCTCAACATTGTTACGGATACTATCCTTGTTCGACCGTCTGAAAAAATGCTGACATTGGAGAGGAAAATGCAGTTCATGGCATACAATTCTATTTTTCCTGACGCGTTAGATTCATGTGACCTTCGCGACATAGGCAATGTCGATACGATACGCGATCAGTTCGGCGAAATATATGGTTTCGTTAGGAGACGAGCCGAACCGGCAGGCCTTCTGCTACACGCGGGGATGGCTCTGAAAATATACCATATGATCCGCGACGACCGGCCGCTTCAACAAGGGACCGCCGAAGGCCTCGAAGAGTTCATTTGCAAGGAGATCGACCGCGGCAATGTTGATTGTAAACAACATATCGGCTTCGCGATCCTAGGTCAGGGCTTCTTGTCGATCAGTTGCTGGGGGAAGGGTAATGGTCTTTACGTTCAGACATATTCGGTCGAGGATAGTTATCCGAATTTGACACGCAAGACACTTGAGAAGACTGCGGTTGCTTGTACGTGGGACAGCAGAATCATGTTCCACGAGGTGCTAGCCTGGCATGAGTATCTCAAAACGTCACGTACACATGCCCACAAGGTGGCCTATCTTTCAAACATGGTTTCTGGTTACCTCGACGAAGCGCCAAATGTTTCGCTTCCTGATCCCAACGCGTTTGTTTCGTTCGACCGCGTGATCCAGGACCGTTGATGGCTAGCCGGTTTGGACGATGACCTGCGTGACGCCGTAAAGAAGCTCGCAGCTTTCACCCTGACGCTGTGGCCGAATACAGTTTTCGATCGAACCCGAAATCGCCGACGCGGACCCGCTGCTCGTCTTAGATGAGACAATAAAGCATCTCCGCTTACACGTCCTGCCGATAAGGTCGCCGAACGTGCGATCGATCTGAGCAGTGGGGGCGCAACATTGCAGCGATCCCTTTCGTGTGTGAGGCCTCTGGGCATTTCGACCTCCTCGCCGAGGCTCAGGGGACCATTCATGAGGCAAACGCGCCGCAATCAAACGCTCCAGCGCCATCTCAATCAGAGGTTATGAATTTCTGGGCCCTCTGCGACTTGGGAGGACGAAGCTCTCGCCTCACTTTGTTCGCCTTTTCGCTGACCGCCACCCACCGTTTTTCGGCTTCTTCACGGGGGACGGCAATCCCTTTCGACTCAGACGGAGAATGTGGAAACCCGATTGCGGCATCATCGTCCCAGCCAAATTCAACTTTCTCGCCCAATCGGATTTCAGCCGTGTCCCAAGGCATTCGCAAAAGTGTTACTTCAGTTCCGCCCATCGTCGTTAGTACCACACGCAATGTGCTTCCAACAAAGACTGCATCCTTCACTATGGCAGGTATCCGAAGCGCATCATTTCTATCCGTTGTGATCCTAACGCGTTCGGGACGGACGGCCACCATACATTGCGAACCTGCCGGAACCGAAGAAGCAAATCTCGCTGAGCTCAGATAACTATTCTCAACAAGAACTGATGCCGTGTCGGGCCTGCTCTCTATTACTTTGGCGGGGAGGAAATTCGTCTCACCGAGAAAACCTGCAACGAACTGCGTTGCAGGAGCATTGTAAAGTTCTTTTGGGGATCCGATTTGCTCTATTCTGCCCCGACAAAACACAGCAATTCGGTCAGACATCGACAGCGCTTCGGTTTGATCGTGGGTTACAGAAATCATGGTTATTCCCAGACGATCATGCAGAGATCTGATTTCGTATTGCATTTCTTCACGAAGATTTTTGTCAAGCGCTCCCAACGGTTCGTCTAGAAGTAGCATTTCAGGGTTGAAGATCAATGCGCGAGCTAACGCGACACGCTGCTGTTGTCCTCCTGACAACTGCGTCGGCTTTCTGTTGGCGTATTCAACCATGTGGACCATATCGAGTGCCGTACGACACCGCTCGGACATCTCGACTTTTTCCACACCACGCATCTTAAGTGGAAAGCAGATATTCTCAGACACGGTCATATGTGGAAAAAGTGCATAGTTCTGGAACACGACGCCGAAGTTTCTCAGGTGCGGCGCCTTCTTGTTCAGGGGCTTGCCTCGGAAAAGGATAGACCCGGACGTGACATCCTGAAATCCTGCCAGAAGCATAAGTGCCGTGGTCTTTCCAGAGCCAGACGGGCCTAACAATGACAATAGCTCGCCCTCGACAATATCCAAGTCAATATTATCCAGCGCGAAAACTTTGTCTCCGTACGATTTAGATACATTAATAAGCTGGCAAATTACGCTGACACTTGCATAAGTCATCGAAGGTATTGATCTCCATGAGGGTTAAACCGTTCCATACTTTGCGCGAGTCTTGCGTCGCGCCGCCGTTCCAGCAGCACGAATGCCAACAACAAAACGATGGAGATCAGGGTTGTCATGACAGAGACCACTGCAACTGACGGATTAATGTTGTCCGTCATCCCGGCGAATATTTTCTTCGGCAGGGTAATCTGCGCCGCATCGGTCAGAAAGAGAGAGATAATCGACTCATCGAAAGATGCCTGGAAAGCATACACCGCGCCGGCCAGAACCCCTGGAGCAATGGATGGTAATAAAACGTAACGCGTGGCCTGATATGGATTAGCGCCTAAGCTGATTGCGGCATAGAATAGCCGGGTGTCGAACTTCTTCAATGAGGCAAGTGCGGTAGTAACAACAAAAGGAATGCCCAAGGCGGTATGGGCCGCAATCAAGCCGAGCCTGGTCTGGGTCAGACCCGCATTGTTATAGTAGATAAAAATTGCCAATGCCGCCACGACGGTGGGCATTACCAGCGGAAACAGGAAAAATCCCTGCACAAGAAATAAGAATCGGCTTCGATGATATGCGAGTCCTATGGCAGCCAACCCCCCGAGTACTAAAGCAAGCCCTGAAGCAGAAATAGCCGTAATAAAGCTGTTAAACGCTGCAAGACGCCAGCCCCCATCATTGAATACAAACAAATACCACTTTAAGGATGGGCCGTTCCTCGGCAACGTGAAAAACTCTCCGCCGTTGAGGGAGATTGGAACCATCGCAAAGAACGGGAGGATAAGAAATGCAATAACGGTCAAGCCGAGCGCAGTACCAAGGTTGGTAAGTGAACTGGATGATATGGTCATATTGTGACATGCCTTGCTCGTGCCACAGACCTGATGAGTGAAATACATGCCGAAGCCGTCAGACCCGCGGTTATCATAACGATCATCAGCCAGATACTTAGCGCTGCCGCGCTATGCCAGTCACCGATCCTTTGGCCGTAGAAGGCGGTGTAGAAGCTCACCATTTGATCGCCACTTCCGCCAAGAAGCAGCGGCGTCAGATAGAACCCGGCCGTCAGTGTGAAAACAATCAGTAGACCTGCGCTGATCGAGGTAGAAAGTTGTGGGACGTAGACCAGCAATAAGGCCCGCAAAGGGGTTGCCCCCATGCTCAGGCCGGCTCGGAGTTGCTCCGGCGGGATTTTGCGCATGCCATCATAGAGCGGCAGGATCATGTAGGGCAGCAGGATGTGGGTCATGCCCACGATGACTGCTACACGCGTACCCAAAAGTCCCTCACCACCTTCGCCAAGGAATGTCTCCGACAGGCCATTTAGAACGCCCTCTCTTTGAAACACGACGATCCAAATCAATGTCCTGGCGAGAATTGGTGTCCAAAAACAAACCAAGACCAGAAAAAAGATGTTGGCTGACATTCTTTTGGATGTAACGTGCAGCAAGTAAGCCACGGGCAGGCCGAACGCCAAACATAAAATACTTACCATGGAGCCGGTTACGATAGTGCGTAGGAAGATTGTGAAGAAATGGACGCGCCCGCCCGGGACCGATTCCGAGATATCGGTCGTAGGCCACGGAGCTGTAGATTTTAGGTACCTTAGCGTCAGACGTGCTCGCGATGCATCAATGGCCGCCCATGTTTCCGGCGCCAGCCAAAGCTCGCTTTGCGCAGCAAACCAGTCCTTATGTGAGAGGACGTTCCCTTTTTCGCTCGAGATAGACTTGCTCGTTACGAGGAGAATCCGGCGCATCTCCGGATTTGTGTTACTTAATTCCCCAGCAATCCTTCCGAGCTCGATACGAGTGGATGCCTTGATATCCGCGAACAGAGCCGCATAGGCAGCCTCCGAGGCCAGTCCTTCAGTGCCGTCTCGCCCCAGAGCGGCATGGGTCTCTTTCAATGCGCTCGACAGATCATCCTTCATAAAACCTTGCGACAGAAAAAGAAAAACCGGGACAACAAAGAAGTATCCGATGAAAAGGGTTGCAGGTAAAATAAGCGCTGCAAAGAACAGTTGGCGCATCACGTTTGGCCGCAATCTGTTGGAGTTTCGCGCAATGATGCGCGGAAAAATTCCGCGCATCCAAGACTGTTCAATCAAAAAGCTATTTGCTTGCGATCCAAGATTCGAGTGCCTGCTGCCATTGGTCGAGCCGGCCCGCCCAGAAGTCGTAGTCGTCGTTGACCGCGTAACGAAGGTTGGCCGGGTTCGCGGGCTGTAGGTCTCGCTGCTCGGGCGTCAAAAGCTCGTAAGCCTTCTTGTTTGCGCCGCCATATGGAAACATCTCCATAAACTTGGCCTGGCGCTCCGGTGAGGCCGTCGACGCTATATAATCCATCGCGCTAGCTTGGTCGTTCGTATTCGCGGGGATGACAAAGGCATTCATCCCCAGATTATACCCGGCGGACCAGAGTATCTTGAATATTCCGCCCGTTTCGTCATTCGCTGAATTAATACGCGCGTTCCAACCAAGCGCCATGTCGTAACTTCCAGACACCAGTCCCTGCGCGAATTCAGCGCCTGTCGAGAAGAAGACGACACGGTCCTTGATCTCATCGAGCTTCGCAAAAACTCGCTTTTGCGCATCGGGCTTACGCAATTCTGCATTTACATCCTCTGGTCGAACTCCGTCGGCCAGCAAGGCAGCGACAGCCACAGACTGAACATATCGCGACAATCCGCGCGTGCCGGGGAATTTCTTGATGTCCCAAAAATCTTGCCATGTAGTTGGTTCGTGAGTGGGAAAGCGCGTGGTGTTTATAACCAGCACGGTGCCCACAGCAGCAGAGGCGATCGCACATTCATGAATCGATGACGGGATATAGTCACTTTGCGGAAGGCGTGATTTGTCAATCGGCAACAAGAGGCCTTCGCTGCAGGCTTCATTGGCGATCATCATTTCGAGTTCCACGACATCCCACTTACCTTTTGGCGTCGACGCGACGGCCCGGATCGCCCCCAGGCTATCGTCCGTGATGTCGCCAATGATCTTTGTGCCTGTTTCGGAAGTGAATGGATCCCAATAGGCGGCTTTCGCGGCCTCAGTCCAAGCCCCTCCAAAGGTCGCAACATTCAAATCTTTAGCCGTTGCCACACCTGCGCTTCCGAGGGCGGCAAAGCATATTAGCGCTTTGGCGCTTCTCTTTACATTTAAGCTTCGCATAAACGAGTTCCCTTCCATTTTTTTGCGTTTGTAAAGTTGAGTTTATCGTCTTGATATTCGGCGTGGCCGGGATCGGCCGGTCGTCGGCGTCCATCATCTCTAATGCGATGGTGCGATCGGTGGGCTTCCGGGTTGTGCCCTACCTTTTGGGAGATCTGATCAGCCGCGAAACTTGCCGCCACTGACATTCAGGACGCTCCCGCTGACCCAGTCACCACCCGGTCCGAGGAGATAAAGACAAGCGTGAGTCACGGGCTCAGGACCACCTTCACCCAGGGGAAAGACCGTCTTGTATTGTTCGAGCTCTTTTGCGGTCATAGCTGTTCCAGTTCCGGTGGGGCCGGGCGCAATGGCGTTGACCAGGATGCCAGAGTTTTCAACCTGGGCCGACAGCGCGACTGTGAGTCCGTTGACCCCCGCTTTCGCTGCATTGTAAGCCACGGAGATGCCCGAGTTGATTGTTGCGCTTCGCGCTGCAACCGAGCTGATCAACACAATACGTCCAGTACGGCGTGCTATCATATGGGGCAGGACTGCGCGGGCACACCACCAGACGGCATTTAGATCGACATCTATGATCTCGCGCCAGTGGTCAGGGGATTCCGACCACGCGCAGCCTGGTGGGGCATCCATTCCCGCACAATGAATCAAGGCGTCGATGGGGCCAAGGTTTTTGATGATGTCATCAAAAACCCTCTGCACCGCCGATTGATCCGTCACGTCGCATAGCTGGGTTGCTATGTCGCCGCGAATTTCTTGCGACAATGTCAGCAGTCGGGCGTGATCTCGGTCGACTGCCACAACCTTTACCTCCGCTTCGATCAGACCGCGTGTTATGCTACTTCCGATCCCACCTGCGGCGCCTGTTACTACCACGCGCTGTCCCGCCAATGTGCGGCCGGCGATCATCTTTGTTCTCCTGCACATCCGATATCAAATTCTAGGGTGGCGCGGGGCGCACCGGCTAACGGCCCCCCCTCAGTAACAATAGCGAAGAGTCTTTGTTTCATATGGCTCCCGGATAGGTCTGGCGATTGCAGGCCAATGACCGTAGATAGGCGAACTAGGCGTAGGTTAACAATCACCATTGGTTGGTCGAATATTCAACCGATCAATGGTCTGAAGCAATCTGCGCCAAGACGGCATCGGCTGAGAACCGGCTGCTTCGAGATGTTTTGTTGGCGGCGCCTGCCTAGTCTGGAGCAGGCAGATCAAACCGGCTCGACCCGTAGCCCGCACACCCGCACTAACAATCACGCAACACAACTATGCGGTGCGCTGAGAAATCAAACGCCCACAATTGAACAACCCAGAGCCGTGCGATGAGTAAGATCCAAGTGGCAACCGCGACAAGGTGGCAAGTGACTGATGGTGATGAGGGTATATGAGGAGCTTTTCCTCGTGGTCGAGACTGTAAGGTCAAGATGTACTTTGCGACCCCATAGTGGAGACTACCCGAGGACTCCGCGCACAGGCCCGATTGGTGGTTGTCCAGCGTGGGACCGCGTCAGTATGGTGTGCGCCTCTCCGGATCGAGCGTTCTCCGCGGCGAACCGCCTCGCGATAGGGAAGGCTCAGCGGTATTCGCGGCGGGCCGTGATTTTTGCCGTCCCAGATGTTTCGTAGAAAGCCTTGATGAAAGGTTGAAGTTCAATCGCCATATTCCGAAGCTCTAGTTCCTGCGGAAGAACTGGACCGCGCAGGCGATCGCTAAGTTCCCGGATGGTTCCAACCTCATCCACATTGACAAAGACACCCCCGCTTAGAACGGTTTTCCCTTCTATCACTACCATATGCACGGCTCCTGACTTCGCTCGCTGGACCAGCGCATCGACGATCGGCACTTCAGCATCGAGATAAGGACTAGAAACGTTCGACCAGTCGACCAGCACGAGATCGGCTGATCTGCCGACTTCTATGCGCCCGATCTTACCTTTGAATGGTGTTGTATCGCCTCCGCCCTCGGTCGCCATCTGGAACACCTCGCAGCACGTCAGGATCCCACCGGGCTCCATGCCCGGCGTGCGATTAGAATGAAGCACAAGTCGCATTTCTTGTAGCATGTCCCGGTCATCGTTAAGGCCAGCCTCGTCGATACCCATGGCCACACCTATGTTTCGGCGGCGCATTGCCCGAACAGGTGCCATTCCACTGCGCAGCCGCATGTTCGAACTGCAATTGTGGCAGATGTGTACTCCTTCCTCTGCAACCCGGTCCAGACTGGCTTCGTCCAGCCACACGCCATGACCCAAGGTCAGACGATCATTTAGGAGGCCGCGCTCCCTAAGAAATTGAACGATGGAACCTCCAGGCGCTCTATGCCGCGCGTAGTAGTCTTGATAGGTCGTTTCAAGAAGATGCATATGCATCGGCACGTTGGCATCCGCTGAGCATTGCCCAACAAGTTCGAGGGCTCGGTCAGAACACCATTGAAGATTCACCGGAGCCAACTGAATCGCCCTGCTCTTATGACCCTTCGCATCTTCTCGAAGAGCGTCGAACAGCTCGAAATTTGCTTCCAGTCGGATGGCCTGGTTTTTGACATGCGCCATTGCTCTGGATTTCAACGGTCCAGGGAGCCGCGCTGCGAATATTTCGTCGTCCTCATAGACCATGCGGTTCTGGTCGCGGACCCCAAAGGAGTACGAGACTCGCATTCCGATATCGTCATAGGCACGCAAGATTTCATTTGAGTTGGCGTAGATATTCTCGATCGGGCCGACAAGGCGACCCTGCAAATGCTGCACTGTGGTTACACCAGATCTAACCATCTCGAACGCCGAGTACATCGTATCCAGGTACGGAGGTACAGCCTTGCCGCCAGTTCGGCGGTTGATCCAAAGTTCCAATGGAAGATCTGGGGAACCGAGTTGAAAGGGTGTTACTCCCTGATGGTGATGGGCATTTACAAAGCCTGGAAATACGACATCGTTGCTTGAGCCGAGGAGTTCCGCATGGGGTGAACCCCGAACCAATTCGTCCTTCGGGCCCACGCGCACAATTCTGCCATCGGCAATTTCTGCTGCACCGTTGGCGATGATTTCGGCCACCCCTGAGCGAGAAATTCCCGCGATTAAATGCCCGCCCCAGACTATCTTGTTCATGTTTTGCGTCCCTTGTGTCTCGCCTTATGGATGATGGGCGACCCATGTCTTGCGATGTCGATTCTTCTACAACACTAAACGCAGCCACTCGCCTCGGCACAATCTATGAATTTGTGATCAAGGAGGTTGCCGCTGTGCTCACGAACTCCGGAAGGCCCGGCCGTGTCCGCGCATTTCTTCAATGGCGCAGTTTCCGCGTTTTCTTCACAGTTGGTGGCAAATTGTACCGCGACTGTGGCGCCGGAAGGCAATTGGAGATGCGGCGGGTGGGGGCCGTATCCGACCAGGTCCGATGCCGCGTTCAAGAAATTGGAATCGTCCATGCACAAAATCAGAATATACTCAGGCTGAATGTCCGCTGAGTTTGAGATTCTCGGCAGCAATGTCGAATTGTTTGATGAGGTACGTCCATAAAGCTTTGTTATCGGTTCGTCGGCGAGTTGAACTCCAGAGTCGGCGTGAGTCGCCATGATCCGATGCCAATCGGTCGCCAGCCTGCAAGCTATAAGTTCTGCATGTAGGAACGGCTGAGAAATTATTCGATTTCCGACTGTCGGCGTAATAGACCGCCTCGGATGTCAACATGCTCGCAAAAATCGAAGGCAAGATCATCAACATAGCTTCCAAGCTTGCCGATGCCGAAGAGCCACTTCTGATTCCGCACACGTCGCGAAAGGCGGCTCGAGAACCAGGGCAAACGCAATCGCCGTGGAACAGTATGGCTTTACTGGACAATTCTTGCTCACAATTTGAACTGAAGAATCTAATTTAAGAGAGCCGGCGAACTTCAACGAAGAAACGTGGGTTGGCGTGCCGTTGAAGCAGCGCCGACCAATATCGAAAAGACGGACTGAAACAGGAGTTGATAAGATATGGATCTCGGGCTGAATGGAAAGGTGGCGCTGGTGCTCGGTGGGGGCGGAGGTCTGGGCGGCGCTATTGCCCAGACTCTTGCGCGTGAAGGTGCCATTGTCGCGGTAGCTGACATCGCCATGGATGCTGCGGTCAAGACGGTCGCCGCTATTGAGGGTGGCTCAACCAGGGCAATGGCGCTTGGCTGGGACCTCGCTGATCTTAATGCAATCGGTCAGAATTTGAGCAACATTGAAAACAGGTTCGGCTCGATAGAGATACTGGTCAACATCACAGGCGGTCCGCCCCCGACACCGGTTTCGGGTCAAGATCCGGCTGCTTGGCGCAAACACTTCGATTCCATGGTGCTATCAGTGATAGCGATCACGGATGCTGTCCTCCCAGCCATGCGCGAAAAAAAATGGGGCCGGATAATCACCTCAGCATCGTCGGGGGTTGTATCGCCCATCCCCAATCTTGGGATTTCGAACGCGCTTCGCCTATCGCTTGTCGGCTGGTCGAAGACATTGGCCGGCGAGGTCGGACGCGATGGCGTGACTGCCAATGTTGTGCTTCCCGGGCGCATTGCAACCCAGCGTATCGCCTTCCTCGACGAACAGAAAGCCAAACGCGAGGGGAGTACGGTTGCTGATGTTTCGGCACAGAGCGAAGCGTCGATCGCCGTCGGTCGTTATGGACGCCCTGACGAGTATGCCGATACTATTGCATTCCTTGCAAGCCAGCGAGCATCCTATATCACCGGCTCGGTCATCCGTGTCGACGGCGGGCTGATCCAGAGTGTGTAATGCCAAGTGAAGACGTTGGGCGGTCCCCGCATTGCCCCAATCGGTCAGTCGGCCTCGCTAGAACAATCACAGGCCGCTTTTTTCGGCAATGTCCCGGCGGATTCCCGCCTCACGACTGGCGTGTATAGAAAAGCGCGCGCCCTCAGCCAAGCTCGCGCAGTCGATGTTCCTGCCGCGCGACCAAGACTTCAATATCTTGCCGCGTCGACGCCGACAGAGGTGCACCTGGACGACGCAAAGTTGGCTCTGCAATGACCCCGCGCTTGGCCAAAACGTATTTGCGGACTGCCAAGCCAAGACCAGGTTGCTGTTCAAACCTGGCTAATGGGAGGTAGGCATCAAACAGGTCCCGGGCGCGATCCATCTCACCTTTGGAATGGTGTTTCACGACTGAAACCATCATTTCTGGATAGGCAAAGCCTGTCATTGCGCCATCCGCGCCGCGGCCCATCTCTTCGGGCAGATAGATACCGCCATTGCCGCAAAGGATCGCGATCCTGCGGTTCAATTTTTCCGTGTCACGCAAGGCACCAATCTTATCCAGCCCAGGCCAGTCTTCATGTTTCAGGCAAACGCAGTTCGGGTTGTCTGCTACGATCCGGGAAATTGTAGAGACGGAGATTTGCACCCCGGTGGCCAGCGGGAAATCCTGAAGTACCCACGGTACACCCCCCACGAATTCGGCCGCTTGCCCGAAATAGCTGACAATCTGATCATCTGTCCGTAAGGAACTGGGCGGCGCGATCATCACTCCGGCTGCACCCTCATCCATGACCAGCTTCGTCAGGGTGTGCATCTGAGCGAACCCAGGCGAGGAGACACCCACGACGATTGGAACACGCCCAGAAACTCTGGCGATAATCCGCCGCACGACGGCCTGCGATTCCTCAATCGTAAGTTTGGGCGCTTCGCCCATCATCCCCAGTGCTGTTAGCCCAGTAGCTCCCGCCTCGAGATAAAAGTCGACCATACGGTCGACGCTTTTCATGTCGATGGAGCCATCACCGCTGAATGGCGTCACAGCAATTACGTAGACCCCATTTGCACCCGCTGTAAGTCCGCTCACTCCGATATCTCCTTTTTGTTCAGTTGGGCAAAAGCGACCCTTCCAACAGCCATAGTGGCAGCCGCCTCACACGGATCGACAACAGGGCACTTAAGTTCTGCCTCGAGATCGGACCGCAACGATGCCATTCCAGCACAGCCGAGGATCAGCACATCGGCGTTCTTTTCCTTACGCAGCGTGGAGCCCACTATCTTGAGACGTTCAAACGTCGCAGTGCGGTCGGACAATTCGGCAACGGTCAAATTAAGGGGCAGATCCCCAGCCAGCCGGTCAGTGACCCCCATCGCGCCCACATAGCGCAAGTGTCTAGGGATGGACCTCTCAAGAATTGCGATGATGCCAAAACGCTGGCCCAGCGTCATAGCCGTAAGTATACCGCTTTCCGCGATACCAAAAACCGGTCGGTTGGATTGCTCGCGTAATGAAGCCAAACCAGGGTCCGAAAAACAGGCGATGACGAATGCCGAGGCGGTCTCCTCCAAGGCCCTGCAGTGGTCCAGCAGCGGGGCCACAACACCGTCAACATGGGCCTGGGTCTCGATCCCAGGAGGGCCTTCGTGCAGCGTGCGACATCTGATCGACACATTCGTAGCCCGGCGCAAGGGCTCTACGGCGCGGTCGATGCCATCGGTAACGGTCTGACTGCTGTTAGGATTGAGGATGTAAATGGTCATCCGACGCGGTTCCTCTGATGGATGTGCGGCAAAGCCCGAACGGGTTCAACTTCATATGTCATGGTTGAGTCCCAGCATCCTTTTGTCGCAGATTTGCTAGGTCGCATGGCCATTTTTAGGGCGTTAGGACGGCGTTTTCTCTGGTAGTCAAACTAGCCATCCTTTGTCTAATTGCCGCTGCCTATCGACTATTCGATTTGCAAATAGGCCAGGTCGCGCCGAAAGCGGCGCGACCACTGCACATCGCTCCGGCTGGGGACGAGGGCGATCAAGCGGGCTCACGAGCGCTATTCACGCATTCGTCGTTTCCGAAGGCGGGCCAAATTGATCTCGTCCTGACTGCTTGGCAGGCGCGTAACGCCCGCCAACAAGCGTGGGCCATGGGCCGGCATCCCGCCCAGAATGAACACCGGCGGCTTCGCCTCCAGCAAATGGGTCTACGGGCAGCGTAATCTAGTCGAGCGGTACTTCACCAAACCGCGCGCGGTAATGCGGCCTTTCTCCTGTCGCGCCGGTCAGCACCGCCATCGTCGCGTCAAAGGCTGCAGCGCGCTCATTTCAAAGACGCCATATGTTGCGCGACATGTGAGGCAAGCCAACCCGTAGACTCGGGCATACGGGATCGTGTAACGAAACGACCGGAGCCCGGCTCGTCGTGCCGCTCCCCGTCCTGGATAATCACCTTGCCGCGCCGCAGTACTATCTGCGGCCAGCCTTGCACTTCGCGGCCGCGATATGGCGTGTAGCCGGTCCTGTCATGCATCGTCTCGTCGGTGAGCGTAACGCGCCTTTCGGCATCCCAGACGACGATATCCGCATCCGCTCCGATCGCGATCGATCCCTTGCGCGGATGAAGATTGAAGAGCTTTGCCGGGGCGGTGGATGTCAGTTCCACGAATTTATCGAGGCCTAGCCTGCCTTTCGAGACCATCGCGTCGAAAAGCAGCGGAAGGCGCGCTTCAATCCCGGGTATTCCGTTGGCGATCTCCTTGAAGTTTGATTTGTCGCCGTTGCGCAACTTCCCGCCCGTGTCGAAGCGATAGGGCGCGTGATCCGATGAAACGAGCTGCAGATCTCCTCGATCGAGGGCGTTCCAAAGCGCTTCCTGATCGTCGACTGTCCGCGGCGGCGGCGAGCACATCCATTTGGCGGCTTCTAGCCCCGGCTTCTGCAAATCACCCGCGTCCATGAACAGGTATTGGGGGCAGGTCTCGCCAAAGATCTTTAGATTATCGCCTCGCGCACGCCGGATGATCGCCGCTCCTTCCGCAGTCGAAACGTGAAAGATGATGATCGGGTGGTCGACCAACGCGCTGAGTTTTACCAGCCGGTCGATGGCATCCGCCTCAGCCAGACGCGGATGGCTCAACGGATGGTAAACCGGCTGACTGAAGCCGGCCGCCAACAGGTGCTTCGACATCCACGAGATCATGCCGCTGCTCTCGGCATGGAAGCAGACCGACGCTCCGGTTTCTTTCGCTACCAACAATACGTCCAGGATGCTTTCATCCGAGACCCGCAAGCGATCGTAAGTCATAAAGAGCTTAATCGATGAGTGGCCTTCCCGTATGAGTTTGGGAAGGTCAAGCGTTAGCGCTTCTTCTGTCGGATCGGCCAGAATCATATGAAAGCAATAGTCGATAATAGCGCCCTTCCGAGCCAGGGCCGAGTAGTCCTCGACCACCCTCGCAAGACTCATGCCGACATGCTGAGCTGCGAACGCAATGACGGTCGTGGTGCCGCCGAACGCCGCCGCCGTCGTGCCGCTTTCCCAGCTATCGGCATTTAGGATGCCGTTGGCCGAAACCTGTTCGATATGGACGTGCGGATCGACACCGCCGGGAAGGACAAGCATGCCGTTTGCATCGATTTCCCGGTCGCCTCGTCCAAGGTCATGACCGATTGCGAAGATTTCTTCACCTTTAATGCCGACATCCGCTTTGAACACCTCCGTCGCCGTAGCAACAGTTCCGCCGCGAATGAGAACGTCGAATCTATCATGTCGCATCTATTTTCCCGTTGAAAGTCAGAACATGGAGTTCGAAAGTTCGTTGATTGATGATCGGATGACAGCGCGGATTAAGCCGCCGTTGGCATCGAGACCGTGCGTAAGCGCTCGCGGCCGAGGACATGTACCCTGTCGTCCCGATTGACCGAAAGTTCAGCTTGAACCAATATTGCGCCATGCTCTCCCAAATCTCTAATGCTAAACAACACGCCATCTCTAACGTGATCATGCCAGCGCGGATAATCATTTTGGTCGCCGGATGATAAGTTGAAATTATAAATGGATGCTGCCAGACAATTCTGCGGGAGCGGGACACTCGTCGTGCTGACGTCATGGTTTTAGGGATGCCGTGTTCGCCGCTCATCTTGAGATGATAAAGAGGACATTTGGATAGCGGTGATTTCTCTGCCTCGACAGTCATCGCTGAGGCACTTTCTAAACACGCCTGCAACAAGTGGTTCGAGTAAAGACAAACGTACATTAAGTGCGTCTGACGCTCGCCTGCGGGCCGGCGGCACGGCCAGTCTGTTGCGTTTGATGGATAAGCTCAGTCGCTACTTGAACAAATTTCTTGCCGAGCCGCGTAAGTGGCCTGTCTTTCAAGCTTACCGAGCTTGCATAAACAGCGATCGACGGCTCAAAAGCACGTATTACTAGACCCTGCGTTATCCACCGCGAGGCCGAGAATTCGTCGACGATTGCGACTCCCAGGCCATTGCTGACGAGGCTGCACGCTGCTGCACCCTGTAGAACGTTCAAGTTTGGAGAAAATGGCACGCCAGCCTCGTGGAACGCCGCCGCGACGAGTGATCTAAGTCGGCTTAAGGGATCGAGGCCAATCACGGGAACATGCTCTAGATCAATTGGCGACAGGACTTGCTTCAGCGCCAGCGGATGCGCCTCTGGGAGGGCGCACACCATCCGGCCATCGGCGAGCTTGCTAAGCTCCAACCCTGGCCGAGGCGGTGGTGTAAGGGCAAAGGCCAGGTCGGCATAGCCGCTTTCTACTGCCCCAATGACACCGTTCATGTCCTGAACATCGAAATATAGACTCACGTTCTCGCGGCCACGCATGAAGCGCGAGATTGCTACTGGGATAACGCTGTCACCTAGCGGCCGGGTGGACAGCACCCGTAGATGACCGCGTTTTGTGTCTTTCAAATCCTTTGCTCTCTGATCAAGCGCGGCCGCCATCAACTGAAGAGGTTGGGCGTCCTGAAAAATCGATTGTCCTTCTGCTGTTGGTATCAGGCGGTTGCCGATGCGATCGAAGAGGGTGAAACCCAACATGCTCTCAAGATGCTTGATCGCATTGCTGACCGCAGGTTGCGACAATCCCAGCTCATAGGAAGCGGCGATGGTAGTCCGGCACCTCATGACGGCGCAGAAAATTTCAAGCTGCCGCAGATTCATGACGACTTTACTCCACCACAACCAACAGTAATCCGTGTCGTGCAGCGTCCCACAAATCGCTTCGAGGTGAAGCTGACATACATCGCCCGCGTATATCGCAAGGCTGAGATTGCCCAGCGTCGGATGCAGATCCATCGGTATGAACAGCTCTCAACGGAGCCACACATTGAATCGCGATAGCGTGCATTAGTGAAGCTGCTTGGCGGATTTTCTTATGGCGTGGAATTAAGAGGGCGACGTGCAACTTCGCTAAATGTGCAGTATGATTTCGCGTAATCTCGAGGGAATCCGCGCGCTCTAGCAGAGAGTTGGGACCACGAGACTGGCGCCGGCGGATTGCTCGTCGAGCAGCCCGCATCATACGGATCGTAGGTCTTTTGACGCGCGCGCTACCGACAGACCCGCCTACGGCATGGGATCGACGTGGCCTTCCTGCGATAGCGGCGGTTCGCGCCGCCTGTCCAAGGCACGCTTGCCCGAATGGATTGCTATCGGGCGCTCTCAAGGAAAAAGTCCTCGCTTCTGCTTTGCAAGACGAACGCGGTCAACGCCAATGCTCATTGCGGATGTTCTGTGCGAGATGCGATCTCTACGCGAGCGCTCGACCATCGCCTGGAAACTGCGATCAAGTATCTGGTTAAGGCGGGACACAACTTCATTGTAGCCCCAGAAAAACTGCTGCAAGTCTTGGACCCACTCGAAATAGCTGACGATCACACCGCCGGAATTGCACAGAATATCGGGTATTACAAAAATATCGCTACCGCGCTCCTCAAGAAGCTTGTCCGCTTCCGGTGTCGTTGGGCCGTTAGCACCTTCCGCAAGAATTCGGCACCGCAACTTCGTCGCTTTGGCAGCGTCGATGACACGCTCCATTGCCGCCGGGACGAGGATGTCGCAAGGTTGAGTAAGAAGATCGCCCGGCTCGAATTCCTCGGCCGGAAAGCCCCGGAGACTGCCCCGCGCTTCGACATGACGCGTCATAGCCTCTACATCGAGACCCTTGACGTCAAAGAAACAGGCGGAGTGGTCGCTAACACCGATGACCCTTACTCCCCGTCGGGCAAGTTCTATGCCTGCTATCGAGCCGACATTCCCGAAGCCTTGTATGATTGCGGTCGCCTTGGTGGGTTCGATCGATAGCTCTTGCATGGCACTGAAAGCCAGATGCATAACACCAAGGCCAGTGGCTTCGCGCCGCCCCTCGGTTCCGCCAGACTGTACGGGTTTGCCTGTCACTATCTCGTTGACGGTGCGACCCTGGTACATGGAGTAGGTATCCATGAACCACGCCATGACCTGCTCATTCGTTCCCATGTCGGGAGCCATCACATCAACATGAGGCCCGACAAAAGGGATTAGCTCCTGCATGTATCGGCGTGACAGCGCTTCCAATTCGCGGGGAGACAAAGACACCGGGTCGACGCTGATGCCGCCCTTTGCCCCACCGTAGGGAAGGCCCGCCAGAGCGCACTTCCAACTCATCCATATCGCCAACGCCGCTACCTCGCCCATGTCAACTGAAGCAGCGAACCGAGTACCGCCCTTGGTGGGCCCGAGTGTGAGGTGATGCTGCACCCTGTAGCCCTGGAAAACGGCAGTTCTTCCGTCGTCGAGATGAATCGGGCACGAAATCGCGATAGCTCTCTTTGGCAAAAGCAGTCTGTCGCGCTCGCTTTCCTCGATACCCAGGTAGTCGGCGATTGTTGTAAACTGGGTTCGAGCCATCTCGAAGACGGGCCCCTGGAAAATACTCATCCGTGAATTCCTCATGCAATGCGGTCTGTAAGGAGCACAGCGTTCATCACCGACCTCGTTATCGGGAAAGATTAGCTGGCCAAGAGGAAGATCCAGGCTGCTCGGAACGACAAATTTCGCTCGCTGAATTTCAGAGACCGCGGATGCTTAGAGCCGGACCAGACATCATTCGTAGGCTCGAGGCCGGTGCCAGGTCTCTGTAACATTTGAAACTCCCTAATCGTATCGTGGTTAGCCGCCTCGGTTCGAGGCCATTTTTGCAGGCGCTACGATACGGTTCAGGTCGTTCCCAGCGACCCAAACCGTTGCAACGTTTGTTTCCTGGTTGGCAACGATACCCCTCAATTCGACTAGTTGCGTAGTCCGCAAACATTACGTGCAACTGCATTCGTTTTTGTCGCCGAGAGAGCCCGCTATTCTGAGCAAGGAGCATGATCTTGAAGGCGTGAAACCGCTCGCAAATGAAAATGTAGGAGGCTGCATGTTGGATTTAGTGGTGCGAGGCGACATCGTGACATCTACGGTCGTCAGGCGCGGATGGTATCTGTCCGTGCAAGACGGAAAAATTGTTTCGATAACGCAAGACGATCCCGGTTCGGCGGTTGAAAAAATCTCTTGTGAAGGCGCTCTGGTGTTTCCCGGCGCGGTCGATGCTCAGGTCCACTCCCGCAGCCAGAAAGATCGTGAGAACTTCATTTTCTCTACAAAGGCGGCGGCGGCGGGTGGTGTCACCACCATAGTTGATATGCCCTATGACGAGGGGCTCCTTGTTTGCGACCGCGAGAGCGTTGATCAGAAAGTCGCAGACATTTCCCGGCAGGCTCATGTTGACGTCGGACTCTACGGCACGATACGTCCGAGCGATGGGGCCTCCAAGATCGCGGAGCAAGTAGCTGCGGGTGTCTGCGGATTCAAATTCTCAACCTTCGGAACTCATCCGGACCGCTTTCCCCGCATTCCTCCCTATCTGATGGTCGAGGCTTTTACCGAAATAGCCAAAACCGGTCTGGCGGCCGGAGTTCATAATGAAAACGAAGAAATCGTTAAACATCAGATCGAGCGGATGAAAGCGGCCGGGCGAACGGACTATTTGGCGCATGGCGAAACGCACACTCCACTCTCCGAACTATTGGCCATAGCTGAGATTTACGAGATAGGTGCTTTCTCGGGATGCCGGGCACACGTCGTGCATTGCTCGTTGGGACGCGGCATTGAAATTTGCAAAAGCTACAAGCGTCAAGGTTACGATGTTACCGTCGAGGTTTGCATCCACTATTTCCTTTTCGACGAAGAGAACACCGTCCGTGTCCGCGGCGGTTTAGCTAAAGGCAATCCTCCGTTGCGACCCTCGACGGAGAAAGAAAAGCTTTGGGAGTTTCTCGCAGCCGGCGACATCGACTTGGTGTCTACCGATCACGTAGCATGGTCTCTGGACCGTAAGAACAACCCGAACATGCTGGCAAATTCATCCGGTGGTCCAAGCCTGGAAGTTCTGGTGCCGGCACTTCTGCAGGGTTGTATCGACCGCGGCATTGATTTGTCTGTGGCAGCGCGCGTCCTTTCCCACCACCCGGCACGCCACTTTCGCCTGTCAGATCGGAAAGGTGGTTTCGTATCGGGGCGCGACGCCGATTTCAGCGTCATCGACCCGGCGACAGCGCCCTGGAGCGTTTTAAACACCAAAACGGTGTCGGACTGGAGCCTTTATGATGGTCTCGAGCTTCCGCAAGTGAAGCAGACATTTCTTCGCGGCAAACGGGTGTGGGACGGGAAGGACGTCCTGAACGCGCCTGGCGACGGCCGATTTGTCCGTCCTTTAACCGGAGCAGTTCGATGACGGCGGCCCTTAAACCGGCCGTCCGTATTGACGAGAAGCGTCTGGCGGCTCGTCTGAAGCGTCTATCGGAATTCACGGAGCCCGGAAGGCCGTGGGAAAGAACCGCTTTTTCTGACCTACATCTTAAAGCTCGCGAATGGTTGAAAGGGGAGATGAGTGCATCGGGGCTCGAGACGAACATCGACGCAGGTGGAAACCTAATCGGACGCTTGCATGGCACGAGTAATGGACTTGGTGCGCTTGCCTCCGGTTCGCACAGCGACACCGTGCCCGCTGGAGGTAGGTTCGATGGCGCCTTGGGCGTGATAGCTGCGCTTGAGGTCGCATCGGCAATGCGCGACGCCGGTCATCGACTGCGTCATCCGTTCGAGGTGATCGACTTTCTCGCTGAAGAGCCCAATCAGTACGGATTGTCCTGCATCGGTAGCCGCGCCATGGCAGGCGAGCTTTCGCATGAACATCTGGATTTCAAAGCTGCCGACGGCACGACCTTGGGTCAAGGGATCCGAAGGATGGGAGGCGATCCCGACAGGCTGATCGCTCCGCTGCGTCCACGCGGGGATATCGCAGGCTTCGTGGAGATACATATCGAACAGGGACGCGTCCTCGAGGGCTCCGAGGAAGACATCGGTGTCGTGACGGCGATCGTTGGGATCACGCGAATTGCGGTCGACATCGGAGGACGTGCCGACCATTCCGGGGCGACTCCCATGGGACTGCGCAAGGACGCGCTTGTAGGAGCGTCGCTGATGATCGCCGCGTTTGATGCCCAAGCTCGTCAAGACTATTACGCACCTTTGGTGGCAACCGTAGGCAAGCTCGAAGTTCACCCCAACGCTTCGAACGTCGTTCCCGGCCGCGTCTCCTTTGTTCTCGAAGTTCGTGCAGGGCAGGGGCAACCATTGACGCGCTATCACAAATGGGCGGAGGGGACGATCCGCACGATCGCGGAGGAGCGAGGACTTACCTTTAGAACGCGCATCATCGGTCGGAGCGACCCAGTTACAATGGACACGGACATTCAGCTCGCGATTTCCGATGCTGCATCGGCTTCCAACCTCAAATACCGATCAATGCCAAGCGGAGCAGGCCACGACGCCGCGCATGTTGCCCTCTTTGCGCCTTCCGGAATGATCTTCATTCCTTGTCTGGACGGCAGGAGTCACTGCCCGGAAGAGTTCAGTTCAATCGATCAGATCGTGCGGGGCGCCCAAGCTCTAGTCGACACGATCATCGCTCTCGATGCGAAAAACTAATCATCGAACACACAGGAAATCATAATGAGTACTGTTGCCATGCTTAACGGGGTAAAGGCGCACCGTGGTCAGGAGCTTAGATGCAAGGGCTGGAAACAGGAATCCATCCTCCGTATGCTGGAAAACAACCTCGAGAATGCCGAGCGCCCCGAGAATCTCGTGGTCTACGGCGGCATCGGCAAGGCCGCGCGGAACTGGGAAAGTTACCACGCGATCGTTGAGGCGCTTAAGAACCTGGAGAACGACGAGACGCTGGCGGTCCAGGCGGGTATGCCTGTCGCGGTTTTCAAAACGCATAGGCTTGCCCCACGGGTGGTGATGGGGAATACGAACGTCATCAATGCGAACTGGCCCATGTTCTACAAACTCATGGAGCAGAATCTCACGACGTTTTCCTCCTACACCGCTGGTCCGTGGCAATACATCGGGAGCCAGGGCGTCGTTGAGGGAACGTTCGAGACGCTAAGCCTGGTCGCTGACGAGCACTTCGGTGGCGAGCTTGCAGGCCGGATTTTTTTCACTGCTGGTCTGGGCGGGATGGGTCGTTCGCAGCCCTTCGCGATGACCATGCATGGTGGCGTCACGGTTTGCGTAGAGGTCCGTGAAGACATAATCAAACAGCGTATCGCCTCACGCTACGCCGATATCCAGGTTGCATCGCTGAATGAAGCAATCGAACTTGCGGAAGATGCCAAGGCGCGCAAGCAACCGCTCGGGATCATCCTGGCGGGGAACATGTGCGACGTGATGGAGGAGGCCTTGGAGCTAGGATGGAAACCCGACATTGTCACTGAAATGTGCCCTTGCCACGATCCGTATGCGCTTGTCGCCTCGGGTTTCACGCCAGGTGACGCTGTTTCGCTACGGATTGGTGATCCAGACACATACTTGCAGAGGTCGCGCGAGACCATGCTTCGCATGGTGAAATCCCTGAACAGGTTCATGGATCGCGGCTCGGTTGTGTTCGAGTACGGCACGTTCATTCGGAAAGAGTGCGTAGATGCCGGTATGCCACGAGAAGAGGCCTTCCGGTTCCCCGGATGCATCGCGCGGTATGTACGCCCGCTCTTCTTCCAAGGCCGGGGCCCATTCCGCTGGACATGCATTTCGGGCGAACAGGCGGATCAGGCCCGTCTCGATAAACTGGCGCTTGAGCTTTTTCCCGACGACCAGATTGTCCAGCGTTGGATCCCGCGCGCGAGTGCCAAACTACCAATTGAGGGTTTGCCCGCTCGAATCTGCTTCCTGGGGTTCGGCCAGCGCAAAGCATTTGGGCTGGCAGCAAACGCGCTGGTCCGCAACGGCGAGTTGAAAGGCCCAATCGCGTTCTCCCGTGACAATCTTGATTGCGGGTCGATTGCCAATCCGGCATTCGAAACGGAAGACATGATCGACGGCTCGGATGCTATTTCGGACTGGCCATATCTAAATGCGCTCCTCAACACGGCGGCAATGGCGGACCTTGTCGCCATCCAGGCCAACGGAACGATGGGTATCTCTGCCCATACCGGGGTAACCATGATCGCAGACGGAACCGATGAGGCAGATATGCGCCTCGAGGCATGCCTGACGACCGATGCGGGCATCGGTATCGTTCGCCATGCGCAAGCGGGCTACCCGATGGCTCGCCAGGTCGCCGAAGGCAAGGGCCCGCTGACAGATGAAACGATCAGCATCCCATTGTGGTGGTCGCCTGACGCCAATTTCGGCCCCCCGCTGAAAAAGGCTTGACGCCAGTGAGCGAGGGGCCAACCTGGATGCTAAAAGGCGGGCTCGTGCTCGCCCACGCAGATGACGAGGCTAGCGAGAGGGATCTCGTCATCCGCGGCGACACAATCATAGCTATGGGAAAAGACCTCGCTCCTGGGAATTATGGGGTTACCGAGGTTCACTCCGCGGATGGCTTCCTGGTTGCGCCTGGTTACGTCAACACGCACTATCATTCCCATGACCGCTGGGACAGAGGGCGATTTTCGCCCCTGCCTCTCGAAATCTGGATGAGTATCTACAATCCGCCCACGGTTGGAAGAAACTGGACGCCAGATGAGATCTACCTTCGCACGCTTATCGGCGGAATGGAGCTAGTTCGGGGCGGAGCAACAGCCGTCATGGATGATGTGCACCTTGGTCTGCAGCTCGATTCGCCAACTATCGAAGCTGTGTTCAGAGCCTATGAGGATTTAGGTCTCCGCGCTGATGTCGGCATTGCATATTCGGATCGACCCGGCCACGAGACTATTCCTTATCTTGACGATGCCCTGCCTGCTCACCTTAAGAGCCGAGGACAATCCGCAGTGGTTCCGCAGTGCGACATGCTCGAGATATGGAAGGTGCTTGCGGACAAATACGACGGTCGGGTCAGGTCTGTTGTGTCTGTCTCAGGTCCCCAAAGATGCAGTGTGAAATTCCAACAAGACGCTTGGGATCTCGCAGATAGCCTTTCAAGACCCGTGTTGACACACGTTCTGGAGAGCCGCGTCCAGGCAATGAGCGGCCCGTACTTCTATGGTAAATCGATTGTTTCAATGATGGCCGAAATCGGTGTACTGCGATCGAATTCCGTTTTAATCCACGGTGTGTGGATGTGTGCGGAAGACCTTGATGTCATCGCTGCATCGGGATCCAAGATTTCCCACAATCCCGTCAGCAACCTCAAACTTGGCAGTGGCATAGCGCCAGTCATAGAGATGCTTTCTCGAGGGATTTCGGTGGGCCTGGGCACCGACAATCACAATGGTAACGACGGTTGCTCAATGTTCGAATCCGTGAAACTTGGAGTAATGTTGCAGACGACGCAGACGGACGACTATGAAAGATGGCTGGATGCCAGTGCTGGTTTGCGATCTGCCACCCGCCATGGAGCCAGCCTGATGGCGCGAGGTGATAATCTTGGTGCGCTCCAACCTGGCTTCAAAGCGGATTTTCTGATGTTTGATTTGGAAGCGGATGCTTTCACGCCGCTTAATGACGTTAAAGTGCATCTCGTATTCGCGGACGCAGCAAGGGCGCTGCGGCACTCGTATGTGGACGGCCTTGCAATTTTGAGAAACGGCGAGTTTGTGACGGTGGACGAGGGGGAGGTGCGCCGCGAGATAAAAGGGCGGCTCGCGGTCATTCAAAAGAAGGTCCTTGACGGCATACCTAAGGGCAAAGAACTGGAACCATACTTGGTAGAGGCCTACCGCAAATGCCTAGAAAGCTCTTTTGCGAAGCCCTACGCTGGACGATGCAATTGCTGGAGACCGGCGGGGTTCCAGGCTCTCTGGTCTTGAAGTGATTATTTGCGGGTCATCCGGTAAGCGTTTGCGATGTCTTCGACCATCGCTGTCACCACAGGGAGGCTTTTGGACCTGGTTCGGAAGACCGCGAAAATCGTTGACGTGCTCTGAGCCTCGGGGAGAGGCAGTCTGATGAGCTCGCCGTTCTTTACCCACGGCGCCGCAATGTGATCGGGTATTACGCCTAGATATTGGCCGCTCAGTACAAGTTGTAGGTTGGCTTCGACGTGAAAAGCGATCGCGGTGGACTTCCAGCGACGGCCTCTTAGAGTTGGCTCGCTCCGGAGATATCCCCGAGTTACAAAGTCGAATTTCTCTAGGTCGACATCCTTGATTCGCTCGCCTCCCGTTAGCGTATTCACTGGATGGTTGCTTGCGGCGTAAAGTGAAGTCGTTTCCGAGCCCACGGCCCGGTACGTCAACCCGGGCATGTCGCTGTTTGCAATGGTGACTCCGACATTGGCTTGGCGATTAATAACCGCTTCCTCCACGGCCTCGGGGTCGGCCGTATTTATGTTTATAATAACTGCGCCCTCTCTCCGATTGAAGGAGGCGAGAGCCTGCGCCAAGGGGTTCCTGACTTCGAACTGGGTGCTGTCCATGACCCAAAGGTTGATCGAACCGGAGAGGCGACCTTTCGCAACGGATATTTGCGACCGGAAATGATCGAGTGAGTCGAGAAGTTCGATTGTCGCCTCGTAGACAATCTGTCCATGCGAGGTCACGCTGAAGCCTGCGCGCCCGCGTTCGCACAAGCGGATGGAAAGACGCGCCTCAAGATCAGCCACATGCTTGCTGATGGTTGACCTGCCGACGCCAAGGGTCTCCTCGGCCGCCGAGAAACCGCGGCATTCGACTACGGATTTGAATATCCGGAGTAAGCGAATATCAACATCGTGAAGGGGCGGGATATCCTGCTTCATTTTCCTGGTCGCATTTCAGCTCTGTTTCCAAATACCGTAAATTGGATAGCCTTTTGTTTCCAGTCCCTGCAACATTATGTGCAGATTCGCGTCTACAAGGTTTCCCCTGACCTCACTATCGTGGCCGCAGATAAATAGCCAAAATGATCGATCTCCGGAGTTCATATGACGATTGCCATCGTGCCTGGATCAAACACGCTCGCGGACTGGCGCCAAATCTATTGGGGAGCGCCGTTCAATCTCTCCGGCTCAGCTGACGCGCGGATCAACGCCGGTGCGGAAGCCGTTCAAAACATCATCCGCAAAGGTGCGCCAGTTTACGGTATCAATACTGGTTTCGGAAAGCTGGCGACGGTCCGTATTGAAGACGATCAATTGGCATTGCTGCAGCGAAACTTGATTCTCTCGCACTCCGTGGGTGTCGGTGACTACCTTCCCGCGCAGGTGGTCCGCCTGATCGGCGCGTTGAAAGTCGCAAGTCTATCGCACGGAGCCTCCGGCGCTCGCCTCGAAACTATTCGCATGATTGAGAAGCTGATCGCCCTCGACCTCATTCCAGCAGTACCCGCTCAGGGCTCGGTTGGGGCTTCTGGCGACCTGGCTCCTCTTGCCCATTTCGTTTCGTCAATGATGGGCATTGGTGAATTCGTCGTCGACGGCAAAGTCGTCCCTTCGACCGAAGTTCTTGCCCACCACGGTTTGACTCCGCTGGTTCTTGCTCCCAAGGAAGGACTTGCCCTACTGAACGGCACGCAAGTATCAACGGCATTGGCGCTTGCTGGAACCTTCGAGACGGAACGTGCCTTTGAGGCCGCCCTTGTTACGGGTGTCCTTTCACTCGAAGGTGCGAAGGGAACCGACACGCCCTTTGACCCGAGGATTCATGCGCTTCGCCCACATGCCGGCCAAGTGGATGTCGCTGCAGCTTTGAAGGAACTTGTAGCGGGCTCTGAAATTCGGGAAAGCCACCGCAACTGCAGCAAAGTTCAGGATCCGTATTGCCTACGATGCATGCCGCAGGTCATGGGCTCATGCCTCGACGCTTTGCGCCACTCGAGCAGCATTCTCGGCATTGAAGCGCAGAGCGTATCCGACAATCCGTTGCTTTTTGAAAACGGTGACGTCCTGTCGGGCGGTAATTTCCATGCTGAGCCCGTGGCGTTCGCGGCAGACTATCTTGCCTTGGCGATTGTTGAGATCGGCTCTATGTCCGAGCGTCGCAGCTCGATGTTGTTGGATACATCGTTGTCTGGCCTGCCGGCCTTCTTAACCCGCGACGCAGGGCTGAACTCGGGGCTTATGATGGGACAGATCACCGCCGCGGCGCTGACGTCCGAAAACAAGCAGAAGGCGACGCCAGCGGTCATCGACACAATTCCGACGTCCGCAAACCAGGAAGACCATGTTTCCATGGCGACGCACGGCGCGCGTCGAACTTTACCGATGGCCCAGAATACGCAGACGATCATTGGAATCGAGCTGATGACCGCTGTGCAGGCATGTGACTTCCATGCGCCATTGCGGAGCTCCGAGGCCCTGGAGCGCGGGCGTTCGGCGCTACGCGCCGTGGTCCCGCATCTCGAAGAAGATCGCCGTCAGTCCCCCGACATTGCCGCAGCGACGAAGCTTGTGCGCTCGGGGGCGCTCGTCGATGCAGTCGGACGCGATCTGCTGCCGATAATCTGAGCCTTAATGCCTCCCAGGCAAGAATGCCGCGTTCTTACGGGAACGCGGCATTTTGCTATCAGCGATTTAGTGTCGGATCGGGCGGCGCCTAGGAGTAGGCATTAAACCGGCTTCCGCAATGGTTATCACCCTTGCTTACTTGGGATCCGTAAAATCAAACCGTTAAGCGACGGTTGAATCTTAATCTGACAGCTCAGCCGCGAATTTGCACGAACGTCAGAAGCGTAATCCAACATATCAGCCTCCATCGCCTGCGTCTCGCCGACTGCAGCAAGCCAGGAATCGTCGACGTAGACATGGCACGTAGCACAGGTACACGCGCCACCACACTCTGCTTCAATTCCTGGCACAGAATTCCGCACGGCGCATTTCATAGCAGTCGACCCGACCTCGGCCTCCACTTCGTAAAGAGATCCATTCGAAGTAATAAAGACAAGTCGGATCATTTTTATACCTGGGGTTGCTGAGGACGCAAGGAGGACAGCCTCCCAATTCCCGCTATTTCTTTTCTTGATAAGCCGCAAACGCCCTCTTCAATTCGTCAGATCCAGCGATGACGGTCTGACGCGCGGGGGAAAAGCCGGCTTTGAGTATCTTGCGACCAAGCATATGGTCTGCGGGACGGTTTACTGAGTCTATACCCATTAGACGGTCTCCGAGGTAGTGGAAGACCGAAAAACTGTCGTCCCCTGTGTCACCAAGTAAGATTTGAGTGTCGCAGCGTGCGGTCAGCCCCACCATCTGAAGCTTCAAATCGCCGATATCAGACCAAAACCAGGGTACGGCGGAGTAGGCATCGGATATACCCACAACAGTTCGCGCAGCTAGTCTGGCTTGGTCGGTTGCATTCTGCACCGATTCTAATCGGAGGGTCTCATCGTTCAACCAGTGCTTATAAACTGCGACATCGCCTATCGCTAGAATGCCGGCCAGGGAGGTTCTCATGCCGTCGTCTACAGCGATGCCGTTTGCGACGGTTAGACCGGCGGTCCGAGCTAGTCTGACATTCGGCACTGCGCCAATGCCTACGATGACCAGCTCAGCAGGCAACCTCTTGCCCGACGTGGTGAGGGCGGCCTTGACCTTACCGGAATTCCCATCAAGTCGTCCAATCGATGTTCCAGTTAAGATGCGGACACCATTCGCCTCCAGTCTATGGCGAACGTGGGTCGCCACTGCCGGGGATACTGCGCGACTAAGCAGGCGATCCGCCGCTTCGACAACCGTCACGCTTCGACCGCATGCAGCGAGCGTAGCGGCCAGCTCCAGTCCGATGAAGCCACCTCCCAAGATAACAATCTCTGCGGCTATTCTGCTAAGCTCGCCGATCGACCTTGCGTCCGCTAACGATCTCAGGGACCGCACGCCGGACAAATCCCCTCCCTCTATCTCGAGCGCGCGCGCACGCGAGCCTGTCGCTAAAATGAGGTGCTTAAAAGCGATCGTTCCACCGCCATCGATATCTAAAACGCGACCTCTATGATCGATCCGAGAAATCCGCGTCCCGCGCCGAAGATCGATGGCGTTCTCGAGATAGAATCGTTCGCCGCGCAGCGGCTGCGATCTTGCCTCGGAATCTTTGATGAAGCTCTTCGACAAGGGAGGCTTATGGTATGGCAATTCGGGCTCGTCCCCAACGAGGATAACTCCGCCGCCGAAGCCCTCCTCGCGGAGACTGGCCGCCGCTTGCACCCCCGCGTGCCCAGCTCCTATGATAACAACACTATCATTCATTGTGGCTGGAACTTTCCACTATTTCCCGGAGGGGGGCTTTACGTCAACTTGGCGCACAGATTGCCAATATTTAGCAATTCGAGACTGACGCTATAGCAAAGCAGAATCTCGATCCGGAAAATCTCGGTGCGTCGAACATCAGGTGAGCGCAGGTGAAACTGATTTCGCTGCTTGGTCTTTCCACCCAATGCGTCTTGCTAATGTGATCATGTGTTCGATCATTCGACTCCTACGGACAAGCTTCCTGTCCGTGGGCAAGCTGGGTGCCCGCGTTGTGCTGCCGCTTACCCGAGTTGCCAAGCGGAAAGGGACCGCTCGTCCCGCCAGGCGTCCCCCGTGCGGGATCGAGATAGATCGAACCCATTTGTTGACCGGCGGGCATGGACATTTTTCTGCCCTAGGTCGTCGACGATCCTCTCATGGGAAGCCCGGACCGACGAGGCCACGGATAGTTCAAGAACCTCGATTTCGTGGGCACTGCCGGCGACCGAGCCGTACTTCGGAAATTCGACGCCCGTTTACACAATAACCTGGGAATACGTCGGAAAGAACCAAAACTTGCAGAAACTGGAGGCAGGTCAGCTTCAGTCACTTGGTACAAAGACAGAGGGGCTCTTCTCAAGCGAACCGCTTAGAGTCCGTTTTGAAATTCATGGATGTGCGTTTCGGCGGATGAGATTTCCGCCCGTCGCGACAAGGATCATGGCTTGCGAGACGTCGATGCGCTGCTCGTAGTCGCGCACGAGGCGGCGCCACCTTGTCAGCAAGCCAGCGGCCCGCTCGACGACCCAGCTTCGGGACAGGATCCGGAAGCCCTTCTGGTCGTCGGATCGACGGATGATCTCGACCACAAAGTCGAGATAGGCGGTTTTGTCCATGAGCTTCCGCCGGTCAGGATCGTTTGAGCGTCGGCAATGCCGAAGATATCGGCGGTGGTGAGGTTGACCATCAACAGCCGCCCATCCGTGTCGACGGCAATGTGTCGCTTGCGGCCGACAATCCTCTCGCCGGCGTCGTAACCCCTCGTAACAGCTTCCTTGACCACTGGCTGTCGATCATGCCCGCCATGGGACTGGCCTCGCGCCCGGCCTGCACGCGATCCAGCATCAGCGCCACGTCGTGGATGGTCTGGGACAGAAAGCTCCGCGCAACTCGCGGAACCAGCCGCAGACCGTCTACCCGGGCCGAAATGGATCCGCAGCATCCGCCAACCGCAATGGGGGCGGACCAGGCAGCGCACGGCATGGACCATCTCCCGGAAATCAACCTCTCGCGGGCGGCCGACGCTCAGGCTTGGGCATCAGAGGTGCGAACTGCTCCCACTCTTCGTCTGTCGGATCAGACGGGTGGCGCTTGGCCTTCTTGGCAAACTGGATCATCCGGCCACGGCTCTGCTTTGTCCACATCCGCAGCTTGGTTCATAACCAAGCAGCAGACGGAACCACAGCCAGACGATTTTCACAACGTTCTCTTAGCTCGCGCCTTTCCTGGAAATAGCTTCCAACTTCTTAGTATACATGGTCCTTATCATCACCGAGAGCAGAGGTTCGGCGGCAAGCGCTGCCATCCAATCTCTGTCTGGCGCGCGGTTGAGAAGCGCTGCAGCGATCTCTGCTATCAATGGAAGAGCCGAATCTGTGCTTTCGAACTCGATCTGACTACGCGCTTCAATGCGTCCAGGAACAAGAACGCGTGCATAAATGCCAGTTCTTAGACTCTGATGGTACTCTCTGGGAAAAGAAATATCCTCACCGATGAAATGCGCTAGCTTGGCACATGGGATCCTCGGCCCGGTGACTTGCAATTTTACCGAACCGATTTTTAGGACATCGCCAACGCGCACCGAGTATTCGTTCGGTCCCTCATATGTTATGGATTCACCAAAGACGCCAATTCGCAGGTTTTTATTCAGGCGCGCCTCCCAGAAATTGTAATTATCCATGCTACAGAGCTGAACAGCGTGATCGAGCGCCTCGTCCGCTACACGACCGTAGTGACCGTCTCCTACTATTCCCTTTTCGTCTATCCTCACGTCATGATGGAACGGGTGCTTCTCGTAAGCAGTTAGTTTGACATTCCCAAATATCTCTACTTCAACACGCGGTCCAATATTTATCGAGGTGATCTTCGAGGGCGAACGGCTCATCGCCGCTTGAGACTTGTCATCGTGATTCATGCGAATATCCGATTGATGCAGGCGAGTGGGACGCGAGATCGATCATAAACGGAAGTGACGTCTGCGCTTCACGATCCGCGGCTATAGCCATCGTTATACGGTCTAAAGCTACCTCTAGAGCTACCATTGTATTTTACGAACGGACTAATCGAGCGAGATGCCGGAGTATGATCTCTGGCAAGTTTAATTAAATAGCCGAGCTGCGAACCTAAGATTGCGGGTGGTGCAACTATCTATGGGGGACCGCAGCTCTCCGTGACGTCACTAACCCGAATGCTCGGTATCGAACGCTCTACCGGTCGATGGACAAAACCCAAAACGGCCACGCCGGCTCACCCATGGGTTCGTCGTCATTGGGCAACGCCCGATAGCTGTTTCGGCTCGGCTGCCAAAGTCGCGGAAATGAATTCCTTCCAATGCAGCGGGTGTGGCAGATCAGCCCAAATTATCGAACCACGGTTTGACCAAAAGGCACGTAATTCGTGGTTGAGGAGATCCATAACGGTGGTGCCTCCGACCGGTGCGATGGGAGAGTTTGTTTTGCGGACTGAACTGTCTGACATTGTTGTTCCATCGATGATGGTTGTTCTGGCGGTAACATTGATACCGCTCGGCGCTGCCGCCTCTCACGGGTTATTTCCCGTTTTCGGTCCACTGGGCGTCTTGTTTCTGCGAAGCCTGATGGGTGGGGCATTACTGGCGTTGCTTCAACGGAAGCACATCATCCACGCGATTAAAACCGACCCATTCGCAATCGTTGCGTTTGGCCTCTGCATGGCAATTCAGAACAGTGCCTTCTTGTCAGCAATCGATCGCATACCGCTGGGAGTTGCGGTCACCATCGAATTTATGGGGCCGATCTTCGTTGCAGTGGTGGGATCTCGAAGGAAAGTCGAATTCATGTGGGTCATGCTTGCCGCAGCAGGCATTGCACTGCTTAGCCCGACTATCGGCTCGGAGCTTGATCCATTGGGCGTCCTGCTCGCAGCGGTCTCAGCGGTGGGCTGGGCGGGGTTCATCGTGTGCAGCAAACGCCTTGGTCGTACGGTAGGAAGGAACGGAGCGTTGCCATCGGCGATTTTCATATCCTGTGCACTCCTGTTACCCTTCATCCCGGCAGATCGCGTTTCCTCCTTTGTCGCGCATCCGCAAGGACTTCTCACGATGGCCATAGTTGCAATCTTCGCATCTGCGCTTCCACTGTCGCTCGAGTACCGCGCATTGCAAACGCTGAAAGCACGGAACTATGGCGTACTGGTCGCAGTAGAGCCTGCCGTGGCAACATTGATTGGCATGACCTTCCTGGGCGACAAGATTTCCGCTGTCGGCTGGGCTGCCATGGCAGCTATTACAGCCGCGTCAATTGGCACGACGATGACATCATCGAAATCCACTCCGCCACTCACCGGCTGACCTCCGGCGAGCTCGAAGAGACCAAGCTGCGGCTGGGCTCACGGTCTCCTCGGCTCATCGACGACACACATGATGCTGCAAATCCAAGATGCCAACAGACGCCGATGTGTTCTCGTCCGGTCGAAATCCGGAAAACGAGTTGTCGTTCGGGCACTTGAGTTGTATGGCGATCTCGGCCTCCGTAGAAGCGATCTTTCCTTAATCCGCCACTGCGGCGCAGGGCGACACCCGCCGCTCGTAAGCATCCATTAGTTTCACGATTGAACATCTATGGTTCGATATCTCAGGGTGGTAACAGGCCGGCATACATCCAATGCTTTGAGACCCCAGTCTAGGTTACGTTTCAAACGGTTGCATATAAGGATTAGAAATGAGTCCGTCATTTAACGCCTCGAATACCTCCAAGAGCGATGTCGCGGTGACCATTTCCAAATTGAACAAGTGGTATGGATCGTACCATGCATTACATGACATCGACCTAACAGTAACGCGGGGAGAGCGCATTGTAATCGCAGGCCCATCCGGCTCCGGCAAATCGACAATGATACGATGCATAAATAGGCTTGAAGAGCATCAGGATGGAAAAATTGTCGTTGATGGGATCGAATTGACAAAGAGCCTGAAAAAAATCGACGAAGTCCGTCGTGAAGTGGGCATGGTTTTCCAGCATTTTAACCTCTTCCCGCATCTGACAATCCTCGAAAATTGCATTTTGGCGCCAATTTGGGTGCGAGGAATGTCTAAGAAGAAGGCGGAAGAGGCCGCCCTGCACTACCTGGAGAAAGTGAAAATTCCCGAGCAGGCGAAGAAATATCCTGGCCAGCTTTCTGGGGGGCAGCAGCAACGGGTTGCGATAGCTCGAGCGCTCTGCATGAGTCCGAAAATAATGTTGTTCGATGAGCCGACGTCGGCGTTGGATCCGGAGATGATCAAAGAGGTTCTCGACACCATAGTTGGCCTCGCTGAAGAGGGAATGACGATGCTATGCGTAACCCATGAAATGGGCTTTGCGCGTCAAGTGGCGAACCGCGTTATTTTCATGGATAAAGGGGAGATCGTCGAGCAAAATAATCCGAAGGACTTTTTCGACAATCCACGGCACGCCCGCACTCAGCAGTTTCTCTGCCAGATTTTGCAGTAGATCGCGGTCACTGGTCTGTGATCTCGTCCATAGTCGTCAAGGTGGGAGAGTTGCCCGGAAAGGCATGGCTTTGATTCTCATTCCGACGCTTAGGTGCGGTGACGTCCTCATTCTCAGTAACCCTGACAGTCACCAGCGAATTAACGACCGCTTACAGGACAGTTTGCAGTTCGCCATATTTGACTGGACAGTGGCTATTGAGATTGCATTTCTGCTGGCGAGATCGACGGCCCCGCCTATGGAGCCGCCTCATCGAACGCAGAGCTGGCTGCCCCTCCTGCCAGCAACTGGTCGAGAAGATCATTGGGTATCACAGGCTCTTTGCGTCGGGGCATAGTGGGAACTCTTTCTACCAATTATGCCCGCGTGCACACGGAATTCGGGACAGTCCCCATGATTGCGGATGCGGTCACAGCCCGGCCTTCATCGTCATCAAACGAGTTCAAGGACGAGACGACAGCGCCCAACCAGCTCTGGCATACCGACTTCACCTATTTGAAAGTTATCGGCTGGGGCTGGTTTTACCTCTACCATCCTGGACGACTTCTCCCGCTACATCATTGCCGGGAAGTTGTGCACCACCATGAAAGCCAAGGACGTCATCGACACGCTGAGCCTGGCGCTTGTCGCATCAGGCTGCGGGAGGGCGACAGTTCGGCAACGGCCACGCTTGCTGTCCGACAATGGCGTGTTACATCGCCGGCGAACTGGCCGACTGGCTACAGGATCGGGACACGCGTCACACCCGCGGCGCACCATGTCATCCTCAGACCCAGGTCAAGATCGAGCGCTGGCACCAAACCCTGAAGAACCACCACATCCTGCTCGAGAACCACTTCCTCCCCGGCGATCTCGAAGCCCAGATCGCAGCCTTCGTCGAGCGCTACAATCACCGGCGCTATCACGAGAGCCTCGACAATCTCACCCCAGCCGATGTGTACTTCGGACGCGGCCAGACCATTCTATTGCACAAAGAACCATCAACCAGCGACGCTAGCAGCACCGTAGGGACGCTGCCTAGAATGCCAACCCAGATGAGCCACGCCTCCGCTAATCAGCCCGCCATCTGCCTCAAAATCTCTGACGTGGGACAATCTTCGATCACTGTAGGCATTCTACAAGCGAACCCGCCACCACAGCTTCTTGGGCGCCGCCATCCCCCCGGGCATTCGAAAGCGCGGCGGCGTGAGGCCATGGGGACCATCGATGTCATCCGGACCGAGGAAGTTCGGACTCCGATGTCGGCATCACGCTCCTCCTACGGCCGGCTTTGTCGAATACACCAAACGGATGTCACCGACTTGCGTCATTCATCTTGACCGCAGCAGCTATGGCGTACCGGAATCATGCGTCGTAACCCTGCCAGCGGCGCAATGGTCACCATGCTCCGGATCGTGAAGATGGACGGCATGGCGCAGGCCGTAGGCGAACTCCCCGAACAGGAGCGCCTGCATTTAAAGCTTCCATTCCAGTTCTACCGCAACTGCTGAAGGCCGAGGCTGCAGAGTGGGAGGTTATGTTCGTCACCGACGAGCTCGAGGCGGCACGCTTCACAGCCCATCGGGATCTCAACGGCTTTGACTTCACCAGCAGTCAGATAACGGGGCGCTGGTGCGTCAGCTTCCCCAGGGCGAGGCCGTGGCACAGGCAGAACCTATATTGCGACCGCTTGGTGTGCAGGCCATCGAGCATCATCACAAATGAGTTCGCTTCTGCTCGACTGTCGAGTCTGGTCGAGGCGCTGGAACAGGAAAAGGCAGAGGGACGATTGGGCCGATTGCCAACCGCGCCTAGTGCATTCCGATCTCGCCTGCCGCCGTTCAGGGCATCGGGGGGCAATACTCTGTCGTGCCGTCGACCACAAGTTGGTATTTTCGGAAGGCGACTCCCCACGCACCTGAGAGACGCGTTGCACATCCACAATTCAGCCCGGTGCCGATGCGCCCTAGCTCCTAAGCCTATCGGGATTGGAACCTCCGCTCCAAAAACCGGTTTGCAAAAGATGTCAGCATCGTGAGAAATAAATATATAATGGCGACAAGAAGATAGATCTCGAACGGCTTATACGTGTTCGCCACAATAAGCTGGCCCTTTCGGAACAACTCCTCGAAGCCAATGATGGCCACAAGGCTGGTATCTTTCAGGATCCCTACCGCCTCATTTCCAAGTGAGGGCAATGCGCGTCGAAATGCTTGCGGGAGAATTACAAACGCCCAAACATATGAAGGACGCAGGCCGAGCGCTCTGGCGGCGTCCCACTGTCCTGTGCCCAAGGAACGAACCCCAGTTCGTAAGTCCTCTGAGATGTAGGCAGCGATGTAGCAGCTTAACGTCAGGACGGCGGCATAAAACCTGTCGAAACGGAAAGGTATCCCGATTTCCTGCAAGATGGACGGAATGCCAAAATAGACCATGAATATCTGCACGATAAGCGGAGTTCCACGAAAGAAATCCACGTACACCATGCAAAAAAATCTAATAATTCTGTAATTGCTCAGTCGTCCGACAGCGATAAATGTTCCGAGAACTAGAGCGAACATATACGATATTACTGCAAGCAAAACTGTCAGCTGTGCGCCATGCAAAAGGGCGGGTAAACTATTAGCCAACAGCTCGAACAACATCATACCTACTCGTGATTTCTTAATGAAGTTACTGGTCTCCCTGTGGGGGAGACCAGATGGGCTAATCGACCAGGCGCAATATTAGAACTTCGGCGCCTCGCGGTTGAACCACTTTTTGTAGAGCGCCGAATACTCCCCGCTTTCGATGACTTTCTTCAAGCCCGAGTTTACAAGCTCGATATTTTTGGAGCCCTGTGGAAATCCAATCGCGTAAAAATCATTTGAAATGAGTCCGGGGAGCATCTTAATTCCCTTTGCTGCTCCTGATTTTGCGGCATGATCTGATGCAATCTCATCGCCGATAACTGCATCAACGTTCCCGTTCTGCAACTCGATTAGAGGCGCATTGGATCCACTGAACGTACTGACGGTCGAATCTGGAACCTTTGCCGCAAGTTCGGCGAACGCCGATCCAAGTTCCACCGCGATCCTTTTTCCCTTGAGGTCATCGATGCCGTTTATTGTCGTATCGTCCGCCTTTACAAGGATGACGGCACCTGTTTTGAAATAGGGGACCGAGAACGCGATAGACTTTGCCCTCTCCTCGGTCGCTACCATGGCTGCAATGGCTCCGTCATAACTGCCGGCTTTTAGTGCAGGTATAATGCCGTCAAACGGAACGCTTTCAATTTTTGGCTCGAACCCTGCAGCTTTGCCGACGGCATCGATCAAGTCCATGTCGAAACCGACCAGCTTTCCATCCTTCTCGAACTCGAAGGGCGGATAGGTGGGGTCAGTCGCAAAAGTCAGTACCTTCTGATCTTGTGCGCTTGCAACCGCATTATGGTTTAGCGAAGCTAGCATCGCGATGGCAGCTGCGCCCAGCAAGTGGTGTACACGAAAGCCCATAATTTTTTTCCTTCCTCTGGAGTCACTGGTGAAGCTTGTTCTTTTTTTCCATTCAAACCAATTGTTAAGCATCGAACCTTAGGTGACTTTTTAGGAAACAGTTTCCCTTCGTTGTGCTGAGGCCGCGTCGGGTGGATCGTTTCAGGTCTTGATTTGCCCATCTGTTCGCCCGGTAGGTTTCGAGCTGCGTTCGCCTCGGGTTGTACGACGGCTGATTATGGTCTTCGCTTGTTGCATGTACTCTGGCTGTAGCGGGAACATGGTCCCCGCAGAGCCGCTGCCGTACCGCCGGTGACGGACGGCATGGCGCTCGCCGCCACGTCAGACGCTCCAGCGCTCTTCTTAACAGACCCAAATCCAGTGCGAATCTCGCGGCCAGACGCTGTAAGCTTCGATCCGGTTCATGCTGCTGGGACCACACCATCCGAAGGTCGTGTGTCCAGCAACATCGCTGACATCAACCCATAGTAGCGACGGCCTGCATCCAAAGTTCGCGTTGTTGTCACCTTCTTCGATCGCATGACGCTTTACCGTGATGCATTCGCAGCGAGGACTGGGCTCATGGTTCGACTTCTGGCAACGCAGACAAGACAGTTACTTGGTGTAGCTACGATAAGTATGATCGCTTCCCTTAGCTTCGGCGCTCTTGCGTCTGCGCAAGACCCGGTCGAGTTAATTTTCGCGACCGATCCGACTTACCCTCCATTTGAGTATAACGACAACGCTACACTGGTCGGTTTTGACATCGACTTGATGGCGGCGATCGGGAAAGCCGCTGGGTTCAGTGTAAAGTTCGAAAGCGTTCCCTTTTCCGGGATTATCCCCGCACTCAAAGCGGGGACGTATGATGGCGCAATCGCGGCGATTTCTGCGACCGAGGAGAGGGCGAAATCCATCGCGTTCTCGAAGCCATATTTTAAAACTGGAATTGTAATCGTCGTACCTGAAGCAGATGAATCCATCCGGCAGGAGGATGACCTTAAAGGCAAACACATCGCGGTTGAAATCGGCTCAGTCGGGGCTACAAAAGCTACCACTATCCGTGATGCAAAGATCAGTACGTACGACACGCCGAACAGCCTGCTTGAGCTCGCGGCCGGAAATGTGGAAGCCGCCCTGGGTGACGCTTCTCAAGTGCAATATGCAATCGCTACCGGACAGGTAAAAGGTATAAAGGTATTGCCTAATTTACTTTCGACGGACTTTTACGTAATCGGTTTTTCACACGGGTCGACTAATGTAGATCTCGTGAATACCGGACTTCAGAAGGTGCTCGATAGCGGTGAGTATGCCAAGATTTATAAACGGTGGTTTAAGGACGAGCCTGTCAAATTCTAAATCAAATATCTTACTGAACCAAAGTCTGCTATTTAACCAGGACTTTTCGGTCGTTCAACTCGACCGATTTGTTTCGGATGGTCGGACCAATTCGCGACGACGGTTCTGACCAGTGCCTCGTGGTGTGCTCCATCTGCGTGGGCAATCAGCGGGGGGTTCGAGCGGCTTGGGGATCGGGTCAGAGCGCGCATCGCATCGCGCACGGCAGACGTCTTAGGTCTGTCAACTCGCTGCAGCCAGAGGACCGACCTCTCTACCAAACGATGAAATACCCGCCGATTTGCACGCAGCTACGGGTTTCACCCTAGGCAAAAAAGGCCGCTGCAACGCATTCGGAACCGATGTCTCCGGAGGAACAGTCGAGTATCCAGAATATGTCAACTCGCAAACTTGATTGAGCCGCGTAATGAATTGTTTCCGATCGACTCACCTCAGGGTGCAGGTTCGGGGATTTAAATCTAAGATTATTCCGTCTACATCTGTCGTGGTAAAATGCTGATCGTAGGTTTGAATCGAGAGTTCAGCCTTCTTGACGATACATAGCTTTGGGAGACTGAGACGAAATGACCACCGCGTTTGTATTTCCTGAAGCGTTGAGCAATTCGATAGATAAGCCACCATTTCGAGTTCAAATAGCTTTTAAAGCTGACTGGATGGCGGCTGTGAGATTTGATCCTGAAGAGTTGCCGTCAAGGGAAGAATTGAGGCAAACGTTAGCTGGGAAGGAATCTGACGTCGCGGTGGAATTTTGCTTCAGAACGAGAGATGGATCAAATTTCTTTTTCGGCCTCAGGTTCGCGGGCGAGACCGGCGATCCCGATATTTTGGACGCCGTCGATCATGCACTTTGGTGCGGTAAGTCAGAAAGCTGGAGTTGCTTTCCGGATATGCTTGATAGAATAGAAAGGATCATTCCGCCTCGATATCGCCAAAAACGAAGCGCGCTCTGCCGCGAAATCGAGTGCGTAGAAATCGGCATTACGGATTGGTGGCGACGTGGCGATGTCGTGGAGGTTTGGAATTGCCAGTCGGCGGCACTGCCCAATCGAGAGCATCTGGAAAGGTTGATTGCGCCGTTCTCGTCACTCCACGAAAACACAATCAAATTTGTTTGCCTGGAGTCCAATTTCGTTTTCCCTCTGCATCACTGGTTCGGTATCGAAATTTCAGCACTGCAAGGAGACCGCAACGTCCTACAGATGCCCGTCGCGTACGATCGCCTTGTGGAAAACTTTTCTTCTACCCCTGGTTAACATCTTCACCGGAGTGAGAAGTCTTTAGCCTGGTTCCGGATGAGTTTGCGTGATCGTACTTATGCACTCAAAGAACGCCGGCTTAGAAGGAGCCAGGTCGTCAAGGACCCGGCTGCGGCGCTGGAAAAGGCGGCAAGAATTTGCAAGCCGCCACCGCAAGTAACCTAAGACAGGGGTCAAACACGAGGGCCGCGTCGCTGTTAGCGCACCACGGAGACGCTGGACATTGCGACATCTCAAGAACGCCCGCCGTGCCGAGAAGCGAGGTTGGCTTCCTCCTTTCGAAGCCGGAGTGTCAGCGGCTCCGGCAGGGTTTAGATACTCTCTTCAGCGCAGAGCAAGTTGGAACGGGCGGAGACGCTTACACATATGTGAAGTCACGCCCCGGAGATCAGGGCTGGAATGGCCAAAGCCTCATTCGCCTCGTCAAGGATGGAGAAACTGTAACGGCCAACTTCGTCCAGATCGACGGAGTAGCTCAGGCGGTCGAGTATGTGGTTGTCCTGGTCGAACGTGACAACCCGCGGCTTCAGCGAGGTGATATGCGCTTCGTCCAGGTAGACGGAGTTGCAGATGATGATCTGGTCGTCTGGCTGGCAGGTGCGAGCGGCCGCACCATTCAGGATGCAGCATCGTGAGCCACGCTCGCCGAGAATGACATAGGTCGAAATCCGCGCACCGGAATTCTTGTTCCAAATCTCCACGAATTCCATGGGCAGGATCCCGGCTGCCTCGCAGTGATCAGGGTCGAGCGTTATCGAACCGTGGTAGTTGAGGTTCGCTTCGGTGACGTGGATGCCGTGCAGCTTGCCGGCGACTATTTTTCGCATTGGTCTCGTTTTCCTATCATCATGGAAGTCTGGTCCTGCCATCCCTTTGGCGTCCGGTCGCCCCGCTAAACTCCGACGACGAGTGCACCGCCGCTCAGGCCCGCACCCGCCGCCGCCAGAAGGATTTTTTCGCCCGGTCGAAACGGCTGCGTCCGATGGGCGAGCGATAGCGAGAGCGGGATCGTCGCGGCGGAAGAATTGCCGTATTCGGTGATCGTCTTGACGATTGCTTGATCCGCAATTCCGAGGTTTCGGCCGACCGCATCGAAAATGCGGGCATTGGCCTGATGCGGCACGAACCGATCGATGTCTTGCGGTCGTATGCGGGCCGCGCGCAATGCATCCCGCGAGCAGGCGGTCATCATCTCGACGGCCTTGGCGAACACCTCACGGCCATCGGTGATCGTCATGCGCGTTTGGGCAAGGTCGAGGTCGCCATGGAACGGCGTGTTGCTTCCTCCGGCTGGGATCTGGATCAGTCTGTAGCGCGAGCCGTCCGAATCCACCGAAGCGCCGAGAATGCCCCGGTCGGGTTCCTCGCAGGGGCCACTCACCATCGCGCCGGCGGCATCGGCAAACAGCACGGCGCTGGCGCGCTCGGCCGGATTGATACGACGGCTGAGGATATTGGCGGCAATGACAAGGCTCGCTTTGCCATGCAGGCGGGTGAACCCGTCCGCGAACATCAGCGCATAGATGAAGCCGGCGCAGGCGCCTGTCAGGTCTACCGCACCGGCGCGGCCCAGTCCCAGCCGATGGGCGACCAGCGGCGCGCTGGGCGGCAGCAGGTGATCGGGTGTCGAGGTGGCAAGCAACAAAAGACCGATGTCGCCACGGTCGATGCCGGCGCTCCCCAGAGCCATGTCGCCGGCTTGCGCGGCAAGGCCCGACAGCGTGTCTTCGTCCGTGGCCCAGAAGCGCGACCGTATCCCGGTGCGCCGCTCGATCCAGCCGGGTTCAAGCCCGAGACGGTCTTCGATTTCCGGGTTCTCAACCTTGCGCGACGGCGCATGATGACCGAACCCGAGAATGCGCGACGATTTGCTCATGGTTTCGCGCCGAAGCGTTCGCCGGCCTCCTCGATGGCGTTGTAGAGCCCGTCCAATTCGTTGCCGGTGATACAGTAGGGCGGGAGGAGATAGAGAACATTGCCGAGCGGGCGCACGAGCAGGCCGCGCTCGAGGAAAAAAGCGCGCAGCTTCGGTCCGATCTCGGCCAGGTAGCCGGCCGAGCCGGCGCGGAGGTCGAGCGCCGCGATCGTGCCGGTCGTCCGGCAGTCGGTGAAGAACGGATTGTCGCGGAAGCGCCGAAGCCCGGCGGCCTGCATCGCGCTCAACGCCGCCACTCGCTCGGCCACCGGCTCGTCGCGCCAGATCTCGACATTGGCGAGTGCCGCCGCGCAGGCAATCGGATTGGCGGTGTAGGAACTCGAATGAAAGAAGGTCTTCTGCCGGTCTGTCGAATAGTGAGCCTGGAAAACGGCATCTGTGGCGAGCGTGGCCGCCAGCGGGATGGTGCCACCGGTCAAACCTTTCGAGGTACAAAGGATATCAGGAGAGATCGATGCTTGTTCGCAGGCGAACATGGTTCCGGTGCGCCCCCAGCCGGTCATCACCTCGTCGGCGATCAAGAGCGTACCGGAGGCCTCAGTGATCTTCCTCAATTCGGTGAGTACCCAGGCCGGGTACATCAACATGCCGCCGGCGCCGAGCACGAGCGGCTCGACGATCAGCGCGGCGGCGCGCCGGTCGTGGGAGAGTGCTTCGAATCGATCCAGCGTCTCCTGCTCGCGCCCGGGGGCCGGGAGGGGGATGGTGTCGACCTCGAACAGCAAGGGCTCGTAGGCGGCGTTGAAAACACCGCGGGCGCCGACGCTCATCGTGCCGATGGTGTCGCCATGGTAGCTGTGCTCCATTACGACGATGCGCGAGCGCGGCGCACCGGTGTTGCGGAAATAGCCGAGCGCCATCTTCAGCGCGACTTCGACGGAGGTCGAGCCGCTGTCGGTATAGAACACCCGGTCGAGGCCGGCGGGCGCGAGGCCGACAAGCGCCTCGGCCAGACGTTCGGCTGGCTCGTGGGTGAAGCCCGCGAAGATGATCTGGTCGAGGGTAGACGCGGTTGTCTCGATAGCCTTCATTATGCGCGGGTGGCGGTGGCCATGCGTGACGACCCACCAGGAGGAGATGGCGTCCAGGATGCGCGCGCCATCGGCTTTGTGAAGGTAGGCGCCTTCGGTCCGGACGATTTCGGGGATCGAATGCTCGAGCGCGTGCTGGGTGAAGGGGTGCCAAACTTGGGACTGCGGCATCATTCGCCTCCGGCAATCAAAGCGAGGTCGAAGCCGGCAACCATCGCTTCTCTCAGGGTTTTGCCCGTCAGCGGATCAAGGTGCGGCAGCCTGCCGAGCTGTGGCACGCCGCTGAATTCCACGATTGTCCTTTGCGTATCGGTCACCTCGTCGCCGATGAAGGCAAGGCCAATAAGCGGAATTGAGCGGGCCCGCAGGGCCTCGATCGACAGCAGCGTGTGGTTGATCGTGCCGAGCGCGGTGCGAGCGCACAAGATGACCGGCAGAGGCCATTGCGCGAATATGTCGATGAACCTTGTCCGCCGGTTGAGCGGTACCATCAGCCCGCCGGCGCCTTCGATGACGAGCGGACCCGGCACGGCTGGAACCGACAGGTCAGCCACCTCGATCATGACACCGTCGATTTCAGCCGAACGATGCGGCGAAAGCGGACTCTTCAAGCGATAGGCTTCCGGCAGGACGCGCTCGGCGGGCAAGCCGGAAAGCCGCGCGACGACCTCGCTGTCAGTCTCCTCGTCGAGGCCCGATTGCACCGGCTTCCAGTAGAAACCGTCGAGCAGGCCGGCGAGCCCGGCCGAAAATACTGTCTTGCCAATTCCGGTGTCTGTTCCGGTGACGACGATGCGCTTGCTCATGCCGTGGCCAACACTTCGGCGAGCGCCTCGACCATGGCCGAAATGTCGGCTTCGTCGACGTTGAGCGTCAGCGAAATGCGCAGCCGCGACGTGCCCTCGGGCACCGTCGGCGGACGTATGCCGCGTATGTCGAAACCGCGCGCCTGCAGTGCTGCCGCCATCGTCATCGTGCGCCTGACGTCGCCGATGACAAATGGCTGGATCTGCGAGCCGCTGGGCGTCACGCCGCAGCGCTCGGCCAATTGACGGCCGACGAAGGCGACGCGTTCATGCAGCTGAACGCGGCGCAGGGGCTCGTCAGACAGTATGGCGAGCGCTTCGCGCGCCGCGATTGCCATCAGCGGCGATGGCGCGGTGGCGTAGATGAATGGCCGGCAGCGATTGACGAGATAGTCGCACAGCGTTCGCGGCGCGGTGACGAGCGCGCCGGATCCGCCGAGCGCCTTGCCGCATGTGTGGAGCGCGACGATGTTGTCGCGGCCCTCGAAAGCGGCGGCCAGCCCCCGGCCGTCCGGTCCCCAGACGCCGGTTGCATGCGCCTCGTCGACGACGAGGAACGTCTCATGCCGGTCGGCAAGCGCGACCAGGCTCTCCATCGGCGCGCGGTCGCCGTCCATGCTGTAGAGGCTCTCGACTGCGATCCAGACACGGCCAATCCCGCCCTCGGCGCGCCACCTAGTGATGGCATCCTCGACAGCATCGACATCGTTGTGCGCGGCCAGCCTGGCCTCGGTGCGTCCTGCCTGTGCGCCCTCATGCATGCTGGCATGGGCGAGCTCATCGAGGACCAACAGGTCGCCTTTCTGCGGCAGGGCGGTCAGGAGAGCGAAGTTGGCGATGTAGCCGCTGCCGAAGAACAGTGCGCATTCAGCTCCGAAGAACGCCGCCGCGTCCGCCTCCAGCGCCTCGTGTTCCGGAGCATTGCCGCGCAACAGTCGCGACCCGGTGGCGCCAACCGGCGTGCCTCGCGCAATCGCCGCCGAAACCGCTTCGCTCAGCCTTTTGGAGGCTGCAAGTCCGAGATAGTCGTTCGAGGAGAAGTCGAGCCCGGCGCGCGGCGCAAGCGTCCGCAGGCGGTCCTTGCGCGCCAGTCCGCGCAAGGATGCGTCATACCGGGCAAGAAGGGCTTCGTTCATTGCGTGCCGATTTCCATCGGCTCGATGCCGAGACGCTGGAATAGCAGAGTGTCCTTGTCTTCGCCGGGATTGTCCGCCGTCAGCAGCGTGTCGCCGACGAAGATGGAATTGGCGCCTGCAAAGAAGCACAGCGCCTGCATCTCGTCGGTCATGGCGGTGCGGCCGGCGGAAAGGCGGACATGCGATTTCGGCATCATGATGCGTGCCAGCGCGATCACGCGCACGAACTCGATCGGCTCGATGGGCTTGGCGTCGGCAAGCGGGGTGCCTGCGATCGGGATAAGCATGTTGATCGGAACGCTTTCGGGATGCTCCGGCAGATTGGCCAGCGTCGCCAGCATGTCGATCCGGTCCACCGGCTCTTCCCCCATGCCGACAATGCCGCCGCAGCAGACCTTGATGCCGGATTGGCGAACATGCGCGAGCGTATCGAGCCGGTCGGCAAAGCTGCGCGTGCTGATGATCTCGCTGTAGTAGCGTTCCGACGTATCGATGTTGTGGTTGTAGTAGTCGAGACCAGCCTGCTTCAGCCGAGCGGCTTGCTCAAGATCGAGCATGCCGAGCGTCATGCAGGTTTCCATGCCCAACGCCTTGACGCCTTCGACCATCGCCACCACCGCGTCCATGTCGCGTGCCTTGGGATTTCTCCAGGCAGCGCCCATGCAATAGCGGGTGGCGCCAGCGTCACGCGCCTTGGTCGCTTCGGCGATGACGCGCCGGACCTCCATCAGCTTCGACGCCTTCAGGCCGGTTTCGTGATGCGCGGACTGGCTGCAATAGCCGCAATCCTCCGGGCATCCGCCTGTCTTGATGCTGAGTAGCCGGCTGAGCTGGACCTTGTTGGGATCGAAATTCTGCCGGTGAACGGTTTGCGCCTGAAACAGCAGATCATTGAAGGGCGCGTCATGAATCGCTTGGGCTTCTTCCAGGGTCCACATCCGGCCACCGTCGAAGGATTGAGCTTCAGGCAGGGTCTTTTTCGAAATCACTGCGTGCATTTCCATCCTGTTCCTTGCGTTGTGGCGACATGGGCGCCCTTGCAAACTGGCGGACCGCGTCGCGAAAGAGCCCGGTCGACCGCCGATGGTCAGGCCTGACGGTCAAAGCTCACGATAGTCGAGGCCGATATCGAGAATCGGCGCGCTATGGGTCAACCAGCCGATGGAGATCAGGTCGACATCGGTCGCTGCGATGGCTGGCACCATCGCGGCGGTGATCCTGCCCGACGCCTCGGTGATCGCCCGGCCGGCAACCATCGCCACTGCCTGGTGCAATTCGTCAAGCGACATGTTGTCCAGCAGCACGGCGTCGGGGGCGAGCGTCAGTGCCTCGTCTAGCTGAGCCAGCGTATCGACCTCGACTTCGATCTTGACGAGATGGCCGACGCCGGTTCGCACCCGCTCGATGGCGGGGCGAATGCCGCCCGCGATGGCGATGTGGTTGTCCTTGATCAGGATGGCGTCGTCGAGGCCGAAGCGGTGATTGGAGCCGCCACCGGCGCGCACGGCGTATTTTTCGACAGCCCGCAAGCCGGGTGCCGTTTTGCGGGTGCAGACGATTTTTGCCTTGTGCCCGCGTATCGCATCGACGATCGACGCCGTCGCCGTGGCAATGCCGCTCAGATGGCAGAGAAAATTGAGCGCGGTCCGTTCGGCAGTGAGAATCGCCCGGGCCGGGCCGCTCACCGATGCAATGGTCTCTCCTTGCGCGACCTCGCTGCCGTCCGCTCGCTCCACCCTCATCTCGACAGTCTGGTCGATCAGCCTGAAGGCGAGCATCGCCAGATCGAGCCCGGCGACAACCCCGTGCTGGCGTGCCGAAAGCACGGTCGTCGCATGGTGTTCCTTTGCCACGATGGCATCAGTGGTGATGTCACCGGCTCTGCCAAGGTCTTCGAGAAGTGCTGCCCGTACCAGCGGCTCGAGCATGATTGCGGGAAGTGGCGAGAGGTTCATCACAGCACGCTTTCCAAAGTTGGGGAGGATGCGAGTTCCCGCGCTGCGGCTATGGCCGCGTCGAGCGTGATTTGGGAGCGGCGGGCGACGGCCGCATGATGCGGAAAGTCCGTCCGGAAATGAGCACCGCGGCTTTCCCGGCGCAGCAAGGCGGCAACCGCGATCATCAGCCCGACGGCGGCAGGATCGGATGCCGCGTCGTGCCGCTGCAACAGCAGCAACAAGGCCCGCGCAGCCTCCTTCAACCCTTCGCCATCCCGCGTGACGCCAAGGACACGCGACAGGATGGGGCGCACAGGCCGTGGATCCGGCGCGAGCAGGTCAGGTGCCATCGCTGGCTTTCCGCCGCCGTCGGGCGAACCGGCAACACTCTCGGCAACCCAGCGCGGACAGACGACGGCCTCCGTCAACGAATTGCTGGCAAGCCTGTTGGCGCCGTGTAGCCCGGTCGAGGCAACTTCGCCGCAAGCCCAAAGTCCCGGAACGGAGGTGCGGCCGGAGCCATCCACTGCGACGCCACCCATGTGGTAGTGCTGGGCTGGGCGAACGGGAATGAGATCGTGCGCCGGATCAATGCCGGCCCTGCCGCAGGCCGATGCGATCGTCGGGAAATGCTGCGCGAATATCGCGCCTGGCTTTTGGCGTGCGTCGAGGAAGACGCGATGGCCGTCGGCAAGATGTCGCCAGACTGCGCGCGCGAGGATGTCGCGCGGTGCGAGCTCCGCACCTCGCACGCCGTCCAGGAAACGTCGGCCCGTCTCGTCGACGATCGTGGCGCCTTCGCCGCGAACCGCTTCGCTGATAAGCGGCATCGGACGGCCCAGCCCGTCAAGCGCGGTGGGATGGAACTGGATGAACTCCATGTCGGCAAGGACAGCACCCGCATGCGCTGCGAGCGCAAGGCCCTGTCCGCAACTGCCCAACGGGTTTGTCGTGTCATGGAACAGGCCGCCGATGCCGCCAGTGGCGAGAACGATCCGGCCCGAGGCAAGGAACACTGGCCCTGTCGAACAGTTCGCCAGCACACCGGTGATCCTGCCGTCCTCCACAGCCAGCCGACGCGCTTCGATGCTCTCGACAACCTCTATTGTCGGTGTTGAGCGGACGGCCGCGATCAGGGCACGCATGACCTCGCGCCCGCTGCCGTCGCCATCGGCATGAACGATGCGCCGCCGGTTGTGCGCGGCTTCCAACCCGAGACGAAGAGCGCCTGCAGGCGTGCAATCGAAGCGAACCCCAAGGCGCGCCAGATCCTCGATTACGGCGGGCGCCGCGTAGACGATGCGCCTTGCTGCCTCCGCATCACAAAGACCGTTGCCCGCGGCGAGCGTATCGGAAAGATGGAGCGCCGGTTCATCATCGTCGCCTAGGCTGGCGGCAAGCCCGCCTTGCGCCCACGCGCTGGAAGCGTCAGCTCCCAGCGACGTCCTCGACAGAAGAAGCACCGGCTCCGGCGTCAGATGGAGCGCGGTCATCAGTCCGGCAATGCCGCCGCCGATGATGACAGGCCGGCCGTCGAGATCTTCCACGCTCATACGGCGAGCATCCGCTCGACGGCAAGCCGCGCGCGCCCGGCAATCTCGGGCTCGATGGTTACGACATGGCGGTTCTGCTCGAGCGCTGTACGGATGTTGGCGAGCGTTATCCGCTTCATGTGCGGGCACAAATTGCAGGGCCGGATGAACTCGACTTCGGGGTGCTCGACCGCGACATTGTCGCTCATCGAGCACTCCGTCATTAGCACGACGCGGGGCGGCTTTTGCCGCCCGACATAGTCGGACATGGCCGCGGTCGAGCCGGAGAAATCGGCTTCGGCCACCACTTCAGGCGGACATTCGGGATGCGCCAGCACCGTCACGCCGGGATGGTCCTCGCGCAACTGGCGAATGTCGGCAGGCGTGAAGCGCTCATGCACCTCGCAATGCCCTTTCCAGGTGATGATCTGCACGTCGGTCTGGGCGGCGATGTTCTGGGCCAGATACTCGTCCGGCAGCATGATGACCCGAGAAACACCCAGTGACTCCACGACGGCTTTCGCATTGCCCGACGTGCAGCAGATGTCGGACTCGGCCTTCACGGCGGCCGAGGTGTTGACATAGGTGACGATTGGAATGCCGGGATAGCGCTGCCGCAGCAGGCGGACATCGGCAGCGGTGATGGAATCTGCAAGCGAGCAGCCCGCGTTCAGGTCCGGGATGAGCACCGTCTTTTCCGGATTGAGCAGCTTCGCCGTCTCCGCCATGAAGTGCACGCCGGCAAGCACGATGACGTCCGCTTCGACCGCCATCGCCTTGCGGGCAAGGGCTAGGCTGTCGCCGACAATGTCGGCCATGCAGTGAAATATCTCCGGCCTCTGATAGTTGTGGGCCAGGATGACGGCGTTTCGCCGCCGCTTCAGATCGAGAATGGCGTCGATGTCGTCGGTGAACGCCGGCCACTCGATAGCTGGAATGACCCGCCGCACACGATCATAGAGCGCGGAGCTCCGCGCCAGCCCATCCGTCATTTCCGTCTCCCGGTAATGCTCGATAAGAGTATATATAGGGCATATGCTTACCTTGAGCATAAAGAATGTCAACCGCGCGAGAGGGGTAATTTGGTCCCAGCTGCGGGGCGCTCGGCGAGAACGCCATGCCGGAATCGGTACAGCTTGGCCGGCCGCCCGCCCGTGTCGGCCGTCATCGCTCCGGTCTCTTCGACCAGTTCCTGCTGCTCGACCAGACGTCGAAAATTCTGCTTGTGCACCAGTCTGCCGGCCAGCGCTTCTACGGTGCGCTGGAGTTGCAGCAGCGTGAATGTCGGCGGCATCAGTTCGAAGACGACGGGGCGGTATTTGATCTTGGCCCGCAGCCTGGCGATGCCGGTGGCCAGAATGCGACGATGATCAGCCTGCATGGCTCGGCCGAAGACCGACAGCAAGGTGTCTGGACCGTGGCTGCGGTCTGCTTCCTCAACAAAGGCCGCCTCGTAAAGCAGTTCGTAGCGTTGCAGCACCAATTCCTCGTTCCAGGCATAGCCATCGAGGCCGAAGGCGATCGCCGCTCGCTGCCAGCGGTCATTGTGCGTGGGGCGATCGTCGGCGGAATCAGCCCAGGTTTTCAGGCGCGGAACGATCACGTCCGCCAATGCAGAGGGAACACCAGCACGGTGATCCTCCCAGGGAAAGTAGTCGTACCAGTTGCGCCAGGCGGCTTTGTCGGCGGGTGCCGCCTGCTCCTCCCGGGTCAAGGCGAGATAGCTAATCGAAACTACGCGTTGCGCGCTCCCGTTTGCCGCCCGGTCGCGATCGGCGAACGTATAGAGTTGCTCGATATAGCCCAAAGGGTGGCGGGTCTGCTGTTCGACCCAATCCCTCAGACCCGACTGCAGCGACCGATGTCCAAGTTCAAATGGGCCAGAAGGCAAGGATTGACCACGTTCGATGGTCATGACGCGCGGCTGACCAATCGTCACAGCAACCAGCACCGCAATCAGTTCCGCGGCAACAGAAAGCCTCTGGCTGTTTTTTGCGGGCTGCCTCACAATGTCTTCTGTCTCATTTTCACGTAAGCCCCGAACATGGTGCGGCGCGCTGTAGTCTGCCTTACAGTCAACAACGATTCTGAGCGTGAACCGGGCCGTAGCAGCAGTCAACTTGTCGAGGTGAACAACAGCTAGAGCAGGATAGACAACCGATTGCGCGCGAATCTCTTACGTGCTTTCGGCCATGACGATCCGCCGAATCTACGATGAGGGCTTTGCGGACCTAGGCGAGGCAGGGCGCTAGGCTGGCCTACCCCCGACTAATATAGCTCTGAAGTCGTTTACATTGGTGCCCGTCGGACCCGGCACAAACAAATCTCCGACGGCATCGAAAGCCGTCCAGGCATTGTTCCCGGCGAGCATGGCCCTGGCGTCTAAGCCTGCCCGCCGCATCCGCGCGACTGTCGATCCGTTGGCGAAGGCACCAGCATTGTCTTCCGAACCGTCTATGCCGTCCGTATCTGCGGCCAAGGCACTAATACTGGAAAGCCCATCGATGCCGATGGCGAAGGACAGCAGTAATTCGCTATTGCGGCCGCCCTTGCCCTTCGCACGCAGTGTTACTGTAGTTTCCCCGCCGGAAAGGATCAGAACAGGCTTGGGGAAGGGCCGGTCTCGCAGCGCAACCTCGCGCGCGATTGCCGCATGCACTCGACCCACGTCCCGCGCTTCGCCTTCGATCGCATCCGACAGAATGACGGCTTCGACTCCCTGCTTGCGCGCTTCGGCGGCCGCGGCTTCGAGAGAGACGGCGGCTGACGCGATGACGTGCACCTCGTTTCCGGCAAAACGCGGATCGGATGGCGAGGGTGCGTCGGCAGCAGCAGAATTGAGATGCGCCATCACCTTTGCGGACACCCTTATGCCATACGTCGCTATAAAATTCAGCGCGTCGGCCCGATCGGCAGGGTCGGGCACAGTCGGCCCGGAAGCCACGAGCGCCGGGTTGTCGCCTGGAATATCGCAGATGATCAACGAGACGACTTTGGCCGGATGCGCGGCGAGTGCAAGCCGCCCCCCCTTGATCGTCGAGAGATGCTTGCGAACGGTGTTCATCGCCATGATCGGAGCGCCGGAGTCGAGCAATGCCTCGTTAACGGCGATTTCGTCGGCAAGCGTCAGGCCTGGGGCAGGTGACGGAAGCAGGGCTGAACCACCGCCCGAGATCAACGCAACAACCAAGTCATCGGCGGTCAGACCAGAAACCTTCTCAAGAATGCGCTTCGATGCTTTTAGGCCGGCGGCATCCGGTACCGGATGCGCTGCCTCAATGATTTCCGTACGCTCACACTGCGCGCCGAAGCCGTACCGAGTTACGACCAGACCCTCCATCGGTGCGGCCCAAGCCCTCTCGAATGCCGACGCCATTTGGGCGGAGCCCTTGCCCGCGCCGATCACGAGAGTCCGGCCCTTGGGTCTTGGCGGAAGATAGTCACGGATCATACGGTCCGGATTAGCTGCCGCGACGGCGGCGGAGAAGATCGAGGCCAGGAACGACTTGGGATCGAACATGCGGTCAATCTCCTACTTGCCTCATTGCTGACTAATGGAAGGGAGGGCCTTTTGCCTGCGGCAGTTGGCAGTTCCGCTGCGAGGCCGGTCTTTCCATTCGGGCAGGCGGCATCGTTGCGTCCCTCAGGCAGGGCAACGGCGGCGGTTTTTCAAATGGTCTTCGCGTGACCTGTTGGTCAGCCAGGTCTTGGCCAGATGTTCACGTGTAGAACCCCGCATACGGCCTCAAAGGAACGATCTCGAAGTCCAGCATTCCGGCCTTCGCGAACGGCAGTGTCGCGAGCTTGGTTCTGACCTCGCCCTCATCGTCCGCCTCCGCGATCTGGCAGGCGCCGCCTTGATCGCCTCGGTGCCACAGCTGTCTTGTGAAGCCGAGCTCGTACAACCGCCTCGCCTGGTCCGCCTCCTGTTTTGCCAATTCGTCGAACTCGGCTGCAGTGAATTCACTTGTTCGCCGCCGGGACAATATTAGGAACTGCATTTTTCGGCCACTCCACTTTGGCGCCAGGAGGACGTCGGTTCATGCAACCGCGGCAAGCGGCGCAATGGGAACCGCCATCTGGTTGCCTTTGACAAGATCGGCGCCCTTCTCGCCGATCATCATCGCAGGACCGTTCGTGTTGCCACTGATCAGCACCGGCATGATTGAGGAGTCGATGACACGCAGCCCTTCGATGCCTCTCACCCGCAACTCGGGGTCGACGACGGCCATGTCGTCCACGCCCATCTTGCAGGTGCCGACGGGATGGTAGTCGCAGCATGCATATTGCCGGACATAGGCCATGATCTCGTCATCGGTTTGAGCTGACGGGCCGGGTAGCCGCTCAGCCTCGACGAACCCAGCGATCGCGGGCTGCGAAAGGACCTCGCGGATCAACCGCACTGACTTCAGGGCCATGCCGCGGTCATAAGGATCCGCGAGGTAGTTGGGATCGATCAGCGGCTCCGCGGCTGGATCGGCCGATCGAAGCCGGACCGACCCGACGCTCCTTGGTCGCAGAAACGTCGAGTTGATGGTGAAGCCCCGTGCGCCAGGAAGCCGCGTTTGCCCCCCACGCACCACGGTAGCAGGCGCGATGTGGACCTGCAGGTCGGGACGAGTGGCATTTTCCGTCTGGAAGAAACCGCCCCCTTCGACGATCACGGAAGCAGCTGGCCCGTTGCGATAGAGCAGCCAGCGCATCCCGTGCAGCATCGACCGGGGAAAGCGATCGTGCCCATCGTAGCTGATCGGCTGCTTCAGTGTGACGTGGACATTTGTACACAGGTGATCCTGGAGATTGCGGCCGACGCCTTTCAAGTCGACGACCGGTGGAATACCGAGCGCCCTCAATTCATCCGCGGGGCCCAAGCCAGACAACAAAAGAAGCCGGGGAGAATTGATTGCCCCGCTCGAGACGAGGATTTCCTGGTTCGCTCGCAGGATCTCGCGGCCCCCGTCGAGTTCCACGCCGACCGCCTTGCCGTTCTCGATGACGATGCGCGTCACCCGTGTACGAGTCCTGACAGTCAGGTTCTTGCGGGTGCGGACGGGGCGCAAATAGGAGATAGCCGCTGAGCGCCGGCGGCCGTCCCGGCAAGTCACCTGATAGAATCCGGCGCCATACATGCTTTCGCCGTTGAAATCCGGGTTGAACGGCAGGCCATATTGCTGAGCGGCCCTCACGAAGGCTTTGGTGAGCCGATGCGGGCTGACCTGGTCGGAGACCCACAGCGGTCCGCCCTGTCCATGATACCTGTTGGATAGGCGATCGTTGTCCTCGGACTTCCGGAAGTAGGGCAGGACATCTTCGTAAGACCACCCCCGGTTTCCCAAGGAGGCCCAATTGTTATAGTCCTCTTTTTGGCACCGGATGTAGATCATTGCGTTGATCGAGCTTGATCCGCCCAACGTTTTCCCCTGCGGGTACCACACCGAGCGACCGTCAAGATTTTGCTGCGGAACAGTATGAAACCGCCAGTTCACGCCACGCCCGAACAGCTTGCCGATGCCCCCCGGAATATGGATCATGGGGTTCCAGTCCCGGCTACCGGCTTCGAGCAACAACACATTGGCGCCGGGGTCTTCGCTCAGTCGGTTGGCGAGCACGCAACCCGCCGAGCCTGCCCCGATCACGATATAGTCCCACATCATTTCCTCCCGGTTTTCCCGGTTCGTCAACGACCCATGAACACAGGCGGTCGCTTCTCCGCAAAGGCTCTCAACCCTTCCCTTCGGTCGTGGAGCCCGAACGCCTCGGTCGTCAGTTCATGCTCAAGTCGCAGGCCCTCGGGCAAAGCCATCCGGTCAGCGGCGAGGACAGCGCGCTTGGCGAAGGGCGCGACAGCAACAGAGTTCGCAGCGACCGCATTGGCGATTTCCAGAGCTCTCTGCACAAGACGATTCGCAGGCACGACCTCGCTGATCAGGCCCTTGTGCTCGGCAAGTTGCGCATCGATCGTCTGTCCCGTCAGGATCATCTGCATAGCAAAGGATTTGCCCACGAGCCGCGGCAGGCGTTGCGTGCCGCCATCGCCCGGAAAGGAACCGATCCTGATCTCCGGGAATGCAAAGGTCGCCGTTTCGGAGGCCAGGGCTATGTCGCATAGCAGGGCGAGTTCCAGTCCACCTCCGAACGCAAAACCGTTGATTGCCGCAAGCAGGGGCTTTGAAAAAGCCTCGACCGATCGCCACGATTCCAGCCGTTCGGGATCGGTATAGGAGGCAACGCCCCGAACGAGCATGTCTGCAATGTCCGCTCCCGCCGAAAAGGCTCGGCCGGCACCAGTCAAGACAACACATCCAAGTGTCGGATCGGCTTCGGCTTCGGTCAGACACGCCGCTAACTGGCCCAGAAGCTCCTTCGACAGCGCGTTGAGCTTGTCGGGCCGGTTGAGCGTGACAACGAGAACCCGCTCCCTTCGCTCCGCCAGAACGAGGCGGGTGATGGTTTCACTCCGCTGCATACGCAAGTCCCGTCGTAACTGGAGTCATCGCTTTGCGGTTACCCTTCAGGAGGTCGGATGCCTTCTCCCCGATCATGATCGTGGGCGCGTTCGTGTTGCCCGATACCAGACATGGCATGATCGACGCGTCGGCGACGCGTAGCCCATCCACCCCGCGCACTCTGAGTTCAGGATCAACGACGGCCAGGTCGTCCTCGCCCATCCGGCATGTGCCGACTGGATGATAACCGGAACGGCTTTCCCGGCGGACGTAGGTCTCGTAGTCGGCCCGATTTCGAACAGCAGGCCCGGGCATGAACTCGTTGGCGATGTACTTCGACATCGAAGGCCGGGCCATGATGTCCTGACCGATCCGCACTGACTCGACGGTATGATCGAGATCAAATTTTTCCGATAGGAAATTGGGATCGATGACCGGCGCCCTCGCGGGGTCGGCGCTTGCAAGCGAGACAGTGCCTCGCGAACGCGGCCGAAGGAGGTAGGCATTCAGTGTACATCCATTCCCCGTTGACTGATCTCCCGTGACGGCTTCGATCCCGGTTCCGGCAAGGAAGTGAAACTGGATGTCGGTCGAGGGATCGTTCCCATCCGCCGGCCAGAAAGCCCCGCCCTCAACTACGGTCGCGCTGATCGGACCATTGCGGAATAGCGCATACTGCAGCCCGGCCCAGACCTGCCGACGGGCCTTCTTGTAGACGTCATAGCTCTCGATGCCGGTAACGTTGTACATCATGAAGATGTCCAGGTGGTCGTGGAAATTCTGCCCAACGCCGGGCAGGTCGACGACAGACCGGATGCCATGGGCGGAAAGGTGCTTCGCTGGTCCTATGCCGGACAGCATCAGCAGTTTGGGCGTGCTGATGGCCCCGGCTGTGAGCACGACCTCCCGCTCGGCCCGCGCAAAAAATGGCCGCTTGCCTGTCACGCCCTCGATCCCCACTGCGCGTCCGCCTTCGATCACGATGCGGTGGACAACACAGCCGGTCCGGATTTCGAGGTTGGGGCGCTTGCGCGCGGCTCCGAGATACGCGACTGCCGCGCTGCAGCGGCGACCATTGCGGTTGGTGACCTGATAGAGGCCTGTGCCGCGTTGGTCGCGGCCGTTGAAGTCCGCATTGTAGGGCATGCCGTATTCCTGGCACGCCTTGATGAAGGCCTTGGACAAGGGATGCGTATGGCGTTGGTCCGAGACACCCAGAGGCCCGTCCGTGCCATGGTAGGTGTCCGCGAAGCGTTCGTTTGCCTCGGCCCGCATGAAATAAGGCAGCACGTCCTGATAGGACCACCCCGGGCAACCGGACGCCTTCCAGTGGTCATAGTCCGCCGCTACGCCCCGGATATAAACCTGGGCATTGATCGAACTGCCACCCCCAAGCACTCGCGCCTGAGTGTAGGGCGGCGTTATGCCGTCCTGATGTACTTGCGATGACAGCGCGAAATCCCAGGTCAGGGGGCCCTTGGTCGTCTTGTAGTAGCAGACGGGCAGGTGGATGTAAGGGTTCCAGTCGCGGGCGCCGGCCTCCAGCAGCAGGACCTTGCAATCAGGATCCTCCGACAGGCGGGCGGCAACCGTGCAGCCGGATGATCCCCCGCCGACCACGATGTAGTCGTAGGTCGGGGCTTGTCTGCCTAGCGAACCCATTTCAGGATGTGCTCCCCCACACAGACAGTCTCGTTGTTCTGATTGGTGACTACAATGTCGGAGCGGGCGCGGCGACGCTCCGCGTCGATTTCGCGAACCGTGTATCTGAGGGTGACCCTGTCGCCGATCCGGACGGGGAGGAGGAAGCGGATTCGGTCATAGCCAAGTGAGACCGGCGTTTCGGTCGCCCGCACATCCGGAACTCGCTCGACGATTTCCGTTGAGCAGGCCGACATGTAGCCCACAAGCAGCGCGCCATGGGCGATGCGCCCCCCATAAGGGGTACCCTCCATCTCGCCATCATTGACGTGATTTGGAGAGTGATCGCCGCTGACATCTGCGAAGGCTCTTACCGCGCTCTCGGTCACTTCGCGCTCGAGGACCACCTCATCGCCCGGATTGAGGTAAAATTGGCCCGCCGACGTCATGCCGCGTATCCATAGACTGTATTGCCGGTGATGCCAGCGGCGGACAGCATCTTGCCGATCTTGGTGATTTCCGCCGGAATAGGTTTCATCAATGGGGGCCTCACAACGGCACGCTCGAGCTTGCCGAGCAGCACCAGAGCCTCCTTCATGCGATTGTGCATATCGAGGAGCGGCGCATCGTAAAATGCGCGGACCATCGGGTAAATCCGGTCGTTGACGGCCTGCGCCTGCGTCAGGTCGCCGGACTGCACCGCGCGAAAGAGTGCGACCTGAAGGTCGGGAATGACACTTCCAGCGCCTGAGAGTAGCCCGTCGCAGCCCAGCGCGAGCGACCCCAGAAGCCACGCGCTGTGAGTTGTCAATGTCCGGACAGGTTGGTCCAAGGCCTTGAGTTCGCGGATCTGCCGTTCGTGCTGGTTGCCGTCGCCGATCTGGTCCTTCACCGCGCGGATTGACGGGAAGCGGACACAGAGATCGATCAATGTCGACAAAGGATAGGATAGATTGGAGATGAGCGGGTACTGGAACAGGATGATCGGGAGGTCTGAGGCTCCCGTGATGTGCTTCAGATGCTCGATCGACATTTCCGGGCGCAAATGTCCGCCAAGCGCCATAAAATCGGGTGGGAAGACGAGCAGGCCCTGTGCGCCTTCCGCTTGCGCGCGTGCCGCAAGACGCCCGGCCTCAAGGCTCGAATTCGAATAGATTCCGACGAGTGTGGCCACGCCCTGGCCAGCGAGCTCCTCGACCGTCACGGCGACGGCGCGATGCTGCTCCTCGATAGTCAGCGCGTGGACCTCAGCGGCATGGCCATTGATGGCGATAGCGTCGACGCCGTCGACCGCCGCGATATCGTTCAAGTGTCGCCGATACGCCCGCTCGTCGATCGCGAAATCGGGGTCGAATGGCATCAGACAGGCGGGGATCACCCCCTTCGGCTCGAATGCGATACTGGTCACTCTAATCTCCTTGCCTATGATCGTAGGGGCCGCGCAATCCGTGCGGCGGCCCCTTCCTCGATTTCAGAATCCTTTGCCGATCATGTCCTTGGCGTTCTCGGCGGTAATCGCGACGGATTCGAGGAGCACCTCTTCCGGGACGCTTTCTCCCTTCGCGATCTTGTAGGCATATTCGATGCCCTCCGGCGCCACGTACGGATAGGTGAACGTCGCTGCCAGCTTGCCGGCGGCAACCGCGTCGATGGCGTTGTTCTGTCCGTCGATGCCGATCACCAGAACGTCCTTAAGACGTCCTGCGCCTTCGAGGATCTGGATGGCGCCAAGCGCCATTTCGTCATTGTGGGCATAGACGGCCTGGATCTCGCCTTCGCCAAAGCGCTGCACCATGTCCTCCATGAATTTGACCGCCTTGTCGCGCGTGTAGTCGCAATTTTGTGTCGCCACGATCTTGAGATCTGGGGTCTTGGCTAGTTCATCGACAAAGCCCTTGTTGCGGTCTGTCGTGGCCGATGCGCCAGCCGTGCCCTGAAGCTCGATGATGGCGCCCTTGTTGCCCAGCTTCTTTGCAAGGAAGGCCGCGGCTGCCGCGCCGATCGGGAGATTGAGCGCGCCGATGTGGCACGTCACCTTGGTGTTGACCTTACGATCCAGGGTCACCACGGCGATCCCGCTCTCCATGGCCTGCTTCACGATGGGTGTCAGTGCGTCGGCAGTGAGCGGCGACACAATCAGCACCTTCGGTCCCTGAGCGATCAGGTTCTCGATGTCGGACACCTGTTTGCCGGAATCGTTGTTGCCGTCGGTGATGACGAGTTCGACATCCTTCAGGTTCGCATCGGCATACGCCTTGTTGACGTTGGTCTGCGCAACACGCCAGGGATGGTTCAATGTACATTGGCTGAAGCCGATTTTGATCTTGTCGTCAGCGAATGCCCTTCTGCCAATTCCGATCAGTGGAATAGCGGCGGCGCTGGCCATGAGCGTCAGTGTTCTGCGGCGTGTAAGTTCCATTTCTACCTCCCAGTTTCCTCTGCCCCAGCGTCCTCGTCACCATTGTCGAGGCTCGCCGGACAAAGATGCCTATCTGCCCTTCCGGTGACGCATGACCTCGAAGCCAACGGCTGCGAGGATGATCGCACCTTTGACGATTTGCTGCGTGAAGGGCGAAATGCCGAGCAAATTGAGGATGTTGGCCATCAGGGCTATGATCGCGGCGCCGATCACGGTCCCGACCACGCCGCCTTCTCCGCCGAACAGGCTGGTGCCGCCGATCACCACGATCGATATCGCTTCGAGTTCCAGGTTAGTCCCGGCGGTCGGCTCACCGACGGTGAGCCGGGAAACGAAGATGAGTGCCGTCAAGGACGAGAGCAGGCCGGATATGACATAGACGCTCATCAGCACGCGGGGGACATTTATGCCCGCGAGGCGCGCGGCCTCGCCATTCGAGCCCACTGCGTAGACCTGGCGGCCGAAAGCAGTGTGACGCAGCACGAAATACGCTACAGCGACGATCGCGACGAAGATCCAGATCGGGACCGGGATTCCCAGCAGGAACCCGCCACCAAGAAAATGGAATCCATCTGCGGCCGAGCCGAGGCTCTTGGGCTGACCGTCGGCGATCGTCATGGCGATGCCTCTGCCCATCACCAGCGTTCCGAGTGTCATGATGAAGGGCGGCATGCCCAGGACGACGACACCAACGCCGTTGAAGATGCCGAACAAAACGCCGATAGCGAGTGCTGCGAGGACAACGATTGGGATCGACACGCCGGCGGCCAGCATCATTGCTGCGCTCACGGATGTCACCCCGACGATCGAGCCGACGGAAAGGTCAATGCCACGTGTCAGGATGACGAAAGTCATGCCGACGCTGACGATGCCGAACAGGGCAACCTGACGACCGACGTTGAGCAGATTGCCGGTTTGCAGAAAGCTGGGGGAGAGATAGATCGCGACCCCGCAGAGAATCAACAGCACCCACAAGAGCCCGATGCCTTGTGCCCAGGAGCGCATCCTGCGGGAAATGCCCGCCACTGAACCCGGGGCAACGTCTCGCGCCGTGATTTCCATGTTCTTCCTCCCTTAGATAACCGCGCGCGCATGTGCCTGATGCTTCAACAGCCAAGTGACGCCATCGGCCAATCCTCCCTGGTCGCAGGAAGGGCCGACGAACCCGACGAGGCGCTTGACGGCGGTCAAGGCGTTGGCCACGGTCACGGCAACGCCCGCCCACTCCAGCATCTCGATGTCGTTCTCGGCGTCGCCAGCAGCTGCGCACTGCGCTCGCGTGATGTTCAACCGAGTTGCCAGGGTCTCGAGTGCCGATCGTTTCGAGACCTGGAGAGGTCCGATCTCCAGCAGCCGTGTGTGCGAGGAGGCGACTGAAAGCTCGGAGCCCAGGCGCTCCCGCAACCGTTGAAAGCCCGATAAGTCGCCGGGATTGGCTGCGACGCACATGATCTTGCCTGGCTTGTCAGGCAGGTCGGCAAGATTGGCTACGACGTGGAGCGCTTCACGGGTGATCTCCGCTTCGCGGCGGATGCTCTCGGTGATTTCCAGTGCGTAAATCCCTGACGTCGTAAACCACATGGGGTTCACGCCCTCAGTCTTGGCCTCGATCATCGCTGCAAGCGCGGCGGCCCTCTCAATCGGTGCTTGGAAAATTGACGCCCCCGTCGCGACATTGCCGATCCAACCACCGTTGAAGCAAATGGCAAGGTCTGTGACGCCCAGGCGCTCCGCATACGGCCTCAGCGCTGCCGGCGACCGGGCACTGGCCAGCACGACCGCCACGCCGGCATCACGAAGAGCGCGCAGGGCTCCAGACACGCGAGCCGGAAGAGCATAATCGTGGGTCAACAGCGTCCGGTCGACGTCGGTGACAAAGAGGCGCAGATCGGGCATCGCCAAGTCCTCAAATGCCAAATATCGGGGTGCGGGGACCTGTGTGAATGAGCAGGGTCTTGAGCTGCGTGAACTCCTCAAAACCCGCCTGGCCCATTTCGTTCCCGAAGCCCGATCCCTTCACCCCGGCAAGCGGTAGCTGCGGGGCGCCATCAATCACCGTGTTTGCCTGGACAAGGCCACTTCTCAGCTGCTTTGCTACGGTCATGACCGTGTTGATGTTCCTGGACCAGACGTAATTTGCCAGGCCATAGATCGTATCGTTCGCAAGCCGAATTGCGTCTGCCACGGAGTCAAAACGGGTGACGCTCAGTACCGGTCCGAAGATCTCCTCGCGGAAGATCGTCATCGTCGGATCGACGCGATCGAAGATCGTGGCTTCGTGAAAATGCCCGCCAGTCCCGGCTGCAATGCCGCCGCCGAGCACGAGTTCGGCGCCTTCATCGATGCCGGACTTTACGAAAGCGGCGACCTTCGCCAGATGCTGGTCATCGATGAGCGCCCCGACGTCTGTGGCCTCGTCGAATGGATCGCCGACTTTCACGCGAGAGGAGCGCTCGACGACCTTCTTGACGAATTCGTCGGCAATGCTGGACTGAACGAGAAGCCTTGAACCGGAAATGCAGCATTCGCCATTGTTGAAGAACACGCCCATCAGCGCGCCGTCTATAGCCGCGTCAAGATCCGCATCCTCAAAGACGATGTTTGCGGATTTGCCCCCAAGTTCAACTGAGGACTTAACGAGATTGCGCCCCGTATTCGAGACAACACGATGGCCAGTGCGCGTCGATCCGGTGAAGGAAACAAAATCGATCCCGGGATGCGAGGTGAGGTGGTCGCCTATCGTGGCGCCTTGTCCGCTAACCACGTTGAAGACCCCGGCGGGCACGCCGGCCTCGAAGGCCGATGCCGCCATCTCGAACGCACTGCCGGAGGTGAACTCGGCTGGCTTCAGCACCACGGTGCAGCCGGCCGCCAGTGCAAACGGGGCTTTCTGGGCCACGATCAAAGCCGGAAAGTTCCAAGGTGTGATCAACGCGACAACACCGGCGGGCTCTCGCATGATCATCGCAGTCTTATTTTCCCCGAGATTGGTATAGGCCGACCCTGACATCTGCAGGGCGAGCGATGCCGCGTAGCGTATAAGGCCGATCGCGCCGTCAATGTCGCCACGCGCGAAGCGGATAGGCTTGCCGACCTCCTCGACCTCGATACGAACGAGACGATCTTTGTTTTCCCGAAGACGGTCCGCCCAGGCGTGCAGGATATTTGCGCGGTCCATGCCGCTCATTCGCGGCCACGGACCTTCGTCGAATGCAGTGCGTGCCGCCTCAATCGCAAGGTCGATGTCGCCGGTGGTTCCCCTGGCGTAGCGTGCAACTGTTTGTCCGTTGGCGGGAGACACGCGCTCAATGGAGTCCGTGCCGACGCCGTCAACGTTGCGGCCGCCAATGAAATGCTTGTAGTCTCGTATGCTCATCTGTTTTTCCTTCAATGCCAGACCGCGTGGGACATGATCTGTTCTTCGGTGGCGCCGGGGCCTTCGAGAATGGCCGCCACGCAGCCTTGGCGCATGACAAGTATCCGGTGGCAAAGACCGAGGATTTCCGGCAGTTCGGACGAGACCATCACCACGCTGCTTCCGCGCGTCGCCGTGAGTTCGACCAGCAGGTCATAGATTTCTCGTTTGGCGGCGACATCGACTCCGCGTGTCGGCTCGTCGACGAGCAGGATTTCATTGCCGGCGTGCAACTGGCGCGCGATGCCGCACTTCTGCTGATTGCCGCCCGAAAGAGTGCGCACCTTGGTTCCCGCTGCGGGCGTCTTTATCCGCATCTGACGGATAAACCGGGAAACCACCGAGTTCTCGCTGCTTGGACGGATCAGGCCCCGCCAGCTAACCAGTCCAAGCTTTGAGACCGTAATGTTGAAGCCGACAGACTGGTCGAGGAACAGACCTTCTGTCTTCCGGTCCTCAGGGAGCAGTCCAATTCCGACAGCGAGGCCCTTTTGGGGCGTGTCGATTGAGACCGCCTTGCCATCGACCTCGACGGAGCCGGCATCGATACGATCGGCACCGGCGATGGCACGCAAGACCTCCGTGCGCCCCGATCCCGCGAGCCCGCAAACACCGAGTATTTCGCCACGGCGGACATCGAACGAGATGTTGTCGAGAATACCATCGCGCGTCAGGTTACTGACCCGCAGCCTGATTTCGCTCCGAGGTTCGACACGTTTCGGAAAGACATCCTTCAACTCACGTCCAACCATGTGCCGGATGAGTTCGCCCGTATTCGTCGAGTCGATCGGCGTTGATGCCACGACCTCGCCGTCGCGCATGACGGTGACGTCATCGCAGATCTCGAACAATTCCTTCAGGCGATGGGTGATGTAGATGAACGAGACGCCATGCTCACGGCTCAGACGCCGAATTATGTTGAACAGATGCGCAAGCTCGGAATCACCAAGCACGGCTGACGGCTCGTCGAGAACGATGATCCGTGCGTCGCGTGCGATCGCCTTTGCAATCTCGACCATCTGGCGCTGGGCCACGCTGATTTGGTCAATGCGGGCCTCAGGACTCACGTCGAAGCCAAGTCGACCGAGCACTTCCCGGGCACCCTCTCTGACGCCTGGCCAGTCGACGGTCCCCAGTTTGGTCTTCGTGAGGCGGCCTAGGAAAATGTTTTCGGCGACTGTCAGGTGAGGCGCCTGGGCGAGCTCCTGATAGATCACGGCTATGCCGAGGCGCAGCATGGCGTCGGGGGTAGGGGACGGCACCACCTTTCCGTCAACCACCACCTCGCCCTCATCAGCGATGTAGGCCCCCGAGAGAACCCGCATCAGCGTTGACTTGCCCGCCCCATTTTCCCCGATGACACCATGGACGCCGCCGTGGCTGACGGTGAAGCTGACGTCTTTCAGCGCATTAACCCCGGGGAATCTTTTGTGAATGCGCCGCATCTCGAGGACCAGTGCGGGAGCCGCCGTTTGTTTCGAGAAATCGTTTTCTCGTTGAAGTGAAAAGAGAGCTTTCGTCATAGCCGATGAATCTGCATTCCGCCGCCGATGTGGTAGATGTCGCCAGTGCTGAAAGGTATCGCGCCGACCGCAAGCGCGGCCACGCCGCGTGCTATGTCCTCAGGTTGCCCCCAGCGCCGTATCGCGGAAAGCCCGCCACCTTCGACCTGGCTCGTGTAGCGCTCATAGACGTCGGCCGTCATGTCGGTCTGGATGAGGCCCGGACGCACCTCATGAACGCAGATCCCGGCGTCTGCTAAGCGAAGTGCGAACTGTTGAGAGGCCATCGATAGGCCGGCCTTTGAGATGCAGTAGGGTCCTTTTTCCGGCGAGACCAGACCAGCGTTGGCCGAAGTGATCGTGATGATCGTCCTGTCATGCCGGCCAGCCGACCGTGCCAGCATGGCTTTGGCTACCGCTTGCGTGAGGAAGAAGGTTCCCCGCAGGTTGACGTTGAGCAACCTGTCGAAACTCTCCTCCGTGACCTCGAGGAGATCGCCACGGACGGAGACCTGGATCCCGGCGTTGTTGACTAGGCAAGTCACCGCGCCGAGTTCGGCTTCGACACGGGATATGAAATCAGAATTACCTTCGGTCTGAGTAATATCGCGTTTGTAGAATGAAACCTTGCAACCAGTCGTTCTTAGGAGATCGACAGTCACATGGCTGCTCTCGTCGTCGACAGCGTCGACAACGGCGAGGTCGAAACAAGCCGAGGCCAGTTCACGGCAGATCGCGCGGCCAATGCCCCTGCGCCCGCCGGTCACGATTGCGACGCCTCGGTCCCCTGGCTCACGACCCTTGGGGGATGGTGCATCAATCGAATGCTGTGAGGATTTTACCAGCATTATGAGGCTTGCCTTGCAGTCACAGTTTCACCACGCGACGCAACGACGGCTTTAGACCGCAACAGTTGTTCGATTTCGGCCTGCCGGTAGTCGAGTTCAGCGAGGATCTCGCGGGTATGTTCACCAATCTCGAGTGCAAGCACGCGAAGCTCAGGAACCTTGCCGTCGTATCGGTTTGGGTGGTTGACCAGGTGAATGGTGCGGCCTCGCACGGAAACCTGCCTGAACACCTCCGAGTGAACCAGTTGCGGATCAGACAGCAGTTCGTCGTAATACTGGATTGGCGCCGACCAGATCCCGTGTTTCTGGAAGCGGTGATCGAGCTCGGCCACCGAGAGTTTCGCGGTCATACTGTTCAGCCGCCGCGCGTATTCGTCGCGGTCGCCGAGCCGGTCTATGTCTACGGACTCGCGGAGACTATCGCTATCGAGCGCTTCGGCCAGTGTTGCCGGGTCGCAGAGCGAGATCACGACGTGACCGTCGCTCGCCTTGTAAACCCCATAAGGTGCCGCGTGAAACCAAGTCGCAAGGTTCTCCTCACGATCAAGAACCTTTCGCGTAAAGTTGCCGGCCAAGAAGTTCACAAGTGCCTCGCCTTGAAGATCGATGCCGGAATTCAGCAGACTAGCCTCTACCCGCGTTCCCTTTCCGTCCCGGAGACGGCGCACAAGAGCCCCTAGTATGCCCATCGCGAGGAGCGCGCCGCCATGTTGGTCGATAATTGCCGCGCCAACAGGCGTTGGACCCTGCTTCGGTGCGCCAGTCACTCCGATCAGTCCCGACCGGGCCTGGATCAGCAGGTCTTGACCAGGCTTATCCGCCATAGGCCCGGTCGAACCAAATCCGCTTGCGGACGCGAAGATCAAGTTTGGGTTGAGAGCGTCGAGGGCGGCCGCATCGAAGCCCAATTTGGCAAAGACGCCCGGTCGAAAGTTCTCCATCACCACGTCGGCGCTGGCGATCAGGCGACGAGCAACGTCCTTGCCCTCTGATGTCTTGAGGTCGACGCCAATCGAGCGCTTATTCCGGTTTGCGCACAAATAGAAGCCACTGATTCCCTCGACGAACACATCGGCGCCAGACCAATGCCGTTCATGGGCTCCATTGATAGGCTCAACCTTGATAACGTCGGCACCCATGTCGGCGAGATACTGTGCGCCCGCGGGCCCCTGCAGGAAATGGCAGAAACTTACGATCTTTATGCCGTTAAGCAGCATTTTCGCTCCCTCTGGCCTTCTGAGAACGGCCTTGAGAAATCGTTTTCTTGAAATTACCTCGTTATGTCAAGTGACTTATGCACAGAAAAGCAAGAAAACCGGTGCTAAGTTACGAAAAATGAGCTATCAGAAAACGGTTTCTCAAGGCAGCGTGGAAGCAGGCATGGACAACGAGGAAGGCGCAAAGCTCATCGACGTCGCCAAATTGGCGGAGTGTTCGCCAGCCACCGTTTCCCGCGTCCTTAATGGCAATCCCACTGTCAATAGGGGCGTGCGCGAACGAGTCATTCGTGCCGCAGCGGAATTGCGCTATGTGCCAAACGGGTCGGCGCGGGCGCTGCGTTCAACACGTACACGGTTGGTTGGAGCCATCATTCCAACCCTCGATCATGCGATCTACGCAACCATGGTCGACGCCCTTCAGGCGCGGCTGGCGGAGAAGGGCGTCTCCCTTATCCTGAATACATCAACCTATGATATCGACCTGGAATACGAACAGGCGAAGCTCCTCGTTGAAAGGGGGGCAGAGGCAGTATTGTTGGTCGGCGCCGAGCACCGCCCGCAAACGCTGGCCATGCTCGAACAAAAGCGCGTCGCCTACGTTTTTACTTACACTTCTACCGCGACTGATGCGGGCGCCGCGGTCGGCTTCGACAATGAAAAGGCTGGGCGCGCCGCGGCGCGTTATCTCCTCGATCTCGGTCACACAAGGCTCGGAATGATTGCCGGCATCACCCAGGACAATGATCGGGCCAAGGGTAGACGGGACGGCTTCCTGCGGGAACTGGCCAAGGCGGGTATCGACGCTGCTTCAGTTCCGGTGGCCGAAGGCGCCTACAAGATAGAGAACGGCCGTAGCTCGATGAAGATGCTGATGGCCTCTTCGCCACGTCCGACCGCGGTGTTCTGCGGCAGCGACATCCTCGCCGCCGGCGCGATCAAATATTGCGTTGAAGCGGGCCTCGCTGTTCCAAAGGACATCTCGATCATAGGCTTTGACAACCTCGAAATCGCGGTGCTTACCGCGCCTGAGCTGACGACGCTGGAGGTCCCGGCGCGGGACATGGGGCGCCTTGCGGCCGACTACATTCTCGCATCACCGCTGCAACGCCGACACCTGAGAGAGCGTGAGCTTCCTATCAGCCTGGTCGTGCGGGGGAGCACGGGACCTGGTCGCGCGAACTAGGCTCTCTTTCGGCGCCGTAGCTAGGCCGCCTGGACCACGCCGCGTAGGAAGAAGACGAAACCAGCTACCACGGCATATCGTTGCCGAGGTTGTCGACATAACGCCCATTATCCGCAGTCGTCGTTCGTGAAATGAGCGACTTCACGCGACTTGCGCTATCTTCCGGAAGAAGCGGAGCGTCGGCCCCGCCCATCTTTGTCCGCGTCCAGCCTGGATGGACCATCAAGATGATCACACCGTCCTTGGCCCAGTTCATTGCCATTCCCCGCATGACGCTGTTTACCGCCGCTTTCGAAGAGCAGTAGTCGTAAGCGGTCCCGGGATGTTGCGAAACCGAAGCCCAATCGCTCGAGATGGTTACGAGCCTTGCCTGGGCCGCCATGACGAGATTTGCGCGTAGCGCAAACGAGATTCTCGCCACGCCCAGCGTGTTGACGCGAAGCGTGTCCTCCCAGTCGCTGAAGACCACGCTCTCGGGTGCCGATCCCTTGCGCCGATGAATGCCTGCATTGTTGATGAGAAGGTCGACGGCCTGTCCGGACAACCTGTCGCCGAACGCGGCAACCGAGCTTTCGCTGGTGACGTCGAGGGGAATGACCTCAACCTGAGGGCTTGAAGCGGCTAGCGCGACGATCCCTTCGAGATTCGGATTGAGGCAGCCGGCCACGACCCGGAAGCCGTCATTGGCGTAAAGCCTGGCCAGCGCGAGGCCCAGCCCTTGTTCTGCTCCTGTTATCACCACTACAGACATAATCTGCTCCTCAGAAAATCAGGAAATGAGCTGTTCCACGCCATCTCGCATTACGCCGGCGGCTTGGTAGATCGCATCGATCGTGTCCATATTGCCGATCGGGTCTGTGCCTTCAGTCGGCACGGGCGATCCACTGCGAATGGCGGTCACGATGGCATCCAGTTGATAGTCGAAGGTCGTGCTTCCAGCGATCGTGAATTCCCGGAATTTGCCGTTGATCGTTTCGAGCACCGAATGACCGCGATGGGGCAGGAGACTGTTGATCAGAATGACTGTCCCATGCTCGGCCGCAACCTCGAAACGTGCATGCATATCCCAGGAAGGAGACATCCTTGTCTCGATTTCCGCGGTGACGCCCGACGGAAAACGCAACCAAGCATTCATCTCCTCATCAACGCCGGTGTCGGACATCTTGCAGCGCGCCGCGACGATTGAGGGCTCCTCGTTGAGAAGCGAGCGGCACCAGTGGACCGGGTAGCAACCGAGATCCATGAGCGCGCCACCTCCGAATTCAGGAATGTGACGAAACTCACCGCCATCCGGACCGATCGAGTGATTGAAGACACCCTTGAGCGAGCTTATGCGCCCGAGGCGTCCCGACCCGACCAATTCCACGAGATACAGAAAAATGGGATGATACCGGTCATGGAACGCCTCTATGATCCGTCGACCGCAGCGTCTTCCGGCCGCCACCATAGTTCGAGCTTCAGGACCACTCATGGCAAACGGCTTCTCGCAAAGGACGTGCTTGCCCGCTTCGAGCGCAAGGATCGAAAACCGCGCGTGACTATGGGGTGGCAAGGCGTTGTAGATCAGGTCGACCTCGGAATCTTCGATGACGTCTTCGTAGCTGCGATAGAACCGGGGTATGTTGTGCGCGCGGGCGAATGCTTCGGCCTTGCCCGGCCGAGCGGCCGCGATGGCGACAATTTCGACGTCCTCGCGTCTCGCCGCCGGCTCCACGATCGCCATGGGCGCGACCCGCGCGGCCCCCAGAATTCCGATTTTGAGCACTATGCTTCCTCACAGATTCTTGAGCGTCGAGGACCTGACGCGGCCCTTGCCGCGGCAGGCCGACGATGTTGGTTAGTCGACGGGCGGTTTGGTCTTTATACCGAGCGGGATCCCTGGGGGCTGCGGAACTGCGTCGAAGCAGCCCGGGATCGACTGATCGTAGTCGATGACGGAGCCAGTCATCATTCCCGCTTCTTCCGAGCATAGGAATGCGACAGTTCTTGCGACTTCGTTCATGTCAAGCATTCGACCAATGGGGAGCTTGGACTCCGCGTCCGCACGCCAGCCATCCGTCGCTCCATGCCAGCGCCGCATCGTTTGCTCTTCGCCCGGCGTATACATCCAGCCGATGCAGAGGCCGTTGATGCGGCAACCGTAGCGCATCATTGAAAAGCCGGTGTTCTTGGTGAGGGTCACTAGCGCGCCCTTCGCAGCGCAGTAGGCTGACAAAAAAGACTGTCCGCCATGCGCACTCATCGAAATCACGTTAAGAATCGACCCCCTGATACCTTCGCGGACCATGATCGAGAGGCATCTCTGCATCAGGTAGAAAGGTGCCTTGACATTCGTAGCGAAGATTTGGTCGTACAGCGCTTCCTCAGTGTCGAGGATGGTGCCTCGATCGGTATTGCCGGCTGCATTCACGAGGACATCCACTCGACCAAATGTCACGTCACATCGTTTCACGATCCTGAGCACGTCGTCATGCCGGGACAGATCGGCCGCCACGAAGATCGCCTTGCAGCCAAGCTTCTGGACGTGTTGAACGACCCTCTGGCCACGCTCTTCGCTACGCCCAGTGACAACGAGGCCGTAAAGACCTCGCTCGACTAAAAGATGTGCAATTGCTTCTCCAAGTCCCTGCGTAGAACCGGTGACTATCGCGACCTTGCCATCGAAACGGTTGAGCATTTTGCCGGATATTTCGTCCTGCTTTGTGATTGCAGCCATTGCTTCCTAAGCCCTGCTGAGGTTGTGGAAACCCGGCGGCCCGCCGAGCCGCCGGGGAGGCCGACCTGATGATCAGTACGGAGAATCCGGGAAGTAGAAGAGGTCCGCGTTCTCTTTCGTGATCAGGGAGGTATTCAGGATGTACCGGCCATCAAGAGGAATCTTGCTCACGAAGTGCTCGGCCGTGAGCTCGATCGCTGTCGCGATCATGGACGGTGGATATGACACTGTAACAGGGACGTCCTGGCGGCTCCCTTCCTTGACCATTTGAACGATCTGTTTCATGCCGCCGCCACCCACGATGAAGAATTCTCCTTCACGGCCTGCCTGGCGGGCCGCATCGATGACACCAAGCGTTGTGTCGTCATCTTGCGTCCATACGGCGTCGATCTTCGGAAAGCGCTGCAGGTAGTCCTGCATGACGGCAAAGCCTTCGTCGCGATTCCAATTGGAATGCTTTTCGTCAAGGATCTTGATGCTGCTGTTGAGCGCCTTCTTGAAGCCCTCGACGCGCTGATTGTCGATTTCAGTCGGAATGCCGCGCATGGCGACGACCTCGCCGCCATCTGGAAGCTTTGAATTGATGTAAAGCGCAGCTTCACGCCCCAAAGCCGGATTATCGCCGGCGATATGGAACGTTTCGATCCCGGGTTCGGACAGCCCGCGGTCTACTACGGTGACGTAGACCCCTTGGCTGGCGATTTCCTTGACGGGCGCCGTCAACGGCGCCGATTCAAAAGGAAGGATGACCAAAGCCGTCATCGTCCCGGAGTTCAGGTCCTCGATGTCATTGACCTGTTCGGTGGCATTGGCCGCTGTTTGCAGGACAATTTCCAAGTTCGGGTATTGTGTTTGGAGCCGATCGATCGCCTGGCGGGCGTGGTAGTTCAATCCTCCCGCCCATCCGTGCGTGGCAGCTGGAATCGAGACGCCAATCCTGATCTTTTCTTCCTGGGCAGTGGCAGTGCCGGCTAGGCCGAGCATTGTTGCAGCAATAAGCGTTCTCTTCAGTGTCATGACTGTTCCTCCGGTTAAATTTCCGACTTGGGTTGACGTTATGTGCCTGGCCGACACGTCAGCGTTGGCTTGGCCTCTGGAGCAACACCGCGATGATCACCACTGCACCCTGCATGGCACCGTTGAGGTAGGGGCTTACGATGCTCGTGAGGTTGAGGAGATTGCTGATCAGACTAAGGATCAGGACGCCGACCACCGTGCCCCAGATGCGACCACGGCCACCTTTCAGCAATGTGCCTCCTATGATCACGGCCGCGATGGCCTCCAGTTCCCACAGCAAGCCCGTCGATGGCGTTGCTGAGCCGAGCCGAGGAACATAGAGAAAAACCGCGATGGCCACGCAGACGCCCTGCACGACATAGGCAAGGAGTTTTATTCTGGAGACCTTGATCGCCGAATATCGCGCCACATCTTCGCTTGAGCCGATAGCGGCAATGTGCCTCCCAAAGACGGTTCTCCTCAGGACGAAATCACCAAGCAGTGCCATCGCAAGGAAAGCGATGACTGGCCAACTCAGGCCAAGAACACCGCCGAAGTAGACTGGTCGGTAGAGTTCGCGCACGGCGAAGTCGAGTGTGAGGGCGCCGCCGTCGGCAAACCACGTCACGAGCGATCGCAGAATCCCCATCATCCCGAGGGTCACGATGAACGGCTCAATGCGGCCGAGCGTAATGGCGGCTCCATTCACAAGGCCCGCCAAAACAGTCACCAGAAAGCCTGCCGCGACACCAGCGGCGATCGCCGCATAGCCGGAACTGGCTAAAGGAGCCGCTGCGTTCATCACGACAATCATTGTCGCGGCGGAGAACGCAGCCATGGATCCCACGGAGAGGTCTATGCCACCTGATGTAATGACAAAGGTTGCGCCAATAGCGATGATTCCGATAAATGCGGAGCGCGCCAGCACGTTCTCGAGATTGTCGATAGAGATAAAAGTCGGGTTTAGAATCGCTCCAAGCCCAATTAGGATGGCGAGTGCAAGCAGCGGGCCGAAAGCCGCATAGTCGATTTGGAACCGTGATTTCTCCTCACCGCGGCCGGGGTGAGCGGCAAAAACGGAAGCCCTTGTCGTGTCTTGCTGGGTCATTTTTCACCATCATGAGAATTGTTCGCGACGCCGGCCGCGAGTTGCACGATTTCTTCCTCGGAAATGTCAGTTCCGGTCAGAAATCCGGCTATTGCGTTGTCACGCATCACCATCACGCGGTCGCTGAGACCAACGACCTCTTGCATGTCTGATGAAATCGCAACAACGGCGTTTCCCTCATCAGCCAGGCGGCGCAGCATCCTGTAAATTTGCGCCCGTGTGCCGACATCGATTCCTCGAGTTGGTTCGTCGACGATGATGACACGCGGCCGATTCAGCAGGGACTTCGCAAGCATGACTTTTTGCTGGTTTCCACCGGACAGGCTGCCAACGCGCACATTGGGGTAGGGCGCATCAATGCTGAATTCGCGTACCGCCCAATCGCGAGCCTTGCGTTCCTTGTCGGCATCCACGAGCCGGAACCGCGAAAGGATTTGATCAAGGAACGAAACGTTGTGAGCGATGGTCTCGTTAAGAAGGAGGCCGCGCCCTTTGCGGTCCTCGGTTATGTAGACGACACCGGCTTCCAGCATGGCGCGGTACGTACTGTGTCGGATCGCTTGCCCCCAGAGTGTCAAGTCGCCACCGCGGCTACCACGGAGAGCCACAATCGATTCAAAGAGTTCGGTACGACCCGAGCCCACCAGGCCAGCTACGCCTAGGATCTCGCCCGCGAAAATGTCCAAGGTGATCGGTGGTGATGGAATGTCTGGCGAAAAGTTATTGATCGAAAGGGCAACACTGGAAGCCGGAGCTGCTGCCTTGGGCGGATATATTTGATTGAGTTCCCGCCCTACCATCAGGTTGGCTATTTGCTGAGCGGTCACATCCTCGATGTTCCAAGTGCCTTGGTATCGCCCATCACGGAGTACCGTTACGCGGTCGGCGATGCGCTTGACCTCTTCGAGTTTGTGGGAAACGAAGACGACGGCTACGCCCTCCCGACGCAGGCGCTCGACCTGGGTGAACAGGTTCTCCGTCTCCCGCGACGTGAGCACCGCTGTCGGCTCATCCATGATGATGAGCTTTGCGTCTCGCAGTAGCGCCTTGGCGATTTCCACCATCTGCTTGTCGGAAACGGGGAGGGATGACACCCTTTGCCGGGGCATTACAGAGCTACCAAGTCTTGCGAGCATCTCGCGAGCGCGTCTCGTCATTTCGGCAATCGAAAGCAAGGCGCCGCGGTGCAACTCGTGTCCGAGAAACATGTTCGCAGCGACGTCTAGGTGTTCGGCAAGGGCGAGTTCCTGATGAATGAGGACGACTCCGCGTTCCTCCGCGGCCCGCACCGAGAAATCAGAGACGATTTCGCTGTCGATTGTAATGTGCCCACTATCAGGCCTAGCGAGGCCAGCCAACACGCGAGCTATGGTCGATTTTCCGGCGCCATTTTCGCCAACGATCGCGTGCACCTCGCCTTCGTGGATCGCGAAAGAGATCTCGTCGAGCACAGTTGCGATACCGTAGCGCTTGGTGATCCGCTCGATCACCGCAAATGGTTTGTTTTCGGCCTGGGCTTGCGACCGCGTCGCCGAGGACGTGCTCCGGGTCATCAGGACAACGTTGCCTTGGCGGGCCGAAAACCGCGCCGACCACCATAGACACCGCCTGATTTCATCGCTTCCTCCCAAACAAGGGCCATTCTTGGCCTCTTTGTGAAATCGTTTTCTCTGGTAATACCCGCTGGCGGTAGACGGCCATGGCGGGGATAAGTGAGAAAACGATTTCTTGCATAACGCCGAATCTCTGTCAAGATTGAAGAATGACACTCCTCGACGTTACCTTCGGTGATTTCGTAGATGCGCTGGAAACGGCCTACGATGAGGTCGGCATCAGGAATGCGGCTGACCGTCTTGCGGCGCGGCTGGGTTACCGATGGTTTGCCTATCTCGGTTTTTCGGAACCAGCGCTCAAGGTGCTTTCTTCGTATCCAGGATCATGGGCACGACGGTACATCGAGCAAAGATACGAGGATATCGACCCTATCGTTGGGCTGGCTCGAAAATCGCAACGGTCGTTTCAATGGGATCGCCGGACGTTGCGACTTCCCTCAGTTTCTCAACAGCGCTTTTTCGCTGAGGCCGGCAAGTTCGGGATTCACAGTGGCGCGACTGTTCCGATTCGGGGAGGCTTCGGCCGATTCGCCGCGTTCACGCTCGCCGGCAATATGGACGCAGTTGTCGAGGTTCGTCCAACTGAAGTGATGGATACCCTACAACTTGCCGCGCTGTACTATCATTCGCACGTCTATGCGAAACTCCAACTGGGCCTGACCCGGCTTGCTGACGCGCCACTCACCCAACGAGAGCGGCAGTGCCTTTCTTGGGCGGCACGCGGCAAGAAGATGCCAGAAACCGCTACTATTCTCGGCATCACCACGCGAACGGTGGTCTTCCATCTCGATAATGCCAGGTCGAAGTTGGGTGCGTCGACGGTGACGCAGGCTGTGGCCGAGGCCGCGCACCGCGGCCTTATCTCGTCCTGAAATAAACCCTCGCCTCCGCTTCCTGTCGGACCGCTGAGCGCGGTGCCGCTCTGATTTGCGTGGTCCGATCGACTGCCCCATCAACGCGGCACCCGCGCTTGAGCAGGCGTGGTCTCGCTCGCCAAGATTGCGTTTGGGTTTGTTCGGCTCGCCGGCCTGTAAAACCCTACAGCTACGCGGCTCGGCGCGCCGTGCTCTTTGTTGCTCTCAAGCAAAGGAGCCTGCTGCCATGCGTGTAATTCCAGTTACTCACCCGGACGACTCTGAATTTCCTGATCTGATCGCGGGAATGCACCGCTTGCGCTATCGCGTTTTTCGAGACCGTCTGAATTGGGACGTGTCTGTTTCGGGCGATATGGAAATCGACGCCTACGATGCGCTCAAGCCAACCTACATCATTGCAATCGATGACAGCAGCTCGGTGGCTGTGCGAGGCTGCTGCCGACAATGGGGCCAACGATGCTGGCGAACACCTTCCCCGCGCTGCTTGGATCGAATCCCGCTCCGCGAAGCGACAGAGTATTTGAAAGCTCGCGCTTCTGTGTAGATACCGGATCGGCTGGCTGTGTGACCGCAGCTGGCCTTCGTGACGCGACGTTCAGCCTGCTTGCCGGGATTCTCGAGTGGGGACTGTCGAAGAATCAAGAGGCGGTGGTCACGGTTACGGACGTTCGATTTGAGCGCATTTTGAGGCGCGCCGGATGGCCGTTGGAACGCTTCGCTCCGCCCATGCAGATTGATGACACAAAGGCGCTAGCCGGTTACCTGCTGATCTCGGAATCCGTGCTGATGAACGTCCGTGAAATGGGGCAACTCCAAGCGCCCGTGCTCGTCGCTCGCGTCGCCCAACCGGTGGCGGCGTGATCACGGCTGCTGCTGGTCGACAATGACCATCGAACTGCGCCATCTCCGTTACGCTGTCGCCGCCGCGCATTATGGCAGCTTCCGTCGCGCGGCGGAGGTGCTCGGCATCGAGCAGTCGTCACTCAGCCGCCGCATTCGACAGATGGAGGATCGTCTGGGAGTCGCAGTGTTCGAGCGATCGAGAAGCGGCGTGCGTCTGACGACGGTCGGCACCGAAATCCTGCGGACCTCCAGGCATCTGGTCGATGGGCTGGACCACATGATGGCGTCGGCCAAGGCTGTACGCCGGGGCGAGGCCGGCCGGCTGGCCGTCGGCTTCTATACATCGCTGTCGGCGGGGAATTTGCGGGCGAGCCTGATGGAACATGCGCGACGATTTCCGCGGGTGGAACTCCGCGCCGTCGAGGACGGGCGGGAGAGGCTCTTCGTAGGCCTAGAGCATGGCGCGCTCGACGTTGCCATTGTCACCGGCGAGCCGGAAGTCCGCGAAGCGGGAGCAATGGCATTGTGGGACGAACGCATCATGGTTGCGCTCTCGGAGAGCCATCCATTGTCGGCGAACGAAACCATCTATTGGACCGACCTCAGAGGCGAAACGTTCTTGCTCAGCAAGCGTGAGCCCGGACCGGAACTGCGGGACATTTTACTGACGAACTTAGCTTCGCCCGGAATCCAGCCCAAGGTCGTGAGCCAGGACGTCAGCTCCGAAAACATAATGAGTTTGGTGGGGGCCGGCTTTGGGGCAAGCCTGATCTGTGAGGCCGGGATAGGCGCCAATTACGCCGGCGTAGTCTATCGCGATGTTCAGGACGACAACGGTCCGAGCCGGGTCAACTACGTCGCCTATTGGCAGAAGAACAACGACAACCCAGCGCTGGAGCACTTCCTTAAGGTGCTGCAGGAGCCCTATCCCCCGACTAGGGCCGCCGACTCCGTCGCGCCTTTGCGAACGCACGATCCGTCGCCATGAAGCGCTCGATCATCGGTACGATCAGCCTGGCCGGTTCGCCAACAGGCTGGCCAGTCTCCTGCGCGTGGATCTCGGCGTAAACGACGAGGTCGCGATGCACGGACGCAGGCAGTTCGATCGAGATCTTGAACGGTTTGTCGTCGGGAACGGCGCCAAGTTTGAGTTTCGTCATTGGCCTACTCCGTAGGGTTCGAGGACCAGGTCACGAGCAACAATCACCCTGATCGGGAAACCCGGCCGGATGTTGAGCGTCGGCGCAACCTGCAATTGCCGCTGGATGATCTGCTGGCCGGCGTCGTTGATTGTGTCCTGGGCGCCGCTGCGGATCGCCTGGATGAGCCGGTCGTCGTCATTCATCGTCAACTCCGCGCCGACAGCGAGCAGCGTCGAGAGGCCAGCGGCCTTCATCAGATCCCACCAGTGATAGTCAACGCCATCCTCCAGCCCGGCATAACCGGCGGTGTCCGCACCGGGCTGCCGTTCGAGGACAATGGACCGGCCGTTCGGGAAGATCAGACGGTTCCAGACCAACAGGATGCGACGCTGTCCGAAGGCGACGCCATTGTCGTATTCGCCGATCAAACGTGTTCCTTGCGGGATGAGAAGGATGCTTCCGGTCGGGCTGTCGTAAATGTGCTGGGTTACCTGCGCGGTGATCTGGCCGGGAAGATCGGAGCGGATGCCGGTGATGAGCGCAGCCGGGATGACGGAGCCGGCTTGCAGCACAAACGGCGAGGCCGGTAAAGCAACGCGATCGGGCGCGACCGTGCGGCGATCGACCGCGGCATTGAGAAAGGCAAGCTGCTTGTCCTGCGTTCCGGCTCCGGCGAGGTTCGGCGCCGTTCCGCCGAGCGTCGGTTGTAAGGTCGGAAGATCCGTAGCGGTCGCGGATCGGGTCTGGAAGAAGACTTCGCTGGTACGGGCCGCTTCCATTTCTGCAAGGCGCCTTTGTTCCTCCGGATCCGGCTGCTGCGTAGGCGTCACCTCGGCTGGGATCGGTCGCCCCTCGTCCCTGGCGCGTTTGATGGGGCCGCCAAGATCTCCGGGAAGTGGAGGACCAAGCTGAGGGATGCCGCTGTAGTCGGAAGGCAGGCTCTGCAACCCATCCGCTGTCTGGCGGCGCTCGGTCGTGAACAGTTCATCGCCCTGCTGCTGCCGATCGGCGGTTTGGAGCGCATAGATCATGGCGCCACCTATGCCGAGGCCGGCGACCAGGCCAAGCCCGGCGAGCACCTTGCGGGAGATGCGGGTGACGCGCGGCGCGTCGGGGCGCAGCCGCATGGTCGCCGCGGTGCCCGATGTCGCATCAGAAGCTCTCGTCGTATTGCCGATTTCCGTCTCGCTCATGACGATGGCCTCCCATCGGTTCGCATAATCCTGACGGTTTGCTGGCGCTTGCCGCTGCCGAGACGCAGTTCAGCGGCGCCGAACAGCCGATCGACGATCAGGATGTTCTGATAAATGCGGCTGTTGACGATCTCGGGCTCGCCGTTCGAGCCGATGACGAATATTGGGGGCATCTCGCCCTGGACGATCCCGCGCGGAAAAACGACATAGACGCGGCGTCGGTCGTCAAACACCGACATCGGCCGCCAGGGCGGCCTGTCGCCGGTCAGCCCGTACCGATAGATCCGCGCGGCAACGGCCGGAATAATCGGAGCGGTGGGAACGCTCGTGCGCTGTGCTGCGGCTCGTGGATAGGCCCAGGCGACGGCCGGCATGTAGGGCTTCTCGCTCGCGCGCAGCTCGATCAGATAGGTGCGCCGGTCGGTGGTGATGACCAGGTTTGTCGTGACGTCTGTTCGGGTCGGCTTCACCAGAATATGGACCCGGCGGGTCGCGCCGCTTCCGCTTTCCGTGTCGCCTATGATCCAACGCGCGGTGTCGCCGGCGGCGATTGGACCAGCGCCGGTCAGACTCTCGCCCGGCTCCAGTGCGATGTTGGTGATCTGCCCGGGAGCCGCATACACCTGATAGAGCGCGCCTTCGCTCCAGGGATAGATCTGGATCGAGTTGTAGTACCCCTCCTTGCGCGGTTCGACGCGTGCGGCGGTGTTGGCGTTTTCGACCCGACCGGTCGGAGTGGTCGCGGGATCGCCACCCCTGGTCGGGGTCCAACCGGGCGGCACAAGAATGGGATGCGGCTGACCGTCGCCCGTGCTGATGGCGACAGCCGGCAAGGGCGGCACGTTGGCATCGTAGCTGATCTGCGGTGGCTTCGACGCGCTGGCGCAGGCTGCGAGCGTCACGGTGGACACCACGAGCACGCCAAGAGTGGATACGGGTTTGCGGAAAACCGGAAAATCGGCTTTGCGGATCGTCGGTCTGGTCATTGCCCCAGCTCCTTTGACCAGTTGATGGCATTGATGAAGACACCCAGCGGGTTGCGGCGCAGCCGCTCGGCATCGCGCGGCGGCTGGATCACCACGGTGAGGATAGCGGTCCAGCGTTCGGTGCCGGCGAGCTGGCCGTTTTCGTAGTGGCGCTCGGTCCAGGCGACGCGGAACGAATCCGGCGAAGCCCGGATCACGCTCGATACCTCGACGCTGACCTGCTGCTTGCCTACGCGCGCAAATGGGTCGTTGGAGCGCGCATAGTCGTTGAGAGCCACGGAACCGCGATCGGTAGTGAACTCGTAGGCTCGCAGCCAGTTCTGGCGGACGATGATCGGATCGGCGGAGATCGAGCGAACCTGTTCTATGAAGCGCGCAAGATGGAATGCGATCTGTGGATCGGTTGGGCGATAGTCGGCAACGGCCGGTTCGATTGCGCGGGCCTCCCCCGTTCTATCCAGCTCTACAACCCATGGCACGACGGTGCCGTGCGCCGACTGCCAGACCAGGGTACCTGCGAACCCAGCAGACAGGATCAGGCAGCCGAAGGCCATGAGCCGCCAGTTTCTGGCCTGTACGCGCGCCGATCCGATGCGCTCGTCCCACACCTGAGCGGCGCGTTGGTATGGTGTCTCAGGCTCCGGCGTCTTGCCGTAGTGGGTGGCGGCTCGTTTGAGGAAGCTCATGTGCGATCTCTCTCGGAAAGGCTGATGGAAGCGCCGCCGCCGTGACTGTCGCCGGAGCGGACGGCATGAGCGGCGGCGGTGACGCCGTGGCTCATGGCCTGGCTATGCCGCATGCGGCGGGCCCAGGCCGGCGGATCATTAGTGGATGTGGAAGATGCGGGCGGCTCCGTGGTGCCGCCGCCGACAGTGCCCATCGAGGACGATCCGCCGGTCGCTGCGAAAGCCGAGCGGCCACCAGCATCGAAGGAAGCGCCGAGGCTCTCGGAAACGTGCGACGCAGCGCGCTTGAGCGGCGAGCCCGCTGCAGCGCCCGCGGCGCGCGCGACGCCGCCGAGTCCCGCGGCGACACCCGCCGGTCCGGTTTCGCCGGCAGAGGCGAGAGAGTAGGCGGTCGAAGCGCCGCCGGCCAATGTGGCGCCACTCTGAACGCCAGCGGCACTCGCCGACCAAGCAGCCTTTCCACCCCTCGCAGCCAGCATGGTGGCGCCACCCGCGGCGACTGCGGCGCCACCGACCCCAAGACCGGTCCCGACCGCGGCGCCGGCGCCGAGCTGCGGCCCACCGGAGACAATGCCGTTGGCGATGCCAGGCCCGAAGATGCCGAGACCGAGGAGCGAGAGAGCTGCCAGCACGATTGCCATGGCGTCGTCGATTGTCGGCTCCTCGCCACCAAAGCCGGACGTGAACTCGCCGAACAGGGTCGAGCCGATGCCGATGATGACGGCCAGCACCAGGACTTTGATTCCCGAAGAGATGACGTTGCCAAGCACGCGCTCGGCCATGAAGGCGGACTGGCTGAAGAGTCCAAACGGGATCAGCACGAATCCCGCCAATGTGGTCAGCTTGAATTCGATGAGCGTGACGAAGAGCTGGACGGCCAGGATGAAGAAAGCCAGCAGCACGAGCGCCCATGCGAATAGCAGGCACGCGATCTGGATGAAGTTCTCGAAGAAGCTCCAATAGCCCATCAGATCGGAGATCGATTCAAGCAGCGGCCGGCCTGCATCCAATCCGGTTTGGGCGACACGTCCAGGACGCATCAGGTCCGCAACGGAAAACCCGGTGCCCGATGCCATGAGGCCGAGGCCGGCAAAACTGTCTAAGACGATCTGGGCCAGGCTGTTCCAGTTGCCGATCAGGTAGGCGAAGATGCCGACGAAGATCGTCTTCTTGACGAGCCGCGCAACGATGTCCTCGTCGGCGCCCCAGGCCCAGAAGAGAGCGGCGAGGGTGATGTCGATGACGATGAGCGTCGAGGCTATGAAGGCCACCTCGCCGCCGAGCAGGCCGAAGCCGCTGTCGATATAGGAGGTGAAGACCTCGAGGAAGCGATCGATGACGCCGGCGCCTTCCATGGCCTAGTTCCCTGCTGTAGGCGAAAGGAAGCGGCGGCGGTTTCCGTCCCATGCGGCGAGGCATTGGGGGTCACGCGTTGCGGATTCGCCCATCTGCTGGCAGCGTCGGAGCGTGTCACGCAGCGGATCGGTGCGCGGTGCTTCGGCGGCGGCCGGCGATGGCCTCGCGGCGGTCGAACTCTCCTCGTGCGCGAGATGGATCGCTGCGGCCGTGCCGGCCACAGCGATGGCGATGACGGCCGCGAGGCGCGCGAACATCTTGCCGTCCATGATCACCCCCTGCGCCTGAGGTCAGCTGCCGCCCTGGAACATCCGGGCGTTGCCCGGCTGATAGCCGGGGCCAGGCTCGAGGAAGCGGCGGCGTTGTTCGCGACCCTGTTCTGCAGCGGCCGCCTGCTCGGCCGCCGACAGCGCATCGGCTCGACCATTGGCGGCGAGCAGCGCCGTCAGGTCGGCGAGTTGCTGCGCCTGAAGGGCGAGAATCTGGTTGCCGGCCTGGGTCGCCTGAAGTGCGCCGGTCGCCCCTTGGCTTTCTCCCACGAGATTGGAGAGTTCCGTGCGCTGCGTCTCGATATTGCCGACGACGCCGGCCTGGACCCTCATTGCGTCCTGCAACGCGCCGACAGTATTGCCCCAACGCTCGCGCGCCAGTTCCACAAGCTGCTGGTCGGATGCGGTGAGATCCATGTCGGCGTATTGCTGGGAGAAGATCTGGTCGATCTGCTGCACGTCGAACGCAATTCGCTGGGCCTCCCCCAAGAGCTGCTGTGTACGCTGAACAGACTGCTGAAGCCGCTGCAGTGAGGAGTACGGCAGGCTCGCGAGATTGCGCGCCTGGTTGATCAACATTTCCGCCTCGTTCTGGAGGCTCTGGATCTGATTGTTGATCTGTTCGAGTGCCCGCGCCGCCTGCAGCACGTTCTCGGCATAGTTAGAGGGATCGAACACGATGTCGCCGAGGCCGAACAAGGCGTGAGCCGGCGTGGCAATGATGGGCGCTGCAGGCACCAAGAGCGTGGTGGCGGCGAGAAGAACAGAGCGCAGGCGCGAGCGAAGTCGGGTCATGGGGAAACCTCCTTGGTGGGTTGAGCCGATGCCGCCGCAGGAGCGGCGAGATGGGTGAAAACGGGGATGAGGTCGGCCCCCCAGTCGAGGTCGTGGGCGCGAAGCCAGGCATCGAGGAAACCCTCACGGCCGTGCTCAGTCAGCACCTCTTCGATCCGGGCGTGATCGGACTTGGCCGAGGCCGCGCACAGCGCGAGCGCCACCTCGCCGAGACCAAGCTCGAACAGGCGATTGCCGCGCCGGGACTGCGCGTAGTAGTCCCGCTTCGGGGTAGCCCTGGCGATGATCTCGATCTGGCGGTCGTTGAGACCGAAGCGCCGATAGATCGCCGTGATCTGTGGCTCGATCGCGCGGTCGTTCGGCAACAGGATGCGGGTGTGGCAGGAGTCGATGATCTCCGCCGCGATGGTGCTCTTTTCGAGCTGGGCCAGCGATTGGGTGGCGAAGACGACGCTGGCATTCTTTTTGCGCAGCGTGACCAGCCATTCGGCGAGCTGCTTGGAAAAGCCCGGATCGCTGAGTGCCAGCCAGCCTTCGTCGACGATAACCAGGGTCGGCCGCCCGTCGAGGCGGCCAGCGATGCGGTGGAAGAGGTAGGCGAGCGCCGCCGGAGCCGCACCGGTGCCGAGCAGGCCCTCGGTCTCGAAGGCGAGCACGGAGGCTTGCCCAAGGTTCTCACCTTCAGCGTCGAGAAGCCGGCCATAGGGACCGCCGACGCAATAGGGCTGGAGCGCGCGCTTCAGATCATTGGACTGCAGCAAGACCGTGAGGCCGGTGATGGTGCGTTCCTCGACAGGCGCCGAGGCGAGGGAGGTCAGGCCGGTCCAGATGTGTTCCTTGACCTCGGGCGTGATGGTGACGCCTTCCCGCGCGAGGATGGCGACGATCCAGTCGGCTGCCCAGGCGCGCTCGGGCGTGTGAGCAATTCCAGCCAGTGGTTGAAGATATACCGAAGTCTCCGTTCCTTCGGTCAGTTCGCCACCGAGATCATGCCAGTCGCCACCCATCGCCAACGAGGCGACGCGGATCGAGCCGCCGAAGTCGAAGGCGAAGACTTGGGCTTCACTGTAGCGGCGGAACTGCATCGCCATGAGAGCGAGCAGAACGGATTTGCCGGCGCCGGTCGGACCGACGACCAGGGTATGTCCCACATCGCCGACATGAAGAGACAACCGGAACGGGGTCGAGCCTTCCGTCCTGCCAAAGAGCAGTGGGGGCGCTTGGAAGTGCTCGTCCCGTTCCGGCCCAGCCCACACAGCCGAAAGCGGGATCATGTGAGCGAGATTCAGTGTGCTGATGGGCGGTTGCCGCACATTCGCATAGAGGTGGCCCGGCAGTGTGCCCAGCCAGGCGTCGACCGCGTTGACGGTCTCGACCATGGCGGTGAAATCCTGGCTTTGGATGATCTTCTCGACCAGCCGCAGCTTCTCATCGGCGACGCGCGGATCCGCATCCCACACGATGACGGTCGCCGTGACATAGGCTTCGCCGGCAACGTCGGCGCCCAACTCCTGCAAAGCGAGATCGGCATCGGCCGCCTTGTTAGCAGCGTCGGTGTCGACCAGGGTCGAGGCCTCGTTGGTCAGCACCTCCTTGAGGATCGCCGCGACGCTTTTGCGCTTGGCGAACCACTGGCGCCGGATCTTCGTCACGAGCCGGGTCGCATCGGTCTTGTTGAGCAGGATGGCGCGCGTCGACCAGCGATACGGAAAGGCCAGCCGGTTCAGTTCGTCAAGGATGCCGGGTGTCGTCGCCGCCGGAAAACCGACGATGGTGAGGGTTCTGAGATGCGCGTCGCCGAGGCGCGGCTCGAGGCCGCCAGCGAGTGGCTGATCGGCGAGCAGTGCGTCCAGATACATCGGCGTCTCGGGCATCCGAACGCGATGGCGCTTAGTCGAGACGGTCGAGTGCAAATAGGTCAGCGTTTCGTCGTCATCGAGCCAGCGGCATTCGGGCATGAAGCCATCGAGCAGGGCGAGTACGCGATCGGTTCGATCGACGAAGCCGCGCAGGATTTCCCAGGGGTTGACGCCTGTCTGGTCGCGGCCCTCGTAGAGCCAGCTTTCCGCGCGCGCCGTGTCCTCGGCCGGTGGCAGATAGACGATGGTGAGGAAGTAGCTGGACTCAAAATGCATGCCGGCTTCTTCGAAATCGGCCTTGCGCTCGGCGTCGACTAGGGCCGAGGCTGCATCGGGGAACATGCTGTTGGGGTAGGTCGAGGCCTCATGGCGCTGCGCCTCGAGGAAGATGCTCCATCCCGAGCCGAGACGGCGGAAGGCATTGTTCAACCGGCCGGCGACGCCGACCAGTTCGGCCGGTACGGCACTGTCGAGATCGGGACCGCGGAATAGCGCCGACCGCTGGAAGCTCCCGTCCTTGTTGAGGACAACGCCATGGTCGACAAGGCCGGCCCACGGGAGATAGTCGGCAAGGCGAGCCCCGTTGCGGCGATATTCGGCAAGGTTCATCATTGCGACACCTCACACGCCCAGATTGCCGGGGATGCGGAGGTGGCGGCGCACCACTTCCACGAAGAGAGGATCGCGCCGCGCGGCCCAGACGGCGGCGAGGTGGCCGATCGCCCAGAGGACGATGCCGACCAGCCAGAGCCGCAGTCCGAGCCCGAGTGCAGCAGCCAGGGTGCCGTTGAGAATGGCCACCGAACGCGGCGCTCCGCCCAGGAGGATCGGTTCGGTCAGCGCGCGATGCACGGGTGCGGCAAATCCGGGAACGGGCTCCTCCATCAGACCACCACCCCGCCGCCAAACGAAAAGAAGGAGAGGAAGAAGCTGGAAGCGGCAAAGGCGATGCTGAGGCCAAAGACGATCTGCACCAGCCGGCGGAAGCCCCCCGACGTGTCACCGAAAGCCAGCGTCAGGCCGGTGACGATGATGATGATCACGGCGATGATTTTGGCGACCGGACCTTCGATGGACTCCAGGATCTGCTGCAGCGGCTCCTCCCATGGCATCGACGAGCCCGCGGCATAGGCAGCCTGGGTCAACGTCAGGCTGACTGCCGCGGTGAGCGTGGGTGCAGCGACGCGTGGACGAGCGCGAAGGGTTTTGAGGTTCATGACGAGGCTCCGGTGGGTTCGGGGGTTGAGATGGCTGGGACGAGGGCGTAGTCGCCGGCCACGGCCAGGCCGGCGACGTGGGCGAGTTCAACGAGGCGTCGCGCCGAACCTCGGCCCGAAAGGACGGCGACCAGGTCGATCGTTTCGGCAATGAGAGCACGAGGTACCGTGACGACGGCTTCCTGGATGAGTTGCTCGAGCCGGCGCAGTGCGCCAACGGCCGAGCCGGCATGGATGGTGCCAACCCCGCCGGGATGGCCAGTGGACCACGCCTTGAGCAGGTCGAGCGCCTCGGCGCCCCGAACCTCGCCGATCGGAATCCGGTCGGGCCTGAGGCGCAGCGAGGACCGCACCAGGTCGGCGAGGGATACCACCCCGTCCTTGGTCCGGAGCGCCACGAGATTGGGGGCGGCGCATTGCAGCTCCCGCGTATCCTCGATCAGCACCACACGATCGCCGCTCTTGGCGACCTCGGCGAGAAGCGCGTTTGTGAGGGTGGTCTTGCCCGTGGAGGTGCCGCCGGCGACGAGAATGTTCTGCCGTCCGGCAACGGCCTCGCGGAGGGCCTCGGCCTGCGTCGCCGACATGATTTCGGCGGCCACATAGTCATCCAGCGTGAACACCGCGACAGCGGGCTTGCGGATCGCGAAGACCGGGGCCGCGACGACAGGTGGCAGCAGGCCCTCAAAGCGCTCGCCGGTTCCGGGCAACTCGGCCGAGACCCGCGGTGCGTCGGCGTGCACCTCGGCGCCGACATGATGCGCGACCACCCGAATGATGCGTTCGCCATCGGCGGGCGTAAGGTGCTCGCCCGTGTCAGCGAGACCTTCGGCCAGACGGTCGATCCAGAGCCGCCCGTCGGGGTTGAGCATCACCTCGACGACCGCAGGGTCTGCCAGAAACTGGGCTACAGCCGGACCCAGCGCGGTGCGGAGCATCCGCGTACCGCGTTCGACCGCTGCCGTTCGCTGTGAAGAAATCACCACGTCGTCCCCATCCGCTGCGGGCGCGCACGACGCGCGGCCCTGGATCGGGGACAAGTAGAAGAGGCATGAATGGGCCGACTGCAACAAGCCTCAAGGGGTCGTCGTACGGTGGCGTGGAATTACAGGGGGACGGCGGAACGCCAGAATCGGCGGTTCACCACTGCTGTTCCCCGGAACTCGAATCGCCGACCGGCAAGATGTCCTCTGGGATCTCGTTGCGCAGTCTTGGACCCTGCGCGAGTCGCCGGCCGAGGGCGGCAACAAAGGCGTCGTAGCGTTTGCCCGACTGGGCTCGCGCGGCGGCCTGAGCCGGTTCCGGCAGCTGCGGCGTCGTGGTCAGCCAGAAGCGTACGAATACAGCGAGGGTTTCTACCGAAATGCCGAGATCGCGCTCCAGGCGGTTAAGGCGCCGGTCTATCTGGTCGATCCGCTTGGTCATGGCCGCTTCGTGCCGCTCAGCGGCATCAGGCGACAGGAAGGAAGCGATCGCCGCCTCCGCCACGAGCGAGCGGGAGAGGTCACGTCGGGCCGCGTATTCGACGAGCGCCTTCATCACCGGCGGGTCGACGTAGATGGAGAGACGCTGCTTCTTGCCGGGCTTGGGCATGGACCGTCTCACAGCATGCCGTCGCCAGGATCGAGGTCAGCTTGCCGGGCAACCCGCTGCATGCTGCGGTTGAGGTTACGCGCGAGGACTGCTGGGTCCTCGTCCGCACGATCGGCGTCGAACTCGTCCTCGATCACCGGAGTCGTCTCGGCGGCAACCTTGCTGCTCAACTCGGGTTGGCGACGTTTCTCGGACTCGGTCGAATCTTCGTCATCACCCACAGCGATCGGAGGCAAGTCGCTGGCATCAAGCTTCGGCCGCCCAGGTGTCGCGAGCAGACTCCAGTCGTTGGTCGAACTTTGTGCGAGGTGCTCAATCCGAGGCGGTGGCAGAATGCGTTCTGTAAACCGGGCATCCTCGTAGTAGCGGGCTTTCTTTGTTCGGATGGGGTGAATGCCGGCCACCATGACGATCTCGTCGCTGGGCGGAAGCTGCATCACCTCACCGGGGGTGAGCAGCGGCCGGGCAGTTTCCTGGCGCGACACCATCAGGTGTCCAAGCCAGGGCGAAAGGCGATGGCCTGCATAGTTCTTCATCGCACGCATTTCGGTGGCGGTCCCGAGGGCATCCGACACGCGCTTGGCGGTGCGCTCATCATTGGTGGCGAAGCTCACCCTGACGTGGCAGTTGTCCAGGATGGAGTTGTTCGGTCCGTAGGCCTTCTCGATCTGGTTGAGCGATTGGGCGATCAGGAACGCCTTGAGTCCGTAGCCGGCCATGAAGGCGAGCGCGCTCTCGAAGAAGTCCAGCCGGCCGAGAGCGGGAAACTCGTCCAGCATGAGGAGCAGCCGATGCCGGTCGTTCCTGGCTTGGAGATCCTCAGTCAGCCTCCGCCCGATCTGGTTGAGCAGCAGGCGGATCAGCGGCTTGGTCCGGTTGATGTCCGATGGTGGCACCACAAGATAGAGCGTGGTCGGTCGCTCGCCGCCGACGATATCGGAGATGCGCCAGTCGCAGCGCGAGGTGACCTTCGCGACAACGGGGTCGCGATAGAGCCCGAGGAAGCTCATCGCGGTGCTCAACACGCCGGAGCGTTCGTTGTCCGATTTGTTGAGCAGTTCTCGCGCGGCCGACGCGACGACTGCATGGGCGCCGACTTCGCCGAGGTGGGGTGTCTTCATCATCGCGGCCAAGGTCGCCTCGATAGAGCGCTTCGGGTCGGACAGAAAATTGGCGACGCCGGCGAGGGTCTTGTCTTTCTCGGCGTAGAGGACATGAAGGATGGCCCCCACCAGCAACGCGTGAGAAGTCTTCTCCCAGTGATTGCGCCGTTCCAATGACCCTTCGGGATCGACGAGGATGTCGGCTATGTTCTGGACGTCCCGGACTTCCCATTCGCCTCGGCGTACCTCGAGCAGCGGGTTGTAGGCCGACGATTCAACATTGGTCGGGTCAAACAGCAGGGCGCGACCATGCCTCGCTCGGAAGCCGGCAGTGAGCTGCCAGTTCTCGCCTTTGATGTCATGGACGATCGCCGAACCCGGCCAGGTCAGCAATGAAGGGATCACCAGACCGACGCCCTTGCCCGAGCGGGTCGGCGCGAAGCACAGCACGTGCTCCGGGCCGTCATGTCGGAGATACTCGCGCTCGTATCGCCCGAGGATCACGCCGTCCTGGCCGAGCAGGCCAACACCTTTGACCTCTCCCTGCTGCGCCCAACGGGCGGAGCCGTAGGTCTCGACGTTGTCGGCTTCGCGGGCGCGGAGGATCGACATGAAGATGGCGGCGGCGATCGAAACGAAGCCACCCGACGCCGCGATGATCGCGCCCTCGTTGAAGATGGTGCGCGCATAGGCGTCGTAGGAAAACCACCACCAGAAAAAGGCGAGCGGCTGATAGACCGGCCAGCCTGCGAGATCGAACCATGGGTCGCCAAGCTGAGGTTGAAAGCCAAGCCGCCAAGCCGTCCATTGCGTGGCACCCCAGTTCGCGGCAAGCACAATGACGCCGACGACAACAATCTGGCCCCAAAGTATCTTCGTTCCCGACATCGCCTTCTCCCTGCAGAGCAGAGGTCGGCCTAGACAGGTTCATGGTTCAAGATCATCCCGACACTGGTCGTGTCGCGGCGTGCCGCGGCGAAGAAAAACCGGGGAGCACGGTGTTTGCTCAGGCAGGTGACGGGGCTTCACAACGGGATCGGGAATTATCCGCTCGGTCCACTACAGGCTCGCTCGCAAAATGCGCTAGGCTGTCGAATTGCCTTCATTCAACAAAACGTTCGGCGCGAGCACCATATGATTGTCCACCTGGTAGACGGCACCTACGAATTGTTCCGCCATTTCTACGGCCAACGGCGCTTCAATAACGGTCAGGACAAGCCGTTTGGCGCGGTCGCTGGCGTGCTGCATAGCGTGCTGGAAATGGTCGAGGGTGGAGCCACACATCTCGGAGTGGCGACGGATCATGTCATCGAGTCGTTCCGCAATGGACTGTGGCCCGGATACAAGACTGGACAGGGGATCGAGCCGGCTTTGCTCGCGCAGTTCCATCCGCTCGAGAAGGCCCTTGCTGCGATGGGGGTCGTAGTCTGGCCGATGATCGATTTCGAAGCCGATGACGCCTTGGCTGCTGCGGCAAACAAAGCGGCTGCCGATGAGCGCGTCGAGAAAGTCTGCATCTGGACACCGGACAAGGACCTGGCCCAATGCGTGCAGGGAACACGCGTCGTCCAAGTGGATCGCAAAACCAAGACCATCCGCGACGAACCCGGTGTGCGCGAAAAATTCGGTGTGGATCCGGGGTTGATCCCAGACTTTCTCGCCCTGGTGGGCGATAGCGCCGACGGGTATCCAGGCCTGGAGGGGATCGGCCGCGTGTCAGCTGCACGACTCCTGGCCCGTTTTGGTCCGCTTGAACGCTTTCCTGACGAGGTACTTGGGAAGCGTCATGCGACGGCTTTGCTTTTCAAGACCCTTGCGACCCTTCGGAGTGACGCTCCCACTTTCGAGGACGTCGACGATCTACGCTGGATGGGCGCAACGGATTTCTTCGCGGCTTTTTGCGAGAAAGCATCGGAACCACGCCTCCTTGAGAGGGCCACGAAGGCCGCCGGCCACGCAGTGAGCTACTCGCAATAGCATCGGCCATTGGTCCTCTCGTCGTTCATAGGCCGATCCCTCGCTTACGATTGAAACTCCAATCTACTCCGGCGCCGCTACGGGCGATGCCCGACACGTGCTGACCGACCTTCCTTTCCAGCGATGGTGTCCAGGGCACGAGCTGGAAGCCTAAGCCGTCATCGATCATGGCGAACCTACCCGACGCCAAGGCAAATCGCTGGCGGTAGTTGCCCGCGACGTACTCACCGGTCGACGCCTTGTTGAATGGGCGGCCGAGTTCGGCGGCCAGCTTTTCGCCGAGCGCGTCGACTTCACGCCGCCGCAACGTGTCCAGGAGCTTCCGCGCAAAGATCACCCTGATGCCTTGGCGCCGCGCCAAACCTTCCTCGATCAGGTGCTCGACCCGCCGTTCCATGGCGTCGCGGACATCACGTCCGAAGCCGCCGCCTAGGGCGATAGGACCGTCGGATAGCGCCTGCCGGTCGAGCCAGGTGGCGCCGGTAGCCGTGACCTGCTCCTCGAGCGAAAGGTCCGATCGAACTGCTATCGCCACCCGGCGGCGGTTCTTCGCGTCGGCAAAGCTGCGGAGTTCGACGATCGAGCCTGGCGCGCTGTCCCCAGCGGCATCAAGGTCGGGAAGCCTGATGTGATGGGCGCGGCCGTCGACACCATCGATCACGGCGTAGGCCGTGCCCTTGAGCTCATCGTCGAGCCCGTGCTTGACCAGGCGCCCGATGATTGGTTCCTGCAACTCCTCTCCAGCAAGCACGAAGGTGGCAGCGCCGCGCTCGACACCTGCGTCAGCGAGGCCGCGGTGAATTCGCTTGATGATGTCGCCGCGCTCGCCCAATTCGCGCAGGATCGCTTCCGCTTCTTCGGGCATGAACCATTGGCCGTGGCCGATCTGGTGGGCGACACCAAGACGTTCGAGGTTACGAAGGCGGCCGACTTTCAGTGCATGGTATTCGTCGGGCTGCTCGCCGGCGCGCGGCGCGAGATCGATGATGCCGTTCCGCTGACTGTCGCGCCGGAGCTGACGGTCGAGATTGGTCCAGCGTTCGGCCTGGACCTGGCGCTCGAGGGCGCGGCGGATGTCGTGGTCGGTGCGGGGGCCGAGCTCTTGGGTGATGAGATCGCGCGCCCGGTCTCGCATGCCCTCCTTGATGTAGTCGCGCGCGATGACGAGGTTCTCGCCGTCCTCGCGCACACCGCGAACGATAAGGTGAACGTGCGGGTGCTCCGTGTTCCAGTGATCGACGGCGACCCAATCGAGCTTGGTGTCGAGATCTCTTTCCATCTGCGCGACGAGATCGCGGGTGAACGCTTTGAGATCGGACATCTCAAGCGCGTCGTCCGGCGAGACGATGAAGCGGAAATGATGGCGGTCGTCCTTGCAGCGCCCGGCAAAGTCATCGGCACGTGCATCATTCGTGTCGGGACCGAACAGCCTCGCCTTCTCTCCATCCTGGGTGACGCCTTCGCGGCGAAGGTAGGTGAGATGCGTCGGAAGGTTGCCGCCGCGCAGATTCATGCGGACGACACGAGCCTTGATGATTGCGCCGCGCGAGCGCGCGGTGAGCAGCCGGTTCGCTTGGACTGATGCCCGTTGACCGCGTCCGAAACGCGAGCGGTTGCCGGGCCCGATCCTTCCCTGCCGGGAGACTGAGCCGCCGGCCTTTTGTGCAGCGGCAATTGCCTGGGCGATGAAGGGTCGCGCGCGCTGCGTCTTGCTCGAACGGATGCGGCCAGGTCGGATACGGAACTCTCTTTGGTCGCTCATCTCCGCATCTCCACACATCGCGCTAAGGTACTGAAAGCGCCGATCAAGTGCCGGTCTCGCGATGTAGGCGCCCAAGGCGCACATCTCAAAAATGCCTCGCAAGTCCTTGAAATATAACTCCCCAACCGCAGCGCACCTCGCGCCCCTTTATCCTGCCATCCTCCGGTTGCTCTCGCGGGCTCTTCCCTGCCGGCTCTCCATGCTGCGCTGCGGTTCGCCATGACGCGAGACTGGTTGCTCGCTCATGGCTGTGAATCCCCGCCGGACTTCGCGACAAAGATGCCCTCTGGCTGAGCGGTGGCCGTGCCATCATGGCGGGCAGATCCTGCCGTCGATCGTGTTTCGGATTGACTGCTGGGATGCAGCGAACCGGCGGGAGAGACGCCACCGGCTGGTACAATAAAGAGCGGTGCGTCGCGCCAATTGGTAGGCCGCGGCGCGGTCTCGATTCGAACGGGCAACGGGTTGCCGCCAAGCAGCGGTGCGAGCTTGGCGACATAGTCGCGCGTCTCGGCCGGCAACGGGCGGCCGGTTGAGAGATACTCATCGTAGCGACCGGGACCCGCATTATACGCCGCCAGCATCGCGCCGACATTTCCGTAGCGGTCGAGCATTGCCCGCAGATAGGCGGTACCCGCCAAGATGTTGTCGCGCGGATCAAACGGGTCGTCGCCGAGCCGATGATGCGCGCGCAACTCATCCCAGGTGTCGGGCATGATCTGCATCAGGCCCATCGCGCCGGCGGAGGAGACCGCGCCAATCTCCTGCGCGCTCTCGGCGTGGAGCACGGCGCGTATCCAATCCTGCGGAATGCGGAAGCGCTGCGACGCCTCTGCAATGTGGGCGGCGAAACGATCGTTCGCCACCGGCCGGACAATGGGGGCATCTTCCGCGAGGAGCGCCGACGCGGGTGCCAAGATCGACAGGCTGGAAAGAAGAAGGATGGCGGCACGGCAGCAGATGCCGTGCCGCCGGAGGATACCACCGGTGCGGTGTTGGAGCATGGTTCAGTCCTGCGGCCTGTCCTGATCGTCGCGCTTTTTCGGGCGCGTCCAGTGCAGGCCCCAGTCGCGGCCGTCCTCGTCCGACTGGAACAAGCGGGCGCGGATCGGTTGCGCAAGGGATGGGTCGTCGAGGATGACCGAGATGTAGGTGCCGGCGCGGTCGCCGGTCTGAAGCCAGCCCGCGCCGATCTCGATGCCGTCCTCGTCGCCGAGGCGGATGCGGTAGTCCGGTGCGTTCTCGACGTCGGCGTTGTCGGCTGGGACGAAGACGATGGCGAGGTCGAGCGAGAGCGTGCGGACACGCCCCGAATAGCCGGTCTGGGTGCGGGTAAACTGACCGATCTGTGCCATGGAAGAGTTCCTTTCTGGCGGTTGGGAGGGGATCAGCGCGCGTCTGCAGCGTCACCGGCATGTGAATGGAGGCGGCCGTCACCTTCCGCATCGGTCCAGAGTGGAAGGGCTCGAGCGACAATGCTGGTGACGGGGAGCGGGCCGAAGTACCGGCCGTCAAAGCTGTCGGGTGCATCCCAGTTCATGAGGAAGATCTCGCCGTCGGCGAGCCTCCGGCAGCCTTGCCAGGAGGGCAGGGGACGGCCGAGGCGGTCGCGCTCGCGCACCGAGCCGTAGGCATGGTCAAACGCGATGATGGTTGCGCCGCGGCGGCAGACATTGGCGCCGGGAAGCGCCAGCACGCGCTTAATGAGCGGTACGCCGCGCGCGAGATAGCCGCGTTCGGCAAGAAGGGCGGCCAGGGGCTCGGGTGGCGTGACGACGACGTAGTCGCCGATATCGAGGCGCTCGACCGGTGCAAGCCGATAGAGCCCGATCGGCACGCTGGGGGACGCGTTCCAAATGAAGGCAGGGGCGTAGCCTAGCCAGGCCGGCGCCGCGACGAGCGTGGCGGCGGCGAGCGTTGTCGTGATGATCGCGCGCCGGCTCATTGCTCCACCTGCCGACGCTTGAGCCATGCTGCGTGCCGGTCGACGTCATAGTCGCGCGGCTCGGCACCGGCGGCGATGCGGTGGCTTACGTGACGCCAGTGGTCGGTGGCGACGTCGCAGGCATCGATACCGAGCGCCTCGATCGCATCGATGATCTCGAGCACTCGGGCGACCTTCGGCCAGCCCTCGACCTTGAGCAGGATGTCACCGCCGGGCCTGACGAAAGGCAGCGTCTGGAACGGTTCGCCGCGGTTGATCGTCCGCACGATGTCGATGCGCGACAGCACGGTGCCGTAGTCATTGGCCGCCCAACGGACGAAGGCGAAGGTGCTGCCGGGCCGGAAGCCGACGAGACGGCGATGCCGATCGAGAACTTGTTCGTAGGTCTGCCGACCGAACCTTATCCAGTATTCGATCCGCTTCTCACGCCAGGTCAGTTCGACCAGCGTAGTAAAGGGCGGTGGGCCGGCGACGGTCGCCCGCATGCTCAGTGGCAGGGAGGAGGGCTGGGTCATCTGGCGTCTCCGTCGTCGGCAGGAAACTCGCGGGCAAGCAGTTCGCGCAGCATGTCGGCGACAGTCGTGCCGCGATGGAAGGCGGCGACTTTGATGCGGCCTCGCAGTTCGGGCGTGACGTCGATGGTGAGACGCGCGGTGAACTCGGACGCCGCGATGCCGCGCGCCGAAGTGTCGGCCGACTTGATCCAGCGGTCAGGATCGCCGGGCCGAGAGGCGAAGCTCTGCTTGTTGCTTCGGCTGGTCATGGCGCGACCGTCGCTATGCTCAGCCGGTCAATCTCGGCGGCCAGGGCCGCGATCTCGCGGGAGGCCGGGCTGTCGTCGTCTATTTCCCCAGCGAGCCGCCCCGACTGTGCTGCCTCGGCGAAAACCACGCGCTGGCCGACGGTCGCCGAGAGGACGGGCGGATCGTGATCTGCGAGCGTCTCGGCGGTCTCCCGAGCGATCAGGGTACGGGCGCCACAGCGGTTGAGGACGAACCGCGCGGCGAGCTGAGGGCGATAGATGCGCGCTTCGTTTAGAAGTGCCAGCATCTCGGCAGAGGCCCATCCGTCAAACGGCGACGGCTGAACCGGGATCAACACGAGGTCGGCGGCGAGCAGCGCCGAACGCATTAGCCCGGCAACACGCGGCGGTCCGTCGATCACGACATGATCGGCATCGCGGGCCAGTTCGGGCGCCTCGCGATGCAGCGTGTCGCGGGCAAGGCCGACGACACCGAACAGGCGCGGGGCACCGTCGCGGCTGCGCTGCTGCGACCAGTCGAGCGCCGAGCCTTGCGGGTCGGCATCGACCAGGGTGACGCGCCTGCCGCGGCGTGCCCATTCTCCCGCGAGATGCAGCGCCAGGGTCGTCTTGCCGACGCCGCCCTTCTGGTTGAGGAGGGCGACGATCATCGGCGGTTCCTCCGGCGGGAGGGACCGGAAGTGCACGGATTATCCCCGGAACGCGCCAAATAATAAGATTTAGATTCTTCTTTAGAGTCTTTACGGGAGCGATTCCGGTCGTTGGGCCAAGGACTTAAATGAGGTTCCTGCGCCTGAAGTACAGATAGGTTTGCGCCTGATGTACGGATACCGGATGCGCCTGATGTACGGATATCCGGCGAAGTTACGCACAGCTTTTCCACAGGGCGGATGTGGATAAGTTCGGGACGCCCAGAGGGCTGTTCCATTGCCAGCAAATAGCCGGGAAGCGGCTGGCGTCGTGTGATGGCGCGGATGTCGATGGCGAAATCGGAATAGCGGGCGAGCGATCCGCTCTTGGCATGCAGATGGCGCAGTTCAAAGCACCAGCCGCCGGACTGCCGGCCGGCGTGCTTGCGAGCGATCCGATAGAGCCAGCGCTCGATGCCGCCAGTCAGTGCGAAGTAATCGGGATCGATGGCAAGGACCAGGCGGCGGTCGACGATGCCCTGATAGAGCCATTCGGGCAGCACAAATTCCATGCCCTCGACGCGGCCGCTGCGCGTCGCAAGTTCTTCCCACTCGTTGATCCAGGAGAATTGCTGGCGCCGCCAATGCTCGCCCTGGCGGATGCTCGTGCGGATGACTGTGGACTGAAGGCGGGTGAGCGCACCCTTGATGAGGAAGTAGCTGCGCGCGCCGGTGGTGCGGCCAATGGCGTTGAGGAGTTGATAGGGGGTGAAGCGGAAGAAGCGTGAGGTAGGAAGGCCACGATCCTGCGCGGCCAGAATTTGGCTTGCCGCCCAGATCAGGATGTCGGCATCCCAGATCGTCGCCATGCCGTGCTCCGCAACGGCATAGACCTGCAGTTCGACGTCGCCCGCCTTGTAGTGGATCGGCGCGACCCGGCGCGACTTGGAGAGGGAGAAGAACGGGTGTGCCATCAGATCGCGCTGGTCGCGCGGCGGCACGTCGCCGCTGATCGCATCGAAGGGATCGAGATGAGCGCGTTCGCTGCGCTGGCGGTGTGATGCCGTCATCGTATCACCACTCAGCGTGCTTCGAAGCGGCGGGCCGGATGGACGGTTCCGACTCCAGGATCGGAGGTGGATGTCTTGGTGCCGCGGTTGGCCCAAGCCTGCAGATCTTCGAGCGAATAGACGACGCGGCCGCCGAGCTTTCGATAGGCCGGGCCGGTGCCGTAGGTGCGGTGCTTTTCGAGGGTCCGGTCAGAGAGGCCGAGGAAACGCGCAGCCTCGGGTGTTCTGAGATAGCGCGGCGGCATGCCGGCGGGATTGGAAGTCATGGTCGGGCCTCCGGGGCTTCATTGAGACCGCCGGATGCTGGCGGCGGATGACGACCACGGTGGCGAAGACTGTTGGGCTGGGGGGATGAGGAAGTTTGAAGGGCGAAGTTCCTCATCCCTCAACGCACCGCGCTTGGGCTATTCCTTGCGACGATGATGCAGAAGGTGACGATACCCGCCCGCGATCATGGCTTGGCCGTCCTTGACCAAGCCAATGACGCTCGCCCGCACGGTGGAGGTCTTCCACGGCTCGGAGGCTACTCTGTCACGGCCGAAGATAACGGTGGCGATCTCGCGATAGCTGGCACCGCTCCTGCGGCCGTCGGTTGCCTGGAGCATGTACCGGTGCCGTCGCTTCTGCTGCGATGTCAGCCGTTGGTCGTCAGGGACGGTCCGCCCCCGCAAAGCGCGCAAAAGCCGTTCGAGTGCTTCGATCCTGTCGGCACCGTGCGCGTCAAGCGGCACGAGTGCAGCGAGAGGCGCCCCGGTCGGGACACCGGGGAGCCGCACCAGCCGAACGGTCTGGCTGGCGGTCTTGAGGAGGAAGTGCACGCCTTGCTCGTCCGCGCGCGGCAAGGTCTCGCGCAACTCGACAGAGAGGTTCCCGGCCGCCGGCACAATGGCTGGCGCGTGCGTGAGCAGTACGGCGCTCGTATCGGCCTCGACCGACCAGAACACCGGACCCTCGCCAGCATTCAACGACGGCGGGACGAAAAAACTGCAGGCCCCATTTCCGATGCAGCTGATGCTTCAGGGAAGGACTGTTGGCGCTTGCGTAGTCCTGCTGGTAATCGGGGTTGCGCCTGAGCCATTCCCAGGCAAGGTCGGGAGGGTCGAGGGAGTCCAGAAAATCGTATGCTTCCGAAGTCCTCCAACGGGATGTATCGGCCGTCATCGTGCTCCTCGTTGCCGCAACGTGGGGCGGACAGCGTTTCCTAAACCTGATGACTTGGGAAGAGTCTAAAGAAGCGCCGAGTGATGTCCCGCGCGCATTGCTTTGGCTAGTCGTGGCCATCGCGCAGGAGATGACGGTAGCCGTGTTCCGCCATCCAGCGTGCCCGAGCGAGATGGCTGTCGTGGACGCGCCGGGCGCGTTCGGGTTCGGCATCCGGATCGACGCCGAAAATCACCGCGACAGCTTCGCGCCAGTCGGCACCCTCGGTCGCCGCGTCGAGCACCCGCATATAGAGCTTCATGTGCTCGCGATCATAGTCGGTGAGCAGCGGACCAACGGGCGGCTCGTCCAGGAACTCCGAATGTGTCATTCTCCTCCCTCACACCGGGACCTTGTATCCGGGAACAGGGGGAATGTTATCAACTCCGCCATCTCATGCGCGAAAGAGTGAAAAATGCTGGCGCTGTCTAACAACGTTCCAGCTCTACCAAAGCAAGTCTTCACGACTGTCTCTTGCTGCCCTGGTTCGCAGCATCGCGCATGAACATCACCCCGTCTCCCTTTTCCGTTGTCAGGAAAACGATGCCGTTCGCTTCGAGCGCGCGCCGCACCTGGTCGCGCGTTGATTCATACACGCGCAACCCGCTCTCGGATTCGAGGCGTTTCAGTGCGGTCAAAGATACGGCGGCCTCTTCTGCAAGCGTTTCCTGGCTCCAGCCAAGCAACGCTCGCGCGGCCCGTGATTGGCGGGCGGTGATCATGCACTCGATCACCGCCACAAGGCGCGGCGCAGAAGCCAGAACTACGACTATAATAGTCGCTCTTGGAGCGAATGCCACCCATAATCGTCAGATCAAGGCGTTCCAAGGGCGACCTCACGCCGACTGATTCGGTCTTCTTGGCCCAAGAAGGGCCCCGCCCGGACCAGCCGGGCGGGGCGCTTGCTCCGCGCCTCAGTCGCCGTTGCGGCGGGTCGGGCGGGACAGGCTGTAGCCCTCGCCTTCCTCGTCGCCGAAGAGGTTGGCGTAGATCGGGGCGGTGAAGCTCGGATCGTCGAGCTTGAGGCCAAGGTAGGCGCGGCCCTCGTTGGACTGCTTGCTCCAGGCGGCCCCGATCTCGATCCGGCCGACGAAAACGCGGTGGCTGGGGGCATTCTCGCCGCTGGCGCGGGCATCGGGAGCGATGCGGACGTTCTTGGCCTGGAGGGAAAGGGTGACGATCTCGCCGCTGAACTCGTTGGTGCCGGACTTCTTGAAGGTGCCAATGGTAGCCATTGTGGTTCTCCTTGGTTTCTTGCTCGAGCCCGCACCATTGCGGTCTCGATGGCGATCGGCAGGCCGGAGGCGATCGGCGGCGCACCCCGCAGGGGCTCCGACAGCAAAGGAGAACTATCTTGTCTCGCGAGGAATGCCGGCGCAGCCGGGAGGGGAAGATAGTTTGACGGCGCTGTTGCGCCTTAGCCGATCGAGGCGGAGCCGGCCTTCGGCCAGATCAAGCCATGAAAGAGACCGTAGCGGAGCGGTCGGACAGGCAGAACGAGGCAAGGAGAACGTGGCTGGCTCGCGAACCAGAGGCGGGGTCCGGCCCACACGCTCAGCGCGCGCCGCTCTCCTTCCCGGGATCAGGAGAAATGCCAGCTCTCCAACACTCCGGCAGGGCGGGAATGTCCCGACCATCTGTCGCTCCAGATGGCGGTGCCGGGATCGGGGTGCTTACTGGCATGGCGGGCAGTTAGGAATTCGCTGCTCCGGCTCGCGTGCTCGTGCCGAGCGCCTACTCCGATCCTGCCCGCAACTCCATTGGCGTTGGAAGGCGAGGGCTACAGCCTGATCTGGTCACGACCACACCGATACGGTCACGAGACTTCCGCGACGCCCTGTCCGGCTGGTCCGGGCGGGGCCATCATGGTCAGGCGCATGAACGCGGTGATGCCGACCGCCACCGCTCCCACGACAGCGAAGGCGAGCTGCCAGGCGTCGGAGGGCATGGTGAGCTTCACGATGCCCAGGGTGGCGTGATAGCCGGCGACGATTGCCGGCGCGACGAAGGCAAGGACCACAACGAGCTTGATCCAGGCGGGTCGGGCGACGAGCAGCAGGAGTTGGAAGAGACCGAACGTCATCGCGGCAGCAATGGCGCCGACGATGACGGCGCCGGGGATCCCGGCTCCTGTGTCATGCGCCCAGGTGCCGACGGCGATGCCGGCGAACAGCGGCAGCGCGAATACGGCGAGATTGAACAACAGCCAGCACAGCGCAGCGATACCGGCAAGCGTGGCGAGAATGGCGATGATGATCATGGTGGTGATCTCCGTGCATAGTTTGGACGGGTCGCGCCAACCACCACCTCCACGGCGCAGACATCAGTCTAGAGCAATTCTCCCGATCTGGGGAGCCTTGATTGCCCCGCGAGGGTCGCGGTTGTTTGTACTAGCGGCGCACGACAATCGCCGGCGACGACAACCCGGCAGCATTGCCGGGTCGAGTGCGGTACCCGCGAGGGAAAGGTAGCGCTCATGCGCGACCACGATCGCGGAAATCATAGGCGTTGATGCCGAGCTTTCGTGCCTTGTCGGCGAAGTTGTCCTGGATGCCGGTGCCCGGAAACACGATGACGCCGATCGGAAGGATGTCGAGGATCGCATCGTTTCGCTTGAACGGAGCGGCCCGTCCATGCTTGTCCCAGTTCGGGGCGAAGCCGACCTGCGGCACCTTGCGATTGTCGGCCCATTTGCTGGCAATCAGTTCGGCGCCCTTTGGCGACTTGCCGTGGATCAGCACCATGTCGGGGTGCTTGGCGTGGACCTTGTCGAGCGCGTCCCAGATGAGATGGTGGTCGTTGAAATCGAGGCCGCCGGTCAGGGCGATCTTCGGACCGGCGGGCAGCATTACCTCGGTATCGGCCTTGCGCCGCGCGGCGAGGAAATCGCGGCTGTCGATCATTGCCGCGGTCAGATGCCGGTGGTTGACCATCGATCCGGTGCGCGGACGCCAGGCCGAGCCGGTGTGCTGCTCGTAGTGTTCGGAAGCCTGATCCCGCATCAATTCGAAGGCGTCGCGCCGCTCGATCATGGTCTGGCCCTGGGCGGTGAGGTTTTCGAGTTCGACCGCTTTGATCTCGGTGCCGTCCTGTTCCCGCTGCAGGCGGCGCTGGGCCTGCTCGTTGTCATCTATTTGCCGCTCGATCCGCAGCACGGCGCGGTGGAAGACATTGGTGACGGACCAGAGCAGGTCGTCGAGGTCGGGCTCGAGGCGTGTGTCGCCGAGGGTGGCGATGAGGGCATCGAAGATGTCCGCAACGGCTCCGGCGACATGGTCGCCGTCGGGAAGTGGTCGCGGATCGGGGTCATCGGCGTAAGGGCGCCAGCCATAGAGCTGGAGTTCGGTGAGGACGTGATCGGTGGGCGACGCTGCGTGGTGCTGTTCGGACTCGTCGTGTGCGCTCATGGGATACTCCCGTCGGTGGGGCCGCGACCCTCGCGGCCTTCATGGCGACGAAAGCCCACGGGCGGGATGGCCTCGCACCCGGAGCGCCGCGGAGGGCCGGAGCGGCAGCGGAGGATGGCAGAGGCCGACTATTTTGCCTCGCGATGGAAAGGCGGCGCAGCCGCCGCCGGAAAATAGTCGGCCGGCGCCATTGCCTGGCCGGACCGTTGTGGGCCCGATCGCCCTCTCGAAGGCCGGGTCGTGGCTCTCTCCGGCGGTGGATCCTGTTCGCGTGACGCCGGCCTCATGACCGCACTGCGCCGCGCTCCATCCTGGCTCAGGCCACACGTTCGAGGAAACGATAGCGATCCCGGCGAACCAGTTGGTCCGCGATCGATTTGCGAAGCGTGGCGAGGCCCAAGCAGCGTAGATCCTCGTTGAAGTCCTCCATCCTCGGCGAGAGGACGATCGCCTCAATCCCGGCATCGGTCGCCCGCTCGATCAAGGTGTCGCGGGCACTGTTACCGGCGGGATCGTTGTCGCGGATGATGTAGAGCCGGTTCAGCGTAGGCGGGAACAGGATGGCAGCGAGATGCGCCGCCGAGAGAGCTGCCGCCATGGCCATGTCGGGCAGGGCGCATCTGAGCGAAAGCGTCGTCTCGATGCCTTCGCCCGCAGCCATGACGTTGCCGGGCACTCCGAAGCGGACGGCGTTGCCCAACAGATCGCCCATGGCCCGGCGCGGTGTGTCGACGGGTGCCTTGCCCAGACCGTCCGGCGCAAGCCAGGTGCGGTGCGCGCCGGTCAGTCGCCCGTCGAGATCGGTGACGGCGGCGATCATCGCTGGCCAGGTTTCGGTCGGTCCATGATCGTCCGGCCGGTAGTAGCAGCGCGGATGAAACCTCAGTGAACCCGTTCCGTGCAAAGTCATAATGCCGCGACCACGCAAATACGTTTCCACGATGGTTCCGATGATCGGCTGCGACATGCCCACCAGCCGGCGGGCGGCCTCCGTTGACCCAGCCGGAGCGCGTGCGCGCTGAGAGGCTGCAGGCTCCCTACGCGCTGGTTCAGGCGACTGGCCGAGGAAGACCCGGGCTTCCCTGGCGACATCTGCGAAGGTTCCGAGCCCAAGCGCTTCGCGCACCACGTCCAGCAGATCGCCATGCTCGCCGGTAGCGGCGTCGGTCCAGCGCCCGGCCGGACCTCTTGGGGAGTCGGCAAGTCGAACGAACATGGAGCGACCAGGGGTGTTGCGCACATCGCCAACGGTCCAATAGTTCCCCTGGCGCCGGCCATTGGAGAGATAATGCCGGCAGACCGCCTCGGCCCGGTCGGCGAGGCGGCGTGCCAACTCATGCGGCGGTTCGCGCATGGTGACCTCCTTCAAAAAGAAAGGCCCGCCGTCGCCGGCGGGCCAGGTATGAGGGTCATGGGAGGCTATTCGGCCGCGATGGTCATTGCCGCGACATCGTCATCATCGGCGATGCCGTTGTCGTCGGCCATGGCCGTTTCGTCCGCTACCTCCGCCGTTTCCACGACGGCCAGTTCCACGGCCGATATGTCGGCGACTGTCTCCCGGCCCGGCGTACGGAGCGGCTCCGGCAACCAACTGGTCCCGTCGAGCAGCGTCGCCGCTTCCGTCGCCATGTCGCCCTTCTTCAGATGGGCGATCCGGTCAGCGGGCCGCTGTCCCTTCGCTTCGGCGACTGCCTGAAGGATGCGCGCCTTGGTCACGCGGCCGAGGAAGGTGTCGACGGTCGGCTTCCAGCGTGCGGCCATGTCGAGATCGACGGCCTGGGCCAACTGATCGGCATGGGCGAGGGCTCGTGGCCGACGGTTCCAGGCTTCGCTGACGGCGTTGACCGAGAGGCTGACGATATGGGCGAACAGCGCGGCGCGGCTGTCGCTGTCCCAGTCGCCTAGCGCGTCCCAGAGGTCGGCCGAGTCCTTCGGCAGAGTCTTGGTCCAGCTCTCATGCCTGGCCCGGATCGCCTCGGCCGAGACGCTGTCGTTCAGCCCCGGCGCCTGGGCGCCGAAGCTGACGGTCTTGAGGTCCAACTCAAGGCAGCTATCCGAGCCATACTGGTAGAAGATCTTGAGCGTCAGGGCGTGCAACGCTGCGCGGAAAGCGACGTCGGGATGCTCGCCGAGGGCGTCGCGAAGGCCGAGCGTCCGATGCGCCGTAAGCTCGGTCATCAATCGGTCCGAGATCGGCGAAAGGCCCTCGTCCTCCTCGGGCTCAGCCGTGACGTCACCACGGACACCACCTGCGTCGTCGCCATCGTCACTGGCTGACGTCCCGGCGCTCGTTGCTCCGTCATCGGACCCCTGGGTTTCGGACGCAACTGGCGCCTCGTCCTCAGGCCGGACGTAGCCGCGATCGACGCGCAAGTGGCCGTCCCCGGCGATGCTGATGAAGGCGCCCGCGCGGGCGACTTCCTCGGGATCGAAGGACAGTGGCCGTTCGTCGAAGGCGTCGAGCGCGGTCTCGAGCTCGCCGAGCCGCTGGTCGACCTCGTCGGGAAGCTCGTCCGCGCCTTCGTGCTCCGCAACCAGCCGGTCGAATTCGGCCTTGAGCGCGCCACGCGCGGCTTCCTCCTCTGCGGTGAGCGGTAGGGGTTCGCCGACGAGCCGCCGCAGACCATAGGTGTGGCCATAGGCAAAATCAGGCGCGACCTCGGTCCACTTCCAGCCCTCGGCGGCAATCGCCTCGGACTCGGCGCTGAGCTTGTCGGCCACCATCTGATCGACGACGGCAACATCCCGCAGCCAGCCGCCATCGTCACCCTCGAACAGGTCACGCAGCACCGTGCCGCCGGCGTCCACATAGGCCTCGATGCCGATGAACTGCGCCCGCTTATCGGTGGCACGGACGGCGCCTTCGGTCAGCATGCGCCGGATGGCATAGGCCGACTTGTCGTAGGAAGCTTTCAGCCGTTCGAACACCTGCTCTTGGCGAGCGTGGTCGCCCGAGACGGTGAACGCCTCGAGTTGGGCGAGCGTCATACCGTCTTCGGCATAGATATCGAGCAGCACCGGTGAGACCGAAGCGAGCTTCAGGCGCTGCTTGACCACGTTCACCGAGACGAAGAAGGTCGCGGCGATTTCCTCCTCGGCCTGACCCTTCTCGCGCAGGGTGAGAAACGCGCGGAACTGGTCGAGCGGATGCAGCGGCGCTCGCTGGACGTTTTCGGCGAGCGAGTCCTCCTCGGCAATACCGCCCTCGCGGACGACACAGGGCACTGGGGCGGTCTTGGCCAAGCGCTTCTGCTTGACGAGCAGTTCCAGCGCCCGGAAGCGCCTGCCGCCGGCCGGCACCTCGAACATGCCGGTCTCGGCGCCGTTTTCAGCAACGACAGGGCGGACCGTGAGACCCTGCAGGATGCCGCGGCGGGCGATGTCCTCCGCCAGTTCCTCGACCGAGACGCCGGCCTTGATGCGCCGGACATTGGACTGGCTCAGGACGAGCTGGTTGAAGGGGATGTCGCGCGAGGGCGACAGAGTCATGGTGGGCTTCTTCTTGGCGCTAGCCATGGGGATTTACTCCACGACGGGCGGCCGGGAGCCTCTCTCTCGACCTCCAACCCGTCACGAAGATCGGCGCCGCCCTCTCACTCCGAGGACGGCGCCGCACATCCGGCGTTCCGGAAAACCACGCAGCTGGAGACACGTAAATCCGCATCGCCGGCTTTGCTGAAATCAGGCGGCCCGGTCGAGCAACTTCTTGGCCTTGCCCTCAAGCTCGAGCCGGGCGTCCTGGTGCGGCTTGTCCCGCGCGACGGCGGTGATGCCCTGCACGAAGTCGAAGACGCTCGCGGGCTTGCGACCTTCCTCGGCGAGCACAGTCTCGATGATCTTCGCCGTGTCGGCTTTGGAAAAGCCACGCTTGCGCAGGAACTCCGCGCGATCGTCATCGCTTCGGGCGACGATCTTTTCGCGCGCCGCCCGGATGCCGTTGACGAACGGCATTGGCGAGGAATTGGCGAACCGCGTCAGCGCCGGCTCTGCCTGGTGTGCGAAGCGTGAGGCGGCATATTTGGAGTGGCGGATGGTGATCTCCTCGAAATCCTCGACGCCCCACAAATTGCGGTTCTGGCATACGGCGCGGAGATAGAAGCTCGCAATGCCAAGCGTCTTCGCCCCGACCTCCGAATTCCAGCAGTAGAAGCCCCGGAAATATAGATCGGGCGATCCGTCCGGCAGCCGGCCAGCCTCGATCGGATTGAGATCATCGACCAGGAAGAGGAACACATCGCGATCCGACGCATAGAGCGTGGTGGTGTCCGAGGTGATGTCGACACGGGGATTGTAGATGCCGGTGGACCAGTCGAGCACACCGGGGATCTTCCAGCGCGTGTCGCCGGTGCCATTGCCGGCAATCTTCTGTACGGCGGCAACCAGTTCGTGATCATAGATGCGGCCATAGTCCGGGCCGGTGACGGCGCGGAGTTCGACCCGGCCGTTCTCGACCTCGAGCGTCTTGACCTGCTCGGCGCGGTGCGCGGCCAAGCCGTATTGCAGGTTGATGCCGGCGAGCGGAGCCGGAAGCTGGCGCAAATAGGTCGCCGGGGCGCCTACGATGCCGGCCAGTTGGCCAAAGCTCCAATGTGTCGGGGCAACCGGTCTATCCGTACCCGGAAGCATCAGGGCAAGCCGCTCGGCATCGTCGCGGCTGGCTTCGACCCGGATCGCCGCGCTCTCGACGGTACGGGTCCGGCTGCACTCGGACCGCCCCTGCACTGAAGCCATCAACTCGGACAGGGACAGGTAGCGCTCATCAGCCGGACGGTTGAACCATTCCGAGGACACGCGGCCGATGCGCTCGCCGCGGCTCGCATCCACTTTGTAGCCAATGGGTGCGTCGCGGCCGGCATCGATAGTCACTGAATTGTTCATGAGAGTTCTCCATAACGGGCGCCGGAAGCCTCTCTCCCAGCCCTTCACCGTCATGGCCCTGCAGACCGTCCTCTCACTCTCGCGATGCGCAAGACCGACACTGAGAGGAGGGGGCTACGCGCTGTCAGCGCCGTGCCGCGTCAGGGATGGAAGCCTGAAGGGTGAAGACCCGCAGAGCGGGGCTTCAGCGCCAGCCGAGAGCCCGGCCCCAAGGGACGCCCATCTCGACTCATTTGCGTTTCGCGATAGAGTGCGCGGCATGTGCAATGCCTACGAACAGCATGTGAAATGGGTCGAATACGTCCAGATGATGCAGGCGCTTGAGCTTGGCATCCCGACGCAACAGACCGAACTCGATCTGCCGGAAAGCGACGATATCCGCATCAATGACACGGCGCCGGTGATGCGCGCCGCCGGCAATGGCATTGAATTGGTGCCCATGAATTTCAGCTTCCCACCATCGAATCCGAAGGGTGGCCCGGTCTTCAACTACCGGTCAGACGGAAGGCATTTCGACAAGAGCAACCGATGCCTCATTCCCGCATCGGCCTTCTTCGAGTTCACTGGCAAGAAATACCCGAAAGCAAAACATCGGTTCACGCTGAACGATGCGCCATTCATGGCGATCGCCGGCATATGGCGCGAAGGCGGAGATGGCTCCAGCCCGGCCTTCGCCATGCTAACCACCGAACCTGGCGCAGATATCGCGCCTTATCATGACCGTCAGGTCGTGGTCCTGCGTCCCGCCACAGCGGTGGCCGCGGTGACCAGGTCGATGTCCGTTTCTAGCGAAAGGGACGGGCGGCTCGACGCTAGCGTGAGCATCGACATGTGTCCGAACGGGGTTCTGACCGGGATGCTGATGCCTGAGCGGATGCCGAAGTCGCCCGCTTCCTTGTAGAAGACCCTCACCGCCTTTGAGGTCGCCTGTCTTTGACTACCTGCCTCCCACGTGAAGGCTTCCAATCTTGCCCGCGCTGATGCAACGACTGGGTCGATGTGCGTGTATCTACGAGATAGGTAGCGAGCCTGCCACTCCGCGGGATAGTTGGACACGGCGTAGGTTCGGACGGGTTGGACATTGAGATAGGCATAACAGTCGAAGCCAAGTTCGCGAACCAGTCCTGATAGAGCCGCTTTCAGCGATGCCTCAGAGGAGGACGCCGAGGTCAGGTCAATCAATCGCTGGAACCAAGTCTGCATAGCGGTCTCTAAGTTCGGTCAATCACAAGGTTCTTCTACCTTATTGCTATTGCATCACCATCAGCAGGTCCTTGGCGTCGATCTGGTCGCCGGTCGCGACCAGCACCTCGGCGATCGTGCCGTCGCGCTCGGCGTGAAGCGCGGTCTCCATCTTCATCGCCTCGATCGATAACAATACGTCGCCGGCGCTGACCGACTGGCCGGCTTTGACCGACAGTGTCGAGATCACGCCTGGCATCGGCGCGCCGACATGGGCCTCGTTGCCCGGTTCGGCCTTGCGACGGGCCTTGCCGTTCGCGGCGCCGTGCACGCGGTCCGGCACCTTGACGCGGCGCGGCTGGCCGTTGAGCTCGAAGAAGACGGTAACCATGCCCTTGTCGTCGCGGTCGCCGATAGCGAGGCAGCGGATCACCAGCGTCTTGCCCTGCTCGATGTCGACCAGGATCTCGTCCTCCGCCTTCATGCCGTAGAAATAGGTCGGCGTCGGCAGCACCGAGACGGGGCCGTAGGTTTCCTGAGCGGCGGCGAAGTCGGAAAAAACCTTCGGATACATCAGGTAGGAGGCGAACTCGAATTCCGAGAGCGCGCGCCCGGTTTTCTCCTCGGCGTCCTTGCGGCTCTTTCCGAGGTCGGCGTCTTTCAGCAGCGAACCGGGGCGCGCGGTGATCGGCTTCTCGCCCTTCAGCGCCTTCTTCTGGATCGCTTCCGGCCAGCCGCCGGGCGACTGGCCGAGATCGCCGCGCAGCATTGAGACGACTGAATCCGGGAAGGCGATATCCTTGGCTGGGTTCTCGACGTCGGCCACGGTCAGGTCCTGACTGACCATCATCAGCGCCATATCGCCAACCACCTTGGAGGAAGGCGTCACCTTAACGATATCGCCGAACATCAGGTTCACGTCATGATAGGCCTGCGCTACCTCGTGCCAGCGCGTCTCCAAGCCGAGAGAGCGCGCCTGCTCCTTCAAGTTGGTGAACTGGCCGCCCGGCATTTCGTGCAGATACACCTCCGAAGCCGGGCCTTTCAGGTCGCTCTCGAAGGCGGCGTACTGGTTGCGCACGGCCTCCCAGTAGAAGCTGATCTTCCTGATCCAGGCAGCGTCGAGGCCGGTGTCGCGTTCGGAGCCTTTCAGAGCCTCCACGATCGAGCCGAGGCAGGGCTGCGAGGTGTTGCCGGAGAAGGCGTCCATCGCCGCATCCACCGCATCGACACCCGCCTCCACCGCTGCCAGCACCGTGGCGGCGGCGATGCCCGAAGTGTCGTGCGTGTGGAAGTGGATCGGCAGGCCGGTCTCCTGACGCAGCGCTTTGAACAGCACGCGCGCGGCCGCCGGCTTGAGCAGGCCTGCCATGTCCTTCAGCGCGATGATGTGCGCTCCGGCCGCTTCCAGTTCGCGAGCGAGAGCGGTGTAGTATTTTAGATCGTATTTCGCTCGCGCCTGGTCGAGGATGTCGCCGGTGTAGCAGATGGTCGCCTCGCACAACTTGTTCTCGGCGCGCACCGCGTCCATCGCGACGCGCATGTTCTCCACCCAGTTCAGGCAATCGAAGACGCGGAAGAGGTCGATGCCGCCGGCAGCCGCCTGTTTGACGAAGTGCTGGACGACGTTGTCGGGATAGTTTGTGTAACCGACGCCGTTTGCGCCCCTGAGCAGCATCTGCAGCAGGATGTTCGGCGCGGCCTGCCGCACCCTAGCCAGCCGTTCCCACGGGTCTTCCGTCAGAAAGCGCATGGCGACGTCGAAGGTCGCTCCGCCCCAGCATTCGAGCGACAGAAGCTGCGGCAGTGCGCGCGCATAGGTGCCGGCCACCGCCGTTATGTCAAAAGTGCGCATGCGAGTCGCCAGCAACGATTGATGGCCGTCACGCATCGTCGTGTCGGTGACCAGCACCTGGCGTTGGTCGCGCATCCACTGCGCGAACTTCTCGGGGCCGAGCTGGTCGAGCAGCTGCTTCGTGCCGAGAGAGATCTCACCGCCGATGATGGGCACACGCGGAGCCGCCGGATCCGCCTTCGGCATCGGCCGGCCGCGCGTCTCGGGATGGCCGTTCACCGATACGTCGGCGAGGTAGTTCAGCAGCTTGGTGGCGCGGTCCTGCCGCTTCACGGCGGCGAAGAGTTCCGGCGTCGTGTCGATGAAGCGCGTGGTGTAGGAGTTGTCCTTGAAGCTGGGGTGATTGATGATCGCTTCGAGGAAGGTCAGATTGGTGGCAACACCACGGATACGGAACTCGCGTAGCGCGCGGTCCATCCTCAGCCGCGCCTCGTCCGGCGTCGGCGCCCAGGCGGTGACCTTTTCCAGCAGCGGATCGTAGAAGCGGGTGATGACAGCGCCCGAATAGGCCGTGCCGCCGTCCAGCCGTATGCCGAAGCCGGTAGCGCCACGATAGGCGGTGATGCGCCCGTAGTCGGGGATGAAGTTCTGCTCCGGATCCTCGGTGGTGATGCGGCACTGCAGCGCGTGACCGTTGAGACGGATGTGCTCCTGGGACGGCACGCCCGATTCCGGCGTGCGTATCGCTTCGCCTTCGAGGATGTGGATCTGCGCCTTGACGATGTCGATGCCGGTCACCTGCTCGGTGACCGTATGCTCGACCTGGATGCGCGGATTGACCTCGATGAAATAGAACTTGCCGGTGTCGGCGTCCTGCAGGAACTCGACCGTGCCGGCGCCGATATAGGCGGTGGCGTCGGCGATCCTCAGTGCATAGCCACAGAGTTCCTCGCGCAGCTCGCTCGAAAGATACGGTGCCGGCGCGCGCTCGACGACCTTCTGGTTGCGCCGCTGGATCGAGCAGTCGCGCTCGAACAGATGCACCGCGTTGCCATGCGTGTCGCCAAGGATCTGCACCTCGACATGGCGGGCCCGCTCGATCAGCTTCTCGAGATAGACCTCGTCCTTGCCGAAGGCGGCCTTGGCTTCGCGCTTGCCTTCGGTGACTTCCTTGGCGAGCTCGGCTTCGGTGCGGATGACGCGCATGCCCCGCCCGCCGCCGCCCCACGAGGCCTTCAGCATCAGCGGATAGCCGACCTCGAGCGCCAGCCTCTTCACAACCTCCATGTCGTCGGGCAGCGGATCGGTGGCGGGGATCACCGGCACGCCGATCTCGATGGCCAGATTGCGCGCGGCGACCTTGTTGCCGAGCCTGCGCATCGTCTCCGGCTTCGGGCCGATGAAGACGATGCCGTTTTCGGCGCAGGCGTCGGCGAATTCCGGACTCTCGGACAGCAGTCCATAGCCGGGATGGATCGCGTCGGCGCCGGACAGCTTGGCGACGCGGATCACCTCCTCGATCGACAGGTAGCTTTCGATCGGCCCCATGTCCTTCGAAAGATGTGGGCCGCGCCCGACCTGATAGCTCTCGTCGGCCTTGAACCGGTGTAGCGAATATTTGTCCTCTTCCGCCCAGATCGCGACCGTTTCGATTCCGAGCTCGTTGGCGGCCCGGAAGACGCGGATTGCGATTTCCGAACGATTAGCGACGAGGATCTTTCTTATTTTCGCTGAGAATGCTGACATTTTACTCGTTGCCTGATCTGCCCCGCCGACGCCTGTGTCGTTTAGCAACTGACCATCTGCAGCCATGTTCACGCTCCGATTCGAGAGTGGCACCCGCATCCCGGGCCACTGACTTGACGATTGCAGCCGCGGACGTTTCACAACGCTCTTGTCTTTAAGCCGAACCGGCTCGTCTATCATGACGCCGTCGAGCGCGACGGCACCATCGGCGCTCGCAAGGATGCGCCTGACCCAATCGATCTCAGCGGCGGAAGGAGCGAAGCCTCCAGAGAGGTGCGATCTGGCGCGGATGAATGGCTAGCTTGCCGCCGAAACCGAGGTCCACGGCCTGCCGACGCGACAGACGATACGTCAACTAAGCTCTGGGATCACATCTGCATTCACCTTCTCCTGCGGCTGTCTCACTCAGTGCTCGTCCGGCGTGAACGACACGGACTTTCGAATGCACTCCCTTCAGCACACCAACGGAAGGTCAGGCGGCGCTCAAGGCATCGGTGGCCCAGCGTTTATCGCCCGACCATCTGCTTCGCCCGCCGACGGAGCCGGCGAGCCAATATTGGCAGTGTTCGCGAGTTGAAGCGCCTCCTTCTCGGTGTCGAAGCGCGTTGTCGCCGCAATGGGTCTCCTGGATGGCGGGCATCTCCTCAGTCGCGCCTGAAATGATGACAGGTGGCATGAGGATACCTGAGTGACATTGTTGGCGGCACCGAAGCGGGACATCGTCCTCCATGCTGGAGCGATACGCGCGCCTTGAAGGATGGCATTGAGGGATACATTACGTCATTTCAAAGTTAGCTCTACTTTCTTACGATCTGTCTCTCCCGTTGCTGACAAAGCCGCGGTGATCTGGCGAAGGGACACCAGCCCCATGGGCTTACCAACCACGTCGACAACAATTGCTTCATCGTACGGGGAGTTCGTCAGTTCCTTAGCCGCGACCTCGAGCGTTGTGCTTACCTTTAATCTTGGCAGTGAAGTGCTATCGGCCCGGGGAGCTTCATCCATGACCGCCTCGACCTTGATGAAGCGCCCTCTATTGACGTCCTTGACAAATCTTTGGATGTAGTCATCTGCCGGGCGCAAAAGAATGTCCTGGCCGTCCCCCTGCTGAACGATGGTCCCATCACGCAGGATAACTATGCGGTCGCCCAGTCGTAGCGCCTCGTCGAGGTCATGGGTGATGAAGACAATTGTCTTCTTCAACTCCATCTGAAGATCTAGCAGCATGGTCTGCATGTCGGTTCGGATCAGAGGATCCAGAGCCGAATACGCCTCGTCCATCATGAGGATCGATGCATCGCTACTGAGTGCGCGCGCGAGACCAACTCGCTGCTTCATGCCACCCGATAACTCGTCTGGATAGCGGTTTTCAAAGCCCAAAAGGCCGACTCGGTCGATCCACCTCATGCCGGTCTCCCGGCTTCTGGCTTTATCGAAGCCCCGGACCTCGAGGCCGAACGTCACATTGTCGATGACGGTCCTGTGCGGCAACAAGGCGAAATTCTGGAAAACCATCGCCGTCCGGTTACGTCGGAACTCTCGCAGTTCCAATTCGGACATACCGAGGATATCGCGCCCGTCGATCACGATCGAGCCCGCTGTCGGCTCGATGAGACGGTTGATGTGACGGATCAATGTGGACTTGCCGGAGCCCGACAATCCCATGATGACTTGTATCTTTCCTGCAGGGATTACGATGTTGATGTTGTTCAACCCAAGGATATGTCCGTGCTTATTCGCAAGATCGGCTTTTGAGAGTCCGTTGCGCACGGCTTCGACGTAGTGCTTTGGAGCATTACCAAATATCTTGTAGAGATCGCGGATCTCGATGGATGCGTCGCTCTTAGTCACGTCCGGCACCCCGATGTTTTTGCAAGCGGCGGCCGTAGGCCTGGCTGATGCGGTCGAATATGATCGCGATACCCACTATTGCAAACCCGCTAAATATACCTTGCGTGAAGTACTGATTGGCGATCGCTTGCAACACGTTGAGGCCAAGCCCTTGGACGCCAATCATTGAGGCAATGACCACCATTGCGAGCGCCATCATGATCGTCTGGTTGATACCGGCCATTATGGTTGGCATGGCAAGCGGCATCTGAACCTTCCAGAGTTTCTGCCATCGCGAACAGCCATAGGCGTCGGCTGCCTCCAGAACTTCCTTTTCGACTAGGCGTATGCCGAGATCGGTAAGTCGGATGATCGGAGGAATTGCGTAGATCACAACAGCGATGAAGCCCGGCACGCGGCCGATCCCAAGCAGCATTACAACCGGAATGAGGTAGACGAAGGGTGGCATTGTCTGCATCACGTCGAGGACAGCCCGCATGACTCCAGCCACATTTTTGAAGCGGTTCATTACGATTCCGAGCGGTATTCCTATGGCAATCGCAAAGAGCGTTGATGAAAGGACAAGAGAAATAGTCTTCATCGTGTCAAGCCATAAACCTAAGAGCCCGATCAGCAGCAATGTGCCGATAACAGCGGCTACGGCGACCCAATTCCGCGCGACGATCCATGCGATACCTGCCATTGCGAACACGACGATCGGCCAGGGAGCGTTGGACATCATATTCTCGATGAACACGAGAAAGTAAAAGAGAGGCTTGAAGAAGGCCTCGATGCTGTCGCCATAAGCCCGCGTGAGAGTCCTGAGAGAACCGTCGACGGTGCGTGTGACGGCGAGGAGTAGTTCAGGGCTCAATTGAGGAAATTTAAAAAACCAGTCCATATCTTTTACCTTGATGAACTCGCACCATCAGCAACCTTGACTGGTTTCGATCGTCAAATTGTTGCAACCGTTTTGATGCGTAATTTCCGGCCAGGGGCCGGGTTGTTGGCAAGGATTGCGGAATCGCTTGCTACAGAAAATTCGTGATGTCGCCGCAGGCCGCATGCGCAGCGCTACTGGCCATGAACGGCGCCATCGCAACGGCAGCGGCGTACAAGAATTTAGCCATATCAAGTTCCTCTCTATTACGCTTGTTTTCTCGATGCCAATTTCATGTGATCGCTGCATTGTGCCGACTCCCGAACCGGCATCAAAACTTCACAGCTTGCCAAGATACCCGTTGTGATCTCCGGCCTGTAGGTGGAAAAAACGGAGGCTGATATAAATTTGATTCATATGAGTTCAGTACTACCCGTCCTGACCGTGAGGGGGCTCGATGCGACAACCTTTCTATCCTGACCTGCTCCCCTGGAAAGTCGTCGCTTCGAGGTTAGAGCACGTCCTGTGATCGATGAATCGATTGTGATGTGACGGCTGCGTTTTGTGCTGATTCAACATCCACCTCGATGGAGGTGGACGATGGGAAGAGCATTGAGCGGGGATCTTCGGTCGCGGGTCTTGAAGGCTTCGGACGAGGGCATGTCGGCGCGGCAAGCGGCGGCGCGGTTCGGCGTGGGAGTGTCCAGCGCGATCCGCTGGATTGCGCGGGCGAAGATCGGCGAACTGGCGCCACGCCCGCAGGGCCGCCGCCGCGCCTCCTGCCTCGATGCGCATGAAGCCTTCATCGTCGGGCTGATCGAGGAGCGCAAGGACATCACGCTGAACGAGATGGTGGAGCGGCTCAGCGCCGAGCATTCGGTGCGGATCAGCCGCAGCGCCTTGAGCGCCTGGCTTCGCGGCCACGGCTGGACATTCAAAAAAAGTCCGCGCACGCACTGGAGCAGGATCGCCCCGACGTCCTGAAGCGGCGCCGGGACTGGTTCGACGGCCAGCTCGATCTCGATCCGGCGAAGCTCGTGTTCATCGACGAGAGTGTGCTGCAGAGGCACGGAAGGAGTTCAGTATGAGCTAACCCCGTAACGTGAAGCTGCGTGAATGATGGAGGACGGCCCTCCGGGATCGGCTTTCAGGGGCAGGTCCCAAACCAGTCCGAGCTGCTGCGGTAAAGAGCCGTGGTAGTGAGCGTCGGATGAAACGTTCGGGCGAGACCCGAGCAGGTGCATGTCCAAAAGACGAACGAAAGTGAACCCTCCGAGGACGCGTCGTTATGAACGTAAGTGTCGTCGAAACCAGGACCGTTTCGTCATCCTGGAACAAGTCCGCCAGACGCCTGATGACCGGGCGGGCGGCGACCGGCGTAGAGGGGGCGTGAGTTGGACATAGGCTTTCACGCGGAACTGCAGGAACCAGGCTCCTGATGCAAAGGGAGAAGCTCAAGCGGAGCAAATCGCAAGGCGAGAGTACCGATGCAGGAGACTGGGGCGGACCGCCCCGTATGAGCGTCGAGGACCCTATAATGGGGTCAGAGCAAAGGGGGCGGATCAGGCCGTCGTATTGTTTGGAACAACTGGAAACAGGATGACTTCGGAAAGTACGACAGACAAGCCGTTTCGAATAGAGAAACGTCAAGTGTACGAAGCTTACAAAGCGGTCAAAGCCAACCATGGCGCAGCCGGGGTGGACGGGCAGACCCTGGAGATGTTCGAAAAGGACCTTGCAGTAAACCTCTACAAGGTCTGGAATCGGATGTCCTCAGGGACGTACTTCCCACCGCCGGTTCGCGCTGTCTCCATTCCGAAGAAGACTGGGGGCGAAAGGGTTTTGGGTGTGCCCACCGTCAGCGATCGGATCGCGCAGATGGTGGTCAAGCAGATGATTGAGCCGGATTTGGATTCCCTCTTTCTTCCAGACTCCTACGGCTACAGGCCGGGAAAATCGGCTCTGGATGCCGTGGGGGTGACGCGGCAGCGGTGCTGGAAGTATGACTGGGTTCTGGAATTCGACATCAAAGGGCTGTTTGACAATCTTCCGCACGATCTCCTGCTGAAGGCGGTCAGGAAACACGTCGCATGCAAGTGGGCTCTGCTCTACATCGAAAGATGGCTGGCAGCGCCGATGGAGAAGAACGGAGAAGTAGTCGAGCGCACACGAGGTACCCCGCAAGGGGGCGTTGTCAGCCCGATCTTGTCGAATCTCTTCATGCACTATGCATTTGATCTGTGGATGACGCGGACACACCCTGACCTGCCATGGTGTCGATACGCGGACGATGGCCTTGTGCATTGCCGGAATGAGCAGCAGGCAGAAGCCCTCAAGGCGGAGCTTGGTGCTCGACTGGTAGCATGCGGGCTCCAAATGCATCCGACAAAGACCAAGATCGTCTATTGCAAAGACCAAAGGCGCAGAGGGGAATACCCGAATGTCGTGTTCGACTTCCTCGGGTATCAGTTCCGACCGCGACGCGTGGCGAACACACAGCGAGATGAGTTCTTCTGTGGCTACACGCCTGCGGCCAGCCCAACGGCAATGAAGTCGATGCGAGCCACGATCAAAAGCTTGAACATCCCGCGGCAAACGCCGGGGACGCTGGCTGAAATTGCCCAACAGCTCAATCCACTCCTTCGGGGATGGATAGCCTATTACGGCCGTTACAGCCGTTCGGCCCTGTCCACTCTGGCTGATTACGTCAACCGGAAGCTCAGGGCGTGGATCATGCGTAAGTTCAAGCGCTTTCAGTCTCATAAGACGCGTGCCAGCCTCTTCGTGAGAAAGCTGGCGCGGGAAAATCCAGGACTGTTTGTGCACAGGAAGGCGTTCGGAACGAATACGTTTGCCTGATGGGAGCGGTGTGAATCGAGAGGTTCACGCACCGTTCTGCGAGAGGCCGGCAGGTGAAATTCCTCCGGCCTACTCACCCCGGCCTCTCCACAAAGATGGCCCGCCTGCGTGGAAGAGCGCCGCGCGGCGAGCGCTGCCGGCCGGCATGCCGCATGGCCACTGGAAGACCACGACCTTCACCGGAGCGCTGCGGCTGACGGGCATGACAGCGCCCTTCGTCTACGACTGCGCTATGAACGGCAACGTATTCGTGGCCTATCTCGAGCAGGTGCTGGTCCCGACATTGTCGGAGGGCGACGTCGTCGTCATGGACAACCTGCCCGCCCACAAGGCCGCCGGCGTGCGCGACGCGATCGAGGCCGCAGGCGCGAGCCTGCTCTACCTGCCGCCCTACAGTCCCGACTTCAACCCAATCGAGAACGCCTTCTCCAAGCTCAAGGCGTTGTTGCGAGCAAAGGCCGAGAGAACCATCAAGGCTTTGTGGGACGCCGTCGGTCCGCTTCTCGACCTCTTCACGCCAGCCGAATGCGCAAACTACTTTAAGGCCGCAGGATATGAACCGGATTAAACAGGACGTGCTCTAGCCTGTTCCGTTGAAAAAGAGTCGGGCGATGAAACGATCGAGGTTCACGGACGAACAGAACATCGGCATCTTGAAGAACCATCAGGCGGAACTGTCCGCCGCTGGGATGTGTCGCATGGACGGCATCTCGGATGCGACGTTTTACAATTGGCGCCAGAAGCATGGCGGCATGGAAATGTCAGAGGCCAGGCGGCTGAAGACGCTTGAGGAAGAGAACGCAAAGCTGACGAAGCTTCTGGCGGAGTCGATAATGGACGTGTCGACTCTGCGCGACCTGCTTTAAAAAAAGGCTCCTGACGCCCGGGTCGCCGAGGAACGCCGTGAGCTGGGCTACGGAAGAGAAGGGCTGTTCGCAGCACCGAGCCCCCGTACTGGTGGGTATTGATCCGCGGGTCTACCGTTATCGGTCGACGCGGCTGGATGATGCCGAACCAGGTGGGAGACTGAAGGTGAAGGAACTGGCATCACAACGCCGACGCTTCGGCCATCGCCATCTGCACCTTTTGCTGAAGCGCGAGGCATCGAGGTCAAGTGTGAGAAGCTCCATCGCTTCTACCGCGAGGAACGGCTGACGTAAGGAAGCGGCGCGGCCGCAAGCGGGCTCTGGGAACGCGCACGCCGATGACGATCCCACAAGATACGAACCAGCGCTGGAGGCTCGACTTTGCCTCCGACCTCTGGCTGATAGGCGCGCTTTGGCATTCTGTGCTCATCGATGAACTCACCCGGGAATGCCTGGCGACAGTGGCTGACAACTCGATCTCCGGCGAGCCTGTGACGCGGGAGCTGGATGCGATTGCCGAGCGTCGCGGCTGTCCGCTGATGGCCGACGAACGAGAACGTGACACGAGGGAGTTTCAAAATAACTTAATCAAGTTTTACACTACCGACATCCCTTTGCACGTTCAATCCGAGGCCGGATGATCGGAGTTGAAAGGCGCAGCCAGGCCAGTCGGATGCCAATTGATTTGCTAGAATTGGCCGCGGATATATGGCGGCTACGGAACAAGTCAACTGCATCGTGATTTTGGCGATGGTTGATGTTCCAAGGTTTTCGGAGTCAAAGCCATCGCTTGAAGAGCGTCTGCCACGGCCTTGACGACGGAGTTGGAACGGCTCTCGGGCAGCATCCATGTAGCAAGCGTGAGGCCTAAAGGAGTCGGTGCATTGAACGGTGCAACCAGCGCACCAGTCGCAAGATGCTCCCGCAACAGACTTTTCCGACCAATTAGAACGCCTACGCCATTCAGCGCTTGTCGCACTGCAACGGAATAAAGAGAGAATGCCGGACCATCGGGGGTGAAAACTCCCCCCGGCATCTTCGCAGCTGCCCAAATCGACCAATCAGTCCACACTACGTCGGGAATACAGCGCACATGCATAAGATCGAGCGGTTCGTGCAGCGTTTTCGCGATAGCAGGCGTGCAGACCGGCTCTATCTCCTCGTTAAACAGTCTACTTTGGGTTTTCTCGAGATTTTCAGTGTAAAAAAGACAAATATCGAACGGGCTCCTCTTAAGGTTCGGGGGTTCGTCTGCAGCGGTTACAGATATATCGACGGGCCCTGCCATCTCCGCGATTGCACCGAGTCGAGGTTCGAGCCAAAGTTGGGCCAGTGCAGGGGAAGTAACGATGTGAACCCTCTGGGGCGTAGCTTGCTGTCTTAAATCGCGCGCCGCGGATTCGAGCGCGTCGAATGCTAGCGTGAATTTTTTGCTGACTCTCAGGCCGAGCGGAGTGAGGCGNTCTTAAATCGCGCGCCGCGGATTCGAGCGCGTCGAATGCTAGCGTGAATTTTTTGCTGACTCTCAGGCCGAGCGGAGTGAGGCGTACACCTTTCGCATGGCGTTCGAACAACGGGGCGCCATACTCGCCTTCAAGGGCTTTGATCTGCGCCGCGATAGCGCCCGCTGTGACGGACAGCTCATCTGCGGCCGGTGAAAAACCGCCGAGACGGGCTGCCGCCTCGAATGCCCTCAGCGCGTTCAGGCGAAGCACGTTTCGGACCGGCACGCTGCTTGACATCGGAGCCCCAGATTTTCTGGGTCTAATATTTCACAAATTTCGGTTGAGGCAAGGCCTGGGGTTTCCAGCCGGAGTCAGAAAATGCGTTACCCCAGGCATTTACCTGCTCTTGAAGTATGCGCCTCAGGACCTACGCGCGGAATCCCGGACGAGCCCCAAGGTGCAACGGGGGTTTGTGCAGATACTCTTGCATTATGGTTGCATTGAGCGCGCCGAGGAGTGCGTTGTCGTGGACTGTGAAGGTGTAGGCTTCGCGATCCATCCTGCCGTTAGAATGGACCGCCCAAGCGGGCGCCGTGAGTACCAAATCGCCCGGCCCCCAAAGATTTCCTTACCCTCGACGATCGTTCTCCATTGGCCGACGATCCCATAATTGAGGGCGGCTACATTGTGACGATGGGGCCGCGCCATGTTCCACTTTGGGCCTGTCCAATTTGGACGACTCCTCCGTTCATACATGCTGTCAGCGTATTGGTTGATCCGTTCGTACGCCCCGTCGCCGGATTCCATAACAATCCGATGATGGCTGCCCGCAGGTCAGGAGTATCCTTCTCGATTTTGTTTAGGAAATCTTTGACTTCCTCCCATTTCCAGAGGCATGCGGATTGTTCTACCGCCTCGGGATCGATGAAAGCATGGTAAGTTTTTATCGCGCTGCCGCCGGTCGGAAGACGATGGATGAAATCGGCCATTGGATCACGCTGACGATCGCCCGGTGTTGCGGGTGCCATTTCGCCGTCGGACAGATAAAGCGCATGCAGGAACTCGAAGAGAGGAGAGTCGCTGAATGTCAACCGAACGTGAGGTTCGCTGCCCTCGTTGATGTAGATCACTTTGGCCATGTTGGGAACCGACCAGACATCGTACTTGTCGATCCGAAGTTCCGCGCCATCTATGCGCGCACTAACGGTCCCTGCAATCGAAAGTCCAACGCTGGAACTGTTCTTCTGCGTTAGTTCGACCGCCTCACCCGGCATGGTGACTTCGATCGCCGCTCGAATGCCCGGGGTGAGCGTATTGGTCTTCGATTGAGGATGTACAATGAACGACCGACGAACGGCACTCTGTTTCTTGATGGAAATGAGGCGTTGTGCTTCGGCCTCCAATTCCTCATAACTTACCTTGATGCCGTGCCAGAATTTTGGCGCCACATTGTCTTGGCCAGAAGTGTGCACGAAATGCGCCGTAGTATATCCCCTTGCAACTTCGTCGTTAAGTTCTGTCGCCATACTTTATCCACCATGTTTCGGGCCCACTGTCAATTTGACACTTGATTGTGTTCTTGAAGCTCGATTGGACTGATTGTCATTTGCTTCTCTATCGCGTTACTGCGGGAGGGAGAGAGAGATGCGATTTCTTCGCAAACGAATGTAGTTGGTCGAAGCGCTATGCAAAGCACGAGTTTTCTTAAATGCTAGGCCTAGAAGAAATTGGGCTAGATATTTGGAACGATACACCCGTTAAGCGCTTCATTGGAACGCACTCGAGCTTTCGAAGCCGCAGCACGCTTGGTTTGTCTGACGTGCCCCCCGCTGAATCGGAGCGTTTTTGGTTGGAATTTTTCACTTGTGATCCCTCAATTGGACCGAGGAGGATGCCTCATGAAGGAATCGAAGTTCTCGGAGGCGCAGATCGCCTTCGTTTTGAAGCTGGTGAGGACGGAACGGCGGTCGGCGAGGTCTGCCGGAAGTTCGGGATATCCGAGGCGACGTTCTGCAATTGGCGCAAGCGCTATGCCGGTCTGATATCGTCCGAGGTGAAGCGGCTGCGCCAGTTCGAGGAGGGGAACGCCAAGCTGAAGCGGATCGTAGCCGACCTGTCGCCGGACAAGGCGATGTTGCAGGATGTGCTGCAAAAAGCTCTGAGGCCGGCCCGTCGGCGCCAGCTTGTCGATCAGATGCGGGCGGCCTGGAAGGTGTCGATTCGCAAGTGATGCGAAGCCCTGCGGATCGACCACTCCCTCTACAAGTGCAGGCCCGGCGAGCAGGCCGGATTGAAGCAGCGGATCAAGGAGATCTGTGAGATTCGGGTGCGCCTACGGCCTATGGTGGCCCCAAACGCGGAGCCACCATTCATCACGGCAGGACTCAGAGAGCGGCCTTGACTTTCTCTGCAACGTCTGCAGGAACCCATTTGGTCCAGACTTCTGGCATGTGTTCGATAAACCACCGGGCGCCATTCTGACCGTTCGCCTGGTTTTCCGTCATCCACAACATGACCTGGCCGACTTCGGCCTGCGTCCAGCTGCGCTTAGCAAAGTATTCCTTCGCCGGTTCGACGTCGTCGCGGGCCAAGAACCGTGACGACGCCGTCGTGACCTCTTCAGCAGGCTTCCAGTAGTTCGGCTTCGGATCGGGGCAGTCCTGCTTGGTCGTGCAGCGCGTCCATTCGTCCGCGTCGTGCTCGGGACCCTGGAGGCGTACCATGGGATACTTCGCGAGGAGGGATGTCGGAACCCAGTGATAAGCTATATAGCCCTGCTTGCGCTCGTAGGCCCTTGTGATGGCCCCCTCGAGAGCAGCGGCGGAACCGCTCGAAACGAGTTCGAAACCCTTCTCGCCAGCTTTGAAGGCTTTGAACAATTGCCCGGTGACTATTGTGGAACCTCGGCCTTGTGGGCCCTGAATGATCCCGCCCTTCGATGGATTTTCGGGAGCCGGAAACAGCTCCGGATGCTTCAAAGCGTCCTCGATAGTCTTGATGTCGGGGTGGGCGTCGGCGGTGTACTTCGGAATAAACCAGCCGGACACGGACCCGTCACTGATCGCGATACCGATCCGGCTGATCCTCCCCTCGTCAGCACCCTTAGAATATACTGCGCCGATCGCGGAAGGCGACACAGCAGGCGCAATATCGGGCTGCCCCCGCTCAATCATCGAAGTGATCGTCGGAACTGTGTCGCCCGCAACCACCGAAACGTTGCAACCATACCCATTGTTAAGAATGAATTGATCCACATAGGCGTTGACTTCTGCTGATTGCCAGCTGAAGGCTGCGACGGTGATGTCGCCGCAGGCTGCATGCGCAGCGCTACCAGCCATAAATGGCGCCATCGCAACGGCAGCGGCGTACAAGAATTTAGTCATGCCAAGCTCCTCTCTTTGTTTACCTCTGGCCTATCGATGCGGATGCCTAGTCGATCGCGTACAGTGCTCCCATTCGTCGACAGGCATCAAACTTCATGACCTGGCAAAATTACCCTTAATCATCTACGGGCTGTAGGCGAAAAAAGTAGCGCCTGATATAACCTCGATTCATGTGTGTGGGCACACCTCGATCATATCGAAGGCGATGCGTGTGAGGTGGTCCCGGTTTCCGAGACACCGAGACAGGGGCATAAGGTGGATCTTCCGACGAAAAGGATGATCCAGCATGAAGTCACGCAGACGGTTTAGGGCCGAGTTCAAGGATACCACTGTCTTGCTACTCGAGCAGGGCAGCAGCGATTGGAGCCCGTGGATACACCTTCCAGTCACTTACTATATGACATCGCAGGGAGACGCCCTTACACGTTATATGATTGAGCCCCAGAGGCACCCGAATGGCATCTCTCCACATTTCGTTCAGGCACGTGTTTTGGGTGGGGGCAGCTCCGTCAACGCGATGGTCTATATGCGCGGCATTCCAGAAGATTATGACGGCTGGCACGAAGGCGGAGCAACGGGATGGTCCTACAAAGACGTACTTCCCTACTTCAAGAAGGCAGAGTCCAACGAACGGTTTTCTGGCGATCTCCATGGATCGGAGGGCCCCTTAACCGTCTCCGATCAGCGCCACACCCACTGACCTGCCACTGAACTGTCATCCAGCGTCGATTAGAGCCTCGGCCGTTTCTGTTACGCCGTAGGACGCGGGTTGAGCAACCGGTGGAGACGCTAAGCCCTTTTCGGGCGAAGCGTCGGAGCCGGTTGCGGTTAGGGTTCCGGCGAAGGCCGCCGGGGTCTGGTATCCGAGCGAGGAGTGGGGCCTCGCGGTGTTGAAGTCCTGCCTCCATTCGGCGATGGCGCTGCGGGCGTGGTCGAGGCCGAAGAACAGGCTCTCATTCAACAGTTCGTCGCGCATCCGGCCGTTGAAGCTCTCGACATAGCCGTTCTGCATCGGCTTTCCCGGCGACGCGATGATCCTTCGACCAGGCGAGGATGGCGTTCGAGGTGAACTCCGTGCCGTGGTCGGAGACGATCATGCCCGGCTTGCCGCGTCGGGAGATCACGTCCGTCAGCTCACGAGCAACGCGACGACCGGAGATCGACGTGTCCGGGATCGCGGCCAGGCATTCGCGCGTCACGTCATCGACGATGTTGAGCACACGGAAGCGTCGGCCGCAGGCGAACTGGTCGTGCACGAAGTCCAGCGACCAGCGCGCGTTCGCCTTCGCCTCGACCAGGATCGGCGCCCGCGTGCCAACTGCGCGTCGCCGCGCCCGCCGCTTGCGCACCGTCAGGCCCTCGTCGCGGTAGAGCCGGTAGATGCGGTTGACGCCCGACGGCTCGCCCTCCCGCCGCAGCAGGACGAACAGGCGCCGGTATCCGAAACGTCGGTGCTCGTTGGCAAGGTCGCGCAACCGTGTGCGCAACGTCGTCTCCGGCGCACGGTACGACCGGTAGCGGATCATCTTGCGATCGGCTCCGACGAAGGAACAGGCCCGACGCTCCGACAGGCCCATGACGGCCTGCAGATGCGCGACGGCTTCGCGCTTGGCGGCGGGCGTCACCACTAATGGGATGGTCCGCCCCGTCCTCCCCCAGCATCATCTGAGCGGTCACACCAAAGGAGGTTGCAATGTCCACACGCAATGCGTCGCATCCTGCGGCAGTTTATGGAATCGATATCGGCAAGAACGTCTTTCACGTCGTCGGTCTGGACAGCGGCGGCGAGCCCGTCCGGCGAGTTCGCTTCCGGCGCGATACGCTGATGCAGTTCTTTGAGCGCGCGGCGCCCGCGATCGTCGGTATGGAATCGTGCGCCGGGTCACAATGGGTCGCCAGGAGACTGCAAGCGCTGGGGCACAAGGTTCGCCTGATCCCGGCGCAGTTCGTGAAGCCCTACGTGAAGTCGAACAAGAGCGACATTATCGATGCCGAGGCCATCGCCGAAGCGGCCACTCGGCCTACAATGCGGTTCGCTGCGATGAAGAGTGAGGAACAGGCCGGACCTCCAGGCGCTGCATCGGGTGCGCGGTCAGATGATCGGAACACGAACTCGTCTGATCAATCAGATGCGAGCATTCTGCCTGGAGTACGGCATTGCATTGAGACAAGGAGCTGGCCTGTTCAAGCTCGACCTGCCGCTGGTTCTCGACGATGCATCGAACGACCTCTCGCCGGCGATGCGAAGACTTCTCGGGGACTTGTTTGCCGACCTGCGCCGGCTGGAGCAGCGCATCGACCAGGTAACGAGAGAGATCGCCGCGATTGCAGACCGAGAAGATGTCGCCCGTCGGCTCATGACGATCCCCGGAATCGGGGCACTGGGCGCCACCGCCGTTCTTGCGGCCGTCGGCAACGGACGTCAGTTCCAGAAGGCCCGCGATCTGGCTGCATGGCTGGGCCTTGTTCCGCGGGAGCACTCCACCGGAGGTAAGCAGAAGCTCCTCGGCATCAGCAAACGCGGGAACCGCTACGTCCGCAAACTCCTCGTTCATGGCGCGCGATCCTGCTTCCGGCATCTGGATCGAACTCGCGATCGCCTTGGAAGCTGGCTTGACGGGCTGCAGAGCCGAATGCATCCGAACAAGGCTGTTGTCGCTCTCGCCGCCAAGATGGCGCGCATCGTGTGGGTTATTCTGAACAAGCCAGGAGCGCTCTACGAACGCAGGGATTCTGCATTCGCCTGAAGCTTCCGGCTCGATTGCAAGGCTCGGGAATAGCGATGACGAAACAGTGGATCAGCATGCCGTAAGCCCTGTGCAAAAAAGCGGGCTTCGTGCCCGAACCATTTATTGGGAACGGCGTGCGCGGATCTCATCATGGCCTGGCTGCAACAGCAGTCCACTCGCGAGAGGCCGGATACATTTATGCAACTGGAATCGTCGTTGGCGATGTCGCGAACCCTTGCCCGGACGGGGCGGACCATACATTTTTTGCCAGAAGCTCGCGAAGGGCCGAGGCTTCCAGCATCTGGTCGGCGAGAAGCTTCTTCAGCTTCGCGTTCTTCTCGTCTTCCAGGGCCTTCAGGCGCTTGGCGTCGGACACGTCCATACCGCCATACTTCGCCTTCCAGTTATACAGCGTCGCCTCGCTGACCCCGTGCTTGCGCGCCAGGTCGCCAGCCTTCCCACCCGCCTCGTGCTCACGCAGAACCCCGATGATCTGCTCTTCCCTAAATCGCTTCCGCTTCATCTGTCCGTCCTTCAATCCAGGCCGGACTCTAATCTCAGATGGAGGAAAAACTCAGTGGCAGGTCAGTCAGACGATACGGTGGAAGTCGCCACCCACGTGGACATCAACCACATCAACGAAGCTGCGATTGACCTCGGCACCTGTGCGACTTTATTTAACGAGCGGCTCCTTTTCGAATGCGGCTTCGGCGGTCACCGCCGATCTTTAGGAAAGCACGTGCGCTAGTGCGCTATCGATAGCCGACGTGATCCGGTCAATATCATCGGCTGATGCAATAAGGGCAGGGGACAAGCATAGCGTGTTGTTAAGGCCATGGAGCGAGCGGTTCGTAGCGCCAATAATCACGCCCTGCGAAAGGCATCGGGCTACAACGGCCTGGACGATTTTCTCGCCCAGAGGTTCCTTGGTGGCCCGATCCGATACGAGTTCTGCGCCCAGAAATAGCCCTTTGCCCCTCACGTCGCCGATCACCGCGTGCTTCTCCATCAACGACCGCAGATTTGAAAGGCAGCGTTCTCCCATTTCCACGGTGTTATCTAGAAGATTTTCATCTTCGATAATGCGCATGTTTTCCAAGGCCGCGGCTGGGCCGGATGTGCAGCCTCCGAACGTCGAGATGTCCCGGAAATAGCTCATGACGTCGTCTGGCGCGTCTTTGAACAGATCGAAGACCCTTTCTGTGGTCACCGTGCAGGAGATCGCCGCATAGCCCGACGCCACGCCCTTGGCCATGGTCACAAAATCGGGCTGGATTCCGTAGTGCTGATAACCAAACCATGTGCCGGTGCGCCCGAGCCCGCAAACGACCTCATCGATATGCAGGAGAATGTCGTATTTTCGGCAGATGTCCTGCACGCGTTCCCAGTAACCCGGAGGGGGCACGATCACCCCACCGCCAGCGGTGATAGGCTCCAATACCAGGCAACCCACGCTCTCCGGTCCTTCGCGCAGGATCACGTCTTCGATCGCGTCGGCAGCACGTTCGCCGTAATTCTCCACGTTCCACTGCTTTCGGTACTCCAGGCAGTGGGGAACGATTACGAAACCGTCGGGGTAGGGGCCGTAGTGATCGGCACGTTGTGGCTGACCAGAGGTGGCGAGCGTTGCGATCGTGGTCCCGTGGTAGTCGCGTTCACGAAACAGGATCTTCCATTTTTTCCCGCCATGGTGACGATGCGCAATCTGGCGCACCATCTTGTATACTTTCTCGTTTGCCTCGCTTCCGGAGTTTGAATAGTAAACTCGGCTCAAGCCGGGCATCTTTTCGATGAGTCTTTCGGCAAACATCGCGCCAGGAACGTTGCCGGCAGCGCCGGCGTAATAATTCAGTTTGATAAGTTGGTCGCGGACCACATTGGCGATGCTTTCACGGCCATAGCCGACATTGACGGTCCAGACTCCGCCCGACACCGCGTCCAGATACTCGTTTCCCTTGGCGTCCCAAAGTTTGAGACCTTTGCCTTCGACAAAAACCCTGGGGTCGGTGTTTTCGTAGGGCTTGTGCTGGCTGAGGTGATGCCAGACATGAGCGCGGTCGGCTGCCACCGCGTGTGTGAGGTAGTTTGAAGTCGCGGTCATGATCAGCTCCGAAATGATTCAAGGATGCGAAGCTCTTGCCGCGGAAAACTCAACACAGATTCGGTGGCCCCGAAATGCGGAGCCACCATCATCCCATCAGGGCTCAGAGAGCGGCCTTGACCTTTTCTGCAACATCTGCAGGAACCCATTTGGTCCAGACTTCTGGCATGTGTTCGATAAACCACCGGGCGCCATTCTGACCGTTCGCCTGGTTTTCCGTCATCCACAACATGACCTGGCCGACTTCGGCCTGCGTCCAGCTGCGCTTAGCAAAGTATTCCTTCGCCGGTTCGACGTCGTCGCGGGCCAAGAACCGTGACGACGCCGCTGTGACTTCTTCAGCAGGCTTCCAGTAGTTCGGCTTCGGATCGGGGCAGTCCTGCTTGGTCGTGCAGCGGCCCCATTCTTCCGCGTCGTGTTCGGGCCCTTCCAGGCGTACCATCGGATACTTCGCGAGGAGGGATGTCGGAACCCAGTGATAAGCTATGTAGCCCTGCTTGCGCTCGTAGGCCCTTGTGATGGCCCCCTCGAGAGCGGCGCCAGATCCGCTCGGAACGAGTTCAAAACCCTTCTCGTCAGCTTTGAAGGCTTTGAACAATTGCCCGGTGACTATTGTGGAACCTCGGCCTTGTGGGCCCTGAATGATGCCGCCCTTCGACGGATTTTCGGGAGCCGGAAACAGCTCCGGATGCTTCAAAGCGTCCTCGATAGTCTTGATGTCGGGGTGAGCATCGGCGATATACTTTGGAATATACCAGCCGGTCACGGTCCCGTTACTGATAGCGGTGCCGATCTTGCTAATCCTCCCTTCAGCAGCGCCCTTAACATATACTTCGCCGACCGCCGATGGCGACAATGCCGGCGCAATATCGGGCTGCCCCCGCTCAATCATCGAAGTGATAGTCGGTACCGTATCGCCCGCAACGACTGAAACGTTGCAGCCATACCCGTTATTGAGGATGAATTGATCCACATAGGCGTTGACCTCTGCTGATTGCCAGCTGAAGGCTGCGACGGTGATGTCGCCGCAGGCCGCATGCGCAGCACCACCGGTCACGAGCGGCATCACCACCATGGCTGCGGTGTACAGGAATTTAGTCATGCCAAGTCCCCTCTCTTTGTTTACTTCTGGTCTAACGATGCCGATGCGTGGTCGATCGCGTACAATGCTCCCATTAGCCGACAGGCATCGAATTTCACGACTTGGCAAAATTACCAGTTATCATCTAAGGGCTGTAGTCGGAAAAATAGCGTCTGATATGAGTTTGATTCATGTGAATTCGGCACCGTTTGACTGTGGTGAGGCTCAAGCTCGATGCCTTTCCCGCCGCAGCAGGATATGCAGCCGCCGATACCCGGACCGCCAGCGCTCGAGCGCCAGTTCCGTCGGCCGCTAGGCCTCCGAGAGCTCCACCCCACATACGTGAGCACCTGGGCCGGCTTCGTCTACGTCGCCTTCGTCATCGGCGTCTACGCCCGCCGCATCGTCGGCTGAGCGAGAGCCTCGTGCATCATAGCGATAGAGGGGTCCAATACAGCATCCGGTTCACTTAGCGGTTGGCCGAGTCGGGGATCGAGCCTTCGCTCGGCAGCGTCGGCGACTCTTACGACAATGCCCTCGCCGAGAGCGGGATTGGTTTGTTCAAGACCGAGGTCATCCAACGGCTCCGGCCATGGAAGTCATTCGAGACCTTGGAGTACAAGACGCTCGAATGCTCGATTGGTTCAACCACCATAGCCTGCTGGAACCGATCGGCAACATCCCGCCCGCCGAGGCGGAAGCGAACCACTACGCGACCCTTGAGACCATCAAACTAGGCGCGTAGGACTCAAGCAACCCGCCCACCGGACCCCTTCAGCTGTATGTCGTTTCCTGGCCATCTCGTCTCTCCTCAATCGACTCAAAAGCCATACCTATTTGAGGACCAGTTCAATAGGACAGACCACAACCTCACTCATTGTCCGTGCTGAGTGTCCAGCTTTTCCATAGTTCGATTTCGCGGGTGAGGTCTTCGGTCTTGTCGCAGGCTCGTCTCAAGGCATCGGAACCGAGGAGCAAGTGGCGCGGCGGCTTGTCAGTCTGTACTGCCGCGAGAATGGCGCGGGCGGCGCGATCGGGGTCGCCGAGCTGATTGTGATTTACACGATCAAGCGTCGAGGTGACCCTTCCCACCGACGCCTTGTATGACGGATCCGCAGTCCGACTTCGGCGGATTGAACCATCCGCCAGGAAATCCGTCCGGAGCTGGCCGGGCGCCACGGCAGTGACTTTGATACCGAGCGGCGCCACCTCTTCCGCCAAAGAGGCGGAGAACCCCTCCATTGCGTGCTTTGTCGCAGAATAGAGGGCCGCTCCAATGCTTGGCGCTCGCCCTGCCACAGAGGTGATATTGACGATGTGGCCGCTGCCTTGAGCGCGAAGGTATGGCAGGGCAGCGCGTACGATCCGCACCGGAGCGAAGACGTTCACGGCGAAAAGGCTCACGAGTTCCTCGTCTGTCGAATCCTCGACCGCCCCGAGCAAGCCGTAACCGGCGTTGTTGACGACGACATCAATCTTGCCTGCCAGATCGAACGCCTCCCGTGCCATCGAGGCGATCCGATCGGGATCGGAAAGGTCCCCACGGAGGAGTCGGACTTGTCCGTCATCGGCCGGCCATGATCGCGTATCCTGACGCACGGTTCCAATCACCCGATCGCCTTGTGCGGTTGCCGCTTTGGCGAGTGCGAGACCCAATCCGCGCGAGACCCCTGTGATGAACCATGTTTTCATGACAAGCGTCCTTCGAGGCGATCGCGGATATCAGATGAGGTGATCCCTGCTGAGAAGGGTGTCCAGGCCGCTTCCAGGGATAAGAGGGTCGGAAGAACGGCAAGGTCAAATCCATCACCTACGAGGCGAACACGCCCTCTTTGATATACCAGCCCCAAGGCTGGTCCGTGACATACTTGGTGACCTGCTTTGTCTCGAGATAGTTTTCGAGTCCCCAGCGGCCCAGTTCCCGGCCGATGCCGGATTGCTTGTAGCCGCCCCATGGCGCCTCGGTGAAGGTCGGCTGCGAACAGTTGATCCAGACAATGCCCGCCCGAAGCGCAGCCGCAACTCGCTCGGCCCGCGCGTCGTCCTTCGACATCACAGCGGCCGCAAGACCGAACCGGGAGTCGTTGGCATGGCCGACCGCTTCTTCCTCAGTCGAAAATGCGCGTATGCAGACGACGGGCCCAAAAATCTCCTCGGTCCATGCGGCGCTGTCGACCGGAACGTCCGTGAGAATTGTTGGCTGAACAAAGTAGCCTTTCGCGAATCCGTCGGGGCGCCCACCGCCGTAACTCACCGTTGCGCCGACCTCGCGTGCGGCGGAGACAGCACGGCAGACCTGGTCGTACTGCCGCTCGGACACAAGGGGACCAAGCAGCGTGCCGGTTTTCAGGCCGTCTCCGATCACGATCTTTTCCGTTTCGGCAACCAAGCGCGCCATCAGCGGCTCATAGATATCTTTGTGCACCAGCACGCGCGATGTGGCGGAGCACACCTGGCCTTGGTTCCAGAAGATGCCGAACATAATCCATTCGACGGCCTGCTTGATGTCGGCGTCCTCGAAGACGAGGAAGGGCGACTTGCCTCCCAGTTCCAGGCTGACGCGCTTGATGTCGCGCGCGGCGGCGGCCATCACCTTCGAACCTGTCTGGACTGAACCGGTGAATGCGATCTTGTCGACGCGGGGATGATCGGCGAGCGCCTGGCCGGCGTCCTTCCCCAGACCGGTCACGATGTTGAGAACGCCTGGCGGCAAGCCAGCTGCGTCGACGATCGCGCCGAGCTCCAGCGCTGTCAGGGGAGTGAGTTCCGACGGTTTGAGAACCATGGTGCAGCCTGCTGCGAGCGCCGGCGCCACTTTCCACGCCGCCATCAGCAGCGGGTAGTTCCAGGGAATGATCGCGCCCGCGACACCGACGGGCTCCTTGACGACCTTCGACGAGAACCGCGCGTCGGGCAACTCAATCGCCTCCTCGAAGCTGTTGTCCAACTGCTCGGCGAGGCCTGCATAGAACTCGAAGCATCCTGCCGCGTCACCGATATCCCATTCGGCCTCCGGCAGCGGCTTGCCATTGTCGAGCACTTCAAGCCTTGCGAGTTCCGCTAGTCGGCTGCGGATCTCTTCGGCGATGGCGCGCAGATATCTCGCTCTTTCCGCGCCGGAGAGGCGGGGCCAGCCGCCGACGTCGAACGCCCTGCGGGCTGATGCGACGGCATTGTCGATGTCGTCCGCTGTCGCTGCTGCTACGCTGTGAAAGACCTCTTCGGTGGCCGGATTGATGACATCGAGCTTCCCACCCTTCAATGGCTGGACCCATTTGCCGTCGATATAGAGCTGATTGCGCATGTCGTCCTCCTTCATTCTAACTCGTCGCCGAGCCTGGTCTCGCCTTCGGATCGTGCCGTTCAACGACAGGCTACGACGCTCCTTCTCGGGACCAGCCGATACGGTAGACGCGACCATTCTGGGCACCTTCAACACTCTTGACGTATCCAAGCGCGACCTCGCTGGCGGGGGCCGGCTTGGTTCCCCTGAAGAAGGCGCCGTAGAGGGGCACCGACTCCTCCACCACGGTCGGGCTTACGAGATTGATGCGCAGTCCGCGCCCGAGTTCGATCGCCGCGCCGCGTACGAACCCCTCGAGCGCGCCGTTCACCAGCGCGGCTGACACGCCTTGCGGGATCGGATCGTCGTTGGTCAGGCCCGATGTCAAGGTAAACGAGCCGCCATCGCGAACATGCTTGAGGCCAAAAGTCACGAGATTGACCTGTCCCATCAGCTTGCTTCGCAGACCGATCTCGAACTGTTCGGGACTAAGCTGGTCGAGGGGGGCGAAATGGACCGCGCCCGCCGTGCAGACCAGGGCGTCAAATTTCCCCACCTCTTTGTAGAGGTCCAGTATCGAGGCCGGATTCGCGATGTCCACCTGAAAGTCGCCGCCGTTTCGGCTCACGCGCACGATGTCGTGACGCGTTTGGAGTTTGGCATCGACTGCTCCGCCGATCACGCCGCTGGAACCGATGAGGACGATTTTCACGAGAATGCGCTCCTTAGTGACAGGTCGGCTGCGTTCCTGACGTCTTCGCGAGATAGATTTACTGAATCGATCCACGGAAGACCTGGTTCATGACGATCGTGAGGGCGACGATCGGAAGGCATGCCCGCCCGGACCAGGTCCGGTCAGGGGTCAGATCCCTCGTGTCCCCCGGTCGGAGGCCATCGGCGCCGACGAGGCCATCAAGCAACATCATCACAAGAGAGACCACGGCCGGAGTTGCCGGCCCGGCGATCCGCTGAACCGATGGCAGAACGGATTCATCGGCGGCCCTCCGAAGATCGTCGCCCACTTCGGGCAGGTTTGCGGTCAACAACCTATCGTCCCTTTGGTCGGTGCTTTCTGTCGCAATAGTGCTTCCGGGAAGGGTAGTGGCGGAGTCACGTTGAAATCGGCTAGACTTTCAGCGGTTCAAGCGCGCGCTGCAGTTCCTTGTCTTCCTGATCGTTCAGCTTCTGAAGTGGGCGACGCACCTTGCCTGTTCCGTAACCGCGAAGTTGCGAAGCGCGCAGGACAGAGGGCGTGTATTTGGTGCGCCATATGACCAATAGCGACGGCAGCATGCGGTGCCAGAGTTCAAGAGCCTCGGAGTATTTCTTCTGCGTAACGAGCTCGTAGAGTTTGACGGCTTCGTGCGGCATGTAGTTGGCGCCGCCCCAAATCACGCCTTTGGTGCCGGCCATCAGGGCATAGACGGTCGTCGTGTCCGCGCCATTGAGGACACCCTGGGTCACCCGCAGATACTCCTGATGGGTCGTCAAATCGCCGGCGCTATCTTTGATGTAGTTGAAATTCTTCAGTTCGACGAGGCGCTTGAGCAGATCGGTCGAGACGGAAATCCCAGTAGCCTGCGGAATGTTGTAGCCCACGATATCGATGCCGATGGCCGCGTCGATCTCGCGATAGAACTCGAACAGACCATCGTCTTCCGAAGGGCCTTCGAAATAGGGCGGCAGGATCATCAGCGCGTCCGCGCCAACTGATTCAGCGTGCTTTGAGCGACGGATCACCTCGTCCATATTCAGCGCGGACGTCTGGCAGATTACCTTACAGCGAGCGGCTATCCGCTTTGCGCCGATCTCGTAGAGCTTGTTGCACTCGTCTTCAGTGAGGTAGGGATGTTGACCGGTTCCGGCACCGAGAACCAGACCATGAACGCCTGCGTCGACATATCTGTCGATCAGTTCCTCATAAACGCCGAAATTGATGCTCCCGTTATCATTGAACGGGGTCTGCATCGCCAGATTGATGCCCTTGAGGTCAGCCATGGGACGGTTCCTTTTAGATCGATTAGACTTCTTGACCGGCCTGCCGGAAGCGCCGGCCGGTGACAAAACGCACGCCAAGAGATGTGATAAGTCGCGGATAGGCCCGGCTCGGCGGAGCCTTTCGTTTGAGGATCTCGATCACGGGCGAAGATCGGCCGGTAGCTAGTTCGGCAACGGCTTTACCAAAAGCCGTCCCGCGCGATACGCCCGTGCCGTTGCAGAAAGCCGCACCGTAAACGTTTTGGGCCAGCTCGCCGAACACCATGCCACCGTTCTGCGCAAGGGTCAGGAGGCCGCCCCAGCTAGCCTCGAAACCCATGGAGGAGAGCTCCGGCCAGCGGCGATCGAACGCCACCTGCTGGTGCTTGCGTGTCTCCATGACCTCTGCATGCGTCATCCTAAAATTGTCGGCATAGGAGTAGACGTTACGCAGGAACAGACGATTGTCGATCGTGCGTCGGACAGTGGTGCCAAAACTGTCTGCCGGGATGAGCCCGTAAGCCGACCGATCACCTGCTTTGGCCAACTCGGCCTCGGTCAGCTGCCGAGTCATGCTGGCGAAGGTGTATACGGGTATTGCGCTGTTTGGGTAAAATCCGAACTTCGTCAGATGCCCGGCCGTGCAGATGATGACCTTCTTTGCACGTATCGTGCCGGGCACCGCTTCAAAGAAGTGATGCGGCGTCCCGTATTGGACACCCGTGATCGCGGTGTTCTCGTGCACTGTCACATTTTTTGGCAGCAGTCTGGTCGCGTTCTTCAAATACTTGGCTGGCTGGATCAGAATCGTACCGGGATGATAAAGCGCCCGGTCATAATGCCTGCTGCCGGTGATGGCTTGGATTTCGTCTCGCTCTACCCAACGGTATCGCTGCCCCATCCGATCGAGCGCTTTTGAGAAGCTCACGAGATCGGCTACCCCGCGGTCGGTGGCAGCGCTGTGATACTTGCCTTGCGGGTCCCAGTCGCATTCGACACCCAGTTCCTCGACCGCCGACCGAAGATAGGCGTTTCCGTCGAGATTCACAGTCAGTTCGTCCTGGTTGCCCTGGACGTCTTCGACGAAATCGCGATTGCGCGGATTATGGGCTAGGTCGATGGCGAAGCCCATGCAACGGCCAGAGGCATTGTTTCCTATACGGCCGGCATCAATGAGAACCACCGCAGCATCAGGATTTAGCTCCGCATAGCGGCGAGCGGCATGAAGTCCCATCCAGCCGCCGCCTATCACCAGGCAATCACAATCGACATCGCCCTTTAGCGGTGCCACCGGAAGTTCCGGACCCGCCGTCAAATACCACCCCGAGGGCGTCTCTTCGAATTGCGGTGGCGAAACGGCGATGCGCCTGCCCGGCGGCGGAGAACCTGAACCCATGTATGTATTTCCGTGGAGCCGATGCCCGGCGGCCAACCCGCCATTTTATGCGTTTGTCAGAACGTAACAGTCAGTACGGCGAGGCTGTAGACGAAAAAAAAACGTCTGGTATAAACTGCGCTCATGTCGAGATTGCGTTACATGCTGCCCTCAAGCCAGTCGCTCTTCGTTTTCGAAGCAGCTGCTAGGAATTTAAACTTTAAGCGGGCCGCCGAAGAGCTGAATGTAACGCAACCGAGCATATCGCACGGAATCAAGGCCCTGGAAGACTATTGTGAGGTCGCTTTGTTCGTTCGCGAGAACCGTGGGGTAAAGCTTACCGAAGCGGGGTTACTGCTCTACGACAGCGTTCGCTCGGGGTTTGACGGCATAGAGAGTAGTTTCCAAGCGATCACGTCCAACGATACGAAGTACATTACCGTCGCGGCATCCACGTCCCTTGCAGCTCACTGGCTCGTCCCTACGCTTTCAGTTTTCCAGCGCCACAATCCCGGCATCAAAATCAAGATCGTTACTACCGATCGCGACATCGAACCCGATCATCAGGTGGATATGACGATCTGGATAAGGCCCCGTGAGTTTAAGCGCACCAACAGTTGGTACATGTGCGGCGAGGTCATCTATCCAGTTTGTACCCAGTCGTATCTGGCAAGCGCACCCTCGATCAGGTCAATCAATGACTTGACGAACCATCGTCTCATCCATTCTTCCGATCCTTACCGCGAGCGGATGGGATGGAGCGAATGGCTTGAGATTTTCGGCGCTGAGTCCATTAACGTCCAGCCAGATTTGGTTCTCAACGATTACCAATTGGCCATCCAGGAAGCCCTTTCCGGCGCAGGTATCTTGCTGGGCTGGGCGCTGACAACGAATCTGCTGCGGAGCAACAAGGTGCTCGTGGCACCTCTTAAAGAGGAATGTCACACCGATAACGCGTTCTTCGTGATCGCACACGAGAGGAACTCCAAGCAGGAGGAAACAAAGCTACTGGTTGAATGGATCGTAGAAGGGGCGAAAGCTTCCGAACGAACCTAGCGCGCTTCAGCATGCGTGATCACACCGGCTGCCGCGTGGCCTGCTAATTGGGTCCGACCATTTGTAGGCGAAGTTGCCTTAGGTCTGCTCACGAGCCTTCCTCGCATTTTTACCCCTACTTCAAATCCTGCCCTTCCGCCTTAGCGTGCCGCGGTTCTTGATGATCAGACGTTCTGACAGTCCCCAGCAAGCCGACCAGAGAGAGCGGGCTTTGCCTCGCATTTACCCAGGATCCTAAGTAACTCACTTTGCGTAAGTGTTTGGATATTGTTCGCCCGCTCTCTGACGGCGAAAACACCAGGGGTTGGCGAGATAGGTATCTCCCCGGCGCACACCGCGACATCGCCGTCCCTTGGCATATTCAATTCGGGAGCGGATGATCGGAGTTGGGAAGATCAATCTATGCGCGAAGTTGGCCCCGAATATACATCGGGCAGAGAACGTCGAGCACATCTCGATCCTAGAGATGCTTTTTGTTCCAAGGCTTTCGAGCCGAGCGGAGTGAGGCGTACACCTTTCGCATGGCGTTCGAACAACGGGGCGCCATACTCGCCTTCAAGGGCTTTGATCTGCGCCGCGATAGCGCCCGCTGTGACGGACAGCTCATCTGCGGCCGGTGAAAAACCGCCGAGACGGGCTGCCGCCTCGAATGCCCAGCGCGTTCAGGCGAAGCACGTTTCGGACCGGCACGCTGCTTGACATCGGAGCCCCAGATTTTCTGGGTCTAATATTTCACAAATTTCGGTTGAGGCAAGGCCTGGGTTCGTGCGCCTATTTGCATTAGCGGATCGGGTCGCGATCCCAGCAAATCCCACAGCGGAGATCGGTTTTATGAGGATCGAGGCAATTGAACTCTATGAGTACCGGCTGACTTACGCCCACGGCACTTACGCCATGTCCAAAGGACGTTCAGCCAGCCAGCAGCCATCCAACTTGGTGCGCATAGTTGCCGACGACGGGCTGGAGGGATGGGGAGAGGCCGCCATTCTTTCTGGGAACTATCTCCCGCTCTTCGCCGGCGGGACACGCGAAGCCTTAAGAGAGCTCGCGCCGCATTTGATCGGAGAAGATCCCCGGGCGATAAAGCGCATTGAGGGAATAATGGATGGTGTCCTCACCGGCCAAAACAACGCAAAAAGCGCGTTTGATATTGCGTGCTGGGATCTTTTTGGAAAGTCCGTGGGCCTACCAGTCGCTGCGCTTCTGGGAGGGGTCCTGGGCGAGAATTTGCCGATCTTTGAGGCCATTCCGCTTTCATCTACCGAGGCGAATATTGACTTCGTGACCAAGAGGAGCGCGGCCGGGATCCGACGATTTCAGATTAAGGTCGGTGACGACCCGCAGCGTGACGCGGCTCGTGTACGATCGATCATTGAGGCGTCAGACGACGATATCTTCTTCTACGTTGACGCAAATGCTGGGTGGACATTACTCGAAGCGTCCATCGGAATGCGTGCGATGGAAGACCTGAACATATGGTTCGAGCAACCGTGCACGGACCTTGCTGACTGCGCTTTACTCCGAAAAATGAGCCCACTTCCCCTGATCATGGATGAGAGTGTTGTAACGTTGGCGGATCTGTATCGCGCGAAATACGAGGTTGGTGCAGGTGGTATCAATCTAAAGCTCGGTCGGGTTGGCGGTATCACTCGTGCAGCAAATATGCGCGATACAGCACAGAACCTTGGGATGCATTTCAATATTGAAGATATATGGGGCGGAGATATTAGTGCCGCAGCCGTGTCGCACGTTGCAGCAAGCTCGCGACCGGCGAACCTGCTCCAGACGTCCTTCTTTAACGACTGGACGGAAGAGCACGTTGCCGGCTACCAACCTCGCGTTCGACACGGAGTTGGAGCAGCTCCGACTGGCCCAGGCCTCGGCATAGAAATTGACCGAGGCTTGATAGGAGAACCCGTAACCAGCTTCTCCTAGCTAGTGCGCTAATGCCGGTATCAAAGCATTCTATCTTGGATAACCGGCGCGCCACTTCAGTACAGAACCAAGAACGTACTCGCCCGGCAGCGCACACCTCTAGTTTGCGCAGCAATCAACATCCGTTGAAAGGCGCTGCCTGACAGGAAACCGTTGTATTGGGTCGGATAATCAGTCCACACGCGGACCTACATATGTGCGGATAGCGTCGAGAACGGACCGGTCGATACTGACGACCGGCGGTGCGTCCTGCGCTGCCGCGCCCGCCTTTGAGCCCGGAATGTGCACGCCGAGGTCACGCAGCCGCGCCATGTGTGCGGCGCAGCGCTCACTGAAATCCTTTGAAATGGCGGTCGGCGACACTGCGATGACCGTGAAGCCGATGCCGGGCGATTGATGACCCGACCGGAAATCGTTCGCGTCGACCGACCAGGAGGATCCCGACAAGCCCGCCGATAGCACCTCGACTAGCAACGCAAGATTCGCTCCCTTGTAACCCCCGAACGGCAGCAGCGCGCCCTGCAGAGCGGCTGAGGCGTCGGTCGTGGCGCCGCCTTGGCTGTCTGTCGCCCATCCCTCGGGGATAGGTTCATTGCGGGCGGCTGCCCGAACGATATTGACGAAGGCGGTTGCGCTTGTCGCCTGATCAATAATCAAGGGACTTGCCGGCGGGCTGGCCGGTGCGCCGAAGGCCAGCGGATTGGTACAGTATACCCGCGGGCTGCCGGCCGCGGCCGCCATCACCGCCGGACCGTTGGTTGCCGCCACCGAGACGAGGCCGTTCAGCGCCAGCCGCCGCACATAGTAGCCGAGCTCACCTGCTGTGTAGCTGTTTCGTTGCGTGAATAGGGCGACGCCCAAGCTCTTCGTATGCTCGACAAGTCTGCCGAAGGCGAGGTCGAAGCCGAGTTGTGCGATGCCCCCCTGTGCGTCAGACAAAATAATGGCGGGCAGGGGGTGCTCAATATAGGGTTCGGCTTGGCCGTCGATCCTGCCCGATCGAAAGCTCTCCAGATAGTCGAGAAAATGCGGAAATCCCAACGCCTCGTTACCAAACAACGCCGCCGATAGCGTGGCCTGCACGAGGGAGCTCGTCACAGGTAGGCTCGCGCCGCAGGCGATGCAGGCCTCTATCGCCAGCTCGCGAATGTCTGCAACCTCGATCGTTTCCCGCTCGTCAGTCATTGACTCCTATCCGACTGAGCTACCCACAATATCCCGGGGCGGCTACAGGCCAAGCGCCACCTTGCGCACATTATGTATAGCGAAAGCTGCCCGAGCGGCCGTGCAGTCGCCGAGCGCCGTGAAGACAATGCCACGTTTGACCGGCTTGCGCGACACTTCATCGCCCGCCGCGCTGGTGGCAGAATAGACGAATGTATCCGCCTTCAACTTCTTGTTTCTGCCCGGTGAGCAGCGAAACGATCCGCGCCTTCTTGCCGGCCAGCGCCTGGTCGCACTTTCGGTGACGAAACGCAGACGAAGCCTGGCGAGCGCGCGCCGCACGTGTAGGTCCACGGACATTCGCTCTAGCTCCTTGCCGACAAGCGCATCGGGCGTGACGATGTGACGGATGTCCGTCTTCGGCAAGATTCCAGCAGCGCCGCAACCTTCCAGTTACCGCAACATCTACCATGATCACTCGTTGGCCGGGCCCAGACTTGCGGGGCATAGCGGCTTCGGCAGACAAGGCATTGCAGCCGCCCGGGAAAGAGAGCTTCGGCCCCGACAGCGCGGAACTCCTCGAAGGGAGAGAGATACGGCTTGTCCGGAATCGAGGCGCTTCTGGAGATCAAACTTCGTGATCACCAGCCGGGCAGCAGGCTGCGATGGGAGCGACAACAGCGCCGGAAAGGATATGCGCGCCGACTTCCGCGTCCTTTCCAGAACGCCGACCGTCACCTGCTGCTAGAGGCGGATCACTGTCGACAAACATCCGGCCCGCGCCAATGATTACCACGTCAATGCCCATACCTTGGCGTTCCGGGAGGCGGCTCATCAAGCGGCTGTCCCTGTCTATCGGAAACTCGGCGCCGGCCTGCCGGCCTTGCGATGCGCGGCGATGACGGTATTGGCCATCAGCATGGCGATGGTCATCGGCCCGACGCCGCCGGGAACTGGTGTAATGACGCCGGCGACTTTTGCGCATTCGCCGAAGGCCAAGTCGCCGACTAGGCGCGTCATGCCTTCGCCCTTTTCGGGTGCCGCGATCCGGTTGATGCCAACGTCGATAACGGTGGCTCCCGGCTTGACCCAATCGGCTTTGACCATTTCCGGCTGGCCAACCGCAGCGACGAGAATGTCGGCATTGCGGCAGACGCCGGGCAAGTCCTTGGTGCGTGAATGGGCGATGGTAACCGTCGCATTGAAAGCGAGCAGCAGCTGCGCCATCGGCTTGCCGAACAGGTTGGAGCGGCCGATGACTACGGCGTTGAGGCCAGAGAGATCGTTGCCGTGCCACCGCTTCAGTAAAAACATTGCGCCGGCCGGCGTGCAGGAGACGAGACCGCCCTGGAGATCGCCTGTGGCGAGCTTACCGGCATTGACGACATGTAAGCCGTCGACGTCCTTTTCCGGCCGGATCGACTGGACGATCGGATCGGGATTCAGATGTTTCGGCAGCGGCAGTTGTACGAGAATACCGTGCAGGCCTTCATCGGCATTCAATACCGCTACGAGGCCTGCCAGTTCTTCCTGCGTCGTGTCCTCCGGCAACGTGTGCTGGACCGAGTTGAAGCCGCATTCTTGCGCCGTCCTGCTTTTGGCGCCCACATAGGCGTGGCTTGCCGGGTCATTGCCGACGATGACGACAGCGAGGCCCGTCTTGACGCCTGCGTCCTTTTCAAGCGCTGCAGAGGCTGCCTTCACATCATCGATAACCGACGCCGCAACTCGCTTTCCATCAATTACCATAGCGGCCATTGTTCACCCCATCCGCTCCGAAGCATAAGATCCGGGGCTTGCCGGAAAGACGATGGTCTTGTTGCCGTTCATGAAGACGCGGTTGTGGATATGGGCGTGCACGGCGCGGGCCAGAACCTGACTTTCGACATCGCGGCCGATCGACACATAGTCTTCCGCCGACTGCGCATGGGTGATGCGAGCGACGTCCTGCTCGATAATAGGTCCCTCGTCGAGATCTTCCGTGACGTAGTGCGCCGTCGCGCCGATCAGCTTCACGCCGCGCTCGAAGGCTTGCTTGTAGGGGTTGGCGCCCTTGAAGGACGGCAAGAAGGAATGGTGGATATTGACGATACGGCCGGGCATCTTTTTGCAGACGGCGTCCGAAAGCACCTGCATGTAGCGAGCAAGCACGATGAGTTCCGCGCCGGACTGCTCGACGACTTCCATCAGCTTGGCTTCCGCCTGCGGCTTGTTTTCCTTCGTCACCTGGATGCGGTGGAACGGGATGTCGTGATTAACGATCAGCTTTTGGTAGTCGAAGTGGTTCGACACGACGCCGACGATGTCGATCGGCAGGGCGCCGATCTTCCAGCGGTAGAGCAGGTCGTTGAGGCAATGGCCGAAACGCGAAACCATAATAAGCACCTTGGTCCTCCGGTCGCCTCGATTGAGGGCGTAGTCCATGGAGAAGCGCTTGGCGACCTCGGCGAAGCCGTCGCGGATTTCAGATTCATCAACCTCGGTTTCGGATCGAAAGCCGACCCGCATGAAAAAGCGCCCTGTTTCGAGATCATCGAACTGCGAACTGTCGGTGATGTTGCAGCCCTTTTCCGCGAGATAACCCGAGATGGAAGCAACGATTCCTCGTGTCGATTTGCACGAGACGGTAAGGACGAGATTGTTCGTTGTCACGGGGACTCCGGAGTAGTTGGCGGTGTGATAACAAGACAGTGGTGGCCAGTGCCTGGCCACGGATGGTCAGACCAAAATGAGGTGGGCCGCCATTGCGGCTTACCGATCAGTATAGATTTTGTGAGAATTGGAGAGAGACAACTATTCAAATACCTCCTCTGGCCGGCAAATCTGTCGGGACATGGAGGAACAGGGAGTTGCCTCTTGCTTCGACACGGAATGTGCGTGCACTCGGGCACCCTTTGGGAGCACTGGATGCTGCGCCGCTGACGAGGTTGAATTCGGCGAAATGGAGTGGACACACGATGCGATCGCCTTCCAGAAAACCTTCGGATAGGGAGGCTTCGGCATGCGGGCATCGATCTTCCACTGCGAAGTATCTGTCGCCCTTCCTTACGAGAGCGAGGTCGCCTAGCCCGGCCGATGAAACGCGCCTTATATCTCCGTCCGCCATTTGGATGTCGTTGCCCAGCAACTGAGGGACCGTCTCGCCTTCATGCTCAGGCGCTTTGTGTGGGATCGCTACTCCAACGCTGGAATCGCCTGCCAAGGCCTGTGCAAAGCGGTGGACATCCCGCGACCGGTTAACTCCGATCACGAAATTCTCGAATGTCCAAAGTGGATTGTGGCTGCCATCCACGGCTAGGGGAACCGCAGACGCATCCGGCATTCCGGCAATTTGCAGGCTGAGGTCGTACTGATCGGACCAGAAGCGCGGTATCGCGGTCGGCAACTGTTCCAAAGCCAGAATGGCGCGGGCGGCCCGTTGCGCCTGCTCATTGGCATTCTGCCAGCTCTCGACACGTATTCCCTCGGGGAAGGTACCGCTGCGCTGGCGCGATACGTCGCCTATCGCAAAGATCGCCGGATCGCTTGTTAATCCATTCTCATCGGTGAGGATGCCGTCTCTCGTGTCGAGGCCCGACAGCCGCGCAAGGTGATCGTTGGGGTGAATGCCGATTGCCAAGACGAGAAGGTCTGCATGGGCTTTCCTCCCGTCGAGGGATACTTCTACACCGTCCGGCGTCTCGACAAATGCCGGCTCGCTCAGCAGATGGAGCTTCACGCCGTTCGCCCGATGAACCTCCGCGAGGAAATCGCCGACAGCACTGGGAAGCGTTTTCGAGCAGAGGCGGGCATCCCGCGCAAAGAGATCCACTTCGATGGATGCCGAACGTGCCATGGCCGCGATCTCAAGGCCGAGCCAGCCACCGCCGAGAACAAATATGCGCCTGGCGCTCCTGAGTGCTGCTTGTAGAATCATTGCATCGTCGGCGGTTCTGACCGCATGCACGCGGTTAAAGCCGCGGTTGACGCGAGGAAGGCGACGCGGCAATCCACCGGTTGCAAGAACAAGGCAATCGAACGCATGCTTTGCGCCTGTGGCGGTTTCGATCGTCTGGCTGGCGCGGTCGATACTGACGACCGTTTCTTCCAGGTGAATATCGACGCCAAGATCAACCGCCTCCGCACCAGAAAGAACCTTCGTCAGAGCGAAATCGGGGCCAAGTGTTTTCGCGGGCTTAGATAGGGGCGGACGTTCGTATGGCGTATGCCTCTCGTCTCCGAAAATGGATATCGGGCCGACATGGCCAAGGTCACGCAAGTGTTTTGCAACCATTCCACCAGCCTGTCCGGCGCCAACGATTAGCACCGTCTTCTCTTGCTCGGCCGGTATGGCGATGCTCACCTCGTCGCCACTCTCCATCGTGCCTTCGTCAAGGACGTCGCAGTAAATGCCAAAGTTCTTCTCGAAATTGCTGTTCAACGCGCGAAGTACACTACGGTCTTCCGGCAAGCCGAGCTGTGCCAAGGTCGTGAAGCTGCATCGACCGCATTCGCGCGTTCCGCGAAGACGCAGATTGCCAATGCGAAACTCCTTTCCGAGAAGTCCATATTCCGGTGATGTTGCGCCACTTCCTTCGAAATCAACGAGTACGTTGGGGCGAAAACGCCGTTCGTCGATCACGCTTTCCGGAAGCAACCTTTTCAAAGCCTCGATGGATTGGCGGCTGAGAAGATGGATGGGACTATGTTGGTATCGCGGTTTGGCAGACTGCCCGTCGAGGAGGTCAGCTCCATACCTTACGACAGTCACCGGACACCCAAAGAGTTCCCCAAGCTTTTGCTGAAAACGGTCGTCGTCAGGGTTGTGCCAATTTTCTTCATCCAGGGACATCTGGAGTTGGTCGTCATGGTCGAGCCTGGCTGAAATCAGCGGTGCCAGATTCCAGCGCTTCTGACGCGATGGGAAGACGATCTCATGGGTCTCTGCATCGAAGATACCGTAAAGACGGTCGCCGACGGGGCCGGCTTCGGTGAACTCGGCACGTTGGAGACGCTCTCCGCAGACAGAACTGACAGGGTATCGCCAAAGTGCTTCAACGGTTCCAAGCTTTCTCATTGCGGTCCCATTCCACCTTTTGTCTATCTGTTGCATTGCGGCCGGCCAAAGCGCTTCACTCAGGTTGTATGTCCCGCATGGAACGATGCGGGTCGCTCATGTGTGGTGTTGAGGCGCTTCAATTCAAAGCGATGTGGGCGAGCTCAATCGGATGCGGCGCGCAGTCAGTATTGAGGCGGCGTTATTATCCAAACGACCTTGGTCGGCTCGTCGCCCGGATTGGCGCAACGATGCGTTTCCGTGCTCTTGAAAGAGAAACTGTCGCCTGCGTTCAGCCGGAAATGCTGACCTGAGACCCAGAGGTCGAGTATGCCGCATATCACTAGCCCAGCTTCCACGCCTTCGTGACTGTAGTCGCCGCTGTCTGCTCCGACGTCGATCGTGCTCATCAGCATTTCCAGCGGTCCGCTGAGATTGGGCGAGAGCAATTCCTCCTGGATACCCAGCTTGGTGAAAGTCAGCTTTCGCCTGTTCTCCGCACGAACGATGATGTCTTTTTCATCCGCCGGCAGGTCGCTGGCATGAAAGAACCAGTTAATCTGCACGCCCAGTGTTGTGCTGATCTTCTTCAGGATTCCGATCGGCAGCTGAGACTGGTTGCGCTCGATCTGGCTTAGATAGCCGACGGAGATGCCCACAGCGTCTGCCACACCCTGAAGCGTCATGCCCTTCGCTTTCCGCAATTCCCTGATCTGGAAGCCGATGGCGTCCTCTTGGCGAGGTGACCCTTCGATTTCCTCAGTTCTCTCAGCGGCACGTGGTGGCACGATCATCCCTTCTCAACCACCTCTACCCAATAACGTCATACATTCACCGATACAACATCGAAATTCTCCAACACTGCAGCGCGATCAAACTACTATACGATAGCAGCGCCATCATGAAAAAGCAAGGCAAAAATTTCATGGTTGAAAACAGGATTTTTCTGTCGTAAAAGATCCGGGACTGCTTTTGCCGTTTAGGCACATGATCGGCAGGATCAGCACAGTTTTTGAGATCCGGGGCTTAGCCATGAAGATCGTCGTACCTGTCAAACGTGTAATTGACTACAACGTCAAAGTCCGTGTGAAGCCTGATGGGACGGGCGTCGACCTTTCGCATGTGAAGATGTCGATGAACCCCTTCGACGAGATCGCGGTCGAGGAGGCGATCCGGCTGAAGGAAGCCGGCAAGGTCACCGAGATCATCGCGGTTTCGATAGGACCGGCGCAGGCTGCCGAGACGATCCGCACCGCGCTCGCCATGGGTGCCGACCGCGGCATCCTGGTCGAGGTCGACGAGATCGTCGAGCCGCTGACGGTCGCCAAGATCCTCAAGGGCGTCGCTGATGCCGAGCAGCCGGGCCTGGTCATCCTCGGCAAGCAGGCGATCGACGATGACGCGAACCAGACCGGCCAGATGCTGGCTGCGCTTCTCGGCTGGAGCCAGGCGACCTTCGCCTCCAAGATCGAGCTCGCCGACGGTTCGGCCAAGGTGACGCGCGAGGTCGACGGCGGCCTGCAGGTCATCGACGTCAAGACGCCCGCGATCGTCACCACCGATCTGCGCCTGAACCAGCCGCGCTACGCCTCGCTGCCCAACATCATGAAGGCCAAGAAGAAGCCGCTCGATGAAAAGGCTGCCGACGACTACCGCGTCGAGGTCAAGCAGCGCCTCAAGGTGCTGAAGACCGAGGAGCCGGGCGGCCGCAAGGCGGGCGTCAAGGTCAAGTCCGTCGAAGAGCTAGTGGGCGCGCTCAAGAGCGCGGGCATCGTCTAAGGTTCGGATAGGAGATAAAGAACATGGCTATCCTTCTCGTTGCCGAACACGACAACGCAACCCTTTCCGACCAGACCGCCAAGGCGCTGTCTGCTGCCTCCAAGATCGGCTCCGACGTCGACGTGCTGGTTGCTGGCAAGGGCGCCAAGGCCGCAGCCGACGCCGCCACCAAGCTGGCCGGCGTGCGCAAGGTTCTGCTGGCGGAAGCCGACGAGCTCGAGCAGCGCCTGGCCGAGCCGGTCGCCGCCCTCGTCGTCAGCGTCGCGGGCAATTACGACACGATCGTCGCGCCGGCCACCACGATGGGCAAGAACGTCATGCCGCGCGTGGCGGCCCTGCTCGACGTGATGCAGGTGTCGGAGATCATCGAGGTCGTTTCAGCCGACACGTTCAAGCGTCCGATCTATGCCGGCAACGCGATCCAAACCGTGCAGTCGACCGACGCCAAGAAGGTCATCACGGTGCGCACCGCTTCCTTCCAGGCAGCCGGCGAAGGCGGTTCGGGTTCCGTCGAGACGGTTAACGCTGCCGCGAACCCGGGCCTTTCCATCTTCGTGGAGAACAAGCTTTCAGAGAGCGACCGCCCGGAACTGACCTCGGCCAAGATCATCATCTCGGGCGGCCGCGCGCTGGGCTCGTCGGAGAAGTTCCAGGAGGTGATCCTGCCGGTGGCCGACAAGCTCGGCGCTGCCGTCGGCGCAAGCCGCGCGGCGGTCGATGCCGGCTATGCGCCGAACGACTGGCAGGTCGGCCAGACCGGCAAGGTCGTGGCGCCGGAACTCTACATCGCTGTCGGCATATCTGGCGCGATCCAGCATCTCGCCGGCATGAAGGACTCGAAGGTCATCGTCGCCATCAACAAGGACGAGGAAGCCCCGATCTTCCAGGTCGCGGACTACGGCCTCGTCGGCGATCTCTTCACCATCCTGCCGGCGTTGCACAAAGCGCTTTGATAGTTTTCGCTCTTCCCCCTTGGCACTTAAGACAGACCGCGCTGTTAGCCGGCGTCCATTCTACGGAACCAGGATGATAAGCAACATTCCTACAAAAGCACGCGCTGTCGTCATCGGTGGCGGCATTTCTGGATGCTCCGTCGCCTACCATCTAGCCAAACTGGGGTGGACGGACATTGTCCTGCTTGAACGCAAGCAGCTGACATCCGGCACCACTTGGCATGCCGCCGGTCTCATCGGCCAGCTACGTGCGTCGCAGAACATGACGCGACTGGCGAAATATTCGGCCGATCTCTATGTCAAGCTGGAAACGGAAACGGGCATTGCCACCGGTATGCGCCAAAACGGTTCGATCACCGTGGCGCTGACGGAAGAGCGCAGGGAAGAGATTTACCGTCAGGCCAGCCTGGCTCGTGCCTTCGACATCGATGTTCACGAAGTGTCTCCACAGGAGGTGAAGAACCTCTATCCTCATCTCAATATTTCCGATGTGCTCGGAGCAGTGCACTTACCTCTCGACGGTCAGTGCGACCCGGCGAATATCGCCATGGCGTTGGCCAAAGGCGCACGCCAACTTGGCGCCAAGGTGATTGAGAACGTCAAGGTTACCGCGGTGCACGACCGTGACGGCCGTGTCACCGGCGTCTCCTGGGTGCAGGGCGACGAACAGGGCACGATCGAGACCGACCACGTCGTCAACTGCGGCGGCATGTGGGGAAGGGATCTCGCCAGCCGTTCCGGAGTCACGCTGCCGCTGCATGCCTGCGAGCATTTCTACATCGTCACCGAGGCGATTCCTGACCTTGCCCGTCTGCCTGTGCTGCGCGTTCCCGACGAATGCGCGTACTACAAGGAAGATGCGGGCAAGATGCTGCTCGGCGCCTTCGAACCGAAAGCCAAGCCTTGGGGCATGGATGGCATCCGCGAGGATTTTTGCTTCGATCAGCTGCCTGAGGATTTCGAGCATTTCGAACCGATCCTGGAGAACGCGGTCAACCGCATGCCAATGCTGGAAACAGCGGGTATCCACACCTTCTTCAATGGTCCCGAGAGCTTCACGCCCGATGACCGCTACTATCTTGGCGAAGCGCCAGAGTTGAAGGGCTACTGGGTTGCCGCCGGCTACAATTCGATCGGCATCGTCTCCTCAGGCGGAGCGGGTATGGCGCTGGCGCAGTGGATGAACGACGGCGAGCCGCCCTTCGACCTATGGGAGGTCGATATCCGTCGTGCCCAGCCGTTCCAGAAGAACCGTCGCTATCTCAAGGAGCGCGTGTCGGAAACGCTCGGCCTGCTTTACGCCGACCATTTTCCCTATCGGCAGATGGCAACGTCGCGCGGCGTGCGCCGCTCGCCCCTGCATGAGCACTTAAAGGCTCGCGGCGCTGTGTTTGGCGAAGTCGCCGGCTGGGAACGCGCCAACTGGTTCGCCAAGGAAGGCCAGGAGCGCGAATACCGCTATAGCTGGAAGCGGCAGAACTGGTTCGATAACCAGAAAGAAGAGCATCTGGCGATCCGCAATGGCGTCGGTCTGTTCGACATGACGTCTTTTGGAAAGATACGCATTGAGGGTCGCGACGCGCTGGCCTTCCTGCAACGCGTTTGCGCCAATCAGATGGATGTCGCTCCGGGCAAGATAGTATATACGCAAATGCTGAATGAACGAGGCGGCATCGAGAGCGATCTGACCATCACCTGCTTGTCGGACACAGCCTTCTTTGCTGTGGTTCCCGGCGCTACGTTGCAGCGCGATCTCGCTTGGATGCGCAAACAGATCAAGACCGAACAGTTTGCCGTCATCACAGATATCACGGCCGCCGAATCCGTTTTGGTTCTGATGGGACCGAAGGCCCGTGATGTCATCAGCCGCGTCAGTCCGAATGATTTCTCCAACGAAGCTTTCCCGTTCGGAACGGCGCAAGAAATCGAAATCGGCATGGGCTTGGCGCGTGCGCATCGCGTGACCTATGTCGGTGAACTAGGCTGGGAGATTTATGTCTCCAGCGACCAGGCGGCACATGTCTTCGAGGCGATCGAAGAAGCCGGCCACGAGTTCGGCTTGAAGCTCTGTGGCCTTCATACGCTCGACAGTTGCCGTATTGAAAAAGGCTTCCGGCATTTCGGCCACGACATCACCGACGAGGATCATGTTCTGGAAGCCGGACTCGGATTTGCTGTCAAGCCGAACAAGGGCGATTTCATCGGGCGCGATGCGGTGCTGCGGGTAAAACAGGAGGGGCTGAAGCGCCGAATGCTCCAGTTCCGCTTGAAAGACCCCGCGCCTCTGCTCTTCCATAACGAGGCGTTGGTCCGCGATGGGAAAATTGTTTCGATCATCACCTCCGGCAACTATGGCCACTATCTGGGTGGCGCGATTGGCATGGGGTATGTGCCTTGCGAAGGTGAAAGCGAGGATCAGGTTCTCGCGTCAAACTACGAGATCGAAATTGCTGGCGTTCGATACGGAGCGGAGGCATCGCTTCGCCCCATGTACGACCCGAAGTCAGAGCGTACCAAGATGTAGGTTTAGCATCGCTACGAGCGCTTAGGACAAACCGTCAACATCAGAACTATCCCAGTTGTCCTTACTTGGAGCCCTTGAACAGGAAGTTCATGAGAAGCCCATTGCATATCGACGGGAAATGCACCGAGCCGTGCAAGGGCGGACGTTTTGTATCCTCAATCCGTGACCCAATAAGTCATCCAGCGATGGGCGGGGTACTGCGGAAAAATCGACGACGCGGTCTCTCCAGGGCGCCCTTGGCGGTCGGTTGTTCGGTTGTGTTGAGTCATAATGACTATGCCACTAACCCTAAAGCTCCCAGAAATTCTGTCGAATTTTGTCACCAAGGGATTCATTTTGATTCCCCTCAACCGGCCTTCTTCCATGAAGGGCCGCCTTATTTGGAGATACTGAAATGAAGATTAGAGAAATTCACGTCTATTCGTACAAATTGCCCGTCAAGAACGGCCCCTATAGGATTGCAAGCAGCACCGTTTACGCGCTCGAGACGACTTTGGTGAAGATCGTCGCCGACAATGATCTCTTCGGTTGGGGCGAAACCTGCCCGATCGGCCCGACCTACCAGCCCCAGCACTCGAAAGGCGCCTTGGCCGCGCTAGAAGAGATGGCTCCGGGACTTATCGGTGCTGATCCGCTTCAGCCGCTGGCTTTACGTCGTAGGATGGACAGCCTTCTCAACGGTCACCGTTATGCCAAGGCCCCGTTGGACATCGCGGCTTACGACATTCTAGGAAAACAGGTGAATATGCGCGTGGCCGACCTGTTGGGCGGCGCGGTGACCGAACGCGTTCCGTCCTACTATGCCTGCGGCCTCGGGGAGCCGGACGAGGTAGCCAGAATAGCCGAAGAACGCGCTAACGAAGGCTATCCGCGCATGCAGTTCAAGGTCGGCGGCGGCCGCCCGATCGAAGTCGATATCGAGATGGTCAGGAAGGTTTGGGAGCGCGTAGGCACTCGCGTGCGGCTTGCCGTCGACGGCAACAGGTCGCTGACGACGCGGGACACGCTGCGTCTCAGCCGGGAGTGCCTGGACATTCCTTTCATTATCGAACAGCCCTGCAACACGATTGAGGAAATCAAGGCGATCCGCAGTCAGCTACACCACGGTCTTTACCTCGACGAGAACTGCGAAGATCTAAACACCGTGCTCCGCGCTGTCGGCGATGGCATCTGCGACGGCTTCGCAATGAAGGGCACCCGGATCGGCGGCCTGCATGCGATGGCAACATTCCGCGACATTTGCGAAACCCGTTCAATCCCGCATACCTGCGACGACGCCTGGGGCGGCGACATTATCGCGGCGGCCAGCACCCATATAGGTGCGACAGTACACCCTCGCCTGCTTGAGGGCGTATGGATTGCCCAGCCCTTCGTGGAAGGCCACTACGATCCAGAGAACGCGGTTAAGGTCGTGGACGGACACATCAGTCTTCCCACCGGACCGGGCCTCGGTGTGGTTCCGGATGAGAGCCTGTTTGGAAAACCTGTGGCGTCTTTCAGTTGACGCGTTCAAAGATCACATGACGATCTGTAGCGATGGGCAGGATGCAGCGCTCGGATGCCCTTGGCAGAATCTTTTCAAGGTGCAACTGCCACAGGCGCGTTCGACCATTATGGCTGGAATTGTCTTTTTGGCGTTGTGGGCAGAGGTGTACTTGAACCGGCAGCTTTCGCTTTTGGTGTCGTGAATGTGGCAATGGTGGTGGTCAGCCGGTCTAGAAGTGCGTGCAACTTGGCGACGTCGGAGGCAAATACACCTCGCATCCGCTATCGTTTCTGATTCCTAGCGAAGCTCAGACGACTGCTTGAGTAGCCAATCTACCAGCAACTTTGAATCTTTGCGAAGAGACTTACCAGGTTGCCCCAGAACGAAGAAGCCTTGTTGAGTGGTCACTTCCGCCTGCAAAGGACGGCAAAGCAGGGACTGCTCGAGAAGAAATTTGCACGTCAGAGTCCAGCCAATTGCGATCCCCTCGCCGGCCATCGCAGAGTGCAAAACGAGCTGGTAGTCATTGAATATTGCCGCCGGCTCGATGGATCTCGGGTTCTCACCGAAGGCCGCAAAAAATTCCGGCCAATTTATCCTTTGCCGGTACGGATCCTCATAGGAGAGGAGCTTATGATTTGGCAGATCGTCAATCTTCTCCAATGGCGCAGCATCTTCCAAATACAGCCGAGAGCAGACCGGGAACACAGTCTCCCTCGCCATAAGCCACGCGTTTTTTCGCTCGGTCCCGATTGGTAGAAGCCGGATGGTCAGATCAATAGAGTCGTCCGGCTCAACATTCCTGTCGATCGTCAATATTTTGAGCTTTATCCCCTGGTGCACATTTTGAAACTCATGAAAAAGGGGCATCAGCCAATTCGTTGCCATCGACGTTGAGGCGGCTATGGTTATGAAGCTCAGCTCCCGCCGCTGAAGTTCGTCGATCGCGGTCTCAATTGTCGCAAAGCTCCCGCTGACCGCCTTGAACAAATGCTTGCCATGGCCCGTAAGCATCACTCCTCGGTTCGCACGGATGAAGAGCTGTGTGCCGAGGTGCTGTTCAAGACTCCTGATAGAATGGGAAATGCTGGATTGGGTGACATTGAGCTCTTCCGCTGCCCTAGAAAAGTTTAGCGCATCAGCAGCGGCGGCAAACGCGAACAGCGCCTGCGGGGAAGGAATTTTGGTGCGTAGGGGAGACATGACTGGGATTCATGTCACGACGATTCTTTACTGTCTACCGAAATCTCGCAAAGATCAGGATTTAGCTGATCAGTACGGCGTAGGCACTTGCGACCGCATAGTCCCTAACATCCGGAGTAAACTCTAGAAGGTAAGCCGCTGCCTCGGTGGCGAGTTCATCTTGAGGTGCCGCCGAGGAAAGGGTTTGGCAGAAGGCAAGGGGGGAGTCGTAGGCCTTAAGTATCGCGGCCCTTTTCTGTCGAAGAAAACCAAGAAACTCTTTCATCACACTACGCCTCTCCGTCGCACCTTAGCGCCATCCGGGAGCGCTGTCTGCAGGCATCGAAGGCGTTAAGCCCGAACTACCGGTTTGGCCAGGTCTAGCAAGAACCAGCGCCCGAGTTCGGAGCTATCGTGAAGCCCCTCGTGGCGACCGAACCAGGTCGGCAGGCCGCACGCTTATAGCGAAGGGCGGTCCGTCTTGTCGCTGCCGTCGCGCAGCCAGAAACGCCACCATTCCGGGTCATTGCGGTACCACCCGAGCAAGCCCGCTGCTTTCCTTCGGACCGCCCCGTCAAACCGGGCGTCATCCATGATCGACGCGAGTATTTGCGGCGACCTCGCGGTCATGCCCCACAGCGGCATCATGCTGTAGCCGAGGCTCGGCCTCTCGAAATCTGAGTCTTCGACCAGGGCGAGTGCCTTGGCTATTTCGTGCGGTCCGAAGTCAAGTGCGAGCGCGACCGCGTCACTTCGGACACTTTGTGGGATATCATGGAAGCCGATATCGTCGTGTCCCAGCATCCGCGCAATTGCGATCGGAGTATCGGCGGTTAGGGCGTCCAAGGGTCTGGCTCTGAACGCGTCGATGATGGACTGCCAAGCCGACATAGATTGTCTGTGCCGTGCACATAGGATCCTAAGGCCCAGGTGATGCGTGCTCATCTCGGCGCTATTCAGCCAATCGCACGCAGTATTCAAAGAGAGCAGCGGTGCCTCGCCGAGGAGCATCGGGACCAGTATGGACGAGAATTGATCTCGGTCGAACCGGTTCCAGGCCGACTTCTCGAAGGAAATGCTCGTTCCGGTCCCTGACCGCGCTCCAATTCGGATCTTGGACTCTTCGCGCAGGTCGACCCAATATGCCACTTGCTCTTCGGGGTCATAGACGACGCCCAGCGTTAGGAGATCGTGTTTGGCCCAATATTCGAGATGCGCTGAAGACGCAGGGAATCGACATTGGTGCGACTTCACGAAGCTGGAGCCAGACTTGATCTGGAGGGCGATCTCTTTGGCATGGACGTGATTGTCCACCACCAACACCACACTTGCGTCGTGCCCTACGTCGTAAAGGAGATCGACCTCCTTGAAGAAGCAACCTGCATTTTCGACGATGGTCCTAATGTGATTGACCCCAACCCGTTCTGTGCTGAAGTTCGTCCGTGTCTTCATAATCCTGCCTTGGGAAACCGAGATGTTTGGCCCGTTCTGGCGCGCCCCGCGACCTAGGGGCTCAAGCACAGTACTAGCCTAGAAACGGATGGTCACGATGCCATCTGAGCGAGTCCTCGGACGGACCTCGCGCGGTCGTCGTGGGTGGTCGCAGACGGGTGCCCTGCAGGTCGTAGTAGTGCTTGCCGTTGTCAAAATCTGCCTTCAGGCGGCCGCTGACTACGAAGCGCTTGTCCTCATCGATTGTCACATATCCAAGGTCGAAGAGCTTGTGAATGTCAGTGCGTAGGAGCAAGCCATTAGACGGATCGTGCACGCCGCCCGCCGAGTATGACCGAATGTGAGCAGCGTCGAGGATCGGGAGTGTTCGCTCGCCGCTTACCGCACAACGGCGCTCATACGAGTCAGTCACGAGGACCCGGAAGGCACCCTGGCCCAGCCGAGGCTTGACCAAGACAGGCGTACCGAACCTTGGTCGGTCGATGATTTCCTCCGTCCCAATGATTGAAGCAGCCCTAGCCATAACTTCGTTCCAGAGTTGCAGGCCGTCAGCGTTAGCGGTGTCATAGCCTCGACCCACTACGATATTCGGCGACCAACTGGCCGGTACACGTATCCATTTTTCTCGCGGCCAGAAGAATGGCTGTGTCAGGATGCGACAACCAATTGTCGGGTCAGATCTTGGATCGCTGTCGTTTCTATACCGGCCGATACGTCTCTTCATTTCGATGGCGGATGACACCCCGTTGCTCTCGCCGAATGCATCCCACGCCAACGACATTGGAAGCAGCGAGGCGTGAGAGAATATCCCGCCGCCCACAATAAAATTGAGTGGAGCATGGAGCTTGAAAAGGAACAATTCGCCTGGATCAAGGGCCTTGAAGTTGGTCCTTCCACTCGGCGCCCAGAAGTTCACCTCCGTGAATTGTCGTGCCGACAGGAAGTCGAACCAGTTCTGATCGGTGACGCCGACGAATATGCTGACCATGGCAAGACGATTGCATTAGGTTTTCATTCGTCGCAAGCATGCTGTCGATGGGAAGATACTCCTTATGCCGCTCGTGCGAACGACTTCCGCGTGATGAGCCTCCTGACATATGCGTCCCATTTCTTCATCGCTGCGCGCTTCTCAGGCATGTAGGTCCAGCGATCGTAGCTCTTCGAACTGACATCCTGCAGCGCATGGTTCTGCAGGCGGTCGCGGATTTCCTTCGAGATGCCGGCTTTGCCTGCGAGGGTTTTGAAGGTCCGCCGTAGGTCTCGGTTGGTCGCGAAAGGTATGACCCCGCGGTCCCGTTGCCGCCATACGAAACTGTAGAGCGAGCCGTGGCTGACCGGCCGGGATGGATCGTTCGCCGATGGGAAGTACCAGCCATATTCGTTCGGAGTGATGGACTCGATGAGTTCTGCAGCCAGGGACGGTACGGGCGCGGCGTGCGGCTGATCGTTCTTCGTCTTCGACCAGTCTATTATCTTTTCGGCCGCATCCCATTGTTCCACATGGAGACGTGCGATCTCTTCAACGCGCTGCCCGGTGAGCATGATGAGTTGGATTGCGCGCGGATAGGAGGGGTGGACCGGGACGTCAGGGCAGTCGAGCCACCAATAGAGACGGGCGAATTCGGCCTCATCGAGCCAGCGTGTGCCCCGCACCTTCGGCTCGGTCGGAATCGCGGAAGCGGGATTGAACGGAATCCGGAACCGGCGCGGTGATGAGTTCCGATAATCGTGTTCGGATTTCATGCCCCAGCCATAGGCGGCGTGGACATAGCTTCTGACGTGGTCCGCCATGGCGCGGGCGCCGCGCTCATAGATCGGCCGGATCACCTCCACAATTTCCTCAGGGTCAATTTCGCGGGCAAGGCGGTGGCGGCCTAGCGTGTTGGCGATTTTGTTGAGACCCTTTTCCGTCTCTTTCCAGGAGGGCTTGCCCGCGCTCTTGAGGGCGGCGACATAGCCTGAGAAAAGGTCTTGGACAGTCCCGGCCCGTGCGTCAGTCGCGATCTTGATGCTCCGGCCCTTCTGAATAAGTCTTGCAAAATCGCGGTCGAAAATCTCGCGCGCCGTGGCGAGAGACATCGACGGGTAGGATCCGATCTTCTTTTTGACGCGCTTCTTGTCGCGCCATTGTTGCGCCATCCAATCTGCCGTCACGCGGGTCGGCATGGGCTTGAGAATGAGTATGAGCCGGCCGGTGCCGTGCCCGTCGCCATCAACAAGCGTTTCCTGCTTTCCACTTTGTTCGATCCGCCTGATTGCGGCACGTATTTCTCCATCTGAAATAATCGGCATGCTTGTTCTCCCCTTGGGTTGAGAGTGGACTTTGCCGACGGATGAGGAGTGGGGTTTATACCCACCAAAAAAGAAGGGTCGGCAACTGGGGTCTGAAGGGGTTTTGATCCCCCTAAAGGCACCTCGAATCTGCCACGCTAACCGGGTTTACGACAAGCTGGAAAATACAGATGAATCAGTGTGATAGAACGTGATCCTGCGGGATCGAAACGGGCACTTGGGGGTGGTTGTGCGCCAAGATGATCGCCGTGGCGGAGAGTTCGAGCGCGCGTTTGACCACTTCGCGCGGATAGACCGGCGTGTGGTCGACGGTGCCGACCTGCTGCACCTCGTCGGCGATCAGCGCGTTTTTCTTGTCGAGAAACAGGATACGGAACTGCTCGCGCTCCTCGAAGGCCATTACCGACCGGCAGTATCCGAGAACCTGCGTCCAGGACGACAAGACCTCGCGGCCTTTGATCTCGCTACGTGCCGCGCGTTGGGCGGCCGCGGCAACGATCTTCAGATCGAGCGCCACTGCCGGGGCCGATACCCCTGACCTCTTCAAGTCGCGCGACAGGCGCGCCAAGCACCTCGGCAAGCGTGCCGAAACGCGCCAGCAGCGCCTTGGCGACGGGCTTGGTGTCGGAGCGGGGGATCAGGCGGAAGAGCAAGAGCTCCAGCAATTCGTAGTCGGGGAGGGCGTCGGAACCCGCGGCCGCGAAACGTTGGCGCAAGCGGTCGCGATGACCGAGATAATGCGGCTTTTCGACCGACTTGGCTTTCGCGAGCGATTTTATCGGTCTTTCGGGAAAGAAGATGCGTTCGTCTTCGTCGCTGGTTTTCCCCATAGGCCGCCCATATCCAGCATTTACCGGGCAGATGCCCGCGACTTGTCGAACACTATACCGGCAGGACACTATGCCGGCAGGCCCGGGCGGTCGAGGTTTTTTGGCGACAGCGTGAAAATCTCGCACCCGGTCTCGGTGACGCCGATCGTGTGCTCGTACTGCGCCGACAGCGAGCGGTCGCGTGTCACCGCCGTCCAGCCATCCGACAGCACTTTTACGTGCGGCCGGCCGAGATTGATCATCGGTTCGACGGTGAAGATCATGCCCGGCCGCATCTCGACGCCCTCGCTGGCGCTGCCATAGTGCAGGATGTTCGGCGCGTCGTGAAAGAGCTGGCCGACGCCGTGGCCGCAGAAATCGCGCACCACCGAACAGCGCTCGCCTTCGGCATAGGTCTGGATGGCGGCGCCGATGGCGCCGGTGCGGGCGCCGGGCCTGATCGCCGCGATGCCGCGCATCAGGCATTCATGCGTGACCTCGAGCAGGCGCTCGGCGGCGCGCTTGATCGTGCCCACCGGATACATGCGCGAGGAGTCGCCGTGCCAGCCATCGAGGATGTAGGTGACGTCGATGTTGACGATGTCGCCGTCCTTCAACGGCTTGTTGTCGGGAATGCCATGGCAGACGACGTGGTTGATCGAAGTGCAGGATGACTTCGTGTAGCCGCGATAGTTGAGCGTCGCCGGCAATGCGCCGTGATCCATGCCGAATTCGAAGACGAAGCGATCGATGGTTTCAGTGGTAACGCCCGGCGCGACGATCGACACCAGTTCGTCGAGGCAGCGTGCGGTGAGGTCGCAGGCCTTGCGCATGCCGGCAAAGCCCTCTTCGCCGTAGAGGCGGATCTGGCCGGTGTTTCTGAGTGGTGCCGTGGCGGCGTCGAGATAGGTGACCATTGTGTCCGTCTTGCCGGAAGAAAGGGCTTCTGATGAGCCCGCGCGAAAAGTCTCTCAGATTTGGCACCGGACGGCGCCAGGTTCAAGGACGAACTGCCGGCGATGGGCTCAAGCCGGCGATATTCATGTCTTGCGGCTTCATCCTGTGCCTGTCCAGCCCGTGCCGGGGTGTTCGTCCGCACTGACGACATATTTCTGAGCAACAAGTGGGGAACGCGTTCTGGAGAGACACGAATGGACAGATTGCAATTCGAGGTGCCGGTGCGCATCACGACAGCGCCTGGCCTGCCGGTCGAGGAAATCTACAGCGTCGAACAAGCGCTGGATTTCCTGCAAGGCTGGCCGGTTCGCCGGCAGGGCCCGGTCTATCAGGCCGCATTCAATGCCTGCTTTGGCGCCACGGTCGACCTGGTCGAGACCGAGGATGCTTGCCGGGCGTTCATGGCGTTCTGCCGGGTAAGCCGCCTCCTGGCCAGGGACATGCTGGTTCCGCGCAGGCGCGGAGGCGAGGCGAGGGGGCTGCGGGCTTAGCGGCCGAGCCGGGCGGTCCCAGCGAACTGCTTAATGCATCCCACACTTCCATGCGTTCGACGAGCGGCAAATCTGCCCCAGAGCGGCATGCCTTCGGTAATGCTGTGCCAGCCAGTCACGAATCGGCTATGGCTCCGGCATGCAGGAAACGTCTCTTTACATCCCGGTGAAGCGGTTTCTTGAGAGCCTGGAATTCACCGTTAAAGGCGAAGTTGGTGGTTGCGACGTCGTGGGACTGCGTGACGGCGAGCCGCCCGTGGTCGTCATCTGCGAATTGAAATTGCAGTTCAACCTCGAACTCATACTTCAAGGTCTCGATCGTGCTGCGTCATGCGATGAGGTCTGGCTCGCGGCGCGGATGTCGGCCCGCGGCAAAGGCCGCGAGCATGATCGCCGGTTCCGCGCACTCTGCCGGCGGCTCGGCTTCGGCCTTCTGGGGGTTGGTTCCGCCGGCAGCGTCGAATTGCTGCTCAGCCCGGCCGCCTTGCCGCCCCGGCGAGACCCGAGACGAAGATCGCGCCTGGTGGACGAGCATCGTCGCCGGCGCGGCGACCCTGTAGTCGGCGGCGGCTCGCGTACGCCGATAATGACCGCTTACCGGCAGGATGCGCTGGCCTGCGCCGCTGCGATGGTCGACGGCCCGAAGCGCCCGCGCGACTTGAAAACCATTTCACCACGCGCCGCCAAGATCCTGCTTCACAATGTCTATGGCTGGTTCGCCAGGGCTGAGCGCGGCGTCTATGCGCTTACGGACGTTGGCCGTGCTGCGTTACAGCGCTGGCCCCAACCGGCTCCATAACGAGGCGGCGCCGAGTTTGTTTGAGCGGCTTGCCGCGGGCAGGGGAGACAACGAACCTCTCCCGACTTGGCAACGATCAGAGTCGGCGCGGGCTGTATCGTTTGTCGCTGGCCGTGGAAAGCATTATTGCACCAGGCGAAACGTGACAGCCTCTTCCGAGTTGCTCATCTGCCTTGTGCACACCCGTTGATGCCTCGAAATACGACAAGATGAGTTGCGTCGAACTCAAACGCGGCAATGGGCACCGTCGCCGACGAGATATCGCAAACTGCGATCGCCCGGGGCAAGATTGTTCAAACAATAGTCCAAACTGGCTATGAGGCGGCCAGCGCGTCGCCTCCATTGTCACTGCCACGCCAGAGCGCAAAAATCGAGCGATGCGGTGGCAGGAGACAGTGAAGGCAGCATCCAGAAACAACAAATGTTGATATTTGCGTTACCAAGCGCGTCGAACGGATCGGCACGCCTAGGAACAAAAAAGGAATATTCTGGTAGTTCATCAAGACTGTCTACGGATTGTTTTCACGAATTCGACATTGGCAGGAGCGCGCACTTTGTGCGGTGAAATCCGGCCTGCGGCACTCGATGCAATACCAAAAATCTCAAAAATTCTATCAGAGGGGTGTGGGTATTTGATTTGGCGCTAATATACGCCGTCGAGTAGGCAGGCCACCGCGGGGCGCTAAGAAAAAAGGATTATCAATGGCACTTCATTTCGCAGCAGGTGGGTCCGCCACAGAAGTCGCTAGCGCCGGTTTCAATCTGGTCGACGTTCAATACAT
>NZ_NPKH01000020.1 GCF_002284535.1 Mesorhizobium wenxiniae | reverse complement strand
TCTGCCCTTCCCGCTGGCGATACCGTGCCCTAGTCGGACTAGGCCGCCGTCAACTGCAATGGGCGCTCAGGCGGCAGAGGCCCCGTCTTCCTCTGCTTTTCTATCGGCCTCCGCCGCTTCCATTTCAAGCCGCGCCAAATGGGCCTTGATCTCCTCGGGCTCGGCGTGCTCTAGCCCGACGACATTGTTCCTGGTTTCCTGCAGTGCAACGATGATCTCATCAAGCTTTGCAATGAATAGCAGCAGTGTCGCGATAACCCTGGATCAGGACGACACCGGTAATCACAATCGCAGCTGCTGAAAGCGCATAGGTGACTACGTTTGTTAGCCCGAAAGGAACCATCGCCGTGCAAGCAACCATCGCGGCGATCATCAAATAGAAGCCAGGCGGCCGGGACAGAAAGTCGGCAACCGCAAAGAGAAATCGGTTCATGCGAATCCCCACAAACAAACTAGTACGATTGGGGCCGGATTTTACATGTTCGTCAATGCTCCGGGGGCTATGAGCCGGACGGGCTTGAATGATCTCTATGCCGCCTGCTTTCGGCGGGCCTCTCGCTGGCGTCTCAGTTCGTTACGCTTGGCCGCCCAGGAGAAGTTGTCATGTTCCGATGAAAGGATCTTGGCGAAGGCGCCGTCCGCGATCCATGAATTGAGGCAGTCTCGTTCGCCCTTGAGGTGTGGTGCAATAGCCTGATTCGGCACTTCCAGCCCGATGGAGCCACCATGAAACCGCAAGCCAGCAAATCCGGATTCACCATTCTTGTCGCCGCCGACACGACGCTGTTATCGGCCGAGCCGTTGATCGGACTGCTCGAACTGGAGACCAACAGCGGCACGATCGAGCTGGCCATGAATAGGATCGTCGCCGAGCGACTTCATTCTGCCGTCGTCGAATTTCTCCAGGCCGGCGAGGGAGATGACGCCCCGACATTTGCGGTCGAGCGTTCGCAGAAGGCAACCTGAGAGAGGGCGCAGGATATGGGGCCGGTCTCATCTGCCGATCGCTATTACGCTCCGCCCGCAGGTCTCTCTGAATTCACGTTCATGCAACCACCGCCATGTCTTCGCGTTTAGCCACTTCAATTCTGGAGAGCGACAAAGATGCCGGCGTTTATACCGATTACGATCTACCTGAATCACAGATCGATGCTGGTTACGTCGATACCTGATGCAGAGACGGCGCTTCAGCAACCATGGCCATTCATGGACAAGCCGTCCCGACTTGAGGCAATCCGAATGGTCGAGGAATGCCTGGCCGGACATTGCAGTCACCAGGCTGCGTTCGCTGCCTTCGAGGCGGCCGCATCTGAACAGGGCCTTCTCAAGCAAAAGCCGCCAAGCGTAGGCCTCAGGAAGTTCGATGGGGTTGCCGAAGATCTGCTGTGAGGTGATGCCGCCCTCGCGACCTTGAACCGCTGACAGGCCTCGCCCGGGCGGACTTGGTCAGCCGGATTGCGGACCACCCGCCAAATCGAGGAATGGCGGGTGGTCGCTTATCAGCGCAGGAAGGGACTTAGCTGCGCAGATCTCAGTTGTTCTTCGGTCCAATCGTCAAAGGCCGGCCGGTTCCTAGGTAACGATGATTCCTATCGCCAGGAACGTGATCGACACGGCGAACACCGGAGCGAGTAACCAGCGAGCTTGGACACTATTCACCATGGTCTCCTCCTGTGAGCACATGGCGAGCAACGAGTGGCTGGCAGTCCGGTTCCGGGCTGCACCCGTCGTCGTCCTTTGCGACAGCAAGGTCAGACTTAGGTCCTACTTTGAGAAAGACCGAAGCCCAATCGAGGAACGTTTGCGGCTGCCGGAGGTTGGGTGGGGCTGGCGCGAAGACGATGCCGTTCAGCGCAACAGAACTCACGCAAGGAGCCAATTATGAGAATGCATCTTTCAACTTTCGCCGCGGGATTTCTGCTGCTGGCAGGTATCGGCGCCGCCGCCGCTCAGGACGTGATCATCCAGCCTGAACAGGAGACGGTCATCAGAGAGTATGTGAAGAAGCAGCCGCTCGCGTCGGTGAAGATCCCTGGAGTGGAGCTCAACATCGGCTCGACCTTGCCCGAGACGGTCGAGCTTCGCGAAGTACCCGACGTCAAATATCGTTACGTGGTGGTCGACAACCGTACCGTTCTTGTTGATCCAGGCACGCGCAAGATCATCAAAATCATCGAATGACCAAAGCGACTGGGAGGACAGCCCGCCGTGCCGAAAGGTGCGGCGGGAAGTCCGAGCGACGAGGAGTGTGATCACTATGTCGAACCGTGAGATTGGAGCGTCGCAGGCGCTGCGAATGCGCGTGGCTGACCTCACTGAGAGGATGCACGGCGCCCGGATTACCGAGAACGAATTGAAGACCTTTCGAAAGGTCGCAGCAGTCCTGGAGGACGGCAAGGGCAGAATCGATGCCGACGATTTGATTGCCGCGTCCTTCGTCGTCGAGGCGCCGGCCTAACAAGAAGTGCTGCAATGTCCCTGTCTCCCAGCCTATTCTCTGTTGGCCTGACTTTCCAATGCCCACAATGCAACTTCACCGTCATCAAGAATGGCAGCTGGTTTCAGGTCGTTTCCCATTACAAGTGCGACGGATGCGGACGCGAGATCCGGATTACCTATCCCGACAAGATCGCTATCTTCCAGAAGCACGCGCACTTGGCCACGCCCAAATCACGTTCCGTTCACTCTGGCTAATATAAGCCCGCCGCCTAGACGCCCGCCGGCTCGAGTTCATTCCGCCGATGGCGCCCAAGCTGGTCGCGAAGCCGCCCGAGGGTGAAGACTGGATTCACGAGATCAAGCTCGACGGCTACCGCTCCCAAATCGTCATCAATAGCCCCCGACGATATCCGCGCCATCACCAGAACCGGGGCGGACTGGACGAGTAAGTATAAAGGGCTCGTTGAGCAGCGAGGGAGCTTGAGGTCGAGAAGGCGATCATAGAGGGCGAAGCGGTCGTCACCAACAAGGCCGGGCTGCCGGATTTCGGCGCGTTGCAGAAAGCTGTCCACAACGACCCCTACGCCATGGTTCTCGGCGCCTTCGACATCCTGCATCTCACCGGTCACGATCTGCGCGACATCGGCTGCAAGGCGCGCCGCGAAATTCTCTACGGCATCATCAAGCCGGACAGCCGGATCCAGTTCAGCGAAGCCATGCCTGGTGACGCCAAGTCGATCTTCTACCTCGTCGACCAGGCCGGGATCGAGGGAATCGTCTCGAAGCGCGCCGACAGCAAATATCGCAGCGGCCCGACCTCGAACTGGCTGAAGACGAAGAGCTTCACGGTCGACGAATTCGAACTGCTGGGCGTCGAGCGCGAGCGAGGCAAGGCGGCGATGGCGTTGCTGGCCGACCCCGGCAGCGGGAAATATGTCGGCACGGCCTTCATCACCCTGGGCCGCGACATGAAGGAACGGTTGTGGAAGCGGGTCCAGGAACACGCCGGACCGCCGCCAGAGGCCATGAAGAAACGGCCGGCAACGCAATGGGTCGGGCATGGCGTCAAGCTGCGTATCAAGCATCTGCGCGGCGACCACAGCCACATACGCCATGCATCACTGCTGGGCTTCAGTGACGAGAGCTAATATAGCCGTGCGCCGATGGAACCGAATTGATCCGGTGCGACTTATCAGGCCCATGAGCACACGCGGAACAAACTTTTTGCATCAATGGCTTGCGAACACCGTGCCCGAGGCGGTCGTGGCGGATGTGATCTCGGTCGCCGAATTGACCCAAAAACTATTCGCCGACGTATCTTCCTCTATCTCCGTGCTGCTGATCCCGAGAGCCTTGGCGGCGCCTATGAGACGATCCTGGACGCGATCGTTCATCATGACGCGGGTGCAGCTGGCTGATCCCTGTCGCGGCCCTCTAGCCGCTCGACGGTTTCGCCTTCGCTAGTGCTTCGCCCTCATGGACCGGCTCCGGGCCGTAGAGCAACAGCACAGCTTCCTCGCTCGGCAGCACGCCGGCGGGGCACGTCTGTTCGATCGCCATGCGGACCAGTTTGAGGGCAGCCCAGGCGCTGCGAATAACCTCGTTGCCGTCTTGGTCGCTCATGAGGGGCTGTAAACTTGAAGGTCGCCTTCAGCAGTAGCTCACCGGCCTCAGAGCGAACCTTTACCGCAAATTCGCGGTGAATCCCGTCCGGCATCTTATCTTTCACGATCTCAGCTAGGGCCCTTGCGGCTTCTGCCTTAGCGGTTTCGACGTCGGGCAGGTCAGTTCCCTGATCGTCGGGGTATGGATCGTCGGGATCCTTGAAATCGAAGTAAAAGCGCGGCATTGGCTTTAACTCTGATCACAAGGAAATGTTTCAGTAAAAGAGGGGCGACTGTGCAAAAAATAGTAGAGAGCGTACAGGATAAAGGTATCGTCGGCTACGGTGCGGATTATGCGCCGGGCCTGCTGACTTCGGATGAAGGACTGACCCCGTTTTGTTGCGTGTAAAATCATTTCCCATAGCGGCAACGATTGTTTTTCTGGTCACAAACGCCTCATGATCCACAAGCCGATGAAGATCGACGGCAAGATCCATTGGATCACCGAGCGGTTCCGGGGATGATTTGTTGAACGGCTGACAGTCGCTCCAAGGAAGGTGGCCGGCGCCGCTTGGGGGGGCGTTGGGGTAGATTGCCGTAGGGCGCCGGCCGGCGGATTGGGGTCCGCCGCCGTTGATACTACCGAGCTTGGCGATGCAAGTAATTCCGCGATCACGGAATGTCAGGAGGGGGTCGACGACGCTCAGTCCTTTGCATCGTCACCGTCTTGCACAGAGCCATCGTTTTCATCTGCCGGGCTTTCTAACCCGGCCAGTTGCCGGTCGGCCATTTCTTTGGCGAGGCCTACCAGGGCATCGACCTCTTGCATCCGGTCCACGTGACCGCCATTGGCGACGCGTTTCCGGATCCCCTTCAGTTGGTCAGAGGTAAGTCGCAACATTTCGGCGATAGACGGCTTCTTGGCCACGCCTGCATCTCCTGCATCCCAACCCTCGATACGAGCAGCGTTCCGGCCCGAAACTCTTTACGGCAAAAGTCGACATTCAATCGACCCGCTTTTAATCCGGGTCATGAAGTCAGCGCCATGCGTTAGTTCGAGCGGCCCGACAGCCAATCGGGTTGACCGGCCGGCCGCCGGGTCTGACCGGCGGGCGGTTGGGGGGGCGGTCGCCGGCTGGGGCGAATTATAGGCCAATTATGCATCATCGCTAATTTAGCAAAATGGTCATGTTCCGTTCCCCTGGCCGTCAAATCGGATGAGCCTGGAGTCGAATTCGTGCCAAAACGAGTGAGTGCCGGTGGCCGACTACAATTTATTCCTCCGATGATGCCGACCCTGGTAGCTAAAGTGTTTGTGAATCGCCAGCGCGGTATTTTTAGTTTCTCAGTCGCGCCAACGAACCGAGATGTCACATCGTCTGGCTTCGGAACGAATTCCCCGCGTTCTGTCGCCGCTGCGTCTTCTGGTGATAGTTCGCCGACATGTTTGTCGATCAAGGACAAGTTCTGACAACGCGATTTGATTTCCGCATGCTCAAACGAGTCGATGCTCATTCTGTGAGCGAACCTGTTCCGAATTTCCTTCATGACATAGAGGTCATGCTGTGCCTCCTCGCTGATATGGCCAAAGAGATAAGCCAGATCGATTTTGGCACTGAAGCTTCCGAGCGGAGCGCCGGATCGGAATTGCTCGTTCGCTAGCATCAACGCCAATTTAGTTTGTGGGAAGCGAGATCGCAGAAGATCCTCGAGGCGTTGCTCGACTGCGGACGCGGCGACAATGCCTACGGCTCGGTCAGAGTCATTTTCCATCTGCAGAAAAATTTCTGGCAGCATCCGCGTGTTGCCTTCGACAATTAACGTGCGCGTGGATGTATGGCGCACAGGTTCGCAAGGACGGCAACGAGCGTGCGGTGCCGAAGTTCTGGGACGAATACGCCGAGGCATGGTTGCAGGGCTTTAATGACGGGCCGATCACCGGCGGCAGGACTCAGCCTGTAAGCGATCATCTGGAAGCGGAACTTGACGAAGCCGCGGTGAGCGAGCCGCGGTCAACCGAGCAGCTAACAGACATTGGGAACATTTTGCCGGTTCGGAATTCATGGGGTCACCTAACCGATTGAGGCTTTCTTGACCCAACGACGCGTCGACAGAGAAAGGTTGGAGCGAGCCGATCGCGAGTCAAAACTTACAATCGAGGCAGAGCGTCAAGATCGTAATGCCAAGTCAGCGCGGCTGCGAGAGCAGCGCCTTTCTGCGGAAGCATCCGTCCAGAAGCCGGCTCCGATTAAACGTCGTCGAACTGCCGCCAAAAAACCAGCCACGAGAGATTATTGAGGTCGACTAGGCAGCACCGGGAACCGAAATGCCTTCGCGAACTTGTCGTGAGATGCGCCCGGGAACGTTGTGGCCCGGGAGGGCACCTCGTCTGCTGGATGCGCCTGTGATTAATCCGTTTAAGACGCTGTTGAGGACGTCCAAGAGGTCGAGAAAAAGACAGGCTTCCGCTATCCTCCTTCTGCAACGCATATGGCAGCCACCCGAACCAAAGACAAAGGGCGCAAAAACTCGCGCTAAGCCGCTTAGGCGCAAAGTGTCGAGATCGACGCTCCGTCCAACCCGGCCAGAGCCGGGAACGTTCGTCGACGGATTGTTTAGTAGCCCCCATGGCAAACTGGCCTATAAGTTGTACACGCCTACGGGGTCGAGTCGGCGTCGGTTGCCGCTAGTAGTCATGCTCCATGGATGTGGGCAATCGGCCGCAGACTTCGCGGTCGGTACTGACATGAACAAACTTGCCGACGAGCGTGGCTTTCTGGTGCTCTATCCGCAGCAATCAACATCCGCAAACCTCGGCCGCTGCTGGAACTGGCATAGCCCACTCGACCAAAAGCGAGGCAGTGGCGAACCGGCTATCATCGCCGCCCTGACCGCACACATTATTTCGACTAGCAAAGCTAATTCGACACGCGTCTATATTGCAGGCATCTCGGCTGGAGGGGCTGCCGCCGCAATCATCGCGGCGGCTTACCCAGACCTTTACATTGCAGCTGGAGTCCATTCTGGACTTGCCGTTGGAGAGGTTCGAACCTTACGCGGCGCACTGTCCGCGATGCGCAACGGCCCCGGAGCCGCTGGTGTCACCAAAACCGCCAGACCCCCACCTTGCATCGTATTCCACGGCGATCAAGATCGTGTCGTCCATCCATCCAACGCGAGCGGCTTCCTATCCCACCTATTGCGATCCAGCCCGCGTTCGCTAACGAGCCGCACCCAGAGGGGGCGGTCCAGCGGTGGGCGGGAGTTTACACGCACCGTGTATGGGCACGGGTTGAGAGACGTGTTGCTGGAGGACTGGACAGTGCACGGCAGCGGTCATGCGTGGTCGGGCGGCAGCCCGGCCGGGTCGCACACCGATCCCGCTGGGCCGGACGCTTCGCGCGAGATGATACGATTTTTCCTGGCTCGAAAGCGACTTGTCGCAAAGGTCCCAAGAACGAGAGCCGGCGCATAGAGGGCAAGATCTCTTACCAAGCCGAACCATTCACATCTGCGGGATTGGATTGATAGCCGTTCCGTTTTCGCCGCACGTAACCGATCCCAAGGTCNACCAAGCCGAACCATTCACATCTGCGGGATTGGATTGATAGCCGTTCCGTTTTCGCCGCACGTAACCGATCCCAAGGTCAAAATCCCGCCTATAAAAGCAAGTTCGCAGGAGATTGCCGCGCCAAGATGTTGCGCACGTTCGAGACCTGCCACCGGCCACCGCGCGCTGTGCGAACGCCGCGATTGTTCAAGGCGATTGCCAAGCCACGCAGACTGGCGATGCCAGAACGTTGAATGGACGCGATGATTGGCAGCACGGTCTGGGCAAACCGGTCGGCTTCTTCGATCGACATCTTCCGACCCTTCGCCGCAGCTTCTGCGGTGTTGGTCGGATTGCCGAGCTTTATACTCGTCCTGCGTGAGGCGAGGGCGGCTTTGGTGCGCTCCCGAGATCAATCGACGCTCCTTCTCGGCCAAAGCGGCGTTTGTGATTCGGCTCGGTTGCCGCTACGTTCCCGGAATTTGGCGGAGGGCGGGATCTTGGAGGAACGTGCGCAGCCGCGTCCTTACGGCTTCCCGGACGACTGGTTCTACTGGGTCGAGACGGGAAAGGACTCGGGCTACGGCGGCATCCAATGCTTCCCGCCGCCTGACCCTTCTAGGCTCCCGCCGGAACGATTGAAGGACCACGCGCTCTTCCAGAGGCTGCTCCTCTCGCTTCGAGATTCCGCCCACGCACGCAGCGCTATTACTTTCATCCGCCAGGGCGTCGACTTCGAACAGAAGTACGGCCTAGCGGAGCTGCGGCGGTTCCAGTGCTACGAGACGATGCTCGGGGTCTCCTACTGCCGCCCCTTCTCCGAGTCCGTCGGCGGCTTCCCGCGGCTCTCCTACCGCGCCCTTGGGATTAAGCTCTCGTCAGGGCCCTGCATGACGACCTGATGGATATGCGGAACAAGCTCTTCGCCCACAGCGACGTCGGAAGCGTCGAGTACGCGCTGCCCGTAGTGATGCATGACAGGGACGAAGGGCAAGCCCTTCACCACCCTGTTCCCACCGCGGTTCAGGGAAGGCACGCTGCTGGACGAGGCAGGGTTCGAGTAGATCAGCGTCCTAGTTGAGTGCGCAAGCAACGCTGTCATGCACATGCTCCAAGCCATGCACGTGAACTTCGCCGACCGCTATCCATCGACCCATTTCGAGACGCTTTGAAGAAGTCGTGTCTCCCGTTTTGTCGCTTGCTAGCTCCAAACTGAACATCCTTCCGTAATGGCGCTCTCCGATAGATTGGTCCCGACTGCGGACGGTCCGCTCACGGCCCAAACTGGAACAGCCACAACGGCCCTCTCTGGTGGACTTTTGCCGGTCAGCTAACGGCGAGGATGGCGTTGGCACAACGCCGGAACCACTTCGGCCACGAGGCGTTGCCGTTTGAAGCCCGAGTTTCGGAGGACTGGTATGGACAGTCGAATGTTCGCCCTTACGCTCGTGGGATGCACGGTCGCCGGGCAGGCCGTTGCGCAGGAGGACGGTGAGATGGCATTCAACAACAGTTGCCGCACTTGCCATACGATGGTGGAGGGTGACAACCGGCAAGGCCCGAGCCTCGCCGGCGTGGTCGGCCGCACGGCAGGGACGCTGCCGGACTACAATTATTCAGAGTCGATGGAGCAGTCCGACATCGTCTGGGACGAGACCAATCTCGACAAGTTTATCGCCAACCCCGATGAGGTGGTGAGCGGCAACACCATGAAGCCCTATGCCGGCATCACCGACGCCGCACTGCGCAAGACGATCATTGAGTTCATGAAGACCGGCGGCTAGGGCAAGCTCGTCATGGGCCTTGGCGGCGGTGCTGGGTGGGGCTGAGGAAGGCCTGAACACAGATGCGGGGTTTAGTGCATTTCGGGCAAGCTGCTAAGGAAGTCACGTTGCTCAGCACACTTCATGGGCAGATGGTCCGTGTGTCTCTGCCCTCGGAAATCTGTTGATCTCACATCAATGGATAGCGTTACCGCCTCTCCGCGGACTTGCCCGGGTTTGGCCGCCGACTCGCGATGCTGCCGGCCATGCCGGCCATAAGCCGATGAGCCCGGTCGAGGCGATCCGACGGAAGTGCCTGGACTGCTCAGGCCAGCAACTGGCTGAGGTGAAGCTCTGCGAGGCCGTGACCTGTCCCCTCTGGCCGTTCAGAGCCGGCCGCCATCCCTACACCAGAAAATGCCTCCTGGAGGTCAATTCTGAGCACCGCCCCTCGACCGACACTCCGCTGGCCTAAAATCGCCCGTCGTCGGGAATTGGCCTCCAGGAGCATGATTGCCGGGAAGGCGAGGCCAAGGCATGCCAGGCGGCGAGTGTGGCATCCGGTGAGGCAGGCTGATGGCCCGCCCCAGCCATCAGCCCGATGCTTTTCATCGCCGTCAGGTAGAGGCGCTGGCAGGCTATGGTGTTCCGGAGGCGGACATTGCCGGGATGCTCGATATCGATGCGAAGACGCTGCGCAAGCACTATAAACACGAACTGGCCTTTGGCCACACCAAGGCTAATGCCAAGGTGGCGGAGAACCTCTTCCGCAAGGCAACGGGCGAAGGTCGTGAAGCGGTCATCGCCGCCATCTTCTGGCTCAAGGCACGCGGCCGCTGGAAGGAGACCTCGGTCAACGAGCACTCAGGCCTGGACGGCAAGCCGATCGAACAGGTGCAAGAGATCCGCCGCATCATCCTTCGCGCCCCGGATCCTGCAAGTTTGGGCAAGACTCCTGCCGGCAGGCAGCCAGCAAACCTTCCCGTCACCCTCTGGGACGCGGACAAATGAGCCCCGATATCGAAACTCCTCTGGAAAACCGGCCACTGAGCTCCAGGGTGGAGGCGCTGGCCGGCTTCGGGCTTAGCACGGCCGACATCGCCTGCGTGCTCGCCACAGACGAGCAGGACCTCAAGGCGACCTACGCCCATGAGCTCGAGAGCGGCGCCATCAAGGCCAACGCACGGGTCGCCGAAAGCCTCTACCGCAAGGCCACCGGTGAAGGACGTGAGGCCGTCACTGCAGCGATCTTCTGGCTGAAAACCAGGGCGCGCTGGAAGGAGACCTCCATCCATGAGGTAGAAGGAAAACTGGACACATCAGTGACCTTCGTCACCACCTATGAAGATATGAAGCTCCTGTAGGTGGCACGCCCGGCTCGTCGGGCGGCTGGTCCGCTCATTACGCCTTTTTCGATCACCCGGAAAATACCGAAGTTCCTGTCGATCCTGCGAAGCGCTACGGTCCCAAGACCTGAGGAAGTGATCGAAGCCGCTGTGCGATTTGCTGGGCATCGAGGTGCCTATTGTCCTCGCGCCGATAATTGCCCCTGTGGGCGCGCCGGCCGGGCCGCCTCTCGCGGCCGCCGTTAGCGAGGCCGGTGGCCTCGGCACGATTGCGCTCTGGCTCGCTGACCTCGGGGCGCTACGCAGCCGTATGCGAGACATGAAGTCGCTAACTTCAAAGCCGTTTGCCATCAACCTGCGATTAGATCTGGATCCAGACGCTCGGCTCGATGCCTGCCTCGAGGAAGGCGTCCGCATCATCTCGATGTTCTGGGGCGATCCGTCGACCCTTGCACCACGGGCAAAGGCCGCAGGCGCCCTATTGATGCAGACGGTGCGTTCGGCAGAGGAGGCCCGTATTGCTGAATCGGAGGGAGGAGACTCCCACCCCCAGAAAAAACAGCGCTCCGATAGCGATGATCAGCACGCCGGGTATTTGAAGCAGCTTCGCCATGGACACCCTGTTGGTCCGATCACTGCGCGTTGTCACATTCCGGCAGCCGCACCGGTTTCGCGATTTTAGCCAGCGCCTCGGGCTCGGCGCAGGGCGGAAAGCCTGCGAGCCGCATGGTCTCGATAAAGCGCTGATGTTCAGCCTCGCTGTAGCCCGGCTCGTTGGCCATGGCTTCGATGGTCAAGTCCGGGAAGCGCTTGAGCGCTTCCGCGACACAGGCTTTCACGTCGTCCGTCCGGCGGAGGGCGGCGATCGAACCGCATCGCATCGACCATCTCATCAGGTTGTACGTGTCCGGGCTCATGCGCTCCAGCATCTTCAGCGCATCCTGATAGCGACCGGCCATGTAGTAGGCATAGGAAAAGGGGCCGGACGCCCACAACGGGTAGTTCGGATCGAGCCGGATCACTTGCTCGATCAGTTCCACACCGCGTTCAGGCTCGCCGAAGGTTGACGCCCAGCTGATATAGAAGGTCAGGATTTCAGCTGAACCCGGCGCCATTCGCAAGGCGGTGTCCATCTCGGCCTTGGCGCGCGCCAAGTCGCCCCTCTCGCCGAAGCTCATGCCAACCACGGCGTGCGCCTCGGCGTCGCTCGGATCGAGCTTGACGGCGTGCTCGGCCGCTTCAATCGCCGCCTTCCTCTCGCTCTCGGGATTGACGCCGAAGCTCCCCAAGATGCTGTGAGAATGATAAAGCTCGATCCAGGCGCGGGCGAGCCCGGGATCCAACTCAACGGCGCGCGTGAGCAGCTTGATGGCCTCCTCAAGATCCGCCTTGTTGATCTGCTCAAGCTTCTCGGTGCCGAGCAGATAATATTCATAGGCGTTCAGGTTTTCCGGCCGCTTGCGTTTGGCGGCGATGCGTCCGGCTTCCTGAATCAGCCCCGCGCCGCCGCCGAGCCGGTTGGTGACCTGCTCGGATATCTCGGTCTGGACGGCGAACACGTCTTCATCCGGCCGGTCCCAGCGCTCCGACCAAAGATGATTGCCCGAAGCCGCGTCGATCAGCTGCGCGGTGATCCGCACCCGCCCGCTTTGGCGCTGGATCGAGCCTTCCAGTACGTAGCCGACATGAAGGGCTTTCGCGACCTCACGCGCATCCACCGGCTTGCCCTTGTAAACCTCCGTCGAATTGCGGGCGACGACCTCGAATTCCGGGAACCGCGCGAGATCGGTGATGATGTCCTCGGTCAGCCCGTCGGCCAGCCGCCCGGTGGCTTCGTCCCCGCCGTAATTGTTGAAGGGCAGCACCGCCACCGATGGTTTTGCTCCTACCGGCGTGGGCTTGAGGAACCACCAGGCCCCGCCGCCTGCGAGAGCCGCGAGTACGATCGCCAGGCCGGCGGCCCTCCCCCGGCTCGGCATTCTTGCGAGCAGCGGTCGGCGCGTCCGCTTGCCGTCGAGCCTCAACCGATACACGCGCACCGGCCGGCCGATGTTCTTGACCTGCTGCTCGCCGGCGAAATCGAGGGGGAGATCGAGCTTGCCCTGCAAATGATCGTAGGCCGTGCCCGATACCATGACCCCGCCTGGCTCAGCTAGTTGCTCCAGCCGCGCCGCGACATTGACGCTGTCGCCATAGACATCGCCATCCACCAGCGCCACATCGCCGAGATTGATCCCGATACGGAACACGATGCGCTCCGGCTCTGGCAGACCGGCGTTGCGCGCGGCCACGCCCTTCTGGATTTCGGCCGCACAAACCACCGCGTCGACCACGCTGTCGAAGGCGACCAACGCGCCATCGCCCATCAGTTTGACAATACGGCCGTGATGGCGCGTGATGGCCGGATCGGTTAACTCGGCGCGAATGCTCCTGAGCCGCTCGATGACGCCGGCCTCGTCGGCCTCCATCGCTTTTGAATAGCCGACCACATCCGCTGCCAGGATCGCCAGCAGCTTCCGGTCGAGAAGTGGTACAGCCATGGAATGCGCCCCTGCGGTGAGTGCGCCAGTCTTAACTGTACACCAGAACCTGCCAACTGACGAGGATGCCAGTGGTTTGACTCGGTTGATCACCAATGCGCTGGAACGGCGCCCGCGTACCAAGGTCAGAGCCGCTCGCTCTGGATGTAATCGAGCAGCAAGAAACAAAGGCAAGTAACTGATGCAACTTGCCTTATTCCACCGTGTGAGCAAACTGCAAACGGTGGTTTGCAGTTTGAACACCCTGGGAATTAGCAGCATGACGAGCGCGGTCGCCTACTATCGAGTCTCCACACAGCGGCAAGGACGCTCGGGCTTGGGCATCGAGGCCCAGCGTGCCGCGGTCGCCCGCTTTGCCGAGGCCGAGGGGATGATCATCCTCCAGGAGTTCACCGAGATCGAAACCGGAAAGGGCGCGGATGCTCTTGATCGACGGCCGCAATTGACAGCTGCCCTCGCCCTTGCCCGCCAGACAAAATGCCCGGTGGTCGTGGCCAAGCTCGATCGCCTCTCTCGTGATGTCGCCTTCATTGCCGGACTGATGGTCCAGCGCGTTCCGTTCATCGTCGCCGAACTCGGCGCTGACGCCGACCCGTTTATGCTGCACCTTTACGCCGCTTAAGCCGAGAAGGAGCGTCGATTGATCTCGGAGCGCACCAAAGCCGCCCTCGCTCACGCAAACAGAGTGGGACCAGGCTTGGTAACCCGAGCAACACTGCTGAAGCTGCCGCCAAGGGTCGAGAAATTTCAATCAGGGAAGCCGAGCGCTTCGCCGAGAAGGTACTTCCAACCGTGCGGGCGGTTCAGCGCTCCGGCGTGTCCAGCCTCAGAGGGATTGCAATTGCCTTGAACGACCGCGGTATTCGAACCGCCAGAGGCGGGCGTTGGCAGGTCTCGAACGTTAGAAACCTATTGGCTCGGAATGTCCGGGAACTAGACCGCTAGGCAGCTTCGTTCCGCATGACGGCGCCAACCCTTCATACAAGCGGCGCGAAGCTTCCGAGCGACCTCCTGGGCCTCACATGCGTACGATATCCTGGCGAGATGACGCCGTCCGAATCGCCAACCAAAAAATCCGAAAAGCAATCGAGAACGAAGGTCGCGTTGCACGCATCGAGGGCTCATGGTGGCAGTTTTCCTTGACGGAGCGCACCGCAAAGGAGCCTTCCGTCCTCGGCCTGTTGAAGATTTCGCGCGACCGCAACTGCGCTCTCGAACTGATGGGCCGCGCATGGCGAGAGGACGGAAGGCCTCTCGGCAAGATATTGGAGCGAGGCGGTGAAGGAGCGGGAAGGCTCTTCCGGCCTCTTCTACTACTGGAAGGGTGAGCGGCCGTTGGATGCGAACGCGCCGCAGTTGGACGAAACAGGCGAAGTCCGGCTGGAATCCGCTGACCGCGCCTCCGGATACTGGACCACGCGCGCGGATGGAGATCCCAACGTGAACGCGCGGACATCCGGTATCTATTGGCGCGCCGACCCGGACGACATGAGCCCTATAGACGGCCGCGACGATCGAAAACGTGCGGCGCTCATTGCGGAGCGGCTGACGCGATGGAAGTCCGTCAGGAGTGCCTGATTGGCTCTCAGGACCGCTGAACGGTGGCGTTGCTGATCGGGGCGGAGGCTCACCTCAAAGCCGGGAAAGTCTTGACATCGATGAAGCTTCATCTCGCGAGCAGGCGTCTGACGAGTGTCAACTTCGATTGGTCACTGGACGTCAGCATTGGGGCCGGAAGCGGACTGTCTGCAATCAGGGTGAGTTCAGCGGTTAGCCGCCCTTCGGCTGACGTGCCCAGCCCGACGTTTGGCCCGATCTCCTGACGGCTCCCTGTCAGGAGGGCCGTGCTGAACTTCTCCCACGATTGCTGAAGAACAAAAGGTCTTTGACTATGACGATATCGCCGTTTCTCGCCGCTCTCGGATCCAACGCTCCGCCAGCCGACCGGGCGAAAGACATGCACCTGTACGGGTGGCTGATCGGAAGCTGGGAAATGGACACGTCATCTCGATGACGGCACGACCGAGGAATCCACCGGAGAAATCCATTTCGGCTGGGTGCTGGAAGGTCGCGCCATTCAGGATATCTGGATCAGGCCCAGACGCCCTGCGCCGTCCACCATGTATGGCACGACCTTGCGTATCTTCGATCCCGACATCGGGGGTGGCACATCATCTGGAACGACCCGCTCAACCAGGACTACTCGCGCCAGATTGGACGAGCCGAGGGTAAGGACATTGGCCAGATCGGCGAGGACTCGCGCGGCCTCAAAGCGCGGTGGCGTTTCACCGAGATCGCGGCCGACAGCTTCCATTGGATCGGCGAGGGAAGATCGTCCGGCAAACGATCTGTGGCAAATCACCTACGAGCATTTTGCCCGCAGAACGGATCCTTGATACCTTGGGCCGGTCCAGCAGGCCCTTCCCTTTCCATCTAAGTGAAACCGCTTTCGGCTCTTCTGGACGGGGCCGGATGCGGACCGACCGCTGGGAGCAGATCATCCAGCAAGCTGCCGCCCAACGGGCGCCTGATGACCGACACCCGCGAGCTTGCCTGTCAGATCCACCCGGAAAGCGCCAGGTTTGGAGGCTGCCTCGCCTCCAAAGTCACTACACCCGCCTAAGACGCGCAATTAAGATGAGTCAGTAGCAGGCCTTGCTACCCGCTTCCCCGATGAGGTTCGGAACACCGCGCTCCTTGGCGGTCGAAACCGGCCGGATCGAGGCGCCCATGGGGTTCGTAGCCGTCTGCGGGTTTTTGAAATACGGGCTTTACACTATCGCGCATCATTTGGCCGTCCGATCGCAATCAAGGAAAGGGTTACGACAATGAGCAACAAGCACTTTTTGCGTGGCATGGCCACGGTGAACTTCTGGGCCGACGACGTGGCCGCGGCGCGCGACTGGTACGCGGAGCTGTTCGGCGTCGAGGCGTACTTCCAGCGGCCCGATGCGGATAACCCCGCCTATGTCGAGTTCCGAATCGGCGACGACGAGGACGAGTTCGGCATCATCGACCGCCGCTACGCACCAGCAACGATGCAGCCCGGTCCGGGCGGCGCCACACTGCTGTGGCACGTCGACGACATCGAGGCGGCGTTCGCTCGGCTCAAGGCCATGGGCGCCACGGAGTACGATCCGATCACCAAGCGCGAGAGCGACTTCGTCACCGCCTCGGTGGTCGATCCGTTCGGCAACGTATTGGGTATCATGTACAATCCGCACTACGTCGAGATGCTCGGGTCGCGGACAGCGTAGGCAGACGAGGCCGCGTTCCCATGGGAGAGATTTGCCCTAGGTGCAACGGGATACCAGGTTATCGACCGCATTGCGGCTTGGCCGGAAGGAGGGCGGTAGGCTGAAAGTATTCAACGCAGACAAGGCCGGTGCGGCCGGAGTCATGCTCGCGACGCTTGTTGGCGTGGCCGCGATGAGTCAGGTGTTTCGTACTATTGCGGCCATCGTCGCCCCCGGACTGCAACGTGAATTCGGACTCTCGACCGAAGAACTCGGCATCTACGCCGGCGCCTTCCATCTGTCCTTTGCCCTCGCCCAGATCCCGATGGGCCTAGCGCTTGACCTTTATGGCGTGAGAAAGACCGTTGGTTCGGCTTTCCTCCTTGCAGTAACGGGAGCGCTCCTGTCGTTCATTGCAACAGGCTTCCCGGTTTTGATGCTGGGGCAGTTGCTCATTGGCATCGGCTGCGCACCAGCCTTTGTGGGATCGCTGTTCTTTGTAAGCAAACATTTTTCTGAAAAGAGTTTTGCCCGAGTATCGGGCTTGGTTCTCAGCTTCAGCGGCCTTGGGTTACTGGCCACTGGCACGCCGCTGGCATGGGTAGTCGAACATTGGGGCTGGCGCAGCGCTTTTGTGGTGACAGGCGTCGTTGCGGCGGCAAACTTGGTCTGCATCCTGGTCCTCGTTCGGGATGATCACGGCAAGAACTCAGGCGGCATCGCAGGCGCAATTCGAGAGACGCTTGCGATCCTGAAAGAACGGCAGACCAAGGGCATCGTTGCGCTCGCGCTCGTTGCCTATCCGTCCTACATCGCGCTGAGGGGCCTGTGGGCGACACCCTTGTTCATGGAGCGACACGGCTTCACACTGACGGGCGTCGGGAATGTGCTTCTCGCCTCGTCGGTCGCGACCTTGGTTGGCCCACCGCTATTCGGTCTGGTGCGGGCGAAAGGACGCTCACGGCGATACCTGATCTGCGCGAGCATCGCCACTTCCGCCGGGATTTTCCTTATCCTTGCAATCTCCGCCAACTGGATCGTCGATGCTACGATGTGCGTTGCGCTTGGGGCGCTCACCGGCTTCACGATCTTGCAGTTCGCAGACACTAAGAGTGCATATGATCCTCAGGTCGTCGGCCGGGCATTCGGAATTCTGAACACAGCTGCATTCCTCGGCGTTGCCATCTTGCAGGGCGCAACTGGATGGGTGGCGTCCACCGCGAGCACGTTTAGCGTCAATCAATTCGCTGCTGTCTTCGCGTTCATCGCCGCGGCGTGCCTGCTGGCCATGGTCGCCTTCTTCATGCTTCCCTGGCCAGAATGGGAGGTCGGCAGCAAAACCGATGTTTAGGTATCAACGCCTTGCTAAGTGGATGGTAAGCCAATCCTGATAGTGTTGAATGGGAGGCCGGGCGTGCTTAGTCTAGTCGACAGCTACGGGCCGGAAGCCGCCCGTCCGCTATCAGGATAAGTTAGCAACAAGCGGTCGTTCCGCTGACCGCGTCAAAAAGGAACCGGAAGTTCCGACCCGAATACGTCCTTCGGTCATCTCGCCAGAAATGGGTGCTTCGACAGAAATGCCGACGTTCAGTTCAGAGGCTGTTCGGGGGCTCTGTGCGTCGACGACCATTTTGCTGGAATGGATCCCGGCCGCGCGGGCGCCGCATGATTTTTTTCGGTATCATGCTTCGAGGTGTGTTCGAGCTTCAGGTCAGAGCGGCATCCCCTAGGTTGAGGACTCATTCAGACCCAGGCTGAAATGATTGTAGCGAGAGCGAGGGCTGAGAGGTAGTTCTGTGCATGGCGATCGTATCGGGTTGCGATGCGGCGCCAGTTCTTGAGCTTGCAGAACATGCGCTCGATGAGGTTTCGTCGGCGATATGCCTTGTGATCGAGCGGATAGGGCGTGCGCCGTGCGGCAGTTGATGGAATGACCGCCTTGATCTTGGCCCGCTTCAGCCAATTGCGCAGACTGTCGGCATCATAGGCTTTGTCGGCCAGTAGGCTTTTGGGCTTGGCCACCATGCCGATCAAGGGAATGGCCATGGTGATGTCGGCGATGTTGCCCGGCGTCAGCGCGAAGGCGACCGGTCGGCCGCGATCATCGGCCAAAGCATGGATTTTGCTCGTTCTTCCACCACGCGAGCGGCCAATCGCTTCCGAGAATTCCCCCTTTTTGAGCCTGCCGCAGAGCGATGCGCCTTGACGTGGCTGCTATCGATGGAAAGCTCATCCGGAACGGGCCCGGCAGCCGCCATCTTCTCGAAGATACGCTGCCAGATTCGGCGCTGCGACCACCTGTTGTAGCGATTGTAGATTGTGGTTGGCGGACCATAGGCTGCAGGCACGTCGCGCCAGCGGCAGCCGGTCTTGAGAACATGCAGGATGCCCGAAATCACCCTGCGATCATCAACCCGAGGTTTCCCCGCTTTGCCGCGAGGAAGATGCGGTTCCATCGCACTCCACGCCTCATCCGACAACCAAAATAAGCTCTTCGACATCACTTCGGCCTCCAGCGACTCATTGAGGGCAAAGAATACCAATGAAAATCAGTCAATTGTATGAGTTCTCAACCTAGGGCGAAAACTCATAAATCGAGCGGCAGCTTCCGACCCGTAGCTGACCTTCCTGCGGAGAAGAGCGAAGGCAAGCTTCCTCGTGCGCGCGCACCGTGCCGGGTGTATGATGCTGATATGAGTTGGGCGACGCCCATTAGGCTCTCACGCGACCTAGCGCGGTCGGGTCAGCATTATGGCAGACGTGACGCTAAGGAATCAGAACTCCGAGCTCGTTCGGCGCGGTTATGACGCGTTCAACTCGGGAGACATGGACACGCTCACGCAAATCATCGACGAATCCTGCACGTGGCATACTCCGGGGAAAAGTCCGATCGCCGGAGACTACGAAGGCCGCGAGGCGACCTTTGGCCAGTTCGGCCGCTATGGCGGCGAAACCAACGGGACCTTCAGGGCCGATCTTTTGCATGTGATGGCGAGCGAGACCGGACGCGTGGTCGGCGTCCATCGCAATATTGGGAAGCGCAACGGCAAACGGCTGGATGTGCTCTGTTGCATTGTCTTGGAGATCAGGAATGGCAAGGTGATTGACGGCCGGGAGTACTTCTACGACCTCTACGCCTGGGATGCGTTCTGGGCTTAGCCTCGCGAGTTATCCCGGGCGGCACGCGAGACTGCCCCGGGGTCCGGCCCGGATGTGTCACCTCAGGGGCGCTACTTTGCTCGTTGGGACGAGACCAACGACCGCTTCCCACCCATCCCGGTCATTCCACATTATTTATGGGTTCACGGCCTGGCCACCTACGAGAAGATCATCGCCGATCTGCGCTCGTGGCGTGTAGCCCTTAGCCTTCCCAGACAGACCGCCAGTGATTTCATTGGCCGATCTCGCCAGCGCCATCAGGGAGCCCCGTAGGGACGCCTGGAGCCCTTTCCGCGCCTTCAGTCAGGGTGAACTTTAGCGATTTCTAAAAATTGTCTGTGACCAATGGCACGCCCATCTCGCTTGCCCGCTGTAGATCGGGGGCCCTTACCCGAAGGCCCGCGCTCTCCGCCAGAGGCGCGGGCCTCCCTGCTGTGCGCTTACCGGCTCTCGGGGTGCAGGCCGGCGCGTGCTATTCTGCCGAAAAACAAGGGAGGCTGAAGCCATGACCTATTCATATCGGTGCAAGGACTATCCCGGAAATGAAACCTGCCCGGCATCGTTCACGGCGGCGACGAGGCGGAAGTGATGAAACATGTTGAACTTCACGGCAGGATCGCTCACGGGGAAGATCCGGAGCAATGGTCACCGGAGGACCGACAACAGGTCCAGAGGCTAATTCGCGCTAGGCCCGCTACGCAGCCGTAGGGAATGACAATCCACTCCTCCGATCAGCCCGCGTCCATTTCCCAGAGGGCGCGGGCTTCGCTGCTTGCGCTCACCGGCTCAGCCGCTCGACCGTTTCAATAATGGCTTTGGCCAGCGCTTCGCCCTCGTGGATAGGCTCGGGGCTTGAGCGCGGCCCAGGCGTTGCGGATGTTCTCTTGGCTGTGATCAACTGTCTTAAGCGTCAAAACCGTGAAGGCGAGGGCCTGTTCCTTCAAAGTCTAACGACTGGGAAAGCGCACTGGAAAGCACGTGCGGTAACAGTTGATTCAACCGTTGCTAGTATTCTAGAGGAGTGTGGAAGCGGCTCCGACAGTGAGGCGGGCTGCTGAATTGCCGGAGCCGCCTGCGCAGCCCTTGGGGTGACCGCGCTGTCCCAAAATAGGACGGCGCGGTCAACGATCCGTTAAAATTGGAACTAATTAAGAGCATGCTAATTGAATCGCGGTTTTGCGAGTCAATGCATGCGTTTGAAATTTGTCCCCCCGCTGATGCCGACGTTGGTCGAGAAGCCTCCCGAGGGCGAAGGCTGGATTCACGAAGTCAAGTTCGACGGCTACCGATCGCAGATGATCATTGATGCCGGCGGCGTTCGCATCTTCACGCGGCGCGGCGTCGATTGGACCGCGAAATACCGCGACCTAGTCAAGGCAGCCGGCGAGCTCAAGTTGGAAAGCGCCATCATCGACGGCGAGATCATCGTCACCAATGAAGCCGGCCTGTCGGATTTTGCCGCCTTGCGGAAGGCGATCACCAGGCGGCAGCATGATCTCTATTTCGTCGCCTTCGATCTTCTGCACCTCAACGGCCACGATCTGCGCGATATGCCTCTAGAAGATCGTCGCCAGATCCTCGTCGGTATGATCCCGACCGGTGGTCGCATCCAGTTCAGCCAGGCTCTACAGGGCGACGCAAAATCGATCTTCCATTTGATCGACCAGGCCGGCCTTGAGGGCATGGTGTCGAAGCGCCGGGACAGCAGATACCGCAGCGGCCCATCGACCAACTCGCTGAAGGCTAAGTGCTATGCTGTCGGCGAGTTTGAATTGCTCGGCGTCGAGCGCGAGGCAGGCAAGCCGGCATTCGCTCTCATGGGGGAGATCGGCACGCGAAAATATGTCGGGTCTGCCTTTATCAATTCAAGCCGCGAGATCCGCGAGCGGCTATGGAAGCGCGTCCAGGAGCACGCAGGGCCGGCGCCGAAGGGTATGAAGCGGCCGGCGACGCAATGGGTCAAGCCGGGGCTGATAGGCCGTGTGAAGCACCTACGAGGCGAGGAAGACTTGCGGCATGCGTCGCTGCAGGATTTTCGGGAAAGACTGGAGGCACTATGCGGAGAATTGGGATGTGCGCCATGTGCGTTGGCTTGCTGCTCCTCGCAACGGCCTTCTATTTAGGTGCCGGTCCGTCCGCCCGCGAAGGCCGGCTCTATGTCGGCGCTATCTTGGGTGCCGCAACCCTTCATTTCTGGTGCGTGGATATACATCGCCGGCCGAAATGGTTGGCTTTAGAGTAACAGACCCGCTTGCCTTTCACATGGGCCTCAGGAATATAATCCTCTCCGTTGCGGCGAGCCCCTTCAACGGGGATCGCCATGCCCCAAAAGACCCTCGTGCTGCAAATCCACAAAGCTCGATATCCAGGCGCTAATTGACAGGCTCGGCCGGGAGCACGGCTCAATGCATGACGACCTGGTCGGGCTCTTTGTCTGCTCAAATTGTAAGGCTGCTGGTCGTGACCGTCGGCAGGTATTCTTCACATGCATTCCTGACTACGAAAGCCAGCAGCGGGCGCGCAATCGCGATTGGAAGCCAACTTTCGAACGAGGGGGCTGAAAGTGGCCGGCGCCACTTGGGGGGCGGGGTAATTGCTGAATAGGGCGCCGGCCGGGCGGATTGGGGTCCGCCGCCGTTGATACTGTCCGAGCTTCGAGATTCGAGTAATTCCGTGATCACGGAATGTCAGGGGTCGACGAGTCCTTTGCATCGTCACCGTCTTGCACAGAGCCATCGTTTTCATCTGCCGGGCCTAACCCGGCCAGTTGCCGGTCGGTTATTTCTTTGGCGAGGCCCACCAGGGCATCGACCTCTTCCATCTGGTCCACGTGACCGCCACTGGCGACGCGTTTCCGGATCCTCTTCAGTTGGACGGAGGTTCGTCGCAACGTTTCGGCGATAGAAGGCTTCTTGGCCACGCCTGCATCTCCTGCATCTCAACCCACGAGACAAGCAAGCGTTCCGGCTCGGTGTAATTCCGCTGTGTAGAAGCCATAAGGTGCCTCGCAATGGGTCAATACGCGTCTGGCACCGCAATTGCATGGTCAGGTACGGGGTGGGGCGGAGGCCCGCCGCTTCGCAAATGTAGCGGCGGGTCTTCTGCATGGAGGCCATCTGCCTGCACAAAAGGTAGCATCGTCTTAGCTCCAGATGAACGTGAGGAAGAAACCGGCAATAGCAATTGCCGAGATGATATTGGGCCACCATACGGCATCGTGGGCCGGTTTGGCTGGCTTGAACCTGTGCCCCGTGCGGGGCAGCAGGTCCGGATCGTAGCGCACGTGGCGCTTAGGATCGTATGTGATTGGCCGTTTCATCGCGGGCCTTGACCACCAGCGAGGAGGAGGCGCTGTGCTGGCTGACCAAAAACCTGCGCTCAAGACAACGGAATAGCATCATTCGAACGAACACCGTTCGTCATGACGAGGAGGGAAGTGAATGCGACCGGCGGCGCTTTCAAAGCTCTTCCGCAACAGATAGGCGGGTCATTCAGAGGGCCGCATAGTCAGTGGCAGTGCAGCACAAATTGCAACTATGCGGATCAGAAGCCAGTTAACCGCGCCGCCTCGCTCTCGGTTCAGGCGAGCTTTCCGATGGGTTTGCGGCCAATTTGGCGGATCGCCGATCTCTTAGCCACAGGGACTTCTTTTTACTCGCGAGCAGTTCATCGCGATCGCCATCTGCGGCCACTCGGCCATGCTGCTTCGCGGCAACCGCGTAGTCAGCTCTGTTCGTTCGATAGTCTTTCTTTTGCACAGACATCGTTGCTCCTCCATCGCGGCCATTTCCCCCTTTGGCCTGATGCAGAAACTAACTGCCCGTGCAACGCGCGAGTCTACCAATCGAAGATTGTATTAAATGATACACTTCCGTAGTGGCGCCTACATCTCGTTGTTTTCGATGATGCCGGCCTCGCCGTCGGGCAACTCGGTAGCGCGCGCTGGCGACTTCTTGAGGCTCACCCCCGGCCGTCGCCATTCTCGGCAACGAGATAACGCCTGCGGCCTCAAGCGCAGCTCGGATCACAGCAAGCGTTGAGTTGTTTGGTGCGGTCTGATCGGTCTCGAACGCTGAAATTGTATTTCGATGCACCCCGCACTTTTCGCTGAGGTCGTGAACCGACCGAGATCGCCGCCGACATACTGAAGGGGTGCCACGCTCACGCACCGAAAGACAAAATCAAGGATGCCTTTGTCGAATTCCTCGAAGGCCCGATAGGGCGGCACTAATTTCAAGCCAACTCACGACCCAGCCCGCTGCCTCACGGTGGCGGGCTTTTGTTGCTGAGGAACCATACGCTGCGGCGGCCGTTGAACCCACCCAAAGGGAGGATCACAATGGCCGACAACCCAAACGAAGCCGCAAAGCCGACGGAGACGCAGCGGGACGCTCAGGAAGCCTTGGAGAAGCAGGTTGCGCAGCTGAAGCGCGAGATCAACAAGATCAATCGTTCGCTCGCGGAGCGCGCTGAAGAGGTGGTCGAGGAAGCCACTGGTTGGTATGAGGGCGCGGCTGATAGCGTGTCTCGGACAACGCAAGCACTTCGCAAAGGGCGTCTACGGCTTCCGGCGTCGTTCAAGAAAACCCTGGCACGGTGTCGGCCGCCTTCATGCTGGGTGCGGCTATAGGCTTGCCGGTGGGCCTCGTTCTTGTGGCCAGCGACCGGCGCCGGGACCGCTGGATCTAATCACGCTCAAATGACGGCCATAGCCCGCTGCCTAACGGGAGGCTGGCTCGCTTGCTTGATGGCCTGTTGCTGCTTGCGCAAAGCAAGATCGAGGCAGAGCGCGAGAAGCACGATGCGAGATGAGGGCGCTGGGAGCGGAGGGAGCTTTGCCATACCCCGTATAACATATGTTAAGCCGGAATGTTCCCCAGGCAGCCCGCTGCCTTAATACGGTGGCGGGTTTTTTTACTCACCTTCATGGCGCACGAGATAGCTACTCGTTACAGCGTCGCGACCCATCCCCCGTGTGACTAGAACCGTCGTGTACCCGGCAGGCAGCGAACCTGTGAAGGTCGCGTCGACTGCTCGGCATCGGCCGACGATTTCGCCGTTGGGAGCGCTCGCGAGCCTGTCCGCCAACGCAGCCTGGCATTCGTCAAGCGATGCATAGTTGGCTGGCGCCACATCAACGGGGCGGCAGACCGAGGCTTCGCCCGGGCTGCACGAAAGCAAAAGCATCACTGCCGCAGTTGCCGAATCCATTCTTGAGAGCTCCCATGAGATTAGACGAGCCTCAACGCGGAACTGCGGGCTTTGTTTCAGCCACAGCCATGTCGCGTTCATGTCGCACGGACCAGCCGATAGTCGCAGGAAACCCTTGGAAATCAACGGTAGCAGTTTGCAACATGGCGCGACATGAAATCAGCCGCCTAGGTGCATTCGATTGCACCTAAGTGGCTGATTTAATTCTGTTAATTATGGTAGAGGGAAGGGCGCTGGGAACTAACCTTCTCCATTTTCGGCAATTCCCCAACCGTCGCGATCTCGCGATCGAGCAGCGTCCTCCACCGGATCGAGTGAGTGGTCGAACCACGGTGGCGGGCGTTACTGTGACAGACGAACAAGGCATAAAGCTATCTGGCAGCAGACTGGTTGAGGAAAGCCCCACCGTCATGAAGCCGATGAACGAAGAGCACCTCGCGGTTCTAAGCAGGCACATGGTCGAGGTGATTGCAATCCATACCGATTGACAAGGACCCGGCAGGGCAACTCAAGGCTCGGAAACTCATCCCGGTTCGATTCAGCGGGCTCGACGCGGTCTAAAAAGAGGTGCGGACATCGTACTCTGTGCGAACTCTTCATCAAGACTACAATGCCGCTGCCGCGATGATCATCAGGGGCGAGTCGGTCACGGATGGCACTGCCCAGCCTTGCGCTGGTGCTGCCGAAGAATTTCGCGCGACCACATCCGCAATCACTTCCGGTATCGTCTAGTTGCGGCCGGCAACGATCCTGGATGACAACAAACTGTTGAAGCATTCCAACTGCCGGTTGGTAGACGCCGTCGCGCCTATGATTTTTCACGATCCGTGCCCGGGCACACCCGATCCTCCGCCCCCTGTGCCTGGTGAACGACTTGTGCCCGCCGTGCCGAAAGGTGCGGCGGGCTTTTTTGTTGTCTGGGGGGAACACGATCCGGCGACAATGGTTCGGGTCGGCAACAAAAGCGCCGTACCTTCAGATCGAGGACAAACGATGCACGAAAACAAGGCTTCACCGATAAAGAAAGACACGACAGACAGGAGCGCACGTCGGATGCTGCACGGGCATTAACACACATCGAGCGCGTGGCACGAGATGCAAAGACGGCTCGGCTGCGGGAGCAACGACTGAGATCTGAAACCGCTCTTCCTGGGGGATCGGCACCGAAACCGAAGAAGAACTGGAACATCAAGAAGTCGTAGTAGGCACGCTGCACCTGGCGCTTCCAATCAGCCGCGTTCCTCTCCGCAGGCGGCGCGGGTTCACTCGATCGACCGCTGTGCAAAGGTCATGAAAAAAATCTTCATTCCCTTTTTGGCCACTCGATAAATAGTGCCCTACAGTTCGCTCCCAATCGACGTCTCGACGGTGGCCAATGGCGCTTCCAAGCTCCAGGTGATTCCGTGTGGGCCGTACTCGAGATTTCCTTTCCCCCCGATTGCCTCGGGTGCCACCCGCTTCAACACGACGGTTCCAAAGCCGCCTTCACCGATCGTTTCCACCTCAGGACCGTCTGTCTCGGTCCAGGTGAGGTGGAAGAGTCTCGAGGCACCGGAACCCGTGGCATTCCATGCGACCGAAATCTGGCCTTGACCCCCTGAAAGCACGCCGTATTTGGCCGAATTGGTCGCGAGTTCGTGAAAGGCAATGCCGAGATACTGGACTGCATTTGGGCTAAGGATGATGGACGGTCCGGACATCGAAATTCGCTCCTCGTTGCCGAAAGATTTCGCCTGCGACAACAGGAGTTCGAAAACGGTGACGCCTTTCCAGTCACCCATCACGAGCAGATCGTGCGACCGCGACAGAGCCGTGATACGCTCGCGAACCTCTCGTTCAAATTCGGCGGGGCTTTTGGCCCGCTTGTTGGTCTCGCGGATCATTGAAAGAATGACCGAATACTGATTCTTAACGCGATGGTTGACCTCACGCATCAGCATGCGGATACGATGCTCGTTTTCCCTCGCCGACGTGATGTCCCGGGCAATCTTCGATGCGCCGATGATCTGCCCGGTTGCGTTACGCACAGGCGATACCGTGAGCGAGACCGGAACCAGGCTGCCATCCTTGCGCTGACGGATGGTTTCGTACGTTTCGACGCGCTCGCCGCGGCGAATGCGTTCGAGGATGCGGGGTTCCTCGTCCTGGTGATCAGCCGGGATCAACATGGTCACCGATCTGCCTATGGCTTCATCGGGGGTGTAGCCGAACAGCCGTTCGGCGCCATGGTTCCAGCTCTTGATTATGGTGTTCAGATCCTTGCTGACGATTGCGTCGAACGAAGAGTCCACGATAGCCGACAAATGGAGCCTGGCCTCTTCGGCACACTGGCGGTCGGTAAGGTCGAGCAGCATGTTGACGGCGCCGATCAGATTGCCGTTCTCATCACGTATCGGCGTGGGGTGGGGCAGGAACGGGAATAAGGATCCGTCCGGGCGCTGTGCTATCGCCTCCTGATTGCGAACAGGCCGGTTTTCCCGAAGCGCAATCGCCATCGGACACTCGTCGTGCGGCAATTCCTTGCCGTCGGGAGTGAACAGCTTGAACGTCACGCACCATTTGTCCCTGCCGATCTCGGGCTCACGCCCTGCGAACTCGGCGGCGGCACGGTTGAAGTAGGTGATCGTTCCATGCTGATCGGTTGTATAGATGGCAACGGGAAGGCTATCGAGGATCTGGCGATGAGTGTTGTCCCGGCGCGTCAGTTCGGTGCGCACCCGCTGCAGGTCGGAGACGTCGACGGTAAAGCACCTTGTGTTGATCAGCTTGCCATTTAGGAAATTGCCGCTCGACGTGAGTTCGACATGTTTTATCGATCCGTCACTGGTCCTCAAACGCGCCGGATATCTCGCGATCTTCTCGCCACTGGCAAGGCGCGTTAGAATATCCTCGATCGCATCCCGGTCGGGATAGAATTCGGCAATGTGGCGGCCGACATATTGCTCCGCAGGATAGCCGAGAAGGTCCAGTTCTGCCTTGTTGGCGTGCAGGATGATGCCATCCGCGTTTACCAGATGCAGCGCTATGGCGCCGTTCTCGAAAAAATCCTGGTAGTCGAAGTCCTGAATATCCTTGCCAGACATATCCGGGTTCTTGAGGGCGATAATGTTCGCCTGCGTCAGCTCATTCATCCCAAACCCCGTCTTAGCTTAGCCGATTGTAATGCGGCTCGTGGAAATTCGTTCCAAAATTCGTCCCAACAATTCTCCCGGGAAACTCGGCGTCGCCGAAGGCGCCAATGTCAAGAATTACAAAACGCGGATGCCAGCACAGTACCGAGCTTCCGGAACTATCGTCGCTTTCCGGCCAGACCTACACAGGCACGTTCCTCAAGCAATGATCAAAGACTCGTCTAAAGGGGCCATGCAGAGGGTTAGGCGACTGTTCCATATTACAGTCCGTTGTTAGCGGAGTTGGGGAGCGTGCAGGCCTGATCCCAGATGTGAGCCTTAGTTAGGTTTGTACATCCTGGCGGAGGGAAGGGGACTGAGATCCAACCTTCTCCACTTCGGATCGCAATCACTTGTCCAGCTATGCTCACCCGCTCAGCTTGCCGGTATCGCGCGCGACTCCGAGGTACAGCTCAGGCTCACAGATCGCGCCAAGCTAGCGTCCGTGGCGGAGTGCACCCGCCGAGGCAGCGACTTCGATGGCAGCCATTACAGCAGTCGGCGCGGTCTGGTGTACCATGTGCCCGGCACCGGGCACGGGATGCATGGTGCTGTTGGGCAATTCCGAGTGCAGCCGTGCAGACTGCTCGTCGATATTAATCAGTCTGTCCTCCTCGCCTGCGACAATCGCGACGGGCATCTTGAGTTCAGCGTAGTGGTTGCGGGCAGCGAAGGCCCCGGGGACCATGAGCGCGCTCTCCGCTGAGCTCGCGCGGATCTGGGAGGGACGAAACGTCATCTCCTTAGGGAAGCCAACCTCGAACTTTTCCGGCACTGGCCCCGGGCCAAATATCTTCCGGGTCAGGAGCGGCCACATTAGCCGAGCGAGCAACGGAGAGAGAGTGTAGCGAATGGCGTCTCCAAAAACTGGTATTGCGGGCCCAGACATCGTCACAACGTCCGCGCGCACAGTGGGGAAATAGTAACCTGACGCGAGCACGAGACCGGCCACCAAACTCGGGGACTTGAGCGCGAGAGCCACTGCTACGGAGCAGCCCCATGAATGTCCGAGCACGATCGCCTTAGAGACCCCGATTTTGCCCAATGCGGCTTCGATCAACTCCGCTTGTGCCTCCGCTGTCCAAATTCTGCTCCGGGGCCGCTTGCTATGTCCAAAGCCCGGGCGGTCAAACGCGATCACCCGGTACCTCTTGGAGGCCATGTTGATGAGGCCGCTCGACGCAAAATCCTGGATCATGCTGCCGTTGCCGTGCAGGAGGACGAGCGGCTCGCCTACTCCTTCCTCAATATAGTGCAAGCGAACCCCATCAACCTCGACAAAATTGCCGGTGGGAGGATTGCGGCGTTCCGCAGCGGCGGCCAGCCGGAAGTTCACGAAAGTAGTCAGCGCCAATACCACCGCGCCGGCTACCGCCCCTGAGAGGTACGGATGCGAGCCGACGGTGGCGGCAAGTCCGGTCTTTGGTGCTTTGCCAAAACCGAAACCGGCGCGTCGGGCAATGGATCGGGGGGAGGTCATATCGTGCATCCTTTGCGAAATGCACGATAACCCCGGACTGTCCGAATTATGTTGCATTGCAACATTAAGCGCTGGCGGGCCATTCCGTTCCGCGGGTCGGCACGCTTTGGCCGATAGACGTTTGTTTGATGCACAAGGAAGGGCCTCTTCATGTTCTAAATGGCTGTGCTGGGTGCCGCATATTGGTGCGCCGGACAGCAGCACCGGAACAATCGTGGGTCGCGGGGGGTTCTCACGGACAGCAGTTAACGGAGCAGGACGATGAGCAACGCCCCGAAAGATGGGAAGCCCGGAACGACAGAACAGTCACCGCGAGGCCAGAAAACCGACCGCGCGGCTATTTACCGGCTGAGGACAATCCTGATGAGGTGCCGGATGCCGCTGGTGAAACGTTGAAGAACCCCGTGAAGAAAGACATATCGGACGCGCTTAAAACGAGGCGATGACGCTTATTCTCCTCCGCGCCCTATGTTTCTTGGTTAAGCGGATATCCCTGTGTCCTTTCCCGCTGAAGTGTACTTAATATTTTCGCTGCGCATGTCGTGTAGGTTTTGCGCGGCGACTTGACCAGCACAAGACGAGGTTTAGCCTACTTAGATGTCCCTAAAGCCTCAGATTACCAGACCGGGCAGGAATTGCTGGCGGATAGAGCACGCAAGCCGTCTTGCGCTCATCATAGACGCCGAAGCCTATTTCAAGGCAGTAAAAGAAGCGGTCCTGGCGGCGCGGCACTCGGTCTACTTGGTCGGTTGGGACTTCGATACCCGCATCAGGTTCGAGCCGGAAGGCAAGACGTTGGACGGTCCCAACAAGCTCGGGCCATTCCTGCGCTGGATCGACAAGCATCGCCCCGACGTTCAGGTCTTTGTGCTCAAGTGGGATCTGGGCGCCATACAAGCCCTCGGTCGTGGAACGACGCCGCTCGCCATCCTTGATTGGATGACAAGCAGGCGAATTCATTTCAAGCTCGACGGCGCACATCCGAAAGCGGCAGCGCATCATCAGAAGGTCGTGGTCATCGACGACGTTCTCGCCTTTTGCGGCGGAATCGACATGACCGCCGACAGATGGGACACGCGTGAGCATCGCGATGAGGACTCGCGACGCCGGCGGCCGAGCGGACGACGCTACGATCCGTGGCACGATGTCTCGACGGTCGTCGACGGGGATGTTGCCCAGGCTCTGGGCGAGTTGGCGCGCGAGCGCTGGAAATGGGCAAGCGGTGAAGATCTGCCCCCACCGACCGGATGTGCAGAAATCTGGCCATCTTCGGTCCAGCCTGTCTTCCAAGATGTCGATGTCGGCATCGCACGCACCATTCCCAAATACCAGCAGCGCAGCGAAGTCCGGGAGATCGAGCGTCTGTATTTGGATGCCATCGCGGCTGCTCGGGAGACGATCTACTGCGAAAGCCAGTATTTCGCGTCGCGGCGCATCGCGGAGGCCATGGCAAAGCGCCTGCGGCAGAAGGATGGGCCGGAGATTGTGATCATCAATCCGGAATCGGCCGATGGTTTCCTCGAATCCGTCGCGATGGACACGGCGCGCTATCGGCTGCTGCAACTGATAGCCGCCGCTGACAGGCACGGTCGCTTCCGGATCTACACCCCCGTCACTAAAGCTGGCGAAGCAATCTACGTCCACGCAAAGGTCACGATCGTCGACGACCGGCTGCTACGAGTGGGGTCGTCCAATTTCAACAACAGGTCGATGGGATTCGATACTGAGTGTGACCTCGTCATTGAAGCGGTTCCGGGACGCTCGGGTGTAAGTGCTGTCCGCGATCAGATAATCGAAGTCCGGAATGACTTGTTGGCAGAACATTTGGGAAAAACGGTGGAGGAGGTCAGGGCGGCAGTAGAGATGCGCGGCAGTCTTATTGCGGCCATCAACGCCCTCCGTGGCGGCGGGCGCACGCTACAGCCATACGAGCCTGAAGAACCTTCAGCGATTGCCGAAACGCTGGCGGAAAACGATCTGCTCGATCCAGAGCAGCCTCCCTCCTTGGCGAAAAGAACTTTGCGGCGACTTTTGCTGCGGGGCTCACTGCGCTGACGGGTCAGACATCGCAGACGCGCCGGTTAGCTCTCTTCCCCGGCCGGGGGGATGGCGAAGGTGGATTTCGGCCGACTGGCCGCCGGCAAAACGAAGCAAGATGGTGTGAGGCAGTTCGCAAACCGAATGGCCGAGCATCATGGCAAGGCGAACGAAGAGCTTAAATCTTTAGCGGACAAGAGCAAAATTCCGCTGCCAGACAAGTTGGACCCCGATAACAAGAAGATTCGTGCCGACCTCGAAAAGCTGGACGGCGCCGAATTCGATCTTGCTTATCTAGCGGCACAGATCGTCAACACCAGAAGGCCGCTCAGCTTCTGGCCTGGGAAATCGGCTCCGGGGAAGACGCCGACCTCCAGCACTTCGCCTCGGACAAGCTGCCTGGTGTGTTGGAACATCTCAATGCGGCGCGGGCGCTGCACGCGGAGCGTGCGGAACAAGCCTCGGTCGAACCGCAGGCACCAAAAAGCAAAAGGCTACTCGCCACTTCTCGACCGGCCGGTTGTTCTTGACCGGAACTGTCCGACGTCAGCACCACTGGTGCCAAGGTCGATCCAGGTTGGGGCGTGGTCACTCGTCTTTTCCCAACCGCGGACGGGGCGATCTACATTGGCGCCGCGCAATCGTCCAGCGATTGAGGGGCTGAGCAGGAGGTGATCGATCCTAAGGCCTGCATCGCGGGCGTAGGCGTTCCTGAAATAGTCCCAGAAAGTGTAAATCCGTTCGCCCGGATGGAGTTCGCGCAATGCGTCGGTCCAACCTTGGGCAACCAGGTGTCGAAAGGCTTCGCGCACCTCTGGACGAAAAAGCGCATCGTCAAGCCAGCGCTCGGGTTTGTGAACGTCGAGCTCGGTCGGCATGACGTTGTAGTCGCCGGCCAGGACCACCGGCGCTCCGGAGGCAAGGAGTTCAGCCGCATGTGCGGTGATGCGCTCAAACCAACGCAGCTTGTATTCGAACTTGGGGCCGGGGGCCGGGTTGCCGTTGGGCAGGTAAAGACAGCCAATCAGGATCCCTTTTACGGCAGCTTCAATGTATCGGCTGTGTGCGTCGTCGGGATCGCCAGGAAGTCCCCTGCGGGTTTCTTGAGGGTCAGTCCCACGCGCAAGAATGGCAACGCCGTTCCAACTCTTTTGGCCGTGCCAGATCGCGCCATAGCCCGCCGCCCGGATCGCTGCTATCGGAAAATTCTCCTGCGGCGCTTTCAGCTCCTGCAGGCAGACTATGTCTGGGCGAGCTTCTTCTAACCAGCGAAGCAGGACCTGCAAGCGGCCGTTCACGCCGTTGACGTTGTAGGTCGCGATCTTCATCGCTTCAGAGATCCGGGAGGACTTGATCGGCCCGCCCCCAGTTGGCAAGCGCTTTCGAGCCAACGCGTTTTACCAACTCGGTCGCGTCGCCAACATGCCAATGTGACGGCTTGTCGATCGTTTCCATTTCCTTCCAGGTGATGGGTGCCGCGAGGGGTGCTTCGGGGCGTGCGCGAACGCAGTAGGGCATCACCGCAGTCGCACCCCGCTGATTGCGCAGATAGTCCACAAAGATGCGGCCCTTGCGTTGCGCCTTGGGAAGGGCGGCCGTGAAATTGGCAGGATCAATCTGGGCCACTGCCATGGCCAGCCGGCGCGCGAAATCCTTTACTTCTGGCCATTCGGCCTTCGGCGTAAGCGGGGCGATCACATGGACCCCCTTGCCGCCCGTGACCATCGGGAATGTGGCCAGGCCGATCTGGTTCAGGATATCGCGGAACTGGAAGGCAGCGCTTCGGACCGCCTCGAAGTCGAGCCCTTCGTCCGGATCGAGGTCGAAGACAAGGCGGTCGGCCTTTTCGACATCTTCGATGCGCGCGCCCCAGCCATGGAATTCAATCGTGCCCATCTGGACGCAGGTCAGCAACCCGTCGGCATCGTCGATAAACAAATAAGGCTCTTCATGTCCGTCCTTTTCCTGGATGGCGACATGATGAACGTGCGTGCCGAAGCTGCCTGCGTCGTGCTTTTGAAAAAAGCACTTCTTTGCGCGACCCTGCGGGCAACGGACCAGGCTAATCGGGCGACTGCCAACCCAGGGCAGCATCGCCGGCGCTATCGCTGCATAATAGTCGGCGAGCTGGCCTTTGGTGATCCCCGATTCAGGATAGATCACACGCTCCCGGTTGCTGATCTTGATGCTGTTCGCCGCGGGCGCCGAAGCCTGTTGGACAGGGGTTTCTGTTTCCATCACCACGGCCTCGGGCCGCTTGTCCTCCCGCAACCCCAGATAGCTGGGATGCCGCAGCACGCCTTCATGGGTCATCTCGGTATAGGCGATCTCTGCAACCAGGCGCGGCTTCAGCCAGTGGGCGTCGCGGACAGCCGCGCGGGGTGCTTGGACCGTCGCGGCCATCACCTCCAGCGGTCTCATCAAATTAAGGAGGCTGGCCATCTCGCGGTCGTTGAAACCCGTGCCAACCTTCCCCGCGTAGCGCAGTTTTCCGTTTTCGTTGACCCCGAGCAGCAGGGAGCGAAATTCACGCGCCTTGTCGGACGGCGTCCAGCCTACGATGACGAATTCCTGTCGCTTGATGCATTTGATCTTCAGCCAGCCACCGGCACGAGAGCCAACATAGGGTTCGTCCGCCTTCTTGGAAATTACGCCTTCAAGCCCGGCTGCGCAGAACTTGTTGAGCAGCTGTTCACCGTTTCCACGGATGTGGTCGGAATAATGGATGAGCCTGGATGCCAGCGGAAGAATTGAGTGCAGCTTCTCCTTGCGTTCGATCAAAGGAAGGCTGGTAAGATCCTTGCCATCAAGCGAAAGCAAATCAAACCCGTAATACACGATCGCGCCTGGATCACCCTTGAGCGCCGATTGCAATTTCTGGAAACTGGATCGTCCCTGTTCGTCGACAACCACCGCCTCGCCATCGATCAGCGCGGAGCGAACATCAAGAGTACCAGCCTCCTCAAGCAACGGCGCAAAGCGATGAGACCAGTCAAGCCCGGACCTTGTGTATGCCTTCGCCGCCCCGCCCCCAATGGCAACAAGCGTACGATAGCCGTCGTATTTTATCTCATGGATCCACCTCTCGCCCGTGGGTACCTTGTCGACTAACTTGGCGAGTTGCACGGGTTGGAATGGCGGAATTTTTACCGATGACGCACGCCGCGTTGTGGCCCCCGCAGCACCGACGGAGTTGGAAGAGGTCACGTCCTGGGCCATGAATTGCTCCTCGCGCTAATCAACAGCCGTGTGAGCGAGTCGTTCCGAAGTCGGAACACGTCAGCTCCGCAGGCTGGTGATGCGACGTGAGACAAAGTGTCAATGCGTGATCCCCCCACTGCGCTGCCGGCCTGGCCAAAAGAGACGCTTCCTCTCGGCAGGCTCTTTCATTCGATGTTACGGAGTGTCGCGCGGCGGCTAGGTGAAACCCGATCGGCATAGATCGGTTGGACGACGCCCGAACGGCCACCAATCCAGCCGGCTACGGCACCTAGGACCAGCGCCACGAAAGCAAGGATGGCACCAGTCGATACGACCGACGCGGTGGCATCGGCCGCGTCAATCGCTCGCTGCTTCGCAGACTCTACAGTGTCGTAATATTGCTTTTCCATGGCGGTGACCTGCTGCGTGGCCTGGTCCAACGGTATACCTCGAGCGGTCGCTAAAGCTTGCGCCGCCTGTTTCCGCGCCGCATCAGCACTAGCTGGATCTCCCATGACAAGGCTTCGCATAGCATTCATGGCAGCGGCATTCAGAGCGTCAGAGTCGGTGCCGGTGGCCCTAACCTGCGACTCAAGTGCCTCAAGAGGATTGGAATTTGCGAGCATTGGCGCGGCGGTTTGGGCGATTGTCTGACTGGCACCGCCAAGAGCCGTGGCGACGCCGCTGAAAACACCACCAACCAGACTGCCGACACTGCTGGTCAGCAGGTAGATCACAAGCAGTGTCGTCAACGCCCAAGTAGTCAACCCGTGCAAAGCGCCCGTGGTCGGTACGATTTTACCAGACATCCGCGCGGATATGTAATCCCCGGCAAAGGCACCAATGATCCCGGCGACGACGTACCAGATGCCAGCAACAATCGAGAATGTAGCGCCGTCAGGATTATCAGGTGTGCCAGGATTGAGGGTCGCAGTTCCAATCCCAACACCCAGCATCGTAAGCAGGGCCTGCACTACGAGCGCCACTACTACGCCAGCAAAAATAGCCCCCCAACTAACTTGGTTAAGCTGAATCGTTTGACCAACGGAGTCGGCATCATAACCACCGGGACGGATGTCGGTGTCTTGGGAAGAGAAAGTGCTCATAGCCTAGTTCCTTCGCCTTTTCGGCCAATTTGAAAGTGAAGCGATTTAGGCGGTCGAATTGGTGAGAGAATGCCTATTTAGCGCTCGAACTCGTTTGTGAGGGTTATGTTCCGGTTTAATGTCCTAAGCCTGGAAGATGTGGCGCCGCAATTGATGATCCTGCTCGGCTTTGCGCCGTCGGGCGCCCTCGCCGCGGTGGCGGGTTCCCGGAGCCCGCCGACCATCGGGTCCTTCGAGGTCATCCATTGTGGCACCGCCACGAATCTTCGTCCTAGGGTAGTTTCGCCTAGGGCGGCTGCGCGGGTTCCAGAAGCGGTGGGAATAGATCTTCACTTGCCGGCGCTCCGTGGCGCCTGCCTTTCATACCGCTAGCGACGTTGTTCGGTTAATAACTGAGGCTTGGTCGACCGTGACAGGGCCGACAACCTTCACCGTCGATTTGTGATCTTTGCTATCGGTCCGCGACCAATCCGGTGAGCGGATTTTTTTCGCCCGACCGTCTTCGGCGCGTCAACAGGGGGAAGTCGTATATCGGCATGCTGACGCTGGCCCGCCCGTTGCCGGGCAGCTTCAGGATGGGGACGGTTATCGCCACTTCGACGCCAATATCGATGCCCCGTTCCATAGCCTCACCTGCCAATTCGCTGGCCCAGCGCCTTCGCCGTCTTGGTCGGTCGCGCCCGGTCGTTGCCGTTGATGCCAATAGTATCCCTGGAAAACCCGGCAACGCCTGAGGTTCCCGCCGGCATGATGCTGGCCTGAGTGGCATTATGCAGGTGCACAGGTTTTTGAAATCCGCCGGAACAAGTTCCGGTAATGCGGGTTGGACTGAAGCCTCCAGAAGGATGGCTTAAGCTACGGGAGATCGGAAAAATGCCAACCACCAAGACCAAAAGCCTTGAGGCCCTGTTCCTCGACGGCCTAAGAGACATCTACTACGCGGAAAAACAGATTCTGAAAGCCCTGCCAAAAATGGCCAAAGGTGCCGAATCGGAAGAAGTCAGGGCTGCGTTCGAAAAGCACCGGATGGAGACCGAGGAGCAGGTTGATCGTCTGGAAAAGGTGTTCGAGATTCTGGGAGAGCCTGCCAGCGGCAAGACCTGCCCCGCCATCGACGGCATTCTCGAAGAAGGCTCGGAGATCCTCCAAGAATATGAAGGGATTCCGGCATTGGATGCAGGGCTCGTCGCCGCGGCACAAGCTGTGGAACATTACGAAATAGCCCGCTACGGGACGCTCATCGCGTGGGCTGAACAACTCGGTATGGATGACGCCCTGGATCTACTGAGGGCCACGTTGGATGAAGAAGTGGCGACAGACGAAGCCCTGACAGAGCTGGGCGAGTCGGGCGTAAACGAGCGTGCTCTCGATGAGGCCGCATAATCCGTCGAGCCGTGCTCGAAGCCCTGGCGATTCGGCCGCCGGGGCTCGTCCTCTTCGCAGCCCGTCCCGGTTCGCCGGGGCGGGCTTTTGTTTGAGGAGTCCGGTGGAACAACCGGCTTTCGAACAAGTTCTTGGCCCGTGCAGCATTGACCTCAACACGGTGCTGCAGGTCGGGGGCACCCCGATCGGCCCTCGTCTTCGCTAGCCAAGATGCGTGGGCCTCATCCGTTCGTTGCAGGTGCCTGGCGATTTCGTAGATTTGCACGCCTTCCTTCTGAAGACGATGGACCATGGAATAGTGGCACTAGCCCCTTGCCGCGTCATTGCTACGCGCGATCCGTGAGCGGCTCTGGAAGCGCGTGCGGGAGCACGCAGGAACGGCGCCGGACGGAGGATGCCGCACTGGCCATCGCTATTGAAAAGTATCTGGACGAAAATTCAGAAGCGCCGTCCCTATCTCTGGCGGAGTCGATCTCAATCCTGCGAGGGCGAACTGGCAACCGCCATTCCGATGTCGCGATCGAGAAGATGATCGCCACGGCGGCGGCAGAGCGCGGCATGGCCATTCTTTTCGACCGACAGAACAGTTGATGGCAAAAGGCTGGACGACCTACCAATCTTTGATCGATGCCAAGATGGCGGTGACGGCGTTCTGCAACAACCCGGCCTGTCGCCACAAACAAACAAGTGCTCGACCTGGTGAAGCTCCGCGACCGCTTCGGACCTGACGCGCCGGCCATGAAATGGGACATTCGGCCAAAGCTTCGCTGCAAAAAATGCAGCAGCAACGACGTCGGCCTGACCTATACGCCCGACACTGGCCCGAACGCTTACGGCAATGCCAGGGACGGGCGATAACCAAATTTTATGCGCCTGTCTCTGAGCGCTTCGGCACCAAGTCGGCAACCGTTGCCGATTTGCCAGCCTCTGTTCTCAATGCACTCTCGCGGCTCAGGCCCCTGGAACCTAACGCCTGATTTGAGATTAAGGCCTGATGAGCACACGCGGAACAGATTTTTTGCAACATTGGCTTACCGACAACGTGCCTAGCGCGAGGGCCGAGGAAGAACGGCGGCGCAGTACGGAATCCGTTGTGGGGATGCTCAATCGCATGGGTTGCGGCTATCTGGTACTGAACCGCGAAAAGAAAGTGGTTGAATGGAACCCAGCCGCCCAAACTACGCTAGAGCGGCAGGGCGATGCGGCTGATACACCCAGCGAGCTTGCTAGAGCGCTAAGGCGGCTGATCGCGAATGTTCCGGCACAGTTCCTGCCGGGTTCACTGTCTTGGGTGGTGATCCGGAGCATAGGCGACAGGCCGGTGATACTGAACGAGCAGGGAGTTATCGCTCCTAACGGAACGAGCATTGTGGCGCTGCTGGACCGTGAGAACAGATCAGGGCCAAATCCTCAGACACTGCAAAGGATGTTTGGCTTGACGAGCGCGGAAACGCACCTCGCGTTGCGCTTGGCACAGGGCGATGCGCCTTTAGAGATTGCCCGCAGCTGGCGCTTGAGCCGCACCACAATCCGGTCCCAGCTCGCCTCGCTTTTCGCCAAGACCGAAACAAAACGTCAGGCGGAATTGGTGGCCCTTCTGGGGCGCATTTCGGTCTTGCCATAAGGCCGCCGTTTGTAGCCGCGCGCCAGATGTCAGTATCCGCCGGGGGTTTAAGGCGATCGAAAATTGGGGCCGTTAAAGACTTGGCGCGCCGCGCGTCGCGCCAGCGGAGACCGCTTCGGGTCCATGGAATGGGACATCCGACCGGAAGCTTCGGTGCACGAAATGCAACCTATTGCCGCGCCAAAATGTTGCGCACGTTCGGTACATGCCACTGGCCATTCCGCGCTGTGCGAATGCCCCGATTGTTCAGGGCGATTGCGAGGCCACGCAGGCTGGTGATGCCGGACCGCTGAAATGGATGCGATGATTTGCAGCACGGTCTGGGCAAATCGGATTCATCGATACGGGTGCGAAAATGCCGAGTTCTTGCAGAGGTTTACGCTGCAATTCTCATTAGAATGCTCATATGCCGTTTCACTAGGCCAGGCAATTCGTCACTGGTGCAACTGTGATCGGCGCTGGGCCGTTACTGTGCGACACAATCGTATGAGAGCTTCATGTTCAATCAAGGCACAAACCACCTGCTATTGGTGTTGGCGTCGGTAGCACCCGTGTTGGCGGCCGCCGCCGCGGGCACTTTCGCTACGATCCCGAATGTCGAGACCTGGTACGCGCACCTCATCAAGCCCACCTTCAATCCACCGAATTGGCTGTTTGGGCCGGTCTGGACCGCTTTATATGTGCTGATGGCATACGCATTCTATCGTGTGCTCAAGTCGGGTGGCGATTGGGCTTTTACCGCCATCGTATTTTTCCTTATTCAGATCACCCTAAACGCCGTCTGGTCGTGGGTGTTCTTTTCCCTTCATAGTCCTCGGGGCGGGCTGGTGGTTATCGTCGCGCTATGGCTTTTGATTGCCCTGACCATCGTCTCCTTCTGGCAAGTCGATTACGCGGCATCTGTTCTTCTCTGGCCCTATTTTTTGTGGGTCAGCTTCGCAGCCGTTTTGAATTTGGAAATCTATAGGCTCAATTGAGGGGTGTGCGTCACCACCTGGCAAGGGATGAACGAGTGCGTATCGTTGAAGTTAACGACAAGATGCAAACCGGGTATCGCTACGCGTTGTCGGCTACTACCGGCCAGGACTTCCATCCTGAGTTCAAGCCGGACCTTTCCCCCATGCAGATGCTTCGGCTTGGCGTTTTTGGTGGGAAATACATCACCGATTCCACGTCGGAGTTTCCGAAGGCTTGGTTCATCGGAGCCAAGTTATCGCCGATTTTGTTTTCACCGGAACACTATTGAAGTCTTTCGGTTCGGTAGGACAGGTCTGCTCCGGAAAGGACGCTTTAATGGCAACCGAAATGACAACCGACGCACCCAATAGACGAAGCCCGGCACGGGCCAGGGGGGATATCGATGCCGGACGCGAAGGAGACAAGACACCAGGGGTCGACCCAGCCGCCGCTCCGATGGAGACAGACGCGGAAGCGGCCGGCAACGTCCCGGTGGAGAGCGCACACCCGGTACGTGGCAGAGCAAAGTTTGCTAACGCGGCGACCTACGCCAATGCGATGCGCCCGCTGGAAGGCGAGGCCGCGATCCAGCCTGGCAGCTATGGGCCGGTCCTGGTGATTGTCATTGTCGTGATAGTAGCGGCTGCAGTGTTTATCAGCGCAGCGATGCTGCGCTTGAGTTGAGCAAGTGACCTTCCGTTCAGATCACACTGCTGGAGGGATCCATCTTACCGAACGCGAGAGGCGCCTCAGCCAGACCGCATCACACCTGGCTCTTCGGTGGGCGGGTCGCTGATTTGAGGTTGCAGATCCGAATTGTCACGAAGCACGTCGGAAAAATTGACGGTGGCAACCAGATACCCGGCTTCATCTAAACCTTGGTTATCGAACCGGACTGATCGACGCCAGCAGGAGCGCCGGCTATCAACGCAGCGTGGGCCCTTTCGATTGCTCTTGGGCTGGCTAGGTCTGCGCCGGACAGATCTTCCTCGAACGTAGTGGTCTGGCCGAATTCGACGGTCTCAAAGCGAAATTTGGGCATGGTCACCTCCTCATTCCAAGCAATGTCCAGAACGGCGTTCCGTTCCAAGGAACGCTCTAACCTCCAGTCCGTTAGGTCTCCAACAATTAGGAGATTCGAACATGGCTACAAAGCAAGGCAAGAAAGACAATCGCCTCTCGGACAAGGAGGCAATGCATCTCGCGGAAACGACAGACGTTTCGCCTAAGCAGGCTAAGGATCTTGCCGAAAAATATGGGAAGGCAAAAGCGAAGAAGGAAGCCAAGAACTTCAAGGCGGAGGGCTGACTGGGGACTCAATGCCTCGGTCTATGTGATGTCCGTTTGTTGGTCTTTGCCGGTCATGTGCATTGCTGGGGGCGCGGAGAATGCACTGCCGCCGAACGGCTTTGACGCAGCAGTACTGCACCGGAGGCTAATTCCCGCTTATTAAAGCAGGTTCGCAGGAGATTGCCTGGCCAGAAGGTTATCACAGAAAATGCGGGCGAAAGAGACTGCCTGAACTCATGGATCGCAGACGGCGCCTTCGCCAAGATCCTTTCTGCGCGCCCAGGCATAGACGGCTGGCGCCTCGTAGCCGGTGTCGATCGGCGGTAAAATCCCGCCTATAAAAGCAAGTTCGCAGGAGATTGCCGCGCCAAGATGTTGCGCACGTTCGAGACCTGCCACCGGCCACCGCGCGCTGTGCGAACGCCGCGATTGTTCAAGGCGATTGCCAAGCCACGCAGACTGGCGATGCCAGAACGTTGAATGGACGCGATAATCGGCAGCACGGTCTGCGCAAATCGATCGGCTTCATCAACCGATATCTTCCGGCCATTCGCTGCTGCGTCGGCGGCATTGCTCGGGTTGCCGAGTTTCATGCCGGTCGTTTTGCGAGAGGCGAGGGCGGCTTTGGTGCGTTCCGAGATCATACGCCGCTCCTTCTCGGCCAAGGCGGCATAGAGGTGCAACATGAACGGATCGGCATCAGCACCGAGTTCGGCCACGATGAAAGGAACGCGCTGGACCATCAGGCCAGCAATGAAGGCAACATCGCGCGAGAGGCGATCGAGCTTCGCTACAACGACCGGGCATTTGAGCTGCCGGGCCCGGGCAAGGGCAGCGGTCAGTTGCGGACGTCGATCAAGAGCATCCGCGCCCTTTCCGGTTTCGATCTCAGTGAACTCCTGGAGGATGATCATGCCCTCGGCCTCGGCAAAGCGGGCGACCGCGGTACGCTGGGCCTCAATGCCCAAGCCCGAGCGTCCTTGACGTTGTGTGGAGACACGATAGTAGGCGACTGCTCTCGTCATCTTTGGTCATCCAGGGGTGTGCAAACTGCAAACCACCGTTTGCAGTGTGCTCACAAGACACGGTTCAGCAAGTTCTTTCAGGAAATAGGCTTCAGCAGCAACGCGGTTGAGCTGGAGCGCCGCCTATATGACGCAGACTTGTTGGAAGGCACTTCATGAGGACACGGAGTTTTCGCCTCCAGTGCAGATAACCATCCTTTTGTCAGCACGTTGGTTCCTTATCGCGCCCGCCACAGAGGCGCAGCCGCCGCGGATGCAGCTACTTCCAATTCGTATGAGCACGCCCCTTAGTCTGCGGCCAGAACGCAATCTCGCGACGATCGTTTACGTCAGTGTGGATTACAGGTGCGGCTGTGCAGGCCCTATCGAGCTCGGCCCTAGCCAAGCTAGCTGCGCCCCTTCACTAGGACGTACCGATGCAGAACAAGTCCCTAGCAGCCACTGGCTTTCTCTGCCTGGGCGTTCTCGTCTTCTCACTGCAGGACGTGATCCTGAAGGGCCTCTCGGACACCTATCCCGTTACGCAAGCGATGACTGTTCGATCAATCGTCGCATTGCCCATTCTGCTGGTGCTGGTAGGCGCGACCGCCAGACTGCGGTCTATTTTCTCAAAGCGAGCCGGGCTGCTCGCCATCCGAGCGGTAATCTCGCTGGGAGCATACCTCTTCTATTATCTCTCGATCGCAGCGCTTCCTCTGGCCGATGCTGTCGCACTCTTTTTCGTCGCCCCGCTCATCATTGCAGGTCTCGGGATTCTCTTCCTCGGAGAGCGACCTCACACCGCAACCCTGATCGCGCTCATTGTCGGTCTGCTCGGCGTCATCATAACGCTGCAACCGGGTCTTGCTGTCTTCGAATGGGCAGCTGTGTTGACCCTCCTGGCTGCTGCTCTGTATTCGTCGGCCCAGGTCTTGGCGAGGAAGCTTGGCGACAGCGAGGTCGCCGCGGTTATCACCTTCTATCAGAACCTGGCCTTCCTCACTGGCGCGCCGGCGCTGGCGGCGCTTGTGAGCTTGGGCGGCCTTGAAGACGCCAATCATCCAAGTCTTGCCTTCCTCACGCGCCCATGGGTCTGGCCTACGCTCCAGGATACTTTGCTGATGGCCGGCTGCGGTGTGATCGCATCTGCCGGAATGACATTGCTTTCCCAGGCTTACCGCCTTGCCCCAGCAGGCAACGTAGCGGTCTTCGAGTACACCGCCATCGTCTGGGTTCCACTTTGGGGGCTGCTGTTTTTCGACGAGGTGCCGAAGATCACCACCGTTCTCGGCGCAGTTTTGATCTGCGGAGCTGGGCTGTTCGCCCTAAGATCTGCCAGGTGAAGCGCTGTGCCCTACAGGAGCTTCATATCTTCGTAGGTCGTCACGAAGGTCACTGAGGTGTCCAGTTTCCCCTCTAGCTCATGGATGAAGGTCTCCTTCCAGCGCGCCCTGGTCTTCAGCCAGAAAATTGCGGCAGTGACGGCCTCCCGACCTTCACCGGTCGCCTTGCGGTAAAGGCTTTCGGCGACCCGTGCGTTGGCCTTGATGGCGCCGCTCTCGAGCTCATGGGCGTAGGTCGCCTTGAGGTCCTGCTCGTCTGTGGCGAGCACGCAGGCGATGTCGGCCGTGCTAAGCCCGAAGCCGGCCAGCGCCTCCACCCTGGAGCTCAGTGGCCGGTTTTCCAGAGGGGCTTCGATATCGGGGCTCATTTGCCTCGGTCCGCGTCCCAGAAGGTGACGGGAAGGTTTGCTGGTGGTGAGCCGGCAGGAGTCTTGCCCAAACTTGCAGGATCCGGGGCGCGAAGGATGATGCGGCGGATCTCATGCACCTGTTCGATCGGTTTGCCGTCCAGGCCTGAGTGCTCGTTGACCGAGGTCTCCTTCCAGCGGCCGCGTGCCTTGAGCCAGAAGATGGCGGCGATGACCGCTTCACGACCTTCGCCCGTTGCCTTGCGGAAGAGGTTCTCCGCCACCTTGGCATTGGCCTTTGTGTGGCCAAAGGCCAGTTCGTGTTTATAGTGCTTGCGCAGCGTCTTCGCATCGATGCCGACCATCCCGGCAATGTCCCCCTCCGGAACACCATAGCCTGCCAGCGCCTCTACCTGGCGGCGATGAAAAGCATGGGGCTGATGGCTGGGGCGGGCCATCTCAGCTCTCTCCGTTTCCGATGTGCTGCCTCGCCTTCGAGATAGGCATGTCTTGCCGCGAAGGGTCCGTGTACACGGGGGATTTGGCGAAGCCGCGGGTCCGGCTTGGGTCGGGGTCCATCCCGAACCTGAACAGCCACAAACCGCACGTGCTGACGGGACACTCCCGAACCTCGGCGGGTTGATAGACGCAGCAGTCCAGACATTTGTGGCGTATCGCCTGCAGGATGGCTGTCTTGGTGGTCATGGCTTGGTCCCGATCCGCTCAAGCTTTACCTCGGCAAAGCTCTGGCCGTCGCCCTCCAGGATCGCCATGCTGCCTGTAAACGCCTGCCAGCGCAGCACCGCGACGTCGACATAGGCTGCGTTCAGTTCGATCGCGTGACAGCAGCGGCCGGTCATCTCGGCGGCAATGATGGTGGTTCCAGAGCCGCAAAACGGCTCGTACACAGCCTGGCCTGGCGAGGAATTGTTCTCGATGGGTCGACGCATGCATTCAACGGGCTTCTGCGTGCCGTGGCCCGTGTCCGACTTCCGGTGCGGGATCGCCCAGACGGTGGTCTGCTTGCGATCACCCGCCCAGTGGCCCTTCCTGCCCTTCCTGACCGCATACCAGGCAGGCTCGTGCTGCCAGTGGTAGTCCCCGCGGCCGATGACCAGACGGGTCTTGTCCCAGATGATCTGGGCCCGGACGGCAAAGCCGCTGGCTTCGAGGCTAGTAGCCACCGTGGCGGCATGAAGGGCGCCATGCCAGACATACATCACATCTCCCGGAAACAGCGCCCATGCTTCCCGCCAGTCGGCGCGGTCGTCATTGAGCACCTTGCCTCTGGCGAGACCTTCTCCATCGCCGAACCGCTCTCGCCATGAGGGATCGTAGCTGACGCCATATGGAGGATCGCAAACGCACAGGTGCGGCTTGACGCCGGCAAGCACCCGCTCGACATCCTCAGCATTGGTGCTGTCGCCGCAGATCAGGCGATGCTTGCCCAAAAGCCAGACATCGCCGGGCAGGGTGGCCGGCTGCTCCGGCGTCTCGGGGATGTCGTCCGGATCGGTCAGGCCAGAAGTGCCGGCGCTGGTCAGCGCGGCAATCTCCAGCACGTCGAAGCCGGTGAGCGATAGATCGAAGCCGAGTTCGCCGAGATCGGCCAGTTCGAGACCCAGCAATTCAGTGTCCCAGCCGGCGTTGAGCGCCAGCTTGTTGTCGGCGATCACCAGCGCCCGCTTCTGCGCCTCGCTCAGGCCGGCAAGCTCGATGACCGGCACTTCGCCCATCCCGAGTTTCCTGGCCGCAAGCAGCCGCCCATGGCCGGCAATGATGCCATTCTCGCCGTCGACCAAGATGGGGTTTGTCCAGCCGAACGCCCGGATCGATGCCGCAATCTGCGCCACCTGCGCATCCGAGTGCGTCCTGGCATTCTTGGCGAAGGGGATCAGAGCCGCGGCAGGACGGTACTCCACTGCGAGGCGAGGAGGAGCACATTCGATGTTGCCGCTTCGGCTGATGGTCGCACCCTCTGCAGGAGCAGTACAACCGAAGAGCTTCTCATCGCTGTGCTTCACCTGCATCAGTTCCTTCTCGCGCAGGTGGCGAAACCAACGCCCTGCGTCATGCGTTGATTATAGCAGTAGGGTTATGTACCTGTAATCCCTGCCATTTTGCGCACCGCTACGATATTTCCCGCAAGTGATACGAGTAGTGACTCGGCTTTAGAATGTGACGCTGCGGCGGCGGTTGCCGCGCCGCGCTGCGAACTCCTCTATGCTTGCCGGAAAGGCCGCGGACGCGATAAAAAATGGCCACCGTCTCGTGCACACAACTAACGCGCTGGTATGGACGGCCAGGTGGTGACGTGCGTCGGCTGAAGCGCTAAGCTCCAGCTCTCGCTAGGGGGAAGGCTGCTATGATCTTGCCGCTCGTCCTGTTCTTTGCGCTGATCACGACAGGCGTGTCGGCCGCGGAGCTGACCATCGCGACGTTCAACGCCAATTTCCTTACCCGCCCAACAGTGCACGTTAAGTTCGGGTATCCACTTTCGATGCGGGCTGAGGCGGACCTCGCCTTGTGGACGCCTGCCTTTCGCGATCAAAAATTTGCTGAAGCAGCGGAAGAAGTCGCCAAGGTGGTAGCTAGCCTCGACGCCGACATTGTTGTTCTCACTGAGGTGGGCAATGTGACAGACTTGGCTGAACTGAATGGCAAAATCACCGCCCTTGGGGTCACCTATCCCCACAATTTTGTCTGTCAATGCACGGACTCCAACACCCAGCAGAAAGTAGCAGTGCTGTCCAAACTAGTGCTTTCGAATCAGCAGCCGTCAATTGCCGGGGTTGAGGGATACTTCGAGGAAGCCGACGATAACGATTCCGAGAACCAAACTGGCATCAGCAAAGGTCTTTCGGTCAGGTTCGAGTTCGCCGGAAGGCCAGTGACTCTGTACGGCGCGCATTTCGTCAGCGAGGGCAACGGTCCCGAGGCGGATGAGCAGCGCATTGCGCAAGCCTCGATCTTAAGGCGCTACGCTATCGACCACATTGAGGCCGGCGAGCTGTTTATGGTTGCTGGCGATCTCAATGACGGGCGTGGCCAGCCGGCCATTCGCCGCGTCCAGGGCTATGACGACATCTGGCCGGACTTACTGCAAACCGGCGACACTGCCTTTTTCGCAAACCGAGATGATTGGGACACGAGATGGACGTATGAGTACCAAGGTACTCGCAACCAGATCGATCATATCCTGCTTGGACCCGAGTTTCTCCAGGTCGTGAAAAGGTCGGACATCAAAACGGTTATCCCGGACCAGCCGAACGTCGCGGCCTCGGACCACAGGCCAGTCGTTGTAACTCTCAGCACCCCATGAGAGCAGGCGAAAAATGCAGGCATCGCAGGAAAGTGTGACGCATGTGACGCTTGTTCAGCTTATCGGCGTCACGCGCGCGTGAACGGTGAATACCGGAAAACGCGTCACATGCGTCACACCCTGTCATTCACCCTGCCAATGCCGACGAACAGCATCTCCTGGTGGTAGCTCCAATCCAACATAGCCGCGTCCATCCCGCTTGCGTTGAGGTGAAAATCCACGCGTCTCGAGATTTTGCCCAAATCTCTTGGCCGAACCGATGAATTCGCCGGCCTGCTCCGCCCAATGCTTCCAGGAGGCAAACAGCTCGGTAGCTGCGCTCCAGGCCGATGGGTCACGCACGCAGCGCTCGTCAATCCAGGCCGAGATCGCGTCTTCGGCGTCCAGATACGCTACGGTTGAGTCCACCACCGCTTTGGGCGGGCATAGTCCCCGCCGCTGCCAGTCGAGACAGCCTTCGAGCATCCAGGACAGGATCCCCGGCCATTCCGCCTTCAGTTGCTCGCGTAGATTGGGATTTCGCTCGGCATGCGGGATCGTTACGGTGAACGGCAGCAGATGGAACCGCCGTCGGATTGCTTCGTCGACGGATCGAAGTCCGGGCTTGTGATTGCCGGCGATAACCAGCTTGAACTGCGGCGCGAACTCGAAATAGTCCTGCCGCATGAACCGCGCGGCTATGGTGTCGCCGCCAGTCAGCGTCTTGATGCGGCTCTCGGCCCAGCGCCTGCCTTCCTCCGTCTCGACCGCGGTGACCAGCCGCGCGCCGCGAAGGCCGGCCAGATCGGTCGGATGTCTCTCCGTGGTAGATGCGGTGAATGTCTCGATGGCCGCCGTTCGGTGATAATCATTCAGGATCCCGGCTACGGTATCGATGGTCACCGACTTGCCGTTGGCGCCGGTGCCAAACAGGAAGAACAGCGCATGGGCCGTGGTGTCGCCGGTGAGCGCGTAACCGAACATCCGCTGCATAAAGGACTGAAGCTCGGCGTCGCCGCCCGTCACCCGATCGAGGAACGAGAGCCAGGTCGGGCAGGGACCGCCGGGGAACGCGGCAGTGATCCTGGTGATGTAATCGCTTGGATCATGCGGACGCACAACTCCGCTTCGGAGATCGAGGGCCCCGGCCGGCGTGTTCAATGTCCAAAGGTCGGCATCCCACTGGTCGACCCTGGCCGCAAGCCGCCGGTCGGCCTTCGCCAGCCGCTCTACCGCCGCGACGGTCTTGGCGCTGGCAAGCGTCGCCGCCGTTCTTTGATTGTTGCACTGGGCCGCTGCTTCTCGGCAGACGGCGCGTACAAAGTCGAAGGCGAGCAGCGTCTCGTCGACTTTCCAGTAGGCGCCCGTCCAATGCAGCCATTTCGACCATGCCGCGACATATCTGAGATCATCTCGATGCAGTTCGGCAAAACGCAACGCCAGCGCCTCGTCGGTAAAAGCTGGCGGTCGGCCGTCTTCAGCGGCGAACTTTTCCAGTGGAACCAGATCCCCCATCATGCCGCGCGCCTTTCCGGTACAAGAATGGCGGGCCGAGGAACACTATCGATCAAGGCACGGATCCTGCGTCCCTGGGCTAGGCTCGACGCAGCAATCGGGCCGCCCACGTCGCGCAACTGCCTCGCGGCGACATCCGGGACGACAATGGCGCAACCCCGGCATGCAGATTTCAGCCACCCGAGCGGGGTGTCGTGAACCTGCAACGCCGCGCCCATGAAGAACGTCGCCGGGTTCAGCGCTGCCGACAGCCCAAGCAATCCGACCCGCCCGAACATCGTCAATGGACGATCCGGCCGATCCAGGCGCCAAGCAACAAGATCGATGACGCGTTCTTCGTCGGTGCCGAGCGCCTCGACCACCACGGCGTCGACCGCCTCGTTGCCGCGGGCGGCAAAGTCGAAGCGTTCGCCGCGATGGTGCACTACCGGGATCACCGAGGCGCAGCCGATATGCGGGCCGGCCGACAACATACTGATGGCGTGGACCCGGCAGTAGTCGAACATCTGCATGAAGCGGCCATCAGCGCGCTCACCAAGTTCGTGCCGGGCAGCCAGGAGAGCCAGCTCGATCATGCAGCCTCCCCGATCTGGCCTACAGGCGTTGCGATCAGTTCTCGCGCGCTGTTCTCGGCGGCCTTCAGCTTTGTCGCCCGACACCGTTTTACCGGGCTGGCCTGATAAACCTCCGTCATGCTGGCCTCCCGGTCGAGAAGGCGTGTTCAGCCACCACCGCTGCCACCGGGCGAGAACAGGAAGAGCGCGCCAGAATCTGGTGAATTTGAAGCTCGACGGTGTTTCCGCTACTGACATCTGCGTCACCTGTGACAGCCAGCATCGTGACATCGACCCGGTGAGCGCCTGCCAGCGCTCCCGGGTCAGCTTTTTTCTCTTCCATCGCGATCACTCCCACGACCCGAGGATCGACGAGTGGGTTTCGGCGCGGCGGCGGCGCTCGTAGGCTTCGACATCGGCGAGCGCGTAGGCGATCTTACCGCCGAGCTTGTGGTAGTGGGGCCCGGTCTTCAGCCAGCGCCAGCGTTCGAGTGTGCGTGGGCTGAGACGCCAGCGAAGTGCGAGTTCATGCTGATTGAGATAGGTGGGGCGAGTTTCTGCCATATGCTGCTCCTGAGCCGGCTTCCCCCTTTTGCGCTAGAGCGCGAGTGGAAGCGTTGTTCATGGCAGGCATTCTCGGTAGTTCGCGGCTTTTAAGACATGCTCATCGGCAGACAATGACGTGACGCGTCATCCCGTGCCGAACCCCTGAATCCCAGGCATTTGTTCGCGAGTCGTGACACCTTTTGAGGATTGTCGTGAAACGCGAGCCTCAAGGGCGCGAGCGTCCATAAGGATAAGATACGGATTCAGCCTGTAGCCCGTCCATTTCATGCTTTGGATGATGTCATGTTCGTCGAGCGTGTAACCCGTGGCCCTTTCAAAATGCTTTTCCAGGAATCGCCGAGCTCTTCTCACGCGTTGGCGCAGATCGTCCCCCGAAATGTCGAACAGGTCCGTAAGCTGCTTGGTCCTCACATAGGAGTGGTCAGCCCCATCTCGTCCCTGTTCCAGGTCGGATATGAACTGCTGGGCCAGGTGTGCGAGAAGGGCCGAGATGTTGCGGGGCAGAGCTGGACATTCAGGAAATTTGACGTGCCCTTGAGCAGTGACGGCGAAGGCGATGCGGCGATCGGCGGTCTTCGACGCGTTTGACTTCGCCTCTACAGAAGGTCGAGGTTCGTCCTCAATGGGATCCTGAAAGGGAATTTGTCTGGCTACCGGTGTCCGAAGCATTCCGAGGAGAGACGTTGGCGGCAGCCTGAGAATGTCATCGAGGCTCGAATACTTCGCCAACTGCTGATCCACGACCTGCATGATCGAGGCGCCATAGCGGCGGTGCAGATGATAAACCCGGTGTGCGGCCGCTTCGAGTGTGCCGTCGATATCTGAAAGGGTTCGGAAGATCTGGCCATAGTTGGACGCGAAAGCGTGCTCCGACATTGTCGCGAGTCTTTGAGCCCGCAGCACATGCGCCTCCACCATGGCGAGGTCACGTCCGTCGTCGTGCGAGCCGACGAATAGGTCAGTGACATAAGTCGTGGCAGGTTCATGATCTCCCAGACCTGCGTTAAGCACCCCAAACCGCCGCTCCACACACTGTGAGCACGAGCCGCAATGCTGGCCGGTCATGGAGAAATCGCGGATCTTGGCGCAGCTCGTCGTTGCGCCGATCAGGTCTGAACAGCCATGCCTGCCGATGGTGGCCACGACATCGCCTTTCGTCTTCCATAGGAATGGATTTTCAAACGTGACCGGCTCATCGAGGAGCAGCGAAAACAGATCGCCGAAGCGGCGAAGGACACTCGGGTGCGTGGTGCGGCTGGCTCTGGTGCCAACCACTTGTTCTGCCACCGGAAGATTGAAGCTGGTGACCCCGTTTTCATAAAAGAACACCGAGCTTAGGCCAAACATCCATGCGTAGGCCATGCCAAGCGACGCGAACAGGAACGAGCGCAGCCGCTGACTATGCTCAGTCGGATTGGACTCGCCACGCCGCACCCAGATGGGCGCATAGAAGGTCTGCTTCGGTCCCGTTCGCAGGGCAATCTTGTCGGCGAGCGCGTTCTGGTAGTTTGCAATCTGGGTCGCGCTCTGGTGAGCGACCAACACGGCGCTGCCGCGGTCTCCAACCACGTGCTCGGCGATTCCGGCAAGGGAGTCGAGGCCGCCAGAAAACAGGATGACCTTGTCCGGTCGAATGACCTGGGCGCCACTATCTCGGAACCCCAGGTGCGGCTCGATCGAGCGCGGGTCGCGGGCCTTCGTAAACTCGAATTCGATCTGATCTCCGGAGAGGAAAGCGAGGGCGCTTCGCAGCTTCTCCTTGACCTCTGGCCTGGTCCAAAGGTCATGCCGCCTGACGGGAATTCGGAAACGCAGTTGCCGCTGCCATTCCGCCCCAATGCGGCGCGAGCTGCTTGATCCTCTTCGCACGAGACGATCCGCACTGAACACATAGGCGGCCACCTCGACCGCATCGGCCAATGCGTCAGGCAGATCGTCTACCAGTTGCGCATTTATCTCTCCGGGATTGAATCTGATCCGGCTTTTGGGATGTGCGATGGGCGATACGTCCAGCTCGATCACAACGCCCGACCGTCGCTGAGGAGCCGCTTCACCGCCGCAGACGACCAGCGTTTCAAGCATCTTGTGGCTCGCGCCGGCGCAGTTCCTCACGGATCTTCTTTGCCGCTACATGGACGAACCTGCCCGCTTTGTCGCGATCTATCCCGCCTTCGAAGACATGCTTGGAGAACCACTCGCCAGCAAATTCCTTGATGATGCGCGAGGACTCGCTGCAGTGGAGACTGAACGCCGCCTCGAACTCCTGATGCTCGGCCATGCTGCTGAATCGCCGGCCTATACCGACGTGGTTCGATAGCTCGCGATGGAGGTAGAAATTGAGGTGGCGTCGGGTCAGGCGCGAGAAGAAGTCGCGTGCCAGGATGGCGAACTGTTTAACGGTGCCCAAGCCAGCCAGGACATCCTGCACTCGATCGGCGCCGGTGCCGAAGAGATCTGGCAGTTCGCGGCCGGCGACGGCCTGGATGCTCTCGACCGCCGACAACTGCGCGATCTCACCATAATCCGTGCGGCGGCCAAGACGCGATGTGAACTGGTCAATGGACTCCATCATGGCGTTGCCGATTTCGATCAATGTCGGGCTGGCGCCCACACGGAGGCCGAGCTGTCTTAGTTCTCTGCCGAAGTCCTCGGCGCGGGCCGCCAGGGGCAGCTGTGTCAGGAGATAGAATGTCTGGCGCACCGTCGGATCGTCGGCGGCTTCAATCATGCTGCGCTCTACGGCGCGTGAGGTGGCTCCAGCGATTTTTGCCATGCTGGCGCCGCCGCTGATGAGAGCGACAACCTGCCGCCAGTCCTTGCTCTTAGGGATATTCAACAGATGCTGATGCCCCATCAGCGTGACCTCGCTCGCCTGTACCCCATCGTCCAACTTGAGGCGGTCGGGTTAGCGACTTGTGAAGCTAATTCGGACAATTCGAATTACTGACGCGTTCCCCGGACTGGCGTGACAGATCTGGACGGTTGCGGCATTTCTTTTGTTTTCGCTGCATCGCGCATTGATCCCCGGTTGGCTGGAGCAAAGTTGGAAACCGGCTACCCTCGCTCACCATGAGCGCGCGAAAACCTACACCAGACAGTCAGTGCCGTGCGGGCTTGAACGCTCTATCTCCCGACCGGCTCTCGACAGTTGAGCGGTTGTCGGAAATCGCCAGCATTCTGGCTGCCGGCCTGGTTCGGCTTCGGGCGCGACAGTCAAGCAGACTATCTGGTGAGCGGGAGAATAGTTCGGTGGACTTCACCGCCAACCAGAGCGGTCATGCAGCCGAACTCGAACCGGTGGAGAATGGAGCGTGACGGACGCGGTGATCGGCAGGCTGGCGGCGATTAAGGCGATGGACATCGTTGCCCTGAAGGGGATGTGGCGCGACCTGTTTGCCGCGGAACCGCCGCCCTACAATCGCAAGTTCCTGGAGAGCAGGCTGGCCTACCGGGTGCAGGAACTCGCCTATGGCGGGCTGAAGCCGGAGACTCTGAAGCGGTTGGCGGCGCTGGCCGAAGATCTGGAGCCCCGCTCGGGCGGACGCGGTACCCGCTCTGATAACCGACCTATCGCCGGCACCAGGCTGATGCGTGAATGGCAGGGGGTGGAACATTGCGTGACGGTCCTGGCCGACAGCTACGAATATGATGGCAGGCCCTACAAATCGCTCTCAGCAATCGCCCGCGCGATCACCGGCACGCGCTGGAATGGCTTGGTCTTCTTCGGTTTGAAGAGCCAGAAGGGGAGGGGCCAGTGAACACGGGTGCATTCGAGAAAAAGCCGGCGGTGCGAAAGCTGCGCTGCGCCGTCTATACGCGAAAGTCGTCGGAGGAAGGGCTCGACATGGAGTTCAATTCCCTCGACGCCCAGCGCGAGGCTTGTGAGTCCTATGTGGCGAGCCAGCGGTCAGAGGGCTGGGTGCTGGTGCCCGACCGCTACGACGATGGCGGCATCTCCGGCGCCACGCTGGAACGCCCCGGCCTGAAGCGGCTGCTGCGCGATGTTGATGCCGGCCTGGTCGACGTGGTGGTGGTCTACAAGATCGACCGGCTCTCGCGGGCGCTCACCGACTTTTCCCGGCTGGTCGAGCTGTTCGAGGCGAACAACGTCACCTTCGTATCGATCACCCAGAGCTTCAACACCACGACCTCCATGGGCCGGTTGACGCTGAACATCCTGCTTTCCTTCGCCCAGTTCGAGCGCGAGGTCATCGGCGAGCGCATCAGGGACAAGTTCGCTGCATCCAGGCAAAAGGGCATGTGGATGGGTGGCAACGTTCCATTTGGCTACCGGGTCGAGAACCGCAAGCTTCTGATCCAAGAGGATGAGGCAGCCATTGTGCGCTCGATCTTTGAGCGGTTCCTGCAGATAGGTTCGGCAACCATCCTGGCGCGAACGTTGAATGCGGAGGGTCTTAGGCGCAGGAACGGGAAGGCCTTCGACAAAGGCCTGCTCTACAAGCTCCTCAGCAACCGGGTCTATGTGGGCGACGCGGTGCACAAGGGCGCCAACTATCCCGGCGAGCATCAGGCGATCATCAGGCGCGAACTCTGGGACAAGGTTCGCTCGATCGTGGCGGATAGCCCGAGCAAGCGGGCCGGACAGAGCCGCAGGCAGACGCCAGCCTTGCTCAAGGGGCTGATCTTTGCTCCGAGCGGCTACGCCATGACCCCGGCCCACACGCGCAAGAAGGGAAAGCTCTACCGCTACTACGTCACCACGAGCGTGCAGAAGCTCGGACCGGAGACATGCCCGGTCCGCCGTGTGCCGGCAGGCGAGATCGAGGCTGCGGTCATCGACCAGCTTCGGGCGCTGCTTCGAACGCCCGAGATGATCGTAAGGACCTGGATGGCCAAGCGAAAGGACGATTCCGACATCACTGAAACCGAGGTCCGTGAAGCCCTCGTCCAGCTGGATCCACTCTGGGATGAGCTCTTCCCGGCCGAGCAGGCCCGCATCGTCCAGCTTCTGGTCGAGCGGGTGGATGTCGCCGTCGAGGGCATTTCCATCCGGCTTCGCACGGAAGGCATGGCCAGCCTCGCGACGGAGCTGCGACAGCAGCCGGAGCACAGGAGGACTGCATGATGCCGTCAGAGGCCAAATATGCCGAACTCAGCCCTGACGGCAAATCGCTCACCGTCCATCTGCCGCTGACCCTGCGCAAGCGTGGTGGCCGCAAGATTATCATCTCGCCCGCCGGCACACAGCAATGGACCCCAGCACGGCCACGCATAGACAACACTCTTATCCGGGCGCTGGCGCGGGCGTTCCGGTGGAAACACATGCTGGAAACAGGCGAGTTCGCCACAGTGATCGAACTTGCCGCGGCCGAAAGGCTTGACCGCTCCTTCGTATCCCATGTGCTCCAGTTGACGCTGCTCGACCCCGATCTGGTCGAAGCCATACTCGACGGACGGCAGTCCAGGGGGGGTCAGCTCCAGGCACTCGTCAGGGGTTTGCCCGTCGAATGGGAACGGCAACGGGAGTTGATGGCTACTTCCTGCTGACAATCTTCTCTGCGGCCGCCTCAGAGAAGCCAGGCCAGCGACTGGCGAAGTAATGTCGTCCCATCCTCGTGGAACCACCGGCCATGGCTGAAGATCACGCGCTTTGGCTGAAACGCCACGAGGCGCTCCGCGGCCGCCTTCGCCTGCTCATGCTTCCGTTTGATGATCATCCGCAGGTAAATGGGGGTCTTCCCCACAGGTGCCGTGACGCCTAAGAGGCGCGCCGCCGGCCTGATGATGAACGGCAGCTTTTCCGGCTCGAGATTCAGAACGAGATCCGTAAGCACCATAGTTCGGCTGTTCTTGTGATAGAACGCGATTTCGGTGAACCCACCGGCTCCTGGAACGACAACCTGATCGAGATCTTTCGACCAGGCTTCCGGCGCCGCTGCGGCCAGATCGTGATCGATCCTGACGCCGGCCCGGCGGACCTTTGCCCGATGGCGCAAGCCCGGAGCAGCCCAAGTCTGCGCTCCCTGCACATGGTTCTGCCACTCCTTGAGGAAGGTCCAGTGTGCACTGTTTGGCGCAACCAGATGCACTATCAGACCAATCTGCTCGAGCTGCTTTCTCAGCTCAAAAGCGAACCGTGTTGGTGAATGCAGCAGGAGACTGCCATTCCCGAGCCGGATAACCGTCATGCGCACCGGGACTGGAATGCCCATCACGCTCAGCGGTCCGCTATCGACGATCCAGATCCCAGGGGCGACAGGCTTGGCGACATCAAGAGGAGGGTAGGTGGCGTCTTCGGGCTTCATGGTTGTGCTCCAATTCAGCTTGGAGCTGGCGGAACACGCTTCGAGAGGATCTGTTCCGGGGAATTGCGTGACGGCCCAGGTCGTCTTTTGGCCAAAGCAAATCATTCTGTTGCAACATACCAACGGCAGCTTTGCGCCCAATTTCGGTCATTCAGGCGCCGTTGCCTTCACCTGGAAGCGGACGTCAGTAGGGAGCCCGACCCCGCTTGGTTCGGCTGATGGCGCGCGCTCTGGCGAGAGCCTGGGCGTGCTTCTCATCGCGTTGAACTAGCACGTCGAGAATATCGTCCAGCCTCGAGAGGTTCTCGGTGCCATTCACCAAGAAACAGATGCGGGCCGCGTACTCACTCACGACCTCATGATATGCTCGGCCAGCATGATGGACGGCGCACGCTTCCATTATCACGGCGAAAAGATCAGTGATTTCCGTGGAAGCGTCAGCGCGGCGGGCTATGACAGAACAACGGTCCATGACTGCTTGGGCCACAGCCTCGCCTCTCGCAGTGCAGATGTGGCGTCCGTTGTCAGAAAATCATCGAATGGCACCGGGGACGCCCTTTCTTTTTGATTTCGCATTTTCATTCTGCAAATCGCTCTGCCGAGGTAAGCGCTTGAGATCCACGATCCGCTTAAAGTGCGTCGTCGCGTCTTTGTCCCAATGACAGGCGAGCGCGATATATGGTGGCTTGTCTGCGAGCCGCTTCCCGACGACTCAGAGATTGGAAGCCTGCTGGTCTTCGACAAGGAAATGCGTGTCGAGATAAAAGCACTTGAGGAGGAGGCGCGGCCTTGAAGCGCAAGAGGAAGCCGTGCGCAGCAGCCCAGGTGGCAAATGGAGCAGAAGCTAAGACCGCAGCAGCTCGTTGCGCTCTGAGTGCACATTTTGACGGTCGCCAAGCAGACTAGCGTTTTTGGTGCACAGTTTTTCGCAACTATGCAGGCCGAATTAGCCCATGTCTCACAGCGTTGGAACCCTATCATCCTCCTTGCGTTCCCCAAACCGAAAGGAGAACGTTTCATGGCTAAAAGCAAACGCAAGCTTCCCAAGAAGATCGGCGGGTTTAAGGTCCCTAAATCGGTGCGGAAATCGACCCTTTTGCGCAACTTGCTAGCGAGCCCGGTCGGCCGAGACCTGCTGGCCAATGCGATCACAGCAGGCGCCGGTGCCGCTGCGGCTGTTTTGGTGAGCGAGCGGGGGGAAATCGCCGACGCCACCAAATCGGCAGCTAAGACCGGGGCCAAGAAATCGGCGCGCGCTGCGGGCTTGGCCACGGAGATGGTACAGAGCGCTGCCTCCGCGATGATGGCGGTCGTTTCGGACGCCGCACACAAAGTTCTGCCGGAACAGAAATCGCGTGGAGACAAGGACCGGGACAGTCGCGTGCGCCGAGCCACGCACTAGAGGCAAGGCGCGTTCCGGACGCTCGCTCCGGCTTGCCGAAATTCGTGGAGCGGCGACTTCTTCAGCCCTATTCGGACACGATTTTACATCGCGTAGAAGGCGCCGCCGCTGTGCGGGCTCTGGGCGTACTCATCCGGAGACATCCCCGGGCTGCACTGGATATGCTGGGCTCTGGCCTCGCCCAAGCCGGCCGAGTCGGCATCGGAGAAATCAAGAATAAGATCAAGGGCAAAGTCCGGGCCACACCTGTTGATGTGCCGCAGCAACTTACCAAACGCCAACTTCGCCGACTGGCTCGTCCTGTTGACGACGATAGCCGATGATGAAAAGAGCACATTCCTGGCACCATGGGTGGCCTTCAATCTTGCCCTAATCCGACTGTATCCTCTCAGAGATTGCGAACGCTTGAAGCCTTTTCGACTTGCCGGGGTCTTGGTTGTCCGCATTGGCAATAAGAGAATAGAATGCCGCTCTAGCAATTGCCTTCTTCGAGGCCTTCGGGTGCGCCTTCCGGGCAGCCTTCATCAATTGCTTGGTCGACATTTCCGGCGTGACCAATTTAGTCAAGGTGGAGATGTCTTGCATCTTGCCACTGTTCATGACGTGCATCCTCAACAACGTTCATTCCAAATAGCGTCAATTCGTTAGGCTCGGTCTGGTTCTAAGAAACTTGCGCTCTACGCACTCACCCCCCCGGAACCGCTCGATGGTCCAATGGATCTTGCCGTCGATTTTAACCGGCTTATGGATCATCAGGCGCTTGGGCAGGTGCTCGGGATGAACCTCGAGCAATGTGATCTTCACCGTTGGCTTGCAGCGGCTGCATTCGCTCCGCAATGGGGCGGAGAGACAGAGAGAAGAAGCCGCGCCGAGAGTTTCAACCTTCCTTCAAATCTTCGGCTTCGTCTTTGAGCTTGGTCCAGTCGGCACCATGCTTACGCAACAAGGCCCGCGCCTGTTTCGGCGAGACGTCGGTTATTTCCGTCAGGTGCTCTACCTCCAGCTCTTGCCCCTTCACTACGCGGCTCGCCTCCTTCTTTTCTTTGGTAGCCATCTCTAAGTCCTTCTCCTGCATCATCGGATGAACGACAACCGAGAAGTGTGGTTCCGACTCGCGCATTGTCGTTTGCCGGCTTGGGCCCCGGCCGCAGTTGGTCGAGGGCGGGCGGTTGTTTGTGACAGTCTTATGACGCACCATACGTGAGGTCTCTCCGATTGCCGTGAAGCGACGCTGCGCCGAGGACATCATGCAGGAAACGGAACTGAAGCTCGAGCTTTCGCAGTCCGGTGCGGGGTCACTCCTGAAGAAAAATCCGTTCGGATCCCCGCCCATCAATCTTCAGCTGAGATCCATCTATTTCGACACCCCCGGATGGGATCTGTCCAAGCGCGGCCTGTCGCTTCGTATTCGGCAATCGGGAAATGAACGGATACAAACCGTCAAGGCCGGCGATGGCGCCGCGGCCGGATCGTTCACACGCGAGGAATGGCAGCGACCGGTCGCCGGCGATACACCGATACTTGACGATCCGCATATCCGAGACCTGCTTGCAGGGGCCGGCCCAAAGCTCGCGCCCTTGTTCGAGGTTCATGTCAAACGGCATTCTTGGAATGTGATGGATGGCGACGCGACGATCGAAGTCGCGTTGGATCTTGGCAAGGTCGTTGCAGCCGATCGGGAGGCGCCGCTCTGCGAGATCGAGTTGGAAAAGAAGGCGGGCTCACCGACTGCGCTGTTTGCGCTCGCCCGGAAAGTCAACCTGATCACGCCGGCGCATCTCGGGGTGCTGAGCAAAGCGGAACGGGGCTATCGTCTGCTTGGCTCGGCGCCCGGTGCCGTGAAAGCGGCTTCGACCCCGCTCACGTCCGAGATGAGCACGGCAACGGCTTTCGCGCGCATCGCCGCGGCCTGTCTCAGACAGTTTCGTCTCAATGAAACGGCGCTTGGCTGGTCCCGCGATGCCGAGGCCCTGCACCAGACTCGCGTGTCGCTGCGACGGCTGCGCTCCCTTTGCTCGATCTGCAAGTCGCTGTTCGCCGACAGCCGTTTCGACCACCTGCGAGAAGAATTGAAATGGCTCGCCTCGGAACTTGGCGATGCGCGCAATATCGACGCGATGATCGACCGCGCTTCGAGCGAGGCTCTTTCAAGCCGTCTTCAAGACGCGCGCGACGAAGCCTATGCGGTGGTCGAGGCATCGCTTTCCTCGGTGCGCGCCCGCTCCTTGATGATCGATGCCGCCGAGTGGATTTCCATCGGGGACTGGCGAACCGACCAATCGGACGAAACGTTGTACGAGCAGTCGTCAAGGGATTTCGCCTCCGGCGTATTTGACAAATTTTGGAAAAAGGTGGCGAAGGGCGGCAAAAATCTCATCGATGCCGATGACCGGACCCGCCATGAACTGCGCATCGCCGCAAAGAAGCTGCGCTATGCGGCGGAGTTCTTCGAGCCGCTTTACGAGAGCAACGCGGAAGCCAAACGCCATCGACGGTTCATCACGGTGATGAAGGGTCTGCAGGATCAGCTCGGCAGCCTTAACGATCTCGCCACCGCCCCCGATATGCTGGCAGCGCTGGAGCTTTCGGACGTGGCTGGTGCGAAGGATCTCTTCAGCGCTGAAGAGAAGTCCAAGCTTCTTGAGGACGCCACGAAAGCGCACGACGCCTTTGTCAACACGAGGCGCTTCTGGCGTTGAGGCAGCATGCAGAACCAGAGGGACCGACGAAGGAGGCGGATCGTGCGGACAAGTTGTGACGGTTGTTTTTGGGCTTGACTGCGTTGCCGGCCGCTTTGGCATGTCCTTGGGCGGAGACCCGGCAAGTTCCTCGACCCTTTTCCAAAGCCGCTCGCGCATCTCGCGATTCACGCTTGACGAAAGCACTGCCGATATATTTGCGGGTCCCCGGCTCGGCCATCAGGGCGAATGCCGGCTTTCCAGCCTCACGCTCGACGCCGAGCAGTTCAAATTCCCCCCAGCCGACTAGATTTTGGTCGAGCGCTTAGCGGTTCGAGGAACAAGTCACCCTCTCGATGTGGTACTATACTACCGTGGGAAAGGAATTTTTAAATGGGAGATGACAAGCCCAGCCGCGAGCGACTGAAGGAGGCTCAGGCGAAGGGCCTCGCGGAGGAGACCGGTATAACGGAGGCGCAAGCAAGCGAACTAATTGAAATGATTGGGACCGGTCGCGCATCATTGGTGCGCGAGGCATGGATCCTGAAAAAGCGCCAGACCCCACCGGCAAGTCGTGAAACAAGGAAAGCCCGCGTCCCCGGAAGGGCGCGCGGGCTGATCGAGTGGGAACACCCGATCTCGCAGCATGTGTCGAGTACCCCCCCGGCTGCCCCTTCATGTCGACATCAATCTTAATCAGATTGTTGGGTTCGCTCCGCCAACGCAAAGGCTTGCAAATTCCTGGATTTGCCGATGTCTTGGTCCGCGTTCGCAATGATCGAGAAGAACGCCGCGCGGGCGATGTCCTTTTTCGACGCGTCCGGATGCTCCTTTTTTGCAGCCTTTAGGAGCTGTTTTGGTGTCATCTCTGGCGTCACTACCCGCATCAGCGTGTCGCCAATCGCCTGCAATTCGGTCGGGTTCATAAGAGGATCCTCAATAATGGCCTGCCGGCTTAGTCTTATCTAAAGGTGTCTTCTCTGTGGTCGTAGCGCTGGGGCAAGAGGCGAATTTAGATGCGAAGCGCGGCTGGCGGAAACAAAATCTGCTTGCCGGAGTTGCCACCGTTCCGAAGCTCATCAGGAGAACGACATGGCCGACGACAAGAACAAGCGAGACGTTCGCGATCGCAATCGCGTGTCAGCCGACGAAGATTATGAGGTGGAATATTTCGCCCGCGAGAATGGCGTGACGATCGAGCAAGTCCGCGAGCTCATCAAGCCAACGGCAACGATCGTGAAGCCCTGATAGAAGCCGCGAGGGTATTGCGGGAGCGGAAATTAGATATCGGACCAACAACGAAGGCACAGGATAGAGAGCGAAGGACACGACCAGCCAATCAAGCACGAGGCGGAGCATTTCGAGCATTGTCCAGGTGTGCGGACAGGACTTCGAACCTTGGCCAGGTGGCTAGATCAATGGCTTGCGGATAGTTCACGGGCGACGAGTTCGGCGCTACCGTCGGGCTCATACACGACCCGTTGCCAACTGATAGGGCGTATTCGGCGGCTATTGGCGACGTGTCCACGAACCTCTCAGAGTGCCGGACGGCAGCCCACAGATCGCATGGCGCAGGCTATTTCTCGCAGAGCCTGCGCGACCCGCGATAGGGCTGAAATGTGCAGTCGGCGGGGCGGAACGAGCGATAAGCGCGTGCGCAGGCTCGAAAATTGCAGGAGGCCGATGCCTCCGCTTCGCCTGAGGAACTGGCCACAGTAGCTTGGTCGTCGCCATCCGGAACGCTGTCGTCAAGTGCGGCAAGGGCGGCCCGCATGAAATCCCGCCAGATTCTCGCCGGCAGCTGGCCGCCCGTCACCTTCTTCATCGGCGTCTCGTCGTCGTTGCCGACCCACACACCCACCACCAGCGGCTCGGTGAAGCCGACGAACCAGGCGTCGCGATGGTTTTGGCTGGTGCCGGTCTTGCCCGCCGCAAACACCTCGAGATCGGCTTCTCGACCAGTCCCCCGCTCGACGACCAGCCTCAACAGGCCGACTAGGTCCCGCTGATGCGGACGAAGATCGGTCGTTGGCTGCTTGGACGGCCCAACGCGAAAGGCGCGCGGCTGGCCGTCGGCATGGAACGACACGATCCCCCACGGCTCGATGGGCGCGATGCCTGCGCGCACCGAAGCGTAGGCGCCGGTGAGGTCGAGCAGGCTGACCTCCGAGGAGCCGAGAGCCAGGCTCGGTGTTTCAGCCAGTTTTGCATCGATGCCCAGCTCCCGTGCAGCGGCAGCGACCTTGTCGATCCCGATCTCCATTGCCAGGGCCACCGTGGCAACGTTCAGCGAGCGCGCGAATGCCTCGGATATGCTGACCCGGCCGCTGTAGCCGCCGCCGAAGTTTTCCGGGGACCACCCGCCTATCTCGATCGGCGCATCCTCGACCTGGTCAAAGGGCGTGAGGCCTGCCTTCAGTGCGGCGTAGTAGACGAACAGCTTGAAGGCCGAGCCGGGCTGGCGCATGGCTGAAGTCGCGCGGTTGAACGTGCTCTTGCCATAGTCCCGCCCGCCGACCACGGCCACCACGGCGCCTTGCGGCGTCATTGCCACCAGCGCGGCCTGCGAGGCGCCTGCTTGCGCGCCTTCCTTGTCGAGTGCTTCGGCCACGACCTTCTCGGCGATCGCCTGCAGCCGCGGCACCATCGTCGTCCTGACCTTAATCGTGCCCCGATAGGGCCCGGCAAGCTCGTGCGCCTCCTGCATTACCCAGTCTGCAAGCCAGCTGCCGGACCTTGCCGCGGGCTTCGTTGGACGGAGTTCGGCGAAGTCGGCGGTCGCCGTCGTCGCCTGCTCGGCGGTTGCCTTGCCGCCCTGTACCATGGCATCGAGCACGAGCTCCGCTTGTTGGCGCGCCCCTTCCGGATTGATCACCGGATTGAGTTGCGACGGAGCACGGATGATGCTGGCCAGCATCGCTGATTCACCGAGGTCGAGTTCGCGGACCTCCTTGTCGAAGTAGATGCGGGCGGCCGCCGGGACGCCAGTCGCGCCTTCTCCGAGATAAATGTTGTTGAGGTACCGCGTGAGAATCTCGTCCTTGCCGAGCTTCTGCTCGAGCCAGAAGGCGATCACGGCCTCCTGGATTTTCCGTTTCCAGGTACGGTCCCGCTCCAGATAGAGGATTTTGATCAACTGTTGCGTGATCGTGCTGCCGCCCTGCACGACCTCGCCGGCTCCGACGTTCCTGTACAGCGCGCGTAATATGCCCTTCAGATCGATGCCGGAATGGTCGTAAAAGCGCCGATCCTCTGAGGTGAGCACCGCATCGATCAGATGAGCCGGAAAATCCTCGCGCGTAGCGTAGGGTCCCTGAATGGGTCCCTGCCTGACCAATGGCTTGCCATCGGTCGTCTCAAGCACCACCACCGGCTTGAGTGAGCCGTCGGCAATTTCGTCCCACGGCACGCCGCTCAGGGCCCACGAAAAGAGGACGACCAGGAAGACGAGAGATGCCGCGCCCAGTGCGACCGCACCTCGAACCAAGATCGATCTCCGATGGCGCTGGTTTCCTCGCGCGACTCCGGTACCGGACGAGTGTGTGCGCCGACGAGTCACCCGCGACCAAACGGCTGAGGTGCGCCCCGCCAACTCGGCGGCTGTTGATCTCGCTGTCGAGAAATCCAGATCACGCAGACGCTGCAGGGCGCCGCTGCCGAGTTCGCGAATCCTCTTGGCCGCTGGGCCCGACGCGACAGCCAGGTCGCCTCGCAATGCCCGGCCAAGTCCGACAAGTGTTCGGCTGAGCTCGGAAAACGCCGTCCGGGTCCGCGCGAAAGGTGCACCGTTGGAATCGGCCGCTGGCTCGTCTCCGCTCTGGGTTTCGCCAGGCTCTTGCCTATCGCGGCTGCTATCGGTAGCGGCGGGAGACTCGCCCATCCGTTTTCCCTCTGCTCAAACGCCGATACCAGAACTACCTGCGCCCGCAGAATGGGCAATCCGACACCTGGCGTTGAAGGTGCGGCTTATTAGCGATGTGCGCTTTGCTCAAGTGCCGCCGATCGAAGGAGAGACTGCGGTCTAATAGCCGCCATACTCGTAAATGGGACGCCTCCAGCCGCGTTTGCACTTGATTTCTTCCTTATACTCGTCGTCGTCCCACTTCCGCTCTATCTTGCATCGGCCACGGCAGAATTCTTCCTTATAGCTGTTGCGCTCCCGACAATAGCGCCGCAGGCGGTAGTCTTCGCGATGTTCATAGCGACCGATCCAGCGCCCATGCCCGCTTTCATCCTTCCATGGATCGGCCGCAGCTCCGCCCGCCAATGTGGGGAGGGCGATACTGACGGCTATCATCAAACCGAGAGTTTTCGCGGTAGAGTCACTTTATGCGCACCCGCCCACGGGTGGCATTTGCGTCAGTTTCGGAATTTGAACCTGAACATCAGCTGAACAGCAGCATCCCCCGACCGGGCACAATTGAACGCGCAAACATCCCTTCCGTTCCCACGTGGGGCTGAAACAGTACGACAGCGGCAGGTTGGGTTTGATTTCGGCCGGAACCATTCCGACTCTATGAGGTTAAGCTCGCTGGTTGAGCCGGGCCTGCGAGATACGCGGGGAGACCCCAGGCTCCAGAGCCCGCCGCCTCTTCGGGTTTGCGGCGGGCCTTGTGTTGGGGAGAGCGGAACAATGGCCAATTGGTTACCGCTCGCTGGTATCGTGCTGACACTATGGGTCGTGCTGTTCCTGATCTACTTGGTTGTGAGGTGGCGGGGCGGAGCGGGTTGACCGCCGAAGCACGGCTAGCCCTCGGCCTCCATGGCCGCGCAAGATCGCGACGTCTTCGTTGTTGAGCGCGATCGTCGCCAACGCGGTCCGGTACTCAAGAACGGTCGCATCAGTCTCTGGGCGGGGGGCTTGGGGTTTAGAGCCTGACGCGACCTGAGCTTCGTGCTGACGAAGCGGCGGCAGACAGACCACACCTGCGGGACATTCCAAAGGGTGAGCTTTGGGAGCCCTCCAAAGCAATGAAAATCGTTGGATCCAAAGCTCGGAGCTCAAAAGCCAAGAGAAATGGTCGAGAGGCTTCCGCTGGTCTGCCGTTAAACAGATCTTACGCAAGCCCGAGGTTGGACTGGAGAACGCGCCCTAGCGCCGTCTTGCTCGGCGGCTTACGCGCGGTGTGAGAACCTGCGTGCGTTACACCTGGCGTAGAGGGATTGGCTTCTAGTTGGCTGAGCGCTTGGATCTTCAAGGTCGCGATGTGTCGGAGCCGGCCTCAAGGCCGAGGTCTGAACCCCGAGCAGCAAGGAGCGAAATTCACGCGCCTTGTCGGACGGCGTCCAGCCTACGATGACGAATTCCTGTCGCTTGATGCATTTGATCTTCAGCCAGCCACCGGCACGAGAGGCAACATAGGGTTCGTCCGCCTTCTTGGAAATCACGCCCTCAAGCCCGGCGGCGCAGAACCGGTTGAGCAACTGCTCACCGCTCCCGCGAATGTGGTCGGAATAATCCCAAAGCCCGCTGTCGCTCGTACCGGCAGCGGGCCCATTCGACGCCCATTGAGGCTTTAACCAGGCAAAAGACTAACAACCTTCCGGGTCCAGAGATTTCACCATTCTGAGGACGACCGGATCGTAGCCAAGCTTTTCGCTTTGCCGATAATCCATCACAAAGACCGCGACCCTATCGTCGCAAGTTACGATGGCCCGCACGTAACGGATCATCCCATCCTTGACACCCGAGTAGCTCGCCCAAGAGTCGGTGAGCCGGCGATAAGTGACCTTCCACCCATGCCCTTCGTCATCAGCCATCAGCGCTTCGACGTTCTGTTTGAATTTGCCACCTGAAACGTGGTCGCCTCGAACGACAAGACTCGCTTCTTGTGGCCCGAGGAAGGTCGCAGCTTGGCCATCTTCAGCGATATGATCCAGCGCGAAGCCCGGCGGCACGTCGAAGGTGAAGCCCGCTTTTCGGATGCCGAAAGCGGTCCACTCTTGCGCCAGCGATGGCCCGGTCGAAGAAGCCAGGATCATCGCCGTCCCGGCAACACCGGCTGCTATTTGCAGATTCGTATACTTCAACATCGCTTTCGTACCTCGACCACTGATTAATCCAACGCGTCGGCACATCGCCTTGACCAGCACAATCGGTACCGGGTGATGCTTGTTCCATCGACAGCCGTTATTCGGCTCGGTTCGAGACGCTTGAGGGTAGGACGCCTTCACACACCCTCTAAGATGCCTCGAAGCAGGCCGAGGCCCGAGGCTACCGTTTGTTGTCCTGGTGAATGAATGATCCACATGTCGGCGGCGATGGCTCATTGGCAACCTTGATCCCACTCGACGTTCGGAACGTTATCGTTCGATTTCGATTATGGTGGCAGCTGCGGCACATCGGACACCTCAAACATGTCTACACCTACGCCCACGACTCTAGGCATCGCGCCCGGCGGTAGACGAGCGCCGAACGTGGTGATCGACACCCACCCAACGCATCCGCCCGCATATCCGAAAGCCATTGCTGTCATCGCTACCGTGGCAGCTTTGTATTTTGGCCGGGAGATATTCATCCCGCTGGCGGTAGCGATACTGCTGACGTTCGCGCTATCGCCGCTCGTTGCGGCTTTGCGTAAGGCACGGGTCCCTCGACTAGCAGCAGTGATCGCGGTTGTGATTGGCGCGTTCGCCGCCATCTTCATGTTCGGCGCAGTGGTCGCCTCTCAACTTGGGACGCTGGCTCAAAACATTCCGCTCTACCAGTACAACCTCGTATCGAAGGTCGAAATCATAAAGGACGCCAACGTTGGCGGTGGTGTCTTCGAGCGGCTATCCAAGTTGCTCGCGCGCTTGGGACGGGAAATCCAGGGTGACGAGAAACCCGATACCGTCAGAGCTCCCGGATCCGACAATCCTTCCACTCCGCCACTGCCTGTGGAGGTTATCACGCCGCCGCCTGGCCCGATCCCGCTTTTGCGGACTGTCGTTGGGCCGCTCATTCAACCCCTAGCCACCGGTGGCATCATTATTGTGGTCGTTATCTTCATGCTTTTGAGGCGTGAAGATTTGCGCGACCGTTTTATTCGTTTGGTCGGAGCCGGCGACCTTCAACGGACGACTGCTGCTTTGCAAGATGCAGGAGCGCGCGTGGCCCGCTATCTTCTGACGCAGCTGGCTGTAAACGTAGCCTATGCCCTGCCAATCGGCATCGGGCTTTGGGTCATCGGCGTACCAAATGCTCCGCTCTGGGGGCTCATGGCTTTGATCCTGCGTTTTATTCCCTACATCGGACCGATCATCGCTTCAATATTCCCGTTGGCGCTGGCGTTGGCCGTTGATCCCGGCTGGACAATGGTGCTCTGGACGGCGGCGCTATTTGTCGTTCTTGAGCTCGTCAGCAACAACGTTGTCGAACCCTGGGTATACGGCTCCCGCACCGGGCTGTCCCCGCTCGCTATTATTGTTGCTGCGATATTCTGGACCTGGCTATGGGGGCCCATGGGGCTTCTCCTGTCGACACCTCTAACCGTTTGCCTTGTCGTCCTCGGTCGGCACGTTCCTCAATTCGAATTTCTCGATGTACTCCTAGGGAACGAACCAGTTCTCGATCCACATCAGCAGCTCTATCAGCGCCTTCTCGCCGGCGACCCCGCCGAAGCGACGGATCGCGCTGAAGCCTATCTCGAAGACAATACTATCCTGTCATTTTACGAAACAGTTGCGGTGCCTGCCTTGGCTCTAGCGGAAGAAGATCGCTCTAGAGGCGTACTCACAGATGAGAGGCGCTCACGAGTGGCAGAAAGCGCTCAGGCGCTGGTCGACAATCTCGATGACTATGCACAAGTCGAATCCAATGAGGAATCTGAGCCAAAGCAAGCCTTGGCTATCGAATCCACCACGAAGCTGGAACTGCCTCTGGCGAATGGAGAAGGCAGAGTGATCGCATGTGCAGGCGGTCGAGGCGAATTGGACGATGCCGCAGCAGCTATGCTCGTTCAGGTGCTCAAGGCACAGGGCGCCACCGCAAACTATATAGAGCACACATCGCTCTCGCCCGGTCGAATTAGGCAACTCCCAATAGATGGTTTGGAAACAATTGTGATTGTCTTCTTGAACCCTTCGTCGGTTCAGCATGCTCGCTACATGACCCGGCGCCTCAAACGCTCACGTCCATCACTCCGGGTTGGTGTTTTGCTATGCAACAGCAACGACACGATCGAGCCGGTGAAACTTATCGCGGAAGTCGGTACCGGTTTTGTGGCGAGCACTTTGGCCGAAGCCGCCGCTCAATCTCTGCAAGGGCCTCGCCCACGGCCACCAATGCCGCCGACTAAGACTAGGTCACAGCGCAAGGCATCCAGCCCAAAGCCTAAGCAAACTGCGTAGGCGGCAAAATGTTCTGGCCGATCGGGGGATTAAGTTATTTGCGCCTGGCTTGTGCCCTGCGTGCAAAATCCAAGCGAAGTCTGACAAGGTCAATCGATCTCGCAGAGCGCAATAGCCTACGACAGAGTGTGGACGCATCGTCATCGCCGTTTTGGTCTTGCAGGCGCAGCGCTGTACAGTCTGGCTTCGACGACGGTTGATTGCTGACGGCCCCATTCCAGACATTTGAAGTTCGGCACCGGAGCCCCGCTCCTAGGCCGAAGCGGCTGACCAATTGGTCACCGGTTGGTTTGCTTCCTGGGTTCTCCGCATAGCGGCGTCGCAGCAAAACCACTCCAAGGTCGGAACCGAAAAGTCCCGCAAATTCAGAGAGCAAAAGCTCGGGAGTAAAAACGCGTACTCCTCAGCTTTGGAGAGTATGGGCCAACAGAGAACAAATGAGTCGCTCTCACCGCTACAGCCACTCCACAGCTTTCGGCCGAAGGGTTGCTGTTCTGCGGGGTTTCGGGGCGACCAAGTCCAAGCAGAGAACATTGTGGAAAAATTAGGTGGTAGCGGGAGAGGGACTTGAACCCCCGACCCCAGGATTATGATTCCCGTGCTCTAACCAACTGAGCTACCCCGCCAGGGCGGCGAAGGTCCGAAATCCGCCTTAAATCAGAAGGCATGTCGAAGCGTTCGCCAAGGTCGGGCGGATATAAGGTTGGGAGGCCAAGCCTGTCAAGCATCGATGCAGCCGGCATGCCGGCACATTCTATCGCATCGTGCTTCCGAAAACCGGAATCGATTTTCGGAAAGCACGATGCGAAGGTTTACGGTCTTGAGACGCGTGCTTGTGCGTCCCAAGCGGACACAGGTCGCTCTGATGGCCGAAAAGCTTTGCCGGGCAGATAATTGCGCGCAGAAATGCCGGGGTTGAGTTCGGCGGGGCCCGCCGCTATGTCTCGGCCACGAAATTCTAGAGTTGGAATTGATGAAACCGCGCATTGCAGTCCTCGGTTGCGGATACTGGGGCAGCAACCACATCCGCACCCTCAAGGCGCTCGGCGCGCTGCACGCGGTCTCGGACGTCAACCCTGCCCGCGCCGAAGGCTTCGCCAGTGAGCAGGATTGCCTGGCGATCGAGCCGGAGGCGCTGTTTGTCCGCAGCGACGTCGATGCCATCGTCATGGCGCTGCCGCCGCAGTTCCACGCCGATATGGCGGTGCGCGCAGTCCAGGGCGGCAAGGACGTGCTGGTGGAAAAGCCGATCGCGCTGACGGTGGCGGATGCCGAGCGCTCGGTGAAGGCGGCGGCCGACAATGGCCGCGTCTTCATGGTCGGCCATGTGCTGCGCTTTCATCCAGCCTTCGAGACGTTGAAGGCTCTGATCGACAATGGCGAGCTCGGCGAGGTCCGTTATATCCATTCGCACCGCCTCGGGCTCGGCAAGTTCCATACCGAAAACGATGCGCTGTGGGACCTTGCGCCGCACGATCTGTCGATGATCCTGGCCATCACCGGCACGGAACCGATCGAGGTGCGTGGCGAGGGGGCAGCGCTCCTCGACAATCTCAGCGATTTCGCGCATTTGCACATGCGCTTTCCCAATGGTCTGCGCAGCCATCTCTTTGCGTCGCGGCTCAACCCTTACCGCGAACGGCGGCTGACCGTGGTCGGCACCAAGGCGATGGCGGTGTTCGACGATGTCGAGCCGTGGGAGCGCAAGCTCGCCGTTTACCGCCACGCGGTGTGGCAAGACAGCGGCCAATGGGCCTTCACCACCAACGAGCCGTCCTATGTGGCGGTGGGCGAGGGCATGCCGCTGACGCGCGAGCTCGAGCATTTCCTCCAGTGCATCGAGACGCGGGCAGAACCGCGTACCAGCGGCGAGGAAGCCATCAGGGTGCTGCGTATCCTGACCGCCGGCACGGTTATCCACACCGGATCGTCTTCCTGAGAGAAAATGCGGCTGTATCAGAGCCTGATCCATCCCGATAAAATCGGGATCTTCGTCTATTCGGCGGGAATCTGCGCCGGGCGGGCTGCCAGCCGCGTCAGCATCGCCTCGGCCTCGGCGCCACGCTCGGAACGCTCGATGAAGCCGCCGCCGAACACGCGGGCTTCGTTGCCGTCGTCGGAATAGAGCACGCAGGCCTGGCCGGGCGCTATGCCGGACTCGCCGTCGACCAGTTCCACCGAAGTGATCCCGGCGTTGTGATGCAGCACGGCCGGGCGCGGCGGGCGTGTCGAGCGGACCTTGGCGAAAAGCTCCAGCCCAGCCGTCGGGATATCTGACAGTGCAGCGTCGCCCAGCCAGTTCATGTCGCGCAAATAGATCTTATGCGTCTCCAGCGCCTCGCGCGGACCAACGACGACGCGGGCCCGGTCGGCGTCGAGATGGACGACGTAGAGCGGCTCGCCCGACGCGATGCCGATGCCGCGGCGCTGACCGATCGTGTAGCGCAAAATGCCTTCATGGCGGCCGAGCACGCGGCCGTCGATATGGACGATGTCGCCCGGATTGGCAGCAGTCGGCTTGAGCTTGGCGATGATGTCGGAATATTTGCCCTGCGGGACGAAGCAGATGTCCTGGCTGTCCTGCTTAGCGGCGACCGTTAGCCCCATTTGCTCGGCGATGGCGCGAACCTGCGGCTTCGACAGGCCGCCGAGCGGAAAGCGCAGATAGTCGATCTGCGCCTGCGTGGTGGCGAAAAGGAAATAGCTCTGGTCGCGGTCCGCGTCGACAGGCCGGTACAGTGCGCGATGGGCGCCGTTGGCTCCAGAGCGGATGTAATGGCCGGTGGCCAGCGCGTCGGCACCGAGCTCCTTGGCGGTCGCCAGAAGGTCGGCGAATTTCACCGTCTGGTTGCAGGAAACGCAAGGGATCGGCGTTTCGCCGGCCACATAACTCTCGGCGAAGGGGTCGATCACCGCCTTGCGGAAGCGCTCCTCGTAATTGAGCACATAGTGCGGAATGCCGAGCGTCTCGGAGACGCGGCGAGCATCGTCGATATCCTGGCCGGCGCAGCATGAGCCGGCCCGGTGGGTTGCCGCGCCGTGGTCGTAGAGCTGCAGCGTGACGCCGACGACGTCATAGCCTTCATGCTTCAATAGGCCGGCAACGACCGACGAATCGACGCCGCCCGACATGGCAACAACGATGCGGGTATCTTCGGGGCGTCCGGGAAGGTCGAGGCTGTTCATGGTTCTTTCGTTCTGCACGGCGCCTTGGATGACGGCGCTTGAATGCCAATGGCCGGAATATAGGTCAAGCTTTCCGGGTGCGCCAGCTTCGCGAGCCGGCCGATTTTTTCGGACGGATACGGCGCTTGCGGGCAGATGCCTCAAATGCCGACGAAGAGACTAACGCGCCGTTCATGATCCTTACCTAGCTATTAGGGTTCGCTTAGGCAATTTTTAAAGCTGTGGCGGTAATGTGGTGGGGATTGGGTCTTTGAGTTTTTAGTAGAGAGTACGATGACCGATCTTGTTAGACCGCGCGTCAAATATGTTATCGGGCCTGACGGCAGCCCCCTTACGATTGCCGATCTGCCGCCGACGAACACACGTCGCTGGGTTATCCGGCGCAAGGCCGAAGTGGTGGCGGCGGTGCGCGGCGGGCTTCTGAGCCTCGAAGAGGCATGCCAGCGCTATAAGCTGACCACCGAGGAATTCCTGTCCTGGCAAGCGTCGATAGACGAATATGGCCTTGCCGGGCTGCGCACGACGCGCATCCAGCAATATCGGCACTAGGGCTGGTCCAAGTAAGTCAAAAGGCGCGACAATCCGCGCCCTTTTTTGCTTTGCCGCAACGGCTCTCTCTGCTTCAGACCGTCAGCACAATATTGCCGATCGGCATGGCGGCGGGAAAGGCATGGATTGCGCCTGCGTCATCGAGCGGGTCTTCGCCACATTAGGCGGCAAGCTCTTTCGCATCGCCCTAGCCAAGTTCCATGAGGCCTGCGCGGTCGGGCCCGCTGGACATCCGCTCGACGCGCCGAACTCGGCCAGAACCCTGATGGGCTGCTCAACCAGATAAGGTCCTGGTCGGAACCGCATACGCCCGACATTAGGGATGCCCGGATGCGGCCGGTCGCGGAATATGAAGGGGATTTGGTAGCATAGGCCTGAAACTGGCGGCTGCTCGACCGATGAGCGGCGACGTTCCAGATGAGCAACGCCCTGATCGCTGGGTGTTGACTGGCCTTAAAGCCGTGTTTTCAGCCGATCATGGCGCTGCGGCCGCCGGTCTCGGCGTCGCGAATCTTCGTGTCGCGTGATTCGAGCATTTCCGCTTTGGAAAGCTCCGCTTCGGCTTCGCCGAGCAGTGATTCGGCAACGCTTCGCTGCTGGGCGAGGTCGCTTTGCGAATTTCTGAGATTGTCGCGGCGCAGGCGCGCTGCCTTGGCGAAGGTCGGATAGGCAAAATGGTTGATGTCGGTGATGCCGGCTTTCTTTTCTTCGGCAGTGATCTGAAGCTCCAGTTCGACAGCCATGCGCTCGAATTCGGCGATCATCATGTCGAGTTGCAGCAATTGCCGCCGCTTCTCGTTCACCTGAAACTGCTTCAGTCGAACGAGGTTTTCACGTGACTTCATGATTCGGTACTCCTGGAAACGCACACCTGCACATATCGTCCAATCCACCTGGCAAACTCAGGCTTCACCGGTCTCCACCGACTTTACCGGAACTATGGGAAATAAATTCCTAAAGTTTTTTGCCGGCGGTAACCATTCGTTTACGGGCATTGTTAATCATACGGCTCAGGACTTAAGGCCGGGTAAAAATTCCGGCTCTCGATGCGGAAGCACGGCCAGCGAGTCTCTGGAGTCACTTAGCCTGACTCATTAATGTTTTGCATTAGCGTTTTGGTTCCGTGATTCACTATTAGATTCAACAAGGTGTAGAAAGGGGTTAAAAAATCTGATACCGTCAACGGCACGGAATTAGGTTTTGTTAACCATTCGATGGCAGCCTCTGCTCAGGCAATCACTGCTCCGGTCCTGGACGGGTCGTGAAATGGTCCGGCAGCAGAAAAGGGGAATGAAATGCGTGTTCTGCTGATAGAAGATGACAGTGCGACCGCACAAAGCATCGAGCTGATGCTGAAATCGGAAAGTTTCAATGTCTACACGACCGATCTTGGCGAAGAAGGTGTCGATCTAGGCAAGCTCTACGACTACGACATCATCCTTCTCGATCTCAATCTGCCCGACATGTCGGGATACGAGGTCTTGAGAACACTTCGCCTTTCCAAGGTGAAGACCCCGATCCTTATCCTCTCCGGCATGGCCGGCATCGAGGACAAGGTACGTGGCCTCGGCTTCGGCGCAGACGACTATATGACCAAGCCGTTCCACAAGGACGAACTGGTTGCCCGCATCCACGCCATCGTGCGGCGTTCCAAGGGCCATGCCCAGTCGGTGATCACCACCGGCGACCTGGTGGTCAATCTCGATGCCAAGACCGTTGAGGTCGGTGGGCAGCGCGTGCATCTGACCGGCAAGGAATACCAGATGCTGGAGCTGCTCTCGCTGCGCAAGGGCACTACGCTTACGAAGGAAATGTTCCTCAACCACCTTTACGGCGGCATGGACGAACCGGAACTGAAGATCATCGACGTCTTCATCTGCAAGCTGCGCAAGAAGCTCGACGCCGCTTCCGGCGGCCAGAACTACATCGAGACGGTTTGGGGTCGCGGCTATGTGCTGCGCGAGCCGGAAGATATCCGTGTCAGCGCCTGAGCTGACGACGCCGATCCGATCGATTTTCCGACAAAAATCCGGCTTCGGCCGGACTTTTGCGATTGTGAGCGCAGACATTTGAGCGCCGACCTCCGGGGCCATGTGCCAGGGGTAGGCGAATCAGGCTGCAATTCTCAGGGTGCGGAAGCACTCGACAAGTTGCGGCCGATTGAACGGCTTCAGCAGATAGCCTTGAGCGCCGGCGCGCTTTGCCCGCATGATCGAAGCGACGTCGACCTCAACCAGCGAAATCAGGATCTGGGGCTGTATCGGACTTTCGATGGCGCGTACGCGGCGAATAACGTCCTCCGCCTGCATGTCCGGCAAGGCGCCGTCGACGACGATGATATCCGGCATGTCAGCAGTGCACATCTCGACCGCGTCAAAACCGCGCGCAGCTTCGATGACCAGCATGTCGGAACCACCCAGGATGCGCTTTGCGACCTTCCTGATGACGCTCGAATCGTCGATGAACATGCAGCGTTTCATTTCCGGGCCCTCTGTGCCATGCGGCAATCCGGCAGCGTCGCGGTACTGAAAGGCACGGTAGGATCAATCCGGTAAAGAAGCTGAAAAGCCAATAGATAAAATTTTTGCAAGACCAGCTTTTACGGAACTTGTTGTCGATGCTTCGGTCGAACTAGCCTGGAAGGTTCATTTCATTCGTCCGTGAAGGCGTAGTAAACATTGTCTAAAAATACTTATCTATTCTTGTTACTCACCTTAGTAACTTTAAGCGGCTGATAGCACGATTTCTTCTGCGGTTGCGTGTATCGATATCGTCATGTTCGCCTCGCGCGCCAGAAGCAGCGTGTAGTAGGGCTGCACCGAATGCGCGTCGATCGGTTCTTCAGGCTTGTTGCCGGAATGGAGTTCCAGGAATTTGGGCGGCACGCGCAGCATCGGACCGCTCGCGGCGAGCGCAAAGCGTGGTTCTGTGTCGAGGTCTTCAAGAGTAACCGTAAGCTTACCGCCACGCGGAATGGCGGCGTTGGCGACGAGAATTAGGTTGAGCAGGAGCTTCACCTTGTTCTTGGGCAGCAGCGCACGGGTTCCGTTCCAGACCAGTTCCGGCTTTTCGTTCTTAAAAAAGGCGATCGCAACGGCCTCGGCGTCCCCCGTGTCGATCATCATCCCGGCAGAACCGGCTGCGCCGAAGGCGATGCGGGCGAATTGCAGGCGGGCCGAAGCGTTTCTGGCGCTCTGGCGAATCAATTTCATGGCGTCTTCGTCGGCGCCGCCTTCGTCCAGCAGCTCAAGCCCGTTGTTTATGGCGCCGACCGGCGAAATGATGTCGTGGCAGACCCGGCTGCACAAAAGCGCTGCGAGGTCGGGTGCGGAAAGGGTGAAAAGCTCGGCCATCGGCGAAAGTCCCTGCAAAATTTCACTAAAAATGGCCGGGCGATCAATGGTCACGCCTGTCCACACGAATCACGCTCTCTCCCAAGGCCTACTGAATACACAGCGCCTGAGCGTGCAGCAACAAATCCGGAATTGCCGTTATCGAAAATGGTGTGTTCACGCAGGGTGCGGATACTGCGCGGGCGACGCGAAACCGGCTCGAAACCAGCCTTCTAACCGCCATCTTCATGTGAAAGCTTAATGGTTGAAAAAGGATTACGGCATAGTTTGCCCATAACAGTCATCCTTAGCGGCCGCCAAAGAGCCGCACGGATGCGAGGCGTCGGCGAAAGTGCTCCCTGACGGAGATTGGAAGCATGTTTTCCCGATACTACGACCGGAGCTTTTTCCGTGTCATCACCGACCGGAGTTTTCTCCGTGTCGTCTCTGACCGGGTTTCCCGTGTCATCTCTGACCGGAGTTTTTCCCGTGTCACCTCAATGGCGATCGCTCTGATGGGCCTTGTCGTCGTCTTTTCAACCTCGCCTTCGCGGGCCCAGGAATACACCGCTCAGGAGATCGTCGATTCCGGGCATAAATTCTTCGGCGCAACATCGGGCGGGCTCGCCACCGTCGTCGAGAAGATTTTCGCCTCCTACGGCCTGCCTAATGGCTATTTGCTTGGCGAGGAGGGCTCGGGCGCGCTGATCGGTGGCCTGACCTATGGCGAAGGCACGCTCTACACCAAGAATGCCGGCGATCACAAAGTGTTCTGGCAGGGCCCGTCGCTCGGCTGGGATTTTGGCGGCGAGGGCTCGCGGGTGATGATGCTGGTCTACAATCTCGACGATGTGAACAGCCTCTACAATCGTTTCGGCGGCGTTGCCGGCTCCGCCTATCTCGTGGCTGGCGTCGGCTTCAACGTGATGAAGAACAACAATGTGCTGCTGGTGCCGATCCGTACCGGCGTCGGCGCCCGGCTTGGCGTCAATCTCGGTTATCTCAAACTTACCCAGCGTGCCACCTGGAATCCGTTCTGAGCAGGCGGTTGCCTCGTCATCCCGATTGGTTCCAGGGTCGAAGACTTGAACATTGCTGCGGCAGACCCTTGCCGCAGCACTGGAATTCCGTCATGCGAACGTGGCACAGTCCCTAACGGTCCATAACGGATAGTCACCTTGGTTCAGTCGGTCCTGTTCTTTGTCCTCGGCTTTCTCTGCGCCGGCTTTGTGGCGCTGATGATTGCCCCGGCCATCTGGCGGCGGGCCGTGATGCTGACGCGCAAACGCGTCGAGGGCTCAATGCCGCTGACGCTGGCGGAGATTCAGGCGGAGAAGGATCGCATCCGCGCCGAGTTCGCCATGTCAACGCGCCGGCTCGAAATGAGCGTCAAGTCGTTGCGCGAAAAGGCGGCCGAACAGCTTGTCGAGATCAGCCGCGGCCGCGAGGCCCTGAAGGAGCTGGCGCTCGAGCGGAAGGACAAGAAACAGGCCCTTTCCGAACTCGAAGCCAAGGGCGAAGACCTTCGACAGCGCGAAGACCAGCTGCAGCTTTTGTCGGATCGGCTTGCTCAAACCGAACATGCCCTGGAAAAGCGTGTGCTCGAGCTGAAAAAACTGGAGCATATGTATGACGACGCCTGCTTTTCTTCCAGCAGCCGTCAGATCGAACTTGTGGCGCGCGACTCCGAACTGCAAAAACTGGCCGACGACATTTCGGTGCTGCGTGGCCAGCGCAAGGAGGCGGACAGGCGCCAACAGGAGAGCGCGGCCGAGAGCAAGGCCGCACGAGACGCGTTGAAGGCCGAGAAGAAAAGGACCGGCGAACTGGACAAGAAGGTCGAGCGCCTGCTCGCCACGCTTGCCGATCGCGAGGACAAGCTTGACCGCCGCGAAAAGGAAATCGCGCGGCTTCGCCAAAAGTCGAAAAGCGAAAGCGTGGAAAACGCCTCGGCGGTGCGTCTCGTCGGAGTGCAAGGTAGTCAGGGCGATGCGGCCGTCAAGGACGACGACGACGACATCCAAAACGCCATCGCCAAGCTCGACAGCGACCGAGAGCGGTTGGAGGCGAGGCTGACGGAACTGGCCCGCGAGAACAAGAAACTGAAAACGGAGCTTGCCGCCTTCGAGGCATCCAAATCCGAAGACGGCGACGATGCGCGCCGCGCCAGCGCTGCATTGCGTGAGCAGATGAGCGACCTGGCGGCGCAAGTCGTCGCCCTGACGGCGAAGCTCGACGGGCCGGAGTCGCCGATCGCAAAGGTTCTTGCGGCACCCAACCAACCGGGAAGCGGCGAACGCAGCCTTGCCGATCGCGTGCGGGCGCTGCAGAAGGCCGAATCGACGCATTGAACCCAGGCAGTGATGCTGTCTTCTGCGGCTCAGGTGCTGCTTGCCGAAAAATGATGTAAGGCGATGGCTGACGCGGCGGCGACATTCAGGCTGTCGAAGCCTTCTGCCATATCGATCCGCACCGTCCGCAGGCGGGCGAGCAGGCTTTCGGGCAGGCCTTCGCCTTCGGTGCCGAGATAGAGCGCCAGCCGTTCAGTCCTTTTCGTATCGCGGATGCCGGTTCGCCCGCGCGGCGACAAAGCGAACTGGCCGAAGCCCAGCCGGTCGAGCGCTGTAGGGAAGCCGATGGTCTCAGTGAAGGAGGCGAAGGGAACTTTCAGCGCGGCGCCTACCGAAACGCGGATCGCCTTGCGGTACAGCGGATCGCAGCAGGTCGAGTCTAGAAACACGGCATCGGCGCGGAAGGCGGCGGCGTTGCGAAAGATCGAGCCCATATTGTCATGGTTGGCAATGCCGACCAGCACGACGATCAACGCCCGGGCGGGCAGGGTATCCAGCAAGGCCTCTGCAGGCTGCGCCGCGCCTTTGCGGCCAATCGCCAATATGCCGCGATGCATGTGAAAGCCGGCAATCCTGTCCATGACCTCGCTGGCCGCCACGTAGACCGGAAGGTCCACGGGTGCTTTGCGCAGGGTTCCGTCGAGGCCTGCCAGCCGATTTTCGAGTACCAGCACCGATTCGGCCGCAAAGCGTTTGGCCTCGAGCAGCATTTCGAGCACCACCTTTCCTTCGGCAACGAAACGGCCCTGCCGGCCGGCAAGATCGCGCTCGCGGATGTCGAGATAAGCGGCGACGCGCGGGTCTTGCGGGTCGTCGATACGAATGGGCCGCATGCTTGCCTCAGCTGACTCGCATCGGCCCGATCGTGGTGAGCTTTCCGACAGCACGACGCGTGGATCCAAAGTGTTAGAGCGTACTTTCTGCGTCCAACTGGACGCAAGTCGCTCTTAGAATCGTTAGCGAGGTAAGGGTGCCCGGGCCAGTTCTTGCATTTATGGATATCGTTATCCCAAAACCGCTTCGCACCCTCGGTCAAGCCCAAGGGCAGGCTTTTGGGCGACATGCATTGGCCGGTTACGTCCCGGAGCGACGCGGGCGGTATGCCATCTGCGATAGCTCACCCTCGCCGAAAATCCCGTCCAGCGTGTTGAGAAGTTCGCGCACGGCATCGGATTTACAGGAATAGTAGATCATCTGCCGGTCGCGCCGGGTCTCGACGAGATCGAGCGCCCGCAGTTTGGCCAGATGCTGCGACAGGGCGGATTGGCTGAGCAGAACCTTCTCGGCGATAGCGCCGACCGACATTTCACCGTCGGCCAGATAGTTCATGATCAACAGTCGTTTCTCGTTGCCCATCAGCGTCAGAAACGCAGCCGCTGATTCGGCATTGGCAATTAGCTTTTTCGAGACCATCGATCCCCCATGCCTTCCTGCTCATCCGGCGCTATGGGGGCAATAGCGTCTGATTCCATAGGCTCACTCGCGAATGTGCGCTGGCGATTCAACGCTACCGGGGAAAGCGTAGAACATCTCGCTCAAACCTCAAGACTTGCTTTCGGCCCGACGCGATTAACTGTCGGACTGTGTTTAATCCGCCACTCGGCCGGGCTTTGCCATATCGACCAGAACATGCCTGAGCTCGCTCGCCGTCCTCAATGGCTCGGGAAAGAACACCCGGCAGACATCGTCGCCCAACGCCAGGTCCATGCCGTCGGCGTCGAAGCCGGTGACGACCCAGCCGTCGCCTGCGGCCTTGGCGAAATGGCGCGCGTAGACGGCAATTGCGTCGCTATGGTCGGCATTCATGTGGTCGAGGGCGGATTGTTCACCAGCGGCAAGCTCTTCGACGATCGGCGCGGTCGTGACCAGATCGGCACGTTCGAGCAAGTAGGCCTTGCCGAAGCCGCCGTTGAGACTGGCCCGCTCCGGCTCGAGGCGGAAGATTGAGAAGTCGCCAAGTCCGGCATAGAGCTTTGCTTTGGGGTTGCGGTTGAGATAGCGCCGTTCGGCGCGGGCATGCTCGCCGGACCCGCGCTCAAGCCGTGCTGCCCGACAGACGAGCGTCAGCCGCGGGTGCGCCAGCGGGTCGCCCCTGCCGGGCTCGCCGACAAGCAGCGAACAGCGCGGGTCGGCAAGGATCGCGCCGGTATGGGCGGATAGCATCGACACAAGGATCAGCGGCGCGCCGTCGATATCGGTGGCGACACCAACCCTGCTGGCCAGCGGCGAACCGGTCCCGGGCTCGATCACCGCCAGCGCGCCGAAACGGGCACTGCGGATCAGCGTCTTTGCCAGCCTGATCGCCTCGGCGTCGGTCTCGCGGATCACGTCCTTTTTTCGGTCGGCCAAAATCCACCCGTCTTAAGCTGATTTTTATTCTCCGGTTATCAACCTATCACACCGCATTTGACAAGGGCCTCAGTTTCGCTTTCCGAAAGGCCGAAGCGTGCCAGCACGGTCGCCCCTGACAATGGTGATCGGCCGGCATGGCGGCAAGCGTCGGCCGGGAGCGCGAAAAGCGCGGCGCCGGGGCGGGGCGCTCAAGCGCACCCGACGTCACAAAGGCGTTACGAGCGCGATTGTGCGGATGATCCCTGGCTTCCCGCAGCGACAGAACCGGTGCAACGCAAGCATCGGTCGCAGCACGGTCCCAGTCGTCCCGTGTCTTCTGCCCGACTCGATCGACAATGGCGGCGCGCATCTGCGGCCACAATGTCCTGTCGTATTGGCCGCGTACAAAACGTTCGTCGAGCGGCAGCAGTCTTGCGAATTCGGCGAAGAACCGGGGTTCAAGGCGGCCGACGGCGACGTGGCGTGCGTCCGCCGTCTCATAGGAATCGTAGAAGGGCGCGCCGGAATCGAGCAGGTTCGCGCCGCGCATGTCACTCCACAGGCCCGCTGCCATCAAGGCGTGCACAGGTGTCGTCAGCATCGAAGCGCCCTCGGTCATCGCGGCGTCGATCACCTGGCCCCTGCCGGAGCGCGAACGCTCAAACAGGGCGGCCAGTGCGCCGGCACCAGCATCACGGCGCCGCCGCCATAGTCGGCGACGAGGTTTGAGCGGTGGGACTGGCCGGCCTCCTTCCTGGCCGATGGCGTGCAGCACACCCGAATAGGCGAGGTAGGTGATGTCGTGGCCGGCACGATCCGATAGCGGTCCGTTATGGCCGAATCCCGTCGTGCGGCCGTAGATCAGCGCCGAGTTGCGTGCCAGTACCGCGTCCGGCCCAAGACCAAAGCCGCTCCATGACATCGGGACGAAACCCTTCGCTCAGCATGTCGGCCTTATCGGCAAGGCGCAGCACCAGTTCGGCGCCTTCCCAGCGCTTCAGGTAAAACCGCAGGTTGAAGCGGCCGTGACGGTCGATGTCGTATTCATCCGGTAGCGTCAGAAACGGCCGGGTCGACCCAGCCCGCTCGATGCGCAGCACCTCGGCTCCCATCTACGACAGCATCAGGCCGGCTAACGGCACCGGTCCAATCCCGGCTATCTCGATCACCGTCAGGCCGGCGAGCGGGCCGGTCTTCGCCTGCGGGGCGACTTAGGCACTCATGGTCGGCTACTTCGGCGCCATGCGGATGGCGCCATCGAGGCGGATGGTCTCGCCGTTGAGCATCTGGTTTTCGATGATGTGCAGCACAAGGGCTGCATATTCGGAAGGCTCGCCGAGACGGGACGGGAAGGGTACCGCAGCGCCAAGCGAATCCTGCACCTCTTGCGGCATGCCGGCCATCATCGGTGTCTTGAAGATGCCGGGCGCGATGGTGCAGACGCGAATGCCCGACCGGGCAAGGTCGCGCGCCACCGGCAGCGTCATGCCGACGACGCCGCCCTTGGAGGCTGAGTAGGCCGCCTGGCCAATTTGACCGTCATAGGCGGCGACCGATGCCGTGTTGACGATGACGCCGCGCTCGCCGCCCTCCAGCGGCTCAAGTTTCGCGGCCCGGTCGGCGACGAGGCGGATCATGTTGAAGGTGCCGATCAAATTGACCTCGATCACCTTGCGGTACTGCTCGAGCGGGTGCGGGCCGTCCTTGCCGATCGTTTTCATGCCGATGGCGATGCCGGCGCAATTGACCAGGATACGGGGTTCGCCGAACTTTTTTGCCACTTCCGCCACTGAAGCAGCACCGCCGTCGGCGCTGCTTACGTCGCATTGGATGGCGATGCCGCCGATATCGGCCGCAATCTTCGCCGCACGCTCGATGCCGAGGTCGAGGATGGCAACGTCCGCGCCCTTCGCGGCCAGTGCACGTGCCGTCGCTTCGCCGAGGCCGGAGCCGCCGCCGGTGACGATCGCAATCTGGCCGTTCGGGTTCATGTCGGCGTCCCCCACCTAAAGCGCTCGCGTTATCTAAAGCGCGTCGCGTTGAAACGGATTCAATCGACGCGCTTTAAATCTCTGTTTTTATGCATGTCGTTACCCCAAAACCGCTGCGCACTTTTGGGCGACATGCACCATCGGCCACATGCTACGAAGCCCGACAGGACGGCGCAACCGCATCCGGACGGTCACGCCATCGCGGCGACGTTCGCGGCAATCCTTGCCTGATCGGCGTGGCAAACCTCCCCCACCAGCCTTGCCACCGCGCCCGGCACGATCTCGTGCGACAAAAGCCGGTCGAGATCGACCGGGCGCGGCATGGAGATTTGCCCACGCGGGATTCTCTTGAAGCCGAGCGGGCCGTAATAGGGCTCGTCGCCGACAAGCATCACGGCCGGCGTGCCGGCCTTGGCGGCGGCCTCCAGCGCGATTGCCACCAGCCGGCGGCCGATACCGAGATTCTTGAAGGTCGGCCGCACGGCAAGCGGTCCGAGCATCAGCGCGCGACCGGAGCCGGCCGCGATGCGCGTCATGCGCACCGAAGCGACAACGATATCGCCATCGACGGCCACGAAGGACAAAGCGCGTTCGTGCGGGCCGCCCTCACGGATCTTGTAGGCGCCCAGCACGAAACGGCCGGGCCCGAAGGCTTCGTCGTTTATGGCTTCGATTTCGGGGTCATGCGCCGGATTTTCCGGCAGGTATTTCACGTCGGCAAGGCTCATGGTCTTTGCGTTCCGGTATACGGGAAAAGGTTTGCTGCAAACGGCAGCGTTCGCCAGTCAGCGCTTCATCAAGCGCGGGCGCCCTTTCGTCGTCGGTCGAACCGGATCAAAGCGAAGTCGAACATGCGGATTTTCCGCTAGCACCAATCTTCAGCCACTGCAATCGGCCGTTTGCTTGCCGCCCTTCGGTTGCCGCCCCTGGCGATTGACGAACTGTTCAACGCCTGGCGATTTCCGCATCGTCGGTTTGTGCCTACATCCCTACGAAGACGAAAGGACATCGCATGGGATTGCTGGTCGGCGGCAAATGGCAGGACAGCGGGTACGACACCAAGGGCAGCGACGGCGAGTTCGTGCGGGCGCAGTCGCAATGGCGCGACGGGGTCACGGTTGACGGTACGCCGGCCGAAGGCCGCAAGCGCGGTTTCAAGGCCGAGCCGGGCCGCTACCACCTCTATGTCTCGCTTGCCTGTCCCTGGGCGCACCGGACGCTGATCATTCGAGCACTGAAGAAACTCGAGGACGTGATTTCCGTCTCGGTCGTCCATCATTTCATGGGCGCCAACGGCTGGACCTTCCTGGCCGAGGACGGCGCCACCGGCGACACGCTCTACGGTTTCGATTTCCTGCATCAGATCTACACCAAGGCCGATCACGCCTATTCCGGCCGCGTGACGGTCCCGGTTCTGTGGGACAGGCGAGAACAAACAATCGTGTCCAACGAGTCCTCAGAGATCATCCGGATGCTCAATTCAGTCTTCGACAAATGGGGCGATGCCAGCATCGATTTCTATCCGAAAGCACTGCGCGGCGAAATCGACGCGGTCAATGCGCTGGTCTATCCCTCAGTCAACAACGGCGTCTACCGCGCCGGCTTCGCCACCTCGCAAACGGCCTATGAGAAAGCGTTTGGCGAACTGTTCTCGGCGCTCGACCAACTCGAGGATCGCATATCTCGCCAGCGTTATCTCGTCGGTAACCGCATCACCGAGGCCGATTGGCGGCTGTTCACCACACTGGTCCGCTTCGACCCGGTCTATGTCGGCCATTTCAAGTGCAACCTGCGCCGCATCGCCGATTATCCGAACCTGTCGAACTATCTGCGCGACCTCTATCAGGTCCCAGGGGTCGCAGGCACGGTGAGCCTGCACCACATCAAGGCGCACTATTACGGCAGCCATGAAACGATCAACCCGACGCACATCGTGCCGGTCGGGCCGGAACTGGACTACGCGGCGCCGCATAATCGCAATCGGTTCAGGAAGGCGGCGTGACCTACCAGTAGGGCGACGCCGCCGCGCCGCCAAAAATCTCGGCAATCCGTCGCAGTGTGGCCGGCGTCGTTGCCTCCGGCAGGCGGTCGAGAGGAAAGAAACCGGCTGCGGCGATCTCGCGGTCCGGCAGCTTCGGCGCCGTCTGATTGAACTGCTCGACCAAATAGAGCCCGACATGGTCGCGGCGGCTGGCCCGACGGTTGAAATGCATCGATTTCAGCACCGGCGGCGCGGTCAATGCAATATTGCCCTCCTCGGAGAGCTCGCGCGCCAGCGCCTCGATCATCGTCTCGCCCAGCTCGACGCCACCGCCGGGAAGCTGCCAGCCCGGTACATAGGTGTGGCGAATGAGGAACACGGAATTGGACGTGCGGTCGTGGATCAAGCCGCGCACCCCGAGCGTCATCGGCCGCCGCAGCACGAAATACAGATGAAACAGCCTTGCCCTGAGACCCGGCCAGCCGGCCTGGCGGAAAACTTGTTCCAGATCGGGCTGCGTCATCACCCACGAAACCGTGGGTGGAAAGCAGCGCGCGCGTCGCTTATGAAGTGGGGATGTTCAGGCTCGCGCATATTTCCGATATCCATCTGGGACCGCTTCCCGGTGTAACCTATCGCGATCTCGCCTCCAAGCGGGTGGTCGGTTACGTCAACTGGCAGCGCAATCGCCGCCGCCACATGCGCGATGCCGTCATCGACACGATCGTCGCCGATATTAAGGCGAGCGCACCGGATCACCTTGCTGTCACCGGTGATCTGGTCAATCTGGCGCTCGACGGCGAGATCGAGATGGGCAAGCACTGGCTGGAGACGCTGGGTTCTCCCGATGATGTGTCGGTTGTTCCAGGAAACCACGACGCCTATGTGCCTGGCGCCTTCGACAAGGCCTGCCGGTCGTGGACGGCATGGATGACCGGCGACGGCATCAATACGCCGATCGATCGCGACGCCTTTCCGTATCTGCGCGTGCGTCGCAACGTCGCGCTGATCGGTGTGTCGACGGCGCGGGCCACGGCTCCGTTCATGGCCAACGGCTTCTTTCTGGAAGACCAGGCGGAAAGGCTGCGCGAAGTGCTCGATGCTACGGCCAAGCTCGGACTGTTCCGGGTGATCATGATCCACCATCCGCCAGTGCGCGGCGCCGTTTCGCAGCCCAAGCGGCTGTTCGGCATTGCCCGCTTCCACAAGGTCGTTCAGCGGCACGGGGCCGAGCTTGTGCTGCACGGCCATTCGCACGAGCCGACGCTGTTCTCCATCAAAGGGCGCGGCGCCCAAATTCCGGTGGTCGGCGTCGCCGCCGCAGGGCAGGCGCCAGGCGGCAGGCGTCCGGCGGCGCAATATAATCTGTTGGAGATCGATGGCGATAAGGACAATTGGCGGATCAGGCTGACGCGACGTGGCCTGACCGGCCCGGCCATCCCGCCTTCCGATCTGGAGATTCTGGAGCTTGGCGCGGACGCTATGGCCTAGAGCCTATTCCATCCCGATGGAATCGGGATGGGGCTCTATCTTCTTGTTTGACCATGAGCTTTTCCGAAAACCGGGTTCCACTATTGGCTACGCGGACCTTCGGTTCAGGGTCATGGTCTAAAAACCAGTCCCATCGCAACAAGGCGGTCCCAGAACAACACGATCGATACAGCCAGCCCGACCAGGGCGCCGGCGGCGATCAGGCCAAGACCGGAGAGAAACGCCGACCAACCCTTGCCGCGCCGCACGGATCGCAGTGGCGGCTCGGCTTCCGGGACCAAGGCACGTTTCAGGCTGGCGACAGCCTGCTCGACCCCGCCTTCCATCATTCGCTGGCGTTCGACGACGCGCTCCGCGACGTAGCGCGTCACCTGATCGGCAACCGGTTTCATCTCGGTTGATTCGGCGAGCACCACCCGGCCGATGCGTGTGTCCTTGAGGAAGCGATAGGTGCGGCGGTCGCGCCCCATGGCGACATGGCTGACGGCGTCGATCCATAGGCGCGGCTGCAGCCCGGACGAGACGGCGAAGTCGAAATTGTCCATGTCGGCGGGCACGTCGGCGAAGATGGGCGCGAGTTCGGCGGCAAGCAAATCGAGCCGCATGCGATGCGCCTCGCGCATGTCGACTACGACGTCGTCGCGGTCGGCGAAGGCGTTTTTCACGTCGCGTATGGCGTCGGACAGTTTTCGCGACTGATCGATCTGGGTGATGTTCTCGCCTGCATCCTTCATCGGCGTTGCCTCGCGGGTTTGGTTAACACCGAATTAACACAGCCGTTGGCAAAATGCACTTGCGAGATCGATAAGCCGTTAAGCGGCTTACCAGACCAAAGCCAGCCCGAAGCCGCACCATCAATCTTTGGCAGGCAGGGATCGATCCGCCGCGGCGGCGGATTTTGGACGATGCGGCCTGCTGCGGCGTTTCATGTTGCGGCGGACGATCTCGGCGATAAGACCGGGCGCTTCCTCGACCAGCATATGGCCGGCCTCCAACACGTGGTGCAGGTGGAAATGCGCCGGCAGACTATCGGCCTGTGTGAAGGGCAGCACCGCGTCATCTATCCCCCAAACCACCATCACCGGCATATCAAGTGTTTCGAGCCGTTCGCGCGAGATGACGCCCTGCCGATCACCCCTGGTCATAGAGGCCGCGATCTCGACAAGTTTCTGCAACTGGCCGAGACGCGCACGCATTTCGCCAAGCATATCCACGATGCGCTCCGAGGGCAGGCTTCGCGGTCCGGACATGGCGGCCAGGCAGGCGCGAATTTCACTCTTGCCGGCAGCGGCGGCGTAACGGCGCAACAGCGGCCCGTTGATCTCAGTCCCAAAACCGCCCGGCGCCAGAAGCGTCAGCGAGGCTATCCTTTCGGGCTCGGCCAATGCCATCAGCACTGCCGCCGCACCGCCCATCGAATGGCCGACGAGATGCACCCTCCTAATTCTGCGTGCGGCGAGGTTTGCAAGAACGGCCCGAGCGGCCGCCTTGGCCGGGCCACCACCCGGGAAATCGAGGGATAGCCCATGGCCCGGAAGATCATAGGCCAGCGTCCGTGAACCAAGTGCCAGTGTCGAAATCACCTCCTGCCAGTCGCCGTGACAACCGCCGAAGCCATGCAGGAAGACAACCGTCTTCGGGCCGGCGCCCCGTTCGGCAGCGTAAAGGGATGAAATCATGAATTTTAAGGTTTTATTGCAAAATCAAACAGGACGCGAGATTCCAGATTTTGGCTCGACTGCGCCTTGTCCAAGTCGATGGCCAGTAAAATTTCCGCGATCAGCCGTGCGTTAGAAGCGCTAGCTGGCATTGCCGAGCCCGGCGGCACGCAAGGCCTCGACCAGCCGGTCGATCAGATCGGCGGGGTATCTCCGCTTGACAAAGGTTGCGCGCGGATCTGCAGCGAATTTCGGGAATTTGACAGTCATCTCGTCCGCGAGTTCGTGCGCCAGTTGATTGCGGCCGGTTGCCTTCGCGCCGATCAGCCGCGCAGCCAGATAGTGCGATTTCGTGGGCGTCGCTTGCAACGCATCACTGGCAAGCGCGGCCTTATTCATATCGCCCGCCATGAACTGCCCGACGAAAAGCCCGTAGTCCCACCAGGTCGGATGGGCGCTGGAAGTTTCGGCGGCGTGAGCTAGGATAGGTGTTCCCTCCCTATACCTGCCGGCAAAAATCAGCCCATAGGCGTAAGCTGCCGCCATGCTGAGGTCGTAAGGGTTGAGTTCGTAGGCCTTGTGCATCCAGCGGATCGATTCCTCCGAATTGCCGAGGCGGGAATTGAGATAGCCATAGGCACGGTGGGCATAGGGACTGGTCGGCCCCATCTGCACGGCGCGACGGGCAAGCGACATCGCCTGTTCGATCGTGGCGCCGGCCGGATAGGCGTAGTGATCTGTGGCCGCCTCGAGATGCAGGGTCGCGAGCTCCGAATAGACGAGTGACGATTTCGCATCCCGGTTGATCAGGTTTTCGAGACAGCGATAGGCAGCCTCATGGGTTTTGGCGCCCTGGTCGAGATAGTACTTGTCGTTGAGCAGCAGACATTCCGTCAGGCCGGTCTGAAGGCCGCTCTGTTCGATGTAGTTGTAGATCGTGCCAGAGGCGGGAACGGCCGAACTCAAAATGCCGGCGACACTATCCTCGACGGTGGAGGGTGTGCTGTCGGCGGCAGTCAAGTTGCGTGACAGCAGGACCCGTCCGGTCGCCACGCTTTGAAGCTCCAGAGTGACATCGCCCGCCGTTGGTCCCGGCAAGACGTCGAATACGAAGCTGATTGCATCGGTGACCGGATCGGGCGGGCCGTCGGCGTCCCGACCGATGAAGTTGACCGTGTCGAAGCTGCTGAGGCCGGCGCGCAGCGATGCCGCGACGCGGGCAGCCTCGGCGCTGTTGGTTTTCACCGCAATGTAGACGAGCGGAAGGCTTTCAATCGGAGCCCATGGCGCAATGCTGCCGGTTGCCACCGCGTTTTCGATCGTCGAAGCGGCATCGCTTCCCGCCAGCAATGCGCCGCTTCCCTGGCGAAGGATCAGCACGCCCAGCATGGCGATGACCAGAGCGATCGCCAACCAGAAGAACTGGAGATGGCGCAGCAGCGACGGCGCCGGCTCGCGAACGACAGGGGACATCAACGATACGGCAGGTGCGGCCATACGGGGTTCTTCGAGCGATCCCGACAAGGTTGCAGCCGCCTCGGTGTGTTCCTTCGGCGCCGGCTCGGCCGGCAGGCGGATCGCGTTGAGTTCATAGGATGGAACATAGCCGCCACGCGGAATGGCGATGCGGATCGGCTCGGCAACGCCCTCATTGGCGAAGTAATGCTGCAGAAGCTCGCGCAGCCTGCCCGCCTGCACCCGGACCACGGCGTCGGTCGACGGATCGAAATCGCCGTCCTTGCCGAAAACATCCATCGCGATGGAAAAGCCCTTGAGCTTGTCGGCTTCGCCTGCCTGCTCGCGCTCGACCAGATAGCGAAGCAGCTTACGCGCTCGTTCGGATCTCCCGAACGTTTCGCTGGCTAGCAATCGCTCCAACGTCTCGCGCACTGCGGGGGCGGCAGGCGTGGCATGCTGCAAGTGTCGATCCTTTCGAAGTCGGCACAGGTTGAGACGCAATCATATAGAGCCTGCACTGCCATACAAGCATGCATCCATTATGCGATCGCGTACCCCACCGGATAATTTTCCGGTGGTTAATGGCGCGAAAGGCCAGAGCAAGAAGATACCATGTGGGTTCATCTTGCTCCAGCGCTGTTAGCTTTCGACAGCTTGTCTAGAGCGGTTCATCTTTGGTAGAACCGACGAACGGCTCTAAGTATTTGTTTTTACGCAATTCGGACGGAAAACCGCTACACACTTTTCCTGGGATTGCTCTACTCGACCTTTCGGCCGACAATGCGATTGGCGGCGGAAACCACGGCTTCCAGCGAAGCGGCCACGATGTTGGTGTTGATGCCGGCGCCGAACAGCTTGCCGCCGGGATGCTCCATCTCGACATAGGAGATGGCCGAGGCATTCGAGCCGCGCTGCATGGAGTGCTCCGAATAGTCGAGCACCGACATCGGCACGCCGACATGGCGCGACAGCGCGTCGACAAAGCCGTCGATCGGGCCGGTTCCGGAGCCTGAAATCGTCACCTCCTTGCCCCTGTCGAGGATGATGGCCTCCACCGCACGCTGCCCCTTGGTCTCAAGGTCCGGATAGGTGTGGTGGTCGAGGAACTTCAGCCGCGCGCCGGGCTGATCGACATAGGTGTCGAGAAAACGCTCATAGATGCGCTTGGCCGGCACCTCCTTGCCTTCGGCGTCGGTGATCGCCTGGATCGCTTGACTGAACTCGATCTGCAGGTTGCGCGGCAGGTTGAGGCCGTAGTCCGCCTGCAGCACATAGGCGATGCCGCCCTTGCCGGACTGCGAGTTGATGCGGATGATCGCCTCGTAATTGCGCCCGACATCGGCCGGGTCGATCGGCAGATAAGGCACTTCCCAGTACGGCGTGTTGGCCTTGCGCAACGCCTTCATGCCTTTGTTGATGGCATCCTGGTGCGAGCCTGAAAAGGCCGTATAGACGAGCTCGCCGACATAGGGATGGCGCTCGGGGATCTTCAACTGGTTCGAATATTCATAGACGTCCTTCATCCGATTGATGTCGGAGCAGTCGAGCTCGGGATCGACGCCTTGCGTGTACATGTTGAGCGCCAGCGTGACGATGTCGACATTGCCGGTGCGCTCGCCATTGCCGAACAGCGTGCCTTCGACGCGGTCCGCACCCGCCATCAGACCGAGTTCGGTGGTGGCAACGCCGGTGCCGCGGTCGTTGTGCGGATGCAACGAAATGAGCAGGTTCTCGCGGTTGTCGAGATTGCGGCACATCCATTCGATGCGATCGGCATAGATGTTGGGTGTCGACATCTCGACCGTGGACGGCAGGTTGATGATCAGCTTGTTTTCCGCCGTCGGCTTCACGATTTCGGTGACGGCGTTGCAGATTTCCAGCGCCACTTCGAGCTCGGTGCCGGTAAAGCTCTCCGGCGAATATTCAAAACGATAACCGCCGCCGGCCTTCGCCGCCATGTCGGTGATCATCTTGGCCGCATCGGTGGCGATCCGCCTGATGCCGGCAACGTCCTTCTCGAAGACGACGCGGCGCTGCAATTCGCTGGTCGAATTATAGAAATGCACGATCGGGTTGGTGGCGCCCTGCAGCGCCTCGAAGGTGCGGGTGATCAGTTCCGGTCGGCACTGCACCAGTACCTGCAGCGAGACATGGGCTGAGACATTGCCCTCTTCGATGCACCAGCGGGCGAAATCGAAATCGGTCTGCGAGGCCGACGGGAAGCCGATCTCGATCTCTTTGAAGCCCATGTCGAGGAGCAGGGCGAACATGCGCGCCTTGCGCTCGTGCCCCATCGGGTCGATCAGCGCCTGGTTGCCGTCGCGCAGGTCGACCGAGCACCAGATCGGCGCTTTGTCGATGACCTTCGAAGGCCAAATGCGGTCGGTGAGACCGACCGTCGGGTAGGGTTGGTATTTCCGGGCTGCCTCCGGCATGCCCCGGGCTGCATCCTTGCCCATCTCCCCGCTGTCGGCGCGGATCTCTTCTCGTGCGTTCATTGTCGTCTCTCCCGGCGGCTCGCGGGATCCGCCTTCAGGCGGATTTGGTGCCGAGCGGCGCCTTTACCAGATGTTCATTCGTTTGATGTGACTTGCCAATTTTGAGACTGGCCAAGGAGCATGCGCGTGAGCGGCGGTTCGACCGCCGGGCGCTCCTTCAGCGAACCCGGCGATCGCCGATAAGGCCGAGAAGCAGCAGAGCGGAAGCAAGCGCGCGCACGGTCTCGCCAGCAAAGCCGGTCTGACGGGAAGCGACGGAGGTGGCGCGGTTGATCATGGCGGTTTTCATACAGGAGCAGCCAAAGAGAGGCAAGTGGGGCCGAACGACTGGCGTTTCCTATACCTACACGACGCAGTCCTGTGCGACTTGGGCTGGTCCTTCAGCGGCCGCGAGCAGATTGCGTCGCGCCTGATCCATTTAGGTGACAGCGCCGCAGGTCTTTCTGGAGCCGCAAATTACCTCTATTCCCTCAGACTTCGCGCCACCAGCCGCGCCACGCTCGGTCCGACCAGCAGCACGACGAGGAAGCGGGCCGATTGCAGCGCCATGACGAAGGACATGTCGACGTGCTGTGCGGCGGCGGCGATGATGGCGACGCTGTCCATGCCGCCGGGGCTGGTCGCCAGATAGGCGGTCAGCGGATCGATGCCGAGCACATGACTGATCATGAAGCCGAGACCGCCGCAGAAGGCGATGAGGATGATGATCGAACCGACGATCTGCGGCAGCGCCCGCGTCGCGTGCTGCAGAATTGCCCTGGTGAAATTCAGGCCGATGGTCCAGCCGATCATCGTATAGCCGAGGGCAAGCAGCCAAGGCGGCAACTGCATCGGCACGCCTAGTCCGAGATGCACAGCAGTGCCGAAAATGAAGGTGCCGAGGAAGAAGGGTGACGGCAGCCTGAGCAGCTTTCCGATGAGGCTGCCGACGAGCGCCACGCCAAGTGTCCCGGCAAAGGCTGTTGGATCGATCGGCGGGAACCAGATGACGGCCGGGACCTCGATGCCTGATGTGTCGACCCACATCTTTGCAACAAGTGCGGCAGTCACCGAGACGAAGATGACGCGCAGATATTGCATGAAGGCGACGAGGCGCTGATCGGCGCCGAAGGCGCCTGCCATCAGCACCATGGCGGTGGCCGCGCCCGGCGATGAGCCCCAGACGGCAGTGGTGCCGGGCAGGATGCGCCAGCGGCTGATCAGCCAGCCGAGCAGGCTGGACGCCGCAACGGTCGCCACCACGGTGCCGAGGAACAGCGGCCATTCCTTGTAGAAGACCGGAAAGATGTCAGGGGAGATCGAAGCGGCGACAAGGCAGCCAACGATCGCCTGGGCGGCGCCGAACAAAGGGCGCGGCACGCGCACCGTGGCGCCGTTGGTGCCGGCCAGGATCGCCGCCAGCATCGGTCCGATCAGCAGCGCTGCCGGCAAGGCGCCGAATTCAAGCGCGCCGGCAAACAGGATCGAGAAGATCAGCAGTGCCAGCCACTGCCAGACTTTGGGCACCCGCGCCATGCGTTCGACGGTCGGCTGGTCTGGCAGGGAATCCATTTTTCGGTCTTAGCCCCGAAGCGGGGAGATGCGAACCCCCGCGGCGGTGAAAAATGCGTCAGCCCAGGCGTCAGCCGGTTTTGACGGCCGGCAGGCCGAAGCCGCCTACGGGCCGGGTCTCGACCTGGAATTCGAAGCCGGCGATGATCGGCCGCGCCTTGGCAATCGCCGCCTGGACTTCCGGCAGTTGCAGCGAAGCCTTGTGGCTTGCCTGGTCGGTCCACACTTCGGTCACCCAGATCGCGTCGGCATCGGCCGGATCGGTGGCGATGATGTAGCTCAGGCAGCCAGGCATGGCGCCGGTGCTGGCAAGCAGGACATCCATCATTGCGTCGCGCTGGCCGCGTGTCGCCCGCATCTTGCCGATCAGACCGTACATTGCCGTTTTCTCCGTTGGCTTCCGCGGTAAGCATGCAGGTCGCCGCTCACGGCATCAACTGGCCACCATTCACCTCGATCACCTGGCCGGTGATGTAACCGCTCAACAGAGCGGACGAGAGGAACAGATAGGCGCCGACGCAGTCCTCGGGCGTGCCGGCGCGGCCCTGCGGAATGGTAGCAACCATGCCCTTCATGTGCTCCTCGGTCGAATAGCGCTCATGGAAAGGCGTCGCGATGGTGCCCGGCGCCACCGCGTTGACGCGGATGTTGAAGCCGATCAGTTCCTTGGCCATGCCGCGGGTCACATTGGAGACGAAGGCCTTGGCCGAGCCATAAAGGCCGGCGCCGCCGCCGGCGCCATTGCGCGCCGCAATCGACGAGGTGTTGACGATGAAGCCGCCCTGGCGCTTCAGCCATGGCATCGCCTTGCGCGAGGCGGTCAGCACGGAGCGGGCGTTGAGATCCATCACCGCGTCGTAATGCGCCTCGGTCTGCTCGGCATAGGGTACGCGGCCAAGCATGCCGCCGGCATTGTTGACCAGGCCATCGAGCCGGCCGAAGTGTTGCGCGCTGTCCTCGACGACGCGCTCGACATCGGCGGAGATCGAGAAATCGCCCTGGATCAGGAATACCTCGCCGCCTCCGGTGCGGATGGTCCCGGCCAGGTTTTCGGCAGCTGCCCGACTCGAATTGTAATGCAGTGCGACGCGGCATTTCTGCGCGGCGTAGGCCAGTGCAAGTGCCGCCCCGATGCCGGTCGAAGCGCCGGTGATCAGCACCGCCTTGCCGGCGAGGTCGGGGATGACCAGGGTGGGGGTGACAATGGCGGTTATGGTGGCTGGCACGTCTATTCCTCCGGGACTCTCCCACCCTTCGTAGGGCCTCGCCGCCCTCATGTTCAAGTCAGTAGAGGTTCAGGGCCGCAAATAGGCGTAGCCCTGGTGCTGCAATTCGGCGAGCTTGACGACACCGCCGGTCTCGGCGGCATGAAAGCCGTCGAGCAGATCGGTGAGCGCAACATCCATGCCATGCATGGTGTTGGCGCAGGCATGTGAGGTCAGCCCGTCGCGGACCAGGCCGGAAAAACGGCTGGAAATGGCAGCTGACGCGCTCTTCGACTTGAAAGCGGCGAGTGCCGGGCCATACACGACCAGCACGATGTCGACCTTGCCGCCGGTGCCCTCATAATGGTTCTTGATATTGCCCAAAACGAACCCGACCTTGTCGAGGTCGCTGAGGTGATAGGCGACCTTCTGCCTTTCCTCTTCCACGGCCGCTGCCTTGACCGGGCGCAGCCCGAAAAGGCCGGCGGATCCGGCAAGGCTCAAGCGGAAAATATCGCGGCGTCGCATCATGTCGTTCTCCAGAATGCCGTCCTCGCAAATTGCGTGGCTTCGGCCTCGATCCTAGCATAAATTGAAGTCACGTCCTGTCGGGCGAGGAGGGGCAGATGACATCGAATACCATTGTGGGCGCCGGACTTGGTGTCGCCTTGCTTGCCGCTGTTGCCGGCACCGCCTTTGCCGAGGATACGCCTAAGCTCACCGAACTCAGCCCGGACGGCAAGGATGCCTGTTTCGGGCGTGTCTATGATGCCGCGCATCTCAAGGTACATCCGAACCAGAAGGTGGGACGGATTTTCTTCTACTACGGCAGCGATCCGGTCAGCCATCCCAACGAGGAGCCGAGCAGCGGTCCGTCCGGCTACAACGGCTTCATGGCGACGACGGTGCGCGGCGCCAAGAAACCCGAGTGGGTTGGCGGTTGGTGCGGCAAGGGTGATCCGCAGTCGAGCGAGCTTCATTGCGGCATGGAATGCGACCGCACCATGGCCTTACTGAACGTTGATGAAAAAGGCCGGCTGATCGTCTCCGGCGTGCATCGCAACCTTAATCTCGATGCTGGCGCCGAGGATGAGCTGGGTGAAAAGGAATACGCCAAGCAGGCGCTCGGCACAGAAGACGACGGCTTTCGGCTCGACCGTATGCCGACGCAGACCTGCAAGGCCGAATTCGCGCGCATCGATCCGGTCGATCCGGCGCTGGGAGCACCGCTGCGTGAGCGGCTGAAACCGGACCAGCCGTTCTGCTACGGGCGCGACTACGATGCCGCGCATCTCGACTCGCATCCCGATCAGCTTACCCACACCATCAGGGTTTTCCGGGGCCCGATCGAGCTGGCCTCCTTCGCCAAGGGCGGCGATCCGGCAAGCTGGCCAAGCGGCGCCGACATAGCTGTTTCCCTAACCACGCGTCGGAACGCCGCCGAGGTCACGCAGACCTACAGTTGTGACGGCGAAGCGGACCAGTGGCGCTGTGTCGCGAGCGGAAAGACGAGCGACTTTTCCTGCGACATCGCAGCCAAGGAGATTTATCTGCGCCGCGGCGCCAACGGCACGATGATGCTGGCCAATCCCAACAGCAGCCTGCCGATCATCGACCTATGCTCGAAGACGGCCGAAGGCGAGACCGCATCCGACGACAAGGTCTACCGGCTGGAGCCGATGCCGCAATCCGCCTGCATGCCTTGAGAAGTTTTGAGGGCCTACAGAACCGCCTCACGCGAACGGCACGGCCGTCGTGCCCTTGGGCAGCTTTGCCTCGTCGTCGGGCTCGACATGAATGGTGACGCGCACCGAGGGGATCTCGGCCTTCAGCGCATCCTCGATGCGGTCGCAAATGACGTGGCTGGCGCCCACCGACATATCGGCATCGACGACCAGGTGGAACTCGATGAACGTGGCGCGGCCGGCAATCCGCGTCTTCAGATCGTGGACTTCCATTGCGCCCTTGCAATTGGCCGAAATGACGTCGCGGATGTGCATGTGCTCCTGTGTATCGACGGCGCGGTCCATGAGCCCGTTCATCGACGAGCCGATGACGTGCCAGCCCTGCCACAGGATGTTCAGCGCGACGATGACGGCAAGAGCGGGATCGAGGACTTGCCAGCCGGTGAGCACGGCACCGACCAGACCAATGAACACGCCGACGGAGGTCGCCACGTCGGTCATGATGTGCCTGCCGTCGGCAACCAGTGCCGGCGACTTCTCGGCACGGCCGGCACGGATCAGCGTTAAGGCCCAGAAGGCGTTGATCACTGTCGCGACACCGTTGATGGCGAGGCCGGTCCAGGGCTGTTCGAGTGGGGCGGGATGCCGCAAGGACCACCACACTTCGTTGAGGATCAGCAGGGCTGCCAGAACGATCAGCACGCCTTCCAGCACGGCCGAGAAATACTCGGCCTTGTGATGGCCGAATGGATGATCCTGGTCGGCCGGCTTGTAGCTGACCTGGATCGCCCAGTAGGCTGCGGCCGAGGCAATGACGTTGACGATCGATTCCAGCGCGTCCGAATACAGCGCCACGGAACCGGTGACGTGCCAGGCCGCCAGCTTCAGGCCGAGCACGACGAAAGCGACGACTATCGACCAGAAGGCGAGGCTGGCGACCTTGCGCTTGGCGGTGGTTTTCGGATCGATAGCGGTCATTGATTGCTTCCGGCCGCCGAAACCGGAGCTAAGCCGCCTTTTCCTTGGCCTTGCGCGGCAGATGCGCAACGATGTTCTCGATGATGCGCATGCCGGCATTGTGTCCGAGAGTCATGATCGATTCCGGGTGGAACTGCACCGCGGCGATCGGCTCCTTGCTGTGCTCGAAGGCCATGATCACGCCTTCTTCCGTCTCGGCCGTGACGACGAAAGCATCGGGCAACCGCACCGGATCGGCGAAGATCGAGTGATAGCGGCCGACCGTCACCTCCTTGGGCAGGCCGGAAAAGATGATGCCCGGCTTCGACACGCGGATGCGCGACGGTTTGCCATGCATTGGCACGTGCAGCTGCCGCAACTCTCCGCCATAGGCCTCGGCCAACGCCTGCAGGCCGAGGCAGACGCCGAAGATCGGCAGGTCGCGCGCGCGGGCCCGTTTGATGGTGGCGGCGCAGTCGAAGTCCTTCGGCGTGCCGGGACCGGGCGACAGCACGACCAGGTTGGGTTTCAGCCGGTCGAAGACCTCGTCCGGCACAGGTGTGCGCACAGTCGATACATTGGCGCCGGTCTGGCGAAAATAGTTGGCCAGCGTGTGGACGAAGGAGTCCTCGTGGTCGACCAGCAGGATGTTGACGCCGTCGCCGACGCGCGCGGTGGCGCGTTCGGTGTCGGCGGCATTGCCTGACTTGGCGTCGCGGATGGCGGAGATCATGGCGGATGCCTTCAGTTCGGTTTCGGCTTCTTCTTCCTCGGGAATGCTGTCGAAGAGCAGCGTGGCGCCGGCGCGCACCTCGGCGATGCCATCCTTGATGCGGATGGTGCGAAGCGTCATGCCGGTGTTCATGTCACCGTTGAAATTGACCATGCCGATCGCCCCGCCATACCAGGCGCGCGGGCTCTTCTCGTTCTGCTCGATGAAGCGCATCGCCCATAATTTCGGCGCGCCGGTGACGGTGACCGCCCAGGCATGCGACAAGAACGCGTCGAAGGCGTCCATGCCTTCGCGCAGCCGCCCCTCGATGTGATCGACGGTGTGGATCAGCCGCGAATACATCTCGATCTGGCGGCGGCCGATGACGCGCACCGAGCCTGGGTCGCAAACCCGCGACTTATCGTTGCGGTCGACGTCCGAGCACATGGTCAGCTCGGATTCGTCCTTCTTCGAATTGAGCAATTTCAGGATCTGCTCCGAATCGGAAATGGCGTCGTCGCCTCGCTTGATCGTGCCGGAGATCGGGCAGGTCTCGACACGGCGGCCGTTGACGCGCACGAACATTTCCGGCGAAGCGCCGATCAGGTATTCGCCTTCGCCGAGATTGATGAAGAAGGAATAGGGCGACGGGTTGATGGTCTTCAGCTTGAGTGAAATGTCGGAAGGCGGTGTCTCGCAGCGCTCGTAGAACATCTGGCCGGGCACCACCTCGAACAGGTCGCCGCGTTTGAAGCTCTCCATCGCCTTGCGCACCAGATTGGCATATTCGCCCGGCTCATGGTCGCCGCGCGGCGGAATGCGGTCGGCGGTCTTGAACGGCTCGACGATCTCGTCGCGGGGCAATCCCTCCGTCGAAAACTCGTCGCCGGAATAGTCGTAGCGGTCGGTCCAGGCCTTGGTCGAATAGTGATCGACGACCAGGATCTCGTCGGGCAGGAACAGCACAAGGTCGCGCTGGCTTTGCTGGCGCTCGAGCTTGTAGTCGACCGGATCGAACTGGAAGGCGAGATCGTAGCCGAAGGCGCCGTAGAGGCCGAGATTGGCGTCTTCCTCCGTCTTGAACAGAGCGGTTATGGTGCGCAACACGGTGAAGACGGAGGGAACGCGGCTGCGTTCTTCTTCAGTGAAGACACGGCCGGGCCTGGCCACGTCGAGGCGGATCAGTCTTTTCGAGGTCTCGGCGATCGTCACGTCGTCAAGGCCGCCGAGCGCCTTGCCGATCACCGGTAGAAGCATCTCGCCACGGCTGTTCAGCGCCTCGATGCGCATGGCGCGGCCGCGCGCCGAGATCACCAGCGGCGGGTCGATGATGGCGGTGTCCCAGCGCGTATAGCGGCCGGGGTATTCGTAATTCGAGGAAAACACGGCGCCACGGCGCGCATTCAGCCCGTCGATATAGGCGTCGATCGCGCCTTCGTAAGGGCGATCATGGCGCTCGCGGGTAATCGTCACGCCACCCGCCGTGACGAAGCGCTCCGCCCCGTTCTCCAGAATTTTCGTCGTCATTGCCGTCTCCATCAGCGTCTTGGCTATTTCAGCGTCTTGGGGCAACGGACCCGGGGCATGGCTTGAAAAAACAAATGGCCGCCCGGACATTCCGTTGCGGCCACCTTCTATTTTCACGCGCACGCGTTTCGAACAGGCCGCTGTCAGCGAGCCCACCACCAAACGGTCTTGATCGAGCGCATGTTCATGGCGATTCCAATAGCGGCGATTGAACGGCCACGCAACTGGATTCAATGAAGCGCTTGGCGAAGGGCATAGGCCCTCAGTCCTCCAGCGTCCCCGACCTTGCGTCGGCGCTCTTCCTGTCGCCGACCAGCTTCAGCAGGTCTTCGCCGGCACGGATGATGCGCCGGGAACGCCGTGTCAGGATGATGCCCGACTGCGGTGCGAACACTTGCGTGCGGCCGTCGGGCTCACCTGGCGCATGGACGATGGTGGCAAGCAGTGCGCCTTTTGCCACACGGTCGCCGGGCTTCACCTCGTAAAGGACCGCGCCCGCTCGGGGCGCCGGCATCATGTCGATGTTTTCGAGCGGTGCGACAATGCCGGTGAAAAAATTAGGCCCGGCAAGGCCGCCGGGCTCGGGCAGGGTCTGATCCACGATCACGCCGCGTGCCACCAGCAGCCGATAGAGCCCTTCGGCATCTGAGGCGGCCAGAGCGCCATCGACATCGAGTATGCCGCGATATTCGACCGTGGTGGCGACGCGTCGATCGAGGCGCGCGACGTCGGCGGGAACGTTCTGGTACGGCATGATCGAGGCGCCCTCGAAGGTGCCGTCGGTGTCCTCATCCCACAGCACCACCGCGTCGACGCCCATGGCGGCCGCGCAATCCGCCATCGCCGGCCACAGGCTGGTGTGGACATAGAGGTAGGCGAGGCCCTCGTCGTCGCAATGCAGGTCGAGCACGATGTCGTGGCCGATGGAAACCTGCAGCAGCCGGATCTTCAGCCGCTGGTCGACGGTGCCACGGGTCGTGTCCGGCAGGAGTGAGATGTCGGGCACGGCCAGCAGCGGAAAGCCGCGGTTGAAGTTGGTGCGGGTGCCCAGATGGAAGCGGCCCTGATGCTCGCCGAAATGATACTGGGCGCGGCCGATCGGATTGGCTTGCGGTACGACGGTGATATTGCCCTTGATGCGGCCCTCCGCTTCGGCTTTTCCGAGCATGGGCATCAGCGCGTCAATGGCGACGACGCCCGGCAGTTCGCCGGCATGCAGCGCTGCCTGCAGATAGGCCGAAGATGCCGATTTGTCCGCTCCCTCGAAGCGGAACACCGGGAATTCATAGGAAACGCCCTCGCTGTCGCCGGCGATGCGCTCGATCGATTTTTGCATGATATTCCTCCAAGAAAGAGGCCGAACACATGCCCTTTCGCCGATACGCTGTCGATTGGTCCAGCTTTTCGCGCTATGGGCGCAAGACTCTCTCGGCCGGCTCCCGAAGGGGTGCGGTGGACACTACTGGTTCCAAACGCCTGCCCGGCCTATGCCAGCGGCTTCAATTCCTGGGCAATGGTGGGCAGAAGTTCGGAGACATTGGGGTGGATATGGGTTGCCCGCGCGAGCGTGCTGACCGGCGCCTTGGCGTACATCAGATCGAGCACGCAGTGTATCGCCTCGTCGCCGCCGGGGCCGAGCACCGAACAGCCGAGGATTTCCTTGGTGCCGGCGTCGACCAGGATCCTCATGAAACCTTGCGTCTCGCCTTTCTCGACGGCGCGGCCGACGCGGGTCATCGGCCGCTGGCCGACCAGCGCGCGACGCCCGGACTTTCTTACCGCTGTCTCCGTCATGCCGCAGCGGCCGAGCGGCGGATCGGTATAAAGCGCATAGGCCTCGATGCGGTCGCTCACCTTGCGCGGATCGTTGTCGAGCAGATTGGCGGCGACGATCTCGTAGTCATTGTAGGAGGTGTGGGTGAAGGCGCCTTTGCCGTTGCAGTCACCCATCGCCCAAATGCCGGGCACGCTGGTGCGCAACTGGTCGTCAACGACAATGAAGCCGCGTTTGTCGACCTCGACGCCGGCTCTGTCGAGGCCGAGATCGTCGGTGTTGGGCGTTCGGCCCAGCGCCAGCAACACATGCGAGCCGACCGCCGGCGCCTTGTCGGCGGAGAAGGTCACGGCAATTTCGTTGCCCTTTCTGGCGAAGCCGATGTCATCGGCGCCGAGATGGACCGTGATGTCTTCGTTTTCGAAGATGGACAGGATGGCGGCTGAGACATCCTCATCCTCGCGGCCGATCAACCGCGGGCTCTTTTCGATCACAGTGACCTCTGATCCGAAACGGCGGAACATCTGCGCGAATTCGAGCGAGACGTAGCTGCCGCCGACGACGACGAGATGGCGCGGCAACTCGTCGAGATCCATCATCGACGAATTGGTCAGGTACGAAATGTCGTTGACACCGGGCAGGTCGGGCACCGAGGCGCGGCCGCCGGTGTTGAGGAATATCTTCTCGGCGCTCAGCAGGTCGTCGCCGACACGCACGGAATTGGCAGATTCGAAGCGCGCATGGCCGCGATAAAGCGTGCATTTGTCCATGCCGGCGATCCAGCTTTCGAGGTTGCCGCGGGCGTCGTTCGACACCTTGTCCTTGCGCGCCTTGATCGCCTTGTAGTCGACGCCGACCGGGCCGGAGAGCGTCACGCCGTAGTCGGCGGCGCGGCGGGCAAGATGCGCGGCATAGGCGCTTGCCACCATGGCCTTGGTCGGCATGCAGCCGGTATTGACGCAGGTGCCGCCAACCAGTTTTCGCTCGATCAGCGCCACGCTCATGCCGGCCGCCGTCAGCCGGCCGGCGAGCGACGGGCCGGCCTGTCCGGCGCCGATGATGATGGCGTCGAATGTCTTTGCCGTCATGCCACCGCCACCACGATCAGCAGGCCACCGATGATCGCCACCGCGTCCTCGACAAGGGCGGCTGGCAGGTCCTTGCCGAAAGCGATCGCCAGGCGTTTGCGCAGCTCGGCGCCGCCCAGCGTGCCGATCACCGCGCCGATGGCGCCTGCGATCAGGCCGCCGATCGTGGCGCCGCCGGTCGCGCCGATCACTGCGCCGGTGAAGGCGCCCATGACGATGCGTGCGCCGAACTGCTGTGGGACCTTGCGGCTCGGCGTCGACGGCAGCTGGTCGGTGACGAGCTCTGCGACGGCCAGGATGGTGAAGATGCCGACCGTGATCCAATGGCCCATGAAACCAGCCCAGGTTACGGCGACCGGCAGCCAGCCGAGATAAGCGCCCCAGGCGACGGCGCCGGGCGCGGTCATGGCGCGAAGGCCGGCAACGACGCCGATCAGAAGTGCAAGGATGTACAGCATGATTGATCCCCCCTCGATCACACGAACTAGGCTAGCATAGGATCGGCATTTGACCAGAGGCCTGCGATCTCTGCGTTACCCGATTTTTATGGACTGTGCTTTGACATCACGTTGAAACAGCAGGGTAAGACAGGAGGGCATCGCCTTGAACGGAAGCGAGCGCATAAATATGGCCGCGGGCGAGTGGTATACTTGCCTCGACTCAGAGCTGGAGGCGCTGCGCATCCTCGCTCGCGACGCGGTGTTCGAACACAACAGCTTGCCGCCCCGGCAACGTGGCGACGTCGGACCTGCCTTGAAGTCGCTGCTCGGCGCTGCGGGCGAGCGCGCCCGGATCGAAGCGCCGTTCCACTGCGCCTATGGCTTCAACATCTTTCTCGGCGACGGCGTCTTCCTCAATGCCGGCTGCATCATCCTCGATACGGCGCCAGTCCGCATCGGCAAGGGAACGCTACTCGGCCCCAACGTGCAGATCTACTGCGCCGAGCATCACAAAGAGGCAGCGGGGCGACAGGCCGGGCTGGAGATCGCCAAGCCGGTCGAGATCGGCGACAATGCCTGGATCGGCGGCAGTGCGGTCATCCTCGCTGGGATCAGCATCGGCGCCGGCGCCATTGTCGGAGCGGGTGCTGTGGTGACGCGCAATGTGCCGCCAAACACCACGGTTGTGGGCAACCCGGCGCGGCCGGTCAGGCGCGGCTGAGCATCCGGATCAATGCGAGGCGGCGTGCGCGTCCTGATCAGCGTTCTTCGAGAATTCGCGCCGGTACTGCGCGGGCGAGGTCCTGAGCCGTGCCGCGAAGTGCTGGCGCAGCGACGTGGCGCTACCGAACCCGGCCTCGAAGGAGCAACCGTGTCCATCGATTTTTCCGTTGCTTCCAGCAGCCGCTGCGCCAGCGCGACGCGCTGATCGATCAGCCAGTCGCCGAAACTGGTGCCGATCGTTTTCTGGAAGCGGCGCGTGAACGTCCGGCGGGTGAGACCGGCGGCGTCGGCGACGCTGTCCAGACTGTGCAGATCGCCAAGCGTTTTGCGCACCGTGTCGAGGGCCTGTGTGAAGCGATCCGCGTTGCCGGTCCTGGCGATGGTGCGTTCTATGAACTGCGCCTGCCCACCTTGCCGATGGGGAGAAAGCACGATCTGCCGGGCAAGTCGAAGAGCCGCCTCGGCGCCGTAGCGGGCTCGCACGATGTGGAGACAGCAGTCAAGCCCGGCGGCGACGCCGGCAGATGTCATGACATCGCCATTGTCGATGTAGAGCACGTCCGGATCGACGATCATGTCGGGATAAAGCGCCTGCAGCTGCTCGGTATAGGCCCAGTGCGTCGCGGCTCGCCGCCCCGAAAGCAGTCCGGTCGCCGCAACAGCGAAGGTGCCGAGGCACAGTCCGACAATCAATGTGCCGTTGCGGTGCGCTCGCAGCAGCGCCTCTACCAGAACCGCAGGTGGGGGATTTTCGAGATCTCGCCAGCTTGGGACGATGACGATGTCCGCGCCGTCGAGGCTGCCAAGCCCTTGCGGCGCAGTCACGGTCAATCCTGCTTCGGTATGGATAGGCCCGCTTTCGATCGCACAGATGCGGAAGTCGAAGCGCGGCAGGTCGAGCGCGGCGCGGTCTTCGCCGAATACAAGGCACGGCACGGAAAGGTGGAACGGACTGATGCCATCGAAGGCGATGGCGGCAACGATCGGATCGGCCATGCTGAGCACCAATAAGGGTTAGATCCGAATTGTCCCAATCCTTTTGAATAATGTCAATTGGGACACTTTTGCAATCCGGCAGCAGGCCTATCCTCGACCAATCAAAGCCAAACGGGAAAGGAAAGCTCAGTGTCTGAACCAGTCAAAGGCAAGGCGCCACGCCGCGCCCTCATCGTCGTCGACATCCAGAACGACTATGATGGCGGCAACCTGGCCATCCAATATCCGCCGTTTCGCGACAGCGTCGTCAACGCAGCACGAGCGATGGACGCAGCCGCCGAGGCAGGCGTCAAGGTCGTGGTCATCAAGCAGCTGGCGCCCGAAACGTCGCCGATTTTCGCCAAAGGGAGCCACGGCGCCGAATTGCATTCCCGAGATATCAAGGCGAAGCCGCGATCATTACGTCGAAAAGACCTTGCCGAGCGCCTTCACCGGTACGGACCTCGAGGACTGGTTGCGCGCCAACGCCATCGACACGATTACCGTCGTTGGCTACATGACGCATAATTGCGATCTCTCGACCGTTATCCACGCAGTCCATATGGGTTTTGCGGTGGAGTTCCTGTCCGACGCCACCGGCTCGGTGCCCTATGCCAACAGCGCCGGCTATGCTTCGGCCGAGGACATCCACCGCGTGGTGACTATCATACTGCAGTCGCGCTTCGCTGCCGTTCTCAAGACCGCCGAATGGATCGACTGTCTGAAGACCGGCACGCTGCCCGAACGCGACACGATCGACGCTTCCAACCAGCGCGCGCTGGCACGGAACGCCGCTTAGAAGTCTGTCGTGGATAAGCAAAAGGCGCCGCAGCGATGCGGCGCCTTTATCATTCCGGCCTTCAAAATCTCAGAACAGACCTTCGATCTGGCCCATTTCGTTCAGGAAGATCTTCTCCGAGGACGGCGCCTTGGGCAAGCCGGGCATGGTCATGACCTCGCCGCAGATGACGACGATGAAGCCGGCGCCGGCAGACAGCCTGACCTCGCGCACCGGCACGGTGTGGCCGGTCGGCGCGCCGCGCAGGTTCGGGTCGGTGGAGAACGAGTACTGCGTCTTGGCCATGCAGACCGGCAGGTGTCCGTAGCCGGCGTGCTCCCAGGCGTGGAGCTGGTCGCGCACCGACTTGTCGGCGATCGCTTCGGAACCGCGATAGATGCGCTGGACGATGGTGTTGATCTTCTCGAACAGCGGCATCGCGTCGGGATAGAGCGGCGCAAACTGCGAGGAGCCGGATTCGGCCAGCGCCACCACCTTGTTGGCGAGTTCCTCGATGCCGGCCGAGCCGTGGGCCCAGTGCTTGCACAGGATCGCCTCTTCGCCCATCGAGGCGACGTAGTCCTTCATCGCCCTGATTTCAGCGTCGGTGTCGGAATAGAAATGGTTGATGGCGACCACGGCCGGCACGCCGAACTGCCTGATATTCTCGATGTGACGGCCGAGATTGGCGCAGCCCTTCTTGACCGCTTCGACGTTTTCCTTGCCGAGGTCTTCCTTCTTGACGCCGCCGTTCATCTTCATGGCGCGCACGGTGGCGACGATAACCGTGGCCGCCGGCTTCAGGCCGGCCTTGCGGCACTTGATGTCGAAGAACTTTTCCGCACCGAGATCGGCGCCAAAACCGGCTTCGGTGACGACATAATCGGCGAGCTTCAGCGCCGTCGTGGTGGCGACGACCGAGTTGCAGCCATGCGCGATGTTGGCGAAGGGGCCGCCATGGACGAAGGCCGGGTTGTTCTCCAGCGTCTGCACGAGGTTGGGCTGCATGGCGTCCTTGAGCAACACGGCCATGGCGCCGTCGGCCTTGAGGTCGCGGGCGTAGACGGCCGACTTGTCTCGGCGATAGGCGACGATGATGTCGCCGAGGCGCTTTTCCAGGTCCTTCAGGTCGGTGGCAAGGCACAGGATCGCCATGACTTCCGACGCGACGGTGATGTCGAAGCCCCCCTCGCGCGGAAAGCCGTTGGCGACGCCGCCGAGCGAGCAGATGATCTCGCGCAGTGCGCGGTCGTTCATGTCCATGACGCGGCGCCAGACGACGCGGCGGATGTCGATTCCGAGCTCGTTGCCCCAGTAGATATGGTTGTCGATCAGTGCCGAAAGCAGATTATGCGCCGTGGTGATGGCATGGAAATCGCCGGTGAAGTGGAGGTTCATATCCTCCATCGGCACGACCTGCGCATAGCCGCCGCCGGCAGCACCGCCCTTGACGCCGAAATTCGGCCCGAGCGAGGCCTCTCGGATGCAGACGATGGCTTTCTTGCCAATGCGGTTGAGACCGTCACCGAGGCCCACCGTCGTCGTCGTCTTGCCTTCGCCGGCCGGCGTTGGGTTGATGGCGGTAACGAGGATCAGCCTGCCGTCCTTGTTTGTCTTCACCGACTTGATGAACTCGGCCGAGATCTTCGCCTTGTCGTGGCCGTAAGGCAAAAGGTGCTCGCTTGGAATGCCGATCTTCTGGCCGATGGCCTGGATCTGCTTCTTGTCGGCGGCGCGCGCGATCTCGATGTCGGACTTCACTTCGGCCATGGCGGCTTTCCTCTGGATTGGACGGTGGAGGGGACGGGTTTGATCAGTGTGGTCGCAAGCCTGTTCGAAACAGCCTGGCACTTCAGGCGAGGGCACGTTCTAATCCTGTCGCTGCCGTGGCGTCAACTTACATGCAACTATGTTTCCTATGAAGAAAGGCAGCTCTCTGTTTCCCGGTCGACCTTTCCCGGATCTTCGCGCCCGGTTGTCGCGCCGTATAAAAGCCAGAGCACGCGCCGTCCTGCCGTCTCAAAACAGCCGCGGAATGCACGGAATGCGACAGGGTTCGAGCCCCGGTCGGCGCTTCGAACGGCCGCGTTAGAATGCGCCGATCTGGTGCATCAGCCCCAAGCCGTCAAGCTGGCCGAAATGTTCGACTACGATGCCGTTCTCAACGCGATCGATGTGAATCACACCAACCGATACGCATTTTCCGCTCGGTTCGACACCATGGAAGACGCCGGTGTGCGTGCCTGAAAGCGGCCGCGCGTGACCACCTTGTTGGCGTCGCTGACACAGTCGTCGACGACGTGATGTCCGTCCGGAAATCCAACAAAGAACTCGGTCAGCGATTTGCGCCAGTCATCGAAGCCGATCGGGTTGGCACTGCCGAGATGAACGGCGAGATCTGGAGAGACCAGACTGGCCAGTTTGTCCCAGTCTTGCGTGTCGACCGTGGCGTAGAAATTTCGAGCAACTTCCCGGATATCCATCTCGTGTCCTCGCTGGCCGCCGCCCAGCGGTTGAACGACGACGAGGCAGTCAGGTTCCGCTCTCCGCGACATGCGGCCGAGCTATTGCCTCGACAAGTTGCCGACTTCGACCAGGGACAGCGGTGATTTCAAGCCAGGACGTCTTTCACTATTGGCCCTTCACCGATCCAGAACGGACCTGACCTCGACGAGGTTCGATCGCACCCTAAGCACATAGAAACCCATCGTGGTGAGGTGGGTGGGCATGATCCAGCCATCCTCGCGGCCGTTCGAGATTATCAAAGGCTGGATGGCGAGCGCCGCCTTGAGCTGGCCTTCCACGCTGTTCCAAAGTGGTGTGAGGCCGCGATTGTCGAGGATCTGCTGGAAGTCGTGATGCGCCGCCGTCAGGATGCCGTAATAGCCGTAGAGCTGGCCGTAGGCGAACCAGAAGCGGTCGTCAGCCCGCGTGTCGAACCAGCCGCTGTTGAAATTCTGCGAACGGTCGCGGATCAGGTCCGACGTCGAGCCTATGTCACTCGCGATCCGGTCGACGAACTGCAACAGATTGTCGGCGCGCGCGTTGAAGACAACCTCGCATTTCATGAGCCGGTCGTTGAAGGCGCGAAGGCTGCTCGCCGCCGTGCGATAGAAACTCGGCGTCGGGGTTTTCGGACCAAAGGGCCTGAGGCCGAAATACCAGGTTTCCTCGTCGAAGGTGATCGCGCCGCGCGCATCCTGCAGGTTCTGATCTATCTGGCTGGTGCCGCGGACGCGGCCCAGCGTGTCGACAAGCTCGACAGCGGTGCGCCGGATGGCCTGATTGACCCCGCGCTGGAAGGAGGCCTTGTTGTCGAGAAACGGCGTGCGGTCCCAGTCCATGCCGAAGAACCCGAGCTTGTAGAGTATCATCGACGAGATCCAGGCGTTCTCGTTGACGTTGAAATCGATGAGATCGGCCGCGACCTGGACAATGGCTGAGTTGGTGCAGGTCTTGACCTCTCCCTCGACACCGGCGGTTTCCCCGGTGGCGGAAGGAGCGGGCTGCGCCGGGGCGGTTCCGGCCGGCTGCGTGAAATTATATGCCTCCGCATACGCGGGATTGAAATTGCTCCAGACCTGCGTGTTCCAGATGAAGTAGCCGTAGAGGCCGATCAGCATGAGCAGAGCGAGGCCGAGCACCGCCTTCAGGATCCAGCCGCGCTGCGTATACCAGTGCCCGGCCCACATGAACGGCCACAGGATCACGCCGACGGCGAAGCCGATGCCGCGGCCGATCCACTGGAAAATCCGTGTGAAGAAATTCACGATCGGATCAAGCATGGCGATGTCACCCCCTCGTCAGTCAGCCGGTCATTCAATCGGTAAGGCCGTAGAGGCGTGTGCGAAACGCCACCTTGTCTTTCAGATATGTGGTTTTCAGAACGTCCACAACATGTGATCTCCAGGCGTCGCTGAAGCCGTCATAGTCCCTGTAGAATCCCGGTTTGTTGAAGACGTAGCGAGAGACGAAGTCCTGCGGCACGAAATCCGAGATCAGCTGGTTGGTCAGCCAGGCGTCGGGATGGCCGGGCTTGGCCCGGATCACCAGGAAGCGCTGGTGCGGGAACACGTCTTCGATCTTTAGATAGCCAAGGTGAGCGATCTCGCGCTTGGCCGCGTTGAGGAAGGGAAAATTGCCGTCCCTGGTGATCAGGTCGGCATGGCCGTGGATCCAGGTCTGCAGCCAGACTTTGTCGACATCGGTCAGATTACGGTCGGGCTCGGCATCGCGGATCAGCGTGCGCACCACCATTTCGGCGCGATGTTCGAGATAGCCTGATGTTTCGATCCATGAGGCACGCGGCAGTTCGATGCGGCCGGTCGCGGCTAGGAACTTGAACACCCGGTCGGCATCATTGATCGAGAGGTAGCTCACTTGCCACGGTCGCGAGCGACGGAAGCCTGGGGCTGCCGGGTCGCTGATCACCGTCGTCATGTCCGGGTCGATGAACACATAGAGCCCGCCGAAATGGCTGGTCCAATAGGCGCTGTGACGAAAGATCACCTGATCCGGCACCAGCGCGTTCTCGCGGATGTCGCCGCAGATCTTGGCCAGCTCCACCATGCGGGTGAGCATGGCGTTGTCGCGCCAGGCGTCCGGCTCCTGCTTCAGCTGGTCGACGAGCTTGCCGAGTTCGGCGGCCTTGCCGAGCACGTCTTCCGCCGACAGCACCTTGAACTCGACCTGGTTGATCGACAGCAGATCCTCGATGTCGTCGACCTTGGGGACCGAATCCTCGATCTCGCCGTAGATGACATCCTTGATGGTCAGCGCGTCGATGGCGCGCTGGTTCGTCGACATGAACTCGAACATCAGTTGCGAGGTATTGGAAAAGGCGGTGTGGACCACCGGCAGGTCGATCTGCGACGGCGTCAGGATGATGAAACGGCGGTTGATCTCGTTGGGATCTAGGTAGTGGTAGTCGCCGCATTCCTCGGCCACCTGCGGCGAGAAGCCGGTGCGGTCGATCTCGAAACTGCTCAGCTTCGTCGGTTTCAGGCCGAAGGCGACCAAAGCCTTGTTGTAGCGCTGGATGAGATGCGGCTCGTCGATGGTCAGCAGCCGGCCATAGATCAGTTCGTTCTCGCGCAGCAGATCGGATTTCCTGGCGGGGCTCATCTATCCCTTCTCCCCTTGTGGGAGAAGGTGGCCGAGCGAAGCTCGGCCGGATGAGGGGTGTTCCAGCTTGACGAATACCCCTCATCCGTCGCGTTCGGCGACACCTTCTCGCACAGGGGGAGAAGGGAGCGTCGGCGCATCTCAAGCATTCCACAGGCCCTTCTTCTTCAATTCCTCGATCTCGCGCACCGCGCGGTTGCGCAGGCGGGTGTCGCGGATCAACTTGGTCACCGCCGCGTCGTCGGACTTGTCGGAATAGCGGAACTCCGAGTCGGCGTAGCGGTTGACCTCCTGCATGACCATATCCATCGAGAACGGGCCGCGCAGTTCCTCGATCATCGCCTTCTTGTGGTCGTAGCCCTTGTGCATGAAGAGTTCCGGCTTCTCGAACCATTCGTCCGGGAGCTCGATATCCATGGCGCGCATCTTGATCGCATCGGTGACGTTCTTGATGGCGCGGCCGGTGAAGCGCGGCTCGGCCTCCTTGATCATGTGCAGATAGGTGCCGATGTCGGCCATCGATTTCGGTGCGCCGTTCTCCTTCATGTAGCGCTCATAGACCTTCATCAGCCCGTCTTCCTTGGGCTTTTCATGCTCTTCATAGGCTTCCATCACCGCGCGCTGGATTTCCTGGGCGGCATAGAGCTTGTGGTCTCCGAGCGGGATCTTGTGGTTCTTGCCGGCGAGCAGCACGAAAATGTCGATGTAGTCGTCGCGCGTTTGTGGCCCATCGACCAGCCAGCGGGCGCCGGCGCGCTGGCGCAGCGCGTCGTCGACGTTTTCGGGATAGTTGGAGAACATGCCGAAGGAGCAGTTGCCGCGCACCACGGTGCCGGCACCCGCAAACGCGTCCATCAGGACACCGGTGATTTCCTGCTGGCCTGCCGAGGCGCGATCGTCGGAGCGGCGTGCCGCCACCTGATCGATATCGTCGATGGTGCCGAAGCCGATGACGCGCGGGTTCAGCACATTGTTGATGAACTGGCGGCAGTTCTGGCCCGACTTGCCCTGGTAGGAGGAGATCTGGTCGACGCCGAAATTCTCGTAGGCGAAGGGATAGCCGGCGACCTGACAGTAGCCGTTGACGAGACCGGCGATCATCTGGATCAGCGTCGTTTTTCCGGTGCCGGGCGCGCCGTCGCCGATGAAGGTGAACAGGAAGCCGCCGAGCTCGACGAACGGGTTCAGCTCGCGCTCGAAATCGTAAGCCATCAGCATCTTAGCGAGCTTCACCGACTGGTACTTGGCGATGTGGTTGCCGACGACCTCTTCCGGCTTTTTGAAGGTCATTACCAGCGGCTTCGACCGCTTGCCCGGCGCGACGTCGAAGCCGTCAAGGGTGAAGTCGTCGACGTCGATGCGGATATGCGCGTTCTCGAACGGACCTATGCCGTCGAAGCGGCCCTTTCGCGCCAAAAGCCCGTCGATGGCGACACGGGCGAAGGCGCGCGCCCGGGTCATCAGATCGGCATCGTCCTTCGCGCCTGATATCGCCCTGTCGAGGCCGGCCACGATCGACTTCACCGCGTCCGGCGGCGTGTCGAACAAAAAGTCCGGCTCCGGCGTGTCGTTCGGCGCCTCGCCGTCGCTGTCGATCAGCTGGAACAGATACGAGGCGAGGCTGAAGGCCGAAATATAGGCCGAGGCTGACAGCAGCTTCTTGAAGGTGGCGGCCTCGTCGCCTTCGAGCGGCGCGCGGGCGTTTTTCGCCTGTAGGCTTTCGAGGTCGGAGCCTTCGGCGAAGACGTCTGAAATGGCCAGTGCGATCGCCAGCCCGCGCCGGGTGCGAAACAGCAGCATGTGCTGCGCAATGCTCAGCAGCTGGTCGCCGGGATGGACGGCGGCGACGGTCTTGGAAAGCTCGACCTCGCGCGTGCGGCGAACCGAGCCGACCGAGACGGTCGAGACGAAGCGGCGGTTGGTGCCGGCCAGCGCGGTCCCGGATTCCCGCGACGGGTCCTCGAGCACGACGATGCGGGTGATGAAGCTCTGCGCGGTAGCGCGGTGCTTTTCGATTGCCGCTTCCGAGATCGTGGTCAGGCCGGTGTCCATGAAGGATGCTCCGCGGTTTACGGTCAGACGTCACTGATGACCTGTCCTTTGGACAGGATGTGGACCTTGTAGCCGGAAAAGATCTTCTGCGCCTCGCCGGCGGCGTAGAGCGCCTGATAGGCCTCATGCGGGATCAGCGCATGCTTCTCGTAGCTCGACACGCCCTGCCGCGCGGCCTCGAGATCGTCGGTGTCGATGAAGAATTCCTGCGTCGTCTTCTCGCTCGAAAATAACCCCTTGCGGCCGGGCTTTTCGGCCTTGGAGTAGACCTCCTGGATGGTCCAGGTCAGCAGCCAGGCGTTTTCCGGTTTGCGCACCTTGTCCAGAACGTCGCTGACCGTCGAATTGTTGTCGGTGATCCCGGCGGAATAGAACGGGCCGAGCACGACGCGGCGCAGTTGCTTGGGGTGGAGTTGCTCGAAATCCTTGTCGAGGTTGACGGCGATCGTCGCCGGCGACAGCGTATAGGCGGAATTCTTCTCGGTGAAGTCGTCGAAGCGGTGGGCTAGCTCGGGATTGAGCAGGCCTTCGACGGGGAGCGGAATGTCGACCTTGTCGTTGAGCTTGCCGCTGCGGTCGACAAGCTGCCCGATCATCTCTTCGGAGGAATCCTCGACCGTCACCATGTAGACCAGCGGCAGGTTGGCGCTGCCGTCGAAGGCGGCCCAGTGGACGAGGTAGTAGGGCCGCCCGGTCTTCGGATTGACCGAGACTTTTGCCGTCTGCGCCAAGGTGAACGGCCCGAAGGTCGTCTCGCTCCTGACACCCTCCAGATAGAGCCGTTCGGCCATCGACTTCTGCAGCGCTTCCGGGAATTCCTTGTGGCGCAGGATGAAGTCGGCCATTTCCTCGCGCAACTCGTCGGCCAGCGGTATGTTGGCGAGACGCGTATCGGCCTGGCGGCGATCGTTCTCCAGCTCGAGCACGTTCTGGAAGACCGGAAAGCCGCTTTCGGCGCGCGAAATTCGGAACGTCTCCATGAAGCCCAGCCGGTTGCGCCAGCAGGAAAAGGAGTTATCGAGCCGCGCAATATATTCGGCGACGATCTTGGCGACAATGCCGTGCCGGTAGAGCGGCGAGCGATCGTCGCGCATGAACACTTCGAGGCCGCTGAGTGCCGCCGTGATCGCCGAGAAATAGCGCGTTGCCGCTTCGTTTTCGGGGGTCATGCAGCCAGCCCTTCGGAGCGATGCGAGTGCAGCAATTATGACTGCACGTAGTTTGCGGCATTGTGCTTCTTCAGCACGTCGTCGAAGCGGCGGGCAAAGGCATCGTCGGCCAGCTTCTTGCGGCGCTGGATGTCGGCGGTCGCCACCATGTTCTTCTCGTGCATCTCGAGGAGATCGCCGATGTGCTTCTGAGAGGCCGCGCCGATGCCGGCCATGGTCTCCTCGGCGGTGTTGTCGACCTGGCTGCCCAGCGTGTTGATCTTGTGGGCGACGTCCTGCTGGGCGGCGGTCTTCAGCGAATCTTCCAGCGCCTTGTAGAGCACGATGCGCTGCTCGGTATCGATGGTCAGCTTGTTGATCAGCGTCGACTGCGCCGCAATCTGGTTGTTGAGCGAATCGACGAAGGTCTGGAACATCGACGTGTAGCGCTCCAGCGTCTGGCTTTCGGCCAGCAGTTCCTGCTCCTTGGCCTGCTTCTCGTTGTACTCCGTGGCCAGTTTCGAACGTTCGCCTTCGAGCTCGGTGCGCTCCTTCTGGCTGGTCGAGGCGGCGATCTTGTTCTCGATGTCGAGCAGCATCGGATTGAGCTCCTCGATGCGCTTCTGCACGGTCTCCAGATTGGACATGGTTGCCTTGCGGCGCTCGATCACCTGCGACAGGCTGGCCTCGGAGGTCTTGTAACGCTGGTCGAGGATCTGCTTCTGCGCCTTGAGGATGCCGACAATGGTGTCGGATTTCGCCAGCAGCTCCTGCAGATTGCCGGCCAGCGACATGTTGCGGACGCGGTCGGTGCGCATGCGTTGCTTGCTCTGGTCGGAAAATATACCAACGAAGCTTTCCCAGCCGGTGTAGTTCTTCATGCTCTCGAATTCGGCGCCGAAGACGTTGGTGGCGTCCTCCAGCCCTATGATCAGGTCGGCAATGTTGCCTTCCATCACCTTCTGCTGCTTCAGCACATCCTCGATGCGGGCGTTCTCGAGGTCGAAATTGGCGTCGCCGATCTTATTGTCGGTCTTGGCGAGCGTGTCGAGCACCGTGCCGGACTGCTCGATTTTGGTGCGCATGTCCTGCACGACCTGCTTGGTCTTGGCAATTTCGGCATCGAAATTCTGCAAAGTCGCCATTGGGGCCTCCCGCTTCGGCATTTGTTCGTGTCGCGAACCGCCGGAATATATGTGCGGCATAGGGGGAAGGGAAGGCGGAAGATTAGGAGTTTGCGAAGGATAGCGCCGAAACCCGACACAAAAAACCCGCCTCGGCGGCGGGTCGTTGGCGCGATCAGCACCATGCCCAAACCAATAGCATAACTGCCGTCGCAAAGCAACGAAGCTCACCGATCGCAGTTTTCCCTGCCGCAGTTCTTCCCCCTCTGTCCTGGCACCGTTCGGTCCATGCGCACGCAACGCGGAATAGCGCTGGTCAGGCTTTGGTGAAGCCGATGAAATCGTCGGGCGCGACGCGGCCCATTTCTTCTTCCCAATGGCGGCGGCAGAGCGAGACATAGACATCCTTGCCGATCGCCACCTGTTCGCCCTGTCTCGCCACCTTGCCGTCCGCGCCGAGGCGCACGACCATCGTCGCCTTGCGGCCGCAGCGGCAGATGGTGCGCACCTCGCGTAGATCGTCGGATATCGCCAGAAGCGTGCGCGAGCCGGAAAACAGCTTGCCCTGGAAATCCGTGCGCAGGCCGTAGCACATCACCGGAATGTTCAGCCGGTCGGCAATGCGGGCAAGCTGCCACGCCTGCTCCTCCTCGAGGAACTGCGCTTCGTCGACGAAGACGCAATGCACGGTCGTGAGGTCGTGATGCTCGGCGACCCGGGCGAACAGATCGTCGCCGTCGCGGAACATCTCGGCCTCCGTCTCCAGGCCGATGCGCGACGAGATCAGCCCGGTATCGCCCTTGCGGTAGTGGCCGGCGACGCCGCGCTCGCGGTAATTGTACGAGGCCTGCAGCAGCATCGTCGTCTTGCCGGCATTCATCGTCGCGTAGTGGAAGTACAGCTTGGCCATGCCGCCCTTTTAAGCCGAGTTGTCCCGGCGCGGGGAGGGGGCGTCCTGACATTTCACCAGAAAGCGGCGAACGTGTCGCTGATCGGCCAACCCGCGCCGTTGGTCGCGATTGTCTTATCGCTTGAAACCGCACCAGAATGGTGTTTGGCTGACGAAACAAGGTGGAGACAAAACCGCAACTTCGCTTCGCCGATAGATCACAATGGGAGAATACATGATGTCGCGTATGAAACTATTCGCCGCCGGCTTCGGTCTGGCGGCATTTCTTTCCGCGGGCGGCGCACTCGCCGCCGAGCCGGAAAGCTGCAAGCCGGTGCGTTTTGCCGATGTCGGCTGGACCGACATCACCGCCACCACCGCTACCGCCAGCGTTATCCTCGAAGCGCTCGGCTACGAGCCCGACGTGCAGGTCCTGTCGGTTCCGGTCACCTACACCTCGCTGAAGAACAAGGACGTCGATGTCTTCCTCGGCAATTGGATGCCGACCATGGAAGCCGACATAAAGCCCTATCTCGAAGACAAGTCGGTCGAGACGGTCGTAACCAACCTCGAAGGCGCGAAGTATACGCTCGCCGTGCCGCAGCACACCTATGACGCCGGTCTCAAGGATTTCGCGGATATCGCCAAGTTCAAGGACAAGCTCGACAACAAGATCTACGGCATCGAAGCCGGCAATGACGGCAACCGCCTGATCCTCGACATGATCGCCTCCAACAAGTTCGGCCTGAAGGATTTCGAGCTCGTCGAAAGCTCGGAGGCCGGCATGCTGTCGGCGGTGCAGAAGGCTGCCGCATCAGGCGAAGACGTGGTCTTCCTCGGCTGGGAGCCGCATCCGATGAACGCCAACATCAAGATGGCCTATCTGTCGGGTGGCGACGAGGTGTTCGGCCCGAATTTCGGCGGCGCGACCGTCGCCACCAACGTCCGGGCCGGCTACACCACCGAATGCCCGAACGTCGGCGCGCTGCTCAAGAACATGGTGTTCTCGCTCAAGATGGAAAACGAGATCATGGGTGCGATCCTCAATGATGGCGCCGACCCGAAGGCCGCGGCTACCGAATGGCTCAAGGCCAATCCGGACGCGATTACCCCATGGCTCGCCGGTGTGACGACCTTCGACGGCGGCGACGCCGCGGCCGCCGTGAAAACTGCGCTGGGTTCGTAGCAGATTTACACCCTCCCCCTTGCGGGGAGGGTCGGCGCGGCACGCGCCGCGGTGGGGGTGGTGCAGAACGGAGCATAACCGTGACCACCCCACTCCGCTGCGCGGTTCGACCCACTCCGCCAGGGGGAGGGCGAAGTAGAATGAGGGGACATTTGCCATGGATCCGGTTTCGCAACTGATTTCGAGCTTCAAGATCCCGATCGGGCGGTGGGGCAAGACCTTCTTCGACTTTCTGACCACCAATTTCGAATGGTTTTTCGACAGTATCGCCGACGGGCTCACCGTCGTTCTCGACGGGTTGGTCGATCTTTTGCTGCTCGTCCCGCCGGTTCTCCTGGTTGCCGCCATAGCCGGGCTTGCCTGGTACCTGCAGAAATCATGGAAGCTGGCGCTTGCCGTCGCGCTCGGCCTCCTCTTCATCGTCAACCAGGATCTCTGGCAGGAAACCGTCGAGACGCTGGTGTTGGTCGTGGCCGCCGCTGCGGCCTCCATGGCCATCGGCGTGCCGATCGGCATCTGGGCGGCGCATAACGAGCGTGGCTACCGCTATCTCCAGCCAATCCTCGACCTGATGCAGACTATGCCGACCTTCGTCTACCTGATCCCGGTGCTCATTCTCTTCGGCCTCGGCATCGCTCCCGGCCTCATCGTTACCGTCATCTTCGCCGCTCCCGCGCCGATCCGCCTGACCCATCTCGGCATCACCTCGGTGCCGAAACCGATGATCGAGGCCGGCGAGGCCTTCGGCGCGACAAAACGCCAGCTCTTGTGGAAAGTAGAGCTGCCGGCGGCGCTGCCGACCATCATGGCGGGGCTGACGCAGTGCATCATGCTCTGCCTCTCCATGGTCGTGATCGCTGCGCTCATCGGCGCCAACGGCCTTGGCAAGCCGGTGGTGCGCGCGCTGAACTCGGTCAACATCCCGCTCGGGCTCGAGGCCGGCCTCGCCATCGTCGTGCTCGCCATCATCCTCGACCGGATCAGCCGCATCGGCACGGGAGCCGCCAAATGAGCGCCGCGGTCGATTTCAAGAATGTCGACATCATCTTCGGCGCGGCGCGCAAGGAAGCGCTGGCGCTCGTAGACAGCGGCGCGACGCGTCAGGAAATCCTGGAGAAGACCGGCGCCGTGCTCGGCTGCGCCGGCGCCAATTTGACCGTCAACGAGGGCGAGATTTCCGTCCTGATGGGCCTCTCCGGCTCCGGCAAATCGACGCTGCTCCGCGCCGTCAACTTGCTCAACGTGCCGGCGCGCGGCAATGTCATGGTCAAGGACGGCGACCGCATGGTCGATGTCGCGGCCTGCGACGCCGCCACGCTGCGCAACATCCGACAGACGCGGGTCGCCATGGTGTTCCAGCAGTTCGGCCTTCTGCCCTGGCGCACCGTCGCTGAAAATGTCGGCTTCGGCCTCGAGCTGTCCGGCGTGCCCGACGCCGAGCGCAAGGCGCGCGTCGAGCGCCAGTTGAAGCTCGTCGGCCTCGACCAGTGGGCGTCGAAATACGCCCACGAACTTTCCGGCGGCATGCAGCAGCGCGTCGGGCTGGCGCGTGCGTTTGCCACCGAAGCGCCGATCCTGCTGATGGACGAGCCGTTCTCGGCGCTCGACCCGCTGATCCGGACCAAGCTGCAGGACGAGTTGCTGCAGCTTCAGGCAGAGCTGAAAAAGACCATCATCTTCGTCAGCCACGACCTCGAGGAGGCGCTGAAGATCGGCAGCCACATCACCATCATGGAAGGCGGGCGCATCGTGCAGACCGGCGCGCCGGAAGACATCGTGCTGCGCCCCGCCAACGACTATGTCCGCGACTTCATCGCCAATGTGAATCCGCTCTCGGTGCTGACCGCCTGGAACGTGATGCGCGACCGCCGCGACCTCGAGCACGGCGAGGACGGCTGGGTGTGGCTCGACCGCCGCAAGACGACGCGTTTCAAGATCGACGAGCACGGGCTGGTGGCGGCGGCCGAGCGCGACGGCAAGCCGGCGTTCTGGGTGTCCTGCGCCGATGTCGAGGCCCAGCCGGAGGAGACGGCGCAGGTGTTCTGGGCCAATCCCGGCACCTCGCTGAAGACCGTGATGCTGGCCATGCACCGCTCGCAGACCGCACCCGTGGCGCTGTTCGACGACCAGTCGCGCTTCGTCGGCGCCATCGGCATCAGGGACGTGCTGTCGGCGGTGTTGAGAAGGTAAGCTTTCTCATCGGAGGGAGGTCGACCCTAAGCCGCCAGCGGCAATCTCAGACTTGTGAACGGCGCGCCCGCCGGAAAGGCGGTTTGTGCGCGGCTCAAATGGACGCCCGCTTTTGCCTATGCCAGAATAAACGCGAAGTTTCTTGCGCGCAGTTGCCGGTTCCGATGCCTGAGATCGTCACCAAACCCCGCACCAAAACGAAGCCGCAAATCGAACGGCCGAAGCTCTACAAGGTCATCCTTCTCAATGACGATTTCACGCCGCGCGAGTTCGTGGTAACGGTGCTCAAGGGCGAATTCAAGCTGAGCGAAGACCAAGCGCGGCGGGTGATGATCACCGCGCACCAGCGCGGCGTCTGCGTCGTCGCCGTCTTCACCAGGGACGTCGCCGAGACCAAGGCGATGCGGGCGACCGATGCCGGCAAGGCCAAGGGCTACCCGCTGATGTTCACGACGGAACCGGAGGAGTAGTGCCGTTTTCTCCTTCTCCCCCTGTGGGAGCGGGTGGCCGAGCGCAGCTCGGTCGGATGAGGGGTGTTCCAGCTTGGCGTCGACGGCACTCCGTCCAGCACCCCTCAACCGTCTTGGCGCTGCGCGCCAATCCACCTTCTCGACAACAAGGGGAGAAGGATAAACCGCTGCGCTACCGCCCCTCGCGGTACCACATCGAGCCCAATGCCAGAAGCAGCAGGCCGAGACCGAGGAACCCGCCGAACAGCGGCACGCGCGAGACGGCCTTCAGCACGCTGTCGTCGGTGGTGCGCAGGCCGATCCAGTCGTTGCCGGCGGCCGCGCCCGTGGAGCGGACCGGGACGACCGACGGCAGCGTCACGCCGCCGGTGAGGTTGCCAAGGGCCGACGATTGCGCCAGCCGGCGCACACTGCCGCCGGTGGCCTCGGCCGGCGCTTTCAGCCGGTTCTCGGTGGAGACGACGTCGGTGAATTCCGGTGCGTTGACCGGGCCGACATGGGCAAGCGCCTTCAGGTCGCCATTGCCGACCTGGTAGAGGCCGATCTCGCTGGTTTCGATGCTGCCCAGGAAGACGCCGGGTTCGGCTCTCTCTAGCTTGACGGTCATCGCCTTGCCGGACGGGGTGATGATCTGCGCCGGGCCGGGATCGTCGCTCATCGTCTGGCGGCGGATTTCCAGCATCATGCCGCGGCCGTCGGCGGTCAGCCGCTCCTCCTCGAGTTCAGGCTCCTTCATCAGCCAGTGGGCGATGCGGCGATAGAGCTGGACATGCGGGCCGCCGCCCTCGAAGCCGCGCGCCCATAACCAGCCCTGGTCGGACAGAAACATGCCGACGCGGCCTTCGCCCTTGCGGTCGAGCAGGAGCAGCGGACGGTTGTCGGCGCCCTTCATCACCGCCTCGCCCTCGGGGTTCTCGACGCCGATGGTGCGGAACCAGCGGCTCCAGTGCGGCGGCTCGGTGGCGGAACCGTCGAGCCCGCGCGTCACCGGATGGCGCTGGCCGAGCTCGGTGAGGCGCGGATAGAAGGCCTTGTCAACGACTTCTCCGGTCGGCATCGCCGGCAGCGCCGACATCAAAGGCGTGCGGGCGATGGAACTTTCGCCGGCATATTCGGGCCCTGCCGCGATCAGCAGGGCGCCGCCCTTTTCGACATATTCGGCGATATAGTCGTAATAGAGGATCGGCAGCACGTCGCGGTGCTGATAGCGGTCGAAGATGATCAGGTCGAAATCCTTGATCTTCTCGACGAACAGCTCGCGCGTCGGGAAGGCGATCAGCGACAATTCGTTGATCGGCGTGCCGTCCTGCTTTTCCGGCGGCCGCAGAATGGTGAAGTGGACCAGATCGACCGAGGCGTCGGATTTCAGAAGGTTGCGCCAGGTGCGCTCACCGGCATGCGGCTCGCCGGAGACCAGCAGCACGCGCAAATTCTCGCGGATGCCGTCGATCAGCGCGATAGCGCGGTTGTTGGTGTCGGTGAGTTCGTCGGGCTCGGGATCGATAGCGAGTTCGACGATGTTGCGGCCGGCGCCGGGAATGGTCACCTGCAGCGGCATGGCCTGGCCGATGGTGGCGCGCTCGACCGAAACCTGCTCGCCATTGACCGACACGCGCACGTCGACCGAGCCGGCCTCATTGTTGGTGCCGATGACGCGATAGGTCATTTCGAGCGGCTTGCCGACCAGACCGAAGCGCGGCGCATTCTCGAAGCGGATGCGGCGATCCTTTTCCTGGTCGTTGCCGGTGATCAGCGCGTGCAGCGGGGCGTTGAAGTTGGGTGTGCCGGCGAGGGCGTCATGCACCTCGCCATCGGTGATCATGATGGCGCCGCCGATGCGCGAAGGCGGTACGTCGCGGAAAGCGCTTTCAAGCGCGCCGAAAAGCCGCGTTTCGGTGCGCTCCTCGGCGGCTCCCGACTTGCCGGCCTCGACGACGCGGACGTCGAACTGCTTGAAGCGGCCAAGGCGCTGCTGAAGCCCGGCCAGCGCCTCGTCGGTCTGCTTGGTGCGCTCGCCAATGTCCTGGCTCTGGCTGCGGTCGACAACGACGGCCACGACGCTTTTCAGCGCCTCGCGCTCTTCGTCGAGGAACACCGGGTTGAGCAGGGCCGCACCCAGCGCGAGCAGGCCGGCGAGACGGAAGACCGCGCCGCGCTGGCGAAACCACAGGCCGACCAATGCCAGCAGCAACAGCGGCGCCAGCACCAAGCCAAGCAGCGGCCAGGAGATGAGCGGTTCGAAGGCGAGCGACCAGTTCATGGCTTACTGCCCCAGCCGTTCGAGCAGCACCGGCACGTGCACCTGATCGGATTTATAGTTGCCGGTCAGCATGTACATCATGATGTTGACGCCGGCGCGTAGCGCATAAATGCGCTGCATCGGGTCTGACGGGACGGTCGGCAAAAGCGGGTCGCCATTCTCGTCGACCGCCCAGGCGCCGGCGAAATCATTGGCGGTGATCATGATCGGCGAGACGCCGTCGCCGGTGCGCACCGGGCGGTTCTCGGTGTTGGTGGCTTCGAGCGACGCCGCGACCCAGAGCGGGCCGCCGGCGAAACGTCCGGGAAACTCAGGCAGGATGTAGAAGGATTTCGTCAGTACGTGATCCGACGGCACCGGTTCCAGCGGCGGCACGTTGAGATTGCCGAGGATGTCGCGCAGCCGCTCGGTCGCCGGACTAGCCGAATCCGCGCCGATGCCGGTGGCGAACTGGTCGCGCGTGTCGAACAGCACCGTGCCGCCCTGCTGCATATAGGCGTCGACGCGGCCGATCGCGGCCTGGCTCGGCATCGGTGCGGCAGGGTCGATCGGCCAGTAAATCAGGGGATAGAAGGACAGCTGGTCCTTCGAGATATCGACGCTCGCCGGCGCCCCCGGCTCGAGCGCGGTCTTCTCGATCAGGAAGCGGGTCAGGCCCTCCAGCCCGGCTTGGCTGATCGAATCGACGCTCCGTTCACCGGTCTGCACATAGGCGATCCGGGTCTTCGAAATGTCCTCGATCGCCCGCTCGTCGCCAGGTTTGGAATCGTCGGCGCGGGCGATGTCGGTGTGGCCGACCAGCGCGCCGAGCGCAATCAGCAGAGCGGCCGTGGTTGCAGCAGCCGTGCCGGCGCGGCGCGGCCGGCGCGAGAACAGGCCGCCCATCCAGAACACGGCCAGCGTGTCGAGCACCATCAGCAAAAGGGCTGTCGCCACCAGCGGGCCCTTCAAATTGTGCGATTCGTCGAAGGCGTACTGGATGGTGGTGACCGGAACGGTGATCTGAGGACGGACCAGCGGTGCAAATCTGCTTTCAGCATTGAGCAGATTGTGGGCGAGGACGCCGGTTTCGGAGCCGTAGAGACCAGGCGGGTTCTCGAACGTCACCGGCAGCGGGCCGGCGCCCGGCACCAGCGGCCGTGCATCCGGCGTCGGCGGCACCAGCGTGCCGTCGGCTGATATCATGCGGTATGGCGCCAGCGAGGTGGCGGCGGCTTCGGCATTGGCGACCGCTGCACCCTGATTGCGTGACAGTTGCACGATGCGGCGCAGCATCTCGACGAAGCTGCCGGAGATCGGCAGGTTCGACCAGGTCGCCTCCGGCGTGACATGGAACAGGACGAGCGTGCCCTTGCCCTTCTTCATCCCGGTCACCAGCGGCGTGCCGTCGGCAAGCGTGGCCCAGGTGCGCTCGACGATGTCGGGCGTCGGCTCGGCCAGCACCTGCCTAGTGACGGTGACTTCAGCGGGCGGAGCGAGGTCGGAGAAGGGACCGGTCTTCGGGAAGTCGGTGACCGGCTGCGGCGTCGTCCATGACAGCGCGCCGCCGAGCGAACGCTCGCCGGTACGCAGCCTGACCGGCAGCAGGTCGTCGTCATTGCCGGCGGCCACCAGCCGCGAGCCGGCGAACCGCACCAGCGTGCCGCCATTGTCGACCCAGTCGACCAGCCTCTGCCGCACCTGCTCCGGAATGGTGCCGACATCGGCCATGACAATCATCGCCGGCTTCTGGTCGAGGAGCTGCGGGATGGCGTCGGCAAGGTCGGCGCTCGACGGCTCAGTCAGATCGGCGAAGGGCTGCAGCGCGCGGCGGATGTAGTACAGCGGCGACAAAAGCGGCTGCGCCTGGTCGGCTTCGGCCTGCGACAGCAGTCCGACGCGACGGCGCTTGGAATTCTCATCGAGCACGCGGACGGCGCCGGCCTGCCGCTGGCCGTCGAGCGCGATCGAGGCGAAGTCGTTGCGCAGTTCGAACGGCACCGCCATCGTGCCGGTGGCGGTGGATTCGCCCGGCGAGAAGGTCAGCGTGGCGTCAGCGATGCGGCGGCCCTTGTCGTCGAAGGCGCCGGCGGTCACCTGAGCCGGGGTCGGATCGCTCAGCGCGCGGATGGCGGTCAGCTCGAAGCCGTCCACCTGGTTGTCGGCGCCGGTCAGGCCGATCAAGCTAGGCCGGTCGGAGGCGGCCCAGACGACACGGGCGGCGTTCTTCGACAAAAGCATGTTGAAGGCGGCCTCGTCGCCTTCCGCCGCCAGACCGTCGGCGAGCACCGCGACACTGGCGCCCGGCAAGGTCTCCAGGGTTGCCGCGACGCGGGCGTAGACAGCAGGGCGGTCGGTCGGGATCGGCCGCGGCTTGGCCGCGCGCAGCCGGTCGAGCGCGGTGGCGGCGTCGAAGGGACCGATCTCGGCGTTCGGCTTCTCGGCGGTGAAGGCGATGATGACGGGCACGTCGTTGGAGCTGGCATCGGTGATCAGCCGTTCGGCAGTGGCGACGCGCTGGCCCCAGTCGGCGGCACTTGCCCAGTCATTGTCGATGACCAGCGCAAGAGCGGCACCCTCGGCCGGCAGTCTTTCACGCGGGTTGAAGACGGGTTCGGCCAGCGCCGTAACGATAAGAGCCGCCATCAGCAGCCTAAGCAGCGTCAGCCACCACGGGCTCTGTTGCGGCGTCTCCTCGCGCTTCAGCACCCGGGCCAGGATCTTCAGCGGCGGGAAGACCTCGGTCTGCGGTTTGGGCGGGGTGAACCGCAAAAGCCACCAGATCACCGGCAGTGCCAGAAGGCCCCACAGCACCATCGGCGCCCCGAAGGAGAGCGGCAACCAACTCATGCGCGGATCCTCCCGGCTGAGCTGCCATCGACGGTCATCGCCATGTGGACACGCACCAGCGCATCGGAGGCGAGACGGTCGGTGTGGTTGACGGTGAAGCTCCAGCCGAGCCGCTTGCACCAGTCGGTCAGCTCCTGGCGGCGGGCGATGTAAAGCAGTCGGTAATCATCGCCCAGCGTTTCGGCGCGGCCGGCGGTCAGCTTGTCGCCGGTTTCGGGATCGGTGAACTCGGTGCGGCCGGCATAGGGGAATCTCTCCTCGGCGGGGTCGGCGACCTCGATCAGATGGGCACGCACGCCGTGGCGGGCGAGCACGTCGAGCCAGGCGATGGTGTCCTCGACCGGATCGAGGAAGTCGCTAACGATGACGATGTCGCAGAAGCGGCGGATGGCGGACAGGTCGGGCTTTGCCGGCAATTCGCCGGCATGGGTGAGTTGTGCTGCGATGCGCTCGGCGCCGTTGCGGGCGGTGAACGGATCGGTCAGTCCGGGCCAGGCGATGCGTTCGCCGCTGCGCGACAGAAGCTCTGCCATGGCCAGCGCCAGCACCAGCGCGCGGGATTCCTTCGAGACGGTGGCGCCGGTCGATTTGTAGAGCATGGAAGGCGAGGGGTCTGCCCACAGCCACACCGTATGGGCGGCCTCCCATTCGCGGTCGCGCACATAGACGTGGTCGTCGCGGGCCGAGCGGCGCCAGTCGACGCGCGAGGAATCGCCTTCGACATAGGGCCGGAACTGCCAGAAATTCTCGCCGATGCCCCGCTTGCGGCGGCCGTGCCAGCCGGCGATCACGGTGTTGACGATGCGGCGTGCTTCGACCAGCAGGTCCGGCACCAGCGACGCCCGCAACCGACCGCGGGCGAGCGCGTCACGCGTCGCCGCCGGTGCCTGGGCCTCGCCTATACGCGCCATCAGATGCCTTTTGCCAGTTTCGCCACCACGTCGCGCACGGTCGTGCCCTCGGCACGGGCGGCAAAGGTCAGCGCCATGCGGTGCTGCAGCACAGGCTCTGCCAGCGCTCTGATATCGTCGATCGACGGCGCCAGCCGTCCGTCATAGAGGGCGCGGGCGCGGGCGCACAGTGTCAACGCCTGACTGGCGCGCGGGCCTGGCCCCCAGGCGACGTGCTTGTCGGTCTCGGCATTGCCCTGGCCGGGGCGCGCCGAGCGCACCAGTTGGAGGATCGCCTCGACGACGCTTTCCGGCACCGGCATGCGGCGAATGAGGGTCTGGATCTCCTTCAGCCGCGCCGGCTGCATTACGTTCTGCGCCTTGGCGTCCTCGATGCCTGTGGTTTCCAGAAGAATGCGGCGCTCCGCCTCGATTTCCGGATAGAGGATGTCGACCTGCATGAGGAAGCGGTCAAGCTGTGCCTCGGGCAGCGGATAGGTGCCTTCCTGCTCCAACGGGTTCTGCGTCGCCAGTACGTGGAAGGGCGCCGGCAGGTCGTGGCGGACACCGGCAATGGTGACGTGGTATTCCTGCATCGACTGCAGCAGCGCCGACTGGGTGCGGGGTGAGGCGCGGTTGATCTCGTCGGCCATCAGCAGCTGCGCGAAGATCGGCCCGGAGATGAAGCGGAAGGAACGCTTGCCGAATTCGTCCTGCTCCATCACCTCGGAGCCGAGAATGTCGGACGGCATCAGGTCAGGCGTGAACTGGATGCGGCGGGAATCGAGGCCGAGCACGATGCCCAGCGTCTCGACTAGCTTGGTCTTGGCGAGGCCGGGCACGCCGACCAGCAACGCATGGCCGCCGGCGAGCAGCGCCACAAGCGTGCGTTCGACGACGCTTTCCTGGCCGAAGATGACGCGGCCGACGCCATCGCGAACCCTGGAAATGTCGGCCAGCGCCGTCTCGGCCTGGGCGATCATGTCCTTTTCGCTGATCGGGCTTTCCTTGATCATCACGCTCATGCAGCATCGATCCTTCTCGTTGGAGATACCGGCTTGCACCTTCGACGCTGCAGAGTGCCGCGATTCGGCCTCGCATGGCGCCTGTCTTTGAACTTAAATCACTGGCTTAGGCTGACAAGCGGAACAACAGTGACTATTTCGTGACCATGACAGAACGCGCCGACGATCGTGAAGAGAGCCTGACGGCCGCCACCGAGGCGTGCGGACTGGAGGCACTGATCTCGCGTGCCGCCCGCGCGGGCAAGGGGCCGGCGCCGGTTGAGCGCTGGAATCCGGCCTTTTGCGGCGATCTCGACATGGAGATCAGAGAGGACGGCACCTGGTTCTACCAGGGCACGCCGATCGGCCGTATGCCGTTGGTGCAGCTGTTTTCCTCCGTGCTGCGCAAGGACGAAGACGGCAAGACCTATCTTGTAACACCTGTGGAAAGGGTCGGCATCCGCGTCGTCGACGCGCCCTTCATCGCCGTCGAGATGGACGTTTCCGGCAGCGGCGATAGCCAAGTCATCACTTTCCGCACCAATGTCGGCGACGTGGTCGAGGCCGGACCGGACCATCCGCTAAGCTTCGTCGATGAAGACGCGACCGGTGGCCTGAAACCCTATGTGCTGGTGCGCGGACGGCTGGAAGCGCTGGTGGCGCGGCCGGTCATGTACGAACTGGTCGAGCATGGCGAAGAGATCGATGTCGGCGGCAGAAGGATGTTTGTCGTCCGCTCGAAGGGCGCGGTCTATCCGATAATGCCCGCGGAAAAACTGCAGCGGCTGAGTGCGTGATCGGCAGCGTATGGTGGACCAGGTGACGCTATGGACCAAGTGACGCGGGGGCCGTTTTCGGCCGAGAATTTTCGCGCCCGCGTCGCGGCGCAGCCGCTGGCGCATGCCGCCGACGATTATGGCGACCATCGCTTCAACCCCGGCCATCCGCGTTTGAAGCTCGCAAAGGCGCTGCGCGATGCCGCCGTGCTGATCCCGGTGGTCGATCACGGTCGCGATGCCACGGTTCTGCTGACCAAACGGGCGGAAAAGCTGCGAAACCATTCGGGGCAGGTGGCCTTTCCGGGCGGCACGATCGATCCAACCGATCCGAGCCCGGAGGCGGCGGCATTGCGCGAGACATTCGAGGAGATCGGGCTCGGCCAGGACCGGGTCGAGATCATCGGCCGCATGCCTGATTACGTCTCCGGCAGCGGCTACCGCATCGCCCCGGTGCTGGGAATAGTGCGGCCGGATTTTTCACTGACGCTGAATTCCGAGGAGGTCGACGCCGCCTTCGAAGTGCCGCTGCGCTTTCTTATGGACCCCGCCAACCACGGCCGCGAAAGCCGCATGTGGAACGACCTCGAATGGGTCTTTTACGAGATGCCCTATGACGGACAACGCATCTGGGGCGTTACCGCCGGCATCATCCGCACGCTCTATGAAAGGCTCTATACGTGAGCGGCCGAGTGTCGCTCGCGGGCAAAGCCGACTGGCTCGGCGAAAAGCACCTGCAGCGCCTGCTGGCGGCGCTGGCGGATGGCGGCGAGGAGGCGCGTGTCGCCGGCGGCGCGGTGCGCAATGCGCTCATCGGCCAGCCGGTCGCCGACGTCGATATTGCCACCACGACCGTGCCTGATGAAACCATCCGCCGCGCCGAGGCGGCGGGCTTCAAGGCTGTGCCGACCGGCATCGAGCACGGCACCATCACGATTGTCGCCGGCGGGAAGCCGTTCGAGGTGACTACGCTGCGCGCCGACATCGAGACCGACGGACGGAGGGCCAAGGTGTCGTTCGGACGCGACTGGAAGGCCGACGCGGAACGGCGTGATTTCACCATCAACGCGCTCTATGCCGAGGCCGACGGGACGATCGTTGACCTGGTCGGCGGCGTCGCCGACATCGAGGCGCGCCGGCTGCGTTTCATCGGCGATCCGGAGGCGCGCATCCGCGAGGATTATCTACGCATCCTGCGCTTTTTCCGCTTCTTCGCCTGGTATGGCGACGGCCGGCCGGATGCCGAAGGGCTGAAGGCCTGCGCCCGGCTCAAGGAGGGGCTTGGCCAACTCTCGGTCGAGCGCGTCTGGTCCGAGTTGAAGAAGCTGCTGTCGGCCCCCGATCCATCGCGCGCCTTGCTGTGGATGCGCCAGGCCAGCGTGCTCACCAGCGTTCTGCCGGAGACCGAGAAATGGGGCATCGATGCGATCCATGCGCTGACCAGGGCCGAGAAGGATCTAGGCTGGACGCCGGACCCGCTGCTCAGGCTGGAAGCGATCGTGCCGCCGGACGCCGCGCGGCTGAAGACGCTCGCCGAGCGGCTGAGATTCTCCGTCAGCGATGCCGGCCGTCTCAGGCAGTGGGCGCTGACAGCGCCTGTCGAGCCGAAGACGACCGAAGCGGAACTCGCAAAACGGCTCTATCGTGGCGATCATCAGGGCCTTGTCGATCGCTTGCGGCTGTCGCTCGCTTCCGCTCGAGGCCGCGCCGTCGAGGACAATGACGCGCTGCTAGAAGCCGGCGGCTTCTCGCGCCTGCTCGCCTTCGCCGGAAAATGGAAAAAGCCTGACTTTCCGCTTAAGGGCGCCGATCTGACGACGCTTGGCGCGTCGCCCGGACCGAAACTCGGCGCAACCTTGAAAAACCTCGAAAACGAGTGGGTCGAGTCCGGCTTTGCGCTGGATCGCGGCGCACTTCTCGAGCGCGCCGCAGAAGCACTCGAAAGTTAGAAAACGTTTGGAAACTCTACTCTGCGGCCATCTGATGGCGTTTTCTGCGCTTTCGGTGCTCACGGACCCAAATGTCCGCTGCGCTCCGGTTCTCGAAACCACCACCATATGACTCGCCCGAGCGAATTTCGAAACAGTCTCTTAGGCATAGTCAGGCCGCGTCGCGGGGCTTTTCGATGCGCGAACGGATGGCTTCGATCATCGTCTCGCGGATGATCGTCTCGCCATGCGTCTCACGCATGTGCTCGACCGCACGACGCATGATCTCGGCTTCCTCGTCGGCGCGCGTATGCCAGTCACAACCCGGAACGAGCGAGCCGCAGTGGAATTCCTTCATCGGATTCTCCCTTTTTCCTCCTCGGAGCGCCGCATCTGCTCTGACACGGAAGCTCCACACGTTGATCGACGCATGATCCCTGGCGAACCGGAATCGGCATTCGGGTCATGCGCTGACCGAGCCAGCATAACACGATCGAATGGTTTTGGTTGCGTTAGAGCGCCGCGCGTCCGGTGGACGCGTAAAGGACGCTCCAACGTTTTGTCATCTGCGCATGATCCGTTCCGAAAACCGGAAGCAGTTTTCGGGGTCATGCGCGAGAAACCGAAAGGGCGGAGCAGCGCTGCTCCGCCCTCTTAGGCTACCCCGGCGGCAAGACCTCGTCTTGCTCCAGCGAGCAGGCGATCACTTCACGATCCTGACTGCCTCGGCAATTTTGTGCTTGCCGCTCATGTCCCACGAAACGCGGACCTTTTCGCCGGCCTTCAGGCCAGGATTCTTGAAGGCCTTGGGCAGCGTAAAGGCAGATCCGTCATCCAGAACAAGGCTCATGGTTGTTCCATCATAAGTTTTGACCGTGCCCGTGGTGTGCTTGACCGCTGCGAAGGCAGCGCCACCAGAGGCAAGAACGGCAGCAGCCGCAACCGACATAATAAGCTTGCGCATGGCATGCTCTCCTGGAAAATGAGGGCACCATTTTGGGAAGGTGCCCCACTCAATCATGGGCCGTCCGGTCGCGTCGGGTCGCGGTTCTAGGGGAGGATGAACCGCCGGCGTTTCCCGGCCCGGAACGAAAAATAGTCTTGCTTTTTCAATTAGATATTAGACGAAAAAGATATTCTGCGCGCCACATTCGCCGCCAAAATCAAACGATTTGGACCTGATTGCGGCTCACGTCCAACTCACCGAGATTTTACGGCCATTTCACTTCCGGCGGCAGGCTGGACAGGATCGAGGCCACGTTGCCGCCGGTCCTCAGTCCGAAGATAGTGCCGCGATCGTGAAGCAAGTTGAATTCGACATAGCGGCCGCGGCGAATGAGCTGTTCTTCACGGTCGCCGTCGGTCCAGTTGTCGTTGAAATTGGCCCGCACCAGATGTCCGTAGACGACGAGAAAAGATCGCCCGACATCCTGGACGAAGTTGAAATCGGCGTTCCAGCCGCCTTTGTCCTCACCCGAATGCAGCCAATCGAAGAAGATGCCGCCGGTGCCGCGCGGTTCGTCGCGGTGCGGCAGATAGAAATACTCGTCGCACCAGGCCTTGAATTTTGCGTGGTCGGCGACGCCAGCGTGCTTCTCGCAGGCGAATCGCATGGCCCTGTGGAAGGCAACCGTGTCCGGGTCGTCCTGGGTGCGGCGACGGTCGAGCACCGGCGTCAGGTCGGCGCCGCCGCCGAACCACTGGCGCGAGGTGACGACCATACGCGTGTTCATGTGCACCGCCGGCACGTTGGGGTTCCACGGATGGGCGATCAGCGAAATGCCACTCGCCCAGAAGCCCGGGTCTTCCTCGGCGCCCGGCATCTGCTTCCTGAACTCCGGCGAGAACTCGCCATAGACGGTGGAGGTGTGGACGCCGACCTTCTCGAAAACGCGGCCACGCATCATCGACATGGTGCCGCCGCCGCCCTTGCCGGCGTCGCGCTCCCACGGCGTCCTTTCGAAGCGGCCGGGCGACCATGAGGCCTGCGGCCCCTGCAGGTCCTGCTCGATCTGCTCGAAGGCGGCGCAGATGCGCTCGCGCAACGTCTCGAACCACAGCCGCGCCTTCATCTTCTTCTGTTCGATGTCGGCCGGCAGCCCCGCCGGTATTTCGGGTCGTTGCAAATGCTGTCTCCGGCTGTGGGGCGCGTACCCCGACAAATGACTCGTCTTTTCCGGCCGTGATCCCTAATCTCTTAGGTGCAAGGGTCAAGTGTGAATGGAGTTCTTTCGTGCGCACCCCGGCAAGACCGCCGCTGGATGGCCTGAAGAAGAGGCTCGACCGTTCGCGCGCCAAGCGCGAGCGCATGCCACGCGACGGGTTCCTGCGCGAGACCTTCGTCCTGCCGCGCTCCGATGCGCGGCTTAAGGCGAAGGAGTGGTTCGAGCGCTTTCCCAAGCAGGCCTACTGGACCGAGATCGAAAGCTGGTTCGAGCGGCCGGGCGACGTCATCGAGTTCACCATCAGGCGATTGCCGGCGGCAGATTAACGAGCGACCAACAACCGCCTTGCTCCTGGGCCTTGGGCGCTCAATCGGTCTTCCTTGTTCCGCAGCGGGCACTTGTCGATCGACATGCAGCCGCAGCCGATGCAGTCGGTCAGCCCGTCGCGCAGCTTCTTCAGCTGGGCAATCTTCTGATCGAGCTGGTCGCGCCAGGCCGTTGAAAGCAGGTTCCAGTCCTCGCGCGTCGGTGTGCGGCCCTCAGGCAGCGATTCAAGTGCAGCACCGATCTCGGCCAGCGAGATGCCGACCTCCTGCGCGATCCTGATGATCGCCACACGCCTCAGCACGTCGCGACCGTAGCGCCGCTGGTTGCCTGATGTGCGGTGGCTGCGGATCAGTCCGCGCGCCTCGTAGAAATGCAGCGCCGATATCGCCACCCCGCTTCGCGTCGCCACCTGGCCGACCGTCAGTTCCGTTGCTGCAGCCATCTTGGGATTTTCTGCTTGACCTCAAGTTAAGTTGAGCTTGTAACGAAGAAACCCTTGATATGCAAACCGCAGGAGAAGGCGATGTGCGCCTGGGTGAGAATGACAAGAGACGGTGCGCTCGTCGGCCAGAAAGCGGCCGTGTTCGCTGCGCCCACTGAGGGTCTGCGAATGCTATCCGAGCTGCCGGATCGCTTCGCCGGCCACCATGGCGACGGACAGCGCGACGTTGATGCTGCGCGCGCCCGGCTGCATCGGGATGATCAGTCGCGCATCCGCCGCCTCGTGGACAGGATCCGGCACGCCTGCGGATTCGCGGCCGAACAAAAGAATGTCGGCGTCGGCGAAGGCGAAATCGGTGTAGGCGTTCGCGGCTCTGGTCGACAGCAGCACCAGCCGCCGCGCTTCGCCTCTGCGCCAGTTCTCGAAGGCGTGCCAGTCGACATGCCGGGTCAGCGCCGCCAGTTCGAGATAGTCCATGCCGGCCCGTTTCAGCGCCCGGTCGGAGAGCAGGAAGCCGGCCGGTTCGATGATGTCGACGCCGAGGCCGAGGCAAGCGGCGAAGCGCAGGATTGTTCCGGTGTTGCCGGCGATATCCGGCTGGTAGAGCGCGATGCGGAGACGGTTGTTCATTTCCGAATCCTTCTAATAAGTGGCAGATCGGCCACAGCAGGCTCGCGGTTTTGGAAATTGCTGGACTGGCGGGTGGTCATTTTCTGCGAAGTCGATTATACGCCGGGCATTGTCAACCCGAACCGATGGAGGGGTAATTCATGATGATCATGTACATCCAGCGCCCCTCTTGTGGGCTTACCAGCCTGCCGGCGGTTTCGGTACGACGATTCTCCTGACCTTTTAGACTTCGATCGCACCGATTCTTAGCCGAAACCCTTTTCGGCCTTCGAAGGAATCCTGCGATGTTTTTCAAGCTGTCGAAGGGGCTGAACGCCCCGCCTGAACACGCCTCTGTTCAATCCCTGCCTTTCGCCGGCCATTGGCCCGCGAACAGGCCGGACTTTTTTCTGTATTTTCACATGGAGGACGGACCGATGCTCGATCCCTGCAAAATTCCCGGTTCAAGAAGCCTGCACGAGCACAGGATGGCGACATGGGCGCTTTTGATCGGCGAAACCTATTCGTCTGCGGCTCACGCCGAGACCCGCCGGCGCCCACATCGCGGCATGCTGCCGGACGTCGATTTCTCGCGCGCGGTTCCCGACCGCAGCCGGCCGTCGCTGCTGCGCCGGATCATCGGGCTGATCCGGCCCGGCGCAAAAACCAGCGCGAAACTCCGGGTCGTCGACACAGCACTGTCAGGATCGTCAAGCGAGCCTGTCGGCGAAAAGCCCGCGACATCCTATATTGCGCGAAGCAGGACCGGCGGCCCGAGTGATTCCGGGACGCCGGTCTTTGACGCTACGCGCTCCAAGGATGCCACGCGCTCCGCGCCGCGTGAGCGAAAACAAGCACATGAGTACCAAGACAATGTTCCGCTGGTTTGAAACAAGGCTCGATCCGTTCCCTGCCGAGGAGCCGGTCGAGCCGCCGAAGACGCTGATCGCCTTCTGCGTCCACTATACGCGCGGCGCCTGGCCCTACATCGCTGTCGATGCGACGCTGGTGACGGCTATCGCCCTTGCCGAGGTGTGGATGTTCGGCTTCATGGGCCGGATCGTCGACTGGCTGTCGGCGCAGAATCGCGAGACATTTCTGAAGACCGAGGGCTGGAAGCTCGCCGGCATGGCTTTCATCGTGGTTTTCGCGCTGCCGGCGACGGTCTGGTTCCATGCGCTCCTCAACCAGCAGACGCTGATGGGCAACTATCCGATGCGTATCCGCTGGCAGGTGCATCGCTACCTGCTCAAGCAGTCGATGGCCTTCTATCAGGACGAGTTCGCCGGACGCATCGCGACCAAGCTGATGCAAACGGCGCTCGCCGTGCGCGAATGCGTCATCAAGCTCATCGACGTGCTCAACTATGTCGTGGTCTATTTCCTCGGCATGCTGTTCATTGTCGGCTCGGCCGACTGGCGGCTGGCGGCACCGCTTGCCGTCTGGCTTGCCGGCTATATCCTGCTCTTGCGCTATTTCATTCCGCGATTGGGCAAGGTCGGCGAGGAGCAGGCCAATGCGCGCTCGACCATGACCGGCCGCGTCGTCGACAGCTACTCCAACATCCAGACGGTCAAGCTGTTCTCGCATGCGCGGCGCGAGGCGTCCTTCGCGCGGGAAGGCATGGCCGGCTTTCTCGATACCGTTTACCGGTCGATGCGGCTGGTGACGCGGCTCTACGGCCTGCTCTACATCCTGAATTCGCTGCTGTTGTTTTCGGTCACCGCGATCTCGCTGTGGCTGTGGCTCGGCCAGGCGGTGACGATCGGCGCCGTCGCCCTGGTCATCGGCCTCGTGCTTCGGCTTTGGGGGATGTCGCAATGGATCATGTGGGAAATGTCCACCCTGTTCGAGAACATCGGCACGGTGCAGGACGGCATCAGTTCGATCTCGCTGCCGCGCCTCGTCGAAGACAGGCCTGGGGCCAAGGATATTGCCGTGACCAAGGGCGAGATCCGTTTCGAGGACATCCGCTTCCACTACGGCAAACAGAAGGGCGTGATCGAAAGCCTGTCGCTGACGGTGAAGCCGGGCGAAAAGGTCGGCATCGTCGGCCGCTCGGGCGCCGGCAAGTCGACGCTGGTCAACCTTCTCTTGCGCTTCTACGATCTCGAGAGCGGCAAGATCCTGATCGACGGCCAGGAAATCGCGGCGGTGACGCAGGATTCGCTGCGCGCCCAGATCGGCATGGTCACGCAGGATACCTCGCTGCTGCATCGTTCGGTGCGCGAGAACATCCTTTATGGCCGACCGGACGCCAGCGACGAGATGCTGGTCGAGGCAGCTCGCCGCGCCGAGGCGCTTGATTTCATATCAAGGCTTTCGGACGCCAGTGGCCGCACGGCTTTCGATGCGCACGTCGGCGATCGCGGCGTCAAATTGTCCGGCGGCCAGCGGCAACGCATTGCCATTGCCCGCGTTATGCTGAAGGACGCGCCGATCCTCATCCTCGACGAAGCGACGTCTGCGCTCGATTCGGAGGCCGAAGCGGCGATCCAGGAGAACCTCTACAAACTCATGCAGGGCAAGACCGTCATCGCCATCGCGCACCGGCTCTCGACCATCGTGGCGATGGACCGGCTCGTCGTCATGGATAAGGGCCGCGTCATCGAGGAAGGTTCGCATGAGGAACTCGTCGCCGCCGGCGGGCTTTATGCGCAGCTTTGGCAGCGCCAGTCGGGCGGCTTCCTGCTCGACGACGGTGCCGCCGCCAACGATGCCATCATCAAGGGTCAAGCAGCAGAATGAGGGCAGCAGAATGATGGCAGCAGAATGATGGCAGCAGAATGAGGGCAGCAGAATGATGGCCGCCGAATGATGATTGCCGTCTATCGCTGGTTCGAGAACTGGGTCTATCCGTTCAGGGAGCCCGCGGACCTTCGGCCACCGATCAGCGTCAGCGGTTTCCTCTGGCACTATGTCGGCCAGGCGAAGGTCGCCTTCTTCGCTATGCTGGTCATCGGCGGTATCGCGCCGCTGGTCGAGGCCGGACTGTTCTACTTCGTCGGCAGGCTGGTCGACATTCTCGACCAGCTCCCCGGCGAGCGCAGCTGGGACGCGCTGTGGACCGCCGCCGGTCCCGAACTTGTCTTCATGGCCGCCGTGGTGCTGGTCATCCGCACCATCGTCGTCGGCTTGGCGGCGCTGGTCGACGAGCAGACGATCACCCCCGGCTTCTACAATCTGGTGCGCTGGCAGGCGCACCGCCATGTCTCGCGCCAATCCTACGACTTCTTCCAGAACGATTTCGCCGGCCGCATCGCCACCAAGGTCTGGCAGGCGGGGCAGGCGACCGGCGATTTGATGGAAAGCTTCATCGAGGTCGTCTGGTTCATGATCGTCTATACGGTGACGACGCTGGTGCTGGTCGCCGGCCTCGATCTCAGGCTGGCGGTGCTGGTGGTGATCTGGATCACTGCCTTCGGCTGGCTGGCCAAGCGCTATCTGCCGGCGATCCGCAAGCATGCCGAGCAGACAGCTGAGGCCGGTTCGATGATCACCGGCCGCTTCGTCGATTCCTATTCGAACGTGCAGACGCTGAAGCTGTTCTCGGCCGATGGCGACGACCGTTACATCAGGAGCGGTTTCGATATTTATCTCGACGCGCTGCGGCCGTTCACCCGCAGGCTGACCGGCGTGCGCATGGCGCTGACGACGCTGTCGGGTATCATGATCACCGCGATCGCCTGTTTTGCGGTCTATCTCTGGGTCGAAGGCTCGATCACAGTCGGCGCCGTCGCCTTCACGCTGTCGCTGGTGTTGCGGCTCAACATGCTGCTCGGCCGACTGATGATGCAGCTCAACGGCATCCTGCGGAATCTCGGCGTGCTGGAAAACTCCAAAGCGTTGATCTCGCAGCCGCACGGCCTGACCGACGCGTCCGACGCCAGGGAGCTTGTCGTGGTCGGCGGCCGCATCGACGTGAAGAAGGTCGAGTTCCACTACGGCAAGGGGTTCGGCGTGCTCAACGGCATCGACCTTGTCGTGCGGCCGGGCGAGAAGGTCGGACTTGTCGGGCCATCCGGCGCCGGCAAGACGACGCTCGCCAATCTGATCCTGCGCCTCTACGACCTCGAGGGCGGAAAGATCACCATCGACGGGCAGGATGTTGCCAAGGTGACGCAGAATTCGCTGCGCGCCAGTATCGGCGTCGTCAGCCAGGATACCGCACTTTTCCACCGTTCCTTGCGCGACAACATCAAGCTCGGCATGCCCGAAGCAACCGACGCCGAGGTGATCGCGGCCGCAAAGAAGGCCGAGGCGCACGACTTCATCCTCGATTTGCGCGACAATCGTGATCGCCAGGGCTACGAGGCCTTTGTCGGCGAGCGCGGCGTGAAATTGTCTGGCGGCCAGCGCCAGCGCGTGGCGATCGCCCGCGTCTTCCTCAAGGACGCGCCGATCCTGATACTCGACGAGGCGACGTCGGCGCTCGATTCCGATATCGAGGCGGCCATCCAGGAAAATCTGGCGAGGCTGATGGAGAACAAGACTGTCATCGCCATCGCGCATCGGCTGTCGACCATCGCGGCACTCGATCGCCTGGTGGTGCTCGACGGCGGCCGTATCGTCGAACAAGGCACGCATGACGAACTGGTCGCGCTCGACGGGCTCTATGCGCGGCTGTGGAAGCGGCAGTCCGGCGGCTTCCTGTTCAACGAGGAGAGCGTGCTGGAGGAGACGCGGCCGGCGGAGTAGGCCCAGGATTCAGCAAAACCGGAGTGGAGGATGTCGGTGCGAATGCCATCGAATTTCGGACGGTCGGGAGCGCAGGAGAGCGCGCTCGACCTGCTCGGCCATGAAATCCTCGGCGAAAAGGCGGCGGCGCTCGGCCGTGCCGGCCGCCGCGTGGATGAAACGCTGGCGAGGTTGCGTGAACATGGCGACGATGGCGAACATCGTGCCCGGCTGCTCAGGGACGCGGCGGAGGCGGTCCACGGCTATTTCATCCAGCGCGAATTGTGCGGCTTGCGCAAGCACGACGCAGTGATCCGGGAATACAACATCCCCAAGGCCGTGCTGGCCAGGCTCGGCGCGAAATAGACAATAGTGTTGAAAACCTGATGGTACCGAAGACGAAATACCGATTTCGACCCGTTCCAGAAGTTCGGGTGCGAGCGCATTATGGCGCAAGTCGGCCCGATTGCCGACTTTCCCGCACTCAATGTTCCTTGCGAAGGATGACCCTACATTGAGCGCAATCAGCGCTTGTACGCCCTAAGACTTCAAAGGTTTAGTGGCCAATCGGTCTTCTGCCGGGCCGCATACGCGGTCACTCCGGCAAGCCCGCGAACCGCATGTGTCCGATCCAGCGCTCGAGGCTCCCGGGAGCGGTGTAATTCTTCTCCCACTGCTTGCGTTGTTGGCTGATGGAGTCGCCGGGCGAGTCTTTGAGGAAAACCGCAAGCGCTTACTTTGCCTCCCGCTGGTTTCCCAGACAAGCGTGGATCCCCGCAAGCATTCGGTGTGCGCCGCTGGGGATTCTGGACATTTTCCGCATCGCCGTCAGCGCGGCCTCGCAATCGTTCTTTTCCCGGAGCGCCCAGCCCATGTCCCAGTGGTACCAATCAGGGTGGAAAGGATCGATGCCCATCGCCTGCTTGATCCGATCGATAGCTTCGTCGATTCGGCCGACAAAGAGCAGCGGGGATGCACTGCCGGCGAGGACATTTGAGGCGCTGGGATTGAGGGCGATCGCCTGATCGTACCGCGCAATGGCCTGCTCGACCTCTCCGGCTTCGGTATGGATGCGGGCTCCGGCATAATGCGCGTTGGCATCGTCCGGAGCGAGTTGGAGAGCCTTGTCGGCGTATTCGGCGGCGTGCTTCAACGCCTCGTCGGGGTTATTTTCCTGCTTGTGCCAGAAAACTGCGTCATTGCGATAGGACCAGGCCATCGCGATATAGCCGAACTGGGCGTTCGGATCCGCTTCGATCGCCTTGAGGCTGAACTGCCGTAGCAGCTCGTTCCCTGCGCCTCGCCGTTGCCGGGTGGCGCATAGCGAGCGCCGTTGCCAACTCGCCAACGCCCGAACCACGACCATCAGTTTGCAAGGCACTCGGGAAGACGCACCGGTTTGTCGATCTTCGCCAGTAGCTCGGGGCTGGCGCAGGGCGGGAAACCGGCAAGGCGCATGGTTTCCATGAGACGCTTGCGGTCCGCATCTGTGTTGACAAGAGGTTCGTTCACCCTTCCCTCGATGGTCAGGTCGGGGAACCGTTTAAGGGCCTCGCTGATCAGGGTTTTCGCCTCCTCGGTACGCCCAACTGCCGCCAGCGCGGCGGGGCGATATGTCCATCCCCAGATCCCATAATTCTCCGGCGCCAACCGGTCCATCATTAGCAGCGCGTCGTCATAGCGGCCGACCACAAAATAGGCGTGGGCAAACAACCTGGTGCTCCACAACGGGTAGTTCGGATTGAGGTGGATCGCCTGGTCAGCCATTTCGGCGCCCCTCTCGGCCTCGCCAAAAGTCGAAGCCCAAGGCACATAAAAGGTCACGATCTCGAACTGATTTGGAGCCATTCGCAGGGCAGCGTCGAATTCCGCCTTGGCGCGCGCGAGATCGCCCTTTACGACCAGGCTCCGGGCGAGAACGGCATGCGCTTCGGCATCGGCCGGATCGAGCGCGACTGCACGTTTAGCGGCTTCGGCGGCGATACGTCGATTCTTTTCGGGGTCGATGTCGAAACTGGCCAGCACGGAATGCGAATGGTGCAGTTCCACCCAGGCGCGGGCCAGCGTAGGGTCCAGTTCGGTGGCGCGGCTGAGAAGTCTGATGGCTTCCTCGACGTCGGCGCGATTGATTTGTTCCAGCTTCTCGGTACCGATGAGGTAGAGTTCGTAGGCGTTGAGGTTGCCGGGAGGTTTGCGATGCGCCGTTATCCGGCCTGCCTCTTGGATCAGGCCGGCGCCGCCGCCAAGCCGGTTGGAGACCTGCTCGGCAATCTCCGTCTGAATCGCAAACAGGTCCCGGTCCGGCCGGTCCCACCGGTTCGACCATAGATGATTACCGGTCTTCGCGTCGATGAACTGAGCCGTAACCCGCACGCGATCGACTTGGCGTTGAATCGAGCCTTCGACCACAAAGCCCGCGCCGAGCGCTGCACCGACCTCAGTCGGGTTGGCCGGCTTGCCTTCGTAGACTTCCGTCGAGTTATGGGCAATGACCCGGAATTCCGGAAACCGTGCGAGATCGGTAATGATATCCTCTGTGAGCCCGCCGGCCAGACGCTGCACACTTGCTTCACCGCCGATCGCTTGAAACGGCAGCACCGCGACGGATGGCAGGACCGTGTCAGAACGCTTCTCGATGGCGAGACCCATGAAGAGCCAGACTGCGCCTGCCGCCAGCAAGCCCAGCGCCACAGTCGCCGCGGTCCATCTCCACCTTACCGGCGCCGAAGGCGGGTCCGCGGCCACGATCGCCAGCCTGTATCCGCGTTTCGGCACGGCCTTGAGTACTGACTGGCTCTCGTCGTGAAGCGCGCGGCGGATGTCGCGTACGCATTGCACCAGACTGTCGTCGGTCACGAATACGCCTGGCCACACTGCCTGCATCAGCTCATCTTTGGTGACCAGTCGGCCGGCGTTTTCCAAGAGATATTTCAGGAGGTCGAAGGCCTGCGGTCTGAGGGCGATCTCGCGCCCTTCCCGGTCACGCACAAACCCTCCGGCAACATCGACGATGACGCCGTTGATGGCGAATGTCCGGGCAGCCCGGGAATCCATCCTCCGCCTCCCACGGGGGATTTCCAATTTATTATAGCAGATTCCTGCAAAGGCTTGAATGGTGACGGAACATCTTTGTTTTCGGCAAATTTTCACCGATCTATCACCAGTTGTTCGTTACATTGGGTGCGGCGACGATCCAATGTCTCAGTCGTTCCGAAGATTTGGAATCGGTTCAATGCTGAGACCCCGTCCCCTGCCGACCGTTGCCGCCATTTTCGTGGGCGGGGCTCTTTGTTCGCCGGGTGTCAGCGCGCACAATGCAGGAACGGGATGGTACTACCCGCCCAGCTGCTGCAACGGCGATGGCGCCCTCGGCGATTGCCAGATGATCCCGGCCAACTCAGTGACGGAAGCGCCGGATGGTTTTGCCGTAGTGCTGTTCCCCGGCGACCACCATCTGGTGACGCGAAAACAGAGCTTCCGAATCCCGTACGGCAGCGAGATCAGGTCGAGCGACGGCAACTATCACATCTGCCTTTACCCGACGCAGGCCACCGTCTTCTGCTTCTTTGCGCCGCCCGGATCAGTGTGACTGCTGCGGGGTCATGACCACGTCGGTGCCAGGATGTCTGCTGCAGCCGGCATTTACAGTGCAGCCGAATTGCCGGTGCCCGGCGCGGTCGCGCCACAAGCGGACCTTCGTGCGATCCGACCTCTTTGGCGGCAGTCGCTCTCTGGGTGCCCCGAAATTTGGTCGTGCCGTAAGGCGGCACAGATGCTATCTTAGTAGCAGCTAATATTGGGGTAGCAGCTAATATTGGGTCGAGGGGACGACCATGCAAAGGAGGACCGACCATGAAGCCGCATTCTCTCAGCGCCCGCCGTATTGGCGTGCTTCTGTTCTCACTGTGTGCTTTCGGGCCGATGACGTCAGCCTCAATGCCGGCAGAAAGCAAATTCGCCGTCGAGCCGGTGGTTGAGAAAAAGCTGAAGGAACTGCCGCCCGGACCATTGTTTTGGCGGCTGGAAAATTTCCCAACGCTGGCGCAGGCCCAGAGCGCTGCCGGCCCGACCTCGCTTGCGGCGGAGGTCGCGGGCAAGGTCTGGCTGTTCACGCTTGGGCCGAAGGATGGCTCGACGCCCGGCGGAGCCAAGGTCGTCGAGATCGGACCCCTTCCGCCGATCAGCGCCAGCGAGTATTTGCTGCGCGTCAACCGCGCCGGCGGAGCGCCCGGTGCCAAGACGCCGATCCATACGCATCCGGGACCGGAGGCCTTCTATGTGCTGGCCGGCAAGCTCGGCCAGAGAACGCCCCACGGCGTAACCTACGCCGAAGCCGGCAAGGCCATGACCGGACACGGGGCCAACACGCCGATGGAAGTGTTCAGCGCCGGCACAACCGATCTCGATGAGCTGGCCATCTTCGTGGTCGACGCCAATCAGCCGTTCTCGTCGCCGGCCAGCCTCGACTGAGACGACATTTCCCGGGGTGGCGCGAATGTTCGGTACGAGCTGAGGCGGCACCCCAGCGTCAGATTTACACCACCAGTTGCCCCCGATTATTCCGAAAACCGGTTCGACTTTTCGCTGACGCGGACCTTCGGGATCATGGTCTACTCCAGCCAGTCGGTGATGAAGCTGCCGTTTTCGTGGATGTCGGTGGTCTCCAGCGGGCCTGGGCCGATATTGGTGAATTTGTGCGGCGTGTTCGGCGGCACGATCAGGATCTGGCCGGCCGACGCCTCGATCTGCCGGTCGCCGACGGTGAACAGCCCGGTGCCAGTGCGAATGATGAAAATCTCGCAATAGGGATGCATGTGCAGCCGCGCGCCGCCGCCGATCTCCTGCAGATAGTTGAAGATCAGGCAGCTTTTGGAGCCGTAGGTGCCGCACTGCAGCTCGCCTTGCCAATGGTCGGGCCAGCGGTCGGGCGCCTTGGCCCATTTGTCGCGGTCGATGACATGCGCCATGAGCCGAGGATAGACCGAGGCCGGGGCTTCTGTCGAGGCAAACGCAGGCGCTGCTTTGCGGTTGATTTACGGTCGTTTTCGGCGTGTTCGACATGTGCCCGTCGCCACGCCGCCCGACGTCGAATTGCGTCCCCGCGACAATCTGCCCTTGTGCCTTCACCCGTCTGGACAAAAACGGGCTTCACGCATAAACCGAAGGCCAATTGCCGGAGGAATTCGCAAGCCTGTTCGCCATGCGCTGTCGGGTTGGCGTGAAAGAGCGGGGAACAAGCCTCGGCCACCGGCACGGAAGAGGCGAAAGGATCAGGCACCCGTGAGCGCAACCGACATCCAGGATCCCAACCGTCGTGATTTTCTCTACGTCGCCACGGGTATGGCGGCGGTGGTCGGCGCGGGTGCCGTCGCCTGGCCGTTCATCGACCAGATGCGCCCGGATGCCTCGACGCTGGCGCTGGCCTCGGTCGAGGTCGACGTCTCCTCGCTGACGCCGGGGATGTCGCTTGTCGTGAAATGGCGCGGCAAGCCGGTTGTGGTGCGCAACCGCACCGAACAAGAGATGAAGGACGGCGAGGCGGTCAATCTGGCCCAGCTCAAGGATCCGCTCGCCCGCAACGCCAATCTGCCGGCCGATGCGCCGGCGACGGACGCCAACCGCACCATGCCGGGCAAAGAGGCCTGGATAGTGATGGTCCAGGTCTGCACCCATCTCGGCTGCATTCCGCTCGGCCAGGAAGGCGAGTTCGGCGGCTGGTTCTGCCCGTGTCACGGTTCGGTATACGACACGGCCGGACGCGTCCGCGGCGGGCCGGCCCCGGAGAACATGACGGTGCCGGTGTTCCAGTTCATTTCCGACACCAAGATCCGTATCGGCTAGGCTAAGGGATATTTCGATGAGCGAGGGACACTCGACCTACACGCCCAAGACCGGTATCGGACGCTGGTTCGACGCCCGCATGCCGCTGCCGCGGCTGGTCTATGACAGCTTCGTCGCCTATCCGGTGCCGCGCAACCTCAACTACGCGTACACTTTTGGCGGCATCCTGGCGCTCATGCTGGCGGCGCAGATGCTGACCGGCATCGTGCTGGCCATGCATTATGCGGCGGACAGCACTCTCGCCTTCGATTCGGTCGAAAAGATCATGCGCGACGTGAATTCGGGCTGGCTGTTGCGCTACATGCATTCGAACGGCGCGTCGTTCTTCTTCGTCGCGGTCTACATCCACATCTTCCGCGGTCTCTACTACGGTTCCTACAAGGCGCCGCGCGAGCTTCTATGGATACTCGGCTGCATCATCTATCTGCTGATGATGGCGACAGGCTTCATGGGTTATGTGCTGCCCTGGGGGCAGATGTCGTTCTGGGGCGCGACCGTCATCACCGGCTTCTTCAGCGCCATCCCGCTGGTCGGCGACTGGATCCAGCAGCTTTTGCTCGGCGGCTACGCCGTCGACAACCCGACGCTGAACCGCTTCTTTTCACTGCACTATCTGCTGCCGTTCATGATCGCCGGCGTCGTCGTGCTGCATATATGGGCGCTGCATGTGGTCGGCCAGTCGAACCCGACCGGCATCGAGGTCAAGTCGAAAACCGATACCGTCGCCTTCACCCCCTACGCGACCATCAAGGACGCGTTCGGGATGCTCGTGTTCCTGTTCATCTTCGCCTACTTCGTCTTCTACCTGCCGAATTTTCTCGGCCATCCCGACAATTACGTCGTCGCCGACCCGCTGAAGACGCCTGCCCATATCGTGCCGGAATGGTACTTCCTGCCGTTCTACGCGATCCTGCGCGCCATCACCTTCAATATCGGGCCGATCAACTCCAAGCTTGGCGGCGTGCTCGCGATGTTCGGCTCCATCGCCATGCTGTTCCTGGTGCCGTGGCTCGACACTTCGAAGGTGCGCTCGGCGGTCTACCGGCCCTGGTACAAGCTGTTCTTCTGGCTCTTCGTGATCGATGCCGTCCTGCTCGGCTGGCTGGGTTCGCAGCCGGCTGAAGGCAGCTATGTCTTCATGGCGCAGATGGCGACATTGTTCTATTTCGCCTTCTTCCTGGTCGCGCTGCCGGTGCTTGGCCTGATCGAGACTCCGCGGCGGTTGCCGAATTCGATCACCGAGGCGGTGCTCGAGAAGAACAAGCATGGCGGTGGCGGGCACCCGGCTCACGCGGCAGCCGCACCGGAAACCAAGGGCTGAGCATGACCCCGAAAAGTGGAGACCGGTTTTCGGACAAGATGATGGTCGAGACGACGACAGCGCGGCAGAGAATCTCAAGGGGATTTGATATGAAGAAGATTCTCACCTCGCTGGCGCTGCTCGCCCTTGTGTTGGCAGGCACTGCGGCCGCGACCACAGGGGCGATCGCCCAGGAGGAGGCGCACAACGAAGCCGCGCCGACGCATTTCCCGATACATGAGCCCAAGGAGATGGACTGGAGCTTCGCCGGGCCGTTCGGCACCTACGACAAGGCGCAGTTGCAGCGCGGGCTCAAGGTCTACAAGGAAGTCTGCGCGGCCTGCCATTCGATGAAGTTGGTGGCGTTCCGCACGCTGGAAGACCTTGGCTATTCAGAAGCGCAGGTCAAGGCGCTGGCGGCCGAGTACACGATCAATGATGGTCCCAATGATGCCGGCGACATGTTCGATCGTCCCGGCATACCGTCAGACTATTTCCCGGCGCCGTTCCCCAACGATCAGGCAGCAGCGGCCGCCAATGGCGGGGCTGCCCCGCCCGACATGTCGCTGCTGGCCAAGGCGCGCGGCGTCGAGCGCGGCTTTCCGCGTTTCGTCTTCGACATCTTCACGCAATACGCCCAGGGCGGTCCCGACTATATCCACTCGCTGCTGACCGGCTATGACGAGCAGCCGCCGGCGGGCATGGAGATACCGGAAGGCACGCACTACAATCCGTACTTCATAGCCGGCGTGTCGCTGAAGATGCCCAACCCGCTCTCCGACGACCAGGTAACCTATGACGACGGCGCGCCGCAGACGGTCGACCAGTATTCCCGCGACGTGTCGGCCTTCCTGATGTGGGCGGCCGAGCCGCATCTGGAAGCCCGCAAGAAAACCGGCTTTCGCGTGCTGGTCTTCCTGTTGCTGTTCGGCGCGCTGGTCTATCTGACCAAGCGCAAGGTGTGGGCCGGCGTGGCGCACTGAGCTACGCCACCAGATCGAAAGGGCGTCGAAAGGCGCCCTTTTGCATTTCCGAACGCTGCCTCCGAAGACCGCCGGCCCAGTCCTTTGCCGGACAATTTTCTTCCAGCCGCCATATCGCGGTAGCCGTCGCCGGCCGCGCCGGGTTACGATCGGCCGGAGTTCCTTTTCACGTCTTCAAGTCGAATCGGACGAATGCCCGGAGAGCCGCCCCATGAAACCTTCGCTCGAAGACACGCTGCTTGACGCGATCCGCACCATTCCGGACTATCCCAAGCCGGGCATCCTGTTTCGCGACATCACCACGCTGCTAAGCAATGCGCGCGCCTTCCGCCGCGCCATCGACGAGCTGGTGCATCCCTATGCCGGCCAGAAAGTCGACAAGATCGCCGGCATCGAGGCGCGCGGCTTCATTCTTGGCGGCGCTGTCGCCCATCAGCTATCGGCCGGCTTCGTGCCGATCCGCAAGAAGGGCAAGCTGCCTTACGAGACGGTGCGCGTCGCCTACAGCCTCGAATACGGGCTGGACGAGATGGAGATGCACAGGGATGGCGTGTCTCCGGGTGAGAAGGTCATCCTCGTCGACGACCTGATCGCCACCGGCGGCACGGCGGCGGCGGCGGTCCAGCTGTTGCGGCAGATCGGCGCCGACATCCTCGCCGCCTGCTTCGTCATCGACCTGCCGGACCTCGGCGGCCGCGAGAAGCTCGAAGCGCTCGGCGTGCCGGTCAGGACGCTGATCGGATTCGAAGGGCATTGATACGCTTTTTCCTTCTCCCTTTGTTGTGGGAGAAGGTGGCGTCGCGAAGCGAGGTCGGATGGGGGGTGTTGAACCGATCGCAGCGCTGAAGGCGTAAGCGCTTCCAATCATTGGATTTTTAGACGTATCATTTCTTCCAACACCCCTCATCCGTCTTGGCGCTTCGCGCGATCCACCTTCTCCCACAAGGGGAGAAGGAAAGCTCACCCCACCTTCACCAGCACGGCACTTTCGAATTCGATGACCTTGTCCCCGGTCGAATCGAAGGCCTCCGAGCGAAGCGTGAGCAGCCGCCACCCCGGCCGTGACATGATGGGGCGGTGGGCAAGCGCTGTGCGGGTGAAGGTCACGGTTTCTCCGGCATAGACGGGCTTCAGCCATTTGAGGTTCTTGAAACCGGGCGAGGGGCCGAATTCGGGTGCGGGTCCTGCGCCGACCCAGCGGGCGCCCCCGGCCTCCACGCCGGCCTCGAGGTTCAATTTCATCCAGGTTGCAGCTGTGTGCCAGCCCGACGCGCACAGGCCGCCGAATACGCTCTTCTTCGCCGCCTCTTCGTCGAGGTGGAATATTTGCGGATCGTATTTCCTGGCGAACGCCTTGATCGCCTCGGGTTCGAATGTATGCGACCCAAGCGTGACGGTGACGCCGATGCAGAAGAACTCGTCGAGGCTCACGCGCTGGCCCCTCGCGTCAGGAACATGACGGTGTTCTCGAGTTCGAAGACGCCTTCGCCACGCTGGTTGAAAAGCTCGCTGCGCAGGGTGACGAGGCCGAGGTGGGGCTTGGACCTGGACAGGCGCTTGGCAAGGACGGTGGTGTTGCCGCGCAAGATGTCTCCGGCCAGCACCGGCTTTTTCCACCGGACCTGGTCGACGCCGGGGGCGCCTTGCGAGGTCGAGTCCAGCAGGAAAGCGTCGCACAGCATGCGCATGAACATCGCGCAAGTGTGCCAGCCGGAGGCCGACAGCCCGCCAAGGATGCTGGCCTTGCCCGCCGCCTCGTCGAGATGCATCGGCTGCGCATCGAACTCTTGCGCGAATTCGATGATCTCGGCCGCACTCACCAGCTTCGTCCCGAGGTCAAGCGAGGCGCCCTCGACGAAATCCTCATAGGCCCAGGTCTTTCCGGTCATGGTCTGGAATCCGGTTCAAGTTTGTACGATCGCCACGGATCGGGGTTCCCGGATGCAGGCAGGGCGCAATTTGGTCAAGTAATTTCTGGTGCGCCAGGCCATCGCGCCCAACGGAATAGAAGCTACAACCAGCCGCGGCGGCGGAAATACCAGAAAGGCAGGATCGCCGACACGATCATCAAGCCGATGGCGAAGGGATAGCCGAGCTGCCATTTGAGCTCGGGCATGATGTCGAAATTCATGCCGTAGATCGAAGCGACCAGCGTCGGCGGCAGGAAGATGACTGCGGCGACGGAGAAGATCTTGATGATGGCGTTCTGCTCGATCGAGATCATGCCGAGCGTCGCGTCGAGCAGGAAGTTGATCTTCTGCGACAGGAAGGTGGCGTGGTCGGCGAGCGACAGCACATCGCGCGACAAGGTCTTGATGCGCGCGCGGATGTCCTTGCTCATCTTGGTCTGGGTCGAGGCGTGGGCGAGAAAACCGGCGAGCCGCTGCAGTGAAATCAGGCTGTCGCGGATCGAGGAGGCGATGTCCTCCTTGCGGCCGATCGCCTTGAGCAATTCCTGGAAGTCGCGGTTGCGCTTGGAAACCTTGGTCGAGCGTGCCTCGAAGATGTCGCGCGAGATCGTTTCGATGTCGCGGCCGGCGCGCTCCAGAATGTCGGCGAGGCGGTCTACGATCGCCTCCAGCAGGCCGATCAGGATGGTGTCGCCGCTGGTGCAGCCGGTCGCCACCTTCTCGGCGCGCAGCGGAAACGTCTTGAAGGCCTTCGGTTCGTGATAGCGCACGGTGATCAGCCTGTTGCCGGCCAGCACGAAGGTGACCGGCGACATCAGGGGATCGTCGGCCTCGGTCTGGGCCGGCAGAATGGCGGTCATGAAATAGGCGCCGTCCTCGACGTAAAGGCGGCTGGAAATCTCGATCTCCTCCATCTCCTCGCGCGTCGGAATGGCAACACCGAGCCAGGCCTCGATGGCCGCTTCCTCTTCCTTTGTCGGGTTCAGAAGATCGGCCCAGACGATCTTGTCGCTGTTTGCCAAGAGATCGTCGGCGAGGCGCAGGCGATCATTGTCCACGACGAATGCCTTGATCATCACCGGGTCTCCCTTGCTGAGGCCAAAAGGATGGGTTCGAGCGGGCGCGTCGTTTCGGATTGCACGGGACAGGCGCTTTCGACGAAAGCACGGGCCGGTGCAGACGCCCCTTAGACCGGGCATTGCGGGCAGTCAAGCCGCGCGGAAACGGCCCGTGCGGCGTGCACAGGGCTGTGATCGCAGCGGCGGCCGTGATGGCTTCCGGCGTGCCGTCGGTCAGCTCAGGTGTTGAACTTGAACAGCATGATGTCGCCGTCCTGGACGACATACTCCTTGCCTTCGTCGCGCGCCTTGCCGGCTTCCTTGGCCGCCACTTCGCCGCCCAGCGTGACGAAGTCGTTGTAGGCGATGGTCTGGGCGCGGATGAAGCCGCGCTCGAAATCGGTATGGATGACGCCTGCCGCCTGTGGCGCCTTGGCGCCCTTGTGCACGGTCCAGGCGCGTGTCTCCTTCGGGCCGACGGTGAAATAGGTGATGAGCTGCAGCAGCTCGTAGCCGGCGCGGATCACCTTGTTCAAGCCAGGCTCATCGAGGCCCAGCGTCGCGAGGAATTCTATTTCCTCTTCGTCGCTGAGCTGCGCGACCTCGGCTTCGATCGCCGCGGAAATCACCACGGTGCGGGCGCCTTGCGCGGCAGCCATCTGTTCGACCGCCTTGGTGTGCGCGTTGCCGGTGGCGGCGTCGGCCTCGGCGACATTGCAGACATAGAGCACAGGGTGCGAGGTCAAAAGGTTCAGCCCCTGCAGGATGCGCAGATCCTCCGCGGAAATGCCATTGAGCAGGATGCGGGCGGGCTTGCCGGCCTGCAGAAGTTCAAGAGCTGCTTCCATCATCGGCAGCACGGTCAGCGCCTCCTTGTCCTTGCCGGAAGCGCGCTTGCGGAACTGCACGATGCGGCGCTCGAGGCTGTCCAGGTCGGCGAGCATCAGCTCGGTCTCGACGGTCTCGGCGTCGGCGACGGGATCGATGCGGCCCTCGACATGGGTGATGTCGTCATCCTCGAAGCAGCGCAGCACATGGACGATGGCGTCGACCTCGCGGATGTTGGCCAGGAACTGGTTGCCCAGGCCTTCGCCCTTCGAGGCGCCGCGCACCAGGCCGGCGATGTCGACGAAGGAGATGCGGGTCGGGATGATCTCTTTCGACTTGCCGATCGCCGCGATCTTCTGCAGGCGCGGGTCGGGCACCGCCACCTCGCCGGTGTTCGGTTCGATGGTGCAGAATGGATAGTTGGCTGCCTGCGCCGCCGCCGTCCTAGTCAGCGCGTTGAAAAGCGTCGACTTGCCGACGTTGGGCAAGCCAACGATGCCGCATTTGAAACCCATTTTTATCCGTTCCTATCGGGAAATCGAAATTTGATGAGGGCTATGGGCGAAAGCCCCGACGATCGTCAAGCCGCAATTCAGTTCAACGGTTGCGCAATGTCGTCGGTGCCTATGGCCAGCGAGGGAACGCCCGACTTGCTCAATATCTGTAGGAGATGCCAGAACGCGTCGACGTCGGCGGTTCCGAAATCAACCGTCAGCCGCCCATCGTGCAACTGCGTGCTGTGAATGATGTTTCCGACAACTTCCATCGTCTCGCGCTCGCCATCGATATCGAACCAAGTGCGAAACCATTCCTCGAAGAGATCGTCGTCAAGATCCTTTGTATCGAACTTGAAATGGACCTCGTCCCACTTGAACGGCGATATGAAGACGTCCATTCCGCCGATCTCGGCGCGAATATCCGGAGAGAACTTCAGATAGGTATCGCTATTGATGAATTGCGGATTGGGCTGTCCGTCATTGGAAACGAAGTCAACTGCGATCAAATTTCGATAGAAGGAATCGACGTTCGAGAACTTGACCTCGGTTGCAAGCGATCCTTGGCTGCCGGCAGCAAGTTCGCCGACAGCTGAGACGAAGTGATCGACATATTTCTGCCTGACGCGGCGGACCAATTCCTGAACGTCATCCATGTCCATGGCCTAATCCTTGCCGCCAAACAGCTTCTTCAGCATGGCGGCCATCGGGCCGGTTTCGGGCAGCTTGACTGCCGGCTGCTGCGGCCGCGCCTGACGGACGTGGCTCTGCTGTTTTGCACCCTGTTGTTTTTGCCCGGGCTTTTCCGGCTTGGGCACGACGCCGGTCTTTCGCTGGACGGCAACACTGACCTTGTTCATGAAGCCGGCCTCATCACCCCTCACGATCAAGTCGGCATGATCACCGATGGCGTCGAGCAGCGGCTCCACCCATTCGCGATCGGCCTTGGCGAAATCGCCAAGCACATGATGCTGGACGAATTCCTTGACGCCGGGATGGCCGACGCCGATGCGCACGCGGCGGTAAGCGTTGCCGACATGGCCGTCGATCGAGCGGATGCCGTTGTGACCGCCGGCGCCGCCGCCGGTCTTGACGCGGACCTTACCGTCGGCGAGGTCGATCTCGTCGTAGAAGACGGTGAGCGCCGAGGGAGTGAGCTTATAGAAGCGCAGCGCTTCGCCGATCGACTGGCCTGAATTGTTCATGAAGGTCTGCGGCTTGATCAGGATGATCTTTTCGCCGGCAAGCGCACCTTCGGCGATCAGACCCTGGAACTTCTTCGACCAGGGGGAAAAGGAGTGGCGGCGGGCGATTGCGTCCGCCGCCATGAAGCCGACATTGTGCCGGTTGTTGGCGTATTTCGCGCCCGGATTGCCGAGGCCTGCAAACAGCAGCATCGTCACCTCTAGTGTGGTGGATTTGAAGTTCCTGCCGCTTTGAAGGCATCAACGTTCAGGAACTTCAAATCCAAAAACCACACTAGAACCTCATGGTTGCTAGTGTGGCCTTTAGAATCCGAAATTCGCCCGGTGCGCTGCTCCAAAGTGATGCGAATTTCGGATTCGCCACACTAGGCGGAAAGGGATTACTTCTCTTCGGCGGCAGGAGCCGCCTCGGGTTCAGCCGCTTCGACCGCCTCTTCCGCCTCCGGCTTCATCGCCGCGGAACCGGCAATGGTCGCGACGGTGAAGTCGCGGTCGGAGATCACCGGCTTGACGCCGGCCGGCAGCTTGACCGCCGAGATGTGGATCGAATCGCCGATATCGGTGCCGGTAAGATCGACGGTGATGAACTCCGGGATCGCATTGGCAGGGCAATGGAACTCGACTTCATGACGCACGATGTTGAGCACGCCGCCGCGCTTGATGCCGGGCGACTTGTCCTCGTTGATGAAGTGGACCGGCACGTCGACATTGACTTCGGTGTCCTTGCCGATGCGCAGGAAGTCGACATGGACCGGGAAATCCCTGACCGGGTCGAGCTGGTAGTCCTTTGGCAGGACCTGGATCTTCTTGCCGTCGACATCGATCGTGGCGATCGTGGTCAGGAACCCGCCGCCATGGATCTTGTAGTAGATGTCCTTGTAGGTCAGCGCAATCGCCAGGGGAGGCTGCTTGTCGCCGTAAATTACTGCAGGCACTTTACCGTTGCGGCGAACTGCACGGGCGGACCCCTTACCGACCTGTTCGCGCGCTTCGGCCTTGAGCTCGTAAGTATCGCTCATGGCATTTCCTTTCGCGTTGTTCTGGAGCGTTCGCGGCCGGCGAGGTGCCTGGGGCCGTAAACGTCGAAAGCCGTCATGGCCTTACATGATCGGGTCCAAAATCTTTTTGGGATCACGTTAGGCCGGACAGCCTTCCGCCGCGTTGCCTCCAAGGGTGTCTACGCGGGTGGCGGCTCTATAGCGGAAGGTGGGACGAGGTGCAAGCCAAAGGCGGGCGTGAGGAAGCTCCGAACGCCCGAATGTCTGCCGACCGCGGGAACAAGCCCTGTTCCCGCAATGGGCAGACGTTCTGCGCTTCCAGTGAGAATAACCAAGATCGCCAAAATGCGGCAGTTTGCCCCGCCGGTCATCAGCCCGCAACTCAGGATTTATCGGGCACGTCCGTGATCGTAGACACAGCGAAAACCTATGTAGACGACGTAGAAATCGACAGGTTTCCATTGCATCGCGCTGGACACCATCTCTTCGGCACCATACCACCAGGAACCACCGGCAGTTAGAGCCGCTTGGCCATCACGATCGGCAAGCCATTCCCACACGTTGCCACCCATATCGTAGAGACCATTGACCCCGACCTGCGTGGTACCCGCTGCCGCATGGCGCGGCCAAGGATCGTCGCCCCGCGTGTTGGCGCCGATGGGCGTGTCGCCGACAGGATATGCATATTGCCTGCCGGCGATGAAGCCCGCCGATGGGGCAGGGCGGGTTTCGCGATAGGCCGCCTGGACCCATTCTTCGATGGTCGGCAAGCGGCCGCCGGCCCAAGCGCAATAGGCTGCCGCCTCGTGCCAGCTGACATGAACGGCCGGCTCGCTCGTCGATTGTGGCGCTTCTCCGAAGGGCGTCCGATATGTCCATCCAGGACGCCGCTCCCATCCCGAGCCCCACTCGTGTCCGCCACCCAAGGTTTCGGCGGCCGTCATCAGCCCCGTCGCTTCAGCGAAGCCGGTGAATTGTCCGATTGTCACTTCGGTGCGGTCGATGGTGAATTGTCCCGCGAGAGCCCGTTCGTTGGCGCTGAGCTGGCCGCAGGTCACCAGAAGAACGGCGATCGAGAGAACTGCGGGAGCATTCTTCAAGCGAAGGGCCACTTCACGACCCCTCCATAGTTCTTTCCTGGATAGGGCGGTTGCCGGAGGGCATCGGACACACCGGGAAGGGATGTGTAGTATTCCGCCATACGCTCTCGCATCGACCGATCCGGCAGCTCGCCAAAGAGCGCGCCCATGTTGTCAACCAGGTGTTCGGGATTGCTGGTTGCCGGAATCACTACGGTAACGTTGGGGTGGGAAATGATGAACTTGAGAAAGTACTCAGCCCAGCTTTCAATGCCCAATTCGGCGGCGAAAGGCGGAAGAGGCTGCTCGGCAACTGGCGTGAACAGGCGCGCCTTCTCGAAGGGAATGTTCACCTGCACGGCGACGCCATTGTCCGCACAGGCCTGCAGCAGTCTCTTTTCGGCCGCCCGCGTATGGATGGTGTAGGCGATCTGAACGAAGTCGAGCGTGCCGCCTGCAACCAACCGCTCCATGGTATCGTAGTATTCGGCGCTCCACTGCGTCGCCCCGATATAGCGGATCAGGCCTTCCTCCTTCCATTGGCGCAGCAGGTGCAGGACCTGATCGTGATTCTCGAGACTATGAACTTGTTGGACATCCATCCGGCTACGCCAGAGGCGCTCGCGCGAGCGAAGAAATTGCGCCTCCGAGTGACTGTTGTCCGAGAGATATTCGCCCGTTGTCCAAGTCTTGTTGGTGACGAAAATGTCATCCGCTATGCCCAGTTCGGTCACGAAATCGCCGACGCTGACCTCGGACATGCCGTACAGCGGCGACGTGTCGATGACGCGCCCGCCCATCTGATGGAAGGAACGGATGATCTCGCGAATGTTGTCTCGCGGTTCACCGGGCATGATGTCGAATGTTTCGAAAGTGCCCAGACCGACGGCGGGGATCATCTCGCCCGTCTTGGGGATCGGCCGCATGATGGCCGAGCGCTCTTGCGCGATTGCCTTGATCGGAAATTGGCCGGCCGCGGCGACTGCGGCCAGCGTTGCGGTGGAACGGAGAAGATCGCGGCGGGTGGTGAGAAACTCGGGACGAGACATCGAGGGTACTCCGTTTGATGTGCGGGCAAGCTAGCCGAAAACACGGAGCAAATGCGCGCCTCATCCTGACCGGATCGCTTCATCCTGATCGTTTCTTGCCGGGACGGCGACCGCTCGAAACTCACGTCGATATTCCGACGGCGTCGTGCCGAGTATGGTACGGAATAGCCTTGCAAGGTGGCTTGGGCTCGCCAAGCCCACTTCGAGAGCTATACGGTTAACGGAACAATCCGTCTGAGCCAGCAATGAAGCCGCGCGCTCGACGCGCCGTTCAGAGATAGCTTGAACGGGCGTGCGGCCCGCGGCGCCCCGAAAAGCCCTGTAGAAATGGCCTTCTGAAATACCAAGCGGCGTGGCCAGATCGGCGATCTGGACCGGCTGCGGCAGCAAATGATCGATGCGTTCCATCGTCATACGCAGCTGCCTGGCCGAGAGTTGCCGGATTCCCTTGGCGCGAACGGGGCGACCGGATCGACGCAGCAGATATTCGGCAAGCGCTATCGTCATGACGCTGCAATAAGTGGCGTCGAGCGCGCCATCGACGGACAGGAGATTTTTCATTTGCGCTATCAGACCGTACAAAAATGGGTCTGAAGGCTCGATGAATGGAGCGATCGACATGATGTCTGCGGCGACGGATCCCGGATGCACGGCGATCGCGCCCCACTCCCATGCGACGTGCTCCAAGGAGAGTCGCCGTTCGCAACCCGCAGGCAGGAAGGACACGGTTCCCACTCGGTCTCGGCCGGAATACCGCAGACCGCTGTCAGTCCTGAACTCATGCCGGATCGCTCCACCCTTTGTAGTTGCCATGATCAAGTGACAATCGGAGCGAATGTTGCCTTCCACCGCACGGGTATAGCGACGCGCAGCTGTCTCAAACCAGCCCCCTTGCCAGCCGCAGGTGGCCTGGCTCTGAGGCATCGGCGAGACAGTCCAGGTCGCGCCGGTCACTAACTCCGTCATACGAATCTCTCGGGCCTTTTAGAATCCCAAGATGGAAAGGGACCGCGGCGAAATCAACCGTGCAGTTCGATCACGTTCACGAAGGCGACGAGTTCGGCAAAACACCGTCAACAGGCCGAGCAGCGGCAGGTTGGAGCAGACCTGAAGACGAAGTCGACGCCTTTCATGTCGGCGACGACCCAAGCCCGGCGGCGGCGATGCTTCCCATGCCGAAGGCGGAGCCGAAGAATATACAGGCGATCATGCCGACCCGGCCGGGCACCAGTCGGCCCGAGGTGCAGCCGTTGCAGGCATGGGCAGTGTTTCGCTTTGAATTTCGGGTTTGCGCCCCATTTTCAAACGTTTGGATCGCGCTTGAAAGCCGACCGCAACCGATCAGTGTCAGACCGGAACAGGAGTGCCGAAAGCAATGCTGCGACATACAGTCCGACCCCGAAGGACAGATGAGTCATGAGGCCGCGCAGACGCGCAGTGTGCGGGTTGGGAGTTTTCGAGGCTGCAATTCCGGCTCCAAAGGCTGGCTGCATGACGAAGAACGGGGCGACAACAGTGGACATCCCGACAAGAAGGGCGGGAAGCAATGTCGGATATCGTGCCCAGTCGATGCCCCATACTCCCATCAGCAATGCAGCAAAGACGATGCCGATCGCGTAATGCGCGACCCATCCAATCGGCGTTTCGCCCGGAATTCCAGGAGCCTGAGCGATATTCACATGCGCGAAACGGCCTCGCGGAAAGTGCGCGATCCAGCGGCCGACGCAGGCATAATCGAGCGATGGAATCGCGAACGCTCGCTTTAGAAACAATCCCCAAAGATCCATCACCGCCGTCGCGCCCGCTCCGATCGCGGCTGCGCGGACAACGAATTCCAACTGCTCATTCATTTCTATGCTCCTGGCTTGTCGCTCCTGTCTTGGGCGTCAGACACTAGTCGATTAAATCTCTCATTCAATGTATTGATTGATTGATTGATGGATTCATGGTAGGCCACGCGATATGAAAAACGCAGGTGTCCATCATCCGATCTTTGACGAAATAGCGGATCTCGCCCGCACGCTGGGACATGCACATCGGCTGGTTCTTCTCCGACACATTGCCGACGGCGAACTCGCCGTGGAGCAGCTCACGCAACTTTCCGGGATCGCCTTGGCCAACACGTCGCAGCATCTTCAACACCTCAAGCGGGCCGGCTTGGTGCAGACCCGGCGAGAGGGGAAACGCGTGCTCTATCGTTTGGCAGATGGCCCGATTGAAAACGTGCTCGCGGCCCTGCGAAGCCTTGCCAACCATAGGCGCGAGCAAATCCGCGAACTTATCAACGACACTATGAGCCGGCCGGACAGGCTGGAGAACATCTCGCGCGAGGAACTCGTGCGCCGCATGCGGAACGACGAAATCGTGCTGCTCGACGTGCGGCCGCAGGAGGAATACGCGGCGGGGCATTTGCCGGGTGCGATCAACATTCCCGTGGATGAGCTGGAAGAACGACTTGCGGAGCTTCCACGAGAGAAGGTCATCGTCGCCTATTGCCGGGGTGTCCAGTGCGTCCTCTCTGCCGACGCGCTGGCAATCCTGAGGGCGCGAGGTTGGGCCTCACGCCGGTTCGAAGGCGGCTTTCCCGAGTGGCTGACGTCAGGCCTGGATGTCGACGGCATGAACTACGAAAGCGGCTGACAGAAGCCGAGGCCGGGGTCGATCCAGCGCGACTTGGAGAGCGGTGCGCTGGTTGCGCCATCTGCGCGCGTAGCTGCCGATTGGTTCTTGAACCTGCTGATTGGTGATCTGCAGATCCGGCGGGTCATTCACTCTCTGCCGGTTCCTTCAGACAAGGATGTCCGTTCGAGAGTGGTTGCCGCGATCAGTGCATTTAAAGCTTTGCGGCACATGACGGCAACAATCGATCTGTGCCCGTTCCACGCGTGAGGTGGGCAGGAAGACGGCGCTCCCGACCCTCTACGGCGCGAGGCCGAAACCAAATTCAAGCTTCACCCGATCGTGGCCTCCCCTCGAGCTTCCTCGCTTCCTTCATGTTCGGCAAAAAAACCGTCAGCAGCCCGAGCAGCGGCAGGTAGGAGCAGACCTGAAAGACGAAGTCGATGCCTTTCATGTCGGCGACGACGCCGAGCACGGCGGCGGCGATGCCGCCCATGCCGAAGGCGAAGCCGAAGAAGATACCGGCGATCATGCCGACGCGGCCGGGCACCAGTTCCTGCGCGAAGACGACGATGTTCGAGAATGCCGAGGACAGGATCAGGCCGATCAGCACCGTCAGGATCATGGTCCATTCGAAATTGGCGTAGGGCAGAGCCAGCGTAAAGGGCAGCACGCCGACGATGGAGAACCAGATCATCGCCTTCTGTCCGTAGCGGTCGCCGAACGGGCCACCGAGCAGGATGCCCAGCGCCGAGGCGCCGAGGAACAGGAACAGCATGACCTGCGACATCTGCACCGAAACGTCGAATTTATCGATGGCGTAGAAGGTGTAGTAGCTGGCGAGGCTGGCGATGTAGGCGTTCTTGGTCAGCACCAGCAAGGTCAGCACCGCCAACGCGCCCATAACCTTGCGGCGCGGGAAGGGCGATACAAAACCTGCCGCCTTGCGGTTGGCGAGCGAAGCGCGCAGACGGCTGTACCAGCCGCCGACCCGCCACAGCACGATGATACCGATCAGCGATCCGACGGCAAACCACGCTATGCTGGTCTGGCCGAAAGGCACGACGATGAAGGCAGCCAGCAGCGGCCCGATGGCCTGGCCGAAGTTGCCGCCGACCTGGAACAGAGATTGCGCCAGGCCGAACCTGCCGCCCGAGGCGAAGCGGGCGATGCGCGAGGATTCCGGGTGGAAGATCGCCGAGCCGATGCCGATCAGCGACGCGCCGATCAGCAGCAGCCAATAGTGTCCGGCATAGGCCAGCACGATCAGGCCGATCAGCGAGGACGCCATGCCGTAGGGCAGCGAATAGGGCATCGGCCGCTTGTCGGTGACCATTCCGATCAGCGGCTGCAGCAATGAGGCCGTTACCTGGAAGGTGAACGTCAAAAGGCCGATCTGCCAGAAATCGAGACCGTAATTGTCTTTCAGCAGCGGATAGATGGCCGAGAGCAGCGACTGCATGATGTCGTTGACACAATGACAGAAGCTCACCGCAAGAATGACGCTAAAGGCCGTCGCTTGCGCCGAAGCGTGGCTGGCCGTCGCAGGCGTGGCGGCGGTGGTGGCTGTCGTATCGGTCAAGGCATGCTCCGTGGTCTTTTTGGCGGGCGCTCGCGCAGGCGGCCTCATAGCCGGGTTGCCTTATAAGTCACTTGCCGGGCGACTTCTTTCGTGGTTTGGTCCAATAGTTTCGCGAGTGGGCCATTACTCAATGCCGCGTGGCAATGAAATCTTCAAAGTGGGCGACACCGATCTCGGCCAGCTTGCCGACCTCGGGCAGTTGCATGAGCGCCGCTGGCAGTGGCTGGAGCAGGCCGTCGGGCCAGCGGTGGCCCTGCCGACCGAATATCCCGACGGCTACCACGTGCCGCAGCACCGTCACAGTCGCAGTCAGTTGCTGCATGCGCTTGTCGGCGTCGTGCTGGTGACGACGCGGCATGGCCGCTGGATGGTGCCTCCCGATCATGCCATGTGGATTCCCGCCGGCACCGAGCATTCCGTCGAGATGCTTGGCGACGTCAGCATGCGCTCGGTCTATGTGATGCCGGACGCCATTGCGGGGCTGCCGCATGGGCTGCGCGTCGTCGGTATTACAGATCTGATGCACAGCCTGATCGTGGAATCGGAAAAGCTGCCGCAGGGCGCCGAGCTGGAGGGGCGCGGCGGGCTGATCATGAGCCTCCTGCTGCATGAAATCCCGAACCTGCCGGAACGGCCGCTCGGCCTGCCTTTTCCTTCAGATCCAAAGCTTGCGGCACTGTGCCGGCGCTTCGTTGCAGCACCCTCGCCGCACGCGACAATCGACGAATGGGCCGATATCGTCGGCATGAGCCGCCGTTCCTTCACCCGCGCCTTTCATCGCCAGACCGGATTGTCGCTGTCGACATGGCGCCAACAGGCCTGCCTGTTCGCGGCCTTGCCGAGGCTGGCCGATGGCGAGCCGATCACAAGGGTGGCGTTCGACCTCGGCTATGACAGCGTGCCGGCCTTCATCACCATGTTCAAGCGTATGCTGGGGGCATCGCCGCGGGGCTATATGCGAGGGTCAAGGGACAATATCAGGGTGTCGAACGGGTAACGCATGACCCGAACCTTCGGTTCGCTTCAGCGAAATCGGAACCGATTTCGCTGGTGACCATGCGCGAAATCAAAGTGCTACAGCGTCCCTTTGCGCGTCCGCTGAACGCGCGGCGATGTAGCGCTGGCAGATTTCAGTCGAACAGGCTCGATACCGATTCCTCGGTCGCCGTGCGCGAGATCGCCTCACCCATCAGGTCGGCGATGGAGATGACGCGGATGTTGCTGGCGTCGAGCACCGCCTGGGTCGGCTGGATGGAATCGGTAATGACCAGTTCCTGCAGCTTCGAGGCGCCGATGCGGGCGATGGCGCCGCCCGACAAAACGCCATGGGTGGTGTAGGCAGTGACGCTGGTGGCGCCGCCGGCAAGCAGTGCATCGGCCGCATTGCACAAGGTGCCGCCCGAATCGATGATGTCGTCGATCAGCAGGCAATCCTTGCCGCGCACGTCGCCGATGACGTTCATGACTTCCGATTCACCGGGGCGCTCGCGACGCTTGTCGACGATGGCGAGTTGAGCATCTATGCGTTTGGCCAGCGCGCGGGCGCGGACCACGCCACCGACATCCGGCGACACAACCATGACATTGGCAAGCTGCTTATATTTCGCCTTCACGTCGCGGGCCATGACCGGCACCGAGAACAGGTTGTCGGTCGGGATATCGAAGAAGCCCTGGATCTGGCCGGCGTGGAGATCCAGCGTCAAGACGCGATCGACGCCCGCCCGCGTGATCATGTTGGCGACCAGCTTGGCCGAGATCGGCGTGCGGCCCGAGGCGCGGCGATCTTGCCTGGCATAGCCGAAATAGGGAATGACCGCCGTGATGCGCTTGGCCGACGAGCGCATAAAGGCATCGATCATGATGAGCAGTTCCATCAGGTGATCGTTGGTTGGGAACGAGGTGGACTGCAGGATGAAGACATCCTCGCCGCGCACATTCTCCTGGATCTCGACGAAGATTTCCTGATCGGCGAAGCGCCTGACGCTGGCTTTGCCCAGCGGGATGTTGAGATAGCGGGCGACCGCTTCGGCCAGCACCCTGTTGGAATTGCCCGCGAAAAGCTTCATGCACCGTTCCTGGTGAAGGATGGAGACTCTGGCAGACTCTCTTGAGCCCCTTAGTCGGGGCTTTTAGCGGCCCGTGCCGGTATTGCAAGCGTCGTGAGCGGAATCCGCAGGCTAATGTCAATAAACGTCTACGACGGGGAGCCGGCAACATGTCAGCCCGCCAGTCACCCCGCTTGGCCGCCAAGCCATGTGGCAAACTGGTCGATCGTCTGGTCGGCGATCGCCTGCATGGTCTCCGGCGCGACCGCAGCCCAGCCTTCGCCACCATTGGCCGAGGGTGCCTTCTGCTGGCCGTTGATGCGATGCAGCCGGTTGCCTGCCGGGTCATAGACGTCCCAGACATAGATGACGGTGGTGTCCTTGCCTTCCGACATCGTCGAGAAATAGCCCTTCAGCACGTGCGTAGGGGTCTGGCCGGCGCTACCGGCCAAGGTGATGCCGCGCTGCTTGGCTCGCGTCTGAAGCTCCGCGGTCAGCGGTGTCGCGGCTTCCACCGAGGCGCCGACGATCGGCGCTACCTGCAGGCGGGTTCGTGCGATGACGGCGGCGCTCTTTGCGGGCTGCGAGGGGGCGGAAGGCTGTGCCGTTGCGGAAGGATGGGCGGTCGTTGCAGGTGTGGTGGGCGTTGCAGCCGTGCCGGTTCCGGTCGTTGGTACGGCCTGTGTCGACTGCGAGGCGATGGCGGAGGGTTCGAGAACGTCCTTCGCGTTGGTGCAGGCGGCCAGCGTCAGCGCCGCGAGCAATGACACGGTCGTCACATGCGATCGCCTCATTTGCCTCAAAACTCCCTGGCGATGAACGCCCCTTGCATTCTTACCATTATGGATTCATTGCACAATCAAGTCGAGATCATGGCGGGACAGCGGTTTCGGCTGCGATTCGGTCGTCAGATACGTACGGCCGAGCGTCATTGCCGTCTCTGTTTCGGAGTCCATGATGATCATGTGGGCGAACAGCGTCATGTTTGGCGCGATGGGTTCGGGATTGCCCTGATAGAACATCGGCATGTCCATCCATGATGGGGTGAAGCGGGCGCCGAGCGAATAGCCGCAGGCGTTGAGCCGGTGTTTGGTCAAGTTGTGCGCCTCGAGCGTGCGGGCATGCGCGTCGAACACGTCGCCGAAGGTATTTCCGGGCGTCATCACCTTTTCGACGGCCAGAAGTGCGGCGCGCGCGGCATCGAACAGTTCCTGGTGACGTTTCGTCACCTTGCCGGTCAGCACCGTGCGCATCATCGCCGCATGGTAATGGTGGAAAACGCCGGCCCATTCGAGCGTCAGCTGGTCGTTTTTGCTCAGCTTGCGGCGGCCAGCCTTGTAACGGCAAAGCAGTGCGTCCACGCCTGAGCCGATGATGAACTCGTTCGCCGGATAATCGCCGCCGCCGGCAAAGATCGCGCCCTGCATGGCAGCAAGGATCAGGGCTTCGTCTCCACCCTGCTTGATCAGCGGTAGGGCCGCATCCAGCGCGTCGTCGGCGAGATTTGCGGCCTTTTCCACCTTGGCGATTTCGGCCGGGCTCTTGAACAGGCGCAGCCGGCTGACGATGCCGGACGCGTCGGCGATCTGGCCAAAGGTCTGCAATTGCTCGTCCAGGCGCCGGCCATTGTAGGCGGTCAGGCCGTGGGTGTCGTATTCGACTCCGATGCGGGCGCCGAGCAGGTCGAGATCGTTGAGCAGATTTCGCAGGTCGATCGCCGGATTGGCGCCGTCGCGATCGGTCCACAGCACGATGTTGTCGATAATCGAGGTGTGGCGCGCCTGGCGCAGATCGGCCGAGCGCGTGAGCAGGATCATCGAACCGTCTGCCTTCACCACCAGGCACTGAAAGAAGCAGAAGCCGAACGTATCGTAGCCGGTCAGCCAGTACATGCTCTCCTGCGCAAACAGCAGGACGGCATCGAGTTTCTTCTCGGCGATCTCGATCATCAGCCGATCGCGCCGCGCGTCAAATTCCGACCGTTCGAAATGCAGCGCCATTATTCAGTCTCCAAAACGATTGCCGAAATCTGCCGCCCGTAATCCGGCTCCTTGCGATGGGTGCTGCGCCGGTAGGAATAGAACAGATCCTCCTCGGCGTAGGTGCAGCGGCCGAGCCCGTCGGCGATCACACCGGCCCGGGTCAGGCGATGGACGGTGTAGAGGTTGAGGTCGAACATTGCATGTCCCGACTTCGCGGACGGCGCGAAATAGCTGATGTTGTTGGCATCGGCCTCGACTAAGCGGGCGACGAATTCCGGTCCTACCTCGTAGTTTTTGGGGCCGATGGACGGACCGAGAACCGCAACGATGCGCTCGCGCCGGGCGCCGAGGCCCTCCATCGCGGCAATGGTGTTTTCCAGCACGCCCGACAAGGCGCCCTTCCAGCCGGCATGTGCTGCGCCGACGATACGCGCCTCGGCATCGGCGAACAGCACCGGTCCGCAATCGGCGGTCGAGGCGCCGACTGCGATGCCTGGCCGGTCGGTGACGACGGCGTCGGCCTTCGGCCGCACGCCGGGAAAAGGCTCCCTGACGATGACGACGTCGGGCGAATGGATTTGGTGGGCGGTCAGGAGATGGCTCGCCGGCACGCCCATCCAGTCGGCGACGCGGCGGCGGTTCTCGGCTACCCGCGTTTGGTCGTCGCTCGAGCCGGTGCCGATGTTGAGGCCCCGATAGATGCCGCTGGAGACGCCGCCGACGCGGGTGAAATAGCCATGGCGAATGCCTTGCGGCCGCGCCTTTTCCAGCAAGGGCGACCGAACGGGATCCGGTTTGGTCTGATTCAGCATGGCGGCGTTGTTGTCCGTGTGGGCGATTTCGTCAAGCGACAGTCCAAAAATCGGCGACATTCCAAGATGGGCTACAGTCCAAAGATCGGCGACGTCCAAAACGGGCGACAGTCGGAAATTGGGAGAGTGGGAGAGGCGGCAGCGAAAAGTCAATCCGCCGTTGCAAAGGGCGGAACGGCGATGCCGGCAGGCAGAACGGCAAGCACCTTGAACAGGTCGCCCATGGCTTGCGGACCGGCGAGGCGTTCGACCTCGCCTGCAATCTTTTCGCGAGCAGCCTCATTGGCATTGGCGCCGAGCTGGCCGGCGCGTTCGAGAAGACCCATTTCCACCAGGAATTCGCCTTGCGTGGAGAGATGGGCATCGAGGCCATGCGCCCGCACAATCGCGGCAAGGGCGGCGAAATCGACATGGGCGGTGAGATCGGCTTCTCCCGGATTGGCCAGCACATCTTCGTGATCGTGCTTGCGCACGGCCTGTAACGTGTCGCCGACCCCTGGTCGGAGGTAGCCATAGTCGAGGAACAGGCCGGCGCCACCGAGCCGGGCCAATCGCTCAGCGATGGTCGCCATCAGCGCGGCTCGGGCCGGCGCGACCTCGACGATGGCGCCCTGTGGCGCGTTTTCGGCATCGTCCGGCAACAGCGTCGGATCGACCGAGCCGGCGCCGGCGAAGAAGTGCAATTCGTCAGCGTCATCGAGGCCGATCATCCGTTCGCGCCAGCCTGTTCCGGCACGGACGAACTGGCGGATCGGCACCGCATCGAACAATTCATTGCCGACGATGAAAAGCGGGGTCTGCGGCAGCATCTCGATGCTTTCGTGCCAGCCGATCGCGGTAGGCGCGGCGGCAATCGTTTGCTTCTGGACATCTGCAAGCCTCGGGCTGGTTTCGATCATGGCGAACGATGCGCCGGCGGTCAGCGCCGGATCGAGCCGTGAAAGCGTGCGCAGGATGTCCTTCATCAATGTGCCGCGGCCGGGGCCGATCTCGGCGATGGTGACCGGCATCGGCCGGCCGTTCGCCAGCCAGGCTTCGTAGAGCCAGACAGCGACCAGCTCGCCGAACATCTGGCTGATTTCCGGCGCGGTGACGAAGTCGCCGGCAGCTCCGAACGGCTCGCGCGTCGTATAGTAGCCGTCCCGCGGATCGAACAGGCAAAGTGCCATATACTGGTTGACGGGGATCGGCCCCGCCGCACCGATCAGCTCGACGATGCGGGCTTTCAGTCGGGTCATACCGGCTGTGGCTGTGTAACCGGCTTTGCCGTCGCCATCGCCCAGATGCCGGCCAGCAGCATCGGCAGCGACAGCACCATGCCCATCGTTAGCCAGCCAGTGCCGAGGAGGTAGCCGAGCTGCTGATCGGGCTCGCGGAAGAATTCGACGAAAATGCGCGAGAGACCGTAGCCGGCGATGAAGGCGCCGCCGACGAAGCGCGGTGTCTTCAGCTTGAGCCTGGAATGGGTGAGGAAGCGCAGGACCAGAAACAGCACCAGGCCTTCGAGGAGCGCCTCGTAGACCTGGCTCGGATGGCGCGCGTATGGCCCGCCATTGGGGAATTCGACCGCCCATGGCACGTCGGTCGGCCTGCCCCAGAGTTCGGAGTTGATGAAATTCGCCATGCGGACGAGGCCAAGGCCGACCGGCACGCCGGCCGCCACCACGTCGAACAGCGACCATGTGCGGATACCGCGCGACCAGGAAAACAGCGTCATGGCGAGAATGACGCCGAGCAGCCCGCCGTGGAACGACATGCCGCCCTGCCAGACGGCAAGGATATCGAGCGGATGGGCGATGTAACGTGGCAGGTCGTAGAACAGCACGTAGCCGACACGCCCGCCAAGCACCACGCCGATGGCCGCCCACATGATGAAGTCGTCGAGATCCTCGGGCTTCATGGGCACGGTGCCGCCGGGCCAGAGGCTTGCATTGGTGACGAGCCGCTTGGCATACCACCAGGCAAAGAGAATGCCGACGATGTAGCCGACGCCATACCAATGCACCGCCAGCGGCCCGATCTTGACGATGACCGGGTCGATATCGGGAAAGGGCAGGGCGGCAAACGGCAGCATAAAATATTCGCTCAACAGGGTCTCCCGGTTGCGATCATGTTCGGGCGCGGACCATGCGGCAGGGTTTTGGCGGGGTCAAGGCGACGTGGATGCTTGCATTCCGCGTCGCGCGCCACTACGTCAAATCGAGCAAGCGAGGATTTGCCATGTCGACCGGACCGAATCGCATTCTCGATGAATTCGCCAAGCTGATGACCGACGCTGCGGGTGCCGCGCAAGGCGTGCGCCGCGAAGTGGAAACCGCCTTCAAGGGGCAGGCCGAGCGCGTTCTCAACTCAATGGACCTGGTGCAGCGCGAAGAATTCGAGGCCGCCCGCGATATGGCGGCGAAGGCCAGGGAGGAAAACTCCCGTCTCGCTGCGCGCATCGAGGCGCTCGAGGCGAAGCTCGCCGAATTGACCGGACAGGCCGCACCTGCGGCTGCGGCAAAGCCCAGATCAAAAAAATAATCGTTAAACTTTTCCACAAAGCACAATCGCAAAAAGCGCTTTGTCGTGAATCGCTTACCGGCATTGCGTGAATCTTTGTGACAGCGGCTTTCCACATGCGAATGACGCAGTGCGAAAAATTGGGCTGGTCACGCGACTCCCGATCAATAGACTGAATTTGTTGCATGATTCGGAGCAGGGTCATGCGCCGGGCGGTGGGGTCCGGTCTGGGGTCTTTGCGTTGACGAAGTCCCGGCCGTCCGAGTTCTAGACAGGATTGTTCGTTGCGTGTGCCCCGCGGAGCGTGTGGCGCTCACTAGAGCGACGTGCGTCCACTTGGACGCACAAAGTACGCTCTAGAACTTTGAACGTTCGCGTCGTGCTTTCCGAAAATCGAACCGATTTTCGGGCCGATGCGAAGGAACGACAGGAAGCATTCATGGAACTTCTCGAACTCGAATTCTCGCGCGAAATCCATCCCGTGGATGTTATCGAGCAGGTGGCCCACAACAACGACTGGTCCTTCGAACGGGCCGGCGATGACGAGATTTCGATTTCGGTTGCCGGAAGCTGGACCGACTACCACGTCTCATTCTCCTGGATGGAGGATTTCGAGGCGCTGCATCTGGCTTGCGCTTTCGACATCAAGGTGCCGGAGGCGCGCGCGCTCGAAGTGATGCGGCTGCTTTCGCTGATCAACGAGCAGATGCTGTTCGGCCATTTCGACCTCTGGGAACAGGAAGGCGCGATCATGTTCCGCCAGTCACTGCTGCTCGCCGGCGGGGTCGAGCCGTCGAGCCAGCAGGTCGAGGTGCTGTTGTCGTCGGCGCTGGAAGCCTGCGAATGCTATTTCCAGGCGTTCCAGTTCGTCGTCTGGTCGGGAACCTCGGCCAAGGATGCGCTGGCCGGCGTCCTGTTCGAGACCTACGGAAACGCCTGAGCCAGACCTGACCCTCAATGAGTTCGAGCAGCCAGCGCAAGCCCGAGATCAGCTTCGCCGATTTCGACCGGGTCGATATTCGCGCCGGCACGATCGTCGAGGCCGAGCCGTTCCCCGAGGCGCGCAAGCCGGCGATCAAGCTGAAGATCGATTTCGGCCCGGCGATCGGGGTGAAGAAATCGTCGGCGCAGATCACCAAATATTATGCGCCCGAGACGCTGATCGGCCGGCAGGTGTTCGCGGTGGTCAATTTTCCGCCGCGGCAGATCGGACCCTTCATATCGGAAGTGCTGACGCTTGGCTTTCCCGACGAGGAGGGTGCTGTCGTCCTCGGCGCAATCGAACGCAGGGTGCCTGACGGTGGCCGACTGTTCTAGCAAGCCTCTCAGGCGGCTAGTTTTCGCGTGGTGCCCAGCGCCTCTTCAACCGCCTCCAGGAACATTTCCGCGCAGGCCTTCCAACTATAGCGCATTGCCCCTTGGCGCGCCTCGGCGCGGTCGACGTGGAGCGCGGCGAGCGCGGCTTCACGCAAATCGTTCGACACCGCTCCGCCAACGCCGTCGCCGACAATGTCGATCGGTCCGGTCACCGGATAGGCTGCGACCGGCGTGCCGCTGGCCAGCGCCTCGATGATGACATTGCCGAACGTGTCGGTGCGGCTGGGAAAGACGAAGACATCGGCCGAGGCGTAGATTTCGGCCAGTTCGTCGTTCGGGCGGTGGCCAAGGAAATGGGCATCGGGATATCTGGCCTTGAGCCTGGGCAACTCCGGTCCCTCGCCGACGATTACCTTGCTGCCGGGCAAATCCAGGTCGAGGAAGGCGGCCAGGTTCTTTTCGATCGCAACGCGGCCGACACAGAGGAAGATCGGTCGCTTGAGCCCCAGATCCTTCTGCTTGTCCGGGCGGAAATGGTCGGTGTCGACGCCGCGCGTCCATGGCCTGAGCTTGGTGAAGCCGCGCGCCGCCAGATCGTCCGCCAGCGATTGTGTGGCGACCAGTGTGCCTTGTCCGGAATTGTGAAAATCGCGAAGCCAGCGATAGGCCCAGGCTTCCGGTATTGGCAGCCGCGCGCTCAGATATTCCGGAAAGCGCGTGTGATAGCTTGTCGTGAACGGCCGGCCGGCCTTGCGGCAATAGCGCCGCGCCATGATGCCGAGCGGGCCCTCGGTGACGATATGGACATGATCGGCGTTGCGCGCTTCGATCAGGCGCGCGACGTGGCCTGGCCTCGTCAGCGCCAGCCGGATATCCGGGTAGGTCGGCAGGGGCAAGGTGCGAAATATGTTCGGGGTCAGGAAGTCCGTCTCAACGTCGAAGGATTTGAGGGTTTCCGAAAGCCGTTCCAGCGTGTGGACGACGCCGTTGACTTGCGGGCGCCAGGCGTCGGTGACCATCAGGATGCGCATAGCAGCCCTTTGCTTGAAAGGTCGTCGGTTTCCTTGATGCGAGGCCGCAAGGCCGAATCAATCAGGATCACGCGCTTCATGCGCGCTCTTCAGCATGGTTTCATGACGCCCCGATGAAGGCATAGCCGATGGCCGTCTGCAACCACAGGAAAGCACGATGCGTAGGCTCAAAAGCGTCAGAGCGTACTTTGTGCGTCCAATCGGACGCACGTCGCTCTAGTCAGGCCGGAACCTTGATGACGGCGCGCAAGCCGCCGAGCGGGCTCTTGTCCAGCATGATGTCGCCGCCATGGCTACGGGCAATATCGCGTGCGATGGCAAGGCCAAGGCCGGTACCGCTGGCATCGAGATTGCGGGCCTCGTCAAGCCGCACGAAAGGCTTGAACACGTCCTCGCGCTTTTCGGGTGGAATGCCCGGACCGTCGTCGTCGATGGTGACGAGCAGCGAGCCGCGGCCGTGGTTGGCGTTGATCTCCACCGTCTTGGCGTAACGGAAGGCGTTGCCGACGACATTGGACAACAGCCGGGCAAAGGCGTGGGGCCGCACATGCAAATTTGGGTCGCCGGCGAGCGTGGTCGACAGTTTGCGTTTGCGCAGCGTGGCCTCCTCGCCGAGCTTGTCGAAATAGGCTTCAAGATTGAAACGGCCGGCGTCTTCCGTCGCCTCGCCGCGGGCAAAGGCGAGATAGCCTTCCAGCATCGACTGCATGTCATCGATATCCTGGCCGAGCGCCTCGGTGTCGGCCTTGGTCCCGGTCAGCGCAAGCTGCAGCTTGAAGCGGGTGAGGATGGTTCTCAAATCATGACTGACGCCGGTCAGCATGGCGGTGCGCTGTTCGAGCTGGCGTTCGATCCGCTCGCGCATCTGGATGAAGGCAAAGCCGGCGCGGCGAACCTCCTCGGCGCCGCGCGGACGGAAATCGAGCGGCATCGGCCGGCCCTTGCCGAAACTTTCGGCGGCCTCGGCCAGCGTCAGGATCGGCCGGATCTGATTGCGCAGGAAAGGGATGGCGATCATCAGCAGCACCAGCGAGGTGCCGACCATCCAGATCAGGAAAATGTGCGTGTTCGAGGCATAGGCCTGGCTGCGGCGCACGAAGGCGCGCAGCACCTTGCCCTCGAGCTGGACACGGACCTCGATGATATTGGAATTGCCGACCGTATCGATCCAGAACGGACGGTTGATCTGATGGGTGATCTCGGACGAGAGAATTTCGTCGAGGATCGAGAAGAACGGCTTTGGACCGGGCGCCGGCAGCGGATCGGGCGGAAGCAAGTCGATCTTCAGCTGCATGCGATCCTGCGCGATGCGGATGATGTTGGCGTAGTCGGCGTCGTTCGGATAGGTTTCCACCAGGTCGACGATTGCGGCAATGTCGCGGACCGTGGCCTGCGACAGGCGCTGTGTCACGGTCTGCCAGTGGCGTTCCATGAAGACAAAGGCGAGGACCGATTGCAGCAGGATCATCGGTGCGATGACGATGATCAGCGAGCGGGCATAGAGCCGCTTCGGCATGTAAAGCGAAACGAGGCGCCAGAACCGTTTCCAGGCGAGCGGCACCGCCTTCAGTGCCCGCGTGGCGCGAGCGCTCAAGCCGCGATCTCCCGGCCGTTCCAGTTGCGTGGTCGCCATTCGCCCTTTTTGCTCATCTTCAGCCACTCAACAAGGGGCTGTGGGCGTCAGTCTATTCCACGCTGAGCCGATACCCAATACCGCGCACGGTCTGCAGCCAGACCGGATTGGACGGATCGCGTTCGATCTTGCGGCGCAGCCTGTTGATCTGGACGTCGATGGTGCGTTCGCCGACTTCGGACTCGTCGCCGACAAGCTCATGACGCGGTATCGTTTCGCCGGCCCGCGCCGCGAAGATCGCCAGGATCTCCTGCTCGCGGTCGGTCAGCTTCAGAGCCTCGCCGCCGCGCTTGAGCTCCCGCCTGGCGATCTGGAACGTGTAAGGGCCGAAGACCAGTTGCTCGACTTTGGGCGTCGTTGCCGGACCGCCGCGGCGCAGGATGTTGTTGATGCGCAGGATCAATTCGCGGGGATCGAAAGGCTTCGGCAGATAGTCGTCGGCTCCGGCCTCGAGCCCGGTAATCCGGCTGTCGGTCTCGGAGAGCGCGGTAAGCATCAGGATCGGCACGTTCTTGCTTGCCCGCAGCGCCTTGGCCAGATCGACACCGGTTTCGCCCGGCATCATGATATCGAGCACGAGCAGATCGAAATCGAGGCCGGCGAGCTTGCGCCGCGCTTCGCCGGAATTTCCGGCAACGGTGACGCGAAAGCCGTTTTCGGTCAGATATTGTTTGAGAAGATTGCGGATACGGGTATCGTCATCAATCACCAGCAGATGCGGCGCGTCGTCGTCCGGTGCTGCCGGTTGATCAACCCTTTCAATGGTCTCCATGGCTTTTCCCTGACGTTTTTGCGGGCACAATGTCGATCTGCGCTCTTAGTTCCGGATTGACCATTGCTTCCAGGAAGCGCTCGATCAAGGTGCGTTCGGTGGCTCCGGCATCTTCCAATGCAGCATGGATGCGGCGTGACTGTGGCCGTGCCAGCGCCAGTGCCAGAGCGCGGCCCTTGGCTGTCGGATAGAGCTCGCGCTGGCGGCGGTCGCGCGGGCCCTGCAGCTGGACGATGTGGTCGGTGTCGATCAGCTGCTTGAGCACGCGCGCCAGGCTCTGCTTGGTGATCTTCAGCACGTCGAGGAGTTCGGCGACCGTCAGTCCAGGCCTGCGATTGACGAAATGCAGGACCCGGTGATGGGCCCGGCCGAAGCCATAGTCGGACAGGATCTGGTCCGGATCGGAGGTAAAATCGCGATAGGCGAAGAAGAACAGTTCGATGATGGCAAAGTCGATGCCGTCCTCGTCGGTGATCGCCGTCCTGATCGGTTTTCCGGCTGGGTGGCTGCGATCTGTCATCTTTTCTCCGTGCGAAAGGGAAATTATGTCAGTACTGTTGACGTAATTTCCCGGCAATGCTAATTTTTGACAAGCTTTTCGGCGGATTGCGAACGAAAAGGCAAGGGAAGGCCGTTTTTCCGGAACTTCCTGTGTTTGCCAGAGCTTATATATCCGCCTACGCTTCGAGATACCGGCCGCCCGTGCGGCTGACAAGAAACGCGCAACGATGATGTGCGGGCGGCCGCCCGCGGGAGGTTACCATGGCATCCGTTCCCTTTGACCAAATGGACGGCTTCATCTGGATGAACGGCGAGTTCGTCAAATGGGCCGACGCCAAGATCCACGTGCTGACCCATGGCCTGCACTACGCCAGCGCGGTGTTCGAGGGCGAGCGCGCCTATGGCGGCGAGATTTTCAAGCTGACCGACCACAGCGAGCGCCTGCACGAATCGGCACGCCTGCTCGGCTTCAAGATTCCCTATTCGGTTGCCGAGATCGACGACGCCTGCCGCACGCTGTTGAAGAAGCAGGGTTTCCAGGATGCCTATGTCCGGCCGATCGCCTGGCGCGGCAGCGAACAAATGGGCGTTTCGGCGCAAAACAGCCGGATCAACTGCGCCATCGCCATCTGGCAGTGGCCGAGCTATTTCGATCCGGCACAGAAGCTGAAGGGCATCCGTCTCGATCTGGCCGAATGGCGCCGCCCCGATCCGCGCACCGCGCCGTCGAAATCGAAGGCTGCCGGCCTCTACATGATCTGCACCATGTCCAAGCATGCCGCCGAAGCCAAGGGCTATGCCGACGCCATGATGCTCGACTGGCGCGGTCAGGTTGCGGAAGCGACCGGCGCCAATATCTTCTTCGTCAAGGACGGCAAGATCCACACGCCCACCCCCGATTGCTTCCTCGACGGCATCACCCGCCGTACGGTGATTGGCCTTGCCAAGGATCGCGGCTTCGAGGTGATCGAGCGCACCATTATGCCGGAAGAGCTCGAAGGCTTCCAGCAGTGCTTCCTTAGCGGAACAGCGGCCGAGGTGACGCCCGTTTCAGAGATCGGTCCATACCGATTCGAGGTGGGTGAAATTGCCAAGACTCTGATGAACGACTATTCTGCAGCCGTTCAACCCAAGCACGCAATCGCAGCAGAATAACGAAAGTCACAGCTTTTTTTATAAGTAGGGGCGGTTTTCGGGCCGCCCCTTTTATTTAAGCACCTCTGCATTTGACTTTCGTCCAATTCGGCGTCTCATGATGCTGTCGGCCCGGGAGGCTGGCAGCTATGGAGGGACTGGTAATATGGACATGAACACGCTTCTTCCGATCATTGTTCAGGTGATTATGGGTATCATCGGTGGCCAGGCGGTGGGCGCGGCTCTCAAGACAGCGGCAGTGGGGCAGCTTACCAAAATCCTGGGCGGCGCCCTTGGCGGCGTCGGCGGTGCGGCCATCCTCGGCAGCCTGCTCGGCGGTGGCACGATCGATCCGGCTGCAGCCGCAGCGGCAACGAGCGGATTGGGCAGCGCGCTGAATGTGCAGAACATCCTCGGCGGTGCAGGTGGTGGCGCCATTCTGACGGCCATCATCGGCGCGGTCATGAATGCGACGAAGAAGTCAGCCTAGCGGTTTCGGGCTTTTGCATGGGCGGCTTCGGCCGCCCATTTCGTTTTTGCGTTGTGGCGACAGCCGGATGCGGTGGACGACGTTCGCGTGTGGATCTACATCAGGGGCGACACAGCGAAAGGACGATCATGGGTCAGCTCAACGCCGGCGTCGTGCCGGTCACGGCCTTCCAGCAAAACTGCACCATTCTCTTCGACATGGACGACAGACAAGGCGTCGTCGTCGATCCGGGCGGCGACATCGAGAAGGTGCTGGCGGTGCTCAAGGACAATGCGATCAACGCCGGCGCGATCTGGATCACGCATGGTCATATCGACCATGCCGGCGGCGCCATGGAGCTGAAGGAGGCGCTCGGCGTCGAGATCATCGGCCCGCATGAGGCCGACCGTCCGTTGCTTGCCAATCTCGAGAAACAGGCGAAACACTACGGCATCACCGATCCGGTGCGCAATTGCGTGCCCGACCGCTTTCTCAGCGAAGGCGATACCGTCTCGTTCGGCCAGCACGCGTTCGAAGTCCTTCATTGCCCCGGCCACGCGCCCGGCCATGTCGTCTACTACAATCGTGCTGCTAAGTTCGCCCATGTCGGCGACGTGTTGTTTCGCGGCTCGGTCGGGCGCACCGACCTGCCGGGCGGCGACCACGCCGCGCTGATCGCCTCGATCAAGGACAAGCTTTTGCCGCTCGGCGACGACATCGGCTTCATCTGCGGCCACGGTCCCGGCGGCCGCTTCGGCGAGGAGCGCCGGAGCAATCCATTCCTGATTTAAACGCATTGCGGCTGAGGAGCCTCACGCGACGCGCATCGGTCTCCTGCCTTTATGCATGCCTACGACCAAAAAGCGCTGGCCTGGCGACAGCGCGTTTGTTTGGGGGCAGGGAAGCCTCAGTTCGCGGTGCAAAAATGCTGTTCGCCGTCATAGCCGGTGAACGTGCCGGTGCGGGCGTTGAAAGACCGATAGCGATCTGAACAATATTCATACCAGCCACGGGTCCATGGCTCGGCATAGCCGTCATTGTAGACGACTCGCGGTTCCGCGTAGTAGCGGCGCACCGGGGCGGGCCGTGGATAACGACCATAATCGTCATAGCCGGGGTCGTAATAGCTGGGCTGCGGGTTGTTGAGCGCACCAACGATCAGGGCGCCGGCCGCGAGGCCAAGGACGCCTGCCGCGATCGCATCGCCATTGCCACGATGGTGGTGCCGGTGACGCCAGTCACCAGCGCTGGCCGCTGGCAAGGTCGCGAGCGTGGTCGCAACAATCGCGGCGGACAGGATGGTGGTCTTGAAAATTCGGTTCATGTCGGTCTCCTTCGTGCCGGCCCGGTAATTTGGGGGATGCGGTCCGGCTTTACCGAAGCTAATAGGCGACCGTGGCTGAACGGGGGCTGAACGAAATTGACGGGATGGGACCAGTCGATATTCGATCAAGCATGGCGCAAGGCACAAATATCGTACGCTCAACAAGGAGCGGACCTGCACGACGGGACCGTCCGACGCTGTCTCGAACTCGGCTCAGCCGATCGACAGGTTGACGGCTTTCGGACCCTTGCCGCGCTTGTCCGGCTCGGTGTCGAATGTTACCTTCTGCCCATCCTCAAGACCGGGAAGACCCGACGCCTGCACGGCCGAAATGTGGACGAAGACATCCTTCGCGCCATCATCCGGCGTGATGAAGCCGAAGCCTTTGGCATGATTGAAGAATTTGACGGTGCCGGTCTGCGGCATGGGAAGCTCCTTTGATCCCATAAAGTCCAGTCTCGGGCCGGCAAATGCCCGAGTGGAAATTTGTCCTTTATTTTAGCGCTATCGGCAAGAGAAAGTTTTGCGAGCATTGGCATGCCGCCCTGCCACGAAAAAGGCGCGACGAAAACCGCCGCGCCTTCGAAACTCGGGTTCGGCTCTGAAAGCCGGTTCAAGGCCTTTGGAGGGCCTCGGGGCACATTCCTGGCACGTCCGAGCGGACGTGCGCGCGCCGACGGTTCAGTCCGCGCGGAGATTGACCGCCTTCGGTCCCTTGCCCATGCGGTCGGGCTCGACGTCGAACGTGACCTTCTGGCCATCGACGAGCGTGCGCAGGCCCGAGGCCTCGATCGCGGAGATATGGACGAACACGTCCTTGGCGCCGTCATCTGGCGTGATGAAGCCGAAGCCTTTGGTAGCGTTGAAGAATTTAACGGTGCCGGTCTGGGCCATTGGGGAAACTCCTTCACCCGTGTCAGTCTTTGTGGTTTGCCCGCCGCCTGACGCCGTGGGCAAGTCCGGTGGTTGCTTCGGCAGTCATGCATTGGCGCATGGTCAAAACCCCCCGCCGAAAAACGGGGCCGTCAGAGATTCACAGTATCGGGGAAAGGTCGTCCAAAACGTTCCGCTCTCCGGGTCGCAAATGCCCGAACACGAAATTTATCGCACGGAAAGGTGATCGTTGCAAGGTAGCGTCCGCGGGCCGCCCAATGGGCGCATTCCGACGCATGGCATCGATAGAAGGGGGTGCTCGCCCGGTCATCGCCCAAGCGCCTGGCCATGCATGGTCCAGCGGGCTGGGAGCTTGCAAACAGGGGTTGCATTTGGCGGTGGAATGGCGAGGATCGGCTTGGAGTGGAGCGCGCGCGTTTGCACCGGAGCGGGGGCTCGAGGGAGATATAGTTATGAAATTTCTTGCGGCAATCTTCTCGCGGCAGGGTTTTGCCATCGTGTTGCTGTCGGCAGTTCTTGCAGCCTGCACAGCGGTGGTGGTGGAGGAAGGACCGGGGTACCGCCCGCCAAGGCCGGGGCCGCAATTCTGCACCAAGCAGTATGATCCGGTCTGCGCCCGGCGCGGTGGCGACCGCCAGACCTTCGCCAATGCCTGCCTTGCCGAGCGGGCCGGGTATCGCATCATCCGCGACGGCCAGTGCCGCGACGGCGGCGGCGGTGGCGAAGAGCAGACATTCTGCACGCGCGAATATGCCCCCGTCTGCGCACGCCGCCGTGGCGAATTGCGCACCTTCCCCAACGCCTGCGAGGCTCGCGCCGCCGACTATCGCATCGTCGACGACGGTCCCTGCTGAGAGGCTGGTTTCCTCCTCGTCTCCGGACGGGGAGGAAGCCATCTATCAACCGGACACAGGCAGGTGAGGGTAGCTGGCGCTTCCTGCCTCTACGCCGGCAGCCTCGCTCTATGGCAATGGCGATGAACTCGGCCCTAGCCAATCCTGACCATATGGCTTCGACGTCGTGTGATCTTTGATCCGATCGCGCGGTGGCTGGATGAATGCCGGGCTGCTCATCCGTCCGCCGCTAGCCCTTGGACTTCGGCTTCAAACCGGCTTCCGCCTGTTTGACGGCCGAGCCGAAGGGCGATGCCGGCTTTGCTGCCGCAGTCCTTCTTGGGCTTGCGTGTCTCGCGGTTGCTGCGCTGTTGATCTGATGTGGGCCTAAAGCGCGTCGCGTTGAAAGGATTCAGCCGACGCGCTTTAAGCATTGTTTTATGCATGTCGTTGTCCCAAAACCGCTTCGCACTTTTGGGCGACATGCATTAGGCGCTCGGATTGTCGGCCACTTCGAGATTGTCTTCCGTGGTGACCCGCTCGTAGGTCTCCTCGTCGCTGCGGATGCGGTATTGCGGCGAGCCGTCCTTGACCGGCAGCTTGCTCTTGATTTGGAACAGCTCTGCGGTCTTCTGGACAAGGCCGATGCGGCTCTTCATGCGAACGGTCTGGCCAATCGCGAAAAGATGAGCGGGCGTGTCGGTGCGCGGGCGCGCGTTCTGCTGGAAGCGGATCATGCAGCATTCTCCTGGTCGCGCCTCAGCGCGGTTTCGAGTTCGGCGAGGTCGATGGCGACCAATTGGCTGGTCTGGCTTTTCACCGTCCTTGCCGGCAGATGGATGAAGGTGGCGACACGGCGCCAGGCAAGCCACGACATGCCATCGATAAGTTCCTCATCGTGGTCGATGTCGTAGTCGCCGGCCGGCAATTTTCCTTCCAGGCCGCCGAGCATGAAGGGTGCCTCGAAATGCGCTATGGAATGGGTAGTTCGGCCAGTCATTCTCGTGCCTCGAAGTCTCGTTTCCGGCTTGGATCCGATAGGTGGTGCCCACGTTGCGGCACCGGGACTAAATGTCGTGTGTCCCTGTATCGGCAATTTGGGTATCGGCGATCTGGAATGAGTTTGGCGGGTCGAGAACCTCTGACGCCGCGAGTTGCCAAGCTTGGCCCAAAAAACGATCTCAATCGTTTAATCCGAAATTGCGGTTTATTCAAGAAGATTCCTGCCGGATCGTGATCCATTGACAAAATTCTCTCTCTATAATTATTTGTAGAATGCTTATATGATTCAAGAGCTTTCTGAAAATTTCTGAGACATCTCCGGAACTTTTGTACCGGCATCTATGCTTTATTTCGTTTGAAAGGAAAATTTCATGATCTCTGTGAAAACCCCGAGTGGCGTAACCGTAACAGTCAATTCCATCGTCAAGCCGACCGTCGGGCCTGCGAAAGTCATGTCGGCGCGTCTGACGATACGAAGTGACGAGGCAGCAAGGCGAAAGATCGCCGACACCGACGGCACGGTGCGGCGGGCCAGACAGGTTGCGGAGACCAACCGCCTGATCTGACAGTGCCTACAGCGCCCTTTGCGCGTCCTTTTGGACGCGCAAAGGGCGCTGTACTACTTTGATTTGCACGATCCTTTTTCGAACCTCGGGTTCGGGTCATGCGCTGAGGAGCTTGATCATGACGCTGAATTTTCCCAACCGCAGCCGCTCCTATGACGCGGCGGCCAAGCGCATTCGTTTCGTCGGCCATGACGGCATGTTCGAAGTGCCGTTCTTTGTGGAGATTGCAGCGCTTCGGCGGCAAGTCCGGCCACCAGTGGAGCGGAAGCCGAGTATCTCAGCGCCTTCGATGCGGAGCGTTCGTCGATCCAGGATGTTGCGCGCGAAGCCTATTCGCACGGTCGCAAGAACATGTATGTGCTGACCCAGGCCGATTTCCGGTAAGCTGGCCTGCGAACCCTTGAACCTGCCGCGCCGATGGCCTAGATCGCGGCAGGCGGACAAAACACGGCAGGTTTCCCATCAACAGAGATCCGAGAAGACCGGCAGGCGCGGGCGCCAATTTCGGCTCAGGCGGACAGCCGCCGCTAGGGCTCGACCAGCGCGTGCAGCAGGCGCTGCAACTGCATCAGGCCGGCCGCCGGCAAGAAGCCGAGATGCTCTATCGGCAGGTGCTGGCGCAAAAGGCCGATCACGCAGCGGCGGCGCATTTCCTCGGGCTTCTGCTGCACCAGACCGGGCGCAGCGCCGAAGGACTCGACCTCCTCGAACACTCGGTGCGCCTGCAACCCAAGAATCCAGATTTCCTCAACAACCTCGGCACGGTGATGCGCGACCTCGGCCGTGTCGGTGCAGCCGTCGATTTCTTCCGTGGCGCGGTGGCGCTGCGGCCGGACCAGCTCGCGGCGCGCGACAATCTCGGCTCCTCGCTTAAGCAGCTCGGACAGTTCGAGGGCGCGGAGGAGATTTATCGCGGCACCATCGGTCGCAACCCGTTCCATGTCCGCGCCCGCATTGGGCTTGCCGAAACGCTGCAGGAGGCTGGGCGGCTCGACGAGGCGCTTGCCGTCTTCCGCGAAGCACTGGCAATTCGGCCGAAGGACGCCGATTTGCTGCACGGACTGGGCGTCGGGCTGATGGAGAAGGGCAGCCTCGGAGAGGCGGCGGAGCATTTCCGGCAGGCGCTGGCGGTCGATCCCGGCATGGCCAGGGCCTGGCTGATGCTCACCCAAGTCAAGCGCCAGCAGGAGCGCGACGCCGAGCTTGCCGGGATGGAGGCGCAGCACGCCAAGGCGCCGGAAGGCAGCCTGGCGCGCATGCAGCTTTCCTTCGGCCTCGGCAAGGCCAATGACGATTTGAAGGATTATGGCCGTGCCTTCGATTATTTCGCCGAAGGCAATGCGATCCGCCGCACGGGCATCGACTACGATGCGGCCAAGACACGCGCCGAATTCGAGGCGATGAAGGCGGTGTTCGACAAGCCCTTCTTCGACAAGCACAGACCGAGTGGGATCGCCGACGATACGCCGATCTTCGTGGTCGGCATGCCGCGCTCCGGCAGCACGCTGGTCGAGCAGATCATCGCCAGCCATCCGCAGGTCTATGGCGCCGGTGAGCTCGGCATATTGAAGACGGCGCTCGGCAAGCAGTTTCCGCCTGCTATGAAGGGCGGCTTTCCCTGGGGCATCGCCGACATGCCCGACAAGGCCTATGCCGAGGCAGGCCAGGCCTATCTAGACCTGCTGCACGCCCGCTATCCGGGTTTCCGGCACATCACCGACAAGATGCTCGGCAATTTCCTTTTGGTAGGCTTCATCCATCTGATGCTGCCCAAGGCCAAGATCATTCATTGCGTGCGCGATGCGGCGGCGACATGCCTGTCGATCTACAAGGTGCATTTCCGCGGCGACAGCCACCGCTACGGCTACGACCTCGGCGAGCTCGCCGATTTCCACAATCTCTACACCGATATGATGGCGCATTGGCGCACCGTTCTGCCTGATGTCGTGCATGATGTCCGTTACGAAGATTTCGTCGCCGACCAGGAAGGGCAGACGCGGGCGCTCATCGCCCATCTCGGCCTGCCATGGGACGATGCGGTGCTGTCGTTCCACGAGACCGACCGGCCGGTGCGCACGGCGTCGGCGGCGCAGGTGCGCCAGCCGATGTACCAGGGCTCGGTCGATCTGTGGAAACGCTATGGCGACCGGCTCAAGCCGCTGCTCGACCGCCTAGCGTAATGCGTTGCCGGCCTACAACTCGATGAACGGCTGAAAGCCGCCGAAGATCATGCGCTTGCCGTCGAATGGCATCGTCGACAAGTCGCCGTTCAGGCGCGGATCGGCCATCACTTTGGCCATCACCGCATCGCGGCTCTGCCGCGATTCATAGACGACCCAGGAGAAGACGACGATCTCGTCGTCCTTGGCCTGCACGGCGCGCGGGAACGAAGTGAGCTCGCCATAGGGCACGTCGTCGCCGATGCATTCGACATAGGCGAGCGCCCCATGCTCCATCCAGACAGTGCCGCCCATCTGAGCCATTTTCTTGTAAGAATCGAGATTTGCCTTGGGTACCGCGAGAACGAAACCATCGACATAGGACATCGTGCTTCTCCTATGCCTTCTTCACCGGCGCGTTCATCGCCCACTCGACACCGAACGGGTCGCGCATATTGCCCCACTGGTCACCCCAGAACATCACCTGGAGCGGCATGACGACCTCGCAGCCGGCATCGACGGCCCGCTTCCACCAGGCGTCGATGTCGTCGCTGCCGAGATGCAGCTGCATTGTGAAGCCTTGCGGCTTCACCGCGGACATTCCGTGCTCGGGATAGAAATCGGAAATCATCAAGGTCGAACCGTTGATGTGGAGATGGATGTGCATCGTCCGGCCCTGCTCGTCCGGCGGGTAGAAGAAGACCTGCTCGGCGCCGAACGCCTTCTGATAGAATTCTGAAGCCTTGAAGGCGCCGTCCAGCTGAAGGTAGGGCGTCAACCCGCCGAGGACTTTGGCTGCGGGCTGGGTTTGGGGCTGATCGTTCATCTCTTGCTCCTCTCTGGTTGGGCATTGCGAACCACAGGACGAAGGGGGCAGCGGCGATCCTACATGGCCGATGCGTTTTTTTAATGCCGACCGTGCGACGGTCGGCCCTTGTCAAGGAGCCAGGCCAATCCGCGGGCTGTTCTGTGCGTCGATGACGATTTCCGGCCAGCCGATGTCCTTGCGCAGTTCGATGGGCAACGAAAGGAGGGCGCGCTCGCTGAGGTAGCGGGCGCGAGCCGCCGAGTAACGGGTCGCGATGCGACCTACGGATGACAGTATAGACATCATGCTTTCTCCTCGATTGGTGCCGGCATTACCGTGTCGGCATCCCGAGGACGTGCCGCGCGGCCATGATCCGACAGATCGCGGAGAATTTTCTGTCGCAGGGCCTCATTCAGTCGGGATACGTCTCAGATGACGGATGCGGCCAGAGCGGTGTCGTAATACTCCATCATCTCGATGATTTTGCCGTCGTGTAGCGTCTAGAAATCGGCGGTGCGCATGACAAACTCCTCGCCGGTGGTTCGGCGTGTCATGTGGATCTCGACCTGCGCCGCAACCTTGTTGCCGCCGTCGATGATCTCGACCGGATGAAGCGCCGGTATTCGAAATCGTCGTCCAGGGCCAAAAGCCGGGCAAGAAACTCCTGCTTACCTTTGGCCACCCCGGCATAGCGCGACTGCGCCGGTTCGGCGACCCAGCGGAAGACAATATCATCGGCGCAGTCGACCAGCGCGCCCTCGATGTCACATTTTGCATAGGTATCATACAGGTTCTTGACGACAGTCCGCGCCACATGACCGTTTTCCTCCCTCGGTTTTGCGAGACCTCGCCTTTTTCGGCTCGCGGGGAAGCGTGGGCCGGCAGCACCTTGAATGCCGGCCCGGCAGATGCGTGGCTTTCCTCAGCCATTCCCCTCAGCCACCGATCGAAAGAAATCCTCCGGGCTGTCGATCTCGGTCAGCCGCCGCTTCTCGATCAGCCAGAAGCGGTTGCCGATCGCCCTGATGAAGGAGCGGTCGTGCGAGGCCAGCACACAGCTTGCCTGATGGGCCAGCAGTTCCGTTTCCAGTGCTTCCTGGCCGTCGATGTCGAGATGGTTGGTCGGCTCGTCGAGCAGATAAAAATTGGGATTGGCGAGCCTGAGCGCCAGCATCATCAGCCGCGCCTTCTGCCCGCCCGACAGGACGCCGATACTGCGCTCCTGCATGTCGATGCTGACGCCTGCACCCGCCAGCAGCGAGCGTGCGCGCTGCTCGCCGACATCGAAGCTGCGCGAGAGCATCGCCAGCGGCGTGTGTTCGGCGCTGATGCCCGACAGCGCCTGGTCGCTGTAGCCGAGCACCGTCGACGGCGTCACCTTTACGCCTTGCACTGCCGTCTCCGGCTCGATGATGGCATTTCTGATCAGGCTGATCAGCCGCGACTTGCCGACACCATTGCGGCCGAGCAGGACGATGCGGTCGCCCTGGCAGATATGGCGCTTGCCGGTCCTGAACAGCGGCGTTCGGTCAGGCGTTTCAACCGCCAGGTCGTCGAGCGTGATCAGCACCTTGGCATGGGTGCCGCGATTGGCGAGCTTTATCGCGCCCGCCGATTTTTCGCGGTGCGCCGGTGCTGCGACCTCCTCGAGGCGTTGGGCGCGCTGGTTGAGCTGCTTGGTCTTGACCGTCAGCAGGTCGCTGCCCGAATTGATGCCGATGTTGTTAAGCTTGGCCGCCTGCCGGCGCAATTGCTGCGCCACCTTCATGTCACGCTGGAATTTGCGCTCGGTCGAGGCGTCGACTTCGCTCAACGCATCGCGTGCCTTGGAATAGGGCAGCGAGAACACTGGCGATTGTTCTGGGCGCAGGAACAGCGTCCGGTTGGTCGTTGCGTCGAGGAAGGCCCGGTCGTGGCTGGCGATCACCACCGGCACTTCGCGCGGCAGCGTGTTCAGCCAGGTCTCGAGTTGGCTGATCTTGGCGAGGTCGAGATGGTTGGTCGGCTCGTCGAGAAGCAGGACGTCCGGATCGGTGACCCAGACGCGGGCGATCAGCGCCAGCCTTTGCCAGCCGCCGCTCAATGCCCGCATCGGCCGCTCGCGCATCGGCTGCGGTATGTCGAGTGAATCGAGAACCACGTCGACGCGCCATTGCTCGCTTTCAGCCTGCTCGGCCGGCAAGGCGTCGGCCACCACCCGCTGAAAGCCGTGCTCGGCCAATGCTGCGGGAACGGCTTGCTCGACATAGCCGACGCGCAGGCCGCGCGTGCGGGTGATGTCGCCTGATGTCGGCTCCATTTCGCCGGTCAGGCACTTCAGCAAAGTGGACTTGCCGCGCCCGTTGGCAGCAACGATGCCGAGGCGGTCGCCGGTGCCGATGGTGAGATCAAGATTGCAAAAGAGCGGCGCTCTCATGGTGACGCCGAGGGATTTTAGGCTGATCAGGGCCATCTTGGTTTCTCTGGTCTGCCCGGAGGGAGGTTCCGGTTCGATGCACTTTGACTGTGCGCTGGCCGGCCATCAGGCTCGGCGTTGCAGCACCACGAAGGGCAGACCAAAAATCGAAGCGGGAAAAAGCCCGGACCGTCCCTGGTCAGCCCTGCAAGCAAGCTCGCAGGGCAGGGACAGGGCCGCGCTGACGGTGGTGGTCGAAATTCACGCAGCCCTCCTTTCAAGACGTTGAGTGTGGAAACTGCTACACCAAGGGCGGGGCGGATGGCAAGGGGCGTGTTCGGATGGTCGCGCCCAGTTGATTTCAACAACGGTGGTTGCGCTTTCTAGACGCCTTTGGTCACCCAAGTCTCACGAATTCGATGATTAGTGTTGCTTAGGCCAATTTCGCCTTCGCTGGTGGAATTGTCGCCAGCAAAATAGGCAATCCCGAGTGCCGCTCGCTGGCCGTCGTAGAGCCCAATTTCTTGCATCACAGCAGAAGCTTCGTGCCACGGCAGCGGTTCGTTCTGAATGAGAGCTGGTGCGCAGCGAAGCATTGGCTGCTTTAGTGGATGATCAGGTCCCAGCGACCATTCCTCGACAAGCTCAAGCATTCTTCCCTTCGAAACTGCCTGCCCAACTGGGGGACGACATAGCTCATGGAGCAAAAGGCTGCGTTGAGTGGATCGACCATCCTCGCGCGATTATAGCCGAAGCAGAACTTGCATCTGCATATGGAAAGCGAGCGTCGATCGACAGTTCAAATAAGGGTTCAGTGGAACTGTCTTGAAGTAGCATCAGATCAGGTCTCATGGAACACGGGCGCACTAAGCGCTCGGCTGCAGAACTCTACCGCCCCGGCCGGCCGGTCTTGCCGGGCCGGCGCTTTTCACGGCGGGCGTCGGCTGGATCTTCGTAGGAGCCGATGCCGGCACGTTCGCGCTTGACTGGCTTGTCACCCTCAACAGGTTTTTCAGTCCGCCGCACCGTCATCTCGTCCAGCGAGTTCTTCTTGAACAGCGGCTTGGTCGGCTCGCCGGGGATGCCGAAATCGGAACCGTGCGCCTCCTCGGCCGACTGTTTCTTGAACAGCGAGCGCGATACCGCGCCAGCGGGGGTCGGCATGTCGGTGCCCGGGCCCATGGCGTCGAGCGAAGGCTTTGCGAAGAGCGGCTTCTTGACCGGCACGGCGCCGTCGGCGCCCATCTGGTCGAGATGCGGCTTGCGGAAGAGACTCTTGCCGTCATTGTCGACCGTGCGGTGGATGGCGCGGCCCTTGTTGTGCTTGCCCTTTTCGCGGCCCGAGACCGGGCTTTCCATGTCGGCATATTTGGCCAGCGGATCGTCGGAGATGGACAGCTCCATCTCGCGCAGCCGCTTGATCTCGTCGCGGATGCGGGCCGCCTTCTCGAAGTCGAGGTTGGCGGCGGCGTCACGCATCTGCTTGTCCATCGCGTCGAGATGGGCCTTCAGATTGTTGCCCATCATCGCGCCGGCGCTATCGGTGAACTGCGAGATGTCGGCGCGGACGTGGTCCTTTTCGTAGACCGAGTCCAGGATGTCGGAGATGCGGGACTTAACCGATTCCGGGGTGATCCCGTTGCCCGCGTTCCACTCCATCTGCTTCTCGCGACGGCGGTTGGTCTCGGCCATCGCTCGTTCCATCGAGCCGGTGACTTGGTCGGCGTAGAGGATGACCTTGCCGTCGACATTGCGCGCGGCACGGCCGATGGTCTGGATCAGCGACGTTTCGGAGCGCAGGAAGCCCTCCTTGTCTGCATCGAGAATGGCAACGAAGCCGCATTCGGGGATGTCGAGGCCTTCGCGCAAAAGGTTGATGCCGACCAGCACGTCGAAGGCGCCGAGACGCAGGTCGCGCAGGATCTCGATGCGCTCCAGCGTGTCGATGTCGGAGTGCATGTAGCGGACGCGAATGCCCTGCTCGTGCAAATATTCGGTCAGGTCCTCGGCCATGCGCTTGGTCAGCACGGTGACCAGCGTGCGGTAGCCGGCCTTGGTGGTCTCGCGGATTTCGCCGACGACATCGTCGACCTGGGTCTTGGCCGGGCGCACCTCGACCGGCGGATCGATCAGGCCGGTCGGGCGGATGACCTGTTCGGCAAAGACGCCGCCGGACTGCTCCATCTCCCAGCCGCCGGGCGTCGCCGAAACCGCGACGGAAAGCGGGCGCATGGCGTCCCATTCCTCGAAGCGCAGCGGCCGGTTGTCCATGCAGGACGGCAGACGGAAACCGTATTCGGCCAGCGTCGCCTTGCGGCGGAAGTCGCCGCGATACATGCCGCCGATCTGCGGCACGGTGACATGGCTTTCGTCGATGAAAACCAGCGCATTGTCGGGGATGTATTCGAACAGAGTCGGCGGCGGATCGCCGGGCTGACGGCCGGTGAGATAGCGCGAATAGTTCTCGATGCCGGCACAGGAGCCGGTGGCTTCCAGCATCTCGAGGTCGAAGCGGGTGCGCTGCTCCAGCCGCTGCGCCTCAAGCAGGCGGCCGGCCCGTTCGAGTTCGACCAACCGGTGCTTGAGCTCTTCCTTGATCGACTTGATGGCCTGGTTCAACGTCGGGCGCGGCGTGACATAGTGCGAATTGGCGTAGATCTTGACGCTCTTCAGCTCGCCGGTGCTCTGGCCAGTCAGCGGGTCGAACTCGGTGATCGCCTCGATCTCGTCGCCGAACAGCGAGATGCGCCAGGCGCGGTCCTCAAGGTGGGCCGGAAAGATCTCGATCGTGTCGCCGCGCACGCGGAACGAGCCGCGCACGAAATTGATATCCTGGCGCTTGTACTGCTGGGCGACGAGGTCGGCGAGCAGTGCGCGCTGGTCGAGCCGGTCGCCGATCTGCATCTGGAAGGTCATCGCCGTGTATGTCTCGACCGAGCCGATACCGTAGATGCAGGACACCGAGGCGACGATGATGACATCGTCGCGCTCCAGCAGCGAGCGCGTCGCCGAGTGGCGCATGCGGTCGATCTGCTCGTTGATCGAGGATTCCTTCTCGATGAAGGTATCCGTGCGCGGGACGTAAGCTTCCGGCTGGTAGTAGTCGTAGTAGGAGACGAAGTACTCGACGGCGTTTTCCGGGAAGAATTTCTTGAACTCGGAATAGAGCTGCGCAGCCAGCGTCTTGTTGGGGGCAAGGATCAAAGCAGGGCGCTGCGTCTCCTCGATCACCTTGGCCATGGTGAAAGTTTTTCCCGAGCCGGTGACGCCGAGCAGCACCTGGGTGCGGTCGTTGTCGTTGACGCCTTCGACAAGGTCCTTGATCGCCGTCGGCTGGTCGCCGGCCGGCTCGAAATCCGACACCATCTTGATGGCGATGCCGCCTTCGGATTTTTCGGGTCGGGCCGGGCGGTGTGGCGTCCACAGCACGCCATCCTTGTGCAAGGGGTTGCCGGATTCGATTAGCGCCGAGAGCGCCGCCACCGTGGCGGTGACGCCGCCGGAGGCCATGGTCTCGGCCTCCTCGAGCGAAACATCGAGGCCGGCGACAGGGTTGAGGCCGGCCGCGGCGCGTTCTCTGGCCGAAGCCGCGCCGCCCATCGAGGTGCCGCGTGCCGTGCGGCCGGGGGAGGAGGAGCGTTCGGGGATCTTTTTTTGCTTGGCGCCTTCCCTCCCCCTTGAGGGGAGGGTGGCGGCGGAGCCGCCGGGTAGGGTCGGTGCGGCAGCGCTCGGCGACCCCTCATGTTGAGCGCTTCCTTTGCCGACCCCCTTTGTCGCCTTCGGCGACATCTCCCCCTCAAGAGGGGAGACTTGGCGCCCTTCCTTCTCGGCCTCCTGCTCGATCTGCTCGGCCCAATCGGCGATCGAGCCGGTCAGCGGCGCGCCGGAAAGCTCGGCCTGCGGCGCCTCGGCAAAACCGCCCTTGTGGAGCGGCTCCGACGCATCGAGAAAATCGGTCAGCGGACTGCGCCGCTTGGGCGGCGAAGCGCGATCGTCACGCGCCGGCGACGGCGTGTTTTTATCAGGAAGTTTGGCCATGTCCCAAATATGGGAGGTATCGGCCAAAATGGAAAGAGCGGAGTGGCGAGGGGCGCGAGACGAAACCAAGCTGCTGACACAAGGGTGTCAGGAGTGATGTCAAAACGCGCCCTCAGTTGAACCACAGCGCAAATGTCAAAAATCCGGCGCCGCCAAACTGGCGCTGGATGTGGTCGAACTCCTCGCTGGTGAGGATCTTTCCGCTCTCGAGATAGGGCGCGATGGCCGGTCCGGTGATCGACAGCACCAAGTCGAAGGGCTTTGGTTCGTCGAAGAAGCGCTTCATATTGATGCCTTTGTCGGCGAAGCGGAAATGCGGCAGCAAGGTGCGGCCGTCGAGCAGGTCCTCAGCCAAATCAAGCGCGGCGTGCCAGGCCTGGACCTGCTCCTCGCCGACCTCCAGGCCGGTGAGGGGGCTGGCGCCTTTCTGTTGCGGGCCGGGCAGCCATTCACGGTCGTTGTCGGTCTCGGCGCGGATCGCCTTCCAGTCTTCGCGCGACAGCCGGATCATCTCAATGAGATGGCGGCGTGCCGCCTGCCGGCGCTCCGGTTCGACGACCGGCCAGTTGACCAGATGAACCAGCGAGATGAAGTCGGCGATGCGCCATTCGGACGACAACATGCCGCCGCTCATGCCGCCGTCCGGCGGAACGAGCGTGTCCTGCAGCGGCAGTTTGGCGCGCGGAAACAGCATGTGGAACGAACCGTCGAAGGCGTTCCTGAAATCATGCGCCAGCCAGAAATCGGCCTGCGCCATCAGGAATTCGGCATAGCCCTGCAGCCAATAGCCGTCGGCTCGGTCGAAGCGAAAGGTGAGGGCGGGTGCGGCCGGGTCTGGCGCACCGCCGCGTGACAGGGATGCCATGATCGCGGCGGCACTTTCGTCCGGCGCGATCTGGCCATCCTCGTTGAGATCGATGCCGAGACGGGTGAGGTCGACCTCCATGCCGATGCCGGCATCGGCAGGCACGGAGCCAAGCGTGGCGGCGGACTTTTCCAGCCGATCGCGGAAGGCGACCAGGATGGCGCGGAAGCCGTCGTAGGTCAGCGGCTCGGGATTGGGATTGTCTGGGACCGGCAGCCGCATCAGCGGCAGTATGAATGATTGCGGGCTTTCGAAACCGTGGCGGTGCAGGCCGCCGGCCAGGATCTCCAGCGCGGTGAAGAATTGGCTGGCGCCGCCGGCGTAAGCCGACGCGGGATCAGTGGGCGCGGCGGCTTCCAGCGCAGTAAGCGTGCTGTCGCGGTCCGCTACGGTTTTTGCCTCGAACAGGGCGGCCGGTTCGGGGGCTGCGGCCCCGGCGGAAGAAACCGGCAGCAGCAGAATAAGGGCGGATGCCAGCAAACTCGAAAATCGCGTCATCTTGGTCCTCCGGTATGCCGTTCGGCGGCAACCATATACGCATCTTGTGTGTTACGCCTACTGCGGGGCATCTGGCAGCACGATTCCGAACGGAGGCGCTTCGCTATATCGTACGCATCGTCTACCGTGGCCGTTCATCCCGGTGCAGGCTGCGCGTGTCGAACTATCCGTTTTCCTACAAATTGTCTTGGCTGCCACGCTTCTTGAAGCCCTCGCTCAGCGGCGATCAACAAGGCTTTGCGCCGGCAGCCGCAGCGACGATGATGCCGCCGCCGGCGCGGACGGTGCGGCTCGCTTTCGTCGGCGATATCTCGGCGGTGGCCAATCGCAGAGCGCCGCAATGCGACCCGGCGATCGCCATGTTGCTCGGCTCCGCCGATCTGGTGATCGGCAATTGCGAAAGCCCGGTGGTGGAGCGGCCGAGCGCGACGACGGGAACGAAGCTTGGCACCCATCATGCCATGACCGAGCGGTTTCTCGCCGAGGCGCTGGAGGCCGCCGGCATCTCGCGCGAGAAGCTGGTTTTGTCGCTCGCCAACAACCATGTGCTCGACCAAGGCGTCGAGGGTTTCGACGAGACCGTGGCGGCGCTGACCCGTCTCGGCATCCGCAGCATCGGTACCGCCGCCGGCGGTCCGGTCGAGCGCCTTGCGATCGGACCGCTGACAATTGGCTTTGCCGCCTTCACGCTGTGGCGCAATGCCGGCGCGGCTGCGTTCGCGGGCCGTGTGTCGATGCAAGCCGACCCGGCACGATGGCCGCGCGGCGCCGCCGTCGACCTCACCTGTGCCGTGCCACATTGGGATTGGGAATTCCGGCATTTTCCACAGGCCGCCACGCGGGCATTGGCACGGCATTTGGCCGCGCAAGGCGTCGGGTTGATCGCTGGCCATCATGCCCATGTCGTGCAGCCGGTGGAGCGGATCGGCAAAGCGCTCGTCGCCTATGGGCTCGGCGATTTTCTAGGCACCGCCTTTGCGCGCCAGCCGTGGCCCGGCCGCATCGGGGGCATCCTGACCGCCGATATCAGCGCTGACGCCGGCACGCGTGGCGCCATTGCCGCCTACCGGCTGCATCCCTTCATGCGGCTGCGCGCCGGCGACCATGAGCGGCTGGTTCCCGTTGAGGCGCTGGAGGGCGCATTAAGGCAAAAGGTTACGGCCCGTTTCGTTGCGGTTTTTGGTAACGGGAATTGATAGCCATAGTTGACTGGTGCTCGGATGAATCGTGTGGCCTCACCACCATCCCAACGCTGTAGTCGCGCGACTTTCGGCAAAATCGGCTATTGTCCGAGCTGGGTGTTCGGTCTTTCGACGGTGGGATGGCGATGGAAGCAGCGGATTTCATGCCTGATGAAGCTGACATCGCCGGCATCAAAAGGAATCTCGAGGCCTATGAGGTCGGAAGGGCTGCAGCCTACCGGCAAGTCCGCTGGCGGGTGCCGCTGTTCATCTCCCTGCTGCTGGTATTCGTGGCGCTGGTGGCCTGGCTTTTCAACACGGTCGCCGATCCATACGAGCGATGGTTCTCGACGCCGCATGTGCTGCTCTATGTCGTCGGGTTCGTGGCGGCGATCCTGCTCTATTTCCAGGCGATCAAGCCGGCGAGCACCTTGCAGCAGTCGTTCCGCAAAACGCTGCTGCCGATCATCTTCGGTTTCATTGAGGATATGCGGTACCAGCATGAGGTAACGCCGAATTCGTTCGACCGGCTGCCGCGCGAGACGATCGGCACTTTTAACAGCAAGCGCTTCGACGACATCGTATCCGGCCGCTACGAGGGATTTCCGTTCGAGCTTTACGAAGCCGATCTCCGGCAAGGCACGGGCAAGAGCGGCACGATAGCATTCAAGGGGATCGTCGTCGCCTTCGAGACCATCGTGCCGTTCCCCGGCATATTGGTGGCCGCCCGCCGGACTGACGTGGCCGTCGGGTTCTTCCGCGGCATGTTCGCCAGCAAGATGCAGGAATTATCATGCGGCGTGCCCGAGCTCGATGCCGCCTACGACTTCCGCACCGACAATGTTGAGGCGGCGCAGCCGCTGGTGAGTGGCCGCCTGGCGCGGGCGCTGACATGGCTCAGCGAGACCTGGCCTGATGATCCGGCGCGGGTTGCGCTCAATGGCGGCGACGGTTTTCTACTGTTGCCGCAGACGAAGGACTTCTTCGACCTGCCTAAATCGGTGCCGCTAGACTACGCCAAGCATGTCGCGCCGATGATATCAGACATGGGCGCGATGCTGGCAACGGCGGCGCTGGTGCGCAAGATCGGCGCAAAGGACGAGGCGGCGGGTTAGCCGCTGACGTTCAGCCATGGTCGGCTGCGATCAAGGCGCTGAGCGGCATCGCCTGAGGGCGCTTACAAACCGTTCGGCATTTTCGCCGCCAGCCAGTTCGCCGACCGCTTGGCCATTCCGAGGGTCGCGGATGCGGCGCGGCCAAGGTCGGTTTTGACCAAGGCGTAACCGTTCTTCGTGCGATACAGCACCGAGCGTCCGCCATCGACCGCGGCTTCAAAGGCGACCGGCCTGGCAACCTCTGTTTCCGTGGCTGTTGCCTGCGACCCGACAGCAACGCTGGGCCGACGGCTCAATTCGGACGGGAGTGGGTCGGTGGCGGTCTGCGCTGCCGCCGCCAACTCAGGCGTCGAGCCCGTCGCGGCAAGCCGCGACGAGGTCTGCGTCGTGCGGCAGATGCCGGACACGAGTGGGTAGTTGAAATTGCGCGCATGCGACATCTGGCTTTTCATCGCTGCTTCGCAATCGGCGATGGTCGACCACTTGGCCGGCGTCTCGCCGATATACTCGCAAAGCCTGGCATCGCAGTCGCAGCCGATGATGGTCATGGCGACAAGGGTGGTCTTAATCACGGTCTTGTCCCTTCGAATTGCCTTGGCGAGTGCTACAAGGACGTGCGGCGCTGGTGCGTTCACCAATCGCCGTAGATCAAGGCGGGATTTGGCCGCGATTGTGGAATGTGCGTGGCGAAGTACAAGGGAAGGTCTCAGGAGTTCCGCCTGTGGCCGAACTTCATCAGAAGTCGCAGACGTTCTCAAGCGTGGCGCCTGCCTTCATCAGTGCCGGCAGAACGGAGTGCAGCTCGATTGCGCCTGGTGATGAAGATCGTGCCCTCGGCACCGCAGATCGCGCTCGGCCAAGGTGTCCGGCGTACGCTGAAGCCGCGCCAACAACATCGCGGGGATGGCCATGAAAGACAGTCGGCGCCGGGATTTCTCCCAGCGCCTCCCTGTCAGATCAGGACACGGTCGCGGCAGCAACTTCCGTAAAGACGTCGCGCCATGCCGGCCTTGATGTTGACGGTCCTGCCAGCCACCGCCCGAGGGCAGCGTCCGTTCGGGACCTCGCCAGTCTCCACCCTTGCGAGCTTCGTCCAGCGCGCCATCGAAGGTTTTTGCCGTCCTTCATGGCAGCATCGGTCCGCCGTAGGCGTTCGCACGCTTTCCGCGGCCCCGTAGGTCTCGGCATCCCTCGTCAAAACAGGCAAGCCTGCTTTCATTCAGGGGCCGTACGGGCCTCAGGAAATCCGCCGTTTCGCTTTGTCTTTCGACTTGGCAATCGGTAGCCGCCTGAGATGGGTTTAATGTACGCCGAGTGAGCGTTTGGCGAAACAGCCGCGAGCCTGTGGATAGCGGGATTATCGGGGACTGAGCTCGGCGGCCGAGCGTTTTTTCGAGGGGGGTCGGGACACGCCCAATCTGCGGCGAGCAGCATGATCAAACATTCGGCTCTTGCCCCACATCGCGGCGCGGGCTTCAATGCCGGCAAAGGATTTTAGGACACCAGTGTCGCTGCGATCCTTTGGGAGGGCGTTCTTGAAGGTCGGGGTGGTTCTCAATCCGATTGCCGGTGGCAGCCGGCTCAAACGGCATTGGCCGGAGGTCAGTGCTTCGCTCAGGAAACATTTCGGCGATTTCGAGCTGCGCGAAACGCAGGCGACCGGCGACGCCGAACGGCTGGCGCTCGTCCTTGCAGCCAGCGGCTTCGACCTGGTGATCGCGGCGGGCGGCGACGGCACCGCCAGCGAAGTGGCCGACGGGCTGCTGCAGGCGTTTGCGGAAAGCGGCCGGACGGCCGAACTCGGCCTGCTGCCTTGCGGCGCCGGCATCGATTTCGCCCGCGGGCTCGGCCTATCTGGCGAGGTCGACCTGACATTGAAGCGCATCGCCGATGCCAAGGCCCACAACGTCGATGCCGGCCGCATCTCCTATGTCGACGACCATGGCGCGCTGGCCAGCCGCCATTTCATCAACATCGCCAGCCTCGGGCTTTCAGGCGCCACCGACCGCGCGGTCAACGCCGACAAGCGCAAGGGCAAGGTGTCGGCCAAGGCGCTGTTCTACTGGCGCACCGTGTGGGAATTCATGCGCTACCGGTTCCAGGACGTTGTGATCACCGTCGATGACGGCGTCCCGGTCGAGGCGCGCGTGGCGCTGGTGGCGGTGGCCAACGGAAAATTCTTCGGCGGCGGCATGATGATCGCGCCGGATGCCGAACTGGACGACGGTGAATTCGACATCGTCATCTTGCGTGCGGCCGGCAAGCTGAAACTGATCTGGGACATCCGTCTGCTCTATGGCGGACGGCACCGCAACCATCCGGCAATCACCATTTTGCGTGGCAAGAAAGTGGTTGTCGAACCGCTCGGTGATGCGCAAAAGAACGCCGCGCTGCTCGACGTAGACGGCGAATCCCCCGGGCGCATACCGGCGACCTTCGAGATCCTACCCGGCGCGCTGACGCTCAGATATTGAATCAAGGTGTTGAGACTTTGATTCAGCTCGTTTCGATTGTGATTCTGGCGATCCGGCCAATATGCTGGAATCGCTTCACAATCCGCCTGTCAGGTCTCGCTCTTGGCAGGAAAAGCCCGGCGTTCTTGCGTGTAAATACTCTTCACCCGTTTGCGCGGCAAACTGGTGACGACGTTTCTAAAGACAGCTCACGGCATCAACGGCGTCTGCATCATCTGCAGATGCAGGTCCTTGCCGGTCCAGGGATGCGCCTCGCAGACGGCTTCGTCGAGTTCGACGCCAAGGCCTGGTTCCGCCGACGGAATGACGTTGCCGTCCTGCCATTCGATCTTTTTCTTCAGCAGCTTTTCGTGAAAGCCGTCCCACTGCTTCAGCGATTCCAGAATGAGGAAGTTGGGCAAGGTCACGGCAAGCTGGATGTTGGCCGCACCGACGATCGGCCCGCAATAGCAGTGCGGTGCGATTTGGATGTGGTAGACCTCGGCCATGGCGGCGATCTTCTTGGTTTCGAGAATGCCGCCGGAGCGGCCGAGATCCGGCTGCAAAATGGTCGCAGCACGGTTCTCGATGACCCGGGCGAATTCGAACTTGGTCGTCAGCCGCTCGCCGGTGGCGATCGGGATAGGCGTGCCGCGCGCCACCTGAGCCATCACTTCCGGCATATCGGGCGGCACCGGCTCCTCGAACCACAGCGGATCATAGGGCTCAATGGCGCGGGCCATGCGCAGCGCGCCCGACGCGGTGAACTGGCCATGCGTGCCGAACAGGATGTCGGCCCTGGTGCCGACCGCCTCGCGGATCGCCTTGATCATGCGGGCGGAGAGGTCGATATCGACGAGACGCGGCTGGTGACCGTCAAACGCAGTGTAGGGGCCGGCCGGGTCGAGCTTGACGGCAGTGAAGCCCTGCTCGACATATTCGAGCGCGCATTCGGCCGCCATATCGGGATCGTTGTAGACGTTCTTGCCGCGCGCATCCTCCGAGTGGACGCTGCCGCTGTGTGGGTAGAGGTAAGTATAGGAACGCAGCGTTTCGTGCACCTGCCCGCCGAGCAGCTTGTAGACCGGCTTGCCGGCCTCCTTGCCGATAATGTCCCAGCAGGCGATTTCGAGCGCCGAAAAACAGCCCATCCCGGACACGTCGGGGCGCTGGGTGAAGCCGGACGAATAGGCACGGCGGAAGAAGTTTTCGATGTCGTGCGGATCGCGGCCGATGAGGTAGCGCTCGGCCATGTCCTCGATCATTCTTGCGGTGACGTGGGCGGAGAAGGTGGCGTTGTAGGCCTCGCCATAGCCGACGACGCCGCCGTCGGTGGTGAGCTTGACGAAGATGAAATACTTGCCGCCGATGCCGGGCGGCGGATTGCCGACAACCCAGGTCTTTACGTCGGTGATTTTCATTTTTGATCCTCCAGAACCAGTTCGGCACCCTTCCATCCGGTCACGATCGAGGCGGCGTTGGTGTTGCCGGTGATGTTATCGGGAAAGATCGAGGCATCGATGACGCGCAAGCCGGCGAGGCCGTGAACCCGCAGGCGCGGGCCGACGACGGCGCGCGCAGCGTCCGGTCCCATGCGACATGTCGAGACCGGGTGGTAGACAGTGCCGGAGCGTTTCCTGAAATCCTGAATGAGATCCGCGTCGGACTTGATTGATGGGCCCGGCAAAACCTCTTCCTCGATGATGTCGGCCATCGCCGGCATGGCGGCGATCTTCCGGACGAACTTCACCGCCGCCAGCATTTCGGCGACGTCCGCTTCGGTCGAGAAGGCATTGGCGACGATCTTCGGATAGTCACGCGGATTGCTGGAGCGGATCATGATCTCGCCACGGCTCGATGGACGGCAGTTGGACAGGCCGATGGAAAAGCCCGGCCACGGGTCGGGCGTCAGGATCGGACGCTCGCCGCTCTTCGGGATGACGGTCGAGAATGCCTGGAAATAAAGCTGCATGTTGGGCCGTGAAAGCGCCGGGTCGGTGCGGAAGAAGCCGCCGGCATTGTTCATCGACAGCGACAGCGGGCCCGAGCGCAAAAGGACATATTGCATGCCGACCATGAGCTTGCCCCACCACGGCCGCAGGATCTGGTTGAGTGTCGGCAGCCTGCCCCGATACGTGTAGTTGATGCCGACATGGTCCTGCAGGTTCGCGCCGACATTCTCATTGGCGTGAATGACGGGAATACCGAGCGCTCCAAGGAGCGCCGAGGGACCGATGCCGGAAAGCTGCAGCAATTGAGGCGAGTTGATCGAGCCGCCCGACAGAATGACTTCGCGACCGGCGCGGGCAGTCTTCGTCTCACCGTTCTGCAGGTACTCAATGCCAACGGCACGCTTGCCCTCAAAAAGGATTCTGGTCGCCAGCGCATTCATCTCGACGCGGACGTTTTTGCGCTTCATCGCCGGGCGCAGGAAGGCGCGGGCGGCCGACATGCGGCGGCCGTTCCTGGTGGTGATCTGGTAGATGCCGACGCCTTCCTGAACGGCACCGTTGAAATCGCGATTGAGTGGCAGGCCGGCTTGCTGACCGGCCGCCAGGTAGCGGTTGGTTAGCGGATGGACGGCGGTCGAGCAGTCGGTGATGTGCAGTGGGCCGCCGATGCCGCGCCATTGGTCGGCGCCGGCCTCATTGTCCTCCAGCGCCTTGAAGGCCGGCAGCAGATCGTCGTAGCTCCAGCCGGGATTGCCGGCATCTCGCCAGGCATCGAAATCCTCGCGCGCGCCTCTGATCCAGACCATCGCGTTGATCGAGCTCGAGCCGCCGAGCAGCTTGCCGCGCGGCCAGTGATCGGTGTTGTTGTCGAGCCCGGGATCCGGGTCGGTCTTGTAGTTCCAGTTGACCGCTGGGTCGAAGAAGGTCTTGCCGTAGCCAAGCGGCATCTGCACGTAGAAGCGCCGATCGGTGCCGCCGGCCTCGAGCACCAGCACCGAGAAGCGGCCGGAGGCGGAAAGCCGTTCGGCGAGGACCGAGCCGGCCGAGCCGGAGCCGACGACGATGAAATCATAAGTCTGCATGGTGGCTGCGGCCGGCTCCGAATTTTCGCTCAACCTAGACGCCGCAAGCCGCCGCGATCACCGGAGCTTCCGGCACGCTCTGTGAAAAAAGCGACCGGTACTTCGCTGCATTCGGTGTCTTGCCCGAAGCGGCCCTTGCCTCGTGGACAAGCGGTCGGAGTATCATACGCCATCATCAGGATTTTGCTTGAAATCATAACGCATGATCGGGCGGGCTGGCACCCTGCGAGCGACGACCCTGAACCCGGCGCGAGCGAAGGTGGAGGCGTATCCACTGCCGGAAGCACTCGGCGATACATCGGCATCAAAAGGATAGGCCTCAAGCGCATGGGCATTTGCGCGCCTTGCAGCTTGCAGCGCCGCTGCGATCAGGTGGGACGTGACGCCCTGCCGGCGGTATCTTTTTCGCACGTAGAGGCAGGACAAGGACCAGACCGGCGCATCATCCACTCGCCTGAGCTGCCACAGCCGATCGAGCCAGGGCACGGCATCTCGCGGTGTCACCTGGCACCATCCGACAGCAGTATTGCCGTCGAGAGCAAGCACGTCTGGAGGCGGACCAAGCTCGACGGCTTGCCGGAACGCGGCCTTGTTTTCCTCACCTGGTCGCTTTCGATAAGCACTGCCGATACGCCCGTACATACACCAACATCGACTGCAGACGGCGCTCTCATCGAACAGGTCCTCGAGCGCGGACCATAGATCGGGCGTCAGACGGCATGAGGTAAGTTTCATGTCAGCCTTCCTCAACTCACTCTGCTCAGTCTAGTACCTGCTGGCGCGGTGACGCATCAGCGCCACGACGAGATCGGGAGAAGATCGATATCGAGGGGATTTGGCGCATGGTGCACTACGCGGATGGTCGGCCGATCGCGGAAAAGCATGCATTCCCTTCGGATCAGCGGGCGCACGGGTGGAAAGGCCCTCAAGTCCTGTTGCTTTAGGCGTGAAGAACGACATCAAAATCCCCTGTCCAACGTCGTTCCGGCGACGCTATGGGGTCAAGCCCAAGACTGCTGTCCTGCTCCGCATGTCGACGGGGAGGGAAACGTGCTCGTGCGTGATCGTCCATCTGTCTCCAGCTCGACGAAATGCATTGCTCACGCGCACCCAGTAGTCGACTTTCGCGCCGGTTTTCAGGATGCCACGCGCTCGGATAAGCATCCAGGCGGCGGCAACCGCATCGCCGGCCGCAACATCCAGTTGGCCAAGCTCCTGGCCAATCGGACCAGACCAGCGGGGAAACCAATCCAGGAACCGCTCGCGAAGGGCGTTGGAACCCACATACCGAAGCGGCGGTACGAGGTCGAAATAGACTATGTCGTTGGAGTAAAGGGACATAAGCCACTCGATGTCTTTGGCGCCCATGGCAGCCGATCGACTCTCCAGCAGTTCCCTAATCGCGGCTTCCACGCCTGGCATCGTCTCCTCCAATCTCTGCATTTCGCCCGCTTGCCGGGCATCAGGCTGTTCCTCCCACGTTGTCATCAAGGTAACCACCGTTGGTGCTTCCCGACAACCAGCGTTCACCACTTGAACAATCACGGAAATCATCATGGCGCGCGGCGACGCGAGAAACATGCATGGCGACGCCACAAGCGCCGAGACCTCCCGCACTCGGCCTCACCCGCTACTCGATCATCGGCAACGGAACGGCTCAATTGAGCCCTTAGTCGAATTTCAAACTGCGACATTGCCGGCTGGTGGCGCGTTGACGCATCATCGCCATCCCGATACGGGATCGGGACGATCGATCTCGAAGGGATTTGGCGCATGGTGCATTATGCGGATGGACGGCCGATCGGCGATCTGACGCTCAGGACGCTTGCCATGCCCTCGGACGCCAATGCGGCGGGCGACATCTTCGGCGGCTGGGTGATGGCGCAGATGGATCTGGCCTGCGGCATCCGCGCCGCCGAGCGCGCCAAGGGCCGAGTGGTGACGGCAGCGGTGAAGGAAATGTCGTTCGCCAAGCCGATGAAGATCGGCGACACGCTGTGCATCTATACGCATGTCGAGCGCGTCGGCCGCACCTCGATGACTCTCAAGGTCGAGGCCTGGGCGCAGCGCTACCTCTCCGACCTGATGGAGAAGGTCACCCATGCCGATTTCGTCATGGTGGCGCTGGACGGCGAAGGCAAGCCGAAGGCCGTTCCTGCCGAAAGCTGACCGGCTGGATGTCGTCGGCTTAAAGTCGAACGGCAACGCCGCTTCCAGCCTCTCGCAAGGAGATGGGAGCAGCGATGCTGTGTGATGCTTTTTATATTCGCGTTCGCACATTTTCGTGACCATGTCCGGCAGGACATGGGGACAAGACAATGCGTCAACGATTGCTGAACGACGCATTGGTGGGCGCGCTTGCGGCCTTGTTCTGCCTGCTGGCCGCAACCGCCTATACCGAGGTCAAACACGACGAGGCCGAAGCCAGCTGCGCCTCGGAAAACTACACCCTCAATCGGCAAGCGAGCAGGTGCGAAATCTGCGTTGCAACGACGTGCCACACCGGCGCGATGAGCGTGAGCAATTGCGGCAAAGGGGCGGCCTGCGCCATCGAAGCAAGGTGTCAATCGGGGACGAAATCGAAACGGACCGAAAGCCCACTGCGGGCCGGACTGCCGATGCAGCCGTAGAAATCGTATAAGCTACACGCCGCGCACAAACCCTTGCAGCGCAAGAGTTTCAGGCGTGAATCCCATCGAACCTCGCCCGCGCCGCCTTGACCCGCTCGGTGTTCTTGCGCGCCCATTCGCCGAGCGCACCGACCGGCACAAGAAGCTCGTAGCCAAGATCGGTCAGCTCATAGTCGACGCGCGGCGGAATGGTCGGAAACACGGTGCGGGTGACGAAGCCGTCGCGCTCAAGCCCGCGCAATGTGGTGGTCAGCATCTTCTGCGAAATGCCGCCGACGGCGCTGCGCAATTCGTTGAAGCGCAGCGGCCCGTCACCGAGCTTACCGACGACGAGTACGGTCCATTTGTCGCCGACGCGCTGCAGGATTTCCGAGATGGCGCGGCAGTCCTCAGTGCGGTGCGGGTGCCTTGGTAACAAAAAGGTGCCTCCTTGCGCCTCGTGAGTGCAGTCACTCATATAGCTCAGGTATCTAAACGATACCAGAAATTTGCCTGAAGGAGAGCCCCTCTATGTCCAAACCCAAAATCGCCATTGTCGTCGGTTCGACCCGCGCCGCACGATTTGCCGACGTTCCGACCCAGTGGATCGCCAAGATCGCCAAGTCGCATGCCGACATCGACGTGGAGGTGGTCGACCTGCGCGACTTCCCGCTGCCGTTTTTTGACGAGGTCGCATCGTCCGCCTGGGCGCCGTCGCAGAATGAAGTGGCAAAGCGCTGGCAGAAGAAGGTCGCCGAGTTCGATGGCTTCATCTTCACCGCCGCCGAATACAACCATGGCCCGACCGCCGTGCTGAAGAACGCGATCGACTACGCCGCCAATGAATGGAATAAGAAGCCGGCCGGCTTCGTCGGCTATGGCAGCGTCGGCGGCGCGCGGGCCGTCGAGCAGCTGAGGCTGCATGCGGTTGAGCTCCAGATGGCGCCGGTCAAGTCCGCCGTCCATATTGCCTGGGCCGATTTCCTCGCCGTCAGGCAAGGTGAAAAGAAGCTCGACGAGCTTGAGCACCTGAACCAGGCGGCGACCGCGCTGGTCAACGACGTTGCATGGTGGGCCAAAGTGCTGAAGGCGGCGCGTCAGGCTGACGCGGTGGCCGAGGAAGTCAAGGCGGCCTGAACCGCAGACCAGAACAATCCTCCCAAGGATTCCGGGGCGGCGCTTGCGTCGCCCCTTTTTGATTAGGCTAAGGCTGGCTGCCGCGCCTGCCGAGGCCTGATGATGCAATCGGCAAGGCAGTCCATTTCGTTCAGCTCACCCGCATGGTGCTGGCCCCACTCGCAGAGCGCCAAAAGGATAGGCTCGAGGGCCGAGTCGCGTCGCCGAATATTCGACGCCCGAGGGAATTTCGGCAAAGATCTCGCGTCTGACAAGACCGTGTTCCTCCATTTCACGAAGCTGCTGGATCAGCACTTTCTGGGTGATATCGGGAACCAGCGTCTTCAGCACCGAAAGCCTTCGGGGGCCGTCGAAGAGATGGTAGAGAATAACAGCCTTCCATCGGCCCGAGATCACTTTCAGGGCGCGTTCCGCCGGCAGCAGAGGCAGTCTCTTGGTTTGCAGCCTTTTGGCCAGCTTGGCCATGGTCACCTCCTGGTCAGCAGGGGACAAATGAGTGTGTAGTCGCGATCAGGCAGATAGTGGCAAACAGCAGCCGATGCCATAGCGATGGGTGCATGCATGAGAGCCATTCAACTGAACCGTTTCGGCGGTCCCGACGTCTTCGACGTCGTCGAAATGCCGAAGCCGCTGCCGGAGGCCGGCGAGGTGCTGATCCGTGTTCGCGCGGCCGGCGTGAATTTCTTCGAAGTGCTGATGCGCGGGGATCGCTACGCGGTGACGCCGCAATTGCCGATGGTTCTCGGCGTTGAGGCTGCCGGCACCGTGGAGGCGCTTGGTCAAGGGGTGGATATCTCGCTGACCGGAACACGCGTCGCGCCGCCGCTGTTCGCTTCGAAGCGTCCCTTTGGCGGATATGCCGACTATGTGACGATCGACGCAAAGCTGGCCGTGCCTTTGCCCGACGCGCTCTCGTTCGAAGACGCGACGGACTCGATGGTGCAGGGGCTGACGGCTTTTCATCTGCTGCGGCAAAGCCCGCCAGCCGGCAAATCGGTGCTGGTCACTGCAGCCGCGGGCGGTGTCGGCTCGTTGCTTGTCCAGCTCGCCAAACGCCAGGGCGCCAGCACCGTGATCGCGGTCGCCGGCAGCAGGGCCAAGCTCGATCTTGCCCTGTCGCTTGGAGCCGATGCCGCGGTCGACTACAGCACGTCGGATTGGCCCGCGCGTGTCCGGGAAGCGGCAGGCGGCGCCAGCGTCGATGTCGTCTACGACATTGTCGGCGGCCCGGTGACGGCGGCGTCGCTACAAGCTCTCGCGCCTGGCGGAGAGTTGGTCTTTGCGGCGCTGGGCAGATACGCGATCGGCGCTGCGGAACTGGAAGCGATGATCACCCGAAACCAGTCCTTGCGAGGTTTTGCCCTGCTTCCGCTGCTCTCTGCCGATGGCCTCAGGGCCGGCCTGTCGGAGCTTTTCCACCTGGCCGCCAGCGGCCAGCTTGCCGTGACGCAGGGCGGCCGCTATCCGCTCGGACCAGGCAGCCGAAGCACATCGCTCGCTGGAGGAGCGTCGCTCGACCGGCAAGGTCGTGCTGATACCTTAGCAATTTTAGGAAAAGTGTGAGCGGTTTTCCGTCCGGAATTGCGCAAAAGCAAAGAGATAGAGCGGTTCGGCGTTTCCGTGAAACGATGAACCGCTCTAGTATCGTGGTCGACGATTAACTGCGCACAGGCCAATCGTGGAACCTGTCCGCTTTGCGCCGCATGTCGGCCGTTGAGGTGACTTTAGCTGTTGCCCGATAGCGGACGTTGCCGGCGACCACCTTGGACATCGTTGTTGCGCCATAACGCGACCTTCAGGGCGCTCCTTCAAAGCTGCCCTTCGCGCATTGGTCGGAGTCACCCAAAGCGGAGTTGCGGAGGGCTACGCCCTCAGTCTTTTCACAGTCTGGACGACGCTGTCCAGAAGCAGCTGGCTTCGGTCAGCCACGGGTTTTCAAGCGACGAAGATGGTCCCACTTTGAACTCCCTTCACTCAACTGCTTATAGGTCACAGCCGCCCGGACATACCGCCTGTTTTCCGATGCTGTGTGTCCGGGCAGCAACGTTTGCCGTGCTCGGCGATCTGCTGCAACGGAGTATTTGACAGTTCGATGAATGAACCGTCATAAAGCCGTTCGAAGAGGGGGAGCTTCAGAACTGCGATGCGGGGGGCGGTAAGTTTTTCGCTGTTGTTGACGGCGCTCGTCGGCATCCAGCCGGCAGCGGCCGATGTCGTGCCGCGCAACCAGCCGGCGGCCGGGTCGGTCATTGCCCGCAAATCGGGCGAGGAAGTGCGCTTCCTAGAATTCGCCTCTTGGCAGGTGGTCGATCTCAGGCAGGACGTCGTCCCCGGCGACTATCTGCGCACCAACGCCACCGGCAGCCTAGCAGTGCTGTTTGCCGACCGCACCCAGATGCGGCTTGGCCGCAATACGACGCTCCTGGTCAAAAAGATCGGCGCGGCGTCCGACACCGAGTTCAAGCTGGAGAGCGGCACCATCTGGGCGCGAGCAGAGCGCGGCGGCGAAGGGCTGACCATCGACACGCCCGCCGCCGCCGCCGCCATCCGCGGCACCGACTGGACGATGACCGTCGACGGCAACGGCCGCACCTCGCTGATCGTGCTGGAAGGCACGGTAGAACTCGCCAACGAATTCGGCTCGGTCAGCGTCGCCGAAGGCGAAGCCGCGGCGGCCACCATCGGCTCGGCGCCGACGAAGGTCGTCATCGTCGATTCGGACGACCGCGAGCAGATGCTGTTCTACTACTCCTTGCGCGACGCTTTCACCGTCCTGCCAGCATCGGCATTGTCGAGCCTGGACATGCGCAAGGCGCGCGCCAAGATAAAGGCGATGGAGCCGTCGTCCCGATCCGCCGAGGACTGGGTGACATTGGCCGAGGTTAATCTTGACTTTGAAGGGCGGGAAGCGGCGCGCGACGCGGCCAGGCAGGCGCGACAATTCCCGCTGACGCGCGCGCAGGAAGCCCGGCTCGATCTGATCGACGCGTTGATCGCCGGCGCCGAACAGCGCTATGCCGAGGCGGCGCATCTGTTCGAACGCGCGGCGCCGCATCTCGATCCCAGCCGGCGTGTCATGGCGCGCTATGGCGGCTACTATGCGCGCTCGCTGGCTGACCCCAGCCATTTCGAAGCTCCGCCGGTCAATGCGGATGCCGGCGTCGCCGCGGCCATCGCCGAGGCTCTGACGGCCGGATTTCTGGTCGACCTCAAAGCTGCAATTGCCGTTCTCGAAAGAGCCGAACGGCGCTATCCCGGTGATCCGACGCTGCCCGCCCTCAGGGCACAAATTGCGTTCCTGCTCGACGACCGCGAACAGGTGGAAGCGGCAATCGATCGCGCTTTGTCGCTCGACCCGGATAATATGATCGCGCTCCAAGCACGCGCCAGTTATCGGGCCGGAATCAAGGGCGATCTTGAAGGCGCGCTTGCCGACCTCGAGCGCGCGGTGGAGCTGGCGCCCGGCTCGGCGAGCTGGAACGCTCTCGGCCTCGTTCAGAGCGCGCGCGGCGCCACTCGCGAGGCGGAGGCGGCGCTGAAGCGCGCTATCGAACTCGACCCGAAAGATCCTGTCCCCCACGCCAACCTCGCCATCATCTATCTCGAGCAGGACCGCACGGCCGAAGCGAAGGCCGAAATCGACACGGCGCTCGCAGTCGATCCGGCGTTCGACATCGGGCTGGTTGCGCGCGGCCGCTACTATCTGCAGACCGGCGAACTGGACAAAGCGCGTGACGACCTGCTCGCCGGCACGACCGCCAATCCGGCCTATTCCAATGGATTGCTGCTGCTTGCCGTCGCCTATTACGAAGCCGGCGAGCTGGAACCCGCCGAACAGGCTATCGAAAACGCCGACCGCCTTGATCCGAACGATCCGGTGATTTCATCCTTCCGCACGGCGGTTGCAATCGACGAGTACGAAGCCGACAAGGCGATCGCCAGCGCACAGGAAGCGCTGAAGCGCACCAGAGCGCGCGGCGGCGACTATGCCGCGCTCAGCGCCAATCGCGACACCGGCTCGACGTTGAACGACGCGTTCCGGCTACTCAATCTCAACGCCTGGGGCCGCTACTACGGCGACGCGGTTTTTGATCCCTTCACCGGCTCCGGCTATGTCGACCAGGCGCTTGCCGGTAGCTTAAATCCCTTCGTCAACAATCTGCGTTTCGGCGACGTGCCGACGGAACCGGGCCCTAATACAACCAGCTTCTCATCGTTTTTCCAAGGCTTGATGCTCGACCCGCAAATGCTGGCCGGCCGCCAGAGGAGCGCCAACATTCTCCGGCGACCTTTCATCGAAACCACCGTCGGCGGGGGTTTTGTCGCCGATGACGGCGATCTGGGTTGGAACAGCGAAACCGAAACCCAAGGGTATCAAGCAGCTCCCTTTCCCTGGAGCTTCTACGGCAGGATCAACGGTTTGGAGACCGACACGCGTCGCGGCGATGATCCAGCGACCGGCCAGTTCGATCTCGAGGACCGGTCGATCACCGGCACAGGCTATATGGCCATGAAGCCGACGCCGAATGACCGGGTGGTGGCGTATATCGATGTCAAGGACTTCGAGTTCGACCTAAGCACAGTGCTGGACCCTACCGTTCTGCCGCTAGGAGGAACGTATGCCGACTCCGGCGACACCCGAACCGGCAACGCCGGGGTCGCCTGGAGCCATACATTTGGTTACCAGAACGTTGCCAGCGCGGCGCTGTTTGCGACCGACATTACGGATCGAAGCAACAGAACCCGCTTGGAGGAAATCGGCTTCGGGGAAACAGGATTCATTCTGGAGAGTGAGACCAGCCAGCAATCCTATCTCGCCGCATTCAATCACATCTACGGAACCGGTGACTTGACTCTCCGATACGGAGGTGAGGGCGGACTATTGGAAGTCTCAAAAGACGAAACGTTTTCTTTCGTGTTTCCTTTTATCCCGGACACAATCATATCCGAATCCACTACGGCAGTCGATGTCGCCATTGGGCGAGTCTATTTCGACGCCGTCTACGAGTTCAACCCCAATCTCAAAGTGGAGGGAGCCCTATTCGGCACTTATCTCGACGGTGGCACGATTGATGAACAACGCCTGGAGCCTCGCCTCGGTGTCGCCTGGACGCCTTTCGAAGGCCATTACCTACGCGCCGGGTTCCTGCGCGAAGGCTCGTTCATAACGTCGGCGACCTTGGCGCCGGTCGGAATACTCGGCCTGCAATCCAATCAGAATTCTCTAGCTGTCGACGGCTTTTCGGACACGTTTGCCGCGCGCTGGGACGCCGAGTGGAACAGCCGCCTTTTTACGGCCGTCGATTACCAGCATCAGGAATTCGAGAAACTTTCGATCGGCGTTCCGGCTTCCGCCACCACAATCGATCTCAGCGAGGGCCGGCTCGACCGGATCAGCGCCACGGCCAACGTCTGGATCGGCAACGGCTTCGGCGCGTTCGCGACCTTTGCCTACGCCGATTCAGAGAACGAAGATCCGACAAGTCCAGGCTTCGGCGGCCCGCTGCCCTTTGTCCCCGAAACGTCCGCGCGGTTTGGCCTGACCTGGGTTCACCCGTCCAACATCAAGGTCACGCTGGCCGAAACCTATGTCGGCTCACGCACCGGCGATGCGGCGGGGACTGAGCTCGAATCCTACTGGTCGACGGATGCCTTCCTGACCTGGGAACCTTTCGACAAACGATTTGAACTCGAAATTGCCGCGTACAATCTGTTCGACGAGGAGTTTCAGGTCGCATCGTTCACCCCCGGCTGGGGCCGCAGCATCGTCGGTTCGCTGAAGGTCCGGTTCTGATGTTTGCAGGCGGGCCGTGGTGGAAGGGCCTTGGCGCTTCCACGCCCGGAACCCCCTCCCGCCGCAACGGCATTCTTGCGATCGCGGTCCTCGCCGTGCTGCTGGTTGCTGGTCTGTCCCTGCTCACGCCATGGAAGCTCGTCGAGGCGCGCGCTTTCGATTATCTCTCGACTATTTCGCCGCCGCCCCCGCCCGATGACGGGCCGGTCATTGTCGCCATCGACGAGCCCTCGCTTGCCGAGATCGGCCCGCAATGGCCATGGCCGCGCGATCTTCACGGGCGGCTCGTCGAGGCTCTGCGCCGCGCTGGAGCGAAAGCCGTCGGGCTCGACATCATCTTTGCCGAGCCGTCGACGCCGGCCGCGGACGAAGCGTTGGTCAAGAGCCTTGGCCCGGACGTGGTTCTGGCCGGCGACGAGACATTCATCGAGACCGAGCAGGCCGCCCAGCATGTCCGGGTCGAGCCGCTGGCCATTTTCACCGCGACGAGCGCCGCAACCGGCATCGCCTCAATCGCGCCCGACGGCGACGGCATCCTGCGGCGCGTGCCGGGCTATGGCGACGGCTTTGCGGCAGAGCTTCTGAACGCCGCCGGCCGGCCGGCCACTGTACCGCGAAACGCGCTGCTGCAGGCCTTCGGCCCGTCTCGCACATATCCGACCGTCTCCTACTATCAGGCGCTCGATCCCGACAGTTTCCTGCCGGAGAATTTTTTCCGCGGCCGCATAGTCATGGTCGGGCTCAGCCTGCAGAACGCGCCGACGCTGTCGCAAGGCGGCGCCGACGTCCACGCCTCGCCGTTCACCATCCGCACCGGCAGGCTCGTTTCCGGCGTCGAGATCCAGGCGACGGTCTTCGACAATCTGGCGCATCAGCTGTTCATCGCGCGCGCCCCGGCATGGGCGGCAATTCTCTCGATCCTGCTTGGCGCGGGCATTAGCGTTCTTGCCGTCTGGAAGTCGACCGGATGGAAGACCCTGGCCGGCGCTGTGGTTGCCGTGCTGGCGCTCCTCGCCGGCAGCTATATGGCGCTGCGCTACGGCCGTGTCTTCGTCGCGCCGCTGGCGCCAGCGCTTGTCTTTACTCTTGTCGCAAGCGCGCAGGCGGCGCGCGATTTCGCGGCGGAGCGGAAGCTTAGGCGCGGCATAACGCGCGCCTTCTCGCAATATCTGTCGCCGGCCCTGGTGGAACGCCTGGCGCGCGACCCGACGCAGCTTCGCCTTGGCGGCGAGGTCCGCACGCTGACCATTCTCTTTTGCGACATTCGCGGCTTCACCACCATCGCGGAGGCGATGAAGGGCGATCCCGAGCGGCTGACGACGCTGATCAACCGGCTGCTGACGCCGCTTTCCGACGTCGTGATGGCGCATGGCGGCACCATCGACAAATATATCGGCGACTGCCTGATGGCATTCTGGAACGCGCCGCTGGACGATCCAGACCACGCCATCCATGCGGTGGAGGCCAGCCTCGAAATGCTCGCCGCGCTAGATCGGCTGAACGCACAATTGCAGGCGGAGGCCGAAACGCGCGGCGAAACGCCGATTGCGCTGCGCATCGGCATCGGCGTCAACACCGGGCAATGCGTCGTCGGCAATGTCGGATCGGAGCAGCGCTTCGACTATTCGGCGCTCGGCGACGCGGTCAATCTGGCATCGCGGCTGGAGGGCGCCTCGAAGGATCTCGGCGTTCCGCTGGTGATCGGCCGGGCGACCGCCGAACTGGTGTCAGACAGGATTCCGCTGACCCCGCTGCGCGAGATCACCGTAAAGGGGCGCGGCGAGTCTACCATGGTCTATGCCCCCGCGGCGGTAAGCGCACCGGTTTCGACAGCCGCAAGTTAGGCGGTTGTCCGTTCGCGTTCGAACAGGATTGTCGGCGACCCCTTGTAGCTCGTTCTGGTTATCTCGCGATAACGGCATTTCAGGGCGACGTTTACGGAGCCGGTATTGTCCGGATCGAAGAGGCACGCAACGAACTGTTCGAGGATGATGCCGGCGAACTGCAACTTCGGTTCTACTGCTATATCGGCCTGCGCGGCAAAGAGCCGAACGGCCCCGAGGAGCAGGCCGAGCAGGCGCAGTTCGACAGCGACCAGGGCTACAAGGCCGCCCTCCTCTCGACGCTGAAACTCACCCGCGAGTTGCTGGCGGATGGTTCGCTCTAAAACGGGTTGAGCGACCAGTGGCCTCTCTCATTTCCAGCAGGCAGGGCCGCCCTCCTTACATGAAGAGCGCCGTGACGACATTCGCGACGACGCGTCAGGATATTTGCGCCAGCGCCTCCTGGATGAACGGCAGCTCCCTGAGCCGCATCTGAAACCTGACCGTCTGGAAACGGCCCCAGAGCCGCCACGGCGCTTATGCCATGATGGCCAAAGCGTCCGCGAAGAAGCTTTCGCCGCCGAAATTTCCAGATTTAAGAGCCAACACCATGTCGCCGTGGCGACCTCCGATACTGTGCAAGACGGGCACGCCCGCAACGATTTCCTGCCCGAGTCTAAATGCTGGAATGGCAAGCCGGTCGACCACCGCGCCGGATGTCTCTCCGCCCGCTACGATCAGCCGGCGCACGCCGCGTTCCACCAGGCCTTCGGCAATCGCCGCGAGGGATTGTTCGATGACCTGGCCGACCGCATCGCGTCCGTAGCGGGTTTGCAACCTTGATACATCATCCGGATTGGAGCTGCTGGCGATGATGACGGGAGTTCGGGCCATCCGCTCGGCCGCCCAATCGAGGGCAAGCTGGGCCTCCTCCCGCCCATTCATAAGCTTTTCCGGATCGAGCCGCAGGACGGGCATTGTCTGCTCGGCTTTGGCGATCTGTTTCAAGGTTGCCTGTGAGCAGCTTCCGGCAAGAATAGCTGCCGGTCCCGCGACCGGCTTGCCGTAAACAGCAGTCCTCTCGTGGCGACGTACGGTGCCCGCTGCAATCAGGCCGCGCGCAAGACCCAATCCCAAACCCGACGCTCCGATCGACAATCGCTGACGAAGTGCCGCCGCGCCAATTGCTTCGAGGTCGCTCTCGAAGACGGCATCGGTGATGGCTGCTCCGTTCCCATCGGAGGCCAGCTGTGCCAGCCGCTCGACGATCGCCTCCGCGCCACGCGCAACGATTGAGAGATCGACGAGTCCAACCGACGCAGCACTCTGCCGAGCTAGAACGCGGACCAGGTTGGCATCGTGCATGGGGTTGAGCGGATGATCCTTAAGCGGGCTTTCGTTGAGCGGCGCCGCACCGACGAATAGATTGCCCTGATAAACGGTGCGACCGGTCTGCGGAAAGGCCGGCGTCACCAGCACCGTTGTTTCACCGGCATCGGCGCGCAGGGAATCGAGCACCGGGCCGATATTGCCCTTGTCAGTCGAATCGAAGGTGGAACAGATCTTGTACATGACATGATCGGCGCCGCGCTCGCGCAGCCAGCGATCAGAGGCACGGGCACGTTCGACCGCCTCAGATGCGGCGATCGACCGGATTTTCAGCGAAACGACGATCGCATCGACTTCGGGCAAAGCCAGGTGGTCCGTGGGAATTCCGATGGTCTGGATCGTACGCAGACCCTCTTTGGCCAGCGTGTTCGCCAGGTCCGAGGCACCGGTGTAATCGTCCGCGATGCAGCCGAGCGAGAGCGTCATGGTAGAACTCCACGCTTGGCACCGGAAATTGGGCTCTGGCGCTCGCCGGTATAGGGAACGAGCCAGCTGAGCCCGTCGAGCGTCTTGCTCCTCGGCCGGTATTCGCAGCCGACAAAGCCGGCATATCCTAGCCGGTCCAGCTCGTCGAAAATGAAGTGATCATCGAGTTCCCCGGTCGCCGGTTCATGCCGCGAAGGCACGCTGGCGATCTGGATGTGACCAATGAGCGGCATCAGCCGGCGAAGCGCCATGGTGACGTCACCATGCATGATCTGACGATGGTAGATGTCGAATTGCAGCTTGAGATTGGGTAGCGCCAGGTCGCGGACGAGAGCTTCAGCGAAGCCGAAGTCGTTGAGGAAGTAACCCGGCATGTCACGGCCGTTGATCGGCTCGATCAAGAGATGGATGCCTCGGTCGGCAAGTTTCCCGGCCGTCCAGACGATGGCCTTCCGGTAGGCCTCGACAGCTTCCTTGTCGTCGCGAGAGGCAATGCCCGACATGAGATGGAGGCGCTTGACGCCGGTCGCCTCTGCGTAGGAGAGCGCTGTTTCAACGCCGACCTGAAGCTCATCGAACCGTTCTGCCAGGGAGGCCAGTCCACGCTCACCGGCAGCCCAGTTACCGGGCGGCAGGTTGAACAGGACCTGGCTAAGACCGTTCTTTGCGAGGCGTTCCGCGATCGCATCGGGTCTATGCTCGTAAGGGAAAAGGAACTCGACCGCTTCAAAGCCGGCAGCGGCGGCCGCAGCGAACCGGTCGAGGAACGGCCATTCGTTGAACATCATGGTGAGATTGGCGGCGAAGCGGGGCATGGCTGGGTCCGGTTCTGGTCAGGTTTGCGGTTCGCCGGGCAAGTCGGTGCCCGTGATCTTTGCGTAGAGTCGGGCGACCGAAGCATCGTCATCGCGCCCCATCCCGGCCGCCGAGGTCATCAGGAACATCTGCAGCGCTGCGGCCGCGACCGGCACGGGGAACTTGGCGCTGCGCGCCATATCCTGGATGATACCGAGATCCTTGACGAAAATGTCGACGGCGCTGCGTGGGGCATAGTCGCCGTCGAGCACGTGCGGAATCCGGTTCTCGAACATCCATGAATTGCCGGCCGAGGCGGTGATGACCTCGTAGACCTTGCGAATATCGAGCCCTTGCCGTGCGGCCAAGGCGATGGCTTCGCTCGCTGCCGCGATATGCACACCGGCGAGCAACTGGTTTATCATCTTGAATGCCGCGCCGACGCCCGGTTCATCTCCAAGTTCATAAAGCTTGGTTGCCATCGCGTCGAGTGCGGGCCGCGCCCTGGCAAAGGCGGCGGCGCTGCCGGAGGCCAGAATAGTGAGGGCGCCTTCCGCCGCGCGGACCGACCCGCCACTGATTGGCGCGTCGAGATAGAGCCGTCCGGTGGTTTCCAACCGGGCGGCCAGATTGCGTGCAACGTCAGGATCCATGGTGGCTGAGGAGACGAACACCGCGCCATCTGTCAGGGTTTCGGCCACTCCATCCGCACCAAAGAGGATCGCTTCGGTCTGCGCCGCGTTGACGACGACAGAAACCACGACGTCCGCGGCCTGGGCGGCCTCGGCGGGGGTTTGTGCCCCCCGCCCGCCGTTAGCGACAAGGCGCGCCACCATCTGCTCGTTGACGTCGAAGCCGGTCACCTCGAACCGGGCGCGGCGAAGCGATGCCGCCATCCCAAATCCCATCGACCCGAGGCCAATAACCGCGACCCGTAGTGCGGCTGCAGCTGGGATATCCTTCTGCTTGTCGGTGGTGGTCATAATGGAAACTCCTGCATGAGGCGGTTCGGCTAGCGGTTGACCAGTTTGGGTGGGACCGTCAGAACCAGGATCGCGCCGACCACTAGAATTGCGGCCAGCGCGTACATGCCGACCTGGGTCGTTCCTGTCAGATCCTTGAGATAGCCAACGAGATAGGGGCTGACGAAGCCGGCGAGATTTCCGACCGAATTGATGAGCGCAATACCAGCCGCAGCACCAGTTCCGCCGAGGAACGCTGTGGGCAGCGACCAGAATAGCGGCGCACAAGTGATCGCACCCGCTGCGGCCAGCGACAAAAAGGCAATCGCGATGGTGGGATCGGGCGAGGTAGCTGCAATCACAAAGCCGACTGCTCCAAAGAGAGCGGGAACCACCAGGTGCCAGCGGCGCTCGCGATATCTGTCGGCGCTGCGGCCAAAAAAGTTCATGGCGATCACAGCGCAGATAAACGGGATTGCGCTGATTAGTCCGATGTTGAGGTTGCCGGCGACGCCCGTCGCCTTGACCAGCGTGGGCATCCAGAACGTCAATCCGTACTGGCCCAATACGAAGCAGAAATAGATCAGACACATCAGCCAGATCCGGGGATCGCGGAAAATGCCGGCGACGGAGTGTGAGCGTTCCTTGCCGTGCTCTTCCTGGGCGATCTCTCGCTCGATCGCCTGCTTCTCCGCTTCGCTCAGCCACTTGGCCTGACGGATGCCGTTGTCAAGGAAGAAAAAGACTGCGATGCCGAGCAGGATTGCTGGAACCGCTTCGATCAGGAACATCCACTGCCAGCCAGCAAGGCCGTTGCTGCCATGGAACGAATCCATGATCCAGCCAGAAAGCGGATTACCGAAAATCCCCGAGATGGGGATCGCGGACATGAATATCGCGATGATCTTGGCGCGCCGATGCGAGGGATACCAGTAGGTGAGGAAGAGGATGATGCCGGGGTAGAAACCAGCCTCGGCGACACCGAGCAGGAAGCGCAGCAGGTAGAACATCGGGGCAGATGCAGTGAACATGAAACCGGCTGAAATCAGGCCCCAGGTGATCATTATGCGGGCGATCCAGACGCGTGCCCCTACTTTGTGCAGGATGACGTTGCTCGGGACCTCGAACAGGAAATAGCCGATGAAGAAGATGCCGGCGCCGAGGCCGTAGACGGTTTCACTGAAGGCAAGGTCGATCGACATCTGCAGCTTGGCAAAGCCGACGTTGACCCGATCGAGATAGGCAACGACATAACACAGCATCAGAAACGGCACGATGCGCCAGAAAACTTTGCTGTAGGCAATCCTTTTGATGTCGTCTTCTGCTCCGGCCTCAGCCGGAAGCGTCGGGGTCAGTATCGTCATCTGTGTCCTCCCATAACGTAGCGGTGGTCCCTCAGGTCTCACGCGCCTGGCTGAATTTTGGCAGCGCTTGCATAGCCCATAGCACGAGAATGGCAGCGCTGCCAAACGAAAAGTGGCAGCGCTGCCAAATCCTGTTGAGTGCGGCGCTGGAATGTGACAAAAGAAGCGTCAGGAATTGGAGTCGTACCGACGCATCGAGCCGAGAAACCGGAATGCAGAGCGAAGCAGAAGACGGTACGCAAACCGGCGCGATGATAACCCTCACTGACGTCGCGCGCGCGGCTGGCGTCGGCGAAAGCACCGCCTCGCGCGTGTTGCGAGGGCATGGTTCCTTCTCGACCAAGACACGCGAGAGCGTACTCACTGCCGCGCGGAGCCTCGGCTATGTGCCAAACCGGATCGCGGGAACCCTGGCCTCCATGGGGTCCAAGCTCGTCGGTGTCGTCATTCCCTCGCTAAGCAACATCGTCTTTCCGGATGTGCTGCGCGGCGCCAATACGGTACTGGTCGGCGCCGGCTTCCAACCTGTCGTCGCGGTGACCGACTACGATCCGGAGCGAGAGGAGAGCGTCATCGAGTCACTCCTCAGCTGGCGCCCAGCCGGGATGATGGTAGCGGGGCTCGAGCACACCGAGCGCACCGGAGCGATGCTGCGGAACGCCCGAATCAGAGTGGCCGAATTGCTCGATACCGATGGAGAGGGCATCGACATCGTCGTGGGCTTTTCCAACCGCAAGGCAGGCCGGGTGAGCGCTCAGCATTTGATGTCGCGCGGCTATCGCTGCATCGGCTACGTCGGCCACGACCTCAGCCTGGACCTCCGCGCGGCCAAGCGTTTCGCAGCGTTTCGTGCGGCCCTGGGCGAAGCCGGGCTGAGCATCATCGGAGAAGAAATCATTCGTGCCGCATCTTCGATCGAAGCCGGGCGCGACGGGCTGGCTCGATTGCTGGAGCGGTGTCCCGATCTGGATGCGGTTTACTTCTCCAACGACGACATGGCGATCGGCGGCTATTTCCACTGTCTCGCCCACGGCATCACGATACCGGACCGGCTGGCGATCTTCGGCTACAACGGTCTCGATGTAGCCAGAAGTGCGCCGCAGCCACTTTCGACCATCCTGACGCCGCGAGTGACCGTCGGTGAGATCGGAGCACGGCTCGTCTGCTCCGATGGGCCATCCGCAGTGGTCGATATCGGGTTCGAGCTGATTGAAGGGGCGACGACGTGACTGAAACCAAGCTGAGGGACGATATCTGCCGCTTCGGACGTTCGTTGTTCGAGCGCGGGCTGACGCCGGGATCGTCAGGCAATATCAGCCTGCGGCTCGATGATGGGGGCTGGCTGGTCACTCCCACGAATGCCTCGCTAGGATTCCTGGATCCTGCCCGAATTTCCCGCCTCGATGCGCAAGGCAGGCTGACGTCTGGCGATGCGCCGACCAAGGAAATTCCATTGCATACTGCGCTCTATCAGACGAGGGCAGAGGCGCGCGCCATCGTGCACCTGCACTCGACCCACGCAGTCGCCCTTTCCATGCTGCCGGAAATAGATTCCAAGGCGGTGCTGCCGCCGATGACGCCCTACTACCTGATGCGCGCCGGACAAACCGCGCTGGTGTCCTATCATCGCCCAGGCGACCCGGCGGTTGTCGCTGCGATCAAGGGCCTCGCCGGGCGCTACTCCTCAGTGCTGCTGGCAAACCACGGTCCCGTGGTCGCGGGCGAAACGCTCGAGGCCGCCGTATTCGCTACCGAGGAGCTGGAAGAAACCGCAAAGCTCTATCTGCTGTTGCGCGGCCTCAATCCCCGCTACCTATCGCCGGAACAGGTCGCCGATTTGGTGCGGGTTTTCGGGATATCCTTGCCGGAGCAGGACGGGCACCACCATTAGGACACCCTAACCGGAACAGGCTCATTCCTGCTTGCGAACAGGCCCATACATCGTGTTGATTGTTAGCGCACGATTTCGCGATGGCCGCCGGGCAGGCGCGTGGCGATGAGCTTGTCGATGCGGCGGCCGTCGAGGTCGACGACCTCGAAGCGCCAGCCCTGCGCGTCCACGCATTCGCCGGTCGTCGGCAGATGGTGCAGGTGCGACAGCACGTAACCGGCGACAGTCTCGTAGTCGCGGTTCTCGGGCAGGTCGATGCCGAGAACGTCCGCCATCTCGTCGGCCTGCATGTAGCCGGCGAGCAGCCATGAGCCGTCCTCGCGCTTGACGGCGTTTTCCTCGTCGCCGGCGTCGAGGTCCGCCCGGAAGACGCCGGTGATAGCTTCCAGTATGTCCGCCGGGGTGACAATGCCTTCGAAATGGCCGTATTCGTCATGGACCAGCGCCATCGGCACGTTGGATCCCTTGAGTGTCGAAAGGACATCCAGCGCGTCGGCCTGGTCATGGACGATGGGAGCGGTGCGTACGTGCCGGCGCGGGTCGAGTGCGCGACCGCCAAGCATCGCGGCCAGCACGTCGCGGGTCTGGACGACGCCGATCATGGCGTCGACACTGCCATCGCCGGCTGGCAGGCGCGAATGCTGGGTCTCCATCAAGAGCTTGCGGGTCGCCACGTCATCGGACTGCAGGTTGATCCAGTCGACCTCGGTGCGCGGCGTCATCACCGCGCGGACGGCGCGGTCGCCGAGCCGCATAACGCCGGCGATCATGCGCCGCTCGTCGGATTCGATGGTGCCGTGATGCTCGGCCTCCGCGACCAGCATCTTGATCTCCTCGTCGGTGACCTTCTCCTCGCTTTCACCGCGCTGGCCGAGCAGCCAGAGCATAGCGCGGCCGGAAATGTCGAGCAGGAAGACCAGCGGCGCCGAGACGGTGGCAAGGATGGTCATCGCCGGAGCAACCCTGGCGGCGACGCGTTCGGGATCGCGCAGCGCGATCTGCTTGGGCACCAGTTCGCCGATGATGAGCGAGAAGTAGGTGATGAGGGCGACGACGATGCCGACGCCGATCGGGTCGGCAAGGCTTTCGCGGATGCCGGTCGATGCCAGGAACACGGACAGCCGCTCACCGAGCGTGGCGCCGGAAAAGGCGCCTGACAAAACACCGACCAGGGTGATGCCGATCTGCACGGACGACAGGAATTTGCCTGGATTGGAACCGAGCGCCAAGGCGCGTCCGGCACCCGTCACGTTGCGGTCGATCATCGCCATGAGGCGGGCAGGCCGTGACGAGACGATGGCAAGCTCGGACATTGCCAGAAGGCCGTTCACGCAGATGAGGACGACCACGATAGCGATTTCAGCGTAAAGCATGAGGGGTCAATAGCATTGCGGTGAGGTCTTCGAAAATAGATGGACGTCATTTTTCATGGCGGCGGGGCGCAACCATCTCACACGGCATCCCATGGTGGCGACGAAAAATGCTCGATCAGGGCGACGATGAGCCGGAGGCCAGCGGCTCGTCTTGCGCCTACGGCAACTGCAGCAGCACGCCCACCACCGCCTTGCCGTCGGTGAAATAGGGATCACCGCCGCCATTGCGCCCGGTCTTTGTCGCACCGATGCCTGATATCTCGCTGGTCAAGATCAGCATGCCTGAGGCAGAAAGGTCCCGGATCAGGAAGTCGCGCTCGGCGTCGATGTCGGGACCGATATGGTGGGTGATCGCGCCGGTGTCGTGGCTGAGGCCGACGCCGCGATCGAAGCTTGCCGCACCCAGCCAGAGCGGCCGGCCATCGTCTCCGGTCGCATCTGTCTGCCAGAAGCGGACGTGATGACGCCGGTCGGCACTGTCGCCGACCGGCTTCTCGAAGGCGAGATCCTGTGCACGGCCTTCGAATAACAACCGGCTGACCGGCGCGTCGGGATAGGGCCGATCGAACAGCACGCTTTCGCCGATCTCGATCGCGGTCTTCAGCGTGAGGGCGTCGGCCGTGTCCCATCCGGCGACGGCGAAGGCGTGGACCAGCTCTTTTTTGGTACCGACGAGGCCGACATTGATCGGATCGCCCGCAATGCCCTGCGGCGTGTGTGTCACCATCTCGAAGCGCTGCGTTCGGAAGTTGCGGTCCCGCAGGGTCCAGAATTCCGGTGCGGCGAAATAGGCGAGCACGAGATAGCCGGCACAGAACGCCACCAGCCAGATCGTTGCGCGTCGTCGAAGGCTTCGTCGGCTCACGAGATACCACCCAGGCGATACGGCATCACCTTATGCGGCGTCATTCTACGCGGCGGCGCAGAACTTGGGCAGTGGGCATCGCTTGGGCTCAGCGGCAGGCGCGGTAGCCGTTCTTACGGTTCTTGATGTCGAAATGGAAATGGTTGCGGTGATCGTAATTGTAGCCGGGGCCGAGCACAGTGGTGAAATACTCACAGCCGTCGGCGCGCACAGTGTTGAGGAAGCCGCGCGTGCGGAAGGCGAATAGGCCGGGCTTGCGCACGTCGATATCTTTGCCATTGCCGAGCTCGATGCTCATGACGTCGAGGGCGTTGCCCTTGCCGTGCTCCGACAGCACGCCTTCGCCGGCGATCCTGCGGCAGGAATAGCTCGAGCCCTGGCGAATGGTCTTGACGCCGGAGAAATAACGCCAGCGGGCGGAGGGCACGAGTTCATTCCTGGTCCAGCCGGCGAAGGTGGCGGCCATGTCGCAGGTCAGTGTCGCGGCCGGCTTCATCCCGATGCTGCCGATAGCCGAGACCTTGACTGGATAGTCGATGCCGCACTGGCCTTCGCGGATCGGCGCAAGGTCGGTGTAGACGACGCCCAGGCGCTTCAATTCCTTGCGGCAGTCGACCTCGCTGGCCGGCATCTGTTCGGTTGGCGCCATCGGCTCGTCCATGCGCGGATAGGCGGCGGTCATGTATGGGTTGGAGGGGACGAGGCGCTGCATGCCCGCGTAGTTCGGAACGGCTGATGTCTGGCTTCCGACATCGACGGCCGGTTCCAGCGAAAGTACGCTGCCGGTGGTGCATGCCGAGATCGCTGCGATGGCAAGCGAGCCGGGAATCATGCGCGCGCGTCTGGTTTGCCGCACGGCGATAAGCGCGGCGCGAAATATCCCGGCCATCGACAAGATCCCTGTCCCCGAGCCTGGTCCCGATCAGGCTCTGTCTCGATGTTTGATCATGATCATTCTCCGAAAACCGGATCCCACTTTTCGGGCTCATGATCAGATGAGACAGAGCTTAACCGCCAAGAGTAAAGGAAAAATCAGCGGCCGCGTTTACGGCTGCGGCCAAATTGCGGCGCGCATGTCGGTCGTCACTGGCAGAAGGCGCCGCCGTTGCGGCGCGGTGCAAGATCGAGATGGAGATGCTGCGAATGATCCGTATCGCTGCCCGGGCCTAGCACGGTCTTGAACGGTCCGCAGGCTGCCTTGCGCACCGCGTTCAGGAATTTCGCGTCCTTTTCCGGCGGCACTGGGCCGACGTCGATCCTTCTCCCGTTCGACAAGGTGAAGCTCGCGATATCGAGCGCATTGCCGAAAGCGTGCTCGGACAGTTTCCCTCCGCCGTGGCGCGGCCGGCAGACATAGGCGGATGCCTGGCCGACCGACTTGAGATTGGCGCCGAGTTCGGCCTTGGCCGCCGGCTGGATGGTATTGGCAGCGAAGCGCGCGGCGGCCTCGGCCATCTGGCAGTTCAGCTCGGTTTCGGGGTGGATATCCAATGACTTGCCCAGCGTCTTCAGCGCGATCGGATAGGGGATAGAGCAGCCGACCGCCGCATCGTGCTCGGCCTTGCGTTCCTCGAAGTCGACACCCATCGACTTCAGCCGCCTCCGGCAAGCAAGTTCCTCGTCCGGCATATTTTCCTGCGGCACAGAGGCCGAGCGCGGGTCGGGAGGGATTTCTTTCTCCTGCGCTTGCGCCGGCTTCTCCGGTGGTTTCGGGGTGGCGGCCGGTGGTTCGGCCTCGGCGGGCTTTTCGCTCGGCGTTGGAGCGATTGCCGGCGGCTCCGGCCGGGCTTCCTTATGCTGGTCCTGCTGGTCCATTTTGTCGGTCGCAGGTTGATCAGGCTTTGGCCCATCCGCAGGGCGCGGTTCGGGGATCGGCACGTCGGCAGGCGCGGCTTCTTGCGCTGGTTGCGGCTGATTGAGCTCCGGGACAGGCACGGTTTCAGGCAATTCCGGAGCTTGGGCCAGGGCCGATCCTGCGGACAGCATCGCCGCCGCCAAAGACAACGCCAATCTGTTCAATCCGGCCAATCTGATCAATGTGGCCAATCTGATCAATGTGGGAGGGGTCAGCGCCGCCATTCGCCGTTAACGGTGAGCGAATGCGGAAGTTGCCTGAACGAGGGTTTTGGCCGATCACGAACGGTAACCGCGGTGTTACGCACCGATCGCTTCCAGCCCTTCCTCCAGCCAGTCGGCCAAGAGCGGCATGCCGAGCAGATATTTCGCCGTGCGCTTGTTGGCGCGCTCGCGCGCGGCCGCCAGCGCGTCGGCCCATTCCGAGGCGTCATAGTCGCCGCGTCCAACCCAGGCCAGGGCGACCAGTTCGGCCGCCTCGTCGACATTGAGGTCGTTGATCAGTTCGCGCAATTCTTCTTCGGTGAGGTTTTCGGAACTTTCCTCGACGAGACCGTCATGATGATGATTGTCATGCGCCTCGCCGTCGAGTTCGACCTCGTGCTCGGCGCCATCGGCATAGTCTTCGTTGACGGCGGCGCTCAGCGCCTTCGCCTTGAGGATGAACAGGCGCACGGTGTCGGGACCGATCGAAAGCTCCCATTCCTTTTCAAGGCGCCGCTGCACTGGCTTTCTCCGCATACTCCGTTGCCGTTTGCTGGATGATAGCGAATTTGCAGCGCTCGTCACGTCATGTTCGGCACTTCTATTTTCCGACTGGCGCGGACCGTTCAAAAAGCGTTCAATGGCCATGACTTTTTTCCGGGATGAAACGGCTTTTGCCCGGCGTTAGTCTTGCATTGTCATGCTTCAAGGAGAGTCCGATGCGCAGACGATTGCTGATCCAGGTTCTGGCGGTTGCCGCCCTGCCGCTGTTTGCTGTTCCGGTGTTTTCGGCCGGTGAAGGTGGAGGTGGCGGCGGCGGCAACCAGACCGTCACGCAGTGTAAGAAAGGCATGGTCTGGGACAAGAAGAAGCAAAAATGCGTGGCACCGAAGCAAGGCATGCTGGACGACGACAACATCTATGAAGCCGGCCGCGCGCTGGCGATGGCCGGACGTTATGACGAGGCGATTGCGGTGCTCAGCCTGGCTGCAGACAAGGAAGACCCTCGCATCCTCAACTACCTCGGCTACTCGCACCGCCATTCCGGACGCGTCACCGTCGGTCTCGGCTATTATGAGGAAGCGCTGCGCATCGATCCTGATTATACGCTGGTACGTGAATATCTCGGCGAGGCGCATCTGCAGATCGGCGATCTCGCCGGTGCCCGGGAACAGCTGCGCGAGATCGAGAAGCGCACCGGCAAGGGATCTCGTGAATACGGCATGCTGTCTGAGCAGATAGACCGTTTCATGAAGAGCTGATTCGAAGCCCAAAACGCTCCTCACTCCGGCTGTGAGCAATCGCAGCCGGTTTTTTACCGCTCGCCCGGCCAGCCGTGCTGCCGTGACGGCATTTCAAAAAATGGCGGGTGAATTTTTCAAAACCGATTTTTTGGCGTGAAAAACCCACGAAGATTGCTATATTGGGGGAAATTGCGGTGAGACGGTTCCGTTAGCCCGAGGCTGCCGGACCGTTTTCTTTTTGTACCCATCGACAAGGTCGCTCCCGGAATGCGGGGGCGGCGGCAGGAAAGGTCAGGCATCATGATCAAGGTCCCGATGACAGGCGAGGGGTTCGCGTCATTGAAGGAAGAACTGCGCTGGCGCCAGCAGGAAGAGCGGCCGCGCATCATCGAAGCGATCTCCGAAGCGCGCTCGCATGGCGATCTTTCCGAAAATGCCGAGTACCACGCGGCGAAAGAGGCGCAAAGCCTCAATGAGGGTCGCGTCAACGAGCTCGAGGACTTCATCGCCCGTGCCGAGGTGATCGACATCACCAAGCTCAGCGGCGAAAAGGTCAAGTTCGGCGCGACCGTGGTGCTGGTCGACGAGGACACGGAAGAGAAGAAGACCTACCAGATCGTCGGCGACCAGGAAGCGGATGTGAAGTCCGGCCGCATCTCGATCTCCTCGCCGATCGCGCGGGCGCTGATCGGCAAGGAAGTCGGCGATGCGATCGAGGTCAACGCGCCAGGCGGTGCGCGGGGCTATGAGATCGTCCAGGTGCAGTTCATCTAGGGGTAGAGCGGGCAGGATTGGTTCCTGAATCGCACTGTTTTAGCCCGAGGTTTGCGCTGCCGCTCATCGCCCTGCCGGGCACTTCTCCCCGTATAGTGACGGGGAGAAGGACGCCGTGACCGACGGTTTCGCCAATTATCAGCGTTGCAGGACAGGCGCCGAGTTCGCGTCCAGCCCCCTTCTCCCCGTCACTATACGGGGAGAAGGTGCCGGCAGGCGGATGGGGCGGCGCCGACCTTTCCATTTGGATTGATTCAATAATTCAATGCCTTCCGGTTGCCAGATCGTGCGCTTGGCGCTCCATAAGCCTCTCCGCCTCCGCCACCACTTCCGCAGGCACGACACGGCCGCCGGGCGCGGCCAGCAGCGTTGACGAGAACGGCCCGCGCGGGCCGGTCAGGCCGGGTTCTGTCGCCAGAAACACCGCGACCGTCGGCAGGCCGAAGGCACTGGCGAGGTGGGTGAGACCGGTGTCCGCGCCGATGACCAGCACCGATCGGCCGATGATCGCGGCGATCTCGGCAAGCGGTGATTTCGGCATCAGCACGGTCTGCGGAACGGCTTGGGCGATCGCCTCGGCAATCGCCTTTTCCCTGTCGTTGGACCAGGTGGTGACCGGCGTCATTCCTCTTCCCACGAGAAGCCGGGCAGTTTCGATCCAGTCGCCGACCGGCCATTTCTTGTCCTCGCGGCTGGTGCCATGCAGCAGGAAGGCGGTTTTTCCCCCGACAAAGTTCGAACCGCCGGCCGGCGGCATGATGCCGGACTCGAGCCCGGAAAAATCCGGTTCATAGCCGAGCGCCAGCCCGAACAGCCGCCTTGTGCGTTCTATGGCGTGCAGATCGCGCGGCACAGCGTAGCGGCGGTCGTAGAACAAAGTCGCCGAAGGCTCGCGAGCGCTCGACCGGTCGAAGCCGACGATCGGCGCCGCGGCCTGTTTCGCCACCAGGGCCGACTTCAGCAATCCTTGCGCGTCGACGACGAAATCGTAGCGGCAATCCCGCAAGGCGCGGCGCAATCCCGCTGCCTCGCGCCATGTGCCGCGGCCGAGTGGGCTTGTGCGCCAGCGCCGGATTGCCACTGTGTGGATGGTTGCGATCGCCGGATGCAGCGCCACGATGCCGGCAAAAGCCTCTTCCACACACCAGTCGAGCGACACATCCGGCCGGTTGCGGCGCGCATCCTCGACGGCCGGAAAGGTGTGGATGACGTCACCCATCGAGGATGTCTTGACGATAAGCATCCTCATGCGGCGGCCGGCATTTCCAGCAGCCGTTCCGCCGCTGCCGCGACCTGTGCCACCTCGAGCGTGTTCAGGCAATTGAGATGGCTGAGCGGGCAGATTTTCCGGTGGCAGGGCGAACAGGACAGGCCGAGCCAGACCAGTTCGCGCTGCTCGGCGAGGGGCGGCGTATTCTGCGGCGAGGTCGAGCCGTAGACGGCAACGATCGGCGTGCCGACTGCGGCGGCAACATGCATCAGCCCACTGTCGTTCGACACCGCAAGCCTGGCCGCGGCGATCAGGTCGATGGCGTCCTCCAGCCGCGTCTGGCCGGCGAGATCGACGACGCCAGGTGCAAGCGTGGCGATTTCCGCCGTTACGTCGGCGTCGTTCTTCGATCCGAACAGCGCGACCTCAAAACCTTTGGCCATCATGTCGCGGGCAAGGCCGGCATAGCGTTCGCTCGGCCAGCGCTTGGCCGGGCCGAATTCGGCGCCGGGCATCAGCGCGACGAATTTTTTCGCCTCCAGCCCGAAGCGGCCCAGCAATTCCGCCTGGTTTTTTGTATCGACAGCGAGCTTGGGAGCGCGGAACGTGCCCCCCCGCGCGAGGCCGAAATAGGCCTGCGCCGTGCGCCGTTTCAAATGGTCGGGCAAGGGAACGATATCGGTCAGCAGCCCGTAGCGCATTTCCTTGAGATGGCCGACGCGGCGCGGAATGCGGGCAAAGAACGGGACGAGCGCCGACTTCCAGCTCCCAGGCATAACATAGGCGATGCCGTAGTGGCCGCGCAGCAGGCGGCCGAAGCGCCTTCGCATGCGGAATTCCAGCGCGCCGGATTTCAGCGGCAGATCGATCTGCTGGCGTATTTCGGGCATGCGCTTGACCAGTGGCGCCGCCCATGCCGGGGCCAGCACATCGATCGCGGCGTTCGGGTGAAGCTCTCTTAGCGCCGAGAACAGGCACTGCGCCATCACCATGTCGCCCACCCAGCGTGGGCCGATCACGAGGATCGTTGGGCTTTCAGCCATTCGACATAGTCTCTGACGCCGGTTTCCACTGTGCGAAACTGACCATTGTAACCGGCGGCGCGCAACCGGGACATATCAGCTTGCGTAAAACTCTGGTAGCTTCCCTTCAGGTGGTCGGGGAAGTCGATGAATTCGATCTCGCCTTTCCCCAGCGTGCCGATCACCGTTTCGGCTATGGCGCGGAACGGCTGGGCAAGGCCGGTGCCGCAGTTGAAGATGCCGCTTGAGCCCCGTTTCCATAGCCACAGATTGACCTCGGCGACATCGCCGACATGGATGAAATCGCGGCTCTGCTCGCCAGGTCCGAAACCGTCATAGGCGCCGAACAGTTTCGGGTTCTGGCCTTGCTCGACCTGATTGAACAGATGGAAGGCGACCGAGGCCATGGCGCCCTTATGCGCCTCGCGCGGTCCATAGACGTTGAAATAGCGCAGGCCCGCAACCGGCGAATGATCGGTATCGAAGACGGTGCGGCGGACATAGTCGTCGAACAGCTTCTTTGAATAGGCATAGACATTGAGCGGGCGTTCGCATTCCGGCTCCTCGCGAAACTCGGCGCCGCCGCCATAGACCGAGGCTGAGGAGGCGTAGAGGAAAGGCACCCGCAGTGCCAGGCAGGCATGCAGCAGCCGCTTCGAATAAGCGTAGTTCACCTCCATCATGAACTTGCCGTTCCATTCGGTGGTCGTCGAGCAGGCGCCCTGGTGGAAGACAGCCTCGATGCGGCCGTGGTCCCCGGCCTCCATCCGCGGCAGGAAATCGTCCTTGTCGAGATAATCGGCGATCTGCAGGTCGGCGAGATTGGCAATCTTGTGGCCGTCGGTCAGGTCGTCGACGACGACGATGTCGCTGATCCCTTCGGCATTGAGCGCGGCGACGATGTTGGAGCCGATCATGCCGGCGCCGCCCGTGACGATGATCATGAAAGCCTCTGGTATCTCGTGCCGATTCCGGCCCTTATAGGGGAGGCTTGCGGGGCTGTCGATAAAGCAGGTCGCAATCCGGCGGTTGGGTGAGCGCCACAGTGCCGCCGCAAGCTTTCGCTTCAGTCGGCGATCCACCGGCGAGGCACGACAGGAGCAAGGATAATGCCGTCGACCGAACTGCTTATCGCCTTTTTCGCCACCACGGCGATCTTTGCCTACATCCCCGGTCCGGCGATGCTTTACGCGGCTGCGCAAACCATGGCGCGGGGCCGCTGGTCCGGCCTGACGGCGGCGTTGGGTATCCATCTTGGCGGCTATGTGCACGTCGTCGCCGCCGCTGCCGGGTTGTCCGTGCTTTTCCACGCCGTGCCGACGCTCTACATCGCGGTCAAGCTGGCCGGCGCACTCTATCTGATCTGGCTGGGTGTCTCGCTGTTTCGCGCCAGGGCGCAAGACGATGCTGTTATCTCAGGTATTGAGCCGAAATCCGCCCGCCGCGCCTTTTTCGAGAGTATCACCGTCGAGGTGCTCAATCCCAAGACTGCAATCTTCTTCATGGCGTTCCTGCCACAATTCATCGACGCGTCCGCGACGTTTGCCGTCTGGCTCCAATTCCTCGTCCTCGGGACGATCGTCAATCTGATGTTCTCTTCGGCGGATGTCATGTGCGTGGTGCTGGCAGGTGCGCTGGTCACCAGGCTGCGGCGCTCGAGCCACGCGCAGCGCCTCATGCGGCGTGCGGGCGGTGCGGTGCTCGTCGGATTGGGCGTTCATGTGGCTTTGCAGAAAAGCTGATCCGTCAACCGGCGTTGGCTGTGGTCCGTTCGATGCCTGCCGTTGCGCTGGACCGAATTGCGGTATATCGGCTTCGCCATGAACGACCAGCCCGCCAGTCCAGCGCTTTCACAGCTTGGGGACCGGCTCTCTTTGCACGTCGCGGATGACATGAGCGAGCAATACCTGCCTTCTCCCGAACCCCTTCACCGCGCCATCTCGCGATTCGGCAACGTCACCGTGCTGGTGGTCGGCGACTTTATTCTCGACCGTTTCGTCAACGGCGTCATCGAGCGGATTTCGCCTGAAGCGCCCATTCCGGTGCTGCGCGGGCGTGGCGAAACGTCGGCGATGGGCGGCGCCGGCAATGTCGTCGCCAACATCGTCTCGCTCGGGGCCGCCGCGATACCGGTCTCGGTGATCGGCGCCGATCAGGCCGGCGTCAATCTGATGCGCATTCTCGCCGAGTTTGGCGTCGACACTGGCGGCCTCGCGCAGGACGCGAACCGGATGACCTCGTCGAAAAGCCGCTTCAGCGCGCTCAACCAGCAGGTGCTGCGCTTCGACGAAGAGGAAATCAAGCCGCTGGGCGACGCTGAGCGAGCAACGCTGGTCCGGCATTTCCGCGCCGCGCTCGCGCAAGCCGACATCGTTATCCTGTCCGACTACGGCAAGGGCATGTTGCTCGACGGCGTCGCCGGCGAGCTGATCTCGATCTGCCGCCAGGCGGGAAAACCGGTGCTCGTCGACCCCAAGGGCCGCGATTATGCGTGCTATGCCGGGGCGACGGCGATCACGCCCAATCGCAAGGAACTCGGCGAAGCGGTCGGACGCGCGGTGTTTGGCGATGACGAGATCGTGGCAGCGGCACGTGAGCTGATCTCGGCACACGGCTTCGATTTCGTCGTCGCGACGCGCAGCGAAAAGGGCATGAGCGTCGTCGGCTCGGACGATGCCCGCCACATCGCCACGCAGGCGCGGGAAGTGTTCGACGTTTCAGGCGCCGGCGATACTGTCATTGCGACGTTTGCGCTGGCTCTGGCTGCGGGCGCCGACCGCGTCGTTGCCGCCGCCATTGCCAACGCGGCGGGTGGCGTGGTGGTTGGAAAGCGCGGCACCGCGCGGCTGACGGTCGAAGAGCTTACCGGCGCGCTGTTTCGCTCGCACGGCCCGATTGCCCATAAGGACGCAATCCTCGATGCCGCTGCCGCTGCAAGGCTGGTGGCGACGTGGAAGGACGAAGGCCTGAGTGTCGGTTTCACCAATGGCTGCTTCGATATCCTTCACGCCGGCCATGTCAGCCTTTTGCACGCGGCACGCAGCCAATGCGACCGGCTGGTTCTGGGCCTCAACAGCGATGCCTCGGTGCGCCGGCTGAAAGGGCCGGGACGCCCGGTCAACGACGAGCATGACCGCGCCTGCGTGCTTGCGGCGCTTGCCTCGGTCGACGCCGTCGTCGTCTTCGAGGAGGACACGCCGCTCGCGCTGATCGAGGCGCTCAAGCCCGACATACTGGTCAAGGGCGCCGACTATACGATCGATCAGGTGGTCGGTGCCGAAATCGTGCGAAAGGCGGGCGGCCGCGTCGTGCTGGTCGATCTCGTCGTCGGCAAGAGCACGACCGGCACCATCGGCAAGTTGCGCGCCGGCAGTACAAACTGAGGTTTTCATGTCCGAACTGAACGAATACCTGGTCCGCTCGGCGGCCGCGATCACCGCGATGGTCGAGCGCGACCTCACCAGCGAGATGGAGCGGGCGGTGACCGCCGTCGTCGCGGCGCTTTCGCAAGGCAAGGCGCTGCTGATCTGCGGCAATGGCGGTTCGGCCAGCGACGCCATCCACATCGCCGGCGAACTGGTCGGCCGCTTCCTGAAGGAGCGCAAGGCCTACAACGTCATCGCACTGCCGGCCAATGCGGCGGTGCTGACCGCCTGGGGCAATGATTACGGCTTCGACACGGTGTTTTCACGCCAGGTCGAGGCACATGGCGCGGCGGGTGCTGTGCTGCTCGCCATCTCGACCAGCGGCAACTCGGCCAGCACCCTTGCCGCCGCCGAACAGGCGCGCATGATGGACATGACGGTGATCAGCCTGACCGGCGACACCGGCGGCAAGCTCAAGCCGCTCTCCGACATCCTGCTCAACGTGCCCTCGACCTCGACACCGATCATCCAGCAGGGGCATCTTTGTCTCTATCATCATCTGTGCGAAATGGTCGAAGCGCGCCTCTGTGATGGCTGACAGGGACGCTGTCACGACCTCGCAGCCGTATCCGCTCGAAGAGCCGGGGCTCTGGGTCGAACGGATCGGTACTGCGGCCTTTCCAACTGGCACGCCGGCGCTGTTCCTCGACCGCGACGGCACCATCAACGTCGATAGCGGCTATCCCAGTGATCCGGCTGACATAGTGCTGCGGCCGGAGATGCTGCCGGTGATCCGAACGGCCAACATCGTCGGCCTTCCTGCGATCGTAGTCTCCAACCAGTCGGGCATTGCCCGCGGCTATTTCGGCTGGCCGGATTTCGCCGCAGTCAATGCCTGGCTGCTAGCGCTTCTCGAAGCGCAGAATTGCCGGATCGATCTGGTGCTCGCCTGCGCCTACCATTCGAGCGGGACGGGTGAACTCGCAGTAGGTGACCATCCGATGCGCAAGCCCAATCCGGGCATGCTTCTGCGCGCCCGCGATCTGCTGGACGTGGATATCAGCCGATCGATCATCGTCGGCGACAAGGCTGATGATATGGAGGCCGGACGGCGAGCCGGGCTATGCGAAGGCTGGCTGGTGCACGGCAGATCCAATCGGACTTCTGGCGATGGTATGTTCGCGACGCGCAAACTGACGACCAGCAACGATCACAGCAAACTCTGCGAGACCATCGCCGAACTCGGCAGGGATTAGGTTCTCTTTTCGCTGAAAGCCACCAGGCCTTCGTCCTTGACGCGACGGATGGTCAGTGCAGTGCGCACCGTGTCGACATTCGGCGCCGAGGCCAGTTCCTCGATGACGAAAGTCTGAAAGGCGCCGAGGTCGCTCGCCACGCAATGCAGCAGGAAATCGGATTCGCCCGATACCATCCAGGCGTCGCGCACGATCGGCCAACCGCGGGTGCGTTCGGCGAAGGTTTTCAGCTCCGCATCGGCCTGGTGATGCAGGCCGATGAGGCAGAAGGCGACGACATCCAGGCCGAGCGCCGGCGCATTGAGCAGGGCGCGATAGCTGCGGATGATGCCGGTCTCTTCCAGCCGCCTGACACGGCGCAGGCATGGCGGCGCCGAAATGCCGACGCGGCCGGACAGCTCGACATTGGTCATGCGCCCGTCGTGCTGAAGCTCGCGCAGGATCTTCCAGTCGATGGCGTCGAGATCGGCTTTGAGCGGCATGGATACCTTCGGCGCTTCACGCAAGAATCTTTCGTGATCTTGTAATTAAACGACTTCGGTGTCCATTCCATCCCTCAGTCGGTGATTTTCGGACAGTCACAGCGCAAGATGTTCATGGATCGTCTGTTTGTGCGGAAGCTTTCCGGGGACGACGGCGCGGTCGTCTTGCTGGCGTCGCCTGCAACACCTAGATTAGGGGCCGATATCGATCCTTGTGCCGGACGCTTCATTCGCGTCCGGTTGTTGTGAAAGCCCGTCCATGACCACCAAGCACGCGCCTGTTCTCATCATCGGCTCCGGTCCCGCTGGCTATACGGCGGCAATCTACGCCGCCCGCGCCATGCTGAAGCCGATGCTCGTCGCCGGCCTGCAGCAGGGCGGTCAGTTGATGATCACCACCGATGTCGAAAACTATCCGGGCTTTGCCGATCCGATCCAGGGTCCGTGGCTGATGGAACAAATGCTGAAGCAGGCTGAGCATGTCGGCACCGACGTCATCAACGACATCATCACTGAGGTCGACCTCAATGTGCGGCCGTTCCGCGCCAAGGGCGATTCCGGCACCACCTATACGGCCGACGCGCTGATCATCGCCACCGGCGCGCAGGCGAAATGGCTGGGTATCCCGAGCGAACAGACCTTCATGGGCTTCGGCGTATCGGCCTGCGCCACCTGCGACGGCTTCTTCTATCGCGGCAAGGATGTCGCCGTGATCGGCGGCGGCAATTCGGCGGTGGAGGAGGCGCTCTATCTTTCCAATCTGGCAAAGAGCGTGACGGTCATCCACCGGCGCAGCGACTTCCGCGCCGAGCGCATCCTGAGCGAGCGGCTGTTCAAGAAGGACAATGTCCGCGTCATCTGGGACACCGTCGTTGACGAGATCACCGGTCAGTCCGGCAAGATGCCGCTGCCGCCGTCGGTGGAGGGACTGAAGCTGCGCAATCTGGTGAGCGGTCAGGAGATGCATCTGACGGTCGACGGCGTATTCGTGGCGATCGGCCATGCGCCGGCGGTTGAGCTGTTCGCTGGCAAGCTAAAGCAGAAGCCGAACGGCTATCTGTGGACGGCGCCGGATTCGACCTGCACCGACGTGCCGGGAGTGTTCGCCGCCGGCGACGTGACCGACGACATCTACCGCCAGGCAGTGACGGCGGCGGGGCTCGGCTGCATGGCCGCGCTCGAGGCGGAAAAGTACCTCGCCGGGATCGAAGTTCACCGCGAAGCGGCGGAGTAAGGAAGCGGCCGAGAAAAGCCGCGCAAAAGCCTGATTTTTCATTCAAACGCCAAAAAAACAGAGCGAGGGGCATCATGGCGTTGGACTGGGACAAGCTACGCGTGTTTCACGCTGCGGCGGAAGCTGGGTCGTTCACCCATGCCGCCGAGACACTGCATCTGTCGCAATCGGCGATCTCGCGGCAGGTCAGCGCGCTCGAACATGACGTCGGCGTGCCGCTGTTCAATCGCCATGCCCGCGGCCTGGTGCTGACCGAGCAGGGTGAGATGCTGTTCCGCACGGCGCATGACGTGCTGATGAAGCTGGAGACGATCAAGTCGCGGCTGACCGAGGCCAAGGATCGGCCCTCCGGCGTGCTCAGGGTGACGACCACGGTCGGGCTCGGTGCCGGCTGGCTGACCGAGCGCGTGCAGGAATTCATCGAGCTCTATCCCGAGATCAGCCTGCAGTTGATCCTGGCGAACGAGGAACTCGACCTCACCATGCGCCGGGCGGACTGCGCGATCCGGCTGCGCCAGCCGCAGCAGCCTGATCTCATCCAGCGCCGCCTGTTCACCGTGCATTTCCATCTCTACGCCGCTCCTTCTTACGTCAACAAGTATGGCAAGCCGGCGTCGATCGCCGAGTTGAAGAGCCATCGCATCGTCACCTTCGGCGTGCCGGTGCCGGCGCATTTGTCGGAATTGAATTGGCTGGAAACGGTCGGCGATTTCGAAGGCGGGCAAAGGGTGCCGACGCTGCAGATCAACGACATATTGTCGATAAAGCGCGCGGTACAGGGTGGCGCCGGCATCGCCATGCTGCCCGACTATGTGGTCAGCAAGGACTCAGGGCTGGTGCAATTGCTGCCGGAGACCGAAGTGCCGTCCTTCGACACCTATTTCGCTTATCCCGATGCGATGAAGAACCAGGCGAAACTGCACGTCTTCCGAGATTTCATTATCGCCAAGGCCCGAAGCTGGTCGTTCTAACTTTCAGAAAATCGCTTCCGCCTTGCACCGCCGACGACAACTCTTACTGGCAGCGCCATGGGGTCAGGCGGGGCAGCCAGCCTGGGACGGCGCGGCGGTAGGCCTCGTAGCCGGCGCCATAGCGGCGGGCAAGCGTCGGTTCCTCGTAGAACTTCACGAACGAGACCATGGCAATGGCGGCGATAGTGGCATAGGCGACGAGAGCCCAGCTCGAAAACAACAGTGCCTGGCCAAGGATGATCGACAGCACCGCCACATACATCGGGTTGCGGACATGGCGGTAGATACCACCGACAACCAGTTGCCCGGTCGGCGCAACCGGGGCGGGCGTGCCCAGGCCTTCGAAAGCAAAACGGGCGAAGGCATGAAGCAGCAAGGCCGCTGCGACCACAATCAGGACCCAGGCGACCGGGACCAAGCCGGGCTGGGTCGACCATGGCAGACGATAGCGATCGGTCAACAGCCAGGGCAGCAATCCCGCGACCATGCCGGGCGCTGCGATGAAGAATAGCGCGCTGCCGGCGATCGCCTGACGTGTCCTCATCGAGGCTTCCTTCCAGAGCGACGTGCGTCCACTTGGACGCACAAAATACGGTCTAGCACTTGAAATCTACGCATCGTGCCTTCCGAAAAGCGATTCCTATCTCGGGCCGATGCGGCTGCTGCAAAAATAAACGCGTATTGCCTGATTCGACGTCATTCGTTGTTTTTGCGTTTCGGGCCGAGAATTGGCTCTGATTCGCTATTTCCCAATGATCTTTGCCTGGCCGTGCACCGCATTTCGACGATTCTGCTGGTCCTATGAGGCCAAGGAATGGGTTAGACCACAGCCTGTGTCATTTTGCATGCGTGTGTTGCAAAATAGATGCTTGTTTCTTGAGCATGATGAGCACATATATAGATCATCTCCTGGGCGCGTTCTCCTCCCATTAGCGCCCTCGAGTGTTCCCCTCTGGAGGTTAGCCCTAACAGGCACTTCCAATCAAACTCAGCCGGATCTTCATTGATCCGGCTTTTTTGTTGCCCGAAACCTGCTGGCGCTGAGGGAAAGCCGACCGAAATTGTCACGTAACAGTGACATGTAACCTCAGGTAACCTGTCACAGGCGCCCAGCATCGACTAAGCAGATCATAGGACGCGGTGTGGTTCGTGCGGGAGATGGGGGCATCACTCGGGCGATCCGGGCTCAGGCGGCTACCGCGTCCGAACCATTCTTCCGCTGAGGCCGTCAGGCGCTGGCGGCATGTGCGGCGGACCTGCCGTTTCGCCTCCCACGAAGACGGTCCGCAAGAGAGCGGCGTCCGGATCTTTCCGGACGCCGTTTCCTTGTGTTCTGCAGCCTGCGATACTGGCGCCAAAATCCAGTGTCAGGCGGCCTTGCCGTTGGCGTTCATCGCCTCGTCGGCCAAGCGGCCGGTGAGTTCGGCCATATGGTCGAAGGTCGCGCGATAGCTGGCCACGCCGGCGGTAGCCGAACGCAGCTCGATGATCAGATCGCCGATCTCGGCCTGCGGCATGGTCGCCTCGACGATATCCCATCCCGGCCAGCCGGGCCGCGCGTCATAACGGAGGATCTGGCCCCGCCGTTGCGGGATCAGGGCGATGATCTTCGACGTCGCATCGGACGGCGTGACGATCTCGACCTTCATGATCGGTTCGAGCAGCACCGGCGAGCAGGCCGCCATGCCTTCCTTCATCGCCAGCTTCGCCGCCATCTGGAAGGCCATGTCCGACGAATCGACAGCGTGATAGGAGCCGTCGGACAGGTTGACGGCGACATCGACCACCGGAAAGCCGAGCGGGCCGGATTTCAAATAATCGCGCACGCCGGTCTCGACCGACTGGATGTAGGTCTTCGGCACGGCGCCGCCGGTGATGGTGTCGGTGAACTGGAAGCCGGAGCCGCGCGGCAGCGGCTTGATCTCGATCACCACGTCGCCGAACTGGCCATGGCCGCCCGACTGCTTCTTGTGGCGGCCGCGCTGCTGCGCCGTTTTGCGGATCGTCTCGCGATAAGGCACGGCCGGCGCATGGCCTTCGACCGGGATCTGGTTCTTGCCCTCCAGCCGCTCGCGCACGACACGCAGATGCATCTCGCCATGGCCCGACAGCACGGTTTCGGCCGAATCCTGATTGTGGCGCAGGCTGAGCGAGGGGTCTTCTTCGGCAAGTCGCTGGATGGCTGCCGACATCTTCACTTCGTCTTTGCGCTCCTTCGGGCGCAGCGCGAACGCAAAGACCGGCTGCGGCGGCATCAGCGTGACCAGTGGCTTGATGCCGCCCTTTGCCGAGCTCAAGGTCTGACCGGTCGTGACGTCGTCCAGCTTGCCGAGCGCGACCGTGTCGCCGGCCCTGGCCGAGGTGAGCTTGGTCTGGTCCTTGCCGAGCATTTTGTAGATGCCGGAGACTTTTGCCGTGGTGCCATTCGAAAGGAAGAGCTCGGAGGCGTCGGCAAGCTGGCCGGACAGGATGCGCGAGACCGACAGCTTGCCGCCATGGGCGGTGTGAATGGTCTTCATCACCTGGACCACGGTCGCATTGCCATCAGGTGCACCAAGGCGCTTGCGGGTCGCCTCGATGTCGGGCGCGTCGTGGCGGATCGTCTTCAACAGGCGCAGCACGCCATTGCCCTTCTCGGCGGTGCCGATCAGCACCGGCGTCACGGCGCCGTCACGCAGATCGGCGGCGAGGTCGTCGAAAATCGCGTCCTTCGGCGGCTCAATCTCTTCGAGAAGCTGCTCCATCAACTGGTCGTCATGATCAGCGAGCGTCTCCAGCATGGAAAAGCGCGCCTCCAGTTCGCGCGCCTTGTCGTCGCTGGGAATCTGGGCGACCTCGCTTTCGGCATATTCGCGATAGATGTAGGCGCGCTCCAGAGCGAGATCGATCGAGCCGATGACGACGCCGTTCTTGCGCAGCGGAATCTGGCGAAGCAGCAACGGTACCGAGCTTGCCGGCTGCAGCAACTTCAGCGTGTCGCGCACGCCCGATATCGCCTTATCGACCTTGTTGAGGAACATGATGCGCGGCACGCCGAGATCGTCGAGCTTGCGCATGATCAGCTGCAGGGCAGGGATCTTCTTCTCGTCGGCTTCGGCGACGACCACGGCGATGTCGCAGGCGGCGAGGACCGGCTCTGCCTCGAAGGAGAATTCGATGGAGCCGGGACAATCGACGAAAGTGAGTTGCTCGCCCATGAATTCGGTGGTCGCAAACGTCGCCTCGACGCTCATGGCGTGGGCGCGTGCCTCGGGCGAATGATCGGAAACGGTGTTTCCCGAGGAAACGGGATTCTGGCGGGGAATGGCGCCCGTGCGGGCCAATATGGCTTCGAGAAGTGTCGTCTTACCGCTTGCAAAGGGACCGACTATGGCAATGCATTTCGGTCCCGTGCGTCGTCCTCCGGCGCGAGTTCCCATGACTGACCTCCACTCAGGCGTTTCCCTGGGAGCGGCGGCCGGCCTGTCGACCGTCGCGGGCGGGGCTTTTTTCAGTTTGCCACCTACCCAAAGGCATCGTCCCACGGGTTAGCCGGGAGGGCAAGGGATTTGAGGATCGCCTGATGTCGTGGATGTTGAGCCCTGATCGGCGAAGCCGTCGGATGCGAGCCCAGCCTCCCATCAAATCCCGTAACAAAGCCCGTCGCCGAACAGCCGCAAAAGCGGTTGCGCCGTGATGGTTATCGGACGAAAGTGCCCGCTTCTTGCGACAAAAAGGAACGGCCGTCGCCGACCGATCCGCCGTCAGCCTGAGGACTCGCGACGATGAAGATCATTGCCTGCGGCAGCGTGCCGACCGCCATTGCGCCGGAAAAGTACTTCACCGGCCGCGTGTGGCAGACGCCAATCATCGAGAAGGAAGCGCCAGCGCGGCTGCGCGCCATCATGGTCAGTTTCGAGCCCGGCGCGCGTACCCACTGGCATACGCATCCGCTGGGCCAGACGCTCTATGTCATATCAGGCGCCGGCCTCGCGCAAAGCTGGGGCGAGCCGGTACAGGCGATCAGGGCCGGCGACGTCATTTCGTTCGCTCCTGATGAAAAGCATTGGCACGGCGCCGGTCCAAAATCGGCGATGGCGCATATAGCCATGCAGGAGGCGCTCGACGACGTCCATGCCGACTGGCTGGAAATGGTGACAGACGAGCAGTATGGCGGCTGAGGCTTTTGAGCCCACCAAACCCGACCGCGAGCCGGGTTTGGTGTTCGAGATGCGCCTGATCAGGTCAGCGAGGCGGCGAAGCGCTGGATGCGCGTGCAGGCCTCTTCGAGCAACGCCTCCGACGTGGCATAAGAGATGCGGAAGTTGGGGCCGAGGCCGAAGGCCGAACCGAACACCACCGCTACGCCCTCGGCCTCGAGCAGCTCCGAGCAGAAGGCTTCGTCGCTGTCGATCACCTTGCCGGCTTTGGTCTTCCTGCCGATCAACTGGGCGCAGGACGGATAGACGTAGAAAGCACCTTCGGGTGACGGACATGTGATGCCGCGCGCCTGATTGAGCATCGACACGACGAGATCGCGCCGAGCCTGGAAGATCGCCTTGTTTTTCGCAATGAAATCCTGCGGACCGTTCAGCGCCTCCACCGATGCCCACTGGGCGATGGTGCAGGCGCCGGAGGTCTGCTGGCCCTGTATCATATCCATTGCCTTGATCAGCGCCACGGGCCCGGCCGCATAGCCGATGCGCCAGCCAGTCATGGCATAGGCCTTCGAGACGCCGTTCATCGTCAGCGTGCGCTCATAAAGCTTCGGCTCGACCTCGGCGATGGTCTTGAAGACGAAGTCACCATAGATCAGGTGCTCGTACATGTCGTCGGTCAGCACCCAGACATCGGGATGCTTCAACAGCACGTTGGCCAGAGCGCGCAATTCAGACTCGGTGTAGGCAGCGCCCGACGGGTTCGACGGTGAGTTCATCAACAGCCATTTGGTGCGCGGCGTAATCGCCTTTTCCAACGCCGCCGCCGTCAGCTTGAAGCCGTTGTCGATGGAGGTGTCGGCAAATGCCGGGGTGCCGCCGCAGATCGCTACCATCTCGGGATAGCTGACCCAGTACGGCCTCGGAATGATGACCTCGTCGCCGGGATTCAGCGTCGCCATAAAGGCATTGAATAGGATCTGCTTGCCGCCGGTGCCGACGATGGTCTGCTCCGGCCGGTAGTCGAGATTGTTCTCGCGCTTGAATTTTTCGACGATCGCCTCGCGCAGCGGCACGATGCCGGAAACCGGAGGATATTTCGTTTCGCCGCGGCGGATAGCCTCGATCGCAGCGTTCTTGATGTTGTCCGGCGTGTCGAAGTCCGGTTCGCCGGCACCCAACCCGATCACGTCTCGGCCGGCGTTTTTCAGCTCGCGTGCTTTCTGCGTCACCGCGATGGTCGCGGAAGGCTTTACGCGGGAAAGAACGTCAGCAAGAAAGGCCATGACGATGTTATCTCCTTGGGGATGCAGGCGGTCCATCTAACCGCGGCGCTTCTCATGTCGCATCATTCCGCCAAGCGCAAGCACTGTCGGATGAGCCAGATCTCAAATCCCCGGCAAATTCGGCAACAATAAATTCACCTACACGCGGTAAAACCCCGAGTGGCTGGATCACGATCCATTCCGCCAGTCTCGCAGAGCGAGGAACCGTGTCGCGCAGCATCGGGCATGACCATATCGTCCGTCATGACGACGGCACCGCCAGCGGTGTCTGGGGCATCTATACGCTGCAGAGCGCTTTCCAGCCGATCTTCGCCTTCAGCAACGGCAAATTGTCCGTCACCGGATTCGAGGGGCTGATCCGGCCGTTCCGCGACGGCGAGCCGCAGTCGCCGGTGAGCTTTTTCAACACCTGTCCAACGGTCGACCGCCTGCACATCGAGGCGCTGACAAGGACGCTGCATCTTTTGAACGCCGGCGCCTGCCTGCCGCAAGAGGCATTCATTTTCATTAACTTCGATCCGTCGGTGTTCACCGATCGCAGCATCGCCGACAAGGCGCTGCGCGACATGCGGCTGGTGCTGCATGAGGCTGAGATCGATGCGAACCGGGTCGTCTGCGAGGTGACCGAGCAGAAATCGGCGTCGCAGGAAACGCTCTACAATTTCGTCGAGGCACTCAGGGCCAACGGATTTCGCATAGCGGTCGACGACTACGGCGCCGACGAGTCCGACATCAACCGCATCAAGGAGCTCAGGCCGGACATCGTCAAATTCGATGCCCACTGGCTCATGCAACTGATGGAGTCCGGCGCCGGTTTCGCACTGCTGACCGCCATGGTGGCAAGTTTCGAACAGCAAGGCATCCGCACCGTGTTCGAGGGCATCGAGGAGAGCTGGCAGCTTGAACTGGCTGAAAAATCGGGAGCCTCGATGGTGCAGGGATTCGCGCTGGCGCGCCCGGAGCTTGCGCCGACCAGCTTTCACGTCTTCGGCAAGGACAGGCAGATGCCGGTGGCAGTGCCCGATGCCGACGAGGTGCCTGCGACTGTCTCGCCTTCGCCGAGGCCGAAACGGGCTTTCGGACGCAAGGTGGTACCATGACCGGGCGGCCCGACAGGCGGCGCAATGTCGGCGAGGCAATCTTTGCCGACGAGGTCGGTATCGAATACGGCGTCTATGGCGCGTTCCGGCTGAGGAGCGCCTACCAGCCGATCTTCGCGCCGCGCGGCAGCTTTTTGAAGGCCGTCGCGGTCGAAGGCCTGATCGAGCCGCACCGCGCCGGCAGGTCGGTCGCGCCACGCGTATTTTTCGAGGGCGTACCCGTGGCGGATCGCCTGTTCGTCGAGACGATGTGCCGGGTGCTGCATCTCCGGAACTTCCGCAACATCGGCGTCGACGGGCTCGACCTATTCTTCAACTACAATCCGCTGATCAACGATGACCCCGGGCGAGCGCTGGCTGAGATCAGGCTGATGACCAGGCATCTCGCCGAGTTCGATCTGTACCCCGGCATGCTGGTCTGCGAAATCACCGAACAGGCGGCCGACGACAAGGTGCTCGTCAGCCTGGCGCGCGAGATGCGGCGTGACGGCATCCGCATCGCCATCGACGATTTCGGTACCGGGCATTCGACGGAAGAGCGGGTTGCGCTTGTCCGGCCCGACATCGTCAAGATCGACGGCACCTGGTTCGCGGAATTCTGTCGCCATGCCGCCGCCGAACGGTTTTTCCGGCCGCTGGTCTCCGCGTTGCACGACCGCGGCACCAAGGTGCTGGTCGAAGGCATCGAGCAATCCACGCATCTGCGCGTGGCACTCGACGGCGGCGTCGACCTGATGCAGGGTTTTTACCTTGCCCGCCCGGCGCTGGCCGGCACGAACTTCGACGAGGAGCCGCTGCCCATCGACAGGCTGCTTGGCAGAGACAACAACGTCGTGCCGTTGTTTGGGTGATCTATCAGCGGCGCTGATGGTTGCGCCAAAACAAATCACTGGAATAAGCCCTCGCTGCCAGGATAATTGCCGGTAAGGCGGCTCCCGAGGGGGAGCGGCGATGGGAGCAAAAATGACCACACTCTATGGAATGATCGATAGCGGCAATTGCTACAAGCCGCGGCTGTTGATGGCCAAGCTCGGCATCCCTTTCACCAATGTCGAGGTGAGCTCGCACACCGGCGACACGCGCAAGCCCGCCTATGTCGCCAAGAACCCGAACGCCATGGTGCCGCTGCTCGAGCTCGACGACGGCAGGCGGCTTGCCGAATCCAACGCCATCCTGCTTTACCTCGCCGAAGGCACGCGGTTCCTGCCGGCCGACAGATACGAGCGGGCGCTGGCCTATCAGTGGCTGTTCTTCGAGCAGTACAGCCACGAACCCTATATCGCGGTGCGCAAGGCGCTGCTCACCTTTCCCGAACGGGCCAAGGATGCGACGCCGGAACGGCTGGCGGTGACGCTGGAGCGCGGCAACAAGGCGCTCGGCGTAATGAACAAGCATCTGGCGGGCAGTGCGTTCTTTGCCGGTGAGGCATTGAGCGTCGCCGACATCGCGCTCTACGCCTATACGCATACGGCCGAGATGGGCGGTTTTCAGCTCGACGCCTATCCGGCGGTGGCGGCTTGGCTGAAACGAGTGGAGGCTGATCCGGGGCATGTGCCCATGGAGTGGCTGGGGTAGTACCGTCCTCACTCGTCGCCGCTTCGCGGCTCGCTCCGGGCAGGACGCACCAAAAGGCGCAACGCCCGGCGGGGCTTGCGGCCTTCGGCCGGGACACGAAAACCGAACAGAGATGGAATCCGAACAGCAAAAAGGCGGGACAAAATCCCGCCTTCCATGCTTGGAAGCCTGATCGGGAGCGTTTGGTCCGGGCCGGCAGCAATCTGCTGCTTCGGCTTGTCGGGGTTTTTCGCTCCGGTGCGCTTCTCGCGCGACCGTCAGTACATCCGTGACTTGCCGCGCGCCCCGAGCTATCGCCCGGCGCGCGCCATTCGCAAAATCAGGCTGCCTTGCTCAGAGATCCAGCGGACGACTTGCCAGTGCGGCGGTCCTGCTCGATCTCGAAGTTGATCTTCTGGCCTTCGACCAGGGTCGACAGCCCAGCGCGCTCGACTGCGGAGATGTGGACGAAAACGTCCGCGCCGCCGCTGTCAGGCTGGATGAAGCCGAAACCCTTGGTGGAATTAAACCACTTGACCGTACCTGTTGCCATTTCGATAGTCCTTATACGTTTGCTTTAGCTTGACCGAACCGAAGTCCAGCCGGTTTGTATCGAGATTTTGGAGATAGACGTCAGCAAACGCGAATATCGCGAGGCCCGGATCGATCGGCCGAAATATCAATGGACCTCATATAGTCCGCTTCTCCGCAAAAAACAAGACGGTACGAAAAAGGCGCTGATGCGGCGCTGCCCAACGGCCGCCCCAATCGCGTGAAAGCCTTGCAACGTCGCGCGTTGCGGAGGTTCGCATCGCCTGTCGCGCACGTTGCGGGGAAGGATCGTGCCGCCTTCGGGCGTCAGGTCCTGTTTTGGGAGAGGACCATGAAAGCTGTTCTGCTTGCCGCCTGCCTGACGCTGATGGCCGCCGAGGCGCAGGCGATCTCGCGCTACGATCCGAGCCGCATGAGCTGCGGCAGAGTGCGGGCGACGATCGCGCGAGAAGGCGCCGTCATCCTGCGTTACCAGTCGACGCGCACGCCGGGGCTGCCGCTCTACGACCGCTATGTGCGGAGCCAGGGTTTCTGCAACATGGGGGAGGTCAGGGCACGGGCGTCAGTGCCAAGCGCCGATACGAAGTCCTGCATCGTCTACAAATGCAAGCGGGTGGACACAGACCGGCGTTTCCGCCGGCGCATCTTTCCGGACTAGCAAGGCTCAGAATCCGAATGATACCTGCGCCGGCGGCGGCGGGCCGACACGCACGCCTTCCATCGCCAGCATCTTTCCCTTGGTGGTCGAGCCGCCCGGCGCAGAAAAACCGCCGATCTTGCCGCCGGCGGCAAGAATGCGGTGGCAAGGGATGACCAGCGGCACCGGGTTGGCGCCGAGCGCCGCACCCGTCTCACGCGCCAGCCCAGCATGGCCGGCGCGCTTGGCCAGTTCGCCATAGGTGGTGGTCTCGCCGAAGGCGAGCTTGCGCGCCGCGTCGTAGATGGCGAGGCGGAAATCGTCGACGCCGGTGAGATCGACCGGCACACCGGAGAAATCGATGTCTTCGCCGGCTGCATAGGCCTGTATCGACCCGATCAGCTCGGTAACCCATTGCGGTTGGGCGCTCGAACCGGCGCTGCCGGCGTGGCGCAGCAGCCGGCGTTCCACCGCGTCGCGGTTGCGTTGGGGCAGGCAAAGCCTCGTCAGTCCGGCCTCGCTCCAGGCGATCCCCATGAAGCCGATCGCGGTTTCGAAGACCGCGTGGCCGGCGGTGGCCTGAGAGGTGCTTTCCATGATGTGCTCCTTCCGCAGAAACGGATGGGAATCCAGTACATATCGAGAACGAGATATCGCATTTTCAGGTTGCTGTTGCCACCCGAAAATCATTCGAAGTCCACAACAGGCTGCGGATTGCCGGGGGAAAGGCGCTGGTGTAAGGACTTTCTTAACAGACGAACCGGACCCGAGCGCGGCTTGCCAGCAAAAATCATTTTTCCCGCGATCGGCGTGATGCTCGCTGCGGCCGGTCTCAGCGGCTGCAGCTCGACCTCGCAGACGAAGGCCGTGCCTTCCCTGACTGAAACCGCCGCCGCGGGCGCTGATGCCGGCTTTACGCTGGCTCTGCCCGACACGGTTTCGGTGCTGCCGGAATCGTCCGGCATCGCGCCTGTCCAGGCGGTGGCGCTGGCCGTCGACCCCGCCGCGACGCCCGTCCAGCCAGCAGCCTTTGCCGGACCGACCCCGCTGGCCGCAACTGCACCTGCAGCCATGACGGCCGGTGCCGCCCCAGCCGGCGCAGCACCTGTCTATGCGACGGCCGCTGTCGCCATGCCGGTCACCGGCGAGACAGGCAAGACGATGCCCGGCGTTCAGCAGGCCGCCTATGTCGCGCCTGACGACCCATCCGCCCTGCTTTCGACCAGCCCTGCCAAAGAGTATTCGGCGGGACCGCGCGGCGAGATCGAACGGCTGATCGAGAAATATGCCGTCCTCTACGAGGTGCCGGTCGATCTGGTGCGCCGTGTCGTCAGCCGCGAGAGCACCTTCAATCCCAAGGCCTACAATCGCGGCCATTGGGGGCTGATGCAGATCAAGCATGCGACGGCGCGCGGCATGGGCTATGACGGGCCGGCGAGCGGGTTGTTCGACGCCGAGACTAATCTGAAATATGCGGTGAAATATCTGCGCGGCGCCTGGCTGGTGGCCGGCGGTAACGCCAAGCGCGCCGACCGCCTCTACCAGAGCGGCTATTATTACGACGCCAGGCGCAAGGGCATGCTGGAAGAAACCGGCCTTGGCCGCGACCGCGGCCGCCGTCGCCTGCAGCCCGATGCCTGAACACCATGCCTGAGCCGCGCCCGCCGGCGCCGAACGACATAAGGCTGCGCAAGATCCTCGACGACACGCTTGCTCCGCCGCGCTGGCCGGAAGGTTTTTTCATGCGCGGCTTCGATGCCACCGACGCGCTCGCTTTGCATGCGCTGCTGACCACCGTGTTCGACGATGGCGCCGACGGGCCGTTCGACGAATGGTGGCCGCGAATTTCAAGCGACGCGGAATTCGACCCTGCCTTGTGTTACCTGGTCATCGACAGCAAGGGTCGGCTGGCGGGCGCGGCGCTGTGCTGGACGAGGGCGTTCGTGAAGGACCTTGCCGTCCATCCCGAGGCGCGCGGCCGAGGCATCGCCGAAGCGCTGATGTGGCACGTCTTCGCCGCCTTTCGCGCACGGGACGCTGCGCATGTCGATCTCAAAACCAACACGGTCGAAAATGCCGCCGCGGTCAGGCTCTATGAGCGACTGGGAATGTTCGAAGTCGACTGGGAAGGCTAGCCCGGCTCTGGTCGGTTCCGCCCTCACGCTGCGGAAAGTGTATTGTTGTGAAACTGCTTCACATAGGTCGCCATCCGCAAATGCTAACACCCTGCCACGCCGTTCGGTCGGGGTAACGAACGGAAGGTGTCGGAGGGGGCTGCACCGGCATGTGTCAGCCGCGCTCCACGGCCGGTCCCGAGGTGGGTTCGGGATCCGCCCGCCCGCGAATCTTCCTGTTTCCAAGGCCAACTGCTTTGTTATCGCTCAGTCGGCGCGTTGCCGATCTTCTGCTTGAGCTCGAGCGCCCAGGAGCGGCCTTCGTCGCCGCCCCATAGAAGCCAGGCGATGTAACCGGCCGACGGGTTTTCTTCACTGCCGAAGTTACGGCCCTTCTTGTCGACCTCATGGCGGGCGAAATAGCTGACCATGCGCTGGATGGTGGAGGGCGAAAGTTTATCGCGGTTCTTGAGCTCGGTCGCCCGCGCAACCCCGACCTCGGTGCCGCCGCGACCAAATATGCCGCGCAGCCTGAGGCCCATGGCGGCATTGTCGGCAACGATCTGCGGGCAGCGCAGGTCGATTTCGTCATTGTCGGCTTCGCGCATGGTTCTTCCCCGATATGGACCTATAATCCTGAACGAAAAATGCGGTGAGATGCATCCCGTTCCGCAACGCTATTGCTTCGCAGTTGTTGGAGCCGACCTGAAAGGAACTGTCCACCAAAGCGACAAGCTGCATCTTGCCTGTATTCGTCTCACGGTTAAGCTTTGTTACAGCGGGGGGCCCTCGAAAATCGGAGAAACACGATGCGGCTTCCCAAAACCGGCCTCGCCACCTTTATCCTCGCCGTTCCGCTATTCGCCAACGAGGCGCGAGCGGCCGACGATTGCGCCAATGCGATGGATCAAACGACCATGAACGAATGCGCCGGCAAGTCGCTCGCGAAGGCCGACAAAAAGCTCAACGACGCCTACAAGCAGATCGAGGGTCGGCTGAAGGACAATGCGGCGTCAAAGAAGCTGCTGGTCGATGCGCAGCGCGCCTGGGTCGCTTTCCGCGATGCCGAGTGCAAATTTCAGGGCGGCCCGCCCGACATGGCCGGCAGCATGTATCCAATGGTCGTCGCCGGCTGCCAGGAGGGCGTTACCGACAACCGGCTGAGGGATTTCCAGGGCTACCTCAATTGCCAGGAAGGCGATGCCAACTGCCCGGTGCCGGCGGCGCAGTAACTTCGTTTGTCCCGGTATCCCATGTGAGGTCCCCCTCATCCGACCGCGGAGCCTGTCCTCGGGCTTGCGGAGGCAAGAGCCGTGGGCGGCCACCTTCTCCCCGGCGGGGAGAAGAGGTTGGCACCGGCGTTGACAGTCTCCTCTCCCTTGGGGAGGTCAGCAGCGAAGCGGAGGCTGGGTGAGGGGACTTCTGCCGCCTGCGTGTGCAAAAATGTCGGAACCGTCCTTCGCGATGCGTCCTTGAGAGGCAAGGCGCGTTGCCGCAAACAGGCAGGCGTCGTCAAACGCACGGCTGATGGAGATGACGATGATCACCTTTCCCAACGAATCCCAGGAATACCGCGCCGCCCGCGAAACCCTTTTGCAGAAGGAGATCGAGCTGCGCCGCGCCATGGAGGATGTAGCCGTCGCCCGTCGCGCACTGCCGCCGGGCGGGCTGGTGCCTGAGGACTATGTGTTCGACGGGCTTGGCCCCGACGGCAAGCCGGCCCGGATAAAACTGTCGGAGCTGTTTTCGCCTGGCAAGGACACACTGATCGTCTACTCGATGATGTTTCCGCGCCATCCGCAGGAGACGCGCGACGTGGCGACAAGCGGCGGCACGGCGAAGCTCGCGCGGGCCGACCAGCCATGCCCGTCCTGCACGGCGCTGCTCGATCAGTTCGACGGCGCCATCGACCATCTGGAGGCCGCCGGCTTCAACTTCGCCGTGGTGGGCAAGACCGCGCTCGAAAACCTGATCACGCTTGGCCGCGATCGTGGCTGGACGAACATGCGGCTGCTCTCCTCGGCCGGCAACAGCTTCAAGCGCGACTACCACGCGGAGGCCGACGACGGCGCGCAGTTGCCGATGCTGTCGGTGTTCCATCGCGACGCCGACGGCATTCGCCATTTCTGGAGTTCGGAGCTTGGTTTCGCGCCCACCGAACCCGGCCAGGACCCGCGCGCCGTCGGCACCTGCGAGCCCTTGTGGAACCTGATGGATTTCACACCTGAAGGCCGGCCGGACTGGGACGAGCAGCTGCAGTATGCCGGCGCGTGCTGCCACTGAGTGGGCCTTCCCTTCTCCCCCTTACAAAGGGGAGAAGGGAGGGCGCTCCAATGTCCGCGCAACTTCGCTGCTTGTGTCGCGTTGACTCTCCAAGGATCACAAACCCGGAGATTTCCTGTGAAACCGCATCTCACGCTTGCCATGGTCGCTTTGTTTGCCGGCACGCCGGCGGCCTTCGCCCAATCCGCCACGCCGGCCGACATACCGGCTGTCGGCGAAACCAAGATCGAGACCGAAACCTTCACCAGAACTGTCCCCAGCGCCAACCGCTTCGAGATTGAAAGCAGCAAGCTGGCCGAACAAAAGAATGTCGCCGCCGATGTGAAGGAATTCGCCGCGATGATGGTCAGGGATCACACCAAGGCTGGCGAGGATTTCAAGGCAGCTCTGGAACAGAGCCAGACCACGGCCTCGGTTACGGCGAGCGGCCCCGCTTTGTTGCCGAGGGATCAGACGATGCTAGACCAGCTCAAGGGCTTGGATGGCGATGAATTCCAGGCGAAATACATCCTCCTGCAGACCGAGGCGCACAAGCAGGCGTTGGCGCTGTTTTCCACCTATGCGCAGTCGGGCGAAGACCCGGCGCTGAAGGAATTCGCCAAGAAGACGCTACCGACGCTGCGGATGCACGAAAAACACATAAAGGATCTGGTGGCCGCTCACAGCTAATGCATATCGCCCAAAAGCATGCCCTCGGGCTTGACCCGGGGCTTGACCCGAGGGTGCGCGGCAGTTTGGGGATAACGACACGCATAAAACAAGTGCCTAAAGCGCGTCGCGAGGCGCTTTAGGCTGGCGCAGCTCTCAGGTGTTCTTGATCTGCTCGACCGCGGTCACCAGCAGTTCGTCCATGGCGCCGCGAATCTGAACATCCGACTGGGCGACGCCCGCCGCGTCGAAATCGGCGCGTATTTTGCGCAACACGTCGTCGTCCCCGGCCTCTTCGAAGTCCGCGCGCACCACCTCTTTCGCATAGGCGTCGGCGTCCTCACCGGTTTTGCCGAGCTTTTCAGCCGCCCATAGGCCGAGCAGCTTGTTGCGGCGCGCCATGGCCCTGAATTTCGTGTCCTCGTCCATCGCAAACTTCTTTTCGAAGCCTTCCTGACGGTCTCTCATACTGCTCATGGTGTGCCTCGTTCACATGTGAGTCTCCGACCTTCATTCGATGGAGAAGAAGAGCGGGCTAGGGGCCGAACATGGCGTGCATAGATGTCAGAAGCAAGACCGGACCGTTCCTGCCGAACGGCAATCGCTCCAGGTTGGCGCTGCCCCTCACCCTTACCCTCTCTCCGTAATCACGGGGAGAAGGTTCCGGCAGGGGGTTGAGGGGCGGCGCTGACTTCGGCATCGATCTCCGTAGCCCATGACCTTCGCACCGATGTGATTTGACGTTGCCGCGCCGTGACCTACTCTCGAATGCGGTGGGATGAGGAGGCGAGCAATGCAGTCACCTTTCAAAGGGCTTCGCAGCGTCACGCTGGCAGCGGCAGTGATTCTTGCCGCCGCCACCGTAGCCTATGCACATCACGGCTGGTCGTGGACCCAGGACGGGTTCTTCGAACTCCGGGGCAAGATCACGGCCATCTACATCGGCAATCCACATGCCACGCTGGATGTCGACGCAGAGGGCGAGGTCTGGCGGGTGGATTTGGCGCCGCCGTCCCGGACGATCGCCGCCGGCTTCACCGAGGAGGTCGCCAAAGTCGGCGACGAGGTGACCGCGATCGGCCACCGCTCGCGAGACGAGACCGAGAAGTTGATGAAAGCATCCCGCATCATCGTCAATGGCAAGACCTATGATGTTTATCCCGACCGCGTCCCGCCGGCCTGAATGGACGAGCTCCTCGCCGGCATCGAGCAACTCGCCTTCGTGCGGGTACTGAAGGCCTCTTTCGTCGCCTACCCCATCGTCAATGCGCTCCACATCATGTCGATCGGCGCGCTGCTGACCAGCGTCTGGCTCATGGATCTCAGAATCCTGGGCGCCTTCCGCTCGCTGCCGCACGCGGCGTTCGTTGCGCTGCTGCGCCGCACCGCATTTGCCGCGTTCGCCGGCGCGCTTGCCACGGGGTCGCTGCTCTTTTCAGTCAGGGCGAGCGAGTATGCGGCGATGCCAATTTTTTTCGCCAAGATGACACTCATCCTTCTCGCCGGGGCCAACTTCCTCGTCTTCATGCGCCGCGCAAAAGGCGGCGACGAGCCGGCTGGCGGGACCGTGACCATCGTGGCTGTGCTCTCGCTTGTGCTGTGGACGTCGGTGCTGTTCGCGGGACGGTTTATCGGGTTTCTCAACTAGAGCGAGCGACGGCAAAGACAGCTGTTTTGCGGTCAAATCTCGGGCGGGTTGGGCCGCCCTCTTCACCCTATGGGGTAGGCGGATCGGCACGAAAGGATCAGGGTGCTGTAGGAATCGCAGCGTTGGCGTGACAGCGCCCCCTCTGGCCTGCCGGCCATCTCCCCCACAAGGAGGGAGATCGGCTAATCACCTAAGCAAAATACTCCTGCAGCGGCCGAACCTCCAGGCTGCCGGCCCTCAGCGCTGCAATCGCCTCGGCCACCGCGGCCGCGCCCGACAGCGTAGTGTAATACGGCACTTTCTGCATCAGCGTCGCGCGGCGCAGCGACTTCGAGTCCGACACCGCCTTCTGGCCATCAGTCGTGTTGAAGACGATCTGCACCTGGCGGTTGCGGATGGCGTCCTCGATATGCGGGCGGCCTTCCAGCACCTTGTTTATTTTCTCCGCGACGACGCCGTTCTCGGCGAGGAAGCGGGCGGTGCCTGAGGTGGCCATTACCTTGAAGCCTTGGCCGGCGAGACGCTTGACCGCCGGCAGAATGCCCTTCTTGTCCTCGTCGCGCACTGAGACGAACAGCGTGCCCGCGCGGGGGAGATCAACACCCGCCCCGAGCTGGCTCTTGGCGAAGGCCAGCGCGAAGTCGCGGTCGAGACCCATGACTTCGCCGGTCGAGCGCATTTCCGGGCCGAGCAATATGTCGACGCCGGGGAAGCGGGCGAAGGGGAACACCGCTTCCTTGACCGCGATGTGGCCGGGGTTGCGGGGGTCGGGCATGGCGCCATAATGGGCGAAAGCGTCTTCCAGCTTTTCGCCGGCCATGATGCGGGCGGCGATCTTGGCTATGGGGCGGCCAATAGTCTTGGCGACGAAGGGCACGGTGCGCGACGCGCGCGGATTGACCTCCAGCACATAGACTGTGCCGTCCTTGATCGCATATTGCACGTTCATCAGCCCGCCGACATTGAGCGCGCGGGCGAGCGCGGCCGTCTGGCGCTCCAGCTCGTCGACAAGCTCCGAGGGCAGCGAGTGCACCGGCAGCGAGCAGGCACTGTCGCCCGAATGGATGCCGGCCTCCTCGATGTGTTCCAGGATGCCGGAGACGAAGGTCGACGTGCCGTCGCAGAGGCAATCGACATCGACCTCGATGGCGCCCGAGAGATAGGTGTCGAACAGCAACGGGTTCTTGCCCAATAGCGTGTTGATCTGGCCGGTCTTGTCGTTGGGGTATTTCTGCTTGATGTCCTCCGGTACCAGGCCGGGCACGGTGTCGAGCAGGTAGGTCTGCAGCATGCTCTCGTCGTGGATGATCTGCATGGCACGGCCGCCGAGCACATAGGACGGGCGCACCACCAGCGGGAAGCCGAGCTCGCCGGCGACGAGGCGGGCCTGTTCGACCGAATAGGCGATCCCGTTCTTCGGCTGGCTGAGGCCAAGCTTGTGCAGCAGCTTCTGGAAACGGTCGCGGTCCTCCGCCAGATCGATCATGTCGGGCGAGGTGCCGAGGATCGGGATGCCGGCCTTCTCCAGCGCATCCGCGAGCTTCAGCGGCGTCTGGCCGCCGAACTGGACGATGACGCCGACCAACTCGCCCGACGCCTGTTCGGCGCGCACGATCTCCAGCACGTCCTCCGGCGTCAGCGGCTCGAAATAGAGCCGGTCCGAGGTGTCGTAGTCGGTCGAGACGGTCTCCGGATTGCAGTTGACCATGATCGCCTCGAAGCCGGCATCGCGCAGCGCGAAAGCCGCGTGGCAGCAGCAATAGTCGAACTCGATGCCCTGGCCGATGCGGTTCGGGCCGCCGCCGAGGATGACGACCTTCTTGCGCGACGACACCTGCGCCTCGTTGGCCAGCGCGCCGGCGAACGGCACTTCGTAGGTCGAGTACATGTAGGCGGTGGGCGAGGCGAACTCTGCGGCGCAGGTGTCGATGCGCTTGTAAACCGGATGAACGTCGAGCTTTTCGCGAATCTTCTGAATCTCTTCCACGTCTTTCCTGACCAGGGACGCGAGGCGGGCATCCGAGAAACCCATCGCCTTCAGCATGCGCAGATTGGCGGCGTCCTCGGGTATGCCGTGCTCGCGGATGCGGTCTTCCATGGCCAGGATGCCGGCGATCTGCTCGAGGAACCAAGGATCGATCTTGCACATGGCGTGCACGTCTTCGAGCGAGGTGCCCATGCGGATCGCCTGCGCCACCATGCGCAGCCGGTCGGGCGTCGGCGTGCCCAATGCGGCGCGAATGGCGTTGCGATCGTCGACATGGCTGGCCGGCGCGCTCCCATGGCCGAGACCGGGGATCTCGATCTCGTCCAGACCGGTCAGGCCGGTTTCGAGCCCACGCAAAGCCTTCTGCAGCGATTCCTGAAAAGTGCGGCCGATGGCCATGACCTCGCCGACCGACTTCATCGCGGTGGTCAGCACCGGCTCGGCGCCGGGGAATTTCTCGAAGGCGAAGCGCGGGATTTTGGTCACGACATAATCGATGCTCGGTTCGAACGAGGCCGGCGTGGCGCCGCCGGTGATGTCGTTCTCCAACTCGTCCAGCGTGTAGCCGACGGCGAGTTTTGCGGCGATCTTGGCGATGGGAAAACCGGTCGCCTTGGAGGCCAAGGCAGAGCTGCGCGAGACGCGCGGGTTCATCTCGATCACCACGAGTCTTCCATCTGCAGGATTCACGGCGAACTGCACGTTGGAGCCGCCGGTCTCGACGCCGATCTCGCGCAGCACCGCGATCGAGGCATTGCGCATCATTTGATATTCTTTGTCGGTCAGCGTCAGCGCAGGGGCGACGGTGATCGAGTCGCCGGTGTGCACGCCCATCGGGTCGATGTTCTCGATCGAGCAGACGATGATGCAATTGTCGGCCTTATCGCGGACGACCTCCATCTCGTACTCCTTCCAGCCGAGCACGCTTTCCTCGATCAGCACTTCGGTGGTCGGCGAGGCGTCGAGGCCCGACTGGACGATCTCGTAGAATTCGGCGCGGTTGTAGGCGATGCCGCCGCCAGTGCCGCCCATGGTGAAGGACGGGCGGATGATGGCCGGCAGGCCGACATGGTCGAGCGCTTGTGCGGCGATCGCCATGGCGTGGCTGATGTAGCGCTGCTTGCGGTCGCCCTCGCCGAGGTTCCAGCGGGTTTCCAGCGCGTCGAGCGCGGCGTCGAGGTTCTCGGGCTTCTCAGCCTTGAGCGCTGCGCGCTCGGCCTCGTGCGTCTTGCGGTCGGCGTTCTTGACGTCGGTGGCGTTGGCCAGCATCGACTTCGGCGTCTCCAGGCCGATCTTGTTCATCGCCTCGCGAAACAGCGCCCTGTCCTCGGCCTTGTCGATGGCATGCGCATCGGCGCCGATCATCTCGACATTGTAGCGTTCGAGCACACCCATGCGGCGCAGCGATAGAGCGGTGTTGAGCGCGGTCTGGCCGCCCATGGTCGGCAGCAGTGCGTCGGGCCGCTCCTTGGCGATGATCTTGGCTACCACCTCCGGCGTGATCGGCTCGATGTAGGTGGCGTCGGCCAGCTCCGGGTCGGTCATGATGGTGGCCGGGTTGGAATTGACCAGGATGACGCGAAAACCCTCTTCCTTCAGCGCCTTGCAGGCCTGGGTGCCCGAATAGTCGAACTCACAGGCCTGACCGATGACGATGGGGCCGGCCCCGATGATCAGGATCGACTTGATGTCGGTGCGTCTTGGCATATCGAGGGTCCGTTCGGCAGGCGGCTTGCACGAAAAACCGGACGGGGAGGACCCGGCCGGTTGTGCTCGCGATTCTGGTATCAGGCTAGGAGGGCCTTATAGGGAAGAGTTTTGCCTGATGTAACCCCCTAAAATGCGAGTAGGGCAGTAGGGCAGTAGGGCAGTAGGGCAGTAGGGCAGTAGGGCAGTAGGGCAGTAGGGCAGTAGGGCAGTAGGGCAGTAGGGCAGAGGTTCGAGCGCCCTTTAAACATATTGCCCTACTGCCCTACTGCCTTATTCCCCTTAGCCACTCATCCCCCAGCGCCAACTGATCCGTGATCTCGAAGCGTTCGGAAACGCCGACGCGGATGATGTTCAGGCTGCCCTCGCGCGTGTAGCGGAATTCACCTGATGCATTCGAACCGGCGGGCCGACCGACCTGGAAACTGATGACGCGGGTACCGCCATCGGGCCAGGTCACGGTCACCTCGGCTTTGTCGCCCGTATGCACAACGCCCGCCTTGCAGCTGGTCATCGGCTGGCCGACATAGCGCGCGCAAGGAATCTCGTTGCGGGCACCCAGGGCCGGCGCGGGCCTCCCCGGCGGCTGCAGCCGCGCAACGGTCTGTGCGTTGGCCGGAGGCGCTGTATTGACGGCGCGATGCCGGATGGGTTCCTCCGCTGCTGCGGGCGACTGCGTCTCGCCGGTCGAAGGATTTCCGCTGGCCGCGAGCGCCAGGCGGTAAGCGTCTTCGATGGCCGCCCTGCCGATTGCGTCGGCGGCTGTCATCGTGGTTCCGGGCGCGCCCAGGCGCGCTGTCAGGTCGGGAAGCGGCTGATCTGCGGATACCAGGTTCGAAGCCTCGGCTGCAGGAGCTGTGCCTTCGCCGGTCGTTTCGGCATCCGCATCCGAAACGGCCGCCGGATTGTCGGGGTTCAGGTAGCGCGCGGGAGCCCATCCCGTCAGTTGCGGATTGTCAATTTCTGCGACCCTGCACCAGCGGTAGCCATTGACGTCGTTGCAGCCGAGATTGTTGACGCTCGTACCGTTAGGCAGCCGAGCCTTGATCTTGCCCATCGCCGATGCCGTGGCGCGGACGTTCAGGAGATCGCCTGGAGCGAGGTCGGTCACGATGGAAACGATCGGCGCCTCCTCGGCTTTGGCCGGCAGCAGCGCCGTCAGCAGGAGAAGGGCGGCAGTGAGCGCGTACAGCGTCGTTCGGAGCGTAACTGTGCGCCTCATCATTTTGGCCGTGGGCGATAGAAGCATTCCCGGAGGCGCGGCCTGGCACGGAAACGCCACCGCATTCCAGGTCGATTTTATAAACGACGACATGGCGCTATGTAAGTCGGAAAATGCGGCTGGGGAATGGTGTCCGGTCCGCGGCATGAGCAAGCTCAGCCGGGCATGAACGCGTTCCGCGTTCAGCCTGGGGTATGAACTCGTACCTCTTCAACCTGGGGTATGAACGCGTTCCGCGTTCAGCCTGGGAACTCGTACCTCGTTCAACCCGACATAAACCCGGTTCGCAGCGCGTGGGCCCATTCCGGCCGTCCCGCCTGTTCGGCCTGCCGCGCTGCCGCCTCATGGTCATAGTCGACGGCGATGGCCGCAAAACGGTCGGGGCGGCCCGGCTCACCCAGTTCGACAATGCCGTAGCGTGCATGCGGAGAGCCTTGCTCCGAAACATGCGCCGGTGGCGTGTCGTCGCCATAAGCGGGGCAGCCGATGCTGCCCGGATTGAAGACGGTAGGGCCGTCGGGGATACGGATCAGTTCGCTGCGGTGGCTATGGCCGCACAGCACGATGCGGCAAGCGGGATCGAGCGCGGCCAGCCGCCGCTTGATGGCGGCCAACGGTGCGCGCACCAGCTGCCCGCCGGCTATCGTATCGGTCAGATATTTTTCGTCGTGGTCGGGCCGGGCATGGAAGGCAACCACGCCCGGCGCGATCTCCAGCGTGAGGGGCAAGGCCAACAGCGCCTCGCGCTGGGCCGATGTCAGCCGTTCCTGCGCGTAGCGGTCGGACGGCCACATGGCTTCATCGGCGGTGTCGCGGGCGACGCGGCGGTCGTGATTGCCGCGCACCGTCGGCAGCGCGAGCGCTTCAAGCCGCGCAAAAGTCTCGCGCGGCCAGAGCGGGCCGGAGACGCAATCGCCGATATTGACGACGAGGTCGGCGCCGCCGCGCTGCCGCAGATCGTCGAGCACGGCGTCCAGGGCGAGGACGTTGCCGTGGATATCGGCGAGGACGGCAATGCGCATGGGAAGCTCCGTTGGTTGACGAGTTACTGGTCGGGAAGGGCGGACCTTGCAGGACTTTGGTTCCTCGCGGAAGTGAGGGAGAGGTGGCTCGGCGAAGCCGAGACGGAGAGGGGGACTGCCCGCCCCCCTTGAGCCCTCAAAGCGATCGCTTGTTCGCTTCGGAGCCCCCTCTCCGGCCGCTTCGCGGCCACCTCTCCCCCGTTGCACGGGGGCGAGGAACAGCCTCAGGCGCGGACTTCGATCTCGGACGCGCCGACCGCGGGCAGTGCCGTATCGCCGACGGCGGCGGCAATGACGCTATCGAGCAGGCCCGGAAAGCGGGCATCGAGGTCGTCGCGGCGCAGCGTGATCAGCCGGCTGGTGCCGACCACCTCGGTGCGTGTGACGCCGGCCTCGCGCAATTTGGCAAGGTGATAACTGAGATTGGTTTTCGAGCAGAGGTCGAGGAACTGGCTGCAGTTCAGCGGCACGCCTTCCTTGCTGGCGAGATAGCGCACGATGGCCAGCCGGGTGGGATCGCCGAGCACGGCAAGCACGTTCGAGAGGCTGATCTGGTCGGCGGTGGGATGGGGCAGGGTCATGCCCAGGAACTAAGCGCAATCAGGGCCGATTTCAACGCATCTCCTCCTTAATGAATGCACGCAGTTTCCACCTCCCGCCACCTTATCCTGACATAGAGCTGTCAGGAGGGTTCCGCTATTCTCAGGTGGCTTCATTGACACCATGCCCCATTACGTACAATTGTTCAATAACTTTTGAACTAAGGATTTGTTGCCATGGACAAGCGCCTCATCTGGCTTGCGCTCGGATCATTCACGATCGCGACCGAAGGCTTCGTCATTTCAAGCCTGTTGCCCGACATCGCAGCCGATGCCGCCATCTCGGTTCCACTCGCCGGGACGCTGATCACCGCCTTCGCGCTCGCCTATGCGCTCGGTACGCCGTTCCTGGCGACGCTCACCGGCGAATGGGACCGGCGGCGCGTCATCTTGTGGACGCTGGTGTTGTTCGTGCTGGGCAATCTGGCGGCGGCGCTGAGTTCCTCTTTCGAATTGCTGCTGATCGCGCGCATCGTCATGGCGCTGTCGTCCGGCCTGTTCGCAGCGACGGCGCAGGGGACGGCCGTGGCGCTTGTCGATGATCATCACCGCGCCCGCGCCATCGCCGTCGTCGTCGGCGGCACCACAGTGGCGGTGGCGGTCGGCGCGCCGCTCGGCGCACTTGTCGCGACCCTTGCCGGCTGGCGCGGCACGTTCTTTGCCATCGCCGGGCTCGGCGCGCTGGCCGGCGCCATCCTGTGGTACCGGCTGCCGCGCGGCATCGTCGGCACCAAGCTGCCGATGAGGCAGCGGCTGGCTGCAACCCTTCGCCCCGGCGTGCCATCGATCCTGCTGACCACACTTTTGGCGCTCACCGGCGCCTTTACGGTCTTTGCCTTTGTCGTGCCGCTAACCGTCGAAGGCGGAGGCTTGAGCCCGATTGCGCTGCCCGGCATGCTGCTCGCCTTCGGTGTCGGCGCCGTCATCGGCAACATTGCCGGCGGGCAGGCTGCCGATCGCTTCGGCGCGACGCGCACCGTCAGCTGGTCGCTGGCGCTGAGTGCGGTCATGCTGGTCATGCTTTCGGTCATCCCGGCATTCCTGCCGCACAGCGTCGCCGGGCCGGCGCTGATGGCCATGATGGTGCCGTGGGGCATTGTCGGCTGGGCCTTCCCGCCGGCGCAGGCCAGCCGCATCATCAAGCTGGCGCCCGACGCAGCGCCCATCGTGCTGTCGCTCAACGGCTCGGCGCTCTATCTCGGCGTGGCGCTGGGCGCCGTCGTCGGCGGCACGGTGCTGCGCTATGGCGCGCCAGCCGATCTCGGCCTGGTCGCAGCAGTGTTCCCGATCCTGGGCCTTGGCGTCATGCTCGCCGGCCACCGGGCGGCGCGGGCGATTGCCATGCCGGCGGAGTAAGGGAGATCGCATGGCGCTGCCCTCATCACCCTGCCGGGCAACTTGGGTTTCTCTCCTCCACTCACATCTAGCGGAGCGAGGAACCCAGGTCCTGTAACCCCACACTATTTCCAGGTTCGGCGTCTCTCGATCTCGGCTTCGGACGGCTGTTCCTGGGCGAAGGACCCGGTCTTGATCTCACCGGCGCGTTCATAGCTCGCTATGATGACGCCGGTGCTCGATGCCTGTGAGCGGTTCAGCTTGAAAGCCGCCGGAATTGCGCCACCGCCAAACAGCCGCTTGCCCTTGCCCAGCACCAGCGGGAAGATCAGCAGGCTGACCTCGTCGATCAGGTCGTTGGCGAGCAAGGTCTGGATCAACTCGCTCGATCCCTGGATGAGCAGGTCCGGCCCGTCCTCCTGCTTGAGCTGGCGCAGTGTGGCCACGACATCATCGCCGAGCGACTGGCTGTTTTGCCACGACAGCGTATCGGGCCTGTGCGTGGCCACATATTTGGTGGCCGCGTTGAAACTGTCGCCGATCGGATCGTTCTTCTGATACGGCCAATGCGCAGCGAAGATATCGTAGGTCCTGCGGCCGAGGAGCAGCGCGAAGGGTTTTGCGAAGGTCTCACCAATAAAGGCGCCCCCGACGTCGTCCCAGTAATGGAACGTCCAGCCACCGAATTCGAAGCCGCCGCTCGGGTCTTCTTCCGGCCCGCCAGGCGCCTGCATGACGCCGTCGAGGCTGACGAATGTCGCAGTGATGATCTTCCTCATTGAATTCTCCCTTTTTCATCATCCGTGCTGTCGGGGCCCGGATTTCGGCCAAAGGACGTGCGAGTGGATGCCGGTCCGACAGGGGCCACAAAATTCTGGATTCGGCGCATGGCGAGCGGCAAGCACTGGATGGGCAGCCTCGGTGACGTCATTGCGGCCGCCTGGCGCCAACATCTTTCGACGAGAACCAGACGTCGCTGATGGCGACGGTGGCGGTGTTGTCCGGTGCCTTGTCGGCCGTCAGCCAGATCGAGCGGCTGCGTGCCGCCTTGTCGCGGTCGAGGATTTTCGCCGCGGGGCCTGCAAGCGAGGCGCCGACGCAAGGGATGAACCATGACCGCATGAACGGATCGCAGGCAAAGCCTTGTTCGGTGCGAGTCACCATGACCGCGAGGCCAACGCGCTCGGTCGGACGCCACGGAAAAACCATGCGGGCGCCAGGCTTCAGCGCCTTCAGCCACTCGGCCGGTGGTGCTGCGACGCCGGCATTGACATAGATGATGTCGGACGGTGGCAGGCTGCCGATGACCGCATCGCCATGGATGACGGTCACATTGCCAAAGGCTTCGAGGTTCTGTCTCGCGCGGTCGGCGAGACTGGATTCCAGTTCGAAGGCGGTGACTGCGCCGCCGGGTGAAACCAGCTGCGCCAGTAGAGCTGTGTAGTAGCCGGTGCCGGCGCCGACATGGGTGACGGTCTCGCCGGGTTTTGGCGCCACCTTGCCGATCCACATGGCATGCAGGAACGGCTCGCCATTGTTGATGCCTTTGTCGGCGTCGAGCGACACCAGCACGTTCTGATAGACGTGAACAGGATCGGCGCTCGGCGTTTCGACCTTACCGTTGCCGGCGACGACCGACCACGGCCCGGGCCCGAGAAAAGCCTCGCGCGGCACCGCGGCGAACACGTCTTCGAGACGCGGATCGGCCGGACCTGCATTGGCAGCCATCAGTCGCGCATAAAAGCGGCGCACATCGGCGAGATTGGTCATGGCCCCAAGATAGCGCAGACTGCCGATCTGTCGCGTCATTCCAGATCGCCTCTGGCCGACGCATCAACGCCGAGACAGTTGAAGCGTTTCGCAAGGCAATGAAGGCGACACGCTAATTCTACCGCCATTGCCGACAGTCCTGCCGGAACCGCCGCGTTGCCGCTGCGTTGGAAGTCGTGCCAAGCGATTGGCGCGAGACCGAGGAGGATACCATGGGCGTTGAACAGGCACCGACAGCGAGGGGCAAGCAAGCGGCCAAGGGATTGAACCAAGCTGCGGCGAAGGACGAACGCAAGACGGAAGCGGAAACCGGCCGCCCGCTCAAAAAGGGCGCGGTCCGCTTCGACGAGCGGTCGAAAAGCTCGGACGGCAAGAGCGCGGGTACCAAGCAGAAGATCTGAGCGTAACCGCTAAGTCCAAGACCAAAAAAGCCGTCGGCAGGGCTCTCAGCCGCGGCTGTCGTGCACCGACTGACCCCAGTGCCGGCGGCCCTTCATGCGAAAAAAACTGTGACTTGGCGCAACCATTGAGATAATTGTTTGTTGGGTCGGATCGGGCCATGAGATCGGCCAAGTACCGATACGTGCATCGCGAGGAGTGCCATGCTCTGGAAGGGTCGTCGTCAAAGTGACAATGTCGAAGACCAACGCGGCCAGGGTGGCGGGTTCAACCTGCCGCGCGGTGGGCCCGGCCGGTTCCGCATCCCGGTCGGCGGCCGCTCCGGCGGCGGAATGTCGCTGTCGACCATCATCATTCTCGTGGTCCTCTATTTCGGGCTGAAGGCCTTCGGCATCGATCCGCTGCAGATCCTGGCCGGCGGCGATGGTGGCGTGGGGCCGGGCGGCGGTCAGATCACCGACAATAGCGGGGAGGGCACCGGTGCGCCGGCCTCCGACGAGATGAAGCAGTTCGTCTCGACGGTGCTGGCCGAGACCGAGGACACCTGGACCGGCATTTTCCAGGCCGAGGGCCTGACCTACGAAGACCCCAAACTGGTCCTGTTCAGCGGTCAGATCCGCTCAGCCTGCGGCTTCGCCTCTTCCGCGGCCGGCCCGTTCTACTGCCCCGGCGACCGCAAGGTCTATCTCGACACGACCTTTTTCCAGCAGCTCGACCAGCAATTCGGCGCCTCGGGCGATTTCGCCCAGGCCTATGTGATCGCGCATGAGGTCGGCCATCATGTCCAGAACATCACCGGCATCCTGCCCAAGTTCAATCAGATGCGGCAGCAAATGGGCGAGGCCGAGGCCAACCACATGTCGGTGCAGGTCGAGCTTCAGGCCGATTGCTTCGCCGGCGTCTGGGCGCATTTCACCGGGCAGAAGGGAATCCTGGAGCAGGGCGACATGGACGAGGCGCTGAACGCCGCCCAGCAGATCGGCGACGACACGATGCAGAAGAAGATGCAGGGCTATGTCGTGCCGGAAAGCTTCAACCACGGCACCTCGCAGCAGCGGCAGACCTGGCTGGCGCGCGGCTACAGGAGCGGCAAGCTGTCGGACTGCGATACGTTCAACACTCCGATCTGAGGTGTTCGAACACTCCCGCTTAAGTTGCCACGCGCGGCGGCAGGGCACGTCAGCTGATGTCAGGATAGGACTGCCGCGTCCGTTCTCTTATTGTTCCGTAAGACGGGCTCGCCTATAACGAGCCCGCGCCTTTGCCCCAAGGCGGTCTGAGGAGCCGACGCCATCATGATAGACCCCAAAACCGCCAGGCGGGGCCTTGCGCTCGTTTTCACCACGCTGCTGCTCGATATCATCGGGTTCGGCATCATCATGCCGGTGCTGCCGGCCTATCTCAGGGAATTGACCGGCGTTGGCATCGGCGAGGCGGCGATCGAGGGGGGCTGGCTGTTCTTCGCCTATGCGGCGATGCAGTTCGTTTTCGCACCTGTCATCGGCGGGTTGAGCGACCGGTTCGGACGGCGGCCGATCCTGCTCGCCTCCGTCTTTACCTTTGCCATCGATAATCTGATCTGCGCTGTCGCATGGTCCTACCCGATGCTGTTTATCGGACGCGTGCTGGCCGGCATTTCCGGCGCCAGCTATTCAACGACTTCCGCTTTCATCGCCGACATCTCGACCGATGAGAACCGGGCGAAGAACTTCGGCCTGCTCGGCATCGCCTTCGGCGTCGGCTTCGTCATCGGACCGGTTCTGGGCGGGCTGCTCGGCACGCTCGGGCCACGGGTACCGTTCTATTTCGCCGCCGCGCTTGCTTTCCTGAATTTCCTGATCGCCCTGTTTCTGCTGCCCGAAACGCTTGATAACAAGCACCGCCGCCGCTTCGAGTGGAAACGCGCGAACCCGGTCGGGACGCTCATCCAGATGCGCAACTACCAAGGCATTGGCTGGATCGGGCTTGTCTTCTTCCTGATGACGCTTGGGCATATGATGTATCCGGCGGTGTGGTCCTTCGTCTCCAGTTACCGCTATGGCTGGAACGAACAGCAGATCGGTTTCTCGCTCGGCGCCTTCGGTCTGTGCGGGGCGATCGTCATGGCGACGGTCCTGCCGCGCGTGATCCCCAAACTTGGCGAGTGGAAGACGGCGGTACTCGGTCTTGCATTCACGGCACTCAGCGCCTTCGGCTACGCCTTCGCGTCGCAAGGCTGGATGATCTATGCGGTGATCGTCGTCGGCTGTCTGGAAGCCTTGGCCGATCCGCCGCTCAGAAGTCTCGCCGCCGCCAAGGTGCCGCCTTCGGCGCAGGGCGAACTCCAGGGGGCGATGACCTCGATCTTCTCGATCACGTCGATCATCACGCCGCTGCTTTATACGGCGATCTTTTCCTGGTTCACCGGTCCGGGCGCGCCCGTGGTGTTCGGCGGGGCCCCTTATCTGCTCGGCGCGGTTTTTCTCACGCTGGCGCTCATCGTCTTCGTCACGAAAGTGGCCAAGCCGACGCCGAAGGAAGTCAAACGCATGCATGCGCAAGAAGCGGTGACCGACGGGGTTGATCTTCGTTAAGAGCGAAAAAGCATGAAGGCGGCTCCATTTCCGCCGTCGCCGCCAGTCAATCCGTTTTAACGTAATTGCGGGCGCAAAGCCGGTACTCACTTTTCGTGGAAAATGCTCCAATGCATGTCGCCCAAAAGTGCGTCCAGCGGTTTTGGGACAACGACATGCACAAAAACAGGAACTTAAAGAGCGTCGCAGGAATCCCTTCAGACGCGACGCGCTTTAGGCGCGCTCCGCCAGCGCCGGCTCGCCGCGCTTTTCGCGGATGAGATTGACGAAGCGGCGGAACAGATAGTGCGAATCCTGCGGGCCGGGCGAGGCTTCGGGATGATGCTGGACCGAGAAGACCGGTCTTCCTGTCAGCGTGATGCCGCAATTCGAGCCGTCGAACAGCGAGACATGGGTTTCTTCGACGCCGCGCGGCAACGAGTCGGCATCGACGGCGAAGCCGTGGTTCATCGAGACGATCTCGACCTTGCCGGTGGTGTGATCCTTGACCGGATGATTGGCGCCGTGATGGCCCTGATGCATTTTGGCGGTTTTGCCGCCCAGCGCCAGCGCCAGCATCTGGTGGCCGAGGCAGATGCCGAACACCGGGATGTCGGTCTTCAGCAGGTCCTGGATGACCGGAACGGCATAGTCGCCGGTGGCTTCCGGGTCGCCGGGACCGTTGGAGAGAAAGATGCCGTCGGGCCCCATGGCGAGGATCTCCTCGGCGCCGGTGCTGGCCGGCACCACCGTGACCTTGGCGCCAAGACCGGCAAGCAGGCGCAATATGTTGCGCTTGACGCCGTAGTCGATGGCGACGACATGCATGGACGGATCGGTCTGTTCGCCAAAGCCCTCGTCCCAGACCCAGGGCGTCTCGCGCCAGACCGAGGACTGGCCGGAGGTGACGTCCTTGGCCAGGTCAAGCCCGATCAGGCCGGACCAGGCGGCGGCGCGGCGCTTCAGATCGTCGATGTCGAAGATGCCGTCGGGCGCGTGCGCGATGACGGCGTTGGGCATGCCTTTTTCACGGATCAGCGCTGTCAGCGCGCGCGTGTCGATGCCCGAAAGCGCTACGATGCCACGCTTCTTCAGCCATTGGTCGAGACCAGCTGCGGCGCGATAGCTGGACGGATTGGTGACGTCGGCCTTGAACACGGCGCCGACGGCGCCGGCGCGCGCGAGCGGGTTGAGATCCTCGATGTCCTCGTCATTGGTGCCGATATTGCCGATATGCGGAAAGGTGAAGGTGACGATCTGGCCAGCGTAGGACGGGTCGGTGAGGATTTCCTGATAGCCTGTCAGCGCGGTGTTGAAGCAGACTTCGGCGACGGCGGAGCCGGTGGCGCCAAGGCCGCGGCCCTCGATGACGGTGCCGTCGGCCAGCACCAGCAAGGCCGTCGGCTTCTCAGTGGCCCAGGGGGCGGTCGTTGCCATGGCGACACTCCTAAAGGGCTGCGCCCTTCGATCGGTCCGACGGACCACTCTGCGCAGCAAACCGCGCGCAGCGGCGATCTCGCAGCCAGCGCGCGCAACAAAAATTCAGTTCATGCAAGGCCCAGTACATAGGGGAAGGCGCCAAGGCGGTCAATGATGCCACGCCGTACGAGCCCTGGATTTATTTCGTCGAATTATCAGCGGTTTGCCGGGCGACGTCGAATTTGCCTTGGGCTTTCGGCACGGCTATTGTCCGCCGCATTCGAAGGAGAAAGCATCATGCGGGGCAAAATCGCCGAATCCCTGAAGAGCGCGATGAAGGTGCAGGACAAGCGCCGGCTGCCGACCTTACGGCTGATCCAGGCGGCCATTCACGATCGCGACATCGCCAATCGCGGCGCCGGCAAGGAGCCGGCCACCGATGACGAGATCCTGCAGATACTGGCCAAGATGGTGAAGCAGCGCGAGGAGTCGGCCAAGGCTTTCGACGACGGCAAACGGCCGGAGCTTGCCGCACAGGAGCGCGACGAGATGGCTATCATTCGAGACTTCCTGCCGACGCAACTGGGCCAGGCCGAGACCGAAACGGCGATCCGCGCCGCCATCGCCGAGACCGGCGCCAGCGGCATCAAGGACATGGGCAAGGTGATGGCTGCACTAAAGGAGAAATACGCGGGCCAGATGGATTTCTCCAAGGCGAGCGGCATCGTCAAGGGACTGCTGCAGTAGGGTTCATAAGGCCTCGAAGGAGGCGACCACGAGGAGCCAGCCCAGCCGGATGTGGATGATCCTCAACCGCTCTTCGGTTTCTTCTGAGAGCGGGTGGTGGTAGCTCGCCCTGACATGTTCAGTGCCACGGCGGCGCGAATGAGCGCCTTTAATGCCTCTTCATCGATCTTGTCACCCTCATGGATATCGATGGCGCGCCTGGTGTTGCCTTCGAGACTGGAGTTGAAGAGGCCTGAAGGGTCCTCCAACGAGGCGCCCTTGGCGAAGGTCATCTTCACGACATTCTTGTACGTCTCACCGGTGCATATAATTCCGGCGTGCTCCCATACCGGAACCCCTCTCCACTTCCACTCCTCGATCACTTCGGGGTCGGCCTGCTTGATGAGGGTTCGGACCCGAGCGAGCATCTCACCCCGCCAATCCCTCAGCTCGTTGATTCTCGCATCTATCAACTGAGAGGGAGTGTCTGCTCCTTCTCCTTCCTTCGAGCCGCTCGTCTTCATGGCTGTTGTCGCTTTGGTCATGATACTGGGTCCAAATGGCTTTGTGCGCGTCCGGCGCCTCACGACGGGATCGATGCGGCGAGCCGTTTGCCGTTCCGGCGCGAACGCCTGGCCTATTAGGCTTCGTGCCAATGCCGGGCAACAAACTCTCAACATCGCGGAGGAACCTTCGTCCCTCCAGACCCGTTTTGCAACGAGGATCATACGAAATTGGAGCCTCGATTTGTCGGCGCGTTTGTTGAACATTATCGGCGCCGCCACCAGCGCCGGCGCCTATTCGCCGGGGCAGGAACAAGCGCCCGCGGCCTTTCGGCGACATGGGCTCGCAGAGGCGCTCGCGAGCCGAGGCAGAACCGTCAGGGATGATGGCGATGTTGCATCGTTCCGATGGCGACCGGATCCCTCGCAGCCGCAGACTATGAACCTGGAGGCCGTGCGCCACGCCTGTGACTTGGTCGCAAGCCACGTGGCGACGGCGATCGCAGCGCAGGAGGACGTGCTTGTTTTAGGTGGCGATTGTACTGTGGAGCTGGGAACGGTCGCCGGAGCAAACGCGGCCGGCGCGCGGATTGGACTCGTCTACATAGACTTCGACGCCGATCTCAACACACCCGACACGAGCGACGGCGCCTTGGACTGGACTGGTGTCGCTCATTTGCTCAATATTCGCGGATGCGAACCTTCGCTTGCCAGGCTCGGCCCAATCCGTCCGATGCTCGTGCCTCAGCAGCTCCTCTATTTCGGCGTCGAGAACATCACTCCGCCCGAAGCTGCGGCAATCAGAGATAACGCGATTAAGGTTATATCGCGTGAGGAAGCTTTGAGTGATATCGAGGTGGCGACGGCGCGCGCGGCCGACTGGGCGGCCCGCTTTGACTGTGTGCTTATTCACTTCGATGTCGATGCACTCTCCTTTGTCGATTTTCCGATTGCTGAGAATGTGCGCCGTTGCGACGGTCTCAAACTGGAGGACGCCGCCTTCGCGCTAAAGCAATTGACCGCCCTGCCGCAATGGCGCGGCCTGACCATCACAGAAGTTAATCCGGCCCATGCGCCAGACGAGTCCGCCGCGTTCGCCCGCTTGAATGAGGTGCTTGCAGACGCCCTTGGGTAATTCGCGACGCCTCTCACATTCGTTCGCCGGGCAATTGGCTGGCTTGCTTCACCCAAGCGGCAAATTGAGCTTCGTCGAGCTGGTCCTCATAAACGTCGAGATAGCGCACTTGCTTGTGCTTGGACTTGCCGGGAGGAAGAGGACGAAGTGACGTGCCTCGGAAGAAGGTCACTTTGACGTAGCGGGTGAAGACATGGAACGACAGGAACCAGCCCTGGCCTTCGATGCCGTAAAATGGCGAGTTCCATTTGACTGCCTTGTGCACACCGGGGACAGTGCCCGTGATGATCGCGTCGAGACGGCGCCCGAGGTCGCTTTTCCAGCCCGGCATGGCCGCGATGTAGGCCTGCACGGGAGCGTCGCCTTCAGCCTTCGCGATCTGGGGGTTGCCGCCGGCGAGGAGTGCCGGTTTCGCGGCCTTGCCGGGCTGCGGCTCCGGCGTCGCCTTGCGCGGTTTGGTCGGTTTCGCAGCGACCCGCTCGGCGGCGGCCTTCGCCGACTTCTCGGATGTGTGGTCGGCCATTGTGTTCACTCCAGGTGGTAATCGATCATACTTGATTCTAGAAAGCCGCCCCTGAAGATCAATTTCGGAATCCTATTGATCTCCGCCAAACCAACAAGCGCACAGGCAGAGGCTTCGTCTCCAAAAGGCGGACGTCGCGGAAAGCCTGCGCTACCGGATCGATTTGCAGAGTCTGCCCGTCTATTCGGCTGCGGCCGGCAGCGGCGGCGTCGCACTGCTGCGCCACTCCTGGAGATGCGAGGCAAGCGCGACCGCCACGGCGACCAGCATGGCCAGGGCGCCAACCACCGGCAGGCTGAGATAGCCATAACCGGCATTGAGCATAGCGGCACCGAGCGAGGCGGCCAGCGCGATGCCGGCATTGAAGCCGGCCGGGATGAGCGATGAGGCGAGGTTGGAGGCATCCGCCGTCCACGTCAGGATACGGGTCTGGATCGGAGTGCCGATGGCGAAGCTGAGTCCGCCCCAGACAGTGATCGCCACGACCATCGGCACCGGGTACGGGCTGACGGCGTAAATGACGGCAAGTGTCATCGCCTGCATGAAAAGCATGGTGATGAGCGAGGGCATCAGTTTCCAGTCGGCGAGCCGCCCGCCAAGAAAGACGCCGATCGTCGCGCCGACACCGTTGAGCAGGAGCACCCAGGGCACGAGGTCCTCATCGAGGCCGGTGATGTCAAGCAGCGTCGGCGTGATGTAGGTGAACAGGCCGAACTGACCGATCATCAGTGAGGATCAGCGACGTCCAGACCTGCTGGCGTGCAAGCACGCGAACCTCGCTGCCGAAACTGACGGATTGGCGCGACGATCCCGTCTTGCGTGGGAGGAGGGCGGCCATGGCGGCGATGGAAACCACACCAAGCGCGCACATCACCCAGAACGTCACACGCCACCCCCAGATGTTGCCGATCGCCGTGCCGGCCGGCACGCCGATGACATTGGAGACCGTGAGGCCAGACAGGATGAGCGCAACGGCCATTCCGCGCTGGTCGTGGCGGACCAGGCCGACCGCGACCACCATCGCGACGCCGAAATAGGCGCCGTGCGCCACGGCCACCGCAATCCGCAACAGCAACATGGACGCGAAGTCGGGTGCAAGGGCGCAAGCGGCCTGGCCAATGGTGAAGGCTGCGGCAAGGCCAAGCAGCAAGGCCTTGCGCGAAATCGTCTTGGTGGCGAGCGTCAATAGCGGTCCGCCGATTGCGATGCCGCCGGCGTAGCCGGAGACGAGGTAGCCGGCAGTTGGGATGGAGACGCCAAGGCCATCCGCCACCTGCGGCAGCACGCCGGCGATGACGAACTCGGTGGTGCCGAATGCGAACGCAGCGATGAACAGGGCGATGAGGGGAAGCATGGCGCTGGAAGGCGATCCTTGAATGAGATGGCCTCAAATCACGAACGAGAGCGGCGAGCAATCCAGAAATTGTCGACGCCGGTTTAGGTTTTCTTGATCGGGCTGGCGCGACGGTTTTTCCTTCTCCCTGTGTTGTGGGAGAAGGACAAGGCTCCGGGATCACCCGGCCTTCAACCGCGAGCCGGTGAGCAGGCCGCGTTCCTCAAGCACGGGATAAGCCATCGAGGCGAGCAGCGAGTTGATCTGCTTCAGGTCGCGGATGGTGTCGAGATGGATGGAACTGGTCTCGACGCTCTTGGCGGTGCCGTCGCGCAGCCGCACGAAGTGGCTGGCGCTGGTCTCCTTCTCGCGGTCGCGCAGCCGGTCCTTTTCGAGCACCAGCTGGCGGGCGGTCTCCGGATCGCGCGAGACCAGCACGTTGAAGGCAAGCCGTGCGTTGGCCAGCACCGAGGCGTGGAAGGCGCAAAGCTCGCGCCAGCCCTCGGGCGTGAACTCCAGCCCGCGCTCGAGCTTCTTCCTGACGTGCACCAGCATGTTGCGCACGATGATGTCGCCGACCTGCTCGAGCTTGACGCAGGCGCCGATCAGCTCCTGGCAGCGCAGCGCCTCGTCCTCGCTCAGCGGGTTCTTGGTGACCTTGGCCAGATAGAGCTTTATCGCTGCGTGCTTCTTGTCGACGCGGTCGTCGAGCGCGGCCAGCGCCTTGATCTTGTCGGCGTCGGCGCTCTCATAGAGCTCGATGATGCGCTTCAGCATGATCTCGACCGTCTCGCAGACCCGCACCACCTCACGGGTGGCGTTGGCCAGCGCCTGGCTCGGCACATCCAGCGCGCTGTCGTTTAGCGCGGACAGCTCGACGACGTCGAGCGCTTCGGCCGGCGCCGGTTTGGTGCCGAGCGCCACGATCTTTTCCGAAGCGCGGTAGACGAGGCCGGCCAGTGGCAGGCCGGCAACCAGGATCAGGATATTGAACAGGATGTGTGCGTTGACGATCTGGTCGGGCACGGTGGCGCCGAGAAAGGCGACCGGCGGCTTCAACCACAGGAACAGGATCAGCATGGCAAGAGAGCCCATGCCGCGCATCAGGAGATTGCCGATCGGTACGACACGCACGCCCGGCTCCGCATTGCGGGTGAGCAGCGGCGCGATGATCGACGAACCCAGATTGACGCCGAGCACCAGCACGATGCCGAGTTCGGGCGGGATGAAGCCACGGCCGGCGAGCGTCACCATCAGCAGCACCGCGGCGATCGAGGAATGAAACAGCCAGGTGACCAGCGCCGCCAGCAGATAGGCGGTGACCGGGTCGCCGGAGAAGTAATCGACGACGACCGGCATCAGCGTGCTCTGGCGCAGCGGCTCCGATGCCTGGCCGATCATCTCCAGCGACAACACCAGCAGGCCGATGCCGACCAGGATGCGGCCGAACTGGCGCCAGTCGCGCCGCTCGGTGGCCATGAACATGACGGTGCCGGCGACAAGACAGACCGGCACCAGCAGCGACAGGTCGAAGGTGAGCAGCTTGACCACCAGTGCCGAGCCGATCTCGGCGCCCCGCACGGCAAGCTGGCCCGATAAGCCGCTGACGATGCCGGCGCCGGCGAAGGAGCCGACCAGCAAGGTGACGGCGGTGGAGCTTTGCAGCGCGATCGCCAGGCCGCAGCCGGCCAGAACCGCCATAAAAGGATTGCGCATGGTCGCGCGCAGCTTGTGGCGCAGCACATCGCCATAGGCGCGCTCGACACCTGTCTTCACCAAGCGGGTGGCAAACAGCATCAGCGCCACCGCGCCGGCAAGATGCAGCAAAACGACCGAACCGCTCATGTCAGGCTCGCATTCCGACAGGCGACAGCGATACGGGCGCCGTGACGGCACAGAGGTAAAAGAGGGGGCGAATCAAGGACATTGCAAAGGTCGATACTACTCCGATTACTTTTAGCCGGGTAATAAATTTTGCCCAATTCGGCCGGCTGTTGGTGCGCGACAGGGTGTGTCGGAAATGGATGGATCGCAAAATGGTTGCATTGCCGGCCGGCTTCTGGATGGTGGCGCTGTCGAGTGCCGACGACCCCTTCAAATCCGATTTGAGCTGAGTGTTGAATTAGCTATCTTAAATACGTGAAATCATTACGAAAACGTAATCCGTGTGTTCAGTTTCGGTTCATTCTTCGGGCTCTATTGCTTGGGCATCGGCAACCAAAGGAGTACCCCCGTGATGAAACGCATCATTCTTTCCGCAGTCTCCCTCTCTATGCTGGCTGCCACGTCGCTGCAGGGCAAGGCAGCGCCGCTGAACGCGCCAAATGCACCCCAGTCGAACTACAGCCAGGTCGACTGGAAGAAGCCGGACAGGCACGTGAAGAAGCGCGTCGTGGTGAAGAAGAAAGTCGTCGTGAAGAGGAACCATTGGCGCAATGGCCAGAAATATTTCAGCTGGAAGCGCCACCAGCCGATCCGCGACTATCGCCACTATGGCCTGCGTCGTCCGAGCCGTGGCCAGGAATGGATCCGCGTCGGCAACGACTATCTCCTGTCGGCGTCGTCTCCGGCATCATCTTCGGCGCGATCGACGCGCACTGATCGTCCAAATGTCCACCGGCACTATGCCGGGATAGGAAAGAAGGCGGCCCGCAGCGGCCGTCTTCTTTTGCCCTGTGAAAACCGGGTATGGTCCGCATTAGGAGTCGTCGGGTTTCGCCGGTGTGATTATATGGAGGACAAACGAGCCGTTCCCAATGCGCTTTCCACCTGCCTTCCTCGACGAGATACGCGACCGCGTGCCGATTTCATCGGTGATCGGCCAGCGCGTGGCGTGGGATAGGAAGAAGACCAACGCGCCGCGCGGCGACTATTGGGCGTGCTGCCCCTTCCATGGCGAGAAGAGCCCGTCCTTCCATTGCGAGGACAAGAAGGGCCGCTATCATTGCTTCGGCTGCTCGGTTTCGGGCGACCACTTCAAGTTCCTCACCGAACTCGACGGGATGAGCTTTCCCGAAGCGGTCGAGAAGATCGCCGACATGGCCGGCGTGCCGATGCCGGTGCGCGATGCCCAGGAGGAACGGCGCGAAAAGGAACGCGCCAGCCTGACCGAAATCATGGAAATGGCGACTGCCTTCTTCCAGGAGCGGCTGCAGGGACCGGAAGGCGCAAAAGCCCGGGCCTATCTGCGCGACCGCGGGCTGACACCGGCAACGCAGCAGTCGTTCCGGCTCGGCTATGCGCCCGACAGCCGCAACGCGCTGAAGGAGCATCTTGCCGCGAACGGCGTGCCCAAGGCCGATATCGAGGCATGCGGGCTGGTGCGCCACGGCGACGACGTCCCGGTCTCCTACGACTGGTTCCGCGACCGCATCATGTTCCCGATCCCGGATTCCAGAGGCAAGATAATCGCCTTTGGCGGGCGGGCGCTGGCCGCCGATGCGCTCGCCAAATACATGAATTCGCCCGACACCGAGCTCTTCCACAAGGGCAATGTGCTCTACAATTTCGCCCGTGCGCGCCAAGCGCTGGGAAAGGGGGCGCTGGCCAAGGGTGGCACGGTCATCGCCGTCGAGGGCTATATGGACGTGATCGCGCTGGCGCAGGCCGGTTTCGAGAATGTCGTGGCGCCGCTCGGCACCGCGCTGACCGAAAATCAGCTCGAACTCCTGTGGCGCATGGCCGGCGAGCCGGTGCTGTGCTTCGACGGCGACCAGGCCGGACTGAAGGCGGCATGGCGCGCCGCCGACATGGCGCTGCCGGCGGTTCAGGCAGGCCGCTCGGTGCGCTTTGCGCTTCTGCCAGAAGGCAAGGACCCCGACGATCTGGTCAAGGCCGACGGGCCGGACGCGTTTCGCGCAGTGCTTTCCGAGGCGCGGCCGCTCGCGGACCTTTTGTGGGTGCGCGAAACGGCCGGCGGCGTCTTCGACACGCCGGAGCGGCGGGCGGAACTGGAAAAGACGCTGCGCGAACTGACCGGCCGCATCCGTGACGAGAGCTTGCGCTACCACTACCAACAGGAAATGCGCGAGCGGGTGCTAAGCTTTTTCGGCACCCAGCGCAGCGCGCGACAAGGCTATCAAGGCGGGCGCCAAGATGCGCGGCCCGGCGGGCCCTTTCAGGGCAAGGGCTCCGCTCCTGGCGGACAGTTCGCACGCGGCGGCAATGCCGGCGGACGCACCGCGATCACCGAAAGCCTCGGCCGCTCGGCGCTGGTCAAGCGCGGCAGTGAGGGGATGTCGGTGCGCGAGGCGACGATCATAGCAGCTCTTGTCAATCATCCGGCGCTGATCGACGAGAATTTCGAACATGTCGAGTTCCTCGACCTCGCCAATACCGATCTGAAGCGGCTGCATGCGGCGATCCTCGATGCGATGGCGCATGACATGGCCAACGACCGCGACGCGGTGATCGCGACGATCGAACGGGCCGGCTGCGGCGAGATCTGGGCGCGCGTGGTGGCGCTGATCAAACGGGCTCGGCAGTGGCCGGCGCTGGAAACAGCCGGACTTGACGATGCCCGCGACGCCTTCAGCCAGGCGCTCCACTTGCAGCGCAGCGCGCGCACCTTACATAAGGAGCTGAAACAGGCGGAAGCGGCGCTCGCCAGCGATCCCACAGACGAAAACTACCGGCATCTCGTCGAGATCCAGGCGCAATTTCGTGATGTGCAAGCAACGGAAGCGCTGATCGACGGGTTCGGCGTGTCATCGGGCAGGGCCGGGCGGGTGTAGATCGAAGCTTACGAAAAAGTGAAATTGCAGAACCGTGCTTGCGCGTCGAATCAGCCGCGGCGCTTTAAGTCGGGTAATTGATTCGCTTTTTTCATGCGAATCATGCGAGAGGCGCTTGACCTTCTGGCAGAATGACGGAATCAGGACGATTCGAAACGTTAACCCGTGCCGGCGTCGACGGGAAATGCAGCGATGTGAGGTACCGGTCACTGGACAGGCAGTCAGCCTGCCACAGATACCAGGGTTAATCTGGACTTAACGAGAGATGCAGTTACTGGCCCGGGGAAGCGCGTTCTAGAGCGAGCGCATCTGATTTAACCGGTACGGCAGCTTACGCGGCTTGATACTTGGCCGCTTGGAGAAATTAAGAATGGCGACAAAAGAAAAGGAAGAGGTCGAGACCGAACGTGAAGGCGCCACCGATGGCCCTCTGCTCGACCTTTCCGACGATGCTGTCAAGAAGATGATCAAAGCCGCCAAGAAGCGCGGCTATGTCACCATGGACGAACTGAATTCGGTGCTGCCCTCGGAGGAAGTGACCTCCGAGCAGATCGAGGACACGATGGCCATGCTCTCCGACATGGGCATCAACGTGGTCGAGGACGACGAGCAGGGCGAGGAGCCCGAAGCCGCCGACGCGGCTGCCGACGCCGAGGAAGACGCCAACGAACTGGCCGAGCAGACCGGTACCGCCGTTGCCGCGACGACCACCAAGAAAGAGCCGACCGATCGCACCGACGATCCGGTTCGCATGTATCTGCGCGAAATGGGCTCGGTCGAGCTTCTGTCGCGCGAGGGCGAAATCGCAATCGCCAAGCGCATCGAGGCTGGCCGCGAGACGATGATCGCGGGCCTGTGCGAAAGCCCGCTGACCTTCCAGGCCATCATCATCTGGCGTGACGAGCTCAACGAATCGAAGATCCTCTTGCGCGAGATCATCGACCTCGAAGCGACCTATGCCGGACCGGAGGCCAAGCAGGCGCCGGTGGTCGAGCGGATCGAGGAAGCCAAGACCGAGGACAAGCCGCGCCGTTCGCGCGAGGACGAGGACGACATCACCAATGTCGGCGGCGACACGCGCGGTCTGACTGACGACGACGAGGAAGATGAGGACGAAGCCAGCCTGTCGCTGGCGGCGATGGAAGCGGAGCTGCGCCCGCAGGTGATGGAGACGCTCGACGTCATCGCCGACACCTACAAGAAGTTGCGCAAGCTGCAGGACCAGCAGGTCGAGAACCGGCTGGCTGCCGCCGGCACGCTGTCGCCAAGCCAGGACCGCCGGCTGAAGGAGCTGAAGGACCAACTCATCAAGGCGGTGAAGTCGCTATCCCTTAACACGGCGCGCATCGAGGCATTGGTCGAGCAGCTCTACGACATCAACAAGCGCCTGGTGCAGAACGAGGGCAAGCTGTTGCGGCTGGCCGAGAGCTATGGCGTGCGCCGCGAGGAATTCCTGAAGGAATACCAGGGCTCGGAACTCGATCCCAACTGGACGCGCTCGATCGGCAATCTGACCTCGCGCGGCTGGAAGGAATTCACCAAGAACGAAAAGGACGCGATCCGCGACCTGCGCGCCGAGATCCAGAACCTCGCCACCGAGACGGCGATCTCGATCCTCGAATTCCGCAAGATCGTCAACCAGGTGCAGAAGGGCGAGCGCGAAGCCGCGATCGCCAAGAAGGAGATGGTCGAGGCCAATCTGCGCCTCGTCATTTCCATCGCCAAGAAATACACCAATCGCGGCCTGCAGTTCCTCGATCTGATCCAGGAAGGCAACATCGGCCTGATGAAGGCGGTCGACAAATTCGAATACCGCCGCGGCTATAAGTTCTCGACCTATGCGACATGGTGGATCCGGCAAGCGATCACCCGCTCGATCGCCGACCAGGCGCGCACCATCCGCATTCCGGTGCACATGATCGAGACGATCAACAAGATCGTGCGCACCTCGCGCCAGATGCTGCACGAGATCGGCCGCGAGCCGACGCCGGAGGAATTGGCGGAAAAGCTCGCCATGCCGCTGGAAAAAGTGCGCAAGGTGCTGAAGATCGCCAAGGAGCCGATTTCGCTCGAAACGCCGGTCGGCGACGAGGAGGATTCGCATCTCGGCGATTTCATCGAGGACAAGATGGCGATCCTGCCGATCGACGCGGCGATCCAGGCCAATCTGCGCGAGACGACGACGCGGGTGCTTGCTTCGCTTACCCCGCGTGAAGAGCGCGTGCTCAGAATGCGTTTCGGCATCGGCATGAACACCGACCACACGCTGGAGGAAGTCGGCCAGCAATTCTCGGTCACCCGCGAACGCATCCGCCAGATCGAAGCCAAGGCGCTGCGCAAGCTCAAGCATCCGAGCCGCTCGCGCAAGCTGCGGAGCTTCCTCGATAGCTAATGCCGGGTGACGGATAAGCAATTTAAAGGGCGCTGCGGCGCCCTTTTTCGTTCGTGCCAGGAATTGTCTCGCCAGACGGTGCGGTTGTTGTTGCAGCTCACCTGTTGTGGGAGGATAATCTCGTGTCGGATGCATTTTCTGGGCGACAAACCCGGATGCCCGCCCCGGCAGTGACGCCGTGCTCCGAGGCCCCGGAGGGAGGTGTGCATGACAAACTATATCGTGCTGATCAACTGGACGGAGCAGGGCGCCAAAAATGTGCGCGAGTCGCCGAAGCGGCTCGATGCCGCCAAGAAGCTGCTGGGAGACATGGGTGGCTCGTTCAAGGCGTTTTATCTCACCATGGGCGAATGCGATATGGTGGCGATCGTCGAAGCGCCCGACGATGCGGTGCTCGCTCGTTTCTCGCTGATGCTGGCGACAGGCGGCAATGTGAGGACGCGGACGCTCAAGGCTTTCCCGGAATTGGCCTATCGCGAGATCATCGCCTCGCTCGGCTGAGGCGTTGCGCGGCTACAGCCCGCGCAAGCTGCCGGATATCGGACGGTCAGGCGTCGCTTGACGGCGCCCGGCCAATCTGGTCCGAAATGTTGCAGGGCGAAGGTATTTCCCGGATAGTCAGCGCAGCACTTCAGCTCGCGTCTTAGGACACATGCCCAAGCCTCTGCTGACCATCTGGTACAACACCCGCTGTCCGGTTTGCGATGCCGGCATCAGCCGGCAGAAGCGGCGGCTGATCGAGGCGATCAAGAGCGGGCGGATCGCGTTTCGCGACATCAATGCCGAACCGACGGCTCTGGCCGGATACGGCGTGTCGCTGGAGGACATCCGCCGCCGGTTGCATGCAATTGATGCGGACGGCAAACTGCTGGTCGGCGCCGACGTCGCAATTGCCGTCTGGCTGAAAACACCGGGCGAGGGCTGGCTGGCAGCGCTGTTCGGCAACCGCGCCGTGCTGCCGCTGACGCGCTATGCCTATGATCGCTTCGCCGATCTTCTCTATGCCTGGAACCGGCGCAAGGGCCGCTGGTAAGCAGCACAGACATCCTGTTCGTCGAAGGCTCGGAGCTGCCCCGGGCTTTTTGGCACTCCGGAGAGGTTCAGCCCACTGCCTTAGCCGCAAACGCACTCTTCCAATCCCGGGCATTACGTTACATCGTAAGATATATCTTGACATAGTCACCTAATTGCCTAATTAAGATATATCGTAAGACATAACTTAAGGAGCAGACAATGCACGAACATCATCATTTCGGCGAGCATGCCGACCGCGCTTTCATGCATATGGCCGGTAAGTTCGGTGGTCGTGGTGGCGGCTTCGGCCCATTCGGCCACGGGATGAGGGGCGGCGGGCGCGGCGGTCCGGGCGACATGTTCCGCGCCGGGCGCATGCTGGCCGACGGCGATCTCAAGCTGATCACGCTGTCGCTGCTGGCCGAGGCGCCGCGCCACGGCTACGACATCATCAAGGCGCTGGAGGAACGCACCAGCGGCGTCTACAGCCCGAGCCCGGGCGTGGTCTATCCGACGCTGACCTTCCTGGAAGAGGCCGGCTATGCCGTCTCGTCGGCGGAAGGCAACAAGAAGGTGTTTTCGATTACCGAGGCCGGGCAGGCGCATCTCAATGACAATCGCGAGATGATCGACCATGTGCTCGATCATCTCGAGCGTTTCGGCCGCAAGATGGCAAGGGCGCGCGACTGGTTCGGCTGGAGCGACGATGGCGAGGATGGCGGACGTCGCGGCCGCGGCCGTTCGGAAAAGCGCGACGAATTCCGCGCCGTGCGCCACCGGCTGCGAGCAGCCCTCGGCGACATCGTCGACGCGCCGGCTGAAAAACAGGCCGAGGCGATTGCGATATTGGAAGGAGCCGCCGAAGCCCTCGAAGCGCTGTCGCGCGGCTGACTTCCGAGGCCGGATGCGGCCCTTGCCCGTTTGCCTAAGGACCGCTAGTGAAATCATCCTGCACCACGCTATGTGATGTAGGATGATTGCCGTTGGAGGGCGCTCCCATGTCTTTTCTGAAACGTCTTTTCGGTGGCGGCAGTGACGCGGGCGAGCCAAAGAGTGGTGCACCGGCAAAGCGGATCGAGCACAAGGGATTTTTGATCAGCGCCACGCCCTACAAGGCGGAAGGCCAATACCAGACCTGCGGCGTAGTTTCTAAGGAAATCGACGGCGTGATGAAGGAGCACAAATTCATCCGCGCCGACCGTTTTGCCGGGCTCGACGACGCCGTCGACATCTCGATCAAGAAGGGCATCCAACTCGTCGACGAGCAGGGCGAGAAGATGTTCGGGTAGCGTCGCGAATGGCAATGTCGCGCGACTTCGGAGCGACGTAAAGCTGCAGGCATCAGGCAAGTGCAAAAAGGCAGGCGCCCGGCGCCTGCCTTTTTCGGTTCTGATACCAGTTGTTCGCGCTCTACGCGGCAGCGGCAACCGTTGCGGCCGTGGCCACCGCCGCATCCACCTTGGCCGATGCCTTGGCCAGAGCGGCGGTGACGGCGTCGGGGCCCATGCCGACGCCCTCGATGCGGATGACTTCGACGTCGGTCATGCCGATGAAGCCAAGCACGCTGCGCAGATAAGGGATGGCGTGGTCCATCTGCACGGCAGCGCCTTCCGAATAGATGCCGCCCGAGGCGAGGACGATGTAGACCTTCTTGCCGGTGACCAGGCCCTTCGGGCCATTCTCGCCATAGGCAAAAGTCTTGCCGGAGCGGGCGACGTGATCGACCCAGGATTTCAGGGTCGACGAGATGCCGAAGTTGATGAAGCCGGTGGCCAGGATGATGGTGTCGGCCGCAAACAGTTCATCCAACACAGCGTCGGAAACGCCGACGACCTCGGCTTGGCGCTGGGTGCGAGCTTCGACGGGCGTATAGATGCCGGTCGAATAGTCCGGATCGATGTGCGGCAGCGGGTTTGCCACGAGATCGCGTGCGACCAGCTTGGCCGAAGGATCGGCCGCAAGCAGCTTCTCGGCGAGCTCGGTGGCGACACGGGTCGAGTGCGAGGCATTGCCGCGCGGGCTGGAAGTGACAAGAAGGATGGACATGGCGGGTCTCCAGGGCTGGAACGATTTGTCCCGCTAAATATGGGCTCTCGACCCATTTGAAAAACTGGAATATTTTTTATACTATCCATCTACAATCTGGATAAGGCTATGCAACCCAATCCGACGCTCGACCAACTGCAAATCCTGGTGACGGTGGCCGACACCGGCAGTTTCTCCGCCGCCGGGCGCAAGCTCAACCGCGCGCAATCGGTCATCAGCTATGCCATCGCCAATCTCGAGGCGCAGCTCGGGCTGCAACTGTTCGAGCGCGAGGGCACGCGCGAGCCGCAGCTGACCGAGATCGGCCGGGCGATGCTGGAGGACGCGCGACGCATGACCGGTGTGCTGCAGCGCATCCGCTCGCGCGTCGACGGCTACCATCAGGGGCTGGAGGCCGAAGTGGCGCTGTCGGTCGATGCGGCACTGCCCTCACCGGTGCTGGTGCGGGTGCTGAAGGCGTTCGAGGCTCAGTTTCCGACCGTGATGCTGCGCCTCCATATCGGCACGCTCGGCCTGATCCCCGATCATGTCGTCAGCGGGCAAGCCGATCTCGGTGTTGGCGGCCTGCTGGGCGAGGTCGACGTCCACCTTGTGCGCATCGGCTTCATGTCGATAGTTCTGGCCGCCGCGCCCAGCCACCCGCTGGCGCTGCTGCCGAAGCCGGTGGCGATCGAGGAGGTGCGCGAACACACCCAACTCGTTGTCACCGACCAGTCCGAGCGCACCAAGGGGCGCGACTTTGGCGTCTTTGCCTACCGCACTTGGCGGCTGACGGACCTGCGCACTAAGCATATGCTGATGCGTGAGGGTCTGGGTTGGGGCGGGCTGCCGCGATGGCTGATCGCCGATGATCTGGCGAGTGGCCGGCTGGTGGAACTCGACCTCGAGCCTTACAGCGAGGTGCGTTCGCCGCTGTTTGCCATGCATCGCACCGACCGAAGCCCGAAACCCGCGGCAGCCTGGCTGATCGATCAGTGCAAACGGCAGCTCGGCTGCTTCAACGAGTTCGAGCCGGGCCAGGTGCCTGAGGATGAGTCGGAGACAGTCCATCGATAAGGGCGACAAGCACCTCGCGATAGGGGCCGGTCTCGGCGCCGGCCTCGACAGCGAGCGCCGCCCGATCGAAGGCGGCGGCAAGCAGCGCGGTCAGTGCCTCCACCGGCAATCTTGTCATGGTCTGCGCGCGCATCGCCGCGACGAGGCCCTCGCGCAAGGAACGGTTGCCGTGGCGGTTATCGATGTCGTCCATTGCGGCGCGGCCGAGCACGGCCGGTCCGTCGAGCAGCAGCAGCCGGGTGCGGCCGGGTGCGCGCATGGCGGCAAGGTAGGCATCGGAACCGGCGATCAGCGCGTCACGGGCAAACAGTGAGGGCGGCGAGGCGCGCTCGATCTCTTCCGCCACAGCCGCCGCCTCTTGCTCGACCACCGCGGCGAACAGCGCCTGCTTGTCGGCAAAGTGGTGGTAGAGAGCGCCGCGCGTGACGCCGGCCGCAGCCACGATCTCTGGCGTGCCGGTCTCCGCATAGGATTTGTCGGTGAACAGTTTTCGCGCCGCGGCGATCAGGTCGGCGCGCGTCGCTTCGGTGCGATCGCGGTTGGAGCGGCGCGCGGGTTTCTGTTGCATACGTGCAGCCTGTATGTTAATACAATTTACATGCAGACTGTATGTTATCTGACGGGAGAAGGAAAGATGAAGACGACGAGCTATTATCCGGTGCTGATGACGGGCGACGTTGCCGGCACGAAGGCATTCTATATCAAGCACTTCAGTTTCAAGCCGCTGTTTGCGAGCGACTGGTATGTGCATCTGCAGTCGGCCGAGGATCGCCGGGTCAATCTTGGCATCGTCCAAGGCGACCACGAGACGATACCTGAGGAGGGGCGTGGCCGAACGTCGGGGCTGCTGATCAATTTCGAGGTCAAGGATCCGGACGCGGTCTACGAACGGATCCTGGCCGCCGGCCTGCCGATCATGCGGTCCTTGCGCAACGAACCCTTCGGCCAGCGTCATTTCATCACCAAAGACCCCAATGGCGTGCTGATCGACGTGATTAAACCGATCCCGCCGAGCGCGGAGTTCCTGGCGCAGTTTGTTGAAGGTTGACCGGGAGCCTGAACGACGCCCCGCGACAGGAACTGTCGGCAGAGGTGAGGGGACGGCTCGGGCCGCGTGACCGGGCGGGCATTCGTGGTCTATGGTGAGCTTGGCAACCCTGGGCCCATTCCATGCGTGAAATCTGCCTTGTCCGCGCACCCTCAAACCTTGGCCTCCGCCCGCTGAGACCAGATCATATACCGGGGACGTGGCGTGCGCCGCAGGCATTGACCGAAGCCGGCTTGATCGAGACGCTTGCGCCCGCCAAAGTGGTTGATCTTGATCGGCCCGCCTATAGCACGGAGCCGCAGCCGGGCACCCGGCTGCGCAACGGCAACGCGATACGCAGCTTCAACCTCGGACTCGCCGAAGTTGTTGCCGGCGCGCTGGGACGAGGCGAATTCCCGCTGGTCGTCGGCGGCGACTGCGCGGTCCTGCTTGGCGCACTGGCTGCTGCACGGCGATCTGGTCCGCTGGCGCTGGTCCATGTCGACGGCCACAGCGATTTCCGCCATCCGGGCAACTACGACATCAACGCTTCGCTCGGCTCGGTCGCCGGCATGGACCTTGCGCTCGCCACCGGACGTGGCGAGCCGTTGCTGACCGACTGGCCTGAAATCGCAAGCCCGCTTGTTGCGGACGAACAGGTGGTTCAGATCGGCGAACGCGAGAACCGCGACCCCGACTTCGCCTGGCCTGACATCAATTCGACCGCGATGACGCTGATCGACGTCTTTGCCGTACGAGAGCTTGGCGCGGCAAAGGTCCTGGAAAAGACCTGGACCACGCTGGCGCGAACCGGCTGGCCCTATTGGGTGCATTTCGATGTCGATGCGCTCGATCAGACTGTGATGCCGGCGGTGGATTCACCAGGCAGTCCCGGCATCGATCCCGACGATCTCGTCGCCATTCTCGCGGCGCTGGTAGCGGATCCGCGCTGCACCGGAATGGATATGACCATTTTCGATCCTGACCTCGATCCGACCGGAGAGCTGGCCGTGCTGCTGGTTTCGCTGCTTGGCCAGATCTATGCGTCGCGATAATCGTTAGCTTCGCGCCACCGGCATCACCGTGACCTGAGTAATGCCGGAGCGGCGCACCACCGTGCACAGCGTCTCGCGGCCGATGCGCTCGGCGTCGAGCAGACGCACCAGATCGTCGACGCCGGTGACCGGGCGTCCGTCGATGGCGGCGATGATGTCGCCTTCCCTGAGCCCGGCCTTGGCCGCCGGGCTGTTCGCCTCGACGCTGCGCAGGCGCACCGCCGTGCTGCTCGACACTTGCGACAGCAGGGCGGCGCGGCGCGGCAGGTTTGTCGTGTCGGCCGAGACGCCGATGAAGGCGCGGCGGACGCGGCCGAAGCGGATGATCTCCGAAATGACGAAATTGGCGGTGTTGGAGGCAACCGCGAAGGCGATGCCTTGCGCACCATGGATCATGGCGGTATTGACGCCGATGACCTCGCCCGCCGACGACACCAGCGGTCCGCCGGAATTGCCGGGGTTGAGTGCTGCGTCGGTCTGGATGACGTCGTCGATCAGCCGGCCGGTGGAGGCGCGCATCGAGCGGCTGAGCGCCGACACGACGCCTGATGTGACGGTCCATTCGAAGCCGAGCGGGTTGCCGATGGCAATGGCGATCTGGCCGCGCCGCAGACGCTTGGAATCGCCGAGCGGCGCGATATCGGCAAAGCTGCCGTCGGCACGCACCAGCGCGATGTCGGTGTCGGGGTCGCGGCCGAGAACACGGCCTTCTCTGGAGACGCCGTCCGGCATGGTGACGCGGACGGTGCGGGCATCGCCGACGACGTGGAAGTTGGTGACGACCAGCCCGTCCGGCGTGAGGACGAAGCCGGAGCCTTGGCCGCCGGCACCACCGATGCGCTCGATGCGGCAGACGGCGGGACCGATGCGGTCCACGGCATCGGCGACCGTTGCCGAATAATCATCGAGCAGCGCATCGTCGAATTGCAATTGCTGGGCGGGGAGGGACATGGCAGGGCTCCGTGTCTTTAGAGCAAGATGAAGGATGCCTATATGTGCGGAGCGGCCGGATCGGCCGCGACCTGACCAGATGGCCAGTCCAACGCCCAACTAGCCGTCAGGCGAGTACCCGCGAACGCGCTGCCGAGCGATATCTGGGTTAGAGCGACGAGCGTCCATTGGACTCTCAAAGTACGCTCTAAGACTTTGAGTTCTCGCATCGTGCTTTCCGAAAATCGATTCCGATTTTCGGGCCGATGCGACAAAACCCAGGAGACCAACATGAGCGACTTCAATCTGAGCGCATTTTCCGATGCCATCGCCGATATCGCCGCCGCAGCGGCGCCGGCGACAGCGAGCTTCGCCACGCATCAGCGTCGCACCGCGACCGCCTTCCATTGGCGCGACGGCTATTTTATCGCTGCCCAGGAGGCGGTGGAGGCCGGCGAGGAGATCGAGCTGACGCTTTCTTCGGGCGACAAGGTGAAGGCTGAGTTGGTCGGCCGCGATCCCTCCACTGGGACGGCCCTTCTGAAGCCGACCGGCGCGCCGGACGTGCCGTCGCTGGCCAAGGCAGGCACGGTGCGGCCGGGCCATCTCGCCATCGCCATCGGCAATAGCGACGGCGCGGGGCTCGCCGCATTCGGCACGGTCGGTGAGGTCGGTCCGGCTTGGCGCTCGATGCGCGGCGGCACGATCGACCGACGCATCAATCTGGCCGTCAATGCCGGCGGCCGTTTCGAGGGCGGCCCGGTGCTCGACGCCAAGGGCGCACTGATCGGCATGCTGCTGTTCGGGCCGCGCCGGCGGGCGCTGGTCATGCCTTACGAGACGATCGAGCGGGCGGCAGCGACGCTGCGCGAGAAGGGCCATGTCGCGCGCGGCTATCTCGGCGCCGGCCTGCATCCGATCCGCAACGGCGACACGCATGGCGCGATGGTGATGAGCCTCGACGACAATGGCCCGGCGAAGGCCGCCGGCCTACATCTTGGCGACATCATCGTGTCGTGGAACGGCGAAGCCGTGCATGGCCCGCGCGACCTGATCCGCAGGCTCGGGCCTGACAGCGCCGGCGCGTCGGTGACGCTCGGCGTGGCACGCGGCGGCGAACGGCGCGATGTCGTGCTGACCATCGGCGAAAAGCCGCTGAACTGAGAAGATCGATGGCAAGTCACGGGATCACGGGGCGGCGGCTGACGGTGCTGATCGCGCTCGATGACGCAGTACGTGCCGAACACCTGTCCACGGCCCTTGCCGCGACTGACGATCTGCTGCCGATTGTGGCTGGCAACAGCGAGAGCGGCGACAAAGCCGATGTCGCGGTCGTCGATGACAATAGCCTGGAAAGAGAAGCCCTGGAGGGCGGAGGGCTGGAAGGTGCGGCCACCGATCCCGCGATGCCCCAGGTGCTCTTGTCTCAACGAGGCAGGCGGCAGCGGCCCGCCGATACCGTGTTTGCCGTGCTGCCGGCGGCAGCGGACGATCTGCTGATCGCTGCCGCCGCGCGGCTGGCGGCGGCTGGCTACCGGATTTCGGGCGAGGGCCGCCCCTTGTCTGATCGGCATGACGATTTCGCTTTCCATGACGACGACCTCTCCGACGAGGAGCCGGTCGACGACAGGACCGAGCGGCCGGCGCTTTCGCCGCGCGAGAGCGAAGTGCTGGCGCTGTTGGCCGAGGGCGCGCCCAACAAGGTGATCGCGCGGCGCTTGAACATTTCCGTGCACACGGCGAAGTTCCACGTCGCGGCGATCCTGATCAAGCTAGGTGCGGCCAACCGCACCGACGCAATCGCCATCGCCATGCGGCAAGGCCTGGTGCTGGTCTAACCTCCGAGCCTACGCAGCGTAATCAACATCCGGCGTGTTGGGCCTTGCGCGGCACGCGACCGCCGCGCAAGGATCACGCTTGTAATGTTGCAAGGGAGGCGCAAGACATGTCGCTCAAGGGAAAGACGCTGTTCATCTCCGGCGGGTCGCGCGGTATCGGGCTGGCGATCGCGCTGCGCGCTGCGAGCGACGGCGCCAATGTGACGATCGCGGCCAAGACCGCCGAGCCGCACCCGAAGCTGCCGGGTACGATCTACACGGCGGCTGAGGAGATCGAGCAGGCAGGCGGCAAGGCGCTGCCGATGTTGTGCGACATACGCGAGGAGGGGCAGGTAGCCGAGGCGGTCGCCCGGACCGTCGAAAAGTTCGGCGGCATCGACATCTGCATCAACAATGCCAGCGCCATCCAACTCACCGGCACACTGGAAACCGATATGAAGCGCTACGATCTGATGCACCAGATCAACGCCCGCGGCACGTTCCTGGTTTCCAAAATGTGCATTCCGCACCTGAAGTTGGCTGACAATCCTCACATCTTGAATCTGGCGCCGCCGCTCGACATGAAGGCCAAATGGTTCAAGAACCATGTCGCCTATACGATGGCCAAATTCGGCATGTCGATGTGCACGCTGGGCATGAGCGCGGAGTTCGCCAGGGACGGCATCGCCGTCAATTCGCTGTGGCCGATCTCGACGATCGATACGGCAGCGGTGCGCAATCTTCTGGGCGGGGCGACAGTAGCGGCGATGAGCCGTTCGTCCGATATCATGGCGGATGCCGCGCATGCGATCCTGCTCAGGCCGTCGCGCGAAGCGACCGGCAATTTCTACATCGACGAGGAGGTGCTGCGCGCCGAGGGCGTCAGCGATTTTTCGATCTATGCGCCTGATGCAACAGGCCCGCTTGCCGGCGATTTCTTCGTGCCCGACGAGGTGTTTTCGAATTCGGAAACCAACATCAAAAGTATCTACTGACGGCACCAGACGCCGTTCTCACTCCTCAGCCTTGCTGGCTTTGAGGCGACCGTGCAGAATTGTCTAGGCATAGGCTTCAGTTCAACACCGAAGCCGGAAACAAAAACCCCGCCGGCGAGGGGGTACCGGCGGGGCTCATGTGTCCCGCTGGAGTCGGGACAGGGCAGGGAAGCCCTGGTCAGAATCTGGGGTGGACGACCTCGCGATTCAATGCCTGGCTAAATCGCGACGTACATTCTCCTTCAACCTCGGCTCATTGCCGGAAATTGCCCATCCCGGTGAAACCGGGGTGGGCTACGTCTTCCCGCATAGATTCCAGAAACCGGGTCAGGTTTCTGGAATTGCGAGTTAATTCGCACTTGCTACCGGCGCCACCAGCGAGGTGATCCGGCGGATGGCGACGCGACGGTTCTCGCGGTTCGGCTCCGACGTGTTGACCTTGAGGTACTCCTCGCCATAGCCCTGTGTCGTCAGGTTCTCCGGCGGGATACTGAAGGCATTGGTCAGGGCTTCGGCAACAGCCTCGGCGCGACGGTCGGACAGAGCGAGGTTCGCCTCCGGCCTGCCGACGGCATCGGTATGGCCTTCGATCAGGAAGGTTTCCGCCGGGTTCTTCTCCAGCAGCCTCTCCATGGCGCTGGCGACGCCTTCCAGTTTCTGCACCTCGGTTTCGGGGATCGAGGCTGAACCAAATTCGAAGTTCAGCGTGTCGAGGTCGATGCGGCGGGCGATGTCGCGCACGCGGGCAGAGCGCTTGACCTCGTCGATCGAGTAAAGGCGCTGAACCCTCTCCACCGGCGGCTGTTCGAGGAAGGTATAGTAGTCGTCCGGATCCTCGATGCCTTCGGCGTCCAAAATGTACTCCTCGCGCGGAATGTCGATCCGAATCGGCGGCAGGTCGTCGCCCGGATCGCGCCAGTCGTTATCGTCGTCATAGTACCGCTCGTCGACATAGCTCAGCACATATTCGCGACCGTCGGGCGCGATGCGTGAACGCTGGATGACGTCGCCGTAGCGGTTGCGGATGGTGACGATCTGGATTCCGTTGTCACGCTCGACGATTTCCCGGGTGCGATCGCCCGACAGTTCCTCATAGTAGACGTTCCTCGCGCCACGGTGCATGCGCGGGGCATCGTCGCTTTCGACGATCGTCTGGTTGTTGAACTGGAGGATAACGCGGTCGCCGAGTTCCCTGACGACGTCGACCCCTTGCGGGCGCGGACGGCGGCGAATGTCCTCGTCGCCGCGCACACGCTCAACGCGTTTGCCCTTTTCCTCGGTCACCGGAACCATCCTCTCGAGCTTGAGCTCCTGCTGGGCCGCCCTGTCGTCGGTGGGCGGCGGTCCCTGGTCGACCGGAGCCGGCTTCGGGGCTTCCGCCTGCTCGCCGTTCTGCTGGGTGGGCTGACCACCCGCGTCCTGGCCGCTCGGCTCTTGCGCGTTGTCCCTGCCGCCCTTGCGCTTGCGCACGGCATCCTTCTGGCTGTCGAACACGGGAGCCTCGCCCTGGGCCGGTCCTTCCCCTTCGGCGGGCGCTGCCTGTTGGTCCTCGGCGGGCTGCTCGCCGGTTGTCGGCTGCTCGCCCGTCACCGGCTGTTCGCCGATAGGCTTCTTGCCACGGTCCTTAGCCTGATCCCGGGGCTTTTCGCCCTCGGCGGGAGCCGTTTGCTGGTCGGTCGGAAGCGGTTCGGCCTGCTCGCCGGCGGGCGTTTCCTTCCTGGCCGGCTGTTCGGCTGGCGCAGCTTCGATCTGCTGATCCTGGTTCCGCTTCTTGCGCGGCTTGACCTGCTCGTTGTCATTTGCCGGTGCGGCCTTCTCGCCTTGCGCAGCCTGTCCGGCGGGCTCTTCGGAAGGTGCCGTTTCGATCTGCTGTTGCTGGTCGCGCTTCTTTCTGCGCGGCTGCTGTTCGTCGTTGGCAGGTGCCGCCTGATTGGTTGGCTCTTCGGCTGGTGCCGCTTCGATCTGCTGCTGCTGGTCGCGTTTCTTCCTGCGCGGCTGCTGTTCGTCGCTGGCAGGCGCTGCCTGTTCGGCTGGCTGCTCGGCGGGCGCTGCTTCGATCTGCTGTTGGTCGCGCTTCTTTCTGCGCGGTTTTTGCTCTTCGGCCGGGGCGGCCTGCTCGGCAGGGGCTGCTTCGATCTGCTGTTGGTCGCGCTTCTTTCTGCGCGGTTTTTGCTCTTCGGCGGGAGCGGCCTGCTCGGCAGGGGCTGATTCGGTCTGCTGTTGCTGCTCGCGCTTCTTCCTGCGTTGATTGCCCTGCTCTTCCCCGGAAGGCGCGGCCTGCTCCGTGGGAGCCGATTCAGCCTGCCGCTCGCGCTTCTTGCGAGGCTTCTGCTCCGGTTCCGCCTGCTGTGCGCAGCCTTCCGCCGACTCACCTTCGGGGCAATTCGACTGCGCCAGGATCAGTGGGGCCGTCATGCGTTGCAAACGATCGAACGCGGCGCTGCCCTGCAACGGGAACGCGCCCAACGGCGCGGACGCCATCAGCAGGCCAAGTGCCGTGCCTGCCAGAATCCGTGGTTGGCGTTTCATTAGAAATCCTCCTTTTGGCGTCCCATCCCGGCCCAAACTGTTCATCAACCGGATTGGTTCCGGTTAGCAGGCATTAGCGGCTACGAAGGGCGATTGACCGGCGTTTTGAAGGCGACTTCGTGTCATTCCTATGGTGCTGGCCTGGTTTGCGCCTGTTGCAGTGCTTGACCTTGACGTCAGCGGGGGCCACATCCCGTCAATGAAAACGCCGTTCTGGAAAACCAAGACGCTCGAAGCGATGACCCCGGCCGAGTGGGAATCGCTTTGCGACGGCTGCGGCAAGTGCTGCCTGTCGAAACTCGAGGACGAGGACACCGGCGAGATCTACTGGACGAGTGTCGGCTGCCGGCTGTTCGACGCCGAAACTTGCCGCTGTTCGGACTATCCCAACCGGCTGGCGCGCGTCCCGGACTGCGTCGGGCTGACGCCGCAGAATGTTCGCACGATCTCTTGGCTGCCGAAGACCTGCGCCTACCGGCTGGTCGCCGAGGGCCACGATCTCTACTGGTGGCACAGGCTGGTGTCGGGAAGTGCCGAGACGGTGCATGAGGCCGGCATCTCGATGCGCGGCCGGGTCAGCGCCAGCGAGACCGATCTTGCCGAGCCGGACGACTATTTCGAGCACATGCTGGACGACGAGCCTTAGGGACGAGCCTCGAGGCCAGGACCGGAACCGGCTGCGCGATAGGGCGTTCTCTATCGGGATTGTCCAGAACCGGCCAGATTGTTCAGAACCGAAATGCGGAGAAATGCGAAATTACCTGTTGGTGCAACATGAACCCAAAATGAACGGCTGGTTCGTAAAAAGTTCAGATACGCAGGCGCATTCTCCCCCCATCGCTTCGACCAAGACACATTGGTCGATCAAGACACACCGGTTCGATCAAGACGGGCGGAAGCCCTGAACAAGGAGAGAAAGACAATGTTCAACACGATCAAGACGGCGACCCTTTCGGCGCTTATCGCCCTCGGCACGCTTGCCGCTATCCCCGCCACAGCCCAGGCAGACAGCATCTATCTCGGCTTCGGCAACAACAACGACCCGCGCGTCGGCGTCTATACCGGCGACGACGATGGTTTTTACCGCGAACGCCGCCGCGAACGCGACTGGCGCCGGTCCTGCTCGCCAAACCGTGCCCTCGGCAAGGCAGAGCGCATGGGTCTGCGCCGCGCCCGCATCATCGACGTCAGCCGCCGCACAGTGAAAGTAGCGGGCCGCCAGTACGGTGACCGCGTCGTGGTCGTGTTCGCCAATGAGCGCGGCTGCCCGGTCCTCTACCGGTAAGCGTTCATCTACCGGCAAGGGTGCGGCTCGAAAAACCCCCGGAGGATCAGTCCTCCGGGGGTTTCTTCATCCAGCAAGATCGATGTTGCCGGTTATCCAGGCTTCAGGCGGCGGTCACTTCAACTCGAAAGTGACAGTGACCTGCACCGTGTAGGAATTCTCGCCGGCCTGCACCGGAACCGATTCGCGGGCCGCGTCGAAGGCCTTGGCGTTCATCGGTATCGGCGGCGGCGCGACGTTCTGGTCGGTGATTTCCAGCACTCGTCCGATGCTGACGCCGGCGGCTTCAGCCAGCGTCTTTGCCTTGGCCATGGCGTCGGCGACCGCCTTCTTGCGGGCTTCGGTGAGAGTTGCAGCCGGATCCTCGTTGGAAAACGAGATGCCGCCGCCCTGGTTGACGCCGAGTGATACCGCCTTGTCGAGAATCTCGCCTGTTTTGTCGATGTCGCGGATGCGCACCGAAAGCGTGTTGGTCACCTGATAGGCGATGAGTTCGGCTTCCTGGCTGCCGTCCGGCTTGTTGGTGTAGTTGTAGCGCGGGTTGATCTGGATGCCGGCTGTCTGCAGGTCACGCTCTTTGATGCCAGCCGACTTCATAGCGGCGATCACGGAGGCCATAGCGTCGTTGTTGGCATCGAGCGCGGCACGCGCGGTCTTGGCCTCGCGCATGACGCTGAGCGTCAGCAGCGCCAGATCAGGGGCCGCGGTGGCTTCGCCTTCGCCGGTGACGACGATACGGGGCGGGGGCGGCGAATCGGTCGCGCCGGCCATCGCCGGAAACGCAATTGCGGCGGCGAGCGCCAAGGGCAAAAGATGTCTGGTCATAAAAAAACTCCTCGGTCTGCGATCCAGTCGCGCCTGTCGACTACCGCATTGGCCCAAGAATCGGAATCGATTTCGGGAAGCACGATGCGTCGATTCAAAAGCGTTAGAGCGCATTTTGCGGGTCTAAGTGGACGCATGTCGCTCTAATGTCTGAATATGGGCTGATTTGGACGATTTCGGCCAGCTCCTCCGGAAAGCCTTGTGCGATTCGGGGAAAAACATTAATCCAGCCGCGTGTGGGGCCTGTAGCTCAATGGTTAGAGCCGGCGGCTCATAACCGCTTGGTTGGGGGTTCGAGTCCCTCCGGGCCCACCATAACCATTGATTTCATTGGCAAAAAGTGGCCTCGGCCCAAAACGTTTTGGGCCAATTATGGGCCCAAGGCAAAGACCGTGGTCCCGGTTTGTTCCGACTCGTTTGATTATTTGACAATGCGGAGGTTTGCCCGCCGCTTCATGGCGTCGCGCTTGGCCTCGCGCTCGTTGATGGCACGAGCAATATCAACTGCGATGCGCTTCTTGTTGGCCTCACGCACATATTCATCTGTTACCGTCATTGAGGAATGGCCCATCGCCTCCATGATGGCCCTCGCTTGGATGTTGCATTCAGCGAGGTAGGTGCCGAAGGTGCGGCGCAGGCCATGGAGCGTGTAACCGGCAGGAATTCCCGCCTGCCGCGTCCAGTGCTGCATCATACCCGTCAGGCTCTTTTCCGAAAATGACCTGCCGTAGGCGTTCTTCAAGACAGTGCCGCCCATCGAGCGCTCGAGCGGGTCCAAGGCCGCTGCTAGCTTGTCGACGACTGGAATGAACATCTCCCGCCCGCCATGGCGGTTGCGGTTCTTCTTCTGGCGGAAATCAAAGGCCTCGATCAGCACCAGCGAGCCATCGAACAGTTCGATCTCTTCGGTTAAAAGATCATCCCACGCAAGAGCAGCGATATCGCCGCGCCGATTTCCAAGCCAGAAGCCGAGTGCATAGCAGGTGCGTGCGGCTGTACCGATAGGGTGTCGCTCCTCGAACTTCTCGCGGATTGCAATTGGCCAAGCGGGATTCCGGGTCGACTTGGGCACACGGACACGGATCGATAGCGAGGGATCCTCCTGCGGCTTGATCCATTTTTCGACGTCAGTCGCGACCCATACAAGCTTCTTGATAGCGACCAGCATGTGTTTGGCGACTGTGCGGTTTGTCCTGAAGATGCTTTCAATGATGGCGCGAAGCCGATCCGCGTCGAGATGTTCCACCGGAGTATCGCGCCACATCAGTGGGTACTTTGGATCGACCCTCAGATTGAGAAAACGCTCGATCAGTCGTGCATTCTTCTGCTGCGTCGCTTCATCAAAATCGAGCCACTCCATTGTCGTTTCAAGCCGGCGCGCGGCATGGCCAAAAGTTTTTGGCAGTGCCCGACCGGGCAAATCGATGATACCCACATTGTGTTGGCCCTGCGTGGCCTTCTCGTAAGCCGCCTCGAACTCGGCATCGCCAGGTTTGCCGGGAAGGCTGATTTCAGGCATGCCTTTTGCACGGTAGCGATAAGTTAGCTTGCCATTCTTGAGACGCGAAGAGACCCCAGGATAGCGCGCATCCTTGAAGGGCCTAGCCATCAACGTTCCTTCCAGACTTCTGCCGCCGGTGATCAACTCGCGGGGAGTTCTCCAGCATCGCTTGTAGCGAAAGGGTTTTGCTTTCGATGGCAACGCGCAGGAGCACCGGGTAGGGGAACCCTCTGCCTTGCTCTATGCCTTCAAAGGTGCGCTTCGGTATTCCCAGCGCCTTGGCCGCGGCTTCGGCAGTGAACCCCCCCTTGGCCCGCCAAGCTTTCACGTCTTGCGCAAGTTTCTCATTCTCGTTCATGTCAAGCCTTTCGCACAATGATCATACTACGCCTGCGGCGTATACGCAATGAGCGTATTTATTTTCTTCTTTCTCTGTCCCGTTTGCTTCTTTCCAGCAGTTCTTGAAGACCGCTATCTTTATCCGGCAACGAGGTGAAAGCTATGTCGAGGGCTACACGATCCCAGACAGCGCGGCTGTTGATGCGCTTAGGCTTCGGCATGCGCCCATCGGCAACCATTTCGTCGAAAAGCGTCGATCCGACACCGATATAACGAGCTGCTTCCTCACGAGAGAGGCCTCGCGGCGGATACGAGAATGCGTCACTCTTCATGGACGCTGGCCCGTCCCTGATACTCCGGGGCGTGTTGGTGTCGACGCACAAAGCCGCATCCTGGTTGCCAATTCGAAGCGACGAGATCGTGCTCACTTAAATAAGAGGAGCCCCGTTGAGCGGAAGCGGCCTGACTAGGTCCGTTCGGCGCAAACTGGCAGCAACGTGTGAACCGGATGGATCACGGCAGGAGAGCGTTTCTAAGCGGACTCGTGGGGCAAGTCGGTGGACGGCTACGTCGCATTGTGCACGACCGGGGCTAACCACCTGCGACTGCCCGCTGGCCCCCTTGCGCAGCCTCCCTCAGCGTCGAACTCGGAGCCGTTATCCCGAGGGCCGTCGTTCTCGATGCACAGATCGGCCCGCTACGCCAACGGTTGATTGACATGACATGCGCCGGTTCAGCCAGGAGACGCAGCGCAACTACGTCCGCGATGTCGGGCGGTTCGCAAGCTTCCTTGGCCGATCGCCGGACACGGCGACAGCGGATGACTTGCGCCGGTTCCAGGTCGGGCAGCAGGGTGACGGCGTTCCCGTGCCGACCATGAACAGCATTGTGTCGGCGCTGCGCTTCTTCACCCACACGCTCGACCGCCCGGACCTGGCGCGCAGGCTGGTCCGCCTGTCGCATCCGCGCAAGCTGCCCGTGGTCCTGAGCCGCGACGAGGTTGCCCGTCTCCTCAACGCCACCACCTGCCTCAAGCACCAGGCCGCGCTCTCGTCGCCTATTGCGCGGGCTTGCGCGTCGCGGAGGTGTCGACGCTGAAGGTCGCCGATGTTAGCGCTGGGTCGTCTACGCCGAGGCGCCCTTCGCCGGGCCGGAAGCGGTGCTCGCCTACGCAACCCCTGTAGCGCGCCTCCCCTGGCCTGCTACGTCATGCGGCCAATCTCTCCCTCAGCCTGATGACGCTTTGTGCTGTCCAGCGCCCGCCGCCAGGTGACCTAAAGCCCCTTTGGTTGAGGGCGCCGGCAACCCCCCGCGCCGACAATGCGCCTGCCGGATCAACGTCGCGAAGCACGTCACGGAACTCCTCAGCCCGGTCCTGAGCGCCCCGCTTCACAGTCGGCACCGCAGGCAGTCTGACTCCGTTAGGTTGCCGAGGCGCAAGGGCCGCGTGGTGCCGTCCTCAAGCCGCCTCACAGGCTCTTGGCCAAGCACTACCAGTGCCGCCGCCTCTCGTGCCAGCGCATCCCGCTTCACCGCCACCGCAGCCTTGGTGCGGCTCTGGATCATCTTGCGCTGGTGCTCCGCCACCAACGCCAAGACCCCGAAAGTGAGATCGCAGGCATCCGGCATATCGGCAGCCACGAAACTCGCCCCGCTGTCTCTCAGGGTGAGCAGGAAGGCAGCGTTTCGGCTCAGCCTGTCGAGCTTAGCGATGATGAGCGTGGCCTGCGCATGCTTGGCGTGCCTGAGGGCGGCTTGAAGCTGAGGGCGGTCGTTGGCCTTGCCGCTCTCAACCTCAACGTATTCTTTCATAGGCTCGGCATTGCTGCCTGCCCGGTTGCGTATGTGAGCCGACACGGCTTCGCGCCGGGCTTCAAGGCCAAGCCCTGATGCCCTTGTCGGGCCGTTGAGACGCGCAGATAGGAAACGAAGAGAGGGGCGGTGACGGTGTTGGACATGGGTCAGCTCCGAGGCTATTCCCAAACAGATTTGTGAAGGCCTCCTTGCGAAAGCTCATCGCCGGGAGAACTGGCACAATTTCTATTTAAGAAGGACCGTTAACGAGTGGCCGGCGAAGGAAGCGCTTCGGCCAGCGCGATGCCGGGCGTTGTCAACCAGTTGTAAAACCCACCCCTGGTAAGAGTTCCCTCGTGCAATCGCAGGATGGCTTCGCAAAAATCGGAGACATCGATGACGCACAAACGCTTCGCGGCCTCGATAAACGTTGGAACGCTCGGGTCTACACCGGGGCTGCACAAGGTGAGGCAAGGGTTGTTTCGCAGCCCCGCCAGTTCTGATGCCGCGAGGACCTCGGTAGCAGCGTTTAAGGGCACCGTTTCCTGATCGCTAACTTTAGATTTCACCTCGACAACAATCGGAATAAAATCCTCAATCGATACTAGGAAATCGGGAAACCCTTGGCGACCGGTCACATCGAGTGGCTGACAAGGTATCCCAAGCCCTCCTAGCGATATACTGAAAGCCTGCTCAAGATCAGTCCCTCGCTTCTCGTACAGAGCGGCTATTTGGTCGCGCAGCATCAAGCGGTCTGCTCGCCGAAGATGCATCGTCTTAGAGTGATTTCGGTCGTCCTGCCGCCAAGTCCGAGCTGCATTCCGAATTAGGTTGGCTATGCCACCACGCTCTTGCAAGCCAAGCGCTATACGGCGACGTTCATCGGCCTGATCGCTACCATCCATCAAATCCATGGGCCTCGAAAGCCCGCCCCTTCGCAAACTCATAATATCATCACGGCGGAGGCGCGACTGGAGGCCGGGCAGTCTTAGTTCGGACATCCAAAGCACATCGCTGGGCACCCCAACCCCTAGCCTGATCGACTGACGGCGGATCGCGCGGGCAAGCCGCCTCACGTCTTGAACATCTTCACCATTTCCACGTAGCGCGATTGGCTTGCTTTCATCGGCCAAGGTCGGAGACGTCACGCTCGAAATAATCTCAGATACCCCCGTAAGAACCCACGACACATCGCGAGCTACTCCCTGAACCGTTCCCAACCTGACCCCCGCCACAATCTTTTCAATTTGCCCCCTAGCAGTTCCAGCCGCCCACTCTGTCAATTGCAACGCCCCGTTAGCGGCTCCCGCATCTGCTACCCACGGCTGGTCGAACAAGATTGGGTTCAGTCTAGTCGCGTAAGGGTTCGGCACTGGGCCATTCCGGCCTATTCTCCAGTTGAGGATACGGGTAGCTTTGCCACCAACAATCCCGAACTCCGGGGACCGAATAGCTGCATGGCTCAGCACAAAGACAAAATCGTCTTCGCTGGTACCGTTCCCGGCCCGATCGATCAGTTGAGTGAGTTGCGCAGAGGACCTTTTCAGCCCCTCGATGAAAAAAATTGCTGTCTCCGGCTTAAGGCCCGAGTGGGCGACGGCAACGCCGAAGGTTGTGACCGTGATTTGTCCATGCAGTTCTATCAGGCAACCGATGTCGACAAGCCGATCAATTTGACTAAACAACTTGTCTCGCCAGTGATCTATACCAGCTAGATTTCGCTCCCGCTCTCTAGATGCCGTAAGCGTTGATCCGATTAGGTCGAATGCATCCTCTCTGCTTGTGCACAGCCTCCCTGCGAAAATCTGAAGTGTGAGGGTCCCAAAATGCTCTGGTGTAATGCCCAAACCCAGCGGAGCTTGGGTGGTCAGGTCCATTAGTGCTTGAGCCTGCCTACTTTCCTGTACTCCGTCAGCCGTGAGCACAACGTGGCCTTTAGCGATAGCCTGCCCCATCCTGCCGACACGGCCGGCCATGTTTTGGAACTCGTCTCGGCCTATAGGCACATGCATTTGACGGTCAAAATCCCACCTTTTCCAAGAGGCGAATGCGGCACTACCCAAAGGGAAATTGACCCCCGCTGCGAGAGTTGATGTGGCAAAGACTACATCGACCTGGCCCGAAGCGAGGCGATCTTCGACGAACAGTCTTTCATCTTCGGTCAGTTCGGCGTTGTGATAGGCTGTGCGCCTGCGCAAAGCATCTAAGAGCGGCTGCTCAACGTCCACCCCGGCAGGCGCATCAATCTGAATGGCCGGTCGGGATTGAGCCCACGTTCTCGCTAGGTCAAAAGTGTCGTCGACCTTCATGCAAAAAACTATAACGGGGTTTCGCTGCTGTTGAAGTAACTCTCCGATCACACCCATAACATCGCGACTTCGACTAGGCGGCCCTTGTTGCTGCAGCCCTTCAAAGCCCGGACCAGCTGAGACGGAGAGCGTTGCCAAGGGTGTTCGACACTCAATGGTCAATGCCTTTTCGCGATTGGGGTTTCTGATCAAGCCAATCCCCAACCAACTAGCCAGTGCCTGTGCATCGCCGGGGCTCAGAACCGCAGACAGCCCGACGAACTGCCGCCACCCCGCTCGCCGCATCAACGTCAGGAGAAGTTCGGCGTTTTGGCCGCGATGTTTATCCCCCACCAACTGGACTTCATCACAGACGAAGCAGATGTTTGTCAGGTCACGCGGCGGCCCACCAACTGACAAGCAGCCCAGAAACTTCTCGTACGTTGCAACCAAGATAACAGAAGAAAGGGGAGCATTTGTTTTCCGACCTGCCGCGTCTTCGACGCTGTCCCCTGTCGCACATACAATCGCCGAACGGTCGTAAGCTAGGAAGTCACCAAGAAATAATCTCTTAGCCTCCTCGAACTTCTGTTTGGCCAACGCCCGATGAGAGACGAGATAAACAGCCGTGTAGCCTGCCTCAATGGCTGATGCCACTGTCCACCAACCGATTAGGGTCTTCCCGGTCGATGTCGGCGCGCTGACAAGAAGACTTTCTCCGCGAGCTACGCCTGCCTCTAAAGCTTCGAACTGAATGTCCGTGAGAAGCGGCATGCCGCTTGCCTCTGGCAAAAGTTCAGGTTTGCCCAAAACTTTGTCAGAGAGCCCATGATCTATCGGTATGGTTGGCTGCATTCTATCCCCCAAATATCGGCGAACTATAGCTAGTGCCGTCGCGGTTAACCAGAGGAGTCCGTTATTTCTCTCAATGTCACCGGCTGCGATGCGTCAGCGGCGAGCCGAATGCCGATGGTGCCCCCCTACAGCTGTCGTATAGGGCCGGCTATTCATCCATTGTTGAGCCCGACCCCACGGCCCGTGTCGAAAGATTCCCAGCGCAGTTTCGAAAAATGATGCCTTTCGAGCAGAGGAGCGAATAGATCGCCACGCGTGATTTCGACCGTGCGCTTACCTCCTGCTTACCGGCTGAACACCAGCAGGGGTCGCGGATACCAATCCGACAATCATATGGTTTTGTTGTGAAAGTTGGCGCACCCGACAGGAGACGCGGCAAAGCCGGCGCGTTAATCGCGCTTTCGATTTTGGCTGGGTGCCAGACATTCGAACATATGGATGCGGGCCTGACATCGTTGCGAGGCCAACCGTACCAAGCCGCATTTGACGTTCTCGGCTTTCCCGATGCGGAGAGCACGATAGCCGATAAGCGCGTGTTCACGTGGGAAGCCTAAACGCCCGGCTCATACACTGTCCCGACTTTTAATTCGAGCACGGCCTATGTGAACGGGAAGCCAGTCTATATCCAGACCCCAAGGCACAGCAACCGAGACCTATGACTATCATTGCAAAGTCGACGTAATCGTTGGGTCATCCAGCATGATTGAGCACACACTAAGTACGATGGCAACATTGGCGGCTGCGAGAGCTATGCACGCCTGTTTCGTCTAAAGTCTCAGTAGAGGTGAAACGTTGTAGCGAGAACGGTGAATCTTATACAACCTATTATTTCCAGATTTCCAGGATTTTCTACATCTAAACGCGGCAATGTAGCAATATAGACGCATATGTACGTGGCCATACTGCAAAATTATTAGACATGGCTGGAATCGATCCGGGAAATCCGGAGAGCTTTCAAGCTCTGATAAACGAACCAATCCACAATAAGAACGCGATGCCACCCGCTCTAATCCCCACGAGCGCCAGATTTACAGCACCATTGATATCTTGCTATTTCTATCCATCACGAAAGTATTCTGTGCGATCATGCCGTCATGGTGAGCACATTGTTCCGCGATAGCATGGGCGAATGACTTCCCGTTTTCAATGTCGGCTACCCATTTACTGGGCTGGTTCCCTACGAAAGCTAACCGACCGAGCAGATATTATCGCCATCCATGCCGCTACAAATAGTGAAACAGCAACGGCCCAAGCCGTGAACGCTAAGAGAGAGTTAGGCGGCTGACTTGTCACCAAGCTGTATGCGGTCCCGACGAGGATCACTGAAGCAGCCGAGACAGCACCGGCAAACGTATACGCCCGGTGATCTGCGGCGATAGCTGAGGTGAGTTGGGCCTCAAGATAGCTTTCTGCCTCCCTAAGCACCTCTTGCAGCATTTCGATATTTGCGCTCTTAGTGCGTTCGAACAGGGGGGCTATTCATGCAAGGTGACCTTTCGGCTCATCCAGACAAACCAGGCAGCGGAAGAAAAGGTGGCGGCGACGGCGGTCAAGTTAGACTCCAACACCATCGCCCCGGCCTCCTGTCAATCGACCTCCGTCCCCTAAACCGGCACCTCCGGTCAAGAAGTGACAAAGACGCGGCAAGTCGAAGATGCCATTTGACTTGCCGCCTGTGTTTTGGCAAAGTTATCGCAGCGCGATGCGCCGAATAGTCATGTTCTTGGGAGGCAAAATGAAATATTTTATTTTGGTTATTGGTGTTCTTTTGGGCGCTTATAGAGTTGTCCCGGCGTTCAGCCATGGTGGCGGAACAGACTCAAATGGTTGTCACACGAACCACAAAACTGGCGGATATCACTGTCATTAGGGCGGCTTACTATGATCAAATGTTTCGCGTTCGCAATCGGACTCGTTTTGGGCGGGTCCGGTGCATATGCTTGGGATGGGACGGATACTACTGGCGAGTCGGTAGAGATTGGCAAGGGTAATCTTGTTAGAACGGGCAGGGACATCCAAATATTTGACGGTGGTGCTGGCGAATATCGAGACGTAACTGTCGAAAGCATTCGTCGGTACGGATCAACAGTTGAAGTCGAAGTCTACGACAACGAAAGCGGCGAGTACCGGACCCTTGAAATGGACGACGACTGACCCTCGCTACTCAACTGCACTCGCGCAGCGGCTGCGCTCTTCGAAAAAATGAATCGGGTCAAATTGAAAAGAGTTAACGCGAGAAGCAGGAAACCGCCCAGGAACTGAAACGGACGAGTCCGAAAAGGTGTTCGACGGGGTGAAGAAGATCGCCAATGTACCGTCGCCGAAGGACGAAAAGAAGCCCGCCACAAAGTAGTGGCGGGCCTCTCCCATTGTTAGGCGCTTACGCAGCGTACCTGAGACTCTCAGGGAACCACACTGCGCTGTTGTATGATGCCTTCATGATGTCGATGCTACGCTCGCAGTCGACGCGTTTGACATACCCTTCGCTGCTAACGGCAATTGTCTTGCCGTTCACAGCTTCATACGTCCAACGCCATTCATTACGATTGTCCCTGTACATCCAGTACGAGGGGTATGTGCGAGACGCCATAGGGATCTCCTAGGTTCGGCGTACGAACGTCGAGCTTGACCATGGCTAATATTTCTGATTCAACATCAGCGTACGTAATAGCCATACCCCGCGCTCGACGTCCAATCTTTGCGGGTGTGAACTTGAAACCGTCGCGGCTCCCCAGCTAGCGGCGGTTTCTTCGTTCTGATGGCTGATTCAATGCTTAAGTATTGGGCAGGAGTCAAGGCGTGGTTAAAAAACCGTTGAGCCTAAGGCAACGGTTTCAACATTTCCGAAACAAATCAATTGGTTACGGTACTCCTCCCGGAGCGGGGAAAACGGCATCGGACGTTTCCCTTGCCGGCAATACTACTCCGATTCGCAGAGAACGCAAATATTGCAGTGCGGTTGATTCTTTCGCGACGCAATAGGATAGTAACACTCATCTATCCATAATATAGATATCCACATCCGTTTATATGACTGGATTGCGTACGGCAGGCTCTCCCAAGTCCTACCCATTCCCCTGCGGCTAAACTTTCAACGGCGTTTCCCTCCCGGTCTGCTTTCGATCAATACGGTAGACGCCGTTTTCTTTTGCCTGCGTGTTAGGGGGGCCGTGGCGGGCGGGGGAGTTACGAGCCGGGAATTCTCTGCCTCTGGATCGCCGGACGATGACGACGATTGATCGTGATCCTCGCCTGCCACGCGCCACACAGTGCTGTTGCTGGTGCTGTCACGAGGCAGTTGTTCGATCCACCGCCTACCGATACGCGTTGATCGTGCCAGATACCTCCCGAAGCGCTTCGATGAAACGTACCGCTCCGTTCGATGAAGCCGCCGAGTGCTTCCCTGAGAAGTGGGCTATCCGCAACCCGGATGGGCGATGTTCCGCGTCGTGAAGGGGCCGTTCGGCAGTGCGTCGATGATCTCCGCAAGTTCGTCTTTCTCCGGGTCCGCTGCTCTCTGACCGGCGACATCGCCCCGGCAATCGGCTGGCCCGAGCCATGGGAGAGGCTCTGTTAGGTGCGCCCGCCGACAAATAGGCGCGCTCGACCGTCAGCGCCGCTGCAACGAGCTCGGGCCGCCTACGCAGGGCTAGGTCAATCGCGTCGAATTCGAAACGCCGTTCCTCTGGCCGCTGACACTGGGCGTCTAGCCGGATTTGAATCGTGCGCCGGTTCAAATCACCATAGGCGTGAGATTGTTTCCCCTGGCGCAAATCAGGCTGATCGCTGGAAGGCGGACGGCGTGGCGGCGGGCAAGGGCGGGGTCGGCCGAGATCGGGCGAGCGGTTTCGGTTTCGAGACGGACGAAGTGGCGTTCGATCATCCGCAGTCTGCGCTGAGTTCGGCGCGCAGAAAGGGGCTTTGGAGTGTCGCCAAGCGGTTGATGAGCGCGGTGCGTTCGGCACTGGCGGCACCGCGCACGCCGACGATTTCCTGCAATGCTTCCATCGCAAGCGAAGCCGGTACCGTCTCGGCCGGGTCGCCGGCAGCGTCTGCTATCCGGAATCGCAAAGATCGCCTCAAGGGCAGACATGCGGGGCAAACCGGACGTTCGCGATGCGTGCCGGACAGCTGGCTGCCCGCATACCTGATTGAGTTTACCCGCGCGTTCCCGCGTTCTCAATTTTTTCCAGATAATCTGCCCACCACTGCATCATCTTGACGCGCTCTTCCCAGTGCTCCGCCCGGGCATAGGCTCGCCGAACGTCGTTTTTTTCAATATGAGCCAGCTGTCGCTCTACGGCGTCTGGATGCCACTTGCCGCATTCGTTCAACAGAGTTGATGCCGTTGCTCGGAAGCCATGGGCGGTTGCTTCATTTTTGCTGTAACCCATGCGACGCAGGGCGGCGTTGAGTGTATTGTCGGAAATCGGACGAGAAGGCGATCGCACGCTTGGAAACAGCAGCGTCCCGGCGCCGGACATTTTTTTAAGCTCGGCCAGGATATTCAAAGCCTGCGTTGAAAGAGGAACGCGGTGCGGTCGTCGCATTTTCATTCGCGCTTCCGGGATAGTCCATACCGAACTTTCGAAGTCGAACTCCCCCCATTCGGCAGCGCGAAGCTCACCGGGGCGGGGAAATAGCAGCGCCATCAACCTCAGAGCCGCTCGGGTTGGGGGCTGTCCGTCGAATGTCTCGATCGCACGCAGCAAGCCGCCCAATGCCTTCGGATCGGTAATGGCGGCACGCGGCGTGACTATTGGCCTGATGAGCGCGCCCCTCAGCGCCGACGTTGGGTCAGTGTCGGCGCGTGCAGTGGCGATGGCGTATCGAAAGACGCTGCCAATGGTCGAGCGCAGCCGCCTGGCCGATTCGTATCGACCGCGCACCTCCACGCTACGAAGGGCAGCAAGGATAGTGGCGGCGTCAATGTCCCGAATGCACTTGTGCCCACAGGTGGGATAGGCGAAGTCGAGTAGCCATTTGACCTTGGTGATAGTGCGGTCGGCACGTCCCTCTTTCTTCAGCTTGTCAACATATTCCTCGGCGATTGATCGAAAGCTGTCCTTTGTCGAACCGACCTTTCGCAATTTGCGTTCCTGTGCGGGATCGATGCCACTTAGGAGGAGACGTTTGGCGTCATCGCGCGCTTTGCGTGCTTCGGCGAGCGAAATAAGGGGATAGCTGCCCAACGCCAGAAGCTTCTGCTTGCCGTCAAATCGATAGGCGAGGCGCCAAAGGCGGGATCCGGTGGGCTGCACCCAGAGCTGGAGCCCGCCACCGTCAGACAATTTCAGTAGCTTGGAAGCAGGACGGGCATTTCGGCATTTCACGTCGGAAAGGGCCATTTGTGGGACACCTCCCTTTGGCTGTTTCGATACCATCAGGATGTCCAGTACCAACGGAAATACCAGCCCTCCGCCCCGTTAGATCAAATACGCCGGAATTCCATGAAACGCGCTCAATCGCGCCATCCTTCCCAAAAAGATGAACGATTTCAGTCGTTTGTGGAAACAGAAGCGTAGAAGCTTCGGCGAAAGGAAGTGTCGGGAGAAGAGGGGATGGTGCCCAGAGGCGGATTCGAACCACCGACACGGGGATTTTCAGTCCGCTGTCCGCAGTTGAAATCTTTGAGCTTTTTCGCTCCATGTTGCGTTCATGTGGCGTACCCGATCTAAACAGTCAAAACCGTGAGGCGCTACCGCTCAAATGGTCGCACCATTCGTCACGCCAACAGCGCTCTTTCCGCCGCGGCCAATTCTTCTGCATCATCGCCTCGCGGGAAGAGGTGGCCATAGACGTCCATCGTCATCATGATCGAGGAATGTCCGAGCCGCTCCTGCACGACCTTGGGCGGTAGGCCAAGGCCACCGTTGGCAACACGGTTGATGCACCAGCTTGCGAAGAAATGCCGAAGGCAATGCATCCCGGTGTAGCGCGCCTTCATGATCGGCTTGCCGTCCGCGTCCTTCTCGCCAGTGTCGACGACCACGCCGGCCGCGACCTGGGCAGGCATAAGCCCACGGTTGATGATGTTGGCCAGCGACTCGACATTGCCGACACCATTCGGGAACACCAGCCCGAGCTCGCCCGTGGGGCAGGCCAGCTTCCATTCCTTCAAAGTGTTGATGACGATCGGCGGGGCGGGGACGGTCCTTTCTCCCGCTTCTGTCTTCGGCTGGCCGATCTCGTTGAAGCGATCGGCGCGCTGGTGGACCCGGATCGCCCGCTTGTCGAAATCCACGTCGCTCCAGCGCAGGCCACGAAGCTCAGAAGCTCTCAGACCTGTGAATATGGCTGTCAGCAGCAAAGGCCTCCAGCGGCCTTCCACAGCCCCGACAATGGCCTTGATCTCCTCGCGGGTAGGAAGATCGACGCCGACCTTGATCTTGCCTTTCTGGCGCCTCTCTGCCTTGCGCTCCTTGCCCTTCCGGCGCTTGCCTCGCATGTCGCGAACGACGTTACGGGCAGTCAGGCCGCGCTCCTGCGCATCGGCGAGCAGCGAACCCAGGCTGACGAGGATCTTGCGGATCATGGCAGGGGAGCGCGGTTCCCGTCTCGGGTCGTCCGCCTGCAGGTCGGCATTCCCCGTCCTCAATTGATCCTCGAAGCTTCGGACGATTGGAATGCTCAGCTTCGAAAGCTTCTCGGCGCCGATGAACGGGACAATGTGAAGATCGAGGTGTTGCTGGTATTGATCCCTTGTCGAGCGCTCCAGGCCGTCGCAAGCCTTTATCCATAGATCGCCGGCCTTCTTAACCGTGGTGCTGTCGCTGTCGGCAACATGGGTGCCTTCCCGGATTTCTACCGTGGCGGTAGCTTTGAAGGCGTCGGCCTCTTTCTTCCGGTCGAATGTCTTCAGCCGGCGCGCGCCTTTGCCATCCACATAATCAACAATCCAGGCCTCGCGTTCGACACCCTTTGCGGTAGTCCATTTGCGCTTGCGCACCGACATAACACATGCCCCTTCTATGTAGCCGACCGTAATAACCGGAAGCATGTTGCATTATGTCGCAATAAATCCGCTTGTCAAGAAGCGGCTTGGCGCTTACGCATCGCTGCCACTCGGCACCGATCGGAACAATACTTTGATGACGAGCGGCGCCCGGTTGCTGGCCCTGTCAAAATGCGATTCTCGCAATTCTCGCACCGCCCTAAAGCGGCCTCGGCCGCCGCGGCTGCTGCCACCTCCATGCACATGAAGGCGTGAAGGCTCTTCGCTTTCAGGCTTAGCCTCGACTGATAAGTAGCTTCGCCAGTCCAGGCGATTTTCGGCGAAGGCTTGAGACTGATGTTATCGAGCAGGGCGTGCAGGCCGTCCGAAACTTGCTTCGGCAGACCGTTCAGTGCGTTCCAAGCTTGCTGATCAAACAACTGGCGTGTCCGATTTTCCTCGGCGACGGTCGTCGTCATCATCGAGGCGTCCAACACGTCGTGAGACCGCAAGCCATGCGCGGTGAAGAATACCCGAAGATAAGTGCAATTGCGGTGCCAAACGTCCTGACCCATTGCGAGGCACTTATGGTTTGGCTTGTACACAGCGGAATTACCGCCGACGTACTTCATTTGCATGTTTCGGTTACATTAGAACTAACTCATATATATCCAGCCATGCGAGCTCCCCTAAGGCTCGCTGGTTAGGCCCGGCGGTCTCCCCCCAAACCGCAAGCCGCTGGGCCGCTCGAACTTGGGCAACGGATGGCGCGGACTTCATGACCCGGATTAGAAGCGGGTCGATTGAATGTCGACGTTTGCCATAAAAAGCTTCGGGCCGGAACGCTTGCTCGTCTCGAGGGTTGGGGTGCAGGAGGTGCAGGCGTGGCCGAGAAGCCGTCAATCGCCGAAACGTTGCGACGAACCTCTGACCAACTGAAGAGGATCCAGAAAGGCGTTGCCGATGGCGGTCACGTGGACCAGATGCAAGAGGTCGATGCCCTGGTGGGCCTCGCCAAAGAAATGGCTGACCGGCAACTGGCCGGGTTAGAAAGCCCGGCAAAAAACGATGGCTCCGTGCAAGGCGATGACGATGCAAAGGACTGAGCGTCGTCGACCGCCTCCCGACATTCCGCGATCACGGAATTACTTGATTCGCCAAGATCGGTACTGTCCAAAGGCGGCGGACCCCAACCCGCCCGGCCGGCGCCCTATTCAGGCAATCTACCCCGCCCCCCCCAAGCGGCGCCGGCCATTCTTGCAAATTTGGATAGGCGCCTACTGCGAACGCTCGATCGCGAATGTTGGCGCGTCGTCTCCCTTGCCGGCCTGGAGAAATTCAACGATGGCAAATAGAAGTTGCTCGGCCAAGATCCTATTCATGGCCAGCTCGATCGTGCCGGTGTCGGTCTCCAGTTCGAGGAGTCCGATCAATGGCTCGGCCGATAGGAGTGTGGTGTCGACGTCGAGAAGTTTGTTGAACCCGGATTTACTGGGCTTGCGTTTCATAGGGCCCTCCCTTCCAGCGCTCGTCCTTTGCCTCGCGATAGGCGCTCGGGCTGGTGTCTAGCGTTTTCGAGTTAGAAATCGGGCTTCCCGCATAAGTGACGGCCAGTCGGACCCCAGAAGAGCGATAAGCTCGCGAGCCTGTTCTTCGGTGATATTGGCCTCTTTGACCAACGCGCTGGACAAGAGAGAGACGATCCGGTGCCGAGGGCAGCTTGTCAGGTCCGTCCGCCATTGTAGCAACCTTTTGGTGATCGTAACGTCACCCGATCGTGCTTGTTCCGTGAAATGGGAATGGCTCGTAGTTTTTGTGCGAAAGCGTACAGTTCGGGCGTCAGCGATCATGTAAAGGGCTTCGCTGATTGAGAGACGTGCCTACCGCACTCTCGTCCCTACGGATGCGTTGAGTGCTAGGCTGCCATGCGCTCTCGGCGCAATGATTGGGAATGGCGGCGACGAATACGCCGACCGCGAGAGCGATTCGCTATCTGTCGGGAATAGGCGTACACTTCACAGGTCGCCCGCACCTTTACGGCAAGCGGGCGCTTGAAAGAGTAGATCACGCTTTCGCCCAAACAGGGAGACGAGCGATGCCCTTTCGCGGAATAGCAGACGCCGAGCAGTTGGCGACGCTTACCAGAATTCTAGACGACTATTGCGAACAAGCTGGCATTGAGGGCAGCCACCCGGCGAGGGAGCATTTGGCCCGTCGTCTGATCGCTCTTTTCAGCGGCGGCATAGACAGCCCTGACGATATCAAGATGGCTCTGGATAGCATCTCAAAGGGGTTCCAGACCGATCTCAGAGCCATGTAGTTAGGCTAGTCATTCCGCTTCTTGGAAGAGCCGCTCATTCCGTCACAAGCCGCGGATCGCATGTCGGCGAAACAAGGAACTGATCAAGGTTCCATATCCATTATCGGCGTGGGCCCTCTGACCGTGCACGGCGTCGGGTTGGTATGGCGCAACCTAAACCGGCCTTGCCCCTCCCATGAGTCCTCGACGGGCACCGTTACGTTGCCGGTGAACAACGTTGCCATGCCATCGGGAGCAACGATTGAGGGAATGCGGACCTGCTCCCACCGCCCACGCTGGAGCGATTGGATTTGCAAGCCCGTCGTGTCGGTTTCGAGCAGGGATAGGATCACGGCCGAGATCTTCTTTCGTCGCCCGACAATCGATCCATCCCTGCCACCGACATCAAGCTCCAGCGTATCGGCGCCGGCTTCGTAGGGCAGACCTACCTGCCATTTGGCGGCTCGTGTCTATTTGGAATTCTTTGTAGTGATGAATGACCTTGAATGGCAGCTTATTTAGCTGCCCATTGGGTAAGCATGCGTCGGTACTTTTCTCATGCCGGTAAAATACCAACCCTCCACACCTTGATCTACAATGACCTTTGGGATGAAGCGGAAAGCATCATTCTGATCACCAAGCCGGATCTGATAGTTGTTATTACGCCTATCCCCATATGTAAGGCTCTCGGGCATAGGCCGCCGAAGCGCAATGCGGATTGCGCCTCTTCGGAGCTTTATCTGCCACCAATCAAACTGGCTCATGAAACCCGCTCAGCCATCCGAGTGCGACGGAAGCGATCATCTACAGACAGGATTAACTCCGTGATTCGACGCCCCGAGGTCACATATCTTATCATGCGTCGCCGCTACCTGACGCACGCAAAGCTTCGCCCCCGCAGTGGCGTGCTATTCTGCGGCGCTCTTCGGAAGGTAGCCCTTGTCCCGCAGATACATGGTCAGGATCTTCTCGACCATCGATGACACAGACCGCATGTCATCCTTCGCCGCGCGCTCCAGCGCTTCCTTAAGCTCCGGCTCGACACGAAAACCTAGCGGGTGGGTTTTGACCATGGTGTTGGTATTCCTCATACAATGTTGTTGACGCGTACTAACATTGTATGCGATTGTTGGAGGGTAAGCAAACTAAACCATGGGAGAAATCCACAATGCCGAACGTCACTGTTCGGGCAGCCGCCGAAGGCATCTACTTCACCGCCGCTGCCGCTGCGGCGGCCTTGGCTGCCGCTTCAACGATCATCGACGCGACCGCCGCGCCGTCTGTCGCTGACGCGATCCCAGCTACGCGGACGAAAACCAGTCTCGATGCAATGCTGCTGGAGCTGCCGCCGGAAGAAGCGCCCGAGGCGACGATTTTCAATCGATTAGGGATTTTGTCAGAACCCGGTGTCAGCAAAAATCACATGGACTGGAAGAGGGAACGGGGAATATGAGCGCCGCACCGATCGTAGAACCATGCGTCTGCTCTGATGTCTTCGTGACCGGGGCCGCGCCGCTCACGTTCATGGGCGACAATCTCAGGCTGACCTTGTTCGTCTCACAGCGCTCCTATGACGGCAGCCCTGAAAACGCCGTGGTGACCAAGCTTGTCGGAAGCCGATCGGACATGCTGAAGATCGCCGAGGTCATCGTGCGAGGCTGCTACACCATTCCAGGAAAGGCCGAGCGAATCGGCGAACGCATATTCCTCGAAATTCTCGAAGCACCGGCAGAGCGCCACTGATCAAGTGGCAAACTCTGCCACATGGCCCGCTGCCTCACGGTGGCGGGCTCGTTTGCTTGGTGGCCTGTTGCTGCTTGCGCAAGGCAAGATCAAGGCAGAGCGCGAGAAGCACGATGCGAGATGAGGGCGGTGGGAGCGGAGGGAGCGGAGGGAGCTTTGCCATAGCCCGTATAACATATGTTAAGCCGGAATGTTCCTCGCGTGCCGCTGCCCTCACGGCGGCGGGCTTTTGTTCTACTGGAGTCCGGCGTACCTAATCCTCGTCTTTTCGTGGCCAACAAGGAACGTCCACTTGTGATCGAAAAGGTTATGTGACTGTTTCCAATTCGCAGGAATCTGTCCGTACAGTTCTGATGCGGCCGGCGTCAAAAGATACACCACCGACATGCGATCTTCGGAAGTGCGGCAAAAGAGTGCCATCTCCTCGGGGCTGCCGTTAGCGATAAACAGCCGCTCGAACCGGTCCTGGATGTCATCCTTCCCAGCAAACGGTACACTGCATTCCTTGAATTCCATAGATAAATTCCCCCTCACCATGTCGCGTTCATGTCGCGTGGACCTGCCGATAGTCGCAGGAAACCCTTGGAAATCAACGGTAGCAGTTTGCAACATGGCGCGACATGAACACCGAGTTTTGCTGCAACCAAGTATCTTTAGGAAAGTAATGGTGCCCAGAGGCGGATTCGAACCACCGACACGCGGATTTTCAGTCCGCTGCTCTACCAACTGAGCTATCTGGGCCTGTTCCGGCACGCGGGCAGTTCTGCACGCCGGATTTCTCGAAAGCGCCGCAGGCGCCCCTTGAAAGCGCGTGGGTTATAGCACGGGAATCCGGCCTGTCCAGCGCTTAAGCGTTGATTTCAAGCGGGAAACGAGCAGTTGCCCGATAGGCGGATTCATGGGACGCGGTCGAGGCCCGCAGGCTGCTCTGAACAGCCTCATTTGGCAGCGTCGTTGTCCGGTTCGTCCTCGTCGTCGCGGGCCGGAATGACGTAGGCGCCCTTGAGCCAGCGGTTGAGGTCGATCTCTTTGCAGCGCACCGAGCAGAACGGGTAGGTCTCACGCGCCGACGGCTTTCCGCATTCGGGGCAGGGCCGCTTGGGGCGCAGCGGCGTGACCTTGTCGTCCGAGCTCATGACCGCCCCGAACTCATGGCCGAGCTGACTGCCATTTGGCATGCACCTTGAAACCCTCGCCGGTCAGCAGCGCCACCGTCTCATAGAGCGGCAGGCCGACGACGTTGGTGTAGGAGCCGACAAGCTTGACCACGAAAGCGCCGGCCAGCCCCTGGACGGCATAGCCGCCGGCCTTGCCGCGCCATTCTCCCGAGGCGACATAGGCGTCGATCTCGGCGCGCGGCAGCCGCTTGAAACGCACCCTGGTCTCGACCAGCCGCTGGCGCAGCTTGCCGCCCGGCGTGATCAGGCAGATGCCGGAATAGACCCGGTGCGAACGGCCGGACAGCAGGCCGAGGCAATTGGCGACGTCGTCGAACGTTTCGGCCTTGGGCAGGATGCGCCGGCCGACTGCGACCACTGTGTCGGCGGCCAGCACGAAGCTGGGCACATAGTCCTCTTCCGCCTGCAGCGAGGCCAATGCCTTCTCGGCCTTTTCCTTCGACAGGCGCTTGGCCAGCGAACGCGGATGCTCGGCGCGCAGCGGCGTCTCGTCGACACCGGCCGGCAGCACGCGGTCCGGCTCAATGCCGGCCTGCTGCAACAGTTCGATCCGGCGCGGCGAACCCGAGGCAAGCACGAGCTTCTGCAAAATGCTCATCGCGATCCCGGCCGAACTCTGACGATTTTACTTGAAACGGTAGGTGATGCGGCCCTTGGTCAGGTCGTAGGGTGTCATCTCGACCAGGACCTTGTCGCCGGTGAGCACGCGGATGCGGTTCTTGCGCATGCGGCCGGCCGTGTGGGCGATGATTTCGTGTTCGTTTTCGAGCTTCACCCTGAACATCGCGTTGGGCAACAATTCCGTGACGACACCCGGAAACTCGAGGACTTCTTCCTTCGGCATTCGATACCTTTGCTTGGATGGGATTCCCAGCGCCCCGGCCGGAATTTGCGCGGAACCTATATGATAATCGTGCGCTTGTGAACACGCCGCTTAATCAGCGCCGTTTTTTGCTTCCGGCTCTAGGAAACGGTGGCCGATTCGCGCCCTTAGCCGTTCGCGCACCTCGCGATAGGCGGCCATGATCTGCTCACGCGTGCCGCTGACGCCAGTCGGGTCCGGCATCGGCCAATATTCGACATCGACGGCAAGCGAGCGGGTAAGCTCGAGCGCGGTGTGATGCGCTTCCGGCGACAGTGTGACGATCAGATCGAAATAGTCGTCCTCGAGATCGTCCAGTGTCCTCGGGTGCCGTTCACCCAGCGAAAGCCCGTCCTCGGCCAGCACGGCGTCGACGAACGGGTCGCGTTCGCCGCCGCGCACCCCGGCCGACGCCACGAAGGTGGTGGCCGGAAGCACCTGGCGCGCCAGCAGTTCGGCCATCGGCGAGCGCACCGCGTTCATGCCGCAGACAAACAGGATCGAGCGGGGCAGGATCGAGCGGGGCAGAGGGGCTGGCAGTTCAGCCTCGCCAGTGCAGCACGCAGACCAGCGTGAACAGCCGGCGCGCCGTGTCGAAATCGATTTCGATCTTGCCGGCCAGCCGGTCCATCAAGGTCTGTGAGCCCTCATTGTGCAGCCCGCGCCGGCCCATGTCGATCGCCTCGATCTGGCTGGGGGTCGAGGTGCGGATGGCGTCGTAATAGCTTTCGCAGATCATGTAATAGTCCTTGACGATGCGCCTGAGCGGCGTCAGCGACAGGATGTGGGTGACCACGGCAGCGCCGTCCTCGCGCGTCACTGCGAAGACCAGGCGGGATTCGGCCAGCGACAGTTTTAGCCGATAAGGCCCGGCGCCGTCGTCATTGACCGGCTGGAAGCTGTTTTCCTCGATCAGGTCGAAGATCGCCACCGCCCGCTCATGCTCGACATCGGGCGTCGAACGGCCGATCGATTCATCGAGTTCGACATCGATCAGCTTGGCATAGGTTCGATCGTAGTCCGACATGTCAGTCTACATGTTCAGCCGGATGGCGACGGAGCGTCCATGCGCGTCGAGGCCTTCCGCCTTGGCCAGCGCGATGGCCGCCGGCGCCAGCGCCCGCAACTGCTCCGGCCCGAGCTTCAGGATCGAGGTGCGCTTGATGAAATCGAGCACCGAAAGACCGGACGAGAAGCGCGCCGAGCGCGCCGTCGGCAGCACGTGGTTGGAGCCGCCGACATAGTCGCCGATGGCTTCCGGCGTGTGACGGCCGAGAAAGACGGCACCGGCATTGCGCATCCGCGCCAGGAAGGCTTCCGGCTCGTCGATGGCAAGCTCGACATGTTCGGCCGCGATGCGGTCGACCAGCGGCAGTGCTGCCCCGATTTGGGGAACAAGGATGACGGCGCCGAAGTCGCGCCAGCTCGCCGCCGCCGTCTCCCCGCGCGGCAGGCTCTGCAACTGGCGTTCGACCGCCTGTCCGACCGCCGCGCCGAAGACGGGATCGTCGGTGATCAGGATCGACTGCGCCGACACGTCATGCTCGGCCTGGGCAAGCAGGTCGGCGGCGATCCAGTCCGGATCGTTGCTGCCGTCTGCCACGACAAGCACTTCCGAAGGCCCGGCGATCATGTCGATGCCGACCGTGCCGAACACCTGGCGCTTGGCCGCGGCGACATAGGCATTGCCGGGGCCGACGATCTTGGCGACCGGCTTTATCGTCTCGGTGCCATAGGCCAGCGCCGCGACCGCCTGGGCGCCGCCGACGCGGTAGATTTCGGATATGCCGGTCAGATCCGCCGCCACCAGCACCAGCGGATTGATGATGCCGTAGGGCGCCGGCACCGCCATGACGATACGCTCGACGCCGGCGACCTTGGCCGGCACGGCGCTCATCAGCACCGAGCTTGGATAGCTCGCCGTGCCGCCCGGCACATAGAGCCCGACCGCCTCGATCGCCGTCCAGCGCGAGCCGAGCTCGACGCCGGCAGCGTCCGTGTAGCGGTCGTCCTTCGGCCGCTGCCGCTCGTGATGGGAACGGATCCGGTCACGGGCGAATTTAAGCGCCTCGATCGTCTGCGGGTCGGCCGCATCATAGGCCTTGGCGATGTCGTCTTGCGACACGGCCATGCCGAGGCCTTTCAGATCGGCCTGTTCGAATTTCTGCGTATACTCGATGAGCGCCGCGTCGCCCTCGGCGCGCACCCGCGCGATGATCGCGCGCACCACGGCGTCGACGTCCGCCGAGACCTCCCGCTTGGTCAAAAGGAACGCGGCAAAACGCTGCTCGAAATCGGCATCGGACAGACGAAGGGTGATGGCCATCTTGTGTACTCAGGCTCTGTGGAAGGGGCGCGACGTCGCTTCCCAGGCGCCGCCGATGTCAGCGAGCCGCGCCTCGATGCACTCGACATCGAGCATGATCGCGCCGCCGCCTGAAAAGATCAGCTCGACAATGCCGGCCGGCTTGTCGAGGGCGACGAAGCTGATCGCCAGCAGCGACAGCACCTCGTCCGGCTTGTCGCGGGCAATGCCGCTGGTTTTGGCGCCCAGCACACGGTCGAAATGCAGCACGCTTTGCCGCCGCTCATTGTGCTGGCGGAACAGGCCCGTTTTCGCCTCCCAGACGAAGCGGTTCATCGTCATCACGAAGCGCTTGGCCGCCGGCATGTATTCGAGGTCGCCGACCTTCAGCACGGCGTCCTGGACATGGGCCGAAACGATGCTCAGATCCTGATCGTCGAGCGCGACAAGCTTGAGAGCCATGCGGATTTCACACCTGAAGGTTGGTTTTCAGCCCTCTGTTAGAGCATGAACCCAAAAAGTGGAAACCGGTTTTTGGAAAACGTCGTGCTCCAGGCAGGAATCCAGCCGGTTTTGGCGATCCGTGCAACCGCGCCAAGATCAAATACTGAAGCCCTGGAATCCCGATTGCCTAAGCCGAAATCCGCTCGATCACCGCGCCGCAGCCGGACAGCTTTTCTTCCAGCCGCTCGAAGCCGCGGTCGAGATGGTAGACCCGATTGACCGTGGTCTCGCCTTCGGCCGCCAGGCCGGCGATGACCAGCGACACCGAAGCGCGAAGATCGGTCGCCATGACCGGCGCGCCCTTCAGCTTCGAAACGCCGTCGACGATCGCCGTCTGGCCGGACAGTGTTATGTGGGCGCCGAGCCGGGCAAGCTCCTGCACGTGCATGAAGCGGTTTTCGAAGATCGTCTCAGTGATGCGCGACTTGCCCTTGGCCATCGTCATCAGGCCCATGAACTGCGCCTGCAGGTCGGTCGGGAACGCCGGGAAGGGCGCTGTCGTCACGTCGACCGGCGCAATGCCGGCGCCGTTACGCCTGACGCGGATGCCGGAATTGGTCTGCGTGATCTCGGCGCCGGTCTGGGAAATCACGTCGAGCGCGGTCTGCAACAGGTCAGCCCGCGCGCCTTCGAGCATGACGTCGCCGCCGGTCATGGCGACGGCCATCGCATAGGTGCCGGTCTCGATGCGGTCGGGTATCACCCGGACGCGCGCGCCCGACAGCGCTTCGACGCCGTCGATGGTGATGGTCTCGGTGCCGGCGCCATAAATCTTGGCGCCCATGGCATTGAGGCATTCGGCGAGGTTGACGATCTCGGGCTCGCGGGCGGCGTTTTCGAGCACCGTCTCGCCATTGGCCAGCGACGCCGCCATGACAAGCACATGGGTGGCGCCGACCGACACTTTTGGGAAGACGTAGCGGTTCCCGACAAGACGGCCGTTCCTGGTCTTGGCGATGACATAACCGGTATCGACGTCGATATCGGCGCCGAGCACCTGAAGGCCTTCCAGGAAAAGATCCACCGGGCGCGTGCCGATGGCGCAGCCGCCGGGCAGCGACACCTTGGCCTCGCCCATGCGGGCAAGCAGCGGGCCGATCACCCAGAAGGAGGCGCGCATCTTCGACACCAGCTCGTAAGGTGCGGTGGTGTCGACGATGTTGCGGGCAGAGAGATTGATGGTGCGCGAATAGCCCTCCTGCTGTTTTTCGCGGCGGCCATTGACCGAATAGTCGACGCCATGATTGCCGAGGATGCGGATAAGCTGCTCGACATCGGCCAGATGCGGCACGTTTTCCAGGGTCAGCGTGTCGTCGGTTAAAAGCGAGGCGATCATCAGCGGCAGCGCGGCGTTCTTCGCGCCCGAGATCGGGATGCTTCCGGCAAGCTTGTTGCCGCCGACAATTCTGATGCGATCCATGGAAGAGCGTTCCCCTCGGCCGAAAGGCCGGTTTTCAATCGGTTGAGTCTGTTGTGGCCGGTCTAGACCATTGGCCGGCTTGGTTCAAGAAACAGGATTCCCGCACCCTGGACCCGGCCTGTTGATATAGGTCAATCCGTTTGCGTTTTCCTTAAGGTGCCGAGCCCTTCCGGCCGCTGGTCCGCCTCGCCGGTGCGCCGCTTGTCGGCGTCGCCGGTGCGCCGCTTGTCGGCGTCGCCGGTGCGCCGCGAGCGCGACTGCGCCTTGCGCTTCTGCAGATTGGCGCGCAGTTGCTCGGCGAGCCGGCTCTTGCGGTCGGCCTTTTTCGGTTGGCTGTCCTTTTTCGACGGACCGCCCTTGTCAGGTGGGATTGTCTTGTCGATCATGGTTCAGTCCCGGCGAGCCTGTTATGAAGGGATACCCAACATTGTGGCGCTGCCATGTCCGGAAAAGCCGTCGGAGCGGGCTTTCACAGATGGCTTGCGCTTGGCCTTGCGCTTGCCGGTTCGATATGGCAGAAGCCCCGCCATCAGCGGCTGCGGTAGCTCAGTGGTAGAGCACTCCCTTGGTAAGGGAGAGGTCGAGAGTTCAATCCTCTCTCGCAGCACCAGTTTATCCCGAAGATTTTCAATAGTGCGCTTCGCCTGGTCACTTTGCGTTTACGTGTCGGGAGCAATCAGCCTTCCGAAACGATGACATGCGCGTAGCGAGCTACTGACTTTTCGCCCTTCCACCGGCCCGTGCCGGCGAGCCCGCGCAAATCCATGCCAGCGGACCGACGCATTCACGTCGCCCAGGTGTGGCAAGGAAGCTGACGAGATGCGTTCAGTTCTTGCGACCTCGCCGCAAACCTGTCGAGCGCTAACTGATGCTGGGGTCAATCCTAAGCGGGATCCTGCTATAATCCCGTATGGCCGCTCGCATAGTGGTTATCCTGGCGCTGCTTGCCGCGTTCGCCTACGGATTCGCAAAACTCGTGGAACGTTATGGCGACGCTGGCGACAAGCCCTCTCCGTGCGAAAAATGGCCACATCCTGATTGTCCAGTCCCAAACGCGCCTCCTCCGGAAGAACCTAAGCCTTGAGCGGGAACGCGTTCGCGGGCGGCCGCGAACGTCAGCGTTGATATGCCGTGGCAGCGGGTTCGCGCCGTACAAAATGGAACAAGAATTGCGCCGCATCGTTCAGATAACTATGCAACCCGTCGCGGCAGCAATCAAGCACCGCAGCTGAAGGTTGCTTGGAGGCTATTATGGGTAAGCAACTTACATCGGCTGCGGCAGGCATCCTTCTGTTCGTTGGCGTCAGCGCCGCCGCCGCTCAGGACGTCATCATTCAACCCGAGCAGGACACTGTGATCCGCGAATACGTGAAAAAGAAACCAGTGGCATCACTCAGCCTTCCCGGCGTGGAGCTCAACATCGGCACACCTCTGCCCGAAACAGTCGAGCTTTACGAGGTGCCGGACGTTCAGTACCGCTACGTAGTCGTCGATGGCCGAACCGTCCTGGTCGATCCAGGTACCCGCAAGATTGTGAAGGTCTACGACTGACTTGACCCCTCACGCTGAAGCCCGTCATGCCGAAAGGTGCGGCGGGCTGACGCCTTCTCAGGCTCGGCGTGGATTTCTTCTGTGATGACTTCGAAGCGGGTGAGCCGGGAAAGACCGAAGCTCGTTGAGATAGCGACGTCATTGGCATCGCATCCCGTCGCCATCAGGATTCTGCCTATGCGAGGCTGGTTGTGCCGTGCATCGAAGGTGAACCAATGGCCGCTGAGATAGGCTTGGAACCATGCGTTGAAATCCATGGGGTACGGCATCGGCGGTATGCCGATGTCGCCGAGATAGCCGGTGCAATATCGCGCCGGAATATTCATGCAACGGCACAGCGTGATTGCCAGATGCGCAAAATCGCGACACACGCCGGCCCGATCGGTTAGCGCGCCGTAGGCGGTCCGCATCGTGTCCGCAGCCTGGTAGTTGAAGGTGATGTGTTCGTGAACGAAATCGCAGATCGCCTGGGCGCGCGCCCATCCGGGTGCGATATTGCCAAAATTGGCCCAAGCGAAGTCGCCAAGCCGATCGGTATCGCAGTAGCGGCTGCCGAGAAGAAACCTGAGCACGTGGTCGGGCAGCTCTTTGATATCGTGCTGGACGGCGCCCGCGGCCACAATTTCTGGCTTGCCGGTGTCATGAATTTCGAAGTTCGTTGATATCGTCGTAAGCCCCGCGGGCGCCTCTATTCTCGTGCACAAATTGCCGAAAACGTCGATATAGCCGCGGGCTTCGACCGGGCGATCGAAGCCGATGATCTGTTCCGTCAAAAGATCGACGCGACGTGACGGATGGATATCAAGGACGAGCAGCATCGGTGTCGGCTGCGGACATTCGTAGGCGAGCTTGAAACCTGCGCGGATACGCATCGAAGCTCCAATGCGTTGATTAAAGCAAACTCCGGATTGCCGCGACAGTTCCGAACACATTTAGAGGATGCTAATTTTTATTGAAGCTGGTTATTGATACCAGCTTCCTTCACCACCTTGACCTCCACCGTCATGCCGAGAAAGCTCGACGCGCTGCCGCAGTAGCTTCCGGAAAGAGGGATGGCTTGCCCAGGATGCCTGGCCACAGCCACCCTGATAAGGTCCCGGTTGCCGACAATGCCATTGGTGGGGTCGAACTCGACCCAACCCGCGCCAGGCAGATAGACCTGGCACCAGGCATGCGTCGAACCGCCGCCGAGGACAGAAGCGCTGTCGCGGTTCGGCACATAGACATAACCAGTCACAAAACGGGCAGCAAAACCGAGCGAACGAACCGCTTCCATCATGAACAGCGCAAAGTCTCGGCATGTGCCTCGACGCAGGTGCAAGGTCATGAGAGGCGGTTGCGTCCCTGATTCAGTTCGACGGGAATACACAAAGCTCTCGTGGATGGCGTAGCAAAGTGTCATCAGCAATTTGCCCGTCTCGGTGTGGCCTCTGGCGCTCACGAACTGTCGTGCCCATTTGCCGACCTCGTCGCCGTCATCGAGATGATGGCGCTCGATGGTTTGGGTGAGGTCGGTTGCCTCGTCGGGATCATAGGAAAATGGATAGCTGAGTGCTGTTTCATCGATACGGAAATCAGGCGCATGCTGCGGCGTGTGATCGAGCCGAATGTCTGTCACGAAACGCAGTTCGTCGCCGGAACCCTGGAAGTCGATTACCGCAACGCAGTTTCCAAAAACGTCATGGATCCAGCCAACCTCTTTCGGCTCGGGGTCCACCAACAGGGCATGATCCAGAAGTCGCTGATCGAAACTATCGCGCGGCCTGAACATCAGCCGATGCTCGCCAAACGTCACCGGTTGCGTGTAGCGATAGACGGTCGTGTGCTTGACTGAAAAGATCGGCATTGGCTTGCGTCGACCACCTGCGATATCAGCGCAATCATATATCTTTTTCGATTTGCAACGGACAAAATGGAGTCTTTCGCCTGACGCGCCGTATCAGGCGGTCGTCCACCGTAGGCCTTTTGCAATCTCCAATTGGTAGACTCTCTCAACGCCCCGTAAGTTAATCCTTGCGCCAAGAGGCCCAGGCGAGGAACGTCGCAAACGGGAGGAAGCAATGAACGAAGACTACGGTCCGGCCATAGACCACGACAAGCCTTACGAAATAGCTGCCTTCGCTAAAAAACATGGCCTTACGATAAGGGCTGCCGAGCTGATCCTTTTCGCTTATAGCCCGTCCCGAGCGGCGTGCGACACTGCCGCAACCGCTTTCCTCACGGCCGTCGCTGCACAGGCCAAGAGACAATCGGCGCGCTAGCTCTCGTTCCGAAGATCCTGGAGCGACGGCTGGCGCAGATCAACCCGCCACCGTCGCATATAGTCGCCCGCCGCTCGTTTCGGAGCGGCAGGCTTAGAGCATTTGCAGCCAAGTGGAATCGATGGCGTCGCAGAGATGCGGCTAAACAAATAGATAGGGCGAAATGCCCAGTTCAATTCGAACCCATCCCGCTCTAGGACTGTCGAAGCTGCGCCGATCGACGGTGCAGCCTCGATACTGGACGCTCAGGTGAGGCTTCTGGACCAGTCGTCTATCTGGCGCTCTGCCTCTTCCTTGGCGATTCCATACCGCTCCTGAATGCGTCCTGCGAGTTGGTCACGATTCCCCTCGATGCGATCAAGGTCATCGTCGGTAAGGTCACCCCATTGCTCCTTGGCCTGGCCTTTGAACTGCATCCATTTTCCCTTGATTTGATCCCAGTTCATGAATTCCTCCTTTGTTGTCTAGAGGAAATGCAACTGGACACCACATGTTCCCAAACAGCGGATCGTCCGTGACGATTATTGCCCATGACGATTATCCTTGGCGACGCAGCAAAAAGCCGCCGGCCGGAGTCAGTGGCGCGAATTGGAGCAGGATAAGAACGATCCGCGTCTTGAAATCACACTCGACGGAAAGTCCCTCAGCCGGATCAGCTGGCGCGCGCCAAGGCGATCGATATGACGTTGTCTGCATCCGCCCCCGGTAGATCGAACAGCATCGGAAGTTGGCGGGTCATGGCCATTTCAACGATCAACTCTTCGATGGAAGCTGTCGGCAGATCGGTCTCGACACTATTCGAGATCATCGAGGCAAGCTTGTGGACTGGCACGGGTGCCGACTTCGCACGGTCGTCGAGCAACCTGCTGATTTCGATTACAACGTCTGCGTCAATGCTCTTTGGCAATTCGCGCATGGCTTTTCCTCCCTGCCCATATCATGCGCGTGCCAGAGGGCTGAGTCTCGAAAAATCTGCATATGGCTTAAAAGCGCGCCGGTCGGGTTGCTTTGGCCGGGCGTTCGGGCCTGCGGCGAAAAAGCGAAGCGCGCTGGTGTCGCATGCGGCAACGAATTCGCCGGTTTTGCGTTGGAAAATCATACATTGTGCGCAAACGTGACCAAAGGAGAGTAAGCATGACAGCCGACGCCGCGAAGCTCTATCCCCGCCACCGGGATCGGATCTCCGGCAGCGAGGATTATGTAGTAAGGTATTTTGCCCGGCAAAACGGCATCACCCCAGCGCAAGTCCATCAGTTGATCAAGAGATATGGAAGCAACCGCGCCAAGCTGGTGGCTGCGGCGAAGGAACTTCGCACGTCGCTTCGGCCGGACGTCCCCAAGACCATGCTCGCCTCGGGCCGCCGCGCCGGACGTCCCGGTGTTAATGCCAGAAATGGCTTAAAACCGTGGTAAGGAGACTGCCGAAAACAATCCCGCCGAGGACTCGTTTTCAGACTTTTCGATCCTGGCCGGCGTCGCCCGCATCTGTTCGCGATTTACTTGCTTCAATGGTTGCCTCCAGATCGGATCGGCTGCCGTATCGAACCGAGTAGGCTCGTGTAAATTCGGCGCCCAACAGAAAGATCTCGGACGAGTAAAAGACCCACAGCAGCACGACGAGCAGCGCACCGGCTGCGCCGTATGACGATGCGACGGCGCTGGTTCCGATATACCAGCCGATCAGCGATTTGCCGATCGTGAAGAGGAACGCCGTTACTATGGCGCCGACGCCAACGTCGCGCCATTGCAGCGCGCGGTCGGGCAGGACCTTGTAGATTGCCGCGAACAACAGCGCGATCAGGGCAAACGAGACGATCTCGTTGATTGCGCTCAGGATAAGGGTGCCAAAGGGCAGATATGCGTTGATGATATCTCCAAGCGCCGAAATTGCAGCGCTTACGACCAGGGCCACCAGCAGCAGAAAGCCAAGCGCCGCGACGAGACCGAGGCTGGCAGCGCGTGCCCGCACGAGCCGTGAAATCGACGTGCCAGCCGGTTTGACTTTCCAGATCTCGTTCAGGGCAACCTGCATTTCGCCGAATACGCCGGATGCGGTAACCAACAGCGTGACGAGCCCCAAAATGCTGGCAAGAGTTCCCGCCTCTTTGTGTGACGCGTTCTCGATTGTCGCTTGCAGAAGCTCGGCGCTCTGCGGACCCATCAGCCCCGACAACTGGGCCGAAAGCGCCAGTTGTGCCGCATCGTTTCCGAAGGCCATGCCAGCGATGGCGACAACGATGAGCAGGATCGGAGCAAGCGAGGTCGTGGCATAAAACGCCATCGCTGCCCCGTGACTGAGGGCATTGTCATTGATGAAGCCGAGGATGCTTTCCTTAAGGAGCGTCCAGCCGTCTTTCGCCACATTCCACATGTTTTGCCTCACCTGCTTCCCAAGCAAATAGAGGCAACACCGCGGCGGACCAGAGCATCACATTCGAGAAGTTCTGGTCCGTTTGGATCCGGCGTTTAGGTGACGGATCTTGGGTGGTTTGGCGTGATCTGTCCCGAGGCCCTCTTTGTGAGACCATCCTGCGTCGGGAAGGCCGAGAACGCCGCGATGGCTAGGAAGATCGGAATCCCCAATTCGAGGATTTCTTCGAACACTGTGGAGGTATAGATCCGGGTGAGGTGGATGCCGAGAAATGTGAGATTTGATGGCGCCCCGTCGATGACCTTGGAAAGGACGGCGCAGCCGACAGCTGCGGCAATGGCCACGGCAGTCGCCTCGCCGTGGCGAAGCCCGTGCACAAACCTACGGAAGCCGTTCTTCAGGAGCAAATAGAAGGCAATGCCGAGGGCAATAACGACCGTCGCGCCGATTAGCTTTTCCAACAGCGGGACGTCAGGCGAGATATAGAGGGTGGTCTTGGTGATGTTGTGGGTGGTGAAATGCGCATGAAAGTCCAGCTCGCGCAGGCACATCGCGATCAGGATGGCGACAAGGTACCACCGCTTGAGCAGGTCTCGATAGGACATTTCCCGGACAAGCGTTGCCACGACGATCAGGTAGCCTGCGGCCGAGAAGACTTCAATTGGACCGCCTTCGCTGAGGTAAAACTTCCGTATGTCTTCGGGAAAGAAAGCGAGCGGCAGGGCGATGAGAAAGACGAGCACCAGCAGGGCAAGGCCCATTTGGTTGAAATAGTGGCCTTTGCCGTAACCGGTCTTTCTTTCGCTCCACGCCATATCTGTCTTGCCCATGTGTCTTGTGCCGACTCTCTATTGATCGTGATTTCACTCAATTTGAAAGATTGGGCCATTGTCAAGTTGCCGTTCCGTAATGCCTGGCCGCTTGCCGGCGCTCTGACGGCATGACTGTGGCGAGCTAGTCGGGGCCAGTGCGGAGACGACCCATTCTCTCACGCCACCGACCAGCCGCCATCCACCAGTATATTCGCGCCGGTGATCATCGACGCTGCCGGCGAGGCGAGGAACACCACGGTTCCCGCGACATCGATTGGGTCGCCGATGCGGCCGAGGGGGATGTGCCCGAGCACATGGGCATGAAAGTCCGGATCGGCGAGCGAGGGCCGTGTTCCGTCGGTCCAGATGAAGGTCGGCGCGACGCTGTTGACGGTGATCTTGTGCTGCGCCCATTCGGCCGCGAGGCAACGGGTGAGGTGGTTTATCGCCGCCTTGGACATGCAGTAGATCGCTTCGCCCTTCAGCGTCACCGTGCCGGCTTGCGAGCTGATGTTGATGATGCGCCCGGATTTTGCCGCGATCATCAGCCGTCCGACCGCCTGGGTGGTGAAGAAGGTCCCCTTGAGGTTGACGTTCACGGTGAGGTCAAAATCCGCTTCGGTCACGTTCTCCGCGAGGTTTTCCGGCCCAAGCCCGACATTGTTGACCAGCACGTCGATGCGACCGAAGGCGGCGTGGGCGTCGGCGACAGCTATTCGCACCGTCGTCAGATCGGTGAGGTCCATCTGTACCGCCAGCGCGCGCCGGCCGATGCGCTCGATCTCGGCAGTGATATCCGCGCCGTCGGCAGCGCTGCGCACCCCAACGATCATGTCGGCGCCGGAGCCGGCGCAGGCGAGCGCGCAAGCGCGCCCGATGCCGCGCGACGCGCCGGTGACCAGCACTACCTTGTCAGCCAGATCGAATTTCGGCGTAAACTCGTTTGTCACCTCAACCTCCCCTGAAAATCCCGTCGGCACGCGCCGCCCCGACAGGACGGTCTCTTCATCGCTAGACACTATCTGGGCGGAAGATTATCCGCTCGCATTGCGAAAGCCAGTCACAAGAAATTGCCGACGGCGGCCGGTTTCGTTGGCAAAAGGTTACCATTCCCTGCTATTCCCCCTTCAAATCAAAAGCAGTGGACTTGCGCATGACCAATGTCGCCCTGACCGGGCTTGCCAGCGATCTCGCCAAGCGCGCCGCGGAAGGCCGTCCGGTGCGCATCGGCGTCATCGGCTCCGGCGAGATGGGCACCGACCTGGTGACGCAAGGCATGCTGATGCCGGGCATTTCGGTGTGCGCCGTCTCGACGCGCCGCCCCCACACGGCGCGTGATGCCGTCCGCATCGCCTATGGCGACGAGGCGATGGCACGGGAGGCCGATACGCCGTCGAAGGTCAGCGAGGCGATCGAGAGCGGAAAAATAGCCATCACCTCGAACGAGATGCTGGTCACCAATCCGCTCATTGACGTCGTTATCGACGCCACCGGCAAGCCCGGCGTCGCCGCCGATTTCGACCTGATGGCGATGGAGCACGGCAAGCATCTGGTGATGATGAATGTCGAAGCCGACGTCACCATCGGCTGCTATCTGAAGCAGCAGGCCGACCGGCTCGGCGTCGTCTATTCGGTCGGCGCCGGCGACGAGCCGTCGAGCTGCATGGAGCTGATCGAGTTCGCCTCCGCGCTCGGCTACACCATCGTCTCGGCCGGCAAGGGCAAGAACAACCCGCTCAACCATGACGCCGTGCCCGACGACTATCGCGCGGAAGCGTTGCGCCGCAACATGAACCCGCGCATGCTGGTCGAGTTCGTCGACGGCTCGAAAACCATGGTCGAGATGTGCGCCATCGCCAACGCCACCGGGCTGGTGCCCGACATTGCCGGCATGCACGGCCCCAAGGCCAATCGCGATGAATTGGCCAAGGTGCTCATCCCGCGCGCCGATGGCGGCATCCTGTCGCGGAAGGGCGTCGTCGACTACACCATCGGCAAGGGCGTGGCGCCCGGCGTCTTCGTCATCGTCGAGGCGACGCATCCGCGCATCATCGAGCGCATGGACGACCTGCATATCGGCCACGGCCCCTATTACAGCTTCTTCCGGCCGTATCATCTGACCTCGCTGGAAGTGCCGTTGACCGCCGCGCGCATCGCGCTCTATGGCAAGCCGGACATGGTGCCGCTGCCGAGGCCCGTCGCCGAGGTCTGCGCCGTGGCCAAGCGCGATCTCGCCGCCGGCGAGATTTTCGATGCGATCGGCGAGACCTGCTACCGCTCCTGGACCATGACTGTCGAAGAGGCTCGCGCCAACCGCGCCGTGCCAGTCGGCCTGCTCGAAAGCGGCAAGGTGCTGAGACCGGTCAGGAAGGGCGAGCTGCTGACATCAGACAATGCCGCACCCGACCCGACGACCAGGCTTTTCGCCTTGCGCCGGCTGCAGGACGAGACGCTGTACGGAGCGGGGTAGTGCGGTGCAGAAATTTGATGCCGGCGGGACAGTGCCCCCCTTTGTCCCGCCGGACATCTCCCCCACCTGGGGGAGATCGGACGTCACGCCGGCCTTCGCCAATCTCCAACATCGCAGTGGTGAGTGGACCGCCGAAGCTGCCAATCTCCCCACTTGTGGGGGAGATGTCCGGCAGGACAGAGGGGGGCGCGAAGGATCGCTTCGGAACGTTTGCTATTGCAACTGATCGTCGACCTTCGCCGCCGACCGGCTTGCAACGCCTCAAGCAACTACTTCCCCAACTCGATCGACCGCAGCCGCGCTGCTTCCACCGCTTCGGTGAGCAGATGGATCAGCCGGTCCCCGCCCATCAGCACGGCAAGGGCGGCGGCCGTTGTGCCGTTGGGGCTGGTCACCTGCTGGCGCAGAACGCCCGGCTCCTCGCCGCTTTCGGCGGCGAGCGAGGCGGCGCCGTAGACCGTCTGCATCGCAAGTAGCCTGGCGGTTTTGGCCGGCAATCCGGCCTTCTCGGCGGCCACGGTCAGCGCTTCGATGAAATGGAAGATATAGGCGGGTCCAGACCCGGACACTGCCGTCACCGCATCCATCAGGCCTTCGTCGTCGATATCAGTCACTTCGCCACTCGCCGAAAGCAGATCGGCAACGAAACGCTTCGTATCGATGGAGACCAGCCGGTTGGAAAACACCACCAGCATGCCCTTGCCGATCGCCGCCGGCGTGTTGGGCATGCAGCGCACGATCGGCGCGCGATTGCCCAAAATGGCCTCGAATGTGGCGACCGGCGTTCCGGCGGCGATACTGACGAAGGTGGTGCGGCCATCATTGAAGCGCTTGTACGCGGCGGTCACGTCGCGGATCACTTGCGGCTTCACCGCAATGACCACGAGGGCCGGCACCGCGTCCGCCGGAATGCCGCCGGCCTCCGCGGCAGCACTGCAGCCGAGCGCTTCGGCACGCTTGCGCAGATCGGCATTCGGCTCGACCACGAAGACCGCCGCCGGGGGGAGCTTGCCCGATTTCAGCCAGCCCGAGAGCATGGCGTAGCCCATATTGCCGCAACCGGCGAGAACAAGCCTGATCGTCATAGAAAACCTCCGCTAGAGCATCGGACGCAAAAGTGGGTACCGGTCTTGGGAAAATCCGATGCTCAAACAAAAAGATGGCTTCCCATAGACGTTCGTGGCGGGGCGGGGAAGCCCTGTTGGGACGGAGGATCAGGACGGACCACGAACCGCCATCGGCCGCAGCGACACCTGCCTGAGGCCGAACATGCCGAACACGAAGAACAGCCAGACCGGGTCGGCGCGATGGAAGAAGAAGCTTTCGAGGAAGGCGTTCAGCGCGGCGAACAGCACCACCATCATGAAGAAGTCGCCGAGATAGATGTTTTCCTTGCGCAAGGGGATGCGCAAGTAATCGCGTAGCGGCGCGATCAGGAATGTGTAGACTGCCACGCAGAGCGCCGGGATGCCCATCAGCACGACGATGTCGAGATAGCCGTTATGGCCGTGCACGATGGTTCTGATGTCCCAGGCCCGGTCGAAGGGCTGCTCCTGGTTCAAGAGCAGCGGCGTGCCCCAGAAGCTCTCGAAGCCGTAGCCGGTCCACGGCCGCTTCGCCAGCATCTCGCCGGCGAACTCCCACAGCGTCGTGCGTCCGGTGTAGGTCAGGTCGGGGAAATAGAGTGCCGCCAGATGCTTCACCGGCGGCAGGAAGACGATGCCCAGCGTGCCGATCGCCGCGGCGATGATGGCCAGCGCGAACAGGATCGGCGTCCCGAGCCGCATGCCGATAAGGCTCGGCAGCACGACGATCAGGATCGAAAACGGCACCAATCCGGCCGTCGTCTTGGAACCGGTGTGCAGCATGAAGATCATCGCCGCGCAAAAGATTGACGCGCCCCAGAGCCGCTGTCCGCGCCGGTAGAGGTACAGCCCGGCGAAGCTGAAGCAGGCCATGACAGGACCGGCGATGTTCTTGTGGGTGAACACGCCGCGCCACAGGCCGGCATGTTCCGGCTCCAGCGAATCGGTGGTGTGCAGCGCCTCGTGCGGAAAGACGATGAGCCCGATATAGGACAGGCCGATGACGACGACTATGGTGAAGATGATGACTTTCGAGAAAGCCTCGGCGTCGCGCGGAAGCGCCAGGATTGTCGCCATCGTCAAGACGCCGATCAGCGTGAAGGAAGCGGCGCGCATGGCCGACGGCGGGTCGGTTGCCATCACCACCGACAGCACGAAGAAGCCCAGCATCAGCAGCCAGGACGGGCTGAGCAGCGAGCGCACCACGCGCGGGTCGGCGAAAGCCAGCAGCGAGAAGATCGAGATCGCGCCGAGCGAGCCGAAGCCGAGCTGGTTGACGATGTCGCCGCCGTCGCCGGTCATTTCGGCGCCGGCCGGCTGGAAGGGACGGAACGACACCAGGATGACGGTGAACAGCAGCGCCGCGATCGCGGTCGCGACGCCGTCGCGTGTGAACGCCGCGCTGAGCGGCGCGCGTTCAGTTCTTCTCAGGCTGCCGGTATTGCTCATTGGCGTATCCGAATTCGGCAAGCAGGCGGCCGACAGCTACATGGATGGGGTATAAGGCCGTCGCCAATGACCCCGTCCGCGCCAGCCTGGCCGCGCCGCGAAATGGCGAGGCGGCAAGCAGCGCCAGGCTCTTCAAGAAAACCTTGGTGCCGGCGAACGGCGTGCCGGCCCGTTTCTTCTTCTCGACCAGTGTCGAGATGACACCGTTGCGCAGGCTGCGGGCACGGATCCAGTCGGCTTCGACGCGCCGGGCCGGGACGCTTTCGCGCACTTGCGCCTCGGCGCACCAGCCAAGCACAAAGCCTCTCTGTGCGGCCCGGCTCAGGAAATCGGAATCGCCGCCGCCCATGAAGTTGAATTTCAGGTCGAGGAAGGGCGGCCCCATGGCGGTGAGCACGTAACGCCCAACCAGCAGATTGCCGGAGGAATAGAGCGCGGGCACACGCCCGGTCTCCCGGTAGGGTGGCGCAAAGACCGGATGCTCGGCCCATCTGGCATGGGCCGCGTCGGCAAACACAGGCCTTTGCGGGCCGCCGACGATGTCGGCACCGAGCGTCTCGGCCGCCTTGCACATGCGCTCGAGCCATTGCGGATCCGCGATCTCGTCATCGTCGATGACCAGCAAGCGCCTGAAATTTGGAAAATGCAGGATCGCCATCTGCCAGCCGGCATTATAGGCGCTGCAATTTCCGCGCTCATGTGCAATGATGACCATGCCTGATATCTCGCCGCGCTCGAACAGCGGCAGCGCCGCTTTGGCGCCGGCGCGCGCCTCGGCCTCGTTCTCAATGACGATGATTGCGAACCGTCTGCCGGTGTGCTGGGCCTTGAGCGACGCCAGCGTCGCCAGCAGCTGCTCGGGCCTTTTGAAGGTCGGCAGCGTCACGACCGCCTCGACGGCCGTCGTGACAAGTCCCGGAGAGCGCCCTGCGATCGATACCGAATCGTCCGATGGCAATGGGATCATGGGTTCAGCCCGGGATGGTGAGTTTGGTTCTCGATAGCATCGCGACGATAACGTTTCGTTAATCACCTTTCGCGGACGAGCCGGCAAATCCGCAACGCCGGGCCACCAAATACCTTCACTTAATCAACGTTTCACCGCGCTTTGCTAGCTGGGTCAGCACTGGATAGGTGAGATGCATCTGCTGTTCGCCACATCGATCGTGCCCGACGGGGCTCTTGCCTCGGGTTATGAGATCGCCAATGCCGCGATCATCGCCGCGTTGCGGCGGGCCGGTGTGCGCGTCACAGTGATCGGCTTCACCTGGCCGGGCAAGCCTGCGAGCGATCCGCAAAACACCATCGTGCTCGGTGCCGTCGATGTGCGCACCGAAAGCGCGTCATCGTTGCAAAAGCTGGCTTGGGTCGCAAAGGCGATGCTCTCCGGCCTCACTTTCGCGTCGGTCAAGCTGCGCGTGGTCACCGACAGCGAGGTCCGCGCCGCCGTCGAACGCGCCGGCCCTTTCGACGGCTATGTCTTGAATTCCGTGCAGTTCGCCGGCGCCTTCGAAAGGCTGTTCGCCGACCGGCCGTCGATCTTCGTCGCCCACAATGTCGAGCATCGTTCGGCGCAGGAGAACGCCGCTGCCGCGGGCGGCCTTTTGCAGCGCCTGTTGTTTCGCCGTGAGGCCAGGCTGCTTAAGGCCTTGGAAGAACGACTCTGCTGCCGGGCACGCTTCGTCCTCACGCTGGCCGAGGAAGATCGCTCAGCACTCGGCGTCGCCTTCGACGACCGTTCGGCGGCGCTGCCGCTGGTGACTTGCGCCGGAGCGCCCGTGCAAAACGAACCGCGCCGTATCGATTGCGACGCGGCGCTGATCGGTACCTGGACCTGGCAGCCGAACCGCATCGGCCTCGACTGGTTCCTGAAAAAAGTGGTGCCGCATCTCAGGCCCGATTTCCGGGTCAGGATTGCCGGCGGCGCGCCATCGGGCCTCACGTCCGCGCATCCCGGCGTCGAGTTCGTCGGGCGCGTGCCGGACGCGCAGGCTTTCGTGCGGGGTGCCGCCGTCATCCCGCTGATCAGCACCTCCGGCAGCGGCGTGCAGCTCAAGACCGTCGAAACCTTCGAACTCGGCCTGCCTTCCGTCGCCACCAGCCATTCGTTGCGCGGCATCGACCATCGCCCGGTCAATTGCGTGGTGACCGATGATCCGGTCGCCTTCGCCGGCGCCCTGGAATCAGCAGTGGCCGATGTCAGGGACGTCGACGGCAGCGCTTTCCACCGCCGGCAGGTGATGGCGCTCGATGCCGCAATCAGGCTCGGCCTGGAAAAGCTCGGGCCCGTCAGCCAGGAGGTGTTTGCATGAATATGCACACCGCCCGCGCCGCTTTCGGGGTCGACACTTTGAAATCGATCCTGGGCATCTCGGTCCTCGCCATTCGCTGGGACGATGCGGTCGCGCTGCTGGCCCGGTCGATTGCAGAGCGGCGCTTCACCAAGGTCACCTTTCTCAACGCGCACAATGCCAATGTCGCCTATACGGACCCGGTCGTTGCCGAGGCGCTCGACGATTTTCTCATCCTGCCGGACGGCGTCGGCGTCGATCTGGCGGCGAAACTGCTTTACGGAGCGTCGTTTCCGGACAATCTCAACGGCACCGATTTCATCCCTGCCTTCCTGCAGGCGTCCGCCAGGCCGATGACCGTGGGGCTGCTCGGAGCGACCCAGGTCAACGCCGAGGCGGCGTCGAGGAAGCTGGCAGCGCTCGCGTTGCAGCACCGGTTCGTGGTCATCCATGACGGTTATTTCTCTGCCGCCGAGGAGCCGGCAATCGTCGATCGGATCGCCGGATTGCGGCCGGACGTGCTGCTTGTCGCCATGGGGGTGCCGCGCCAGGAATTATGGATCGCGCGCCACATCGACGCGCGCCACTGCACGTTGCCGATCGCCGTCGGCGCGCTACTCGATTTCCTGAGCGGCATGGTGCCGCGGGCGCCGCTGTGGATGCGCCGGCTCAGGCTCGAATGGCTGTTTCGGTTGTGGATCGAGCCGGGCCGCCTCTGGCGCCGCTATGTGGTCGGCAATCCGCTGTTCCTGTGGCGCGTCATTGGCCAGAAATTCTTGCGCAGGCCCGCTCCTGCCAAAACTCGCCCCAGAGCAGGCCCCAGAGCAGGCACCGGAGCAGATCATTGAACAACCGGTTCGTGCCGAGCCCTAATGCCGAGGCCGATTTCCTTCCCCGGACGCCGACGGCGGCGGTCGTGACGGCAAGCTATGCGCCGGATTTGGAGCGCTGCCGCCTGCTGTGCGACACAATCGACCGCTATGTTTCCGGCGTGGCGCACCACTATATTCTTGTCGAGCATCGCGACGTGGCGCTGTTTCGTCAGCTGGAGAACAATTGCCGCACCATCGTCGACGAGCGGGACCTGTTGCCGCGCTGGCTGCATGCCTTCGACGATCCGCTCAGCCTGTTCCGCCGGCGCATCTGGCTCAGCCTGAAGACCATGCCGTTGCGCGGCTGGCATGTGCAGCAGCTTCGCCGCATCGCGATATCAGCGCACGCCGGCGAAGACGTGCTGATCTTCTGCGATTCCGACGTGGCGTTCTTAAAACCTTTCGACTGCAGCGCCTTCTGGCGCGACGGCAAGGTGCGGCTGTTCCGCCGCGACGGCGTGCTGTCCGGTGACGGTCATGAGGAGCATCGCATCTGGTCGCGCAATGCCGGCTCGGCGCTCGGCATCGAGCCATCGGAGGTTTCGACCCACGACTACATTTCGACGCTGATTGCCTGGCGTCGCGAAACCGTGACGGCGCTGTGCGCGCGGATCGGGAAGATCCATGGCCGCGACTGGGTCGAAATCGTTGGTGCGGCGCGCAAATTCTCCGAATGCATGATCTACGGCCGCTATGTCGACGACGTGCTCGACGGCGCCGGCCATTTCCATGGCTCGGAGGAGTTCTGCCGCGTCCACTGGACGGGCGAAGCGCTGTCGGATGACGAGTTCCGCCGTTTCGTCGCCGCCATGGCGCCGCAACAGGTGGCCATCGGCATGCAGTCGTTCATCGGCACCGATGTCGGCCGCATTCGCCGCCTGATCGGGCTCGATTAGTCCTTGGGGTCAAAGCGCGATCACCTCGACCCGCTTCTGCATGACAATGCCGGACCGAACCCCCAAAAGTATTCATGCATCCCGGCTGCTCATGGTCTTCGAGAACCTTGACCGAGACTAGCAATTGCCGCCGCCCTTGCACATTTGCTCAAAGTCCAGAGTCTGCGCTGATCGTTCCAATCCTTGTGTTTCATTTGTCAGGGCGATCGGCGTGAAAGACTTACGGGCGATTTCGGGACAGGCGGCCAAGGCTTTGGATTCTGCGCTCATGACTCCTCACAGTAGAGGACTAAGCTCAAAGCCCATTTGATCTGAGTATTGCCCGGGGGGGGACTCGCTGCAGCGGGTCCAGCAGAGAGGAAGGCCGAGATGCCCACCGCGAATGCGGCTCCAAAAACCGCAATGCAAAGATTTCTCGACGCAGTCGAAAGAGTGGGGAACATGGTTCCTCATCCGGTCGTCATTTTCCTGATCCTGATTGCAATCGTCATCGTCTTGTCGGCGCTCCTGAGCACTTTCGGCGCCGCGGTGACGTTCGAACGCATCAATGCGGACACGCATGAGATTGAAACGGCAACCACCGAGATCCGCAGTCTGCTGGACATTGAAGGCATACGCTTTCTGTATGCGTCGCTCATTCCCAACTTCATGAGCTTTACTGCGGTCGGGCTGATGATTGCAGCAATGGTCGGCGCCGGCGTGGCGGAGGAATCCGGGCTGGTCACTGCGCTGATCCGAAAGCTCGTAGTCGTGTCACCGGCCTGGGCCCTGACCTATATCCTCGCCTTCGTCGGCATCATCGCCAGCGTTGCCGCCGACGCGGGTTATCTGGTCCTGATTCCGCTGGCCGGTATCGCTTATCTCGCAGTCGGGCGTCACCCGCTTGCCGGTCTCGCCCTGGGTTTCGCCGCGGTGGCAGGTGCCTTTACAGTCAATATGCTTATCAAGCCGCTTGACGCAGTGCTGGTCGAATTCACGAACGATGCGGCGCATCTCGTCGACCCCAACAGATCGATCGGCTTGGCCTCGAATGTCTGGTTCTCCATAGCATCCGTGCTGTTTCTGACAGTGATCATCGCGTTCATCTCCGACCGCATGATCGAACCGCGGCTCGGGGTTTACAAGCCCGAGAAGTCCGTGGATGGAACGGTTCCCGATCAGAGTGCGGGACTGTCCGAAAGAGAATCCCGCGGATTGCGCTATGCCTTATACGGGCTGATCGGCCTGATCCTCGTCTTTTGTTTCCTGACACTGCCGTCTTGGGCGCCGCTGCGAAACCCCGAAACCGGCGAGCTGATCGGCAACTCGCCCTTCATGAACGGCCTGATCGCGCTGATCATGCTGATCTTCCTGGTGACCGGCTGGTCGTACGGCATCGGAGCCGGCACGCTGCGCACCCTGACCGAGGTCATCGGCGCGATTGAAAAGTCGATCAAGAACCTAGGCGGGACGATCTTTCTGTTCTTCGTGCTCAGCCAGTTCGTCGCTTACTTTACCTACACCAACATGGGAACGGTTATGGCGTTGAGCCTGTCGGGTGCGCTGCAAGCTGCAAACATAGGCGCATTGCCCCTTCTGCTCGGCTTCATCCTCGTGGTCGCGATCATCGATCTGCTGTTGACTGGAGCAATCGCGAAATGGGCGATTTTCGCTCCGGTCTTCGTACCTTTGCTGATGAAACTAGGCGTCGAGCCGGAAGCTGTTTTGGCTGCTTATCGTGTCGGTGACTCACCGATGAACGCGATTACCCCGCTCAATGCCTACTTTGCTCTCGTAGTTGGATTTGCCCAAAAATACGACAAATCCGCAGGCGTTGGCACGATCGTATCGCTGATGCTTCCCTACGTCCTGTGGATGTACGTCCTGTGGACGGCACTCTTCGCGGGTTGGCAGGCGTTTGGCCTGCCATGGGGCCTGTAATGGCTGATCCAGCACGATGCGAAACAGCACCCAAACCCTGGAGGAGGTAACATGAGCGAAGTTCCGATTCCCCTCGATGTCGCTGCCGCCGAAGAGCACCTGATGCGGTTCCTTTCGATCGAAGGTGTTACCGGATACGAGGCCAATATCGCGGCGGCTGTCAGTGACGCACTGAAGGCCGTTGGCGTGCCAGCTTCGGCAATCCGCTTCGATGACGCCAATACCCGCATTGCGTTGCCAACCGAAACTGGCAATCTGATCGTAGATCTGCCTGGGACGCGCAGCGCACCAAGGCTGCTTTTCTCCACCCATCTTGACACAGTGCCGCTGTGCGCCGGGGCGAAGCCCCGAAGGGAAGGCGATCGCATCGTCTCCGACGGCACAACAGCACTCGGAGGCGACGCTCGTACCGGTGTGGCGCTTCTGGTTGTGCTTGCCGAAACGCTCATCAGGCACAAGCTACCCCATCCGCCGATCACGCTGCTTTTCACGGTACGGGAAGAGAGCGGGCTTCACGGAGCGCGCGAGTTGAACCCCGCCGATCTCGGTGGCCCGGTCATGTGCATCAATGTCGATGGGCAGCTCGCCTCCGATCTGATCATCGGCGCGGTCGGACAGGAAAACTGGGAAGTCGAGATCAAAGGCCGCGCGTCCCACGCTGGCGTGGCGCCCGAAAAGGGCATATCGGCGACGCTGGTAGGAGCGATCGCCTTGACCGAGGCGTGGCAGGCAGGCTGGTTCGGCAAGGTTGTGAAACCCGACGGCCGGGGAACCAGCAATGTCGGCATTTTCGGCGGAAGGGATGGAAAGCCTGCGGGCGATGCAACCAATGTCGTCACCGACTACGCATCCATCAAGGGAGAGGCTCGCAGCCCCGAGGCAGCTTTCGCAACGAAGATCGCCAAGGGTTACGCAGATGCCTTCGGCAAGGCGAAGGGGCAGGTCAGAGATCATGAGGGCCAGACGGCAGAAGTAACGTTCAGCCACCAGACCTCCTACCCTCCTTTCAAACTCGCAGAGGACAGCCCGGTCGTGACGCGCGCCATCAAGGCGTTGAAGATGCTGGGCATCGAGGCCAGCTGTCTCTTCTCCAATGGCGGGCTGGATGCAAATTGGCTCGACAAACATGGCATCCCTACCATCACCATCGGTGCGGGCCAGGCCGAGATCCATACCATCAAGGAATACGTGAACCTTGCCGAATACGAGAAGGGCTGCCGCCTGGGCGTACTTATGGCGACACTGGAAGAGTAGCAGTCATGCCGCGGGTCGGCCGTAGGGCCGGTGAGGAACCAAGCGATTGAGCCCCATAGCGTACACTGCCACCATCATCGCAGCCGTCGTCGTCCTGTTCGTCTGGAACCGGCTGCCAGTCGTCGTTGTCGCGATGGCGACGGCCACCGCGTTGTGGGCAACCGGCGTCCTGACGATTGATCAGGCGCTCGGCGGCTTCGGTGATCCCGCGGTGATCTTCATAGCCTCCCTCTTCATCGTCAGCGCCGGCCTCGACGTGACAGGCGTCACCGCCTGGGCCGGGCAACTTCTGATCCGTGGCGCAGGCGAAGAGAGCCGCGCCCGCCTGCTGCTGCTGACGATGAGTATGGTCGCGCTCCTTACGGCGCTGATCAGTGTCAATGGCGCCGTGGCTGCACTCCTGCCAGTGGTGGTCGTCATCGCCGTCCGCCTGAAGCGAAATTCGGCCCAGTTGCTCCTGCCTCTCGTTTTTTCCGCGCATGCCGGCTCGAAGCTGGCTCTGACGGGATCGCCAGTGAACGTCTTGGTGTCGAACGCGGGCAGCGACGCCGGCGTGGGCAGCTTCGGTTTCTTCGAATTCGCGCTTGTAGGCTTGCCGCTGCTGGCAGGAACAATGGCCATCATCATAGTGTTCGGAAAACGGCTCCTGCCCGAACGCAATGGCGCGACCATGCCTGCCGACTTCAGCCGCCATGCGAAGACGCTCGTCGAGCAATACGGCCTTGCCAGCGGCGTCTACCAAATGCGCGTGCGCGCAAGTTCGCCGTTTATCGGCATACCCGCGTCTGCGATCGAGTTGGCCACCTATCCCGACCTGCAAGTCGTCGCTGTTCAGGAGGGTGAAACGGCCAGCCCGCTTCGCAGACCTGTCATCGCTGAGGGGGATCACCTGCTGCTGCGGGGCGACGCCGAGTCGGCCGCTGCGTTCGCTGCCGACAAACACCTCGCATTTAGCGAGTCGGCGGCGCCAGGGCAGGGAGAGGAGACGCTGTTCAACCGCAGCTCGGGCCTCGCCGAGGTGGTGATCCCGCCACGCTCCGGCCTTATTGGCCAGAACGTTTTCCCGGGCATGGTCACCGAGAGCGGCGACCTGATCGTCCTTGCCGTGCAGCGCGCCGGCGCAGAGGTGGTCGCCACCAACGCAACACGAGATGCAGGAGGTATCGTGTTGCAGGCCGGGGACACGATGCTCTTGCAGGGAACGTGGAAAGCTCTCGACCACCGCCTGAAGGATCCGGATGTCCTGGTCGTCAATTCGCCCGAACTGGTGCGTCGTCAGGCGGTGCCGATGGGGCCGGGTGCCCGCCAGGCCATTGCCATTCTGATCGCGATGGTCGTGCTCCTCGCCACGGGCATCACCCCGCCAGCGGTAGCCGGCCTGCTCGCCGCCGGAGCGATCGTCCTGTCGGGGATCATGAGTGTCGAGCAGTCCTACCGAGCAATCGATTGGACGACGGTGATCCTTGTCGGCGCGATGATGCCGCTGTCCACCGCCATGGTTGAGACAGGCGCCGCGAAACTGATGGCAGAGCATCTGGTGTCGCTGGTCGGCGACGCCGGTCCCATTGCCCTGCTCGCCGGCCTGTTCGTGCTGACTGCCATAATGGGGCAGCTCATCAGCAACACCGCGACTGCTCTCATCGTTATCCCGATCGGGGTCGCAGCCGCGCTAACCATGGGTGTTTCGCCCCGTCCCGTGCTCATGAGCACCGCCGTGGCGGCGGCCGCAGCATTCCTGACGCCGATCGCAACCCCCACGAACCTGATGGTCATGGGTCCGGGCGGTTACGCTTTCGGCGACTACTGGAAGCTTGGTCTACCGCTCATGCTCTGGTTCTTTGTCGTGGCCGTGCTCATAGTGCCGATGATCTGGAGATTCTGAATTGCCATGAATGCCCGCTGGGTACCGGTACTGCTGGGCATCATCTGCGCAATTCTCCTGCTGGCCGCGCTCTATTTCGCCGACGCGATCATTGCGCCGGTCGCCTGCGCCCTCTTTATCATCGCGATCGTCTGGCCGGTTCAGAAACGGCTGCAGGCACGCCTGCCGCAGCTTCTGGCGCTCGCCATTGTTGTAACGCTGATCGTGCTTGTCTTCATCGTGTTCGCGTCCGTCGTGGCCTGGGGTTTCGGTCGGATCGGCAGATCCATCATCGCCGAGACGCCGCGGCTTCAAGTGCTCTACGAACAGGCGACAGCCTGGCTGGAGACGCATGGGATCGCCGTTGCCGGCCTGTGGGCGGAGCATTTCAATGTGCGCTGGGTTGTGGCGGCGATGCAGAGCCTGTCGGCACGGCTGAATACGACAATCTCATTCTGGATCGTGGTACTGATCTACGTGCTGCTCGGCCTGCTCGAGGTCGGCCCGCTGGCGCGCAAAATCCCCAGCATCGTCAGCGGCGAGGCTGCGCGCATCCTGATCGTCGGCGGCGAACGCACAGCCGCCAAGCTGCGCCGGTACCTGGTGATCCGAACGATCATGAGCGTTGCAACGGGTGGCATGATCTACGTTTTTACCCTGGCGCTTGGCCTGCAGCTTGCCACGGAGTGGGGCGTCATCGCCTTCACTTTGAATTTCATCCCCTTCGTCGGCCCGTTCGTCGCAACGCTGCTGCCGACCTTCTACGCGCTGGCCCAGTTCGAATCCCTGTATTCCGCACTGTTCGTCTTTGCCTGCCTCAATCTCATCCAGTTCGCGATCGGCAGTTATGTAGAGCCGCGTTTGGCCGGCAAGGCGTTGGCGCTGTCGCCCTTTCTCGTGCTGTTTTCTGTCTTCCTTTGGATGTTCCTCTGGGGTCTGTTCGGCGCCTTCATCGGAGTTCCGATAGCAATCGCCGTGCTGACCTTCTGCGCCCAGTCTCCCTCGGCCCGATGGCTCGCCCAGTTGTTGGGCGCCCCCGACGATGAGGTGGAAAGCGCCCAGGGTGGATAGGGACAGTAAGAGCAGCCAGCCCCGGAAATTAACCTTTCACGCGGGCTCGGATTAGACCGAGAACAGTCATCAGAACGACACCGCCAAGCAGGCCCGATACGCCGACCCCGATCAGGACGGCAGGGGTAAGCCCGCCCAGCCCGCGCATGACGGAATCGGCGGCGTTTTCAGCGTGCCCAACCAAGTGGCCAATGCCGGGAATCTGCGCAGCTACGAAGGTCAACGCAAAACCTCCGGCCATGCCGGCCAGAACGGCTGCAATCTTGGTAAGTTCAAGGCTGGGCCACCACCACCGCACAGCGAGTGCCCCCGCGGCGCCACAGAGTATCTCGATGGCGATGGCTATGACAGTTTCGGTCGGGGACAACACTCACTTTCTCCAGCACGAACGGGAGCGGCGATGCCGCCTACGCCGACGGCGCCGAACCGGCTTCTGCGGAATGGCGCTTGAGGGCGTCGCGCAGAACCTGCTCCTTGGTTTCGTCGAGCGAGGTCTTGAGGACGATTCCACCGAAGCCCTGGATCTGCTTCAGAACCTTGTCTTCGGTCATCTCCTGGATAAGCAGGAAGAGAGCGGCATTGCCCGGCGCGATGCTTGCCGACAGATCTTTCATGAAGGCATCGTTGATACCAACATCGGTCAATGCGCCTCCAAGCGCACCCGAAGTCGCGCCGACCGCCACGCCTATAAGCGGATTGAGAAACAGAACCCCGATGAGCAACCCCCAAAAGCTGCCGGACACCGCGCCGGTGGCGGTCGTGTTTATAAGCTGGTTCAGCTTGACTTTTCCCGCCTCTGTCCTGGTGGCGATAACCGCGTCGCCAAGCCTGATCACATATTCCTTCTGCAATCCGAGCAGGGTCTGACGGACCTCTTCCGCCTTCGCTTCGGTGGGATAAACAATTACGATGAGGGTTGACATGTAGGCTCCTGCCGAGGGCTGCGTAAAAAGTGCTGCATATTGTAGGGCATCAAGCGCTCGAATAAATCAGCCGGGAATCCTGCTGTTGTGCTCCATGTCTCTGTTTTGACTGGCGTGCCGGGATTCGATTGACTCGTATCAAATCCGTTTTCAATCTTACCCCAGCCTTGGCAACTGTCTTAGCCGCACGCTTCGGTTATGCCGGGCGTCGCTGGCGAAATCGGCGATAGGCCGGGAACAGAGAGCGCTTTGGAGAATATCGTCCGATGTAGGACGAGAGGCACAGTTTTGGAATTCTGGGCCAATGGCAAGGCGGCCAGAACACGCTATCGTCAACAACGGAAGCGGAAGCATCCTAAGCTGACCGCTCAAGCCGAAGCGACCTTGACACGCGGATTCACGACGATCCACGACCTTGGCGGTCCGGGATTTTCGAGCTGAAGCAAGCAATCGACGAAGGCATCGTTGCAGGACCGCGAATTTATGCTTCAGGTGCCTTCATCTGGCAAACGTCGGGGCACTGCTCAGATGTCGATCAAGCCAAGTCATGAAATGACAGGAAATTAAGTGTCCGTCATCCTAACCTAGATTCAAAGGACTTGATCATGTCGGAGATTTCCAAAAAAGGCCTCGACCGTCGCGATCTGATAATAGCATCCATCGCGACGGTTGGCGCGGCGGCCGCGCTCGCGGCCAATGCCGGTTCTGCCTCTGCCCAGGACGCGACGGCTCCCTCTGCCGGCGCGGCGCCCGGTGCTCAGGGCACTGCCTACACCGGCGATGTGATCCAGGGGAAGAAGGTCGTCAGCGCGCTCGACGTCGCCGATTTGGAGCCCGGGCAGAAGCACCTCTTGTATTTTCGGGGGGTTCAGATGCCCACAGGACAGCACTGGTATGTATCTGTGACGGTCGCCAAGGGGGCAAAGCCGGGCAAGCGCGCCGTCCTTACCAGCGGTGTGCATGGCGACGAAATGAGTTCCATGCATACGGTCCAGACCGTGATGAACCAGCTCGATCCGGCTGAGATGTCGGGCACGGTCATGGCGGTCACAGACGTGGCACGCCCGGCCGTTGAAAGCATGCAGCGCAGATGGCCCAATTTTGGCAGGGGCCCGGATCTGATCGATACGAACCGGGTGTGGCCCGGGAACGAGAACGACATAACCGCGCCCAGCCGGCACGCCGGGCTGGTGTTCAACCGGCTGCTGCGGCCGAACGCCGACTTCGCTATCGACTTCCATACCGGAACGACCGGATTCGAGGTCAGCGCATTCAATATTGCCGAGATGGACGTCCCCGAGATCAAGGCGATGGCGGAGCTCTATCCCATCGGTCAGATCTTCGACAACCCTACATATCCCAATGTCCTCCATAACGCGTTTAACGCCGCGGGCATCCCGTCCTTTTGCCCGGAGATCGGCGCTGCCCGCCACCTGGACCTCGAGATGATCGCGCTATTCGTGGAAGGCACGATGAACGTCCTCAAGCATCACGGCATCGTGGCCGGTCCAATTGGACGCACGGGCAAGGACGTGACCGTCTTCGTCGGCAACAGTGCGTTCCCGATCATTGCCACCGCGGGCGGGATCGTCGAGCATCTGGTCAAGCTCAACGACAAGGTCGAACCCGGACAGAAGGTGGCCATCCAGCGCAACAGTTTCGGCGAAGTGGTTGCGGAATATACAAGCGGCGTGGCCGGAGAAATAACGGGCCAGCGCAGCGATGTAATGTCCGAGCCCGGCAATCCCCTGGTATTTATCCTTTTTCACAAGGCGGCGCCGAACGGCGTTGAGACTTATCCAGAGTGATCTGAGTGGCCACGAGCACGGCATACGCCAAAAATCGGACGATCATTCTCTTATAGGCCGAACCTAGCAGCGAGCAGCACAGATTGTTCCGTCACTACGCTGGAAACGACAATAGCGCGCACCCTGTGGAGCAGATGCCGTCCCAACCACAGCGCCTAGAAGGGCTCCAGCGCCAGCCCCAGCCACCGTGCTTCGAGTGTTGCGTCCAATTGCTTGCCCGGCCAAAGCTCCTACTCCAGCTCCTACAAGCGCGCCGGTTCCTGCTAGCTGTTCTTGTTCGGTGGCGGCGCAACCAGCAAGGACCGCAACAAGCAGACAAAAAGCAATTTTGCTCTTTATCGCGTTCATCTCACTACTCCTCGAACGTGACTGTCAGTTGAGCCTATTCGTTGCAAGGCTCGCGGTGAGTCCAGGCGACTGCGATAAACCCCTGCCACATTGTTATGAATGTAAATGTCTCTGCGAAGTGTCATGAGCATGGAATCCAAAACATTGTCCGTTCGTCCCTAATTTAAAGGCTGACCATGCCTTTTCTTGACAATTCAACCAATCACGATTGATGTCAGGCAAGCACGTTGACACGGAGAATATTGATGCGTCGTCTTTTGTTCGCATGCTTTGGCCTGGCTTCCAGCTTCTTCGTACCTGTAGCTTCGCCAATCCCCGCTCATGCCGTCACGATAAACATCGAAATCGGCACGAGCCTCAATAATGGCCGTGCCATCACTTGTCGTGATGGCGAGCGAATCTTGCGCAATCGCGGTTTCAGAGACATTCGACGCGTCGATTGCCGCGGGCGGTTCTTCGTGTATCGCGCCAGGCGCGGCCTCGGCCGATTCGAAATTGCTGTCAGCGCACACAATGGCCGCGTCGTTGATCTACGTCGGCTTAGAAGGTGACCTTCGAGCTCTCTTCTGGAGGGCAACAGCCGCTGCACCGAGCTCACGGACAAGCTTTTTGGCACAGGCGTTCACGCTGGCTGTTCGTACCGATGAGGGCTGATTGAGTGCGCGCGACACAAAGCAGGTTCGAACACTCATTCCTCACCCTGGGAATACTCGCGGCGACTCTGTCGTTCGCGGCCTCCCTGACGCCCAGCCTTATACCACGATCCTACCTGGTCCAGGGTGTGCTTTCGGGACTTTCGGCTGCTCTCGGATACGGCATCGGCTTCGTCGCTTATTCGCTGTGGACCTATCTCGAATTGCCGCAGCTAGGGGACCGAACCCTGAAGGCGACGAGAATTGCAGTCGCCGGCACATGCGTTGTGATTGCCGTCGTCTTCCTTTGGAGAACTCTGGAATGGCAGAATTCGATTCGCGTTTTGATGGATCTCGCTCCGCTGGACACCGCGAGTCCGCTCAAGACAGGGATTGTCGCTGCCGTCGTATTTGCGACATTCATGCTGTTGGCACACCTCTTCAGGCACACCTTCCTGGTGTTCTCCGGCTGGCTTGGGCGCTTCGTCCCGAGGCGGGTCTCTCATCTTGTCGGCGGCCTGCTGGCGGTCGCGCTGTTCTGGTCGGTCGTCGAGGGACTGGTCTTCAGACTGACGCTTAGAATCCTGGATTCTTCGTTCAAGCAGATGGATGCTCTCATCGAAGATGACCTCAGCAGGCCCGCGCAATCGATCAAGACGGGAAGCGCGGCTTCTTTGCTGTCATGGGAAGAACTCGGCAGGCAGGGCCGCAGGTTTGTCAGTTCCGGTCCGACAGCGGCAGAGATAGCCACTTTCTTCGGGGAAGGGGCCATGGACCCTATTCGGGTGTATGTCGGAATGAGTTCGGCCGACACTGCGGATGAACGCGCGAAGCTGGCCTTGCAGGAATTGAAGCGTACCGGCGCGTTCGAAAGAACCATACTGATCATCATCGTGCCGACTGGTACTGGCATGATTGATCCGGCTGCGCTGGACCCGGTTGAATATCTTCACAGGGGCAATGTCGCGAGCGTCGCAATGCAATACTCTTACCTCGCCAGTTGGCTATCCCTCCTGGTCGAGCCGGACTACGGCGCGGAGGCCGGCGACGCGCTGTTCCAAGAGGTCTACACCTACTGGTCTTCGCTTCCGCGCGACGTCCGCCCGAAACTCTACTTGCACGGCCTAAGCCTCGGGGCGATGAACTCTGAACAGTCGGCGAACCTTTACGATGTCGTCGCAGATCCGTTTCAAGGCGCGTTGTGGAGCGGGCCACCCTTCGCAAGCCGCACCTGGCGATCCGTTACCGACGGCCGCAATTCCGGATCGCCCGAATGGCTCCCCCGCTTTCGCAACAGCTCGATCTTCCGGTTCACCAATCAGAACGATGCCTTGGACATTCCAAACGCAGAGTGGGGACCGATCCGGATAGTCTACCTTCAATACGCCAGCGATCCGATAACCTTCTTCGACGTCGCCACGCTTTATCGAGAGCCCGATTGGATGAAAGAGCCGCGCGGACCCGACGTATCGGAGCAGGTTCGCTGGTATCCGCTTATCACGATGCTGCAACTGACGGTCGATATGGCAATAGCGACGACGTCTCCAATGGGCTACGGCCACGTCTTTGCACCGCAGCACTATATCGATGCGTGGCTGGCCGTAACCGATCCGCCGAGCATTACACCTGAAGACGTTGCTCGGCTGAAGGTCCTTTTCATCACGCGCGGGGCGACGCCTGTCAGCGGATAAATCTCAGTTTTGTTACAAAATAGGAGAAAAGCCGTGAAGCTGCTGTCAGCCCTTGTTGCCGCAGCCATGTGCTGCCTAGCGTCGCATGGCGCGTATGCTACGGATGTGAAACTGTCCGGCAGCGCCTTCTACCGGGAGCGGATTGCGCTACCCTCAGATTCCATTCTTCTTGTGGATTCATAGATTTGGCCAAGCCAAAAACCGCCCTAGCCACAACCACGGTGGCGCCGGCGGGACAAGTTCCCATTGCCTTTGGCCTGGTTGTCGATTCAAGCAAACTCTCGAACGGAGTGGCCTATGCGATACAGGCCCGCATTGAGGTCGGCGGCTCCGCCTGGTTCGCCAGTGCCGAGCCGACACCGGTCGATCTGGCGAGAGCGGGAGAATGTTTTCAATCCTCCTCGTTCAGGCGGGCAGTAAGAACGCAGAGGAGGCTTCCGGCGTCTCTCTGGCAGGTACCGAATGGAGGGTTTTAGAGCTGGACGGCAAGAGCGCCGATACGAACGTGACGTCGACGCTTGTTTTTGATGCTGATGGCGCCGTGAGCGGCAATGGTGGCTGCAACGCTTTTCGCGGCGACGTCGACATAGAAGGTACGACAATGAAATTTGGCCGGCTGGCATCGACAATGATGGCCTGCGAAGATGCCAAGTCCGTTCAAGAGGCGGTCTTCCACGCAGCGCTTTCGCAAACTGCAGCGTATTCGGTACAGGATGGAAATCTGATGCTCGTCGATGCTGCAGGTAAGACCGTCGCTCGCCTGGGAGCGGTGTGAGGCGGTTAAGTTGACGTTAGCGCGGACTTGTCCCGCCGTGGTTAGTCCGGTCAGGTTCCATCTACAGTGCGGAGTAGCTGGTAAAGCGTTTGCGGCCCTTCGTGTCGTGCCTGGCATTGCTGCGCCACGACGAAGCCATCACTCGCCCAACCTATATCCCGTGCTTCCTTCGGTGAAATGCCGAATTCGTGCCTGAACGTTCGACTGTAACTGGAGGCATCGACGAAGCCCCATTGCTCAGCGATCCGGGATATAGACCGCGTATCGCCAATGTCGGAGAGCGCGTCCCGCGTTCGCAGTAGCCGCTGCTTCCGAATGTAAGAAGCTACTCCCCCGAGCGGCTCGAAAATTCTGTATAGCCGGGAGCGGGACACGCCAAGTTCCGCGCACAGTGTTTGGGACGTCAGTTTGCGATCCACAAGTCTGCCGTCAATCATCCGTCGCGCTCGGCCTAAAAATGTCGCATCGACCGGGGTTTGGGCTTCTATCAAGCGATCTTGGGAGGGCGCGAGGCATACGGCCACAAGGTTTCGTGTTGCCTCGACGACGTATGGTATCTCCGGCGACTGCAAATCCGCCAGCGACCGGTTGAGAAGAAACAGGTAGTCTGCCAACAGCTTACCGAGCCCTCCTTCGAACTTGGCATCCAACATTCGATGGAGCCCGGCAGTCGAGGTAAACAGGTCGTGTGGGATGAAGAGCGTAAGGACCCCGTCGTGATTGATTTCTCTATCGAACGGACTAGCCAGGCAGTGCAGCTCAGGCACAGCTTTCTCGCCTTTATGCCACTCACCCGGCAAGCAAAACGGCAGGGTGACATACCAATGGTCAAGTACGGCATTTTTCAGATGCTTCTGGCGATGAGCATGATTTTCGCCCGGAAGCTTAGTTCGCATAAATGCGAGTCTATCCAGGTTCCACACCGTTTGGCGGGCCGGAAAGGATTGAGGACAATCCCGCACGACTGATAAGTCCATCACGCCTCGATTGGCGAAACGGAAAGCCGGAAATTGCTCGTCAGGCTGAAAGCTAAAGGTTGAAAAATCAAGAGAATGCGTAAATTTCGCATTCTTACTTTTGTGCTCTTCGAGCGATTGGAGCGCGGAGTCTTGATACATTAGATGACTCTAAATTACCGTTGCTCCGCGCAATTTCCAAACAATCATCAACTTTTTTGTACCATATCGTACCACGCACAAGCCTCAAAGACAAAATTGACTGAGCGTGTGAGCAATTGTCCTTGAATTGGGCCTGGTGGCTCGATGCTTGCGAAACGGCCAATCTTTTGAAAAAAAACGAAACTAGTAGTTTCGGCGTCGGGAAATGCTGCAGGGATTCATACGAAAGCTTTTCATGCGTGATCTGCACGGAGCGCGGAGCTAACTCCGTCCTTACCAACGGAGCTTCCGGGCGCACTGTGCAGTGGCGGATCAAAGGCCGTTCTTGTTCGACGGCTCACCCGTGAATGATAAAGTTATGGAATGCGGCGGGTCGGGGTTGGCCCGCCCGTATCTCGATCCTTGACAGCCAGTCCCGATGTTTGCCCTTAGACCGGCTTGGCCGGCTTGCGCATCGCCGAATAGGTGAGCAGCGTCGAGGCGAGATAGAGCAGCAGGAAGACGACATTGAGCGACAGCACCAGATCCGGCGTGTCCAGGATCGTGGTCAGCACATAGGTCAGCAGGACCGCCTTCAGCCCGGCAAGCAGGGCCAGGTTGATCGCCCGCACCAGTGTCTGGCCGCGCGCGAACAGGAGCTCGGCCTGGTATTCGACCAGATTGCGCAACCCAGGCACACAGATCGCCAGCGCCACCAGAGGGGCGGCCTCCGCGACATTCTTGCCCAGCGCGTTGGGGAAGAAATGCAGCACGATGGCAAGCGCCGCCAGCGCCAGCGTCGAGACCAGGAACACGCCGCCTTCTATGCCGCTCTTGACCGCCAGGCGCGACAGGAGTTCCGGCGCCCGCATCATGCGCTGTACCAGCATCATCGAGAAGGTGCGGATCGGGATCGCGGTCAGGTCGACTAGCCGCATGATGATGGCGTAGATGCCGGCGAGGTGCGGCCCGCCGATCGCCAGCACCAGCAGCTTGTCGAATTCCATCTGCAGGTAGAACAGCACCTCTGCGCCGGCGACGTAGATGGAATCGGCGAGCCGCCTGATATAGAGCGCCAGCCGCAGCCGCAGCCTCTGGCGCGGATAGAAAAATGCGAAGGCGAGCAGCAGCGAGGCGGTGTTGGCGCCGATATAATACCAGGACCAGACACCTATGGTCGGCTGCGCCGCGAACATGAACAGCACGGCGCCGAGCGCCCGCAAGGCCGTCGCCAGGATCGTCAGCAGGGCGGCGCGGCCGAACTTGCCGAGCCCGTTGTTGACGATCAGCGCGACCTCGACCGGCCGCCACAGCAGCGCCTCGGCAAACACGATCGCCGCAAAGACCGATAGCGGCACGGTGCTGGCAAAGAAGACCAGGTAGACGCCGTAGGAGGCGGCAGCCAGCAGCGGCAGCGATATCGCGCCAAGCAGCAGGAAGCCGGCCGTGAAGGTGCCGATCAGATTGGGGCGGATGGTAGCAGTTCGGTAAAGCGCCGAGATGAAACCGAAGGCCAGGATGCGTGACAGCATCACGCCGGCCGCCGAAGCGGTGGCGAACATGCCGAACTCGGCGATGGACAGCGTGTTGGCCAGCGCGATGAAATAGGCCAGCGAAAACACCAGCCGCCCGCCCGCGCCGCTGATCGCCGAAAGATAGTCGCGAACCAGCCCCCGTCGCTCGGCAACGAAAGCGCCGATCCGGGCGAGGGGCCGCCTTTGCGGGATGTCACCAGCCTGAGTCATGTGTCGGAGACAGCATAGGCTGGAAAGTTTAACGCGCGGTTCGGAACGCTTTCGTTGCGTTCAAGAAAGACACAACCGAAGAGGGAAACCTCGTCTTCAAGGCAGGGAAATTAACCTTTTGTTTCCTATGCTTGTTTAGCGTGGCTTAACGAATGGCTGACCGCGCGCGTCCAAGCCGCCAAGGGCAAGCTCCACGATAATGGTCGACAGGCAAAACCGTGAAGATTGGAGGCGCGAGCGGTCCTTGCTGGCGCTCGGCCGGGCGATGCGCGGCGAAGAAGAAGCTGAACCATCGCTGGTTTCGATCGGGGATCGGGCAGACCCGTCATGGCGCGAAGATGCCGCGACGCGCCATCGTCTCGCGCGCCTGCGCCGCGAGGGGCGAGCGCAACCGGAACTCTCGGCAACCCCGGAGCCCTCGGCGATTCCGGAACGCCCGGTAACTCCGGAATTCTCGGCAAACGATGAAACAAGCCAGTTTCAAGCCGAGGATGCATCCGCTTCGGCCGCCCGGATATCGCCAGAGGCGGACGAGGCCGTTGAAGCGGACCGTGCGGAAGCCAGGCCGCGGGAGGAGCCGGTTTCTCCCGGTATTTCCGAGGACCGCCGTTCCGATGCCGATACTCGATATGCCGCGTTCGATCCTCGATATGCCGCGTTCGATCCTCGATACGCCGCGTTCGATCCACGATATGCGACGTTCGAAGCTCGATACGCCGCCGACGAGCAGCGGTCTTCCCGCGAGGATGACGACGGATGGAAGCCGTTGATCGATCCGATGCAGGTCGTCCGCGGCATCGCCAGGTCGAAGCTGCTGATCGTCGCCATGACGATACTGGGCGCCACGCTTGGCGTCGCGATCGCGCTGTCGACGCCGAAGAAATACGAAGCCACCGCAGAGCTGATCGTCGACCCGCGCGACCTGAAGCTCACCGACCGCGACCTCACCCAATCGGTGGTTGCGTCCGACGCCACGCTGGCCATCGTCGAAAACCAGGTTCGCGTGCTCACCTCCGGCACCGTTCTCAACAAGGTCGTGGACAAGCTCAATCTCGTCAACGATCCGGAGTTCAACGGGCAAGGTTCCGACGGCCTGGGCGTGATGACGCTCATCCGATCGATCCTGTCGCGCAATGACGGACCGGGTGCCATTGAGGGCCGCCGCCATGCGTTGGCCGTCGGCAATCTGGCGGAGAGCCTTTCGGTCGAGCGCGGCGGCAAGACTTTCGTCATCTCCGTCAGCGCCACCACGCAAAATGGCGAGAAGTCGGCTCTCATCGCCAATACGATGACGGACGTTTTCCTGCAGACCTTCGGTCAGATCCAGTCCGACACCGCTGGCCGCGCGACCAACGAACTGACGGGCAGGCTCGATGAGTTGCGCAAGGGGGTTGAGGCGGCCGAGCGCAACGTCGAGGATTTCAGGGCCGCGCACGACCTCGTCGACGCGCAAGGCCATCTGATCAGCGACGACGAGATGCTCAAGCTCAACCAGCAGCTTGCCATCGCCCGCGCACGCACGCTGGAACTTAACGCCCGCGCGGCGTCGGCGCGCTCGATCGACGTGAATTCGGTTCTGAGCGGCACCTTGCCGGAGGAGATCAACTCCAACACGATGAGCGAGTTGCGCTCGCAATATGCGACGCTCAAGCAGGAGGCCGACCGCGCCGCGATCCGGTTCGGGCCGCGCCATCCCGAGCTCCAGGCGCTCAATGCCCAGCTTGCCGGCTCGCGCGAGCGTATTGCCGGGGAACTGCGCCGCATCGCCTCGTCGCTGCAGGTCGACCTCAGGCGCGCCGTGCAGCTCGAACAGGATCTGGCCTCCCGGCTGGCGCAGTTGAAGGTCCGCAGCGGCGACGTCAACAGCGATCTGGTCACGTTGCGCGAACTGGAGCGCGAGGCCGCCGCCAAGCGCTCCGTCTATGAACAATACCTTCTGCGCGCCAAGGAAACCGGCGAGCAGAAAGACATCAACACCGCCAACATCAACGTGATCTCCAGGGCCTTCGCCCCGCTCGAGCCGAACGGACCGTCGCGCGCCGTGACGGTGCTTGCCGGCCTGCTGGCGGGCCTCGCCTCTGGTGTCGGCCTTGGCGCCATGCGCGGCGCCTATGCGAGCCTGCGCGATACCGCCAATTCGCGGCCGCGCCGCCGGACGGACGAGCGCCGTTTTGAAGACAAGGCATACCAGGCGTCGCCGCCGCCCGTTCCCCCAGTCGAGGCCACCAGGCATTCAGGTTTTATTAATGCGCTGCTGTCGGCGGTGAGCAGGATCGTGCCGCGCAAGGCGCGCAGCGAAGCCTCGCGTTCCAGTGACTCACCGGCCAATGGCGCATCCGCAGTCGCCGGAGGCGCAAAGCGGGATCCGGTCAAGCAGCAAGCGATGTACCCGGCCCCGCCTATGCAGGCGTATGCGCAACCGCCGATGGGCTATCCCTGGCAGATGCAGCCGCCGCCGGCCGGCTATCCCTATCCGCCGGCCATGACGCCCCATGCCGGGCCTTATCCGCAGCAGCAGTCCGCCTATCCCCGAGCCTCGTCGGACGACGCAAATCAGGCTTCGAAAGCCGCCGAACAGCAAGCCTCCATCGAAGAAATCCGAGCCAGCCTGCGCGAATTCCGCGAAGCGGTTCGCGAACTCACCGAAAGCCGATCGCGGCGCTATTTCTGAGCGCCGGATAGAATAAAAGCCATCGGTTTCGAGTTAGCGGCATAAGACGGCGCTTTGACGGGATTGCCGGGTCGGATTTTCGTGAAAATGCCGCCCGAAGTAGAACGATGCTGAGGGTGTTCATGGCCGAGTTGATTGACGGAAAGAACGTCGCCGAAGACGTGGTGCGGCGCGTCAAGGCCTTGACGGCCGAACTGTTGGGAAAGGGCGCGCTGAAGCCCGGTCTCGCAGTGGTCATCGTCGGCGAGGATCCGGCGAGCCAGGTCTACGTCGCCTCCAAATCCCGCACCGCCAAGGAATGCGGCTTTCATTCGGTCCAGCACACGCTGCCGGCCGAGACCTCCGAACAGGAACTGCTTGATATCATCGGCGAACTCAACGCCGATCCGGCCATCAACGGCATCCTGGTGCAGCTTCCGCTGCCTAGCCATATCGACGCGGGCAAGATCATCCAGACCATCGCGCCGCAAAAGGATGTCGACGGCTTCCACTTCATCAATGTCGGCAAGCTTGGCACCGGCGAATTGGAGACGGCGTTCGTGCCTTGTACGCCGGCCGGCTCGATGCTGCTGATCGAGCGCGTGCGCGGCAAGGATCTTTCCGGCCTTAATGCGGTGGTCGTCGGCCGCTCCAACATTGTCGGCAAACCGATGGCCAATCTTCTGCTTGCCGCCAACTGCACCGTGACCATCGCGCACAGCCGCACGAAGGACTTGGCTGCACTGGCGCGCACCGCCGACATTCTCGTTGCAGCTGTCGGAAGACCTGAAATGGTCAGGGGTGACTGGGTCAAATCAGGCGCCACCGTCATCGACGTCGGCATCAACCGCATCGCGGCGCCCGAAAAGGGCGAAGGCAAGACCCGCCTCGTCGGGGACGTCGCCTATGCGGAAGCGGCGACGATGGCCGGCGCCATCACGCCGGTGCCTGGCGGCGTCGGACCGATGACCATTGCCATGCTGATGGCCAACACGCTAGCTTCTGCCTATCTCGCGGCCGGATTGAAACGGCCGTCTTTCTGAATCTGGAAAGCCGCAGCTTTGCCGAACCACACTGTTCCCCGAGCATTTTGCAGCCAAGTGGGATCACTTGGCGTTGCATAAATGCGGCTGAAATAAAGAGATAGAGCGGGATGCCCCACTCGACCCAAATGCATCCCGCTCTAGAGCGGCCGGTCGCGAACGATCTTGTTCAAGGCGGCCGGCAGTTCGGGTTCCTGCTGGTCGACAAGTTTTCCATGTTCTCGCTGGCCGCCGCAATCGACACGTTCCGGTCGGCGAACCGGCTGCTCGGCCACGACTTCTATGGCTGGACGACGGTGTCGGCCGACGGCGATGCCGTCATGGCTTCCAACGGCCTGCCGCTCAAGATCGACTATGCCGTCGCCGATCTGCCGCCGGTCGATATCCTTTTCGTCTCGGTCGGGCTGACGACCGAGTTTCCCGGCAAGAGCAAGGTGTTGGCGGCCCTGCGCAGCTGGGGCCGGCGCGGCAACGCGCTCGGCGCACTGTCGGTCGGCTCCTATCTGCTCGCCGAGGCAGGCCAGCTCGAAGGCTATCGCTGCACCATCCACTGGGAAAACCGCGCCGGCTTCGTCGAGCGGTTTCCCGACATCAACTGCACCGGCAATGTCTTCGAGATCGACCGCAAACGCTACACCTGCGCCGGCGGCACCACCTCGATCGACCTGATGCTGGAGATCGTGCGCGGCGATTTCGGCTCGGGCCTCGCCAACGGCGTCGCCAACCAGTTCCAGCACGAGCGCATCCGTTCTGCCGGAGACCGTCAGCGCGTCGGTCCTGAGCGCGACCTGACCGGCAAATCGGAAAAGCTGCGCCGCATCGTCGAGCTGATGGCCGATCATCTCGACGAGCCGCTGTCGGCGGTGCAGCTCGCCAAGTCGGCCGGCTTGTCGGTGCGCCAGGTCGAGCGGCTGTTCCTGCGTCACCTCACGGTGACGCCCGGCCGCTATTATATGCGGCTCAGGCTTGAGCGGGCGCGCGAATTGCTGCGCCAGACCAACATGCCGATCCTCGACGTGGCGATCGCCACCGGCTTCACCTCACACTCCTATTTTGCCCAGAGCTATCGGCTGCAGTTCGGCCGGCCGCCTTCCGAAGAGCGTCGCACGACGTATTGAGTGGTTTGGCTCAAGGCTTGTGGCCGACCCTTCCATGCCCGGCGTTCGGGCTTGTGTCCCGACGCGGCGTCAAATAGCTTCCCCGGACTGGCGGCCACTGACTGGGGGAGAATTTTCATGGCGGGACTTGCGCGGGGCGTCGCTGCGGCCGCCCTCCTGTTGGGGATGACGACGCTCGGCCTTGCCGCCGACCGTGTCGTCATCGTTCTCGACGCTTCCGGCTCGATGTGGGCGCAGATCGACGGCAAGCCCAAGCTCGAAATCGCCCGGGAATCGCTGCGAACGGTGCTGCAATCTGTCCCCGCCGATAGGGAAATCGGCTTCATGGCCTATGGCCATCGCGAGAAGGGCAGTTGCGAGGACATCGAGCTCATCGTGCCGCCGCAGGCTGGCTCGGCAGCTGCTGTTTCCGCTGCCGCCGACAGCCTGAAATTCATCGGCAAGACGCCGCTGACATCAGCCGTCAAGCAGGCCGCCGAGGCGCTGAAATACACCGAGGATAAGGCCACCGTCATCCTCATCACCGATGGGCTCGAGACCTGCAAAGGTGACCCTTGCGCGCTCGGCAAGGAACTGAGTGCTGCCGGTGTCGATTTCACCGTAAACGTCGTCGGCTTCGGCCTGACCGCGGACGAGGGCAAGCAAGTCGCTTGCCTCGCCGACAACACCGGCGGCAAATACATCCAGGCGTCCGACGAGCAAGCCCTACAGGACGCGCTGGTCGAAACCATCGCCGCCGCACCTGCACCGGCGCTCGAATCAGCGCCTGCGCCGCAGCCAGCCCCCGAGCCGGAAAAGCCGGAGTTCAACTTCATGCCGGCCGTGGTGCTCGCCGAGGGCGGCGATCCTGTCACCGAGGGCAATTCCTGGGAGATCTACAAGGCGAGCTCCGACGGCACCCGCGGCGATTACGTCACCACCGAATACGGAGCCTACAAAGGCAATCTGGAGCCGGGCGGCTACATAGTCGTCGCAAGCTATGGCGAAGCCAGGACCGAACAGAAGATCACGGTCGAGGCGGGCCAGGTCTACAAGCCCCTTGTCACGCTGAATGCCGGCACGCTCATCATTCATCCACGGCCAAGTGAGGGGGCGGACGTCGCCGATGGTGCGGCTGTCGTGATCGCCTATCCGGGCGTCGCTACGCCCGCGACCTATTATGGCGACACGAAGGTCGTGTTGCCGGCCGGCGACCAGAAAGTGACGGTCAGGATCGGGCAGGGCGAAATCACCGAAACCATCCCGCTCACTGCCGGCAGGATCGTCGACAAGGATATCATCGTCGGCGTCGGCCATGTCGTTGCCAACGCCTACTACATTGCTGGCGGCGACAAGGCCGACGGTTCGGGCATCGGCTTCAAGGTGTTCAAGGCAAGAAGGAAGATCGACGGGACGAGGCAAGAGGTGGCTCATGCCTATGGTCCCGACAGCAAGTTCGATCTGCCGCCCGATGACTATATACTGACGGCGACGGTCGACCTTGCCGTCGTCGAGCAGCCGTTCAGCGTCAAGGCCGGTGAGCATCAGGATCTGAAGGTCGCCATTAATGCCGGCGTGCTGGCGATCACCGCGCCAGGGGCCTCGAAGATCGAGATTTTCGATCCGAGGAAGGACATCAACGGCAACCGCAAATCGCTCGGTTACGCCTACGACGAGAAATATCAGGCGGCGCTGCCGGCCGGCGACTACGCGATCGTCTCGGAGAGGTTGGACAACAGCTCGAAGGAAAGCACGGTGACCGTCAAGGCCGGCGAGCGAGCCGAGCTGACGGTGCAGTAGGGATGCAGTTCGGCGCCGATGTCGATTGCTCGCGACGGCCTTGAAGGCGCAAGGTATCGAGGCGATCGACTGATCGTTAAATAAGCATAGGCCCGACAATTGCCGAGCTTGGCCTTATGCGGCCGGCGCTGTGGTCGTACAGATCGGACTGGCATTCGCATTTCTACCTCGCAGGCAACGTCGACGCGAACTGGTCGGCTAAACGTCCGAAATGGGTGGCCATTCGTCTCGTCGATCGGAACGAGCAGGTAACGCCAGGGACCCCGTTATGTCTGTCGAATGACCGGCGTGGGGCCGAGAGCGGACTGGCAGCTTTGATGCTCGGATCGTCAGAAGCGGACCGGCGCGGGCATCGACGTGATTTGACCCAAGGCGGTCATTCCCGAACCGTCCGCCCAAGGTCTGAATCGATTATCAGGGCGGACGTTCAACGCCCTATTGTCGAAGGTCTCTTCGCAAGAAGAGACTGTGCCAGCGCGAGGTCGCGACCGGTAGGCTGACAGATGGGCTAGTCTGGCGGAACTGCGGCAGCGTAAAGGATAGTCGTTTGAGGCTGAGTGAGCTTTACCCTCGCTACGCGCGCCAATCGGGAGTATAGTTGCGTATCGCTGGCTGGGACCTCACGGGGCCGGCGACTGAGAGCGCAAGACTCCCGCATCAGACTGGGCGCGCTCCAACCTGCAGCTGTTCGGCGCGCCCACGAGACTATCTGCCTCTGCCGGAACCTCTTTTTGCTCGGTTCCGACCGGAATTGTCGTTTGCAGTTCGGGAGAGGAAGCGATCCCATGCAGATCATTCAAAATCGCCGCACGTTCCTGGCCGGCTTGACGGCGGCCGGCGGAGCCCAACTCTTCAACATTCGTCCATCCAAAGCTGCGCGGGAGCCGCCGCCGGAAACGACTTCCGTCCGTCTGGGGCGGTGGATCGATGGCTCCTACTGCTGGGCGTCGCTCTATCTCGCGGGCGAGTTGATGCGCGCCGACGGATTGACCGATGTCCGCTACGTGCAAGGCGACACCAACGTCGACAACACCGAGTGGCTTACCGCCGGCGTCACGGATTTCGATTTTAACATGCCGTCGATGCACATCCGGAGCATCGAATCAGGGGCAAGTATCAAAATCCTGACCGGCGTGCACACAGGCTGCTGGGAACTGCGGGGCAATGACAGCGTCAACGGCATTGCCGACCTAAAGGGCAAACGGGTCGGGATTTGGGCGTTCAACGACCACCCGCATGTCTTTCTCAGCTTGATGATCAACTATGTTGGGCTTGATCCCGTTCACGAGATCGAATGGGTGTTAGGCATCTCTCCGATGCAGGATTTCATCGAAGGCAAGGTCGACGCCTTCCTCGCCGGCATCACCGAGTTGCCCGGCCTCCGCGCGAAGAAGATCGGCCACACGATCATCAGCAACGCCGTCGACCGGCCCTGGTCACAATATTACTGCTGCATGGTCGCCGGCAGGACTGATTACGTGGACAAGTACCCTGCTGCGACCAAGCGCATATTGCGCGCCATCCTGAAGTCCATCGATTTCTGCGCGTCGGATCCGGCATCGGCTGCGCGCGAACTCGTCGATCGAGGCTTCCTGCCCAGCTATGACCTCGCTCTGATAACGCTGAAAGAGGCCCAGCACGACAGGTGGCGAGGTTACGATTCCGAGGATTCGGTCCGCTTCTATGCGCTGCGAATGCAGGAGACGGGCATGATCAAGTCGAGCCCGCAACAGATTATCGCCCAGGGAACAGACTGGCGCTTCCTCGACGACTTGAAGCACGAGCTGAAACTGTGAGCGTGTGGCCGGCACTCAGTGCCGTATCCACGGAAGGGAGCGTCCAAATGCTGGTCATCCAGAACCGCCGCCGCTTCTTAGCCGGTATGAGTGCAATCGGTGCCGTTGGACTTGCCGGCGGTCGCAATTCATCCGCCGAGAATGCCCTGCTCGATACGACCACCGTCCGCTTCACCCATACCCCCGCCACCTGCAACGCACCTCTCTACCTCGCCGAGGAACTGTTGCGCGCCGACGGCTTTACCGGCCTCACCTATGTGGACGTGGATGCGGGCGTCAATACGCCGATGAAAATGACAAACGGCGAAGCGGATTTCGGGTTTGAGTTCGCCAGTGCGTTCGTCATCGCAATCGATGCCGGCACAGCAACTCGCTCCAACAACAGCGTCCAGTTGAAGGGGCGGCCGAGTGGATGCGCGTTCAGTGATTCAGTCCGACATCAGATTTGACCCGCGGATGCCTCGACTGCCCGTTGGCCGAAGCTAACGATGGAGATATCCATGCAGAAGGTCCAAAGCAGACGTCGCTTCTTGGCCAATATGGCGGCGGCAGGAGTCGCCGGAGTTGTCGGCACCCGAAATTCACGTGCCGAAGAGGGCGGTCTCGAAACGACCACGGTCCGGCTCGCAAAACTCCCTGCCATCTGCATGGCACCACAGTACGCCGCCAAGGAGTTGCTGCACGCAGAGGGCTTTACCGAAGTTCGCTATGTTGCAGTTGAGCTAGGTGACGCAACGACGAAGAGTATTGCAGCAGGCGAGGTGGATTTTAGCCTGAACTACGCGGGAAATCTCATCGTGCCGATGGATCTTGGAATACCGATCACGGTGGTTTCCGGCGTGCACACGGGATGCTTCGAGCTCTTCGGGAGCGAAGGGATCCACCGCATCACAGACCTGAAGGGCAGGACCGTAGGCGTGCCAAGTATAGGATCAGGGCCCCACCTGTTCTTGGCAAGTATGGCCACTTATGTCGGGCTTGACCCTGTGAGGGACATCAACTGGGTTGCCAGTCCATCCATCAAGCCAAAGGAGCTCTTTGTTGAGGGCAAAATCGATGCATTCCTTGGCCTTCCACCCGATCCGCAGGAGTTGCGCGACCGCAAAATCGGTCACGTCATCGTCAATAGCGCTGTGGACCGCCCATGGTCGCAGTACTTCTGCTGCATGCTGGCGGGCAATGCGGAGTTCGTTCGGAACAACCCTGTCGCCACCAAGCGCGTCTTGCGCGCCATTCTCAAGGCGGCAGACCTTTGCGTCGCAGAGCCGCAGCGCGTCGCGCAACAGATCGTCGATAACGGGTTCACCGCCAACTATGACTATGCCCTGCAGACGATGAAGGAAGTGCCTTATGGCAAGTGGCGCGAATACGAGCCCGAGGACACCGTACGGTTTTACGCCTTGCGCCTGCATGAGGCCGGCATGATCAAGACGAGCCCCCACCAGATTATCGCCAACGGAACGGACTGGCGCTTCCTCAACGAGCTGAAGCGTGAGTTGAAAACGTGAGCGGGTGATGGGCACGCAGTGCTGTTTTCTTTTGAAAGGAAACTCCGATGCAGATCATCCAGAACTTCCAGAACCGCCGTCGCTTCTTGGCTGGCCTCACGGCGGCCGGCGGAGCGGGCATTATCGGCACCTCGACATCGGCCTGGGCCGAGGCACCTCCTGAAACGACCTCCGTCCGTCTGCCGAGGTGGATCGATGGTGCCTACTGCTGGGCGGGGATGTACCTGGCGGGAGAGCTCCTCAAAGCGGAGGGCTTCACCGACGTCCGCTATGTGCAGGGTGACGAGAAAGTCGATCAGGCGGTGTGGATTGCACGCGGCGACACGGATTTCAGCATGAATTACGCGCCAGTCCATGTCGCGTCAATCGACGCGGGCGTGCCAATCAAGGTGCTTGGCGGTCTGCACTCCGGGTGCCTCGAACTGATCGCCAACGACAGCGTAGAAGGCATCCCGGACCTCAAGGGTAAGCGGGTGGGCATGCACGACATCGATGCGCCGTCGCGCGTACTGGTTGCCCTTATGGCGGCCTATATCGGACTGGATCCCAACAACGACATCGAATGGGTCCAGGAAAGCAAGCCGGTGGAAGCCTTCGCCAAAGGAAAGTTCGATGCATATCTCTTCACGCCGCCGGAGACGCAGCAACTGCGCGCCAAGAAAATCGGCCACACGCTCCTCAACACTACGGTCGACCGCCCGTGGTCGCAGCACTTCTGCTGCATGACCTCGGCCGCTGCGGACTACGTGAACAAGTACCCGGTCGCGACCAAGCGCGTGCTCAGGGCCATCGTCAAGGGCGCCGACCTCTGCGCGTCGAATCCCGCATGGAGTGCAGGGCAGATGGTCGAGCGAGGTTTCGTCGACAGCTACGAATACGCGCTGCAAACGCTGAGCGACACGCGATACGACGTCTGGCGGGACTACGATGCCGAAGCCTCGATGCGCTTCTACGCGCTGCGCATGCAGGAGACGGGCATGATCAAGTCGAGCCCACAGCAGATCATCGCCGACGGAACGGACTGGAGATTTCTTGACGAGCTGAAGCGCGAATTGAAGACCTGATCAGGCAATCGGCCCGCGGTGCTGTTTCCACGGAAAGGAGAACCCCATGCAGATCATCCAGAATCGCCGTCGCTTCCTGGCCGGCGCAGCCGCAGCCGGGGCCGCAGGCTTTATCGGCACCGCGACGCAGGCTAAGGCCGAGCCGCCGCCGGAGACCACATCCGTCCGTCTGCCACGGTACGTCGGCGGCGCCTATTGCTGGGCGGGCGTGTACATCGCGGGAGAGATGCTGCGCGCCGAGGGCTTCATCGATGTCCGCTATGTGCAAGGTGACACCAGCGTTGATCATTCGGTGTGGATTGCAAATAACGAGATGGATTTCAGTGTGAACTACGTGCCGATTCATGTGGCGTCGATTGATGCCGGCGTGCCGATCAGGGTGCTTGGCGGACTGCACTCCGGTTGCCTCGAACTGATCGCCAACGACAGCGTCGCAGGCATCACGGATCTGCGGGGAAAGCGGGTTGGCGTGTTTACCCTCGATTCGCCGCAATACGTGTTGGTTTCTCTGATGGCCGCCTATGTCGGGCTCGATCCCGTCAACGACATCGAATGGGTCATAGAAGAACACAATTTCGCGGAAGGCTTTGTCGAAGGAAAGTTCGATGCATTCCTCGGCCAGCCGCCCCGTACACAGGAGCTGCGCGCCCGGAAAATCGGCCATACGATCCTCAACTCGACCACCGACCCGCCGTGGTCGCAGCATTTCTGCTGCATGATTTCCGCCACTGCGGACTATGTGAACAAATACCCAGTGGCGACCAAGCATATCCTGCGGGCCATCTTCAAGGGCGCCGACCTCTGCGCGTCAGATCCGCCGTTGGTTGCGCAGCAGATGGTCGATCGAGGTTTCGTCCCCAGCTATGAATACGCACTGCAAACGCTGAACGACATCCGGTACGACCGGTGGCGGGATTATGATGGCGAAGCATCGCTGCGGTTCTACGCGCTGCGGATGCATGAGACAGGCATGATCAAGTCAACTCCGCAGGCGATCCTCACCGAGGGCACTGACTGGCGGTTCGTCGACGAGCTGAAGCGCGAGTTGAAGACGTGAGCGGGTGGCCGGCACGCATTCTGCTATTGGCGCTGCTTGTTCCTTGGCCGGCATATGCGCATGACGCGCCGCACGATCAGCGCCTTCCGATGATCGGGCCGGCGCCGGATTTTAACCTGATATCGCAGGACGGCGCGCGCGTGTCGCTTCGCGACTTTCGCGGCAGGGTGGTCGCCGTCACTTTCATTTATGCTTCCTGCACTGACATCTGCCCGATGCTGACCGCCAACATGGCGCACGTGCAGGACAAGCTAGGTTCTGCGTTCGGGCCCAAGGTTGCCTTCGTTTCGATCACCGTCGATCCGGAGCACGATACGCCCGAAGTGCTGAAGCAATATGCACAGGACTTCGGCGCTGATCTGGACGGTTGGGCGTTTCTCACCGGCGATCCGACGAGCATCCGTGAGGTCGGACGGAAGTACGGCATCTTCGCGAGGAAGGTGGCGAAAGGAGACGTCGATCACACATTCCTGACGTCGCTCATAGACCCGACTGGCACCTTGCGCGTACAGTATCTCGGCGTCCGGTTCGACTTGGAGGAGTTCCGGGGTGACCTTCTCAGCCTCTTGGGCGAATCCAAATGATATCACAAACCGGCTGGTCGGCTGGGTTGCGCGGCTGCCGGCGCGTGTCCAGACCAAGCTGCTGATCGCGTTTCTGTCGATCGTCGGCCTGTTAATAGTGCTCGGGGCGGTCGGGTTGCAGGTGTTGAGCGGGGTCAACGATCAAACAAACGAGTTGATCAAGCTGCAGCGCAGGATCGCAGCCTACCGCCAGGTCCAGCACGACACGACAAACCAACTCTACAGCATCTCGACCGCGCTCGTGCTTCAGGACGACCGGATGCTGGATGCAGCGCTGCGCCAGCTCAATCAGTTTGGCTACGACCTCGACCGCATGGAGTTCGTCGCCGAAGTTGAGGCGGAAGTGCTCGGCCAGGTCCGGCAAGAGTACGACCGGTTTACGGCGGGGGTGACGCATGTCGTGGAGCTCGTCCGCGCCGGCCGCACGGAGGAGGCGCGCAAGGTTCAGCAGGCTGAGATCATGCCTTCGGCCGACCGCCTCGAGCGGCTGACGAACCAGTTGGTCAACATCGCCGAAGCCGACATGGTGACCGCCATCGAAACGACCGAGGGGGCGTACGGCACCTCCCGGCTGATTGTGGTCTCCTTTGCGGTGGGCAGCATCCTGCTGGCGCTGGCGCTGGGCTACATCATCTCATGGTCGTTGATCGAGCCCGTCAAGAAGATCGAAACGCGTCTGCGCCAGATTGCAGCAGGGGAGTTTGCCCAACAGGTCACCGTCGTTAATCGGGACGAGCTTGGAGTGCTCGCCGGCAATGTCAACCAAACCTCCGAGCAGCTGGGGCGGCTTTACCAGGAGGTGCAGGCGCGCACGGCCGAGCTTGCGCGCTCGGTCGGCGAACTGGAGGCGCTCGGGGAAGTCAGCAAGGCGGTCAATTCGACGCTCGATCTCGACACAGTGCTACAGACGATCGTGGCGAAGGCGGTTCAACTCTCGGAAACGGATGCGGGCACCATCTATGTGTTCAGCAGCACCAGGCAACAATTCCGCCCGCGCGCGACTTATGGGATGGGCGATGAGCTCATTGCCGCGATTTCCAACCAGGCCATCGGGCTGAACGATCCGGGGATTGGCGACGCCGCATTGCGCCGCGCGCCTGTCCAGGTGCCGGATCTCAGTGTGCGAACGCCGTCTCCCGTTCAGAAAGTCGTCCTCGATGCCGGATATCGCGGCGTTCTGGTGGTTCCCCTCCTAAGGCCGAACAAGATCGTCGGCGCGCTCGTCGTCAGGCGCCGCAAGCCCGGTGAATTCGACCAGCAAATCGTCCATCTGATGGAAACCTTTGCAGACCAATCGGTACTGGCCATCCAAAACGCGAAGCTGTTCCGCGAGATAGAGGAAAAAAGCCAGGAGCTGGAGGCGGCCAGCCGCCACAAGTCTCAGTTCCTCGCGAATATGAGCCACGAGCTCAGGACGCCACTCAATTCGGTCCTGGGGTTCACCGAACTGTTGGTCGACGGGATTTACGGCGAGCTCCCGGACAAGGCAAAAACGACGGTTGCGCGCGTGCAGGCAAACGGCCGTCATCTGCTGGGGCTTATCAACGACGTGCTCGATCTTTCAAAGATCGAAGCGGGCCAGCTTACGCTGGCGCTCGAGGATTATTCCGTTGGGCAAATTGTTCGATCGACCGTTACAGCTGTGGAGCCGCTGGCGCGTTCAAAAGGGCTTTCGCTCGCTGCCACGGTCGCCGAAAACCTTCCGCTGGGCCGCGGGGACGAACGCCGCCTGACCCAGGTCCTGCTCAATCTCGCCGGCAATGCCGTCAAGTTCACCGAGAGGGGCGCGATCGACATTCTTGCCGACGCGGTCGACGGACATTTCGAAATAATTGTACGCGACACGGGTCCCGGCATTGCGCCCACAGACCAGGCGCTCATCTTCGATGAATTCCAACAGGTCGACAACAGCAGCACCAGGCAAAAAGGTGGCACGGGTCTCGGCCTGGCGATCTCGAAGCGTATCGTGGAAATGCATGGTGGAACCATAGGCGTCGAGTCCGTGCCCGGTTCAGGCTCGACATTCCGCATGAAAATACCGATCCGAGTGGGAGAGGATGTGAAGGCAGCATGAGCAAGCGAATCCTGATGGTGGAAGACACCGAGGACAACCGGCAGATCATACGCGATCTCATCGCCACCACCGAATACGAACTGATCGAGGCCGCGGACGGTGCTGCCGGTGTCGCTGCCGCTGCAGCTGAGAAGCCAGACCTGATCCTGATGGACATTCAGCTTCCGGTGATCGACGGATATGAAGCTGCCCGCCGCATAAAGGCTGACCCGGCGCTCCGGCACATTCCGATAGTCGCCGTCACCTCCTACGCATTGTCGGGCGATGAGGCGAAAGCCCTTGCTGCCGGGTGCGATGGCTACATTGCCAAGCCATTCAGTCCGCGCCAGCTGCTTGCCAAGATCCGCGAGTTGCTTTCCTAAGGGAGACAGGGCCTTGCACGATCCGCCTCGCATTCTCGCCGTCGACGATACCCCGGAAAACCTCGAAATCCTGCGTATGCGCCTCGAGGCGAATGGCTACGAAGTGGTGACAGCAGCCGACGGCGAAGAGGGGCTTTCGAAGGTGCGCAGCCTCAAGCCGGACCTGATCCTCCTCGACATCATGATGCCGAAGCTCGACGGGATAAGCGTCGCGCGGATGCTCAAGGCAGACGTTTCGCTGCGATCGATCCCGGTTATCCTTGTCACCGCAAAAGCCGATACGCGAGATGTGGTCGAGGGATTGGATGCCGGCGGCGACGACTATCTGACCAAGCCGTTCGAGCACAAGGCGCTACTGGCGCGCGTGCGCTCGATGCTGCGCCAGAAGGCGCTATACGATACCGTGGAGAGCCAGACGCGGCTCCTCGAAGATCAGGCAGCGCAATTGGCTGCATGGAATCGCTCCCTTGAACAAACAGTGGCGGAGCAGGTTACGGAGATCGAGCGAATGGGCCGGCTCCGACGGTTTCTTCCCGCGCAGGTCGCCGACCTTGTCGTTGCGGCAGGCAATGGCGACGCGCTTCTTCAAAGCCATCGTCGCGAGGTGACCGTAGTTTTCTGCGATCTGCGCGGCTTTACAGCCTTCGCCGAGACTGCCGAGCCCGAGGAGGTAATGACGGTTCTTGGCGAGTACCATTCCTGTCTCGGCGAACAAATCGTCCGTCACGAGGGGACTTTGGAGCGGTTCGTGGGCGACGGTATCGTGGTGGTTTTCAACGATCCGCTGCCCTGTGCCGATCACACTGAGAGGGCTGTCTCAATGGCTGCGGCGATGCGTGACGCAATTGACGAACATTCAGAGCGATGGCGCAAACGGGACTACTTGCTTGGCTTCGGAATCGGTATCGCCCGAGGCCACGCCACCATCGGGCGGATCGGTTTCGATCAGCGCGCGGACTATGCGGTGATCGGCACTGTGTCGAACCACGCGGCCCGATTGTGCGAGGAGGCCAGGTCTCGCCAGATTCTTGTCAGCCAACGGGTTCTTGGCGCCGTCGAATCATTGGTCGAATCCGTTCCAGTTGGCGAACTGACACTGAAGGGGTTTCGCCGCCCTATGCTGGCTTACGAAATTGTCCGGTGGCTTGGCCGGTCAAGTTAGTGATGAACGCAGCCCAATGAGTGACCCGCGGGCGGACCAAGCCGTCGCCATGAATGACCGCAACGGTGGAAAGCGGTCGTTCCGTGGGCAGCAAGCGAACGACAACAATTGGCGCAACCTCGACCTACAGCTTCGCCATCGGCGATGTCTGCATTTGGTCAGTGGCAAAGGCACCTCAACGGCAGAGATTGGGCGCGAAGCTGACAGGCCGTTTAGGGGACCGGAACCGGAATGTCGGGCAAGCCGATGGCAGAAAGCGGATACGCTGTGGCGGCATTTGAGGGCACGTTCCTGCTCTTGATTATTGCCAGTGAGCTGTGCGCGCAAATCGGGAAAATGGAAGGGCCGGAGGCAGGAGCGCGCCCTCAGGCCGAGGCGCTAATCAAGCGGGTCGGCAATGATCGCGAAAAGCTCAATAGGCCTGCAGCGAAACTAAAGAAGTAGTCGCGCGTTGGACGCGGATAACGCTATTTCGTCTCTGGAGTAGGGTTTAGATCAGAAGTGATCAAGCCAACGTCGCATAAGGCAATCAATGGGTCGAGCGCTAGTCAAGCGAAGTCGCCCGCTCGTGACGAGGTCACTTTAGCGCCGCCCGCTTTCCGGCCGGTCCAGCTCGCAACGCTCGTGGACACGGTCCCTGCCGGCGATCGTTGGATCCATGAGATGAAATACGACGGCTATCGTATTCTCGTTGCCGTCGGCGGTGGCGAGGCGCGAGCCTACACACGATCTGGTCTGGACTGGTCTAGCCGTTTTCCCTCGATCCTCTCCGAGGCTCGCAAGCTCAAGGTGCGCTCCGCCCTGATTGACGGCGAGGCCGTGGTTGTCGATGCGGAAGGAAGATCTAACTTCCAGGCGCTTCAGAATGCATTGAAGGGTGCCCCGGCGACTATCGACTTTTATGCGTTCGATCTGCTGCAGCTCGACGGCGAAGATCTGACAAGCCTTCCTCTTCTTGAGCGCAAGGCGAAGCTGGAGGCGATCTTGCCTGCGAAAAATCCGGTCCTTCGTTACTCCGACCATATCCTCGGCCGCGGAGAAGAGCTGCTCGATCGCTTCTGCGCAGCCGGCCTTGAGGGCGTCATCTCAAAGCTCGCGGATTCGAGTTATGTGGCGGCCCGCGGCGCAAGCTGGCTGAAGATCAAATGCATCAGGCGGCAGGAATTTGTGATTGTCGGCTGGACGCCGTCCGACAAGGTCCGCGCGTTTCGGTCCTTGATCCTTGGCGTTCATGACGGCGGCAAGCTGCGTTACGCCGGGAAAGTCGGCACCGGCTTCGATACCGCTGAACTTCTTCGTCTCTTGAAGATCATGGCGCCGCTTGAGCAGAAGGCCGCGACCGTTGACGCACCACGCGCCGAAGTGCGCGGCGCACACTGGCTCCGTCCGAAACTGGTCGCTGAGATTGCCTTCACCGAAATGACAAATGAAGGGACGTTACGACATCCGAGCTATCTTGGTCTCCGCGAAGACAAGAAGCCGGAGGCGATCGTGCTCGAGACGGAACGTCATGCAGCCGATCTCGCCGCGTCTGCGACAACCGCCATCGCGATAAGTAACCGTGACCGCGTCATCTATCCGGAGTCCAACATCACCAAGGGACAGCTCGCCGACCATTACGCAGCGGTCGCGGCGATCATGCTTCCGTGGGTTGGCAGTCGGCCGATCAGTCTGGTTCGATGCCCACAGGGCCGCGCGAAGAAGTGCTTCTTCCAAAAACACGACGCCGGCAGCTTTGGCGACAAAGTCCACCACGTCGGCATCACGGAGAAGGACGGGCACGAGGAACCATATCTCTATGTCGACGATGCCGACGGACTGATGACTTGCGTCCAGATGGGAACGATTGAGCTGCATGGATGGGGGGCTCGGATCGAGGATGTCGAAAAGGCCGACCGCCTCGTGTTCGACCTCGACCCCGATGAAGGCCTCGATTTTGAGGCCGTCCGCGCCGCTGCCTTTCAGTTCCGCGCTATCCTTAAATCGCTGGGGCTTACGACTTTCCCGATGCTGACGGGAGGCAAAGGAGTGCACGTCATCGCGCCCCTCACCCCTGGCGCCGAGTGGCCAGAGGTGAAGGACTTCGCGTCTCGCCTGGCGCAGGCGGTCGCCCAGAGCGATCCGGCCCATTTCACGGCCGTGTTGTCAAAGGCGCGCCGCAAGGGTCGCATCTTTGTGGACTATCTACGCAATCAGCGCGGGGCGACCGCGATCATGCCCTACAGCGCAAGATCACGTCCGGGCGCCCCTGTCGCGGCACCGATTACGTGGGCAGAGATGAAGACAATAGATGCGCCCTCTCATTTCCACGTGGGCGATGCTCCTGAATTAAAGAAACGCGCAGCCTCCAAAGCTCTGGCGGGATGGGGTCGCGCTGACCAATCCTTGCCCAATCTGTAGCGTCCGACGCGGGAAGAGGCAGTAAAGCCGGGATTTAAAGGGCAACGCGGCGCTTGGCCTTGCCTGATTGGAACCTTGCGGAGATCGGCCTCGTTTGGCTGAAGCCATGGCAAAAATCGATCCGAGGACCGTCGCCAGTCTTTTGAGGGAATACGCGCAACGGGCGTCTATGCGCGGCGACAATCCCTATCGCACAAAGGCATACTTGCGCGCGGCAGACAGTCTGACGGCGCTGTCGCAGCCGCTTGATCGGATCATCGCCACCGGCGCTATCACCAAGATCCCGGGGATCGGCGACGCGATCGCAGACATCGTGACCAAGCTTTACCAAACCGGCACGCACCCAAGCCTTGAGAAGCTGCGCGAGGATGTTCCAGCGGGCGTGATGGAGCTGTTTGCCATACCCGGGCTTCGTCCCGATAAGATACTGAAGCTTCATCAGGCGCTCGGCGTAAACTCGCTGGCGGAGCTCGAGGCCGCAGCAAGAGAAGACCGCATACGCCCAGTCAAAGGCCTCGGCGCCGCGCTTCAGACAAAGCTCCTGCAGAACCTGGCCATCGTGCGAAGCGGCAAAACGCAACTTCACCTGCACAAGGCCGCCGCTCTTCTCGAACATGCGGTCATATCGGTGAAGCAAGAGCATCCAGAGTTTTCGCGCGTCGAAATTGCAGGTGACTTCCGGCGCGGTTGCGAGCTCGTTTCCGACTTCGCCCTGGTAGCGCAGGGCAGAAAGTCGACTGGAATCGAGGATACGACCCTCAGGCTTGTTGTCACGGACAGGAAGCACTTTGGCGCGAACCTGCTCGAAGCAACCGGTTCGGCAGACCACCTTGACCAACTGAAGACGTTCGCGGCCGACAAGGGATTCACCCTAAACGCCGACGGGCTTCATCGCGGGAGAAAGCTGATCGCGTCAGCGACAGAAGAAGAAATCTACCAAGCTCTAGACTTGCAGTTTATCGAGCCTGAATTGCGCGAAGGCAGGGACGAGATTGAGCGGGCGGCAAAGCAGAAGCTACCCGCCCTCATTCGGGATGAAGATCTGCATGGCATCCTGCATTCTCACACGACCGCATCCGATGGCACCGAAACGCTTGAGGCAATGGCTGAAGCCACGCGCAAGCGCGGTTTCGAATACTATGGTGTCGCCGATCATTCGCAGTCCGCTCACTACGCAGGCGGCCTTTCGTTGCAGGAGATTGCTGAACAGCACCGCGAAGCTGACCGGCTGAACAAGGCATACAATGGAAAATTTCGCATACTGAAGGGCATCGAAGCGGACATCCTGGCGGATGGCTCGCTCGATTACCCGAATCATATCTTGGAGCAGTTCGATTTCGTCGTCGCGAGCGTGCACAGCCGCTTCAAGTTGCCCAAGAAGGAACAGACGGAGCGTATCATTGAGGCGATCGGAAATCCTCGGACGACAATCATCGGGCACATGACCGGTCGCCAGCTGTTGCGCCGGCCCGGTTATGATCTCGACGTCGACAAGGTCCTCAAAGCGTGTGCGAAACACGGCGTCGCTGTCGAAATCAACGCACATCCTTGGCGACTCGACCTCGACTGGCGCTGGCATCAAAAGGCACTCGATCAGGGCTGCATCTTCAGCATCAATCCGGACGCTCATTCGATCCGCGAGCTCGACCACATGCATTGGGGTGTCGAGATGGCGCGCAAGGGCGGTGTCCCTGCGAAGCGGGTCCTGAACGCGATGCGTTTGACGGCCCTCCTTGCGCATCTCGCACGGCGCAGGCAAACGTCCTAACCTGCTTGTGCGCCCGGCCTATCAGCGCAGGAGGCCGTCATTCTCAAAATCTTCCCAGCCGCGCAAACTGGAGTGCGAGTTCTCATCGGGGCCACGGCCCGCTGAAGCTGCAGTTCCGCGACCGCTTCTTTGAGCACGTTTCATAGCGGCCTTCCCCGCGGCTCGCCGCCTATTCTCTGCAGCTGTCGCTGCGTCCTGTTCGCGCCAGACCGTAACCAGGTCGCGGTCAAGCACATCCTCCACGTGCTGCGGGTCGAACACGTGAAAGGTGATGTTCCTTGCCCGCCCGCGGAGTTTCACCGTTTTCGTCCCAGCGCTCTGCAAGCGACCATCTTTCAGCCAGCGGTGCCGTTCGGCCGTCGAGATCGTCAGAATGTCCTCGATTTCACGGGGGATTACGGGCAGGTCTTCGATATTCTGCAGTGCTTTGGATACGATCCCGAATACCACCTGCACATCATTCTCGGCGCCCTCAGACAGGCGCAGGGTCAGCACGCGGGACTCGATATGGAGCAGTTTCCTGAACTCCATTGGAAGGCGGGCGCGTAATTCGAGAAAAATACCCCTCGCTCTGACGGACGATCCAAGCGTTGCAGCCGGGGTTAAAGGCCACTCTCCAATCAGCTTCGCTGTTGCATTGATTTTTCGGCGCGTGGACATGCCCCTTTATATAGGTCACCGATTGTCGGCAGCGATGAGCCGATCGCAAAACCAATATGAGTTCGAATCCGTCAGCGGTCTGAACCACGATGCCCTAAAGGCGCAACCACGATTATCAGCGGGGCCGCTTGCAACTTCGGCTAACAGGAAGCGGCAGTTCTCAAAGTGCGATATCAGGCGCAAAGCGGAACGGCGCTTATGCAGTCGTGTTTCGGCCTTTTGAGCCGAGTTCCCGTGCTAGCTCAACCAATGCTCTGTGCGCCGCGGATGGATTGCGTCGTCCCGGGTAATAGATGCAGAGTTCGTCGGAAGGTGGCATCCATTCCTTCAGAACGCTGATCAACCGCCCTGCCTCAATATCCTCGCGCACGTCACGCTCCATTACGTAGCCCAGCGCCACGCCTTCGAGCACCGTGCCGCGGGACAGGCTTGCCTCATCCAAAGTCATCGGTCCGTTCACATCGATCAATAGCGGTTCCCCATCCTGCTCGAAGCGCCAGCGAAAGAGCGCGCCATTCGGCAGCCGGATACGGATACACCGATGTTGAAGGAGGTCAGTCGGTGTGGAAGGCGTACCATAGCTTTTGAAATAGTCGGGCGAGCCTATGACCACATTTCGCTGCGGCCGACCCAGCGAGATCGCAATCATGTCACTCGGCACGAGGGTGGCGCGACGCACGCCCAGGTCGAAGCCTTCCGCGACGATGTCCAAGAGCCGTCCCTCGGTGACCAGATCGACATGGACCTGCGGGTAACGCCTGATGAACTCCAGAAGCAGGGGCGAAAGGATTTCTCGCGCGGCAGTAGCATAGGAATTGATGCGCAGCGTTCCCGTGGGGTTTGCCTGCTTTGAGCGCGCTGCATCCATGGCACCGTGGATGTCCTGCAACGCAGGACCGACGCTCTCGACGAACAGGCGACCGGCATCCGACAGAGATACGCTGCGGGTGGTTCGGTTGAACAAGCGAACGCCAAGGTGGGCCTCCAGCTTGCCGACCGCATTGCTAAGGGCAGTCGTCGACATTCCCAGTTCAAGCGCCGCGCCGCGGAAAGAGGATCTGCGAGCAACGGCTACGACAGCTTCCAGATCGTGAAGGCCAGGCCTCGCCATTATCCCACTTTCCGCAATTCGACATCCATATTTATCCCAATTATCCGAACATCGGAATACGCCTACTTGTGGAGTGAACAATCCCAAGAGGAGATGAGAGATGCAACTGCCTCAGGCGATCCAGGCATATTTCGAAGCGGATCGGAACAACAACTGCGAGGCTCTGCTGGCCTGCTTCGCGCCGAGCGCCGCTGTACATGACGAGGGCCGCTCCCATTCCGGGCACTATGCCATCGGCAGCTGGTGGGAATACTCGAAGGCCAGGTATCGGCACGTCGCCGAGCCACTCGAGGCCCTTACCGACGAGCATGGAACGAGGGTGATCGCCAAGGTCACCGGTGAATTTCCCGGCAGCCCTGCAAATCTCACCTACGTCTTCCGTCTGATGGGCGACAAGATCGCAGCCTTGGAGATCGGCGCATGAGCGACTTCCTGAATCTTTCAGGCAAGCGCGCCCTGATCACGTCCGGCACAAGGGGAGCCGGGGCAGCAGCCGTCGACCTGTTCCGCGAACTCGGCGCGCGTGTGCTGACGACGGCCCGCTCGTTTCCCGCGAACCCTTCGGCGGACCTTTTCGTGGCTGCCGATCTTTCCACCAGCGAAGGCTGCTTCACGGTGGCGGAAGCCGTCAGGGGTCAGCTGGGCGGCGTCGATATTGTCGTTCACATGCTCGGTGGCTCTTCCTCGCCGGCAGGCGGCTTCTCGGCGCTGGGCGACAGCGATTGGCACAAGGAACTCGACCTCAACCTGTTCCCCGCTGTGAGGCTGGACCGCGAGCTGGTACCAGGAATGATCGCGCAGGGCAGCGGCGTTGTGATCCACGTCTCTTCCATCCAGAGGCTGCTGCCCCTGCCGGAAGCCACCACCGCCTACGCCGCGGCGAAGGCGGCGCTGTCGACCTACAGCAAGAGCCTCTCGAAGGAGGTGTCGCCGAAAGGCGTGCGTGTCGTTCGCGTGTCTCCGGGCTGGATAGAAACCGAGGCTTCCGTCAAGCTCGCCCGACGTCTCGCGGATGAGGCAGGCACCGACGTTGAGGGTGGCAAGAAGATCATCATGGACTCCCTCGGCGGAATCCCCCTCGGTCGCCCCTCAAGCCCGGCCGAGATCGCCAATCTCGTTGCCTTTCTGTCTTCCGATCGTGCCTCTTCGATCACGGGTGCGGAATATGTGATCGACGGAGGAACCGTGCCTACAGTGTAAAAAAGCCTCCCATGCGTGCCGGCTTAGGCCGTGCTCTTCCAGACGCCCGTATGTTCATAGATCGCGTCACGCAGCTCACTGAGGTCACGGTTGATCTGGTTGAGATGCGTAGGGCTTTGTCCGGAGGAGGAAAGTAGAGCGTCAGCAAGGCAGCCCGCGCGAGATCTGAGTTCGCGTCCCTTATCCGTCAGCCCAACCACGACCTGACGCTCATTCGCGGGATTACGTGTCCGGCGCAGAAGTCCTGCCGCTTCCATCCGTTTGAGCAAGGGCGTCAGAGTGCTCGACTCCAGCGCAAGCCTTTCGGCGATGCTGCCAACGGTCAGATTGTCCTCGCGCCAGAGAATGTTGAGCACGAGGTATTGAGGATAGGTCAGCCCCAGCTCGTCCAGGAGTGGCTTATACACTCTCTGGATGGCCATGCCGGCAGAGTAGATCGCGTAACAGAGCTGATCGTCGAGCGGCAATGGGTTGTTGAGTCCTTTCGCGGGCATGGGTGGCTCTCCTTGGACCCGATATAGCCCACCCGATCCCAAAAAAGAATATCGCGATAAAAATTATGTGGACATATCGCGGTCGGAACAGTACAGAAAGATATCGCGATAATTGTTATCGGACAATCAAGAGGAGATCAGCATGACTTCCAGGACGACCAACCTTCTGGCCGCAACTGCCGCCGTCGCAGGCATTGCCGCAGCCACGGCCACTCACTCTGCCGAGAGAATTTCCGACAACCAGACCGTCCGGAACGTGGTTCTGGTGCACGGCGCGTTCGCTGATGGATCGGGTTGGCGCGGCGTCTACACCGAACTGACCGCCCGCGGCTATCGTGTGTCGATCGTCCAGAACCCGCTCACCTCGCTTGCGGACGACGTTGCCGCAACCAAACGCATTCTTGACCGTCAGGATGGACCTGCGGTCCTTGTGGGACATTCCTGGGGCGGCACGGTGATAACGGAAGCAGGTACCCATTCAAACGTGACAGGCCTGGTTTACGTATCGGCGTTGTCGCCAGATGCCGGAGAGACGACTGCGCAGCAGTACGAGGGTTACCAGACCCCGCCTGAATTTGTCATCGAAACAACCGCGGACGGCTTCGGCTTCGTTTCTCCCGACAGGTTCAAGATTGGCTTCGCCAATGACACGACGGACGCGGATGCCGCTTTCATGCGGGACTCTCAGGTGCCGATAAACATGTCCGCCTTCGCAACCAAGCTCGAGCATGCCGCCTGGCGGAGCAAGCCGAGCTGGGCAGTGATTGCAACCGACGACAAGGCCTTCGATCAGCGAATGTTGCAAGTGATGGCGAAGCGCATCGGGGCGACTATCACGGAGGTCGCGGCAAGCCATGCGGTCTTTATGACCCAGCCAAAGGTCGTCGCTGACGTGATCGACGAAGCTGCCCGCAAGGGATCTGTCGAAACGCGATAGTTCGGCCACCCGCCGTGTGCGGACATTTCGAGCTTTCAGGTGTAAAAACGAAAATACGGCCGCCGGATGGATCGTCCGGCGGTTTTGTTTCGAGAGTGCTTCTCTCCAACGTCCGCAGACCACTCCTTGAGGCGGCACCGGCAGAGGGCTGCGCCGGCACTTCTTCGCTACGACCAAGGCGGTCGAGGAATGTCCGGTTTCAGGCTAATTCGGATATCGCCGAAACGACCGACATTGGGCGCGAAATAGCCATTCAGTACGACAGATCAGGCCGGCCCCATCCAAAAGCATCAAGGCGCCTCTCATCGGGCATCCTATTCGGCGTCCCGGGCGGCTTGTGAGCCCCCGAAGACAGCGCGTTCCGGCAAGGATTCGGGCTCGTCATCGTCATCGGGACACGGCGTGACAAACTCGCCGAGCGGTTCACCGCGTCCGCTGACAGCGTGAACAGCGTTTCGTATTCCATTTTTCCATTGCTCTCCCCCGGCCCGCAGGCCCGTCGCTCGCCACTCAATCATTTGCTGCCGGCGGAAAGTGGCACAAAAATGCGAATGCATCTCCTGTGGTTACGGCAGCCTGCACGCTTGCCTTCGCGCTGATTCGGCATCGGACAGAGAGACCGCGAGGGCCTACCTCGACAGCCTGAGGCGCGGCGACCTGTCGGCGCTGCTCCTGCACGTCCGCTTCGAGTACGGGACGCTAGGGGTCTCCAACGAGGGCGCCGTCGTCGTGAAGGCTCCGCAGCCGTTCGTCGAGGCCTTGTCTGCCCTGCCTGAGAGAGACCGCAAGCGCATCGCCGAGGCCGTCCTGAGCCGCAGGGACCTGCGTGTTCCGGAGGTCATCGTACTCAAGAAATGGGGCGACCCGCTGGACGGCCCGGCCACGCTGCTGCCGGACCTCATCATCCACCGCGAGATGATGATCGCCGTGGCCACCGGAGGGCAGTCGATCCAGGACGTCGATGACTACTATTCGGCACGCCAGGCTCGGCTGGTGGAAGGCTGCGCGGCCGCGGGCATCAAATACGAGAACCCGCACGATAGCCTCTGGGACTGGTACAACCACTGGAAAACCGAGGGCTGGGGCACCTATGGGGAGCGGCGGGAGTATGTCAGGAAGCTGTTCGCCGGGCCTGTGACGGCAGCCGTCGCACGGGTGAACAGCCCCAGCCCCGTCACCGAACGCGAGCCGACTGGCTGGGAACGCGTAGACCGCTCCCTCGCGAAGGTCCGCCAGCAGTTCTCGATGGCGGCGGCCGAAGAGGACTGGCAGGCTATCGGACTGGTCTGCCGCGAGGTGCTGATCTCTCTCGGGCAGGCCGTCTACATCGAGGGCTTGCACGAGAGCGCCGACGGCGTGAAGCCGAGCGCGACGGACGCGAAGCGCATGCTGGAGGCTTACGTGCGCCACGAGCTTCCCGGCGAAGGCTACAAGGAAGTCAGGGCGCATGCACGGGCGGCGGTAGACCTCGCGGTGCATCTCCAGCACCGCAGGACGGCGACGCGGCGGTTGGCTGCCCTGTGTCTCGAAGCGACGTCGTCTGCTGTCGCGGTGGTCGCGATCATCGCTGGCCGCAATCTCTAGGAAGCGCCGGGCATATCAGGGAGGCGAATGACTTCACGAATCCTGACCGCGGCCGTTTCATGGCCGCCTTCAAGCCCGCATCCCTGACGACTAGCGGCCGGCCGGCGGACAAGGGCTATCGCTCGCCCTGCAATTTCTGTACTGGCGATTGTTCCTAACGACGCTAAGGGCAGCAGGGGAGCTTTCAGGCTCCCCATGCAAACGGCTTGAACTTTGCGAATGGGTAGACTCCGGCTAGGCGCGAACGACCGGTTAGGGAACACGCCAGCAAAGTCGGCTTAGTCCGCGCCGCGACCTACAGCTTCGCAGTCGGCGAAGTCTGCATTTGGGCAGCGGCAAGGGCACCCTCTACGGCTGACATTAGGCGCTAAGCGGCCATTCGCGGTGGATCACGGGCGTGAATTCGGCCCCGGGGGCGAACGAGCTTCCGCTTGGGGTCGGACTTTGCCGTTTCTGGAAGACGCAGAAGCGCTCGATCCCGCTGCATCGGCTACGAATGACCGGTCACGAGAGATTGGTCGACAGTGACTCAAAGGGAACATAGTGGCCAAAGAGGCAAAAATTGCGGGCAATCGACAGCCGGTGTCAGACGGCCGCGAGCCGCCTCTTTCACTGCAGCGCGAATTCCGCCACGTCGTTCCCGAAGGCGCTGGCGCCATGATCGGCGCGGCCGACCATTTGCCGGAACCCAGCGAAAAGCTCGCGGCCGAAGCCGAATTCATTGCCGACAAGATCGCTGTCAGCCGCCCGCCGCAGCGCGAAATCGCCGGCCGGCACCAGCACTTCCAGCGTCCCAGTGTCGGCGTCGAGCCTGATGATGTCGCCGTCATGGATCCTGGCGATAGGCCCGTCCTCGACCGCCTCCGGCGTCACATGGATCGCCGCCGGCACCTTGCCGGACGCGCCCGACATGCGTCCGTCGGTGACCAGCGCCACATGCTGGCCACGATCCTGCAGGACGCCGAGCACGGTGGTCAGTTTGTGCAGCTCCGGCATGCCGTTGGCCTTCGGCCCCTGGAAGCGGATGACGGCAATGAAATCGCCGGTCAGTGAGCCGGCCTTGAACGCTTCGTTGAGCCCTTGCTGGCTGTCGAACACCTTGGCCGGCGCCTCGATGATGCGCCGCTCCGGTTTCACTGCCGATGTCTTGATGACGGCGTGGCCGAGATTGCCTGAGAGCATTTTCAATCCGCCCGTCGGCTGGAACGCCTTCTTGAACGGCGCCAGCACCTTCTCGTCACCGCTTTCGCGGGGCGAGGCCTCGCGCACCACGCCGCCGTCGGCGCCCAGCTTGGCCTCGACTGCATAAGGCCGCAGCCCTTCGCCCCAGACCGTCTGGACGTCCTCGTGCAGGATGCCCTCGTCGAGCAGTTCGCGGATCAGGAAGCCGAGCCCGCCGGCCGCATGGAAATGGTTCACGTCGGCAAGGCCGTTCGGATAGACCCGCGCCAGCAGCGGTACGGCTTCCGAAAGGTCCGAAATATCCTGCCAGGTAATGGCGATGCCGGCCGCGGCCGCCATGGCGATCAGATGGATGGTGTGATTGGTCGATCCGCCGGTGGCGTGCAGGCCGACGATGCCGTTGACGATCGAGCGCTCGTCGATCATCCGGCCGACCGGCGTGTAGGCGTTGCCGAGCGCGGTGATCGCCAGCGCCCGCTTCGTCGCCTCGCGGGTCAGCGCGTCGCGCAACGGCGTGCCGGGGTTGACGAAGGAGGCGCCCGGCGTGTGCAGGCCCATGATCTCCATCAGCATCTGGTTGGAGTTCGCCGTGCCGTAGAAGGTGCAGGTTCCCGGCCCGTGATAGGATTTGGACTCGGCCTCGAGCAATTCGGCCCTTCCTGCCTTGCCTTCGGCATAGAGCTGGCGGACCTTGGCCTTCTCGTCGTTGGGCAGGCCCGTCGTCATCGGCCCGGCCGGGATGAACACCGCCGGCAGATGGCCAAAGGTCAGCGCCGCGATCACCAGCCCCGGCACGATCTTGTCGCAAACGCCGAGATAGACGGCGGCATCGAACATGTTGTGCGAGAGGCCGATCGCCGCGGCCATGGCGATCACGTCGCGCGAGAACAGCGACAGCTCCATGCCGGGCTGACCCTGCGTGACGCCGTCACACATCGCCGGCACGCCGCCGGCGACCTGGGCAATGCCTCCGGCCTCACGTGCCGCGTCCTTGATCAGCGCCGGATATGTCTCGAAAGGCTGATGCGCCGACAGCATGTCGTTATAGGAGGTGATGATGCCGAGGTTCGGCACCCGGTCGCCGCCAAGTGCCGCCTTTTCCGAAGGGCTGCAGACGGCAAAGCCATGGGCGAGGTTGCCGCAGGACAGCGCGGCCCGGTTGGCGGTGCGGTGCGATGCTTCGGCGATACGGCCGAGATAGGCCTCGCGCCCTGGTCTGGAACGTTGGCGGATGCACTCGGTGATGGTTTCGATGTCGCGTCTCGCGGTCATGGCGTCGGTCCTTTCAGGCGAGGTCCCGCAGACACCGTCCGGCTGTCTGCCGGGACCCCTCGGCAAGTGGAAATCAGGGTGCCCAGAAAACCTCTACGGGCCTCTCGGCGGTGTCGAGCACGGCACGAATGGGTTTTCGCGTTTCCGATCCCATCGCGCTCTCGAATGCGTTGCGCTTGTCTTCGCCTTCGATGTGCAGTGCGACGAAGCCGGCCCTGACGATCCGCGCCAGCGACAGCGTCAGGCGCGGTTCGCCGGCGCTTGCCGCGTGGACCGGGAACACGACCCTTTCCGAGGACGGGTCGAGCAATTTTTCCAGATTGTCGGCGTCCGGAAAGAACGATGCGGTATGGCCATCGGTTCCCATGCCAAGCACGACCACATCGAGCGGCCAGGGCAGCGACCGCAACATCCTGCTATCGGCCTCCCACGTATCCTCGATGCTTGCTGCTTCGTGGTAGAGCGGCACGAAACGTGCGGCTGCGGCCGCGTTTTGCAAAAGATTGGCGGCGACCAGCCCGGCGTTGGAGCGCGGAGACGAGGCCGGCACACAGCGCTCGTCGACCAGCGTCACAGTGATCTTGTTCCAGGCGATCGGGATATTCGAAAGCGATGCGAAAAATTTCGCCGGCGTCGTGCCGCCGGAAACGGCGAGCAGTGCCGTGCCGCGCTCTGCGATTGCATTGGCCAGGCGTCCTGCGACGTGGCCGGCAAGTGCTGCCGCCAGGTCCTGGCGTTCGGCAAACGCGTGCCAGCTGTAGGCGGCGCCGTTCAATTGCTCTCGTGCCATGTCCGCCCGTCGCGTTCGATCAGCGCAATCGAGGCCGAGGGACCCCATGTGCCGGCCGTATAGCCCTGCGCCTCTTGCCTTGCGCTTTCCCATGCGTCCTGGATCGGGTCGATCCACTTCCACGCCGCCTCGACCTCGTCGCGGCGCATGAACAGCGTCTGGTTGCCACGGATGACGTCCATGACCAGCCGTTCATAGGCATCAGGGGCGCGGCCGTCGAAGGACTGCGCAAAACTCATGTCGAGCGGAATCTGGCGCAGCCGCATGCCGCCAGGCCCCGGGTCCTTGATCATGATGAACTGCTTGACGCCTTCGTCGGGCTGCAGCCGGATGACCAGCTGGTTGGCGGAGATCGGCCCGGCGCTTTCGCCGAAGATCGAATGCGGAATTGGCCTGAATTCGATGACGATCTCCGAGACGCGGGTCGCCAGCCGCTTGCCCGTCCTGAGGTAGAACGGCACGCCCGCCCAGCGCCAGTTGCCGATTTCGGCCTTGAGCGCAACGAATGTCTCGGTGTTGCTGTTCCTGCCGAGCTCCTCGACATAGCCTTTCACCGGCCCGCCCGCCGAGGCCCCGGCACGATATTGGCCGCGCACAGTGTGCTTGGGGGCTTCGTTGCCGTTGATGCGTTTCAGCGCCCGCAGCACCTTCAGCTTCTCGTCGCGCACGGCATCGGCATCCATCGACGACGGCGCCTCCATGGCGACGAGGCAGAGGAGCTGCAGCATGTGGTTCTGCACCATGTCGCGCAGCGCGCCGGCCTTGTCGTAGTAGGTGACGCGATCTTCGAGGCCGACGGTCTCGGCCACGGTGATCTGCACATGATCGACATTGGCGGAATTCCACAGCGGCTCGTAGAGCGCGTTGGCAAACCGCAACGCCATCAGGTTCTGCACCGTCTCCTTGCCGAGATAGTGGTCGATGCGGAAAATCTGGCTTTCATGGAAATCATCCCCGACCAGATCGTTGAGCTCGCGCGCCGAGGCGAGATCGCGCCCGATCGGCTTCTCCAGCACGATGCGCGAGTTCGGCGTGATCAAACCGTTCTCTTTCAGCTTGTGCGAGATGTCGCCGAACAGCGCCGGCGCCACCGCCAGATAGAAAGCGCGGATGCATTCGCTGTCGCCGATCGCCGTCTTCAATTTGTCGAAGCCCGCGCCATTGGTAGCGTCGGCCGAGACATAGGAAAGCCGGGCAAGAAACGTCTTCAGCTCCGTGGCATCGATATCGGCCGGTTTCACATGGTCGGAAATCGCCTGCCTGGCGAACGCCTGGAATTCCTCGTCGGTCATTTTCGAGCGCGACGTGCCGATGATGCGCGTCGGTTCGGAAAACTGATGGCCGCGCTGGCGATGATAGAGCGACGGCAAAAGCTTGCGTTCCGACAGATCGCCGGTGCCGCCGAAAATGATGAAGTCGAAAGGCTCGACGGGAATGATCTGGCTGGTCATGGTCTGTCCGCTTTAACGCCGGTCGCTGTGACGCGGTCGATATAATCTAATCGATTTAGATTTTCCAGTGCCACGACGTCACATCCCAAGGTCAATGGGTTTTGCCGATTGGCCTTGAGGTCTGCCCTTGACACTGGCGCCACCCGGCGGCTTGTCGGCGAGGTGTTCCGGGTGGCCTTCGCAGATGCAGCATAGAGCGGGATCGAAGCGAAAGCCAAAGGAGAAATCGAGCGTGTATACTGATCTTTCGGCGGGCATCGCCGGCGGCTGCCCGAGCGATCGTCTTCAATCATGAGTGAGAAAGTCATGCGCCTGGAAAACAAAGTTGCCATCATTACCGGTGCCGCGTCAGGTTTCGGCGAGGGTATCGCCAAGCGCTTTGCCAAGGAGGGCGCTAAGGTCGTCGTCGCCGACCTCAACGCCAAGGGCGCCGAACGCGTCGCAAACGAGATCGGCCGGGCGGCGATCTGGACCCAGACGGACGTCTCGTTGCGTTCCGAGTTCGACGAGATGGTCGATGCCGCAAAGAGCGCCTTCGGCCGCATCGACATCATGGTCAACAATGCCGGCTACACCCATCGCAACGGCGATATGCTCGAGGTCGACGAGACGACCTTCGACCTGATCACGGCCGTCAACATGAAGGCGATCTACCACGCCGCGCTGGCGGTTGTGCCGGTCATGGATAGGCAAGGCGGCGGCGTTATCCTGACCACGGCTTCGACCGCCGGCATCAGGCCGCGGCCCGGCCTCACCTGGTACAATGCATCGAAGGGCTGGGCGATCACCGCGACCAAATCCATGGCGGTGGAACTCGCGCCGAAGAACATCCGCGTCAACTGCCTCTGCCCGGTCGCCGGCGAGACCGGCATGCTGGAGAAATTCATGGGCGCCGACACGCCCGAAATCCGTGAGAAATTCCGCGCGTCGATCCCGCTTGGCCGACTTTCGACGCCGCTCGACATAGCCAACGCGGCGCTCTGGCTGGCTTCGGACGAGGCGGCTTTCATCACTGGCGTGGCGCTGGAAGTCGACGGTGGACGTTGCATCTGAGCCGTCCGTCGCTGTCGGTCAAGTTTGACTCGATCGTTTATCGCACTCGCTGGACGCGGCGGCCGACTGTATTACAGAAGCCATCCGAGCCGTGGTGCAACGTCAAGGATCGCCTGACAGCCCTAATGCATGTCGCGCCAAAGTGCGCAGCGGTTTTGCGATAACGACATGCATAAAAACGAGAACTTAAAGCGCGTCGCCTGAATCCATTCAAACGCGACGCGCTTTAGGCGCCGGTCTTGACGAAGCTCTTGTAGATCCAGCCGCGTTTGCCGTTGTAGACGATCTCACACCATTTCTTGCAGCCCATCACCTGAACCGAGGTTTTGGCGGGAATGGTGACGATTGCCGCCGCACTGTTCTTCGGACCGGTGCGCATGGTGACGCCCCTGAGGATGCGTCCGATATCTGCCGGGCTTGCTTGCTTGGCCTCGACTTTGGCCTGGGTGCCATCCTTCTGTGTCGCGGCGGGCAGCGGCTTCGGGGTGGGGATGGCGGCGGTTGGCGCACCGTCCGTCGCCGTGTTGCTGGGAGCAGCGACTTTGGCAAGCAATGCTGCCACTTTGGTTTTCGCTGCCGGATCGGCGAGTGCCGCCGCAGCGGACGGCTTGTCTGCCGTTTTTTCAGCCTGGCCTGCCATCTGGCGGGATGCGGATCCCGATCCTGTCCAGCGAGGATCATTGGGCGCCAGCGCCGGTATCTCGGCCTTCGCCGCAACCACCACCGGCGAAACCGCATCGGTTTTGCTCGCAGCCTGCTGCACCGCGGCGACCTTCGAGGCCGCGGCCGGCACGATCCTTGTTGTTTTTACCGGAATGCTTGAAACGATCTGCTCGGGACTCGCGACCGCTTGTCTCTCGTTGGCCGGCAATGCCAGCCATAGCGCTACCGCGGCCACGCCAAGCAGCGCTGCTGTGCCAAACGCCGCGATGACCAGATGCAAGTTCGACCGGATTTGCTGCCAGAACCTGGGCCGCACGTCGTAGCCAAACTGCATCGCAAAGCGCCGTCGTTCCGGCGCGCCGAAACTGAAGGGCTCTCTCACTCTTGCAACCTCCATTTGCGGGCCGACGTTCTTACGACCTGTGCCGGGAAAACCGGCATTCGGTCGGCATCGGTCCCAAACCAACGCGGGCAGGCCCGCAAAATCCCCGTTCAACTGCCCTGAGCAGGCATCCTTTGCCGGCGATTGTGGCATCACTGCGCCCTTGCCGGGCGGATTCTGCACCTTTGCGCTAGATTCTGCAACTTGGAAGGGATTTTGCAATCTATGGTTATATCCTGTCCCTCAAGGCATACCAGTTGAGCGCAAGAAAGAGCAGAGGCGCGCGGAAGCGTCGACCACCGGGAAAGGCCGGGATTTTCAGGTCCTCGATCAGCCTCAGCCGGTCCCGGTTGCCGGTAACGGTTTCGGCATAGAGCTTGCCGAAAAAGTTCGACAGCATGACGCCGTGACCGGAATAGCCGCCGACAGAAATCACATTGGGCATCACCTCGCGCACGAAGGGTTTTCTCGGCATCGTGATGCCGACATAGCCGCCCCAGCCGTGAGTGATCTCGACGGTCTTCAGCGCTGGGTAAAGCTCGGCGATCTGCCGGCGGATGTGGACATGGATGTCTTTCGGATCGTTGACGGCATAAATCTCGCGCCCGCCGAACAGCAGCCGCCCATCCGTCGATTTGCGGAAGTAGCGCACGACGAAGCGGGAATCATCGACCGCCTCACCGCCCGGCAGCACGTTTGTGTCAGCCCCCAGCGCCACCGTCGCGCCGATGAAGGAGCCGATCGGCATGATGTGCGCGGCACTGATCGGCTCGAGCGCGCCGCCATGGGCGTTGACGCCGATCAGACATTTCTCGGCGGATATCGTGCCTTCCGGCGTCGTGACCCTGACCTTGCCGCCAAGCGACGCTATGCGGGTCGCCGGCGTCTGCTCGAACAGCTGCGCGCCCGCCTGCGCCGCCACCTTTGCCGCGCCGATCACCAGCTTCAGCGGATGGATGTGCCCGGTGCCGGTGTCGCGGGTGCCGCCGAAATAGCGCGTCGAGCCCAACCGCTCCGCCGTCTCCTTCGCGTCCATGAAGGCGATGTGCGGATAGCCGAAGCGGTTCGCCATGATGTCGGCATGCGCCTTGTAATCGTCGACATAGCGCTTCTTATGCGCCACCGACATCTGGCCGGGCATGTAGTCGATCTCGATCTTGTTGACGGCGGCGAATTCGAGGAGATGCGACTTGGCCTCTTCGGCGAGGTCGAACAGCGCCTTGGCGCGGGAAAAGCCGTATTCCGCTTCGAGCTCCTCGGCCCAGGCGCGCTGACCGGTGCCGAGCTGGCCGCCATTGCGGCCCGATGCGCCGTCGCCGAAACGATGCGCTTCGATCAGCACGACATTGCTGCCGGCCTTGGCGAGGTGCGCCGCCGCCGACAGGCCGGTGAAGCCGCCGCCGACGATGACGACGTCGCAGGTCCGGTCGCCGTCGAGCGCCGGGTACTCGGGCCGTGGGCCGGCCGTGTCCTCATACCAGGAGCGGCCGGGGGAAATTGGGGATTGGTAGGGCATGATGACCGAGTAGGGGAGTAGGGGAGTAGGGGAGATGCTAGTCGGCTGAAAGTTTGCGGATTAGAAGTCGAAGAAGCTTTCCTACACTTTCGGTGCTCGCCAACAATGGCGCCGCCGTGGCATTCGGCGCGATGCCGGTACGCTCAGCGATCAGAAGCTGAGTTTCCAGTTCCTTCAGTGACCCTTGAGCGATACGGAGGAATTGCTGATAGGAACCCCTGACCTCTCTGCCATAGCCTTCCGCTATGTTCGCCGGCACCGAGCTTGCGGCGCGCCGACTTGGCTGGTCAGTCCATAAAGCTCCTCCTTCGGCCAGGATTTCGTCGCGTCGTACACAGCCACCGCAAGGTCCATTGCCTGCTGCCAGACTATTAAGTCCTTGTAAGAACCCGTTTTCTCAGCCATTCGCCCTACGCCCCTACGCCCCTACGCCCCTACTCCCCTACTCCCCTACTCCCCTACTCCCCTACTCCCCTACTACACGTTCAACAGCAGATACTCCCGCTCCCACGGACTGATCACTTCCATGAAGGTCTCGAATTCCGCCCGCTTGATCGCTGCATAGGTCGCGGCAAACGACTTGCCGAGCAGCGCGCAGAGTTCCTCGTCGGCTTCGAACAGGTCGACAGCCTCGAGCAGGCTCCGCGGCAGGTCGATCTCCGCCTCGTTGGCGGTGGTGAGAACCGGCGGTTCGGACTTGATCTTGTTGGTCATGCCGATCAGCCCGCAGGCGAGCGATGCGGCCAGCGCCAGATAGGGGTTGGCGTCGGAGGAAGGGATGCGGTTCTCGACGCGCCTGGCTGCGGGGTCGGATCGCGGGACGCGGAAGGCGGTGGTGCGGTTGTCGTAACCCCATTTGTTGTTGACCGGTGCCGAAGCCGACTGCGTCAGCCGGCGGTAGGAATTGACGTAGGGCGCGAACATCACCAGCGCGTTCGGCACATGTTTCTGCATGCCGCCGATGAAATGGAAGAAGGCTTCGGTTTCCGAGCCGTCCTCTGCCGAAAAGACGTTCCTGCCGGTCTTCTTGTCGATGATCGACTGATGGATATGCATGGCCGACCCGGGCTGCCCCTGGATCGGCTTGGCCATGAAGGTGGCGTAGATCTCATGCTTCAGCGCCGCCTCGCGGATGGTGCGCTTGAACATGAACACTTGGTCGGCGAGTTCGATCGGATCGCCATGGCGCAAATTGATCTCGAGCTGGCCGGCGCCTTCCTCGTGGATCAGCGTATCGATCTCCAGGCCCTGGCTTTCGGAGAAATGGTAGATGTCGTCGATCAGCTCGTCGAACTCGTTGACGCCGGCGATCGAATAGCCGGCGCCACCGCCGATCGCCCGTCCCGAACGCCCGACCGGCGGCGTCAGCGGGTAGTCCGGATCGGGATTCTTGCGCACGAGGTAGAACTCGATCTCGGGCGCCACCACCGGCTTCAGCCCGCGCTTGCCGTAAGCGTCAAGCACGCGCTTCAGCACGTTGCGCGGCGTGAACTCGACCGAGCGACCGTCCTGGTGGACGAGGTCGCAGATGACCGCCGCCGTCGGGTCCTCTTCCCACGGCACCACGGTCAGTGTCGACAGGTCCGGCATCAGCTTGAGGTCGCCGTCGTCCTCCGGATAGTGAAAGCCGTTGCCGTCTTCCGGGTAGCCGCCGGAGATCGTCGTCATGAACACCGCCGAAGGCAGCGCCAGCGAGGTGTTGGAGGTAAACTTCTTCGACGGCATCATCTTGCCGCGCGCAACACCCGCCTGGTCGGGCGTGATGCATTCGATATCCTCGATGCCGCGCCACTCCAGCCAGGCGCCGACTTCCTTCCAGTTCTTCACACCACGTTGATTTTTCACGAAGGCAGGCGTGCGGATACGTCCTCCGCGGCTCGACGGACGGACTTCCTTTTTTGCAGGCGGCATCATTCACCAGATTGGGTTGCGGATTTGGGATTATAGCCGGGGCCGGCGAGGGAAGGGAAGGGGAGCGCGGTTGCGTTCGCCTGCGCAGTTGAAAACTGCTCTGGGCGGCTTAGGTTCGACGCAAGTTCAATGACCTCGGTTGAAGACGTCGAATGCAGAACAATCATGAATTGACCACGATCGGCTTCGATGCCGATGACACGCTCTGGCAGAACGAGCAGTTCTTCCGCATGACCGAAAAGCGCTTTGCCGCGCTGCTCGCCGATCATGCCGAGCAGGAGCACATCTCGGCAAGATTGCTGGAGGCCGAGAAGCGCAACCTCGCCGTCTACGGCTTCGGCATCAAGGGGTTTACCCTGTCGATGATCGAAACGGCAATCGAGATTACCGAGGGCCGCGCGCCGGCCTCGGTCGTCGCCGAGATTCTTGCCGCGGGCCGCGAGATGCTTGGCCATCCGATCGAGGCGCTGCCTCATGCGCGCGAAACCGTGGAAAAGCTGGCAGATGCGTATCGCCTGGTGTTGATCACCAAGGGCGACCTCTTCGATCAGGAACGCAAGCTGGCGCAATCGGGCCTGGGTGACCTTTTCGATGCCGTCGAGATCGTCAGCGACAAGAGCCCCACCACTTATATCAATATCTTCAGCCGCCACGGTGATGGCGCCGAAAGAAGCATGATGGTCGGCAATTCGCTCAAGTCGGACGTGGTGCCGGCCATTGAGGCCGGCAGTTGGGGTGTCCACGTGCCGCATGAGCTGACCTGGGCGCTGGAACATGTCGAGCCGCCGATCACCGCGCCTCGTTTCCGCCAGATAGCCGATCTCTCGGAATTGCCCCGGCTGATCGAAAGCATCGAGAAAGCCGGCTGATCGCGTGTCTCGCTGTCGAGCCGGACGTGCGCTGCAGCGCATCGACGCCGGACATCAGCGTGTCGCAGTCCTTGTTGTCCGCTCCGTCATAGGGCCGCGCTGTAGCCGACGCCAAATCGCGCAGCCGCATACAATCCACGACGTTAAGCCGTTTTCTACTTGCAAATCAGTCGCAATTGCAGAATATGCGAAAAGCGCGCGCCGCAGTCGCACAATGGCGGCCAGCGGCGAGACATTAAGAATCGCGACAGGAGAAATTGATGTTCGAGAGATACGGACGACGGGTTGTCGTTGGCTTGATGGCTGCGGTTTTCGTTGCGGCGGTGGCTTCAAGCCCAGCGAAAGCCCAGGAAAAATTCAAGGTGGTGACGACCTTCACCGTCATCGCCGACATGGCGAAGAACGTGGCGGGCGATGCAGCAATCGTGGAATCGATCACCAAGCCTGGAGCGGAGATCCACAATTACGCGCCGACGCCGGGCGATATTCAGCGGGCGCAAGGTGCACAGCTCATTCTGTGGAACGGGCTCAACCTCGAACTCTGGTTCGAAAAATTCTTCCAGAACCTCAGCGACGTGCCCGGCGCTATTGTCTCCGAGGGCGTCCAGCCGATGAGCATCGCCGAGGGACCCTATACGGGCAAACCGAACCCGCATGCCTGGATGTCGCCGGCAAACGCGCTGATCTACGTCGACAACATCCGCGACGCCTTCGTCGCGCACGATCCGGCGCATGCCGAGACCTACAAGGCCAATGCAGAAGCCTACAAGGCAAAGATAGAGGCGGCCGTCGCGCCGATCCGCGATAAGCTTGCCTCGATCCCGCAGGACAGGCGCTGGCTGGTGTCGAGCGAAGGCGCTTTCTCCTACCTCGCACGCGATTTCGGGCTGAAGGAGCTTTATTTGTGGCCTATCAACGCTGACCAGCAAGGCACCCCCCAGCAGGTTCGCAAGGTGATCGACGCCGTCAGGGAAAACAAGATCGTCGCCGTCTTCAGCGAAAGCACCGTGTCGGACAAGCCGGCCCGGCAGGTCGCGCGTGAGACAGGAGTGCATTATGGCGGCGTGCTCTACGTCGATTCTCTCAGCGAGGCGGACGGCCCGGTGCCGACCTATATCGACCTGCTGCGTGTGACATCGGATACGGTTCAGAAAGGCCTCGCCGCAGGGCTGTCGCAATGAACGAAGCCGTTCCGCCTCTTGCCCCCGCGTCCGAGGATGCGGGAGGCGGTCTCGCCGTCCGCGGCGCGACCGTCACCTACCGCAACGGCCACACGGCGCTGCGGGATGCGAGCTTTGAAATTCCGACAGGCACGATCACAGCACTTGTCGGTGTCAACGGCTCGGGCAAGTCGACGCTGTTCAAAGCCATCATGGGCTTCGTGCGGGTGGCAAAGGGAGAGATTATTGTTCTCGGACAGCCGGCCGCGGCCGCGCTGAGGAAGAACGTCGTCGCCTATGTGCCGCAGGCCGAGGAGGTCGACTGGAACTTTCCAGTACTGGTCGAGGACGTCGTCATGATGGGTCGCTACGGCCATATGGGCATGATGCGCCTTCCGAAGGCGGCTGATCGCGAGGCGGTTACGGCCGCGCTTGCGCGTGTCGGCATGAGCGATTTCCGCAAACGCCAGATCGGCGAGCTTTCGGGCGGGCAGAAAAAGCGCGTCTTTCTCGCTCGGGCGCTGGCGCAGGACGGGCGCGTCATCCTGCTCGACGAGCCCTTCACCGGCGTCGACGTCAGGACCGAGGACGCTATCATCGAACTGCTGCGCGCGCTCCGGAACGAAGGCCGAGTGATGCTGGTCTCGACGCATAATCTGGGTAGCGTGCCGGAGTTCTGCGACCGTGCCGTGCTGCTCCGGAATACGGTCCTTGCCTACGGGCCGACAGGCCAGACCTTCACGCAGGCGAACCTGGAAAAGGCTTTCGGCGGCGTCTTGCGTCATTTCGTGCTGGGCGGCGCCGGGCTGCATGAGGACGACGACAGGCGCCGCCTTGCCGTCATCACCGACGACGAACGGCCACTGGTCTTCTACGGAGAGAACGGAGCCATGCAGCACAAGATGCGGGAACCGGACGAATGAGTGTCCTGCTCGAGCCGTTCGGCTACGAATATATGCTCAATGCCATGTGGGTGTCCGCTTTGGTCGGCGGTGTCTGCGCCTTCCTGTCCTGCTATCTGATGCTAAAAGGCTGGTCGCTGATCGGTGACGCGCTCTCGCATTCGATCGTGCCGGGCGTCGCTGGCGCCTATATGCTGGGCCTTCCCTTCTCGATCGGCGCCTTCTTCTCCGGCGGGCTAGCCGCTGCCGCGATGCTCTTCCTCAACCAGCGCACCAAGCTGAAGGAAGACGCTATCATCGGCCTGATCTTCTCCTCCTTCTTCGGCCTCGGCTTGTTCATGGTGTCGCTGTCACCGACCTCCGTGAATATTCAGACGATCGTGCTCGGCAACATCTTGGCCATTACCCCGGAAGACACGCTTCAGCTCGCCATCATAGGCTTCGTCTCGCTCGCCATCCTGCTGGTGAAATGGAAGGATCTGATGGTGGTTTTCTTCGACGAGAGCCATGCCCGCTCGATCGGCCTTAATCCGAGCGCGCTCAAGATCATGTTCTTCATGCTGCTATCGGCCTCCACGGTCGCCGCGCTTCAGACCGTCGGCGCCTTCCTCGTCATCTGCATGGTGGTGACTCCCGGCGCGACCGCCTATCTTCTGACGGACCGCTTTCCGCGCCTGCTCGTCATCGCGGTCGTCATCGGCGCGGCCACGAGTTTCAGCGGCGCCTATGCCAGTTATTTCCTCGACGGCGCCACTGGTGGCATCATAGTCGTGTTGCAGACGCTGATCTTTCTCGCCGCCTTCTTCTTCGCTCCCAAGCATGGAATGCTGGCAGCCCGCCGCCGCTCGGCGCGAGCCTTGGAGGCCAGCCTATGAGCATCCCCGATACGCTGCTTAGCCCCTTCCAGTTCGACTTCATGGTCAATGCCCTGATTGTTTCGGTTCTGGTCGCTATGCCGACGGCGCTGCTCTCCTGCTTTCTCGTTCTCAAGGGCTGGTCGCTGATGGGCGACGCCATCAGCCACGCCGTCTTTCCCGGCGTGGTCATCGCCTACATTGTCGGATTCCCCTATTCGATCGGCGCCTTCGCCGCCGGAATGGTCTGCGCTCTCGCCACCGGCTTCCTCAAGGACAATAGCCGCATCAAACAGGACACGATAATGGGCATCGTCTTCTCCGGCATGTTCGGTCTCGGCCTGGTGCTCTATGTAAAGATCCAGTCCGACGTGCATCTCGACCACATATTGTTCGGCGATGTGCTGGGCATCGGCTTGCGCGACATCGTCGAAACGGGGCTCATTGCTGCGATCACGGCCGGCATCATCGGGATCAAGTGGCGCGACTTCCTGCTGCACGCCTTCGACCCGGCTCAGGCTCGCGCGGTTGGTCTTCGGGTCAATCTGCTCCACTACGGCCTGCTTTGCCTGATCTCGCTCACTATCGTCGGCGCGCTGAAGGCGGTCGGCATCATCATGGCCATCGCCATGCTGATCGCGCCTGGCGCCATCGCCTTCCTGCTGACAAGGAAGTTTAGCGCCATGCTGATCCTGTCGGTCGCGATCGCGGTCGCCGCGTCGTTTCTCGGCGTCTATCTGTCCTTCTTCATCGACAGCGCACCGGCGCCGACCATCGTTCTCATGCTGTCCGCCGCCTTCATCGCGGCCTTCGCCGTCACCACACTTAGAGTGGGCCGAATGGAGATTGGCGAGGAACGCTAGAAACGGGCGGTCATTCTCCGGATTGACGAGAGCGTCGCGTTTTCTGGATCGGCTTCACGTAGATCTCCAGTCTGTGGCTGATAATCGTGAATCCGTGCTGTCGAGCGATTTCCTCTTGGAGCCGCTCGATCTCCGACGACTGGAATTCGACGACGTCTCCCGTCTCGATATTGATGAGATGATCGTGATGCTCACGGGGGACGGTTTCGTATCTGGCGCGCCGATCGCCAAAGGTGTGCCGCTCCAGAATGCCCTTTTCGCGCAGAAGGCTGACGGTGCGATAGACAGTGGCGAGCGCGATCGTCGGCTCGATGGCGACAACACGGCGATGGAGTTCCACCACATCCGGATGGTCGCTGGATTCGGATATAACACGCATGATGACGCGGCGCGGACCGGTGATGCGCAGTCCGAGTTTCCTGCAAAGCGCGGCGATGGTCTGTTCTGAGGACATGTCATGGTCCGCCAATATCGACAGCCATGTCGCGAAGTCGGAACATGCCTGCGGATTTGTTCGAAGCTGCTACCCCAGATGCGTCGCAATTGCAAAAGGAGACGTAGCGGGGCTCATTGTCAGGCGGTACCGAGCGCTCGCATACTAATATAAATATCCAGATTCGATCGCAGGAAGCGAGGAAAGGCGTGGAAGCCGGATCGGACGTCGGCTAGCTGCGTGCGAGCCCGATCAAATGGTCGATCACTGGCTGCAGCCGTTCGGTCGTGATCGGTTTGACGACAACCGCATCGACGACGCTCGACAGGCCGAGGCTCTCCGGTGTGCCGTTCTTGGTCGAAAGCAGGATCACCGAGGGAAGCGACCTGCCCGAGGTGCGTCGCAGCGCATCGATACCGGACATTAGCGCGTCGCAGTCCTTGTTGTCCGCTCCGCCATCGAGGACGACAGCTCCGGGAATGAGCGATCGCAAAGTCGTTGCTGCCGTTTCAAGCGATTCCGAGATCGGTTTGAGCCCGGATCGTTCGACAATTTTCGAAACCACCACCCGGTTGACCGGCGACTTTCCGACGACGAGCACACGGGTGAAGTCTGTGAGCATCTCCGGGTCCACGTTGCGGCTCACGAAAGTCAGGTGGTTTACAGTCTTGGTATCGCGATTCACGGGGCGCATGAGCGTGGCGGGCACTCGTCGGGTTTCAATGCAGGGTTGAAACTTAGAGACAATTGCCGTGAGATCTCTCCCTATGTCAAGCTGAAACGACCGATATCCAGAATATCGCAAGAAACATTAAAATTTAAAGCAAGTTCTGTTCTTGCTCATTATGGCAACTGATCGTGCAAACGCAGATCACCTGCGCAGAGACTGCGCAGGTGATGCCGGATCGACCGACAGGCTTTGGTCGGATTTCGGTCAGTCGAGGCTCCGCTGCGTGACGATAACCGGGATCAGCAGATCGCCCCAGTTGCCGTCGCCGCCATGGTGCCGTGCCGAGCGCACGAGCTCCACCGACACACCGGCCTCGACCGCCTTCATCACCGATTGGTTGAGCCTGTGCAGGTCGTTGGCCAACATGCGGATGGTCGCCTGCTGGTCGACACTCATGGTGGTGGCCTGTTCTTCGGCCCGTTCCTTGACGCGACTGATCGATGCCATTGGTCTTCTCCCTTAGCCCTTTAGGGGCGTTTCCTCTGTCTGTTGCGTTCCTGCTATTCTGCGGCCGGTTTGAACTGGGCGTGCTCGGTCGATTCATGCATGGCCGTAGTCGAAGACCGGCCACCGGTGATCGCCATCGACACGGCGTCGAAATAGCCGGTGCCGACTTCGCGCTGGTGCTTGGTCGCGGTGTAGCCGTGGGCTTCCGCCGCGAACTCCGCTTCCTGCAACTCGGAATAGGCCGCCATCTGCCGCGCCTTGTAGCCGCGGGCGAGTTCGAACATGCCGAAATTGAGCTGGTGAAAACCGGCTAGCGTGATGAACTGGAACTTGTAGCCCATGGCGCCGAGTTCCCGCTGAAACCTGGCAATCGTGGCGTCGTCGAGGTTTTTCTTCCAGTTAAACGACGGCGAGCAATTATAGGCGAGAAGCTTGCCGGGATGGTGCCTGTGCACGCCCTCGGCGAATTTTTTGGCCTGCGCCAGATCGGGTTTGGAGGTTTCGCACCAGATCAGGTCGGCGTAAGGCGCGTAGGCGATGGCCCGCGCGATGCACGGCTCGATGCCGTTCCTGACGTGATAGAAGCCCTCCACCGTGCGGCCGGCGCCATAGTCGACGAAGGGCTGGTCGCGCTCGTCGATGTCGGAGGTGAGCAGCTTTGCCGCTTCCGCGTCGGTGCGCGCGACGACCAGCGTCGGCGTGCCCATGACGTCGGCAGCAAGTCGCGCGGCGTTGAGGTTGCGGATGTGTGCGGCGGTCGGGATCAGCACCTTGCCGCCGAGATGGCCGCATTTCTTCTCCGACGCCAGCTGGTCCTCGTAGTGGACGCCGGCGGCACCCGCCTCGATGAAGGCCTTCATGATCTCGAAGGCATTGAGCGGTCCGCCGAAGCCGGCTTCCGCATCGGCGACTACAGGCGCGAACCAGGTGTCGACCGAAAGCCCCTTGCCTTCGGAGGTCTCGATCTGGTCGGCGCGCTGCAGGGTACGGTTGATGCGCTTGACCAGTTCGGGCGCCGCATTGGCGGGATAAAGCGACTGGTCCGGATACATGGCGGATGCGGTGTTGGCGTCGGCGGCGACCTGCCATCCAGACAGGTAGATCGCCTTCAGCCCGGCCCGGACCTGCTGCATCGCCTGGTTGCCCGACATGGCGCCGAGCGCGTTGACGAAGTCCTCCTCGTGGATGAGCTGCCAGAGCCGGTTGGCGCCCATTTCGGCGAGGCTCTGCCGGATCTGGACCGAACCGCGCAGCCGCTTCACGTCGTCCGGCGAATAGGGCCGCTCGACGCCGTCGAAGCGGCCTTCCGGCGCCGAGGGGACGAGGTTGTAAAAATCGGTCATTGGTCACTCCGGATAAATCGCTGGTGAGATGGAAACGCGGCCTCATGGAGAGTTCCGCGCCGTTTTGGTGTGACAGCATTTACATTTCGGCGCGAAACAGGCGAGGAAAACCAGAAGATTGCCGGGAAAATAAGTGAAAACCTGTGTTGTGTTTGACAGCTAGGCGCTGTAATTTTGTCGCGATTGTAAAACGCCGACATGGCCATCGCCATGCAGAAGTCATGTAAATTTTCTGTCAAGGACAGTCGAGTGGCCGACCAGAAGATCTTCGCCGGGCCGCGCATTCGCCGCATCCGCAGCGCCAAGGGCCTGACCCAGACTGCGATGGCCGAAGGGCTCGGCATCTCGCCGTCCTACCTCAATCTCATCGAGCGAAACCAGCGGCCGCTGACGGTCCAGCTGATCCTGAAGCTGGCATCTGTCTACAAGGTCGACCCGCATGAATTGCAGGGCGAGGCGAGGGGGTCGGTCGGCGCCTTGAAGGAAGTGTTTTCAGATCCGCTGCTGGTCGGCGAATTGCCTGGTGACCAGGAGCTGATCGAGCTTGCCGAGGCGGCGCCCAACGCTTCCGCCGCGGTGATAAAACTGTTTCGCGCCTATCGCGAGCAGGCCGAGCGCCTTTCCGACCTCAACGAGCTTCTCGCGCGTGAGGGCAAAGCGACGGCACTCTCCGGCGCCCGCTTGCCGATCGACGAGGTGCACGAGATTTTCGAGCGCCGGCCGAACCACTTTGCCGCGCTCGAAGAGGAGGCCGAGGCATTCACGTCGGTGCTCGATCCCGGCGACGATCTGCTCGGTGCGCTGAAGACCTGGCTGAAGCGCGAATACGGCATCGTCGTCAAGGTGCTGCCGGTCGCCACCATGCCGAACTGGCGCCGCCGCTACGACCGCCACTCGCAACGTCTGTTTCTGTCCGAGCGCCTGTCGCCGTTCGACCAGTTGCGCGAGGTGGCGATGGAGGCCTGCCTAATCCGCATGACGGTGGCGGTGGCAGGCGAGATCCAGGCGCTGAAGCTGACCACGGATGAGGCCCGCCGGCTCGCCCGCTTCGAGCTTGGCCGCTACGCCGCCCATGCGCTGATGATGCCCTATCAATCTTTTCACGCGGCCGCGATACGGGCCCGTTACGACATCGACGTGCTGCGCTCGCGTTTCGGCGTCTCCTTCGAGCAGGCGGCGAACCGCCTGACCATGCTGCAGCGGCCGGGCATCCCGGGCGTGCCGTTCTTCATGCTTGAGGTCGACAATGCCGGCAACCGCTTCCGCAAGGCGGGCAGCCAGGGTTTTCCGCAAAGCCGCTTCGGCGGCGGCTGTCCGAAGCTTCCCGTGCATGCCGCCTTTACCCAGCCCGGCCAGATCTTCGTCGAGGCGGTGGAAATGCCCGACGGCGCCGAGTTCCTCTGCGTTGCCCGCACGCTCGAAGGGCCGCAAGGCTCGTTTTCGGAGCGCCCGCGCCGTACCGCAATTCTGCTGGGCTGCGACATCGGCTTTCGTGACGAGATCGTCTACGGCGCGGCACTGCCGGGGCTGGCTGCCGCAGCGACCGGAAAAGCCGGACAGGGCATCAATCCGGCCACGCCGATAGGCCCGGCCTGCCGGCTGTGCGAACGCATCGGCTGCCTCGCCCGCGCCGAGCCGCCGGTGACGCGCCCGCTCGGCCTCGACGAAATGGTGACCGGGTTGAGCGCGTTCGATTTTCAGTGAGACCGTGACCTGCCGTCTTTGCCACAACTGTCGCCGTTTCTTGGATCACGCCCGGCCATCGTCTTTGCGCTAGGCGAATAAGGCACGTTTCTGTCGTCCGCAGTGTATCGTGCTGCCCCGAAATCGCCGACAGTCGCACCCATGACCGATACATCATCATCACCGACAGCCGTTTCGCCTGCTGTCTCGCTGCGTGAGGAGCGTGTCGGCTTCCTGCTGATATTCCTGTCGGCGCTGATGTGGAGTTTCGGCGGCGCCATCGCCCGCTTCATCGACGCCGGCGACAGCTGGACGGTGGTGTTCTGGCGCTCGGTCTGGGCCGCCGCCTTCCTGATCTGCTTCATGGTCTGGCGCGACGGCTGGCACGGCACGATAAGGTTGTTCCGCGGCATGGGCCTGCCCGGCCTTGCCGTGGCGTTCTGCTTCGCCACTGCATCGACCTCTTTCGTCGTGGCGCTGGCCTACACCACCGTCGCTAACATCCTTCTGATGCAGGCCGGGGTGCCGCTCCTGGCGGCGCTGTTTGCCTGGGTGCTGTTTCGCGAACGGGTGGCCTTGGCCACCTGGGTGGCGATTGCAGCCGTGATTGCCGGCGTTGCCATCATGGTATCGGAATCGCTCGATGGCGCCGTGTCGCCCATCGGCGACGGCTTGGCGCTGCTCATCGCTGTGATGTTTTCGATCGCCACCGTCATCACGCGGCGCTTTGCCCATGTGCGCATGACGCCGGCGACCTGCCTCGGCACGATGCTTGCCGCCGCATTCGCGGCGTCCCAGGCGTCGCAATTCGGCGTATCCAGCAGCGACATGGGCTTCCTCTTTGCATTTGGTGTGGTCAATCTAGGTCTCGGCCTTGCCTTCTTCGCCACCGGCGCCCGGCTTGTTCCGGCGGCGGTCGCAGCACTGCTTGGCACTTTCGAGCCGATCCTCGGCCCGATCTGGGTCTGGCTCATCCATTCCGAGGTGCCGTCGGGACGCACCATCCTTGGCGGCACGGTCGTGGTCACGGCGCTGCTCGTCCATATCGGGCTCGAATTCAAGCGTCAGGCGCGGCCCGTGCGGCCGGGTGTCACCGGCATGCCGTCGCCTAATTGATGCAGCGCACGCGCCAAAGCGAGATGAGCCATTGACAATGGCGCAGCCGCGCGGGCAGGCTGCCAATACGGCAACAACAAGACAGGCTCATCTTGCCAAGTCTCCCCTCCGGCCCGACCGAGACCGGACAACATCGTCGTATCCCTGCCCGCGCCGTGGCGAGAGCCTTTGACGGCGCCGGAATGCCACCTGGATCACGACATAGGAAGGGGGGCTTGGCCGCTGCGCATCGAACCACGAGGGGGTTGGCGGTTCGCGCTTGTCGCTTGTCGGAAAGCCCAATAATCTGAAGCAAACGCCCAGCCGCGCAGCCCCGCGACGAGTTGGCGATGGAACACTCATCAAAGGAGAGACGCATGACCCGCAAAGCATTCTGGCTTTCGGCGACCTCGGCATTTCTGACGCTTTTCACCCTCGGCGCTCATGCCCAGGACCGCGTCGTCAATGTCTATAATTGGTCGGATTACATCGACAGCTCGATCATCGAGGATTTCACCAAGGAAACGGGCATCAAGGTCACCTATGACACCTTCGATTCCAACGAACTCCTGGAGACGAAACTGCTTGCCGGCGGCAGCGGCTACGATGTCGTCGTGCCGACCGCCAATTTCCTCGCACGCCAGATCCAGGCAGGTGTGTTCCAGAAGCTCGACAAGTCGAAGCTGCCCAACATTTCCAACATGTGGGACATCGTTTCGGAGCGCACAGCCAAGTACGATCCCGGCAACGAATATTCGATCAACTACATGTGGGGAACGGTCGGCCTCGGCTATAACGTCAAGAAAGTGCAGGAAGCCCTCGGCACCGACAAGATCGATAGCTGGGACGTATTCTTCAACCCGGAAAAGCTGGCCAAGCTGAAGGATTGCGGCGTCTATGTCCTCGATTCCCCGAGCGACATCCTCCCGAACGCCTTCAAATATCTGGGCATCGATCCCGAGACCACGTCGCCGGACGATTTCGCCAAGGCGGAAGAACTGATGCTGAAGATCAGGCCTTACATCCGCAAGTTCCACTCGTCGGAATATATCAACGCACTGGCCAATGGCGACATCTGCCTGGCCGTCGGCTGGTCGGGCGACGTGTTCCAGGCGCGCGACCGTGCGACGGAGGCCAACCGTGGCGTCGAGATCAGCTATTCCGTGCCGAAGGAAGGTGCCGAAATGTGGTTCGACCAGATGGCGATCCCGGCCGACGCGCCGCATGTCGCCGAGGCGCATGAATTCCTGAATTACATGATGAAGCCGGAAGTGATCGCCAAGTCGAGCAACTACGTCTTCTACGCCAACGGCAACAAGGCATCGCAGCAGTTCATCGACAAGGAGATACTCGAGGATCCGGCGATCTATCCGGACGAGGCGACGCTGGCGAAGCTGTTCACCATCGCCCCCTACGATTCCAAGACCCAGCGCGTCGTCACCCGCACCTGGACCAAGATCGTCACCGGGCAGTAGGCGACAATCAACGACCCCGGCAGGTGCTGCCGGGGTCAAGTCTTCTGGGGACAGAACGCAGGACGGAGTGGGATATGAAATCGCTTGGCAGCATCCGCAGGGATTTCGCGCCGTGGAACGATCCGAACGCCAAGCCATACATCCAGTTCGACAAGGTCACCAAGAAATTCGGTGACTTCACCGCCGTCAACAATCTGTCGCTGACCATATTCGAGCGCGAGTTTTTTGCCCTGCTCGGGGCGTCGGGATGTGGAAAATCGACGCTTTTGCGGATGCTCGCCGGCTTCGAGGAGCCGACCGCCGGCCGCATCCTGCTCGATGGCCAGGATTTGCGCGGCATCCCGCCATACCGGCGGCCGGTCAACATGATGTTCCAGTCCTATGCGCTGTTCCCGCATATGACGGTCGAGAACAACATCGCTTTCGGCCTTAAGCAGGACGGCATGCCGAAGCCCGAGATCGCGGCGCGCGTTGGAGAGATGCTGAAGCTGGTCAAGCTCGAGCAGTTCGCCAAGCGCAAGCCGCACCAACTGTCCGGCGGCCAGCGCCAGCGGGTGGCGCTTGCCCGCTCGGTCGCCAAGCGGCCGAAGGTCCTGCTGCTCGACGAGCCGTTGGGCGCGCTGGACAAGAAGCTGCGCGAGGAAACGCAATTCGAGCTGATGGATCTGCAGCAGTCACTCGGCCTCACCTTCGTCGTCGTCACCCATGACCAGGAAGAGGCGATGACCATGGCCGACCGTATCGCCATCATCGACAAGGGCGAGGTGATGCAGGTGGCGACGCCGGCCGAAGTCTACGAGGCGCCGGGTTCCCGCTTCGTCGCCGGCTTTGTTGGCAACGTCAACATGTTCGAAGGCAAGATTGCGCATGGCGAGGCAGGCAGCGCAAGCATCGATGCGGGCAACGGCATCACCATTCGGACGGAGAATGCCGGCGATGCGGCCACCGGCGCGGCCGTCGCCTTCGCGATCAGGCCGGAGAAGATCAAGATATCGTCGACGAGACCGGCCGGTGCCGTTAACGCCATCGAGGGCGAGGTTTACGATATCGCCTACCTCGGCGACATGACCGTCTATCACGTCAGGCTTGACGACGGCCACGTGGTACGGGCGAGCACGATGAACGCGGCCCGCCTCGCCGAGGATCCGCTGAGTTGGAACGACCGTGCCTGGGTGTCGTTCAGGCCGGACGCCGGCGTCGTGCTGACGCGATAGGGGCGGTCATGTCGAATGCCGCTGTCACCGCTGCAACGAGCTCTCGGGCCGCCGATGCGGGCAAATCCGCCCTGGCCAGACTGGGAGAGGCCGTCGTTGGCCGCCTTGTCATCATCATCCCTTATCTGTGGCTGGTCTTCTTCTTCCTGATTCCGTTCGTCATCGTCTTCAAGATTTCGCTGTCGCAGACGGCGATCGCCATACCGCCCTACGCGCCGGTACTTGGCTTCGGCGATGGGCTTTCCGGTTTTTTCGCTCAGCTGAAACAGCTCAGCATCGATAACTACACATGGCTGACGCAGGACGCGCTCTACATCAACGCCTATGTGACGAGCGTCGTCGTCGCCGCCATTTCAACGGTGCTGACATTGCTTGTCGGCTACCCGATCGCCTATGGCATGGCCCGTGCGCCGGCGATGCTGCGCCCGACTTTGCTGATGCTGGTGATCCTGCCGTTCTGGACCTCGTTCCTGATCCGCGTCTACGCCTGGATCGGCATCCTCAAGCCCGAGGGGCTGCTCAACCAGCTGCTGCTCGCCACCGGCGTCATCAGCCAGCCGCTGATCATCCTCAACACCTACACGGCAATCTTCATCGGCATCGTCTATTCCTATCTGCCGTTCATGGTGCTGCCGCTTTATTCCGCCCTCGAGAAAATGGACTATTCACTGATCGAGGCGGCCAAGGACCTCGGTTGCCCGCCGACCAGCGCCTTCTGGAAGATCACCTTTCCGCTGTCGCTGCCCGGCGTCATCGCCGGTTGCCTTCTGGTGTTTATTCCCGCCGTTGGCGAGTTCGTCATTCCCGACCTGCTCGGCGGATCGCAGACCCTGATGATCGGCAAGACGCTGTGGAACGAGTTCTTCGCCAATCGCGACTGGCCGGTGTCGTCGGCCGTCGCCGTCATCCTGCTGTTGCTGCTGATCGTGCCGATCATGCTCTTCCAGCGGGCCCAGGCCCGCGCCCAGGAGCAGGACAAATGAACCCGACCTGGAGCCGCTTCAACATCACTTCGATCGTGCTGGGCTTTGCCTTTCTTTACCTGCCGATTGTCCTGCTCGTCGTCTTCTCCTTCAACGAGTCGAAATTGGTCACCGTCTGGGGCGGCTTCTCGACCAAATGGTACGTCTCGCTGTTCCACAACCAGGGCCTCATGGACGCCACCTGGGTAACGGCTCGCGTCGCCGTCATCTCGGCCACCGTGGCGACCGTGCTCGGCACGCTGGCGGCTCTCACCCTGACGCGCTACACGCGCTTCAAGGGCCGGATGCTGTTTTCCGGCATGGTCTTTGCGCCGTTGGTCATGCCGGAAGTCATCACCGGCCTGTCGCTGCTGCTGCTCTTCGTCGCCGTCGGTCTCGACCGCGGCTTTCTCACCGTCACGCTTGCCCACATCACCCTGACCATGTGCTTCGTCGCGGTCGTCGTGCAGTCGCGCCTGATCACGTTCGACCGCTCGCTGGAAGAGGCCGCGATGGATCTCGGCGCGCCGCCGGTGAAGACCTTCTTCCAGATCACGCTGCCGGTCATCATGCCGGCGATCGTGTCTGGCTGGATGCTGGCGTTCACATTGTCGCTCGACGATCTGGTCATCGCCAGCTTCACCTCAGGGCCCGGCGCCACCACGCTGCCGATGAAGATCTACAGCCAGGTTCGTCTCGGTGTGACGCCGGAGATCAACGCCGCCTGCACCATCCTGATCGCGGTCGTGACGGTCGGCGTCATCATCGCTTCGCTCGCCAACAAGCGTCGCGAGGTGCAGCGCCAGCGCGATGAACAGGCCGCACAGCGTGGGTGACGAAAGGGGGGCGGCAATACGCTCGTTGCCTACTCTCCAGAAACCCCGCGGCTTATCGGCGAAATGAACGGCGTGCTCCACGTTCCGCCGACGAAGAACGAAGACTGGTTGGGACCCTGGTTATCTGTCTGCGTGGCTGGCTGGTCCGCCTGAATGATGCCGCCGGATAGCGCCAGCCCGCGCCCGGCATAGGAGGCGATGCCGGAAAGCCAGATCTTGTACTTCGCCGAATTCGCTTCGGCCTTGTCGATCTTCGCCACACCGTTCGAAATGGTCGCCTTGAGTTCGGCCCCGTCGATCGGCAGCGTTCCGTCGGAGACATCGTCGAGCGCGAAGAACCCGCCCTGTTCGTTGTGTTTGAGAAACGCCGGCAAATTGAACCGGCTCAACGCGCCCTGGCCGAATTTCGCCGAAACCGAGCCGTCGGCGTTCTCGAAAATGGAATCCCAGGTTCTGCCCGGCCCCTTGAGGATGACCGAAACGGTTCCCGTGCCGATCGGCACCAGTCGCGTCATTCCGGCTGCGGTGCCAAAAGCCCCACCATCGATGTCGGAGGCGAGCAGCCTGATCTCTACCTGCGTGCCTCCCGGCTTGCGGTCGAAACGAAGACTGCTCTGGATGTTGCCGCCAAAGGCCGATGCATCGGAAATATCGAAGACGGCAAGACCGTTCTTGACCTGGGCGGCGGCGGCGACGTCGGCAAGCTGGATGGCGCCTGCAGTGGCCTGCGCTGCCGACAGTCTGAGATCGAGATCGATCCGGTCGGCGACGCTTATGTCGATTTCGCCTGGACCAGCGCCGTCCGCAGGCGCCAGGGGGGTGAAGGCGGAGAGAAACGACCGCAAGTCGAGCGTCTCGAAGGCGAGCGTACCGGCGATCACCGGCCGCGCCTCGCCAAAGGAGAAGTCCAGCGCACCCATTCCCGGATTGTCGTCCAGAGCGATCTCGGTGTTTTCGAATTTAATGCGGCCTGAGGTCGCCGTGACCTTGCTGGAAACGGAAACCGAGCCGATTGCCGCGCCCGGCGCGATGCCGGCCCGCGACCATTCGAGCACGCGCCTGAGCGAGGGTGCGGCAAATTTCGCCTGGCCATCGAAATAGGCATTCTCGGACATGCTGGCCACGCCGTCGAAGGAAAAACTGGCAGGGGCCGCCTTGAAGGAAAGCGTCATCGGCGCCGCACCGCCCCCAAACAGCACCAGCGGGTTCGACGATGCGGCATCCACGGCGACGCTTTCGCCACGCCAGATCCCGGTCGCCGACAGCGTCGCATTGCTGTTCATGGCGGCCCAGTTCGCCTGTCCGCTCAGGCTGCTCAGTATCTCAGCGTCCTTACCATCGACGGAGGTCACCACGCGGCCGTTCCTGAACTCTACGGTGCCGAACGGATCAGCCGGCAGCTTGCTCAGGTCCGGCTTGGCTGGATTGGCGCTGACCACGGCGCGGGCGATGTCGATGGAACGGGTGATGCGTCCGCCTGAAGGCAAGGCGGGCAGGAAAAGCCCATGTGCTGCGCGTTGAACCCTGATCGTCGGCCGGATCAGCCGCGCCGTCGAGAACACCACATCGCCGCGCAGCGCCGCCATGGCGGAGAGATTGACCTCGACCCGTTCGGCCTCGATCACCGGCGGGGCGTCGGTTTCTGTCCATTGCGAAAGCGTCACGTCGGTCAGGATGGCCCGGAAATTCGGCCAGACCTCGATCCGCGGGGCGCCGTCGATGGTGACCCTGAAACCGCTCCATGCACTCATTTCCCAGGCGATGCGGTCGCGCACGATGCGGGTCGAGGCGACGAGCGGCAGGGCGGCAACGGCCAGCGCGATGACGAGCACGGCAACGCCGATCGCCCATATTCCGCGCCGGATCAAAGGTGATGACATGTCGCCCGTATGCTTCCGTTCCGACCAAAAATCGCCCGACAGGTGTAATCCCAGTCGTCACTACGACTTAGGGCTGACGCATTTCAAGTCTTTATGGCCCGGCGATGGCATTTGCGCACATCCGCGTCGCGCGGCCGAACAAAATCTTGCTCTGCTGCGACGCGATATGCATAAGCGATCCCAATGCCTGTCGCCAAAATGCGCAACCTTTTGGGATAACGACATACATAAAACAAAAGTCTAAAGCGCGTCGCGTGAACTCTTCAAACGTGACGTGTTTTAAGGAGGAACGATCATGGCTGGCGACGCACCGCTCTGGGCACCGACGAAAGACCAGGTCGACGCGGCGCCGATGACTGCCTTCATGCAGGCCGCCGCGGCCGCAACCGGCAGGTTTTTTTCCTCCTATGCCGAACTACACCGTTGGTCGATCGACGATCGCGAGGCATTCTGGAGCCTGGTCTGGAACTTTTGCGGGATCGTGGGCGACAAGGGCGCCGGTGGCGGCGAACGCGTGCTTGTCGATGGCGAGAAAATGCCCGGCGCCGCGTTTTTTCCCGACGCGAAGCTGAACTTCGCCGAGAATCTGTTGAAGAAAACCGGACTCGGTGACGCCATCGTTTTTCGCGGCGAGGACAAGGTCGAGCGCCGGCTTTCCTGGAATGAGCTGCATGCGCTGACCTCGCGGCTGCAGCAGCTTTTCCTGTCGCTTGGGGTGAAAAAGGGCGACCGTATCGCCGCCATGATGCCCAACATGCCGGAGACCGTCGCGGCAATGCTGGCGACAGCCTCGATCGGCGCCGTCTGGTCGTCCTGCTCTCCCGATTTCGGCGAACAGGGCGTGCTGGACCGGTTCGGGCAGATCGAGCCTGTCGTCTTCATCGTGCCCGACGGTTACTGGTACAATGGCAAGGCGATCGAGGTCGCCGACAAGATCGCGGCCGTTGCGGCAAAGCTCGTCACCGTCCGCAAGATCCTGATCGTCGACTATCTCGGCACGTCGACCGATGTGGCGGCGACCATCGAGAAGGCGACTGCGCTGGACGAGGCGCTCTCATCCTTTGCCACCAAGCCCGTCACCTTCGCACGGTTACCGTTCGCGCATCCGCTCTACATCCTGTTTTCTTCCGGAACGACCGGCATTCCCAAATGCATCGTCCATTCGGCCGGCGGAACGCTGATCCAGCATGTCAAGGAAGAACGGCTCCACGCCGGCCTGCTCGACGGCGACCGCTTCTTTTATTTCACCACTTGCGGCTGGATGATGTGGAACTGGCTGGTGTCCGGCCTGGCGTCGGGCGCAACCCTTCTGCTTTATGACGGGTCGCCCTTCTTTCCCGACGGCAACGTGCTGTTCGACTTCGCCGACGCCGAGAAGATGACCTATTTCGGCACCTCGGCCAAATTCATCGATTCCGTGCGCAAGGCCGGCCTCAGACCGATCAAAACGCATGATCTTTCGAGCGTGCGCACGATCTCCTCCACCGGCTCGCCACTGTCGCCCGAGGACTTCCGCTTCGTCTATGACGGCATCAAGAAGGACGTGCATCTCGCCTCGATTTCCGGCGGCACCGATATCGTCTCCTGCTTCGTGCTCGGCGTACCGACCGAACCGGTATGGACCGGAGAGATACAGGGGCCTGGCCTCGGCCTCGCCGTCGATGTCTGGGACGACGACGGCCACACGCTCAGGCAGGAAAAGGGTGAGCTCGTCTGCACCAAGGCGTTTCCGGCGATGCCGATCGGCTTCTGGAACGATCCCGAAGGCAAGAAATACCACGCAGCCTATTTCGAGCGCTTCGACAATGTCTGGTGCCACGGGGACTTCGCCGAATGGACCGCTCATGGCGGCCTGATCATCCATGGCCGCTCCGACGCGACGCTCAACCCGGGCGGGGTGCGGATCGGCACGGCGGAGATCTACAACCAGGTCGAGCAGATGCCGGAAATCTTGGAAGCACTGTGCATCGGCCAGGATTTCGACAACGACGTGCGGGTTGTGCTGTTCGTGCGGCTGGCTGAGGGGATGCAACTCGACGCGGAGCTGGAGAAACGCATCCGCGCGAAAATCCGCAGCGGCGCGAGCCCCCGCCACGTGCCGGCTAAAATCGTCGCGGTCGCCGACATTCCACGCACCAAATCGGGCAAGATCACCGAGCTTGCGGTGCGCGACGTGGTGCATGGCCGCGCCGTCAAGAACAAGGAGGCGCTGGCCAATCCCGAAGCGCTCGAGCTGTTCCGCGACCTGCCGGAACTGGCCGACTGAGCAAACAGGCCGGCGGTGCCATGCGACTTAATAGGCCCGGCCGAGCATGGTTAACGAAATATCTCGCTTGAATTTACCTAGAATTCATGAGTGGTACACATTGGTAAATTTTTCGCGGCGCCGGTAAGGTTTTGTTAAGGGCCGGCATCGATAGTCGTGCGTAACTTGAGGGAGAAATCCCGTTCCTCTCCAGAGGATCTGAATTCGCTCAAGCCCCCGTGTAACAGCATCCAATCATTCAAGGCGTCCTGTGGACGCCTTTTCTTTTGGAGCATCGGACCCAAAAGTGGGGACCGGTTTTGGGAAAATCCGATGCTCAAACAAAATGATAGAGCGGCGACACGGACGACTGAAAGTCCGCCGCTCTAATCCGCGAGCACGCGGGTCGACGGGAAAGCGACTTCGACCAGGGTGCCCTCTCCGGGCGTCGAGTTGATGGTGAACCGGGCCCGGTTCGCCTCGACCATGGCCTTGGTCAGCGGCAGCCCGAGACCGGTACCGTCGCCGCGCCCGCGCTTCAGCGCGTTGATCTGCTTGAACGGCTTGAGCGCCTGCTCGATCTCGGACTGGCTCATGCCGATACCGGTGTCGCGCACGCGCATGACCACGTCGCCGGAGATCTCGTAAGCTGTCGATACGATGACCTGGCCGCCGGCCTGCGTGTAGCGAATGGCATTCGACAGGATGTTCAGTGCGATCTGGCGCACGCTGCGCAGATCGGCCACCACTTCCGGCAGCCGAGAGGCGAAGCTGGAGCGGATGATGACACGTTCGCGGTTGGCTTGCGGCTGCATCATCGCCACCGTCTCGGACAGCGTGTCGTTAAGCGACACCGCCTCATATGCCATCTCCTGCTGGCCGGCCTCGATTTTCGAAATGTCGAGCAGATCGTTGACCAGGTCGAGCACATGATTACCCGACCGGTTAATGTCGCGTAGATAGTCGCGGTAACGGTCATTGGCGACCGGCCCGAATTTCTCGTCGACCATCAGCTCGGAAAACCCGATGATAGCATTGAGCGGCGTGCGGATCTCGTGGCTGATGCGGGCGAGGAAGTCGGTCTTTTGCGAGGAGGCGCGCTCGGCCACGGCGCGTGCCTGGGTCAGATCCTCTTCGGCCCGCTTCCATTGGGTGATGTCGCGCACCACCGCGCAGAAGCCGCTATCGTTGGGCAGGCTGCCGATGGTCATGAACAGCGGAATGAAGCGCCCCTGCGCCTCGCGTCCAATCACCTCGCGGCCGTCGTTGAGCACGCTCGCCACGCCGGGCTCGGACAATCCGTCGAGATAGTCTCGCGCGGCGCGCTGGCTTTCGATCGCGAACAGCGAGACGAAGGGCTTGCCGCTCACCTCGTCGCTGTCGAAACCGAAAAGCGCTTCGGCCGGGCGGCTGATCGAGCGGATCGTTCCGTCTCGGCTGATCAGCACGACGCCGTCGGTCGCGGTGTCGATGATGGTGCGCATCTCGGCGATGCGTGCCTTGAGCTCGGAAGTGTCCGGCTGCGTCTGGTCGTCGGCGGTACTATGCAGAATGGCTGCTGCCTCGTCGTCGCCGGAACGGCGCACGACCAGCATCAGCGCCTTGCCGCCACGCCACGGAACCGAACGCAGAATGGCCTCGATCGGGAACTCCTGACCGTCATGCGTCTTCAACCGGAGCGCGTGATCGGTTCCGTCGGAGGCGCTGTCGTCGTAAGGATCGGCAAACAGCGCGCCGAGGCCACCGGCATCCTCCAGATCGTCGAGCGTGTCATAGCCGGTCAGGCTGAGGAATTCCTCATTCGCATAGTGGAGATCGTCGCCGGAATGGATGAGCAGCGGCACCGGCAGTTTGCCGAGGATCGAAGTGTCCGGAGCCTTGCTGCCATCTGCGGTCGAAAAAGCCGATGGCACGAACCCTTCGAGCTTGAGCGGCGGCACCTGCAGGCGCGGCCGCTCAATCGGCGCCGCCTCCACGTCGCCGACATCGCCGATGTGATCGGTTGACGAACGGGTTTCGTCGTCACCGGACGGCGCCCAATCCTCGCTGTCTTCTGCATCACGGAAATCGGCGTCCGTCATGCTGTCGTCGTCTTCGGCGGCGGTCGATCGACTGCCCGTGTCGGTGGGTTCGACTACCTCTTGCGTCGCCTTGTCCGGCTCCGAAACCGGGGCGCCGTCGCTATTGTCGGCGACATAGTCCCGGTCGGCGTAGTCGAGCAGCGAGCCTGAGATGCCGGACACGGTTGCTTCCCGCTGCTCGGCGTCGAGCCTCGCGACATCCTTCTCGTCTTCGACATCGGTTTCGGACGGTTCCGCCGCAGCCGGTTCTGCCGACATTGCAGCATCGGGCTGTTCGGTTGGGGGATTGTCCTTCTTGAGCCGCTCGCCGATTTCACGGAATGCACTGCGTTCCAGCGTCGACAGGCCTTTGTCGTTGGCCGGCTGCCTGTGCTCCGCCAACCGGATCACCTTGTCGGCAAAGCGCCGCTCCGGCTTCGGCACGATGGTCAGCGCCGGCACCTCGCCCTGGAACGGGTCGGTTTCGTCAGGCGTTTCGGCGACTTCCGGCTGGAAGGCTGCGGGAGCCCCGGCATTAGGGACAAGCGCCATACCGATCGCTTCCGGATCAACCACTGTATCGCCGGTGCGGGCAACGCCGAAGCCGCGAAAACCTTCGAAGGCACGGCTTCGGCCGTAGACGGGCAGCGCCGCCAGGTCGACGGGAATCTTGAAATCGGTGCCGGCAACCGGCCACAGCACCGAGCGGCCGGACCAGGTGTCGCGACGGTCGAGCAGGCCGGCGATCTCGCCGGACGCATCGAGGTCGAAGGTGGCCGCGACGTCCCTGAAACGCCGGCCGATCACATCGGCGGCAGGCTTGCCGACGAGTTCTGCGAATTCCGGCGACAGCGCACTGAACCTGCCTTCGGCGTCGGTGCGCCAGACGAAACGCAGGGGCGGCGCCGCGCGGTCGATCGAGGGGATGGCACGCTCAGTCGGGTAGCCGGCCCCGATGGCATCCTGTGCGGAACTTTCGGCCGAAGCATCCGCCTCGACATGTCCGGACGCATCCGGTCGGCCCGGCTTTTGCGCCTCATCCTCGCTGGCGCTGAAATACCAATGGTCATGCTGTGGAGGCGATCCGCCGGCCGCTTCCGGACCCTGCTCGGTCGAATCGGGCGCGGTTGAATCAGGTCTGGTCGAATCAGGTCCGGTTGAATCTGGCCCGGTCGAATCGGGAACGTCGTGCTCCGCCGACACCGAACCGTCTCCGCCGGCTGCCGGGACGGTCTGCGCTGCCACATCCAACTTCGCGACTGTTGCGGGCGCTTTGTCCTGCTCTGCTTTTGGCGGGACTGCGGCATCGGCCGCCACCGCACCGGTTGCGGTTTCCATCCCCGCGCTGCGCTCGCCAGCAGAGGCTTCTTCGGAGTCAAGCCGGTCCTCGTCGATCACCACCAGCAGGTGCCGCTCGTCCGTCAGCCGGGCGAGGCCGGCCGGATAGGAAGTGGTGCCGCCTGGAACGAGGCGTTTGACGATGCGGTCGCTTTCGTGCGCCACATCGACCACAAGCGCTGCCAGCGTTTCGGGCAAGATGCCGAGCTCCGAAAAACCATCGGAAGCGGCCTCGACGTTGCCCCTGGCGTCGACGAAGGCGATGTAATGACCGTCTTCGGTAAAGCCGCTGATGGCCCGAGCGGCGATCTCGGCGGCGCTGCGCGAGCCGGTCTGCGCCGCCGGCACCGCCAGCATGATCGCGTTCTCGCCGTCAGGCATTGTCACCGCGCTGGCAAGAAAGCCAACCGCGCGGCTGGTCAGGCCGGTTGCCAGCCGCACCGTGATGGCGCGGTCGCGGCCGATCTGTGGAAAACCGCTTGTTGCCATGATCTGGCGCCTGGCGATCAGCGGCAAGCCTGTCGAGGCGCCGATGATGGCCTCGATGTCGGGATAGCCGAACACCGCTGCCCCTGGTCCGTTTGCCCAGATCACCTGTTCGAGGTCTGCCGACAGAAGGGCGATCGCGTCGCCGGCGGCAAAGCGATTGCGGACCGCGTCGAGCACGGCGACGTCGAGGAAAGAGTAGTTTTCGGACGGCATGCGCTTTGGGGGCCCTCACACAGCGGCAGTTTGCGGTTAACGCTTTGTTAATAAAAGCCGACGGCGCGAAGGTCCACAAGCCATAGCGTGCAACCGCCGGAATCTCTGGGCTCGTGGTTAACGCTGGGAGAGAAATTATATGGTGCGCTGCAACAAAGATATTGCAATGCACAAAATTTGCCTTTATATTGCCATCATACATGAACGAGACGGCTTTCTGTCGAAGCCGCTGCCGCTGCAAAGGATGGAATATGTCCAGGACCAAGACCGCTGAAAACGTCGAATTCCCGAGCTTCGACGCTTCCAAGGCCACCGACCAGATCCGCGCTTTCGCCGAAAAGGGCGTCGAGCAGTCGAAAGAGGCCTATGCCAAGCTGAAGACCGGCGCCGAAGAGACCCAGAAGGCTCTGGAGTCGACCTTTGAGACCGCCAAGACCGTTTCCAACGACCTGTCGCTCAAGACCATCGCCGCTCTGCGCGCCAATACCGAAGCCGGCTTTTCGCATTTCGAAGCGCTGATCGGCGCCAAGTCGCTGTCGGAAGTCGTCGAGCTTCAGACCGCATTCCTGCGCCAGCGCGTCGAGATGACCGTCGAGCACGCAAAGGATTTCCAGGCCGTCGCCTCCAAGGCGGCCGAGGACGTCTCCAAGCCGATCAAGTCCGCCTTCGAGAAGGCGATGAGCGAAATTAAGGCCGCCTAATATTTGCGCATATTTCGAAGATGCAACAAAAGGTCGCATTTCTTCGAACAGGATTATGTGAGATATAGTGGTCAAGCGAATACCCGGCGGGTGGAACCTCCTCCCTCTGCTCTCCGGGGTGACCAGCCAGCACCTCCTCCCGCTGGCTCGTAACAGGAAAAGGCCGGCACCTCCTCCCGCCGGCCTTTTTCTTTGCCCGGCGAAATATGAGGTCGATGCCAAAGCGCTCTTCGCCTACAGCGTCGCCGTTCTCTCGGACGCGCAAAGGACGCTGTAGGAACCTTGGTAGAACCTTGGATTTTGCGCATCCTCCTTTCGAAAATCGATTCTGATTTTCGGGTCATGTGCGCCCAAAAGCCTTGAATTAAGCTCCGATAGCCCGTATGGACGCATCGCCGAACGACAGAGCGGGTCGGGAGAATGAACGTTCCATCTCGCTCCCGCTCAGGCAAACGTGCCGTTGTAGCTCAGATGGTTAGAGCGCCGGATTGTGGATCCGGAGGTCGCTGGTTCGATCCCAGCCAACGGTACCAGAATTTTCCAAGTAAATTCAAAGCTTTATGCAAACGCAAATGTGTGCGTCTGAGGATTTCATGTCGCGTCATGTTGTAACTGCCGTTGGTTTCCAACGGTTTCCGGCGACTACCGCCAGGTCCATGCGACACGGACGCAACATGGGACTGGCAAAGAGGGAACCGCTGGGATTCGAGCTGTTGCTTGAAGCCTTTGATGGGGAAAGCGCGTCGTCGTTGTGACATCGGCCGAAGTACTCCGCCACGTACTTCGTTTGCATGTTTCGATTTCATTAGCTTGAGCGCATGTATTAGCTAGCCAGGCGACCACTCCCCCCAACGCGCGCTGGTCAGGCCCAGCGGCCTCTAGCTGCCAGTCCCCCCACGCAACCAAGCCGCTGGGCCGCCCCCCACCAGAGCAAAGCGCGTTGTCTCGCATACTAGCAACCTCCGGAACTGCCTGGCGCTATGCCGCGTTAATCTTCTAAATTGGGAGATAACCGTGCAAAAAAAGACTATCGAACGAACAGAGCCGACTATGCGATTGCAGCGAAGCATGGCCGAGCGACCGCTGAAGGCGATCGCGATGAGTTGCCGGCGAGAAAGAAGAAATCCCTGTTGGTAACGGATCGGCGATCCGCCAAATTGGCCGCTAATCCGACGGAAAGCGCGCCAGACCCGAAAGCCAAAACGCGCGGTTAAGCGAGTCCGGCGTCGGCCGCTGTTGATCCCGACTGGACGCCTTCGACCGCAAACGACCGCTGATGGAACAGCGCGCCTGTGTTGCTATGCGGCGTTTGCCGCGGCCAGCTATTTTGTACCGCTGCCCCTTTCCCCAGGGCAGAATGAGACCATTGGATACTTGAGTCCGGCCCCCGATGACGCCAGACGCTCTCGACAACAGACCAGCAGCGACTGCCGTGGAACCTTTCGAAGCCGCATGGCTTTGTCCCTTCTTCATGGAAGGAGACGCGAAATGAGCCTTGACATAGGAAAAGTCGCCATAGCCTTGCTTGGCCTGCTTGCCTACAAGAATAGGGACAAGATCGGCGAGTTAATCGCTGGTAGGAACTCGACAGATCCCAAAAGCACTGGCTCCCCCGGCGGTCTTGGCGATATCCTGGACCGTCTCAGGAATGCGGGTGCGGGCGATCAGGTTGATTCTTGGGTCGGTACAGGATCAAATCGTCCCGTTCAGCGTGACCAAGTTGAGAAAGCCATCGACCCGCAAACATTGAGCGATCTCGCGGAGCAAACCGGATTGTCCCGCGACGAACTTATCGACCGGCTCACAAGAGAACTGCCCGACGCGGTGGACAAGCTTACTCCCGACGGCCAGATGCCTGTGAGCAACAGTCCAAATCTCCTCGACGAGATACCAGGAGCTGGTCGCACTTAGCGCCAGGCCGAAAATGAAAGCCCGCGACCTCCCGGAGGGCGCGGCCTGATCGGGCGATCCGATCGCACAGCATCGGTCTGCGAGAGCATGCTGCAAAGTCCAAACCATCGTGTAAAGCCTTGGTTCCAAACAAAAAAGCCCGCCACACTTCTCGGCACGGCGGGCGTCAATCTGAAGAGTTCGTGTCAGTCGTAGACCTTCACGATCTTGCGGGTAGACGGGTCGACCAGGACGGTTCGGCCATCGACGACTACGTAGCGGTACTGAACGTCCGGCACCTCGTAAAGCTCCACTGTATCGGGCAGAGCTGTGCCGATGTTGAGCTCCACGCCGAGAAGGCTGACGGATGCCATCGGTTTCTTTTTCACGTATTCCCGGATCACAGTGTCCTGCTCGGGTTGAATGACGACGACGTCCTGGGCGGCGGCGGCGCTCACACCGACGAGCAGAAGGACTCCTGCCGCGGCCGAGGAAAATTGCTTTCTCATATTACCTCCAACCAAACTCCGCTACGGCGCTTCATTGCTGCCGCGACGGGTTCGCTTAGCTTGAACGGTGCGGAGCCATTCTTGTTCCACTGGCAGTGAGCGAATCCGTTTACACAAACGCGCGCCCGCTCAAGGCGGCAAGCCATCCTGACTGGTACTTCGGGAACGATTGTCGAGACAGAGCGGGCAGGCATCGAAGTCCATAGGCGATTTTCCCGCAGGGAGGCTACCGTCGCGGTGCTGATCGCCAGACAGGCCGAAATGCGAATCTCGATCGGCATGTTGAAGCTGCTTGCCGACCACTATCGGACACTGTGGACGGGCAGGGCGCGCGTCGCAACATGATGGCAAAAAAGCCAAATATAATCATTGGCTCGGATTGTGGGTCCGGAGATCGCTGGTTCGATCCCAGCCAACGGTGCCATCGGTTTATTTGCACTGAATTTGTTAGGCGGCCGCGCTGCCTATATGTCAGCCGCAATCGTCGCCTGCAACCATTGCGTGATGGCATCGAAAGCGATCGGTTTGGTTGTGTCGACGTCAAACAGCGGTCCGCGCCGCAGCGGCTCGGCGCACTTGGCCAGTTCGATCAGTTCGGGAATATAGGCTGCGCCGGGATGGCCGGCCGGACGCTGGTCGAGCCGTGCGCGATAGCGCTCGGCAAGAACCTCGCCGGGAGCATGACACCAGATCTCGGCGGTCTGCTCGACACCAGCCCTTCGCAGGTGATCCTCGAGCACCTGGCGCGGCTGAAAGCCGAACCATGCATCGACAACAAATACGGTGCTCGCCGGAGCCTCGCCGACCACCGACCAGATGGCCTGGTAACTGGCGCGGCCGAGCGTGCGGTTGAATTCGCGATCGCCGCCGCCGAGCACTTCGAGGAACGGGTTTTTGATGGTATCGAGCGCGAGCAATGGCCAGCCCATGCGCTCGGCGATGCCGCGCGAGACCGTGCTTTTGCCGCTGGCGGGGATGCCGTTGACGAGCACGGCGCGCTGGCCGGGCACGACAAGCCGGCCGGGGTCGAGCCGGGCAGATGGCAAGGACACGGTCGCGACTGCCGCCTTCGTCGCGAGCGCTTGCAGACCGGCGCCGATGACGCCGGCGTCGTCGCCCAGTTGCGCCGGTTCCACCGGGCATTGGTACCAGGGAGCCAGGGCAGGAGCCCTGGCAAGCGCCCGATGGGCCGCCAGGCCAAGTCCGCCGCCGAGCAGGACAAGGTCAGGGGCGAACATGGCAACCGTCGTATCGATTGCCGCACGCAGCGGGCCGGCCCAGGCTTCCAGTATGCCGCGCGCCAAGGGATCGCCGCCCGCATCCCGGGCAAAAAGCTGATCGAGCGAAACATCCCGACCGAGGCCTGCCCGCGCGATGTGACGGCCAAGCGCTGTGCCTGAGCTGGTGGTTTCAACGCAGCCGCGCCGGCCGCAGACGCACGCTTCGCCTGATATGTCGACCGTGATATGGCCGAGCTGCCCCGCCGTCCCCTTGCCGCGGACGATCCGCCGGTCCTGGACCACGGCGCCGCCAATGCCGGTCCCGATCGTGAACATGGCGATGCTTTCATGGCCTCTGGCGGCGCCGAGAGCCATTTCCGCGACCAGTGCCATGTTGCAATCATTGTCGATCACCACCGGCTTGCCCGCCAGACTTTCCAGTCGTTGCGCCAAGGAGATCGAGGCAAGGTTGACATAGCCTCCGGACAAGACCGCGCCAAGCCGCGCATCGACGCGTCCGGGGACGCCGATGCCGATGGCGGCAACTTCGGGGGAATCAAGCCGGCGCACCATTTCGGCGATCCGCGAGAGCACGAGCTCCGGGTCCGGCGCGCTTTTCTCAGAAATGCGGTCGAGGATTTCGCCCGTGCCGGAAATACGGGCGGCGCGCAGATTGGTGCCGCCGATATCGATTCCTATAGCCATCGAACTAGAGCCTGTTCCATTTCGACTAATTCGAAATGGGGCTCTATCTCTTTGTTTGACCATGATCTTCTCCGAAAACCGGTCCCCACTTTTCGGATCATGGTCAGAGGCATGACGTCCTGTCATGGACTAAGCGGCTTTCTGCCGGTAGTTTCCGATCACCGCCTGAAGCTCGCGCAATCTCGACACTGCGATGGTCTTAAGCCTTTCCCGCTGAATGTCACGGTCAAGCGAGATGCAGTCCTTCCACAGCGACCGGCCGGCGATCACGCCTGACGCGCCGTTCCTCATCGCGATCTCGACCTGGCCCAGGAATGTTGCGTGGTTGACGCCGGCGGAGAGGACCGCCCATGGCACCTCGCCAGCCATGCTGCTGATCCTGGCGCAGGCTTCCGGCGTTCCGGAATAAGGAAGCTTGAGCACCTTTGCCCCGCATTCCAGCGAAATCCGGGTGCCCTCTTCGACGAGCCAGGGGATTTTGGCCGTATAGTCTTCAAGGCTTTCCCCTTGGAGCTGATAGGTCAGGAACTCGACGACGAGCAGGAGGTCCTCTTGCGCGAAGTCGGCGATGCATTGGCGCAGAATAGCGACATTGTGCTCATTCGCCTCAGGCCTGTCGGCCCTGAGATAGACCATGATTTTGCCGCCGGTGCCGCCGAGCTCGCGGACGCGGCGTGCGCCGATGCCGGGAGCGAGGCGCGACAGGCGGTAACCGGCGGGCGAGACGTCGAAGCCCGAGGCATCGAGGCCGATGAGCAGAGCCGTATCGCGGTTCAGCACCCCTTCATCGACAACCCGCGGCACCGCGCAGAGCGGGTCGAGCAGCACGCAGGACGCCTGGCTGGCGAGGTATCGCGTGATGTCCGACTTGGTGTCGCCGAGCATGTCGTTGGTGATCTTGGCCTGTTCTGCAGGGTCCGCCGCAAGCAAGGTTCGCATGCCGCCGCGCTGGTCACAGGCGATGGCCATGATGGCCCCGTCTTGGCCGCATATCTGCTGGTACCCGCGCAACTCTGCGGTCGTCATCTTTGTCATGGGTCTTTCCGATGTTGGCGCCCATTCACCAGGGCGCAAATCCGTGGAACAAGAAAGGTTTGGTTCTTACCTGCCTGTCGGCAGGAGAATTTGCCGCTTTGATGCACTATCGACCCGAGAAAATTTGACCTTGGCCCGCAATTTGCCTTGGAGACGAGCCCACGTTGCGAGTCAGCCGAATTTGCGCGATAACTGCCATCGGTCGAGGTCTGTAACACATTGCTGAAAGGAATTGCAAGTTGGCTGTCCCTCCCGCACAAGATGCAGCCGCATCGCGGACGATGCTACATACGGTCGCCAAACTGCACTATGAGGCTGAGATGTCGCAGGTCGATATCGCGCGGCGGCTTGGTGTCTCCACCGCGACCATATCGCGTCTCCTGCAGCGGGCGAGAGCAGAGGGCATCGTGCGGATCGAGGTTCTCGATCATGCAACGCCCGAGGGCATCACCACGCAACTGGTCGAGGCACTCCAACTTCGCGACGCGGCGGTCATCGAAACGCCGGCGGCCGGTACGCTGACGGCCCTCGCTGCGCCGCTCGGCGCCTTGCTCAAGCAAGCGGAACTGACGGCCGGCTCGGTGGTCGCCATTGGCTGGGGGCGAGCCATTCGCGAGGTGATTCAGGCAGGCCTGCCGCGCATTCCCGGCGTTCTTACCGTCGCTGCCACCGGCGGCATGCAGCAGCAGGCGCCGCATTTTCAGATCAACGAGTTTGTCCGGCTCGCCGCCGAAGAGTTCGGCGGGACGCCGCATTTCATTCATGCGCCCTATCTGCCGTCCTCCGAATTGCGTGAGGTCTTCCTCGGCGATGCGGCCATCCGCGACAGCGTCGCGCTTTGGGACCGGACCGACGTTGCGATCGTCGGCATCGGCCTGCCCCATGCCATCAATCCGCCCGAAGCGAGTGCGGCCACGCTGAGCGAACAGGCCCTGTTTCATGCGGCTGGAGACGTTATCCGTCATTACTTCGACGCCGAAGGCACGCTCATCCCGTGGGAGGGGGAGGGCCGGATGATCGCAATGTCGCCGGCCCAGCTTCGAGCCGTCCCCCTGTCGATCGGCGTTGCCGCCTCGCCGGAGAAGGCGATGGCCATCATCGGTGCCGTCCGCGCCGGGCTTATCAACGCGCTGGTTACGGACACGAAGACGGCCCAGGCCATCCTCGAGGCTCTCTTGCCCCGATAATGGTGGGCACGCCGATGGGTGACATCGGCACAGCGGATCGATCCCAGACTGATCGACACCAAACCCGGATAGCGAACCCGCCTCCGCGGAATCATCGCCGCGAAATCATCAGTTGTGTCGTCAAAGCGTTGGGGCAATAGTCTGCGGGAGGGGCTCTGCGGAGCAGACTGATGGTGCCCGGTTTGAAAGCGTTTCGATCCCGGAAATACCTTGTTGCAATTTCTTTCAGCAAAGTGTTACAACCTTGCGGCTAGGCACGCATGCGCGTCGAGCGGCGCTGTTCCCTGCATCTTGCGGAGGCCAGGAATGGGACTGCGCATCAGGCCGGTCGGTTTCGACTGGCTGATCTAACGACTGGGGGGGCGCTCGGGAGGAAAGCTGCCCATAACAGCAAGCAGGCGAAACCCGTCTCTCGCCGCCAGCACTTCACATAGCCGGAACGAATTGACAGCCATTTCAATGTCGATCGCAACGGCAAATCTGCCCACACCATGAGGAGGATGTTATGAAGAGGATTGTTGCCGCCTTGGCGGCTCTCGCCATCTGCGCAACGGCGCTGATCACGCCCGCTTTGGCGCAGGAGAAGAAGTTCACCGTTGCGCTCATTCCGGGTCTCACCACCGACGGCTTTTACATTACCATGCGCAAGGGAGCCCAGGCGGCAGCCGATGCTCTTGGTGTGACCCTGGTTTTCCAGGGTGCCCCGGATTTCAATCCGGTCACGCAAGTCCCCGTGCTTGACGCGGTTATCGCCAAGAAGCCCGACGCGATCCTGATCGCGCCGACCGACAAGGTGCAATTGGTCGAGCCGCTGCGCAAGGCCGACGATGCCGGCATTCCGGTGATCACTGTGGACACTTTCATCGGCAGCGGCGTCTACCAGACCGGCGCCGGCGAGGCGGATTTCCCACTGTCCTATATTGCCTCGGACAACATTCTGGGCGGCGAGATCGCCGCGCGGGCATTGGCCAAGGCCATAGGCGACAAGGGCAAGGTTTACGTTTCGAACGTCAAGCCCGGCATTTCGACCACCGTCCAGCGTGAGGAGGGCTTCAAGAAGGAGATGGCGGCCAACCATCCCGGCATCACCGTGCTCGAGACCCAGTTCAACGACAACGACGCCAACAAGGCCGCCTCGCAACTGCAGGCTGTGTTCGCGCGCAATCCCGATCTCGTTGGCGTGTTCGGCGCAAATCTGTTCTCGGCGCTCGGCGCGGCCAATGGCGTCCAGCAGGTCGGGCAGACCGGCACCGTCAAGGTCGTGGCGTTCGACGCGCCGACCAGCATTGTCGACAACATCAACACTGGCCTTGTCGACGTAGCGATTGCTCAGCATCCCGCGGAAATCGGCTATTTCGGCGTCGTGTCGGCCTATGCCCATCTGACCGGCCAGTCGATCCCGGTTGCGATCGGCACCGGCTTTACGATCATGGACAAGGCCAATATCGCCGACCCCAACATCTCGAAGTACCTCTATTCCGAATAAGTCCAGCCCGTCTCCTTCCGGCCTGCCGGAAGGAGACCTGCGCCGGGTCTCTTTGGCCCTGTTTGACGGAGGCCGCGCTGCGGATCGGAACCATTCATGACTTCAACATCACCAACCGAAACGCATGTCGCTCCTCAGGCGGATCACGGTGACCCGGCCAGGAGCTGGCTCGCACGCATCGCCGAGGGACGCGCCTGGCTGTTCCTCGCCGGCCTGATCATCTGTTTCGAGGTTTGGTCGAGGCTCTCCTTCGGCGCGACCTTCGTGCTCAACCCGTTCAACGTGCAGTCAATTGCGATATTTGCCGTGGCGCCGTTGCTGCTGGCGACCGGGCAGACCTTCGTCATCATTTCGGGAGGCATCGACCTCTCGCTGGGCTTCATCATGGGTCTCGCGGCCGTCGTCGCGGCCCACGCCACGAATATGGCTGGCGTCGCCATGCCGGTGCCTCTGGCCATGATGTTGGGCATTCTGGCGGCCGTGCTTGTCGCCGGCGTGCCTGGCCTAATCAACGGCTTGCTGATCTCGCGCCTCAGAATTCCACCCTTCATCGGCACGCTTGGCATGTTCGGCGTGGCGCGCGGCGCTGCGTTCCTACTGGCCGGCGGCACGACAGTGCCGGTCCAGAATTCCTGGTTCGCGCTGCTTGGCAACGGCAGGCTCTACGGTGTGCCCTATCTCGTCATCATCGCGGCCGTTTTCGTCGTCGTGATGCACTACATCCTGAGCCAGACCCGGTTCGGCCAGCACAACTACGCTATCGGCGCCAATGTGCAGGCGGCGCGTCGCGCCGGTATCGACATCAGGGGCCACATCCTGCGCCTGTACGTGCTTTCGGCGATGTGCGCCGGCCTCGGGGGCGCGCTCTATGCAGCGCGCTTCACCGCTGGCGCCGCCCAGGCCGGCGAACCCTTGCTGCTCGACAGCGTCGCAGCCGTGGTGATCGGCGGCGCCAGCCTGTTCGGTGGCTCCGGCACCATCTTCGGGACGGTTGCCGGCGCCTTGGTGATCGCGGTCATTCAATACGGGCTGGTTTTCGTCAATGTCGAGCCGTTCTGGCAGTTCATCGCCGTCGGCCTCGTCATCATTATCTCCGTCCTAATCGACCAGGCGCAGCGCCGGTTCAGTGGAGCTCGCCAGGATGAATAGTTCCGAACAAACCACCCCTCTTCTCGAAGTCCGACACCTTTCCAAGCATTTCGGTGCGGTGCAGGCGCTGAATGATTTCTCCATGGCCGTGCGGCCGGGTGAAGTGGTGGCGCTGGCGGGCGACAACGGCGCCGGCAAGACGACGCTGATCAAGGCGATATCGGGCGTCTTTCAGCCGACCGGCGGTGAAATTCTGCTGAGAGGGCAGCCGGTCACGTTCGCGACGCCTCAGGAGGCGCGCGAAAAAGGCATCGAGACCATTTACCAGGATCTCGCTCTCGCCGACAATTTGTCCATTGGCGCCAATATTTTTCTCGGCCGTGAACCGATGCGCAAGGCCTTCGGTTTCCTGCCGGTGCTCGATCGCAAGGCCATGGCCGTCGCCGCCAAGCAGACCATGGGACGGCTGGACTTCCATGTCAGCCGGCTCGACGCCCCGGTCAGCAATTTCTCCGGCGGTCAACGGCAGGCTGTAGCCATCGGCCGGGCCGTCTATTGGGACGCGCAGATCCTGATCATGGACGAACCGACCGCGGCCCTCGGCGTACCGGAGCAGCGCAAGGTCATTTCGCTCATCCACCAACTCAAGGCACAAGGGCGGGGCGTGATCTTCATCTCGCACAATCTGCAGGATATTTTCGCCGTTTCCGACCGCATCGTCGTGCTGCGCCGCGGCGTTCAGGCTGGCGAGCGCAAGATCTCGGAAACCAACCATGACGAAGTCGTCAAGCTCATGGTTGGCGGATAAGCCGAACTTTTCGATTATTTGAAACAGCTCACTTGCCGAGGAAATCAGCCTCCCGGGCCGCCAGCCGGCAACTCTTTGGCGAGAAGCGACCCGCGGCAAGATCGCCGGCATAGGCTATCGCGCCTAGCTGCTCAGCACCTCGAAGCGCTCGGTCGATTCCCGGTGAAGTATGCCCGCACCCGATGATGATAATACGCCATCCAGATGCGCTCGGCGCAGCGGAAACAAGCAGGATGGCGAGCAGAGTCGACATTGCCTGAGGATGTCACTATATAGCGGCGGCTTTGGCCGCGTGCCCTAGGAGCGCGCAGCGAATGGCGCCGCAAACGTGCCACGTATTGTGACACCTATTGTCATACAAATTGACTGGAATACCAGAAAAAAGCAAGTAGAAACAATGGTGCGATCCGGGACATGATCCCGGCCAACGGTGCCAGTCTCCTCAAGGAAATAGAATCGCCTTAACAATTAGAATGTGCTCCTTGAACCTTCGATTCACGTCAGCTCTGTGGAGGTTGGGCAAGATCGGCTTGCCGGACGGCGACGACTCGGTTGGAATGGGATCGTGCATCTTTTCGGGGATACCGGCGTTTATGAGTACCAACCGGCGCAGCCGCCAGGGAACAGCAGCATGAGCGAACACGCGATCGAGTTCTTGCAAGGGTGGATCGGCGAAAAGGTCCACTGCCAGCCCTCGCTGGACAGGATCGAGGAGCAGGCCGAGACCCTCGCCAGGGAATGCGCCGCCAAGGCGGCTGAAGCCGGCATACCGCTGGAGGATATCCAGGAAGAGGTCGGCGACATTCAGGAGCTTATAGCGTCGAAGCTGGAAGAGGCGGCTGAGGCCGACCAGGACGAAAAGAACTCGGACAAGCCTGCCGAGTGACATGCCGACCCGGCGAAAGGCATCTATTACCAGGCTCAACCATTTCCAAGACCTGTGCGACGTGTGACACGCCACAGTCCTACTTTCCCTGGCTTGCCCCGAAGTTGCCCTTGAGCCATGCCTTCGGCACCGCCGGCACGAAATTGCCGTCGCGCCCGGTCATGTCGTCATTGGCGACCAGCGCATTGAGGATCGCCTCCTCCACGCTCTCGATCACGGCGTCGAAGAACGGATCGATGTCGGTATCCGGGATAAAATCGGCGCTGGCGATGCGGCCTGACGGCGCCAGTGCCGCCTCGCGGTTGGCGGTCGAAAAGGCCAGGAAAATATCGCCCGAGCTATGATAGCCGAAGCCGCCGGTCATGGCGACGCCGAGCGGCGCCCGGCGGGCCAGCCGCTTCATCTGATGCGGCATGAACGGCGCATCGGTGGCGACGATCCCGATGATTGAGCCCTTTTCGGCGCGCGGCGTGCTTTCGCGGATAGCCGGTTCCACGAGATCGGGCCCGGCACGCAAGCCGCGAATGACAAAATTGCTCCGCTTGCCGAAATTCGCCTGCACGAACGCGCCGACCGTGTAGCGCCGGCCGTGCCATTCGACGAGGCGCGATGCCGTGCCGGAGCCTGCCTTGAAACCGAAGGCGATCATGCCGGTGCCGCCGCCGACGCTGCCTTCCTCGATCGATGCTCTGGTCGCGCCATCGAGTGCCGCGGCGACATGCTTGAACCTGAGATGGTGGCCGTTGATGTCGTTCAGGAAACCGTCATAGGTTTCCGCCGCCACCGGCAGGCCCCAGCCGCTGTCGAGCGCGGCCGGCAGCACGCGCTGCATCCAGCGCAGCGTTGCGTCGCGTGAAACGCCGCAGGAATGCGTGTTGGTGATGGTGATCGGAAAATTGAAGGCACCGGTTTCCTCGATGATGTGCGAGCCGGTCAATTCGCCATTGCCGTTCTGGCTGAAGATGCCGGCAAAAACCGGCGTGGCGAGATCGGCGCGCGGTCTCGGCAGGATAGCGGTCACGCCGGTGCGCACCGGTCCCTTGCCGACCACCAGCGCACCATCGCCCAAAATCAGCGTCGAATAACCGACCGCAACGCCAGCCACATCGGTGATGGCGTTGAACGGCCCAGGCGTGCCTTCAAAACTTATGCCGAAGGCTCGCGCGCGTGGCCTGCCGGAAGGCGTCGTCTGGTGATGATTGTCGGTCATGCGGGCTCAGAAATCATAGGCACTCAGAAATCATTGCCACTCAGAACAGGGAGCCTTGATTGCCACGCTCCTTGGCTTTGGCGGCCGGCTTAGCAGTTGTTTTCGGCCGCGCGGCACCGCTGGTCGCAACCGCATCGGCGGTCCCGTCGGCAAACTCCAGCGAAAGTGCCATACCCGGCACCACTTCCGCCGCTTGCTTGATCACCGCGCCGTCGGCGTCTTTCACCAAGGCGAAGCCACGCGCCAACACCGCCTTGTGCGACAGCGTCGCCAGCAGCCGGTCGGCCTGGGTCAATTTCCCGCGCAAGCGCTCGAGCCGTACGGAAATCACCCGGTCCTGTCGCCGCGACAGCGCCGCCAGGCCATCTGCCTGCAATTTCTGCCGCCTTGCGATCGGCGCCGGCGACAGCCGCGCCGCGGTGCGCGAAAACCGCGTTCGCCGCTCGCGCACGATGGCGAAGAACGCCGCTTGCGCGCGGGCGAGGTCGCGGCCGGCCAGCGTGCGGGCCTCGTTCATGCGTCGCGACAGGGTGGCCGGCGTCAGCCGCTGCGCCTGAAGCCTAGCTCGCTTGCGCTGGACGCTGACGGACAGCGCCCGGCCCAGCCGGCTGGTCGCCTCGTCGAAACGCCGGCGCGGCAGCGCCAGCAACTGGTCGGGCGAGGGCAGCGCCCGGGCAGCGGCACGGACCGCCTGGCGCTTGCGCTCGAAATTGCGCGATGCAGCGGTCTTCAGCCGCGCGCCAAGACCGGCAAGCGTCGCTTCGAGGTCGACTTTGACCGGCACGGCGATCTCAGCAGCCCCCGTCGGTGTCGGCGCCCGCACATCCGCCGCCAGGTCGATCAGCGTCCAGTCCGTTTCATGGCCGACAGCGGAGATCACCGGAATGCGCGAGGCGGCGACGGCGCGGGCCAGCCCCTCGTCATTGAACCCCCAAAGGTCCTCCAGGCTGCCGCCGCCGCGCGCCACGATTAACACGTCGGGGTGCGGAATAATGCCATCCTGCGCCAGTGCGTTGAAGCCGTTGACGGCGGCGGTCACTTCGGCGCCTGCCGTCTCGCCCTGCACCCGCACCGGCCAGACAAGCACGTGCAGCGGAAACCGGTCCTTGATCCGGTGGATGATGTCGCGAATGACGGAGCCTGTCGGCGAAGTGACGACGCCGATGACGCGCGGCATGAATGGCAGCAAGCGCTTGCGGCCGGCATCGAACAGGCCTTCGGCCTGCAGCCGGCGCTTGCGCTCGTCCAGCAGCGCCATCAGCGCTCCGGCGCCGGCCGGCTCCAGATTGTCGATGACGATCTGGTAGTTGGACTTTCCAGGATAGGTGGTGAGCCGGCCGGTGGCGATCACCTCCATGCCCTCTTCGGGGCGGAACTTCAGCCGGCTCATCGTGGTCTTCCAGACCACGGCGTCGAGCCGTGCGCGGTCGTCCTTCAGGCAGAAATAGGCGTGGCCGGAGGAATGCGGCCCGCGATAGCCTGATATTTCGCCGCGCACCCGCACATTACCGAAGACGTCCTCGACCGTGCGCTTCAGCGCGCCGGAAATCTCGCTCACCGTGTATTCGGTGGCGTTGGTGCGTGATTCGGATACTGCGTCGCTCATTGGCCGATTGGGGGGCGGTTGTCCGTCCGCGTCAAGACGGGTGTGTCCGGTGCCGGCCAATTGCGGGGTTTTTCACCAGCCCGGCGAGATCTGGTTCGGCTTGGTCCGCTTCGTCTTAGAGAAGGCAAATGCCGGGAAGTCGAAGCTTCCCGTATCTTCGCCGAGCGGCACGGAAATATTGTCGAGGCTTTCCGAAATGTGGCGGGCCAGCGCATCGACGATCTCCGGCCGCGACGTCTGGCCACGCATGATGCCGATGCGGCAATCGGGCAGGGCGCCGAACCCGTCGGCGTCGCCCAGAACCCGCATGCCGGGCCGCAGCGCGCATTCCGGCAGCACCGAGATCGCCAGGCCGGAAAGCACCGCGGCGGTGATGACGGTTGCCGAGAAGCTGGTGAACAGGATGCGGTAGTCGCGGTTCTGCCGATCGAGCACGTCGACGGCAGCCCGCCGCCAGATGCAGTTCGGGCGGCCGAAAGCCATCGGCAACGTGTCCTGCTCATGTGTCGCATGGTTGGCCGAAGTGACCCACAGCAGCGGTTCGCGCCGCACCACTTCCGACTGACCGTGCGCGTCATTATGCGTCACCAGCGCCAGATCGAGATTGCCGCGCTTGATATGCTCGACCAGCCCCGGCGTCGGCTCGCAGATGACGGTCAGCTCGACACGTGGATTGGAACGGGCGAAGCGGGCCATGATCTCGGGCAGGAAGCGATCGGCATAGTCGTCCGGCGTGCCGATGCGGATCGTGCCTTCGAGCCGCCGGTCGTCGAAGGCGGCCAGCGTTTCCCGATTGAGGAACAGCAGCCGTCTTGCGTAGGAGAGCAGCCTGTCGCCGTCCTCGGTAAGCCTGTTGGTACGCCCGTCCTTTTCGAACAGCGGCTTGCCGATCCGCTCCTCCAGCCGGCGCATCTGCATGGACACCGCCGACTGAGTCCGATGCACCTCTTCTGCCGCGCGGGTAAAGCTGCCGGTGTCGACAATCGTGACGAAGGTCTGCAACTGATCGAGATCGAGTGGCGCTTTCATCGGTCCAATCCATCACTGCTGTTGATGCTAAAGATTAGAAACATTCGTTGGATTAATCAATCGAACGATGGCAAATTTACGATTGTCCACATCAAGGCAATGCATGTCACCTAAAAGCGGTTTTAGGACGACGACATGCATCTTGTAAGTGAATCGGGACCGGAACGGCCGCTGTTGCCAGCGCCGATCACCTGTCTCGTCCGTTCGAATGAAGGAGACTGACATGGCTACGTTTGATTTCGCCACCGAGACTTCGCGCATTACGTCGCGTCCGGCTATTGCGACGCGCGTAGTCAACACCATCTCCAACGTCTATCGCGCCTGGAAAAACCGCCGCGCCTTCTATCGCCTTGGCGAGATGTCGGATTCCGAGCTCGCCGACATCGGCTTGACGCGCGCCGATCTCCACGTCGCCATCGAGGTGCCGTTCGGCCGCGATCCAACCGAGAGGCTTCGCATCATCGCGGCCGATCGCACAGACACGATAGAGGGTATTGCCCGCAAGGTGGCATGATGGCGTTGTTGCGTGCCTTTCGCGTGCTGTGCGCGTCTAAAGGGCGCACGGCGCTTGGATTTCGCAGGCTCCCACTCCCTGCCGGTCCCCCGCCGGCCCGCCTGCACACTGCCCGGTTCTCACAAGGACCGGGCATTTTCTTTGATCAACGCTGAAGATCAGATGCCGGCAGCCTCGTCGGGTTACCGGCGATCCATTCCTCGCTTGAACTGGTCGAAGATCGATTCGACGCCCTTCAGGTAATCGTCGCGCTGCTGCGCGCCCGTCTCGAACATCTTGCCGAACAAATCGTCGAACGGATTCCTTGGCCTGCCGCTCGGATTGGCCGGCGGCTGTGGCGCCGGGCGCTGCTGGGGCGCCTGACGCGGCTGCGTCTGAGGCTGCTGCGGCTGGTGCGCACCACCGCCGAACATATCCTGCAGCACCTTGCCGAGCGGATTGTCACCATACGGGTTCTGCGTTTGTTGGGGCTGCGGCTGGCTTTGCGGCTGTTGCGCACCGCCGCCGAACATATCCTGCAGCAACTTGCCGAGCGGATTGTCGCCGTAGGAACTGGGCGCCTGCTGCGGCTGGGTTTGCGGCTGCTGCTGCGCGCCGCCGCCGAACATGTCCTGCAGCACCTTGCCGAGTGGGTTGTCCATCGGGCCGGGCGCCTGGCGCTGCTGTGGTGCCGGCGCTTGCGCGGCTCCGCCGGCCTGCCGCATCATCTGCTCGATAATCTCGCCGAGCGGATTGCTGCCGCCGCCGAATCCGCCTGCTGCTTGCATCTGATTTGTGGTCTGCTTGAACAGTCCGCCCATCATCATCGAGGCCACGGCCGGCAGCATCTGCTGCAAAACCTGCTGGCTGACACCGCTTGCCTGCGCAGCCTGGCTGGCAACGGCGCGGGACAGCTCTTTCGAGCCGAACAGATGGCCAAGAATGCCGTTGCCTTCATCGACGCCCTGCGGCGAGAAAGCCCGGCTTGCGTCCTCGAAATATTTGGCGTGCTGGCCGCTGGCCATTGCCGTCATGAACGCGCCGAGCCCGTAAGGATCGGATGTGTTTCGCTTCAGCCCCTGTGAAAAAGCCGGCAGCAGCGCCTCGACCGCCGATAGCGTTTGCTGCTGGGACAGCCCGAACTGTTGGGCCAGGACCTGCATGCCGTTGCCGTTCTGAGCCTGCGCCAGAATGTCGAACAAGGAAGGCATTGGTTTCTCCTCCGGGAAAATCCTCGCAGTAAAGCCTACCGCATCGGCCCGAAAATCGGAATCGATTTTCGGAAAGCACGATGCGGTAGCTTAAAGAGAGTCAGGGCGTCCTTTGCGCGTCCACAGGGCGCGCGGCGCTCTAATTCGTTTCCATTACTAACTGAGGCGACTGTTCCTGAGCTGTCGGCCAACCGGATAGCAACGGCTAGTACGCATATTCCATGAACACCGGCTCGATCGAGCCGCCCCAGCGCGTATGAAAGGCGGAGAGCAGCTCTTCGGCGCTTGTCGTGCCACGCGCGACCACTTCGTCCAGCGTGCTGAGGAACGACGTTTCATCATAGCCGTCGCGGTTCTTGCGGCCGCGGTTCTTCAGCCCCATGCGCGAGATGACCAGCACGTCGCGGGCGATCTCGCGCAGTGTCGTGTTGCGGAACGGCGCCGAAATGCCCTGTTCCGGCACGGCGTTGCGCATAGCCAGCACCTCTTCATAGCTCCAGCTCGAGGTCAGCGCCTCGGCCGCGTCGAGCGCCGCCGCGTCATAGAGCAGCCCGACCCAGAAGGCCGGCAGCGCGCAGATGCGCCGCCACGGTCCGCCATCGGCGCCGCGCATTTCAAGGAAACGCTTCAATCGCACGTCGGGGAACAGCGTCGACAGATGGTTCGCCCAATCGCCCATCGTCGGCAGCCCGTCGGGTATCTCGTTGCGGGCCGCACCTGCCATGAACTGGCGGAAGGTGACGTGTGTCATGTCGTGGTACTGGCCGTCGCGGATGACGAAATACATCGGCACGTCGAGCGCCCATCCGACATAGTCGGCGAAGCCGAAATCGGGCGAGAAGCAGAATTCGAGCAGGCCCGAGCGCTGGTTGTCGGTGTCGCGCCAGATGTCGCCGCGCCAGCTCTGAAATCCGTTGGGCCGGCCTTCGGTGAAGGGCGAGTTGGCGAACAGCGCCGTCGACAGTGGCTGCAGCTTCAGCGACACCTGCATCTTGCGGCGCATGTCGGCCTCGCTCTCGAAGTCGAGATTCACCTGGATGGTGCAGGTGCGGTACATCATGTCGAGTCCTTTGGTGCCGACCTTGGGCATGTAGCGCGTCATGATCTCGTAACGCGATTTCGGCATTTTCGGTGTCTCGGCCAGTGACCATTTCGGGCTGCCGCCGAGGCCGAGGAAGCGTATGCCCATCGGCTCGGCGATCTCGCGCACCTGCGCCAGATGCGCATTGCCTTCGCGGCAGGTCTGATGGATCGTCTCCAGCGGCGCGCCGGACAGTTCGAACTGGCCGCCGGGCTCCAGCGAGATCGCGCCCTGGCCGGTCGGCTCGACCAGCCCGATGATGCGGCCGGCATCCATGATCGGATCCCAGCCGAGTTTTTCCTGCATGCCCTCGAGAATGGCGCGGATGCCGTGCTCGCCGCCATAGGGCACCGGCGCATTGCCGTCGACATAGAACGGGAATTTCTCGTGTTCGGTGCCGATGCGCCATTTGTCGCGCGGCTTGTTGCCTTCAGCCAGATGCTCGACAAGCTCGTCGACGCCTTCGATCGGCCGGAAATCGGTTGTGTCGCGCGCCATTACAAGTCCTCTGCAGGCGGTCGGACGACCGCCGGCGCTAGATGGACGAAATGTCAGTAGGCGATCAAGCGAAAAATCCTGAGCCACAGGGTAACTGGAATTGATTGACGCTGCTTCTTCCTTCTCCCGCAAGGGCCCCGCTGGGGAGAAGGGGAGAATCTTCACCAGTCCCCGACCGTCGCCTGTATCACCGCCAGTGCCGCCACCGCAGCCGTGTCGGCGCGCAGGATGCGCGGACCGAGCGGAATGGCGGTTACGAAAGGCAGCACCCGCAGCATCCTTCGTTCCTCGTCGGAAAACCCGCCCTCGGGCCCGACCAGCAGCCCGAACTTCTTCTCCCGCACCGCTTGCAGCGCGGGCAGGGGATTGTTGGTCGAGGCATCCTCGTCGCAGAAGATCAACCGCCGCTCCTTGCCCCAGCCGGCCAGCAGGCGCTCGAACTTTTCCGCTTCGCGCACCTCCGGAACCGCCAGGATGCCGCATTGTTCGGCGGCCTCGACGACATTGGCGCGCAGGCGTTCGATGCCGGGCTTCGCCACTTGCGTGTGCTGGGTGATGACCGGCTGCAGGACGCCGGCGCCCATCTCGACCGCCTTCTGCACCAGATAATCGAGCCGACCCTGCTTCAATGGCGCAAAGCAGTAGATGAGATTGGGCAGCGGCGGCTGCGGCCGCTGCAAGGCAAGCACCTTCAGCCGCACCGCCTTTTTGGATTTCGCGGCGATTGCCGCCGACCATTCGCCGTCTCGGCCGTTGAACAACAGGATTTCGGCGCCTTCGCAGAGCCGCAGCACATGCATCAGGTAATGACCCTGCTGCGGGCTCGCCTCGAACTCGGCTTCCGGTCCGAGGTCGTTCGGCACGAACAGCCGCTGCATCTTGTAATTGGCGCGCATCGCCGAGGAATGGGCGAGCCAAACCTTGGCGTCAAGTCTCAGCCGAGGGATGCCAGACCGGTTCGTAGCCTTGCCGCAGCACGGAAACGGTGGTTGCCGGCGTGAGCAGGCGGATTGGACGGACGGCAAAACCACCGAACCCCACCGGATCGCCATAGCCTGCGGACGACCAGTGCAGCGCCTTGCGGCCGCGCATCGCATAGGCGTTGCCCCCTTCCGCAATCATGGCGCCGTCCGGCAACCCGGCAAGCTCTTCCTCGGATACGACCGGTGCCCGCCCACCTGCCGCCAGCCGCTCCTTATGCAGCCGCTTATCAACCTGCGGTGCGCGCGGCTCGGCAATGCCGTAGGCCACGCCGAACCGCTGGACGAAGTCGCTCGCCCGCTCGCGCCGGCAGAAGAAGCAAGGCCGATGCCCGGCCGAGAGCGCTGTGACCTCGTCCAGGAAAAACAGCTCGGTCCAGCCGGTCTTGCCACCGTTCCTGTTTCGGCCCATCGGCTCGCGCCGTACATCGCGGAATTCACAGACGCAGATGATCCAGGCCTGCAGTGCCCAGCGCTTTTTCAGCAGCGTCTTCGTTTCGGGGTCATGGATGATACCGCGATTGCCCATCAACAGGCCACGCTCCGGCACGGCGCGGAGAACGCCGAACGGGTCTACGCGGTTCTGCAGTGGCATAGCTTTCTCCCCGAATACGCATCTTGGCCGAAATGACGGCGGCATGATATCGCTCGACGCATCATTTTCATGTCAGCAGGTTTTTCAATGCGGGTGCTGGTGGTCCAGAATTTCGACAGTGAGGGCCTTGGCCAGATCGGCGCAGCGCTAGTCGAGGCGGGCGCCGATATCGACCTGCGCCGGCCCTATTGTGGCGAGATGCTGCCGCAGGACAGCGATGCGCACGACGCCATGGTCGTGCTCGGCGGCGCCCAGAATGCGCTGGACGACGAGATTTGCCCGTATTTCCCTGAACTGCTCGACCTGACGCGCGATTTTGCGAACAAGGATCGCGCCGTGCTCGGTATCTGCCTTGGCAGCCAACTGGTCGCGCGCGCCTTCGGCGGCGAGAACCGGATCGGCGGCGCCTCGGAATTCGGCTGGCACAAGGTCTCTCTCACTCCGGCGGCGAAGGCCGATCCGGTCCTCGCCGCGCTGCCTGAAAATTTCCCCATTTTCGAATGGCACGACGACACTTTTGCCTTGCCTGAAGGTGCCGTGCGGCTCGCCGGCAACGAAGTCGCCGAGAACCAGGCGTTTCGCATGGGCCGCGCCGTCTATGGCTTTCAGTTCCATTTCGAGGCGGACCGGCCGATGGTCCGCGACTGGAGCTCATCCTTCGCATCGCTCATTGCCGAACGGCACCCGGACTGGAGCACTCGGCTCGACGACGAAATGGCCCATCACGGACCGGATGCCGATGCCGCCGGGCTGGCCATTGCCCGCGCCTGGGTGGCGACGATCTGACGGCTGTCGGTCCCGACGTTGCATATTTGGCACGTTGGCAAAAATCCGCTGTGGACAGCTTGTTTCGTCCTAGGCTTGTGGCCGCCCGCCACCCTAGAAGGCACGCGCGCTGCATCTTCCGTGCAACGCGATGAACCCTTTGTCTCACTCGCGCGACACATCGCCGATACAGAAACTGCCTAGAAGCGCGAAATCGTCGAAATTTCGAGACGTATTTCCGTTTCAACCCATTGGTAACCCGCCTCGTGCACAGATGAAGAGAGCTCAACAAGAGATGACGTCCGTGAAAGCAGCGCTTCTGTCCTTTGTCATGTTGTCGGCCATAGTGTTGTGCGGCTTCGGCACTTATGCCGGCGACGCAGCCAACAACCACAACGCCGTCGATGGCTACGGCGTCACCGCCGCGCTCCGCTAAAGCACAGACTTGAAGCGCGACGCGCTTTAGGCCCTCTCACCTGACACCACCAGGATACGCTTGTCCGCGCCGTCGACGACGAGCGCGCTGAGGTTTCCCGTCTGGTAGGCAAGCGTGTCGATATTGACGCGGTTGACCATCACCTCCGCCTCCGGAACCGGCGTGTGGCCATGCACCACGATCTTCGGATGCAGGCCCGAATGATTGTGGAAGACATCGCGGATCCAGATCAGGTCCTGCGTGCTCTGACTTTCCAGCGCAATGCCTGGCCGGATGCCGGCATGGCAAAAGAAGAAGTCGCCAAACGTCAGTGAAAACGCTAGCGACTGCAGGAAGTCGACATGGCTTTTCGGCACGGCCTCGACCAGCGCCGCATGGCCTTGCCGCAGTGCCGCCTCGGACCTGCCAAACCACGCACCGCCGCCTTCATTGAGCACCACGCCATAGGACTGCGCGGTCTGGATGCCGCCATAGCGCATGAAAAGCCCGTCCGCATCGGGTGCATCGAGGAAGTCGAGGAAGCCGATGTCGTGGTTGCCGGCGAGCATCAGGTGGCGCGGGTCGCGTTTTCGCACTTCGATCAGGAAATCGATGACGCCCTTGGAGTCCGGGCCGCGGTCCACATAGTCGCCGAGATGGATGACACGCCAGTCGGCCGGCCGCGCCTGGCGGATCTCGGCCGCAATCCGGCGGTACATGGCGACGAGCAGGTCGAGCCGGCCATGCACGTCGCCGACCGCATAGATGCGCATGCCTTCCGGTCCGCGCGCGTCGAGAAAGTGGATGCCGGGGGCAATCAATGCGTCCATCTCCGTGATCATGCCGTCACGGGAGTCTAACGCCGAAGCTGATCCTTGCCCATGTCGGTTACCAGACGCTTTCCGCACAGTGCCAGCGTTATGTCCATCTCCTTGCGGATGATTTCCAAGGCTTTGGTGACCCCATCCTTGCCGAGCGCGCCAAGGCCGTAAAGGAAAGGCCGGCCGATATAGGTGCCCTTGGCGCCAAGACACAGCGCCTTTAGCACGTCCTGGCCCGAGCGGATGCCGCCATCCATATGCACCTCGATCGTGTCACCGACAGCGTCGGCGATCTCTTCCAGCACCTCGATCGACGACGGCGCACCGTCGAGCTGGCGCCCGCCATGATTGGAGACGATGATCGCGTCGGCGCCGGTCTTGGCCGCCATCAGCGCGTCTTCCTTGTCGAGGATGCCTTTCAGGATCAGCTTGCCGCCCCAGCGTTCCTTGATCCAGGCAACGTCCTTCCACGACAGATGCGGATCGAATTGCTCCGTCGTCCATGAGGACAGCGAGGTGAGGTCGCCGACGCCCTTGGCGTGGCCGACGATGTTGCGGAAAGTCCGGCGCTGGGTACCGGCCATGCCGATGCACCAGCCCGGCCTGGTCGCCATCTGCCAGATGTGTTTCGGCGTGAAGCGCGGCGGCGCCGACAGCCCGTTGCGGATATCCTTATGGCGCTGGCCGAGGATCTGCAGATCGAGCGTCAGCACCAGCGCCGAGCATTTCGCCGCCTTCGCCCTGTCGATGAGATTGAGGACGAAATCCTTATCGCGAAGCACATAGAGCTGGAACCAGAACGGCTTCTTGGTCACTGATGCGACATCCTCGATCGAGCAGATGCTCATCGTCGAAAGCGTGAACGGCACGCCGAATTCCTCCGCCGCCTGCGCCGCCAGCATCTCGCCGTCGGGGTGCTGCATGCCGGTCATACCGGTCGGCGCCAGCGCCACCGGCATCGCCACCTTTTCGCCGATCATGGTCGATTCCAGCGAGCGGTTGCTCATGTCGACCAGCACGCGCTGGCGGAACTTGATCTTTTGGAAATCCTCCTCGTTGGCGCGGTAGGTGCTTTCGGTCCATCCACCTGAATCGGCATAGTCGAAGAACATCTTCGGCACGCGGCGGCGCGCCAGGTCCTTGAGATCGGCGATGGTGAGGATCATGCTCATGGGTTTTCCGCTGGTTGTTCGCTAATTCGTCGTTGATTTTCTTGGCCGGCGCTCAGAGGCTGTTTGGAAAGTCGCTCCGGCGAGTCATATGGTGGGGGTTTCGAGAACCGGAGCGGAGCGGACATTTGGGGTCCGTGAGCCCGCGCATGACCCCAATTGGAAAGATTTTCGGAAAGGATCATGCGCAAAATCAAAAGTGCTACAGCGTCCTTTGCGCGTCCAAAGGACGCGCGGCGCTGTAGGTAAGCGCAGAAAACGCCATCAGATGGCCGCCGCGGTAGAGTTTCCAAACAGTCTCTCACGAGCGTTTTCTTGCCGGCTCGCTGTCGCCGGCCTCTGAGCGCTGAATCAGCCTCAGCCGCGACACACGCTGCCAGTCGCCGCTGCGCTCGGCCTCGGCCATGGTGCGTTCGACATGGGTGATGTGGTCCATCGCCGCCTGCCGTGCGGCCGCCGGATCGCCGGCCTTGACCGCCGCGTAGATCGCCCGGTGCTGCGAAAGCAGCGCTTCGCGCGCGCCGGGCACGTTGAACACCAAGAGCCGGTTCTGGAAGACGCCCTCCGACAGCAGTCGGTAGCACGAGCGCAGCGTGTGCAGGAGGATGATGTTGTGCGCGCATTCGCAGATTGCGTGGTGGAACTCGACGTCGATTTCCGCCTCGTCGTCGAAATTGCCGGTCCGGTGCGCCTCGTCCATGCGCGCCATGATGCGGTCGAGCAACGCCAGATCGTCCGATGTTGCGCGCCGCGCCGCGTACTCGGCCGCCACCGCTTCGATCTCGCGGCGGTATTCCAGATAGTCGGTCGCCGCCTTGCGGTGCATGGAGATCAGGTCCGTCACCGGCTTGGTGAACAGCTGCCCGATGACGTCGGCGACATGGGTGCCGCCGCCGGGCCGCGTCGTCAAAAGCCCTCGCCCCTCCAGCGCCTTCAGCGCATCGCGCAGGATCGGCCGCGACACCTCGAACTGCCGTGCCAGCTCGCGCTCGCCCGGCAGCCTGTCGCCGGTGCGCAGAACGCCTTCGAGGATCAGGCTCTCGATCTGCTGCACCACCTCGTCGGCGGTGCGGGGATGCTCGATCCGGGAGAAAATATCGCTCAACGGGGATGGCCTGGGGATTGAACCGGTGTCGCGCAGGATAAAGCCAGTGTCGCCAACTGGTCAAATTATTTATCCAATTCGTCGGTTTGGCCGGGTCCTACGTCGTCGCGGCACATCGATTTCGGCTAACTTGTCGTTTGCGTCCCCCGGCAATTGGCTCTAGAGGGACGCGATTGCACCAGGCCCGGGGGGACCAGCCGTGGCAGATGACCCGTCCAATCTCAAATTTCAGCCGCGCGTCGAGGGCAGCGTCATGGGCTTTCCCGCGCATCAGGGACGGCCTGGCGCGCTCGGCGAGGTTCACGCCCGTCCGCATCCGCTGGTCGAGAAACCGCGCGTGCTGGTGCAGCTTTCCTTCATGACCGAAGCTGGGTCCGGCGTCGACCAGGCCGTGCTTTCCGAATTGTCGCGGCGGCTCGGCATCGCCGCGCCTGACCCTCATGCCCGCCACCACGCGATGAAGTGGGGCAAGGGCTCGCTGCGCTGGGAACGGCACACGGAATTCTCCACCTATCTGTGGGAAGGGCCGCTCTCCGAGAGCGGCCAGCGCCACGACGAGTCGCCTTTCGGCAACGGGTTTTCGCCGCCGGGAACGGTGATTTCCGGCATCAGGCTCGAAATCCGCAAATGGACGCAGGCGAGCGAAAAGCTGATCGCCAGCTTCGACCCAACCAGCCTGTGCTATTCGCTGGTCGAGCGCGGCAACGCCGCCATCGTCACCGATTTCCGCCAGGACGGTGACGGCATGACCCGCATGCTGGTGCTCGACCGCGGCCTGACGCCAGCGCGCACCGGCGCGCTGGCGCAGCGGCTGATCGATATCGAAACCTACCGCACGCTGGCCATGCTTGGCCTGCCGCTGGCACTGATGCAGTCCGGTCGCGCGCGCCGCATCGAAGACAGGCTGGCGCAGACCACACTGGAAATGAAAGTCGCCGAAACCCGCGACAGCCAGACGCTGCTTGCCGACCTGACCGAGCTTGCCGCCGAGCTGGAGGCCGATGCAGCCTCCAGCCTCTATCGCTTCGGCGCCAGCCGCGCCTATGACGGCATCGTCCGCGAACGGCTGGAGGCGCTGGAGGAGGAGGCGGTGCCCGGCTACGACACCTGGGGCGGGTTCCTGCAGCGTCGCGTCGCCCCCGCCATGCGCACCTGCCGTTCGGTCGAGGAGCGTCAGGCCAATCTGTCGACGAAGCTCACCCGCGCCACCACGCTGCTGCGCACCTGGGTCGACGTCGAAGTCGAGAAGCAGAACCGCGATCTGCTGGCGTCGATGAACAACCGCGCCCGCCTGCAACTGCGGCTGCAGCAGACGGTGGAAGGGCTGTCGGTGGCCGCCGTCTCCTACTACGTCGTCGGCCTCATCGGCTACGTCGCCAAGGGCGCCTCGATCTTCGGCCATGCCTTCGCGCCCGAGCTCGTCACCGCCGCCTCGGTGCCGCTCGCCATCCTGCTGGTCTGGTGGGGCGTGCGCCGTGTGCGCCGCTTGCACTCCGAACCCGCCAAGCAGGCGGGCGAGTAGGACCGGGTCACCCCCCGGTCCAAACAACCCAAAAGGGAGCATGAAATCTCAGCGGCAGATTGCCGCTGCGGAAGGCCGTCCCGGTGTCGGCGCTCGATTTCGGCCAAAGCAGGATTTGCAACAGGCGCCTGTCGCTGGTAAAAGATTTTTACCAGTCGATCGAAGGAGACTGTCGATGTCCGGCCTGCTGATGCCGAAGCCAGACGACGCCACGATGCGCCGGCGCGACGAGATCGTTGCCGATATGCGCATCATCGTGCCGGGCGAAGGCGTCGTCGACGCTGCCAATTCGATGCGTGCGTTCGAGAGCGACGGCCTCACCGCCTATCGGCAATTGCCGCTGGTCGTGGTGCTGCCCGAAACGGTGGCGCAGGTCTCGCGCGTGCTGAAATATTGCAACGACCGCAACATCCGCGTCGTGCCGCGCGGCTCTGGCACCTCGCTGTCCGGCGGCGCGCTGCCGCTCGAAGATGCCGTGCTGCTGGTGATGAGCAGGTTCAACCACATTCTCGAGATCGATTTTCCCAACCGCATCGTCGTCGCCCAACCGGGCGTCACCAATCTCGGCATCACCACCGCCGTCGAGCAGGAGGGCTTTTACTACGCCCCCGATCCATCCTCCCAGATCGCCTGCTCGATCGGCGGCAATGTCGCGGAGAATTCCGGCGGCGTGCATTGCCTGAAGTACGGTCTTACCGCCAACAATGTGCTCGGTATCGAGATGGTGCTGATGAACGGCGAGGTGGTGCGGCTCGGCGGCAAGCATCTCGACGCGGAAGGCTACGACCTGCTCGGGGTCATGACCGGTTCCGAAGGGCTTCTCGGCGTCGTCACCGAGGTCACTGTGCGCATCCTGAAGAAGCCGGAGACGGCGCGCGCGCTGCTGATCGGCTTCCCGACCAGCGAGCAGGGTGGCCAATGCGTCGCCGACATCATCGGCGCCGGCATCATCCCGGGCGGCATGGAGATGATGGACCGCCCGGCGATCCACGCGGCCGAGGATTTCGTCCATGCCGGCTATCCCTTGGATGTCGAGGCGCTGCTGATCGTCGAGCTCGACGGGCCGGGCGTCGAGGTCGATCACCTGATCGGCCTTGTCGAAGCCATCGCCTATAGGAACGGCTCGACCACATGCCGCATCTCGCAGTCGGAGCAGGAGAGGCTGAGCTTCTGGGCCGGCCGCAAAGCTGCCTTTCCGGCGGTCGGCCGCATCTCGCCCGACTACTACTGCATGGACGGCACCATCCCGCGCAAGGAACTGCCGCGCGTGCTGCACGGGATGCGCGAACTGTCGGAGAAATACGGCCTCGGGGTCGCCAATGTCTTCCATGCCGGCGACGGCAACCTGCATCCGCTGATCCTTTATGACGCCAATGTGCCGGGCGAGCTCGACAAGGCGGAAAGTTTCGGCGCCGACATCCTGCGGCTCTGCGTCAAAGTCGGCGGCGTGCTGACCGGCGAGCACGGGGTGGGGGTGGAGAAGCGCGACCTGATGCCAGAAATGTTCAACCAGATCGACCTCGACCAGCAGATGCGGGTCAAATGCGCTTTCGATCCCAACCATATGCTCAACCCGGGCAAGGTGTTTCCCCAGTTGCGCCGCTGCGCCGAGCTCGGACGCATGCACGTGCATCGCGGGCAGACAGCGTTTCCGGACATTCCGAGGTTTTGATGATGGGATTTCAGAATGGGGGTTCCTCGCCCCCGCGAAGCGGGGGAGAGGTGGCTCGGGCAAAGCCCGAGACGGAGAGGGGGTCTGCGGCCGACGTGCCAAGTCGCCGCTCGCCTGAAAGGATCGCGCGTGCTCGTGAGCTTCGGCATGGCGACAATCCGATGGAAGCAACCTGTGGACCGAACTGAAAGCCAAAAGGCTTGGCGGATATAAATTCGTGCGACAGATGCCAATCGGGCCGTATTTCGCCGACTTCGCCTGCCGAAGCGAAAAGCTGGTCGTTGAACTGGACGGAAGTCACCATGCCGCCGAGAGTTCCTATGACAGACGACGCGACGAATTCATGCGTGGCGAAGGGTTCTCGGTAGTGCGGTTCTGGAACGTCGACGTACTCAAGAGCCGGACAAGCGTTTGCGAGACCATTCTTGCGGCGCTGGAAGGGCGGTTGGCCGAAGACGTGATCGCCTCGGACCTGAGGTTCGTTTTTGCGGCCGAGAAGATTGGAGGTGGCGTTCTATGATTGCCCCCTCTCCGTCTCGGGCTTCGCCCGAGCCACCTCTCCCCCGCGTTGCGGGAGCGAGGAACCAGAGATAGCCATGACCACCTTCACTCCCTCCACCGCAGCCGAAACCCTCTCCACCGTTGCCTGGGCCGCCGCCGAAGACTCGCCGCTCGAAATCCTCGGCCATGGTTCCAAGCGCGGTATCGGCCGTCCGCTGCAGACCGAGCATACGCTCGACCTGTCGAAACTATCCGGCGTGACGCTCTACGAGCCGGCCGAACTGGTGCTGTCGGCCAAAGCCGGCACTCCGCTCGCGGACATCGAAAGCCTGCTTGCCGAAAACGGCCAGCAGCTGGCCTTCGAGCCGCTGGATTACGGCCCGCTGCTCGGCGGTGAGTTAGGGCGAGGCACGATTGGCGGCGTGCTGGCTGCGAACCTTTGCGGCCCGCGCCGGCTGAAGGCGGGGGCGGCGCGCGACCATATTCTCGGCGTTGCGGCGGTTTCCGGTCGCGGCGAGGCCTTCAAGTCCGGCGGCCGCGTCGTCAAGAACGTCACCGGCTACGACCTGTCGAAACTCATGGCCAACAGCTGGGGCACGCTTGCCGTCCTCACCGACGTCACCTTCAAGGTGCTGCCATCAGCCGAGACCGAAGTCACGCTCGCTCTGCGCGGCCTGCTCGACGATCATGCCGCCGCCGCCATGGCGCTGGCGCTCGGCTCCAGCACCGAAGTGTCGAGTGCGGCCCATCTTCCCGAACGCGTCGCCGCGCGGGTCGCCGGCGGCAGCCTCGGCAATGCCGCGGCGACATTGCTGCGCGTCGAGGGGTTCGGCCCGTCGGTCGCCTACCGCATCGCCGCGCTGAAAGACCTGCTCGGAAATGCCGGCCCGCTCGAGGAGATTTCGGGCGATATCTCGCATTCCGTCTGGCGCGACATCAGAGATTGCGCGCCGTTTGCCGACGGCCTGGAAAAGCCGGTGTGGCGCGTGTCGATGGCGCCGGCGCAAGGTCACCAGATGGTGCTGGCGCTGCGCATGCAGGCGGCGGCCGATGCCTTCTATGACTGGCAGGGCGGACTGATCTGGCTGCGCATGGAGCATGGCGATCCCGAAGCCGATCTTCTGCGCGGCCTGGTGAGACAGTATGGCGGCGGCCATGCGACGCTGGTGCGCGCGGCGCCTTCGCATCGCGCCGCTGTGCCGGTGTTTGAGCCGCAGGCGCCGCAACTGGCAGCGTTGTTGGCGCGGCTCAAAGCCGAATTCGATCCTAAGAATATCCTCAATCCCGGCCGTATGGCGCCGGCTGCAAGCTCTGCTACTCTTGGCACGGCAACCGAGGGAGCAGCATTATGAGCGACGTCAATCCAGGCCCGATCGATTCAGGTAAACCCGCGCCGCGCCAGACCGACCGCTGGCTGGAGCCGGGTCCGACCAACGCGTTGGTCATCTACATCCTCTATCTCGCCAGCCTCGTCATCGGCGTCACCGGTATTGTCGGCATCGTGCTGGCCTATATCAACCGCGGCAAAGCAGGCGGCTTCGTCGAGAGCCACTATACATTCCTGATCCGCACCTTCTGGATCGGTCTGCTTTATGCGCTGATCTCGGTTGTGCTGATGATGGTGGCGATAGGCGTCGTGCTGATGTTCGCCGTCGCCGTCTGGTTCATCGCCCGCTGCATTCTCGGCCTGCAGGCGCTGCAGCGGGGCGAGCCGGTCAAAGACCCGGAAAGCTGGTTCTTGGGATTATAGGATTTTTGCGTGCAGACCAATTTTTCGCTTGCCCAGCTTGCCGATCCGCATGTCGCGGAATCGGAGAAGATCCTGCGCAAATGCGTGCATTGCGGCTTCTGCACGGCCACCTGCCCGACCTATGTGACGCTTGGCAACGAGTTGGATTCGCCGCGCGGGCGGATCTACCTGATCAAGGACATGCTGGAGAACGGTCGCCCCGCTGACAAGCAGATCGTCACCCATATCGACCGCTGCCTGTCCTGCCTCGCCTGCATGACAACCTGCCCGTCGGGCGTCAATTACATGCATCTGGTCGACCACGCCCGCGTCCATATCGAGGAGACCTACAGGCGCTCGCCGCTCGATCGGCTGATGCGCGCCATGCTGGCCTTTGTCCTGCCTTATCCCTCGCGCTTTCGCGCTGCGCTCAAGCTGGCGAGGCTCGCGCAGCCATTCGCCGGTCTGTTCGAAAAGATCCCGGCGCTGAAGCCGCTGGGCGCGATGCTCAAGCTTGCCCCGGCGTCGGTTCCTGCGGCCTCGCCAATGGCTTCGCCGGGCATCCATGCCGGCCAGGGCGCAGCAAAAAACGGCCGCGTCGCCATTCTCACCGGCTGCGCACAATCCGTGCTCGATCCCGGCATCAACGACACGACGATCGCGATGCTGACGCGGTTGGGCGTCGAGGTCGTGGTTCCCGAGGGTGAGGGCTGCTGCGGCGCGCTGGTGCATCACATGGGCCGCGAGGGGGCAGCGCTTGCCTCGGCCAGGCGCAATGTCGACGCCTGGACGCGTGCCATCGACCAGGGAGGGCTGGATGCCATCGTCATCACCGCGTCGGGCTGCGGCACCACCATCAAGGACTACGGCTTCATGCTGCGCCTCGATCCGGCCTATGCCGACAAGGCGGCGCGCGTGTCGGCGCTGGCCAAGGACATCACGGAATATCTGGTGGGTCTCGACCTGCCCGAGCCGGTGCGCAAGCCCGGCACCATCGTTGCCTATCACTCTGCCTGCTCGATGCAGCACGGCCAGAAGATCACCCGCCAGCCCAAGGAGCTTTTGGCCAAAGCCGGCTTCATCGTGCGCGAGCCGCGCGAGGGGCATCTGTGCTGCGGCTCGGCCGGCACTTACAACATCCTGCAATCCGAGATTTCGGTACAGCTGCGTGATCGCAAGGTGAGGAATATCGAGGCGACAGGTGCTGAAATCGTCGCCACCGGCAACATTGGCTGCATCACCCAGATTGCGTCAGCGGCGAAGCTGCCTGTGGTGCACACGGTAAAACTGCTCGACTGGGCCTATGGCGGACCGAGGCCGGAAGGCGTTCCGGACAACAGGGCAGTCGTGGCAGCGGAGTGACGGGACAGTTCTGAGGCGAGCCCCTTCATCCGGCCGCGGAGCCTGTACTCGGGCTTGCCGGAGGCAAGACCCGTGGGCTGCCACCTTCTCCCCGTTGGGGACAAGAGACTGGTGCCGGCCTTGAAAGCCGCCTCTCCCCTCGGGGAGATGTCAGCCGAGCGAAGCGGAGGCTGGGTGAGGGGGCCTGCCGGTACGTGCCTATTCCGCCGCGAGCTTGTCCACCACGCCGTAGGTCGCCTGGTAGCGTGCGCGTTGGCGGCTGAGCGCCACCATCGTGTTGCGCAAAAGAATCGCCACGGTGATCGGGCCGACGCCGCCCGGCACTGGCGTGATCCAGGACGCGACATGCTTGACGCTCTCGGCGTCGACGTCGCCAACGATGCGGCTCTCGCCGTCCGGTCCTGTCTCGGCATTGATGCCGATGTCGATGACGGCTGCACCCGGCTTGACCATGTCGGCCTTGATCAACCGCGGCTTGCCGACGGCGACGAACAGCGCATCGGCACGGCGCGCGTGCGCTGCCACCGAGCGCGTCATGTGATGGCAGACCGTCACCGTCGCGCCCTTGCTCATCAAGAGGAAGGCGATCGGCTTGCCGACGATCTCGGAGTGGCCGACGATGACGACCTCGAGCCCCTTCAGATCGAGGCCGGTCTCCTTGAGCAGTTCGACCGAAGCGGCCGCCGTGCACGGTGCAAGGTCGAGCTGGTTGTAGACGATGTTGCCGATCGAGGCCGGGTGCATGCCCTCGACGTCCTTGAGCGGATGCACCGCCGCCTGAAGCGTCTTGATCGGGATATGCACCGGCACCGGCCGCTGGATGATGATACCGGTGACGCGCGGATCGGCATTAAGACCGTGGATCGCTGCTTCGAGTTCGCCGGCGGTGATGTCGGCGGCAAACCGTCTTTCCTCGAAACCGATGCCGGCCAATGCCGCCTTGGCGCGCTGGTTGCGCACATAGACGTCGACCGCAGCGGTGTCGCCGACGGTGATCGATATCAGTTTGGGCGGAAAACCTTCTGCGGTAGCGATCGCTGCATCCTCGCGCACCGAGGCGATGATGCGTTGGGCGACCGGGCCGCCTTTGAGATAGCGGCTGTCATCGGACAGGGGCATGTAGATTGGCCTTTGTCTGGGAACGTTGCAGCCGACATAGCAAAATAACGAGAAGAATGGCAGCGAGAATGCGAACCGCCATACCCCGGGCGCGACCTACCGGTCAAAGCTGACCCTGCCAGACGTGATCCTGTCGCGTCCTAGAAACAGAAAGGGCAGCGCGGTTTGCCGCGCTGCCCTTTCTTGACTGGCCGCATCCCCACACGGCCCGTCCCCCGTGTTCCGATGATCCAGAGTCTTCTGGACAGAATCGGCAACAAAATCAACTGCAGATTACATCACCACAACCGTCGTGCCAACATCGACCCGCTCATAGAGGTCGACGACGTCCTCGTTGCGCATGCGAATGCAGCCCGACGACACGGCGCCGCCGATCGTCCAGGGCTGGTTGGTGCCGTGGATGCGGTAGAGCGTCGAGCCGAGATAGAGAGCGCGCGCGCCGAGCGGGTTCTCGACGCCGCCGGCGACATAGGTCGGCAGATAACGGCCGTTGGCGGCCTCGCGCGAGATCATCTGCGCCGGCGGTCGCCATTCGGGCCAGACCTTCTTCTGCGAGATCTTGTGCTTGCCGGCCCATTCGAAGCCCGGCTTGCCGGTGCCGACGCCATAGCGCCGCGCCTTGCCGTTGGTCTCGACCAGATAAAGGAAATTCTCCCTCGTATCGATGACGATCGTGCCCGGCTTCTCCGGACCGTCATAGGCCACCTCCTGCGGCAGGTAGATCGGGTTGATCTGCGGCCGCGCGAGCAGGCGCTTCTTGGCCGGCGCCTGCATCGCCGCCGTATGCAGCTGAGCCGGTTGCGCCTGCCTTTGAGAACGGCGCTGCGGCTTTTGCATCTCTTGCCGGTTCTGGCGGACGATGCCCGGCGCGCGGCCAAGCTGCAGCACCCAGGGCGCCGAAAGGTCGGGGCTCACCATCACTGGCGGCCTGTCGGCATAGCGGTCATTGGCGCTGGAGGATGTAGCGGCAGCGGCCAGCACGGCCGCGGCGCCGAGCAGCGGGAACAAAAGTGTCTTCATCGGAACGCACCTTGATCATCGAACACGCCGGGGCCCAAAAGCGTCCCCGATTTCGCGGACATTGGGCGCGGAGCGGCAACCGAAACGTGAATCGGAATGCGTAAAATGCTCCATTGTCAGTAAACCTTTCGGTGTGGTTACCGGCCGGTTCAGGAATCTGGTAAAGCCGCGGTAAAGGCAGCGCTGAGACGCATTAACGAATGGAATTCTGCCATGGATGAGAAGACAGGCCTGCTCTCCGGACCCGACGGTGTCGCGCGCTGCTTCTGGCACGGCAATCTGCCGGATTATTTGCACTACCACGATCATGAATGGGGCCGGCCGGTCACTGACGACCCCAGGCTGTTCGAAAAAATCTGCCTCGAAGGCTTTCAGTCGGGCCTGTCCTGGCTAACCATATTGCGCAAGCGCGAGAATTTCCGCGAGGCGTTCGCCGGCTTCGATATCGACAAGATCGCCGCCTTCACCGACGAGGATGTCGAACGCCTGCTCGGCAATGCCGGCATTATCCGCCACCGCGGCAAGATCGTCTCGACCATCAATAACGCCAAGCGCGCCCGTGAAATGGCCGACGAGGCCGGCTCGCTGGCGGCCTGGTTCTGGAAGTTCGAACCCGGCCCGGACCAGCGGCCCGAAATCGTCGATCTCGCGCATCTGCGCGCCAACCCGACCACGGCGGTCTCTGTGCGGATGTCAAAGGAGCTGAAAAAACGCGGCTGGAGCTTTGTCGGCCCGACCACCGTCTACGCCTTCATGCAGGCCATGGGGCTGGTCAACGACCATCTCGAGGGCTGTGTCTGCCGCGAGCAGGTCGAGGCGGAGCGCAAGGCGTTCAAGCGGCCGAAGTGAGCTTCCTTTTTGCCTTCTCCTACAAAGGGGAGAAGGAAAGGGCGCTCAAAAACTCAAGCGCCGCTGGCGCCGGCCAGAAAAAGCCCGGCGACGATGGCCGCCACCGTGGCAAGGGCTGGGTAGATCACCAGCAGGCCGGTCACCAGCGCATCGCGCATGGTCGGTCCTGTACGCTCGTCCGCGGCAACCTCGAACGGTCCCGCCATTTGGGTTGCAGGCCTCGGTGCATGATGATCGGCCGGCCGCAGCCGGGGCCGCTCGCGGGTGCCGCTGTCGATGATGTCGAATTGCCGTGCCGTGGTCATGGCTCGAACCCCTTGTTTCGGCGCGCTTTATCGGCTGCGATTGTGTCGGCACGATGCCGCGCTCATGGCGGAATTGTTTCGTTTTGGCCCGGTGTGTTTCAGGAAAAATGCAAACCCTTGCCGCTCCCGGCTGCATCGGTTAGGACACCCGCGCTGTGGAAATTCAGTAATTTTGCCGATCCACGGAACGCTAGGAAACACCGAGTACCCATACGATGGCCGACAAATCGGAAAAGATGAAAGCGCGGCTGCCGCGCGGGCTTGTCGACCGCGGCGCCGACGATATCCGCGCCGTCGAGAAGATGATGGCGACGATCCGCTCGGTCTATGAGCTTTACGGCTTCGAGTCGGTCGACCAGCCGATGATCGAATACACCGATGCGCTGGGCAAATTCCTGCCCGACCAGGATCGGCCGAACGAGGGCGTATTCTCCTTCCAGGACGACGATGACCAGTGGCTGTCGCTGCGCTACGATTTGACCGCGCCGATGGCCCGCTTCGTCGCCGAGAACTTCGAGCGTCTGCCGAAACCCTATCGCAGCTACCGCTCCGGCTGGGTGTTCCGCAACGAGAAGCCCGGCCCCGGCCGCTTCCGCCAGTTCATGCAGTTCGATGCCGACACGGTCGGCACGCCGGGTGTGGCGGCGGACGCCGAAATGGCGATGATGATGGCCGACGTGATGGAGGCGCTGGGCATCAAACGCGGCGACTACGTCATTAGGGTCAACAATCGCAAGGTGCTCGACGGCGTGCTCGAGGCGATCGGCCTCGGTGGCGACGAGAATGTCGGCCGGCGGCTGACGGTGCTGCGGGCGATCGACAAACTGGACAAGCTGGGCGTCGAGGGGGTTCGTCTGCTGCTTGGCACCGGACGCAAGGACGAGAGCGGTGATTTTACCAAGGGCGCCGGGCTGGACAACGTTCAAGCTGAGGCAATCCTTCACGCTACGGCGAAGCCTGAGCTAGGTGATTTAGGACACCCGGACTCCGCAGTGAGAGCCAGCCAGTCCTTCAACGAAGGCGTTGCCGAACTATCAACCATTGAAGACTTGGTAAGGGCAGCTGGATATGGCGAAGACCGAATAGTTATGGATCGTTCCGTCGTTCGTGGTCTCGAATATTATACCGGTCCGGTCTACGAAGCCGAGCTCCTGGCCGAGATCCCCAACGAAGAGGGAAAAATCGTGCGCTTCGGCTCGGTTGGCGGTGGCGGGCGTTATGACGGCCTCGTCTCGCGCTTTCGTGGGGAGCCGGTGCCGGCGACCGGCTTTTCCATCGGCGTCTCCAGGCTGATGACCGCGCTGAAGAACCTCGGCAAGCTCGATACGTCTGACGTGATCGCACCGGTCGTCGTGCTCACCATGGACAAGGACACGGAAAGCCTCGGCCGCTACCAGAAGATGGTGGCCGAGTTGCGCGCCGCCGGCATCCGTTCCGAAATGTATCTCGGTGGCGCCGGCATGAAGGCGCAGCTCAAATATGCCGACCGCCGCGGCAGCCCGGTCGCCATCATCCAGGGCGGCGACGAGCGGGCCAAGGCTGAGGTGCAGATCAAGGACCTGATCGAGGGCGCCCGCATGTCGGCGGAGATTGCGGACAACGCCGAATGGCGCGCCGCACGCCCGGCGCAGGTGACGGTGGCGGAAAGCGAGCTGGTTCGCGAGGTCAGGAAGATACTCGCGGCGCAGGCCGAGGAGCGAGCGCGTGGCAAGTAGAGGTCGCGTTTCGTCGCGCCCCCCTCTGTCCTGCCGGACATCTCCCCCACATGGGGGGAGATCGCCAGTTTCACCGGCGGCTCCATCCGTTCAGTGTCGGCGATTGGCGAAAGCGGCGACGACAGCCGATCTCCCCCCAAGTGGGGGAGATGTCCGGCAGGGCAGAGGGGGGCGCCATAGAACGCTAACCTCCGCACTCCGTCCCGCACCCGCTGCGCGCCAATCCACCTTCTCCCACAGGGGGAGAAGGGAAGGGCGCCTGCCATGACCTCCAGCTACCCCGCCATCGCATCAGACATCACAAAACTCTTCGCCGCGCGAAACACGCATGCGGTCGAGGTGGCGGTGCTGCAGCCGGCCGACCCATTCCTCGATATGGCGGGAGAGGATCTGCGCCGCCGCATTTTCCTCACCGAAAGCGAGACCGGCCTCACACTTTGCCTGCGGCCCGAGTTCACCATCCCGGTCTGCCTCGACCACATCGCCAGCCAGGCCGGCACGCCGCGCCGTTATTCCTATCTCGGCGAGGTGTTTCGCCAGCGCCGCGAGGGCGGCAATGAGTTCTTCCAAGCCGGCATCGAGGATCTCGGCGACCGCGACACGCCGCAGGCCGATGCCCGTTCGCTGGCCGATGCGCATGCGCTGCTTTCGCTGGTGCTGCCGGACCAGGCACTGGCGATCACGCTCGGCGATCAGACCATATTCGAAGCGGTGCTCGCCGCGCTCGGCCTGCCGCGCGGCTGGCGCATGCGGCTGGCCCGGGCTTTCGGTTCGGCGGCGATGCTGGAGGCAGCGCTTGCCGACCTCGCCAACCCGCCACGCAACGGCCAGCTCGCCGGCCCAGTCGCTGCCCTTGTCCTCAATGGCGACCTGGAAGGGCTTTCGTCGCACATCGCCGGCGGCATGGAGCAAGCGGGGCTGTCGGCGTCGGCCGGGCGCTCGCCGGCCGACATTGCTAGGCGGCTCATCGAAAAGGCCGAACTGCGCAGCGTGCGGCTGTCGAACGAGGCGTTTTCGGCGCTGAAGGATTTTCTGGCGATCGACGTAGCGCTTGACGGCGCCGCACAGGCGCTCGAAACGTTCGCGGCCGGCGCCGGACTTTCGCTGGGCGCGGCGCTGGACAATTTTTCCGCACGTGCAAAGTCGATCGAAGCTCTTGGCCTGCCCACGGCAAAAATCCGCTACGACGCCGCCTTCGGTCGTCCGCTCGACTATTACACCGGTCTGGTCTTCGAGATCGCGGCGGAAAACGGCGACCGGCCGCTGGCCGGCGGCGGCCGCTATGACCGCTTGCTGACGCTGCTCGGCGCGAAAACGCCGATCCCCGGCGTCGGCTTTTCCGTCTGGCTCGACCGCATCGAAGCGTTGCGGGAGAAGGCGCAATGATCACGCTGGCGATCCCGTCGAAGGGCCGGCTCAAGGAGCAGGCGCTGGAGGTGCTGGCCAACGCCGGGCTTGCCGTCAGCCTGCCCGGCGACGAGCGTAAATACCGCGCCCGCATCGAAGGTGTGGAGAGCGTCGAGGTGGCGTTTCTGTCGGCGTCCGAAATATCAGGCGAGATCGGCCAGGGCTCGGTCGACCTCGGCATCACCGGCGAGGATCTGTTGCGCGAAAGCCTCGCCGATTGGGAGGCGCGTGCGGAGATCGTCGCCCGCCTCGGTTTCGGCAACGCCGATGTCGTGGTGGCGGTGCCCGACATCTGGCTCGATGTCGATACGATGGCCGATCTCGACGATGTCGCCGCCGATTTCCGACAGCGCCACGGCAGGCGGCTCAGGATCGCAACCAAATACTGGCGGCTGACGCAGCAGTTCTTTTCGCAAAAGCACGGTATCCAGGTCTATCGCATCGTGGAGAGCCTGGGCGCCACCGAAGGCGCGCCGGCGGCGGGATTGGCCGATGTCGTCGTCGACATCACCACGTCAGGCTCGACGCTGCGCGCCAACCATCTGAAGGTGCTGGCCGACGGCGTCATTCTGCGCTCGCAGGCCTGCCTTGTCGCATCGCGGAAGCTGCGTACGGCGGCGGACGAGGCAATCTTGCGCGACATCGCGGCGAAGGTGGCAGGCGCAATCCCTCCCCCTTGAGGGGAGGGTGCCTCGCGGAGCGAGGCGGGTGGGGTCGTCTCACGTCGAGCGCTGCCGCAACGACCCCACCCGTCCATCCGTCTTCGGCGGCTGTCCACCCTCCCCTCAAGGGGGAGGGATCGCCGCGCTCCAGTACCATCAACGGGATTTCCACCACCCCGGCAGGCTGATAGACTCGGCCTCGTCTGCGGAGGAGACGGCGATGCCGATCAATCTCGACGAGTTGAAGAATGCCACCAGTCTGCGCGGCCGCCGCCCGCGCAACGGCGGTACGTTTGTCGCGCCGGTCGACGGCCGGGCGCATGTGTCGGGCGAGCGCACCGTTCCGCTGCTGCAGCAGACCATCCCGGCGCTGCTTTCGGACACCGTCAGCAGATACGGCACGCTCGATGCCGCGGTCTTCGTCGAACAGGACAAGCGCTTCACCTGGAGCGAACTTTCAGACACGGTGGATGCCCTGGCCGCAGGCTTCCTGGCGCTCGGCCTCGGAAAGGGAGACCGCGTCGGCATCTGGTCACCGAACCGCTGGGAATGGCTGGTGACGCAATTCGCCACCGCGCGCATCGGCCTGATCCTGGTCAACATCAATCCGGCCTACCGGCTGACCGAGCTGGATTATGCGTTGAACAAGGTCGCTTGCCGAGCGCTGGTCACGGCCGCCAAATTCAAGACGTCCGACTATCTCGGCATGATTGAGACGCTCGCGCCGGAGATCGCGACTGCGACGCCCGGCAAACTTGAGGCGAAAAAATTGCCGGCGCTGAAGATCGTCATCCGCATGGGCGAGGAGAATTCTCCCGGCATGTTCAATTTCGCCGACGTTCTGGCGATGGCAGGACGTGACGAGCATGACAGCCTCGACCGGATCTCCGAGGGGCTGAAGCCCGGCGACGCCATCAACATCCAGTTCACCTCAGGCACGACAGGCGCGCCAAAGGGCGCGACGCTGACCCACAACAACATCGTCAACAACGGCAATTTCGTCACATCGGCGATCAGGCTGACCGTCGAGGACCGGTTGTGCATCCCGGTGCCGCTCTATCACTGCTTCGGCATGTCGATGGGCACGATCGGCTGCGTCACCAAGGGCGCAACCATGGTTTTCCCGGGCGAGGGCTTCGATGCCGGCGCCACGCTGAAGGCAGTGGCGGGCGAGCGCTGTACCGGCCTATACGGCGTGCCGACTATGTTCGTCGGCCTGCTCGACCATCCGGATTTTGACACCTTCGATCTCACCAGCTTGCGCACCGGCATCATGGCCGGCTCGCCGTGCCCGATCGAGGTGATGAAGAAGGTGGTGTCGCTGATGCACATGGCAGAGGTGACCATCGCCTATGGCATGACCGAGACCAGCCCGGTGTCGTTCCAGAGCAGCGTCGACGACCCACTGGAAAAGCGCGTCTCGACGGTCGGCCGCGTCCACCCCCATGTCGAGGTCAAAGCGATCGATGCCGATGGCGCCACCGTTGCGGTCGGTGCGCCGGGCGAACTCTGCACGCGCGGCTATTCGGTGATGAAGGGCTATTGGGACGACGAGGAAAAAACCCGCGAGGCGATCGATCCCGACGGCTGGATGCACACCGGCGACCTCGCCACCATCGATGCGGAGGGCTATTGCAACATTGTCGGCCGGGTCAAGGACATGGTCATCCGCGGCGGCGAGAACGTCTATCCGCGCGAGGTCGAGGAGTTCCTCTATCGCCATCCCAAGGTCAGGGAAGTGCAGGTGTTCGGCATTCCCGACTCGAAATATGGCGAGGAGCTTTGCGCGTGGATTGTGCTCAAGCCGGGCCAGATCGCCACCGAGCAGGAGATCAAGGCCTTTTGCGCCGGCCAGATCGCCCACTACAAGCTCCCGCGCCACATCCGCTTTCGCACCGAATTGCCGATGACGGTGACCGGCAAGCCGCAAAAGTTTCTCATGCGCGAGGCGATGGTTGACGAACTGGGGCTGGTGACGCCGAAGACCGCCTGAGGGCCGGACCGGCGGAGCATCGTAGTCCTGTTGGCTGCCCTTTGCGACGCCCGGGCGAGACGCATGCTTCCGGGGTGGAGAAAAGCGGTTGGCTACCTATTTCGGAAGAGAGCGGATGGGGAAACAAGGCCGAAATCTCGGCCCCAAAGCGAAAGGAACCCGCAATGGCAAAGAATACGATTTGCCTCTGGTACGATAAGGACGCCGAGGCTGCCGCCCGCTTCTACTCCGAGATATTTCCTGACAGCGTGGTGAGTGCCGTGCACCGTGCACCCAGTGACTACCCGGCCGGCAAAGAGGGCGACGTGTTGACGGTCGAATTCACAGTCGCGGGCCTTCCTTGTATCGGCCTCAACGGGGGTCCCGAGTTCAAGCACAACGAAGCGTTCTCTTTCCAGATCGCCACCGATGATCAGGAGGAGACCGACCGCTATTGGAATGCCATTGTCGGCAACGGCGGCCAGGAGAGCGTGTGCGGCTGGTGCAAAGACAAATGGGGGATTTCCTGGCAAATCACGCCGCGCGTGCTGACTGACGCGATGGCGGCTGGCGGCGACGAGGCAAAGCGCGCGTTTGATGCCATGATGACCATGGTGAAAATCGACGTCGCCGCGATCGAGGCGGCGCGGCGCGGTTGATGCTCCATCGATTTGCGGCCAATTGCTGCCAGAGCTTGTCCGCTCGCCGCCCAAGTGCGGCCGTCCAGCCACCAGCTTGCGCAGCGCGGCAGCCTTCGCATCAAGCTGGGCGATCGGGTGATAGTCGGCGATGTCATTGGCTTGCTCTGCAATACGGGCAACTCGACCGCTCCGCACCTTCATTTCCCTGGTGATGGCTGTCGCAGTCGGAGCCAGCGCGCTGTCGGTAGACGAAGGTTCGCTGAGCGTCAGGATCCTTATCGGAGCGCTTTCGAGCGCGATTATGTTCATCACCATTTTCGTGATGCTCGACCATGCCGAGCGGTGGCTCGGCGTGTAGGCGAGCCGTACGGCACGCTGGTGCTGACTCTTTGCGGACAACGCGGCCTTTTGTTGCCGGCTGCCGGAGCGGCCCTCGCAACCTACTTCAGAACTGCAGCGAGTTCGATCAAGTCATTTGCCATGTATTCCCAACCGTCGCGCGGCTTGACAACGGCAGCCTTCGACGGGTCATGCGCATTTGCGCGAACGACATACGCCGTCTTCAATCCGCATCGACGCGCGGCGTCCAGATCGTAGTCGTGGGCGGCAACCAGCATCGCTCTGTCCGGCTCCACGCCCAGCAACTCGCAGGCACGAAGATACACCTGTGGCATCGGCTTATAGGCCTCGGAGACATCAGCGCCGAGGATCGTATCCCATGGCAGCCCGGCATGTTTTGCCATGTCCACCAGAAGTCGGGTGTTCCCATCGGACAGCGGTGCGACGATAAAGCGTTCCTTCAATCTGAAAAGACCCTCCACCGAGTCCGGCCACGGCTTGAGGCGGTGCCAAGCCAGATTGAGATTTTCCAGTTCGGCGCTCGGTACAGCCGATGGCATCAACCCGTATCCTTTCAGACAGGCTTCCAGGTTCTCCATGTTGAGCAGATCGAGCGGGACAAAGGGCCGCCGACCGCAGCGAACGGCTTCAACCGATGCGTCATAGCGTCCGACCCAAGCATCGGCAAAAGCACTAGCGTCGATATGCAAAGCATCGTGGCGCTTCAGAAAAGAACTTGCCTCCGCCGCTATGCTGCCGCGCCAATCGACAACGGTCCCCAGGACGTCGAAGAACAATACCTCAACTTTCGTCACTTTCGCTCTCCATACTCGTCGATTGGGGGGGCCGTCAGTCGCGGTAAGAGGGGCCGATCTTGTCGAGCTGCCGCTTGAGATAGTCGAAAACCTGATCGTTGTAGGGCAGCCAGCCGTCCGCTTTTCTATGCCAGATCGTTGGACATGACATTGAGCGGTTGCCCGTCGATCGGCCCCAGTGCTGACTCGATCTCGTCGGCCGCTGCGAATACTTGGGCGCGTCGGAAACATCGGCGGTTATGGCGAGAGCCTCGCCGCCCTCACCTTCGATTTCCACTGTCAGCTGGCTCAGAGCGGGCTTGTCGCGGGCGATCAAAGCGACCTTCGCACCCTCCCGCGCGAGGCGCAGCACAACAGCGCGCCCAATGCCAGCAGAAGCGCCGGTGATCACCGCTGTCTGTTCAGCCTCAATCCGACGGCGCCAGGTCGGTGCTGGCAAGGCTAAACCGCCGGTCCTTCGAGCCCGCTTCTCTCGTGCGATTTCCACAGGAACCAGCCGAGGACGGTACCGAAGAAGAATGTGTGGGCAATGAACTGCACGACCGGGCTTGCTTGCAGAAACCAGGGGAACGCGATCGGCGCGATCACATAGAAATTGACGAGCCACAAGGCTAGGCCAAAGATGCTGCCGAGACCAATGAAGGTGGCCTGCCCTCGCAGCATTGCGGCAATCTCCCCGAACACGATCCCATAGACGATGGCCAGGATCAAATGCACGATCACGCCAGCGATGCTGGCCGTCAAGAGCGGGTAGCCGGGATCGAGAGCTTCCGGTCCAAGCGCGATGGCGCCGATCATGCGCAGGGGCGTGAAAAACGCTTCCGCCCCCATCATGAACGCACTCGCCGTCATTTCAAACGCCGCAAAGACGAGGCCTGCGACAATGCCCGCAACGGCACCCTGCTGGAGTCCCCATCGGATGTCGCGCGGCGTCACCGGCGTGTGGATGTAATCACGGTAAGCCATAACACTGCTCCTTGTTCTGGACGCAGACTCATCCGCAAAACCAATGCCGGGCACGCGTCGGCGGTTCCGGGCGTTCGGCGCAACTCACGAGGATTTGATTGAAGTTGATGTTCTCACGCCGAGCGGACGGTTCGGCCTTCGCCCGCATCGTCGCTGCAGCCATGCAGCTTCCCCGCGACCGCCCCAATCCAGCTATTACCTCGCGCGAGACCTTAGCTGGCTCCATAGGTCGTAGCCCGCAAGGAGGACGCCGATGCCGACCGCAACGCCTAGATCTGGATGCGGGACGAACCGGATTACGACGCCGAAAAACGCCAGAAAGACAACAAACGCCGATACGGCCAGGAAGCGGCTCAAATTCATCTATTGTCCTCCGCCCGCCGCGGCATACCCGTCTCAGCCTCCGTAGATCAGGTTGGGCAGCCCGTACACGATCTGCGGGAAGATGTAGATGATGACCATGCACAGGATAACGATCAGCATATAGGGCATCATTCCGCGGAAAATATCCGAAAGCTGAACATGCGGCGGCGAAATGCCCTTGAGGTAGTAGGCCGACATCGCCATGGGCGGCGACAGAAAGGCCGTCTGAAGATTGACCGCGACGAGTACGCCAAAAAACAGCGGATCGATCTCGAAATGCGCCAACAGCGGCAGGAAGATCGGGACGAAGATCACGATAATCTCCGTCCATTCCAGCGGCCAGCCCAGGATGAAGATGATGATCTGGGCGACGATCAGAAACATCAGCGGCGACATATCGAGGCCGGTGACGAAATCGCTGATCAGTTGCTGGCCTCCCAGATAGGCAAAGACCGAGGCGAAGGTCGCGGAGCCGACGAACAGCCAGCACACCATTGCGGTCGTGCGCGCCGTCAGATAGACCGACTCCTTCAGGCGTTTCCACGTCAGGGCCCGGTAGGCGGCGGCCAGCACCACGCCGCCGAGCGCGCCGATGGCGGCAGCCTCGGAAGGCGTGGCGAGGCCGAAGAGAATAGCGCCGAGCACCGCGAGGATCAGGACCGCCAGAGGGACGAAGGAGGTCAGCAGCATCCAGCTGATTTGCAGGACCGAATAGTGCCCTACCTCGTCTCGGGTCGGCTTCGGCGCCACCTGCGGCTGCAGCACCGCCTTCGCCACCACATAGATCAGATAAAGGCCGGCAAGCAGCAGTCCTGGAAGCAGGGCTGCAGCATACATACGGACCACCGAAACTCCCGCCGTCGCGCCATAGACGATGAGCAGAATGGACGGCGGAATGAGAATGCCGAGGGTTCCGCCCGCGCAGATCACTCCCGAGGCATAGCTGATGTCGTACCGCGCCTTCAGCATGGCGGGGAACGCCAGCAGGCCCATGAGTGTCACGACCGCGCCGACAATGCCTGTAGCCGTTGCGAAAAGGGTGCAGGTGATGAGGGCGGCGACCGCCATGGAGCCAGGAATGTGCCGGGTGGCAATATAGAGGGTGCCGAAAAGGCGCTCGATGATATTGGCCCGCTCGACGATGTAGCCCATGAACAGGAACAGCGGGATGGCGGTCAGCACGTCGTTCGAGATCACTGAATAGGTCTGATTCACGAACAGGTCGAAAATGCGGTTGTTGAAGAAGCCGCCGATCCAATGCTCCGTAAGCGTCCAGCCGTCGGCACCATCCTCAACCGCCCGTTCGTAGGCGCGCCACATCCGCCCCGGATTTAAATAAGCGTAGTAGCCAAAGGCGACCCCCAGCGCCATCAAAGTGAACGCAACCGGGAAGCCAAGGAAGATCGCCAGAAGCAGAATGAGCAGCATCGCGACGGCGACCTGAGGATCGCTCATCTGTCTTCTCCGTCGCGGTCGGGTTGGTTGTCGGGGTGTTTGTCGGGGTGGATGAATGGAAGATCGACTGCTTCCGAACCGTGATGCAGAACATCGAGCGTCTTGGCTTCCATCAGCACCTTCTCGGTCTCTTCCACGTCCTCAGCCGCGCGCGGCCATGTTCCGGTTTGCAGACAGACGACGCAGCGGAACACCTGAGCAATCCCCTGCATGAAGAGCAGGATGCCTGCCACCATGATGACGGCCTTGAACTGGAAGATCGGAATCCCGGCCGGACTGTTCGAGCTTACCTCGAGATAGCGGAAGCTGCGCGCGGCATACTTCCAACCGGCCAGAATCAGCGCCGTGACGCCTGGGAAGAAGAAGATGATGTAGAGGACAAGTTCGACCGCTGCTTGCACGCGCGGCCTCCACAGACGGTAGATGAAGTCGCCGCGCACATGCCCGTCTCGCGACAAGGTGTAGGCGCCGGCCATCATGAACATGGTGCCGTAGAGCATGTAGCTGAGGTCGAATGCCCACGCTGTCGGCGCGCTGAACAGGTATCGCACGACAACTTCATAACTCACGCCGAGCGTCATGACGACGACGCTCCAGGCGAACACCTTTCCAAACCATGCCGAAAGTTCGTCGGCGAATGCAATGTAACGGAGCATGTGCTGGGTTCCGTCAGATACAATCCGGCGGTCCGGAAGACCGCCGGATTTGCCGAAGCGGAGGCGCGAATTAGAGCTTCAGCTTGCCTGGGAAATAATGTTCGTATGCCAGTGTCAGGTCGGCTGAATTCATAAGCTCGTAGTAGACAACGCGTTCGACCCATTGGCGCTGGCTATCGAGCACCCGTTTCATGAACTCATCCGCCTCCAGCGTCGGGATGATCTTGTCCCAAGCCTGGAGTTGTGCGTCGAGGATCTCCTTAGAGGTACGGTGCACGGTGACGCCGTGCTCGGTCTGCAGCCTTTGCAGGTCGGCCGAATAGTTGTCGAGGGCGAACGCGGTGTTCGCGGTGCTGGCCGCCTCGACGCCATATTCGAGAATGGCCTGCAAATCGTCGTCGAGGTCGTCGAATACGTCCTTGTTGAACAGGAATTCGAACGACTCGCTCGCCTGATGATAGGACGACAAGATGTAGTGCTTGGCGACGTCCTGCGAACCGAAGCGAAGGTCGGATGACGGATTGTTGAATTCGAAAGCGTCGATGACCCCTCGCTCCATGGCCGGCACGATTTCACCGCCGGGCAGCTGCGCCACGCTGAGGCCGAGGTTCTGCATGAGATCGGCCGCAAGACCCACCGTCCGATACTTGAATCCCTGCAGTTCGGCGGGTTTCGTGACAGGATTCTTGAACCAGCCGAACGGCTGCGCCGGCATCGGGAAGCCGTAGAAGCCGACGACGTTGAGGCCCATGATGTCCTGCGTCAGCTCGCGATAGAAATCCTTGCCGCCGCCCTGGTGGAACCAGGCGAGCATGGTGGTGGCGCTGCCGCCAAACACGGGGCCGGTTCCGAAAAGCGACGCGGCCTTGTGCTTGCCGTACCAGTAGACGGGGACGGTATGCGCGGCGTCGATGACGCCGTCATTGACGCCATCCAGCACCTGGAACGCGCCAACGACCGCACCAGCGGGCAGGAGCTCGAACTTCAGCCGGCCGCCCGACATCTTTTCGACGCGCTCTATGTATTGCCGCGCGAAATCCATCCAGATGTCCGACGCAGGCCAGGAGGTCTGCATCTTGATGGTCACCGGCGCCTGCGCCAGTACGGCCGGGGCCGAGAGCGTCGTTGCTGCAGCCGCACCGGCCGTGATGGCGGTGGACTTTTCCAGGAACCCGCGACGCGAGATTTTCTTGTCGGACATTTACTCCTCCCACTGTTTAAACTCGTCTGCCACAACCAGAATATGCAAACTCGCCCTTCACGCAACCAATTTCGCTGCCGGTGACATCGGACCTCGGGCAACTGGTCCGGCACAAGCGCCACTGTGTTTCCGCATCGAACTTTTTAGCAGTCTGCGCATATCCTCCATCTGGTCCCCATAACGAATGTAGGACTGCTGCGCAGGCTGCCAAGGCGGTTGTAACGATCCCCAGTGTTGGCCGTCCGCGAAGGGCCCTGTTTATGGAAGCATAGGCCCCTTGCTCGCAGCTTGGAAACGAGATTGAGGTCAATCGGACCCTCTGATCCTCCACCTCACGCCGCCAGCACCGCCTGATCCAGCCCGCGGATAATCTTGGCCAGTTCGACACATTCGTCGTGCCGGACCTTGTTGCGCCGCCAGGCGAGGCAGATCGTGCGCTGCGGCACCGGTTCCTGGAACGGCACGATCTTCAAATCGCGCATGGCGCTGGCCGGCCCTGCGGCCATTTCCGGGATGAGTGTGACGCCGAGCCCGTGCGCCACCATCTGCAGCAGCGTCGTCAGGCTGGTTGCGCCATAGCTCGCCATTGCCACCGGCCGCACGCTGCCGCAGACGGCAAGCGCCTGTTCGCGCAGGCAGTGGCCTTCCTCCAGCAGCATCAGCCTTTCCAAGGCCGGGCTTTCCGGCGGCACCGGCGGCGAGGCGAATGCGGGATCGCCGGCCGGCACGGCAAGGAAGAATCGGTCGGAGAAAAGCGGCTCGGTGATCAGCCAAGGCTGATCGAGGGGAACGGCCGCGATGAAGGCGTCGAGCTTTCCCAGGGCGGTGTCCTCGGCCAGGGACGCGGTCACCGCTTCGCGCAATTCGAGCTGCAAGGCCGGAAAATGCCGTTTCAGCTCCGGCAGCACATGCGGCAGGAGATAGGGCGCCACCGTCGGGATGATGCCGAGCCGGAAGCGTCCTTCCATGGCGGGGCGGCCACGCCGGGCCGTGGTCTCGATCTCGCGGATATCGGCAAGAATGCGCTCGATGCGCGGCAGCATGGCCAGTGCCTCCTCGGTCATCCGAACCGATTTGCTGCCGCGCTCGAACAGCCGGCAATTCAGCCGCAGCTCCATCTCCGCGATCTGCGAGGACAGCGCCGGCTGACTGACGCCGGCCAGCTTCGCCGCGCGGCCGAAATGCAGCGTCTGTGCCAGCGCCTCGAAATATTGCATCTGCCGGATGGTGAGACCTATCATAAGGAAAACCTATCGCAACTAACAGGAAAGGCAATTTGTTTTTATCGGCAATGCGGACTAGTCTGGGACCATTCCAGAATGGCGTGGCTCAAGGCCCGTCGGGAAAATCAACAATCCCGGAAATCGAAATCCACAATCGGAGAGAACGATGGACGCAATGACTGATGACCCAAGCGCGGGCAAGTGCCCGGTCGTGCACGCAACCGCTGCCAGGGCGAATCGCGATTGGTGGCCGAACCAGCTGAACGTCCAGGTCCTCCACCAGCAGTCCGCACTGTCCGACCCGATGGGCGAGGCATTCGACTATGCCAAGGAATTCAGGAGTCTCGACCTGAACGCCGTGATCAAGGACCTGCATGCCCTGATGACGGACTCACAGGAGTGGTGGCCGGCCGACTTTGGCCATTACGGGCCACTGTTCATCCGCATGGCCTGGCACAGCGCCGGCACGTACCGTATCGGCGACGGCCGCGGCGGCGCCGGAGCCGGCCAGCAGCGCTTTGCGCCGCTCAACAGCTGGCCGGACAACGTCAATCTCGACAAGGCTCGCCGGCTGCTGTGGCCCATCAAGCAGAAATACGGCCGCAAGATCTCCTGGGCCGACCTCATGATTCTCACCGGCAACGTCGCCCTGGAATCGATGGGCTTCAAGACCTTCGGTTTCGCCGGCGGGCGCGCCGACGTCTGGGAGCCAGAACAGGACATCTACTGGGGTCCCGAAGGCAAGTGGCTGGCCGACGAGCGCTATAGCGGTGAACGCGATCTCCAGAACCCTCTCGCCGCCGTGCAGATGGGTCTGATCTACGTCAACCCCGAAGGGCCGAACGGCAACCCGGATCCGCTCGCCGCGGCGCGCGATATCCGCGAGACCTTCGCACGCATGGCAATGAACGACGAGGAGACCGTCGCGCTCATCGCCGGCGGACACACCTTCGGCAAGACCCACGGCGCCGGCGATGCGACGCTGGTAGGCCCGGAGCCGGAAGCTGCCGGCATCGAAGAGCAGGGCCTCGGCTGGACGAACACTTTTGGCACCGGCAAAGGCGGTGACGCGATCGGCAGCGGCCTGGAAGTGACCTGGACGACGACGCCGACGAAGTGGGGCAACAACTTCTTCGACAATTTGTTCGGCTTCGAATGGGAGCTGACCAAGAGCCCGGCCGGCGCGCACCAGTGGACGCCGAAGGGCGGCGCCGGCGCGGGCACGGTGCCCGATGCGCATAACCCGGCAAAGCGTCACGCGCCTTCGATGCTGACCACCGACCTCGCTCTGCGGTTCGATCCTTCCTACGAAAAGATCTCGCGGCGCTTCCATCAGAATCCGGACCAGTTCGCCGATGCCTTCGCCCGCGCGTGGTACAAACTGACCCACCGCGACATGGGCCCGATCGTGCGCTATCTCGGCCCGCTCGTTCCCAAGGAAGAGCTGCCGTGGCAGGATCCTATCCCTGCAGTCGATCATGTGCTGGTCGACGAGCTGGACGTGGCCGCCCTGAAGGCGAAGATCCTCGCCTCCGGCCTCTCGGTGCCGCAGCTGGTCTCGACTGCCTGGGCATCTGCCTCGACCTTCCGTGGCTCCGACAAGCGCGGCGGCGCCAACGGGGCGCGCATTCGCCTCGCGCCGCAGAAGGACTGGGACGTCAACCAGCCGGCTCAGTTGGCGAAGGTCCTGGAGAAGCTCGAAGCAATCCAACAGGAGTTCAATGCTTCACAGTCCGGCGACAAGAAAGTCTCGCTTGCCGACCTGATCGTCATTGGCGGCGGCGCCGCAATCGAAAAGGCCGCGAAGGACGCCGCCAACTACGTGAAGGTCCCGTTCACACCGGGGCGCATGGATGCCTCGCAGGAGCAGACCGACGTCGATTCCTTCGCGCCGCTCGAACCGACCGCCGACGGTTTCCGCAACTATCTCAGCGGCCCGCAGCGTTTGTCGCCTGAGGAGGCGCTGGTGGATCGGGCGCAATTGCTGACGCTGACGGCGCCGGAGATGACAGTCCTCGTCGGCGGCCTGCGTGTGCTCGGCGCAAACGCCGACCAGTCCAGCCACGGCGTCTTCACCAGTCGGCCTGAGACGCTGACCAACGACTTCTTCGTCAACCTGCTCGACATGGGCACGGTGTGGAAGTCGACATCGGAGGCCAAGGACGTGTTCGAAGGACGCGACCGGACGACAGGCGAGCTCAGGTGGAGCGGCACCCGCGTCGACCTCATCTTCGGCTCGCACTCGCAGCTGCGGGCGCTCGCAGAAGTCTATGCGACCGCGGACGCCAAGGAGAAATTTGCCAACGATTTCGTGGCGGCGTGGAACAAGGTGATGAACGCCGGTCGCCTCGAACTCGCCTGATCGGCGCCGAGGCGCTTCTGGCGCGGCTGCCTCAAAGGCCGCCGTAAGTTCCTCGGCCCCCAAATAAAAGACGCGGGTCAGGCCCGCGCCTTTTTTAATTCGTTTCTTCGACTTTCAGTCCTTCTCGAAGATGCGGGTCTTGGCGACCACGCCGGCGATGGCGCCGCCGATCAGCGGTGCGACGATGAACAGCCAGAGCTGGCCGATCGCGGCACTGTCCGAAAACAGCGCCGGGCCGATCGAGCGGGCCGGGTTGAGCGATGTGCCGGTCACCGGAATGATGGCGAAATGCAGTCCCGCCAGCGTCAGGCCGATGACAAGGCCGGCAAAGGCCGTCGTGTGGCTGCCGCTGGTGACGCCGAGGATCACCGTCACGAAGGTGAAAGTTCCGATCAGCTCCCACAGGAACGCCGAGCTGACGCCCCACTTCGTTGCATCCCAGCCATTGGCGCCGAAGCCGCCTGTATGGCCGCCGACTTGTCCGGAGACGATGATCCATAGCGCAAGCGACGCAATGATGGCGCCGATGATCTGTGCGATCCAATAGGGGATGACGTCCTTGGCCTGCATTCGGCCGGCGAGGAACACGCCGAGCGTCACCGCCGGGTTGAGATGCGCGCCCGAAATCGGGCCGATTGCATAGGCCGCCGCAATCAGGCCGATGCCGAAAGCAAGACCGATGCCTTCCTGGCCAAGCGGCAGCGCGCCGCCGAAGCCGCCAGTCACCACCGAAGCCGTACCGATGAACACCAGTAGAAATGTGCCTAAAACTTCCGCCAGATAAGTCTTCATTGCCCTCTCCTCGTAATTTCCCGCCGATCCGCTTGCAGTTCTTCGCGAATCACGCAGCGGAAGACTACCGCAACTTCAAAAGTTTGAAAGCACAAGCAATGCACCGATTAGAGCCGCGGGTGCCAAGGGGGCTGCTTCGATCTTGGCATCCGGGACTCTCCCGCTTGTGTGCGCCAGTCGGTCGCTTTAGAGCAGGGAAATTAATTTGCTGAGTAACGGAATAAGAAAATGCGACTGGGCGGACGGCTGGCGGCAGCCATCGAAGTGCTGGAGGATATCGGCCGACGGCACCGGCCGGTGGCCGACGCGCTGAAGGATTGGGGCCTGGCGCACCGCTTCGCGGGAGGCGGCGATCGCGCGGCGATCGGCAACATCGTCTATGACGCGCTGCGCCGGAAGCGCTCGGCCGGGTTTTTGCTGGGCGAAGATACGCCGCGCGCCATCGGTTTTGGCGCGCTGCTGCTTGAATGGAACCAGACGGCGCAGTCGCTGAACGAAACGCTCGACGGCGACAAGTTTGCGCCGCCGCTGTTGAACGACGGTGAACTGAGGGCCGTCACCGATCGCCGGCTCGATGCTGCGCCGTCGGCGGTACGGGCTGATATTCCGGATTGGTGCGAACCGCTTTTCGAGCAGGCCTTTGGAGCCAGCTGGGTCGACGAAGGTGCGGCGTTAGCGACCCGCCCACCGCTGGACCTCAGGGTCAACACGCTGCGGGCCGACCGCGGCAAGGTGCTCGCGGAGCTGGCCGGGACCGGCGCCAGGGCTGCACGGATCGCACCGCACGGCATTCGCATCCCGCCGATCGCGGGCAACGGCAGGCACCCGAACGTGCAGGCGGAACCGGCCTTCCAGAAAGGCTGGTTTGAGGTTCAGGACGAAGGCTCGCAGATCGCCGCCACGCTGGCTGGCGCGGAGGCCGGAATGCAGGTCCTCGACTTTTGCGCCGGAGCCGGCGGCAAGACCCTGGCACTGTCGGCGGCGATGGACAATCGCGGCCAGGTGTTCGCACATGATGCCGAAAAGGCGCGGTTGGCGCCGATCTTCGAACGCATCCGGCGCTCGGAAAACCGCAACGTGCAAATCGTCACCAAGCCGGCCGAGCTCAGCACCCTTTCGGGCCACATGGATATCGTCCTGGTCGACGCGCCCTGCACCGGCAGCGGCACATGGCGGCGCCGGCCCGATGCCAAATGGCGGCTGACGCAGAAGCAGCTCGATGCACGCAAAGGCGAGCAATCGGCGATCCTCGATGCGGCCAAAGCCTTCGTCAAACCGGGCGGGCTGCTGGTCTACATCACCTGCTCGGTGTTCGACGAGGAGAATGGCGAACAGGTCGCTGCCTTCCAAGATCGTAACAGCGGCTTTGTCCCGGTCGATCACCGCCAGCTCTGGGACAGCCGCTTTCCGGGCCACGAGACGGCTGCGCGTATCGGCGCCGCAGGCGGAATTTCGCTGTCGCCGGCGCTGAGCGGTACCGATGGATTTTATGTCTGTGCGCTGCGCAAGGACGGCTGAACCATGCCGGCGGACCTGATTGCTGCAGTGCAGCAATAGCGATTGCCTGTCGCTCCTGCCTCTGCAATAAGCTTTTCTGACAGGAGCGTGACAAGCCCATGGCAGCAAAGATCGTACCCGCCCCCGACTATGAGGATCGCGTCAGGACATCCTTCGCGCGCCAGAACGCCATGACGACCATCGGCGCCGAGCTGACGCTGGTGACGCCCGGCATCATCGAGATCGAGATGCCCTATTCGACGGCGCTGACCCAGCAGCATGGCTTCCTTCATGCCGGGGTCATTTCGACGGCGCTGGACTCGGCCTGCGGCTATGCGGCTTTCTCGCTGATGCCCGAGAATTCGGGCGTGCTCACTATTGAGTTCAAGGTCAATCTGCTAGCGCCGGGCCGGGGCGAACGCTTCCTGTTCCGCGGCTCGGTGACGAAGCCCGGCCGCACCATCATCGTCGCCGACGGCCAGGCCTATGCCTTCGCCGTCGACGGCGAGGCCAAGCTGATCGCCACCATGACTGGAACGATGATGACGGTGGTCGGTCGCGATGGCATTGAAGGCTGATCCGATGCGCAAGGCCGTCAGAATTGCGGGTAGGGACGTGCTCTTCGTGATGGCGGCGCAGGCCGAATACGGCCCTCATCTGCAGCGGCTGTTCTCGCCTGTCATGACCGGCGTTGGACCGGTCGAGGCGGGCGTGAGGCTGGGCGCGGAACTGTCATGGCTGAAGTCTGAAAAGGCGCTGCCGGATCTCGTCGTGTCGCTCGGTTCGGCGGGTAGCCGGACACTGGAACAGACGGAAATCTACCAGGCCGTTTCGGTCGCCTACCGTGACATCGACGCCTCGCCTTTGGGCTTCGAGAAGGGCGCGACGCCGTTTCTCGACCTGCCGGTGACCGTGCCGCTGCCGCTCAGGATTCCTGATATAAGGGAGGCGACGCTGTCGACCGGCGCAGCCATCATTTCCGGCAGCGCTTATGATGCGATTGCCGAGGATATGGTCGACATGGAGACCTTCGCCTGCCTGCGAGCCTGCCAATTGTTCGGCGTGCCGCTCGTCGGCCTGCGCGGCATTTCCGACGGGGCTGCCGATCTCAGGCATGTCGGCGACTGGAAGGAGTATCTCCACGTCATCGACGAGAAGCTGGCGGATGCGGTCACGCGGCTGGAACAGGCGATCGGGTCCGGCGCCCTGGAATTTGGACCGTCGCATGAAGACGCGGAATCGGATTGAGGGAGGCACCTCGCAACCCATTGCGCCGACTCATTTCTTTCTCTAAACGCTCGCCATGAAGATAGCCAATCATCCCGACACCGTCCTGATTGTCGATTTCGGCAGCCAGTTCACGCAGCTCATCGCCAGGCGCATCCGCGAGGCCGGCGTCTTTTCCGAGATCGTGCCGTTCCAGTCGGCCGAAGCGGCGTTCAAGCGCATCAATCCGAAGGCGGTGATCCTGTCCGGCGGCCCGGCCTCGACCGGCGACATCGGCAGCCCGCGCGCGCCGCAGATCGTCTTCGACGCCGGCGTGCCGGTTCTCGGCATCTGCTATGGCCAGATGGCCATGTGCGTGCAGATGGGCGGCGTCGCCGAAAGCTCCGACCATCGCGAATTCGGCCGTGCCTTCGTCGAGATCCAGAAGGACAGCCCGCTGTTTGAGGGCCTGTGGGCGCCCGGCCAGCGCCACCAGGTGTGGATGAGCCATGGCGACCGCGTCATCTCCCTGCCCAAGGGATTTGAGGTGTTCGGAAAATCGGAAGGCTCGCCCTTCGCCATCTTCGGCAATGTCGAGCGCAAGATGTACGGCATCATGTTTCACCCCGAAGTGGTGCACACGCCGGACGGCGCCCGGCTGCTGCAAAACTTTGTCCACAAGATCGCCGGCATCGAGGGCGACTGGACGATGCGCGCCTACCGCGAGCACGCGGTCGAGACGATCCGCAAGCAGGTCGGCAAGGGCAAGGTCATCTGCGCGCTTTCGGGCGGCGTCGATTCCTCGGTCGCCGCGCTGCTGATCCATGAGGCGGTCGGCGACCAGCTCACCTGCATCCTTGTCGACCACGGGCTGATGCGCAAGGACGAGGCATCTGGTGTGGTGGAGATGTTTCGCCAGCACTACAATCTGCCGCTCATCCTGGTCGACGCCTCGGACCGTTTTATCGGCGCGCTCGAGGGCGAGTCGGACCCGGAAAAGAAGCGCAAGACCATCGGCCGGCTGTTCATCGAGGTGTTCGAGGAAGAGGCCGAGAAACTTGGCGGCGCCGATTTCCTGGCGCAGGGCACGCTCTATCCCGACGTTATCGAAAGCGTTTCCTTCACCGGCGGCCCGTCGGTGACGATCAAGTCGCACCACAATGTCGGCGGCCTGCCCGAGCGCATGAACATGCAACTGGTCGAGCCGCTGCGCGAATTGTTCAAGGACGAGGTGAGGGCGCTCGGCAGGGAGCTCGGCCTGCCCGACAGCTTCATCGGTCGGCATCCGTTTCCCGGCCCGGGTCTCGCCATCCGCTGCCCAGGCAGCATCACCCGCGAAAAGCTGGAGATCCTGCGCGAGGCCGACGCCATCTATCTCGACGAGATCCGCAAGGCCGGCCTCTACGACGCCATCTGGCAGGCCTTCGCCGTGCTGCTGCCGGTGCAGACCGTTGGTGTGATGGGCGATGGCCGCACCTATGAATTCGTCTGCGCGCTACGCGCAGTCACCTCGGTCGACGGCATGACGGCGGATTTCTACCACTACGACATGGCGTTCCTCGGTGCCGCCGCCACCCGCATCATCAACGAGGTGCGCGGCATCAACCGCGTCGTTTACGACGTGACGAGCAAGCCGCCGGGTACAATCGAGTGGGAATAAAGGTGCATCATTAGCTAGCTTTCGGTAAGTATCGATCAGAGTTGTATAAGCCTCTGAAATAAGTGTGTTTTCCTTACTGCATCTATCGCCATCTATCGCCTGGAAGCGGAATCATTTGGCGGTAAATTTGACGGCATGCGTTTCAGCGTTCTCTTTCCTGCCATGCAATACCGTCGTCCCGCCGATTGCAAGCGCACTCACTTCTTGCCCATCAAAGCATTGAAATACAATGATTGTTCCTAACAGTTGACGGTAAAATCAATGACGGTAAAATTGGCGGCCGAGAAACCCAAGTTGTGATCCGATCCTCTGTCATTATGTTAACAGATATTGCCCTTAAGCGGCTGAAACCGAAAGACAAAATGTACAAAGTTGCCGACCGTGACGGTATGTACGCTGCGGTGTCTCCGACTGGGCAGATTGCGTTTCGGTACGACTACCGGACCAATGGTCGGAGAGAGACTGTGACGCTGGGCCGATATGGCAACGGAGGTCTCACGCTGGCAGAGGCACGCGACCGCTGCCTTGCCGCGCGAAAAATGGTGGCAGCCGGAAAGTCGCCGGCGCAAGAAAAGCAGCGCGAGAAGCGTCGCCTGTCAGGCACGGCGAGCTTCGGGGATCAAGGCAAGCGCTGGTTAAAGGAAGCGAAGATGGCGGATAGCACCCGCTCGATGCGCAAGGCTATTTTCGATCGCGACATTTTGCCGATTTGGGAAAAAAGACTCCTAACCGAAATAACACCTGACGACTTGCGGGCGCTCTGCGCAAAGGTGAGGGATCGTGGTGCGCCGGCAACCGCCGTCCATATCCGCGATGTCGTGAAGCAGATCTATAGCTACGCCATTCTGCACGGCGAGAAGATCGCCAACCCTGCGGACGAGGTGGGACCAGCCTCAATTGCCACGTTCGAGGCGAAAGACCGCGCTCTGTCGCCTGCAGAAATCCGGATAATGCTGAAAGAGTTGGAAAACGTGCCGACGCTGCCGACGATTCGGGTCGGCCTAAAGTTCATCCTGCTCACGATGGTCCGAAAGAGTGAACTACTCGAGGCGACTTGGGACGAGGTCGATTTCGAGAACGCCGTCTGGAGCATCCCAAAAGAGCGAATGAAGCGGAAGAAGCCGCATAACGTCTACCTGTCACAGCAATCCCTCGATATCATGATCGCGCTCAAGACTTGTGCGGCGAACTCCCGATATGTGCTGCCGTCCCGCTACGATGCCGATGAGCCCATGTCGCGCGCGACGTTCAATCGGGTAACCGCGGCGATTGTCGAGCGGGCAAAGCAGCAAGACTTTCCGCTCGCGCCTTTCACAGTGCACGACCTTCGGCGCACCGGCTCAACACTCCTGAACGAGATCGGATTTAATCGCGACTGGATTGAGAAATGCCTTGCCCACGACGACAGGCGGTCCTCTCGAGGTGTCTACAACAGAGCTGAATATGAGCCGCAGCGTCGTCATATGCTGCAGGAATGGGCGGACATGGTCGATGCGTGGGCGGCAGGCAAAAAGCACACGCCCACACTCCAGCCGCCTGCAGAGGCAGCGGTTATCCTTGATCCGATTTGACGGGTCTTGCCTTTCGTAGTCTTACGTCAGGCGCAGGCTTGGTCTTGATTTTTCCGACAGATGACGCATTCCGCCGCTCCTCGATCCACGCTTCGACTTCTGCCAAGTCCCAAACAACACAGCGGGCGGTGAGATTGAAGCGTCGTGGGAACTCGCCACGCTGTTCCATCTCATAGACGGTCGTATCAGACAGGGGAACGATTTCTCGCAGCTGCGACCGGCGAACAGTTCGCACTACTCGACGCGACGCGATGTGTGGTAGAACCAGAAGTGGATCCGGCTGCCCAATTTCGATGCCCTTGAATTTATCGACCTCGGAAGACTGCTGCCGTTTGACCATTTGCGTGACCGGGATGGATTGCCTTACTGGCCAACAATCGCGCAACTTTTCGAGGTTTCGTACAGCCCTCAATTGCGACCACGTATCCTCGCCTACTGACGTGAAGACTCAAGGGCATTTCACTGCGGATTATGTCAGGACCGCACCACCAATGGGATCCATCGAGCAGGCGCTGCATAAGGTCCGACAGGCGATCCTTGCTGCAGGCTTCTCGATGCTCGAATATCTCAAGCTGCGCGCTGACAATGACCTTGCGCCAATTGACGCGTTAATCGGCCGGCGCGGCTAGATCGCGGCGGAGGCGAAGCGCCGCGAGATCACGCTCACAGCCGAGGACGCGAAGCGCCGCCGGCTTCGCAGTTACGCCGTCGCCGATCTCACCAATCATGAGAGATTGCCGACATGGACGGCGAGACTTGGTCTTTGGTTAAACGGCAGCAGGCTCGGCGGTCGCAACGGCTACCTTGTCAAATACTGTGATGAGACACGTTGCATCGCCAACATCTTCATCGAAGATGTGCTCGCATATTTCGAATTCCTGCGTGCCTTAGCGTGGCTGATCACGGAGGACGGCAGAACAGCCGATGCCGACCGACAAAAGGTGAAAGGCAATGAAGGCGAGCATAGTTCCTGCTCCGCTTGGTTGTTTGCGGAACCGGACCGAGTGTTGGAAAATGAAAGTTGGGGACAGTGCTCTCCGGCAGTTGATTGCAGACGCATCACAATGCGTATTACTCCGACTCAACCGCGCGGGAAAACCAATGGCGAAGAAACCCAATGAGACTACGAGCAAGAAAGTTGCTTCGACGGCATCCAAGTTGCTTCGTTCTAACAGCTCCTCAAAGGCAGTCAAATCGGTCGCGGGATCCGCTCTTACGCAAAGGGTGAAAAAAAAGAAATAGCGCCGGTTTGACAGACATGAAGCAGTTTTGGCCTCATTCAGAAGAGCGCCAAGGAGTTTGGTTTCCGGCGAACTGGTTGTGTCCGAAAAGGTGGACTGCACGTTGGCGTCGACGCCATCCACAAACTGGAGAGCGCAGAGATTGGCGTTTTGGTTTGCCTTGATCCACCAACGGCACCGATGCTGAGAGAGGCTGCATCCGAGGGTGAGGTCGGCCCGCGCTCAAAGCAAGTTCCTAAAGTCCAGATTTAGAAGACGCCCGTCGAACGCCTGGGGGATGATAGATCTTCCGGAAGTAGGAAGACAGCTGGCTGTTTCGCCACAAAAGCTTGGCCGCAAGCGGGTTGAGGGTCAAACGGAAATGATGTTTCCAATGTCTTCAAACAGCAGAATGTCGAAGGGCCAAAACGCAAGGGAAATGGGCCCATCCGGACGGTCGACATCGAAGTGACCCGCGGACCATAGCCGAAAACAAAATAGCCTTTAAGGGCCCGCTCGACTGAATCCAGGAGCGGGCTTTTCTAATTCAGGGCGGGGTTCGAACCCACGAGACCGATGAAGGTCCACCTCCTTATCAGGGATGCGCAATCGACCGCTCTGCCACCTATCCACAACGTTGGTTCGATTGATCGATCTTCAAGCCCCGAGACATTCTCGGTGCGAATACGGCGGACTTTTGCCGCAAGCACGGCATTTCGGCAGCGACCTTCTATAAGTTCAAGGCGAAGTTTGGCGGGATGGAATTGTCCGACGCCCGTCCCCTGACGGCGCTGGAGGACGAGAACGCGCGGCTCAAGAAGCTGCCGGCGGAGCGGATGCTCGACAATGGATCTTGAAGGATGCTGCCGCAAAAATGTATGGTCCGCCCCGTCCGGGCAAGGTGTCGCGAGATCGCGAATGACCTATGGAAGGGCCGATACCCTCGAAGAGCGGCTTGGGTTGAAGCCGCTGGTTGGCCAGCGCATTGCGCCGATCATCATCTTCGCCGCCAGCATCGAACATCACCTGGAGCGGCGTTGTGGAAGCTCAAGGGCGTCAATCCAAAGGGCATTCGACCCGAGACCGACGCGAAGATGATCTCTGATTTGATCCGGATGCTTGAAACATTCGCGTCAACCGCTGCCAGCGGGAGACGAGCGCACCCTTCTTCAGACATGGTCCAATGCGGCCAGTCTTGCATTTGCGATCAGGAATGACATCGCTCATGGCGTGCCACCAACTTGGGCGAGAACGCGCAAGAGACCGTCCAGCGACTATTGGGCCGACGATCACTCTCTCGATCTCGTTCGTCACGCCTTCGCGGTTCTACTGCGCGTCACTGTTGGCGTTTCGACAGAGAAGATGCCGTTGATCGAGCTTGCGAACCCATCTTTGCTACGTGCCCTCCGCCGCGAATTATTCTGAGCGAGATGGCCTGCAAAGACTATAATCCGACCTTCAGAAATACTAAATCGGCAGCGATGGCTTCCTATTTCCCCGCGAGCGCTACACTGGTCACTTCAAGAATGGCGGCACCGTACCGCGGGCGCGCAGGCCAGGATGTCCAGTTCGACGTCACGGAAGGCCAATCGAAGACACGATCGAGGCATTCAACAATCTTGGATTTAACGATCGCACGATGACGATCAATCGTACGGCTACTCGGGCTATATCGCTCGAACTTGGACCGATTGCCCTTGGCCGCTTCCAGGTCGCATTGGTTTCGAGGTTGTGCCGGCATTCAACGAAGCTTTCTACGGCGCGCTCCACGTCGATCATATCGATCACAGCTGGAATGAGAATGACGGCCTCGCTTTTCGCATTCAAAATACACTTGGCCTTGCCGGCTTAGTGGTCGGCGGCAAAGTAGAGTTCTGCAAGATAAGCGGCACCATTCCAATCGGCGGCGCGCTGGTTACCTTGGGCGCGAAGTCGGCGACGGGGTCGACATCGCTTGATACGCCCAATGGCGACAGCACAACCTACCATGTGCGGCTCACGCAGCCGATCTACATGCTCGCCCATGTCGTCACGCCGGTGTTTTCAGGTACGGTCCCCCTGTGGTTCAAGTTGGAACTGACCAAGGGCAAGATCCCTACAACGCTGGGACAGAAGGGGTCGATCCAGATCACACCGACAGGACAGCGCCGTGACTACGTCCTTGTCGTTAGGCTCGATCAGGCCGCCTTTCTCCCGCAAGGGCTGACCGCGTCGGGCAAAGTCGACGTTAATTGGCAGGCACCGACCACGCTGCCGCCGACCGCGGCCGGCATCACGATGCCGCACCAGTAGCGAATTTCTCGCTGTAGCCGGGTTTGAGCGCAGCAAGCGATCTATTCGTCGCACTGCAATCGGCCTATGGCGAACTGAGTGCGAGGCCCTTTTGGAGGGCTTTTCCGTGTTGGCCGAAACGGTAGCTTTGGGTCGATAGTGTTGAAAAAGTCCGGGTTGCAGCGGTCCTGAAGCACTGATTCAATCTTCGTTGTAAGAGGAGATTGAGTCGATGATGGGCGAGCAAAGTGTGATGCAGGAGGAGCTGTTCTATGGCTTCAGCCTGCAGCGGCATGTGCCGGCGGACCACCTGCTCAGAGCGATCGACCGCTTCGTTGATCTGTCCGCCATCCGCCAGCATCTGGCGCCCTTCTACAGCCCGATCGGCCGTCCCTCGATCGACCCTGAGCTGCTGATCCGCATGCTGATCGTCGGCTATTGCTTCGGCATCCGCTCGGAGCGCCGGCTGTGCGAGGAGGTACATCTGAACCTGGCCTATCGGTGGTTCTGCCGGCTTGGCCTCGAGGGTGATGTGCCGGACCACTCAACCTTCTCCAAGACCCGCCACGGACGCTTCCGCGATGCCGATCTGCTGCGCGAACTGTTCGAAACCGTCGTCCGACGCTGCATGGCAGAAGGCCTCGTCGGCGGCGAAGGCTTTGCGGTCGATGCCAGCATGATCGTCGCCGACGCGCAGCGTCAGCGCGGGGTCGAGACGGCCGAGGAGCTCAAGCCTGAGACCAAGCGGGCCGTGGCCGAATACCTCGCCACCTTGGATGATGCCGCCTTCGGGGCCGCCACGCCGGTGGAGCCCAAGTTCGTCTCCCCTGTTGATCCCGCCGCGCGCTGGACTGCCGCTTGGGGTGGCCCAGCCGTCTATGCCTATTGCACGAACTATTTGATCGACGTGGAGCACGCCATCATCGTGGACGTGGAGCCCTCGACCGCGGTGCGCCAGGCCGAGGTGACGGCCGCCAAGACCATGATCGAGCGGGCGCACGACGAGCTCGGCCTCTGGCCGGAGCGGCTGATTGCCGACACCGGCTACGGCTCGGCCGAAATGCTGAACTGGTTGGTGCATGAGCGTGGGATCGAGCCGCATATCCCGGTCTTCGACAAGTCCAGGCGCAAGGATGGCACCTTCTCGCGCGATGACTTCACCTACGACCATAAGGCCGATACATACATCTGTCCTGGCGGCAAGACGCTCAGGCAACGCCAGAAGACCTATCGGGTGCCGCACCCTCTCGTCGACGAGAACGGCATGATGCGCTATCGCGCCAGAAAGCTGGATTGCGACGCCTGTGCCCTGAAGCCCCGCTGTTGCCCGAAGGAGCCGGCGCGCAAGGTGCTGCGCTCGATCTATGAGGGCGCGCGCGACATGGCCCGCGACATCGCCAAGACCGACGCCTACCAGATCTCACGCTATCAGCGGAAGAAGGTGGAGATGCTGTTCGCGCACCTCAAGCGCATCCTGAAGCTCGATCGATTGCGATTGCGCGGCCCCTGTGGTGCCCGCGATGAGTTCCACCTTGCAGCCATCGCCCAGAACCTCAGGAAATTGGCCAAGATCTGCACCCTCGGGACACCCATCCGAGCCACTTAGGGCGAGGAGGTCGCGTCGACCTTAATCAAGACGCTTCGGTGCGAGTGGATCCACGGCTTCATCGCCGACTTCTTCAACACTATCGGTCAGGTCACGACTATGCCTAGCGGGGTGCCTCAACGTTCGTTTCCGACTATTTGTGCCTTAAAACTGCCAACCTGCAACGGCCCAACGCCGCCTGGCAGCTTTTGCGCCTCGTGTCGGCCATAGAGGCGAACTTTACCTCTGCCCGGAAGCAGACATTTCGGTTGACAACGCGCGCCGTCGCGGTCGCGCCATGAACAGGCATGGAATGTGGGTTCAACTGAAATGGATAGCTGGAGACTAGTATTGGCAAAAGTGCTTGCATCGCGGTGCGAACTGACGCTCTCTATTAGCTTAAGGTAAGATCAATTAGCTAAACCTAGTGCCATGGGCGATACTGACATCAACGCCGCTTTCGCGGGGGTGGACATAGCGCGATTTGCCCCGAGGGGGCATGAGCGTTTTGATGGTCCTATTCGAACGTTCTCAGACGCAGATGGGACAACTCTCTCAGCAATATCGGATCGAACGTTTCTTAGGTGGATAATCAGAGAACTCGGCGATCTGAGGGGGAAGCGCATATACGAAATTGGAACAGGAACTGGTTATCTGGTGTCAGTACTCTCCTTGCTAGCCGGCAGGGAAGGAGACGTCCCACTGATATTTGGTTGCGAGATTATTCCCGACCTCTTCGATCAATCACAGCGCGCCCTCATCGGCACTTCTGGTGTGCGCGTGCAATTAGGTGATTGGGTCGATCGACTACCCGAGCTGGGTCTCTTCGACGTCATAATAGCCACTTCTGCGTTTCGTGGCATCCCGCGACTGCTTCGCGAGGCGTTGCGGGTGCCGGGAGGCATGCTCGCTATGCCTGTAGCGATTCCGGGTGGCGGGGACTGCTTTACGATCTTCCTAGCAACCGAGAAAGGACTACTCACGGTCGGCGCTAGGATGTCCGTGTCCGTCCCTACAACCGGTTCCATTGCAGATGAGGACACATGGTACATCCCGCTTGAAAAGCTTATTGATCCGCGACCGAAGTCCTTCTTGCATATTGAAAAGGGCCGAGGCTTTGGTCACCCTGTTTTGGATTCTTTGGCATTCCGGAGCTACCTTTTTGGCGCTGAACCGAATTTCCGCGCTGTGAACCTAGGCGTCGAGCGTACATTCGACCTCACACACTACTCTTTCGGTCTCATCGATAGCGAGCGCCGCTCGGGCGCGCTTTATCACGGCCGCGACATAGTCGTGTTCGGTGATCTGGGCCTCGAATTTGCCGGCACCTTGGCAGCCCATCGGGAACGATGGCAAGCAAATGGGCAGTCGGATCTTAGCCGAGTGCACTATCATATCCCTTGGACCGCGTTCGATGCTGACCAGTTGCCAAGCGGATATGTTGCTGCCCTTGGAGGCTGAGGATGTTGCAGACGGCTCCTCCAGACTTGTCATACGTTTGTCCCGATGTGAGATTTCGGGAAATAGGTTGCATCCCCATCATCGGAATGAAGTGCGCAGCAGAGCTGATGGAAACTCCCTGGGTGTCGCGAGACGTTTCCGCTCTGGATGAACTTGCTGCCCTCCTCACACCCCAGCGTATCGCGGCACGGCATGGGACGCGCTTGGTCACGCTCGAGCATAAGGAACGATGGCGGAACCTCCGGGCGCAACAGAGATTGGGCGATTATCTCGCTGGTCTCGACACAACTGAATTTTATCTCAGGCAGAGTGACGCGTCCTTCGTCGACATCGCGCGTCGATTGCCTGTTTCACCTCGATCACGCGAGCCGGCATACTTCGACAACATATGGATCGGTCCGCCAGGAACGGTGCAAACCTTTCATCAAGATAACCACAACGACTACGTCACGAACCATAATTACTTCATTCAGTTGTTTGGGTGGAAATATGTTGCAGTCTGCCACCCACGGGATACCTTCGCGCTCACGGACGGCGCCACAGTGCGAGGGCACCATTGCGATGCCTCGCCGACGGACCCCAATGTCTGGCAACGCGTGCCGTCGTTACGTCATGCAATCGTCGGTCCATGCGACCTCCTGCATATCCCTCCCAGTTACTGGCATTACGTCCAATCCCTCTCAGTTAGCATTTCGGTGTCGCGTTGGTGGTTCGATAACCACTTGGCAGAGATCATTTACAGCGTTGGGCAAGAGCGTTGGGAGCGTCCTGCAATCGTTGTGGCGGATACTAGGACATTCTTGGCTGACCTTGAAGAGTTTGGCGGCGCTTCTGCTTTGAAGCGTGTCCTTTTGCAATTGTCTCCCATCGCAAGATTTGCAATTATAACGGCGTTCAGTGAATTCTATGGCAAAGGAGTTTTCGACTATGTCTGAAGCACCGCTTTCCTTCGAACTGAGTGAAGATCAAGCTAAGGCCCTCAGGTCCCTCGCTGGAGGTAAAGGCATACGCATTTCCGGTTATGTCGATGGGACAACCCTGAAGGTCGACAACATTGCCATCAACGCAGGGATAATCGGTATCAGCAGTTCACCCTTCAAGGACGGCATGGCCCCTTTTATCGCTTGCAATGGCCCGCTCGAAGTTGAAAAATGACAATGGACTACGTCGCGCGTTTTGTTGAAACTGCCCTTGACGAACAAGGCGACATAGCAACGCGCGACTACCTTCGGCTGTTTGGCGACGCTGTTGCACGTCACGTGCCGCCATACTTCCTCGCCGACTACGGCAACAGTTTTAGGTCGCATATTGAGAACCCGGTATGGGTGCTGCAGTCGCTTGTCTCGAATGCGATCAAAGAGGGCGAGGGTTCCCGCGACTTAGCGAAGATTGCCAACGCTTGCACAAGTGCCGGGCTTGTTGACGATCTGAGCCAGCATGTCGAGGATGAGGCAGGTCATTGCCGAATGTACCTTCGTCTCGCCGATCTGGTATTTCCAGACGCATTGCCAGATAATGTGCGCGGGGCCGTTGAGACCCAGTTTCCCCCCATGCAGCACAGCCAGGTCGAGGCCGCTAGCCTCGAAACCTGGAGGGTGCTCGACTATTTGATTCAGGTGAACCTCGGTGAGGTGAGGACCCGCATTCACCAGAAGTTGTTGGAGCCCGTGCTCGAGGCATATTGCCCGCACCGTAACCTAGACATGCTGGGTCGAACGCTATGCAAGTTAAGTGGCGACGAGTGTAGCCACATCCGCTACACTGCAAGACGCATCGGAGAACTGTCCAAAGAATTTGCCTCGACTCGGGTTGAAGAACTCTTTTGGCAGAGATTGCTACAGTTCACCGCATACACAGAGCGCGAATTGGGTAGCCAGAGGGCTGGAGGGTTTGCGACGTCCCTAGTTAGGGATCGGTGATTGCTCCGTGGGGATCGTGTTGGCAGGCACGCTCTTATTCAGGTCGCCTTCGCCGTTGACCCGCGCCGTTAGATCTGTCGACCTCCTGGATGAAAATTCGCTTGCGAACCGCGGGGAGTCAACCGGACAGTTCTCAGGACGGCTGTTGGCGCCAAGCGGTCCGCGCTATGCTGGACGTGTTAGTCCGTTTCTAGACCGGCCAACCCGAAAACAAATAGTCCGCTTGCGGCCCAGAAGCCGACGCATCTGGCCGCCGACAGCGCCTACGGATCGGCAGCGAACCTCGCCTGGTTGGTCAAGGAACGGGAGATCGCGCAGCATATCCCCGTGTTCGATAAAACCGCACGGATGGCACTTTCTCGCGCGCCGACTTCATGTTCAGCGGAACTACTGGTTCGCCCTGAGCGAGGATCGACCGCTATTCTTTTTCGCCGGCCTTCGGACGCCTTGGCATGGTATCGGAAGGTTACTCGGGTCTAGCCGGCGCGGCCGTCTTGTCCCGTTCCTGCCCGCTCCTTCGCTGCGCTCCCGTGTTGGGGACAAGCCAGCCCTGCACGCCGTCTCCTTTGGAGCCGTCCTCCCGGGACAGCGCGTCGGCCGCATCCAAGTCTGACGCTTCGTGAAACGAACGCCACCCTGCGACGGCGTTCGTCACGTCTCTTCGATTGAGTGCCAGGAAGGGCGGGCCTGAGACGTACATTCCCGCTGGAAGCTCTGTGTGATAGCAACGGCTTGGCGCGGGTGTTTGAGCGCCCCCACGGCAGTGCCGGAATGGCGGATCGCTCAATTGCATGGCGGAGAACAAGAACCAGCACTTTGTTCCCCGGGTACATCTATCGCCCTTCAGCGTGTGTGCCGAAGGCAAAGCCATTCACCTGTTTAACCTTGATCGCAACCAATCATTCTTCGATGCCCCGGTGAAGAATCAGTGTTCCAGGGATTACTTCTACGGGCAGGACCCAAGGCTCGAAACCGCAATCCAGACCGTCGAGGGACACTATGGCGACTGCGTTTCGTCGTTGCTCAAGCCACGTGCGGTCATCAAGGATCTTCATGCCACAATCCTCAGGCGTTTCGCCTACCTGCAGCATGTCCGCACAGAAGCCGCCGCGCGTCGATCCGCGGAGTTTGCTTTCGCTGCCACGTCAGTCAAAGGTGCGGACTTCGAACAACCGTCTTTCAAGGAGGCCGTCAAAAGTGCGGTGATCTCGGCGATGCATCACTACGCCAAAACGATGAGCGTCGTAGACGATCTAAAGGTGCGGGTTGTTCGCAACCTTACCTCGGTGCCGTTTCTCACATCAGATGACCCTGCTGCTCTCGCCAACCGCTGGCATCAACAGCACAGGCATGCGCAGCACAGATCTTTTGGAATCTCCAGCGCAGGTGCGCTTCTCTTCCTGCCGCTTTCGCCAACGCTGTTGGCTGTTCTCCTGGATGGCGACGTCTATCAAGCCGAGCACGTCGGTGGCTGGATCGATGTGTCAAATACGGCGGACATTCTTGCGTGCAACCACCAGCAGGTACTGAACTGCGCGGCAAATCTGTACTTTGGCGAGCGTAGCTCTGGGGATGATGTGCAAGCTATAGCGATCTCAGTTGCGCATCTGCGACCCCCGAGTCGGTTTGACGTGGTTATGGCGGTAGCCGACGGCAGAACCGAAACTCATACTCACTACGCAGTCGTAGATGCCCCCGACGCTCGGGAGCATGACGACGTGCTTATCCACGTGAGAACTGTCAGGCCGGTTCCGCCAACGTGGCCCTCGTTCCTGAAGTTTCGAAACAATCGTTTCGTCTTCACCAACGATACGGGCGCAGGCTTCCGCCGTCGGAGGACTGCGACGTCAAGTCTTTGGGGTAGTCCGCCTTGGCGGAAGGTTCGAGGCTAAGGAGACCAATGCTATTCTGGCGCTTCGCCATCATTCTCACCTGGCGGCGTTTTCGGGTTGTTCGGTTTCATCGAAGACCAAGAAGAGGGTGTCGTCATCCTCGTTCATGGCCCTTTCCGCCAATCCTTTTGCCAATCGCAAAGGCAACGCGTTGGCCGATGGCGGGATGCTGGTCCCCGAGTGGGTCATAGAACGGAGGTACGGCGTCGGCTTTGACTTTACAGCTTAGCGTGTGAAGCACGAAGAGCAGCCGCTATCGTTTGCGGGAGTGGCGTCCCATGCGAACTGGGACAGATTGGTTAGGTTAGTCTCCTACGGGCTAAGCCCACCCGACGTCGTCCTTTCTGGAAAGTCTCAAAAACAGATCGAACCAGAATCGATATTCGGCATCTTCACGATTGCCAGACACTTCCAAGGGACACTAGGCGACCGACGTGGTAGCGTCCTTGCCGTGCCTTCGATCTCGGCTTCCATCGCCTCGTCGTCGGATAGGAGTGCCCAATCTTTAACAATGTCATACTGGCTTCGCACATCGATGCCCTCCGTCTTGCCGAGAAGCAGCCTTAGGTACCCCGACGCCTCCCGACCTTCAACACAATGACAATGGCCATCACCAGCCCCGACGCGGCCAAGACGCCGTAAAACCCTTCGGCCGTTATTGCAAAGCCCCAGAAGTCGATTGTGATCTTGTCCATTGGTTCGGTTGCCTTCACCAGATTCCAGGTTCAAACGACAGACTGAACGTAAGCGATGTCCCGACGGCACCTTTCGGTGATCGGCGTGAAGGACGATGTTCGGAGCCTTTGAGGGCTTCGACACATGACGATTTCAGAGCTTACGCTTAAATCCAGCGATCACGAGCCCGCGCGCCGGTTCGAGGTGTTCACGGGCTCCGGTCGGCGGCGCGAATGGCTGCCGGAGGAGAAGGCGCGGATCGTGGCGGAAAGCTACGAAGCCGGCGCGACCGTGAGCGCGGTGGCGCGGCGATACGCTTTGTCCCCGCAGCAGCTGTTCGCCTGGCGTCGGGCCGCTCGTCAGCCGTTGGCGGAAGCGCCGGCACCGGAATCGTTGTTTGTTCCGGCGGTGATTGCAGCGCCGAGGCCTGAACCGGCGGCAAGGCGGCGGCGGAAGCAGAAAGCCGCCCGAGACGGTGTGATCGAGCTGGAGATAGACGGCGTCGCTATGCGGGTCGGCCGTGGCGCCGACACCAGGACGGTGGCCGCTGTAATCCGAGCGCTGAAGGCGACGACGTGATCGGGCCGACGGGTGCGGTCAAGGTCATGGTGGCGACGAAGCCGGTGGACTTCCGCAAGGGTGCGGAGGGCCTCGCGGCGCTTGTGCGCGAGACGATGGGCGCCGATCCGTTCAGCGGCGCGGTCTATGTCTTCCGGGCGAAGCGGACGGATCGGATCAAGCTGATCTTCTGGGATGGCACCGGCGTCTGCCTTTACGCCAAACGTCTGGAGGACGGCGAGTTCCGCTGGCCGAAAGTGCATGACGGCATGATGCGGCTGACGGCCGCGCAGTTGTCGGCGCTGCTCGAAGGTCTCGACTGGCGGCGGGTCCACGAGGCGCGCAGGACCCGCGTTCCGGTTCAGGCGGGCTGACCCGCGACGAAGTGAATCAGCCTGGATTCCGCTGTCGCGGGATGTCGGCGAATATGGTCTGATCCGGTCATGGCGATGGCGGCTGACCAGCTTCCCGACGATCCGGACGCGCTGAAGGCGATGGTCCTGGCGCGCGACGTCGAGAACGCCCGCCTGATCCAGATCATCAAGGAATTGCAGCGTCACCGCTTCGGCCGAAGAGCTGAGACGCTTCCCGAGGATCAGTTGCTGCTGGGGCTCGAAGAGGCCGAGCAGATCGAGGCCGCCGACGAGGAAGAGAATGAACAAGCATCTCCCGCAGAGCGTCTGGAGCGCGCCAGGAAGCGCCGGACGAACCGCGGCGCGTTGCCACCCCATCTGCCGCGGGTGGAAATGGTCGTCGACATCGAGGACCATGCCTGTCCGGGCTGCCGCAATGGCTTGCATCGGATAGGTGAGGACGTGGGCGAGCGGCTCGACATCGTTCCGGCGCAGCTGCGTGTGATCGTCGTGCGCCGGCCCAAATATGCCTGCCGCGCCTGCGAGGATGTGGTCGTTCAGGCTCCGGCGCCCGCCCGGCTGATCGAGAGCGGTTTGCCAACCGAGGCGACGGTCGCTCAGGTGCTGGTGTCCAAATATGCTGACCACCTGCCGCTCTATCGTCAGGCGCAGATCTATGCCCGGCAGGGCATCAATCTCGACCGGTCCACGCTCGCCGACTGGGTCGGCCGCGCCGCCTGGCACCTTCGTCCGGTGCATGAGCGGCTGCTTGGCAAGCTGAAGACTTCACCGAAGCTCTTTGCTGACGAAACCACGGCGCCGGTGCTCGATCCGGGCCGCGGCAAGACGAAGACTGGGCAGCTGTGGGCCTATGCCCGCGATGACCGCCCATGGAATGGAAGCGACCCGCCGGGCGTCGCCTATGTCTATGCGCCGGACCGAAAGGCCGAGCGTCCGATCGCTCATCTCGCAGGCTTCACCGGAATCCTTCAGGTCGACGGCTATGGAGGCTATCGCGTGCTGGCCGAGAAAAGCGGCGTGACGCTCGCCTTCTGCTGGGCACACGTGCGCCGGCGCTTCTATGAACTGGCGGCAGCCGGTCCCGCGCCGATTGCCAGCGAGGCGCTGAGACGGATCGCCGAGCTCTACAAGATCGAAGACGTCATCCGCGGCCGGTCGGCTGACGAACGCCGCGCGATGCGTCAGGAAAATAGCCGCGCTATCATTGCCGATCTCGAACCTTGGCTGCGCGAAAAGCTCGGCCTGATTAGCCAGAAGACCAAGCTCGCCGAGGCAATCCGCTACACGCTCTCGCGCTGGGAAGGCCTGACCCGCTTCCTCGACGACGGCCGCATCGAGATCGACTCCAATACAGTCGAGCGCTCCATTCGTCCGATCGCGCTCAATCGGAAGAACGCCCTCTTTGCAGGCTCCGATGGCGGCGCCGAACACTGGGCAGTCGTCGCCTCGCTGATCGAAACCTGCAAACTCAACGGCGTCGAGCCCCTCGGCTATCTCGCCGATGTCCTCACCAGGATCGTCAATGGCCACCCGAACAGCCAGATCGACGACCTGCTGCCCTGGGCCTACATCCCGGCTCCCGAACTCAGGGCCGTGGCCTGAGAACAGCGCTTACGACTGAACCGTCTGCGCTCGTGTTGCGTTTTACGGCGCAAGCATGAGGCACCCTTGCAGGCGTCAATTGCAAAAGCGCCATCTTAGAAAATTATACTACAAAATGCGTCGTTTCAGTCCCGGCTGGGGCCGAAATCTGTCCTTCGCGAACCGGTCGCGCGCTGCCTTGGCGTCAATTGCCGTTATTGGGCAGTTTTTGTAGCCTCAACCCCATTTTTTCAGCTCGGCAAGGAAGCGATCCTGCTCCTCCAAGGCTTTCAGCATCGTTCCCATGACAGTGGAATCCGTCATGCGCCGCAATTCTCGCTGAATGGACGATTCGTGAAGACCCAGCGCCGTCCTCAGCGCCAGTGAGTCTAAAACACCATGTACCTCTTTCCTGAGGGGCGTATCGAGGTATCCAGCCGCGGCCTTTTGGAGAGCAGATGCTTCCGAAAAATTGTACATACTCGCCGTCTCTTTGGCTTTCCGCATAAGGTACTCGCTAGCCGAGTCGGAGATCGATGACGTCGTGCGCGAGGGCGCTCTCGCCGTCCTTGCAGCTCTCGTTGCCGCCGCTTCGTTCATGAATTTCTGTCTGTTCAGCTTCCAGCGCCCCTGCCATCGACGGATCAAGGTAACGTCTGTCTCCCTCCGCGAGCTGGACATATCATTGAGGACCCGCCTCATGGCTGAAGTCGCCTTCATGGAAGGATTATCCAGCAAGATACTTGCGACCTTGGCAAGGGCCTGATCGTTGTTCTTGACGCCGCTGCCAATTGGGCGGCCGACGCGGCGCTTCTGAATCTCTTCCATTGCTTTGCCTCCAGTTGGTGTCGGTCTGCCCCGTGCGCTCTTTGATATTGTAGCAACGGATGGATTCTCAAGCGATTTAAATAGCTCCGATCAGTTTAAAAGCGCGGAAAATTCCCGCTCGTGAATCCAAAAGCGCGGAAAATTCAGCGACACGTAATTTTCCGCGCTTTTACGGCTTACGGAGAGGCTGAGCGCGAAAAATTCCAGCCGGTGCGGCGTTTGGCAATCGGCGTTTTCATCCGAAAACGGCCCCGCATTATTCCTCTAAAGCTTAGAACTGCCGGCCATAGCGCGGGCGAGCGGCACTGCTGAGGTAAGCAACTCAGCTCCCACCTTGCAGGACCTGGATGACGGACTGCCCGCAGGTGCTGCCCCATCTGCTTTGGACCGCATCTGCGAAATTCTCACGTATCCTGCCTGTGCGCATGTAAGCATAGGGTAGCGCCTGGGCTCGATTGGCCACCACACTAAGAACCACCGTCGGCATGGCGACCGCAGGCTGATGTCCCAAACGCCACTCCAAAAGGATCATCCTCTCATGGATCCCAATGCCATCATTGCGTCCCTGCCAGTCGCCGGGGCTGATCGATCTGTGCTCATCGAAGTCGCTAATGCCGCGTTCGAGCCCGTCATTGAGCGGATTGAACCGAATATTAGGAACGACCCGAAGCCTTTGGGATGCTGATGACTACATCGACAATAGCCTTCTCGGCGTCTCTCCCACAAGTCCGTGGGAAACGGCTCAGGAATTCTTTGCGGCTCTCGCACGCAAGGAAACCTTGTTCACCCATGCTTGGCAGCTGGTCGGCAGAGAAGCTTCCCTTGCTGAAGCCTTGGAAGCACACAAGAATCCGGACGTTGGCGTGACGCTGGTAACGGGGTCTGGCGGCGGCGGCAAATCTCGAGCTCCAAGCCATTCTGGACCAAATCGCCGCCGATCAGTCTGCGACTAGGATCAGGCTTGTCTCACCGACAATGGAGATCACCAAGGTGTCTCTAGAAGAGCTTGGTTCCGGTGACCTGCTCCTCGTCGTCGATGATGCTCATGACAGCGACAAGTCTCCAGCCATTGTTCAATTACGCCGCGGCCAACGTGGGTCGTGTAAAATTGCTCATTGTCTTCCGACGATATGGAGTTGAGCATATCCGGGCCCAGGCAAGCAGCTATTCCTTTTCTGGAGACCGTCTGAGCGTCATCGACGTACCGCCTCTTTCCAAGGAGGAGTCGGAGTCGCTTGCCCGCCAGGTGCTTGAACACCTAGGTGGACCTATGGAGCTTGCGGCCAGCATTGCTCATCTCACCCAAGATTGCTCGCTCGCCACAGTGGTCGGGGGCTCAGACCTGCATGAAGCCCCATCTTGTGCAGCGTCCTTTGCTTAGGCGCGGAACCATACGGAGCGATACGGGAAGATTTCTGATTTTGGCCCACGAGAAAGCCAATGAAATCAACGGTCCCGGCACATCCTCCGGGCCCACCATATCGTTAAATTTCAGCAGGTTAGAACCAACTCTCCGCAGAAAGTGGGCCATTCGGAATTTAAGGGGAAACTCGCGTCTTTGTCCGGGATAATTCTCCTGCTTGTTAACACCAACAACACGTAATTCACGCGCTCTCACTCTGAAAGGCCTCCGAGTGATGAGTGCGGTAATCTGCGGCGACGACGTGCAATTAGGATGGTTTGACCAGCCACCACCGAACTTTCACCGGGTGGGTTCCGCCCAATCCGAAGCTTGGTGAGTCAGCTGTATGTTGGAATGCCCGCTCGAAGCGGGGAGGGGTCCGACCAACGGCTTTCAGTACGAGTTGCAATCTGCAGTTCAGATCGTCTCGGTCACCTTGCTCAGCAGCTTGGGCCGGTCCGGATCGAGCCCGAGTTGCATCGCTGCCATGACAAGCGCGCGATAGAAGCCCGGCAGGGGGATCAGGGGCGCTATCATGTTGCCCAGGTTCTCCGCCGACCGGCGACCAATGTCCTGCAGATCGAGCACGGGGCGACCGAGCGCCCGGTACGCGCTGACTACGGCGTTTTGGCTTTCCGAGGAAACGGCGTCGGTCTTCCATCCGACCAGGGCGCAGTCCGTCTGGCCGAGTTGCCAGGGACCGTGCCGTACCTCCGCCGACGAATAGGCCTCCGCGGGGAACTGCACGATCTCCTTGAGCTTCAGGGCAGCTTCCTGGGCGATCCCCAGAGCTGGTCCCCGCCCGATGACGAATGCGGTGCGCGCCTTGACGATGGCGAAGAGATCGATGGTGTGATTCCGATCGGTCTGCTCCAGAACATCCGGCAGCGTATCGAGCGCTCTCCGCAAGCTTGCGTCGCCGGACAAGATTGTCAGGAGGCGGAGACCGGCTGCGGCAGCACCCATGAAACTCTTCGTGGCAGCAATGGCCCTTTCTTCCCCGGCATTGATCGGAATCACGACATCCACTTCCTTTGCAACCGGCGAAGACATGTCGTTGACGATCGCCGCGACCAGCGCGCCACCCTCCTGGCCATCCCGGCCGCCCTGACAATGTCGGGGCTGCGGCCTGATTGACTGACGACGAGGCAAAGCGCGCCTTTGAGGTCCAGCTGGCGTCCATAGATCGAACTGATCGACGGTGAGATTGAGGAACCGGGGATGCCGAGCGAAATCTCGAAAGCATAGCGGAGGAAGGTAGCGGCATGATCGGAACTGCCCCGGCCCATCGTCGCGAGGAGCCGGGGCTTCTCGCCGCCAAGCGCGTGTACCGCCTTGCCAATCGCTTCGAACTGAACCGCCGACGATTGGCGCAGAACAGTCGGAATCTCGGCGATTTCCCTGAGGATCGCGCTGTCGTTGCTCATTATGCATCCTCTTGCGGCCGGATGCATCCTCTTGCGGCCGGCTCGACACTGCGCTATGAAGTAAAACTTCACAATCGGATCGTAAATGAAAAAAATTACCAGAAGTCTAGTATATGACCGGGCCAAGAGTGGCGAGGAGGACGCCGTATGCCATCTGCTGACGATGGCGTTCGGGTTCAGCCGGGAGCGGGCGCGCGAATATGTACACCACGCCGGGATACCCTCGTTTCGCATGGTCAGAGAGCCCGACGGCGCCGCGAAAGCCTGTGCCGCTCTGCTAATGACGTCGCATGCGTTCGGCGGGGTGGACGTGCCGGCGGCCAATATTGCGCATGTCGCCCTTGCGCCGGAGGCAAGGGGGCAGGGGCTAGCGCGGCCGTTAGTTGACGCGTTATGCGACGATGCTCGGGAGCAGGGCGCGCTCATTGTGTCGCTGTTCGCGTCGGCAAGACCCGTCTACCGCAAATGTGGGTTCGAGCTGGCCGGAAGCGAGATAATTTATGAAGCCGATACAGCGGCGCTGCCTCTGAAGACCCCAATCGCGTTCGTCCCCCTACCCCTGTCCGATGACAGCGTCGTGTCCGCCTATGCCGCAAAGCGAAGAGTCGAAGCAGGGCTGCTGGGGCGGGCCGACATGCATTGGAAGGAACTTGTGCGGGCGCCGACAGATGCGCTTGCGGCCTACGGCGCCTGCAAGTCGGATGCGGATACGATCGGCGCATATGTCATCGTCGACGGATCCGATCCTGACATCCTGTACATTCGAGACTGGTATGCGGCGAATGGAGAAATGGCCGAGGCGGTACTGTGTTTCGTGGGACGTTTCAGGTCCGTTTATCCGAAGGTTCGCTGGCACGGCGGTCCACAGGACGATCTTGTAGCCGCCATGCCCGACAAAGGGTGGCGTCTGTTCCACCAGGAGGAATGGCTTGCTCGCGTCGTGGAGCCGGCGCAGGCGCTGGAATCCCGCGGCTATGTCCTGCAAGACGCATCGCTCGGACTTCGTATCAAGGACGCAGACGCCGGCGACCTCGATTTTAGCCTCGACCTGTCTGACGGGACCATGCGAGTGAGCGGCGGCGTGCGAGACGGATTGCCGACTGTGATGGTCGACGGGGCCTTCCTCTCGAGCCTTTTCACAGGATTCAACTCCGCATCGCAGCTTTCACGGCGCGGACGCCTATCAGGCCCTTCGGCTGCCGTGCAATTGTGCGACCTTGTCTTCGCCGGCCCGCAGCCTTGGGTCGCCGAACACTTCTGAACGACATCGCCCGGGGACAAATATGAAACAGGCACTGATCGCCAGCTTACGTGCGGCAGCCGGCGGCATGACGCCGGCACTGGCGAAGGTCGCGGAAACCGTCCTCGCGCAGCCACAGACCACGCTCTACCAGAGCATCACCGAACTTGCGGAAGTATCGGGTTCATCGGAAGCCAGTGTGATGCGGTTCTGCCGCGAACAGGGCTTCACCGGATTCCAGGATTTCAAGCTTGCCATGGCCAAGGAACTCGCCGGCGAGCAGCTGGAAAAGGATAGCGCCGAACCCGCCGACGACATCCAGCGGCTGGTTGAGACCGCAGTCGTCGCGCTGCGCGAGACTGAGCAGCTGATCGTGCGCGAGGACGTCACCACGGCCGCGCAGCGGCTGCTCGGCTCGCAGGCGATCGATTGTTTCGGCGCCGCCGCTTCGGCCGTCACGGCGCAGTACCTTGCCTATAAGATGACGCGCATTGGCATGCTGTCGCGCGCCTTGGCCGACGCGCACCTCGCCACCATGGCCGCGGGGACCGCCACGAAAGCGACGGCGCATGTGATTATATCTAGCTCGGGCTCGACCGTGGATTCAGTGGGCGTCGCGAAGCTCGCGCGTTCGCGCGGTGCTTTTGTTCTTGGCATCAGCAACCGCTCCAAGAGTCCGCTCGCTGCCGTGTGCGATCTGACGCTGATCGCCTCATGGCCAGAGACGCCGCTCACCGGTGGAGCTTTTCCTTCCAAGATAAGCCAGCTGCTGATCATCGACGCCTTGCTGGCCGAAATGATGAGGCAGGACCCGGGCAGGCTGGCAATGATCCAGCGCACGGCGGAGAGCGTGAGTGACCGATCGTTCTGAGAGGGTTCTTGCAGTCGATATCGGCGGCACCAAGATCGCCTTCGCGGAGGTTGCTGGCGCGAAGCTGGAAAACCGGCGTCAGATTCCGACGCCCCGCTCAGGCGGTGACGCGCTGGTCGAGGCCATAGCTGCCGAGGTCAGGGGCGCTCGGCCAAGCCGATTGGCAGTGGCGACGACCGGTATCGTTTCCGATGGTGGCACGCTAACTGCGCTCAATCCGCGCACCTTACCGATCGAGAACGGCTATCCACTGGCGTCACGGCTGCAAGCATCGATCGGGGTGAGGCCGCTCGTCGTCAACGACGCGCAGGCGGCGGCCTGGGGCGAATACGCGTTCGGCGCGGGGCAGGGCTCCCGGAACTTCATGTTCGTCACCGTCTCCACTGGGATCGGGGGCGGGCTTGTCCTCGCCGGCCGCCTACAGAGCGGCCAAGCCGGGCTGGCCGGCCACGTCGGTCACATGAGCGTGTCGGGAGCGGACGCACCTTGCGGTTGCGGCCGCCGGGGGTGCCTTGAAACCGTGGCATCCGGAACCGCTATCGCGGCACGTTTCGGCGAGCGCGTGGGCCGCACTGTTACCGCAAAGGATGTCTTCGCCGAGGCGGCAGCGGGGAACGCCGAAGCAGAGGTCATGCTCGAAGATGCGGCCGCCGCGCTCGCCGAGACCTTCGCCAACCTGGTGGCCGCAACGGATCTGGACCGCATAGCGCTGGGCGGTGGAGTAGGGCTGGCGTCCGGCGTCTTGGATCGTGTGCTTCGTCACGCGGACAGCCTGCCCGCCGCGTTTCGACGCCAGATCGTGCAGGCCCGTGCGGGCGCCGATGCGGGGCTGATCGGCGTGGCCGATCTGGCGATGAAGAAAAATTTCATCATCTGATTTTAATTGACAAATTACTTCGCCAGCAATACGACTTGTTTCCGCCACATGACGGCAGACGGAAATCGGGTCGTTGACGTTGACAAAGCTTTTGCCTGACAGCCTTTACGGGACGCTCGTCGTCTCATGCCAGGCTGACGCCGGAACGCCGCTGGCGGCGCCGACACACCTCGCGGCGATTGCCGCCGCCGTGGTCGAGGGGGGCGCGAGCGCCATCCGCACGGAGGGTCTGGCGAATGTCGAAGCGGTGAGAGCGTGCGTCGCAGTCCCCGTCATCGGCCTGGTCAAGACCGCGCGCGCCGACACCGAAATCTACATCACCCCCTCCATCGAGGATGCACGGGCGATTGCCCGGGCGGGAGCCGACATCATCGCGTTCGATGGGACGGCCCGGCCGCGGCCGGCATCCGTCGTTGAAATGGTCGCAGCCATCGCCGAATCCGGCGCGCTGTCGATGGCCGACATCAGCACGGTCGAGGAAGCCCGTGCCGCGGTTACGGCTGGCGCCGACCTGGTCAGCACCACCATGGCCGGTTACACCAGCTATACACCTGCGGATGAGGGTCCGGACTTCGGTCTGATGCGCGCACTTGGCCGCGCCGGTATCTCCTTTGTCGCCGAGGGTCGCATCTGGACGACCGACGAAGCGCTGCAGTGTTTCGACCTTGGTGCCAGCTTCGTCGTCGTCGGCAGCGCGATCACGCGCCCAACGCTGATCACGCAGCGCTTCGCCCGGTCCATCGCTGGGCGACAAGCGGCCACCCCGCAGAGAAAGGTCCCGTCATGACCCGTCGCGTCGCCGTCATCGGTGCAGGATTCATGGGGTCGATGCACGCGTCGATTTTCTCGAGCGCGCCGAACTGCAAACTGGCGGCGGTCGTCGATCCGAATGTCGAACTCGCGAGGGCGGTAGCGGCGCGCTGCGGCAACGCCAAGGTTTATGCCAGCCACGACGAGCTGCTCGCCGCCGAGAAGTTGGACCTGGTCAGCATCTGCACGCCCGACAATCTCCACCGCGCGCCGGCGGAAGCGGTCGCCGCCAAGGGCGTGAACCTTTTCATCGAAAAGCCGATCGCCTCGACCGTGGACGATGCCAAGGCCATCATCGCCGCGGCCCGCGACGCCCGCGTGAAGCTCGGTGTGGGCTACCTTCTGCGCTTCGATCCTCGCTACGCCCGCGCCAAGGAACTGATCGATGAGGGGAGGATCGGCGCGCCAATTCATCTCTACGCCCGCCGCAACAGCGCACGCACCGAGGGTCCGAAGCGCTATGCCGGCAAGCTTCCCTTGGCGCTGCATGTCACCGTCCATGACGTCGATCTCGTCCTGTGGATGCTACGCGGTCAGCATCCGGTTTCCGTCTATGCGCAGCAGACGGACCGCTTGCTCGGACCGACCGGCACCCAGGACAGCATCGCCGCCATCGCCCGTTTCTCGGACGGCACGGTGGTCAACTTCGAAAGCGCCTGGTCGCTGCCTTCCGGAGCGCGGCACATGATCGATGCGCGCCTCGAACTGATCGGCACGGAAGGCTCGTTCGAAGTCCAGTGTGGCGACAGCGGCCTCTACTTCGCCGACAATGACCGTTCGCAGGAGATGGACACACAGCACTGGCCAACACTGGCCGGTCGTGTCGGCGGCGACCTTCGCCAGCAGCTCCTGGCCGTCCTCGAATGGTTGGAGGGAGCCGATCGCCCAGTTGCATCGGGAGAAGATGCGCTCCGCTCGCTGGAGCTCACGCTCGCAATGATCCGTTCCGCAGAGACCGGTGAGGTCGTGCGCCTCGGCTGAACGCCACTCACAACAATGGGAGAACCAACATGCTGAACAGACGCGAATTTCTTGCAACGACCGCGGCCGCGGCGATGCTTTCGGGCCTTTCTGCCCCGGCCACGGCACAGGACAAGCCGTTCGATGGGGTGCAGCTCTCGGTGCTGATGGAAGGCCATCCCACCACGGATGCCATCCAGAAGATGCTGCCGGAGTTCAAGACGCTTACTGGTATCGACGTCGCGCTGGAAGTGGTGCCGGAGCAGGACATCACGGCCAAGATGCTGCTGGAATTGTCCTCCAAGTCTGGCCGCTACGACGTCGTTCAGAACAACATCATCTACATTCCGGGCTTCTTGAAGAATGGCTACATCGTGCCGCTGGACCAGAACCTCGCCAAGCACACCGACCAGTTCGACAAGGCGGATTTCGTCCCCGGCTACTTCAACACCAATGTCGTAGACGGCAAGGTGTACGGGCTCCCGGTATACGGTGAGAGCACCTTCGTTATGTACCGTAAGGACCTGTTCGAGCAGCACGGCCTCAGCGAGCCGAAGACGTTCGACGACATCGAGAATGCCGCAAAGACGATTTCCGATAAGACCAACAAGGAGATCGCCGGCATTACCATGCGCGGCCAGCAGGGCATCCAGGGCGTCTATGTCTGGGCTGCCTATCTGTGGGGCTTCGGCGGCTCGTTCCTCGACGACAGCGGCAAGTCGGCGCTCGCCACGCCGGAAGGCACGGCAGCGCTTGAGGCCTTCACCCGCGTCCTGAATTCCTACGGTCCCGTTGGCGTCGCCAATTTCGGCTGGGAAGAAAACCGTCTCCTGTTCCAGCAAGGCAAGGCGGCGATAACCCTCGATGCCACGGTCAACGGCGCCTACAACGAGGATCCGGCGGCCTCCAGCGTCGTGGGCAAGATAGGCTACGTTCCTGTGCCCATGAAGTCCTCGTCACCCAAGGGTGGCTCCTCGTCGCTTGCCGTGCACAGCCTTTATGTGACCGCTGACTCGCAGAACCAGGAGGCAGCGACTCTGTTTGCCGCCTGGGCGACGGCCAAGGAGCAGCAGGTGAAGTCGATGGAGACCGATCCGAATTCGGGCGTCACCTCGCTCACCGCGCTCAACGGTAAATCTTTCGGCAAGCGATACGGCGCCTTTAAGGATGCGATGATTGCCGCGATCAACCAAGGCAACCCCCAGTATCTGCCGACGATTGAGCAGGCCAACGAGGTCATTAACAACACCGGCATAGCCGTTTCCAAGGCGCTCGCCGGCACGGCATCGGCCGCGGATGCGCTGAAGGAAGCCGACGAAGCCAACAACGCAGCGATCGGGCGCTAAGGCGGCCGATCATACCCTGCCGCGCCGACCTCCCTGGGCGCGGCAGGGTCCTTTCATTCCGGAACAGGTTGTCGTGGTGAAGCGAACCGATCCATCTCGGATGTTCTATCAGCCGATCGTGATGGTGCTCAGCATCACGTCGCTGGTGCTCACCCTCTATGTCGTCTGGCTATCGCTCCGGGACCTGTCGCTCATGCGGGCAGGGCGCGACACTTTCGTCGGTCTCGACAACTACATCCGTTTCTTTGCCGATCCGCGCGGACTCTGGGCGCTTTGGCGGACCGTCCTCTTCACTGTGCTCGCAACGTCGATCGAGGTTGTCCTCGGACTGGCGATCGTCTTGTTTCTCGACAGGAACTTCGCGCTCAAGCGGATCGTTCGGACGCTTCTCCTCGTCCCGATCATCATGACGCCGGTCGTCGTCGGTCTCACATGGCGGTTCATCTTCGATCCGGCGTCGGGCATGGCCAATTACCTTCTTTCGCGCCTCGGCATCGGTGCGATGGACTGGCTGGGCAGCCCGCAGGTCGCCCTCTTTTCGGTGCTGATCGCCGATGTCTGGCAGTGGACGCCTTTCGTCATCCTCCTGTCGATGGCCGCGCTCGATTCGGCGCCTTCCGATCCTCTCGATGCCGCGCGCGTCGACGGCGCGCGCGAATGGCAGGTCACCTGGTACGTGCTTTTGCCGATGCTGCGCCGCGCGATCGCGATCGTCGCTCTGATCCGCGCCATCGACAGCATCAAGGCGTTCGACCTGTTCTACATCATGACGCGGGGAGGTCCCGCGCTCTCGACCGAGACGTTGAACTTCTACGGCTATGTCGTAGCCTTCACCAATTTCGAGATTTCCTACGCCATCACCGTCGCCCTGATCCTTACGATCTTCACCAACGTGGCCCTGCTCGCCATGTACGGCGTGCTGTTCCCGAGGAAGGGCGAGCGCACATGATCCGGCGTCTCTTCTTCTATGTCGGACTGGTTGTCCTTCTCGCCGCGGTGCTCTTTCCGCTCTATTGGGTCGTCGCGACATCGTTCAAACTGCCCGGCGACGCCTTCGCCATCCCGCCGGTGTGGCTGTTCGAGCCGACCCTCGACAACTTCCGCACGATTCTCGCGAACAAGACCTTCCTGCGAGCGTTCGCCAACAGTTTCGTGATCTCGCTTTCAGCCAGCGCACTAGCCGTCGCGATCGGCGCGATCGCGGCATACGGAATCACCCAGCAGGACGCAGAGAAGCGGCGCGGCCAGGAGAAGTTCATCCTGAGCCTGCGCATCGCGCCGGCGCTGGTCTTCGTCATTCCGGTCTACTATTTCGCAGTGCGCCTCGGCGCGCTCAACCAGCACTGGCTGCTGATCGCCGTCTATGCCTTCATCAATGTTCCTTTCGCCATCTCCCTGCTGATCACCTTCTTCGACGACATTCCGCGCGAACTACGTGACGCGGCACGCGTCGACGGCGCGAGGGAATTTTCCATCTTCTGGCGCATCTATCTGCCGGCGGCGCGCGGCGGCGTGGTGGCGACGCTTATTCTCTGCGTGCTGTTCACCTGGAACGAGTTCTTCGTCGCCCTGACGTTGTCGGGCCGCAACACACAGACGCTGCCCGTGAGCATCACCTCCTTCCTTACCTTTCAGGGCATCCAGTGGGGCGCCCTGACGGCGGCGGCTACGCTCATCATGCTGCCGATGCTTGTGCTCGGCATGCTCGTCCAGGGCCAGATCGTGCGCGGCATGACGCTCGGCAGCGTGAAGGGCTGATTGGAGATTACATGGCGCAGCTCTCGATACGCAACGTCGAAAAGTCCTACGGCGCCGTCACCGTTCTCGACGACATCTCGATCGAGGTGGAGGACGGCGCGTTCGTCGTGCTACTCGGGCCTTCCGGCTGCGGCAAGTCCACGCTGCTGCATGCCATCGCCGGGCTCCACGAGATCGACGGCGGCTCGATAGTCATCGGCGACAAGGACGTCACCGATCTCCCGGCGCGCGAGCGCGACGTTGCCATGGTCTTCCAGTCCTACGCGCTCTATCCGACCATGTCGGTGCGGGAGAACATCGGCTTTCCACTGAAGATGCGTGGGCTCTCGCAGAACGACATCGCCGACAGCGTCGATCGCGTGGCGGCCGTCCTCAAGATAGAGGCGCTGCTGGAGCGGCGGCCGAGGGAACTCTCCGGCGGTCAGCGCCAGCGCGTGGCCATCGGGCGCGCATTGGTCCGCGATCCGAGACTGTTCCTGTTCGACGAGCCGCTGTCTAATCTCGATGCGGCCCTGCGTGGCGACCTGCGCGCCGAGATTAAGCGGCTCCATCAGCGGATCAGGCGCACGATGGTCTATGTCACCCACGACCAGATAGAGGCGATGACGCTGGCGACCAAGATCGTCATCCTCAACCACGGCGTCGTGCAGCAGGTAGGCTCGCCGCACGAGATCTATTTCAATCCGGCCAATCTGTTCGTTGCTCGCTTCATTGGTTCGCCGCCCATTACGCTGATCCAAGGCGCGGTGTCCGGCCACAAAGGCGGACTGCGCTTCACGATCCCTGCGTCCGGTATCGACCTATCGCTTTCGATGGCCACCGGTGCGACCGTTCACACAGGCGCCGCGATCCTCGGGCTGCGCCCCGAGAACATTCGGATAACGGCCAAGGCCGGCCCGACCCTGTCCGCGACCGTCGATCTCGTCGAGCCGACGGGGCCGGAGGACATCGTGACGCTCAATATCCAGGGTCATCCGTCAGTTATCCGTACGCCGGCGGGCATGGCGGTGCAGGGCGGCAGCCTCGGCCTCGAACTGGATCTCGACAAAGCCCTGCTGTTCGACCCCGCCTCCGGCGCCAGGCTCGGGTAGGCGAAAACGGCCAGGAAGCTTTTGGCAGCAGGAGGCCTCGTCGGTCGCCAACGCGATCTGGTGTGACGGTCGCTTCTCCGAGGTCACGCCGTTCCCGGAGCACGTCAAGCGACCACGCGGCAAATGCGGTGGGACAGAAACATCGAAAAGCATTGGATAAGATTTGAACACCCGACAGTTCCACTGATTGTCAAGGGTCTGATTTTTCACGGTTTCCAACCATCCTCCGGGCCCACCATTAAATCAAACGGCTTAAGGCCGATTTGCATCATTCTGATTTGGCTCGAATTTTTCCGGGACATACGCCGGGGCATACAGGGAGGATGTGGAGATGAAACGTTCCCAAAAGCCAAATCGCGAAGGAGCGAGTGGAAAAATATCTCAAGCGGCCGTCCGTCGAACCAGTTCCTGGCGGCGTTTTGGGGGCGATTTCCACAATGGCAATTCTTGCCGTCTTCGTGACCGGCGGCAAGCTGACCGGGCTCGCTGCCTTATGTTCGATCCAAGGGAGCCCGCATATGCGAGGGCGCTGTCCGGCTTTCATTTGTTCATGCCGGCCATCATTATTTTCATGCTGATCCGGCAAGGCTACGACCGCCGCGCGTTCAAAGCGCAGACCGCTCTCGCCTGGGTGGTAATGGTTGCAAGTTACTGATTCACCCGGCCCGACGAGAACATCAACTGGGTGCACGGGCTTGGTCCGGAGCCGCAGAAGATCTTGCCGCCATGCATTGTATCTCGGCCTGTACATGGTGCTCCTGCCCCTGGTCGCCTACTTGCCGGTCCATCTCGTATTGAAACGGCTGTCCCGGCCGTAGGCGGCCATGCGGAGACGACCGGCGAATTCCAATGCGCTTGGGCGACCGGCCGAGGAGGTAGCGCCGATGCAAGCAGGCGAGGGAGCGCAGCGCCAGACACCAGATCTGCGGCCTTTCGGGTTCGAGTTGGGGTAGCTCGGCGCCTCATCGGCTCGGCGTCTACTCGGCTGCGCCGCTCTCGGAAGCCAGGGTCGGGCCGGCTTCAGGCCGCCTGCGCCGGAATGTCCTGCGCAGAGCAACGTAGAAGACCGGCGTCAGGAAGAGGCCGAACAACGTCACGCCCAGCATGCCGGAGAACACGGCCGTGCCGAGCGATTGGCGCATTTCCGCGCCAGGCCCGCTGGCGATCACTAGCGGCACCACGCCCAGGATGAAGGCGAATGCCGTCATTAGGATCGGCCGCAGCCGCAGCCGGCAGGCCTCGACAGCCGCCTCGACGGCGTCAAGGCCGCGCTCCTCACCTTGGCGCGCGAACTCGACGATCAGGATCGCGTTCTTCGCCGCCAGGCCGATGAGCACGATCAGCCCGATCTGCACGAGGATGTTGTTGTCGAGACCGCGGAAGGCGACGCCCAAGAGGGCGGCCAGCACGCTGAGCGGGACGATAAGCACGATGGCGAAGGGCGTAATCCAGCTTTCGTATAGCGCGGCGAGCGCCAGAAAGACGAACAGAACCGACAGGCCGAAGATGAAGACCGCCGTGTTGCCGGTCTGCCGCTCCTGGAAGGCGAGTTCAGTCCATTCGAAGGAAGTGCCCTGCGGCAGCGATTCGGCTGCGATCCCCTCCATCAGGTCGAGCGCCGTGCCCGTGGCGACACCCGGCGCTGCATTGCCCTGAAGCGGCACGGAGACATACATGTTGTAGCGTTGCACGAGCGAGGGACCGGTGACGTCGCGGATCTCGACGAGTGTGCCGAGCGGCACCAGGTCGCCGGCCGCCGAGCGCACCTTCAGCTTCAATATGTCGTCGCGATCGATGCGGAAAGCCTGGTCGGCTTGCGCCCGCACCTGGTAGACGCGACCGAAGGCGTTGAAATCGTTGACATAGGCGGTGCCTAGATTGATCGACAGCGTCTCGAAGATGTTGGGGATCGGCACGTTCAGCATCCGCGCCTTGTCGCGGTCGATCGCCAGGAAGAATTGCGGGCTGGAGGCCGAGAAGGTGGTGAAGACGCCCATCAACCCGGGCGTCTGGTTGGCCTTGCCGGCGATTTCGTTGGCCAGCGCCAGAATCGGCCGCATGTCGGCGCTGTTGCGCTCCTGGAGCATCATCTTGAAGCCGCCGGAGTTGCCGATGCCCCGCACTGGCGGCGGCGGCAGCGCGATGATGAAGGCCTCCTGGATGCCTTGCAGGCTGCCAAACAGCGTGCCGATGATCTTGTCGGAAGTATCGCCGCTCTCGAGCCGTTCCTCGAAGCTCTTGAATGGCGCGAAGATCACGCCGGAATTGCTGGCGTTGGTGAATGTCGCGCCGTTGAATCCTGCGAAGGCGACGGCGTTGGCGACACCCGGCGTCTCGCGGATGATATCCGACGCCTTCTGGATGACTGCGTCCGTTCGGGCGAGCGAAGAGCCCTCCGGCAACTGCACGACGACGATCGCATACCCCTGGTCCATGTTCGGGATGAAGCCGCGCGGCACCGTCTGCAGCATGTGATAGGTCGCGTAGAGCAGGCCTGCGAAGAGGAGCAGCATGGCGGCAAGCGCCAGAGTCGTGCCGACCAGCCTGTGCACCAGCCACGCATAGCCGTCCGCCATCCTGTCGAACCCGTTGTTGAACCCGTTCGCCAGAGCGCGGCCGAACCTTGCCAGGAAGAAGTTCGAATGTTCCTCGCTGTGCGGCTTGAAAAGCACGCCAGCGAGAGCCGGCGAAAGCGTCAGCGAGTTGAATGCGGAGATCGCGGTGGAGACCGCGATGGTGATGGCGAACTGCAGGTAGAACTGGCCGGAAATCCCGGGAATGAAAGCCGCCGGAACGAAGACGGAGATCAGCACCAGCGAGATCGCGAGGACCGCGTTTCCCACTTCATCCATGGTCTTGTGCGCAGCGGCGCGCGGAGCGAGCCCCAGCCGGATGTTCCGCTCGATATTTTCCACAACCACGATGGCGTCGTCGACAACGATGCCGACCGCCAGCACCAGCCCGAACAGAGTGAGCATGTTGAGCGAGAAGCCGAAGGCGAGCAGCACGGCAAGCGTGCCGATCAGCGAGACCGGTATCGCCACGATCGGCACGATCGCCATGCGCCACGACTGCAGGAACACGATGATGACGATCACCACCAGCAGGATCGCCTCGGCGATGGTGACATAGACCTCGTTGATAGATTCGGCGATGAACTCGGTTGGATTGTAGATGATCTCGTAGGCCAGCCCCTCCGGGAAATCCTCCGAAAGCTCCGCGATGGTCTCCTGGATTTCTTCCGCCGAGGCCAAGGCATTGGTGCCCGGCCGCTGGAAGATGCCGAGCGCCACCGCCGCCTTGTTGTTGAGATAGGAATTGGTGACGTAGTCCCTGGCGCCGAGCTCTATGCGCGCCACGTCCTGCAGGGAGATCAAGCGGCCGTCCTTGGTCGACTTGACTATAACGTAGCGGAAGTCGCGCGCGTCTTCGAAGCGCCCTTGCGTGGTGACCGTATACTGGAAGGCCGAGCCGTCGCCAATCGGCGGCGCGCCGATCGAGCCGCCCGACACCTGGACGTTCTGGTCGCGCAGCGCCTGGACTACGTCGCCTGCGGTCATGCCGTAGGCGGACAGCTTTTCCGGGTCGAGCCAGACGCGCAGCGAATATTCGCGCTCGCCGAAGATCTGCACGTCGCCGACGCCGTCCAGCCTCAGCAGGACGTCGCGCACGCGCGAACGCGCATAATTCGAGACGTAGAGCTGATCATATGTGTCGTCGGGCGACAGCATATGGATGACCATCATCAGGTCGGGCGAACTTTTCGCCGTGGTGATGCCGAGCCGGCGCACCTCTTCCGGCAGGCGCGCTTCGGCGATCGAGACGCGGTTCTGGACCAGCACCTGCGCCGCGTCGAGATCGGTGCCGGGGCGGAAGGTGATGGTGAGCGACATCGAGCCTTCGCCGGAGGAATAGGACGACATGTAGAGCATGTGCTCGACGCCGTTGATTTCCTGTTCGATCGGCGTCGCCACGGTCGCGGCGACCGTCTCGGCGTCGGCGCCCGGATAGGAGGCGCGCACCACGATGGTCGGTGGCGCGATTTCGGGATATTGGGCGACCGGAAGCTGCGTATAGGCGATGCCGCCGACGAGCACGAGCACGATCGACAGCACCACCGCGAAGATCGGGCGGTTGACGAAGAAATGGGCGAAGTTCATTGCGTCTGCCCTTCGGCTTCAACCTTGGGCGGCAACGTGGTCATCTCGGACTTGACGGTGACGCCCGGCCGCACTCGCACCAGCCCGTTGACTACCACGGTCTCTTCGCCGGTGAGGCCCTCGCGGATAACGCGATAGCCGTCGATGCGCGGGCCGGTGCGGACCGGCTTGGCCGAGATCAGGCCTGCCTCGTCGACAACGAAGACGATGCGGCGGTTCTGGTCGGCGCCGATCGCCTCGTCAGGCAGAAGCACGCCCGGATGCGGCAGCGAGCCGGGCACGTTGATGCGGCCGAACATGCCCGGCTGCAGCACGCCGTCCTTGTTGTCGAAGCGCGCCCTGGCCCGCATCGTGCCGGTAGCTTCGTCCAGACGGTTCTCGGCGAAGTCGAGCTTGCCCTTGAACGTCGCTTCATCACGGTCGGCGACACGGACGACAACATCGACGCCGCCGGCGCCCTCCTGCATGACGCCGCCGCGCTCGCGGGCGTCGCGCGCATAAGCGAAGTAGGTCCGCTCATCGATGTCGAAATAGAAGTCGATCGGGTCGATCGAGACGATGGTGGTCAGCACGGTCTGGTCGGCCTGCACCAGATTGCCCGGCGAGATGAGCCGGCGGTCGACCCGGCCGGAAAACGGCGCCTTGATCTCGGTGAATTCGAGATCGAGACTTGCGTTTTCAAGTGCCGCCTCCGCGCCGTCCAGTTGCGCTTGGGCGGCGAGATATTCGCGGCGGCGGTCGTCCAGTGTCGAAACCGGTATGTTGCCTTCGCGCGACAGGGTCTCGGCGCGCTCGAACTGCATCTTGCTGAATTCGACCAGGGTCTTGGCCGAGTCGACCTGCGCCTGCGCCTGGTTCAGCGCCGCCTTGAACGGCCGCTGGTCGATGGTGAACAGGAGGTCGCCCTGCTTGACCAGCGTACCGTCCTGGAAATGGACCCGGTCGAGATAGCCGCCGACGCGGGAGCGCAGCGAAACCTGGTCGACGGCTTCGAAACGGCCGACGAACTCATCGTCCTCGACGATATCGCGCACCAGCGGCTTGGCTACCGTGACGACGGGCGCGGGAGGCGCTTCTTGCGCCTGTGCGGCCGGGGCCGCGAGCAAGCCGATCGCCGCGAAGGCCGCGGCGGCGAGCCATTTTGCAGGGACGTTTCTGCTGGAGGGGGCGGCCAGAGAATCGTGGCGGAGGCGTGCAGTGTGAACCATGGTTACCCCTCGTAATCGGCCCTTTATGCGAAGTCCGTAACATCTAGGCAGCGGGTGTGCCGCACAAATCAATTTTTTGAACTGACCACCACAACCGACAGCTTGCTATAGAACAAACATCGAACATCATCAACCTTGACAACGAAGCGGCTAACCGGGGAGCGCGAACGCACATCTCGCGTTTATCCGCTGCTTAGGCATCGCCATGCGCTCGAGCTAAAGCGGATCTGACGAGCCATTGCGCATCCCGACGTGCGGCGGTTCTGTCGGGAGGAACAGGGCCGCTCTCGCATAGAGGTCCGACCTGCTTCTCATCCTGCGGTTATAGGCGGCGATATAGGCTTCGATGAAATCGGCAGATTGGACGTTTGCGACACTCCGAAACTCTATTGCACCACCCGCATAGCACTTGGACGTGACAACCGCACGTCCGCTCGTCTCTCCTGCAGTTTGGAAAAAAGATCGTCGATAAGCGCGCATGTATGGCGCGAACGAGGGTGAGGTCGAACCGGTCAAGCACCTTATCGGAAGCGTGCTGCTGTGGCGTGACAATCGTGAAGGATGCACTCTGCAATTAGAGAAGTGACGCTACCGCGACCCCAATGCCTATGCCGGCAAACCTGCCATACGGCATGGCGTCGGTGACGCTGCTTGGTCTTACTTGCTTGGCGTCCATGAAAGCAATTCTGAAGAAGTTGGCCAGCTGACGAAACAGACGAGTCATCGACGCGAATATTAGACGAGCTAGAAAAGCCAACAAGCGAGAACATGTCGGACTGCGACACTAGACGGCCGCGATAGCAACCATCGATCTCCTTGCTAATGGCATGCTTGTACCCAGTGGAGAAAGCGGTCGCGGCCTCGGATCGTCTCGAAAGGCGGCCTCGCCACCCTCTAGAATCTCGCAGACCAGGCTGCGAATCTGTGGACTTTCGAGGCCTCCGCTCACGTACGAAATAGCCGGCAGCGCTCCTGGATGATGGTTCCCAGCTTGGCGACGATGACCTGGTCGGCGTCGCTGTTTACTACGGCCGGCGGACAGGGCAACTCCCTTTACTTCCCAGGGTGCGGACGGGCGTCAGGACCTGGTCGTGGTGGCCGGCGGCCACAGATCAACCGGCACCGAGACAGGCGATTCGATCATTGCTTAGGCCCTGCCGCGATACCTTGGCGACGTTGATCAAGATCCCATTCGGGGCGTGAGCAGGCGGTAGCTCGACTGCCGCTGATCGGCGTCGCCCATCACGATATCGACAGAACGTTAGCACATGTCGGCTTTCTCAGGTCCGAAAGGTCGCCGTAACGCCGCGTTTCAGGTTCTGCTGCGGGGGCGGGGTGCATTCGTTGGGCCAAAATCCATGAAGGCCGCCGGCGAGACCGCGGCCGAATTGCGGGGCAGGTTAGGCCTTGCAAGTCCATGGATCGTTCGGGCACCCTCCGGCGTTATGTTGTCAGCCAAGCGGGTGACTTTCATTAGGGAAGGAGCAAAGCGATGAAAGAAATGGTTCTCGCAGGAATCGTCGTGCTGTCGGCGTCAACATCGCTGGCGCAGACGAGCACTGCCCCCGAGGGTACGGCTCCAGCAGCCGACACTGCTATGCCTGTTGCCCAGCAGGCAGGCGGGCCCGCAAATCTCTGCCAAGAGCTCCTCGCCTTCATGAAGGCGCCTGCCGAAGCGGCTACCCCGACCGCTGCTGCCCCGGCTCAGCAAGCTGGCACATCTACTAGCAGCGCAGCCGCGCCCGCCAAGCCGGAGACGGGCTCGGCGCAGAAAATTACGGGGCAATCTGGAGTTGCCAGCGACTCTCCACAACCGAACAAGGAGAAGGTGGCCAGCGGATCGGCCACGAACGCGCCCCAGAAGGAAAGCAGGGCCGCGCCGTTGCCCCCCTCCGATACGTCGAGCACCCCCAAGGATTCCGTGATAGATGTCGCGAAAGCGGAGGAACTGGCCGCCGCCAATGACATTGCACAATGTCAGAAGACCGCGCGGCAAATGAGAGTGGCCGGCGTCGCCATGCCGCCGCCGTTGCTTTCACTGGCGGCGCTCGACCTGCAGTTTCAGCAAAAATCCGGTGAGGTCCCCCAGTCATCCGGATCTGGCAATCCACCTGCGACGGGGCAGGATCCAGCGCAGCAGACGCAGACGCCGAAATGAGAGCATGACTGCGACTTTGAGCAGGTGAGAAAGGGAGAAGGCGGGATGGGTATGATCTTGACCGGAATTGTCGTTTCGATCGCAATTGCGCTCGGGGCGGGCTATTTTCTTCTGAGCGCGCAGCAGCAACAGCCAGCATGGCAGGTTTACAGCAGCGAGAGCACTCGCGTGGGCGATCCGGGACACAATCTGGTTGGTCAAAACTGGACGGGCGAGCCGGGCGACAACTCCACCGCAGCCGCGGGCGGGGAGGAGACGCCTTCCTAGCCCTTCGCTCGTTGACGTGGGTTCGAAGGCACCGCCTCGCGCAATGAAAGCCCAACGAGGATGCCAAGAAATGCCCGGACCAAGGGCCCGCGCATTTCGGTTTTGCGCAGAAGCACTATTCGGCCGCTTCGGCCGCCGAGCGGGGCTGTATTGTACCTTTCGCCTCCTGCCCTTCAACCCAAAGGCTATGATGCTCCTTCGCCCAGTTCATATCGACCGTGCCCGAACCCATTGCTTCATAGGCGCCTTCCATCCCGAGCGTGCCGATATAAATGTGAGCGATAAGAACAGCGATCAGAATTATGCCCACAGTCGCATGAATATACTGGGCCGTCTGCATGCCGTTTATGTCGGCGAATGCGAACGGAAACAGCATGAATATGCCCGATATCGACATCGCAATTCCGCCCAGGACGACGGCCCAGAAGATGAGCTTCTGGCCGGTATTGAAACGTCCGGCCGGCGGATGCGTCCTGTTGGTTTTGTCGAAAAAGCCGCCGCCGACTCTGAGCCAATGAGCGTCATGGCGATCCGGAAGGTTGTCCCAGGCCCATGTCACCAGCATGACTAATATGCCGAGCATAAACGCCCACGCGACGAAGTCGTGGGCGTATTTCGCCCAAATCGACCAGGTTGAAAATGCATCGGCCCCGATCAGCGGCATCAGCAGACGCTTGCCGAAGATAAAGTTCAGGCCGGTGATGGCTAGGATGATGAACGCCGTGGCAGTCATCCAGTGGGTTAGCCGCTCCAGAGCACCGAAGCGCAAAATCCTTACGCTCGATTCGGGCGCCAGTGTGCGGATGCGGCCCCTGTAGAAATAGAACAGCGCCAGCAGCAGCAAAATGCCGAGAATCGCGATGCCGCCGATCCACGGCAGCCAGCCCTCGTGGAAGGTGCGGTAATCGCGGCCTTGCGGTTGCTCGAGCAAGCCGGCGGCTGTATTGGGCAGGGTGACGCGCCCCTCGATCTTTTGCAGCTCATCAAGAAGCTGCCGTTCGCTCACAGCCTGGGCGGTCGGGTTGCTCCCGGATGGGGCTTGCGCGTAGACAGGCGCTGCGACCAGCAGCGTGAGTGTCATGAACGCTGCGATAGCCTGCGGCGTCGCTCGACCAAGCCAGTTGTCCGGCATTTTTCCGTCCTCCGTAATAGCTCCGTTGCGCGCGGGACGAGCCCGACTACCTCCTAGACATTGATTGTTTCTCGATAGGCCGTCTGCCAGCCCCAGGCTCCCGAACCATAGCCACGCTGCGTTACACGCTCCTTGTAGATCGCCGCGATGATCTCCCCGTCGCCGGCCAGGAGCGACTTGGTTGAACACATTTCGGCGCAAAGCGGCAGCTTGCCTTCGGCCAGCCGGTTGGCTCCGTATTTGGCATATTCAATTTCGGTGGAATCCTCTTCCGGGCCGGCGGCGCAGAAGGTGCATTTGTCCATCTTGCCGCGCGAACCGAAGTTGCCCACACGAGGATATTGCGGCGCGCCGAATGGGCAGGCGTAGAAGCAATAGCCGCATCCGATGCACAGATCCTTGGAGTGGAGCACCACCGCGTCCGCCGTGGTATAGAAGCAGTCGACCGGACAGACCGCCGCGCAGGGCGCGTCGGTGCAATGCATGCACGCCATCGAGACGGAGCGTTCGCCGGGCTTGCCGTCATTGATGGTGACGACGCGGCGGCGGTTGATGCCCCAAGGCACGTCGTGCTCGTTCTTGCAGGCGGTGACGCAGGCATTGCACTCGATGCAACGATCAGCGTCGCAAAGGAATTTCATCCGGGCCATTTCTGTTCCTCCCGTTCACGCCGCTACGATTTGGCAGAGCGTGCACTTCGGCTCCTGCATGCCCGTCACCGGGTCGTAGCCGTAGGTGGTGATGCTATTGGCGCTCTCTCCCAGAACATATGGATCGGAGCCCTGCGGATAGTGAGCCCGCAGATCCTTACCCTGGAACCAGCCGCCAAAGTGGAAGGGCATGAAAGCGACGCCCCGGCCGACGCGCTCCGTGACCAGCGCCTTCACCCGCGCCCTCGAGTTGTTCTCCGCACCATTCACCCAAACCCAGGTTCCATCGCCGATGCCGCGTTCGGACGCATCGGCCGGGTTGATCTCAACGAACATCTCCTGCTGCAGCTCGGCCAGCCATCTGTTCGACCGCGTTTCCTCGCCCCCGCCTTCGTATTCGACGAGCCGGCCGCTAGTCAGGATCAGTGGGAACGTCTTGGCGATCCCCTTTTCCACCGCCGCCTGCTGCACGCTGAACCCTATGTTCGGCAGTCGGAACTGTGTGGCGTCGGGATAGGTCGGATATTTTGCGACCAGGTCCACCTTCGGCGAGTAGATCGGCTCGCGATGGATCGGCACTGGGTCGGGCAGGTTCCACGCTAGTGCGCGAGCTTTGCCGTTGCCGTAGGGATGGCAGCCATGGCTGAGTACGACGCGCTGGATGCCGCCTGACAGGTCTGTCGACCACGAGACCTTGTTGATGTCGTCGCCGATCGTTTCGATCACGGCGAGTTCTTCCGCCGTCAGATCCTTGTCCCAGCCGAGTTTCTTAAGCACGGCCATGGTGAACTCCGGATAGCCGTCGGTGAGTTCCGAGCCTTGCGTGTACGAACCTTCCGCCAGGAGGGTCTTGCCGTTGCGTTCGACGCCGAAGCGGGCGCGGAACGGGCTACCGCCGTCCATGACATGCAGGCCGGTGCTGTAAAGATTGGCCGTACCCGGGTGGCGGATCTCCGGCTTGCCCCAACATGGCCAAGGCAGGCCGTAATAGTCGCCACCGACCTCGGGATCATCCTTCGGAGCCCGCATCGTCACCAGGTCGAACTTGTGCTGGTTCTTCATATGCGCCTTGAGGCGCTCCGGCGACTGACCGCAATAGCCCGTTGACCAGCTCCCGCGGTTCATCTCGCGCAGCACCTCCTCCGGCACCGGCCGGTCTCCCTCGACGGCTATTTTCTTGAACATCTTGTCGGCAAGCCCGAGCTTCTTCGACAAGAGATAGATGACCTGGTAGTCGTCCTTCTGCTCGAAGCTCGGCTTGACGATCTGCTCGCCCCACTGGATGGCCCGATTTGAGGCGACGCGCGAGCCTGACGTCTCGAACTGCGTACAGACAGGCAAGAGATAAGTGTTGTCCTGACGCCCCGCTTCGACCGCCAGTGATGCCCAGGTCGTGGGATGGGGATCGGCGACAACAAGCAATTCCAGGCCTGTCAGGCCCTTCATCGATTCCGGAATACGAGCGATACTGTTGCTGGCGTGGCCCTGAATGAACATAGCACGAATGCTGTCGCGCTGCCCTATCTTGTCCTTGGGCAGCGAGACGGAATCGAACCACCTTGTCAGCGGTATGCCCGGGGTTTCCATGGCTTCCTTCGAGTCGAACTGGCTCAGCAGGTCCTCGTAGGGGATCTCCCAGACGCGAGACCAATGCTTCCAGGCGCCTTCCGTCAACCCGTAATAGAAGGGCAGGGTGACCACATCGAGCCCGATATCCGTCGCGCCCTGTACATTGTCATGGCCCCGGAAGATGTTCGCGCCAGTACCCGGCTTGCCGACATTGCCGGTGGCAAGACACAGGATGCAGCTCGCGCGCGTATTGGCGGTACCAACCGTGTGGTGTGTCTGGCCCATGCACCAGATCATCGTCGACGGCTTCTGCGTGGCGAACAGCTCGGCGACGAGCTTCACCTGGTCCCCAGGCACGCCGGTGATCTGCTCCACCTCCTCTGGCGTGTACTTCTCGACTTCCTTGCGGACCTCATCCATCCCGTAGACGCGCTGCGCGATGAATTCCTTGTCCTCCCAGCCGTTCTCGAAGATGTGCCAAAGCATGCCCCACAGGAGCGCTATATCAGTGCCGGACCGGAACCGGACATACTCGGTCGCATGGGCGGCGGTGCGCGTGAAACGGGGATCGATGACGATCAGATTGGCCTTGTTGAGTTCCTTGCCTTCCAGCAGATGCTGCATCGCTATCGGATGCGCCTCAGCCGGGTTGCCGCCCATGATGATCATGGTCTTTGAATTGCGAATATCGTTGAAGGAGTTCGTCATCGCGCCGTAGCCCCAGGTGTTGGCTACGCCGGCGACGGTCGTCGAATGACAGATGCGGGCCTGGTGGTCCTGATTGTTTGTTCCCCACAGGGCAGCGAGCTTGCGGAAGAGATAGGTGCCTTCGTTGGAAAACTTGGCTGACCCCATCCAGTAGACGGATTCCGGGCCGGACTTTTCACGGATCTCGAGCAGTTTGTCGCCAATCCCATTGATCGCGTCGTCCCAGGAGACCCGCTCCCACTGCCCGGCGGTGAGCTTCATCGGGTATTTCAGTCGGCGGTCGCTGTGTACGAGCTCGCGTACGCTTGCTCCCTTGGCGCAATGGGAGCCACGGTTGATCGGGCTGTCCCACGAAGGCTCCTGACCGGTCCAAACCCCGTTCTGGACTTCGGCGGTAACGGTGCAGCCGACCGCGCAATGGGTGCAGACGCTTTTCTTGAGCTCGATGGGCTCGCCCGGCTGCGGCGGACTGATGGCCGCCGCCTTTTGAACGGTGCCGAGCTGGAACGACCCGATTACAGCCATCCCGCCGGCCACGAGACCGGAACGGCGAAGGAAGGTTCGCCGGTCGATGGGAGCGGAGGCGACCGTTCCCATCAGCGTGTGCAATCTTGTGCGGTTCGCCTGACCGCTCTTGCGCTTGGTCAGCATGGCGCTCTCACTTCTTCAACGTCTCATAACCGTTCACACGGTAGAATGCCTTGACGTGCTCGGTCTCGCGGTAGCGGGCCCTCGTCTCCTCCTCGCCGGGATCATAAGCTTGCGCTTCTCCGGGGCTGAGCGTCACGGCGGCCACGGCGGTCGTGGACGCGCCGCCGAAGGCGCGAAGGAAATTGCGGCGGTTCATTGCCGTCTGTTTCTTTTCCTGCATCTGCCATCCTCCCTATCTGTCGACGCGATCAGGTCACGAGCTACGTCGCGCCTCCATGGCGAAGCCTTCGGCTTCAATGTCGATGAAAATCCGCCCCACCACGCCCACTGCCCGGTAAAACCTGGCCGCGGCCGCGTTTTCCAGATCGGCGAAGAAGCGGCTCGCCCAGGGCGCGATGTGACGTTCAAAGAAGTCCCGCTCCTCGCCAGCGGGAACCACGAAATGTGTGGCGGCAAAGCCGCTCATGATCTCGAATAGCGTGCCGAGATGATCTTCCGGGTCAAAATGACCGTCGGCGCGTTCAACGCCGAGGCGCTTCATGTCCCCGCGTAGACGGGCAAGCGGCCGTTCATTGAGAAAGCCCGTCAGGTAGTATGAGGCGTAGGGAAGGAGTTCGCCGCGCCCGACTCCGATGAAGAGCTCGAAATACTCGCGACTGACCGCTGCCGGGGAGGCCGAAGCCGCGGCCTGGCCCAGTGCGGCATGAGCCAGGCCGAGCGGCGTCTCGGTGTCGCCCCGTAAACTGGAAAGCCGCGCCATAAGGTTTGCATCCGGAGCGGCCAGGAGAAGAGTGGCGAGCAGCGCGTACTCATCCGCGCGTGCGCTGTTCACGTCGTCGACGTCAGCATCTCTAACGCCGGGAACCAGAGCGTCAGCCCCGCACGACGTGCCGATTGCCTCCTCTAGGCGCAAGTCTGGGTTCATCTACTGACCTCGACCGTGCCCCTCAACGAGTGGGTAAAGTCAATACTAGTCCCCCGCCCGGCAATTGCAACAGCAACTGTGCCAAAATGGCCACATATCCAGATCAGTGCGGCACGGCGCCGCCATGGCGCCGCTGGCGATTAATCGGGGATGATTCCGCGGCGCCGGCAGCTTCGTCGCGGCCGGCGGCGGTTTCGGCCACGTCGGCCGAAGGGGATTGGCGGGTTGCCGGCTCGATCGAACTGTCCGGCGTAACAGCCTGCGAAGCATCGGGTGAGGCGTTCGCGTCCTCGTCCGCCAAGACGACGGTGGCCGCAGACGCCTTCTCCGGTGCCTCCAAAGCCATGGCGGCGCGTGCTGGGTCGGCCGGGTTGCCGCCGCTCAACGTCGACAGGAAATCCACGACAGGTTCGCTGGATTCTTTCAAGGGGCCGAATCCCGCCATGGATCCCGGCCTATTGAAGTCCCAGGCATATTCGGAAGGCCCGATATGATCACGAATTGCCGGATCGAGCGACCACATCCTGCGCAATGCGGCGCGCTTCAACATCTTGGGCACGCCTTTGCGTAGGAAGGCCGAAAGGTCGCTTTCGGCGGTCAAATCCTCGACACGGGGGAGGGGCTCGGCAGGCTCGGCGGCCTCCGGCTCCGCAATTGCTGGTGCAAGCTGCTCCCCAACACCCGCTGGCGTCACAGCTTCGTCAGGCGCAAGCTGATCCTTCTGCGGCTCCGCAGTCGCGCTGTAACGCGCCGCCTGTTTTCGGCGCGACCAGCGGGCGAAGACATTGTCACTTCCCGCGCTCATTCGGCATCATCCATCGTTCCGGAGCGAGGACCGCGCCTCGCCAAGGCATTGCTGTCCGCCCGATCGCGCTTGCGCTTGATGAAAGGACGCTCAACGTGATGCGTCTCGATGAAGGCGGCCACCCATTGCTGAAGCTCGATCGGCATAGGCACGGCTTCGATGATGTCGGGGCCAGCCTCTGTCAGCGACTCGCCTTCGAAAGGGTCAGCGGTCACCAGGTGCAGCACAACTCCGGGTGGAGCAGGGCTCGACCGGAGCGCGATCCAGAGGCTAGGCCGCCCCGAACGGAGGTTGTCCCGGTACATGCCCGTGTCGCACCCGAAGAGCTCGAGCTTGAACGTTCCGGCATAGAAACGCGTCAGGCCGTCGGATTCGTGCAGCACTGACCATGGCGCCGCGCACGGCGCGCCCGCCAGCACGGCCACGGGCACCCAGACATGGTCGACCCACGGGCTGTTCAGAGTCCGTCGCTCGACGATCACCCCGACTTCCGCAGTCTCCCGCACCATGGCACCAATCCTCCTAATTCACCGTCCCCGGGGCGCGAAACGGCAGGCCTGCGATGAGGTTCTGCGGCTTCATGCGGATCGTTCGGTCGGCGGTCATGGCCATTATGAGCCAGACGGGTCTGGCGCCCACTGCCGGCTGAACTTCGCCTGTGTCGGAAAAGCTGAGCCGGAATAGTGCAACGACGCGCTTTGCTGTCTCCGCGTCGAGTTCGCCGCCGGCCCAGAGCGTATTGCCGATGCGGGTCGCTTCGGCGTCGAGGCCGACGAACCAGGCCCAGTCCTCGTCCTCGATCCGCTCCACCGGCTCGATCTCCACGCCCACTGCAACAAGATGGCGAATCCAGATCTCCATTGCGGTCGCAAGGCCGCGCCGGGCCGGACTCCGGGCGCTGCCGAGCTTGAGCACCATATCGAAAGCGTCGCTCCTGGCGAAGTAACTCTCGGGATTCTTATCGTCGAGTATCTCGAGTTCCGTGACAGCTGGACCACCAAGCATGTTGAGGAGCGGCGAGGCATGGCGGTTCTGTTCATGCAGTTCGATTGTTTCGGCATCGGCGAGAAGCACAGCCCCCTCGTGAGACGTCACGCGTTGCGGCCGATAAAACAGCTCGGCGGCTCGCAGAACGCAGGCGTCATGTTGACCGTCCAGCGCATTGCGCAGCACGACCTGGGCAAGCTGGTTCATGAACAGCGGGGGGATATTTTCCGCCGAGCCGCGCGCCAGCGCGAGGTATGCGGCTTCGAGTGAGGGAGCGGCCAGCACATGATCGCGAAAGGCAATCATGAACTGCCAGTTCTCGCGCGCATCCGGATCCTCCAAGGCGGCGATCTCCTCCTTTGCGACCGGCCGGCGCGGATGATGCATCAAAAGTTCGTGATGCAGGCGCAACTCCGCCGGGCAGGCGGATTCGGGGGGGAGAAGCTCTGGCCGGGCAAAATATGCCTTCAGAAAGGAGTCGGTCACGAGCAGGCGCCCGGCCTCATCTCTGTCGAGAAGGTGATGACCGGAGGAAATCCAGAAATCCTTCACTTCTGCCTCCCGGCGAATGCAAGGAGATCGAACTTTTCCGTCGACGCGTCTTCACCCTCGATTTCGACGAAGCGGAATGCCGTTGCCGGCTCCAGCCGGCTCGCCTTGCGATGCAGGGTGCGGAACGACTCTCGGATGCCGGCCTGTTCGCTGGTGCGGTTGACGCCAATCAGCGTGTTCGGCGGGTGGTCGCACAGCGATTGCGCGAAGGCGATCTCCTCTTCGGCGGCGACGCGCGCCGTTTCGATGTCCGGCGCACCGCATCGCACCACAAGCTGCTCGGCCAGCCGATCGACGGCTGCCGCGCGGTCATGCGCGGTCGCGTCCGTGACCACGACGAGGGTGGACCAGCCGAAGCTGTCAATGCCGAGGAACCCGGCGCGGAACGCCTGCCGTTCCTTGCCGGAAAGCGTGGCGGTATCGGCGCCGAAGAACAGGAAGGTGCCGGTCACCGCCCATTCGCCTGGTCCTGCAGCGCGCGAATAGACAAACGTGTCCGAAGCATCGAGACGGATCGTTCGCGGCAGCTTCAAATCCATGGCGTTCCCGTCCTCGGATCGAGCCAGGAAGGCCTGGCAAGCGCTTCGGCCAGTCTTTTTCGCTCGCCAAGCCTTTGAGAGGCCATATGGGAAATCAGTAGATCTCCGTTACCGGCAAGCTCTGTATGCTCATCGCCCTTTCGGGGCAGCCGGTCGAGCCAGCGGCTGGCGATCGAACCGAAGCCGGTGTCGCTCCATTCGTGGAATGCGGCCATCAGATGGCGGGAGAAGCTCGCAACGATCTCACCGGCATCGAGCGCAGCGAAGCCTAGTTCGTCAAGCGCGCCAAGCAGCGGACGCAGACCGGGCTCGCCGGCGCGGATGACGGCAGTGCGGATCATGCCTGAGAAGACGAGCCAGTCGGGGATTTCGTGCTCCCGTGCCCCTTCCGGCCAGCCCAGGCGGGCGCCGCCGACGAGAACTCCGTCGACGCGAATAGTGCCTGGCCAGTCGAAGGTGATGGGCCGCGACGGCGGAGCATGGACCGCAAGCGCATCGGCGAGCGCGTTCATGCCTGCATAGATCGCGCGACGCGCTTCCTCCAGGGGCTCCTCAGGCTCAAGCACCACGGCGAATTCGGCCAGATCGTAGCGGCGCACCCAGGCGAGCGTGCCTGCGCCTTCCTCTGCCGCGATCGCGCAGGCATGCGCGAAGGCGTCGCCAGCCTCTCTCAGCGGCACGAGGCTGTAAGGCGGTGGCAATTGGAGGTCGCTGACAGATGGGCGCATAGTGCCGATCCATATTTTGATGACGGCGACTGTAATGTCTTTATAATACTTCCAAGGAAGAGGCGCTACCGCGTGGGCAAGGAAGATGCCACGGGAGTCGGAATGAGCCTGGCCAAACAACCCACGGTCCTGGTCTGCTCCTGCGAGCGGAGCATGCCGGGCTTCGGTGCCAGCGTCGCCCGCGGATGCCCGGGCGCACGGGTCGAGGCGGGGGACCAGTTCTGTGGCGCGGAGCTCGACCGGGTGCGCAGCGCCCTGAGCAGCGGCGGAGCAGTCACCATCAGCTGCACGCAACAGGCGCCGCTTTTCGGCGAGCTCGCCGAGGAACTCGGTTTCGCAGGCGATCTGGTTTTCGCAAACATTCGCGAGACGGGGGGCTGGTCGCAAGGCGCTGCTGCTGCCGGCCCGAAAGCGGCGGCCCTGCTCGCTATGGCGGCCGAACCCGCTTCGGCGCCCGCGCTCGTTACGCTTTCGAGCAATGGTGTCGTCCTGGTCTATGGCTGCGACGCGACGGCGATCGATGCGGGCCGGCAACTTGCCGAGAAGCTGGACGTCACTGTGTTGCTTAGCCGTCCGGGCGAAATTGCGCCGCACCGGGTCTGGGATTTTCCGGTCATGCAGGGCACGATCCGCAAAGCGCGCGGCCATCTTGGCGCCTTCGAGCTGACGGTCGACGATTTCGCGGCGCCCAATCCATCTTCGCGCGATCGGCTTCGCTTCGGGATATCGCGCGATGGAGCCGTCTCGAACGCCGACATCATCCTTGATCTCTCCGGCGGAGTTCCGCTTTTCCCTGCCCATGAATTGCGCGACGGCTACGTGAAGGCCGATCCCGGCGATCGCGCCTCCGTCGCCACTGCGATCGCAAGGGCTGCCGACTTGGTGGGCGAGTTCGACAAGCCGCGCTTCATCGATTTCTCCGCCGATCTGTGCGCCCATTCGAGATCGCGCATCACCGGCTGCACGCGGTGCCTCGACCTGTGCCCGACAGGGGCGATAACGCCTGCCGGCAACCACGTCGCGATCAATGCGGAAGTATGCGCCGGCTGCGGCAGCTGCGCGGCGGCATGTCCCACGGGTGCTGCCGCCTACGCCGTGCCGGATGCAGAATCGCTGCTTCGGCGGCTGCGGACGCTTCTTTTCACCTATCGGGAGGCGGGCGGCCTCGATGCGATCGTCCTTTTCCATGACCTCGGCCATGGCGAGCCGCTGATCGACGCACTCGCCCGGTTCGGCGCGGGTCTGCCCGCAAATGTCCTGCCGCTCACCGTGAACGAGACAACCCAGTTAGGGGTCGAGGCGTGGACCGCGCCAGTCGCTTGGGGCGCTTGCGCTGTAAGGGCTCTGTCGTCGGCCAAGCCCAGGCATGAGCTTACCGGAATTGCCGCAAACATCGCGATCGCCAATCTTTTGAGCCAGTCTCTCGGTTATGGCGCCGAGGTCTGCGGATTGATCGAAGCGGACGATCCCGACATCCTCGCCTCGGCGCTCGACATGATTACCCCAGACGTTGCGTCGCGGCGCCCGGCGGCATTCCTGCCCATCGGCAAGAAGCGCAGCTTGCTGACGAGCACCATGGTCGAGCTCCATCGAGCTGCGCCGACGCCGGTCGACCGCGTGGCGTTGCCTGCTGGGGCTCCGTTCGGCGGCCTGGACGTCAATGTCGACGGCTGCACGCTCTGCCTCTCTTGTGTATCGGCCTGTCCAACGGGGGCGCTTTCCGACAGCGAGCAGCAGCCGGCCTTATATTTTTCCGAGAGCGCCTGCGTGCAGTGCGGCCTTTGCGCCGCGACCTGCCCGGAGAAGGTCATCACCTTGACGCCGCAGGTGGATTTTCAGGCATGGGGCGCTCGCAGCCGGGTCGTGAAGCAAGAGGAGCCGTACAACTGCATCCGCTGCGCGAAGCCGTTCGGCACAAGGAGCACTGTCGAGCGGATCGTCGCCAAGCTCGAAGGCAAACACTGGATGTTTGCAGGCGAGAACGCACGGCGGCTCGACCTTGTACGGATGTGCGACAATTGCCGTGTCGATGCGGCCATGAATGAGGGCTTCGATCCTTATGCCGGCCCTGGTCGCTCGCCGCCGCGAACCACGGAAGACTATCAGCGGCAGCGCAAGAGTTCGAGCGATAAGGCGGTCTGAGCCCTAGTCGGTACGTGTCTCGGCCTGAAGAAAGCGGATCAGGGCTGCCCGATCCTCAGCATTGCTGATCGTCTGTTCAGGCATCTTGGTACCGGGGGTGTAGGCGTTCGGACCCAACTCGAACAGCGCTGACACTGTTTCCGGTGTCCAGACGATGTCCATTTTTCGGAAAGCGGGCGAATAGTGGTAACCCGGCACGGATGCTATTTTGCGCCCGAAAATTCCATGCAGCGTGGGCCCGGCTCGATGGCCGTCCTTCGGGTCGAGAGTATGGCAAGCTACGCAGGCGCGAAACACTTCCGCGTCCGGATTACCCGCGTATCTGGCCATCGGATCGGCCCTGCCGGCCGTAGCGGCTCCAAGGCGCTCGCCCGTCGCGATGTTCCATTCCCGCACCAGATGGTCGGCGCCGCCAGCCAGAAGCGTCTTGCCGCCAGCCGCGAACGCAAGCGACCATACCGCCACGCCGGATGTGTCGAGAGTGCGGATGGTGGAGAGGCTCATAGCGTCCAGCAACAGGATTCCATCATCGATGCCGGCGACTGCGAGATAGTTCGGGTCTGGCGTGGCGGCGAGCGCAATCACCGGTTTGCGTAAGGCCTGAACTTCCAACTGCACTTTGCCGCGCCGATCGAGCAACCGTACCCGCCCGTCCGCACCTCCGACGAACAGCCGGTCGCCGGGCGCTCTTACAAGCGTGTTGAGCGGCGTCGGCATGATGGCCCGAACCGGCGCCGCCCCAGCCTGACTCGGCCAAAAGATGACTGTGGCGTCATAGCCGGCGCTGACGAGGGTTGCGTCCGCCAGGAAGGCGAGTGCATTGACGTTTGCGCCATGGCCTTCCAGGACGCGCGCTTTCCCACCAGCAAGGGGCCAGAGCCGGACGGTGGTGTCCCAGGACGCCGAAGCCAGCATCGATCCGTCGGGTGACAGTTCGAGGTCGGCGACAGGTCCGGTGTGACCCTGCAGAATGAGGGCCGGCTCGGCTCGACCGGTTTGCCAGATCGCGATGCGACCGTCCGCACCCGCACTGGCAAAGCGCCCGTTCGGCAGTGCGGCCACGGCACTTACCTCACCGTCATGAAAGAGCAGCACGTCGCGCGCTTCGCCGGTCTCCAGCGACCAGATGATCGCCCTGGTGTCAAAACTGCCGGTTGCCACCGTCTTTCCGTCCGGCGCCACGGAAATCGCCCGCACGGGACCGCCATGCCCGCGCAGTTCGGCGCCATGTGTCGTCGCGCCGGCGAGGAAAACAGCAGCGAGCAAATGCATTGCGAGCGTCTTATGCATTGCGCATCATACGTTTCCGTGTTCCGCTGGCCGGCAGCGCCTTCGCCGGAGAGCAGCATGCGATCGCAATCCGACCAGCCGCACCGTCCCAGCTATTAGAGGCAATCATATGACCCAAAACATGGAAACCGATCCCTTCAACGTGTCGATGCGCAAGTTCCTGAAGCAGGTCGGCGTAACCTCGCAGCAGGCAATCGAAAGGGCCGTGGCGGATGGGGGGCTGAAAGGGCAGGGGCGTCTGACTGTGAGGGCCGTGATTACGGCTGAACGCGCCGGTTTGCACCACGTCGTCGAAGGCGAAATCGACCTCGGCTGAATAGGTTCGGCGGCGCGTCCGACGCCCCATTGACACCCCACCTCAATTGAAGAAACGGACCTGCCCGGCCGGGCTCGTGTCATACCCCGTGAGTTCTGCGGCGCGCCGGGCGAAGCTGTCCTGAGCCATGAGGCGGATCAGCGCCTGGATCGAAGGCTGAAAATAGGTTCGCTGCCGCATCAGCAGATCGAAATTCTCCCACGCCAATGATACGAACTCCAGGCCGGCGGCGCGCGCGGCGGCGCGTGTGGCGATTCCGCAATCGGCCCTCCCGGTCCGGATCGCGGCTGCGAGATCAGGCCCTGTCAGGCATGGCGGCGCGAGCCGGTTCAACCGCTTCCGGCTGGCGCCGGCGCGGGCGACCAGGACATCCAGCAGCATTTGGGCTCCGGCCCCGGTCTGACGCACCGCCATTTTGGCGCCGCTTTCAAGGACATCGGCCAGGCTGTTGAGCGATCGGGGGTTGCCCGGCGGCAGCAGCAGCCCCTGTTCGCGCCGCGTGAAACCGATCAGCACCGCATCGTGCAGCCGCGGCATTGCGCGCGCGGCCTCCACATTGGGGTCGGCTGCATCATTGTGGTAATGGATCGCGGCAGCGGCGACTTCGCCACGCAAAAGACGCGCAACGCCGGCTCCCGTCCCCTCGGTCAGCGAGGCGAGACCGGAGCCTGCCTGGCGAAGGCTCCGTTCAAGCAGATCGTCCTGGCTGCCGCCGACTATGGGCGGCGGCTCGGGCGGAATCAGTCCCTCAGGATGCGCCAATCCCGAGAGAACCCACCGGTCGAGTTCGTTACGCGGAAACAGCCACTTGCCCGTCACTTTGCTGCACGGATCCTGTTTTTGGCGACCAGTTCGTAAAGCTTGCGTTCGCCCAGGCGCAAATAGTCTGAGGCTTCCGGAGTCGTCAGCAAATGCAGCAGAATACAGGACGACGCGGCGCAGGTGAACGGGAATGTCGGAAGGCCTAAGTGCATGGCAGCTTATCGCGAGCGGCGACGCGACGCTGATCTCGATAGTGCGTCTTTCGCTAACCATCACCCTGGCCGCCGTTGCAATTGCAGCCGTCGTGGGACTGCCGCTCGGGGCGTTGCTGGCTCTGACGCGTTTTCCGGGACGTTCCCCGCTCGTGGTGCTTGTTAACGGCTTCATGGGCCTGCCGCCAGTTGTCGTCGGCCTGACCGTTTACCTGCTGTTATCCCGATCAGGGCCACTCGGCGAGTTCGGCCTGCTGTTCACACCGGCCGCCATGGTCATCGCGCAGGCGCTTCTCGTCCTGCCGATCATCGCAGCTCTGACGCGCCAGACCATCGAGGATTTGTGGCGCGAATATCGCGACGAACTGACAGCGATGGGCGTCGGCCCGACAGGCAGGGTGGTAACGCTCTTGTGGGACAGCCGTTTCAGCCTCATCACCCGCAATGCTCGCCGGCTTCGGGCGGGCGGCCGCCGAAGTCGGCACAGTAATGATCGTCGGCGGCAACATAGAAGGCTTTACCCGAACCATGACGACCACGATCGGGCTCGAAACCTCAAAGGGAGACCTGCCGCTCGCGATGGGGCTCGGCATCATCCTGATCGGCCTCATTCTTGCCATCAATGCCGCTGCCTGGGGCCTGCGAACGTGGTCGGAGCAACGGGTGGCTTGATGATGCGTGCATCGCTTACCGACCTTCCTCTCATTCTGGACGTCTCGCTCAGCGCAGGCGCCACGACTATGCTTGACCGCGTGAACCTGGCGATTACTCCCGGCGCGCCGACACTCGTGCTCGGTCCCAATGGGGCGGGCAAGACGTCACTGCTTCGGGTTTGCATGGGACTTGCCGCCCCTTCCGCAGGAACTGTGAGCTGGGGTGGGCGCACCGATCGCGGGCTAGGGCGCCGGGCAATGCTGCTCCAGAAACCGGTGATGCTGCGCTGCTCCGTCGCAGCCAACGTCGCCTACGGACTGGCGCAAGCTGGTTGTCGGCGCCATCGTCGCGCGGCACGCACCGAGGAACTTCTGGATCGTGTGGGCCTTCTGGGCCTGGCGGCGCGAGCTGCGCGGCGCTTATCCAGCGGCGAGCAACAGCGCGTGGCGCTTGCCCGCGCACTGGCGCGCGAGCCCGAGATCCTGCTGCTCGATGAGCCCACCGCCAGTCTTGATCCCGCTGCTACCCGCCATGTCGAGGAGATCATCCTCATGGCCTCGCAATCGGGCACCAAGATCGTCATGGCTTCACACGATCTCGGGCAGGTGCGCCGGCTCGCGGCAGATGTCGTCTTCCTCGTTTGCGGCCGACTATGCGAGCACGCCAGCGTCGATGATTTTTTCGATCGCCCATCATCAGCAAAAGCTGCCGCCTTTATTCAAGGAGACCTCGTCCTTTGACTGCGGAGACGGAGCTTCCAGTGTTCAACCGTCGACTGTTTGCCGCAATTGCGATCATTTTGACTGCCCTCGGCTCCAGCGGCGCATTGGCCGGCGCGCAGGAGCGGTCGATCGTCGTGGCCTCGACGACCTCGACGCGGGATTCCGGCCTTTTCGATCACATACTGCCTTTGTTCGCCACAAAGACCGGTATCGAGGTGAGGGTGGTCGCGCAGGGAACCGGCCAGGCCCTCGACGCCGGCCGCCGGGGAGACGCAGACGTGGTCTTGGTCCATGCCAGGGAGCAGGAGGAGAAATTCGTCCGGCAAGGTTTTGGCGTGAGACGCTTCGATGTGATGTACAATGATTTCGTCCTGATCGGGCCCAGAGGCGACCCGGCCGGCATCAAGGGTTCGCCGGATGTCGCTGCCGCCTTGACATCGATCCAGAGCAAGAAAGCTGTTTTCGTTTCCCGCGGTGACAAATCTGGAACCCACTTTGCAGAACTCGGACTCTGGAAGGCGGCAGGTGTCGATGTCGCGGCGATGAAGGAGCCCTGGTACAAGGAAATTGGGCAGGGCATGGGCGCTGCGCTCAACACAGCCAGCGCCATGAATGCCTATGTGCTATCCGATCGCGCCACATGGCTGGCGTTCAAGAACCGCGGCGAACTGGAGATCCTGGTCGAAGGCGACGAAAGGCTGTTCAACCAGTACGGCGTCATGCTGGTGAATCCCGCGAGGCACGCGAGCGTCAAAGCTGAACCCGGCCAACGCTTCATAGATTGGCTGATCTCGCCTGAAGGACAGCAGGCGATTGCCGAATACAAAATTGACGGCCAGCAACTCTTTTTCTCGAACGCCGAGCAGGAGCGCTTCTGAAGTCGGTTGCAAAGCGGTTCGCACCTGCCCCATCATCGGACATGATGAGAATGCAGCCTTCCCTCGGCGCGCTGACCGGTCTCGAAGCGGCTCTCGCCGCACTCCTCGACGGGGTGGTACCGGTTGCGCCCACTCTTTTGCCGCTTTACCAGACGCTTGGAAAGATTGGGGCCGCTATGCCGCCCCTGGTACACGCGCAGCCCACCCGTGACACGGCAAAGACAGATGGCTGGGCGTGTCGCGCGCTCGATCTTGCCGGTGCGTCGGCCTATTCGCCGCTGCCGCTGATGGCAATTCCGGTCTGGGTAGAGGCAGGCGTCGCCATGCCGGAGGGATGCGATTGCGTCCTCGATGCCGATCTCATCGATTGCAGCGGCCCGATGCCCCAGGCGCTCGGGGAAGCAGCACCGGGCCAGGGCGTGCGACGCGCTGGCGAGGACATGGAGGCGGGCCGACCACTCATCATTGCAGGGCACAGGCTGTCGGCCGCGGACCTCCTCGCCCTGCGGAGTGTAGGGATTGGTGAAATTGCGGTGCGGGCACCGCAGTTGCGCCTGATCGATCTCGCCGCCCCGGCGAGCGATACTTTAACGGGGCATTTTATCGCCGACCTCGCAAGAGCCTCTGGCGCGACGGTGTTCGATATCGAAACGGTTACGCGCGACGCCAGATCCGTCGCCCAGGCCCTTGCGAGTGCAGCCGGCGATTTGATCATCCTGATTGGAGGCACTGGTGCGGGGCGCGCCGACGCAACAGCCGACGTGCTTGCCGCGCGTGGGGCGCTCATCGCCCACAACATAGCGCTGCAGCCCGGCCGAACCGCGGCGATCGGCCGGCTCGACGCGGTCCCGATAATTGCTCTGCCCGGAGCGCCCGATCAGGCCTTTGCCGCCTTTCTTGCGCTGGTTCAGCCGACCATCGATCGCCTGTCGGGCAGGAGCGCCCGGCGACAGACGGTCCTAGCACTGGAGCGAAAAATCTCCTCCACGGTCGGGCTGGCCGAGATCGTCCTCCTGAAGCAGGAACAAGACAGATGGGCCCCACTTGCGATAGGAGATTTTTCCCTGGACGCGATCCGCATGGCGGATGCATGGCTTGCTATTCCAGGCGGCAGTGAGGGGTGTGCTGCGGGAACAGCTGTCGGCGCCTTTGTGTTCGATGATCCCAGATGAGTAAGTCATGACCAGATCGACCCGCCAAGATACCGGCCAGGAGCAGTTCCTGACGGTCCTGTCGCGCGACGAGGCGCTCGCCCGTTTCGAGGCGGCGCTATTTCCGCGAACGATCCCGACCGAAGAACTGACGCTTGCGGATGCGCTTGGGCTGGCGCTTGCCGATGATGTCATGGCTCCTATCGACGTGCCTCCCTTCGACCGTTCGAACGTCGATGGTTTTGCCGTGCGCGCCGCCGACATGGCCACCGCGTCGGAGGCCCTTCCTGCCAGGCTCCTGCTCAACCACGAAACTATCGCATGCGGTGTTGCCCCGCAAATACCTGTGCTCGCAGGCACCGCCACCTCCATCTCGACGGGCGGTCCCGTGCCGCGCGGCGCCGATGCCATCGTCATGGTGGAGCACACTCAACCCACCGAAGGTGATGCCATCGAGGTCAGGCGCGGAGCCTCGCCCGGCCAGTTCATCTCGAATGCCGGATCCGATATTGCCCGCGGTGAGGTTCTGCTGCGTGCCGGAACGGTGATCGGCTCGCGAGAAATTGGCATGCTTGCCGCCTGCGGAATTGCGCTGGTGACGGTGGCGCGCAAGCTGCGCGTGGCGGTTTTGTCGACTGGCGACGAACTTGTCCAACCGGGCGACGCCCTGCGACCCGCCGGCATTTACGACGCCAATGGGGCAATCGTCAGCGCCGCGATAACTGAAAATGGCGGCGAGGCGAGCTTTCTCGGCGCGTATCCGGATGACGAAGCCAAGCTGGAAGCCGCCATGCGCGAGGCGCTAGCGGCCCATGAGGTGCTGATACTGTCGGGCGGGACGTCCAAGGGCGCCGGTGATGTCAGCCACCGCATCGTGAACCGTCTCGGCGCGCCCGGCATCGTTGCCCATGGCGTGGCGCTGAAGCCGGGAAAGCCGCTCTGTCTCGCCGTTTGCGACGGCAAACCGGTCGTCGTGCTGCCGGGATTTCCGACTTCGGCCATGTTCACTTTGCACGACATGATCGTACCTTTGCTGCGCCGCATGGCGGGCCTGCCGCCTCGGACCGAAGCGAAGGTCACGGCAAAGGTTCCGCTGCGCATTCCATCCGAACTCGGCCGCACGGAGTTCGTGATGGTATCGCTGGTCGAGGGTGATGAGGGGCTGGTCGCCTATCCCACCGGCAAGGGCTCGGGGGCGATAACCTCCTTTGCCCAGGCGGATGGCTTCATCAGCATCGAAGCTTTAGCCGACAATATGCCTGCCGGAAGCGAGGCTTCGGTCACGCTGTTCACACCGCACGTCCGTGTTCCCGATCTCGTGGTGATCGGCAGCAACTGCACGGGCCTGGATCTCGTCGTGGGCATTCTGTTTCGCGCCGGCCTGACGGTGCGGTCTATCGCGGTCGGGAGCCTGGGCGGCCTGGCCGCGGCTAAACGGAGCGAGTGCGATATCGCGCCCATCCACCTCTTCGACGCCAAGACGCAAAGCTACAATGCGCCGTTCCTGAGCGACGGCCTCGAACTCGTGGAGGGATGGCGGCGCATGCAGGGCATCGTCTACCGCCCAAGCGACATCCGCTTCCAGGGGGCCGACGCAGACGAGGCGGTGCGTGCCGCACTCGCCGATCCAAATTGCATGATGGTCAACCGCAACCAGGGCTCGGGTACACGTATCCTGATCGACCAACTGCTTGGTCCGGCGCGTCCCGACGGATATTGGAACCAGCCCCGCTCGCACAACGCCGTCGCGGCGGCCGTGGCGCAGAACCGAGCAGACTGGGGCGTCACCATTGCGCCGGTGGCGCAATCAGCCGGGCTCAGTTTCATTGCGCTGAAGGAAGAGCATTATGATTTCGCGCTGGTCTCTGCCCGCAAAGAGCGACCCGCGGTGCAGGCCTTCCTTACCGCGCTCACTTCGCCTGAATTCAACGAGGGGATCGAGCCCATGGGTTTTATCCGGCCTGGCTAAGGTGCCAGAGCCGTTCGGCCTCGGCAAAATCTTCGACCGTGTTGACATTGAAGAATGGATCCACCGGCTTGGCCGGCCAGGACGCGGTGGCAACCTGGTAGCGAGCCGTCCAGAGGTCGATTTTGCGAATGCCCTCTTCGACGAGTGCATCGCGTAACTCATTGCGCATCGCCACTTGCCAGAGTCCGATGACAGGATGCGTCCGGCGCGCTGACATCGCCACCGCCAGATCCGCACCTTTCGCCAAGCGCGCCCGATGCAGCCGTTCGACGAGGTCGCGCGGCAAAAAAGGACAGTCCGCCGCGACGCTGACGATCCATTCGACGTCGGGCCTGTTCTCCTCAGCCCAATCGAGGCCCGCAAGCACGCCAGCGAGCGGCCCCGGATAGTTCTCGACCGGGTCGGCGACGACTGGAAGGCGAAAGCGGTCAAAGCGGGCAGGGTCGCCATTGGCGTTCAGCAAGAGCCCGTCGCATTGCGGGCCGAGGCGATCGAGGACACGATCGAGGATCGTGAGTCCGTCGATCCGACGCATGGATTTGTCGCCACCGCCCATGCGCCGGGCGAGCCCCCCGGCGAGAACGACGCCCAGGGTGGGCACCTTCTTATTCGCCATCGGCGGCTCCCTTGCGTCTGTGACGAGGTGCTTCCTCGTCGACGGAAGCGAGGTCCTGGTCGAAGACAATCCGATCCTCGCCAGACAGCACGGCGAACCGCTTGCCGCGCGCCCGGCCGACGAGCGTCAAGCCTGCCTGACGCGCCAAATCGACGCCCCAAGCGGTAAAACCCGAGCGTGAGACGAGGATCGGAATGCCCATTCGAACCGTCTTGATCGTCATTTCCGACGTCAGCCTGCCCGTCGTATAAAGGATCTTGTCGGCCGGATCGATGCCGTGGCGATACATCCAGCCGGCGATCTTGTCGACGGCATTGTGGCGCCCGACATCCTCCATATAACAGACCGGCGTTCCTTCCTTGCAAAGCACGCAGCCATGAATCGCGCCCGCTTCAAGATAGAGCGACGGCGTCGTGTTGATCGTACGGGTCATTTGGTAAAGCCAGGAGGTGTGCAGTACGGCTGCCGGCAGAGCGGTATTTTCGAGCGCCTCGAGAAGATCGCCGAAAGCCGTACCCTGCGCGCAGCCTGAAGTCTGCGTCCGTTTCTTGAGCTTCTGCTCGTAATTGGTGTTGCGCTCGGTACGAACGATCACGACCTGCAGGTCGTCGTCATACTCGACTTCGGTTACGACGTCGTCGAATTTGAGCATGTTCTGATTGAGCAGGTAGCCCAGCGCCAGATATTCGGGATAATCGCTGATCGTCATCATCGTGACGATCTCCTGCGCGTTCAGATAGAGCGTCAGCGGGCGTTCAACGGGGACGCGGACTTGAATAGCGGCGCCCGTATGATCGATGCCGCTGACCTGTTCGGTCAATCGGATGTCCTCCGGACTCGGCATGATGATGGCGGGGTCTGGTCGGCTTTTCATCTGCTGCATGGCGCTCTCTTGAAAATTGCAATCCCGCTCGCCGGGGTGGATGCATAACCTTCAGCTTGACGTCTACTATATACCCTGTTCAAACGCAGGCCGGTCGACAAAAGCGCCTATAAGCGCAGACTGGCTTGCCGGATGGCGCCGAGCTGCCGGTTCGGCCAGATCCACAGAGGCTGAAGGCTCGATGGCGCAACTTTCAGACGACTGCTTCGCTTTCGGCGGCCCGATGCGATCGGTCGATGATACCGCCGCACTGATTGCTTCACGGCTGACCGTTGTGGACGAGACCGAAACCGTCCAGCTGGCGAATGCCGATGGGCGCGTCCTGGCGAGAGATTTAGTTGCACCGCTGCCCCTGCCGCCTTTCACCAACTCAGCCGTCGACGGCTATGCACTGCGCGGCGACGACCTGCCGGGAACCGCTGAAAAAGCTTTCCTCGTGAGCGACAGGATCCAGGCCGGGGTGGCCCCGGATCGGCCCGCCGCGCCCGGACAAGCCATACGCATCTTCACTGGCGCTCCGCTGCCGGAGGGGGCAGACACGGTCTACATGCAGGAAGATGTCCGTGTCGACGAGACCGGCAGGGTCATTCTTCCGCCGGGCCTGAAAAGGGGAGCCAACGTGCGGCCGGCGGGCGAGGATGTCGCAGCAGGCAAGGTGGTCCTGCAGGCCGGCCAGCGCATGCGCCCGCAAGATGTTGCGCTCGCCGCGGCTCTCGGCATGACGCAGCTCGAAGTCCGGCGCAAAGTTCGCGTCGCGATCTTCTCGACCGGCAACGAGATCGTCGCGCCGGGAAATGTCCGGGGACCGGCCCAGCTTTTCGATTCGAACCGTTTCATGCTTATGGCCATGCTCGCAAGAGTGGGCTGCGAGACCACCGATTTGGGCATTCTGACTGACGACAGCAGCCTGATCGCGGATGTGCTGAGCGAGGCTGCCCCAGGCCAGGACCTGATCCTGGCCTCCGGCGGGGTCTCGACCGGGGAGGCCGACTGCGTCAAGGCAGCACTAGAGAGTGTGGGCACCCTGGTATTCTGGCGGGTGGCCATAAAACCCGGCCGACCAGTCGCCATGGGGGTGATCAGGGGAACAGCCTTCATTGGGCTGCCCGGAAATCCGGTGGCGAGCTTCGTCACATTCGCCCATATTGCGCGCGCCGCGATCTTGGCACTGGCCGGCGCACGGCAGCAGCCACCAATTTCGCGGCCTATTCGGGCCGCCTTTTCCTACCGAAAAAAGCCGGGGCGACGCGAATATGTGCGGGTAAGCCTGCGTGGAACGCAGGACGGTACATATGAAGCCGTCAAATTCCAGCGCGAGGGCGCGGGCCTGCTGTCTTCTTTGGTCCAAACCGACGGCCTTGTCGAACTCGGCGAGGAAGTAGCCCAGGTAGAGCCGGGTCAGACCGTTCAGTTCCTCGCCTATTCGGACCTGAATTGACGAACGCCGTCGGGCCGGCGCACGCAGTTTGCCGAGACCCCTGGCCGCTCTCATTTGCGGCAGCCGGGAGGCCGTGGCCGTTGACGACCGGTGACCGGTCCGCCATGGTGCGCCACCATGACAACGAGACAGCTCGATCTGACGGGATTGAAATGTCCCTTGCCGGCGCTGAAAACCCGCAAGGCGCTCAGCGGCATAAGGCCAGGCGAGCGTCTTGAGGTCCGTTGCACCGATCCGCTGGCGGCCATAGACATTCCCAATCTGATCAAGGAAACGGGCGACCGCCTGGAGGCGACGGAACGGGATGGCGACCACATCATTTTCTTGATCGAGAGGGCGCAAGCTGCCCCGGTATAAACCGTGCGACAAATCAGGGCGCAGATCAGTTCTGTCGCGGCGCCCCGGGATGCTAAAAATTGCCAGACCGGCATTGCTTCAACTCGTGTGCCAGGTCCTTGATCAAAGGTGCGCCGGGCTCAAGGGCAGGATACGGCTCACTTGAACTGTAATGCGAGAAACTGACAACGATATCGGTGGCTTGAGCCGCCTTCCTCAGACGAAGGGTTCGCGCCGGGAGGAGAGAGAATGACAATGCAGCAACGGCGGTCCCCGGATCGCGGACCCAAAGGGCGGGCGCTGGATGACGTGGCCCTGGCAGATGTCCGGGAACTTCTTGGCCATCGCGAACGGCGCCGGGATCTCTTGATCGAGTTCCTGCATCTGATCCAAGACCACTACGGTTGTCTGTCGGCCGCGCATCTGCGCGCGCTTGCCGAGGACATGCGCCTGTCCCAGGTGGAGGTTTACGAGGTCGCGACCTTCTACGACCATTTCGATATCGTGAAGGAAGGCGAGGCGCGGCCCGCGCCGCTGACAATCCGGGTTTGCGAATCGATAAGCTGCATGCTGGCGGGCGCGGAACGCCTGTTTGGCGAACTGGCCGGCGACGCCGACCCGCAGGCCATCCGCGTCATGCGTGCGCCCTGCATGGGCCGCTGCGCCACCGCCCCTGCCGCGCGCGTCGGCGACCGCGAAGTCGACCACGCGACAAGCCACAAGCTGTTGGCGATGGCGAGAGACGGGGACATCCGCACAGCGGCGCCTGACTATGTCGGCTTGGATGCCTATCGCGCTGCCGGTGGGTATCAGCTCTTGCAGAAAGTGCGCGACGGCGTGCTGACCACGAATGCCATTATCGAGATCATGGAGCACGCCGGCCTGCGCGGCCTCGGCGGCGCCGGCTTTCCGGCCGGCAAGAAATGGAGTTTCGTGCGCGGCTATCCAGGGCCGCGGCTGATGTCGATCAATGGCGACGAAGGCGAGCCTGGCACTTTCAAGGACCGCGTCTATCTTGAAAGCGATCCGCATCGTACCTTAGAAGGGGCGCTGATCGCTGCCTACGCGGTGGAGGCCAAGCGCGTTTACTTCTACATGCGCGACGAATACCCAGCCGTGCTCGCCATTTTGCGCGCCGAGATCGTGGCGCTCGAGGGGGCCGGCATCGTCAAGCCCGGCTTCATCGAACTGCGGCGCGGCGCCGGCGCCTATATTTGCGGCGAGGAAAGCGCGATGCTGGAAAGCATCGAGGGCAAGCGCGGCATGCCCCGACACCGGCCTCCTTATATTGCCGAAGTCGGCCTTTTCGGACGCCCGACACTCAACCACAACGTCGAGACGCTGTGGTGGATTCGCGACATCGTCGAGAAGGGGCCCGAATGGTTCGCCGCGCAAGGCAAGCCCGGCCATCAGGGAATTCGCTCCTGGTCGGTTTCCGGACATGTGAAGGAGCCGGGTGTCAAGCTGGCCCCGGCCGGCGTCACCGTGCGCGAATTGATCGAGGATTATTGCGGCGGCATGGCAGACGGGCATGAATTCAAGGCCTATCTGCCAGGTGGAGCCTCGGGGGGCATCCTTCCGGCGTCGATGGGCGACATTGAACTCGATTTCGGCGGCGAACTCGCCAAACAGGGCGCCTTTGTCGGCTCACATGCGGTGGTCGTGCTTTCGCAAGCCGACAATATCAAGGATGTGACCCTCAATCTCATGAATTTCTTCAAACATGAGAGTTGCGGGAAATGCACGCCGTGCCGGGAAGGAACCGAAAAGCTTGTAACGCTCTTGAAAGAGAAGGGCGTGCCCAACGAGACGGCGATGCGCGACCTTGAAACAGTGATGCGAGATTCCTCCATCTGCGGTCTCGGCCAGGCGGCGCCCAATCCGGTCAATCACCTTTTGACGCATTTTAGGGATGATCTTTGAAATGGCAGATGGCGTCATATTCACCCTCGACGGTAAAACGGTCACAGCTGCTGACGACGAGACCATTTGGGACGTTGCGAAGCGCGAAGGCACCAGGATCCCGCATCTGTGCCATGTTGACATGCCGGGCTATCGGCCAGACGGCAATTGCCGCGCGTGCATGGTCGATGTCGAGGGCGAGCGGGTGCTCGCCGCCTCCTGCATCCGCAAACCTTCCGCCGGAATGGTGGTGACGACGGATACCGAACGGGCCAGGAAATCGCGCGAGATGGTGTTCGAGCTTCTCGCCAGCAATATGCGGCCGGCGGCCGACGGTCCGGATCAGCAGTCGATGTTCTGGCAGTGGGCTGGTTCGATGGGGATTTCGGGCGATCGCTATAGCTCAAAATTTGCCAGCGACGATGTTCGGCCGGAATTCGACATCACGAATCCCGCCATTGCCGTCAATCTCGATTCCTGCATCACTTGCGGCGCCTGTGTGCGGGCCTGCCGCGAGGTCCAGGTCAACGATGTGATCGGCATGGCCGAACGCGGCAATCACTCGCTTCCCGTCTTCGACATGCACGATCCGATGGGCCTGTCGACTTGTGTCACCTGCGGTGAATGCGTTCAGGCCTGCCCGACCGGCGCGCTCTACGAAAAGTCGCTGATGGACAAGACAGGTAAGACCCGCGTCATCCAGGAATTCGACAAGGTCATCGACACGCTGTGCCCGTTCTGTGGCGTCGGCTGCCAGACCAGCGTTGCCGTCAAGAACAACAAGATCGTCCAGGTCGATGGCCGTAACGGCTATGCCAACGAGAACCGGCTCTGCGTCAAGGGGCGTTTCGGCTTCGATTATGCCATGTCGCCTGAACGGCTGACGAAGCCGCTTATCCGCCGCGACGACGCCCCGAAATCGGGCGATTTGGACATGCGCGGCGTCGATCCGCTGACCGTGTTTCGCGAGGCTACCTGGGAAGAGGCGCTCGCGCGTGCCGCCGGCGGGCTGAAGCGCATTCTCAAGGATCATGGCGGGCAGGCGCTGGCCGGCTTCGGCTCGGCGAAAGGCTCCAATGAAGAGGCTTATCTGTTCCAGAAGCTGGTGCGCCAAGGCTTCGGCACCAACAATGTCGATCATTGCACGCGGTTGTGCCACGCATCGTCGGTGGCAGCACTCATGGAAGGCGTCGGTTCGGGAGCAGTTTCGGCGCCCTTCAACGACGCGCTGAAGGCCGAATGCATCATCGTCATCGGCGCGCGGCCGACCACCAACCATCCGGTCGCCGCGACCTATTTCAAGCAGGCGGCCAAGCGCGGCGCCAAGCTGATCGTCATGGACCCGCGCGGCCAGGACCTGATGCGCCATGCGTCGCATTCGCTGCGGTTCAAGGCTGGCAGCGACGTCGCCATGCTGAACGCGCTGATCCACGTCATCGTTGAGGAAAAGCTCTACGACGAGCAGTATATCCAGGCCAACGCTTCCGGATTCGAGGCGCTGAAGGCCAAGGTGAAGGATTTTTCGCCCGAAGCGATGGCCGAGGTCTGCGGTGTCGAGGCGAGCGTGCTGCGCGACGTCGCCCGCACCTACGCGACCGCCGAGCGGTCGATCATCTTTTGGGGCATGGGCATTTCCCAGCACACACACGGGACCGATAATGCGCGCTGCCTGATCGCTCTGGCGCTGATCACCGGACATGTCGGCCGGCCGGGAACCGGCCTGCACCCGCTGCGCGGCCAGAACAACGTGCAGGGCGCATCCGATGCCGGGCTCATCCCGATGTATTTCCCCGACTATAAATCGGTCGAGAACATCGACATCCGCGGCGCCTACGAGAACTTTTGGGGCCAGACGCTGGACCCCAAACGGGGCCTGACGGTCGTCGAAATCATCGACGCCATCCATGAAGGCGAAATCAAGGGCATGTACATAATGGGCGAGAACCCGGCCATGTCCGATCCGGACCAAACCCATGCCCGGCAAGCACTGGCCATGCTCGACCATCTCGTGGTGCAGGACATCTTCCTGACCGAGACCGCTTGGCATGCAGATGTGGTGCTGCCGGCCTCGGCACATGCCGAAAAGCTCGGCACATACACCAACACCAACCGGCAGGTGCAGATTGGGCGTCCAGCGCTCGAACTGCCAGGCCAAGCGCGTCAGGACTGGGAACTGATCGTCGAACTGGCGAGGCGCGTGGGTCTGGACTGGAATTACGGCCATGTCTCGGATGTCTATGCCGAGATGGCCAGCGTCATGCCTTCGCTCAAACACATCTCCTGGGATCGCGTCGAACGCGAGGGATCGGTTGTCTATCCGGCCGACGGCCCCGACAAGCCTGGCAACGAGATCATCTTCTCGTCCGGATTCCCGACCGCGGACGGACGCGGCCGCATCGTGCCGGCCGATTTGCTACCGCCCGATGAGGTGCCCGATGAAGAGTTTCCACTGGTGCTCACCACCGGCCGCCTGCTCGAGCATTGGCACACCGGCGCCATGACGCGCCGGGCGGGCGTGCTGGACGCGATCGAGCCACACGGGATCGCCGCGATGAACCCTTATGAGATCAAACGGCACGGCCTACGCCAAGGGGAGATGATTGCGGTCGAGACGCGGCGCGGCACGGTCGACGCCATCCTCCGCGCCGATCGGGAAGTCGCCGACGGCATGGTGTTCATGCCGTTCTGCTTCAACGAAAGTCCGGCCAACATGCTCACCAACCCGATGCTGGACCCCTACGGCAAGATTCCGGAGTTCAAATACTGCGCCGCACGAATTGCGCCGGCGGCGAAGGCCGAAGCTGCCGAATGAAACCGATATCACGCCATCTACACGACCCAGAGGGCTGGGCGTGCCATTCGTCGGCCCGCAGCCCGCGTTCGCTTCGCAAGCGTCTCCGAACGGTGCGGTGCTGTCCGGCCTAACGTCCATCTGGTCGAGCTCTGAGGCCGAGGCAATTGAAGCGGCTGGCCTGCTGGCCGCAGCCCGTCCAAGTGGATGAGCACCTTGGCGAGAATGACCGCTCCGCAACAGGCTTCCTTCCACCCGCCGATTTCGAACGAGTCGCTTACTCCTGCTTCGCTAATCCACATGAGAGTGTCCGCGGATGGGACCGTGCGATGCCCAGGAACTCAAAGTACGGGCCGGGTTTCGCTTCTTTGGGACCCATCCGACGGCGATATTGCTTTCGTCGCACGGCGGTGTCGGCACGCTCTTGCTATGCGAGCTACTGGATGCGCCGATTTCGCGCAGTCGGCATCAACCGTTCCCTGGACATTTCTTCACTTTCGAGTGGCCGGGATACGAGGTCATCCACGAGTGGCGGCCGATCGCCGAGGGTTAAACTCAAGCTTCCCCCCGAAAATCGGCGATCAATACAAACGGCTGACGAACGAACGGAAGCAGAAACAATGACACAATTACCTGCGTGAATGATCCTGATCAGCGGAAGGCGATGACATCTGCTTTGACAAGAGGTGGAATCAACAAAGAGCGAGTGCCCATGGCCGGTGGCAATAACGATCGGATGCTGTTTGCGACTGCGTTGGCGCGGCGCGGCGGCGAGCTCGGCCTGCAATATTTCCGACAACTGGAGACGCTCACAATCGAGAGCAAGGGTCATCAGGACCTGGTTTCCGAGGCCGACCGGAATGTCGAGACGTTTATCCGCCAGGAGCTTGCGACTCAGTACCCGGAAGACGGCGTTATCGGAGAGGAACACGCCGCACTAGCGGGCGGATCGGGTTACACCTGGGTGATAGATCCGATCGACGGCACTGCCAATTTCCTGCGCGGCATCCCAGCCTGGACCGTCGTCATCGCCTGCGTCAAGGAGGGGGTGACGGTCGTGGGCGTTATCCATGAACCGTCTACCGGCGAGACTTTTTATGGACGACGCGGCGGCGGAGCTTTCCTCAACAAGCGGCCCATAAAGACAAGTCCGACGACGAGTCTGATGCAAGGCTCGGTCGGAACCGGCTTCTCAAATCGGCGTGAAGCTCGTGCCGTCGCCAAACTGATCGATCTCCTGCTTCAGGAGGGCGGCGTCTTTTTCCGCAATGCATCCGGCGCGCTTATGCTTGCCTACGTCGCGTCGGGCAGGCTGCTCGCCTATGTCGAGGAGCATATGAACGCTTGGGACTGCCTCGCAGGCATGCTTCTGGTCGAAGAGGCCGGCGGATTGGTCGTCCCGCCCGATCCGAAAACGGTCCTGGAGGAAGGAACACTGGTCATCGCGGGCGGTAAGGGCGTATTCGACAAGGTCCACGCGCTTTGCAAAGAGGCGTTCAGTCTGTGATCAGCACGGGCCCGCGTTCGGGAAAGCCGATGCTTACCGGCTGCCCCGCTCGAAATGCCGTGTCGACATCCGGCGAGATCACAAAGACTTCGCCGAATTGCGTGGCGACTACGAATTCGAGGTGGCTGCCGACATAGGTCACTTTTTCAAGTGTGCCGGGCAAAGTGCCGGGAGCATTCGGTTCACCAATCTCGAGGCGGCTCGGTCTCGCCGCCAGCTTGGCTGGCCCCGGTTTGCGGCCGCGAGCCGGCAGCTTCAGGACAGCGGATCCCAGCTGCACGGTGGCGCTGTCGCCCTCGACCGACACCACCTCGCATTGGAACATGTTGGCTTCGCCGATGAAGTCGGCCACGAAAGCATTTGCGGGCTGCTCGTAGAGCTCGCGTGGCGTGCCGTCCTGAGCAATCACCGCATTGTTCATGACAATGATGCGATCGGAGACGGCGAGCGCTTCCTCCTGGTCGTGGGTGACATAGACGACCGTCAGGCCGAGTTTCTGCTGAATCTCGCGGATCTCCTCGCGCACGCGCCGGCGCAGCTTGGCATCCAGGTTCGACAAAGGCTCGTCGAAGAGCAGCACCTGCGGCTCCAGAACCAGCGCCCGCGCTACCGCCACTCGCTGTTGCTGTCCACCCGAAAGCTGGCTCGGCAGGCGGTCGCCGAAGTTGGAGAGTCCGACCAGCTCAAGCCCTGCTCTGGCCCTCTCGGCCGTCTCCTTCCTCCCGAAGCCGGAAAAGCCCAGGCCGTATTCGACGTTCTGGGTCACGGTCATGTGCGGGAAAAGCGCGTAAGATTGAAACACCATGGACACATCACGATCGGTAGCCGGCAAACGGGTGACGTCGGCGCCCCCGATCAGGATCTGGCCGCCCGTTACCATTTCCAGTCCAGCGATCATGCGCAAGGTGGTCGTTTTGCCGCAGCCCGACGGTCCAAGGAGGGTGACCAGCTTCCCGGCCTCGATGAACAGCGAGACGCCATTGACGGCGGGCGCCTTGCTCTTGCCGTAGATCTTGGTGACGTTCCTGAATTCGACTGAGGCGGCGTTGCTGCGAATTTCGGCCATCATCCGCCTCCCGAGATCGCCGGCTGTGGACGCGCCACCACTGACTGGCTGACATTGGTGCGCGACTGCGCCAGATCGCCGTCGAGACCGCGCCGGCCGATCATGCGGCTGCCAACAGCAAGCTGCATCAGGCCGATCACCGCTAGCATGACACCGATCAGGACGGCGGAATAAGCGATGGCGATGCCGTATTCGTTATTCTCGACGCGGCCGACGATGTAGCTGGTCGACATGTCGTACTGGGCGCTGACCAGAAAGATAATGGCGCTGATGGCGGTCATTGCGCGAACGAAGGAATAAACCAGCGCGGCAAGGATGGCCGGCCGCAGGAGCGGCATCACCACCTTGCGGAAGGTTTGCCAGGAGTTAGCGCCGAGAGTCAGGGAGGACTCGTCAAGGCTGCGGTCGATCTGCGACATCGACGCGACACCCGCGCGAACCCCGACCGGCATGTTGCGGAAGATGAAGGAGAGCACCAGGATAATGCCGGTGCCGGTGAGCTCGATCGGCGGCACGTTGAACGCGATCACATAGGACACGCCGATCACAGTGCCGGGAATGGCGAAGGACAGCATCGTTGCGAATTCGAAAGCGTCTTTGCCGGCAAAATTCTGGCGGACCAGCAAATAGGCGGTCAAGAGTCCGATGGCCGCGGTCAGCGGCGCGGAGATCAAAGCTATTTCCATGGTCGTCCAGAACGAACTCCAGGCCGAGCCGCGCCAGTGGACGCCGAACTCGTTCCACCCGATGGAGAACGCCTTCACGTAGTGTTCAAAGGTCAGAGAGAAATCGACGCCCCACAGCTTGACGAAGCTGCCGTAGAAGATCGTCGCATAAATCAGCAAGGTAAAAAGCGTCCAGACAGCGGCTACCGCGACGACGAGGTTGCGGAATGTTGCCGGCAGAAGCGGGTGGACGCCGGCGTCGCCTTTGCCGGAAACGGTCGTGTAGGACTTTTTGCCGAGCCAGAATCGCTGGGCGTAGAAAGCCCCAAGGGTAAAGAACAGGAGTACGAGGGCGAGGATCGCCGCCTGCGCCTGGTCGTATTGTGCGCCGACAATGGCGAAGAAGATCTCGGTGGACAGAACGTCAAAATTGCCGCCGAGCACCAGCGGATTGCCGAAGTCAGCCATGCTCTCGATAAAGCCGAGCAGAAAGGCGTTGGCTAGACCCGGCCGCATCAAAGGTAGAGACACGGTGATGAAGGTCTGCCAGCGATTGGCGCGCAGGGTCTGGGCGGCCTCCTCCAGGGAGGGGCTGACGCCCTCGACCACTCCGATCATCACCAGAAAAGCGATCGGCGTGAAGGCGAGCACCTGGGCCATGAGCAGGCCAGGCAGTCCATAGATCCATCGCGTCGGACGGACGCCGATTAGCTCGGCGAAACCCAGGTTGATGGCGCCCGAGAGGCCGAACAGAAGAATGATGGCGAGGCCGATGACGAAAGGTGGTGTGATGATCGGCAGCACGGTCAGCGCGCGCAACAGCGCGCCGTAGCGAAAGCCAGTACGCGTCACTACCAGGGCAAAGACCAAGCCGAGTGCGGTGGTCATCACGCCGACCAGAATGGCGAGAAACAGCGAATTCCAGGCGACGCCGCAGCGCGGACCGCCGAAAAGGCAGCCGAGATTCCAGAGCCGGTCGCTGGAGAGTTTTGCGAGAAAGATGGGAAGCGAATAGTCGCCCTCTTGTGTGAGCAGTGCGCTCCCCAGCATTTGACCGATCGGCATGAAGATGAAGATGGTGACCACGGCGACGACGAAGCCGATCGAGCCGACGACGAACTCGTCGCCGGCCACCGCGCCGCGCGCCGCAAGCCCTAGGGTGAACAGGAACAGGAACGCGCCGCTTACGAGCAGTGCTCCCCAGCCCATGCCGAACTGGCGGTCGTCGAGCTCGCCAACGAGCCAGGTCAGCCATTGCCACTGGAAACCGCGCAGACCAATGCCGAAACCTTGAAGCAGGAAGTAGGCGACGCCGGTCGCGCCGACGACGATTAGCAAATTCCCAAAGAAAGGGTCGGACTTCCTGCGCCCCCATAGCAGGAGCGGCGCGAGAAGCAGCGGCCCGAGGGGTGCAAGCCAGAGTTTCTCGCCTTGCAGCACAAGGAAAAGCGCCGGCGCGACGTCATCGTCATGCGGATAGCCGTCCAACAGCCAGGACAAGGTGAAGAAGTTGCTTTCCAGCCCATACCAAGGCAGCAGCGCATAGCCGACCAATCCGACCGCCGTCCACAGGACGACGGTCGGGTGAAGCGCGCTCGTGGCAGTGCGGACGCGCATGATTACTGCGGCAGGGTCGAGACCTCCGTATCCCACTTCTGCAGCAGGCGCTTGCGCTCGGCGCTCGATCCATACTTCTTGAAGTCGTAGTCGATGAGCTTGATGGTCGACAGGTCGGGCGACAGGTCGGACGCGGTGGCGTTCTTATTCGAGGGCAACTGGAACGACTTCACGTCCTTCGCCTTCGACTGCATCTCGGCGGTCAGCGCCCAGTCGTAGAACTGCCTTGCTGCTTCCGGGTTGCGGGCGCCCTTGATCAGCGACATCGAGCCGATTTCATAGCCGGTGCCTTCGCACGGCGCCACCGTGACGATCGGGAAGCCGGCTGCCGTCTGCGTCACCGCGTCATGCATGAAAACGATGCCGATGGTCGTTTCGCCAAGACCCGCGGCCTTAATCGGAGCGGAGCCCGACTTGGTGTACTGGTTGATGTTGGCGTGGAGGGCCTTCAGGTATTCAAAACCCTTTTCCTCCCCCATGAGCTGAACTATCGTGGCGAGCATCGTATAGGCGGTGCCCGATGAGTTTGGGTTGGCCATCTGGATGTGGCCCTTGTATTCCGGCTTGGTCAGATCGGCCCAGCATTTCGGCTCCGGCAGATTGCTCTTGGCCAACAGATCCTTGTTGTAACCGAAGCCGAGCGCACCGGAGTAGACGCCGATCGTCTTGTTGTTGGCGGCTTGCGCCTGCTTGATCGCCCAGTCGTGCAGTTCGCCCCGCATTGGGGACGTATATTCCACAGTCAGTCCTTCTTCGGCGGCCTGGAGATGAGGATCGCCGGTTCCGCCCCACCAGACGTCGCCCTTCGGGTTTCCGGCTTCGGCGCGCAACTGGGCGTATGTCTCGCCGGAGCTCTTGCGGGTCATGTCGACGGTGATGCCAGTCTTTTCCTCGAAGGTAGTCTTGATCTGCTGGCACCAGGCCTCCTCGGCGGCGCAATAGAGGGTGAGGCTGTCGGCGTAAGCCGAGGTGGCGGCAGAGACGAGCATTACAGCGGTTGCCGCCAGACGGACATAGGTCTTGTTCATGTGCGAATTTCCTCCCATTGTTTCGCCGTCTAACAAGCATCAAGCTATGCTGCGGCGACAACCAGATTGGGAGCTTTTCTGCCGATTTGCAAATCGAGTCGGTAGCGGCCGGAACAGGGCTGCCCATAGGTCCTCCCGCAATGGACCGTCGATGTTACGTCAGGCGCGTCCTCAATGAGATTCACGATTTGATGGTGAAGGAAAAGCGGATCGTCCGCGGGGCGAAGAAGGGTAAACCGATCAGGCAGGTTGCGGCAGTTCCGTTCCGGGTTGACTGCCACGGCACGTAGAGGTGATGCTGATCACCTCCAAGACGACCAACCGCTTCATCGTGCCGAAAGGCTGGCCGATGAATGGCATAAGCGGAAGGAAGACAGCAGTCGCCGAAGCATGGGAAGAGGCCGGCGTTGTTGGCGAGGCATTGAAGGAGCCACTGGCGTCTACGCCTATTGGAAGCGCCTTTCCGGTCACTTCGTGCGGGTAACCGTCAAGGTTTACCTGCTATCGGTCGTCGATGTGCAGCCTGACTGGAATGAGGGTTCCCAGCGGCAACGCGCCTGGCTCCCGCCAGCCGACGCTGCGGCCCTGATCGATGGACCCCAACTGGTCAGTCTCGTGAGATCGATGGCTCAGGCTCCTGTGCCCCGAACCAGCGGTCAGCTACATCTATCGGCAAAGTCCAGCGAATACCGCATCTGGCCAACCCTGCCGCGATTTACGCTAACGTCGGAAGATGGCGCAGAGCACGGGCCCATTTTCCGACAATCCTGGCGTCGTCTTGCGGGTGCAGAGTATCTCCGCGGTGGCCGCGGGCCGCAGCGACTACTGATGCCGTCGCTGTCGCGACGCGCCGCTGCTTGGCAAGGGACCTCACGGGGAATGGTCGCCAATGGGTCGGATTTGGCTCAGGTCCCCGATGATTTCAGAGTTGGCCTCACGCAATGACGAAGCGCGGATCCTTGGCGTGTTTGACACGGTGAACAAGAAAGAAGCTGCGATCGATCACCGCCAATTAGGGCAGCAAATTCAGATTGTCGCGAACGCGTCGATGTTGGACGTTCGCTCCGCCATGATTTCCAAGCTTTGAGAACACAGCAGTGCGAGCACCTTTGGGCGAAATACGGTACGTTGCTGGTGAGGTCGAACTGCGTGCCTTGACTGCGACGGCTTAGAGCCCGGCTGCAAGCACACGTCGAGCTCCAGGCCTTGATCGGAGTTGCGATCAACTGCTGAAGATACGGCTAATATTCCAAGATCGTCATGGAACGAAGATCGGTCAATCCGGTTTGAAACTTAGTCCGCCGGCCACCGGCAAGTAGCCGCGGATGGCTGGCTCTCCGCCAGAGGCCGGCCGGCCCGCGCCTGAAGATTGGCGCGGGCTACCGGCCATAATCGAGGCCACGCTAATGAGACAAGTCACACGTTTCCCGCTCATTCTAACCTTCATCATGATCCCCACCGCGTTGCTCCATGCTCAGACATGGCTGCCCATTGGCTTCAGGCACTTCGGCTTCGCGTTCGATGTTCCACCCGGGTTTGTGCTGACGCAGCGTTCGAATGAGGGAGCAGCGTTTGAGGGCAAAAACGACGCGTTTCTTACTGTCTGGGGCGCGCGGCTCGGTAAGGCGAGTTTTCGGACCGAGATCGAGCATCGCATGGTCGAGGACGAGCAGAACGGCTGGCAATTGACCTATCGTCGGGTGACGCCGGAATGGGCCAGCTACTCCGGTGTTAAAGACGGCCAAATCCGGTATGTGCGGGCCATCAGAGTCTGCTGGGACCGCGCCGCCCTGTTCACCATCAATTATAGCCGCAACGAGAAGATCCCCTACGATCCGATTGTAGTCCGCATGGTACGTTCGCTGAAGGCGGAAGGCTGTTAGGAGGCACCAGCCCGAATCTGCACGAGTGCGCGATAGAGGCTGTAATCAACAATGTGTACTCATCTCAAGGCAGTTCGATTTGGGAGGATGTCGCATTCTTGTGCCGCTACGCGTGCGTGCTCGGACAGAATGCCGTTAAGCCGCCATCCGCTGGTTGAAATAACCCATCGGCTGCTATGTTGTCTAAAATCGCGTTTTGTTGAACGGACCGACAGCAATCCGGCCTTCGCCTTGGTAAGGATGGTAGGATTGCGGGTCGTGTGAGCGCTGATCTGATCAAAAGGGCCAAGGCCCGAAGACCGGAATAGCCGGGACCGGCCCCTTGGCTCATGTACTGATCGGCAGCACGGTCAACGCTCTTGCGCGGACGTCGCCGGTACCACTCCTGGTCGTGAAGAAGAGGGTGCTGGAGACGGAGGGTCGAGCAGCCGTGCCGACCGACCTGTCGGACTCGTCGAAGCCGGCGTTGATGGTGGGGTTGCGATGGTTTGGGTTTCGGCGTCTTGAGCTGTTTCACGCGTTCGACCCGCCCTATCGCGGTCTGGTGGACGTCAAGGCAGCTTACGACACGCAGTTCGAGGAAAGCGCGGTCGAGAAGTGCCGGGCTTTCGTCAGGGCGTGGCAGGCGCGGATGCTGTGTCTATGACTGAGGTCATTGTCCGGCATGGGGACCCGGTGACCGGACTCGAGGTACTGACGAATGAAGCCGATACCGATCTCGTCATCGCAGGCACGCACGGACGAAGCGGCTTGATGCATGCCCTTTTGGGTAGCGCAGCCTCGCGCATTCTGAATGATGTACCCTGCGATGTACTCGTCGTGCCGAGCCGTGCGCGTTGACACTCGACTGCGTCGCGACGCTTCAGCTTCTCGCCCTGGCATCTCGGTACTGCGGACGGTCCCCCCGCAGGCGTTAACGCCTGAACCTCCGCGGCCGATGCACGCAAACTGGCCGCCGGTCGACGGACGGTGCCGACCAATAGGACGGAGCTAGTCGCATGAAAGTTTGTGACGGCTGCAGGCCTGGGGTCCAGCGAGCTGATTGCTCGCGTGGCAAATTCGATGTCGGCTGGCGTCAGCTCGCGGGGAGGGCAGCCATGTTGGCTGCTTACATTGCTTGGACCGCAACTTGCGTGTGGCGAGACCATCCCCATAAGAGAGCGGGCGTCGACATAGTCCAGCTTGGTGCCGAGCTTGACTTTTCGTCATTGCCATCCCACGTTCATAACATGTTGACCGACCGCCTTACTTTTCTCCTTACGCGGGTGTGCCCCATCGCGGGCACCTGACCCCCGGCCAGGTCGCGTCGCGCCCTGGTCGCGGGGCATAGGCCACTTTCCCTGACGCAGGGATTAGCCGCAGAGCGACATAATCCAAGACAACGATCAGGCTGCGGGCACGCCGTGCCCGGCAGCAGCATGAAACCAGTAGGAGGCCTAGATGGCTCCCGAGAGTAAGAGACAGCGCAAGCCGGCGATTACAATGACGCGCTCCGACCGCGAGCGGCTGTGGCTGCTGGCGGAATCCTATGCGATGAGGGCCCCCGATGTCGCGGACGTACTCATGGCAGAGTTGGAACGCGCGCGCGTGGTCGAAGACGCACGCATCCCGGCCGATGTCGTTCGCATGGGGTCCACCCTTCGCTTCACCAGCGACCTGGGAGAAGACCGGCGCGCGACACTGGTATTTCCGGGCGAGGCCGACATCGCCGCGGGCAAGATCTCGATCCTCACACCGATCGGCGCGGCGCTTATCGGCCTTTCCGCGGGACAGTCGATCGACTGGACTGCGCGTGATGGCCGGATCCACCGTCTGACAGTCGAGACGGTGGAGGCACCGGGTACAATCCCAAGTCCTGTTGCGCCCGCCGAACTGAGGACGGCGCCGTGATACAAGTCCTGGCCCCTTGCCGCCTTTCGCTCTTCGGAGGCTGTCTCATCGCAGGGTCGTAGCCCCTGTGCCGCCGTGCGCGGCCAGGGGATTCTCCATTCCGTTTAAATGCAACCGCTCCCGGGGCGGAGCGATGGAGAACTGCGATGCCAACAGAAACCTGTATTCTCACCACCAAGGATTTGACCATCCTCGAGGTCATGCGCGAACGCTGCCTCGGCCGGGACGATCCGCTGGCGCCGATCCTGAAGAGAAAGATCGAGAGCGCCCTGGTGGTTTTCCGCGATGACGTTCGCGTCAACGTCGCGACGCTCAGCAGCCGCGTTGCGTTCAGGGTTGACGGGCGCGAACCCGATACGCGTATTCTCTCGCACGACCGGATGAACGGGTCAGCCGGCCTGTTCCTGCCGATCACCACGCCGAGGGGGCTCGCCCTCCTTGGACTTGCCGAGGGCGAGGACTTCTTCCTGACAGACCACGAAGGGCGGGAAGAGCGTGTCGTGCTGGAGAAGGTGCACTATCAGCCGGAAGCCGCACGGCGCGAGAGGGAAGCCTTGTCGAGCTCTTCCGCTCCCGCGCAGCGCAAGCCATCGCTGAAGCTGGTTCGCGGCGCGCTCTACAACGAGCCGCGCCTCGTGCCCGCCGGGTCAGACGATTTCGACGACCCGGGACCCTCGGCTGCATGAGGCCGGTGCACAAGCGAGGGTGGAGGCCGGTTCTTTTGAAAGCGAATGCCGGCATCCAAAAGGACACCATCGGGGAGGAGTGGATATTTGTCAGTTGGAGGCTGGAATGCTCTCATATCCGGACTTGCCCCCTGTCGTCATATCTGCAGGCGACCGAAATCGTCTGCAGGCGATTGCCCAGTCCTTCCTGGAACAGTCCCACCCCCTGGCAGCACCGATCCTGCAGGAACTCCAGCGTGCGGAATTGCACGATCCTGAGGCAATCTCGGCAGACACAGTTTCGCTCGACCGCTTCGTCACTTACAGGACGGTAGGCTCCTACAAGGCAGGACGCGGGCTCCTGATCCATCCGGATGACAGAATGTGGCCTCCCGCTGAGATATCAGTGGCCACGCCTCTCGGGATCACCTTGCTCGGACTGTCGACGGGAGACCGAATGCCCATGATCGGCAGTGACATTGCAGAGCCGCCATGGATCGAGGTCGTTGCGGTAGGCCCCGCAGCGACAGGCGGTATTGCGCGCCGCGCCAGTTTCACGGGACGAGAAACTTCCGCGTCGTTTGCGGATCGGCGCCGATAGCTTAAAGAGCAGTAGAGTGTCGCCCAGTCTCAAGGAACCTCCCGTGGCTGTGTTGGCAACACTGCAGCGGCCGGTTGCATTCGGCACGCCGGGCGACGCTTCGGTCGATCTGCTATTTGCTCTGCTGTGGCCGACGCCGGATTCGAGAGGATTCGTACCCGCCCTGCGCGGAGTCTGGCGCCACTTGCGGCGCGATGGGCTTCCGAACCTACTCCGGCAATCCCGGACGGCTGCCGAGGCGCACGCCTGGATGCAAACCTTCGAGGAAGAGAGACGGGAGCGACTCGCAGACTTCCTACCAAGTCGAGAGGGTACCTGACGCTTCGAGAGCCACCGGATGGATGGATTGGCCGGTCCATCATGTCTCGAGGGCATCTCACTGAGGTAACCCAATCGAGGATGCCGCTCGCGGGAACATAGCCTTCGGCTCCAGCGTAATGTGGAAGGTCAAAGGTCGGGAGGGAGTTGATGGCCAACCCATTCTTTTCGGTCGGACATTCGAACCGAAGCCTCCATGAGTTTCTAGAGATCCTTCGTGTTGCTGAAATCGGCATCGTGGCGGATGTGCGTAGATCCCCAGGTTCGCGAACCAACCCCCAGTTCGACCAGGATCGACTCTCCCGATCGCTAGCCGAGTTCCAGATCGCCTATGAACACCTCCCGCTTCTCGGCGGACGTAGAGGAAAGACGAACTCCGTGGCGCCCGAGTTGAACGGCGCATGGCGGAACAGCAGCTTTCACAACTATGCCGACTACGCCCTCTCGCAAGAGTTCCAGAAGGGGCTCGCGATCCTGATCGATTTCGGGAGGGCACGGAGGTGCGCCATGATGTGCTCCGAGGCGGTATGGTGGCGATGCCATCGACGCATCGTTTCGGACCACCTTCTTGCGCGCGGAGAGGACGTCTGTCACCTGATGGATGGAGGCCGAGCCGAAAGGGCCGTTCTCACCTCCGGGGCGGTCATCCGTGAAGACGAGTTGGTGATCTATCCATCATACCCCTGGTCAATGCGGATGAGCTGAGCGCAGCCACGGCATCGCAGCGCAATGGCCGAGCGCTTTAGCCGCTTTCCAGCCCCGCTCGGTGTGCGACTAAATTGCATTCAAAGCGCAATAACATTCATTTGACGTTTATGTTGGTCGCCCCATTTCAGGGCTATGAGTACCACCACATGGGCCATTGAATCCCAACGTATACTTTCCGAGCGTGAGAAAGATACTTTTGCCATCATCTTTAGGCTTGGTTCGCGCTGCAGCCGAGGATCTTCGACGAAACTACTCGGAAGATGTGCTTCTCCTGACGGTCAACTCCGATGCGAGGGTCATAACGCTCTACGGAGGTCGGCGGACCGGTTGTGGCGGCAGTTGCCGGAGGCGCGGTTCCACGTTGCCGCAAAGCAGGTGAGCGGGCGGTATGCGCTGTTGGTCTGGTCTGCGAAATCCACGCGCTTTGACGCGGTCGAGGGCGCCGACAGCTTCGTGATCGAGAACGGCAAGATTGTCTTTCAATCGATCCACTATGGCCTTACGCAAAGAGGCGGGGCGATTGACAACGGTGTGACAGAAGGCCCTCAGACACGTTGAACGGGCGATTTCCTCGTGTGAAGGGAACGGCAGATGGGATTCGAAACCGTGGTCCCGGCCGGCGGCGCCCCGTGATCGTTGTCGCATTGCGCGGGGGCGAGCCGAGATAGATAGCCACCCGCAGCACCCGACGGGGCAAGATTATGATAAATGAAAGTCTCCCCTTCGTCCTGATCACGGGGTCCAGCGGCTTTCTGGGCCAAGCGATCACCAATCGATTGAAGAGACGATACCGGGTCATCGGCTTCGATCTGCTCAACGCGAGGCAAGCAGCGAAAGAAACGGAGACAATCCCCGTCGATCTCACCTCGGACGACAGCGTCACGAAGGCGGTCGAAGAGGTGCGCCAACGCGGCAACGGGCGCATCGCCTCCGTCATTCACCTCGCTGCTTATTACGACACGACGGGCCAAGACAATCCGAAGTACGAAGCGGTCACGGTACAGGGAACGCGCCGGCTGCTTTCCGCCCTGAAGGCGCTGGAAACCGAGCAGTTCGTCTTCTCCAGCACCTTGCTCGTCCACGCACCCAGCCCGGAAAAGGGAGTGAGAATCGACGAGGAGTCGGCACTCGATCCGACATGGGCCTACCCAAAATCGAAGGCGGAGACCGAGGCTCTGATCGCCCGCGAGCGCGGCAACATCAAGACCGTCATCCTCAGGCTCGCCGGCGTCTATGACGAGGATTGCCGCGCCGCCTTCATCGCGCAGCAGATCGCACGCATCTTCGAACGGCGGCCGACGGCCTATCTCTTCACGGGCGATCTCGAAAGCGGCCAGCCTTATCTGCACCGGGACGATCTCGTCGATGCAGTGGTCCGAACCGTAGACCGCCGCGCAGAGCTTCCCGATGAGACGGTGCTCCTAGTCGGCGAGGAGGAGACGCTCTCCTATGAGGAGATGCAGAAGCGTATCGGACGGCTCGTTCACGACGAGGAATGGCGAACGCTGTCACTGCCTAAGGGTTTGACCAAGGCCGGATCATGGTTCCAGACTGAGGTGCTGGACGAGGACACCGACATCCAGCCGTGGATGATCGAGAACTCCGACGACCATTACGAGATAGACGCCTCGCGCGCTCGGCGGCTCCTCGGCTGGCAGCCGCGCCACGGCCTCGGGGAAACGCTGGCGGAGATGATACGCCGGCTTAAGGCAGACCCGACCGACTGGTACGAGAAGAACAAGCTGCACCCGGCCGCGGTGGCGGCATCCGGGCCGGAGCTCGTGCAGGCGAGGCGGCGGATAGCGGGCCCGCTGGAGCGCAACGAGGCGGAGGTGGACGCGGGCCTGGAGCAACACCGCTATCGGACGCTCTGGGCACCGTTGACGAACGCCGTGCTCGGCCTGTGGCTGATTTCGTCGCCGATGATTCTTGGACTGTTCGATCCCGTGAGCGTCGCGCCGCCGCCGGCACTCGGACACGAGATTGATGAGGCCAATATTCGCAACCTGCGCCTCGGGGTGAGCGAGATTGTATCGGGTCTGCTGGTCGCCATTTTCGCGCTGCTGGGCATGTATCGCCGCTGGAACTGGGTGCAGTGGGTCACCGCCGCGGTCGGCGTGTGGATCATGCTCGCGCCGCTCGTCTTCTGGACCACCAGCGCCGCCGCCTACGGCATCGACACGCTGATCGGCATGCTGATCGTCGCCTTCGCGGTGATGATCCCGCCGATACCCGGAATCAGCCGTCGCGCGCTCGCCGCAGACGACGACCGGCCGATGGGCTGGAGCTATTCGCCATCGTCCTTCACCCAGCGCATTCCAATCGTGGCGCTCGCCTTCGTCGGCCTGTTCGTCTCGCGCTATCTAGCGGCCTACCAGATGGGACACATCGACGGGCTATGGGATCCGTTCTTCGGTTCGGGCGACGCGCCGGTCGCCAACGGCAGCGAGGCGGTGGTCACCTCCTGGGTCTCGAAGGGCTTCCCCATCGCCGACGCCGGCTTCGGTGCCTTCGCCTATGCCTTGGACATCCTGGCCGGCGCGATCGGCGACCGCAGGCGCTGGCGCACTATGCCGTGGATGGTGTTCCTGTTCGGCCTGCTCATCATCCCGCTCGGAGTGACCAGCGTCTTCTTTATCATCATCCAGCCGCTTCTGATCGGGGCGCTGTGCACGCTGTGTATCGTTCAGGCGGCGGTGACGGTGGCCCTCATCCCCTATTCGATCGACGAGGTGCTGGCGACCGTCCAGTATCTGTGGCGCGCCACGAAGGCGGGCGAGCCGTTCTGGCGCACTTTCTGGAAAGGCGGACCGGCGCTATCGGAGAACCAGACGCCGGCTCCAGACCTCGACCGTCCGGCGACAAGACTTCTGCGCGATTTCGTCATTGGCGGAGTCAACTACCCCTGGACGCTGGCGGCGAGCGTGGCTCTCGGCATTCTGCTGTTGGCGACGCCGCCAATATTCGGCACCGAGCCGCCGCTCTATTTCAGCGATCACGTTCTTGGCTGCCTCATCATCATGGTCGCGGTGACAGCGATGGCCGAGGTGGCGCGGCCCGTTCGCTTCCTCAATGTGCCGTTTGGTCTCGCCGTCGCAGCATCACCGTTCGTGTTCGAGGGCGGCACACCGATTGGGACGGCGGCAGCCGTGATCATCGGCGTGGCGCTGACAGGCCTGAGCTTGCCCCGAGGAACCCGCAGCGAAGAGCACTACGGCGGCTGGGACCGAGCGATCATCTGACTCGAACACGGCCGAGGAGGAACGAGCCAGCCCTGTTCGAAGGTGGAGAATATGAGGTGGGGCTGGAATGCCTATGCGAACCAACCGTTCGGTGCACCGTCGACCGACTACGGTCTGTCGCGACAACAGCTGGTTTACGAGACAGATGGGAAAAGCAGATCGACAGTCGTGCCCGCTTCGGGCTCGCTGGAAATCGCTATCGTGCCGCCAACCATCTCCATGAACGCGCGCACCTGCGGAAGCCCGAACCCCGTCCCGTGATCACCTTTCGTCGTAAAGAATGGATCGAACACTTTGCGGATGATGTCGGCGGGCATTCCACAGCCCTCATCTCTGACCCTGACGCGAACGTAGCTCGATGTGAGGTCGATGCCAGGTGTCTCTGAGCCAGACACATGTCTGGTGCTGATGTCGATCCTGCCTCCGTTCGGCATGGCGTCTCTGGCGTTAGTCACAAGATTTAAAACGGCCGCGTCGAAGAAGGCTGGATCCAGCAGGCAGTTCGGCAGGTCAGGAGTGAGATCCAGGATGAGACGAGCGTCCGGCCCGGCGCCGTATCTGAGAAAAGGCTCGAACGTGTGCAAATATTCGTTCACGTTGCCGACATGGGGGTCCAGGCTCTGATGCCTGGCGAATGCAAGGAGCTGAGACGTCAGCGCGATCCCTCCGTCGATCGCGATCTTCGTCTCTGCGAGGTACGCGCGCAGTTTCGCGGGATCGTCCCAGTTGTTTTCAGCCAGCCTGAGGCCCGACCCGATAGCTGTCAGCAAGTTCCGGAAATCGTGGGCCATTCCTCCGGTGAGTTCGCCAAGCGCTGCCAGCCTTCGTGTCGCTGCTGCCCGCTGCTCCGCCGCAGCAGCGGAAGGTAGCGGCGTATGAAGCTGGACGGACGTTTCCTGAGTCACCTTCTTTCCAATCGCGGATGGGAGATCGGACGCCGTTGCGGCATTCGTCACGACGGCCGCGAGCCAATCCGACCGCAATTCCTGGTCCTTTTAACATTACAAGACGCAGGATGTGTCTTCCTACCTGCGCCGATCATAGGGCAAAGGTCCGAAAGCTCAGAATCATACGATGATCCTCGACTTTTTGAACACCTGGAACGTTTTCGCATAGGACCCGGAGGGCGTTGCGTTCCGCATCGGACTCTACGGTGCCCCAGAAGGAGACCACGCCGTTCTTGACCGGAAAATTGGGCGTGCTGCCGCTCGGCCACGCCTCGTCGCGCAAAGCCAAAAGAATCTGCTGGCGGATAGTTTCGTCATCTGCCTTGCACGCGCTTCGTGGCAGGTTCGCGGTTACAGCTAGGGCGCGAACTATGTTGGCGCGACTGACTATCCCCACAAGCTTCCCGCCGCGTATCACGGGCACCCGCCTTATCCTTCGCTGCGCCAACAAGTCCGCGATGTCCGCAATCGGCGTGAATTCGTCTACGGTCACGACGTTCTTGGTCATGACGTCCACCACGCGACTGGAATGCTCGCGGCTGTACGCGGCGGCAAGCAGTGCCTTGTTCTTGAATAACCTGGACCACCATGACGCTGGGCGCCGAGCTGTGCCGATTTCGGCGCGATGGAGGAGGTCCCCTTCGGTCACGATACCCACCACAACATCCTTGTCCAGAACGGGGACCCCGCTGATGCCTTGGGTGACGAGGATATCCGCGACAGCGTGAATAGGGGCGTCGGACGCCACGGTGATGACGTCCGGGGTCATTACATCTTTGGCCATCAGCATTTCGACTGCTCCTTCATTACCCACGCCCGGGCGCCGCACGCTGAGCGCTGCCGCGGAGTTCGACGCCATGGCGCGATAATACGAAATCGCTCGCTGCAGTTCTCTCGCGTGGAATGCCAACGCATCGAGTTCATCCGACAGCGAAGCCAGCCGTCCGGTCATTCGAGCCTTGCTGAAGAACCATGGCTCCGGACGCCCGCCTGCTTGTGTGCCTATAACCAACGCCGCCACGAAGGGCCTGGCGGCGATCGTGTCCTCGTCCATCAGTCTTTCAAGGGCGGCCCTGACAAGAGTTGCGTCGGCGTCTGATACATTTGCAATTGATCGGAGCAGCTGCCTGTATGTGATAGGTATTCCACGGCACGCGCACCTGGTTAGTTCCCGTTGCAGGCGGATGCTCACGAGCCGTGCCTGCCGACGTCCCGTTGGTTGGGCGGTCGTAGCTGGAATCCGCGTTATCAACGTTGGGAACTTGGGCTTGAAAGCCGTGTGGAGTGGCATGCAGCGCCCTTTTCAAGTCAAAAATGTCATTGTCTGCGACCGACACCCGATTGTTTGCCGGATAGGGTTCCACGTCCAACGAATGTTATTGCCGCGTGAGTGCACGTTCATTGCTCGATCCAGCCCGCCTGTGCATAGCCCAACCGTTTGTTGGCGAAGTACCTCGCCGGGTTTGCGCTGAACGGAACAACAAGGTTTCTATGGTCCTTTTCGCCGCTCTACCGGAGAACGCGGAAGGCGAATGGCCTATTCGGTGCTGCCTTCTGAAATGGAATGCAGTCCAGCCAGGGCGGGCCCTACTACGGTTTCATCCGAATTAGCTGAGTGCACAGCGTAGACCGGATAGGAGAACTGCGGCATCTCGGGAACGAGGTGAAGCCGGCCTTCCGCTATATGATGCTGGACTGCACTCATCCTGACATAGCCGGAGCCTCCGGCTGAAAGGAGATAGCTGAGCGCAAGTGGGCCGAGATCAAAAGAAAGATCCGGTGCGACGTCCGGAAAACTCATGTCGTGGTGAAGTACAAAGTCGGGCCCCCAATCCGTATACACATAGTCGGAGCCGCCTAGAAGGCGCGCTTCGGGATCGGTCGTCACGAGCACGAGCTTTTCTTCGGTGAGCAGGTCGATTTTCAGACCTGGGCGATGCTGCGGGGCGTACATGATCGCAGCGTCGACCATTCCAGACGCAACTTGATTAATCAGATCCTGCGGCACATCGACGTGCACTCGAAGCGCGATGTCCGGTAGCGACTGGCGCATCCATCGGACCCAATCAAGGAGCAGCGGTTGCCAAAGGCTGACCTCGCTTCCGACTGTTAGAACAGCGCGACGACCCGGTGGCACGGCAACCTGATGAAGCGTACGCTGCCATAGCTGAACGAACATCGGAGCGTGGCGAAGAAATTGCTCGCCTGCCGGTGTGAGCGTAGCTCCACCCTTATGTCGAATGAAAAGCGCACGTCCGAGCTGTTGCTCGAGGCTGCGGATTCGGGCACTCACGGTGGTTTGAGCGACATTCAGCCGCTCCGAAGCCCGGATGAAGCTGCCGGTAGAAACGATTTCGATGAAGGTGCGCGCGAGTTCGATGTCCATCCGACATAGCATAAAACTTGCATTCAAATGTCAATCGACTTCGTTTGTCAGATAGGTAGCTGCGCGCTACGCTTCGGTGAACCTGCAGCCGAGCGCCTGACCATACTGCGGGGCGAGATTGGATCGGCGAACGCCGCGACGAGTGCTCCGCATTGCTGGGAATGAGGATGCTGACGAGCTTCTGCGTCACGCGAGTTGGTGATGAAGGGGCATTCGCCCGCCTCAAGAAGGACTAGATATGACGCACCGCCCATCTGGGAAACATGGATGCGGCCTGGTTTACCGGCGCGCCAGCAGTATCTCTCTGAGCACTACGGCGTCGTTGTGGGTCTCGTCATGGGCTGCGTAGACAAGCGTGACCGGACCTTTTCGCGCCAGATCGCGCAATCGGTCGAACTCCTCGCGATGTTGGCGGATCTCCTCCGAATAGCGTCGGCGGAATTCTTCCCAGCGGGCCGGATCGTGTCCAAACCATTTCCGCAGATCCGTGCTCGGCGCGAGCTCTTTTGCCCAACGGTCGATCGCAGCATCGGTCTTCTTGAGACCGCGGGGCCAAAGGCGATCAACAAGCACCCGCGTGCCGTCGTCGTCGGCCGGGCGCTCATACGCCCGCTTCGTTTTCACTCGTTCCTCGGGGACCTTTTCAGCCATCGACTACGCTCCGGCACTGCACTTACCTCTAAGACATAGGACGCCCAGCGATGACTGAAACACGAATCATCATTTTGGAACCGAACTGGCGGAACGGCATCCAATCATCAAGGACACAGGTTCTCTTTCGAAGAGAAGAAAAATGAAGTTCTTTGTCGATACAGCCGATATTTTGGAGATCCGAGAGCTCGCTGCGGCGGGAGTACTTGATGGGGTGACAACCAACCCATCGCATATCGCCAAAACCGGCCGGCCAATCCGTGACGTGATCGCAGAAATTTGCCAGACAGTTGTGGGTCCTGTCCGCTGAAGTCACGGCGACCAACTTCGACGGCATGATATCTGAGGGAGAACGGCTAGCCGACATTGCCGCCAACGTGGCCGTCAAGGTGCCGTCTACATGGGACGGGTTCAGGGCCTGCCGGACGCTCAGTGAGCGCGGTCGAAAGGTCAACATCACCCTGTGCTTCTCGGCCAACCAGGCGCTACTCGCCGCGAAGACGGGCGCAACCTACGTTTCTCCCTTCGTCGGAAGGCTCGACGATATCGGTCTGGACGGCATGGAGGTGATCCGCGAAATCCGGACAATCTATGACAACGACAAATCTTTTGAGACCAAAATCCTCGCGTCCTCGATGCGCACGCCTCTCCACGTCAAGCTAGCAGCGATGGCAGGCGCGGATGTCGACAGTATTCCGCCGGGAGTACTGAGAAATCTTGCCAAGCACCCGCTCACCGACAAGGGGCTCGAAGCTTTTCTCGCGATTGGAAGAAGACAGGGCAAGCGATCCTGTAACCGTGGCGGTGATATTGAGTTAGCATAAAAGTTGCGCGGAAGTGCCGATTAAATTCGTTTGCATGATGCCATGAACGGTTCGACAATCGGTTGAATGCGGCCCGACCCGCCACGGAGGACATAGTTCGGCGTGGAGCAAAAGCCAGAGGGTGCCGGCAGGACAGAATCCGAAGCGGCCGACCACAGAAGTTCGTGCCTCCAGTCGCAGCGGCTGGTTCGATCAGATCGTCAAGGAGAAGGAAAATGGCTGAAAGCCAGGACGGACCGGATCTCGTCAAAGGCATTGCGCTTGGCGATCTCCCCGACGGTAGCAAACTCGTCGGTCGATGCAGCGACGAGCAGGTGCTGCTGGTGCGCCGCGGGGCCGAGGTGTTCGCGGTCAGCGCGACGTGCACGCACTACGGCGGGCCGCTGGTCGATGGGTTGGTAGTCGATGACACCGTCCGTTGTCCATGGCATCACGCTTGCTTCGATTTGCGCACAGGCGAAGCCGTGCGCGCTCCCGCCTTCAGTCCGCTCGCGTGCTGGTCGGTGGAACAGCGAGAAGGCAAGATATTCCTAGGCGAGAAGCTCAAGCGCATCGCACCGAAGCAGCGTGATGAAGGGCCCGCTGAGGCTCCGGATAAGATCGTCATCGTCGGCGGCGGCGCGGCTGGCTTTGCCGCGGCCGAGAAATTGCGCCGCGAACGATATCAAGGCAGCATCGTCATGCTCAGCGACGACGAAGCGCCACCCGTCGATCGCCCCAATCTTTCCAAGGACTACCTCGCTGGCAAAGCCTCAGAGGACTGGATTCCGCTGCGCGCGCAAAACTTCTATTCGAAGAACGAGATCGATTTGCGTCTCGAGACGAGTGCAACCGGCATCGACGTCGGTTCCAGTGAGCTGGTGCTCGTGGACGGAAGCAGGATTCCCTTCGACAGGCTCCTGCTGGCGACCGGAGCCGAGCCCGTTCGCCTGACCATCCCCGGCGCTGACCAGCCGCATGTTCATACGCTGCGTACACTCGCCGATTGCAGGACGATCATCGACAGCGCCGGGACCGCGCGCCGCGCGGTCGTGCTGGGCGCCAGCTTCATCGGCCTCGAGGTAGCGGCGGCGCTTCGCGCCCGTGACATCGAGATTCACGTCGTGGCGCCGGACAAGCGACCGATGGAACGGATACTTGGGGCCCAGATGGGTGACTTCATCCGTTCCCTGCATGAGGAAAACGGCGTCGTCTTTCACCTCGAGGACAAGGCGAGCAGAATCGACGGCGCGACGGTGAAACTCGACGGCGGCGGCACATTGCCTGCGGATTTCGTCGTCGCCGGTATCGGCGTGCGTCCGCGGACGGCGCTTGCCGAAACCGCGGGGTTGAGCCTCAACCGCGGCGTGACCGTGAACGCGTTTCTCGAAACGAGCGTGCCGGGGATCTTCGCGGCTGGCGACATAGCCCGGTGGCCGGATCCTCACACCGGCGAGAACATTCGAGTCGAGCATTGGGTGGTTGCGGAACGACAGGGGCAGACTGCAGCGGTCAACATGCTTGGCCGGCGCGAGAAATATACCGACGTGCCTTTCTTCTGGAGCCAGCATTACGATGTTTCGATCAACTATGTCGGCCACGCCGAGCAATGGGACGGGGTCGAAATCGAGGGCGACATTGCGACCAGAGATTGCCTTCTCCGGTTCAAGCGCAATGGGCGAACACTGGCTGTCGCATCAATCTTCCGGGATAGCGAAAGCCTGGAGGCCGAGCTGGCTATGGAACACCTAAGGGCGGCGTAGGAAGAGCTCTCGACAAGCAACTCGCATAGAAAGCGGAATCACGAATGTCGCGGTGATGGAAAGGAATAGCCTCATGGCCACAATGCAGCAGGAACCGAACACCACCAGCGGTCTGCGCCTAGTTACGCCCGCGCAAGGCCATTCGGCCGCCGTCAAGTTCATCGACAAGGTAATGGACAGAGAGTCGAGCCCGACATCCGTTGAAATCTATGCGATCGGTAACAACTGGTATTGCAATGTTCGCTGCGGCGACAAAAGGACCCGCCCCATGGGGCCTTATAGCAAACAGCAGGCGGAGCGGATGCAGGATGTCCGCAGGATGCTGATTGCAAAGAGGTGTACCGCTCGTTTGATGTTCGAGTAGAGCGAAGAGACCTACAAGCTTCGCAGCCCATTGCAGTCGGCTGCGTCACTAGCGATGCCTTGGGGGAAATTCGCCAGCTAGGGAGCCTCAGGCTCTCGCACCCGCAACGTGCCGGCTTCTCCCGTCGACGTTAGACCTGACGGGTCAAGGGCCACCCGTAGCGACGATCTTCCAATTGGGATTGCTTGATGGCACGCGGCGGGCAAATGTCCACAAATCGGTCGAGGTAACAATCCTGGTGGGGTCACCGGCGATAACTGTATTGTCGGCCGCGTGCGTCGCCGTGACCAGCTCGCTAACGAAGCGAACGGTGATTTCCGCCAGACCCGCCTCGAGCCAGGCGTCGGCAATGTCCAGTTCTCGAATGCGGACGAAACTAAGCGAGAGAACTTCGCCTTTCTCCCTGCGCTCGCCTATGGCGTCATGGAAAGCAGCGGCCACATCGGCGTCGAGAAGGCCGTTCAGCTTCGACATATCTCCCTTGGCATAGGCATTGACGACGAGTTCGTAGGCTTGTGATGCCCCGGAAAGAAAAGCGCTTTCGTCGAAATGTTCGTCCGCCGCGCGGATCCGCTCAAGCGGTTCGTCTGGTTGCACTGCTTTGGTCGACGGACTCGGCTGGCCATTGTCGCCGGGAGGGGGCGGCGCTATCTGCCGCCCGGTTGCTCGGGATGACACTCCATCCGGAACTACGGCCTTGTCATTGCCGGCCTCGTCGCGCCTCTCCGACGGCGGAGGCGGCAACCATAGCCGAAGCATGATCACGTAGTATACGGCTATCAGGACGTAGGACGCGTAGGCGTTAAGATCGACCGTTTCATTCATGTCAGTGCACTCCTATTCAAGCGCCTCCCCAAACGAAACGCAGGCTACCGAATGCGAGGGAGCGACTCGAACTGATGGAAAGGCGGAGGTGATGACAGCGTCCATTCGAGCGTGGTCGCCCCTTCACCCCAAGGGTTGGCACCCGCGATGCGCTTGCGGCCGAAGGCCTCGGCGACGGTGATGAAGAAGACGACGAGCCCGGCAGCAGAGATGTACGAGCCTATGGACGAGACGAAATTCCAGCCTACGAAAGCGTCCGGATAGTCGGCGTAACGGCGCGGCATGCCGGCCATGCCGAGGAAATGCTGCGGGAAGAAGACGAGGTTCACGCCGACGAACATCAGCCAGAAATGCAGCCTGCCCAGCGTTTCGCTGTACATGTAGCCGGTCATTTTCGGGAACCAATAGTAGAAGCCCGCAAAGATCGCGAAGGCGGCTCCTAACGACAGAACGTAGTGGAAATGCGCCACGACATAGTAGGTGTCGTGCAGCATCCGGTCGACGCCCGGGTTGGCAAGGACGACGCCGGTGACGCCGCCGATGGTGAAGAGCAAGACGAAACCGATTGCCCACAGCATCGGCGTCTTGAACACGATCGACCCGCCCCACATGGTCGCCAACCAGGAAAAGACCTTTACCCCGGTCGGCACGGCGATGACCATCGAGGCGAAGGCGAAATAGCGCTGCGTGTCCACCGACAGGCCGGTCGTGTACATGTGATGCGCCCACACGACGAAGCCGATCGCGCCGATTGCCACCATCGCATAGGCCATGCCGAGATATCCGAAGATCGGCTTCTTCGCGAAAGTCGAGATGACGTGGCTGATGATGCCGAAGCCGGGCAGGATCATGGTAGACTTCGGGGTGGCCAAAGAACCAGAAAAGATGCTGATAGAGGATCGGATCGCCTCCTCCAGCGGGATTGAAAAACGTCGTTTCGAAATTGCGGTCGGTGAGTAGCATCGTGATGGCGCCGGCGAGCACCGGTAGCGACAGAAGCAGCATGAACGCGGTGACCAGCATCGACCAGGCGAACAGCGGCATCTTGTGCAGCGTCATGCCGGGCGCACGCATGTTGAAGATCGTGGTTATGAAGTTGATGGCGCCGAGGATGGACGAGGCTCCCGACAGGTGGATCGACAAGATGACGAGGTCAACGGCGGGGCCCGGCTGGCCATCCGCCGAATAAGGCGGATAGAGCGTCCATCCGCCGCTGTGACCGAAGGAACCGGAGGCCCCTGGCAAGATTAGGGACAGGATGAACAGGACAAGTGAGGTGGCCAGAAGCCAGAACGAGATGTTGTTCATCCGCGGGAACGCCATGTCCGGGGCTCCCGATCATGATCGGAACGAACCAGTTGCCGAAGCCGCCGATCAAAGCCGGCATGATGACAAAGAAGATCATCACCAATCCGTGCGAGCTGACGACGACATTGAAGAGATTAGGGTCGGCGAAAAACTGCAGGCCCGGCTCCTGCAGTTCGGCACGCAACAGGACAGACAGTCCGGTGCCGAGGACACCCGATAACATCGATAGTACGAGATAGAGCGTCCCGATATCCTTGTGGTTGGTCGAGAACAGCCAACGTCTGACGAACGGTGGTTTGTCATCTACTGCAGTGCTCGTCGTGGCTGACATCGCGTCCCGCCTTTCTGTTGCGACAGGCCCGGTGGTGGAGCGAGATGGCGTCTCCGGTGCCGTCGTCGTGTTGCGCCGGGCCTTGCCTGCGTACTCCGTCAGTCCGTGAGAACCACATCCATCGGGATGTCGTGGGGCTGAGGGTAAATGGTCGGTATCCTGCTCTGGGCGTAGCCCACGCCGATGATCAACGGCTTGCGCCGCATGATGGCCAACGTCCGGTCGAACAAGCCGCCGCCGTAGCCCAGGCGATAGTGCGCCTCGTCGAAACCGACGACCGGCGCGATTACGATGTCGGGTTGCACGCAAGGGCCTTGCGCCGGAACGAGTATGTTGCAGACGCCGCGTTCAAGCGGATCGCCCGGCGTCCATATCCGGTATTCGAGTGGCCAACCTTTTTGGATAACGACGGGCAGGGCGATGCGTCCGCCTCGCTCAACGACCTGGGTCCCCCAGTTGCGAAGATCCGGTTCGCCGCGGAATGGCCAGTAAGTGCCAACAATTCGCCCGCTATAATCGCTGATCGTCAGGTCGAGCATGCTGGCGATGCGGCTGGAACGGGCTTCCCGATCGTGCTGGGTCAACGCCAGCCGTCCGTCGAGAGGCCGTTTCCGCTCGGCTTTCCGCCATCTGGGGACACCGCTCCATCCGTCCCAGCGCAGGGCCTCGACGCGGTATTCCGGCGAGAGTTCATGCATGAAGCACGGTGGAGATGCGTATTCAGTGGTTTCTGCTGGGATGTCGTCTTGCATGGCTGAGATCCGTTCGGTGCACAGCCTGCGCGCCGCGAGAATCGAAGGCAAACGGAATTAAATGCTTCATAAACGCAAAAATTTTGCTCTGAGCGCGTTGCGGATGTTGAACAGACGAGGACACAGCCCGTGAATTCGGGCACGCGCCGGGACGCATTATTCCGCTTTCTCGTCTTAGAGGACACCCAGAAGCCGAGGCGGACTGAATACGTCCTCCGGGCCCATCACTATTTTAACTATTCGATTTGTTAGATTTTCTGGCGCTATTTGAGCCCATCTTTTGGATTCGAACCCATTTGGAATCTTCGAGAAATCGGAAGTTCCATTGCAAGCGGGTGGTACGGCCGTGTGGACAGCGCGAGAGTTCGCGTGGCTTGGTGCAACGGGCATTTCGGTGCGACGCGTCCCTGCGAAACCCGAATGTCTGACCCTCTCGGACACTCCGCGAGCCTCGCTCTAAGTCGGCTTGGCACTAAATGCGATCGCGTCCGGCCCAATGTTCCGTTCGGTGAGCTCGAAATTCAAACGGACCATGGAGGCGCGCGGGGCAATTAAGCTTTCTTGGCCACGGCCGGAGCCTCTGCAGGCCGCGGGCAGGCACGGCTTCGGACCTCATTTATGCCCAGGATCGATAAGTCCAAGTGGATTGGACTGTCTAATATGATGAGCGTAGGGACGCTATTTCCCGGGCATCGCGGTGGACTGACGGCACGAATGACCGCCTGCCGCCTTGTCAGGATGCTCGCCATGGAAGCCACCTACGACACCCGGCTTGCCGATGCCCGCGGCGCATGGGGTGCGGTGCTCTCGATGGCGCTTTGCGTTGCGTTCCTGATCGCGTCGGAGTTCATGCCAGTCAGCCTGCTGTCGCCGATCGCGGCCGATCTCCACATCACGGAGGGCCAGGCGGGGCAGGCTATTTTGATCTCGGGCGCCTTTGCCGTCGTCACCAGCTTGCTGGTGGCCGGCGTTACGCGCCGTATCGACCGCAAGCTCGTCGTGACTGGCTTCACCGTGCTGCTCATCGTCTCCGGGCTCTCCGTCACCTTCGCCCCGAGTTACGCGCTTCTGATGGTTAGTCGGGCGCTGCTCGGCGTCGCGATCGGCGGATTTTGGTCGATGTCGACCTCGATCGTCATGCGCCTGCTGTCGGAAGACCTTGTCCCGAAGGGGCTTGCCATGCTGAACGCCGGCAACGCGATCGCGGCGACCGTCGCAGCGCCTCTTGGCAGCTTGCTAGGCGCTTATGTCGGATGGCTCGGCGCCTTCTTCCTCGTCGTGCCGCTCGGCATGCTGGCGCTGGTCTGGCAATGGATCAGTCTGCCGCCGCTTGCTACACGGGGAAGACGGGCGTCCGGCTCGTGCTGGCGCTGTTTGGCCGCCGCCCGTCGCGCTCGGCATGGCTTCCATCCTGATGCTCTTCATGGGGCAATTCGCGCTCTTCACCTACTTGCGCGCGTTTCTCGAGCGCGTCACTGGACTCGGCATTTCCGCACTCTCGGCCATGCTGCTTGCGATGGGACTGGCGGGTGTCGCGGGAGCCTGGTGGATCGGGCGGCTGCTGCGAACCCGACTGTTCAGCATCCTGATCGTGATCCCGATGGTGATGGCTGTTCTCGCTGTCGGGCTTATCGCGCTCGGAGCAATGCCGGTTGCTGTGTCGCTGCTGCTCGTCGCTTGGGGTTTTTTCGCCACCGCCGCGCCGGTCGGTTGGGGCAGGTGGCTGAGCCGCACTCTGCCTGATGAGGCGGAGGCCGGCGGCGGGCTGCAAGTTGCCGTCATCCAGCTTGCGATTAGGGGCGGCCCCGCGATCGGTGGCATGCACTTCGATGCGATCGGCTGGTGGAGCGCGTTCGCATTCGGCGCGGCACTTCTCTGCGGATCGTCGCTCTTCGCCGTCACCGCGTGGCGCGCAGCTCGGAGGTCTCTGCCAATGACGACAAGCACTCAGCCCTCACCCGCCGGACGCTGCTCGGCGCCGTGCTCGCAACGGCGGTCCTGCCGCGTCTCGCCTACGGCCAGCAGGGCAGGGACCCGGCCAGTCAGGAGCTTACCGACATGCGGATCAGCATGACGTTCGACGGTCGGACCATGACCGCCACGCTTTACGACAACCCGTCGGCGCGTGATTTTTTCTCCATGGCGCCGCTCGACCTTACGATCGAGGATTTCAGCAACAACGAAAAAATCGCCCACCTTCCGCGCAAGCTCACCGAGGAAGGCAGTGGCCCCTTTGGCAATGAAAGGCCCTACGACCTTTGCTATTTCATTCCCTGGGGCAACCTGGCGATGTTCTACGCCGACTACCGCCATCCCGGTCTGATCACGCTCGGCCGTTTCGACGAGGGCTACGAGGCTCTGCATGTGCGCGGCGAATTCCCACTGCGCGTCGAGGCCATTTCCTGACGCAACGCAAGAAGGAGCACTCCATGCTCGCGACCATCCTACATCAGCCAGGCGATATTCGCTGCGAGGAGATTGCAGATCCCAAGATACAGCAGCCGACCGATGCCATCATCAAGCTGTCAGCCAGTTGCATCTGCGGGTCTGATCTGTGGCCCTATCGCGGGCTGCAGCCGGTGGACCGCCCAATGCATATGGGTCACGAATATTGTGGCATCGTCGTCGAGGTCGGCAGCGAGGTCCGCACGGTCCGCCCCGGCCAGTTCGTCGTCGGCTCCTTCTGTATTTCCGACAATACCTGCTCGCATTGCCGCTTTGGCTTTCAGACATCCTGTGCGAACTATGCATGTATGCAGAGGGCAGCCGCTATCAGGAGGAGATCAGCGCCGTCGGTGCGCGAGGTAAAGTCGAATGCCTGGTGCCGGGTCCCGGCCGCTTCTGGCCAGCTCATCTCGGCGCGGCGCCGACGCCGCAGTTGATCGTCAGCCCGCGCTTTCCGCAGGGACCGTATACCGTCGAGATCCCGGTCGACCCACAATTGTTGACGGCCGGCGATCACAACGGCTCGACTTTCTATCAGCATCAGCGGTTCTGCGCCGCCCTACGAGGCGAAGGGCCGATAGCGGTGACGTTGGATGATGGCTGGAAAGCTGTCGCCATGGGTATGGCCGCACAATTGTCGGCAAACCAGGGCACGGCCATTTCCAACCCTCTCGATGCCTGCGAGAGCGCTCAGTGGGGCTGATGGCAGCTCACGTGACCGCTTGATCTTACTGACCAAGTGGTAGCGGAGACGGCTAAATCGCAGAATCCACGGCGTGAGCCGCCTAAAGCGCGTCGCGTTTGACCGGCCTCATGCGACGCGCTTTAGGTTGTTCCGATTGCCGCTATGGTTCGGACCAGCCTGTCCGCGACACAGGTCGATGCTCCAGCCGCCATGAGCATCTGCGGCAAGATCAACCATTCCAGCGTCCAGGCTGCACCAGAGCGCTCTTGCTCATGGATCAGCGCATGATGCATTCCCGACAATTGGACTGCGTTGTAGCGGGCAAGCGTCACCAGCATCTCAGCGTCGATGGGATTGCGCTTGTGCGCCATGGCGGACGATGAACCGCCGCCCGCCCGTTGCAGCTCGCCGCCTGCCTGCGCCATCAGCGCAATGTCCTGCCCGAACTTGCCGAGGCCGCCCGTCACAAGCGACAGCCAGTTGGCCAGCTCAGCGATGCGGTCGCGCTGGCTGTGCCATTGCGGCGCGTCGCCGAGGCTTAGCCGCCGGGCCAGCGCGGCACGGATGGCGGCGCCTTTGTCTGCGAACTTCTCGAGTGTCCCGACGGCCCCGCCGAACTGGATGACGAGAATCGATCCTCGCACCGATTGAAGCCGCTCGTGGTGGCGCACGAGCGGTTGGCGCCAGCTTGTGACGCGGTCGGCTACAGAAATCGGAATCGCTGCCTGCATTCGGGTTCGGGCCATCAGCGGGCGATCGCCAAACCGATGGCCGAGATCGGCGAAGGCGACCACCAGAGCCGAAAGCCGTTCTTCCAATAGGTCGATACAGGCGCGAATTCTCAGGATCATGGCCGTGTCGATCACGTCCTGACTGGTCGCACCGAAATGCACATGCTCCGAATGCGGCTCTCCCACAGCATGCCTAATCTGCCGCACGAGCTCCGGCACCATGACGCCGTCGCGCACCGTTGCGTCCCTCAGGGCTTGGATTTCCGGTCGAAAATTGTCGAGGACGCGGCCGATTGCGCTTGCTGCAACCGCCGGGACGATGCCGAGTGCACCTTCTGCGTCGGCGAGCGCTTTCTCGACTTGCAGCATCGTCGCAAGTTCGGCCTCGACGCCGAGCAGCGTCGCCATCTTCTCATCGCCGAGAAGCCCGGACAGGAGGGGATTGTCGAATGCTGCGATCATATGTCGAAGAAGACCGTCTCGTTGATGCCCTGGAGATGAATGTCGAACTTATAGATGTCGCCATCGCGCGGCGCGACCAGCGTTGACACGCGCTCTCTTTGCTCAATGCGCATCAGGACGGGATCCTCGGCGTTGGCCGTTTCCTCGTCGCTGAAATACATGCGGGTGTGAAGGCCAATGTTGATTCCACGCGCGACGATCCAGACCGTCAAATGCGGCGCCATCTTGCGGCCGTCAAAAAAGGGCACGCGACCGGGTTTGATGGTTTCGAACATGCATTCGCCCGTCGTCATGTCGGTGGGCAGCCGGCCCCAGCCGGTAAAATTCGGGTCGGCGGAGCCGCGCAGATCCGAGGGCGAATTGTAGATGCCGGCGGCGTCCGCCTGCCAGATCTCCACAAGCGCGTCCTTCAGCGGCGAGCCGGCGCCGTCGATCACCCGGATGTTGACCCTGATGCGTTCGCCCCTGGTCTTGTCATTGACCATCGCGGTGCCAAGGTCGCGTTCATAGACGCCCGAGATACCGGCAAAGTTGGGCGTCAGCCCTATATGGACGTAGGGTCCCGCGGTCTGCGAGGCGCTTTCCTTCAGCCGACGGAGAGCCTGGACCATCAGTTGCCCTCCATACGATTCTCGAACAGCGTCGAGCGGCGGCCGCGCAGTACAATGTCGAATTTGTATGCCCGCGCATCCATCGGTATCGTTGCCTCCATGTCGAGCGTGGCGGTGAGGCCTTCAATAGCGCGGCGGTCGTTGATGGTCCGCACGATCGGGCACCTCCAGATCATCGGGTCGCCCTCGAAATACATCTGGGTGATCAAGCGCTGCGCGAAGCCGTGCCCGAAGATCGAGAAATGGATGTGAGCTGGACGCCAGTCGTTGGGTCCGTTGGGCCAGGGATATGGCCCCGGCTGGATCGTGCGGAAACAATAGGAGCCATCCTCGCCGGTGATGGTGCGGCCGCAGCCGCCGAAGTTCGGATCGAGTGGCGCGAGATAAGTCTCCTTCTTGTGTCGATAGCGTCCGCCGGCGTTGGCCTGCCATACCTCCAGCAGCGCACCGGCGACGCCGATGCCGCGCTCGTCGAATAGGCGGCCATAGACGAGGATGCGCGGCCCGATCGCGCTTTCGCCAGGCCCGGCAAGATTGTGTATGAGGTCATTGTCCAGTTCACCGAGAATATTGTGGCCGAAGACCGGCCCCGTAAGCTCCGACAGGGTGTTGTCGAGGGAAAGAAGCGGCCGTTGCGGCGAGCGCAGCACGGAAGTCTTGTAGGCTGGCGTGAAGGCCGGCGGATGCCAGTTGCGGTCGCGCCGAAAGAAGGCGCCGATTTCCGGCGTGCGGTTGGCGGGAAAGCGCGAGTTGGTCATGATTTGCCGGCGTGAGCGTCCATTTCGTCGAACGTCTTCCTGGCGATCTTCATCGCATGATTTGCCGCCGGTACGCCGGCATAGATTGCCACATGCAGCAGCGCCTCGCGTATGTCGTCGCGCGTCGCCCCGGTATTGACGCTGGCGCGGATATGCATCGCAACCTCTTCATCCTGCTTCAGAGCGGCGAGCAGCGCGATGGTGATCATAGAGCGCTCGCGCTTGGTGATGTTCGGCCGCGACCAGACGTGGCTCCATGCAGCCTCCGTGATCAGTTCCTGGAAAGGAATGTCGAATTCGGTCTTGGCCGCCTCTGCGCGGTCGACATGGGCGTCACCCAGCACCGAACGGCGCGTCGCCATCCCTTCGACGTATCGGTCGCCGTGTTGTGGCTTGCTCATTTGCGCTCTCTTCGCATGTCGTTCAGGAAGCCACGCATCAGCCCGGCGAGCCTTTCCGGCTGCTCGACGCATGGGATGTGGCCCGCACCGGCGATGACCTCGAACCGTGCGGCGGGGATTGAGCGGGCCAGCGATTCCACCAGTTCAGGCGGCGTCGATCCGTCCTGATCGCCGACAATGCAGAGTGTCGGCACTTTGATCGCGGCGGTCGTCGCGGTGAAATCGGCGTCGCGGATTGCCGCGCAGGCAGCGGCGTAGCCGTTCGGATCCTGGCGCGTCAGCATCGTTTTATAACCCGCCAGTTCCTCGCCGCGATTCTTATGGAAATCCGGTGTGAACCATTTTCGCATCACGTCGTCGGCAAAGCTCGCGATGCCCTCCGACAGAGCCGCGTTGATGCGCCCGTTCCACATCTCGGGCGTACCGATTTTCGCTGCCGTATCGCAAAGGATCAACCCCTCGATCAAATCCGATCGCGTCTTGTAAAGGCATTGCGCAATGACGCCGCCGATCGAAAGCCCGCAGATCACCGCGCGCTTTACGCCAAGATGGTCGAGCAGCCCTGCAAGGTCCGTCGAATGGGTCTCGATTGTTTGCGGCGCGCCACCCAGTTCGCTCAGGCCGTGTCCGCGCTTGTCAAACGCAACGAACGTGCAGTCGTCGGCGAGCCTTCGCTCGACCTCGTTCCAGATGCGCATATCGGTGCCGAGCGAGTTCGCGAAGACGACCGTCGGCCTGCCAGCTGCGGGACGATGCCGGTAATGGATCGTCGCGCCATTAATGCGAGCAAAGTTCATACCCGTCATACCTTTGGCATTCCTTTGGGCCGCATCAGCCGTTTTTGCGCGGCAATGCGGAATGGTGCGTTCGGCGCACCATATCCTGCATACGCGCCGCGCCGTTCAACGAACTCGATAATGAACCCCTCTCCGAATGTCGGTGCATAGAGCTGGAAAAATTCGCCGTTGTCGTCGCGGTCATAAAGGATATTGGCTGAGCGCAACCGATCGGCGACCTCCGGATTCAAACCGAAGCGCGCTTCTACGTCGTCGTAGTAGTTCATCGATATCTGAAGTGGTTCGAAGCCGTTGGCCTGCAGCTTCGCCGCCGTCGCAAGGATGTCATCCGTCGCGAGTGCCAGATGCTGGACGCCGGAACCAAAGGTTTCTGCGATGAAATGGCCAGCCAGCGTGCGGTGACTCTCGGCGCCGTTCAGCGTGAGGCGGAAGCGCTTGTCCAGACCTTCGATCACCTGGCTACGCACTAGGCCGGCCGGATCGACGATGTCGACCATGGGGGTCTTGGTCGTCCTGAAGATCGAGACATAGAACAGCAGCCAGCTCGGCATCTCTTCCTGTGCCATGGTCTGCCCGACATGATCGATACGGGTGAGGCCGACGCCATTGCCGGAGCTTGCCGACGTGACCGGCGTAAACTCTATGTCCCAGACTTTCGCCAGGTCGGTCTTGGCATCGAGGAAGTAGATCAGTCCGCCGCCGACGCCGCGGATCGCCGGGATCGACAACTCGCCGGGCCCGACCCGCTGGTGAAAGATTTCCGCGCCCAGCGCCTCGGCGCGCGCGACCGTGGCGGCGGCGTCCTCGACCTTGAGGCCCATCGCGTATGCCGACGTGCCATGGACAACAAAGGAAGAATGGGCAAAGCCCTGCCGCTCGGTATTGATGACAATATTGATCTCGCCCTGGCGGTAGAGCGTGACCTCCTTCGAGACGTGCCGACCGGCCTCGACAAAGCCGAGCATGCGCAACAGCGATCCAAGCTGTCCGGCGTCCTGGCGATCGGCCGCGAACTCGATGAACTCGACCCCTCCAACCCCGATGCGGTCGGGCATGGGCGGGATGGCCATCTCAAGCGCCGGTTCTTCACGCCGCACCTGATCCATCAACCATACGAGCGAACGCCGTCCGTCGACGGAGATCGCCTTTGCCGACCCGCCACGGAACTGGTCGTTGAAAATCTCGAGCGACAGATAGCCGTCATAACCGGTTGCCGCGACCGCCTGCATGAACTGTCGCACTGGCAGATCACCTTCGCCTGGCATGTTGCGGAGGTGCCGGCTCCAATAGAGCAAGTCCATTTCGATCAGCGGCGCGTCGGCGAGTTGGACAATGAAGATCTTGTCAGCGGGTATCGAACGGATGGAGCCGAGTTCAATCCTGCGGGCCAGCGTGTGGAAGGAATCGAGAACCAGCCCGACGTTCGGATGGTCAGTCCTGCGGACGATTTCCCATGCATCGCGATGATCGTTGACGTGACGCCCCCAGGCCAATGCCTCGTAGCCGACGCGCAGACCGCGCTTGGCGGCGCGCTCGCCAAGCTCGTGAAAATCCATGGCAGCCCGGTCGATCCCGCCAAGCGAGACCGGGGACACCGACGAGCATACCAGCATCAGGTCGGTGCCGAGTTCCTGCATGACGTCGAACTTGCGCTCGGCACGATCAAAGGCGCGGTTGCGCTGGGGCTCCGGCAAACCCTCAAAATCCCTGAACGGCTGGAAGAGGGTTATGGTCAGACCTGTGTCACCAGCCATTCGGCCGACGTCGCGCGGTGAGCCGTCAAAGGCGAGGAAATCGTTCTCGAAGATTTCAACGCCGTCGAAGCCCGCGGCGGAAATTGCCGCGAATTTCTCCGCCAGGTCACCAGCGATCGACACCGTCGCGATCGAAGTCTTCAAACGCGCCTCCTCCCTGGTTTGTTGTGAACGAACCAGTTCGTACATAACTAAGGCAACGCTGGCAGCACCGCAAGTTCGGCGCGCTCAGCGTTCTGCGGGAGCTTCGTCCTTCGCGACAAAACGCAACAGCATCTCCACGGTGTTGCGTTTGAGCCGCTCGAGTTGTGCCGGTGCGCCGAAGTCGCGTCCGAAGATCATCGAAAAGGTGGTGCGATTGGAAACGTTGAAGAAGCACAGCGCGCTTACCTGCCAATGGAGTTCGACCGCGTCGAGTCCCGGCCGGAAGACCCCCTCTTCGACACCGCGTGAATAGATGCGAGAGATATGGTCGATCGCAGTCACGTTCAGTTCGCGGATCGCATTCGATTGTTCGAGGTAATGGCCGTGATGGATGTTCTCGATCATCACCATGCGGATGAATTCCTCGTGTCGGTGATGGTGGTCGAACGTGAACTCCACCAGGCGTGCCAGTGCCGCCACGGGGGGCAGACCTTCGATATCAAGTTGAGCCTCGCCCTCGCGCACCTGGCGATACGCGTTCTCGAGCGCGCGCAGGTAGAGACCTTCCTTATCGCCGAAGTAGTAGTAGATCATGCGTTTGCTGAAGCGCGTGCGCGCTGCAATCTCGTCTATGCGGGCGCCCGACAAGCCGTTCAGGGCAAACTCCTTGGAGGCGATCTCCAGGATGTTGCGGCGCGTGCCCTCAGGGTCCTGGATACGCGTCGTGCTCGCGTCCGGCTTCGGCTTTCGTTCTTTCTTGATAACGGCCATGCAGTTTGAGTTCCCGCCCCGGCGCAGCCGGCATTTGACTAAACTAACCAGTTAGTACATCATTCGCAAATCGCGACGGACTCATTTACCGGCGCGTTTGGCGTGAACACAAGGGCGATCCAGGAATTGCCGCATTTGGGCTGGGAGGCGGCCCGCCACAGGGAGGAAATTCGGAGATGGGCGACAGCCTTGTCGACCTCCTTTGCCGTCTTGCGGACGAGCACAAGGGCGCCGCCAGCGGCGACAGCGAAAAGGTCGTGATTGGCCTCGTCGGACGCGGCATTCAGTCCTCGCGCACTCCCGGCATGCACGAGCGTGAAGCCCGGCGCCTCGGCATCGGCTATTCGTACCTTTTGCTCGATTTCGACCGGCTCGGATTTCCCGACGCGGCGATCGGCGACTTGATCGCGGCGGCGGAGATTGCAGGCTTTCATGGCCTCAACGTCACTCATCCGTTCAAACAGGCTGTTATGCCCGTCCTGGATGTGCTGTCGCCGGCAGCGCGCGCAATAGGCGCGGTGAATACGGTCGTCTTCGCTGGCGGACGCAAGGAAGGCCACAACACCGACAGCTGGGGTTTCGCGGAGAGTTTTCGCGAAGCGATGACAGGCGCATCGATGGGCTGCGTCGCAATGTTCGGCGCCGGCGGAGCGGGCGCTGCAGTCGCAAACGCGCTGATGGAAATGGGCGTTGGCCGGCTGTTCGTCCTCGACAGCCAACCCAGTCGCGCCTCGGATCTTGCGTCGCGCATGGGCGCCTTGTTCGGCGGTCGCGTCGAGACGTGGCCGGACCCGGCCGCAGCCGTGCGCATGGCAAACGGGATCGTCAACACGACCCCGGTGGGCATGGCGAAATACCCCGGAACACCGTTCGACACGGCTCTTCTGACAGCCGAAAAATGGGTCGCCGACATAATCTACTTTCCGACCGAAACAGAGTTGTTGGTCGCGGCCCGTACGATCGGCTGCAGAACGCTGCCCGGCATCGGCATGGCGATCTATCAGGCCGTACGTGCGTTCGAACTCTTCACCGGGCGCAAGGCCGACCGCCGCGCCATGGCAGATCATTTCGAGGCCGCCGCATGAAGGCAATGACGCTTATAACCATATGAAGACCATAGGGAGGAAATCGACATGAAAGCTGAAATGAACCGACGCCTGTTTATGGTCGCCGCCGGCGCACTCGCCGCCGGGGCCGCCGTTCCCGCCTTCGCTCAGGACAAACCGAAACTGCGTTTCTCGGCCGTGTTCTCGGAACAGGACATCCGGGCCGAGATGATGAAATTGTTCGCCGACGCCATCAAGGACGACTTTGCCTTCGAGGGTTATTACGGCGGGAACCTGTTCAAGCAGGGCACCGAACTTGTCGCCATCCAGCGCGGCAATCTTGAGATGGGCAACGTTGCCCCGCAGGACATCTCCAAGCAGATTCCGGCGTGGTCTATCGTCACCGCCGGCTACCTGTTCCGTGACGCCGCGCACCTGAAGGCCTTCTTTGCCAGCGATGCCGGGGCGGAGCTGAAGAGGATGACCGAGGACCAACTCGGCGTGAGGGTGCTCGGCCCCACCTATTTCGGCCTGCGCCAGGTCGGTCTGAAGCCGGACAAGGAAATCAAGACTCCCGCCGATATGGCCGGCATCAAGCTGCGTATGCCGGGTGGCGACGCCTGGCAATTCCTCGGCCAGGCGCTCGGCGCGAACCCTACGCCCATGGCATACGCCGAGGTCTATACCGGCCTGCAGACAGGCGCAATCGACGGGCAGGACAACCCGTTGCCCAACGTCGAGAACATGAAGTTCTACGAGGTCATGTCGCAGATCGTACTTACCTCGCACCTTGTCGGTTTCGACCTTCTCAGCATCTCGAAAAAGGTGTGGGACGAGATGGGGGCCGAGAAGCAGGCAAAGGTCCAGGCCGCGGCGGACAAGGCGATCGACTTCTCGACAGAGAAACACCTGACGCGCGAGAAGGAACTCGTTGAAACATTCAAGGGCAAGGGCCTGAAGATCTACGAGCCCGATGTCGCAGCATTCCGCAAGCATGTGCAGGAGCAATATCTTGCCTCCGACCTGGCCAAGGAATGGCCTGCCGGGATGATCGACAAGATCAACGCGCTTTGACGCGACGAACTCGCCGGCCGGTCCGCTTGCGAGCGGCTGGCCCGTTTGGCCAGACGCCCGCCAGGGAGGCATTATGAACCCGGGATTGAGAAAGGTCGGCGGCTGGCTCTACCGGCGCGCCGAGAACGCCATCGCCATCGCAATCGGCACCATGTTCGCCGCGTTTCTGCTGCAGGTTGCTTTTCGCTACCTTCTCAACTGGCCGACCGGCTGGAGCAACGAGCTCACCATCGTACTCTGGATCTGGGTTGTGCTGTTCGGCGCAGCGTTCGTCGTTCGTGAAGAAGAGGAAATCCGTTTTGATCTCCTCTACGCCACAGTCGGTCCGGACATTAGGCGGGTAATGACACTTGCCTTCGCAATCGCTCTCGTCGCGCTCTATGGCTGGTCCTTTCTGGCCGTCTTCGACTACGTGACCTTCATGAAGGTCGAGAGCACCGCCTACCTCAAGATACGCTTCGACTGGCTGTTCTCGATCTATCTGGTCTTCGTGGTCGCCGTGATCGCCCGCTACCTATGGCTGGCGTGGCGTGCTCTGCGCGGCGAAGCACCGGCGGAATTTGACCCCACGAAAGCGAGCTCCGGCGTATGAATCTCGCGAGCCCCTTTTCGCTGTCAGTCGTTGCGATCACAGCGCTGGCCTTGCTTGGCCTGCCGATCGGTCACTCGATGATCGCCGGGTCGATCCTCTATCTCTGGCTTGCAGGGCTCGACATGGGAACCTCCGCCGAGCAGCTCCTCAACGGGCTCTACACAAGCTACATTCTGCTTGCCGTACCGATGTTCATTCTCGCCGCGGAGTTGATGAACGCCGGGACAATGACCGACCGGCTGCTGCAATTCTGCAACGCCGTCGTCGGCCGTTTCCGCGGCGGCCTGGCGCAAGTCAACGTGCTGCAGTCGATCATCTTCGCCGGCATGTCCGGCTCGGCCATCGCCGACGCCGCGGGCACCGGCAAGATGATGCAGAAACTCATGACTAAGGATGGCAAGTACCCGGCGAGCTATGCCGCTGCGCTGACAGCCGTCACCTCCGTCATCGGCCCGATCATTCCTCCGTCAATTCCGCTGGTCATCTATGCGCTAATCTCGGATGCATCGATCGGCTATCTCTTCATTGCGGGTATCGTGCCGGGCCTTCTTCTCGCGCTGTCGCAGATGATCATCGTCGCCATCGACGCGCGCCGGAAAAACTTTCCGGTCGAGAAGCCGGTGCCGCTCAGGGAAGTTCCGGGGATCACCTTGCGCGCATTTCCGGCGCTGATGCTGCCGGTCGTCCTGCTGGTCGGCATAAGGGGCGGCGTGATGACCCCGACCGAGGCCGCTGCGGTCGCCGCCGGCTACGCGCTGCTCATCTCGGTCGCGATCTATCGCAGCGTGACGCCGGGTCAGCTCTACCATGCGCTTCTCAACAGCGCCCGCACCACCGCCTCGATCGGAATGCTCATCGCCGGCGCCCTGGTGTTCAACTACGTTGTCACGGTTGAGAACATTCCGCAGTCGCTGTCGGTGATCCTGCAGTCCTGGGATCTTTCGCCGATGGGTTTCCTGAGCCTGGTCAACATCCTGCTGCTGATCCTGGGCTGCTTGCTGGAGGGCACGACTATCCTGCTGGTGATCGTGCCGGTGCTGATTCCGACAGCGAAGGCGCTCGGCGTCGACATGGTGCATTTCGGCGTGATGGTCGTCGTCAACATCATGCTCGGGCTCGTCACCCCGCCCTACGGGTTGCTGCTGTTCATCATGACCCGCATCGCAGAAGTGCCGCTGCGCGACCTGGTGCACGACGTAATGCCGTTTCTCTACGCCATGATTGCCGCCCTGATGCTGATCACCTTCTTCCCATCGCTGGTGTTGTGGCTGCCGCGCCTGCTGGGATATCAAGGATAGGACCATGACCAAGCCAATCTTCGTTCTCAACGGCCCAAATCTCAACCGGCTCGGCATGCGCGAGCCGGAGATCTATGGGAGGACGACACTCGCAGAAATCGAGGAGATGTGCCGTGACGCCGCCGGCGACCATCCGATCCGTTTTCACCAGTCGAACATTGAGGGCGAAATCGTCAACTGGGTCCATGAGGCGATCGACGAAGGCGCGGGCATTCTGATCAATTCCGCGGGTTTGAGCTTCATTTCGATCCCGGTGCTCGATGCGCTCAAAATGTTTCCGGGCCCGATCGTCGAACTGCATATCTCGAACATCCATCGCCGCGAGGAGATCTATCATCGGTCGCTGGTATCGAAGGTCGCCACCGGCGTGATCGCGGGGCTCGGCGCCGAGGGGTATCCGCTCGCGATCCGCTGGCTCATGGACCAGGTCGACCGATAGTGTATCGCCATGCCTGAACCCTGTATCATCGCCGTTGCGATCACCGGCTCGCTGCCACGCAAGGAAGACAATCCTGCCGTGCCAATCAGCGTGGCCGAACAGATCGAGTCGACCCAGGAAGCCTTTGAAGCAGGTGCGTCGCTGGTGCACATCCACGTGCGCAATGACGATCAGAGTTCATCGTCTGAACCAACGCGCTTCGCTGCCGTTCAGGCGGGGGTGCGTAGGCACTGCCCCGGTATGATCGTCCAGTTTTCGACCGGCGGGCGCGGTCGTGATCCTGCCGCGCGTGGCTCAGCACTTTATCTGAAGCCGGACATGGCCTCGCTTTCGACCGGTTCGGTCAACTTCCCATCCATAGTCTACGAGAACCATCCCGCCCTGATCGGTGATCTCGCAACCGCGATGAAGGCAAATGGCGTGCTGCCGGAGATCGAAATCTTCGACCTCTCGCACCTTCACACTGCCAGGCGGCTGGCCGACGGCGGACTTATAGGTGAACGCCCGCACATCCAGTTTGTCATGGGCGTGCAAAACGCACTGCCTGCGGAGGAGAGATTGCTCGACGCGCTCCTCAGGGAAGCGAAATTCCTGTTTCCACAATCCACCTGGACGGCGGCCGGAATAGGCCGCAACCAGACGATCGTAATGCAATGGGCGTTGGCACGCGGAGCAGACGCAGTGCGTACCGGACTTGAGGATAATATCAGGATCACTAGGGAACGCCTGGCGCGCAGCAACGCCGAGCTCGTCGAACTCGCGGCGGCCTCAGTCGAGAGGCTTGGCCGGCGTGTGGCCACCGTCAACGAGGCGCGTCAAACGCTTGGTCTGGCGTCAGGACCGTAATTCCCGGCCGCAGCTTCGCGCCGCGCTGTCGGAGCTGTTGCGCCTTGGCCACCGTCCTCGTCGATCCTTCAGACATCGCTATCCGCGACAAGGAGGAAGCTCGACATCCTGGCGCACCCGGACATCAATAAGGCCGGCTTTTACCACCGAGCCCGACAAAAAGTGCACTGTCAAATGCATCCGCGAACTGCCCATCACACCGGACAAGCGGCTCTGACAGGCACGCCGCCAACTCATCCCAGCCAATACCTCGGCCCCGGCCCCTTGCGACCTGCCATATCGGCAGGGTTCGCAAGGCTACACCGGTCGATCGACAGGCAGCCGCAACCGATGCACTCGGTAAGCCCGGACCTCAGACGCTGCAACTCGGCGATGCGCTGGTCGATGCGCTTGGTCCACCGGCCCGACAAACGCGACCAGTCCCGACGTGACGGCACGCGATCGGCTGGCAACTTGGCGAGTTCGCCGCCAATCTCCTCAAGCGTCAGCCCAATTCGCTGCGCGAAGACGATGAAGGCGATCCGGCGCAGCACCGAGCGCGGATAGCGCCTATGCCCCGAGCCAGCCCGCTCGGAAGCGATCAGCCCGCGCTCCTCGTAGAAACGCAATGCCGATGAGGCGACGCCGCTGCGCCGCGACACGTCGGTGATGGTCAGCATGGATTCCATGCATGAACGAAAGCACAATTCCCGCTTGACTTCAAGTTAACTTGAACTTGTAGCAACGGCAGTACAGATTGAAGGAGCACCGGCAATGCAGACGAATATCGATCTTCAGGGACTTCGCGTGGCGGTCACGGGCGGCACGTCCGGCCTCGGACTGGCTCTTGTGCGGCAGCTTGCCGAGCAGGGTGCGTCCGTCGCCTTCGTCGCCCGCACCACCGCGGACGTCGAACGGATCGCCGACGAGACCGGCGCGCACGGGATTGTCGGCGACGTCGGCAAGAAGGAAGACATCTATCCGATCGCGTTGCAAGTCACCGCCAGCCTCGGCGGGCTCGACGTCCTGATCAACAATGCGTCGAGCCTCGGACCTGTTCCTCTGGCGCTTCTTGCCGATACCGAGTGCGAGGAGTTGGAAAAAGCACTCGCGGTCAATCTCGTCGGCGCGTTCCGGCTAACGAAAGCCCTGTTCGGTGCGCTTGCCGTGTCGGCACGCGAGGGCCGTGGCGCGCTGGTGATCAACATCTCCAGCGACGCGGCGGTGAACGCCTATCCCGGCTGGGGCGCGTATGGCGCGAGCAAGGCTGCTCTTGCCCATCTCACGGCGATTTGGGACGAGGAGGCGAAAGCCGACGGCATCCGGCTCCTCGCGCTCGATCCCGGCGATATGGACACCCCGCTGCACGCGCTGGCGCTTCCTGACGCCGACCCGTCGACATTGAAGCGCCCCGAAGTGGCTGCTGCCGAGATCATCGAAAAGATGCTCGACGCGTTGCCGGTCAGCACAGCGGCTCTCGCCGGGACACGCGGATGATTGCCGCCGACCGTCCCGACCGGCGCTCCGCCAGGCTGTTCGTCATCGAGGCAGACGGCACGATGCGTGACCTGCCGCGCGCTGGACTCGCGATGCTATTCGATCCCGGCGATCTGGTCGTCGGCAACGACGCCGCGACCTTGCCTGCCAGCTTGCACGGCACGCATGTCCCCAGCGAAAAGGCTATCGAGATTCGCCTGGCAGGTTGGCTGTCACTTCCCGATCCGACCCGCTTCGTGGCTATTGCCTTCGGCGCGGGCGATCACCGCACGCGCACGGAAGACCGGCTGCCGCCGCCTCCGCTGTCACCAGGCGATCGCCTCCGGCTCGGACCGCTGGAAGCCGTCGTAGAGCGCCTTCTCGACCATCCTCGCCTTCTCGAGCTGCGCTTCCAAGGCAATCGCGCAGCGGTGCTTGCTGGACTGGCGCAGCACGGCCGGCCGATTCAGTACGCGCATGTTCCCGAGCCGTTGGCACTGTGGGATGTCTGGACAAAGATTGCCGCCGGGCCGGTCGCGTTCGAGGCGCCGTCGGCAGGCTTTGCACTCGACTGGCGCACGCTCCAAGCCTGGCGTCGGCGCGGCGTCGGCTTCGCAACAGTCACGCATGCCGCAGGCGTTTCCTCCACCGGCGATCCCGCGCTCGACCTGCGCCTCCCTTTCGACGAGCCGTACCGCATCCCTGAGCGCACCGCGGCGCAGGTTGCGCGGGCGAAGCTCCGCGGCGGCCGCATCATCGCGATCGGCACGAGTGTAGTGCGCGCGCTTGAGGCGGCCGCCAATCCCGACGGGAATGTGCGTGCCGAAAATGCCATTGCGACAGGGCGCATCGCGCGGGACACGCGGCTTCACGTGGTCGATGCTATTCTCACAGGCGTCCACCAACCCGGCGAAAGCCATTTCGAGCTCCTGCGTGCCTTTGCCGACGATGCTCTGCTCGCCAAGGCCTCCGCAGCCTTCACCGCGTACCGATACCGCACGCATGAATTCGGCGATTCCATGCTGCTCAATCGCCAACCGCTGCATCTATAGCGCGAACAGGACCGGGCCTCCTCCTCCTCCTCGTCCCTCACATGCGTCCTTCACGGTCATGGAAGATTGGCGCATCGCCGCCACGGTGGCACGCCTGGACGCTGCATTCGGCGAGGCGCACTTCGATCTAGAAATGAGCGGTTGCCTGCTGGCTAGGTTCCGACACACAACGACGGCTTGCAACTTTCATCCGCACTAGCCTGACGACTGGATCTCACGGCTCGCCCAGCACATCGGCAGCCGCTCAAACCTGGCTTCAGCCTCGTGCTGGACGTTCCGAACGCTGGCGATATCAGCGGCTTCGCATTCGCAGATCATGCGCAGCCGGTCTGATGCGACCTTGCTCCGTGGGGAAGGAACGAGAACGGGCTCGAATTCCCCCAGGCATGGTGGCGCCGCCATTGACGAGTACGGCAATCGCTGAGTGTCATGGGCACAACCGCGAACTGCGGTGACAGTGCACTATTTTCCTTTCTGCCTGCCGTGCCTTCGATCCGTAATGCCGTCGTGGGCGCAGATCCGCCTCCTGAAGATAGTGCGCGTCCGCCCTGCCGCCGGGCCGGTTAGCCTGGCGGCATCTTCTCGAACGTCTTCAGCGCGGTATCAATCTTGTCCCAAGGGAGGGCCCGGATACCATAGGTCACGAATGCGGATCTGCGAAGTGCGGCTGCTTCTGCCAATACGAATTCAACATAGGAGGCGGCCAAGGACCCGCCCTTTTCTGAATCACTCGGTTAGGGCCTTGAGAATCGACGTGGACCATAGGATCAGAATGAATCCGATACCCGACCAAAGCATCACAGCATCCCAGTCGCGATAATCCCGGCGCATTTCAGGCCTCCCTGACGATACACGTATCTCGTACAGAATCTCGCGCTCACAGCCGCATCCTCCGAAGTAGACGAGGGGCTGTATAGGTCCCGCCGTCTGTACCGCCGGGTGACTCGCCCAGCAAAATCGAATTGGTGAAAGCCGTGTACTATTCAAGAGTTTCTGTTGCCGAGCAGCGGAAAAACCGCCTTCGCCGAGATAAGGCGCAATCGCTATTGCTGCCAGATCGGGTTGCTCCCCGCGTCGTCCGTTCCCTCCGGAGACGCAGGCTCGCCGGACTCGTTACCGGTTGAGTAGCCACAGAACAAAAGAGAGAACGATGCTGATCAATATTCCGGTGCCGATCGGAGCATAAAACGTAAAGTTCTCACGTTCGATCACGATGTCGCCAGGCAGTCTGCCCAGACCGATTCGAGACAACCAGGGCCACAATAGGCCTGTGGCGACTATAATCAAACCAATGACAATCAGGGTTCGCGACATCTCGTTGCGCTCAATTTCCGCTGCTTCTTTCTCGTTCATCTTCGGCGTTTCATTGTCGGCGTCTCGGGACGCTGGATGGCCAGCGTCAACCCGCAAGAGCGGCGATGCCATGCCAGGCTGGCTGAGCTCGAGGTCGAAGATCAGCCAAAGCGCCGGACGGATTGGGCGTTATCTGGAACTCACGAGTTTGGCGCAGGTTCCACACGGCCCACAGGCGCGTGAGAAAGTCGAGGTTTTGTTGTCGACAGCTGCTCGGTTATCAGCGGACATGGCGGGCTGCAGGATCTTCGGGTCGACATGGGCTGGCCGTTGTAGGTGCGGTCGCCGCTCCCCCTGTGTTCGCTTGATGAACTCCATCAAGAGGGAGGGCGCCGGGTTCGGCGTGCGTCTCAAGCAGGAAATGCCCCGCCGCGAGGGAACATCAGCACCTCGCCTTGTGACTCCGTCCTTCTTTTTCCGCCTGCGGTCCGCAACGCATCGAGCAGAGGTGTTCGAGCGGGAGCGCTATCCATTTGTAGTCTTCGAAGGCCAAGGTGACATCATTGGCATCCGTGATCAGGGAGTCCATCAGAAACCCGCCCCACATCTGGCTACCATGTTTCGCCTCCGGCGTTAAGTTTATCTCCTGACACAACAAGTTGCTTCGAGGAACGGAAAGGAAACACCGAGGAGGAGACAGGAGCGATGACGAAACACAAGACCGGAACACGCGAGGAATGGCTGGGAGCGCGGCTCGCACTGCTCGAGGCGGAGAAACGGCTCATGCGGCAGAGCGACGAGCTGGCGCGACAGCGACAGGAGCTGCCGTGGGTTCGGATCGATAAGGAATATCTATTGGAGACCGAGGAGGGAAGCGCCTCGCTCGCCGACCTTTTCCAAGGGCGCTCGCAACTCTTCGTCTATCATTTCATGTTCGGCTACGGATACCGGCTCACCGATGAGCGCCAAGGATGCACCGGATGCTCCTTGATCGCCGATCACTTCGACTGCGTCATCCCCCACTTGAACGGCCGCGACATTACCCTCGTTTGCGAATCGATCGCCCCGTTGCAGAAGCTCCAGGATTACAAGCAGCAAATGGGCTGGCGCTTTCCGTGGGTTTCGTCGCTCGGGAGCGATTTCAAATACGACTTCGGCGCCGCCTTCACCGAAGAGCAGCAGAGAGACGGCGCCGACTATAACTATCAGCATGTCGACAGGGCCGAGCCGCAGAAGGAGGGAATGAGCGTCTTCGCGCTCCAGGACGGTGCCGTCTACCACACCTACTCCACCTACGCCCGTGGCACCGAGGCGCTTATGGGGGTCTACCGTTTCCTCGACCTGGCTCCGTGGGGAAGGAACGAGAACGGGCTCGAGTTCCCCCAGGCATGGTGGCGCCGCCATGACGAGTACGGCAATCGCTGAGCGGTGAGTGTGATGGGCACAACCACGAATTACGGTGACAGGTGCGCTATTTCCTTTCTGCCTGCCGTGCCTTCGATCCGCGCCCGCGGTGGGCGCAGATCCGCCTCATGAAGATAGTGCGCGTCCGCTATGACGCCGGGCCTGGCGGCATCTTTTCGAACGTCGTCAGCCCGGTTTCCATCCTGTCCCAGGGGAGGGCCCGGCTGCCGTAGGTCACAACGGTCGGATTGAACCGGCTCGGATCGTCGAGGCTTGCGGCATGGACCGTGATCGGGTCCGGCATGGCGGTGTATGTCAAGTAAACCGGGGTTCCGCAGACCGAGCAGAAGGAATGGATTTTGACATTTCCGTTGTCCGCCGCGATACGCCAGTCCGTCGTCGTGCCGGTGATGGCCACGTCCGCTCGCGCCGCAAACGTCAGATAGGATCCATGACCGGTGCCGCTTCTTTTCTGGCAATCGCGGCATTGGCAGTGGTTTTCGAAGATCGGGGCTGCCTTTGCCTCGTAGCGCACCGCGCCGCACGCGCATCCGCCGGTGTAGAGAGTGCTCATCTGCTCGGTCCTTTGTCCTGGGTCAGGCCGCTCGTTCGGAGGCGCGCGGCCTGGCGAAGACATCGATCGCCTGACCCGTTTCGAGGAAGGATTTCAGGCTGGAGAGGACGATCGGCCAACCGCGCTTGATGCCGTTCGCCATCCCGCTGCCGGCTTCGAGTTCGTCATGGGTGACGGTCAGCCGGACCATGGCCTCGTATTCCTCGAGCTCGAAGGTCACCCGGCTGTAGCTCGCCGGATCAGATGCCTGCGAAGCGTTTGCCCAGGTGATGACGAGACGGGTCGGCGGCGACACCTCGACGACCTTGCCGACGAGTTCGACGGTCCGTTCATCATTGGCGCGGATATGTTCCCATCTTGAACCCGGCTTCCAGTCAGAGACGTTCTCGTGCCCCCAGTAGCGCCGTGCGAGGTCCGGTTTCGTTATCGCCTCAAACACCTTTCCCGGTGTCGAGACAACATAGGTCGTGTAGATAAAGCTTTCCTTGGTCATTGCTACGCTCCTTGTAGTTTCGCGAGCATAGGTAGATGGGAAACCGGACTCGTGTGAGTGACAATCGTGTCGCGAATGGCTTCTAGTATGCCGGAAGGTTGATGCATGACGCGCTGGCACCTTGCTCATGGACGGCATCTCGACATTGGCGCGAAATCGTTGCTGATGGGGATTTTGAACGTCACGCCGGACAGTTTTTCCGACGGGGGGGAATTCGATCGGCCGGAGCCGGCGCTCCAGCAGGCGCGGCGCATGATCGGCGAGGGCGCGGCGATCATCGATGTCGGCGGCGAATCCACCCGGCCCGGAGCCGGCGCCGTTTCGGCGCGCGAGGAACAATCGCGCATCCTCCCGGTCATCGAGGCGCTGTCGTCCGACGGCGGCACCCTCGTTTCGGTCGACACCTATCGGGCCGAGACGGCGCGCCTGGCGGTCGCTGCGGGCGCACATATCGTCAACGACGTGCATGGCCTGCAGCGCGAGCCCGACATCGCGCATGTCGCGGCGGAAACCGGGGCCGGCCTCGTCATAATGCACACCGGGCGCGGCCGCGAAAAACTGGCGGATGTGATCGCCGACCAGATCCTGTTTCTGAACAGATCGCTGGAGATCGCGCGCGACGCCGGCATCCCGGACGACCGGATCGTGTTGGACCCGGGCTTCGCCTTCGCCAAGGACGGAGAGGAAAACCTTGAGCTTATGGCTCGCTTCGGTGAATTGCGCGCGCTCGGTTTTCCATTGCTGGTCGGCACGTCACGCAAGCGTCTTGCCCGTCACCTGGTCGGCGGGACTGACGAGGGGCGAGACGTCGGCACAGCGGCGACCAGCGTCATCCTGCGGTTGAAGGGCGCTTCGATCTTCCGCGTGCACAATGTCGCGGTCAATCGCGATGCACTGGCTTTCGCCGACGCGGTGCGCGAGCGCGAGACGGTGGAATAGAAGAGCGCGCGTCAGGCGGGCTCGGTCACGACGCCGATCCGCCGGTAGACGAATTGTTCGTCGTTCGAAGGAATCGCCGCAGCACCCTGGGCTTCGTCGATCAGCATTGCCATGCGCGCATGGATCGGCGATTTCGCGCAAGCCGGGTCCGTCGCGGCGGCATCGCCGGCGATCGCCATCGCCTGGCAGCGGCAGCCGCCCCAGTCGATCTCACGCCGTTCGCAGCTGCGGCAGGGCTGCTGCATCCAGTCGGTGCCGCGAAAGGCGTTGAATGCCGGCGAATCCGTCCAGATCTCGGCCAAGCTGCGCGGTCCGAAACGCTCAAAACTGAGCGACGGGATGGTCTGTGCGGCATGGCATGGCAGCACGGTGCCGTCCGGGGCCACCATGAAGGCGTCGCGCGCCCAGCCGCCCATGCACGGCTTGGGATAGATGGCGAAATAATCCGGCGTGACGAAATCGATGTTCATGATGCCGGTGAGCCGTTCGCGCGCCGCCGCGACGATCTCCGCCTGACGGTCGACCGCAGCACGCTCTGGCATCAGTTGATCGCGATTGGTCAGCGCCCAGCCGGCATACTGCACGTTGGCGATCTCGAGCCGCTCCGCGCCCAGCGAGAGGGCCAGATCGATGAATTCCGGCACCTCCTCGATGTTGTGACGATGGATCGGTGCGTTGATGGTAAGCGGCAGGCCGGCCGCGCGAGCGCGGCCGGCCGTCTCCAGCTTCTTTTCGTGGCCGCCTTTGTGGTTGCCGATGCGGTCGGTGGTCGACGGACGTGCGCCTTGGAAGCTCAGCTGCAGATGGTCGAGCCCGGCTTCGGCAAACGCCTCGATACGGCCTTCGGCAATGCCGACGCCGGCGGTGATCAGGTTGGTGTAGACGCCGCGCGCCGAAAGCCCGGCGATCAATTGCTCGAGGTCGCGGCGCAGCGTCGGTTCGCCGCCCGACAGATGCACCTGGAGAACGCCGAGATCGGCGGCCTGCGAGAACAGGTCGAGCCAGGTCTGTGTATCGAGTTCGCGATTGGCCTTCAGCAATTCGAGCGGATTGGAACAATAAGGGCATTGCAGCGGGCAGCGATGCGTCAGTTCCGCAAGCATGCCGATCGGAGGGAGAAGGGGCTCGCTCATAGCTTCACCAGCAGCTTGTCCGACCATTCCTGCAGGAAGGCGACGACGTCGGCCGCCACGGCCTCCTGTTCGGCGTCATAATCCGCGGCAAGGTCGGCAATGATGTGGCCGACCGTGGACCGTCCATCGCAGCGGCGCAATATGTCGAGGCTGATGTCGTTCGGCCAAAATACTTTTTCCGGCGAAAGCACGGCGAAGGCCTGCCGCACGGGATCGTACCGTATGCGCACGTGCTTCGGCAGCGAAGGCACCGATCGTGACGACACCAAAGCTCTTTCGCGCAGCGCCATCATCGGGCTGTCTCTGGACGGAAGGCGCCGGGCGGGATGTTTCCCGGCTCGGCATAAGCGTGTTGAAGCGCGTCGAGCATGGCCCAGAGTATATCGCATTTGAACACCAGCGCATCGATCGCCTGCTGCTGGCGCTCCGCCGTGTCGGCATGGCTGAGCACGTAGGCGAGGGCAAAGTCGGCGTCGCGCGAGGCCTGTTCGGGCCGTCGGGTGAAGTAGGCCAGCGTATCCTCGGTGATGTAATCGTATTTGGCCAGCATCGCCGGCACCCGCTCGCCGATGATGAGCGGCGAAAACATCTCGGTCAGCGACGACGCGACCGCCTCGAACAGCGTCCGGTTCGTGCAAAAGGAGAGGTAAGCGCCGACCGCGAAACGTGTCGCCGGCAGCGCCAGCCTTTCGCTCTTCACCGCATCGGCGTCGAGGCCGAGCGAGGTCGCCAGATGCAGCCAGCGCGCGATACCGCCGCTCCAGCCGTCCTCGCCATCATGGTCCTCGATGCGTTTGCGCCAGGCGGCGCGAAACGCCGGGTCCTCGGCATTTGCGAGAATCATGGCATCCTTGCGCGGGATGACAGCCTGGTAGCAGTAGCGGTTCAGCGCCCAGGCCTGCATCTCGGTCCTCGACAGCGCACCACTGGTCATCCTGTGATGGAAAGGATGGCGGTTGTGATAGCGCTCGGCACCGACCTGACGCAGCACGGCTTCGAGCTCGCTGAAGGACAGGCCGTTCCTGGCCGCGTCGTGGAAATCACTCAAAATTCCATCTCCATCCCGTCGGCGGCGACTTCCCAGCCGGCCGCCTCGACCGCTGCGTGTTCGGCGGAATTCTCGTCCAGAACGGGGTTGGTGTTGTTGATGTGGACGAAGACACGGCGGCCGATCCTTAGATCGGCTAAGCCGGCGATCGAACCCGCGTCTTCCGACATTGCCAGATGCCCCATGCGCGCCCCGGTTTTTTGGCCGACGCCGGCGGCAATCATCTCGTCGTCCGTATAGACCGTGCCATCGAACAGCAGACAGGCGGCATCGGCCAGACGCGTGCGCAGGGCCGCATCGATGCGCGCGCAGCCCGGGATGTAGAAGACGGAGCCGCGACTGCCGGCACCAGTGATACGGACGCCGATCGTGTCGCCGGCGTCGGAACTGAACTTGGCTTCCGGCCGGCTTCTTTCCTCGAGATAGAGGGCTATCTTGCCGGGCACGGGAAAACTCTCGACAGTCACGCCGGTGTCGTGGCCGTCTGCGTCGCAGATCGCCAGTTCTTCCGCCGGCGGCAAGATGCGTCGCGGCACGAGCGCCGGATCGAGGACATTGAAGATCGAATTCGCCTCCAGCGTCGCCAGCACCTGTGTCGTTGCGTAGATGGCGAAGGGCTGCCGCTCACGCAGGCTGAGCAGGCCGGCGACATGATCGACATCGGCATTGGTCAGCACCACCGCGCGGATGGGCGTCGAACGCAACGGCGCATCCTGCGCCGGCTGCAATTCAGGCGTTTGCGCAATCTGCTGGCGGATATCGGGCGAGGCGTTGAAGAGAACCCAGCCGGCCCCATCCACCGAGGCGGCGATGCTTGATTGGGTTCGCGAATGCACGCCAGCCATCCCGGTGCGAGCCGCGCGGCTTAGGCGATAGTTGCAATTCCACTGCGGAAAGCCGCCGCCTGCCGCCGAGCCGATGATCTTCAAGCGCATTGCAATGCCCGCCCAACGGCTTGTTCAACCAACAGCGGCCTGTTCAACCAACAGCAAATTTTCGACCGCGAATGGCTTCGCGCCCGCATTGAACGCGTCAAAGCCTTTCACCAAGAGCTCGCGCGAAATGGCAGTGCGTGTCCCCGTTGCCGGGGACACGCACCTCTGCGGCCTACTTCTTGGGAGTAATTTCAGCAGGCAGATACCGCGAAATCTCGAAGCCCGCAGCAACCTGGCACATGGTCGGTTTTGTCCAGCTCTTCTTCATGGCATATCTCCTCTTCTACCAGCCCGAAGGGGCCGATCCTTTTCTCAGTCAACCATTGCTGGGCACCATTGCAATGGCTCGTCCATCAGCTCTCAAAATGGACAAATGAAACGGCAGGTCCTGAAAAGTCGAAAAACAAGAAAATAGCAATGCTCATGCTCAATTGCTAATCACATAAGGCTTCCTTTCCTCCAGTGGAAGGTTGGCACGTTCCCATCCATCGGCGCCGGGCGGATACCAGATCACCGAACTGTAGCCCCATTCGATGGCCCGTTTCGCAGCATTCCACGACATCCAGCAATTCGTCATGCAATAGAACAGAATGGCACGCGACTTGTCGGGACCGGCTGCGGCCGCGAGGCCTTGGCGAAAATAGTTGGCGGTCTCCTCGGAGAGAGCGCCGTAACCGACATTGGCCAGCCAGGTGCTGCCGGGGATGTCCTTTCTGATCGTGGCTCTCCAAATCGTTCCTGCCGGCAAATTGGCCGGCTTGGGCGTGTTCGGCATGACGTCGAAGAAGACGGCCTTCTTCTCCCGCCACAGCTCCTCCGCCTCCGCCGTCGTCACGACCTTCGCGCCCTGCAACGTCTGTGGCACCGGCGCCCGATATTCGTCCATCCGGTAGCCGCCGGGCTCGGCGATATCTCCAGCCCACATCGGTTCGGTTAGACCCAGAAGGCCCGCGGCGACCAGCAAAATCGTCTCCTTTCCCTTCATACCCTTCATACGTTTCTCGTCATTGCGTGATCGGATTATCGTGTTCGTCGATCAGCGGCACATTGTAGTCCAGCAGGATCCTGTTGATCTCCGCCTGGTTTTCCCTGATCACCCGGTTGAGCGTCCGCTTCCATTCCTGGTCGGATGGACGCACGCCCATGGTGATACGGTAGGACATGCGGACGCCGGTTTTTTCCTTCACCAGCGGAACGACGGTGAGATCGGCGCCCGATTTCTTGGCGTAGTAGCCCGCCATCGGCCCCCACACGATCGCGGCGTCGATCGTGCCTGCCAAAAGATCCTTGATCATGATTTCGGCCATCGATGGGGCGATGCGCGTGTCGACCATCAACGGGTAGGCCTTGGCGCTTCGCATCAGCTTGGCCGCGGCCATGTTGGAAGCCGGCGGCGTTCCGCCGACAATTCCGATTTTCTTGTCCGCAAGCTTGGGATCCCCTATGGTTTCGACGCCGCCGAGACCGCCGCCCTCCCTGTAAACCAGCACATAAGCCGACCGGTAATAGGCGTTGGTATTCTGGACCAGTTCGTCGCCCTGCGCGTATCCCATGATGACGTCGCAGCGGTTGGCTGTCAGCGTGTTGCGCACGAAACCGGTGATCATGGGAAACCAGGTATAGGCGACTGATTTCCGGCCGGTCTTTTCGGCAACCAGTTCGGCCAGCCTGTTTTCAAAACCTTCGCCACTTTGGTCGGTGAACGGCATGTTCGAGGGATCGGCGCAGACGCGCAGCACTTCCGGGTCGACCAGTTCTCCGGCGGCGCCGAGTCCCGCATCTTGCGCCAGCGCATGGGCGGGGACGAACGCGGCAGCCGTGGCAGCGAACAGGAAGAGGCGCAGTCTATCGCGGTACCAACTCATCTCATCCTCCCATGCAGGACGCTTCATGGTCCTTGGCTGCCTGCGGCTTCTCCGCCTTCTTGGGCGGGCGGCCACGCGGAGCAGCGCCGATGGCGCGTGCGCGCAGATAGACATAGAGGTCGTCCATGTAGCAGTAGACGTTCTTGTTGTCGCCGAAGGCCGGCATGACGTTTTCCTTGCCGCCGCCGACATTTTTGCGACCCTCGGCGACGATCGACAGGAAGGTTCCATAGTCCATGTTCTTCATGGTCTCCGCCAGGGCCGGCGCGTAGCTCGAGCCGACGCCATCGGGCCCGTGGCAGACATGGCAGTCGGAGTGATAGCGGCGGTAACCGCTGAACGTGTACCAATCGACGGTTCCGTTTTCGATCTTGTAGGTCGGATTTCCGTCCGCGTCCAAATGCTTGCCGTTTTCTTCCGTCACTGCCTTGGCTTTTTCCGCGCTGTCCTGGGCTTGTGCGAGGCTTGAGCTTGCCAAAGGCAGCAGAGCCAGAGCGAGAGCGGAAATTACAATGCGAACGGACATTCAGACTTCCTTCATTTCGCCTGCACACGGTCTTGCTGTCGTGAAGCGGCATTGATCGATGTTTTGGAGCGCGGCGAAATCGAGAGCCCGGCGGCATTCGCCGGTGATCCGGGCTCTCGTTTCTCAGGCCATTTCTCAGGCCATGGGCCTTTGCATCGCTAGGGTCGTGCGATGTCCCGGAAGATCAATCCGGGAGGCCGAAGACGGTGAGCTGACCGCCCAGCGTCGTGTAGTCGGCAAGAGCGGCATAGCCGCCGACCGCACCAAGACCAGCCGTGGAGATGGACTTTTCTTCCTCGGTCGGAGCTTTTTCACCCGCCACTGCCGCTTGCCAGGCCGCGGCGCCTTCGGCTCCCAAAAGGCCACCTGCGAGGCCGATGCCAGCCCAGCCGCCGACACCCGACAGGACGGCTATATACTGCTTGCCGCGATGTTCGAACGTGTTGACGTTGCCGATGATGCCCGACGGCGTCTTGAACTTGTAGAGTTCCTTGCCTTCGGTATCGACGGCCTTGATGTAGCCTTCCAGCGTGCCGTAGAAGACCACATCGCCTTCGGTTGCAAGCGCGCCGGACCAGACCGAGAACTGCTCGGGCTTGGACCAGACGATCTCGCCCTTGGCAGCGTCCCAGGCGATGAAGTTGCCCATGCCACCATGGCTGTTGGGGGTCGGGTACATCGCCACCGTGGCGCCGACATAGGGCTGGCCGGCGGTGTAGCTCACCTTGTAGGGCTCATAGTCCATGCAGACATGGTTTGTCGGCACGTAGAACAGACCGGTCTTCGGCGAATAGGTCGCCGGCTGCTGGTCCTTGGTGCCAAGCGCGGCCGGGCAGACGCCCGTCGTGTTGGTGTCTTCGCCGTTCTGCTGGGTCGAATATTTGGCCACGACCTGCGGGCGGCCATACTGGTCGCTCTTGGGGTCCATGTTGACCTCGGTCGCCCAGTTCACCGTGGGATCGTATTTCTTGGCGACCAGAAGCTCGCCGCTGGCGCGATCCATGGTGTAGGCAAAGCCGTTGCGGTCGAAATGCACCAGCACGTCATGCTTGGCGCCGTTGACCTCCATGCCGTCGACGAGAATGTTCTCGTTGACGCCATCATAATCCCACTCGTCATGCGGGGTCATCTGGTAGAGCCATTTGGCCACGCCTGTGTCGGCATCGCGCGCCATGAGCGTCATCGACCAGCGATTGTCGCCCGGGCGCTGGACCGGGTTCCAGGTCGAGGGATTGCCGGTGCCATAGTAAACCAGGTTCAGCTTGGGATCATAAGCGAACCATCCCCAGGTCGTGCCACCACCTGTTTTCCACTGCTCGCCCTCCCAGGTGTTGATGCCGGAATCCGGCCCGACGGGTTTGCCGAGATGCGTGGTCTTTTCCGGATCGATGAGCGTCTCTGCATCCGGACCGGTGGAATAAGCCTTCCAGGCAAGCGAGCCATCCTTGAGGTTATACGCCGCGGTCCAGCCGCGGACACCGAATTCAGCACCTGAAACGCCGATGATGACCTTGTCCTTGACGACCATAGGCGCGGCTGTGCCGGATTCGCCCTTGCTGCCGTCGGTCTCGCCGTTCTTGACCGACCAGACGACCTTGCCGGTCTTGGCATCGAGCGCCACAACAGTCGTGTCGGCCTGGTTGAGGATGATCTTGCCGTCACCATAGGCGACGCCGCGATTGACCGTATCGCAGCACATGATCGCAATGACGTTCGGATCCTGCTTGGGCTCGTACTTCCAGAGGATCTTGCCCTCGTTATTGAGGTCGAGAGCGTAGACGATATTCGGGAACGGCGTGTGGATATACATCACGTCGCCGATCACCAGCGGGCCGCCTTCATGGCCGCGCAGCACGCCAGTGGACATCGTCCACTTGACCTGCAGATTCTTCACATTGTCCTTGTTGATCTGGTTCAGTTTCGAATAACGGGTGTTGGCGTAGTCACCCGTTGGCATCGCCCAGTTCTTGGGGTCAGAGGACATTTTCATCAGCTCTTCATTGGCCGACGTCATGTGGACCGCGCCGAACGACATGAGCGCCGCGGTCGTTAGTAGGTAGGCAGTTCTCGCTAATACACGCATCAAAGTCCTCCCAGGGTGCACAATGACGAATCGTCCGTTGAGCCCACCAGGGCTTGCCCAAGCGATTCATGTGGGGGAAGTATTTCCGGCAGCGTGTCACGACCTAAGCCGAATGAGCAGAGGGCACCGTTACTGCCCATCCCACCTGGCCTACGAAAGACTGTCGCCGCTCCCTAATGACGGTGACGCCCTTGAAGCCGGAAACAGGATGAAGCTATGTCATCCCCAGACGGAAGGCAAGAAAAATCACTTCCATCTATGTTGCACTGCAATATAGAGAAATAGATGTGAAAAAACCCGGACTGAAAGCTATTGATCGACTGTGGATGAAGCGAGATTTATATAAGTGGTTAAATTTTGCGTATTTTTTGCGCAAAATGTATTGATTTTTATTATCGAATATTCGTTGGAGCGTATGATTTTAAGTATGCGCACGTCGCTTCGGTTGCCGATAGTGGAGGAGACCTGAAATCAAGCTCAGCACCAGGATTCGGAGCCGATGTTCGTGCTGTCGGGGAGGCCTTTTGCCGGCCGGGACGGCCCTGTCCTTTGGTACTATATGGCCTGCACGAGAACTTGACTGGCGTGGTTTCGCGAGGCCAACTGGTGCGGTGATCCGTCTCGATCCAGCGGGCTCGGCCAGCGGGCTCGGCCTGTCACGTTCCGGGCCAATCGGAGGTTCTCCATGATCAGATTTGTCGGCTTTTCGAGCTTGCCGCTGTTGCTCATTTCGGGCCTGGCCTTCGCCAATCCGGCCGGCGCCGCATCAGATTATCCGACGGTGACGGTTGTCAACTATGTGCTCGGCTGCATGCAGACGAATGGCCAGACACGTCAGGCGCTGGAGAGTTGTTCCTGCTCGATCGACGTCATCGCCTCGATCCTTCCGTTCGAGGATTATGAAAGGGCCGAGACTTTCAAGAGCATGTCCCTGACGACAGGGGAGCGTTCGGGACTGTTCCGCGAAAACGCGCCGGCAAAAGCCGCAAGCACGGAACTGAAGCGCGCGCAGGCGGAGGCCGACGTGCGCTGCTTTTAAAGCGCGTCGCGTTTGAGTGGATTCATGCGACGCTTTGCATGTGGTTTCGAGGCTTCAAAGCCCCGTAACCTCCAGCGGCCATTGATTGCGAAACACCTTGCCATCCGTATCGATTGCTTCGACCTGGATTTGGCCAGTGCCGTGCGCGGTGAAATCGAACCGGAAATTGGGATCTTCCGAAATAGATATCCCCCCTTCCATCGACAGGATCAGCCGGTCGGCCTGCGAGACCGACAGTTTCTGAACGAAATGCGCGGGGATGAAATACTGGGTCAGCGGATTGCGCTGCAGGCCCGAATTGTTCGGGTGGCGGATCATCAGCTGCAATTCCTGCGCCTTTGTCATCGTCTCTTGCGGCGGGAATTGGCGCAGCTTCATCTGCCCCATCGTCGCCATCGCCTCGTCCTGGTTCTTGACCGCCGGGGCGGAGCATCCGCCTGACGCCTTGACGAAGGTCTGGGCCATGTGAAGCTCGCCGCCCTGCGTCTCTGCTATGGCACGCAGATAGGAATAGTCGTCGACGCGCACGCGCGTCGACAGATGCGTCACGCCGGCGTCCTTGCCGATCTCGAACGTCGCCGCCACCGGCGCCGGGTTGACGTCGATGATCAAGGTGACGGATTTGATGCCGGCGGGCGCCCTGGCCGGGTCGATATAGATGTCGACGGCACGATGGCGGCATCCTGAGCCCGCTTCGGCGCCTCGATCCTGACGACGCCGCTATCGACCAGAATTGCCCGATCGCCGAACACGTCGCCTTTCAGAGCCTGCCAGATCCTGTTCGAAGACGCGGTTGTCTGCTGGGCGTTGGCGGCGCCGGAGGCGCCAAACAGCGTGCCGACGGTCAGGACAATCGCGGCAAAGACGACTGCGAGCGGCAAGCCGAGCTGCCGGCTCCGGTAAGCGTGGTTCTGCATTTCGATGCCTCCACCAATGTCAAAGAGGTGGTGCCCAGGCCGAAGTCGAGGATAGACCCTTGACGATGCGTTGGCAAATCGATCCACTTCATCCCGTCCAACGCTTGTCGGTGTGATCTATTCCCATTCGACTTCGGCAAAGGCGGCCGTTGCATTGCGCTGGTTGTAGTCGTCGAACATATGCCAATTGCCCCGTTCGCTTGCGCCGGCGGTCTTGACTGCCTCGCTGAGCGGCGTCCCGTCGACGATCGCCTTGCGAATATCGCGCGCCAGAACTTCGAGATAGCGCCGCTCCGCCGTCAGTGCCTCCGGCCAGTCGGCCGGCACCGGGCCATGACCCGGAACGGCGCGCACGGCGCCGATCGCGGCGAGCGCATCCATCTGGCGAAGCCAACCGAGCAGCGATCCGTCGAGCGTCGGCAAGGAACCTATGAAAACGAGATCGCCGGCAAACAGCGTGTGGGTCGCGCTGTCGAAGACGGTCAGGTCGTTGTCGGTGTGAGCCGCTTTCCATGCCTGCAATTCGAGCACGCGTCCACCGAGGTCGAGCTGCAGGCGATCATCGACCAGCATCGTCGGCGGTATGATCTCGACCCCTTTCATGAGCGCGTCGCCGATCTGTTCGCGGAAGCTTTGCAGGTAGAACGCGCCGCGTGCCTCGAGCGCGCGCGGCAGATTGCGATGGCCGACGATGGTCGCGCCGATCTCCCGGAATGCCGCATTGCCGAAGATGTGGTCGGGGTGCATGTGGGTGTTGATCAGGTAGCGAACCGGCCTGGCGGTTATTTTGCCGATCGCGGCGATGAAGGCGTTCGCCTCGATCAGGCTGCCGCCGCTGTCGATGACGGCAACAGCGTCGGTGCCGACGACGACGCCCAGGTTCGAGATGGCGCCCTGGTTGGCGGCGCTCATCATTGCATCGACGCCCCGGAAAGCGAAGACGCCGTCGGCGATTTTCCTGAGCTTGAATTCAAGGCCGGCCGCGGCGAGAGCGGCCCGCCCGTGGCAACAGGGCAGCATCGCGGCGCTGACCGCGGTGCAGGCGAAGCCGTTCACAAGCTTGCGTCGTACCCTGTCGATCGGCATGGCTTTCCCCACTATGCATTCCGAACCGTAAGGCGATCAGGCCCCGCCTGGGAATTTTTGATGGAACGACCGCAATAGGTCGCTCATCACCTGTGGATTGCGATATTGCCGCGGCAGCTTTACGTCGAACATGCCGAGCACATGGGCCGGCCGCTGCGCGAGAACGATTATGCGGTCCGACAGCATCAGCGCCTCGCGCAGATTGTGGGTTACCATCAGGGCCGTCGTAGGCCGCGCCGACCAGACGGTCAAAAGCAGGTGCCGAAGCCGCCCGGCAGTCCGTTCGTCGAGCGAGGCAAAGGGTTCGTCCAGGAAAAGCACCGCCGGTTCGGTGGCGAAGGCCCTGGCAAGTGCTGCCCTGCGTGCAAGCCCGAGCGAAAGCTCGGCCGGATAGAGCGAGCGCATGCCGGCGAGGCCGAGCGTGTCGAACAGCCCGTCGAGATTTTTCGTTCTCAGGCTTTTCGGCAGCGCCAGCCTGACATTCTGCTCCACCGTCCGCCACGGCAGCAAGATTGGCTCCTGGAATACGGCGGCGATCCGGTTGGAGCCGCCTTCAGGCAGTTGGAATGAGCCGGAAAAGTTCTTGTCCAATCCAAGCAGGATGCGCAGCGTCGTGGTCTTGCCGCAACCCGACGGTCCCAGCAAGCAGGCGAATTCGCCTTGCCGGACCTCGAAGGAAAGGTCCTGGAGCGCCGTGATCGAGACGCCTTGCGCGGACCTGAAGGTCTTTTCGGCGATGTCGACCCTAAGCGGGACGACGGCGCCAACGGGTTGCATGTCGTTCAACGGGCTGCACCAGAAGGAGTTCGATGACAAGCATCACCGCCACGAAAGCCAGCGTGTAGGCGAGGATGGCGGCGACGTCGAAGAGCTGGAAATAAAGATAGATCTGGAAGCCGACGCCGTTGGAGCGGCCGAGCAGTTCGACCACCAGGACAATCTTCCAGATGAGAGCGATGCCGGATCGTGAGGCGGCGGCAAGATAGGGCTGCAGTTGCGGCAGCAGGACGTGGCGGACACGGTCGAGAAGACCGAAGCGGTAGACGGCGGCCATTTCGGCGTAACTCGGATCAAGCGCTCTGGCGCCTTCGCGCATCGTCACGACGACATTGGGGATCTTGTTGACGGCAACCGCGCCAATCGCCGCCGCTTCGTTGAGGCCGAACCAGATGTAGGCGAGCACGATGACCACCAGCGCGGGAATGTTGAGGAACAGAACCACCCAGGGACTGAAGAACCGGTCTGCGCTGCGGTGGCTGCCGAGGAGAACGCCGATGACCGAGCCAACAACCATCGCGACGACATATGCCGCGGCAACCCGGCCGAGTGTCGCGCCGAGATGGTAGAAAAGGTCGCCGTTCGCCGCCTCTGCGAGCAGCACCTGCCAGACCTGTCCCGGCCCTGGAAAGGCACGGCTCGGCCAGGCATTTTCCGCAAGACCCCACAGCAGGCAAAGCCCGAGCAGAGAGACCGCGACCGTCAGCACGGGTGTCAGCGCCGTTGCAAGGCTGGATTGGCTGGAGATGTCGGCCACGGCGCCCGGCGGGCGATCGCCGGTATCAGGTGCGCTCATTGCGGGAGCTCCTGCCAGAACGTGCCTGGCGCCATTTCCGGCGCGCGGCCGACCAGCTTTTCGCCGCCGATCTCGGCCAGCACGCGGTAGAGCTTGCCGGCGTCGGCCGCATCCTCGGCGACCGGGCGTCTGGGAATGCCCTCGCGAAAGCGGTCACGCAGTTTGGCCAATTCCTTGCCCTGTGCGCGGATAATCGGCGCAAGGCGCAGCCACTCATCGTCGGATCTGGCCAGCAAGTCCTTGGACTGCGCCGAAGCCTTGATGAAGCCCCGGACGGCGGCCGGATTTTCGTTCGCCCATTTGTCATGAAAGACATAGCCGAGCGCCGACACGGCGCCCGAGGCACCGAGCGCTTTCGCCGCATCATCGGCGCCGATCAGCCGACGAAAGCCGTTGGCCTCAAGGCGGGCGCAAAAATGCCAGAAATTGAGCACCGCATCGAGTTCGCCTTGCATCGCCTTTTCTGAAATCAGCGGCGGCGCGCCAAAGACGATGTCGCTGGTTGCCGGCAGGTCGAGGCCGTGATCGCGTCTGGCCAGCGCCTGGATCAGCAGCCAGCTTTTATCGAGAGGCCCGCCGGCGACGCCGATCTTTTTTCCCTTGAGATCGATGATCGTGCGGATCGGCGCCCCCTCCTTCACCATGATTGCCCCGACGGCGGTCGAATAGGGGACCAACGTGAGGTCGACGCCTTCCGAGCGCTGGCGCGAAACCCACAGCCAGTCGGAGACGATGCTGTCGATCGCGCCGGCCAGCATGGCGACGTTGGTTGCATCCTCGCCGGCGAAATCGACGATCTCCAGATCGATGCCGTTGGCTGTGTCGAACTTGTGTTGCTTCATGGTATCAAGCGCCCAGCTCACGGTGCCGAACTTCAGCACGCCGATGCGAACCTTGCTCGTGGCGAAGGAGGGTTTTGAGACAAGCGCTGCGGCCGTTCCAAGAGCCGCCAGACGGAGCGTTCCTCGACGCGAAATCATGATGATGTCTCCTCCCGGGGCCGTAACAGGCCGGGGCGCCGATCAGATCGCACGGTCCTTGTTCGGGAAAGCGCATTTCCAGCGCTTGACCTTGAGGGTCGGGTGTTCCTGCGACCATTTCGCGATTTCGCTGGGCGCCAAGACCATACATTGGACGAGAGAGCCACGGCTCTCGAAATAGAGATGCTCGTCTCGGCAATTGCCCGGATTGGTAATCAGGCAAACCGTCAATATGAGGTCGACCATATCCATTCAGCACCTCTTGCGCGCTTAAAGACGCCGCTTCGGCGAGATCCGGCCCGATCTGCGAGCCTGGACAAAATCACCAACTGCCGGAGTCCCGAGGTGCCCATGGAAAACCGGAATGGTTTGAGGCTACGCGTTCGCCCGATGGCCGTCAACAAAGTCGAATGGATAGGGCGCCGGAGCCGAGCTCCTCTGAATTCGGGAAGGACGCCGGCGATACCTGAAAACACAAAACCCGCCTCGGCGGGCGGGTCGTTGGCGCAAATCAGCGCATGGCCAAATCAATAGCATAAATGCCGCCACAAAGCAACGAATCGCGAGCTCGCGACCAGGGCAATCGCTTCCGGTTTTGCGCTGCCCTCATCTCCCGTGCCGGGCACTTCTCGCCGTGCCTGCGGTTCACTGGACCTCTGTATGGTTGACATCGCTCATCTCCCGGGTAGCTTCCAAGATGCAGGCGTCGCAACTCCACAGGGGAGAAGCTTTCGCTCTGCCATAATCGACGCATGCCGATGATCAAACAAAGGCATGCGCAAATCGTCCAGGGCACCTTGACGATCAATGAGGAAATGCCATGCGTGCAATCGCGTTTTTCGCCGTCGTCTCCGTTGCGACGTTTATCACGAGCCAATCTCAGGCACAGGATGCCGCCGCGGGTGAGAAGGTCTTCGCCAAATGCAAGGCCTGCCACGTCGTCGACGAGGACAAGAACAAGATCGGTCCGTCGTTGAACGGCGTTATTGGCCGGACGGCCGGCACGCATCCGGGGTTCAAGTATTCCAAACCCATGACCGAGGCGGGTGCATCCGGCGTCAAATGGGACGACGCCACGCTGACAGCCTATCTTCGCGACCCCAAGGCCATGATCAAAGGTACGAAGATGGCGTTTGCCGGCCTCAAGAAGGATGAGGACCTCGCCAACGTCATCGCCTATCTGAAGCAATTCTCCAAATAACCCGGTTTTTCCGCAGAAATAACCTGGTTCTTCCGCATGAAGTAACCCTGTTCTTCCCCGGAAATAACGCGACTTCGCCGGCCGTTCGAAACTGCGTTCAGCCGGCGCCCGCCTGGTGGTGACGCCGGTCAGGCGGCGTCTTGCAGCCTGCGCATCGCGGAAGGCAGGTCGAACAAGTTGTCGCAAACGAGATCGGCGCCAAGCTCTTCAACCGGAATTTGGGTGTAGCCGCCACGCAGCAGAATGATAAGCATACCGGCGGCGCGCGCGGCAGCCACGTCGGCGCCGCTGTCTCCGACCATCAGCGCGTCACGAGGTTCGACCTGAAGCTGGTCGAGCGCCAGCAGCAGAGCGTCGGGCGCCGGTTTCAGGTATGTCACCGCGTCTCCGCCAACGATCGCGCTAAGGTGTTCCGTCAGCCCAAAATGCAGCAGGATTTCGCGAGCCGCCAACTGCGGCTTGTTGGTCACCACACCCATGGCTATTCCGCTCAAGTGGAAGTGGGTGAGAACCTCCCTGACGCCAGGCATCAGCGTCGTCAGGCCGGTGAGATGTCTGCGGTAGATCGGCGCCATGACGCGGTTGGCCTCGTCAAGCGCGCTGCCGAGGAGCGGCGTACCGGAAGCGGTGAAGGCTCGCTCGACCAGTTTCCTGACGCCGCCGCCGATCATGGCCTTAACCTGTTCCAGGCGCAGCGGCGGCACATCGCGGCCGGCCAGCAACTCGTTGACTGCGGCCGTTATATCAGGCGCCGAATCGACCAGCGTGCCGTCGAGATCGAACAGGATCGCTTTCGACGATCGAAGCCGCCTACCCATGCCGACGTTCATGCGGCGTCCTTCCACTTGATCGAGCAGCCGATCGAAGCGATCTGGTCGAGCGGCCCGTCGCCGGTTCGGGCAATTTGCTTCATCGCCTCGAACAGGTCGCGTCTCAACCCGGGCGGTCCGGCGTCGCGTCGCGCCGCGTCCAGCCGGCCGCGATATTGCAGCGTCAACTCGCTGTTGAGCCCGAAGAAATCCGGAGTGCAAACGGCTCCATAGGCACGCGCCACGGTCTGGCGCTCGTCGTGGAGGTAGGGGAAAGTGAAGCCGTTCGTCCTGGCGAAGAGCTTCATGTTGTCGAAGGAATCATCCGGATAGGCGTCGGCATCGTTGGAATTGATCGCGACAAAGCCGATGCCTTCGGGCTTGAGATCGTTGGCATCGCGGACGATGCGTGAAATCACCGCCTTCACATAAGGGCAGTGGTTGCAGATGAAGGCTATGACCAGCCCGTTCGGGCCGGCGTGGCTGAAGATCGAGTGCGATTTGCCGTCGATGCCGGGCAAAACGGCATCGATGGCTTGCCAGCCGAAATCGCAGACAGGTGGGATCGCCCCCATGTTGCCCTCCGATGAAATGGTTTTACGCGGCTTTCCGGATCGCCCCGTCGGCTGCCTGTCTGATGGCGCCGATATTGGCGCGATAGGCAGCCTCGGTGCCACCCTTGAAAATGGCCGAGCCGGCAACCAGCACATTGGCGCCGGCCGCGGTGACCAGGGGCGCGGTTTCGGGCGTGACGCCGCCGTCGATCTCGATGTCGATCGGGCGGTTACCGATCAGTGCCTTGATCCGCCTGACCTTGTCGACGACCGCCGGAATGAACGCCTGGCCGCCGAAACCCGGATTGACTGTCATCAGAAGCACCAGATCGAGCCGGTCGAGCACATATTCGATGACACTTTCCGGCGTCGACGGGTTCAGCGATACGCCGGCCTTCTTGCCGAGATTCCTGATCGCCTGCAGCGAACGATCGAGATGCGGCCCGGCCTCGGCATGCACCGTGATGATGTCGCAGCCGGCATCGGCGAAGGCGGCGAGATATGCATCGGCCGGCGCGATCATCAGATGGCAGTCGAAGATCTTGTCCGTTCGGTCGCGGATCGCCTTGATCACCGGCGGGCCGAAGGTGATGTTTGGCACGAAATGGCCGTCCATCACGTCGAGATGGATCCAGTCGGCACCCGCCCGGACGACCGTTTCGACCTCGTCGCCGAGCCGCGAGAAATCCGCAGAAAGCACCGAGGGCGCGATGATTGTCTTAGTACCCATGGTCGTCGGCTCCCATTCTGTCTACCGTTTCCGGTCGCTGAACACCAACTGGCGTCATCTTGTCAGCGCGCCTTCGTCTCCGGTTCGCCTTCGAGCTTGCCTTCCGCGAACACGCGGCTGCCGCGAATATCGGATTCTTCAATGGTGATAAGGTCGGTTTTCGTCAACGCCCGATCGCGCGACGCGAAAAGCCGGTTGGCCTGGCGAAGCCGCGCCCGGTCGAGCCCATTGCGGACCGAGCGGGCGTTGGAGAAATGCGGCAGCCGCATGCGTATCGGGAGATACTCTTCGAGCGCCTTGGCCGCCGCCTCGCTGAGACGGTAATTCTGTTCCGCCAGCATGATCTCGGCGATCGATTTGAGTTCGCTGACGCCGTAGTCGGGAAAATCTAGGTGGTGGGCGATGCGCGAGCGCATGCCGGGATTGCTGTCGAAGAAGCGGTCCATCTTGTTCTTGTAACCGGCAAGAATCACGACCAGGTCGTCACGGTTGTTTTCCATGCATTGCAGCAGGATTTCGATCGATTCCTGGCCGTAGTCGCGTTCGTTCTCGGGCTTGTAGAGATAGTAGGCCTCGTCGATGAAAAGCACCCCGCCCATGGCGCGCTTGATCACTTCGCGGGTTTTGGGCGCGGTGTGGCCGACATACTGGCCGACGAGATCGTCTCGCGTCACCGCGACCATATGGCCTTCGCGGACATAGCCGAGACGATGCAGGATTTCGGCCATCCTGAGCGCCACGGTGGTCTTCCCGGTGCCGGGATTTCCCGTAAAGTTCATGTGCAGCGTCGGCGCGCCCGAGGTCAGGCCGAACTTGCGGCGAAGCCGGTCGACCAGGAGCAGCGCCGCGATTTCGCGGATGCGGGTCTTGATGGGCTTCAGGCCAACGAGTTCGCGGTCGAGCTTGTCCATCACCTCGTCGATGTTAGACGCCTCGAACTCGGCCTGCAGGTCAACCGATTCGTCCTGCGCGGCAGCGCCCTTTGCTATCGCGTCCAGCATGGTTTCGGCTAGCTCCGCTCGCCTTCGGGCCTGTCGGTCGCATAAGGCACGATCGAATAGCCCTGGCTGCGGCCGTCGCGCTCCTGGCGCAGCAGCCGGAACCCGGGTTCGTTGGGCGGCCGGTTGACGATGAACGACATGCGTGGCGCTTCCCAGCCCTTGGTCGAATCGAAGGCGGTGACCCGGACATACATGTTGGGCATGGCTTTCCGGCAGCTGTTGACTTCGAGCAGGATGCCCGCCGGGTCCTTCAGGTCGAACATCGGGTTGCCGTACATTTCCCAATAGGTGTTTCGCGGATGCGGATCGTCCGTGTACTCCACGCTGACCGCCCAGTGGTTTTTTAGCGCGTATTTGATCTGCGCCGAAATCTGCTCATCGGTCAGGTCGGGCAGGAACGAAAACTGTCCCTGCGTGACCTTGTTTCCCGGATTGGTCATCATGGCGACGGTTCCTTTCGTCTAGAAGCTGGGCGTTGCGGTTGGCACGAAGTCGGCCGTGTCGGTCGATTCGTAGTTGAAGGTGACGTCCTTCCAGGTCTCCAGGGCCGCCTTCAGCGGCGTGCACCATCTGGCCGCCTGTTCGAGGATTTTGGTCCCTTCGCGCAGATAGTCGCGGCCCTCGTTGCGGGCGAGGATCATCGCCTCCAACGCGACGCGATTGGCCGTCGCGCCGGCCTGGATGCCGTCCGGATGGCCGATCGTGCCGCCGCCGAACTGCAGGATGACGTCCTCGCCGAGATAATGGATCAGCTGGTGCATCTGGCCGGCATGGATGCCGCCCGAGGCAACGGGCATCACCTTGTTGAGCGAGGCCCACTCCTGATCGAAGAACAGCCCGGTTTCGAGGTTCTGCGGCGTGCGCTCCTCGCGCAGCGTGTCATAAAAACCCTTGATCATCAGCGGGTCGCCTTCCAGCTTGCCGACCACGGTGCCGGCATGGATGTGATCGACGCCGGCCATCCGCATCCATTTGCAGATGACGCGAAAATTCATGCCGTGGTTCTTCTGGCGCGAATAGGTCGAGTTGCCGGCGCGGTGCAGGTGCAGGATCATGTCGTTGCGGCGTGCCCATTTGGCCATCGACTGGATCGCCGTGTAGCCAATGACGAGGTCGATCATGATGATGCAGGAGCCAAGCTGTTTTGCGAATTCGGCGCGCTCGTACATCTCCTCCATCGTGCCGGCGGTGACGTTGAGATAATGGCCCTTGACTTCGCCGGTAGCGGCCGAGGCCTTGTTCACAGCCTCCATGCAGTAGAGGAAGCGGTCGCGCCAGTGCATGAAGGGCTGCGAGTTGATGTTCTCGTCGTCCTTGACGAAGTCGAGGCCACCCTTCAGCGCCTCGTAGACGACGCGGCCGTAGTTGCGGCCTGACAGGCCAAGCTTCGGCTTCGTCGTCGCGCCGAGCAGCGGCCGGCCGAACTTGTCGAGCCGCTCGCGTTCCACCACGATGCCGGTCGCCGGGCCCTGGAAGGTTTTGAGGTAAGCCACCGGGATGCGCATGTCCTCGAGCCGCAAGGCCTTGACTGCCTTGAAGCCGAACACGTTGCCGATGATCGATGCAGTCAGGTTGGCGATTGAGCCCGGCTCGAACAGGTCGAGGTCGTAGGCGATGTAGGCGAAGTACTGCTGCTCGGTCTTGGTGCCGGGACCTGTGTTCGGCACCGGCTCGGATCTGAACGCCTTGGCGCGGTAGAGCTCGCAGGCGGTCAGCCTGTCGGTCCACACCACGGTCCATGTCGCGGTAGAGGATTCACCGGCGATGGCGGCGGCCGCCTCCTCGTGGTCGACGCCGGACTGCGGCGTGATCCGAAACATGGCGATCAGGTCGGTTTCCTTGGGCCGGTAGTCCGGCTCCCAGTAACCCATCTTCTTGTAGGGTATGACGCCCGACTTGTAGCGTTCCTTGCCTTCCTTGAGGGTGCCTGCTGACGGCATGTCGATCTTGTTCATAACAGGTCTCCTGTTTGCCGCTCAGGCGGCTTTCGCGGTTGCGATTTGCGGGTCGAGCTTTCCCGCGGCGTAACGTTTGGCCATCTCGTCCATGGCGATAACCCTGATCTTCGAGGCGTTGCCCGCTGTGCCGAAGCGTTCGAAGCGATCGCGGCACAGGTCGCGCAAGGCGTCCATGGCGGGTTTCAGGAATTTGCGCGGATCGAATTCGCGCGGGTCCTCCGTAGCGATGCGGCGGAACTGCCCGGCCATGGCCATGCGGCAATCGGTGTCGATGTTGACCTTGCGCACGCCGTAGCGGATGCCGCGCTCGATCTCTTCGACCGGAACGCCAAAGGTCTGGGGCATCTCGCCGCCATATTTGTTGATGATGTCCTGTAGATCCTGCGGCACCGAGGAAGAACCATGCATGACCAGATGCGTGTTGGGCAGCTTTTCGTGGATCGCCTCGATCACCTGCATAGCCAGGATGCCGCCGTCCGGCTTGCGGCTGAATTTGTAGGCGCCATGCGAAGTGCCGCAGGCGATCGCCAGCGCGTCGACCTGGGTGGCGGTGACAAAGTCGACCGCCTGATCGGGATCGGTCAAAAGCTGGTCGTGGGAAAGCGCACCTTCGGCGCCATGGCCATCCTCGGCCTCGCCCTGGCCGGTTTCCAGCGAGCCGAGCACGCCGAGCTCGCCTTCGACGGAAGCGCCGACCCAATGCGCCATGCGTGCGACACGTTCGGTGATGGCGACGTTGTAATCGTAGCTCGCCGGCGTCTTGGCGTCCGCCATCAATGACCCGTCCATCATCACCGAGGTGAAGCCATGGCGGATCGCCGAAAGGCAGGTGGCTTCGTTGTTGCCGTGATCCTGATGGACGCATAGCGGAATGGCCGGATGCATTTCGGTCAACGCCTCCATCATCTTGGCCAGCATGATGTCGTTGGCATAGGAGCGGGCGCCGCGCGACGCCTGGATAATGACCGGCGCGTCGCAGGCCTTGGCCGCCTCCATGATGGCGAGGCCCTGTTCCATGTTGTTGATGTTGAATGCGGGCACGCCATAGCCGTGCTCGGCGGCATGGTCGAGAAGCTGGCGAAGGGTGATGCGGGCCATTATCGGGTCCTCCTAGATGATGAGCTTCAGCGTCGCTGCGGCGACGGCTTCGGGCGTGATGTCGAAATGCCGGTAGAGATCCGGGGCAGGGGCGCTGGCGCCGAAACCGGCCATGCCGACGAAAGCGCCGGTGTCGCCGATCCAGCGATCCCAGCCGAGCCGCGCCGCGGCTTCGATGGCAATGCGCGGCGCCGAGCCGAGGACGGCCTTGCGGTAGTCCGCATCCTGTTCCTCGAAGAGCTCCCAGCATGGCATCGAGACGACCGCTGCGGCGATGCGGTGTTCGGTTTCCAGCCGTTCGGCGGCGGCAACGGCAATCTCGACTTCCGAGCCGGTGGCGATCAGCGTCACGGCGCGGTGCTCGGCTGGCTCGCGCAGGATGTAGGCGCCCTGGCTCGACCGGTTCTCGTCGCTGTGTGGCTCGTCGCTGTGTGCCTCCTCGCTGTGTGCTTGGCGCAGCATCGGCAGGTTCTGGCGCGAGAGCACCAGCACGCTCGGCCGGTTCTTGCTCTTCAGCGCCAGTTCCCAGCACTCCGCCGTTTCGATGATGTCGGCCGGCCGGAAGACGTTGAGGTTCGGCGTCGCCCGTAGCATCGCCAGGTGCTCGACCGGCTGGTGGGTCGGGCCGTCCTCGCCGAGCCCGATGGAATCATGCGTCATCACATAGATAACGCGCTGGCCCATGAGCGCTGAGAGCCGCATCGCGCCGCGCGCATAGTCGGCGAAACACAGGAACGTGCCGCCATAAGGCACGAAGCCGCCATGCAGCGCGATTCCGTTCATGGCCGCGGCCATGCCGTGCTCACGGATGCCGTAGTGAATGTAACGGCCGGCATAGTCATCCGGCGCTATGCGATCCATGCCCTTGGTGATCGTCAGGTTCGAATGCGTCAGATCGGCGGAGCCGCCGACTGTCAGGTCGGTCGCGGCGTTGATTGCGCCGAGCGCCATTTCGGAGGCTTTTCGCGTTGCAACCTTGGTCGCCTTCTCGACATGCTCCTTGCGGAAAGCGCCGAGCGCTTCGAAGACTGTGTCGGGCAGGTTGCCGGCGACCGCGCTCTCGAGGGCCTGGCGCTGAGGCGAGGCGGCAAGCCGCTGCTCCCAGGCGTGCCGCGCCGCTTGCCCGCGCTCGGCAATCTCGCGCCAGGCGAACAGGATGTCGTCCGGCACCTCGAACGGCGCGTAGGCCCAGCCGATGTTTTCGCGCGTCGCGGCGATCTCTGCATCGCCCAGCGGTGCGCCATGTGTCTTTTCCGAGCCGCCCAGATTGGGCGCGCCCTTGCCGATCATCGTGCGGCAGGCGATCAGAGATGGTCGATCCGACTGCTGTGCTGCTTCGATTGCCGCAGCGACGCCCTCCATATGGTGGCCGTCCACCGATTGGACATGCCATCCGGCGGCTTTGAACCGTGCCGGCTGGTCCATCGATGTCGACAGCGAAGTCGGTCCGTCGATCGAGATCGCATTGTCGTCCCAAAAGACAATCAGCCGGGAGAGCTTCAGGTGACCGGCAAGGTCGATCGCCTCATGGCTGATGCCTTCCTGCAGGCAGCCGTCGCCGGCGATCACATAGGTGAAATGGTCGACGAGATCGGCGCCGTGGCGGGCAGCAAGCATGCGTTCGGCCAGCGCCATGCCGACGGCGGTCGAGATGCCTTGTCCAAGCGGACCGGTGGTCGTCTCGATGCCAAGCGCATGGCCATATTCCGGATGTCCGGCGGTACGGCTGCCCAGCTGACGAAACCGCTGCAGTTCCTCGATCGGGATGTCGTCGTAGCCGAGCAGGAAATGCAGCGCATATTGCAGCATCGAGCCGTGCCCGGCCGAAAGCACGAAGCGGTCGCGATCGGGCCAGTTGGGCGCCGACGGATCGATATTGATGAAGCGGCTGAATAGTACCGTCGCGACATCGGCCATGCCCATCGGCATGCCAGGATGACCGGAATTGGCCTTTTGGACGCTGTCCATCGCCAGTGCCCGAATGGCATTCGCCATGTCGCGCTCCGAGACGGCTGCGACGGGCTTCAATGCTGTTGCTTGGCTGTTCATGGCGTCCTCCTCACGACACACGGTTCTTGCGTTCGATCAATTGCAGGATGAGCGGCGTCAGGATCAGCTGCATGGCAAGGTCGAGCTTGTTGCCTGGTACCACTATGGAATTCGGCCGCGACATGAACGAGTCGTGGATCATGGAAAGCAGGTAGGGGAAATCGATGCCGCGGGGGTTGGCGAAGCGGATCACCAGCATCGATTCGTCGGGCGTCGGAATCCAGCGCGCGATGAATGGGTTGGACGTGTCGACGATCGGCACGCGCTGGAAGTTGATGGCGGTCTGCGAGAACTGCGGGACGATGTAGCGGACATAGTCCGGCATGCGGCGCAGGATCACGTCCATCACCGCCTCGGTGGAATAGCCGCGCGTTGCCCGGTCGCGATGGATCTTCTGGATCCATTCGAGATTTATGACCGGCACCACGCCGATCTTGAGGTCAGCGTGCCTGGCCAGGTTGATCTTGTCGGTGACGACGCAGCCATGCAGGCCCTCGTAGAAGAGCAGATCGCTCGGCGGGAATTCGCGCCATTCGGTAAATTGTCCCGGCGGCGTGCCGTACTGCTTCTCCTCGTCTTCGTCATGGATGTAGGTGCGGGTCTTTCCGGTTCCCCGGCGGCCATATTCCTCAAACACCTCTTCGAGGATTCCGAGTTCGTTGGCCGCGGCATTGAAGTGGGTGAAGTTCGGATTGCCCGCCTTCTCCTCCTCGGCCACCTTCACCTTCATCGTGGCACGGTCGTAGCGATGGAAAGCGTCGCCCTCGATGAAGGCGGCCTCGATATTCTCGCGCCGGAAGATCAGATCGAAGATGCGCTTGACCGAGGTGGTGCCTGCGCCCGACGACCCGGTGATGGTGATGATGGGGTGCTTTGCCGACATGATGCTCAAGCCCTGAACAGGCCGCGGCGGCTGAACAGCGGCGCACGCTCGCCGATGGCGCTGGGCTCGGTGTGATAGCGGGTGATGCGCGCGACTTCCCGCGCCGATCCGAACACCACGGGGACGCGCTGGTGCAGGCTCTCGGGTTCGATTTCGAGGATGCGGGTAATCGTATCGGTAGCGGCACCGGCCGCCTGTTCGATGAGATAGGCGATCGGGTTGGCCTCGTAGACGAGGCGCAGCCGTCCCTGGCGATAACCCTTGCGCTTGTCGCCTGGATACAGGAATACGCCGCCGCGCATCAATATGCGATAGCAGTCGGCGACCAGGGAGGCGATCCAGCGCATGTTGAACTCCTTCTCTCGTGGGCCTTCGGTGCCTTCGAGGCAGTCGTCGATGTAGAGCCGCACTGCCTCGTCCCAATGCCGGTAGTTGGCGGCGTTGATGGCGAACTCCTGGGTGCGCTGCGGGATGATCCGGCTCTCGTAGGCCTGGACGAAAGTGCCGAGCCTGGTCGAGAGGACGAAGACATGCGTACCGCTGCCGAGCGACAGAACCAGTGCCAGCTGCGGCCCGTAGATGAAGAAACCGGCACCCAGCTGGTTCACGCCTGCCTGCAAAAAAGAGGCGGCCGGATTTTCGTCCGGCGCGCCAGTTGCAGGGAGGAGCGAGAAGATCGTTCCGATCGACACGTTGGTGTCGATGTTGGAGGAGCCGTCGAGCGGGTCGATGGCGATGGCGAGAGGCGCTTGCCTGTCGAGCAGGACCGGCTGCTCCAGTTCCTCGGAGGCGTAGAGCGCGACCGGAGCGTGGCGCATGGCGTCGAGGAAGATGTCGTCGGCGAAGATGTCGAGATCCTTCTGGATGTCGCCATCGGCATTGGCGCCGCGGGTCCCGGCAAAGGCGGTGCCGAGCACCCCTTGATTGATGGTGTTGCGGATATTGGTAGCGGCCTGCGTCAGCTGGCGGACAGTCGCCACCACCGCGGAGCGCAGCTCGTCCGGCGGGCCGAGATAGGAATTCAGAAAAGCATCGAGCGTTGCGGCTGGCATCGTAACCTCCCGATCCAGCCGCCTCTCCTCGGGTCGGCCGGACAGGGGAATGAGAACAAACACCACCGGATAAGTAAAATTCAATAACTTTACTTCTGCACTAAAAAAAATTTAGTATGTCGCATGAGAAACCTCACCCTCAAGCAATTCAAGACAGTTCAGGCAATCATCAGCCACGGAAAAATCGTCAGCGCGGCCAAGGCGTTAGGCCTGTCTCCTCCAGCGCTGACGATCCAGTTGCGGCAAGTCGAGGAGGAGTTCCAACTGGCCTTGTTCGACCGGACGTCGGACGGTATGCGTCCCACTGCCGCAGGTCTGGCCTTCGTCGAGACGGCGCAGGCGATCGAAGAGCGGCTTCGCCTGCTCGAAGACAGGATGGATGCGATCAAGGGCGTGCGCATCGGCAGCTTGAGGCTGGGCGTCGTTTCCACCGCCAAATATTTCGCGCCGCGGCTCATGGCCGGCTTCATGAAGGAGCATCCCGACATCGACATGCGGCTTGCCATCGGCAACCGCGCCGAAACGATCGACAGTCTGAAGAACCACGACATCGACATTGCGCTGATGGGACGCCCGGCGAAGGAAGTCCCGGTCCGTGCCTCGGTCTTCGGCGATCACCCGCTGGTCATCATCGCGCCGCCCGACCACCCGCTGGCCTCGGCACGCGAGATATCCAAGGAGCGGATCGCCGAGGAGCATTTCCTCATTCGCGAGCCCGGCTCCGGCACGCGCATCTCGCTGGAGATATTCCTGAGCGACGTGCCCGGCCGCATCGACGATCTCGGCGTCGAGATGGACTCGAACGAAACGATCAAGCAGGCGGTGATGGCCGGGCTCGGCATTGCCTTCATCTCTGCCCACACCATCGCCGCCGAAACCGAAGCCGGCCGGCTGGTCATCCTCGACGTTGTCGGCATGCCGATCCGCCGGCAATGGTTTTCGGTGATGCGCTGCGATCACGCGATCTCGCCTGCCATGGCGACGTTCCACGACTTCCTGATGCGCAAAGGCGCGATGTACCTGCCCCTGTTCGGCAAGCTCTATCCGCACGAAGAACCGAACACTAGAGGTCGCGCGAGTTAGGGCGCGGCCCAGGACAAACCCTTCAGACAAACGATGGCCCTCGTCGCTCTCAAGTTAGATTGCGTTTGACCTTTACATCGGCCCCACGGACGCGAGCTCTCGGCCAGCAGCACGCAGGCTGCCGTCTGCAGGACGGGTCAGTGCACTGGCGTCGGCTCGCAGGTGCACGTCGGTCTCGGACGACACCGTCACCTCCTCGCCGGACCTCGAGAACGCGTAGAGGGCGCCCCGGTTGCCCGGCATCGAAAAGGCCACGGAGTCCCCGTCGGCGAGGCCCATGACGACGCGCTGCGGATCGCCCCCGATCTTCGGCGCGAAGGTGGCGGTGACCTCCAGGAGGTCGCCGTCGACCGGGACGTAATAAGCGACCATGTCGAGGTGTCCCTCGTGCAGGCTGCCGCCTTCGATCGGGCGTCCTGTGGTGGCTTCCTCGGCAATCGCCGGGGTGGCGAGAAACAGCGCGGCTAAAAGTGATGCGCTCAGGGTTCTGCGGATCATCTCTCGTATCTCCTTTTTTAGATTACGTTTGAACTCTATAGGAGATAGATTACGAATGCAATCTAAAAAGAAAATTGGTGGTGCGTGTGAGTCGCATTCAGGCTGCGATGGCCATTCTCTCGACGATGGTCGGTGCGGTGCTCCTCTCGGGGGCCGTCAACTCGAGCGGCTGTCGAAGCGGTTCCTAAAAGCAGCGGCCGAGGGCGTGCAGATGGGGTCGTCTGCGGACGATGCCCAGCACGGACCGAGGCAATGACCGAGCGCCCCCGCGGCGTCACCGTCGAGCACATAGCGCGCCACACAGGTGCCGTCCACGCGAGTTCAGCGGGTCGATTCTGATGATCGAGGGTTGGGAGGCATCGCTGGTGGCGAAATACTTATTTGCCGATCCGAGGCGATAGCCAGCCAGGCGATGACGGGCCACGGGCCAGCGCACCCGCGGTCACCCACGCGGTGGGCCTCTGACCGCGCTTAGCCCACGATTTGTTCGGCGACAGCTCCTTCGAGGCCAGTTGCCGCTTGGGCGGCAAGAGCGCGGGCCGCTGCCTGTGAATCGTAAATTCCTCAAGTGCATAAACTCTGCCCCACCGCAGCGTGAACATGTGGATACCACGGTTGACGTACGAGGCGTCGCCGTTGAGCAGCGTTGCGGTGCCGTCCCACGGGGCGAACACGGTGGTATGCCACGGCCAGCCCTTCACCCAGATGTGGTTGACTGTGAGATGAAGATTGGGGAGGACGCGGCCGAGGCGCTCAAACCAGCGGCGCACGGCTTCTTTGTCGTGCCGCTCACCACCAAGCGCGTGGGCGCCGGAAACGCGATGATGAACATGCGGCACGAGTGCTTTCACCGCCTCATCCCCGCGATGTTTGTTGACGTGATCGAAGCTTTGCCGGATCGATTTCTCGACAAAATAACTGTAAAGCATTTGACCTCTCCTCCAAACTTTCGATGGCGTGATCGTCGGCACCGTGCGCAGCTAAATTGGATTGCGTTCGCACTCTATATCTGCTATAGATGTCTAACGCAAGCTAATTTAGGAGGTCGACCATGCGCGTGAGTCGCATTCAGGCTGCGGAAAACCGCGAAACCGTGATCAATGTGGCAAGCCGGCTTTTTCGGGAGCGCGGGTTTGACGGCATCGGCCTTAAGGACCTGATGGAGGCTGCGGGGCTGACCCAGGGCGCGTTTTACAAGCAGTTCGCGTCCAAGGACGATCTGGCGGCGCAGGCGTCCAGGCGGGCGATGAAGAGCGCCACACTCCGGTGGTCGGCCGCGACTGCGGCAAAATCCGAGGATCCGCTTGGCGCGGTGATCGCGTTCTACCTCAGTATGGACCATCGCGGAGAAAAGATGGACGGCTGCCCGATTGTCGCGCTCGGTTCGGATGCCGCCAGACAGGGCAGCGACGTGAAAGCGTCGTTCGAAGCCGGGATCAGGGAGCATCTCGAAATCCTCGGCCGTTTCATTGCCGAGGCCAATGGTGAGGAGTCCGATGGAAAGGCCATGGCCATTCTCTCGACGATGGTCGGTGCGCTGACGCTATCGCGCGTCGTCAATGACCCGGACCTCGCCCAAGCCTTTCTGGACGCGGCGACCGAACAGGTTCGTGAAGCAGCCGGCGCTTGAGCGGCATGAGCAGCGCTGGCGGCGCAGCCAAATCGACAGGAGAATAGATGCGACGGATCGTTGTTACAGGCATGGGAGCGGTCACGCCCCTTGCCGCCGATGTCGAAGCGTCCTGGTCGCGCCTCCTGGCCGGCCGCTCGGGCATCCGCAGGCTTCCGGACGATGTGGTGGGAGACCTGCCGGCGAAGATCGGCGGGGTGGTTCCGTCGCTGGAAGACGATCCGGACGCTGGTTTCGATCCGGATGCCGTCCTGCCGCCAAAGGACCAGCGCAAGGTAGACCGGTTCATTCTCTTTGGACTCGCCGCTGCACAAGAGGCACTCGCCCAAGCAGGATGGGCACCCGCCTCGGAAGCGGATCGCCTGCGTACGGCTACGATCATCGCCTCGGGCGTCGGCGGATTCCCCGCCATAACCGAGGCGGTGCGCACGGTCGACCGGCGCGGCGTCCGCCGTCTATCGCCGTTTACGGTACCGTCCTTCCTGGTGAACCTCGCGGCGGGCCACATCTCGATCCGCTATGGCTTCAAGGGGCCACTCGGCGCACCGGTGACGGCGTGTGCGGCCGGCATCCAGGCGATCGGCGATGCGGCTCGTCTTATCCGCGCCAATGAAGCCGATATCGCGGTGTGCGGGGGGACGGAAGCATGCATGAATATTGTCAGCCTCGGTGGTTTTGCCGCGGCTCGCTCTCTTTCGACCTCCTTTAATCACCGTCCTGATCAGGCCTCCCGTCCGTTCGACATGTTGCGTGACGGCTTCGTCATGGGCGAAGGAGCCGGCATTCTGGTGATCGAGGAATTGAGCCACGCGCTTGCGCGCGGTGCGAAACCGCTCGCCGAGCTCGTCGGCTACGGCACGACGGCGGATGCTCATCACGTCACCTCCGGTCCCGAGGACGGCGACGGGGCGCGGCGGGCTATGGAGATCGCGATCACCCAAGCCGGCATTTCGGCGCGTGAGGTTCGCCACCTCAATGCGCATGCGACCTCGACGCCGGTCGGTGATCTCGGGGAAATCGCGGCGATCAGAACACTCTTCGGCGCAGATCCCGCCATCGCTGTCAGCGGAACGAAATCGGCGACCGGACACCTGCTCGGAGCCGCCGGCGGACTTGGAGCCATCTTCGCAATCCTGGCGCTCAGGGATCAAGTAGCACCGCCGACACTCAATTTGAGCGCGCCGGATCCAGCCGGCGACGGGATCGACTTCGTCGCAAACCAAGCCCGCCCAATGGGAATGGACTACGCGATCTCCAACGGCTTCGGCTTCGGAGGCGTCAATGCCAGCGCGCTATTCCGGCGCTGGACGGACGAGTTGGCGGGTGCGGGCACCAGAGGCGCTCATAACTGACGCCCTCCGAGAAGGTGCTATGCGGCGGGAAAAAATGGCGCGCCAGGTCAGTTTCCTGCGCCGTTTCGCCCCGCATTGGCATTCGACAAGAGCCTGCGTAAGCAGAACGGGCTGCCGGTCTGACGACATCGACGACATGCCGTGAAGATCGGATTCATCGGCACTGGAAACATCGGCGCCACATCGAGGCAGCGCAAACCTTAAGCAATTGCTCTGGAGAACGTCCCGGCGATCGTTGGCGTTAGATAAGCGATATGTTATGTTGCAGTGCGAAAGAGCAGGGGCAACGTCCTTTCATAGCCGTAAGCAATCTGTATGTGCGACCCCTGCAGACTGGTCGGTATCACTGAAACCTCCCGGGCATGGGGTTCGGGACTCGATGGGACAAGGGGGTAATGCTTTACACGCTCGTAATGATGGTCTGCCTGACGGATGTGCCGCAGACCTGTGAACAACGCGAACAGATGGTGGACGGCCTGGCGATGAATCCCGGGACCGCCTTCATGCAGGCGCAGCCGCTGGTCGCCCAGTGGATCGAGACGCATCCCGGTTATTTCGTTCAGCGCTGGCGCGTGCTGCCCGGCCGAGGATCGTGAGAGCCGCCGCGAAGGTCGAATGAGGTTCTACTTCTTCGCGGCGAGTGTTTCCGAGACCGCCTTGGACAATTGATAAAGCCGCTGCTCGATGATCGTCGGCACTTCACAGACGTAAGTCAGTGATTGGACGCGTTCGTTGAAAATTCGCGTTGCGAATTTCAGCTGTTCGGTTCGCCGTTCGATCTCGTTGGGATCTGCATCGGGCTTTGCCCGCAACGCATCGACGTCGGACGCTTCCTTGCGCAACGCGGCGGCCATTTCGAGCTGCTTGTGGGCGTAACGGGCAATGCCTGAGATCACGTGAGAACGCTCGGCGTCCATGTGATCGAACATGCCTTGCACCAGCATCGCCATTTTCGGCGCAAGCTGCTCGGCCGGCAGCGAGGCGGCGAAATCCTTGATCTTCTTTTGGGCTTCGGCAATCGGTATCCGCCGGGCTGCTACCTCCTCGACCAGCGCGGAGATACCGGGGTCTTTCGACAAGTCCTTCGCCGCTGGCGGCAGCTCCGGCCCGTTCCAGATCTGGCCGAGCGAGAGTTGCGGCACCTTGCGCTGTATGCAGGGCCAGTCCGGATCGGTGCTCGCCGCCTTGGCATTCACGCTCGGCGCGAGCATCGCAACCACAGCCAGGCAGCGAACAAGGCTCATTCGTGCCATCAGGCATTTCCTCCAGTGTCCTGCTTGCGGGTCATCAGGCCGCGCGAAGGATCGTAAGCGATGATGGCGGCGGCAAGGAACAGCAGCGTGCAGCCGGCAACGACGCCCAGCGACAGCCAGTTAACCTGCCCGTAGAAGGCGAAGCGGATCAACTCGACCGCATAAGTGAACGGGTTGGCGAGGCAGATTTTGTAGAGCAGCGGGCTCGCCTCCTGGATGCGCCACAAAGGATAGAGCGCCGGAGAGGCGAAATAGCCGGGAAAGATGACGAAGTTCATGATGCCGGCGAAATTTTCGAGCTGCTTGATCATCGACGACAAAAGCATGCCGAGCGCGCAAAGCATCATGCCCGACAGGAACAACGCCGGCAGCACCATGAGATAGCCGATCGGCGGCGCCTTGACGCCCCAGAACCAGGCAACGATCAGGAACGCGTAGACCTGCGCAATCGATACGGAGACGCCGGCGAGCATCTTCGACACCAGCAGGAACCAGCGCGGGAAGGGGCTGACCAAAAGCGTGCGCATGTTGCCCATCTCGCGGTCATAAACCATCGACAGCGAAGACTGCATGCCTGAGAACAGCAGGATCATGCCGCACAAGCCCGGCGTGATGTAGACCTCGTAGAGCACGTAGGTCTTGTAGGGCGGGATGATCGATACGCCGAGCACCTGCCGGAATCCGGCGGCAAAAATGAATAGCCAGATGAGCGGCCGAACCAGCGAGGATATGAAGCGCTCGCGCTGGTGCAGGAAGCGCAGGCACTCCCGCAGGACGACGCCTTTGAGGCAAACGAGATAATGGCCCAGGCCGAATTTTTCGAACTTCACCGGGATGATGCCGGCGACTTTCTCGGGCATTGCGGGAGCGCTCATGGCGATATCTCCGGGATGCCGGCTGCCTCGATGCGGCTGAGCCTCGAAAAGGCGTCGCGGATCGAACCGGCGCCGCTCGTCCTGACGACATCGGCAACCTTGCCCTTGGCGACCAGTTCGCCCTGCCGCAGCACGACGACATGGTCGCCGTCTTTGACCTCGTCGATCAGATGCGTCGCCCACAGCACGCCAATGCCCTCGGTTTCGACGAGCTTGCGGATGGTGGCGAGAATGCCCGCACGCGACTGGATGTCGAGACCGACGGTCGCCTCGTCGAGCAGCAGCAGGGAAGGGCGGTGGAGCAGCGCCCTGGCGATCTCGATGCGCCGTATCTGGCCGCCGGAAAGACTGCGTGCCTTGTCATGCTGGCGGCCCTGCATGTCGACCGTATCGAGCAGCGCGGCAATGCGCTGCCGGGCCTCGCGTCCGCCGATGCCATGCAGCGCGGCGTGATAGGAGAGGTTCTGGTGGACGCTGAGATCGAGGTCGAGCGTGCGGGCCTGGAACACGATGCCGACACGCCTGAGTGCTTCGCCAGAAGCGCGGCTGACGTCATGACCGAAGATGCGGATCGATCCGCGGCGCGTGTCGTAAAGATGGCTGATCAGCGAGAACAGAGTTGTCTTGCCGGCGCCGTTAAGGCCGAGAAGGACGGTGAAGGTCGCCGGCGCGATCGAGAATGAGACGTCGTTGAGCGCCCGCTTCGGACCATAGGAATGGCTGACGCCGACGACGTCGAGCGCCGCCACCTCATCTCCTGGTCCGCTTGTCCTCACATGCTGCACGCGGCTGGCTCCTTGTCGTCGACGATAGTCTAGCGCACCTAGCGCACCAGGAGTCTAGCGCACCGGGCCCGATCGCGAAGGTCCCGCTTTCCGGTGATCCTACTTGATCGTGATTGTGCCTTTCATGCCTCTGTCGGCGAGGTCGGGCACCGACCATGTGTAGATGCCGGGCCTCACGGTGGTGAACTGCACCTGGATGGTGCCGTCGGCGTCGAATTCGAGCCATGCGGGTGCGCCGTTCATGTGCACCTCGAGGTCATTGATCACGATCTGGTTGTTCCACACATTGCGGAAGAGGTCGGTATGGAATTTGTACTCCAGCCCGCCCGCTGCGGTGATCTTCCAGCGATAGCCCTGGCCGGCAATCAGCTGGAAGTCCTTCTGGTTGGCGGTGAACTGGTCTCCCTTGCTGCCGAGGATAAGTTCCGGCACGTCCTTGCTGGCCCGGGTTGCCTTCTCGGCTTCGGGGCTGGCGTCAGTTTTGGTGGCCGCACCGGCGGCTGCGTCGTCGTCATGGTCCTGCGCCCAGACCTGGCCCTGCGTGAGTGCCATGCCGACCAGCGCAGCGAAAGTGACGGCCCGAAATATCCGCATGATTTCCTGCCCTTCTGCTGTTTTTCTGTCTGTTTGATTCAATTGGGTTGATTCAAATTGGGCGAGACGACGACGCCCCATGGCAGCGCGCCGACGGTCACCGACTGCACTGGCTCGTCGGTCTCCACGTCGATGAAGGTGATGTCGTTCGACACGCCGTTGGTCGAGATGATGGTTTTCTGGTCCGGAGTGAAAGCGAGCTGCCAGACGCGTTGGCCGACCAGCACGTATTTCTCGACCTCGTATGTCTGCGTGTTGATCACCGCGACGCGGTTGGCCGGTCCGAGCGCTACATAGGCTTTCTTGCCGTCGGCGGTGATGCGCACACCGACCGGCTGGATCGATTCGGCCCTCAGGCCGGCAATCTCGAAGGTGATCTTCTGGACAACTTCGCGCGTTTGATTGTCGATCACCGAAACAGTGCCGCCGATCTCGGCAGTCACCCAGGCCTGCTTGCCGTCGGGGGTGAACTCGACGAAGCGCGGACGCGCATCCACCAGCACGTTGTCGGTGATCTCGTGGGTCGACGTATCGATGAAATGCGCCATGTTTGTCGTTTCGGACGTATTGATCATGATCTTTCCGTCCGGGCTGACGCCCATGCCTTCCGGTTCGACACCGACCGGAATTTCAGCCAGCACCTTCTTATTCTCGATGTCGATGACGGTGACGAGATTGTCGTCCTCATTGGCGATATAAAGCGTCTTGCCGTCAGGCGAGAGCACGAAGAGCTCCGGGTCGGGCCCGGAGGGCAAGGTATCGACGATCTCCAGCGACGCCGTGTCGATCACCTCGATCGAATCGTCGTCGCTGGCGCAGAGATAAATGTGCTTGCCGTCATGCGAGATGGTGATGCCGCGCGGACGTTGCCCGACATTGACGGTCTTCACCACCTGCATCGTCGCGGTGTCGACGACGGACATCGTGTTGTCCTTCTCGTTGGAAACATAGGCCATGTAGGCCGACGCTGGGCCGGCCATGAAGCCGGTCGCGAGAATGGCGAGTGCGCAAGCTCGTCTCTGCACTGAAATTCCTCCCAATTGGTTCTACTCAAGCACGCATTTTGTTTCCGGTTCATCGACCCCGAGCGTATCGAGCTCCGACATCTGGTGCAAAAAACCCTCCTGCGGCGATGTCGAGACGACCGACCTGTTGTCGCCGAGGAAGATCGGCTGCCGCAACTGCTGGTTCCACTTGCGGAAAGTCAGTTTCTGCCCCTTGAACGCGGCGATCGAAAAATCGTCGGAGCGGATGAAGTCGGCCATCTTGCGCGGGTCGGCACCCTGCGTGCGGGTCGCCGCCTCGCCGAGGATGCGCACCGCGGTCCATGCCGCCATATCCTTCGACATCATGCGGCGGCCGTTTGCCTTGGCGAAGCGGTTCTGGATCTGGGTGCCGCCCCATTGCTCGCTGGCCGGATGCCAGGCCGACGGGGTGAGCCCGGCGGTGCCGGCGACCGGCCGCGGAGTCCAGGTGCGGAACGGAACATAGGTGCCGAACACCTCGCTTTCGTCGGCGACCAGCAACACATCGTGCTCCGGCAGATCCTGGGTGAAGACAGGCATCTGCCGCTGGATTTGGACGACGCCGGAATCGGTTCGCCGTGCTGTCCCGGTATCCTCGAACAGCTTTTCGCCGACGATCTCGCCGCCGAAGCGCGTCGCCGCCCGGCGCAGGGCCTCGGCAAAAAGCTGGTCGCGCTGGTGCGAGCCGAAGATCAGCACCCAGCGCCGCCATTGCTTCCAGATCAGATATTGCGCCAGCCCGTCAGCCAGCATGCTGCGCGTCGGGATGGTGTGGAAGATGTTGGCGCGGCATTCCTCCTCGCGAAGACTGTCGTCGGTGGCGCCGGCATTGAAGATCAGAACGCCGTTGTCGCGGGCAAGATCGGCGATCGACAGCAATTGTTTGACCGAGAGGTCTGCGATTACGTAGCGGTCGCCTTTGGCGATCATTTCCTGGAAGGCCGCAACGACATCCGCGTCCGGCTTTACCTCGATCACGTCGAGGCTGAATTTCTGGCCGAGGAAGCTGCCGGTCGTGTTGTTGTCGGCAATCGCGACATTGCCGCCGGCAACGCCTTCATCGCGGGGCGGGACGTCGAGCACCGACAAAGCGAGCTGCGGCGCATAGGCGCGTAAATAGCCTATCTTGATTTCGGTCAGCTTTTTTTCCGGCTTGGCCGTTGCGGCCGGTTGCTTGCCCGTCGCTTCCTGGGCCAGCGCGCCCGGAACGTTGACGGTCAGGGAAAAAAAGCACAAAAAGGCCGCGAGAGTGCCCGGCACCGCGCTCGTCATCGATAAAATTACCCGTTCTTGCGCTAAAGTCCGATTGTTGCCGGACCGGCGCGAAGTCAAGGTGCCCATGATGAGCTTAGCTGACCCGCAAATTTTATCAAACCCTGAAAGTGGACTTCTCGCGTCTGCTTTAGTGGCATGCCTGCTCGCCGGAAGCGCAACTGAGCGGATTTCGGTATCCGGACCCGAGAGCGCCCTGTCCCTCATGCCGGAGAAAGTCTTCCAATGACCAGAATGCTGGCCAGTGTCACCGGCGTCGACGAGGCGGAGATCGCCCTTTCGGGTGGCGTCGACATCGTCGACCTGAAGGATCCGAAGGCGGGGGCGCTGGGCGCGGTATCCACGCAAACCATCCGCCGGACGATTTCATTCATCGCCGGCCGGGCGCCGGTCAGCGCGGTCTGCGGCGACCTGCCGATGGAACCGGAGACGATCCGCGGCAAGGCCGAAGAGATCGCCGCGACCGGCGTCGATTACGTCAAGATAGGCTTTTTCCCGTCGGAAAATGTCTCCGCCTGCGCGGCGGCGCTCGAGCCGCTCGCCGCGCGAACGAAACTGATCGCCGTGCTTTTCGCCGACCTGGCGCCGGATTTCGAGCTTCTGCCGATGCTTGCCAAACATCGCTTCCATGGCGCTATGGTCGACACTGCGATCAAGGCAAACGGGCGGCTGCTTGACCATCTGCCGCCCGAGCGTATCCCGGGTTTCATCGATCGAGCCAAATCGCTCGGTCTGATTGTTGGCCTGAGCGGATCGCTGGAAATCCCTGATATCCCGCGTCTGCTGCCCTTCGCTCCCGATTTTCTCGGCTTTCGCGGGGCACTGTGCGGCCACTCCGGCCGCGTGGGTTCGATCAGTGTCGAGGCCGTTGCGCAGATCCGCGAATTGGTCCCGGAAGAATCCCGGGCCGGCGGCCCGTCGAGCGTCGACTACCGCCTGCTGGCGGCGAGGGGCTATTCGCCGGGCACCGACCCGACACTGGGCACCGACAAAATCTTCGTGCGGGACTTTGTCCTGCCGGTTCAGATCGGCGCTTACAGCTTCGAGCACGGCCATACACAGAAGGTGCGTTTCGACGTGACCGCCGACGTGCTGCAAGTCACCGACCATCCCGAAGACATGCGCCATGTGTTCTCCTACGACATCATCATGGATGGCATTCGCACCATTGTTGCGCGCGGCCACGTCCAGCTTAGCGAGGCCTTGGCCGAGCAGGTGGCGACCTACATTCTGGACAACCCGCGTGTCGTACGCGTCACGGTAAGGGTGGAAAAACTCGAACTCGGCCCGGGCGGCGTCGGCGTCGAGATCGAACGCAAGCGCCAATCGGCTGGCCGCGGCGTCGCCTCCGGCGCTGCCGGCCGAAAAGACCAAGGCGCTGTTTCCCAGCCGCGACCGGAAAGGCCCGAAGCCGTCAGGCGCGTCATCGCCAAGCGAGCCGTCGTCAAGCTTGGCGGCAGCACGGCCGATGCGACGGAAATGGCGGACTGGATCGCGGCGCTGGCGGGCTCCAGCCTGCCGATCGTCATCGTGCCCGGCGGCGGCCGCTTTGCCGACCAGGTGCGCGAGACGCAGATTTACATGGATTTTTCCGACACCGCCGCCCACGCCATGGCGATCCTCGCCATGGAGCAGTTCGCCCAAATCATCCTCGACCGCGACGAAAGGCTGGCGCCGGCGCGGTCGCTGGAAGAAATGCGGCGGGCGCTGGACGCGGGGAAAGTGCCGGTGTGGCTGCCATCGTCCTTGGCGCTGCCGGCGCCGGACATTCCGGCGTCCTGGGACGTTACCTCCGATTCGCTGGCCGCCTGGCTTGCCGGCAAGCTCGGCGCCAATGCGCTGCTCTTGATCAAGCAGACCGGCGCCTTCTTCGGCAGCGACGCGATCGACAGCCTGGCGGCCAGAGGCATCGTCGATGCCGGCTTCGCCGCCATGCTGCCCGACGGTGTCGATGTCCATCTCGCCGGCCCGAAAGATGCCGCCGACGCCGCGGCGCTGCTCGCGGCGGGCAGTCTGCCCGGCATTCGGATCGCGGCTCCGATCCGGTCGGCAAGAAAAGCAGGGTAGGCGATGGCGACGCTGCATACGCCGCGCTGGGCATGGGTTTTGACCGGTTCCGGTCATTTTTTTACGGAGAGTTTTGCACTCATCCACCAGATCGAGCATTGCGATGTCTTCGTGTCGAAAGCCGCTAACGAAGTGCTGCGCATGTACAAGCTCAAGCTCGATTTTCCGGAGACGACGCGCGTGCTGCACGACAAGACGGCAAGCGCGATCCCGGTCGGCGAATTCTATCATGGTGTCTATCATACGGTGGTGGTGGCGCCGGCCAGTTCCAATACGGTCGCCAAATGCGTGCACGGCATTTCCGACACGCTCGCCACCAACGTCTTTGCCCAGGCGGGAAAATGCCGGGTGCCGGCCATCGTCTTTGCCTGCGACACCGCGCCGGAACTCGAAACCATGGCGCCGCATGGGCTGGTCAAGGTCTATCCGCGCAGGATCGACCTGGAGAATACCAACCAGCTGAAGAGTTTTGAGCGAACACAGGTGGTCGAGTCGCTTGCCGATCTCGAAGCCTCGGTCAGACGGCGCTACGCCGAACTCGCACGCCATGGCTGAGCGGCTGGTCTTTCTTACCGGCCACCTGGCAAAAGTCCGGCTGGAAAGGCTGCTGGCCGGACTGGGCGAAACCGAATTTGCCTGGGAGATCATCGACATCGGCGTCAAGGTTGCGGCGCTGATGAGCGAAGACATCATCAAGCGGCGGCTCAGCCTGACGGGCGGCATCGACCGCGTCATCCTGCCCGGCCGCTATCGCGGCGACATCGAGCATCTGTCGAACCATTTCGGCGTGCCCTTCGTGCGCGGGCCTGACGAGATCGCCGATCTGCCGGCCTTCCTCGGCCGGGCGGGCGAGCCGCCTGACCTTTCGCGTCACGACATGCGCATCTTCGCCGAAATCGTCGACGCGCCGATGCTGTCGGTCGAGGCGCTGGTGGCGAGGGCACGGACGTTGGCCGCGGCCGGTGCCAACGTCATCGATCTCGGCTGCCTGCCGGAAACGCCGTTTCCCTTGCTGGAAGAGGCGGTGCGCGAACTGAAGGCACAGGGATTTCTGGTCAGCGTCGATTCGGCCAGATCAGACGAACTGTCGATCGGCGCACGCGCCGGTGCGGACTATCTTCTCAGCCTCGATGAGAACACGCTGCCGCTGGCCTTCGACTACAAGGCCGTACCAGTTTTGATCCCGGCCACGCCCGGCGACCTGGATTCGCTCGGCCGCGCCATTGAAGCGTCGCAAAAGGCCGGCGTCGCCTTCATCGCCGATCCCGTGCTCGACCCGATCCATTTCGGCTTTGCGGCCTCACTTGCGCGCTTCATTGAGGCGCGGCGGCGCTGGCCCGACATCGAACTGCTGATGGGCACCGGCAATCTCACCGAATTGACCGACGCCGACAGTTCCGGCGTTACCGCGGTTCTGGCCGGGCTCTGCTCGGAACTTCAGATCCGAAACGTGCTTGCCGTGCATGTCAGCCCGCACACGCTGCGAACGATCGAGGAGCACGATGTTGCCCGCCGCATCCTGTTTGCGGCGAAGAACGACGGAGCGCTGCCGCGCAGTTACCATCCAGGGCTGCTGCAGGTTCACGACCGCAAGCCGTTTACGGCCTCGACCGAGGATATCGCAGCGCTCGCGGCGGAGGTGCGCGACAACAACTTCCGCATCATGACCGCCGAGGACGGCATTCATGTTTTCAACGGCAAGGGGCATGCAGTTTCCAGGGATGCGTTCGAACTCTTTGCCGGGCTTGGCGTTGAGGCAGATGGCGCGCATGCGTTCTATCTCGGCGCCGAACTGATGAAGGCCGAGATCGCGTGGCGCCTCGGCAAGCGCTATGTGCAGGACGAGCCGCTCGCATGGGGCGTTGCCGCGCCGGCTCCAGAAACCGACCGCACCCGCCTTGCGGAGGCGGGCCACACGCTTCGCGCGAAGAAAGAGCGCTAAACCATGCCCTACATCAGAGAATCGATCATCACCACTGTCAGCAAGACCGGCGACGTCCACATAGCGCCGATCGGCATCATCGCCGAGAAGGACGGCTGGGTGATCGCGCCGTTCCGGCCGTCGATCACGCTCGACAATCTCGCCGAAGTGCCGTTCGCCATCGCCAATTACACCGATGACGTGCGTATCTTTGCCGGCTGCCTGACCGGGCGCAAGCATTGGCCAACCGTTGCGGTAAACGGGTTTCCGGTGCCGCGGCTCGCAGCGGCGCTCGCGCATTCTGTCCTCGAAGTCGAAGGTATCGATGACGATGCTATGCGACCTCGCCACTTCTGCCGCGTGGTGCAGGAGGAAACGCATGCGCCGTTCACCGGCTTCAACCGCGCCAAGGCGGCGGTGCTGGAGCTGGCCATCCTGGTCAGCCGGCTCGGCATGCTGCAGCGCGACAAGATCGAGGCGGAAGTCGCCTACCTGTCGATTGCCATCGAAAAGACCGCGGGCGAGGCCGAAAAGCAAGCCTGGGACTGGCTGATGCAGCGTGTCGGCGATCACCTGTCGGTCAAGGAGTCCAGCGGTGATGAGGTACGCGGCTGAACCAATATAGTGCCTACAATTGAGATCCCGCCAGCAGCGCCACTGCGGACGCAGGCGCGACGCTGCTGGCTTCGCCGCGAACGGCGTCATCTGCGGGGATGATCTCGGCGAAGTCGACGAAGCGGCGTTCCATGCGTTCGGCCAGCCGCCTGATCTGCCAGCGGCCGGTTCCGGCGCCGACGATCGGCACATCCCGCGCCATGGGCCCGGCAACCAGGGACGCTGCGTCGTGCATCTTGCGCAACTGCTGTTCGCTGAACCAGCGCGCGACTTCACGCCATTCCGGCAACGTCAGGTCGGCAGCGTCGCGCCCGATCATGCGCGCCAGCCGGGCGATCGAACCGTCGATCGTCTTTTCCTTGCCGTCGGCGGAAGCGTGCCTGTCGTCCTTTTCGTCGAGCACCCCCAGGATCCGGTGCGCGTCGGCGATCGAGGCGAAATACTCGTTCATCAGCGGCGTCAGCCTGCCGCGGACGGGAGCAGACGAGGCGACGCCGAACAGGAACGTCCTGGTGAAGCCGGTATAGACCAGTTCGCCGCTCAGAAGCCGTCCGGCATCGGTGTAGCCGTCATTGGCGACGGCGCCATTTTTTATGGCGATGATGTCGGTGGTGGTCGAGCCCATGTCGACGAACAGCGCATCGCCGGCGAGCTTTGCCACCAACGACGCTGTCGCGTGCCAGTTGGCGGAGGCGACATCGGCGCTCAGCCGCGCTGCCTGCTCAGCCCCGACAAAGCCGGACGGTCCGGCATAGATCAGGTTTTCGCCTGGGAAACGGCTTGAAATCTCATCCAGCAGTGCCGCGACGCCGGCATCGCGGGACGGAAAGATGTCCGCCAGTTCGCCGGTCATGGTGAAAGCGTTGAGATCGGCGCCGGCATAGATTGGAGCCGTTTCCTCGAACGCCGAGGTCAGGGTATGGAGCCCGAGCCAAAGCGGCGTGGCGACCGTTACTGCCTCGAGGATGCGGCCGTCTTGCGCACGCGTCACCTTCAGATGCGCGCCGCCAATATCGAAGCCGGCAACGATGCTCTTTCTTTTTTCCACACTTCAAGCTTTCATCACAGTTGGTCAGGGGCAGTTGGTCAGCGAGAAAAAGAGCGTTGCGTATCATTCCGGTTCTCGACCTGAAAGGCGGCGAGGTGGTCCGCGCCCAGCAAGGAAAACGCGATCGCTACAAGCCGATCGTCACGCCGCTCAGCCAAACTTCCGACGTCGTTGCGGTCGCCGAAGGCCTGCGCCGGCTTTACCCTTTTCCGGCCTTTTATATCGCCGATCTCGATGCCATCGAAGGCGGAACGCCAAACAGCGGCGCGCTTGCCCGGCTGAAGGCGATGGCGGAGCCGCCGGAGCTTTGGCTCGATGCCGGCTTCGCCGACGAGAAAACCCTTTCGGCAGCACTTGCCGAACCCTGGCTTTGCCCGGTCCTGGGATCCGAATCGCAGCAGGACGACGCGCTGTTGCGGCGCTTTTGCGATCATCCGGAGCTTATCCTGTCGCTGGATTTCTTCGACGACGGGTTTCGCGGCCCGGCAGCATTTCTCGACGAGCCGGCGCTTTGGCCGCAAAAATTGATCGTCATGACATTGGCCAAGGTCGGTTCCGCCTCCGGTCCCGATTTCACGCGGCTCGAGGCCATCAAGGGGAAGGCTGGAAGCCGCTCCGTCATCGCGGCCGGCGGGGTGCGCAACGAGGCCGACATTCGCGCCCTTTCGTCACTCGGTATCGCCGCCGCGCTGGTCGCAACCTCGCTGCATGACGGCACGCTCACGCCCGGGCACCTCACAACGCTTGGTGCCTGAGGTCCGCGCGGCTCTTGCCTTCTCCCCTTGTGGGAGAAGGTGGCCGAGCGAAGCTCGATCGGATGAGGGGTGTTCCAGCTTGGCACCGCCGGCGATCCTTCCAGCACCCCTCAACCGTCTTGGCGCTGCGCGCCAATCCACCTTCTCCCACAAGGGGAGAAGGCAAGATCGGGTCCGATTCCTAAAGGCCCAGAAGCTTTTTCAGGCGGCGCAACAGACCCTCGGGCTCCGCCGAGGGTTTTGCCTGTGCGGGGCTGTCTCTTGTCTAAGCCGCGAACGGATGCTTCACCTGGTCCCGCTTATCCGTGGCCTCGGCGGCGGTCGGCGTTCCTGCGACGGCGCGTTGGATGGCTTCCTTCGTCGCTTCGTAATTGTACTTCTGGATCTTGGCGTCGTCGGCGGCGTCCCAGTGGATGAAAACGCCGACGCAGATGAACAGATCGTCCGCCTCGTTGGCGGGAATGATCCCCTCGGCGACGCTGTCCTGTACGGCCTTGGCAACCGCATGCTGCGCCGGGCCGAACATCTGCACGGCCTGCTTGGCGCCCTTGATCGTGACCTTGTTGAACATCACGGTGTTGGGCTTGCACTGAAGATTGGGCGCGATCACCGCCAAAAGGGAGGTAAAACCGTCCTTGTTGTTGGTCAGCGCGTTGCAAAATGCTGTTTCGACCGCGCTCCCCCGCGGGCCGATGAGCAGGTCGACATGCGCCACTTCGTTGCCGTCTCCTACCAGCGATTCACCGACCATTACTTTCGAGATCTTTGCCATGCCAATTCTCCTCCAAGACACAGTTATGGTGTCCAAAGACGCCGCAAACCGAGCGAGCGCTCGATGGACAGCTATCCTTGTTGGCAGCGCCCGGAGATCCGGACCGGTTGGCTGGATAGCCGCGGAAGCCCAGCTTCCGCTCCTGAAAGTCAACCACCAACGTCGCGATTATGCAAGCTGAACGCCGAGGGTGTGGACTAAAAGAGTAGCCACGGTCAGGTCGGCCGAGGTGCCGGGATTGACCTTGTTCGCTTTCAGCCGGCGGTCGAGCTCCATGAGCAGACGAATGCGTGACGTCTCGTCATCGCTGGCATGCAGCGCCGCCTCAACGGCAAGGGCTTGTTGGCGCGCCTGAAGTGCGGCTTCAGCGCCATGCTTGCGCACCACATGACTGTCAGGGAAGCCGGCGAGAAACGCCATATAGGCGAACACCGTCGGCCACATGCCGCCTTCGCCGCGTGCCAACGCCGCTTGCAGAGCCGCAAGCCCGACGCCGAACACGTCGCCGAAACCGGTGACATACTGGCGGGCGATCATGTCGCGGTCGGCCGCCTCCCGCATGGCTTCGAGCAGATGAACCTTCGGCTCCTGCCGCACATCGTTCGCGGCCTCGCCAAGACCGCCCGGCACGGCCGCAACGATCGCCTCGAACACCGCCCTGGTATCGTCCATGCTCATCGCGCGCAGCACCGCGTCGAGATTGTCGCGCAGCCGATTGTCGTGCAGTGGGGCGCCTGCCATTCCGGCGGCGCACAGCAGAGGCCCTGCCAGAAGTATGATACCGAGGTTGGTATTGGTCGCGACCGCCAGGCGAGTCGCGCGGACCGCTTCCAGCATGCGCCGTCCGACCGGCAGGCGAGGGTCGGTCAGCGGTCCGGACGAGACCTCGGCGCTGGTCATGAACTGGGCGGCGGACATGCCGTGCCCGTCGGCGAACAGATGGACATTGCCCGGTTTCAGCGCCTCGATCTCCATCCGGCAGGAATCCTTGTAGGCAACCCGGAGGCGTTCTCGCGAAAGCGCCATTCTACCGGCTCGTCACGAATTCGCCGGCGCCGTAAGGCGGTAGGCGCGCGCCGCCGCCGCCTCGGTGCGATCAGCCAGGAATTTCAGCAGGGCATCGGCAATCGCATCGGCGATGTTCACCGCGACGACCGATTGAAGCCCGGACCAGGCCGGCATGCTGTTGACCTCCAGCACGAACAGCTTGCCGTCGGCCGCCGGCACGATATCGACGCCGGCGAAATCCGCTGACATAGCGGCGGCGGCGGCTTTTGCCAGCGCCGCTAATTCGGTTTCGCCGTGCCCTGAGACTTGCTCGGGCACTGCCCCGCGATTGACGTTGGTGATCCAGTCGTCGCCACGTCGGCTCATCATCGCCAGGACTTCGCCGGCGCAGACGAAAACGCGAAAATCGCGGAAAGGAGGGCCGGGACGCGGCACGTAGTGCTGGAGATAGTAGACGCCGTTCACCTCGTCCTCGGCGGGGAGATCGGACAGCGTTTCGATCAGCCTGATGCCGCGACCCTGTGCGCCGAAGAGCGGCTTCAGCACCAGCGGCGTAAACGGCAGTTCGCGTCCGGCGATCACTTCGGCCATGGCACGTCCCTCGACCGCGAATGTCGGCGGCGTCGACAGGCCGGCATCCTTCAGGAGGAAGGTCGTCATCGACTTGTCGACACAGCGTTCTATCGCCTGTGCGGAATTCCACACCGGAATGGAAAGCTTGCCGAATGCGTGCAGCACGCCGAGGCGGCGGGTGACCGCTTCGAATGACCCGGCGGCGATCGAACGGACCAGCACGGCGTCGGGCAGCGCGCCGTCGAAGCCGGGGATCGACAGTCCGCTCGGGCTGCCGGTGTCGAACGCGATCGCCGCCAGCGGCACCGTTGCGACCACCGCGCCGCGCCGTTCCAGCCTTGCCGCCAGGCCCTTGGCGCGGGCGTCCGAGACGTCGCTGACGATCAGGATGCGGGGGATCATGTCACGCCTCGGATACCGGATACCGAAGGCGCGAGCGGGCGGCCCGGCAGGCGGATGAACGAGGAATCCATTGCAGCGCCATGCCCTAACCGAGGCTCCGTTCGAGCATCTGCAGATCACGCTCGCCGGTGCGAAACGTATCGCCGGTCTCGATCGCCGTGACGATCACTTCGGCCGGGCTGAACAGCAGCGGATCGATAGCATAGAAATCACCGTTGAACCGCTTGAAGATCTCGGCGAAGGGATGGCCGTGGTCCCGCGAGGCTCGGCTCGGCAGTCGCTCCGCGAGCTCACGGGCGTCTTTCGACGACCCTTTTACGAAGAGCTGAACGCTGCCGCCATAGATGATGGCGTCGTTGGTTCGGCCCATGGCGGTCAGGAAATCCGGATGGGGAGCGGGGATAGGGGCGGTACCGATGCCGTCGACGATGTTGTCCAGCGGAAATTTGAGATCGTTGCTCTTGTGCAAGGCGACCTCGAGCGCGCGTGCAACGATCTGCACGCTGCCCGCAAGGCTTTGTGTCGGCGCATAGAGGAAGGTGAGCTTTTCGGTTGGCAGTCCAGTCACCTTGCCGACCTTCTCGACGATCGCCTGGGGGGGCGGTTCGGCCGTCTCCAGGATAAGCACGGCGGATGACGCCGTATCGCGATAGGAAAGCGCTTCGAACAGCGGTTCGACGCGGGCGAGCGCCCGCGCCGGCCCCGATCCCATGGCGAAATAGCCCTGGCTCGACAGGTTCCAGCCGGCATACTGGCTGCCCAGGCAGGCAAGCACCGGCTGCGAAGACCGCACTTCGATGGTGAGCGGCCATTTCTGCGACGCACGGTCCATGCAGACCGAAATGCTGCCGAGACCGCCCATCGCGGCCTCTGCCATGCGCAGCCCGGCCTCGACGCCGCCGGCGGCCTTGGCGCCGGCATCGATCAGGCACTCGCCCAGTGGGCCCCTCGACACGGCGATACGCAGGCGTTCGGCGTCGCCGATCATGCCATCGATGATGCGCTGCGCATTGTCATTCAGGAATGCCGAACCATCTTTCATGTCCGGTCTCCTTCCCATTGATGTTGCAATCGGTTGGCTTGGTCCTTGATGAGCCGCCTGGTCAAATCGGCGCTCGGACCGCGCGCGAAGATGGTGCAGACAGGATCGCCAGCGATCAGCCGGGTGCCTGGCGACTGATGGTCCGCAGTCCATTCAGGCCAGGCAATCGATGGAAACCGGGCGATCGGCGCTGCCGCGTAGGTCACCATCGACGCCATCGAATCGACGAAGCGCGGCAGGCGGTAAGCCCTGCCTGCCGCGGCGCGCAAATGCGCTTCGATCAGTGGCGCGTCGGCATCGTCGAAAATGTCGAGCGTGGCGCCTGGCCTCGGATTGATCTCGATGAGCTTGTAGCCATCCGGTGCGCGAATGAGATCGGCGCTGCACAATCCAACCAGGCCAGCGCGGCGCGTCAGACCTGAAAGCCAGCCGCGGATCATCGCCGCCTGCCTGCGGTCGAAGCGTCTCAACCGCACGGCGCCGCCATAGCGATAGGGCGCTGCCGGGGCGGGGGACGCCCATTGTTGGCTGAAGCCGACGATATCAGCGGTTTGGCCGTCGCCGACGAAGAGGGCCGAGATGCTGCGGCCGGGAACGAAATGCTGGAAATAACGGCCTGTGGCCGGGGCTTCTCCGGCAGCCCGTCTGATATGCGTGCCGCCGGCGCCGCCCGCCGTCTTGACCACCCAGTTCTCCGGATCAGGCGGCCGGTCCCATCGGAATTCCGGATGCGGGATGCCGAGCTCGGCGCAATCGGCGGCCAGCAATTGCGGGTCCTTGATCCTGCGGATCGCGGCGCCGCTATTGCCGGCGAGCGGAAAATGGCGCGAAACCTCGTCGACGGTCTCCGTCATCCGTTCGAAACCCGAGCCCAGGACAATGGCGGCCGGCTGGTCGTCTCCAGCCAATTGCCGAAGCGTCTCGATGATGCGCTCGCCGTCGATGCCGCCTTGCAGGTCGCCCGGCAGCATCGTCGCGCGTTCGGCGAGCGCGACCGTGTCCGTGTCGCAAAAGAAATCGGCGACCAGCGGACGATAGCCGGCGCGGCGCGCGGCGGCAGCCAGCGCCCGGCCTGAAATCGCCGCGATCAAGAGAGATCCGGCGTTATTTGGCAATCTCGCGTGCAAGGGAAAACGCTTCCTGGAAATCGAGCGTGATGGTTTTTTCGGCTTCGATCATTCGTTTGAAAAGGCCGAATTCGACCTTGTATTTCACGTTGCCGATGGCAAGCGGACCAATGCCGACAGCTTTGGTCGCTTCGATCGGATCGCCATTGGCGTTGACGGCTACGCCTTCGATGCCGGCCGGCGGGACCGCATTGACGTCGGCGGCAATAAGCAGACCTTTGCCTTTCAACTGGGCTTTCGAGATCACCTGGACGCCGGCCTTTGCGCAAGCCAGGATGACTTCGCTCGCCTCGACCAGCTTCATCTTGCGGGCGTCGCTCGACCCGTCAGCCGCGTCGACGGCGATCTTGAATCGGCTTTTGATCTCGGCCGCGATCTGCTCGACCCTTTCGATACCGTCATGGCCGACAAGCGTCACCCCTGCGCCCTCCCTGGCGGCGATGACGGCGGTGCAAAAGCCGACGACGCCGGTGGCGCCGAAAACAGCGATCCTGGTGTCTTTCAGCCCTCGCTCGAGTTTTTTCTCCAGCGCTTTTTCGACTTTGGCCACCATCGCAGCGGCAGTGGTGAACGAGCCGGCTGGGTCGGCGAATACCGAAACCTGGAAGGGCGGCACCATCGCCTTTCGCGCCGTGTCGAACATGTCGAGCGCCAGCGAGGCATCCTTGCCGGCGATGAAGATGCCGGTATCGACGCCCGCATCGGGCGGGCGCGAAAAGATCGCGTCCTGCACCAGGCCTGTCACCTCGCCGAGGCTTACATCGACATAGGGCACGACGGCGTCGAAGCCTGCGTCGAGCGCCATATTCACGTCGAAAGGGCTCATATGCTTCAACGGCGTCAGCATATGCAGGATATGTTTGCGGGCCATTTCTCGCCTTTCTGCCATTTCTCGCCTGTCAGCTTGAACGTGATCGCGTTGCCGAGCCGTCAGCTGCCGACGAGATCAAGTTTGGTCGAACTGATGTTCGCGCCGGAATTCCTGCCCTTGACGATCCTGATCTGGATGCCGTTTTCAACTTTCTGCTGAACCGCGCTAACGTAGCTGACTGCGGCGTCTTGCGATGGGGCGAAGGCAAATCCTGTTGGTCCCCACGAGCTTTGGCCGATGCCGACGGCGCCTGCTTCATTGAGACCGTGGGCCACCCTCTCGACCCGCTTGGAGGTGAACACGCCGCCTTGCGCCGGGGCAAAATGGGTGCCGATCAGCATTTGGATCGCGGCGACGGCGGCGCCGAAGGCTGGAAGGTCGTGCTCGATCAAAGCCGGCATAATGCCCATCAGCACCCGCCGGCAGATCTCGCCGCTGCCGGACGCCGGGAAGGGTGGCAACGAACGAAACGCCGCGATCTCGGCATCGCCATGCAGTCCATGGCCGCCGTGGTCGAGGATCATGATGACGCGCCATTCTTCCGGAAACGGCAGGCGCGCCACGACCGGCGGCGGCCTGCCGCTGTCGTCCTTGCCGGCGTCGACAATGACACCACCGCGTTCGAAACTGGCGATGCCGATGCCGGATCGGCCGCCCCGCTCGAGCAGGGTCGCGTCGCCGCCGATATCGAGAGGTAATTTGTGGAGCGTGCGCAGCGCCGAGGCGACGGCAAGTGCGATCTGCGTGCCGGAGCCCAGGCCGGCATGGCTCGGGATCGACTGTTCGACCACCAGCCGGTGCTGGCCGCGAATGCCGAGATGGCTGCAGAGCGTCGACAAATGCTCGCTGGCGCGACGGCTTTCGGTGCCTTCGACGATGGTCTCGCTGGACCGCGACAGAGTGACGACGGTTTCGGGTTCGCTTAATGGTAGCCCGACGCTGCCAAACCGGCGGCCGGTATCGCCATTGAGATCGACGAAGCCAAGGTGCAGGCGGGCGGGCACTCGTATGGTAACAGAATTCGACATCTACCCCCCGATGGGTGCATCATAGACGCATCATGGAAGTTTAGGTGCCCGTCACCATGATAGCTGTTTTCGTCGAAGGGGCAAGCCGGAGAGAGTGCATTCGTTTTATCTGTTTTGGCCCCGGCATGACAGAGCGGGCAGTTCGCGGAGATCGAGATGAGCGAGACAGCTAAGGAAAAGGTCTATTCGGAAGCCGAGATTGCTGAGCGGCTCGAGAAGGAGCTGCCGAAATGGCGCTACGAGAACGGCTGGATCCGGCGCAAGTACAAGACCCACAGCTGGAAATCGACACTTATGGTCATCAACACGGTCGGCCATCTCGCCGAGGCGGCGTGGCACCATCCCGACATCACCGCCTCCTATGCCTGGGTCGAGGTGCGCCTAATGAACCACGCAGCGAAGGGGATCACCGACAAAGACTTCGAATTGGCCAAGAAGATCGAGGATGTCGTCCAGTGGCAGCCGGCCAAGGAAGGCGGCGCGCTGGAAGGCACTCCGCCGACCGATCAGCGCTTCGCTTACATCAAATATGATTAAGCGCGATTGGAATTTGTTGATAGCGTATGAAAACATTCGCTAATCTGCTGGCAGGCGGGGTTCACGGCCAATCCAGTTTCGTCTAGGATCGGGCCGGCACCAGAAAGTAGCTTAGTGGATGGCGGTTGCTTGGATCGGCAACCGGGAAACGCTGGTCGAGCGCGCGGCTGCACATGCCGCCGCGCTGTTGGGGTCGAGCCGGTGCCCGGTTTTCAGCTTGGATACGGATATACACGGCACCAGGGCGGCGATCGCGCTGGCTGAGCGGGTTGGCGCGGCATACGATCATGCCGCCGATGGCGCGGCACTTTCGCGGGAGACCGCGCTTTTTACCGACAAGGGCGCGATGACCGTCGCGCCCGGCGAGACGCGCCGGCGCGCCGATGTCGTGGTGATTGTGGGCGAACTCCCGCAAATCCATCATGAATTTGTCGGCGAGCTTGCTGAGACGGTTCCCGATCTCTCGGCCAAGAATCAGCGGGAAATCTTTCTGGTCGGATCGAAAGGGGCGTCTGCTCCGCCGCTGAACAACGGGCGGACGGCGACGCTCCTTTCCTGCGGCGAGGCAAGCCTCGGCGCGACGCTGGCGGCGATGAGGGCGCAGTGCAGGGGGCGTCGGACATCGCAACCGGTGTCGAATTTCGACGATTTCGCCAAAGCCCTGGAGGCTGCGCATTTTCCCGTCTTCCTGTTTTCAGGCGGCGCAACCGAAGGGCTGGCGCTGGAGATGCTGCAAGGACTGATCGCCGATCTCAACCGCAAGTCACGCGCATCCGGCCTTCATCTGCCGGCGAACGAAAACGGCTGGGGAAGCGCGCTCGCCTCGACCTGGATGACGGGTTTCCCGTTGCGCACCGGCTTTGCGCGCGGCTTTCCGGAATTCGATCCCTGGCGTTACGATGTCGCGCGCATGATCGCTGCCGGCGAAGCCGACCTGCACCTGCGGATTTCTTCCTCAATTGTCCAGCCGCAGAAGAAAAAGAACCGCATGGCGCTGATTGTGCTGGCGAAAACGCAGGAGCCGATCGCGGGTGCTGCAGTCACCATCGCCATTGGCGAAGCGGGCGTCGATCACGAGGCGGTGGTTTATTCCAGCCGCACCGGTTCGCTAAGGTCGGTCGATGTGCGAGCGGCGTCGGAACTGCCCTCCGCTGCAACTGTTATCCGCCTGGTCGCCAGTCATGTCTCCGCCGAGGCCGCGTTGTCATGCTGACGAAAATCTCGGGCGGCGACATCATCGATCCGGTCAACGGCCGTCTCGGCAAGGGCGACCTCTGGATCAGGGACGACAAGATCGTTGCGGCGCCGGCGGGGGGAGCTGCTGACCGGACCATCGACGCTGCCGGCTGCATCGTGATGGCGGGCGCCATCGACATCCATTCCCACATCGGCGGCGGCAACGTGAATACGGCACGGCTGCTGTTGCCCGAGCAGCATGCCGCGCATCAGGCGCGGCCGGCGACGACGCCGCTCTCCAACGCGGGCTGGTCGACCTTCCAGACCGGCTGCCTCTACGCCAAAATGGGTTTCACGACGGTCGTCGAGCCGGCGATGTCGCCGGGAGCCGCACTTCACACCCACCTCGAACTGGCCGACATCCCGATCATCGACAAGGCGACGCTCGCCATTCTCGGCAACGACGATTTCCTGCTGTCGATGATCCGCGACGACGCCCCCTCAAAGATGATCGAAGACTATGTCGCCTGGACGGTCGCCTCGACGCGGGCGCTTGGGGTCAAGGTGATCAACGCCGGTGCGGCGGCCGCCTTCAAGGAAAACGTCCGCACCTTCTCGCTGGACGAAGTCGTGCCTTCCTATGGCGTCAGCTCGCGCAAGATCGTCAAGACGCTGCAGGCCGCCGTCGACAGTCTCGGCGTCCCGCATCCTCTGCATGTCCATTGCAATAATCTGGGCAGCCCTGGATCGGCGGATACGGCGGCCGCGACGATCGCGGCGGCGGAAGGATTGCCGCTGCACCTCGCGCATCTCCAGTTCTACGGCTACGGCACCGAAGGCAAGCGCAGGTTTTCCTCGGCCGCGGCGCGTCTAGCCGAATTGGTCAACGCGACGCCGGAGGTCACCATCGACATCGGCCAGGTAATGTTCGGCCAGACGGTCACTGTCTCCTCCGACGTCATGCGGCAGTTTTCGGCGCGTGGCAGTGCCCACCCGAAGAAATCCGTCATTCATGATGGGGACGGCAATGGCGGCGGCATCGTGCCCTACAGCTATGGCAAGGATTTCTATGGCACGATGCAGTGGGCGATCGGGCTCGAGCTTTTTCTCCTGATCGACGATCCGTGGCGTGTCTTCTTCACCACCGATCATCCCAATGGCGCGCCCTTTACCGTCTACCCGGCTCTGTTCGAGCTGCTGATGAGCCGGGAAGCGCGCGCCGAAACGATTGCCGAACTTCCAAAATCCGCCATGGCGCTGTCCACCCTGGCGTCAATCGACCGTGAATACACGTTCGAGGAAATTGCCATCATGACCCGCGCGGCCCCAGCCAAGCTGCTCGGGCTGACGGATCGGGGCCATCTCGGCGTCGGCGTCACAGCCGACATCGCTGTCTACCGCAGGGACGAGAATATTGCGAAAATGCTGGGGCAGGCGGCGTATGTCTTCAAGGATGGCGATCTCGTCGTGCAAGATGGGGAGATCACCCATTACCGTTGGGGCAAGGCGCTCAGGCTGAATCCGTCGCCGGACAAGGCGATGGTGCGGCGGCTGGACGACTATCACCAGCAGCGTTACGGCCTGTCGCTGGACTGGTTCAATTTCCCGGATTCCGCAATCGCGCGCGAACAGCCGTTCGGCGAGGTAGCATGCCGAATGTGAGCGTAAATGGCATAACGATCGACGATACCTTTGCCGAGGCCTTCGGCATGCGCGCAACCGCCATCATCATCACCGCGCCGAACCGGAAATGGGCGCGCCAGGCGGCGATCACTATGACCGGCTTTGCCACCTCGGTGATCGGCTGCGGCTGCGAAGCGGCAATCGATGTCGAACTGCCGCCATCGGCCACACCGGATGGCCGGCCCGGCTGCCGCGTGATGATTTTTGCGATGGGGACCGAGGAACTGCAGAAACAACTGCTCAATCGCGTCGGCCAGTGTGTCTTGACCTCGCCGGGTTCGGCCTGCTTCGCCGGACTGGAGGGCAGCCTCGAGTTGAAGCTCGGTTCGGCGCTGCGTTATTTTGGCGACGGCTGGCAGATCTCCAAGAAAATCGGCGGCAGGCATTTTTGGCGCGTTCCCGTCATGGATGGCGAATTCCTGTGCGAAGCAACAACCGGACTGACGAAGGATGCCGTCGGCGGCGGCAATTTCTTTGTCATGGCTGAAAGCAGCGCCAAGGCCTTGGATGCTGCCGAGGCCGCCGTCGCCGCAATCGGCCAGGTGCCTGGCGCGATCGTGCCGTTTCCGGGCGGCATTGCCCGTTCGGGTTCCAAGATCGGTGGTAAATACAAGGGCATGATCGCCTCGGCCAACGAAGCCTACGCGCCGACACTGCGCGGTGTCGTCAGAAGTGAGCTCGGTCCCCACATCAACGCCGTCCTGGAAATCGTCATCGACGGCGAGACCAACGAAGCCGTTGCCGCCGCGATGAAGGCCGGCATCAAGGCCGTCATCGAGCTTGGGCCGAAGCGAGGAGCGGTTCGCATAAGCGCCGGCAATTACGGCGGCAAGCTCGGCAAGTTCATCTATTCGCTGAAGGATATGCTGCCATGAAGGCGCTGACCTTCACCCTTGTCGCCGAGCCGCCAGAGCGCCTTGACCTGTCGCCGCTGACGCCGGAGCGGCTTGCCGGGATGGAAAGGCGCGATATCGAAAAAGTCCAGATCGGCATGTCGAAGCATGGATCGAAGGTCGGCGATATCTTTCGGGTCGCCGGCAACGATCCGCTGGACATCGTGTTCGAAGGTGGAAGCACGCGCCTCGACCGCGTGGCGGAAGGCATGCGGGGCGGTTCGGTTCGCGTCGTCGGTAATGCCGGCGCCCAGGCCGGGCGTGCCATGCGCGGCGGCAAACTCACGGTCGAAGGCAATGCCGGTCCGCATGCCGGCTCCGGCATGCGCGGCGGCAGGCTTGAAATGACAGGCAACGCCGGTGATCACCTTGGGGCGCCGCTCGCCGGGGAACTGGCCGGCATGAATGGCGGCGTGCTGATCGTCAGGGGCAGAGCCGGCGCTTTTTCCGCCGACCGCATGCGGCGCGGCCTGATCGCGGTGCTGAAAGGCTCAGGCGACCATGCCGGCAGCCGCATGATCGCCGGCACGCTGGTGGTGGCCGGCGGCACCGGCGAGATGCCCGGCTATCTGATGCGTCGGGGTTCGATCCTTCTCGATCGCGCGCCGGAAAGCCTGTCGCCGAGCTTCGTCGAATGCGGCGCGCCAGAGAGTGTTTTCGCCGCCATCGTCGATCGCCATCTGATCGCCGAGGGTATTTTGAAACGGCCGCTTCTGGGCAAGGCGCCGCAGAAATATGGCGGTGACAACGCGGTGCTTGGAATGGGTGAGGTTCTTTTCCCTCGTTGAGGCGTTCAGCAGACGGCATTGCGGTTAAGCCGCCGTGGTGATGGCCGGCATGTCTGCTGGGAGGGTTAGCGGCGGTCGTTGGCAATCAGTTTCGTCAGGCAATCACCCGCCTGGCTCTCAGGCACGCCGAGATCTCTGACACTGTCCATGTGGTTGCGGTTCGTGAGAACAAGCGACGTTGCCGGCGAACCCTGCTGCAGCAGGTTCTCTTTGAATCGATCTGCTTGCTGATGGAAAGGCGGCGTCTCATTGGCTCCGACCAGAACCGTCGCCCTGGTCTGAGGATCATGCCGATTGGCAAGAGGTGTAAACATGGCGACTTCCTCATCGGTGATTCCAATCTCGTTGGCGAGAAAGGAGTTCTGGAGTGGTTTCAAATCGTAGAGCCCGCCGAGCAGAAGGACTGCCCGCACATTCGATGGGGTATTCTCGCTGTTGAACAGAAACGTAGAAAGATGTGCTCCAGCCGAATGGCCGCTGACAGTCAGCTCTGCCGGGTTTCCGCCGTGGTCGGCGATATGGGCCAGAACCCACTGCTTGGCGCGGCGCACCTGGTCGACGATCGTCGCCATCCTGACCTTGGGCATCAGCGCATAGTCTACGATGACGGCAATCGCACCGGCCTGGGTAATCGTCGCCGCGACGTATGAGTAGTCGCGCTTGGAGAACATCCTCCAGTAGCCGCCATGGATAAACATGTGCACCGGCAGGCCGCTTCGTTTGCCCGGGGGAAAGAAAAGGTCGATGGTTTCGGTCTGATCCGGTCCATAGGCAACGTCCGCAGTCATCGGAATAGTGGCGCGGACGGCCTCGCTGCGGTGAACGATGTCCTGGACGATTTGATCGAAATCGGCGACATGGTCGCGGATGCGGAACGGATCGTTTTGCACTCTTCCTCCGCTCAGGCGCTGATGGCGAGGTATTTCGCCTCCATGAACTCGGCAATGCCGTGATGCTGGCCGCCCTCGCGGCCGAGGCCGCTCTGTTTGACCCCACCGAACGGTGCTGCCGGATCGGACATCAGTCCGCGGTTGAGAGCGATCATCCCAGCTTCGATCCTGGACGCCACCCGCATTCCACGTTGAAGATCGCGCGTGTAGATGTAGGCGGCAAGACCGTATTCGGTGTCGTTGGCGCGGGCGATGATTTCGGCTTCCGTTTCGAACCTCGACATCGGCGCCACCGGCCCAAAAATCTCCTCGTGCGCGATCTCCGCCTCGGCCGGGACGTCGCAGAGCACGGTCGGCGGATAGTAGTATCCTGTTCCCGAGCCTGCCTTGCCTCCGCACAGCACCCGCGCGCCACGGGCGACAGCATCGTTGACCAGGCGGTCGATCTTGTCGACGGCCTTCCTGGTGATCATCGGCCCGCACTCCGTGGCCGCGTCCGGGCCGGCGCCGATCTTGAGTGCCGACATCCGCCTGGCGAGGTTTTTGCAAAACACATCGTAAACGCCGGACTGGACATAGATGCGGTTTGCGGCCGTGCAGGCCTCCCCGGCGTTGCGCATCTTCGCCACCATCGCGCCATCGACCGCCGCGTCGAGGTCCGCGTCGTCGAACACGAGGAATGGCGCGTTGCCGCCAAGTTCCATCGAACACGAAACCACGTGCTTTGCGGCCTCGGCCAGCAGAACGCGCCCGACACCAGTCGAGCCGGTAAAGGAGAGTTTGCGCACCCGCGGATCGGCCAGCATCGCGGCCGTCACCGGACCGGGCTTGGAGGTTGTCAGAACGTTGACAACCCCCGGCGGGACACCCGCTTCTTCATATAGGGCGGCAAGCGCGTAGGCGGTGAGCGGGGTCTCGCTGGCCGGCTTCAAAATCACGTGCACCCGGCAGCCAGGGCGGGCGCGATCTTGCGCGTCGCCATGGCGGCAGGAAAATTCCAGGGTGTGACAAGGACGCAGATGCCGATCGGCTCGTAGTCGACGACGATGCGGTTGGTGCCGGAAGGCGCCATGCCGAATTCGCCGGTGATGCGAACGGCTTCCTCGGCATTCCAGCGAAAGAATTCCGCGGCATAGGCGATCTCGCCACGCGCGTCCCGTAGTGCCTTGCCGTTTTCCAGCGAGATCAGTGTGGCCAGCGTCTCGGAACGCTTCGTCATCAGCTCGAAGCAATTTCTGAGGATTTCGGAACGCTTGCGCGGCGCCGTCGTGCGCCAGCCATCGGCGGCCCTGGCCGCAGCCTCGACGGCGGCCGCGGCATCTTCGATCGTCGCATCGGGAACCGCAGCGATCACCGCTTCAGTTGAAGGGTCGACGATCTGGATTTCCCTGCCGTCGGTGGATTGCCGCCATTGGCCGCCGATATACAAGCCGTGGGAGAACCTATGGAAGCCGGCAGTGTCCTCCTCGTCCTCCAGCACCTGATGCGATATGTTCATGGCCTGCTCCTCGATTGCTCACATGACAGAGGCGGCGAGGTCGCCATCATAGGCGGCCTGGATCAGGCCCCGCATGGCCGCCGGATCGAATGGACGCGGATTGTTCTTGATGAGACGGTCGATGCCGAGCGCCTGTTCGGCCGTCCAATCGAGCTTGTCGGAGGGGAGCCCGAGCCTGGCCAGCGTAGGCGTGATCCCGATCGCTCCAAACAGCCGGCCGATCTCGTCGATCGCCGCGTCGGCCATCTCAGCGGTACTCCGTTCCCTCCCGTCGAGACCAAGGGCAAGGCCGATCTCGGTCATCTCGGCGGCCGCGGCGACAAGGTTGTACTTCATGACGTACGGCAACATGGTGGCGACACCCAGCCCGTGCGCGGTGTGGGTAAGGGCTCCGACCGGATACTGCACCGCGTGCGCCGCCGCCGTTCCGGCAGTGCCGAACGCGCAGCCGGCTGCAAGCGCCCCCATCATCACATCGGCGCGAGCGTCCTCGTCGGCCGGATCGCGGTATGCCTTCTCGAGACTGCGGCCAAGCAGCTTGATCGCGAGCAGCGCAAAATGATCGGTCAGCGCGCTCTTGCCGATGAAGACATGCTGTTGCGGCAGGCTGGGGTCAGTGCCGCGCCTGGCGGCGGTAAAAGCCTCGACCGCATGGGTCAGCGCGTCTGCGCCGGCGATCGCCGTCAGCCCCGGGGGACATGTCATCGTCAGTTCCGGGTCGCAGATGGCGGCTGCCGCGATCAGATGCGGGCTGGAGATGCCTACTTTCATAGTGCGATCCGGATCGGAGATCACCGCGACAGGGGTCACTTCCGAGCCTGTGCCGGCTGTCGTCGGCACCGCGATCAGCGGCAGCGTCGGGCCGGGCACCTTGAACTCGCCGTAGTAGTCCTGGAGCAGGCCGCCGTGACTGATGAGCAACGCGGCGCATTTGGCCATGTCGAGACAGCTGCCGCCGCCGATGCCGATCACCATGTCGGGCGCAAAATCCCGCGCCTCCTCGACGCAGACGGCAACCGTGTCGCGCGGCACATCGGGCTGCACACGATCGTGCACCAGCACAGCGATCGATGCGCCCTCGAGCGCCGCGATGATCTCGGAGAAGACGACAGTTGCGGCAAAGCGCTCGTCCGTGCAGACCAGAGCGCGACGGCCGAGCCTGGCCGCAACGGTTGGAATGACATGGCGCTGACCCTTTCCGAAGAGGATTTCACGCGGCAGCCTTATGGCAGCGAAAAGGCTCATGTTCTTGCGTTCCTTGATGATGGTGGAAAGGCGAAAGCTCGCCGAACTCGGCCCAAAAATATCCTCTATTAAATCGTATAGGATATAGGATTGTATTGAGCAGAGCATCGTGTTAGCCAGTGGTCCTGTCAAGAGGCAAAGATGCAGGTCACGAACGCAAGCACTACCCGAGAAGTCGACCCCGCCGGCGGGCGCATCCAGCGATCCACCAGCCTTGTTGAGGACGTCTATGAAGCGATCTTCGCGCAACTCATGTCGCTGAAGATCGCGCCTGGCTCACGGATCACCGTCGACAGTCTGGTCAAGGAACTCGACGTCTCCCACACGCCAATCCGTGAAGCGCTTGGCCGCCTCGAAGGCGAAGGTCTTGTGCTGAAGACACATTTGATCGGCTACCGCGCCGCGCCACAGATAACCAGGCGCCGATTTGACGAACTCTATGAGCTTCGCCTGCTGCTCGAGCCGCATGCGGCGGCCAAAGCAGCCGCATTGATGGATGAGACGAAACTTGCGGTGCTTGAGGAGTCCGCAGGCGGCATGGCGCGCCGCGAAGGCAAGGATGAACGCCTACGTTACTCCAATTTTGCGCGGCAGGATGCCATCTTCCACGACCGGATCATGGAATTTGCCAACAATGAACTGGTGCGCGAGACGCTCGCCTTCCAGCATACCCACTTCCACATCTTCCGCCTGATGTTCCATTCGCGCGTCACCGAGGAAGCGCTCGACGAGCATCAGGCCATTCTGGCCGCCTTCGCCGCCTCCGACCCCGCTGCGGCGGAACAGGCGATGCGCCGTCATATCGAGCATTCTCGTGATCGTTTGTTGCCGGCGTTCGATTGAGATTCGCGCCGCCGGCGAGTCAATGCCCGCCCGACTTCCATTCACAAAACGAGGAACCGACCCATGCCTGGCAAGAAAATACTGATGTTGACCGGTGAGTTTACCGAAGAATACGAGATCTTCGTCTATCAGCAGGCGATGGAGGCCGTCGGCCACATCGTCCACGTTGTCTGTCCCGATAAGAACGCTGGAGACCTGATCAAGACGTCGCTTCACGATTTCGAAGGTGACCAGACCTACACCGAAAAGCCCGGCCACTATGCCTTGCTGAACAAGACCTTTTCGGAGGCGGAAAGACAGCTCGATCAGTATCATGCCGTCTATTGCGCGGGCGGTCGTGGCCCCGAGTACATCCGCACCGACAAGCGCGTGCAGGCGATGGTCCGCCATTTCCACGAAAACAAGAAGCCGATCTTTACCATCTGCCATGGCGTCCAGATCCTGATTGCGGTCGACGGCGTCGTGCGTGGCAAGAAAGTCGGTGCGCTGGCCGCCTGCGAGCCGGAAGTGACGCTGGCCGGCGGAACCTATATCGACCTGTCCCCGACTGAGGCCTATGTCGACGGAACGATGGTCTCGGCAAAGGGCTGGACCGCACTAGCCGCGTTCATCCGCGAGTGCCTGAAAGTGCTGGGAACGGAAATCCGCCACAACTGAGTCAATCGGCCCGATGCATCCCAGACGGGATGCGTCGTGATTGCCAGGTCTGTCGCTGCAGGCACGGCCCCACAGGCCTGAGATGCGTCACGGCTGCGTCGGCCGCGTGGCGGCCGCCAGTGCGTCGATGTCGTCGTAGAGCGCCTGACTGTGATAGTAGAGCTTGTCGAAAACGGGTTGGGTGCGCCTGTAGGTCTCGGCCCATCTGGGGTCCGGCAGGATTTCGGCGCCGTAGCTCACGAAGCTCTCGGCCGCCTGTTCGACCCGTGAGAAGCGGCCGGTCGCCTTCGCGGCCATCGCGGCACAGCCGACAATGCCGCATTCGGGCTCCCGCGGAACCAGGATCGGAATGTTGAAGGCACTTGCCTTGATCTTCAGCCAGAGTTCGGTGCGCGCCCCGCCACCCGCGGCGATAACGCGCTCCAGCGGCTTGTTTGACGCGCGTTCCATGATGCGGATGTGACGCGTCATGGCAAAGGCGATGCCTTCCAGGATCGAGCGGTGCAGATGTTCCATGCCATGCCCGGCGCCCAATCCGAAGAACTGTGCGCGGGCGTTGCGATGGCGCCCCAGGCGCTCGCCGGTGAGAAAGGGCATGAAGAGCAATGCGTCGCAACCGGCGGGTGCCTCGGCGGCGCAGGCGACGATCTCGTCATAGGACAGCGCGTTGCTGTGGAAGGCGCGGCGTGCCCAGCGCATGCCGTCGCCACCGGTCTCCAGCAGCACGAATTGCGCCCAGTTGCCTTCGATCGTCGCAACGTTCGAGATTTCCGGGTCAAGCAGCGGCTTCTCTGCGATCGCCGTGATGATCGCGCCCGTGCCGGTGCTGTCGGAACCCATTCCCGGCCGACAAGCGCCTGAGCCGAGCAGTGCAACCGGATAGTCGGCGCCGCCGACCAGCACGGGGGTGCCTGACCGCAGGCCGGTGTCACGCGCCGCCTGTTCGGTGACGTGGCCGACGACATCCAGCGGGTTGCGAATTGGCGGCAACTTGGCGGCATCCAGACCCATGCGCTCGATCATCACCGGCGACCAGTCGAGCCGCTCTGGGTTCATCAGGAAGCTGCAGGACCCATCGCCAGTATCCATGGCAATCTCGCCGGTCAGCCGGTAGTTGATGTAATCCTTCGGCATGATGGCGACTGCGCTGCGGGCGTATGCGGCGGGATCGTTGTCTCGGACCCATTGCAGTTTGAAACCCGGCCATGCGGGGGTCGGCGTGTTGCCGCTTTCGGGCAGGTAGCTGTCCGGCTCATTCGCTTCCTCGAAACGACGTACGAGATCGATGGTGCGCTTGTCGTTCCAGAGCGGCGCCGTCTCGCGCGTCAGCGCTCCGTGCGCATCGAGCAGGACCAGCCCGTGCATCTGCCCGCAGACGCAGATGGCGGAGATGCGTTCGCGGGCGCCATCGAGGCGGTCCAGCACCGTCTTGACGCTCGCTCGCGCACCCTCCCACCAATCGACCGGCCGCTGTTCGGCCCGGCCGAACTCCGGCACGATCTGGTCGTGCTCTCGCGACGCAAGTTCGAGGATATTGCCGGTGACATCGATCAGAGCGGCGCGGACGCTGCCGGTGCCGACGTCGATGGCGAGGAAAAGCTCGCCGCTCATTTCGGCAGATTCCTGAGATGGGCAAGCATGTGATCCTCTGTCTTTCGGTCAGAGCAAGCGCGGCGTGACGAGAATGCGTTCCATGGCATTAGCCTTTCGCCGCTTCGATGGCGATGCGCGAAATCTTTTCGAAATCCGGCCCCGACACCGGGATCGCGATGTCGAAGACCTCTGCGATCACCTGCGTCCAACCATGCAGGAAATATGTCCAACCGTCCTCGATCTGCAACTGCTGTCGGGCCTGCTGCCGCCTTGCCTGGTCAAGGAAGATCAGGTCACCGCGATAGTTGAGATCCCAGGCAATGCCGCGCTGGGGGAACACGCCGTCATCAGTGATCGGCGAGCCAGCGGCGTCCTTGCCAAGTCCTGTCGCGTTGATCACCAGCGAGCCTGGTTTCAGCGCCGCCAACGTCTCATCATTGATCTCGGGTCTGTCTGCCAGGACATACTCGATCTCGACCGTCGACATCATCTCTCCGTGGATACGCTCGATTTCGTCGAGGCGCGGCTGCGAACGGTTGGTGACAACGATGCGCGGAGGTACGTCGGCGCCACGTTCCTTTCGCATCAGGTGCCAGGTGATCGCAATCGTCGATCCGCCGGCGCCCATCGACAGGACTTCCGCGCCGGTGTCTGCGAAGTATCCCACCGGGACGAAACCATCTATCGCAAGGCCCGAAGAGATCGGATCCTTGGCATGGCAGATGAGTTTGCCGCCCCGCTTCGACAGGCAGCTGGTCTCGTGCATCAGGCGAGCGTGCGGATCGATCACGTCGAACAGGTCGCGCGCTGCGTTGAAGAGATCGATCTTGTGCGTGGTGACGAGCGCGCCAAGCGACAGCGGGTCGGAGTTTATGAAGGAGACAACCTCACGGTAGGCCTCCGGATCGGCATGAAGCGGAAAGTCGATGCCCTTGAGAACCGCATCCTTCAGCCCGAGGTGGCGCGCCCATGCAGGGAAAACCCGCATGATCGAACTGCTCGTCGTCGTGACACCGATAAAATAGAGTGTCGGCTGGGTAGCCGGCCGATAGCGGCTCATTTGCCGATCTCCCGGATTTCCCTCGCGCGCAGCACAGCCGCAATATTGCGAAGTGAAGCAGCGGTCTCGAAGGGAGCCTTCATGCCGGCACCGTGCGGGATTGTTGCCCATACAGGGCGGAGATCAGCTTCGCGTCACGCGGTCGCCAATCCGGATTGTCGACTTCCTTCCAGCCTCCATCGTCGGCGACCACGCGCGAGCGCATGCCTCCCGATTTTGCGATGATCTCGTAGTCCTGCCCTGAATCGGCCGATAGCAGAACAGCATCACCAGATCGTCTTCCCCGACATTGATCGAGCGGTGGATCCAGAAAGGGGGCACGTAACAGACGGTCTGCGCATCGACGGACAGGATCCGGACCTCGCCCTCCGGCGATTCCATCAGCATGAGGCCGTGCCCCTTCTGGCCATAGTAGATCTCGGGCCGGTCGGCCTGGTTGTGGATGTGACCGCGTGTCATGAAATACTCGTCGCCGACTTTTCCGGGCGCCATGCGCGTGACGCCGAAAATCAGATCGCCCGACTGCTCGGTCGCTCGGAACTCGGAGACCTCGTAGACGATGCGCTCGCCCCACGTCGCGCGCATGGCTTCGAAGGCAGCGGGGTCCGCGTAGAGCCCGTCCAGATCGCAGAAGCGTTTTTGGTAGCTGCCGGTTGCATTTCCCATCGCACCAGTCGACAGATCGACCTTGCATCCAATGGGCTCAAACAATCTTGTCAAAGGACTACCTCATATCGCGTTACTGTTGGTATCGGCGCTGATCTGGACTGCACCTCCTGCTTTTCGACAAGAACCACACTTGCTTTGCAGGGTACGATTTGCTCTCCCTATGCAGACCAGCTTGGGGGTTTCTGGATTATGGCAGATTTCGACTACGAGGCACACGACAGTGAATTGGGCGTTGTCGTCATGCCGCCCCCGCTGTCTTAAGCAATCCGAGAGAACCGCCTTGCTCCTTCAAGTCGCCTTCGACAAGCCAGAACACCTGGCCCTGCTCCCGCAGATGAAGGCGTTCGCCGACATTATCGAGATCGGCACGCCGTTGCTGAAACGCTTTGGCCTCTCTGCCATCACCACGGCGCGCGAGCTCTGCCCTGAAATCATGGTGTTGGCTGATACCAAGACCGTCGACGGCGGCCAGCTCGAGGCTGATATGGTATTCGGCGCCGGTGCCGCGTTCATGACGGTCCTGTCGTGTGCTTCGTCCGCCACGCACGAAGCAATAGGAAAACGTGCCGCCGCCTTCGGCGCGACGGTCATCGTCGATACCATCACCGAGTCGGGCGAGGCAGAATTGCTTCCCTTGAATGCTGTCTTCCCCGAAAGCTTCGGCTATGTCGCGGTCCACTCGCCAAAGGATGCGCGGCTGGCGGGCAACACCTCCACGTCACATATCGACGCCGTAAGAAAGATGCACGATCGCGGCTTCCTGGTTTCGCTCGCCGGCGGGATCGGCCCCGACACGCTGGAGGCGGTGATCGCAGTCGAACCCGAAATCCTCGTGGTTGGCAGCGCCATTACAGAATCCGCAAGCCCGAAAGAGGTAGCACGATGGATTCGCGACAGATTGCCCAATCCAGGCCGTGGCTGGCCGTGGGACAGGAAATAACCGACCTTCTTGGCCGGATCGACGCCGTCGCCTTTGCAAGGCTGGTGCAGGCGTTCGATGACCCCGATCAGCGATGGTTCTTTTCCGGGCAGGGGCGTTCCGGCCTTGTCGCGCAGATGGGCGCGATGCGCTTCATGCACCTTGGCCGAACGGTGCATTTCGTCGGTGAGGTATCGGCGCCGTCGATCCGCAAGGGCGATGCGCTGCTGATCATCTCCGGCTCTGGAGAGACGTCGGTCAGTACAGGCTTTGCCCGCATCGCCAAGGCGGAGGGCGCCAAGATCGTTACGCTGACGCATAAGCCGGCGGGGACCCTGGCTGGCATTGCAGATGTCACGCTGCATGTACCTGTCGAGAAATCGGAACAGTTTGGCGGCAGCCTGTTCGAGCAATCCTGCCTCATCCTGCTCGACAGCATTGTGCTCGGCTTGGCGCAGCAGACTCCCGACGCGCACAAGCTGATGTTGTCCCGCCACACCAACTTGCAGTGACGCCCGTGCCGACGGTGCGAGCATCGGAGACGGGGACTGTCGATGCGGTGGGATTTTCTCAGGCAAGATCGAGCGGTCTCCCGGCGACGCGCTCAAGCCGCGCACCCTCGGGTCACGCCCGAGGACATCTCTTGGGCGATATGCAGTAGCCAGGAAGCTCGCTGGGCGTCTCACCTTCCGTAGCGGCAAGACACTGGACTCGCTGTGCGATGCCGATATTGTACTTGAGGAGCGTTGGTGCCGTGCTTTGGCGACGGCAACCGACGGGGAGATGCCGGCGGCTTGTTCGCAGGAACAGGTCCCCGGTCAATATGGGAGGAAGTCTGATGAGAATTGGGGCCTTTCTGGCCGGCTTTTCGGCCTTTTCTGCGCTTGTTGGCGCACCTGCCTTCGCGCAGGACAAGCCGTTCGCGGGAGTTACCGTGAACGTTATTACGCAGACCGGTGCGATTCAGGAGCCTCTACAGAGGCGCGCGCCCGAGTTCGAAGCGCTCACCGGCGCCAAGATCAATGTCATCGCGGTGCCCTTCTCGGATCTCTATCAAAAGATCCTCACCGACTGGGCGAGCGGCACCAACTCGGTCGACGCCGGCGTGTTCGCCCCGCAATGGATGGTCGACTACATCGCCGGCGGCTACCTCGAGGACCTGACGCCGCGGGTCGAGGCCGACAAGGACATTCAGCAGGAGGATGTGGGCGCGTTCTTCCGGGACTTCTCCGAGAAGTACAACGGCAAGACCTACATGATCACGCTCGATGGCGACTTCCACATGATGTACTACCGCAAGGACGTGCTGGAAGCGGCCGGCCTGGCGGTGCCGAAAACCTGGGACGAGTATCTCGAGGTCGCCAAGGCCACGCATGGCAAGGATATGAGCGGCGATGGCACGCCGGATTTCGGCTCGTGCATCGCCAAGAAGCGCAACGCGCAAAGCTATTGGTTCGTCACCGATGTGGTCGGCTCGATGACCCAGTCCAAGGGAACTAGCCAGGGCACCTTCTTCAACACCAAGGACATGACGCCGCTCGTCAACAACGACGCCTTCCGGAAGGCGCTCGACTTCCTGTTTGAATCGACCAAATACGGCCCGCCGGACGAGCTAAACCTCGATGTCAGCGACACAAGGCCGCTCTTCGCTTCCGGCCGCTGCGCGCTGAACCTCGACTGGGGTGATGTAGGCACGATCTCGATCGATCCGGCGCAGTCCAAGGTGATGGGCAAATGGGGCGCGGCGATCATGCCCGGATCCAAGGAGGTCCTGAACTGGGACACCGGCAAGCTGGAGGCCTGCACGGCAGAAAACTGCACGCACGCGATCGACGGCGTGAACCATGCACCGTTCGCCGCCTTTGGCGGCTGGGGCGGCGGCATCAACGCGGCGGCCGATCCGAAGGTGAAGGACGCCGCCTACGCCTACTTCTCGTTCATGACGCAGCCGGCACAGTCAAATGCCGACGTCACCGTCGGCGGCACCGGCTTCAACCCGTACCGCACCTCGCAGCTCAGCTACAGCGACCTTTGGAAGAAGGCCGGCATGAGCGAGGACGAGGCTAAAGTCTACCTGGGAGCGATCAACGACAGCATGAGCAGCCCGAACATGATCCTCGACCTGCGCATCCCGCAAAATCAGAAGTACCAGCAGGTCGTGCTCGACGAGGCGGTCTCGCGCTTCCTCGCCGGCGAAATCGACAAGGAAGCGACCGTCGCAGCGGTCGAGGAAGGCTGGAATGAGCTGAACGAAGAGATTGGCAAAGACGAGCAGCTCAAACTTTACAAGGCGACTATCGGCGCCAAATAGGCGTGAAGCAATCGACCCGGCGTGGCATCGGTCCGCGCCGGGTCTCGTGCCTGCCACACTTTCCCGGGTTATGATGACCGCAACCGACACTATGCCAGAAGCTGCCGCCCGCCGCAGCTGGGCCGAATGGCTGGACGGTCACTCGGGCCGGATCATGGTGCTGCCAGCCGTCGTCGTGCTTCTCTGTTTCGCGATTTTTCCACTCATCATCTCGGCCTATCTCGCGCTTTCGCGCTTTGCACTCGCGTCGGGCGGATTCACGCTGAAATTCATCGGCCTTTTGAACTTCCGCAAGTTGCTGGTCGGCTCACAGCAGTATCACCTGCTCGGCAAGTTTGGCACGTTCGGCTTTGTCCAATGGGCTTTGCTGGCGTTGATAGCGGCAGCGCTGCTTTTTCTTCTCGCCCGCTATCTCTGGCGTGGCAGGCCGACGATCGCCGGCATGGTTGGTCGCCTTCTCGCGACGGCAACGGCTATGGCCCTGGCGGTACTTGCGCTGGCCACCATGGCGCCGGGCGGCGTGCCGGGGACCGTCGTCAACACGCTTCTCTACGTGTTCGTCGGCGTATCCGTGCAGTTCGCACTGGGGCTGGGCCTGGCGCTCCTCTGCGGGCAGCCAATCCGCGGCCGAAATTTCTTTCGCGTCCTCTTCTTCATTCCGTTGATGGTCACCCCGGTCGGCATCGCCTACACGTTCCGCATGCTCGCCGACATGCAGAAGGGCCCCTTCGCCCCGCTCGTGCGCGCTTTCGGCATCAGCGAGTGGTCATGGGCCACAGAGGCCTGGTCGGCGCGACTCATGGTGTTGGTTGGCGACACCTGGCAGTGGACGCCGTTCATGTTCATCGTGCTGCTGGCGGCCATTGAGAACCAACCGCGCGATCAGGTCGAGGCGGCGCGGCTCGACGGAGCCAACGGCTTCCAGATTTTTCGCGACATTACCTGGCCAGCGATCGCGCCGATTGCCGCTACCGTCGTGCTGATCCGGCTGATCGAGGCTTTCAAGATCATCGACCTGCCGAACGTGCTCACGGGCGGCGGCCCTGGCCTGGCAACGGAATCGATGACGCTCCATTCCTTCATATCCTGGCGCACCCAGGATCTCGGCGGCTCGGCCGCTGTCGGCTACATGCTCCTGTTAATCTCGACCATCGTATGCGTCTCGTTCTTCAACTTCGTGGTCCGGCCGGCGCGCCGGTTCGAAGCATGAGCGCCGAGCCGCGCTCACTGGCGCGCCGGCTGTTCGAGCCGGCCTCGATCGACAGCCAGGCGCCGGTCACCAAGATCGTCACCTATGCGCTGCTGTTCCTGTGGGCGCTCGTTGTTGTGATTCCTCTCTACTGGGTGTTGATCACCTCCTTCAAGGGGCCTGGAGAGGTCGACAACGGGCCGTTCTATCTCCCGTTCGTCGACTTTGCCCCCTCGCTGCAGGCATGGGATTTCATGCTCGTGCAGAATTACACACTGCGCCCTTATATGAATTCCGTCGTCGTCGCGTTGGCCAGCACGCTGCTCGCAGTCCTGATCGGCTCGCTGGCGGCCTACGCGCTCGTGCGTATCCGCTTCCAGGTGAAACTCGCCGCCGTTGCAATCTTCCTGATCCTGCTCACCGCAATCATCGTCGCAGTGGCCACTTTCGGCGTGCGGTGGGAGATCGCCATTGCCGTGGCGGCCGCTCTCTTCATCATTGCGCTGTTCACGCTCGTTGGACGCACGAAGCTTGCGGTCGGCAATAACGACATTGAGTTCTGGATGATCTCGAACCGTATCATGCCGCCGATCGTCGCCGTATTGCCGATCTACGTGATGTTCCAGCAGATGCGCCTGCTCGACACGCAGGTGGCGCTGATCGCCACCTACACCGCCATCAACCTGCCGATCGTCGTGTGGCTGACGCGCGATTTCTTCGCCGGCATCCCGCTCGACCTTGAGGAGAGCGCACAGCTAGACGGAGCCTCCAAGTTTCGCGTGTTCTTCACCATCGCGCTGCCGCTGGTGCGATCCGGCTTGGTCGCGACTTTCCTGCTGGTACTGATCCTTGCCTGGAACGAGTATCTGCTGGCCCTCTTCCTCTCCAATGCCGATGCGCAGACGATGCCGGTGCTTGTATCGGCACAGAACACGACCCGCGGTCCGCAATGGTGGAATATGTCGGTGTTGATCACCGTGATGATCGCCCCCGTGATCGTCATCTCCAGCATCCTGCAGAAGCACATCGCGCGCGGGCTGCTGGTCGGCGCAGTGAAGGGCTAGTCGATATGCGGGTCACCCTGTCCGATATCTACAAATCCTTCGGCGCGGTCGAAGTCGTCAAAGGGCTCGACCTGGAGATCGAGGACGGTGAGTTCCTCGTGCTGCTCGGCCCTTCGGGCTGCGGCAAGACGACGGCGCTGCGCATGGTCGCCGGGCTTGAATCGGTGAGTTCCGGCCGCGTCCTCATCGGCGACCGCGACGTCACCCACGTTCTGCCCAAATATCGCGACGTGGCGATGGTGTTCCAGTCCTACGCACTCTATCCGCATATGACGGTCGCGGAGAACATCGCATATCCGCTGAAGCTGCGGGGCGTGCCGCGCACCGAACGCGACGCCTCCGTCCGCAGCGCCGCCGTCAAGGTCCACCTTGAGGAGTTCCTCGACCGCTATCCACGGCAGCTTTCCGGCGGTCAGCGGCAGCGCATCGCACTCGCCCGCGCCATGGTGCGGCGGCCGAGCGTCTTCCTGATGGACGAGCCGCTCTCCAATCTGGACGCCAAGCTGCGCGGCCACATGCGCTCGGAGCTGAAACGCCTGCAGGCGGATCTGGGCGTGACGACGATATACGTCACCCACGATCAGATCGAGGCCATGACCTTGGCTCACCGTGTTGCCATCATGAACCGCGGTGTCGTGCAGCAGATCGCGACGCCCCGACAGATCTACGACGATCCGGCGAACCTGTTCGTCGCCGGCTTCATCGGCTCGCCGCCGATGAATTTTCTCCAGGGCGAGCTCGTCCAGGGTGCGTTCGCCTGCGCAGAAGGGCGATTTGCGACCAGCGTTGCCGAAAGCCGGAAAAAGGTCACTGCCGGCCTCCGGCCCGAGGATTGCCGGGTCACCGGCGCATCGGAGGGCAAGATCGCGGCGCGGGTCTATGCCGTGGAACTGATGGGCGATCATACCTTGATCACCTGCCAATTCGGTGGGGCCACCGTAACGGTCAAGGCCGATAAATCGGCGCATTACGATATGGATGAGCCGATCGGGATCACATTCCATGACACTGCGGTCTTCCTGTTCGATTCGGAAACCGGCACCCGCATCGGCGGCCGCGGCCGTCGAGAAGCGGCCGCGTGACTCTCGCTAATTCTCCTCCACGAACACCTCTTCGCGCTTCTTCTTGACCGCCGGCAGGAAGACGATGACGAGCACGGCGAGCGCGATGAAGAGCAGGCCGGCGCTGATCGGCCTCGTCACGAAGGTGCTCGGGTCGCCGCGCGCGAGAATCATGGCGCGGCGCAGGTTTTCCTCGAGCAGCGGCCCGAGCACGAAGCCGAGCAGCAGCGGCGCGGGTTCACAGCGCAGCTTGGTCAGGAGGTAGCCGAGGAAGCCGAAGAAGGCGACGGCGTAGAGGTCGTAGACGTTGGTGTTGACGCTGTAAACGCCGATCGAGCAGAACGCCATGATGATCGGGAAGAGCACGTAATAGGGGATCGTCAGGAGTTTTACCCAAAGCCCGATCAGCGGCAGGTTCAAGATGATCAGCATCAGATTGCCGATCCACATCGAGGCGATGATGCCCCAAAACAGCGCCGGCTGTTCGATCGCGACATTGGGGCCGGGCACGATGCCCTGGATGATCATCGCGCCGATCATCAGCGCCATCACCGGGTTGGCCGGAATGCCGAGCGTCAGCATCGGGATGAAGGAGGTCTGCGCGCCGGCATTGTTGGCCGATTCCGGTCCGGCGACGCCTTCGACGGCGCCCTTACCGAATTCCCCCGGGTTTTTCGATACGCGCTTTTCGACCGTGTAGGAGGCAAAGGCTGCAAGGATCGCACCGCCTCCCGGCAGGATGCCGAGCGCCGAACCGATGATCGTTCCGCGCACGATGGGCGCCGCCATGCGTCGAAAGTCCTCGCGGGTCGGCATCAGGCCGGAGACCCTTCTGATCAGCACGGAGCGCTCGTGCTCGTTTTCGAGGTTGCGCAGTATCTCGGCGACGCCGAAGACGCCGACCGCCACCGCGACGAAATTCAGCCCGTCGGCATATTCGCGGATGCCGAGCGTGAAGCGCGGTGTGCCGGTATAGATGTCGGTGCCGACAATGCCGAGCAGCAGGCCGAGCACCACCATTGCCAGCGCCTTGACAATCGAGCCGTGGGCGAGCGCGACGGACGAGACAAGGCCGACGATCATCAGCGAAAAATACTCGGCTGCGCCGAATTGCAGCGCGATCGCCGTCAGCGGCGGGGCAAAGATGGCGACGAGGAAAGTAGACACCGTGCCGGCGAAGAACGAGCCAATTGCCGCGATGGCGAGTGCCGCACCGGCGCGGCCGTTCTTGGCCATCTGGTAGCCGTCGATTGCAGTGACGGCTGACGAGGATTCGCCGGGCATGTTGATGAGAATGGCGGTGGTCGAGCCGCCATATTGCGCGCCGTAATAGATGCCGGCGAGCATGATCAGGGAGGAAACCGGGTCGCCGATCTGGAAGGTGATCGGCAACAGCATGGCGATGGTCGCGGTGGCGCCGATGCCTGGCAGGACGCCGATCAGCGTGCCGAGAAGGACGCCGATCAGACAGAAACCGAGGTTTGCCAGCGACGTGGCCGTCGAAAAGCCAAGCGCGAGGTTGTCGAGGAGTTCCATGTTCAGCCCCTCACAATACCAGCCATGAGGGCAGCCACGGGCCGAAGCGCCGGAACGGCAGGCCGAGCGCATAGCTGAAGACGAGGAACGCAAACAGCGTCAGGCCCGCGGACAGCACGAGCGCGGTCAGCGGCCTCATGCGGCCGCTGGCAAAGGATGCGATCAGCGCCGTCAGGAAGATCGAGGGGATGAAGCCGAGGCCGCGCACGGTCAGGCCGAAGAAGATCGGAGCAGGGAGGATGAACAGCATGCCGCGCCAGGCTATATGCCCGATCGGCTCGCTCTCGAAGCGCACCGCCTGGATGAGGATGACGGCGCCGAGCAGGATCAGCACGATCGCCAGGACCAGCGGGAAATAGCCCGGTCCCATGCGGAAAGCAGTGCCGATTTCGAGGCCGAGCGACTGCAGCGCGAAGAATCCGCCGAGGAAGATGAACAGCGCGGCGCAGATGCCGTTGGTCGTGTCGATTACGAAAGGTTTCATGTCGTCCTCCCAGGCCCGCGCCGCGGGCGCGCCGGTGCAGTGCGAAAACGCGGCCGAAGCGAAAACGGGGCGCTGGTGGCGCCCCGTTTCGAACCTCAGTCGGCGTACTGGCCGGCGGCTTCGATGATCGGCTTCCAGCGCGCGATCTCGCCTTCCAGCTTGGCCTTCAGCGCGGCCGGCGTCGCGTCGGCGTCGGACGACGGCTTGGTGCCGAGCTCGGCGAAGCGGGCGGCGACGTTCGGGTCCTTCAGTGCGACCTGAAGCGATTTCGACAGGCGCACGGTGACCTCGGCAGGCGTGCCCTTGGGCGCGTAGAGGCCATGCCAGATGCCGACCTGCACCTCAGGGAGACCGGCTTCCGTCGTCGTCGGGAGATCCGGCAAAACATCGAGGCGTTCCGGCGAGGTCACGGCGTAGGCCTTGATCGTGCCGCCCTGGATCTGCTTGGTGGTATTGGTCGTCTGATCGCACATGATATCGACCTGACCGCCGAGAAGGTCGGTCATGGCCGGCCCGGTGCCCTTGTAGGGCACGGTGACCAGCGGAGTGCCGATCGCACTCATGAACAGCATACCGCACAGATGCGAGGCCGCGCCTATACCGGCATTGGCAACGGTGACGGTATCCTTGTTGGCCTTGGCGTAGTCGACCAGCCCCTTCAGATCGGTCGGCTCGAGGTCCTTGCGGCCGACGATGGTCATCGGCACCTCGGTGACGAGACCGACATATTCGAAGCTGTTCAGCGTGTCGTATGCGAGCTTTCGGTACAGCGTGGCGCTTGTCGCCATACCGATGTGGTGGAGGAGCAGCGTATAGCCGTCCGGCTCGGCGTTCGCGACGCGACCGGCGCCCAGTGTGCCGCCGGCGCCGCCGACATTCTCGACGATGATCTGCTGGCCGAGATCCTTCGACATGGCTTCCGCGACGAGGCGCGTGACCGTGTCGGTCGGGCCGCCGGCCGAAAACGGCACCACGACAGTGATGGTGCGTTCAGGATAGGTTTGCGCGCCCGCAGCGAACGGATAAAGCGTGACGGCTGCGGCGGCGGCCAGAGCGGCGGCGAACTTTCTCATCGTGATTTCCTCCCAGGATATAAATTCCCAACCGTTGCCTAGAGTTCCTCTCAACGCCGGCTGTGGATGGAGCAATAACTAGCGCAAGCTAGCGGATTGCAATCGGACTCAAACCGCAAACTGCTATTATACACAAGTCCGCGCAATAAGGTGGAAAGGTGCCATCGAGCCGGAGGCGGGCCGCGGAACGCCCAGTGGTCGAGGCTGATGGCAAATTTAACGAGCACCGGTTGCGAACCGCCCTGCGCCCTTCTCCAGACTATGGGGTAGAGGTGGAGATCCGCTTGCATGATGCCGAGTTGCGAATGGCATGTTCGACGCCGCGGAGTTCGGCCAATCCTTTGAGCCGCCCGATGGCCGGATAGCCGGGCTGGGCCCCACGCGTCAGGTCATCGAGAATATCCTGGCCATGGTCGGGACGCATCGGGATGACCGCGTCCTGGCGTCCTTCCTTCTGACGCCGCGCTTCCTCGTGGAGCAGCGCCGCCACCACCGCCACCATGTCGGCGTCACCGGCAAGGTGCTCGTCCTCGTGGAACGAGCAGGGGGTGCCGGCCGCTTCCTTGCGGACGTTGCGCAGATGCGCGAAGTGGATTTTTGGTCCCATCCGCTCGATCATGCCGGGCAGATCATTATCCGGTCTTGCGCCGAGCGATCCGGTGCACAGTGTCGCTCCGTTGGCCGGGCTGTCGACTGCGTCCAGAATGTACCTGTAGTCGGCCTCGGTCGACATGATGCGCGGCAGGCCGAGCAGCGGAAACGGCGGATCATCGGGGTGGCAGCAGAGACGCAGGCCGAGGCGTTCGGCCGTAGGCACGACCTCCGCCAGGAAATCGACGAAATGCTGGCGCAGGGTTGTTGCGCCGATGCGGTCGTAACTTGACAGTTGAGCCGCGAGACCGTCGAGAGACGTGTCTTCGGTCGAGCCGGGCAGACCGGAATTGACGCTTCTTGCCAGAATCTTCCGCGCATCCTCATCCATCTGCGCGTATCGCCGCTCCGCCTCGGAGACGATCTCCGGTGTGTAATCGCCGAGCGCCCCTTGGCGTTTCAGGATATGGATGTCGAAGGCGGCGAAGTGGATCAGATCGAAACGCATGGTGGTGCCGCCATGCGGCAGGCGCCAGGCAAGATCGGTGCGGGTCCAATCGAGCACGGGCATGAAATTGTAGCAGATGACCGAAATGCCGGCCCGCGCCAGGTTTTCCAACGATGTCTTGTAGTTGGCAATATGACTGCGCCACTCGCCGACCTGCGTCTTGATCGCTTCGGAAACCGGCAGGCTCTCGACAATCTCCCAGTTCAGATCGCTCGCGCTTCCATCCGGCAAAGACGCGACTTCGCACTGACGTCTTTCGATTTCGGCGGGCAGCCAGACGGCGCCGTGAGGAACGTGGTGAAGAGCCGTGACGATGCCTTGCGCCCCGGCCTGACGCGCATCCGCGATCGTCACCTTGTCGACCGGGCCGAACCAACGCCACACATGTCTCATTCGAACACTCCGTTAAAAAGGATCGCCATGCGGTCCTACGCCCGCGCATCCCGCCGCGGTGACCGACCCGCTGCTCCTCTTCATGGGCTGCTATCAGATCCCGATGTACCTGACACCCATCCTGCCCCGGGAGGCCAACGGCGATGCTCCAACCACGCGAATGGCGATAGCGGCTGCCTCAACGAACGCCAGCGCGAAGCTCCTGGCTAGAGCAGCGCTTCGTATAAATCTCCGATCTTTTCAACTTCGAAATCCGCTGCTCTGCTCTTCAGGAGGGCGACAGAAGTGGGGTGGTCCAGCATCTCAGCCATCGCCTTTGCCAGGGCCGCGGCATCGCCGACCGGCACCAAGGCGCCGAAACGACCGTCACCGAGAATCTCGCGCGGGCCATGCGGCGCATCTGTGGAGACTACGGGGACGCCAGCAGCCATGGCCTCGACCAACACATTGCCGAAGCCCTCGCTCGTCGAGGAAAGGACGAACAGATCGGCTGCGGCATAACAGGCCGCGGGATCGTTGACGTAGCCGGCAAAGAGCACATCGGCGGCGGTACCGGATTCCTGGGCATAGGTGCGCAACTCGGCAGCCAGCGGACCTTCGCCGAAGATTACAAGCCGAGCGCGGCGGCCGGCGCGCAGGATAGCGAAGGCCTGGAGCAAGGTCCGATGATCCTTGACCGGCACCAGGCGCCCGGCGGTGGCGATGACCGGGCCATCGCCCATCGTCGCCAGCTTTGTCTGCCATGTATAGGAATCTTGCTGGAGCGCCGCAGCCGGTGGCAGCGGATTGTTGATGACGACAACCTTGGATTTGGGAAAGCCGCGGGCCGCAATGTCGCGGCCGACACCCACTGAGACGGCGATGGCTTTGGTTGCGCGCGCTGCAACCAACGCGGAAAACCACACCGCTATTCTCGCGCCGAGGCTGCTGGAAGGCAGTGAGGCCGCCGCGTGGAAGCTTGGAAAGAACCGCGCTCGGCTTCGCGCCAAGAGAAGTGCCAGCGCCACGACCAGATTGGCAAATTCGGGGGCGCTATAGACCGCATGCGGACCAAGGCGGCTGAACAAAAGTGCGCTTCGCACGATGCCTTTCAGCGTCTCCCACTTGCCGTAACCCTCGCCCCGGATGGGAAGGTCGAAATCGACAAGATGCACCGCGGGGGAGCGCAGCGCGGCGTTGGGTCCTTCAGCGTTCCAGGTAAAAAGCGTGACATCGTGGCCACGTGATGCCAATTCATTTGCCATGAGGACGAAGACACGCTCGGCGCCGCCGCCCCTGAGACTGGCAATGTGAAAAACAATGCGCTTCGCCATGCCTGGATTCAGGCTCGGCTGACGTCGATGCCTGATCGGTTCGTCGGCTGGCGCATGTCGCGAACGATGCCCATGGCAATGGCCAGCAACATGCCCAGCGCAAAGCCGGCGAAAGCTCCCAGGCCTGCCATCAGGGGGGTGCGGGGCGGCCACGAGCGTCCCGGTGGCGGCACGGCGGTGGAAATCACCTGTACATTCGTGGTGTCGATCTGCTCGCGCTCGGTGATTTGGCGCGAGCGAGACAGGAAGCTTTCATAGACCGCCCTCCTCGAGGCGGCGTCGCGTTCAAGTTCACGCAGGGCGACCTGGGACTCGCTGTCGGTGAAAACATTGTTCTTCAGATCGTTCATCTTGGCGCTGAGAGAAGCCAATGAGGCGTTGGCCTTATCCAAGTTGGCTTTTGCGGTGCCGACCGTGCGGGCGAACTCTGCCCTGAGTTGAGAACTGACGGTCTCGAATTCTGTCCTAAGCCGGACAATCGTCGGGTGGCGCGGACCAAAGGTCATGGATTGTGAATCGATTTGCTGCCGCAGGCTATTTGCCTTGTCGCGCAGTGCTGCGAGTGCTGCCGAAACCGCGGGGTCAGGATTGGCTCCATTGACACCGGCGGCAACCAAGGCGTGGTAACTTGCCTGCGCTGCGATGACGCGCGATTGCGCCTCTCCAATTTCACTATTGAGCTGCGTCATCGTCTGCGAACTGACAAGCTGGCCATTGCTGGAGGACAGGTTGTGACTGCGCCTGTAGCTCTCGACCTTCTCTTCGGCCGCCTGCACGTCGCGCTTGAGTTGGCCGAGCCGGCCCTCAAGAGCAGCTGCGGCACGGCTGGCACCAGCAGCTTCGGCCTTGGCCAGTTCGTCCTGGAAAGCCTTCACTATGGCTTGCGAGATCAGGATCGCCTTGCCGGTGGTTTCTGCCGATACCGAGAGGGTTGTGACGAACGACGTTTCATCTGCAGCGACGCTGACCCGCTCCGCCAGGCTTTTCTGGGCGATAAGCTTCGGATCGGACTTGGCGCCACTCGCTGCAGCACCAGACGTGGAGGAGCTCTGGTCCGGGTCGAAAAACTCCGGATCCCTGGCTAGACCGAGTTCGTCCACTACCCGTGCAAGCACGTTGCCCGAGGTCAAGATGCGCTGCTTGCTGCGCGCGTTAAGTATTTGGCTGTCGACCTGGCCCGGTTGCGAGTAGAGATCGTTTTCCACAACCTGCAAATTGGCAGGATTGATGAGGATTTCTGTCGTAACGGTATAACGCTGTTTGCTCAGCAACCCATAGGCGGCGCCGATGACGCCGCCGGCCACTGCCAGCATCAATGCCAAGACGAGCCCGGCACGCAGCCAGACAAACAGGCGTCGAAAATCGAGCTCAAGGAAATCGCCGATCTTGTCGAGCGTCACCGTCGGGACAGGCTCGGGCGTGTGCGGAGTGACAGGGGCGGAGGTGCGTGCCATGACGGGGGCATCCTGTTGCAGCCTTGCCCTGCTGGCGCGCCGTGCATTGGCGATCCGCTCGAGTGCGCTGATATCGGAATCCGCTGCAGAGGGAGGGGTTGTGCCGGAAGCGGCGGACATGGTGCTAACTCTTGTTATTCGCTACGCGGGCCAGCACTACAGAAAGATCGTTAACATCTCATTTTCCAAGTTGGCATATTTTGCCGAGTCACACGCCGCGTCCGTTCGGCGGTCCCTTGAATGGATCTCGTTGGCCAGAATGCCGCTTGAATACCCCCATTTGGATGGGCCATGAGCTATCCCGCTGCCGCATCGGAACGATTGCTGTCCAGCCAGGCGCGCCGTCAGAACGCGCTGTCGATTCTGTTTTTCCTATGCGCTGCGCTGGCGTTCCTGCTCCGCTTCACGGTTTCACCGCAGATTATGAACATGGTCGTCGACTATACGGCCGACGGTGGTTCATTCTACGAGAAACTGCATTTCGGCACCTATGCTATCTTTCTGCTGCTTCCGTTCGTTCTTTTCAGCCGGCCGTTTCTGCTGCAGGGCGACGAAATTGGAATCTTCAAGGCTTTGCTGCTCTATTCTGCGCTGATTTTCGCGCTGGTGCCGTATCTGTTCGTCACCGGCCGTGCGGGCTCCTCAGGGTTCATCATCGATACCTATCTGGTGGCGGGCGCCGCAGGCCTGTTGATGCTGGCCTTGAACGCGGAAGTACGGCGGGCGTTGGGCGACGTCGTGCTTGGAATGGTGATCCTCAGTGCCGTGATGGGCACGATCGAAGCGGTGACTCAACATCGATTTCTGCCTTACGGTCTCAACGAACTGCAGTTCAGGCCAATCGGGCTATCGGCGCACCCGTTGGCCCTAGGCGCGCTCTGCGCCACTGTCATCGGATTCGTACCGCTGACGCGCTGGCGCATATGGGTGCGGGTGCTGGCGATCTTCGTATTGCTCGTCGGTTGTGCTGCGTCAGGCGCTCGCGCCGCCCTGTTGCTGGCTGCCGGAGAAACACTCATTCTGCTGATGTTCGTGCCTTGGCCGCGCCTGACCCTCAAGCATCAGCGGCAGGCCAAGTCTGTCGTGCTGCTGTTCGCCCTGGCGGCCGGCGCAGTGCTGGTGGCCATACTGTTTTCGGGCGGACTGCTGAACCGATTCGGCAACACGATCTTTGACGAAAATTTCATGGCTCGGGTGACGATCTACCAGGTGTTCGGACTTGTTAGCTGGAAAGACATCCTGTTTGGCATGAACGTCGACGACCTGCTGGCGATCGTCAACGAGAAGCTGCATCTGCCCTACATCGAGAGCGCGCCGGTGGTCATCATCATGCTCTTCGGTTTGCCCATAGCCGTGCTCTTTATCATGCTGGTATTCTGGTTCATTTTTCGGCTGCTGCGCGCGGCGCCGCTGCCGGCATGGATCGGCACCATGACGTTCCTGCTTGCTGCGCTGTCGAACAACGCGCTCTCGTCAAAATCGCCGGAGATCGCAATTATCGTGGTGCTGCTGCTTGCCTATAGAAACGCGCCGTATAGAAACCGGCCGAAGAGCACATCGTCGGCTGCGGCTGCATCCGAGCCGAAACCGGATCGGCTCGGATAAGACAGGCTCCAGACGCGTCAGCCGGCGCTATCCACAACCTCGACGTTGCCTGCGCGATTAAGCGTGTGAATGCCCGTGCGGGCCCATGCCGGCCCCGGGCCGATCGGGCGGGGCGGCGCAAAACGGACGTCGAAGTCGTCAAGCCTATCCAGCCGCATCAACCCGAGACCGCCGCCATAGGCTTTCGACCCGTTTTGCACCGGCAGAACTACGGCGTCATCCTGGCGAATAAAGGCGCCGCCGGGCCGAGCGGCCGAGTGATCGACGGCGATGGGATTGAGCGCATGCGCGACCCACGGCCCGCGCAGCGAGGGTGCGGAATAGACCGTCATCGAATCCGACGCGCTGCCGTAACCGAACCGCTCCGTCCCCAACAGCCAGAAGCGCCCATCCAATTCGAGCAGCGTGGCGTCATTGAAATCCTTGTCCGTCATCAGCACGGTGTCGCGTACCCAGCGATCCGGAAACTGCGCGGCGCGGTAGAGCACAAGCTCGCGCGCCGCCCCACTTTCCGGAATCATGAAAATCTCGCCGGCCTGAGCGAACACCTGCGGATACGACAGGTGGTGCATTTCCTCCAGTACCACCCTCGGCACACCGAAGGTGCCATCTTCGCCCAGCTCGGCGACAGAAATCACGCCGCGACCCGTAGCGTAGGGAAATTCCTCGACAAACAGATAGTGGCGGCCATCCCGCTCGAGGACGAATGGATCGGCATAGAATCGCTGGCCATCGTCCGGGAGGACGGTGAACGGCTTACCGTCAAGTTGCCCGGTTTCGGCGACACCTGACCCGTCGATCAGCCGATAGGCGACCTGCCAATAAAAGGGGCGCCTTCCAAGTCTGAGTTTTTGCACGGCGCGATCGACCAACCCCCTGCAGAAAAAGGGCAGATAATGCCGGACAAAACCGCCGTTCCTTAGGATCGGTGCCGGATTATCGACTACTGGCACAAGTTCGCCCGCGGAAAAACGGGCGACGCTTTGCGCAACCAGCGAGATGGCCCCAGCGAGCAGGTCGTTGCAGCTGCGAGATTGCCAGAGCCGGTCGCTGATCATCGGTCGCCCCCTGGCGACTGTGACGCCGTCGAGGCGAACGGCAAGTTCGGGCAATCGCCCGCTCGCCAGCATCTCGGCCACACCGGCGGGGAAAGTGCTGTGGCCGCAAAATTCGAGCGTCAGGACAGGCATGCCTCGTCGAGCGGCAGTGCCGGTGAGATCGATTACGAGGTCCGCTGTACCAGGACCGCCAGACGGCAACGGCTCGGAGCGGCTTGCCAATGAGGGACCGAAGCGCCGGCTCTCGATCGCCAGCACAATATCCAGTCCGCGTGAGATCGGCGCAGGCGTCGGCGCGCGGCAGCTCGAAACCACGTGACCAGCTGCGTTCAACCGTACCAGGAGCTCATTTTCCCAGCGCCGAGATCCGGCGATGTGGCCGATAATTAAAATATTAGTCAATCGAATATGTTCTTTTTCAAGACTACTCTGCCAGGATACCTATCGGTTTAGGCTTTCATAAGAGTTACCGGGGAGAACGCGGGCTTGGCTATTAATCATATATTAAGATTTAAGGTCACGGAGGCGGCTTCTGCAGCTAGTATAGCTCCTGTGGCGAATAATCAGCCGGCCGCGACGCCTTCTGGCGACCAGGATCAGCAATGAACGTCCTTTCACATCCGAAACTGCCGGTCAGGCAAAAATTGCTGATCGTCTTCGGCACGAGGCCGGAGGCGCTCAAATGCTTTCCGGTGGTGCGTGCCGCGCTTGCCCATCCGGGTTTTGTTACCGAGACATGCATCACCGGCCAGCATCGCGAGATGGTCGAGCAGGTCATCGAACTGACCGGCCTGCCGGTGCATCACGACCTCAACATCATGCAGCCCGGCCAGACATTGTTCGACGTCACCTCGCGCGTGCTGCTGGGCATGGCCGAAGTGCTGGAGAAGGCGAAGCCCGATATCGTCCTCGTGCAAGGCGACACGACCACGGCGATGACTGCGGCTCTGGCTGCTTTCTACAAGCGCATCCCGGTAGCCCATATCGAGGCAGGATTGCGCAGCCACGATATCAACTCACCCTTTCCAGAGGAACTGAACCGCAAGATTGCCGGCGACATAGCGACGTGGCATTTCGCGCCGACCATCCAGGCGCGCGACAATCTCATCGCCGAAGGAAAGGCTGCGAACACCATCTTCGTGACCGGCAACACGGTGATCGACACGCTGTTGCATTTTTCCGGCGCGATCGACGCCGACAAGTCGATGAGCGCCAAGCTCGCCGCCCATTTCCCGTTTCTCGATCCCGCCAAGAAAATGATCCTGGTCACCGGCCATCGCCGTGAGAATTTCGACGGCGGCATCCATCGCATCTGCACGGCGCTGAAGGGGTTGGCGATACGCGAGGACGTGCAGATCGTCTATCCGGTCCATCCCAATCCCAACGTGCGCTCGGTGGTCAACGCAGAACTGGGTGGCGTGCCGAATATTCACCTGGTCGACCCGCAGGACTATCTGCCGTTCCTGTTCCTGCAGAAGCAGAGCTACCTGGTGCTGACCGATAGCGGCGGCGTGCAGGAAGAAGCGCCATCGCTCGGCAAGCCGGTGCTGGTGATGCGAGAGAATACCGAGCGGCCCGAGGGGATTGCGGCGGGTACCGCCCGTCTCGTCGGCACCGATATCCAAAAAATCCTGTCCAATGCCAACAGCCTGCTCGACGATCAGGCTGCCTATCGCGGCATGGCGGAACGACACAACCCGTATGGCGATGGCCGGGCCGGTAACCGGATCGTTGAGGAATTGCTGTATCATGGCTGAGATCAAAACCGTTTCCGTTATCGGCATGGGCTATATCGGCCTGCCGACCTGTGCCATCTTCGCCAGTCGAGGGCTCGACGTCATTGGTGTCGACGTCAACGAAGCGGTGGTCGAGAAGGTCAATCGCGGCGAAATCCACATCGTCGAGCCGGACCTCGATGGTTTGATCCAGAAGGTTGTAGCCAACGGCAAGCTTAGGGCATTCAGTACGCCGCAGCCGGCGGACGCGTTTGTCATCGCAGTGCCGACGCCGATGACCGAGGACCACAAGCCTGACGTGAGCTATGTGCTCGCGGCGGCACGAAGCATCGCCTCCGTGCTGAAGCGGGGAGACCTTGTGGTGCTGGAATCGACATCCCCGGTCGGCACGACGCGCATCATGACGGGACTGCTTGCCGAATTGCGGCCCGATCTCAAATTTCCTCTGGTGCATGGCGAAGACGCCGATGTCCTGGTCGCCTATTCGCCCGAGCGCGTGTTGCCGGGAAAGGTCCTTACCGAGTTGATCAACAACGATCGGTCGATCGGCGGACTGTCGCGCAAGTCGTCGGAACGCACCGCAGCACTCTATTCGACCTTTGTTGCCGGCGACCTGTTCACGACCCAGGCCGAAAGCGCGGAACTGGTGAAGCTGACCGAGAACGCGTTCCGCGACGTCAATATCGCCTTTGCCAACGAGCTTGCGGCAGTGTGCCAGGATCTGTCGCTCAACGTTTGGGAGGTGATCGATCTCGCTAACCGGCATCCCCGCGTGAATATCCTGCAGCCGAGCCCGGGCGTCGGCGGCCACTGCATCGCGGTCGATCCGTATTTTATCATCGATGCCGCGCCTAACAGCACGCGGCTGATGGCTTCGGCACGCCGGATCAATTCCGAGCGTCCCTTGTCGGTGGTCAGAGATATAGAAGCCTTGCTCGATCCTTCCCGCAAGCAGACGATCGCTTGTCTTGGCCTCAGCTTCAAAGCCAATATCGACGATATGCGCGAGAGTCCGGCTGTTGAGGTGGTGAAGCTTTTGTCAGATATTCCCAACCTGAAGATCATCGCGGCCGAACCCAACACAAATAGGCTGCCGCCTGAACTCGAGGGTAAAGGCATCGTCTTCACCGATGCGCTTTCCGCCGTCGACCAGTGCGATATCGTCGTCCTGCTGGTCGACCATCGGCAGTTTAATCTGGTTGATCCCGAAGCGCTCAAGGACAAGAAGCTCGTCGACACAAGGGGTTTGTGGACCTGGCGCAAAGCACGCAAGCCCGACGCCCGCATCGAAGGCAAGAAATCAGCGCTCGAACACCTGGCACTTCCTGCAAGTGCCGAGGAGGCCGCATGAACGCGCACGACCCAGCATGGGCGCAGCATCGCCTATTGGCGTCACGGCGCCGGGAATTCCTTGGCGCGCCGATCCATGCGCTGACCATGGCCGAGACGCTGGCCATCGCCGATGAGGCGATGACCCTGCGGCGGCCGCTGCATCATGTGGTCGTGAATGTCGCCAAGCTTGTGAACATGCGCAACAACGCCGAACTGCACGAGGACGTGGCAACGGCGGATGTAGTCAACGTCGACGGCATCGGCGTGCTTTGGGGGGCGCGTCTTTGCGGCGTCGCGCTTCCGGAGCGAGTAGCGGGTGTCGACATCATGATCAATCTGCTGAGCCTCTGCGACACGCGGGGCTACAGGCTCTTCCTCCTGGGCGCAGAACAATCCGTTCTCGATGCGGTTAGGATGCGACTTGCCAGGGATCATCCGGGTCTCGTCGTCGCCGGCATGCGCAATGGTTATTTCAAGCCGGAAGACGAGGCCGGCATCGTCGAGGCGATCAACGCCTCGGGCGCCGACTGCCTGTTGGTGGCGATGCCGACGCCGCGCAAGGAGCGCTTTCTCAAGCGCTATCGTGACGAACTCACTCCGAGTTTCGTCATGGGCGTGGGCGGCAGTTTCGACGTCTATGGCGGCAAGGTTGCCCGGGCGCCAAAACTGGTTCAAGCGGCCGGTCTGGAGTGGTTGTTTCGCGTGGCACAGGAGCCGCGACGCTTGTGGCGCCGCTACTATGACACCAACACTGCCTACGCAGCGCTGCTGTGCCGGGAGTTATGGGGCCGTCGGGGACGCCGAAAGGTCGATCTATAAGTAAGTAACGATTGCCCCCAACAAGCGGGCGGCCCCTGGGGCTACAGCCTTGGCCCGAAGTCGGAACCGCTTTTTCTAGGACTACGGCACGGGTCTATGCGAGCCGTAGCCGCGCCCGCAGCTTGGCTATGAATTGCATCGCGGCGGCAGGATAGAACAGCCAGGTCAGCCCGAAGAAAACCACTGCGCCAGCGGTGCCGCCCGCGACGAGCGAGAAGATGGCCGGCATATCGCCGAGAAGAGCGCTGGCAAGACTGGCGGCCAGCCCCGTGCAGACCGAAATGACGATCGAAACGCCGATGTCGCGCCATGGCACCGGCACCGGCGTGAGCCGTTCGCTGATGATGATGCAGGCTAAAAGTCCTGCGAGCGATCCGCCCGCCAGCGCCAAAGCAGCGCCGACCTCCGCCATCGGAGGGATCAACAGCACGGACAGTGCGATTGTCGCCACCGAGCCGAAGGAATTGGCGATGATCAGCAGCCACGGCCGCTTGTGCGCGTGCACCACGGTGCCATAGACGAAGCTGGCGAGATTGGCACACAGCACGCTGAAGGCGATGATCGGAAAGAGCAGGCCGAAACGGCCGTGATATTCGGAGGGCAGCAGGAGCTGCGTGATATCGCTGCTGAGTGCGACCAGCATCGCTGCGACCGGCAGGCAAAGGCGCATCATCAAGGCCATCAATTGCGACAGCAGCTGGCCCGATGCCGCAGGACCGTCGTCGTCGAACCGGCTGACCACCTCGGGAAAGGCGCCCATGTTGATGGAATTGGCGACCATATCAATGGGCTGGCGGGCCAGTGCATAGGCTGCGGCGAAGATCGCCACTGCGCCGGCATCGTAATAGATCTTGAGGAACACACGCTCGGCGCTGTGCAGGCCGAAGCCTACCAGCGCCATGATGACCAGGGGCAAGCCGAGGAGGAAGAACTCCTTTTGGGTGAAGCGTGGCGGACCGGCAACGACGCGTCGGGATGCCATGATGCCTGCCACGATACCGGCAATCAGCACGCCGAGGCTCGAGCCGAGCGATACCGTCAGAAATGAATCTTGAAACATGACGATGGCACCGATCGGCAGCGCGAGTTGCAGCACGGCGCGCAGGAACTCGAGGGTCGAATAGACCGAATGACGCTGCTGCATCTGCAGCACCGTCAACGCGAAGCGGCCGATGGAACCGGCGATCAGGTAGCTGCAGACTGCGATCGCGAACTCGACCCAGCGCTCCGGCACGATCACTGCGGAGGCGGCCACGGATATGATCAGCGCCAGGACCGTGCTGGCAAGCAACACCCGCCCGGCCAGCATCAGGCTGCCACGGCTGACGTCGCCTTTGCCCCCAAGCCTGAGCAAAGCGATGCGCAGCCAGTTGGTGACGGCAATGTCTGTCATTTCGCCCACGGTCACCACCAGGGTCAGCAGGCCATACTCGGTCTGATCGATCAGCCGCGTCACGATGACCAGCAGGAGCAGCGCGGAAATCCGCGTCAGCAGGATCGCCGGGGCATAGATGAGCGTGGAGCGCAGCAGCAAAGAGTTGTCCCCGGAAAATTCACCTTCGATTAACCGTCGACCGGCGGAAAATCCAGTGCGATGACGGCAAAGGGTGAACAGATTCAGTTTGAACTAACGGATTCGTCGTAAACCTTGTTTGAAACCTTTGCCTTGTCGTTCCGAATGGAGTCATGTTGCAGCGTCCGGTCCACAATCCAAAAGTCCATGTCCTTGTCGCGACGCCTTCGGGCGTTTCGGGGCAGGGTGGTATCGACCGCATCATGGGGGCGCTGAAGCAGGAGTTCGAGCGGCAGGAGATCGCCGACATCGATGTACGCTTCCTTGCCAGCCGCGGCTCGGGGCATGTCGCGTTTTCGATCTTCTATATGTTTGACTTTTGCTTGCGGATGCTCGCGGCGCGTTTGGCGAAGCGCGCCGATGTCATTCACATCAACATATCGGTTTCCGGCAGCACCTATCGCAAGATGGTGATCGCCGCCTGCGCACGGCTGCTGTCGATACCCTATGTCCTGCATTTGCATGGGGCGCAGTATGAGACATTCTGGAAAGACGATCGCAGCTTCATGGGCCGCCGCATCGAAGCTCTGTTCGAGCGTGCCGGTCGGGTGATCGTCTTGGGCAGGCTTTGGCGCGACTTCGTCGCCAGCCGGGCACCGGGGGCGGCCGACAAGATTGTCATCGTTCCCAACGCCACGGCGGTTCCATCCTTGGCGCATGTCGGTGGCGGCGACCATGTGCATCTCCTGTTCCTTGGCCGCATCGGCGACCGCAAGGGCGTCCCGCAATTGCTGGATGCGCTGCACTGCATGGAGCCGATCAAGAGTTGGCGCGCCACGATCGCCGGCGATGGCGACGTCGAGGCGGCACGGATGAGAACGGCCGAACTGGGCCTTGCCGAGCGCGTTACCCTTCCTGGCTGGGTCGGGCCTGACGAGGTCGCGTCGCTGATCGCTTCGGCGGACATTCTGGTGCTGCCCTCCTTTGCCGAAAATCTGCCCGTCTCGGTCATCGAAGGCATGGCTGCAGGTCTCGCGGTAGTGACGACGCCTGTCGGCGCCGTGGAGGACATCATCGCCAACGAGCAATCCGGGTTGCTGGTGCCGCCCGGCGATGTTGCGGCGTTGACCGAGGCGCTGACACGGCTGGTCGAAAATCCCGCATTGAGAGCCAGGCTTGGTGCTGCCGCGATGGCCGTGCATCGGGAACGGCTTGAGCTCGTACCTTTCGTCGGCGCGATCTGCGACGTCTGGAGGTCGGTCGCGTTAAAAGCTCAATCGGTCAAGCGCTGACGCCATCCTATGTAAACGTGGACGCTGAGCTTGCGCGCCGCGCAGGTGAGCCTAAGACGAGCAGCTGCGGGTCGAGCGCAATATCGATCCCATTGGCGTCACTGCGGCGCTCCAAGCTCAAATTCGCGATGGAATATCTCCAAATTCAACAGCGCCCAAATTAGCTTTTCGTGGTCTGCGGCACCGCTGGTATGCTCCGAGACGATTTGATCAAGGTGTTTGGCGCTCAAATAGCTGCGAATGACGGACTGAGAGGAGCAAAGATGGTCGTCCACGTAGTTCCTCATTGACCCGCGAAACCATTCGGCGACGGGCACCTTGAACCCGACCTTGGGGCGGTTGAGAATTTCCTCAGGAAGCATGTTGGCCATGCTGTTGCGCAAGATCAGCTTACCCTTCCGCCAACCCACCTTGTAGCGATCGGGCAATTTGCTGACGAACGCAACCAGATCGCGATCGAGGAACGGCATTCTTCCTTCGATTGAACCGGCCATCATCATCCGGTCGCCTCGTTCCAAGAGATTGTCAGGCAACCACGATGTCTGATCGAAAAATAGCGCGCGGCGAAGATGGGATGCCTTCGCGCTTGAGGAGAACGGGAAGTCGTTGCGTTCATTGAGGCAATTGGCCGGCGCACCGATGAGGCGACCGTGTTCCCGCGCTGTCATGGCCCCAAACCAGAAGATCATCCGAGTGGCAAAGTCCCTTTCGCCCGCGCTTCGGGCAAATGTATCGAACTTGGCCGATGCGCCAGGCATGGCGCGTATCAGAGGGGCGAGGACGTTGTTGTGGAGCAAGGCTGGAACGAGCGACCGGTAGATTCCAGCCAGTGACTCCGCGCGATGTTTGGGATACCCGCCGAGAATCTCGTCTGCCCCTTCCCCTGTGAGCACCATCTTGACGTCCTGCGAGGCTCGCTCCGACATCAGGTAAATTGGAATGTCCGAACTTTGTGAAACAGGCGCCCCCAGATGGCGAATCAACTTGGGCAGGTGGTCAATCAGGTCGTCCGCCTCAATGACCAGTTCGCAATGATCGGTCTTGAAATGATCGGCGACGCGTCGGGCGAATGGAAGTTCACTGTAAGCCGGTTCGCTGAAGCCGACCGAAAATGTACGAATTGGCTTGTCGCTGTGCTTGGTCATCAGGGCAACGATCGCTGACGAGTCGAGGCCTCCGGAGAGAAAGGCGCCAAAGGGTGCATCGCTGCGCATTCTGATCTCGACGGAATGGTCGAGCAGTTCCAGAAATCGCCGCTTGGCGGTTTCGTCGTCGATGTCCTCGGTCAGATCGGTTTGATCTGGAGGCGTATAATAGCGCGTTTCCGTCACGGTCCCTTGCGACCAAACGGCATAGCTTCCGGGGTTGAGTTTGCGGATTTGTTTAAAAAGCGTGCGCGGTCCAGGCACGTAACGCCAGCGCAGATACTCGTGCACAGCGTCCAGATCGAGCTGCTGCGCGTTTGGCTGCGATGACAACAACGCGTTGATCTCCGAGGCAAACGACAGCAATTTTTCGCTTTCCATAAGGTAAAGGGGCTTTTTGCCGAAGGGATCGCGGCCGAGGATCAATTCGTGCCTCTGAGCATCCCAGAGCGCAAAAGCGAACATGCCGCTCAATCGGTCAAAGACGGACAAGTGCCACTGATCATAAGCTCTGAGCAGCACCTCGGTATCGGAGCGCGTTCGAAAATGATGACCGAGGCCGATCAGTTCCTGGCGCAACTCGATATAGTTGTATATTTCGCCGTTGAAAATAATTCTGAGACGGCCGTCGTCGATATGCATCGGCTGATTTGAATCGGCGTTTAAGTCAATAATCGCCAGGCGGCGATGCACCAATGCCAATTGGTTCCCGCCGGTGTTCAAGTCCAAGAACTCGGTGCCTTCGGCATCGGGGCCACGATGCCGCAATGCGTTGGACATTCCGGCGGCCCGATATTGTGGGTTCTCGACTCTCGGCCCGATCCAGCCGGCAATTCCGCACATCATCTCTTCCCTGGGCGCGCGTGTTCGCGACGCTGTTTACGACGAATGTATTAAACACTTGGTTGCCGACGAACCGGATCGCGGAGAAAGCCGCCAAGGTGTTTCAAAGGCGGGCTTGACCGGTTCGATCAGGTTCTGGTCCTGAATGACGTGCCACCGACGGTTGCCGCGGAGACGGCAGCTCTTGCCGTCGCGTGATTGATCACTAGCTTGTGGCGGGACAGGATTGGCGTTGCCGCCCGGCTGCTCATCCGTCAAGAGGCGCATGGCTACGGCAGGCCCAGTGCCCGCAACATCTCCTGGTCCGGGACCGCAGGCCCTTCGGGCCGGATAACGGTCATCCCATAGGGATTGGAGAATTCCCAGACAGACCATGGTATCGCGAAGCGTTCCGCCTGCTGGCGCACCGCCTTGAGATAGCGCAGACGGTCGGCGTCGAATGCGCCCATGCGGCCGTCCGCAGACATGAGGATCACACCGAATTCACCCATGAAGAGCCGTCGGCTTGGAATGCCATGCGCCTCCGCCCAGTCGACCGCCTGACGGAAGCTCGCCTCGAGTTGGCTCGAGCCCCAATTGTGCTCGAAATATCGGGCGAATGCTTCACGCGCCGCGACCATGTTCATCGTTTGCTCGACCGGGCTCAGGCCGGCGGCGTCCATCTGCGCCTTAAGGGTTTCGGCCACCTTTTCGGGCGTACTGCTGTCGGCCGGCCAGGGCAGGCCCGAGGCGAAGGCGCCTGTCCCGTCGGGCCGCTGGTGCGTGAAACTGTGCGGCTCGTACATATGGAAGCTGTAGTAGAGGTTCGGATCGTCAAAGCCCGGGGTGAGATTGACCAGCCCGGCAATGCTGCCGCCACAGGCGCCTGTTGCGACGATGGTGAGTTCGCTGCTGACTGCGCGAATATCGCGGACCGTGTCTGCCATGATCCGCTGCCAGTCATCGCTGCCGCTCGAATCACAGGGGTAGTATGCCGGCTCGTTGTAAGGCTCGAAGGCTACCTTGTCGGTGCCAACCCTGGCCAGCATGGTGGCGACCGCCACAACCATTTCGCGATAGCTGGCAGCGCCTTCGCTGTCGGCACCGTCATAGATCATCTCCATGCTGTAGGCCGGAACCTGGGTGACGCCGTGCAGGTCGAAAACCACCTTGAGGCCGGCCGACGTGACCCGCTCGACCGCTGCGGCAAGTATGTCCAGCGCCTGCTGCCGTTTGGCGCCCTCGCTGGCAAGCAGAGGGCCGGGGTCGACGCTCAGCCGGACGAAGTCGAAGCCCATCGACCGAATGCGCGCAAACACTTCGCCACCCGGCCAATCGGTGAGCGGCCTATGTCCAGCGCGCCACTCCTCCTCGCTGCGATAGGGCGGCCAACTGTAGGATCCATCGTCCTCGACCGGCGACCAGTTGAGCCATTCATGCACGCCGACGCCGCGCTGGAGCTGGATCGGCGCAGCGTTGGCGGCTATCGCCATGCCGAGCACCCACGCTGCAACCCACGCCATCCTTCTCATCGCCACTCTCCGCATCATGGTCGGAGATATTAACCGCAGGATCGGAAAAGGAGGATTGCCGTCGTGCGGCTTTTCGACAGCATGGTATATAAGAATCGAAACCTTGGCGGAGCGCGTATGAGAGTCGGCTGGTACATCAACCGGTTGCGTAGCATGGAGCCGGCCGAGGTGTTGCACCGGCTGGGCGAGCAGCGTCGAAGGATCGCTTCGCGCCGCCGCGACGACGGTTGGGAGCGTTACGCTTCGCCCCAGTTGCAGCCGGTGCTGCGTCCATTGGGCGATGCTGCGCTGGCTGCGACACCGGAGCAACGGCAAGCCATAGCGGCGGCGGCGCAAAACACGCTTGGGGGCCAGTTTTCCGCACTTGGGCGGACATGGCCATGGCGCGATCGAGATCGGCTGTTTCCTCCCGAGCTTTGGCGCCTCGATCCGGTGACCGGCAGGTTTTGGCCGGGTCCCGAGGCCCATACTTTCGATATCGATTTTCGCCATGGCGGCGGCCGCGGCGATGTAAAATACGTTTGGGAGATCAACCGGCTGCAGCAGTTGCCGCCACTGGGCGCCCACCTGCTTCTCGCCGGCGACGACCAGTCCCGGATGGCCATAGAGGCGGCGATCGACAGCTGGCATTCAGCCAATCCGCCGTTTCGAGGGGTTTGCTGGGCCTCCGGCATCGAAGTAGCGCTGCGAGCCATCAGCCTGATTGTCACCATGGACCTCGTCGGCGACCGATTAGGCGCGGCGACACGGCAGCAAGTGGGTGAAATACTGGCGGCAAGCGCCTATTGGCTGCCGCGGTTCCCTTCTCGATTTTCCTCCGCCAACAACCATCTCGTCGCAGAACTGGCTGGCGAGTATCTGATCGGCCTGGCGTTGGGGACCGAATCCAACGCTGTCCGCGGCGCCCTCCTGGCTGAGGCGCGCAAGCAGATTCTCGCCGATGGCGCCGGTGCCGAGCAGACCCCGACATATGCGGCCTTCACCGCCGAACTAATTTTGCTGTGCGCCGCTGCGGCACGCCAGGCCGGAACGCCGTTTCCCTCGCCCGTCGAAGCGCGTCTGGCCGCATTTGCCAATTTCGTCGCTTGGCTCTCCCCAGCTGCCGGCTTTGGCGACAACGATGAAGGTCGCGTGCTGACGCTCGGGGACGAGCCGGACTATGTCCGATCCGTCGCCGCCGCCATCCGTGGCTTTTTACAGATGCCGGGCAACGCGGCGGCGCCACACGATTTTCGGGCGCTTTTCTTTGGCAGGCCGTCGGAACCGGCACCGGCGTCGCATGGGTTGCAAACGTTCACGCAAGGCGGGCTCTCCGTCTGGCGCGGTGAGATGAATGGCCGCAGCATCGATCTGACCTTCGACCACGGCCCGCTCGGCTATCTCTCGATAGCGGCTCACGGCCATGCCGACGCGCTGTCGCTCACCTTGTGCATCGATGGCGAGCCGGTGCTGGTCGACCCCGGCACCTGGCTCTACGGTTCGGGGGGCGTCTGGCGCGACTGGTTCCGCTCGACACCGGCGCATAACACGCTGAATATCGAGGGCAAAAGCCAAAGCATCATCGCCGGGATGTTCAACTGGTCGCACAAGGCGGTTGCGGCATTGGTGGAGAGCGAGCCGGGAACGCACTGGAAGCTGCGCGCCCGGCATGACGGGTATAGAAGCCGCTTCGGTGTCGTGCATCAGCGCACCGTGACGCACCAGGCCGACGGGATCGTCGTGACCGACCAACTGCTCGGCGGCAGGCGCGTGGCCGAGGTCGTCTTTCAACTCGCAGCCGGCCTCGGCACCAACCGAGACGGAAGCACGATCATAGTGCTGCGCGGCGACGAGCCGCTGATGACCATTCGGTTTCCGGACGCTGCGGTCGACATCCGCGCCGGCGGCGACGCACCGGGGCAGGGCGGCTGGGTTTCACCGCGTTTTGGCGCCAGGCAGCCAGCCGAACGCATCGCCTGGCACGGCGAAGTGGGCGAAGACGGAATTAAGATCCACCTCGCGGCAATCCCACCGTCGCAACGATAGCGACCGGCGCAGCAGCAGAGCGGGCCATCCGCTGTTCCGGCCGTATTCGAGATTAATTACGTTCCGACATTTAGCGTTTTGTTACGGTTGAACTGCTAATCTGGCGCAAATCCGGCATGCTTTTGCTCGTTGCAGCCGCAATAGCCACCTGGTTGCGGGCAAGATGCAGTGGGTTTGGCAAGTTTTTTGCTTCGTAATTCGCCGGTAGCCATTTTACGGCCCAGGAGCCACTGCACCGATGTTTTCTGAATTCGCCAGAGTGATTGTGGAAAAGCTTTCGAACGTCAATCTGGTGACGCTCGGCCTCCTATTTCTCACGGCACTGGGGAGCGCGGTGGTCGCTTACTGGCGAACTGTCGAGCACAAGTCCCTCAAGGACTTTTTCGATTTCGCTTTCCCGGCGGAAGTCATCCTGCATCCGTCGGCGCGAGCGGATGTCCTATTTTGGGTCACTAAACGGGCGATAATGCCTTTCCTGCTCATCCCTGCCGGCGTCACCTTCGTTGCCGCCGTGGGCTATGGGACGCACCAGGCAATCGGCTGGCTCCTTGATATCCAGGCGCCGCTCATCGACGGCCCGGCCGGACCGGTGACGATCGTCATCTTCACCGCAACCATGCTGATCGCCTACGACATTTCGTACTATCTCTACCATGTCGCCCAACACCACTTCCCGTTCCTATGGGAATTGCACAAAGTGCATCATTCGGCCGAGGTGATGGTGGGAATCACCAAGGATCGGGTTCATCCGCTGGACGATCTGATGAACCGTATCTGGGATGGTGTCATCCCGGGGATATGCTTCGGCATCTGGAGCCTGATCGCACTCGATCCTGTAGAGATCGCTATCTTCGGCATCAACGTCTATGTCATTCGCAACATCCTGATGATGGACTTTGTTCGCCATACCCATTTCAAGATTTCCTTCGGCCGGTTGAACAACATCATCTTGTGTCCGCACTGGCACCAGGTGCACCACAGCATCGACCCTCGCCACTACGACAAGAATTTTGGCCTGCTGTTTTCGTTCTGGGATCGCCTGTTCGGGACGCAGTTTGTCCCGGATCCGGATGAAGACCTCAAATTTGGCCTGATAGATCGCGATGTGCGCGACTATCAATCGCTCTTTGGGCTTTACATCCTGCCGCTCAAGAAGATGGGAGGGCATGTCGCCAGACTGTTCCAGAGGCGTCTCGATGTCATCGCACAGCCACAGGATCGTTCCCCTTCATGAACACCATTGTTTCGATTGACGCTTCGAGCGCAGAGCGCCTGGAAGTTGTCCGCTCGGCGGATCGCCTGGCTGCGATCGAAGCCCATTGGATGCATCTTTGGCATCGCACTGATGGGCTGATCTTTCAGAGCCATGCCTGGATTTCGGCATGGTGGAGTACCGTAGCGGACCGTGACCAGCGCGCGCTGCGGATCGGGTTGGTCTGGAATGGTGACAGGCTCGTTGCCGTCTTTCCCATGGCGATCGGCAAGCGCAAAGGCCTGCGGTTTCTCGAATGGGCGGCCGGCAGCTATACCGATTACGGGGATATTCTCGTTGCTCCGGAATGCTCCTCATCGGCGCTGCAGGACGTATGGGCCCGGATCTGTGAAGCCGGTGGCTTCGATATTGCCTTTCTCAATCATCTCTTGCCGGGTGCGGCGGTCCGCAGAATTTTCACTCCGGATACCTCTGGCGGGATCAGGCTTCGCCCCAATCACAGAGAGGAAGTCAGCTATCGCGTCGCCGGACAATGGGAGAGCGGAGCCGCGTGGTTCGCGGAGCAATCGAAAAAGACGCGGCAGAACTATCGGCGCGGCGTCAAGACGCTGGAAGAAGCCGGGAAAATGAAATTTCGCCTGCTTGCGCCAGACGAGCCGCTGCAGCCGGTACTGGACCGCCTCTCTGCCCTGAAGCGCAGATGGCTGGTGGAGCGCAAGCGTGAATCCCAACTTTTCGAAGAGGGAGCGCCAGTACTCGCCGCACTCGTCGAGGCACTGGCGCGCGCCGGCGTGCTGCACATTTTCGTACTTGAATGCAATGGCACGATGGTCGCAGTCTCCATCAACTTCGTCCAGCACCACACAATGATGGCCTTCGTGACCACTTTCGATCCGGATTTCAGCCAGGCGTCGCCCGGCATGATCCTGATGATGGACTACATACGGTGGTCGATCGATCACGGCTTGGGCACGGTCGATTTCCTGTGCGGCGCAGAGTCGTTCAAGCACAAATTCGCAACGCAGGGCGTTGTCCTGCAATCCGTTCTTGGGACGCGCACGGCGCAAGGCTCGCTCGCTTCTCTTGCCGATCGTATGCGCCAGACGGTCCGGCATGTACGCGGGCGCGGACTGATGCCGACAGCTTGATTTTCGGCTTGATCGGCGCCCGGAACACCGTGTCCGACACGCAATGGCAAGTGGTGTCCTATCGCTTCCCTCGTCGGGTCGCCGGCAGCACGAACCGCTCAAAGTGCCGATTGCGTCTGAGATGGAACGACCCGCCAGACCTTGTTGCCGACATCATCCGCCACCAGCAGGGCGCCGCGACGGTCTATCGCCACCCCCACAGGACGGCCAAAGGCCTTGTCGTCCTCGCTCAGGAAGCCGGTGAGGATGTCCTGAGGCGGGCCTGACGGCTTGCCGCCGGTAAACGGCACGAAAATCACCTTGTAGCCGCTGCGCGGCTTGCGATTCCACGAGCCATGCTGGCCGACGAACGCGCCATTCCTGTATTGAGGACCGAACAGGTCGCCCGTGTTGAAGGTCAGTCCCAATGAAGCCGAGTGCGCCCCGAGCGCATAGTCCGGCTTGATCGCCTGGGCGACGAGGTCGGGCCGCTGCGGCTTGACGCGATTATCGACATGCTGGCCATAGTAGCTGTAAGGCCAGCCGTAGAAGCCGCCATCCTTCACCGAAGTCATGTAGTCCGGCACGAGGTCGCTGCCGATCTCGTCGCGCTCGTTGACGGCGACCCAGAGTTCGCCGCTTTCCGGATTCCAGGACAGGCCGTTCGGATTGCGCAGCCCGGAGGCGAAGAGACGCGACTGCTTCGAAGCGAGATCGATCTCCAGCACTGCGGCGCGGTTCTCCTCTTCCTCCAAGCCGTTCTCGCCGACATTGGAATTGGATCCGACCGTCGCATAGAGCTTCGTGCCGTCCTGCGAGGCGGTCATGTCCTTGGTCCAGTGGTGGTTCCTCCCCGCAGGCAGGTCGACGATCTTCTCCGCCGGTGCGGTGATCTCGGTCGCGCCCTCCTGGTAGGGAAAGGCCACAATTGCATTGGCGTTGGCGACGTAGACCTTGCCGTTAAGTAGCGTCATGCCGAATGGCGAGAACAGCCCGGTGAGGAAGGCCGTTTTGGTTTCCGCCACCCCGTCGCCATCCTGATCGCGCAGCAACGAGATGCGATTGGCGCTAGACGTTTGCGCGCCGGCCTGGCTCTGGAAGAGGTTTGTGAAGAAGCGGCGTATGCTGCGTAAGCTCTCTATGAAGAAGCTGCGTATGCTGCGTATTCTGAAGCCCTCGTCCGGCTTGGGCGGGGCATTGCTCTCGGCCACCAGCACGTCGCCGTTTGGCAGCACGTATAGCCAGCGCGGATGGTCGAGCCCGCCGGCAAACTCGTTTACTGCAAATCCCTGGGCCGCGGTCGGCTTCGTGCCCTGCGGCCATGGCGCGGCCTTGGCGACATGGACGGTCGGCAGCCAAGTCGGATTGGGCTCCGGCAGGATCGGGTTGGGGCCATAGGTCTCCGCGATCGGAACCGTCGCCTCTTCGCGCGACAGGAAGAAGACCGCTCCGCCGGCGACGACGAAAAGAACGATCAGCATGAGAAGGGCGGCAAGCAACTTTTTCACCAGAACCTCGAAAATGTCGAAAGAACGCAAACGCGCTTATCGCGTTCCGGTTGCGGATGGAGCGGCGGATAGGGCGAAGTAGGCCGCAAGCGCGCGGACGTCGTCGTCCGTGAGACCCTTCGCGGCATTGGCCATGAGATGGCCGAAGCGCGTTCCACCCCGCTTTCCCGCCCTGAACAGCCCAAGCTGCGCCTCGATATAGCGCTCGGGCTGGCCGGCGATGGAGGGATAGAGCGCGCTGCGGTCCTGTCGTCCGTGACAGCCGAGACAGGCTGGCACGCCGGCCTCCTTGATACCCCTCTCGGCGATTTCCCTGCCGCGCCGGACAAGTGCTGGATCGCCCTCGCCGCCGGGGTGCCTCGTCGGCAGGGCGGCGAAATGCTTGGCCAGATCCGGCCAGGATTGAGGCCCTGCCGCAATGGCGGGCAGGCTCATCAAACCGCTTGCCCGACCTTCCTCGGCATAGGCACGCAGGCTTTCTAGGAGATAGGCCTCGCTCTGCCCGGCGAGAACGGGGATCGCAGGACCGCGCCCGAGACCGTCCCCACCGTGGCAGCGGCCGCAATCCGCGAGCGCCTGCCGTAGGGTTGCGGCAGCGCCTTCAGGAGGCGCAAGCCTTGCTCCATAGGCGAGGTCACGGTAGGTGGCTTCGTCCATCGACGGCAGTTCGCGCAGGAAGGCTACCATCGCCCAGACCTCGTCGTCGCGTTCCTGCGTCGGCCAGGCCGGCATGCCGGTGAAGCGCACGCCGTGCTTGACGATGCGGAAAAGTTCCGCGTCGGACCATTCGCCGACGGCCCCGGCAAGGTCAGGCGGCTGCGGCAGCATTCTCATGACGACAGGAGATCGCGGCTCGCCCGGCGCACCGTGACAGATGGCGCAGCCGCCCGCGAAATGTCCGGCGGCCGGCTGGATCGCATGACGCGGCAGAGCTTCTGGAACGTCGACCGCCAGCGCATAGGTGCGCACAGCCGATCGCATGGCGAATTGGAGAAACCATTCCGTGATCTTCCAGTGGCCGCTTGACGCACCGACATTGAAAAAGCCGATCCAGGCGGCCAGCACCACGACGAAGGGCAGAATGGCAAGTGCGATGGCGAGCTTCTTCCAACTGATATGCATCAGACCGCCTTCCGCGGCGGGGCGGCGAGCAAGCGCGCGAAAAGCGTCACGCCGCCGGCCAGATAGACCGCCGCGCCGACCAAAAGCATGATTACGCCGCCAAGTTCCTGATCCTGCTGCGCAGAAAGCGCGACGCCGAAGCAGCTTATCTCGCCCGTCCCGTAAAGCGGCCTCGGGGTCAGCGCCAGCAGCGCCCCGAGCAAGGTCATATGGATGGACGTGAGAAGCAAGGCGAAGGCGCCGGCGGCATTGCCTGTGATGTCCGAACCGCGGCGCGGCAGGCAGGCCAGCCACAGGAACAGCCCGGCGGCGAGGAACGTGGCCTGCTCGATGGCGGTCGCAAACAGCGAGCTTTGCGCCAGCGTCCGCAAGGCCGGCGCGTGCCAGGACCAGACAATGATAAGCTCGACGAGGGAGGCGGGAAGGGCGAGGGTGAACGCCCGGTTTGCATCTGGTTTCGGGCGGAGCGGGATTCCAATCGCCATCAGCGGCGCAGCGATCGCTACCACTCCCATATGCGCCAGCATGTGCGCCGAAAACGAATCCCGCCAGGCATCGAGCAGCGGTCCGACCCAGACCAGGGCGAGGACGAGGAGACCGAGGATGAGGCAGGCGCGTCTCACCGGATACACTCCGTCAGGAACAATGCCGGCATCGCGGTGAAGATCACGGCGATGAAGCTGAGACCCGAGAGCAGCAGCGTCGCAAAGCCCTGGAACAGGGTCCGGTCGCGTCTCGTCGGATCGTCGTGCGGCGGATCGTCTCTGCCGAAGCCCCATTGCCGCCAGGCGAGCCATGCGGATAGCGCGATGAGCGAGAGGGCGATCAGAGTGACGGCGGCGATGCCCGCGCGCACAGCGCTGAAACTCAGCCCGATAAGCTCGGGCTTCGCGCAATAGAGCGCCGCGCCGATGTAGCAAACGAGGAAATGCGCAGCCCACACCACGGGCGCGGTAAACAGCGTCCAGAGCGTTTCAATCTCTTTCGGGATGAGCCGCATCGCCGCCTCACATCGCTGCCGGAAAGAGGCCAATGATGGCGAAGGTGATGACGGCGGTGACCAGCAGAAAATGCCAGTAGAGCACCACGTTGCTTAGATCCATGTCATGCTTCGGCGTCAGTCGGCCGGCCAAAGAGCGGGCCAGGCAATAGGCCTGCATTACCGTGCCGAGCGCGGCATGAGCGAGCACCCAGATCACGAGGATCCACACGATTGCGGGATAGACGTGGCGCATCGGGTCCATGCCGGGAGACCACGGCGCGGCCAAGCCTGCGGCGGACGCGGCAACGGTGGTCAGCAGGGACGCTACCAGCAAGCCGCGCACAGTGGCCGTGGCGCCGCGCCTGTTGAACATGCGGGCCGCCACCATCAGGCCCCACGCTGCAGCGAACAGGATGGCAGCCAGCAGCGACCAGATCGCATCAGGCCCGGCAATCCCCGCGGTGAAGTCGGCATGGATCGTCCAGTAAAAGAAATAGCCGAAGACGAGGCTGGCGAAGGCCGTGCCGTCGCCCACCATGGTGATGAACATCGCCCACCAGCCGACCGAATCGGGGCCGGAGGCATAAAGCGGCAGGCTGAGGCCCAGGCCGACATCCTTTTCCGGCTTCTCGGGGATTTCGCCAGTGCCCGTCCAGAGCCAGTAGATGACGGCGCAAAAGCAGGTGATTGCGGCCATCGCCGTCGCGATCCACCAGTGGAAGGTAAGCGCGATGAAGGCGGCTCCGAGCGAAAGGGCCGAGACGATGGTGACATGGGAACTGCCGCCGACGCGCAGCACCTGGATGGGGTCGGCGTCGAGCACGGAGGTGACTAGTCCCTCGCGCCGTCCCTCTTCCGCGTCGGGCAGGTAACAGCGGCCTTCATTGACCTCGCGCGCAAGATCCTTCTGGTCCCAGAGGGGATAGCGGCTGCGCACGATGGGTATAGAGCGGACGCCCCAGTCCTCCTCCGGCTCGGAAATCCATTCCAGCGTGCCAGCATTCCACGGGTTGAGTTCGTCGCGCGGCTCCCGGTGCTTCGGCCTGAGCACGTCGAAGACAACCACCAGCACGCCCGCGGCGAAAATGAAGGCTCCGGCCGTCGAGATCAGGTTCAGCCAATCCCAGCCGATTTCGGCCGGATAGGTGAAGACGCGCCGGGGCATGCCGCGCAGGCCGCTCAGATGCATGGGGAAGAAGCCGATGTTGAAGCCGCAGAACATCAGCCAGAAGGCGAGCCGTCCCAGACGGTCGGAGAGCTTCTTCGCGTCGATCAGCGGGTAATAGTAGTAGAGCCCGGCCACGACCGGGAAAAGCATGCCGCCGATCAGCACATAATGGAGGTGCGCGACGACAAAGTACGTGTCGTGCGCCTGCCAGTCGAAGGGTGCGAGCGCCACCATCACGCCCGTCAGTCCGCCAATGACGAAGATGGCAAGTCCTCCGGTGCCGAACAGCATCGGGGTCGAGAAGATCACCCGGCCGGTCAGCATGGTGGCGATAAAGACGAAGATCTGCACGCCCGTCGGGATCGCCACCGCCTCGGAGGCCGCCGAGAAGAAGGCCAGCGAGATCTGCGGCAGGCCTGTCGCAAACATGTGGTGTACCCACAGGCCGAAAGAAAGGAATCCCGTTCCCACTGCCGCGAGCACGATCCAGGAATAACCGACGATTGGACGCTGGGAAAAAGTCGGCACGATCATCGCCATCAGCGCGATAGCCGGCAGGAAGATGATGTAGACTTCCGGATGGCCGAATATCCAGAACAGATGCTGCCACAGCAGCGGGTCGCCGCCGCGCGCTGCGTCGAAGAACGGCCAATCGAACATCCGTTCCATCTCGAACAGGAGGTCGCCGGCGATCAGCGGCGGGAAGGCGAACAGGATCATTCCAGCAACGATCAACAGGTACCAGGCGAAGAGCGGCATCAGGTTGATGCGCATGCCCGGCGCGCGGCATTTCATGATGCCGACGATGAGCTCGACGGCGGCCGCGATCGAGGCGACTTCGATGAAGGAAAGGCCGAGCAGCCAGATGTCGGCGCCGATGCCGGAGAACTCCTTGTCGGTGGCGAGCGGCGGATACATGAACCAGCCTGCCGACGGCGCCGCGCTGAAGAAGATGGAGCCGCACACGAAGATACCGCCGAGGAAAAAGCTCCAAAAACTGAACGCCCCCAGGCGCGGAAACGGCATCTCGCGCGCGCCCAGCATCGGAGGCAGGAGGAAGATCGCGACTGCCTCGAAGATAGGCACCGCGAACAGGAACATCATCACCGTACCGTGCAGGGTGAAAGCCTGGTTGAAGAAGTCGGCCGACAGGAAGTCGTTGTCGGGCACGGCGAGCTGCAGGCGCATCAGCAGCGCGAGCGCGCCGGCGAACAGCATGAAGGCGAAAGCCGCCGAGCTGTACCAGAGGCCGATCTGGAAATTGTTCACCGAGGTCCAGTAACGCCAGCCGGCCGGATTGGCCCAGACGGCGCGCAGCCGCTCCTCCTGCGCCTTGTATTCCTCCAGCGAGCGCTTCTTGATCGCAGCGCTCATTGCAGGCCTCTCAGCCAGGCGGCGATGGCGCGAATGTCGTCCGGCGGCAACATGTCGAAGGCCGGCATCCTGGAGCCGGGCTTGATTAGTTCGGACCGGGCGATGAAGCGGGCGACGGCGTCTTCGGTGTTGGGCAGGATGCCGGCTCCGACGGTGGCGCGGGAACCGAGATGCGAAAGATCCGGGCCGATCAGGCCGCGCGCATCGGTGCCCGCGACGAAATGGCAGGACCCGCAGCCATGGCGCAGGAACAGCGCGCCGCCGCTCGCGCCGGCGCCTTCCGCGGGAATTGCCTGGGCGGCGAGCCAGGACCGGAATGCTTCGGGCTCCATCGCCACGGCCGAGAACGCCATCAGCGCGTGAGACGTGCCGCAATATTCCGCACAGGGCCCGCGGAAGATGCCGGGTTTCGTAGCCAAAAGCGAAAGCCTGTTGGTGCGACCGGGGATCATGTCCATCTTGCCGCCGAGCGGTGGGATCCAGAAGGAATGGATCACATCGGCGCTTTTCAGGGTGAATTCGACGCGCTCGCCGACCGGCAGCCTGACCTCGTTGGCGGACGCGACCGGCGGTCCCTGAGCTGGGCGGTAGACAACTTCCCACCAGAACTGCCTGCCGGTGATTTCAATCCGCAGGCCGGCGGCGCCCGCCTGGGCGAAGGGCCGAAGGCCAGGCATCAGCCACAGTGCATAGGCGAGCAGGACACAAAGCGTGACCGACGGGAAGACCACGCCGCCCCAAAGGATGATCCTGCTGGCAGACTTTTCGGCCAGCCTGCGGCGGTTGAATAGGGCTGAATGAAGAAGCACGCCGAGCACGCCCAGCCAGATGACGGCGCCGCCACTTAGCATTATCCAAAACAGTATGGCTATCTGCTGCGCTTCCGCTCCCGCGGGCTCAAGGACCGACCGGGCGCCGGCAAAGCCGCTCGCCAGCGATAATGACGCAGCGGACAGGCTGAAATATTGACCCATTTCCAACCCCTCCGCCGTAAACCGGCGAGAGGGGCGGAAGGTTCCCGGCAACTGAGCTTTCGAACTAGCTGCATTCGCCGTTGCTATTTGGGCAATTTTTCAACGAGTGACGAAACAATCGCGCTCGATCCCCGTATGCCCGTCATAGTTAGCGTTGGGGCGAATGTTGGGGGCGAGCCTTGGGATTGTCCATGCCAAAGCAGGCGACGATGAGCGCAACCGGCTTGGAAGTTTTTGACAAAAACCCTGCAGACGACAAACATCTGGCTGGACGAGATCATGGCCGGGCCCGATAGGCGCGTTGCCTGGCATATGCTGGGAGCTGTTTGACGCACCTTGCGGGATTTGCTGCAGATCGAACTGGCTGCCAATTTTGGGGGCGGGGCTGCCGCTTCTCGTGCGTGGAGCCTACTATGATCGGTATCGGCCGCGTGATCTGCCGACCAGCAGCCGTTCATTGGAGGACTTCCTGCAGCGGGTGGCCGAGGAGATGAAATCCCTCGACCCGTGAATCCCGAGGATGCGACGAGATCCGTGTTCAAAGTTCTCGCCAGGCATGTCGACTTCGGCCAGTTGGTCAAGGTGCGAGCCGCGTTGCCGAAGCAGATCCAGGCGCTTTGGCCCGAAAGTGTTGGACTTTAGCAGCAGCAAGACAAAAGTCTGAGCTCTCGATACGGTTCTCAGCTGCCTCGGCCCGGCCGGTCCTTTTCCTCGCGATACAGTCGCTCAGTGGCCCGATCGCTTTCTCTGCGCTCTGCAGGCCCCCGACGGCGCCACGTGAGGAGTGCGTAAGCGATCACGATTGCTAGCAGTAGCGGGCCGCCAGCAACGACGATCAACCACATACTGTTCTCGAACATGGAACATCTCCTTCCCTCGTTGCCAGAAGGAGCAAACCGTTGCTCCCTTCCGGTCCAGGGGTGGACAGTGCAGTGTAGATCTCTTCACCGAATGACCTGTGCGCCGCCAACTCAACTGCTGAGCGCAGGCGGCCTGGTTCATTCCTCCAGAAAAACAGCTTGTTCGCGACGGGCTGTTGCACTCGGCACGCGCTGATGGAAGAATGGATATCCCTCGGAAACGTTCCATTGTGCGAGCCATTCGCTGGCTGGCTTTCAGGCGTTCACTATATCTGTCTCGACCCCTAACATCCGGTCGCAGACGCACTACGTGATGATAGGGAACCACAAAGGCTTTCCGATAGTTGAATGAAGGGCGAGAGCAACCAGACCGGCCGGGGCGAGGATACCATGCGCGAGAACCAGTCCGACGTCTTCGATCTGTTTTCGGAGATTTACACGAATGCGGCGCAGGAGGAGATAAGCATCCAGCAATATCTCCTTGCCTGCCGCGAGGATAAATCGATGTATGCCTCGGCGCCCGAACGGATGGTCGAGGCGATCGGCGAGCCTACCCTGATCGACACCAGCATGGATGAGCGGCTCGGCCGCATTTTCGCCAACAGGACAATCAAGGTCTATCCCACCTTCTCCGAGTTTTATGGCATGGAGGACACGATCGAGCGCATAGCCGGCTATTTCCGCTATGCCTCTCAAGGGCTCGAGGAACGCAAGCAGATCCTCTATCTGCTTGGCCCTGTCGGCGGCGGTAAGTCCTCGCTCGCCGAACGGCTGAAGAAGCTGATGGAGCAGCGTCCGATCTATACGCTGAAGGTGGGCGGCCAGATCAGCCCGGTTTTCGAATCGCCGCTCGGGCTTTTCAATCCTGACCGCATGGGCGACCTTTTGGAGGACAAATACGGCATCGCGCGGCGCCGGCTGAACGGCCTGATCTCGCCGTGGGCGGCCAAGCGCCTCGATGAGCTGTCCGGCGACATCTCCAAGTTCAGCGTCGTGAAGCTGATGCCTTCGCGGCTGCGCCAGATCGGCATCGCCAAGACCGAGCCGGGCGATGAGAACAACCAGGACGTTTCGGCCCTGGTCGGCAAGGTCGATATACGACAACTCGAGAATTTCAGCCAATCCGATCCGGACGCCTATTCCTACAGCGGCGGCCTGAACCGGACCACGCAAGGGTTGCTTGAGTTCGTCGAGATGTTCAAGGCGCCGATCAAAGTCCTCCATCCTTTGCTGACCGCTACCCAGGAAGGCAGCTACAACGGTACGGAGAACTTCGGATCTTTTCCTTATCAGGGCATCGTCGTAGCCCATTCCAACGAGTCGGAATGGCTGCAGTTCAAGAACAACAAGAACAACGAGGCGTTCCTCGACCGCATCCTGGTGGTCAAGGTGCCGTACTGCCTGCAGGTCACCGAAGAAAGGCAGATCTACGAAAAGCTGCTGCGCGAAAGCGAGTTGGCTTCCAGTCCCTGTGCACCGGAGGTGCTGGACATTCTCAGCCGGTTCACCGTCTCGACCCGTCTGGCCGAGCACGACAATTCGCCGCTTTACACGAAGATGCGCGTTTATGACGGCGAGAACCTCAAGGACATAGATCCCAAGGCGAAGTCGGTTCAGGAATACCGCGATGCCGCCGGTGTCGACGAGGGCATGACGGGCGTCAGCACGCGCTTTGCTTTCAAGATCCTGTCGCAGACATTCAACTACGACACCAAGGAAGTGGCCGCGGATCCTGTGCATCTGATGTACATTCTGGAGGAGGCCATCAAGCGCGAGCAGTTCCCGAAGGAAACGGAGGCCGCCTATCTCGACTTCATAAAGTCGGAACTGGCGACGCGTTATGCCGAGTTCATCGGCCATGAGATTCAGAAGGCCTATCTGGAGTCCTACAGCGAATACGGCCAGAACCTGTTCGACCGCTACATCGCCTACGCCGATGCCTGGATCGAGGATCAGGACTACAAAGACCCCGATACAGGCCAGATCCTCAATCGCGAGGTACTGGACAACGAACTGTCGCAAGTCGAAAAGCCGGCCGGCATTGCCAATCCCAAGGACTTCCGCAATGAGGTCGTGAAGTTCGCGTTGCGCGCCCGGGCGAGGAACAATGGCCGCAACCCCTCATGGACAAGCTATGAAAAGCTGCGCGAAGTCATCGAGAAGCGGATGTTCGGCCAGGTCGAGGATCTGCTCCCGGTGATCAGCTTCGGCTCCAAGCAGGACAGCGTAACGGAGAAACGGCATACCGAGTTCGTGCATCGGATGGTCGGACGCGGTTACACCGAACGTCAGGTCCGCCGGCTGGTGGACTGGTACATGCGGGTGAACAAGGCGGGCTGAGGCCGGTCGGGGTGGTTCCATGCCGATCTTTGTCGATCGCCGACTGAACCCGAAGGACAAGAGCCTCGGCAACCGCCAGCGCTTCCTGAAGCGTGCGCGCGAAGAGCTGAAGCGAAGCATCCGGGATCGGATTCGTACCGGCAAGATCGCTGATGTCGACAGCGAGCATGCCGTCTCGATGCCGGCGAGGGGCACAGCCGAGCCGAGCTTCAGCGATGCGAAAGACAGCGGCAAGCGGCAGCACATCCTGCCGGGCAATAAGCATTTCGCCCCGGGCGACCGGGTTCCCAAGCCCGGTCAGGGCGGCGGCGGTTCGTCTCCCGGGAAAACGGTCTCGGAGGACGATTTTCGTTTCGTGCTCTCGCGCGAGGAGGTGCTCGACCTCTTCTTCGAGGATCTCGAACTTCCCGACATGGTCAAGCTCAACCTCAAGGAGATACTTGCCTTCAAGCCGCGCCGCGCAGGGTTCGCCGCGACCGGTTCGCCGACCAACATCAATGTCGGGCGCACGATGCGAAACAGCCATGGTCGCCGGATTGCGCTCAGGCGCCCGAAGCAGGAGGAGCTTGATGCGATTGCGGAGCAACTCGCAATCCTGGAGGCAGAGCCCCAGAGCGCGGGGCCGGTACGCCAACGCATCGCAGCGTTGCGGGAAGAGCTTGAGCGACTTGAGCGCCGCCGTAAGCGGATCGCCTATGTCGATCCCGTCGACATCCGCTTCAACCGTTTTGACGCCCAGCCCGTGCCGAATGCCAATGCGGTCATGTTCTGTCTCATGGACGTATCCGGCTCGATGGGCGAACGCGAGAAGGATCTGGCCAAGCGCTTCTTCGTGCTGCTGCACCTGTTCCTGAAACGGCGCTACGACCGCACCGAAATCGTCTTCATCCGCCATACGCACGAGGCGCAGGAGGTGGACGAGGAAACCTTCTTCTACAATACGCAAAGCGGCGGTACGGTCGTTTCCACGGCACTTGAGGAGATGCGCCGCATTATCGAGCAACGCTATCCCAGCAACGAGTGGAACATCTATGCCGCCCAGGCATCGGACGGCGACAATTTCGTAACCGATTCCGAGCGCTGCATCGGCCTGATGGACGGCCAGATCATGCGCCTGTGCCAGTATTTCGCCTATGTCGAGATCATCGACGAACGTGAGAGCCATATTTTCGGCAGCACCGACAATGGAACCTCGCTGTGGCGCGCCTACAGCGCTGTCAACCAGAGATGGCCGAATTTCCAGATGAGCCGTATCGCCAACGCATCCGACATCTATCCGGTCTTTCGCCAGCTCTTTGCCAGGCAGCCGGTCTTCCAGAAAAGCGCTTGAGGGGAGCCGATGGCGAACCAGACCGGCAAATCCGGCCAAACCAGCAAATCAGGCCAAACCAGCAAATCAGGCCAAACCAGCAAATCAGGATTGCTCTTTTCAGGGTCTGACTGGGATTTCAAGACACTGTCGCGCGCCTACCAGGCGATCGAGGCGCTCGCGATCGAAGAGCTTCACCTCGACGTCTATCCGGTGCAGATGGAGATCATCTCGTCCCAGCAGATGCTCGACGCCTATTCCTCGGTCGGCATGCCGCTGATGTATCGCCACTGGTCCTTCGGCAAGCATTTTCTCTACCAGGAATTGCTCTATCGCAAAGGCGGGCGGGGGCTCGCCTATGAACTGGTGATCAATTCCAATCCTTGCATCGTCTACCTGATGGAGGAAAACACCATGGCCCTGCAGGCCCTGGTGACAGCTCATGCAGCGCTTGGCCACAATCATTTTTTCAAGAACAATCATCTGTTCCGGCAATGGACGGATGCCAGCGCTATCCTGGGCTATCTGGACTTCGCCAAGGGTTACATTGCCCGTTGCGAGGAGCGGCACGGCGTCGCCGCGGTGGAGGCCATCCTCGATGCTGCCCACGCGCTGATGGAACAGGGCGTGTTCAGATACCGCCGACCGCCGAAGCTCTCGTCGGAGCGGCAGCGAGAAGGCGTTCGTGAGCGCCTGGAGTACGAAGAGCGTTCCTACAACGATCTGTGGCGCACGCTCCCGCCGTCGAAGGACGGGACCAAGGCCAACGAAACGGTCACCGGCATCGCAGAGCGGAAGAAAACGCTCAACCTGCCCGAGGAGAACCTGCTCTACTTCCTGGAAAAAAACAGCCTGGTCCTGGAGCCTTGGCAGCGTGAAATCATCAGGATAGTCCGCGTCGTCGCGCAATACTTCTATCCGCAGCGGCAAACGCAGGTAATGAACGAAGGCTGCGCCACTTTCGTGCACTACACACTCATGAACATGCTGTTCGATCGCGGCCTGATCAATGAAGGCGCGATGCTGGAAATCCTGCGCAACCATTCGAACGTGATCTTTCAGCCAGGCTTCGACGATCCGCGTTTTTCCGGCATCAATCCTTATGCCTTGGGCCTCGACATGATGCAGGACATTCAGCGCATATCGACTGAGCCGACCGCCGAGGATCGTGACTGGTTCCCCGATATCGCCGGCAACGGCAATTGGCGCGAAACCCTGCTCGACGCGTGGGCGAACCATCGCGACGAATCATTCATCCGCCAGTATCTGAGCCCCGCCCTGATGCGGAAATGGCGGTTCTTTATCCTCGCCGATGCCGCTAGCGAACCGCATTACGAAGTCGCGTCGATTCACAATGAGCGTGGCTACGAAAAGATACGCGCCGGGCTCGCCCAGAGCTACGACATCGGTGCGAGCCGGCCGGATATCCAAGTGGTGGATGTTGATCTGCTCGGTGACCGACAATTGCGGCTGGAGCACAAGGTGAAGAACGGCATCATGCTGGAGGAGGCCAGTCGCGACGCCACCCTCCGCCATATCCGCACCCTGTGGGGCTATGAGGTCAGCCTGGCGGCGATCGATGCGCAAACGGGCGGGACGCTCAACGAACGTTCGACCAGCCAAATCGGGGAATGACCAGAACCTGGATGGCCGGCGACGGCGTCGTTCTACAGCCGGGTTTCCACTCTCGGGTCCGATGCTCTGGCCGTCGGACCCGGGAAGGTCGGTTTCGTCGGAATCTCGGATGGTGTCTCGGGAGGAATTTCGACGGGCTGCCTTTGCGGGCTGGGAACGGGATCGGGCGAAGGCGGAGGAACGCCCGGAGGCTCATCCGGCGGAGTTTCCGGCGGAGCAGGCGGCCGGGCAGGCTCAGGATTCGGATTATCCGGTATCGGCACGGGATTGTTCGGATCAGGATCAGGATCGGTCATGGGATACTCTCCGAAGCTTGCTTCACATCTCCTGCGCGCCGCGACAATCATAAATGCGCGCATGTGCTCCTCCCTGGCTCGTAACACGCAGCGACGCTACTTGTTCGTCCGCATCTTTTGCCTTGGATTGATCCCGCCAAGGGCGTTGGTGTCGTTCTCGACATCGCCTTCGATCGTGTTTTCGCCTTCGAGTAAGAGTTCGTCGCCTTCCTTGATCGTGCCCTTGGAGGTCCCGATACCGGGATTGTTCCTCAAATCGGCATCGCTCGGCTTTTTCCACTTTGGATGTTTGGTTCCGCTCATGGCACAACTCCTTCGAAAAGGGTCTTGTTGTAGAAAACAGCAGGGCGCGATGAATGTTCCGCCGAAACTCACCTTGATGCGGCGTTGTCCGAGAGGGGCTAAAGTCCGAACGGATAGGTGTCGGGAACGCCCGCTCCCATATGCTCCGGCCCAAGCGGCGTCACCGCGACGGTTTCGTCAAACCAGACGAAGGCGTCAAACTGCTGGGCAAGAAAGGCAGCCGCGTAATGGCTACGCAGTTCGGTTTCCGGCCGATAGATCACGCCGATGAAGCGCTCCAGCCGGCGCTCCAGAAGCCGCTCGCGAAGATCGTCGTCGCGCTTGATGTCGAGCAGGAAACGCGAGACGCCGCAATCATGGCAAAGCCGCTCGAAGCTATCGCTATGCGAGGGCCGCACCCGCTTGATTTCCATCTCGCTGTCCCAGTCGGAGGCCGCGGCCACTGTCCCGGAATGCGTACTGAGCCCAATCAAGGCCGCCTCGTCGCCGAAACGCTGGCGGCAGAGCTGGCCGATGTTTACTTCGTCCCTGACAATCCCCATTTCGGTATAGCGTGCATCTCCGATGTGGGAGTTGTGCGCCCACACGACCGCCTTGGCGTTCGGCCCGCGGGCTTCCAGCAGATGCTCGAGTGTCTCGAACATATGGGTGTCGCGCAGGTTCCAGGACTGCGCGCCGCCATAGTACATGATCCGATAGTAGCGTTCCGCGGAAGCGATCAGCCGGGCATTCTGGGTGGCATCCAGAAAATCAACGCCGTCCTGCTGCGCATAGTCGAGCTGCTTGGCAAGCAGTTCGCGGCATTGTTCAAGCACGGCCTGCTCGCATTTCTCGTAACCCGATGTGAGCGCGACACGGCCGTAGGTGGATGGTTCGTGTTGCCAAGGCGTCAGGCAGCCATAGCGTTCACGCGCGATCTTTGCTGCCTGCGGATCGACCCGATCGAGATATTGCAGAACCGCGCCGATCGATCCGCTCATATTGTAGATGTCGAGGCCATAGAAGCCCGCCAGCCGGGACGATATCCTAATCCGCTCATTGTGTTGTCGCATCCAGTCGACAAACGCGGCAACGTCGGTGTTGCGCCACATCCAGGTGGGAAACCGCTGGAACGGCGGATCGGCGTCAGCCCGCGACGGCCGATGACGGACGTGGCGGTCAATCGCCGCTGCGTCAGGCCAGTCGGCTTCGACCGCGACGATGGTGAAGCCGTGCTTCTCGATAAGCCTGCGGGTGGTCGCCGCACGAGCCCGGTAGAACTCCGACGTACCGTGGCTCGCTTCACCAAGCAGGACGACGCGCCGGTCGCCAAACCGGTCGAACAATTCGCCGAACGCCGGATCGTCGAAATCCGGCAGCGGTTCGGCCGCTGCCGCGATCATCTCCGGCAGGCTGCGCGTGCGTGCGGGTCCGGACCGACGATCCGCGGTACGGCTGCCGCTCTCGGGCCAGCCCTGCTCGCCGATGAGCGGGACAAACCGCACGCCGCCGAAATCCTCCTCGCTGTAAGTTGCAGCGCCAGTCCGGGTGACCTTGAGAAGGCGCTGATCATGCGGTTCGTCGCCGACCGGGATGACGAGCCTGCCGCCGACGTCGAGCTGTTCCTGAAGGGCAAGCGGCGCACCGGGTCCGCCGGCGGCGACAAGAATGGCGTCGAAGGGCGCTGCGTCGGGCCAGCCTTTGGTGCCATCGCCGGTGCGGACTTCGATATTGTCATAGCCAAGCTCTTCGAACCGCTGTCTCGCCGTTTCGGCCAACCCGGCGTGGCGTTCGATCGTGTAGACGCGTTCGACGATCCGGCTCATCACGGCAGCCGCGTACCCTGAGCCGGTGCCAACCTCCAGGACATGGTCGCCCGGTCCGATCTCTGCCATCTCGATCATCAAGGCGACGATGTAGGGCTGCGATATCGTCTGACCCTCGGCGATCGGCAGCGGCCCATCCTCGTAGGCGAATTCTTCAAAGCCGGGCGCGACGAAAGCCTCGCGTGGAACCTCACGCATCGCTTCCAGCACCTCGCGGTCATGGATGCCACGGCGGCTGAGCTGGACTTCGACCATTCGGTCGCGTGCATCGGGAAGATCGAGCATCCTTTGCTCCTCTTTCGGGCCCCCCAATCGTGCCTAACGGCTCCCCGGCGACAATCCCTCGATCGGCGTGCACTCTGCTCGGCAGCGCTTGATCTCATTTCGGCGGCTCGTCTCCTTAACCGTTGGCGAGCTTCCAGGTTCCTGCAAAAGAGCGATTGGCAGGCGCGGATGGCGGCTCCGGCCGAACTTATTTCCGTGAAAATCCTTTCTCCGAGGCGATCTCACTCCAGATATCGACGGGCGAATGCATCTGGAGACTTTTCCATGAACGACGAGGCTCAGAGAGCTGCGACCACAACAGGCCTTTATCAGGTCGATCTCATGGACCGTTATTGGCGGGCCGCGAACTATATTTCGGTTGGCCAGATCTATCTGATGGACAATCCGCTGCTGCGCGAGCCCCTGAAAGCCGAACACGTCAAGCCGCGGCTGCTCGGCCATTGGGGCACGACACCTGGCCTCAACTTCATCTACGTCCACCTGAACCGCGTTCTCCGGGAACGCGGTCTCGACGTTCTGTTTATCTGCGGCCCAGGTCATGGCGGCCCGGCGATGGTGGCGAACACGTGGCTTGAGGGCACCTACAGCGAGATCTATCCTGAGATCGGCCAGGGCGAAGACGGCCTGAGGAAACTCTTCCGGCAATTCTCCTTCCCCGGTGGAGTGCCGAGCCACGCTGCTCCGGAAACGCCCGGCTCGATCCATGAAGGCGGAGAACTGGGATATGCGCTGGTCCATGCCTTCGGCGCGGCCTTCGACAATCCTGATCTGGTGGTCGCCTGCGTCGTCGGCGACGGTGAAGCGGAGACCGGTCCGCTCGCGGCGGCATGGCACTCCAACAAGTTCCTCAATCCGGCATCCGACGGCGCCGTGCTGCCGATCCTGCATCTCAACGGCTACAAGATCGCCAACCCGACGATCCTTGCCCGCATGGATGACGTGGAATTGCGGAGCCTGTTCGCCGGCTATGGCTACGAACCACTTTTCGTCGAAGGACACGAGCCGATTCCCATGCATCGGTTGATGGCCACGAAGTTGGACACCGCGCTGGACAGAATCCGCTCCATCCAGAAGCGCGCCCGAGCGTCGGGCTGGCAGGGAGAGCGTCCGCTGTGGCCGATGATCGTGCTGCGTAGCCCGAAGGGGTGGACCGGACCGAAGGAGGTCGACGGCAAGAAGGTCGAGGATTTCTGGCGCTCGCATCAAGTTCCGGTGTCGAACGCGCGCGGCAACGAGGCGCACCGCAAGATCCTCGAAGACTGGATGCGGAGCTACGAGCCGGAAAAGCTGTTCGACAACAGCGGGCATCTGCTTCCAGAGTTGGCGGCGCTTGCGCCAACCGGGTCAAAGCGCATGGGCGCAAGCCCCTATGCCAATGGCGGATTGCTGAAGCGCGACCTCGTGCTTCCCGATTGGAAAAGCCTGGCGCTCGACGTGCGGCGTCCGGGAGGTGCCACAGCCGAGGCGACGCGGGTTCTCGGAAGCTATCTCCGCGACGTCATACGCCTGAATGCGGAGGCCAGAAATTTCCGGCTGATGGGGCCGGATGAGACGTCCTCCAACCGCCTTGACGACGTCTTCGAGGTTACGGACCGGGTCTGGACGCAGCGGATCGAGCCCTACGACGTCCAGCTCTCGCGTGACGGCCGTCTCATGGAAGTGCTCAGCGAGCATCTCTGCCAGGGTTGGCTGGAAGGCTATCTGCTGACCGGCCGGCATGGCCTGTTTTCCTGTTACGAGGCGTTCATCCACATCGTCGATTCCATGGTCAACCAGCATGCGAAATGGCTGAAGACATCCCGCGAGCTTGCCTGGCGCAAGCCGATCGCTTCACTCAATTACCTGCTGACCTCTCATGTCTGGCGGCAGGATCACAACGGCTTCAGTCACCAGGATCCGGGCTTTGCCGATTTTGTCGCCAACAAGAAGGCCGATACCGTCAGGCTCTATTTCCCGCCGGATGCCAACACGCTGCTCTGGATCACCGACCATTGCCTGAGAACCTACAACCGCATCAACGTCATCACCGCCGGCAAGCAGCCGGCGCCGCAATGGCTGTCTGTCGAAGACGCAGAAACCCACTGCAGGGCGGGGGCGGGGATCTGGGAATGGGCCGGAACGGTTGCCAAGGGCGAGGATCCGGATGTGGTGATGGCCTGCGCCGGCGACGTGCCGACACTGGAGACGCTCGCTGCCACCGACATTTTGCGTTCGGCGCTTCCAGACCTGAAGGTTCGCGTCGTCAATGTGGTCGACCTGATGACGCTGCAGTCGAATTCAAAGCATCCGCATGGCCTTGCCGATGAGGATTTCGACGCGCTGTTCACGAAAACCAGGCCGGTCATCTTCGCCTATCACGGCTATCCCTACCTCATCCACCGGCTGACCTACCGACGCGCCAACCATGACAACATGCACGTGCACGGTTTTCGCGAGGAAGGCACCACCACCACGCCGTTCGACATGGTCGTGCTCAATGAACTTGACCGTTTTCACCTGGCGCTCGCCGCGATCGAACGCGTGCCAGGTCTCGCCGAACGGGCGAAAAATCTTGCCGCCGAACTTCACGGGAAGCTTGCGGAACACAAGGCTTATGTCCGCGAGTACGGCGAAGACATGCCCGAGATTCAGAAGTGGAACTGGCCTGATAACAGTGCGACGAAGGTTGCCGGTTGATGCGACACGCAATTCTTGCACTGAACGCCGGCTCCTCCAGTATCAAGTTCGGACTATATTGAACCGTCGGCAGAACTGCAACTCGTCTCGCGTGGTACGCTGGACCTGGGCAATGCGCCGAGGCTCAGCGTGAAAGCGGCCGATGGAACAGTGCAGTGTGATCGGCCGCTTGCTGGAGACGCGCGCAATGCGGGCATCGACGCGTTGCTCGACTGGATCGAGAGCGAACTTGGCGGCAGAAAACTGGTCTCCGCCGGACACCGCATCGTGCATGGCGGGCGCGACTTCGTCGAACCCGTCCGCCTGACGCCTCACGTGATCGAGGCGTTGGACAGGCTGACGCCGCTTGCTCCGCTGCATCAGCCTCGCAGTCTCGCGCCGATCCGCACACTTGCGGCGCTGCGGCCGGATCTGCCGCAGGTCGGATGTTTCGACACAGCCTTCCATCAGACGATCGATCCGATCGTGAGCCGTTTCGCGCTGCCGCGTAGATTTGATGAGGACGGAATCCGCCGCTACGGGTTTCATGGTCTTTCCTACGAATACATCGCCGGGCGGCTCAAGGAGATAGCGCCCGGTCTTGCGGCGAAGCGGACGATCGTCGCCCATCTCGGCAACGGAGCGAGCCTGTGCGCCATGCGCGACGGAAGAAGCGTCGATACGACGATGGGCTTTTCCGCGCTCGACGGCCTGGTCATGGGCACGCGTTGCGGCGCCATCGATCCGGGCGTGCTTTTGTACTTCATCCTGGAGAGAGGTATCGCGGGGGAGGCTCTGCAGCACATGCTCTATGAGGAATCCGGGCTGCTCGGAATATCCGGCATCTCGGGCGACATGCGCACGCTGCAAGCGAGCGACGATCCCCACGCCCGCGAAGCGGTAGATCTTTTTGCTTTCCGGGCCGCAAGGGAAGTTGCCGCACTCGCCAACACGTTGGGCGGCCTCGAATGCCTCGTGTTCACCGCCGGCATTGGCGAGCGCTCAGCGCCGGTCCGCAAGGCGATATGCGAAAGGCTTCATTGGCTTGGCGTGGCGATCGACGAGCCATCCAATGGCTCTCATGCCGAGATCATAAGCCGATCGGACAGCAAGGTCGAAATACGCGTCGTCGCGACCGACGAGGAGAGGATCATCGCTCGCCACACGCGCGTGCAGGGGAATGCTTGATAGCGCAATCAACGGTGCTGTTATCCAAGACAAGGAACCCTGCGCGCCTGCGACCGTTCCCCTGTCTGATACCAAAGGGAGAGATCCAATGGCCGAAACCCCTAACAACGCAGGCGCCTCAAAGGCGGCAAACGAAGCCCAGGAGGCGATGAAGAAGCAGATCGCTGAGCTTCGCCGCGAGATCACGAAAATAAATCGGACCCTTTCCGACCGCGCCGAGGAGGCAGAGGGCTGGTACGACAGCGCCGCCGAACGGGCCTCGCGCGCAGCCCGGCAATTGCGTAGCCAGGCGCACACCGTGACTGAAACTGTCCAGCAGAATCCAGGCACAATATCTTCGGCGATGATGCTTGGCGGCGTGCTCGGTGTTGTCTTGGGAATTGTGATTGCAAAGAGTTCCGAACCTGAGCGGCGGTGGTTCTAAGGGGCAGATCACCACCCTTGCAGTGCCGAGCCTATCGGCATCAAGCACGGCTTTTGCGCTGTTGGCATCGGTGCCATGAGCGTCGCCAACCTGACCCGCGCCACGCAAAAGAATGCGGCAATCCACTGAACCGTGGCCGTCTACCGCGGCGTTGGGGCTGTGCCGTGCAAACTGCCAAATTCAAACCCGTCACCACTAATTTCGTACGGCCCTTGTTTCATAGATCATCTTGCTGTCAGTCTTCATGCACCAACTGACGGAGAAGAATATGCGGCAAGCGCTGATCGTATGGGGCGGCTGGGATGGACACGAGCCGGAAGAAGGTGCGCGCGTCGTCAAGGCGATGCTCGAGGAGGAAGGGTTTGGCGTGCGCGTCGAAACCACGACGGAGATATTCGCCGACCCGGCGATCGCCGATCTGAGCCTGATCGTCCCGATCTACACGATGGCCAAGCTTGCGAAGAACGAGGAGTTCAACCTGACAAAGGCAGTCGAGGGCGGTGTCGGCCTTGGCGGCTATCACGGCGGCATGTGCGATGCCTTTCGTGAAGCCACGGAATACCAGTTCATGTGCGGCGGTCAGTGGGTGGCCCACCCAGGCAACATCATCGACTACCGGGTCGACATCATCAGGCGCGACGATCCGATCATGAACGGCATCGATGATTTCCCGTACCGCTCCGAGCAGTACTACATGCATGTGGATCCATCGAATGAGGTGCTGGCGACCACCACCTTCTCCGGCGAGCACGCGTCCTGGATAGAAGGCGTGGTCATGCCGGTCGTCTGGAAGCGCCGGCACGGCAAGGGAAGGGTGTTCTATTCGGCACTCGGACATGCCGTCAGGGAGTTCGCGGTGCCGCAGATGCGAACGATATTTCGTCGCCGCGGCCTGGTGTGGGCGGCGCGCTGAGAGCGCGACAGTCGGTCCTGCTGGTCGCCACGCCAGGAATCCTGCCACGCCGTCAGAGATGGATTTGGATCCCTGTGAAGGAGGGCGCCGAACCTGAAACGAAAACCCGCCTCGGCCGCGGGTCGTTGGCGCGAATAGGCACCGTAAACAACTCATAGCACTGCTGCCGGCACAAACCAAGAACAAACGTGCTGCCGACAATCGCTCACGTTTCTTGCCGGAGCAAATGCCGAAGCGTTATTGCATCACCGAGCAATGCGGCGCAGGGCCAAGGCAGCGACAGTGGTGCCCGCTGCCAGAAGCGGCGGCCAGGCCTGCGGATCGCCCATGGCATGGAGCGTCAGGCCGCTGAGCAGCAGCCACAGCAGCGGGATCGCAAACAGCAGCGGCACAGGCCCGCCGTTCGCTGCAAGCAGGACGCCGAGCGTCGTGATTGCAGTCGGGTCGGGCGCGATGCCGAAGACCTCGGCGCTTGTCCATGGCCGCCGGAAAAGCGGCGGCAGGAGGGGATAGACGACGAGGCCAGCGGCCATGATCAGCAGCCCGAGCCTTGCTGCGATGTCCCGCCGCTCGAAGGCGAGGCCGCCGCGCGCGGCACCGCCGAATGCCAGCAGCAGCGCCTGCAGGCCGAAGGCCGGCGCGACATAGGCGATCGCCCAGTTGATCACGGCATAGCGGCTCGACAGGAAGGACCAGCCGACGAAGGCAAAGAGCGCGGCGAGGAGGAGCGCAATCCAGAGGCCGTGGCGAGGCGGCCGCCGCAGCACGAGCAGGACAATGGCGAGGCCGGCGGCGAGCGTCAGGAGATGCAGCGGCCAGAAGGCAGCATTGGCCAACTCAAACATGCGCCAGTAGACGCGCGGCGAGAATAGCAGGAAATCTTCCAGCCGGTAGGTCCACCATTCCGACATCTAGAGATTCCGGACGTAGGCCGCCATCTGATCGCGCATGGCCGCGTCGGGGAGGGGACCAGTCGCCGCCAGCACGTTCTCGCGCACGTGTTCGACGCGGGTGGTGGCGGGGATGGCGACGGTTACGGAGGGATGCGAAAGGATGAACTTCAAAATGAACTGCGCCCAGGTCCCGGCACCGATCTCCGCCGCCCAGTCCGGCAGCGTCTCGCCTTCGAGCTGGCGCGTCAGCGCGCCTTGGCGAAACGGCCGGTTGACGATGACGGCCATCCCGCGCTCGGCCGCCAGCGGCAGGAGCCGCTCCTCCGCCTCGCGGTCGACGATGTTATAGGTGAGCTGCACGAAGTCGAGCGGATGCGCGCGCATGATTTGTTCGAACAGGTCGTGCCGTCGTCCTTCGGACGTCGTGATGCCGACATAACGGATCCGCCCGTCCGCCTTCTTGGCGAACAAGGTTTCGAGATGCGTTTCCCAGGCGACGAGGTTGTGGACCTGCACGAGATCGAAGCGCGGCACACCCCACAAGCGGCGCGACTGCTCGATCTGCGCGGGTCCGTCGGCGGCGGAGGAGGTCCAGACCTTCTCGGCGGAAAACAGCGCTTCGGGCCGGCCGAGCTTCTCGAGGCCATAGCCGATCACAGGCTGCGAGGAGCCGTACATGGGCGAGGAATCGATCATGCGGCCGCCCGCCGCGAAGAAGGCCGCCATCACCTCGGCGCACTCGTCGCGCAGCACCGGATCGTCGCCGACATTGAAGGTGATCCAGGTGCCCAGGCCCACAGCGGGAAGCATCTCTCCCGAGGAGGGCACGGCCCGCATCACCGGCGCAGGCGGCGCGCCGGGCGCGGTTCCCGGCAGCACCAGAGCCGCTCCGGAAGTGGCGGCAGCCTTCACGAACGTCCTGCGGGTGATGATCATCGTCTGCCGTCCCTGTACTCCCGACTCCCTGTACTCCCGACTTCTTGTACTCCCGACCACAAGAATGGTTCCGGGCGATCGGCCTTCGCAAGGCTGATCGGCGGGGAGGTCGGTCTCTGGCAGCGGTTCGGAATATCGAACGCCTGCCTGAAATAGGAACGAACGGTGCAGGGCCTGGGGTGCGCCAGCCGGCCCGATTACCTGGAAATGGCTCCTGTCCTGACTTGATGGCGCTGGCGGGCATATGCCACGCAGCCGTCTACCGTGCTGACGCAGAGCGCATCGCGGTGGTTCTGCGTGTTGTTGTCGCCGGCGTAGGCGACCTCGGCAACTCGGCCACCGACCATTCGGATTTGCGTGTTGCAATAGCCGCCAGGATCGACATTGAGCGCTCCTCCAACCGTCGGGACCGCACCCACGGCCAAAGTTGGAATCACGACGTTGAGATTGCCGCGTTGAACGGTACGCTGATACGTCCAGATCTGGCTTCCGCCCGCATCGACGGTGGCAGTTGGAAAGCCAGCGCACATTCGAACGTCCGCCTCGCTGAGACCGACCATCTCTTTGCGGGCTGCCGCCGTTGTGCCGTCTTCCTTTGAGAGGTTCGACGTGTCGTCAGGGGCGACGCAGGAGGACACGATCGAACTGCCGGCCAGGAGAATAACAACAAGGACAAGCGTTCGGATGCGGGAAGATATCATACCGACTGTAGTGATTTGCGCTGAGCCCCGAGAACCTAGTTAGGCAAGCAGATAATCGAGTCAACCTGCACAACTTCACGATGTCGTTTGTCATGACGCTTGGCCGACCTTGAGCCGACGGCGCCGATGCGATCCTCGCCGCGATCGAAGCCCAGATGGGCCACGCGCACGCACCGCGATCGTGCGCGACGTAAACGAGGCGCGATGCGCCTTTTGCAGCACGGCGAGTTTCCGGAAACCCGAACTGACGCGCGACGGCCGGACACCTGCTCATGCCTGCCCCGGAAGCTTCGGCGTTATGCGACGTAAAATACGTACTTTCCTGACATTAGGGATAAACAAATGCTTTTCAGTCACACAAAATGATGAAACAGTGAGATTGAGATTAGGGAAATTCGATGCGCAACGTCAGCGGACATGGCAAGCGCCTGTCCTATTACGATTTCGGGCACACCTCGGTGTACGCCTCCCGCTTCGACCAGCGCTTCCCCTATTGTGCCTATGTGCCCGAGGACTATGACGAAGACGGCGGCAAGACCTATCCGCTGGCGGTGATCGTGCATGGCACCGAACGCGGCATGCTCACCTACCGGGACGCCTTTGCCGACTTCGCCGAACAGAACGGCGTAATCGTGCTCGCCCCGGTCTTCCCGGCGAATATCTGTTTTCCGGGCGATCTTTCCTCTTACAAGATGCTGCGCCAGGGCGACCTCCACTACGATGCCGTGCTGCTCGACATGGTCGAGGAGATGCGCGAGCGTTATCGCATCCGCGGCGACCGTGTGCTGATGTACGGCTTCTCTGGGGGCGGCCATTTCACCCATCGTTTCCTGTTCCTCCATCCCGAACGTCTGCTGGCCGCATCGATCGGTGCGCCGGGCGTCGTGACGCTGCTTGACTTCGATCACGATTTCTGGGTCGGGGTGCGCGACTTCGAGAGAGTGTTCGGCAAGAACGTCGACCTCGACGCCATGCGCAAGGTCGCCGTGCAGATGGTGATCGGTGGTGACGATCTCCAAACCTGGGAGATCACCATCAAGCCGGAGGATGACTGGTGGATGCCCGGCGCCGATCTCGCCGGCGCGACCCGCAACGACCGGATCAGATCGTTGAAGGGCAGCCTGGAGAGCCACGGCGTCGAGGTGCAGTTGGATGTCGTGCCTGGCATCGCTCACAACGACCGCGAGCTCATCGCCAAGGTCAAGGAGTTCTTTGCGCGGACATTGAATGCCGCGCCTGCCTGAAAAACTGTAGTCAACAAACTGGAGATAAAAAATGGGAACAGAATTGAGAATGGGAAGACGATTGATCCAGGTGCTGGCGGCAATCGCCGTGATGGCGTGTGCATTGCCGGCGACGGCGCAGGAGCAGCCGAAAACCGGCGGCACGCTCAAGGTTCGCGTCAACGCCGACATCCGCGCCACCGACGGTCTCAGCCGAGACGCGAATACCGACACGGTGCTGCACCATATCTTTGAGACGCTGGTGGCATATCGCGCCGATCTCACAGTAGGGCCGGCACTGGCCGAATCCTGGAAAGTGTCGGACGACGGCAAGACCTATGCCTTTACGCTGCGCGACGGCGCGGCTTTCCACAATGGCGACGCCGTGACCTCATCCGACGTCAGATGGAACTGGAATCGCCGCATGGACCCAGCCAACCAGTGGTTCTGCATTCCGTTCTTCGATGGCAGCCAGGGCCTTAAGGTCGAGCAAGTGGAGACGCCCGGTCCACGCACCGTCGTCTTCACGCTCAACGCGCCGAATGCGCTCTTTTTGGCGCAGCTCGCCAGTGTCCAGTGCAATGGCTGGGTCGCCAGCCCGAAGAATGTCGGCGCTGACGGCAAATGGATCGCCGATTCCGCCATCGGCAGCGGCCCGTTCACGCTGAAGGAATGGGTCAAGGGCCAGTATTTGGCGCTCGACCGTTTTCCCGACTACAAGCCGGTGAAGGAGGCGCCAAGTGGCTTTGCCGGCAGCCGTGAGGCCTATGTCGACGAGGTGCGCTTCATCGTCATCCCCGACACGGCGGCGGCGGAGACCGCGCTGTTTGCCGGCGAGCTCGACGTGCTTCCCGATCTTGAATCATCGCGTGTCGAGGAAGCCAAGTCGCGGGGCATGACGGTGCTGTCGACGCAAGGCCTGTCATGGACAGCGATCCTGCTGCAAACCAAGGACCCGCTGCTGTCGAATGCCAAGATACGCACGGCGCTGGCGCATGCCGCCGACATCAACCAGATCGCCGCCGCCCGCACCAACGGTGTCGCCACCGGAGATCCCTCGGCCGTCGCCCAGGCGAGCTCGTTCTTCGACGACGAATTCCTTAAATGGCCGGAATACGACCCGGTCAAGGCTAAGGCACTGCTGGACGAGGCCGGCTACAAGGGCCAGCCGATCAAGATCCAGACCAACACCCGCTACCAGGGGATGTATGAGAACGCGGTGCTGCTGCAGGCGATGCTGACGGCCGCGGGCTTCAACGCCCAGCTCGAAGTGCTGGATTGGGCGGCACAGCTCGACAATTACCTTGCCGGCAAATTCCAGATCCAGTCCTTCGGCTACTCGGCTCGTCTCGATCCGTCGCTGATGTATGGCGTCATCCTCGGCGACAAGGCGACCGACCCGACGGCGCAGTGGGACAGCAAGGAGGCTCTCGACCTCTACACGAGGTCGATGGCGACGACCGACCCAGCGCAACGCAAGGCGCTGTTCAAGCAGCTCCATGCCCTCATGGCAAAGGATGTGCCGATCCTTGGCCTCTATTACGAGCCATCGGTCGACGCGGTGTCATCGAAGGTGAAGGGCTATTCGGTATGGCCGGCGGCAAACCCTCACGTATGGGGCGTCTGGAAAAGCGAATAGGAGCTGGCGATTGTCTGTTGCTCGAAAGATCGGAGGCGTGTTGTCCTCCGGTCTTTCGTTTGAGGTACCCGGTGTGAAAACCTGACTCTTGGTTCCGGGGCCGTAAACCCGCTCAGGGTGGGAAGGATCCTAAACTCACCAGCTCTCCGACGGCGCGTGTGCGCCAGGAGGGGTCGTTCGACAGCGGTCCGAGCAGCGATGGCCGTTGTGCGTGGCCGAAGTGCTTCTGACGTTTAGTATGAGAGTGACGGTTGACCGTGGAGGTCTGTGACCTAGCTTTGTGACCTAGCTTTAAAGTCAGGCGGACCGTCCAGAGCCGGAAATGGCGGAATGGTGCGCACCGTGAGAGAACTCTCGGGACGTTGAGATGCAGAGTTGCAAGTCGGCTTTCAGAGCCTGGGCGCCCTTGGCGACCGATAATCGGCGGCCACGGCATCTTCAAGTTTCGATTCAAATGAAAGTCAGCTGCGCCGGCCTGTCTATCAGCGCGCGACCGGCGCTCCGAGCACTGGAGGGATCTCGAAGCAAGTGACAGCTTCGAAAGCGATCGAAGGCTTTAGCCAGCACAAGGCGAGGACCAAACACACGCTTCGAACTTGAGAATACACCCAAGAACGCACAGGCACGGCAATGCCAAATCCTCTTGCCGAAATTTACGCAAACGACGCAGATCTCGCCATCCTGGGCGGGACAGCAACACTTGCCTCGGTGGGCCTCTATCTTGTGCTCCGGCGTATCCTTATCGCGGTGCAACGGCATCGCCTCAAATCAGATGTGAGCGAAGGCGGATCTGATCCCCCCGAGGTGGCATCTTGGGATTGGGAAAGCCCGGTCGATCTTGCAACCGAGCCTGCTTCTTCTTCTCAGGTGGCCGCGCCCTCAGACACCGCAGACCTGGACGTTCGGCGTCAGGATGCCAATTACCTTCGGTTCGGGGTGCGAATCGAGTATTTCGACGTGAGCTCCGAACCTTGCGAGAGCTCGTCTGCGGCCCAGACCAACGCTTCCGCGACGAACATACCGCAATCCGGCCGCCTTGCGACATCGGTCAGAGAAATCGCTGGCGATGTTCGTAGGCAGGTGGCGGCTAATCTTGCCGCCTTAAGTAGTCCAGTATTGAGGGCTCTGAGCCGTATGCCGAGACAACTCGCCCCCGCGGAACGTGGGGAGCGAATTTGCGGGTCAGCATGGGACCAATTGGGTCATAAGGCTTCCCCGCGCAAAGTTGCTCAGTTGGCCAATCCGGCGCATCGCGGCTTGAATGTCACAGCTCGAAGGGGAGGGTTCAGCCTGGATCCCGAGCCGACCATCGTAACGACCTCCCCTCCTCGCGTTCGCAAGCCGATCGGTCTTGTGCCCCGCTTGGGCGTCGCCGCAATCTGTCTGGCCGTGCCGCTTAGCTATGCGATGACGAGACAAAACTGGGTCGAAAGCGCCCCCGCCATTTCGCGGGCCCAAGGCACGAGTGTCGACTTGCTCAGCCCGGATCTCGCGGCTGCCCGGGCGCAAGTCGGGGCAGCCGGTGGTCAGGCAGCCGCCGCAGGGGAATTGGGCGGCCAGGAGCACCGGGTGGCGGAAGGCGAACGCGCAAGGAGCGCTGCTCTGCAGGGAGCACTCCTCGAGTCGCGCAAGCAGATCGATGCGCTGAGGGCAAGCATGGCAGCCTCCGACAACGCACGCGAGGAGCGATTGCGCAACGAGCTCGCGGCAGCCCGCACACTTGACGCATTGCGGCGCATAGCGGGAGATGCCCGCACAATGCTGAGCGAGGCCACCAATTATGTCTTTGCGGAGATGCCCGCTGCTCATCTGGAGCGTCAGCGAGCCGAATTGCGGGCGCGCGATCGGTCGCGAGCGCGGGCGAAAATTGAACAGCTTGAGGCCGAGGCCGCCGAAGATCGCGCCAAGGCCAAGGCTTCGCTGGCGCAAGCGAGCGGAATGCTCGACGACGAACGCCGGAAGTCAGAGAACGTTCGTGGCGACCTCGCCGAAGTGAAACTGTCCAATGCCGCACTCATGGAGCGCGCGGACGTGGCTGAGCAGGAACGGACCGGTGCAGTCACAGCGAGAGAAGAAGTGGAGCAGACCGCACCCGAGACGGAGGGCGCGCTGGCTCGAGAACGCGCTGCAGCAGCGTCGATTCGTGAGGAGCTAAAAAAAGCTCGCCTCGAGCGCCACGCGTCTGAACAGGAACGAGCCAGAGCGGTGTCAGCGAGAGAGCGGGCCGAGCAGACTGCAAACGAGACGGCACAGGCTCTCGCACGAGAACGTGCTGCAGCAGCGTCGACGCGTGACGAGCTGCAAAAAGCTCGCCTCGAGCGCGTCGCGGCTGAACAGGAACGAGCCAGAGCAGTCTCAGCGAGAGAGCGTGCCGAGCAGACTGCAACCGAGACGGCGCAAGCGCTGGCACGAGAACGCGCTGCAGCAGTCTCGACCCATGAGGATCTCGATAAGGCTCGCCTCGAACGCGCCGCCGCCCGAGCACTTTTGGTACGGGTCACCAGGCTGAAGGAGGCTCTGGACAAGCAACGTGAAGCCAATGTTTCACTTGCCCGCGACTTGGCTGCGGCGCGCGCGGACAATGACAGGCTCAGGGCTGAGCGTCGCAGCGCGCAGGTTGAGCGGCCGCTGAAGCCGCGCTCCGGCCGCGCAGCAGCCGCTACCGGCCCGGTGAAGGCTGTCAGCCAGAAGACTGCACGTAGCAAGGTTCGCAACCCGTCGCGGATTACCCGGGTGCGTTCTCTCACGCTTCCCTATTCCCTCAGGCCAAGACACGCGACATTGGAGTGATTCCAAAAACGACTGCGCGGTCCTCCTATCGAAGGCCTTCGGAAGGCATTGCCTCGCACCCGCTCACGACGCCGCGGCCACTTCAGGCAAAACAGGGAGCTATGCCAGGAAGAAATCACCTGTTCGAATTCTGCTCTCGTCGGCGAGGAGTCTGCGCGATGCGCTATGTCAGCCCGATCACGCCGCCAGTCGCGTTCAATTCGCATTTGATCGGCGCCTGCCGCGTCTCCACCTTGCCCTGCCGTACATAGTCGATGCTGACCTCAATGGGAGCCGAGATCGTATCCGGGCTCAACTGATGTATGGAACCTGCGCTGCTGACGCGCACGCTGGTCGCGCCAAACGGGGCGGCGGCCGACTCGATTTCGTCATGGCAGGCGCGAACGACTTCATCCGGGACGCCCGGCAGCGCTTTGATCGGACTGACCGTTGATGGACTGTTGACGTCACTGGGGGGCTGGAGGCTGGCCGGAAGGCCGACCGACCGTCCGGCCTCTACGGACGGGACGACACTGACGGCAGTGGCGGTCGTAGTTGCCGCCACTGCCGCCGTTGCAGCGGTGCTGGTTCCATCGTCGTCCACCGGTGAACTACTGCTGGAGCCGCTGGGCTTGCCGCCAAGTCCTTTGTGCGGGCCGCCTTTTCGGCCTTCACCGTGATGGCTGCCAGCGCTTTTGCCTCCGCCATGGCTGTCAGCGCTATTGCCTCCGCCACCGTGGCTGCCGGCGCTATTGCCTCCGCCACCATGGTCGCCAGCGCTATTGCCTCCGCCGCGCTGGCCGCCTTCTGCAGCTCCTGCGCAAGCTACCGCGATCGAGCAAACGAATGCGAAATATGCCCAGCTGGATTCAGGGGATTGACGCACGACCACCTCCATAAAGTGCGTCGGTCCAACCGTCTTTCCGCGGCATGCGGTCAGGACGGCGCAACCGCCGCCGCCCCCAGGCAAACTCGCGACTAAGGCGCCCACGGAGGTAAACTAGGGGATGAATTCGGTGTATCAAGGACGAGTGCATAGTGGCCGGCATCAGCAGCGAGTTCGGCAACAACGTATACTCCGCATAGCCGCCATCGAACTTACGGCCCATCTCACCCATCAGCCGCCGCAACGTGCCGCCGTCCGGCATCGAAAGCTGGAAGAATGGTCAGGCTTCGTTCAAGGTGACCCTGTCGCCCAGCCTGATCTTGCCCGGCTGCACGATCTGGCAGAGCGCGCCGAAGCCGCCTTTACCATGGCGTGCTATGGTTTGCAGCACTGCCGGTTCGAAGGCAAGATCGCCTTGCGCCAACGCCGTGAACGTGCAGCGCGCACAAGGCTCCGAAATCACGATCCGCGCCTCGCCGATGGAAAGCACTTTCCCAATGATCTGCTGCTCGACGAAATCGTCCTGCGAAGCGTCGGTTTCGATCACGATATTGGGCCGGAACCGCCTGGAATCCACTTGCGACGAATCCGGAACCAGACCGGCAAGCCTGTTCATCGAGGCTGACGTGACGATGTGGATGTCGGCGCGCTGATAGCGCGGCGCGATATGATCGTGGGCTTGCGAACCAAAGGGGACATGTGGGTGCAGCGCCGCCGGGAAATCAAGTAAGGCCGAAACCAGCTCGCCCGCCAGGCTGGAGCCGGCATCGATCCAGGAGCCATCGTCCAGTCCGATTTCCGGCCTGTCGCCCCGCAGCCTTGCAAGAAGGTTCGGCAGCGGCCGCCAATGTTTTAGCTTCTCCGGCGCGGCAACAATTCCGTCGCGCCGGTCGACGACGCCCCAGATCCGGTCGCCCGGAATCCCGCCTTCCGCAAGCTCCGTCCCGTCCAGCCCTTCGCCGCCCATCGAACTGACGGGATATCGCCAGATTTCCTTGATATGGCCGAACGGCGTCATGATGCGGAGACGAGCCGTGTCGCTGTCATTGCGCCACTGCCTTGCGTGCGCCCTCGCCGTCGGCGAAACAGCGATCGATCAGCATCGCCGCATCGAGAAGGGCGCGCGTATAGGCGTGGCGCGGCCGGTCGAAGACGTCGTCGCGGTCGCCGATCTCGACGATCCTTCCCTCCTGCATAACGGCGACCCTATCGGCAACCTGCTCCACCGCACCCAGATCATGCGAGACGAACAGACAGGCGAAACCATAGCGTTCCTGCAACGACCGGATCAGGAGCAGGATCTGTTTCTGCACCGTCATGTCCAGCGCCGAAACCGGCTCGTCGGCAACGACGAAGGCCGGTCGCCTGACGATCGCCCGCGCGATCGCGACGCGCTGGCGTTGCCCGCCTGACAGCTGATGCGGGAAACGCTCGAGAAGGTCGTGCGTCAGTCCCACTTCCTCGATGACCTCATTCATGCGCGCGGTCCGCCGCTTGCGATCCAATTCGGCGTCGAGCTTCAACGGCTCGGTGACGATTTCCGCAATGGACTGGCGAGGGTCCAGCGAGGAATAGGGGTCCTGGAAGACGATCTGCATGTCGCGACGCTGCAATCGCGTGTCAGCCGATCGTCCACTTGCAATCGCCTTGCCAAGAAACGAGATCGTTCCGCTGGACGGCCTCACGAGGCCGACAATGGCGCGCCCAAGCGTCGTCTTGCCGGAGCCCGACGCGCCGACCAACGCCAGGGTTTCGCCACGCCGGATGGTAAGGTCGACGCGGTCTACGGCGCGCTTCGGCTGCGCGCGCGCAAATAGCCTGGGACGGCCCGGATAGTCGATGACGACATTGCTGATCTCGACCAGGGGCGGGCCGTTGACGGCTCTTCTCGATCCGCCGGCGCTGCGCTTGGGAAGCGCATCCACCAACCGCCTGGTATAGTTGTGCTGCGGCGCGTGAAGGACCTGGGTGCTGCTTCCCTGTTCGACCGCCTTGCCTTCGCACATCACCGTCACGTTGTTCACATAGTGCGACACCATGCCGAGGTCGTGGCTGATCAGCAGGACGGCGGTTCCATTCTCCCGCGTCAGCTCGACCATGAGGTCGAGCACGTCGCGCTGCACCAGCGTGTCGAGCGCCGTGGTCGGCTCGTCGGCGATCAGCAGGCGCGGCTTGAGCAGCATGACCGATGCCAGCATGATGCGTTGGCGCATGCCGCCCGAGAATTCGTGCGGATAGGCCGCAAAGCATTTGCCGGGATCCTTGATCTGGATCCTCTCCAGCATCGCCAGCGAGCGGTCCTTGATCTCGGCGCGCGACATGTCGCGATGCAAGCGAAGCCCTTCCGCCATCTGCTCGCCGATGGTGACGGCGGGATTGAGCGAGACCATCGGCTCCTGGAAAACCATGCCGATCTGTGCACCGCGTATCCGGCGCAGTGCCTTTGCGGCAAGGCCGGTGAGCTCCCGTCCTTCGAAGCGGATGCTGCTGTCAGCGGTCGTGACCAGCGGGGCAGGGAGCAAGCTCAGGATCGAGCGGGCCGCCATCGTCTTGCCCGAACCGGATTCACCGACCAGCGCCAGCATGTCGCCAGAGGCGAGATCGAAATTCAGCTCGTCGACGATCCGCTTTCCCGATGGTCCCACCGAGATCGACAGGTTGCGCACTGAAAGCATCGTGTTGTTGTCCCCGGCCGGCACGAGCATGTTTCCAGCACCTATATATTCGGGTCGAGCCAGTCGCGCACCGCGTCGCCCAGCATGTTGATGCCGAGCAGCGTGATCGAGATGCAGAGACCCGGAAGGATAATCAGATGCGGCGCCTGGCCGATATAGGGTCGCGCCGTCGATAGCATGTTGCCCCAGCTGGGCGCCGGAGGCGGGACGCCCAGGCCCAGAAAGCTCAGCGCGCTTTCCGACAGGATGATCCAGCCGAACATGGTGGTGGCGAGCACGATGATCGGGGCAACGCAATTGGGCAGCACATGCCGCGCCATGGTGATGATCTCGCTATTGCCCATCACGCGCGAGGCCTCGACATATTCCCGCTCGCGAATGGACATCACGGAGGCCCGCACCACGCGCACCACGATCGGCATGTAGGCAAGGCCGAGCGCAACGATGATGCCCTCGCGGCTGGCGCCGATCACCGCCATCAGGCCGAGCGCCAGAAGCAGGCCAGGGAAGGCGAGGAAGGCGTCGTTGACCATCATGATGGCGCGATCGACCCAGCCCCGCAGGAAACCGGCGAGAACGCCGAAGAGGGTGCCGGTGATTAATGCGAAGGCGACCGTCGCAAAAGCGATCCAGGCGCTGGTCCGCGCGCCGCTGGCGAGGCGGCTGAGCACGTCGCGGCCGAATTCGTCGGCGCCGAGCAGGTGCACAGGCGAGGGCCCGCTGAGGCGCGACGGCAGATCGAGCTTGAGCGGATCGAAGGGCGCGATCCACGGACCGAACACGGCCAAAAGGATCAATGCCCCGGTGACGGCGATCCCGAAGATCGCGTTGAATTTCAGACCGGGCCGGCCGAGCGCACGGGCGATCATGCGGTAACCCTCGGATCGAGCAGCGGGTAAATCAGGTCGACGAGAAGATTGACCGCGACATAGATGAAGGCGACGAACAGCATCGATCCCTGAATCACGGGATAGTCGCGGGCATAGATCGCGTCGACCAGCAGCCGGCCGAGGCCGGGAATGGTAAAGACGGTCTCGATGACGACGATGCTGGAAAGCAGGCTGCCGAGCACCAAGCCAATCAGGGTCAAGGTGGGCGCGAAGGCATTCTTGAAAGCGTGGCGCCACGTCACCGCGCTTTCCGAAAGCCCCTTTGCCCGCGCATGGGTGATGTATTCCAGGCGCGCCACCTCGATCGTGCTGGCCCTGGCCATGCGCGCAATCGGGCCGGACTCGACGAGCACCAAGGTGACCACGGGCAGGATCACATACAGAGCGGCTTGCGCGAAGTCGCGGCTGAAGGGTACGTAGCCGACGACCGGCAGCCAGCCGAGATAGAGGCCGAAGATCAGCATCAGCATCAACCCCAGCCAGAAACTGGGGATCGAGAGCAGGATGGTCGAGGTGGCGACGACCGTGACGTCGCGGAGACTGTCCTGCTTCCAAGCAGCCAGCATTCCGGCAGGCACGGCGATCGCCGAGGCGACAATTACGGCGAGAAAGACGATGGTCGAGGAGACGGCGAAACGATCGATGATGAGCGGTAGCACCTCTTGCCCGCTGCCGATCGAGCGTCCGAAATCGCCTGAAAGGACGTTGCCGGCCCAGATCAGATATTGCACCACCACCGGCTGGTCGAGCCCCATCTGATGCCGCATCGCATCGACCTGTCCGGGCTGCGCGAGCTCGCCCAGCATCAGCGTCGCAGGATCGCCCGGAATGAAGCGCATCATCACGAAGACCGCGACCGAGACCAGGATGAGTGTCGGTACGGCGCTGGCGAGGCGGGTCAGGACAAAGCGGACCATCGTTTCTCCTGTGCTGATATCGAAGGTCTCTCCCGTGCGGGCACTGCCTTCTCCGCCCGCTCGAGGATCTCGTCTTCGATGGTGAGTTCGTAGCGGGTGAATTCACCGTTCTTGGCCGGCAACGGCGCGATCTCCATGATGCCGGCGGCTGGTTCGAAGACGATCATCGCCACCGTCGCCGAGAGATTGCCGCCTTCCTTCCTGATCTGCGGGCGACACACGCTGAACGGCGAAGCGAAGTTGTCGAACAGCGCTTCCTTCAGGTCGTCGATGGTTATGTCTCCATGCCGCGCCGACAGGTGCCGGCGCACGCGGTGGTCGCGATAGAGACTGTCCGGCACGTCGCGAAGTCCGGTTTCGCGCAGCTTAGACAACGCCACCGGGCTCTGCCAGTGATTGGCGTGGACGATCATGTCGTTGTCCGGATAGATGGTGAAGACCTCGTCCGGGGCGCATTCGAAATTGGCCGTGAACCCTTCGGCGGTGCTCAGGATCATGTTGTTGGAACCGGATTTCGGCGTCGTCGCCACCACCTTGATGGCATGGGCGAAATGCTGCGCTTCAAGAGCCCGGCGCCGGATGAAGGGAAGCGGAATTCCGATCCCGCGATAGTCGCGGTCCGATTCGAGATAGTTCGCGGTGATGCCGATACCGGCCGAGTTGAAGCCGCTGCGCGCCAGTCCGCCGGCTTCGGTGAAGGTGAGGAGGTCCGGCCCGTCCGTTCGCCGGATGCGCAACACCACCGAGGTCTCGGCGCATTCTGCCTTCCAGTCCCAGTTCTGGCCATGGATGAGCCTGCCGTTCCGGGTTGCCTCCGGCAGGATCGCCGCGCCCGTGCAGCCGTCGGGCTCGTCGTCGGAAATGCCTTTCTCGCGCCGGGCGAGCTGCAGGATTTCGGTACGCGCATTGACCAGGACGATCGAGGACAGGTCGACATTCGCGCCTGACGCAATTCCTTCCATTTCCTCGACTAGATCGGGCGCCCATTGCCGCAAGCGGGGCAGGAAGATGCCGGAGAACCGCCCGACATCGTCCGGCCTGAAGCCGAAACGGTCGAGCTGAGCGGCATAGAGCGCCACCGAAGCGCCGATGCGCCCGCGCGCCTGTTCGCCATAGGCCATGCCGCGCGCTCTCGGCGCTCCATCGATCTCGACAAGCGGAAACGGTGCGACTGTTGTCATCAAGCGGAAGCCTCAAACTGGTGTGAGTCCGGATACTATGCATTTTGATTGAATGAAAAGCAGGAAAATTCGCTAGATTGTCAGTTCGAACTGCGTGGCGCATATCTATAATGCGAAAGCTTGAGGAAGTGCCTATGAACGAAACGATGATCGACCGGCCGGCACGCAGCGAGGCGGCCAGTCCGCTGCAGATCGATCTGGCGCGGCGGATCCTGGAGCGGATCAGGGATTCAGGCTGGACGGTCGGAACCCGCGTCTCGGTGCCGGACCTTGCCCGCACGTTCGGCGTTTCGCGTTCCCCCGTCAGCGCGGCGCTGGAACTGCTGGTCGCCCAGGGCATCTTAAGTCCCTTCGAGACGAGGGGGCTGCAATTGGCGCGCGATGTCGCCGACCTCGACCCGGAGGATATCCTACCCAGCTCTCCGCTCGAGGAGCTTTACCGCAGGATGATGCGGGAGCGCGCGCTTGGCCAACTGCCCCAGGAGGTGTCCGAGGCGGAATTGATGCCGCGCTATCAGGTGTCGCGCGGCGTCGTGCGCAAGCTCCTGCTCCGCTTTGCCGCCGAAGGGCTGGTGCAGCGCCTGCCGGGGCATGGCTGGCGTTTCGCCGACACACTTGTCGGCGAGGACGCCTACCGGGAAAGCTATGAATTCCGGATGGCCGTCGAATGCGCGGCGCTGCGGTCGCCCATGTTCAATGCGGGTCCTCAGCAGCTGGCGCCTGTCCGGCGCGCTCACGAGCGCATTCTGGCGATCGTGTCGACGGGCAAGACACTGATCGGCGGCGACGAATGGTTCCGGATCAATGCATCCTTTCACGAAGGACTCGCGGCCTGCTCCGGCAACCGGTTCCTGGCCGATGCGGTGCGCCAGCAGAACAATTTGCGCCGGTTGCAGGAATCAGCGGGTTTCGAGGAATTGCCGGCGGAACGCATCGAGCAGTCCTGCCGGGAACATCTGGCCATTCTCGATGCCGTCGAAGCGGGCGAGATCGAATGGGCCGAGGCGCTGCTGCGCCAGCATCTACGGCAGGCCTCCGAGTTCGCTTCGCCACAGCGTTCGATCTGATGCCTGCCGGCGACGGCATCGCGCATGCTGGCCACTCGACATCGGGCACTGAGCGATTTGGAACGAGCGTCTCCCCGATCGCTTGACGCCAATCCGCTCCGTCAAATGTCGGGATTGGATGCTTTAGGACCGATTTTCAGCGGCGCATCATTTTCATCCGGATTGGGGACGGGAGCTTCGTCGGGAAGTCTGTCCGGATCCGGCTCACGTACAGGCTTCGGTTCAGGAAACGGCGGTGGCGTGGGCGCCGGAGTGGGCGTTGGTTCGGGAGTGGGAAGAATGGCCATGGTGTGATTTCCTTCCGCTCGCTGCACTCTGCCTTGGCTGGTCGCCGACGTCGGCCGGATTTTGACGCCACCCGTTTCGACGGTTTCGCTCTACGGGCCGATGCACGCAGAACGACCACGCTTGCCTATGGTTCCGATGGGAGCCTCCGATGACCCCGCAGGCATCGAGCGCTCACGCAGGACGGCGCCGTCAGAAAAGTGATCGAATGGTCGGCGCATAAGGGCCTTGTCGGCGTCGTGGAGCGCCATAATTTCCATTTCAGGGTGGGACGAACTCACCTGCTGAATAGGAGGCGGCCGTGAAGCACCAGACACTTGACCAACTGCATACCGTTGCCGACGTTCACGCTGAAGCAACAGACCTCGTAGCGACCCGAAGCCAGCGTCTCGAACGTTGGGCGAAACTGCTGGAGAAAAATCCCGATCGGCGTCTCGAAGCGCTGACGGGCACCGAATATAAGTCCCCTGAGATACGCGAAAAAATGCGTTACAACGACTCGCCTCTCACGGTTGCCTTCGAGGACCCGATCTTTCGTGCGCAAGGCTTGAGAGACGACACCTACGGTGAAGCCAGGCGCTTCTTCGAACTGACTGACTGGCAGTTGCACGAAATTGTCTGCCACTGCCATGTCGGCGCCACGATACGAGCGCGATGGGCTGCCTCTCGCGTCCGTGCGGCAATGTCCGAGAGGTTCGGTTTCTTCGCCTGGCTGCGAGGAACATTCATGCATTGACGCTAGGGCATTCATGCTGCCGGCATTCACACTAGGGGCCGGCATGTTCGGGTGATGGAGGCGGCGAAACGATTTTCACGCCTCGCATCAGTGGTCGTTGATGTGCGGATATGCCGTTCGGCGGCGATCCGCCATCGGCGAAGGGCGATACAATGCGCCTCGATACCACAGGCATGGGCTGATTTCAGTCGGCGGGCGCCGTGTAGCGGCGATGGACCGCTTCCGCGATGGCGGCGCGGCTTCTATGCGGATCGAGACTCTCGTCATCCTCGATGACAGCCGCTTCCTCCGCAAGTCCCTGGTCCTTGACCTGATCGCGGAACCAGGCCGAATAGTCGCCCGCGCGCAAGTGATGCTCCCAGGTGCGGTCGTCGATCCCCTCGGCGATATGGAGGAACATCATGAGATTTTGCGCTTTCAGGTTGAGCTTGCCGTCCGCGCCGCGGAAATAGAAACTATTGTCGCCAAGATCACCCTCGGCATACTTGCGGATATGGCGCTTGCGTTCCTGCCGGGGACGCTCGATCGAGATCGGTCTTGCGGGATCGCCTGTCGACCGGTTCCAATACAAGACCTTGTTTTCCGGTGGCGGCACGACGCCCTGCGGCACGTCTTCGCCTATTGCGGCACAGAAGCTTTCGACGACCTTGTCGGCTTCCGGGCCAAGAGCCAGCACCGTGTCAACACCTGCCAGCACGTCCCGCGAAACCAGATCGGGATGAACTGTGACCAGAATGGTCGCCGAAAGGCTTTTTGGAAGCGCAAAGGATGTGCCATCCCGCGCATGCGGCAACAGGTGGTGTGCCTCGTCGATGATCAGCCAGTGCGGGCGTCCGGTGCGGGCGCGAAGCGCGGCAAGCTCCGGCAGCAGCTTGGCGAAGGCGTTTGGCCGCTCCGCGGTCTTGATCCCGAGCATGTTGACGGCGACATTGTTGGACGGTTTGGATAAGAGGTCGAAGATTTCGCGCGAGCTCGGCGGGCTTTTGGCGTCGCCAACCACCAGCACGTCCTCCAGTTCCTCGTAGTCGCCCTCCGGGTCGAGCACGCAAAACTGGAAGCCTTGCTCGACGAAGCGTTCGGTCAGGGCGGTGGCGAGGGTGGATTTCCCGATCCCCGACGTGCCGGCCAGCAGCACGCCGCCGCCGCGCGGTGAAAGGTGCATCACCGCGCCCGACCCGTCGTCCGCGCCAATCTCAATGCGTTGCCGCGCCGTGTCCAGCAAGGCGGCGTCATGCGAGATGAGGCCCTCGATCAACTCCCTCACGCCCGCGCCGCGGGCACCATTCGTCACGTGGCCCGCCGTCTCCCTCACCTTCGGCAGTGCATTGGCGACTGCAACTCCGAAGCCGACGGCGCGCAGAAAGGCATGGTCGTTCTCCGCATCGCCGATGCCGACGACATTGTGGGCGGACAATCCCAGATCCTCGAGGGCAGCCGCAAGACCGGTCGCCTTGTTGACCCCGCTCGGCAGCACCATGACGGCACCCTTGTTGAAGATGATCTCCAGCTCCAGGCCAAGGTCCTTGATCACTTCCAGCACGATGGTCTCGTTGGGCTCCCTGGTGGCGACGACGGAACGTCCTATCGACAGAGGCGCGATCTTGCGGATCATCAGCTTGTCGACGAATTCCGCCGGAGGCGCAGGCGCCAGGATGCGCTCCTCCTTCGAAGCCGGCGTGTAGACGAGCGCGCCATTTTCGGCGACGACCTTGTCGAAAATGCCAAGCTCCGGGAAAACGCTTTCGAGGTCGGCAAGCTCGCGACCGGTGACCATTATCAACTTGCGGCCGGTTTCCTTCAGCCGCCCGAGCGCGGCACGGGTGGCATCGGAAACGATCCCGTTTTCCGCGAGCGTGCCGTCGTAGTCAGTGGCTAGTGCAAGAGCATACATTAAACTGTCCGTCGGTAGTCCGAAGCTGACCCGAGAAGCTTTCTCGCCGAACTGAGCGGAAAGCCATCTGCTCCAGTGACTTTGTCTTGGCTGATCGGTTCAAACGGCGCTGGCTGCCGATTGTTCCCGGCGGCGGAAGGCAAGAGTTGCTGAGGCCTGGCTTTTGCTTAAGCATTTCCAAACCCGGTACCCGCTTGCTAGCCGACAATCCTGAATCCGTTCGGCTCGGGGCCGGGATCGACGTCTTGGGATTTCACGCTGGAGACCGACGCCCCGGTCGGCCCTTCCCACAACCGGTTCATCATCGTCGAAACCGCGCCCTCGGCTCCGACGATCAGTGCCGTTACGGATCCGTCATCCTCGTTGCGAACCCATCCGGACAGACCGAGCTTCTCGGCTTCGGTCCGTGTCCACACGCGAAAAGAGACGCCTTGCACCCTTCCACTCAGCCTGACGCGTACCGCCCTGCGCTCGCCCTCCATAGTCACCTCCGTGCCGCTGGTTTGTCCACACCTTCAACTCACTAGCGGCGAAAAAGGCTCCGCCTTGTCGGCAACGGAACCATGGGGCGGCGGCTTTGTTTAAAGACGGACAGTTGCAGGTTGCGGGTGCCTCGGAGCCACGATTTCATGACCAACGATTCTCCAAAGGGACGCGCCATCCCGGCATCGGTTCCGACGATCGACGCAAAAGCGGAGCCAACGCTTCTCTACGCCGAGGCCGAGGTGTTCTACACCGAGGCGATCCGCGAGCTTGCCGCGACGGACATTCCCTTTCTTGTCGCCGGCACCTACGCGGTGAGCGCCTACACAGGCGTTACGCGCCAGACGAAGGATCTCGACATTTTCTGCAAGGCCGGCGATTACGCCCGCATTCTCGCTCATTTCAAGCAGGCCGGTTATGCGGTCGAGATATTGGATGACCGGTGGCTCGGCAAGGTCTTCAAGGGCACGCATTTCTTTGACGTCATATTCGCCTCGGCGAACGGAACCATGCCTGTTAGCGACCTGTGGTTGGAGCACGCAAGGCAAATCGATTTGCTGGGCAGTCGGGTGCGGATCGTCGGTCCGACCGAGCTTATCTGGTCCAAGTGCTTCATCCAAGACAGAGGCCGCCATGACGGCGCCGACGTCGCTCATACACTCCTCAAGGCGCAGGATCAGATCGACTGGCACCGGCTGCTTTCCTACCTCGAAGTTCATTGGGAGGTGCTGTTGATGCAGCTTCTCAATTTCCGATGGATCTATCCGAGCGAGCGCGATCATGTACCGGCCTGGCTGCTCGACGAATTGCTTGACCGTCTCGCCAAGCAGAGGGAGCTGCCCACTCCCCGAATGAAGATCTGCCGCGGACGGCTGCTTTCGCCGACTGACTACGAGATCGACGTTAAGGAATGGGGCTTTGCCGGCGTCGGTGGAACAGGAGAATTTCGTGATGGCTGAGAAGGGCATAACCGCCAAGGCAAGGGTTGGGAACGGCGACACGGTGAGGATTGCGGCTATTGGCGACCTGCACGTGCAGGAAGACGCCGAGACCTCTTGTCGTGATCTCTTCGGCGAGGTCTCGCGCGAAGCGGACGTCCTCGTTCTCACTGGCGACCTCACCAATCTCGGCAGGCCCCGAGAGGCCGAAATCCTTGCTGAGGATTTGCGCGCCTGCGCAATCCCGGTCGTCGCCGTGCTCGGCAACCATGACTATGAATCCGGTGCGGTCGAGGACGTCGCCCACATCCTTCGGCAGGCAGGCGTCCATCTTCTTGACGGTCAGACGGCGGAAATCAAGGAGGTCGGCTTTGTCGGCGTGAAGGGTTTCATTGGCGGTTTTGGATCACGCATGCTCGGCTCGTTCGGCGAGCCGGCGATCAAGGCGATGGTCGCTGAAAGCGTCAGCGAGTCGATGCGGCTCGAAAACGCAATGCGGCAGGTTCGCACCAATCGTACGCTCGTCGTCCTGCACTACGCTCCGGTCGTCGAGACAGTCGCTGGCGAGCCATTGGAGATTTTTCCGTTCCTGGGCTCGTCGCGCCTGGCGGAGACGATCGATCGGTTCAAGGTCAGCGCCGTGGTGCATGGCCACGCGCATCGCGGCGTCTATGAAGGTCGCACGCCCGGCGGTGCCCCGGTATATAACGTCGCCATGCACGTGGTGAAGCCGACCGGCCGTCCTTACGCCTTGCTCGAAATCTGAAACGCCCTGTGGGTGGTCAGCGGTCGATCTCGCCGAACACGATATCGAGCGACCCGATGATCGCAGCGACATCGGCGATCATGTGCCCCCGCGACAGAAAATCCATCGCCTGCAAATGGGCAAAGGACGGCGCCCGGATCTTGCATCGATACGGAGTATTGCTGCCGTTCGACACCAGATAGACGCCGAACTCGCCCTTCGGCGCCTCCACCGCGGCGTAGACCTCTCCTTCGGGCACGCGAATACCCTCTGTGTAGAGTTTGAAGTGGTGGATCGTCGCTTCCATTGAGCGTTTCATCGACGCCCGCGGGGGCGGCGTGATCTTCTGGTTCGGGATCGCGACCGGCCCGCGGCCTTCGGGCGATCTCAATTTCTCCAGGCATTGCTTCATGATCCGGACCGATTGGCGCATTTCCTCCATGCGGACGAGATAGCGGTCATAGCAGTCGCCGTTCTTGCCGATCGGAATGTCGAAATCCATCTCGGGGTAGCATTCATATGGCTGTGCCTTGCGCAAATCCCATGCCGCTCCCGACCCGCGCACCATGGGGCCGGAGAAGCCCCAGGCCCAGGCGTCGTCCTGCCCGATCACACCGACATCGACATTGCGCTGCTTGAAGATGCGGTTGCCGGTGAGCAATTCGTCGAGGTTGTCGCAGACCTTGAGGAACGGGTCGCAGAAAGCCCAGATGTCGTCCAGAAGCTTCGCAGGCAAGTCCTGATGCACGCCGCCGACCCTGAAATAATTAGCATGCATGCGGGCGCCGGAGGCGCGCTCGTAGAAAACCATCAGCTTCTCGCGCTCGGCGAAACCCCAGAGCGGCGGGGTGAGCGCGCCAATGTCCATGGCCTGTGTCGTAACGTTGAGGAGATGCGACAAGAGCCGGCCGATTTCGCAAAAGAGAACACGGATGAGCTGTCCGCGCTTCGGGACCGAGATTTCGAGCAGCTTCTCGGCGGCGAGGCAGAACGCATGCTCCTGGTTCATCGGCGCCACGTAATCGAGCCGGTCGAAATAGGGCAGGGCCTGCAGATAGGTCTTGTACTCGATAAGTTTTTCCGTGCCGCGGTGGAGCAGGCCGATATGGGGATCGGCGCAGTCGACGATCTCGCCGTCCAGTTCCAGCACCAGCCGCAGAACGCCGTGAGCAGAGGGATGCTGCGGCCCGAAGTTGAGGGTGAAGTTGCGAACTGCGGCTTCGACCATGACGGTGTTCCCGCCGTACTGGGTTCTTACGGCCGAAGCCGAGTGCTCCGGCCGCCACGCCGGACCGCCGATCAGGTCGTTGTCTGGATGATTAGCGTCAGCGTGCCATTGCCGTCGATGTTGGCGGCGACAACTTGCGAGGAATCCAGGCCGCTCGCCGCCAGCGCCGTTGCTGCCTGCGGCGACGCATCGATCGAGCTCTGCAGGGTAAGCAGATCTTCCTGGGTGATCACGGCCTCGGCTTGTGTTTTGAGCTCCGGAGGCAAATCCTCGAGGGCGACGATCGCAATGCCAGTAAAGTTCTGGTCGGTGAAGCCTTGATCCGGCACGGCTTGGTCGGGCAGGGCCTGGTCAGGCGGCGTCTGGTCAGGCGGCGTCTGGTCGGGCAGGGTTGGATCGGGCAGGGCTTCCGGGGCAGTGGGTGCGATTTGGGGAAGCTGCGGGTCGGTGGATTGCGCGTGGATCGGCTGCGCACTTGGTGACCACACAACCATTGTGCCGGATTATGGTTCCCGGTCCGTCAAGGATAAGGCCGTCGGTGAGTACATGCGTCAGGCCGACGCTACGCAACGGCGAATCGATCGATGACCCATAGCCATGTCCCGTCGCCCTGGCGGCGGGCGACCTCGGCGGTTACGGTGCCATCGGGAAGGCGGGTTGACGTGAGTGCCAAAATCTCCGCTGATAACAGGCGGGGCTGATTTTCCGGCCACAAATTTTCGGCCCGTTGCGATGATGTCCGCGAAGAGTGCCCGGATCGCTTCGCGGCCCAGCGTCAGTCGCCCCTCACCGCTGTCGACGACGGCGTTGGGTTCAAAAAGCGCGGCCATGCCGTAGATGTCTCCCTCCCACTGCCGAGACAGCAGGCGCTCCAAATCCTGGGGATCGCGCGCTGGCTCACGGCTTGGTTCATCGGTCATGGCGAGTTCGAAGGGGAGCCGGCGAAGCTCCGCCATAAGCCGATCGCGAGGTTGAGCAGCTTGGCGGTCATTCTCCCCAGCCGACATCGCGGTCCGCAACGCGCCATTCGGCGGCGCCGGCGCGGCACCGGTGGCTGCGGCTGTGGTTGAGGAAGTCGGCGATCCTTGCCGCCGACTTCGCCGAGGGGAAGGTGAGCAACCGATCGCGATGGACGACGGGCTCGCCGGTCTCATTGTCCCAGACCTCGAACCGGCAGCTTGGGTTCGGTATGGCTTCGAAACGGTTCTTCATATCGATGGTCCCGATAATCGAGGCACCCAGGTTCTGCGACCCCGGCTCACAGATGGCTTACGGGCGTTTTGGATTATGCTTTTGGCAGCGGGCACGCTCGCGCAGGTCGCCTCGGTTAGCTTGCCTTCGGCGCGAGGCGCTGCGCGACATGGTCGGCGATCGCCAGGCTTGAGGTCAGGCCGGGGCTCTCGATGCCGAACAAATTGACGAGGCTCTCCACGCCGTGCACCGCCGCGTCCTGGATGACGAAGTCGGCATTGGCTTCGCCGGGACCGGAGAGCTTCGGCCGGATGCCGCTATAGGCCGGCTGCAGGCTGCCATCGGCGAGGTCCGGCCAGTATTTGCGGACCTCGTCGTAAAAGCGCTCGCCACGCGCTGGATCAACGCGATAGTCGAGTTGATCCGTCCATTCGACGTCAGGCCCGAAGCGGGCGACGCCGTCGAGGTCGAGCGTCAGATGCACGCCGAGCCCGCCGGGTTCGGGTATGGGATAGACCAGTCGCGAGAACGGCGCCCGGCCGGCGACCGAAAAATAATTGCCCTTGGCGTAGCGTAGTTCTGGCACGAATTGCCGCTCGAGCCCGTCAAGCGAGCCGGCAAGTGCCGTGGCGCCAAGCCCGGCGGCGTTGATGAAGCGCGCGGTGGCGATTTCAAAGCCGCCGCTGGTGCTGTCGACCGTGTCGAGCACGATGCGCCCACTCTCGATGCGGCCGGCGACGATGCGGGTGTTGAGGCTGAGTGTCGCCCCGTGCTTCTCGGCGTCGCCCAGCAGCGCCAGCATCAGGGCGTGGCTGTCGATGATGCCGGTTGCGGGAGACAAAAGGGCCGCCGTGCATCGCAGCTTCGGCTCCAGCCTGCGCGCCTCGGCGGCGGTTAAGGGCGTCAGGTTGCCCGCGCCGCAAGCAGAGGCGTTGGCCAGGATGGAAGCGAGCACCGGCTCCTGTCCGGCATTCGTGGCGACGATGAGCTTGCCGCAGCGCGCATGCGGCACCGCCCGCTCCTGGCAATAACGGTAGAGCTTTTCCCGGCCTACCACGCAGAGCCGGGCCTTCAGCGATCCGGCCGAATAGTGGATGCCGGCATGGATAACCTCGGAATTGCGCGAGCTAATCCCGGTGCCGATGGCGTTCTCGGCTTCGAGGATCAGGGTGTCCATGCCGCGCTGCGCCATCTCGCGCGCGATCGCGAGGCCGACGACCCCGGCGCCGGCAACGATGCAGTCGACGTGGTCCACGATCAGGCCACCTCAGCCTCGATGTTGTGCCTGGTGAGCCGTTTAGGAATGACGTCTCGGCGATGCGCACAGCGGGCTTGGCGCAGGTTCTCGCGTTCTGCGGCCTCGAAGCTGAAATTCTGCATGTCTTCCGTCCATCCGCCAGCGCTTTCGAAAGGGCTTGACACCCTTACAAGAAACAGATGCACCAAACAGCATTAATGCCAGAGGGACCTGCCGATGCGCGCCGAACGGCGGCAGGACCCACGTCCCGGCATGCAGGACAGGAACCATCATGGACGCTCGACCGAATTCTCCCGAAGCTCGCGACATCAGCTACCACCTGCACGGCTACACCAATGCCCGCAAGCATGAGGAAGCAGGGCCGCTCGTCATCGAGAAGGGCGACGGCATCTATGTCGAGGATCTCGCCGGGAACCGCTATATCGAAGCGATGGCCGGGCTTTGGAGCGTCGCGGTCGGCTTCTCCGAGAAGCGGCTGGTGGACGCGGCGGTGCGCCAGATGTCCAAGCTGCCTTACTATCACGACTTCGGTTCCAAATCGCATTCGCCGCTGATCGATCTCGCCGAGAAGCTTGTGCAGATGGCGCCAGTGTCGATGAGCAAGGCGTATTTCACCAATTCCGGCTCCGAGGCCAACGATACGGCCATGAAGATGATCTGGTACCGGTCCAACGCGCTCGGCCAGCCGGCACGCAAGAAGATCATCAGCCGCAATCGCGGCTATCACGGCGTCACCATTGCCGCGGCAAGCCTGACCGGCCTGCCCAACAACCACATTTCTTTCGACCTGCCGATCGCCAATGTGCTGCACACGTCGACGCCGCACCACTGGCGCGAGGCGCTGCCTGGCGAGAGCGAAAAGCAGTTTTCGAGCCGGCTTGCCGACGACCTGGAAAAGCTGATCCTGGCCGAGGGCCCGGAAACCATCGCCGCCTTCTTCGGCGAACCGATCATGGGCGCCGGCGGCGTCATCGTTCCGCCGGCCGGCTACTGGGAGAAGATCCAGGCGGTGCTGTCGAAATACGACATCCTGCTCGTTGCCGACGAAGTCATCTGCGGCTTTGGCCGAACCGGCGAAATGTTCGGCTCGCAGACCTTCGGTATCAGGCCCGACATCATGGTGCTGTCGAAACAGATCTCTTCATCCTACCTGCCGATCTCGGCCCTGCTGATCAACGAGAAAATGTTCGAGCCGATTGCCGACGAAAGCAACCGGATCGGTACCTTCGGTCACGGCTTCACCGGCGGCGGCCATCCCGTTGCGGCCGCGGTCGCGTTCGAGAACCTAAAGCTGATCGAGGAGCGCGACCTTGTCGGCAATGCGCGCACGGTCGGCGCGCATTTGCAGAAACGGTTGCGCAACCTCGCTTCGCACCCGCTTGTCGGCGAGGTGCGCGGCGTCGGCCTGATCGCGGCGGTCGAACTGGTCGGCGACCAGGCGAGCAAGGCGCCGTGGGAGACGGCCGGCGCGCTGGGCGGGCTCGTCAACGGCTTTATGCAACAGAACGGCGTCATCTCGCGCAACATGGGCGACGCGCTGGCCTTCTGCCCGCCGCTGATCATCACCGAACCCCAGGTCGATCAGGTGGTCGACGCGTTTGAAAGATCACTCGAAGCCGCGGTCAAGCAGGTCGGACCTGAAACCTGAAACAAAAAACTGCCTCGGCGGACTGCTATGCCTGCTCGGGCTGCTGACAGCGCGTTCGGCTAGCCGGGTTAAGGACGAACTTTAGGGACTAGTGCTAAGGACCTGTTTCCGTGTTCCAAAACGGATGTGGTCGTGAAAGTCTTCGCGACCGGACATCTTGCTCGATTGGGTCGAACAATGAGAAGCCAACTTCGTTTCATTATGCATACTGATGACGAGGCTGCTCTGGTAACCGAACTTTTGCGCGATCCGGCTATCCTGTTCGTCGATGGCCCGCGGTGGAAGACGGTCACGCCTCCAACCACTCGAGACATTTCTGCTATCGGCAGCTACTGCATGATCTGGTCTCCCGAGGACCTGCCACGGCTTTCAGCGGAGTTCATTCAGGCACATAACGATTGGTATTGCCGTGATGAGAATTCCACGATTCAATTCCTGCGATGCAAGATGACCGAAACGGTCATAGTGGAGGGCAGTTTCGCGATCTCGACGGGACCTGCGGAAGCTAACGCCGCGGCCAACGTCGAACGCAGGTACAAGTTCCTGTGCCGTGCAATCAAGAGAACCTACCGGAACTCGGTCGTTCAGTGGCGCAATCCGCAACGGCCGGACGCACCGGCCGGACCATCCAGGTCAGCAAACCCAAGTGCGCCCGACCGGTCGCTGTGGGTTGGACCAGCGGCGATGACGTGGATGGCTGGCCATGCTGATCGACGGGTCAAAACCTTCGTCACTGGTTTTGTGGAGGGAGCGATAATCGAACCGGGCTGATGCACTGCTTTCTACCAACACGCGATGCGGGCAGACCTCGACTTCGTGTGGGGAACGTAGCGCTCGGCGACGCTGACGGAACTCATCAGGACAGGGCCCGCTCGCCGTGAGGCTGGAACATTCCCGGCGCTGATGGCAGCCGACGCTGTTCGTCGAAACGGACGCATCATCGAGCGTCGAAGGCGAAACCGCGATCTCAGTCCAACGTCATGAAACAGGACCGCGACCCGATCGGCCCGCTCTCTCCGCCAGAGGCGCGGGCGTTCAGTTGTTCGGCCGGTGCGGCGGTCCGCTTGGGGGGCGGAGATTGAAAATCTGCGGCGGTGTGTCGGGTACAGCGATGGGCTGCCTGGACAGCCGGCGGTTACCTTTCGGATGCTCTAAGGCTCCGCGCCGCCTCATCGAGTGCCAGCGGATCGTCACCGAGGCGTATGCTGCGATGGGTTAGGTGGCCCGGAGCAAATCCTCGTGCGGTGCTCGAGAGCAAGTCGTCCATCGCGCTGAAGGGTTCAGCGTTGTTTCCGCATGGAAACGCGCTTGAGGAGAAAGTTCGGCTCCTGCAGCACGATGCCAGACTAAATTAGAGCTGGCCATTGCTTGAACATCGTTCGCACAGCTGCTACGTCGCCCATATCGACAGGGGCGCTCCGTATTGCCGGGGCTGAGATGGAAGGTGCAAGCCTTCGGTCCCTCAAGCTGATCTGGGTAATGCCAGCGGAGCGAGGCGACTATGTTTTCAGGTGCACAGATTTCCCTGTATCCGATGTGCGATGATTTCGTCGGCGTCATCCTCAAGGCAATTTCGGCGATGGATTTCTATCGGCCGAATTTCCGCATTGAGACCGACGACATCTCGACGCTGATCGTCGGCCCGCCGGAACAGCTTTTTCCGGCCATACGCGATCTGTTCGCCTCGGCGGCGGCAAGTGGTGTGCATTGCGTGTTGTCGGCGACGGTGTCGCGTGGCTGCCCTGGCGAGCCTGACGATCCGATCTGCACACCGATTTCCGGCAGCAGCCACGAGCTGTCCCTGGCCGAGCGCATCGGCGCGGCGCGGGCGCATGTCGACGGTGCGAAAAAACTCGGACAAGAGGTCGCCGCGCAGTTCTCGCTCTATCCGCTCGGCGAGGGCCACCACATGGACGAGATCTACGGCTGCATCGACTTCCTCAAGGCCTCGGGGGTCTTCGACAGGTCGAAGAATTTCTGCACGAAGCTGAGGGGCGACGCTGGACCGGTGTTCGCGACGCTGTCGGAAGCTTTCCTTCGCTTCGGCGCGCCGCAAGGCCATGTCGCGCTCGACCTTACCGTGTCGGCGAACAGCCCGAGCCCTCGTTAGCCTTGGCTGTCAACGGGTTGCAGCGAGATCCGAGACGGCATCCGGAACGACCACCAGCTTGCCGACGAAATCCTTGGCAATGAAATCCGCCTGGGCGCGGTGGAAATCGGAGAGCTTGTAGACGCCGCCGACCAGCGGTCGGATCTTCTTGTCCTCGATGTAGCGGACGATACGGCGGAAATCGAGTCGCGTGCCCTGACTGGACCCGTGCAGCTGCAACTGCTTGAGATACATAGTGCGCAGATCGAGCTGCACGACCGGGCCGGCAATCGCGCCGGCCGTCGTGTAGCGACCTTCGGGCCTGAGGATGCGCAAGAGGTCGTTGAACATGGCGCCGCCGACCAGGTCAGCAACCACGTCGATCGGCCGGCCCTCGGTCGCTGCGTTCACGGCGGCGGGCAGGTCGGCGATGCCACGAGTGATCACCGCTTCGGCCCCGATGTCGAGCACCGCCTGTTCCTTGCCCTTGCCGACGACGGCATAGGGGATGGCGCCGCGCGCCCGCGCCAGCTGCACGATGCCGGAGCCGACGCCGCCAGAAGCGCCAGTGACCAGCACACGCTCGCCAACTCTTAGTGCGGCACGTTCCAGCATCTGTTCGCCTGTGAGATAGGCGCAGCAGAAGGTGGCGAGTTCGACATCGGTCATTTCGGTATCGACGACATGGGCGTTCTCGGCCGGCACAGCCTGGTATTCGGCATAGCCGCCGTCACGGCCGTGGCCCATATAGTCGATGTCGGCGAGGGAATCGTCGTCGCGGTTGTAGATCGAGAAATCGACCATCACCCGCTCGCAGATACGGTCCGGCGAGACGCCATCGCCGACGGCGACGATGTGGCCGACCGTGTCTGTGCCCTGGATGCGCGGGAAAGTCAGCGTGTTGCCTTGGCGGCGCCAAGTCGATACCGCGGCAGCATCTTCTTCCGTGCCATAGGCGCCCTGACGCACCCAGACATCGGTGTTGTTCATGCCGCAAGCGGTGACCTTGACCAGCACTTCACCTGGGGCGGGCGAGGGCACTTTCACGTCGGTGCGGTAGACGAGCTTTTCCGGCCCGCCGTGACCGGTCAGCTGCACGGCGGCCATGGTGGCGGGGAGGGTTTTGGTCATGGCGTTCATGTCGATCTTCAGATGTTTGCAAACACGCTTTTCACCGCATCGGCCGTCTTCGAGACGATGATGTCGGCCTCTTCGCGGGTGAGGCAGAGCGGCGGCGCAAAGCCGAGAATGTCGCCCTGCGGCATGGCGCGGCCGATGACACCGCTTGCGGCGAGGGCGGTTGCGACCTGCGGCCCGATCTTTTGCGATGCATCGAAGAACACGCGATCATTTCTGTCGGCGACGAACTCGATTGCCGCCAGCATGCCGTCACCGCGCACCTCGCCGACGTTTTTATGGCCGCTGACGGCTTTCGCCAGTTCGGCACGGAAATAGGCGCCTGTCTCGGCGGCGTTGGTCACCAGGTCCATCTCGTCGATCAGTTCGAGGTTGGCGACACCGGCGGCAACGCAGATCGGATGCGCTGAATAGGTCCAGCCATGGCCGAGCGAGCCGAGCTTGTCGGAACCCTGCACCAGCACCTGCCAGACCTTGTCCGAGACGATGACGCCCGACAGCGGCGCATAGGCCGAGGTCAGGCCCTTGGCGATGGTGATCAGGTCGGGCCTGATGCCGTAACGGTCGGAGCCGAACATGGTGCCCAACCGGCCGAAGCCGGTAACGACCTCGTCGGCGACCAGCAGCACATCATATTTCTTCAGCACCGCCTGGATCTTTTCCCAGTAGAGAGCGGGCGGCGGTACGATGCCGCCGGTGCCGAGGATCGGCTCACCGATGAAGGCGGCGACCGTGTCCGGCCCCTCAGCCAGGATCATCTCTTCGAGCTTGTCGGCGCAGTGTTGGGAAAACTGTTCCTCGCTCATCGAGCGGTCGGCGCGGCGGAAATAGTAGGGCGCTTCGGTGTGCAGGATCGGCGCACGCGGCAGGTCGAAGGCGTTGTGGAACAGGTCGAGCCCGGTCAGCGACCCCGTCATCACGCCTGAGCCGTGATAGCCGCGCCAGCGCGAGATGATCTTCTTCTTCTCCGGCCGGCCGAGCACGTTGTTGTAGTACCAGATCAGCTTGATGTTGGTTTCGTTGGCGTCGGAGCCGGAAAGGCCGAAATAAACCCTCGACATACCTTGCGGGGCGCGGTCGATGATCATCTTGGAAAGCTTGATCGACGCCTCGGTACCGTGGCCGACATAGGCGTGGTAATAGGCGAGGTTCTTGGCTTGCGCGGCGATGGCGTCGGCGATCTTCTGCCGGCCATAGCCGACATTGACGCAATAGAGGCCGGCGAAGGCATCGATGCTCTTGCGGCCATTGTTGTCCCAGATGGTGACGCCTTCGCCGCCGGCGATCACGCGGGTCGGGCTCTCGCCGCGCGCGTGGGTACCCATATGGGTCGAGGGATGGAAGAAGTGGTCGCGGTCCCAGGCGGCGAGTTCGTTGGACTGGTCGAGCATCTTTTTTACTCCTGAGGAAAAGTGTCAGCGGCTTACGCGACGTCCAGGCAGAGATATTTGAGATCGGTAAAGGCTTCGAGCCCGTGGCGCGAGCCCTCGCGGCCGATGCCGGACTGTTTGACGCCGCCGAAGGGGATCGGCGCGCCGGTGATCTTCACGCGGTTGATGGCGACCATGCCATAGTCGAGCGCGCGGCCCATGCGCAATTGGCGGCCGCCGTTCTCGGTGACGACATAGGCGACAAGCCCGTATTCGGTGGCGTTGGCGCGAGCGATGACCTCATCCTCGCTGTCGAAGGGCGTCACGGCGGCGACCGGACCAAAAGTTTCCTCGCGCATGATCAGCGCGGCGTCGGTGACATCGGCGAGCAGGGTCGGGCGGTAGAACAGCGGTCCTGCAGAATCGCGTTTGCCGCCGGTGAGGCAGCGTGCGCCATGGGCGAGCGCATCGGCGACCTGCTCCTCGACCTTCTTGACCCCGCGCTCATGCATCAAAGGCCCGATGTCGGTGTCATCAGCCAGGCCATTGCCGGTCCGCAGCGTCTCGATGCGCCTGGCGAAGGCGGCGCAGAAACGATCGTAGATCGGACGCTGGACATAGATGCGGTTGGCGGCGAGGCAATCCTGGCCGGAGGTGGCGAATTTGGCATCGACGGCGATGGCCACAGCCTTGTCGGGATCGGCGTCGGCGAAGACGATCAGCGGCGCATGGCCGCCAAGCTCCATCACCAGCCGCTTCATCGTCGGCGCACTTTGCGCGGCGATCAGCCTGCCGATCTCGGTCGAGCCAGTGAAACTCATGGCGCGTATGCGAGCGTCTTCGCACATCCGCCCAACAATGGTCGAAGCCTTGCCGGTGAGAACGTTGAAGACGCCTGCCGGCAGGCCGGCGCGTTCCCCGAGTTCGGCCAGCGCCAGTGCCGACAGCGGGGTTTCCGACGAAGGGTGCGCGACGATGGTGCAGCCGGCGGCAAGGGCGGCCGCCGCCTTGCGGGTCAGCATGGCCGCGGGAAAATTCCACGGGGTGACAACGCCGACGACGCCGAGCGGTTCGCGCCGCACCATCATCTCGGCGTTTGGCAAGTGGCTGCTGACGCTTTCGGCGTTGAGGCGTTTTGCCTCCTCGGCATACCACTCGACGAAGGAGGCGGCGTAGTCGATCTCGCCAAGCGCTTCCCTAAACGGCTTGCCCTGTTCGAGCGTCATCAACAGCGCCAGATCATCCTTGGCAGCGATGATCAGGTCGAACCATTTTCTAAGAATTCTCGCGCGTTCCTGTGGGAGAGCCGCGCGCCAGGCGGGAAAGGCGCGGGAGGCCGCGTCGATCGCCTTGCTCGTCTGCCTGCTATCGAGCGCGGCAACCCAGGCAACGGTGATGCCTGTGGCAGGATCGATTACCTCGAAGCTCTCGGCGGCTTCACTCGCAGTCCAGTGGCCGTCGACATAGGCGAGTTCGCGCAGCAGCCGGCGGTCGGCTAGACGGTCAAGCGCTTCGTGGCGTTGTGGGCGGGCAAAATGCGCGGACATTTCGAAGTCTCCCGGTTCGAAGTGATACGGGAAGACTATTCGCGCGGCCCGGACAAAGAGGCTGTTTCGGCGCCCGCGTGTAGAGAGATTGTCTCTATTGCATCGCCCCGGCAGACGAACTCTCTAGCGTTACGACGACGCCGGCAACAGATCGGCCACCGGCAAGGCCATTTCCTCCTTCACCGTCTTGGTGACGATGTAGGTGAAATAGCGGTCGATGCCGATCTCGCGTTCGAGCAGGACGTCGACCAGCCGCTGGTAGGCGTCGATGTCGCGCGCCATCACTTTCAGCAGATAATCGACGCCGCCGCCCACCGACCAGCAGGCGACAATTTCGGGGATGTCGCGGATGACGCGCTCGAAACGGTCGAAATCGGTCTGGCGGTGGCTGGCCAGCGTCACCTCCATCAGTACGGTGGCGACCGGCGCGACGGCGCGCATCGCGACCTTGGCGTGATAGCCGGAGACGATGCCGGCCTTCTCCAGCTTGCGCAGCCGCATCCAGCACGGCGTCGGTGACAGGCCGACCTTGTCGGCGAGCGCCAGCTTGGTGATGCGGCCGTCGCGCTGGACCGCGTCGAGGATTTTCAGGTCGATCTGATCGAGTTTCGGTGCGGCCATAAGTGTCCACTTTTTTCAGTCCCGACACCATGACGGCGCATTATTTCGATTGTCAATTGCACTGATTTCGATCTCTAATAAGTCATGACATTGTGGCGTCCAGATCCCGCGCTCATCCGGCGGCCGGCCTATCAATCGCTCGCCGATCAGTTCGCGCGCGCCATTCATGATGGCCGCTTGGCCAACGGCGCGCGGCTGCCGACGCATCGCCGGCTGGCCGACGACCTGAAGCTATCCGTGCAGACGGTCAGCCGCGCCTATGAGGAACTGATCCGTCGGGGTCTCATCTCCGGCGAGATCGGCCGCGGCAGCTTTGTCCAGACGCAGCGCCGCGAGCCGGAGCCGCCCTACCTGCCGGAACGCCTTGGCGAGGTCATCGACCTCTCCATCCTGAAGCCGGTCTGCGAGCCGATGCATCTGGAGCGGCTGAAGCAGGCGCTGGGCTGGCTTGCCGAGAACCTGCCGTCGAGCTCGGCGCTGTCGTTCCGGCCGAACATGGTGTTCCCGCGCCACCGCGCGGTGGCGGTCGAATGGCTGCGGCTGTGCGGTCTCGATGTGTCGTCGCAGAATGTCAGCCTGACCAACGGCGCCACGGCGGGCATGACGGTGGCGCTGATGAGCGTGGCGCCGCCCGGTTCGACGGTCGCCACCGAGGCGATCGGCCATCACACGCTGATCCCGCTGGCGCGCTATCTCGGCTTCAACCTCGAGGGCCTGCCGATCGACGACAACGGCCTGATCCCGGAAGCGCTCGACAAGGCGTGCCAGCTTTCCGACATTCGCGCCGTGTTCGTGCAGCCCTCGGTGATCAATCCGACCGCAACGCTTATGGACGCCGCGCGGCGCGAGCAGATCGCCGCGGTGGCGCGCAGGCATGACATCGCCATCATCGAGAACGACGTGCTCGGCCCGCTGGTCGAGGGGCGTCCGCCGCCGGTCGCCGCCTTCGCGCCCGAGCGCACGCTCTACGTCACCTCCTTCACCAAGATCGTGGTGCCAGGCCTGCGCATTGGTTATCTCGCGGCGCCCGACCGCTATGTCGCCGCCGTCGCCAACCGGCATCTCGTCTCCAACTGGATGGCGACGCCGCTGGTGGCGGAGATCGCGACAAAATGGGTGACCGACGGCACGGCGATGGAGCTTGTCGGCTGGCAACGTTCGGCACTGCGGCGGCGGCAGGAGATTGCCGCTCAGGTGCTTGCCGGGGTCGACTATCGTGTCCATCGCGACGGATTGCATCTGTGGCTGCGGCTACCCGGCGACCGCGCCGAGGAGAGTTTCGTCTCGCAGGCCCGTTTGCAGGGCGTGGCGATCGCGCCAGGCACATCCTTCCGTATTTCCCAGGAGCCCTGGCAGCCGGCAGTGCGCATCTCGCTGGGCTCGACTACCGAGGAGGAACTGCGCGCCGGCCTGAGCGTTGTCACCAAACTTCTGCTCGGCGATCCGGAGCATCTCCTGCTGGCGATCTAGGCAAAGATCGCCGCGGAATTGTGCGGAGCCAGAAAACATTGTCATGAGTTTATTTTCCTGATTGACATGATTTGGCGCGTTCCGCATCGTTGAAGGCACCAAGCTTCTCCAGCAACGGGGAATTCATTGTCCGCGCCCATCATCAAGATCGACGGCATTTCGAAAAGCTTCGGCACCTTCAAGGTGTTGGACGGCCTGTCGATGCAGGTCATGCCGCGCGAGAAGCTGGCGCTGATCGGCCCATCCGGCTCGGGCAAGACGACGATCCTGCGCATCCTGATGACGCTGGAGAGGATCGACAGCGGCCACATCCAGATCGACGGCGAGCAGCTCTACCACATGGAGCGCAACGGCCAGTTGCTACCCGCCGACGAACGGCATCTGGCAAGAATGCGCCAGAAGATCGGCATGGTCTTCCAGCTGTTCAACCTGTTTCCGCACAAGAGTGTCATCGACAACGTCACGCTGGCGCCGATCTTGACCAAGGGCATACCGCGCGCCGCCGCCGAAAAACGGGCGATGGAACTGCTCGACATGGTCGGCATGGCCGACAAGGCGAAAGCGATGCCGGCGCAGCTCTCCGGAGGGCAGAAGCAGCGCGTGGCGATCGCCCGGGCGCTGGCGCTGCAGCCCAGGATCATGCTGTTTGACGAGGTGACATCGGCGCTCGATCCGGAACTGGTCGAGGAGGTGCTGAACGTGTTGTGGCGGCTCTGCTCCGAGACAGACATGACCATGCTGCTCGTCACCCATGAAATGGGTTTTGCCCATGATTTCGCCGACCGGGTGCTGTTTTTCGACCGCGGGAAGATAGTCGAAGAAGGCAAGCCCGACGAGATTTTCCGCAATCCCAAGCAGGAGCGCACGCAAGGCTTCCTGAAGAAGATCATCGCGGCCGGACATCGCGTCTGACCGCCATGCCAAGGCGGCGAAGCCGTCCTCAAGGGGCGGCGAAGCCGTCCCGTAGAACGACCAAACCAAGAAGAGAAGCAAGGAGTTGGGAACAATGAAGAAACTTGGCATTCTGGCCGGCGTGGCCGGTGTTGCACTAACCGCAATTCTGGCCGCCTCGACCGCGGGATCGGCCGACGACAGCAAGCTCGAAGAGCTCAAGGCACAGGGCTTCGCCCGCGTCGCCATCGCCAATGAGCCGCCATACACGGCGGTTGCGGCCGACGGCAAGGTTTCGGGCGCGGCGCCCGATGTGGCGCGTGAAATCTTCAAGCGCCTCGGCGTCAACGACATCGTCGCCTCGATCTCGGAATATGGCGCCATGATTCCCGGCCTGCAGGCCGGCCGTTTCGACGTCGTCACCGCCGGCCTGTTTATGAAGCCGGAGCGTTGCGCGGCCGTTGTCTATTCGGAGCCGGTGCTGTGCGACGCCGAGGCGATGCTGGTGAAGAAGGGCAACCCCAAGGGCTTCAAGAGCTACGAGGATGTCGCCAAGGATGCCACCGCGACGATCGGGGCGCCGGGCGGCGGCACCGAGGAGAAGCTGGCGCTCACCGCTGGTGTGCCACGTGACCGCGTCATCGTCGTGCCGGACGGCCAGAGCGGCCTGAAGATGCTGCAGGACGGCCGCATCGATGCCTATTCGCTGCCAGTGCTGTCGATCAATGATCTGGTCAAGAAGGCCAACGACCCGAACCTCGAAGTTGTCGCTCCGGTGGTCGGCGCGCCGGTCTATTGCGACGGCGCAGCCTTCAAGAAGGGCGACGAAGCGCTGCGCGACGCCTATGACGTCGAGTTGGCCAAGCTGAAGGAGTCCGGTGAATTCGCCAAGATCATCGAGCCTTACGGCTTCTCGGCAGCGGCAGCGATGTCGACAAGCCGCGACAAGCTCTGCTCGGCAAAGTAGGCGCCCTTTTCCTTCTCCCCGTTCGCGGGGAGAAGGTGGCTCGAAGGGTCGGATGGGGGCAGCGCCATACTTTGGTTGGTTCGCGCCGCCCCTCCATCTGCCTGCCGGCATCATCTCCCCCGTGAACGGGGAGAAGGACGCTGGAAACAACGTCTCGCTAGACATTCAACGCGGGAACTCTCGACACAATGACCCAATGGTCCGGCTATTTCGGCCTGATAATGCAGGGAGCGCTTGTTACCATCGAGCTGACGCTGATGGGGTCGGTGCTTGCCCTGATCATGGCGTTTCTCGCCGGGCTGGGGCGGCTGTCGCGTTTTTTCGCCATTCGGGCGCTGGCCACCGCCTATATCGAATTCTTCCGCGGCACCTCGATCTTCGTGCAGCTGTTCTGGGCCTATTTCGTGCTGCCCTTCATCGGCATTTCGCTGACACCGCTGCAGGCGGGCGTGCTGGCGCTCGGCCTCAATGTCGGCGCCTATGCGGCGGAGGTGGTGCGCGGCGCCATCCAGTCGATCGGCCGCGAACAGTACGAGGCCTGCACCGCGCTCAATCTCGGCCGCTGGCAAGGCATGCGCCATGTCATCCTGCCGCAGGCGCTGCTGGTCATGCTGCCGACCTTCGGCAACAACGCCATCGAATTGCTCAAGGCCACCGCCGTCGTTTCCCTGATCTCGCTCGCCGATCTGACCTTCCAGGCGCAGGTGGTGCGCTCGCAGACCGGCAACACGCTGGTGCCGTTCACCACCATTCTCATCATCTATTTCGTCCTTGCGCTGATCATTTCCTGGGGCGTGAGATCGCTGGAACGCCGCATGGCGCGCGGCCTCGACGGGGTGCGCGTATGATGGATCGGGCCTCATAATGGAGTGGGATTGGAATTTCGTCTGGGAGATCATGCCGACGCTGATCCAGGGCGTGAAGATCACCATCCTGGCGACGCTGCTCGGCTCGGTTCTGGCCGCGATCGTGGGGCTGGCCATCGCGCTGGCGCGGCGCTCGCCGAACAAGGGCTTGTCGCGCACCGTCGGCTTCCTCGCCGAATTCATTCGCGGCACGCCGCTTTTGGTGCAGCTCTATTTCATCTTCTACGTGCTGCCCGATATCGGTATCCTGCTGCCGCCGCTGGTGGCCGGCGTCATCGGCCTCGGCCTGCATTACGGCACCTACACGGCTGAAGTCTATCGCGCCGGTATCGAGAATGTGCCGCGCGGCCAATGGGAAGCCGCCAAGGCCTGCAATCTGAACGCCAGGCAGACCTGGACTCACATTATCATGCCGCAGGCGATTCCGCCGATGATCCCGGCGCTTGCCAACTACTTCATCGCGATGTTCAAGGAGACGCCGCTGCTGTCGGCGATCACCGTGCTGGAACTGATGAACCAGGCCAAGAGCGTCGCCAATACCTATTACCGCTATGTCGAGCCGATGACCTTGGTCGGCGCCTTCTTCCTCGTCATCAGTCTTTTCTCGGTCGTGCTGCTACGCTGGCTGGAACGCCGTTACGGCAAGATCGAGAGGTAGTCTTTCATGAAAAACTCGCCCGAGATCAGACTGACGCCGGCACGGCCGGGGCTCGACGCGCGTCCCCTGGAAAAGCGCGTCGGGTTGATCATCCTTGCGACCGACCATACGACCGAACCGGATTTTCGCCGCATGGTGGCGAGCGACCGGATCGGCGTTTATGTCGCGCGCATTCCCTACGCCAATCCGACGACGCCGGACAATTTGCGCAAGATGCAGCCGTCGCTTACGGCGGGCGCGGCGCTCATCCTGCCCGATGAGCCGCTCGACGCGATCTGCTATTCCTGCACCTCGGCCTCCGTGGTCATCGGCGATGCCGAGATCGAGGCGGCGGTGCAGGCGGCCAAGCCCGGCGTGCCGGTGGTTACGCCGCCGATGGCAGCCGTGCGTGGTTTGAAGGCGCTGGGCGCCAGGACGATCAGCATCCTTACTCCCTATACGGTCGAAACCAGCCGGCCGATGGCGGCCTATTTCGCGGCGCATGATTTCGAGATCGCCAGCTTCACCTGTCTCGGCTTCGAGGACGACCGCGAGATGGCGCGGATTGCGCCTGCGTCGCTGGTCGATCTGTCGCTCGATGCGATGGACGAAAAAGCCGACGCGCTGTTCGTCTCCTGCACTGCGCTGCGGGCAGCACTTGCCGTGGTCGGCATCGAAGAGGCGATCGGCCGTCCGGTCGTCACCAGCAACCAGGCGACGGCCTGGAACTGTCTGCGGCTTTGCGGGGACGACGAGCCGCGTGCCGAATTCGGCCGTCTGATGACGCTGCCTTTGAATTGATTGCAAAGCAAAGGTCATGATCGCGAACCACGTCACCCTCTCCCATATCCGCGCGGCGCGCGAGCGCATCGCAGCTAAGGTCGAACGCACGCCGACCGCGCTTTCTCCGAGTCTTTCCGGGCACTTGGGTGCGCCTGTTTATCTCAAGCTCGAACATCGGCAGACCACCGGCAGCTTCAAGCTGCGCGGCGCCTCGAACGCCATCGCGTCGCTGAACGCCGAGGAGAAGGCGCGAGGCGTGGTCGCCGCCTCGACCGGCAATCACGGCCGGGCGCTGGCTCATGCGGCGAAGCTCGAAGGCATGCGCGCGACGATCTGCATGTCGCGACGGGTGCCGCAGAATAAGCTCGATGAAATCCGTCGGCTTGGCGCCGAGATCCGCATCGTCGGCAACAGCCAGGACGATGCGCAGCAGGAGGTCGACCGGCTGGTCGCGGAAGAGGGGCTGGTCATGCTGCCGCCCTTCGACCATCCTGGTATCATCGCCGGGCAAGGCACGCTCGGGCTGGAGATCATCGAGCAGGTTGCGGACGCCGCTTTGGTGCTGGTGCCGCTGTCCGGCGGCGGACTGGCAGCGGGTGTCACCGCGGCCGTGAAGGGCGTCAGTCCGAGCACGAAGGTCATCGGCGTTTCGATGGCGCGGGGTGCCGCGATGAAGGCGAGCCTCAATGCCGGACATCCAGTTTTAGTCGAGGAACTGCCGACGCTGGCGGATTCGCTTGGCGGTGGCATCGGCCTCAACAACCGGCTGACCTTCTCGATGTGCCGCGACCTGATCGACGACGCGATCCTGCTCGACGAGGGCGAGATCGCCGCCGGCATCCGCCATGCCTATGAACAGGAGCGCGAGATCGTCGAAGGCGCCGGCGCGGTCGGCATCGCCGCCGTGCTGTCCGGCAAAGTCAGGGCGAGCGGCCCCACGGTGCTCATTCTGTCGGGCCGCAACATCGACATGACATTGCACAGGAAAGTCGTTTGCGGCGCAGCAATTGAGGAGAACGCCGCATGAGCCGAATGACGATACTCACCGAAGCCGAATTGCGCGCGATCGTGAAGCTCGATCTCGATGCCGTCGCCTGCGTCGAGAATGCGTTCCGCGCGCTTGCCACCTTGCCGGTGGCGATGCCGCCGATCCTGCGGCTCGACATTCCCGAGCATCGCGGCGAGGTCGACGTCAAGACCGCCTATGTGCCTGGGATAGACGGTTTTGCCATCAAGATCAGTCCCGGCTTCTTCGACAATCCGAAGCTCGGCCTGCCCAGCGTCAACGGCATGATGGTGCTGCTGTCGTCAAAAACCGGGCTGGTCGATGCGCTGCTGCTCGACAATGGTTATCTCACCGACATCCGCACAGCGGCGGCCGGAGCGGTCGCGGCTAAACACCTTTCGCGGCCGGACTCCTCGATCGCCGCGATCTTCGGCGCCGGCGTCCAGGCTGGACTGCAGCTCGAGGCGCTTATGCTGGTGCGGCCGATCGCCGAGGCCCGCATCTGGGCCAGGGACGCCGCCAAGGCCGAGGCTGCGGCGGATGCATTGCGCGAAAGACTAGGCATCGCCGTGCGCGCCGACCCCGACGCGGCAAATGCGGCCGCCGATGCCGACATCATCGTCACCACGACGCCGTCGACCGAGCCGCTGATCAAAGCCGGCTTCGTCGTGGCCGGCCAGCACATCACCGCTATGGGCTCGGACGCCGAGCACAAGAACGAGATCGCTCCGGCGATCCTGCGCATGGCCGATCTCTACGTCGCCGACAGCGCGAAACAGACGCGGCTGCTAGGCGAACTGCACCATGCCATCGCGGCGGGCGTGATGGCGGCCGATGCCGAAGTGACCGAACTCGGCCAGATCATCGCCGGCGAAAAGCACAGCCGGCGCTCAGCCAGCGACATCACCATCGCCGACTTGACCGGCACCGGCGTCCAGGACACGGCGATCGCCACGCTCGCCCGCGACCGTGCGCGGGCGGGGAATGCCGGGACTATTTTCGAAAGCTGATGCTGGCCGCAAGGCCCAACAAACGAGGACCAAGAACAATGCAGCCCAATCTCAAATTCTCGCGCGGCGAATATGCGGATCGCCTCGCCAAGACACGGAAGGCCATGGAGGCCAAGGGTGTCGATCTCCTTATTGTCAGCGATCCGTCCAATATGGCCTGGCTGACCGGCTATGACGGCTGGTCGTTCTACGTGCATCAGGCCGTCATCGTGCCGCCGTCGGGCGAACCGGTGTGGTACGGGCGCGGTCAGGACGCCAACGGCGCCAAGCGCACCGCGTATCTCGCGCACGACAATATCGTCGGCTATGCCGACCACTATGTGCAGTCGACCGAACGCCACCCGATGGATTTTCTCTCGCAGGTGCTGGCCGATCGCGGCTGGGGCAAGCTCAGCATCGGCGTCGAGATGGACAATTACTGGTTCTCGGCCGCCGCCTTTGCTTCGCTGCAAAAGCATCTGCCCAACGCCCGCTTCGTCGATGCTACGGCACTCGTCAATTGGCAGCGTGCGGTGAAGAGCCCGACCGAAATCGACTATATGCGCAAGGCCGCCCGGATCGTCGAAGCGATGCACCAGCGTATCGTCGACAAGATCGAAGTCGGCATGCGCAAATGCGATCTGGTCGCCGAGATCTATGATGCCGGCACGCGCGGCGTCGACGGGATCGGTGGCGACTATCCAGCGATCGTACCGCTGCTGCCATCGGGCCCCGATGCGTCGGCGCCACATCTGACCTGGGACGACCGGCCGATGAAGTCGGGCGAGGGTACCTTCTTCGAGATTGCCGGCTGCTATAACCGCTATCACTGTCCGCTTTCCCGGACTGTGTTCCTTGGTAAACCCACTCAGGAATTCCTCGATGCCGAAAAGGCGACGCTGGAAGGCATGGAGGCCGGGCTTGCCGCGGCAAAGCCTGGCAACAGCTGCGAGGACATCGCCAGCGCCTTCTTCGCGGTGCTGAAGAAATACGGCATCGTCAAGGACAACCGCACCGGCTATCCGATCGGGCTTTCCTATCCGCCGGACTGGGGCGAGCGCACCATGAGCCTGCGCCCCGGCGACCGCACCGAGTTGAAGCCGGGCATGACCTTCCATTTCATGACCGGCCTGTGGCTGGAGACGATGGGGCTCGAGATCACCGAATCCATCCTGATCACCGAGATAGGGGTCGAGTGCCTGGCCAGTGTGCCGCGCAAGCTGGTGGTGAAGAATTGAGCCCGATGTCCAGCCTTCGCCCCTCACCGATCACGCCGACCGTCGATTTCGACCGCGACGGCGTGCAACACGGATTCCTGCGGCTGCCTTACAGCCGTGACGATTCGGCCTGGGGATCGGTGATGATCCCGATCTGCGTGATCCGCAACGGCAGCGGGCCGAGCGCATTGCTCACCGGCGGCAATCATGGCGACGAATATGAGGGGCCGCTGGCGCTCTACGATCTCGCCCGTACGCTCGATCCGAAGCACGTCAGCGGCACGGTGATCATCGTGCCGGCGATGAACTATCCGGCGTTCCGTGCCGGCACCCGCACCTCGCCGATCGATAAGGGCAATCTGAATCGCAGCTTTCCCGGCCGGCCCGACGGCACGGTGACCGAGAAAATCGCCGATTACTTCCAGCGCGAACTTTTGCCGCGCACCGATATCGCGCTCGACTTCCATTCCGGCGGCAAGACGCTCGACTTCGTGCCGTTCTGTGCCGCCCATATCCGGCCCGACAAAGTGCTGGAGGCGAAGGGCTTCGCGGCGGTCGAAGCGTTCTCGGCGCCGTGGTCGATGAAGATGCTGGAGATCGATGCGGTCGGCATGTTCGACACTGCCGCCGAAGAGATGGGCAAGCTGTTCATCACCACGGAGCTTGGCGGCGGTGGCACCTCCCGCGCGGAAACGGTGCGGATCGCTCGTCGCGGCGTGCTCAATGTGCTGCGCCATGGCGGCATTGTCTCCGGTGCGGTCGAGATGCAGCCGACCCGCTGGCTAGACATGCCGTCGGGCGATTGCTTCTCGTTCGCCGAGGACGATGGGATGATCGAAACGTTGATCGATCTGAGCGAGCCTGTCGAAGAGGGCCAGGTCCTGGCGCGCATCCACTCCATCGGCCGCACCGGTCCCGCACCTCAAGAGATCAGGGCAAGAATGGGCGGCATGCTGGCCGCGCGGCATTTCCCCGGACTGGTCAAGGCGGGCGACTGCACCGCAGTGGTCGCCGTGCTGGTCGATTGAAAGCATCCGCAGGGGCTCGGCTCATGGATTAAGGCAGCTTAATCTAATAGGGCGGCGTCGAGGGGCGCGCGAAATTCCTCGAGCTCCGCTTTGGCAATGCCGGGGACTTCGGCGTCGCTGAGATAGCTACCGCCGGCGACTTCCTTGAGGAAGCCCAACAGCGCCTCGACCCGCGCATCCCTGACCGCCTTTTTGCAGTACGGCGAGATTGCCCCAGCCCCGGCGCCGAGCCGGGGGCACTACGATCGTTGGCGGTCTGCGAAACTGCTTGCGACCGTGCTACTCGATAAGCAGCAAGCCGCGCTTTTTGTCGCCATCGCTGTCGATTGTGTTTATGGCTGAAAACAGGCGCTCACGCTCGATCAGCCAGGGCTTGTAGTCCTCGTTTACGTCGAGGACGAAGACCATGTCCTCGGCCTCCAGATATCCTCCGACTGGGGAAAAATGGCCAGCGCCGGCGCCGAAAATCTTCTCACGGGTGAAGTTGACGATGTAACGGCGGCCGGGATCGTTGGCCCGCTTCATGTGCTCGCGAAACGCATCAGCGCTCAGATTCCGAAGCACCGAGACCTTCCGCCTGGTGTTCGTTCGAGCGACCTCGGCAAGCTCTTCCAGCGTGAGCCCGATGACGCAAAAGCCTGTCCAGCACTTTCCGGTTCCGGCGAGGACTTCGGCTTCGGTTGTCTCCTCCTCGCCGATGGAGCGGAATGTGTTTGCGACGCTTGCCGGGCCGCACCTTGATCCGTTTGATTGCCATGTGACGTCGGCATTGAAAGTGGCAGCCACGGGTAGCTTCCAGGCGCTGTCAATCAATTCAGGGGTGCGGATAACCGATGACTGGATTGCATCTTGCGAGACTCTGGACTGGCCAGCAATCAAAAGTGCGCTGCCGCCCAGCAGGCCGACGACGGCGATCACAATCACACCGAAAGCGAGACTGCGCTTCATTGCTGAACCTCGGAGGCAGCAACAGGACAATGAAGAAAAGGCACCGCAACGTCAATCAGGGCCGCACCCGGCCAATCAGCCATCCGGTGATCTCGCGGATCGCTCGGCGATCACAGGACCTTCTGCCGGAACCTCGAATGACAGCTTGAGCAATCCTGCAGGATAAGATGCAGGAGGTGCTCGGCGGGAGCCTTGGCAGGATCGGCTTCTGCCGCTGCCGGCCGCTTGCCAAGCAGGCTGCCGCCGCCCATCGCCGGGCCGGAACCCATCCTCATGTCGTCGGTGATACTGGGGGGCGCCCGCTCGGCCTTGGCGGCCAGTGTGCTCGCCAGCATCCCGATGTGACGGGCCAGCGCCTCGAATTCCGAACGGGCCTGGTCGATTTCCAACCTGGCGCCCGAAGGCGGACCCAATGTCCCGATGGGAAATTCCGCAATGAGGGCAGGGCCGGTGCGGGTTCGTAACGTCCCGGCCGCCGCCTTAAACGCCACAGCGTCATAGGCCAGCTTGCCATCGAACATCCCGGCGATCGTCTTTGCGGCAGCGGCCATCTCCTTCATCGCGGACTGGCGCGTCGCGACGATTGGGTCAGGTCCGGCCGCGGCCACCACCGCGGAGGCGCAGGCAAGCGACAGCATCACCGCGGCGGCGGTCCATTTCACTGAACCACGCCCTCTCCCGCCAATTCGTCGATGATCGGGCAGTCCGGCCTCTCGTCGCCGTGACAGTGCTCGACCAGATGATGCAGCAGGCCGCGCAATCCCACGAGTTCGGCGATCTTCCTGTCGATCTCCACCAGCTTGGCTTCGGCGATAGATTTGACGTCGGCGCTCTCGCGGTCCTTGTCTTGATAGAGCGACAGCAACTGGCGGCATTCGTCGACCGAAAAACCCAGGCTGCGCGAGCGCTGCAGAAACCGGAGGCGGTGGATGTCGGCTACCGAATAGTCGCGATAGCCGTTGTCTGTCCGGGACGGGCGCAAAAGCCCGATGTCCTCGTAGTAGCGTATCGTCTTGGACGGCAGCCCGGATTTCTCGGATGCAATGCCAATGTTCATGATGAAAATCTCCGTTCGCAAGGAAATAGACCTTCCAGCAGCTGGAAGGTCAACCGCCCGAGGGTGATTTTCACGCGCCGCAGCCGCAAACTCGAGCGGACGGAGACGTCACCCGCTCAAGGCAGGAGACGCGGCGTCAAATGAGAGCACTGGGTCGTGGATGGTATCGATTGGGCAGGGAACTTCGCCCGGTGAAGGAGCGGGTCGTTAGCGCGGATAGCTGCTAGGCCTGCGGACCCATCTGTGGGTTCCAAAGCCGTCCCAAGTAACTGCCTATTCACGCGTCGGATTTCGCTAAAGGCGAATCCTAACGTAGTCCAAGGAAGCTAAGTATCGCTATTACGATAACGATGGCCCCGACCAGCCAAATGATGTTGTTCATGACAGCTCTCCTTGTCTTTACCGCGACCCTTATGGCAGCTGGCCATTGTTCCCAAAATTGGGCTTCAAGCCGGCAGGGATCGGGGAGCCCGCGCCTCTGGAAGAGCGCGGCCAACCGGCCCCGATCCAGCAGCCAATATCCAAGAGATATTCGCTGTCATCCTACAACTGTTAGTGTGCCCTAGTGTTCCATCGATCAGCAAAAAGGCCGTGCCCGGTGAGGGCCGGACGCAACGGCGCCTCGGCCCGAAGCGCGGGCTCCTGGTGGACGCCTCGGTAATGGAGCCTATATTCCTAGTGCCGGCGAACCGCAGCATCGCCCGGCAACAGCACATGCTGAACCTCGGGATGAAATCAATTCTCAGAAACGTTCATCGAACAACACTCAAAACCTGATGTCCAGCATCTGGTGCCGATGACCAAACAACCTCCGGCGGTGGCCCCAAATTTATACCGTGCACACGCCGAGGAGACAGAATATGCCGGCCAAAGCGTATATCAACCGGATCGCGACAGCGGTGCCGGAGCACGAGGTTCATCAATTCTATCTGCGTTTCGCGGCCTCCATGCTTGCGGCCGATCGCCGAAGAATTTTTAAACGCATGGCTGACCTTGCCGGCATCGAGCACCGCTATTCCTGCTTTGCACCTGCCAGCGACCCCGAAGGACCGTCAGCAGACCTGGCCGGGAGGTTCATCCGGGGCGCCTTTCCTGGAACGGCCGAGAGAATGGCAATGTTCGGAGATGCCGCACCTGTTCTGGCGAAAAAAGGCGTCGAGGGGTTAGAGCTTGGTGGCGGCGTTTCCCGCATCACCCATCTTATCGTTACCACCTGCACCGGTTTTTCAGCGCCGGGCATCGACCTGGAGCTGGTTGCGCGATGCGGCCTGCCGGAAAGGGTTGAACGCACGATGATCGGGTTTATGGGCTGCTACGCGGCGATCAATGGCCTCAAGCTTGCCCGCCACATCGTCCGCTCCGACCCGCAGGCGAGGGTCCTGCTGGTCAATATTGAACTTTGCACGATGCATCTGCGGGAATCCAGCGGGCTGGAAAAGCTGCTGTCGTTCTGCCTCTGGGGCGACGGCTGCGCGGCTGCGCTCGTCACCGCCGAGCCGCACGGCATCGAGCTCGAAAGCTTTTACTGTATCGTGGCGAACGAGCGGCGGGATCTGATGAGCTGGAGCATTCGCGACCACGGCTTCGAAATGGTCCTTTCCGGCCAGGTTCCAGCAGCGATCCATGAGGTGTTGCGGAGCAACCAAGATGCCATCCTCGGCGATCGGCCGACCGAGGCGATCGAGCTCTGGGCCGTGCACCCGGGTGGACGTTCGGTTCTCGACGCCGTCGAAAGGGCTCTGAAGCTTGCACCCACCGCGCTGGAGCCATCGCGCGAGGTGTTGCGCCAGTACGGAAACATGTCGTCCGCGACCGTCATGTTCGTGATGAAAGAGATGTTGAAGGCGCCACCAGGCCAACTCGGCTGCGGCATGTCGTTCGGACCCGGGCTGACGGCCGAAACCATGCTTTTCCGAACGGTGTCATGAGCGGCCTGGAGCAGCGCCAGCTTGAGCCGGAAATCCTCGACGGACTTGCGGGCGACGATCCGCGAGCGCTTGCCGCGCGCCGCGACCTCCGTCGGATCAACGCGCTGATGTTTCAGGCGAGGATCATGGCGTCGCTGCTCCGGAAATTTGTGCCAAGGCCGCCACGCCGGATACTGGAGATCGGCGCCGGCGATGGATCCTTCATGCTGGCGATAGCGCGGCGCATGGCCGGGCATTGGCCTGGGGTCCAACTGATAATGCTCGACCGCGTCGACCTCGTCACCGCGCAGTTGGAAGGTGATTTTGACAGGCTGGGATGGACGGTCGAAGGCGTCACCGCCGATGTCTTCGACTGGGCGAGAGAGAATGAGGGCACGCGGTTCGACGCGATCACCGTCAATCTGTTTCTGCATCATTTCGACGATGCCGAGCTCGTGCGTCTGTTTTCGCTGATGGCGCCGAAGGCCCCGCTGCTGCTGGCGACAGAGCCGTTGCGAGCGAAACTGGCGTTGGCCGCGACGCGTCTTCTGCCGGCAATCGGCGCCAATGACGTGACCCGAAACGACGCGGCTCAAAGCGTGCGTGCCGGTTTTCGCGGCAGCGAGCTTTCCGGTCTCTGGCTCGCAGCAAACGGCAAACCGGTCGAGGAACGGCGTGCCGGCCTTTTTTCCCACATTTTTGTCGGTGCCGCCGCCGGTGATGACCTATGACGCGATTGTCGACCCATGACGCGATCATTATAGGCGCCGGCCCGGCGGGCACGTCCGCCGCGCTGACGCTGGCCCGGCGCGGATGGGCCGTGGCTATTGTGGAAAAGAACGTGTTCCCGCGCCGCAAGGTCTGCGGCGAATACATGTCGGCAAGCAATCTTGCGCTTCTGGACCAGCTGGAAATCGGCGATGCCTGGCGTGCCAATGCCGGCCCCGAAATCCGCCGCGTCGGCTTCTTTTCCGGCGATGCGAGTGTCGAGGCACCCATGCCTCGTGCAAAAGATGGGCCTCGTGCAAACGATGGGCCTCGTGCAAACGATGGGCCTTCTGCCAACCCTGGCTTCGGCCGGGCGCTCGGCCGGGATATTCTCGACTGTCTGCTTTTGCAGGCGGCGCGATCGGCGGGCGTCGAAATCTTTCAGCCTTGCCGCGCCGTCGCCATCGATCGGGATGGCGAGACGCAAATGGTGCGAATTCAAGCCGGGAACGAAACGACGATGTTGCGTGCGCCGGTGATTGTCGCCGCACACGGCTCCTGGGAACCAGGACCGCTGCCCAGCCAGCTCGGGAAGACCAACCGCCCTTCGGACCTGCTCGGCTTCAAGGCGCATTTCACCGGGTCGTCCCTGGCGCCTGATTTGATGCCTCTGCTGGTGTTTCCGGGCGGTTATGGCGGCATGGTTTCGGCGGATCATGGCCGGCTGTCGATTTCGTGCTGCATTCGCCGCGATATGCTCGCACTGTTGCGCAAACAGCCTGGCCCCAACCAGCAGAGCCATTTGTCGGCGGCCGATGCGGTCTCCCGTCATCTGATGGAATCGTGCCGGGGTGTCAGGGATGCCCTGGAGTCAGCTCACCCCGACGGTCCGTGGCTTGCCGCAGGTCCGATCCGGCCGGGAATTCGCTCCTGCTACGAGCGGGACATCTTCCGCGTCGGCAATGCAGCCGGAGAGTCTCATCCCGTTGTCGCCGAGGGCATCTCGATGGCGCTTCAGTCCGGCTGGCTGCTGGCCTGCGAACTCGCATGCGCGCCAGACCGCGCAGCAGGGCGTGAGGCTGTCGGCAGACGCTATGAGGCGGCCTGGAAAAAACTATTTTCGACGCGGGTCTACGCCGCTGCAGCGATTGCTGGAATTGCCCTTCGCCCCGGTAACGCCACCTTGATGGCGGCCATTATCCGGAATTTTCCGCAGGCACTGACATTGGGCGCGCGATTAAGCGGCAAGACAAAGCCGGTTCCCGGCTTTGTCTAACAAGTGGTGCGGCGCATCATGCGCAAACGAAGGCACTACAGCGTGCTCAACAAAGCGCGAGCTCCGTCACTTGGGGCAATTCTCCATGTCCGAAGTTGCAGTGCCACTGGCGGAGTTTGTATTCGCATCGGCGCCTGCCATATCCTTACACCGGTCACCCATGCCGTCGGGGCCTGTGGTTGTCGAACCGGTTACGTTTGGATCGGCAGGAGTTGCGTTATCGGTGCCGGGAGCCATATTGCCAGTGCCAGTGCCTGTCCCGGTGCCCGCTCCCGGATCGCTGGTGCCGGATCCTGTGCCGGTTGATTGCGCCATCGCCGAAGTGGCAAGGGCGATGCTGAGTACGGTTGCAGAAAGAATTTTCTTCATGATCGGTCTCCATTCGAGTTGCCTCGCTGATTGCGATGATTATCCAACGAGCGTTTTTTGGAGTTGTTCCATCAGACAGAAATTGTGATTGAGCCAATGACAATCCAAGCAGCAATGCTGGCGAAGCAGCGAACGAGCGCCCATCTTTTTTCGGTTTCGATGGAACAAGATCCGCCAGCCACGGTTGGAAGCGCAGTCGTTCTACAGCGACTGGAAAGCCGTTCGGACGGCATTCGGACAAGGCCCTGCGCTTCCTCCCCGCGGGGCCTTTTCTGTTGATGCAGGAACCTTCATGGAGCCTGGAGCGCACCCGGAACGGGCCGGCTAGCTGCGCCATTGAATGCTGTCGTTCACGGCTCGTCGATATCTTGCTTCGAGGGGTTGCGCGAGATGGCGCGTTCCTCTTCGTCGTCCGGCAACGCCTCGTCACTTTCCTGGTACGGATTGTCGTCGTCTTCCTCGGGCAGTTCAGCCTCCTTCTCGAGGTCGTACCGGATGTCGCCGTTTCCTGGCACGCTGTCTGGCATAATTTCGCCGCCTTTAATCGCGTCCCAGTCCTGCTTTTCGATTGTCGGGCCTTCGGATGGATCGTCGGGTTTTCTGCGCGGTGCCATCAGAGCTCTCCTATGCATTGGTTGCTGATATGCCTAACTCCGCGGACCGCTGCGTAGTTCCTCGACCGAACCGGCGGACCGCCTTACGGCGTTAGGCGGGTTGCGCAATACCGCCCGGCAAGCCACTAGGAACTTGCTTGACCTCTAATATAAGGGCAAACTTGGAAACGGGTGGAGGGAAAACGGCTCAAAAACAATCGGGAGGAAAGCCATGAACAGCATGAGCCTCACCACGCTTGAACGCGGCAAGACGACAGTCGATGCCGCGGCCCTGGACGCGCTTTCGGCGCAATTGCGCGGCACCGTGCTGAGGGAAGGCGACGCCGCCTATGACGAGGCACGCAGCATCTGGAATGCCATGATCGACCGGCGGCCAGGGATGATCGTGCGCTGCGCCGGTGCCGCCGACGTTATCGCCGCCGTGAATTTTGCCAGGGAAAACAGGCTGCTCGTCGCGGTTCGCGGCGGCGGCCACAACATCGCCGGCAGCGCCGTCTGCGACGGCGGCCTAATGATCGATCTGTCGCCGATGAAGTCGGTGCGGGTCGATCCGGCGACGCGGCGGGCATGGGTGGAACCTGGCGCGACGCTCGCCGACGTCGACGCGGAAACACAGGCCTTCGAACTGGCGGTGCCGACCGGGATCAACTCGACGACGGGCATTTCAGGCCTGACGCTGGGCGGCGGCTTCGGCTGGATCACGCGGAAATTCGGCCTGACCATCGACAATCTTCTCTGCGCCGATGTGGTTACCGCCGACGGCAAGCTGCTGCGCGCCAGCCAGACCGAAAATCCGGACCTGTTCTGGGCGCTGCGCGGCGGCGGCGGCAATTTCGGCGTCGTCACGGCTTTCGAGTTCAAGCTCCATCAAGTCGGTCCGCAGGTGCTGTCGGGGCTTGTCGTTCACCCCTTTGCCGATGCCCAAAACGTGTTGCGGGAGTACCGAGCGGCGCTCGAAGCAGCGCCCAATGAGCTGACCTGCTGGGTGGTCATGCGGCAGGCGCCGCCGCTGCCGTTCCTGCCGGCCGAATGGCATGGCAAGGAGGTGCTGGTCCTGGCCATGTGCTATTGCGGCGACCTTCAGGAGGGCGAGAAAGCGACGCAAAGGCTTCGCGCCATCGGCACACCGATTGCCGATGTTGTCGCCCCTAACCCGTTCACCGGCTGGGAGCAGGCATTCGATCCATTGCTGGCGCCCGGCGCCCGAAACTACTGGAAGAGCCACGACTTCACCGAGCTCTCCGACAGCGCGATCGAGGTTATCACGGCCGCGATACCCAAGCTTCCGGGGCCTGAATGCGAGATATTCTTCGCCCATGTCGGCGGTGCCGCGGGCCGCGTGACAGCGGATGCAACGGCGTTTCCGCAACGCAGCGCGCATTTCGTCATGAATGTCCACGCCCGCTGGCGCGAACCGCAAATGGACCGCGCCTGCATCGACTGGGCGCGCGGTGTTTACGAGGCGGCTTCGCCCTATGCCGCCGGCACGGCCTATGTGAACTTCATGCCCGAGGACGAGGTCGACCGGGTCGAAGCAGCCTATGGCGGCAACTATCGGCGACTTCTAGAGATCAAGCAGCGTTATGACCCGCTGAACCTGTTCCGCATGAACCAGAATTTGCGCCCGGCGGAAGACCTGCGCGCCGCATAGCGTATGCAATGACAAGGCCCGCGTCTCCGACGGAGAACGCGGGCCTCGTTGCGCGCAGACGATCATGGGTGATGCGACGCTTTTTATCCCAAAACAGCCTCAGCTGACGCCCGCCCAGGCAAGGTCTAGTCCTTTCGGTTTCTTGACTCGGTTGGCAAAAACGGGCAGCAAAGCCTTATACGGTGGACATTTCCACCATTTTCATAGTCGTGGAGGGAGCTTTTTTGATATCGACCTTCGCCCAATCGGCGATCGGTAGAGGGATTGGTTAACCAAGTTTGTCCATCTTTTGAATCAATTGGCAACAGACGCGAAGCGTGCAGGGGGCACTAGGCGACTGTGATTGTGACGGCTGCGAGCCCCGCATGCCGCAAGGCCGATTGAGGTTGGTTGTATGGCGTTTGTGCGTTTGAAAAGCCGGGGTGATAATCCTGATACTGGATTGACTTCGATGAGGCCCGGCCTGCGCTGGGTCGCGATTCCCGTTGTTGGCGTTGCGATCGCTCTGTGGTCGGTGGCGACCATGGCCGGCCTCCATTCGATGGGAACCTCGCTCACCGCTGCCTCCAACAGTCTTCCGCAAAGCCTGCTCGCGCCGCGAACCATCGCGCTCGCCGATCGCTCGCTTCCCAATTCATGGGCCAGTTCGTGGGCGCCGTCACTGGCAAGCCGGCAGCGTCAGGCATCGCTGCTCAGCCGATGCGATGCCGGTTGCGCGCAGGCTGCCGCGAGCTTCGTGCATGAAGGCAAGTTGGCGCGTCTAAAGCCGTTAGCGAAGCCGAATACCGTGCCTGTTGTCGCAAAAATCTCGCCCCAAGCGCGCTTCGACGGTGTGGTGGCGAAAGCCGCGCTGTCGCCGCAAAAGCTCGCTGCTGCCTTCGCCCACGTCACCGCGGCACCTCCTATGCTTGCCAGCCTTCCGGCGGCCGGGCGCGCTGCGGAGCCGGTGCGCCGGCCCGATCAGCATGGTCCCGCGGCCGTGCGCTTCGGGCCCGAGATTGCGGAATCCGAACGATCCTCCGGTCTGGCGCTGGCGCTTGCAAATGCATTGCCGGGAGAGATGATCGACGTGCTGCCCCCAGCTGTTGCGGCAAGCGAGCCTTCTATTCCACAGGAGCCGCAAGAGGGCGAGGTGCAGATGGCCTCGCTGCCGCCGCAGGACGAGATGCCTGACAGCATTCCCTTGCCGACCTGGCGCCCGCGAGCGGAAATCGACCAGCCAGCCGAGGCGCCCAAGGTCGAGGCACCCAAGGCCAAAGCGCCCAAGGTCCAGGCATCGAGGGCCGCCAAGGTCCAGTCTCAGTCATCCAAAGCGAACAAGGTGCAGACCGCCGACGCTCCACAGGTCGAGATACCCCGGGCGCCAGTCTTGTCACCGAGGAGTTCGTCACCGGCGGCGATGCCAAGCATGCAAGCCAGCCGGGGCATGCAAAGCAGCCCGGGCAAGCCGGCCAAGCGGTCCAAGGCCAAGGCCGCAGACATGCTGGCCTATGCCAAACCCGACAGCCCGGCGGGCGGCGGGGTCTTCCGCAACCTGTTTAACAAGCCCAGCGTCGGCGGCGGCGTCGCCGTCTACGACATTTCGGCGAAAACCGTCTATATGCCGGACGGTTCGCGGCTCGAGGCGCATTCGGGACGAGGCTCGATGGCCGACCAGCCGCGCTACGCCAACCTGAAGAATGTCGGCCCGACACCGCCCCACACCTACGATTTGAGGCTGCGCGAATCGCGCTTCCATGGGGTGGAGGCGCTGCGTCTCATTCCGGTCGATGGCAAGAACAAGTACGGCCGCGACGGCTTTCTTGCCCATACCTACCTGCTGCGCGGCGGCCGCGCGGAATCGAGCGGCTGCGTCGCTTTCAAGGACTATGCCCGTTTCCTCGCCGCCTTCAAGAAAGGCAAGATCAAACGCCTCGTCGTGCGCGGCTAACAAGCCGCTGATGCAGGTCGCGTCGGAAGGGCGCGGCGCGTAGACCAGCAGCGGCGCAGAATGAAAGCCGCTCTGTAGCGATCCTTCGCGCCCCCCCTCTGTCCTGCCGGACATCTCCCCCACAAGTGGGGAGATCGGCAGTTTCGACGCTCCGCTCGTTCCTGCAACGTTGGCTATTTGCGAAAGCCGGTGTGACATTCCCCCCAGGTGGGGAGATGTCCGGCAGGACAGAGGGGGGCGCTGTCCCGCCAGGACCGCTGGCTTTGCCGTGTGGACTTTCCCCGCCTGATTTCCACCCAATTGTCAGCAACCGACCTCGAAAGCGTTTTCAATCCCGGCCAGGGATACTATGACTGGATGTACCGGGGCGGCGGCTTCAACCAATCAAGAGGATGTCATGACTATACGCGCTGTCGTCTGGGGCGAGAATATCCATGAGCGGACCAATGAGGTGGTCGCGGGGATCTACCCCGAGGGCATGCACGCAACGATCGCCAACGCGCTGAAGCTCGACCCCGGCATTTCCGTGTCGTGGGCGACGCTCGAGCAACCGGAGCATGGCCTGCCGGCCGACCGTTTGGCGCAAACCGATGTCCTGCTGTGGTGGGGACACAAGGACCATGGCGCCGTCGCCGACGAAGTCGTCGAGCGCGTCGCGCGCCGGGTCTGGGAAGGCATGGGGCTGATCGTCCTTCATTCCGGCCATTTCTCGAAGATATTCAAGAAACTGATGGGCACGCCCTGCACGCTGAAATGGCGCGAGGCTGGCGAGCGCGAGCGGCTCTGGGTGACGAGCCCCAACCATCCGATCGCTGCCGGAATCGGCGAGTATTTCGAGCTCGAAAACGAGGAGATGTATGGCGAGCAGTTCGCCGTGCCGGAGGCGCTGGAAACGGTGTTCATCTCCTGGTTCCAGGGCGGCGAAGTGTTCCGGTCGGGGCTGACCTATCGCCGTGGCGCCGGCAATATCTTCTATTTCAGGCCAGGTCACGAGACCTATCCGACCTATCACGACGCCACCGTCCAGAAGGTGCTGCGCAACGCCGTGAAATGGGCGCACAACCCGCAGGGCGCAAATCCGACCATCCTCGACGCGCCGAACGTGCCGGTGGAAAAGGCGCTCGAGCCGATCGTCGAGCGCGGCGGGAAACTCCATGCTGCGGGCGAAGCCGGCTATCGCTAGCCGAACCTCGGTTCGAAAATCCATGGTCGAACAAGAAGATAAAGCCTCATCCTAAGGATAAAAAAACATGCGTCTCCTGATACTCGGCACCGGCTGGATGGCGGAAGAACACGCCAGGCAGTTCAGCAGGATCGAGGGCGTCGAACTGATCGGCGCCGTTGATGTCGACCGCGCGCGTGTCGACAAGTTCTCGGACAGCTACGGTATCCCCAACCGGTTCGCGTCGCTGGAAGACGCGCTCGCATGGGATAAGTTCGACGCGGTGGCGAACGTGACGCCGGACCGCATTCACCACCCGACCACCATGATGCTGATCGCGGCAGGCAAGCCGGTGCTGTGCGAAAAACCGCTGGCCGAAAATTACCAGCGGGCCAGTGAAATGGCCGATGCCGCCGAGCAGGCCGGCATCATCAACATGGTCAACCTGACCTATCGCAACGTCGCCCCGCTGCAGAAAGCGCGCGCCATGGTGCTTGCCGGCGAGATCGGCCAGGTCAGGCATGTCGAAGCGTCCTATCTGCAGAGCTGGCTGGTTTCCAAATTCTGGGGCGACTGGCGCACCGATCCGAAATGGCTCTGGCGGCTGTCGCGCGGCCATGGCTCCAATGGCGTGCTGGGCGACGTCGGCATCCATATCCTCGACTTCGCCAGCTATGGCGCCGTGCTCGACATCGATCATGTGTACTGCCGCCTCAGGTCATTCGACAAGGCGCCCGGCAACCGGATCGGCGAGTACGAGCTCGACGCCAACGACAGTTTCACCATGGCGCTGGATTTCAGCAACGGCGCCTTCGGCGTCGTCCATGCCAGCCGCTGGGCAACCGGCCACCTCAACGAATTGCGGCTGCGCATCTATGGCGACAAGGGCGGCATCGAAGTCGTGCACAATCTGAACGGCTCGGAGCTGAAAGCGTGCATGGGCGAGAACATCGAGAACGCCAAATGGCAAGCCCTCGATGCCGGAACGGTGCCGACCAACTACCAGCGCTTTGTCGATGCCGTGCGCACTGGCGTGCAGGCCGAACCGTCATTCCACCATGCCGCCGAGTTGCAGAAGGTGCTCGACCTTGCCGTTGTCTCGGACGAGAAGCGGGCAGAACTCAGGGCCCACGCCGACACGCAATAAGCGTGGGTTCTTCGGCCTCTCGAAACTAGGGAGATCGGCTGGCCGCGCCGCCGCACCTTGTCCTTCAAAGTTGGAGATGGGGGTCGGGACGATGCGAAAGCGCAATCTCCCCGCAAGGGGGATATCGGCTGGCCGCAGCGGGGCGCTGCCTGCTGATTCAGGGCGGGGCTAACGATCGCTTGTTCGATGAATCGGAACCGTCCGCACTCTCCGCGCATTCGATGGACTATGAACAAGATGATTTCCAATAACGATCGGTGCGGATCACCGGCAGGCTGGACAATCAAGCTCGGAGAATCTCCTGTAGTCGGTACAGCTATCCATAGCGGCACCGACGTGGGCGGGGCTTGTCGATCGGCCATGTGTCTCTCCGATCCTGACCGGCGTCGAGAAGAGGACCCGTTCACCGAGCGCTTCATCGCCGATTTTCCGACCCAGATCGTCGTTCATCGATCGCGCTTCCAGGTAGATCTGAACCGCGCGCGCGACGCCGCGGTCTACCGGTCGCCGGATCAGTCCTGGGGTCTGAAGGTCTGGCGAGGGCAGTTGGATGAGGACATCGTTAAGGAGTCTCTTTCCTTTCATGACGCCTTCTACCGTGAGCTGAACCGTGTCCTCGCCGATATCGAGAAGCGCTATGGCAAGTTCGTTCTTGTCGACGTCCATAGCTATAATCACCGGCGCGAGGGGCCGGAGGCCATGCCTACGTCTCGCGACGCCGCGCCCGACATCAACATTGGTACGTCCTCGATGGACCGCGAGCGCTGGGCGCCGGTCGTCGACGCTTTCGTCGAGACGCTTCGCGGCCAGCGTCTCAACGGCGAGCCGATCGACGTGCGCGAGAATGTATCCTTCCAGGGCAAGGGCGAACAGACCCGTTTCGTCCATGCCAATTTTCCAGAAACCGGGTGCGCCATCGCGGTAGAGTTCAAGAAGATTTTCATGGACGAATGGAGCGGCGATCCCGACTGGGGAACAATCGAACGGCTGCGCGCCATGCTGGCGTCTACGGTGCCGGTCTTGGAGTCGGCGCTGCGGGCCATGCGATGAAGCCCAAGCTCGTTGAGCCCGCGGCGCCGTTGGCGCAAATCGAATCGGACTTGGACGCGCTTTTCCGGGACGGCAAGCCGATCCGCCGCGAGTTCGGCAACGGCAACCGTCTGCACGTGGATCGGCCGCTGCCCTTTCTGTGCGTCCATGTCGGGTCGCATCAGGACGCGGCATTCCATGCCGTCTCCGCCAACGCGTCCTATCTGATCGCGGCCGACATTGGCCTCGCCGGCGAGGTCGCGCGGCTGGTGGCGCGGAGGATGCGCGATCACTGCGGCGCATTCCTCATGCTGGACATCGGCGAGTTGGCCGAAGACCGGTTCCTGACCGAGGATATTCCGTTCCTGCCGCCCTTCGAGATTGCGCTGGCCTGCGGCGACACGGTGGCGGAGAGAGCGGCACTCAAGCGCTTCGCCACCGCTGCGTCTGCACGCGAAGCAAAATACCGCACGCCCCGCGTCGAAGAACTCAACCCCACGACACGCGCCGAAGCACGGCTGCTGGATGATCTCGGTGATGCGGCGTGCCTGACGGTACGCTTCGCACCTATCTACCGGGTGCCGGGCACCAAGCGCGTCTACCCTGAACTCCACGACCTCATCGTCGCCAACATGGTCGATTCCGCGCTTCAGGCCGTCAGCGCCTTCCTGAGGGCATCAAGGCTGGAACAGCCGGCAACCCATCGGTCATTGGGGCGCCGCGCCTATATCGACGCCGTCGTGCGCGCTGATCGGGCGCTCGACAACGTCGCGTCGGCGTTCGATTTCCTGCTTGCCGTCACGCCGATCAATGCCGAACCAGCCTGGCTTGAATTCCGGGCAGGCGGCTTCGAGCGTGTGCCCGCGCTGCTCTACAGGCCACTCGAGTTCGAGGTCGCCGCCCAGAAGCGGACGCTCTATTCGGTCTCGCTCGATCACCTGGAAGATCCGCTCCTGACCAAGCTGCTCTCCGAAAAGCAGCAGGAACTCGATCTCCAGCTGTCGATGCTCGCGGCACGCGAAACGCCCCGCTTCGTCGAACTCGGACGCGCGCTCTATGGCAGCGTCGAGCCGAGCCTGGCGGCGAGGGCACGCACCATTCTCGAAAGGCTACCGCGAGTTGCTTCAGCGGCCCGGCAGAAGGGCCTGGATGCTGACGCCGTTGCCGCGGCCGCGCGAGACATGATCGCCGGATACCGGGCCGCCTACCCCGATTTCGATGCTTCCGTGGAGATACGCGGCGACCTGCCGGCCGGCCTCCTGGTCTCGCGAAACCGACTGCTGGTTTCGCGCGATACCAACCTTCCATCGGAGCGTCTGACTGCGCTGCTCAGTCACGAGATCGGTGTTCATCTGCTGACCTATTTCAACGGTGATGCGCAGGGGCTCGCCATCTTCCGCAACGGGCTCGCCGGCTACGAGGGCATGCAGGAGGGACTGGCCGTGCTGGCGGAATATCTGGTCGGCGGCATGACCGCAGCACGCTTGAGGCTGATCGCGGCCAGGGTCATCGCGTGTCAGACGATGCTCGACGCCGCAACGTTCGAGGAAGCCTTCCGCATTCTCCACAGGGATTTTGGCCTCGACGATCACAGCGCCTTCAACGTCGTCCTGCGTGTCTATCGAGGCGGTGGCCTCGCAAAAGATGCCATCTATCTGCGCGGCCTGGCGCAGATCCTCGATCATCTCAAGAATGGCGGCAGCCTCACTCCCTTCTGGATCGGCAAGATTTCTGCCGCGCATTTTGGCCCGATCCAGGAACTCAACGCGCGCGGCCTACTGCGCGCGCCGCGCCTCGAACCTGCGTTTCTCTCTTCCGACTCGGCCCGTCCGCGCCTCAAGAAAGCGATGGCGGGAATCGATCCGATCGATATGGTTGAAACTTGAGCGGAGTCTCCTCAATGCGCATTGCGTTTTTTGTCAATTCCATTGAGAGCGAGACACCTGGCTATACGACAACAGCGTTGGCGCTGGCTGCGGTCCAGCGCGGCCATTCTGTTGTCTATGTTGAACCAGGCGACTTCATACTGCGTCCGGATGACGGTCTGGCTGTCAGCGTCGCGGTTCTGCCGGATGCTTCCTACAAGACGCCCGACAAGCTGCATGCTGCCCTGAAGGATGCCGCGAAGCAGAAAAAGACCTTCGCGATAAGCGATATCGACATTGTGTTTCTGCGCAACGACCCGTCGCTGGACGTCACCGATCGACCATGGGCCGCTAACGCAGGCGTTATGTTCGGGCGGCTCGCAGCAGAACGCGGCGTGATCGTCGTCAACGATCCGGACGGCCTGGGGCAGGCACAGAGCAAGCTCTACCTTCAGTCCTTTCCCGAGGCGGTCAGGCCGGCTACCCTGATATCGCGCAATATCACCGAGATCCGCGCATTCATCGACAAAAACTCGAAGGGCTGCATCGTCAAACCGCTGCAAGGGTCGGGTGGCAAGAACGTATTCCATATCGCAAAGCCTACCGATTCCAACCTCAACCAGATCTTCGAGGCGGCCAGCGGCGCCGGCTATCTCATCGCGCAGGTCTACATTCCGGAGGCCAAGGCTGGTGACGTGCGTCTTTTCCTGATGAACGGCCTGCCGCTGGCGCGCGACGGCAATTACGCAGCCTTTCGCCGCGTTCCAGCCAAGGGCGACGTCCGGTCCAATATCCATGCTGCCGGAACAGCCCGCAAGGTCAAGGTAACGGACACGATGTTGGGCATTGCCGAGATGGTGCGCCCCAAATTGATCAGCGACGGCATGTTTCTGGTTGGGCTCGACATCGTCGGCGACAAACTTCTGGAGATCAACGTCTTCACGCCAGGCGGGCTGACACGGCTTGCCGGCATGTACAACACGGATTTTGCCACACCCGTCATCGTTGCGCTGGAGGAGAAGCGGACGCTGCGCCGAGCCTATGGAAAGACCATAACAAATTCCCGGCTGGCGACGCTCTGAGGAACGCAGGCATGACGCGATCTGATCCCTCTGCGGTCGTTCAATTGCGAGCGTCGCATGACGCGATCTGACCCGAAGCAGACTCTCGCAAACGGAGCCGTGCATGACACCTTTGCGCCGAATGTCCGCCCTTGAGGCGATCTTTGCGATTGCGGATAGCAGACGCTGCCGGCGACCACCCTGGACATCTTATTGCGCCAGAAGCAGACATTTCTGATCGCCGGGCAGGCTGCCCCGGATGGGTCGCTACTTCGGCATTGGGAGGAGACTTCTGAAGTCCGATCCCTCTCCGCCCCCAGATCGGTATTGATGTACCGACACTTGGTAGTCATACTTACGGGGCAAGTGACGAGAAACGAGCCACAATGCGTCTGCTGCCAAATCTGCTTTCCCGTTTTGTAAAAAACGGGTGCCTGACTGTCATATTCGAGGACGGCTTCAGGCAAGCCTTCGGCAGTGGACAGGATGGGCCCGACGTGACGATCCGCCTAACCGACAGAGCGGTCGAACGCGAGATCTTCTTCAATCCGGAACTGAAGGCGGCCGAAGCCTACATGGATGGCCGCTTGTCGATCGAGAACGGTGGCAAAGCATTTGACCTCTTGTCACTTTTTTCCGTCAACCGCACTGGGTTGGCAGCCCACCCTGTTCAGAAGGCGTTGCGGAAAGTCTGGCGTGCGTTGCGCCGGCGCCAGCAGAACAACAAGCTCGGTCTCGCCGCCAAAAACGTTCAGCATCACTACGACATCCCGACGAAATTTTATGAGCTATGGCTCGACGAGACAATGACCTATTCGTGCGCCTATTACACGGCACCGGACAACAGTCTGCAGCAAGCGCAGATGGACAAGCATCGCCACATTGCCGCGAAGCTCAAGCTAGAGCCGGGCATGCATGTGCTGGAAATCGGCTCAGGCTGGGGCGCTCTCGCCATCTATCTCGCCAAGTATTGCGACGTGAAGGTCACGGCGATCAACGTTTCGACGGAGCAATTGGCGGCGTCTCGGCTTCGAGCGATCGAGGCCGGGGTCGCTCATCAGATCGATTTTCGCGAGGTCGACTATCGCGAGATCAGCGGACAGTTCGACCGTGTTGTCTCGATCGGAATGATGGAGCACGTGGGCGTCGTTCATTTCGACAGCTATTTCACGATCATTAATAGATTGTTAAAGGAGGGCGGCTTCGCATTGGTTCATGCGATCGGACGCATGTCACCGCCTGGTACGACGGCGCCGTTCATCCGCAAGTATATCTTTCCAGGTGGGTATGTGCCGGCTTTGTCAGAGGTGTTTGCCTCGTTGGAGCGCACGGGGATCTGGTGCGCCGACTGCGAAAATTTGCGGCTGCACTATTACTGGACGATCCACGATTGGCGTCTCGGTTATGAGGCCAGGCGCGAGGAGGCAGTCGCCATGATGGGCGAACGCTTCTGCCGTATGTGGGATTTCTATCTGGCGTCGGCCGAACTCGGCTTCCTAAACGGTTCAAATTTTGTCTTCCAGATACTGATCTCGACTCGCCGTGACGATGTCCCAGTCATCCGCGATTATATTGTCGAAGAAGAGCGACGCCTACTGAGCTCGATGCAGACGAGTGCGTAGTTTCGCTATCTACACCAGTGGGCCCGGTCCGCTGGTTAGCTCCCCCTGCAGGACTCGGATGACAACAGACAGCCACGCCCACTCATCCCGCCGGTCAATCTTCGTCCGACGGAAGCGCCAGTGCAACCAATCGACAAGTCCGCAGATCAAAGCGGTCGGCCACGAATGACAGCTTTGAGCCCATCTTGGTCATTCGAAGCAATTTCGCTGTTACTCGAAAGCGGACATCGGCAGCGCGAAGCTATTGGTCGTGGTTGCGCCAATTGCCGACTTTCCGGCGCTTCTCCGAAGCTGACGCTCGCGGTGCGGCCGGAATCGGACCCATTGCGGATGTTCAGCTGAGCGGTGTGGGCACGCCGGCGACCTGCCGATAGGCAGAAAAGCAGCCACGATTCAAAGCTGCAATTCGCGCAAGACAGTAGGTTTGACTGTTTGAACGATGTTTTCGGGCGAAACGACAAATGCTAGTGTTGCGCAAGGGCATAGGCTCTTACAGCTCGACAAGAGAAATCCCAGATGGGGCGACAACAAGCGCTTGCGGACGCGACGGTTCATATAAGTCGTTTGCAACGGGGCATTATGCCACCCGTGATTCCAGAGGTATTTTCAGGCGATACCCGTTTAGTCGGCCGATGGCGGAACGAGCCGTTCGAATACAATTTACCGCCCCTGAAAGATCATGTCATCTCTGCGAAGTACGCCGGGCATGGTATGGCCTCGGTGAAGATCGGCGGCCAGATTATTCGTGCTCCCGCGGCGATCGGGACCATAACATTCGCAGCGAGAGGGCATGATGGTCAGTGGCGGGCGGACGGTGCCGTCGAGGTCTCGAACATCTTTTTGGGCCATAATCGCCTCCTGTCGTGTGCCGATCAGGTAGGCAATGGCCGCGAGCCCGAGCTGCTTGACCGCGTGAATTTTAGCGATCCCAAACTGTTCACGATCATGTCGTTGATCAACGACGAGATCAGTTCGGGAGACGCGATGTCGCACCTGTTCGTTGAGCAGCTCCTCGATCTTGTGTGCCTTCAGCTCCTCAGAGCCCACTCAGCAACTTCGATGCCGATCTCGTCTGGACCGCGGCGGGGGCTGGCGGGCTGGCAGGTCAAGCGCGTCACCGCCTATGTGCGGGAAAATTTTGCGCAGGATATCCGGGTCCAGGAATTAGCCGATCTGGTCAATTTGAGCCGCTTCCATTTTTGCACGGCCTTCCGCATGGCGACCGGGTGTACGCCGCATGAATGGCTGACCCGGCAGCGGATCGCCTATGCGAAGAAGCTCCTGAAAGACCGGACGTTGCGCATCACCGACATCGCTCTTGTGATAGGGTACCAAACACCCTCATCTTTCTCGGCGAATTTCCACAAGGTGGTTGGCCTCACGCCGAGCGAGTTCCGGCGCCGACTATGAAATTGCGTGCCACCCCAGACCCCAGCCGTCGAACAGGGCGAGCGTCCTGCCATCAAATGCCCTGAACGGGGTCCGCACAAGCCTTTGCGCGGAGCCGTCTCGCTGTCCGCCGATGGCCGCAAGATTCAGACAATTCCCGAAATATCGCGACAGTGACACAGCGGCATAGGAACTATCCTCTTCGCGATCATCTGAGCTGAAGAGGATGTTCCTTCATGGCCGAGAATTCGTCGGAAATGCATTCGCCTGGTCCAATCATTTCGCGTCGGGAAGCGCTTCAGGCAACAGCCGGGGCGGTAGCGCTGGCCGCATTGCCGCTTCAATCAGCGGCGGCAACAAGCTCCCCGGCAGGTGTCAGCAGTGTCATGGCCGTATCGATGACCGTGAACGGTCGTGCCCATACCCTCACTGTCGACCCGCGTCAGTCTATCCTCGATGTCCTGCGAGAAACGCTCGATCTCCCCGGAACCAAGAAGGGCTGTAACCAGGGTGCCTGTGGTGCGTGCACCATCCTTGTCGACGGCAAGCGCATCGTCTCATGCCTGACACTTGCGTCCATGCACGATGGTGCCGAGATCCAGACTATTGAAGGGCTGGAAAAGGACGGTGAGCTTCACCCTCTTCAGGCGGCTTTCGTGGAGCACGAGGGCCTCCAATGCGGTTTCTGCACATCCGGCCAGATCATGTCCGGTCTTGGCTGCATCGCCGAAGGTCACGCGCGATCGCCTGACGAAATCCAGTTCTGGATGAGCGGCAACATCTGCCGCTGCGGCGCCTACCCGGGCATCGTCGCGGCAGTCGCGGACGCGGCGGAAAGGAGCTGACCCATGTTTCCCTTCACGCTGGAAAAGGCAGGCAGCACCGAGGCCGCCATCGCCGCTGCCGCTACGGGTGCACGTTACATTGCCGGCGGCACCACGCTCGTCGATCTGATGCGGGACGAGGTGGAGCGCCCGGAGCGGCTGGTCGACATTAATAGGCTTCCTCTGGGCGGCATCCGTTTGGAAGGCGAAGACCTGGTCATTGGCGCGCTCGCGCGCATGGCCGAAGTCGCCGCGGATTCCGACGTTCAGCGCCTGCAGCCACTGATCGCGGAAAGCCTGATCGAAGGCGCTTCGCCACAATTGCGGAACATGGCTTCCATGGGCGGGAACATGTTGCAGCGGGTGCGCTGTCCATACTTCCGCATGCTTGATGTCGGCTGCAACAAGCGCACTCCCGGATCAGGCTGCGCCGCCATCGACGGGCTGAACGCTGGCCATGCCATCCTTGGCACGAGCGATCATTGCGTGGCGACGCACCCGTCGGATGTCGCGGTAGCGCTGGTCGCACTCGATGCCGCCATGCGCGTGCAAGGTCCGCAGGGCGAGCGCAGCTTCCCGGTGGAGGAACTCTTCCGGCTGCCAGGTGATACGCCGCATCTCGAACACACATTGCTGCCGGGCGAACTGATTGTCGAAATCCGCGTGCCGGGCGGACCCTATGCGCTCAGAGCTCGATACCTCAAGGTCCGCGACCGTGCCTCCTACGAATTTGCTTTGGTGTCGGCCGCAGCCGCCCTTGCCATCGAGGACGGCGTGATCCGCGAGGCGCGAATTGCAGCAGGCGGCGTAGGCACGCGTCCGTGGCGGCTTCGCGCCTGCGAGGCCGCGCTTGCCGGAAGGAAGCCGGACAGGCAGGCCTTCGAGGAAGCCGCGCAACTTGCCACCGAGGGCGTTCGGCCGTTGCACCACAACGCCTTCAAGGTCGCGCTCTTGCCCAGGACGATCGTCCGGGCGCTGCAGATGGCGGGAGAGGTCGCATGAGCATGAACGTCATTGGAAAACCTTTGACGCGGGTCGATGGCCGCACCAAGGTCACAGGCAAGGCGCGCTACCCCGCCGATTTCAACCAGCCAGGTCAGCTCTACGCCGCGCTCGTAAGCGCGACCGTCGGTCTTGGCCGAGTCACGGGAATCGAAGGCGTCGAGGTCGAGCGCATGCCCGGCGTCGTCGCGTTGATCACCCATCGCAATGCTCCGAAACTGCCTTATCTGCCGCACAAGGGCATCATCGATCCAGCGGTCGGTGAACGGCTGCACGTGCTGCAGGACGACAGCGTTCGCTTCTACGGCCAGCCCGTCGCCATCGTCGTGGCGGATACCATCGACCATGCCGAGCGCGCTGCCGCGGCGCTCCGTATTGCCTATGACGCTCACCGACCGATCGTCGATCACGCAGATGAGGAGGTAGCCAGAATCGTTCCAGGGACGGGCAAGGCGGACCGATCGCGGGGCGATGCCGATGCCGCAGTGGCGGAGGCCGCCATCAAGGTCGACGAGAACTATGACATCGCCCGTGAGAACCATAACCCTATGGAGCCGCATGCGACGGTCGCTGCCTGGAATGGCGATCGGCTGACCCTGTGGAGCAAGAGCCAGTTTCTCGTCAACGAGCAGGCCGAGATCGCCGCGGTGTTCGGCCTGCCTATCGAGAACGTCGAGGTCATCTGCCCCTTCATCGGCGGAGCCTTCGGCACGAGCCTGAGGACATGGCCGCACGTGACGCTGGCGGCAATTGCAGCGCGGCAGGTCCAGCGGCCCGTCAAGCTTGTGCTCACCCGCAAGCAGATGTTCTTCACGACGGGCCATCGGCCGCGGTCGCTTCAGAGGGTTGCGCTGGGTGCCACTCCCGATGGCAAGCTTACGGGCGTTATCCACGAAGGTACCGGAGAGACGAGCCGCTACGAGCAGTTCACGGAAGCCCTGACTGCGGTCACCGAGTACCTGTACTCCTGCCCGAACTTGCGCACCCAGTACCGCCTTGCACAACTCGATACCGCCACGCCGAACCACATGCGCGGCCCGGGCGAGGCAAGCGGCATCTTTGCGCTCGAAAGCGCCATGGACGAGCTGTCCTACAAGCTAGGGATCGACCCGATCGAGTTGAGACGCCGGAACGAGCCGCAGATTGACGAAGCTGAAAACAAGCCTTTCTCCAGTCGCTCCCTGATCCAGTGTTACGAACTTGGTGCCGAACGCTTCGGTTGGGCTCGAAGGACTCCCGAACCGCGTTCCATGCGCGATGGACGTCTTCTGATCGGCATGGGCACCGCAACCGCCACCTACCCAGCTTTCCATGCGCCCTCGAGCGCCAGGGTGCGGCTGCTCGCGGACGGAACTGCCGAAGTTGAAGCGGCCGCCAGCGACATGGGGCCGGGCACTTATACGTCAATGACGCAGGTGGCGGCAGAATTCCTGGGGCTGCAGCCGGAACAGGTACGGTTCGGGCTTGGCACGACGGACTACCCGCCAACACCGTCGCACGGCGGCTCCTGGACGATGGCTTCGGTGGGGTCCGCCATCCGTGCCGCTTGCCTGGAAGTGCAGTCTCAGGCAACTCGCCAGGCGATTGCCGATGCTGGCTCGCCTGTCTTTGAGGCTTCGATGGAAGTTCTTGAATGGGTGGACGGAGGCCTCCGTCGACGCGGAGACGCATCGCCGGGACTGTCCTACCAGGACATCTTGGCCAAGGCGGGCAATCCGATCGAGGCTGACGGTTCGGCCCAACGCGATCCGGAGATTGCCGAAAAGTATTCGATGCATTCCTTCGGGGCAGTTTTTGCCGAAGTTTCGGTCGATCCGGACGTCGGAACGATCAGGGTACGTCGCCTTGCCGGTGCGTATGGCATCGGGCGGGTAGTTAACCCGCTGCTTGCCAGTAGCCAATGCACGGGCGGCATGATCGGCGGTATCGGCATGGCGTTGATGGAACGCACTGTTCTGGATGTGCGTGACGGACGGCCGGTCAACGCCCACATGGCTGACTATCTCGTGCCTGTGAATCTTGATACTCCGAAGCTGGAGGCGCTGTTCGTCGATGAGGTCGATCCACATGTGAACCCGGTTGGCGTGAAAGGGCTGGGCGAGATCGCGCTGGTTGGTACCGCTCCGGCAATTGCCAACGCGGTGTTCCACGCGACGGGCAAGCGTGTGCGGACATTGCCGATCAAGATTGAGGATGTCCTGACCGCATGAACCACGAGCCGAACGCCGGCCACCCGGACGGAGTTGGACAAGGAACCATGGGTATGATGCCGTCGGGCGAAATGTCTGATTTCGGGAATGAGGTCATGTAGGGAAGGTCAGGATTGGGTCCAGCGCTGGTTGTGCTCGACGTCCGCTTTCGGGGAGGGATTTCTTGGCAGCAAGGTCCGGATAGGGTCATCCGCGCTGGTCGCGATCAACGTCCGGTTTCGGGATAGAGCATCGACCCCCGGAGGTCTCGAAAGAGTCAGCTTCAGACCTTGGTCCCACTGGGCTGAACGTCCGCTATCGTTCTTCGGACGCCAAAAGCCGCCATTCCGCTTCCGGCCCAAACGCGACGCCTGAGTAGTGGTTCGGCGATGACCGCTCTTGGCGCGCAGCGGCCTTTTGGACGACCGGCTTCGAATGTCCGTTTCCCTCGGCCTTTGGCGGCGGCCAGCTGATTGAGTTTGGCCCTAATGCCGCAGGATCTTGCTGAGAAAGGCACGGCTGCGGTCGGTCTTCGGGTGCGAGAAGAACTCGTCGGGCGTACCGCTTTCGACGATGGCGCCGGCATCCATGAACACCACCCGCTGCGCGACCTTGCGGGCAAAGCCCATCTCGTGGGTCACCACCATCATGGTCATGCCTTCCTCGGCGACCGCGACCATGACGTCGAGGACTTCCGAGATCATCTCGGGGTCGAGCGCCGAGGTCGGCTCGTCGAACAGCATGATCTTGGGGCGCATGCCGAGGCAGCGCGCAATCGCCACGCGCTGCTGTTGGCCGCCGGAGAGTTGCGCGGGATAGGCATTCACCTTGTCGGCAAGGCCGACCTTGGCGAGCAGCTCGCGCCCGGCCTTCTCGGCTTCAGCGCGCGGGATCTTGCGGACATGGATCGGCGCCAGCGTCACGTTTTCGAGCGCTGTCTTGTGCGGATAGAGGTTGAAGGACTGGAAGACGAAGCCGATCTCGGTGCGCAGCCGCGCCATGTTGGTGGCGGGGTCGCCGAGGCGCTGGCCGTCGACCACCAGGTCGCCGTCGCGGATCGTCTCCAGACCGTTGATGCAGCGGATCAAGGTGCTCTTGCCCGAGCCGCTCGGCCCGCAGACGACGACCACTTCGCGCGGCTCGACGCTCAGCGTGATATCCCTGAGCACATTGAGCGTGCCGAACCATTTGTTGACGCCGCGAAACTCGATCATGCCGGTGCTGCTGCTGGAGTTCGTCACAATTGCACCTCGCCATGAGCCGCACCGATGCGCTGCTCCAGCCGGCGGGCCAGCATGATCAGCGGATAGCAGACGATGAAGTAGCCGAGGCCGACGAGGAAGAAGACCAGCAGCCCGTTGGGCACACGCTGCACCACCAGCCAGCCGACGCGGGTGAGGTCGGTGAGCCCGATGGCCGAAACAACCGAGGAATCCTTGATCAGCAGCACATATTGCCCGACCAGCGGCGGCAGCACGATGCGCATCGCCTGCGGCAGCACCACCTGGCGCATACGCTGCCAACGCGACAGGCCGGACGCCAGCGCCGCCTCGACCTGGCCGGTCGGCACCGAGCGGATGCCGGCGACGACGATCTCGCAGATGAAGCAAGCAGCCAGATTGGTCAGCGCGATGATGCCGGCGCTGAAGGCGTCCAGCTCGATGCCGAGTTCCGGCAGGATGAAGAAGATCAGGAAGATCTGCACCAGGAATGGTGTGCCGCGGATCAGGTCGACCCAGGCGCCGATCACGCTGCTGATCAGCCGGTTGCCGCCGGTCCGCAGGATGCCGAGGCCAAAGCCGATCAGCGTGCCTAGCACCAGGCTGATCAGCGACAGCATCACAGTCATGCCGAGGCCGCGCAAGGCGAGGGGATAGCTGCCGGCGAGGCTTTGCAGCTGCTGCCAGATCATGTCCGGGCCCCCGCTTGGCCGAGCCAGCGCCCGGACAGCGCCGCCAGTCCCTTCAGCCCGTAATAGAGCAGGAGATAGAAGGCGGCGATGGTGATAAAACCTTCCGCCGGCATGAAGCGGTCGGAGGCGAGCAATTGTCCGGCGCGCGTCAGTTCGGCGACCGCGATCAGCGATAGCAACGCGGAATCCTTGACCAGCACGATCGCCTGTCCGAGCAGCGGCGGGATCGTGACCTTGAACGCTTGCGGCAGGATGACCAGGCGCATGCGCTGGACATAGGTCATCCCCGAGGCGACGCCGGCCTCGACCTGGCCGCGCGGGATCGACAGGATGCCGGCGCGAATGATCTCGGCGACATAGGCGCCGCTATTCAGCGACAAAGCGAGAATGCCGACGACGAGCTCGGGCAGGATGATGCCGAGGCGGGGCAGGCCGAAATAGAGGAAATAGAGCTGCGCCAGCAAGGGCGTGGCGCGCACCGCGTCGATATAGGCCTTGGCCGGCACGCGAAACAGCCACCCGCGCTGCAGGTTCATGGCGCTAAGCAAGATGCCGACGGCAAGCGCGCCGGCAAAGGAGAGAAGGGACAGCCACACGGTCGTGACGAGTCCTTGCCCGAACAAGGGCAGATATTCGACGATGGTGCGGAAGCTGAAGTTTTCGAGCATCGTTGGGCGGATTTCCCCCGGGCGAAACGGATTCCGAACAGCTTCGCGGCGCGAGGCGCGCGCAAAGCTGTTCGGGCCTATTGCTGCTTAGTGGTCTTTCTTCCAGTCGTCGGAATTGACCCAGTAGTCGAGGTTCTTCTGCAGGCGGCCGTCGAGGCTGACCTGGTCGAGGAACAGGTTCATCCAGATCAGCAGGTCCTGCTCGTCATAGCGCGTGGCGAAGGCCAGCGGCTCCTTCGACAGCATGTCCGGCATGATGGTGAAGCTGCCGGCCGGATAGGCGGTCGACTGGCCCTTGACCGCCGACACGTCGTTGACGCCGCAATCGGCCTGGCCGTTGTTGACGGCGTCGAGCAGCAGCGGGCCGCCGCCCTTGTAGCTCTTGATCTCGGCATCGGGGAAGGCCGTCTTGGCCTCTTTCTCGCCGGTGGCGCCGAGCAGCACTGCGATCCTGGTGCCTTTCGCCTTGCAATCCTCGGTGGATTTGAACTTGCCGTCTGCCTTGGTGAAGACGGTGCTGCCCGTGTACATGTAGGGCTTGGTGAACGCGACCTTCATCGCCCGCGCCAGCGTCGGCGTCATGTCGGCGACCAGAAGATCGGCCTTGCCCGAGAGCAGCGCCGGGATCAGTCCATCCCAGTCGAAATCGAGAAAGGTGATCTTCACGCCCATTTCCTTGGCCATCAGCTCAGCGAGCTCGACCGAACTGCCGGTGCGCTCGCCGGCGGCGCCGACCAGCGAGAAGGGCGGTCCTTGCGTCTGCACGGCAACGCGCAGCTCACCGCGCTTGGTGATGTCGTCGAGCGTTCCAGCGCTGGCGGCGGCTGTGAGGCCGGCGAGCGCAAGGCCTGCGATGAAAAGCTTGGCAATCTTCATTGGGCATTCCTCCTTGTTGTCGTTTGTTGTTTTCACTTTGTTGTTCCACCCTTGGCGGGTGCTTTTTGAGCGGCAGCGCCGTTGCCGGCGGCGACCACCGTTCGAAAATCCTTCAGTCCCAGCTGATCGTTTCGGATACTCGTATACCGCGCCGAGCCAGTTCGTCGAGGAAGCGGCCGTCGGGCACATGCAGCAGCGGGTTGAGCAGCCCGGGTTCAGTGATTTCGCCCCGCGCCAGCATCTGCGCCACGATGCTGGCGGGATAGCCGACGCCGAGGCTCATGCCGAACAGGCCGGAGGCCAGATCGCGTTCGATGACCAGGTCCGACGTCACCGTCTTGCAGCGACCGCCTTGGATGCCGGTAAAGACGTTGCGCATCACGCAAAGGTCCTTCTCATCGGTGCCATAGTGCAGTTGCGGGCCGAGCAGCCGGCCGAGAAATTCGCGCGGGCTGGCGCCAACGCCGGGCACCTTGTCTTCGGAAAGGAAGCCAAGCTCCTTCAGCGGCGCCCAGAACGCCGACCAGCCCGGCCAGCGCAGCGAATAGCGGCCGGAGCGCTGCAGCCCCTTGGCGGCTGCAAGCATGCCGGCATAGTGCGCCGCATCGCCATTGGGGAAGGCTTCCAGTCTGCCCAGCCCCTCGACCTCGATCTGATGGATGAACGGATTGTCGTGTTGCTGGCCGGCCGGCACATCGACCCGCGTGCCGTCCTCGACCAGCACGCTGTCGCGGTTCTGGCTCATCAGAACCATGTCGAAGTTCCAGCTCACCTTGTAGCGCAGCGGCTTGGCCATCGCTTTCGGCTCGGGGATGCCGCCGCAATAGGAGTCGATCGCCGTGATGGCGTCGAACTGCCTTGCGGCGCGTGCGTAGAGCACGAGGTCGATGCCGGGGTCGAGCCCGCATTCGGTCATGATCGAGACGCCGGCCTTTTGTGCCGCCGGGGCAAGGTCGGCGATCGTCTTGCCGTAATTGGTGGTGACCAGCGGCGTGCGCGTCGCGATCGCGGCCTGCACCGCCTCGCGCATCAGCGGCTGCGGCAACAGATCGATGGCGGCGTCGACACCCGCCAGCACGTTCGCCAACACAGGGGCGATCGCGCCCTCGGGCACGACGAAACGCACGCGGGCGAGGTCGGTCAGGCCGCCAAGCCGGGCCGCGCCATCCGGCGCGGTATCGACGCAGACGACTTCTTCGACACCGGCGCTGGCGACGAGATCGGCGATCGCCGCCCGGCCTTGCAGGCCAAGGCCGCCGAGAACCGCGATCTTCATGGCATTTCCTTTCGGCCAGTTTCGTGCCGCCCAGTTTCGTCGCGCTTGGTCTCATCCGACCAGCAGCCTTCCGGCAGGCTGACCCATTTGTTGCAGGAGGCCATGACGACGAACGTCTCGCTGCGCACGACTTCGCCTGGCTCGCCCGCGCCGGGGATCAGCTCGCTGGTGACGCGGTAGAGATCGGCAACGTCGCCCGCCACCGTCACGTCGACGATGATGTCGAAGCGTCCGGTGACGACGGAGGCCGAGTTCACGAAAGGCAGTTCGGCGATGCGTTGCGCCAGTTCCCGGGCGCGGCCTCGGCCCTGCGCATTGATGCCGACGATGGCCGAGATCAGTTCGGGGCGCTCGGTCAGGTTGAGCAGGCCGACGATCTTGAGCAGGTTGCGGTCGAGCAGGTTGCGCAGCCGCATGCGCACCGTCGGGACGGAGACGGCCATCTTCTCGGCGAGCCGGTTGACGCCAAGCTGCGCATCCTGCGACAGCAGCTTGACCAGTCGCCGGTCGGTCTGATCGAGATGTTCCCGCAGCGTTCAAACTTTCATAAATGAAAAGAAATGATGGAGTTTTCTTTCTGATATGAAAACAGCTTAGGGCGTATTTTTTGAAATCGCAAGAGCATTCGGCCGCTGTCAACAAGGCCGGATGATGTATTCCGGAAGACGGGAGGGCGTTGCCGGTGCCGCAGCCGACCGAGGACACGCCGGCTAACGCGGCTTCCCAATCCCCGGAATGCCGCCGATCCGCTCGGCGAGAAAGTCGACCAGCAGCCGGACCCGGGCAATGCCCGCGCGTTCGGGAAGGATCAGCATGCTCAGCGGTATGGGAGGCGGGGTGTAGTCTGGCAGGATCACTTCCAGCCGGCCGGCGGCGAGGAGATCGTCGACAAGCCAGTGATGGGCAGGTGCGATGCCGCGCCCGGCGACGAGCGCTTCGCGCGCGGCAAGCCCGTGGTCGACCCGAAATCGGCCGCCAAAAGGAACCGCGTGGCGTTCACCGCCCGGCCCCTGCAGGGCGAGCGTGTCGCTTCCTGCGATGTTCGACATCCGGATGCCTTCATGGTCAGGCAGGTCCTGCGGGACAGCCGGTCTGCCCCGCGCCGCCAGATAGGCCGGGGACGCCACCAGCAGACGCCGGGACTGGCCGAGCGCCCGCAGTTTCATCGAGCTGTCGGTGAGCGGACCGAGGCGAAGCGCGATGTCGACGCCCTCCCGCACAAGGTCGATGCGCTCGTCGGTGAGGCTGAGATCGACCCCGATGTCGGGATAGCGGTCCTGAAAGGCGAAGATCAGCCGGCTGATGTGCAAGACCCCGAGCGCCGCCGTGCAGGATATCCGGATCGTGCCGGCCGACGCGCCGCGGGTGCCCCGTGCCTCATCGCCGGCCTGCTCGACGAGGCGCAGGATCTGGACGGCGTCGGCATAGTAACGGCTGCCTTCATCGGTCATCGTGACACGCCGGGTGGTCCTGCTGAGCAAGGGCACGCCGACGGCGTCTTCGAGCTCGCGCAGATGCCGTGTGACCGTCGACTGCCCAACTCCGAGTTCGCGCGCCACCGCCGAGAGGCTGCCGCGCTCGGCGACGCGAACGAAGGTGCGCATGCGCTCGAGTGTGACGTCAGACCTATCCATTATTCGGCATAATCTTATGCATTACTCAGATATAGAGGATCATCCCGGGGCTGGCTACCTTAGCGTCGATCGTCCTTCCTTCGGAGTTGACCCATGAAAGTCCTGCTTGTTTTTGCTCATCCTGAACCGCGTTCGCTCAACGGTGCACTGCGTGACGTCGCCATCAGGGAACTCGAGGCCCAGGGCCACGAGGTGCTGATATCGGACCTCTATGCCGATGGCTGGAAATCCGAGGTGGACCGTGCCGACTTTCCGTCGTGGCCGCCCGAAGAACGCCTCCTGCCGGCTGCGGCATCCAAAAAAGCTTTTGCGACCAACACTCTGACCGGTGACGTTAAAGCGGAAATCGACAAGCTGCTGTGGGCCGACACGCTGATCCTCCAGTTCCGCTGTGGTGGTACGCCATGCCGGCGATCCTCAAGGGCTGGGTCGACCGGGTGTACGCCTACGGCTTCGCCTATGGTGTCGGCGAGCATAGCGACAAGCGGTGGGGTGATCGCTTTGGTGAGGGAACGCTCGCCGGCAAGCGCGCTATGCTGATCGTGACCACCGGCGGCTGGAAAGAGCATTACTCCGCCCGCGGCGTCAACGGCCCGATCGACGACTTGCTGTTCCCGATCAATCACGGGATCCTTTACTATCCAGGCTACGACGTGCTTCCGCCGTTCGTGGTCTACAGAGTGGATCGTTTTGGGGAGGCCGATTTCGAGCCTGTCGCGGATCGGCTGCGAGAAAGAATGCGGACGCTCGAGACAATCCGGCCCATTCCCTATCGGCAGCAGAATGGCGGGGACTACCACATCCCGAGCATGCAGCTCCGTCCCGAACTGGGCGATCCGGGCGCCGCGGGTTTCGCGCTTCACGAGGATCGCACCGGCGCCAAGTCGGCGACGCCGCGTTCGACTTTGCGGGACGTGGCCTGACGCAGGATCCCGAAAAGATCCTGGTCAGGCAAGGCGCCCGAAACCTGTGGGATGAATCAGCGACCGGCCCGGAAGATCGCGACGGCAGCAGCCGTCAGTGCGGCATTGCCTGATGCCGTAGCGCCGTCCGGAAGCTCTTTGCCGTCTTCCAGCCCGACACGCGTCGACCAGTTGCGCTCTGCCGCCCGGTGCACCAATGGCCAGACTGTCGCGTTTTCGCCATGCAGCAGGATCGCCCGTCCAATCCCGGCGCGGTCAAGCACGGCCGCGATGCCGTCGCTGACTTCCCATGCCGCGTCCAGCGCCTGCTCGGAGATCTCGATCAGGATGCGCAGCACCTGGCTGCCACGGTCGAGCCGGACCAGGCGCTCGGCATCAGCGACGGAGGCGAGCCCGGCCTCGATGCCGATGCCCCGCTGCCGCAGGCTTTGCATGACCTCGGGCGCGGCCTTCTCGCTCAGATTGACCGAGGCATAGTCGGGCAGCTCGCTCCAGCTGGCGATCGCGGCAAGCGTCCGCTCGTCGTCGTTCTCGATCCAGGCACCGGTGGAGACACCGATCAGCGTTCCCGGGCAGGCGCGGCGGAGGGCAAGGATGGTGCGGTCGATCGCCTCAGGAGCGAGGCTTTCCCGGCCGTCGAGCCCGCGCGCATGGACATGCAGCTCGGCGGCACCGGCAGCGACGCAGGCCGCGCCGTCACGCGCCATGGCTCCGGGGTCAAGCGGCAGTTGCGGATGAAAATCGGCGCTGCGCGCGCCATTGATGCAGGTCTGGACAATCATGGGTCAGCCCGGTTGAGTTCCTGCAAGTCTAGCGCATGATCGCGAAGATCGGAATCGGCGTTCGGAGCAAGGCCACGGAAGGGTCGCCGACGCTTGCCGGCCTGTCGGCCCTTTACCTGGAAAACTCGCTGCGCACGATGCCATGGCGCTGAAGCTTATCGTAGAACGTCTTACGCGGAATCCCCAGCGCTTCGATCGTGCGCCTGACGTCGCCCTCGTTGCGGCCAAGCGTCTCGCGGATGATGTTGGCCTCGTAGCGCTCCAGCCGCTCCGGCAGCTTCATGTCGGCATCCGGCCGGGCTGGGCCAGGGGGAAGCGCTCCAGCGTCTTCTTCCAATCCAAGCACAAACCGCTCGGCGAAATGCGCGAGCTCGCGCACATTGCCCGGCCAGTCATGCTCCCTGAGATGGCGGTGCACCGAGGCCGACACCGCCGGCACCGGACGCCGAAAGCGGGCGGCGGCGCGCTCGGCGAAATAGAAGAACAGCAGGGCGACGTCGTCGCGGCGCTCGCGCAGCGGCGGAATGGAGATCGTCACCACGTTGAGCCGGTAGTAGAGATCCTCGCGGAACGTGCCGCGCTGGCGCGGATCGCCGAGATCGACCTTGGCGGCCGCAACCACGCGCAGGTCGACGGGCCGCAACTCGTTGGTGCCGAGCGGCGTGACCTCGCGCATCTCCAGCACGCGCAGCATCTGCACCTGTGTCGAGACCGGCATGCTTTCGATCTCGTCGAGGAACAGCGTGCCGCCGCTGGCGTGCTCGATGCGGCCGATCCGCTTCTTCTGCGCGCCGGTGAAGGCGCCGGCCTCATGGCCGAACAACTCGCTCTCGATGACCGTCTCCGGCAGAGTGCCGCAATTCAGCGCAACGAAATTGCCCCTGGCGCGGCGGCTCCAGCGATGCAAGAGGCTTGCCACCACCTCCTTGCCGGAGCCGGTCTCGCCGGTCACCAGCACGTCGACGTCGGTGTCGGCGATCTGGCGCAGCGTGCGGCGCAGCCTTTCCATCGCCGACGTCTGGCCGATCAGCGGCAGGCCGTCCTGCGCTTCTCCGGCCGCTTCGCGCAAGGCGCGGTTTTCCATCACCAGGCGGCGCTTTTCCGCCGCGCGGCGCACGCTCTGCACCAGCCTGTCGGCGGCGAAGGGCTTTGTGATGAAGTCGTAGGCGCCGTCCTTGATCGCCTTGACCGCCATGGCAATGTCGCCATGCCCGGTGACCAGGATGACCGGAATGTCCGCGTCCAGCCGCAGGACGCGGTCGAAAAGCAGCAGGCCGTCGATCTCAGGCATGCGGATATCCGAGACCACGACGCCGGCAAAACCGGCGTCGAGCGTCGCCAGCGCCTCGGCCGCCACCGAAAAAGCCGATACCGAGAAGCCGGCAAGCTCCAGCGTCTGCGCAGTGGCCTTCAGGAGATCGCTGTCGTCATCGATCAGGATGACCGGCGCGGCGTCATCGTTCGTCATTTCTGCCTTGGCCATTACGCTGCTTTTGCAAGATGGATGGTGAAGCGGGTGCCGCTGTCGTCGCTCGAAACCTCGATGCGTCCGCCGTAATCGGCGACGATGTCCTTCGAGATGACGAGACCAAGGCCGAGGCCTTTTTCCTTCGATGTGTTGAACGGCGTGAACAGCGATTTGAGGATTGCGGGCGGAATGCCCGAGCCGTTGTCGGACACGCCGACCGTGACCCCATCCGTCGTGTCTTCGACCGAGACCTGCACCCTGGCATCGTCGCGGCCGTCCAGCGCTTCCAGCGCGTTCTGGAAGATGTTGATCAGCACCTGTTCGAGCCGGACTTGGTTGCCCATGACCTTGAGGCTCGGCGGCGGCAGGTCGATGGCCAGCGCTTCGAGCCGGCCGGCAAAGCGGCTTCTCAACAGCACCACGGCGCCCTCGATGACGCCGCGCAGTTCGACAGGCTCGGCGGCGGCGCGGCCTTTGCGGGCAAAGGCCTTCAACTCCTCGGTGATAGTGCCGATGCGTTCGGTCAGCGCTGCGATGGCGCCGAGATTTTCCTCGACCGGCGAGGTCTGCTTCCTGTCGAGGAAGACGCGGGCGTTGTCGGCATAGGCGCGTATGGTGGCGACCGGCTGGTTGATCTCATGGGCGACGCCGGCGGCGACCTGGCCGAGGATGGCGAGGCGGTTGGCTTGGACCAGATCCTGCTGCACCACCTGCAGCTTGGCTTCCGTGCTGCGATGGTGTGATATCTCCGCCTGCAGCCGGTCGCGGGCGCGGCTCAGATCCTCGGTCCGTTCGACGACGCGGCGTTCGAGCTCGGTGCGCGCCGCCTGTTCGGCGGCGATCCGCATTTGCCCCGACTGCCGCCGCCACAACAGATACGCAGCAAGGCCGAGCAACGGGACAATGACGCCGAGTGCAAGGAGCCGCATTTCACGGACCGCGGCGGCGATCGGCGCTTCGGCCGGGACGAGATAGTCGAGCCGCCACGGAGTCGAAGGGACCGGCGTAGAAAGCCTGAGATATTCCGCGTCGTTGCCGCCGGGCGTCACCGCATTGATGATCGACACGTCCGGGCTGAGCGCCTGCGGGCGCGTGATCGGCAATGGCATCAGCGGTGCGTCGCCGAACTGCTGGCTGTTCTGAATGGCGGCAAGATCAGGCCCGGCAAGCGGCCCGGTCGTCATGAAGCGCCAGGACGGCACGCTGGTGATCAGGACGACGCCATTCTCGTCGCTGACATAGGCCGGGCGGTTCGCCTCGTGCCAGTCGGCCTCGAGCTGGTCGAACTCCGCCTTGACGACAACGACGCCGAGCGGTGCGGCATCATCGCCGACGCGGCGCGAGATGTAGAGACCGGGGCGTTTGCTGACATTGCCGAGCGCGAAATATTCGGCAGTTCCGGCCCGCATCGCGCCGGAGAAATAATCGCGAAATCGGTAGTCGTTGCCGACGAAGCTGATCGGCTCGCGCCAGTTGCTGGAGGCGATCGCCAGCCCTTCGGTGCCGATGACATAGAGCACCGAAGCCTTGGTGCCGGAGACCAGCCCTTCAAGCTTGCGGTTCAGCACATCGACCGCAGCAGCACTTTTCTGTGCCAGCGCGTCGCGCACCTGCTGGTCCTCCGACAAAAGCAGGGGCAGGGCGCGCGGGCTCTCCAGCACGGCGCGCAGCAGCGCGACCTTCAGATTGGCGTCGGTGCGGCCTTGCGCCGCCAGTGCCCCAACCTCCGTGGTGCGGCCATAAAGGCCTGCGCCGTAAAGTGCGGCCGTGGCGATCGCAAGGGCGATGGCCGCAAACAGCAGCCAGGCACGGCGCGCTCGCCTGCCGAGTTGCTCGGGCGTCGACGGTTGGGGCGTTGAAAACGGGGCAGCGGCGGGGCGTTGCAGCATCAGCCATCTGTGCATGTTTTCGCACAAAGCACAATTCGGCTATGCGAATATCCGCACTTCCTATGCGCGAAACGAAACCTCGATTTCGAGAATATTCAATAAAATCATAGGGAAATTCTCTTCCACGCAGTCTGGCACGGCAGTTGCAAACACGAATTCAGCGGTCGCGAGGCTGCTGGAGGTCAATGCAATTGCTCCGGGAGGTCGAGCTTTCGATCGGAGCACAATGGAGGACGTCATGCAGACAGTATTCGCTGCCGCCGAGCCGCGCGGCAAACTTCCCTTCTACCGGCATCTCTATGTGCAGGTGCTGGCGGCGATCGCCGCCGGTGTGCTTCTCGGCCACTTCTATCCCGAAACCGGTGAGGCGATGAAGCCGTTCGGCGACGCCTTCATCAAGCTGGTGAAGATGGTGATCGCGCCGGTGATCTTCCTGACGGTGGCGACCGGGATCGCCGGCGTTGCCGACCTGCAGAAGATCGGCCGCGTCGCCGGCAAGGCGATGATCTATTTCCTGGTGTTCTCGACGCTGGCGCTTGTCGTCGGTCTCGTCGTGTCGAACGTCGTCCAGCCGGGTGCCGGGATGCATATCGATCCGGCCACGCTCGACGCCACCAAGGTGGCGACCTATGCCGAAAAGGCGCACGACACCAGTATTGTCGGCTTCCTGATGAATGTCATCCCCGACACGATCACCGGCGCCTTCGCGAAGGGCGACATCCTGCAGGTGCTGTTCTTCTCGGTGCTGTTCGGTGTCGCTTTGGCCATGGTCGGCGACCGCGGCCGTCCGGTCGTCGATTTCCTGCAGGCACTGACCACGCCGATCTTCCGCCTCGTCGCCATCCTGATGAAGGCCGCGCCGATCGGCGCCTTCGGCGCCATGGCCTTCACCATTGGCAAATACGGCATCGGCTCGATCGCCAACCTCGCGATGCTGATCGGCACATTCTATCTGACCGCGCTGCTGTTCGTGCTGGTGGTGCTTGGCGCCGTTGCCCGCTACAACGGCTTCTCGATCCTGGCGCTGATCCGCTACATCAAGGAAGAGCTGCTGCTGGTGCTGGGCACCTCGTCCTCGGAAGCGGCACTGCCGGGCCTGATGTCCAAGATGGAGCGCGCCGGCTGCAACCGCTCGGTGGTCGGGTTGGTCATCCCGACCGGCTATTCCTTCAACCTCGATGGCACCAACATCTACATGACGCTGGCCGCTTTGTTCATAGCGCAGGCGACCGACACGCCGCTCACCTTCGGCGACCAGATCCTGCTGCTCGCCGTTGCCATGCTGAGCTCCAAGGGTGCCGCCGGCATCACCGGCGCCGGCTTCATCACGCTCGCCGCGACGCTCTCGGTCGTACCCACGGTGCCGGTCGCCGGCATGGCTTTGATCCTCGGCGTCGACCGCTTCATGTCGGAATGCCGGGCGCTGACCAACTTCGTCGGCAATGCGGTGGCGACGGTGGTCGTGGCGCGCTGGGAAGGGGAACTTGACCAGACCAAGTTTGCCGCAGCAATGGCCGGCGACTTGCCGGAGGAAGCTGACCTGGCGCTGCCAGGGCTGCAGGCCGCCTGATTGTCAGGCTGCATGGTCATACTCCGAAGCCGGCTGCCGCCGGCTTCGGACTAGCCGCGGCCAATCTCTAACATCTGCGATTATCCACAGGCCACGCCGCTGCGCGCTGCCTTGGATGTAACAGGCTTGTGAGTCTTGTTGTTGGCGCGGGGCTTGCTCCAGCCGTATTTGATGGCCAGTATCCGCCATGCCTTCAAGGCACCCGTCCACTTCGATCCCGACCTGATCGCGACCGAAGGCGAGACATTTCCGTCGGGCTCGGTTGCGAGCGGCCGAAACCGTCGGAGCTTTTGCTGCCGCCGACCACAACCTTGACCAAGGCGGCAGCCCTCGAAGGCATGGCGGCCTCGCTACGAAGTCGCAAGAGACGTGACCCGTCTCCTGACGGAAGGCGCATGCTTCCTCTCAGGAACTCGTCGCGCTTGAAGAGGGGGCGGCCCGTGAGCGGGCTTTGCCGAAACCAAAGCAAGATGCGAGGTCGAACGCGATGCAGTCTGAACCGAGGATTCCGGTATCAATCATCATCCCGAACTACAATTACGCGCGTTTCCTCAAACGCAGCATTGATAGCGCGCTGGAGCAGGACTACGCGGATGTCGAAGTCGTCGTCGTCGACGATGCATCCCAGGACAATTCCACGACAATCATAGAATCCTATCGCGACGAGATCGTCGCATGCCCGCGAGTGCAAAATGGCGGGCATGCCGCCGCGTTCAACACCGGCTTTGCGGCAAGCTCGGGCAAGATCGTCCTGTTCCTCGACGCCGACGACTACCTCTATCCGACCGCTGTTTCCACGATCGTCGACACCTGGGATGCGGCAACGGCCCAGGTGCAGTCCAGGCTGCATATCGTCGACGAGCGGCAACGCATCAAGGACGTCTTTCCGCCGCCCGAACTGCCGTTCGACAGCGGCGACGTCATGCCGAAACTTCTGCACAAGGGCCGCTACCAGACAACCGTAACCAGCGGGCTGGCCTTTGACCGCACAACCCTGGAATCGATCATGCCGATTCCAGAGCCGGAGTTCCGCCAGGGCGCCGACGGCTATCTTGCAACGCTGGCGCCTATGTACGGGCACGTCCAGTCCATTGAGGAATGCGTCGGCGCCTACCGGATCCACGGCGCCAACCATTCGGTCTTCGGTGAAAAGCTCGCCGAGCGGGCGCGCTGGAGGGTAACCCACGATTTCCGCCGCATGCAGGCGCTGTCGGATCAAGCCTCCGGGATCGGCTTAACAATCGTGCCGTCGGAGGCGGTCCGCCACGATCCGGTCCATCTGGAAGAGCGGCTGGCGTCGCTGTGCGCAGACAGACGCCGGCATCCCGTGGCCAATGATTTCCGGCTGGCGCTCGGGGCGGCGGGCGCCGTCGCCAGCCTCGAAATGACCGCGTCCCTGCGGCGGCGCGCCGTCCTTGCCGCCTGGTTCCTGTCAGTCGGGGTGTTGCCACGGAAAATGGCGACGGCGGTGCTGTCGTGGAAGCTCGACGCATCGTCTAGACCGGCATTCCTTAGCAGTCTGTCCAAGACAATCCGCCACGCGATGGGATAGAGTGACGCGTTGACATGGCTCGGCCAGTTGTCCGACCGAGTGCCCAGGCGCCATCGTCGACTGCAATCGAATCTTGCCGGGCTCGCCAAACATGTTCCAGGACTATTTTCGTTCCATAAGTTCTGACAGGCTTCGCCAACCTGGACTCACCAGGCAAGTTCGGGGGCGTCCATGGACCTGGAGGAAGTCTGGCGGATCCGGGAAGAGAAAATCTATCCAACCCTCTTCGGCGGAGAGCAACGCGGCATCTTTACGCTTTCATCTGAGTTGTTTGCGCAAAGGTTCGGTGTCAAAGAGATCGATCCCACCGCCGCTTTACGGCGTATGTGAGTTCGCACCGACGCCACAAAGGCCGTTCTGGCTCTACGTCACTTCGGGTCACTCAAATCCGTGGCACGAGGAAAGCGACGGCTACGATCCTGCCTCTCAATCAGGGGCTGGCATCGAGTTCATTTTTGCATCCGCGGAGCGCGGCGATTGGGCAACCCAATGCCTGCAAAACCTGCTGGCTTTCGACCTGCTGCTCGAGGTGGGCCATTTCCCGGGCGGTCAGCCATTGACCGAGGGCGATCGCATTCCAATCCGCTCGCCGATCAACGGAAAGGAAAACTGCCTCATCAGAAATGTGATCCTTTCGCGCCCCGCCTCTTTGCCGACGGGCTTCCAATTGCCCTTCAGGGCAGGTCGATCTCCTGACCTTTACAGGGATCACCGATAGTGAACTGGCCTTCGCAAAGGAGAATGGCACCGAGGCTCTCATCGACCGGCTGCAACCCCTTGGGTTCTTTCCGGTGACCGATCCTCACCGGAGGTCCATCACTTAGCGGCAACGTGGTGCGGCCATTCGCGTCTGCAGCCAGACCTTATATCCTAATTCGGCCGGCGCAGCCTGACCACAACACTGCGCGCCGCCAGCACCAGCACCGTGATGATGATCAGGATCACCGAAAGGGCGGCGATCGCCGGGTCGATGTTGTCGCGCAGGCCCATCCACATCAGCCTGGGCAGCGTGATGGCGTTGACCGAGGTGATGAACAGGGTGACGCCGATCTCTTCCCAGGACAGCACGAAGGACAGGAGGGCTGCGGTGACGATGCCGAATTTGATGTTGGGCATGATGATGCGGGTGGCGCGCTCCCACACGGTGGCGCCGAGGCCGCGCGCGGCAAGATCGATGCGCCGGTCGAGCTGGCTGAGCGACACCAGGATCAGCACTGTGGCGAAGGGCACCGTCATCACCGCATGCGCCATGGCGACACCGAGCCAGGTGTCATAGCCGAAGAACGAGCTGACGCCGGAGATCGAGGTCAGCAGGAAGTAGAGCGTGATCGCCGAGACCACAGGCGGCACCACCATCGGCAGCAGCACGAACCCGACGAGTGCAGCGGTAAAGCGCGGCTGGAACATCCACACACCGAGGCTGAAGCACAGCGCCAGCACGGTGGAAAAGGCGCTGCTGACGACGCCGATCCTGATCGAGAGCAGGATCGAGTTGATCCAGCGCGGATCCTCGGTCAGCGCCCGGTAATGGCGCAGCGACAATTCGCCTGACGGCATTGCAAGCATGCGGGTCGGCGTCAGCGACACCGGGATGACGGCAAGCAGCGGCAACAGCAGAAATAGCGCAACCAGGGCGGCGAGGACCAGCGAGACGGGGCCGGGGCGGTAGGTCGGCATCAGATCAGCTGCTTCGGTCTGACATAGCGGAACACCAGCGCCATCAGCGCGCCGACGAACAGCACCAGTACGACGCTGATCGCCGCCCCCAGGCCCCAGTCCGGGCTCTGGAAGATGCGGAGATAGATCAGCTCGGCGACCATCACGCTGCGGCCGCCGCCGAGGATCGCCGGCGTCACGAAGAAGCCCAGCGAAAACACGAAGACGATTAGCGCCGAGCCGATGATGCCGGAGCGGGTCATGGGCACGAACACCGACCAGAAGGTGCGCATACGGCTGGAGCCGAGCCCGCGCGCCGCCAGCAGGACGCGGTCGTCAAGGCTGCGCATCGACGACGCCAGTGGAAACACGGCGAAGGGGATAAGGAAATGCGTCATGCCGACGATGACGCCGAATTCGTTGCGTACCAGCGTCAGCGGTTCTGAGATGAAGCCGATCGCCTGCAGCCAGGTATTGAACAGGCCGCGATTGGAAAGCAGCGCCACCCAGCCGAAAGCGCGCGTCAGCACCGAGATCCAGAACGGCACCAGGATGCAGAATTCGGCGATTACGCGCTGCGCCGGCGTCCCGCGCACCCAGACCACGGTGATGGCATAGGCAGCGGCAACCGAAACAATCGTGACGATCGCGGCGATGCGCAGCGTGCGGACAAACACCGACTGAACCAGCGGGTCGCTAAGCAGCGTGCCATACTGCCCGAGCCCCGGCTCTGGCAGCGTGAAGCTCCAATTGACGACGCCGAAAAATGGCCAGGCATAGGCGGCGCCAAGGAACAGGAGCAGCGGCGCCATCAACAGCGCCGCGCCCATCCTGTCGGAGAGATATGCTTTCATCTCGGCCCCGGTTATCCCGGTCCTATCAGGCGGAGATGATCTTCGTGTATTCGTCGAGTGCGGCCCCGTAGTTCTTGGCGTACCACTCCATGTCGAGCGCGATCTGCTTCTTCATGTTTTCGGGGTCGACCGGGTTGATGCGCTTCTTGTCGGCGGGGATCAGCGCGTCGGCGGCCGGGTTGGCCGGACCCTGGCCGAGCTTGTCGAACATAATGAGCTGCTTTTCCGGATCCTGGGCGCTGGCGATGAACTTCATCGCCGCGTCCTTGCCGCCGGGATTGCCCTTGAGCACCGCGAGCGCGCCGGGAGAGATCAGGCCCTGGTCCCAGATGAATTTGATCTTGCCGCCGGAATCCTGCTCGATCAGCGACGCCCGAGTCGACCAGACGATCGCCATCGAAGCCTCGCCATCGAGCAGCACGCTCTGGCTTTCGGCGCCGCCGCCCCAATAGGCCACGACGTTTTCCTTGAAGGCGGCGATCTTGTCATGCGCGCGCTTGAGATCGAGCGGGTAGAGCGAGGCAGGCGCGACGCCGTCGGCGAGCAGTGCCGCTTCCCAGCTCGACACGCCCCATTTGTAGAGCGAGCGCTTGCCGGGGAATTTCGTCACGTCGAAGAAATCGGCCATCCCGGTCGGTGCCTGGCTGCCGAATTTCTCGGAATCATAGGCGATGACATAGGAGAAGAAATAGGTCGAGGCGGCGTGCTCCCAGCCGAAGCCCTCGCGCATCTTCTTCTTGTCGACGATCGAATAGTCGATCGGCTCGAGCATGCCTTGGGCGCCGAGGGTGATGGCCGAGAACGGGTCGACGTCGACCAGGTCCCAGGTCGGGGCGCCGCTCTTGAACTGCGCCGCGATCGCGCCTTCTGTCGGGCCGGAGCCATCCATCTTGACGGTGATGCCGGTCTCCTTGGTGAAGGCCTGGCCATAGGCCGCATCATAGGCGGTGATGGCGTCGCCGCCCCAATTGACCAGCACCAGTTCCTTGGCTTGCGCGAACGCGCCGGTCGAGCGCAGCAGGATCGGCGTGCCGGCCAGCACGAGTGCGGCCAGCTGCGTGAACTGCCGGCGCGAGATCTCACCGCGCGCCGCCCTGGCGGACAGCGTCTCGATAGAGTGTTTCTTGGTTTCGCTCATCTTTGAATTGTTTGTCATGTCAGTTCCCCTTTTTTGTCGTTGATACTTCCCGAAAGTCCGCTTGGCGAATTCAGCTTCGCCACGCCAATCGTCATTGTCCTCCGTCCGGAAGGAGGAAACCTTTTTCCGCCGGCCATGTCAGCCACACGGAATTGCCCTTGCTGAGTGCCGACGCTGCGACCTCGTTCGGCACCGAGACCGTCACCTTGGCGCCCTGGCGCGTCGTGAGATCGAGCCGCGTCGCGGCACCGAGATAGGTCGAAGCGACCGCAGTCGCGGCGATGCCGTTCTCGCCGGCGGCCGCTTCGGGCGCGATCGACATGTATTCGGGCCGGATCGCCAGGATGGCGTTGCCGCCGACGGCGCTGGCATTGCCGCGCAGCGTGATGGTGCGATCTTCGCATAGGCCGGTGGCGCCGTTGTCGGCGTTGCGCACGCCCTTCAGCGGCAGCATGTTGATCTCGCCGAGGAACTCGGCGACGAAACGGCTGGCCGGCCGGTCGTAAACCTCGTCAGGCGCGCCAACCTGCAGCAATTTGCCGTGGTTGAAGATGGCAACGCGCGACGATAGCGCCAGTGCCTCGCTCTGGTCATGGGTGACGAAGACGAAGGTGGTGCCAGTCTCCTGGTGCAGCCGCTTCATCTCGGCCTGCATCTGGCCGCGCAAGCCCTTGTCGAGCGCCGAGAACGGCTCGTCGAGGAGGAGCACGCCCGGCTCGAACACCAGCGCGCGTGCCAGCGCCACGCGCTGCTGCTGGCCGCCGGAAAGCTGCGACGGCAGTTTCTTCTCGTGGCCCTTCAGCCCGACGCGCTCGATCATCTCGCCGACACGTCGTTTGATCTCTGCCGACGATTTCTTGCGCACCTTGAGCGGGAAGGCGATGTTGGCCTCGACCGACATATGCGGGAACAGCGCGTAACCCTGGAAAACCATGCCGGCCGCACGCTGTTCGGCCGGCCGCTCGGTGATGTCGACGCCGTCGCTGTAAAGGCGACCGTCGGTCGGCTGCACGAAACCGGCAAGGATCATCAGGAAGGTGGTCTTGCCCGAACCGGAAGGCCCGAGGAGGGTCAGGAACTCACCGCGGCCGATATCGAGCGTCAGATCGTCCAGTGCACGGAACGAGCCGAAGCTCTTGCCGATCCCGATTGCCTTGATCTCTGCGGCCCGGCCGGGTTGCTGCATCCTGCCTTTGTCCTCAATGCTGATTGAAATCGTAGGCAGGGCGGCGGCTCACCGCAACCGAATAGTTTTCGCCTGACCGGCAAATTTGATTCATCTATGGTGAGGTGTAGTGCCAAATCTCTCCCCTCGAGGGGGAGATGTCGCCGAAGGCGACAGAGGGTCGCTGCGCGTGAGCGCCAACTTCCTCTTTCTTTGAAAGCCAGACCGGGCCGAGCCCAGCCGAAGCGAAGCGACCCCTCTGGCCGCTCCGCGGCCATTTCCCCCTCGAGGGGGGAGATTAACGCTGGTTCTCCGACAGCTTCGACCGCAACCATCCACTGAATACATCCAGCACCGGGTGGCTCGCCTTGGCATGCTCTGAGACGAAGAAGTACGACCGCGGCGAACTGATCGCGATGTCGAAGGGGCGCACCAGTCGGCCTTCGCTCAGCGCCCGGCGGCTGGTCAACTCGTCGCCCATGGCGATGCCCTGGCCGGCGATCGCCGCCGAAAAGACCAGGTTCATGTCGGAAAAGAAGATGCCGCCCTCGATGTCCGGATTCTCGACCTTCGATAGCGCCAGCCACCGCGCCCAGTCCTCGGTGTCGCCGAGATGCAGCAGATTGGCGCGCAGCACGTCCGCCGGCTTGGAAAAGCCGCCGACTTTGTTGAGCAGCGTCGGGCTGCACAGCGGCGTAAACGAGATTTCGCACAATAGCTCGACCGCGCGGTTCGGCCAGTTGCCGACGCCGAAGGCGATGAAGGCGTCGGCTTCGGCATTGCTGACGTCGTCCAGCCGCCGCGGCGTCAGGATGCGCAGCGCGACATCGGGGTACATCTGCCGGAATTCGCCAATGTGAGTGCACAGGAACAGCGAGGCGAAACCCGGCGTGCAGCTGACGCTGAACGAGCCGCCGACGCCGGTGCCGGCGTGGCGAGTCACTGCGTCGCCCAGCACAGTCAGCGCCTTGCGCACGTCGCTGGCATAGCGCTGGCCGCGCGGAGTGAGCGCCACGCCCTTGCCGATGCGCTCGAGCAGATCGAAGCCGAGATCGCGTTCGAGCAGGCGAAGCTGATGGCTGACGGCGCTGCGGGTCAGATGAAGTTCGTCAGCAGCGCGCCAGACGCTGCCGTGACGGGCAAAACTGTCGAGGGCGCGCAGCGCCTGCGTCGAAGGAATTCTCAAGAGGTGAACCGAATTTGCATGAGCCGGGAAAACATATCACTTTTTGGCGAGGCGCTTCACTGCTTTCTTCTCGTCCATGGAGGAACCGGTGACGAACTCGGCCCAAGCGACCGCGCTTGCCTGTCTGGATGACATCCAGCCGTCGCTGTCGGCGTGGACGCGGACGATCTTCGATTTCGGCGAGACCGCCTGGCGCGAATACCAGTCGGCCGCCTGGTATGTGGAACGTCTGAAGCACGAAGGCTTTTCTGTGGAGGAAGGCTCTGGCGGCATGCCCACCGCCTTCTGCGCCCATTGGACCAACGGCGCCGGGCCGACCATCGGCATGTATGCCGAGTATGACGCCGTACCCGGCAATTGCCAGGATGCGGCGACAGTGAGGCGTCCGCGCCCGGGCCTCGGCGAACAGGCCGGCGGCCACACCGATCCGCATTCCGGCCTCGGTATTGCCAGCCTTGGCGGGCTTTTGGCGACCAAAGCGGCGATGCAGCGGCACGGCATACCGGGCACGCTGCGCTTCACCGGCGAGCCGGCGGAGAAGGTGCGGGGATCGAAGCCGATTCATGCGGCAAAGGGCTATTATGACGGGCTTGCCGGCATGATCTCCTTTCATCCCTTCTACATGCTGCCGCTCTGCAACACGGCGCGCTGGGACACGCATTGCGGTGCCGCCTACGCGATGATCTACCGCTTTGTGTGCGACGAGCCCGAAAATTGGGTTCGCGCAAGCGATGGTGCACCGATTCCGCAGGCGCATTCGGCGGTCAGGGCGCCGGGTGCCAACGACGCGCTCATGATGATGTACATGGCGTCCAAGGCGCTACGCGATTCCATGCTGCCGCATCAGGGCGGCTGGTCGATCAGCGAGGCGATCCTGACGGCGGGGCAGGCGACCGCCGACAATCTGCCGGCCGGGCTGGCCGAGATCCAGTACATGATCCGCGTGCCGACGCTTGCGATGGCCGAGCAGGTGACCGCCGTGCTCGACCGCAATGCGGAAGCCGCCGCGAAAATGAGCGGCTGCCGCCATGAGCGGCACTGGGTGTCGAAGTCGCGTCCGGGCCTGGCCAATCACGCCATGGCTGATATCGCCTATGAGGCGCTGTCGACGGTCGGGCCACCGCGCTGGGACGAGACGGCCAAGGCGACCGCCCGCGAAATCCAGGTCAATGCCGGCGGCGCGACGACCGACGAGCCGTTCATAGCCGAGATGGAGCACCTGATTGCGCCGCAGGATGCGGAGGCGATCCTGCGCCGCGACTTGCCGCCGTCGCAGCTCAATTCGACCTCGGATGATTACACCGACATGTCATGGCACGCGCCGACGGCGCGGTTCTATGTCGCCCGCCCGGCGCTGCGTTCGCGGAACGGCTACGCCTATCCGTCCTGGGCGATGAACGCGCTGGGCGGTATTTCCGCCACGATCGATCCGATGGTCACCTGCGCGTCGAAGACGATTGCGCTGGCAGCACTTCGCCTGCTGGAAGACAAGTCCGCCCGCGATGCGGCGATGGACGAATTCGTCGCCCGCACCGGTGGCGGCATTGGCGGCAGCAATTGGCTGGCGCCACTTTGCGACTACGACCCACCGATCCATTTCCGCTGGCCGGAATATGTCACCACCCCGCGCGGACGGGACTGGTGGATACCAAGCAACCCGCAAGCCGCGTGATCACCCAAGCGAGGAGAACCCCATGACCGTTCATGACCGCATCGTAGCAGAACCGTTTTCGTTGCAACGCCGCAATCCGGCCGGCGGCACCAAGCCACTGACTACTTGGGGCTTCGCCAACGAGACCGATGTCTTGACCGACGTCCTGCTCGGCTCGCCCAATTTCCTGCGCCACCTCTCGACCAGCTCGCTGTCGCGCAAACATCTGCGCGAGGCGCCGTGCAACGTCCAGATCGCGCAGGCGCAGCACAAGGATCTGGTCGCCGCCTATGAGCATTTCGGCGTCAACATCCACTGGCACGAGCCGACGCCGGAACTGCCGATGCAGGTCTATTCACGCGATTCCAGCGTCATGACGCCGTACGGCGTCATCATCACCGCGATGGCCAACTGGTGGCGGCGCGGCGAGAACTATGCGGCGATCCGCACCTATGAGAAGCTCGGCATCCCGATCTACGACATGGTCACCGCGGGCACCTTCGAGGGCGGCGACTTCAACGTCATCGAGGACGGCGTGGTGCTGATCGGCTGCGGTGGCGCCCGCACGCAGGAGGAGGGCGCGCGCCAGGTCCAGGCCTGGTTCGACAAGGAGGGTTGGGAAACCCGCATCGCCTTCATCGACGAATATTATGTCCATATCGACCTAATGGTGGTGCCGATCGCCGAGAAGCTGACCGCCGTCTGCCTCGCCTGCACGGAGCCGGGCATCGTCGATTGGCTGAAAGGCAAGGGCCACGAGATCATCGACGTGCCGTTCCAGGACACGATGGCACTCGGCTGCAACTTCATGTCGCTGGGCAAGGACAGGGTGATCGCGCCGACGTCCAGCCAAACGCTAATCGGCCAGCTCAAGGCACGTGGCTTCGAGGTCGCGGCGGTCGATATGAGCGAGATCTCGAAGACCGGCGGCGGCATCCATTGCATGGCGCAGGCGCTGAAGCGCGAGCCGGCCTGAGGGGCAGGTGCGAAGCCGGGTCTGACAAGCGGCGCCTCATTCCAGCGTTTTGCGCAAGAAAATGCGGGCGTGACCGTCGTTGCCGAACTCAACCCGGCCAAATTCGTCGTAGCCGTGCCGGAGATAGAAATCCGGAGCCTGGAAGCTGCTTGTTTCGACAACGGCACGCTTGCAGCCGCGGCTTCTCGCTTCCTCCTCGACCACCGCGAGAAGCCGTGCACCTTGCGATTTCCCGCGTACGCGCTCCGGCAGGAAAAACATATCGAGAAACAACACCCCAAGCTCAGTCCGGCCCCAAAGGCCGCCCAATACCTCTCCCGAAGAGCTGCAAAGCTCCGCGCCGACCGGCATTCTGTCGTCGATCCCGGTCTTCTCGATATTGTAGCGGTAGAGAGAAGCGGCGGCCCGTTCCTTTGCCTCGAGGTTCGGTGCCCGGAGGTCCGGTGCATGCGTCAGCCGGACCGTCCATTCCCCGCTGTCGTTCGTCATCGCATGGCGCTCCTCCGTTGCCGCAACATAGGGCAGAGATGGTCAACGCAAATGCCGGCTCGATCGGTGCCCGCCACTTCCATCTCTGCGTGAGATCAGCACACAACCGCTTAGATAGCGTGGTGCGAAACGCACACTTCGCCTCCATAGCCGATGTCAAGCCGAACGCCCTGTTGCCGGTATGATCAGGTGGAGGAGGCTGATCAGGGCGACCTGCATCGCATCCGGTGCAGAGACGCAGGAGACCGGCTCTAGCTTTGCGCCGTCAGCAGGTTTGCGTCGCGCGCGAGCCGCCACTCACCGTCAGCCTCCTTGCGCAGGAGCGTCAGCGTGTATCCCGATTGACGCACCGGCTTCCCGTTCGGCGGCGTCGCGGTCATATCGATACGGCCGCGCATGAAGGCCCAGTCGCCGAGAAGCTGTAGTTCAACGATCTCGTTCGTGCCATCGACATGAACGCCGGCCATCTCCTGCGCGGCCGCCGCGAAGATCTCCTTGTCGAAGGGTTCCCGGCCGGGAACCATGAAGATCGCGTCGTCCGTCATCAGGCTGAGGACGGTCGCGGTGTCTCCACGCCTGCTCGCATCCATCCAGGTCTCGACCAGCTTTCGGATTGCTCTTTCGTCGTCCGTCATCCGTTATCTCCCTGGCTTCTCGCCGTCATCGATACCGCACGGCGCTCCTCCCTCGCCGCAAAATAGGGCTTAGATCGCTCCCGTCATCGATTGCGGTGTTTTATCGACGTCGCGCTGCCTGGGGCGTGAACGGCCGGTCCGCGGCTCTATGCTTACCGCCAACCGCCCGAGGCGGTGATGCGCTCGCCGGTCAGCCAGGACGCGTCGTCGGAGGCTAGGAACACCGCGATGCGGGCGATGTCGTCGGGCTGGCCGAAGCGCCCGAGCGGGGTCATGGCGACGATTTGGCTTTCGAATTCGCTGCCGACGATGCCGATGCGTTTCAGACCCTCAGTGTCGACGCCGCCTGGGGCGATGGCGTTGACGCGAATGTTGCGGGCGCCCAATTCTCTCGACATGGACAGCGTGATCGAATCCACCGCGCCCTTGGTGGCGGCGTAGACCAGGGAGTTCGGCTGCGGATTGACGCTGGCGACCGAGCTGATGTTGATGACGCTGCCCCCTCCGGCACCGAAATGGTTCACCGCTTCCCGGATGGTCAGGATAGTGCCCAGCACATTGGTGTCGAATTCTCGGTGAAACTCGGCCTCGGTCACAGCCTCCAGCGGTTCGAATGCGAAGACGCCGGCATTGTTGACCAGGATGTCCACCGCGCCGAACGACGATTTGGCCGCCTCGAACAGGCGGCGCACGTCGGCCGCTTGCGACACATCACCGTGGACGGCAACGGCCCGGCCGCCTGCGTCCTTGATCGCGGTAACGACGCGGTCCGCACCTTCCCGCGACGAAGCATAGTTGACGACCACGGCGGCACCGGCCGCCGCAAGACCCCTGGCGATGCCGGCGCCGATACCCTTGGAGGCGCCGGTGACGATGGCGACCTTGCCGTTCAGCTTGCTCATCAAAATCTCCTTTGTCGATGATGAGCGGTATTTAATCGTGATCGGATAGCGTATTAGGATTACCTCGATCGGTTCTTTCGTGCCTGGAATTCTTGAATGACCACCATCCTCGAAAAGACCGCCGGTCTTGTCGCCTTCGTGCGTACAGTCGACGCCGGCTCGTTCCATGCCGCCAGCCGGTTGCTCGGCTCCAGCCCGTCGGCGGTGTCGAAGAGCGTGGCGCGGCTCGAGCGGCGGCTGGGGGTCAGGCTGATCCAGCGCTCGACGCGTCGGCTGGGACTGACCAGCGAAGGCCTCGCCTATTACGAGCGGGTCGCGCCTTTGCTGAGAGCGCTGGACGATGCCGAGGACATCGTTCAGATGGCGGATACGGCGCGCGGCCTGCTGCGCGTCACGGCAGCCGTCGAACTCGGGCGCGGCCTGATCGCCTCCTGGGCGCAAGCGTTCCTGGCTCAGCACGGCGAGGTGAAGCTGGAGCTCAGCGTCACCGACCGCCATGCCGACCTGATCCGCGAAGGCTATGACGTCGCGGTGCGCATGGGGGCGCTGTCGGACACCGGGCTCGTCGCGCGCAAGATCGCCAATCTGCCGATCGTGCTGGTGGCCTCGCGGACCTATGTCGAACGGCGCGGCCGGCCGGCCTCTATTGAGGATTTGCAGAGCCACGACTTCGTCCGTTACCAGATGGCTGGCCGGCCCTATCCCGTCACATTGGCCGACGGCACGGTGATCGTGCCGAAGGGGCGGCTCGATACCAATGACGGCGGCACCATCCGTCAAGCGGCGCTTGCCGGAGCCGCCATCGCGCATCTGATGCAGTTTGCCGTGCAGGACGATCTCGACGCCGGCCGTCTGGTCCGCATCCTGCCCGAGGTGGCGATGCCGACCATGCCGGTGCACATCGTCCATGCGTATGGGCGACAGCTACCGGTCCGCGCCCGGCTGTTCGGCGACTTCCTGGCGGGCCGGATGGCGGTGCTGACGCGATAGGATAGGTCGGGACGGCCTCCGCCGTCGATCCGTCACCCGGTCATCAGAACGCAATCTTCACCGAGGCGGCGCTGCGGTTCGCCGGCCCGTGAAAGACGGCCTCGATGTTGTTGCCGTCGGGATCGAGCAGGAAGGCGGCATAGTAGCCGGGATGGTAGTGCTGCCGCTCGCCCGGTGCGCCATTGTCCGTGCCGCCGGCCTCGAGGCCGGCCTTGTAGAAGGCGTCGACCATCGCGCGGTCCTTTGCCTGGAAGGCAAGGTGGTGGCGCCCCGTCAGTTTTCCCTGGGCCGCCCGGCTGTCGGCGCTCGAAACGAACAGTTCGTCTGCCCAGAAATAATCCTCGGCGCTGCCGCCGATCGGAACATCGAGCACCTTGAAAACCGACTCGTAGAAGCGGCGGCTGGCCTTGAGATCCCTGACCACCAACTGGACGTGGTCGATGAGACGGCCGCGATGAAGTTCCATGCCTGTTAGCTCCTGATCGCCAGGTTGGAAATCTAGCTCAGGATGGCGCACGGTCAACGTAATGGAGCAATCGAGTGGCGCGATTTCCGACTGGATAAAAAATGCAACCGGATTGTAGGATTCGAAATGTCGCCATCGTCCTTCGGACGCAAGCGGCGCTGCGAAGCACGAAAGAAGTCGCGCCGTGTCCAAACGATCTCGGGAGAAAAATATGAGCCTTTCCTACCGTTGGGTCATCGTCGCGGCTGGCGCCATGATGACCTGTGTCGCCCTCGGGGCGATGTTCTCGCTGGCGATCTTCCTCGAACCGATGACGCTCGACACAGATTGGTCACGCGCCGGTATATCGAGCGCGATGACGCTGAACTTCCTGGTGATGGGCCTCGGCGGCTTCGCCTGGGGCGCCATTTACGACCGCTACGGCGCCCGCATCGTGGTGATGACAGGTGCGTTGCTGCTCGGGCTGGCGCTGGTGCTGGCCAGCCGCACCGGCTCGCTGCTTGTCTTCCAGGTCACCTATGGCGTGCTTGTCGGCCTCGCGGCAAGCGCCTTCTTCGCGCCGATGATCGCTCTGACCACGGCCTGGTTCGAGAAGAACCGCAGCCTTGCCGTTTCCCTGGTTTCGGCCGGCATGGGCGTGGCACCAATGACCATCTCGCCCTTCGCGCGCTGGCTGATCTCGGCCTATGACTGGCGCACCGCCATGTTCGTCATCGGCGTCGCGGCGTGGGCGCTGCTGGTGCCGGCCGCATTGCTGGTGCGCCAGCCGCCCAAGCCTGCCGCTGACGACGCCACCTCCGACCTTGCCGCCAACGATACCGGCATGTCGGTTCGCCAAGCGCTGCGCTCGCCGCAATTCATCGTTCTGGCACTGACCTTCTTTGCCTGCTGCGCGGCGCATTCCGGGCCAATCTTCCACATGGTGAGCTATGCGATGCTGTGCGGCATAGCGCCGATGGCGGCCGTCAGCATCTACAGCATCGAGGGCCTGGCGGGGCTGGGCGGCAGGCTTTTATACGGCGTGCTTGCCGACCGGCTGGGGGTCAAGCCGGTGCTGATTGCCGGTCTGGCGATACAGTCCGTGGTGATCGCAGCCTATCTCGCCGTCAGTGAGCTTGGTCAGTTCTACACGCTCGCCGTCATCTTCGGCGCCACCTATGGAGGCGTGATGCCGCTCTATGCGGTGCTGGCGCGCGAATATTTCGGCCAGCGCATCCTCGGCACAGTGTTTGGTGCCGTAACCATGCTGTCCAGCATCGGCATGGCCTTCGGCCCGCTCGCCGGCGGCATGGTGTTCGATGCCTATGCCAGCTATTCCTGGCTGTTCATCGGGTCGGCCCTTGTCGGACTCGGCGCGGTGGCGGTGGCGATCGCCTTCCCGCGGCTGCCGCGCAGGGAGTTGCAACCGGCGTAGGTTGGTGGAGAGAGGACGCAGGGGTCGAAAGTGAACATCGCTATGTCAGCTGTTGACCCCAGTCGCTAGGCGTTCATTGTCGGTGCTAGGAGCCGGGGTCAAGGCTGTGCGGGACCCATCTCCCTTAATTAGCAATCGATCATGCTGCGGCGCAACGCGTTCACGTCCAAATGCCGATTGCCGGCAAGCCGACGTCGGACGAAAACCGTCAAAATGGGTGAATGAAGGGTTTTTCGCGTATTTTTTCGCCACACCTCACGCGACTATTTCAAGTTTGTTAACATTTTGTGTTTGCTGCGCAGCATTTTTTTCCTATCCTCGCCTCAGGGCTTTGCGCATTCGATCGCGTGAAGAACTGGCGTGAGGATCCCTAAAATGCAGCAGGCAAAGCGAGTCTTGGTGACGGGGGGCGCAGGTTTTCTGGGATCGTTCTTATGCGAGCGGTTGCTTGCTGAAGGCCACGAGGTTGTATGCGTGGACAATTTCTTCACAGGAAGTCGGAGAAACGTCTCGCATTTGCTCGACAACAGATCCTTTGAGATCATTCGCCACGACGTGACATTTCCGCTCTACATAGAAGTTGATGAAATATACAACCTTGCTTGCCCGGCGAGCCCGGTTCACTATCAGTTCGATCCGGTCCAGACGACAAAGACCAACGTCCATGGGGCGATCAATATGCTGGGGCTCGCCAAGCGGGTTCGCGCAAAGATCCTTCAGGCGTCCACGTCGGAAGTCTACGGCGATCCCGAGATTCACCCGCAGACCGAGGACTATTGGGGCAGGGTAAACCCGATAGGTCCCCGTTCCTGTTACGACGAAGGCAAGCGGTGTGCCGAAACCCTGTTTTTCGACTATTGGCGGCAGCATAGGCTGCGGATCAAGGTAGCGCGCATCTTCAACACTTACGGTCCGAGGATGCGTCCGGACGACGGCCGCGTCATTTCCAACTTCATCATGCAGGCACTGCGAAACAAGCCGATAACCGTGTACGGCACCGGCCAGCAGACACGCTCATTTTGCTACGTCAACGATCTCATCGACGGTCTGGTTCGCCTGATGCACACGGCCGACGATGTTACCGGTCCAATCAATCTCGGCAACCCGGTCGAATTCACGATGCTTGAACTCGCCAATCTCGTGATCGAACTTACCGGAAGCCGATCCAAGATCAGGTTTTTACCCTTGCCCGTCGATGACCCAAGGCAGCGACAGCCTAATATCGGGTGTGCCTTGCGCGAGCTCAACTGGAAGCCAAGAATTGCGTTGCGTGACGGTCTCGCCACGACCATTGCCTATTTCGAAGACTTGGTCTCATCGGGATATGCTCGGTCCGCTGCAGCCGAATGAAAACAGTCTTGGTCACTGGCGGGGCCGGCTATATCGGCTCACACTGTTGCAAGGCATTCGCCGAATCCGGTTGGTCGGTCATTGCGTATGACAACCTCTCGCGCGGCTGGCGCGACGCGGTCAAATGGGGACCGCTTGTCGAGGGCGATATTTGCGATGTCGCAGCGGTGGCAGCAGCGCTGCACCAGTATCGGCCGGATTTGGTGGCGCATTTCGCCGCTTACGCCTATGTCGGCGAGTCCGTCGAGCGCCCGGAACTCTACTACCGAAATAACAGTTTTGGGACGCTGGTCTTGCTCGAGGAAATGCTGAAGATCGGCGTCGACAAGCTGATTTTGTCGAGCACCTGCGCGTCGTACGGCGTTCCGATTCGTTCTCCGATTGACGAAACGCATCCGCAGTCGCCCATCAATCCCTATGGATGGTCGAAATTCATCGTAGAACGAATGGTGGACAATCTTTCGGATGCCCATGGCCTCAACGCGGTTGTGCTCCGGTATTTCAACGCGGCCGGATGTGATCCGGACGGCGAGGTCGGTGAGCGGCATGAACCGGAAACGCATGTCATTCCGCTCGCTATCGAGGCGGCGGTTAGATCGGGCCGGATTTTTACCATTAACGGCACCGACTTCGACACAAGGGACGGAACCGCGGTGCGGGACTATGTCCACGTCACCGATCTCGTCCGTGCGCATGTTCTGGCAGGGGAGAAGCTTCTGCGCGATCCGGGCGTCCACGTCTACAATCTCGGCACCGGAACCGGAACGACGGTGAACGAGTTGGTCGATGCGGTGAGCCGGGCTTCGGGAACGCGCCTTCCTGTGGCCTACGGTCCGCGCAGGGCAGGTGACCCGCCTGCGCTTGTAGCCGCGGCCGGCAAGGCGGCCCGGGAACTCGGCTGGATGCCTAAGCAATCCGGAATCGACCGGATCGTCGAAACGGCGCTGGCCTGGTATCGCCGCCGGTTGTGACGATCTTTTTTGCGAAAGAGCCCTACCGCCTGGTCAACAAGCAACCGAGAGCGGCGGCGACTGCGGCGAGTGAGAAATTTTCCTCTATTCGTTTTCGCGATGCCTGACCGAGGCGTTCCCGCAAGCCCGGTGCCCTTCAGTCTTTGCAGGGCGCGCGATTTCAACGTTGCGGTCGCGCGGTCGACGGATTGAGCTCCATCGAAGATTCGTTCGCCAGGACGTCTCTCCACGCGCCTTCAATCCACCTTAAGCAACTGGGCAGAATGCGACAGTCGCACAATCCCGTGTTCTTTTTGATATGGCCAATAGGAGTCATTGACTGTAGCCGCAACAACGTCGAACGTTAGCAAGTTCTCGCTTGCGAGGTCCGGGTAATCCTCTCCCCACGCATAGAGAGCCGCTCCAGCGCTATAAGTGCCAGGCAACAATCCCAACGATCGCACGCTGAATACGACCTTGGCCTGCCCAACTATGTCAAATTGATCAACACCTTCCGCGAGGCTTTCGAGCACAGAGATCAAGTTGCCTTCCTGGTCAAAAATCTGGATATCAACCACGCTTCGGTGAAAGGAATTCCTCGCGCCCAGCTTCAGCACAAAATCGTAATCGCCGCCAAACTTGAGCTGGCTGCAGCGCTCGCGCGTACCCGGATGCACAATAGCCACCTGCATCCAGAGGTCATCATCGCCAACGCGCTCGGATCCATTGCTCGGGGCGGTGTTCGACAGGTACGCATCGATGATCGATGATGCCTCGCCAAAATCCTTTAGAAGGCCGCGGTCCAGATAAAGCGCTTTTGTGCAATGCTGCCGAACCATGGCCATGTTGTGGCTCACGAACAGCACGGTCCGACCTTCACCCGCGACGTTCTTCATCGTGCCGAGACATTTCCTTTGAAATTCAGCATCGCCGACAGCAAGCACCTCGTCGACGACGAGAATCTCGGGCTCCAGATGAGCAGCGATCGCGAAGGCAAGCCGAACATACATGCCGGACGAATAGCGCTTGACCGGCGTTTCGAGAAAGCTGCCGATATCGGCAAATTTGATGATCCGGTCTAGCTTACGCGTGATCTCGGCCTTACTCATGCCGAGGATCGCGCCGTTGAGGTAGATGTTCTCGATCCCGTCGAGATCCGGATGGAATCCGGCCCCTACCTCCAGCAAGCTTCCGATCCGGCCTCGCATCACTGCCTCGCCCTCATCCGGAGCCGTGATCGAGGTCAGAACCTTGAGCAGCGTGGTCTTTCCCGAGCCGTTGCGTCCGATGATACCGCACACGGTGCCAGTCGGAACGGAAAAAGTGATGTCTTTGATGGCGAAGAATTCGTTGAGGGAAGCTTTGGCTTCCCGCGAGCGCAAACGCGCGACAAGTTGTTCGACCTCCTCACGCAATGAGCGCACGCCGATCGCGCCGCGCCGGTAGCGCTTGGAAAGTCCTCGGACCTCAACGGCTGGCAATTCTGTCATCGATCTCAAGCCGTAACATTTGCGGTTCGACTGGCGGGTTGATCCGCGGTCAGCCCGTCCTTCACGACGCGCGCCGTGACAACGATAGGATAGGCGGTATCCCGGACGTCGAGCTTCTGGTCAGAAACTTCTTCCTTGGCGAGTCCCTGAAGAAAACAAACTGCCGCAAAGACGTTGCCGTGGGTTTCGAGCGCCATGTTCGCCGGGCTGAAGGATTTCGCAAGCAACTTCGCCAACGCCGCCTGCGTCAATGACCAGAACCACGTGCTGCCCCACTCCCCGCGATCGACCGCGGTGATGCCAGGAACAGTTAGCAGCAGCACGCCCCCGGGCTTGAGCGCTTCGGCCAGTGCAGCGACCGCGGCCGACATGTCGAAGATCAGATGAAGTGTTTGCGTGAGGATGATGCAGTCGAAGGCGTTTGACGGCAGCACTCCGGGCTGCGACAGGTCGCCTATGATGGTCGCGTTTGGATCATCGGGGTCAACATGCAGCACGTCGCTCTTGACGACATGAGCACCGCCAAAATGCATCGTGTAGCTGTTGTCGCCGATTTCCAGCACACGGCCGTGTATGTCGGCCGCATTCAATTGTAGGAAATTCTCGATATAATACCGATCTATTGGCTTGCCGCGATCATATCCAAATGAGTGGCTCATCGGCATCGTGCGTGCGAAATCCCCAAACCGCACCGAACCGACGCGCGGAGCCCGCCAATCGGCGCCGGAAGCTCCGAGCAGCCGTTGCACATGCCTGCCGACCTTGCGTGTTATCTTAAATGCCGCCGTTTGCAGCGTGATCGGCGGCGACATCTGCAAAGCCTGCCGCAGCATGCGAATCGCTTTGGCGGGTTCGGCGCGGATCGCGCGCAAGGCATCAGTAGTCATCTCTCCGGTATAGTAGGTCTTCCAGAACCGCCTACCATCGCGGACTGCAAGACGCACATCGTCGTCAACCGGACCTGCCAACTGCTTGTCAAGCACCGACAATGCTGCAGCGAGCATCATCGATCGATTGTTCGACATGTTGTCGCCGTGCATGCGATATTCGGCGACGACATCGTCGTGCGTTACAATCGAACCGCGCCGGGCGATTCGCAAGAATAGCTCATAGTCTTCGCAGGACCGCATTGAAACGTCGAACCCGCCTATGGCCGCGAGCCTCTCCCGCCGATAAACCACGGTCGCATGCATCGCAATGAAGTTTCCCGTCCGCAGTAACTGAAGATAAGGATCTTCGACAAGCGCGACGTGATGCTTGTCTGACTCGATCGCACCGCTTCCATTGATGAAGCGATGAGCTCCGTAAGCGAGAACCGCATCTGGATGCGCAACCAGCACTCGCACGCCCGTCTCCATGGCATTTGGAAGGAGACGATCATCCGCGTCCAGAAAGGTGATGTAATCGGATCTGGAAGCCGCCAGTCCGGTGTTTCGGGCGGCCGCGAGCCCGCAATTGTCCTGCCTGATCAGGCGCACGCCTGGATGACGCTCGACAACCGATGCCGGATTGTCGGTGGATCCGTCGTCAACGACAATAATTTCATCGATCGGCCGGCTTTGATGAAGACAGCTCTGAATGGCTTCCTCGAGAAAGCGAGTATGGTTGTAAGTTGTTATGACGACTGCGATCATGAAACAGCCAAATTCTCCTTAGCTTCGCAGAGAGGCAACGGGCTGGTGTTCGTTGCCAGAAATCGAACGCGACCGTAGGCCTCACAAACAGAATTTTGGCACAGAAATGATGGACACTCGTTCGTTTTAGCACGTCGCCCCCAGCGAGGCGATGCGACTTGTCATTCACGTAAAACGGTATCGTTAGTATCAGACATCTCAGGCTCGGTCGCGATCCAATCCGCGCCACCGATCCCGCCCACTACTTCCGTGCTCTCGTCAGCAGCTTGAACACCTTCGACAGGGTGCGGCGTGGCGTCAGCCGCCGGGCGAACCAGCGTCCGGCTTCGATGGCGAGGTCAAACCTATCGCGAAGTGTCAGGGGCCGACGCTGGGCCGGATAGCGCGCAAATGCGAAGCGGAGCGCCCGCTGCAACTCCGGCGTCATCAATCCCGAGGCCGACGCATGCATCTCAACCCATTCGAGGAAGCCGATGCGAGCAGCATGCGGGCGCAGTCGATCGTAGATGCCGGAAGCAGTCGCCTTGGCCGATGTCGAATCGAGGTGCTGCCTGTATCGGCCGGTGGGCGTGGATGTCACGAATACCGGATAGCGCAACAGCAGCTTCACTAGAAGGGTCTGGTCTTCGTAGAGCTCGAACGCCTCATCGAAGCCGCCCACCGCTACCAAAGCTTCGCGGTGAACCATGATCGAGCAGATGCACGGCACATGAGCCCGCTGGCGCACGATGACCTGGTCGAGCAGGTCGGGCGGCATGTGCAGACGGCCCGATTGGCGTGGCATCGAGTCGGTCCAGTTCCTGTGCGGCTCATCGGGGAACCACCACAGGGTCGGTCCGTAAAGGACCTTGGCGCGAGGATGCGCATCAAAGATCGCAAGTTCCGTCTCGAATTTTTCCGGCTCAAATATATCGTCGCCATCCAGGAACGTGAAGAACATGCCCGACGCCGCCGCGATTCCGGCATTGCGCGCCGCGGCGGCGCCGCGACGCTGGCCGTTCGATCGAATGAAACGGATCCGCGGATCGCCGGTTGCTGCAGCCACCGCGATTGCAACGCTCCCGTCGGATGATCCGTCGTCAATAAGAAGCATTTCCCAGTCGGTGAAGGTTTGCACGCGCACGCTTTCGATCGCGTCCGGAAGAAACCGCTCGACATTGAGGAAAGGCGTGATGACGGAGATCAATGGCATCGGCGTCGTGCCCATTGTGCAGAATGCGCGGCGGCCGACGAAGGGCGACCTTCACTCTCTACGGGGCCGCAAGGGTTGTCATTTCTCTTCACAGCATGTCCATGGCCGTTCGTTCGACGCGTTGAAAGATCACGACGCCGATGAACAGCACGACCGAGGTCGTGACAAGCGCTGCAGCGATTTGTGGCGCACCGACTGCCGAAGTGCCGAAGAAGCACCAGCGCCATTCATCAATTATGACAGCGAGCGGATTCAGAAATCCAGTCAGCGTCCGGTACTGCTCGGGAATAGCCGAAAAAGGAAAGATGATCGGCGTCACGAACAGCCAGATCTGAATGAGGAACGGAGTCATATGAGCTGTATCGCGGTACTTCGCGGTTGACGCTCCTAGACAAAGCCCAACAGCCAACGAGAATGCCGCGATCTGGATGATCACCAGCGGAAAGAACGCGAGGCGCCACGACAACCCGTCCACTTTTCCTGTCAGCTGGTACCAGAGCAAGAAGGCCAATGCGACGCCAAGCTGGATCGCCAGGGCCACACTGTTCGACAGCAGCGACGACACGGGAACGACGAGTCGCGGGAAGTAGATCTTGCTGAAAAGATGACCGTTGGCAATGAAGACCTGGCTCGCGGTGGAGACGACTTGGGAAAAATACGACCATAGCACCAGCGCTGTCAGATAAAAGATTGGCGCGGGATGGCCACCGGTTGATATGCCCGCGATACCGCTGATGACGGTGGTCAAGGCTGCGGTAAGCGCCAGGGGCTGCAGGATCAGCCAAGCCGGACCAAGCAAGGTCTGCTTGTAGCGGACTTTGATGTCGCGCATCGCGAACAGGAGCAGCAGATCGCGATAGCGCCACAGGTGCCAGAAATCGAGGTCAAACCAGCCGCGTCGAGGAGTGATAATGGTAGTCTGCTGTGCGTTCATCAGAACAGATGATCCTCGATTTTTCGCAAGAATTCGTCCCCTGACCAGTTGCCGACATACAATCGAGGTAAACGCAGCACGTCTGCCTCGGGCGCAACGCACCCGGCGCGCGTCGTGCATGCGAACTCAAATCCCGCTTTCCTGACGGCAGATACCGACAGAGCGTCATGGTCTCCGAATGGATATGCAAAAGAGAGAACGCGTTTTCCGGTCATTTGCTCACAGGCCGAACGGCCGTCGACGATCTCGCGAAGCTGGGTCGCGAAGGAATGGGCCGGAAGCGTGGGATGACTGACAGTATGACCGCCAATCGTGATCAGGTCGTCACTGATGTCACCAACTTCCGCGGGAGTCATAATACAGTGCTCTGGCCTGGCGTCGAGACCAACGCCTGCCCATTTCGCAATGTCTTCGACGTGTGCGTTCTGCCGCTCATACGGCAGCGTTCGGAGCGCCGACCACACCTCCCGGTAGACTTTGTCACGGCCGGCCTGATCCACCATCTTCGGGATAGGCCAGTGATGCCTGCCTCCCTCGATCGTGATGTCGAGTTGGTCAGGCAGTTCAGGCGTCTCAAGACAGATGCGCGTGAGCGCATCCCACCAGAATTCTCTGCCGCTTCCTATTGCTCCCGTCGCAACAAACAGCGTCATCGGGCAGTCGTGACGCTGTAGGATCGGGCGAGCGTTGCTGTAGACGTCGTGATAGCCGTCGTCAAACGTGACAACCGCAAGCGGTTTGCCCGGCTTTCCCCGTTCGATGACATCGAACAGCTCATGCAAATGCACCACCCGCCGGGTCCGCGTCAGCGCTTCGATTTGTTCGTCGAACCTCGCCGGATGGACGGCTAGGCTCCATGGATCGACGGCGATATCTGCAACGCGATGGTACATCAGTATGATGGGAGCACGGCGCAGGGGTCGACGCCGCACCAGCCGACCGAGCTGCAGGAGAACGCGCGGAATCACCATCGGTCTCCCGCCGCGGGAACAGTAAAAACTACGCTCATGTCCGATCGCGGATGCCATCCCCATCGGCAGAAACGCGATACATGTGAGTGTTCAAAGCATATAGCTGATGGCAATAAGACCACGAGGCCATGGGCACGGATGTGAGCGAAACGAAAGGAAGCATGAAGGTATCCACAAGTTTGAGCGGATTGGAACCAGCATATTAGCACATGTCGCCGCCGTGAGTGCGAATACCGGGCGAATTCTCAGATTTTGAAGTAGCCGGTAGGGACAAGCGGCTTGATACTATCCCGCTCGAGCATGCTAGTATTTAGGCTGGTGGCATTCATCCTTCATCAAAAGCAGGCTTTTTTTGATATGCAACCCGCAGTTTCCGTCATCATTCCTGCTTACAATGCGGAAAAGACTATCCGACACACCCTCCAGTCGGCCGCCTCACAAACTTTCAAACAGCTGGAGATCATAGTGGTCGATGACGGGTCGACCGACCGGACCGCTGAGATCGTCGAGACATTTGCAACCAGTGATCCGCGTATTTCTCTTCTGAGACAGCAGAACCAAGGGGTTGCTGTCGCCAGAAACCTGGCAATTCATGCGGCGAAGGGTGAATTTATAGCGCCGCTTGATGCGGATGATGTGTGGCACCCGACAAAGCTGGAGAAGCAGCACGGCCTCTTTCAATCGCGGCCGTCTCTCGGCCTTGTCTACGCATGGTATAGGGTCATCGATGATGATGATTTGGTGATAGAATGCTCCCCACCAATTCTCGCTCGCGGGGACGTTCACAACTGGCTGCTGGTTGAGAATTTTATCGGCAATGCAAGTTCACCGCTAATCAGGCGATCAGTTCTTACGGCAACCGGGGGATACGACCCGTCGCTCAGAGCCGCAGGGGCCCAAGGAGCCGAAGACTTGCAGATGCAGCTCAACATTGCCGCGATCTGCGATTATGATGTCGTTCCCGAGTATCTGATTGGTTACCGGCGATCACCATCTTCTATGTCGACCAGGTATGTCGCCATGCTGACGTCGCACCGGATCGTCCTTGAAACAGTCCGCACGCGACATCCCAGGCTAGCGTCTTTCTTGTTTCGTTGGTCCGATGGCGTGGCGTCAGCGTATTATGGCAGCGAAGCCGCCCGCACGTCGCCAGGCGCGGCCATCGCTCCGCTTGTCCACGCAACACGGATCGATCCGGCCGCGCTGTTTCATGTCTTCGCAAAGCCGTCCGCACAAGACCTGTGGCGGCGGCTGTGTCGCTTTGTACCAAGAATGCTTGCCGTTAAACAGCGCATGGTTCCGACCTCGCCGCATTCCATCTGTACCTCAGAGCGTTTCTTCGACGCCGATCCGACCTTCATCTGCCAGCCATTTCCTCCGGAGTGGCTTCGAAGGCGAGTCCAGATGGCCCTCAAGACGCCAACGCCGCGCCAGCTTCGCGAGTCAAGTCCGAGGAGTATTGATCCGTCCGCTCTCGTCGAAGACGGCGCTTAGGTCTTAAACACGAGGTGCCGGCACCTAAACTCACCTGATCTGAGACCGGCTGAAATGACAGGTGCTAAGCGACTGCTAAGCGACGCCCCGCCTAGAAAGCGCAATCTCGGCAGACAGCAGAAAACTGACATGATATTCGAAGCCTGCGCATCCGCAAATACGGACGCGATCGTCGCGGCTGGCATCGACAATCGACGGGCAGGTCCTGTGGTGCGCGCTGAAATCATAGAGCACTTTTAAGCCTCGCTTCGCCGAGGCTTTTTTCATGGAGCAAGCCTGATGGCCCGACCTGCAACTGCCGCCGTTCGACTTCTGACCGGCGAACGCGAACCCGTGCGTCTGGCGACCACAGCCAACATCCTCCTTCATGGCCTGAAAACCATCGACGGCGTGCCATTCGAGGTTGGCGACCCAGTCCGACCCGACGAAGAACGGGATCTACACGGTGAGCGAAGGCGAATGGCTTCGCGCCGCCGATGCCCGCACCGCCCGCACCTTGCAGAAGGGAACGACGGTCCACACCCAGATAGGGACAGTCAATGTCGACCGGGTGTTTCAGTTTACGGCCGACGAGCCGGTCGTGGGCACCGACGCCATCGCCATTATCCCGTTTGTGTCGCCCGACATTTCAGACGTTGTCGATGAGGCGGAAGCGCTGCGCGATGAAACGAAGGTGCTGAAGGATGCCACTGAGACCAGTGCCGGCCAGGCAGCTGCCAGCGCCTCCACCTCCGCCGCCAATGCCGGACAAACCGCCGCCGATGTCGAAGCAACCGCGGCCAATCTGGCCAGCGCCCAGGCGGCGCGACGCGTCCCTGTATGGCAAGGGCATCTTCCCGACGATCGTGTGGGCGGTCGGCTTTGGTATCGTTGGTAGCGGTGCGCTCGTGGGCGGTGCTGGCGGGACTGATGGGACATTCGATCTCGCCATTACTGGCGGTGTTGGCTCTGGCGCTGCCGGTCGGTTCATCGTCGCTGGCGGCGTAGTCACTATGATCCTCATCACGGCGTCGGGTTCCTATACCACCGCACCTGCTTTTAGCTTTGGCGCGTCAGCCGGCCTCGCTGGTGCCAGCGCCCCACCGGTTCTTGCCCGGAATGTTGAGGTTGGTGAATACTTTTGGACCGAAATCGGCGCCGGTATCCTCGGAATGGACAACGTAGTGGCGGGCCGGTTGCCATCGACACGGGCGTTCGCGCGTCAGCGGCGGAAGTCATCGCCTTGATCGGATCGCGGACGGTGGGTCCGGTAGCCATTACCGGCTCGGTCGGCGGCACGGCTATCACTAACACTTCTGTCTATTACTGGCCGGGGTCTCTGTCCGCGATAGATGAAAATCTGTCGAGCGTAGAGCTCGGTTTCGGTGTGACAGCCGGGACCATTCATGTCGTCTTTGCCCACGTCGAGGGCGACGGCACGCTGAGTCTCGTCTCTGAACAAACCATCCTTGCCGTTGCCGGCCCGTCCTCCGTCAACTCGGGGCTCTCGATCCTGAAACCGGCCGGCAGTGTCATGGGCCTCCAGCGCACCGGCTCCGGCACCTGGTACTATACGGCGGGGGCCATTCCGAACGGCGAAGCCGAGTGGTTCACGGCGGCGGTTCCTACGTCGAACACCGCCAAGACCATTGGTTTTACCAGTGGCCCGCAATGGAAGGCAACTTTCACGGGCGAAATCGGCGTCAAGGCGCGTGCTGCCTATGCTAGCGCAAACGAACTGGCTGATATTGTCGGATCAGAGCAGGTTGTTGGCTGGCCGTCATTGGTCAACACAGGCACGAATACCCCGTCGAACTACAGCGTTGTCATGCAAACGCCAGCGCCGTCCGATGGGTACATTACCGAAGTTAATGCCGGGGCAAGCGGTTCCGGCTGTCATTGGGCGCTGGCCAGCAACCGCCCCGCACACTGGTTCAATCGCGTCACGCAGTTCGCAAATGTCAGTATTGCTGACGATGAACCGGGCATGACGGCGCTGCGGCCAAGCTCTACCTACACGCCCGCCTTCTATGGCGTCACGACCAGCGGAACCGTCTCGACGGGAACGCGCGGGCCGCTCGGCGAAAGCATCATCCTTGCGGATGGTGCGTCCCTGGCTTTCACGGGCGCCTATGAACAGGTCGGCGTCCACCACACCCAGGACGCCGGTCAAGGCTCGCTCGCCTTCGCCTTCGCCTTCAACGGCGGCGCGGCCTACAAGACTGTGAACGCTGCCGGTGCTCTGGCACTCGATCAATATTCCGGCCCGTCCCTGACAGGGCAGGCGGCGAGCGGAAACTATACCCTCACGGTCGCAGGCGGACCTGTGGAGATCACCGGGCTTATCCGTCTCGGCATAAAGGCGGCCGGCTCGCGCCCGCGTCTGCGGACGCCGCGCGCCGCGCGCCGCGCACGGAAGCTATACATTCGCGTCCTTCAACGCGCCGCGCCTTGCTTCTGCGGTCGCACAATGCGGCTATGCTGGCGGCAAGATCGTGCCGGTCCTCGCCCTGGGCATCAACGACAGCTTTGGCACGCCGCCGGCGACGATTTCAACGAACATCACGTCGATCATCAACACGCTGGAAGCGGCCCTGGCGCCGCCAACGCCCGTCCTCGTCTTGGGATGGCAGCTATACGGGCGGCCGAACATACGACGCAGCGCTTGGCGCGATCCGCCAAACCTACCCGGTCGCGCAATGTGCCGACGATCCCGATCGACGGGTTCGATTACATCAGCTCGGGGGCCTATCAAAAGGCCTGCACTTCAACGACGCCGGCCACGACGGCAATGCATTGCGCTTCATCGAAATACGTCGCGGAAAGGGGGTAAGGCCACGCCATTCGCTATTCAGTGCAAGGGTAAAGTGATCGCGACGCTTGCAGAGGGCGAGGAATGGGTGATCGTCGGAAAGAAGATCCTAACAGTTCAATGACCCGAACTTATTGTCGAGGAATCACAGTGCCTAAGGACGATGCCGAAGGCTCGTCGAAGTGTGGCTGGGAGGCGCCTAGTCCGCACTGGACGCGGTTCGCGCACTATGGCACGGTTGGCTTGGCGGGGGTGATCCTTAGGAGGATGTGCCGTTCTGGACAAGCTGAACAAGAAAGGTCTCGGGAAGACTCTTGGAGCCGTCGAGATTTCAACAAGTGGCGTCGAGGCCATTAAGGCCAGGAATGTCGCGAACTTAGCCAGCCTGGATATCTTTGACGGCTACCACATCCCTCATCCCGACAAGTCGTTCGATCTCGGTCTCGCCATCCACGTCGTCGAACATGTCGAGCACGAACGGATGTTTTTGATGGAGGCGGCGAGGGTCTGCAAGAAGCTCTACATCGAGGTGCCGCTGGAGCATACGAGAAACCTCAATCGCGCCATTCGGATGTCCGGGCCGTATGGGCACATCAATTTCTACACGCCGTTGACGTTCGAAAATCTGCTGAAGACTTCTGGTCTCAAGGTTGAGAGGCAAATGACTTTCGCCCATGACCTTGCTTATGAGCAGCACCTGGCCGGCCGGTCAAAAGGATGGGTGAAATACAAGTTGCGGACCGAATTTCTCAGGTTCGCGCCCAAGACTGCGCTGCGGAACATGGCGTACATGGCCGGAGCGCTCTGCAGCACTAAGTAGTCGATTCTGAGAGGTCGCGGACCCTTTTGGCCGGAACGCCGGCAACGACCGTGAAGGGCTCTACGTCCTTCGTGACGACAGACGCCGCCCCGACGACCGCGCCCTTGCCGATCGTGACGCCTTTCAGGATTGTCACGCCAAAGCCGATCCAGACATTCTCCTCGATCGTGACCGGCGCGATGCCGACACCCGACCAGTTTTTTTTGCCCTGATGCCAGTCCGCGACGTCGTTGGCTCGCTGCTTCCAATCCAGCGAATGCGAGTTGTGGTCAACGATCGTCGTACCCCAGGAGATAACGACGTCATCGCCGATCCTGATGTGCTCGGCGGCGACTAGGTGGCTCTTGCCGATGAAGCAGCGGCGGCCGATCGTGATTTGGGCTGCTGACCGGTCAAAAGAGAACCGGCAGTTGATGATACCGTCCTCGCCGATCGAGTGATGGCCACGGCGGGCAGTGCGGACGCTCTGAATGGCCATCTTCGTGCCGGCGCCGACATTGACGCCCGCTAGGTGTTGCAGGAAGCGCGGCACAAAAGGCATGTTAGTGTGTTCCGTATCGTATCTGTTGCTGTCTCTCGGCGACCTGCGATCCGTCGCAGACAATGAGGTTGTGGCATTTGCGCACAAAGCACCCTCCAATGCTGCCCGCGCATCGCGCTCATCGTCGGTTTCCACCATTGGCGCGGGATGCGCCGATCGCTTGGAGCCGGAAAGCGCTGAGGGTTTATGGCACCAGCAGGTCAGTTCGCATCGTCAGGGGCAGATCCGTTGGACCGCCCATCATTTGCGGCAAGCATCTCCGCTTTGCAAGCGTGATGGTGAGGTGTTCACGCGGTAATTCGTTTGGCTCGACACGGCCTCAGGCAACGAGCCAGTGCCGGTAGCATGTCGTCGACCGTAGATAGGTTTGTACCGAGCGATCCTGTCAGTCGAGAATTTCGGCCGCGGCTGGCTGGGCTTACGCGTCCAAAAGACACGCCGTAGCCCGCGCAGGCGAATGGCGCAAATACTGCAAAGACTAATGACGGCTGTCTTGCGACTTGTCGTGAGGCTGGCTGTTCGACCACCAGACAAAATACAGCGAACCTACCTTCATGACCGGCACGCGGCGCTCGCGTTCGCGCACCCGCAATTCGCGATAGACTTTCATCTTGAGGCTGGCGGTTCGACCACCAGGTGAAATAGACCGAACCGACCTTTAGGACAGGGATGCGGCGGGTGCGCTCGCGCTCGCGCAATTCCCGATACACCTTCATCTTCAAGGTGCCGCCCGGCAACTTGATACGAACCGCCATCAGCCCAACCCCATTGTGCAGCGCAGCAATTAGAGAGCTTCCGTGGCGGAAGAGTCAATGGCCGGTCATTGACTATTTCTGGGGCTATCTTCTGGGACTGTTTCCAGAAGGGTCGGGTCGCAGGGTTATCGTTTTGGCGGGGGCCTGGACGGACAATCCGATATGCTGCTCGGCCACCAGACGATGAAGTAATTTCCGACTGCCAGACCGGAACTTCGCGCTTCTGTTCGCGGCTGCGCAGCTCGTCCTTCGTCTTGATCTTCAAGGTCCCGCCCGGAAGCCTGATCCTTATTGTCACGTGCCCTCCCGCACCCTGTGTCCCACAAGGTACGAACGGTTCATGGGAGCAGTTTCATCCCGGCTAAGCAATTTCGGATCAGGCAGCAAGACGGATCGAGCTGTTTTCAAATGGTCAACACCGTCACTTGAAGAAATCCGCCATGCCCTGGATGGCCAGGAACGCATAGAGGATCGGCCCGGTGACCAGCCCGCAATAGAGGCACAGGATCGCTGCCAGCGCCACAAGCAAGGGCTTGTCGCGGCCGACCGCGCATAGCTCGGCCTTCACCGTCCAGCGCGCCGTTCCTTCATCTTGCGACATGGGCCGCTGTCCTCCCGATCTCCGCTCCTCTTGGGCTCATTTCACACAGTCGGTTGCAAACATCAACCTGCCCGCGACCTGGGCGGAAAGGACACGATCATGGATACCACGTTCAAGGGTGCCGCCAGGCGCCTGGACGACCTCGATCTGCCAAAACTTGGCGCCAGGATCGGCGTCGGGAGGATGAGATCCACGCCTTTCTCGACGTCGAGACCAGCGGGCATGGCTTCGACGCCCATGGCCGGCCGATCATCCTGTTCGAGCCGCATGTCTTTTTCCGCAACCTGTCGGGGGCGAAGCGGGCGCAAGCAGTCGCGGCCGGACTTGCCTATGTCAGGTGGGGCGAAAAGCCTTATCCCCGGGACAGCTATCCGCGCCTGAAAGCGGCTATCGCGATCGACGAGACGGCGGCGCTCAGATCGGCGTCATGGGGGCTCGGCCAGGTTCTCGGCGAGAATTTCAAGGCGGCCGGCTTCCCCACCGTGCAGGCCATGGTCGAAGCCATGATGGAGGACGAGGCGCTGCAGCTGGCGGCGGCGGTCAATTTCATCGCCGCCAACCGGCTCGACGGCAAATTGCGCAAGCACGATTGGGCCGGCTTTGCCAAGGGCTACAACGGCGCATCCTTTGGGAAGAACGCCTACGATATCAGGCTTGCCGACGCGTTCCGCAAATGGTCTGGGATCAGGGACACGCCGTGGCCGCACACTGCCCCAGCACAGCCTCCAGCGCCTGTTCCGATCCCGCAGGCTCCGCAGCTGAACGGTTCCCCGACTTCGGAGGCAGAGCCGGGCAGGGCTGGAGTCCGGCCCGGACCGCTGCCCGGATTCTGGGCCGCGGTCCTGGCTCCGTTGGTCGCCGCAATCCTCTCCTTGTTTCGAAAGGCCCCCTCTTTGTTTCGAAAGGCCCCCTCTTTGTTTCAAAAGGCAAAGCCATGACGTGGTTCAATACCAATGCCGCGCACAATCTGATCAATGTGCTGATCCTGCTGCTTACCGGCCTGGTCGGCTTCGACTGGACGATGTTCGGCATCGACGCGGCCCTGGCGCTCAAGATCACCGGGGTGCTGACCCTGCTCAAGATCCTGATGAATGTCGTCCGCGACGGCGTCGCCGGCCTCGTCAGAAGACAGCCCGCCGTGGAGGGCAATTGAGATGTGGGTGCTTTCCATGCTGAGCGCGCTCGCCGGCAACAAGGCGATCATGGCGATCTTCGCAGCACTCGTCGGCGGCATCGGCCTCTTTGTCGCCGGCGGCATCAGCCGGGCCAAGAAGGATACGGCCAGGCGAGCGGCGGAAAAACTCGCCGCCGCGCAGGATCGCCTCGAAATGGACCGCGAGGCGACCGATGCCGAACGCGCGGCGCGCGACCTGCCGGACGAAGCCGCACGGCGGGAGGCGATGCGATGGGCAAGGCACTGACGATCGGGCTGCTGCTCGGGGGCCTGTTGCTCGCCGGATGCACAACGCCGGTTTCGCCCGCGCGTCAGGTCTGGTGCGACCACAATCAGGCGCGGCGTCCGTCCGCCCGCGTCGTCGCCGCCATGTCGCGGGCCGAGCTCGACGAGGTGAATGCCTACAACGGGAAGGGCGCCAGATGGTGCGGGTGGAGGCCGTGATGATACAGGAGTTTCTCGATGCTCTCGGCATCAAGGCGCCGGTGGTGGTCGCCGGCCTTTCCGGCGGCATTCTGCGGGCCTTGTCGCGCCACCGCTACAAGGTTCGCGAGATGGTGGCGTCGCCGATCTGCGGCGCGCTGCGGCGGCCTACCTAACGCTTCCCGTGGTGCACTACATCCGCGCCGGCCTGCCTTTGCCGTCGCCCGACGACGACACCACGACGCTGGCCGCGGCGTTCCTCATCGGCGTCTCGGCGATGTGGATTTCGGATTCGTCTTCGAGGTGGTGGTGAGGCGGTTCAAGCCGGAGAAGGAGGAGTGAGATCGCGCCTGTCTTTTTGCGCCGCAGTAACAGCCTCTTGCGGGAGACCCTGGTGAAGGTGCGGAACCACGGGCGACGGTGCGCGTTAGGCACGACCCTTGAGAGGATGCACCATGCCAGCTCGCCCAATCGTCTCGACAGCCGCAGCGATCCTGCTCGCCGCCACAAGCATGGCTTACGCCCGGCCGGATGCGCGCACCATGACATGCGAACAGACGCAGCAGCTGATCCAGAGCCGACGCGCGATCGTCCTGACCACCGGCCGCAACACCTATGATCGATATGTCCGCCAATTTGGCAATGAGTGCGACCGACCCGCCGTGCCCGTCGCGTCCTATGTCCGGACGCTTGACGGTCAATGTCGGGTGCATCGATGCGAGGAATGGCGTTTCGATTTCCCGGCAGCCGGCTTCTGATCCAAGGTCTGTTCGCGCGACGTCTCTTCGCGCGAGGGGGCCGATGCCCTAGAAGGCGAAGAACTGCCAGCCGATCAGATATCCAAGCGCGACGACCGCCAGGGGAAACAAGGCGGGCGCCAGCCGGCTGAGGGCGGAGCTCCTTGCCGGTTCCTTCGGGGCGTTCCTGACGGCGTTTCCGAGATTCTTGGTCATGATCCCGCTATAGTAGCAGTCGCTGATTAACGATTCCCCAACATGCCGCGCCGCTCCGGAAACGGGGCGGTTTTCGCGTCTTCCATGGAACTCGTCGCTCTTGCCGCTCAAAACTATCGTGTCAGTCGATTGAACCAGCATGGAACCGGGCGCGTCGCAGCATACGGGAACCAATCGCCGCCCACCTGCTTTGGCAAGGAGGTGATCCTTCGCGGGAAAGGAGTTCGACGTGAAACCTTTCGAATTCTTGCCAAGTACGCGGATGACGGGCACGCTGATGACGGGCACGCTGATGACGGGCACGCTGATGATGGGCGTGCTGGGTGCGCTGGCGTTGGCGGCGCCGGTTGCCGCCCAGACGGAGACACAAGACCAGGCGCCTGCCGGCCCCTGCCAGGCCCAGCCGCAGAACGGCCAGCAGCAGAAGCCGCCCGTCAACAACGGAGCCAGCGACAGCCTGACCGACACGCTTGATCCCTGCGACGGCGTGCTGCAGCCGCCGCCGACCGGCGATCAGGGCATGGCCGCACCGCCGCCGGACCAAGGGAAGACACCGGTGCTCAAGCCCGGCGAGGTGCCGGCACAGCCGCCGAAACAATAGATTCGGGCCTTTGCCGCCTTGCGCCTGACGGGTGCCACGGCAGGCTTTTTCGCCTTCGGCCCGGAACATTAGCTCTTGCTAAATGTTCCTCTCGAAGCAGTCGATATCACCCCCTCCGGTATCGCTGCTGATCGGGCAATCCGATCGGCCCGCGTGCCTGCGACAGGAACGCGGGCCACTGCGGTCGCATCAGTGCGGCGCCAATGCGGCGATCGATTGGCCGCCGCTCACGGAACAAAGAAGGTTACGTCTGCGTTTTGCAATCTGGGCCTGCCGTTCCCGACTGTGGAAGGTGGACCCCCAAACCAGACAGGAGAAGACGATGAAAATCCACCTTGTTCCTGCCGCCGCCGGGCTGGTTCTGCTCGCCGGTATCGGCGTGGCCACCGCAGACCAGGTGATTATCACGCCCGAACAGCAGACAGTCGTCCGCGAATATGTGCAGAAGCACCCGCTGGCGTCGATCAGCCTTTTGGGAGTGGAGCTCAATGTCGGTTCCACTTTGCCCGACACGGTTGAACTTCACGAGGTTCCCGACGTCGAGTACAGATACGTAGTCGTCGACGATCGCACCGTGCTGGTCGACCCCGGCACCCGCAGCATCGTGCAGGTCATCGACTGACCTTCACCCGCCGCTCTCTCGGGAAGACGCAAGAGGGAGCGGCGGCTCGCCGGCAGGCAGCCGGCCGTTGATCGTCTTGTCGCGGGAAGGAGCCATTTCGATGTTGCCCCATGTCCAGTCACGCAATGTGGCCGCATCTGTCGACAAGCTGCTTGCTGAACGGGGCACTGCCCTGTTGTCGATGAAGGAGTTGATTGCAGAGGTGCGTGAGCGAACTGGAACGGAACGCTCGGACGCGGATCTGGCGGGGCTGATCACCAAAAAGGCGGCGCTTCTCGGTGTCGCGGTTCTGTCCGACCAGGGCTGAAGCCGCCCAAGACGGCGATCGAAATTTCAGCTAAAAGTTGTCGCTCACGGATTTGAGCCGATGGAGGCAACAGTGACGGACGACAGGCAGAAACGCATTCGCCAACGGGCCCACGCGATCTGGGAGCAGGCCGGCCGGCCCGACGGCGCGCACCAGCAGCACTGGGATGAGGCCACAGCCGAGATCGACGGTGAGGAGAGCAGGCCGAAAGCGAAGGTTCCCGCGACCGGAAAGGCCACCAAGCCGAAATCTGTCCGACCGCGCAAGAGTTCAGCAAGCTAACATAGCGGTTCGTAACACAGCGTTTCGGCCGCGGCACGAAAACTCTGTCCGTGCCGCGGCCGAAAGTGTGGAAATCGATCTCGGCTACTTGCCGCAGTGGTTGTCGTTGACGGTCGGTGAAACCGTGCCGGGAGCCTTGTTCATTACATCCGGCATCGCGCCCTGCGGGCCTATAGGGCAGTTACGATCGGCATTAGAATTCAAGTCGGCATTTGAATTCAAGTCATCAGGGCCCGCAATAATGCTACCCGATCGACGGCATTCGGCTCGGCGAGGTTCGGATCGACCGGGGCAGGGTCGGTGACGACGCTTCTGTCGCTGCCGGGACCCATGTCAGCGTCTGGGTCGCTGGTATTCTGGGCCATCGCAGAGGTGGCCAGACCGGCGGCGAGTACGGACGCTGCGAGAATCTTCGTGAGCATGATTTTTCTCCATTTGTCTCCATTTTCTCGGTTGTCGCTGCATTTGCGACTATAGAAAAAACCGCTCGGGGGTGGTGAAGGTTCCCATAAAATTCCAGCCTGCGACGAACCGTTCGTGATCATCAGAGCCATCCTGGCCAGGTATGGGGAACTCAAAAGCGTGCTGGCCACGAGCCGTTGACATGACCGCCATGTCACGGTATTGAACAGGATTATACAGGTCTACTGAACAGGTGTTCCATGACGCGTCGCACGGCTCTGTCGTCTCCCGGTACGGGCAAGCCCGGACGGATCGCCACCGTCCTCGAACACGAGATCCGCTCCGGCGTGCTCGGCTTCGGCGACCGCCTGCAGAGCGAGAATGAGCTCGTCCAGCGCTTTTCTGTCAGCCGCAACACCATCCGCAAGGGTCTCGAGGAACTGTCGAGCCGCGGGCTGATCACCACCAAAGTCGGCATCGGCTCGTTCGTCACCTTCGACGGCATGCCGGTCGACGACGCCGTCGGCTGGTCGCGGGCGCTGGCCAATGCCGGCGCCAATGCCGACACGCGCACGCTCAGGCTCGAAGTCATGCAGGATGCCGAGCTCGCTGCCAGGCTGGGCGTCGAAAGCCCGTTCTTCATCGCCGTTGACCGGGTGCGCAGCAACGCCGATGACGGCCACGCCATTTCGATCGAGCGCAGCCGCTTGCCGCTGTCGCCCGAGCTGGAGGACGTGCCGCTGCGCGGCCTGCGCGAGGGCTCGCTGCACCAGACGCTGCGAGGGGCGGGGCTCGTCCCCGATCACGGCGAGGAATGGGTCGATATCGAGATGCTGAGCGCCGAGGACGCGGCCATTCTCGATTGCGCGCCGGGCGCGACGTTCCTGCGCACGCGGCGGTTGACGCGCGCGGCCGATGGCCGCGCCATCGAATTTGTCACCAGCCTTCTCAATCCGGCGCATTTCGCACTTCACCTGGAGTTCTGAGTATGGACACGGCCGAGGCGATCGACCGGGCGATGGGTGCGCTTATCGGCGGTGCGCTGGGCGATGCGCTCGGCATGCCGACGCAGTTGCTGTCGCCGGCCCGCATTGCCGAGCTCTACGGTCGTGTCGAGGATTTCGTCGCGCCCGTCGCCGACCATCCAGTGTCGAAAGGCCTGGCCGCCGGCACTATTACTGACGACACCGAACAGGCGCTGCTGCTCGGCCGCATCCTGGTTGTTTCAGGCGATAGCTTCGACCACACGCGCTGGGTCAACGCGCTGCTCGACTGGGAGCGCGAGGTCAAGGCGCGCGGCAGCTACGATCTGCTCGGACCGTCGACCAAGCGCGCCATCGACGCCATCAATGGCGGCGTGCCGGCCGAGGAAGCGGGAAGTGGCGGCGACACCAATGGCGCCGCCATGCGCATCGCGCCGGTCGGCATCATGATGCCGCCGGAGCCGCTCGACGCGCTGGTCGCCAAGGTGGCGGAAACCTGCCGCGCCACGCACAACACCTCGATCGCCATTGCTTCAGCCGCAGCCGTCGCTGCCGCCGTCAGCCGCGGCGTTGCCGGCGGCGACTGGCGCGCCGCCGCAGATCGTGCCGTCGTGGCGGCCAAGCGCGGCGCAGAACTCGGTCACTGGATCACCGGCGGCGACATTGCCGCGCGGATCGACTGGGCGAGGAGCCTCGTTCGCGGCAAGGCTGTCACTGACGGCATCCGGCTGATCGTCGACCTGGTCGGCACCGGCGTCGCTAGCCAGGAATCGGTTCCGGCGGCCTTCGCGGTGCTGGAAATAGCCGGCGGCGATCCCTGGCTGGCGGCCGTCATCAGCGCCAATCTCGGCGGCGACACCGACACGATCGGCGCCATTGCCGCCGGCATGGCAGGCGCCTGCGCCGGCTTTTCCCGATTGCCGCAGGAACACATCAACCGGCTCAAAGGCCTCGACATTGCGCAGGTGCGCGCGCTCGCCGCCGACCTGGTCGCGGCGCGGATGGCGAAAAGCATTTCAGGCAAGGACGCGGCGGCATGAGCGGGCGTCTCGTCCATATCGGCAGCGCGGTGGTCGACTTTGTCTACCGCATCGACGCCTTGCCGGCGCCCGGCACCGAGAAAACCGCATCGAGCTTTGCCCAGGTCGCCGGCGGCGGCTTCAACATGATGGTCGCGGCCAGCCGCACTGGTATGAAAGTGGCGTTCGGCGGCCAACTCGGCAGCGGACCGAATGGCGACTTCCTGCGTGCCGCCCTCGCGGCGGAAGGCATCGCAACGCTGACCCCGGCATCCACCATGATGGACAGCGGCAATTGCGTCGCCATGATCAGCGGCGACGCCGAGCGCACCTTCGTGTCATGGCCTGGTGCCGAGAGTGTGCTCAGCCTCGGCATGATGGCGCCCATCCGGGTTGCGCCGGGGGATTGGGTGTTCGCCTCCGGCTACACGCTGAGCTATGTCGGCAGCCGCGATGCGCTGGCCGACTGGATCGAGGCGCTGCCGGCGGAAATTCCCTTCGTCTTCGATCCGACGCCTGTTATATCAGACATCCCGCGCACCATTCTCGACCGGGTGCTGGCGCGCACGAGCTGGCTGAGCTGCAACATCGTAGAAGCGGCCGAGATCGCCGGCGCCGGCGATGTCGAGGCTATTGCTGCCAGGCTTCTTTCCAATCACAGTCCGAGCGCCGAGGGGGTCGTCATACGCGCCGGGGCGAAAGGCTGCTTCGTGCGGTTGGCTGACGGCACCGCGCAGGCCGTGCCCGGTTTTAAGGTCGCCGCCGTCGATACCAACGGCGCCGGCGACACCCATATCGGCGCCTTCGTCAGCGCGCTTTCGCGCGGGGTGCCGCCCGTCGAAGCGGCGCGCTACGCCAATGCGGCGGCGGCGCTCTCGGTCACCCGCCATGGCGGGTCGTCGGCGCCGACCGACCAGGAGATCCAGACATTCCTCGGCCATTACGATCGACTGACGACCGTGCATAGCCGGAAGCAAGAGGCCCATTTCTGACAGCCTAAATGACGTAACAAGCCCCGCTAACCGGGCAAACAATGAGAGGAACGAACATGCGCATGTCCAAACTGACTGCTTTTCTGACGGCGACTGCCGTCTTCACCTCCGCGCTCACGCTGGCCGCCACTGCCGCCGAAGTGCATGTGCTCAACTGGAAGGGCTACGGGGCCGACGAGCCTTGGGCCATCGCGGCCTTCGAGAAGGCGACCGGCAACAAGGTCATCAACGACTTCTTCAATTCCGAACAGGAAATGCTGACCAAGCTGAGGACCAATCCCGGCCTCTACGACGTCGTCATGATCAACGCAGCCTTCAACGACCAGGCGATGGCGGAAAAGCTGATCCAGCCGATCGACGTCGCCAATATTCCCAATTACGCCGACATCAGCCCGGACAAGGCGGGATCGCCGATGCTAATTCGTGACGGCAAGGTCTATGGCGTGCCATGGGTGTGGGGCTTGACCGCGCTCGCCATCAACGAGAAGTCCTTCGAGACGCCGCCGACCAGCATCACCGAAATGTGGAACGAGGCCCATAAGGGCCGCGTGGTCATTCGCGACGACGCGGTCGAAGCGGTTCAGTTCGGCGCCATCACCACCGGCCAGAACATCAACGACATCAAGGACATGGAAGCCGTCAAGGCGAAGCTGACCTCGCTGATGCCGCAGATCAAGACATTCTGGAGCTCGGAGAACGATTGGAACCAGATGGTCGCCTCCAACCAGATCGACATCGGCACCTACTGGAGCGGTTCGGCCGACCGCGCCAAGACGCATTTCAAGCTGCCGGTCTCGCTGGTCATCCCAAGGGAAGGCGCCGTCGCCTGGCTCGACGCCTTTTCCATTCCGGTCGGCTCCAAGAATGTCGCCGGCGCCGAGGCGTTCATCAACTACATGATCGATCCCGGCTTCTACGTTGAATGGGTCACCAAGGTCGGCGCCCCGGTCTCGGCCAACACCAAGGCGGTTGCAGCGCTTCCCGAAGATGCATTTAACCGCAAGGTGATGGGCGATCCCGATGTCGCCAAGCGCATCCAGTTCCAGGCGCCCATCACCGATGCGCAGCGCGAGGCCTATCTGGCGCTGTGGCAAGAGCTCAAGGTCAACGTGAAGTAGCGGGCGGGCTTTCGGGGAGAGGCATATGGCGGAACACGTCGCGACCGGTTCGAGGAGCGGATTGCGATCGGCTTTGCCCCTGCTTCTGCCCGCTTATCTGTGGCTGACGGTGGCGATCTTCCTGCCGCTGTCGGCCATGGTCTTCTTCTCCTCCATGACCGAGCTGCCGCTGTCGGGGAAGGCGTGGTCGTTCACGCTGGAGAACTACGCCACCTTCTTCTCAGAGCGGCTGTATTTGACGCTGCTGCTGGCGTCGCTCAGGCTCGGGCTTGAGGTGACCCTGTGGTGCGTCGTCATCGGCTTTCCCGCAGCCTATGTGCTGGCCAAGGTGCTGAAAGGGCGCAGCCGCGAGGCGATCTTCCTGCTCGTCATCCTGCCGTTCTGGTCGAACGGGCTGGTGCGCATCTTCTCCTGGGCGATGGTGCTGCGCGAGGGCGGCATTCTCGACACCGCGCTCAACGCCGTGCTGCCGTTCAAGATCAACATCGACGTGATGTATTCGTATCCGGCCGTCGTCATCGGGCTGGTGCATTCCTACGTGCCCTACATGGTGCTGACCTGTTACCTCACGCTGCAGGCCATCGACGACTCGCTGATCGAGGCAGGGCGCTCGCTCGGCGCCTCAAGGCTGCAGATGCTGAGGCGGGTGATCATCCCGCTGTCCATGCCGGGGCTGGTGGCGGGCGCAGCGCTGATCTTCGTGCCCGTCGTCGGCTCCTTCATGGAGCCGCGTATCCTCGGCGGGCGCACCGGTACCTTCTACGGAACGGTCATCGAGGATCAGTTCGTCGCCGTCTTCAACTGGCCGCTGGGCGCAGCGCTGTCCTTCATCCTGCTGGCCGTCGTCCTGGTCATTCTTGCGCTGACATCGCCGGTGCTCAGGAGGGCCGCCTGATGGCGACGACCCGTATCCTCGAATGGCTTGGCCGGCTCTACATCTGGCTGCTGCTCGCCTTCCTCTATCTCCCGATCGTCATCATGGCGCTGATGTCGTTCAACGTCTCGCCCTTCTACCAATTGCCGTTCGAATGGACGACTGAATGGTACGCGTCGCTGTGGCAGAACGACCAGCTGATCTCCGCAACCTCGAACAGCATAGAGATCGCCGTCATCACCACCATCCTTTGCACAGCGCTCGGCACGGCGGCATCGCTGGCGTTCTATCGCTACGAATTTCGCGGCAAGAAATTCCTGCAAGCGCTGCTGTTTCCGCCGATCGCCATTCCGTGGCTGATCACCGGTACGGCGATGCTGATTTTCTTCTTCGGCGTCGGCATCGGGCGTGGTCTGTTCGCAATCCTGCTCGGCCATGTGGCGCTGGCGCTGCCCTATGTCATCGTCGTCGTCTCGGCACGGCTGCAGACCTTTGCGCCGGAACTGGAAGAGGCGGCGCGATCGCTCGGCGCCAACCAGTGGCAGGTGACTCGGCGCGTGACCTTGCCCTGGATCATGCCGGGCGTCATCGCCGGCGGGCTGTTCGCCTTTGCCGTATCGTTCGACCAGTTCGTGGTGTCCTACTTCCTGTCGACGCCGGGTCAGACAACCTTGCCGGTCGAGATCTACGCCGCGATCCGCAAGGGTTTCACGCCCGAGATCAACGCGGTCTCGACGATCATCATCGTCGTCTCGATGGCGCTGATGCTGCTTACGGCACGTTTCTTCAAATTCGGCGGAGAGAAATAATGGCCGGCGTTCAAGTATCGAATTTGTCGCGCAATTTCGGGGCGCACAAGGCACTGGATGACGTCTCCATCGATTTTGCCGACGGTGGTTTCTATGCACTGCTTGGGCCCTCGGGCAGCGGCAAGACCACGCTGCTGCGGCAAATCGCGGGCTTCGATTTCCCCGACTCGGGCCGCATCGCGATCGGCGGCGAGAGCGTCGAGCGGGTGCCGGTCGAGAGGCGGCGTATCGGCATGGTGTTTCAGAACTATGCGCTGTTTCCCAATATGAGCGTGGCCGACAATGTTGCCTTCGGCCTGTCGGTGCGTGGCGAGGCCAAGGCAACTATTGCAAGCGAGGTGCAGCGCGCGCTCGATCTGGTACAACTCAGCAAGCTCGGCGGCCGCCGGCCGCACCAGCTGTCCGGCGGTCAGCGTCAGCGGGTTGCGCTGGCCCGCGCCATCGTCACCAAGCCGCGTGTGCTTTTGCTCGACGAACCACTCGGCGCGCTCGACAAGGCGCTGCGGGTCGACATGCAGATCGAACTGAAGCGTATCCAGCGCGAGATCGGCATCACCACCATCTTCGTCACCCACGACCAGGAAGAAGCGCTCACGATGAGCGACCGCATCGGTATCCTGCGCGATGGCCGGCTGGTGCAGGAAGGGCCGCCGGAGGAGATCTACGACAGCCCGAAAAGCGAATTCGCCGCCACCTTCCTCGGCGATGCCAACATCTTTCGCGGCGAGACCACAGGCGTCGGTATCCGGCTGCCCGATGGCACGGCGATCGCCGCCCGGGCAGGGGCGACGCTTGCCGCCGGCGCCAAGGCCAGCTGCGCGGTGCGGCCCGAACGCATCCGCATCGCCATCGATTCCGGAAGCGCGGACCAGGCCAATGGCAATGTGCTCCGTGGCCAAGTTTCCAAGCGTATCTTCGCCGGCAACAACAGTACCTATTTCGTCGAACGCGACGGCCAGACGCTCAAGGTCATCGTGCAGAACACCGGCGCTGACAGGCTGGCGGCAGGCCAGGAGGTGCTGCTGCGCTGGTCGCCGAAGAGTACGGTGCTGATCGCCGCGAACTGATCTTGCCAGGCGGACTGCAATCAGTGAGAGCATGGTCGGGCATAGTCAGGAAAGCGGAACACCCGATGACGCTTGAATTGATGGCGGGCGATCAGTCGATGCTGCAGGGCGAGCACGGCCCGGCCGTGGCCGCAGCGATGAAGATCCTGGTCGCCTTTTCGAAGGCGGTCGGCGCGCGCAAGCTGCTGGATATTGCCGGTGCCCATATCGACGGCTGCCTCTATCACGGCCAGGCCGGTTTCGATTTCGTCGAGAGGCTGGTCGAGGGCGGTGGCAGCGTTCGGGTGCCCACCACATTGAACGTCGGTTCGTTCGACCTCATCCATCCCGGCCTGGTGAAGATGCCGGCCGCCGAAGAAGTGCCGGCGCGGCGGCTGATGAAGGCGCATCTGGAGCTCGGCTGTCAGGCGACCTTCACCTGCGCGCCCTATCAGACGCGGTTCCGGCCGGCTTTCGGCGAGCAGATCGCCTGGGGCGAGTCCAACGCCATCGTCTTTGCCAATTCGGTGATTGGAGCGCGGACCAATCGCTATGGTGATTTCATCGATTTGTGCTGCGCGATGACCGGGCGGGCGCCGGCCTGGGGGCTGCATTTAAGCGAAAACCGGCGCGGCCAGATCCTGTTCGAGCTGACCGGTTCTTTCGAGCCTACCGACGCCCTGTTCGTTGGCGTCGGGCTGATCATCGGGCAGGCGAGTCGCGACCGCATCCCGGTGATATCGGGCCTGCCGCAGCCGCGCGACGAGGACCAGCTGAAGGCGCTGGGTGCGGCGGCGGCAACGACGGGCGCGGTGGCACTGTTTCATGCGGTCGGCATCACGCCGGAAGCAAAGACGCTCGACGAGGCGTTTCGCGGCAAGGCGCCGGAGGAGACGATCCGGATCTCTCGCGCCGACATCGATCATGCTCTGGCCAGGCTGTCCAGCGTCCCCGACGGTGCGCCGCTTGTGGCCGTATCGCTCGGCACGCCGCATTTTTCCCATCACGAGTGGATGCGCCTGCTGCCGATGCTGCGCCATATCGCGCCGGGCAGGGGCATCCCGATCTATGTCAACACCGGGCGCGCGACGCTGACGCGGCTTAAGGACGAAGGCGAGCTGGAGAGTGTGAAGGCGTTCAACCTCATTCCAGTGACCGATACCTGCACCTATGTCACCACCATCATCGAGCGCCTCGACGGCGTGGTGATGACCAACTCCGGCAAATGGGCGCATTACGCCCCCGGCAATATCGGCGTCTCGGTGGCGTTCGGCGAGATGGAGGACTGCATCCGCTCGGCAGCGGTCGGGCACGTCGTGAGGGGTGCGCCATGAGTGAACAGGCAAGTCGAGCCCTGAAAGGTCGAGCCCTGAACAGAGTTGGCAGTTTCCAGCTTGCCGGCGAGGCACAAGGCTCGGCGCTGGTGCTGTCGCAAGCGCTCAGTTTCTGGGGCGGCCTGGACATCGAGACGGGCGACATCATCGACCGTTCGCATCCTGGTCTTGGCCAAAATGTCGCTGCCAAGATCCTGGTGATGGCTTCCGGGCGGGGATCTTCGTCCTCGTCCTCGGTTCTGGCCGAGGCGATCCGCAGGGGCACTGCGCCGGCCGGCATTATCCTGCAGCGGCCCGACCCGATTCTGGCCGTCGGCGCCATCGTCGCCGAGTTTCTCTACGATGTCAGCATGCCGCTGGTCGTCTGCGACATATCAGGCATTGTTTCCGGCGACCGGATCGCGATCGGCCTTGGCGAGGATGCGCAAGCGATCGTGAGCAGGATCCAGCCGGCCATCGGTCCCGCCGCGCCACGTCGCCAATAGGCCGCAGCCAGCGTCTCGTCGCGGCCGAGCCCCAGCGTGCCGCGCCAGTGTTCGCGAACGATCCTCGCGGCAGCCGCTTCCGCCGCGAACCCAGCCGAACGCCGAACCGTTTGCATGCGGAGGAGATCCCGGTCCTCCTCGTCCCGAAGACAACAGCCCGCACGGCATCGAGCTCAGATTACCCTGATCGCCGCAGCGCCACAGCCCCACTTGCTGGCGCGACCTCTCTTATCCCGGAACTTCCGTTCAGATCTCCGGGATGCTTTCCCTGAAGATCACCTGCAGCCTTGGCTGGTGCAGTTCGTAGGGCGAGCCCCTGACCGCATGGGTCAAGGTGTTGAGCGCTTCGCGGGCCTCGACGCGCGGGTTCTGGTCGATGACCGCGTCGAGCGTGCCGTCGAGCAAAAGATCCTTGGTGCCTTCCGTCACCTCGTGGCCGAGAAACACGGTCGACAGTGCGCGCCCACGCTCCTTAAGCGCGCGAGCGATGCCGGTGTTGCCGGCACCGACATTGTAGATCGCGGCCAGGTCCGGATGCCGGTCCAGCAGGGCGGAGGCCTCCGCATAGGCCTTTTCCCGGTCGTCCAGCATCTCGCGCATCTCGACGATCTGCAGATTGGGCGATTCTTCCGTGAGGATGTGGCGGAACCCCATCTCGCGTTCCTCATGGCCGCGATAGGAGAGCGAGCCGGCGAACAGTGCGACCTTGCCCGGACGATCAGCGCCCATGAAGCGATTGAGCAAATAGCCGGCGAGGCGCCCGGCGGCGCGGTTGTCGATGCCGATATAGGCGATCCTCGGCACATGCAGGATGTCGGACGCGATGGTGACGACCTTGACGCCGCTGGCCGACAGCGAGCGGATTGTCTCACGGACGGTCGGATGGTCGAGCGCAATGACGCCGACACCTTGCGTCTGGCCGCGCAATTCCTGCAGCAGGCGGGCAAGTCGGTCGGGATTGAAGCCTTCGATCGTGGCGACGCGCACGTCGAGGTCCGGCCGCGACTGCGCCTGCGCCTCGATATGCCGGTGCAGCATCTTGATGAAGGAATTGGTGCCGGCGGGCAGAGCGAAATCGAGCCGTATGACATCGCCGCGCAGCGCATTGCGCGGGGTTGGGCTGTTCGAATTTTCCGCGATGTAGCCAAGCCGCTGCGCCGTTTCGAGTACGACTTCGCGGGTGCGCGCCCTGACCCCGGCGCGGTTGTTGAGCACACGATCGACCGTGGCGGCTGAAACGCCGGCTTCCCGGGCTATGTCTGTCAGGGTGGACCGCATAGTCGATCACCTTACTGCTAGTGCGCTACAGGCGCATCAAAACCGCGGATTAACGGATGTACGTCGGACGACGACTTCATTGCCATCCGCGATTCTGATGGGAAATGATGTATCCGGCCTTAGCCGATGCGCAAGCCGGCGCGCTACACCAAATCGTCGAGCCGGATCGAAAAGGGTAGGCGCGGCGCACGGTTCCCTCAAATTCAAGCACCAGGTACCGTAGAGTGACCTCGTTGGACTGCATTCTCTCCCCTCATTTGCGATGTTATGACGTGTTCTGAGTATCTATGATGTTGACAGCCTTCCCATAGTGTCGTCAATATCCATCATGAGGGCCGTGGAGGAACAAGGCCCCGAGGGAGAACTTCCAATGTCTGATATGATCGGCATGTCGCGGCGCCGTTTGCTGGCGTCCGGTGGAAAGGCGGCAGTGCTTGTTGCCGCCGCAGGTATCGCACCGAAATTCATTCGTCCCAGCCGCGCCTATGCGGCCGATGCGCTCGCGCCGGGCATGATCGGCGGCCCGACGGGCTTCGACGGCTCAGAGCGTTATCAGTATGGGCCTGATACGCCGGAAGGCCGCGCCATCGAGGCGGCAAAGGCGATGAAGGGCGCCGGCAAGGCGCCTGCCAAAATCGTGCTCGGCCTGTCCGACGGCTCGATCGGCCAGTTGACGCAGCCATTTCCTGCCGGCGCGCCCTCGATCAAGGACCTGTGGGAGAAGGAAACCGGCATTCCGCTCGAGATCGTCGGCGTGCCGAATGGCCAGGAGTTCACCAAGACAATGCAGGACATCTCCACCAAGGGTGGGGCCTATGATATCTACGCGGTGGAATGGAACCGTCTTGGCGATCTCGCCGAAACCGGCGGCATCCTGAAGCTCGACGACTTCGTCGCCCAGTACAAGCCGGAATGGGACGATCCCGAGCGCGGCTATGTCAACGGCGCCAAGGGCGTCTCGCTGCTCAACCAGTATCGCGGCTCGACCTATGGCGTGTCGCTGGATGGCGATTTCCAGACCTGGGTCTACCGCACCGATCTGTTCGGCGACGCGGCCGAAAAGAAAGCCTTCTCCGACAAGCATGGCTACGAATTGGCGCCGCCGAAGACCTGGAAGCAGCATGACGAGATCGCGGCCTTCTTCCAGCGCCCGGACAAGGGCCTGTTCGGCTCAACGGATCTGCGCAACCAGGGCTGGGGCTATACCAATTGGTATCAGCGTTATGTCTCAATGGCTTCGCCCAATCAGTTCCTGTTCGACGACACCGGCAAGCCGCTGATCAATTCGGAGCAAGGCATCGCTGCGACCAACGAGTACATCGCCTCGCTGGCCCATCATTCGCCGGACACGATCTCCTGGGGCTGGCCGGAGCAGTACGGCAATTTCGCCAAGGGCGGCGCCGCCATGACCTGCGCCTTCTCCAACCTGCCGAAATTCCTCGACAATGCCGGCAACAAGGATTCGCAGGTCACCGGCAAGATCGGCTCGATGCTGCCGCCCGGCCGCGAGATCGACGGGAAGCTGATCAGCCGTTCGGTGCTGTGGCTGAACCTCTCGGCTTCGGTCTCCTCGCAGGCCAAGAATCCGGAGGCCTGTTACCTGTTCCTGCAGTGGTTGGGATCGAGCCGGATCTATGCCTGGATGACCGCCAATCCCGGCGGCTATTTCGATCCGTTCCGACTGTCGGATTTCTCCGACCCGCTCGTCCGCCAAACCTATCACGCCTACCACATGGATGTGGTGCGCGAGACGGTCGCCCGCACCGTGCCGACCATCAACTATCCCGGCGCCACCGCCTTCCACAATGCGCTGGACGAGAACCTCGTCGCAGCACTTACCAAGGCCAAGACCGCCGAGCAGGCGATGGCCGACACCGAGGTCGAATGGAAGAAGATCGCCCGCCGCACCGGCGAGGAGAAGCTTCTCGAAGCCATCAAGACCAACAAGGAAGCCTGGCCTACTGTTCTCGATCCGGTCAGCTGATCCTGCTCCCTGAATCCGAATGGAGGGGAGGATTGATTGCTCTTCCCCTCTGCAAACGATGACCCCAGCAAAGCTGCAAGATGAAGCGTTCCGTTCCTTTCGAAATATTCCGCTATGCGGCGATCCTTGCGGCCATGGCGGTGACGCTGGTGCCGATCCTGTGGATGGTGTCGATGGCCTTCAAGCCGATCGCCGAATGGTCGGCGACCGGCGCCCACCTGACCTGGTGGCCGAAGAACCCGACGCTCAGCAATTTCCGGTTCGTCTTCGGGGAATCGACCAACAATCTGATCGTCGCGCTCGACCGCACCGCGCTGAAACCGATCCTGTCGTCGCTGCTGTCGGCCACGTTCGGCACGGCAATCGCCATGTCGGCCGGCACGGCAGCCGCCTACGGACTGTCGCGCTTCGGCTCGGGCCAGAATCTGCCGCTGGCGCTGATCCAGCTTCGCCTGTTTCCGCCGATGGCGGTGATGACCCCGGTCATGATCATGTGGGCTTTCCTCAACTTCACCGACAGCTGGTGGGGACTGTCGCTGATCTACGGCATCGTCACGCTGCCTTTCGCCTTCTGGCTGATGAAGACCTTCTTCGACGACATGCCGCGCGAGATCGAGGAAGCGGCGCTGGTTGAGGGCTGTTCGCGGTGGCGCGTCTTCACCCGCATCACGCTGCCGATGATGCGCGCACCGCTGGCCAGCGCCGCGCTGTTCGTCTTCATTCTCAACTGGTCGGACTATCTGATCGCGCTGCTTCTGACGACGCGCGAATGGGTGACGGTCCCCGTCTACATGGCCTCGCTGTCCTCCTCGATGACGGGACAGCTCTACGGCGCCAAAGCGGCGCTCGGTCTCATCGCCGCAGTGCCGCCTGTGATCATGGGCGTCGCCATCCAGCGCCATCTGGTGCGCGGGCTGACCTTTGGGGCGCTCAAGCAATGAGCGCGGTGACTGCGACGATTTCGGAGGACGTGATGAAGGCCGTCCAGGCAAAGCCGGCCTTGCGGGACGAAGGGGCAAAGCTCGGCTTCCGGCTGACGCTGCCGGCGCAGATCCTGGTGCTGTTCATCGCCGTCTTCCCGCTGCTCATGCAGCTCTATATTAGCCTGACCGACTGGTCGCCGCTGTCCGGCCTCGGCTGGTGGAACGCCTGGTCGCTGTGGAACAATTTCGCCAACTACACCGACCTTGCCGCCGACGCGCGCTTCTGGAGCGCGCTGAAGCGCACGGCCATCGTCATGATCATCTGCGTGCCTGCGGAATTCCTGCTCGGCCTCGCGCTCGCCACGCTGTTTGCCGACGAGTTTCTGGGCAGGCGGGTATTCTATTCGATCCTGCTGATGCCGATGATGGTGGTGCCGGCGGTGGCCGGCTACATGTTCTTCATGCTGTTCCAGTCGGGCGGCCCGGTCAACGACATCCTGTCGGCGCTATCAGGCTTTCCCGTCACGATCGCCTGGCTTTCGGACCCGACGCTGGCGCTCATCGCCGTCATGATCGCCGACATCTGGCAGTGGACACCACTGATGTTCCTCATCCTGCTTGCCGGCCTGGTCGGCGTGCCCGAGGACCAGATCAAGGCGGCGACGCTGCTCGGGGCCAATTCCTGGCAGCGCTTCGTCACCATCGTGCTGCCGAAGATGAAGACGATCATCATCATCGCGCTGGCGATCCGGGTGATCGAGAACTTCAAGATATTCGACACGCTCTACATCATGACCGGCGGCGGTCCCGGCGTCGCAACCGAGACGATCTCCGTCTACATCTACAAGCTCACCACCCAGGACCTGATCTGGGGCTATGTCGCGGCGATCGCGCTGGCCATCCTGATCGTGCTGTCCATCGCAGCGGTATTTGCCATGAAGCGCATGGCGCGGGCGCGGGAGGTGCTGGCATGAGCGCCATCCATCTGCAGAATCTGGTCAAGAAGTTCGGCGACTTCACCGCGCTGAAGACGATGGATCTGGCAATCGCCGACGGCGAGTTCATGGCGCTGCTCGGGCCGTCAGGCTGCGGCAAGTCGACGACCATGAACATGATCGCCGGCATGGAGGAGCCGACCAGCGGGAAGATCCTGTTCGGCGAGCGCGACATGACCGGCGTGCCGATGGGACGGCGCGGCGTCGGCTTCGTCTTCCAGAACTACGCGATCTTCACCCATATGAGCGTGCGGCAGAACCTCGCCTACGGCCCGAAAATGCGCGGCGCGCCAAAGGCCGAGATCGACCGTCGCGTCGGAGCCATTGCCGAGATGCTGCAATTGACGCCGCTGCTCGACCGCAAGGCCGACAGGCTGTCGGTCAACATATTGCAGCGCGTGGCGATCGGCCGTTCGGCGATCATGGAGCCGGCGATCTTCCTGCTCGACGAGCCGCTGTCCAATGTCGATGCGGCCTTCCGGGCGGTGATGCGGACCGAACTGAAGCAGTTGCAGCGGCAGTTCCGGCAAACCATGGTCTATGTCACCCACGACCAGCTCGAAGCGATGACCATGGCCGACCGCATCACGGTGATGGACCACGGCGTGCTGCAGCAGGTCGGCACGCCGCTCGAGGTCTACAACGATCCGGCCAATGTCTTCGTCGCCCGCTTCATCGGTGCGCCGGGGATGAACCTGCTCAGAGGCAGGCCGGCGGAAAGCGACCGTGGGCTGGTCGTTGATCTCGGGCCGCTCGGAGTCACGCCGCCGCTGCCGGTCGAAATTACCGCCGCTGTGCGGGGCGTGCGGGGTGAGGTGCTCTACGGCTTCCGACCGGAGCAGGTGACATTGGCCGAAAGCGGCCGCGGCCTGTCGATGCCGGTGAATTTCGTCGAGCGGATCGGCGCGCGTACCATTATCCATCTCGGCGACGGCGAGGCTGCGGTGAAGGCGGTGCTCGACAATGATGTGGCACTGTCGGTCGGGCAAACAGCTGTGATCGCACCGGCCGCGCAGTCGGTACGCGTCTTCGACGCCGCCACCGGCCTTGCCATGAAAGCGGGCTGAGACCATGGCCGATATCGTTTTCCGCAATGTGACGAAACGCTATGGCGCCACGATCGCCGTCGACGATGCCTCGTTCACGGTCAACGACAATGAGTTCTTCTGCTTCTTCGGTCCGCCGCTGTCGGGCAAGTCGACGATGCTGCGTCTGGTGCTCGGCTTGGAAACGCCTGACTCAGGCGAGATCCTGATCGGCGGCAGTCCAGTCAATACAATGTCGCCAGCCGAGCGCAACGTCGCCATGGTGTTCCAGAACCTAGCGCTGTTTCCGCATATGAGCGCGCGCGACAATGTTCGCTTCCCCTTGGTCGAACACCGGGTCGCCGAGGCCGAAATCGAAAAGCGTGTCGCCGACGTCGCGGCCAAGCTGCATATCGGCCACATCCTGCACAAGCCGCCGGCGCAGCTTTCCGGTGGCGAGCGGCAGCGCGTTGCGATCGCCCGCGCGCTGGTGCGCGATCCCAATGCCTATCTGATGGACGATCCGATCTCGGCGCTCGACGCCAGGCTGCGCGAGGAGACGCGCGTCGAGTTGAAGCGCATCCAGCGCGAGCTCGGCAAGACGCTGATCTATGTCACCCACGACCAGGAAGAGGCGATGTCGGTTGCCGACCGCATCGCCATCCTGGAGAACGGCAGGATCAGACAGATCGGCGCGCCGGCCGAGATCTATGACCGGCCGGCGAGCACTTATGTGGCGCGGCTGCTCGGTTCGCCGATGATGAATATCTTGAAGTCGCTGCGCGGCGAGGGCGGCGTCGAGGCGGCTGAAGGCGCGATCCGTATCGCGGACAAGGCTGCTCCGGCCGATGCCGTCGAGATCGGGGTCAGGCCGGAAGACATCAAGGTGCGGCCCTGGTCGGATGGGGAAATATCGGAGGGTGGAGTCTCAGACGGGCGCGCGGGCCGCCCGGCGCGAGTGTTCGAGGTCGAGCCGCTCGGCGGCTATACCGTGGTGACACTCGCTGCCGGGCAGGCGCGCCTCAGGGCATTGCTGCGCGGCCAGCCGGATATCAGGCCGGACGCGATGGTGGCGATATCCTGCGAGCCCGGCCGCGTGCATTATTTCGGGCAAAGCGGGGCAGCGCTGGGACGATGACAGCGGTCGCAAGAAACGAGCTTCGGGAGAAAGACATTGACGAGCAAAGACTTCGAGCCGGACGTTAAAGTCCGCACCAGGGAGTACAAAATCGGCTGTGTCGGCGCCGGCATGATCATGGCCGAATGCCATCTTGCCGCCTACAAGGACGCCGGCTTTCCGGTGGTGGCGATCGCCTCGCGGACCAAGGCCAGTGCCGAGAAGGTCGCCAAGCGCTGGGAGATCCCGACCGTCCACGACACGCCGGAACAATTGATCGAGGACGAAAACGTCGAGATCATCGACCTTGCCTTTCCGCCGGACCAGCAGCCGGCGCTGATCCGCCATGCGCTGAAGCAGAAGCACATCAAGGCGGTCCTGGCGCAGAAGCCGCTGGCGCTGTCGCTCAAGGATGCGATCGAGTTGCGCGACGAGGCGGCCAAGGCCGGCAAGATCCTCTCGGTCAACCAGAACATGCGCTACGATCAGTCGATGCGCGTGCTGAAGCAGATCATGGACAGCGGCGCGCTCGGTGACATCGTCTTCGCCCAGATCGACATGCATGCGATCCCCCACTGGCAGACCTTCCTCGAGGACTACGACCGGCTGACGCTTGCCAATATGAGCGTCCACCATCTCGACGTGCTGCGTTTTCTGTTCGGCGATCCCGACGAGATCACGACGCTGACCCGCAAAGATCCGCGCACGCGCTTCGACCATTCGGACGGCATCACTGTTTCGACGCTGCGGTTCCCGTCCGGCGTGCTCGCCGTTTCGCTGGAGGATGTCTGGTCCGGTCCGCGCCAGGAGGGCTACAAGGACGACCAGCACATCAACTGGCGCGTCGAGGGCACAAAGGGCGTCGCCAAGGGCACGATCGGCTGGCCGACGGGCGCTGCCTCGACGCTGACCTATGCTTCGACCGAGACCACCGGGGGCGAATGGATGACGCCCAACTGGGACACGATGTGGTTCCCGCATGCCTTCATCGGCGTGATGGAGCAGCTCCAGCACGCGGTGAAGACCGGCACGCCGCCGGCGCTGTCCGTCGCCGACAACGTCAAGACCATGGCGCTGATCGAAGCCGGCTATCGCTCGATCGACGAGGGCCGCACGGTCAAGCTTTCCGAAATCTCGACAAACTCAATCAACTGAATCGCCTACAGGGAGGACTTCACATCATGATGCAGGCAGGTATTTTCACGGGCTATTTCCCGTACAGCCTCGAGGAAACCGCGCAGAAGATCCGCGCGCTCGATTTCAACACGGTGCAGCTCGACCTCCATTTTAAGGACGTTGACCTGTCGGCCGGGCAGATCACCAAGGAAAAGGCCCGGACTGTTCGCGACACCTTCCGCGACCACAATCTGCCGGTGTGCTGCGTGTCAGGCTACACCAACATCATCCATCCGGACATGGGCGAGCGTGATAGGCGTGTCGGCTATCTCAAGGAAATCATCCGCAATGCGCGCGATTTCGGCTCGCCTTACGTTATCTCGGAAACCGGCACCTACAACAGCGAGTCCGATTGGGTGCATCATCCCAAGAACAAGACCGAGGAAGGGTTCGAGGAATGCCGCAAGGTCATATCAGATCTTGCCCAGACCGCATACGACCACGGCGCGGTCTTCCTGCTCGAAACCTATGTCAACAATGTCGTCGGCTCGGTCGAGGAGACGGTGAAGATGTTCGCGCAGGTCGACCATCCCGGTCTCGGCCTTTTGATGGACCCGACCAACTATTTCGAGACGCACAACATCGACAGGATGGACCAGATTCTGAACCAGGTATTCGACACGCTGACCGACAAGATCAGAATAGCCCATGCCAAGGACGTCAAGCGCTCGGGAGGTGACAAGTCGGAGAAGCACGCCGACATCGGCGACGAGGACGCGCTGGAGAGCCACACTTTCCGCGGTGTTGGCGAGATCGAGCTGCCGGCGCCAGGCCTCGGTTCGCTGAACTACGACCTCTATCTCAGGCGGCTGGCCGAAAAGCACCCGAACATCCCGGTTATCATCGAGCATCTTTCGGAAGATGACGTGCCGCGCGCCAAGAAATTCCTCGACGGCAAATTCCGCGCCAACGGACTGTGACGGCACGGTTCGGCTACCAAAAAAGGGAGGAAGAGAAATGTTGAAATTCGTGTCAAAACTCGCCGTTGCCGCGACCGTGCTCGCCGGCGTGACCATGGGCTCGGCGCTGGCGCAAGATGCTCAAAAGACGTTCTACCTGCTGTCGCATGGCGGCCCATCGGATGCCTTCTGGCTCGACTGGAATGCCGGCGCCACCAAGGCCTGCGACCAGCTCAAGGTGACCTGCAATATCTCCTTCAGCGGCGGCGACATGGCGGCGCAGAAGGAAGCGTTCAACTCGGCGCTCGCCGCCAAGCCCGACGGCATCGCCACCACCTCGGCGCAGCCAGGCCTGTGGACCGAGGAGGTCAAGGCGGCCAAGGCCGCCGGCATCCCGATCGTGTTCTTCAACACCGACGATCGGGCGACCGGACGGCAGGCCTATGTCGGCGCTGACCTCAAGGAGGCCGGCGCCATCTGGGCAAAATACCTGGTCGACCACAAGATGGTGAAGCGGGGCGACAAGGTGTTCCTGCCGGTCGAAGTGCCGGGAGCCAGCTACCAGCAACTCGAGACCGAAGGCATCGCCACCGTGTTCGATCCGCTCGGCATCAAATACGACGTCGTCGATTGCGGCACCGATCCGGCCGGTATCATCGCCAAGATGACCGACTATATGGTGGCCAACAATCCGCCGGCGATCATCGCGCTCGGCGATTCCGTGGCGGCCAGCATCAAGCGGGTGTTCGACGGCGCTGGCGTGCCGGCTGGCAAAATCCCGGTCGTCGGCTGGGGCAATTCGAAGGAAACAGCCGAATCCGTCAAGGCTGGCTTCGTCAACGCAGCGGCATGGCAGTTCCCTTCGGCACAGGGCTTCATGCCGGTTGCTTTGCTCGGGCTCGCCGCCTCGGGTGAGCCGATCGGCTACGACATCCACACGTTCAGCCTCTACGACGCCTCGAGCGTCGAACCGATCCTGAAACTCTACAACAAGTGATGGAAACTGACGTCCGCCGCGCAGGCGGCGGGCGTCACCCTGAGATATGGTCCAAGCAGTCATGACAATCGCCGCAGAAGAGGAAATGCCGCGCTCCAAACGCAGGTCGAGCCTGATCCGCTCGCCGCAATTCTCTTCGCTCGTCATCCTGATTGTCCTGCTGGCGGTGTTCGCCGTTGCCGATGCCAACTTCCTGTCGCCGCTCAACATCTCCAACATGATGGCGTTCCTGCCCGAACTCGGCATCATCGCGCTCGGCATGACGCTGCTTCTCACTGCGGGCGAGTTCGACCTTTCGGTCGGAGCCGTGTTCGGGTTGGCACCGGTCGTGGTCATGCTTCTGGTGCAGAACGGCGGGTTTGACATCGGCATCGCCCTGCTTGTCGGTCTGCTGCTCTGCATAGCGATCGGTGCGGTCAACGGGCTGATCGTCACCAAGATCGGCATCTCCTCCTTCCTGGTCACGCTGTCGATGCTGCTCGTGGTGCGCGGGGCTGCGCTCTACATCACGCAAGGCTTTCCGCTGAAATCCTGGGACCAGCCAGGCTTTTTCGTGACGCTGCTGGCCGGCAGCTTCAATATCGGAACGTTCCGTTTCTATACATCCTTGTGGTGGTTCATCGGCCTGTCGCTGCTGGCGATCTACGTCCTGCACTACGCCAAGCTCGGCAACTGGATAAGCGCCATCGGCTCGAACCGTAACGCTGCTGTGGCGCGCGGCGTGCCGGCCGATGCGGTCAAGGTCTGGCTGTTCATCCTGACGTCCGCGCTGGCCGGTCTCGCCGGCATGATCAGCGCGTTCCGCATCTCTGCCGCCTCGCCGGTGGCCGGCACCGGCTATGAACTCGAAGTGATCGCCATGGTGGTGGTCGGCGGCACGGCGCTGACCGGCGGGCGCGGCACGATCCTGGGCACGATTGTCGGCGCGCTGATGCTGCGCAGCATCCGCAACGGCATCGTGCTGATCGGCGTGCCGGGGCTCGCCTACAACATCTTCGTCGGCGTCATCATCCTTGCCATGCTCATCCTGCACGCTTTGCTGCAGAAGAACGCCGCCAGGAACTGACAATGGAAGTGCTTCGGTTGCAGAACCTGCAAAAGTCCTTCGGCAGCGTCCGCGCCCTGAAGTGCGCATCGTTCGCACTCAATGAAGGTGAAGTGGTGGCCTTGCTCGGCGACAACGGCGCCGGCAAATCCACCCTCATCAAGGCGATCTCCGGCGTGTTTCCCGTCGACCGCGGCGACATCTATGTGCGCGGCCAGAAAGTCTCGATCCGCTCGACGCGCGACGCGATGGATCTCGGCATCGAGACCATCCACCAGGACACGTCGCTGGCGCCGGACCTGAGCATCGCGCGCAATCTCTTTCTCGGTCGCGAACCGGTCAATCTGAAATGGCTGGGCGTGTTCGCGCCGCTCGATCTCGCCAAGCTGCGCGACGCCGCCGCGGCGCTGCTGAAGCGCGTCGGCATTTCGAAAAAGCTCGACGCCGATGCGCTGGTCAGCACGCTTTCGGGCGGCGAGCGCCAGTCGATCGCCATTTCGCGGGCGATGCAGTTCGCCGCCAAGGTCATCATCCTCGACGAGCCGACCAATAATCTCGGCGTCGAGGAAACACACGGCGTGCTGCGCTTCGTCAAGGAGGTGCGCGCGGCCGGCCATTCGGTGCTTTTGATCACCCACAACATCCATCACGTCTTTCAGGTCGCCGACCGCATCATCGTCATGCGCCGCGGCGAGATCGTCGCTGAGCAGACGGTCGCCGATACCGATCTGTTGACGGTGGAAAGCATCATTACCGGCGCCGATATGTCGGCCCTGCTCAAGGAGACGAGAGCGAAGTGAAGGAACTGGCCGTCACATGGTAGAGCTTTACGGCAAGACGCTGTCGCGCCGGCAGGTTTCGGAACGGTCCGGCATGCTGTCGCAATTCGCCGGCGTGCGGCTGATGACACTTGGCGACGGCGTGGAGCGCGGCATTCGCATGCTCGAATTCCGCACCGGCTCCGGCCTGCGTTTCACCGCGCTGGTCGATCGGGCGCTCGATATCGCCGATTGCGACTTCAAGGGCCAGGCGATCGGCTGGCATTCGCCGAGCGGCTTTCGCCATCCCGGTCTGCATGAGTACGAAGGCGAGGAGGGGCTGGCCTGGGCGCGTTCCTTCTCGGGCCTGCTGCTGACCTGCGGTCTCGACCATATATTGTTCATGAACGAGGTTCCCGCCGACAGCTACAATTATCCGCCGAAGAAAACGGTGCGCCATTCGCTGCATGGCCGCATCGGCACCATTCCGGCGCGCCTGACCGGTTACGGCGAGACCTGGGACGGCGACGGCTGCGTGGTGTGGGCCGAAGGCATCGTCCAGCAATCGACTGTGTTCGGCGAGGATCTGCATCTGCTGCGGCGGATCGAAGCCGATGTCGGCGGCAACGAGATCCGGCTTTCGGACCGGGTCTTCAATCACGGGTTCAGCCGGACGCCGCATATGTATTTCTACCACATCAATGTCAGCCATCCGGTGCTCGACGAGGGGTCTCGCTATCTGGCGCCGATCCGTGACGTTGTGTGGGCCGGGCATGCCGGCGAGCGCTACGAGGCGCAGAAGGTCGGCTACCGCACAGTGCCGGCGCCGCAATTGGGTTTCAAAGAGCAGGTCTGGCAGCACGAGCTTGGCGCTAACGGCGCCGGGGAAGTGCCGGTGGCGGTGGTCAACGACCGTCTTGGCCTTGGGCTGGAAGTCGTGACCCGCAAGGATCAGTTGCCTTGTGCCTATGAGTGGCAGAATTTCCAGGCAGGGCACTATGCGCTGGGCATCGAGCCGTCGACGCATCATGTGCTCGGCAATCTGGCGGCCCGAGAACGCGGCGAGATGATCTGGCTGGAGCATGGCGAGAGCCGCTCATACAATGCGGTGTTCCGGGTTCTCGATGGCACCGGCGACATCGCTGCCGCTGAAAGCCGGATCGCGGCGATCGCCCGGCAGCCGCAACAGGATTATCCGCTGCCGTCGGGCAATTTTCCGGTGATCGGAGGCAGGTCGCGATAATGGCGAAGAGGATGCGAAACACCAGTTGGGAGGCTGAGTCCGATCGGAGCGGGGAGGGCTCTCGGGCCATCAGGATTTGGAGGTCACAATGGCTGGCACAGTGAAGCGCGACTACAGCCTGGTCGGCGAGAGCACACGCAGGGCGATCGAGACGGGGCTGGCTTCGGCCAAGTGGTATCACACCGACGTCTCCCGCAAGGCGATCAAGGAGTTGATGCAACGGTCGGATGGCCCGGCGATCCGCGACACGATCATCTGGATCGTCGCCATCCTGGGTTCAGCTGCCGGCGGCATTTATTTCTGGGGCACCTGGTGGTGCGTGCCGTTCTTCTTCGTCTATGGCGTGCTCTACGGCTCCTCCAGCGACTCGCGCTGGCACGAATGTGGTCATGGCACTGCCTTCCGAACGCGCTGGATGAATGATGTGGTCTACCAGATCGCCAGCTTCATGCTGATGCGCAATCCGGTGACCTGGCGCTGGAGCCATGCCCGCCACCACACCGACACCATCATTGTCGGACGCGATGCCGAGATCGCCGTGATGCGCCCGCCGGACCTGCTGCGCACCGCACTCGCTTTCACCGGTATCCTCGATTTTCGCTACTCGCTTCCGGCGCTGGTACGCCAGGCGTTCGGCAAACTGACGCCCGACGAGAAAAGCTACGTTCCCGAGATGGAACAGCACAAGGCCGTCATCGCCGCGCGCTGGCATATCGTGATCTATATCGCGACCATCGCGGTCGCTCTTTACACGTGGTCGTGGCTGCCGCTGGTGCTGATCGGCGTGCCGCGCCTGTACGGCACCTGGCACATGGTGCTGACCGGCCTGCTGCAGCACATCGGCCTGGCCGACAATGTGGTCGACCACCGGCTCAACACCCGTACCGTGTACATGAACCCGATCAGCCGGTTCATCTACTGGAACATGAATTACCATGTGGAGCATCACATGTTCCCGATGGTGCCCTATCACGCGCTGCCCAGGCTGCACGAATTGATCAAGCACGATTTGCCTGAGCCGAACCCGTCGATGTGGCATGCCTATCGCGAGGTCTGGCCGGTCTTGCTCAGGCAGCTCAAATACGAGGACTATTTCCTCAAGCGCGAACTGCCGCTGACGGCGCGGCCCTATCGTGGCGAGTTCCACGAGGTGAACATGTCGGCGGCCGCGGAATAAGGCACTGGGCACTGCCGCAATACAGATTTCAGGAGAAACAGAGATGGCCGATTGGGTCGAAGCGTGCGCCGTGGACGATGTCGAAGAAGAGGATGTCATCCGCTTCGATCATGGCGGCCGCACCTTCGCGATCTATCGTTCCCCTGACGACGAATTCTTTGCCACCGACGGGTTTTGCACGCATGAGAAGGCCCACCTGGCCGATGGGCTTGTCATGGACGACATCATCGAATGTCCCAAGCACAATGGCCGCTTCAATTACAAGACCGGCCAGGCCAAAGGGGCTCCCGTCTGCATCAATCTGCAGACCTATCCGGTCAAGATCGAAGCGGGCAAAGTGATGATCCAGATCAATTGATCTGCTTTAATACACGCAACAAAGGGGACCAAAATCGATGAGCCGCAAAAGACCCACGATCGCCGATCTGCGCGCCATGAAGGGCAAGCGGCAATTGACCATGCTGCGCGTGTTGACGATGGACGAGGCCGAGGCAGCCGAAAGAGCCGGGGTCGACATCGTCTCGGTGCCGCCGGAGCTGGTGCTCAACCCGCAATTCCGCGATGCCGCACCCAGCCTGTTCACCATGCCGGGCGACAATTTCTACGAGATCGGCACAGCCGACGACTTCGTCCGCTGGGCGTTTCGGCTCTACAAGGCGAGCGCCGACGCGGTCTATTGCAGCGCCGGCTTTGCAACTGTCAAACGGCTGGCCGATGACAACATCCCGGTGATCGGCCATGTCGGACTGATCCCGTCGCGCGCCACCTGGACCGGCGGCTTCAAGGCTGTCGGCAAGACCGCCGACAGCGCCATGCAAATTTTCGAGGCAGTCAAGCAGTACGAGGCCGCAGGCGCGGTCGGCGCCGAGATCGAAGTGGTGCCGGTCGAGGTGGCCAATGCGATTTCGGAGCGGACCTCGCTGATCATGCTGTCGATGGGGGCGGGCACCGGCTGCGACGCGCAATATTTGTTCGCCGACGATATCCTTGGCCAGAACCGTGGCCACATGCCGCGCCACTCCAAAGTCTACCGCAATTTCGCCGCCGAATATGACCGCCTGCAGGCGGAACGCATCGCCGCATTTTCCGAATATGTCGCCGACGTGAACAGCCTGGCCTATCCCGAAGACAAGCATGTGGTGCATATGGACCCGGACCAACTCGGTCTGTTCATGGAGAAGATCGACGCCGGATGAAACGCGTCGGCTAGGACCTGCTCGACAATATCGTAAGCCGGCATATGCGACGGCCGGCGCTATGGCAGCCATGTTCCGGTAGCCAGCGCAGCGTAAAGCGCCTCCGCGTCAATACCGAGCGCTCTGTCTTCCCTAAGCGGCGCGACGAGGGCACGCACGGCTGCGTGAATTCCCGCTGTGCCCGACGCGAGAGTCAGCCCGTCGCGCAGGTCTACGGCCTGTGCGGCGGCCATCAGCTCGAAGGCGATCAGCCGCTGCCACAGCGCGATCATGTCGGCGCATTTCGAAACGGCCAGCGGTGCTTGCGTCGCATGGTCCTCAACGCCCTCCGAGACCTGCAGGAAGTCGAGCATCACCGGGTTGGCCCTGTGGCGGATGGCGGCGAGAATAGCACTTACTGTCTTTTGCAGCGGCACGAAGCCGGCCGAAGCGCCGCCGACCGGCGACAGATATTTGGGCAGGCCGTTGCGGCCTGAGCCGGTAAGCTGGAGGAAGCGGGCAGCACAGGCGGCCGCACATTGAGCGATGGCAAGACTGAGCGTCTCGAAGGCAAGCGACAGTGACGGGGTGTGAAAATTGCCGGTCGACAGCACCGTGTCGTCGTCGCCCAGCACCAGCGGGTTGTCGGCGGCGGCGTTGAGCTCGATCTCGACAGCTTGCCTGGCCTGATCGATTGCCTGCAACAGCGCGCCATGGATCGACGGCATGCAACGGATCGACAGCGGGTCTTGCAAGGTCGCCGGCGTCGGCGCCTTGTCGCGTGCCAGCAGATCGCGCAAGCCTTGCGCGGCCTGCTGCTGGCCAGCGGCCGGTCGCGCCGCCTGCAGGCGCGGATCGAGGATCGTCTGGTTGGCGCCGATGCCTTCAATGGTCAGCGCGCCCGCCTGCTGTTGTTGTGCGAAGGCGGACAATGCGTCAGCCGCTGCCAGCGCACCGCTGCCGGCGGACACCGCCGAGGCGCTTATCAGCGACAGCCCGTCCTTGGGGGCGAGGCTGACGGGGGCGAGGCGGGCCATCGCAAGCGCCTTGGCCGCCGGCATGCGCCGGCCCTGAAAGTCAGCTTCGCCGTCGCCGGTCAGCATGCGACCGAGCGTTGCCATCAGCACCAGGTCGCTGTCGCCGATCGAGCCCAGTGACGGCATCACCGGATGCACGCCGGCATTGAGCGCGCCGATGAGTGCGAGGAAAACCTCTGATGAAATGCCCGAACCGCCGGCCGAAAACATCGCGGTGCGGGCAAGCATCGTCGCCCGCACGATGTCTTGTGGCAGCGCGTCACCCACGGCGCCGCTGCGTCCTTCCAGCAACTGGTGCTGGAAGGCGCTGGCGTCGCCGCTGACCGACGTGCCGAGATTGGCGCCGAGACCGGTATTGAGCCCATAGATCGGCTGGCCAGAAGCGGCGGCGCGGTCGAGCACTTTTCGCGCTCTGTCCAGCCTCTCCATGACCGCGGGGGCTACCTCCACCCTACGTCCGGCGCGGGCAACCGCCGCGACGTCCTCGATGCTCACGCCCCTTCCGGTGAGGACAAGCGCGCTCATGCGAAACGCAGCCGCTGGCCGATGCCTTGCGCCTGCGCCTTGGCCAGCATCGCCTTACCCAGCGCGATATCTGAGAGCGACAGGCCGCGATGCCAGAACAGGATCGTCTCGTCGTCGCACTGGCGCCCCGGCTTGAGGCCGGCGGCGATCTGGCCAAGTTCGGCGTGCAGCGTCTGCTCGCTCAGGCGTCCGGTCTCGACATGGGCGCGCAGCGAGCCGAATTTGCCGCCCTTGCACTGGCCCCAGTCGTCGACGACGATCTTTGCCATGATGTCGGTCAACGACAGCTCCACCGCGCTCATCGTGCCGTAGGGCATCACCAGCCCGCCGGGCTTGATCCATGCGGTCTTCAGCAGCGGCTGCGGTTCCGGCAGCCGCGAGGCCTCGACGACGATGTCGGCGCCCTCGACGCAGGCGCGCCAGTCGGCGACCGCCATGACCGGCTTGCCGAGATCGGCGGACAGCTTGGCGGCAAAGCCGTCGCGGCTTTCCGGCCGACGCGAATGCACGCGGATCTCTTCGAAGTCGAAGAGATGGTCGAGCAGGCGCACGTTCCAGTAGGCGGTGCCGCGCGCGCCGATATGGCCGAGGATCTTCGACGTCTTTTTCGCCAGATGTTTTGCGCCAATGGCGGTGACGGCACCGGTGCGCATGTCGGTGATGACGGTGGCGTCGAGGATGGCGCGCGGCGTGCCGGTGCGCGGATCGAACAGGTTGAGGATGCCGAATTCCGATGGCAGGCCGTGCAGGTAATTGTCGACATAGTCGCCGACGATCTTGACGCCCGCCGCATCGAGCGGCGCGACGTAGCCGCGCAGGACATTGAAATGGCCGTTGAAGGACGGGTCCGGCTCGAGATGGACGCGCGGCTCGATCACCGCCTGGCCGTTGCCCTGCGCCACCAGCCCGCCCTCGACCGCATCGATTATTTCCGCATCGACCATATCAAGGGCTTCGATGTCGAGGGCGTTGAGATAATCGATGTAGATGGGCTTCATGCGCAGATTGGTCCTGATGAAGTGGGGTCCTAGTCAGAAGAGGCGAAACGAAATCGCGAAGTGTCAAAGGCTGGTTCGGTGGCTAGGTTCAGTCATCGCATAAAAGGCGCGATACGACACGAAAGTTTATTGGTCCATGTCTGGACGGCGCCGCCCAAATGCTTGTTCAAACCGGTGCGTCATCGATTTGCCGGACAATTGCCTGGTTCCCAGTGGCGCGGGAAAAACTTTCATACAGTTCTGCGCATGACCGCCATGCCCGAAAACAAAGCCTTGGCCGAGACCGCGACGGCGGCGCGGCAGGCGCGGCGCGTGGCGCTGATCGTCGTCGTCGCCTCTTCATGCAGCTTCTGGATGCGACGATCATCTCGACATCGCTGCCGCAGATGGGAGAATCCTTCGGCGTGCCGGCGGTGGCGATGAGCATCGGCATCACCGTCTATATGCTGCCCATGGCGGCGTTCGTGCCGCTGTTGGGCTGACTCGCCGACCGCTTCGGGGCGCGCAACATTTTCCTCATGGCGATCGCGCTGTTCACGCTGGCCTCGATCGCCTGCGGAATCTCGCAAAGCCTGACCCAGTTCGTCGCCGCGCGTGCCGTGCAGGGCCTGGGCAGCGCGCTGATGACGCCGGTCGGCCGCATCCTGGTGCTGCGTAACGTCTCGAAGTCCGAGCTTCTCAACGCCACCGCACCGATCACCTGGCCGGCGCTGTTCGCGCCGGTGATCGGGCCGGTGCTTGGCGGCTTCATGGCCACCTATCTCTCCTGGCACTGAATTTCTTCATCAACATTCCGCTCGGGCTGGCCGGTCTGGCGCTGGTCGCCCGCTTCATTCCCGGCGACCGCGATTCCGAAACCAGGCCGCTCGACTGGCCGGGCTTTCTTCTGACTCGGCCGGGCTCGCCTCAATGCTCTACGGCCTCGAGCGGATCGCCCATCCGGAAGACGGCGCCATGCCGACCGTGGCGCTGCTTGCCGCCGGCACCCTGGTCGGCTGGCTGGCGGTGCGGCATCTGGCGCGCACAAAAAATCCGCTGCTCGACCTCTCGGCTTTCAAGGTACAGACTTTCGCCATCTCGACACTGTCGGCCGGCACCATTTTCCGGGTCGCCATCAACGCCACGTCATTCCTGTTGCCGCTGCTGTTCCAGGTCGGCTTCGGCCTGAGACCCGTCGATGCCGGCATGCTGATCCTTGCCTATTTCCTCGGCAATCTCGGAATGAAGACGGTGACGACACCGACGCTGAGGCGCTTCGTTTTCCGTTCGGTGCGGCGTGATCGCATCGCTGTCGATCATGGCCTGCGCAGCGATATCGCCGCAGACCCCCAAGCGCTGGTGGTGGCGCTGATGCTGATTGCCGGACTGACGCGTTCGATGCAGGTCACCGCGCTCAACACACTGGCTTTCGCCGGCGTAGCCTCATCGCAGCGCAGCTCGGCGGCGACACTGTCCAGCATGCTGCAGCAAGAGGCGATGCCGTTCGGCGTGGCGGTCGCGGCGGCGCTCCTAAACCTCTCGCAGATCGCGAGAAGCGGTCCGGCGCTCGACCTGGTCGACTTCCGCCTTGCCTTCCTGGTGATCGGCGCAATCGGGCTCGCGGTCTCGCTCCGCTTCCTGGCGCTGCCGCCGGCCGCCGGCACCGAGGTTTCGGGCCATTTTCCGCGGAACTGAAATCGGGCTTGACCTTCTCCCCTTGTGGATCGGCGCGTAGCGCCGAGACGGATGAGGGGTGCTGGGAGAAACGCAGCGAGAAAATATAAAATGGTTTGAAGCGCTTATATCTTCTACGCAACGACCCTTCCAGCACCCCTCATCCGACCGAGCTTCGCTCGGCCACCTTCCCCACAAGGGGAGAAGGAAAGGCGCCGCGCTACACCGGCCGATATACCTTCTCCGCAGTTTTCCAAAAGATGTCCGCCTCGGCGGCCACGCCGTGCTTGGCCACCGCCTCCCGGTGCGCCTTGATCAGCTCGGCGTGGCTGGTCCACAGTTTCTCGATCGGGAAGTTCGAGCCGAACATCAGATGATTGCTGCTGAGGACGTCGATTGCATTGTCGACGATATAGGCGATCAGCGCCGGGTCGTTGCGGTGGACGAAGGTGCCGAGGCCGGAGAGCTTGGCGTAGAGGTTGGGTGCCGCTGAAAACGTTCGCAGTCCCGCCTTCCAGGCCTCCGTGGTTTCGTCCGACGTATCGGTCAGCATGCCGGCATGGGTGAGGATGAAATTGGTCTCAGGATTCTCGCCGACAAGCGTCAGCCCGTCCTTCATCTGGGCTGGGAAAAGCTGCAGATCGAAGGACAGGCCGTAGTCTTTCAGCCGCGCCACATTGGCCCGCACTTTCGGGTCGATCACCTGATCCGGTGCTGCGGCGAAGCGGAAAGCCGGCGTTTCGTGCCAGTGCAGCTGCATGCGCACGCCGCGCAGCAGGGGGTACTTGATCAGCCGGTCGATCTGGGGCCTGATATCGTCCACCGTCATGTCGGCATAGCCGACGATGGCATGCGGCCAGCCGGTCTCGTCGGCTGTCTTCTGCAGGAAGGCGACCTCGGTCTCGAAATCCTCCTTGGCCCAGTTGGTCTGGACATAGACCGCCTTCTCGACGCCTGAGCCTTGCTGATCGGCCAGGAATTCCTCGATCGGATAGTCGCGGCGGATCGGTTCATAGGGTCCGAAGATGCGCGGCACCATCGGGCCGACCAGCCATGGCTGATCCTTTTGGCGCCAGATGTGGAAGTGTGCGTCGATCGCCTTCTGCATCATGAGACCCTTTTCCAGATGGCTGCGGCCGCCGGGGCAGGGCGGGCGAGCGACAGGATGAAATCGGTGAGACCGGCGATGGACGAACCATCGATCAGATCGTCGAGCACCGGCAGGATGGCGCGAAGCGCTGCCGTTGCCGGCTGGAAACGCGGATCGCCGGCCAGCGGCGTCGCCAGCGAAAGACGGAAGGCGCGTGCGCTCAGCCGGCGTATCGCCATTTCCAGTTCGGCGTGATCGCCGCGCTCCAGCGCGTCGGACAGGATGACCAACGCCGCCCCGCGCGCGAAAGCGGAAAAGCGCGGCACAGACAGGAAGGCGAGCAGCGTCGGTCCCATGCGGGTGCCGCCGTCCCAGTCGTCGACCAGTGCTGCCACGTGGGCCAGAGCCTGGTCTCGGTCGCGAATGCGCAGCGCCGCTGTGATGCGGGTCAGGCGCGTGCCGAAGGTGAAGATTTCAGCCCGGCCCGCACCTTGCACCGCCGCATGCGCCAGCTTGAGATAATCCGATGTGTAGAGCTTCATCGAGCCTGACACATCGATCAGGATCAGCAGCTTGCGCGGCACGGTCTGCCGGCGGCGCAGCAGCGGCGACGGTATGTCGCCATCGACACTGACGACTTCGCGCAGCGAACGGCGCAGATCGAGCTTGCCGCGCGCGTGCGTGCGCACGGTGCGGAAGGAGCTGCGGGCGGGCAAGGCGGTAGCGAGCTTGCGGCGGAAGGCGGCAAGCCCGTCGCCGTCGCGCTGGAAGTCGCGGCCGCTCAACAGTTCGGCGCCGGACGATAAATCGCCGCCTTCTGCCTGGCGTGCCACCTTGTTCTCCTCGTCGCCGGGGCCGCCGTCATCCTTGATGCGGGTTTCGTCGTCGGCCTCGCCTTCGACCACGGCCGTGGCGTTGCCATAGAAATAGCTTTGGAAATGCGCCTCGAATTCGTCGCGGCGGTCGGGCGGCGGCGCCAGCGTGGCAAGCGCTGCCTCGTGGATGTCAATCATCGAGCGCGGTCCAAGTAGCGTCACCGCCTGCATGAAGCCCGATACCTGCTCGGGCGCCACCGGGAAGCCATAGCGGCGCAGCAGCCGGCCAAAGCCGAGCAAGGGTGCTGCCGCCAGGGGTAAGTTTTCTCCCCGCATCATTCCTTCGCGGGTGCTGTCCCGCCAGCGGTGAGGTCGATCCGTATTCGGCTGCGCTGCGAACGGGGCGAAGGGGTCGTTGACGTCGCGTGTCACGCCAGTGCCTCCTCGACGATCTGGCCAAGCTCGGGGGCGATATAGGACAGGTCTTCCTCGTCCTTGATCAGCACGCCGATGGCGCGGCGAAAAGCTTCCGGCCACGGGCTGCCGCCCTGTTCGAGGATGGTCGCGGCGTTCGCCCATTCGACCGCTTCGGCGATGCCCGGCGGCTTGGCCAGCGGACGGGCGCGAATATCGTGCACGGCAGCAGCCACCGCACGCGCCGTGGCCTCGGCGACGTCGCCGGCGCGCAGCATGATGATCTCGGCTTCGCGCTCGGCGTCGGGATAGGTAATCCAGTGATAGACGCAGCGCCGCCGCAGCGCTTCCGCCAGCTCGCGGGTACGGTTCGAGGTCAGGATGACAATCGGCTGCGCCGTCGCGCGGATGGTGCCTCTCTCAGGAATGCTGATCTGGAAATCGGAAAGAAACTCCAGCAGCAGCGCTTCGAACTCATGATCGGAACGGTCGATCTCGTCGACCAGCAGCACGCGCTTTTCCGGCGCCTTCAGCACCTGCAGCAGCGGCCGCGCGATCAGGAAACGGTCGTCATAGATGTCGACCTCATGCTCGCCGGCATGACGGATGGCGAGCAGCTGGCGCTGGTAGTTCCATTCGTAGAGCGCATGCGCGGCGTCGATGCCTTCATAGCATTGCAGCCGCACGAGGTCGCGCCCGAGCACTTCAGCTATCGCCTTGGCCGCTTCCGTCTTGCCGACGCCCGGCGAGCCTTCGAGCAGCAGCGGCTTGCCCAGCCGGATCGCCAGGAAGACGGCAGTCGCCAGGCTTTCATCGGCCAGATAGCGCGAGGCGGCGAGGTGCGACGCCACCGCCTCCGGCGAGGTCGCGACAGTCTCGGCGCTTCTCTTGGGCATTTCCAACACTCAGTTCGGGGCTTGCGCCTTCAACGCGCGCAGGATGCGCTCCGGCGTGATCGGCAGCGTGTCGATGCGCACGCCGACGGCGTCGAAGACGGCATTGGCGACCGCCGGGATCTGCGGGTTGGCGCACATTTCGCCTGGCCCCTTGGCGCCGTACGGGCCGTCGGCCGAGGGTCGTTCCAGCACGATGATCTCGGTTTGCGCAAGATCGCCAGGACCCGGCATCAGATACTGGTTGAAGTCGGTGCCGCCATGATCGCGATTGGGATAATAGGGTTCAGTCGTCTCGTAGAGCGCGTGGCTGATGCCCATCCATGAGCCGCCGATGAGTTGCTGCTCAACCATCTTCGGGTTCAGCGCGCGGCCGATCTCAAAAATGTTCTTGACCGTCAGCACGGTGACCTCGCCGGTCTCGTCATCGACCTCGACCTCGGCCACCGTGCAGGCGTGGGCGTAGCAGGTCGACGGCTTCATCGCGCCGGTTTCTTTCTCGGGATAGGAGCGGGGGATCAAAAACATGCCGCGACCGGAGATCGAGCGGCCGCGCTTGAAGTGAGCCGACAGCGCGACATCGAAGATCGAAATCGATTTTTGCGGCGCGCCCTTGACCAGGATGTTGCCTTGGCCGTCGGTTTCGAGGTCCGACGCATTCACTTCCAGTTCCTCGGCCGCCACTTCCAGCATCACCTGGCGGGCTTCCCTGGCCGCCTGGATGACGGCGTTGCCGGCGCGGTGGGTGCCGCGCGAGGCGAAGGTGCCCATGCAGTGCGGGCCGGTATCGGTGTCGGCGGTGTCGACGACGACGCGATCGGACGGCACGCCGATCGTCTCGGCGCAGATCTGCGCCATGATCTGCTTCATGCCCTGGCCGAGATCGACGCTCGACAGCGTCACCATGAAATTGCCGGTCGGCGTCGAATGCACCAGCGCCTGGGTCGGGTCACCGCCGAGGTTCATGCCGGTCGGATAGTTGATTGCGGCGACGCCGCGTCCACGCCTGATCGCCATCTCAAGCTCCCTTCGCGTAGGACGACATCGCCATGAACTTCTCCGCCACCGGCCAGTTGGCGGTGCGCGACGCTTCCTGCATGCACTCGATCAGCGCAGCGCCTTCGGTCGGCTGGCGGTGCGCCTTCATGTCGCCGTCGCGGTAGGCATTGATGAAGCGGAATTCGAGCGGGTCCATGCCGATCAACCGGGCGAGCTTGTCCATCTGTACCTCCAGCGCGAAATCGCCGATGGTGACGCCGAAGCCGCGCATGGCGGAGGAAGGCGTGCGGTTGGTGTAGACGCAGTAGGTGTCGATCCAGACATTCGGGATCGTGTAAGGGCCGGGGTAGTGGCCAGCGCCCTTCTGCGCGCCATAGGGCGAATGGCGTGAGTAGGCGCCGGCATCGGTGTAGCCGGTGACTTTGCGGGCGACGATGCGGCCATCCTTCATGACGCCATCCTTGATGACGACCTTTTCGGCAGCGCGCGGCGAGGAGATCTGCATCTCCTCCTCTCGGCTGTAGATGAAGGAGACCGGCCGCCCGGTCAGCTTGGCGCCGAGGATGGCGATCGGCTCGACAATGACGTCGACCTTGCCGCCAAAGCCGCCGCCGACAGTGCCGCCGACGAAATGCAGCTTGTTGCCGGGCATCTGCAGGATGATTGAGGCATTGTCGAGGGTGAAGAACATCGCCTGCGTGTTGGTGTAGCAGGTGAAGCGGTCATTGCCCTCCGGCGCGACGATACAGCCGGTCGTCTCGGTCGGTGCGTGTTCAATCGGCGAGGACTGGTAGGTCTGTTCGAGCACGTGATCGGCCCCGGCGAAGCCGGCCTCGACATCGCCGAAGCGCACCTTGCGGCATTCGCCGCTGTCATAGAGATAATAGTTCCGGCCGTGATATTCGTTCACTATCGGCGCGCCGGGCTTCAGCGCCTCCTCCATATCGAAGACTGCCGGCAGCACCTCGTAATCGACCTTGACCCTGGCCGCCGCTTCCTGCGCGGCACGCTCGGTCTCGGCCAGCACCGCCACCACGGCCTCGCCTTTCCAGCGCACCTTGCCGTCGGCCAGAACCGTCTCGTCTTCCGGCCCGATCTGGATCAGGATCAGGATGGTGTAGACATTGTGCGGCACATCCTTGGCGGTCAGCACCTTGACGACGCCTGGATGTTTCTCGGCCTCTGAAGTGTCGATGCTGCGGATGCGGGCGTGATGATGCGGGCTGCGCACCATCTTCAGATGCAGCATGCCGGGAAAATTGCGGTCGGCGAAATAGGCGGTTTTGCCGGTGACATGGCCGGGTGAATCGGAGCGCGGCCTGGGCTGGCCGATCTCGTGCAGGTCGTCCTTGCGCTGGTCGGCGAAGTAGCTCTTGCGGAGTTCCATCTTTTTGACTCCCCTCAAGCCGCGTTCTGCGAATTGGATCGCGCGGCGGTCAGCACCGCCTGGATGATCGGCTCGTAGCCGGTGCAGCGGCAGATATTGCCCGACAGCGCCTCGACCACCTCGTCGCGGCTGGGGTTCGGCGTGTGGTCGAGCAGCACCTTGGCGGCCATGATCATGCCCGACGTGCAGAAGCCGCATTGGGTGGCGAAGGCGTCGAGGAAGGCCCGCTGCAGCGGATGCAGAACGCCGCCTTCCGAAAGCCCCGATGTCGTGGTGATGGCCGCACCGTTGCAGGTTTCCGCCAGCGTCAGGCAGGAGAGCCGGAGCTCACCGTCGATGATGACCGAGCAGGCGCCGCATGTGCCTTGATGGCAGCCGCCTTTCGGTGAGGTGTCGCCGATCTTGTCGCGCAGTGCGTTGAGCAGCGTCGTACCGCTGTCGATGAATTCGGCCTTCTCCGCGCCGTTGAGCGTGAACTGAACCGGGACCTTTGCCATGTTTCCTCCTTGCGCGCCTGCTCGTGGGCAAGCGCGCTCCCCTGGATATTTCAGCCGAGTAGCAGCCGGCCGAGATGGACCGGCAGGACTTCGTTGCGATACCAGGCACTGGCGATCGGATCGGTAACAGGCGAGGTGCCGTCGCCGGCCGCAGCAAGCGTCGGCGCGATGCCATCGCTGGTGAGCGTCCTGCCGAGCAGCGCCTTCTCCGCCGCCGTCGCACGCATCGGCCGGTCGGCCATGCAGCCAAGCGCTATCCGTGCCGAAGACACGGTTCCGTCCGGTGCTTGTTCCAGCACGGCGGCGATGCTCAGCACCGAGACGCCCTTCGGCTTGATCCTCGACACTTTCAGGAAGCGAAAGCCGTCAGCCGGAAACGTAAATCCAACTGCGGTGATGATGGCGTGGTTGCTTTCGCGTTTTGCCAGGAAGGTTTCGATCGGTAGCTCGCCGTCGTCGATATTGACGGTTGCGTCCAGTGCCAGCAGCGCCACGGTGAAGTCGCCATAGGGCGCCGGGGCGAAGAGATTGCCGCCGACGGTCGCCATGTTGCGGATCGCCGGGCCGCCGACGGCGCGCGCCGCGTGGGCAAGCGACGCGAGATCCGGATGACGGGCGATCGCCGCCATGGTCACCGAAGCGCCAATGCGGACCTTGCCGCCGGAAACGGTGATCGCCGACAGCGCCGGCTCGGTCGACCTGATGAGGCTGGAGACCGACACATCGCCTTCATTGGCGGCGCGCACGACCAGCGTGCCGCCGCCGAGGTATCGGGTACCGGCGGCTTTCAGCGCCGCATTGGCGTCCTTGACCGTCGAGAAAGTCTGCAGGGCGAGCGCCATGGAAGGCTCCTTTTGCTCAACTTTGGCCGGCGAAATGACTTTTCAAAGCGTTGAAACCGCCCTGGAAGACGTTGGCGCCCATGCCCTCGGCCAGTTTGTCGGCTTCTTCCGGGGGCGCGTCGAAGCTGGCGGTCCATTCGGCATAGGTGCGGTCGCCATCGGTCACCCGCCGCAGCTGCAGCGTCGCCTTGTGGTTGGTCAGCGGCTGCGGTGTCTCCAGGATGGAGTAGCTGACGAGGAAATTGCCGTCGGAGAAGTCGAGCAACTTTTCGCGAATGCGGGCGCCGCTGGCGAGCTGAAAGTTGCGCACGCAGCCGATCGTGCCGGGATCCTTGCCGTCCTCGATATGGCTTTCGACCATACGCGGATGCCAGCTCGGCAGGCCGTTGAAGTCGCGTATGCGCGCCCAAACCTTTTCGACCGGCACGTCGATGACGCTGGAGATGGTAACTTTCGCCATATGGTCGTTCCCTTGCAAGCATGTATGTCGCGAGGGTAGGGCGGCGGGCCCGGCGGCGCTTATCAATGCGTCTTGACCGCCTATCAAATAGTCTGAAAAACGGCTGCCAGGCGGCTCAGGAAATGGCCCGCGCCGCCTCGCGATAGAGTGTCGGCGGAACGCCGACATGATCGCGGAAGAAGCGCGAGAAATTGCCCTGGGTGGTGAAGCCAAGATTGCAGGCGACCGAGATCAGCGGCTCCTGCGACCATTGCAACTGCCGCACGGCTTCCTCCATGCGCAACGTGTTCCAGTAGACGTTGGGCGTCAGATTGGTCTGCTCCTTGAACAGCGCGAAGAAATGCGGCCGCGACAGGCCGACGCTGCGTGCCACATCGTCGAAGCAGATACGCTCGCAGACATTGGCCTTCATCAGCTGGATCGCCTTGCGGACACGGAAATCCTGCATGGTGTGGACGCGGGCGCGTGCTACTTGCGGTGCCGAGGCGTCGGCGGCGTCGAGCACGCTGTCGATGAAGCGCTCGATCTCGTAATTGGCGATGTCGTCGATGCTCTCATTGTCGCTGAGATGGTCGAGAAGGTTGGCTGCCGCCTTGTGCAGCCAGGGCTCCAGCGTGATCGCCGGTGCTGAAAATAGCGGCGCGGACGACGGCAGGTCGCGACGCCGGCGCGCCCAGTCCGGATCGATGTAGAAGGCGAGGAACAGGCCGGGCCGGCCGTCGCTGGACAAAGCGTGGCTGTGCGGCTGGAAGGAATTGATGCCGGCGGCGGTGCCGGGCCCAAGCCGCACCGTTTCGCGACCGATGGTCATCTCGCCGGCCGTGCCTTCCAGCCAGATGATGATATGCGCCTCGACATGGGCATGGGTGACGAAGTCGCTGGCGACGTTCAGGACAGAAACATGTCCGAACCGGCCCCAGTAGAGCCTGATCGCTTCCGTCATGGGTATATCCTCCCGCAGGCGACTGGCCTCCCTTCGCCTGCAGTGGGGATAGTGGGGCTCAGTCCGGGCCTGCGTCAAGGCACATGCGCACGCCTGGCGCCCGTCATGGGCCGTACCGGCCGATTATCAGACTGAGCGATAGCAGGGGAAACGAATAGCGTTCGTCAACTGCGGTCTATTCGTTGCGCCTGAAATTGCGGATCCGGTCGAACAGGACCGCCAGCAGAATGGCGCCGCCGATGAACACGCCTTGCCAGAAGGCATTGATGCCGAGCAGGCCGAGACTGTTGCGGATCACTTCGATCAGCGCCGCGCCAACGACGGCACCAAAGGCCGTGCCCATGCCGCCGGCCAGGTTGGCGCCACCGATGACGGTCGCGGCGATGACCTGAAGCTCCATGCCGTTGCCGAGATTGGTGGTGACGGCGCCAAGCCAGCCGGTCTGGATGATGCCGGCGATACCGGCCGCCAGCGCCGAGATCATATAGACCGCGACCTTGATCTGGCGCACCGGAACGCCGGTCAGCGTCGCCGCATGCTCGTTGCCACCGATGGCGAAGATGTGCCGGCCGAATTTCGTCCAGCGCAGGACGAAGCCGGTGATCAGTGCCAGCACGATCGTGTAGAGCACCGGATTGGCGATGCCGAACACAAAGGCGCCGCCGCCCAGCGCCAGAAGCTTGTCGTGATCCGGCCCGAACTGGAAGACGACGGTGTTGTTGGAGGCGACCATGGCAAGGCTGCGCGCAATCGACAGCATGCCGAGCGTCACCACGAACGGCGGAAAGCCGAGATAGGCGATCAAGATACCGTTGAAGGCGCCGATGATCAGCGCTGTCGCGATTGCGGCGGCAATGCCGATCTCGATGCCGTAGCCGGCATGCATGGTCACCGCCAGCACCATCGAACACAGGCAAAGCACCGAACCGACCGAAAGGTCGATGCCGCCGGTGATGATGACGAAGGTCATGCCCAAAGCGACGATGGCGACGAAGGTGACGTTACGGGTGATGTTGTAGAGGTTCTTCGTCGTGGCGAACGAATCCGTGGCGACAGACAGGAACAGGCAGGCGAGGATGACCGCGATCACCACCCAGAAGGTCTGGCTGGCAAACACCCTGGTCAGCAAAGTGTGCTGCTTCTGCGCGATCGTCTGGTCAAGAGTTACTGCCATCGTCGACCTTTATCTGCTTGCGTGGTGAAACCCGCTGACATCAAACCTGTTCGATGGCGCCGGTGATGAGCCCGGTGACTTCCTCGGGCGAACTCGACGCGATCGTCTTGTCGGCAACCTTGCGGCCGCGCCGCATGACGATGACGCGGTCGGCAACGTCAAAGACGTCGGGCATGCGGTGACTGATCAGCACGACCGCAATGCCCTGGTCGCGCAAATGGCGGATCAGGTTCAGCACCTCGGCGACCTGTCGGACCGAAATCGCCGCCGTCGGCTCGTCCATCAGCACGATCTTAGCCTGCGAAAGCATGGTGCGGGCAATCGCCACCGCTTGCCGCTGGCCGCCCGACATCTGCTTGACCAAGTCGCGCGGGCGGGTTTCGGATTTCAGCACGGCAAAGATCTGGCCGGCGCGCTTGTACATCGCGGCGTAGTCGAGGATGCGAAACGGCCCGACGCCGCGGCGCAGCTCGCGGCCGAGATAGACGTTGGCGGCGGCCGTCAGATTGTTGCACAGCGCCAGATCCTGATGGACGATCTCGATGCCGTGCTGGCGCGCCTCCACCGGCTTGTGCAGGATCAGTTCCTTGCCGTCCATCTGCATCGTGCCGTGGCTCGGGCGGAAATTGCCGGCGATCATCTTGACCAGTGTCGACTTGCCGGCGCCGTTATCGCCCATCAGGCCGACCACCTGTCCGGCCTCGATCGACAGCGAAACGTCGTTGACGGCTTGGATGGCGCCGAAATGTTTCGAGATGTTGGCGAGTTCGAGAACCGACACCAGACTGCTTCCTCCCCGTGGTTCCGGCCAGCGGTTCTGCCGCGGCCTCGCTCTCCCCAGCCCCTCCCGGGAACAGCGCTTTCGCCCATTTACGCACATGCCCCCTTGCCGTCAACAGCGGCTTCTTTCGAAAAATCCGTTTTGTAGGACAAATAGCAATTGACGTTGGTCGCAAGCCGATATTAGCTAAGCGTCGGAGGAGATTATGCCGATCTCCTGTTCCGGCGCGCCGGCGGAATCGGCGGAGGTTTATCGGTCGAGGATCTGGCAGCGTCCGTACCGCGCTGGTCTGCGGCCGCATCTGGAAATACTTATCGGCCCGGCTTGGCGACACGAGCGCTCGCGAAACGAACCTCTGTCATCGCGCATCCGGGCCGGTCTGTGTGGCGGGCACGCCGTGTCCGTCTGTTTCAAGGGAGGACTGAAATGAGGAAATCACTATTGCTCGCCGCCGTTGCCATGCTGGCGCTGGGCGCCGGGCCGGCTATGGCCAAGAAACAGCTCGTCATCGTGGTGAAGGGGCTCGACAATCCGTTCTTCGAGGCCATCAACCAGGGTTGCCAGAAATGGAACTCGGAAAACGCCAACTCGGAATATGAATGCTTCTACACAGGTCCAGCGTCGACCTCGGACGAGGCCGGCGAAGCCCAGATCGTTCAGGACATGCTGAGCAAGCCAGACACGGTGGCGATGGCCATTTCGCCGTCCAACGCGCCGCTGATCGCGCAGACGATCAAAAGCGCCAATCCGTCGATCCCGATCATGACGCTCGACGCCGACCTCAGCAAGGAAGATGCGGCGCTGCGCAAGACCTATCTCGGCACCGACAACTACCTGATGGGCTACAAGATCGGCGAGTATATCAAGAAGGCCAAGCCGGATGGCGGCAAGATCTGCACCATCCAAGGCAATCCGGCGGCCGACAACATCCTGCGCCGCGCTCAGGGCATGCGCGACGCGCTTACAGGCCAGAAGGATCTCCCGGCGCTCGCCGGCGAGGGCGGCTGGACCGAGGTCGCCGGCTGCCCGGTGTTCACCAATGACGACGGCGCCAAGGGCGTGCAGGCGATGACCGATATCCTCGCCGCCAATCCCGATCTCGACGCTTTCGGCATCATGGGCGGCTGGCCGCTGTTCGGTGCGCCGCAGCCCTATCGCGACCTGTTCAAGCCGATGGCCGACAAGATCGCCAAGAACGAGTTCGTCATCGGCGCTGCCGATACGATCGGTGAGGAAGTGGCGATCGCCAAGGAGGGTCTGGTCACCGCGCTGGTCGGCCAGCGGCCGTTCGAGATGGGCTACAAGGCGCCCTCGGTGATGATTGACCTGATCGAAGGCAAGCCGGTCGCCGATCCGGTCTTCACCGGTCTCGACGAGTGCACCAAGGATACGGCCGACACCTGCATCCAGAAGTAGGTTCGCAGTTTCGGGGCGTCCGATCGACGGGCGCCCCGTCACACCGGTTCACGAAAACCTACGAGGTGAGATTGCTGGGGCGAACCGCTCCTGCTTTGCCGCGCCTTGAGTTCAGCATGTGCCGGGGAACATGGATGTCGGACGCAAGATCGAAAAAGCGACTTACCACGGTTAATGCACGGGCCAAGGTCAAGGCACAGGCTGCCCGTCCGCCCGGCGCGCGCCGTACCGATGCGGCGCTGATCCCCGGATCGAGCGTGCATGCGTCGCTGGCCAACGAGATCGGCCTCAGGATCGTTCGCGGCGACTATCCGCCGGGAGCCATCCTGCCCAACGAGGCCAAATGGTCCGAGACTTTCAACGTCAGCCGCTCGGCGGTTCGCGAAGCGATCAAGATGCTGATGGCCAAGAGCCTGCTGGCTTCACGCCCCAAGATCGGCAGCTGGGTCGAGCCGAAGGAGCGCTGGAACCTGCTCGATCGCGACGTGCTGGCCTGGTACGCGACGTCGCCCGACCGCGAAGTGTTCCTCAGAACCGTGCAGGAGTTCCGTCATATTATCGAGCCGGAAGCCAGCGCCTTTGCCGCGATCCGGCGTAGCAACGAGCAGATGGCCGAGATCAGCCAGGCCTGCCGGGAGATGGGCCAAGCGACGACGCTGCAGGAGCGCACCCGCGCGGACACGCGTTTTCATCTCGCCATCCTGCGGGCGTCGGGCAACGACCTCCTGGTACCGCTCGGCGTGCTGATCGAATCCGCGCTCGACCACCTCTTCGTTTTCGTCACCCGCGAAACCAGCGACCAGCCTCGAGCGCAGGCGCTGCATGAGGCGATCGAGAAGAACATCCGGCTCCAGCGGCCGGCTGCAGCCCGCACCGCAGTGCATAGACTGCTCGCCAATACCGACGACGTTATCGGGCGGTCGCGGCGCTGATTCATGCCCAACGTTGGCGCTGCCCCTCATCCGGCTGCCGCCGGGGAGAGGGTCTGGCCGCAAACAGTCGGCGAGGGCGTCCTTCTCCCCGTCACTATACCGGGAGAAGTGCCCGGTAGGGCGATGAGGGGCGGTGCCAGGCTTGATCAAAAAAGCGGCGGGCGGCAGCCTCAAATCGTCTGCTTCTTCCCATCTTTCGTCGGTGTCAGGTCGACGCCGTTGACCTTGCCGATATGCGTCGCCAGCATCGGCACATATTGATCGGCCGGCCCAGCGGCGAATGCGCCGGCGAATGCGTTCTTCGTGGCATTGCCAAGCGGGTTGGCGATGCCGGCAGCACCCGCCATCGATTCGAGATAGGTGAGGTCCTTGAAGGCGTTGGCGATGGTGAATTTGTGCGCATCACGGTCGCCTTCCAGGGTCCAGCGCATAAAGGTCTGGTAGAAGCCGCAATCCATGCGGCCGTTGCGGATAACGCTGTCGAAGCGCGGCGGCGAGATGCCGACCTTCTCAGCCAGCGCCAGCGCCTCGGAATAGATCGCCGCGTAACCCAGCGAAATAAAATTGTTGAGCAGCTTCATGCGGTGGCCATCGCCGGTGTCGCCGATGTGGACGATGCGTCCGGCCCAAGTGTCGAGCACCGGCTTCAGCCGGGCAAAGACCGCGTCGGACGCGCCGACCATGGCGTCGAGCGTGCCTTCCCAGGCCTCCTTCGGCGTGCGGCTGAGCGGGGCATCGACATAGTCGACGCCGAGCGCCTTGAGTTCGGCGGCAAGCGCTACGGTCGAGGTCGGGTCCGAGGTCGAGCAATCAACGACCACCGAACCCTTCTTCAGGCCTTCCTTGAGGCCGCCGGGCCCGCGGATGATGGCTTCGACCTCGCGCGAGCCGGTGACGCAGATGAAGACGATATCGGATGCCACTGCCACGTCGCGCGAGGTCGCGGCTTCCTCCGCACCCCGGCCGAGCAGGTCTTCCGCCGGAGCGCGGTTCTTGCGGCCGAGGAATGTCAGCGAATAGCCCTTATCGACGATGTTCTTCGCGATCCCGTGTCCCATCAAGCCCAGTCCGATGAAGCCGATCTTTTCGCTCGCGGCGGTGGTGTTCATGTCCGTGTAATCCTGTGTTGCGGTCTCGATGACGGCGCTGCACTTTGGCAGGCGAATTGTTGAAGCGGGTTTTTGCCGCAAGCGGTTGGTAGACGATTGCAGAGTTCGATATTGTCTGACAATACACATGAATTCCAGGGAATGTGGAGAGCAAAATGACGAAGCGGATCATGTTCACCGGCGGCAGCGGCAAGGCCGGGCGTCACGTCGTGCAGTATCTGGTCGAGCAGGGGTGCCAGCTGCTCAACATCGATACCAAGCCGCTCGACAATCCCAAGGTGCGCACGCTGATCACCGACATCACCGACAGCGGGCAGGTGTTCAACGCGCTGTCGAGCTATATGGGCCTGCATGAATTCGACCCGTCGCTGCGCGCGCAGCCGGTCGACGCCGTGGTGCATTTCGCGGCGATCCCGCGCATCATGATCACGCCCGATAACGAGGTGTTCCGTATCAATGCGCTCGGCACCTATAATGTAATCGAGGCGGCGGTGAAGCTCGGCATCCGCAAGGTGGTGATCGCCTCCAGCGAGACGACCTATGGGCTGGTCTTCGCCAACGAGCCGCGCGACCCGACGCATTTCCCGCTCGACGAGGAGTACGATGTCGACCCGATGGACAGCTACGCGCTGTCCAAGATCGTCAACGAGAAGACGGCGCGCGCCTTCGCGCTGCGCAGCGGCATCGACATCTACGCCTTGCGCATCGGCAACGTCATCGAGCCGCATGAATATTCGCTGTTCCCGAAATGGTTCGCGGATCCGGGTTTCCGCAAGCGGATCGCCTGGAGCTATATCGACGCGCGCGACCTCGGCCAGATCACGCTTCGCGCGATCGAAAAGGATGGGCTCGGCTATCAGGTGTTCAACGCAGCCAATAACGACACCTCGTCCGATCTGCCGACGGCTGAACTCTTGAAGCGGTTTTATCCCGGCGTGCTGGTCAACGCTGAGCTCGGCGAATACGAGACGCTGCTTTCGAACCGCAAGGCGCGGGATGTGCTCGGGTTCCGCCCTGAACACAGCTGGCGGAAATACGTCAAGTCGGCATGACGGGGTCGATGCACCCGGGCTGATCTGTGCACAGAAGCAGGCTTGCAGCCCGAGGCTTTTCCTGTGCTTGACAGCTTTCGGAATCCGGACTTTGTGAACGCATGCGGGACGGCAAGCCGAATAGGGGAAAAACACCGGCCAAGGCGGCGTCCGCCGAGCGCCCGGCTGTCGTCCGCCGTGCCGATGCGGCGCGTATGCCTGGGTCGAGCGTGCATGCGTCACTAGCCAACGAGATCGGTCTCAGGATCGTGCGCGGCGACTATCCGCCGGGAACCATCCTGCCCAACGAGGCCAAATGGTCCGAGACTTTCGACGTCAGCCGCTCGGCGGTGCGCGAAGCGATCAAGATGCTGATGGCCAAGAGCCTTTTGGCGTCGCGTCCGAAGATCGGCAGCTGGGTCGAGCCGAAAGAGCGCTGGAACCTGCTCGACCGCGACGTGCTGGCCTGGTACGCGACCTCGCCCGACCGCGAGGTGTTCCTGAAAACGGTGCAGGAGTTCCGCCACATCATCGAGCCGGAAGCGACCGCCTTTGCCGCGATGCGCCGCACAGACGAGCAGATGGCCGAGATCAGCCAGGCCTGCCGGGAGATGGGCCAAGCGACGACGCTGCAGGAGCGCACCCGCGCGGACACGCGTTTTCATCTGGCCATCCTGCGCGCCTCGGGCAACGACCTTCTGGTGCCGCTCGGTGTGCTGATCGAATCGGCCTTCGATCATCTGTTCGCCTATACGACGCGGGAACTGGACGATTTGCAGCACGCGCAGAAGCTGCACGAGGCGATCGAAAAGAACATTCGCCTGCAGCGGCCGGATGCGGCGCGCAACGCGGTGCGCAAGCTGTTGGCCAATACAGATAGCGTCATCAAGTCGAGGTAGGCCGACCCTCTAATCTTCTCTCGGGCGCCCAAACACCGCGCGCAGTTCGTCCTTGGCGTCCTCCAGCACTTTCTTCTGCTTGGCCGGCAGGTTCTTGCCGGCACGGTTGATGTAGAAATTCAGCATCGACATGGCGGATTGGAACGGCTCGGCCTTGCGCCGGTCACTATGTTCGGCCGATCGCTTCAGCGAGGCCGCGATCTTTTTAGGGTCGTGGGATTCGAAGACGTGCTCCTCGAGGTCCAGCGCATCGCTGTGCTCCGTCACCTCGGCCGACCATTTCCTCTTCGCGGTCATGACAAACTCCTTCCATTGGTGCGTTGATGGAAAACTCCGGGACGGCGGCCACTGTTCCACTTCAGCTCAAATCCCTGGAGCCACGGATTTGCGTGATGTGGCGCTGCACGGCGCCGCCAATGTGCCGATAGTGGTGTCGAACCGGTCGATTTTGCAGAATCGCGGACAGGAAACGCCTTGACCACAACCTTCTCCAGCCAGCCAAGCAGCCCCGGCATCGACAGCGCCTATGCCTGGATGCGGCTCGGCATCTCGCTGCTGCTGGCGACGATCGGCGGCGTCGGCATGTGGGCGGTCGTCGTGGTGCTGCCGGCGGTGCAGGCCGAATTCGGCGTCGATCGCGCCGCCGCGTCGATGCCCTATACCGCGACCATGGTCGGCTTCGCCGTCGGTAATGTTGTGGTCGGCCGCGCCATCGACCGCGTGGGCTACTGGATACCGGCGCTCATTGCCTCGGTGGCGCTCGGCACTGGTTTCCTGCTGGCGTCGCTGACCACTTCGATCCTGCAGTTCACTCTTGCCCAGGGGCTTTTGATCGGCGTCGGCACGTCGGCGATCTTCGGGCCGCTGATCGCCGACATCTCGCACTGGTTCAACCGCCGGCGCGGCGTCGCGGTGACGGCTGCCGCCGCCGGCAGCTATCTCGCCGGGGCGGTCTGGCCGATGGCGATGCCCTATGTCATGCAGAGCGAAGGCTGGCGCTTCACCTATGGCGCGATCGGCGTCGTCTGCGTCGCGACCATGGTGCCGCTGATCCTGCTGCTCAGGCGCGGCGCGCCACGTGCCGCCGCTCCCGGGTCGCCCGGCAGCCGGCCCGTCCAGCCGATATCGCTGTCGCCGGCAGCCCTGCAGATGCTGCTCGTCGTCGCCGGCCTGGGCTGCTGCGTGGCGATGTCGATGCCGCAGGTCCATATCGTCGCCTATTGCATGGACCTCGGCTATGGCATGGCGCGTGGCGCCGACATGCTGTCGATCATGATGGTGGCGGGCGTCATCAGCCGGCTTGCATCCGGTTTTCTTGCCGATCGCATCGGCGGCGTGAAAACCCTGCTGATCGGCTCGGTACTGCAAGGCTTGTCGCTGTTGTTCTACATCCCCTTCGACGGGCTCGCCTCGCTTTACGTCGTCTCGCTGGTTTTTGGCCTGTCGCAAGGCGGCATCGTGCCTTGCTATGCCATCATCGTGCGCGAATACATGCCGGCCAGAGAGGCCGGCCAGCGCGTCGGCATCGTAATCATGGCGACGATCTTCGGCATGGCGATCGGCGGCTGGATGTCGGGCTGGATCTACGATCTGACCGGCTCCTACGCCGCCGCATTCCTCAACGGCATCGCCTGGAACCTGCTGAACATAGCGGCCATGGTGCTGCTGCTGTGGAAAGCGCGGCGCAGCGCCGCGGCAATGGGCTGAGCACTGACCCTTTGAATTTCGGCTCGCGACCCCCAGCGGAAGTTGACTAATGGCTGACAGTCCCCTATCACCGGGCCACGTTCCTGCTTGACTTATACATATCTCGGCGGTTATTGGATTTGTCAAATAGCCAGCGAGTTATCGATTGCCATGTCACAGCCCCATGAGATCCTTTTCAGAGCGCTTGCCGATCCGACGCGACGGGCCATCTTCGAGCGGCTGTGTCGCGACGGAGACCAGACCGTCGCGGCTCTGACCGCTCGGGCTGGGGTCTCGCAACCGGCAGTGTCAAAGCACCTTGGGGTTCTGAAGCACGCCGGGTTGGTGCGCGACCGCCACGAAGGCCGCAACACGCACTATAGCGCGGAGCTCGGCGCCTTGGCGCCGCTGATCGACTGGACGAACCAAATGGCTGGGTTCTGGCAAAGCCGGTTCGACAACCTCGAAGACTTGCTCAAAAGGATGGACCAATGACCAATACTGAGACCGAAACGCGCGCCGTCGTTGTCGAACGGGAGGTAGCTTTTCCGCCGGAAAAGATCTGGCGCGCCCTCACGCAATCACACCTGATCGAGGAGTGGCTGATGAAGAACGATTTCGAGCCAGACGAGGGGCACCGTTTCAATCTTAGCGCGGACTGGGGGGCGGTCGACTGTCAGGTCCAGGCAGTCGAGCCCAACAAGACGCTGTCTTACACGTGGGATACCAAGGATCTCCGGAGTGTCGTCACGTGGACGCTCACCCCTACGAGCACGGGGACCCATCTGCGCATGGAGCAGTTGGGCTTCCGGCCGGATCAGCAGCAGTATTACCAGGGTGCCAAATATGGGTGGCAGCGGTTCTTTGCGAACCTGGAGCAGGTCCTGGCGCGGATAGAGTAAGGCGTGCCGGCGCCAACGGGCAATGGCCAACAAGACGTCATCAAATCAAACAAGCGTGCAAGAAGGCTGGCGCCAAGCGGGTCGCCCGATCCGCTTCAGCTCGTCTTCAGAGAAGGTGCTCATGAACTGGAACACGTGGATTCGGCAACTCCACCGCTGGCTGTCGATCATTTTTACGGCGGTCGTCGCTGCCATCTTCATCACCTTGGGCGTAGGTGTCGAGCCCGCCTACTGGGTGTACCTCATGCCGCTGATCCCGCTCGCCTTGCTCATGCTCAGCGGTCTCTACTTGTTCGCATTGCCGTACGCCACGAAGTGGCGCAGCGGACGACGCACGGCGTAGAAGCCTGAGCACGGGGGACGACAAGACGCCCACTCACGACCCACAGCCGAAATTCAAACTGTGGCGCTACCCGAGTTCGGGTAGCTGTCCTGGCCGGTTAGCTTGACAATGGGGTAAGGCTGCGCGACGCCAGACGGGTGCGGCAAGTCGGGTTGGCATGGCGATAGTGGCAAAGACGCTGAACAGCATTTCGTGGCCGCGCTTCGGCGAAGGCGCCGCGTTCGGGACAAGGCTGTGACCAAACCGCGCTCGCGCCGCGGCGGCGGCCGTCCGACGATCGCCGATGTCGCGCGTAAGGCCGGTGTCGGCGCCATCACGGTTTCCCGCGCCTTGCGCGAGCCGGGGCGTGTTTCGGAAGATCTGCGCCGCCAGATCCAGGCGGCTGTCGATGAGCTCGGCTATCTGCCCGACCCGAATGCGCGGGCGCTGGCTTCGGCGCGCGCCGAGGTCTTTGGCGTGCTGGTGCCGTCGCTCACCAACAGCGTCTTTGCCGAAGTGCTGCGCGGCATCTATGACAGCCTGTCCGACAGTTCCTACCGTATCCAGCTCGGCAATACCCATTATTCCGGCCTCGAGGAGGAACGGCTGCTGCAGGTGTTCGGCCCGCAGCGCCCGGCGGCGCTGATCGTGGCGGGCATCGACCAGACGCCAACGTCGCGAAGACTGCTCGAGACGGCCGGCTGCCCGGTGGTACAGGTCATGGAGACCGGGCCCGATCCGGTTGACATGATGGTCGGCTTCTCGCATTTCGACGGCGGCAAGGCGGCGACAGAGCACATGATCGAAATGGGCTATCGCCGCATCGGCTTCATCGGCGCGCGCATGGACCCGCGCTCGCAGCGTCGTTTGGCAGGCTATCGCGCGGCGATGGAGGGGGCCGGTCTGTTCGACCCGCGGCTGATCACCACCACGCCGGTGCCGTCCAGCGTGACGCTCGGCCGCGAACTGTTTCGTGACGCACTGGCCAAGGTGCCGAGGCTCGACGGGGTTTTCTGCAACAACGACGACATCGCGCTCGGCGTACTGTTCGAGTGCCACCGCGCCTCGATCGCCGTGCCGATGACGATCGGCATCACAGGCTTCAACGATCTCGACATGATGGAAGTGGCTTTTCCATCGGTCACTAGCATCCGGACGCCTCGCTACGAGATCGGCCGGCTGTCTGTCGCGATGGCGCTCGCGGCGATTGCAGGCAAGCGGCCGCACGAGCCGGTCGTCGACCTCGGCTTCGAACTCAAGTGCCGCGAGAGCACTGCCCGCTAAAGGCACTGAAGCGCTTTGCAGGCATCGCGAAATGCCGCTTTACACCACGTAATGGGTAGCGCTACCATACGCCTCTAGGCAGAAGTCGCGGCATAGATCGAAGTCTGTTTATTATATATAAGCGACAGCTCACACTTGTTTATTATGTATAATATGATAGTTTTTACTTCGGTTTACCAACCGGCAAGGGAGGAGAACGGGTCGGCATTCGGCCGCCTGAAAGGCGCGACGAGCAAGGCGGGAGGTGCCGGGCCAGACGCGCGAGACGCGAAAGAACAATCAGAAATTGCAACTGGGAGGAATATCGATGATCAAGTCACTCGTTGGTGGCATCATTGCCGCCACTGCATTGGTTATGCTGAGTTCGTCGGCGCTCGCCGAAGCCGAAATCGTCAAGGGCCCCTCTGCCGAGCCGGAATGCTTCGCGCCATGGGCGGCCGACACGCAGTTCTTCAAGTTTCCCAAGAAAGAAGGCCCGTACCGCATCGCGCTCGCCAATGGCTACATCGCCAACACCTGGCGCATCCAGATGGTGCAGACGGCAAAAGCCTATGCGGCGCAGCCGGAGGTCGCGGCGAAACTGAAGGAATTCAAGGTCGTCTCGACCGGCGAAGACGTGCCGGCGCAGATTTCGGCGATCAACAACTTCATCGATTCCGGCTATGACGCGATCGTCGTCAACGCGCAGAATCCGACGGCGTTCGGACCGGTCATCAAGCGCGCCAAGGAAGCCGGCGTCGTGCTGGTCGCCTTCGACAACATTCTCGACACCAAGGACGCCATCAACGTCAATGTCGATCAGAAAGGCCTTGGCGAGTTGTGGGCCAACTGGCTGATCAAGCATATTCCCAATGGTGGCAAGATCCTCGAAGTGCGCGGCGTTGCCGGCACGTCGGTCGACACCGACCGCCACAACGGCATCCATGAAGTTCTCAACGCTTCTGGTAAGAAGTGGGAGGTCACCGAAGTCATCGGCAAATGGGACGATGGCGTGGCGCAAAAGGCCTCGGCCGACGCGATCGCCACCAACGGCCCCTTCGACGGCGTCACTGGGCAGGGCGGCGACACCGGCATCGTCCAGGCGATGATCGACGCCAAGCATCCGTTCGTGCCGTTCGGCGGCGAAACGGAGAACGGCTTCCGCAAATTCTGCGCCAAGTTTGCCGCAGACGGGCTGAAATGTTCGTCGGCCGGAACCGGCCCCGCACAGGTGGCGGTCGCCATCAAGACGGCAATCGCAGCGCTCGAAGGCCAGGTCGTCCCGCAAGCGGTGAAGCTGCCGCTGGCGATCGTCGAGCATCCGAACTTCAAAGAAGGCGAGGACTATTTCCCCGACCAGTCCGACAATTTCTTCGTCGGCAACTCTTTCCCGACCTGCGGCATCAATTTCACGGCGCAGGAAATCATGGGCCAGAGCAAGGAAAACCAATAGACTGATCGCTCGGCGCCGCGGGATATGCCGCGGCGCCGGTCCCGAAGAACAAGCGCCTTGGGAGGGGCCGATGGACGGTGCGGTTCCGCTCTTCCGCATGGAGGGCATATCCAAGCGCTATGGCGGTGTGCGGGCGCTGGAAAAGGCCGAGCTTTCGGTAACACCAGGCAGCATTCACGCCATCCTCGGCGAAAACGGCGCCGGAAAATCGACGCTGATCAAGGTCATGGCCGGCGTCGTCGCGCCTGACGAAGGCCGCATGATGCTGGACGGAAGCGAGGTGAGCTTCGCTTCGCCGGCCGCGGCCAACCAGGCCGGCATCGTCTGCATTTTCCAGGAACTGTCGCTCGTCCCCGAACTCAGCGTTGCCGACAACATCGTCATTTCCGATCCGCCGAAACGCTTCGGCATGATCGACCGCAAGGCGCAGCGACGCATCGCGGAAGAAGCCCTGGCGCGCGCGGGCGCTGCCGACATCCACCCGCTGGCGCTGGTCAAGGATCTTCCGCTTTCAAGAAGGCAGATGGTCGAGATCGCCAAAGCACTTGCCAGGAAGCCGCGCATCCTGATCCTCGACGAGGCGACCTCGGCGCTGACCGCGGCCGACGTCGCTAAGATTTTCGGCGTGCTGAAGCGGCTGCGCTCGGAAGGGCTGGCGCTGCTCTACATCTCGCATCGCATGAACGAGATCGCTGAGCTTGCCGACCAGTGCACGGTCTTCCGCAACGGCCGCAATGTCGCCAGCTACGCAGCAGGCACCAAGAGCGACAATGAAGTCGTCGAGCTGATGATCGGCCGCGAATACAGCCATATTTTCCCACCGAGGCCGATGCGCGCGCCGGCCACCGCCGCTCCCGTGCTGGAGGCGCGCAAGCTTTCCTGGACCGACCGGCTGGACAATATCTCGCTGTCGGTCGGCGCAGGCGAGGTCGTCGGCCTCGGCGGTCTCGACGGCCAGGGCCAGCGCGAATTGCTGCTCGCCTTCTTCGGCGTGCTGCGCGGCCTCAGCGGGCAGATATTGATCGACGGCAAACCGGTGGCGATCGCCAGTCCGGCCAAGGCGCGCGGTGACCGGATCGGCATGGCGTTGATCCCGGAAGACCGCAAGACGGAAGGCCTGATGCTGCCGATGACGGTGCGCGAAAACCTCTCCTTCGCCGCACTCGACCGGCTGTCCAGGGGCGGCATCATCGACCGTGCCGCCGAGCAGCGGCTGATCGACGACATGGTAGCTCTGCTGGCGATCAAGACGGCAGGCCTCGACGTTCCGGTCGGCGCACTGTCCGGCGGCAACCAGCAGAAGGTCGTCATCGCCAAATGGCTGATGCGGCAGCCGCGCATCATCCTGCTCAACGACCCGACGCGGGGCATCGATGTCGGCACGAAGCAGGAACTGTATCAGCTGATGCGCAAGCTTGCCGACCAAGGCGCGGCGATCCTGTTTTACTCGACCGACTATGACGAGCTGATCGGCTGCTGCGACCGGGTGCTGGTGCTCTATGACGGAGCAGTAAAGCGCGAGCTGGTCGGCGCCGAGATAACCGAGCGGGCGCTGATCGCCAGCGCGCTCAATATCAATGGCGAAGAGATGCCTGTTGGAGGCATGGCGAAGACGCCAGCCCGAGGCATGGCGAAGACGCCAGCCCGAGGCATGGCGAAGACGCCAGCCCGAGGAGCGGACGCGTGAAGGACTGGCGCTACTGGCTTGCCGAACAACGCGGAACGCTGCTGGCGTTCGGCATCTTCATCGTGATGTTTACGATCTACACCTCGAACCATCCAGCGGGCTTTACCGCCAATGTCGTGCAGACGGCTTCCAACAAGGGCGTGCTGCTCGCCTTCGTCGCCATGGCGCAGACGCTGGTGGTGATCACCGCCGGCATCGACCTTTCCGTCGGCATGATCTTTCTGCTGACCAACTGCCTGGCCTCATGGCTGGTCATCGGCACCGGCATCGAAACCGCGTTCGGCGTCGTCGCGGTGCTCGGCACCGGGCTGCTGTGCGGGGCGATCAACGGCGCCATCGTCATCTACGGAAGGCTGCAGCCGATCGTCACCACCATCGCCACCGGCGCGGTCTATTTCGGCATCGCGCTGCTGCTTCGGCCGTTCCCGGGCGGCTCGGTCAACGAGGATCTCGCCGACGCGCTGACCGGGCGGCTGTTCGGCGTGGTGCCGGCGAGCCTGGTGGCGCTGCTGGCCGTCCTGCTCGTGGTCTGGGTGCCGTTCAGCCGATCGGTGCTCGGCCGCGCGGCCTATGCCGCGGGATCGTCGGAGACGGCGGCCTACATGTCCGGCGTGCCGATCCGCCGCGGCAAGTTCGCCGCCTATGCGCTCGCCGGCCTGCTGGCCGCGATCGGCGGGCTGTTCCTGACCTTCTTCACCTATACGGGCGAGGCGGCCTATGCCAGCGGCAATGCCTATACGCTGTTCTCGATCGCCGCCGTGGTGCTTGGCGGCGTCTCATTGTTCGGCGGCAAGGGCAGCGCCATCGGCGCGATCTTCGGCGCGCTCGCCTTCCGTACCATCGGCGACCTGCTCTTCGTCTTCGATTTCGATCCGCTCTGGCAGCCGCTGTTCCAGGGCGTCATCCTGCTGATCGCCGTCAGCCTCGGCGCCTTCGCCCTGTTCAGGGTCCGTAACCGGCTGGAGTGGTTCCTGTGAGCGAAGCGACCATCGGCGGCATCGCCGGCCGCATGCCGAAATTCATCCGCCGCGCTGATCCCGCGGTGCTGACCGCCTTTGCTTGCATCGTGCTGCTGCTGTTTGTCGGCAGCCTCTATTCGCGCAGCTTCCTGTCGCCGGAATATCTGCTGCAGCAGCTCAAGGTGGCCTCGTTTCTCGGCGTCATCGCCACCGGCATGATGCTAGTCATCCTGCTCGGCCAGATCGACCTGTCGGTGCCGTGGTCGGTGGCGGCGGGCGCAATGATGGCATGTGCGGCCGCCGCCTACGGCCCGGTCGGCGTGGCGCTGGCGATCCCGTTCGGCATCTGCTGCGGTGTCGCGATCGGCGTCGTCAACGGCATCGGCGTCGCTTATCTGCGCATTCCCTCGATGATCATCACGCTCGCCACCAATGCCGTCGCGCAAGGGCTGATGGTGGTCTATACGGGCGGGTTCTCGCCGCAGGATTCGGCGACCCGGGCGATGCGCTATCTGGCGACCGGCTTTGCCATTCCGGGCGTGCCCAACGCGGTCGTCATCTGGGCGCTGATCGGTGCTGCGATGATTTTCGTGCTGACCCGCACCGGCTTCGGCCGTACCGTCTACGGTATCGGCAACCGCGAGCGCGCCGCCTACCTCTCCGGCATCGACACGCGGCGCGTCGTGCTGATGGCCTTCGCCGTGTCCGGCGGGCTCTCCGCCTTCGGCGGCGTGCTTCTGGCCGGCTATGCCTCCAAGGCGGCGCAGTCGATGGGCGACGCCTATCTCCTGCCGTCGATCGCAGCGGTCGTGCTTGGCGGCACCTCGATCCTCGGCGGCCGCGGCTCGTATCTCGGCACGGTCGCTGGCGTCATCCTGATCACGCTCTTGCAATCCATTCTTTCGGTCATGCAGATGCCGGAGGCGGGGCGGCAGATCATCTACGGCGTCGTCATCGTAGCCATGCTCCTGCTTTACGGCCGCGCGCCGGCCAGCCGCTGACCCGCATCGTGGACGAAAAGGCAGCACAAACGCAGGGGCATCGCGTTCGGCCCGCACCGGCCGTCGTAGTGATGGGCGTCGCCGGTTGTGGCAAATCGGCCGTCGGCGAAGCGTTGGCCGCAGCGTTGGGCGCCATCTTCGTCGAGGGCGACCGGCTGCATCCGCCGGAAAACGTCGCGCGCATGGCAAGCGGCGAGCCGCTGACCGACGCATTGCGCGAAGGCTGGCTCGACGCGATCGGCCGGCGCATTGCGGGATCGGTCGGCGATGGGCAGGGCGTGGTGGCCGCCTGTTCGGCGCTAAAGCGCAGCTACCGCGAGCGTCTGCGCGGCTTTTGCCAGGACATCGTTTTCCTCTATCTGGAAATCGATCCCGCGACCGTGAAGCAGCGTGTCGGCTCCCGCCAGGGCCATTTCATGCCGGCAAGCCTGGTCGACAGCCAGTTCGCCACGCTAGAAGCGCCGGCAGCCGACGAGAACGCATTGACGCTCGATGCGACGCGCCCGATCGCCGACATTGTCGGCGACGTCGTGAGCCTGTTCGAGGCGAATTCCTGAGCCGGTCGCCGGCGCGGATCCGCTTCAGGGGCGCCTGATCAGATTTGCGACGTCAGCTCGACTGGAAAATCGTCATTGTCGGCATCCCGCATCGCGGCGAGGCTGCGATTGTCCAGCACCTCGGCGATCGCCTGGCGCACCTCCAGCATCATGTTCCGGACCTGGCATGTCGCCTCGTCGCAATCCTCGCAGCGCTGATATTGGGTGCGGCTGGCGCAAGGGATTGGCGCCAGCGGCCCGTCGAGGACACGCACGACATGGCCGATCTTGATCTCGGAGGCCGGCCGGGCGAGGCGATAGCCGCCTTCCTTGCCCTTGCGGCTCTGGACGAAGCCGGCGTTGCGCAATTCGCCCAGAATGGCATCCAGGAATTTCTTCGGGATGTTGTTGGCGACGGCAATGTCGTTGACGAATGCGAGCTGACCGACCGGCAAGCCTGACAGATGCACGAGGGCCTTGAGGCCGTATTTGCCTTTTTTGGTAAGCATGCTCGATTCAGTTCACGAAAACCCCAACCGCCCGCATCTGGCGGTTGTTTGTGTGTAAATCATGACGTTTGGTCGCACGACGCAGTTTCGCGAAAACAAGCCGTCTGATGGCACAGTAGGCACAAACACGTTGATTCTTCGTGACGTTTTGGATGGTGCGGCCGGAAATGCGCGAAATCACCTTTTAGGACCGCGAAAACGAAGAAAGCCGGCAAAAGCCGGCTTTCGGTTCAAGTTCGAAGATCGCTTGCTCAGCGGCTGCCATAAGTCTTGTCGAGCAATCCGCCCGCGGCGAAATGCTCGGCCTGGATCTTGGCCCAGCCGCCGAAGACGTCCTCCACCGTCAGCAGGCGGACATCGGGAAACTCAGCCTTGTATTTGGCGGCGACCGCCGCGTCGCGAGCCCTCAGTCCGTTGCGGGCGGCGATGTCCTGGCCCTGCGGCGTGTAGAGGAAGTCCAGATAAGTCCTGGCGAGGTCACGCGTGCCATGCTCGTCGGCGACCGTGTCGACAATCGCCACCGGAAACTCCGCCAGCAGGCTGACCGAAGGCGTCACCTGCTCGAACTTGTCATCGCCATACTCCCTGCGGACGCCGCGCGTTTCCGACTCGAAGGTGATCAGCACGTCGCCGATCTCGCGCTGCACGAAGGTGGTGGTCGCGGCGCGCCCGCCGGAGTCGAAGATCGGGACATTGTTGAACAGTTTGGTGACGAATTCCTTCACCTTGGCATCGTCGCCCTTGAAGGCTTCCTTTGCGTAGGCGGTGGCCGCAAGATAGGTGTAGCGCGCATTACCCGACGTTTTCGGATTGGGGAAGATCACCTGCACGTCGTCGCGCACGAGATCGTCCCAATCCTTGATGTTCTTCGGATTGCCGGCGCGCACCAGGAAGGACGGCAGCGAATAGAAAGGCGAGGCGTTGTCGGGGAAGTCCTTCTGCCAGTCGGCGGAGATAAGACCCTTCGAGACCAGGAAGTCGATGTCGATGACCTGGTTGAAGGTGACGACATCGGCGCCGAGGCCCTCGGCGATGGCACGTGCCTGCGCCGACGTCCCGGCATGCGACTGATCTATGGTCACGCCGGGGTGCTCGGCGACGAAGGCCTTGTTCACCTGCGCAAACAGTTCGCGGCCGACATCATAGGACGCGTTCAGCAATTTGTCGGCCGACCACGCTTGGGAGGATGCCAGGAACAGGCCGGCCAATGTGGCGACGCCAAGCAAAAATCGCTTCATGAAAACAGGCTCCTGAAATGCCGTTTATCGCAGAAGGATAATCGGGCGATGCCCGACGCGACGAGGCATGCAACCCGGATCTATGGTGTTGCTGTGAGAAAAAGCATTGCCGAATCGGCCCGTTGAAAGGATTTTCTTCCAAGCAGATGCATTTCGGCGTGTTCTCAGCACGCCGAGGTAGCCCGCTTAGATACAGCCTTCTACACAGCTGGAAAAAGCTTCCAGCGCCGCGGCCTGAAGGCCACCCGGCTTTTCTGCGCCGCCGGATGGTCGACGGGCAGCTCGACCTCGACCCGCTGACGCTCGCCGCCAATTTCGAGCTCCACCCGTCTGGTGCCGGCGACGCGGCGGCTGGCGGCGACCGTGCCGGCGATGCAGCCGTTGCATTCGTCTACCAGTTCGACATCGTGCGGACGGAAGAACAGCGTCGCTTCGCCTTGCGGTGCCTGCGGCGCGGACAGCCCGATCGGGCGATCGGCGATCCAGACCTGGCCGTCCTCGATCTTGACGGGAAGCGAGCTCGATTCACCGATGAAGCCGTAGACGAAGGGCGAATTCGGCGTGTCGTAGATTTCATCGGCGGTGCCGACCTGCTCGATGCTGCCCTGGCTCATCACCACGACGCGGTCGGCAAGCTCAAGCGCTTCTTCCTGGTCATGGGTGACAAAGACCGTGGTGTAGCCGGTAGCGTCGTGGATGTCGCGCAGCCAGCGGCGCAGCTCGCGGCGGACCTGGGCGTCGAGCGCTCCGAACGGCTCGTCGAGCAAAAGCACGGCCGGTTCGATCGCCATGGCGCGGGCAAGCGCCACGCGTTGGCGCTGGCCGCCCGAAAGCTGCGCCGGATAGCGCTTTTCCAAGCCGGAAAGCTGGACGAGGTCGAGAAGCTCGGAGGCACGGCGGCGGATTTCCTGCGCCGACGGACGTGTCGGCCCGTGCCGGACCTTGAGGCCGAAGCCGATATTGTCGGCGACCGTCATATGGCGAAACAACGCATAATGCTGGAAGACAAAGCCGACATTGCGCTCCTGGATCGACTTTTGCGACGCATCCTCCTCGCCGAAGAAGATCGTTCCTTTCGTCGGCCGCTCCAGCCCGGCGATCAGCCTGAGCAGCGTCGTCTTGCCGGAGCCGGAGGGTCCGAGCAACGCGATCAGCTCGCCGGACTTGATGTCGAGCGAAACGTCGTGGAGGGCCGGAAACCGCTCAAACTCCTTGCGCACGTTGGCAACGCGAACTTCCATCAACCGTCCCTTTTTTGTCGATGCATGTCGTTATCCCGAAACTGCTACGCACTTTGGGCGACATCAAACTCTTTATTTCATCTAGTGTCCGCGCGTCGCGGCGAGCTCGGCGCCGTAGCGCATTTCGAGAAGTGTTTTCAAGACCAGCGTGACGAGCGCCAGGCCCGCAAGTAGGGAAGCGACGGCGAAGGCGGCTGCGGCATTGTACTCGTTATACAGGATTTCGACATGCAGCGGCATGGTGTTGGTCAATCCGCGTATGTGGCCCGACACGACGGAGACCGCGCCGAACTCGCCCATGGCGCGGGCATTGCACAACAAGACGCCGTAGAGCAGCCCCCATTTGACGTTGGGCAGCGTCACGTACCAGAACGCCTGCCAGCCATTGGCGCCGAGCGACAGCGCTGCCTCCTCGTCGCCATTGCCCTGTTCCTGCATCAAGGGAATCAGTTCGCGGGCGACGAACGGGAAAGTGACGAAGATGGTGGCGAGCACGATGCCCGGCACGGCAAACAGGATGACGATGCCATGCGCCTTCAGCCAGGCGCCGAGCAGGCCCTGTGCTCCGAACAAAAGCACATAGACCAGGCCGGAAATGACCGGCGAGACCGAAAACGGCAGATCGATGAGCGTGGTGAGGAAGGCTTTGCCCTTGAACTCGAACTTGGCGATCGCCCAAGCGGCGGAGATGCCGAAGACGACATTGAGTGGCACCGAGATCGCCGCCACCAGCAGTGTCAGGTGGATCGCCGAGCGCGTGTCTGGGTTGGTCAGCGCCTCCGTATAAGCACTGAGGCCCTTTGCGAAGGCTTCGTTGAAGACGACGATCAGCGGCAAGAGCAGGAAAATGCCGAGGAAGGCAAAGGTCACGATCATCAGCACGGCTTTCGCCGGGCGGCTTTCGGTCACTGCCGCCGACTGGCTTTCGTGGTGCGGTGCGTAGGATTTGATCTCCGGATCAGCCATAGCGCTTGCGGCTCCACGTCTGCACCAGATTGATGACCAGCAGCATCACGAACGACAAAGCGAGCATGATCGCCGCGATCGCGGTCGCCGCCGCATAATTGTATTCCTCCAGCCGGATGACGATCAGAAGCGGCGCGATCTCGGATTTGTAGGGCAGATTGCCGGCGATGAAGATGACGGAGCCGTACTCGCCAACACCGCGTGCGAAAGCCAGCGCGAAACCGGTGACGATGGCCGGCGCCAGGCCCGGAAGCAGAACCCGGGCGATGGTCTGGAAGCGATTGGCGCCGAGCGTCGCGGCCACTTCCTCCACCTCCTTGTCGATCTCCTCCATGATCGGCTGAACGGTGCGCACGACAAAAGGCAGCCCGATGAAGATCAGCGCTATGACGATGCCGAGCGGCGTGTAGGCGACCTTGATGCCGAGCGGTGCCAGCAGGCTCCCGAGCCAGCCATTCGGCGCGTAGAGCGTGGTCAGCGCGATACCGGCCACCGCCGTCGGCAAGGCGAAGGGCAGGTCGACCATGGCATCGACGATGCGGCGGCCAGGAAAGTTGTAGCGCACCAGTACCCAGGCGACGATCGTGCCGAAGACGACATTGACCGCGGCGGCAATGAAGGCGGTGCCGAAGCTGATTTCAAGCGCATTGATGGTGCGGCGGTCGGTGGCGATCGCCCAGAAATCGGCCCAGCCGAGCGCGGCCGATCGCCAGACCAGCCCCGAAAGGGGAATGAGGATGATGAGCGTGAGGTAGGCAAGAGAGAAGCCGAGCGTCAATCCGAAACCCGGAATGACGCTCGGCTGTCTGAACCGCCACCCCGCCTTTGCGGGTGCTGTGGTCATGTCGTCCTGATCTAGAGTCTTGCTTACTGGGTCTACTGGGCCGGCTTATAGATCTGGTCGAATATACCACCATCGCCGAAATGGTAAGGCTGCGCCTTCTTCCAACCGCCAAAAAGTGGATCGTCGATGGTGATCAGCTTGATCTCCGGCAGTTTGGCGAGGTCCTCCGCCGGCACCAGGTCGGGCTTCGACGGGCGATAATGGTTTTTGGCGATCAGCGTCTGGCCTTCCTTGGAGTAGAGGTAGCTCAGATAGGCTTCGGCGACTTTTCGCGTGCCCTTGGCATCGACATTGGCGTCGACCACAGCGACGGGCGGCTCGGCCAGGATCGAGGTCGGCGGGTAGACGATGTCGAAATTGTCGGCGCCGAACTCGTCGAGCGCCAGATAGGCCTCGTTTTCCCAGGCCAGCAGCACGTCGCCCAGGCCCTTTTGCGCGAAGGTTACGGTCGCGCCGCGCGCACCGGTGTCGAGCACCGGAACATGACCGTAGAGATTGCCAACGAATTCCTTGGTCTTGGCTTCGTCGCCGCCATCCTTGGCGTTGGCATAGGCCCAGGCGGCGAGATAGTTCCAGCGTGCGCCGCCCGAGGTCTTGGGGTTTGGCGTGATCACTTGGACGTCGTCCTTGACCAGATCGCCCCAGTCGTGGATGCCCTTCGGGTTGCCCTTGCGGACGAGGAAGACGATGGTCGAGGTGTAGGGCGCCGAATTGTTCTCGAACTTGGTCCTCCAGTCGGGATTGATCTTCTTCGATTTCGAGACGATGGCGTTGATGTCGCCTTCGAGCGCCAGCGTCACCACGTCGGCGTCGAGGCCGTCGATCACGGCGCGGGCCTGTGCGCCCGACCCGCCATGCGATTGCTGGACGGTTACCGTCTCACCGGTCTCGGCCTTCCAGTGGGCGACAAAGGCCTCGTCGAATTGCTTGTACAGCTCACGCGTCGGATCATAGGACACGTTGAGGATGGTGGTATCGGCAAACGCGAAACCGAGTGTTCCGAATTGGACCGATGCAGCGACCAGGGCGCCGAGCAGTTTCCTGAAATGAGGATTGGTCATTTACGCCTCCGTTGAGATCGCTGCAAATCTACTGAATTAATAGAAATTAGATGCACTCAATGTTGCTTTTTTTGTCCGTTCGAAGCAATTTTCCGCCGATCTTTGGCCTTATGAAGAAATTCTTTCCTCTCAACGGCGGGGTACCGAATCCGGGCTCATGCAGCGATCTATCTGGAGAAAAGTGGCGCCACGGCTATGGCTCGATGTGGTCTGGACGCGATTTGCTTCGCAGCGATCAGTGATTTAGTCGGCGGTGAGGGGAAAATCGAAACGCTGCTTTGGAAACGGCTCGTTTTCCAGCGTGAAATGCCACCATTCGCGGGCATAATTCCTGAAGCCGCCGGCGCGCATGGCCTCGACAAGCCTCTTGCGATTTGCGGTTGCTTCCCCGGCGAGCGGACGGTGCGCCGTTTCGCTCATCGGGTCGAAACAGTCGAACCCGGTGCCGAAATCGAGCGTGTCGGCATCGGGCGCGCCACAGGCCTGTTTCGGAGCGGTGTTGCGGTCGACTCGCGCGATGGCGACATCGACGGTCGAGCCGCGCGAATGCGTCGACAGTTCACCGACATAGCCTTTGGCGATGAGGTCCTTTCGCTTGACCGCTGGATACCATTGCGGGTCGGGTGGTCCGCCTTCTCTCGTCCATTCGCCCATGTCGGAGACGGCGCGCGCAGGGCGGTAGCAGTCAAAGACGACCAGCGTCAGGCCTTCGGCAATCGCTTTCTGGACGCCGGAGAGCGCTTCCGCCGCTCGCCCGGTGAGGATGCATACTGGCGCGTCGTAGCCGGCCGCCTTGCGGCGCAGGAAATTGACTGTGCGGGCATAGCGGACGTCCTGCCGGATGGTGGGATCGATGTCGGCCAGCCGAACGAAGCCGGCGGGGAGGTCCGCGGAAAGGACAGGGGCGGTATCGGCAGCCGACAGCAGGGCGCAAAACGCAATGCGCTGAATCGCTTGGCGCATTCTATTCAACGAACACTTTCACGCTGGCCGCGCGCCCGACCGCGTCGATCACGGTCAGGGTCGAATAGCCGGCGCCGTCCGGCTGCCAGGTCGCACTGCGCCGCCGGTCGATGCCGACCAGCGGCTTGCCATTGGCCAGCCAGCGGAACGGGGCGCGGCCGCCTTGCAGCTTCAGCACCAGCGGCGAGGCCCTGGCGGCGGTGGTGCCGAGATCGACGCGGGCGCCGTCGGGCGGAAAGATGATCGTCGGCGCAGGCTCGGTCGGCGTCGCCTGGACCAGCCCGTCGGCGCCAGAACCGAAACGCTCCAATGTCACCGGCAGATCGTCGCGCCTGAGTCTGGTGACGCCGGCCGGCTGGCCTGGCAGCGGCACGGGAGCCAGGCCGGAGCGGACAAAGCCCTCGAACAGGATCGGTGCGGCCGAGACATAGCCGGACAGGCCAGGCACCGCGCCGGCATCGGGTCGGCCGACCCAGACGCCCAGCACGTAGCGCCCGTCGAAGCCGACCGACCAGGCATCGCGGTAGCCGTAGGAGGTACCGGTCTTGTAGGCGATGCCGCGCCGGGCGGCACCCTCGGGCGGCTTGACGCCCGACAATATGTCGGTGATCTGCCAGTTCGCCTGATCGTCAAGGATGGTAGCGGTCGCGCGTTCGGCATTCGCCGGCTCGGTGCCGTCATGCAGCGTGTGGGCCTTGCCGCCATTGGCAAGCCCGGCATAGAGCTGGACGAGGTCGCGCAGCGTCACGCCGACGCCGCCAAGGCCGATGGCGAGACCCGGCGCCTTGTTGACGGGCAGGATCGGCGTGACGCCGGCCTGCCGGAAGCGCGCGAGCAGCCGCGCCGGCCCGACCGCGTCGAGCACACTGATCGCCGGCACGTTGAGAGACAGTTGCAGCGCCTGCCGGATGCTGACGTCGCCCTGGTAGCCCATGTCGAAATTCTTCGGCCGGTAGCCGGAAAAATCCGTCGGACTGTCGTCGATCAGCGTTTCCTGCGCGACCAATCCCTGTTCGAAGGCGAGCCCGTAGATGAACGGTTTCAACGTCGAACCGGGCGAGCGGACGATTCTGGTCATGTCGATCCAGCCGGAGCGGCTGGCGTCGAAATAGTTGGCAGACCCGACTTCGCCGAGGATCTCGCCGGTGCGGGCGTCGGCCAGCACCATGGCGACCGACAGGCGGGGGCCGAGCCTGGTTGCGGCATCCCTGGCCACCTGTTCCAGCCCTTCCTGGACGCTTTTGCGGATCGTCAGTTGTAGCTTCTGGCCGGGGCCGGCCTTGGAAAGCGCCGCGTAGGCGGCGTGAGCGGCGAGCGCCGGCAGCGTGCGGCGGACGCCTGAAACGTCGTCGAGCGCGGCGCGTGCGGCCTCGCGCTCGCCGAGCAGGCCCGATGAAACCATGCGCGCCAGCACCCGGTCGCGGGCGGCATGAGCGATTGCGAGATTGCGGTCGGGCCGGCGCTTTTCCGGCAATTGCGGCAGGGCAACAAGCAGGGCCGCCTCCGAGACCGTCAGCCGCTTCGGCTCCTTGCCGAAATAAGCCAGCGAGGCGGCGCGCACGCCTTCGAGGTTGCCGCCATAGGGCGCCAGCGTCAAATAGCGTTCGAGGATCTCACGTTTGGTAAGCCGCCGCTCGATCTGTAGGGCGCGCAGCAGCTGCTTGATCTTCGAGCCTAGGCTGCGGCTGTCGCGCGGCTCTGCCAGCCGGGCGAGTTGCATCGACAGCGTCGAGCCGCCGGAGACGATACGGCCACTGTTTAAAAACTGGCCGGCGGCGCGGGCCAGCGCCAGCACGTCGACGCCTCCATGGTCCCAGAAGCGCTTGTCCTCGTAAATCACCAGCATGTCGACGAGCTGCTTGTCGACCTGGTCGAGGCGGGTGGCGAGCCGCCAATACCCGTCCGGCGTGGCGAAGGCGCGCAACAGCTGGCCGTCGCGGTCCTGCACTTCGGTCGACACGGTGAGTTCGGCCGGCAGCGGCGGCGGAAAGGCGCGGTCGAGCTGCCAAAGCCCGCCCGCGGCGATTGCTGCAAAGCCAGCGAGGGAGGCGGCGGCGATGGCCGAACGGCGCAGGATTTTTCGGTAAAGCACGGCGCTGCCCCTCATCCGCCTGCCGGCACCTTCTCCTCGTATAGTGACGGGGAAAAGAGGGCTGTCGCGACCCTTGGCGCCTTTTCTGCGACGTTCGAGGTTGGCGAAAACTTCGGCGCAAGCTTCTTTCTCCCCGTCTCTGTACGGGGAGAAATGCCCGGCAGGGCAATGAGGGGCAGCGCCATAGCCATATTCGCCACCATCGGCGCCTTACGGCGCCTTGACCTCCATCATCCCGGTCGCGGTGCGGGCCGAATATTGCGGCCGGTACATGTCCTCGACCGTTGCAGCCGGATGGGCATAGGTGCCCGGCGTCACCGCGCGCACGACATAGGCGAGCGTAATGTTGCGGTCGCCGTCGCCATCGTTCGGATTGAAGGCCGCGACGAAACGGTCGTCGCGGAATTCGAGGTGGGCGGCGTCGGTCTGAGCCAGCCACGAGAAGTTCGACAACTGGGCGCTGGAAACCAGCCCCGGATTGTCGATTTCGAAGCCGGCCGGCAGCAGATCGGTGATCACGAGCCGCGACGGCCACTTGTTCTGCTCGTAGATATTGAGCACGACGACATAGCGTTCGTTCTGGGTCGCCTCCGTGACATTGGCTTCGGTGCCGTCGAGCTTGTAGTAGGTGCGGCCGATGGTGAAGCCGTTGCCGCCGGCCGCCAGCGGCTGGATCGGCGAGGCCACCGTGGTGACGACCGCCTGCAGCGGGTTGCTGCCGGTGTTGGTGACGGTCAGCGGGCTGTTGGCAATGTCGCTGCCGGCGATCTGGTCCGAATAGGCGCCGGCATGCGGCGCGCCGTTGATGGTCAGCGCGATCGAATCGTTGCCGGCCTTCAGTGCACGGGCCGCCAGCAGCATCCAGGACTCGTCCTGCGTGCTGGTCCATCTGACGGCGGCGCGTTCCTGCGTCACCCGCTTGATCAGCGCCGGCACGATCGTCGGCACCGGCTTCGATTCGGCGGCAAGCGCCAGCATCGCCGCGCCGTCGCGCAGCGGCGAGCCATAATCGGACCTATAGTAGTCGTATGCTGAGCTTGAACTGGCCAGTTGCAGGGCGGCCTGGAAGGTGGCTTCCGAGCGCTGCGTGTCGCCATAGAGCGCCAAGCCCGCCGCCAATTGGGCAACGGCCATCGGGCTGGTAAAAGCTTCGATCTGGGTGTCGGCATAGTAGCGCAGATCGCCGATCGAGGCCTTCTTGTTGCGGGCCAGTACATAGAGCGCATAAGCGATCTGGCTGCCGCGATCCTTGACGTCCTGGTCGTAGCCGATCGCGTTTTGCAGATTGCTCAGCGCCTGGTTCATCGCCTGGGTCGGCACGTCGTATTTCTGCTCGCGCGCCCGGGTCAGGAAGTCGGTGACATAGGCGTCGAGCCACAGGTCGCCGGAGGCCGGGCCCCACAGGCCGAAGCTGCCGGCCGAGGCTTGGTAGCTCAGCACCTTGTAGATGGCGTCCTGGATGCGGCCGTGCAGGTCGGCGTCGCTGGCCATGCCGACGCCCGAGGCCATTTCGTTGACATAGAGAAGCGGCATGGCGCGGCTGGTGGTCTGCTCGGCGCAGCCATAGGGGTAGCGGTCGAGCGTCATCAGGAGCGACGGCACGTCGAAGGCCGCCGCCTGCGAAACGCCGACGCTAACCGAAGCGCCGTCGAGCACGCTTGCCGCCAGGAGCTCCTTGTCGACGCGCAGCGACCCGCCATTGCCCTTGAGGTCGACCACCATGCGGGTGGTCACCGGCAATTGCGCCGGGCGCACCGGAACATACAGCGTCTGCTCGACAGCGGTGCCGTCGGCATGGGCGAGCTTGATGGTGATCGAGGCGTTGCCCGGCGTTTCAGCGATCAGCGGCACGGTTAGCGTCTGCCGCTTACCCTTGGCGAGCGTCAGCTTTTCGGGCAGGGCGGCACTGCCGGTCGAAAGATTGGCGGTGGTGTTTATCGACAGTGCATAGTCGCCCTCCGGGCCGTCGGCGTCGGTGACGTCGAGCCGCATGACGGCCGAATCTTCAGGCGCCAGGAAGCGCGGCAGGCCGGCGGTGATCACCACCGGATCGCGCACGATCACGTCGGACTGGGCATGGCCGACCCCGTCCTTAGTCCAGGCGACGGCCATGACGCGCACGGTGCCGTTGAATTGCGGGATGTCGAAGTCGATCCGCGCCTTGCCGTCGGCGTCGAGCGGGACCGGACCGGAGAAGAAGGCGACCAGCTTTTCGGTCGGCGGGCTGCCTTGCGATTGTATGTTGGCGCCGTCGCCGCCGGTGCGAAGCTTGCCTGATGTGCCCAGCGAGCCGTCGATCAGACGGCCGTAGAGGTCGCGTACCTCAAGGCCGAGCATGCGCTGGCCGAAGAACCAGGTCTCAGGATCCGGCACCTTGTAATTGGTCAGGTTGAGGATGCCGACATCGACGGCCGCGACCATGACATAGGCGTTGGCACCCGGCTGCACACCGGCCACGGAGACCGGGATCGACAGCTGCTGGCGCGGCATTGTCTTGTCCGGCGGCGTCAGGGTGACGGCGAGCTTCTTGGAGCCCGGATCGACCTTCAGCCATTTGACGCCGATGGCGCGCGCCGGCATGCGCGTTTCCTGCGCATCGCCCGGCCTGAACAGCGTTGCCGTGACATAGGCGCCGGCGCCCCAGTCGTCGCCGACCGCGATGTCGATGGTGCTGCCATCTGCCGGCACGCTGGCGGTGACGGTTTTCAAGAGTTTGTCGGCGCCGATGGTGACGAGCAGCTCGCCGGCAAAATGCGGTGTCACTTTGAGTTTGGCCACTTCGCCCGCCGCGTAGTTGTCCTTGTCGAGGGCGATTTCGAGGCCGTCAGGCGTTTCGGTGGTGGTGGAGCTGACATACCAGCCGGCGTCGAATTCGTAGCTGGTCGCCGGGCCTTCCGGGTCCGATGTCTCGATCTCGAGCCGATAGCGGCCCCAGTCGACCGGCAGCGAGACAGTGGCCTCGCCGTCGGCGGTTAGGTCGACCTGGCCGTTGGCCACCGACTTGGTGAAGGTGACCGGCTCATAGTTCCAGGAATTGCTTGAGCGGTACCATTGGTAATTGCGTTCGACCTTGACCAGCGACCATTGCGCGCCCTGCAGCGCCTCGCGCCTGCCGTCGGGGTCGACCGCAATCAGGCTGAACTTCGCCGTGCCGCCTTGCGGCACCTCGTCACCGTCGAAATCCGGGCGGATGCCGATCATGTGGCCCTGCGGCCGGATGCCGATGCTGAGCGAGCGCTCGACGGCGCGGCCGCCGGTCTCGCGCATCCTGACCGTAACCTTGGCATCGACGAGCTTGGTGGTCGAGGGCAACTGGTCGACGGAAACCGGGAAGTTCGCCTTGCCGTCCTCACCGACCACCGGCAGATTGGTGAACGGCGTGACTGACGGTTCCGCCGACTGCTCGTCGGCGAGGCCGAAGGAATAGCCCTTGAAGCGGTCCCAGTCACGGGTGGTCGACAGCGTCAGTTCGCCTTCGAGCGCCAGCCCGGCGGCCGGCGCGCCATAAAGGAAGCGGCCGTCGACGGTGACGTTGGCAGTTTCGCCCTGCGCGATCTCCCGCTTGTCGGAGGACAGATCAAACTCGATGCGATCCGGCACGAAATCCTCGACCAGGAACATCTGGCTGGCGATCGCCGCCTGCTTGGGATCGGTGTGGATCGCCACCGTCCAGGTGCCGCGCATGGCATTGGGTTCGAGCGGCAGGTCGACGGCATGGCCGCCGGCCGATGCGCCGTCGCTGACGATGCGGCGGTTCTCGACGCCGTCGGGACGGGTGAAGATGAAGGTCAGCGGCAGGTTCTCGACGGCCTTGGCGGCGCCGTCGCGGGCAAGCGCCGCGACGTGGACGTCCTCGCCGGCGCGGTAGATGCCGCGTTCGGTCCAGGCATAGACGTCGAGTGCGCCCGGCGCTGGACGCCCGGTGACGCCACGATCGGAAAGATCGAAGCCGGCGCGGCCCATGTCGAGGAACACGAAGTCGCCGTCACCTTGCTTGGCTGTCAGCACGGCCGGGACCATGCCGCCGTCGCCGCGCGTCAGTCCGGGGTTGAAGACGGCGCGGCCTTCCGCGTCCGTGGTCGCGGTGCCGAGGATTTCGTTGTTCCTGGCGAGCAGCGTCAGTTCAGCACCTGATATCGGCTTGGCGGTTCCGAGCGAACGGGCAAAGACGTTCAGCCCATCCTGTCCGGTATAGGTCGACAGGCCGATATCGGAGACGACGAACCATTGCGTAGCGCGCGAATCATAGTCGTTGTCATTCTCGTCCACCGGTTGCGCGGTCAGCACATAGACGCCGGGCTTGCGCTGCGGCAGTGCTTCGTCGACCGGGAAGGAGGTGGTGACTTCCTTGTTCAGGTCGTTGGCGATGTCGAGCTGGCCTTGCCAGACCGGCTCGCCCATCTGATCGGAAATGTTGGAGATGTCATAGCCGTCAAGCTGGCGCAGGAACTGGTAGCCGGACAGAAGCTGGGTCAGCGAGCGGTCGCCGATGCGATAGAGCTTCATTTCGGCGGCGTTCATGTTGACGGTGACGACCGGAATACCGCGGCGCGCGCCGGCAGGCAGCACGAAGCTGTCGCCGGTGAAACGGGCGGACGGCGCGCGGTCCTGCACATAGATGGACAGCACCACCGGTGCGGTGATCACCTCGCCGATGGCGGCCGGCAGGCCGGGGCGGAAGGTCACATCGTAGTGCTGGCCGTGCTCGAGCCCTTCGACGCAGATCTGCTTGTCCTTGGCCTCGACGCCCTTGGGAGCGGCGTTGTCGACGGTGACGAATTGCGAATAGTCGACGCCGGTCTTGACCAGATCCTCGGAAAACTGCGCGCAGATGCGCGGCGCACTGGTGTCGGCTTCGACCGTGTGATCGATGACGCGAAAGCCCTTGCGCGCTTTCAAGTCTTCATAATCGGCCTTGACCGCCGGAGAATTGACCAGTGCGAGGCTCGCTTCGTAAGCCTGCAGGGCGGGCCGGGCGAGGTCGCGGCGATCGAGCGCGCCGCCGAGCAGCGCCAGCACGTCGGCGCGCGTCTTGGTGGTGCGCAGCAATTTGTAGGCGTTGAAGCCGGCGGAGGTGGTGTTCGCAGGCAGGGTAGACGCCTCCGCGCTGTTGGCGGTCGGCTGCACGGCGAGCGTTTCCTGCGCCAGTTCGAACCAGAGCTGGCCATCATCGGGCAATACGGAAACCAAAGCCTCGTATTTCTGCATGGCCGAGCGGTGGTCGCCGGTCAGCGACGCCTGTTCGGCCGCCTCCCTCAGTGCCGTCAGCCCTTCGGTGGGCTTGGTGTAGGCCGGGCCTGTGAGCCTGTTGCGGTATTGCTGGGCCTGGTCGGCCATCCAGGTGGGGAAGAAGGCGAGATCCGGCGGCGCGCCGATATCGAGGTCGCCATCGATGTTAACGACCTTGCCGGCGACGGCGCCCTTGAAGGGTTTCAGCGTGTTGTAGTCGGATTTGAGAAAACACCATTTGGCTTTGGGGTTGTAGGTGAAGGCGCGGCAGGCCGGATCGCCGAGGCATGTCGTCTTGCACTGGTCGAGGCTGACATTCTGGTCGGATCTGAGATCGAAGCCGAAATAATCGGAATTGTCTGACGTCACCACCCGGCGCGCTTCGGCCGCTTGCGCGACACCGCTCCAGGTGAAAAAGAGAAGGAAAAGAATCGACAGACCACGAGCCGCGCGCATTGCCATAAACCCCTCCAGACACTGCTTTACGTTACGTCCGGACATGTTCAAGCTTCAGTCAGCCTTGTCAACACGAGGACGCGGCAGGTTCCGCCTGCCAACGGTTTCCTTTCCGGCCGATGACCGGTAGTACCTCCATAGGACAGGGATCACGCATTCTTGCGGCGACGCAGAAGGTGTGAATTCCAAGCCCTGTCCATTTCAGACAATTGGATTGTGGCCCCTTTACGAGCAATTCAGAACTTCATTCCAATTTTAGCTTTGGACGCTAGGGTAGAGTTGTAATGTCGGCGTATGAAAAGCAGATGTCGCGAGGAACCGCGCCACGGCGCGTGTTTTCGCTCGCCTTGCTTTTCTCCTTGCTATGTTCGACTGCACTGGTTGCGGCGAGCGGAAATGCGGCCGCTTTTGAGATCTTCGGCATCAAGCTGTGGGGATCGTCGGAGGATGAAGATGCCGACATCGTCGATCCGTTGCGCTATGCGGTGACCATCGAGGCGCCCGACGCCGACGAGGATCTCGCCGAGAAGCTCGAAAACGCCTCGGCGCTGAAGGACGACGAAGAACGTCCAGTCTCTGGTTCGCTCGGCCTGCTGGCCAAGGCGCGTGGCGACCGCGATCAGCTTGTCGCCGCACTTTATGCGGACGCCCGTTACGAGGGCGTCGTCACCATCACCATCGAAGGCAAGCCGCTCGACGATTTGCTGCCCGACGCCGAATTTTCGGGTCCGCAGCCGATTCCGGTGGTGATCAACATTGCGACCGGGCCGAAATTCACGCTTGGCGACATCAGGCTGGCGGGCGATGCGGCGGGGCTGGCGGGGGCCGATTTCGGCCTGATCGCCGGCGGCGATGCCGGTTCCGGTGCCGTGCTCAAGGCCGAGGCGTCGATCGTGCGGGCGCTCAAAGAGGAAGGCAGGCCGCTGGCCAAGGTGACGGAGCGCGAGATCATTGCCGACCACGCCACCTCGACGCTCGACGTGACGCTGACTGTGGCGGCCGGGCCGGTAGCCAGCTACGGCGATACCACGGTCGAGGGCACCGAAAAGGTCGACCGCGATTTCACCGAATATATGACAGGCCTGAAGCGCGGCCGCCAATATTCGCCGGAAGAGATCGACGAGGCGCGCGACCGCCTGCTCGGGCTGGAAGTCTTCAACAGCGTGACGCTGAAGGAGGCCGACAGTCTCGACGCCGACGGCAACATCCCGATCGGCGTCGAAGTGAGCGAGCGCAAGCCGCGCTATTTCGGCCTTGGCGGCACCTTCTCCAACACCGAGGGGCTCGGCCTTGAAGGCTATTGGGGCCACCGCAACCTGTTCGGCCGTGCCGAAAAGCTGCGCATCGAGGGCGCAATCAGCGGTATCGGCAGCAATGAGCTGACCGAGCTCAACTACAATGCCGGCATCATGTTCGAAAAACCGGGCGTGGTCGGGCCGGCGTCGAAATTCTTCGCCGGCGCCAACACCGTGTTAGAGCATCCCGACGCCTACGACCATTTCTCGGTCAAGGGCAACACCGGCCTGTCTTATGAACTCGACAGGCAGCAGACGGTTTCCGCGGAAGTCGCGCTCGACTATTCGAAGATCACCGATTCCTTCGGCAAGCACACCTATCTGATAGCCAGCATTCCGCTGCGATATGTCTTCGACAACCGGGACAGCCGGCTCAATCCGACGACGGGATTCAGGGCGCTGGCCTATGCCGAGCCGAGCTACGACATTTTGAACGGTGCGGCCTTCGTCAAGTTGAGGGGCGAAGGATCGGCCTATCAGTCGCTCGACGCGGCCTCGAAGTTCGTCTTGGCCGAACGTGTCGCCATCGGCTCGATCATCGGTGCCGGCCTTCAGGATGTTCCGGCCGACCGACGCTTCTATTCCGGCGGCGGCGGCTCGGTGCGCGGTTATGCCTATCAAGGCATCGGTCCCAAGGACATCGACGGAGAGCCGATCGGCGGGTTATCCTTCTTCGAGACCTCGGTCGAGATGCGCATCGCCATCACCGACACGATCGGCGTCGTGCCGTTCGTCGATGTCGGCACCGTCTCGACCAATCAATTCCCGGATTTTTCTGGCATGAAGGTCGGCACCGGCGTCGGCCTGCGCTATATTACGCCGTTCGGACCGCTGCGCATCGATGCGGCGGTGCCGCTCAACCGGGGTCCCGATGACCCGCATTTCGGCATCTATGCCGGCATCGGCCAGGCGTTCTGATGACAATGTTCAAACGCATCCTCCGCATTGTTCTTTACACGCTGCTCATCCTAGTGGCGGCGGTGGTCAGTGCGCTCGTCGTGCTGACCAAGACCGAGCGCGGCCGCGACAATCTCGCCGGCATCATCTCGACCGTGGCGTCAACCGATGACCGCAAGGTCACGGTCAGCGGCATCGACGGCATCTGGTCCGGCGCGCTGACTGTCGATCATGTCGTGCTGGCGGATCGCCAGGGCGCCTGGCTGGTGGCGCGCAAGGTGGCCGTCGACTGGTCGCCGCTGGCGCTTCTGTCGAAAAACTTCAGCGCCGGCCGCATCGCCGCCGATCGCATCGAGCTGGCGCGGCTGCCGGTGGCCGGCACGCAGCCGAGCCAGGGTGGCGCCCCCACGCTGCCGGTGTCGCTCGACATCAAGCAGATCGACCTGCCAGAAATCGCGCTCGGGCAGGCCCTGGCCGGCAGCGGTATTGCAGAGCTCGCGGCCAAGGGTTCGTTCAAGGCCGACGCGGCGCCATTGGCGCTAGAAACCAGCCTCAACATCACCCGCCACGACGGCAAGCAAGGCAAGGTCGACGCCAACATCCATTTTGCGCCCGCCGACAACAAGCTCGATCTCGATCTGAAGGCATCCGAGCCGGCCGGCGGCATCATCGCCAATCTGCTCAAATTGCCGGATGCGCCGCCGATCAACGTCGTCGTCACCGGCACGGGGCCGGTCGCCAACTGGAGCGGCATCGGTACCTTCGTCGTCGACGGCCAGATCGTCACCCAGCTCACCGGTCGCCACCAACTCACCGACAAGGGCAACTATGTCGAGGCAAAGGGCGACGGCGATTTCCAGCGCTTCTTGCCGGACAATCTGAAATCCTTGTTTGCCGGCAAGACCAGTTTCGACCTTGCCGGAACCGCGATCGTGACGGGCGGCGTCGAAGTCGAGCGCGCCAGCATCGACAGCGATGCCGTGCATGGCACGGCCGCGGGCATCATCGACCCCAATGGCGCCAGCGACCTTTCGGTGGAGCTCGCCGCCAAAGGCCCACCGATCGTACTCAGCCTCGGCACTGCGGCGCAGCCCGTGACCGTTGCGATCACCGGCGCTACGGCCCGCGCGTTCGGCGGCGGCAAGGCGCCGATAGTCGACATCGGCGCGTCTCTGGTCTCGGTGGTGGCGGGCGGCACGCGGGTGGACGATCTGGTGGCTGAAATCCATTCCGACGGCTTCGACATCCAGGACCGCAGCGGACCGGTCACTATCAAGCTTGTCGCCGGCGGCCTGAACACCGACGTGGCGACGCTGGCGCCGCTGGTGACCGGCAGGGTCACCGCTGATCTCGCCGGGTCGGTCAGCGAGGACGAGATCGTCGTCGATCAAGGCACGCTGCGCAGCGATGCGCTCAATGCTTCGGTGACGTCCAGGGTGACCCTGGCCGATCTGGCGATGACGCTCAAGATGAATGCCGATGCCGTCTCGACAGCGCTGCCGCCGCAGATTCGCCCGGTTCTCGGTGAGCGTGTGACATTCTCGGCGACCGCGACCCGCGACCCGCAAGGCTTGTTTGCCGCCAACGCGCTGCAACTCACTTCGGGCTCGCTCAGCGCCAGCGGCACCGCCAGCGCGACGGGCACCGACATCCAGGCCGACATCAGGGGCACGCTCGGCGATGTTTCGGTGCTGTCGCCGATGGTCGGCGTACCGGTCGGCGGGGCCGTCGATTTCGCGCTGACGGCGAGCGGCGCGCGCACGGCGCCGGATTTCTCGGTCTCGGCCGACAGCGACAGCCTGACCGCGTCGGGCCGGACGGTCAAGACGATCAAGCTGACAGCGACGGGCAAGGCCGACATCGTCAATCCCGCTGCCGATGTCGCACTGACAGGGTCCGTCGACGACCAGCCGCTCGATCTCAGGGCATCTTTGGTGACGCGTGACGGAACGCGTTCCCTCAACGGGCTTAGCCTGTCGCTGGCCGACAACAAGGTCTCGGGCGATCTCGTGCTCGACGACAGCTTGCTGCCGCTCGGCACACTGACACTCGAAGCGCCCGATATCGGCCCGCTGGCCGCACTTGCCGGGCAGACGGCGGCCGGCGACGTGCAGGGCAGCATCCGCCTCTCGAATGATGGTGGCGTGCCGGCAGTTGCGATCGATGCCACGAGCGGGTCTATTTCGCGCGGCGATCTGGCGGCGAAGACCATCGCCGTCAACACGCTGGTCGCCAACTATCTCAAGGCACCGGCGATCTCCGGCACGATCAAGGCCGATACGGTCACGTCGGGAACCACCGTGATCAGCGGCATCGGTGTCGATTTGAAGCGTGACGGCGACTGGACAGGCTTTTCCGGCGGCGCCACCGTCGCCGGCATTCCGGCCACAGCCGAAGGTAGGGTGAAAATCGCCGACGGCACGACAAGCGTCGAGATCGCCTCGGGCGAAGCGACAATTCGCGGCATCAAGGCGGCGGTCGCGCAGCCATCGAGCTTAAGCATCGCCAATGGCATGGCCAGTATTGAGAAGCTGATGCTCGATGTCGGCGGCGGATCGGTGACCGTGTCCGGCACCGCCGGCCCGACGCTCGACCTCGCGGCGGAGTTTTCCGCACTGCCGGCCGGCCTTGCCAATGATTTTTCACCCGGCCTCGACGCCGCGGGCACGCTCGGCGGAACAGCGCAAGTGACGGGACCGTCGGCAGCCCCCGACATTCGTTTCAGTGCGCAGCTCAGCGGCGCCGAGACCAGCCAGACCCGCCAGGCGGGGCTCGGGCCGCTCAACCTCGATGCGGCAGGCAGCTTGTCCTCCGCCGGCGGCGTCGCCATCGACCACGCGATGCTTGCCGGTGACAAAATTTCCGGCAAGGCCGCCGGCACCATCAATCCGAACGGCGCCAGCGATTTTGCGCTCGACCTCGCCTCGACCGGCCCGAGCCTGCCGCTGGCGCTTGGCAGCACCGAGAGCCCGATCAATCTCGAGTTGCAGGCGCTGTCGGTGGAGGTCGCGGGGCAGGGCATGCAATCGACGCTGAATATCTCGGCGACACTGCCGTCGGTCGCCACCAACCTCGCCAAGGCCGAAGGCATCGCGCTTGCGCTCCATTCCGACGCCTTCGATCTGAAGGGCCGGACAGGGCCGATCTCCGGCACGGTGACGGCGGACAAGATCGGCCTGGACAATCCGACCATCGCGCCGCTGCTCGCCGGAAAGATCACTGCCAAGGTCGCCGGCGATCTCGCTACCGATACCATCGTCATCGACAGCGGCTCGGTGACGAGCGAGGTACTGGACAGCGGCTTTAATGGAAGGGTCTCCCTGGCCGATGGCGCCATCGATCTCAACCTCAGGGCGGTTGCGGCTTCCGCGGCACTGCCGGCGGCAGTGCGCGGCGTGCTCGCCGAGCGGACGCAGCTCAGCGCGGCACTGAAGCGCGACGCCAACGGCAATGTCACCGCCAACGCCCTCAGGCTGGTATCAGGTGCATTCAGCGCCGACGGGCAGGCCAGCCTCGCCGACAACAAGGTCAGCGCCGACGTCAAGGGCGCGCTGGCCGACATCTCGCTTCTGTCCGGGGATGCCAAGGGCGCCATAACGTTCGCGCTGAAAGCGCAGGGCGCCGGTACAGCGCCGGACCTGTCGCTGACGGTCTACAGCGACCGGCTTTCGATGGCGGCGCGAGAAGTCACCGGGCTAAAGCTCACCGCGACGGGGAAGGGCGACATCGCCAGCCCGGCGGCCGATATCTCGCTAACCGGATCCGTCAATGACGAGCCACTCGATTTCAAGGCGTCGCTGGTAACGCGGCAGGGAAAGCGGTCCATAGACGGACTAAGCCTGTCGCTGGGCGACAACAAAGTTTCGGGCGACCTTGCTCTCGACGATAGCTTCCTGCCGCTCGGCACGGTGGCGCTGGATCTACCCGATATCAGTCCGCTCGCAGCCCTGGCGCTGGAAAAAGCTAACGGCGACGTGCGTGGCACGATCGCCTTCTCGAAGACCGGCAATGCGCCTGATGTCGCCATCAAGGCGACCACAGATTCAATTTCGCGCGGCGATCTTTCGGCAAAGACGGTCACCATCGATGCGCTGATCGCCAACTATCTCGCCGCACCGGTGATCTCCGGAAAAATCCGTGCCGACAGCGTCACCTCCGGCGGCACCGTCATTCGCGGCATCGATGTCGATCTCAAGCGTGACGGCGACTGGACAGGCTTTTCCGGCGGCGCCACCGTCAAGGACATTCCGGCCAGGGCCGAAGGCAGGGTGAAGATCGCCGACGGCACGACAAGTGTCGAGATCGCTTCGGGCGAAGCGACCATTCGCGGCATCAGGGCGGCGGTCGCGCAGCCATCGACCCTGAGCATCGCCAATGGCACGGCCAGCATCGAGAAGCTGATGCTCGATGTCGGCGGCGGATCGGTGACCGTGTCCGGCACCGCCGGCCCGACGCTCGACCTCGCGGCGGAGTTTTCCGCACTGCCGGCCGCCCTTGCCAATGATTTTTCACCCGGCCTCGACGCCGCGGGCACGCTCGGCGGAACGGCGCAAGTGACGGGACCGTCGGCGGCCCCCGACATTCGTTTCAGTGCGCAGCTCAGCGGCGCCGAGACCAGCCAGACCCGCCAAGCGGGGCTCGGGCCGCTCACCTTCGATGCGGCAGGCAGCTACTCCTCTGCCGGTGGCATTGCCCTCGACCATGCGACGCTTGCCGGTGACAAAATTTCCGGCAAGGCCGCCGGCACCATCAACCCGAACGGCGCCAGCGATTTTGCGCTCGACCTGGCCTCGACCGGCCCGAGCCTGCCGCTGGCGCTTGGCAGCACCGAGAGCCCGATCAAGCTCGAGCTGCAGGCGCTTTCGGTAATGGCTGCAGGGCAGGGCACGCAGCCGAAGCTCGATATCTCCGCTGTTCTGCCTTCGGCCGCCACCAGTCTAGCTAAGGTCGAGGGGCTCACCCTGGCATTGCACTCGGACGCCTTCGACGTGAAAAGCCGGACAGGGCCGATTTCCGGCACGGTGACGGCGGACAAGATCGGCCTGGACAATCCAACCATCGCGCCGCTGATCGCCGGCAGGATCACCGCCAAGGTCGCCGGCAGCCTCGCGACTGACACCATCGTGATCGACAGCGGGTCGGTGACGGGCGACGCGCTGAACACCGGCTTCGACGGAAGGGTCTCGCTGACCGACGGCGCCATCGATCTCAACCTCAGGGCGGATGCGGCTTCCGCGGCGCTGCCGGCGGCAGCGCGCGGTGTGCTCGCGGAGCGGACAGAACTCAGTGCCGCGTTGAAGCGTGACGCCAATGGCAATGTCACCGCGAACGCGATCAGACTGGTGTCCGGCGCGCTGACCGCCGACGGGCAGGCCAGCCTTGCCGACAACCAACTCGCCGTCGACATCAAGGGCGCGCTGACCGACATCTCGCTTCTGTCCGGGGATGCCAAGGGCGCCATCGCTTTCGCGCTGAACGCGCAAGGCGCCGGCACCGCGCCTGACCTGTCGCTGACCGTCAACAGCGACCGGCTCTCGGTGGCCGAACGCGAGATCACTGGGTTGAGACTCACCGCTACCGGCAAGGCCGATGCCGCCAACCCGGCGGCCAATGTCCAACTGACCGGAAATGTTGCGGGCCAGCCCCTGCAAGGCCGTGCCGTGCTGGCGACGTCCGACGGCAAGCGCGCTATCAACGGGCTTTTGCTGTCACTCGGCAAGAACCGGGTATCAGGCGACCTGGCACTTGACGAGGCGTTCGTGCCTGATGGCACCGTGGCGCTCGACCTGCCTGATATCGGACCGCTCGCAGCCCTTGCGCTGGAAAAGGCGGAAGGCGACGTGCGTGGCACGATCGCCTTCTCGAAGACCGGCAATGCGCCTGAGGTCACGATCAAGGCTTCGACGGCTTCGATTTCACGCGGCGATGTTTCGGCAAGGACGGTCACTATCGATGCATCGATCGCCAACTATCTCGCCGCACCGGTGATCTCCGGAAAGATCCGCGCCGACAGCGTCACCTCCGGCGGCACCGTCATTCGCGGCATCGATGTCGATCTCAAGCGTGACGGCGACTGGACAGGCTTTTCCGGCGGCGCCGACATCAAGGACATTCCGGCCAGGGCCGCCGGCCGCGTCAGGGTCGCCAACGGCACGACGACCGTCGAGCTCACCTCCGGCCAGGCGACCATGCGCGGCATCAAAGCGGCGATCGCTCAGGCCTCGACCATCACCATCGCCAACGGCACGACCAGCCTGGACAAGCTCGCACTCAACCTCGGCGGCGGCACGGCGACGGTTTCGGGCAAGGTCGGGGAGGCGCTCAATCTCAACGCGACGCTGGCGCGGGTGCCGATGTCGCTGGCCAACAGTTTCTCGCCGGGCCTCGATGCCGCCGGCTCGATATCGGGCACGGTGAAGGTGACGGGCGCGCCGGCCAATCCGGCCGTCGCCTTCAAGATCGACGCCGCAGGCGTCCAGACGTCGCAGACCCGCGGTGCCGGTTTCGGCGGCATGGGCGTTTCGTCCTCCGGAACATATTCTGGCAACAGGCTGACCTTCGACGCCAGCATGAGCGATGCCGCCGGTCTCGGTCTCAAGGGCGGCGGCACGATGACGACATCAGGCACGCCCACCCTTGATCTCGACTTTGCCGGCAAGGTGCCGTTCGCTTTCCTCACCCGGACACTTGCCGCTCAAGGCCTGTCTTTGAGCGGCACGGCCGACGTCAATTTGAAGGTGCGCGGCCCGGCGACGTCGCCGGTGATCACAGGCACGGTCCGCACGTCAGGTGCCCGCCTGATCGATGCACGCTCGGGACTTGCGATCAACGATATCACCGCCGATGTGGTGATCGGCGGTGGCGTCGCCAGGATCAACCGCCTGACCGGCAATTTGTCGACGCGCGGCAGCCTGTCGGCCAGCGGCACGGTCGGCATCAATCCGGCGCAAGGTTTTCCAGCCGATCTGTCGGTCAAGCTCGTCGACGGCCGCTACACCGACGGCAGGGTGGTCACCGCCAACCTCAGTGGCGACCTGACCATCAAGGGGCCGCTCGCGTCGGCGCCGGTGATCTCGGGTACGATCAACCTGGCCAAGACCGTCATCACCGTTCCCGAAAAGCTGCCGGGCTCGCTGGCGGCGCTCGACGTCAAGCACAAGAACGCACCGGCAGCCGTGCGCGCGCAGGACAAGGCGTTGCGCCCGGCGACGGCGAGCGGCAGCAGCGGTGGCGGCGGCCTCAACCTCGATGTCACGGTCAACGCGCCGAGCCAGATCTTCATCCAGGGCAGGGGTGTCGATGCCGAGCTTGGCGGTTCGCTGCGGCTGACCGGCCCGGCATCGTCGCCGCAGGCCGTTGGCACCTTCACCTTGCAGCGCGGGCGGCTGACGATCCTCGCCAAGCGGCTGACCTTCACCGAAGGCACGGTCGGCTTTTCCGGCTCGCTGGTGCCTTATCTCAACCTCACGGCGACGTCGACGACGAGCAGCGCCACCGTCACCATCGTGGTATCGGGCGAGGCGACCAATCCGAAATTCAACTTCTCGTCGGTGCCGGCGCTGCCGGAAGACGAGGTCCTGGCGCAACTGATTTTCGGCCGCTCGATGTCTAACCTGTCGCCGCTGCAGATCGCCCAGCTTGCCGAAGCCGCCGCGCAGCTGGCCGGTGTCGGTGGCTCGACCTCGCTGCTCCAGAACCTGCGCAGCGCGATCGGCGTCGACGATCTCGACGTCATCACCGACGAGGAAGGCGGCACCGCGGTGTCGGCGGGCAAATATCTCAACGACCGCACCTATGTGACCATCCAGAAGGGCGACAAGCCGGGTTCGGGCAAGGCGGCGATCGATCTCGACGTCGGGCGCGGCGTCAAATTGCGCGGCGAGGCCACAGACGCCGGCGAAGCCAAGGGCGGCGTTTTCTACGAGCGCGAGTACTGAAGCCGGCCGACGCGAGAGGGTCTGGCAATCCCACAATTGTCGCCGTTTTGGGACCCTGTCCGGGATCGGCTGGCGCGGTGCAGGCTTCGCATGACGCCGGAAATCGGAACCGACTTTCGGTTAGGGATTATGCGCAAAATCAAAGTGCTACAGCGTCCTTTGCGCGCCCAGAGGACGCGCGGCGCTGTCGTGAATGTCTCAGTTTGATCGATCCCGGAGATTCGAACGAAATCTGCCGGGCAATAGCAATTTTGCGCCAAGACTGTCGTTATCACGCGAACTGCTTCCCTTCCAAAGTTGCACATTCCTTGACATGTTCCCAACCCGTGCCGTTTTTGACATCATGGCCCGGATGCGGAATGGTAAAAGGCAGAAAGCCAACAATGGGAGTTTCGTGATGACAATCTACAAGAGTAATGGCGATCGCGTTCCGGATCACATCCATGCAATGGCCGAAGAAGCCAGGGCCGGGCGTGTCGATCGCCGCGAGTTTCTGGCTCTGGCCAGCGTCTTCGGCGCGTCCACGGCGATGGCCTATGGAATGCTCGGCCTCGCCGACCCGACGCCGGCAAGAGCGCAGGACGTACAGGGCAAGAAGGGCGGCATATTGAAGGTCGCCATGTGGATCAAGGATCCGAAGGATCCGCGCAAGGCCGACTGGTCGGAAATCGCCAATGCCGAGCGCCAGGCACTCGAGCCGTTGGTCAAGTACACAAACGAATTCACGTTCCGCCCCTACCTGCTCGAGAGTTGGGACGTCAACGACGACGCCACCGAATACACGCTGCATGTGCGCAAGGGCGTCACCTGGAACAACGGCGATCCGTTCACCGCGGATGACGTCATCTTCAACTTCAAGCGTTGGGCCGACAAGAAAGCCGAAGGCAATTCCATGCCCGGTCGTCTCGGCTCGCTGGTCAAGGACGACAAGCTGGATGAGAGCGCAGTCACCAAGGTCGACGAACACACGGTCAAGCTAAAGCTCAGCACGCCTGATATCGCGCTCATTCCCAACGTGTGCGACTATCCCGGCCTCATCGTCCACAAGACCTTCGACGAAAAGGGCGGCGATTTCAAAGCCTGCCCGATCGGCACCGGCCCGTTCGAGCTCGTCTCCTACGATGTCGGCCAGAAAGTCGTCTACAAGCGCCGCGAAGACAACAAGTGGTGGGACGGCGAGGTCTTTCTCGACGGCATCGAGTTCATCGACTACGGCACCGATCCCGCGGCTACGGTCAGCGCCTTCGAATCGGGAGAGGTCCATACCAATTTCGAGACGTCGGCCGACTATGTGTCGATCCTCGACGGTGTCGACCTGGTCAAGTACGAGGTGGTCACCGCAGCGACCATCGTCTGCCGCACCAATGTGGCCAACAAGCCTTATGACGATCAGAAGGTCCGCAACGCGCTGCAGCTCGCAGTCGACAACGCCGTCGTGCTGCAGCTTGGCATGGCCAATGCCGGTACTGTCGCCGAAAACCACCATGTCAGCCCGATCCATCCGGAATATTACGAGCTGCCGAAGATTGCCCGCGATCCGGCCAAGGCGAAGGCGCTGATGGAGGAAGCCGGTCAGGCCGATTTCGAGCACGAGCTGATCACGGTCGACGAAGACTGGCACAAGAATACCGGCGATGCGATCGCCGCGCAGATGCGCGACGCCGGCATCAAGGTGAAGCGCACGGTGCTGCCGGGTTCGACGTTCTGGAACGACTGGACGAAGTATCCGCTGTCGATGACCAACTGGAACATGCGGCCGCTCGGCGTCCAGGTTCTGGCGATCGGCTACCGCACCGGAGAAGCCTGGAACGAAACCGCCTGGTCGAATCCCGAATGGGATGCCAAGCTCAACGCCGCGCTTTCGGTCGCCGACGCCGCCAAGCGCAAGGAGATGATGAAGGACATCGAGCAGATCCTGCAGGATTCCGGCATCATCATCCAGCCCTACTGGCGCAAGCTCTACAGTCACTCGGTGGCTGCCGTTAAGAACTACGCCATGCACCCGACCTTCGAGCGCGACTATGGCAAGGTCTGGCTCGACGAGGCCTGATCGGGTCGATCGTGGAAGGGGCGGTTCGCCCCTTCCACCCACGCCATGCATGATTCCAGAACCGAAGTAGGCGCAGCAAGAAAGGCGCGGACTCTTCGGATAGGGGCGTGCAATAAGACAGGGTTGATCGCATTCTGAGGGTCCGTTTGACAGCCAACTCTGCCGATAGCGGCTGAAGTGGCGCCAAGCCGGCCTCAACCCCAACCAGACCGGCAGGGGGACCGCCATGCTTTCTTTCATCCTTCGACGCCTCGGCACCATGGCATTGACGATGTTGTGCCTGACGTTGGTCGTCTTCTTCCTGATCAATCTCGACCCCAATCTGAAAAAACTGGCGATCAGCCAGACCGAAATGCACACCTCGGCCGAGCAGCTCGAAAGCTGGCTGGTCAACCATGGCTATCGCCAGAATTTCTTCTCCCGCTATGGCCAATGGCTGGGTATCGTGCCCAAACAGCCGGTCACAGACCCGGCAACGGGCAAACCCGCGCGACGTTTTTCCTTCTGCAACGATCCTGTCGAGCCGACGTTCTCCGGCGTGTTGCAGGGTGATTTCGGCTGCTCGACCAAGTTCAAAACGACGGTCGCGTCGAAGCTTTTCCCGGCGCTCGGCGCCACCGGTATCCTGATGTTCTGGGTGCTTGTGGTGATGGTGCCGATCTCGCTTCTGATCGGCATCCTCGCCGGCATGCGGGAAGGCTCGCGAACCGATCGAACGTTGTCCGTCGCCTCGATCGCCTCGACGGCGACGCCCGAATATGTCTCGGGCGTCATTTTCACCGTCATTTTCGCCTCATGGCTCGGCCTGCTGAACGGTTCGGCGGCTTCGGCCAGCCGGGGCATCACCTTCTACAATTTCACTTTGCCTGTGATGACGCTGGCGATCTACGGCATCGGCTACATCGCCCGCATGACCCGCGCCTCGATGGTCGAGGTGATGACGCAGCAATATATCCGCACCGCGCGGTTGAAGGGCCTCTCCTTCGGCAGCGTCGTGGTCAAGCATGCGCTGCGCAACGCGCTAATCGCGCCGTTCACAGTCATCATGCTGCAATTTCCCTGGCTGCTCACCGGCGTCGTCATCGTCGAGGTGATGTTCCGCTACCAGGGGTTTGGCTACACGCTGGTCGAGGCGGCCGGCAACAACGACATCGATCTTTTGCTTGGCTGCTCCCTGGTCTCGGTGTTCATCGTCCTGATCACGCAGCTCATTTCCGACGTCGGTTACGCGTTTCTCAATCCGCGTATCAGAGTTCAATAGGGGATCGGGCGGATGCAGCTTGAATATATCGGCGCCTTCGATGTGGTGCTTGGCGTGCTTGCGCGTTTCTGGCCGGTCTGGATCGCTCTCGTCCTGGTGATGGGGGCGAGCTTCGTCTACAAGAAGAGGCTTGGCCTCTACGGTCAGCTGTTCGACAGCAGCGTCGGCATCGTCGGCGTCGGCATCTGCCTGTTCTGGCTGTTCACGGCGATCTTCGCGTCGACCATCTCGCCCTTCAATCCGCTTGTCCAGATCCCGATCATGAAGGATGCGCTGCCGGGCGCGGTCGAGCCGCAATCGGGACTTGTCTATCTGTTCGGCGGCGACAAGCTTGCCCGCGACGTATTCAGCCGCATGGTCTATGGCAGTCAGATCGTGCTGATCATCGCGCCGGCGGCGACCGGTTTCGCGCTGATGGTCGGTATCACGCTTGGCCTGCCGGCCGGCTATTATGGCGGCAGGATCGATACGGTGCTGTCCTTCCTCGCCAATCTCGTGCTGGCCTTCCCGGTGATCCTTCTGTTCTACCTCTTGGTGACACCGGGCATCATGGAGACACCGATTCCCTATGCGATGGCCGGGCTGTTCTTTCTGTTCCCGATCATCTTCTTCAGCGTGCTGTTCTGGACGCGCTACAAGAAGCGGCCCGACCGCCTTTACATCCTCCTGGGGCTGACGCTGATCATTGGCGGCTGGGTCTATTCCGGCTTGGTCTTCGATGCCGACCCGTTCAGGATCATCCATATCGATCCCAACCAGCTCAACATCTTCGTGGCGGTGGTGTTCGCCTCCAGCCCTGGCGTGTTCCGCATCGTGCGCGGCCTTGTCATGGACATCAAGACGCGCGACTATGTGGCGGCGGCGCAGACGCGCGGTGAATCGCCCTGGTACATCATGCTGTGGGAGATCCTTCCCAATGCACGCGGGCCGCTGATCGTCGATGCCTGCCTGCGTATCGGCTACACCACGATCCTGCTCGGCACGCTCGGCTATTTCGGCCTGGGGCTGGCGCCTGAGAGCCCGGACTGGGGCACCGCGATCAAGGACGCCAGCCGGCTGCTGCGCTCCTTCATCCATCCGGCGCTGCCGCCGACGATCGCGCTGATGTCGTTCGTGCTGGGCCTTAATCTCTTGGCCGACTCGCTGCGTGAACAATCGATGAAAGATTGATGGACGGGTTCTCGACCCGATATGCTTGAAAGAACAAGGATTGGAGCGACCCATGAATGAGGCAGTTCGAAATCCCGCCGAGCCGATCATCGAGATCGAGAACCTGTCGATCTCCTTCTTCACCCGCAAGGGTGAAATACCGGCCGTTATGGACTTCTCCTGCACGGTCATGCCTGGCGAAGCGATGGGCATCGTCGGCGAATCCGGCTGCGGCAAGTCGACCGTGTCGCTCGGCATCATGCGCGACCTCTCCAACATCGGAAAGATTGTCGGCGGCCGGATAAAGTTCCAGGGCAAGGACATGGGCGAGCTGTCCGACGAGGAACTGCGCGCCATCCGCGGCAACAAGATCGCGATGATCTACCAGGAGCCGATGGCCAGCTTGAACCCGGCGATGAAGGTCGGCCAGCAACTGATGGAAGTGCCGCTGATCCACGACAGGGTGTCGAAGGAAGAGGCTTATAGACGCGCGCTGGAAATGGTGCGCGCGGTCAGGCTGCCCGATCCAGAGCGCATGATGCGCTCCTTTCCGCACCAGCTTTCCGGCGGCCAGCAACAGCGTATCGTCATCGCCATGGCGCTGCTGTCGAAGCCGGCGCTGCTCCTGCTCGACGAGCCGACGACGGCGCTCGACGTGACGGTGGAAGCCGGCATCGTCGACCTGGTCAAGGGGCTTGGCGAGAAGTTCGGCACCTCGATGATCTTCGTGTCGCATAATCTCGGCCTGATCCTGGAAACCTGCGACCGCATCACAGTGATGTATTCGGGCGAAGCGGTGGAGACCGGCAAGATCAAGGACGTCTTCGACCGGATGCGCCATCCCTACACCCAAGGCCTGTTCCGCTCGATCCCGCTGCCCGGCGCCGACAAGAATTCGCGGCCTCTGATCTCCATCCCGGGGCAATTGCCGCTGCCGCACGAGCGGCCGAAGGGCTGCAATTTCGGCCCCCGCTGCCACCATTTCGTCGAGGGCGTCTGCAACGCCGCCGAAATCCCGATGATCGCGGTCGACGGCCATGAAGGCCATTTTTCGCGCTGCGTGCGCTTCAACGAGATCGACTGGGAGGCGCTGCCGCCCGGCGCCAAGAAGGTCAACGAGCGCGTCGAGCCCGGCGCGCCGGTGCTCAAGATCGAGGACCTCAAAAAGTACTACAAGGTCGGCGGCAGCGAAGTGTTCGGCTCAAGCGAAGGCCGCGTCGTCAAGGCCAACGAGACGATCTCCTTCATGGCGCGCGAATCCGAGACCGTCGCCATTGTCGGCGAGTCCGGTTGTGGGAAGTCGACGCTGGCCAAGGTGCTGCTCGGGCTGGAGACGGCAAGCTCGGGCAGCGTGACGCTCGGCAACCAACAGATCCAGTCGACCGGCGTCGAGAAGCGCAGTGTCGAGACGGTGTCGTCGATCCAGATGGTGTTCCAGAATCCGTTCGACACGCTCAATCCCAGCCATACGGTCGGTTCGCAGATCATCCGCACGCTGGAAAAGTTCAATGTCGGCAACACGGTCGCCGATCGCCGTCAGCGCATGCTGGAGCTTCTCGACCTGGTGAAGCTGCCGCGAGCATTCGAGACCCGCAAGCCGCGCCAGCTTTCCGGCGGCCAGAAACAGCGCATTGGCGTGGCGCGGGCCTTTGCCGGCGACGCCAAGGTGGTGGTGGCCGACGAGCCGGTCTCGGCGCTCGACGTGTCGGTGCAGGCGGCGGTGACTGAGCTCCTGATGGACATCCAGCGCAAGAACAAGACGACGATGCTGTTCATCAGCCACGACCTGTCGGTGGTGCGCTACATCGCCGATCGTGTAGTCGTCATGTATCTCGGCTATATCGTCGAGCAGGGCACGACCGACCAGATCTTTTCGCCGCCCTATCACCCCTATACCGAGGCGCTGCTCTCGGCGATCCCGATCGCCGATACCAGCGTGATCAAGAAGCACATCGTGCTGGAGGGCGACATCCCATCGGCGATGAACCCGCCAACCGGCTGTCCGTTCCAGACGCGCTGCGGCTACAAGAAGCTGGTGCCGGACAATCTTTGCGAGACGCAGGTGCCGCCGGTGAAGAATCTCGGCGACGGTCATATGAGCCTGTGCTGGCTTGCCGACGACGTGCTGGCGAAAATGGAGCCGGTGATCAAATTCGACAAGGAGCATGCCGCCCATGAGGGGTTGCCGGACGACGCGCCGCAAGGCATCGGTCCTGGCTTTGCCGGCGCTCCGCCCAAACGTCCGCGCGGCAAAAGGCCGAAGCTGACGGATGGCTAGATCCTTCGCTTCATCAACGCGCGCATTGGCGTAGCTGCGCGGCATAATCCCGAGCCATCTTCTCGGTGGCTCGCGCATAGCGCTGCACGCCGGCATCGCCGCGATTCCCGCGGCCATAGGCCGTCCAGCCGAGATAATAGGCCAGATAGAGGTTGTAGGTGTCGTTGCGGGCGACGCCGAGCGTGTCTGATGTCTTGGAATGATACCAGCCGACGAAATCGACGGCATCGGCAAAGCTGGTGCGGCGCGCCGCCCAGCTGCCGGTCTCGCTTTGATACTGCGCCCAGGTGCCGTCGAGCGCCTGCGAGAAGCCGGTGGCGCTGGAGAGACGTTTCCAGGGAATGAAGCCGAGAAGCTTGGTGCGCGGCGGCCTGGCGTTGCTCTTGAAACCAGATTCCTTCCGCACCGTCGCCATCAGCACGGGAACTGGCACGCCGTGCTTCTGTTCGGCGCGTTCGGCCGCCGCCTGCCAGTTGTCGAACCAACCGTCATTCTGGTCGAACACGGCGCAGACATCGTTGATATGGCGTGGCGGCGTCGCGCAGGCCGACAGCGCCAGCAACACGGTAGCAGCTATAATTTTACTAAAACTCGACTTGCCCATTGGAAGAGGATTAGGCCGAAAACATAAAAGGAATCTTGCTGCGTTCCTTAACGGCCCATCGGCCGCTTTGGTCGCGGCAGAGCGAGGATAGATATTCCGACGTTTTATGTCGCTTTTGTCGGCGTGAAATTCCCGATATGCCGCCTTGGCTAAAATCACGCCCGCGGGTGGCGGATTTCTGACAGCCCGATCCTCGTGCCGGCGCTTTGATGCCCCGCATGAACGAACCGAGACGCAAGCGCGGCGCCGAGCGAACCAGCAACCGGGGACTCGCGGCCATTCCGCAACTGCCGTTGCGCCGCGTGACAAATCCCTATCCGCCAATGGCGATGCTCTCGGCCGACCAGATCGAGGCTATCCACCAGGCCTCGATGCACATACTAGAGAATTTCGGCATCGAGGTGATGAGCCGGCGGGCGCTTTCGCTGTTCGAGAATGCCGGGGCCAAGGTCGATCAAGCGTCGATGACCGTCCGCATCGACCGCGGTATGGTCGATGAGGCACTGCGGACGACGCGGTCGAGCTATACGCTGACGCCGCGCAACCCCGGCCGTACCGTTCATCTCGGCGGCAACACCATCAATTTCACACTGGTCGCCGGGCCGCCCAATGTGCATGACATGGAACGCGGCCGCCGCGCCGGAAACCTGCGCGACTATTGCGATCTCACCCGGCTGGCGCAGCATTTCAACTGCATCCACATGCTCGGCAACCAGGTCTGCGCCCCGGTGGAACTGCCGGCCAATTCCCGCCACCTCGACACCTATTTTGCCAATCTGACGCTGACCGACAAAAGTTTTCACGTCTCGGCGATCGGCCGCGGCAGGGCGCTGGACGGCGTCGAAATGATGGCAATCGCGCGCGGATTGACGCTTGATGAGATGTGCGACGATCCCGGCATCACCACCATCATTTCGGTCAACTCGCCGCGCCGCTTCGACGAGATGATGGCCGAAGGGCTGATGACCATGGCCGAGTTCGGCCAATCGGTCGCGGTGACGCCGTTCACGCTGATGGGGGCGATGAGCCCGGTGACGCTTGCCGGCGCGCTCGCCCAACAGAACGCCGAGGCGCTGTTCGGCGTGCTCTTGACGCAGCTTGTCCGCCCTGGCGCCCCGGTCATGTATGGCGCCTTCACCTCCAATGTCGACATGAAGTCCGGTGCACCGGCGTTCGGCACGCCGGAGAACACCAAGGCCAACATCGCCTCCGGGCAGCTGGCGCGGCGCTATGGACTGCCCTACCGGACGACGCCGGGCTCGGCCTCCAACGCCGCCGACGCGCAAGGCGCCTATGAGACGCTGATGGCGCTGTGGGGCGCGGTGCTCGGCCACGGCAATCTCGTCTACCACGCCGCCGGCTGGCAGGAGGGCGGGCTGACCGCGTCGTTCGAAAAGTTCATCATCGACGTCGAGATGATCCAGCACATGATGGAGTTTTTGCGCCCGATCGAAGTCAACGAGGCCGAACTCGCCGTCGAGGCATTGGGGGCGGTGCCGACCGGCGGCCATTTCTTCGGCGAGCCGCACACGCTGGAGCGCTACGCCACCGCCTTCTATCAGCCGATACTCTCCAATTGGCAGAATTACGAGGCCTGGCAGGAGGCCGGCGGGCTCGACGCCACCGCGCGGGCGACGCGGCTGTGGAAGAAAGCGCTGCAAGATCATGTCGAGCCGGCGATGGATATTTCCGTGCGCGAGGCGCTGGAGGCGTATGTGGCAAAGCGCAAGGAAGCGATCGGGCAGGGCGAGCCGTGATGTTGTGTCCTGCGTCCTCGAGAACCCCCTCTGGCCTGCCGGCCAGAGGGGGTGATTTAGCTCCTTCCGTCCCGATTCACGTCACCCGTCCAACCCACTGAAATAAAAGAGAAAATCCATGAAATCGCATGCAAAGGTCGTGGTCATTGGCGGAGGCGTCGTCGGCTGTTCCGTGCTGTTCCATCTCGCCCGTCACGGCTGGACCGACATTTTGCTTCTGGAGCGTGACGAGCTGACCTCCGGCTCGACCTGGCATGCGGCCGGCGGCATGCATACGATCAATGGCGATCCCAACGTCGCCAAGCTGCAGAAATACACGATCTCGCTCTATAAGGAGATCGAGGAGCTGTCCGGCCAGGCGACCGGCGTGCATCTGACCGGCGGCGTGCTTTTGGCGGCGACCGAGGCGCGGCTCGACTGGCTGCGCGGCGTCGTCGCCAAGGGACGCTATCTCGGCATCGACCTCGAGGAGATTTCGCCTGATGAGGCGGCCGAACTGATGCCGCTGCTCGATCCGAAGCAGTTCGTCGGCGCCGTCCGCAACAAGGAGGACGGTCATCTCGATCCATCGGGCGTCACCCATGCCTATGCCAAGGCCGCGAGAAAACTTGGCGCCGAGGTTGAGCGCTTCACCAAGGTCGAGAGCATCGTGCGCCGCCCCGACGGGCTGTGGCGCGTCATCACCAACAAGGGCGAGGTGGTGGCCGAGCATGTCGTCAACGCCGGCGGTCTATGGGCGCGCGAGGTCGGCCGCATGATCGGGCTGGAACTGCCGGTGCTGGCCATGGAGCACATGTACCTGATCACCGAGGACATGCCGGAAGTCGCCGCCTGGAACCAGAAGACCGGCACGGAGATCATCCACGCGGTCGATTTCGACGGCGAGCTCTATCTGCGCCAGGAGCGCGGCGGCATGCTGATGGGTACCTATGAGAAGGCCAATAAGCCATGGTCCGAATTTTCCACGCCGTGGAATTTCGGCCACGAACTGCTGGAGCCCGACATCGACCGCATCGCGCCGTCGCTGGAAGTCGGCTTCAGGCATTTCCCGGCCTTCCAGAACACCGGCATCAAACAGATCATCAACGGTCCCTTCACCTTCGCGCCGGACGGCAACCCGCTGGTCGGACCGGTGCGCGGCCTGCCGGGTTTCTGGGTCGCCTGCGGCGTCATGGCGGGGTTCTCACAGGGCGGCGGCGTCGGCCTGGCGCTGGCGAACTGGATGATCGAGGGCGATCCCGGCGCCGACATCTGGGCGATGGATGTCTCGCGCTATGGCGACTGGGCGACGATGGCCTACACCAACGCCAAGGTGCGTGAGAATTATTCGCGGCGTTTTTCCATCCGCTTCCCCAATGAGGAGCTGCCTGCCGGGCGGCCGCTCAAGACCACGCCGGTCTATGACCTTTTGTCGGCCAAGGGCGCGCAATGGGGCGTTGCCTATGGGCTGGAAGTGCCGCTGTGGTATGCGCCCGAGGGCGTCAAGGACGAGTTCTCGTGGCGGCGCTCGAGCGATTTCCAGCATGTCGCAAAAGAGGTGAAGACGGTGCGGACACGTGTCGGCTTGTCGGAAATCTCGTCATTCGCCAAATACAGGGTGACGGGCGAGGGCGCGGCGGGCTGGCTCGACCGCCTGCTTGCCTGCAAGCTGCCAAAACCCGGCCGCATGACGCTGGCGCCGATGCTGAAGGAAGACGGCAGGCTGATCGGCGACTTTTCGCTGGCCAATCTCGGCAGTCCCAATTCCAACGGGGAGGACTGGTTCCTCGCCGGCTCCGGCATTGCCGAGGAGTATCACATGCGCTGGTTCGAGGCGCATCTGCCGCAAGATGGCTCGGTCCGTATCGAGGCGCTGGGGGCGAAGCTGACGGGCCTGTCGATCGCAGGACCCAAGGCGCGGGACGTGTTGGCCAGAGTTACGCGGGCGGATGTGTCGAATGCGGCGTTTCCGTTCATGGCTACGGCCAAGATGGATGTCGGCATGGCGCCGTGCCTGGTCGGCCGCGTCAGCTACACCGGCGATCTCGGCTACGAGATCTGGGTGGCACCGGAGTATCAGCGTGCCGCGTACCAGACCTTGATGGCGGCGGGCGAAGAATTCGGCATCGGCCTGTTCGGCTCACGCGCGCTCAACGCGCTGCGGCTTGAGAAGAACTACGGCTCGTGGGCGCGCGAATACCGGCCGATCTACGGGCCGCTCGAAGCCGGCCTCGACCGTTTCGTCGCCTATGGCAAGGAGGCCGATTTCATCGGCAAGGAGGCTGCAGTGGCCGAGCGCCAGCAAGGCGGCAAGCTGCGGCTGCGTGCCTTTGTCGTCGATGCGGCAGACGCCGACGTCATCGGTGACGAGCCGATCTGGTTCGACGGCGCCGTGCGCGGCTGGGTCACGTCAGGCGGCTACGCGCACCATTCGGAGACGTCTGTGGCCATGGGCTATGTCCCGAAGGAAATCGCCGACGAGGCCGACGGTTTCCAGATCGAGCTGTTGGGCAAGCGCTTTCCCGCGCGCGTGCAGCCGACACCGCTGTTCGACGCCAATCTCGAGCGGATGCGGGGGTAAAGGCGCCGCTGGTGGCGGCTCAAGCGCTGCGGCGGTTGTCCAGCGCCAAGGCGCCGGGACCGGCGAACACAAGATAGAGGAAGATGAAGCAGAAGGAGATCGCCGCATCGCCGCCATTGTTGACCGGGAAGAAGTCACGCGGCATATGGGCCATGAAATAGGCGATCGCCATCTGGCCGCTGAGAAGGAACGCGACCGGCTTGGTGAACAGCCCCAAACCAGCAGGATGCCGCCGACGAATTCGAGGACGCCCGCGGTGAGCGATAGGCCGCTCAGGGTGCCGGCATGATCGCTGACCGGGAAATTGAACAGTTTCTGGGTGCCGTGCTCCATAAACTGCAGCGCCGTCATGATGCGCAATGCCGCCAGAGCCTGCGGCTGGTATCTGGCGAGACCGTCAAAAACCTTCATCAAAAGCTCCATTCACCCCTCGGGATCGGCCATAAATTATGGCCAGGGCAATGGACCACTCACTTGCCATGGCCTGCCATCAACAATCGGTGATTGGAAACGGTTTACCTCATATATTTTTTCTCTCTATGGTTGCGTTTATATCTCTGCGGTTGTATTGATGTGTAGCTCGAAACCATGCGGGTTACCTTTGCCATGAAAAAAGTCGTCGTCAGCCTATTCGCAATCCTTGCAGGCACGAGCGTCGCCATAGCCGACGACGCCAGCTGTGCTGCTTTCAAATGGCCGGTGACGCGCGAGCAGGCCCTGTTTGCGGCAGCGCCCGCCGCGCAGTCCGGGGCTGACCTTTCGGTCGGCGAGGCTGCAGATGTGGCGTTGGCGCCGGTCGACACGATCAGCTTCACAGTTCCGCCGGAACGCGCGCCGGCAGCCGGTACATTCGGCGCGACGGCAAGCGTGGCCGTGCCCCCTGAGGGAGAGCTCCAGATCAGCCTGTCTGATGAGGCCTGGGTCGATGTCGTTCAGGACGGCAGAGCCGTGAAGTCGGCGGCTTTCAGTCGTATGAAGACCTGTCCGGGGATTCGCAAGAGCGTGCGCTTCAAGCTGGCCGCCGGTCCGGCCACCGTGCAGTTCAGCGGCGCGAAAAAAGAAACCCTCAAGGTCGCAGTGCTGACGCCGGAGTAATTCTCGAAGGGGCCGGAAGGACAGGGCTCCTCCTTGTCCTGCCGGACATCTCCCCCAATTGGGGGAGATCGGCCACTGCTGCCGACGTTGTTACCGCACCGGCGCCGTTAGCGCGAAATGGGCGCCTTGCGGGTCCGTGCACATTACGATCCAGCTTCCACCCGGAACCTCCATCGGGCCCACCAGGATTTGACCGCCATTGTCGGTCACGCGCTTGGCCGCCGCGTCGATGCTAGGTACATTGAAATAGAACTGCCAGACCGGCACGGGGATCTGCTCGGGCTTGTTCATCATGCCGCCAATAGGTTCGCCGCCGGCGGTAAAGAGCTGGTAGATGCCCATCGGCCCCATATCCATGGCATCGCCCGTTTCCCAGCCGAACTGGTCGGAGTAGAAATCGAGGGCCGCCTTCCAGTCTGATGTATAGAGCTCATGCCAGCCGATACTGCCAGGAGTGGTGGCCGGCAGGGCAGGTAGGTCCGGACCGTCGGGCTGCAGGAAATTGAACACCGCGCCTTGCGGATCGGCGACGACGGCAAAACGACCGACACCGGGGATGTCGTCGGGTTCGCGGTGAACAGTGCCGCCCGCCGCCTTCAACGACTTCGTCGCAGCGTCGACATCCCTGGTATGGATGTAGCCGACCCAGGCCGGCGGCATGCCCGTCTTGCGCACTTCTTCTGGCTGCGCCATCAGCCCGGCAACGCCGCGCTCGCCGACATTCATGACCATGTAACGAGGCATGCCTGGCGCCCCGTCGAAAACCTGCGCTTTCCAGCCGACCACATTCGTGTAGAAGGCCTCGGCAGCGTCGAGATCGGTGGTCATTAGCTCGTACCAGAAGAAGGGCATGGGGGTTTCTGGCATCGTCGTGCTCCTTGCGTTTCTGTCGTTGATCGTGTGCGATCCATCCTAGGACGATCTTCGCGACGTGAATCCGACACCTGGGTCAAGAATCGACCGAGGCAAGGCACCGCCGTTCAAGTCTTGCGTACTTCGCGGTTTTCGCCTTTCCTTTGGTCAACGAGGGGTGTTGGTCCATGCGCCGGATGTCGCTCACTTCAGAGCTTGTCGCGCTATGCCATCGGGAGGAGGCCGATCCCGGTCCCGATGGAAGCTGGACGCAACTGACTTGGTGCGCGGCTTAGCTTACCGCCAGGAGGCGACAGCACACTCTGCAATCACCTCTACCGTGCACGTTAGGCTGACGACGAGGTAGTGCGAGAAGTCTCTAATTGGTACCGGCATTGAGGCCAGCCAACGGGAATTCTCGACCTTCATCAGCGGGTATATATACTCAGCTTGTGCGCCCGTCCCGATTGTCGGGAGATGTGTGGCCGAGGTCATCGACTTGCCGCCCATGTCCTCGTGAGCGGCCACTGCAAACACTCCGCAGAACTTTAGCGCCAGCGTCCTCGTCGCGGTGCCCACCAAAAAATCACCCTCTAATTCGAGCTCAAAGTCGTCATCGGTGCGCAGCCGCCATGTTTGGCAGGCGACCGGAGGAAGCTCGGCTACGGGCGCCCATTTGACTGCCGTTTCTAAGATTGGTTCCCCCATTTCGCCACCCTTCAACGCGACCTTTGTGTGTTCTAAATGCTCAACGCCTATCACCACGCGAGCGGTTCGAACAGGTTGTTGCGACCTACGAGGCGATGCAGCGCGCCGCCTCCATCGAAGCGGTCGACGACACGACAGTAACGCTCAAACATGAGGGATTGTATCATGTTTTATTCAGCCCTTTCAGCGGCTTGCGTCGAAAATTGACCAATTGATAAAAAAACAAAACGTGCTAGCCTTCCCAAACCACAAGAATGGGGAAGCGGAATGGCGACTGGTCATTTCAAGCAGGGCATTGCCGGCGGCCGGCTTTCGCCCGAGCAATATGCCGATAATTTTTCCGACCTGCATCCGCCGCTCGATGATCACGAGGCGCTGGTCGAGTCCGATCGGTGTTATTTTTGCTACGACGCACCCTGCATGAACGCATGCCCGACCTCGATCGACATCCCGCTGTTCATCCGCCAGATCTCGACAGGCAATCCGATCGGCTCGGCCAAGACGATTTTCGACCAGAATATTTTGGGCGGCATGTGCGCCCGCGTTTGCCCGACCGAAACGCTGTGCGAAGAGGTCTGCGTGCGCGAAGTGGCCGAAGGCAAGCCGGTGCAGATCGGCCGCCTGCAGCGCTACGCCACCGATGTCGCCATGGCTGAGAATAAGCAGTTTTACCCGCGCGCCGCCCCGACCGGCAAGACGGTCGCCGTCGTCGGCGCCGGACCGGCCGGGCTTGCCGCCGCTCATCGGCTCGCCCGCCACGGTCACGACGTGACCATCCTGGAAGCCCGTCCGAAAGCCGGCGGCCTCAATGAATACGGCATCGCCGCCTACAAGAGCATCGACAATTTCGCCCAGGCCGAGGTCGACTATGTCACGTCGATCGGCGGCATCGACATCCAGAACGGCAAGGCGCTCGGCCGCGACTACCAGCTGTCGGACCTGACCAGGAACTACGACGCGGTGTTCCTCGGCATGGGGCTTGGCGGCGTCAATGCGCTGCGCGCCGACGGCGAGGACGCGCAAGGCGTCACCAATGCGGTGGAGTTCATCGCGGAGCTTCGCCAGGCGAGCGATCTTGCCAGCCTGCCGGTCGGCCGGCGGGTCGTCGTCATCGGCGGCGGCATGACGGCGATCGACGCGGCGGTGCAATCGAAGCTGCTCGGCGCCGAAGAGGTGACGATCTGCTACCGGCGCGGGCAGGAGCACATGAACGCTTCCGAATTCGAGCAGGATCTGGCCGCCGCCAACGGCGTCATCATCCGTCACTGGCTGCAGCCGAAGCGGGTCATTGCCGAAGGCGGCAAGGTGTCGGGCATCGAGCTTGAGTATACGGCGATGGATGGCGACAAACTCGTCGGCACCGGCGAGCGGCTGACGCTCACCGCCGACCAGGTGTTCAAGGCGATCGGCCAGAGTTTTGTCCCGGCTGCGCTCAACGGCAGCGGGGCCTTGCTTGCTTTGGAAGCCGGCCGCATCAAGGTCGATGCCGAAGGCCGCACCTCGCTGGCCAACGTCTGGGCCGGCGGCGACTGTATCTTTGGCGGCGACGACCTCACCGTCTCGGCCGTGGCGCAAGGCCGCGACGCGGCCGAATCGATTCACCGGGCACTGACCTCGAACGGGAGGGCATGAGCATGGCAGACATAAGCAACAACTTCGTCGGCATCAAATCGCCGAATCCGTTCTGGCTGGCTTCGGCGCCGCCGACCGACAAGGCCTACAACGTCATCCGCGCCTTCAAGGCGGGCTGGGGCGGCGTTGTCTGGAAGACGCTCGGCGAAGAGGGCCCGCCGGTGGTCAACGTCAACGGTCCGCGTTACGGCGCGATCTGGGGCGCCGATCGCCGCCTGCTCGGCTTGAACAACATCGAGCTGATCACCGACCGCGACCTGCAGGTCAATCTGCGCGAGATCAAGCAGGTCAAGATGGACTGGCCCGACCGCGCCATCGTCGTCTCGCTGATGGTGCCTTGCGAGGAGCACGCGTGGAAGGCGATCCTGCCGGTGGTCGAGGAGACCGGGGCCGACGGCATCGAGCTCAATTTCGGCTGCCCGCACGGCATGTCGGAACGCGGCATGGGCTCGGCGGTCGGCCAAGTGCCGGAATACATCGAAATGGTGGTGCGCTGGTGCAAGGCCAACACCCGCATGCCTGTGATCACCAAGCTGACGCCCAACATCACCGACATACGCAAGCCGGCGCGGGCCGCCCTTGCCGGCGGCACCGACGCGGTGTCGCTGATCAACACCATCAATTCGATCACCGGCGTCAATCTCGATAGTTTCGCACCGGAGCCGACGATCGACGGCAAGGGTTCGCATGGCGGCTATTGCGGCCCGGCGGTGAAGCCGATCGCCATGAACATGGTGGCCGAAATCGCGCGCGATCCCGAAACGCATGGGCTGCCGATCTCCGGCATCGGCGGCATCACCACGTGGCGCGACGCCGCCGAATTCATGGCGCTCGGCGCTGGCAATGTTCAGGTGTGCACGGCGGCGATGACCTATGGCTTCAAGATCGTCCAGGAGATGATCGCCGGCCTGGAAAACTGGATGGACGAGAAAGGCCATGCCTCGCTCGACGACATCGTCGGCCGCGCCACGCCCAACGTCACCGACTGGCAGTATCTCAACCTCAACTACATCGCCAAGGCACATATCGACCAGGAGGCCTGCATCAAATGCGGCCGCTGCCACATCGCCTGTGAGGACACTGCGCACCAGGCAATCACCGCAATCGTCGACGGCGTCAGGCATTTCGAGGTGATCGAGGCCGAATGCGTCGGCTGCAATCTTTGCGTCAATGTCTGCCCGGTCGAGAACTGCATCACCATGGAACCGCTGGCGGCTGGCGTGATCGACCAGCGCACCGGCAGACCGGTGTCGCCGATCTATGCCAACTGGACGACGCACCCGAACAACCCGATGGCCAAGGTGGCGGCGGAATAGGGGCGGACGGGTGAGCGGTCTGTCTCGCGCTGGGGCAAGAGGAGATTTGTTCGGCGCGCGAGCGTGCAACCGTTGAGGTTGGCGCTGCCCCTCAGAGGAAACGCTAAGCGCCAAGTGCGGCTGCCTCCGCAGAACTTGGGTTCCTCGCCCCACGAAGTGGGGAGAGGTGGCCCGGCGAAGCCGGGACGGGGAGGGTCTTGCGGCGGGCGGGAACTGTTCAAGGCTCCTGATGGCCTGCCCCATATGCTCGCGCCCCATCCTTCACCGGTTCTGGCTTCGCGACTGTCGCCCCCCTCTCCGTCCCGGCTTCGCCGGGCCACCCCGCTCCGCGGGGGCGAGGAACCCAAGTTCCGCAAACTTGCGTCCGCAGGATGAGCGGTGCCACCTTTAAAAAAGAGCGCGCCCAAAGCTCTCCGACTTTCCGCAAACCTCATGCACATCTCATTTTTGAAATGGGCGATTTCTCACTTTTCTATTGCGGATAAAATTTATCAACGATAAGATATATCCATGAATTGGAGATCAGCACGATGAAGCTGGGCGAGGGCGTCGAAGCGGCCATCCACTGCGCCGCGATGCTTGCCGGAATGGAAGGCGCAGCGACGATGCCGGGTGCTGCCATGGCGGAAGCGTTCGGCCTGTCGCCGAGCTATCTCCTCAAGCATCTCAACGCGCTGACGGCGTCGGGCATCCTGGAATCGGTGCCGGGTCCATCGGGCGGTTACCGGCTGGCGCGGCCGGCCGAGCGCATAACGCTGCTCGACATCGTGCTCGCCGTGGAAGGACGCGAACCGGCCTTTCGTTGCGGCGAAATCCGGCAGCGCGGGCCGGCCAGGCTCGATGCCTCGGCCTATGTCAAACCCTGCGGCATCAGCGTCGCGATGCTGAAGGCCGAGCGCGCCTATCGCGCCGCTCTTGCCGAGGCCCGGTTGTCCGACATCGTGGCGGAATACATGAGCGATGCCGATCCTCGTTCAGTCGCCGCGAACTGCGCCTTCGTCGAGCGCCATCAGCGACCGCAGAAATCCAGTTCAACCAAGCAAGCATGAAAGGCAAAGACGATGAAACAGAGGCTGCAATTCTTCGGCGCGGCGCCGGAAATCATGAAAGCGGTATCGGCGCTCAACAAGGCAGTCGACGAATGCGGGCTGGAGGCAAGCCTGCTGCATCTGATCAAGCTGCGGGCGTCGCAGATCAATGGCTGTTCGTACTGCGTCGAGATGCACAGCCGCGAGGCACGCCATGACGGCGAGACCGAACAGCGGCTATATCTCGTCTCCGCCTGGAAGGAATCGCCGCTGTTTTCCGAGCGCGAACGCGCTGCCTTCGCCTGGACCGACGCGGTGACGAAGATCGCCGACAGCGGCGTGTCGGACGATCTCTACGCAAAAACGCTTGAACACTTTTTGGAAGAGGAACTGGCCAAGCTGACGGTGGCGATCGGCATGATCAACATCTGGAACCGACTCTGCGTCTCCTTTCACGCCATTCATCCGGTAGCGGCAGCCAAGGCCGCTTGAGCGGACGGACCTGACGCGCGGCCTTTACGCCGCGCGTCTCTTTGCTTTGGGATCAGACCATGTTGTCGAATTTTGAGAATGAGATTCTGGTTGCCGCACGCCTGCTGCTTGGCGGCGCCTTTGTCTTTGCTGGCCTGCGCAACATCCAGAATGCAGGCTTCCTGACCCAGCTGATGACGACGCGCGGCGTGCCGCAGGCGCGGCTGATGCTGTGGCTGGGGATCGTTCTGCAGATCGTTTCCGGAGGTCTGGTGATCGTAGGCATCTGGACCGCCTTGGCGGCCGCATGCCTGATCCTGTTCCTGCTTGTCGCGACGCCGATGTTTCACAATTTCTGGGACCATCAAGGGCAGGAACGCGCAGTCCGCATCAACGGCTTCGTCGCCAATGTCGCGCTGACCGGCGGGTTCCTGGCGCTGGCGCAGGCGGTTTGAGGCGATGGTTCAGCTGATTTCGGATGAATTGCCGGCGGCGCATTAATCGCTCTGTCGCGATTCCCCTCTATGATTGGCTTAGTTTCGCCTGTCGGAGCATTTATGGAGCAAAGCTGGAACAGCTTCTGGGGGAGCGTTTTTCAGGCCTTCCACCACGCGCTGTCGCCGTTTCGGGCGATCGCCGAAGCCTTCGGCTATTTCCCCACGGACATACAGATCTGGTGCTTCCTGTGCAGCGTCTTTATGCTGGTTCTGGTCGCCCCCCACACCTATGGCGATCTCGTGCTGCGCCGCCGCCGCGCCCATGCGACGGGCAAGGTGGTGAAAATCGACATGTCGGACGAGTCACCCAGCACTCCGACCATCGAGTTCGCCGATCATTTCGGAAAGATCCGTCGCTTTGAATCGAACCTGCCGGTCAACGACACCACCGGTTCGGTCGGAGCGACAGTCGAAGTGATATATGACCCCCTGCATCCAGACAGGGCGCGCGAAGCGGGGCGGCCGGTCATGAAGGCGACGCACACGGCGCTCTGGTATACGATCGTCGCCCTGCTGATGGCGCTGGCCTTCTTGCCAGGGCTGACCAACTGAGCCCCTTCTCAGGAAAGTATCATCGCCGTGCGGCTCACGCGGCATAGTGCAGGTCGTCGTGAGGCTGATCGTCTATACGCCGCTCGCCGAGCAGAATTCGATCACAAGGCTGCAAAAGCTGCTCGAACTGCTCGACCGGCTTCCGGCCGAGCGGTGCAGCGCCTGATTGCTATGATTGGCTTTTGGGCTTCAGCCCGTCGATGAACAATTGCTCGAGAAACCTTGCCGCGTCCTCGAAGCGGCCGGCTCCGCCGCGGTCGGGGCCGAGCACGGCGCGGACCTGAACGTCGAAATCGGCATAGTGCTGCGTCGTCGCCCAGATCGAGAAGATCAGGTGCCAGGGGTCGGTGCGGGCGATCTTGCCGGCGCGCATCCAGCCCTTGATGACGGCGGCCTTCTCGTCGACCAGCGTCTTCAACTCGCCCTCCAGCATCGGCATGATGCGCGGCGCGCCTTGCAGGATCTCGTTGGCGAACAGCCGGCTTTCCCTAGGGAAATCGCGCGCCATTTCGAGCTTGCGCCTGATGTAGCTGCGCAATTCGGTCAGGGGATCACCGATGTCGTCGAGCTCGCGCAGCGGCGCCAGCCAGGTGTCGAGAAGCCGCTGCATCAGCGTCTCGTGGATGTCCTCTTTGCGGCGGAAATAGTAGAGCAGGTTCGGCTTCGACATGCCGGCGGCTTCGGCGATCTGGTCGATGGTCGAGCCGCGAAAGCCGTTGGTTGAGAACACCTCGAGCGCCGCCTCCAGGATCAGCTCGCGTTTTTCCTGCTGAATGCGGGTGCGGCGAGGGGCAGGGATGTCCATGCCTGTCGTCATCGCCGCAGGACATTGCCGCGAGGGTCATCTGGACCAATTCTCTGGACCAGTTTTTCTCCGGCCTGTGGAGCGCGCCTCAGCTGCCGCATTTCCGCTAGTAATCCTTGACCGCCGACAGGGCGGTGCTAACGTTTGTCCGATCGGTCAAAAATTTGCGTAGCACGAAAACGCAGCAGAGACCAAGTGTCGGGAAGACCAAGCGTTAGCCGCACCGAAACAGGTTACAAGGGGAAGTCTTGGTCATGTCCAACCGGCTGAAAGTCACGCCGAACGATCTCAGCGCATTCTGGATGCCGTTCACGGCGAACCGGCAATTCAAACAGGCGCCCCGCATGATGGTGTCCGCCAAGGACATGCATTACACGACCAGCGACGGGCGCAAGGTTCTCGACGGCACCGCCGGCCTGTGGTGCGTCAATGCCGGCCACTGCCGGCCGAAGATCACCGAGGCGATCCAGCAACAGGCCGCCGAACTCGACTATGCGCCGGCCTTTCAGATGGGCCACCCGATCGTCTTCGAACTGGCGAACCGTTTGGTCGATCTCGCGCCGAAGGGCATGGACCACGTGTTCTTCACCAATTCCGGATCGGAATCGGTGGAGACTGCGCTGAAGATGGCGATCGCCTACCATCGCGCCAAAGGTGAGGGCTCACGCACCCGCCTGATCGGCCGCGAGCGCGGCTATCACGGGGTCAATTTCGGCGGCATCTCGGTCGGCGGTATCGTGACCAATCGCAAGATGTTTGGCACGCTGCTCGGTGGCGTCGACCACATGCCGCACACGCATCTTCCCGAGAAGAATTCGTTCACCAAGGGCGTGCCCGAGCATGGCGCGGAATTGGCCAACGAGCTGGAGCGCATCGTTGCGCTGCATGATGCCTCCACCATCGCGGCCGTCATCGTCGAGCCGGTGGCCGGTTCCACCGGCGTCATCCTGCCGCCGAAGGGCTATCTCGAGAGGCTACGCGAGATTTGCACCAAGCACGGCATCCTGTTGATCTTCGACGAGGTCATCACCGGCTTCGGCCGCCTCGGCACGCCGTTTGCCGCCGACTATTTCGGCGTCACCCCCGATATTATGACGACCGCCAAGGGCGTCTCCAATGGCGTCATCCCGATGGGCGCGGTGTTCGTCAAGAAGGAAATCCACGACGCTTTCATGATCGGTCCCGAGCATATGATCGAGTTCTTCCACGGCTACACTTATTCGGGCAATCCGATCGCCTGCGCGGCAGCCCTCGGCACGCTCGACACCTACAAGGAAGAGGGCCTGCTGACCCGCGGCGAGGAACTGGCGCCGTATTGGGAAGACGCGCTGCATTCGCTGAAGGGCGAGCCGAACGTCATCGATATCAGAAACATCGGCCTGATCGGCGCGATCGAGCTGGCGCCCATCCCCGGCAGTCCGACCAAGCGTGCCTTCTCGGCCTTCGTCAAGGCGTTCGAGCGCGGCGCCCTGATCCGCACCACCGGCGACATCATCGCGATGTCGCCGCCGCTGATCATCACCAAGGGCCAGATCAACGAATTGATCGACCATGTGCGTGAAGTGCTGAGGGCGGTGGATTGAGGGACGTGCCGCAGCTTTCCCTCCCCCTTGAGGGGAGGGTGGCCGCGAAGCGGCCGGGTGGGGTCGGTGCGGCAGCGCGCCGACCTGATCTCTTGCCGCGAGGTTGTTTCTGATGCCCCGTACCCGCGTGAGCTTCGAAATGCGTCAAAAGGCGCGCGCGCTTCGAGTTCATGCGACCAAAGGCGAATCCCTGCTGTGGTACGAACTGCGCGAGTTGAAATCAGCCGGCATCAAGTTCCGCCGCCAGTGTCCGATTGGGCCTTATATCGTTGACTTTGCCTGCCTCGCGGTAAAGCTGGTCGTGGAAGTGGATGGCGATCTGCACGAGCAGGAACTGGGCAGACGGCACGATGCTGTCCGTGACGCCTATCTGCGATCGCTCGGGTTCGATATATTTCGCGTTGACGAGCCCGATGTCATAAACAGCGCATGGCATGTCGCGCAGGTGGTGAAGGAGAAGGTCGTGCGCATGTTCGGCGACCCCACCCGACCGCTTCGCGGCCACCCTCCCCTCGAGGGGGAGGGGGACGCCGGCGTGCCGCAATCGATGAGGTTTTAGGAAATGGCCGCTCCGGGCGAGAATCTGCGAATCAATTCAGACCGTTTGTGGGATTCGATAATGGAGATGGCGAAGATCGGCCCCGGCATTGCCGGCGGCAACAATCGCCAGACGTTGACCGACGAGGACGGCGAGGGGCGGCGTCTGTTCAAGCGCTGGTGCGAGGCAGCGGGGCTCGAAATGGGCCTCGACGAGATGGGCACGATGTTTGCCCGCCGTGAAGGCACTGACCCTGATCTGCCGCCGGTCTATGTCGGCAGCCATCTCGATACTCAGCCGACCGGCGGCAAGTACGACGGCGTGCTCGGCGTACTCGGCGGGCTGGAGATCGTGCGCTCGCTCAACGAACTCGGCATCAAGACAAAACATCCGATTGTCGTCACCAACTGGACGAACGAGGAAGGCGCGCGCTTTGCGCCAGCCATGATGGCGTCCGGCGTCTTCGCCGGCGTGCTCGATCAGGCCGACGTCTACTCGCATGTCGACAAGGACGGCAAGAAATTTGGCGAGGAGCTCGAACGCATCGGCTGGAAGGGCACCGAGAAAGTCGGCGCGCGCCAAATCCACGCCTTCTTCGAGCTGCATATCGAGCAAGGTCCGATCCTCGAGGACGAAGGCATCGACATCGGCGTCGTCACCCATGGCCAGGGACTGAAATGGCTGCAGGTGACGTTGACCGGCAGGGAGGCGCATACCGGCTCGACGCCGATGCCGAAGCGCCGCAACGCCGGGCTCGGCATGGCGAGGGTGATCGAGCTGGTGCACGAGATCGCCATGCACTACCAGCCCGATGCCGTAGGCGCGGTCGGCCACATGGAAGTCTATCCGAACTCGCGCAACATCATCGCCGGACGCACCGTCTTCACCATCGACATCCGCTCGCCGGAAAAGGAGGTGCTCGACGCGATGGACGCGCGCATCCGCGAAGGCATCGACACGATCTGCGAGGCGCTCGATATCAAATATCAAATCGAGCAGGTCGGCCATTTCGATCCGGTCGCTTTCGATGCGGGCTGCGTCAAGGCTGTGCGGGATGCTGCGGAGCGCTTGGGTTATACGCATCGCAACATCGTCTCCGGCGCCGGCCACGACGCCTGCTGGATCAACCGCGTCGCGCCCACCGCAATGGTGATGTGCCCGTGCGTCGACGGGCTGTCGCATAATGAGGCCGAGGAAATCACCAAGGAATGGGCGGCGGCCGGCGCCGACGTGCTGTTCCACGCGGTGGTGGAAACAGCGGTGATTGTGGAGTGAACTAGAAACCAAAAGTCCGAACGCCGCTCACCAAGAAGCGCGAGAAAAACAAGGGAACAAAAATGACCAAAGTCATCAAGAACGGCACCATCGTCACCGCCGACCGCACCTGGAAGGCCGACGTACTGTTCAAGCACGGCAAGATCATCGCCATCGGCCCGGACCTGCATGGCGACCACGAGTTCGACGGCACCGGCTGCTATGTGATGCCAGGCGGCATCGATCCGCACACCCATCTCGAAATGCCGTTCATGGGCACCTATTCGGCCGACGATTTCGAGAGCGGCACGCGCGCCGCCCTTGCCGGCGGCACCACCATGGTCGTCGATTTTTGTCTGCCGTCGCCGCAGCAGTCCCTGCTCGAGGCCTTGCAGATGTGGGACAATAAAACCTCGAAGGCCTCCTGCGACTATTCCTTCCATATGGCGATCACCTGGTGGGGCAAGCAGGTGTTCGACGAGATGGCCACCGTCGTCGACAAGGGCATCACCTCGTTCAAGCACTTCATGGCCTACAAGGGCGCGCTGATGGTCGACGACGACGAGATGTATTCGTCGTTCCAGCGCTGCGCCGACCTTGGCGCGCTGCCGTTGGTTCATGCCGAGAATGGCGATGTGGTGGCCGCGCTTTCGCAGAAGCTTCTGGCTGCCGGCAACAACGGCCCGGAGGGGCATGCCTATTCGCGCCCGCCGGAGGTCGAAGGCGAGGCGACCAACCGCGCCATCATGATCGCCGACATGGCCGGCGTGCCGCTCTATGTCGTGCATGTCTCCTGCGAGCAGGCTCACGAAGCCATTCGTCGGGCGCGGCAGAAAGGCATGCGCGTCTTCGGCGAGCCGCTGATCCAGCATTTGACACTCGACGAGAGCGAATATTTCAACAAGGACTGGGATCACGCGGCGCGCCGCGTGATGAGCCCGCCCTTCCGCAACAAATTGCATCAGGATTCGCTGTGGGCCGGCCTGCAGGCCGGATCGCTGCAAGTGGTGGCGACAGACCATTGCGCCTTCACCACCAGCCAAAAGCGCAACGGCGTCGGCGATTTCACCAAAATCCCGAACGGCACCGGCGGACTCGAGGACCGCTTGCCGGTGCTGTGGACGACGGGCGTCAACACCGGCCGGCTGACGATGAACGAATTCGTCGCGGTGACCTCGACCAACATCGCCAAGATCCTCAACATGTATCCGAAGAAGGGCGCCATCGTTGAAGGTGCGGACGCCGACATCCTCGTCTGGGACCCGAAGCGCAAGAAGAAGATCACGGCCAAAAAGCAGCAGTCGGTGATCGACTATAACGTCTTCGAAGGTTTTGAGGTGACCGGCCTGCCGCGCTATGTCTTCTCGCGCGGCGAACTGTCGATCCAGGAAGCTGAGGTCAAGGCGAAGCCCGGCCATGGGGAGTTCGTCGCTCGCGAGCCGAATGCAGCGGTCAACCGGGCGCTGTCGACCTGGAAGGAAATTTCCGCACCGCGCAAGGTGGAACGCACCGGCATTCCGGCGACCGGGGTGTGAGCTTGGCGCGTTCGGCAGCGATCGCCTCACTGGTTGTGGCGAGCATTACCGGCGTACCGGTAGCGGCTGAGGTTCTTGCCGGTTCCTATGGCAATGATGTCGGTTGTGCCGGTGTATGGCTCGGCTATCAGGACAGCGATGCCTATGTCGTGCTGACCGCCGACGGCGTCGAAACCTATGGCAGCGGCTGCCGGTTCGCGCGGCAACTGGTGACGGCGCCTGGTACGCAGTCGTTGAGCTCGACCTGTTTCGCTGAAGGCGAGGAGGGAACGACGACTGAGACCGTCAAGGTCACCAACAAGGGAGCTGACGGTTTCTTCGTGACCATTCCCGGCCTTGAAGAGATAGGGCCGTTGAAATCATGTTCGTGACGGTGCCGATGATGGCCTCTCCGCCGATGCCGACCTCAGGCGACCAGCCCATCCAGTTCCGGCAGCAGGATGACACTTTCCTGTTCGTTGGGATCGGTGCGGGCGATGACCGCCGAGGCCGAACTGTCGCTCAGATTGGCCGGCAGATGCGGCACCCCGGCAGGAATGTAGAAGAGGTCGCCGGCCTTGACCACGATCTGCTGTTCGAGTCGGTCGCCATACCAGGTATGAACCTCGCCGGAGAGCACATAGATCGCCGTTTCATGGCTTTCGTGCATATGCGCCTTGGCGCGGGCACCGGGCGGCATGGTCAGCAGGTGCATGCAGATGCCGGTCGAGCCGACCGTCTCGGCGGCGATACCGGTGAAATAACTCAGTCCCTGCTTGCCTTCATAAGAGCTTTCAGGGCGGATAAGATGACAAGTGGGTTTGGACGACATCTGGGATGCTCTGGGCGTCGATCGAGTGGGAACTCTCAGTCGGATAGGACGGGGCGAGTGGAAAGCAATATTGCGGCAAAATCAACCGGATTCCGCCCGGCGCAGCAGCGGCGCGAAAAGGCAGGCTGCGGCCTATGACGGGAACATCGCCAGCCGTCGTTTCGGCAAGCAAGCTCGGCCTGACCTTCCAGACCAATGACGGCCCGGTGCAGGCGCTGTCGAATGTCGACCTGACCATCGGCAAAGGTGAATTCGTCTCCTTCATCGGGCCGTCCGGCTGCGGCAAGACGACCCTGCTGCGGGTCATCGCCGATCTGGAAAAACCAACATCGGGAAGCATCTCCGTCAACGGCATGACGCCGGAGCAGGCGCGCCAGAGCCGCGCCTATGGCTATGTCTTCCAGGCGGCGGCGCTTTATCCGTGGCGTACGATCGAGCGCAACGTGGCGCTGCCGCTGGAAATCATGGGCCTGTCGAAGACAGAGCAGGCGGCGCGGATCAAGCGCACGCTCGACCTCGTCAACCTGGGCGGCTTCGAGCAGAAATACCCGTGGCAGCTTTCCGGCGGCATGCAGCAGCGCGCCTCGATCGCGCGGGCGCTGGCCTTCGACGCCGATCTCCTGTTGATGGACGAGCCGTTCGGCGCGCTGGACGAGATCGTGCGCGACCATCTCAACCAACAGCTTCTGGAGCTTTGGGAGCGGACCAACAAGACCATCTGCTTCGTCACCCATTCCATTCCCGAGGCGGTCTACCTCTCGACGCGGATCATCGTCATGTCGCCGCGTCCGGGCCGCGTCAGCGACGTCATCGAATCGACGCTGCCCAAGCAGCGACCGCTCGACATCCGCGAGACACCGGAGTTCCTGGCGATCGCGGCACGCGTGCGCGACGGGCTCAGGGCAGGACACAGCTATGATGATTGAGGTGAAGCGGCACTGGCTTGCGCCTTCAACGCAGGAGGTGCATCGCCCTAGCGAGGCAGACGCTAACCGTGCTTTCGTCATCCTAGGGCGGAGCCGCCGCGAAGCGGCGTGCGCAGACCCTAGGATCCATTCCGTGACTTCGGCCGAAAGGCCCAAACGGTTCAGAATGTCCGCCACGCAGGCGACGACGGCTGACGTTTTCTTCAGGTCGGGAGCATTGTTCCGCACCGTTGCGGAGCGCGAAAGTTACGGCATGGATCCTAGGGTCTGCGCCGCGTCGCTTCGCTCCTTGCTTCGCCCTAGGATGACGAAGGCGTGGTTGGCCGCTCCCTCTACGCACGCCGCTTTCCGGCTCCGCCCTAGGACGACGAAGAACAGGCATGGCCACATACGCGGCAGCGCTGCCAGCAGAGGGTGGTTGGCGGCGTTGCAGCCGAAGTCACCCGACCTCCGCTTCGCTCCGGCCACCCTCTCCCCGTTGGGGAGAGGAGGGGGCCAACCTCGCGAGGATCGCTAGATGGACTCCTTCCGCGACAAGATCGTTCCGGTGACCTCGATCCTCGCGGGCGTGGTCGTCTTCTGGTATGTTTTCGCCGTCATCCTCAACGCGCCGTTCCAGCGCGATCTCGACCGCCGTGCCGGCGAGACGCCGGGGGTTGTGGAATTCATCGGCAAGACGATGTCGCAGCCGAAGCCGACGCTGCCGGCGCCGCATCAGGTGGCTGTGAATTTCTTCGAGAACACGTTTCTGCGCAGCGTCACCAGCAACCGCAGCCTTGTCTACAATGCCTGGGTGACGTTGTCCTCGACGCTGCTCGGCTTTGCCTTCGGCACGGCGCTCGGCATCGTGATTGCCGTCGGTATCGTGCATGTGGCGACGCTCGACCGCAGCCTGATGCCTTGGATTATCGCCTCGCAGACCATTCCGATCCTGGCGGTGGCGCCGATGATCATCGTCGTGCTGGCGGCGATCGGCGTCACCGGGCTGATCCCGAAGGCGCTGATCTCGACCTATCTGTCGTTCTTCCCGGTGGCTGTCGGCATGGTCAAGGGTTTGCGTTCGCCCGAGCTCACCCATCTCGACCTGATGCATACCTACAATGCCAGCCCCTCGCAGACCTTTTGGAAATTGCGCGTGCCGGCGTCGGTGCCGTTCCTGTTCACCTCGATGAAGGTGGCGGTCGCCGCCAGCCTGGTCGGCGCCATCGTCGGCGAACTGCCGACCGGCGCCGTCGCCGGCATCGGCGCCAAGCTGCTTGCCGCCGCCTATTACAGCCAGACCATCGACATCTGGTCGGCGCTGGTTGCCGGCTCGGTCGTGGCAGCCCTGCTGGTTATGGTGGTCGGCATGGCCGGGCGCATCGTCGACCGCGCCATGGGCGGGAGGCCGGCATGAGCGATCTCCTCAGCCTTTCGTCGATCACGCCTCGTTCCTGGCAGGGGTATGCCGCGCTTGTCCTTCTTGCCGGAGCGCTCCTTCTTTTGCCGCTTGTCAATGCCACGCCCGGCTATGGTGTCGCCACCGTGGCTTTGATTTTCCTTTTGCTGCTTCTGGCAATCGCGGCCGATAATTTCCCACCTGTGATTGGGGTGGTGTTGCTCTTCCTTGGCGTGCACGGCGCGGCGTGGATGCTTCTCGCCGGCATAACCGGCAATGAGGGGACCGCTCGCGCATCCTTCTATTTGCTGCTTGCCGCGGCATGGCTTCTGGCCTGGCGCTGCGTGACAGCCCTGTCCGCGCTTCGCCCGACCTCGCGCTGGGCGGCGACCGCTTTGAGGCTGATCATTCCGGCTATCTTCGGCGCCTGGATCCTGATCATCTGGGAGGCGGTGACGCGCGGCGCGGGCATCCCCTTCATTCTGCTGCCGCCGCCAAGCGCCATCGGCGTGCGCATCGCCAATTCGCTGCCGGTGCTGGCCGCCGACGTGCGGCAGACCATCTTCAAGGCGGTGATCTTCGGCTATGTGGTTGGCAGCGGCGCCGGCTTCCTCGCCGCCGTCGCGGCCGACCGCGTGCCGTTCCTGCGGCGCGGGCTTTTGCCGATCGGCAACATGGTGTCGGCGCTGCCGATCATCGGCGTGGCGCCGATCATGGTCATGTGGTTCGGCTTCGACTGGCAGTCGAAGGCCGCCGTCGTCATCATCATGACCTTCTTCCCGATGCTGGTGAATACGGTCGCAGGCCTTGCCGCCTCCGGCCACATGGAGCGCGACCTGATGCGCACCTATGCGTCGAGTTACTGGCAGACGCTGTTTAAGTTGCGGTTGCCGGCGGCAGCCCCCTTCATCTTCAACGCGCTGAAAATCAATTCGACGCTGGCGCTGATCGGCGCCATTGTCGCGGAGTTCTTCGGCACGCCGGTGGTCGGCATGGGATTCCGGATTTCGACCGAAGTCGGGCGGATGAACATCGATATGGTCTGGGCCGAAATCGCAGTTGCAGCACTTGCGGGTTCGGTCTTTTATGGCGTGGTCGCTCTTTTCGAGAGAGCCGTTACGTTTTGGCATCCCTCCGTCCGTGGTGGATAGAGCGGTGGCGGGTTTGGAATCAGGAGCGCATTGAAGGTCCTGATCCTAAAGGGTGAACACTTAACTTCAGAGGGTAAAAACATGAAAAGACTTGTTATTTCGATGCTGGCCGGCGCGATGTCGCTTGCCGCGTTCCAGGCGATGGCCGCGGACAAGGTGACGCTGCAGCTGAAATGGGTCACGCAGGCCCAGTTCGCCGGCTACTACGTCGCCAAGGACAAGGGGTTCTACGAGGCCGAGGGCCTCGACGTCGAGATCAAGCCGGGCGGCCCCGATATCGCGCCGGAGCAGGTGATCGCCGGCGGCGGCGCCGACGTCATCGTTGACTGGATGGGCGGCGCGCTCGCCGCCCGCGAAAAGGGTGTGCCGCTGGTCAATATCGCCCAACCGTTCAAGAAGGCCGGCATGCAGCTGGTCTGTCCGAAGGATGGCCCGGTCAAGACCGAAGCCGACTTCAAGGGACATACGCTCGGCGTCTGGTTCTTCGGCAACGAATATCCGTTCTACGCCTGGATGAACAAACTCGGCCTGAAGACCGACGGCGGCCCGGACGGCGTCACCGTGCTGAAGCAGAGTTTCGACGTGCAGCCGCTGATCCAGAAGCAGGCGGATTGCATTTCGGTCATGACCTACAACGAATATTGGCAGCTCATCGATGCCGGCTACAAGCCGGAAGAGCTGATCGTTTTCAACTACTCCGCCATGGGCAACGACCTGCTTGAGGACGGGCTCTATGCCCTGGAGGACAAGCTCAAGGATCCGGCCTTCGAGGACAAGATGGTGCGTTTCGTGCGCGCCTCGATGAAGGGCTGGAAATACGCCGTCGACAATTCCGACGAGGCGGCCGGCATCGTCATGGACAATGGCGGCCAGGACGAGAACCACCAAAAGCGCATGATGGGCGAAGTCGCCAAGCTGATCGACAATGCCGACGGCAAACTCGACCCGGCGACCTACGCGCGCACCGCCAAGGCGCTGCTCGACCAGAAGATCATCACCAAGGAGCCGACCGGCGCCTACACGACTGCCATCACCGACAAGGCGATCAAGTAGGGCAGGGCCATCAATAGGGCGGTCGGGTAGAGGCGATCAACCTGGCCTCTGCAGCCTGCAATTCGGAAAGGGGCGGGCGACCGGCCCTTTTTGCTGGGATGTAAAATAGCCGTTACCGGTGGAAACATCCGCTCGCCACAACCGTTGTTCCAGTGCATCCAGCTTCAGCGGATGTCACCGCCACAACGGAGATTCCCATGCGCATGCAATCCTTCTCGCCGAAGCTTTCGGCGCTGGCCGTTTCGGCTTCCGTCCTATGCGCTTCACCGGCTTTGGCCGACATGATGAAGATGAAGGCGACGCTCGATGGCGCTCAGCAGAATCCGCCCATCACCACGGAGGGCAAGGGTACCGCCGCTCTCGTCTTCGACACCGCCACGAAACAGCTCACCTGGAACGTGACGTATTCAGGTCTCAGCGGCCCGGCGACGGCCGGACATATTCACGGTCCGGCGGCAAAGGGTGAAAATGCCGGCGTCGCCGTCCCGTTCAAGGGCGCTCCGAAAAGCCCGTTCAAGGGGGCGGCGATTCTGACCGACGCGCAGGCTGCCGACCTGATGGCCGGCAAATACTACATCAACATCCATACGGCGGCCCACAAGGACGGCGAGATCCGCGGACAGATCGAGAAGGCGGCGACGATGTAGCCAAATCTTGCGCCAACGGAAAGGGCAGCCCTTCCTATCGGATCACGACCTGTCTCTTATCTGGGTCATCGTGCGGGTTGGCGTGATGGCCTCGGGGTCGAGCCTGATCTCGACAATCGACGGCTTGCCGCTGGCACGCGCGCGTTCGAAGGCCGGCGCGAAATCGGCCGTCTTCTCGACCGTTTCGCCATGGCCGCCATAGGCGCGGGCCAAAGCCGCAAAGTCGGGATTTCGCAGATCGGTGGCGACGACGCGGCCCGGATACTCGCGCTCCTGATGCATGCGGATGGTGCCGTAAATGCCGTTGTTGACGACGATGACGATGATCGGCAGATCGTATTGCACGGCGGTGGCGAACTCCTGCCCGTTCATCAGGAAGCAGCCGTCGCCGGCAAAGGCTATCACATCGCGCTCGGGGAACAATTCCTTGGCTGCGACCGCTGCCGGCGTGCCATAGCCCATCGAGCCGGAGGTGGGGGCGGCCTGCGTGGCAAAGCGCCGGGACCGGTGGAAACGGTGCACCCAGGTGGCGTAGTTGCCGGCGCCGTTGGTGAGGATCGCGTCGTCGGGCAGCATCGTTTCGAGATAGTTCATGATCGGCCCCATCTGGACGGAGCCGGGACCACTTTCGGGCGGAGTCGACCAGTCGAGATAGGCTGCGTGCAGCTTCGGTGTTTCATCCGCCCAGACCGGCGTGGCGGCCGGCTTGCGCCCGGCGAAGGCTTCGACGAACGCGGAAGGCGAGGCGTTGATCGCCAGCGTCGGCCGGTAGACACGGCCGAGCTCGCCGGCATCGGCGTGGATATGGACCAGCATCTGGTCGGGATAGGGGCTCTTGAGCAGCGTGTAGTCGGAGGACGGCATCTCGCCCATGCGGCCGCCGATCAGCAACACGAGGTCGGCCTGCTTGATCGCGGTGGCCAGCTTCGGGTTGATGCCAATGCCCACATCACCGGCATAGTTCGGGTGGAGATGATCGAACAGCATCTGGCGGCGGAAGGAGCAGCCGACCGGCAGCGACCAGGCTTCGGCGATCGTCCGCATTCGCGCGACGGCCTCCGCATCCCAGCGCGTGCCGCCTAGGATAACGAAAGGGCGCTGCGCCTTGTTGAGGAGCTTTTCGAGAGCATCGAGCTCGGCCTCGCCCGGCCGCGTTTCGACCGGCGTGTGGGGCAGGGCTTCTGGCGCCTCGGCAAGGCTGGTCAGCATGTCTTCCGGCAGCGAGATGACGACCGGGCCGGGGCGGCCGGACGTCGCCACCGCGAAGGCGCGCGTGACGAATTCGGGAATGCGCGAGGCATCGTCGATCTCGACCACCCATTTGGCGATATCGCCGAAGAACCTGACATAGTCGACCTCTTGAAAAGCCTCGCGCCCCTTGGCATGGCTGGCGACCTGGCCGATGAACAGGATGACGGGAACCGAATCCTGCATGGCGATGTGGATGCCGGCCGAGGCGTTGGTGGCGCCGGGTCCGCGGGTGACGAAGCAGATGCCGGGCTTGCCGGTCAGGCGGCCATGGCAGTCGGCCATCATTGCAGCACCGCCTTCCTGGCGGCAGACGATGGTGCGGATCGTTGAATCGTGCAACGCGTCGAGCACCGCAAGATAGGATTCCCCGGGCACGCAATAGATGCGGTCGGTGCCGTTGGCTTCAAGCGCATCGACGATCAGTTGTCCGCCGGTCTTCATTTTCCTGACCTCTCCAGTTCGGCAAGGATTTCTTCGGTGTGTTCGCCGAGACGCGGCGAGGGCCGCTCATAGACCAGCGACGTGCCCGACATGACCATCGGCGCGCGCACCGAGGGCAAGAGATTGCCGTGGCCGTCGTCGAGGTCGAGCCGCATGCCGCGCGCGATGGTCTGCGGGTCGGCGAACATCTGCCCGATCGTGTTGATCGGGCTGGCAGGCACACTTGCCGCCTCCAGTTTAGCCAGCAGCGGATCGCGATCGAAGGTTTTCAGCGCCTCGATTATATGCTCGCGCAGCTTCGCCCGGTTGGCGACCCGGGCGGGATTGGTGGCGAAATCGGGGTTCGATGGCAGATCGTCCAAGCCGATGGCCGCGCAGAATTTAGCGAACTGGCCGTCATTGCCGATCGCCAGGATGATATGGCCGTCCTTCACCGGCACCACTTCGTAAGGCGCAATGTTCATATGCGCGTTGCCCATCTGCACCGGCGATTTTCCGGAGACCAGATAATTGAGGTTCTGGTTGCCAAGCGCCGAGATCTGGGTGTCGTAGAGCGCCATGTCGATATGCTGGCCTTCGCCGGTCTTCTCGGCATGGCGAAGTGCGGCCTGGATGGCAATCACCGAATACAAGCCGGTGAAAATGTCTGAGACGGCGACACCGGCCTTTTGCGGCTCGCGGCCGGCCTCGCCGGTGATCGACATCATGCCGGCCATGCCCTGGATGATGAAGTCATAGCCGGCGCGCGGCGCATAGGGCCCGTCCTGGCCGAAGCCGGTGATCGAGCAATAGATCAGCCGCGGGTTTATTTCCCTGAGGCTCTCATAGTCGAGGCCGTATTTCTTCAGGCCGCCGACCTTGAAGTTTTCGATCAGAACGTCCGATGTGGCGACCAGCCGGCGCACCGTCTCGGCGCCCTCGGGCGTCGAGAAATCGATGGCGATGGAGCGCTTGCCGCGATTGCAGGAATGATAGTAGGCGGCCGAGAGGTTTTCGCCGTCATGGCTCATGACGAAGGGCGGACCCCATTTGCGGGTGTCGTCGCCGCCATCCGGGCTCTCGACCTTGATGACGTCGGCGCCGAGATCGGCAAGCATCTGCCCCGCCCACGGTCCGGCCAGGATGCGGGCGAGTTCGATTACGCGGACACCTTTCAGCGGAGGCTCAGTCATGGATCACCGTGATTGATCGGAAACGCAGCCTGTATCAATCCCGCGTGATGCTGTCACGGTTCTTGCAATGGGCCAAACCGATCTTGTCGATGTCGATCATGGTTGTTTCAGCACGCTGTCGGCCCATGCGGCGAAATCGTCCATGATTTTATCTCGATTCACCTCGTTCAGACTTTCGTGGCGGGTCTCGGCGTAAACCTTTGAAACGAGATTCGAAAAACCCATCCTGTGCAGGCGGCCAGCGAGATGGCTGACCGCCCTGCCGCCGTCGGTGGCGGGGTCCTTTTCGCCGCCGACCAGGCAGATCGGCAGGGTCTTGCGGACACCGGAAAAATTAGTGTCGTCGGCACCGTCGAAGACGAACCCGAACAGGTCGCGCCACATCGACACGGAGGCATCCCAACCGCATAGCGGATCGGCGATATACTTGTCGACTTCGGCTGCGTCGCGCGACAGCCAGTCGAACGGCGTGCGGTGATCGGGGACGGCTTTGCCCCAGGCCTGGAAGGTCAGTCGCGGCAGCATACGCGACGGCATGTCGGAGCCGAGCCGGAATTTTTCCCAGGCCAGGATGATTTGCGCGGCACGGCTGGCGAGCCCGGCGGAAAAATTAGCGTTCCAGATGGCGGCGGCGTGCAGGCGGCTCGAATGATGAAGCACGAAATTCAGCGCGACGAGGCCGCCCATGGAATGGCCGAAGACGATGACGGGCAGGCCGGGGTGGTCGCCGGCGATCAGGTCGTGCACAGCGGCGACATCGGCAACGACCTTGGCGCCGCCGTGTTTTTGAGCGAACCTGCCGAGTGGGGCATCGGGCGCCTTGGTTGCGCCATGGCCGCGATGATCATGGGCGTAGACATGGAAGCCGCGCTCACCCAGAAAGGTAGCGAAGCGGACATAGCGCGCGGCGTGTTCGGCCAGCCCGTGATTAATCTGGACGACCGCGCGCGGGCGGCCCTCGGCACGTTTCACATAAAGGTTGAGCTCGGCGCCGGTCGGCGATCGGAGCACGCGCTGCTGGCTGAATGACATTGTCGCTTCGTCTCCAACGCGTCTTTCACGCCTGCGGACGTTTGTCTGCGCCGACGCCGGTTTTGCGTCAATCCGTTGGCCTTGTTTTCCGCAGTGCTGTTCTTGCGTCGCAACGCGGGTATCGCAATTCTGACATGGAGAATTTGATACCAAGAGAGGGCGGCAGTCTGTTGCCGCATTTTTCACCGGGGTATTTTCATGCATACGCGGACAGGTCTGGTTTTCGAATTTGCGCTTGTCGCCGCGTTGCTAACGGGTGCTGCTCGGGCCGAGGTGAAGATGAGCGGCTCCTTCGTGGCCGACGCCACCTGTCCAGCGACACAGGCCATCAAAAACGGCAAGAATCCCGGCAACATCTCGACCGATGCGGGACAGAGCTATGAGCTGCTGGCTGGCAACAAGGATGCTCCCACGCACTATCTGATCCGAGTGCCGGGCGCCGACCCCGAGCGCCGCTGGGTGAGGATCGACTGCGGCCATGTTTCGGGTGACAGCGCATCCACGGAACCGGCAGCACCCGCGCCGGTCGACCGGGGGAAGTCCGCTGCGCCGATCTCGGGAGGGCCCGAATATGTCCTCGCGCTGAGCTGGCAGCCGGCGTTTTGCGAAACCAAGCCCAGCAAGACCGAATGCAAGGCGGAGACGGCTGCCGGTTTCGAAGCGAGGCATTTCACCTTGCATGGGCTGTGGCCGCAGCCGAACGGAAATTTCTATTGCGAGGTGGCAGCGGCCGACAGGGCGAACGACAATCCGGCGCACTGGCGGGACCTGCCGCCGGTCGAGCTCGAGCCGAACACGCGGTCGGAGCTCGATCAGGTGATGCCAGGCACCGCATCTGATCTCGACAGGCATGAGTGGATCAAGCATGGCACCTGTTACGGCAAGAGCCAGCAGGAGTATTTTTCCGATGCGCTGAACCTGACGCGCGCGGTGAATGCTTCACCGGTGCGTGATCTTTTCACACAAAACGTTGGCCGGGATCTGACCTCCGACCAGATCCGCAGCGCCTTCGATAGTGCTTTCGGTCCCGGCGCGGGCGAGCGGGTTCGCGTCTCCTGTCTGAACGACCATTCGAGCGGCAGGCGGCTGATCGGCGAACTGACACTCGGCCTGGCCGGCCCGATCGGTCCAAACCCTTCGCTCAGTGAGCTGTTGCTGGCATCGGTGCCGACGAACAATGCCGGCTGTCCGAAAGGCACCGTCGATCCGATCGAGTTCCAGTGACACGCCGAGCCGGTCTGGATGCTATGAGCCGATACCGCGTCCTGATCTGGTCCAAGCGGTGAGGCTGTCAGCCTCGTGGCCGCCCGGTTCGCCGACGACGCGGTCGCGTCCGGTCGATTTGGCTTTGTAGAGGCGCTGATCGGCCAGCGCAAAGATATCGGCAAGGCAGCGGGTCGTCTCGCTGACAGTGGAGATGCCGGCGCTGACGGTGATGTCGAACCGGCTCGTGCTTGCGGATGCCTTGACCGCGTGCCTGATGCTTTCGCCAAGCAGCCTGGCGACCGAATGCGAACGTGAGCAGAGGATGGCGAATTCCTCGCCGCCAATTCTGAACACCTGATCCTCTGGACCGACAATCTCGCCAAGCAGGGCGGCGACGGATTTCAGCACCTTGTCGCCCTCGGCGTGGCCGAAGCGGTCGTTGATCGATTTGAAGTGGTCGACATCGATGACCAAGAGGCTGAGCGGCTTGGCCGTCCGCAGGCTGGCCGCAACAGCGGCTTCGCCGTCGCTGTCGAAGCGTCCTCTGTGCAGCAGACCGGTGAGGCCGTCGCGGCCGACATGCTCGACCAGCGCCTCATAGCGCTCGCGATAGGTCAACGTGTCGAAGATGTCGGATAGTCCACGCGGCGCCGGGATCTGCCGCGCCTCGAACCATCTGATATAAGCGACCAGCATGATGCTGTAGGCAAGCGCCGCCCCCATCTTGGCGAACCAGCCGCCGAAGAAAACCGCGATCGGCGCACCGGTGACGAAGTGCAGCGCGGTGAAAAATCCAGTCTGGTCGAAAGTGAGCACGCAAGCGACGGAGATCAGGATGCGAGAGAACAGCGCCTTGCGGAGATAACGCCCGAGCTTTTCGTAAAGCAGGATGATCAGGATGGCGTCGAGGAAGAGCAGCGTCGTGCCCCACACCATCAGCCAGCCCATCTGGTCGATGAAGCCGATGTCGGGACGTCTGCCGTTGGGAAGCGGTGCGATCTCGTGCAGGCGCAGGACCAGCACAAGCCCGATCATCAGGGCATTGCCGAGCAGCAGGCCGTAGATCGGCTGCCGGACGGTTGCCGCGTCCTCCTTGATGTAGAGCAGCAGCAGCATCACCAGCTTGCCGGAAAACAGCACCGCGGACCCGGGCGAAACCATGCCGAACGGCAGCGCGACATAGAAGACGCTGGCGAGGTAGGTTTCGAGAAAATGCATGACGCCGAGGGCGCAGACAAACACGCCGAGGCCGATGCGGTGCCTGAAACGGAAAAGCGTGACCATGACGCCGAAGTAGAGAACCGCTTCGGCAAGGAGCAGGAAACTGTTCAGCAACGCCGTCGATCCGATCTTTCTCTGCAGAAATCGCGGCTTGCCAGCGATTCCCCATCCAACACCTTTCTGACGCGGAATGGTTAACCGCAGATTTCGCCGGATTGTCCAGCGAACCGAAAGCGGCGCCAGTTCAATGAGCGTCTTCGGCCCGAATGCAGGCATGAGGCGCCAAAACAGTTTGCCGTTCGGCGCGGCATCGCCTACATAGCGCCCAACTTCCATTCAATCCGACATTACAGTCGACTTTTCAGGGAAAGCGCGCGTGGCACGCCAGTTCATCTATCACATGGCCGGCCTCAACAAGGCCTATGGCACCAAGAAGGTGCTCGAGAACATCCACCTCTCCTTCTACCCGGACGCGAAGATCGGCATCCTCGGGCCGAACGGCGCGGGCAAGTCGACCATCCTCAAGATCATGGCCGGCATCGACAAGGAGTGGAGCGGCGAGGCGTGGCTGGCCGAAGGCGCCACTGTCGGCTACCTGGCGCAAGAGCCGGCACTCGATCCGAGCAAGACTGTGTTCGAGAACGTCATGGAAGGCGTCGCCGCCAAGACCGCGATCATCGAGCGCTACAACGAATTGATGATGAACTATTCCGACGAGACGGCCGACGAGTCGGCCAAGCTCCAGGACGAGATGGACCGGCTGAACCTGTGGGATCTCGAACAGCAGGTCGAAATGGCGATGGAAGCGCTGGGCTGCCCGCCCAAGGAAGCCGACGTCACCAAGCTGTCGGGCGGCGAGCGCCGGCGCGTCGCGCTATGCCAGCTCCTGCTGCGCGAGCCCGACCTCTTGCTGCTCGACGAGCCGACCAACCATCTCGACGCCGAGACGACGGCCTGGCTGGAAAAGCATCTGCGCGCCTATCCGGGCGCGGTGATGATCATCACCCACGATCGCTACTTCCTCGACAATGTCACCGGCTGGATCCTGGAGCTCGATCGCGGCCGTGGTATTCCCTATGAGGGCAACTACACCAAATATCTCGAAGCCAAAGCCAAGCGGCTCAAGCAGGAAGGCCGCGAGGACGACGCGCGCCAGCGGGCGATCGGCCGCGAGCGCGAGTGGATCCAGTCCAGCCCAAAAGCCCGGCAGACCAAGTCGAAAGCGCGCATCCAGGCGTTCCAGGATCTGCTGGATGCGGCCGACAAGCGGCGCCCGACCGACTCGCAGATTGTCATTCCGCATGGCGAGCGGCTCGGCAATGTGGTGATCGAGGTCGAGGGCCTGTCGAAGGGCTTTGGCGACACGCTGTTGATCGATGATCTCGAATTCAAGCTGCCGCCCGGCGGTATCGTCGGCGTCATCGGCCCGAACGGCGCCGGCAAGACGACGCTGTTTCGCATGATCACCGGCCAGGAAAAGCCGGATGCCGGCACGATCCGCGTCGGCGAGACGGTCAAGCTCGGTTACGTCGATCAGAGCCGCGACGCACTCGACCCAACCAAGACCGTGTGGGAAGAAATCTCGGGCGGCGCCGAGGTGGTCAAGCTTGGCAAGTTCGAGGCCAACACCCGCGCCTATTGCGCGTCGTTCAATTTCCGTGGCGGCGATCAGCAGCAGAAGGTCGGCAATTTGTCCGGCGGCCAGCGCAACCGTGTGCACCTGGCCAAGATGCTGAAGACCGGTGGCAATGTGCTGCTGCTCGACGAACCGACCAACGATCTCGATACGGAAACGCTGGCGGCACTCGAAGACGCGCTGGAAAACTTCGCCGGCTGCGCCGTCATCATCTCGCACGACCGCATGTTCCTCGACCGGTTGGCGACGCATATCCTTGCCTTCGAGGGCGACAGCCATGTCGAATGGTTCGAGGGCAATTTCGAGGATTACGAGCAGGACAAGATCCGACGGCTCGGCCCTGACGCCGTCAACCCGCACCGCATGACGTACAAGCGGCTGACGCGATAGGGTTCTTATTTTAGGGCGGCGAATTCTCAAGTGATCTGAGGAGCTGAAATGGCCGACTGGTCCGCCGCCCAATATCTCAAATTCGAGGACGAGCGCACGCGGCCGTCGCGCGATCTCGTCGCGCGGGTGCCGGTGGAGGCACCGCGCCGGGTGGTCGACATCGGCTGCGGGCCGGGCAATTCCACCGAATTGCTGGTCGAGCGCTGGCCGAGCGCGCAGGTCAGCGGTTTCGACACCTCGCCTGACATGATCGACAAGGCGAGGGCACGCTTGCCTGATGTAACCTTCGAGTTGGCCGATGCGGCGGCGTGGCAGCCGGCGGAGCCTGTCGACGTGATCTTCGCCAACGCAGTGTTCCAGTGGCTGCCGGAGCATCCGGCGATCTTCCAGCGGCTGATGGGTTTTTTGGCGCCGGGCGGCGCGCTTGCCGTGCAGATGCCCGACAATATGAGCGAGCCCTCGCACCGGCTGATGCGGGAGACGGCGGCCGAAATGCCGTTTGCCGAAAAGCTCGCGGGTGCTGCGCGCGGGCCGCTGCCGCCGGTGTCGTTCTACTACGATCTTTTGTCGCCGTGCTCTGACCGGCTCGACATCTGGCACACCGCCTACAATCATCCGCTGGCCGGTGCCGAAGAAATCGTCGAGTGGCTGAAGTCGACCGGGCTGAAGCCGTTCCTCGATCCGCTCGACGAGGCCGAGCGCCGGCTTTTTCTCACGCGCTACATAGCCAGGATAGCCGAGGCCTATCCGAACACGGCGAACGGCAAGGTGCTGCTGCGTTTCCCGCGCCTGTTCATCGTTGCGCGGCGATCCGCTTAGAAACGGAACCACACCGAGAGGCAGTGCCTGGCGGCGCTTGACCCGGTTTCACCACCATGCGCATTTCAGCCACGCAAGGTCGTGGTCTTTTTGTCTCAGGCACTTGATTTAAGCCGGCGTAAACGCCCACCAGGTAGGAAAAACAGTTGCGCCCAATCCTGGCGGCGCCCACATCAAGCCGCAACGCTGCGCATGGGGACGAACCAAAAATGCATCGCGTCATCATCAGCGGCATCGGCGTTGAAATCCCCGAGCCTTCAATCACCAATGAAGAACTGGTCGACAGCTTCAATGCCTGGGTCGACATGGAGAATGTCCGCCGCGAAGCTTCGGGCGAGACACTGCTGCAGAAGTCGGACAGTGCCTTCATCGTCCATGCTTCGGGCGTGCAGACCCGCCATGTGATCGAGCGCGAAGGCATTCTCGACCCGACCCGCATGGCGCCGCGCATTCCGGCGCGGCCGGACGATGCGCTGTCGCTGGAGGCCGAGTTCGGCATCGCGTCCGCCAGGAAAGCGCTCGACCATGCCGGCCTGGAGCCTGGGGATATCGACCTGGTGATCTGCTCGGCCTCGCATCACCAGCGGCCCTATCCGGCGATCGCCATCGAGATGCAGCAGGCGATGGGCACGAAGGGCGCTGGTTTCGATATGGGCCTGGGCTGCTCATCGGCGGCGGCGGCATTGCACATTGCGGTCAATCTGGTACGGGCCGGCGCACACAGGCGCGTGCTGGTCACGACGCCCGAGATCATCACCGGCCATCTCAATTTCCGCGACCGGCAGACGCATTTCATCTTCGGCGATGCTTCTGTCTCGATGATCGTCGAGGGGCTTGCCCAGGGCGACAAGCGGCCGGGACGCTTTGAGGTGCTCGACACGCGGACCTGGACGCAGATGTCCAACAACATTCGCACCAATCTCGGCTATTACACGCGCACCTCCCAGGACGATCCATATATGATCAATCTGGAAGGCAATCTGATCAAGCAGGTCGGCAACAAGGTGTTCAAGGAAGTCACCGTCGCCGGGCACAAGTTCATCGTCGAGTTCCTGGCCGAGCACGGGCTGACGCCGCAGGCGATCCGGCGCTTCTGGCTGCATCAGGCCAATGCCCGGATGAACGCAATGATCCTGAAGCTGTCGTTCGGCCACGAGGTCGGCCATGACCGTGCGCCGATGGTGCTGGAGCGCCTCGGCAATACCGCAGGCGCAGGCGCGATCGTCGCCCTGTCGGAGAACCACGCCGACATGAAGGCCGGCGACTATGGCCTGCTCTGCGCCTTCGGCGCCGGCTATTCGATTGGCGGGGCGCTATTGCGCATGCTCTGATTTGTCTTGGCGCGAACGGCACCAGCATTAGCGGGCGCCGGTTTGTAATCGCATCAGTCTGCTTGATTGGAGCATCAGTGCTTTAGTCTGGACCTGGTGAGCTCACTGCGGCTAATTGCCTGGCGTCACGCACGGAGCGAAGCCTATGCTACATCTCTTCCCCGAGACCGAGAACCCGGTCGAAATCATCCCGGCGCGGAAGCTTGCCGCGCAGGTTGCCGCGCTTTACGTCGCGCCATCAGATCATTTCGAGACACGCGCGGTGGATGAATTGCGGCTCGGCTTCAACGGCATCGACGGCGATTTCCACGCTGGCGCGACGCGGCGCTCGGGCGGGCGCGAGCCCTGGTATCCACGCGGCACCGAGATGCGCAACGAGCGGCAGCTGTCGATCGTGGCGGCGGACGAGCTGGCGATCGTCGCCCAGCGGATGGGCATCGCCGATATCAAGCCGGAGTGGATCGGCGCCAATCTCTTGATCGAAGGCCTGCCCCATCTCTCCATGCTGCCGTCCGGCACACTGCTGTTCTTCAAGGGCGGCGTCACCATCAAGGTCGACGCGCAGAACGGGCCTTGCCGCATCGCCGGGCGATCGGTCGCCGAAAATGCCGGAATGGCCGACCACGAGGGCGGCGCTTTGCTGTTCCCGAAGGCGGCAAAGCGGTTGCGCGGCCTCGTCGCCTGGGTCGAAAGACCAGGCCGCATCACGACCGGCGAGGAGATTTCGGTGCGTGTGCCCGAGCAGTGGATTTACCGCGCGTAGCCACGCTCGGGTCAGGGATAGCGCACCAAGCTGGACCAGGCCGGGTCTTCGTGCTTTTGCCAATAGATCGCCGTGAGGCGCCTGGTAATCGCGCCGACCTTACCGTCCGCGACCGGAATACCGTCGATCATCGTCACCGGCATGATGCCGCCGGCAGTCGAGGTGATGAAGACCTCGTCGGCCTGACGCAGGGCAGCGACGCTGACATCGGCTGCTGTGACGGCAAGCCCGGCCTCCGCGCAGAGATCGAAGACGGTGCGGCGGGTGATGCCGGGCAGCACGCCGACAGCCGGGGTCGACAGTTTACCGTCATCCACGCAAAAGACGTTGAAGCCGGGGCCTTCCGCGACATTGCCGTTGAAATCGAGGACCAGCGCGGTCTCGGCGCCGCGCTCATAGGCGTCGTAGAGGCCTCGCACCAGGTCGAGCCAGTGATAGTTCTTGATCGCCGGGTCGATCGAAGCCGGTGGGATGCGCACCTTGTCGCTGATCGCCACATGCAGGCCGCGCTGCAATTGTTCGGCATTGGCGACCGAGCCGAAGGGAACGGCGAAAGCCATGAAGCGGTTGACCGCGTCGCGCGGGTCGCGGCTGAAGGTCGGCGAGGCGCCGCGCGTGCACAGCATCTCGACATAAGCGGCGCGATGACCCGACAGCGACACGCAATTGTGGAGGATTTCGGCGACGCCTTCGCGGTCGAACGGGATCGTCATACGCAGCTTTTCCAGCCCGCCGAAGAAGCGATCGAGATGCAGGTCGAGGCGGAAGAAGCGGCCGTCCCAGACATGCACCGTGTCGTAGGTAGCGTCGGAATGCAGGAAGCCCCAATCCAGCACCGAGATCTTGGCTTGCGACATCGGCAGATATTGCCCGTCCAGGAAGGCAACGCCTTCCGGATAGGAATGCGGGTCTATGTGACGGGCGGAGAGCGAGGGCAGTGGTTTAGTGTGCCGATCGGCCGGCTTGCTCATCACGTCCTCCGTCAGATCGTTTTTCGCCGATCAGATGGCGGGATAGAGCCGCAGAGTACAAGACACAGGCTGGGCTTGCCGCTGGGCCATCGAGAGAAGTTGTTAGTCCTCATCGTCATCCTCGAGCAGACGGGTGGCGCGCCAGCGGGTCAGGACGACGTTGGTCTGTTCCATGACGAAGAAGCGCGCGGAGTCGCGGTCATAGCCTTCGGCCAGCAGTTTTTCGTAGTCGGTGTGCACATGACGGATATGAGCTGTCGTCGCCAGCCACACGGCGATCGTCGGCGGCAGGCTCTTCATATGCACCGCGCCGGCGTCGGCGCGGATCTTTTCCATGTCAGCATAGGGCGCCAGCGGTAATAGCGCCGTCAGCGCCTTGGCGATGGCGCGGCGACGGCCGGTCGGCGCGCTCATCTCCCGTCCTGTCCGGGCTCGTCCCGCCCGGCAATGGTGGCGTCCGCAAAGGCATCGGTCGACGCGAAATAAGGCTTGATGTCGATGACCGGCGTGCCGTCGAGCACGTCGATCGCATCGATATCGATACGGCCCGTGTCGATGTCGAGGGCGACGAGCTTGGCGATATGCAACCCGACAGGGTTCGGCCGGGCAGGGGAGCGCAGCGAAAAAACGCCTTTCGGTTCAGCCGCATGGCGGGGGTTCTGGACAATCAGGGTCCGCGGCGCATGGTGCAGCCAGGACAGGATGATGATGTGGCTGGCGCGCTCCAGGCCGAGCAGGCCGTTACGATAGGGCTGGTCGATCGTGAGAACCGCCGGCTGTCCCGTTTCCCGCGCGGATCTCATGTTCTTGGGGCAAGTTTCCCGCGCGGTCCAGAGCGAGGCGATGCGACCGATGAAGACGACATGGCCGTCCGGCGGCATATCTGCCGGATCGTTTTCCAGAAGCTTTTCGCCGCTGCGAGTCTCGAACATGGTTTCCGCCCCGATCATGCTTCTGGCTTTGCGCGATCCACCGCGCATGCGTCATATTCTTGTCCGAAAGCGACATAGCGCTTGCAAGCCTATCAAAATCGACATAAACATATGTTTATATCTTTTCAAAGAGAATGCTCGCATGCATGTCGCACTCGACACCATGGTAGATACATTGAAGGCGGCGGCCGAATCTAGCCGGTTGCGCATCCTGGCGTTGCTGTCGCGCGGTGACCTGACCGTTTCCGATCTCACCGAAATCCTCGGCCAGTCGCAGCCGCGCGTCTCGCGCCACCTGAAGCTTTTGCTGGAGGCGGGACTGATCGGCCGTTACCAGGAGGGCTCATGGGCCTTCTTCCGGCTGTCGGATTCGGATGCGGCGCGGGGTTTCGTGCTCAGGCTGGTCTCCGGCATCCGGGCTGCCGATCCGCAGGTCGAGCGTGACCTCGAGCGGTTGGCGGCGGTCAAGCGCAAGCGGCAGGATCGCGCCGCCGAATATTTCTCCCTAAACGCCGCAAGCTGGGACCATATCCGCTCGCTGCATGTGCCGGACCGCGCCGTGGAGGCGGCGCTGCTCAAGCTCGTCGGCAAGCGGCCGTTCCAGTCGATGCTGGATCTCGGCACCGGAACCGGGCGGCTGCTCGAGATCTTTTCGCCGCTCTACCGGCGCGGCATCGGCATCGACATGTCGCGCGAGATGCTGACGGTGGCGCGCGCCAATCTCGACAAGGCCGGCATTTCGAATGCGCAGGTGCGCCAGGGCGACATTTTTGCGCCGCCGGTCGAGCGCGATGCCTTCGATCTCGTTACAATCCACCAGGTGCTGCACTATCTCGACGATCCCGCCCGCGCCATCCGCGAGGCAGCAAGGCTGCTGCGCCCGGCAGGCCGGCTGGTGATCGTTGATTTCGCTCCGCACGCGCTGGAATTCCTGCGCGACGCGCACGCGCATGTGCGGCTCGGCTTTTCCGACCGGCAGATCACCGAGTGGTTTTCCGATGCCGGGCTCGACCTCGCGGACAGCCAGGAATTCGAGCCGCGCGGCGGCAACGAGGCCAGGCTCACCGTAAAACTATGGCTCGGCCGTGACCAGCGCATGCTGATCGCCGATCCTTCCAACCACGCACAACCGGCCAATGCCTATCCGATAGGGGAAACCGCCTAATGAACCAGTTCCGCTTTTCCCGCCGCCCTGACATTGGTGACAAGATCCGGGTTTCGTTCGAGTTCTTCCCACCGAAGAGCGATGAAATGGAAGCACGGCTGTGGGACACAGTTACCCGGCTGCAGCCGCTCAAGCCGAAATTCGTCTCCGTCACCTATGGCGCCGGCGGCTCGACCCGCGAGCGCACGGCACGCACGGTCAAGCGCATCCTCAACGAAACGGCGCTGACGCCGGCGGCGCACATGACGTGCGTCGATGCGGCGCGTCACGAGGTCGATGAGGTCATTCAGGAATTCGCCGAGATGGGTGTCACCCGCTTCGTCGCCTTGCGCGGCGACCCGGCCGAGGGCGTCGGCGCCGCCTACCGTCCGCATCCGGACGGCTATGCCAATGGCGCCGAACTGGTGGGGGCGCTGAAGAGTGTCGGCGATTTCGACATCTCGGTCTCCGCCTATCCGGAAAAGCATCCGGAGAGCCCGGATTTCGCCACCGACATCGACATGCTGAAGCGCAAGGTCGACAATGGCGCGACGCGGGCGATCACCCAGTTCTTCTTCGACAATGACCTCTACGAGCGCTATGTCGAGCGGGCACGGCGGGCCGGCATCTACATCCCGATCGTGCCGGGCATATTGCCGGTCCACAATTTCACCCAGGTCGCCAATTTCTCGTCGCGCTGCGGCGCGCTGGTGCCGGCATGGCTGGCCGAGCGCTTCGACGGGCTGCAGACGGACCCGCAGACGCATGCGCTGGTGGCGTCCGCGGTGGCGGCCGAGCAGGTGCTGGACCTTGTCGAGCGCGGCGTCGGTGATTTCCATTTCTACACGATGAACCGGGCCGATCTGGTCTTCGCCGTCTGCCACATGATCGGCATCCGCTCGCATGAGGCTGAAGCTGCGGGGTCTGCTGCGGCGTAAGTCTCGATCGAGTCTTTGGAAATGCAAAAAAGGCCGGGTAAAAACCCGGCCTTTTCAATGACTTGGACTATTCGGTGCTGATCTTCCGTTGCTTTGGCGGGTCTACGGAAGAAAGCCCATAATGAGGGCTCCGATGAATGCAAACGCAGCACAGATCATCAATGCGTTGATTGGCCTCGTGAGTCCCACGTCATAGCCTCCTCTTAAAGAGCTATGGCCAGAGTCTAGGGTCATTTGTGCCACAGGCAAGCGGAAAATATGTTGCAATGCGACGACATTGTGGAATTTACGACCGGCTCTTTGCCGTTAGGCATTGAAACTCTTAGGCAAAATCCCGCTTCGGACCTGTGCATAAAATGTGACGAAGCTGGGGCAGCGATGGGTTATGGCAGCGCTACCGCCGCCGAAAATCGGAATCGATTTTCGGGTCGATGCGAGGATTCAACGAGTTAGAGCGTGGTTTGCGCGTCCAATTGGATGCGAAGCTCTAGCGCCAGCGGCCGAACAGGCGGCCGTCGATGGTGACGAGGCCGAGCGCGATTAGTGCCATGCCGCCGAGCTCGAAAAATTCGAGCCGTTCGCCCAGGAACAGAAAGCCGAGCAGGATGGCACTGGCCGGCACGATCAGCGTGACCAGCGAGGCGTTGGTGGCGCCGGCCGAGGCGACGAGGTTGAAATAAAGGATGTAGGCGAAGGCGGTGGACAGCAGGGCCAGCGCCAACACCGCTGCCCACACCGGCGGCGAGGCCGAAAACAGGTTGGCAGTGCCGTGGCTAAGCAGCACGATCGGGATCATGATAATGGTCGAGGCGGTCAATTGTCCCGTGGCGATGACCGATGAAGGCACGCCCTTGAAGCGGCGGGCAATCATCAGGGCGACCGCATAGGACAGCGACGCACCGACCAGCGCGAATTTCGCCCAGACCGGTCCGCCCAGCCCGGCAAGCAGGCCGGGACCGATCATCACCGCCGTGCCGACGATGCCGAGCGCGATCCCGGCAAGCTTGTTCCAGGAGAGTTTTTCGTCTGATGTCAGCGCGTTGGCGAGGATTAACGTCCAGAACGGCGTCGTCGAATTGAGCACCGAGGCGACACCGGCGCCAAGTTCGGTCTGGCCGGCGAAGATCAGCGAGAAGGGAATGACGTTGTTGACGAGCGCCAGCAGGAAGAACAGACCGGCATGCGGCAAGGCGAGGCGGAACGACGGACCGCGCTGGCCGAGATAGAGATGCAGCGCCAGCGCCGCGATGGCGACGCGAAACAGCACCAGCACCAGCGGGGGAATCTCGGCAACCGCAATGCGGGCAAAGAAGAACGAGCCACCCCAGATCGCACCTAACAGCAGAAGTTGTGCCCAGTCTTTCAGGGCCATAGGTCCGCGCATTGCCATGGATCGTCCTCCCAGATGGCTCTGAATCAAGCCAATCAGGCGTCTGTTCAGGTCATATCCTGTTCGACGGCAAGGGCCACCCGAAACCAGAACGGTGGGCTAGCATTCCCATCATCTGGCGTAGCGCCGCGGCGTTCGGGCCGCGAGACACAGAATTGTTTTCATTCCCGCATAGGTTGGATTAATTGTGCGCGGTCTAGGTCAAGGGATTCGTCCATGCAGCGATTCGAAAATGCGCGCGAAGCGGCGCTGGCGCTTCGCCCGGACGATCCGATTTATTGCTTTCGCCCGCAGGTGCTGAAGGCGGACGCCGCGCAGTTCATGGGCATGTTTCCCGGCAAGACCGCCTATGCGGTCAAGACCAACGGCGAGCAGATCGTGCTGAAGGCGCTGGTTGAGGCCGGCGTCGGCACTTTCGACGTGGCCTCGCCCGGCGAATTCGCCGCCGTGCGCGCGGTCTCGCCCGACGCCGAGATGCTCTACATGCATCCGGTCAAGGCACAGTCGGATATCAAGCTGGCGCTGGAGAAATATGGCATCCGGGTCATCTCGCTCGACCATGAGGACGAGATCACCAAGCTGACCCGCGTGGTGCGGGCGCTCGATATCGATCCGGGTGCGATCACTGTGTTCGTGCGCATCCAGACGAAAGGATCGGCCGCCTACGAACTGTCGAAGAAATTCGGCGCCGGACCGGCCAATGCGGTCGAGCTGGCCGAACGGCTGAACCGGACGGGCTACAAGGTCGGGCTGTGCTTCCATGTCGGCAGCCAGATCGAGGATCCCGACACCTATGAGCGGGCGCTGGCCTCGGCCGACTGGGTGCGCAACCGCGTCAGCTTCGACATTGCCGGGCTCGATGTCGGCGGCGGTTTTCCCGCCGAATATGGCCATGATCCCAACCGCAAGCTGATCGAGATGCCGTCGCTCGGCCAGATCATGTCGCGGCTGTCGGGCGACCTGAACGAATATCAGTTCGACCAGATGCCGCTGGTGGCGGAGCCGGGCCGGGTGATCGTGGCGCGCTGCCTGTCGCTGATCGTGCGCGTGCTGCTGCGCAAGGGCAAGCGGCTCTACATCAATGACGGCATCTGGGCGTCGCTGTCGGATTCATGGACCGGCAAGATCACACTGCCGGCGCGCTTCATCCCAGACCCGGCGATCCGTTCGCGCAATGGCGAGGAGAAGACCATTGTGCCGTTCAAGGTCTGCGGCGCGACCTGCGATTCCGTCGATATCCTGTCGCGGCCGTTCTGGCTGCCGGAAACGGTCGATACCGGTGACTGGATCGAGATCGGCCATATCGGCGCCTATTCGCTGTCGCTGAGGACACGCTTCAATGGCTTCTATCCCGACACCTTCGTCGAAGTGACGACGCCGTTCGACGAAGGGGACGCGCCGCAGGGGTTTGCCAGCCTGGAGACGATGGCGGATTAGGCCATGTAGGTCAGGCCACTCCGCCGCCGGCCTGAATGTTCTCGCCGGTCAGCCAGCGGGCTTGGTCGGAGGCGAGGAAAACCGCGACCTCGGCAACGTCGCGCGGCGCTCCGATCCTGCCGAAAGGCGACATGCCGGCGGCGATCGCGCGATCTCGCTCGGGCAGCAGGTCGGTGTCGGTAAAGCCTGGCGATAGCGCATTCACGGTGACGCGGCGCGGCCCGAGTTCGCGCGAGAGGACGCGGACGAACTGCTCGACGGCTCCTTTGCTGCCGAGATAAAGGGCCGTCTGCGTGAAGAACATCTTGGTTCCACCGGTGGAGACGGCGATGATGCGGCCACCGTCGCGCACGCGGCGCGCCGCTTCCTGAAGCGTGAAGAAGGTGCCTCTGGCGTTGGCGCCGAAGACGTGGTCGAAGTCGGCTTCGGTGGCCTCGACCAGCGGCTTTATGACGGCGACGCCGACATTGGCGACAACGATGTCAATTGCCCCCATCTGCTTTTCGGTCTCATCGAACAGCCGGCGGATGTCGGAAACGCTGGAGATATCGGCCTGAATGGCAAGAGCTTTTCCGCCACTCTCGCGGACGGCGGCAACGGCCTCCTGGGCGGCTTTCTCGTTACCGACATAGTTGACGACGACGGTCGCCCCGTTTGCAGCTAGCCCCTCGGCGATGGCGCGGCCGATGCCGCGCGAACTGCCCGTCACGAGCGCGGTTTTGCCTTTAAGCGACTGAGACATGAAGCATTCCTTTCGACTGGTGCTGCGGCCGCTTCAATAGAGCGACGGTTCCATCTGTCGAAAGCTAGGAGCATGCTATTGATCAAATAATGGGCTATTATCTAAGTAACTCGTTAAGCTGAAGGTACATAATGCGAGGAACCGAGTTTTCCGAGCTCAAGGCGTTTGCAGCGATCGTCGAGGAGGGCAGCTTTGTCCGCGCCGCGGCCAGGCTCAGGATCTCGCCGCCGGCGCTCAGCCAGACGATCCGCGGGCTCGAAGAGCGTGTCGGTGTCCGGCTGCTCAACCGCACGACCCGCAGCGCGTCGCCGACCGCGGCAGGCGAAACGCTGTTTGCCCGCCTCGCTCCGGCATTCAGCGAACTCGAAGGCGCTGTCGCCGACGCTCATGCATCACGCGATCGGCCGGCAGGCTCGCTGCGCATCAACATTCCACGCACCGCTGCCATGCGTTTCATTGCTCCCATCCTCGGCGATTTTCAGCGCGCCTATCCCGATATCGCGCTGACCGTCATCATCGACGATATGCTGACCGACATTGTCGAGGGGCGGTTCGATGCCGGAATCCGGCTCGGCGAGCGGCTGGAGAAGGATATGGTGGCGGTGAAGCTGAGCGAGGATTTGCAAATGGCCGCGGTGGCCGCTCCAGCCTATCTCGAGAACCGGACCATACCTCGTCATCCGCAAGAGCTGCATCAGCACCGCTGCATCAATTTCCAGTGGCCCGGTGGCGGCAACATCTATCGATGGGAGTTCGCGCGAGGCCGACGCGCTTTGGAAATAGCCGTCAACGGCGGTTTGACGGTCAACGACACGGAACTGATGATCAGGGCGGCCCTGGATGGGGTCGGCGTGGCTTACATGCTGGATTACCAAGTTCGGCCGTGGATCGAAGCCGGCAAGCTCATCCGTTTTCTCGAAGCCTGGTCACCCCGATTTCCGGGCTTTTACCTATATCATACGAGCTCTCGGCAGGTTCCACCGGCCTTGCGCGCCTTCATCGATTTCCTGCTTGCCAGGCGATGACCCGCTTTAAAGCTTCGCCAGAAGCTCCGGTGTCGGCCAGCCGTCGACCGGCAAGCCTAGCCGCTTCTGCTCCTTGCGGATCGCCTCGCGGGTATTGGTGCCCAGGATGCCGTCGACCGTTCCCACGTCATAGCCTTTGGCCTCGAGCTTTGTCTGCAATGCCCTCATCTGATCGCCGTTGAGGCCGGGTTCGGGATTGCGCGGATCGAATTGCGGCGCACCCGCCAGCCGCGCGGCGAGATTTGCCGCGGTCAGCGCATAGGTGAAGGACTGGTTCCACTCGAGGTAGACATCGAAATTGTCGTAGACGAGGAAGGCCGGCCCCTTGCGGCCCATGGGCAGCGCGAGGCCTGCCTTTAGGCCGTTGTCGACAAGCGGCGTGCCGTTGGGGTTGGTGACACCCCACTGAGCCCACTGCGTCAGCGGCAGCTTGTTGGTGCGGCCGGTCTGGTCCCATGGCATGTCCTCGGGCACGCGGACTTCCTCGATCCAGGGCTGGTCGCGTTTCCAGCCGCGCGACATGATCTTGTTGGCCGTGGTCATGATCACATCCGGCGCGCTGCTGCGCAGGTCGACCAGGCCGTCGCCGTCGCCGTCGACGCCGCGGCCGAGATAGTCGGACGGCAGCATCTGTGTCTGGCCGATTTCCCCCGCCCAGGCGCCGGTGACATCGGCCGGTACGACGCCGCGATCGATGAGGGTCAGCAGCGGCGTGATCTGCGGGCGAAAGAGTTGCGGGCGGCGGCAGTCATGCGAGAGCGTGACCAGTGCGTTCAGCGTGTGGAAATCGCCCTGCACGGCGCCGAAATCGGTTTCCAGCGCCCAGAAGGCGGCGATGATCGGCGGCTGGACGCCGAATTCCTGGTCGGCGCGGGCAAAGACGTCGGCGTATTTTTTCAGATTGGCGGCGCCCTGCTTCAGCCGGTAAGCCGAAATCATCCGGTTCGAGAACTCGATGAAGGTCTGGGTAAAGACGCCCTGGGCGCGGTCGCGCGCCAGCACCTTTTTGTCGGCGGTGGCCTTTTCCAGCGCCTCAAGGCCGGCAGTGCCGACCCCGGCGTTCCTGGCCTCCGCCGCTACACCCTGCTTCCATGCCTCGAAATCGCCGCCGCATTGCTGTGCCACCGCCGGCGCCGCCGTAGCGGCCAGAAGCAGCGCCGCGAGAATTTCCAAGCGCAATCGCATCGCCATCCCCCAAGAAGATCACCAGCGGTTGCAAGCATCCTCCATTTGGCTGTGTCGAAAAGCAGGCGGCAGGCCCGCTGTCAACGGGTGTTCTGCCGCAGCCACTTGTTCCAGGCGGCTTCCGTGCCGTTGAACACGTTGATATCGGCCTTGCCGGGGATGCCCGGCACAATACCGGTTCCGGTGTACTGCCAGAAGGTGAACGGGTGACTGCCGTATCTCTTGCGCGGGTGGCCGGCCACCGAACGCAGCCAGTAGGGATAGCCACGGAAGGCCGATAGGCCGTTGTCGTCGAAGAAATCGATCGAGGTGTAGATGATCGGCTTCTTGCCATAGTGTTTTTCGACGATTTCGAGGAATGTGCTCATCTCGCTGCGCACCGTGGCCGCGTCGGGCCGCAGCTTGCAGGTCGGCGATTGCGGGTTCCATTCCATGTCGAGAACCGGCGGCATCGCCGAACGGTCTTTGGGCACGTTCTTGATGAACCACCGCGCTTGCGTGGCGGCCGGCGTGCAAAAATAGTAGAAATGATAGGCCGCGCGGGGGATTCCTGAGGCTTTCGTGCGGCTCCAATGCTCGTTGAAATACTCGTCGAAGCGATCGCCGCCTTCCGTCGCCTTGATGAAAACGAAGGAAATGCCGCTGGCCCTGGCCGCCGGCCAATCGACCGAGGTCTGGTATTTCGAGACGTCGGTGCCGTGAACGGCATAGCTCCACGGCGCCCCGCTTTCCCACTTATGGGGGTCGGAGTCGTCAAAACGGGGTGCGCGCACCGTAACGGTCGGGGAGCTCGGCAGCGACGGCGCAAGATCGTCGACGGTCGAGCAGGCGCCCAGCAGCGTCAGCATGATGAAAGCCGCGAAACGGCGCATCGCTACTCCTGAACCGGTTTCAGCCGGCCGCTGATGGGTTGTTGCTGCAGGTGGGCCCCTCGACCGTACCCCCAAGCGATCGCCCCACAGGACCGCTCCCATATTAAAGCGCGCGCTTCGACGCGCTTTAGCCTTCGTTTTTTATGCGTGTCCTTATCCCAAAACCGCTGCGCACTTTGGGCGACACCCATCAGTGATCGCCGATCATGGTTGATATTCCGTTGACGGCGCTCGACAGGAACCGCGTTTTTGCCGAAGCAATGGCGGCAAATCGATGGCATAAATGAGCGTCCGGGGCGAGTCGGAAAAATGCAGATTGTTCTGAGGCTGGTGAAATGGCTGCTCGGGCTGGCCGTGCTGGCGGTCGCAGCACTCGCCGCCTGGCTTTACATCGCGCCGCCGGAACTGATCCGCGTCGGCTCGGGTTATACGGCCAAGATCGTCTGCTCGAATGTCTTTATCGCCGGACGCGATGCCGACCAGGTGCTCGCCGTCGACGTGCAGGCGCCGGGCCATCCGCTGCTGGGGCTGATGAGGGTCTCCGTCGACAAGGAGCAGGGCACCGTCTCGGCCGGGCTGTTCGGCGTGTTCGGCAAAAGCGTCGCGGTCGTTCGTGACGGGCTCGGCTGTGCTTCGGTTCCGGATGGCGACATCGCCACGGCCAAAGCAGTCGCCGGGCCGGCGCTGACACCGGCGCCGCCGCTCGATGCACTCTGGCCGGAGGGCGACAGGGTCGATGCCTCGCAGAACCCCGAAATCGCGAAAATCCTCGACGACCCTGCAATGACCGGCGCCGGTATGCGGGCTGTGGTAGTAGTCAAGAACGGCCGCATCATCGCCGAGCGTTATGGCGACGGCTTTGCCGAAAAGACGCCGCTGCTTGGCTGGTCGATGACCAAGACGGTAAATGCCGCGATCGTCGGCACGGTGATGAAGGACGGTAAGATGGTGATGACGAACCAGGGCCTGTTCGGACCCTGGAAAGCGGACGGCCGCGCCGCCATCAGTCTCGCCGACATGATGGCGATGTCGAGCGGGCTGGAGTTCAACGAGGATTATGGCGACGTCACCGACGTGACGCGGATGCTCTACCTCGAGCCTGATATGGCGGGCTTTGCCGGATCCAAGTCGCTGACCGGCGAGGTAGGCAAAATGTTTTCCTGTTCGAGCGGCACGGCAGTGATGCTGTCGCGGCTCTGGCAGGATGCGATCGGCGACAAGAACAAGGCGCTGGCGTGGCCGAGGGTTGCGCTGTTCGACCCGCTGGGCATGCAGAGCGCGGTGCTGGAGGCCGACGAGTACGGCACTTTCGTCGGCTCGTCCTATCTCTACGCCACCGCGCGCGACTGGGCGCGCTTCGGCCAGTTCCTGCTGCAGGATGGTGTATGGAACGGCCAGCAGATCCTGCCCGGCGGCTTCGTCGCCTGGATGCGGGAAGCCGCACCGGCCTCGAAAGTCTACGGCAGGGGCCAGTTGTGGATCGAGGGGCCGGGCGACGAGCAGAGCCCAGGCGCCGGCATCGCTGCGGGCCTGCCAAGGGATACCTACTGGATGGAAGGCCATGACGGACAGACGGTCGCCATCATTCCCTCGGAGCAGATGGTGGTGGTACGGCTCGGCCTGACGCCGGCCACGTTCGGCTATCGGCCACAGATCATGGTGGCAGCGCTGGTGAAGGCGCTGCATTAGCTGCTATTTGCGCGGTCCGATCACTGCGAGCCAAGCATAGCCGCGGTACAGTGTTCTGAATCGAAAGCTTGCACCTATCCGCTCGGATTCCGATGCCATAACCGCGCGCAGGGCCTCACGAGGCTCGACATGGAATTTTCTCAGCCAGCCGCGCAGCAATGTGCCAAACCAGCGGGGCAGGGCCTCCTGTTGGCCGAAATCGACGACGTGAAGCGAGCCGCCAGGTGACAGGGCTGCAAGAGCCGCGCAAACCGTCTTCTCCCAACTTGGGATCATCGACAGCGAATACGAGACAAAAATGCGGTCGAAACTTTCGATAGAGAACAGCGCTTTCGCGTCGAAATCGGTGGCGTCGCCGCGTGCCAGCTTGACGCGGCCGGACAGGCCTTCGCGGGCAATGGCAGCAGTGGCCGTTTCCAGCATTTCGGCCGAAATATCGAGACCGAAGAAGCGGGCGTCGGGATAGCGGCGGGCGGCGAGGACGATGTTGCGGCCGGTGCCGCAGCCGAGTTCGAGCACGGTGCCGCCTGCGGGCACATCAAGCCCTGCGATCAGCCGGTCGCGGCCGAGCAGGTAATATTTGCGGGTCAGGTCGTAGATGTGGCGCTGCCAGCGGTAGACGCCGTCCATCAGCTCGGCGTGCCTAGCCGGCGGTTCGGCGTGCCTGGCCGGCAGTTCGGTCGTGCTCATGTGGCCTGCTTCACATAGAGATGGAAGCCGCCATAGATGGCCGACCGGTCGCGGGCCGAGAATTCGCGCGACGCCTCGTCCGCATAATTCCACTGGTCGAGCAGCGAATTCGAGACCCGGCCGGGCAACAGGCTGGGTTCGGCCGCGGTGCGGAAGATGACGCGGGCATCAGTCGACGCGGTCCGGGTGATCTCGGCCCACAGCGCATTGAGCTGGTCGTCGGTCATCCAGTCCTGTGCGTCGAGCAGGACGAAGCGGTCGACCGAACCGGCATCCTTGCCGGCGAGGAATTCGATCAGATTGGCATGGTGAATGGCGACGCGGTCGACATTGTTGCGGATCGTCTTGTGGTTGCGCTTTTCGAGATAGGCGGGCAGCGCCGCCTCGCCGGGATTGGGATAGCGGCGGGCAAAAGCCTGCCAGGCGAAATAGTTGTTCTGTAGCGGAAAATCGCAGGCGAGCTTTTCCAGCCGGGCCTTCAGGACACTGGCCATGGTGCCGTCGCCCGAGGTGATCAGCGAATCGTACTGGGCCGGCGGAATGCCGAGGCCGAACAGCGAGGCTTTTCGGGAGGTGGCCCATTTCAGCAACGGCTTTTCGAAGACCGGCGCCAGTTCCTCGTCGAAGAAGCGGCGCTGGTCGGCGAGGCTTTTGGCTTGCATGATGCCGGCCGGATCGACACCGAAGAATTTGGCGGTGCGGTGACCCATGGCGATAAACAGCCCGAGCAGCCCGGTCTGGTAGAAATTACGGTCGAAGACGGCGATGCGGCGACGGCCGAGCCAGTTGCGATGTTCCCAGTAATGGCGGCTGACCGGGTCGAGATGCGGCGCGATGAAGCGGTCGTAGGCTTGCGAATTGTGACGGGTCTCGGCAGCGCCGAAGAAACGGAACAAGTCACCCTGGGACGGCAGATGGCGCACCGCTTCGAGCTTCATCCGGTTCAGCGCGATGTGGGCGGCGTTGAGATCGACGGCGTCGATCCTTTCGGGCGACCGGGTGAGATAGGCGAGGATGTTGCAGCCGCCCGAGGCGATAGTGACGACGCGATGGCCCTGGCCAAGCTGCATCGCGTCGATGTCGACATCGGGGTCTTCCCAGATCTGCGGATAGACGAGGCCGGAAAACAGCAACGCGAAGAGCCGTTCGGAGAGGCCGGCCTTCGACAGCGGGCGGTTCTGGTAGACGGCTTTGCCAACTTCCTTGCCGCGGCGAAAAACCAGTTCTCCGGAAAGATCCGTCATGACAAGGCGATTCCCGTTTGCTCTGGCGCAAGCGGGTAGCGCAGGTGGATGACAGGCGGGTGACAGCTTGTTGAGATGAGCTCAGGCCTCGCCAAATCCGCCTGGCGTCGGTGTCGTCACAATGACGGCTTCACCGGCCTCCAGCACCGTCTGGTCGCACGCCTTCAGGATTTCGACGCGGCCATTCTTGCGGCGGACCGTGGTCGAGCCGGCCTCGCCATCGCCGCCGCCATTCAGGCCTTGCGGCGGGCGATCGCGGTGCGAGGACAGGATGGCGCATTCCATCTTTTCGAGGAAACGGATGGTGCGCTTGGTGCCGTCGCCGGCACTCCATTTGCCTTTGCCGCCCGAGCCTTCGCGGATGTGGAAATCCTCAAGCAGGACTGGAAAGCGCAATTCCAGCACTTCCGGATCGGTCAGGCGCGAATTGGTCATGTGGGTGTGGACGCCGGAGGTGCCGGCAAAGCCGCGGCCGGAGTTCATCCTGCCTGCCGGCGAGCCGGAGCAGATCGTCTCGTAATACTGGTACTGCTTGTTGCCGAAGGTGAGGTTGTTCATCGTGCCTTGCGCGTTGGCCATCGCGCCCATGGCGCCGAACAGCGCATTCGTGACATGCTGGGAGGTCTCGACATTGCCGGCGACGACCGCCGCCGGATAGGCGGGTTTCAGCATCGAGCCATCGGGGATGATGATGTTGATGGGTCTCAGACACCCGGCATTCATCGGGATCATGTCCTCGACCATGACGCGGAAGACATAGAGCACGGCTGCGCGGGCGACCGGCTCGGGGGCGTTAAAATTGTTCTTCATGACCGGCGAGGTACCGGTGAAGTCGACAGTCGCCTCACGCTTTTTCCGGTCGACCGAGATCTTCACCTTGATGACTTGGCCGGTGTCGGTCGGATACTCGTATACGGAACTGTCGGGCAGTCGCTCCAGTACACGGCGCACGCTTTCGGCCGCATTGTCCTGGACGTGACCCATGTAGGCCTCAACGACGTCGAGGCCGAAATGCGTGACCATCTTGCGCAGTTCGGCGACGCCCTTTTCGTTAGCAGCAATCTGCGCCTTGAGGTCTGCGATGTTCTGATGCGGATTGCGTGCCGGATTGGGGTGGTCGGTGAGCAGCGTCTCCAGTTCCTTCTCGCGGAACCGGCCGCGATCGACGATGCGGAAATTGTCGAACAGCACGCCTTCCTCGTCGACCGTGGTGGCGAGCGGCGTCATCGAGCCAGGCGCGGTGCCACCGATGTCGGCATGATGACCGCGTGAAGCGACGTAGAAGAGGATTTTTGGCGATTGGCCGATCTCCCCCCTTGTGGGGGAGATGCCCGGCAGGGCAGAGGGGGGCAACGTCGAGCGCTCAGCTTCGCGATACGCCGCCTCGCCAATTGGAGGCGTTGGCGGGGCAGCGCCCCCCTCTGTCGGCTTCGCCGACATCTCCCCCACAAGGGGGGAGATTGGTCGCTCTTCCTCAAACACCGGCGTCACCACGGTGATATCAGGCAGATGCGTGCCGCCATTATAAGGCGCATTCAATGCAAAGACGTCGCCGGGGTGAATGTCGCCCGAGTTGAGCCGGATGATGGTTTCCACCGAACGGTCCATGGAGCCGAGATGCACCGGCATGTGCGGCGCGTTGGCGACCAGCGCGCCATTGCGGTCGAAGATGGCGCAGGAGAAATCCAGCCTTTCCTTGATGTTGACGGAGTAGGCGGTGTTCTGCAGCGTCACGCCCATCTGCTCGGCGATCGACATGAACAGGTTGTTGAAGACCTCCAGCATGACCGGATCGGCTTCGGTGCCGAGCGCTGCCTGCCGCCGCTTTTTCTCGACGCGGCGCAAAAGCACATGGTTCTTGGCGGTGATTTCGGCTTGCCAGCCCGGTTCGACGACGATGGTCTGGTTCGGTTCGATGACCAGGGCAGGACCGGCAACGCTGTGCCCCGGCTTGAGCGCCTCGCGGCGAAAGATGCCGGCGTGACGCCAGATGCCGTCGGCGAAGATTTGCCGTTTCTCCGAAGGGCTTGGGGTTATGTCCTCAAGAACTGAATCGCTTTCCTCGCAGCTGGCGTCGCCGGTGTCGGTGCCTTCGACGCCGACCGATTCGACGATCATCGGCTTTTTGTCATAGACGAAGCCGAACTGCGCCTTGTGCGCCGTTTCGAAATCGCTCTTGGCTCGTGAAATCGAGCGGTGCTCGAAATTTACCGGCAGTGCGGTGTCGGTGCCGTCATAGCGGACCTGCAGCACCGGTTTCGAGGCGACGGTGCCCTCGGTGATGCCTTGTGCGGCGAGCTCGTCGATGACGGCTTTGCGCAATGTCGCGATAAGCTTGTCGATCGCCGGCTTGGAGTCTTCCGCCAGTGGTTTCAGCAGCGCCTGCTGGCGCGACGAAAAACTCGAGGACAACCCAATGCCATAAGCCGACAGCAGGCCCGAGAACGGATGGATCAGCACCGCTTCCATGCCGAGTGCGTCGGCAACGAGGCAGGCGTGCTGGCCGCCGGCGCCACCAAAACAGTTCAAGATATATTCGGTGACGTCGTAGCCGCGCTGCACGGAAATCTTCTTGATCGCGTTGGCCATATTTTCGACGGCGATGGTGACGAACCCTTCGGCCACCGCCTCCGGCGTGTGGCCGTCGCCGATTTCGGCGGCGAGTGCTGCGAATTTTTCACGCACGGTTTGCACGTCGAGCGGCTCGTTCTGGCCGGGTCCAAAAATGACCGGGAAGAAGTCGGGCTGCAGCTTGCCCAGCATGACATTGGCGTCGGTGACGGCCAGCGGGCCGCCGCGCCGGTACGCGGCCGGGCCGGGATTGGCGCCGGCCGAATCTGGCCCGGCGCGGAAGCGGCCGGCCTCGTAATGCAGGATCGAGCCGCCGCCGGCGGCGACGGTATGGATGCGCATCATTGGCGCGCGGATGCGCACGCCGGCAACCTCGGTGTCGAAGGCGCGCTCATAGTCGCCGTCATAATGGGCGACGTCGGTGGATGTGCCGCCCATGTCGAAGCCGATGACCTTGTCGAAACCAGCGAGTTTCGCCGTCTCGACCATGCCGACGACGCCGCCGGCCGGACCGGACAGCAACGCGTCCTTGCCCTGGAACATATCGGCGGCGGTGAGACCGCCCGACGACATCATGAACATGAGGCGGGGGGATTCCCTCTCCCTCGAGGGGAGGGTGGCGGCGAAGCCGCCGGGTGGGGTCGTTGCGGCAGTGCTCGACATTCCTTGAGGCCTCGCGCTGCCTTGGGCGACCCCCTCTGGCCGCTTCGCGGCCATCTCCCCCTCGAGGGGGGAGAAAACGCCCAGCTCTTCCGCCACCCTCTGCACATAGCGCGACAGGATCGGCGACAGATAGGCATCGACCACGGTGGTGTCGCCGCGGCCGACCAGCTTGATGAGTGGCGAGACCTCGTGGCTGACCGAGACTTGGCGAAACCGCAGTTTTCTGCAGACTTTTGCAACCGCCTTTTCGTGGTCGGGATATTTCCAGGCATGCATGAAGACGATCGCCACGGCGTCGATGCCGTCGGCCTTGGCCTGTTCGATGGCTGGGCGCACGGCGGCGATGTCGAGCAGCCGATCGACGCAGCCGTCGGCGCGCACGCGCTCGTCGACCTCGATGACGCGCTCGTAGAGTTGTTCGGGAAGAATGATCTCCTTGGCGAAGATGTCGGGCCGCGCCTGATAGGCGATCCTCAGCGCGTCGCGAAATCCCCTGGTGATGAGCAGCAGCACGCGGTCGCCCTTGCGCTCCAGAAGCGCGTTGGTGGCAACGGTAGTGCCCATTTTGATGTCGCCGATCAGGCCGGACGGGATCGGCGCGCCGGATTTTAATTCGAGCAGATCGCGAATGCCCTGGATGGCGGCGTCGGTATAGGCTTCAGGATTTTCGGAAAGCAGCTTGCGCGGGTGCAGCCCGCCTTCCGGATCACGGCCGATGACATCGGTGAAGGTGCCGCCGCGGTCGATCCAGAAATCCCATTTGGCGGTCACGGCAGCTCTCCCAGGCATTTTATTGATTCAATATGGTAATTCGCCATGGCTTGGTGTTAGTTCGCCAGGGCTTCGCCGGCAACGGCAAAAGCAGATGATGTTACATGCGGAAACGCAACGTTATGAAACTCATAAGCGCCTGATGCATTCTGTCCTCGCTCGTCACCCGGTAGCGGGGGGCGTGATTAGAGGAGAGATGTCATGAAGAAACTCATTCTTGCGTCGGTTTCGGCGCTTGCCCTGCTTGGCGTTGCGGCTTGCAGCGACAGCGGCACGGGCGGGGACGCCACAACCACGCAGAGCACCAATCCGCCGGCGAACGAACAGCCGATGCAGCCGGCTCCTGACGCGACGAAGCCGGCCGAGCCGGCTCCGGCTGCGCCGGCGCAGTAGTTCTCAGGTGATGAACAGAAGGCCGGCATGATGCCGGCCTTCTGACTTCAGGACACGCTCCTTGCGGCCGCGCCGCAAGCGCAGTTTCGCCCGAAGGGGCCGAATGGCAAGGCGACGAAGGCTGGCAGTTTCGCTCGCTGTGGCCGCCGCTGCCGCCCGCTGATTTTCCATGAACGACGGTTGCGCCAGCTGGTCAGGCGGCCGCGAAATGGGCTGCGGCATTGTCTTCGCTTGATAGCGGTGGCCAGTTCGCCCTAATAGGTGCCCATGTCGATTTGGGATCGCCTTGGCGACTTCATCACGCGCGTTTCGTCCTCAACCTCGTCCGGCGTCGCCGACGTGGTCGAGGCTGTGCGCACGGTTTTCTCCGGCGACCCGGATCTGCGCCGGCGCGTCGCCTTCTCGGTAGCGATGATCGCGCTGTCTGCCAAGATGGCCAAGGCCGACGGCATCGTCACGCAGGACGAGGTGCGCGCCTTCCAGCAGATATTCGAGGTGCCGAAAGACCAAACGCGCAATGTGGCGCGGCTCTACGATCTGGCCAAGCGCGACATTGCCGGGTTCGAGACCTATGCCGCGCGCATGGCGCAGCTTTGCGGCTCCGGTCATTCGAACTGCAAGATGCTGGAGGACATTCTCGACGGGCTGTTCCACATCGCCAAGGCCGACGGGCTGGTCCATGAGCGCGAAGGGCAGTTCCTGCATCGTATCGCCGAGATCTTCCGGATCGAGGAGGCGCATTACCAGAGCATTCTGGCCCGGCACGTCGACCTGGGTGCGGCCGATCCCTATGTCGTGCTTGGCATCGAGCGGGGAAAAACGTTCGAGGAGGTCAGGAGGCGTTATCGCAAGCTGGTTTCGGACAACCATCCCGACCGGCTGATCGCGCGCGGGCTGCCGCAGGAATTCATCAAGATCGCAACGAGCAGGATAGCGGCGATCAACGCGGCCTATGAGATGATCGAACGAGGCCTGCGGCACGCATGAGCGGCTTTCCGCCCGACGAGCCGAGCGCCGAGGTAAGGGGATCGCCGAATTTCGGTCCACGACGCGAGAAGCCCGACATGATCGTGCTGCACTACACCGGGATGGAGACTGGCGCCGGCGCCGAAGCATGGCTGTGCGATCCGGCCAGCGAGGTTTCGTCGCATTATCTCGTCCATGAGGACGGCCGCATCGTCCAGATGGTCAGGGAAAGCGACCGTGCCTGGCATGCCGGCAAGAGTTCCTGGTTCGGACGCAGCGACATCAACTCCTGTTCGCTCGGCATCGAGATCGTCAATCCGGGGCATTCGCTGGGCTATCGGAATTTTCCGAAACCGCAGATCGATGCCGTCATCGGCCTGTGCAAGGGAATTGTTCAGCGCCATTCGATTCCAGCCCAACGGGTGCTCGCCCATTCCGACGTGGCGCCGGGACGCAAGATCGACCCCGGCGAGAAATTCCCTTGGAAAGCGCTGTTCGAGGCCGGTGTCGGCCATCTCGTCGAAGCGGCACCCCTCAGGCGCGGCGCGGTGCTGAAGGCCGGCGATGCGAATGCCGAGGTCGAGGCGTTGCAATCGATGCTGGCGCTCTACGGTTATGGCGTAGAGATATCAGGCAATTTTGACCGGCATACCGAAATCGTGGTCGAGGCTTTTCAACGGCACTTCCGCCAACGCAAAGTGGATGGCGTGGCCGACGGATCGACAATCCGCACGCTGGAAAGGCTGTTTGCTTCCGTGAAGGCAGTTCCGCCCAAGTAGTCTTTTCCTAGCTGTTCAGTTACAGCCTGTCACTCAAAGTGACTTGCCTCGCCTTTTTTGCCGCCAATTCGGCCGTCAAAGGCGATCCGTGCAAATTGTCGGACCTAGAGCCCCCAGATGTTCCGATGTTGATTTAGCGTAGCTGCGTGAAGTTCTTCGCGCGGTTCAAACAGAACAGGATCCCATGCAGAAATTGACCGTTTTAACGGCAGCTGTTGCTGCCGGCGTAATGACTTTTGCCATCGGTGCCGCCAATGGCGCGCCGCTGAGCCAGCGGGCCGACCAGGGTTTCATTACCGTGTCCGATAAAACCGCCACGCCGAAAGCCGGCCAAGATGCAAAGGAAAAAAGGACAGCCTCCGCAAAGGCGGTAAAAGCTGCTGCGGTAAAGGTGAAAAAGCCAGCATCCGCAAAGGCGGAAAAAGCTGGGGTAAAGGTAAACAAGCCAGCCTCCGCAAAAAATGCAGTCTCCAAACGGCACGTGAAGCGCAACAGGACCCGCATCGACCAGGCGACGACGGCGTCGATCGGCGGGAAAAGCCGGGCGGCGGCGCCGAACGCGGCGGCCGCTGGCGGCAGTGGCCAGTATTCGGCGATCATCGAGCGTCATGCCGCCAGCAATGGTGTGCCGGTCTCGCTCGCCAAGGCCGTCATCATGATCGAAAGCAGCTTCCGGCCGAACCAGGTCGGCAGCGCCGGTGAGATCGGCCTGATGCAGATCAAGCCGTCGACGGCGCGGATGATGGGTTACAGCGGCTCGATCAAGGGCCTCTACGATCCCGAGACCAACATCAAATACGGCATGAAATACCTCGCCATGGCGCACAACCTCGGCGGCGGCACGACCTGCGGCACGATTCTCAAATACAATGCCGGCCATGGCGCCAAGCGGATGAACCCGATTTCCGCGGCCTATTGCGGCAAGGTCAAGGTGCAGTTGGCCGCGCTTGGAGCGCCGGCGTAATAAGCCCGAACCTGCTTTTTTCTTGCGTTTTCGGCCTTGAACCCCTTTATACGCCTTGCCAGCTGGCCGGGCGGCCGCACCCGCGAAGCCGAAAGGCTGCGGGTGAGGAAAGTCCGGGCTCCATGGAGACACGGTGCCGGTTAATGGCCGGCGGGGGCGACCCTAGGGAAAGTGCCACAGAAAGCAAACCGCCACGGTTTTACCGTGGTAAGGGTGAAAGGGTGGGGTAAGAGCCCACCGCGCGACTGGCAACAGGAGCGGCACGGTAAACCCCACCGGGAGCAAGACCGAATAGGGACGGTGCGAGGGGAAACCCTCGAGGGCTGTTTCCGGCTCACCGTCCGGGTAGGTTGCGTGAGGTGCATGGCAACATGCGCCCAAGATGAATGGCCGCCACGTTCTCGCGCCGCAAGGGGCGAGGGCCATACAGAACCCGGCTTACAGGCCAGCTGGCAATTTCTTCCAGATACTACAAGGACATCCCCTGATATCAGCAGGTTGCGTCATCGGGCGCCTGCTGGTTCAGGCGCTTTACTACTGAACCGGCTTTGCTGGGCAGTGGGCGTAACAAGCGTTTCTTGAAGTCGGTGCGATTAATCGTACCATATAGGCGCGGGCAATATCAGGAGCGCATCATGGGTCAGGTCGACAAACGCAGCATCACGCTTTCGCCGGAACTGGCGGCGGCGGTCGACGTTGTGGTCGCCGCCGGCGAATATGCTCGGCGAGCGAGGTGATCCGCGACGCGCTCAGGCAATGCAAGGACCCCCGCGACCTGCACGGCTATACGGTCGAGGAGTTGCGCAAGCTGGTGCAGGAGGGAATTGACAGCGGACCGGGTCGGTTTGCGTCGATCGACGAAATCAAGGCCGAAGCGCGCAGACGATTGAAATCCGATAACGCGGCATGAATTTGCTGCCCATCAGCCGAACTGCAATGCAGAAGAGGATTTGATCGCGACCTGGCTCCATGTCGCGCGAGACGACGAGGCTGTAGCGGACCGGCTGCTCGACCGGAAGCCCGCTGGCAGCAACTACTGGCGACTTATCCCTTCTCAGGCGCACCGCGCGAAGACATTCGCCCGGCATCCGCCATCTGGCCGTCGGCGAGTATCTCACCTTGTATCGTGTCAGCGAGGATGCAGTCGAGATCCTGCGCGTGCTGCATGGCCGGCGCAAAATCGAAGCCGACGATCTGGCTTCGTGATCGGTTCGTTCAGCCGCTGGTACCGTCCAGCGACGCTTCGATCGCCTGCCAAAGCTCTTCCACCGGTTCGCAGCCGACCGACAGGCGAACGAAGCCGGGCGGAACAGCGTCTCCTCTTTTTGCTCGCCGTTCCGCCGACGTATGCACGCCTCCGAACGACGTCGCCGCCTGCATCAATAAGCAGTTGTTGATGAAATCCTCGGCCTTGTCCTTCGATGCCAGCACAAACGAGATGAGAAAGCCGAAGCGCTCCATCTGGGCGCGGGCGAGATTGTGCGAAGGGTCGCCTACCAGACCCGGAAAGCGCAAGCCGCTGATCGCACGATGGCTCTCCAGACGCCGCGCTATCACCTCGGCGGAAGAACACATGCGGTCGAAACGCACGTCGAGCGTTTCCAAGCCGCGATGCACAAGCCACGCCTCGAACGGCCCGGGAATGGCGCCCGATGTCTCGCGCCAGCCGGACACGGCGGCGATGATGTCGGCATTGCGGCTGGCGACATGGCCGAACAGCACGTCGGAATGGCCATTGGGTGCCTTGGTGTCGGCGGCAATGACGATGTCGGCGCCGAGATCGAGCGGGCGTTGGCCGAAGGGCGTCATTGTCGTGTTGTCGACCACCAGAATCGCCCCCGCTTTGTGCGCCGCTTCGGCGACAGCCGTAATGTCGCAGATATCCAGTCCCGGATTGGCGGGAGTTTCGACGAAGGCCAGTCGATATCCATCGAAGCCGCCGTCGAGGAAAGTCGATGTCGGCCGGACATCGTAGGCGACGCCGAAAGGTTTTAGGAAACCCTCCGCCAGGGCCCGCGTGGTGTGATAGCCGTCTGACGGCAGCAGGATACGGTCGCCGGATTTGAGCAATCCAAAAAACACCGCCGAGATTGCAGCCATTCCAGAGGGGAAGGCGACGCATGGCGCCCCTACCAGATGCGCCAGCATGTGTTCGACCGCGTCCCAGGTCGGATTGCTGAAGCGGCCATATTGATCGAACCCGGTGGCGTCGCCGGGTGCATGATAAATGGCGGCCATAGTTAGCGGCAGGGGAATTGGGTCGCCCATGGTGAGCCTGCCGCGACGCAGATGGGGAAGTGCCGCCGCGCGCGATCTGGCTGTTTCGGACATGGATTTCAACCTTGTTTCTGACCTGTTTCTGACCGGGAAAACACGGGCTGACGCTATGCGCGGTGGCGATCCGCGGCAAGCCGCCTCCGGTAGGCCAGGCGCTCTAAACGCTTCGTTAGGCTTAATGGAGCATAAAGACGGGAGTGCCGTCAGAGCTGCTCTCATCGGTTGTGGCGCGCGCGTTTGTGAAGCCTGTCCCGTTGACGCCCATAGCGCCCCATGATATCCCATTTCGATATTCAAGCCTTCGTTCCGCGTCAGGGTGAAGCGTACGCCAATCGGGCAGCCGCGGCGGCTGCGCGTTCGCCTGTTTTCGCCTTTCAGAACGAAGTGAGTTTTGGGCAGGGACCGCGCCGCGGCGGCGCGGGCGGGAAGATGCAGAGGGGTGCGGCGGCGCAAGCGGCCGTAACGCGTAATGGACCGGTTTCTGTCAAGCGCGGTGAACAGGATCGATGCGAAGGGGCGGGTGTCCGTTCCAGCGCATTTCCGTGCGGTTGTGCAGAAACGCGGCTATTCGGAACTCTATGCGCTGCGCTGCCTGGACCGTCCGGCGATGGATGTCGGCGGGCTCGACCTGCTCGACCGCTACGAGCAGCGCATCGCGCAGGAAGATCCTTTCCTGCAGGCGGCGGACGACATGTCGTTCTTCTGCCATGGCGATGGAACCTTTCTCAAGTTCGATCAGGACGGCCGCATCTCGATGACCGATTTCATCCGCGAGCACACCGGCATTTCCGCGGAAGCAGCGTTTGTCGGCCGCGGCAATTTCTTTCAGATCTGGGAACCTGGACGGCTCGCCGCCTATGGGGCGGAAGCACGCGCCCGGCTTTTGCAGCTTCGGCAGGGGACGAAGCCTGGGGAGCGGCCGGAATGATGGCGGGCTACGGCGATGACCCTCACGCCGCTGGCGGACCGGCCCGTCACATTCCGGTCCTCCTTGCCGAAGTGCTGGAGGCGCTTTCGCCTAAAGCGGGCGAGGTGATCGTCGACGGCACCTTCGGCGCCGGCGGCTACACCAAAGCCATTCTGGCATGCGGCGCCTCGGTCGTCGCTATCGACCGCGATCCGGATGCGATTGCTACCGGTCGTGCCCTCGAAAAACAATCGGGCGGCAGGCTCCGGCTTGTTCAGGCGCCATTCTCGACGTTGGACGAGCATGTCGAAAGCGCCGAAGGCGTCGTGCTCGACATCGGCATCTCATCCATGCAGATCGACCAGGCGGAGCGCGGTTTTTCGTTCCGGACCGACGGACCGCTCGATATGCGCATGGGCCAGGCTGGTCTCAGCGCCGCCGATGTCGTCAACAGCTTCAAAGTGGGCGACCTTGCCCGCATCTTCGGGTTCCTTGGCGAAGAGCGCCATGCCGGGCGCATCGCCCGCATGATCGAAAGCCGTCGCGAAAAACATGCGTTCGAGCGCACGCTCGACCTTGCCGATGCCATCGAGACGCATGTCGGCCGCGCGCCGAAGGACAAGATCCATCCGGCGACCCGCGTTTTCCAGGCGCTGCGCATTTTCGTCAACGACGAACTCGGCGAACTGGCCAAAGCGCTGTTTGCGGCTGAACGCGTGCTGAAACCGGGCGGGCGGCTGGCCGTCGTGACGTTCCACTCCCTGGAAGACCGCATCGTCAAACGCTTCATCGCCGATCGCGCCGATGCGGCATCCGGATCGCGGCACCTGCCCGAGGCGCAGGCGCGCAGCGCCACCTTCAAAAAGGTGGGCAGCGGCGTGACGCCTGATGAGGCCGAGATATCAGCCAATCCGCGGGCGCGCTCGGCAAGGCTGCGCGCCGCGGTCCGCACCGACGCACCGCCGCGCACCGGCGACTTTTCGATTTTCGGGCTTCCAAAGCTTCCTGAGCCAAAACTTCCCGGCGTCAATTGGCCGGGAGAGAGGTGAGCACGTGTTTCGTACCAGCGACATAGTCCTGATCGCCGTCATGGTTTCGGCTGCGGCCTTGACCTACAAGACCAAGCGCGAGGCCGAAGAACAATTGGCGGCGGTGCACAAGATCCAGGCGCAGATCCGCTACGAGGAGGATACGATCGATCTCCTGAAGGCGGACTGGAGCCTGCTGACCCAGCCGTCGCGCCTGCAAAAGCTGGCCGAGATCTATAGATCGCAACTCGAGCTCGAGCCGGTCAGCGCCCGCCAGATCATCGGGCTGGACGATCTGCCGGCAAAACCCCTCACCATCGAGGACCTTTCGTCCGAGCGACTGGGTGGCATGGCCGACAATTCTGGCAAAGGATCCTTGGGTGGCAAGGACCCTGTGGTCACCGGAGGCATCGTCCAATGATTCCCAGACTTCCATTGATCGCCAGACTGCTGAAGCGCCCCGCCAAGTCGGAAGACGGATCGATTGTGGTCGAAGGCGCCCGCAAAGCGACCGGCGGCAAGGGCAGGACCCGCATCGTGATGACGATGGCGGTGTTCTTCGGCATCTATTCGATCATCACCGGGCGGCTGGTCTATCTGGGTTTCCAGAACCCCGACCTGTCCGGCGGTCCGCAGAGCCGGGTGACGGCGTCTCGGCCCGATATCGTCGACCGCAACGGCGAAGTTCTGGCGACGGACATCAAGACGGCGTCGCTGTTTGCCGAACCGCGCCGCATTGTCGACGCCGACGAGGCGATCGAAAAGCTGGCGACGGTGCTTCCCGAAATCGACTACGAACAGACCTACCATAAGCTGAAGAGCGGCGCCGGCTTCGTCTGGCTGCAGCGGCAACTGACGCCCAAGCAGCAATCGGATATCATGCAGCTCGGCATTCCCGGCTTCGGCTTCCGCACCGAAAAGCGCCGCTTCTATCCGGCCGGCGAAACCTCGTCCTACATTGTCGGGCTCACCAACGTCGACAATCAGGGCATCTCCGGCATGGAGAAATACATCGACGAACAGGGGCTGAGCGACCTTCAGGCGTCGGGACTTGCGGTGGCCAAGGATCTGAAGCCGGTGCAGCTCTCGATCGACCTTCGCGTCCAGCATATCGTGCGTGACGAGGTCGCCGCCGGCATGGAGAAATACCGCGCAATCGCAGCGGGCGCCGTCGTTCTCAACATCAAGACCGGCGAAGTGATGGCGATGGCCTCGGTTCCGGATTTCGATCCCAACAACCCGTACAATGCGCAGGACAAGGACCGCTTGAACCGCATGTCGGCCGGCCTTTACGAAATGGGTTCGACCTTGAAGAGCTTTACCACCGCCATGGCGCTCGATTCCGGCAAGGTGACGCTGGAAAGCCGTTTCGACGCTTCGCGCCCGATCAGGATCGGCCGTCAGACCATCCATGATTTTCACGGCAAGGCCCGAGTGCTGTCGGTGCCCGAAGTGTTCATCTATTCGTCCAACATCGGTTCGGCCAAGGAAGCCGAAGCGGTCGGCATCGAGGGGCACCGCGAATTCCTGCATCGCCTGGGCATCCTCGAGAAGATGCAGACGGAACTGCCTGAAGTCGCCCGCCCGACCGAGCCCAAAGTCTGGAAACAGGTCCATTCGATCACCATCGCCTTCGGTCACGGCGTGTCGACGACGCCGCTGCAGACGGCGGTCGGCTGTGCCGCGCTGGTGAACGGCGGCTATCTGATCCAGCCGACATTCCTGAGGCGCGCGCAGGAACAGGCGATGTCGGTGGCCAAGAAAGTTGTCAGCGACAAAACCTCCGAGAGCATGCGCTATCTCTACGCACTGAACGCCGAGAAAGGCTCAGGCAGGAACGCCAGGGTTCCTGGTTATCGCGTCGGCGGCAAGACCGGAACGGCAGAGAAGGTTGTCAACGGCCGCTACTCAAAGGACAAGAATTTCAACGCCTTCGTCGCGGCTTTCCCGATGGACGATCCGCAATATATCGTGCTTACGATCGCCGACGAACCGAAGCCGGAAAAACCCGGCATGGGTGCAACGGCCGCCTCGAATGCTGGTGTCATGGCTGCAAACATTATCCGACGTTCGGCTTCCATGCTTGGCGTGAAGCCAGATTTCAGCCATGAAAATGGCGCAACGCTGGTTTCCTATCAGTGATTCTTGGGGCGCGCCGGCAACTGCGCGCTATTTTGTTGCTATGAACGGGGTTCGATGAAGCTGAAAGATCTAGCCGGTATCCTGTCTGTCGAGGGGACAGCTTCCTTCGATACGGAGGTTACCGGGATTTCGTCGGATTCCCGCCAGGTAGCACCGGGCGTGGTCTTCTTCGCGCTCACTGGCACCAAGGCCGATGGCGCGGCCTATGCCGCCGATGCCGCCAGTCGCGGCGCAGTGGCGATCGTGGCCGGCAAGGGCAGCGCCGTCGCCGGACTGCCGGTGCCGGTTCTCGCCGTCGACGATCCGCGCCTTGCGCTGGCGCTGAGTGCCGCCCGCTACTTCGGCAGGCAGCCGCAAACCATGGTCGCGGTGACCGGTACCAGCGGCAAGACATCGGTTGCGGCCTTCACAAGGCAGATATGGGAGCAGTCAGGGTTTGCCGCTGCTTCGATAGGCACGACCGGCGTGGTGGCGCCGGGCCGCAACGAATATGGCTCGCTGACCACCCCCGACCCGGTAGATCTGCACAGGCTGCTGAGGGAACTGGCGGATGCCGGCGTTACCCACGCATCGATGGAGGCCTCCAGCCACGGCCTCGACCAGCGCCGGCTCGACGGCGTGAAGCTCGCAGCCGGCGGGTTCACCAATCTCGGCCGGGACCACATGGACTATCATCCGACAGTCGAGGACTATCATCGCGCCAAGCTGCGCCTGTTCGACGCGCTGCTGCCGAAGGGCGCGCCGGCCGTCATTTTTGCCGACGATCCGTGGTCGGAGCCGACGATCCGGGCGGCGAGGGCGGCAGGACTGGATGTGCTGACGGTCGGCCGCCACGGCGAGTTCCTGAGACTGAAGCGAGTCGAGCACGAGCGCCACCGCCAGCGCGCCGAAGTGGAAGTCGATGGCGTTCTCCACGAGGTTGACCTGCCGCTGGCCGGGGATTTCCAGATCGCCAATGCACTGGTTTCGGCGGGCCTCGCCATTTCTACTGGAACGCCAGCCGCCAAAGCCCTGATGGCGTTGGAGAAATTGAAGGGCGCGCCGGGTCGGCTCGACCTCGTTGGGACAACATCCCATGGTGCGCCGGTCTATGTCGATTATGCGCACAAGCCGGACGCGCTGGAAAACGTGCTGGCGTCGGTGCGGCCGTTCACCACCGGCCGCGTCATCGTCGTGTTCGGCTGTGGCGGCGACCGCGACGGGGGCAAGCGTCCGATCATGGGTGAAATCGCTACGCGGCTCGCCGATGTCGTTATAGTCACCGACGACAATCCGCGTTCGGAAGTGCCTGAAACGATCCGTGCCGCGATCCTTGCCGCAGCACCCGGCGCTATAGAGATCGGCGATCGGCGCAAGGCGATCCACGAGGCAGTCGCCATGCTCCATGCCGGCGACACGCTGATCGTGGCCGGCAAGGGCCATGAGGAAGGCCAGACCATCGGCGCCGAGACGCTGCATTTTTCCGACCATGAGGAAGTCCGCGCCGCGCTGCAGGAGCGCGCCGCATGAGCTTTCTGTGGACCTCCGAGGATCTCGTCGCCGGCATGGGCGGACGACCCCTTGGCCCGATGCCGGAGGGTATCAGCGGCATCTCGATCGACAGCCGCAGCCTTGAGCCGGGCGATGCTTTCTTCGCCATCAAAGGCGAGGCGATGGACGGCCATGATTTCGCGACCGCCGCCATCAAGGCCGGCGCCGGCGTGCTGGTCGTCGCCGAGGGCAAGCTGCCGTCGCTCGGGCGGCTGACCGCGCCGATGATCGTCGTGCAGGACGTGCTGGCCGCGCTGGAAAAGCTCGGGCTGGCCGCCCGCGCGCGCTCGAACGCCAAGATCATCGCGGTGACCGGTTCGGCGGGCAAGACCACCACCAAGGAAGCGCTGCGCCATGTGCTCTCCGCGGTCGGCAAGGTGCACGCATCGGCCCAGTCTTTCAACAACCACTGGGGCGTCCCGCTGACGCTGGCGCGGATGCCGGTGGATTGCGACTATGCCGTGTTCGAGATCGGCATGAACCATCCCGACGAGATCCGGCCGCTGGCCAAGATGGTCCGGCCGCATGTCGCCATCGTCACGCTGATCGCCGCGGCACATCTCGGCTTCTTCCGCAATCTGGACGAGATCGCCAGGGCCAAGGCCGAGATTTTCGAGGGGCTGGAACCGGATGGTGCTGTCCTTCTCAACCGCGACGACCCGCGCTGGAAGCTTCTGGACAAGATGGCAAGAGCCGCCGGCGTCGAGCACATTTACGGCTTTGGCGAGAATGCCCGGGCGACATTCAAACTGCTCGAATGCGCGCTGCATGCCGATCATTCTATCATCACCGCCAAGATTGGCGGTCAGGAAATCACCACCAGGGTTGGCGCGCCGGGCCGACATATGGTGCAGAACGTGCTGGCCGTGCTGGGCGCCGCGCATCTGGTCGGCGCCGACATCGCCAGGGTGGCGACGGCGCTGGCCGATCTTTCGGCCGAACGCGGACGCGGCAAGCGCCACGTGCTGCGTCACCCGAAAGGTCCGATCACGCTCATCGACGAGAGCTACAACGCCAATCCGGCGTCGATGAGCGCTGCAATGGCGCTGCTCAACGCGACGCCGGTGTCGGGCGAAGGGAGGCGCATCGCGGTGCTCGGCGACATGCTCGAACTCGGCGAGCATTCCGCGAAGCTGCACGCAGCCCTTGCCGATCTCATCGCCGGCACCGAAACGCGCACGGTCTTTCTCGCCGGCCCGGAAATGCGGGCGCTGGCCGACACCCTTCCTGATGAGATCGAGACGGAGTATCGCGCCGGCGCAGAGGATCTGAAACTGGTGCTTCTGTCGGCGCTGAAGCCTGGCGACGTGGTGATGATCAAATCGTCGAAAGGCATCGGGTTCTCCAAATTGGTCGACGCATTGCTCAGCAAATTTCCGGCGGTAGCCACAACCGCCAAACAGGCCTAGAGCCAGGTCCGGGGACCGAATCGCATGTTCACACTGCTCGTCGAATTCGCGGACAAGATCTCGGTCTTCAACGTCTTTCGCTACATAACCTTCCGTACCGGCGGCGCGCTGATCACCGCGGCGCTGATCGTCTTCATCTTCGGGCCGGCTATCATCAATTCGCTGAGGCTGCGGCAGGGCAAGGGCCAGCCGATCCGCGCCGACGGGCCGCAGACGCATTTCAAGAAGGCCGGCACTCCGACCATGGGCGGGCTGATGATCCTGTGCGGCATCATCGGCTCGTCGCTTTTGTGGGCGAACCTGTCCAGCATCTATGTCTGGGTGGTGCTGCTGGTGACCCTGGGTTTCGGCTCGATCGGGTTCTACGACGATTATCTCAAGGTGACGAAGCAATCGCATCTTGGGTTTTCCGGCAGGGCGCGGCTGGGGCTTGAATTCGTCATCGCCGGCATCGCCGCCTGGGTGATCATGCACAATGGCCAGGCGCCGTTCTCGTCGTCGCTGACTTTCCCCTTCGCCAAGGAATTTCTCATCAATCTCGGCTGGTTCTTCATCCCGTTCTCGTGCTTCGTCATCGTCGGCGCCGGCAATGCGGTGAACCTGACCGATGGCCTCGACGGGCTGGCGATCGTGCCGATCATGATCGCAGCGGCGTCCTTCGGCGTCATCGCCTATCTCTCCGGCAATGCGGTGTTCGCCGAATATCTGCAGATCCATTTCGTGCCTGGTACCGGTGAATTGGCGGTGGTCCTCGGCGCAGTGATCGGCGCCGGCCTCGGCTTCCTGTGGTTCAACGCACCGCCGGCGGCGATCTTCATGGGCGATACCGGCTCGCTGGCCCTGGGCGGCCTGATCGGCACGGTCGCAGTTGCCACCAAGCACGAGATCGTGCTGGTCATCGTCGGCGGCCTGTTCGTCGTCGAGATCCTGTCGGTCATCATCCAGGTCGGCTACTTCAAGATGACCGGCAAGCGGGTGTTCCTGATGGCGCCGATCCACCATCATTTCGAAAAGCTCGGCTGGACCGAAAGTCAGGTGGTGATCCGCTTCTGGATCATCGCCGTCATCCTGGCGCTGGTCGGCCTGTCGACCCTGAAGCTCCGATAGGAGGCCGCTTGATCCCCGCCACATCCTTCGCAGGCAAGCGCGTTTCGCTCTTCGGGCTCGGCGGCTCGGGGATCGCCACGGCGCGCGCGCTGATCGAGGGCGGAGCGGAGGTGCTCGCCTGGGACGACAATCCCGGCAGTGTCGCCAATGCCGCGGCCGTCGGGATCGCGACCGGCGATCTGCGCGGCGCCGACTGGGCGAAGTTCTCGGCCTTCGTGCTGTCGCCCGGCGTGCCGCTGACGCATCCGAAGCCGCACTGGACAGTGGAACTGGCGCGCGCTTCAGGCGTCGAGATCATTGGCGACATCGAGCTGTTCTGCCGGCAGCGGACGTTGCTGGCGCCGGCAGCGCCCTTCATCGCCATTACCGGCACCAACGGCAAATCGACGACGACGGCGCTGACGGCGCATATCCTGAAATCGGCCGGACGCGACACGCAGATGGGCGGCAATATCGGCCGCCCGGTGATGACGCTCGATCCACCGGAGCCTGGGCGGCATTATGTCGTGGAATGCTCGTCCTACCAGATTGACCTGGCGCCCTCGATCAATCCGACCGCCGGCGTCCTGCTCAATCTGACGCCGGATCATCTCGACCGTCATGGCACGATGCAGCACTACGCCGCGATCAAGGAACGGCTGGCGGCCGGCAGCGAAACGGCAATTGTCGGTGTCGACGATTCCTGGTGCGCCCAGCTCGCCGACCGGCTGGAGCGGACGGGCCGGCACGTCATCCGCATTTCCAAACGCGTGCCGCTGACCGATGGCTATTTTGCCGACGGCACCAATCTGATGGAAGCGGTGCATGGCCGATACAGCCGCGTTGCCTTTCTTGAAGGCATCGGCTCGCTGCGCGGCCAGCACAATGCGCAGAATGCGTTGGCCGCTATCGCCGCCAGCCTCAAAGTCGGGCTCGAGCTGGGCGAGATCCAATCGGGGCTGGAGAGCTTTCCCGGGCTGGCGCACCGTATGGAGCAGGTCGGCCGCAAGGGCCATGTGCTGTTCATCAACGATTCCAAGGCCACCAATGCCGATGCGGCAGCGCCCGCATTGTCCAGCTTTCCGCGCATTTACTGGATTGCCGGCGGGTTGCCGAAAGAGGGTGGCATCGAGCCGTTGCGCGGCCTCTTTCCGCGCGTCGCCAAGGCCTATCTGATCGGTGAGGCCGCACCAGCCTTCTCGGCGACGCTCGGCGAGGCGGTGCCTTACGAGATCTCCGGCACGCTGGCCGCAGCAGTCGAGCATGCCGCAAGCGACGCGGCCAAGGATGATGACAACGGCGAGGTGGTGGTGCTGCTTTCGCCGGCCTGCGCCAGTTTCGACCAGTTCAAGAATTTCGAAGTGCGCGGCGATGCCTTCAGGCAAGCTGCGAGCACTATTGATGGCGTGAAGCTCATCGGAGGGGCACGATAATGCAAAGCCGTCTCGACAAAAGCCCGGTCGCCACCTGGTGGTGGACGGTCGATCGCTGGTTCCTGGCTGCGTTCCTGTCGCTGATGGGACTCGGCATCGTACTGTCTTTCGCGGCAAGCCCGGCGGTGGCCCAGCGCATCGGCCTGGACAGTTTCCACTTCGCCACACGGCAGATCATCTTCACCATTCCCGCACTTGGCGTGATGCTGGCCGTCTCCTTCCTGGAATCGCGGCAGATCAGACGCATGGCCCTGGCGATGCTGTGCGTCATGCTGGTGCTGATGGTGGCGGTACTCTACATCGGGGTCGAGGTGAAGGGCGCGCGGCGCTGGGTGTCGCTCGCCGGCGTGTCGATCCAGCCGTCGGAATTCCTGAAGCCGGCGTTCGTCGTCATCTGCGCCTGGCTGTTTGCCGAACACAAGCGCCAGCCCGACATTCCAGGCAATCTGTTCGCCATGCTGCTGCTGGCCCTCGTCATTTCGCTGCTGGTGGCGCAGCCTGATTTCGGCCAGACAATGCTGGTGCTCGGCACCTGGGGAGTGATGTTCTTCATGGCCGGACTGCCATGGCTGTGGATCATCGCGCTGGGCGCTGCCGGCATCGGCGGCGTGTTTGCCGCCTATACGGTGTTCCCGCATGTCGCCGGCCGCATCGATCGCTTCATGACCGGCGAGGGCGATACGTTCCAGGTCGACATGGGCCGCGATGCGCTGATCAATGGCGGCTGGTTCGGCGTCGGGCCGGGCGAGGGCACCGTCAAGCGGGTCATACCCGACAGCCATGCCGATTTCGTCTTCTCGGTGGCCGGCGAGGAGTTCGGACTGATCATGTGCTTCTTCATCATGACCATCTTCGCCTTCATCGTGCTGCGCGGCCTCAGCACCGCGCTCAAGGAGCAGGACGATTTCACCCGCTATGCGGTTGGCGGCCTGGTCACCGTTTTCGGTCTGCAGTCTGTCATCAACATGGCCGTCAATCTGCAGCTGATGCCTGCCAAGGGCATGACCTTGCCGTTCATCTCCTATGGTGGCTCCTCGCAGATCGCCATCGCAATCTCGATGGGCATGGTGCTGGCGCTGACCCGCAAGCGGCCGGAAAAGCGCAAGCAGTTGGGCTTCGCACCGTCGCAGCGCGCCATGCCGGCGGAGTGAAATGTCGAAGGGCTCGATCCTTCTGGCCGCCGGCGGCACGGGCGGGCATCTCTTCCCGGCCGAGGCGCTGGCGCATGAGCTGATCAGGCGCGGCTGGACGGTGCATCTTGCCACCGATGCTCGTGCCGAGCGTTTTGCCGGCCAGTTTCCGGCCGCAGGCATCCATCCGATCCAGTCGGCGACGATGAGTTCGAAAAATCCTTTTGCCGTGCTTGCCGCCTTCTGGAAAATCTGGGGTGGCGTGCGGCAGGCATCCGCCGTGATCGGCCGGATCAAGCCAGCCGTTGTGGTCGGTTTCGGCGGCTATCCGACGCTGCCGCCGCTCTATGCGGCGACGCGGCGCAAAGTGCCGACGATGATCCACGAGCAGAACGCGGTGATGGGGCGTGCCAACCGGGCGCTCTCCGGCCGCGTCGATGCCATCGCTGGCGGGTTCTTGCCGGAAGATTCGAGCGCTGCAGGCGCCAAGACAGTGACGACAGGTAACCCGGTCAGGCGGCAAGTGCTTGAGGCGGCAAAGATCCCCTATGCGGCGTCGACCGGGAAGCAGCCGTTCCGCTTCCTGGTGTTTGGCGGCAGCCAGGGCGCACAGTTCTTTTCCGACGCAATGCCGGCTGCGATTGGAAAGCTTTCCGACGCGCAACGCAAGCGGCTGGTGATCACCCAGCAGGCGCGTGCCGACGATGTCGAGCGGGTGAAGGCGGCCTATGCCGCCCTTGGCGTCGAGGCTGAGGTATCGCCCTTTTTCACCGACATGGCGGCGCGCATGGCTGCGGCGCATCTTGTGATGTCGCGGTCCGGCGCATCGACCGTATCGGAAATCGCGGTGATTGGCCGGCCAGCGCTGCTGGTGCCCTATCCGCACGCGCTCGACCACGACCAGGCAGCCAATGCCGCGGCATTAGCAGCGGCAGATGGCGCCGAAGTGCATCCGCAATCCTCGCTCTCGCCCGAGCGCATCGCTGCGCTCGTCGGCGCGTTGATGGACGATACGGAGCGGCTGACCACAATGGCAGCGGCGGCGAAATCGGCCGGAAAACCGGACGCGGCACGGTTGCTCGCCGATCTGACAGAGGCTATTGCGTCGAAGAAAAGCGTATCGGCATTCAGGAAGGAGACGCACGCATGAAGATGCCGCAGACGATAGGCCTCGTGCATTTCATCGGCATCGGCGGTATCGGCATGAGCGGCATCGCCGAGGTGCTGCACAATCTCGGCTATAAGGTGCAAGGATCCGACCAGGCCGACAGCGCCAATGTGCAGCGGCTGCGCGACAAGGGCATCGAGTGCTTTGTCGGTCATCACGCCGATAATGTCGGCGAAGCCGAAGTGGTTGTCGTCTCGACGGCGATCAAGAAATCCAATCCGGAGCTGAAGGCGGCGCGCGAGAAACTGCTTCCCGTTGTCCGCCGTGCCGAGATGCTGGCCGAACTGATGCGCTTCCGGCAGGCGGTGGCCATCGGCGGCACGCATGGCAAGACGACGACGACCTCGATGGTGGCGACGCTGCTCGAAGCCGGCGGGCTCGATCCGACCGTGATCAATGGCGGCATCATCAATGCCTACGGCACCAACGCCCGGATGGGCGACGGCGAATGGATGGTGGTCGAAGCCGATGAGAGCGACGGCACCTTCCTGAAGCTGCCGGCCGAGATTGCCGTCGTCACCAACATCGATCCCGAGCATCTCGATCATTACGGCTCCTTCGACAAGGTGCGCGAGGCCTTTCGCCAGTTCGTCGAGAACGTGCCGTTCTACGGCTTCGGCGTCATGTGCACCGACCATCCGGAAGTGCAGGCACTGGTCAGCCGCATCGAGGACCGTCGCGTCATCACCTATGGCGAGAACGCGCAGGCCGACGTGCGTTTCACCAATCACCGCATGGACGGCCCGACCTCGGAATTCGACGTGGTGATCCGCGACCGCAAGACCCGCGGCCAGTCGACGATATCAGGCCTGCGCCTACCGATGCCCGGCCGTCACAATGTCGCCAATGCGACGGCGGCGATCGCCGTCGCGCATGAGCTCGGCCTTTCGGCCGAGGCGATCAGGAAGGGCCTGTCGTCCTTCGCCGGCGTCAAGCGGCGCTTTACCCGTACCGGTTCGTGGAACGGCGTCGATGTGTTCGACGATTACGGCCACCATCCAGTCGAGATCGCGGCGGTGCTGAGGGCGGCGCGCGACGCCACCAAGGGCCGCGTAATCGCCATTGCCCAGCCGCACCGCTTCACCCGGCTGCATGATCTGTTCGGCGAGTTTTCCGTCTGCTTCAACGACGCCGACACGGTGATGGTGGCGCCGATCTATGCGGCAGGCGAAGAGCCGATCGACGGGGTGACGTCCGAGGCATTGGTGTCGCGCATCCGCTCCGGCGGCCATCGCGACGCGCGCTACATCGAAGGCCCCGCGGCGATTGCGCCGGTTATCCGGGACCTGGCGAAACCAGGCGATTTCGTCGTCTTCCTCGGCGCCGGCAACATCACGCAATGGGCTTACGCGCTGCCCAGGGAACTCGGCGGTACCGCCTCATGATGCGTGGCCAGGCATTGATCGACAAGCTCGGCGGCCGGCTTGACGGCCTGCGCGGCCGCATTACGCCCAATGCCGAGATGGACAAGATCACCTGGTTCCGCGCCGGCGGGCTGGCCGACGCACTGTTCCAGCCGGCCGACGAGGACGACCTCGCCGCGTTCCTGAGGGCGGTGCCCGAGGAGATACCGCTGACCATCGTCGGCATCGGCTCGAATTTGCTTGTCCGCGACGGTGGCATTACTGGCTTCGTCATCCGGCTTTCGGCCAAGGGCTTTGGCGAAGCCGAAGTGATTGCGCCGACCACGATCAAGGCGGGCGCCGCCACGCCCGACAAGCGCCTTGCCGCTGTCGCCTATCAGGCTGGTATAGGCGGCTTTGAATTTTACCACGGCATTCCGGGTGCCGTCGGCGGTGCGCTGAGGATGAACGCCGGCGCCAATGGCGTCGAGACGCGCGAGCGCGTCGTCGAGGTGCGGGCGCTCGACCGCAAGGGCGACCTGCATACGCTGAGCAACGCCGATATGGGCTACGCCTATCGCCATTCGGCAGCCCCTGCCGGGCTGATCTTCACATCGGCTGTGTTTGAAGGGGTCTTGGCAGACAAGGCCGCGATCAAGGCGGCAATGGACGCCGTCCAGCACCATCGCGAGACCGTGCAGCCGATCCGCGAAAAGACCGGCGGCTCGACCTTCAAGAATCCGGAGGGCACCTCGGCCTGGAAGGAGATCGACAGGGCGGGCTGTCGGGGGCTGATGATCGGCGGCGCGCAGATGTCGCCGATGCATTGCAACTTCATGATCAACACGGGAACCGCGACCGGCTACGACCTCGAATATCTCGGAGAGACCGTGCGCACGCGCGTGCTCGAACGGTCGGGCATCCGGCTGCATTGGGAAATCAGGCGCATCGGTAATTTTCGGCCGGGGCACGAGGTCCAGGAATTCCTCGGACAGTTGCTCTAAGGGCTCACAACACAGTTTTCGCTGCCCTTTTTGCGGAAAGTGAATCTCTCGGAATCGTAAGGACTTGCCAGCGATTCAACTCTCTGATTCTCTGCCCTGAAGCGTTTCCTGATTTGAGTCGTTTCGACGCGTCACCAGCGTTTTTTTCGTCAGGGCAACCTGCCGGGAGGCTCGGGGACTCGATGTTGCGGAAATCATGGGGGCGGGGACTGCTCCGAGCGTTTGAGTGTGTGGCCCTTTGGGGGCATGTGAGATGCAGACCCACCGTAAGAGGGCCCGCCGTGAGAGGGAATGACGGGAAATGAAAAGCAAGCACGTGGCCGTCCTTCTGGGTGGATTCTCGTCCGAGCGGCCCGTGTCTTTGTCTTCGGGGAAAGCCTGTGCTGACGCGCTCGAGAGGGAAGGCTACCAGGTCACTCGCGTCGACGTCTCTCGCGATGTCGGATCGGTGCTGGCTGAGCTCAAGCCTGATGTTGCCTTCAATGCGCTGCATGGCCCTTTCGGCGAGGACGGCACCATCCAGGGCATCCTCGAATATCTTGCCATCCCCTACACCCATTCCGGCGTGCTCGGCTCGGCGCTTGCCATGAACAAGGAACAAGCCAAGAAGATCGCCAAGTCCGTCGGCATCCCGGTTGCCGAATCGAAGGTGGTTAATCGCTTCGCCATCCAGAACAAGCACCCGATGAAGCCGCCCTATGTCGTCAAACCGGTCAATGAGGGATCGAGCTTCGGCGTCGTCATCGTGCACGAAGGTCAGTCGCATCCGCCGCAGGTCATCGGTTCATCCGACTGGAAGTATGGCGATACCGTCATGGTGGAGCGCTATGTGCACGGGCGGGAATTGACCTGCGCGGTAATGGGCGACGTGGCTCTCGGGGTGTGCGAGATCATACCGACCGGCCATTCCTTCTACGACTATGATTCAAAATACGTCGCGGGCGGATCAAAACACGAATGCCCTGCAAAAATTTCACCGAATATTTACCAAAAAATACAGACACTGACGCTCAAGGCTCACCAAGCTATCGGCTGCCGGGGCGTTTCCCGGTCGGACTTCCGTTATGATGATCGACACTCCGAGAACGGTGAAATTGTCTGGCTCGAGATCAACACTCAGCCGGGCATGACGCCGACATCCTTGGTGCCTGAAATCGCCGCGCAGGCGGGACACTCGTTCGGCGATTTGTTGAGTTGGATGGTGGAGGACGCTTCGTGTCTGCGTTGAAGTGGGGACAGGGCAAGGGGAAGGGCGCGGCCGGGCCGACGCTGTTCGGTGTGCCGTTGTCGTTCGACCATTTTGTGCTGCCGCGTCTGCTTCGCCGGCCGGCGCGCGTGCTGGCGCGCCTGGGCGAGGGCGACTTCGAGGTGCCGCCGTTTTTCGCAGCCATGCTGTCGGCGGCGCTGCTCGTATCGGGCAGTGCCTATGGCGCCTATCTCGGCGGACATGTCGACGGTGTCGTCCAGGGCATTACTGCCCGCACCGGCTTTGCCGTCGACCAGATCAAGGTCGTCGGCAACCGCGCAACCTCCGAGATCGACATTCTCGACAGGATGCAGCTCGATGGCTGGACGTCGCTGATCGGCTTCGATGCCGAAGCCGCGCGGGGCCGCATAGCCACGCTGCCCTGGGTCGAGGTTGCGGCGGTGCGCAAGGTCTATCCGCACACGCTGGAGGTGCGCATCGAGGAGCGTGAGCCTTTTGCGCTCTGGCAGCAGGGCAACAAGCTTTCCGTCATCGAGCGGTCCGGCGCCGTGATCGCGCCATTCTCCGGCGGCAAGCAGTCGCTGCTGCCGCTGATTGTGGGCACCGGCGCGCCGGCCAAGGCGCCGGATTTCCTGGCCAGGATCAAGAAATATCCAGAGCTTGCCGCACGGATCAAGGGCTATATCCGCATCGGCGAACGGCGTTGGGACCTGAAGCTGGAAAACGGCATCACGGTCAAGCTTCCCCAGGATGGCGAGGACCAGGCGATCGCCGATCTGGTCAGGATGGACCGAGAGAACGGGCTGCTGACGCGCGATATCGCCGCCGTCGACATGCGCCTTTCCGATCGCCTCGTCGTCCAGTTGACGCCCGAGGCGGCGACGCAGCGTCAGGCCGCGCTTAATGAAAAGCCGAAAATGCCGAAGCGCAAGGCGGAGACGAAGATATGAGCTGGCTTGGCGGCAACAGCGATGCCTCGTCGCGCCGGTCCGGCATCATGACGGTGCTGGATGTCGGCTCGAGCAAGGTCTGCTGCGTGGTGGCCAAGCTCAAGCCGCGCGAGGACGGCATGCTGCTGCGCGGGCGCTCGCATCGCATCCAGGTGATCGGCATCGGCCACCAGAAATCGCAAGGCGTGAAATCGGGTGTCGTCATCGATCTCGACAGGGCCGAGCACGCCATCCGTCTTGCCGTCGATGCCGCCGAGCGCATGGCCGGGCTGACCGTCGATTCACTGATCGTCAACATGACGGCAGGCCGGCTGAAGAGCGAAAGCTTCTCGGCAACCATCAACCTCGGCGGCCATGAGGCCGACGAGGCCGACATCAAGCGTGTGCTTGCCGCCGGCGCCAAGCAGGCGCTGCGGGCCGAGCGCGAGGTGATCCATTCGCTTCCCGTCGGCTTTTCGCTGGACGCCGAGCGCGGCGTGCGTGATCCGCGCGGCATGGTCGGCGACCAGCTCGGCGTCGACATGCATGTGCTGACGGGTGATGCGGCACCCTTGCGCAATCTGGAGCTTTGCATCAACCGTTCACACCTCTCGGTCGAGCGCATGGTGGCGACCCCCTATGCCAGCGGGCTTGCCGCACTGGTCGACGACGAACTCGAAATGGGCGCGGCCTGCATCGACATGGGCGGCGGCACCACGACGATCTCGGTGTTTTCGGAAGGCAAGTTCGTTCATGGCGACGCCATCGCCATCGGCGGCAACCACGTCACACTGGACATGGCCAAGGGCCTGTCGACCTCGCTCGACGCCGCCGAGAGGCTGAAAGTGATGCATGGATCGGCGCTGCCCGGCAGTGCCGACGACCGCGACCTGGTCTCGATACAGCCGATCGGCGAGGATGGCGAGGTGCCCCTGCAGATACCGCGTTCGGTGATGACGCGCATCATCCGGGCGCGCGTCGACGAGACGCTCGAACTGTTGCGCGACCGGCTGAACAGGTCCGGCTACGGCAACGCCGTCGGCAAGCGCGTCGTGCTGACCGGCGGCGCCAGCCAGCTTTCCGGCCTGCCCGAGGCAGCGCGCCGCATTCTCGGACGCAATGTGCGCATCGGCCGTCCGCTCGGTGTGGCGGGCCTGCCGGAGGCGGCCAAGGGGCCGGCTTTCTCGACGCCGGTCGGGCTTCTGATCTACCCGCAGATGGCGAATTTCGAGAGCCATCCGGCGAAGGGAATTTCTGGTCTCAGGATGACCGGAACGGGCGGAAAACTGCATCGAATGAGTCAGTGGTTGAGAGACAGTTTTTAAATTGACGGGGACAGCCCCATAGGCGGCCGCAGCGGCGAAGCGGCGGGAAAGGCAAAGGACGGAGACAATGACCATCAATCTGCAGAAGCCGGATATCACCGAGCTCAAGCCGCGTATCACCGTGTTCGGTGTCGGCGGCGGCGGCGGCAATGCCGTCAACAACATGATCACTGCTGGCTTGCGCGGCGTCGAGTTCGTGGTCGCCAATACCGACGCGCAGGCGCTGACCATGTCCAAGTCGGACCGCCTGATCCAACTCGGCGCGCATGTCACCGAGGGCCTGGGGGCGGGATCGCAACCGGAAGTCGGGCGCGCGGCGGCGGAGGAATGCATCGACGAGATCGTCGACCACCTCTCCAACACCCATATGTGCTTCGTCACTGCCGGCATGGGCGGCGGCACCGGCACGGGGGCCGCGCCGGTCGTTGCACGTGCTGCGCGTGAGAAGGGGATTCTCACCGTCGGCGTCGTCACTAAGCCATTCCATTTCGAAGGCCAGCGCCGCATGAAGACGGCGGATCTGGGCATCGAGGAATTGCAGAAATGCGTCGATACCCTCATCGTCATCCCTAACCAGAACCTGTTCCGGCTGGCCAATGACAAGACGACCTTCGCCGACGCTTTCGCCATGGCCGACCAGGTGCTCTATTCCGGCGTCGCCTGCATCACCGACCTGATGGTCAAGGAAGGGCTGATCAACCTCGACTTCGCCGACGTCCGCTCGGTCATGCGCGAGATGGGCAAGGCGATGATGGGGACGGGCGAAGCTTCCGGCGAGGGCCGCGCCATGGCCGCCGCCGAAGCCGCGATCGCCAACCCGCTGCTCGACGAGACCTCGATGAAGGGCGCCAAGGGCCTGTTGATCTCGATCACCGGCGGCCGCGACCTGACCCTGTTCGAAGTCGACGAAGCGGCGACCCGCATTCGCGAGGAGGTCGACCAGGAGGCCAACATCATTCTGGGTGCGACGTTCGACGAGGACCTCGAAGGCGTCATTCGCGTCTCGGTGGTCGCCACCGGCATCGACAAATCGGCGGCCGAAATCGCCGCCGCGCCGATCGCCATCCGCACGGCTCCGCCAAAGCCGGTCAGTCGCCCGGCCGCTCCGGTCACGGAAAACCGTCCGGCGCCTGTCCAGCAGGCGGGCTACGAGCCACGCGCCGTCGATCCTGTAGCAGAGGCAATCCAGCTCGCCGAGGCGAATGCCGCGGCGATGGCGCGTCCCGCGCCAGCTGCCCAGGCGGAAGATTTTCGTCCGCAGAGCAAGATCTTCCAGGCTCCGCCGGCCCAGCCGCAGCCGATGGTGCAGCCAATGGTTCAGCAGGCGATGCAGCCTGCCCCGCAGCGTGAAGTGCTTCAGCCGGCAGCCGCAGCGCCCCAGCGCATGCCGCGCGTTGAGGACTTTCCGCCGGTGGTTAAAGCCGAGGTGGAAGCCAAAAGCCGTCCGGCCGACCACGAGAACAGCGGACCGATGGGACTGCTCAAGCGCCTGACGAACGGCCTTACCCGCCGCGAAGAAGAGCCCGCACGACTGCAGCCGGCGCAGCCGCGCGAGCCGAAACTGCGCCAGGCGGCACCCGAGGTGCGTCGCCTTGCCAGCCAGGATCCGCAGCTTTACGCGCCACGCCGCGGCCAGCTGGACGACCAAGGCCGGCTGACGCCGCACAGCAGGGCTGTCCAAGAAGACGATCAGCTGGAGATTCCGGCGTTCCTGCGCCGCCAGGCGAATTGATCTGTTAACGGTCCGTAACAGTTATTAACAGGCAGACAAAGAGTTGTTTGCCTGTTAATCTTAAAAGCGGTTGCAAAACAAGGTGTTACGAGACTATACCCGCTCCGGATCGCGGTTACACAAAGTAAGAAACCGTGATTTGGAGACTTCCTGCCGGGCAACTATCTTCGCCCGAGCAATGTCGGTTTGCTGGGATTCGGGGAAGTGGCCCTGCCTGCCGATCAAAGAGCCGCGCCCTCGGGCTGATGAAGCGGACGAAGGCAGTATGGGCTATGGGGTTTGTTTTGCACGACTATCAGACGACACTTAAATCGCGTGCGACGCTGACCGGCACCGGCGTTCACAGCGGCAATTCCGTTACCGTTCATTTTCTGCCGGCAGACGCTGATACAGGTGTCGTGTTCCAGCTTTCGAATGGAAGCGAAGACCGGGAGTTCCGTGCGCTCGTTTCCGAGGTCGGCGCTACCGATCTGTGCACCATGCTCGGCGATCCGGCAGGCGAGCACATCGCCACCGTCGAACATCTGATGGCCACGCTTTTCGGGCTCGGCATCGACAATGTCGTCATCGAGATCGACGGCCATGAGGTTCCGATCCTTGACGGCAGCGCCATGGCGTTCGTAGAGGCTATCGACCAGGCGGGCATCGACGCGCTGCCGGTCAAGCGCCGCTATATCCGGTTGGTCAAGCCGGTTCGCATCGAGAACGGTGCCTCCTGGGCGGAGTTCAGGCCCTATGACGGCACGCGCTTCGAAATCGAGATCGATTTCGAAAGCCCTGCGATCGGCCGTCAGCTCTTCGCATCCGACATGAATGCCGACATTTTCCGCCGCGATATCGCGCGGGCCCGTACCTTCGGTTTCATGAAGGACGTCGAGCGGCTGTGGGCAGCCGGCTATGCGCTCGGCTCCTCGCTGGAAAACTCCCTGGTGATCGGCGACGACAACCGCGTGATCAACATGGGAGGCTTGCGCTATCCCAACGAGTTCGTGCGCCACAAGACGATGGACGCCATGGGCGATCTGGCGCTGGCCGGCGCCCGGTTCATTGGCTGCTTCCGCTCCTATCGCGGCGGACACAGGCTGAATGCGGCAGCGCTGCGCCGCCTTTTGTCGGACCGTTCGGCGTTCGAGATCGTCGAGACGACACGCCGCGAGCGCGGTCGTACCGCCGAGATGAGCGCCGTCTATGCACCTGTCTACGCACCCTGGATGATCTGATTCTTAACGTTTTTCGGGTTCTATGGCCGCCGGCGTGTGTTGCATGAATGCACCATTGGCCGGCGAAATCACGCAAGTGTGCGGGCTGCGCTAGGCTGCCACAAAAATGTGCGATTGGCCGGAGATAGCGTTGCCGGGCACGGCGATTGTGGTTATGCCTGCTGCCGACGACTGAAATGACGCCGAAAGGGCGGAATCCAATCATGTTCTTCAAGCGAATTGGTCAATCGAAAGCGCCGCATCGGGCTGTTTTCCTGGCGCTTTCGGTGGTTGTTCCATCGCTGTCCCTGTCGGCCTGCATGTCGTCCGAGAAGGATGTCGACCTGTCGACCTATGTCGAGCAGACCGAGCCGGCCGACGTTCTCTACAATCAGGGCCTCGCCAATCTGAATGCCGGGCGCCTGCAGGAGGCGAGCCGCAAATTCAGTGCGGTCGACCGCCAGCATCCCTATTCCGAATACGCCCGCAAATCGATGGTGATGGGCGCCTTTGCCGACTATCGCCAGGGCAACTATACCGAGGCGATCGGTTCGGCCAAGCGCTATCTCACGCTCTATCCGTCGACCGACGACGCGGCCTATGCCCAGTACATCATCGGGCTCAGCTACTACCGGCAAATCAGGGATGTCACCCAGGACCAGAAGGAAGCGCGTCAGACCGTGCAGACGATGCAGGATCTGGTGACGCGCTGGCCCGATTCCGAATATGTCGACGACGCCAAGGAAAAGATCCGCTTCGCCAACGACCAGCTCGCCGGCAAGGAGATGCAGATCGGCCGCTACTATCTCGAGCGCCGTGAATACATCGCCGCCGTCAAGCGGTTCCGCGTCGTGGTGGAGACCTATTCCAACACGCGCCATGTCGAGGAAGCGCTCGCGCGCCTTACCGAAACCTATTATGCGATGGGGCTGACATCGGAAGCGCAGACTGCCGCGGCTGTGCTCGGCACCAACTATCCCGACAGCGTGTGGTACAAGGATTCCTACAAGCTCCTGCAGACTGGTGGGCTCGAGCCGCGCGAGAATGCGGGCTCGTGGATCGCCAAGGCCGGGAAGCTGATCACCGGCGCCTGAGCGGCGCGTCACCATGCTTTCCAGACTGTCGATCCGCGACATCGTTCTGATCGAGAAGCTGGACATCGACTTCTCGTCCGGTCTTTCGGTGCTGACCGGCGAAACCGGCGCTGGAAAATCCATCCTGCTGGACGCGCTGTCGCTGGCGCTTGGCGCCCGCGGTGACGCCTCGCTGGTGCGGCATGGCGCGGCACAGGGCCAGGTCATCGCCGTGTTCGACGTGCCGCGCAACCATCCTGCCCGCATGCTGCTTGCCGATAACGCTATCGAGGACGATGGCGACATCATTCTGCGCCGCGTGCAGACGGCGGATGGCCGTACTCGCGTCTTCGTCAACGACCAGCCTTCCAGCGTGACACTGATGCGCGACGTCGGTCACGCGCTGGTTGAGATCCACGGCCAGCATGACGAGCGTGCCCTGGTCGATCCCGGCGCCCATCGCGAATTGCTGGACAGCTTCGGCGGTCATCTCGGCGCTGTGCGGGCGACCGGCGAGGCATGGCGGCACTGGCGGGCGTGCGAGCAGGAATTTTCGCGACATCGCGCCAAGGTGGAAGCGGCCGCCCGCGAGGCCGACTATCTGCGCGCCGCGGTCGCCGAATTGACGAAGCTCGACCCCCAGCCCGGCGAGGAAGCCGACCTTGCCGAACTGCGTGCCTCGATGATGCGAGCGGAAAAGATCGCCTCGGAAATCCATGACGCGCAAGATGTGCTCTCGGGCCCGTCCTCGCCCTTGCCGCAACTCGCCAGCCTGTTGCGGCGACTGCAGCGCAAGGTGACCGAGGCACCCGGCCTGCTCGAAGACGTGGTCAAATCGCTTGATGAGGCGATGCTGTCGCTCGACGCGGCACAGTCGGGGGTGGAAGCGGCACTTCGCGCCACCGAATACGATCCGCGGCGGCTGGAACAGGCCGAGGAGCGGCTGTTTTCGCTGCGCGCCGCCTCACGCAAGCACAGCGTGGCGGTGGACGATCTGGCGCAATTGCGAGACACGATGGCCGCCGATCTCGCCGATCTCGACGCCGGCGAGGAGCGCCTGCACGGGCTGGAGAAGCAAGCTGCCGCCGCGCGCGAGACCTACGACATTTCGGCGGCACAGCTTTCGTCGCTTCGCCATGCGGCGGCGATCGGCTTGACCAAGGCGGTGATGGCCGAACTGCCGGCACTGAAGCTCGAACGGGCAGCCTTCATCGTCGAGATCGCAAGTGAGGCCGAGAGCCGCATGGAAGACGGCATCGATCAGGTCGAGTTCTGGGTGCGCACCAATCCCGGCACAAGACCGGGCCCGATGATGAAGGTCGCCTCCGGTGGCGAACTTTCTCGGTTCCTGCTGGCGCTGAAGGTGGCGCTGGCCGACCGCGGCTCGGCGCCGACCTTGGTCTTCGATGAAATCGACACCGGCGTTGGCGGCGCGGTGGCGGACGCCATCGGCCAAAGGCTGGCGCGGCTGTCGAAGCGCGTGCAGGTGCTTTCGGTTACGCACGCGCCGCAAGTGGCGGCACGCGCGGCGACGCATTTCCTGATCTCCAAATCGGGCGAGGCCGATCGTGTCGCCACCGGCATTGCCGAGATGGACCGGGCGGAGCGCCAGGAAGAGATCGCGCGGATGCTTGCCGGGGCGACCATCACCGACGAGGCGCGTGCGGCTGCCGAGCGTCTGCTGCGGGAAAACACCGCAGCATAGCAAGCTCATGCTCGGCGTTGTGGATCGAGTCAGGATGTGGCTCCATCCCGCTGTTCAGGAATGATTTTCTCGTCCCGGTCTCTCCCTCATGGGAGAATCCTGTTCTATTGTGTCGCGCCACCGGGAAGGGAGCAATGCATGGCCGAAAAACCAGTTGATTCGCTCAGCGAAAGCGAAGCCGCAAGCGAGCTAAAGCGGCTGGCGGCGGAGATCGCCGAGCACGACCGGCGCTACCACACCGAGGACGCACCTGTTATAACGGACGCGGAATATGACGCGCTAACGCAGCGCAACCTCGCCATCGAACAGCGCTTCCCCGCTTTGGTGCTAGAGGATTCGCCATCGCGCCGAGTGGGCGCGCCACCGGCGGAAGGCTTTGCCAAGGTGCGCCATGCGGTGCCGATGCTCAGTCTTGCCAAGGCCTATACCGACCAGGATGTCGCCGACTTCATCGAACGCGGCCGGCGTTTCTTTAATCGCGACAAGGATCTGGACATTGCGTTCACGGCTGAGCCGAAGATCGACGGGCTATCGGCTTCGCTGCGTTATGAAGGCGGTGTGTTCGTGCAGGGAGCAACGCGCGGTGACGGCGCCGTCGGGGAGGACATCACCGCCAATCTCAGGACAATCGCCGACATCCCCAAGCACCTGAAAGGCTCGGGCTGGCCTGATGTGATCGAGATACGGGGTGAGGTCTATATGACCTATGCGGAGTTCGAGGCTTTGAAGGAACGGTCGGCGGCGGTTGGCGGCCAGGACTATGTCAATCCGCGCAATACGGCGGCCGGATCCCTGCGTCAGAAGGATCCGTCCGTTACCGCCAGCCGCAACCTCAAGTTCTTAGCCTACGCCTGGGGCTACACGTCAGAGGATCCCGCTCCGACGCAATACGATTCAGTGCAAAAATTCGCTGAGTGGGGGTTCAAGATCAGCCCGCTGATGGTGCGGGCGAAGTCGGTCGACGATCTCGTCGCGCACTATCACCTGATCGAGGCCCAGCGCTCGTCGCTCGGCTACGACATCGACGGCGTCGTCTACAAGGTGGACCAGTTGGAATTGCAGCGCAGATGGGGTTTCGCCACTGGCGAACCACGCTGGGCCATCGCTCATAAATTTCCTGCCGAACAGGCAATGACGACCGTGCTCAGGATCGACATTCAGGTCGGCCGCACCGGCACCCTGGCGCCCGTTGCACGGCTTGCGCCCGTCACGGTTGGCGGCGTGGTGGTCGAAAATGTCACGCTTCACAATGAAGACTACATCAAGGGTCTCGACAGCAACGGCCAGCCAATCCGCGACGGCTGTGACGTGCGTATTGGCGACACAGTCGTCATCCAGCGGGCGGGCGACGTCATTCCGCAGATCGTCAGCGTCGTTATCGACAAGCGCCCCGCTGATGCCGTGCCCTACGAATTCCCGCACACCTGTCCAATCTGTGGCTCACCCGCAACGCGCGAGATCAACGAAAAGACCGGCAAGGAAGATTCGCGCCGACGCTGCACCGGCGAACTGATCTGTCCCGCGCAGGCCGTGGAAGGATTGCGCCACTTCGTGTCACGTGGCGCCATGGATATCGAAGGCCTGGGCGCCGAAAACATAGACCTGTTCTTCAATGCGGGATTGATCAAAACAGCCGCCGATATCTTTACTCTTAGGGATCGCCGTCCCGCCGTGACCAAGGCGCTGGCTGAGCGGCGCGAGGAGCAGGCCAGGCAGCGCGAGGCCGCATCGGGCAAGACGCGCAAGAATGTGCGCGGTGTGGAGGAACGCAACTACGAAGGGCTCGACAAGCTGTTCGCCGCCATCGACGCTCGCCGCGAACCGGAACTCGATCGCTTTATTTTCGCGCTGGGTATCCGCCATATCGGCGAGACCACGGCCGCTGTACTTGCCCGAACCTTTTCAACCATTGAGGAGTTGATCCGCATCGGCAAGGAGACTGCGGCGGCGGCCGATCCACACACCGTTTTCCCATCGATCAATGGCATCGGCGACACGGTGATAGGCGCGCTTCGCGATTTCTTCGGCAATGAACGCAACGACGACGTGCTTGAAGCCTTGCTCGCGCAGGTCCACCCGAAGCCGTACATTGTGAACGTCTCAGCCGGCAGTGCGGTCGCCGGCAAGACGATCGTGTTTACAGGCACGCTGGAAAAGATGACACGCCCCGAGGCCAAGGCGATGGCTGAACGTCTCGGCGCGAAGGTCGCCGGCTCAGTCTCTGCGAAGACCGATCTCGTGGTGGCAGGCCCAGGGGCCGGTTCCAAGCTGAAGGACGCGACCAAATTCGGCATCGAGGTGATCGATGAGGACACTTGGTTGCAGCGGATCGGCAAAGGAGCATGATGGCCGCTGCATTTAACGGTTTCGGCCAAAAGGCCATTCCCCTTCTCAAGGCACTCGATTTTCATCAGAGCCGGGAGTGGTTTCTGGAAAACCGCGACCTCTTCGAACGCGAGCTGCGCGATCCCTTCGGCGATTTGATCGAAACGCTCTCCGAGCGCTTCACGGCAGCGGGGCTGGGTTTGCGCGGCGATCGCAAGAAGTCGCTGTTCCGGATCAATCGCGACGTGCGTTTCGCCAGGGACAAAAGTCCTTACAACCGGCATCTGTCGGCGATCCTTTCGCCTGACGGCACCAAGATGGAGCAGGGGGTATTCTTCGTCCATATCGGGCTTGAGCGCTGCTTTGCCGGCGTTGCCTGGTGGCAGCCCGGGCCGTCGCTGTTGCTGGCGATGCGCAACGCCGTCGCGACGCGGCCGGGCGAATTCCGGGCGCTCATGAAGTCGTTGAAGAAAAACCGTCTCGAACTCGATGCGGAAGGTTGCATGAAGCGAGCGCCACGCGGCTTCGAGCATGTCACGGAGGCCGATCTCGCGGCGGCCACCCGCAACCGGCATTTCGCCGTCCGGCACGAAATCGACCCTGCGGGAATCTATGGGCCGGCATTGGTCGACGAGCTTGTCGATTTCGCCTTGCGGGCCAAGCCGCTGCTCGACTGGGGCAGGGCGATTGAAGGCCAGGTCGAGTAGACTGGCTGCGTTCCAGCAATCATTTCCGCTGATGATTGGCTCAAGCGAATTGGTGTGACAAGGCTGGCGGCGCTCCCTACATACGGCCTTTCCCCAAGGAGTGGCTGATGTCGGCGGAAGCAGACTCCGAAAATCACGCAAAAAGCGATTTCTGGCAAGGCGTGCGGCTCAGCTTGCCCGTCGTGGTGGCGGCGGCGCCTTTTGGACTGCTGTTCGGGGCGCTTGCCGTTGACAACGGTTTTTCGGTGCTGGAAGCCTTCCTGATGAGCGCCATGGTTTTCGGCGGCGCCAGCCAGATGGTCGGCATCGAATTGTTCGGGCAGCATGTCGCGCCATGGCTGATCGTGCTGTCGATCTTCGCCGTGAATTTCCGCCATGTGCTCTACTCGGCGGGTATCGGCCGCCGCATCGCGCACTGGCCGCTGGTGCAGCAGGCCGTCGGCTATTTCATCCTGACCGATCCGCAGTTCGCGGTGGCCGAGCGCAAGGCGGAGGCCGGCGAGACGGTCGGCTTCGCCTGGTATATGGGGCTTGGCCTGCCGGTCTATGTGTTCTGGGTGACCGAAAGCGCGCTCGGCGCGGTGTTCGGGAAGCTCATTCCTAACACACATGCGCTGGGCATCGACTTCCTGCTGCCGATCTATTTTCTCGGACTGGTCATGAGCTTTCGCAAACGGCCGCTGTGGCTGCCGGTGGTCGTCGCCAGTGCTGCTGCCTCCATCATCGCCTACAAAACGGTAGGCTCGCCCTGGCACGTCTCCATTGGCGCCGTGGCCGGCGTGCTGCTCGCGGTCATCCTGCCGCCGCACCACAGTGGTGTGGAGGCGCGGCCATGAGCACAACCTTGTGGATCATCATCGCCGGTGCGATTGCGACCTATCTGACCCGCATCGGCGGGCATCTGGTGATCTCGCGCTTCGAAAACATCCATCCGCGCGTCGAGGCCGGGCTGAACGCCGTGCCTGCCGCGGTGCTGACGACGCTGGTGGCGCCCGCGGCGCTTGGCGCCGGGCCGGCGGAATGGGCGGCATTGATCGTCGCCGGGCTGGTCTCGCTGCGCGGCGGGCTTATGGCGATGTTTTTGGCCGGCGCCGCTGTGCTGGTCCTCGCCCGCCAATTCGTCGGGTAACCGGACCGGCTGAGACACACGCGCCGGTCTTCAAATCAGGCCTTTCATGACATGCGGCACGTCGTCTAGCGGTGGGACTTTGCCCTTCATATCATCACGTAACGAACTCCGGTTTCTGAAGGTGATCTGCCGCCGACGCGAGCCGTCAACAGATCACGATATTGTAGGCCACTCAGGCGGTCTTGGTCTTCCTTTGGCTCAGAGCGGCTACAAGCGCCTCTGCTGCCTCACCCGATGACGCCGGGTTCTGACCGCTGATGAGCTGGCCATCGACTACTGTGTGCACGCCCCAGTCATTGACCTTGGAGAAGACCGCACCGAGGCTGAGAAGCTCGTCTTCGACCAGGAACGGCACGACCTTCGTGAGACCTACGGCCTCTTCCTCGCTGTTGGTGAAGCCGGTGACGTAGCGTCCTTGAACAAACGGGGTGCCGTCGGGATTGGTCACGCGATGCAGGACGCCCGGTGCATGACAAACGAGAGCGATCGTCTTGCCGGCCGCGATGAAGGCTTCGATCAGCTTGATCGAATTCGGATCTTCGGCCAAATCCCACAAGGGGCCATGGCCGCCGGGGTAGAAGACCGTATCGAAGTCCTTCTGGTCGACGCTGTCCAGGCGCTCAGTTTCGGCGAGCTTCGCTTTGGCAACCTCGTCAGCGCTGAAGCGCCGCGTAAGGTCGGTCTGGAACATCGGCTCGTCGCTCTTCGGGTCGAGAGGTGGCTCGCCGCCCTTCGGCGAGGCGAGGGTGATCTCGGCGCCGGCGTCCTTGAAGATGTAGTACGGCGCTGCCAGCTCCTCGAGCCAGAAGCCGGTCTTCTTGCCGGTGTCGCCGAGAGTGTCGTGGGAGGTGAGTACCATGAGTACCTTCATTGTCGGATCCTTTCGTCAGATGATGCCGCGCCATGAGGCGTCGTAGCCGGTTGATTTGAAGCTCGATCAGCCTCAGCGGCCTGTCGACGAGCTAATAATGGCACTTGCCCACATATTTCAGAAATTTACTTATTTGATTTTAGATATTCATATGAGATTACATCTCGATGAGATACGATCTGAACCTGCTCCCGGTTTTCCTGGCTCTGATGGAGGAGCGCAGCGTGACACGGGCAGCAGTGCGACTGGGCATCACCCAGCCGGCGCTGTCCAATTCGTTGAACCGCCTGCGCGACACCCTGCGGGACCCGCTGTTCATCCGGGAAAGGTACGGCATAAAGCCGACGCAACTGGCCGAGGAGATCGCTCCAACAATCGAAGCAGCGCTGGCGCAACTGGACGATCTCATTTTGAACCAGCAAGAGTTTCAGCCAGCAAACGCCGAACGACTGTTCACGCTTGCGCCCAACAGCTACGTGGAGCTTGTGTTGATGCCGGCCCTCGTCGCGAGGGTGCGTGAGCTAGCGCCGGGTATCAAGCTCCGCATGACAGCATTTGGCAACGATCTCGCCGAGACCGGCGTCATTTCCGGCACCACGGCCATGGTGCTTGGCCGCATCGTCGATCCGCCGGACAACCTCGTCGTCCAGCATCTTATGGACGATGGGCTCGCCTGCGTGATGCGTAACGACCATCCCGACGTTCTAGACAGTATTTCCCGAGAACAGTATGAGAGGCTCAAGCACGTGAACGTGCTCCCGCCGGGCCGGCTGCGCGCGGGCCTCTTCCAGGCATTGGAGCAACAAAACCTTAAGCGAGAGGTCGCCGTTTCTGTCACGCACTTCCTTGCCGTGCCTGAGATGCTTGCCGTAACGGATTACTGCGCAACGCTGCCGAGCCTTATCTGTCGGAGCCTTGAGCGCGATCCTCGCCTGAAGGTACTACCGACTCCCGTCGATCTCGGCACCTTCCCAGTGCAGATGGCTTGGCACGTTCGCTACCGCCACGACCCGGCCCACAGGTGGCTGCGTTCGATGATCGGCCAACTGGCAAAAGAAATGACTTCGGAAGAGACTTAGGATGGCTTTCTGTATTCGTTGCTGACCCACCGCCCTTCAAAATCAAATCTTCTGGTCGTGCGGCAGCGGTGCGGTTGCCTTTTGCAGCCATGCCAGCGTCTCGCCGTCGAGCATTGGTCCGATCTCGGCCAGCACGCGGGCGTGGTATATGTCGAGCCAATGCAGCTCGTCGCGCGACAATAGGTCGGACCGCACCAGCCTGACGTCGATAGGCGCCAGAGTCAGTGTCTCGAAGCCGTGCATGGCGATGTCGCCGCCCTCTATCGGCTCGGCCGGCGTCACCAGGACGAGATTCTCGATGCGGATGCCGTAAGAGCCTTCCTTGTAGTAGCCCGGCTCGTTGGAAACGATCATGCCTGCCAGCAGCTTTTCGGTGCCGGTCCTGGCGATGCGCTGCGGGCCCTCGTGCACTGCCAGATAGGAGCCGACGCCGTGGCCTGTGCCATGGGCGAAATCGCAACCGTGTTTCCATAGAGCCAGGCGCGCCACAGCATCGATCTCGGAGCCGCGCGTGCCCGGCGGAAAGCGCAGCATGGAAATGCCGATCATGCCTTTCAGCACCAATGTGAAGCGTTCGCGCATTTCCTCGGTCGGCTTGCCGATCGGCACCGTGCGGGTGATGTCGGTGGTGCCGTCCTGGTACTGTCCGCCGGAATCGAGCAGGAACAGCTCGCCAGACTGAAGCTTTCGGCTGGTGGCACGGGAGACACGGTAGTGCATGATGGCGCCGTTCGGACCGGCGCCCGAGATGGTGTCGAAGGACAGGTCGCGCAGCGGCATCTGCGTTTCCTCGCCGGTGCTGCGGCGGCACTCCTCGAGCTTGGTGACGACTGCGATCTCGTCGAGCTTGCCAGGTTCCTGACGGTCGAGCCAGCAAAGCAGCTTGGCTACGGCGGCGCCATCGCGGCGATGCGCGGCGCGGGCGCCGTTGATCTCGGCCTGGTTTTTCGTCGCGCGTGGAATGCGGGCAGGATCAGGTGCAGTGATGACGGTGCCACCATTGTCCTCGACCAGCATTCTCAGTTTCTCCGCCGCCAGCACCGGGTCCAGCGCGATTCTTGCGCCACCCTTGGCCAATCCTGCCATCGCCGCTTCGAATTCACTGGGTTCGTGCAATTCGGCGAGCTGCGTCAGATAGGCCGCGACGGTCCGCGAAAACTTGCGCTGGTCCATGAAAAGTAGGTGCGACCCGTCGGCGGCGAGCACGGCGAAGCCGAGCGCCAGCGGCGTATGCGGCACGTCGCCGCCGCGGATGTCGAAGACCCAGGCGATGGAGGACGGGTCGGTCAGCACGGTATGGGTGGCGCCATCCTTGCCAATGGCCTCGGCCAGGCGTGCCAGCTTGTCCTTGGCCAGTTCGCCGGCAAACGCGATCGGATGGAGCTCGACCGGCGCCAGCGGTGGTTCGGGTTGGTCCTTCCAGATGGCATCGATTGGATTCTTCTCGAGCGGCACCAATGTCGCCCCCGATTTTTCGGCCGAAGCTTTCAGCGCCTTGACGTCGCCGATCGTCTGCAGCCACGGATCGAAGCCAAGCCGCACGCCCTTGCCGAGATTGTCCTTGATCCAGGGGGCGGGTGGATTGTCGACCAGGCTTTCGATCGAAAAGATGTCGAGATCGACCTCCTGGCGCACCTGCAGCGTGTAGCGCCCGTCGACGAACATGACGGCACGGTCGCCAAGCACGATGGCGACGCCGGCCGAACCGCTGAAGCCGGTCAGCCATCTCAGCCGCGCCGAGCGGTCGGCGACATATTCGCCCTGATGCTCGTCGGCACGAGGCACGATGAAGCCATCCAGCCCGTTGGCCGCCAGCCATTGACGCAGCAACGCCACACGCGGCTTGCCGACGGCGGGGTCGCCGGCGGAATCAAAGGTCTGGAACATCTGGCCTCTCCTCGGATGCTAGATGTGACCGGCGGACTTTCAAGTCGAACCGTGCCGCCGCTCACATCTAGCTTTCTGTTTGAGCATCGGGTTTTCCCAAAACCGGTTTTCCACTTTTGGGCCCGATGCTCTAGCGCGACCGTAGCGCATGACCCCGAAAATCGGTATCGACTTTTGCTGCACTGATCTTTGGTCCGGAGAAAATCAGCGCAAGATCAAAGTGCTACAGCGTCCGCCGCCTGGCAACCGGTGGGGTTTGGTCCAGCAACATCGCTTTTTCGCATAGACGCCATGCAGAATCAGCGATTTTCAAATAGGTCAGCAGACCTTACCTTTTCGATGTGGAGGAACGAGTCTTATTGCCCTGCAAAGGAGACCATCATGTCCACGATTTCAGCCAGACGCGGATTTTTCAGAAGTGCTGTGAACGCTCTCATCGAAGCGCGCCAGCGCGAAGCGAGCCGCTATGTGAGCGGCGTTCTGCTTGGTTTTGACGACGAAACGCTGAAAGCGCACGGCTACGATCGCGAAGAACTGAGAAAGACGGCAAGGTCGCGCTACGTCTGAGCGAATTTACGGCTTGCGATTGAAGGTGCTGCGCGTCACCGCTTGAGGTGGATCGTCACCCAGCCTTCGCGGTGCAACGTCCTGACATGGCGGAATTGCTGGCCGACATAGGCCGAAACCACGGCGTCGCGCTGCCGGTCGAGAATGCCTGACAGTACGATCGAGCCGCCCAGGGTGATATGCTTGGCCATTTCGGGCGCCAGCCGCATCAGCGGCCGCGCCAGTATGTTGGCGACGACGAGGTCGAAGGGGCCGCGCGCGGCAAAGATCGGATGGTGGAAGCCCGGCGCCGTCACCGTCTCGACGAGCGCCTTGACGTGATTGAGCCGCGCATTGGCGGCGGCGACTGTTATGGCGACCGGATCGATGTCGGTCGCCAGCACCGGGATATTGGCGAGCTTGGCCAGCGCGATGGCCAGCACCGCACTGCCGGTGCCGAGGTCGAGCGCGTTGCGCGGGCGCTCGCGCCGAACAACCTGTTCCAGCATTTCGAGGCAGCCGGCGGTGGTGCCGTGATGGCCGGTGCCAAAGGCGAGGCCGGCCTCGATCTCGATGGCGAGCTCGCCGCTGTGGCGCTTCCTGCGGTCATGCGCGCCGTGAACGAAGAAACGGCCGGCCCGCACCGGCTTCAGTCCCTCCAACGAACGCGTCACCCAGTCGATATCAGGCACGGGCTCCCGCCTAATCGGCATCGACAGGGTGAGCCCGGCAAGAATGTCTTTCACGCGCGCCTCGACGGCATCGACATCGCCGTCGGCATAGAGCGACACTTCGTGGACGTCGCGGTCCTCGTCGACCTCGAGCACGCCAATCGGCAGGCCCTCGTCTTCGAAGGCCGCTTCGAACGCCGCGAAGATACGGTCGGCCTCGATCTTTCCAGTGGTGAAATAAAGTCGCGCTTGGGTCATCAAACGATGCATCAACCTGCCGCGGCCAGCCGCTTGAGCTTGGCGACGGCGGCGTCCGGGCTTTCGCCATAGGCGATGGTGCCGGCGTAGTCACCCTTGGCGTTGAGCAAGAGCATCGTAGAACTGTGATCCATCGTATAGTCGCCGTCGCCAGTGTCGACCTTTTTCCAGTATATGCCGAAGGCCTTGACCATGGCATGGACCTTTTCCGGATCGCCGGTGATGCCAAGGATGCGGTCGGAGAAATTACTGATATAGGCGTTCATGATTTCGGGCGTGTCGCGCTCCGGGTCGACGGTGACGAAATAGGCGCGCAGGTTCTTGCCGTCGTCGCCCATCGTCTTTAGCCAGCCGGCCAGTTCGAACAGCGTGGTCGGACACACTTCCGGGCAATGGGTGAAGCCGAAGAAGATGACGCTGGGGTGGCCGCGAAAGGCAGCCTCGGTGATCGGAGCGCCCTTCTGGTCGACCAGGGTGAACGGCGCGCCGTATGGTTCGCCGCCAAAGCGGTCGCGGTACCACTCAAAGGTGAGCCACCCGATGCCCGCCGCCATCAGGACGAGAATGCCGACCAGTATTGAACGCATCATCAATTGGGTGTCCGTCGTGATTTCATTGCCGCCGTATCGGCGCAAAGCTTGTTCGGCGAACACTCTTAACGGTTTGATCTCACGCGCGCAAAGATGTCGCGTTGCCGCAACCGGCATTCCTGTCAAAAGGTGATCCGCTTGCAAAGCACTGCCGCCCGTCCCACCTGAGGTCGGCAAAACTCGAACCGCAGGAGGCTCCCCTTGCAAAGACTGATTGGGCGAAAACTGATCGGCGGCGCTTTGGTCGCATGCCTCGTCGTCGGTGCCGGCGCAGCCGCCGCTCAGGAGGTCGGCAAGGTCGGCGTCGACTGGCTCGGCAACGACATCATCGTCGAGGCGATCAAGGATCCGAAGGTCGAAGGCGTGACCTGCCACGTCTCCTATTTCGACCGCGGCGTGATTGATCGCCTGCAGAAGGGCAACTGGTTCGAGGATCCGTCCGATTCTTCGATCTCCTGCCGCCAGACCGGGCCGATCACCATCGGCGACATCGATATGAGCGAGGCCGGCGAGGAAGTGTTCAAGCAAGGCATCAGCCTGATCTGGAAGAAGCAGGTGGTGAACCGCATCTACGATAAAGCCAACGAGACCCTGATCTATCTGTCGCATTCGCGCCAGGTGCAGGACGGTTCAGCGAAAATGTCGGTCACCACGGTGCCGCTCTATGGCCAGAACGTGGTGTGGACCAACGACAAGCCGAAATAGGCTCTGGGACGATTGGTCCCCGCTTGCGGGACCAATCGCTCGGGCGTAAAGCCGCGGGCATGGACCGTCCCGAAAATCTTGTCCCCAAGGATCCTGAGCCGCGCATCCATCCGACAGCGGAATTGAAGGCGTGCAAGCTCGGGCGCTACGCCTCGATCGGCGAGCGGGTCATCCTGCGCGAGGTATCGGTCGGCGACTTCTCCTATTTCGAACGTCATGCCGAGGCGATCTACACGACCATAGGCAAGTTCTGTTCGATCGCCGCCAACAGCCGCATCAACGCGTTGGAGCATCCGATTGAGCGGGTGACCCAGCACAAGGTCAGCTATCGCCCGAACGAATATTTTCGCTGGCTGGGCGTCGACGGGGCGTTTCGGGAAAGGCGGCGGGCGAAGTCCGTCAGCATCGGCCACGACGTCTGGATCGGCCATGGCGCGGTGATCATGCCTGATGTGACCATCGGCAATGGCGCGATCGTCGGCGCCAACGCTGTGGTGACGCGCGACGTACCTGCCTACGCGATTGTCGCCGGCGTTCCGGCCAGGCAATTGCGCCAACGCTTCGCGGCGGACGTCGCCGCGCGGATCGAAAGCCTCGCCTGGTGGGACTGGCCGCCCGAGAGATTGGCCAAGGCAGTCCCCGACATGCAGACGCTGTCCATCGAGGCCTTCCTCGACGTCTGGGATAACGAAATACCCTGATCTTGCGGGGCTATGTCCGCGAAATCCCTCCGTGCAAGGGAACCCGGAGCGGATGCTGGTTGTTTCTCCTGCCATGATAGAAAAGCTTTTCACCAGGATCGCCAACTACGTTGCCCATCTCGCCGGTCTGCCGTCGACATTCGCCGTCTGTTTCCTGATCATTGTCGCGTGGGGGGCAAGCGGACCGATGTTCGGGTTTTCCGATACGTGGCAACTCGTCATCAATACCGGCACGACGATCGTCACCTTCCTGATGGTGTTCCTCATACAGAATACCCAAAACCGTGATGGCGCCGCGATCCAGGCGAAGCTCGATGAATTGATCCGGGTCAGCAAAGCCAAAAACAGCTTTATCGGTATCGAGCATCTGACCGAATCCGAGGTTCAGGAGATCCGCGAAAAATGTGAGCGCGCGGCGAAGCGGCATGACCGGCAGGTCGCCGATATGGCGGTCAAGAAAGCCGCGGCGCAAAAGCCCGGCTCGAAGACCCATGCGGCGTGAGCGTCAGCTTTCCATGAACGCCGCGAACGCTTCCTTGTGGTCCGGGTGCCAACGCGACAGAGCAGGGCGGTTTTCGATGATGTCGCCGATCGCCCAGGCCATGCGCTTTTCGTCCATGGGCCGTGTCGCCTCGTTATCGGGGCACAGGATGTAGAAGTCGCCACGCACCAGCGCGGCCAGCATGAAGTCGATCACCTGCTCGCCGGTCCAGGCGCCGGCGGGTTTTTCGGTCGCACCTTCGGTCAGGCCCGTATAGGTGAACCCCGGAATGAGCAGATGCGCAGCAACTTTTGCGCCGGGCTCGTTGCGCAGCGCGTGTGCCAGGCCTTCGGTGAAGGTCTTCACGCCTGATTTGGAGACGTTGTAGGCAAGGTTGCCGGGCGGCGTGGTGATGCCTTGCTTGGAGCCGGTGTTGACGATCAGGCCCGGCCTGCCGGTCGCCAGCATGCGCGGTGTGAAGGCCTCGACGCCATGAACGATGCCCCAGAAATTGATCTCCAGCAGCCGCTTCCAGGCGTCGCGGTTTTCCCAGGGCTTGCCGGGATTGTTGCCGACGCCGGCATTGTTCATCAACAGGGACACGCCGCCGAAGGCACCGAACGCCTTTTCGGCCAGCCGGTCGAGTTCGTCGGGCTTGGAAACGTCGGTGGCGACAGCAAGCACCGCGCTGTCGCCGGCAATCGTTGCAACGGCGCCGGCAGCCTCATCGAGCCGCGCGCCGCCGATATCGGCCAGCACGATTTTCAGGCCCATCGCCGCCAGTCGCTTGGCCGCGGCAAGGCCGATGCCGCTGGCGCCGCCGGTGATGACGGCAACGTTGCCGGAGGCAAGGGCAGGCAAAGCGCTCTGGATTTCGGCATCGGTGGTCATGGCTATAGCGTCCTCATTCAAGTTGCGCCGAACTTAACGCGGCGCGGGGCTCGCGCAAGCCCGCTTTGGCGTCCTTGGGTTGACCACATCGGCAGGCGCTGCGCATGCTGTCCGCGTAAGAAGGAGATTACCGATTGACCGACTGGATCGAGATCCTGAAAGAACAGACCGCCACCGGCGACCAGATGAGCCGCGAGGTGCCGCAAATGCTTGCCAATCCCGACATCAGCGAAGCGCAAGTGAAGACGCTGTTTTCGGCGCTCGAAAAGCAAGCGGAATTTGTCGAGAAGCTGCGCATGGCGCTGGAGAAATTCGGTCATGATTTTTCGGTGATCAAGGCGGCCGAGCGGCTTGAGGAGCGCTATGCCGACCTTGCGGCCTCGGTGGCGGAAAAGCTGAAGGCGATGCGAGGCTAGAGCGGAACGCATTCTTATTGAATGGGGCATCCTGCTCTATCTGTTTGTTTTAGCCGCATTTGTGCGACGCCAAGCGATTCCACTTGGCTGCAAAATGCTCCAGCAGGCCTATTTTTCGATCACCCGCTCGAAGCGCCTGTCCGGCACGAACCAGATCATGGCGACCAGGACGTAGATAGCGACGCCGATCCACTGGCTGATGAAGGTCAGCGGAATGGCGGCGATATAGAGGGCCAGCGAGATCCTTCCCTTGCGGTCGCTGCCCAGCGCCCTGGCAAAGGCGGTATCGTTGCTGTGCAACCGATGCAGCATGACGGCGAGGATGATGTAGGCGGCCGCGCACAGCGCGAGTTCGGCCCCGTAGACGGCGACCGGAACCGGCGCGAAATGGTTTTCGCCCATGAAGGCAGTGGTGACCGGCATCAGCGACAGCCAGAACAACAAATTGAGGTTCGCCCATAGCACGCGGCCGTCGACGCGCTGCACGGTGTGGAACATGTTGTGCAGATTGTTCCAGTAGATGCCGACATAGATGAAGGACAAGACATAGCTGAGGAAGACCGGCCATAGTGGCGCCAGGGTTGAAAAATCCTCGCCGTGCGGCACCTTCAATTCCAGCACCATGATGGTGATGATGATGGCGACGACGCCATCGGTAAATGCCTCGACCCGTCCCTTGCCCATGATTCTTCCTGCTGTGCCTGGCTCATCCTAGACGATCGAAGGGGCTGGAGGGAAGGCTTGGCACTGTCTTTCAGCCGCTCGGCGTCTCCGGCGACAGATGCGCGCTGGCGCGGTACGCCGAGGCCGCTGTCCGGCGGCTCGCCGGCAGCCGGCCGGTCCTCGATCATGTGCATGGTACGCCAATGCGGAGGGGTTTTTGAGCGTTTCAGGCGGCTGGGCAAATGTCCCACACCGCCGCGACGAACCCGTCCAGCACGCGTTTCTGGCGGTCTTGTCGAAGTCGATGGTTCGGCTTGTTGCCGTCGATGGCCGAAATGTTGCCGTTGCCGAATTTCTGGTGAAAGACGCGGTCGCCGACACTGAAGGCGGATGGCGTGTCGGCGACGGATTTGGCGACCAGCTCGCCGTCGATGGTGCGGCCCTTGATGGAGGTACGGCCAGCGCCATAGCATATAGAGCGCGACGCCGATCGACTGATTGACGAAGGCCAGCGGGATGGCGGCGATGTAGAGGGCAATTGAGATCTTTCTCTTGCGGTCGGTGCCCAACGCTTTTGTGCAGGCCGAAGCACCGAGTTCGCCCTTGCCGTTGATGCGTTGGATTTTTTCCAACACCCCTCATTTGCCTTCACTTCGTTCAGATATTTCTTTTCACAACAACGAGGGGAAGGCCATCATCAATCGCTGTCTCGTGCGATCAGCTCCAGCGGCCAGACCTCGCGGATGATCCGGGCCCCCTCAGGGCCGGCGAAGGCCGGAATCGACGCCAGCAACATTTCGGCCAGCCGCCGTCCCATCGGCTCCAGGGGAGGGCGGAAGCCGGTCAGCGCCGGTGAGAAATAGCGGCAGAGCGGCGTGTCGACGATGACGATCACCGCAATGTCGTGACCCGGCCTGATGCCCATCTCGGCCAGCGCCTTGCAGCCGCCAAGTGCCATGGCGTCATTGTTGAAGATGATGGCGGTCGGCGGATCCTTGGGGCGCATCACCTCAGGGGTCACCGCGTAGCCGCCGGCCTCGTTGATGAAGCCGTCGGCGACCAGTTCGGGGTCGAATTCGATGCCGTGCCGCCGCAACGCCTTGCGATATCCGGTGAGGAACAGATAACCGAAGTTGAGATCGAGCGACGGGCGGATGGCCGCAATGCGGCGGTGGCCGCGCGCGACGAGACGATCGACCGCGTCAGCCCCGGCTTTTTCGAAGTCGAGGTCGAGCGAGGGGTAGGCATCGCCGCCAGAGCGGCTGCGGCCAAGCGTCGCGAACGGGAAACCGGCCTGGGTCAGATAGTCGATGCGCTCGTCCTCGCGCCGCGTCCAGGCCAGCACCACCGCATCGGCCCGCCGGGTCTCGACGACACGGCGCAGGCGCTCCTGCTGATAGTCGCCCGGCGCGCCCATCACCACGATCAGGTCGAGTCCGCTTTCGGCGAGCTTGGCCTGCAACCCGGTCAGGAACGGAATGAAGAACGGCTCGCCATATTCCTGATCGCCCGGATGCGGCTGCAGCATGAAGGCGATCGAATGGGTGGCGCCGCGCCGCAAACTGCGGCCGGACTGGTTCGGCGAATAATTCAGCTTCTTGGCCGCATCGAGCACGCGCTGGCGTGTGTCGGCGTTGACGTCGGCGCGGCCGTTGAGCGCGCGCGACACCGTGCCGATCGAAATGTTCAGGTGACGCGCAAGGTCGTGAATGCTGGACGCCAAAGGACAGTTCTCCCCTAGCCTGGCTAGCACCGGCTGCTCTCCGGGCCAAGGTGATCAAGGTGATTTTCGGGAGCGGCCAATTGACATTCTACGCCTTCGGGTGTGTTCTCGTAAACGTTTACGGAAAAACGTTTACGGTCATGCCGTGAATGCCGTGACGATCGGTCTGGAGGGGCCGAGCGGAGGAGGAGCGCTGGATGATGAATGTCGTCCTGGTCGGCTGCGGAGCGATGAGCAAGGCCTGGCTCGATGCAGCCAGGCAGGTCGCCGGGCTCGCCATTGTCGGGCTTGTCGACCTTGACGCCGAGCGGGCGAGGGCAAGGGCGCGCGAATACGAGCTTGCCGGCGCGGTTATCGGAACCAGCCTCGACGCCGTGCTCGACCAGACCCGGCCCGATGCGGTGTTCGACGTCGTGGTTCCCGCGGCCCGGCGCGACGTCGCGCTTTCAGCCTTTGCCCATCATTGCCATCTCCTGACCGAGAAGCCGCTCGCTGACAGCCCGGACAATGCGCGCGCCATCGTTGAAGCCGCCCGGCGCGCAAAGCGCGTGCACGCCGTCATCCAGAACCGCCGCTACGTCGGCAATGTCAGGCGTATCAGGCGTTTTCTCGAGTCCGGCGCCATTGGTGCTGCGACCAGCATCCACGCCGACTTCTTCGTCGCGCCGCATTTCGGCGGCTTTCGCGAGGAGATGCGCCATGTGCTGCTGCTCGACATGGCGATCCACACATTCGATGCCGCCCGCTACATGGTGGCCGGCGAGCCGGCCGGTGTCTATTGCCAGGAGTGGGAGCCGGCCAATTCCTGGTATCGGCAAGGGTCGTCGGCAACCGCAAGCTTCGACCTAGGCGGCGGCAAGCTGTTCACCTATGCCGGCAGCTGGTGCGCGGCCGGATTCCGCACCAGCTGGGACAGTACATGGCGGATCGTCGCCGAGCGCGGCAGCATTGTCTGGGACGGCGAGGACGGGCTGAAGGCGGAAATCGTGCAGCCGGTCCGTGAAGGCCTGTTCGACCGCACCGAACCGATAGCCGTGCCGTCGCTCGACCCGGCCGATCGCGTCGGCGGCCATCTCGGCATCATCCAGGATTTCGTCCGCGCCGTCGAGACCGGCACCGAGCCGGAGACGCGCGGCTCCGACAACATCAAGAGCCTGGCCATGGTTTTCGCTGCGATCGAGAGCGCCGAGACCGGGCGCCGGGTCGCCATCGCTGCACAGGAAGGATCATGATGCCAAACCCGCTGCTCGACATCAGGATCGGCACCATGGTGCGGGCCAACCTTGATGACCCGGCGGCTTACATCAAACAGATTCTGCCGCTCGGCTTCGAGAGCATACAGCCGTTCTTCTGGCAGACACTGGGCGGCAAGGACCTTCCTCGGCTGGCCGGCCAGATCCGGGAGGCGATCGGTGACGCCGACGTCATCGTCTCCTCGCTCGGCGTGTTCGGCAATCCGCTGGAGAGCGGCGATGTCGATCGCGGCGTGCTTCATGCCTGGGAAGCGGCCATCGACCATGCGCATCTGTTCGGCACCAGCATGGTGAGCGGCTTCACCGGCCGCATTCGCGGCAAGCCGCTGCCCGACAGCCTGCCGCGCTTCCGCGAGGTGTGGGAACCGCTGGCCAAACGCGCCGCTGACAAGGGCGTGCGCATCGCCTTCGAGAATTGCGCGATGGACGGCAACTGGGCGAGCGGCGACTGGAACATCGCCCACAATCCGGACGCCTGGGAGCTGATGTTCAACGAATTGCCCGATGACAATCTCGGCCTGGAATGGGAACCCTGCCATCAGCTTGTCTATCTGATCGATCCAATCCCGCAGATCCGCAAATGGGCGCCGCGCATCTTCCATGTCCACGGCAAGGACGCGACGGTGCGCTGGGACGTGATCCGCGAGCATGGCGTGTTCGGCCGCCTGCCATTCGTGCAGATGCGCACGCCCGGCTTCGGCGACAGCGACTGGACGCGGGTGATCAGCGAATTGCGGCTGGCCGGATACAAGGGTGCCATCGACATCGAAGGCTGGCACGACCCGGTCTATCGCGGCGACCTCGAGATTACCGGCCAGGTGCGGGCGCTGGATTACCTCAAGCAATGCCGGGGAGGTGCCAGCTACCTGCCAAATCCAGGTTGAGAATCCGGCCCGGCGGGAGGGCCGGTCAGTGAAGCATTGCGGCGAAAAGCCGAAGCATTCGTCGAAACCCCTCGGCTTGCGAGGGAACAATGGGAGGAACGTGCATGAGCATCGCGATGAGAACGACCGTTCTGCGCTCGACCGTCGTGGCGGCCGCCACGGCGCTCGCCGCCGCCATCTCCACCTTGCCGGCGCAGGCGCTCGACGCCCAGTGGTGCAAGGACGTCCATATCCGCTTCTTCGTCGGCGGCGCCGAGGGCGACGCCTTCGGCACCATCGTCTACAATGGCGCCAAGCAGGCGGCGGCCGATCTCGGACCGAAGGTCGACTACATCTTCTCCCAGTGGGACGCCGAAAAGATGGTGCAGCAGCTGCGCGAGGCCGTCGCGGTCAAGCCCGGCGGCATCGCCATGATGGGCCATCCTGGTGACGCCTCGATCATGCCGCTCGCCGAACAAGCGCACAAGGACGGCATCAAGATGATGTACCAGAACGTGCCGGTGCCGAAGGTGGTGGCGGCGTTCGGCGGCGGCTATGTCGGCGCCCAGCAGGAGCAGCAGGGCCGCGCGCTTGGCGCCGAAGCGCTCAAGCTTGCCGGGCTCAAGGCCGGCGACAAGGCGATCATGATTGGCCCCTTCGAGAACGAGGCCCGCGGCGCGCGCGAGCGCGGCACGGTTGCCGTGTTGAAGGAGGCCGGCGTCGAGGTCATCCAGCTCCCCTCGCCGCCGAGCGGCGAATGGGCTTCCGATCCCAATCTGGCCATTCCGGTGCTCACGGCGGCACTGCTCAACAATCCCGACGTCAAGGCGGTCGGCTATCCCGGCGGCCAGATGCTCGGCAACGTCGCCACCTACATGCAGGCGGCTGGACGCAAGCCGGGCGACATCTTCAACTTCGGCTTCGACACCAGCCCGCAGATCGTCGAAGCCTTCAAGGGCGGCTGGGTGCAGCTCACCGCCGACCAGCAGCCCTTCCTGCAGGGCTATCTGCCGATCCTCAGCCTCTGCCAGCAGGTGGTGCTGGGTCTGGCGCCGATGAATGTCGACACCGGTGCCGGCTTCGTCACGCCGCAGAATTACGAGATCGTCGCCGAACTAGCCAAGCAGGCGCTGCGCTGACCTCCCAAGCCGCCGCCGGCCGGGATCGACCCCGGCCGGCGGGACCGCCGGCGGAAAAGGCCGGTAAGCGACAATCAAGCGAGGATCCGATGGCCGAACGCATCATCGAACTGCGCGACATCAGCAAGTCCTACGGTCAGGTCTACGCGCTGGGCGGGGTCAATCTCAGCGTCGACCGTGGCGAGGTCGTCGGCCTGATCGGCGACAACGGCGCCGGCAAATCGACGCTGATCAAGATCCTGTCGGGCGTGGTCAAGCCGACCAGCGGCGAAATCCTTGTGCGCGGCAAGCCGGTGACCGGATGGAGCGCCGCGCGCTCGCGCGACGCCGGCATCGAGACGGTGTTCCAAGACCGGGCGCTCGCCGTGCAGCAGACGATCGTGCGCAACATCTTCATGGGCCGCGAACTCACCGGCTGGCTGGGCTGGCTGAAGGTCAACAAGGAGATCGAGGAGGCGAGCCGACTGATGCGCGAGATCGGCTTCACCTCGAAAGTGTTCACGCCGCACTCGATCGTCGGCCAGCTCTCGGGCGGCGAACGCCAGGGCGTGGCCATCGCCCGCGCCATCTACAAGAAGGCTGAGCTGATTGTCCTCGACGAGCCGACGACGGCGCTGTCGCTGACCGAGACCGCCAAGGTCTTCCACTTCGTGCGCCAGGTGCGGGCGAGCGGGCGCTCGATCCTGTTCATCGGCCACAACATCCACCATGTCTTCGACATTGCCGATCGCTTCGTGGTGCTCGACCGCGGCAAGGTGGCGTTCACCGCCGGCCGCAGCGAGGTCAAGTCGGCCGAAGACCTGATCAACTTCATGGAAGACCTAGCCCACCCCGGCGGATTGCCCGGGTTGCACGAGGCCGGCGATGCGGGGAGGGCAGCGCGATGAGCAAGACCATGGAACCCGATCTGAAGAGTCCCCTCGGCGGCACGCATAATGAGGCCGCCGGGAAAGAGTGGAGACATCCATCCGACAATTTGCTGCGCGGTTTCATCCTCGACAACCGCGCCGCGCTCGGCACGCTTGCCGTGTTCATCGTCATGATGGCGCTGTTCATGATCGCCAATCCGACCGTTTTCACCACCTGGTACCTCTATAGTTCCGTGCTCACCACGCTGCCGGTGGCGCTGTTCGTGGTGGTGCCGCTGGTGTTCGTCGTCACCTGCGGCGAGATCGACCTGTCGTTTCCGGCGACAATGGGCTTTGCTTCCTGGGTCTTCGCGCTGGTCGTGCAGGCCGGCTACGACCCGTTTCTCGGCATCGCCGCCGCCATTGCAACGGGCACGTTGCTCGGCTTCCTGGTCGGGTCGCTGGTCGTCTATGGCGGGCTGTCGTCGCTGATCGCCACGCTTGGCATGAATTTCCTGCTGCGCGGCCTGATCCAGATCATCAACGAGGGCAGGTCGACGGCATTGACCGGCCTTGCCGACAGCTGGGCCTACAAGATCTTCTCCAGCCAGCTTTACGGCATTCCGGTGCAGATCTTTTGGGCCATCGGCTTCGTCGTGCTGTCGGCGCTGCTCTACAACCGCCATCGTTTCGGCGCGCAGGTGAAGGTGGTCGGCGACAATCCCGACAGCGCCCAGCAGATGGGCATCGACGTCAAGCGCGTGCGGGTGAAAGTGTTCGTCTTCGTCGGCATCGGGGCGGCGATCGCCGGCACCTTCTCGGTGATGATCAACTTCACTTGGTGGCCGACCGCTGGCGACGGCTATTTGCTGCCGGTGCTGGCATCGGTGTTCGTCGGCGGCACGCCGACCTGGGGTGGCATCGGCACGGTCGTTGGCGGTGCGATTGGCGCGGTCACCGTGTCGTTCATTCAGACCGGCGTCGTCGCGGCGGGCCTGAGCGGCTTCTACGTCCAGTTCTTCAACGGGCTGATCATCATCCTGTCGCTGCTCGGTCACAAATGGAACCAGGCGCGCTATCGCTGAACGGGACCGACGCTCACACCCCCGTGACAAACCCGTCCAGCACACGCTTCTGGCCGGCCTTGTCGAAGTCGATGGTCAGCTTGTTGCCTTCGATGGCCGAAACATTGCCGTTGCCGAATTTCTGGTGGAAGACGCGGTCGCCGACATTGAAGGCCGAGGGCTTGTCGGCGACGGATTTGGCGACCAGCTCGCCGTCGATGGTGCGGCCCTTGATCGAGGTGCGGCCGGCGCCATAGCCACTGTCGGTTTCGCCATAGCCGATGCGCTCGACCTGGTGGCCGGAACGCGTGCCCCAGTTGCGGTCGGTCGCCTCGGTGCGGTTCTGTTGCGCGCGCTGCCAGCCCGGCGTCGCGTAGGTGCTGGAGAAGGCGCCGGATTTCTCAGTGCCGCCTGTATTGCCGCCCACATTGTCGAAGCGCGACGCGCCATAGGGGTTCTGCCGGCCGCCACGTCCCGGGGCAAAAGAACCGCCGCCGTAGGAATTGCCGTAACCACCGTAGCTGTTGCCGCTCTCTGCGACTTCGACATGGGCTTCCGGCAATTCCTCGAGGAAGCGCGACGGGATGGTCGATTGCCACAGGCCGTGGATACGGCGGTTGGAAACGAACCACAAATGCAGGTTCTTCTTGGCGCGGGTCAGCCCGACATAGGCCAGCCGCCGTTCTTCCTCGAGCCCGGAGCGGCCGCCCTCGTCGAGCGCGCGCTGGTGTGGAAAAAGACCTTCCTCCCAACCAGGCAGGAACACCGTCTCGAATTCGAGGCCCTTGGCCGAATGCAGCGTCATGATGTTGACGGCGTCGAGCTCGGCGTTCTGCTCGGCGTCCATCACGAGTGCGACATGTTCGAGGAAGGAGCGCAGCGATTCGTACTCCTCCATGGAGCGGATCAGTTCTTTCAAGTTTTCCAGCCGGCCGGGCGCTTCCGCCGAGCGGTCGTTCTTCCACATGTCGGTGTAGCCGCTCTCCTCCAGGATGGTCTCGGCGAGCTCGGTGTGCGGCGTGGTCTCCAGCGCCTTCTGCCAGCGCTCGAAATTGGCGGCGACTTCGCGCAATGCTGCGCGCGGCTTCGGCTTCAGTTCGTCGCTCTCGGCGAGTTTTTCCGCAGCCTCCAGCATCGGGATGCGGAGCGCCCTGGCGGTGTCGTGGATCTGGCGGATGGTGGCTTCGCCCAACCCGCGCTTCGGCACGTTGACGATGCGCTCGAAGGCGAGGTCGTCGGCGCCTTGGGCGACGACGCGGAAGAAGGCTAGCGCATCGCGGATTTCGAGACGCTCGTAAAATCGCGGGCCGCCGATGACGCGATAGTTGAGACCGAGCGTGACGAAGCGGTCCTCGAACTCGCGCATCTGGAAGGAGGCGCGGACAAGAATGGCCATATCGTTGAGATTGTGCTTCTGCCGCTGGTACGCTTCGATGGTTTCGCCGACGGCGCGGGCCTCTTCCTCGGAATCCCAGGCGGCGTGGACATGCACTTTCTCGTCGTCCTCAGCGACCTTTTCGGTGAACAGCGTCTTGCCGAAGCGGCCCTCATTGTGGGCGATGAGGTGGGAGGCGGTGCCGAGGATGTGCGCGGTGGAGCGGTAGTTGCGCTCTAGCCGGATGATCTTGGCGCCGGGGAAATCCTTGTCGAAGCGCAGGATATTGTCAACCTCGGCCCCGCGCCAGCCATAGATCGACTGGTCGTCGTCGCCGACGCAGCAAATATTTACTTTGTTTTCGCTCACCGGCTGTTCCGCGCCTGCCGGCGCGGGCCCTCCGCGCGGGCCTCGCAACGGCTCGGGCGCCCGGTCGGGCTTGCGGCCTTCGGCCGATCGCAGATCTGTCGACGTTGAAGCACGTCCGGCATCCGGCCGTTGCGCCAGCAGGCGCAGCCACATGTATTGGGCGGTGTTGGTGTCCTGATACTCGTCGACGAGGATGTATTTGAAGCGCTTGTGGTATTCCTTCAGCACGTCCGGATTGGCGCGGAAGATGCGGATCGGGTGGCACAGGAGATCGCCGAAGTCGCAGGCGTTCAGCGTCTTCAGCCGCTCCTGGTAGGCCTTGTAGAGCTCGCGGCCCTTGCCGTTGGCGAAGGCGCGGGCGTCGCCCTCGGGAATGTCGGCGGGGCCAAGCCCCTTGTTCTTCCAGCCGTCGATCATCTGGGCGAACTGCTTGGCCGGCCAGCGTTTGTCGTCCAGCCCTTCGGCCTGGATCAGCTGCTTGATCAGGCGCACGACATCGTCGGTGTCGAGAATGGTGAAGTCGGATTTGAGCCCGGCAAGCTCGGCGTGCCTGCGCAGCAGCTTCACACCAATCGAATGAAAGGTGCCGAGCCACGGCATGCCCTCGACATTGCCTTCGCCGATCAGCATGCCGATGCGCTGCTTCATCTCCCGCGCCGCCTTGTTGGTGAAGGTGACGGCGAGGATCTGCGAGGGGAAAGCCTTGCCGGTGGCGAGGATGTGAGCGATGCGGGTGGTTAAGACGCGCGTCTTGCCGGTGCCGGCGCCGGCCAGCACAAGGACCGGGCCTTCGGTGGTTTCCACCGCCAGCCGCTGCTCGGGGTTGAGCCCGTTCAGATAATCGGGTGCTTTGTTGTGGCCGCTGCGCGCAGCCATGGCACGCGCAGCAATGCCCGACGGGGCCACGGGCCGCGCGTTCGGTTCGTCAAAAAAAGGCATATCTTCCGAAAAGCCGGACATTGTCCCCGAATGTAGTGATTCGGCAGCGAAAGGCCAGAAGTGTCTCCGTTTTGTTCTCGATCCAGGCCGGAACTTACAAATCCGGTAGAACACATCTCCAAGCTGGCCCCGCACGCGGACGTGCCGCCGCCGGGCGATACAAAGGGCAGCGACCAGGGCCTAAACCGCAATGACGTGCGCCTTACGCAGTGATATTGAAGCCGTTTCTGTCGCCGCTCGGCATTCCCTGCCAGGCGCGGCCCTGGGGCTATGTCGCGGGCGTCGATCTCAGGACCGGCAAGATCGTCTACAAACACCGCAACGGCACCGTCGACGACAGCCTCACTCATCCGTGACTGGACCGTGCGGGCTTCTACCCTATGTTGCGCGGCGGGAATTTCCCGAAGCCGAGGAGAGCGCCATGACAAAACCGAGCCCTGCCAGCCCAGCCGTCACGAGCCCGCCATCACCCAGGCGATGATAGACGCCTATGACGAATACACGCATCTGACGCTCGACCGGCGGCGCTTCATGGAACAGTTGACCAGGATTGCCGGATCAGGTGCGGCGGCGGCCGCAATTGCGCCGCTGCTGGCGGCGAATTCGGCCCGGGCAGCGATCGTTGCCGAGGACGATTCACGCGTGACCGGCGAGGACATCAGCTATCCCGGCAGCGGCGGCGAGGTCAAGGGCTATCTGGTCAAGCCGGCCGGCCAGTCCGGCAAGCTCGGCACCGTCATCGTCGTGCATGAGAACAGGGGGCTCAATCCGCATATACGCGATGTGGCGCGGCGCGTGGCGCTGGAAGGATTCGTGGCGCTTGCCCCGGACTTCCTGTCGCCGCTCGGCGGCACGCCGGCCGACGAAGACAAGGCGCGCGACCAGTTTTCCAAGCTCGATCCGGCGCAGACCGCCGCCAATGCGGTCGCAACGGTCGCTTTCCTCAAGGGATATGCGGATGGCAACGGCAAGGTCGGCGCGGTCGGCTTCTGCTGGGGCGGCGGCACGGTGAACACGCTGGCTGCCAACACGCCGGATCTGGCTGCCGCTGTCGCCTATTACGGTATGCAGCCGAAGGCCGAGGATGTGCCGAAGATCAAGGCGGCGCTGCTGCTGCATTATGCCGGGCTCGACACCCGCATCAATGCCGGTATCGACGCCTTCAAGAAAGAACTCGATGCCGCCAAGGTCGAGTACACGGTCTATGTCTATGAAGGCGCCAATCATGCCTTCAACAATGACACGTCCGCGGCCCGCTACGACAAGAACGCGGCGGACCTCGCCTGGGGCCGGACGATCGCCTTTCTCAAGGAGAAGCTTGCCTGATCAGGCATTTGCCGGTTTGTGAAAAGCGACCCCGGCCATCACCAGCGCAATGCCGATGCAATCGATAGGGCCAGGTATCTGGCGGAGCACAATGACGCCGATCAGGGTGGCGGTGACCGGCAGCAAAGACAGCATCAGCGCGAAGCTCGAGCGCGGCAGCCGCGACATGGCAAGCTGGTCGCAGATGTAGGGGATGACCGACGAGCAGATGCCGACGCCGATGGCGGCGATGAGCAGTGGCGGCGCCGAGAAAGCCGGCAGCGCATCGGTGAAGCCGACCGGCAGCACGATAAGGAAGGCGACCGCCATGGCGGCACCCAGGCCGGCGATGCCGTCGCCAGCGCCGGCGCGGGCGACGCGATGGCCAAGCACGATGTAGCCAACGAACAGCGCGCCGTTAAGGAAGGCCCAGAGCAGTCCGATCAGGTCGCTTGACCATTTGACGTCGATCAGCAGCAAGGTGCCGATGACGGCGATGACAAGAGCTGCGAGGTTGCGCGGGCTTCTGACGCCGACCAGCGCGACGCCGATAGTGCCGACGAATTCGATCGCCGCGACCAACGAGATCGGCAATCGGTCGAGTGCCAGGTAGAAGGAGCAATTCATCACGCCGAGACAGGCGCCAAAGGCGAGAAGCAGCAGTCGTGTGCGCCGGTCGGCGCCGGCGAAGACCGTCCAGGGCCGGGTCAGTGGCGCGAAGACGAGGGCGGCCGTGACGATGCGCAGCCAGGCCATGCCGAGCACGCCGACATGCGGGAAAAGCAGCACGGCGAAAGCCGGCCCGAGATAGTGGAACACGGCGCTGACGCCGAACCAGACATGCGGCGGCAGGGAGGTCGCCAGCTTGCCAAAGACAGGCCCGGCGAGGGCAGGGATTGCAGCCGGAGCTTGCGCTGGATCATCCATGAGATCATTATCGCAGGCAGTTTTTTGGATTATATGGCTGATAGTCGGCCGAAGAGATAAGCTCTTTTCCAAAACCAAGGAGTTTTGTCTGAAACGCCTTCGAAACGAAAATACCGATCTGGATGCGGCTGACCTGAAGATCCTGCGCCTGCTGGAAAAGGATGCGCGCACCAGCACCGCCGAACTGGCGCGTTCCGTCGGCCTATCGGCGCCGAGCGTAGCCGAACGCATCAAGCGGCTGCAGGAGAGCGGCGTGATCGAGGGCTATACGGTGCGGATCAACCCGGCCGCGCTCGGCATGAAACTGTCGGCATGGCTGCGCATCAGGCCGGTGCCGGGGCAACTGGCTGTGGTGGCCGAGATCATCCGCGACTTGCCGGAGATCGCGCAATGCGACCGGGTGACCGGCGAGGACTGTTTCGTCGCGCTGGCGCATGTCGGCTCCGTGGCCGAGCTCGAACGGGTGATCGACCGCATCATTCCGTTTGCGATGACCAATACCGCGATCATCCAGTCGTCACCGGTGGTGGCGCGCTCGCCGCTGGGGGCGGTGAAGCACCAGCCTTGATGTTCGAGGTGAAGTGGTCGCTCGTCAGCGCATCATCAGCTTAACTAGAAACGTCGCGCCGCCCCTCAGCGCCCTGCCGGGCACCCGTATAGTGACGGGGAGAAGGACGCGTTTGCGGCGGATTTCGTTAATCTCCAGCGTTGCAGAGAAAGCGCCAAGGCTGCGGCAAGCTCCCTTCTCCCCGTCACTATACGGGGAGAAGGTGGGGGCAGCCGGATAAAGGGCGGCGCAAACGCCCCAGAAAAATGCAACCGAACGACGAGCCTATTTTCTTCCCGCACCGATCAGGCATGGCCGCGCTTCGAGCGCGCCTGCTTCAGGATGGCGCGCCAGCGGACCATGGCGAAAGGGATCGGCTCGTTGTTGTTGGCAATGTGAAAGATCTCGTTGTTGAGGTTCTTCAGCGAGCGCCAGAAATCATAGTCGCTGATGCGTGGATCGGCTGCCAGCCTGTCCGCCTCGACGTTGATGTCGGTTTTCATGCACGTTTCCCGAACCGCTTCAGCTCCGCCCCCGTATCAACCCGATGCGGAGGGTTTTCCAACGCCGCGCTGAGTCGTTCAACGCCTCAATTCGACTTGTTCACGTTAAAACCTTGGTAAGGTTAACGGCGGTCCGACTGCGGTTCAAGCGTCTTGCGACGAATACCGATCGAACGGCCGGCGCGCTCAGGCATCGGCAGCGCCGCATGGGCGGCGCGCATGGTTTCCACCTTGGCCAGAACATCGGCCGGGAATGGCGCCACCTTCGGTCCAGACATGTCGACATGCAGCGACAATGATTCGGAAGTGGCAGCGAGCCAGCCGTCGACATGGCGGATTTCCTGGTACGCTCTGAGCCGCTTGTCGTCATGGTCGAGGAGTTGGAACGAGACATCGACCTTGTGGTCGAGATGCAGCTCCCTGATATAGCAGACATGGACTTCCGCCGTGTAGATGGTCAGCCGCCGCTGCTTCACATAATCCAGCCCCATCCCCATCATCTCGAACGCTTCGTCGGAGCAGCGGTCGAACAGCACGTTGTAATAGGCCATGTTGAGATGGCCGTTGTAGTCGATCCAGTCCTTCTCGATGGCCATGGGAGGAGAGACGAAGGGGGCGGGGGTGGACATCGAAAACTTCCTTCTGGCTGGACAGAGCGTGGTCGGTGAGACTAGAGCGGATGTGCGTCCAATTGGACGCACAAAGTACGCGTCTCAAGACTTTGAATCTTCTCATCGTGCTTTCCGAAAATCGATTCCGATTTTCGGGCCGATGCGATAAGCCTCCATAGATCCATAGCAGGGTGGGCACTGGTCCATTCGCGGAGGAAAACATGGCTCTGAGCGACCTCAATCCGGTCGAGCGCAATGAAGAAGGGATCGCCGCTGTGCTCGGCATCCTCAAGCAGCGGCTCGGCGAGAGATTCCAGACCGGCGAGGCGATCCGCGCCCAGCACGCGCATACCACCACCTACATTCCGACCCAGGCGCCGGATGGCGTGGCTCTTCCGGAGACGACGGTGGAGGTGCAGGAGGTCGTGTCGGCCTGCGCCGCACACCGCGTGCCGGTGATCGCTTTCGGCGTCGGCTCCTCGCTGGAAGGCCACACCAACGCGCCGGGTGGCGGCATCTCTGTCGATACGTCGCGGATGAATCGCATCCTCGCGGTCAACCCGCAGGATCTCGACTGCACGGTCGAGCCCGGCGTGACGCGCGAGGATCTCAACCGGCATCTGCGCGACACCGGCCTGTTCTTTCCGATCGATCCGGGCGCCAATGCATCGCTCGGCGGCATGGCGGCGACGCGGGCGTCGGGCACCAATGCCGTGCGCTACGGGACGATGCGCGAGAATGTGTTGTCGCTGACGGCGGTGATGGCCGACGGCGAGATGGTGACGACCGGCAAGCGCGCAAAAAAGAGCTCGGCCGGCTACGATCTGACGCGGCTCCTGATCGGCTCTGAAGGCACGCTCGGCATCATCACCCAACTGACCCTGAAGCTGCAGGGCATTCCGCAGGCGATTTCCGGCGGCGTCTGCCCGTTTCCCAGCGTCGAGGCGGCCTGCAACGCGGTGATCGCGACAATCCAGATGGGTATTCCGGTGGCGCGCATCGAACTGGTCAATGCGCTGCAGATGCGGGCGATGAAGAACTATTCGAAACTCGATTACCCGGAAAGCCCATGCCTGTTCGTCGAATTCCACGGCAGTGATGCCGGCGTTGCCGAGCAGGCCGAGACCTTCGGCATGATCGCCGAAGAATATGGCGGCGGACCATTCCTGTGGACCAGCGTCGCCGAGGAACGGACGAAGCTGTGGAAGGCCAGGCACGACGCCTATTGGTCGTCGCTGACGCTGCGGCCCGGCGCCAAGGGGCTGTCGACCGACGTCTGCGTGCCGATCTCGCGCTTTGCCGAATGCGTCACGCAAACCGAGGCCGACATCGCTGAGATGGGGTTGATCGCGCCCATCGTCGGCCATGCCGGCGACGGCAATTTCCATGTGCTGGTGCTGATGGACGTGGACGATCCGAAGGAAATCGCCGCAACGGAAGAGTTCGTCGCGCGGCTGAATATGCGGGCGATCGGCATGGACGGAACCTGCACCGGCGAGCACGGCATCGGACAAGGCAAGGTCGGCTTCCTGCGCCATGAACTCGGCCACAGCGTCGACATCATGCGCACGATCAAGCAGGCGCTCGATCCGCTGAATATTATGAACCCTGGGAAGATACTGCCGGCCGACTAGAGCTTTTTGCTCTTGGGGCGATCGATTTGCCTCTTTATCGACACGCGGATGCGGGTAGAGTGCGGCTGATTTTTCAATCAACTGCTCGGAGCTCATGCTCGCACGCCTGTTCGTGATCTTCGGTGGCCTTTTCGTGCTGGTGCTGTGTGCGGCGCTGGTGGTGCCGTATTTTATCGACTGGACGGGCTACCGTGCCGATTTCGAGCGCGAGGCAAGCGCCATTCTGGGCCGCAAGGTAACCGTTCAGGGCGATGCGACGGCGAAATTGCTGCCGTTTCCGTCGGTGACCTTCTCGAACGTCACTGTTGCCGGCGGCCCCGGCGGCCAGCCGGCAATGACCGTCGAGACCTTTTCGATGGATGCGGAACTGGCGCCCTTCCTGAGCGGGGAAGTGCTGATCTTCGACATGCGGCTGGTGCGGCCGAAGGCGACGATCGACATTGCCGCCGACGGCACGGTCGACTGGGCGATACGCCCGTCGTCGCCCTTCGATCCCAGCCAGATCTCGATCGAGAAGCTGACGGTGACGGACGGAGAGATCGCACTGCGCCATGCCGCCGGCGGGCGCAGCCATCTCCTTTCCGAGATCAATTCGACGATCTCTGCCAAATCGCTGGCCGGACCTTGGCGGATGGATGGTTCGCTGCGGCTCGACGGTCTGCGCAGCATGGTCGTCGCCTCCACCGGCAAGGCCGGTAGCGACGGGCAGATGCGGCTCAGGCTCAAGGCCGATCCGGACGCCTATCCGCTGGTCATCGAAGCCGACGGCAATGCCGGCATCGTCAACGGCGCGGCCATCTATTCGGGCCAGTTCAAGGTCGCAAGGTCCGACAAGAATGGTGCCGACAAGAGTTCGGCGCAGCTTCAAGGCACCGACGGTGAGATGATGAAGGCCAGCGCAGGCAAGCCGGAGCCGGGGTTCAGGCTGAACGGCAAGTTTTCGCTCGACCACCAGAAACTTGGGGTCGACGAATTCCGCTTCGAGACCGGGCCGCTCGACAACCCATACACCGCCGACGGCAAGGCTGCCGTCGAGCTTGGGCCGAACCCAAGCTTTTCGATCGAGGCCGATGGCGCTCAGGTACAGTTCGATGAAGCCGTCGGCGCCGCGGCCGGCGCCGGGCTGACGCTGTCGGCGCGTGTCGCGGCGCTGGAGCAGGCTCTGCTCGATCTGCCCAAGCCGACCATACCGGGCACCGTCGAGGTGAAGCTGCCGGCGGTGGTGGCCGGCGACACGACGGTTCGCGACGTACGCCTTTCCGCTGAGCCGGCCGATGCTGGCTGGTCAGTGAAGTCGCTGGCCGCGACACTGCCCGGCCGTGCCAGGCTGGAAGCAAATGGCATGCTCAGCGTCGAGGATCACTTCGGCTTCACCGGTTCGCTGCTTCTGGCGGTGGCGCAGCCTTCCGGCTTTGCCGCCTGGCTGTCGAGGGATGTCGACGAAGCGATCCGCCGGCTGCCGGCCGCCGGCTTCAAGGCCAAGGTCGACCTGACCGGAAAGCGCCAAGCCTTCAGCGACCTCGAACTCGTTCTCGGCAAGGCGAAATTTTCCGGTCGCATCGATTCCAGCCAGCCCGACGAGGCCAGGCCGTCGGTGCTGATGCGGCTCGAAGGTGGCGAACTCGATGTCGACGGCCTCGCCGCCTTCGCCTCGATCTTCATCAGCGACAAGGGGGCCAACCGTTTTTCCGACCGCGACCTCGATTTCCAGATCAAGGCCGGACCGGTTAGTGCCGGCGGGCTGACCGCCGATACCGTCGATACGGCGCTCAGGCTGCGCGACGGTCTGCTCGAAATCGACCGGCTCTCGGTTGGCGGGCTCGCCGGCGCCTCGATCAGCGCCACCGGCCGGATCAAGGATTTCCCGGTGAGCCCGACCGGCAAGCTCGATGCCTCCGTAGTCGCCGTCGACCTCAAGCCGTTGGTCGATGTCGCGGCGCAGCACTATCCTAATAATGCCGTGCTGAAGGGGTTGGCGGGGCGTGCGGCGGCCTATCCCGAACTGTTCCAGGATGCGCGCGTCGATCTGGTGACGAGTGCCGCCGCCAATGGCGATGGCACGACAGGCCTGGCAGTCAGCGCGCAAGGCAAGGCCGGCGGTTCGGCGTTTTCGGCGTCGCTGTCCGGCAAAGGGGTGGCCGACCGGCTTCTCGAGGCGCCGGTGTCGCTAACCTTCAACGCCAGGAATACCGACGCCACCGCACTTCTGGCGCTTTACGGCCTGCCGGCGTTGCCACTCGGCATGCTTGGCGAGGCGACCACCGATGTCTCGGCAAAAGGCACGCTTGGCGGCGGCATGGCGACGAGCTTCAACCTCATCGGCAACGACTTCAAGGCCGGTTTCGACGGGACGATCGCGGGCACGCCAGAAGGCCCCACCGCAAAAGGCAAGGTCAGTCTGGAAGCCGCCGACATCGAGCCGTGGCTGATGACGACAGGCGTTGGCTTGCCGGGGATGGGGACAGGCATGTCGACGTGGCTTGCGGCCGACGCCGATTTCGGCAACGGCCTTCTGGTTCTGTCCAGGCTCAGCGGCGCTATCAACGAGGCGGCGGTTTCCGGCGACGTCAATGTCGACGTCAAGGACGGGCTGCCGCATCTTGCCGGCGCGCTGGCACTCGATGAACTGGATCTCGATCCGATGGCGGTGGCACTGTTTGGCGACCAGGCCTTCCTGGGCGCCGGCGGGGCCTGGCCGACCGCCCCATTCAGCCAGAAGTCCAGCCTGCCATTCACCGCCGAACTCGACCTGACCACGGCATCGCTGGCCGCCGGCCCGCTGGCCACGGCCTATGACGCAGCGCTTTCGCTGAGGCTCGATCAGGAAGGCATCCGCGTGTCGGACCTCAAGGCAAAGTTCGCCGGCGGTGCGCTTTCCGGGCTGTTCGAGCTGAAGAACAATGACGGCACCGGGCTTTTCTCCGGCCAGATGAAACTTGCCGGCGCCGATCTGGCCACCGTGCTGCCACAGGCTGGCATCAGCGGAAGCGGCGATTTCTCGGCGGCGCTCTCGACCAGCGGCAAATCGGTCGATGCGATGGTTGCGGCGCTGTCCGGTTCCGGCACGGCGGCGCTGAAGGGCTTGACCATTGCCGGTGTCAATCCCGAGGCCTTTGGCGCCTTCATCGCCAAGGCCGACGCGATCGGGCGCGATATCGATGCGGCAAAGACTGCCCGCTTCGCGCCGCAGATCGCCGCGGACGGCAGTTTTCCGGCCGGGGATATCGACATCGCCTTCACAATCGCCGGTGGCACGCTGAGGGCACCGCCGGTCAATCTTGAAAATCCGGCGGCGAAGCTGTCCGCCGACATCACGGCGGACCTGAACGCCAGCACGGTCGCCGTCAGCGGTTCGATCACTTATCGGCCCGGCGACGAGGCGCTGGTCGGCTCCGATCCGACTGTGAATTTCAGCGTCGACGGGCCGTTCGGCGCCGCGAAGCGGCAATTCGACAGTGAGCCGCTGGCGCAGTTCCTGACCCAGCGCGCGCTGGAAAAGGAACAGCAGCGGGTCGAGGCCATGCAGGCGGCACTGCTTGAAAAACAGCGGCTGCGGCGCGAGGTGCGTTACTACGCGGCCCTGCAAGCCGAGCGTGAGAGGGCAGCCGAAGAATTGCGCAAACAGCAGGAGGCGGCGCGGCTGCAAGCCGAGGCAGATGCCAGGGCAAAGGCTGAAGCCGAGGCAAAGGCTCAAGCCGAAGCGGAGGCGAAGGCCAAAGCGGATGCTCAGGCGCGGGCTGAAGCCGAGGCTAAAGCCAAGGCCGAGGCGCAGGCCAGGGCTGAAGCGGAGGCCAGAGCCAAGGCGGATGCACAGGCGAAGGCTGAAGCGGAGGTCAAAGCCAAGGCGGATGCTGAGGCCAAGGCTAAGGCGGATGCCGAAACGAGAGCCAGGGCGGCGCAAAAAGCGGCGGACGAGGCGGCGGGGGCCGAAGAACAGCAACGCGGGAAGATGGAAGAGGCGATGCGGATCGCTGCGGAAGAAAAGGCAAAGCTCGACGCAGAGCGCAGGGCCGCCGCTGAGCAGGCGCAGAAAATCGAGCGCGCGCCTCAGCCACCGGCCAATGACAACCCGCCGCCAGCAGAATCCGCGCCAAAACCCACGCTTGAACCTTCGTCGATCGACAATCTGCTGAAGTCGCTGGGCGGCGGATAGCTCGACCTAGACTGGTTTCATCTTTCGCTTCGCCCAATCCAAGACGTAGAGCCTGAGCGCCGAGGACAGGTTGGCATCGCGCGGCCGGGCCTCGTCGATTTCGGCGACGAGGGCGGCGAGCGTCAGTTTGCGCGCGACCGCGATGGCGACGAGGTCGTCGAAAAACGCCTTTTCGAGCGAATAGCTGGTGCGATGGCCGCGAATGGTCACCGAGCGTTTCTCGACCGGGCTCACCGGACGTGACTCATTTCACTTCAAGCATCGGATTTATCCGAAAACCGCGGCGCACTTTTCGGTCCGATACCCGGGGAATCCGGATCGCCCGAGGCTTCGCGGCGATGGCCGGCGACAAACTTTTCTGCCTTGTCGGCGATCAGACGGTCACGCTCCCGGTCGGCCTTGGAACGGCCGTGCAGCGTCCGGTTCTGTTCGGCTAGGCGCCCCTTCTCGGCTCGTGCCTTCTGCTTGCGGGCCTGGCGGAGATTGACGATGTCGGCCATGTCGCGCGGCCCGTCGGATCACTTCTTGCGGAAGGCGTCGAGCGACACCACTTCGGCGCCTTTTGCGGCATCGGCCGCGGCAGGCTTCTTTTCAGCCTCTGCGGTCTTCTTCTTCTCAGGCTTTTTCTCGGCGACGACGGCCAGCGCTTCGGAAGCGGGCTGGCCGCCCAGTTCCTCTTCTGCCGAGGTCTCCGTCCTCACGTCGAACTCGAGCTCGAAATTGACGGACGGGTCGTAAAAGCCGCGCACGGCCGAGAACGGGATTTCCAGCTTTTCCGGCACGTCGGAGAAAGACAGCCCGACTTCGAAGCCGGTGTCGGTCACCTTCAGGTCCCAATACTGGAACTGGATGACGATGGTCATCTGTTCGGGATAGCGCTCGCGCAAGCGGGAAGATACGCGCACGCCCGGGGCACCGGTCAGGAAAGTGATGAAGAAATGATGGTTGCCGGGAAGGCCGGTGCGCGCGACCTCGGCCAGGACCTTGCGCATGACGCCGCGCAATGCCTCCTGGGCCAGAATGTCGTAGCGGATGTGGTCGTCGGCCATGTGGCTGTCGGGTTCCGTTGAATCGTCCGCATAGCTGTAATCAAGCTTGAGCGCGGCGTAAACCGGATATAGACGCCGGCAGCGCAGATGCGAGAGGGCATGCCTCAGATTTGATCGCTCAGGCGCCAGCGAGCGCGCTGTGCTTTTGCGCGTCGGCCGCCGGCTGCCGCTTGCCGAAGGCGCGCAGGAAGGTGCGCACGCCATGTGTCGCCGATTGCAGCACCTCGTCATCGGTCGGCGTGCCGCCAAGCATGAAGGTGGTCTGCAATTCGGCATTGGCCAGGGCGAGGAACTGGCGCGCCGCGACATCGGGGTCCTCGATGTCGAGGAAACCGGCATGGGCGAGGCGGGCGAAACGGGCGGCGATCGCCGGCCATGTCCTGCCCGGCCCCTGTTCGCGCCATTCGGCAAAGAGCTCGGGATAGCGCTCGCCCTCGGTCTGGATCAGCTTGCGCAGGAATTTTCCGTCGCGGTTGCAGATACAGTTGCGGTTCATGCGCACAGCAAAAGCGATCAGATCGGCCTCGAGATCCTTCGGCTGGTCCGGAAAGGTGGAAATGGTGGCGAAGATGCCGGCATTGCAGCGCTCGGTGAGGTCGCGGACGATGGCGACGAAGAGTTTCTCCTTGTCGCCGTGGTGGTTGTAGATCGTCTGGCGCGAAACGCCGGCCTCGGCGGCAATCATGTCGATATTGGCGCCGGCGAAGCTTTCGCGGCAGAACACCTCGCCGGCAGCGTCCATGATGGAGGCGCGCTTTGCCTCATGACCGCGTGGCGGGATGCTGTCAGGAGAAACGTCGTGCTTCATGAAAAACTATATAGAGGTGATTGACGGATTAGACAAGAGTGTCTAAATTTATGGACTTAGCTAAAAGGAATTTCCCTCCGCAGGAAGTCGGAATTTCACGGCATGGAACGTCCTAGGATTATGCGCCGGTCGGCGGCCAATCAGATTTGAAAGAAGCCTGCTATCATGAGTCCCCGATTCCTCCGCATCGCGATCGTGCTCGGCCTGTTGACCGCCATCGGTCCGTTTGCCATCGACATGTATCTTCCGGCGCTGCCTTCGATCGGCGCGGATCTGCAGGCCAGCACCGCTGCCGTGCAGATGAGTTTGCTGATCTTCTTCCTGTCCATGGGGTTTGGCCAGATCGTCGTCGGACCGATCTCCGACATGGTCGGACGCAAGCTGCCGCTCTATGGCGGCCTCGCACTGTTCATGGTCGGCGGCATCGGCTCGGCGCTCGCTCCCTCGATCGAATGGCTGATTGCCTTCCGTTTCCTGCAAGGGCTCGGCGCCAGCGCAGGCATGGCGGTGCCGCGCGCCATCGTGCGTGACCTGCACACCGGCACCGACGCTGCCAAGCTGATGTCGCTCTTGATGCTGGTGTTTTCGGTGTCGCCGATCCTGGCGCCGCTGACCGGTAGCGTGATCATCGAGAATTTCGGCTGGCGTGCCGTGTTCTGGACGGTAACGGGTGGGGCGGTGCTCGCCACCGTCCTGCTGGCGACCTCGCTCAAGGAGACGCGGCCGGTCGAGGCGCGTGCAGGCAGTTCGTTCGGCACCGCGCTCACGGCCTATCGCTTCCTGATGGGCGACCGCAACTTCCTTGGCCTGGCGTCTATCGGCGGCTTCGGGATCGCGAGCTTCTTCGTCTATCTATCGAGCTCCTCCTTCATCCTGATCGACCATTACGGGCTGTCGCCGTCGGTCTACAGCGTGTTCTTCTCAATCAACGCGGTCGCCTTCATCGGCATGTCGCAGTTGACGGGGGTGATGTCCGAACGGTTCGGGCTAAGGCCCGTGGTGCGGGTCGCGGTGGTCGGCTATGCGACGACGATGGTGGTGCTGTTCGCGGTGATGGCGTCCGGCGTCGACCGGCTCGACGTGATGGCGGTGCTGCTGTTCGTCGGCTACGGGTTCCTCGGCCTGGTGATCCCGACGACTTCGGTGCTGGCCATGGAGGAGCATGGCGCGATCGCCGGCACGGCCTCGGCGCTGATGGGCACGCTGCACTTCGCGATCGGTGCGGTCGCCATGGGCATCGCCGGCGTGTTCTTCGACGGCACGCCGCTGCCGATGGTGGCCGGCATCACGCTTTGCGCGGTGATCTCGTTCGTGCTGGCCAAGGTCACGCTTGGCCGTGGGCGGGAGGTTGTCGAAGCGCCGGCAGAGTAGATGCTTTCCAGCGAGAGCATGAAAAGGCCGGTCATTCCCGGCCTTTTTCACGTCTGGGCTCAAGCTGCAAGCCCGCCTCGGCCAAGATAATCGCAGTCGAGCCTCGACCGGCGCCAAGGGCAACGGGACCAGCTCATAGCCCAATTCGGTGTAGATGCTGGCCAGCGCGTTCGGCTTCGTCGAGGGCTGCCTTCGCTCGCAATCCTGCCAGAAAATCTCGCGCCATGGCGGGGCGATTAAGACATGACTGGCGTAGCGGAAGCGTTGGGCGGCATTCCTGATGTGGTCGGGCACCGGCAGGCCAGTGAGGCGCAAATAATCAAGAGTGTCCGGCACGCCGCGATCGAAAGAAGACGGGACCGTTCTGTTCGAGGGCGGCTCGATAGGAGCGCAGCTCCCAGGACAGCAAGACAGCGTCGTGAAGAGGCATAGCGCAAGAAGCGCGGCCAGCAAGCCTGCTCCCATTATCGTTTCGAAGGGGGAGAGGTGGAATCGAAGGGGAGAAGTGGAGGTTTCTGTTGCCAGGTACCTCCGAACCCCGCCTAGAAGTGCGAACCACTAGGGCTTGAATTGAAGCTATCGCACCGCTTACGCGGCGAGACGTGCTTCCGCATAGTTGTCGTTGGCAACTATAAGTTTAGCCCGATAACGGTGGTACAATGCCGGGCAAAAGTACGATCTTTACACCTTCGTCGATCCTATTTCGCCCCCAGCAAAAGCCGCTCCTCGATAACAGCGGTTTTTGGTGGAGGCGCCGGGTACCGCCCCCGGGTCCGAACGGCTTATTTCATCGCCTGTTTATCGCCATAGTCGGTCGAGCCGACCAAACAGATATAGGGACCGATCATGGAAAATGAAAGGCCTCAATTGATGCTTGTCGCTGTGGTCAAACAGCCTCGCGAAGGCTTGACTTGTCAACCGTCTCAACCGAAGCTTGCCATTTGCGGCAGCGCGCCACGACCCTCATCGACCGGATCCCGTGGCGCTGACGAGGGGAATTTTGATGGCCGATTATCTTGCAGACGTGAAGAAGTACGACGCCGCGGCAGATGCCGACGCGGTCGCCAAGATCGTGAAGCATTTGGGCATTGCGCTCAGGAATCGGGATTCCTCGCTGGTGTCCTGCACGGATCCCAAGGAACTCGATCGCGTCAAGGCCAACTGGGTTGCCAAAAAGCTCGGCATAGCCGACGGCAGCAAGGCGGACGCGGCCATCGAAAAGACTTGTAAGGCGATGGAGGCCGACAACACCAAGAGCCGCGTGACCTTCTATTACCTGGTCGCCAAGGATCTGGGTAAGCTCGCCAGCCTCTGAACAATCATCCTGCATCGGCGGATGCTGGTGCGATTCCCGCGCCAGCCCAGAGCATGGCCGCGAGTGTCTTGTCTTAAGATTCTGCGCTTTGATATGTTCGGCCAGCAGCCAGTCGGTTATGATGGCCGGTAACCCGAATCGAGTCCCGAATCGAGCCGAAGCCGATGCGCCAGTACCTCGACCTCTTGAAGCACGTGCTGGAAAACGGCGCCGATCGCGGCGACCGCACCGGCACCGGAACGCGCTCGGTGTTCGGCTACCAGATGCGCTTCGATCTTGCGCGCGGCTTTCCGGTCACCACCACCAAGAAGCTTCACCTGAAGTCGATCGTGCATGAACTTCTGTGGTTTCTGGCCGGCGACACCAACATCAAATACCTGAACGACCACGGCGTCTCGATCTGGGACGAATGGGCCGATGAGAATGGCAACCTCGGCCCGGTCTATGGCAAGCAATGGCGCTCCTGGCCGGACGGCCATGGTGGCGCCATCGACCAGATTGCCAATCTCTTGAAGGAGATACGCAAGAATCCTAATTCCCGAAGGCTGATCGTTTCGGCGTGGAACCCGGCCGAAGTGGAAGCCATGGCGCTGCCACCCTGTCATTGCCTGTTCCAGTTCTATGTCTCGGAAGGCAGGCTTTCCTGCCAGCTCTATCAGCGTTCCGGCGATATCTTTCTCGGCGTGCCGTTCAACATCGCTTCCTATGCGCTGCTCACCTTGATGGTGGCGCAGGTGACGGGGCTGAAGCCCGGCGATTTCGTCCACACGCTGGGCGACGCGCATCTTTACGCGAACCATTTCGAGCAAGCGCGCGAACAGTTGCGGCGCACGCCCAAGGCGCTGCCGACGCTGTGGATCAATCCGGAGGTGAAGGACCTCTTTGCCTTCCGCTTCGAGGATTTCCGGCTGGAAAACTACCTCGCCGATGCGGTGATCAAGGCGCCCATCGCGGTGTGAGCCGCAAACATCGGGCTTCTACCTACCTTGTTTCGAAATTGTGCGGCTGTAGCGCTGTGCCGTCCGCCCGCGATGCCGACCACGACAACAGATGCTTTGACCTGCCTCGTCGGCCCTGCGATGTCGCGCTGTATCCACCGCTATTTATCGCGGCGGTGGCAGCACCATGCAAGGCCATCGGCTGGGCCATTGTCTGGCAAAAGCCCTTTCCTTGTTATATTCACATGGATATATCGATTGGCAGGCTCGCGACGATCGGATTTTCAAGCCCAGGAGAGTTCATGCTGGTGCGCAACGGTTTCGGATTGAAGGCGGCTGCCATTGGCGGCCTGACAGCGATGCTGATCGCCGCCATGCCGGTTGCCCATGCGGATGACAGATTGATCGTCTTCGCCGCGGCAAGCATGAAGAACGCCCTGGACGCCGTGAACACCGCCTGCGAGGCCGATGTCGGCGAGGTGGCAATCATTTCTTATGCGGCAAGCTCCGCCTTGGCCAAGCAGATCGAGGGCGGCGCGCCAGCCGATGTCTTCATCGCAGCCGACCTCGACTGGATGAAATATCTGTCCGACAAAAAGCTGACCAAGCCGGATACCGAAGTGAAGTTGCTCGGCAACCAGATCGTGCTGGTGGCGCCGAAGGATTCGTCGGTCGAAACCAGGATCGTAAAGGGTTTTGACCTTGCCGGGCTGATCGGCGACGGCAGGCTGGCCATGGGCGATTTCAAAGCGGTGCCGGCCGGCAAATATGGCAAGGCCGCACTTGAATCGCTCGGCGTCTGGTCCTCGATCGAAGGCAAGGTGGCACAGGCCGAGAATGTGCGCGCAGCGCTCAAGCTGGTCTCGACCGGTGAAGCAGCACTCGGCATCGTCTACGCCACCGACGCGCACGCCGAGCCCGGCGTCAAGGTGATCGGCACCCTCCCGGAGGATTCGCACCCGCCGATCGTCTACCCGGTTGCCCAGATGGCGGATTCGAGGGACAAGGATGCGCCGGCGTTTTTGGAATGCCTGCAATCCGCCAAGACAGGCGAGATCTTCAAGGCGCAAGGTTTTACGGTCCTTACGCCGAGCAACTGAGGCACGCCAAAAAGATGAACTGGCTGCTGGATCTCACTCCCGACGAATGGAATGCGGTCCGGCTGTCGATCAAGGTGGCGACAGTGGCGATGATCGCCAGCCTGCCGCCCGGCATATTGATCGCGCTTGTGCTCGCCCGTGGACAATTCTGGGGCAAGACGCTGCTCAACGGGCTGGTGCATCTGCCGTTGATCCTGCCGCCGGTGGTTGTCGGCTATCTGCTGCTGCTCTCCTTCGGCAGGCGCGGCCCGGCCGGGGCGTTTCTGGCCGAGCATTTCGGCATCGTTTTTTCCTTTCGCTGGACAGGTGCCGCACTGGCCTGCGCCGTCATGGGCTTTCCCTTGATGGTGCGGGCGATCCGGCTGTCGATCGAGGCGGTCGACCGCAGAATCGAGGCGGCGGCCGGAACGCTTGGCGCCAATCCGCTGTGGGTGTTCGGGACGATCACGCTGCCGCTGATCCTGCCCGGCCTGATCACCGGCGCGATCCTGTCTTTCGCCAAGGCGATGGGCGAATTCGGCGCAACGATCACCTTCGTTTCCAATATCCCAAACGAGACGCAGACACTGCCATCGGCGATCTACACGTTCACGCAGGTGCCGGGCGGCGATGCCGGCGCGCTCAGGCTGACGCTGATCTCGATCGTCATTTCGATGGCAGCACTTGTCGCCTCGGAGGTTCTGGCGCGGCGCGTCGGCAAGCGGATGGATATCGAATGACGGTCGCGCTCGATATCACCCATCGGCTTGGCGATTTGGGGCTCGACGTCCGCTTCGGGAGCGCCGGGCGGCTGACCGCGCTGTTCGGGCCCTCGGGTTCCGGTAAGACGACGCTGATCAACATGATTGCCGGATTAATCCGGCCCGAGAAGGGGCGGATCGAGGCCGACGGCCGCGTGCTGGTCGATACGGATGCGGGCCTGTTCGTGCCGAAGCACAAGCGCCGCATCGGTATGGTGTTCCAGGATGCGCGGCTGTTTCCGCATATGAGCGTGGCCAGCAATCTGCGTTACGGCCGCTGGTTCACGCCGGCGGCGGAACGCTATGCGGACATGAATGCCGTTGTCGACCTGCTCGGCATCGGTCCTTTGCTCGACCGGCGGCCGGCGAAGCTTTCCGGCGGCGAGAAACAGCGCGTGGCAATCGGCCGGGCGCTGCTCGCTAGTCCAAGGTTGTTGCTGATGGACGAGCCGCTGGCTTCGCTCGACGACGCCCGCAAGGCAGAAATCCTGCCTTACATCGAGCGGCTGCGCGACGAGACGAAAATCCCGATCGTCTATGTCAGCCATTCGATCCCGGAAGTGGCGCGGCTGGCAAGCGACGTCGTTGTGCTGGCGCAAGGCAAAGTCGCCGCTTGCGGCCCGACCGGAGCGATCATGCAGCGGCTCGACCTGCTGCCGGCAGAAGAGCGCGGCGAGGGGGGCGCGGTGCTGGATACTGCGGTGCTGCGCCACGACGAAGTCTTTGGCATGACCGTGCTTGGCTCGGCGGCGGGCGACATCCGCGTGCCGCTTCTGGCAGTGCCGGTGGGTGCGCCGGTGCGCATCCGCATCCGTGCCCGCGATGTGATGATCGCCATCGAACAGCCAACGGGTCTCAGCGCGCTCAACATTCTGCCGGGCAGGATCGTTGCGATAGAGCCGGGCGAGGGGCCTACGGTCGAGATCGGCATGGACTGCAATGGCGCAACCGTGCTTGCCCGGATCACCGAGCAATCGCGACAGACGCTGAAACTTCGGCTCGGTCGAAAAGCCTACGCGGTGGTCAAGACGGTAAGCTTCGACCAGGCGAATACGAGCGCCGGCCTGCCTGTCGAGGCGGATGGATGACAGACGGATGATTGTCGCTATATCATTTTGAAATAGCGGTATCGCGGAGAGCTGTTTAGGATGGATGTGACGCGACTGCGGAGGAGCAAATGCCGTCGCTGAGCTTGCGGATAAACCTTGATCCAGAAGGGCGCATCGGGCCGGGCAAGATCGAGCTTCTCGAGCAGATCGCCGCCTTCGGATCGATCTCGGCGGCGGCGCGCGGCATGGAAATGTCCTACAAACACGCTTGGGATCTCGTCGAGGACATGAACAGGGTGTTCGGTAAGCCGCTGGTCGCGGCGCAGACCGGTGGGAAAAAGGGCGGCGGCGCCCAGTTGACGCCGGTGGGGCTTGCGGTCGTCAGCCGCTTTCGCGCCATCGAACGGGCTGCGGCTTCCGCGGCGGCGGCGCATATGGAGGCACTACAGGCGGAGATCGATGCCGGGTGAGGTCGATGATGGATTCTGTACCGGCCGAGCCTATTCCTCCGGCTCGCCGGGCTTGCGCAGCAGATAAGTGTCCATGATCCAGCCTTTTTTCCGGCGGGCCTCGTCGCGGGTCTTCACGATCTCGGCGCCGACGTCTCCAAGGCGGCCGGAAATGAGGATCTCGTCGGGCGTGCCGAGATAGGCGCCCCAGTGGATGAGGAGATCCTTGTCATCCAGCGAGTCGAAGGCGCATTTGCCGTCCAGCATGACGACGGTGCTGCCGGCATTGTCGGGCAAACCTTCTTCGGTAAGCCGGCGCCCGGTGGTGATCTGAACCGCGTCGCCGATGCGGTTCAGTGCCAGCTTGTGGCTGGCGGCGAGCGCCTGGACGGCAGTGATGCCGGGGATCACCTCGAGCTCGAACCCGACATTGCCTCTCATGCGCACACGCTCCAGTATGCGCAGCGCGCTGTCGAAGAGCGAGGGATCGCCCCAGATCAGGAAGGCGCCGCAGCCATCTTGCGAGAGCTCGTCGCGGATCAGGCCTTCATAGATCGCGGCGATCGCCTCGTGCCAGTCATCGACGGTCGAGCGATAGGAGGGCGCTGGCTCGGCCCGCACCGGCACGTCGAATTCGACGCGACGCGAGTTTGGATTGGTGACGAATCGGTCGCAGATCTGGCGGCGCAGTTCTGCGAGGTCGTTCTTCTTCTCGCCCTTGTCGGGAATGAACAGTACGTCGGCGCGGTTCAAGCCGCCGATGGCCTGCACGGTCATGTGGTCGGGATTGCCGGCGCCGATGCCGATTACGAGAAGCTTGCGCATGGACGAACTCCTGCCCGATCGGAACGTCGGTGTCCAGAGAGCCATGGCATGTGCGCAAGCGCGGAAGGGCTTTGAAACTCCACATTGAAACGGCTAGAGTCATGCCGGCATCTCGCCAAGGGAGCTTCCATGTTCCGTTATGTTCTGACCGCAGCGCTGGCGCTCTCGGCCACGCCCGTATTCGCCAATGATTCGATTGCCGAATTGGGAACGGGCGGCCTGATCCTGTCTCGCAGCGACGCGGTCGCTATGGAGAGTGAGGATCTCTACATCTCCCCGGAAAAGGTGACGGTCGATTATGTCTTCCGAAACAACACCGACAAGGATGTCGACGCGATCGTTGCTTTTCCGATGCCTGACATCGAAGGCGATCCGAACGAGATGCCGGCGATCCCCGACGGGCAGAGCGACAATTTCCTCGGCTTCGAGGTGACGATCGACGGCGTGGCTGCAAAGCCGCAGCTCGAGCAGAAGGCATTTGCGCTCGGCATCGACATCAGCGCCGATTTCAAGGCGCAAAACGTGCCGCTCTACCCGTTCGGCGATGCGGCCAGGGCGGCTTTGGCAAAGCTGCCGCAGGCGGTTGCCGACGACTGGGTCGATCGCGGCCTCATCATCGAGGACACCTCCGACGACGGTTCGGGCATGAAGACCGTCTATGTGCCGTTCTGGCAATTGCGCTCGACCTACTGGTGGCGCTCGACCTTTCCAGCCAATAAGGCAGTCCACGTCGCCCACCGCTACAAACCGAGCGTCGGCGGCACGTCCTCGGTCAGCTTCTTCTACGATGGCCAGTTCCAGGGCCAATACGCCGCCTACAAGACCCGATACTGCATAGACGGCACGTTCGAGAACGCGATCCGCAAGGCAGCGAAGAAAAATCCCGACGGCAATCCGAAATATTTCGAGAACCGCATCGCCTATATCCTGACCACGGGCGGTAACTGGGCGACGGGCGCCATCGGCAAGTTCAAGCTGACCGTCGACAAGGGCGATCCAAAGAACCTGGTCTCGTTCTGTGGCGAAAACGTCAGGAAAGTCGGACCGACCCGTTTCGAGATGACGGCAGAAAATTTCTACCCTGAGCACGATATCGACATATTGCTGCTGGTGCGTTCGGACGATGGCGGGAGCGGCGGCTGATGGACGTCGCGATCTATGTCGCCATCGCCGAAAACGGCGTGATCGGGCGCGATGGTGGTTTGCCGTGGCGGCTTTCCAGCGATCTCAAGCGGTTCAAGGCCGACACGATGGGCAAACCTATCATCATGGGTCGCAAGACCTATGAAGGCATCGGCCGGCCTCTGCCAGGCCGGCTCAACATCGTGGTGACCCGTGACAAGGCCTGGCGCGCCGAGGGCGTCGAAGTCGTGCATTCGCTCGACGAGGCGATCAGTCTGGCGAAGGTGCGCGGGCGCTGCATGGCCGGCGCCGACGAAATCTGCGTTATCGGCGGCGGCGAGATCTACGCCCAGGCGCTACCGCTGGCCGATCGCTTGCATGTCACCCATATCCTTGCCGCGGTCGACGGCGACGCGCATTTCCCGCCGATAGACCCGGATTTGTGGCGCATTGTCCGCTCGCAGGACGTTCCGGCCGGTGAAAAGGATACCCAGGCGACACGCTATTCGGTTTACGAGCGACGTCGCGACGTGCATTGAGAGGCGATAAAGGGTCGCGACGGTCCAAAACGGGCGGTGCCGACGACCGATCGCGTTGAAAGCGTGCCGTCGCGTCCCTATAGAAGGACGATACTGGATTTTTGCGTCGTCAGGCCGGCGCGTGAGGGAGCGAAAGGACATTCATGCCCTGGAATGACAAAAGCGGCGGAGGCGGCGGCCCATGGGGCGGCGGCAACAATCCAGGACCCTGGGGGCAGGGGCCGAAGGGGCCTAGCGGTCCGCAGGGCTCGCCTCCCGATCTCGAAGATATCATCCGGCGCGGCCAGGACAGGTTGCGGCGTGCTTTGCCGGGTGGCGGCGGCGCCAGCCCTGCCGTGTTCGGGCTGATCGCGGCGGCGCTTGTCGTGCTGTGGGCGTTCAAGGCGGTCTATACCGTGCAGCCCGACGAGGTTGCGGTCGAACTCAGATTCGGCGTGCCAAAGGCGGAGTTCTCGCAGCCAGGCCTGCATTTCCATTGGTGGCCCATCGAGACGGTCGAGACGGCCAACATCGCCGAACAACTCGTCAACATCGGCGGCGGCACGGCCACCGGCAACGGATCAGGGCTGATGCTTTCGGGCGACCAGAACATCGTCAACGTCCAGTTCTCGGTGGCCTATCAGGTCTCCGATCCGAGAGCCTATCTGTTCGACGTGTCCGATCCCGACGGCATGCTGCGCCAGGTCGCCGAAAGCGCCATGCGCGAAGCGGTCGGCCGGCGGCCGGCGCAGGACATCTTCCGCGACGATCGCGAGGGCATTGCGGCGTCGGTGCGCGAAATCATCCAGACGACGCTGGACGGCTATAAGGCCGGCCTGAACGTCAACGCGATTTCGATCGAGGATGCCGCACCACCGCGCGAAGTGGCCGACGCCTTCGACGAGGTGCAGCGCGCCGAACAGGACGAGGACAAGTTCGTCGAGCAGGCCAACCAGTATTCCAACCAGAAGCTCGGCCAGGCGCGCGGCGAGGCCGCACAGATCCGCGAGGAGGCGGCCGGCTACAAGAACCGGGTCGTGCAGGAGGCCGAAGGCGAGGCGCAGCGCTTCATCTCGGTCTATGACGAATACGCCAAGGCGCCGGATGTGACGCGCCAGCGGCTTTATCTGGAAACGATGGAGAGGGTTCTGAGGGATTCCAGCAAGGTCATTATCGAGCAAGGCAGCGGACCAGGGGTCGTTCCCTATCTGCCGCTGCCAGCATTGCAGCAGAAGGCGCCGGCGCCGGTCCTTGGAGGAACCCAGTGATGGCCAACCGTCTTCCCATCATCGCCGTCATCGCCGCGGTCATCCTGTTCCTGCTTTATTCGTCGGTCTTCGTCGTCAATGCGCGCCAGCAGGCGCTGGTGCTCAGGTTCGGCGAAATCGTCGACGTCAAAAGCCAGCCGGGCATCTATTTCAAGGCGCCGTTCGCCTTCTTCGATGCCGACAGCGTGCAGCTGATCGAAAACCGGGTGCTGCGCTTCGACCTCGACAACATCCGCGTCCAGGTTTCAGGCGGCAAGTTCTATGAGGTCGACGCCTTCATCGCCTATCGGATCTCCGATCCACGCGTGTTCCGCTCCGCGGTGTCCGGCCAGATCGAACTGGCCGAGGCACGGTTGAGGACGCGTCTCGACGCCGCCTTGCGCCGTGTTTACGGTCTGCGCGACTTCGAGGCGGCGCTCTCGGAAGAGCGAGCCGTGATGATGCGCGAAGTGCGCGATCAGCTGAGGCCCGACGCCACGTCGCTCGGCCTGCAGATCGAGGATGTCCGCATTCGCCGGACCGATTTGACGGCGGAAGTCTCGCAACAGACATATGACCGCATGAAGGCCGAGCGTCTGGCCGAAGCCGAACGGCTGAGGGCGCGCGGCAATGAGGCGGCGCAGCGCATCAGGGCGCGCGCCGACCGCGAAGTGGTGGAGATCGTCGCCGAGGCACGCAGAGAGTCTGAAATCCTGCGCGGTGAAGGCGAAGCTCAACGCAGCGCCACCTTCGCGAACGCCTACCAGCGCGATCCAGCCTTCTTCGACTTTTACCGGTCGATGAATGCCTACGGCACGGCGCTGGACAATACCGGGACGACGATGGTGCTGTCGCCGAATTCGGATTTCTTCCGTTTCTTCCGCAATCCCGCCGGCGCTGATACGCCGGCAGCGCCGGCTGCATTAGCAGCGCCTGGTGCAGCAGCGCCCGCTGCACCGGCAGCGCAGCCAGGCGCCGGCCAGTAACGGCCGGTGCAGGATTTTCTGGCGGCAATAGGCCTGGTTCTCGTCGTCGAGGGCCTGGTCTATGGCGGCTTTCCCGGTCTGGCCAAGAAGCTTGCCGGCGAAGTTCTGTCGATGCCGGAGAATACGCTGCGGGTCGCGGGGCTGATTGCAATCGCCGTCGGTGTCGGCCTCGTCTGGCTGGTGCGTGGTGGATGACGATGATTTCGGGATAACGGAGGATTTATCCTCCACCGATGGCCATAGCCGCAAACGTGCCGTATTTCTTGCCAACATGGTTCGACGCAGCGTTTTCGGCGAGCGCTTTTCTTCTCAGAGACACCGGGAGATTTCTCGATGACATCCAACAGGTTTTTGCGCGCGGCGAGGCGGACGTTCACCGCGGGTGCTGCAGCACTTCTTATCGGCGCCGCTACCGTCCCGTCGCTGGTGACGCCTGCGGCCGCCGCCGACGGCCCGGCTTCGGTCGCCGATCTCGCGCAGGGCCTGCTCGGCGCCGTGGTCAACATATCGACCTCGCAGAGGGTGAAGGGCACGGAAGGCCCGGGCGCGGTGCCGATGCCGCAGCTTCCGGAGGGCTCGCCCTTCCAGGATTTCTTCGACGATTTCTTCAAGAACCGTCCCGGCGAACAGGGCAACCCCTCGCAAAAGGTGCAGTCGCTGGGCTCCGGCTTCGTGGTCGACGCCGAGCAGGGTATCGTGGTGACGAATAACCATGTGATCGCCGATGCCGACGACATCGAGGTGAATTTCTCCGACGGCGTGACTCTGAAGGCGACGCTGGTCGGCACCGACACCAAGACCGACGTGGCGGTGCTGAAGGTCGATCCGAAAGGGCACAAACTGACGGCGGTGAAATTCGGCGATTCCAGCAAGATGCGTGTCGGTGACTGGGTGATGGCGATCGGCAATCCGTTCGGCCTCGGCGGCACCGTGACGGTTGGTATCGTCTCGGCCCGCAACCGCGACATCAATTCCGGTCCCTATGACGACTTCATCCAGACTGATGCCGCGATCAACCGAGGCAACTCCGGCGGACCGCTGTTCAACAGCGACGGCGAGGTGATCGGCATCAACACGGCGATCATCTCGCCGTCCGGCGGCTCGATCGGCATCGGCTTTTCCATTCCCTCGCAGCTTGCGTTGGGCGTCGTCGACCAACTCCGCCAGTTCGGCGAGACGCGGCGCGGCTGGCTCGGCGTGCGCATCCAGCCGGTGACGGACGACATTGCCGAAAGCCTCGGCATGGCCACCGCCAAGGGCGCCCTGGTCGCCGGCGTCATCAAGGGCGGGCCTGTCGACAACGGCACCATCCTGGCGGGCGACGTCATCATCAAGTTCGACGGCAGGGACGTCAATGAAATGCGCGACCTGCCGCGCGTCGTCGCGGAAAGCACGGTCGGCAAGGCTGTCGACGTGGTCATCGTGCGCAAGGGTGTCGAGCAGACCGTGAAGGTGACGCTCGGCCGGCTCGAAGATGGCGAAAAGCTTGCCAGCGGCGAGAATGGCACCGCCGGCAAGGATAATGGCGACGAGGCGCCCGCCGTTTCGACGGCTTCCGTGCTCGGCATGACCGTTGGCGAGCTCAACGACGAGACGCGGACGAAATTCGGCATCGCCGCCGAAGTCTCCGGCGTCGTCATCACCGAAGTCACCAAGGACTCGGCCGCTGCCGAACGTGGCATCCAGGCCGGCGAGGTGATCACCGAGATCGCTCAGGAATCGGTCGCCACGCCCAAGGATGTCATGGACCGGATTGCTGCGTTGAAGGAGCAGGGACGCAAGAACGCGCTGCTGATGCTGGCGTCGAAGACCGGCGAATTGCGGTTTGTGACGATCCGGATGGACTAAGTCCGGCCGGCTTTGCTGTCTTGGCAGAACCGGTCGAGCTGCACTTTCTCTGGCGCCCGCAATCCGAAGGATGAGATGGTGCTTGCGGCTGCGATCAATCGTCGGGCAGACGCATTGGTCACTCACAATCGCCGCGATTTTGTCACTGCGGCAGGCCGTTTTGAAGTTCCAGTCATCAGTCCCGCCGAATTGTTGGAAGGATTTCGAACATGAGCAAGGCGACCTATCCGTTGAAACTTCCCTTGTCGATCAAGGAGGCGGCTGCACGTCTGGCAAAGGCTGATGGGGTGTCGCTTAACCAGTGGATCGCTTCGGCCGTGGCGCAAAAGGTTGGAGCCATGGAGACAGCGGCCGATTTCCTACGTCGACGGGCTGGTGATGCATCAGGCGATGATTTCGCTAAAATGCTCGATCGCGTCGGCGTCAAACCGCCGCAACCCGGCGGCGAGCTTCCGTTTGACAAGCACTGATCAAGGCCGGTTTTTTTGCCATTCCTTGGCTGTCAGCCTGTAGAACACATGCCGCTTGAGCATGGCATGGCTGTCCGGAATGCCGGGGTGGTCGAAATCGCTGGCCGGGTCGGCAATCATGCCCAGGCGCTTCATGACGGCTGTGGAACGGCTGTTATCCCTAACGGCGAAGGACACGATTTCGTCGAGGCCAAGCGTTTCGAAGCCATAGGCGAGCCACGCTTCGGCTGCCTCGGTGACATAACCATGGCCCCAGAATTCGGGCGCCAGCCGCCAGCCGATCTCGACTGTGCCGGCAGGCAGGAAGGGCAAATGATCGGTGTCGAGGAGGCCGACGAAGCCGATGCATTGGCGCGTTTCAATTATCTCGGCGGCAGCGAAACCGTAGCCATCCTCGGCGATCCAGGCGCGGAACTCGTCCATTTTGGCGTCCGCGGCAGCGCGGTCGCGGCGAAATGGAAAGAATTCCATGACGCGTTCGTCGGAATTGATGCGGTAGAAGAGCTCACGGTCGCGATCCTCCCAGTTGCGCAGGATCAGGCGCTCGGTGCGGATCGGCGTCACTCCACAAATTCCTCCCGCCGGTAGCCCTGCAGATAGAGCAGCGCCGTCAGGTCGCCGTGGTCAATGCGGAATTTTGCCTCCGCCGCCACGACCTGTTTGGCATGAAGTGCCACACCGGTGCCGGCTAGGCGGATCATGTCGAGGTCGTTGGCGCCATCGCCGACAGCCATGGCGTCGGCGGTCGTCAGCCCGAGTCGCGCCGAAATCTCGAGCAGCGCATCGGCCTTGGCGGCACGCCCCAGGATCGGCTCGGCCACCAGCCCGGTGAAGTGGCCGTCCTGCTCGATCAGGCGGTTGGCGCGGTTCTCCTGAAAGCCGAGCATGGCGGCGATGCGTGAGGTGAAGACGTTGAAGCCACCCGACACGAGTGCAGTCCATGCGCCATTGGCCCGCATGGTCTGGACAAGTGCGCGGCCGCCGGAGGCCAGCGTCAAGCGGTTGGCGATGACGCGGTCGACCACGGCAGCGTCGAGGCCTTTCAGCAGCGCCACCCGCTCGCGCAAGGCCGGCTCGAATGCGATCTCGCCATTCATCGATCGCGCCGTGATGGCGGCGACGTAATCCTTGACGCCGATCTCGTCGGCAAGCTCGTCGATGCATTCCTGGTCGATAACAGTCGAATCCATATCGGCGATGAGGATTTTCTTCCGCCTTCCCTCGGCCTGCTGGACGATCACGTCGACCGGTTCGGGTGCGAGCACGGCGCGCAGGCCGGCGGTCGTTTCAACGGCTTCGGCCGCCTCGGGCAAAGCGATTTCGCAGGCGATGCCTTCGGCCAGCCAGCGAACAGTGCTTGCGCCAACCGACCGTGACACCATATTCGCAAGCGCCGGCGACAATGCGCGGCCGGCGGGATGGGACACAAGCGTGGCGACCAAGGGCGTGGCAAGCGGGGGCATCGAAAATTCCGGCAGGCAGGCGGGCGAGGGCCGCGTTAAGAACGCGATCCTGATAGCCGGGCCGACCGCCAGCGGCAAGTCCGCCCTTGCGGTCGACCTCGCCGAGCGCAATGGCGGCGTCGTCGTCAACACCGATTCCATGCAAGGCTATTCGGTGCTCGACGTGCTGACGGCGCGGCCGACTGCTGCCGAACTCGCTCGCGTCCCGCATTTCCTCTACGGACATGTCCATCCCTCCACCGCATATTCCACCGGCGCCTGGCTGCGCGATGTGATGAAGCTCATCGACAACGGTGCGTTCTTGGAACGACGGGTCGGCACGTTCTTCGAACGGCCGGTGATTTTCGTCGGTGGGACGGGGCTTTATTTTCGGGCGCTTGCGGAAGGCATTTCGGAAATGCCCGACATTCCGCAGTCGATCCGTGATCGCTGGCGCTACGAACTCCAGGAGCAGGGCGCAGCCAAGCTGCACCGCATCCTGCTGCGCGAGGATTCCGCAACCGGCATGATGCTGAAGCCGACCGACGGCCAGCGCATCGTGCGGGCGCTGGAGGTGCTCGACGCATCGGGCCGTTCCATCCTGGAATGGCAGGCGGCGCGCGGCCGTCCACTGATCGACAGGGCCAGCACGCGTTTCTTTGTGATCGAACCGGACCGAGCGGAGCTGGTGGAGCGGATCGAGGCGCGGTTCGACCGCATGCTGGAGAAGGGCGCTCTCGACGAGGTCAGGCGGCTGACCGACCTTGGCCTCGATCCCGACTTGCCGGCGATGAAAGCGATCGGCGTTCGCGAACTCCAGGCCGCAATGGCCGGCGAGTTGAGTTTCCCCGAAGCGATCGAGCGCGCGAAGATCGCGACGCGACAATATGCCAAGCGCCAGGCGACCTGGTTCAGGCATCAGTTGGGTCCGGAATGGATGAGATTGCGCCCTGGTGATCGTGTGGAATCCACGATCTCGGATCCCCTTTCCAGTGCAACCTGAAAAGTTGATTTTGAGGGGAGACTTCCCGTCGAAGTTGTCCTAATTAACCCTCCGTAAGCCCGTCCATGCCATAACGCCTTTGGGAATTTTCCAACGGGGAGCAGATGCGTTTTCACAAGGCGGAATCAGCCTTTTTTGTGTTTATATTCGTGATCCTGGCCGCCGGCCTAGTGACGCTTCACGCCTATGGGCTTCTGCAGGCCTTCGCCGAAGACGTTCATACACCCGCAAGGGTCGACAAGATCATCTATCTCAACAAGCTGCTGTTTGGGACCGGCGTTCTTTTGGCGACTGCCCTGTTCTTCGGCATTTTCTTCATCTATCCGCTGATCCGCAAGCAGGCGACAGAAGAAGGCAAGCTGCGCGCCATGACGGTTTCGCTCAGCGCCCGTTCGGAAACGCTGGAACATGCGGCGCTGACCGACAGCCTGACCGGTATGCAGAACCGGCGCTATTTCGATGACGCACTGAAGGAATATCTCGAGGAATTCCGCCGCATCGAGAAGCCGGTCGGGCTGATGATCCTTGACCTCGACCATTTCAAGCAGGTCAACGACACCCACGGCCATGATGTTGGTGACGAGGTGTTGCGGGCGGTCGCCAACTGCCTCAAGGACATGACACGCTATCACGATGTGGTGGCGCGTCTGGGTGGCGAGGAGTTCGCAGTCGTCACGCCCAACATGGACGCCGAACTTCTGTCCAAATTCGCCGAGCGCATCCGCAAGGCTATTGCCAACATGTCGATACTGTCAGGCAATGTCCGCCTGAAGATCACCACGAGCGTCGGCCTTGCCGTCTGGGACCGTAAGGAAACCGCCGAAGAGTTCTATCGCCGCGCCGACCGCCAGCTGTATGAGGCCAAGAGGCAAGGCCGAAACCGCGTCTGCGCCTAAAATCCCGTCACTAAATTCGTGAGGCTAGCCGCCTGATGCCGTTTTCTGCGCTACTACAGCGCCGCGCGTCCTTTGGACTCGCAAAGGACGCTGTAGCATCTTGATTTTGCGCCCATGATCCTTTCCGAAAATCGATCACGATTTTGGGGTCATGCGCGTGCTCGTGGACTGAATGTCCACTCCGCTCCGGTTCTCGAAAACGACACAATCCGGCTCAGCCTGACGAATTTCCTGACGGGATTTACCCAAGCAGGGAAAGCTTGCCCGGTATCTCAAGCGCGCAGGGCGCTGGATCCATGGAGACTTTAACCGTCGCCGGCTCAATCGTTCTGCGGGCGCAGGCCGAAGGTTGCGGGTTTCAAGCCATAACGCATGTCGAAATCGTCGTCGGGTTGGACGCGCGGGACGGGTGGCTTTCGGTAGTTGGGGTCACCGGCCTGTCGGGCGGAATCCACGACTTCGGCGAAGGCCATCGCCTGCTGCGATTTCGGTACGTTGCGCAGCCTTTCGACGATCGCCACCAGGTCGACATCATTGCCGGTTTCGGACGGCAAGGCTTCCTCGCGCTTGGCCGTGCCTGGAATCAGGTCATCGGACATTTTCTCGAACTTCAGCCGCATGGTCGTTGCCACGCCCTCACCGAAGGCGATGGCTTCGCGCTGGCCCATCGAAGACAGGAATGCCAGCGTCGAGGCCGAGGAATCGGCGATCGCCGAGCGGATGATCGCCTGGTCCTGCTCATTGGCAAGCCGCATAGCGAAAAAGGTCGAGCACTGCGACAGGATGGTGGGATCGAGCTCGCCCGGGCGCTGGGTGACGATACCGAGATAACAGCCATATTTGCGGCCTTCCTTGGCGATGCGCGACAGCGCGTGTCGGGTCGGCGCAAAACCAAGGCGCGGATCGGCCGGCATATAGCGGTGTGCTTCCTCGCACAGCAAAAGCAGCCGCAGCCGGCCTTCGCTCCACAGTGCAAGGTCGAAGGCCAGGCGCGCCAGCACCGAACAGACGGAATTGACCACTTCCGACGGCATGCCGGCCATCTCGAAGCAGGTCACCGGGCGCCCGTGATGCGGCACGCGGAAAATATTGCCGATCGTCTCGTGGATGGTATCTTCGATCAGCCGCGAATTGAACATGAAGCGGTAGCGCGGATCCGAGGCTGCCGATTCGATGCGCGTCTTCAGCGATTTGAGGGTGGGGCGGTCGTTCTTGCTTTCCAGCAGTCCCATGCGCTCGTCGATCTGCTTGATAAGATCGACAACGCGATAGGGCACCGGGGTGTCCGCGGTCAGTGTATTAGTGCCACGCCTGAGATAGGTGCCGGAATTCGGGTTGCGATACAAGTTCTTGGCTGCGGGAATGAGATCGCGCAAAGCATCGACCTCTTCCGGCACGGTCTCGCGCCCGCGAAACAGCACTTCGGCAAATTCCTCGAGCTTGAACATCCAGAAGGGCAAGTCCAGCGTCGTCGAATCGACCCTGACGCAGTGCTCGGGCAAGGACGCGGCGAACTCGTTGTGCGGATCGAGGATGAGAACGCGCAGGTCGGGTCGAGCGGCGATCGATTTGCGCAAAAGCAGCGAGACAGCGGTGGATTTGCCGACGCCTGTGGTGCCGACAATGGCGAAATGGCGCGCCAGCGTGTCGTCGATGGCGATGTTGGCGTCGATCGCCTCATCCTGTGACAGCGTGCCGATGGTGATCGAATGACGTCCGGCGAGATCATAGACCGCCTGCAGGTCGCGGCTGCGGATGCGGTGGGCGATGGCGCCGATATGCGGATAGGTGGTGATACCGCGGTCGAAAATCGGTTTGGTGCCGGGCTCGGCGCCGTCGCGCACCTCGCCGATGAGCTCGATGCTGACCTCTATCGGGTTCTGGCCCGCATTGTGCCAGGCGCGATCCGACTTGCCGACCTCGTAGACCAGCCCGACGGTTCGCGTGGCGCCAAGGTTGATGGAGATCATCTTGCCGACACTCCAATGGCCGGTGACCGTGCCTTCGACATCGGCGGCATGGGCGCTGATGGTGGCGCGCGCGCCGTCGCACTGGACGACATTGCCCAGAACGCGCTTGTCGTTCTGCTCCGCCTTGCGGCGCTCCTGCAAGGTCGGCTCTCCGACGGAGGCTTCGCGGTCGACGAACATGGACAGGCTGTTTCCCATTTCCCCAGGCAATCGACCTTACACCGACGGGGTTAAAGGCGGATGAGGTCGGATGGTGTAGGGGACATTAAACCATTCGCAAAAATTGGACCGATCGGCCCTTGCTCGACCCCAAAATTTCGATATACCGGATGAATGAGTGATATAGCGAACGATATCTCCTCGACCATCGGCAGGCGAATACGCTCCGAAAGAGCCTTGAGGGACTGGTCGCTGGCGGAGCTCGCGGACCGGTCCGACGTGTCGAAAGCCATGCTCAGCACGATAGAGCGCGGCAAGACGAGCCCGACCGCGGCACTTCTCGTGCGCATCGCCGCGGCCTTCGGCATGACGCTTTCCACCCTCATCGCGCGGGCCGAGCTGCAAGCCGGCGGTTTGCTTCGCGAAAACGATCAGCCGGTTTGGCGCGATCCCGCCACCGGCTATGTCCGGCGGCATCTTTCGCCGGTCTCGGACATGCCGCTCGAACTGATCCGGGTCCAATTGCCGGCGGGGGCCAAGGTGAGCTTTCCGGCAGCGTCCTATGCCTTCATCAGACAGCAGATATGGCTGATTTCCGGACGGCTGGAATTCACCGAGGGCGACATCGTCCACGGCCTCGAACCGGGTGACTGCCTGGCGCTTGGCGCGCCATCGGATTGCACGTTCCATGCTCCGGGACCGGCCGCCGCCGACTATCTGGTCGCGCTGGTCAGAGGCTGAGGCAATGACGCGTCGCCCCAAACGCAACGACAATGGCGGGCCGCCTCTTGACGACTATGAGGGGCCGCCATGGGGCAAGTGCGACGCCTACATCTTCCTTGCCTGGCAGGCAGCCCACGCCAAAGCTGGAAAGCGCCAAGCCGTGACGTCGTTTTGATGCGGCTGGACAAGGCCGAGCGGCTGGGCCTGACATATGAGGAATACACGCTCGAACTGCTGGAGCGCGGGCGGCATCTGCAGGAAGAAGATGCAGAGCGCATCGCAGAAATTCGTCGGGCCAGGAGGCGAAGGCGTGTCAACCTTTCCGACTGACGGCAGCGACGATCGCGACTTCACAGTCGTTTCATCTTGTTCAAGGATCACCGCACGCATGAGTTGCATCGAAATCAAGGCTCTGACACAAACTGCGGAAACGCACGCAATGCTGGTCGATATGCTGATCGAGACGGTTGCGGCCGGTGGATCGGTCAGTTTCATGCATCCGCTGGCGCCGGACGCCGCAGGCGCCTTCTGGAGGAAGTCGCTTATCGCGGCTGCAAGAGGCGAAAGAGCTGTGCTCGGTGCCTGGGACGGCGAGGCTCTGGTCGGCACCGTGACCTTGCTGCTCGACTGTCCCCCCAACCAGCCGCACCGGGCCGAGATCGCCAAGCTGATGACCCGCGTCGACCATCGCGGCAAAGGCGTGGCTACTCGCCTGATGTCGGCGGCCGAAAGCTTCGCAGTCGAAAAAGGCCGCACGCTGCTGGTCCTGGATACGGCGACAGAGGAGGGCGCTTCCGGTCTCTATGAGAGGTTGGGCTTCACGCTTGCCGGTGAGATACCGGACTTTGCATTGAAGCCGCATGGCGGACTGACCGGTACGCTTATCTACTGGAAGCGCATCGGCCAGTCCCGGTAACAGCCCCGAATTTCTATCCCGTGTGGTGGACCTCCTGCAGCCCGTAGACAGGCGTTGCGATGCCCTCGAGCCGTGCTTTCAACTGCAGCGACAGGAACTGCGAATAGTGGCGTGACTGGTGCAGATTGCCGCCGTGGAACCAGAGCGCTTCCTGTTGTGTCGGCTTCCACATGTTGCGCTGTTCGCCCTCCCAGGGGCCGGGGTCCTTGGTGGTGTTCGAGCCGAGACCCCAGCACTTCCCGACTTTGTCGGCGACTTCTTTCGAGATCAGCTCCGCTGCCCAGCCGTTCATCGAACCGTAGCCGGTGGCATAGACGACGACATCGGCCGGCAGTTCGGTGCTGTCGCTGAGCAGGACCGAATGTTCCTTGATCTCGGTCACGTCGACGCCGCTTTTTAGCTTGACGGCGCCGTCGATGATCAGCTGGGAGGCGCCGATGTCGATGTAGTAGCCGGAACCGCGCCTGAGATATTTCATGAATAGGCCCGAACCGTCGTCGCCCCAGTCGAGCATGAAGCCGGCCCTTTCCAGGCCCTCATAGAAGGCGGCATCGCGCTTCTTCATCTTTTCGTAGAGCGGGATCTGGAACTCGTGCAGGATCTTGTAGGGCAGGGAGGCGAAGATGAGGTCGGCCTTGGCCGTGGTCATGCCGTTTTGCACGGCCTGCTCCGAATAGAGCGCGCCGAGCCCGACATCCATCAGCGTGTCGGATTTGACGATATGCGTGGTCGAGCGCTGCACCATGGTGACGTCGACGCCGGCTTCCCAGAGTGCCGCGCAGATATCGTGCGCGGAATTGTTCGAACCGATGACGACGACCTTCTTGCCAACGTAGCTGTCCGGACCGGGATGTTTCGCAGAATGGTGCTGATCACCCTTGAAATTCTCCATGCCCTTGAACTTCGGGATGTTGGGCCGGCCCGACATGCCGGTGGCCAGCACCAGCTGCTTCGGCTTCAGCGTTATGTCCTTGCCACCGCGATGGACGACGACCGTCCACTCCTTTTTCTCGTCGTCATAGGCGGCGCTCTTGGCCTCGGTGGAGGACCAGTAGTTCAGCTCCATGACCTTGGTGTACATTTCCAGCCAGTCGCCGATCTTGTCCTTGGGCGAGAAGACCGGCCAGTTCCTGGGGAAGTCGATATAGGGCAGATGATCGTACCAGACCGGGTCGTGCAGGCAGAGCGACTTGTAGCGCCTGCGCCATGAATCGCCGGCACGCTCGTTCTTCTCGACGATGATGGTCGGCACGCCGAGCTGCCTCAGCCGGGCACCGAGCGCGATGCCGCCCTGGCCGCCGCCGATGATCAGCGTGTAGGGCTGACTGACAAAGCCAAGTTCGGCGGCTTCTTTCTCACGCTCCTCTTTCCAGGTCGGCCGGTTTTTTCCGTGACCATGCTTGGCGCCCAACGGCCGGGCGAAGCCGGCGGGTTCCTCATGACCCTTCAGCTCGACCATGGTGGTGAGGAGCGTCCAGATCTTGCCGTTCTTCAACCTGATATGGCCGAAGCCGCGCGCAACCTCCGTTTCGAAGCTGATCCAACCTTCGAGCAGCCCGTCGCTCTCTGTGGCCTCTTCGCCTTTCGCAAGCGCCCAGTTCGAAGGTTTCGACTTCGCCAACTGGCTCGTCAGCATATCGTGCACCTGGTCGCGACCTTCCATGGTCTTGATGTTCCAGGTGAAGGTCACCAGGTCGCGCCAGTAGCAGTCTTCCTGAAAGCACCCGACCGCCTTGTCGATGTCGCCGGCGGCAAGCGCTGCGCCGAATCGGTCGAGCAGGTCGGACAGTTTCTTGCCTGGGGCCTTGTCGAGCATCAGATTTCCTCCCGTGAAGTCCTGGTCGTCATCGTGGCTATGCCGGACCCTCCCAGCCCGGTTGACCGGAGTATCGCGGCAAACTGTGCGCCGCGTCACGTCGTCAAATAGTTTGGCGTGGTTTCAATGGCTTATCGGGACGATCGTGAACTCTGGTCCTGCCGGCGATCGTACCGGAACGGTGCCTTGTGGCGGAACCAACTGGCTCAATGCGATGATCGTCAACCTGCCGTCCGATATGACCAACGGGTTCAAACCCTTTGGCATCGTGTCACATTCCCCGTTGACAGCGGCGCAAAACCAATTCTATTGTCCGCCACCATGAAAACGGCACTCATTCTCGTAGTAGGAAAGCGCGTGGGCAAGGCGGTGTAACCGCCGGGCGAAAACCTCCCATGCGCAAGACACAGGCTCCCTCGGGGGCCTTTTTTATTGCCCGAAACACGACTAAACGACCAGCAATCGCCGCATGGCGGACAGTACGGGACCAGACCGATGAGCAGTGGACAGAACGAGCGGCGCGAAATGACCGGTGCCGAAATGGTGGTGCAGGCGCTGAAGGATAACGGCGTCAAACATGTTTTCGGCTATCCGGGTGGCGCGGTTCTCCCGATCTATGATGAAATCTTCCAACAGGACGAGGTCGAGCACATCCTCGTCCGTCACGAGCAAGGCGCGGGTCATGCGGCGGAGGGCTATGCGCGCTCGACCGGCAAGGCCGGCGTCATGCTGGTGACGTCGGGGCCGGGCGCCACCAACGCGGTGACGCCCTTGCAGGATGCGCTGATGGATTCGATCCCGCTGGTCTGCCTGACCGGTCAGGTACCGACCTCGCTGATCGGCTCGGACGCGTTCCAGGAGTGCGACACGATCGGCATCACGCGCCCCTGCACCAAACACAATTGGCTGGTGAAGGACGTCAACGAGCTCGCGGCAATCATCCACGAGGCCTTCCACGTCGCAACGACAGGACGTCCCGGTCCGGTCGTCGTCGATATTCCGAAGGACGTGCAGTTCGCCAAGGGCATCTACGTGCCGCCACAGACGGCGCCGCGCACGAGCTATCAGCCTAAGGTCCAGGGCGACCTGGAAAAGATCAAGGCGGCGGTCGAACTGATGGCCAACGCGAAAAGGCCGATCCTCTATACGGGCGGCGGTGTCATCAATTCCGGCCCGGAAGCCAGCCATTTGCTGCGCGAACTGGTCGATCTGACCGGCTTCCCGATCACCTCGACGCTGATGGGCCTTGGCGCCTATCCGGCGTCGGGCAAGAACTGGATGGGCATGCTCGGCATGCACGGCACCTATGAAGCCAATATGGCGATGCATGATTGCGACGTCATGGTCTGCATCGGCGCGCGCTTCGACGACCGTATTACCGGTCGGCTCACCGCGTTCTCGCCGAACTCGAAGAAGATCCATATCGACATCGATCCATCGTCGATCAACAAGAACGTCCACACCGATGTGCCCATCATCGGCGATGTCGGCCGGGTGCTGGAGGATCTGGTGCGGCTGTGGCGGGCGACCGCCAAAGCCGACAAGAAGGCGCTCCACCCGTGGTGGGAGCAGATCGCGAAATGGCGGGCGCGGGATTCACTTGCCTACAAGATGAACCACGACGTGATCATGCCGCAATATGCCGTCCAGCGGCTCTACGCACTGACCAAAGACATGGACACCTACATCACCACCGAGGTCGGCCAGCACCAGATGTGGGCGGCGCAGCACTACCATTTCGAGAAGCCGAACCGCTGGATGACCTCCGGTGGGCTCGGCACGATGGGCTACGGCCTGCCGGCGGCGCTCGGCGTCCAGATCGCGCACCCGGATGCGCTGGTCATCGACATTGCCGGCGACGCCTCGGTGCAGATGACGATGCAGGAGATGAGTGCCGCGGTGCAGCACGAAGCGCCGATCAAGATCTTCATCCTCAACAACCAGTATATGGGCATGGTGCGGCAGTGGCAGCAGCTTCTGCACGGCAACCGGCTGTCGCATTCCTACACCGAAGCGATGCCGGATTTCGTCAAGCTTGCCGAAGCCTATGGCGGCCACGGCATCCGCTGCGAGAAGCCGGACGAGCTGGACGACGCGATCAAGGAGATGATTTCGGTGAAGAAGCCGGTGATCTTCGACTGCCGGGTGGCGACACTTGCCAACTGCTTCCCAATGATCCCGTCGGGCAAGGCGCACAACGAGATTCTTCTGCCGGATGAGGCGACCGACGAGGCGGTGGCCAACGCCATCGACGCCAAGGGCAGGGAACTGGTGTAACTGTCAGCCGGGGCAGGGCTGTCGGAAGAAGCCGTGCGGAAACAGAGAATTGGCTCAAAAGTTTGAAATCGAGATTCATGTCATGAACGCACAGCTTCAACCGACCGGCTCCGCCTACTTCATCGCCAAGGAAACGGAAAAGCCGGAGACTCACACGCTTTCCGTGCTGGTCGACAACGAGCCGGGCGTGCTGGCCCGGGTCATCGGCCTGTTTTCCGGACGCGGCTACAACATCGAGAGCCTGACGGTCTCCGAAACCGAACATGAAAAGCATCTGTCGCGCATCACCATCGTAACGCGGGGTACGCCGCATGTGCTGGAGCAGATCAAGCATCAGCTCGAGCGCATCGTGCCGGTGCACCGTGTCGTCGATCTCACCGTGCGCTCGCATGAACTCGGCCAGGACCGGCCGCTGGAGCGGGAGCTCGCGCTGGTGAAAGTGGCCGGCACCGGCGAAGGTCGCGTCGAGGCGCTGAGGCTGGCCGATGCCTTCCGCGCTAGCGTCATCGACGCCAATACCGAGCATTTCATCTTCGAGATCACTGGTAAGGGCTCCAAGATCGACCAGTTCATCGCCATCATGAAACCGCTCGGCCTGGTCGAGATCTGCCGGACCGGCGTGGCGGCGATGAATCGCGGCCCGCAAGGGATGTAAACCGTCCGGCGCTATGGCTCCAACGCGCTGGCGCCGCCTACACCTGTCTGTTGCTTTTGGTGCTGATCCTCTGGGCCGGCTGCCGGCGCGGGGTGGCCTTTGTTGCTGACCTGCTTGGGAAGAAGCCATGACCCTCGATGCATTTCTTGCCCTGCTGGTCTATGCCTTCGTGACTTCGATCACGCCGGGCCCGAACAACTTCATGCTTTTGGCTTCCGGCGTGAATTTCGGTTTTGCCAAAACCATTCCGCACATGCTGGGCATCAGCATCGGCTTTCTCGTGCTGCTGCTGGCCGTCGGCTTCGGTCTCGGCGCCGTGCTGACTGCGTTTCCGGCGCTGCACACCGGGTTGAAGGTCGCGGGCGGCGTCTACCTGCTCTATCTCGCCTGGAAGGTCGCCATGTCGCGTTCGCTCAGCGGCAAGGGCGAGGCCAATGCGCGACCGATGCGTTTCATCGATGCGGCGGCGTTCCAGTGGGTCAATCCCAAGGCTTGGGTGATGGCTATCACTGCCATGGCCGTCTATGCCATTCCGGAGCATCCGTTTCTGTCGGTGGCGTTGATCTCGATAGCCTTCACCGTCGTCAACCTGCCGAGTGTTTCGGTGTGGGCAGGTTTCGGCATGGCGCTGCGCGGTTTTCTGTCGGATCCGGTACGGCTGAAATGGTTCAACATCGCCATGGGCGTTCTGCTGGCGGCGACGCTGTGGCCGATGCTTCGGTAGCTGCCTTTTATTGTGCACTGCACATTAAATCTTCGTAATGCCGGGTTTTGGCACTTTTTCGCCTTCGGCGCCTGCTATCTACTTGGTGAAAACCGCGGCACTAGGCTGCGAGTTACGTCAAGATATGACCACCGAACCATGGCGTGTCGGATAGAAGGCTTTTGACAATGCGTCGGAAGATCGTGCTTGCGGTGCTTGCGGCCGCCTGCCTTGTCGCAGCCGGGCTCTACCTTTCGCCCGCGGCAACGGACAAGGTCCGGCAGATGCTGTCAGCGGGGCAGGCGGCTCCTGACAAACCGGCGGCCGCCGCAAATGCCGCACGTTCGACGTCGGTGGTTGCCGCCACCGCTTCGACGGCCGATTTCCCGATCCGGCGCTACGCCATCGGCTTCGTATCCTCCCCCGCCGTGGTCAGCGTGAACGCACGGATCTCGAGCCAGATCACATCGATCGCCGTCAAGGACGGGCAGATGGTGAGGGCTGGCGACCTTCTGTTCTCGCTGGACGACCGCTCACTGAAGGCGCAACAGGCCCGTGACCAGGCGACGCTCGCCAAGGACGAGGCGCTGCTTGCCAGTGCCACGGCCGATCTTGAGCGCGCCAAGAACCTTGTCGCCAGGCAGGCTGGCACGCAGCAAACCTATGATCAGGCAATCGCCGCGCAGAAGTCCGCTGCGGCCACAGTCGATGCGGACAAGGCGTCGCTCGATGCCGACGCTGTCCAACTCGGCTTTGCCACGATCACGGCGCCGATTTCCGGCAGGCTGGGCGCGGTCAACGTCGCGATCGGCGATCTTGTCACCACCAGCAACGGCAACAGCACGTCGACCCCGCTGGTGACCATCACCCAGGTGGACCCGTTGCAGGTGAACTTCAATCTTCCGGAAAGCGATCTTGCCTTGCTGCACAAGGCGCTGGCGGAGCCAAGGGAAGGCGCAGTCACGCTGACCGGGGACGGCGATCCGACGCCGATCGGCAAGGGGACCCTCGATTTCGTCGATTCCAGCGTCGACACAGCCTCCGGCACGATCGCAACGCGTGCCCGCGTGCCCAATGCCGATCTTTCGCTGTGGCCGGGCCAATATGTGAATGTCGTTCTCGATGCCGGCATCATGCCGCAAATGACCTCCGTTCCCACGGTTGCGGTCCAGCCCAGCCAGAAGGGACCGTTCGTCTATGTGATCAAGCCTGACGAGACGGTGGAGATGCGGCCCGTGCAGGTCGCGCTGACCGAAGGCGACAGCAGCGCTATCGGCGAGGGGCTAAAAAGCGGCGAACGTGTCGTCGTCGAGGGCCAGGCAAAGCTGAAGAACGGTTCGCCGATCCGCGAAGCCGAGGTCGGAACCGGCGATCAGGCGTCTCCAAGGGTTGCGGAGGCTGGCAAGGCGGCCGGGACGCGCCCATGATCTCCGAATTCTGCATCCGCAGGCCCGTCGCCACCCTGCTCATGTCCTTTGCCCTCGTGCTGGGCGGGCTGTTCGCTTACAAGTTCCTGCCAGTGGCCGCTCTGCCGAGCGCCGAGTTTCCGGTGGTCAACGTCTCGGCCTCGCTGCCCGGCGCCTCGCCGGAAACCATGGCGACCTCGGTGGCAACGCCGCTGATCAAGCAGTTCGCCACCATCGCCGGCATCGATTCGATCTCGACCACGAATTCGCTTGGCTCCACCTCGATCGCCATCCAGTTCGTGCTTAATCGCGACATCGACGCCGCGGCGGCCGACGTGCAGGCGGCGATCGCGCGAACGCAGCGGCAATTGCCGCCCGAGATGACCAGCCCGCCGAGCTACCGCAAGGTCAATCCGGCCGATGCGCCGATCCTCCTGATGTCGCTGGTCAGCGACACGGTTCCGCTGACCGATCTCGATGCCTTTGCCGAGAATGTGATCTCGCCGTCGCTGTCGACGATCGAAGGCGTGGCGCAGGTCTCGATCTTCGGGCAGCAGAAATACGCCGTGCGCGTCCAGATCGATCCGACGGCGCTCGCCGCACGCGGCATCTCGATCGACCAGCTGCAGACGGCGATCGCCTCGGCCAACAGCAACACGCCGCTCGGCGTGCTGCAGAACGACAAGCAGCAGCTGACGATCACCGCCAATACGCAGCTGAACAACGCGGCGGGATTTTCCAACATCATTATAGCCACCAGGAACGGCCGTCCGGTGCGGCTCGGCGAGGTGACCCGCGTCATCGATTCGGTCGAGACCACGACGACGGCAAGCTGGTACGACGGCACCCGCGCGATCATCATGGCGGTGCAGCGCCAGCCCGATGCCAACACCGTCGACGTCGTTGACCGCGTCAAGGCGATGCTGCCGTCCTTCCAGGATCAAATGCCGGCGGCGGCCAGTATCCAGTTGCTCAACGACCGCTCGACTTCGATCCGCGAGGCGGTCGACGACGTGCAGTTCACGCTGCTGCTCACCATCGCACTGGTGGTGATGGTGATCTTCCTGTTCCTGCGCCGGGTAACCGCGACAATCATCCCGGCGGTGGCGGTGCCGACCTCGCTGATCGCCACGCTCGGCGCCATGTTCCTGTTCGGCTTTTCTATCGACAACATATCGCTGATGGGTCTGACAATGGCGGTCGGCCTTGTCGTCGACGATGCGATCGTCATGCTGGAGAACATCTTCCGCCACATGGAGGAGGATGGGCTCTCGGCCCCCGACGCGGCGCTCAAAGGTGCGCGGGAAATCGGCTTCACCATCATTTCGATTTCGATCTCGCTGGTGGCGGTGTTCATCCCCGTGCTTTTGATGGGCGGAGTGATCGGCCGCATTTTCAACGAGTTCGCGGTGGTGGTGACAGTCGCCATCCTGGCGTCGATGTTCGTGTCGCTGACACTGACGCCGATGCTGTGCTCGCGGCTTTTATCGGTGTCGAAGGCCGAGCGCGAAGCAGCGCAGGGCGGAGATCACAGGCACAATTTCTTCATGCGAGGCTATGGCTGGCTGCTGACCTTCTGCCTGCGGCACAGTTTCCTGGTTTTTCTCGTCTTTATCGGAACGGCCGCACTGTCGGTCTGGCTGATCCAGACCTCGCCGAAGGGCTTCTTCCCGCAGGAGGATATCGGCCAGATTTCGGTGACGACCACCGCGCGCCAGGACATTTCGTTCGACGCCATGGTGAAGCTGCAGGGGCAAGTGGCTGATGTCTTCACCCATTCACCCTATGTCTCGCATGTAGGGTGGTCGGTAGGCGGCGGAGACAACGCGCTCAACCAGGGCCGGCTCTATGTGCAATTGAAGGACAAGGACCAGCGCCCCGATATCGACAAGGTGCTCTCGGATCTGCGGCGGCAGCTGGCCAATGTTCCCGGCATCGAAACTTTCATGCAGCCGGTGCAGAATCTGCGGCTCGGCGCGCGCGCTTCGGCCAGCGCCTATCAGCTCGTCGTGCAGGGCCTCGACATCGGCGCGGCTGACAGCTGGGCGCAGAAGCTCACCTACGCGATGGCCGCTGACCATAGCGCCTTCACCGACGTCACCAATGATTTGCAGAACAACGCCTTGCAGGCGTCGCTGGTGGTCGACCGGGACAAGGCGGCGACGCTCGGCATCGACACCGATACGCTGCGCTCCAGCCTCTATGGCGGTTTCGGCACCGAGCAAGTGTCGACCATCTTCGGTTCGGCCGACAGCTATGAGGTGATCATGGAGCTCGACCCGAGGATCGAGTGGTCGCCAGAAAGGATGCTGGCGATCAAGGTGAGGACGGCCAGCGGCAGCCTGGTGCCGCTCGGCGCTTTCGCCAGTGTCGATCGGACCGCCGGCGCCTTGACCGTCAATCAGCTCGGCCAGCTTCCGGCGGTGACCATCTCCTACAATCTGCCGCAGGGCGTCGCGCTCGGTGACAGCGTGACCCACATCAATGCGCTGAAGGAAAAGATCGGAATGCCGGCGACGATCTCGACCACTTTTTCGGGCACGGCGAAAACGTTCCAGGATTCGCTTGCCAACCAGGGCCTGCTGATCGGCGGCGCGATCCTGACCATCTACATCGTCCTCGGCATCCTCTACGAGAGCTTCATCCATCCCCTCACCATCCTGACCGGACTGCCGTCGGCCGTGCTCGGCGCACTGGTGGCGTTGCGGCTTGCGGGCATGGACCTGTCGGTGATCGCGGTCATCGGCATGCTGATGCTGATCGGCATCGTCAAGAAGAACGGCATCATGATGATCGACGTTGCGCTCGAACTCAGGCGCGAGGGGATGTCGCCGCTCGATTCCATCCACAAGGCCTGCCTGATGCGCTTTCGTCCGATCATGATGACGACGCTGGCGGCGCTGATGGGCACGATCCCGATCGCGCTCGGGACCGGCGCCAGCGCGGAACTGCGCCAGCCGCTCGGCGTTGCGGTGGTCGGCGGCCTGGTCGCTTCGCAAGCGCTGACGCTGTTCGTCACGCCGGTCATCTATGTCTACATGGAGCATTTTTCCGGCTGGCTTCTCGGGCTGTGGCCGCAGCGTCGGGACGAGCAGCTACCGGTCGAAACCGTCGACCAGCCGTCGATGTTCGAGGGCGGAGAAGAGTTGCAGGGCGAGCCGCAAAAGGCGGCTGCAGAGTAAAGCCGATGGATTTCACTGGCCCAAGCCGTGGCGCTTGCCGCCGGCGGCTCGCGATCGTAATTTGACGCCCATGTCCCATGATCACGACCACGACAACGAGCTTGATCCTTTTGCCGCCCGGGTGCGCGCGCTGGAGACGATCCTTACCCAGAAAGGGCTGATCGATCCGGCCGCCATCGACGTGATCGTCGACACCTACGAGACAAAAATCGGCCCGCGCAACGGCGCCAAGGTGGTGGCGAAGGCCTGGGTCGATCCTGACTTTGCTGCCTTGCTGAAACGCGACGCGACGGTGGCGATTGGCTCGCTCGGCTACACCGGACGGCAAGGTGAGCATATGCAGGCCGTCTTCAACACGGTTGACACGCACAACCTCGTCGTCTGCACGCTGTGCTCGTGCTACCCGTGGTCGGTGCTCGGCCTGCCGCCGGTCTGGTATAAGGCGCCGCCCTATCGTTCGCGTGCAGTGATCGATCCGCGCGGCGTGCTCGAAGAATTCGGGCTGACCTTGCCGGCAACGACCAAAATCCGGGTGTGGGACTCTACTGCCGAGCTCCGCTATCTGGTCGTGCCGACGCGGCCGAAGGGCACCGAGGACTGGAGCGAGGAGCGGCTGGCGGATCTGGTGACGCGCGACGCGATGATCGGCACCGAACTGGCCGGGGCGCCGAAATGAACGGGCCGCAGGATCTCGGCGGACAGATGGGGTTCGGGCCGGTCGCGCCTGAGAAGGACGAGCCCTATTTCCATGCCGCCTGGGAAAGGCGTGCACTGGGCGTGACGCTGTGCGCCGGCGCGATGGGGGCGTGGAACATCGACGAGAGCCGGCATGCGCGGGAGTCGCTGCATCCAGCCGACTACTATGCCTCCAGCTACTACGAGATCTGGATCAAGGCGCTGGAAACCTTGCTCAAGCGGCATGGCTTCGTCAGCGATCGCGATTTGGTCGCGGGCAAGGCGGTCGATCCAGCGGCGGCGCCCAAAAGGGTGCTGAAGGCGGAAAACGTGCTGGCGGTGCTGGCCACGGGCGGCCCATGCGACCGGCCGATCGCCACCCCGGCTCGGTTCAAGGCGGGCGACCTCGTGCAGACGAAGAATTTTCATCCGACCGGCCATACGCGGCTGCCGCGCTACGCACGCGGCAAGCAAGGCGCCGTCGAGGCGGTGCGCGATGGTTTTGTCTTTCCCGACACCAACGCGCATGGGCAAGGCGAAAACCCGCAATGGGTCTATACGGTGGTTTTTGAGGGCGCGGAAATCTGGGGCGAGGGCGCCGACCCGACGCTGACCGTGTCGATCGACGCCTGGGAGAGCTATCTTGAACCGGCGTGAGGCGAAGTCAGTCACCGCGCTGCCGGCCGGCGTCGATGCGCCGGTTTTCGCCGAGCCATGGCAAGCGGAAGCCTTCGCCATGACGGTCGCGCTGCACGACAAGGGCCTGTTCTCTTGGAGCGAATGGGCGGACGCCTTGTCCGCCGAGGTCAAGAAGCCGGGTGCCGCGAGCGATGGCCATGATTATTACGAGCACTGGCTGGCAGCACTGGAAAAGTTGCTGTCGGCCAAAGGCGTCGCCGGCAAAAGCGATGTCGATACGCTTGCCGCTGCCTGGGAACGCGCCGCGCACGCAACGCCCCATGGCAAGCCGATCCTGCTGGAGAACGATCCCAGCCGGACCGAAGGTCGTGGCGGCCCGACCGGTTAGGTCGTGGCGGCTCGACTTTGTTCCCTTTACGTTCCGACCTCTGCCTGATAACTTGCGTTATTGTCGGCGGTAGACCCGCCACTGATGATCTTGGTGCCGGTAGTCGTCGGCCTTGTCTTTCCCTCGCGAATCCGGTCTCTCGCGCTGATGGAATTCTCTCCTCAACAGGACGATGCGCTGAAAGCGGTCGCCACCTGGCTCAAGACCGGAAAGCCGCAGCTCTTCCGGCTGTTCGGCTTTGCCGGTACCGGCAAGACGACCCTGGCGCGCTATTTTGCCGAGCATGTCGACGGCCAGGTGCAGTTCGCCGCCTTCACCGGTAAGGCGGCGCAGGTGCTGCGTTCCAAGGGCGCGGTCAATGCCCGCACCATCCATTCGCTGATCTACCGGCCGAAGGGCGAGGAGACGGTAGCGGACGAGGTGACCGGCAAGACTTCGATGTCGCCGACCTTCTCGCTCAACCGGCAGAGCCCGATCTCGCGGGCGAAGCTCGTGGTCATAGACGAATGTTCGATGGTCGACGAACAGCTCGGCCGCGACCTGATGAGTTTCGGCACGCCGATCCTCGTTCTCGGCGATCCCGGGCAGTTGCCCCCGATCTCGGGCGGCGGCTTCTTCACCGACCATGAGCCGGATATTCTGCTCACCGAGATCCACCGGCAGGCGCGCGACAACCCGATCATCCGGCTGGCGCTCGACGTACGCGAGGGACGCGAATTCATGCGCGGCGACTATGGCACGGCGCAGGTGATCGGCAAGGAAGATGTCACCCAGGAACTGGTGCTGAAGGCGGACCAGGTGCTGGTCGGCACCAACAGGACGCGGCGTCGGTATAATCAGCGGCTGCGCGAACTGAAGGGGTTCAATGCCGACTACCCGCAGGCCGGCGACAAGCTCGTCTGCCTGCGCAACGACCCGGCCAAGGGATTGCTCAACGGCTCGCTGTGGAAGGTGATGACCTCGTCGCGCGAGACGGTGAAACCCGGCATCAATTTGCTGGTCTCACCGGAGGAGGACGATCCGGACCGCGGCGTTGCCAAGATCAAGCTGCTCAAAGCGGCGTTCGAGGACCCGGACGCCGATATTCCCTGGCAGCAGAAAAAGCGCTTCGACGATTTCGACTATGGCTACGCGCTGACCGTGCATAAGGCGCAGGGCTCGCAGTGGAACGATATCGTGCTTTTCGACGAAAGCTGGGCGTTCAAGGAAACCCGCCAGCGCTGGCTCTACACCGCGATCACGCGCGCGGCCGAAGGGCTGACGATCGTCAGATAGGATCGATCCCGCGTCACCATCATGACCCTGCTGGCATCACCGGCGCACTAAGCGGCTTGGCGCCCAGCCATTCCCAGGCGGCCGCTTCGTCCTCGGCCTCGAAATGCCGGAATTCGATTGGCACGGAGGCGGGCAAGATGCCTTGTGCGCCCGGTATCCAGTTTGGCTCGCCGATTGCCGCACAGCGGCCGATATGCGCCACGGCATCGGCGGTGCCCTGTTCGATAGTACTGTCCGACACATCGGCCCAGTCGACGCCGTCATGATCGACCAGACGCACCAGCACGTCGATTCTCGGGTGCAGCGCGTAAGCCGCCTCCAGCAAACCGAACAGATTCTCCGCGTCGGCGGCCGTGATATGGCCGACGACGTCGATGGCGAACAGGTCGTCGCGGTCGGTGTCGATGCGGCGAACCGCCGGCACGGCTTCAAGATAATTCACGGGCCTTCCTCTTGCTGGATATTTATTCGTTCCTCTGGAACACCGGAAACCCCCTGTCTGTTCCCGCCAAAGGCGTTATAGGTGGCCGCAAATACGTCCGGACCCGAGAAGCCATGCCTGCAAAACTCTCCGTCAATCTCAATGCCATCGCCATGCTGCGCAACCGGCGCGATCTGCCGTGGCCAAGCGTCACCGGGCTCGGACGCATCGCACTTGCCGCGGGCGCGCATGGGCTGACAGTGCATCCGCGGCCCGACGAGCGGCACACCAGGCATTCCGACCTGCCGCAGATCAGGGCGCTGATCGACGACGAATTCCCTCAGGCGGAGTTCAACATCGAGGGCTATCCGAGCGAGGATTTCCTGGCGCTTGTGGAAAAGCACCAGCCGGAGCAAGTGACGCTGGTGCCCGACGACCCTGCCCAGGCCACCTCCGACCATGGCTGGAACTTTGCCGCCGAGGCGGCGTTCCTGACGCTGGTCGTCAAACGCCTGAAAAAGGGGGGCTTTCGCGTGTCGTTGTTTTCCGACCCGGATCCGGCAGGCATGAAGGCCGCGCGCGACACCGGCGCCGACCGGATCGAGCTCTACACGGGTCCATATGGCAGCTATCATTCCGATTCGGCAGAAGCGGCGAAGGAGCTGGAAAGATTAGGGAAAACCGCGGATGCCGCGCTTGCCGCCGGACTTCAGGTCAATGCCGGGCACGATCTGGTGGTGAACAACCTGCCGGCATTGGCAAAGCGCATTCCGGCACTGGCCGAAGTGTCGATCGGACATGGGTTGACAGCCGATGCGTTGGAGTATGGCATGGCCGGTACGGTCAAAAGATTTCTGAAGGCCTGTGGGTGGTAGCGATGGAAGCCTCGCTTTGCGGACATGGCAGCCATCACGTTGGGGCACTTGATATTGCATCGCAGCAAGCGTAGAGCACCGCGCGCTTATCGGAGTGTCGTCCATGGCCCTTACCAACAGTGGTAGTGAGGCAGAACCAGTCGAACAATCAAGCCATCCTGAGGTCGAAAAGCACAGCACCAAGGTTTTGATGCTGGGCGCTCTCGGCGTGGTCTACGGCGATATCGGCACCAGCCCGATCTATGCGCTTCGCGAAGCACTGCATGCTTCGTCCGGCACCGATCCGCGCAGTGCCGTTCTGGGCATTCTGTCGCTGATCGTCTGGGCATTGACGATTATCGTGACAATCAAATACGTCGCCTTCGTGCTTCGGGCGGATAACAAGGGTGAAGGCGGTACCCTGTCGCTTATGGCGCTGGCCCGGAAAGCTTATCCGGCTGGTTCCGGCATCATTCTTGCCATTGGTCTCTGCGGAGCCGCACTGTTTTTCGGCGACGCGATCATAACGCCGGCCATCTCGGTGCTTTCAGCGGTGGAAGGCCTGAGCGTCGTGACCCCGGCGTTCGATCCGTACGTGGTTCCCATTACATTGGTGATTCTTGCCGTCTTGTTTGCCGTGCAGCGCTTCGGGACCGGTAGAGTGGCCTCCGTTTTCGGGCCGGTGACGGCGCTCTGGTTCCTGGCGATCGGCATTGCCGGATTGGTGCATATTCTTGACGATGTGTCGGTGCTTTTGGCAATCAACCCCTACTATGCGGTCGCCTACCTTGCCGAAGCCAAAACGGGTGCATTTCTCACAGTCGGTGCGGTTTTTCTGGCGGTTACCGGTGCTGAAGCGCTTTACGTCGATCTCGGGCACTTCGGTCGCCGTCCAATCGTGCTAGCCTGGTTCTGGATCGTTTTCCCCTGCCTGCTACTCAGCTATTTTGGGCAAGGCGCGTTCGTTCTTGCTCACGGGGGGCTGCCCGACAATCCGTTTTTCCAGATGCTGCCAGATTGGGCACTGATACCGATGGTCGGGCTCGCCACAGCAGCGACTGTCATCGCCAGTCAAGCCGTTATCTCCGGGGCGTTTTCGCTGACCAGGCAGGCGGTGCAGCTCAATCTTCTGCCCAGAATCGAAGTTCAGCATACTTCCGAGATGCAACTCGGCCAAATTTACATGCCACGCGTGAATCTCATTCTCGCGCTCGGCGTAATGCTGCTGGTCGTCGGCTTTGGCAGTTCGAGTTCCCTGGCTTCCGCCTATGGAATTTCGGTGACAGGCGAAATGCTGATGACGACTATTTTGCTATTCGTGGTGATGCGGTGGCAATGGAAATGGCAGACCGCACTCGCTGCGGCGCTTGCGCTGCTCTTTGGCACGATAGACACCGGCTTCTTCCTGGCAAATATCGTGAAATTCGTGGAAGGCGGATGGGTTTCAATCGCTGTTGCCTGCATCATGGGGCTGGTCATGGGAACCTGGATACGCGGGAGTCGCTACCTATTCGACAAGACGCGCAGGAACGAGATTCCGCTCGATTTCCTTGCCGGCAATTTGTTGAAGAAGAAACCGCAGCTGGTGTCCGGTACGGCCGTGTTCCTGACCAGCGATCCCGTCAGCGCTCCGACGGCGCTGATGCACAGCCTGAAGCACTACAAGGTGCTGCACGAACAGAATGTCATCCTCTCGGTGGTGACGGCGCAGCAGCCCGTGGTGCCCGACAGCGAGCGGGTCAAGATGGAAACGATCAACGAGCTGTTCATGCGGGTGACGCTGACCTTCGGCTACATGGAACAGCCCAACATCCCGCGTGCGCTGGCGATCTGCCGCAAGCAGGGCTGGAAGTTCGACATCATGACGACCTCCTTCTTCCTGTCGCGGCGCTCGCTCAAGGCGTCACCCAATTCCGGCATGCCGGTGTGGCAGGACAAGCTGTTCATCGGGCTGGCGCGCACGGCAGCGGATGCGACGGAGTATTTTCAGATCCCGACCGGACGTGTGGTTGAGATCGGAACGCAGGTGGCTATCTAGGACATGCCGATATTCAGGTGAGGCCGGCCTGCGAACGGCGGGTTCCTGCGCTTCCGGTACTCACGGACCAAATGTCCGCTCCGTTCCGGTTCTCGGAACCCACCATTCTCGACCCGGCCTGACCTGAATCTCGACATGCCCCTGACCACGGCGGACTTCAGCCGGCTAGCACTGCCTTGTTCGCTTCAAGAAATTGCTTCAGCGATTGCGGCTTTTTGCCTGAAAGTGTCTCGATCGCGTCGGTCACCACGCCGATGCGGCCGGAGCGCGTGTTGGTGTCGAAGGAAACGACAACGGGAGCAAAATCCGAGGGAACGCCGGCGGCCGTCAGACCGTCGGTCAAGGCTTCATCCGAAAGCTGAACGACCTCGATGGGCCTGCCGGTGACGTCGGTGACCAGGGCCGCGATCTCGGCGACCGTGTAGGCCTGCGGACCCGTCAGCGTGTATGTGGTGCTTTCGGTATCGCCCGAGGCAAGACCGGCGGCGATCGCCACGGCCATGTCGTCGCGAGCGCCATGGGCGATGCGGCCGTCGGCCGCCGATGTGTACCACTGCCCCGAAACAATGGCATGCGGCAGCGACATGAACAGGTTCTCCTGATACCAGCCGTTGCGGAAAATCGTGTAGGGGATGCCGCTCGCCTTGATCGCCTGCTCGGTCCCGTAGTGATCGCCCGCAAACAGCACCGGCGATACCGGCTCAGGATTGGGCATCGAGGTGTAGAGCAGATGCGAAACGCCGGCCTCCCTGGCGGCTGCGACTGCATTCTCGTGCTGCTTGAGACGCTTGCCCCCAAGGTCGATCTCCCCGGTCGAGATGATCAGGACCCTGCCGGCGCCCCTTGAATGCCTCGACGAGCGACGCCGTGTCATCGAAATCGGCTTGCCTGATGGCAACGCCGCGCGTCGCTAGGTCGGCGAGGTTTTCCGGATTACGGGTGGCGGCGATGATCCGTGCGGGCGGAACCTTGAGCGTGTCCAGCAGATGATGGATGACGCCGCGGCCGAGCTGGCCGGAGGCGCCGGTGACGAGAAGGGTTTCGGTCATGAGAAGTCCTGTCGTTGCGCCGGAGCGGCGGGTGCTTATATAAGTCTCAAAAAGAGACCAGCACTAAAATAGGAATTGACCGACCCTCGTAAAGAAGGCAGTTTTGCGGGAGGTAGGCAGGCGCAGGGAACCAGCGATGGACAGCAAAATCGTCGGTCTGAGATCGAAGCTCGAGATTTACAAAGCGGGCAGCGGCGGGGGGAACATTGCGGACTGTCCGGTTCGCGATGTGATCCAAGGCATCAGCAACAAATGGAGTTCGCTGCTGATGATGGCGCTGGCAGAAAAGCCGTACCGGTTCGGCGAATTGCGGCGGCTGGTACCCGACATTTCACAGCGCATGCTCACCCAGACGCTGCACGATTTGCAGCGCGACGGTTACGTCCATCGCGAGGTGTTCCCGACCAAGCCGCCAAGCGTCGAATACAGTCTGACCGATCTCGGACGCTCGATGTTCGGACCCCTGCACCAGCTGCTCCAGTGGGCCGAGCTCAATCATGGCGCTGTGCGCGACGCGCGGAACGCATTCGACGCTACCGAGACTTAACCATCAATGCCGGAGTGGCAATGCCAAGTGCGACGGCTTGATTGGCGATACCGCTGAAGGATTGTCCGGCTTGGGCGAGAAGATTCGGCGGGCAATGGGCATTTCTCTGGACATCGCGATTGCCGGCGCCGGCCCGGCCGGACTGGCCGCGGCACTCTATCTGAAGCGTGCCGGGCACCGGGTCACCATCTTCGAGCGCTTCGACGCGCCAAAGCCAGTCGGGTCCGGATTGATCCTGCAGCCGACCGGGCTGACGGTGCTTGCCGATCTCGGCCTGCTCGACGACATCCTGGTGCTGGGCAGCCGCATCGACCGCCTGCATGGCGCCGATGCGAAAACCGGCCTCACCGTGCTCGACGTCCGCTATGATGCGCAGCGCGGCGGCCGTTTCGGGCTGGCGGTGCACCGGGCGGCCTTGTTCGGCGTGCTTTTCCGCGCCGTCCGGCGCGAGGCGATCGCCATCGAAACCGGCGTCGAACTCGAGACGCTGGAAACCGGCGAGCGGACAACGCTGATCTGCGGCAACGAAGGATAGGGCCGTTCGATCTGGTGGTCGATGCCAGCGGTTCGCGCTCCGATTGCGGCAGCGTGTGCAGAATCCGGGTAAACCGCGGCCGCTCGCCTACGGCGCGTTCTGGGCGTCGCTTGGCTGGCACGGCGACGGCTTCGACGAGCACGCCCTGCTGCAGTGTTACGACAGAGCGAGCGTGATGATCGGCGTGCTGCCGATCGGCAGGCCGGAACCCGGAGCCGAGAAGATGGCGGCATTCTTCTGGAGCTTGAAGCCGGCGGACGCAGGGCAGGTCAGGGCGACAGGCTTCGACGCTTGGAAGGCGAGGGTGGTTCGGCTGTGGTCCGAATGCGAGGCGTTCACGAGCCAAATCGACAGTTTCGACCAGCTCTCGCTGGCGCGTTACGGCCATCACACGCTCAATCTGCCGGCCGGAAGGCGATGGGCGGTCATCGGCGATGCGGCGCATTCGACCTGCCCGCAGCTCGGGCAAGGGGCTAACATGGCGCTGCTCGACGCGGCAGCGCTCAATTACGCGCTCATAGGAACGGATCGTGTCGATACTGGGCTCGAGACCTACGTCCGGGCGCGGCGGTGGCATGTCCGGGTGTTTCAGGCGCTGTCGCTGATGCTGACGCCGTTCCACCAGTCGGATTCGACCGTGATGCCGTTTGTCCGCGACAGTCTGGTGGCGTCAGTGGCGAAAATCCCGCCAGTGCCAAACATCCTTGCCTCGATGGTGGCTGGAACCGTGGTCGATCCGTTTAGGCGGATCGGTATCAAGGAAGCGCGGTGGCCGCCTGGTTGCGGCGGATAAGCTTCGAAAGATGCGAACCCTTCGCTTGCAGGAATGCATGAAGGCGCTGTGGATAATCCGGGGCGACAGCGTTCTTCACCGACTTGCGTTCGCGCAATTCCTTCCGCCAGGCCTCGACTAGCGACTTTCCGTTCAGGATACGGAAATCGTCGATCCGATCGAACGCGTCGAGATAGCGGAAGATTGGTCCGTAGACAGCATCGACCAGTGAAAAGCGCTGGCCGGCAAACCATGGCCCAGCTCGGCCAGCCGCCAGTTCTATTTCGAGACGATCGAACATTGCCGACAGACCTTGGCTTTCGGCAAGGAAGGCGGCCTCGGTCGGTGCGGAATAGAGTCGACCGATTGCGTTGAGGATGGCCGAGCCGAACTCGATCCAGGCGCGATGCCGGGCGCGGGCCAGCGGGTCGGCAGGGTGCAGTGGGTTGGCCAGCGTTTCCTCAAGAAATTCGAGGATGACCGCCGATTCGAAGATCGCGGTTTCCTCGCCATTCTGCTGCACGCGCAGCAGCGGTACCTTGCCGAGCGGCGATATCGCCTTGAACCAGGCCGGCTTGTTGGCGAGATCGATGGTGAGGCGTTCGAACGGCACGTCCTTTTCGGCGAGCGAGATGGCCGCGCGCTGCACATAGGGACAAAGGTGATGGCTGACGAGAACGAGCTTGTCGGTCACCAGGCTGCCCGTCTCCGGGATGTCGGCGATCTTGCAGATTTCATGTTTCATGGCAGTGTCTTCCGATTATCGATGCAACTGCATCTATATAGATGCATCCGCATTAACCGTCAAGCTTGATGCAATTGCATCTATCGCCTATGCTGCAATCATGACGGAGAAAACCAGTCCTTCGCCCGCTGCCATCAAAGCCTGGGCGCGCCTGATGCGCGTTTCGCGCCAGCTGATGGAAAGATCTGAAGACGCGCTGAAGGACAGCAGCTTACCGCCGCTTGCCTGGTACGATGTGCTGCATGAGCTTGCCGAAGCGGGCGAGGGCGGCTTGCGGCCATTCCAGCTGATCGAGCGCACATTGTTTGCGCAATACAACATCTCCCGGCTGTTGGCGCGGCTCGAAGCGGACGGGCTGGTCGAGAAGCTCAGGGTTGCCGATGACGGGCGGGGACAGACTATCCGCATTACGGGGAAGGGGCGCGAGACGCGCCGCCGCATGTGGGCCGTCTACGGACGATCGATCGCGGAACTGGTCGGCGCCAGGCTTTCAGATGATGATCTCGACACCTTGTCGGCTCTGCTTGGGCGGCTGCGCCATCCAGCCGCCTTGGAGTAATGTGGCCTTTTGGCGCTGAAAAATCGTTGCAGCGACGTCAGACACTTCCCCACAGGAATGCCAGTGCCGCCAGCACGCCAAGCATGACGCGAATCAGATGCAGATTGCCCCATTTGACGATCAACGCCCGGGCTTGCGGGTTGGCGGCGGCCGCGTCCATCGCCTCCAGCAGTCGATTTGTCGGCATCATTGCGATCAGCGTCCATGGCCAGGGCAGGATGATCAGCACCGCCCCGACCAGATAGGCGAGATTGCCGGTCTGCCACCAGGCAATGACACCAAGAACACAAGCAACGACGGCGATCGACGCCTGCATAGCGGCGCCGCGTTTGTAGGAGGGCTGCCATTCCTGCAGCAGTGCCCTGTCATCGAGACGAAGCCGCGCCGGCTGCTCGGCAACGCTGACATAGATGGCGGCGCCCGCGAAAGCGGCGGTAACGGTCAATGCAAGCAGACCGACAAGCATCTTCCCTCCGTGACATGCCGTTTCAGTCGGGCCGTTCCAGTGGAGGCCATTCCGGTTTGCTAGGCGTCCAAAAGCGGAGATAGGGCTTGCACCGGGTCCGACAATACGGCATAGACATGCCGAACCGTAACGTACGGTACTGACCTGGCTGGCGCCGTCATCGAGCAGGAAAAGAGTTTGTTGCAGGCAAGCGTCGACATCGACACCGGCGAAGCGCTGACGGCACGGCAGAAAGCCGTGCTCGACGCCGCACTTCGCCTTCTGGTCGAGGAGGGCGATCAGTTGACCATGACCGCCGTGGCGCGGCGGGCGAGCTGTTCCAAGGAAACGCTCTACAAATGGTTCGGCGATCGCGACGGGCTTTTGACGGCAACGGTGCAATGGCAAGCTTCCAAGGTGCGCGTAGTGCCGGTCGACCGCAAGGGGCTCGACCTTGCCTCGCTGACCGCGAGCCTAGAACGCTTCGCCTCGGATTGGCTGAAGGTGATTTCGAGCGACACCTCGGTCGCGCTCAACCGGGTGGCGGTCGGCCGTGCCGGTCCAATCCGGCGCAAAGGCGGCAAGGACAATCTTGGTGCCGTCGTGCTGGAGAACGGCCGCTTCGCGCTGGCCAGGCGCCTGAAGCCGGTGCTGGAAGCCGGTCGGCAGGCCGGGTTTCTCGAGTTCTCGGATGCCGAAGCGGCATTCCGTACCTTTTTTGGGCTGGTCGCCCGTGACGTGCAGATCCGCCTGCTGCTCGGCGACCGGCTGGAATTGACTGATGCGGCAATCGGCGGCGATGCCGTCCGGGCAACGCAGCAGTTTCTCGCTCTTTACGGAGCAAAAACCGGGCCGCAAGGCCTCTGAATTCACAACGGGAAGGAAAGAAAAATGCGTGTCTATTACGATCGCGATGCCGATCTCAACCTGATCAAGGGCAGGAAGGTCGCCATCATCGGCTATGGCAGCCAGGGCAGGGCGCATGCGCTCAATCTCAAGGATTCCGGCGTTAAGGATATCGCAATCGGCCTGAAGGCCGGCTCGGCGACCGCCCAGAAGGTCGAGGCAGACGGGCTCAAGGTGATGAGCGTGGCGGAGGCCGCCAAATGGGCCGACCTGATGATGATGGCGACGCCCGACGAGCTGCAGGCCGACATCTATAAATCCGAGATCGCGCCGAACATCCGCGACGGCGCGGCGATCGCCTTCGCCCACGGCCTCAACGTGCACTTCGGCCTGATCGAGCCAAAGGCCTCGGTCGACGTCGTCATGATCGCGCCGAAGGGGCCCGGCCACACGGTTCGCGGCGAATACCAGAAGGGCGGCGGCGTGCCGTGCCTGGTCGCCGTTAACCAGGACGCTTCGGGCAATGCGCTCGATCTCGCTCTGTCCTATGCCTGCGGCGTCGGCGGCGGTCGTTCGGGCATCATCGAGACCAATTTCCGCGAGGAGTGCGAGACGGACCTGTTCGGCGAGCAGGTGGTGCTGTGCGGCGGTCTGGTCGAGCTGATCCGGGCCGGTTTCGAGACGCTGGTGGAAGCCGGCTACGCGCCGGAAATGGCCTATTTCGAGTGCCTGCACGAGGTCAAACTGATCGTCGACCTGATCTATGAGGGCGGCATCGCCAACATGAACTACTCGATCTCGAACACTGCCGAATGGGGCGAATATGTTTCGGGCCCGCGCATCATCACCGCCGAGACCAAGGCCGAGATGAAGCGCGTGCTGAAGGATATCCAGACCGGCAAGTTCACCTCGGAATGGATGCAGGAGTATCGCGCCGGCATGTCCCGCTTCAAGGGCATCCGCCGCAACAATGACAGCCATCAGATCGAGGAAGTCGGCGCCAAGCTGCGCGCGATGATGCCGTGGATTTCCAAGAACAAGCTGGTCGACAAGGCCAAGAACTGATCTTTGCGTAAGAGCCGGCGGAGCGATCCGCCGGCCCAGGATGCGAGGCCTTTGGGTCCTGTGGGCCTCCGCCTCTATCTTACTTGCCGGGGCTGCACTGCTCGTCGGGGTATTCTAGGAGATTTTTCTCTCGCCTAACTTCGTCGACTGCTTAAAGGGGCCCCGTGCAGAGGATTTAGCCGTAGTGCCAGTGGGGCTTTGGCTCGGTGCCGGTGAACATGATGCCGATGCGGTCCTCGCGGCGCCAGCGGACCACTGCCTTGTAGGCGATGCCGTCGGTCGGCACATAGAGCAGGAACTCGTCGGGCACGCGTGCGTCGATCGAGACCTTCAGTTCGGCGCCGCCGTCATGCATGTTGCGCACCGTGCACGTGACCTCGGAATTGGTCATGCCGGTTAGGATCGTCGCGCCCTTGAAGACGCGCTGCCTGCGTTTGTCCCTGTTTTCGTCTTCAGCCATCGCGCGCCAATCCCAGGCGATCGTCGCATTTCATGTGGTGCGATCGGCAAGATAATTAGGCCCGCCTGATAAACATAGCGTTATCATCGCTCAGAAAAGGGCGGCAAGAACTTCAGACGAAGTGGCGCCAGATAAAAAACGGCGCGGCGCGGCGCGGCGCCGTCTGGAGTTCATCAGTCGCTCCGCTCAGCTGTAAGGCGACCAGCACTGCTGGCGTGGACCGCCATAGGGCTGGAATGTGTTGTCCCAGGCGCGATACGACCGGTAGCGGTCGTAGCACCAGCGGACATGGGCGCTGGAAAACCTTTGTGTGCGATACTGACGCCGAGGCGGGTAATAGCCCGGCTCATAGTAGCTCGGCCCGCTATAATAGTTGTAGGCGGGCAGCCCGAGGCCGAGGCCGAAAAAGATCGCGGAATCGTTGAAATGACGGCGATGATGACGACGGTGGCGCCAGCGCCAGCCATCGTCGCGATCACGCCATCTCCAGGCTTCGTCGCGACCGCGCCATCTCCGATGATCGCCGCCGCCCCGCCACTCCCGGATGCCGTGCCGATTGCGCCAGCGCCATTCGCTCAGCATCCGCCTGTCGTTGCCGCCGGCCCAACTCTCGCGGACCGGCACAATGTCGGGGGCGACGGCGTTGGCCGGCACCGGAAGGACAGGGTTGGCAATTGGGCCGGCAAGCGAGGGAGCCGTCAGGCCGGCCAGAAGACCCAGCGCCAGCAGCCCGGATCTGACAGAAAGAGAAAAGAGCGGTTTCATTGCACTCTCCAAGAAATTTCAGGCCCCACGCCCGAATACCCCGAGGAAGAATGTCATTCATGGAACTTCGCGCCTGAACGGAGGATGAACGGAAAGGTTTCGTCAACCATGACGGGCAGGGCAGGCCCTTGTTTTCGGGCGCGCTTGTGGGCAAAGGTCACCGCCATGTCGCTGCGCCTCGCCACCTTCAATGTCGAAAACCTGATGAACAGGTTCGATTTTTCCGGATACCGCAACCAGCTCAACGAAGATCGCACGCTGGCGCTCTTCGACATCCAGAGCGAGGCCGAATACAAGATGCTGGAGCAGGCGCGGGCGATTGCGCAATCCGACGATACGCGCCAGCTGACGGCGTTGGCTATCGCGGCTACCCGCGCCGACATCATCTGCATGCAGGAGGTCGACAATATCGAGGCGCTGAAGGCTTTCGAATACGGTTATCTGTTCAAGATGGTCGGGCATGGCTACCGCCAGAAATACACTACCGCCGGCAACGATTCGCGCGGCATCGACGTCGCCGTGATGATGCGCAACGAGACCGCTCAGGGTCAGCCGATCGAATTCGTGCGCATGACAAGCCACGCCTATGTCACGTTCGAACAATTCGGCCTGCACACGCCGGAACTGGCAGCGCTTGGGCATCAGGCAAACCAGCGCATCTTCCGGCGCGACTGCCTGGAGATCGACCTGACCGTCGGTCGCGTGCCGCTGACGCTCTATCTGGTGCACTTCAAGTCGATGGGCTCGCCCCGCAACGGTCTCGACGGGCGCCAGGCGACAATGCCGCTGCGCATCGCCGAGGCGCAAGCGGTGCGCCGGATCATCGAGGAGCGTTTCGGTGGGGATCACGCCGCCGACAAGTACTGGGCGATCTGCGGCGACATGAACGATTATCGGCAGCGCGTGAAGATCTCCGGCGACGCCTTTGACGGCTACCGCTTCGAGGTGATCGATGAGAGCCAGTCCTGCCTCAACGTGCTCACCGCCGGCGGCTTTTGCGAGAATGCGGTCGAGCGGCGCCCGGAGATGGATCGTTGGACCTTATACCATACGCGCGGACCGCAAGAGCGGCATCTGTGCCAGCTCGACTACATCCTGTTGTCGAAGGCACTGGCAGCCAAGAACGCGACGGCCGTTCCCGACATCATCCGCAACGGCCAGCCCTGGCGCACGATCTTTCCGGCGGGCCAGGAGGTGGACCGCTTTCCGCGTGCCGGCTGGGATCGGCCGAAAGCGTCGGATCATTGTCCGGTGGCGATCACCCTTGAAATGGCCTGAGGCTCGCTCCGTTGAGCTTCGACCTGCCGCGCAACATCATCCTGCCGGTCGACGCCGTCAACGTCAGGCTCGACCCCGGCCCGCATCCGTTCGAGCGCGATAATGCGCAAGCGATCGCCGAGAATTGGCGGCGCGAGACCGCAGCCAATCCGGCGTTGTTCGACGGCACCGTGGTGCTGCTTTCGGCGCTCAGCTATCGCGATAACAGCCTCGTGGGCCGCTGCCATGCGGTGCGCTACTCGACCTTCATGCTTTGGCGCGGCAACCGGCAGGTAGCTGGGGCCGAGCACGCCTATGCCCATGCCATGCTGGTCGCCGGCGACAACGCGCTGGTAGCGATCCGCATGGCGTCGCACACGGTCAATGCCGGCCGCGTCTACTTCGCCGCCGGCTCGTTCGAGCCAACCGATTTCCGCGACGGCCTTGTCGATGTCGACTTCAACATGATCCGCGAGGTGCGGGAAGAAACCGGCCTCGACCTTGCCGGCGCGACACGCGGTAGGCGCTACTATGCCCTGTCGACGGCAACCGGCACGGTGATCTTTCGCCGCTATCGCGAGACGGCATCCGCCGACGAGGTCGCGCAGCGCATCAGTGCCTTTGTCGCCGCCGAGGCAGAGCCGGAAATCGACGGGCCTGTTATCATCCGCAATGCCGATGACCTGCCGGACGGGCTGATGCCGCATATGAAGCCACTGATCGAGTGGCATTTTGCCGGCAAGGACTGACGCATCGGCCCGAAATCGGAAAGCACCATGCAAAGGTTCAAAGTGTTAGAGCGTACTTTGTGCGTCCAAGTGGACGCACGTCGCTCTAACGACGCATTTTGTTTTCGATGGCTTTGCGGTCGTTGCGGGCGGCGACGAAAAACAGCATGACGCCGATCCCCAGCAGCGCACCCATCGCCGTTCCCATCGTCTGACCGACAACCTGTTGGAAATCGGCGGTGACATGATCGGGGTTGGCCATGCCATAGCTGGCCAAGTACCACCAAAGGCCCGCCAATGCGGCCTCGATGATCACCGTCACCAAAATCACACGCTCTTTCTTGCTCATCCCACTATTCCCCCATATCCCCAAGGCGATTGCTATCACCGCGGATTGTTTCGCGACAGGGGGAGGGCGATGGCAGCGTCAAAATTTTGGGGGACATCTGAAGGCGGCGCGCGCTCCGCCGCGCTATTCATGCCTCAGCGCGTCGATCGGATCGAGCCGCGCGCCACGTAGCGCCGGGAAGAAACCGAACACCATGCCGATCAGCGCCGAGAAACCGACGGCGAGCAGGATTACCGCCGGGCTTGGCGCGAAGGGGATGGTCAGCGTCAGCGAGGCGAGGCCGGCCAGCGCCAGGCCGATCAGGATGCCGATGATGCCACCGAGCAGCGATAGCACGGTCGCCTCGACCAGGAACTGGATGAGGATGTGCTTTTCATGCGCGCCGATGGCCAGCCGGATGCCGATCTCGCGGGTGCGCTCGGTGACCGACACCAGCATGATGTTCATGATGCCGATGCCGCCGACCAACAGGCTGACGCCGGCGACCGCACCCAGCATGCCAGTCATCGTCGTGGTGGCGCTCGCCATGGCGTCGGCGATCTGGGTCATGTCGCGTATCGAGAAATCGTCTTCGCGGTCGGGCGTGATGCGGCGTGTGTCGCGCAAGATGTCCTCGACGCGCGGCAGCAGCTCGGTCGTCGGCGTCCTGTCATCGGCGGCGACGTAAATCGAGTCGATGTCGCGGTTGCCGGCGATGCGGCGCTGATAGGCGGCGAGCGGCATCAATACGACATTGTCCTGGTCCTGGCCGAAGCCGGTATAGCCCTTCGGCTCGAGCAGGCCGATGATCTTGCAGGATGTGCGATTGACGCGAATGATCTCGCCTTCGGGGTCGCCTGCGCCGAAAAACTGCTGGCGCACCGTTTCGCCGATCAGGCAAACGCCGGTACCCGAGCGGGCCTCCGAATCGCTGAACGGGCGGCCTGAAACCAGCTTCCAGTCGCGCGCATCGAGATAGGCGCTATCGGTGCCCGTTACACCCGATGTCAGGCTCTCGGTGCCGAAGATGACGCGGACCTGCTTTTGCGAGGCAGGTGAAATGGCGCGGGCGCCGCTCAGATGGGTGACGAGCGCGGCAAGGTCCTTTTGGGCAAGCGGACGGACCACCTGGTCGAGCCCTCCCGGTCCGCCGGGTCCGGCGGGGCGGCCGGAACGGACGACAAGCAGATTGCTGCCGAGCTTGGAGATATCGGCCTTTACCTTTTCGGTGGTGCCCGAGCCGATGGTGAGCATAGCGATGACGGCGGCGACGCCGATGACGATGCCGAGCAGCGTCAGGAACGAGCGCAGCACGTTGCGGCGGACCGACAGCAGCGAGAGGCGGACAGTTTCCCAGATCACGGTTACACCACCTCAAGGTTCATGGTGTCGGATGCGACATGTCCGTCGAGGAAGCGGATTGTGCGCTCGGCATAACCGGCGACATCGGCCTCGTGCGTGACCATGGCGATGGTGAGGCCAAGCTCGGTGTTCAGCCTGGTCAAGAGTTCCATGATCTCGTGGGTGCGGGCGGTGTCGAGATTGCCGGTCGGCTCGTCGGCCACGAGCAGGGTCGGCCTGGTGACAATGGCGCGCGCGATCGCCACGCGCTGCTGCTGGCCGCCGGAAAGCTCGGCCGGCGTGTGGTGCTCGCGGCCGATAAGGCCGACCTCGGTCAGCGCTTTCATTGCGAGGTCATGACGCTCGCGGGCGGCAACGCCGCGATAGATCAGCGGCAATTCGACATTCTCCACCGCCGTGGTGCGCGGCAGGAGATTGTAGCCCTGGAAGACGAAGCCGACATAGAGGTTGCGCAGCATGGCGCGGCGGTTGCGGTCGAGACGGCCAGCATCGATGCCCATGAAGCTGTAGGTTCCGGCCGTCGGCGTGTCGAGGCAGCCGATAATGTTCATCGCCGTCGACTTGCCGGAGCCGGACGGTCCCATGATGGCGACGAATTCGCTGCTGCGGATAGCAAGGTCCACACCAGCCAGAGCATGGACCGTGGCCTCGCCCTGGCCATAGCTTTTCCAGACCTCGTCGAAGGTGATGAGCAGCGAGCCTGACATGATTTCAGCTCCGCTGCTGCGCCGCGGTGATGACGTGCGCGCCTTCTTCGAGGCCGGAGGTGATCTCGGTCAGTTCGCCATCGGTGGAGCCGACCTTGACGCTGACCGGCCGAGGCCGGCCGTTCTCCAGCACGTAGAGCGTGCGCGAGCCGTCGGTAGGCTGCGACGTCGCCAGGCGCTGGCGGTTGCCGCCTGGACGGCCCATGCGGCCCGTGAACAGGTCGCTCAGGCTCCACGCGCGGGCGGCTGTTTGCGCCGGCCGATAGCGAAAGGCGATCGCCGGCACTGTGAGCACGCCCTTGGCCTGCTTGGTGACGACCGAAACGGTGGCAGTCATCCCAGGCCGCAACAGAAGCTCGTTGTTGTCGACCTCGAACCGTGCATCGTAGGTGACGACGCCGTCGGTGGTGACCGAAGCGTACGAAATGTCGCGGATCTCGGCATCGAACCGCCGTTCCGGAAAGGCGTCGACGGTGAAGCGCGCATGCTGGCCGGGCTTGACCGCGCCGATGTCGGCCTCGTCGACCGCTGCCTTCAATTCCATATTTCTGAGATCGGCGGCGATGACGAACAACACCGGCGCCTGCAGCGAGGAGGCAACCGTCTGGCCGGGATCGACCGAGCGCGTCAGAACGATGCCGTCGATGGGCGCATAGATGGTGCTCTTGGCGAAGTCCGTCTGCTGCGCCTTGAGATCGGCATTGGCGATGGCAAGACTGGCTTTGGCGCTGTCGAGCGCTGCCTTGGAGCGGTCGCGCGTCGCGGTCGCCGCTTCAAGCGACTGGTCCGTCGCCATGCCGCGCTTGGTGAGTGCCGCCGCGCGCACAAGCGCCCTTTCGTTTTCGGTGAGGGTTACGGTGGCGGTCTCGACATTGGCGGCCGCCGCCTTGGCGGAAGCCTCGGCGCGCTCGATCTGCACCTCCAGCTTGGCCGTATCCAGCGCAGCCAGCACATCGCCCTTCTTCACCTGCTGGTTCTCGTTGACCGCGACCGAGCGGACGACCCCGGACAGTTCGCTCGAAATGTCGACCTGGGTGAGGGGCTGCAGCGTGCCGGTCGCCGATACCTCGACCGTGAGATCGGCGACAGCGGCCGGCGCCGTGGTATAGTCGATCCTGGCGGGAGACGCGGCGTACCATTGATAGCCGGCGAGGCTTGCGGCGATGACGACCAGCACAAGCAGGCCATAAAGCCAGGCGCGATGGCGTTTCTTCTTCAGACCCAGGTGGTCAAGCCCGAGTGCCGTCTCTATGTCGGAAGTGGATTCCGTCTTTGGCCGATTGACAATCTGGTCCACGCCGGACCCCTATGAACAGTGGTAATCCCATCAGTGCACAGATCAGGCCGAATGGTTCAAATATCAAATTAAATTTCGCCCATGTTGGGATTGAGGCAGAAGGCTTTCTACAATGCTGACCCGGAACTACTTATTGTACGACGTGTTCACGACCGAGCGGCTGGCCGGCAATCCGCTGGCCGTCGTGCTTGACAGCAAGGGGCTGGACACGACCGCGATGCAGGCCATCGCACGCGAGTTCAACCTGTCGGAAACCGTTTTCGTGCTGCCGCCTGACAATCCCAAGCACCGCGCCCGCATCCGCATCTTCACGCCCGATTATGAGATGCCGTTCGCTGGCCATCCGACTGTCGGTTCCGCGATCGCGCTTGCCGAAATAGCTGGCGATGGCGACACCGCCGGCATCTTCGTCCTGGAGGAGAATATCGGCCCGGTGCGCTGCGCCGTCAGCAAGCATGATGGCACCATCTTTGCCGAGTTCGACCTGGCCAAACTGCCGGAACAACTGGAATTGTCCGCCGACCCGGTGGCGATCGGCGCCGCACTTGGGTTGGGTCCGCACGAAATCGGCTTCGAGAATCACCGCGTCTCGTTCTGGTCGGCCGGCGTGCCCTATGTGACCGTTCCGGTCGCCGATCTGGAGGCCGCCGCCCGTATAAGGCTGGATAACCAGGCGTGGTCGGAATTAGCACCCCGCAAGAGCGAATGGGCCTTCGCCAGCCCGTATGTCTACTGCCGCGAGACGGTGAACTACGAAAGCGCCTTCCATGCCCGCATGATCGTGCCGGGCAATCCTTCCTATGAAGACCCGGCGACCGGTTCGGCGGCGGCGGCCTTCGCCGGCGCGATCATGCATTTCGACGACCCGCGAGACGGGGTCTCGCGACTGTGGATCGAGCAAGGGCTTGAGATGGGCCGGCCTTCGCGCATTCGCCTCGAACTTAATGTTGAAGGCGGCAGGCTGGCAGCCGCCCGCATCGGCGGCCATGCGGTAAAAGTGGCGGAAGGCAAGCTGTTCGTCTGATCGCGATTGGCTCGAGGCGATTTGTCGGGAAATGAATCCGGCAGGGCTGGACATGGCGGATGGCGGCGGCTATATGCCCGCCGACGCTGGTTTTACCGGCGAGTGGGTGCGTAGCTCAGTTGGTAGAGCAGCTGACTCTTAATCAGCGGGTCACAGGTTCGATCCCTGTCGCACCCACCAAAGATTTCAAAGACTTAGGTGGCAAGACCCTGAGAACGGGGCGAGAATGTGAGACTGAAAATCTCAATCTCACGCCCCTGTATCGAGCCGTGTCGCCTCTCATGAGTTTGCGAGCATTTACTTCTCCGACACCCCGGCCTCGGCGAAGCTTGCCATGCGGGCATGACATTCGAGCGCCGAACGGACAATGTTGACGGCGATGCAGGCGCCGGAGCCTTCGCCGAGCCGCATGCCGAGATCGAGCAGCGGCGGCAGGCCGAGCCCCTCGAGCAGCCGGCGATGGCCGGATTCGGCAGAGACATGGGCGGCAAGGGTGTGGGCGAGGCCGGTGGGGTGCAATTTTGCCAGCGGTGCGGCGGCGGCGGTGCAGACGAAGCCGTCGAGCAGCACAGGTACGCCTAGATGGCGTGCGGCCAGCGTAGAGCCAAAGATGGCGGCGAGTTCGCGTCCGCCAAGGGCTGCTGCGATCTTCAGCGGGTCGGCAAGCGCCTCGGCGTGGCGCTTGAGGCCGGCCTCGATGGCGGTGATCTTGCGCACCAGGCCGGCATCGTCGACGCCGGTGCCGCGCCCGGTCCATTTTTCCGCGCCGCCGCCGAGCAGCGCGGCCGAAATGGCTGCCGCCGGCGTGGTGTTGCCGATGCCCATTTCGCCGAAACAGACCAGGTCGAGGTCTTTCGTCACCGCGCCGTACCCGGCCGAAACTGCGGCGAGGAAGGCTTCGTCGTCCATTGCCGGCACTTGCGTGAAATCGCCGGTCGGATGATCGAGATCGAGCGGAATGACGTCGAGTTCGGCACCGGCGATGCGGGCGATCTGGTTGATGGCGGCACCGCCGCCGGCGAAATTCGCCACCATCTGCACGGTGACCTCCGACGGGAAGGCGGACACGCCCTGTGCGGTGACGCCGTGATTGCCGGCAAAGACGAAGACTTTGACGCGGCCGAGCTTCGGCATGTCGCGGCCCTGCCAGCGCGCAAGCCAGGCCGCTATGGTTTCCAGCCGGCCGAGACTGCCTTGCGGCTTGGTCAACGTGTCCTGGCGGCGGGCGACAGCATTTGCCGCGGCGTCGCTGCCGGCAGGCAGGTCGAGGCAGGCCGCGCGTAATTCATCAAGCGATTTGAAAAGCATGGGGGCAAAGTCTCCGAAACAGAGTCAGGAAAGACAAACGGAAGCGACGAGCAGTATTGCGATCTCGCCAAACTGCTGCAGCGCGCCGACCGTATCGCCGGTCTGGCCGCCGATCTGGTTGAGGCACAGCATACGGAAGGCGGCAAACAACAGGCCGAGCAGGATGAGCGCGGCGACCGCGCCACCGAACCCTAGCGTCAGCCCCGCCACAGCGCCGAGCACGGCGCCGGCAATGGCAGTTTCGGCCGACACGGTGCCTGCATCGGCCGAGAGACCGTCGCTGCGAGCCGGCGGCAACAGACGCATGAAAGCGCCGAGCAGGCCGCGCGAAGCGGCATGCGCAGCGATGAGAGCGACGAGAACTTGCACCGGGCTGCCGAATTCCGAAAGCACGCTCCAGCGGATCAGCAGCGAGAGGCCGAGCGCACAAGCGCCATAGGCGCCGATGCGGCTGTCGCGCATGATCTCCAGTTTTTTCTCGCGTGTCTTGCCGCCGCCAAAACCGTCGGCGACATCCGAAAGCCCGTCTTCATGCATGCAGCCGGTGGCGAGCAAGGTTGCGGCCAGGGTCAGTGCTGCTGCCGGACCGTCGGCAAGCCCGAGCCAGGTCCCGATCGCGTAAACCAAGGCGCCAATCAGAGCGACGGCGAGGCCGGCGACCGGCGCTGCCCAGATCGCGGCAGCAAGGCTGCGGTCCCGGAAATCGACGACCGGCAGCGGCAGCCGGGTGAAGAAGACGAAGCAGAGCGCGATGTCATCGAGCGCTTGGCGGGGCGAAGGGGGCATGTCCTTGAGTTTGAGCATGATCTATTCCGAAAACCGGTTCCCACTTTTCGCTGACGCGGACCTCCGGTTCGGGATCATGCTCTCGCCTCTCGCAATGGCATGGAAGAACGTGCCGCTGACATGGCCGCGGCGGTAACCGGAGGCGCCGAGCGGATTGCCCTGGCCGTCAGCGAGGTCGGCCAATGGCTCGTCATTGCCGGTCGCGCTCATCTGCGCATAGTGGAATTCGTGACCGCGGATCAGCGTGCCCTGGGGCCCCAGTGGACAATCGGCGCGCAGCCGCGCCTCGCGGTAGCCGAGATTCATCTTTCGCTTGGCAAAGCTGGTCGAGTGGCCGAGCAGGCCGAGCATCCCGTGCGTCTCTCCCGATGCGTCCTCCAGCGCTTCGCCGAGCACCATGAAGCCGCCGCACTCGCCATGCACCGGCCATGTTGCCGAAAACGCCTCAATGCCGGCCCTGAAATTCACAGCCGCCGCAAGGCGGCCGGCATGAAGCTCGGGATAGCCGCCGGGCAGCCAGCAGACATCGCAATTGACGCTGGGCGCTTCGTCGGCGAGCGGCGAGAAGGGGACGATTTCCGCCCCGGCCTTGCGCCAATGCGTCGCGACATGCGGATAGAGGAAGGTGAAGGCGGCGTCCTCAGCCAGTGCGATGCGCTGGCCGGGTGGCGGCAGCGCGCCGCTGAAGCTGCCCGGTGCGGGCGCAATTGGCGCCGCCAACGCCATGATGGCCTCGAGGTCGAGCGATCTTTCGACCATGTCGGCCAGCCGGTCGAGATGGGCCATCAAATCCTCATATTCGCCGGCCTGGACGAGGCCGAGATGGCGCTCCGGCAGGTTAAGCGATGGATCTCGCAGGATCGCGCCGACAACAGGCAGGCCGATCGCCTCGATCGCGTCGCTGCAAAGCCGGCAGTGACGCTCGCTGCCCAACCGGTTGAGCACGACGCCGGCCATACGCACATCGGGATCATATGTAGCAAAACCCTTGGCGACGGCCGCCGCCGTGGCCGACTGCCCGGAAACGTCGAGCACCAGCAGCACCGGCAGGCCGTAAAGCCGGGCAAGATCTGCGGCCGAGCCGGTGCGGCCTGGAGCAGCAGGGATCCCGTCGAACAAGCCCATCGCGCTTTCGAGGAAGATGAAATCGGCATCTTCAGTTGCGTCACCGGCTAGCGCGTTGAGCAAGGCGGGCGGCATTGCCCAACTGTCGAGATTGACGCCGGAAAGGCCTGTCGCGGCGGTGTGGAAGCCGGGGTCGATATAGTCCGGCCCGGATTTGGCGCCACGCACTTTCACACCGCGCCGGGCCAGCGCGCGCAAGATGCCGATGGTGACGCTGGTCTTGCCCGAGCCCGAGCGCGGCGCGCCGATGATGATCGCGCGGGTCATGGCTCGCCCGCCAATGCCGCACGCATCGCGACGATGCCGCCGACGACGATCAGCGCCGGCGAGGTCAACCCGGCGGCGGCCGCCTCCTCGGCGATGGTGGCGAGCGTGGCGACGACGATGCGCTCCTGCGGCGTCGTCGCGGCGACGATCACTGCAGCAGGCGTGGAAGGCGGCAGGCCGCCCTCGAGCAGCGAGGCTGATATCAGCGGCAGATTGGCCATTCCCATATAGACCACCACCGGCTGGCCGGTCCGGGCGATTGCCGCCCAGTCGAGATCATCGTCGGTGCCGGCAGCGTGGCCGGTGGCCAGGATCACCGCCTTGTTGATGCCGCGCATGGTGGCCGGGATGCCGGCTCCAGCCAGCGCGCTGAGACCTGAAGTCAGGCCGGACAGGATGCGGAACGGGATGTTTTCGCGCGCCAGCGCCAGCGCCTCTTCGCCGCCGCGGCCAAAAACATAGGGGTCGCCGCCTTTCAGCCTGACGACGCGGCGGCCTTCTCGCGCCAGCCGCACAAGCAAGGCGGTGATGTCTTCCTGCTTCATCGACGGTTGGCGGCCGCGCTTGCCGGCATAGAACAGCTCGGCACTCGCCGCCACTGCCACGACATCGGGAGATACCAGCGCGTCGTAGACGAGGGCGTCGCACTGCCCAAGCGCGGCCAGCGCTTCCAGCGTCAGGCAGCCGGGATCGCCGGGGCCGGCGCCGGCCAGCCAGACATGGCCCGGCTCCAGCTGGCGCGGTTTGAAGTTCAGCCGGGCCAAAGCCTGTTCGACTGAGGCGTTTCGATGTCTGTTTCCGGTGCTGTCGTTCACGATCCGTCCCGTCCGCGAAAGCGCCGCTGGTAGTGGGCGTCGTAAAGTGAACTCTCGCCAAAGTCTTCCGCTGCCAGTGAGCGGCCGACGAAGATGATCGCCGTGCGCTCCATCGGATCGGCGGCCAATAGCGCCGCGATCGTCGCCAGCGTGCCGGTCAGCAGTCGCTCGTCCGGCCAGGAGGCGCGGAAGACAACCGCCACCGGGCAATCGGCGCCATAGAATGGCGTCAGCTCGGCGACGACACGGTCGATGGAGTGGATGGCAAGGTGAATGGCCAGCGTCGCGCCGGTGCGGCCGAAGCCGGCCAGGGTTTCGCCGGGCGGCATTTTCGAGGCACGACCGGAGATGCGGGTCAGCACCAGGCTTTGTGCGATTTCGGGAATGGTCAGTTCGCGGCGCAGCGCTGCCGCAGCGGCCGCGAATGACGGCACGCCCGGCGTCAGCGTATAGGCGATGCCGTGCTTCTCCAGCCGGCGGATCTGCTCGGCAACGGCGCTCCACACTGACAAGTCGCCGGAATGCAGGCGGGAGACATCGTGGCCGGCCTGGTTGGCCGCCACATATTCCGCTTCGATCTCGTCGAGCGACATCGGCGCGGTGTCGATCAATTTCGTGCCAGGCGCGCAGTGCTGCAACAGTTCCGGGGCGACGATCGAGCCGGCATAGAGGCAGACCGGGCAGCTTGCCAGCAGCCGGCTGCCGCGCAACGTAATGAGGTCGGCCGCGCCCGGTCCGGCGCCGATGAAGTGGACGGTCATACCGCGTCTCCGCTGATGGCGATGGCACAGGTGACCGGGCCGAGCACGATGCGGGACCCAAGCAGTTTTGCGCCTTTCCCGGCGGCGGCAAGCGCGGAGGCTTCGGAAACCGACGGCGTGCCGGCATGTTCCTGCGACAGGCTCGAGCGGCTGATTGCGCGCGAAGACGCGGCCCTGAGCGCATCGTCCTCGACAACGATCACTGGCAGGGCGAGCTCGCGCCCCGCCGAGAAGATTGCCTGCTCGTCCTGCTTCAGAGAAGCGGTGGCGAGCGCCGAAATCGCCGTCATCGCCAGCCCATGCGCTTCCAGCGCGGTTTCTATGGCCGCAAGAACGTCTTGCACATTCACGCCTTTGCGGCTGCCGATGCCCGCGATCATCATGGCTTGACCCAGCTCCATTGGGTGACCGGCATAGCCGGCCGCCATGCCTGCATCGAACCAACCGGTGAAGCACGGGAGATAGAGATGTGGGTGAGATCGCCGCCGACCGCGGCGTGACGGGCGAGAAGCAGCGCCTCCATCTCCAGCGTCACCGCGTTGGCGACCAGCCGGCCGCCAACACGCAGGGCCTTGATCGCCGCGCCCAGCACGCCGGTATCGCTGCCGCCGCCGCCGATGAAGATCGCGTCGGGCGTGCCTAGCCTGGCAAGCGCCTTCGGTGCCGAGCCTTCGACCACGACAAGGCCAGGCACGCCACAGTGTGAAGCGTTGCGGTGGATGCGGGCGGCGCGGGTTGGGTCGGCCTCGATGGCAATGGCGCGCATGGAGGGATGGGCGAGCATCCATTCGATGCCGATCGAACCCGAGCCGGCGCCGATGTCCCACAGCAATTCGCCGCGCCTGGGGGCGAGGGCGGACAGGGTGATGGCGCGCACCTCGCGCTTGGTGATCTGGCCGTCATGCTCGAACAAATGATCGCCAAGGCCTGACGTCAGCGGCAGGATGCGTCCTTCTGAAGTCGATCCAACTTCGATTGCCAGCACGTTGAGCGGGTTGATCTTTTCGAGGTCGAAGGCGTCCGCGCGCGTCGAACGCAGCCTTTCGTTCGGGCCGCCCAGTGCCTCCAGAATCGTTAGACGCGACGAGCCGAAGTCGAGTTCGGTCAGCAGGCGCGCAATCGCGGCTGGTGCATCGCCGTCCGAAGTCAGCGCAAGGATGCGGGTGCCCGGATGCAGCAGCGGCCGGATCAGGTCGAGCGAGCGGCCGTGCAGCGAAATGGTCTCAATATCCTGAAGCGCCCAGCTGAGGCGGGCGGCGGCCAGTGAGAAGGCAGAAGGGGCGGGGATCACCTGCGTCTCCTGGAAAGGAACCTTGCGAGCAAGGGTGACGCCGACACCATGGAAGAACGGATCGCCGGAGGCCAGCACACAGACCTTTTTACCCGCAAGTGCCAGCACGTCGCGCATTTCTGCATCGAAAGGGGTCGGCCAGGCGCGTGCTTCGCCTTTGGTGAGCGATGCGACAAGGGCAAGGTGGCGTGTGCCGCCGAAGACGAATTCGGCCTCGGCGATCAACCGCTTGGCCTCTTCGCCGAGACCCGCTACACCGTCCTCGCCGATGCCGACGATTGTTAGCCATCTTGAGTTGAGCTTGGCGCCGCGCGGACCGTCAGCAGGCATGATGACCCACCGTATTCTGATCCTCGGCGGAACCACCGAAGCCCGGCAACTGGCGGGAAAGCTGGTCGCGCGCACCGATGTGTCGCTCACGCTGTCGCTGGCCGGCCGCACCGAAAATTCTGTCGCGCAAGACGTGCCCACCCGTACGGGTGGTTTCGGTGGTGCCGCCGGGCTGGCGGCATATCTGCACGAGACCCACATTGACCTGCTGATCGACGCCACGCATCCCTATGCGGCGCAAATCTCCGCCAATGCCACGGAAGCGGCGCATGAGGCCGGCGTGCCGATCATTGCGCTCAGGCGCCCGGGCTGGGAGCCTGCCGAAGGCGACCGATGGACGCTGGTCGACAGTGTTGCCAGCGCGGTGACGGCGCTGGGGTCGGCTCCACGCCACGTTTTCCTGGCGCTCGGGCGGCAGGAGGTCGCCGCTTTTGAGGCCGCACCCCAACATCACTATCTTATCCGCAGCGTTGATCCGGTCGAGCCAAGGCTCGCTGTGCCCGATGCGACCTATCTCTTGGCGCGCGGGCCGTTCCGGGAAGCCGACGAACGTGCACTGCTTCTGGAACGCCGCATCGACGTCGTCGTTTCCAAGAACAGCGGCGGTGAGGCGACCTACGGCAAGATCGCCGCAGCGCGGGCGCTCGGCATCGAGGTGGTCATGATCCGTAGGTCGACGCTGCCGGATGTCCCGTCGGCGGAAACCGTCGAAGCGCTTGCCGCGATGGTCGATCATTTTCTGGTCAGTCATTTTCTTGGGCCCGCCGCCGAACGCGGCGTGTAGACCAGTGCCGGTTTTTCGCCGCGCTTGATGATCCTGGTTTCCGGCGAGCCGATGATGATGCAGGTCGCCATGTCGGCCTTTTCCGCATCGGCTTCCGCCAGCAAAACCACCTCGATGCGCTCGTCGGGACGGCCTGCGGCGCGGCCGAAGACGACCGGCGTGGTGCCGGGCAAGATCGCCGTGAGGCATTCGAAGGCGCGGCCAAGCTGCCAGGGGCGCGCCTTGCTGATTGGATTGTAGAGCGCGATGACGAAGCCAGCGCCCGCCGCCGCCAGCAGCCGCAGCTCGATCAGGTCCCAGGGTTTTAGATTGTCGGACAACGAGATGGCGCAGAAATCATGGCCGAGCGGTGCACCGATGCGGGCAGCGACCGCGAGCATTGCGGTGATGCCCGGCAGCATCGCGACGTCAACGGCACGCCATTCGGCCGGGCCGGCCTCGATCGCCTCGCAGACGGCCGCTGCCATGGCAAAGACGCCGGGGTCGCCGCCCGAGACGACGGCGACAGCGTGGCCCTGCGCAGCCTTTACCAGCGCGTCCCTGGCGCGGGACAGCTCCTCGCGATTGTCCGAGGCGACGCGGGTCTGGTCGGGGCGCAGATCGAGCCGGTCGAGATAGGGCTTGTAGCCGTAGAAGAATTTTGCCTCGGCGACGGCGCGGCTTGCCTCCGGCGTCACCTGGTCGGCATTGCCTGGTCCGAGGCCGATGACGGTCAGGCGGCCGCTCATGTTTCGGCTCCCAATGCGGCGGGCCGGCCTGACCAGCCGGCCACCAGCACGATGGCGAAGTAGGGCGCCTTGTCGTCCTGCTTGTCGGCCAGCCGCATCGAAACGCCGCCCGGCATGGTGCCGCGCTCGACATAGACGGCACGCGTCAGCTTGTCGGTCGCTTCCAGTGCACGCCTGATCTTGGACAGGTTGCGGCCGACCTTCATGATGACTGCGGCATCGGTGTCGGCGAGGCGGCGCGTCAATTCGAATTCGCTCATTGTGCCCGGCAACACGGTCAGCACGTCGTCGCCCTGCACGATCGGCAGGCCGGTCGCCGACCAGCAGCCGGACATGGCGGTGACGCCGGGAATGACCTCGGTCGGGAAGCGGTGCGCCAGCCTGACATGCAGGTGCATGTAGGAGCCGTAGAACAGCGGGTCGCCTTCCGAAAGCACCGCGACCGTCCTGCCGGCGCTGAGGTGCTCGGCGATTTTTTCGGCGGACTCTTCGTAGAAATCCGTTATCTGCGACCGGTAATCGCTGTGATCCTTGTCGATCTCGGTGGTCACGGGATATAGCAGAGGCAACTCTATCAAATCAGGACGAAAATGCGCGCCGACGATGGCACGCGCATTGCTGTTGTTGCCGCGCTTGGCGAAATGCGCGACCACGTCGGCCTCGGTCAGCGCGCGCACGGCCTTGAGCGTCAGCAGCTCGGGGTCGCCGGGACCGGTGCCGACGCCAATAAGCCTGCCTTTTGCAATCGCGTTCACAGACCCGGCCTCGCCAGTGCGTTGAGTGCGGCGGCCGTCATGGCGCTGCCGCCAAGCCTGCCGCGCACGATGGCGTAGGGCACGCCATAGGAATTCTCGGCCAGCGCATCCTTTGATTCGGCAGCACCGACGAAACCGACCGGCATGCCGATGATAACAGCCGGTTTCGGCGCGCCGTCGCGCAATCTTTCCAGCAGGTAGAAAAGTGCTGTCGGCGCATTGCCGATGGCGACGACCGAACCGGCCATGCGTTCGCCCCACAGGTCTATGGCTGCAGCGGAGCGGGTGTTGCCGATCTTTTTCGCGACGTCAGACGTTTGCGGGTCGCGCAGCGTGCAGATCACCTCGTTACCGGCCGGCAACCGGGCGCGGGTGACACCGTGCGAGACCATCTCCGCGTCGCAGAAGATCGGCGCGCCACCCGCCAAAGCCGTGCGTGCGGCGGCGACGAAATCGCTGGAAAAAACAAAGTGCCTGCTGGCCTCGACCTGGCCGCAGGCATGGATCATGCGGATGGCAACATCGGCCTCGGCATCGGAAAAGCGCGACAGGTCGGCCTCGGCGCGAATGATGGCGAAGGAGCGCTCATAGATGGCCGTGCCGTCATGGATATAGTCGTAGGCGGCCATGTTTATTCCTGTCGATAGAGTTCGGCGACACCGGCCGCGCCAAGCCTTGTCAGGCAGGCGGCGGTGGTATCGCCTCGAAGTCGTGCTTCGCGGATCGCTGCCGCAATGCGGCCAATGCCGCGCGCGGCGTCATAGCCTGGCCTGTATCCGGCAGGAAGAGCCTTTGCCGTCCCGTCCACGACAAGACCGGCTCCGTTTTCGCCGCCGACCAGCGTCAGCGCCGCCGGGCCGGGATGCGCGCAGCCCTTGGCGCAGCCGGAAATATGAAGCGTGAGCGAGGAATCGAGGATGTCGCGGTTTTCCGCAGCGATGGTCTCGGCGATGTCGCGCGTCGCGATCCGGCCGGAGGCGCAGGCCGGCGCACCGGGGCAAGCGGCGATCCTGGTGCGCGGATCAGCAGCGTCGGTGAGGAAGCCGAGGGTGGCGGCGGTTTGCTGGAGCGAGCGGCAGGCGGTCGGCGAAAGGCCGATAAAAACCAGCGCGCGGCCCGGCGCCAGGCGGATTTCGGTTGCGCCGAGGGTGAAGGCCCGTTGCGTGAGCTCGATGAGTTTTTGCGCCGGCATGCTGCCGAAGGGCAGGCCGATGCCGAGGGCGGTTGCATCACCGCCGAGAGGGAATAGGCCGATTGGCGAAGGAGCTGGCGCGGCCGTGAGAGGAAGGCGATCCTTCGCGGGCGCGAAGGAATGCCAACTGGCGGGAGATGTTAGCTGCCTCTCCGACAAATCCCTTGCATGGGCTTCGCGGCCTTTTTCGGCAACCATTCTCAGAATCGCGACGGCGATATCACGCGCCGCATCTTCCTCGACCATGACGAGCGGCGTCGCATTCTGCCTGTCGCCGGCAACGGCTACCAGCCACTGGACACCCGCATCAATCCGCATCGCAGCCAGCCTGACATCGGCCGAAACCGCATCCATGGTCAGCCGCCCGCCGCCATCGACAATGACCGAAACCTTCGGCCCGAGGCGCTGTGCCAGCCCGGCGTCCTCGATTGCCGCCCGAATCCGCTCCGCCAGCGGGCGCGGATCGGCGATCTCCTCGGGATCGAGCCCCGCAAGCGGCCCGGTCTCGACCGGCACGCCGGTGCTTGCGGCGATACCCATTGCATCGACCTCCACCGCCAGCAGCCGGGCGCTTGCCGGCGTCAGGCCGCGTATCTGCAGGCTACCACGTGCGGTCACTTCCATGATGCCGTTGCCATGCCGCAAGGCGGATTCACCGAGTCCTAGCAAGGACTTCGGCGAGACTCCTCCGGCGACCGGATTGAGCCGCACCAGACGCCCGTCGCCGGTCTGCATCGGCGCGGACAAAGCGGGGCAGGCACCGCGACGTGAGAAGGCGTTCATGCGGCCGCCCCCAGCGCCTGGGCCTCGGCGATCAGTGCGGCGAGACCGTCATCGATGGAATTGCGCAGCGGATGCCAGAGACCGCGCCGCCGCGCCGACAGAAACCGCTCGGCGATCACCTTCGCGGCGGAAGGGTTCTCGCGCAAGATGAAGGCGCGAACCACGGGATCGCCGAGATAGGCGTCGTGCACGACCTCGATCAGCGTGCCCGATATGGCATGGGTGGTCTCAGCGAAGCCGACCAGCCGGTCGACCGTCTCGGCGAATTCCGAAGCACCACGCGGCCCGTGCCGCATCTGGCCTGATATGAAGCGCGGGTTGACCGCGCGGGCGCGAACTACCCGAGATACGGCTTCTCCAACCGAACGCGGCTTCGGCTTTTGCGGATCCGTGGTGTCGAGGACGATCACGTCGGCATTCTTGCCGAGTGCCGCAAGCGCCGCCGAAAAACCGCCGATGAAGGCGACGTCGGCCGAGCCTTCCAAAATATCGCGGCCGGGATCATCTCCCGTATGGACGAGAAGGTCGGCCTCGGCGACACGATCCTCGAACGCGCCGGGCGCCGAGACACCTTCGCCGTCGGCGCCGCCATAGGCATGCGAGGTGGCGTCGAGATAGGCGCGACCGATCTCTTCGCGCGCGGCCCAGTCGCCGCTCGACAGCAAATCCTCGCCGCCGGCGCCGTAGGTGCCGGGCGAGGTGCCGAAAATGCGCGGGCTGATCTTCCCCTCGGCGCGGGTCTTGGCCGCGAGCGGGTTTTCCGAAGCGTCCTCGTCGCGGGCGGCGACGGCGCTGGCGGCAGCATCGATCAGCACGATCTGTGTCGGGAACATATCACGAAACAGGCCTGATATGCGCCAGGTGACATCGACGCGCGGGCGGCCAAGCGTTGCCGGCGGCAGCACCTCGATGCCGGTGACGCGACCGGTCGCGGAATCCCATTGCGCCCGGCAGCCCATCAGGGCCAGGCCTTGCGCGATCTCCTCGCCGCCAGTGCGCAGCGAGGCCGAGCCCCAGAGATCGATGACCAGCGAGCGCGGCCAGTCGCCATGGGATTGCATGTAGCTGCGCAAGACCTCGTCGGACGCCACTCTGCCGAGATCGAAGGATGTCGGCGTCGGCATGTTGCGTGGATCTGATGTGAACAGATTGCGGCCGGTCGGCAGCACATCGCGCCGGCCACGCACCGGTGCCCCGGCCGGACCGGCAGCGACATGGCGGCCGTCGAGCACTGCGATGAGTGCCGCCTTCTCGGCCGCCGCACTTTGCTCGCGCAGCGGATCGGTCTCACCCTCGGCTGAGCGGCCAAAGATGTGAAGGCCGTCCTTGATGGCAAAATCCTTGAGGTCGCAGAGCCAGGCGTCGATGCGGCGCAGCGCCTCGTCGGGCGCGTCGGTTCCGGCGACGCCGGCTTCCGAGGCCAGGCCGGTCTTTTGCGCGGTTTCGACGATCAGCTTCGCCAGACGATCGCGGCGGCGGCGGTCGAGCCCGTCGGCCTGGGCATATTCGTCGACCAGCCGTTCAAGCTGGTGCTGGTTCTCATCGAGCCCGGCGCCGGTCAGCGGCGGCGGCAAATGGCCGAGGGTGACGGCGGCAATGCGCCGCTTGGCCTGTGCTGCCTCTCCCGGGTTGGAGACGATGAACGGATAGATGACGGGCAGGGGGCCAGTGACGATCTCAGGAAAACAGTTTTCGCTAAGCGCAACGGTCTTGCCGGGCAGCCATTCCAGCGTGCCGTGGGCGCCGACATGGACGAGAGCATGGACGCCGACCGATTTGCGCAGCCACAGACCAAAGGCGATCAGCGCATGCCGCGGCGGCAATGTCGGGTCGTGATAGTCGGCGCGTCGGTCGGCCGATCGCCCGCGATCGGGGGCGAGCGCCACGGTGATGTTGCCGAAAGTCGCGGCGCGGAAGGGGAAATTTGCGGTGGTGGGCGCTTGAACACCCCCCTCTGTCCTGCCGGACATGTCCGACAGGACAGAGGGTGCGTCGCACAAACCTGTCTCATCTGCCGCATTCCCCCACGCGGCCGTCACGGCAGCTATTGCCTCAGCCGGCAATTCCGCCGAAAGGTCGAGATAGTCCCCTAGTCCCAATCCACCTTCGCTGCGCTCCAGTTCATCCAGCAACTCACGCGGCGTTTGCGGAATCCCTTCAACGGCGTAGCCCTGTTCGCTCAGGTCGTGCAGCATTGCCAGCACGCTGGACGGCACATCGAGGCCGACGGCGTAGCCGGTGCGGCCGGGTGCGCTCGGATAGTCGGGGATCAGGATGGCGAGCTTGCGTTCCGCGCGCGGCGTGCGCTGCAGGCGGATGAAGGCTTGGACACGGTTCGCCACCTGCGCGACGCGGTCCGGCTCCGGCCGGTTGGCGAAGGCGCGGAAGGCCAGTGCCGGGTCGGTTTCGCTCTCGCCTTTGAAGGAAATGGCGCCGGCCAGAATGCGGCCGTCGAGCTCCGGCAATACGACATGCATGGCGAGGTCGGCGGGTGCCAGCCCTCGCTGATTGTTTTGCCAGATGTCACGACGAGTCGTCGCGACGATGACCTGGAAGACCGGCACGCCGGCGCGGTCGAACAGGGTTTCGACGCCGGGCTCGGCGCCGGAGGCGAAAGCCGTCGCGGTGATGATCGCGGCAGGGTTCAGCGCTGCGAGCGCGGTTTCGACGAAGGCGAGCGATGCTGGGTCCTTGAGGCTGGAGACGAAGATGGGGACGGGGGCCATTCCGCGCGCGCTCAGCGCCTCAAAAAGAGCGTCGATGGGCGCGACATCGGCGGCGAGCAGCATCGAGCGATAGAACAGGATGGGAATGACAGGCGCGGCGTATCCCTCCCCCTCGAGGGGAGGGTGGCCCGCAGGGCCGGGTGGGGTCGTTGCGGCAGTGCGCGACGTTTCTTTCTGTCGAAGCGCTTCAGGGTGTCGGCGCACTTCAGAGAGGACCCCACCCCCGGCCTGCGGCCGGACCCTCCCCTCGAGGGGGAGGGGGACGACACCGCGTCCCGGCTCATAATAGCCCGCCTTCGGCACGCTGACCGGCTCCGCGACCGCCATGTCCGATCCCGCCAGCCGGGCCAGCCGATGCACCAGCGCTGTCATGTTGGCCGGGCCGCCCTCGCGAAAATAATTGAGCAGACCGTCGAGCTCTTCGCGGGGCAGCGTCGAGCATTCGATCAGCCGCAAATCCTCGTCGTGGCTCTCGCCGGGCAGCAGCGCCAGTTTTATGCCGCGTGCGCGGGCGGTCGAGGCAAGCTGGTCGCAGCCATAGCGCCACCAGTCATAGCCGCCGAGAATGCGAACCAAAATAACCCTGGCGTGGCGGGCGACGCTGTCGATCCAGAGGTCGACGGACATGGGATGGCGCAGATCACGCAAAGCCGCCAGCCGCATCGACGGCAGGCGATCCGCACCTGCTTTCCACGCCGCCGCCAGCCCGGCCAGATCGCTGTCGGTGAAGGACAGCGCCACGACATCCGCAGGCGTCTGCCTGAGATCAACGGGCTCGGCGAGATCGTCGAGCGAGGCGGATGTTGTGGTGAGGATGTGCATCGCGGCTCGTGCCTGGGGTCAGCCGGCTAGGATACGCTCGATGGCCGGGCGGTTCAGCCCTTTCAGACCGATGACGACGAGACGCGAACGGCGGTCGTCCTCAGCGGTCCAGGCGCGGTCGTAATAGTGATTGACGCGCGGACCCACAGCCTGCAGCAACAGCCGCATCGGCTTGCCGCCGACGTCGACGAAACCCTTGACGCGCAGCACGTTCTCTTCCTCCGCCGCCGTGGCGACACGCAAAGCCAGCTCATCGGGATTGGCGATCGACGGAATGTCGATGACGAAGGAATCGAAGTCGTCATGCTCGTGGTCGAGTTCGTCGTCGTGGTGGGTCTTGCGGTTCTCGATGTCGTCCTCGACGGCAAGGCCGAGGCCGAGCAGCACAGACGGATCGACCTTTCCTTGCGAGGTCGGCACGATCTTGACGGCGCGCGCGGTGTGCTCGCCGATGATGGCATTGGCGCGGGCCGAACCGGCGGCGTCCATCAAGTCGCTCTTCGACAATATGATCAGGTCGGCGCAAGCGAGTTGGTCCTCGAACACCTCCTCGACCGGGTCGTCGTGGTCGAGCGTCTCGTCCTGCGCGCGCTGCGCCTGCAGGGCGTCCATGTCGTTGGCGACGCGGCCTTCGGCCAGCGCCGGTCCGTCGACCACGGCGACGACGCCGTCCACGGTCACCCGGCTCTTCACCGACGGCCACTGGAACGCCTGGACCAGCGGCTTGGGCAGAGCCAGCCCAGAGGTTTCGATCAGGATATGGTCGACCTTCGGCGTCAGCGACAGGATCTGGTCGAGCGCCGGGACAAAGTCGTCGGCGACGGTGCAGCAGATGCAGCCATTGGCCAGCTCGACGATATTCTCCTCGGGGCAGGTGTCGATGCCGCATCCTTTGAGGATCTCGCCGTCGATGCCGATGTCGCCGAACTCGTTGACGATGATGGCCAGCCGCTTGCCCCCGGCGTTTTCGAGCAGATGGCGGATCAGCGTCGTCTTGCCGGCGCCGAGGAAGCCGGTGACGACGGTGCAGGGCACGCGGGAGACGGAAGCGGTCATGTCGGGTCCTTCAAAAGGTCGAGGGGAGGGATGCGGGCGACGAGGCCGCGCTTCAGACTATCGGGGCGGCCGCGCCATGGAATGAGACCGTCCGTCGAGGTGGCGAAGAGCTTTGCGCCAGTGACGAGATCGGCGCCGCTGGTCGCGGTCAGGTCGCCGAAGACATAGCTCCAGCAGCCGTCGCGCAGGATCGCGGCGCTCAGCCGGCGCTTGCAGTTGCCGAGGCATTCGACGCTGCGGATACGGATATTTTCGCCGGAAGCGGCGCGGCGCGTGTCTTCGACCAACAATTCGCCGGCGCGGGGATGGGCGTCGGAGCCGGTCTCGTCACGGCAGGAGGCGCAGACAATCACCGTGATGCCGGCCAGGGGATCACTATCGGGCAATACGTCCGCTGTCTCAGCCGAAAAACTGCTGTCGCGTTCCAAATCAGGCTCCTTGCCCGGAAAACCCGCCAGGCGATCGGATTCTTTTGTCCTAGACGGCAGGTCTCCTGGCTCGCGGGTCATCGCCTTGGTGCCGCCTTCCCGGGACCGTCCCAGTGGTTTTCGGCCTTGGCTCGTCGCTTACAGTTGCGGGGACAGCCGCGGATTTGAAATCGGAATTTCGCACCGCATTCCCTCTTGGCTCCTCCCTTTGCCGAGAGGAGACCGTCTGGACTGGATTTAGGCTTGTGCAGGCAGTCGTGTCAACGCACGTCTACGATGCGGCAATGTTGGCGAGAGCCGAACCCAGGTCGCCGGCCGGAGTCACTTCGATGCGTTTCAGCCCGAGCCAACCCTGCATCAGCTTCAACTCCTCGAAGAGTTCGGCGGCGGTTTTCGGCGGGGCGCCGGGCTCGGCATAGGCGGCATGGACGCGCAGCACGCCGGCGGGGCGGTCGGCCTTGAGGTCGATGCGCGCCACGATCCTTTCGCCAAGCAGGAACGGCAGCACATAGTAGCCGTACTGGCGCTTTTCGACGGGGGTGTAGATCTCGATGCGATAACGGAAGCCGAACAGTCTTTCCGTGCGCGACCGCTCGAAGACGACCGGATCGAACGGAGCGAGCAACGCGCGTGCCTCGATCTTGCGCGGAAAACGGGCGTCCTTGTAAAGATAGGCAGGCTTGTCCCAGCCTTCGACGCGTACGGGCAAAAGATCGCCGGCGTCGACCAGTTCCTCAATCCGGCCCTTGATGTCGCCTGGAGAGAGGCGGAAATAATCGCGCAGGTCGCCCGCCGTCGCGACCCCGTGGGCGCGGGCGGAAATGCGCAGCAATTCGCGGTGCGCATCCTCAGGGGAGGGCACTGGCAGGGCAAGTATCGCAGGCGGCAGCACTCGCTCCGGCAGATCGTAGCGCCGCTCGAAGCCACGACGCGACGCCGTGGTGATGCGGCCAGCCCAAAACAGCCATTCGAAAGCGTGCTTGGCATCGCTCCAGCCCCACCAGCCGCCCGAGCCTTTCTGGCCTTCCAGGGCGGAAGCGGCGATCGGGCCGCGTTGAACGACCTCGCGATAGATGTCTTCAATGTAGGCGGCGCGTTCGCGGCCCCACTTGGCCAGCCCGTTATACATTTCCTCGCCGCGTTCGGCCCGCTCCATGCGCCAGCGCATCAGTGGATAGGTCTCGACCGGCAGAAAGGAGGCCTCATGCGCCCAATATTCGAAGACTTTGCGCTTGCGCGTCACGGCGGCGTTGTCGAGCAGCGCAAGCGGGTAGGGGCCAAGCCGCGAATAGAGCGGCATATAGTGAGCACGCACCACCGCACTGACGGAATCGATCTGCAGCAGGCCGGTGCGGGCAAGGACGCGGGCCAGATGGCGGCGATCAGGCGTGCTGTTAGGGCGAGTATCGGCAAACCCCTGTGCGGCAAGCGCTATGCGCCGGGCCATGGCGAGCGAGATTTTTTCCTTCATGCAGACGGCACTCTGTTGGCGTTCGACCCAAGGTTTGGACGATGATTCCGCGCCATGCTAGCAGGGTCTTGGCGGCATCTATGTCAGGAGAGAAAACTGGAGTAACATTTAAAAGAAATCAAACAGGAGCGGATCGGACCAGTTTATCCGGATATGCCGTCCAGGCACCGTGTTTTGAACAAGGTTTGACTTGCTTCGCCGAAAGCGCTGCGCTAACCCTCGCCGCGTTGCAGCATAGAGCCTCCTAAAACGGTTCAGTGGTTAAACTGTCACGCTTCCGCAAGTGGGTCCGGTGCTGTAATCAGAGTGGATTGGCCGCCAACGGAAAGCTGCAGCATGAACGCATTGTTGAGTTCGTACCTGCCCATCGTCCTGTTCATCGGCGTGGCGCTGGTCGTCGGCCTGGCGCTGCTTGCCGCCCCCTTCCTGGTGGCCTTCCGCAACCCAGATCCGGAAAAGCTTTCCGCATATGAGTGCGGCTTCAATTCGTTCGACGACGCCCGCATGAAGTTCGACATCCGCTTCTACCTAGTGTCGATCCTGTTCATCATCTTCGATCTGGAAGTGGCCTTCCTGTTCCCGTGGGCCGTGTCTTTCAGCCAGATCGGCATGCTCGGTTTCTGGTCGATGATGGTGTTTTTGGCGGTGCTGACCATCGGCTTTGCCTATGAATGGAAGAAAGGAGCGCTGGAATGGGATTGAGCGACAATTCCGGCACGCTCGTCGCGCCGAAGCCGAAGGGCATTCTCGACCCCAGCACCGGGAAGCCGGTGGGGGCGAATGATCCATTCTTCCTCGAGATCAACAACGAACTGGCCGACAAGGGTTTTCTCGTCACCTCCACCGAGGCGCTGATCACCTGGGCGCGCAGCGGCTCGCTGATGTTCATGACCTTTGGTCTCGCCTGTTGCGCGGTCGAAATGATCCACACCTCGATGCCGCGCTATGACTCGGAGAGGTTCGGTGTTGCTCCTCGCGCGTCTCCGCGCCAGTCCGACATCATGATCGTCGCCGGCACGCTGACCAACAAGATGGCGCCGGCGCTGCGCAAGGTCTACGACCAGATGCCGGAGCCGCGCTACGTCATCTCTATGGGCTCCTGCGCCAATGGCGGCGGCTACTATCATTATTCCTATTCGGTAGTGCGCGGCTGCGACCGCGTCGTGCCGGTCGACATCTACGTGCCCGGCTGCCCGCCGAGTGCGGAAGCGCTGCTTTACGGCATTCTTCTCCTGCAGAAGAAGATCCGCCGCACCGGCACGATCGAACGGTGAGCGGCATGAGCCAGTCCTTGAGTGAACTCTCGACCTATCTCGGAGAGAAGCTGAACGGCCGGATCGGCGAGGCGGTGCTTGCCTATGGCGAACTCACCATCTCTGTCGAGCCGCACGATCTGATCGAGGTGATAACCTTCCTGCGCGACGATCAAAAATGCCAGTTCATTTCGATCATCGATGTGTGCGGCGCCGATTATCCGTCGCGGGCCAAGCGCTTCGACGTCGTCTATCATCTGCTGTCGCCGAAGCAGAATGTTCGCATCCGGCTCAAGGTGCAGGCGGACGAAGAGACGATGGTGCCATCGATCACCGGTGTGTTTCCGGGCGCCGACTGGTTCGAACGCGAAACCTACGATCTCTATGGCGTGCTGTTTTCGGGCCATCCCGATCTCAGGCGGATTCTGACCGATTACGGCTTCGAGGGTCATCCGCTGCGCAAGGATTTTCCGCTGACCGGTTTCGTCGAGGTGCGCTACGACGACGAGGCCAAGCGGGTCATCTACGAGCCGGTGGAATTGAAGCAGGAATTCCGCAATTTCGATTTTCTGTCTCCGTGGGAAGGTACGGATTACGTGCTCCCGGGGGATGAGAAGGCAAAGCAGTAAATGGCTGAAACCTCCGTTCGCAACTTCAACATCAATTTCGGCCCGCAACATCCGGCGGCGCATGGCGTTTTGCGCCTCGTGCTGGAGCTCGATGGCGAAGTCGTAGATCGCGTCGATCCGCATATCGGGCTGTTGCATCGCGGCACTGAAAAGCTGATCGAAGCCAAAACCTATCTGCAGGCGGTGCCATATCTCGACCGGCTCGACTATTGCGCGCCGATGAACCAGGAGCATGCCTTCGCGCTTGCCGCCGAGCGACTGCTCGGCATCGAAGTGCCGAAGCGCGGCCAGCTGATCCGCGTGCTTTATTGCGAGATCGGCCGCATCATGTCGCACATCCTCAATGTGACGACGCAGGCGATGGATGTCGGCGCGCTGACGCCGCCCTTGTGGGGCTTCGTCGAGCGCGAAAAACTCATGGTATTCTATGAGCGGGCCAGTGGCTCGCGCATGCATGCGGCCTATTTCCGGCCCGGCGGCGTCCACCAGGACCTGCCGCAGAAGCTGGTCGAGGATATCGGCATCTGGATCGACCCGTTCCTGAAATCGCTCGACGATCTCGACGCACTGCTCACCGGCAACCGCATCTTCAAGCAGCGCAATGTCGACATCGGCACCGTCTCGCTGGCCGACGCCTGGGCGTGGGGCTTTTCGGGCGTCATGGTGCGCGGCTCCGGCGTCGCCTGGGATCTGCGCAAGTCGCAGCCTTACGAATGCTATGCCGAGATGGATTTCGACATTCCGGTCGGCAAAAACGGCGACTGTTTCGACCGTTATCTCGTGCGCATGGAAGAGATGCGCCAGTCGGCGAAGATCATGCGCCAATGTGTCGACCTGCTGCTCGGCAAAGAAGGCACGGGGCCGGTGTCAAACCTCGACGGCAAGGTGGTGCCGCCAAAGCGCGCGGCGATGAAGCGCTCCATGGAAGCGCTGATCCATCACTTCAAGCTCTACACCGAGGGCTACCGCGTGCCGGCGGGCGAGGTCTATGCGGCCGTTGAAGCGCCGAAGGGCGAGTTCGGCGTCTATATGGTCTCCGACGGCACCAACAAGCCCTATCGCTGCAAGCTGCGGGCGCCCGGTTTCGCGCATCTGCAGGCCATGGATTTCCTGTGCCGCGGCCACATGTTGGCCGACGTCACTGCCGTTCTCGGCTCCCTCGACATCGTGTTTGGTGAGGTCGATCGCTAAATGTCAGTCCGCCGTCTCGCAGAAGCCAACCTCCAGCCAGCCGCCTTCGCCTTCAACCGGGCGAATGCGGCAACGGCGAAGCAATGGATCAAGAAGTATCCGAAGGGCCGCGAGCAGTCGGCGATCATCCCGTTGCTGATGCTGGCGCAGGAGCAGGAAGGCTGGGTGACCAAGGCGGCGATCGAGACGATCTCCGATATGCTCGGCATGCCTTACATCCGTGGGCTGGAAGTCGCGACCTTCTACACGCAGTACCAGCTCAATCCGGTCGGCACCCGCGCGCATATCCAGGTTTGCGGCACCACGCCCTGCATGCTGCGCGGCTCGGAAGCGCTGATGGACGTGTGCCGCTCGAAGATCCATCACGACCAGTTCCACACCAACGACAAGGGTACGCTGTCGTGGGAGGAGGTCGAATGCCTTGGCGCCTGCGTCAACGCGCCGATGGTGATGATCTTCAAGGACACGTTCGAGGACCTGACGCCGGAGCGGCTTGCCGAGATCATCGATCTCTACGACGCCGGCAAGGGCGCCTCGGTGACGCCGGGCCCGCAGAACGGCCGCATCACCTCCGAGCCGATCACCGGCCTGACGACGCTGAAGAGCGAAAAGGCGATCCTGAAGACGACCCGCGACAGGGAAGCCAAGGCAGCCGCCAAGGCTGCCAGGGAGGCCGCGCCAGCGGCAATTGTCGCAACGCCGGCGGCTCCGGCCGCACAAGTACCGGCTCCCCCTGTCGCGCCATCGAAAGCCAGCAAGCCGAAGACCGATGCGCCCGAAACCAGCCCGGCGCTGAGATCGCCTTCCCCGACGAAGGTCGCACCAGAGACGGAAAAGGCGGCGAGCGTCGCCGCACCGCGGCATTCGGCGGCCAATGCCAACAGGGCCGCGCCGGAGGTCGAAAAGGTTCCGAAACAGCGCAGCGGTCCCAAGACCAAGGCTGATCCAGCGGCTGCTTTCAAGGCGCCGGAATTGAAGAATGCGCCGTTGGGCGCTGGCGGCAAGAAGGTAGCCGCCAAGCCGGCCAAGCCGTCGCTCATGGACAAGAATCGGCCCACCGGCAAGAAACCGGTCTGAGGAACGAACATGCTTCAGGACAGAGACCGCATCTTCAACAACATCTACGGCCGCTTCGACAAGTCGCTGGCCGGCGCGATGGCGCGCGGCGCCTGGGACAACACGCCTGGCATCATCGCCAAGGGGCGCGACTGGATCGTCAACGAGATGAAGGCATCCGGCTTGCGCGGCCGCGGCGGCGCCGGCTTCCCGACCGGGCTGAAATGGTCGTTCATGCCCAAGCAGAGCGACGGGAGGCCGAGCTATCTCGTCGTCAATGCCGACGAATCCGAACCCGGCACGTGCAAGGACCGTGATATATTGCGCCACGACCCGCACACGCTGGTCGAGGGCTGCCTGATCGCCGGCTTCGCCATGGGCGCGGTTGCCGCCTACATCTATGTGCGCGGCGAGTTCATCCGCGAGCGCGAGGCGCTGCAGCGCGCCATCGACGAGGCCTATGAGGCCAAGCTGATCGGCAAGAATAACACGTCCGGCTACGACTTCGACATCTACATGCACCATGGCGCCGGCGCCTATATCTGTGGCGAGGAAACGGCGCTGCTCGAAAGCCTCGAAGGCAAGAAGGGCCAGCCGCGGCTGAAGCCGCCATTTCCGGCCAATGTCGGCCTCTATGGCTGCCCGACGACAGTCAACAATGTCGAGTCGATCGCGGTGGCGCCGACCATTTTGCGCCGCGGCGCTGCCTGGTTCTCGTCCTTCGGCCGGCCCAACAATGTCGGCACCAAGCTGTTCTGCATCTCCGGCCACGTCAACAATCCGTGCACCGTCGAAGAGGCGATGTCGATCCCGTTCCGCGAGCTGATCGAGACGCATTGCGGCGGTATTCGCGGCGGCTGGGACAATCTGCTGGCGGTCATTCCGGGCGGCGCTTCGGTGCCGCTGGTGCCGGCGGAGCAGATCATCGACGCGCCGATGGATTTCGATGCGCTGCGCGACCTGAAATCGGGCCTCGGCACGGCGGCTGTCATCGTCATGGACAAATCGACCGATATCGTGAAGGCGATCGCGCGGCTTTCATACTTCTACAAGCACGAGAGTTGCGGCCAATGCACGCCGTGCCGCGAAGGCACCGGCTGGATGTGGCGGGTGATGGAGCGGCTGGTGCGCGGCGAGGCGCAGAAGCGTGAGATCGACATGCTGCTCGACGTGACCAAACAGGTCGAAGGCCACACGATCTGCGCGCTGGGCGATGCGGCGGCGTGGCCGATCCAGGGCCTGATGCGGCATTTCCGCGGCGAGGTGGAGCGGCGCATCGATGAGTTTTCGCGCAACGCGCACCGCGCAGAGCCGGTGATGGTGGCGGCGGAATAGACAAGAAATTTGAAAGACGGGCGAATGCCCGATTGGAATGCGGGCAAGTGCCCGATTTGAAATACGGGCAAGTGCCCGATTTGAGGAAAACAGGCCGGGGCATACGGAAGAAACGACCAGGAGACCACCTATGTCGCTGAATTCGAGACCCGATCATTTGATGCCAGATTTGGACCCGTTCGAGAAGATGAACCAGGACCTGACAAGGATGATGCCGAAGGAGATGGCCAGTGCCTTCAATCTCCTGGCGCACCCTGTCGCGGGTGCGGCAGCGATGTCGGCGCTCGGCTTCGGGCTTGCCAATCATGCTTTTGGGGTGTGGATGGGCGTGCTCTCGGGCGCCGCCGAGGCCTCGCAGCGGCTTTTCCAGCCGATCGTCGACGATTTCGATGCCAGGGTCGAACGCTTTTCCGGGACAGGGACAAGCTCCTCGACCAAGGCGCGCGCGGCGACGAAAACCCTGATCGCCGATGCGCAGTCCTTCGCCAGGAACGTGAATGACATAGCGGCGAGCGGCATGGATAATACACGGAGCGTGGTGGATGCGGCTGCCGCGCCGACCGGGTTGATGCCCGAGGACTTCAAGCAGCCCAAGGCCATGGATCGTCCGGCAAATCCGGCCGACCTCAAGGCGATATCGGGGATCGGGCCGAAGCTGGAAGAGGTGCTGAACGGCTTGGGGATCTGGACCTACGGCCAGATTGCGGCATGGACGCCGGAAGAGATCGCCTGGGTCGACGATTATCTGTCGTTCAAGGGCCGCATCGAGCGCGACGACTGGCTTGGCCAGGCGGCGGTGCTGGCCGCGGCCAAACATTGAATTCAATGCCGGGCGCGGTTTCGGTTGCGCCCCGGAAAGAAAGATTGCGGAATGTCCGCAGGGGTTTGAGACGACATGGCAAAGCTCAAGGTCGACGGGAAAGAGATTACTGTACCCGACCACTACACGCTGCTGCAGGCAGCCGAGGATGCCGGCGCGGAAGTGCCGCGCTTCTGCTTCCATGAGCGGCTGTCGATCGCCGGCAACTGCCGCATGTGCCTGATCGAGGTGAAGGGCGGTCCGCCCAAGCCGCAGGCGTCCTGCGCCATGGGCGTGCGCGACCTGCGCCCCGGACCGAATGGCGAAACGCCGGAAATTTTTACCAACACGCCGATGGTCAAGAAGGCCAGGGAAGGCGTGATGGAATTCCTGCTGATCAACCATCCGCTGGATTGCCCGATCTGCGACCAGGGCGGCGAGTGCGACCTGCAGGACCAGGCGATGGCGTTCGGCGTCGATTCCTCGCGCTATCACGAGAACAAGCGGGCGGTCGAAGACAAGTATATCGGGCCGCTGGTCAAAACGATCATGAACCGTTGCATCCATTGCACGCGCTGCGTTCGCTTCACCACCGAAATTGCCGGTATTTCCGAGCTCGGCCTGATCGGCCGCGGCGAGGACGCCGAGATCACCACCTATCTCGAAAGCGCGATGACCTCGGAACTGCAGGGCAACGTCATCGACCTTTGCCCGGTCGGCGCGCTGACCTCCAAACCCTACGCCTTCCAGGCACGGCCGTGGGAGCTGACCAAGACCGAGTCCATCGACGTGATGGATGCTGTCGGCTCGGCGATCCGCGTCGATTCCAGAGGCCGCGAAGTGATGCGCATCCTGCCGCGCACCAACGAGGCGGTGAACGAGGAGTGGATTTCCGACAAGACCCGCTTCATCTGGGACGGCTTGCGCACCCAGCGCCTCGACCGGCCATACGTCCGCAAGAACGGCAAGCTGGCCCCGGCAAGCTGGGCCGAGGCTTTCTCCGCGATCAAGGAAGCGGTGTCGAGCACTGCACCCGACAAGATCGGCGCCATTGCAGGTGATCTCGCCGCCGTCGAGGAGATCTATGCGCTGAAGCTGCTGATGGCCTCGCTCGGCTCGAAGAACACCGACTGCCGCCAAGACGGTGCCGCGCTCGATCCGTCGCTCGGCCGGGCAAGCTATATCTTCAACGCGACCATCGAGGGCATCGAGCAGGCCGACGCGGTGCTGATCATCGGCGCCAATCCGCGCTTCGAGGCGTCCTTGCTCAACGCCCGCATCCGCAAGCGCTGGCGGGTCGGCAACCTGCCGGTCGGCGTTATCGGCGATGTCGGCGACACGCGCTACGACTATGAGCAGCTCGGCGCCGGAACGGAATCGCTGAAGGATCTGGCCGACGGCAACAGCAAGTTCTTCCAGATGCTGAAGAAAGCGACGCATCCGCTTGTTATCGTCGGCCAGGGTGCGCTGGCACGCTCGGATGGCGCGGCCGTGCTCGGCCAGGCGGCGAAGCTCGCCACCGCCGTCAATGCCGCGAGAACCGACTGGAACGGGTTTGCCGTGATGCACACTGCGGCGGCGCGTGTCGGCGGGCTCGATGTCGGCTTCGTGCCGGGTGAGGGCGGCAAAAACGTCGCCGGAATGCTGGGCGATATGGACGTGCTGTTCCTGCTCGGCGCCGACGAGATCGACATGGCCAAGACCGGCGGCGCCTTCGTCGTTTATATCGGCACGCATGGCGATCAGGGCGCGCACCGCGCCAACGTTATCCTGCCGGGCGCCGCCTATACCGAAAAATCGGGCACCTACGTCAACACCGAGGGCCGCGTGCAGCAGACCAACCGTGCCGGCTTCGCGCCGGGCGATGCGCGCGAGGACTGGGCGATCCTGCGGGCGCTGTCGGATGTGCTGGGCAAGAAGCTGCCGTTCGATTCGCTGCCGCAGCTTCGCGCGAAACTCTATTCGGAATACCCGCATCTTGCCCGCATCGACCAGGTGGCGGCCGGCAACGTTGACGATGTCGCCAAAGTGGCGAAGCTCGGCGGGCGGCTGAATAAGGGCGCCTTCACCTCGCCGATCAAGGATTTCTACCTGACCAACCCGATCGCGCGGGCTTCCGCCGTGATGGCGGAATGCTCGGCGCTGGCGAAAAACGGCTTCAGGCAGGCGGCGGAATAAGCATGGACACCTTCTTCTCCTTCTACGTGCTGCCGGCGCTGCTCATCCTGTTGAAGTCGGTCGTGCTGATCGTCGTGCTGTTGATCTTCGTCGCCTACATCCTGTACGCGGACCGCAAGATCTGGGCGGCGGTGCAGCTGCGCCGCGGCCCGAACGTCGTCGGTCCATGGGGCACGCTGCAGGCTTTCGCCGACCTTCTGAAGTTCGTTTTCAAGGAGCCGGTGATTCCGTCCGGCGCCAACAAGGGCGTTTTTCTGCTGGCGCCTTTGGTTTCGGCAGTGCTGGCGATCTCGGCCTGGGCGGTGATCCCGGTCAACGAGGGCTGGGCGATCGCCAACGTCAATGTCGGCATCCTCTATGTCTTCGCCATCTCCTCGCTCGAGGTCTATGGCGTGATCATGGGCGGCTGGGCGTCCAACTCGAAATATCCGTTCCTCGGCGCGCTGCGCTCGGCGGCGCAGATGGTGTCCTACGAGGTCTCGATCGGCTTCGTCATCGTTACCGTGCTGCTTTGCGTCGGATCTCTCAACCTGTCCGACATCGTGCTGTCGCAGCAGGATGGGCTGGGCACGCGGGTTGGCCTGCCCAACACCTTCCTCGACTGGCATTGGCTGTCGCTGTTCCCGATGTTCGTCATCTTCTTCATCTCGGCGCTGGCCGAAACGAACCGCCCGCCTTTTGACCTTGTCGAAGCCGAATCCGAACTCGTCGCCGGCCATATGGTCGAATATTCGTCGACGCCGTTCCTGCTGTTCTTCCTCGGCGAGTATGTCGCCATCGTGCTGATGTGCGCGCTGGCCACCATCCTGTTCCTCGGCGGCTGGCTGCCGCCCTTCGACTTCGCTCCTTTCACCTGGGTGCCGGGTCTGATCTGGTTCGTGCTCAAGGTCTGCCTGGTGTTCTTCATGATCTCCATGGTGAAGGCCTTCGTGCCGCGCTACCGCTACGACCAGCTGATGCGGCTCGGCTGGAAGGTCTTCCTGCCGATCTCGCTGGCGATGGTGGTGATCGTCGCCGCGTTCCTCAAGATCACGGGGTTTGCGTGATGTCCGCTCTAGCCCAAGCCGCCAAGTCTCTGCTCTTGCAGGACTTCGTGAGCGCCTTCTTCCTGTCGATGCGCCAGTTCTTCGCGCCGAAGGAGACGATCAACTATCCGCACGAGAAGGGGCCGACCAGCCCGCGCTTCCGCGGCGAGCATGCGCTGCGCCGCTATCCGAACGGCGAGGAACGCTGCATCGCCTGCAAATTGTGCGAGGCGATCTGTCCGGCGCAGGCCATCACCATCGAGGCCGGCCCGCGCCGCAACGACGGCACGCGCCGCACGGTGCGTTACGATATCGATATGGTGAAGTGCATCTATTGCGGCTTCTGCCAGGAGGCCTGCCCGGTCGACGCCATCGTCGAGGGGCCGAATTTCGAATTCGCCACCGAGACGCGCGAGGAACTTTATTACGACAAGGACAAGCTGCTGGCCAATGGCGACCGCTGGGAGCGCGAACTGGCGCGCAACATCTCGCTGGATGCGCCGTATCGCTGACGCATGGACGGGGCGAGAGGCCTCGTTCAGAGGATGATCCCGAACAGTTGCAGACTTTTCGGACAAAGATCATCCACCGAAGTAAGAGAGTGGCGCATGTTTCTTTCGATCGGGTCTTTCAACCCGATCGGAACATGCGCTAGGAACACGCGGCTTCGGCACCGGAGGCGGAACGAAGCACACAACGGACAGGGCGAAAGCCGGTCCGACAGGAACCCCGGGGGAACCCATGCTAAATGGACTAGAGGCGGCCTTTTTCTACCTCTTCGCCTTTGTCGCGGTGGCGTCGGCGTTCATGGTCATTTCGGCGCGCAATCCCGTGCATTCGGTGCTGTTCCTGATCCTGACCTTCTTCAACGCTGCGGGCCTGTTCATGCTGACCGGCGCCGAGTTCCTGGCGATGATCCTGCTCGTCGTCTATGTCGGCGCGGTCATGGTGCTGTTCCTGTTCGTCGTCATGATGCTCGACGTCGATTTCGCCGAAATGAAGGAAGGCGCCCTGCAATACGCGCCGATCGGCGCGCTGGTCGGGCTGATCCTGGCGGCTGAGCTGATCGTGGTGCTGGGCGGCTATACGTTCGCGCCGCAACTGGCCGCGACGGTTTCGAAGCCCATTCCGGACCTTGCCGCGCGCTCGAACACGGCAGCGCTCGGCGACATCCTCTACACGGACTACCTCTACTATTTCCAGATTGCAGGCCTTGTGCTGCTGGTCGCCATGATCGGCGCTATCGTGCTGACGCTGCGCCACAAGCCGGGGATCAAGCGGCAGTCGATCTCAGCCCAGGTTGGCCGCACGCCGGCAACGGGAATGGAAATCCGCAAGGTCAAGACGGGCGAGGGAATCTGAGATGATCGTCGGCATCGCGCACTATCTGACCGTATCGGCGATCCTGTTCACGCTCGGCGTGTTCGGCATTTTTCTCAACCGCAGGAACATCATCGTCATCCTGATGTCGATCGAGCTGATCCTGCTCGCGGTCAACATCAATTTCGTCGCCTTCTCGGCAGCACTCGGCGATCTCGTCGGACAGGTGTTTGCGCTGTTCGTGCTGACGGTCGCAGCGGCTGAAGCGGCGATCGGCCTCGCCATTCTCGTCGTCTTCTTCCGCAACCGCGGTTCGATCGCGGTCGAAGACGTGAACATGATGAAGGGTTGACGGAAACCACCATGTATCAGGCCATCGTCTTCCTTCCTCTGCTCGGCTTCCTGATCGTCGGCCTGTTCGGCACGTCGCTCGGCGCCAAGGCGTCCGAATACATCACCTCCGGCTTCCTGGTGATATCAGCCGTGCTGTCGTGGGTCGCCTTCTTCGCCGTCGGTTTCGGCGAGGGCGAGGTGTTCACCGTGCCGGTGCTGCGCTGGATCCAGTCGGGCGGGTTAGAGGCCGCATGGGCGCTGCGCATCGATACGCTTACGGTGGTGATGCTGGTCGTGGTCAACACGGTGTCGGCGCTGGTCCACATCTACTCGATCGGGTACATGCATCACGACCCGAACCGGCCGCGCTTCTTCGCCTATCTGTCGCTGTTCACCTTCGCCATGCTGATGCTGGTGACCGCCGATAACCTCGTGCAGATGTTCTTCGGCTGGGAAGGCGTCGGTCTCGCCTCCTACCTGCTGATCGGCTTCTGGTACAAGAAGCCGTCGGCCAATGCCGCCGCCATCAAGGCCTTCGTCGTCAACCGCGTCGGCGATTTCGGCTTTGCGCTCGGCATCTTCGGTGTGTTCGTGCTGTTCGGCTCGGTCAATCTCGGCACCATATTCGCCAATGCAGCGACATTCATTCCGGCCGAAGGCGCCCCCGAGGGCGCTGCAGTATTGACCTTCCTCGGCTATGCGCTCGACAAGCAGGCCGCGATGACCGTCGTCTGCCTGCTTTTGTTCATGGGCGCCATGGGCAAGTCGGCCCAGGTGCCGCTGCACACCTGGCTGCCGGACGCCATGGAAGGCCCGACGCCGGTCTCTGCGCTTATCCATGCCGCCACCATGGTGACCGCCGGCGTGTTCATGCTGGCACGGCTGTCGCCGCTGTTCGAACTGTCGCATTCGGCGCTGATGGTGGTCACCTTCATCGGCGCCTTCACCGCCTTCTTCGCGGCGACCGTCGGCCTCGTCCAGAACGACATCAAACGCGTCATCGCCTATTCGACCTGCTCGCAGCTCGGCTATATGTTTGTAGCGCTCGGCGTCGGCGCCTATGGCGCGGCGATCTTCCATCTGTTCACGCATGCCTTCTTCAAGGCGCTGTTGTTCCTCGGCTCCGGCTCGGTGATCCACGCTGTCTCCGACGAACAGGACATGCGCAGGATGGGCGGCCTCAGGACGCTCATTCCGAAGACCTACTGGATGATGGTGATCGGCACGCTGGCGCTGACCGGCGTCGGCATTCCGGTGACGGTCATCGGCACCGCCGGCTTCTTCTCCAAGGACGCGATCATCGAAAGCGCCTTTGCCGCGCACAATCCGGTTGCCGGCCTCGCCTTCGTGCTGCTGGTCGTGGCCGCCTGCTTCACCAGCTTCTATTCCTGGCGGCTGATCTTCATGACCTTCCACGGCCAGCCGCGGGCGAGCCACGAGGTCATGCACCATGTCCATGAATCGCCGCCGGTCATGCTGGTGCCGCTGTACATCCTGGCGGCGGGCGCGCTGTTCGCCGGCGTGATCTTCCATGGCGCGTTCATCGGCGAGGGATACGCCGAGTTCTGGAAGGCGTCGCTGTTTACGCTCCCGGAAAACCACATCCTGCACGACATGCACGATGTGCCGTTATGGGTGAAGCTGGCGCCGTTTGTCGCCATGCTGATCGGCTTTGCGATTGCCTGGCAATTCTACATCCGCGCGCCGGAAATGCCGAAGAATTTGGCGGCGCAGCATCGCGGGCTCTACGCCTTCCTGCTCAACAAGTGGTATTTCGACGAACTTTACGACCTCCTGTTCGTGCGGCCGGCAAAACGCCTCGGCCACTTTCTGTGGAAGACCGGTGACGGCACTGTCATCGACGGGCTCGGTCCGGACGGCGTTTCGGCGCGCGTCGTCGATGTCACCAACCGGGTCGTCAAGCTGCAGACCGGCTACCTGTATCACTACGCCTTCGCCATGCTGATCGGCGTTGCCGCACTCGTCACCTGGATGATGCTCTGATGACCGCCTGGCCGATCCTCTCGCTGGTCACCTTCCTGCCGCTGGTTGGTGTGCTGTTCATTCTGCTGATCAATGACGACAGCGAGAATGCCCGCCGCAACATCCGCGCCATCGCGTTGTGGACGACGAGCATCACCTTCATCGTCTCGCTGTTCATCTGGACCGGGTTCGACAATTCGGAGCCTGGCTTCCAGTTCGTCGAGAAGTTTGCCTGGCTGGATTCCGGCATCTCCTACCATATGGGCGTCGACGGCATCTCCATGCTGTTCGTCATCCTGACCACCTTCCTGATGCCGCTTTGCATCCTGGCTTCGTGGGAATCGATCGAGAAACGCGTCAAGGCCTACATGATCGCCTTCCTGCTGCTGGAGACGCTCATGATCGGTGTGTTCTGCGCGCTCGACATCGTTTTGTTCTATGTGTTCTTCGAAGCCGGCCTGATCCCGATGTTCATCATCATCGGCGTGTGGGGCGGCAAGCGGCGCGTCTACGCCTCGTTCAAGTTCTTCCTCTATACGCTGGCCGGCTCTGTGCTGATGCTGCTCGCTATCATGGCGATGTTCTTCCAGTCCGGCACTACCGACATCCCGACGCTCCTGACGCACAACTTCCCGGCCAACATGCAGACCTGGCTATGGCTCGCCTTCTTCGCCTCCTTCGCCGTGAAGATGCCGATGTGGCCGGTGCACACCTGGCTGCCAGACGCCCATGTCGAGGCGCCGACGGCCGGCTCGGTGATCCTGGCCGCCATCCTGCTGAAGATGGGCGGATACGGCTTCCTGCGCTTTTCGCTGCCGATGTTTCCGATCGCCTCTGAGATGTTCGCGCCGCTGGTCTTCGCGCTGTCCGTCGTCGCCATCATCTACACCTCGCTGGTGGCGCTGATGCAGGAGGACATGAAGAAGCTGATCGCCTATTCGTCGGTCGCCCATATGGGCTTCGTCACCATGGGCATCTTCGCGATGAACCAGGAAGGCGTCCAGGGGGCAATCTTCCAGATGCTATCGCACGGCCTCGTCTCCGGCGCGCTGTTCCTCTGTGTCGGCGTCATCTATGACCGCATGCACACGCGCGACATCGACGCCTATGGCGGGCTGGTCAACAACATGCCGAAATACGCCACCGTGTTCATGATCTTCACCATGGCCAATGTCGGCCTGCCAGGCACCAGCGGCTTCGTCGGCGAGTTCCTGACCATGCTCGGCGTGTTCCGGGTCAACACCTGGGTGGCGTTCTTCGCTGCCACCGGCGTCATCCTGTCGGCGGCCTATGCGCTCTGGCTCTATCGCCGGGTGATCTTCGGCGCACTGACCAAGGACAGCCTGAAAGGCCTGCTCGACCTGTCGACGCGCGAGAAGGTGATCATCTATCCGCTGGTGGTGCTGGTCATCTTCTTCGGCGTCTACCCGGCGCCGGTCTTCGATGCGACGGCCGAATCGGTCAAGGCGCTCGTCACCAATGTCACCGCATCCATCGACACCGCGCAGACCGCGGCGGCGAACTGACTGGGAGGTTTGCGAACCATGACGCCGGACCTTCTCTCCAGCCTGTCGCTCTCGACACCAGAGCTGATCCTCGCCATTGGCGCCCTGGCGCTCCTGATGCTCGGCGCCTATTCGCGCGCAAACACCACCACCACGGTGAGCGGCCTTGCCGTCGCCGTCCTGGTGATTGCCGGCGTCTGGACGATCTTTTCCACCGGGCAGGGCAATGCCTATGGCGAGGCCTTTGTCCAGGATCCCTTCGCCCGCTTCATGAAGGTGCTGGCGCTGATCGGGTCGGCGGTGACGCTGGTCATGTCGATGCGCTTCGCCAAGGCGGAGCATTTCGACAAGTTCGAATATCCGGTGCTGATCCTGCTGTGCACGCTCGGCATGATGCTGATGATCTCGGCTAACGGCATGATCGGGCTTTATCTCGGCCTCGAATTGCAGTCGCTGGCGATTTATGTGCTGGCGGCGATCAACCGGGACAATCTGCGCTCGACCGAGGCGGGGTTGAAATATTTCGTCCTCGGCGCGCTGTCGTCAGGCATGCTGCTTTACGGCATCAGCCTCGTCTACGGCTACACCGGCAACACCGGGTTCCAGGAGATCGCCACGGCGTTGGGCGGCGGCGAGCGGCAGCTTGGCCTCGTCTTTGGCCTGGTCTTCGTGCTGGCCGGCCTCGCCTTCAAGATATCGGCGGTGCCGTTCCACATGTGGACGCCCGACGTCTATGAGGGCGCGCCGACGCCGGTGACGGCCTTCCTCGCGGCGGCGCCGAAGATGGCGGCGATGGCGCTGATCGTGCGCGTCACAATGGGCGCGTTCAAGCCGATCGCCGCCGACTGGCAGCAGATCATCGTCTTCATCTCGATCGCCTCGATGGCGCTCGGCGCCTTCGCGGCCATCGGCCAGACCAACATCAAGCGGCTGATGGCCTATTCCTCGATCGGCCATATGGGCTACGCGCTGGTCGGTCTCGCCGCCAACAGCCAAGCCGGCGTGCGCGGCGTCGCCATCTACATGCTGATCTATCTGGTGATGACGCTCGGCACCTTCGCCTTCATCCTCGCCATGCGGCGCAAGGAAGGCAATGTCGAACAGATCAGCGATCTCGCCGGCCTGTCGTCGACCAATCCGATCATGGCGACGATCCTCACCATCCTGATGTTCTCGCTGGCCGGCATCCCGCCGCTCGCCGGCTTCTGGGGGAAGTGGTACGTGTTCCTCGCCGCCATCAACGCCAACCTCTACGCGCTGGCGATCATCGGCGTGCTGGCCTCGGTGGTGGGCGCCTATTATTATCTGCGCATCATCAAGATCATGTGGTTCGACGAACCGGTCGGCGGCTTCGTGCCGATGGCGACCGAACTTCGCGTGGTGCTCGGCGTCTGCGGCGCCTTCGTGCTGTTCTATGTGCTGATCGGCGGGCCGATCGGCACCTATGCCGAAGCCGCCGCCAAGACGTTTTTCTGACGGGATGGCATTTCGGCTGGCTCCAACAGCGGCCTCGGAAGGGTTCCGGCTCGAGGCACATGACACCGTCGGTTCCACTAATGCGCTGGCGCTGGACCATGCGCGGGCGGGAGATCCGGGCAAGCTCTGGGTCGTTTCAAAAAAACAGGAAAGCGGACGTGGCCGGCGCGGCCGGGTCTGGGCGACGCCCGAGGGCAATCTGGCGGCAACGCTGCTGTTGGTCACCAATGCCGAGCTTCGCTTGGCCGCGACACTCGGCTTCGTCGCCGGCCTGGCGCTGGCCGATGCGCTCGACGCCGTCGTGCCGAAGGGCAGGATCGCAATCGGCCTCGACGGCGGCAGCGATGGGAAGAACCGTTTCGAGCTGAAATGGCCGAACGATGTGCTCGCCTCCGGCGCCAAGCTTGCCGGCATCCTGCTGGAAACGGCCATACTCGAAGGCGATCGCTTCGCGGTGGCGGTGGGCATCGGCGTCAATGTTGTGGCTTATCCCGAAGATTTGCCTTATCCGGCGACATCGCTTAGCGCGCTGGGCGCTGCTTGCGATGCCGAGACGTTGTTTCTGGCGCTGTCGGATGCCTGGAGCGAGAATGCGCGGCTGTGGAATGATGGGCGTGGGCTTTCCGCCGTCAGGCGGCGCTGGCTGGCGCGCGCGGCAGGGCTTGGCGGGCAGGTTGCTGTCAGAATTGACGGTAATGTGGTGCGCGGCACGTTCGAGACCATTGACGAGGACTGCCGTTTCGTGATCCGCGACGATAAGGGTTCGGTTCTGACGATCGCCGCCGGCGACGTGCATTTCGGTGCGGTCGCGTCGGCCCAGGTTTGACGGGTCAGGTTTGACGGGCCCCAGTTTTGAAGGGCCTGGCTTGACCGCCAGGAAAGGAAAGATCATGGCGACAGCGGAAAACGCCGAACTCGTCTTCGTGCCGCTCGGCGGCGTCGGCGAGATCGGCATGAACTTCGCTCTCTATGGCTACGGCCCGGTCAATGCGCGCGAATGGATCGTTGTCGATGTCGGGGTCACCTTTCCCGATGCCAGCCTGCCTGGCGTCGACCTGGTGCTGCCCGACACGCGCTTCATCGAGGAGAACGTCGCCAATCTGCGCGGCATCATCATCACGCACGCGCATGAGGACCACTACGGCGCGCTGCTCGATACATGGCCGAAGCTCAAGGCGCCGGTCTGGATGACGCCGTTCGGGGCCGGATTGCTGGAAGCCAAGCGGCAGGGCGAGCAGGGCGCACCGAAGATCCCGGTGACGATCTACCGCGCCGGCGAAAAATTCAGTGTCGGCCCGTTCGAGATCGAGGCCATCCCTGTCGCGCATTCGATCCCCGAACCGATGTCGCTGGCGATCACCTCGCCGGCCGGCACCGTCATCCACACCGGCGACTGGAAGATCGATCCGGCGCCGACGATCGGGCCGATGACCGACGAGGCCCGCTTCCGCGCCTATGGCGACAACGGCGTGCTGGCGCTGATCTGCGATTCCACCAATGCGCTGCGGGAAGGGGAGTCGCCGTCGGAAGTGGCGGTGGGCGAGGGCCTCAAGGGCGTCATCCAGAGCGCCAAGGGCCGTGTCGCGGTCACCACTTTTTCCTCCAATGTCGGGCGCATCGTCTCCATTGCCAAGGCGGCACGCGACGCCGGCCGCCAGTGCCTGGTGCTCGGCCGCTCGCTGAAGCGCGTCATCGATGTTGCCGGCGAGCTCGGCTATATGGACGGGCTGCCCGAATTCATCGCCGAGGAGGATTTTGGGTTCATCCCGCGCGAAAACCTCGTCATCATCTGCACCGGCAGCCAGGGCGAGCCGCTTGCGGCATTGGCAAAACTGTCGCGCGAGGAGATGAAATCGGTGTCGCTGACAGCAGGCGACACGGTGGTGTTTTCCTCGCGCACTATTCCCGGCAACGAGAAGGGTATCCTCGAGATCAAGAACCGGCTGATCGATCTCGGCATCAAGATCATCGAGGACGGCGATGCGCTGGTGCACGTCTCCGGCCATCCGCGCCGCAGCGAATTGCGCAAGATGTATCAATGGGTGCGCCCGCAGATCGGCGTGCCGGTGCATGGCGAGGCGGCGCATCTTGTAGCGCAGGGGTCGCTGATGTCGGTGTCGGGCATCGGCCAGGTGGCGCAGGTCCGCGACGGCGACATGCTGCGGCTCTATCCCGGTGCGGCGACGATCATCGACCAGGTGCAGTTCGGCCGTATCTACAAGGACGGCAGGCTGATCGGCACCGACCAGGCGATGGGCATTCGCGACCGGCGCAAGCTGTCCTTTGCCGGCCATGTCGCGGTCAATGTCGTGCTCGACGACAAGTATGAGCTCGCCGGCGATCCCGATCTGGTCGCCATCGGCGTCGCCGAGGCCGACGCCCGCGGCGAGAGCCTGGAAGACCTGATGATCGATGCGGCAATCGGCGCCGTGGACTCCATCCCCCGTCAGCGCCGAAGAGATCTCGACCTCGTGCAGGAGGCAGTGCGCCGCGCCGTCCGCGGCGCCGCCAATGAAGCGTGGGGCAAGAAGCCGCTGGTGACGGTGTTCGTCACGCGGTAACTTTCGGAGCACGCTATGCTCGGACGCCTGAACCATGTCGCCCTTGCTGTGCCGGATCTGGCCACGGCGACAGCGGCCTATCGCGATACGCTCGGCGCTCAGGTGAGCCCGCCGCAGGCGTTGCCGGAGCATGGCGTGACGGTGGTGTTCGTCGATGTCGGCAACACCAAGATCGAATTGCTGGAGCCGCTCGGCGAGGATTCGCCGATCGCGGCATTCCTCGAGAAGAACCCCTCGGGCGGCATGCATCATGTCTGCTACGAGGTCGACGACATTCTTGCCGCGCGTGATCATCTCAAGGCCAGCGGCGCCCGCGTCCTTGGCGACGCCGACCCGAAGATCGGCGCGCATGGCAAGCCGGTGCTGTTCCTGCATCCCAAGGATTTCTTCGGCACGCTGGTCGAACTGGAGCAAGCATGAGCTGGGTCTCGTTTCTCGCCCTGTTCTTCATCACATGGTGGGTAGTGCTGTTCGCCATCCTGCCGTTCAGTCTGAGGACGCAGGACGAGGATGAGGACGTGACGCTGGGCACTGTACCCAGCGCGCCGCGCGGATCGCATATGCTGCGCGCCATGCTGCGGACGACAATCGTCACGATGGTTCTTCTTGGCATCTTCTATGGCATTACGAGGGGGCTCGGCCTCGGCATCGACGACATCCCGCACATCGTGCCGGATTTTAGCCAGAGACCCGAAAATTAGACCGCCGGGCGCGGCTGGTCACATCTTGCATGCGAGCACCAATCCGGGCTGGAAGCCGATGCAGGTTCCGAACCCGCTGTGCTGGCGCTTGGTAAAGTGGTCTAGCAATTTGTCGTGCTAAACAGATGATTGCACAAAAAAAATGCAAGGCACGAGGCCTTGCAATTTAAACGCGTCCGATCTGTTTCCGGTGTCCGGCGGCAGCGAGTAACCGCGCCTAGATCGCATCCTCCCAAGACTTTGACCGCGTAGGAGGGCAGATTTCTTTCCGCCCTCTCGGTTATCGGGGCACATTAGACCAAGGCGAGTGAAAATGTCACGCAGAATTTTGCCTGGAAATTAGCAATCTCGTGCTGCAGTGCACAATAGTGTGGCAGTCGTTGCTTGCGAAACGACCAGCAAGGCGGATGCGGCACTGCGGCGCCCTTTGCGACACCCGATGGGCGGGTTTCCATTCCGTCATGAAATGGCTATGAAGCCGGGGCGGGCAAGCCTGCGCTGCGCCGATTCCGGTGCGGCAATCCTCTCTCTTACGGACCAGTCCATGCGTTTGTCGCGCTATTTCCTGCCTATCCTTAAAGAAAATCCGCGCGAGGCCGAAATCGTTTCGCACCGGCTGATGCTACGCGCCGGCATGATTCGCCAGCAGGGGCAAGGCAGTTTTTCCTGGCTGCCGCTCGGCAAAAGGGTGCTGGACAAGGTCTGCCGGATCATTCGCGAGGAGCAGGACCGGGCCGGCGCGCTCGAGATCCTGATGCCGACCATCCAGTTCGCCGAGCTGTGGCGCGAAAGCGGTCGCTATGACGACTATGGGAAGGAGATGTTGCGCATCAAGGACCGGCAAGACCGGGACATGCTCTACGGTCCGACCAACGAGGAGGTGGTCACCGAGATTTTCCGCGCCTACGTGAAGTCCTATAAGGATCTGCCGCTCAATCTCTATCACATCCAGTGGAAATTCCGCGACGAGGTGCGGCCGCGCTTCGGCGTCATGCGCTCGCGCGAGTTTCTGATGAAGGACGCCTATTCCTTCGATCTCGACTTCGAAGACGCCAAGGCGGCCTACAACAGGATGTTCGTGTCCTATCTCAGGACGTTCACGCGCATGGGGCTGCAGGCAATCCCGATGCGTGCCGACACCGGGCCGATCGGCGGCGACCTCAGCCACGAATTCATCATCCTGGCCGACACCGGCGAGAGCCAGGTTTATTGCCATCGCAACTATCTCGCGCTTGATGTGCCGGGTGCGGACACGGACTTCTCCAACGATGCCGCGATCGGCGAGATCGTCAAGACATGGACGACGCCCTATGCCGCGACCGACGAGATGCACGACGAGGCCGCGTGGGAGAAGGTTGCGACAAGCGACAGGGTCTCGGCGCGCGGCATCGAGGTCGGCCACATCTTCCATTTCGGCGACAAATATTCGAAGCCGATGGGCGCCAAGGTGACAGGGCCCGACGGCAAGGATCATTTTGCGTCCGGGGGTTCCTACGGCATCGGCCCGACGCGGCTGGTCGCGGCGATCATCGAGGCCAGCCACGACGACAACGGCATCATCTGGCCGGAGGCGGTGGCGCCTTTCGACATCGGCCTGATCAACATGAAGGCCGGCGACGCCGAGTGCGACCACGTCTGCGACGAACTCCATGCGGCGTTTGTCGCCGTCGGCAAGGACGTGCTCTACGACGACACCGATCAGCGGCCAGGCGGCAAGTTCGCCATCGCCGACCTGATCGGCCTGCCGTGGCAGGTGATCGTCGGGCCGCGCGGCGTGGCGGCCGGCGAGGTCGAAATCAAGAACCGCAGGACCGGCGAGCGCGAGACGCTGCCGATCGTGGACGCGAAGAAGCGCTTCGGTTTTGCCGCATGAGCGAAGCGGCAGTAGAGAAACCCCATGCCGCGGGACCTTTTTCCGTCTTCGAACGCATGGTCGCGTGGCGCTATCTGCGCTCGCGCCGCAAGGAGACGGTGATCTCCGTCATCGCCTCGATCTCGTTCCTCGGCATCATGCTGGGCGTCGCCACGCTGATCGTCGTGATGGCTGTCATGAACGGGTTTCGCGCCGAGCTCCTGACGCGCATCCTCGGCGTCAATGGCCATCTGATCGTGCAGCCGCTCGACATGCCGCTGGAGGACTATGCGCAGGTCGCCAGCCGCATCAACGGCGTGCCCGGCGTCCAGTACGCCATTCCGCTGATCGACGGGCAGGTGCTGGCGCAAGGCAATATCGGCGGCGGGTCAGGGGCGCTGGTTCGCGGCATACGCGGCGAGGATCTGGTTAAAATTTCGATCGTCGCCAACAATATCAAGCAGGGCTCGATCGCCGGCTTCGACACAAGCGAGGGCGTCGCCATCGGCAGCCGAATGGCCGACAATCTCGGTCTTGTGCTCGGCGACACGATCACGCTGATCGCGCCCGACGGCGATGTCACGCCGCTCGGCACGACACCGCGCATGAAGGGCTACCCGATCACGGCGATCTTCGAAGTCGGCATGTCGGAATATGACAGCTCCATCGTCTATATGCCGTTTTCGGAAGCACAGCTCTATTTCAACATGGATGGCCGAGCTCAGGCGATTGAGATCTATGTCGACAATCCCGACAATGTCGACGCGCTGAAACCGAAGATCGAAGAGGCGTCGCAGCGGCCGATCACCATGGTCGATTGGCGAGAACGCAACAGGACATTCTTCGATGCGCTGCAAGTGGAGCGCAACGTCATGTTCATGATCTTGACGCTGATCGTGCTGGTGGCAGCGCTCAACATCATTTCGGGCCTGATCATGCTGGTAAAGGACAAGGGCCACGACATCGCCATCCTGCGCACCATGGGCGCCACCCGCGGCGCGATCCTGCGCATATTCCTGATGACGGGCGCGGCGATCGGCGTGGTGGGCACCATCGCCGGCGTGCTGCTCGGCGTTGTAATCTGCCTGAACGTCGAGCGAATCCGCCAGTTCTTCTCCTGGCTGGCCGGCGAGAGGCTGTTCAATCCCGAGCTCTATTTCCTGAGCCAGCTGCCTGCCCGCATGGATGCCAGCGAGACGATCTCGGTGATCCTGATGGCGCTGGTGCTGTCGTTCCTGGCGACGCTGTTTCCGGCATGGCGCGCGGCCAGGCTCGATCCGGTCGAAGCGCTGAGGTACGAATGATGGCCGAGGCCATTATCGAGCTGAAGAGCGTCGAGCGGCACTATGTCCAGGGGCCGCGCAAGCTCACCATCCTCAACGGCGCAGATTTTTCGCTGAAGCGCGGCGAGATCGTGGCGCTGGTGGCGCCGTCGGGAACCGGCAAATCGACACTGTTGCACACCGCCGGACTGCTGGAGCGGCCGGACGCCGGCGACGTGATTCTGGCAGGCCGCGCCTGCGGGCGGCTTTCCGACGACGAGCGCACGGCGATCCGCCGTAACGATGTCGGCTTCGTCTATCAGTTCCATCACCTGCTGCCGGAGTTCACGGCGCTGGAAAACATCATGATGCCGCAACTGATAAAAGGGCTGACGCGCAAGGAGGCTGCCGAGCGGTCGGCGCAACTGCTCGAGTACATGCAGATCGGCAAGCGCGCGCAGCACCGCCCCTCCGAACTGTCCGGCGGCGAGCAGCAGCGCGTCGCCATTGCGCGCGCCGTCGCCAATGCGCCGCTGGTGCTGCTTGCCGACGAGCCGACCGGCAACCTCGATCCGGTCACCGCCTCCTATGTGTTCGAGGCACTGGGAGCGCTGGTCCGGCAGTCGGGCCTGGCGGCGCTGATCGCCACCCACAACCACGAGCTTGCCTCGCGCATGGACCGTCGCGTCACGCTGGCCGACGGCAAGGTTGTTCCGCTTTAGGGATCTCGCACAGCGCTCCCCTTGTCGACGGCTTCGCTGCGGTCGCAAATGTGCGCCGCGTTGGCGGCAGGCCTGACGCGTCGCTGTCCGCCGCCCGCGCCCGACCGGGGCTTAGCGCGGGCCATGCCGATCGCCGTAGAAGATTTCTGACGTCGCACCGATGATTTCCGCCCGTCTGTGTTGTCCTTATCAATGGGCGCGCCTGGATGGTCCAGCGGCCCGGATAGCAAGGTGGTCCATGAGATTGTTACAAGGTCGGAATGTCGTCGTTGGAGGCGGCCGTGGTGTCGGTCGCTCGATCGCAGAAGCCGCCCTCAGCGAGAGAGCGACGGTCATGGCTGTCGCCCGCGGCGAGCCGGCGCTGGCGCAATTTGCCTGGGAAACTCCGGGCGTGAAGACGTTCGCGGTCGACGCAACCGTGGAGTCCGCCCCTGACGAGGTCTTTGCCGCGCTGGAGCCGGACGCCCTGGTGATCTGCGCGGGTGCCCTTGCCCCCTCCGCGCCCCTACATGAACAGAACTGGAAGGCGTTCTCCGCAAACTGGGAGACGGACGTCAAGATATCGTTCCTGTTTTGCAAGGCCGCGCTCCGACGTCCGCTCAAACCGGGCGCCCGGATCATTCTGATCTCCAGTGGCGCAGCCTTGACCGGGGGGCCACCGAATTCCGGCGGCTATGCCGGCGCAAAACGCATGCAGATGTTCCTGGCCGGTCATAGCCAGAAGGAATCGGATCGGCTCGGCCTGCGCTTCATGGCGCTTGCGCCTATGCGCATCATGCCAGGGACCGGCGTGGGCGACGCCGGCATCGAGAGCATTTCGGCCTATATGGGCATGCGGCCGATGGAGTTCATCGCGGGCATGCTAGACATGCAAACGCCGGCCGAAGTGGGACGTGCGGTGGTCGCACTCGCCACCCAAAAACCGCAAGGATGTTCCTTCGCAGTGAGCGGTAGCGGGCTTGCGCCGGCGGGCTGAGGCGCGCGTAATGCAAACCGGACTCAAAAATGCCGGATCCGCATGACAGACGCCCAGGCACCTCTCAAGCCGATACGCCAGCCGGGCCAGCCGATCCTGGATCGACGGCCTTCGAGCAGTTCACGGCGACCCATCGCCGGGAACTTAAGCTCCATTGCTATCGCATGATGGGTTCGCTGCACGAGGCGGACGACCTCGTCCAGGACACGTTTCTGCGCGCCTGGCGTGCAAGGTCGGAGTTCGACGGGCGGGGTTCGATTCGCGGTTGGCTCTACACGATCGCGACCAACTCTTGCCTCAACGCCCTCAAGGCCAGATCGAGGACGCGTCGCATTCTCCAGCAGCCGGGACGGCCGGCCTTCCACGGACGGGCCACAGACGGGCCTGCAGCCGAGGTCACCTGGTTGGAGCCTTACCCGGATGCGGAGCTGCCAGGCCTCACTGATGGTGAGCCGGGTCCGGAAGCGCGCTACGAGACTAGCGAAGCCGTCCAGCTCGCCTTCGTCGCCGCGATCCAGGACCTGCCACCTCTACTGCTTTCCGACGTGCTGGGATGGTCGGCTGTCGAGACGGCGGGACTGCTGGGTGGATCGACAGCTTCGATCAACAGCGCATTGCAGCAGGCCCGCGCAACCCTCGCGGCGCGATATCCAGAGGGACGTCCCATGCAGCGATCGAAGCCCGGCCGGGAAGAAGGCCTGCTGCTCGAACGTTACATGCAGGCCTGGCAGGCCGCCAATCTCGACAGCCTGATCGAGCTGCTGCGGGAGGACGCCACCTATCGCATGCCGCCCTGGCGGGAATGGTATCAAGGACGCGCGGCGATCCGCGGTTTCCTCGAGACCATCTGGGGTAACTTTGCGGGCTTCCGCACCATGGCAACCGGTGCCAATGCCCAGCCGGCAGTCGGTGTCTATTCCCGCAGCCACAATGACCCTGCGTGGCGAGCCCATTCCCTGCATGTGATCGAGCCCGCTGACGGCGGAATCGCGGCCCTGACGGTCTATGTGCCGCCGCTCGGCCCGAAACTGTTTCCGGCCTTCGGCCTGCCGCCGGCCTGGCGTCATGCTTAGAAGGCCTGGACCTCACATTCCCCAACGGGCCGACCGCGAGCCGCATTTTCCGGCAGGCGGTCACGGTGGGCTTTCAACGATTCCTTAACCTTGCCGAACTGAGCGCCGGAATTTCGGCGGCCGCGCGGATTGACGCCGTTGACATTTGAACAAAATTAGAACAAATGACGAACATACTGAAAACAGGAGAGCGTTATGACCGGTCTTGTTCACGATGTCGTGTCACTAGTGTGCATGAGCACGTTTCTCATTTCCATGGCGATCTGGATCGGAGCGATGTGAGGCAGCGCTGAAGACGTGGCTCAAACGCTGACGTTCTTCACGGGGTGGGGCAGCCGTCGGAGCTCGGTGGTTCAGTGCTGCTTTGTCAGCCGGCCTTGCGGGCTGCTTCGACAAGCAAAGGTGCCGCGGGTCCGAAGATGTCCTCGAAGGCGGATTTCAGCGCGAGATCGAGGTCGGCCATCCCCAAGGGAAGGCCGAGGTCGACTAGGCTGGTGACGCCGTGATCCTGCACGCCGCACGGCACGATGCCGCTAAAGTGGCTGAGATCCGGCTCGACATTGATGGCGATGCCGTGAAAGCTCACCCAGCGCCTCAGCCTGATGCCGATGGCGGCGATCTTGTCCTCGGCCGGCGAGCCGTCGGGTCGGACCGGGCGATCCGGCCGTACCACCCAGACGCCGACGCGGTCCTCGCGCCGTTCGCCGCGCACGTTGAAGGTGGCGAGCGTGCCGATGATCCATTGTTCGAGCGCCGCGACGAAGGCGCGGACATCCTCGCGCCGCCGCTTCAGGTCGAGCATCACATAAGCGACGCGCTGGCCTGGCCCATGATAGGTGTATTCGCCGCCGCGCCCGGCCGCGAATACCGGAAAACGGTCCGGCTCGATCAGGTCATCGATGCGGGCGCTGGTGCCAGCGGTGTAGAGCGGCGGGTGCTCGACCAGCCAGACCATCTCGCCGGCGGCGCCGCTTCGGATCGCTTCGGCACGCGCCCCCATGACGGCAAGCGCATCCGGATAGGCGGTGAGGCCGGGTTCGATCCGCCATTCGACCGGTGCCGAACCGGGCAGGGGCAGGAACGACGTGGCGATCTGGCTGCGTTCTGTCATGGCGTGTCTCGTGTCGCCTCACATATGGCGGCAATCGGCTGAAACGTCCAGTTCCGAGCGCGTTCCACCCCTTTGGAGCGTTATGCCGAATCCCGGGCAATTATTGCGCGACGCGCCCTTGTTTCGCCGGAAACGATTTGCTACACGCCGCGAGCCGGTTCGTTTCGGCTCCTACCACGTGCGGTCGTGGCGGAATTGGTAGACGCGCAGCGTTGAGGTCGCTGTGGGGCAACCCGTGGAAGTTCGAGTCTTCTCGACCGCACCAGCTTTATCCAATAATCTCTTATTTTATTACGCAATTTTCTTTTTCACTACAGCTCTTCCCAAGTCTGTTTGTGCAAGCTGAAACGCTGTGCGAACCTGCGGCTGGTTGGGCGCGGAATGCCGCGCGCTAAGCGCATGGTTGAGCCGTCATCAAATGCCAGCTGCTTCAAAGACCCGAACCGTGTCGCGAAGCGGGCCCTTGGGAATTCTCGGCAAAAAATGCGCTTTTCACGCAAGCTCACGCGGCTATCTATTGATGTGATGCGCGGCAAATAGTCCGCTGGTTGCATTATCTCGGGGCTTGTTTGCGGACGCGACTTTCCAGCCGCATAAGCAAATAGTCGACTTCTTGTCTGGCCGCCGCCGACAACGCACTGCCCGGCTTGCGCTGGGCGTCGGACGCGATGGCACCGCGCTTCATCATCACATATTTGCGTACCGCAAGTCCCACACCGGGTTGCTGCTCATAGCGCAGGTAGGGCAGGTGGGCGTCGAAAAGATCGTGCGCCTTGTCGCGCTCGCCGGCGACCGACAATTTCACCACGTCGACGAGCATATCGGGGAAGGAATAGCCGGTCATCGCGCCGTCGGCGCCGCGCTCCATCTCGAAGTCGAGGAAGAGGCCGCCATTGCCGGTGAGGATAGACAGCGGCCGCAGTGAGCCGTCCTTCTGAAAGCCGCGCAGCGCGCTGATCTTCTCCAGGCCCGGCCAGTCCTCGTGCTTGAGCATGAAGCAGGCCGGATTGTCGGTGACGATGCGGCGGATGACGACCGGGGTCATGACGACCGAGAGGGTCAGCGGATAGTCCTGCAGGACGAAAGGAACATCCTCGCCGACCGCTTCGGATGCGTTGCGGAAATAGGTGACGATCTGGTCATCGGTGCGCAGCGCCGGCGGCGGCGCAATCATCACGCCTTGCGCGCCAACCTCGATCGAGGCGCGCGCAAGGCTGCGCATGGCGGCGAAGCCAGGGGCGGAGACGCCGACGATGACCGGCAGCCTGGTGCGCGCCACGATGCGCTTCACGATCTCGAGCGATTCGCCAGCGTCGAGCTTTGGGGCCTCGCCCATGATGCCGAGGATTGTCATCCCATCGACGCCGCAGCGCTCGTAGAAATCGACCATCGAATCAAGTGATTCCCAGTCGATCTTGCCATCCGCCTCGAACGGCGTCGGGGCAATGGTGTAGACACCTTTGGTGTCAGGACCGATGGCCATGAGATCCTCCTAAATTCAGCTTTCAGTCATAGCGCAGGACCGACGGTCCGATCCAACCCGGCAGTTGGTCCGGACGGGCGGGGCGCGAAGTAACCGCATGGTAAGCTTGCTTCGCTATCACATTGATAATGCCATCGATGGCATATTCTGCATCTCGGTAAATTAGTATGTCATTAACTATAGGGGTAAGGGACTACAGTCCATCGACAAGATGGTCGTTGCGCCTTGCCTTGTTTATGGCAACTTACGTGGCAGGCGCGTCTGCACTAAGTCCGCAGTCTTTCTTCCACCTAATGCTGGTTTATGCTCAGAAATTCACCGTCGGTATTCCGATCTTGTTTATCAGTGGGGTCTGTTCTGCTGCGCTTATTTACGGCCGAGCAGAGCCAACTCGCTACGTCGTAGATTTGGTTCGAGGGCGCTGGCGTGCCTGTTTACTGGTTCTGCTGTTCTTCTTCGCGAGCTTGACCGCGTACTCTACCTACAAGATGGCCATCCCGTCCGTCGTTCCATTCTATGCGGACAACTGGTTAGCCGATCTGGATGAATGGCTGCACGGGACTGCGCCGTGGGAACTCACGCACAGGCTCGACAGCAATACGTGGTCGATCGTCGTCTTCAACAGCTATGAGGTGATTTGGTTTTTCCAATGGTTCGGCACCATGCTTTTCGTGTCTCTCTGGTCGGACAAGATTGGCCGCATCCGCTACCTCTGGGCAGCAGCGCTGACGTTATGCATCCTCGGCACCATCTTGGCCTCGGCGCTGGCGTCGGTCGGGCCGATCTACTACCACCAGTTTGTTGGCGAGGACCGCTTCAGCGGACTCAAGGTCGCCATGGACGGTCTCGACTATAGCCACATGGTGCGGGAGCCCGCCGCATATCTTCTCACGGCTTACCAGAGCGGCCGGCCAGACCTTGGCGGCGGCATCTCGGCCATGCCAAGCATGCACGTCGCCTTTGCCACACTGAATGCCTATCTGCTTTCTTCCCTCAATATCTGGCTCGGTATTCTCGGTTGGATATTCGCAGCCCTGATAATGTACGGTTCGGTATATACCGGATGGCACTATGCTGTTGACGGCTACGTCTCCATTATTGTGGTGTCGGTGATCTGGTGGGTAACCGGACGCCAGCCAGCGCAAATTGAGACACAGTTTGCGATACGCCAACCCATAGAAGGTTAGATGTGCGACGCCTGACAATGTCAGCCAGGGGCAACAGCGCTGGTTAATTTATTGGCCGCGCCAGCAATTGCAGACGCCCCACAGCGACGGCGAGGTCAAACCTTGGAAAAGAGAAGGTCTTGGCCGATTCCGGGAATGGCTTTGCTAAAATGAAGATCCAGCTTTAACCTTCTGCAGCGCATTTCCAGGTCGAAAACCGGGTTTGATCCTCTATCTGTCCGGGAACGCCGCACGGAACGGAGCCAGCTTCATGAGTGACAGCCAGGTCAAGGTAAGGATTGCGGGTGGGAACGCCATTCGAAGCCTGCATGCCGACCTGCCAGTCAACGCCACGTTCCATATCTGGCTTAAGGCGGCCAAGCCGGACGTTCCGGGCTCGCTGTCTTTTTCCAATGTCCGTGGCAAGTTCGGCGAGGTGAGCGTTACGAACGCCGAAGAGTATGAATTCAGAATTTTTCACGTCTTCGGCGGTGGCAGTGTCGAACTCGACTACGACACGGATCAGACCTCGGTATCGGTCGCCTACTGGTTCGCATTGGCCGACGTGCTGGAGACAGGCATTACAGTTATCCACACCAATCCGGGAAATGCCCCGCCGAACATTCCTGACAGCTATCATTTTCGCCCGCCGTTCGGCTGGATGAACGATCCAAACGGATTCGGCCGGTTTGGAGGTCGCCCACATCTCTTCTACCAGCATTATTCCCATGGGCTTCGGTGGAACACGATGCACTGGGGGCACGCCGTATCTTCCGACTATTTGCGATGGCGTCACATGCCCATCTTCCTGTTCCCGTCGGAAGATCTTACCGCAAGGCCCGACAAACGGGGCGGTGCGTATTCCGGCTCAGCCATCCCGCTTGCCGATGGCCCTGGTATTCGCGTCTTTTTCACCGAGCAGGTACAGGACCGTATCCCGGAACAGCAGATCCAGCTCACTGCCACTTCCAGCGACCTCATTACGGCGGGAAATGCCGACGTCATCCTGCCCTACCGCCCCCTTGACGAGGGATTGACCACCGATTTTCGTGACCCATACGTCTTCAAGGGACCGGATGGCCGTTGGAAAATGCTGCTGGGCAGCCAGAGCGATGAGGGCGGCGTTGTCCTGCTCTACGAAACCCAGGACCATACGGCCGCCACCGGCTGGACATACATCGGCAAGCTTCTGGTCGAGAAACACTATCGGACGACGGCGATCGAATGTCCCTGTCTGCTGCCGCTCGACGGGCCTGCGACCGATCCCGCGACGCGCTGGGTTCTAATTCTCGGCCTGATGAATAGTGAGGACCAGTCCACCCGGCGCAAGAATCTGACAATGGCCATTGTCGGCTGGTTCGATGGTCAGACCTTTTCCAAGGAATTCGAACAGGAACTGGACTTCGGGACGGATAACTACGCCTTCCAGGCCTTCGTCGACGGTGATGCCATTGTCGGTATTGGATGGCTTGCCAACTGGGCCGATACCGGACCGGCGATCGATTTCCCCACAGCCATGACGTTGCCTCGCAACATCCATTTGTCTGCAGGCGAGTTGCATACCCCGCCCATCGGAGCAGCCGAGAGCCTGCGGAGCCATATTCTGGACCGAACGCGCCTTGCAGCCGGAGAGCAGGTAAGCTTTATCAACGGCTCCGTCGAAATCCTGTTCGAGTTGGAAAAGCCGGGTGCCCATTTCCGCCTGAAGCTCCATCATCCAACTGTTCGCCTCGAGGTTGTCGTCGACGACGAGGGACTTGCCATTTGTCATGAAGACGGGGGCGCAGCTCAGTCTCCTCACTATATCGCCAAGGGAGCCCGTCCAAGACGGCTGCGGATATTCCTCGACTACGGATCGATCGAGGTCTTCGCGGATCGCGGTCGATGGGCTGGCACGAAGCGGATCAGCGGTTTTGAGCCAGTACAATCGGCGCGTCTCATCGCCGAAACGGGCGCCGTTCTACACGCGACGGTATGGGCGCTCAAACCGTGACAAGGAGATCAATCTTTCCAGTTTAGGATCGGGCGTCGTCAAACACCGACCAATGAACGAGGCCTTCGACGACGCCAAAGGCAAACTGTTCCTTCGCGCTGTAAATCAGCGGGTTGTCCCGAGCCATGTCAAGCAGTTCGGGTAGGGCATTGGCGACGACAATCCCGCGCGCACCCGGCAGGTCGAACATACTGCGATCGTTGTTGGTATCGCCGGCGACCACCACCTCATCCAGGCCGATGCTGAGTTCATTGCAGAGCCAGGCCAGCGCCTGGCCCTTGTCTGCCGAACGCGGCAGGATATCGAGATCGCGTCCGCTGGAATAGATCATCGTCACCGACAGGCCGGCCTCGGCCAGAGCGCGCTCGATGCTGGCAAGGGCTTCCGGACTTGCTTCGTGCAGGTACCAACTCGATTTGAAGGCGTGTTGATAGCCATCGGGTTGGCGAACGGTGTCTTCGAGCGATCCGAGCACCGCATCGACTTTCTCAAGAGACCAGCCTTCCGAAAACCTCTGGGTAAAGTGCCCCAGATCAGTAAAGTGTGCGAGACGCGAGGTGTGCCGCGGACCGGCGAGCATTGTGCCGACACCGCCGATCACGTAGTCCGGCGCTGGCAGGCCGACTTCGTCGACGAAGTTTAAAATATCGTCGGCCAGACGACCGCTGTTGTAGACGAGAACCGGCCGGTGCTCGGGGTCGAGCGCTTCCCATTTGGAACGGAAGCGTGATGTCGCCGGCGCATCGCCTGCCAGAGTCCCGTCGAGGTCACTCGATAGAAGCGCGATCGGTTTCAATCGCCGTCGTTCCACGGCTCATCCCAATCATGGTCGTCGACCGCCTTCAGCACCGGACGTCCTTCGACAAGGCTGACAAGCTGCTGCGCGATACCTGTCCAGGTGAACAGGCTGCGCGCCTTGTGCGCACCCATGCGACCCAGTCGGCCGTAGAGGCGCTGGTGCTTCATAGGCTTGACGATCGTGATGCCGAGATCTTCCTTGTCGAACGGATCACCGAACAGCGCGTGCCGGCCATAGCTGATCCCGCGATAGAGGCCGCCATGGATCGTAACCACGGTGGGCGTTCCGCAGGCCATTGCCTCGATCCCGGTCATGCCGAACGGCTCGTAGCGGCTCGACAGGACGAACATGTCCGCCGCCCGATACGTGTCGGCCAGATCCTCGTCGGCAACATATCCGGAGAAGACGACACGATCCTGCAAGCCTAGCTGTTCAACCTGTTCCTTGAGCTGGTTCAGGATCTTCTGTTCCTGCTCGTCCATGTTCTCGCCGCCGACTGCAAGTCTCAGGACCGCATCCGGCACACGCGGCGCCACCACGGAAAACGCATCGATCAGCAGGTCGTACCCCTTGTTGGTGGCGAGCCGGCCGAGCGCCAGGATCGTTCGCCCTTCGAAGCCGAGCCGATGGCGGATCAGCCGGCGAGACGCCTCGCTGACGGGGAAGAACCGGTTGTCGTCGTAACCGGGCGGGATCATGTGCACGCGGTCGCGCTCGAGACTGTAGTCCTCGACCAGCATATCCAACTGCGGCGGCGTTGTTGCAATCACCATGGCACAGCTTCGATAGATGATGGTCTCGTGCTTTATGCGCTCGGTGAAATTGAACTCGGCCTCGAATGTATCGGCCTTGTCCGGGTAGTCCGTCTTCATCTGGCGCTTCTTCCATATGCCGAGCGAATGCGGCGTATGGATGTGCGGGATATTAAGAGCTTCCGACAGTCGCTGCCCCGCCAGGCCCGCATCCCAGTAGTGACTGTTGATGAAGTCGTAGGAGAGGTTTTCCCTGCGAATCAGGCGCAACGCGTTTTCACACCACTCGAGAAGATGGCGGTGGAGGTATTCCTTCGGAATAAAATCGGGTCCGCCGCAGGCGACACGCAGGACACGAACCCCGTCTGCCACTTCATCGATAGGAGGCTGGTCTTCAAATCGCCGCGTCCAGATATCGACGGCATAGCCCAATTGGGCCAGCTTTTTAGCAAGTTCCAGGACGTAGACCACCTGTCCGCCGGTATCGGCCGCGCCGAGTGGTGGGTTGGCAGCTACGTAGCCGTGGGTTGAAATGAGTGCAATTCGAGGTGTCGCCGCATCCGAGTTGACGTCCGGCATCTGTATCCTTCTCTACGATTCTGCACGCCCGCAGTCGAAAGCGTGCGCCAATTCACAACTATAAGGATTCCACCACCCATCCGCAAATTCCAGGCACGCGCTCAGGTCAACGCAATTGACGTGATGGTAAGGCAAACCGGCTCTGTTGCATGTTTCGGTCACCGAGTGGCCTCAAACAGCGTTGGACGGTTGTTCGAGGATTTATGGTGTCCAAAGGCCGCCATTTCGATCGGTCTGTCATCCTTTGCGCCCGTTGGTCTCTGGCTCAGGAGCTGAGCCTACGCCTCCTTGAGGAGATGGCCGAGTGCGGCATCAACGTCCGTCCCTCAATCCGGTTGCGCCTGGCTTCGCTCCCCGGTGAGGAAGGGTGGATTTCGTTTGATATTCCCGCGCATTGCGCAATAGAGCTGCGGAGCCTCAGGTCGAATCGTGCCGCCGCTCTATCTTTGTGTTTGAGCATCGGATTTTCCCAAAACCGGTTTCCACTTCTGGGTCCAATGCTCTAGACCTGACAGGCACCTTTTCCGGAATTCTGATGGCGGGAGGCGCTGGTGAAAGGCCAGGACGAACAGACGACCGGCGCCAGGGCCGCTGAGGACAGCCACGCCGACATTTATGGCGAGGACGGCGCCATTCTGTCTTCCTTCCTTGCCGCGATCGGTGCAGCGATTGCCGATCGCGACACGCTGACGCTGAAGCGTGAAGTCGACGACCTGCACCAATCGGAACTTGGCGATCTGCTCGAGGCGCTTCATCCCGAACAGCGCCGCGCGCTGGTCGACTTGTTGGGCGCCGATTTCGACTTTTCCGCGCTGACTGAGGTCGACGAGGCGATCCGCCGCGACATCGTCGACAGCCTGCCCAACGCGCAGATTGCCCAGGGGGTGCAGGATCTCGATTCCGACGACGCGGTCTACATTCTCGAGGATCTCGAAAAGGAAGACCAGGACGAGATCCTGTCGCAACTGCCGTTCACCGAGCGGATCAGGCTGCGCCGCTCGCTCGACTATCCCGAAGAGACCGCCGGCCGCCGCATGCAGACGGAGTTCGTCGCGGTGCCGCCGTTCTGGACGATCGGCCAGACCATCGACTACATGCGCGAGGACAACAACCTTCCCGACCGCTTCAGCCAGATCTTCGTCATTGATCCGAGCTTCAAGCTGCTCGGCGCCATCGATCTCGACCAGATTCTGCGCACCAAGCGCTCGATCAAGGTCGAAGAGGTCATGCATGAGACCAGGCACGCCATTCCGGCCACGATGGACCAGGAAGAGGCGGCGCGCGAATTCGAACAATACGACCTTCTCTCCGCCGCCGTCGTCGACGAGAACGAGCGGCTGGTCGGCGTGCTGACCATTGACGACGTGGTCGACGTCATCCAGCAGGAAGCCGAGGAGGATCTGCTGCGCATGGGCGGTGTCGGCGACGAAGAGCTGTCGGATAGCATTCTTTCGACCTCGCGCTCGCGGGTTCCGTGGCTGCTCGTCAACCTGCTGACGGCGTTCCTGGCGGCCTCGGTGATCGGCCTGTTCGACCGCACGATCGAGCACATCGTGGCGCTGGCCGTGCTGATGCCGATCGTCGCGGGCATGGGCGGCAATGCCGGCTCGCAGACCATGACGGTCACGGTGCGGGCGCTGGCAACCAGGGACCTCGACATCTACAATGCCGGCCGCATCATCCGCCGCGAGATGGGGGTGGGCTTCATCAACGGCATCATCTTCGCCATCCTGATCGGCATCGTCGCGGCCGCCTGGTTCCGCGATCCCAATTTGGGCGGCATCATCGCAGCGGCGATGATCATCAACATGTTCGTCGCCGCACTTGCCGGCATCCTGATCCCGCTGCTGCTCGACCGGTTCAAGATCGACCCGGCCGTGGCCTCGGCGGTTTTCGTCACGACGGTCACCGACGTCGTCGGCTTCTTTGCCTTCCTCGGCCTCGCCACATGGTGGTTCGGCGTGCGCTGAGCGAACGTGCGGTTATGCCTTCAATTGACTTTTACGTAAATGCCATGCGAGATTTTGGAAGTGCCTGTCGGCCGATTCTGACGCGCGTCTGGACGATAGCGAGGCCGCATGGTTGGAACTCGCAGCGCGGCTGGGCATTTGGAGTGACGATGCGGGAATATTATTCGATCACCGAACTGACCCGCGAATTCGATATTTCGACGCGGACGCTGCGCTTCTACGAGGACGAGGGGCTGGTGCAGCCGGTACGTCGCGGCCGTACGCGGTTGTTTCGCCCGTCGGACCGGCACCTCATCCGCCAGATCATGCGCGGCAAGAGACTCGGCTTTTCGATCAATGAAATCCGCGAAATCATCCAGATGTATAAGGAGCCGCCCGGGGAGGTCGGTCAGCTCAACCTGATGATCAAACGCATTGAGGAAAAGCGCGAGGATCTGCGCCAGAAGCGCCGGGACCTCGAAGAGACCTTGGCCGAACTCGACCAGGCCGAGGAATCCTGCGTCGAGCGATTGGTGGAGCTCGGCGTCAACACCTGACCGGCCCTTTCGATAATTCTACTCTGAAAAGACCTTGCTGCACGCCTCAAATCCAGCGTCGCACCTTTTTCGCGTAGTCCCGGTATTTCTTGCCGAATTTCGTCGTCAGCACTTTTTCCTCGCCCTCAATCGCCATTTTCTGCGTTGCGAAGGCGGCGATGATCGCCAGCGGCAGGAACCATACGATCCCGGAGACAAGGGCCACGCCGATCAGCAGCAGTGTGTTGGCCAGATATATTGGGTTGCGGCTGACAGCAAAGGGGCCTGATGTCACCAGATGGTCCGGCACGGCGTTTGGGTGGAGCGTCGTCTTTGCCCGGATCATGGTGCGGATCGCCGTGAACCAGAGTGCGACGACGCCGAACAATGCCACCCAGCCGGCCGCGAACAGGATGTCGCCGAGCAGGCCGCCGATCCATGGCAGCGGGTAGAGCAAGCCAAGCCCGATGCTGACGGCGATGGCCGCGACATAGATCAGCGGCGGCCAAGGTATAAACCCCGGTTTAGGTTGCCCCGGTTTCTGTTGATGGTCGGTCATTGTGCTCCTCCCTCCATCAAAGTGCTGTCGGCTTTGGCAGTGCAGGCGCCGGCGAGCTCGTTGAGATGTGCCTTCCATTCCGCAGCCTGGTCGGTGCGGTAGAGCCGATCAAGCGTGGCCTCGCCCTCGAGTGTATCGAGCATGCACACACAATAGCTGGAGCAGAACTCCGTGTCGCGCGATTGCTCGCACGATGTCTGGCATTCTTTCAGGAAGGTGACCTGCCTGGTCTCGACCGGTGCCGGCACCACTTGCGAAAGCAGCCAGACCGAGCCGATCAGCACCGGCTGGTGGATCAGATAGAAGGCGAGGCTGTGCCGGCCGATAAAGACCAGCGGATTTGTCCAGCGGCCGGGCGTCAGGCCCGCCAGCCGCGTCAGCAAGCCGGAAGTGAAGGCGAGTTTTGCCGCCGCGATGCCCACAAGCACGGCGCCGAACCATGGAAACAGCGGCACATAATCGTTGGAGCGAGGATTGGTTGCCGACAGGCCGACCCACCACAGGGCCGGATGGTCGAAGATCTCGGACCTGAGGTAGAGCGGCGCGGTGATGACGAAAGCCGCGACAACAAGCGTCAGCAGCGCCGGCAGCCGCAGAAACGCCAGGCCGAGCAGGCTGGCGAGCGCGATCTCGTGCAGGATACCGAAGAAGATGAAACTGTCCGGCGTGGCAAGCCTCGTGGCAGCGGATATGGCGAGCGCCGCACCAGCGACCATGGCGAAGCGTTTCCAGAAACCGTTCCAGCGGATCTGTTTGCCATGGGCGAGGAACAGACTGACGCCGACCAGGAACAGGAAGGTCGAAGCGATGCAGCGCGCGTAGAATTTCCACCAGCCGAAGGCGGTCAGACCGGGATCGGTGTAGCCGAAGAATTCGAGATCCCAGGTGAAATGGTAACTCGCCATGGCAAGCAAAGCGACGCCGCGGGCGACGTCGATGGCGATGATGCGCTTCGGCTTCGGTTGATCCTGAACGGATACGGTCAGCGTGTCGATGCTCATGGTCTCGCAATTCTGATTCAGCAGAGCAAGACGACTATCACGATTGCCCCGGACAAAAGAAGGCGGCCACACACGGCCTCGGCTCCGGTTCGCGCCGGCGTCGCATCAAGGCCGGCATTAGAGCGACGTGCGTCCACTTGGACGCACAAAGTTCGCTCTAACGCTTTTGAATCTACGCATCGTGCTTTCCGAGAATCGATTCCGATTTCGGGCCGATGCGGTAGGCCAGCGCCGGAAAGCCTTTGGCCGGTTCGCTTTTTGCCGTGAACGGGTCGGTTTCCTGTTACCGACCCAGGGATGGCCACGGCAGATTTGGCGCTCACGTCCTGCTTTGGGCGATTCTGCTTCGGGGACAGCAATGGCTACCCATGTGCGCCATCCACTCGGGCTTCCGGCCTTGCGACCAGCGGATGCGCGCACCTTCGCCTCGCTCTATGCGGTCGAATCCTTCGCGCGCGCCACCGTGTCGAGCGTCATCCCGATCCAGGCCTACGAAATCCTCCGCAACGAGCAGATCGTCTCGATCCTCTACACCGTCGCGGCGCTGCTCGGCCTGTCGGTGACGCTGTTCATGCCGATGCTCATCCGGCGCTTTGCCCGACGCTGGGTCTACACATCAGGTGCCTGCCTGCTTGCCGTCGGCTCGCTGTTCTTCGTCACGCACACGCTCGCTGGGCAGTTGGTGGGCATGCTTTGCCGCGTGATGGGCGCCAGCGCGTTGTCCATCACGCTCAGCCTCTACATTATGGACCACATCCGCAAGACCGATTTCATGCAGGCCGAATCGCTGCGCATGGCGTGGTCGATGCTCGCCTGGACAAGCGGGCCGACACTCGGCATCTTCCTCTACACGCGTTTTGGCATCTATGCCGCGCATGGCGCGGTCGCCATCTTCGCCATGGCCCTGCTGGCGCTGTTCTGGACCAACCGGCTCGGCGACGATCAGTCGATCCGCCCTGGCAAGACGCGGCCGGCCAATCCGCTCGCCAATATCGGCCGCTTCGTCGCGCAGCCGCGTCTCAGGCTGGCCTGGCTGATCGCCTTCGGCCGCTCCTGCTTCTGGACGACATTTTTCGTCTACGGGCCTTTGTTCATGGTGATCACAGGCGAGGGCGAGCTCGCTGGCGGCCTGCTGGTCTCAGCGGGCAATGCGCTGTTGTTCACGGCCATCTTCTGGGGCAGAGTGGGACAGCGTTTCGGCGGCCGGCGAACCATGACGTCAGCCTATTTCGCCCTGTCGGCCATGCTGCTGGCGGCAGGCGCCGTCGGCGAATCCGTGCCGTTTCTTACCGGCGCCTTGCTGCTGTGCGGCGCGCTCTTCGCCATCGCTCTCGACGCGTTGGGCTCGACCGCCTTCATGCGCTCGGTGCGGTTCTATGAAAGGGCTGAGATGGCGGCGGTCTATCGCACCTATCTCGACTTTTCCGAGCTGACACCGCCGTTGGTCTATTCGGTGGTGCTGGCGTTTTTCGGGCTGGGCTCGGTGTTCGCCACGCTCGGCCTGCTGGCGGCGGGCTGCGGTTTTGTCACCTGGCGGTATCTGCCGAAGTCGCTTTGATCGTCAGAATCTTGGTGAAAGCGTTGTATGCCGCTCGCGCACCCAGTTGTGGAAGCGATGCAATTCATATTCCTCGGGCATCAGCATGCGGCCTTGTGGCGCATCGAGCGCAGGCCTTTCTGGTTGATCTCGCAGATATCAGCGTCCTCCTCCAGCACCTGCCTGCCGAAAGCGACGATCTTGTCGATATTAGCCGTTGGATCGGCGAGCGCTTCGGACGAAAAAAGCCATTCGGCGGTCAGTTCGGTCTGCTCCGAGCCGAGCGGCACCAGCCGCACGGTCCTGACATAGTCGACATGGCCGACGATGAACATCGACGGCAGGCTGGTGGCGTAGGTCTGCCCGGCGGAACGCTCGGCTGAAGTCAGGTCGGGAAAGACCGGCCGTGGACGCGCCCGTCTCGCGACCATGTCACGGCTCCGGCCCGCAGGCCACCGGAAACTCCGGCGCATCATTGTCGGCGTGACGGGTCCGTTCGGGGTCGTCGTCCCGACCCATCAGGCCGCGGCCATAGATCGACACCAGCCGCGACGATCTCCTCAGTGCCGACACAGAACGTCCTGAACGCCAGCGGCTGGGCAAGGTCGGCCTCTCGGCAGACGAGCAGCTAGCTACGATACCAGATGGCGTCGAGATCGCGCTGATAGGCCTCGATGTCCCAGTAGGCCGAGGACGGCAGCGACGGTTCAAGTCGCGTCAAACCGTTAAAGGGATCGTGCTCGCTCGGGCTGGGCTGCATGACCGGCTCCTGTGATACGCCAGCCGACACCCGGTCGCGAACACTGTCAATCGCAGCGCCGGGCTGGCTGGCCTGCCGAGAGGCGCATTCGCGCTGGTGGCTGGCGGAATTTGGTTTGCCGGACGCGACGATTCTGCCTATAGTCGCAGCTGTCGTCGGTTCCGTTTGGAGCCGCGGATGATCCCGAAACCGGAATCGGTTCCGGAAAGGTCATGCGCAGAGTCTAAGTGTTAGAGCGTCCTTGTGCGTCCATTCGGACGCACGGCGCCCTAAAGGGAATGCGGTGAGGGCGAATTGTTGGCCCAATGCCGTGGCTGCCCCCGCAACTGTGTGCGGTTAGTCCTCTCCATATGCCACTGAAGAGTTTCTTCGGGAAGGTGGGGAAGGGCGTTGATCCGCGAGCCAGGAGACCTGCCGGCGACAGGAAAACTGACTTCTATGCCCTCGGGTGGAGGGCGAAAGGACAAGACATGAATACCGCTTCCGTCTCGCTCGGCACTTCCGTCTCCTCGCAGTCGCGCTTCGTGCAGCTGGCGCTTGCTGCATTTCTCGGCATTTTCGTGATGGGCTTTGTCGGCTTCTCGCATATCGATGCGGTCCACAATGCCGCTCACGACTATCGCCATTCGATGGCGTTCCCCTGCCACTGACGAGGGGCTGACATCATGACACTGTTTCGCAACGTCGTGTTCATCGCGGCGATCGCAGGGCTTGTGGCAGGCGTCGTTCTCGCCTGCATGCAGGCCTATGCCACGGTGCCGCTCATTCTGAAAGCGGAAGTCTACGAACAGGCCGGCGGTGGTCACACGCATGACCATGCCGCGGCGCCGGCTGCGAACGCCGGGGATACGAATGCTATGACCAGCGCGGCGCCAGCGCCGGCCGAAGCTGCCGCCCCGGAAGAGGAGGGCTGGACGCCGGCCGACGGCTTCGAGCGCTTCGCCTTCAATATCGTTGCCAATGTGGTCACCGGCATCGGCTTTGCGCTGATCTTGGTCGCCGCTTCGGAGTTCGCCGGCGGCATCGGCAATTGGCGTCAGGGCCTGTTCTGGGGCTTTGCCGGCTTTGCCGTATTCACGCTGGCTCCGAACCTTGGCCTGCCGCCCGAATTGCCGGCGATGCCGGCGGCCGATCTCACCCAGCGCCAGATCTGGTGGACGGCGACCGTGATGGCGACCGCGGCGGGTCTCGGCCTGCTTGCCTTCCGCAAGTCCTTGCCACTGGCGCTGATTGCCGTAGCGTTGATCGTGGCGCCGCATATCGTCGGCGCGCCGCAGCCCGACAGTTTCGAATCGCCCATCCCAGAAGGCCTGCATCACCAGTTCGTGGTGGCGGTGACGCTGACCAATTTGGTGTTCTGGCTGGTGCTCGGCGGCATCGTCGGCGTGGTGCGTGGCCGCTTGACCGGCACCGCGACCGGCCTGCGCGACAGCTTTGCCTGATCGCGTTGCCGGGACGCTGACCCTGGTCATCGGCGGTGCACGCTCCGGCAAGAGCGCGCATGCCGAAAAATTGGCGACGGCCTGCCCGGCGCCGTGGGCCTATATCGCCACGGCGCAAACCTATGACGACGAGATGCGCGAACGTATTGCGCTGCATCGGTCGCGGCGCGGCGAGGGCTGGACGACCATCGACGCGCCGCTCGATCTCGTCGGCGCGATCGAGGCGCTGCCTGACGGCCGGCCCGTCCTGATCGACTGCCTGACTTTGTGGCTGACCAATCATATGCTGGCCGAACATGACGTTGAGGCCGAATGCCGAGGGCTGGCGGATGTGCTGTCACGACCGCGCGGGCCGTGGTTCGTGGTTTCGAACGAGGTCGGCCAGGGCATCGTGCCGGACAATGCGTTGGCTCGCCGGTTTCGCGATGCCGCCGGCCGGCTCAACCAGCAAGTCGCGGCAGTGTCCGATACGGTGCTGCTGATGGTGGTGGGGCTGCCGCTCAAGGTGAAGTGACATGGCTGATACTATCGATCCCAAGGACGAGGAGCGCCATCGCGACAAGATGACCAAGCGCAAAGCGGTGCAGGACGCCGAGGTCGCGGCAAAAACGGTCGAGAAGGGGCTGCTGATCGTCAACACCGGGCCAGGCAAGGGCAAGACCACTGCCGCCTTCGGGCTGGCGCTGAGGATGGTCGGCTACGGCAGGCGCGTCGGCGTCGTCCAGTTCATCAAGGGCAAATGGCACACCGGCGAGAAGGACGCCTTTGCCGCCTTCGGCGACCGGGTCGTCTGGCATACAATGGGCGAGGGCTTCACCTGGGAAACGCAGGATCTGAAGCGCGACATCGCCGCCGCCGAAGCGGCCTGGGCCAAGGCGCTCGAGCTGATGGCCGATCCGTCGATCAGCCTTCTGGTGCTCGACGAACTGAACATCGCGCTGCGCTACGATTATCTTGATCTCGACAAAGTGGTGGCGGCGCTGAAAGGCCGCCGCGAAAACCTGCATGTCGTCGTCACCGGCCGCAACGCCAAGCCGGCGCTGGTCGATGCCGCCGATCTTGTCACCGAGATGGGCGTGACCAAGCATCACTTTTCCGCTGGCGTGAAGGCACAGCAAGGAATCGAGTTCTGATCACTTCGCAGCAGGAGAACTGTCTGTTGGAACAAGCGGTAATCGTCTATCTTCTTCTGAATGACGGGCAGTTTGGAACGTCGAAAGAACGCGCTTCCATTCTCGCGCTGGAAGATCGGCTAGAGCAAGTCCTCGGCAATGCTTCGGTCGGTGAGTTTGATGGCGATGAGTTTGGCGACGGCAAGTGCATCCTCTATATGTACGGGCCAGATGCTGAGCGACTCTTTGTTGTGATTGAACCAGTATTGAAATCTTCTCCTGCAGCTGTCGGTGGCTATGCGATCAAAAGGTTTGGCAAGGCCGCTGATTCAAGAGCAAGGGAAGTCCGCGTTACTTGGTGACTTGAGTTCCCGACCCGTCCGATGGGTCACGCAGCGATGACGATCACCGACAGCACGCCGAACAGCGCGATCAGCAAAAAGTCGGCGACCCGATAGAGTTTCAGCGCCCGCCTGATGTCGGCGCTCTCGGCATCGCGGTGGCCGCCTTCGCCCATGAACGTATCGTCGACCATGACGCCGTCATAGGAACGCGGGCCGGCGAGCGCCAGGCCAAGCGCGCCGGCCATCGCCGCCTCCGGCCAGCCGGCATTGGGCGAGCGGTGCTTTGTCGCGTCGCGCTGCACGGTGCGCCAGGCGTTGCCGGCATCGGCGCCTTTGACGAAGAAAGAGGCACCCACGATGAGCAGTGCGGTCAGCCGCGACGCCGGCAGGTTGATCAGATCGTCGAAGCGCGCTGCCGCCCTGCCGAAGGCCTCGTGGCGCGGGGTGCGGTGGCCGATCATCGAATCGGCCGTGTTGGCGGCCTTGTAGGCGACGCCGCCGGCCAGCCCGCCGACGCCGATCCAGAAGACGGGCGCAACGACGCCGTCGGAAAAATTCTCGGCCAGGCTTTCGATCGCCGCGCGGCAGACGCCGGCTCTGTCGAGCTTTTCCGGATCGCGGCCGACGATCCTTGAGACGGCAGCACGGCCAATGTCGAGTCCACCATTGTCCAGTCCGTCGGCCACCGCCTCGACATGCTCGGCCAGGCTCTTCTGCGACAGCAGCGACGTCGCCAGGATTGCCGTGAGGACCAGTCCAGCTGGAATGCCCGAAAGCATGGCTTCCACGGCGAAGGCGATGGCGGCCGGCACCAGCACGATGATCAGCAGCGCATGAACACCGCGCCGGCGACGCAGGGCGTCGGAATCAGTATCGCGGTTGAGCCTGCGGTCGAGAAAGGATATCAGCCTGCCGAACCAGGTGACGGGATGGCCGATGGCGCCGAACAGCCAGGCCGGGTAACCCACGGCGAATTCAACAACCAGTGACAGGAAAGCGGTCAGGATCGACATGAAGTCTCTTGATGGAGCGGCGACAGTGGTGGATCACGGCGGAAGCCTTGGCCGGGCGAGGGCGCTTTTTCCGCATGCGCCGCAGCCCTTCGTCGACCTCTCGACCGGTATCAATCCGCACTCCTATCCGTTTTTCGATCTGCCCGCCACCGCCCTGTCCAGATTGCCGGAAGCAGCGCGGGTCCGCGAGTTGGCCGAAGTCGCGGCAAGCGTTTATGGCGCGCCATCGGCAGCGAATGTGGTGGCGACGCCGGGCACGCAGATCCTGTTGCCGCGCGTCGCCTCGCTGGCGAGCCCCGGCAAGGCGCTGGTGCTCGGGCCGACCTATGCTGAACATCACCGGGCAGCGGCAATCGCCGGCCATGCTGTGACGGAGGTCGATGTTTTCGAGGTCCTGGCAGGAGCCGATCTCGCCATCATCGTCAACCCCAACAATCCGGACGGGCGCATCATCGAACGCAAGAAGCTGCTCGATCTTGCCGGAAAATTGCGCGCCAAAGGCGGGTTGCTGGTCGTCGATGAGGCGTTCATGGATGTCGGGCCGCACGCGGAAAGCCTGGCCGGCGATGTCGAGCAAGGCGGCATTGTCGTGCTGCGTTCCTTCGGCAAATTCTTTGGCCTCGCCGGCCTGCGGCTCGGCTTTGCACTGGCCGACGCGCTGACGGTCGAACAGCTCGAGGCGCAGTTCGGGCCATGGGCGGTCGCCGGCCCAGCGCTCGAATACGGTATCCGCGCGCTTGCCGACAGCGGCTGGCGGGCCGAGATGCGATGCCGTCTGGCAGAGGATGCAGCACGGCTCGATGCGTTGTTCGGCCGCTTCGGCGTCTCAGTCGCCGGCGGGACCACGCTGTTCCGCTATATCGGGCTGGCGGACGCCGCCGGACTGTTTTCGGCGCTTGGCGAGCGCGGCATCCTGCTTCGGCATTTTTCCGGCCGGCCGCATGTGCTGCGCGCCGGGCTGCCGGGTCCTGACGAGGAATGGCAGCGGCTCGAATCGGCTCTTGCCGACTGGGCGCAACAGCGCGACGATAACACCAAGGAGGTCAAGCAATGATCCATGTCTGTTCGCTATCGAAGGTCGAGGAAACGGTCGCGAGAACCGGCGCCGAGCGGCTGCTTTCCCTGCTGGCTGCAGGTACCGAGGTGATGCGGCCGGCGTCGATCGCCCGGGAAAACCATCTGCATCTGGTCATGCATGACATTGCGGTGGCGCAAGAGGGCATGACCATGCCGGGCGAAATCCATGTCCGCGATCTGCTCGATTTCGCGCGCCGATGGGATCGTGCAAGGCCGCTGGTCGTGCATTGCTATGCCGGCATCAGCCGTTCGACCGCCTCGGCTTACATCATCGCGGCGGCATTGGCGCCGAAGCGCTGCGAGGTCGAATTGGCTGAGACGCTGCGCGCGTTGTCGCCGACGGCGACACCTAACCCGCGGCTGATCGCGGTCGCCGATACGCTGCTCGATCGCAACGGCCGCATGATCGGCGCGATCCAGGCGATCGGGCGCGGCGCGGACGCCTTCGAAGGTACGCCTTTTGAGTTGAAGATCGACGCCTAATGCTGTCGCCCAAAAGTGCGCAGCGGTTTTGGGGTAACGACATGTATAAAAACAAGAGCTTAAAACGCGTCGCATAAATCCGTTCAGACGCGACGCGCTTTAGAGTTTGACCAAGATCTTTTCCGAAACCCGGTTTCCGCTGTTTGCTGCGCTGACCTTCAGTTCGGGACCATGGCCTGACTATGCCAGCCAGTCGGCCAGCTTCGCCTTGCGCACATCCTTCAACAGGCTGATGAAGCCGTCGGCCTGATGGTTGGCGGTAAGCCTGCCCTTTTCGGCCGTTGCAATGCTGGCGTCCCCGACCACGCCGTTCGGGTTGAGATCGGTGGCGATCCAGGCGAAGGCGTGCGTTCCGGTGTGGCGCAGCAGTGAAAATTCCTTTTCGGCGCGGGCGACGTTGGACACGAAATTGTCGGCCTTTGCCATGTCGACCAGATCCGGCCGGAAATGCAGCATCAGCGAGGTCTCGACATCGCCGCCATGGATGCCGTGGCGATCCTCAAGCTCGGTATACATGCCGGCCGGCCGGCCAAAGCGCTGCCAGCTCGTCTTCACCGCCAGCATCTTTGCACGCACGCGCAATTCGCGCGTGATGATGCCCATGATCTCTTCGTTGCCGCCATGCGAGTTGACGACGATCAGTTTCCTTAGCCCGGCCCGCGCGATCGACAGGCCAAGCTCGGTCCACGCCTCGATCAAGATCGGCGCCGGCAGAGTGAGGGTTCCCGGTGCATGCAGGTGCTCGTTCGACTTACCCACCGCCTGGACGGGCAGGATGCGGATGTCGAGATCGGCGGGCAGGCGGGCGATCACCGTGTCGAGCATGCCGGTCATGATCGAGGTGTCGGTCGAAACCGGCAGATGCGGGCCGTGCTGTTCGATCGCCGCCACCGGCAGAACGGCGATCGTCGCCTCCGGATCGATCGTGGCGTATTCGGTGGTCCGGTAGTCGCCCCACCACACGCGTTTGTTTGCAGCGGTCATGTCATGCCTTTTCGATAGACTGGCCTTTTCGATAGACTGGCCTCTTCGATGCACGGCCAGACCTAGCGCGGGAAGGATCGCCTGTCGATCACCCTGCCGCGATGACCTCGATCTCGACCTTGAATTCCGGCCGCGCGAAACCGGACACGATCATCAGCGTCGAAGCCGGCGCCGGGCTGGTGAACAGCCGATCGCGAACGTCCATATAGGGCCGCAGGAAGGCGCGGTCGGTGACATAGGTGTTGATGCGGACGATGTCGGAAAGTCCAAGCCCGGCCTCGCCAAGAATCGCCGCGATGTTCTGAAAACAGAGTTCGGCCTGTGCGTCGGCATCCTCCGGGATCTGATCGTCCGGAGCGATGGCGACCTGGCCCGAACACAGCACCAGCCTCTTGCCGGGAGGCACCTCGATGCCATGACTGTAGCGGGCGAAGGGCGGCTTGATCGACTTCGGCGCCAGGAATTTGAACATGAAAATCTCCAATCTGATGTCAGCCTAAAGCCGGATTGGCGGCCCGTTCAAGATGCAGTGCATACTATCAGGGCGATTGTGGACAGGCGTTCAAAAAATAGGCACGATGCCCCCGGTACAGCATGACCGTCCGGCCTTCGTGCACCACCGTTGCGCAGGCGGGCGGCCTCGGTGATGGCATGTGTCTTGCTTCTTGAGTCGATGGTGTCGAGCCCGGTGCGTGGCGCACCGGAGCCAACAGAGGGTGGTGTGGATGGACGGAAAACTTAAGATTTCGGTGGGCGCGATCGTGCTGCTTGCCGCAAGCACGCTAAGCGCGGCAGCGAACGAGAAGGTCACCTTCGGCACCAACTGGCTCGCCCAGGCCGAGCACGGTGGCTACTATCAGGCGGCCGCTGATGGCACCTATGCGGCTTGCGGGCTCGACGTGACGATCATGCAAGGTGGCCCGCAGGTCAGCGGTCGGCCGCTGTTGCTCGCCGGCAAGATCGACTTCTACATGGGCGGCAACATGCTGCAGGCCTTCGACGCCGTTCAGCAGGACATTCCGCTGCGCGTGGTCGCCGCCTCATTCCAGAAAGAGCCGCAGGTGATCATGAGCCATCCGGGTCAGGGCCTCGACAAATGGGAGGATTTGAAGGACGCGGACCAGTACATTATTGGCGACGAAGGTGCACAGAGCTACTTCCAATGGATGATCACGGAGTTCGGCTTCGATCCGGCCAAGCGCGTGCCCTATACGTTCAACCCCGCACCTTTCATCGCCAATCCGAAGTCGATCCAGCAGGGTTACGTGACCTCGGAGCCCTTCGCCGTCGCCAAGGAAGGCGGCTTCCAGCCCAATCTGTTCCTGCTCGCCGACTACGGCTTCGACACCTATGCGACGACGATCGAGACCATGCAGGCCACGATCGACAAGCGGCCGGAGGTGGTTCAGTGCTTCGTCGATGGCTCGGCCAAGGGTTGGTACAATTATCTCTACGGCGACAACGCTGCCGCCAACGCGGCGATCAAGAAGGATAACCCCGACATCAGCGACGAGCAGATCGCGTTTTCGATCGAGCAGATGAAGAAATTCGGCATCGTCGATTCCGGCGACACGGAAAAACTCGGCATCGGTGCGATGACTGACGCGCGCATCGAAAGCTTCTACGACAAGATGGTCAAGGCCAAGGTCGTGCCGGCCGGCGTCGACATCAAGAAGTCCTACACGCTGGCCTTCGTTAACAAGGGCGTCGGGATCGACCTGAAGAAATAGCACCCAGGCATGATGCAGGAGAAAGTGCCGCAAGCGCCGGCAAGCGCATCGGGCAAAGGTCCGATGCTGCTGGCGCTGCGTGGCGTCGGCAAGGTCTTTTCCAACGGCGTGACGGCGCTCAGCGATGTCGACCTGACGATCCGGGAAGGCCACTTTCTCAGCCTTCTCGGCCCGTCCGGCTGCGGCAAGTCGACGGCCTTGCGCCTCATTGCTGGTCTTGCGACGCCGACCTCCGGCGTGCTCGACTGGCGCGGCAGCAGCTCTGTCGACCGCTCGAATATCAGCTTCGTCTTCCAGGAGCCGACGCTGCTGCCCTGGGCCGATGTCTTCGACAATGTCTGGCTGCCGCTGCGGCTGAAGGGCGTGTCGCGGGCCAAGGCTGCGCCTGTCGTGATGGAGATGCTGGCGCGGGTCCACCTGACCGGCTTCGAGCATGCCGTGCCGCGCGAGCTGTCCGGCGGCATGAAGATGCGCGTCTCGATCGCCCGCGCCATGGTGACCAAGCCGCGCGTGCTTTTAATGGACGAGCCGTTCGCAGCGCTCGACGAGATCACCCGCTTCAAGCTCAACAACGATCTTCTGGAGCTATGGCAGGACGAGCATTTTACCGTCGTCTTCGTGACCCACAGCGTCTTCGAAAGCGTTTTCCTCTCCAGCCGCGTCGTCGTCATGGCGGCGCGACCGGGCCGGGTGTTCAAAGAACTCGTCATCGATGCGCCCTATCCGCGCAATGAAGCCTTCCGTACTTCGCCCGCCTATGCCGCGCTTTGCCGTCAGGCGTCCGATGTGCTGATCGGCGCCATCAACTCAACTGCCGGACCGCACCATGACGGCCATTGAAGAACACGTGCTGAGGCTCGATCCCGAGGAGGCGCGTCGCGTGCGCCAGGAGCGGCTCGAGCGCATCGGCCGATGGGTGCTGCCGCTGGCGATCATGATTCTGGCCATCTGGCTGTGGGACCGCATCTGCGTCTGGAACGACATCCCGAAATATATCCTGCCGCGCCCCGGTGTGGTGTTGCAAACGCTGTTTGACGATGCCGGGCTGCTGTTTTCCTCGCTGCTGGTGACGCTCAGGGTCACCTTCCTCAGCCTGCTTCTGGCCATCGTCGGCGGTGTTGGGTTGGCGGTCCTGTTCGCACAATCGAAATGGGTGGAGATGTCGTTCTTCCCGTTTGCCATCGTCCTGCAGGTGACGCCGATCGTCGCGATCTTCCCATTGATCAACATCTACGTCGACAACCAGACGACGAAGCTTCTGCTGTGTGCCTGGATTGTCGCCTTCTTTCCGATCCTGTCCAACACCACGCTCGGCCTCAATTCCGTCGACCGCAATCTGCGCGACATGTTTAGGCTTAACGGCGCGACCCGCTGGCAGCAATTGCGTTATCTCAGGCTGCCGGCAGCGATGCCGTATTTTCTTGGCGGGCTGAAGATCGCCGGCGGCCTGTCGCTGATCGGCGCGGTGGTGGCCGAGTTCGTCGCCGGGGCAACCGGCCAGTCGTCGGGGCTTGCCTCGCGCATCATCGAGGCCGGTTACCGGCTTAACGCCCCGCGGCTGTTTGCGGCCCTGATCCTGATCTCGTTCACCGGCATTCTGATCTTCCTGGTGCTGTCGCTGATCTCGCATCTCATTTTGCGGCGCTGGCATGAAAGCGCGCTGAAGCAGGAGCGATGAAATGTTGGAGATACCGGCCTCTGGTCCTTACCATCTTACCAACGTCCGGCTTCACGCATCACTGACGCCGGGCCTTGCCGCAGCCTTCGATGCCGACGGCTTTGCGCTCGCCGATATCGCCGTCGCCGACGGCAAAATCTCCAGCATCGTCGCGCATCGCCAGTCCAATTCGCCTGCAGCTGCCGCCGACCTCGGCGGCCGCGTCGTCATGCCGTGCTTCGTCGACTGCCACACGCATATCGACAAGGGCCATATCTGGCCTCGAAAACCCAATCCGAACGGCACGTTCATGGGCGCGTTGAACGCCACCGGCGCCGATCGCGCTGCCCGCTGGAGCGCAGACGACGTTGCCCGCCGCATGGATTTTTCGCTGCGCTCAGCCTACGCGCACGGCACCAGGGCTATGCGCACCCATCTTGACAGCGTCGCGCCGCAGGAAGAGATCTCCTGGCCGGTGTTCGAGACGATACGGGAGACATGGCGTGGCCGCATCGAGCTGCAAGCGGCCTGCCTGCTTGGCATCGAAGGCGTGCGCGACAGGAAGTGGTTCGAAAGGCTGGCCAAACGCGTCGCCGCGGCCAACGGCGTGCTCGGCGTCGTCACCTATATGCTGCCGGACCTGGAAGAGCTTCTCGACCAGGTGTTCGCGCAGGCGATCAAGCATGGCCTCGACCTCGATTTCCACGCCGACGAGACTGACGATATCTCGGCGATCTCGCTGAAGAAGATCGCCGAGGCGGCCTTGTGGAACGGTTTTGAGGGAAACATCCTCGTCGGCCACTGCTGCTCGCTGGCACGCCAGCCCGATCTCGATGTGCTCGACGCGCTGGATAAGGTGGCGAAGGCGAGGCTTGCCGTGGTGTCGCTGCCGATGTGCAATCTCTATCTGCAGGACCGGCGCGGCGACAAGACCACGCCGCGCTGGCGCGGCGTGACGCTGCTGCACGAGATGAAAGCGCGCGGCATTCCTGTCGCCGTCGCCTCCGACAATACCCGAGATCCGTTCTACGCCTATGGCGATCTCGACATGCTGGAGGTCTACCGCATGGCGACACGCATCCTGCATTTCGATCACCCGGTCGGCGATTGGCCACAGGCGGTGACTTCAACTCCGGCCCAGGTGATGCGGCTCGACGGTTTCGGCACCCTTGCAGCCGGCGGCGCCGCCGATTTCGTCGTCTTCAAGGGGCGGAGCTGGACGGAATTGCTGTCGCGGCCTGAATCGGATCGCATCGTGGTGCGCGACGGCCGCGCCATCGAGCGCCAATTGCCCGATTATGCCGAACTCGATGATCTGATGGTGGGATGATGGACCTGGCTACGCTCAAACGCGATCTCGACGGTCTGAAGATCGACGACCATCCGGCGATCGTCCAGCAAAAGAGCCGTGACTTCTACTGGTACAGCCCGGTGCTGAAGCAACAGCTCGACCATGTGACCGGCGATCTGATCGTGACGCCGAAGACGGAAGACGAGGTGATCCGAGTGCTTGCCGCCTGTCACCGGCATAGCATGCCGGTGACGCCGCGCGGCAGCGGCACCGGCAATTACGGGCAGGCGATGCCTTTGTCCGGCGGCGTCGTGCTCAATCTCGCCGAAATGAATGCAGTCAAGACGATCGCGCCCGGCCGCGTCGTGACCGGACCCGGTGCCGTCCTCGCCGACATCGACAGGGCGACGCGCGCGCATTCCGGCCAGGAGCTGCGAATGTCGCCATCGACCTATAACACCGCGTCGATCGGCGGTTTCGTCGCCGGCGGATCGGGCGGCGTCGGCTCGATCCGCTGGGGTGGGCTGCGCGACCTCGGCAATGTCATCCGGCTCAGGACCGTGACGATGGAGGCGGAGCCTCGCATCATGGATCTTACCGGCGAAGAGGTGCTGAAGGTGATGCATGCCTACGGCACCAACGGCATCATCACCGAGGTCGAGATGCCGCTGACCGCATCTTACGACTGGATCGACGTCATCGTCGGCTTCGACGATTTCATGGATGCGGCCGGCTTCGGCAACGATCTCGCCATTCAGGACGGCATTCTAGCGAAGCTGATCACGCCGATCGCCGCGCCCATCCCTTACGATTATTTCAAGCGGCACCAGCGGTTTTTCAGGCGCGAGCAAAGCATCGTCGTCTGCATGATCACGCCGCATGCCATGGACGCCTTTGTCGCTCTTACTGCGCGCAGCAAGGGCGAGATCGTCTTCCGCGCCGACAAGGAGGCCGATCTCAAGGGCCTGCCGCCGGCCTATGAGCTGACCTGGAACCACACGACGCTGCGCGCCATCAGGGTCGACCCGACGATTACCTATCTGCAGACCCGCTATCCTTCGCCGGATCACCTCGCTTACGTCAAGGCGATGATCGACCGCTTCGGCGACGAAGTGCCGACACATCTCGAATTCATCCGCTTCGACGGCGCGATCGGCGTGGCCGGGCTGCCGCTGGTCCGCTTCACGACGGCCGAGCGGCTCGACGAGATAATCCGCATCCACGAAGAGAATGGCTGCTGGGTCTTCAACCCGCACCGCTACACGCTGGAAGAGGGCGGCATGAAGCAGACGGACGAGGTGCAGCTCGCCTTCAAGCACGAGACCGATCCGCAAGGGCTGCTCAATCCCGGCAAGATGATCGCCTGGGAAAACCCGGACTACGATTATCGCTCGGGCAAGTCGTTCCTGTTCAAGGGGTTGCAGAAGGCGGGGTGATGAACATCCTCGTTCTCTACGCCCATCCGGTCGAGACCAGCTTCAATGCCGGTTTGCACAAGGTGATCGTCGAGCGGCTGACGGCAGCCCGCCACGCCGTCGACGACTGCGATCTCTACGCCGAGAATTTCGATCCCCGGCTGACGCGGGCCGAGCGGCTCGGTTATCACAACGATCGCGGCGCCGGTGATCCGGCAGCGCCCTATGTCGAGCGCCTGCTGCGGGCCGAGGCGCTGGTGCTGTCGTTTCCGGTGTGGAACTTCGGCTATCCGGCGATCCTGAAAGGCTTTTTCGACCGCGTATTCCTGCCCGGCGTCTCGTTCAAGTTGGTCAATGGCAAGGTGCAGCCGTCGCTGCACAACATCCGCAAGCTGGCGGCGGTCACCACCTATGGCGGCAGCCGGTTGCACGCCATGCTGATGGGCGACCCGCCGCGCAAGCTGGTCAAGCGAGTGTTGCGCGCCACGGTCAAGCCAGGTGCCTCCGTGTCCTATCTTGCGCATTATTCGATGAACCTGTCGACCGATGAAACGCGGAAGAGATTCACGGCGAAAGTCGCCGCCAGCATGGATGCCTTCTGATGCGGGTCCTGGTGGTTTACTGCCATCCGGTCCCGGAAAGCTTTTGCGCCTCGATCCGGGATAGTGCCATCGAGGTGCTGAAGGCGAGGGGCTGGGAGGTGCGGCTGCTCGACCTCTATGCGGAAAATTTCGATCCGGTCATGGGCTGCGGCGAGCGACGCTCTTACAATGAACACGCCCCACAGGATCCGGCGCTCAAGCCGCACATCGAAAATCTCGACTGGGCCCAGGCAATCCTCTTTATCTATCCGACATGGTGGTATGGGCTGCCGGCAATGCTGAAGGGCTGGCTCGACCGGGTCTGGGCGACCGACGTCGCCTTCCGGCTGCCGGCCGGCAAGCGACGGATTCAGTCGCTGATGAGGCATGTGACGAAGATCGGGGTGATCACGACCTGCGGCGCACCGACCTGGTGGAGCATCGTCGTCGGCCAGCCGGGACGCAAGACAATCCTGCGCGGCATGCGGGCACTCTGCGCCACCCGCTGCAGGACGTTCTTTCTGGCGCACTACCTGATGGACTCATCGACACCGAAGACGAGGGCGGCGTTCCTGGAGAAAGTGCGAACGAAGCTGGAGCGCTTCTGATCTACATCCGCACCCGTTCCGATTTCGGATCATACATCGGCTTCAGCGATGCCTCGGCGGCGAAGCGCTCGCCGGCGATTTCGATCGCGTAGGACGACGACAGCACGTCCGCCTCGCTCTCGCCCTTGCAAGGCACGTAGCCGAGGCCGATGGCGCCGCCGAGATGATGGCCGTAATTGCCCGAGGTGATCGGGCCGACGATCTTGCCGTCGCGCAGGATCGCCTCATTGTGAAAGAGCAAGGGTTGCGTGTCTTTCAGGCGGAACTGCAGCAGCCGCCGGTCCAATCCGGTTTCTTTTTTTCTTAGCACGGCGTCGCGGCCAAGGAAATCGCCCTTGGCAGTCTTCACTGCGAAGCCAAGGCCTGCCTCCAGCACATTGTCCTCATCGGTGATGTCGTGGCCGAAGTGCCGGAAGGCCTTTTCGATGCGGCAGGAATCCAGCGTGTGCAGGCCGCAGAGTTTTAGGCTGACATCGGCGGCGGCCTCCTCGATCGCCTCGAACACGTGGGCGGCCTGGTCGGTCGAGACATAAAGCTCCCAGCCCAGTTCGCCGACATAGGTTACACGGTGGGCGCGGGCCAGCCCCATGCCGATTTCAATCTCCTGAAACGTCCCGAACGGGTTGGTTTCGTTGGAGAAATCGTTCGGGCTCAGCTTTTGAATCAGCTTCCTCGCATCCGGACCCATCAGACAAAGCACGGCTTCGGCAGCCGTGACATCGGTGATGACGACGAATTCATGGGAGAGGTGTTTTTTTAGCCACGCGAGATCGCGCTGCAGCGTCGCGCCAGGCACGACCAGGAAGTAGGCCGTTTCAGATAGCCGTGAGACGGTGAGATCGCTCTCGATACCGCCGCGCTGGTTGAGCATCTGGGTATAGACGATCTTGCCCGGCGCCACGTCCATGTCGTTGGCGCAGAGTTTCTGCAGGAAGGCGCAGGCATCGCGGCCCTCGACACGGATCTTGCCGAACGAGGTCATGTCGAACAGGCCGACGCCGTTTCGGACGGCCAGATGTTCCTCGCGCTGGTTGTCGAACCAGTTCTGCCGCTTCCATGAATAGCGGTATTCGCGCTCCTGGCCGGGACTGGCGAACCAGTTGGCGCGCTCCCAGCCGGCAACCTCGCCGAACACCGCACCGCGCGCCTTCAGATGGTCGTGCAGCGGCGAGCGTCTGACGTTCCGCGACGTCGCCATCTGGCGGTACGGAAAATGGTCGGCATAGAGCAGGCCGAGCGTCTCGGAGACGCGCTCCTTCAGGTAGCGGCGGTTCTTCTGGAACGGCTGGGCGCGGCGGATGTCGACCTCCCACAGATCGAAGGGTGCCTCGCCGTCATTGATCCATTGCGCCAGGGCCATACCGGCGCCGCCGGAGGAAACGATGCCTATCGAATTATAGCCGGTCGCCATCCAGTAGCCGGAAAGCTCCGGCGCCTCGCCGAGATAGTAGCGATCATCAGGCGTAAAACTCTCCGGACCGTTGAAGAAAGTGTGGATGCCGGCGCTGGCCAGCATCGGCATCCGGTTGACGCCCATTTCAAGGATCGGCTCGAAATGCTCGAAATCCTCCGGCAACTGGTCGAAGCAGAAATCTTCGCGGATGCCGTCCATGCCCCATGGCTTGGCCACCGGCTCGAAGGCGCCGAGCATCATCTTGCCGGCGTCTTCCTTGTAGTAGGCGCATTCGTCCGGCACGCGCAGCACCGGCAGGCGGGTCAGGCCGGGGATCGGTTCGGTGACGAGGTAAAAGTGCTCGCAGGCATGCAGCGGGATGGTGACGCCGTTCTGGCGCCCGAGCTCGCGCGCCCACATGCCCGCGCAATTGACGACGACATCGGCTTCGATCATGCCCTGCTCGTCGCCTTGCGTCCAGGAGACGCCGGCAACGCGGCTATCCCTGGTATGGACCTTGGTTACCTTCACGTTCTCGACGATCGTCGCACCGCGCTGGCGCGCACCCTTGGCCAGCGCCATGGCGATATTGGCCGGGTCGCACTGGCCGTCGAGCGGCAGATGCACGGCGCCGACCACATCGGAAATGTTGAGATGCGGGTACATCTCCTTGACTTCATCAGGCGAAATCTCGCGCACGTCGACATCGAACGCGCGGGCGAGAGACGCCTGCCTATAAATCTCGTGCTTGCGCTCCTCGGTCAGCGCCACGGTGATCGAACCGACCTGCCGCATGCCGGTGCCGACATCGGTCTCGGCTTCGAGCTTGACGTAGAGGTCGGCCGAATATTTCGCCAGCCGCGTCATGTTCTGCGAACCGCGCAGCTGGCCGATCAAGCCGGCGGCGTGCCATGTCGTGCCCGATGTCAGCTGCTTGCGTTCGAGCAGCACGATATCGGTCCAGCCGAGCTTGGCCAGATGGTAGGCGACCGAACAGCCTGAAACACCGCCGCCGATGATGACGGCCCTTGCTTTGGGAGGAATGGCCTTTGTCGGGATGGTATTCTGGGGCAGGGCGCTCATGCCGCCTCACGGCGATAGTTAGAAGCGAAGCGGCGCAGCCGAAGGGCTGCTTCCAAAAGTATCGCCTCGGGCTGGCAGAGGCTGACGCGGATGTGGCCGGCGGCGGCATCGCCGAAACTCGAGCCCGGCATGACGCCGACTTTTTCCTTGTCGAGGAAAGCCCAGGCGAATTTCTCGTCGTCCGGCTCGATGGCCGAGATGTCGAGCATGACATACATGCCGCCTTCGGAGCCGCGTACGGTGATGTTGTTCATGCCGTGCATTGCGTCGAGGACGACGCTGCGCCTTGCGGCATAGCGTTCGGCGATCTCCTTGACGCCATAGCCGTTTTCCAGCGCCTCGGCGCAAGCGAGGCTGATGAAGGCCGGCAGGCCGTAGGTCGTCACCAGATTGAGGTTGGTCAGCAGCGAGATCATCTCTTCTGGCCCGGTCAGCCAGCCCATGCGCCAGCCGGTCATGCCGTGGCTCTTCGACATGGAATTGATGACCAGCGTGCGTTCCGCCATGCCGGGTAGCGAGCGCGGTGAGATGTGCTCGCCGCCGCCCAGCGTCCAATAGACCTCGTCCGACAGCAGCCAGAGGTCATGTTCCCGGCAGATGTGCGCCAGGTCTTCCAGCCGCTGGCGCGAGTAGACAGCACCCGTCGGGTTGTTGGGCGTATTGATGAGGATGGCGCGCGTGTTCGGCCGGAGCGCGGCACGAATGTCGGCGGCTCGCGGCTGGAAACCATCCTCGGGGGGTGTCTCGACTACGGTGAAATCGGCGCCCGCTGCACTGAACGTGTTGGGGTAGGTTGCGTAATAGGGCGCCACCACGATGGCATGGTCGCCCTGGTCGAGAACGGCTTGTACCGCCGCGTAAAGCGCTGCCTGTCCGCCTGGCGTGGCGATGACCTGGTCGGGGTTGGTCGCAATGCCGGTGCACACGGTCGACGCCGCCGCCATTGCCTTGCGCAGGCGCGGAATGCCGGGAAGCGGGGTGTAGTGGTGGTTGCTGGCGCGAACCGCGGTCACGCAGGCTTCGATCGTCTCCGCCGGCGTGTCGAAATCGTGGTCGCCAACCGACAGCATGATGATGTCCTCGCCGGCCTCCTTGCGTGTCCAGGCAGCGAAATGAACCTCCCAGCCATCCTTGCCGGAAGGCACGATGCCGGAAATGCGCGATGATGGTTTGGGCATTATGCTACTCCCGAAATTTCGTAGCCGGCCTGTTCGAGCCGGTCACGCAGGGCGGCGATGTGGGGCGGTCCGACTTCACAGCAGCCGCCGACGATGCCGGCGCCGGCCTCAACCCAGCCGACTGCCTGGCCTGCATAGGCGTCCGGATCAAGGTCGTGGCGGGCGTGCAGCACTTCCACGGTGCCGCCATGCTTGAGCGCCTCAATCGAGGTGAAGCCGTTGGCATAGGCGCCGACCGGGCCGCCGAGGCAGATCAGTTCGGGCAACGCTGCAGCAATCGCTTCGGGCCTGCAGCAATTGACCAGTCTAGCTGCGACCGGCAGCCCGTCGAGAGCGCTCGACGCAGCCGCAATGGCTTCGCCACTGCGCAGTCGTGGTGCGCCGTGATCGGCAAGTGTCCAAGACACCCACACAGGTTTGCCGCTTTCCGACGCCGCGGTGACAGCCGCGCGCGCCTCCTCGGCCGACGCCATGGTTTCGCACAGGAACAGATCGACGCCGTCAGCCTGCTCGGCAACGATGCGGCGGTAGATGTCGAGCGTATCCTGGAAGGATATCGTCAGTGCCGGCGCGTAGCTGCCGAACAGGGGCGACAGGCAGCCGGCGATTGCCGCGTCGCCGGCCTGGTCGCGAGCTTGCCTTGCCAGTTCCATGCCGCGCTTCTGCAGCGGCTTGAACAGCTCTTCCGCGCCCTCCCGCGCCAGCCGTTCGGGCGTTGCCGAATAGGTGTTGATGGTGATGACACGGGCGCCGGCCCGGATGAACTCCGCATGCAGGTCGCGCACCAGGTCCGGTTCGTCGATCAGCACCCTGGCCGACCATAGCGGGGTGGGATCGGACTTGCTGCGGCGTACCAGTTCCTGACCCATGCCGCCGTCAGTGAGGATAACCGTATTCACGCGCGCAACCTCTCGTTCTTTGGATCCCACAGCGGTTCGTCCTTCTGCACGATCGCTTTGAAGCGCTCGCCGAAGATCTCGACCTCGACCGTAGTTCCCGGCTCAGTGAGATCGGCCCGCAGCATGCCGAGCGCGATCGATTTGTCGATACGATGACCCCAGCCGCCGGACGTCGTCTCGCCGACTATCCGGCCGTCATGCCACAGCGTCGACATGGTAGGCGCATCGCAGTCGCCGGGGTTTTCGATGATCAGCGTGACAAAGCGTTTCTTGACGCCCTGCTGCTTCTCGTTCTGAAGCGCTGCCTTGCTGCGGAAGTCGGGCTTGTCCCATCTGACGAAACGCTCCAACCCACCCTGCAGGATCGAATAGTCGGTCGACAGGTCGCCTTTCCAGGCGCGATAGCCTTTTTCGAGCCGCAGCGAATCCAGCGCGTACATGCCGAACGGCGTCAGGCCGTGCTTCTGGCCGGCCGCCCAGACAGCGTCGAAGACGGCGGCGGTGGCGTCGACCTTGGTGTGGATTTCCCAGCCGAGTTCGCCGGCGAAGGACACGCGCACCAGCCTTGCCCAACGGCCGGCGACCGTCGTCTCCTGGTGCGTCAGCCAGGGCAGAGCAAGGTCGGCGGCGCAGACATCGGCGAGGATTTTTCGCGAATTGGGCCCGGCGAGGATCTGCGTGGAGTATTCCTCGGTCCGGTCGACCAGCTTGAATGAAGCGTCCTTCGGCATGCGCCATTTCAGCCACTCGAAATCGTGCCACTGCGCCACCGCGGCGGTGATCAGCGTCATCAAATTCTCATCGTGGCGCACCACCGACATTTCGGTCACGATGCGGCCCTTGTCGTCGGCAAAATAGACGAGGCCGATGCGGCCGGGTTTCGGCACCAGCCCCGTAACCTGCTGGCTCAGCCATTCCGCAGCGCCAGGGCCGTCGAGGTTGAAGCGGGAAAAGCCGGGCAGGTCCAAAATGCCGGCGGCGTCGCGCACGGCGAGGCATTCTTCGCGGACGCGATGCTGCCATGGCCCGTCGCGACGGAAGGTCAGCGTCGCGGCTTCCGAAACATCGTCGCCGGCTTGCGCGTACCAGGTGGCGCGCTCCCAGCCATTATAGGCGTCGAACTGGGCGCCGAGCGCCTTGATGCGATCATGGATCGGCGACAGTTTGCGGTCGCGCCCAGCTGGCCATGCATGGCGCGGAAACTGAATGGCGTATTCGTTGCCGTAGATTTCCATGCCCTTGGCGACGCAGTAATCCGGGGCCGAGGCAAAGCTGGTGAAGCGGCGCGGATCGCAGGACCACATGTCCCACTCGGTCTGGCCCTCAGTCACCCATTCGGCCAGCACCTTGCCGGCGCCGCCGCCCTGGGCGATGCCGAAGGTGAAGACGCAGGCCTCGAAGGCGTTGGGCACGCCGGGCATCGGCCCGATCAGCGGATTGCCGTCCGGTGCGTAGGGGATCGGGCCGTTGATGACCTTGGACAGACCGGCGGTGCCAAGGATCGGCACGCGGGCGACGGCATCGGCCAGATAGTCCTCCAGCCGGTCGAGATCGTCGGGGAACAGCTGGAAAGAAAAATCGTCTGGCATCGGGTCGTTGTGACCGACCCAATGCGCACGGCAATTGCGTTCATAGGGGCCGAGATTCATGCCGTTCTTTTCCTGGCGCAGGTAATAGGAGGTGTCGACGTCGCGCAGCAGCGGCAGTTTCTTGCCTTGCTCCTTCGACCATGCGGCCAGTTCGGGGATTTCCTCGAACAGGATATATTGATGGCTCATCACCATCATAGGCACGTCGCGGCCGAACATCTTTCCGACTTCGGCCGCACGGTAACCGGCGGCGTTGACGACCACCTCGCAGCGGATTTCGCCCTGCGCGGTCTCGACCACCCACTCGTCGTTCTCGCGGCGCACGCCGGTGACCGGACAGAAGCGAATGATCTTCGCACCTAGGTCGCGGGCGCCCTTGGCCAGCGCCTGGGTCAGCTGCGCCGGGTCGATGTCGCCATCGTTCGGATCGTAGAGCGCGCCCTTCAGCTCATGCGTTTCGATGAACGGGTAGCGGCGCTTGATCTCGTCGAGCCCGATCAAGTCGATGTCCATCCCCTGGTAGCGGCCCATGCCCTTGGCGCGCTCGAACTCCTGCATTCGCTCGGCCGTATGGGCCAGCCTGAGCGAACCGGTGACGTGGTAGTTCATGGGATAGCCAACCGCGTCGGCCAGCCCGCGATAGAGCTCCGTCGAATAGCGCTGCATGTTCATCAGCGACCATGACGAGGAGAAGGTCGGCACGTTGCCGGCCGCATGCCAGGTCGAGCCGGAGGTGAGCTCATTCTTTTCCAGGAGCACGCAGTCGGTCCAGCCCGCCTTGGCGAGATGGTAGAGCGAGGAGGAGCCGACGACACCGCCTCCGATGATCACCACACGTGCCGTGATCGGCAAACCGGCCATGTTTTTCTCCAAACCTAAAGCGCGGTCCAGCGCGCTTATTTCTGTTTTGATGCATGTCGTTATCCCAAAACCGCTGCACACTTTTGGGGGACATGCATTCAGTAAACAGGTGGCGAAACCACCCAGATGACTACCGCCGGCTCTGCTCCAGGATTGCGCCAGCGGAACGGCTTGCCGTCGAAGCGAAAGGAGTCGCCTTCGCCAAGCCGGTGCCAGACGCCTGATATCTCGATGTCGAAGCTGCCGGAAGCAACATACCCGGCTTCCTCCGTCGGCCGGCGCGCTTCGGTCTTCAGTTCAGCACCCGGCGCGAAGACCGAACGCAGCATTTCGAAGCTACCGCCGAGATCGGGCGACAGAAGCTCCTCCACCAATCCGGAATCGCTTGTACCAAGCGTGCGGCGGCTGCCGGCGCGCACGACCACGCCGCGCTCGTTCTCCACAGGCACGTCGTGGCTGAAGAACAGGCTGACCGGCACGCCGAACAATTCCGCAAAGGCTCTGAGATCGCTCAGCGATGGTATCGACAGGCCGCGCTCGACCTGACTGACCCAGCCGACGGAGCGGCCGAGCTTCAGGCCGATCTCGGCAAGCGTCAGACCGCGCGCCCTGCGCAGCGCCCTGATATCGCCGGCCAGCAGCCGTTCGCGGTTTTCCTGCTCCGATCTGAGCGCGGTTGAAGGCAAAGCCATTTCTCTTGATGAAATTTCTTGGTGAGAAATCCCCTTCGTGAAAAAGTCGGGGCAAATTTCATGAGACGTCAGGTTCGTGAAAAAATCAAGAGGATTTTCATAGGGCCACAAGAATTGCTTGCGCCATTTTGGCAGTTCAGGCAAAGGCTCGGCCACGAACGGCGAGTGAGGGCGTCCGGTCGAGGCTTACGATAGAGCGCCACGCGTCAAATTGGACCCGCAATGGTGCTCTTTCATTTTCTGGACGGCGCATGATCCTTTCCGGAATCGATTCCGGTTTCCGGGTCAGGCGCAAAGGACGCCGATGCTGGAAAACAGGACTAAGATTAGAGATGATGCGGCGATCGTCGACGAGGCGATCACGTCGCGCCGCTCGGTGCGGGCCTTTCTGCCCGACATGGTCGACGACGAGACGATCCGCGCCATTCTCACCGTTGCCGCGCGCGCCCCTTCGGGCACCAACATGCAGCCCTGGCGGGTCTACGTGACCAAGGGCGAGGTCAAGCAGCGGATCACCGATGCCATCCTCAACTCCGGCATCCGTGCCGAAAAGGCCGAGTGGGACGAGTATCGCTACTATCCCGACCAGTTCTTCGAACCCTATCTCACCCGGCGGCGGGCCAATGGCTTCGGCCTCTACAGCGTTCTCGGCATCGGCCGGCGTGAGGTGGACAGGATGCGCGCGCAGCACGACCGCAACTTCGTCTTCTTCGACGCGCCGGTCGGCATGATCTTCACCGTCGACCGGCGGCTGAACAAGGGGTCGTGGATCGATTACGGCATGTTCCTGCAGAATATCATGATGGCGGCACGGGGCAGGGGCCTGCACACTTGCCCGCAGGCCGCCTTTGCACCCTATCACAAGCAGATCAGGCCGGTGCTCAACATTCCAGACGAGGAGATCGTCGTCTGCGGCATGGCGCTCGGCCATGAAGACACGTCCAAGCCCGAAAACGAGTTCCGCACCGACCGCGCGCCGCTGGACGAGTGGGTGACGTTCGCCAAATGAGATGGCGCCAAGTGAGGCGACGACGCGCCGTCTCGGTCTACTGCACTTCGTAACCGACTTCCTCGCTGGCGTGACAGAGCGCCTTCCAGAACGAGCGCGCAAACGACCGGAACACATAGATGTCGAACTGGTCGGCGCCGGTGCGCTGGATCTGGGCGAAGACGTCATGATGCATGGTCGAACGGCCGGCACCGACCGGAAAGGCCGGCAGCGCGAAGTCGATGGCGAAGAATTTCGCCAGCACCCATTCGGCCTTCGGTCCGGCGATGCGGATCGCGGTGCGGCCATGCGACAGGTCGGTCACCGTGCCGATCGCCGGCGTCACGACACCGGCAAAGCCCGACACCAGGCCCTCGGCCTCGTCGACCACCGTGAATTTTCCTGGCGCGAAACCGAACACCGATCTCACGCCGTCGGTGCTGCCGGCGCCGGCGCCATCGGGCAGAGCAAGGCCGGTCACGGTGCGGATACCGGCGATCAACTCCTTCTCCTGGCCCGGCCAGGCAGCGAGCTGCAGGATCGACCCCGGCTTGATTTCGGAGAGGATGACATCGATGCCGTGTTCGAAATCGCCGTGCGAGCCGGTGCGCAGTTCCGGCTCAAGCGGTGCCGGCTCAAGCGGTGATTGGCGCTCAACCATGCATGCGGCTCCCGTCCGGATCAAAGAAGTGGTTGGAGACGATCTCGACCGGGCCGAACCGGTTGCGCAGGGGATCGGAGATATGGGCGCGCGTGCCGCGCCGTGCCTTGCCGTCCTTGACCAAAGCGAGCGCGATGTACTTGCCGAGGGCCGGCGAATAGCAGCAAGCGGTGATGTGGCCGATGGAATCGTGCGGATTGGCTTCGTCAAGCGCCTCGACGATATGCGCGCCGCCGTTGAGCGGCTGGTTGTAGAGCGAAATCAGCCCGACGAGTTCCAAACGGCCGGGTGCGATCAGGCCCTCGCGATCCATCATCGCCGAGCCGATGAAGGGCTTCTTCTTGGACAGCATCCAGTCGAGATGCAGGTCGCGCGCCGTGGTGCGGCCGTCGATCTCGGCGCCGGTGACGTGGCCTTTCTCGATGCGCATCGTGCCCAGCGCCTCAAGCCCGTAAGTCACCAGTCCGAACGGCTTGCCGGCTTCGATCAACGCTTCCCAGACATGGGTGCCGTAGCCTGCGCCGGAGTAAACTTCGAAGGCCATTTCGCCGGAGAAGGAAAGCCGGCAGATCATCACCGACACGCCTGATATCTTGCCATGCACGATGCCCATGAAGGGCAGTGCGGCGTTGTCGACGGCAGTGCCGGTGACGCAAGCAGCAAGAATGGCTCGCGCCTTTGGCCCGCCGATCGCCGCACCCGCCCATTGGTCGGTCACCGAGGTGACGTGGACCTTCAGCTCCGGCCAGATGACGTCGAGGAAATATTCCAGGTGCTGCATCACCTTGCCGGCATTGGCGGTGGTGGTGGTCATCAAGAAGTCCTGTTCGCCGAGCCGCCATGTCGTGCCGTCGTCGAAGGCGAGGCCGTCCTCGCGCAGCATCAGCCCGTAGCGGGCCTTGCCGACGGCCAGCGTCGAGAACATGTTGGTGTAGACCCGGTCGAGGAATTCCGCCGCGTCCGGACCCTGCACGGCGATCTTGCCCAGCGTCGAGACGTCGACGATGCCGGCGCTCTCGCGCGTCGCCTTAGCTTCGCGTACATAGGCCTGCTCGATCGTTTCGCCGGCGTGGCCGTAGATCATCGGGCGATACCAGAGGCCGGCCGAATACATGGTTGCGCCGTTGGCGACGTGCCAGTCATGCATCGGCGTCAGCCGCTCGGGCCTCAGATCACCGAACCGTTCCGCGGCGAGCGAGCCGATCGACACCGCCGAAAAGGGTGGGCGAAAACGTGTCGTGCCGACTTCGGGGATCGGCTTGCCCAATGCTTCGGCCATGATGGCGTGGCCCGGTATGTTGGAGCTCTTGCCCTGGTCGGTCGCCATGCCGAGCGTGGTGTAGCGCTTCAGGTGCTCGACCGAGATGAAGCCCTCGCGATGCGCCAGCCGCACATCCTCCGCGGTCACATCGTGCTGGAAATCGACGAAGCTTTTTCCATCAGCCTTGATTTCGAACACCGGCGCCGGATCGGGATCGCCGGGTGCGGCTTCGACGACCGGCAAGGCCGCTGGCGTGCCCGTTCCACCCGCCGCGGAAAGGCCGGCGGCGCGGCCTTCGGCGATTGCCTCGGCGGTGGAAAAGCTGCCGGTGAAGGCGCCGGCGCCAATCCATCGCTGCGTCGCGTTCGGTGGTAGGAAGGCTTGTCTGGCGGCATTCCATTCCGCCTTGGCGCCGTCCTGGCTGGCCAGATGGATGGTCGGCGACCAGCCTCCCGACATCAGCAGGCAGTCGGCTTGAATGCTGCGCCGATCGCCGGCAAGCGCGCCGTTGACCATGTCGAAGCGCTGCACCTTGATACCGGCCAACGCTTTGCCGCCTTCGGTGGCGACCACGGCGTGAGCGGAAAGGTTCTTGGCCTCCACTTCGTCGGCGAGCTCGCGTATCTCGCTCGAAAGCTCCGGCCGCACGTCGACGATGGCGACGATCGCCGCACCGGCCTTCTTCAGCGCAAGCGCGCAGCGATAGGCGCTGTCATTGTTGGTGAAGAGCGCGATCCTGTTGCCCGGCAGCACGCCGTACTCGTTGGCGTAGCGCTCGGCGGCATGCGCCAGCATCACACCCGGCCGGTCGTTACCCGGAAACACCAGCGGCCGCTCGAAGGAGCCGGTGGCCAGCACCACCGATTTGGCGCGGATGGTCCAGTAGCGATGGCGCGGTTCGCCCTTGCCGGGCCTCTCCTTATGATCGGTGACCCGTTCGAGCGCGGCGAGCGTGTTGCCATCGTAGTAGCCCCAGACCGTGGTGCGCGGCAGCAGGCGGACATTGTCATAGCCTTCGAGCTGGCCGGCGGCTCGCGCTGCCCAGTCGGCGGCCGGCATGCCGTCGATCGTCTCGCCCGACCAGTTGGCCGAGCCGCCGAAATGCGGTTCGAGCTCGCTGAGGATGACACGCGCGCCCTGATCGGCGGCGGCCCTGGCAGCCATCAGCCCGGCCGGACCGGAGCCGACCACCAGCACATCGCAGAAAGCGTTCATGCGCTCATAGCGCGCCGTGTCGGCAGCGATCCCAGCACGGCCGAGACCGGCGGCGCGGCGGATGAAATGCTCGCAGAACATCCAGAAACGCGTGCCTTTCAGCGGGCCGATCGCAGGTCCCATGAAGGTCTTATAATAGAAGCCGGCAGACAGAAGCTTGCCGCCGAGCTGGTTGGCGGCGCTGAGATCCCAGGACAGCGATGGAAAGCGGTTCTGGCTGACGGCGGTCAGCCCGTCATAGATCTCGACCATGGTCGCGGCAATGTTGGGCTCGCGAACCTCGCCCCGCAGCACCGTCACCAGGGCGTTTGGCTCTTCGACGCCTGATGTCAGCACGCCGCGCGGGCGGTGATATTTGAACGAGCGCCCGAACAGGGTGACACCGTTGGCCAGCAGCGCCGAGGCAAGCGTGTCGCCGGCATGACCGATGTAGGGCGCGCCGTCGAAGGTGAACCGGATGGTTCGCAGCCGGTCGATCCGGCCGCCGGCATCGGTGCGGCGCGGGCTCATGGCTTGCCCTCCGCCTTGTGGCGCGCGGCGGATTTGTGGTCGCCGCGCGCGAAGGCGACGCTGGAGACCTCGTGTGTCAGCGTGTTGCGCACGACCCTGAGGTGGGCGCGGCAGCCGCCGGAATGCTGCCAGATCTCGTTGTGGTCGCCCGCCGGGTTCAACCTGTTGTAGACATAGGCGTTCCAGGCATCGAGGTTTTGGGAGGCAGGCTGAGGGCGCTCGCGGTTGCCATCGCCCTGATAGGTGAACTCGATGACGTCGCGCGGGCCGCAATAGGGGCAGGTGATGAGCATCGATGTCCTACCTAATGCAGCCTAGGCGTTGCGCCCTGGCCCTTGTCGTCGATCACAAGGCCGCGATGGAAACGGTCGAGCGTGAAGGGGGCGTTAAAGTCGTGCGGCTCGTCCTTGGCGATGGTCCAGGCAAAGCACCAGCCGGAGGCCGGCGTCGCCTTGAAACCGCCGTAGCACCAGCCGCAGTTGAGATACATGCCCGGCAGCGGACCGGTGGTGATGATCGGCGAACCATCCATCGACATGTCGCAGACGCCGCCCCATGAGCGCAGCATGCGGACGCGGGCGAGACCCGGAAACAGTGCCAGCATCTCGCTCATCACCTCGTCGACGACAGGCAAACTGCCGCGCTGGGCGTAGCTGTTATAGCCGTCGAGGTCGCCGCCATAGACAAGCCCGCCCTTGTCCGACTGCGACATGTAGAAATGGCCCATGCCGAAAGTCAGAACCGTGTTGATGAACGGCTTCAGCGATTCCGTCACGAAGGCCTGCAGCACATGGCTCTCGATCGGCATGGTATCGATGCCGGCGAGCCGCATGACTTGCCCGGTGCTGCCGGCCACCGCGACCGCCACTTTCTTGGCGCGGATCTCTCCGCGCGACGTCGAGACGCCTGATATGCGGTCGCCGTCGCGCAGGAAGCCGGTGACCTCGCAATTCTCGATGATGTCGACGCCGCGACGGTCGGCGCCGCGCGCATAGCCCCAGGCGACGGCATCGTGGCGGGCGGTGCCGGCGCGCCGCTGCATCAGGCCGCCGACGATTGGGAAGCGCGCCGTGGCGGAGACGTCCAGCGCCGGCACCAGGCGTGCGATCTCGGCCGTGGTCATCAGTTCGGCGTCGACGCCGAGATGGCGCATGGCGTTGCCGCGGCGGGCAAAATCGTCGAGCTGGGCGGGTGTATGCGCGAGGTTGAGGCAGCCGCGCTGCGAGAACATGACGTTGTAGTTGAGGTCGTGCGAGAGGTTCTCCCACAGCTTCATCGAATGTTCGTAGAAGCGCGTGTTGGCCGGCAGCAGATAGTTGGACCGCACGGCCGTCGTGTTGCGGCCGACATTGCCGGATCCGAGCCAGCCCTTCTCCAGCACGGCGACATTGGTGATGCCGTGCTCCTTGGCGAGATAATAGGCAGTCGACAGGCCATGGCCGCCGCCGCCGATGACAATCACGTCATAGGACGCCTTAGGGTCCGGTTTGCGCCAGGCCGGCTTCCAGTCCTTGTTGCCGGTCAGCGCGTTTTTGAGAAGCGAAAAGACCGAATATTCCGCCATTCTTTTTGTTATCCGTTCTGGCTTTTTGTCATCCGTTTTGGGCGATGGGGCACACTATAGAGCAGGCCGCTGCCGCAAAGCCAATATTGCGCCATCGCTTTTCGACTGGCCGACGCCGAGACCGCCGGACAGAGCGGACGGCTTGCTCCCCGGTATGAGCGTCTTTATCAAGGACGAGCTTTAGAACGCCTTACCGCCTGTGAGTCGCCAAACGATCATGCTTTTCCGACTGCTCCGCTTCGTTCTGGTCCTGGCGATCGTTGCCTCGGCGCCGCTTTCGCTTGATGCGGCGGCGCAGGGACTTGACCATGCTGCGTCCGGGGTGGTCGCCGACCAGCAGAAAATCCTGCAGGATCTGACGACGAGGACCGACAATCTCGAAAAGAAAATCCAGGAGGACGGTGCCGACGACGCCAGCCTTGTCGATATCCGCCTGCAGCTCGAGGAAATGTCGCGAGGTGCGCTGAACAGCGCGCTTGCCTTCCGCCCGCGACTTTCGGAGATCAACGCAAGGCTCGATCAGCTCGGGGTGCCGCCGGCCGCGGGCCAGCCGCCCGAACCCGACATCGTGACCAGCGAACGCCAGGCGCTGGCGTCCCAAAAGGCCGAGATCAATGCTGTCATCGCCACGGCGCAAAACCTGTCGATCCGCATCAGCGGCCTCATCGACAAGATCGCCAATATGCGCAGCGAGCTGTTTCGCAATCTGCTCACTAAGCGCTACGTGCTGTCCGACGCTCTGAGCCCTGAGGTTATTTCCGATGCCAACGGTGAATTTACCGGCTTCTACAAGGCGGTGTCGTCCTGGCTGACCTTCGCCTTCAAGTTCAAGTTCCAGGCCGTGCTGGCCGCGACCTTGACGGCGCTCTCCCTGGCGGCGGTGCTTTTTGTCGGTGGGCGGCGTCTGTTCGGACGTGTCTTCGAAGCAGACCCTTCCGTCGAGGATCCGTCCTATCTCAGCCGGCTGTCGGTGGCGTTCTGGTCGACATTGCTGCCGACGCTGGCGGTCGGCGTCTTTCTCGTCTCGACCGTGTTCTTTTTCAACTACTACAACGTGTTGCGCGGCGACATTGGCGTTTTCCTGAATGCGCTGGTCGCCGTCATCGCGGTGGTGTTCTGCGTCAACCGGCTGACCAATGCGGCGCTGGAGCCGCGGCTGCCGAACTGGCGGCTCATACCCGTTGAAACGGGTCCGGCACGCTGGCTGGTGCGGCTGACGACCGCCATGGCGGTGGTGATCGGCGTCAACAATTTCCTGTCGGTCGTCAACGACAAGATGGGCTCGCCGCTGTCGCTGACCATCGCCAGAAGTTTTGTCGCCACCATCATCGTCGGCGTCATCCTGATCCTGATGGGGCTGCTGAAACCGTTCAAGGCACCCGACGGAAGCTGGCGCCCCTGGCCGGCGTGGCTGCGCTACACGGCTGTCGCGCTCGGCGTTTTCACCATCGCCACGGCGCTGCTCGGCTATATCGGCCTCGCAATCTTCGTCTCGCTGCAAGTCGTGGTCACCGGAACCATTCTGGTCACCGCCTATATCGGCTTCCTGTCGGCGCGGGCGATCAGCGAGGAAGGTGGCTTTGCCAACACGTCGATCGGGCGCTGGCTATCGACCAATTCCAGCTATGAGGAGTCCGCGCTCGACCAGCTCGGCCTGGTCGTCAGCGTCGCCATCAACCTGATGATCGTGCTGGTTTTCCTGCCGCTGATCCTGTTGACGTGGGGCTTCCAGCCCGGCGACATCCAGGCCTGGGGCTATAAGCTGGCGACGGGCCTCACCATCGGCTCGGTGACGATCTCGGTGACCGGCATTCTGACCGGCATCATTGTCTTCATTATCGGCTATTTCCTGACGCGCTGGTTCCAGGGCTGGCTCGACGGCTCGGTGATGGCGCGCGGCAAGGTCGACACCGGCGTGCGAAACTCAATCCGGCTGGCGGTGGGCTATGCCGGCGTGGCGCTCGCAGCACTCGTCGGCGTCTCGGCGGCGGGCATCGATCTCTCCAATCTGGCGCTTGTCGCCGGCGCCTTGTCCCTCGGTATCGGCTTTGGCCTGCAGAACGTCGTCTCCAACTTCGTCTCCGGTCTGATCCTTTTGGCCGAGCGGCCGTTCAAGGTCGGCGACTGGATCGTCGCCGGTGACATCAGCGGCACGGTCAAGAAGATCAGTGTGCGCGCTACCGAGATCGAGACGTTCCAGCGGCAGTCGGTGATCCTGCCCAATTCAAACCTGATCAACAATGCCGTCGGCAACTGGACGCACCGCAACAAGCTCGGTCGCATCGACATCAAGGTCGGCGTCGCCTACGGCAGCGACGTCAAGCAGGTCCATGCTGTCCTTTTGGAGATTGCGCGCGGCCATCCGCTGGTGCTGAAGAATCCCGAACCCTTCGTGCTGTTCACCAATTTCGGGCCGGCCGCTCTCGAATTCGAAATCCGTGTGTTCCTGGCCGACGTCATGAATGGCAACATCGTACAGAACGACATCCGGTTTGCCGTCCTCGATGAGTTCGCGGATCAGCATATCGAAATTCCGTCGGCGCCGCGCGCCGTCGTCGAGACCAAAAAGCATGACGCATGGCCGATCGACGATGACCAGATCGAGGCTGAATTCGCCGAGAAGGAGCGCGCGGCGGCCGAAGCCGCGGCCGAGACGAAACGCCTGGCCAGATCCGGGCGCAAGACCCGCAAGCCGGATCCCGATTAGGGTAATATTGATATCCAGGTATCACCGGCTTTCGACACAGCGAAAGCAATTGCGGCATGAATGCGGCATTCAGTTGCCGTTCAGCTTGCATCTCATATAAGCTCACATGCAAAGGGCGAGAATGCCTTGCGAAATGCAAACAGAGGCGGTGGAAACACCGATATTGCAAATGTGGAAGTCTCTCGTCGCCGCCATCGCTTTTCTTGCCGTGGGCGGTTCAGCCTTCGGCGCCAGCGCGACCAACAAGGACGCCGAGACCCGCACACTCGTCGTGACCGAAGGCGGTGGCAAGACGGAGCTGGCGCTGGCCGCCGGCGAAACCGCGGAATTCTGCCCGACCGGCTGTTTCGTTACCATGCCGAATGGCGACCTCGAGGCGCTGACCGGTTCGGAAACGATCGAAATCTCGGGCGGCGTCGCCCGTATCAAGTAGCCGCGTCAAAAAACGTTGACGATTTTTCGAAGGCCGGGCAATGCCCGGCCTTTTATGGTTTCGGGGCAGCGAAACTTAACGATGAAGGGCGAAATACCGTCACGCAAGCAAGGCCAGGCTGGGCGTTTTAACATTCGCTGCGCTGTTCCCCGTTATAACGGGCCGAAGACGCCGAAGCACGGCGCGGATTTTGGAATGGTGCATGATCCTTTCCGAGAAATCGGTTTTCGGGATCATGGGCTTTTAGGCAGGGCAACGGAAAATGGACGCGCGGTCGGACAGGAACGCAATTCCGCTTGCCGTCGATCTCGACGGCACGCTGATCGCGACGGACCTGTTGTGGGAAGGGCTGTTCATCCTTCTCAAGAAGAATCCGCTCTATCTTTTCCTCGTGCCGTTCTGGCTCGCCGGCGGGCCGGCGCGGTTGAAGCAGGCCATCGCTCAACGCATCGACATCGATCCTGCGTCGCTGCCTTACCGCGAGGCGCTGCTTCAGCGCCTTCGCATTGAACATGGCGAGGGCCGCCAGATCGTGCTGGCGACCGGTACGCCGCGCAAATTGGCCGAGGCGATCGCCGTACATCTCGGGATATTCGATCGCGTCCTGGCGACCGACGGCCCCCACAACATGACCTCAGGCAGAAAGCGCGCCTCGCTTGTCGCCGCCTATGGCGATGGCGGCTTCGACTATGCCGGCAATAGCCGGCACGACCTTAGGGTATTCGACGCCGCGCGCGCTGCAATCGTCGTCGCGCCCGACCGCCATGCTGCGCGATGGCAGGCCGCCCACGGTGCCGAAATGATGCCGGCGCCGAAGCCGACGTTCAGAACCATCGTCAAGATGCTGCGCGTTCATCAGTGGCTGAAGAACTCGCTGATCGCGGTGCCGATGGTACTGTCGCACGAATACTTCAACGCCGACATGGTCTGGGAATGCCTGCTGGCCTTCGTATCGTTCAGCGCAGTCGCTTCCGCCATCTACATCCTCAACGATTTCTTTGATCTCGCGCTCGATCGCAAACACCTGACCAAGCGCAACCGGCCATTCGCCAGCGGCGCGCTGTCGATCCCGTTCGGCCTCGGTTCGATGATGGTGCTGCTTGCAATGGGCGTTGGTGCAGGGCTTCTGCTGCCTATCGAATTCCTCGGCGTGCTCGGCGGCTACATAGTCATGACCACCGCCTATTCGCTGTCGTTCAAGCGCATGCTCCTGATCGACGTGCTGACGTTGGCCGGACTCTACACGATCCGCGTTCTGGCGGGCGCCGCGGCGACCGGCGTCGACGTCTCGTTCTGGCTGCTGGCCTTCTCGATCTTCTTTTTCCTGTCGCTGGCGCTGGTGAAGCGTTTTGTCGAGCTGCGCACGACCGCGATTCCGGCCGGCGAACGCATTGCCGGCCGCGGCTACCGCACCGAAGACCAGGAGATCGTCGCCCAGGCGGGCATGGCCTCGGCCTTTTCCTCGGCGCTGGTGCTGGCACTCTATATGGACAGTGTTGCGGTGCGCGAACTCTATCCTCACCCGTGGCTGGTCTGGCCCCTGGCGCCGATCGTCCTGTACCTGACCATCCGCGTCTGGATTCTCGCCCGCCGCGACGAGATGCATGACGATCCGGTCGTCTTCATCATCCGCGACTGGCGCAGCCAGATCGTCGTGCTCATCGGCGCCGTGTTCCTGGTCGCCGGAGGCTGGTAGGCGTGGCGAAGCAGCGGTTCCAGAGCTTCGGTCTTGCCACGCCGCCGGCACTCGATGTGATCCCGGCGGACGACGCTGTTGCGCTGCTGAAGAGCGGCAAGGCGGCAAGAAATGCCTTGCTCGCCTACGGCAACGGCCGCTCCTACGGCGATTCCTGCCAGAACCAGGCCGGCATGGTCGTCGACATGCGGCCGCTGAACAGGATCCGCGCCTTCAATGCCGAGACAGGCGTGATAGAGGCCGAGGCCGGCGTGCTTCTGTCCGACATCATCGCCCATGCAGCGCCATACGGTTTCTTTCCGGCCGTCGTTCCAGGCACGCAGGTCGTCACGCTCGGCGGCGCCATCGCCAATGACGTTCACGGCAAGAACCATCACCGGCGCGGCACCTTCGGCTGCCACGTCGAATCGTTCACGCTGCTAAAATCGGATGGACGGCCCCATTACTGCTCGGCCACCGACAATGCACGCCTGTTTGCGGCGACGATCGGCGGCATGGGGCTGACCGGACTGATCCTGTCCGCATCGATCCGGCTGATGCGGGTGCCATCCCTCGACATCGTCGAGACGGCGACGCCGTTCCGCGACCTCGGCGAATTCTTCGAGCTTGCCGACGCGGCCGACCAAGCCAACGAATACGTCGTCGCATGGATCGACCAGCTTGCCGGCGGCCACGGCCGTGGGCGCGGGCTGCTGTTTAGCGGCAATCACGCCGAGCATGGCTCCCATGTGGCCTCTCGTGCCGGCGGCAACCTTTCGGTGCCGTTCCAGCCGCCGTTCAATGTGCTCAACCGGCCGTTCCTGACTGCCTTCAATGCCGCCTACCGGTGGAAGAAAGGCAGGTCTACCGCGCCGCGCCAGGTCGGCTATCAGGAATTTTTCTTTCCGCTCGACGGCGTTGGCAACTGGAACCGGCTCTACGGACCGAACGGGCTTTTCCAGCACCAGAGCGTGGTGCCGGAAGACGTCGCGCGCCGAGCGGTGCCGGCGCTGCTTGCGGCGGCAAAACGGGCGGGGCAGGGCTCGTTCCTGACCGTCCTGAAGCGCTTCGGCTCGATCCGCTCGCCGGCACTGCTGTCGTTTCCGCGACCGGGTTTCACGCTGACGCTGGATTTTTCCAACCGTGGCCGGGGGACGCTGGCGCTGCTGAAGGAGCTCGACCACATCACGGTCGCGGCCGGTGGCGCGGTCAATCCCTACAAGGACGCCCGCATGGGCGCCGACACTTTCGCCGCATCCTTTCCGGAATGGCAACGCCTCGAAGCGATCCGCGATCCCGCCTTCATGTCGAGTTTCTGGGCGCGAACGGCGAAAAAACTCGAGGCTCGGCGCGAAACCGCTGAAGCCGCAGAATAGATAAAATTAGAACAGTTCATGAAGCGTTTGCAGGTTTGTAATAGAACGGCTGAAGGGCTGGCGGAAGAAACATGAAATACATCGTCTTCATTCTGTTCACGGTCATGACCAACGCCGCTGCGCAGCTCATGCTGAAGCAGGGCATGATGTCACTCGGTACAATCTCCTTCGAGGGCACCAATCCGTTGCTGAAGCTGTTGCAGATTGTCTTCAGCCCGTGGGTTTTCTTCGGCCTGTGCACCTTCGTCATCTCGATGGCTTCGCACCTCTATGTGCTGTCCAAGGTCGAGCTCAGCTTCGCCTATCCGTTCCTCAGCCTCGCCTATGTCGCCGTTGCTATCTTCGCCTATTTCATCTTCCGCGAAGACCTCAATGCCTGGCGCATCGCCGGCATCGCCTTCATCTGCGTCGGCACGGTGCTGATCGCCCAAAGTGGCCGGGACTTGGGCGATCGAGAGCACGAGGACGAGACGGCTGGCCTTTCCCCCGACAAGATTCACACCAGCGGGATTGTTCGATGAGACATGTGATCTTTGGCGGCGACGGTTTCGTCGGCCGCCACCTTGCCCCGAAACTTCTGGCCGACGGCGAGGAGGTGGTCGTCGCCGACATCGCCAAGAGCGACCTGCCGCATTACCGTTCGGTCCGATATGTCAGGTGCGACGTCACCGATCCGGCCTCGGTCGCTTCGGTCAGGCTGAAGGCCGACGACATGGTCTATAATCTTTCGGCGAAAATGCTGTCGCCGATCCAGGTGCGCGCCAAGCGCCGCCAGTTCTTCTTCCCGGTGAATTTCCACGGCACCGAGCACATCATAAAGGCGATGGACAGAGCCGGCGCGCCCAAGCTCGTCCATTACACGACCGACATGATCTACGGCCATACGATCACGCAACCGATGACCGAGGAACATCCGGTCGCGCCGCTCGGCGAATATGGCTGGTCGAAGCAGAAGACCGAGGAGCTGGCCGCCGAATGGCGCAAGCGCGGCATGTCGATCTCGCTGTTTCGGCCGCGCCTGATCATCGGTCCCGGCCGCCTGGGCATCCTCGAAAAACTGTTCAAGCTGATCGATAGGAATCTTCCGGTGCCTATGATCGGCTCGGGCAAGAACCCGTATCAGTTCATCTCGGTGTTCGACTGCGCCGAGGCAGCGCGCGCTGCCTGGAGAGCCGGCGTGCCTGATGAAGCCTATAATCTCGGTTCGCTCAACCCGCCGCCGGTCCGGAAACTGCTCGGCGATCTGATCAGGCATGCCGGGTCGAAGTCGATCCTGATCCCGACACCGGGCTGGGCAGTCAAGCGCACGCTCGACCTGCTCGATCTCTTGAACATGCCGATCATGGATCCGGAGCAGTATCTGATCGCCGACGAGGACTGCGTGCTCGACGTGTCCAAGGCCGAACGCCAACTCGGCTGGGTGCCGCAATATCGCGACGAGGACATGCTGATCGCCGCCTATAGCGAATACCGCGCCAAGAAAGACGGCCATGCCGTCGCCGCCAGACATGTGCCCGCCGAGTGAAGGGCAGCAGGAGACCCTTGAGATGACCGTCATGACGAAACCAGACCACACGACTGCGCGCGCCACGGTCAGCGCGCCGGCGCTTTTGCTTGCCATCACCGCCAAGCCCGTTCTGATCAGCGTCGAGCAGGCCAAGGCGATGGACGTCGCGCGCATGACCGACCTGTTCAAGGCGCATCTCAATCCCGGCCAGCTGCATTTCATGAAGCTGCTCGGCTTCCACAAGATCAAGATCGAGCGCGCCGAAGGCATGTTCTACATCGACCAGAACGGCCGCAGGATCCTGGATTTCTTCGGCGGCTTCGGCTCGCTGGCCTTCGGCCACAATCATCCGCGCCTTCTCAATGCGCGCAAGAAATTCCAGGAGGAGAAGCGGCAGGAGATCGCCATCGCTTTCATGTCGCAATATGCGGCCGCCCTGGCGCACAATCTCGCCAAATGCTCGCCCGGCGATCTCGACATGGTGTTTCTGGGCTCGTCCGGCTCGGAAGCCATGGAGGCGGCCGTGAAGCTCGGCGAGCGCGCCGCCGGCCCGAAGCGGCCAAAGGTCGTCTATGCCGAGAATTCCTTCCACGGCAAGACCAAGGGTGTGCTGGCGATCACCGACGGCTCGCTTTACCGCGCCGACTTCAAGGTGGCCGACAATGTCGTGCGCATCCCTTTCGCCGACATCGAAGCGGTCGAGCGCACCTTCCGCTCGGACCCGGAGATCGGCGTCATCGTGCTGGAAACCATCCAGGGTGGTGGCGGCATCATCCAGGCGCCTGCCGAATACTGGCAGAAGCTGCGTGCGCTATGCGACCAGTACGGTGTGCTGTGGGTCGCCGATGAAGTGCAGTGCGGCTATGGCCGCTCCGGCCGTTTCTATGCCTTCGAGCATTACGGCGTCGTTCCTGATGTGACGGCGCTGGCAAAATCGCTCGGCGGCGGCAAGGCGGCGGTCGGCGCGATGATTGCCAGGCGCGAGGTCTACATGAAGGCCTATGGCACGCCGAAGACGGCGATGATCCACGCCATGGCTACCTTCGGCGGCATGGGTGAGGCCTGCGTCACCTCGATCGAGGCGCTCAACGTGCTTTACGACGAGGGGCTCATCGACAACGCCGCTGTGACCGGCGACTACCTGCTGCAACGCCTTCAGGCGTTGAGGGAAAAATACCCGAAGATCATCAAGGAGGTCCGCGGCAAGGGCCTGATGGTCGGGCTGGAATTCCACGATTTTTCGCAGACCCTGCCGATGGTGCTGCGGCCGGTGGTCAGCGTGCTCGACGAGAAGCTGAAGGGATCCTTGTCCGGCTTCGTCGGAGCGCTGTTGCTGCGCGACTACGACGTGCTCGTCGCCTTCACCGAATACAACCGCAATGTCATTCGTCTCGAACCGCCGTTGATCTGCCAGCGCGAACATGTCGACCGCTTTGTCGAGGCGCTCGACAGCCTGTTGTCGCGCGGCATCGTGTCGATCGTGAAGGATTTCGTCAAAAGCCAGGTCCGCTAGCCAGGTCCGCCGAGCGAAACCATGCTGACCCAATCTCCCGTTTCGACAAACCTGCTCGACCGGGTCACCGAGGCCGGTCTGGCGTGGGGCGAGGGCACCTATGCGCGTCTTGCCGCACCGGTCGGGGCGGCGGCCTTCGCGCTTTACATCGTGTTGATCGCCGTGACGACATGGTTCATCCCCGACGCCAATTGGGACATGCTGCCCTACCTCGCGATCGCCGAGGAGGGCAGCTATCCCGATGTGCAGGCGCTGCACGACTATGCTTATGGCACGGTTAGGGACGGCGTCTCGGCGGGCGAGTACAAGACACTGACGGACGACAGCGGCGGCTTCCGCAGTCATATGGCTGGGAACGCCACCGACTTCCATTCGCTGCTCGGCATGTACCGGATCAAGTTCCTCTACGCCGAGATCCTTTCGACGATGAGTTCTGTGATGTCGCCGGTCGAGGCGATGCGTGTGATCTCAGTATTGTCGGTGCTGCTGTTCGGTGCGATCGCGCTGCTCTGGCTGCGGTCCGAAGGCGCGCTGGCGCTGGCGCCGGTCGCCGGCGCGGTGCTGATCATGGCCGAATTCGGCGACGCGGCGCGGGCAAATACACCTGATCTGCTATGCTCCGCCCTGTTCCTCGGCGGGCTTTTTGCGTATGTGCGCGGTCGCGAAGTGGCCACCGCGATCCTGCTTTTCCTCGCTTTCATGGCGCGGCCTGACAACATAGTCTTTCTTGCCATCTTCGCCGCATTGCTGGTCGCCTTCCGGCAGAAGGGGTGGGGCGCTCTGACCGGATTTGCCGCCTCCCTGGTCGCCTATTTCGCCATCTCGCATTGGGCACAGCATCCCGGCTGGTGGCCGCATCTGTGGTTCTCCAGCGTCGAGCAGCACTACAACATGGACGGTTTCGATCCACCCTTCTCGGCTGTCGTCTATCTCCGGGCTCTTGCCGCCTCGCTGGTCCGCGCCGTCAGCCTGAACAGCTGGGTCGGCGTCTCGGTGCTGGCGCTGGCGGGGTGGTATGCGACCAGCCGCGCCGGCTTCAAGCTCGACCGCCGTGCCGGTATCCTGTTTGCGGCGCTGGTGCTCGGCGCGCTGGCCAAGTTCACCGTCTTCCCCATCCACGACACCCGCATCTACTTTCCCTATCTGATCCCGCCGTTCCTGCTGCTTGCCGGCCCCTTCATGGCGCTGTGGGCGAGCATCGAAGGGCGTCGCGCCCCAGTGTTGCACGTCGTTTCGGGAGATGAACCATGAGGTCCGTCTCCAGCCTGGCGCGCATCATTTTCCCTTGAAGCAGCTGATCTCAACTGCAGTGCCCCGCGTCTTTTTGGGCGCGCAAAGGACGCTGTGGAATTTTTCCGCGCATGATCCAGGCGAAAATCGATTCGAATTTTTCGGGGGCATGCGCCGGGGTCGCGCCGCACCTGTGGCGTGTCGCAAACAGGCGGTAGCGCGATGGCCGTCGTCTGCATATTGTGCGCCGGTCAGCGGGCGCCGGCGCCCGCAACAGCACTTTTGGAGTCGCGGGCATGGCAGGGTTTCCGGAAAAGGCGAAGGTCGTCATCGTCGGGCTGGGCGGCATTGTCGGCGCATCGGTCGCCCATCACCTGATCGAGCGCGGATGGGACGACATCGTCGGCATCGACAAATCAGGCATCCCGACCGACATCGGCTCGACGGCGCACGCCTCCGACTTCTGCTACACGACCAGCCATGACTTCCTGTCCTGCTGGACGACGCTCTATTCCATCGATTTCTACGAGAAGATGGGCCATTACGCCCGCATCGGCGGCCTTGAGGTCGCTCGCGTCGGCGACGACGATCGCATGGAGGAGATCAAGCGCAAGATCGCCTCGGCAAAGGCCTTCGGCACGCGTGCCCGCCTGATCGATCCGGCCGAGATCAAGCAGAAATTCCCGCTGATCGAAGAAGAGAAGGTGCAGGGCGGCCTGTGGGATCCCGATGCCGGTCTCGTCATCCCGCGCTCGCAAACGGTCGCCGGCAAGCTGGTCGATCAGGCGGAAGCCTCCGGCAAGCTCAAATCCTTCGCTAACACGCCGGCCAAGTCGCTCGTCGTCGAGAACGGGCGTATCAAGAGCGTGGTGACCGACCGTGGCACAATCGAGGCCGACTACGTGATTGTGTGCGCGGGTATTTGGGGCCGGTTGATCGCGGAAATGGTGGGCGAGGACCTGCCGGTGATGCCGATCGACCATCCGCTTACCTTCTTCGGGCCCTACACCGAATTCGCCGGCACCGGCAAGGAGATCGGCTTGCCGCTGCTGCGCGACCAGGGCAACTCGGCCTATATGCGCGACACCGGCGACCCCAAGACCGCCGAAGGCGGGCAGATCGAATGGGGCTATTACGAGGAGACCAATCCGCGCCTTTGCCATCCGCGCGACCTTCTGGAGAAACACCAGGCCCGTCTTTCGCCCTCGCAACGCGACCTCGACATGGAACAGATCCTGGCACCGCTCGAGCGCGCCATGGAACTGACGCCGATCCTGGGCGAACTGGGTTATAATGAGAGCCATTCCTTCAACGGGCTTCTGCAGGTGACGTCAGACGGCGGCCCCTCTATGGGCGAGAGCCAGAAGGTGCGGGGCCTCTGGTATGCCGTCGCAATATGGGTCAAGGACGGCCCCGGCATGGGCAAGCTTATCGCCGACTGGATGACGGACGGCCGGACGTCGATCGACCACCACGCCATCGACTATTCGCGCTTCTATCCGCACCAGACGCAAGAGCAGTTCATCTGGGACCGCTGCACCGAAACGGCGATGAAGGTCTACAATCCCGCCGTCCATCCGCGCGAGCCCTTCTCCAAGGCTCGCAACGTGCGCCGCTCGCCTTTCTGGGAGCGCGAGAAGGAACTCGGCGGCTATTTCATGGAGCTCGGCGGCTGGGAGCGCGCCCATGGCTATGCCGCCAACGAGCACCTGCTCGAGAAATACGGCAACCGGGTGCCGGTGCGCGAAAACGAGTGGGACAACCGCCATTTCTGGCGCGTCTCCAATGCCGAGCATCTCGCCATGAGCGAGGATTGCGGCATCGTAAATCTATCGCATTTCGCGATGTACGACGTGGCAGGGCCGGATCATGTCGCGCTGATGGAATGGCTGTGCGCGGCCAAGATCGGCGGCGACGGCAATATCGGCAAAGGCATCTACACGCATTTCCTCGACGATGAAGGCATGGTGCGCGCCGACCTGACCGTCATCCGCATGGCCGACCGGTGCCGCGTCATCGACGGTGCCGATGCCGGCCCGCGGGACTTCCACTACATGCGGCGGACGGCAGAAGACAAAGGGTTCGACGTCACCATCACCGATGTGACCGAGAACTACGTGACCGTCGGCATCTGGGGTCCGAACGCGCGCTCAACCTTGCAGAAGGTCGTCGAGGACCCGGACGGGCTGACGCCGGAGAACTTTGCCTTTGCAGCGATCAAGCCCGTCAAGGTCGGCGGCAAGGACGTGACCGCTTTCCGCATCTCCTATGTCGGTGAGCAGGGCTGGGAACTGCACATGCGATATGAAGACGGGCTGGCCGTATGGGACGCGTTGCGTTCGACCGGCGTGATGGCTTTTGGCGTCGAGACCTATGCCAACAGCCGCCGCATGGAAAAGAGCCTGCGCCTGCAGAACGCGGATCTTTTGACCGAGTACAATCTGCTGGAGGCCGATCTTGCCCGTCCGAAGGTCAAGGAGGCTGATTTCAGCGGCAAGGCAAAGCATCTGGAGTATCGCGCCCGCGCGCATCAGCCGGTCATGCTTTGCACGCTTGTCATGACGGACAATGTCGATTCCAGGGGCGTAGCCCGTTATCCGGTCGGCACGATGCCGGTGATGGACCCGCAAACGGGTGAGACGCTGGTCGACGAACTCGGCCGCCGGTCGTTCACGACCTCGATCGCCTATGGCCCGACCATCGGCAAGAACATCGCGCTCGCCTATCTGCCCTGGGCGTATTGCCAGGAAGGCCGCAAGCTGAACGTCGAATATTTCGGCGAGACATACCCGGTCGAAGTGGCCGCCGTCGGCTACAGGCCGCTCTACGACCCGGAGAACCTCAATCCACGCAGCTGAGCCTCCCACAATAGATGGTGAGGGGCGGACTCGCAAAAATGTGAACGCAAAGCCTTAAAGCGCGTCGTGTCTGAGGGGAGTCATGCGACGCGCTTTAAGTTATTGTTTATATGCATGTCATTACCCCAAACCGCTGCACACTTTTGGCGACATGCATTAGCCCGGCGCTGGGCTTTTCGCTTTGTGGCGCGACGATTATCGCTTACCTTGCTGCAATGTCTGCTTTTCCCCACGCAAGACATCTCCTTTCAGGCGCCGCTGCACTGGCGCTGATGCTGGGGCTGGCGCCGGAATCCCGCGCCGCCGAACCCGTCGATATCGAACTGGTGCTGGCGGTTGACGTTTCGCTGTCGATGTCACCGGCGGAGCTCGAAATTCAGCGTCGCGGTTATGTCGCGGCGCTGACGCACGACACGGTACTGCAGGCGATAGCCGATGGCGCCTATGGCAAGATTGCCGTCACCTATGTCGAATGGGCCGGCACGACCTGGCAGCACGTCATCGTGCCGTGGACGGTGATCGCCAATCGTGCCGACGCCGAGCGGGTGGTCGAACAGCTCGCCGCCCATGCGCCCAACAGCGCACGGCGCACCTCGATTTCCGGTGCCTTGCAATTCGGCAGCGATCTCTTCGCCGAAAGCGGCTTTCAGGGCGTCAAGCGCGTCATCGACATTTCAGGCGATGGCCCCAACAATCAAGGTGCTCCAGTCGACATCATCCGTGACGAGCTGGTGAAGCAAGGCATCACCATCAACGGCCTGCCGCTGATGACTCGGAGCGGCTTCACCAGTGTCTACGACGTGAACTATCTCGACCGCTACTACACCGACTGCGTCATCGGTGGGCCCGGCGCGTTCATGATCCCGGTCAATGAGTGGACGCAGTTTCCCGAAGCGATCCGCCGCAAGCTGGTGCTCGAGCTTGCCGGGCCTGCCTCACCGCAATGGGCGGCGGACGAAGCGGCGCATCCGCCGGTGATACTGGCGCAAGACAAGCCGGCCACCGACTGTCAGGTCGGCGAGAAAATGTGGCGCGACCGAAGCTGGATGTTCGACAGCCGCTAGAATCTTTCACGTTTTGACGGAAGCGTATCCGGCGTTAGCAAAGTAGTTGTTGCATTCTGTAGCCTCGATGGTTT
>NZ_NPKH01000004.1 GCF_002284535.1 Mesorhizobium wenxiniae | reverse complement strand
GTTCAAATCCTGTCCCCGCAACCAAATACCCAAAACGGCCCGCCTCAGTGCGGGCCGTTTTTGCGTTTGCGGCCTGCCGCGGTTGAGTTTGGCATCTACGGCATCGACGGCGCCCGCTACCGCAGGCTTTCCAGCTCGCGGATTCGTTTGGCGCCGTCGGCCTCGAGCTGCCGGGTGACGGCACCGATCAGCGTTTCGGCAACGACGAAAAGGGCCGCCGAAGAGTCCCAGGCCGAGGGCACGGCGGTGCGCCCGGCGATGACATGGCGGGCGAAGCGAGCGATCGGCGACAGCCACTGGTCGGTGAACAGCACGATCTGCACGCCGCGCTGATGCGCCGTCTCGGCGAAACGGACCAAGCTGTCCTGGTAGCGCCTGATGTCGAAGATCACCAGCACGTCCCGCTTTCCCATGTCGATCAGCCGGTCGCGCCAGACGCTTTCCTGTCCGGCGAGGTGAAAGACATTGGGCTGGATGATGGCGAGGTGGGCGGCCATGTAGCGCGCCAGTGGATCGGTGAAGCGGCCACCGATCAGGAAGGTCTTGCCGCGCCGGTCGGCAAGCTTTGCGACGATGTCGGCAAGCTGTTTGTCGGACAGGTGCCTGAACGTCTCGCGCATGTTATCGAGCGTCGCCTCCAGCATCGGCGACACTGCGCCGCCGTTCGGCGATGACGGGTTGAGCGTCCGTGACGCCGGCGACTGCAGTTGCGCCGCCAGCTCGTCCTGCAGCGCCGACTGAAATTCCGGGTAGTTCTGCAAGCCGAGCCGGGCGACGAAACGCAGGATGGTCGGCGAGGAAACGCCGGCGGCAGCTGAGAACTCGGCGACCGTCTTCAGGCCGATCAGCGGGTAATTGGCGATCAGCGTTTGCGCCGCGCGGCGCTCGCCCGCCGGCATGGTGCCGATGCGGTCCGAGATCAGTTCGGCAATGCTCGAAATCATCTTTTGCCACCCTGGCCGTTTTGCCGAAATCGCATTTGACCCGAAATCGCGTTTGACAAAGCCGGATAAACTGTATGAAATCATCCACAGGGACGCAATGAGACAAAATACGTAATATACGATACAGCGCTCCCCGGGGACTGAAAACAATGGAGACAGCACGGCCCGCCAGCCTTGCATCGCCTGAAACCGTGAGGGTGACCAACCCTGGCGGATCGAACCCTTTCTTGCTGACCTGCGATCACGCCTCCAACTTCCTGCCGCCGGAATTCGGAACGCTCGGCCTTGCTGCCGGAGAGCTTTCCCGCCACATCGCCTGGGACCCCGGCGCGCTCCCGGTCGCCCGCCGCATGGCCGAGGCGCTTGACGCCACGCTGGTCGAGACCCGCATTTCGCGCCTTGTCATCGACTGCAACCGGCCACTGGACGCGCCCGACCTGGTGCCGCCGGTCAGCGAGACCACGGCCATTCCGGGCAATACCGGCCTGTCGGAAAAGCAGCGCGCCGCGCGCATCGCTCTGTCCTGGCAACCCTTCCATGATGCGGTCGCGAGTATCATCGACAAAAGGCTGGCGCGCGGGTTCGAGACGCGGCTGGTTTCAATCCATTCCTTCACCCCGGTCTACAAAGGTATGAGCCGGCCCTGGCACATCGGCATCATCCATGACGAGGATCGCCGGCTGGCAGCGCCGCTTGTCGCCGCGCTGCAGCTCGCCGGTGTCACGGTCGGCATCAACGAACCCTATTCGCCGGCCGACCGCGTCTATTTCACGCTGGAACGGCACGCGCGTCCGCGGGGGCTACCCTGCGCGATGATCGAAATCCGCAACGACGAAATATCCGACGAAGCCGGGCAGCGAAAATGGGCGGATCTGCTCACGGGGATTTTGTCCGATCTCGAGCCGTCATCCGGATCCCAGGGATCTGGCCGGCGCGGGCTCGGCCATCCGGTGGAACCGGTCAACTGACAAGAAGAAGGGGACTTTCAAATGGCAGGCGGTAATACGAAGCAAGTCGGCAGCGTCGCATACGCGAAGCGCGACAAATCTTATTTCGAGGACCGGCAACTGGTGCGTCACGCCAATGTCTGGCATCTCTGGGCGCTCGGCGTCGGTGCCGTCATATCGGGACATTTTTCGGGCTGGAATTTCGGATTCGGGACGGGCGGCTGGGGCGGTATGCTGGTGGCCGGCATCATCATCGCCATCATGTATATCGGCCTCGTCTTCTCGATCGCCGAGATGAGCCCGGCTTTGCCGCACACCGGCGCTGCATACTCCTTCGCCCGGACGGCGATGGGGCCATGGGGCGGCTTCATCACCGGACTTTGCGAAAACGTCGAGTATGTTGTGACGCCCGCCGTCATCGCCTTCTTCATTGGCTCCTACATGGGAGGCATCTGGTCGGTCGCCTTTCCCGACTCCAGCGTCTGGCCACCACTTTGGTGGCTGGTGACCTATGCCGTGTTCCTGGCGCTGAATATTTTCGGCGTCGCGCTGTCCTTCCGCGTCACCCTGGTCGTGACGCTGCTGTCGCTCGCCGTGCTGATCGTATTCTGGATCAGCGCCATTCCGAGCATGGACTTTTCGCGCTGGGCGCTGAACATCGGTGTCGGCCCGGACGGAGCGGCGATGGAGCTTTCCGAAGGCAATGGCTCGATGTTCCCGTTCGGCTTCTCGGGCGTGCTGGCGACGCTGCCCTTCGCGGTGTGGTTGTTCCTGGCGATCGAGCAGCTTCCGCTGGCGGCCGAAGAATCGGTCGACCCCAAGCGCGATATGCCGCGCGGGATTATCGCCGGCATGCTGACGCTGATCGTCTCGGCCTTCATGATCGTGCTGCTCAACCCGTCGGTCGTCGGAGTCGGTTCCTTCAAACTCGCCACTTCCGGCGAGCCTTTGCTTGACGGGTTCCGGGCTATTTATGGCGACTCGGGCGCAGTGCTGCTTGGCCTCATCGCGCTGATTGGGTTGATCGCAAGCTTCCACACCATCATTTTCGCCATGGGCCGCCAGGTCTATTCGCTGAGCCGCGCGGGCTATTTCCCGTCGGCGCTGTCGGTGACCCACAAATCCTACAAGACTCCCTATGTGGCGATGTTTGCGGGCGCCATCGTCGGCTTCGGCATCATGCTGATCATGTGGTTCGCGCTCGGCGGCGATACGGCCGGTTCGCTCATCGGCTCGGTGTTGCTGAACATGGCGGTGTTCGGGGCGATGTTCTCCTACATCCTGCAGGCGGTGTCCTTCATCATGCTGCGTCAGAACCAGCCGAACATGGATCGTCCTTATCGCAGCCCGCTCGGCGTCCCGGGCGCCGTGCTGACGATCGTCATCGGCGTGGTCACCCTGCTCTACCAGATTCAGGACGCGAACTTCACCAAGGGCGTGGTGTGGGTGGCGCTGTGGTTCGCCATCGCGATCGTCTATTTCGGGCTGGTCGGCCGTCACAAGCTGATCCTGTCGCCGGAAGAAGAGTTCGCGCTGGAGCACGCGCAGAAAGCCTGATCTGTCTCGAACCCAAAAACACCCGGCCGCTTCTCGCGGCCGGGTCCAGATTTGAACTCTCGAAGCGCCACAAAGGCGGCGGAGCTTGCAAGAATGGCCGGAAATTTTTCGTTCGATCAGTTGAAGAAAGCGGTCTCCAGCGGGGAGGTCGACACGGTGCTCGCCTGCATCGTCGACATGCAGGGGCGGCTGGCGGGAAAGCGGTTCCTGGCCCAGTATTTCGTCGATTCCGCCCATGACGAGACGCATGGCTGCAACTATCTATTGGCCGCCGACATCGATATGGAGCCGGTGCCCGGCTATAAGGCGGCGAGCTGGTCGAAGGGTTACGGCGACTTCGTCATGAAGCCCGATCTGTCGACGCTGCGGCGCATTCCATGGCTGGAAAAGTCGGCGCTGGTGATCTGCGACGTGCTCGACCACCACACCCATGATGACCTGCCGCATTCGCCGCGCGCCATCCTGAAGAAGCAGGTCAAACGGCTGAGCGAGCGCGGCTATATCGGCTATTTCGCCTCCGAGCTCGAATTCTATCTGTTCAGCGAAACCTACGATTCCGCTCGCAAGAAGCACTGGCAAGGCCTCGACACAGCCTCGCCCTATATCGGCGACTACCAGATCGGCATCACCACCAAGGAAGAAGGCGTCATGCGCCGGCTGCGCAACGAGATGGAAGCGGCCGGCATACCGATCGAGAACTCCAAGGGCGAGTGGGGTCCGGGCCAGGAAGAAATCAACGTCCGCTATGCCGAGGCGCTCGACATGGCCGACCGCCACGTCATCCTGAAGAACGGCGCCAAGGAGATCGCGGAGTCTGAAGGCAAGGCGATTTCGTTCATGGCCAAGTACAATTACGGGCTGGCCGGCAATTCCAGCCACATCCACAATTCGCTGTGGAGTGCCGACGGCAAGACGCCGCTTTTTTATGACAAGAATGCCGAATGGACGCTGTCTACGCTCGGCCAGCAATGGGCGGCGGGCCAGCTCAAATACGCCAAGGAATTCACCTGGTTCCTGGCGCCCTACGTCAACTCCTACAAGCGCTTCCAGGCCGGCACTTTCGCGCCGACCAAGATCATGTGGAGCGAGGACAACCGCACCGCCGGTTTCCGCCTGTGCGGCGAGGGCACCAAGGGCATCCGCATGGAATGCCGCATCGGCGGCGCCGATCTGAACCCCTATCTCGCCTTCGCCGCGCTGATCGCGGCCGGCCTTGCCGGCATCGACGAAAAGCTTGAACTGCAAAAACCCTTCGTCGGCGACGCCTATCAAGCCTCCCAGCTGCCGGAAATTCCGAAGACCCTGCGGGATGCCACCGAGACGCTGGCGAAATCGGAGATGCTGAAGCAGGCGCTCGGCGACGGCGTGCTCGAGCATTATGTCCATACGGCACACTGGGAGCAGTTCGAATACGACCGCCGCATTACCGATTGGGAACTGCACAGAGGGTTCGAGCGGTACTAAACTACGCCAGTGCTACCGTTTGGCCTTTGGTGCCGGACGGACGGGCGGCCCAAACCGAGATTGTCATTAACCGTGAGGACTCAAAGGAATGACCGAAACGGTCAAGATAAAATCTCCCGTCGATGGTTCGATCTATGCCGAGCGGCCTGTGGCCACGGACCAGGCGATCAATGCGGCGGTCGAGCGTGCCAAGGCGGCGCAGGAGAAATGGGCTGAGACACCGATCGTCGAGCGCGGCAAATACATGCTTGCCATGTTGGAAGCGTTGCTCGCCATGACCGACGAGATCGTGCCGGAGATCGCCTGGCAGATGGGTCGTCCGGTGCGCTATGGCGGCGAGTTCGGCGGCGTCAGGGAACGTACCAGCTACATGGTCGAGATCGCCGAAGCGGCACTCAAGCCGGTCCTCGCCTCCAATCCGAAGGACGGGTTTCGCCGCTATGTGAAGAAGGTGCCGCTCGGCGTGGTCATGGTGATTGCGCCGTGGAACTATCCCTATCTCACCGCCGTCAACACCATCGTGCCGGCGCTGATGGCCGGCAGTGCCGTCATCCTTAAGCATGCGGCGCAGACGCTGCTGGTCGGCGAACGTTTTCAACAAGCGTTCGACAAAGCAGGCCTGCCTAAGGGTCTGTTCCAGAACCTCGTCATGAACCATGTGCAGACCGAAAAACTGCTCGGCTCGGGCAAGATCGACCATGTCAATTTCACCGGCTCGGTTGGCGGTGGCCGCGCCATCGAAAAGGCCGCGGCAGGCACCTTCATGACGCTCGGCCTCGAACTCGGCGGCAAGGACCCGGCCTATGTCCTGGCCGACGCCAAGATGGATCATGCCGTCGCCAACCTGGTCGACGGGGCCTTCTACAATTCCGGCCAGTGCTGCTGCGGCATCGAGCGCGTCTATGTCCATGAGAAGGTCTATGATGAATTCATCGAAGGCTTTATCGCCGAAACCAAGAACTACGTCGTCGGCAACCCACTCGACCAGGCGACGACGATGGGGCCGATGGCACAGGCGCGCTTCGCCGACCTGATTCGCGAGCAGAAGGCCGAGGCGCTGCGCAAGGGCGCCAAGGCCCACATCAACATGAAGGTTGCCAATGACGAGCAAGGCTCGCCCTATCTGGCGCCGGAAGTGCTGACCGGGGTCGATCATCAGATGAGTGTTATGCGCGAGGAAAGTTTTGGGCCGATCGTCGGCATCATGAAGGTGCGCAACGACGAAGAGGCGATCGCGCTGATGAACGACAGCCCCTATGGGCTGACAGCCTCGATCTGGACGCCCGACACCGAGCATGCGGCGGCGATCGGCGATCGCATCGAGACCGGCACCGTGTTCATGAACCGCTGCGACTATCTCGATCCGGCGCTGGTCTGGACCGGTGTCAAGGACACCGGCAAGGGCGCCGCACTGTCGGCCATCGGCTACGACAATCTGACCAGGCCGAAATCATACCATCTACGTGAAGCCATCTGATTTTTCGAAAGATCAAAATGACAAAATTGATTTCCAAATGGAACTATCCGACAACCGTGCGCTTCGGCGCGGGGCGCATCAAGGAATTGCCTGATGTGCTTGATGCCACCGGCATCAAGCGGCCGCTCTTCGTTACCGATCCGGGGCTAGCCAAGCTGCCGGTGGTCGCCTCGACGCTGAAGATCCTCGACGACGCCAAGGTACCCTATGGCGTGTTTTCCGAGGTCAAGCCGAACCCGGTCGACTCCAACCTGACCGCCGGCATTGCCGTGTTCCAGAAGGGCAAACATGACGGCGTCATAGCCTTCGGCGGCGGCTCGGCGCTCGACCTCGGCAAGCTGATCGCCTTCCAGGCAGGCCAGGCGCGGCCGGTCTGGGATTTCGAAGATATCGGTGACTGGTGGACGCGCGCCAACTCCGATGCCATCGCACCGATCATCGCCGTGCCGACCACCGCCGGCACCGGCTCGGAGGTCGGCCGCGCCGGCGTCATCACCAATGAAGCGACCCACACCAAGAAGGTCATCTTCCATCCGAAACTTTTGCCGGCCATCGTCATCGCCGATCCGGAGTTGTCGGTCGGCATGCCGGGCTTCGTCACCGCCGGCACAGGCATGGACGCGCTTGCTCACTGCCTCGAGGCCTATTGCGCGCCGGGCTATCATCCGATGGCCGACGGCATCGCTGTCGAAGGCGTGCGGCTCGTCTTCGAGAACCTGCCGAAGGCCTATGCCAACGGTAAGGATCTCGTCGCCCGCGCCAACATGATGAGTGCGGCCGCCATGGGCGCCGCCGCTTTCCAGAAGGGGCTGGGTGCCATCCACTCGCTGTCGCATCCGATCGGCGCGCTCTACGACACCCATCACGGCATGACCAACGCCGTGTTCATGCCTTATGTGCTGGCTTTCAACCGCGAGGCCATCGAGGTGCGCATCGCCCGGCTCGCAGCTTATTGCGGCATCAAGGGCGGCTTCGACGGCTTCGCCAAGGCCGTCATCAAGCTTCGCAAGGAATTGAAGGTGCCGCACGCGCTGCCGGGCCTGATCAAGGGGCTCGACATGGACAAGAAGCGCAAGGGCCTGATCGCCGACATGGCGGTGGTCGATCCGACCGCCGGCGGCAACCCGGTCAAGCTGACCAGGAAGGCGGCGCTGACGCTGCTCGACAATGCCATTGCCGGCACCGTCTGAGACGGTTTTGCGCGCCGAAAGTTGATCTGGGAAATTGAGGGCAAGGAAAGGGGAAAAGATGAAAGGTGAGACAGAAATTCGTTAGCCGGAAAAATAATCGCGGAGCGATTGCTACAGCCGGTTAAAAAGAGTTTACTTTTTCGTACTGCAGGGCATCGCTTTCACAAAGCTTTCATCGGGCTGTCACACGAAAACGATACCGCATCGCAGGCGTCCAACGGCGTCAGTTCAACGGAGAGAACACATGTTCAAATTCACGGGAAAAGTGCTTTCCCTTACGGCCGTCGCCCTGATGGCGACCTCTGCCATCTCGTCGGCGCAGTCCATGGATGAACTGGTCGCCGCCGCCAAGGCGGAAGGCCAGCTCACCACCATCGCGCTGCCGCACAGCTGGTGCGGCTACGGCGACGTCATCGCCGGCTTCAAGGCGAAGTATCCGGAAATCACCATCAACGAGCTCAATCCCGATGCCGGCTCCGGCGATGAGATCGAGGCGATCAAGGCCAACAAGGACAATAAGGGCCCGCAGGCGCCTGATGTCATCGACGTCGGCCTGTCCTTTGGCCCGTCCGCCAAGGCAGACGGCCTGATCCAGCCCTACAAGGTGTCGACCTGGGATACGATCCCTGACAGCGCCAAGGACGCCGACGGCTACTGGTACGGCGACTACTACGGCGTGCTCGCCTTCGGCGTGAACAAGGCCGTCGTGCAGAACGCACCACAGGACTGGGCTGACCTGCTGAAGCCGGAATATGCTAACTCGGTGGCGCTCGCCGGTGACCCGCGCACCTCGAACAACGCTGTCATGTCGGTCTACGCTTCGGGCCTCGCGGCTGGCGGTACCGGCGGCCAGGACGCCGCCGCCAAGGGTCTGCAGTTCTTCAAGCAGCTCAACGATGCCGGCAACTTCGTGCCGGTCGACGGTGAAGCGGCAGCTGTCGCCCAGGGCACGACGCCGATCGTGATGAACTGGGACTACAACCTACTCGCCATGCGCGACAAGATGGCCGGCAATCCGGAAATCGAAATCGTCGTGCCAAAGGGAGCAGTGGTCGCAGGCGTCTATGTACAGGCGATCAGCGCCTATGCGCCGCATCCGAACGCCGCCAAACTGTGGATGGAGTATCTTTACTCGGACGAAGGCCAGCTGGGCTGGCTGAAGGGCTACTGCCACCCGATCCGCTTCAATGATCTCGCCAAGAAGGGCGTGATCCCGAAGGAGATGCTGGACAAGCTGCCGGCCGCCGAGAACTACGAAAAAGCGATCTTTCCAACCTTGGAGGAACAGAACGCCGCCAAGAAGGAAATCAGCACGAACTGGGATGCCATCGTTGGCGCCGTCGTGAAGTAATTCATAGGGCGCCGGACGTTCGCCGGCCGGCGCCCTATGCCAGACTTCGGGAATTCCATGGCAGACTCCACAATGTCCCAGACAGCCCGCGTCAGTCCTGGCGCGCCGGAGATCAGCCGCCTTCGGCTGCCACTGCATTGGTTAGGCGTAACTCCGTTCTTCGTTTTCGCGCTGGTCTTTCTGATCTTGCCCACTGTAGGGCTGATCGCGGGCGCGTTCAAAAATGCAGCCGGCGACTATACGTTCGACAACATCATAGCGTTGTCGCAACCCAAGCTCGCCGCAGCCTATTGGGTATCCATTCAGATCAGCTTTGTCTCTGCGGTCCTTGGTGCCTTGATCGGTCTGGCCATGGCGGTGGCAGTGGTTCGCGGAGGCTTGCCGCCGTGGTTACGCTCGGCAACCTTGACCTTCTCGGGCGTCGCCTCGAATTTCGCGGGCGTACCGCTGGCATTCTCGTTCATTGCAACGCTAGGTCGGCTCGGAGTGGCGACGATCCTGTTGCGTGACGTTTTCGGCATCAACATCTATTCGCTCGGCTTCAGTATCTTTTCGTTTTGGGGCCTGATTCTCACCTATCTCTATTTCCAGATTCCATTGATGATCGTCATCATCACGCCGGCGGTCGATGGGTTGAAGAAGGAATGGGGCGAAGCTGCCGCCACGCTCGGGGCAACCAATTGGCAATATTGGCGCATGGTGGTCATTCCGGTGTTATGGCCGAGCTTTCTCGGTACGACGGTCCTCCTCTTTGCCAATGCCTTCGGGGCGGTCGCAACGGCCTATGCACTAACGGGGCCGTCACTAAACATCGTGCCAATCCAGCTGTTCGCGCAGATTCGTGGCGACGTGCTGTACAATCCGAATCTAGGCTACGCGCTTGCGTTCGGCATGATCGTCATCACCGGCCTGGCCAACCTATTCTATATCTTGTTCCAACGGCGAGCCGAACGGTGGCTGAAATGAAGCAAGGCAGCCGCTTTTGGGCCTGGCTCGTTTTTGGCGTGGGAACCACTTATTTTGTCCTGCCGCTTTTGGCGACCTTTGAATTCTCTTTGCGTAAGCGGCGAGGGGAATACTCCTTTGACGCCTACCGCTCAGTCTTCGGAGATCCGAATTTCCAGACGACATTCACCTATTCCGTCGTTGTGGCGATCTTCACCATCCTTTTGGGCGTGCTGCTCGTTGTCCCGACGGCTTACTGGATACGGCTGCGGCTACCGAATCTGCGGCCGGTCATAGAGTTCATAACGCTGCTGCCGCTGGTTATCCCCGCTATCGTCATCGTCTTCGGCTACATCAGAATGTTCGGTTCGAATTCAACGCTGCCCTTTCTGGCGACAGCGCGCGGCACCGATGCTCTGCTGGTCATCGGCTATGCAGTGCTGGCGCTGCCTTATATGTACCGGGCGGTCGATACCGGTCTCAGGACCATCGACGTCAGAACGCTCACCGAAGCCGCGCAAATCCTCGGCGCCGGCTGGACCACCATCATCGCCCGCATCATCCTGCCGAACGTACTGATCGCTGTCTTATCCGGCGCGTTCCTGAGTTTTGCCATCGTCATCGGCGAGTTCACCATGGCCTCGCTGTTGAATCGCCCAGCCTTTGGCCCCTATCTGCAGAACATCGGCGCCAACAGTGCCTATGAGCCGTCGGCACTGGCGCTCATTTCGTTCGCCATCACCTGGGGCTGCATGTCGCTGATCCAGATCCTGTCGCGTTTTGCGCCGCGATCGGCGAACCGGCCAAACTGATCGAAAAGTACTGACCGAAAGAAAAGCCATGGCCGAGCCATTCCTCTCCATCCAGCAGGTGCGAAAAGCCTTCGGCGCCACCACCGTCGTGCAGGACTTCAATCTCGACGTCGAGCCGGGCGAATTTGTCTCCTTCCTCGGGCCATCGGGTTGCGGCAAGACGACGGTGCTGCGCATGGTCGCCGGCTTCGAGGAGCCGAGCGCCGGCAAGATCGTGGTGGCCGGCAAGGACATCACCCGGCTCAAGCCCAACCAGCGCAATGTCGGCATGGTGTTCCAAGCCTATGCGCTGTTTCCGAACCTGACGGTGGCGCAGAACATCGGCTTCGGGCTGAAGGTCGCGGGCATGCCAAAGGCCGATGCCGACAGGCGCGTTGCCGAGATGCTCGAGCTCATCAAGCTGCCGCAGATGGGCGACCGCTATCCCTATCAGCTCTCCGGCGGCCAGCAGCAGCGTATCGCGCTGGCGCGGGCCATCGCGCCGAAGCCGAAGCTCCTGCTGCTCGACGAGCCGCTGTCGGCGCTCGACGCCAAGGTGCGCGTGTCGCTGCGCGAGGAAATCCGCTCGATCCAGAAGAAGCTCGGCATCACCACCGTCTTCGTCACCCACGACCAGGAAGAGGCGCTGTCGATCTCCGACCGCATCGCCGTCATGTATGGCGGCAAGGCCGAGCAGGTCGGCACGCCGTTCGAGATCTACAACCGGCCGGCGACCAAGTTCGTTGCCAATTTCGTCGGCACGCTGAACGTGCTCGAAGGCACCGTCACCGACGCGGCGTCGGGCAAGGTGCGCGTCAACGCGCAAGAGATCTCGCTGCAGGGAAAGCTCAACGGCTCCAAGTCCGGCGACACGCTGTCGCTGGCACTGCGGCCCGAGGCGATTTCGCTCGGTCGCCATCCCGGCCGTGACGCCAGTCTTTCGGGCGAGATCACCGAAGTGCATTTCCTCGGTTCGGTCATCCGAGTTCGCGTCGGCATCGGCGGCAGCACGGTATCGCTCGACACGTTCAACAGTCCGGCCACCCCGCCGCCCGCCGTCGGCGAAAAGGCCGAGATTTCCTTCTCGTCGGGCGACATGCTGGTGCTGCATTAGGGGAAAAGTGAATAGTGAATAGCAAGAAGGCACTTTACGCGCCGAAACGTCTCTGCCTGCAACCATTCACCATTCACCATTCACCATTCACCATTCACCATTCACATTAGCCAAAGCCGGTCGCCGTTTTTTTGCAGTGCCAATCGCCCGGCTTCACCGGTACGGTAGGGGATGGCGCTTTTCGAGCTGACCCTTATTCTTCTGCTGATCGCCGTCGCGCTGACGGCGCTGTCGCGGCGTCTCCAGGTTCCCTATCCTTCGTTGCTGGCGTTGGCGGGCGCCGGCATCGCATTCCTGCCGTTTGCGCCGACCATCGAGATCGATCCCGAACTGGCGCTCGCTTTGTTCATCGCGCCGGTGCTTCTCGATGCTGCCTACGACACGTCGCTGCGCGATCTCAATCGCTACAGACTGCCACTTGCCTTGCTGGCGCTTGGCGCCGTCGTTTTCACCACTGCTGCCGTGGCGCTTGTCGGATGGACAATGGCAGGCTTGCCGATCGCCGCGGCAATCGCCCTCGGCGCGATCGTGGCGCCGCCCGATGCCGTCGCAGCGTCGGCCGTGCTTGGACAGTTCAAGGTGCCGCATCGCGTCACCGCGATCCTGCAAGGAGAAAGCCTGCTCAACGATGCCACGGCACTCCTGATCTACCGCATGGCGGTTTCCGCTGCTGCCGGCTCCATCCTGCTGAGCAGCGCGGTTCCGATGATCTTGCTGTCGACGGTCGGCAGCCTTGCCGCTGGTTATGTGCTCGGCCGGCTGTCTCTCGTCACCCTCGGTCGCATCAGCGATCCGGCAAGTGGCACGGTGGTGCAATTTGCCGGGACTTTCGGCGTCTGGATCCTGGCCGACAAGATCGGGCTCTCCGCCATCATTACGATCGTCGTCTATGCCATGACCATCGCGCGCACCGCGCCGCGCCGCATGCCGGCCAGAAATCGCGTCAGCTCCTACTCGGTTTGGGAGACGGCTGTCTTCGTGCTGAACGTTCTGGCCTTTGTCCTGATGGGACTTCAGGCACGATTGATCGTCGGCCGGCTGGCCGAGCAGGGGCAGGTCGAAGCGTTCGTCTTCGCCGCAGCCGTGCTGGCTGTCGTCATCGTCTCGCGCCTTGTCTGGGTTCTGGGATGCGGCGCGATCATCAGGTGGCTTGCCGCCTTCGGTGACGCGGAACGGCAGGCTGAAGCCCCGTCGTTCCGCGGCGGCGTGCTGATCGGCTGGTGTGGCATGCGTGGTCTGGTCACCCTTGCGGCAGCGTTTGCCTTGCCGGCCGACTTTCCGGGGCGCGACCCGATCGTGCTCGCCGCCTTCTCGGTCGTTCTCGGCACATTGGTGCTGCAAGGCATGAGCCTGAAGCCGCTGCTGCGCTTGCTGCGTCTCGATCCGGACGAAACTGTCGACCGCGAGGTCGCGCAGGCACGCGTCGCCATTATGCAGGCAGCGCTGGACGTGTTGAGCGGCAAGACATCGAATGCCGCGGCCGTGGTCCGCGAGCAATTTACCGCGCAGCGTACGATCGCTGAAAACCCGGAGGACGCCCAGGCAGCGACCGAGTACGACAGATTGCGTCTCTATGCGATAAAGAGCCAGCGTGACGCGCTGGAACAGCTGCGTATCGACGGCACGATCGGCGATGAAGCGTATCATCGCCTGGAGGAGGAAATCGACTGGTCGGAATTGGCCGCCTCTCCGCCGGGACGATTCCAGCCGCTGACGACTTAGCTGCGCGCTGTCTGGCCCAAGCTCTCTCCATCCGGCTGCACATTGCAACCATTTCGCCAAACCGCTACTGCCATCACGAAATTGAGCCGGTTAAGCAATGAAGCTGGTCAGCTACAACATCCAGTACGGTTTCGGCAGCGACGGCCGCTACGATCTCGCGCGCTCCGCCGAGGTTGTCGCTGGCGCAGACATCATCGCGTTGCAGGAAGTGGAACGGCACTGGCTGCGCAGCAACGAAGATGACCAGCCGGAAATCCTTTCCCGGCTACTGCCGGAATACCATTGGGTTTATGGCCCGGCCTTTGACATGGACGCCAGCGAGCGACATGACGGTCGCATCGTCAACCGGCGGCGGCAATTCGGCACTATGATCCTGTCCAAGCTGCCGATCGTCTGGTCGCGCCTGCACACGTTGCCACTGCGCCGCACGGTGCGTCCCCTCAACACCCGCAACGCGGCGCTTGAATGCATGATCCGCACCCCTGCCGGTCCGGTGCGGGTGCTGTCGCTGCATCTCGCGCATATCGCCGTCGAAGAGCGGCTGGAGCAGATCGATTACCTGCTCGCCGAGCATCGCCGTGCACCGTCCGACGGCGGCCCGTGGAGCGGCGCCGATGACGAACCCGAGCGCAATTGGAGCAATGGCGAGCCGGAGCCGGAAAACCCGCTGGCGGCGATCTGGATGGGCGATTTCAACATGGAGCCGGGCAGCGCCGAGTGCCGGCGCATAGTCGGCAGCACGCCGTACCATCGCGGTGCTGCCTATCTCGACGGTTTTGTCGATGCCGCCGCTGTCGCCAGCGAACCGACGGCGGATTTCCATACCCATGTGAAGACCATCGACGGCAGGCTGGCAAAGCGCCGGCTCGACCATTGCTTCGTCGGCGGGATGTTGGCGGGCCGCGTGCGGTCGGTCAGTGCCGATATCGACGAAATCGCCTCGGACCATTTTCCGCTGCGGGTCGACATCGACCTGGAAACGCCGTTCACAACGGGGGCCGGAGGCGGGATGACCCGCCGATGAGCTTGTTCGTCTTCTTCGCGGTGCTTGCCGCCGCCGCCATGCACGCGATCTGGAACGCGCTGGTCAAGGTCCATCTCGACCGCTTCCTGTCGATCACGCTGATGACGCTCGGCATGGGCGCCGTTGCGCTTCTGGCTCTGCCATTTGTCGAGGTGCCGAAGTCGGAAGTGTGGCCCTATATCATCGCCTCGGTGGTCTTCCACATGGGTTACAGATCGTTTCTGATCGGCGCCTATAAGGCCGGTGATTTCGCGCAAACCTATCCGCTGGCGCGCGGCACCGCACCGCTGCTTGCAGCACTTGGCGGCATGGTGGTTGTCGCTGAAGTTCCGACACCGCTGGCCATCATCGGGATCGTTCTTTTGTCGGCCGGGACGCTGGTGCTGTCGTTTCGCGGCGGCGCGCATCTGGAAAGGCTGAACCCGCGTGCCGTCGGCTTTGCGCTGGGTACATCAATCTTCATCGCCAGCTATACGCTTTCAGACGGCAGCGGCGCGCGGCTGGCCGCAACTGCATCGAGCTATGCGGCATGGCTGTTCGTCTGTGATGCGGCATGGGCGCTGGTGCTGTGCCTGATCTTTCGCGGACCAAAGGCGCTGCCGGTGCTGGCGCGCGACTGGAAGGCGGGCGTGTACACCGGCGTGCTCAGCGGCGCCGCCTACTGGATCGTGATGTGGGCGATGACCAAGGCGCCGATCGCCTCGGTCGCGGCGCTGCGCGAAACCTCGATCCTGTTCGCCATGATGATTTCGGTGTTTGCGCTCGGCGAGCAGATGACGGGATGGCGCGGTGCCGCCGTGCTCAGCATTGTTGCCGGGGTGGTCGCGCTGAGGCTCGGGTAAGCTAAGCGCTTATATCCAGATCGAACACCATCAGGCATCCGTGCCGCCTTCAAGCGCCGCGACCAGCCGGGCGCCGGCTCGGCTGTGAGCCTCATGCATCAGATAGGCGTCGCGTGCTGCGGCATCGCGGAAGTCGATGGTGCCGTGCGTGAAGCCGCGCGCGAACGGTTCTGGGCTGGTGTTGGCGCTGAATTCGACCTTGCCCATGCCGTCGATCGGCCGTCGCAATGCTTCGAGAGCGGCATGGATTGCCGCTCGCTCGTCGTCGGTGACGTCATTGCGGAATCGAGCGAAGACACAGTGACTGTCATTCTTGGGATCTCATGCCGCTTGGTTGGTGGAAAACACGGCCGGCGGCAGCGGTTCGCGGCCAAGGATCAGATCGGCGCCTTTTTCGCCGACCATGATCGTCGGTGCATTGGTGTTGGAGGAGGGGATGCGCGGCATCACCGAGGCGTCGCAGACGCGCAGACCCGCGATGCCGCGCAGCCTGAGGTCGGGCGTTACCACGCTCATCGCGTCATGGCCCATGCGGCAGGTGCCGACAGGGTGGTGGTCGGTCTTGGAACTGCGGCAGGCATAGTCGAACAGCTCGTCGTCGCTGGTGAGTGTCCGTCCCGGCAGCACCTCGCGCAGCACGTAAGGGGCAAGCGCCTTCTGCCGCATGATCTCGCGCGCCAGCCTGAGCCCCTTGATCGACATGTCGCGATCGTGGGGATCAGCCCAGTAATTCGGATCGATCAGCGGGCTGTCGGCCGGGTCGGCACTGTTCAGCCGTACCGTGCCGCGTGAACGCGGGCGCAGGAAGGCCGAGTTCAGCGTCACGCCCGGATTTTTCAGTTTCTCGACGCCGGCCTCGATGCCGGAGCCGAGGCCGAGATGGAGCTGGATATCGGGCGAGGCGGCGGTCGGATCGGCGTACCAGAAGCCGCCGGTCTCGAACAGGCTGGAGGCAACCGGTCCCTTCTTGAGCAGCAGATACTGCAGGCCGGCCCACACCGTCCGGTGCAGCTTGGCGTAGTTGTCGTAGGTGTGGTCGCCGGTGCATTCGGCAATGACGAACAGGTCGAGATGGTCCTGCAGGTTGGAACCGACACCGGGCAGGTCGTGGACCGGCGTCACGCCGACCGACTTCAGTTGGTCGGCCGGGCCGATGCCCGACTGCATCAGCAGCTTCGGCGAGCCGATGGCGCCGGACGAGACGATCACTTCGCGCTCGGCGCGCAGGATCGTCGGCTGACCGCCCGGCCTGTCGATGATCTCGACCCCGACGGCGCGGCCTTTGTCGATGACGATGCGCGTCACCAGCACATTGGTCCTGACGGTCAGGTTCTTGCGCTCGCGGATCGGCCTGAGATAGGCAACCGAGGCGGAGGAGCGCCTCGCGTCCTTCTGCGTCAATTGATAGTAGCCGACGCCTTCTTGGGCTACCCCGTTGAAGTCCGGATTGAACGGAATGCCTATCTCCTGTCCGGCGCGGAAATAGGCTTCGCAGATCGGCAGCGGCGCAATCGGGTTCGAGACGCCGAGCGGGCCCTGATCGCCGTGAAAATCGTTGGCGTAGCGCTGGTTGTTCTCGGCCCGCTTGAAATAGGGCAGCACGTCGCGATAGCCCCAGCCGACAAGGCCGTCTTCCTTCTCCCAGGCGTCGTAATCGCGGGCATTGCCGCGCGTGTAGATCTGAGCGTTGATAGAGGAGCCGCCGCCGATCACCTTGGCCTGCGTGTATCGAAAGACGCGGTTCTTCATGTGCCTCTGCGGCACGGTCGACCAGCCCCAGGCGGCAATGCCCTTGGTCATCTTGGCGAAGCCGGCCGGCATATGGATCAGCGGATGCCAGTCCTTGCCGCCGGCCTCGAGCAGCAGCACCTGATGCGAGGGATCTTCGCTCAGCCGGTTGGCGAGGACGCAACCGGCCGGGCCGGCGCCGGCGATGATGTAGTCGGTCATGGCGTCACCTGTTCACAGCCTCGGCACCGACAGTGCGCCGTCGACATTGATGATCGAGCCGGTCGAAAAGCCGAGCTTGGCGCCGGCGAGTGCCGCCACCGCGGCGCCGACATCGGCGGCTTCGCCCCAGCGCTTCGCCGGCACCAGCCCGCCGTCGATCAACGCGTCGTATTTTGCGGTTACGCCTGATGTCATGTCTGTGCGGATAATGCCCGGCCGCACCTCGAACACACCGATATTTTCGGCGGCGAGCCGCAGCGCGAGGGTCTTTACCCACATCGAAAGCCCAGCTTTGGAGATGCAATAGTCGGCACGTTCGGGCGAGGCCATTTCGGCGCTGACCGAGGTGATGGTGATGATCGATCGGGGGTAATCACCCGGCGTTGCAAGCATCGCCCTGGCAACGGCCTGGCTGAGGAAGACGGTGCCGCGCAGATTGATGCTGAGGATCCGGTCGAAATTGTCCGGTCTCAGTTCCAGCAGGTCGCCGCGCACGACCGCGCTGATGCCGGCATTGTTGATCAGGCAATCGATGCGACCGAAGGCGCTTGTCGCGGCATCGATCAGCGCTGCATGGCTGTCGAGATCGGCGATGTCGCCGCAATGATAGGCGAATTTCGCGCCGTGGGCGGTGATGTCAGCGGCAAGTCCGTCGGCGGCTTTTTCGGCAAGGTCCACGACAAAGAGGTCGAAGCCCGCATCGGCCAGCGCCGCGGCGCAAGCGAGGCCGATGCCGCGTGCGCCGCCGGTGACGATGGCTGCCGGGCGGGTCATGCGACAAGCTCCGTCTTGCGGATGTGGTCGGCGACGCGCAGTGCTTGTGCTGCGATCGACAGCGCCGGATTGACCGCCGCCGAGTTCGGCAGGAAGCTAGCGTCGACGACAAACAGGTTCCGGTGGTCGAACGAGCGGCAGAACGGGTCGAGCGGCGAGGTCGCCGGATCGTCGCCCATCTTGACCGTTCCGCACTGATGCGACGGCGTGCGCTTGTCGAAAGGCCGCGACAGGACGATCGGATAGCCGCAGGCACGGAAATTCTCGCGCATCACCTTGGTCAGCCCGTCGAGCGACTGCATGTTGGAGCGCCGCCACTGCATGACGATATCCTTGCCGTCGACCATGATGCGGCTTTCGGGATCGGGCAGGTCCTCGCACATCAGGTACCAGTCGACGGCGTGGCCGGCCATGAAGTCCAGCGCGAATTTGGGTGCAAGCCTGACGTTGGCCCTCAGGATATGGCCGTCGATCTTGCCGAGAAGCTGGACGTTGCCGAGCGGCTTGCCGCCTTTGCCGTCGGACAGATAGTAGTCGTTGAGCATCAGCGTCTTCTGGTAGACGGATGTGTTCCTGCGGCGCGGGTCGATCGCCAGCATAGCGCTCGAATTGTGGTTCATGAAGTTGCGGCCGACCTGGTCGGAACGGTTGGCGAGGCCCTTGCCGTCAGGAGAGGGCGAGCGCAGCAGGATGACCGCCGAATTGACCGCGCCGGCCGAGAGAATCACCAGTTTCGGCGTCACTTTCTTCAGCGTGCCATTCTGGCGATAGTGAACGGCGGCGATCGTTCTGGCATCCGATGACGCTTCGAGATATTCGACATGGGCACCGGTCTCGAGCTCGACGTTCCGGTCGGCAAGTGCCGCCGCCAGCGGCCCCGTTTGGGCGTCGACCTTGCCGGCTCCGGTGTTGGGAAATGCGTCCCAGCCTGTCTTGCCGTCCTTTAGCCAGGCATCGATGTCGACGCCGAGCGGCAGCGATGCCGGGTGCAGGCCGAGGCCCTTGAGTTCGGCTCGGGCGCGGGCGATGGGCGGCTCGTCCGGCACCGGCCCGAAGGCATAGGGGATTGAGTGGAACGGCTCGGTCGGGTCTTCGCCGAGTGCGCCGCGCACGCGAAAAAGCTGCTCGGCTTTGGAGTACCATGGCTCGAACTCCTCATAGGAGAACGGCCAGGCTGGTGAGACGCCGCCATAGTGCTCCATGGCGGAAAAATCTTGCCTGCGGTAGCGGATCAGCACCGCGCCATAGAATTTCGAATTGCCGCCGACATAGTAGTAGTTGCCGGGATTGAACGCAGCACCCCCGGCCTCGCGCCACATTTCCTTTGGCCGGTAGTGACCGTCGACGAAAATGGCGCGTGTGTCGCGCGTGTGCGGCGTCGTCGGCAGCTTCTCGCCGCGCTCCAGCATCAGGATCGAGGCGCCGCTGCCGGCAAGGCCGGAGGCGATCGTGGCGCCGCCGATGCCGGAGCCGATGATGACGATGTCCGGGTTTGTCATGGCCTAGACGATGCGGTTCTCGGTCGCCGGATCGAAGAACACCGCCTTGGTCAGATTGAAGGCGAGCGGCGTGACCGTGCCCGGCTGGATGTTGGCGTCGGCGCGTAGACGCGCCACCACAGCTTTGCCTCCCAGGTTGGTGACGGCGAAAGTGTCGGAGCCGGCCGGTTCCACGACCTCGATGTGACAGTCGGCGGTGGCGATGTTCGATGCGTTGCGTTCGGCCCCTTCGGGATCGGTCAGGGCCTCGGGGCGGACGCCGAAGATGATCGGTTTGCTGTGGAATGCCGACAGACCCGTCGGCGCATCGGCCAGCCGCAGCGAGATCGGCTCGCGCGCCTCGCGCTGGAGCACCACGGAAAGCGCATTGCCATTGCCGTCGATCGTCGCCGGGATCAGGTTCATCGCCGGCGAGCCCATGAAGTCGGCGACGAACAGGTTCGTCGGGTTGTTGTAGATTTCGGCAGGCGTGCCGAACTGCTGCACCTCGCCGTCGCGCATCACAGCGATCTTGGTGGCCAGCGTCATCGCCTCGATCTGGTCATGGGTGACGTAGACGATCGTGGTGCCGGTGGTCGCGTGCAGGCGCTTGATCTCGATGCGCATGTCGACACGCAGCTTGGCGTCGAGATTGGAGAGCGGCTCGTCGAAGAGAAAGAGCTTGGGGTCGCGCACCAGCGCCCGGCCCATGGCTACGCGCTGGCGCTGGCCGCCGGAAAGCTGGCTCGGCTTGCGCTGCAAGAGGTGGCCGATCTGCAGCACTTTCGCCACCTTGTCGATCGCCTTCTGGCGCTCCTGAGCCGGAACGCCGCGCATTTCCATGCCGAAGGCAATGTTTCCCGCGACCGTCATGTTTGGATAGAGCGCGTAGCTCTGGAACACCATGGCGATGTCGCGCTTCGAGGGGTGGAGATCGTTGATCGTCCGTCCGTCGACACGGATTTCGCCTTCGGTGATGGTTTCCAGGCCGGCGATGGTGTTGAGCAAGGTCGACTTGCCGCAGCCGGACGGGCCGACCAGCACGAGGAAGCCGCCCTTTTCGAGATCGAGGTCGATGCCCTTCAGGATCTCGACCGATCCGAACCGCTTCCTCAGCCCATCAATTTCGAGAAAAGCCATGCGATTATCCTTTGACGGCGCCGGCCATCAGGCCGCGCACGAAATAGCGGCCAGCGACCACGTAGACGAGAAGGGTCGGCAGTGCGGCGATCATCGCCGCTGCCATGTTGACGTTGTATTCGACGACACCGGTCGAGGTATTGACGACGTTGTTCAGCGCCACGGTCATCGGCATCGCGTCACCGGTGCCGGCATAGGCCGAGGCGAACAGGAAGTCGTTCCAGATGTTGGTGAACTGGTAGATGACGGTGACGACGAAGATCGGCATCGAATTCGGCAGCATGATGCGCCGGAAAATCTGGAAGAAGCTGGCGCCGTCGACCTGTGCCGCCTTGACCAGTTCGGTCGGGAAGGCCTCGTAATAGTTGCGGAAGAACAAGGTGGTGAAGCCGAGCCCATAGACGACGTGGACAAAGACCAGGTTGACCGTCGGATTGCCCAAGCCGAATGAAAATCCCGTTGCGTTTCGCAGCGTCACGCCGAAACGGCCGAGGCTGCCGAGGATCGTCGCCATCGGCAACAGCACCGACTGGAACGGGATGAAGCAGGCAAACAGCATCAGCCCGAAAACCACCGTGTGGCCGCGGAAGCGCCATTTGGTCAGGACATAGCCGTTGATCGCGCCGAGCAATGTCGAGATCAGCACCGCCGGAACCACCATCTTGATGGAGTTCCAGAAATAGCCCTTGATGCCGGCGCAGGTCAGGCCGACGCAGGTCTCGCCCCACGCCTTAAGCCATGGTTCGAAGGTCGGCGCCTGCGGCAGCGCCAGCATGTTGCCGTTCTGGATCTCGTCCATCGTCTTGAACGAAGTCACCAGCATGACGAACAGCGGCATCAGGTAGAACAGTGCGAACAGCGCCAGCAGGCCGTAGACGACGATGCGGTTGACGGTCCTGGCGCTGATGCCGCCAGTGCTCTGGCGAGCGGGCGTGGCAATGACGCTCATCGCGGCCGCTCCCTGAGCTCGGAATAGAGGTAGGGCACGATGATCGCGGTGATGGTCATCAGCATGATTACGGCGCTGGCCGAGCCGACGGCCATTTCGTTGCGCTTGAAGGTGTACTCATACATGAAATTCGAAGGCAGCCAGGCCGAGCCGCCCGGCCCGCCGCTGGTCAGCGCTACGACCAGATCGTAGGACTTGATGGCGAGGTGGGCGAGCACGATGAAGGCCGAGAGGAACACCGGCCGCAGCAGCGGGATGACGATCCGGCGATAGAGCTGGAAAGTGGTGGCGCCGTCGATCTGCGCCGCCTTCATGATCTCGCCGTCGATGCCGCGCAGGCCGGCGAGGAACATTGCCATGATGAAGCCGGACGCCTGCCAGACGCCGGCGATCACCACGGTGTAGATGACGAAATCCTTGTTCTTGATCCAGTCGAAATGGAAGCTCGTCCAGCCCCACTGGTGCAGCGTCTGCTCGAGGCCGAGGCCGGGATCGAGGAACCATTTCCAGGCGACGCCGGTGACGATGAAGGATAGCGCCATCGGGTAGAGGTAGATCGGCCGCAACATGCCTTCGCCGCGGATCTTCTGGTCGAGCAGGATGGCCAGGAAAAGGCCGAGCGCCAGGCAGATGAAGATGTAGAGAAAGCCGAAAATGCCCATATTGGTGATCGACGTGTACCAGCTCGACGGCGGGTCGCTCTCGAAAGTCCAGCGCCACAGCCGCTGATAGGCGCGCGGCCCTGATATGGCATAGGACGGGAAGGTCTTGGAGTTGGTGAAGGACAGATAGACCGTCCACAGGATGAAGCCGTAGACGAAGACGATGGTGATCGCAAAGCTTGGCGCCAGTACGATCTTCGGCAGGGCGTCCTGCAGGCGCGAACGCACCGAGGCGCGCGGGCGCGCATTATGCTCAGGCGTCAGCTTGATCTGGGTCGCGACCGTTGTCATGGGCTCCTCCCTCTCGGGGTCCCTTCACCGCCAGGCGGGGAAGGATAGCCCCGTCGAGACGGGGCGTGTTGGTTGATCGCCGGCGCCATTCCGACCAGAGGCCGACCATCCTGGCTTGGTGGAACCTCCCCACCGGAGCGGGGAAGGTCCTTTCATGCCGGTTCTTATTTGGCGTCTTCGATTGCGTTAACCAGCTGGGTCACGGCCTCGTCCGAGGTCTTGATCTGGCCGTGGACGAATTTCGAGACGACGTCCTTATAGGCATTGGCGACGGCCGGCGGCGCGCCATAGCCTTGCGCCAGCGAACCGAACAGCGTGCCGCCTTCGTTGGCGGCCTTCAGGTCGGCCATGCCCTTCTTGCCGCAAGCGTCGAAGTCGGTGTCGGGCACGTCGGTGCGGGCCGGGACGGAGCCCTTGACGACGTTGAAAGCCGACTGGAAGCTCTTCGACAAAGTGGCGGTGGCTAACGCAACCTGGGCGGCCTTGCGGTCCTCCGGAACGTCGAACATGCCGAACATGTCGGAGTTGTAGACCACGCTGCCGTCGGTGCCCGGGAAGCGGTAACACAGGAAGTCGGTGCCCGGGGTCTTCCTGGCGGCGTTGAATTCGCCCTTGGCCCAGTCGCCCATGACCTGCACCAGCGCATCGCCCTTGATGACCATGGCGGTGGCAAGGTTCCAGTCGCGGCCGGAGAAGTTCGGGTCGACATAGGTGACGAGCTTGGCAAGGTGGTCGAACGACTTCTTCATCGTGTCGGACTTGAGCTGCTCCTCGTCGAGGTCGTTGAAGGCCTTCTTGTAGAACTCAGGTCCGCCGGTCGACAGCACGACCGAATCGAACATGGTGGCTTCCTGCCAGTTCTGGCCGCCGAGCGCGAGCGGGATGACGCCCGCCGCCTTGGCCTTGTCGAGCAGCGCGATGAATTCGTCGAAGGTCTTGGGCTCGGTGCCGCCGATCTTGTCCATCACCGCCTTGTTGATCCACAGCCAGTTGACGGAGTGGACGTTGACCGGAGCCGCGACCCACTTGCCGTCATAGACCGAGAATTTCTGCAGGGCGGCCGGAACGGATTTGTCCCAGCCTTCCTTTACCGCCGTCTCGGTCAGGTCGCCCATCACGCCGGCCGCGGCATAATCGAGCACGGTATAGCCGAGCATCTGGGAGGCGGTCGGGTAGTTGCCAGCCGCGACCATCGCCTTCAGCGCGGTCATGGCGGCGTCGCCGCCGCCGCCGGCCACGGGCACGTCCTTCCAGGCAAAACCTTGCTTGGCCAGATCCTCCTTGAGCACGTTCAAAGCAGCCGCTTCGCCGCCAGACGTCCACCAATGCAGCATCTCGACTTCCTTGACGTCCTGAGCGTGAGCCGCGAACGCAAGACCCGAGCCGAGAGCCGTTCCGATAAGCAATTTGCGCAACATGTACTTCCTCCCTTGTTGCAGCTACACGACCGGCGGTTGTCCGCCGGGTTCTTCCCAACTCAGCCGACCCACCATCCGGTGCGCTGGCCGCGATGAAACTGGATCGTCTTTTCCTCGGTATAGTCCTCGACGGCGCGCTTGCCGAGTTCGCGTCCGAGACCGGACTGCTTGTAGCCTCCGAAAGGCAGCTCGGGATAACCTTCCATGAACGTGTTCACCCAAACGGTTCCCGAACGCACATTCCGCGCCACCGACATGCAGGTGTCGATGCTGGCGCTCCACACACCCGCCGATAAACCATAGGGCGTGTTGTTGGCGATGCGCAACGCCCCTTCAATCGATTCAAACGTCAGTACCGAGAGCACCGGGCCGAACACTTCTTCACGTGCAATGGCCATGTCTTCGGTGACGCCGCGAAGGATGGTCGGGTCGAGATACTGACCGGCACTGGAGGCGATCTGCTTGCCGCCGCTGTAGACGCTGCTGCCGTCGTTTGCCGCCGCCGCCACATAGCCGGTCACCTTGGCCAGGTGCTCGGAAGAGATCATCGCGCCAACCTTGGTGCTGATATCGAGCGGATCGCCGACGGTGACCCTTGCGGTGAGCGCCTTCACTGCGCCGAGGAAGTCGTCGGCGATCGCCTCGTGGACGATCAGCCGGCTGCCGGCGTTGCAGCATTCGCCGGCGTTGAAAAAGCCGGCGAACACCGCCGCGTCGGCCGCCGCTTCGAGGTCGGCGTCTGGAAAGACGATCTGCCCGTTCTTGCCGCCGAGCTCCATCGAGACTTTCTTCAGAGAGTTCGCAGCCGACGCCATGGTCATCTTGCCGACCCGGGTGGAGCCGGTGAACGACACCATCTCGACCAGCTGATGGCTGACCATCGGCGCGCCGACATCGGCGCCCAGGCCAGCGAGGATGTTGACGACGCCATCCGGCAAGCCGGCCTGCATCAGGATGTCGCCGAGCACGAAGGTCGAGGCCGAGGTCATCTCGCTCGGCTTCACCACCGTCGTGCAGCCGGCGGCGAGCGCGAACGGCAATTTCTGGCTGACGATGAGGAACGGAAAATTCCACGGCGCGATGATCGAGACGACGCCGATCGGTTCGCGCAGCACGACGCCCAGCATGGCGTCGCCGAGATTGGCATAGCTTTCGCCATGGAGCGTGCGGGCAAGCGCTGCGGCATAGCGCCAGATGTCGACGGCGCCGCCGATCTCGCCGCGCGCCTGGGCGATCGGCTTGCCGGATTCCAGCGCGTCGAGCCGGGCAATCTCCTCGAGCCGCGCCTCGATCAGGTCCGCCGCCTTGAGCAGGATCGCGGCGCGCTCTGCTGCCTTCATGCGCGGCCACGGGCCGGTCTCAAAAGCCTTGTGCGCGGCGGTCACCGCCGCCTCGACTTCGGCCGCGCCGGCTTGTGCATAGCGCGAAACGGTGAAGCCGTGGCCGGGGCTGTTGCGCTCCAGTGTGCGGCCGTCGCGGGCATCGACGAACTTGCCGTCGATCAGCAGCCGGTAGGTCTTCGGTCCTGCGGATGCCTCGGCGGGCATGGCGATGGTGAGGGGCAAGTTCATGTGATTTCCAGGTTCCGCATGCTTTTTAGGATCTTGAAAACGCTGGTTTCTGCTTGGTCTTGAAAGCGTCGATGCCGGCCTTGAGGTCGCCGGTCAGCGCGATGAAGCCGCTGGCCAGCGCCTCTGTCGCGGCAGCACTTTCCTCGCCCTCGGCGACCGCGATCATCAGCTTGGCGGCCTCGGTTGCCAGCGGGCCGCGCTCGGCAATCTTGCCGGCCCAGCCCTGGGCCTGGGTGAATGCCTTGCCTGTGTCGACCACCCGGTCGACGATGCCCAGTGTTAGTGCTTCAGCCGCCATGAAAACTTCGCCGCCGATTGCCACGCGCCGCACCGTCTGCGCACCGAAACGGCGTACCGCGCGCTGCGTGCCGGACCAGCCGGGCACTACGCCGATTGAGGTTTCCGGAAAACCTAATTTCACCTGCGTCTCGGCGACGCGGAAGTCGCAGGCGACCGCCAATTCCAGCCCGCCGCCCAGCGCATGGCCGGACAGAACGGCGATGGTCGGCTGCCGCAGCCGCGCCAGCCGGTCGAAGACGCGGTGGCCGTAGCGCACCCATTGCACCTGGAAATCGGCGGCACTCATTTGCGACCACGCTTCGACATCGCCACCCGAACAAAAGCCCTTGCCTTCGCCGCACAGCAGCACGACGCGGACACCGTCCGCGGCCTCGGCCGCGTCAAGCGCGGCCTCCAGCGCGCGCAGCATCGGGATGTCGAGCGCATTGAATTTCTCCGGCCGGCGCAGTGTGACGATGCCGAGGTCGCCGTCGGTTTCAAAGGTGACGAGACGCTCAGCCATGCGCGCCTCCAAGGGAGGCGCCGCCATTGAGCGACAGTCCGATCGGCCGGTCACGATAGAGCGCGTCCGGTGTCACTATCAGGTCGTTGGCGACACCGAGCGGGATCTCGGCCTGCGCCAGCACGTCGCGCTGAAGGTCGATGCCGGGTGCCAGCTCAGTCACCATCAGCCCATCCGGCGTCAGCTTCATGACGCAGCGTTCGGTGACATAGGTGATGTCCTGCCCTTGCGCGACGGCGCGCTTGCCCGAGAAGGAGATATGCTCAACCTCGCCGACCACCTTCTTGACCTTGCCTTCCCCGTCGATGCGGATGCCGCCATCGGCCAGCGACAGCTTGGCCCCAGCAGTGAAGAAACCGGAAAACACGATCTTCTTCGCCCGCGCGGTGATATCGACGAAGCCGCCGGCGCCGGCGGTGACGTGCGGCCTCGCTGAAAGCTTCGACACGTTGACCGAGCCGTGGCGGTCGATCTGCAGGAAGGACAACAGCGACGCGTCGAAACCGCCGGCCTGGAAGTAGATGAACTGGTGTGGCGAAGGCATGAAGGCGTCGGCGTTCGACGAGCAGCCGAACTTGAAGTCGAGCAGCGGCACGCCACCGACCGCGCCCTGTTCGATCACCCAGGTGACCTTGCCGTGCTGGCCTTCCTCGAGAAGGATGCGCGGCACATTGGCCGAGATGCCGAAGCCGATGTTGACCGCCATGCCGTCGGCAAGCTCCATGGCGACGCGGCGGGCAATGACCTTCTGGACATTCATTTCGGCGTTGCGGAAGCTTGACAGCGGTCGGAAGATCTCGCCCGAGATGGCCGGGTCGTAGGGTGTCAGTGTCGTCTGCAACTGATCGGCCGCGACCACGATGTGGTCGACCAGCACACCGGGCACGCGCACGTCATGCGGTTTCAGCGTGCCGTTCTCGACGACGCGCTTGACCTGCGCGATGACAATGCCGCCGTTGTTACGGGCAGCGAGCGCCTGTTCCAGCCCGCCGAGATAGGCGCCCTCATGCTCATAGGTGAGGTTGCCGCGCTCATCGGCCGTCGTCGCCCGGATGATCGACACATCAGGCACAATCGAGCGGAAATAGAGCCATTCCTCGCCGTCGAACTGCTGCACCGAAACGATCGGCTCGCTCGCGGCCGCATTCATGGCGCAGCCCTGGTGACGCGGGTCGGCGAACGTGTCGAGGCCGACCTTGGTCAGCACGCCGGGGCGCTTGGCGGCGGCCTCGCGATGCATGTCGAACAATATGCCGGATGGCACGTTGTAGGCGGCGACCGAATTGTCGCCGATCATCTTCCAGATCTGCGGCGGCTCCGAAGATGACGGGCCGGAGGGATAGGAGCCGCACAGCGTCCGCCTCAACAGGCCGGGCTTGGCCAGATGGTCGATGCCCTTGATGCCGTACATGTCGCCGGCGGCAATCGGGTGCAGCGTCGTGATGTTCTTCGGATGGCCTTCTGCCTCGAAACGCTCGCCGATGGCGGCAAGGACCGCATCCGGGCAGCCGAGACCACTCGACGACGACACCGAAACGACCATGCCGTCCCTGATCAGGCTGGCGGCTTGCGCTGCGGAGACGAGCTTGCTCACCCTGCGCCCCCGAGTTTCGGATCGATCGCGGCTGATTTGCCGGACTTGGCGGATTGCAACGCCGCTTCGGCTGATGTCAGCGACCAGACGCCGTCCTCGCCGGTGGCCGACGGCTGGCCTTCGCCACGGATCGCCGCATGGAACTGGCGCAGGGAACGGACATAGAGATCTTCGCGGTCGAAGCTCAATTCCTCCTCGCCCTTTGCCGTGCGCAGCAGCACAGAGCCGATCGGCTTCTGGGTCATCACATCCTTCGCGATCAGGGAGCCTTCGCTGCCATGCACCTCGAAGCCGGTGCCGGCGAATTTGGTAGTGAAACCCTCATGCGATTGGGCGATGACGCCCGATTTGAAGCGCCAGATGCACATGGCGCCGTCCTCCAGGCCGCCGGCGGCCATGCCTGCGGCCTGGGTGAACGCCGAAACCTCGAGCGGATCGTCGCCGAGCACGAAGCGCAGCGTATCAGCGTCGTGCACGGTGATGTCGAGCACCACGCCGCCGCCGGCTTCCGGCCTGGTGATACGCCAGCCCTGCAGATTCTCAGGCAGATAGACCGAGTGGAAGACGCGCGCGGCAATCGGTCTGCCGATGCGGCCGGCGGCGATGGCTTCGCGCATCGCCCGGTGCGAGCCGGCATTGCGCAGATGGTGGTTGGTGCCGAGCACGATGCCGGCCGCTTTGGCGGCGGCGACCATTGCGCGCGCATCGGCGCTGGTCAGCGCCAACGGCTTTTCGCACAGCACATGTTTTCCCGCCCTGATGGCGGCTAGTGCCTGTTCGAGATGCAGTTCGTTGGTGGTCGAGATGTAGACGGCGTCGATGTCGGAGCCGAGCAATTCATCGAGCGTCGAGACGGCAAGCGGAATGCCGTTCTCCTTGGCATAGGAAGTGGCGCGCTCCGGGCTGGAACTCATCACCGCCGCGATCTCGCTGTTCGGTTGCGCGCGGATGGCGTTGATCATGAATTGCCTGGCGATCGTGCTTGCGCCGATCAGTCCCCATTTGACGGTCATGCCGCGTCTCCCATTCCAGCACGGCGATCAGGACCGCAACTGTCCCTGATGACAAGGTTGACGGCGCCGATATGATCCTCGGCGCGCGTGGTGCGCGACTGGATCATCTTGAGCATGACGTGGGCGGCGCGCTCGCCCAGGCCTGCCGAATCCACCGCGACGCTGGTCAGCGCCGGCATGTAATGCTGGGCTTCGATCACGTCGTCGAAGCCCACGACGGCGAAATCCGCGCCGGGCTCGAGGCCGCGCTTGCGCAGCGCCAGCATGACGCCGAAGGCGACCGCATCGTTGAAGCACAGCGCCGCAGTCGGCGGCTCGGCCATCGCGAGAGCTGTTTCCAGGCAGGCAATGCCGCCCTTGCGGCTGGTTTCGCCTTCGACGACCAGTGTATCGCGCTTGGCGATGCCGAGCGCCTCGCAGGCCTCACGAAATCCGCCCAGCCGCTCATGATAGACCACTAGGTCCGATGAGCCGCCGAAGAACGCCAGCCGGCGATGCCCTTTGCCGATCAGATGGGCGGTGGCGAGCCAGGCGCCGCGATGATTGTCGGGCGCGATCACCGGAATGCGGCTTTCAGGAAGGCGGCGCATAGTGAAGACGATCGGAAGGCCCGCCATTTCGATGCGGCGGAACGCACCGGGAGTCGTGCCGCGCGCCGGCGACACGATCAGCCCGGCGACACCTTGCTCCATCAGCGATTTCAGCAGTTCTTCCTGGCGCACCGGGTTCTCCGCCGTGTTGGCGATGAACGGCACGACGCCCGCCGACTGGAAGACACGCTCCATGCCGACCGCCATTTCGGCGAAAAACGGGTTGGTGAGATCGTTGATGACCATGCCGATGACGTTGGAATGGGCCTTGCGCAGATTGGCGGCACCGCGGTTGTAGACATAGCCGACATCCTCGATCGCCTTGCGGACCTTCAGCGCGGTCTCAGGCCGGATCAGATCGCTGCCCTGCAGCACGAGCGACACCGTCGACTTGGACACGCCCGCCTCGCGGGCAATGTCGAGTATCGTCGCCTTGGGCCTGCTGGCCATCCAGATCCGTCCTCCCGGTTTTTTCTGGTCAGATTATTGGAACGTTCTAATTCCGAGCTGGATTTGAGTCAATCAGGATTTTTCCCGAATTCAGAAAAGCGAGTTCTTAGGAGTTAAAGGCCACACTTTAAAGGTCTTTCTCGTTGCGTGCAGCATTTTGGCCTCGTGGACTGAGAAATCGTAGAAGGTTGATTTATTGGAACGTTCCATTTATAGGGGTGCGGTCAAGGGAGAGATCGATGGACATTGCCTTGCCCGAGGACGGCGGTCGCGGCACTCGCTACCGCCTTGTCGGCCAGCCGGCACAGCCGGTGATCGGCGCGCGGTTTTCCCGCATCGCCTATGCCGCCGCCCATGTCGTTGCCGACCCCCTCGCGATGACCGATCCGTGGTCTCATCCAGCGGTCGACTGGGAGCGCACGATGGCGTTCCGCCATCATCTGTGGCGGCTCGGCTTTCGTATCGCCGAGGCGATGGATACCGCACAGCGTGGCATGGGTTTCGACTGGACAAACGCCATGGAATTGATCCGCCGCTCGACCGCCGAGGCGCGAACCGTCGACGGCGCCGATCTCGCCTCGGGTGCCGGAACAGACCATCTGGCGCCAGGCACCGTCAGGACGCTCGACGATGTCATCGCGGCCTATGAAGAGCAGTTCGGTTTCATCGAAGGCCTGGGCGGCAAGGCGATCATGATGGCCAGCCGCGCGCTGGCAGCTGTCGCCAAGGGTCCCGACGATTATATCAGCGTCTATGACCGCATCCTGTCTCAGGCGTCCGGCACGGTCATCCTGCACTGGCTGGGCGACATGTTCGATCCGGCGCTGAAGGGTTATTGGGGCAGCCCTGATTTCGACACCGCGCTCGACACGGTGATCGCCGTCATCGAAAGCCACGCCGGCAGGGTCGAGGGGATCAAGATATCGCTGCTCGATGCCGGCAAAGAGGTTGCCCTGCGCAACCGGTTGCCTGAAGGGGTCGTCATGTTCACCGGCGACGATTTCAACTACCCTGAGCTGATCGCCGGCGATGGCGAAAGACATTCGCACGCGCTGCTCGGGATTTTCGACGCCATCGCGCCGGTCGCCAATGCCGCGCTGGCGAGGCTGGCCGACGGCGACCGCGCCGGCTATGACGCGCTGATGGCGCCGACGGTCCCTCTGTCGTGGAAAATCTTCGAGGCGCCGACCGAGTACTACAAGGCCGGTATCGTCTTTATGGCGTGGCTGAACGGCCACCAGGACCATTTTTCGATGGTCGGCGGCATGCAATCGGCGCGCGGCATTTGCCACTACGCCGATGTGTTCCGCCTTGCCGACCAGGCCGGGTTGCTGGCCGACCCGGAGCTTGCCGTCGCAAGAATGAAGAGCCTGTGCGCCGTGGCGGGTGTCTGACCGCCATACCACAAGAAGAGTTCGTCCAAGTCTCCGATTTGCCTTGTCCGGGCAAATCTGTATGCGGTATGCGTCCGAGGGCAGGACCATCCGGCGCGCCGACGCCCGTTGGTCACAGCAGCCGTTCTGCATAGGGATACGCCAATGGATTTCGACCTTCACGGCAAGCGCATTTTCGTGGCAGGGCATCGCGGCATGGTCGGCTCGGCCATCCTGCGCAGGCTGGCGGACGAGGACTGCGAGGTCCTGACCGCATCCCGCGATGAACTCGATCTCATGGATCAGGCCGGCGTTCGGCGCTGGATGGCTGGCCACAGGCCCGATGCGGTGGTGATGGCAGCGGCCAAGGTCGGCGGTATCCTGGCAAACAACAGGTTGCCGGTCGATTTTCTGCAGGACAATCTCATCATGCAGACCAATGTCATCGAGAGCGCCTTTCGCAACGAGGTGCAGAAATTACTGTTCCTCGGTTCGTCCTGCATCTATCCGAAATTTGCGGCGCAGCCGATCTCCGAGGACGCCTTGCTGACCGGTCCGCTGGAACCCACCAACGAATGGTATGCGATCGCCAAGATCGCCGGGCTGAAGCTGTGCCAGGCCTATCGGCGCCAATACGGTGTCGAGTACATCTCGGCGATGCCAACCAACCTCTATGGCCCCGGCGACAATTTCGACCTCTCCACCAGCCATGTCGTACCAGCCCTTATGCGCAAGGCGCACAAGGCCAAGCGCGCCGGCGACAAAACCCTGGAGGTCTGGGGATCTGGCACGCCGATGCGCGAGTTCCTGCATGTCGACGACGCCGCCGACGCTCTGGTCTGGCTGCTGAAAAACTATTCCGGCGACAGCCACGTCAATGTCGGCTCGGGCGAAGACATCACCATCGCCGAGCTGGCCCGCACCATGCTGTCCGTCGTCGGCGCCGAGGCGGTGCTCACATTCGATGCGACGAAGCCGGACGGCACACCGCGCAAGCTGATGGACGTGTCGCGCCTGTTTGCCACGGGCTGGCGTCCGCGATACTCGCTTCAGAGCGGATTGGAGGAGACCTATGCCTGGTTTCTCCGGCATATTGAGACGGGCGATCTCCGCCTCGGCGCGGCCTGATCTCAATCGACGCTGGTTGCTGCTACCAGGACATGACGGTTTGGGCGGTCTGTTGGCCATGGCCAATGCAAAATCGCTCGCCGAAGCATTGGCTGGGCTAAAAAATCAAGGCGTCCGAATTTTGGCATTCTCGAAAATGCGTCACACGCCGCCCAGCATAGAAACGCCCGCAAGACGAGGAAATCTACGGGGCACGAGAGACGGTGGATTGCCTGGATGGTGGGCGTGACAGGGATTGAACCTGTGACCCCTGCAATGTCAATGCAGTGCTCTCCCGCTGAGCTACACGCCCATCCGAAGCCGCGCATACACCATTTTTGCCACGGCGCGTCAATAGGAGGAAAAGGGAAAGAACGGTTCGCCTTGCCGCGCCGTTGGAGACGCGCCGAAAGCCGGCAGCGGAAAGCGCGTCAGGCCGCCTGCAGCATCTTTTCGACCTCGTTGACGAGGTCGCGCAGATGGAACGGCTTCGACAGCACCTTGGCGTCTTTCGGCGCCTTGGAATCCGGATTGAGCGCAACGGCGGCGAAGCCGGTGATAAACATGACCTTGAGGTCGGGATCGATCTCGGTGGCGCGGCGGGCGAGTTCTATGCCGTCCATCTCCGGCATGACGATATCGGTCAAGAGCAGCGAAAAAGGCTCTTCGCGCAGCCGCTCATAGGCGCTGGCGCCATTGTCGAAATCGCTGACCTGATAGCCGGCACGCTCCAGCGCCTTGACGAGGAACCGGCGCATGTCATCGTCGTCTTCCGCCAGTAGAATGCGTGCCATCTTATCCCGCTCGAATCACCCGCCCGAGACTGCCGTGGGCAGCCCGTTAACCATCCTGTATATGAGGAGGTGAGGGTAAACATCAAGTGAACGATAAAGGCCCGATCGGCCTTTAACAAAGCGGTCCGGACGCCGAAACGCTGGACATGCGGCCGGCGAGGTGGCACTTTTCCAATCATGATGCATTGGTGTTTCCGGATTCGTTCAAATTGAAAACGGCAGCCGAGGATTTTTCGGTCGTTCCCCCCTTCGAAATCCGGTCGGGCGCCGAACAGCGCGTCCCCTTCCTCTTCAACTCACCGCATAGCGGCCGTCACTATCCGGACCGGTTCCTGGCGATGGCAAGGCTGGATCGAAACGCCATCCGCCGCTCCGAAGATTGCTACGTCGACGAATTGTTCGGCGGCGCCGTCGCGCTCGGCGCGCCGATGCTGGCGGCAAACTTCCCGCGCGCCTATCTCGATGTCAACCGGGAGCCGTGGGAACTCGATCCGCGCATGTTCGCCGAACCCGTGCCGTCGTTCTGCAACATCCGCTCGGCGCGCGTAGCCGGCGGGCTTGGCACGGTGCCCAAGCTGGTGGGGGAGGGGCTCGAAATCTATGCCGGCCGCCTGCCGCTGGCGGAAGCCGTCGCGCGCATCGAGGCTGTCTACAAGCCTTATCACGAGACGCTAAAACGGCTTTTGACCAGGACCCATGCGCGGTTCGGCTTTGCCGTGCTGATCGATTGCCACTCGATGCCGGCGAGCATCAGGGTCGGCGACAGCGGTGTCAGACCCGACTTCATCGTCGGCGATCGTTTCGGCATCTCCGCCTCGGCAGCGTTGACCGAGACGGCGATCGGCCTGCTGATCGGCATGGGCTACACCGTCGCCCACAACAAACCCTATGCCGGAGGCTTCATCACCGAGCATTATGGCCGCCCCGTGCGCCATCTCCATGCACTGCAGATCGAGGTCAATCGCGGGCTTTACATGAACGAGCGGACGTTCCAGAAATCCGCCGGCTTCGATGCGCTCGCCGACGATCTGGCGCAATTCTCGGCCGACCTGATGGCGATGCCCGATCACGATTTTATCGATCTGCCGCTTGCCGCCGAATGATGCCAAAAATCGGAATCGATTTTTACATGGGAATTCTGGGCCAAATAACAGGTCTTGCGCCAGATAAAGGCATCGGTGTGCGGGTCGGAAAGGCGCGCGATGCGCTGGATGCCGCGCCGAAAAAAAGACCGCATCGTTTGCACGACACGGTCGAAGTCTAGGGAGGAAACGCCCAAGGAGGGCATGGACAGGAACGCCTGTCCGAGAACAAATCTATTGTGCGATGCACAAATGTCAAGCCGTCGACCGGCGTTTTAATTCACCGTTATGTTGAAACTGGATTCGAGGGGCGCTAGCGTTGCATTCGAGCAACAGTTGACGATGCGCAAAAGTTCCGCACGCCCTTGTTTTGGCGGAAAACCACAGGCAAACGACGGTTGCACGCTACAACGCGGGAGAATCAGTTGGACATCAGCATCGATTTCATGCGGCGCATTGCGCATGCCGCCGCAGCTGAAACCTTGCCGCGCTTCCGCAGCCAAGGCGCGGTCGCCAACAAGGAGCAAGGCAGCTTCGACCCGGTCACCGAGGCCGACCGCGAGGCCGAGCGGGTCATCCGGGCGCTTATATCAGCGGAATATCCCGATCACGGCATCCTCGGCGAGGAGCATGGCAGCGAGAACATATCCAGCAGGCATGTGTGGGTGATCGATCCGATCGACGGCACGCGCGCCTTCATTTCCGGCCTGCCGGTGTGGGGAACATTGGTCGGGCTGACGGTCGACGGCGATGCCGTCGCCGGCATGATGTCGCAGCCCTTCACCGGCGAGCTTTTCTACGCCAACGCTTCCGGTGCCCATTATGAAGGCCCGGGCGGGCCGCGAAGGCTGACGACGCGCAAGACGACAAGCCTTGCCGACGCGACGCTGTTCACCACCACGCCGGCACTGTTCAAGGGAGACGCGCGTCTGCGCTACGACCTGTTCGAGCGGCAGGTCCAGCTCGCCCGCTACGGCACCGACTGCTATGCCTTCGCCATGGTCGCGGCAGGAAGCGTCGACATCGTCGCCGATCCCGGTTTGAAACCCTACGATATCGTCGCGCTGATCCCGATCATCGAGAACGCCGGTGGCGTCGTCACCACCTTCGAAGGCGGACCGGCGGAAAGGGGTGGCGACATCCTGGCTGCGGCAACGCCGGAGCTTCATGCCGCCGCGATGGCGGCGCTGCGTGGCTGAGCGTGGAAAGCGTTCGGGCGGTGATTCCCCGACCCTCCTGACAGGAGGATGTCAGCAGCTCTCCGCTATGGAAGTGATGTCCCGGAGGGATTCACATGCCGACGCAGCCAACAACCAACCATCCCGAAGATGCGTCGGCAGAAAACGCTCCAGCAGACGGGCGGCCCGATTTCGATTTCTTCTTTGGCCGCTGGAACGTCAGCCATCGGAGGTTGCAGAAGCGCCTGCAAGACGACACGAACTGGGACGTGTTTGGCGGGACATGCGAAGTGCGCCCGATCCTTGGCGGCCTCGGCAATGTCGATGACAATGTGATTGAATTGCCCGTCGAGGCCTATCGCGCCGCCACGTTGCGGACGTTCGATCCGGCGACGAGCCAATGGTCGATCTGGTGGATCGACGGCCGCAACCCGGCGACCATCGATATTCCGATGCGCGGCACCTTCGAAGCAGGCGTCGGCACGTTCCTGTGCGAAGACGTCTTCGACGGACGCAATATCTACTCGCTTCCTGTGGTCGCGGATCACTGAAAAATCGGCGCGCTGGGAGCAGGGTTTTTCACCGGATGTCGGCAAGACCTGGGAGACCAATTGGATCATGGATTTCGCCCGGCAAGTGTAGGCGGCCGATCGACTTGGAAGGCATTTTTTCAAGCCGAGGCATGGATTTCAATGAGTTGAAGCGCTCTTTGCGCGTCCGGAGGGAGTGCAGTACTCAATCAGCTCGTGTCGTCGCTTCCCGGGATGAAAGCATTGAAGGCGGCAAAGAACTGCTCGCGATAGAAGTCGGCTTCCTGCAATATTTCATGGCGTGCACCATCGATCACCAGCAGCGAACCGAGGCGCAGACGCCTGGTGTAGGTTTCCACCGCCTTGGTCGAGACGACCTGGTCGGCGCCGGCGGCGATCACCAGCAAGGGTACCTGGATCCTGGCCATGAAGTCGGGGTCGCTGATGGCCTCGGACGCCTCCGCCGCCGCTTTCAGCCAGCGTATCGTCGGGCCGCCGAGTGCCAGTTGCGGGTAGGTTTCGTAGATCAGCGTGTTGCGCCGATACCGCTCCGGATCCGATGTCACCATGTTGGCAGCAAACGGAATGGTTCTTCTGGGCCGCGGACCCCAGGCGGCATAAAGCTTGCCAAGGCCCAGAAGACAGAACAGCGAGCAGAGGCGGCGAACGGTGGTTGTCGAGACCGGCAGGTCGGGCACGGCCAGGAATGGCGCGATCAGCACCATGCGCCGTACTCGGTTCACCATCGACGGCGCAGCAAGCAGCGTAATCACCGCCCCAGCCGAATGGGCCAATATGTAATATGGGCCCCGGCAGTCGGGCAGCACGATCTCCTCGAAGAACTTTTCCAGGTCGCCGGTGTAGTCGAAGAAGCTCCGGACATAGCCGCGCTCACGGTCGCTGATCAGCCGATCGGAACCGCCCTGGCCGCGCCAGTCGAGGGTGGCAACGCCAAAGCCGCGATCGGCAAGGTTGCGGATGGTCTCGAAATACTTTTCGATGCACTCGTTGCGGCCGGTCAGCACGACCACGGTGCCCTTCATCGGGCGGGCAACGGCGGGAAAGAGGCCATAACGGACCTTCTTGCCGTCGCGCGTGGTGAAGAAACCACCGGCCGCATTTTCCGGTAGCGGATTGCCCGGAATTTCGCGGAAGAGGGGAATTTCGTTAAGAAGGTCCGTCATTCGGCGCTGCGTTTGTGTGTCGCTGCCTGCATGGCGCAAGCTTTGGTAGGCATAGACGTCCATGCAGCAAAAGCAAAGGAATTCCGGACGCGTTGGAGAGGCTGAACGAGGCAGCCAGCAAGTGAGGCCGAAAGCAGCTTGCGGCATGCTTCCGGCCCCCGTCGATCCGGGAGGAAGGGACGTTACACCCGGTCGGCCTCGTTGCGGTATCTCGCGCATAACCCCGAAAATCGCACCCGATTTTCGCTGTGAATCATGCGCAATCAAAGTGGTACAGCGTCCTTTGCGTGTCCGAGAGGACGCGCGACGCCGTAACCGCCGCCTGTTCCTTGATCCTGGAACCAGTCTAGCGCGACTTAGCTGAACGCCCGCCGAAGCCGCGGTTCATCTGCCGTTCATCGAGAAATCTTGAAATGCTTTCACGTGTTCCCCAAATGTCTGTTGCGGCCGCCAATGTCGGGGCCGCTGGCCTATCCGGAACGCCGTCACGGGTTTCGCACCGGCCATACGCAAACCTTGTTGCTCAACAGGAGAACACACTATGCGTCACGTTGATTTTTCCCCGCTCTATCGTTCGACCGTCGGTTTCGACCGGCTGTTCACCATGCTCGATTCGCTTGCGCAGCCTGAAAGTGCGCAGACCTATCCGCCCTACAACATCGAGCGCACCGGCGAGGATTCCTATCGCATCTCGATGGCGGTCGCCGGCTTCTCGGACGACGAGCTCTCGATCGAGGCTCACCGCAACGTCCTGACTGTCACAGGTGAGCGCAAGGAAGAGGGCAATGGCGAAGGCTCCGAACTGCTCTATCGCGGTATCGCCGGCAGGGCCTTTGAGCGCCGCTTCCAGCTTGCCGACCACGTTGACGTCGTCGGCGCCTCGCTGAAGAACGGCCTGCTCTTCGTCGACCTCAAGCGCAATATTCCCGAGGAGCTGAAGCCCCGCAAGATCGCCATCACCGCGTCTTCGGCGAAGGCCAAGCAGATCGAGGCTAACACCGCCGCGTAAGCCGCGTGACAAGACGACCTCAGGGACGAAGGGCGGCGCCTGGCGCCGCCCTTTTTTGGTGGATAAGGTGCCGCTATCCAGCAACTAGCTGGCCAAAGCGGTCGACCTCTTCGGCCGTGGTCGCAAAGCTGGTGACGAAACGGTAGAGCGCCTCGTCCTCGCCGATATGGCCGTCGAAGCCATGCGGCTTGTGCCAGTCGTAGAAGGCGGCACCGGCCAATTGCACCCGTTCAGCCTCGGCCTTTTTCATCACCGCGAACACTTCGTTCGCTTGCGGCAGCCAGGCCAGGCGAGCCGACGGGGAATTCTCGATCAGTGCAGCAAGGCGTGCTGCCGTAACGTTGGCGTGCCGGGCCGTTTCAAGCCACAGGTCGTCCTTGAAATAGGCTTCGAACTGCGCGGCGACGAAGCGCGATTTCGAGAACAATTGCGCCGCGCGCTTGCGCAGGAAGGCCAGTTCCCTGGCGCGGTCGAGATCGAATAGCACGATAGCCTCGGCGCACCAGCAGCCGTTCTTGGTACCGCCGAAAGAGAGGATGTCGACGCCGCGCTTCCAGGTCATCTCCGCCGGCGTCGTCTCTAGCGCGACCAGCGCATTGGCGAAGCGGGCGCCATCCATGTGCAGCGGCAGTTTGTGATGCTTGGCGATCGCCGAAATCCGGGCAATTTCGTTCAGTGTGTAGATGGTGCCGACTTCGGTCGACTGGGTGATCGACACCGCCATCGGGCGCCCGGAATGGACGATTTCAGGCGCGAATCTGCCCACCGCCCTGTCCAGGTTGTTCGGATCGATCTTGCCCAGCGCACCGTCGACGGGATAGAGCCGTGAGCCGCCGGTAAAGTATTCCGGCGCGCCGCATTCATCCTCAATGACATGCGACTCTCGTTGGCAGAAGGAAATGCCGCCTGATTTGTTATAGGCGGTCAGCGACAGCGAATTGGCGGCGGTGCCGGTCGCCACGAAAAACACCGCGACCTCGCGCTCGAAAATTTCGTTGAAGCTCTGGTAGACAGCCTGGTCGAGGGCGCCGTCGCCATAGGCGGTGGAGAAGCCGCCGGCGTGGGCTGACAGGCCCGCGGCGATGCTGGGATGGGCGCCTGCCCAATTGTCGGAAGCGAAATTCATACGTTTGCCTGCGCTAGAAAAATCGATGCAACCTTGGCCGCTTTCGCATGCCGCTCGCAAGTGCCAAGCACCGGATAGCCGGTAACGCCAGCGAGAGCGGAAAACAGGACATACAGGCGAAGGTTGCGTTTTGGCGTGGCCGCGCGTAATTTTCTGTCGCGGACAGCCCAAGATTGTTGTGAATCGGTCTTGTGCGCATACGTGATTTCTGTCATAAAAATTTAGGACAGTAGTGCTGTCTTATTTTGTCGCACAAAACAGGCTGGATTGGCGTATCATTAGGCCTCTCCGGCCGCTGCCGCGAGCGACAGATAGACGGCCGGCTCTGGCCTGTATGATTACCGGATGCGAACCAGGCCGCCTGGTTCGGCAAGGATTTCGCAAGACGTGCCGTAAGGATGAGAGGGAAGCTCATGCGCTTCCCAACGGAAACCAGCGCCCTAAGGGCTGGGGATGGAGGACAGGACGATGACGGAAGTGACGCCATCTGCGACGAACGGCCCGGCCGCGCAGACGAAAGCGCCAGCCGTCAAAAATCGGTCCCGAACCAAAATTGAGCGAACCGACACCGGCTTCGCCGCGCACGGCCTGTACGATCCGCGCAACGAGCACGATGCCTGCGGCGTCGGCTTCATCGTCAACATGAAGGGCGTGAAGTCGCATCAGATCGTCAAGGACGGCCTTGCGGTGCTCGAAAACCTGACGCATCGCGGCGCCGTCGGCGCTGATCCGCTGATGGGCGACGGCGCCGGCGTGCTGGTGCAGCTTCCCGACCGCTTCTTCCGCGAGGAAATGGCTAGCCAGGGCGTCGAATTGCCCAAGCTCGGCCATTATGCCGTCGGCCATGTGTTCATGCCGCGCGATCCGGAGCTTCAGGCGCATATCGAAGGCATCATCGCCGAGGTGGCGCAGCTCGAGGGCCAGCCGCTGCTCGGCTTTCGCGATGTGCCGGTCGACAATTCATCGCTGTCCAAGGCGCCTGATATTGCGGCTTCCGAACCGGTCCAGCGGCAGGTGTTCCTGGGCCGTGGCGCTGAGATCGAGAGCGACGACGATTACGAGCGGCGGCTCTACATCCTGCGCAAGGTGATTTCCGGTCGTATCCACGAGGAGACCAAGGGCGTCGACAATGGCTTCTACGTCGTGTCGATGTCATCGCGGACCATCGTTTACAAGGGCATGTTCCTGGCCTATCAGGTCGGCGCCTATTACAAGGACCTGACCGATCCGCGTTTCGAGACGGCGCTGATCCTGGTCCACCAGCGTTTCTCGACCAACACCTTCCCGTCGTGGAAGCTAGCGCATCCCTATCGGATGGTCGCCCACAATGGCGAGATCAACACGCTGCGCGGCAACGTCAATTGGATGGCGGCGCGGCAGGCTTCGGTCGATTCCGAACTGTTCGGCAACGACATCTCCAAGCTGTGGCCGATCTCCTATGAGGGGCAGTCGGACACCGCATGTTTCGACAATGCGCTCGAATTCCTGACGCAGGGCGGCTACTCGCTCGCTCACGCGATGATGATGCTGATCCCGGAGGCCTGGGCCGGCAACAAGTTGATGGATCAAGATCGCAAGGCCTTTTACGAATACCACGCCGCCCTGATGGAGCCGTGGGATGGGCCGGCGGCGGTGGCCTTCACCGATGGCCGCCAGATCGGCGCCACGCTCGACCGCAATGGGCTGCGCCCGGCGCGCTATATCGTCACCGACGACGATCGCGTCATCATGGCCTCGGAAGCCGGCGTGCTGCCGGTGCCGGAGGAGAGGATCGTCAAGAAGTGGCGGCTGCAGCCCGGCCGCATGCTGTTGATCGACCTGGAAAAGGGCCGCATCGTTTCCGACGAGGAGATCAAGTCGGAGATCGCGACCAGGCATCCCTACAAGAACTGGCTCGCCAACACCCAACTTATCCTGGAAGACCTGAAGCCGGTCGAGCCACGCGCATTGCGCAGGGACGTCAGCCTGCTCGATCGCCAGCAGGCGTTCGGCTACACCCAGGAAGACACCAAGCTGTTGATGTCGCCGATGGCGACCACCGGCCAGGAAGCGGTCGGCTCGATGGGCACCGACACGCCGATTTCGGCGATGTCGGACAGATCGAAGCTGCTCTACACATATTTCAAGCAGAACTTCGCCCAGGTCACCAACCCGCCGATCGACCCGATCCGCGAGGAACTGGTGATGAGCCTGGTGTCCTTCATCGGGCCGAGGCCGAACATCTTCGACCTCGTCGGCAATTCGCGTCGCAAGCGGCTCGAAGTGCGCCAGCCGATCTTGACCAATGGCGATCTCGAAAAGATCCGCTCCATCGGTCATACCGAGGACCGTTTCGACACCAAGACGATCGACATCACCTATGCTTCGAACGAAGGCGCAGCCGGCATGCAGGGCGCCATCGACCGGCTGTGCGAGCGCGCCGAGGCGGCGGTCGCCGGCGGCTACAACATCATCATCCTGTCCGACCGTCAGCTCGGGCCGGACCGCATCGCCATCCCGGCATTGCTGGCGACAGCGGCGGTCCACCATCATCTGATCCGCAAGGGCTTGCGCACCTCGGTGGGGCTCGTTGTCGAGTCCGGCGAACCACGCGAGGTGCATCATTTCTGCTGCCTTGCTGGCTATGGCGCCGAGGCGATCAATCCCTATCTCGCCTTCGACACGCTGCTCGACATGCATAAGCGCGGCGAGCTGCCGGCCGAGGTCGACGCCTATGAGGTTGTGTCCCGCTACATCAAGTCGATCGGCAAGGGCATTCTCAAGGTGATGTCGAAGATGGGCATCTCGACCTACCAGTCCTATTGCGGCGCGCAGATCTTCGACGCCATCGGGCTGAAGACCGACTTCGTGCAGAAGTATTTCACCGGCACCGCGACGCTGATCGAAGGCGTCGGGCTGGAAGAGATCGCGGCCGAAACGGTCAGCCGCCACGCCGACGGCTTCGGCAACGACCCGGTGTTGCGCAACAGCCTCGAAGTCGGCGGCGAATACATGTTCCGCATGCGCGGCGAAGCACATATCTGGTCGCCCGATGCGGTGGCCACCCTGCAGCACGCTGTGCGCCAGGGGTCGAGGGAGACGTTCAAGGACTATTCCGCTCAAATCGACAGCGAGACGGCGCGGGCGCAGAGCATTCGCGGCCTGTTCAAGATCAGGCTCGCCGAAGAAACCGGGCGCAAGAAGGTCGCGCTCGACGAGGTCATGTCGGCGGCCGATATCNGAGACGGCGCGGGCGCAGAGCATTCGCGGCCTGTTCAAGATCAGGCTCGCCGAAGAAACCGGGCGCAAGAAGGTCGCGCTCGACGAGGTCATGTCGGCGGCCGATATCGTCAAGCGGTTCTCGACCGGAGCGATGTCCTTCGGCTCGATCTCCAGGGAAGCGCACACCACGCTGGCGCGCGCCATGAACACCATCGGCGGCAAGTCGAACACCGGCGAGGGCGGCGAAGAGGCCGACCGCTACTTGCCGCTGCCGGGCGGCGGCAAGAACCCCGAGCGTTCGGCGATCAAGCAGGTTGCCTCCGGGCGGTTCGGCGTGACGGCGGAATATCTGGTGAATTCCGATGTGATGCAGATCAAGGTCGCGCAAGGCGCGAAGCCCGGCGAGGGCGGTCAGCTGCCCGGCCACAAGGTCGATGCCACCATTGCCAAGGTCAGGCATTCGACGCCCGGCGTCGGCCTGATCTCGCCGCCGCCGCATCACGACATCTACTCGATCGAGGATCTGGCGCAGCTGATCTACGATCTCAAGAACGTCAATCCGGCGGCTGATGTCTCGGTCAAGCTGGTGTCCGAAGTCGGTGTCGGCACGGTTGCGGCCGGCGTCGCCAAGGCGCGCGCCGATCACATCACCATTTCCGGCTACGACGGCGGCACCGGCGCATCGCCGCTGACCTCGCTCAAGCACGCCGGCAGCCCGTGGGAATTGGGCCTTGCCGAGACGCATCAGACGCTGGTGCTCAACGGCCTCAGGTCGCGCGTCGCGCTGCAGGTCGATGGCGGCCTGCGCACCGGCCGCGACGTGGTCATTGGCGCGCTGCTTGGCGCCGACGAATTCGGCTTCTCGACCGCGCCGCTGATCGCGGCCGGCTGCATCATGATGCGCAAGTGCCATCTCAACACCTGCCCTGTCGGCGTCGCGACGCAGGATCCGGTCTTGCGCAAGCGCTTCAAGGGTACGCCGGAACATGTCATAAACTTCTTCTTCTATGTGGCTGAAGAGGTCCGGGCGTTGCTCGCCGAGATGGGTTACACCCATCTCGACCAGATCATCGGCGACACCGATCTCTTGGAAAAGCGGGCGCTGATCCAGCACTGGAAGGCGCGCGGGCTCGATTTCGGCAAGATGTTCTTCAAGCCGGATGCCCCGCATGAGGCGGTGCACTGGACTGAGCGGCAGAAGCATCCGATCGATGACGTGCTCGACCGCAAGCTGATCGAGTTGGCCAAGCCGGCGCTGGAAGCCAGGCAGCCGGTCAGCATCGAGCTGCCGATCCGAAATGTCGACCGTTCGACCGGCGCCATGCTGTCCGGCGAAGTGGCAAAGCGCTTCAAGCACAAGGGCCTGCGCGAGGACACGATCTCGGTGAAGCTCACCGGCACCGCCGGCCAGTCCTTTGGTGCCTTCCTGGCGCGTGGGGTTTCGTTCGAGCTGGTCGGTGCGGCCAATGACTATGTCGGCAAAGGCCTGTCGGGCGGCCGCATCGTCATCCGCCCGCCGGAGAACACCAAGATCGTCGCAGCGGAGTCGATCATCGTCGGCAACACGGTGCTCTACGGCGCGACCGAGGGCGAAGCCTATTTCAGCGGCGTCGCCGGCGAGCGTTTTGCGGTTCGCAATTCGGGCGTGGCCGCCGTCGTCGAAGGCGTTGGCGACCATGGCTGCGAGTACATGACCGGCGGCATTGTCGTCGTCATCGGCCAGACCGGCCGCAACTTTGCCGCCGGCATGTCGGGCGGCGTCGCCTATGTGCTCGACGAGGAAGGTGATTTCGCCGAGCGCTGCAACATGGCGATGGTCGAACTGGAACCCGTTCCCGAAGAAGACGACCTGATGGAGAAACTGCTCCATCATGGCGGCGACCTCGACCACAAAGGCCGCGTCGACGTGTCCGGCGACATGACCAGCCACGACGAGGAGCGGCTCTATCAGCTGATCTCGAACCACGTCCATTATACGGGTTCGATGCGCGGCCGCGAGATCCTCGACAACTGGGCGACTTTCCGGCCGAAATTCCGGAAGATCATGCCGGTCGAATACCGCCGCGCGCTGATCGAAATGGAGCGCATGCGCATGGGCGTGGCGGCGGAATAGGCTTTGGGAGTTGCCGGGAAGCCAGGCTTCCCTGTCGACGCCTTCATCAACAATCCTAGCCTCGGACTGAAGGTTGCCATGGCTGCCTTATGAGGTTAACGGGTGCGTCTTCGAGCGCGCCATCTGGACAGCAGGGACTGGACTATGGGCAAGGTAACAGGGTTTCTCGAGATCGACCGGCAGGTGCACAAGTACCAGCCGGCTTCCGACCGCATCCGGCATTTTCGCGAGTTCACGCTGCCGATGTCGGACAAGGAGGTCGAGAAACAGGCCGCGCGCTGTATGGATTGCGGCATCCCGTACTGCCACGGGCCGACCGGCTGCCCGGTCCACAACCAGATCCCGGACTGGAACGACCTCGTCTACAATGGCGACTGGGACAATGCGATCCGCAACCTGCACTCGACCAACAATTTCCCGGAGTTCACCGGCCGCATCTGTCCGGCGCCTTGCGAGGAAGCCTGCACGCTCAACCTCGAGGACATTCCGGTCGCCATCAAGACGATCGAGCAGGCGATCGCCGACAAGGCCTATGAAACCGGTCATATCCGGCCCTATCCGCCGGAAAAGAAGACCGGCAAGCGCGTCGCCGTCATTGGTTCGGGGCCGGCCGGCATGGCGGCCGCCCAGCAGCTTGGCCGCGCCGGCCACGACGTTCACGTCTATGAGCGCGAGAGCCGGCCGGGTGGGCTGATGCGCTACGGTATCCCCGACTTCAAGATCGAGAAGCACTATATCGACCGGCGCATCGAGCAGATGCAGGGCGAGGGCGTGAGCTTCCATTGCGGCGTCAATGTCGGCGTTGACAAACCGGTGGCGGAGCTGCTCGCCGAATACGATGCGGTGCTCTATTGCGGCGGTTCGGAAACACCGCGCCCGGCCAACATTCCCGGCGACGATCTCGACGGCGTGCATGATGCGATGCCCTATCTGGTGCAGCAGAACAAGCGCATCGGCGGCGAGCCGATCCAGTCGGTGGCGTGGCCCTCGCGGCCGATCGTCGCCGGCGGCCAGCATGTTGTCGTCGTCGGTGGCGGCGACACCGCATCCGACTGCGTCGGTACCGCCTTCCGCCAAGGCGCCGTTCGTGTCACCCAGCTCGACATCCGGCCGCAGCCGCCGGAAAAGGAGGACAAGCTTTCGGTCTGGCCCTACTGGGCGACGAAGATGCGCACCTCGTCCTCGCAGGCCGAAGGCGCCGAGCGCGAGTTCCAGGTGGCGACGCTCGAATTCATCGGCGAGGACGGCGCCTTGACCGGCGTCAAATGCTGCGAGGTCGATGAAAAGCGCAAGCCGATCGCCGGCACGGAATTCGTCATCCGCGCGGATCTCGCCTTCATCGCCATCGGCTTTGCCGGGCCGGCTACCGTCGGACCGGTGTCGGAACTGGCTGGCCAGATGAAGATCGTCATCGACAGCCGCCGCTCGAACAACGTCGAGGCCAATGACCGCGACTACAAGACCAGCGTCGAAAAGCTCTATGCGGCGGGCGACGTGCGCCGCGGTCAATCGCTGGTCGTCTGGGCGATCCGCGAGGGCCGGCAGGCGGCTCGTTCGATCGACGAGGCGCTGATGGGATCGAGCGTGCTGCCGCGCTGAGTCTGTCTCGAGCGCTACTCCTGCGGCCATCTGAAGGCGCTTTCTGCCCTTCCGGTGCCCGGGGCAGGTTTAATGCATGTCGCGCAAAAGTGTGCAGCGGTTTTGCGATAACGACATGCTAAAAAACAACAACCTAAAGCGCGTCGCATGAGGCCGGTCACACGCGACGCGCTTTAGGGAGTGATCGCCGTGGTCGTTTCGGTTGCGGCCGCCGCCGCAGGCTGTCCCCTGGGCGGCCAGGAAAAATCGTCGGCGCGGCCGGGCGAAGCAGCGGGCGCCTTGCCCTCGACGACAAGTTTTTCGCCGGGCCCGTCCGCCTTCGCCGGCGATGCGGCGCCGAGAAGTTCAGAACCGCCATCGAGCGCCGGATCGTTGAGCAGCATCGGCACGGTGCGATCGACGGCCATGGGTGCCGGTGCCGGCGCCCCGACGGGAGCGCCTGCTGGCGCGTAAGCTGCCGGTGTGCCCGTGGGCGCGGTCATTCCAAGGATCTTCATCAAGGGTTTTTCGGCATAGAAGGCGAGCTTGCGTTTGCCGGCTTTCGACACATAGATGCCGTCGTCGGTGCGCAGGCGCACCGGCTGGCCGTTGATATCAGGCCCGCTGGTGACAAAGGCGCCGTCCTCGTCGACGAAACCGTCCCAGATGTCGACGAATTCGCCTCCATGGCTTTCGGCCGTCGAGCGGTAAATGTCGTTGAAAGCCAGCATGTCTGAGGTCATCTTCGGCGCCTTGAATGCCGGCATGCCGACCCATAGATACGGCACCTTGGCCGCTGCAATGGCCTTACCGAACGCTTCGGTCCGGCGTCCGTATTCCTTGGTCCAGGCCTCGGACCGCGGCTGTTCGCGTTCACCGTTCACGCGCATTTGCTGCCGATCGTTGGAGCCCAGCATGACGATTACGGCCGCGGGCTTTTCGGTCTCGATCAGCGACTTGATCTGTTCGGGCCAGTTGTAGAAATCGTCACGCACGAAACCGGACGAACCGTTGCTGCGGACGACGATCCTGACGTTGGTGTTTTCGGCAAAGGCGGTATCGAGACCTTCGCCGAGGCCGCTCGCCATGAAATCGCCGACCACCAGAACGGTGCGGGCATCCGGCGCCTTCTCGACAATCGGGGTTGCCGGCTCAGCCGGCCGGCGCGGCGCGGCGCGGGGCTTTCTTGCTTTTAGCTTCCGTGGCCCGGCCCTCTGGATCTGTCGCGGTGGTTCCATCCACTCGGTTCGGCCCACCCGCTCGCTTCGGCGCAGAAACAACAAGTCGCGCAGCGACCAGCCACGCCTTTGTTCTTCCTGCGCAATGGCCGGCGTGTGAAAGACGGCGGCAGTGCTGACGGCCAGAACGGCAATAGCCAGAATCAGGATCGGCACGCGACGAAGGATCACCCGGATACGCCCAGCCGAAACCAATTACCCTCTCCATCCCTTAAGAGCGCCGGACCCTCAAATCCAACCCGGCCGCCGCTCTATCTTAGTTTGAGCATCGGATCCCAAAAACCGGTTGGGTCCGAGGCTCTAGGTCGTCTCCCTATGCGAGGCTAGTTCTGCCTGAGCCATTTGAGCACTTCCATGCTCGGATGTCCGTCCTGGGTCAAGCCAGCCTTCGCCTGGAAGGCCATGATGGCGGCTTTCGATCCCTCGCCGATCTTGCCGTCGAACTTGCCGTCATAGTAGCCGTACTGGGAAAGCCGCTGCTGAAGCTCTTGCCTCTCCTCGAAGGAGAGCTTCGTGAAAGGCCGCTTCCAGTCCTGCACCAGCCCACCATGGCCGGCGATTTCGTCGGCAAGAAGGCCAACGGCAACCGCGTATTTGTCGGCATTGTTGTAGCGCTTGATGACCGAAAAATTCTTGATCATCAGGAAAGCCGGGCCGCCGCGGCCGCCTGGCACCTTCAGCGTGGCCTTCTCCGCGCTATTCTTGAACGGCTTGCCGTTGACACGCCTGACACCCAGCGCTTGCCATTGCGACAGTGACTTCGATCCGGCCGGGAACTTCTTTTCGTCGGGAAGGCTGACTTCATAGCCCCAGGTCTTGCCGGCCTGCCAGCCGTTCTTCTTGAGCAGATTGGCGGCCGTTGCCAATGCATCGGGAATCGAATTCCAGATGTCGCGCTTGCCATCGCCGTCCATATCGACCGCATAGGCCTGATAGCTGGTGGGAATGAACTGGGTATGGCCCATGGCGCCGGCCCATGAGCCGCTGAGGTGGCTTTTGTCGATGTCGCCCCTTTGCAGGATTTTCAGCGCCGCGATCAACTGGGTGCGGGCAAATTTCGATCGTCTCGAGTCGGCATAGCCAAGCGTTGCCAGCGAACGCACGACATTGCGCATGACATCGTCGCGCTTGAGGATTTCGCCGTAATTCGATTCCATAGACCAAATTGCCAGCAGGATATGACGGTCGACGCCGTATTTTGCCTCGATCCTGTCCAGCCACGGCTTCCACTTCCTGGCCATCTGCTGGCCGACAGCGACCGACTGGTCATGGACGCGGTTGTCGAAATAGTCCCAGGCGGGCGCGGTGAATTCGGGTTGATAACGCGCTTTTTCCAGCACGACCGGGTCGGCATCGCTGATGCCCTCGAATGCCCGGTCGTAAACGGCGCCGGAAACACCGCTCCGCACCGCGGTGGCGCGGAAGCTGGCCACCCATTGCCGGAAACCGGCGTCGGCAAAAGCCGATCCGGTGGGCATCAGCAAGGCAAGCGACAGGCTGGCGGCCGCAACGATGCTTGTGAAGCGCTTTGCGGCGTTGCGAACGGACATCTTTTCCTCCTTCTTCATCACAGGAAGACTATTCATCGCCGAACCCGGTTAGCATTTAGTTTACCATAGGTGCCGTTGGGAACGAAAAGGCGGGTTGGTGCTTTACAGACTACGAATTTCTTCTGACCAGCCGTTCCATAATCCTCGATTCCGGCACGAAAATGTCTTGAAGCGGGATTGCCGAACAGGCTTAGAAGCGGATAATTGACAGCATGAAGAGAGTTCGCAAGGCAGTTTTCCCGGTCGCTGGTCTCGGCACGCGTTTTCTCCCGGCCACCAAGGCCATACCCAAGGAAATGCTGACCGTCGTCGACAGGCCAGTCATCCAGTATGTGGTCGACGAGGCACGCGAAGCCGGGATCGAGCATTTCATCTTCGTGACCGGCCGCAACAAGGCGGTCATCGAGGACCATTTCGACGTCCAGTTCGAACTCTATGACACGCTCGCCCAGCGCGGCAAGGACGACGAGCTCGCCCGCCTGCAGCGGCTGCAACCCTCGCCTGGGCAGACCAGCTTCACGCGCCAGCAGGTGCCGCTCGGCCTTGGCCATGCCGTCTGGTGTGCCCGCGAACTGGTCGGCGACGAGCCTTTCGCGCTGCTTTTGCCTGACATGATCATGCAGTCGGAAAAAAGCTGCATGAAAGAGATGGTCGAGCTTTATGCCGAGACCGGCAACAACATCGTCGCGGTTCAGGAATGCGACCCCGCCGAGGCCCATAAATACGGCATCGTCGGCCGTGGCGAGGATACACATCACGGTTTCCGTATCACCGGTATGGTGGAGAAGCCGAAGACCGGCACGGCACCCTCCAATCTATACATCAACGGGCGCTACATCCTGCAGCCGGAGATATTTGGGATTCTCGAGGGCCAGGAGAAGGGCGCCGGCAACGAGATACAACTCACCGATGCGATGCTGAAGCTGGAGAAGCAACAGCCCTTTTATGGGTGCCACTACCAGGGGCGCACCTTCGATTGCGGATCGCCGGAAGGCTTTGTCGAGGCCAATGTCGCCTTCGCGCTGTGGCGCAGCGACATAAACGGACGCATGGCGGGCGTTATCCGCCAGCTTCTGGACGAGATGAAACCCTCAGAGCAGCGGGGCGCGGCGGTCTAGCTATGTCGCCCAAAGCATGCCCTCGGGCTTGAACCGATGGTGCGCAACGGTTTTGGGACAACGACAAGCATAAGAACAAGGTTCTCGAAACCACCGTTCTCGCCACGGCCTGACTTGAATCTCGACATGCCCCAACCTTCAACGGTTTGCTTTACGGCTGCAGTGTCACCCCGACGAAGATGCTGTGGGCGGTGTAGTCGCGGCCCTCCAGATTGCTGGTCTGTTTTTCAGTTCTGGCGCGGGTGGTCAGTCCGGCATACCGGTTCAGCCACCATGTCAGTCCGGCCTCGGCGCTCAGCGTCAGATCATGGCCGTCCGACCCGATGTAGTCGCGCCAGTCCACGCCGAGAGCTGCGTTCCCGATCAGGTTGGCACGGATTTCCCGCTCGCCGGTGAGGCGGCCGGAGTAAAGGATGTCGCCGCTTTCGTTGGCGGTCGTCGTGCCCTCGACGATCGTCTGCCCGGTGAGGCCGATCGTGGTGCCGCGTTCCGGCGACCATCTGAGGTCGGCGTTCACCGTGGCACCCGAAATTGCCGGCAGGCGGTCGTCGTCGATCGCCTCCCGCAGCCAGCCGGCCGAGAATTCGCCGGCAAGCTTCTCGCCAAGATCGACCTCGGCGCCAGCCCGAACGCCGAGCCGCGTCGAGGATCGTTCGAAACCATTGGTGTCGACGCGCAAATCATAGACCCGGCGGCCGATTTCGACCTCGGTGAAAGGGGTGATGGCGGGAGAAATCTCATAGCCGGTGCGCAAGGTGGCGGTATAAAGCGTCGAGTCGCGGTCTTTCTGCGACAGCGTTCCGCCCGTCGAAAGCTTGGCGTCGCCGTAAATGTCGTGTTCGACAGCGCCGGTCAGGGCGAAGCGCATCTTGCCGGCATCCTTCTCGAGCGCAAGGCTGCCGTCAATGGTCTGGCGCACCGGCTGCTCGACGGTGCCTTCGATGACGACTGGCGACGAAGCCGATTCCGGCGCCGACTCGTAACCGAGCTTGGCGATAGCGCGCAGATCGTTGTCGAGGTCGACATTAAGCGTGCCATCGACACGGCCCCGTGCCTCCTGAACCTCGTCGCCCGATATAGTCTTGAGAAAGGTGCCGTAGCCGTCGATGACAGCCGAATTCTCCCGCCAGTCGGAGATGGCATTGAAGCGCAGCGTCGTTTCCGACAGCAGGGCCGGCTTGCCTTCGCTGCTTGAATCGGCATTTGATGTCGCCGTCAGGCCTTGCTCGAGCGTTGGCCTGATCACGAAGGAGCCGAGGTTGATGCCGGTGGCGGCGAACGGGTCGTCCTCGGCCCTCTTATCGCGGCCTTCGATGGCTTCGGCGCGCTCAGCGCCCGGATCGAGCTGCTGCCTGTCGGCGGAATCAATGGTCATGGCACGGCGATTGGTGGCGTCCTGGTCAGTTTCGCCGGTGTCCGTGTCATCCGTCGTGGCTGCAGTCGCGGCGGTGGCTTGTGTCTCGGCGGCTTCGTCTTGATCGGCCGCCCCTTGCGTTGCGCTCGATGGCCGGCGCGGCGGGACGGGAGCGGGGGTGTCCGCAAACGCATCGTCGGTGGCCTCCGGCGGATCAAAAATGCTGCCAGTCGCGGGTGCCGTGTCGTCGTCCTGTACGGCGCCCGGGCTGGCCGGCTGATAGGTCGGCGCCGGCGCAGTGCTCTGGGTGGTTGCGCCGGCCTGCGCCGTCTGATCCTCGGCGCTGGCCATGCTCAATTGCCTGGTCTTGCGCTGCTGGTCGTCCAGAATTGCCGATTCTGAAACCTCGCCGCGCAGCTCGGTTACCTGGGCATAGGGCTGCGCAGGCCGCAGCAAGGCGAAGACGCTGGTCGCCAGCAGCAAGGCGCAGACCGCTTTGCCGTTTCGTCTTCTTTTCTTTTCAGGCTGGGCCCCGGACATCGCCACCACTGCTTGCGCGGCGCACGCGCGCCATACTTACCGAACCGTAAATGGGGATGGTTAACGGAGGGTTGAGGCAGCGGTGGATCAGGCCTCGCTGGATGGCAATTCCGTTGGACAGGCGCGCGGCAAAGCGCTAATCGCATCAGCCATGCATGCGAGATCCCCAGACAAGAAGCGGCTCGATGGGCAAGCTTCGATCGCCTCGGCGCTTAGAACGGTAGCGACTGAGCAGGCCGGTGTCGCGGCGCTGGCGGCCGCGCTCGAAAACGGATTGACCGAACCGTTCGCGCACGCCGTCGACATGGTGTCGCAAATCGAGGGCCGCGTCATCGTCACCGGCGTCGGCAAGAGCGGCCACATCGGCTCAAAGATCGCCGCAACGCTCGCGTCGACCGGCACGCCGGCTTTCTTCGTCCATCCTGCCGAGGCCAATCATGGCGACCTCGGCATGATCGCCAAGGACGATGCCATCATCGCCATGTCGTGGTCGGGCGAGAGCCGCGAGCTCAAGGGCATCATCGCCTATTCCAGGCGCTTCTCGATTCCGCTGATCGCGGTCACCGCCGGAGAGCGATCGGCGCTGGCGCGTGCGGCCGATGTGGTGCTCCTGCTGCCGCGTGCGCCGGAAGCCTGCCCGCACGGCCTGGCACCGACGACATCGACGCTGCTGCAACTGGTGATCGGCGATGCGCTGGCCATCGCGTTGCTCGAAGCGCGCGGCTTCACGCCGGATCATTTCCGCACCTTCCATCCCGGCGGGCAACTTGGCGCCAATCTGACGCAGATCCGCGACATCATGCATGTCGGCGACAGGCTGCCGCTGGTGCCTTCGGGCACCGGAATGCGCGAAGCGATCCTCGAATTGTCGCGCAAGGGGTTCGGCTGCGTGGCGATAACCGCCGCGGATGGTGCGCTGATCGGCATCGTCACCGATGGCGATATCAGGCGCCACATCGGCAGCAATCTTCTGGCGATGAGTGTCGATCAGGTCATGACCAAGAAGCCGAAGACCGCCGGGCCGGATACGTTGGTGGCGACGGCGCTGCAGACGATCAACAATTCGGCCATCTCCAGCCTGATGGTTGTCGAGGGAGGACGGCCGGTCGGACTTGTCCATCTGCACGACCTGCTGCGCATCGGCGCGGCCTGACAGACCTCAGGCCTGTTTGAAAAGTCGCCCGCCGAGATGGGTAGGATCGATCCTAAACCGCCTCGACCGTCAGCTCCAGATCGGTGTCGGCCGCGCCCGTCACGCGCACCTGCGTGCCGGCCGGCAGATCGGGGCCTGAGACGCGCCATAGCGTGTCGCCCAGCTTTATGCGGCCGCGCCCGTCCTTGATCGGCTCGGCAAGTGTCGCCATTCTGCCGATCATTTGTTCGCCGCGGCGATTGAGCAGCGGCTGGTCGGTCGGGTCATGGCGTCCGCCCGCCAGTCTCTTGCCGACATAGGCTGAGATCAGCGACAAAGCGAGGAAGGCGAGAACTTGGATCTGCCAGGTCCAGAATCCTGCGTCCCAGATGAGCAGGGAGACTGCACCGATCAGCAGCGCGGCGATGCCGATCCATAGCATGAAGATGCCCGGTGCGATGACCTCCATTACGAGGAGAACAAAGCCGAGAACCATCCAATTCCAGGGACCGAGTTCCGAAATGATGCGGTCGAACATCGGATCGGCCTCAGCTTTCGCTCGGGCGAACTACCGGCGGACGTGAAGCTTGCCGCGGCGGGCCGGCATTGCCCTCGCTCCCGAAGACTTCCTTGGCGATCGCGCCGATGCCGCCGAGCGTGCCGATCAATGATGAAGCTTCCATCGGCATCAGCACGACCTTGCTGTTTGTGGCGGAGCCGATCCTGGTCAGCGCTTCGGTGTATTTCAGCGCAACGAAGTAGTTGAGCGCCTGCACGTCGCCCTTGGCGATCGCTTCCGACACCACCTGCGTGGCGCGAGCCTCGGCCTCGGCCGAGCGTTCGCGCGCCTCGGCGTCGCGGAAGGCGGCTTCCTTGCGGCCCTCGGCTTCCAGGATCTGCGACTGCTTGAGGCCTTCGGCGTCGAGGATCTGCGCGCGCTTGTTGCGTTCGGCCATCATCTGGCGACCCATCGATTCGACGAGATTGGCCGGTGGGTTGATGTCCTTGATCTCGACGCGGGTGATCTTGATGCCCCAGGGATGCGCCGCCTCGTCGACGACGCGCAGCAGGCGTTCGTTGATGGCGTCGCGGTTCGATAAAAGCTCGTCAAGGTCCATCGAGCCCATCACGGTACGGATGTTGGTCATCGTCAGGTTGAGGATGGCGTTCTCCAGCCCGGCGACCTGGTAAGCGGCCTGCGCGGCGTTGAGCACCTGGTAGAAGGCCACGCCGTCGACGGCGACGGTGGCGTTGTCGCGGGTGATGATCTCCTGGGTCGGGACGTCGAGCACCTGCTCCATCATGTTCAACTTGGCGCCGATGCGGTCGACGAACGGCACAATTAGGTTGAGGCCGGGGCTCAATGTCTTGGTATAGCGGCCAAAGCGTTCGACGGTATAATTATAGCCTTGCGGGATTGTCCGGATGCCTTTGAAAAGCACGAGCACGACAAGAGCGACAAGAACAAGAAGCGCGATATCGAAACCACTGAAATCCATTTGGCCCTCCCTCAGATGCCGGCCACGGAAGTGTTTCACGCGGCCGACTTCACCAAACACTTAAGTGTGTTTCAGGAACGTTACAATCAGGTGATAGTGGATTACGGTGCATAGAAAGCGGGTTAGCGGCGCGCGATTGTATCCGCTTCAGATCCAGCCCGACAATTCGCGCCGCACCATCGCCTCGATCACCGCCATGCCCTCGGCACTGTCATTGAGGCAAGGGATGTGCGCGAACTTCTCGCCGCCGGCATGATGGAAAGTCTCGGCCGCTTCCCTGCCGATCTCGTCCAGCGTCTCGATGCAGTCGACGGAAAAGCCCGGATTGACGATGGCGATCGATTTCACGCCTTCTCCAGGCAATTTCTCGACCGTCTTGTCGGTGTAAGGCTGCAGCCACTCCTGCGCACCGAAGCGCGACTGGAACGTGGTGATCAGCTTCTTCTCATCCCAGCCGAGCTTTTCCCGCAGCAGCCGGGTCGTCTCAAGGCAATGGGCCTGATAGGGGTCTCCCTTGTCGGAATAGGGTTTCGGAATGCCGTGATAGGAGGCGATGACCACCTCCGGCTCGAAAGCGAGGGTCGCCAGATGACGCTCGATCGAACGGGCAAGCGCCTCGATATAAACCGGTTCGGCATAGTAGGGCGGCACGCTGCGGATCGCCGGGGCGCGGCGCATCTTCATCAGCGCGCGAAACAGCTGGTCGTTGGCGGTCGCGGTGGTGGTCGCGGAATATTGCGGATAAAGGGGAAAAGAGAGTATGCGGTCGCAGCCCTGCCCGACCAGCCCTTTGGCGACGCTCTCGGTGGAAGGATTGCCGTAACGCATCGCCCAGTCGACGGTGACGCCGGGCAGGTCGCGCAGCGCCTCGGTCAGCTTTTCGCTCTGAGCGCGGGTGTAGGTGCGCAGCGGCGACTCGTTACGCTGCCGGTTCCAGATCCTGGCGTAGTTGGCGCCCGACTTCTTCGGCCGCGTGGTGAGAACCAGCCCGTAGAGGATCGGGTACCAGATCGCCTTGTTGAGCTCGATGACGCGCGGATCGGACAGGAATTCCCTGAGATAGCGCCACATCGGCTTGAATTCTGTGCCGTCGGGCGTGCCGAGATTAACCAGCATGACGCCGATCCTGCCCGCCCCGACCGGCGGCTGTCCTGCCGGCGGCGGGCCGAGGACCTTCGCAGCCTTGGGATCGACAGGGTTGGAAAGCGTCATAAGGGATCTCCGGACTCCGCGCGAAACTAGCGATGCCGCGCCGGTTTTCAATGCAGCGTCTGGCCGCACCTTATCTTACCTCAGGCGGAAAGCAGAAAACCCGCCCGGTTACCCGGACGGGTTTTCCAACAATGACGGAAGAATTTAGTTTGCGGCCGGGATGGTCAAGGTCACGCCGACGGGAAGGCGGCGCGCCTCATAGTCCTTGTTGGCGTCGGAGATCGTTTTCCACTTGGCGCCATCGCCATAGGCTTTTTCCGCCAGATCCCAATAGGTGTCGCCGGCTACGATCACATGGCTGCTTTCGGCCGGCTTTGCCGGCTCGGCAGGCGCAGCTTCGGCTGGCTTGGCTGGTTCCTGGGCCGGTTCCGCCGCAGGAGCCGGTGCCGCGGGCGCCGTCTCGGCTGGCTTTGCCGGCTCGGCAGGTGCCGGCGTTGCCGGGGCGGGCTCCGCCGGCACGGCTGGCGGCGTCGTGGCGATATCGTCCGAACCGGCCGGCGGTTCGGGCATCGCTGGCTCCGCAGTCGCGGCTGGAGCCGTTTCTGCTGGTTTTGCGGGCTCGGCCGGAGCGGGCGCAGCCTCGGCCGGCTTCGCCGGTTCCTGGGCCGGTTCCTGGGCCGGTTCCTTGGCCGGTTCCGCCGCGGCGGCGGCCGTGATCTCGGTGATGCGGCCATCGAGCTTCGGCGTATAGGGCCGATGTGCACTGAGATAATCGGCGACCACCTGTTCGAGGCCCGGTCCGTAATCATAGGCGTTCTTGGCCTTGTCGGCGAACACCTTGTAGCCGTCGCCGCCCTGGCGCACATAGTTGTTGGTGGCGACCAGGTAATCCTTGTCCGGATTGATCGGGGTCCACGCGCCGCCTTGCATGACTTCGACCGACTTGACGCGCCCGGCATTCGGGGCAGCCGATTTGTCGAATGAGTACTTCAGGCCGGCAACCTGCGGGAAGCGTCCGGCGCCGTCCTCGATCTGGCTGAGACCGTTCTCGAGCCCGGCAATCAGATCCTTGCCGGAAATCTGGAAGGTCGCCAATGTGTTCTGGAACGGCAGCACGTTCAGCACTTCGCCCATGGTGACGGTGCCCTGGTCGATCGAAGCGCGCAGACCGCCGCCATTCGTGATGACGATCTCCACACCCTGGTCCTTGACGCGGTCAAGGACGGCATCGCAGACGAGATTGCCCATCTCGCACTCGCGGGTGCGGCAGTTCTCACGGCTGCCGTCGATCGCTTTGGTGGTTTCGGCGACCTCCTGGTTCTTCAACGCCTCGATCGGCGCGCCGAGCTCCTTGATGCGGGCAAGCACCGCGGGATCTGGCGTGATCGACTTGTCGAGGTAGATCGGGTCGCCGCTGGCTTGCTTGACGACGCCGTTGTCGTCAAACACGACCTTGAACTCGCCGAGATATTTCGAATAGGACGCCGCCTGGACGACCGGCACTTTGTAGCCGTCCGGATTGTCGACCATCGTCGGGTAGGGGCCTTCAGCCTTGGGGTCAGTGTTGGACAGCAGCGAATGGCTGTGGCCGCCGACCACCACGTCGACACCCGGGATCTTGGCGATGACGTCGCGCTCGCGCTTGTAACCGATATGGGTGACCGCGATGATCTTGTTGACGCCTTCTCCCTTCAGCTTCTCGACCTCTGACGTGATCGACTTGACGTCGTCCTCGATCGTGACGTTAGGGCCTGGCGAAGCGAGCTCCGGCGTGTCGTTGGTGACCGCGCCGACGACGCCGATCTTCTGGCCGCCGACCTCGATCACGATCGACGGTTTCACGCGGTCACCCAGCTTGGATTGCGCGTTGGCCTTCACATTGGCGCCGAGCACCGGAAATTTGATCATGTCCAGGAACGGCGCCAGCGCCGCCTCGCCGTCGTCGAACTCGTGATTGCCGACCGCCATGGCGTCGAATTTCATCTGGTTGAGGAATTCGCCTTCGGTCTTGCCCTTGTAGGTGGTGTAGAAGAGCGAACCCTGGAAATTGTCGCCGGCGCTGAGCAGCAGCACGTTCTGACCTTCCAGCTTCTTGCGCTCCTGGCCGATCGCCGTGATCAGCCGCGCCGCGCCGCCGGTGCACTCGCCCTTGGCCTCCTCTTCGGCAGAGCAGGTCGATTCATATTTGTTGTTGCTTTCGATGCGGCTATGCCAGTCGTTGATGTGCAGGATGTTCAGCGTGTAGTCGGCAAAGGACACGCCGGCTGACAGGCCAAGCGTAGACGCCGACAGGGCGGCAATGGCGGCGATCTTCTTCATCTTCGTCTCCCGGATGACCTGTTTAACGCCCTTGCTCGACTGGAACATAACAGCCAGCTTTTCGCCCATGTTCACATCGCTTTTTAGGTGATGCAAGCGGAATCGGGGCCAGCTTTGCCGGCGCAAAAAGGACGGCGTCCTCAAGCCGCCGTCCTTTGCAAAGCAGTTCAGTATGGGCTCAGGTGCGTCGCGTCAGCACAAAGTTCTGCCCGCTCGCACTGGTGCAATTAAGCTGCGAGGTGGAGATCAACAAGCAGTTGAAGCTTATCGGCGTCTGGCGGATCAGCGAAGTGCCATTGATCGCGACCGAAGTACCGCCGGTCATGGTGTAGCTGCCGTCGGCAAGTTTCTGGCCGGTGTCGGTCGCGACGGTATTGAAGCTGCCGGCGGCGAAGGTCGACAGGCCGGTGCCTTGCGCGTCGATCCATGAGCCTTCGACCGCGTTGCGCGTGGCCAATGACGGCCCGCCCGGGCCCGCGGTGGTGCACGCCGCCAAGGCGACGGCAGCGGCCGCGACAATGCCGGCCGAAAGCTGTTTGCGCGCAATCGTCATCATCAAAATCCTCTCCTCTCGCATCGGCCGGAAAATCGATCCGATTTTTCGGTAAGCACGATGCGTACATTCAAAGCGCTATACTTTGTGCGTCCAAATGGACGCACGTCGCTCTAGGCCCCACCTTTCCTTCAATCGCCCGATTTCCAGGCGATTGCAAGGCAGTGAAACATTGCTATCGAACGAGGATGTTGCACTATCGAACGAGGATGTTGCGGAATTGCCATGGGTCGTTTTTGTCGAGGTCTTCCGGGAACAGACCAGGGCGGTTATCGAGCGGCGTCCAATCGGTGTAGTAGCCCTTGATCGGCCCCAGATAGGGGGACTGCACTTCCAGGCAGCGCCTGTAGTCCATCTCGTCTGCCTCGACGATGCCGGCCTCGGGATTTTCCAGCGCCCAGACCATGCCCGCCAGCACTGCAGACGTGACCTGCATGCCCGTGGCGTTCTGATAAGGCGCCAGCTTGCGCGCTTCCGCCAGCGACAGTTGCGAACCGTACCAATAGGCGTTCTTGTCGTGGCCATAGAGCAGCACGCCGAGCTCGTCGACACCGTCGACCAGTTCGTTTTCATCGAGCACGTGATGCACGGATTGCGCCTTGCCGGCGGCACCGAACATCTCGTGCAGCGACAGCACGGCGTCGTTGCAGGGGTGGTAGGCGTAGTGGCAGGTCGGACGATATTGAACCTTGCCCTTCCTGCCGCGCAAGGTGAAAAAGTCGGCGATCGAAATCGACTCGTTGTGCGTCACCAGGAAACCGTATTGCGGACCGGGCGTCGGGCACCAGCTGCGCACACGCGTGTTGGCGCCCGGCTGCTCCAGATAGATCGCGGCCTTCGAGCCATGCTTGTGCTTCTTGCCGTTCTTCGGCATCCACGTCTCATGCGTGCCCCAGCCTAGCTCGGCCGGTTGAAGCCCTTCCGAGATGAAGCCTTCGACCGACCAGGTGTTCCAGAACACGTTCATCGGCTTCGGCTTCTTGGTGCGCTGTGTGTCGCGCTCGGCGATGTGGATACCCTTGACGCCGGCCTTCTTCATCAGCCTGGCCCAACTTTCGCGATCGTGCTGCGCGGGCTCCGAGAACTCGAGGCCGAGATCGGTGGCGAGGTTGACCAGAGCCTGCTTGACGAACCACGAGACCATGCCTGGATTGGCGCCGCAGGTAGAGATTGCGGTCGCCCCGCCGGGACGCGCGTGCTTTTCTTCGATCATGGATTCACGCAGCGCGTAGTTGCTGCGGCTGGCATTGTCGGCCTTGGTATCGAAATAGAAGCCGAGCCACGGCTCTACGACGGTGTCGATGTAAAGCACACCCAGCTTGCGACAGAGCCGCATCAAATCCACTGAGCCGGTGTCGACCGAGAGGTTGACGCAAAAGCCCTGGCCACCGCCTTTGGTCAGCAAAGGCGCCAGCAGCTTCTTGTAGTTCTTCTTGGTCACCGCATCCTGCACGAAGGTGATGTCGCGCTCGTCGAGCAGCTTGCGATCGGTATCGCGTGGGTCGATGACCGTCATGCGGGACTTGTCGAACTTGAAATGGCGCTCGATCAGCGGCAGCGTTCCCCGCCCGATCGAGCCGAAGCCGATCATCACGACAGGGCCGGTGATCTCGCCGTAAACGGGCCAGTTTTCATTCGCCATTTTATCGATTACTCCCTCAGACACGCTGAAAAGCCGGGGCGTTCTTTGCCGGACGGCCAAGCGCTACAACCACAGATCATTGTCATAAACCAGCGAAAAACCGCGAGCTACGCCGCATTCGCCACGTGGTTAAGAGGACGACCAGCCGATCGTGGCCGTCAGAACCTTGTAGTCGCGTTGGGCAAAGTCGAGCGCCAGCAAATTGCGCGGCGAAAGATGCGGCGAGCATTAGCTCTCGTCGACGGTTCCCGATCCGGGTCGCAGCACGATGCCTCGGCGACTCTTCCGCAAGCGCTCACAGCTTTGGCCTACAGGCCAAGCATTCTGCGGATACGCCAATCTATTCACCCTTGCGGCAGATCGCGCGAGGTGACATCGGCGATTGACTTGTGAATCCGGATCGTCTCGATTTTCTTGCCGGGACGCATTATGCCGATCACCGTTTCGATGTCGGGACAGCCGTCTTTGCGGCATACGAGCTCCGTGACGGACACCACGACGTCGCCATCGAGCCCGCGGGCCTCGCGAACCCAGACCTTGATCTGGCTGGTCTTCTCGGGAAGGGCAAGCCCGCGCGGGGCGAGTGGGTTCGCGAGGCGATTCATAGACAATCCTGTCCCAAAGGCGCCTTGCCGAATCTACGCACTCAGAGCCTCTACAGAGGCCACGTCGACACAGCATTTGAGGAAGCCGTCTTCAATCACGCCCTTGGGCAGGTTGCGGCCGATAAACACCAGCCGGCTCACGCGCTTCTCCCCCGCTTTCCAGGGGCGCTGGTGGTCGCCTTCGAGCAGCATGTGGACGGCCTGGACGACAAAGCGGTCGTCATCGCCCTTGAATGCCAGGATGCCCTTCATGCGTAGCATGTCGGTGCCGAATTTCTGTGTGATCATCTGGATCCACGGCAAGAATTTGCCCGGATCGATCAAAGCTTCTGTGACGAGAGAAAAACTGGTGACGTGATCGTCATGCTCATGCTCGTGTTCTGCGTCGAGAAAGTCCGGCTCGACTTCGAGGACACGGTTCAGATCGAACGCGCCGCGATCCAGAACCTCGTCGAGTGGAACATTGCAACGTGTGGAATACTTGATTGCAGCCGTCGGGTTGATCCTGCGAATGCGCGCCTCCACTGCATTGAGTTCGGTCGGCGTTACCAGGTCGGTCTTGTTGAGTATGACGATGTCGGCGAAGGCGAGTTGCTCCTGCGCCTCGTGCGCATGATACAACTCGCCGAGGAGATGCTTCGCATCAACCACGGTGACGATCGCGTCGAGTTTCGTCTTCTGCCTCACATCGTCGTCAACAAAGAAGGTCTGGGCGACTGGCGCGGGATCGGCAAGGCCGGTTGTCTCGATCAGGATGGCGTCGAAGCTATCCCTGCGCCGCATCAAGCTCTCGATGATCCGGATCAGGTCGCCGCGCACGGTGCAGCAGATGCAGCCGTTGTTCATCTCGAAGATTTCTTCGTCAGTATCGACGATAAGGTAGTTGTCGATGCCGACCTCGCCGAACTCGTTGACGATCACGGCGTATCGCTTGCGGTGCTGTTCGGTCAGGATGCGGTTGAGCAGCGTCGTCTTGCCGGCGCCGAGGTAACCGGTAAGAACCGTGACTGGCATTTGCTGGGGGGCTTTGAGAGGCATAGTCGTCTCCAAATGTTCGATTGCGGATTTCAGCTGGGTCATGCACAAGCCAATTGGATCGCCCGCGGACGGAAGGCCGGTGTCTCATCCATGCGCGCAAGCCCCGCACAGACCCGAAAGCTCCACCGTGGCCGATTTGGTTCGGAAGCCCTGCCGTCGGGCAATCCGGCGTAGCACCCGCTCCAATGCCGGATCGTGAACCTCACTTGCCCGCCCGCAATTCGCGCAGATTGCAAAGGCGGCGCGCCCATGGGTGCATTCGCTGTGGACGCAAAGCGAGAACGCGCTCAGGCTCTCGATCCTGTGAACCAGGCCCTCCTCGATGAGCCGATCCAGCGCGCGATAGATCTGTAGCGTGAGCGGAGCCCTTCCTGACGAAGGAATTCAAGCAGTTCGTAGGCCCCCATCGGCCGCTCGGAGCGCGCGAGCGCACCGAGAACCAACTGCTGATTACGTCCAGGCATCCGTTGTTCCTTAGTGTTCCACGCAGTTTCGAGCACAACGGTCACCGTGAGTTATAACATCACGTTTTCGATTGACGAACGTGATAACATAACATAACGAATCGTCAAGAGCGGGGCTGACTTTGATGCTTTCCGTGGAGATGGAGCAAATGGCGGTCGGTGTGACCTTTCAAGACCTCACGCTGGGCTACAACAGCCATCCCGACGGAATGGTCCGGCCCGGCGGTCATCCGGTCGGCGGGCGTACATTCTTCCATCTTTGCCGGCGCGCAGCGTGCTCGGCACGCGTCCGGCATATGTCCCCACAGAGCCACTTGAACAGAAGGAGCTGATCGAATGTCCTGGACGCTTAAGCTTGCCGCCGTGGTGGGCGTCATAACATCATTGCCAATCATCCCGTCGGTGGCCGCGGCCGACAACCTCAAGGTTGTCGCGAGCTTCTCGATCATCGCCGATTTCGCCAAGAATGTCGGCGGCGACCGTGTCGACATCATCACGCTGGTCGGCCCGAATGGTGACGCCCATGTCTACGAACCGAAGCCGGCCGACGCGGCCACCGTCGGTTCTGCCGACGTGGTGCTGGTCAACGGCCTTCAGTTCGAGGGCTTCCTTCAGCGTCTCGTCGAGGCGAGCGCGACGAAGGCGCCGGTCGTGGAGTTGACCAAAGGCGGCGAGGTGTTGCGCAACATTGAGGAAGAAGGTCACCACGAACAGGATAAGGCCGCCAAGGGCGGGGAAGGGCACGCCGCGGAGGCGGAAGAGGGCCGTGAGGAAGGGCACCATCATCACGGCGAGTCCGATCCTCATGCATGGCAGTCGGTGCACAATGCCGAACTCTATGTGAAGAACATCGCCGATGCCTTCTGTGCCGCCGATGCGGCCGGCTGTGACACCTATCGGGCCAATGCCCAATCATACGGCCGGCAGCTCGAGGGACTGGAAGCGGGGATCAAAGCTGCTGTAGCTGAGATCCCCGAGGACAAGCGCACGATCATCAGCTCCCACGACGCCTTTGGGTATTTTGAGCACGAATACGGCATAAAATTCCTCGCACCGGAGGGCGTCTCCACCGAATCTGAGGCTTCGGCCTCCGACGTCGCGGCCCTCATCAAACAGATCAGGCAAGACAAGGCTTCGGCAATCTTCGTGGAAAACGTCACCAATCCCCGCCTGATCGAACAGATCGCCAGCGAGACGGGCCTGAAAGTCGGCGGTGAACTCTACTCCGACGCCCTGTCGGATAGGAACGGCCCGGCTGCGACCTATCTCGAGATGATGCGGCACAACATCACGACGATGAAAGGCGCGATCCTCGGAAGCTGACCGCCACGGAGCAATCCGCCTCTTCGTCGACCACAATCAGTTGTGTGATAACATTCAAGGAGAATACCGTGAGGACAAATTGGGCGTCAGCCACGGCCATCGCGCTGTTTCTGTCTCTATCAACAAGTGCTGCCCATGCCGAGGAGGTGACCGCCTGGCGCCTCTTCATCTCAGATCACGCGGACCCGAAGGTGACCGTAGTCGATGCAGTCGATGGCGAAAAGCTCGACACGTTCCATCTCAAAGGGCCGGCATCGCTCCATCGGAGCGAAAGCGGCCGGACCGTGTTCGCCGTGCAGGGCGCGGCCGGCGTCGTTACCGGGATCGCGAGCGGCATTTCCTTCGAGGACCACGGCGAGCACGGCGACATCGACGTCGAAGCGCCGAAGCTTGCCGGCGTCGAGATCGCAGGCAAGAAGCCGTCGCATTTCGTCGAGCATGACGGAGACCTCGCCGCTTTTTTCGACGGCGAAGGTGTCGCCCGCATCATCTCCGAGAAGGCCGTTCTGGAAGGCAAATCGGATTTCAGGGAAGTGAAGACGGACGCGCCGCAGCACGGCGTCGCAGTCGCCTATGGCTCCCATGTTCTCCTGTCGGAGCCGAACAGGGAAAAGCCGGACGAACTCCCGGTCGGCATCAGGGTCGCTGACGAAGCCGGCGCGCCGATCGGCGGCATCCACGCCTGCCCCGACCTCCACGGGGAGGCGTCTTCCGGCAATATCCTGGCTTTCGCCTGCGCGACCGGTCTGCTTGTTGTCACCGATGGCGACGGCACCCCGGCGATCCGTCACCTACCCTATGCCGATAGCCTGCCGGACGGCAAAACGACGACGCTGATCGGCGGCAGAGGCCTGCAATATTTCCTCGGCAACTACGGCGCCGACAAGGTGGTGCTGATCGATCCGACGGTCGAGAGCGACGCATTCCGGCTGATCAGCCTTCCGACGCGCCGCGTGCATTTCGTGGTCGATCCCGTTCGTGCGAAGTTCGCCTACGTCTTCACCGAGGACGGCCAGCTTCACCAACTCGACGTGGTGAAGGGGGAGATCGCAAACTCGCTCAAGCTGACCGATCCCTATTCGATGGACGGTCACTGGAGCGAGCCGAGGCCGCGCGTCGCGGTGGCCGGCGACAGGATCGTGGTTACGGATCCTTTGAAAGGCGTGCTGCGTCTCGTTGATGCGACATCGTTCGAGAAAACCGGCGACATGGCTGTCGAAGGCAAACCCTTCAACATCGTTTCCGTCGGCGGCTCCGGTCAGACCCACGAAGGCGAATAGTCGCTCCTCCCAAGCGGCTGCCGCGCGTCCGGCCCATTCTTGCCGGGCCGGACGCATCTTCCCAACTCGCAAAGCAAAACCATGCTCGAGACAAAGTCATGGGCGTGTCGTCTGGTGCCTTTTCGCTGCGTTTTCAGCCCAGCCGCGCCGGGATCAATCCGCGCAGGGAATTGCCGACGAACAGCGCTTTGGCCGATTTCAGATCATCCAAGGTGTAGATTGCTTCGCGGGCGCGGCCTTCGTCCAGCAATTCGCCGCGCAGTACGCCAGGCAGCAGGCCGCAATCGAGCCGCGGCGTTGCCAGCGCGCCGTCGCCGAAATCGGCGAAGAGATTGGTGATCGTGCCCTCACAGATTTCGCCACGCTCGTTGGCCAGCAGCACCTCGTCGGCCCGGCTGATCAGATATTCGGCTCGCGCCCGCTGATAGGTGTCCCGGCGACTCGTCTTGTGGCGCAGCAGCGTGTCGCTTGATTCGAGCCGCACCCGCGCCAGTTGCAGCCTCCACACCTTGTCGGCTGCATGCGGCTCGTAAGGCAGCGCCGAGACCGTCACCTTGCCGCTGCGCGACAGGACGAGGCGTGTGCGCAAGGCCATGTCCGGCCGGTCGACGGCGTTCCTGAGCATCTCGCCGACCTTCTGCGGATCGCAGGCAAAACCCAGTTCGGCTGCCGAGCCATAAAGGCGGGCCAAATGGCGGTCGAAACGGAGGAAGCCTTGGCCCGGCTGCCAGCGCATGGTTTCGATCAGCTCGAAATCGGCGGTGTTCCCGTCGCGTAGCGTGCTTTCAGCAGGCACTCCTGATACTCCTCCTCGGCGGTCGAATCGAAGACGACGCCACCACCGATATTGTAGACGGCTTCGCCACTGGAAAAGAGCGATATGGTGCGGATCGCCACCGAAAAGCGCATCCTGCCGCCGGGCGCGATCCAGCCGATGGCGCCGCAATAGACATCGCGCGGCGTGGCTTCCAGGTCGTGTAGGATTTCCATGGCGCGGATTTTTGGAGCGCCGGTGATCGATCCGCATGGAAACAGCGCAGCGAAGATCTGGCGGATGGTGAGGTCGCGCAAGAGCTTGGCCCGCACGCGGCTCACCATCTGATGGACGGTCGGGTAGCTCTCGATGCGGAAAAGCTCCGGCACCTCCAGCGTGCCGACCTCGCTGATCAGCGAGATGTCGTTGCGCAGGAGATCGACGATCATCCGGTTCTCAGCCTGGTTCTTCTCGTCATTGCGCAAGAACGCCTTCAGCCGCTTGTCCTCCGCCTTGGTCGCGCCGCGCGGGGCGGTGCCCTTCATCGGATGCGTCTCGATCATGCCTTCGGCGTCGACCTCGAAGAACAGTTCCGGCGAACGCGACAAGACGACCGGATCGCCGAGCGCGATCAGCGCGCCGTATTTCACCGGCTGGCGCTCCGTCAGCGCGTCGAAGGCGGCCAGCGGATCGCCCGACCACTGCGCATGAACTGGGAAGGTCAGATTGCCCTGATAGCAATCGCCCTTGCGAATGTGATTGTGGAGCCGCGCAAAGCGTTTTGCGTAGTCTTCTGAAGACCAGGCAGCCCTTGCATCGAAGATCGGACCGTTGGTCGCCGGCGCGTTGCTGGGCACGACCGCCTGTTCGACAGGCGCGTCGAAGATCCCCAGGCAGACAAGCGGGGCGCGGCGTCCGCCCGGCAGCAGCGGAACGAGCTTCGGTTCGAGCAGGTAGCCGGCCTCGTAGGAGAAATATCCGGCCAGCCATTTGCCGGCGTCATGCGCGGCCTGCGCGATTTCCAGCGCCGGCAGGAAATCCTCCGCCTCATGCGCCACGATGATGTCGGCCGGACGGTCGAAAACGAGCTGATGCGCGCGCTCGTCATTTCTGAAAATTGCAGAGGGCAGGGGCATGTGACTCGGATGCTGCGATCGATGACGCCAGCTATCGCTCTATATGGGGGCTCGAACGCGCGCAATCGAGAGAGCGGCGTCTCAAGACGCAAAGGCAGCCTTGGTGCAAAAGCAAACCGGCGGCACCTCGAAGGGACCGCCGGTCTGTTATGTGCTCGATACCGCAGGCAATTCAGGTGTTGCTCGCGGTTCCCCCGGTCGGGAAGCGACGCGCGAATTCCTCCTCATCGCCGGCGGCAAGCAGTTTCGCCTGCTCGATCCAGCGCTCACGCTCAATGCGGCCGTCGAAGTTCAACGTCTCCTCGATTCGCTTGACGTCGGCGGCCGTCCAGGCGGCGATTTGCGCATAGGTTGTGACTCCGAGCCCGTTGAGCAGTCGCTCGTTGGCCGGGCCGATGCCGATCAGGCGGCGCAGATTGCTGGCTTTGCCAGCCGCCGCCTTTGTTGTCGCGGCTTTCTTTGCCGCTGGCGCAGCGCTCTTCGGTGCAGCACCCGTTTTCGATGCGGGAAGTTTTGGCGCACTTGCCTGCGACGCGCTCGCTTTCGACGCACTGGCCTTCGGCGCGGCTGCGGCCTTCGCGGCCGCCGGTTTCTTGGACGTGGTCGTGGCTGGCGCGGTCTTTGCTGGCCCGTTCTTGGACGCGGTCTTTGCCGGCGTCGACTTGGCCGGCGCGGTCTTGGCCGGCGCGGATGTCGCCATCAATGCCGACGGAGCCGGGATTGCTGCCTTTGTCGCACCGGTCTTGGTGCCTTGTGCCTCGCCCAACTGGCGCTCCAGGTCGGCGCGGGCGCCGCGGCAGACTTCCAGCTCACCGGTCAGGCGGTCGGCGTCGGCGCGCAGTCTGTCGCGCTCGCTGCGCGTGCGGTCCATGTCACCGCGCAGGCTGTCGAGCTCGCCACGCAGGCGTCCCCAGATGAACCAGCCAACCAACACACCTACCAGGAACGCCAGGAGCATGTAGAAAAAAGTGCCCATTGTCTTTCTCTCCAGTCCGATCCATCTGCCGTGGCCTGGAGTGGTGACCTTGGCACAAGGACCATTCAATGGTGGCTCCGCTGTTCGCGGAACAGCCGGCTTAGATCGAGCTGTCGGCGACCGGCTTTTCCTGCCATGGCCAACGGCCGCTGTCGCATTTGCCGAAGCGCCGTGACCGGACCGAAGATTTTTTCCTGGCCTGAGCCCCGCGCCCGACTGAGCTTGAGGCGGGACGCTATCATACAGCTTCCGGAAAGCTAACGGAAAAATTCCACGGAGAGTTATTTAAGAACAGATATTTAGGGGCAAGAATAGAATGGTCTCAATATGCATTGCGGCTAAACTGTTCTGTCAGCCCCGGATGTTCAGCGCCGTGCGTCAATTGTCCAAAGCTTCGAGCTCGTCGATTAGCCCGCCGATCACGCCAAGTCCGATCTGCCAAAAGGCAGGGTCTGTGGCGTCAAGGCCGAAGGGTGCCAGGAGCTCGGAATGATGCTTGGTGCCGCCGGCGCGCAGCATGGCAAAATATTTCTCCTGAAAGCCACGCTCGGCATTCTGATAGACCGCATAGAGCGAATTCACCAGGCAGTCGCCGAAAGCATAGGCGTAGACGTAGAAGGGCGAATGGATGAAGTGTGGAATATAGGTCCAGAAGACCTCGTAACCGTCGCGCAGCTTGATCGCCGGCCCGAGGCTTTCCGCCTGCACTTCCAGCCAGAACTGGCCGAGCCTGTCGGATGTCAGTTCGCCGTTCTTGCGCTCGGCATGCACCTTGCGTTCGAATTCGTAGAAAGCGATCTGGCGCACGACCGTGTTGATCATGTCCTCGACCTTCTGGGCAAGCATGGCCTTGCGCTCGCGTTTGTCCGTGGTCTGGTCCAGCAGCGAACGGAAGGTCAGCATCTCGCCGAAAACGGATGCGGTCTCGGCCAGCGTCAGCGGCGTCGAGGCCATCAGCGCGCCCTGGCCTGCAGCCAGCACCTGATGCACGCCGTGACCAAGCTCATGCGCCAGCGTCATCACGTCGCGCGGCTTGCCCATGTAGTTGAGCAGAACATAGGGATGCGCCGACGGCACGGTCGGATGCGCGAAGGCGCCCGGCGATTTGCCAGGCCTTACCGGCGCGTCGATCCAGTTGCGGTCGAAGAAAACCCGGGCGATCTCCGCCATGTCAGGTGAAAAGCGCTGATAGGCGGAAAGCACCGTGTTCTTGGCCTCCTCCCAGCCGATGATCGCTTGCGGGGTCTCCGGCAACGGCGCGTTGCGGTCCCAGTGATTCATCACTTCCATGCCGAGCCAGCGCGCCTTCATCTGGTAGTAGCGGTGCGACAGACGCGGATAGGCGTCGCGAACGGCTGAGGCCAGCGCATCCACCACGCTGCGCTCGACGCGGTTGGCGAGATGGCGAGAATCGGCGATGTCCTCGAAGCCGCGCCAGCGGTCGGAAATCTCCTTGTCCTTGGCCAGCGTGTTGGTGACCAGCGTGAACGTGCGCAGATTGTTGCGGAAGGTTGCGGCCAGCGCTTCAGAGGCCCGGCGGCGCACCTCGCCATCGGCGTGCTGGAGGCGGTTCAGCGCCGGCTCCAGGGTAAGCTCCTCGCCATCGATGTCGAAGCGCAGATCGGTCATCGTTTCGTCGAACAAGCGGTTCCAGGCGCCGCGTCCGGTAATCGACTTCTCATGGAAAAGCTGCTCGACGCGATCTTCCAGCTGGTAGGGTTTGTCCATGCGCAGATCGAGCACCCACGGCCGGTAGTGAGCGAATGCGGGATCGGCAGCAAGCGCGGTTTCGATCGCGGCGTCGTCGATGAGATTCAGTTCGAGCGCGAAAAACAGAAGATGCGCGCTGGCGTCGGTCATCTTCTCCTGAATGTCGCCATAGAGCTTGGCGCGCTGCGGATCCGCGGTGTTGCCGGCATAGATCAGTCCGGCATAGGAGACGATCCGGCCGATCAGTTCCTCCAGCGCCTCATATTCGGCAAGTGCCTCGCCCAGCCTGCCGCTGTCGGCACGCTCCGCCTCGGCTGCGAGCGTGCCTTTCCAGCGGCTCTCGAAGCTGATGGCATCGGCCGCCGCCCTGGCGATGTCCCGCTTCAGCTCGGGGGCGTCCATCCCCGAATAGAGATCTGCGAGATCCCATTCCGGCAGGTCGCCAAGCTCCGCCGCGCCCTGACCGGACGCTGCCGCCGCAAGCTGCCGACCAAAAACCATGCGCATTGCCGATACTTTCCAGATTGCAGGACCCAAGCGGCCAGACTCAAAGATTCAAATGGGTATGAGAAAGCCGGTCAAATCCTAAGGAATTCGTTCACCGGGTTTTTTGAAACCTTATTTAGAACCCTGTGCCAAGATGATCCATAGGGCGGATTCCCTTGGGTGGGCATATTGGGCGAACATCGTTGAACCAGTCATGACAGGTTCCATACTCATAGTCGATGATGATCCCGTGCAGCGCAGGCTGCTCGAGGCGGCCGTGACGAAATTCGGCCACAGCGCGATTATCACGGATGGCGGCGAGGCCGGTCTCGACGCGCTCGACGGGCCCAACGCGCGCGACGTGTCGGTGGTCATCCTCGACCTCGTCATGCCGGGCCTCGACGGCATCGGCGTGCTGAAGGCGATGCGTGAGCGCGGCATCCAAGTTCCGGTCATCGTACAGACCGCCCAGGGTGGCATCGAGACCGTCGTTTCGGCCATGCGTCATGGTGCTTTCGATTTCGTCGTCAAGCCGGCATCTCCCGACAGGCTGCAGGCATCGATCGGCAATGCGCTCAAGGTCGAGGCGGTCGAGGGCGAAGTGAAGCGCACGTCGCGGCGGCGCGGCGGCCATCTGACCTTCAAGGACATGATCACGCACAGCCCGGCGATGGACCGGGTGATCCGTCTCGGCCAGAAGGCGGCCGCGTCCAACATCCCGATCCTTATCGAGGGCGAATCCGGTGTCGGCAAGGAACTGGTGGCGCGCGCCATCCAGGGCAGCGGCGATCGCCGCTCCAGACCCTTCGTTACCGTCAATTGCGGCGCCATCCCCGACAATCTGGTCGAATCGATCCTGTTCGGCCACGAGAAGGGCTCGTTCACCGGCGCCACCGAAAAACACACCGGGAAGTTCGTCGAAGCGCATTCGGGCACGCTATTTCTCGACGAGATCGGCGACCTGCCGCTCGACGTGCAGGTCAAGCTGTTGCGCGCCGTGCAGGACGGTGAAGTCGATCCGGTCGGCGGGCGTTCGACCATCAGGGTCGACATCAGGCTGATCTCGGCGACACACCGCAATCTTCTGCAGCAGGTCAAAGACGGCAAATTCCGGGAGGATCTGTTCTATCGCCTGAACGTCTATCCGATCTTCGTGCCGCCGCTGCGCGATCGTCGCGACGACATCCCGTATCTGGTCGAGCACTTCCTGGAGAAGGTTGCGCCCACCGATCCACGTCACCGCCTGCACGGCATTTCGGCTGCGGCGCTCGCCATGCTGCAGGCCTACGACTGGCCGGGAAACATCCGGCAGCTGGAAAACGCCGTCTTCCGGGCCTCGGTGCTTTGCGAAGGCGATGTGCTGACCGAAGAGGAGTTTCCGCAGATCCGGGCGCAGGTCGAGGGCACCGTCAACCTCGATGCGGATGGCGCGTTGCACGCGTCGCCTTTGGTCATCGAGCCGCCTGGCGAGGACGTGCCGGCCGATAACGGCATCGCTGCAACCGAGCTCGATCCGCCGGCCAGGCCGCAGCCCCGATTCGGCACGCTGCGGGCACTCGACGAACGCGGCAATGTGCGCGCGCTGGCCGACGTCGAACTCGAAATGATCAAGCTCGCCATCGACCATTACAACGGCCAGATGAGCGAAGTTGCCCGCCGCCTCGGCATCGGCCGCTCCACGCTCTACAGGAAGCTCAAGGAGTACGGCATCGATCCGGAAACAGGCCGTATCGACCGGCTTGCTTCCTGACTAAGCAAGTCCGGACCAGCTTGTCAGCCTGGCACCAGGACAATCGACAGTCATCGACCGGGCGTGACGCGCGTCGGGGTGACGCGCTTGCCGGCAGTGTTCACGCATTGAGGCAGCCGGTAACAGATCGTGTTCAGGCAAAGGCCGAAACATGATCTAAACCAGCAGTTTACCAAGAAACCCCGCGCAATATTTTTGACGGGATATTGCCACGGTGTTACCGCATTTCGGCTTCAATAAGCGATGATTAACCATTAGGATCGATATTCGGATGCGAACACCACCGCATCCGTTGGTCAAATCCGGGGACAAACGGCAGCCTGCAAGGCCTTTTGATTTGAACAAAGTCGAACGACACACAAACGGGCGGCATTATCACATGAGCGTCTGGCCGAGATGGCTGGCAGCAGTGATTCTCGCCTTTGGCTTCCTTACAGCGGCTGCGACCGGCGCCAGCGCCCAGACACGTTCGCTGAAACTCTATAACCTCCACACCAAAGAGAAGGCGGAGATCGTCTTCAAGCGCGGCGGCCGCTACGACCAGGCGGGTCTGAAAAAGATCAACGTCATCCTGCGCGACTGGCGCCGCAACGAGCCGACCAAGATGGATCCGCGCCTGCTGGACCTGGTCTGGGAGGCTTATCGGCAGAGCGGTGCCACCGACTATATCCAGGTCGTTTGCGGTTATCGTTCGTCGTCCACCAACTCGATGCTGCGCAGCCGCAGCAGGGGCGTCGCCAAGAAAAGCCAGCATATGCTCGGCAAGGCCATGGACTTCTACATTCCCGGCGTGCCGCTGAAGAAACTGCGCGACATCGGTCTGCGGATGCAGGGCGGCGGCGTCGGCTATTATCCGAGGTCCGGCTCGCCCTTTGTCCACATGGATGTCGGCAATGTGCGCCACTGGCCGGGCATCAGCCGCCAGGAACTGGCGCGTGTGTTCCCCAATGGCAAGACGCTGCATGTGCCGAGCGACGGCAAGCCGCTGCCCGGCTATTCACAGGCGCTCGCCTCCTACAAGGCGCGCAAGGGCGCCGGCGCTCCCGCCATCGAACTGGCCAGCGCAGGTGGCGGTTTCAAAAAGTCCGGTGGTCTGCTGGCGGCTTTCTTCGGCGGCGGTGAAGACGAGGCCGATGACAGCGCCGATGTGGCAGCCGCGCCAGCGCCGAAGTCAAAGAGCGTGAAGCTGGCGACCGCGAAGCCGACGCCGGCCGCCAAGAACAGTAAGCTTCCGGGCATTGCCATCGTGTCGCCTCAGGATGCGAAGCGCGCCGAGATTCCGCAAATCGCCGATGCGCCTGCTCCGGAACCGGAGGAGGACACGCCGGAAACGATCATCGCGGCGCTGCCGGCGCGCAGTGTGCCGCTGCCTGATTTCGCCCCGCGTCCGAAGACCGATGTCGGCGCTCAGCCGCCCGAAAACGTTCCGTTCGGCGTGGCGGATGCCACTGCCACCACTGAACAGGCGGTGGCGACCGCGCAAGCGCCGGCAAGCGCTCCCTTCGGCATGGCCGAGCCGTCCGCTGTCGCCGATGCGGCGCAGGTTGCGGCCAACAACATTCCGTTGCCGACCTGGCGTCCCGATCACTCGCTGCCGGCCGACCTTGCAGCGGCCGACCTTGCCCCGCAGGACAAGGATGTGCTTCTGGCGCTGGCGGATACGGCCGGGCACCGCAAGACCGCTACCGATGCGTTCCCGGTGCTGCCGTCGGCTCGGCCCGATCTGGCGCAGCCTGACTTGGCCCAGCCTGATTTGGCCCAGCCTGATTTGGCCCAGCCCGACTTGGAGCGGCCCGATTTGGCCCAGACGGACCAGGTTCAATCCGATGCTGTCAAGGCCGTCCTCGAGCGGGTCAGCGCAACCGACGAATACCAGGTCGCTTCGCTCTCCCAGCCGAGCTCGATTCTCAGCGATGCGACGAACGGCAATGCCGCATCGCCGCGCGAGGCTGTCTTTACCCGTCCGGCCGGCTCGGATCCGGCCGCGGCGATCGGTGCGGGTGTGAAGACCACCCGCAAGGCAGCCAGGGCAACCGCTCGTGACCTGAAACCTGGTCCCAAATCCGTGGTGGTCGCCGCCGAGCCGAAGGCCGCGCGCTGGGCATTGAACAGCGGCGAGAATGTCGCCACCGTCTCCAGCGCGACGACGGCGCCGCGCTATGCCTACAATATCGTGCACACGCCGCCGACCGAGGTCTACACCGCGGGCTTCCAGCCGAACGATCAGCTGGCCGACGCCAACCGGTTCACCGGCAATGCCGTCAAGTTCATGTCGGTAGCCCGCTTCCAGACCAAGTAGCGGATCGACCAAGCAAAACAAAGCCGCGCCGGACAACCCGCGCGGCTTTTTGCTGTTCGCAAACAAACGCCGCGATGCAGCCAGTCCGCTTGGGGATAAGAGTTTCTCTACCGCCCGAGCTTGCTCGCCGCGCGCGCCAACGCCTCGATTTCGTCCCACCTGCCGGCCTTGACCAAATCGTCCGGGGCCACCCAGGAGCCGCCGACGCAGATGACGTTGGGCAAGCTCAGATAGTCGGCGGCGTTCTTGCCGGTGATGCCGCCGGTCGGGCAGAATTGCACATCGGCCAGCGGCGAGGCGAATGCCTTGAGCGACGCGATGCCGCCCGACTGTTCCGCCGGGAAGAATTTCAGGAAACGCAAGCCTGCCTCGCGGGCGGCCATGATCTCACCCGGCGTGATGGCACCGGGCAGCAACGGAACGTCGCTGTCCTTCGCCGCCGCCAGAAGCTCGCGGGTGATGCCGGGGCTGACGATGAACTTGGAGCCGACTGCTGCCGCCTCGCCGAACTGGCGGGCGTCCAGAATGGTGCCGGCGCCGACGACGGCGTCCTCGACTTCGCTTGCCACAAGCCGGATCGCCTCCAGCGCGTCAGCTGTCCGCAGCGTGATCTCGACCGCTGGCAGGCCGCCGCGCGCCAGGGCACGCGCCAGCGGCACGGCATCGGCGACGTTGGCGATCTTCAGCACCGGGATTACCGGTTGGCCGTTGAGGAGCGACAGGAGCTTTTCGGTCTTGCAGGGCATTGTCGTCTCTCCGGTATTGATCCGTTCAACCGGTTAGCAGAAGGCCGTTTTTCTGTCCACGAAACGAAGCGTGTCGCGATGTCACGCACTGCCGGCAATGCCGTCAGCACCGGCCGTCAAAGCCACCAGGGAGAGGCTGATCCACGCGTCAGCCTTGAATCGGCTTTCATGAGCGTTTAGTGGCTTCGGCGATGACACTGCCCAATCAACCTTTCCGCGTTGCCGCGCTCTACAGGTTTGCCCGGCTCGACGGCTTCGAGGCGTTGCGCGCACCACTCGCCGCCTTTTGCTGCGGACGCAGTATCAAGGGCACGCTGCTTCTGGCGCATGAGGGCATCAACGGCACGGTCGCCGGCAGCGAAGCTGACATCGCCGCGCTCATCGATCATCTCCAATCCATCGAAGGTCTCGCCGGTCTCGAGGTCAAGTACAGCAGCGCCGCGCAGACGCCGTTCCACCGCATGAAGGTGCGGCTGAAGCGCGAGATCGTCACCATGGGCGTTAGGGATATCGATCCGGCGGCAAGCGCCGGCACCTATGTGGCACCGGCCGATTGGAACGCACTGATCTCGGATGCGGGCACGATCGTCATCGACACGCGCAATGCCTACGAGGTATCGATCGGCACCTTCAAGGGCGCGGTCGATCCCGCCACGACGAGCTTTCGCGAATTCCCGGCCTGGGTCGAGCAGCACCGGGCCGAGCTCGTCGGCCGGAGGGTGGCCATGTTCTGCACCGGCGGCATACGCTGCGAGAAGGCAACGGCCTATGTGAAGTCGCTCGGCTTCGAGGATGTGTTCCATCTCAAGGGCGGTATCCTGAAATATCTCGAACAGGTGCCCGCCGAACAGAGCCTCTGGCAGGGCGAGTGCTTCGTCTTCGACGAGCGCGTCTCGGTGTCGCACGGGCTGGTCGAGGGTGAGGCGGAACTGTGTCGCGCCTGCCGGCATCCGCTGATCGGGCAGGACCTGTTATCGCCGAAATACGCCGCCGGCATCTCATGCCCGCATTGCTTCGATGCCCGTTCCGACGAGGATCGCGCGCGCTACGCCGAGCGTCAGCGCCAGGTCGAGCTTGCAGAAGCGCAAGACAGGGCTCCGCACCTCGGACGTTAGAGCGACGTGCGTCCGCTGGACGCACAAATTACGCTGTAACACATTGCATTTCGGGCCGATGCGTTAGGAGACGGCAGATCCTGACATCATCTCGTTTCCGCCATCATTGGCAAAGCGCTCATCGGTCATTGTAATGTCAATATGCGGGGCCTACCTCTTCAACGTCCGAAAACCCGCCCGTCCACGTTGGGCCGGGCCAATTCTGGAGGCATTGATGTTCGATCCCAAGAAGCTCCTCGACGATCTGCTCGGCTCGCAAATTCCCGGAACGGGGTCGACCGTCCGCGACAAAGGGGGTCAGGCGGTGCAGATGGCGAAGGACAATCCGCTGGCGGCCGGCGCACTGGCCGCCGTGCTGCTCGGAACCGGCGCTGGCCGTCAGGTCACCGGCACTGCGGTGAAGCTCGGCGGCCTGGCCATGATCGGCGGTCTCGCCTACAAGGCCTACCAGAACTACAAGAACGGCAAGGCGCCTGCGGAAACGGCCGCAGCCGGCTCGCCGGAATTGTTGCCGCCGCCCGCCGACACCAGCTTCCATCCCTCGCAAGCGCCGCAAGGCGAGGACGAATTCACGCTGATGCTGGTGCGGGCGATGATTTCGGCGGCGAAGGCCGACGGCCATATCGACGACGACGAACGGCAAAAGATCGCCGGCAAGCTCAGCCTCTCGGGCATCGGCTCCGACGCGGAGAAGTTCCTGATGTCGGAGCTGGAAACGCCGCTCGACCTGGATACGCTGGTCGCCGGCGCCCAAACCGACGCGCAGAAGCTCGAACTCTACACCGCCTCGCGCCTCACCATCGATCCGGATACGCGTTCCGAACGCGGCTATCTCGATCTGCTCGCCGGCCGCCTCGGGCTGCCGGACGCACTGGTCGACCATGTCGAGGCGACGGTGTCAGCGGCAAAGGTACCGGCGGCAAAGGTGCCGGAGTCAGGGGTGCCGGAGTCAGGGGTGCCGGAGTCAGGGGCGCCGGAGTCGGACAAGGCAACCGCCAGCTCGCGCTGGTAGGCTTCAGGGCCGCGGAGGGCGGCAATCCGGGCGCCGCTCTCGCGTTAATGTCTCGTTTACCTAGGAAGCGCATAACTTTAGGTAGTCGGATCGGCTTTCCTCCTCCCAAGTCCGGTTCAGATCAGGGCGGCCGCCAATGGCCGCCCTTTTGTTGAAGCCGGCTGGCGCATAACCCGAAATCGGAATCGATTTTTGGAAGCGATCATGCGCAAAATCAAATTGCTCGAAATCAAGCTGCTATAGCGTCCTTGCGGACACGCGGCGCTGTAGGAGGACAGTTATGACAAACTACAAAACGGCCATCGTCACCGGCGCCGGCACGGGCATCGGCAAAGCCGTCGCTACGGCGCTGCTCAGGTCCGGCTGGAACACGGTGTTCTGCGGACGCCGCAAGCCGGTGCTGAACAAGGCGATCGCCGACGCCGGATCGACACAAGCCAAGGCGCTGGCGGTCGCCTGCGACATCAGCAAGGCCGATCAGGTCGACGAGATGTTCGAGACCGTGGCGGCGGCTTTCGGTCGTGTCGACCTGCTCTTCAACAATGCCGGCACAAGCTACAAGTCGACATTGATCGACGAGATCCCCGTCGAGGTGTGGAACGAAGTCGTCGGGGTCAATCTCACCGGCTCGTTCCTGTGCGCCCGCGCCGCCTTCGGCGCCATGCGCAGGCAGCAGCCGATGGGCGGCCGCATCATCAACAACGGCTCGGTGTCGGCTTACGCACCGCGGCCGGGCTCAGTGCCCTATACCGCGACCAAGCACGCCATTACCGGACTGACCAAGACGCTGGCGCTGGACGGCCGGCCTTATGACATCGCCTGCGGCCAGATCGACATCGGCAACGCCTTGACCGACATGGCGCAGGCGATGACGGTCGGGGTGCCGCAAGCCAATGGCTCCATCGCCGCCGAAGCGGTGATGGATGCACAGCAGGTCGCCAATGCCGTCGTCCATATGGCCAGCCTGCCGCTCGACGCCAATGTGCTGTTCATGACCGTGATGGCGACGAAGATGCCGTATGTCGGGCGAGGGTAGTCGCTCGAAGACTCGACGGCGGTCTAAGACTGAGTAGCCGAAAGCGGCACGCCGGGAAGATACAGCGAAATGGGGCGGATTTCGTAGACGGCGGTTGGATTGACGCGGCGTAGGTCGCGCGCAATCGCGATCGCGGCATCACGCGTGGCGCAATCGACGACGTAAAGTCCCAACAATTGCTCCTTGGTCTCGGCGAAAGGCCCGTCAATGACCATTCCGGCGCCCGGCCCGCGCAAGGTACACGCGTCTTGTGTCGCCCCGAGCCGCGCTGCCGGGCCAAGGGAGCCTTCGCGGTATAGCCGTTCGTTGATCTGGAGCAGGTCGGTCATCAGCGCCGCATCCTCCTCCGGCGTCAGCGCCGCGACCACTTCTTCCACGTGATAGGCGAGGATGGCATAAAACATCTGACGTCACCTTTCTTCGGTCGTGAATTCTTTCGCCGGACGCGCAATGAGCGCTGTAGCACTTTGATTTGCGCATGATCCCCAGCGAAAAATCGATTTCGATTTTCGCGGTCATACGTTTTGTCCTCACTTGCCCAGAAACGCCTCGATCCGCTCCAGCGCGCGCAGGATGTTCTCTTCGGAATTGGCGTAGGACAGCCTGATATAGCCTTCGCCGAGAATGCCGAAATCAGGTCCGCCAATCAGCGCCACGCCCGCATCCTCAAGCAAGGCAGACGCCAGCTTCTTGGCCTTCCAGCCAGTCTTTGACACATTGGGGAAGGCATAGAACGCGCCCTTCGGTGTGATGCAGGAAACGCCTGATAAGGCGTTCAGCCCTTCGACCACGACCTTCCTGCGGCGGTCGAAGGCGCGCATCATCTTGTCGACGTCGTCCTGCGGACCTTCGATGGCGGCGATGCCGGCATATTGGCTCGGGGCATTGACGCAGGACCAGCAATTGACTGCCAGCTTGCGCACCTTGTCGTAGAGGTGGGCGCCCTTGTCGCCGTTCGGCCAGATCGACCAGCCCATGCGCCAGCCGGTCATCGCCCAGGTCTTCGACCAGCCGTTGAGCACGATCAGCCGGTCGCGGATTTCAGGGAAATTCAGCAGCGAGCAATGCGTCTCGCCGTCATAGGTCATCACGTCGTAGATCTCGTCCGAAAGGATGGCGATGTCCGGGTGTGCTTCCAGTCCTTTGACCAGCTTCTCGATCTCGGCGCGGGGGGTAACCCCGCCGGTCGGGTTGGCCGGCGAGTTTAGGATCAGCAGCCTGGTCTTCGGCGTGATCAGCGCCAGCGTCTCCTGCGCCGAGAAGGCAAAGCCATTCTCCTCGCGCATCGGCACCGGCACCGGAGCAGCACCGGTGAACTCGATCATCGAGCGATAAATGGGAAAGCCGGGATCGGGATAGAGAATCTCGGCGCCCGGTTCGCCGAACATCAGGATCGCGGCGAACATGGTCGGCTTGCCGCCGGGCAGGATCATCACCGCTTCGGGCGAAACCTCGACCCCGGTGGTGGTCAGCGTGCGCCGCACCACCGCTTCGCGTGTCGCCAGCAGGCCGTTGGCCGGCGTATAGCCGTGGTGGCCGTCACGCAGCGCCTTGATCGCCGCCTCGACGATGTGCTGCGGCGTCTTGAAGTCGGGCTGACCGATGCCAAGATTGACGATATCGCGGCCCTGATGGGCGAGCGCGGTGGCACGAGCCAGCACCGCGAAGGCGTTTTCCTCGCCGAGACGATCGAAGGCCGAAATCGTGTGGAGCATTTTTCCCGTCCGTGTGGTTCTTTCACCGAGCGAGCGTTTTTGTGAGCGTCCGCTCACAAAAGTCAAACGGATTGGAGCTTTGGGTGTCGGAAAATCTCAAGAATTGGCAACCGCGCCCGCGGCCCGAACGCAAAGTCCTGGAGGGGCGCACTGTCAGGCTGGAACCGCTCAACGCCGAAAAGCACGGCGACGGCCTGTTCGATGCCTCGTCGGTGCCCGATATCGATGGCCGCTTTGCCTGGCTGTTCGACTATCCACCGCAGACCCGCGCCGCCTTCCAGCCATGGCTGGACAAGGCCGAAGCCAGCGAGGACCCGCTCTTCTTCGCGGTAATCGACAAGGCCAGCGGCAAGGTCGCCGGACGCCAGACGCTGATGCGCATCGATCCGGCCTATGGCGTGATCGAGATCGGCAACATCTATTGGGGGCCGCTGATCTCGCGCAAGCCGGCGGCGACGGAAGCGCAGTTTCTGTTCATGAAATACATCTTCGACGAGCTTGGCTATCGCCGCTACGAATGGAAATGCAACAACCGCAACGAGCCGTCGAAGCGCGCAGCGGAACGTTTCGGCTTCAAGTTCGAGGGCATTTTCCGCCAGCATCTTGTGGTCAAGGGCGAAAACCGCGATACCGCGTGGTACTCGATCATCGACAAGGAGTGGCCGGCCCTACGCAGAGCCTATGAGGCATGGCTCGATCCGGCCAATTTCGATGGCGACGGCCGCCAGAAGCGACGGCTCGAGGATTTCCGCGCCGAGTTCGGCGCCTGACCATGATCCCGATTCTGCAGGGATGGATCAGGCTCTAACAGGAGTTCGCAGATGGCGCACACCCATGACCATGGTTCGCAAGGGCATGACCACAGCCACGGCGCCGGTCCTGTGCACGGCTCGACCGACAAGAAACGGGTGCTGATCGCAGCCTGCCTGACCGCCGGCTTCATGGTCGTGGAAGCGCTCGGCGGTCTCTTCACCGGATCACTGGCGCTGCTGGCGGATGCCGGCCACATGCTCGCCGATTGTATCGCGCTCGGCCTTGCCTGGTATGCTTTTCATCTGGCCGGCCGGCCGGCCACCGTTCGCCTCACCTATGGTTTCGGCCGGGTCAAAACGCTGGTCGCCTATACCAACGGCATCGCCATCTTCGCCATTGCGCTGTGGATCATCTATGAGGCTTGGGAACGCCTGCTGACGCCTGCGCCCGTGCTCGGCGGGCCGATGCTGGTCGTCGCGATCGCCGGTCTGCTGGTCAATATCGGCTCCTTCGTCGTGCTGCATGGCGGCGACCGCGACAGCCTGAACATGCGCGGTGCCATCCTGCACGTGCTCGGCGACCTGCTTGGCTCGGCGGCGGCGATCATAGCTGCGCTGATCATCCTGGCAACGGGCTGGACGCCTATCGATCCGATCCTGTCCGTCCTTGTCTCGCTGCTGATCCTGTCCACGGCCTGGTCGCTGATGCGCGAAGCAGCCCATGTCCTGCTCGAGGGCGTGCCGGCGAGCCTCGATCGCGACCTGATCGCAAGGGACATAGAGGGGACGGTCAAGGGCGTGCGCGAGGTGCATCACATGCATGTCTGGTCGCTCGACGGGTCGAGCAACATGGCGACCTTGCATGCCTGCCTCAACGATGGCGTCGATGCTCACAAAGCGGTCAGCGCCATCAAGAAGCGGCTTGCCGCCGAGCATGGCATTGCCCACGCCACCGTAGAACCGGAATTCGGCCATTGCGCCGACAGCCACGATGGGCACGATGGCGAGCACGACCATGCGCACGATGCGGCTCCGCATCATGGCCACTGTCACTGACACCGGGAGTTACATTGCATTGGTAACGAACTTGATGAATTCCCGCCGCGTCAGGACCACGTGATGGATCGCGACACGCGCAACGCGGCGATAGGCGCCCTCTGGGTGCTGCTGCTGTTCGGCATCGCCGCCTACTATTTGCCAACCGTGATGCTGGCGGTCGGCCGAGTCTCGACCATTCTTGCCGCTGTTATTGCCGCTGTCTTCATGGTGGCCATTTTCGTCGTGTTTTGGCTGCGTGGCCGCAGCCAGCGCAAAAAGGATCATTGATATGCGTATTTTGATTACCGGCGCGGCAGGCATGGTCGGCCGCAAGCTCATCGCCCGGCTGGCGAAGGACGGAACGCTCAGCGGCCGGAGGATCGCCGCGCTCGACCTTCACGATATTGTGCCGCCGCAGGCGCCGGCACTGGAAGGCGTCGGTGTCACTATCCATACAGGCGATCTCGCCGCGGCGAGCGGGATGGAACGGCTGGTCGCGTCGCGCCCCGACGTGATCTTCCATCTCGCCGGCGTCGTGTCGGGCGAGGCGGAAGCCAATTTCGATCTCGGTTATCGCGTCAATCTCGACGGCACAAGGGCGCTGTTCGATGCCATAAGGCTGGCGGGGTTTGCGCCACGCGTCGTCTTCACCTCGTCGATCGCCGTGTTCGGCGCACCGTTCCCGGACATCATCCCCGACGAATTCCACCCGACGCCATTGACCTCCTACGGCACGCAGAAGCTGATGGGCGAAGCATTGCTCGCCGATTATACGCGGCGCGGCTTCTTCGACGGCATCGGTATCAGGCTGCCGACCATCTGCGTCAGGCCCGGCAAGCCCAACAAGGCCGCGTCAGGCTTCTTCTCCGGCATCATCCGCGAGCCGTTGAGCGGCCAGGAAGCGATATTGCCGGTGCCGCGCTCTGTCGTGCACACCCACGCCAGCCCGCGCTCCGCGGTGAATTTTTTGATCCACGCAGCAGGGATCGACGGCAGCGCCGTCGGGCCACGCCGCAATCTGACGATGCCCGGTGTCGCCGTCACGGTCGGCGAGCAGATCGAGGCCTTGCAACGCATTGCCGGCGCCGAGGCGGTGAAACTGATCCGCGAGGAGCCCGACGATACGATCTGGGCGATCGTCAAGGGCTGGCCGACACGGTTCGAAGCGCGGCGGTCGAGGGAGCTTGGCTTTGCCGCCGAAACCAGCTTCGACGATATCATCCGCGTCCACATCGAGGACGAGCTGGACGGCAAAATTGCCGGTTAGCTAACGCGCGTTCGATCGGACGGGCGAAGGCGTCATCCGCCAGCGGTCAGGCTGGCCGAAAGCAGCAGCAGCCCGAACAGGAAGACGAAGGCTGCGCCGCCGATCTCGACGATCGAATGTATGCGGTTGCCCATGCGGCCGTCACCGGCGAAATAGACCGCCCAGTTCTTGGCCGTCACCGCCAGCGTCGCCAAGATCGAAACAGTGATCGCGGTGCCGAGCGCCATCGCCAGCACCGACAGGATGCCGCCGAACCACAACCCGTTGAGCATCGCAAAGCTCAGCACGATCAGCGCGCCCGAGCAGGGCCGGATACCGACCGCAGCCACCGCCGACCAGGCGGTGCGCCAGTCGAAGCGGTCGCCGGAAAGCAGCGTCGGGTCGGGCGCGTGTGAATGCCCGCACGTCTCGCAGACTTCGCCCGCCGCATGGTGATGGTGATCGTGCCCGCCATGGTCATGGTGATGGTCGCGTGCGCCGTGATGATGGTCGTAACCGTCATGGCCATGTGCGTGAAGCGCATGCACTGAATGCGTATGTGAGTGGCCTGCATGTGAGTGGCCGGCATGGGCTGCCGACAGGCTGTAGGGAGGGTTGGCGCCGAACAGGCGAAGGGTAGCGGGGCCGGCCTTGCGCCACAAAAGCCAGGCGCCGAACAGGGTGACGAAGACAAAGCTCGTGACTTCGAGGAACCATGCCGCATCGGTCATCGATATGGTGGTGCCGCGCAGGACGAAGTAGGCGAGCATCATCACGAGGATCGCCGTCAGCGCCTGCAGCAGGGCCGAGACAAAGGACAGCATGATGCCGCGCTTGAGCGCGACTTCGTTCGCGACCATGTAGGACGAGATCACCGCCTTGCCGTGCCCGGGGCCGGCAGCATGGAAAACGCCATAGGCGAAGGACAGGCCGATAAGCAGCCACAGCTTGTTGCCGTCCTCGCGCATCGCCTTCATTGCGCCGGCAAGCGCGCGGTAGAATTCCTGCTGGCGCAGGTTGATCCACATCAGGATGTGGGCGAATGGGCCGGTGGTGGGAGCCATCCCGTCATTGGTGCCGATGCCGAGCGAGCTCTGGGCGTGGGCGGCGCCGAGGAAGTGCGTCGTAACAAGGGCGACGGCCAAAAGGCCGAAGGCCAAACGCAGGGACGGTTTCGTCACCGGATTATCCTTCTGGCTGACAGTTCAGTTCAAGCTTGGTCGCGAAGATCTTGCTCATATCGGTGCCTGTCGGATCGTTGAAGAAGGCGTCCGTCAGGGTCTTCTGGTTCTCGGCGAGCGCCTCGTCGGGGTTCGGACGAACGACTTTGCTCGCGCATGTCGACGGCATGCCATCGACCTGTAGATTGGCATCCTCGGTGAAATCGATCGCCGTGTAGAAGGTCGGGTCGTAGACGCCGATATCGATCTTGCCGGCCAACTTCATGGGTGCCTTCGGTTCGGATTCGAACAGGATGATGAGTTGGTCGTTCTCGAAATTGGCCATCAGCTGCGGCGGCGGGTTCATCGCCTCGTCCTTGCCGTCGACGGTGACGAGCTGGAAGTAATTGAACTCCGCCAGCGAAGCATGGACGGTGTCGGCAACTTCCTTCAACTCCTTGTCGTCGAGCTTCAGGTCGGAATTCTTGTCGAATTCCATCATAACCGTACTCGAAAACAAATCGTCGAAGCGCCAGAGATGGCGCAACGCCTTCACAGTTTGGTGATCCGGACTGAGGACCACTTCGAGGCGAGCCTCGGCGAAGACGTGCGGATGCACCTCGGCTGGCCCGACCGTGGCAAATGTCGCCGCTATGGCCGAAGCCATGATGATTGCTTGCCGTTTCAGGTGCATTCTCGGTCGCGATTCCATCAGCTTGGGTAAAATATCGAGAGTTACTAGAAAGGGGGCGAAAATGGGACCGCAAGGCGGCTGAAAGCTCATGCGTTGTCAATCGTCTTGAACCACTGCACCAGGAAATCGACAAAGACGCGAACCTTCGCAGGCAAATAGCGCCGGTGCGGATAGACGGCGAAAATGCCGCCGCCGGGCAGGATGCGGTCATCCAGCGCGGTCACCAGCCGGCCACTTTCAATGTCGGGCGCGGCGATGAAATCCGGCAGGATGGAAAATCCCAACCCAGCCACGGCGGCGGCCCTTGCCGCCATCGGACTGTTTACCTCGATCGGACCGGAGACCGAAACGGTTACCGTGTCGCCGCTGTCGCCCTTGAACGGCCAGTTGGTCAGCCAGCGGCCATTGGTGTCGATGATGCAGGGCACACGGCCAAGGTCCTGCGGCCGCACCGGCATGCCGTGCTTTGCGATCAGTTCGGGAGATGCGCAGAGCCGCACCGAAAACGGCGCCAGACGCCTCGCGATCAGCGAGGAGCTCTCCAGCCGCGAGATGCGCACAGCGAGATCGAAACCTTCCTCGACCAGATCGACGAAGCGGTCGTCGAGATGAATGTCGAGCACGATGTCGGGATGCTGCTTGGCGAAGTCGATAAGCGACTGGCCGATCGGTGCGTCAGCAAAAGTGCGCGGCGCTGAAAGCTTGATCCTGCCGCGCACGTCGCCGGAGGATTCGCGCACCGCATCGGCCAGGCTGTCGACCTCGCGGACGATTTCCGAGGCGCGGCGGTAATAGGTGTGCCCGGCCTCGGTCAGCGAGAACTGCCGCGTGGTGCGGTTGAGCAGCAGCGCGCCGAGTTCGTCCTCCAGCTCGCGCACATATTTGGACAGCAGCGCCTTGGAGCGGCCGATCTTGCGCGCCGCTGCCGAAAAGCCCTCGGCTTCGACCACGTCGATAAAGGCGCGCATACGGGTCAGCGTGTCCATGTCATGCGCTCCCTTGGTGGGCTGAAAGGATGCGCGCGGCAAGCGCCAGCAGCTGCCGGTCGCTGTTCTCAGGTCCAAGCAGCGACAGGCCGAAGGGGGCGCCGGCAACCTGGCCTAGCGGCAGAGTGATCTGCGGAAAGCCGGACAGGCCGGAAAGGCACAGCAGCCTTAGCGCGCGTTCGCGGTAGGTCTGCAAATCGTCGAATGAGGCGGCCTTGAGCGGGGCGGCACCCGGAGCGGTCGGAAGCACAAGAACGCCGTCCTCGCCAAGCAGGTCAGTAAGTCCGAGGCGAAACGAAACGCGACGTTCCGTTTCACGTTGCGCGGTTCCCCCGTCGATGGTCGCGCCATGCTCGAAACGCTCCTTGACGCCGGGGCCGAGCATCCGGTCACCCTGCGAGATCCAGACCCCATGATTTTGCCAAGCCTCGTACCCCTGCAGCTTGCGGAAGCACCAATAGAGATCGTCGGTGGAATGCGACAGCGGGGCAACGGTGCGTGGCGTGCCCAGCACCGAAGCGACAGCGCGGACCATGGCGCGATATTCGGCTGCCTCCTGCGGGCCGAGCACGAGGCCGTCCAGCGCGTCGAGGGCGAGGGGGCGTGCCAGGTCGTGGCGTTGCCGATCGTCGCCGAGCAGCACCGCGCCGACCTTTTCGTAGGTGACCATGTCCCCGGCGAACCAGCCGAACGTGTCCAGTGAAGGGGCCAGCGGCATGGCGCCTTCGAGCGAAATACGGCCATGCGTGGTCCTTAGGCCGATCAGGCCGCAGAAGCTTGCCGGCGCACGGATCGAGCCGCCGGTGTCGGAGCCGGTAGCGATGTCGGCCAGCCCGCCGGCAACCGCGGCAGCAGAACCGGAAGACGAGCCGCCGGTGACGCGGTCCGGCGCTGCCGGATTTGTCGGTGATGGAAAATGCGCGTTCAGCCCCATCAAGGAGAAGGCCAGTTCGTCGGTCTGCGTCTTGCCAACGAAGCGCGCGCCCGAATCAAGCAGCGCCTGGACGGCCGGCGCTGTCGCCGAGGCCGGTGAGGCCTCCCGGTATTTCTGCGGATTACCGCAACCGGTGCGATAGCCGGCCACGTCGTAAATATCCTTGACGGCCAGCCGCAGGCCGGCAAGCGGGCCGGATTGCGCATTGGACACGGGGATATCGTCAAGGTCGAGAAAAGCGTTCAGGGGGCCGCGAGTGCCTGTCATGCGTTCGATATCCGGATACAGTTGTTGCAACATTGTTCGGTGCCGGGAATTTTACAACCTGGCGTACGATTTTTATTGATTGTGAAATCCTTCGACCTTATATCGCGCTTGCCCAAAGTCGCACGTGCCTGTGGGTGTCCGCCGATCCTCAAAACGGTGAGGGATATCGGTAAGGTAACTGGAGCTCACCCCTCCAGTCGGTTTAGCGGCCAACCGCCAGACCGAGGACACCTTGAAGCAACGACGGTGCGGGCCTTTCTGGTGTTCTGCCGGTTGTCCAAAGACCGGGGTTACTGAAGAGGCACACCTTCATTGCCGGCAGTGCGGAACGGGTTCTCCCAATCCAAGCCAAGGCAGACAAAGCGAACCGAGGCCGGGCAAGGCCAAGGTTCACCGCCGCGAGACGGCGCTTCATGGTTCCGGGGTCTCCACCGGCTGGTTCCATGGATTGACGTCCCGCCTTTGTCCACCGCGTGTTCGCGAGGTCGATGACCCGCGTCCCGCAGCCTTTGTGCGCGCCGAAAGGCGCTGATGGAGAGACCCCGATGGCTACCCAGCGCATCCTTGACTTCCTCGCTACCCGACGTCCGAACGGCCCTTGCCTCGTCGTCGATCTCGACGTCGTGCGCGACAATTTCCGCGCCTTCGAGAAGGCGCTTCCCGATTCGAAAATCTACTATGCGGTGAAAGCAAATCCGGCGCCGGAAATCCTGCGCCTCCTTGCTGCGATGGGCTCGTCCTTCGACACCGCTTCCGTTGCCGAAGTCGAGATGGCGATGGACGCCGGTGCGCCGGCGGACCGCATCTCCTTCGGCAACACCATCAAGAAGGAGCGCGACATCCAGCGCGCCTATCAGCTCGGCATTCGGTTGTTCGCGGTGGACTGCGTCGAGGAGGTCGAGAAGATTGCCCGCGTTGCACCCGGCGCCCGTGTGTTCTGCCGCGTGCTGACCGACGGCGAAGGCGCCGAATGGCCGCTGTCGCGCAAGTTCGGCTGCGTGCCGGCGATGGCGGTCGACGTGCTGCGCCATGCCAGGACGCTCGGGCTCGATGCCTATGGCGTGTCGTTCCATGTCGGCTCGCAACAGACCGACCTGGCCGCCTGGGACCGCGCGCTCGGCGACGCCAAAAAGGTGTTCGTCACGCTCGCCGAGGAAGGCATCGTCCTCAAGATGGTCAATATGGGCGGCGGCTTCCCGACCCGTTACCTCAGGGATGTGCCGGTGGCACAGGCCTATGGCCAGGCGATCTTCTCGGCGCTGCGCAAGCATTTCGGCAACGCGATTCCCGAGACGATTATCGAACCGGGCCGAGGCATGGTCGGCAATGCCGGCGTCATCAAGTCGGAAGTCGTGCTGATCTCGAAGAAGGCCGACAATGACAATGTGCGCTGGGTCTTCCTCGACATCGGCAAGTTCGGCGGTCTCGCCGAGACGATGGACGAGGCGATCCGCTACCCGATCGTGACCGCGCATGACGGCACCGAGACCGCGCCGTGCGTGCTCGCCGGCCCGACCTGCGATTCGGCCGACGTGATGTACGAGAAAACGCCTTATCCGCTGCCCTTGTCGCTGACCATCGGCGACGAGGTGCTGATCGAGGGCACCGGCGCCTACACGACGACCTACGCGTCGGTCGCCTTCAACGGCTTCGAGCCTCTCCGATCCTACGTGATCTGACGGCTTCGGCCGTCAGATCACCCGGAGCGGGCGACGAGATCGCCCGCTTCGGTTCGCCTGTGGAACAATCCGCTCGTGAAGGATCGCGGAAATGGAAATTGTGGATTTCGTTGTTGAAGGCGCTGCGATCTTCCCCCTTGAGGGGGAGATGGCCGCGAAGCGGCCAGAGGGGGTCGGTTCGGCTGCCGCGACTTCTCTTGGACTGTGTGGGGCCGGCGCTTCACGCGCGGCAACCCCCTCTGTCGCCTTCGGCGACATCTCCTCCTCGAGGGAGGAGACTGCTGGCGCTTTTGCGATCACCGCCGAAACCGCTGCCGACGTCGCGGCGCGCGAGGCTTTGCTCGATCGCGCCATGGGGCCGAAGCGCCGGAAAAAATCGTCGGAAAAGCTGCGCCGCGGCCGCCGGCCTTCGGAAGGCCTCGCCTTTGTCGCGCGCGACGCGTCAGGCGCCGTCGCCGGCACCGTGCGGCTCTGGGATGTGGTGCTGGGCGAGGGCGGTCGGGCAGCCCTGCTGCTCGGCCCGCTCGCCGTCGATCCGGCGATCAAGAATGCCGGCATCGGCTCGGCGCTGATGCGCTATGCAATCGCTGAAGCCGCGCGCCTCGGCCATGCGGCGATCCTGCTGGTCGGCGACGCGCCCTACTACGAGCGCTTCGGGTTTTCGGCCGAAAAAACCGGCTCGCTGGCTATGCCGGGACCTTATGAGCGGCACCGCCTGCTGGCGCTGGAACTGGCGGACGGCGCGCTCGCCGCCGCGCAGGGCACGCTGAAAGCGGCGGGGCGCAAGCTGAAGGCACAGCGGCTGCCGCTCGCGGCCTGACGAAACAAGCCGCCGCCCATCGGGCGGCGTCTTTTTTTCATCCCGGATTGGAGTGGATCAGCCGATCAACTGGCTCAGCGCCATGGCGACGCTCATGTCGCCTTCGACCTTTATCTTGCCGGACATGAACGCCATGGTCGGGTTGAGATCGCCTGCGATCAGCGACTCCAGATCGTCGAGCGAAAGCTTTATGGTGCAGTCGGCTGGCGCGTCGGTGGTCGAGACGTCAGAGCCGTCAATGACGATGACACCGTCATTGCCGGTATCGAACTTAACGGAACGATCGAACCCGGCACTCGCCACGCGCGCGCTGATCTTGTCGGCAATTTCCTGAACGCCCATGGCCGTTCTCCTCGTCTCGTTGCGTTTGTCGCACATTGGCACTTCGGTCTGGCCGAATTCGCCGTCTTGCGCATGTCGCGATCACGGTCGCTGGCGCATATAGCTTTGGGTTGACGTTTACGTCAACGCGGTTCCCGGAGATGAAGATGGGTTTTATCGCCGCAGCGAAGCTGCGTTGTCCATACTGCCGGTGCGGCCGGCATCGTGGTTGCCATGCGATGTCGGCTGGATGGTCAGGGTCGTGTTGGGCAGGGGACGGAGATCCCATTGCATTTAGCTGGACACCGCCGGCAAATGACCGCTACCATCGCCATTGTGGATCTGCCAGATTTCAGCTGCGGCCAGATTTCCCTGGTGATCGAGTGCTCGAAGAACCGAACAGAAATCCCGGATCCCATCGCTATGGGAAGCCGAGCTTGTGGTGGCCACCACCGCTGGGTTGATGGCCTGCGGGCTTGATCCAAGCTGAAATCAATTCTGTGTTCAGAGAGACACCATCATGAATACCATGCTTTCCGTGGAAGCTCGGGAAACCGCGCTTGCCGTGACTTTCTCGTCAGGTGAAACAGTTTGCTATCCCTGGCTCTGGCTGAGGGATAATGCGCCATCGGCGTTTCACCCGCAGACCGAAGAGCGAATATTCGACCTGACCAGCGTAGAGCCATCGCTCAGACCGCTCAGCGTGCGGGTCAGAGGCGGCGCTGTGAGCATTGTCTGGCCGAACGACGACGCCGAGGAGGAATTCCCGAGCCGGTTCTTCGAAACCTACGGTCCGGGCAGAAAGCGGGACGACCCGGGTGACATCGCCCCGAAACTCTGGGACGGCGCGATCGATCTTGAAACCATACCGCGTTACCCAGCCGGAGACCTCTTTCAGAGCGATGCCGATCTGCTTGCCTGGCTGAAGGCGACGGCTGCATACGGGCTCTCCATCGTCGATGGGCTTGACGATGATCCCGACGCCGGGCGGCGTGCGGCCGAGCGGATAGGATTCCTGCGCCAGACAAATTTCGGCACCATGTTCGAGGTCGTGTCGATGCCAAACCCGAACAATCTGGCCTATACGCCGGTCGCCCTGCCGTTACACACCGATCTCGCCAATCAGGAGGTGCCGCCCGGCTATCAATTCCTGCATTGCATCGCCAACGAAGCTGAAGGCGGTGGATCGGTCTTTGCCGACGGGTTTGCGGTCGTGGCCGCATTACAGGCGGAAGATCCGGAAGCCTACCGTCTCTTGTGCGAGATCGAGATACCCTATCGTTTTCACGACGAAAACTACGATCTGCGCGGTCGGTTTCCTGTGATCGTAACGCGACGCAATGGAGAAGTGACAGAGTTGCGGTTCAACGCCCATCTTGTCGATGTCATCGACCTTCCCTCCGACATATGCGCGCCCTTTTATGCGGTTTATCGCAAGCTGATGATGATGATCCGCGGCTCGCGTTTTCAAATAGCCTACCGCCTCAAGGCCGGCGAAATGGCGGTCTTCGACAATCGCCGGGTGCTGCACGGCCGCCAATCGTTCAACCCAAACACGGGGTTGAGACACTTGCGCGGATGCTACGTCGATCGGGGTGAGTTTCAGAGCCGTATTCGCGTCCTCTCCCGATAGCGGCACGACATAGCGGCACGACGATCATCGCGGATGTGCGGTCAGCGGCGGTACCCAAGTCTGGAACTCTGACGGACGCTCCTCCGGTTGTTTGTCCGAAAGCGGGCGACAATCAGGGCAGTTACACAGTTTGCCTCATTCAAACAGACGAGGACAGTGGCCAAGCCTGTCCCTAGCGTGGACTCGGCCTCATGCGCTCAGGGTGGTGTAAACGGGACCATGACAGCAGATTCAAGAGCGGTCATCTCACGCGGCGACCGCGTCAGGGGAGGTAGGATGAACCCGTATCTGGCAGGCGAGGATCAAGACCCCATGATGGCGCTACAAGAGGGGGATGTTCAGTCATGAGAATCAAAAGTCTGATCAAGCGTGCCGAGAAGGTGGACAGAGCGTTCAAGGAGCTCGAAGCCGATTTGGCGGATGCGTTCGATGAGTGTCTCAAGCTAGACGACCAATCGCCGTTGAATGACGTCCCGGATGAGAATCCCGCGGCAAAGAATGACAACTCTCAGCCTGAGGACGATGCGGACACTTCCGAGATCGCATTACGGCTGACTTCCCACGCACAAACCCGACTGGCTGCGTTAAGTGCCGTCGATGGACTCTTTGACGATGCGCGCGAATATCTGGAGGAGATCAACACGAAACTGTCGGAGATCGCGACCTCGCATCATTTGACAGGCGAATTCCTGAAGCTGCTTCACGGGGACATTCTTCGCGCCAACGAACTGGAACTGGCAAATGTCAGCCTGACCACGCAGCAACGAGTGCTGTCGGAGCAGCTCCACGATGCGACCCGAAAGCAGCGCGAACGTGAAAGCGCTGTCGAGGCCCTGCAGCAGCGCGAGATAAGCCTGGCCGAGGACAAGGAGGCACTTCGCGGTGCGCTGGCTGCAGCAAGGCTGGAACTCGTCGTGGCAGGCAATGCGAGCGCGGAACGCGAAGCGGAGTTCGGCGACCTCGTCAAAACGCTTTCGGCCAGAACGGCCGAGGCCAACAGATGCGCGCGCGAGAACGAGATACTGCGGGAAAAACATGTCAGCCTGTCGATCGACCTCGACAAGGCGCTGAAGCGGGAAGCTGAGGCGCGGCACAGGCTGGATGAACTCTCGACGATTCATGCCAGTGACGCGACACGACTTTCGGAACTGCTGGCTGCGCTTGGCAAGAGCGAGAAAGAGGAAATGCGGCTGCAAAAATCGCTCGATATCGCGCAAGCGAAGCTGTCGGAAATGACGGAAGCGGCCCGTATCATGGAAAGTGACAGGGAAGCCGAGCGCGCGCGCAGTTTCACGGAGATCGGGGGCCTGCGTTCTGAAATTCGCAACCTCCAATCACGATTGGAAATTGCCTCGAACGAGAACAGTCAAGCCGCCAGCGAGATCGCCAATCTCAAGGCTCAATGGAGCGACGCTGTGGCCGAAAAGCAAATTGCGGAGGAAAAGTTGTCCGCTCTCAGAAAGGAGAACGAAAACGACAAGATACACCTTTCGACCGTAAGCGCGAATTTTTCGCAGCTTTCCCTGCAGCAGGCATCCGAACAGATACAGCTCGATGTCCAGAGACAGGAATGCGAGGATCTGCGAGCCGAAGTCGCGTTGCTCGATGCCCGGGTCAAGGAACTGTTGCCTTATGAGCGTCTCCACAAGGTCACAAACGCCAGACCGCATGAGAACGGCGTGGTCGAGATCACCGGTGTCGTGGCGGAGAAGGCCCGCGCCACAAGCAGGCGGCGCGTCCGTACGAGCCTGCGCGCTGCATCCTAAGCGCGGGTGTCTATACTTGGCAGTCCTGTTTGCTTCACGGGAAAGACTGAAGGTTCGTTGTCGACGCAACGAAGATCCGGCGAATTAGCTTGCGTGTGCCCGTCAGATTAGCGCACGGATTGAAGCGTCATTTGCTCATCCAACTGGGCACGCCGGCACGGCCTGATTAGGCATCGAGGAAGTCCAGGGCCTTTTCCACGAAGGCGCCGTGATACTGGAAAATGGCCGTATGCCCGCCGTCCTCGTACAGGACCAGCTCGGCATTGGGAAAGCGCCGTGCCATGTCGACGGAATTGCTGGTGGGCACCATTCTGTCGTGATCGCCATTCACCACGAGGACCGGGTGCCGGATAAGCGAGAGGTCGGCAGGGCGCTGCTGGCCAAAGGCACGGATTGCCTTGAGCTGCTGGTTGAAGGCGCCGAGCGCGATGGGCTTGTCGCGGTCATTGGTCCGTTCCTTCAATCGCTGCAGAAACTCGCGCGCCGCCTTCTTGCCGTTGGGGGTTTGGGTAAAGAAGAGGTAGTTCTTTGGGTCCTTGATGGTTAGCGCGGCGCGGATCATGTCGAAGATGGTGACGAACGTCACCCTGTCGATGCCGGTACCCCCGGCTGGGCCGGTTCCCGCGAGGATGATCTTGCGAACCAGATTAGGCTCCAGCTGAACAATCGCCTGGGCGATGAAGCCGCCAAGAGATAGGCCGAGCAGATCGACCTGCTGGAAACCGAGGGCCCGGATGAAGGCGATCGCATCGCGGGCCATCGCCTCCACCGTGTTGGGAGTGGACCCGCCTGATGCACCAACACCACGGTTATCGAAGGTAACAACTCGCCGTTTTGCGGCAATACCATCGACGACCCTGGGATCCCAATTGTCGAGAACCGCACTCAGATGGGTAAGAAAGATCACCGGCACCCCGGTTGTGGGCCCGAGCTCCCGGTAGGCGAATTTCGTACCGCCGACGTCGACCGTTTTCGTCGGCACGTCCCTGTGTTTGATGATCGCGGCAGGTCGCGATAGCTGATGCACGTTCATGATGGTTTCCTTTCTTCTGGCTTGTCGTTCTCGCGGGGCTGGAGCAGCGCCTTCGCCGCTATCGCGCCAGCCTCAAGAATGCGATCGGACAGTTCGGTTCCGTTCACCGCGCGGGACAGCTCAAGCGTGCCGATCAGGGTCGCAAAGACACCGAACGCGACAGCCTCGGGGTCGCGGGCGTCGGGCGTAAGTTCGGCCGCCACCTGGCGTACGAGCTTGAGCAGGTGTTCGGCGTAAACTTGGCGCGTCTCGACCGGCTCACGCGCAATTTCGGGCAACAGCGCGGCTGAAGCGCAACCTTTGCCTGGATTGTCTCGGTGTTCGGCCGACAGATACGCGTCGATGGCCATTGACGGGCCACCGCCGGCCAACAGCTCCTGAATCTGGGTCGCCTGAACCTCCAGGGCGGCCGCCACACTCTCACGCACAAGCGCCGCCTTGGACGGAAAATGGGGATAGAAAGCTCCATTGGTCAGTCCCGCCTCGCCCATGATGCCGGCGAGACCTGATGCAGCGATGCCGTCGGAGCGAAACCGTTCGGTCGCCACATCCATGATCCGCTGCCGCGATGCGTCCTTCCTGCCCTTCTCGTAGCGCATGTTTTTCTCCTTCGATCAGCTATTGCATTACGATCATATTATCACTAAATGACCGTAATGCAATAGGGCAGAGTATCGGAGATGTCGACCGGGCGCTCCGGGTCTCCTCAATTTGGGAAAGCTACAATGAAGGCCTTCATCGTCGATCGATACGCAAAGAACACTCCCCTGCGGCTTGGAGAGGTTCCAGAGCCGGAAGTGGGGGAGAATGACGTGCTGGTGCAGATCCATGCCGCCAGCGTCAATCTGCTGGACTCCAAGATCAGGGACGGAGAATTCAAACTCATCCTGCCCTATCGCCGGCCCTTCGTTGCAGGCCATGACGTGGCCGGCACGGTCATTCGCGTCGGCTCGAAAGTCCGACAGTTCAAGCCGGGCGACGAAATTTATGCGCGACCGCGCGATGGTCGGGTCGGGACTTTCGCCGAGTACATCGCCATAAATAATGCGGACGTGGCCCTGAAACCGAAGAACCTCAGCATGGAAGAGGCTGCGTCCATTCCCCTGGTGGGGCTGACCGCTTGGCAGGCGATGGTCGAAAGGGCGAAGCTGAAGAAAGGACAGAAGGTCTTCGTTCAGGCCGGCTCCGGCGGAGTGGGGACATTCGCCATTCAATTGGCAAAGCACCTCGGCGCGACGGTCGCCACGACAACAAGCGCGTCGAACATGGATATGGTCAGGAAGCTCGGCGCCGATGTTATTATCGACTACAAGAAGGATGACTTCGAGAAAGTCCTTTCGGGCTACGACGTCGTCCTGAATAGCCAGGACAACAAGACCCTCGAAAAGTCCCTGCGTGTGTTGAAGCCAGGTGGCGTCGCCGTTTCGATTTCCGGTCCGCCCGATCCTGGGTTTGCCAGGGAGAAGGGTCTGAGCGTGGTGCTGAACTTGGTCACGCGCCTGTTGAGCGCCGGCATCAGGAGGCGGGCCAAACGCGCAGATGTGCGATATTCGTTCCTGTTCATGGCGGCCAATGGGGAGCAGTTGACAAAAATCACGTCTCTCATCGAGTTGGGCGTCATCCGCCCGGTCGTAGATCGGGTCTTTCCGCTTGAGCTGACCAACGAGGCCTTGGCCTACATTGAGCAGGGCCGGGCCAAAGGCAAGGTTATCATCAAGGTCAAATAGCTTTGCCAAGCTTCAGGCGACGACGTCCGCTTCTGGGCGCAACGCGGGCCTAGCGAATGAGCTTGCGCGTGCTTCCTCCCACAGGCTTCCGCCAACCACACATGAATTAGGGATCCGACAGTCCAGTGTGCGGTGTTGCCATCAGGCTAGTGCATATGTTGGACCTCATGTGCTCATCCGGCTGGACACACCGGCACGGCCTAGTGCTCGATCGGTCCTTTCGGCATGACGATCGCGGTGCCGGCGGTTGTCGGACGCTCGATCATGCGGCGGACGCGCGGCGGCTCGTCGCCGCTGTGCAGCGCCCGTAGGCGCTCGCCGATAACGGCGTCGGCATGGGTGGCCCGCTTGTTGTGGCGGATGTATTCGAGCCATGTAGGCGTGTGATAGTGCTCGATCCATATTGCGGGATTTTCGAGATCGCGCGCCAGCGTCCAGTTGCGGGCGCCGTCACGGCGGCGGATGCGGCCGCGTTCGGCCATGGTGGCTAGGAATTCCGGCACGTCCTCCTCGCGGATGATGTACTCGATCATGATGGCGATCGGGCCGCTGCGCAGTTTGAGGTCGAGCGCAAGATGCGGCTCCTTGAAACGGTTCAGCGGATCGAGGTTGAGCACCGCCTGCTGCGGCAAGGGCAGCAAGAGGCCGATCGCGCCGCCCGCCAGCATCGTGACAGCGGCTGCGATCAGCGCGAATTCGGCGCCATGCGCATCGGCGACGACACCCCAAATCCAGCTGCCGAGCGCGATGCCGCCGAAGGTCGCCGTCTGATAGACCGAGAGCACCCGGCCGACCACCCAGCGCGGCGTCGACATCTGCACCGTGACGTTGAAATGCGACAGCGCGATCACCCAGCAGGCGCCGCCGATGAGCAGCCCGAGCGACGTTTGCCAGGCGCGGTCGCTGACGGCGGCATTAAAGGCGCAGAGCGCAAAGCCGGCGAATGCCATGCGCACCATCGCCTCGCTGGACAGGATCTGCCGTAGCCGGACGCTGATCAGCGCGCCGCCGACGGCGCCGATGCCGAACGCACCGAGCATGATGCCGTAGGTCAAGGCATCGCCCTTGACGACATCGCGCGCCACCAGCGGCAGCAGCGCCAGAACCGCACCGGCGCTGAAGCCGAAAGCCGCACCCCTGACCAGCACCTTGCCGATATTGGGCGACATGGCGACGTAGCGCAGGCCAGCACCCATCGCCGCGCCCAGCGTCTCGCGCGGCAGTGTCGAGGCCGGCAGGTCCGGCTTCCAGCGGGCCAGCACGATGATCAGCCCGACATAGCTCAATGCGTTGGCGGCAAAGGCCGCTGCAGTACCTGCGGCGGCAACGATGATGCCGCCGATTGCCGGGCCGACGCTGCGGGTCAGGTTGAAGCCCAAGGAATTGAGCGCGACGGCAGCCGGGAGCTTGGCGCGCGGCACCATGTCGCCGACAGAAGCCTGCCATGACGGGTTGTAAAGCGCCGTGCCGCTGTTGATCAGGAAGGCGAAGGCAAGCAGCGTCCACGGCGTTATCAAGCCAAGATAGGTGAACACGGTCAGCAGAACCGAGACGACCAGCATGAAGATCTGGGCAATCAGCATGACCTTGCGCCGAACGAAGCTGTCGGCGATCGCGCCGGCAACGAGCGCAAACAGCATGATCGGCAAGGTGGTCGAAGCCTGCACCAGCGCGACCTGATAAGACGAGGTGGCGATCGTGGTCATCATCCAGGCGGCGCCGACGCCCTGGATCAAGCCACCGAAATTCGAAACCAGACTGGCGGACCATACGGCGCGGAAAATGCCGTGCCGGAACGGCGCCAGCGCCGAGACGCGTTCGCTGTCCGGCTCGTCGTCGATCATAAGTTCCGTCCCGCCTTCACGTGCCGTCTGCTTCCAGTGAATCGACCTTCATGCCGCTATCCAAAGTAGAGCACGGTACTGCAAAGAGCGAACGCCTCTTCGAAGAAAGTCAACAGGATAGCGGCGGTAAAAATATGCCCGGGCGATGATTTCCTGCGTAGCGCTAGACGATATTGTTGCAGCCGACTCCCCATCAGCTGCGTTTTACCTGAGGTATGGAGCGTTCCCGGTGAGTTTGCCTCCCGTTCCGTCGGACGCCTCTTAACGATCCTCGAATCCGGTCAGCACGCCGACGGCGTTGATGCCGATTTCCTCGACGGCATAGCCCCCTTCCATGACGAACAGCGTCGGCAGGCCGAGCTTGGCGATGCGACGGCCAATCTTGGGATAGTCGGCGCTTTTCAGCTTGAACTTGCTGATCGGGTCCTTCTCGAACGTGTCGACACCGAGCGAGACGACAACGACTTCGGGGGCGTAAGCCGCAAGTTTATCGCAAGCGTTCTCCAGCGAAACATTCCAGGCGTCCCATGTAGTGCCGAACGGCAGGGGATAGTTGACATTGAAGCCTTCGCCGGGCCCGGAGCCGCGCTCGTCGGCATGGCCAAGGAAGAACGGATATTCGGTCATCGGGTCGCCATGCAGGTTCAGCACCTGCACGTCGCCGCGGCTGTAGAAGATCTCCTGCGTGCCGTTGCCGTGATGGTAGTCGACATCGAGGATCGAGACGCGCTTGGCGCCCTGGTCGCGGAACCATTGCGCGGCAACCGCGGCGTTGTTGATGTAGCAATAACCGCCCATGAAGGCAGCACCGGCATGATGGCCGGGCGGGCGGCAGAGCGCGAAGGCGGACGTCTCACCGCCCTTGACCAGAGCGGCCGCGGTCAGCGCCACATCATAGGACGACTTGATCGCCTCCCAGGTGCCTTTGACGAAGGCGGCGCCGCCGTCGAAGGAGTAAAAGCCAAGCAGCGCATCGATGGTTTGGGGGCGCACGTCGCTGCGCAGGCCGCGCGTCGGCCAGGTGAATGGGAGGGCCGAGCCCGTCCGGCCCGACTCTTCCCAGAGCGGCCATACGGTCGGCAGGAAATCGATGTAGTCGCTGGTATGCACCTGCTTAGCGGCAGCGAGACCATGACTCTCGGGAGGCAACACCGGGCCGAGCTTTTCGCTCTCCACCCTCGCCTTGACGATCTCTGCGCGCGAGGGCTTCTCGAAGGCCGGCACGATGGCGCCCGAAATGAGTTCGAAATTGCCGGCGTGACCGGCGTGGAGAGGGGAGAAAACTGTCTTCATTTTGGCGGCCGGCTCGCTCTTCGAGTTGCGTATCTGTCATTGACGGACTGCTTTGTGGCAGAGAGTTTCAGCGCCGCCAAGAGGCATCCCAGAGTGTTGGTGCGAGCGGCAGCGGACGGCTTGCCAGACGCCAATACTCTGCTAGCCTAAGCTCAAACGGGAGAAAATTATGCCGCCATCGGCCGATCTGATCGTCGAGAACGCCAGCATATTGACGATTGATCCCGATACTCCCAGCGCCGAAGCCATAGCCATCAAGGGCGGCGAAATCATTGCGATCGCAGATCGCGCGACCGTACTGGAGCACAAGGGACCCGGCACGCGCGTCATCGACGCCGAGCGCGGCTCGGTCGTCCCCGGCTTCATCGAAGCGCATATGCATCTTTTCGCCGGCGCGGCCGAGCTCGATCACCTCCAGCTGATGGGCATCCACGGTTTCGATGCGCTTTGCGATGCTGTTCGCCATTATGCAGCAAAGCGGCCGGATCTATCCGTCCTGCAGGCGCAAGGCGCCGACTATACCATCCTGTCGGCGACTGAGCGGGTCAGCCGCCATCACCTCGACCGTATCCTGCCGGACCGTCCCTTCGTCATGGCGGCGCCCGACCACCACACAATGTGGGCGAACACCAAGGGGCTGGAATTGGCCGGCCTGCTTAGAGGCAAGCGGCTTGGTCCCGGCAATGAGATCGTCATGGGCGACGACGGGCTGGCCAGTGGCGAATTGCGTGAGGGCGAGGCCTTCGGGCCGCTGATCGCGCTGGCCGGTGAGGATCGCGTACGGCTCGGCCTGGCCACCGGCGGCGAGCCGGACCCGAAGCCGACGCCGGCGGAGCAGGCCTCCGACCGGGCGATCATGCGCCGCGGTTTGGAATGGTGTGCCAGGCACGGTATCACGTCGATCCAGAACATGGACGGCAATTTGCACCAGCTCGAACTCCTGTCCGAGATCGAGGCCGAAGGCGGCTTGCTCTGCCGCGTGCAGGTGCCGTTCCACTATAAGAATTTCATGACCCTCGACATGCTCGACAAAGCCTCAGTGATGGCTGAGCGCTACCAAGGCGAATGGCTGTCGTCGGGCATGGTCAAGGTGTTCTACGACGGCGTGCTCGATTCGTGGACGGCGGTGATGGTCGAGCCCTATGCGGATCGTCCGGATTGGGTAGGCGAGCCGCTTTTCACGCCGCAGCAATTCATCGATCTTGCCGTGGCCGTCGACAGGCGCGGGCTGCAGATGGCGGTGCACTCGATTGGCGACGGCGCCGTGCGCGCCGTGCTCGACGGCTACGAGGCAGCGCAAAAGGCGAATGGCAGGCGCGACAGCCGGCATCGGGTCGAGCATATCGAGGTGGTCACCGCCGCCGACGTACCGCGTTTCGCAAATCTTGGAGTCATTGCCTCGATGCAGCCACCGCATCCGCCGGGCAGCATGGGCGTGCCGCTGGAACCAACGGTGTCGCGCATCGGGCCTGCCCGCTGGCCTCTGAGCTATGCGTGGCGGACGCTGAAGAATGCCGGCGCGCGCGTCGTCTTCGCCTCCGATTGGCCGGTCTCGCCGATCGATCCGATTCTGGGCATTCAGGCGGCAGTGCTGCGCAAACCATGGGCAGACAGCGATCCCGACCAGAGTTTCTCGCTGCATGAATCGCTTGCGGGCTATACAGTGGAAGGCGCCTATGCCGAGTTCATGGAGCATCGCAAGGGCCGCCTGAAGTCAGGCTTTCTGGCTGATCTCGTGGTGCTCTCAGGCGACATCGAGGCCACCGCGCCGGAAGCGCTGCATACGGTGCGGCCGATGACGACGATCTGCGGCGGCAAGGTCACTTATCAGGCCTGACGGTGGCACGGGAATTGCGTTCTGAATCGACATTCAGATGTATGCTTGCCAAGCCATGCGCCGTGTGCTGACAATCGAGTGGGAACTGGATCCGCCCTGAAGAGCGGACACAAGAATGGGGTAATCGTGCCGGAACAACCGGGTAAGAGTGCAATTGAAGTTCGTGGCGTCCGCAAGGTATTCGGTACCGGGGAGTCACAGGTCGCCGCCCTCGACACGATTTCGGTGTCGATCCGCGAGAATGAGTTCTTCACTCTGCTTGGTCCGTCCGGCTGCGGGAAGACAACGCTTCTGCGGCTGATCGCCGGCTTCGATTTCCCGAGCGCCGGCGAGATCCTGCTGCATGGCCAGGACATCGCACCGCTGCCGCCGTTCAAGCGGCCGGTCAACACCGTGTTCCAGAACTATGCGCTGTTCCCGCATATGACGGTGGCCGAGAATATCGGCTTCGGCCTCGAAATGCTCGGCAAGCCCAAAGCCGACGTGAAGGCGCGGGTTGCCGAGATGCTGAAGCTTGTCAAAATGGAAGCGCTCAGCGGCCGCCGCACCAGCCAGATATCGGGCGGCCAGCAGCAGCGCGTGGCACTGGCGCGGGCGCTGGCGCCGCAGCCGAAAGTGCTGCTGCTCGACGAGCCGCTGTCGGCGCTCGACTTCAAGCTGCGCAAGGACATGCAGATCGAGCTGAAGCGGCTGCAGCACGAGACCGGCATCACCTTCATCTTCGTCACCCACGACCAGGAAGAAGCGCTGACCATGTCGGACCGCATCGCGGTGATGTCGTCGGGCAAGATCCTGCAGGTCGGAACGCCTTGGGATATCTATGACAAGCCGGCGGAGCGCTTCGTCGCCGACTTCATCGGCGAGACCAATTTCCTGACCGCGGCCATATCAGGCATGGCCAACGGCAAGGCACGAGCAACGCTCAAATCCGGCGCGACGATCGACGCGACCGTGGCTGAGGGCTTTCAGCCGAAGGACAATGCCACCGTGGTGGTCAGGCCGGAACATGCCAAGCTGACCAGCAGCAAGGGCGACCTGTCGGGCACGGTCGAAAACATCGTCTATTTCGGCACCGACACGCACATCCATGTTCGCCTGGACAGCAGCGAGGCCTTCACGGTGCGCCAGCAGAACACGCGCAGCGCCGGCTGCGGTTTCGAGCGGGGAGACAAGGTCGGCATTTCGATCGGCAACGACGCCGCACAAGTGCTGAGGGACTGATGGCGAGCGCGGAAGAAGTCGCCGAGGAAGCCGAACGCAGAGATATCCGCGATCGCTGGCTGCTGTCAGCGCCGGCACTGATCATCATCTTTCTGGCGGCGACCGGCCCGCTGCTGATCGTCGTGATCTATTCGTTCCTGACGCCGGGCCCCTATGGCGACGTGGTGTGGAAATTCTCCACCGACGGCTGGCTGTCGGTGGTGATGCAGCGCGACATCTTCGACGACACGCTGGTTTTCGCCGACGCGCATTTGTCGATCTTCTGGCGTTCGGCCAAGCTGTCGTTTATGACAACGATCTTCACGTTGCTCTTTGGCTTTCCGACCGCCTATTTCATCGCCACCCGGCCCACGCGGCAGCGCAACGTCTGGCTATTCCTGATCACCATCCCCTTCTGGACCAATCTGCTGATCCGCACCTTCGCCATCCAGGAGGTGATCCGCAACGAGGGCATCGTCAACACGGTGCTCATCAAGCTCGGCATCATCAGCCAGCCGATCCAGATGATGTTCACCGATTTCGCGCTGATGGTCGGCATGACCTATGTCTATCTGCCGTTGATGGTGCTGCCGCTCTATGCCAGCCTGGAGAAGATCGACTTCCGGCTGGTCGAGGCGGGTTACGACCTCTACGCCAACCGGTTCCAGGTGCTGAGGCGAGTCATCGTTCCGTTGGTCAAGCCTGGCATCATCGCCGGCTCGATCCTCGTTTTCATCCCGGCGCTGGGCGCCTATGTCACCCCGCGCGTGCTCGGCGGGACGAAGAATATGATGCTCGGCAATCTGATCGAGCTGCAGTTCGGGCAAGGCCGTAACTGGCCGCTCGGCTCGGCGCTGTCGCTCTCGCTGATGGCGATCGTGATGGTCGCGCTGCTCTTCTATGTCCGCTCCGCCGGGCGCCAGGGCGGCGCGCATGGCTAGCCGCTTCGACATTCGCCGGCAGACCGGCTTCACGACAATCGCGATGATCTGCTTTTTCGCGCTGTACCTGCCGATCGTCACGGTTGTCGTCTATGCCTTCAACGCAGGCAGTTCGATCGCGATCTGGGAAGGCGTGTCGCTGCGCTGGTTCTATCAGGCCTGGAACAACGACCAGGTCGTCGATGCCTCGATGCGGTCGCTGCAGATCGCTTCGGTCGCCGCGACTATTGCCACGATCGTCGCCACCATGGCTGCACTCGCTACAACCCGAACGAAACCCTATCCCGGACTCGGCTTAAAATACGCCTTCATCAACCAGCCGCTGATGGTGCCGGAAATCGTCACCGCGGTGGCGCTGCTGATCTTCTTTTCGCGCATCAAGATCTGGACCGGCTATTCGGGGCTGGGCTACCTGATGGCTGCGCATACGGCCTTTTGCATTCCCTTTGCCTATCTGCCGATCCGGGCGCGGCTCGAGAACATGGATCTGTCGTTGGAGATCGCTGCGGCCGACCTCTACGCGACACCATGGAAGGCTTTTCGGCGCGTCACCTTCCCGCTGCTCTGGCCAGGCATCCTTGCCGGGCTGATGCTGGCCTTCGTCATCTCGCTGGATGATGTCGTCATCACCGAGTTCGTCAAGTCCGGCGGCCAGGATACGTTGCCGACTTACATGCTCGGCCAGTTCCGGCGCGTTATCACGCCGGAAATAAACGCGATTTCGACGGTGTTCCTGCTGATCTCGATATTGATCGTCACCGTCTTCTTTTTCATCAGCAGGAAAAAGGATCAGGAGTGACAGGAGAGAAACGATGAATTGGAAACTGACTGCGACGGCGCTCAGCGCTGCGCTGTTCGCCTCGGCGGGTCTCGCCCGCGCCGATGGCGAACTCAACATCTACAATTGGGGCAACTACACCAGCCCCGACCTCATCAAGAAATTCGAGGAAAAATACAAGGTCAAGGTGACAGTCACCGACTACGATTCCAACGACACCGCGCTGGCCAAAATCCGCCAGGGCGGCAGCGGCTTCGACATCGTGGTGCCCTCGGCGAGCTTCGTGCCGATCTGGATCCAGGAAGGGCTGCTCTTGGAGACAGAGCCCAGCAAGATGGAGAACTTCAAGAACATGGACCCGAAATGGGTCGACGTTCCTTTCGATCCGGGCCGCAAATATACCGTGCCGTGGCAATGGGGCACGACAGGCGTCACGGTCAACACCTCGGTCTACAAGGGCGATCCCAACACTTCCGCTATCTTCTTGGACCCGCCGCAGGAACTGGTCGGCAAGGTCAACGTCGTTCCCGAAATGGCCGATGTCATGCATCTCGCCATCAGATATGTCGGCGGCGAGCCCTGCACCGGCGACAAGGAGGTGCTGAAGAAGGTGCGCGATGCGCTGGTGGCGGCAAAGCCGAAATGGATCTCCATGGACTACGGCACAGTCGAGAAGTTCGCCAAGGGCGACTTCGCAGCCAGCGTCGACTGGAACGGCGCGTCCTTCCGCGCCCGCCTGCAGAACAAGGATATCGTCTATGGCTATCCGAAGGAGGGCTATCCGATCTGGATGGACAATCTCGCGGTGCTGAAGGACGCCAAGAACGTCGAAAACGCCAAGTTGTTCCAGAACTTCATCATGGATCCCGAGAACGCCGCGCTGATCTCGTCTTTCGCGCGCTACGCCAACGGCATCAAGGGATCGGAAGCCTTCATGCCTGAGGACATGAAGACGGCGCCGGAGGTCAACATCCCCGCCGAGTTCGCCGACAAGGGCAAATTCATGCTGAGCTGCGCACCCGACGTCCAGGCGCTCTACACCAGGATATGGACCGAACTGCAGAAGTAATCGCATCGTGACGGACCCGGCGGCGGGCGCCGCCGGGTCTGTTTTCATGTTTGCCGGGACGCATCTCATGACATCCTACCGCAACAGCGAACCGGTGCCGCCGATCATGCAGGGGTCGCCGCCCAAGATGGTGCCGCCGAAGCTCGACTGGGACAGGGGACCCTGGAACCGGTGGGCGTTCCAGCACATCCGCGAAATTCTGCCGACCGTCGAAGTCTGGCGCGGCAATGGCCATCGCCGCCGGTTCGAGCGAGCCGAAGTCGATCTCGATGCGCTGCCGGTGAACGACAGCACGGGCGCACCGACGACGCTGGCCGGGCTGCTCGACGAAACCTATACGGACGGGTTGCTCGTGCTCAAGGACGGCAAAATCGCCTATGAGCGCTATTTCAACGGCATGGCCGAGCGCACGCTGCATCTGTCGCAGTCGATGGCGAAGTCGGTCACCGCTTCGGTGTTCGGCATACTGGTCGGGCGCGGCCTGATTGATCCGGCCAGGCCGGTGACGACCTATCTGCCGGAGCTTGGTGCGACCGGCTGGGCGGGCGCCAGCGTGCAGCACGTGCTCGACATGACGACAGGCGTGCGTTTTTCCGAGGAATACACCGACCGCTATTCCGATATCGGCCAGGTCGATGTCGCCAGCGGCTGGAAACCGGTGCCGCCGGACAGCGATCCGGCCTTCGAGTGGCCGTCGCATATGTTTGAATTGATCCTGCGGCTCAAGGAGACAATCCGGCCGCATGGCACTGCCTTCGAATACCGTTCGATCGAGACCGACGTGCTCGCCTTTATCATGGAGCGGGTGACCGGCAAGCGGCTGGCGCAGCTGGTTTCGGAGGAACTCTGGCAAAAGCTCGGGGCGGATGAAAGCGCCTGTTTCACCATCGACAGCGCCGGCTACGCCGTGGCCGATGGCGGCTTCAACGCCACGCTGCGGGACTATGGCCGCTTCGGCCAGCTGATCCTCGACAATGGCGGCGGCGTGGTGCCGGCCGACTGGATCGAGGCGACGCGCAATGGCAGGCATGGGCCGGATTTCAATCCCAGCCTGCCGGAAGGCAGCTACCGCAACCAGTTCTGGATCGAGGATCCGCGCTCACGCGCGCTGATGTGCCGGGGCGTGTTCGGGCAGCTGATCCATATCGACTGGAACACGAGAATGGTCGTGGTGAAGCTTTCGAGCTACCCGGATTTCACCGACATCGCCTATTCGGTGGCGACGATGAAAGCCGTGCACGCGATCGCCGCCGCGCTGGCCTAAGTTCCAAAAAAACCGGAAGGAAACGCATGACCGGCAAGACCGCGTTCGAGACCAGATATGGCTTTGGCCGCAACCAAGTTCTGCTCGGCAACTGGCGCGAAAGCCCGTTCAGCCGGTGGTCGTTCCAGAATGTCGGTGAGTTAGTGCCGAGCGCACGCGTGGCAGCCGTGCCAGCCAGCGGTGAGGCGTCAGCGCGGGCTCTTGACGGGCTGCTCGGCGAGCGAGTCATCCTGGCCGGCGGACCGGAGACTGTTGCAGCCTTTCTCACGCGTTCCGATACCGACGCGCTGACGATCAAGAAAGGCGGCAAATTCGTCGGCGACTGGTTCGCACCGCATATGCAGTTCGGTGCGCGCCACATCATCTTCTCGATCAGCAAGTCGCTGACCGCCATCCTGGCCGGCATACTGGAAGGCGAAGGGATCTTTGATCCGCAGGCGCCGGTGACCCGCTATCTGCCGGAAGCTGCCGGCTCGGCCTATGGCGACGCCAGCGTGCGGCATGTGCTCGACATGACCATCAGCCTCGACTTCGAAGAAGCGTATCTCGATCCGGAGAGCGCCTTTGCCCGCTATCGCCGTGCGACGCTGTGGAATCCGGGTGGCGGCACCGAAAGCCTAGTCGATTTCATCCTGACGCTGCAGCGCCTTGCCGAGCCGCATGGCCGGACGTTCCGCTACCGCTCGCCCAATTCCGACCTGCTCGGCATCCTGCTCGAACGCGCATCCGGCCAGCGCTTCGCCGAGCTGATGCACGAGAAATTGTGGCTGCCGCTCGGTGCAACGAGCGAAGCGTCGGTGACGGTAGACAGCGAGGGCACCGCCCGCACGGCCGGCGGCATTTCAGTCACGCCGCGCGATCTGGCGCAGGTCGGCGAGATGATGCGGCAAGGCGGCACGGCCAATGGCCGCCGCATCGTGCCGGAAGCCTGGGTGCGCGACACTGTCAGCACAGGCGGAGACAGCGAGGCCTGGCAGCGTGGCACGATGGCGTTCCTCTTTCCGCAAGGCCGCTACCGCAACAAATGGTACCAGACGGGCGCGGCAAGCGGCGCTTTCTGCGGCATCGGCATCCACGGCCAGTGGCTCTATGTCAATCCGAAGGCCGAGGTCGTCATCGCAAAGATGTCGTCGCAGCCGGAGCCGGTCGACGAGCCGCTCGATGTCGATATGGTCGCCTTCTTCGAAGCGCTGAGCCGGATGGTCTGACTCTATCCAGGCCGACCGCCATCGCAGCTTTCCTGTGGACCTATTGCGCGGTTGAAAACGCCGCGGTTGGCGGAGCGACGCTCTGCGCTTATGGTCGCCGCTCTTTTCGACAAGACAGCAGGAACGACATGGCATCCGACATCAAGCGCATCGCAGCCATCATAGCAGCCGAGATCGCTGCCCGGCCCGAACAGGCCGCTGCGGCGATCGGCCTGCTGGACGAAGGCGCGACGGTGCCGTTCGTGGCGCGCTACCGTAAGGAGGTCACCGGCGGTCTGGACGACACGCAGCTGCGCCTGCTTGCCGAGCGGCTCGCCTATCTGCGCGAACTCGATGCGCGCCGCGACACCATCCTTGGTTCGATCCGCGACCAGGGCAAGCTGACCGAAGAGCTTGAGGCCAAGATCGCAGCGGCCGCCACCAAGGCGGAACTCGAAGATATTTATCTGCCCTACAAGCCGAAGCGCCGGACCAAGGCCGAGATCGCCCGCGAGCGCGGGCTCGGACCGCTGGCCGAGGCCATCCTTGCCGACCGCGCGGCGGTGCCCGCCGAACTGGCGCTGGCCTACATCGGCGAAGAGGTGGCCGACGCCAAGGCGGCGCTCGAGGGCACGCGCGATATCCTGTCCGAGCAGTTCGCCGAGAATGCCGATCTTGTCGGCAAACTGCGGACCTACATGAAGGAACGCGCCTTCATGCGGTCACGCGTCGTCGACGGCAAGCAGGAGGCCGGCGCGAAGTTCTCCGACTATTTCGACCATGTCGAGCGATGGGCCAACGTGCCGAGCCATCGCGCGCTGGCGATGCTGCGCGGCCGCAACGAAGAGGTGCTGTCCCTCGACATCGAAATCGATGCCGACGACGCGTCACCGGTGAAGCCGGTCGAACGGATGATTGCCGACGCCTACGCCATCGGCCGCCATTTGCCGGGCGATCGCTGGCTGATGGAGGTGGCCGGCTGGACCTGGCGCATAAAGCTGTCGCTGCACCTGACTCTCGATTTGATGCGAGATCTGCGCGAGCGGGCCGAGGAGGAGGCGATCCATGTCTTCGCCCGCAATCTGAAGGATTTGCTGCTCGCTGCCCCGGCCGGCTCGCGCGCCACCATGGGCCTCGATCCCGGCATCCGCACCGGCATCAAGGTGGCGGTGGTGGACGGCACAGGTAAGCTGTTGGCGACGACGATGGTCTATCCATTTCCGCCAAGGAACGATGTGCGCGGCACGCAAGCCGAATTCGCAAAGCTCGTCCGCCTGCACAAGGTCGAGCTGATTTCCATCGGCAACGGCACCGGCAGCCGCGAGACGGAAAGGCTGGTGGCCGACATGCTGTCCGATATGCCTGCCGAGTCCGGGCCGAAGCCGCTCAAGGTGATCGTCAGCGAGGCGGGTGCCTCGGTCTATTCCGCCTCGGCAACGGCGGCGGCGGAATTTCCCGGCCTCGACGTGTCGCTGCGCGGCGCGGTGTCGATCGCGCGGCGGCTGCAGGATCCGCTCGCCGAACTGGTCAAGATTGAGCCAAAGTCGATAGGCGTCGGCCAGTATCAGCACGATGTCGACCAGTACCGGCTCGGCCGCTCCCTGGAAGCGGTCGTCGAGGACGCGGTCAATGCCGTGGGCGTCGACCTCAACACCGCATCGGCGCCGCTTCTGGCGCGGGTGTCGGGTCTTGGCACATCGCTGGCCGAGGCCATCATCGCTCACCGTGATGCGGCCGGCCCCTTCGCCAGCCGTCGTGACCTGTTGAAGGTGGCGCGGCTCGGACCGCGGGCCTTCGAGCAATGCGCCGGCTTCCTGCGCATTCCCAACGGCACCGAACCGCTCGATGCCTCGGCCGTGCATCCGGAGGCCTATGGCGTGGCGAAAAAGATCGTCGCCGCCTGCGGACGCGACGTCCGCTCGCTGATGGGCGACAGTGCCGCTCTCAAGGCGCTCGATCCGCGGGTCTTCGTCGATGAGCGGTTCGGCCTGCCGACAGTGCGTGATATCCTGGCGGAACTGGAAAAGCCCGGCCGCGATCCGCGCCCCGGCTTCAGGACCGCGAGCTTTGCCGACGGTGTCGACGACATCAAGGATTTGAAGCCCGGCATGCTGCTGGAAGGCACTGTCACCAATGTCGCGGCGTTCGGCGCTTTCATCGATATCGGCGTGCATCAGGACGGCTTGGTGCATGTCTCGCAACTGGCCGACCGTTTCGTCAAGGACGCGCATGAGGTGGTGAAAGCCGGCGACGTGGTCAAGGTGCGTGTCGTCGAGGTCGACATCAAGCGCAAGCGCATCGGCCTTTCGATGCGTCGGGATGGTGACGGCGGTACACCGAAGCCGCGCGACAATGGCAACAGACCGGTGCCGCGCGCGCCGGCGCCGCAGCGTCAGCCGGAGCGGTCCGCGCAGCAAGGCACGTTCGGCGCCGCATTGGCCGATGCGTTGAAGCGGAAGTAATCACCCTACCACTGGTACGCGACTGAGCAGCCAGTCGCGAAAGCTGGCGACCGGCGGATGGCCGCGCTTGTCGTGCGGCACAACCAGGTAATAGGCGCTGCGGCTTTGCATCGGCCGGCCCGGCGCCGGCACGAGTTGGCCGCGCTGCAATTCGCCTGAGATGAGGACCTGCGGCAGCAGCGCCACGCCGAGCCCGGCCATGCAGGCCTGGGCGGCGGTGCCGAATTGCTCGAACTGCATGCCCGGCCCGGTCGGCGCGCTCAAACCCTGATGCTCGAACCACTCGGTCCATGCGCCGGGCCGTGTCGCCATATGCAGCAGCGGCAGGCGACCGATATCGGCGGGTGTGGCAATGGCGCGGCCGGCCAGAAATTCGGGCGACACGACAGGCGCCACCTCTTCGCGGACCAGCAGCGTCGAGTCGGCGTCCGGCCAGTCGGGCAAGCCGAAATGGATGGCGGCGTCGAGCCTTTCGCGAGCGAAGTCGAAGCGGCCGATGCGGGTAACGAAATTGATGGTAATGTCCGGGTTGTTTTCGACGAAATCCGGGATGAGCGGCATCAGCCAGCGTGTGCCAAAGGTCGGCAGGATGGCGAGGTTCAAGATGCCACTATGCCGATTGCTCATCAATCCAAGGGCTGCGTCGCGCAATTGACCCAGCGCGGCGCGCACCGCTTCGGCATAGATCTCGCCTGCCGCTGACAGCCTGACATTGCGGCTGTCGCGTTCGAACAGCCGCCGGCCGAACTGGTCTTCCAGCAGCCTGATCTGCCGGCTGACGGCGCCCTGGGTCAAATCGAGTTCCTGCGCGGCGGCGGTAAAGCTGCCCAGCCGGGCCACCGCCTCGAAGGCGGCAAGGGCGCTGATACCAGGCAAAAGGCGGCGCTGAACGTTCATGATCCATTACTAGCGCTCATTGATCGGTGAAGCAATTTCGTTTGATTTTTTCGAACTGGAAGCCGATAAGCCCGGGCATCCCCGCATTTGGAGACCGAGGCCATGGCAGCCGACAAGAACGCATTCGTCTGGAATGATCCTTTCCTGATCGAGGACCAGCTTTCGGAAGACGAGCGGATGGTGCGTGATGGCGCCGCGGCATTCGCCGCCGACAAGCTCGCCCCTCGGATCGAGGAAGCCTATCTCGAGGAAAAGACCGATGCCGGGATATTTCGCGAGATGGGCGAGGCCGGGCTGCTCGGCATAACCATTCCGGAAGAATATGGCGGACTCGGCGCCAACTACGTCACCTATGGGCTGGTGGCGCGGGAAGTCGAGCGCATCGACTCGGGCTATCGATCGATGATGAGCGTGCAGTCGTCGCTGGTGATGTATCCGATCCACGCCTATGGCTCGGAGGCGCAGCGCAAGAAATACCTGCCGAAGCTCGCCAGCGGCGAGTGGATCGGCTGCTTCGGCCTGACCGAGCCGGATGCCGGTTCCGACCCGGGCGGCATGAAGACGCGAGCCGAGAAGACGGCGAACGGCTACAAGGTCTCCGGCTCGAAAATGTGGATTTCCAACGCGCCAATCGCCGATGTGTTTGTCGTCTGGGCGAAATCGGCCGCGCATGACAACGAGATTCGCGGCTTCGTGCTGGAAAAGGGCATGACAGGCCTCTCGGCGCCGAAGATCGGCGGCAAGCTGTCGCTTCGCGCATCGATTACCGGCGAAGTGGTGATGGAAGGCGTCGAGGTCGGCGAAGATGCGCTGCTGCCCAATGTCTCAGGCCTGAAGGGTCCGTTCGGCTGCCTCAACCGGGCGCGCTACGGCATCTCCTGGGGTGCGATGGGCGCGGCGGAGGATTGCTGGCACCGGGCCCGCCAATACGGCCTCGACCGCAAGCAGTTCGGCAAGCCGCTGGCCGGCACGCAGCTTTTCCAGAAGAAGCTCGCCGATATGCAGACCGAGATCGCGCTCGGCCTGCAGGGCAGCTTACGGGTCGGGCGGCTGATGGACGAAGGCAAGATGGCGCCGGAGATGATCTCGATCGTCAAGCGCAACAATTGCGGCAAGGCGCTCGACATTGCCCGTCAGGCCCGCGACATGCATGGCGGCAACGGCATCCAGATCGGCTACCATGTCATGCGCCACGCGCAGAACCTCGAAACCGTCAACACCTATGAGGGCACGCATGACGTGCATGCGCTGATCCTCGGACGGGCACAGACCGGATTGCAGGCGTTTTTCTAAAGGGCCATGCCCTTCGCTTCGTCATCCTCGGGCTTGACCCGAGGGTCCATGCCTTGAGTCGAGGCGCCGCTGCGGTGCAGGATCTTTCAGGGAAGGGTCACGACAGTGGTTCGTGCTGCACTGCTGCATTCTTCGGTTAGCGTCACGGCATGGATGCTGGGGTCTGCGCTTCGCTCCTTGCTCCGCCCCAGGACGACGAAGACCCGAGGCCTTCGCCAATCGCAGATGCTGGAGGCCAGCGGTGGCCAGTCGTGTTAAGCGGAGTTGCGTTCAATAGCTGCTTAAATTAGGTGCACCGCAACATCTCTGCTTGGAGAATGGCCAGCATTTGTGTCAGGGTTCGGCGAATTCGTTTGAAACGCCGACTTTCGGGGCCCCATGGCAATTCTGGCAGCTGTCTACCACCTGACCCATTACAAATATGACCGGCCGGTCGTTCTCGGCCCGCAGGTCATCAGGCTGCAGCCGGCGCCGCATTCCCGCACCAAGGTGCTCAGCCATTCCTTGAAGGTCGGGCCGGCGAACCATTTCGTCAATCTGCAGCAGGACCCCTACGGCAACTTCCTTGCGCGTTTCGTGTTTCCGGAACCTGTGACGGAGCTGAAGATCGAGGTCGACCTCGTTGCCGACATGACGGTTTATAACCCATTCGATTTCTTCGTCGAGCCGTCGGCCGAAACGTTTCCCTTCGAGTATCCGGAAGAGATCAGCGACGATCTCGCCATCTACCGGACGCCGGAGCCGGCCGGGCCGCTGCTGTCGGCGTTCCTGCAGACCATCGATCGCAGTCCTACCAACACCGTCAATTTCGTCGTCGACCTCAATGCGCGCCTGCAACGCGAGATCGCCTATATCGTGCGCATGGAAACCGGCGTCTTCTCACCCGAGGAAACGCTGGCCGCCAAGCAAGGCTCGTGCCGCGACACGAGCTGGCTGCTGGTGCAGATCCTGAGGAACCTCGGCATCGCCGCGCGCTTCGTCTCCGGCTATCTGATCCAGCTGAAACCCGACCTCGTCGCGCTTGACGGGCCGCCCGGCACCGCCGTCGACTTCACCGATCTTCATGCATGGTGCGAAGTCTATCTGCCAGGCGCCGGCTGGATCGGCTTCGACCCGACCTCCGGACTGCTCACCGGCGAAAGCCATGTGCCGCTCGCCGCGACGCCGCATTTCCGCAACGCCGCGCCTATTTCCGGCATGGCCAGCTTCGCCAATGTCGAGTTCGGCTTCGACATGCGGGTCGACCGCATCGCCGAGCATCCACGCATCACCAAGCCGTTCTCCGACGAAAGCTGGCAGGCGCTTGACGCGTTGGGCAACCAGGTCGATGCCGCGCTCGAGGCCGGGGACGTGCGGCTGACCATGGGTGGCGAGCCGACCTTCGTGTCGATCGACGATTTCGAGGCGGAGGAGTGGAACACCGCCGCCGTCGGCCCGACAAAACGCGAAAAAGCCGATGCGCTGATCCGCCGGCTGCGTGAGCGTTTCGCGCCCGGTGGCTTCCTGCACTACGGGCAGGGCAAGTGGTATCCGGGCGAAAGCCTGCCGCGCTGGACCTTCTCGCTGTACTGGCGCGCCGACGGCGAGCCGGTGTGGAGTGATCCATCGCTGATCGCACGGGAAAACAGCGAAGCAGTTGTCGGACCGAAGCAGGCTGAAGGCCTGCTGACGGCGATTGCCGATGAACTCGGCATCGACAAGACCATGGTCAGCGAAGCCTATGAGGACCCGGCCGAGTGGCTGCTCAAGGAAGGCAAGCTGCCGGAAAATGTCGATCCGTCCAATTCGAAGCTGGACGACCCCGAGGAGCGCAGCCGCATGGCGCGGGTGTTCGAACGCGGCCTGACCAAGCCATCGGGCTATGTGCTGCCTGTCCAGCGCTGGAACAGCCAAGCGTCCGGACCGCGCTGGCGTTCGGAGAAGTGGAAGACGCGGCGCGGCAAGCTGTTCCTGGTGCCGGGAGATTCCCCGGTCGGCTACCGCCTGCCGCTCGGCACGCTGCCCCATGTGCCGCCGGCGCAGTTCCCGTATATCGTGCCGGTCGATCCTTCCCTGCCGCGCGGACCATTGCCGGCGCGCGAGACTATTTTGCCTGGAGCCGCTCCTTTACCGGAGGCTGCCCCAGCCGAATTGGAAGGCGCCGACGAAATGGTGCGACGCCAGCAGGCGGCGTCCTTCACCGCCGCGACCGGCCAGCAGGACCGTGTCGAACAGGAAATCACCGAGATCGGCGGCGCGGTGCGCACCGCACTGTCGGTCGAGCCGCGCGACGGGCGGCTTTGTGTATTCATGCCGCCGGTCGAGGCGCTGGAAGACTATCTCGAACTGGTCGCAGCGGCCGAGAACGCGGCAAAGGTTATCGGCCTGCCGGTGCATATCGAGGGCTACGGTCCGCCTCACGATCCGCGCCTCAACGTCATCCGCGTGGCTCCGGATCCCGGCGTCATCGAGGTGAACATCCATCCGGCTGCGAACTGGCAGGACTGCGTGGCGACGACCACAGCGATCTACGAGGAGGCGCGGCAGACGCGGCTCGGCGCCGACAAGTTCATGATAGACGGCCGCCACACCGGCACAGGCGGCGGCAACCATGTCGTCGTCGGCGGCGCAACACCCAACGACAGCCCGTTCCTGCGCCGCCCCGACCTGCTGAAGAGCCTTGTCCTGCAATGGCAGCGCCACCCGTCGCTGTCCTATCTATTCTCCGGCCTGTTCATCGGCCCGACCAGCCAGGCGCCGCGTTTCGATGAGGCGCGCCACGATTCGCTCTACGAGCTCGAGATCGCGATGGCGCAGGTGCCGCATCCGGACAGTGGCAGCGCGCCGTTGCCGTGGCTGGTCGACCGGCTGTTCCGCAACCTTCTGACCGACGTGACGGGGAACACGCATCGATCGGAAATCTGCATCGACAAGCTGTTTTCGCCCGACGGGCCGACCGGCCGGCTGGGGCTGGTCGAGTTCCGCGGCTTCGAGATGCCGCCCAATGCGCGCATGAGTCTGGCGCAGCAATTGCTGGTGCGCGCCATCATCGCCCGCGCCTGGAAGAATCCGCTCGAAGGCCGCTTCGTGCGCTGGGGCACGTCGCTGCATGACCGTTTCATGCTGCCGCACTATGTCTGGGCGGATTTTCTCGACGTGCTGGACGACCTCAAGCTGAACGGCTTTGAATTCCGTCCCGAATGGTTCGACGCGCAGCTCGAATTCCGCTTCCCGTTCTGCGGCGAGGTCCAGCATGCCGGCATCAAGCTGGAACTGCGGCAAGCGCTGGAGCCGTGGCATGTCATGGGCGAGCAGGGCGCCATCGGCGGAACCGTGCGCTTCGTCGATTCCTCGGTCGAGCGGCTGCAGGTGAAGACCGAAGGGCTTAACCCGGAGCGTCACGCGGTCGTCTGCAACGGCCGCATCGTGCCGATGAAGGTGACCGACACCAGAGAGATCGCGGTGGCGGGCGTCCGCTTCAAGGCCTGGCAGCCGGCATCGGGCCTGCATCCCGCGCTGCCGGTCAATACGCCGCTGGTCTTCGACATCTACGATCGGTGGTCGGAGCGGGCGATCGGCGGTTGCGTCTACCATGTCGCACATCCCGGCGGGCGCAGCTACGACACCTTCCCGGTCAACGGCAATGAAGCGGAGGCGCGACGGCTCGCCCGCTTCGAGCCGCGTGGCCATACGCCGTCCGGCTACGTGCTGCGCGACGAACAAGCCTCTGAGGATTTCCCGATGACCCTTGACCTCAGGCGACCTGCAAGACTCTGATCAGCCATGGCAAAGGGGAATCACAAGAAAATACGCGGCAGATCGCATAACCTGCTGGAGCATTATCAGCCGATCGACGGTGTCGTCGACGAGATGGTCGATGCATCAGGCAATCCCCGCCCGGTCTGGAAGGACTTCATCGAGGCACTGGAGGAACTGGGCCCCGAAAAGCTCGCCCAGCGCTTCGCTCGCGCCGACCAGTATCTGCGCGACGCCGGCGTCTATTACCGCGTCTACGACAAGGCCGGCGCCAATGAGCGCGAATGGCCGCTGGCGCATGTGCCGCTGCTGATCGAGGACCAGGAATGGGCCGCGATCAGCGCCGGGCTGGTCCAGCGGGCCGAGCTGTTCGAGGAAACGATCGCCGATATCTACGGGCCGAACCGCCTGGTCGAGAAGGGCATCTTGCCGCCGGGGCTGATCGCAGCCAGCCCGGAATATTTGCGGCCGGTCGTCGGCACCAGACCGGCCAGCGGCCATTTCCTGCATTTCTGCGCCTTCGAGCTCGGCCGTGGACCGGACGGCCGCTGGTGGGTGCTGGGTGACCGCACGCAGGCGCCGTCGGGTGCCGGCTTTGCGCTGGAAAACCGCGTCGCAACCACGCGTGCGCTGTCCGACATCTATGGCGAGATGCACGTGCATCGCCTTGCAGGCTTCTTCCGCCGCTTTCGCGACGCGCTGAACGGCATGGCCAAGGTATCAGGCGGCCGTGTCGCCATCCTGACGCCGGGGCCGCTCAACGAAACTTATTACGAACATGCCTATATCGCTCGCTATCTCGGCATCATGTTGCTTGAAGGCGAGGATCTGACCGTCTCCGGCGGCCGGCTTATGGTGCGCACCGTTTCGGGGCTTATGCCGGTCAGCGTGCTGTGGCGACGGCTCGACGCCGCTTTCGCCGATCCGCTGGAGTTGCGGCCGGAGTCGCAGATCGGCACGCCTGGGCTGGTCGAGGCGATCCGCATGGGAGCCGTCTCAGCCGTCAACGCGCTCGGCTCCGGGCTGATGGAAACGCGGGCGATGTCCGCCTTCCTGCCGAAGATTTCGCGCGAATTGCGCAACGAGGGGCTTCTGCTGCCGAGTGTCGCGACGTGGTGGTGCGGGCGGGACGCGGACCGTGACCATGTGCTGGCTAACCTCGACCGCATGGTGATCGGTCCGGCGCTGTCGACGCGGCTTGCCTTCGAGGATGACGATTCCACGAGGCTGGGCTCGGCGCTGGTTGCCGGGGAGCGGGCCGAACTGATAGCCCGGATCGAAAGGGACGGCGGCGGCTTCGTCGGACAGGAAGCGGTGACGCTTTCGACCACGCCGGTCTATGTCGGCGGCTGGCTGGAGCCGCGACCAGCAGCCCTGCGCGTCTATCTGGCGCGAACCGCGGAAGGCTGGACGGTGATGCCCGGCGGCTTTGCCCGCGTCGGCTTTTCGCTCGACCCGACGGCAATCGCCATGCAGCGCGGCGGCCAGGCGGCGGATGTGTGGGTGGTCAGCGACAGACCGGTGGAGCGCGAGACGCTGCTGCCGCAGGAGCACGACACCTTCACCCGCACCTTGCCGGGCAGCCTGCCCAGCCGCGCGGCGGAAAACCTGACATGGCTCGGCCGCTATATCGAGCGATCGGAAGACACGGTGCGCATCCTGCGCGCCTATCACGTGCGGCTGGCCGAGGCATCCGACCCGGACATGCCGCTGCTTGCCGATATCAGAGATTATCTCGAACCGTTCGGCATCGACGTCGAAACCGCGATCCCGCCGGGGCTGATCGGCACACTGGACAGCGCCGTCTACAGCGCCGGACAAATCCGCGACCGCTTCTCGCCCGATGGCTGGCTGGCGCTGAAGGATCTGTCGAAGACCATTCATCAATTCGCCACAACGGTGGCGCCGGGCGATGATGCGACGCGGGCGATGACGGTCATCCTGCGCAAGCTCGCCGGGTTTTCCGGCCTGCTGCATGAGAATATGTACCGCTTCACCGGCTGGCGCTTCCTGGAGATCGGCCGGCGGTTGGAACGCGGCATCCAGATTGCCCGCACGCTCGCCAGGCTGACCAGGGCTGCGGCGCCGGACGGCGCGCTCGACATGATGCTGGAGATCGGCGACAGCGTCATGACCCACCGGCGGCAGTATCCGGTGCAGGCCGGCCGGCGCACTGTGATCGACCTCCTGGTGCTCGATCCGCTCAACCCGCGCTCCATCCTGTTCCAGCTCGAGCGGCTGAAGGCCGAAATCGCGCTGTTGCCTGCTGTCGGCGGCGAGGGGCACATGTCGCCGGCGGCGAAAGAGATCCTGCAGCTCAACACGGCGATCGCCATCAAGGAGCCATCGGACATGACGGCGCCGGCCCTGGCCGATCTCGCCAACGAGATCGGCGGCCTCTACAACAGCCTCGCCAAATCCTATTTCGGGTAGGGACGGGTTCGGATAAAGGCGGGCATGCTCTACGATATCAGGCTCAAGCTACGTTACGATTACGATGCTGCGGCCGGCGGCGGCCGCCATCAGGTGCGCGTGCTGCCGCCGACGGTATCGGGCGTGCAGCGCGTGATCGCCGCTTCGCTGTCCTTCGCACCGGCGCCGAGCGAACGCTCGGATTTTTCCGATTTCTTTGGCAACAATGTCACGTCGATCGCCTTTCGCGACGTTCACGATGCGCTCGACATCAGGATGAGCGCGCGCGTCGCGGTTTCGCGGCCGGAACCTGGGCTTGACGTGTCGCCCGACATTCGCCGGCTGAGGGAGGAACTCGATGCGGTGCGGTCGCTGTCGCCTGATACACCGCATCACTTTCTGGCTGCCAGCGACCATGCCGGCATCGATGCGGCGATCACCGCCTACGCGCGGAGCAGTGCCGGCAACTCCGCTGTCAGCACGGCCATGGACCTGTGCAACCGGATCTACCGCGATTTCACCTATGATGGCGAGGCGACTACGGTGCAGACCCGGGCAAGCGATGCCTTCGACCTGAAGCGGGGCGTCTGCCAGGACTTTTCGCATATCATGATCGCCGGCCTGCGCGGCCTGGGTGTCCCCGCCGGCTATGTCAGCGGGTTCCTGCGCACCATTCCGCCGCGCGGAAAACCGCGGCTGGAAGGGGCCGACGCCATGCATGCCTGGGTCAAGGTGTGGTGCGGGCGCGACACCGGTTGGCAGGAGTTCGATCCGACCAATGGCATGCGGGCAAGCAACGACCACATCACCGTCGGTCATGGCCGGGACTATTCGGATGTAGCGCCGATCGTCGGCGTCCTGAAAACAACCGGAGGGCAGGTCGGCGAGCAAGCAGTCGACGTCATTCCAGTCGTGCTGGAAAAGGCATAACGGCAAGCGAGGCCGCACTCGATTTCTAGGCGCCGAACGTAGACAGAGGACGGCTCCTCGAACGCACACGCGGTGAGCCTGACATCATTCTGAAAGCCATTCGCGGAACCAGCGGCGGGTCCGGCGCTTATCTACGGGAAAATTTCTCGCGGAGAGGACATGTTGGACAAATCCGGGTCGCCATCCGGCCGATCGGCTGGCAAGGAGGTTGCACCAAAAGACGGGGCGCCGACAAATGGGTCGCAAGCCTCTGCCGATCGAGCCTCGCTTACCTACCTCACCGACGCCGAGCCCGGTATCCGGCGTCTCAGGGCTGGCAAGGGATTCTCATATAAAGGCCCTGACGGGCAGGGTGTCGACGACGACACTATGGCCCGCATCAGGGCGCTCGCCATTCCACCGGCGTGGACGGATGTGTGGATCTCGCCGGATGCTGACGGTCACATCCAGGCGACAGGCCGTGATCAGCGCGGACGCAAGCAATATCGGTATCATGCGCTATGGGCGGAGGAGCGTGACGGCGTCAAATATTTGAGCCTGGTTGCCTTTGCAGAAAGCCTGCCTGAGCTGCGACGCCAGATCGATGCCGATCTGCGCCGTCACGGCCTGCCGCTGGAACGCGTTGTCGCCGCTGTGGTCTGGCTGCTCGACAACACGATGATCCGCGTCGGCAATGCCGCCTACGCTCGCGACAACAACAGCTTTGGGCTGACCACGCTGCGCGACCGCCATGTCGATATCAATGGCTCGAGCCTGCGTTTCGCTTTCAAAGGCAAGTCCGGCAAGGAATGGAAGCTGAAGCTCGTCGATCGCCGGATCGCCAGGATCGTGCGCGGGGCGCAGGATCTGCCGGGCCAGAAGCTGTTCCAGTATCTCGACGACGACGGAAGCAGGCGACCGATCCGATCCGACGACGTCAACCGCTACATCAGGGAGACGGCAGGGGCGGATTTCAGCTCCAAGCACTTCCGAACCTGGGGCGGCACTATCCATGCTGCGTCACTGTTTGCGCAAACCGAACGACCCGAAAGCCGGGCGCAACAGAAGCGTGTGATGAACGACCTCATCGACAAGGTCGCCGAGCGGCTGGGCAACACCCGCGCCATCTGCCGCAGATGTTACATCCACCCGCAAGTTTTCGATGCCTGGTCCGAAGGACGGCTGCTCAGCGAAATAGCGGATGCGAACAAGCGGAAACGATCGATACCCGGTCTTGACGACGAAGAGGCTCTCGTACTGAGATGGCTGAAGGCGCAGGGGAGCTGAACCGAACGGAGCCGCCGCAGGCTTTCGTGATCCGTGCAGGACGTAATTTTTTGTCGACGTCATGTCGGGATAGGCCCTAGTGTTTCGTCCTTTGACAGAGAAAAGGACGACCCATGCTTTACGCGATCCTCTGCTATGCCTCCGAAGACGTCGTCTGCTCCTGGAGCAAGGCGCAAGATGACGCTGTCATGAAAAAACTCCTGGGCGTGCAGGAAAAATACGCTCAGGCGGGCCGGCTCGGCCCGGTCGCGCGGCTGCTGCCGACAACCGCTGCGACAACCCTAAGAAAGGTCAAAGGCGAAGCGGTCGTCATCGACGGACCATTTGCCGAAACCAAGGAACAGTTCCTCGGCTTCTACACCCTCGAATGCGCCGATCTCGAGGAGGCCGTCGACTTTGCGCGTGAACTTTCCGAGGTCAACCCGAGCGGCGGCTCCTACGAGATACGTCCGGTTTCGCTCTTCAATCCCGCCAAGGTTTCCGCATGACCGACCTTACCTGGATCAGCACGGCGATCAGCACTGCCCGCCCCCAGGCGATGGGCGCGCTGCTGCGCTACTTCCGCGATCTCGATGCGGCGGAGGAAGCCTTCCAGGACGCTTGCCTGCGAGCTCTGAAGAACTGGCCGACAAACGGCCCGCCGCGCGATCCGGCAGCCTGGCTGATCTTCGTCGGCCGCAACAGCGGCATCGACGCGGTGCGCAAACGTGCCAAGCAGGCGCCGCTGCCGGAAGAGGACCAGATCTCCGACCTGGAAGATGCCGAGACCGACATCGCCGAACGGCTGGACGGCGCGCACTACCGCGATGACATATTGCGGCTGCTGTTCATCTGCTGCCATCCCGACCTGCCGGCGACGCAGCAGATCGCCGTGGCGTTGCGCATCGTTTCAGGCCTGACCGTCAAGCAGATTGCCCGCGCCTTCCTCGTCGGTGAAAGCGCCATGGAGCAGCGCATCACCCGTGCCAAGGCGCGCATCGCCGATGCCGGCGTGCCGTTCGAGACGCCGGGTGCGGTTGAGCGGTCCGAACGACTGGCCGCCGTCGCTGCCATGGTCTACCTGATCTTCAACGAAGGCTATTCGACCAACAGCGGCGAGGCACCGGCCCGCGCGCCGCTCTGCGAAGAAGCAATCCGGCTGGCCAGGCTGCTGCTTAGGCTGTTCCAGACCGAGCCGGAGATCATGGGCCTGACGGCGCTTTTGCTTCTCCAGCATGCGCGTGCGCCGGCGCGTTTCGACGAGAATGGCGAGATCGTGCTGCTCGAAGACCAGGATCGCAGCCTGTGGAGCCGCAAGATGATCGACGAGGGGCTGGCGCTGGTCGACAAGGCGCTGCGCCACCAGAAGCCGGGTCCCTACCAGGTGCAGGCCGCGATCGCCGCCCTGCATGCGCGGGCGGCGAGGCCTGAGGATACGGACTGGAACGAGATCGACCTGCTCTACAGCTTGCTCGAGCAGATGCAGCCGTCGCCGGTGGTGACGCTCAATCGCGCCGTCGCGGTCGCCAAGGTGCGCGGGCCGCAAGCGGCACTTGCCATGATCGAGCCGTTGGAGCAAAGGCTTTCCGGCTATTTCCATTTCTTCGGCCTCAAAGGCGGCCTGCTGATGCAGCTTGGTCGTGGCGAGGAGGCGCGCATCGCCTTCGACCGTGCCATCGCTCTTGCCAACACGGCAGCCGAGGCCGCCCATATCCGCATGCATATCGACCGCCTGATGAAGGAAGGCGCCGCGCGGGGAACCGCGCAGACAGCGCGCTGAACGAGTCACTGGTTCAACGGTCTGACCTTGGCTTAGACCATGCCGGGGTGGCGATTTTTCCCTGAAACGAGTAATGCCACGCCATGACAGCGCCTGATGTGCCGATCGGTACAGGGACGGCATGGCACAGGCTTTGGCAAGTTTGTTTTATGCATGTCGTTGTCCCAAAACCGCTGCGCACTTTTGGGCGACATGCATTCTGAAAGGGAAAGAAAATGACGATTGCGAAGGAAACAGCCGGGTTACTGGCGAAACTCGGTGTCGCTGAGGACGCGCTTTCGGGCGGCGATCTTATCGTGCGCAGCCCGGTGACAGGCGAGCAGATCGCCGCGCTGAAGACGATCTCGCCGGCCGGTGCGGCAAAGACCATCGATGCCGCCCACAAAGCCTTCCAGGCCTGGCGTCTGGTGCCGGCACCGAAGCGCGGCGAGCTGGTGCGGCTGCTTGGCGAGGAACTGCGCGCGCACAAGGCCGAGCTTGGCCGGCTGGTGTCGATCGAGGTCGGCAAGATTCCGTCCGAAGGGCTCGGCGAAGTGCAGGAAATGATCGACATCTGCGATTTCGCCGTTGGCCTGTCGCGTCAGCTCTACGGCCTGACCATCGCCACCGAGCGGCCCGGTCATCGCATGATGGAAACCTGGCACCCGCTGGGCGTCGTCGGCGTGATTTCGGCCTTCAACTTCCCGGTCGCGGTGTGGTCGTGGAACGCGGCGCTTGCGCTGGTCTGCGGCGACGCTGTGGTGTGGAAGCCCTCGGAAAAGACGCCGCTGACGGCGCTCGCCTGCGAGGCGATCTTCAAGCGTGCGGCAGAGCGTTTCGGCGATGCTCCGGAAGGTTTGACGTCGGTGCTGATCGGCGATCGCGCCGTCGGCGAAATTCTGGTCGACCATCCCAAGGTGCCGCTGGTCTCGGCCACCGGCTCGACCCGCATGGGCAGGGATGTCGGTCCGCGGCTGGCAAAACGCTTTGCGCGCGCTGTGCTGGAGCTAGGCGGCAATAATGCCGGCATCGTCTGCCCGACGGCCGATCTCGACATGGCCTTGCGCGCCATTGCGTTCGGCGCCATGGGCACGGCCGGGCAGCGCTGCACGACGCTGCGGCGCCTGTTCGTGCATGAGAGCATCTATGATGCCTTTGTTCCGCGCCTCAAGAAGGCCTATGAAAGCGTCTCGGTCGGCAATCCGCTGGAGACATCCGCGCTGGTCGGACCGTTGATCGACAAGGCAGCCTTCGACAGCATGCAGAACGCGTTGAAGGAAGCCGCCGCTCACGACGGCAAGGTGACCGGCGGCACGCGGGTCGACAATGGCCATCCCGACGCCTATTACGTTCGTCCGGCGCTGGTCGAGATGCCCAAGCAGGTCTCGCCGGTGACGGAAGAGACCTTCGCGCCGATCCTCTATGTGATGAAGTACTCGGATTTCGACGCCGTGCTCGACGAGCACAACGCGGTCGGAGCGGGGCTGTCGTCGTCGATCTTCACCCGGGACCTGCAGGAATCCGAGCGCTTCCTCGGCGTCGACGGGTCCGACTGCGGCATCGCCAACGTCAACATAGGCACATCGGGGGCCGAGATCGGTGGTGCCTTCGGTGGCGAGAAGGAGACCGGCGGCGGCCGCGAGTCGGGCTCCGATGCCTGGAAGGCTTACATGCGGCGCGCCACCAACACGGTGAACTATTCCAAGGCGCTGCCGCTGGCCCAAGGCGTATCCTTCGACATCGACTAGGCTGGTGAGACCCTTGTCGTGGCGGCTATGCCAATAGCTACCACGATTTATCTCGGTCGCCGTTCAGCGGCTCCCGGGAGATCCAAAACAGTCTGCGAAAGCCGCAGCAAGGATGGCGAGCTACGCCGGCCTTTCCCGTGCCCTCGCCATCTAGCGGAATCTGTAGAGCGCCGGTAGCGAGGTCGCGCGGCATGCGCGCCTGTTCGTAGCGGCAATCGAAGCTGCCGCAGACCGTGACGATGAATCTTCGGATTTGGCTCTATGGAGCGGCTGATGTGGCCCACCACATCTCGTTGAAACGTCACCCGAGGCGACCCATATACGCACTGCGTCGGATGTTTTCCTCCCATTGCGTCCGGCGCGTTCCCCTCTGGAGGTTTTAAACCTTCATGCCTGGCCGGACTTTAACAGTCCGGCCTTTTTTCTATTGGTCCTGTGAAGCTGCGAGTTCGCGAGCGAGCTGTAGAACCGCCGTAGGTCAGAGCATCCACGACCGGGCAGGCCGCGGGTGCTGGCATCGGGCACGGGTGCCCAGTCGGCATAATCAGCCCAATGAGCGAGAAAATGTCCGTGCCATCGTCGTCATATTCCACAGCGGCCTAGCCGTAGCGGTGCGGCAACGGGAGCTGCCATTTTGTCGGGAAATCCACTAGGCTCGCTTGGTTTGCGAGACGGCGAGAGGTGCCCGACCTGAAACAGATGCCCGATATGAAACAAATGAGATTGCTCGGCATCGTGGCCGCGACGGCGATCGGTCTGTATGTCTGCTATCTCTTGGCGTTGCCTTTTTTGCCGGCATTGACGTGGGCGCTGGTGTTGGCAATCGTCCTGTATCCGGCTCATCGACGGGTCGAGGAAAGGCTCAGGAACCAAAACCTGGCTGCACTGATGTCAGTCAGCATCGCGGCGGTTGCAGTCGGCCTGCCGCTCATCTTCGTGGCACAGCAGCTTGTTCGCGAGGCGGTAAACGGCGCCACTTATCTGGAGGAGGTCATCCGGGGTTGGAACACAGATGCCTTCGTGTCGGGCTATCCCAGGCTTTCGGCGGTTGCTCAGTGGGTTGAGAACCAACTCGATCCGGCCGGCACGGTCGCCGCATTTGTACAATGGCTGACGGGACAAAGCACATCGCTATTGCGCGGCTCGATCAATCAGGCCGTGATGTTCGTGCTGACATTCTATCTGCTGTTCTATTTTCTGCGGGATCGTGAATCCGCCCTGCGGGGGATCGAGCGTCTCTCGCCCCTGCGTGCACCGGAGACGGCATACATGCTGTCGCGCCTTGCCGAGACGGTACATGCGATCCTGATAGGCACCGTTTTTGTCGCCGCTGTGCAGGGAACGCTGGGCGGCCTGATGTTCTGGTGGCTCGGCCTGCCCACGCCGGTCTTCTGGGGCCTGGTAATGGGACTTCTTGCCATCGTGCCAGTGCTCGGCGCATTCGTGATCTGGGTGCCGGCAGCGATCTATCTCGCACTGGAAGGGTCTTGGGCAAGCGCAGCGATCCTGACCATCTGGGGCGGCGGCGTCGTCGCCGGCATCGACAATCTGCTCTATCCGATGCTTGTCGGGAGCCGGTTGCGGCTCCACACAGTGATGGCCTTTATCGGCGCGGTCGGTGGCATCGTCCTCTTTGGAGCATCCGGACTCGTCCTCGGCCCTGCGGTGATCGCGGTCACCATCAGCCTCATTGACATTCTCAAGAAACGGTTGAACGGCCAACCCGGGGCGGAACTGACGCCAAAGCGCTACACGAAGCCATCACGTCAGTCCGGAGCCGGGCCTAGTCGTGAGTAAGCACCGCCACGCGCCTCTGTTCGATTCTAGACCTAAAGACTTGGCAAGCCGTATCGGTCGCGAAGGGTGCGCTCACCCCCAACGTCGAAAACTTCCGAACGCTCCAGCAAAGGCATCACGTCGTCGATGATGCTTTGCTGGTCGACCCAATACTCGAGGCAAGTCGAGGCAAGCGGGTCGCTTTTCGGGTATGCGCCAACCGGCCTCGTGACTGCCGAGGCTAAAGATCACGGCATTGAGATATATGCACAGCGGCGGGCTCATTTTTCGCCGGCTATATAGGCGTTGCTGTAATAGGCCGCGAAATCGAGGCGTTCGCCGATCAGGTTTCCATCGCTGTCGCGCAGGGCGCCGGCCTTGAACAGGTAGTCGCCGATCGCCTCCATCTTTGCTGGATCGATTGTGCCGATCGCGCCGGTGGGGCTTTGCAGATAGTGGCCATCGACCAGCGCCTTCAGGGATGCTTCGATCAGCGGACGGTCGGTCAGCACGTCGCTGTTTGCTGCGATCAGGATATCAGCCGCTTCTTGCGGATGTTCGACGGCGAAGGCATAGCCGCGCCTGGTCGCGGCGATGAACGCAGTTGCCGTGTCCTTGTTCTTTTCGAGGTAGGCCCGGCTCGAGCCAATGAAATTGGTGTGTTGGTCGGGCACGCCGTAATCGGCGTAGCGGAAGGCGCGTTGGGCCTTGCCGTCAAGTTCCGCTTTGATCCCCTCCCAAGTATAGACTTCGAGCGTAAAATCGACTGCGCCATTGGCCAAGGCCTCATAGGCGGAGGTGCCCAGCGTCACCGTTTCGAATTTGCCCTCGCCGCCATCATGGCGGATGATGGTGCCGATCAGCGCATTCTCCCAGGCGCTGCCGAAACCGCCATAGGTTAGGCCGTCCAGGTCCCTTGGGGACTGTATATCGGCGCGGTCGGCATTGAACACCAGCCTGCCGGTTTCTGTCTGCATGATGGCGTAGGTGGCGACGAGGTCGGCGCCGGCGGTGCGTTGGGTGAACAATCCTATGGATCCCAATATACCGAAATCAGCCACGCGGTTGGCGATCAGCGTACCGGCCGCAGTGTCGCTGTAGGGCAGGATCTGCACGTCGAGCCCGGCCTCGGCGTAGAAGCCTTTCGCCTGGGCGACATAGAGCCCGACATGGTTTGTGTTCGGCGTCCAGTCTAGTGCGACGGTGACAGTCTGCTGGGCGCGGACGGACGTGACGGGTCCGAGCCCGGAGATCAATGCGGCAGCGATGAAGAGGCGTCTGGAAAGCATGGTCATGTCCTTTGGGCGGGCTGTGGATCGAGCAGGGTATCGAGGATGTCGGCTTCGATGGCGCTGGCTTCGGGCGAGACAAGATCCGTGCGCGGGCGCGGAAGAGGTATGGCGATTTCGCGCAGCACGCGGGCGGGGCGGCTGCTCAGCACATAGATGCGGTCGGATAGGAAGACTGCCTCGCGCACGTCGTGGGTGATCAGCAGGACGGTCCAGCGGTGTCGGTCCCACATCATCGCAAGCCAGCGCTGCATGCCGGTGCGCGTGAGGGCGTCGAGTGCGCCGAACGGTTCGTCGAGCAACAGCATGGCGCGGTCCTGCACGACGGTACGCAACAGCGCAGCGCGCTGGCGCATTCCGCCCGAGAGCTGCGCCGGATACCTTTGCTCGAAGCCCGCAAGGCCGAATTCGCCGAAGAGCGGCGCCACCTTGTCGCGCGCCGCCTTGCGGGACATGCCTTGCACTTCCAAACCGAGCGCGGTGTTGTCGATAACTGTGCGCCAAGGCATCAGGGCATCGTGCTGCGGCATGAAGGCAAACGGTCGGCGCGCGTCGGCCAATGGCCGCCCGTCGAAGTCGACACCGCCGCCGTAGCCTTCGAGACCGCCCGTCAGCAATTTGAAGATCGTGGATTTGCCGGCTCCGGAGGGGCCGAGGATTGAAACGAATTCGCCCGGCTCGACATGCAGGGTGATGCCGGCAAGCACGTCAATGTCGCCAAAACGCTTGCTGACTTGGCGCAGCTCCAGCCGCCTGCTCATGATTTTCGTGCGGCATCGAGCCGCTCCCATGGCATGGCGGCGCGCTGGATCAGCACCGTGGCGGCAAACAGGGCCAGCGTGAGCAAGGCGCTGATCAGCACGGCTGCGAGCACGAGATCGGGCCGGAAATTGTTCTTGGCGTTGAGCATGTAGATGCCGAGCCCTTTGGCCGCGCCGGCATATTCCGCGAAGATGGCGCCCACCACGGCGTAGGTGATCGAGATACGCAGCCCGGCGAAGAAATAGGGCAGCGAGGAGGGCAGGCGGGCCAGCAGGAAAATGCGCATGCGGGAAGCGCCCATCGAACTCAGAAGCGCCGAGATGTCCCGATCCGTCGATTCGTAACCCTGCACCAGCGCGACCAGCATGGGAAAGAAAGTCACGAGGGCGACCAGCATGATCTTCGGCGTCAGCCCGAAGCCGAACCAGAGAATGACCAGCGGGGCGATCGCCACCAGCGGCAGCGTCTGGCTAATGATGAAGACCGGGAACAGGGCGCGGCGCAGCGGTTTGAAGAAATCGATCAGCACCGAAAGAAGGAAGGCAACGGCCAGCGAGCAGGCGAAGCCCACCAATGTGGCACTGGTGGTCGGCACAGTGTTGTCGAACAGCGCCTGGCGCTGCTGGATGGCCTGGGCGAGAATGCGTGACGGCGCGGGCAGCGTGGTGGGCGAGATGCCCGAGATGCGCGCATAGAGCTCCCAAGCCAAAACCAGCGTGCCGACAGATAGCAAGGCCGGTCCGATCTTGGCGAACAAGGCTGCGATTCGCGGCGCGGCGGAGAAAGATTGGGACATGCGAGACCTGTCTGGCGCGAAAAGATCAGCGCGGGGCCGGGCTGTTGGCCGAGACCGTGAGGTCGGTCGTGACATGGCCCTCAGGCGTGCCAACCGGGAGCGTCGAAATATTGACGACGCCGACGAACTCGCCGGTCATCGGATCAAGAGAAATCTGTGCGTCGGAAAACATCGCCCGCCTCGCTCCGCTGGTATTATCCAGATCAGCTCTAGGGTTTACGGGCTTGCAGCCCATCTCTCAGCCCCGACGATACGGAGCACCCCTGTGGATGGCGGCAATTAAACAGATATGGGGTGGAGCTGCAAGTCAGGGTCCGGCCCCGTGAAACTTCGGGTCGGAGGAGGTGGGCCGCAGTGCTATGCGATCGCAGCGGGTGCGGAAAGGCGACGATCGAGTGGACAGTTTCCCGTTCGTCGCCATTGTCGATGCCAGGCGTTTGGTGAATTGTGGAAGCATGAAGACATGAATTGCATTCGTTGTAGGCAGGGGGTTTCTATTTCGCCCATTACGACCGCGCTTTGTTGGAGAGCCAAATGCAAGAATTTATCCTTTTTGCGCTCGTAGGGTTTGTAGCTCAGGCTGTCGACGGGGCTCTCGGCATGGCCTACGGCGTGGTTTCCTCGACAACGCTGCTGGGGTTTGGCGTGTCTCCTGCACACGCTTCGGCTTCAGTTCACGCGGCTGAGCTGTTTACCACTGCGGCCTCGGGTTCGGCTCACCTCTATCACCGCAATATCGACTGGAAGCTTTTCTGGCGGCTGATGCCGTTTGGCGTTCTCGGCGGCGTTCTCGGCGCTTTTGTGCTCACCTCGTTTGAGGGGGCGATCATGAAACCATATGTGACCACATACCTTGCCCTCGTCGGAGCTTGGCTCCTGTTCCGTTCCTTCCGGCGTATCCCAAGCAATCCGGTCCCTGCAAGCGCGGTACCTCCCCTTGGACTTGGTGGTGGATTTCTCGATGCGGCAGGGGGTGGCGGATGGGGACCCATCGTAACGACGGGCCTTCTCGGTTTTGGCGGGACGCCGCGCTACATTATTGGTACGGTAAATGCCAGCGAGTTCCTCATCACGCTCTCGGTGTCTCTGACCTTCTTGTTTGCGGTGCTAACCGGCCACTGGGAGGAGGCAGGAGAGCTAACGGAAAATCTACTCTCTGTCGCCGGCTTGATCCTTGGCGGCGTAGTCGCAGCGCCGATGGCCGGATGGGTAGTGAAGTCAATCGCAGAAAAGACGCTACTCAGGCTCGTTGGCACTCTCATCATACTGCTGGCGGGCTGGCAAACCGCGCAACTCTTCGAATGGGTGTAAACTGAGGCACACTCGAAAAAGTTGTCGGCGTCGCTTCCCTGGCGGCCGTGCCGGAGACGAAAACTCAATTCCCAAATGGAACGAAGAGACCCCTTTGATGTTTGGCTTCCTTGGACAACCGGAGGACGAGTCGATGAAAAAATTGGTTGCAACAGCAGGGTTGGCGCTGGCGGTCGCGATGCCTGCAGCGGCTCAGGACACCGCGACCGCGAAAGCCGAATTCGTCAACATGGCTGGCGAGAAGAACGGAACGGCCACGCTGACCGAGACCGCGCACGGCGTGCTGATAGCGTTGGAGGTAACAGGACTGCCGGCGGGTGAATGGGTCGCATTCCATATTCACGAAACCGGGAAGTGCGACCATCAGACCGGCCATGCCTCGGCCGGTGGGCACTTCAATCCGACGAATGCCGAACATGGATACCTCACCGGGAAAGGCCCGCACGCGGGCGATATGCCAAATCAGCGGGTCGGCCCCGACGGCGTTTTGCGTTCCCAGGCTTTCAACAGCGTGGTCAAGCTGGATGGTGGAGATACGGCCATACGAGGCAAGGCATTGATGATCCACGGCGGACAGGACGACTACAAAAGCCAGCCTGCAGGTGATGCCGGAAATCGTCAGGCCTGCGCCGTGATCGAGTGAAAACCCCGAAATGAGTAGAGACCTGTCCGACATATGATCTGACCGGCTCTTCAGCCTCGGCGGCCAGGTAGATGGTCGGAGCCTCTAGCGTGATGATTGCATGAACGATACTTCTCCTAAGGGTGTGCCTTCTATGGGCCTTGCCCAGTCAGCCATTTCCGCTCGCGGCCTGGTCAAGACATTCGGCAAGCTGCGCGCGGTCGATGGTATCAATCTCGATGTGCCGCGCGGCATGATTTTCGCCATCTTGGGCCCGAACGGCGCCGGCAAGACAACGCTGATGCGGATGCTCGCGACGCTGTCGCGCCCCGACGCCGGCTCGGCGACCGTGATGGGGCACGATCTCGTGCAGGCCCCGCATGAGGTCCGTGCGGCAATCGCGATGACCGGGCAGTTCGCTTCGCTCGACGAGGACTTGACGGGCCGGGAGAACCTCGTCCTGCTCGCCCGACTCTGGGGTTTTCGCGGTCGCGCGGCGAAAGCTCGTGCGGACGATTTGCTCGCGGCTTTCGGCTTGTCCGAAGCGGCGACGAAGCAGGTGAGGGATTATTCAGGTGGCATGCGAAGGCGGCTCGACATAGCCGCCTCGCTGGTCGTCACGCCGGGCGTGCTGTTCCTTGACGAGCCGACCACAGGCCTCGATCCGAACGCCCGCAAGGATGTCTGGGGCATGATCCGCGGCCTCGCCGAGGCCGGCGTCACCATCCTGCTCACCACCCAATATCTCGAAGAGGCCGATCAACTTGCAGCGCGCATCGCCGTCATCGACCACGGCAGGAAGATCGCCGAGGGTACCAGCCGCGAACTGAAGGCGGCCACCGGCTCCGGCTTTCTCCATGTCGCGCTCGCCGATGTTGCTCGGCTGGACGAAGCGGCGACCATTCTGGAACGCCGGCTGGAGCACCCTGTCCAACGCAGTGCCGAAGGCGCGGAGCTCTCCGTCCTTGCCCGCACAGCGAAGACCGGCAACGAGGCGCTGGCCGAGCTGGTCGCCGCCGGCATCGAGCTGTCGGATTTCTCCATGGGCCAGCCCAGCCTCGAGGAGGTCTTCTTCGCGCTGACGGGCCAGCCGGGCCTGAGTGAAAGCCGCAAGGAAGGCGACAAGCCATGATCGACACGACATCCCTGCAGCGGCTGCAAAGCGTCGCCCGACCTAGAACCCCATCAGCCCTTTCCAACGCGCTCGTCTTCGGATGGCGCGCTGTGCTGAAATTCAAGCATGTGCCGGAGCAACTCTTCGATCTGGTGATGACTCCGATCATGTTCACGCTGCTCTTCACCTTCGTCTTCGGCGGTGCGCTCGCCGGTTCGCCTGGCGAATACCTGCAGTTCTTCCTACCCGGCATCCTGGTTCAGACCGTGGTGTTTAACGCAGTCTATTCGGGCATGGGATTGTCGACCGATCTCGGCAAGGGCTTGTTTGACCGCTTCCGATCGCTGCCGATCTGGTCGCTGTCTCCGTTCGCCGGCCTGATGGTGGGCGACATCCTGCGCCATTTGATTGCCGCCTCGATCATTCTCACCATCGGGCTGATCCTCGGCTACCGGCCTGAGGCTGGCATCCCCGGCGTGCTTGCCGCCTTCGCCATGCTGATCGCCATCGGGCTCGGCATGGGCTGGGTATTCATCGTGCTCGGCCTGCTGATCCGCACGCCAACCACGGTGATGACGCTCGGCTTTACTTTCCTGTTCCCGCTCGTCTTCGCCTCCAACATCATGGTCGACCCCGGCACCATGCCGGACTGGCTGCGGGCCTTCGTCGAAGTCAATCCGGTGTCGCTGATGACGACGGCGCTGCGCGGGCTGATGGGTGGCGGGGCGACACTCAGTCAGGTCGTCCTCGCCCTGATCGCGCCGGTAGCGCTGACCGCGATCCTGGCGCCGACGACCCTATGGCTGTATCTCAGAAGGTGATTGGTTCTGCGCATGCCGCAGACGGACCGCCGATCCAAGCGAAACCGTCGAACGTTATCTGGCGTGATGTGGGCCTCGGCTCTTGATCGCTAAGCGCCGTCTTGGGTTCGGCTGTGCGGATGTTCCCCTACGCGACATGCACCGTACGCTGCCTCGGCTTGATCGCGGTGGCGAGCAGCAGGCCGGCGACGATAAAGGCAGCGCCGGCGAGGTCGTAGTCGTGCAAGCTTTCCCCAAGGAAAAGATAAGCGAGCACGGCGACGAAGACAGTCTGCAGATAGAGCAGCATGCTGGCGCGCCCGGCACCAAGCGTCTCGACGCTGCGGTTGTAGAGGTAATACATCAGAGCGCCGCCCGGACCAGCGACATAGGCGAGTGCCAGAAGGCCGTTCGCATGCAGCGCCGAACGCTCGCCGGAAAACAGCTCCCAGAGATAGAGGGGCAGTGCGGCCAGCGCGCCGGCCCCCAGCAGCAGGACCACCGTCGGCAGCAGTTCGATAGCGAATTTGGCGCGACGCAGCAGCACGGTGTAGAGGCCCCAGCAAAATGCGCTGCCGACGATCCACAACTCGCCGGGATTGAACTGGAGTCGCATCAGCGCGGTAAGGTCGCCGCGCGCCACGATCACCACCATCCCGAGCAGAGCGAGCAGCGCGCCAAGCGCCTTCCAGATGCCGAGGGGCTCGCCGAGCACGAAGCGGGCAAGCACCATGGTCATGATCGGCGACAGCGCCATGATGATGCCGGCGGTCGTCGCGTCGGTGTAATTGAGGCCCGTGTAGATCATCCCCTGACAGAGGGTCAGCCCGATGGCGCCGATGGCCAGCACCTCGATCGCCCGGGACTGGATCAGTGCGAGCATCGCCCCGTGATGATAATGGACGATAGGCAGCAGGATCGTGCAGGCGAGCGCCAGCCGCCAGAAGCAGAGCGCCCAGGGTGGCATCTCGGGGGCAACCCACTTGGCTGCGATGTAGACGCCGGCGGACAGGAGCCAGCAGAGCGTCGCGGTGGAATAGGCGAGTGGAAGCGATGCGCCGGCTGTCGTCTTGGCTGCGCTTGGATGGGCTATCGGCAGCGATTGCATGACCGTCTCCTCCCACCGCCGATCTTAGCAAGATTGCTGCGTCTTGCCGAGCAGCAAAGTCAGCTATGTCACCAATCGTTGTGCGGCGGTTTTTTCTGTGTGAAACACAGGCCAGCGACGAAAGTGCGGCTTCTGCAGCCGCAGACAAATGCTGCCAGATCGGATCCTCCCGCCGATCACAGCCCGCGTCCTTCTCCCCGGGGCGCGGGCCTCCTCTGATCCCAACAGACCGTTGCCCGCGACCTTTTCAATTCACAGGCTGGTCCGCAGCGCGGCGCTTTTCAGACATTTAGTCCGAGCAGTCGAACGTTTGCGTGGGCCACGAGCTGGCAACGCCCGACCTGAGCCCAGCCCGCCTCAATACAGGTCCAGTGCGAGCGGTCGGGATAGATTTTGAGCTCGGTATTCGACGGCGCCTGCTTCTGCTTCTCGAACATAGCTCTGGTCATCTTTAGCCTGGGCAATGAGGTCGATGCCGCCACCGATGAGCAGCAGAGGTGCGCGATCGGGGTTGTCCCAGCGGATTTTGCCAGCGGCTGAGACCAGACCGTCCCAGTAGACCTTCCCGGCCGGGGACATTCCCAGGCAGCCAAATCCGTGACCAAGGGAGATGCCTCACCGTTTACCGAGGCGCATCGCTGGGCGGCTATGGGCACTCTTGGGCGAGGGTGCCTTCCTTCGCCACGGTGTCACAGGAGTGGGGGGACAGGTGGTAGAGGGAGAGGACCTGAAATCCAACCTTCTCCACGGATCCGCGATCACCTTCGTAGTCGGGGTGTTCGGCTGATGCTGTTCAGTCGACCTGTTCAAACTGCGGACCTGGGTCAACCGGCGGAGCCGGCGTGCAATCTTGCCCCTTGCATTCCTCGACAGGGTCATCGGCTGGTGGAAGGCAGTTTTGGCCCTCGCAATGAACTGCCGGCTCTGGCGTCCGCGCTGCGCCAGCGCGGAATCACGCCAACCACACCTACCGCCCCGACTAGGCCGATACGGCCAATCCAAGCGTCCCTCGCCGATGTGCCATCTAGGCGCCCGACCCCACCGCATCGACCGCAGCCGCCTATCCGGCCTGCGTCCAACATGTGACAGGCTATCATTCGGCCCGCCAGTCCGGGCCAGCACTGAAGCCCAGCGTTAACGTCGTTCGCGGGTGAGAGGATGCGGCCGCAGCTTGAAAGTGTAGGGACAGCTCGCTGCCAGGCACGGAGGCGGAAATGAAATTGCTTCGGATTGCGCTCTTGTGCGGGCATGATCAGCGTAGCATGCCGGCCGTTCGCGCTGAGGATCAGCTTGTTCCGCCTAACCACGTAGAAGCGCTCGCCTTGCATGGTTCTTTCCAGCGGAAGCTTGCCTTGAGCCGTGGGGATGGGCCATTGCCCGCTGAGAGAAAATTTGACTACGGGGGGCTGCTCGGGAGGAGCGCCCATGGAAGTCCGAGACCTAGTTGCCAAGATGTCGCAGCACGGCCCTGATGGCGTGAAGCTGGTTATCGAGCACAGGGGGGCTGCGAGTTAGCCGACGAGCGTAGCTGTTTCCATGTAACCAAACCACCTGCGCCGCGTTTCGTTCAACGCGATCGCGACACTTCGGTCACGGCGCAATTTTCGGCAGGTCAGGAGGTCATCGTGGTGGCGCGAAGTTCGCCGAGTCGTAGTGAATTATGGGACTGTCTCATCATCGGCGGCGGCCCGGCCGGCCTGTCGGCCGCAACGTATCTGGGACGTTTTCTGCGTCGCGTGATTGTCATCGACTCTGGCGAAAGCCGGGCGAAGTGGATTCCCGAAAGTCACAATTGTCCGGGTTTCCCGGAGGGCATTTCTGGTGTCGATCTTCTCACGCGCCTGAGGGAGCAAGCCGTGCGGTATGGCGCGGAGCTGGTCGACGATATGGTGCTAGACGTCCGCCTTGACGGGACAGACTTCCTTGTCGCCGCGAGCTCTCGTATTCGAGCTCGCTCGGTGCTTGTGGCCACCGGAATCGTCGACACACTGCCAGCTATTTCGGAAATCGCGGCTATGATCGAAGCCGGTTCCCTGCGGCTATGCCCAATTTGCGACGCTTATGAGCTTATCGGCAAGCGGGTGGCCGTGTTCGGTCCGGCCGACGATGCGATGAAGAAAGCGCTGTTCCTGCGAACGTACACCCAAGACGTCACCATGCTGGTGACCAGTGCGGTCACGGCGTTGGACTACGACGCTGGCGCATTGCTAAGAAGGGCTGAAGTCAAAGTAGAGGCATGCATGCCCGGCTCGCTGCGCTCCAAAGGCGGTGGAGCCAGTGTTAAGCTCATCAACGGGAATGTGCGCGTCTTCGACACCATCTACCCTGCGATGGGCTGCACCATACGCTCGAAACTGGCTATCGACCTGGGTGCGAAATGTGATGAGGTCGGCAACGTAGTCGTCGACTCGCATCAGCGAACCGCTATTGCTGGCCTCTATGCCGCTGGCGACATCGTCAACGAGATCAACCAGCTCGCGGTCGCATTCGGGCACGCAGCGGTCGCTGCAACCGACATTCACAACTACCTGGGCGAAAGCGACGGCGAGCGCCCACCGCGCGGTTGACCCGCAGGCATCACCGCTGGTCGTTGTTCCTTGGTCTTCCCCAGCGCGCCAATTCGAAAAACGACCGGACGTCCATTTCGCCATGGACATTGTTGGCCGCCTGGAGCAACCGGATCGGAGGCCAGGCGGCGTCACCATTGTTCTCGCAGAGAATTCTTTTGGGCGGTCGTAGGTGGAAGGGCTGATCTCGCCGCCGGCGACTTTGGCGAGCAGCATCCCCAAGGTCAGGCGCGCTCGTTCATGGCTGCTCCGACAAAAATATTCTCAAGAAGCTCGATAGATAGAGACGCCAAGTATCAGAGCATCATGCGATCCCTCGATAGCGAAATGGCTGGCGGAGCGGGAAGTGAATTGAACCAGGGGTTGACCCACGAAGTCAGAGTGACGAGCAGCGAGACGTCTCAAGGGAACCTTTCCGGCGTTGTGCGCTTGTTGAGCATGCGTTTCACAACCCCGTGAACGACAACAAAAAAATGCTGGAACCAAAAGGAAATCCGCCATGGCGAAAGAAAAGACATTGGACGATCTCTTCCTCGATACGCTCAAAGATATCTATTACGCGGAAAAGAAGATCCTGAAGGCGCTTCCCAAGATGGCGCGCGCCGCCTCATCGGCCGATCTGAAGGCAGCCTTCGAGAAGCACAAGGACGAAACCCAAGGTCATGTCGAGCGCCTGCAGCAGGTTTTCGAGCTCCTTGGCAAGCGGGCACAGGGCAAGACGTGTCCCGCGATCGACGGCATCATCGAGGAGGGCGAGGAGATTATGGAGGAGTTCAAGGGAACTCCCGCACTGGACGCCGGTCTGATCTCCGCTGCCCAGGCTGTCGAGCACTACGAGATCACCCGCTATGGCACGCTGAAGCGCTGGGCCGAGGTCTTGGGCATGAGCGACGCCGCCAAGCTGCTCGAACAGACGCTCGGCGAAGAGTCTATGACAGACGAGGCGCTCACCGGATTGGCGGACGCCTCGGCCAACGAAATGGCCAAGGCCGCCTAATCACACACCAGCCACCCCAACATGTTGGGGTGGCTGTTTTACTTCCGGCATCCGTTCTTTCGATAGGAGACAATCATGGGTCGAGGCATTCTACTCTGGCTGCTCGGAGTTCCTATTCCGATCATCATCCTTCTCGCGCTGTTCATGCGGTAGGAGGAATTCATGGCATCAACCATCCTGGCGACGGACGTCGCCGCGCCGGTCGAGTCCTCGTCATCCGCGCTCAACTGGGGACCGATCATCGCCGGCGCCTTCGCTGCCTCGACCCTGACGTTCATCCTGATGCTTCTCGGGTCCAGCCTCGGGCTCAAGATGGTGTCTCCATGGTCCAACGAGAGCGCCAGCGTGACGACCTTTGCCGTGTCCACCGCGATCTGGCTGGTCATCGTTCAATGGCTGTCATCGGGTCTGGGCGGCTATCTGACCGGGCGCCTTCGCACCAAATGGGTCGGCATTCACAGCGATGAGACCTTCTTCCGGGATACCGCACACGGCTTCATGGCTTGGGCACTCGCCACGCTGCTGGTTGTGTTCGTGCTCGGCTCGACCCTGTCCGCGGCAATCGGCACCGGCGTTCAGGCGGCCTCGACAGTGGCCTCGGGAGCAGCAATGGGTGCCTCGGCCGGGGCGACCGCAAACGCCGGGAACGGCGGAGGCAGCGACGCGACGTCGTATTTCGTGGATGCGTTGTTCCGCCCGACCGATCCTTCCAGGCTGGCGGCGCCGGGCGCGGAGGGCGATGCGACAGCAGCCGCACAAGCTTCCCGCATCCTCATTACGAGTGCGGCGGCCGGCGAAGTCTCGGCCGACGACAAGACTTATCTAGGCCAACTCGTGGCCGCTCGCACTGGCCTGTCGCAAGCGGATGCTACTGCCCGGGTTGATGCGGTGCTTGCTCAGGTCGAGGCGGCCATAGTCCAAGCACAAGAAGCAGCCGACACAGCTAGAAAAGCCGGCGCCACCTTCGCGCTGGTTGGCGCGCTTTCTCTGATCATCGGTGCGTTCATCGCCAGCGCAGCGGCTGCGTTAGGCGGCAAGCAGCGCGACGACGAAGAAGACGCGCTCTATCTCACAGCTAGTCGAGGCTGAAGACGTCTACTCCCGGCCCAGAGGGTCGGCCGGACTCCATCTCCCCCAGCTCCCTTGTTATTGTGCAGTGCAGCAACGATATTGCTGCGCGTG
>NZ_NPKH01000014.1 GCF_002284535.1 Mesorhizobium wenxiniae | reverse complement strand
GGCAAACGACCCGATATCAGTCGCTGACCGGTTCCTTGCCGGTCCCCGAAAGCTGGCCTTCATTCCGGCGGCCCCGTCCTTGGTGAAATAGGGCGGCAAGCAGAAAGATGCGACGGCGCCGCCATATTCGCCAAATGCCTTATAGCCCGATCCGAAACTAAGTTGAGTTTGGTATCAGCAGCTCCCGATAGCTCACCGGTAGCGATCTCGAGCGTTATCGAGCGGCCGTTGCTTCGAATTCGCTCTTCCGGCGGGATCATGCCGGCGGATGCCGCCAATCCATTGGATTGCACGGTATTGACTCGAGCCCATCACAACGACTGAGCGAACGGCGGGATTCGGGATCGAGCTGAGCGTCGACGAACGGCAGAGATTAAGGCGCAAAGCGGCCATTCGCAGTCTGACAGACATAAGTCGCTTTCGGTGCAAGAGCAGCCGTACGTCTCGACGCCCCCTACCGATCCTCGATAATCCGCAAATAAGCCGCCGTCACAAACAGCACGATCAGCCCAAACAGAATCCGCCGCGCGCCTTCGGGCATTTGCAGGATGGTCAGCAGCGTCGTCAGAACGGTGAGGATCAGCGCCCCGATGATGGTGCCGGTGTAGCCGCCGCGGCCGCCGAAGATCGAGGTGCCGCCGATCACGGCGGCGGCCACCGAAGGCAGCACCAGCGGTTCGGCCAGCGACAGCGACGGCGCCTTGATCAGGCCGATATAGAGCAGCCCGGTAACGCCGGCGAGCACGCTCGAGATGACGTAGAGCGCTGTGATGACTTGCCAGTAGCGGACGCCGGACAGGCGTGCTGCTCCTTCATTGTCGCCGACTGCGTAAAGCAGGCGGCCAAAGCCGGTGCGGCGCAAGGTGAAGACGATGAGGACGGCGATGGGCACGAACAGCAGCAGCGCATTGGGCACGCCATAGGTGAGGCCGGTGCCCAGCCAGGCCAGGAAGGGCGGGATCTTGGCGCCTGAAGCTATCACGGTGCGCTGGTAGACCTGCAGGCAGCCGGTGCCGATCAGGCTGGTGCCGAGCGTCATGATCAGTGGGTGCACGCGAAAGACGCCGACACCGATGCCGTTGACCAGGCCGATCAGCACCGCCGGCACCAGTGCGATGAGGATCGCCACCGCCGGGTCATGATTGACGACCTGCGTCGCCATGATGAAGGCGCTCATCGTCGCAACCGTACCGACCGACAGGTCGATGCCGCCGGTCAGCATGGTCATGGTCTGGCAGCCGGCAAGAATCGCCAGCGGGATGGCGAACTTCACGGTGTTGGCGAGCCACCGCTCATTGACGATGCCGGGACGCAGGATCTGCAGGATCACCACCAGCATGACCAGCAGGATGATCAGCGGGATCAGCGGCCGGTCGGCCATGAACCGCTTGAGGCGGCGGCCGAAGGGTACGGGTTGAGAGACCGTGGCGGCATTGCTCATGATGGGCGGCTCCGCATTGTAATGAAGGCGCCGAACATGACGACGGCGACCATGATCGCGCCCTCGATGATCGCGGTGACGTTGGGATCGATGGCCAGCAGCGTCAGGTCGGTGCGTACCAGCCGCAGCACGAAGACCGCGACGATCGGGCCGAGCAATCCGCCCTTGCCGCCGCCAAGTGCGACGCCGCCGAGCACGACCGCCGCCACGCTGGCAAGAAGATAAGGGCCGGGAATGGGGGCGCCGATGCCTGTGCTCATGGTCAGCGCCAGCCCGCCCATGGCAGCGAAAAGCCCCGACAGAGCATAGGCGATGATCCTGGTGCGCGCGACAGGCACGCCGCTGCGAAATGCCGCGAGCTCGCTGCTGCCGATGGCGTAGATCGAAAGGCCGAGTTTTGAGCGCTTGAGCGGTATCCAGATGATGCAGAGGCAGACGACCAGCAGCACCAGCGCCTTCGGTATCCAGGCAGAAATCCCGGGCAGGCCCGGGATCGAGACTGTCCCGACGATAGTCGCCCTCAGCCATTCGGCCACCGCGCCGCCGGGCGCACCGAGGACCAGCAGCGCCGCGCCCTGCAGGACGAAGAGGGTGGCCAGCGTGACGACGATGTCGGGCACGCGGGTGACGACGATCAGCATGCCGTTGACGGCGCCCAGCACCAGTCCCATGGTCAGCACGAACGGCACGACGAAAAGCGCATATTCCTCGCTGGCGCCGTCCATCATCGAGGCGGCGGTGACGCTGGTCAGCGCCATCATAGCGCCGACGGAAAGATCGATGCCGCCGGCGATGACGACAATCGTCTGGGCGGCGACGGCAAAGGCGTAAGGCAGCACCGCGCGCACCAACGAGCCGAAATCGCCGCTGCCATAGCCCGGCTGGATGAGCCTGGTGATCACGAACAGGACCACGAACAGGACAAGCAGGCCGGCGACCCAGCCCTGGCGACGGACGAGGCGGGTCAAGGTTTCGCCACCGGACTCGAGTGGATATCGGCAAGGATGCCGACGTCCTCCTTGGCGCCGCACGGCAAGCCGTAGGCGGCGCGCATCAGTGCCGGCTCGTCGGCGAGTTCGACGGGGAAGACGTCGACGACGCGCCCCCCAAAAATGACGATGACGCGATCGCAGACACGCTGCACCTCCTCGAGCTCGGATGTATAGAACAGCACCGACTTGCCCTGGTCGGCGAGTTCGCGCAGCAGCTTGTAGATCTCCTGCTTGGTGCCGACATCGATGCCGCGCGTCGGGTCGAAGCAGAGGATGGTCTGTGCTTCAGCGGCGATCCAGCGGGCGATTGTCACCTTCTGCTGGTTGCCGCCGGACAGGCGCTGCACCTCGCGCTGGGCGCGCGTGTCGATCTGCAGCCGCTCGATCGCACTGACGACCCTGGAGCGTTCCTGCGCCATGTTGATCGGTCCCCAGTTGCGCAAGGCGGAGCTGAAGGGGAGCGCGACGTTTTCGCGCACCGAGCGCTGCATGGTCAGGGCTTCGGTGCGGTCGCCGGGCACATAGGCGATGCCGGCGCGGATCGCATCGGCCGGATGCGCGAATTTCACCGGCTTCCCGTCCACCTCGATGGTGCCGCCGGACGGGCGGATGGAGCCGGCCAACGCGGCGAGGAGCTCGTCCTGGCCTTGGCCCTCGAGCGCGACGATGCCCGCGACCTCGCCGTTGGCCAGATCAAACGAGACGTCGTTGAGCTTGGTGCCGACACGAAGGTTCGCCACGCCGAGGCGCGGGCGGCTATCCCCAGGCGAAGCGGCCTGGCTCGCCTGGCGCGCCGCCACGCGTGTTTTCTCGATCCTGGCGCCGAGCATCATCTCGACGATGCGCTCCTCGACGCCCGGCTCGATGGCGACGACGCCGACGGTCTCGCCGTCGCGAAGCACCGTGGCGCGGTCGCAAAGCGCCGATATCTCGACAAAGCGGTGGGAAATGAAGATCACCGAACGGCCGCTGTCGCCCTGGCTGCGCACGACTTCGAGCACCTTTTCGGCCAGGTTTGCCGGCAGTGCCGCGGTCATCTCGTCGAGCAGCAAAACGTCGGGCTCGACCGCCAAGGCCCGCGCCAGATCGAGCACGCGCAGCACGGCAAGCGGGATGTCGCGCGCAGTCTCGCGGATGTCGAGGTCGGGAATGCCGAGTTCGCGCACCCAGGCGCGGAACGGCTCGACCGGCGTGTCGGTCAGGCGAAGGTTGGAGGCGACGTCGAGATCGGGGATGAGCGACGGTTCCTGATAGACGGGAAGCAGGCCGGCGCGGCGCGCATCGGCGGGCGAGCGCACGTCGCGGGCTTCGCCGCGGATCAGAATATGCCCGGCATCGGCGCGGATGGCGCCGGTCAGGATCTTGACGAGCGTCGATTTGCCGGCGCCATTGGCGCCCATCAGGGCGTGAACCTCACCCGGCAGGACCGACAGCGACGCGTTGCGCAGCGCCACCACTGCGCCGTAGGTCTTCACGACGCCGGTGGCGTCCAGGAGGGGGTTTGTAGTCAAATCGCTTTGCTCTCGATTTATGCCGGCTCAAATCATTTCGCGCTGGCGCCGCCCCTCACCTGCCTGCCGGCATCCTCTCCCCGTATAGAGACGGGGAGAGGGCGCTGTCATCGCCGGTTTCGCCAATCATCACCGTCGCAGGAAGAGCGCCGGAGTTGCGGCCGGCCCCCTTCTCCTCGTCACTATACGGGGAGAAGTGCCCGGCAGGGCGAGAGGGGCGGCGTCAACCTCGGCAATTGACCGTCTCCGCACAAGTTGGAAACGGTCATGGTCTGCAGCGAAAGCCCATATTTACTCGCCCGGGCCCTTGCAGGCGATGATCTGGTCCTTGGTGTAGGTGGTCCACTCCGGAATGGAGATCGAGACCGGCCATTCCGGGCTCAGCGACGGATCGGCTACGCTCTTCAGCTTGGCCTTGCCCTCTTCGGTGGCGTTCTCCCAGAGCTGCGGCTCGACCAGAACGGTCTGCTCCGCCGGCTTCTTGCCGTTCAGGATCTGCAGAGCCAGCGTCACGCCGGCGCCGCCGATCGAACCGGGGTTGGTCACCGCCGCGCCGACAAGGCCTTCGACCGAGTTCAGCTGGCCGACGAAGCCCGCATTGTCGGCGCCGACCACCGGCACCAGCGGCGTCTGCGACTCGACCAGCGCATCGACGATCACATTGTCGATGCCCGAGGTCCAGATGCCGTTGAACGGCGATCCGGTGGCGATGAAATCGAGGATCTGCTGCTTGCCCTGATCCTGCTGCCAGCCGGTGAAGACCTCATGCACGACCTTAACATCGGGGAATTCGGCAAGCGCCTTCTTAAAACCTTTGTCGCGGTCGCTGTCGGCCGAGGCGCCGGCGGCGCCGCGCATGTAGACGACGTCGCCCTTGCCGCCGAGCTGCTGGAACAGCCATTTGGCGCCGAGATAGGCGTACTGCTCCTGGTTGTTGGAGATGATGTAGGCCGAGGGCTCGGTGACCGCCTGGTCGACGGCGACGACGACGATGCCGGCCTTGGTGGCTTCCTCGAGGGCCGACATGATGCCGGCTGGATCGGCCGGATTGACGACGATGGCGTTGACCTTGGCGCTGATCAGATTGCGGATGTCCTCGAGCTGGCCGGCGGCGTCGGTGTTGCGATGGGCGATGTTGAGCTTCGTCACCTCGCCGGACGCGAGCGCCTGCGCCTTGATGGCGCAGATCATCTCCTCGCGCCAGCCATTGCCTTGCACCGTGTTGGAGACGCCGATCGTGTATTTGGCTTCAGCGGACGCGAAGCCCACCGAAGCCAGAAACGCCGCGCCGGCAAGCAGCGGGACCATTGCCAGGTATTTTTTCATTTCAGTCTTCCTCCACATTGTTTTCAGTTCAGTTCAGTTCGAAAGTCGGCCTCATTTCACGAAGGGGCGCAGTACGTCGCGGGCGAGCAGAAAGCCGCGCTTGACGCTTTCATCGCTCCCCTCAAACCGCCGGTCCTCATGCTCGATGATGATCGGCCCGTCGTAGCCGACGCGATAGAGGCCGGAGAAGATCACATTCCAGTCGACATCGCCAAGCCCCGGCATGCGCGGCACCTGCCAGCCCATGCCGGCCGACAGAATACCGCGCTCGTAAAGTCCATCATGATCGATCATCAGGTCCTTGGCATGGACATGCACCATGACGGGCCGAACTCCCTGATGAAGCGGGCCTGGTCGATCATCTGCCAGACCAGGTGCGACGGGTCGAAGTTCATGCCGACATCGCCGCCCCACGCCTCTAGAATGCGGCGCCAGATATAGGGCGAATAGGCGATGTTGTGGCCGCCCGGCCATTCGTCATAGCTGAAGATCATCGGGCAGTTCTCAAAAGCCAGCTTGACGCCGTTGTCGCGCGCATGGGCGATGACGGCGGGCCAAAGTTTGAGCGCCTCTTGCCAGTTGGCGTCGACGGTTTTTGCAGCGTCGCCGCCGCAGAAGGTGTTGACGACAGGCACTCCCATATGGCTCGCCAGCACGATCACCTTCTTCAAATGATCGACGACGGCCTTGCGGTGGGCGGCATCGGGATGCAGCGGGTTGGGATAGAAACCGAGGCCCGAGATCGACAGCTTGTTTTCTGTCAGTGCAGCCGCGATTTCCTTCGCCTGCGAGGCCGAGGTCGAGGCGGCGTCGATATGGCTGGTGCCGGCATAGCGCCGGGCAGCACCCGAGGATTTCGGCCAGCAGGCGATCTCCAGCGCCTCGAAAGCGGCAGAACTTGCCCAGTCGGCGACCTCGCCGAGCGGGGTGTCGGCAAACGGTGCGGTGAGCAGTCCGAGCTTCATGTGGCCTCCCCTAGTCGTGATCCACGACTGACCTACTATGCCGATTGTGCGGGCCGCTTCAACCGTGTGGCCGCCGGCAATGCGCAAACCTGTCTGACGAGTGCCATCGGATCGTCGCTGAGCGGGCCGTCGAGACCGGCTGTGACAGCCGCGCGGAAATCATCGTTGGCGGCGATCCAGTCCGCCAGGCCGCGCCACCCTGCGAAGCAGCGGTGGCAGGCGCCGACACCGATATGTGCCATGCTCGGTCTTTGGACGGCTTTTGGACGGCGGGGGAAGCCGGCTAAGCAGTGCCGGGCCAAGCGTTCCGAGCGAAGCAGGCCTCACCGGTTCGCCCCTACGACCCATTGCTCCTGGTCGATCAGGGCGCCGGTCATCGGCCCGGAGGCGTCGGAGAGCAGGAAGACGGCGAGGTTCGCCACCTCGTCGGCCGCCAGCAGGCGCCCGAAAGGCTGCGACGCGTTGGCGGCGTCGATCCAGCCCGGGCCGTGTCCGAGCGTCTCGGCCTGCATGATGCGTTCGGCCGGCGTGTCGGTCCAGCCGACATTGATGCCGTTGACGCGGATGCGTTCGAAACGGTGCGCGTTGGCGGCGTTGCGGGTAAGCGTCGCGAGCGCCCCCTTGGTGGCCGAATAGACGGCCAGTTCGGGCGAGCCGCAATACGCGTTGATCGACAGGATGTTGACGATGGCGCCGCCTTGACCCTGCTTGCGCATCTGCGTGATGGCTGCCTGCATGAGAAAGAACGGCGCCCGCGCGTTGACGGCGAACAGCGCCGCCCAATCGTCGAGGTCGGCATCGAGAAACGAGGCGCGATTGGTCAGGCCGGCGGCGTTGACCAGCGCGTCGATACGGCCGAAGCGACTGATACATTCCTCAACCAGCCGCGCCGGCGCCGTGGTATCAGCCAGATCGGCGGCGACGAAAGTCGTCGGCGTGCCTGCCTGGGAGAGCGCCGTCGCCACTTCGCTGCCACGCGCGGGTTCGCGGCCGGTGACCAGCAGGCCGCCGGCGCCAGAACGGGCGAGCGTCTCGGCGATCGCCCGGCCAATGCCTTGCGTCGCGCCGGTGACCAGCACCACCTTGCCTTCCAGCCGAAGCTCCATTCCTCCTCCCGGAACAAAGTTTCCATTTTTTCCAGAGTAGGGAACGCCAATTCCCGATAGTCAATCTTCAGGAGGAGTTTTCAAATCATGGTCTACCGATCGCCGATGGATCGATGCGCCAACGCTTGGCGCTCGGCATGGTGGGTGGCGGGCGCAACGCCTTCATCGGCGCCGTGCACCGGCTGGCCATGCGCCTCGACGACCAGATCCGCTGGTTGCCGGCGTATTGTCCTCGGATTTCGAAACCTGCCCGACAGGCTTGGTGCTATCTCACTGCGGTGACCCTGCCAGCCGCGTCGAGGCGACAGCCGACTCGCGCCTGCCGAACTTCGATGCCGCCTCGTCTTGCGTAGTCTATTCGCACCGCGATCGGAGCCTTGAGTGCGCCTCGACGCTGACGCAAGGCACCCGCGCTCACCGCGTGGACACGGAGGGCGCCAAGCGGCGTCGCAGCGGACAGGATCGCCGCGCGGCAGGCTTGCACGACCGCAGCTGGCGTACCGGGTCTCGCTTCCAGCGGTCCAAGAGATCCAAAGGGATACCCCCTGGTGGAGTCATCCCAACCTGCTTTGGAAGGCCTGAGGACGAGTGGCAGGGCGGCCGATTTCCCGTCGGACTTGCCTGGGTCATTGGCTGTCGTGACTGCGGCCGGACTACCGGGAGTGCCGAGCGACACGCTACCTGCGCCGACCGAAGCTCCAACGTTTGCTCCACTCGCACCGCCGACGCTCGTGCCCGTTCCCACAGATGCGCCTTGCGAACCGGCGCTCACGCCAGCACCGACCCCGACACCGCCGACACTCGCGCCCGCCCCGACAGATGCGCCTTGCGAACCGGCGCTCACGCCAGCACCGACCCCGGCAGCGCTCGTGCCTGCCCCGACGGATGCGCCTTGCGAACCGGCGCTCACGCCAGCACCGACCCCGGCAGCGCTCGTGCCTGCCCCGACGGATGCGCCTTGCGAACCGGCGCTCACGCCAGCACCGACCCCGGCAGCGCTCGTGCCTGCCCCGACGGATGCGCCTTGCGAACCGGCGCTCACGCCAGCACCGACCCCGGCACCGCCGACATTACCTCCGCTGCCTGTGTCTTGAGCGTAGGCAGGCCCGATTGCGATCCCGATCGTCAACGCGGCTGCGACGTACCTTTTCATTGTCATGCTCCTCTGAGGCTTCACTCATTGGTCTTCACTGGCGTAGGTCGAGTTATTCAGTGGCCGCGTTGGAAGCAATGCGGCGGGAAGAGCGATGGTTGCCGGCAGAACAGGATGCGGTGACTTTTGGACCTTCACTTTCTGTTTTTTCGGCAATCGCGGTTTATGGGCGGGTTGGGCGCTCGAACGCGATGTATTTGCAAGTCCACTCGCGGGGGTACGTGCCTTCGGCGCGCGCGCCACAGCCGCAGTGCGACGCTTCTCCTTCACGACGTCAATTGCCTCACGCGCGGCACTGAGGCTGCGGGCTAAACCAGCAGCCTTTTCACGCTCTTGCTCCAGCGCCGCACGCAACTCTGCCGAGACCTGCTTTGAAGCGTCGCGTTCCTTTCGAACGATATCGAGGTCGCGTAGGGCTGAATCTGCTCGTTCGCGTTCCAGTTCGAGCGCTTCTCCAGTTTGCTTTAGAGCGGCCTCGGTCACCGATCGGCCCTTCATGGCATTGGCCTGCTCGACCGCTGCCAGATTTGCGCGTGTCTTAAGAGCGTCGACGTTCTGGCGAGCCGTGGTGAGTTCCTGTTCCAAGCGTTCAATCTTGCGCCTCTGCTCATCAAGCGCTCGCTTCGCAACACCTTGAGAGGCTTCCATGGAATCTGCTCGTTCGCGTTCCAGTTCGAGTGCTTCTCCAGCTTGCTTTAGAGCGGTCTCGACCACCGATCGGTCCTTCATGGCATTGGCCTGCTCGACCGCGGCCAGATTTGCGCCTTTCTTGAGAGCGTCGATCTTTTGGCGGGCCGTGGTGAGTTCCTGTTCCAGGAGTTCAACCTTGCGCCTCCCCTCATCAAGCGCTCGCTTCGCAGCACTTTGAGAGGCTTCCATGGAATCTGCTCGTTCCCGTTCCAGTTCGAGTGCTTCTCCAGCTTGCTTTAGAGCGGTCTCGACCACCGATCGGTCCTTTATGGCATTGGCCTGCTCGACCGCGGCCAGATTTGCGCCTGTCTTGAGAGCGTCGATCTTTTGGCGAGCCGTGGTGAGTTCCTGTTCCAGGAGTTCAACCTTGCGCCTCTCCTCATCAAGCGCTCCCTTCGCAGCACCCTGAGAGGCTTCCATGGAGGGCTGCGCTCCGGCGGCCCTCTTGCGCTCTTGCTCCAGCGCCGCACTCAACTCTGCCGAGACCTGCTTCGAAGCGTCGCGTTCCTTGCGAACGATATCGAGGTCGCGTACGGCCGAATCTGCTCGTTCGCGTTCCAGTTCGAGTGCTTCTCCAGCTTGCTTTAGAGCGATCTCGGCCACCGATCGGCCCTTCATCGCATTGGCCTGCTCGACCGCTGCCAGATTTGCGCCTGCCTTAAGAGCGCTGATAGTCTGGCGAGCCGTGGTGAGTTCCTGTTCCAGGAGTTCAACCTTGCGCCTCTCCTCATCAAGCGCTCGCTTCGCAGCAAGCTGAGAGGCTTGCGCTCCGGCGGCCCTCTTGCGCTCTTGCTCCAACGCCGCACTCAACTCTGCCGAGACCTGCTTTGAAGCGTCGCGTTTCTCGCGAACGATATCGAGGTCGCGTACGGCTGAATCTGCTCGTTCGCGTTCCAGTTCGAGTGCTTCTCCAGCTTGCTTTAGAGCGGCCTCGGTCACCGATCGGTCCTTCATGGCATTGGCCTGCTCGACCCCTGCCAGATTTGCGCCTGTCTTAAGCGCGTCGATCGTTTGGCGAGCCGTGGTGAGTTCCTGTTCCAGGAATTCAACCTTGCGCCTCGCCTCATCAAGCGCTCGCTTCGCAGCACCCTGAGAGGCTTCCATGGAGGGCTGCGCTCCGGAGGCCCTCTCGCGGTCCAAGAGAAGGGCTTCGGCCCTAAAGTCTTCGATAACGCGCTGCGCTGTCTCCAGCGCTTCGTCCACTTGCTGCTGCTCTTCCAGGGTTTGTGCCTGCTTAGCCACCGTGTTTGCCAAGGCGTGCGCCTGGGCGCTTGCGTCACGTGCCCTGCGCTGCATGATTTCCAGCTCGGCTCGTGCTGCGGCCAATTCGCGGCGTAAAACCATTTCATGCTCGCCGGGCGGCGTTTGCACACGCTTAAGTTGCGCGGCGCTGGCAATGCTGACCCCCGCGGCGACGATGACGGCAACCGCGACTGCACCAAATCTGGACGGGATCTTCATGATGAGTGGCTCCTCAAGATCGCCGTTACCTAGCGGGACCGGGCACTTGCCAAAGTCCGGCTGGCAGCCACCTTCGCGGTAAGGTTCGCTGCGCCGTAGCTGCCTTTCGCGCCTTCCAGCACACAGGCCCAAGGAAGGATTATCCCGTACACGCCCGCGAATGTCGCCATTCATTGTGATGAAGCGATGCGCCGGTTCGCAGGTGCCTGGCGCAGGGCCGGCTTGCAACTGGCCAGCCTGGCCATGACGATGCCTTTCGCGCTGAACAGCGGCTGGAGAGAATTTTCGGCCACTGCCTTTCGGGGAGGCATCCTTTTGCGACCCGGTAAAGACCAATTTTGGCGGGCACGAACAGCTGAAATGGGCGTGAAAGAGGGGACGCCACAATCTGCAGCGAAAAGCAATTGCTTTTCACGGTTGCATATCCGACTGGTGGAGCTGAGGAGGATCGAACTCCTGACCTCGTCATTGCGAACGACGCGCTCTCCCAGCTGAGCTACAGCCCCGTCCAGCGGATGGCGCATTTATCGGGCGCTGCGGTTTCCTGTCAAGACGGCGTATTGCCCAAAAGCCGCGCGGCCAGGCACCGGCCGGGCGTGCCGCGGAAGCTGGCTCTTGCCGCTTTCGCCCGCAATGGCTACATGTCGGCAACAATTGGAGACCGGCATGATAGCCCTTATTCAGACCATTGTCCTGGCGCTTGACATCTATTGGTGGATCATCATCGCTTCGGCGATTTTCTCCTGGCTCTACGCCTTCAACGTCGTCAACTCGCGCAACCAGTTCGTCGACAGCGTCAGCAACATGCTTTTCCGGCTGACCGAGCCTGCTCTGCGGCCAATCCGCCGCTTCCTGCCCGATCTCGGCGGCATCGACATCTCGCCGATTATCCTGCTTCTGATCCTGTTCTTCCTGCGGCAGTTCCTGCTCACCACGGTGGCGCCGCTGGTCGTCTGACGGTCGTTCCTTGACCGGGCCGTTTCGCCCGCGTAGCGACGGCGTCGACCTGTTCGTCCGGCTGACGCCGAAAGCGGCGATGGACCGGCTCGAAGGCATCGAGATCTCGGCGGACGGGCGAAGCCATCTGCAGGCTCGCGTCCGCGCCGTGCCGGAAAACGGCGCCGCCAATCAAGCGCTTGAACGGCTGGTCGCCAAGGCGCTGCGAATGCCGCGATCGGCCATCTCGGTCGTCGCCGGCGGCACGGCCCGGCTGAAGACGCTGCGCATTTCGGGCGATCCGGCGGCGCTGGCGAAAGGCATCGAGGCGCTCAGCGTCGTTTGAAGGGGTTCGCTTCCTGCACGCCTCATTCCACCCCCCTCCGTCCTGCCGGACATCTCCCCCGCAAGGGCGAGATCGGATGTCACGATGGCTTTCGCCAATTTTCAACGTTGAAGAAAAGCGCTGGAGCCCAAGCTACCGTTCTCCCCACTTGCGGGGGGATGCCCGGTAGGGGGTGTGCTGTCTCTCCGTCTAGAAAGGCTTGCGCCGCTGGGATACTCAGACCAAGCCGCGCTTGACCATCATCGCTTCGGGCGACGGCATCTTGCCGCGGAAGGCGGTGTAGAGCTCTTCCGGGTCCTTCGAACCGCCGGCGGCATAGATGTTCTTCCTCAGCCGCTCGGCCAGCGCCGGATTGAACGGGTCGCCGGTCTCCTCGAAAGCGGCGAAAGCATCGGCGTCGAGCACCTCCGACCACATGTAGGAATAATAGCCGGCCGAATAGCCGTCGCCGGCAAAAATGTGGCCGAAATGCGGGGTGCGATGGCGCATGGCGATGGTGCCGGGCATGTTGAGCCTCTCGAGCGTTTCGGCTTCGAAACGAAGCGGCTCCTCCGGTGCATCCGGCCGCGCATGGTAGGCCATGTCGACCAGCGCCGAGGCGGTGAACTCGACCGTGGCGAAGCCGACGCCGAAGGTGCGCGCCGCCAGCATCTTGTCGACCAGCGCCTTCGGCATCGGCTTGCCAGTCTTCACATGCAGCGCATGCTTTTCCAGCACCGCCGGCACGGTCAGCCAGTGCTCGTAGAGTTGCGAGGGCAATTCGACGAAATCGCGGCTGACCGAGGTGCCCGAAACCGACGGCCAGGTGACGTCGGTCAGCATGCCGTGCAGGGCATGACCGAATTCGTGGAACAGGGTCTTGGCTTCGTCGACCGACAAAAGTGCTGCCTTGCCCTCTGGCGGCTTGGCGAAATTCATGATGTTGTAGATGACCGGCTTGGAGCCATGGCCGAGCTTATAGCCGGATTTCAGCGCGCTCATCCAGGCGCCGGAGCGTTTGGAGGGCCGCGCGAAATAGTCGGCAAGAAAGAGTCCGCGCTCGCTGCCGTCGGCATTCCTGACGACGAAAACGCGTGCGTCCGGATGCCAGGTGGCGATGCCTTTCTTCTCCTCGAAGGTGATGCCGAACAATCGTGTCGCCACGTCGAAACAGGCATCGATGATGCGGTCGAGTTGCAGATAAGGCTTCAGTTCGGCCTCGTCGAAGGCGAATTTCTCGGCGCGAAGCTTCTCCTGATAGAAGCGCCAGTCCCAGGCGGCGAATTTTTCGTTGCTGCCGGCCTCGACCGCCAACCGCTGCAACTCCGCCTGGTCGCTTGCGGCCTTTTCCAAGGCTTTTTCCCAGACCGGGTCGAGCAGCATATGCACCGCCTCCGGCGTCTTTGCCATGGTATCGTCGAGCTTCAGCGCCGCGAAGGAAGCGTAGCCGAGCAGCTTCGCCTTTTCGGCGCGCAGGCGCAGCATGTCGCGCACCACGGCGGTGTTGTCGGTGGCGCCGCCATTCTGGCCACGCATGGTGAAGGCGCGGAAGGCGATCTCGCGCAGGTCACGGCGCTCGGAGAAGGTCGAGAACGGCTCGTAGATCGAGCGCGACAGGGTGACCGCATAGCGGCCTTTCTGGCCGCGCATTTCGGCAGCCTCCGCCATCGCGCTTTTCAGGAATTCCGGCAGGCCGACAAGGTCGGCCTCGTCGAGGAAAAGCGCCCAGTCGCGTTCGTCGGCAAGCAGGTTTTGCCCGAACCTCGTGCCGAGCGACGACAGTTCCTCATTGATCGCCGCAAGCCGCTTCTTGCCGTCCGCGTCGAGCTTGGCGCCGGAGCGGACAAAACCTTTCCAGGTCTTTTCCAGCACCCGCAGCGTCTCGGCATCGAGCTTTAGGGTTTCCCGGCGCTGATAGAGATCGTTGATGCGGGCAAACAGCCTTTCGTTCATCGAGATCGCCGAGAAATGCCGCGACATCTTTGGGGAGATGTCGCGCTCCAGCGCCTGGATCGCCTCGTTGGTGTGGGCGCCGGCCCGGCACCAGAAGATCGACGAGACATGGTCGAGCGCCTCGCCGCCAAGCTCCAGTGCTGCAAGCGTATTCTCGACGGTCGGCGCCTCGGCATTGCCTGATATTGCCTCGATCTCGGCCTCATGCGCCTTCAATGCCGCATCGAAAACCCCGGAAAAATCGCCGTCGCCGATGCGGGTGAAATCGGGCAGGCCGAGCGGCCCTTGCCAGATGGTCAGCGGATGGGCGGCGAGGTCGACGGCGGACGGCATGGGCAATCTTTCGCTGAGTGAGGGGCTTTCGCTGAGTGGCTGTAGAGGCAGGGCGAGATCATCACCGATGTAAGGCGCTGGCTTGCCGTACGCAATATCAGTAACCGCTCAATAGGCGTCGCAGTTTTCCGCGATCGCCGCCTGCGAACTGGCGGTGATGCGGTTGTCGGCGATCGCGAAGGTTTCCTGCATCAGCGCGTCGTTGTTGGGGAAATCATAGCAGGCGATCACCGTGGTGACGCCAACCTCGGTCTTCTCGATCCGATGCCGGATTTCAGCCCCGGCGACAGCGCCTTGCCAGTCGTCGATCGAGGCGATGAATTCCTGCTTGGTCTGGACGACGCCGAGATCGTCGAGTTTTATCCGGACGTCGTCGGCAAGCAGGTCCGCCAATTCCGTGCGATCGGCGACCAGCAGCGCCGCATACCAGCGGCCGATGAGCGCGCCGTCGTCGGCGCGAGCGGATATGACTGAAAACAGCAGCGCCGCTGCGGCCACGGCGATCGAACGGCATGCCATGCAACCCTCCTATGTCATCTCCGGCCGCTCGAAGTCGCCGGTATCCTTGTTCATCACCCAGAGCTCGCCGGTCGATATGTCGAACCAGGCACCATGCAGCGACAGCCGTCCCTTGCCTTCCAGGATCGAGACGCAAGGAAAGGTCCTGAGATTGGCGATCGAATAGCGGATCGAAATGCGCTCCAGCGCGGTCTGGCGCTCCGTCGCCGTCATGAACGTGCTGGAGGACACGGTCTCGGCCGCCGGCGCAATCAGGCTCATCCACTTGCCGATGAAGTCGCCGGGCGACAAGGGCGCGGCCGTGGGGTCGAGTGCGGCGCGGATGCCGCCGCAGCGGCCATGGCCCATGACCACGATATTCTTCACCTTGAGGCTCTGCACGGCGAACTCGAGCGCCGCCGAGGTCGAGTGGAACTGGTCGTCGGGCGCATAAGGCGGCACCAGATTGCCCACGTTGCGCAGCACGAAGAGTTCGCCGGGGCCAGCATCGAAGATCGCCTCGGGAGCCGCGCGGGAGTCGCAGCAAGCAACGATCATCGTTTCGGGGGACTGGCCCTCGCGAGCGAGCGAGCGATAGCGTCCGCTTTCGGCGAGATAGCGGCCGCTCATGAAATTGCGGTAGCCGGTGAGCAGATGGTCAGGGAGATGAGGCATAGGCGGCGTCTGGAGCCTTTCCGGGTTAGGCGGCAGCTCTTTCAAGTCAGGAAGGCTCTACCGGCAAAAGCCGGTCACGGGCAATGCCGAATCGCAGAGGACTGGCTGCAACAGGCATGCAGTAAACAAGCCTCGGCCTGGTGAGGTCATGTCCTTGCAAGCCAGGTTGTCATGCCCAGATCGCCACAGGGATGCCAATACGGTCGGCGAGCGGCGGATCCGGAAACGGCTTTGCCTCGCCGCTGGCGATACGGCCGGCAATCAGCATCATCACCGCTGCGTCTAGAAAGTCGTCGGCAGCAGCGCCTCGCGGCGGCGTCCGGTCTAAAAAGTCCCTGATATAACCGTGCTGGCAAAGCAGCGCCTTGCGTTCCGCCATGCCGGCCGGGTTGATGACGCCCTTGATCTTCTTCGGCAAGCACATTGCCTGATCGCAATTCAGTCGGCAGAAGGCGACCTCCGGATGCGATTCGAACACGCGGCTGCGCAGTTCGGGACGCGCGATCAGCACGGCATCGATCTCGCGGATCTTGGCAAAAATGCCGAAGGCCTGGATCGAGACGCCGCGCGGCGGATCGGAGGTTGCCTTCGCCACTTCGCTTGCCTGGCGATGCGCGGCATACCAGGCCTCGATCGTGGTGAAGCCGTCTGTATGCGCGTAAAGCGCCGCACGCGAGGGGATGGCGAAGACGCTGGATTGCCTGTTACCAAGCAGCGGCCGCACCAGCGCTTCGGGCCCGCGTCCGCCCCTTAGCGAAAGATCGGGCAGGCCGATCGGCATGTCGACGGCGACTGTCGCATCGGCCGGCAATGCGTCGAGCAGTGCTGCGAAGTTTGGAAAAACGGCCGCCGAGGGCACTGCGCCCGGATCGCGGCGAACGGCGATCCAGCCGGCCTTGCAGCCGTCGACTCCGACAACAGTCACGCTCTTTTGTCCCGCCCCGGATGCAGGAGATGGCGAAGTTGCACCATCGCCATCGGGTGCGACAGGCTCTGCGCGTCGGTTTCGAGCTGCAATTCGTCGCCGCCGCGCTTGGCGGTGCGCGCCAGGATTTCGTAGACCGCCGCCGTGGTCGACTGCAGTGCCTTGACCGCCGGCTGGCCGGACAGGATGCGCGCCAGATAGACGGCCGCCGTCAGGTCGCCGAGCCCATTGGGCGGCTTTTCGATGAGGCGATGTTCGGCGAGCAGCGCCTGGTTGCCGTTGAGCAGGAGATTGCCGGTGCCGCCGGCCATCATCGCCGGCGCCGAAGTGACCAGCATGGTGGACGGCCCGGCATCAAGGGCGGCCGCCATCACCGCCTTGAGATCGGGCAGCGGCGCTCCCGCCATCCATTCCAGCTCGTAGCGGTTTGGCGTGGCGATGTCGGCGATCGGCATCAGCCGGTCGCGCATGGCAATGGCGGTGGTCTCCGGCACATAGAGCCCGCCCGAATCGCCCATCACCGGGTCGCAGATATAGACGGCGTCCGGCGTCTTCGCCTTGACCGCGCCGACCAGCGAGGCGACAGCGTCGGCCTGGCCGCCTTCGCCGAGGTAGCCGGACAGCACCGCGCCGACCTCGCCCAGCCATGGCGCGCGCTCGAGATCGGCCATCAGCGCCTTGAATTGATCGAGCGGCGGCACGATGCGCGTCGCCCGCCCATGGCCCGGATGCCAGGGCAGGATGACGGTCGGCACCGCCCACACCGGAAAGCCCAGCGTCTCCAGCGCAAAGACCGCGGCGCGGTTGCCGACCGAACCGCGCGCAACATGGCTGGAAATGACGATGACCGCGCGCGGCGCGTCGTGTTCTTCGGGGCTCACGAGGTTCCTAACTTTGGCTGATGAAAAGCACGAGCCAGATCAACAGTCCAATGGCGACAACGAGCCCTAGCACCCGGCCAATGCGCGTGCCCCAATATTCGATCGGGTCCGACTGGTCGGCGTCTGCAGCAGTGACGTGATCGCGCGCGCCGTTCGCGGTCCGCGCCATGAACGAGGTGCCGCCCGGGTCGGTTTCACGTGCCACGCGCTCGATGATGCGGCGCGATTCGTCGTCACTGTCCTGGCGTTCCGCCATGGCGATGCCCTGATTTCGCGGCGACTTTAACCTGTTCGCCCGGCCAATTACAGGGCCTGGCAGTGAATGATAAAGAACCAGCAAGGCTCCCAGGCGGAGGTCATGTTCTTGCACGCGGATTGTGGTACTGCTTCGGCTGCCAGTCATATTGAGGGATCTTTCCATGCTTGCTCAGCGTCTTTCCTCCCCTTTCTTCTTCCGCAACCTGCCTGCCTTGCTGATGATGACGATCGTGCTGCCGCTGCTTGCCGGCTGTGGCTACAACACCATCCCGACAGCGGAGGAAAGCGCCAAGGCCGCATGGAGCCAGGTGCTGAACCAGTACCAACGCCGCGCCGATCTCATCCCCAACCTGGTCGAGACGGTCAAGGGCTATGCCGCGCACGAGAAGGATACGCTCGATGCCGTGGTCGAGGCGCGCGCCAAGGCGACGCAAGTGACGGTGACGCCCGAAACGCTGAGCGATCCGGAAGCCGTCAAGAGATTCCAGGACAGTCAAGCCGGGCTGACCAGCGCGCTGTCGCGGTTGCTGGCAGTGGTGGAGAATTATCCCGACCTCAAGGCCAACCAGAATTTTCTGGCGCTACAGGCGCAGCTCGAAGGCACCGAGAACCGCATCGCGGTCGCCCGCCGCGACTATATCGAGGCGGTGCGGGAGTACAATCTGACGCTGCGGACGTTCCCTTCGGTGATTTGGGCCACCCTGTGGTTCCGCGGCAATCAGCCGTTCGCGAACTTCACCATCGAGGAAGACAAGATGCAGACGCCGAAGGTCGATTTCGGCACGAACACGACGCAGGGTGGGTGATCAGCGAAGCCTAAGTCCTCGTAGTGCTAATCCTTGCGACGAGACGGACCGCAGGACAGCGGGGGGCGCGAAGGAATGCAAACCCTTCATTGCTGCGCTTCCTTCTCGGCCTTTTTTGCCTGACGCTCTTCCTCCCCCTTACCGCTCTCGCCGCCGAATTGCCTGTTCTGACCGGACGGGTTGTCGATAATGCCGGTATCATCGATGCCGTNCCGCTCTCGCCGCCGAATTGCCTGTTCTGACCGGGCGGGTTGTCGATAATGCCGGTATCATCGATGCCGCGACCGAGGCGGCGCTGACCCGGAAGCTTGCGGATTTCGAAGCCAAGAGCTCTGACCAGATCGTCGTCGCGACGGTTCCTAGCCTCGACGGCGAGGAGATCGAGCCCTACGCCAATCGTCTGTTTCGCGCCTGGAAGCTCGGCCAGGCCGGCGAGGACAATGGCGTGCTTTTGCTGGTCGCCAACAACGATCGCAAGATGCGCATCGAGGTCGGCTATGGGCTGGAAGGCACGCTGACCGACCTGCACACCAGGTTGATCATCGAAAACGACATGGTGCCGGCCTTTCGCGCCGGCGACTTCTCCGGCGGCATAGCCAAGGCTGTCGACGATATGGTCATGGTGCTGCAAGGCAATCCGGAAGAGCTGGAAGCGCGCGGCGAACGCAACCAGCAGCCGCCATTCAACACCGACGATCTGTTCTTTGCGATCTTCATAAGCATCTGGGCGATCATCTTCTTCGGCAGCATCGCCGCCTCCATCCTGCCACCGATCTTCGGCCGGAAACTCGGTCCTGGCCGCTATCGCTGGCTGGGCATGACCTTCGAGCCGAACCGGCGGTCTTCCGGCGGCTGGTCGGGAAGTTCTGGCGGGGGATGGTCGTCGGGTTCAGGCGGCGGCGGCTTTTCCGGCGGCGGTGGCTCGTCCGGCGGCGGCGGCTCATCGGGAAGCTGGTGACGACATGACAAGACGCGCCATCTGTCCCCCAGGTTCCGGCCATTTTGCCGCGACGGTCGGCGCTGCTTTGGCGGCCATGGCGGTGCTGCTGGTCGGCTTCACCGCTCTCGCCGCCGAATTGCCTGTTCTGACCGGGCGGGTTGTCGATAATGCCGGTATCATCGATGCCGCGACCGAGGCGGCGCTGACCCGGAAGCTTGCGGATTTCGAAGCCAAGAGCTCTGACCAGATCGTCGTCGCGACGGTTCCTAGCCTCGACGGCGAGGAGATCGAGCCCTACGCCAATCGTCTGTTTCGCGCCTGGAAGCTCGGCCAGGCCGGCGAGGACAATGGCGTGCTTTTGCTGGTCGCCAACAACGACCGCAAGATGCGCATCGAGGTCGGCTACGGGCTGGAAGGCACGCTGACCGACCTGCACACCAGGTTGATCATCGAAAACGACATGGTGCCCGCATTCCGCGCCGGCGACTTCTCCGGCGGCATAGCCAAGGCTGTCGACGACATGGTCATGGTGCTGCAAGGCAATCCGGAAGAGCTGGAAGCGCGCGGCACCCGCAATCCGGCCGACAGCAATTCTGTCGATCCCATTGTCGCGCTGTTCATCATCGTGTGGGCGATGCTGTTCTTAGGCGGCCTGGCGATGGCATTCCTGCCGCCGATCTTCGGCACAAAGCTGTCGCCGGGCGTGTATAAATGGCTGGGCATGACATTTCGTTATGGCCAAAGATCGGGCTGCTATGGCCAAAGGTCGGGTTCCGCGTCCTCGGGCGGCGTCTGGACAACCGGCACCGGCAGCGGCTGGTCGTCGGGCCGTTCGGGTGGCGGCTGGTCGTCGGGCGGTGGCGGCGGCGGGTTTTCGGGCGGCGGCGGCTCGTCCGGTGGTGGCGGTTCTTCAGGAAGCTGGTGAGACACAACATGGCAACACGACCGATCAGCCCCGGGGATCATGACCGCATCGCCAAAGCGATCCGCGCCGCCGAATCAAAGACCGACGGCGAAATCTACTGCGTCGTGGCCTATGCCAGCGACGGCTATTTCTTTCCGGCGGCCTTCATGGCGACGCTGGCCATGCTCGTCGTCAGCCTCGCCGTCAGCTACGGGCTGGAGGCATGGTGGCTGTCGATCCGCGTGCCGCATTTCGTCATCGCGCAGCTTCTGGCGATGGTCTCGGTGCTTGTCCTGTTGTGGGCGGTGCCCGGCTTGCGCATCTACCTGGTGCCGAGGCGGCTGCGCTATCAAGCCGCGCATGCCAATGCGATAAAGCAGTTCCTCGCCCGCAACGTCCACCGCACCACGGCGCGCACCGGCGTGCTGGTGTTCGTTTCGATTGCCGAGCACTACGCCGAAGTGATCGCCGACAGCGGCATCGACAGCCGTGTCGGCCAGGATGTCTGGGACAGCGTCGTCCGCGACCTTACCGCGCATGCTGGCGACGATCGTCTCGCCGACGGCTTCATCAGGGCAATCGAAGCGACGGGCGCGGTGCTGGCCGAGCATTTCCCGGTTTCTACCGGCGACGGCAACGAGCTGGACGACCATCTGGTCGAGATCTGACGCTACTCTGCCGGACGCCTGACGCGATTTCTGCGCTTCAGATGCTCACGGACTCAGCGCATGACCCCGGAAACCGAGATCGGTTTCTGGAAAAGGATCATGCGCAATTGAAAGCGTTAGAGCGTCCTATGCGCGTCCAATTGGACGCGCGGCGCTCTAATGTCCGCTGCGCTTCGGTTCTCGAAAACCGCGCCATTTGCCTCGGCAGAGCGCGTTTTCAGACAGGCTCTTTCGTGTCGCAGGCACGTCTATCGTCTGTGCGAAAGCTTGGGAGCCGGTGACCGGACTCTTGCAATCGGGCGATGCGGGTTTATGGTTAACCAATCATGAAGACGCTGAGTATCGACATCAGGAAAGCCGAGCCGCGCGACGCAAGCGCCATCGCCGACGTGCATCTGCTGGCCTGGCGCGGCGCCTACTCCGGCATCATCCCGCATCGCACCCTGACATCGATGATCAACCGCCGCGGCGCCGACTGGTGGGCGAACGCCATCCGCCGTGCCGCCACCGTTCTGGTCGTCGAGATCGGCGGCAAGGTCGCCGGCTACGCCACGATCGGCAAGAACCGCGCCCGCGAGCTCAAGCAGCAGGGCGAGATTTACGAACTTTACGTGCGCCCGGAATACCAGGGCATCGGGCTCGGCAGCCGGCTATTCTCGGCCGCACGGGCGCGACTGGCGGACCATGGCCTGAAAGGCATGGTGGTGTGGGCGCTGGAAGACAATCAGAACGCGCTCGCCTTCTATGCCGGCGCCGGCGGCCGCGACGTCGCCGAGGGCGTCGAGGTCTTCGAGCAGAAGGCGCTGAAGAAGGTCGCCTTCGTCTGGGAATGACGGCTCGACACGCCTCTCGCTAACACCCCCTCAGCTGCTTTCAGTACCATTCGCCGCATTGCACCATGCGCCGCTGCCCGCTATCGGTCTCCTATCGAAAGAGGGACAAAAGCCATGCGTATCGAAGCCATTGCCATCGGAAAGAACCCGCCGGAGGACATCAACGTCATCATCGAGGTGCCGATCGGTGGCGAGCCGATCAAGTACGAGATGGACAAGGAGGCCGGCACGCTGTTCGTCGACCGCTTCCTGCACACCTCGATGCGCTATCCCGGCAATTACGGCTTCGTGCCGCACACGCTGTCAGGTGACGGCGACCCGATCGACGTGCTGGTCTGCAACACGCGCGCGCTGGTGCCGGGCTGCGTCATCAATGTGCGGCCGATCGGCGTGCTGGTGATGGAGGACAATTCCGGTTTGGACGAAAAGATCATCGCGGTGCCTTCGCCCAAGCTGACGCTGCGTTACGAGAACGTCACCGAATACACGCACCTGCCCGACATCACCCGCCAGCAGGTGCAGCACTTCTTCGAGCACTACAAGGATCTCGAACCCGGCAAATGGGTCAAGATCGAGGGCTGGCACGACGCCGCCTATGCCAAGAAGATGATCATCGAGGCGATCGAGCGGGCTAAGGCAAGCAAGTAGCCGAAGCCTGAAGTTGACCGAATGGGCTGTCGCCGGTTGAGGTTGGCTGAAGCCCCTCAGCTTCGTCATCCTCGGGCGGAGCGAGGAGCGTAGCGACGTAGTGCAGACCCCTGGATCCATGGCGTGACGTCAAAGCGCCGCAACAGTGCAGAATTCTGGTCCGCTGCGCACTTCGGTTGATGTCACGGAATGGATCCCAGGCTCTGCGCTCCGCTTCGCGTCGCTCCGCCCAGGGATGATGACGAAGTCAGTTATCGACGCGGCCGAAATCGGGTGCGTTGCCGATAACCACGCGCTTGTCCTTGCCGCAGGCAAAGGTGCGTGCCTTCTCGTCGGCGAGTTTTCGCGCCTCATCATTGGCGGCCCGATTGCCGGTGGCCAGCACCAGGCCGACGGTGCAGCCCTCATAGTTCTCCGGCTGGGCGACCTTGGCGACGATCAGCACGTCGGTTGGTTTGTTCTCCCCCTCGGGATTGCTGATCGAGCGACGGTGGATGACCGCGAAAGGAATGGCAAGATCGCCGTTCGTCTCGATGCGCCACTCGAGTTTGGGTGCAGCCGAATTGAAGGCGATGAAACTTTCCCAGACCGCGGTCATGTCGCTGGAGGGAAAACCGTAGAACAGCGATTCCCGGGCATCGTCGTAGGCGATCAGCACCGGGTAGCCGCGATAGCCCGAACAGGCAAGACTGGCCCAGTCGCCTTCGCCTTCTGTCGCTTGCGCGTAGGTCACGCAGTCCTTCTTCCAGTCGAGATCGGTGTAGGCGCTGGAAATGTCGCCGGACTGGGCAGCCTGGCAGAGGCCGGCAAGGGCAAGCGGGATCATCAAAAGGCTACGCATCGCGGACAACTCCGTTTCGGGCTGCCGCACGGTATCGTTAAACGCTATTTCTTCAAGCTCGCTTCGATCAGCAGGTCCGCGTTCCGGGCTACCGACTTCGCCGGTCCGCCGGCACCGAACAGCTGGCCGCTGATATAGGCGCCTTCGATCAGAAGCAGCAACCCGTCGCCCAGCGTATCGGCGTCGCCGGCACCCATTGCCGCCGCCATGGCGCGCAGGCGTCGTCGCAATTCCTGCTTGTTGGCCTCACTCACCACGCGGGCCGGGTGGCCGTGCTCGGGATATTCGACGGCCGCATTGGTCATGCCGCAGCCGCGATAGTCTGGCTTTTGCGTGCGCTTGCCGATGCGTGTCAGGAAGGCAGCGATCTGCGCGCGCGGATCGCCGGGATGGGCAGCCACCGCCTCGTCGAAGCGGGCCCAGAACTCCAGGTCGTATTGCCGGAGATAGGACGCGGCCAATTCGTCCTTGGAGGGAAAGCTGCGATAGAGGCTGGGCTTGGTGACGCCGGCACGCCGCACGATCTCGTCGACGCCGATCGCCCTGATGCCTTGCCGATAGAACAGGTCGCGGGCTACGCGAAGGATTCTTTCGCCGGCGCGGGGCTGTGCCAATTCATCCGCTTTGATCCTTGGTTCAATGCTTTTCATCTAGGATGTGCCGTGGCCTGCTTGACAATGTTACCGATCGGTACGTATACCTCCGTGCAATTGCAACGTACCGGTCAGTAACATGATAGCTCAATCCCGTCCGTTTGGCCAGCGCTACGCTTTCGTCGTGGTCGCCGTCATTTTCCTCTGTCTGCTGATCGCGGCAGGCCTGCGGTCGGCGCCGGCCGTCATGATGCTGCCGCTGGAGGAGAGTTTCGGCTGGCGGCGCGATGTCGTTTCGCTCGCCGCGGCCTTCGGCATCTTCCTCTACGGCCTGACCGGGCCGTTTGCCGCGGCACTGATGGAACGGATCGGGCTGCGCCGTACGCTGCTGGCGTCGCTGGTGTTGATGTCGGGTTCGACGGCGATCAGCCTGTTGATGACCGAGCCGTGGCACCTGCTTCTCACCTGGGGCGTATTCTCCGGCGTCGGTTCTGGCGCGGTCGCCACGGTGCTCGGCGCCACCATCGTCAATCGCTGGTTCAAGACCAATCGCGGCCTGGTGATGGGACTGATGTCGGCCTCCGCCGCCACCGGCCTGCTGGTGTTCCTGCCGCTGCTCGCGGCGCTCGCCCAGTTGGGCGGCTGGAAGCCTGTCGCTATCGCCATTGCGGTCGCCACCGCCTGCCTCGTGCCGCTGGTCTGGCTGCTGGTGCCGGAGCGTCCGGCCTCGATCGGCATGGTGCGTTACGGCGCTGAGGCCGATGACGTGCCGCCGGTTCCGCCGGCCTCGCAGGGCAATTTCCTCACGCACACACTCAGCACGCTGCGCCGTGCCGCCGGCACCCGCGTGTTCTGGTATCTGTTCGCCACCTTCTTCATCTGCGGCTTCACCACCAACGGACTGGTCGGCACGCACCTGATCGCGTTTTGCGGCGACATGGGTATCGGTCAGGTGCAAGCCGCCGGCCTGCTGTCGCTGATGGGCATCTTCGATCTGATCGGCACGACGCTCTCGGGTTGGCTCACCGACCGCTTCGACCCGCGCAAGCTGCTCGGCGTCTATTATGGCATCCGCGGCCTGTCGCTGATCTATCTGCCTTATTCCGGCTTCTCGTCGACCAGTCTGATCATCTTCGCCGTGCTCTACGGATTGGACTGGATCGCCACCGTGCCACCGACGCTCAGGCTGTCGAACGAGGCGTTCGGCGACCGCAGCGGGCCGATCGTCTTCGGCTGGATCGTCGCGGGCCATCAGGTGGGCGCTGCGGCTGCCGCCTTCTTCGGCGGCACCATGCGTGAATTGCAGGGCAATTACGAGCTTGCCTTCCTCATCGCCGGCATGACGGCGATAGCCGCAGCCTGCATCTCGCTGTTGATCAACACCAGCCGTCCCTTCGAGCCGGAACCGCAGGCGGCTTGAGTTGTGACGGCTGAGCGCTAATCGGAGATGGCCGCGAAGCGGCCAGAGGGGGTCGGTCCGACCAGGCTCGGCGCCTTATCGCAGATACAGGAGGTCGGTGCTCCACGCGAGACGACCCCCTCTGTCGCCTTCGGCGACATCTCCCCCTCGAGGGGGGAGATTCGCCAGTCTGTTGGTTGTAACGAAACCTTCATGGTTTCGAGATGTGCCTGAAACATTGAGGCTGGACCTTGGCGGCGACGTTCAACGCCATCCAGGAGACAGCCATGAACAAGATTTCGATGACCCGGCGCGCCTTCGTCACGTCCGTGAGCGCCGCCGGCCTCGTCGGCGTATCGGGCCTCGCGCTTCCCTATTATTCGCGCGCCAATCAGCGGCCCGTCTTCACCCATGGCATCCAGTCGGGCGATGTCGACGCAACCAGCGGCGTAGTGTGGACTCGCACCGACCGCCCTTCGCGCGTGATGTTCGAAGTGTCGTCAACGGAAAATTTCGCCAACGCCGTCCGTCTTGCGCCGCTCGATACGTCGCCGGCCAGCGATTACACGGTAAAGCGGCTGCTCATCGATCTCGCCTCCGACCAGGACATCTTCTACCGCATGATCGCGGCCGATCTCGCCGACATCAACGCCGTCTCCGAGCCGATCGTCGGCCGCTTCCGCACGGCGCCGGCCTCGAAGCGCGACATTCGCTTCGCCTGGTCGGGCGATACCGCCGGCCAGGGCTGGGGCATCGACGACACCGGCATGAAGACCTATGCCACGATCGGCAAGCATACGCCCGACTTCTTCCTGCATTCCGGCGACACCATCTATGCCGACGGCCCGATGAAGGACGAGGTCGACCTTTCCGGTGGCAGCAAGTGGAAGAACAGCGTCCTAATCGACGAAAAGCGCAAGGTTGCCGAGACGCTGGAGGAGTACCGGGGTCAGTGGAAATACAACATGATGGACAGGAACGTGTTGGGGCTCAACGCCATCTGCCCGACCTTTTACCAGTGGGACGACCACGAGGTGGTGAACAACTGGTCGGATTCGAAGGACCTGAGCGCCGACGACCGCTACTCGGAAAAAAACATCCATGTGCTGGCGGCACGCGCGGCACGCGCCTTCCACGAGATGACGACGATCCGCTACGAGCCGTCGGAACCGGGCCGCGTCTATCGCAAGATCGCCTACGGGCCGCTGCTCGACGTGTTCTTCCTCGACATGCGTTCCTATCGCGGCTCCAATGGTCCTGGCATGCAGGATACGGTGACGCCGCAATCGCGCATCCTCGGCGAACAGCAGATGAAATGGCTGAAGCGCGAACTGGCAAACTCCAACGCGACCTGGAAAATCATCGCCGCCGACATGCCGCTCGGTCTCGTCGTCTGGAACGACGCCACCAAGAAAGCCGGCGCCGAAGCCATCAGCAATGGCGACAATGGTCCGGCCAAAGGCCGCGAGTTGGAGATTGCCGACCTCCTTCGCTATATTAAGAATGCTGGCATCACCAACACCGTCTGGCTTACCGCTGACGTGCACTACACGGCGGCGCACTACTACAATCCTGATAAGGCTCAGTTTCAGGACTTCAATCCGTTCTGGGAGTTCGTTTCGGGTCCGCTTCACGCCGGCACCTATGGACCCAATGATTTCGACATGACCTTCGGCCCGGCGCTGAAATTCATCAAGGCGCCAACCGCCGAGCAGGGGCAGAACCTGCCACCCTCGGCTGGCCTGCAGTTCTTCGGCCTTGTCGACATCGATGGCGCCACTGAACAGATGACGGTGCGGCTGATGGATCGCGACGACAACGAGCTCTACAAGGTCACGCTCGATCCGATACAGTCGGCGTGAAGGCGTCGAAGCGTCGCATGGACGGGAACCGGTGGACGGAGGGGCACGACGGAGTGATTAGAACGGCTTCATTCAGCGCCGTTGCATTCTTCCGGAGATCTGCTGCGCCCTGGGATCAGCCGCCGTCGGCGGTCGTCAGTCCGGATAGCAAACGGTCGGAATTTGGGGCCACACAGCGCTGTCGCAGTTGGCGGCCGCCTGCCTCTCCTTGAAGGCGGCGCTAACCGGCCCGGTCACCACCGGGTCGACGCCATCGGGAGCATCGGCAAATAACTGGTCCGCCGTTCGTGTGTCGGACGGCGGGACGGGCCGCGTTTCCTTCGACGTCGCGGCCGACTGTGCCGCGCCTGCCGCGAGGAGAACGGCGAGGGCACCCCATGCGAGGATTGGCCGGTATCTGGTGCCCGTGTTGCTCATGAAATTTGAACTGTCCCGACCGCGAAAGGTTCCGCTTTGGTTAATAATTCCATTTCACACCAAGACGCTTAAGATTTGGTGACCATGTATTTGGTGGCACGCCTCCTCTTTCGCAATTGCGAAAAACCCTGTATGAGCCGCCCAACCGAAAGAGGCAGCGCCTTTTGGCCTGCTGCCTGCAACACTCCCGAGACCACAACATGAAAATTCGTAACATCGCGATCATCGCGCACGTCGACCATGGAAAAACCACCCTCGTCGACCAGCTCCTGAAACAGTCCGGCTCGTTCCGCGACAACCAGCGCGTCGCCGAACGCGCCATGGATTCGAACGACTTGGAAAAGGAGCGCGGCATTACCATCCTGGCCAAGGCGACCTCGGTCGACTGGAAGGACACCCGCATCAACATCGTCGACACCCCCGGCCACGCCGATTTCGGCGGCGAAGTCGAGCGCATTCTGTCGATGGTGGATTCGGCCATCGTGCTGGTCGACGCCGCCGAAGGGCCGATGCCACAGACCAAATTCGTCGTCGGCAAGGCGCTCAAGGTCGGATTGAAGCCGATCGTCGTCATCAACAAGATCGACCGGCCGGACGCCCGCCACGTTGAGGTGGTCAACGAAGTGTTCGACCTGTTTGCAGCGCTCGACGCGACCGACGAGCAGCTCGACTTCCCGATCCTTTACGGCTCGGGCCGCGACGGCTGGGTCTCGGAAAACCCCGAAGGTCCGAAGGACCAGGGCCTGGCGCCGCTGTTCGACCTCGTCATCAAGCATGTGCCGGCGCCGACCGTCCATCCCGGCCCGTTCCGGATGATCGGCACCATTCTGGAGGCCAATCCGTTCCTCGGCCGCATCATCACCGGCCGCATCGAATCCGGCACACTGAAATCCAACCAGGCGGTCAAGGTTCTGCATCATGACGGTACCCAGGTCGAAACCGGCCGCATCTCGAAGATCCTGGCTTTCCGCGGGCTCGAGCGCCAGCCGATCGACGAAGCGCAGGCGGGCGACATCGTCGCCATCGCCGGCCTGTCGAAGGGCACCGTCGCCGACACGTTCTGCGACCCATCGGTGACCGAACCGCTGCATGCGCAGCCGATCGATCCGCCGACCGTGACGATGTCGTTCCTCGTCAACGATAGCCCGCTGGCCGGCACCGAGGGCGACAAGGTGACCAGCCGCGTCATTCGCGACCGCCTGCTGCGCGAGGCCGAAGGCAATGTCGCTCTGAAGATCGAGGAGTCGCCGGACAAGGATTCGTTCTTCGTCTCCGGCCGCGGCGAATTGCAGCTTGCCGTGCTGATCGAGACGATGCGCCGCGAAGGTTTTGAGATCGCCGTGTCGCGACCGCGCGTCGTCATGCAGCAGGGTGACAACGGCGAATTGCTGGAGCCGGTCGAGGAAGTCGTTATCGACGTCGACGAGGAGCATGCCGGCGTCGTCGTGCAGAAGATGTCGGAGCGCAAGGCCGAGATGGTCGAGTTGCGCCCCTCAGGCGGCAACCGCCAGCGCATCGTCTTCCACGCGCCGACGCGCGGCCTGATCGGCTACCAGTCGGAACTGTTGACCGACACGCGCGGCACCGCTGTCATGAACCGGCTGTTCCATGCCTACGAGCCTTACAAGGGTGAGCTGCCGGGCCGCACCAACGGCGTGCTGATCTCCAATGAACAGGGTGAATCAGTGGCTTATGCCATGTGGAACCTGGAAGACCGCGGTCCGATGGTCATCGATCCCGGCGTCAAGGTCTATCAGGGCATGATCATCGGCATCCATTCGCGCGACAACGACCTCGAAGTGAACGTGCTGAAGGGCAAGAAGCTGACCAACATCCGCGCCGCCGGCAAGGACGAGGCGGTGAAGCTGACGCCGCCGATTCGCATGACGCTGGAACGCGCGCTGGCCTGGATCCAGGACGACGAACTGGTCGAGGTGACGCCGAAGACCATTCGCCTGCGCAAGCTCTATCTCGACCCGAACGAGCGCAAGCGTTTTGAGAAGTCGGCGAAAGTGGTCGGCGCGGCCTAAGGGCAATACCGCGCAATGAGCGGCAAACTCGTCACGGCTGCCATATACGACAATCGGCCCAAGGCCGAAGTTTGCGTTTCGATGCTCGCAGCGTATGGGATCTATGCCCTCGCGACTCATATGAGCGACAGCAGGCTCGGCCTGATCCATGTGCAAGTCGTTGACAGTGATGTCGAAGCGGCCAAGGGCTTGATTGGCTCGGTCCCCGAAGAGGGCGACTGACCCCTGGTCGCAGTTATCTCGCCTTATCCACCTGCAGCCGAGATGATGGCTTCTCGGTCGGGCTCACCGACGAGCTCGATGCGGATCACCATCCCCGCTCGAGGCGGCTTGCGCAAAGCTTTGGCCCGGTCCGGACCAACGACCAGCAATCGCTTCTCTTCCCAGGCCTGAAGCCGCGATCGCGAGATGCCGAGTTCGCTGGCGAGCAACCGGTCTAGCCGCAGCGCTGTCGGCGTTTCGAGCCCGAGTTGGAGTTCGAGAGCGGTGGTGTTTTCCGGCCTGTCGCCGAGCACCTCCTTGTGAATGGCGGCTTCAGGAAACTCCTCGACGCGCCCGATCCTGCTGCGCAGTGCGGCAACATCGAAGGCATGGCGACGCGCCAGGGCCGGGTCGTTGCTTTCGAGCGCCTGCAGCAACGCAGGCTCGATGTCGCGGCGGTTGCACCGCTCCAGAATGCCGAAATTCCAGGAATTGTCGCAACCGACGCATCGGTAGATCAGCCACGCATCGATGCGTTTGGCGTTGGCGTTGACGCGGAATTTCCCACTGCTGTGGTAAGCCTTGAGGCCGTTGCAGCGGTTGCAATTGATCAGAGGTCGAGGTGCGGTTTTGGGCGCGATCGCCCAGCGGATAAGCAGTATCGAAGACATGCCGAGAAGCCCTTCCCGTCGGGAAGTTCGTCAGATCGGCGATGTCGAGATGCCCATGTGGGCCACGGCGTGGCGAGAGGCTGCGGTGGTCGGAAATCAGGTGTCGCGGGTGGTGAAACGCAACAACGGTTCAGCAGTGCCAAACCGGTCTCGAACCGCCACCCTGAGGAACACATGAATGAAGCAGACGTCGCGAAAACGGCGCCATGCATTGTGTCGGGGGAGTTGACGAGACCGGCGGTTACGTAGGCAAAGTGAAGCTCGAAAATGTGTCGGGACGGAACTTCTAGCCGCGAGAAGTTTGGCCGGCAAGGCTCTTCTCGGTGAGCGCTACCGTTGCCCGGCCAGTTGGGCTAGTCTTGCGTAAGAGCCACGCCCGAAAACAAAGATCCCGGTCATGCATCTCACCTCGCTTCTGATCTTCGCCGCCGCTCTTTTCGTCGCCGCCGGCTCGCCCGGCCCCTCGATTGCAGCTCTGGTGGCGCGGGTCATCGCAAAGGGTTTTCGCGATGTGTTTCCGTTCCTGCTCGCCATGTGGATCGGCGAGGGTATCTGGCTGTCGCTGGCGGTGTTTGGGCTGGCGGTGGTGGCGCAGACCTTCCATCTCGCCTTTGTCGTGCTGAAATGGGTCGGCGTCGCCTATCTCGCCTACCTCGCCTGGAAGATGTGGACGGCGCCGGTCGAGGCGCGCGAGGGCGAGATGCCGCGCGAAGAGTCGGCCGTCAAACTGTTCTTTGCCGGCATGGCGGTGACGCTCGGCAATCCCAAGATCATGATGTTCTATCTGGCGCTGCTGCCGACCATCATCGATCTCGCCTCGGTGACGATCGTCGGCTGGGTCGAGCTGACGGCGACCATGGCCGTGGTTCTGGTCGCCATCGATCTCGCCTGGGTGCTTGCCGCAGCGCAGGCGCGGAAACTGCTGAAGAGCAAGCGGGCGATGAAGATCGCCAACCGCGTCAGCGCCACCACCATGGCCGGCGCCGCGGCGGCGATCGCGGCGCGGTCCTGAGCATGATCCCGAAAAGTGGAAACCGGTTTTCGGAAAGATCATGCTCTACCAAGCTACGCGTCAGCCCATTTCGATGATTGGCGCGATCTCGATGCTGAAAGCCGGGTCCTTCAGGATAGGACAATCCTTGGCCTTGCTGACGGCATCGTCAATGTCTTTCGCCTCGATGATTGTATAACCGGCGGTTGGATTGCTGCCGCCATTGTTCTCGACCTTGCCGTCAGGCAGCACCGTCTTCGACATGCCGACCGGATTGCCGCCGTCGACTACGGCCGAGCCAAGCTTGCCGTACCAGCCATTCCAGGCCTCCATCGCCGCTTTCCGTTCGGCCTCCTCGGTCGGCATCTTGCCCGAGCCATGATAGACGTAGAGAAATTTCGCCATGGTCTCCTCCTTGATCCAGCGGCATCGAACCGGCATGCGGTCGCGCCGCATTGCGATCATCGGACCAAAACGGCGAACACGCAACGAGAATGCGCGGCAGCTAATATAAAGATCATCATCGCGCCATCGCATGGTATTCATCGTTCGGCCGCATGTCGATTGCCGCCGCCACCCGGTTCGACATGTTGAAGAAGGCGGCGGTCGAGGCGATGTCCCAGATATCGCGATCCGAAAAGCCGGCCTGACGCAGCGCTGCACGATCGGCCTTGACGATCTTGTCCGGCTGCTCGGTCAGCTTCACCGCGAATTCAAGCATCGCCTTCTGTCTCGCGGAAAGATCGGCGGCGCGGAAGTTCATCACCATGATCTCGCCAAAGGCCGGGTCGCCGGAAAGCTGGCGCACCGCCGCGCCATGGGCGGCGAGGCAATAATAGCAATGATTGATGGAGGAGACGGCGACCGCGATCATCTCGCGCTCCAGCTTGGACAGACCGGATTGGCCCAGCATCAGATCGTTGTACATATCGGTGAAGGCACGCAGCTTCGTCTCGTCGAAAGCGTAGGCCAAAAGCACATTGGGAACGATGCCGAGCTTCTCCTCGCATTTGGCGAAATAGGCCTTCGTCGCTTCGCTCAGTTCCGCGGGCGCGAGGTCAAGTGCGGTGATCTTGTCTTTCATGGCGGATTTTCTCCTCATTTTCGGTGACCCACCGGCGAATCCCGACATTTCGTCGCAAGCGGTCAAACCTTTGTCGCCAAATATCGGCCATCTGCTACCATAGTCGCAAAACATATGACGGGAGGGATTAGCGACATGGCCGGCCTGAAATCTGCAAGCCAGTTGAAAAAGATGAGCACGGCCAAAGGCAGCGAGAAACCCGGCAGGCTTGCCGATTACCTGCTGGCCCGTGCGCCGGCCGAAGATGTCGCCGCCTATGAGGTGACCGCCCTCGAACGCGCCGCCGATCTCGCCGGACGCGCCGTCGCCAGGCACAAGAAAGGCGATTGCCTCGTCGCCATAGAGGTTGATTCCGGTGTCGTGCGCCAAGGCAGGCCGATGACGGTGATCACCGTCGTCAACGACAACATGCCATTCCTGTTCGATTCCGTCCTCGGCGAGATCACCGAGAGCGCCGGCGAACCGCTGCTGGTCACCCACCCGGTCATCGTCGTCAGGCACGGCAAGAGCGGCGTCGACGAGATCCTCGGCGATGGCGGCTTTGCCAAGGGCGATCACAGTCATGAGCGGCTGAGCGTCATCCACGTCCATATCGCCCGTCTTTCGGCCGATCAGGCCGACGCATTGGCCGAGCGGTTGAAGAAAATATTAGGCCAGGTGCGCGCCGCTGTCACCGACTGGAAGCCGATGCTGGCCCGCCTCGACCAGGCAATCTCCGAGTTCCGTTACGCTCCGGTGCCGCTCGACAAGGCCCACGTCGCTGAGGCGATCGCCTTCCTCGAATGGCTACGCGACGACAACTTCACCTTCCTCGGCATGCGCGAGTTCAAATATACCGGCGGCGAGAAGAGCGGCATGCTGGAGCGCACCGAAAAGCCCGGCCTCGGCATCCTCTCCGATCCGGACGTGCTGGTGCTGCGGCGCGGCACCGAAGCGGTGTCGACGACGCCGGAAATCCGCGCCTTCCTGCACGGGCCGGAACCGCTGATCGTCACCAAGGCCAACGCCAAATCGACCGTGCATCGCCGCATCTATCTCGATTACATCGGCGTCAAGACCTACACCGCCAAGGGCGTGCTTGCCGGCGAACTGCGCATTGTCGGCCTGTTCACCTCGACTGCCTACACGCGCTCGGTGATGAAGATCCCTTATCTCAGGTCGAAAGCCGAAACCATCATCGCCAAATCCGGTTTCAACCCTGAAGATCACTCCGGCAAGGCACTGATCAACGTGCTGGAGAGCTATCCGCGCGACGAGTTGTTCCAGGTTCCGGTGCCGATCCTGCGCAAGCACGCCGAAGCCATTTTGGGGCTGATCGAGCGGCCGCGCGTCAGAGCGCTGGTGCGCGCCGATCAGTTCGACCGCTTCGTCTCGATCCTCGTCTTCGTGCCGCGCGACCGCTACGACAGCGTCGTACGCGAGAAGATCGGCACCTATCTGAAAACGGTGTTCCAAGGCCGGCTGTCGGCCTACTATCCCGCCTTTCCGGAAGGCGGGCTGGCGCGTGTCCACTTCATCATCGGCCGTTCCGGCGGCAGGACGCCGAAGATCGACCAGGCGACGATCGAGGCAGCGATCCGCGCCATCGTGCGGACCTGGGACGACATTCTGCGGGAGACCGCGGCCGAGAGCGGCGCCGATGCGGCGCTCACGGCAATCGCCTCGCGCTTCTCGGGAAGCTATCGCGACAGCTTCTCGCCGGCGGAGGCGTTGGCCGATGCCGGGCGCATCGCCAGGATCAGTGCGGCTAACCCGATCGCCATCGACTACTACCGTCATGTCAACCAGGAGCCGCATCAGGCGGCGCTGAAGATCTATCACCATGGCAGCCCGGTGGCGCTGTCGCGGCGGGTGCCGGTGCTGGAGAACATCGGTTTCCGCGTGATCAGCGAGCGCACCTTCGAGGTCGGGGACGAGGCTTCCGGCATGGTCTTCATCCACGACATGGAGCTCGAAAACAGCTACGGCAAGCCGATCGACCTTGCCGACCGCGGCGCGCTGTTCGAGGACGCGTTCCTTTCCGTCTGGCGCGGCGAGATCGACAATGACGGCTATAACGGCCTTGCCCAGACCGCCGGCCTGTGGTCGAGCGAGGTCACCATCCTGCGCGCCTATGGCCGCTATCTGCAGCAGGCCGGGATCCCGCAGAGCCAGGATTTCATTGCCGCCGCACTCAACCGCTATCCGGAGATAGCGCGTGGCCTGCATGAGCTGTTCGTCGCCCGCCTCGGACCGACGGCGGAGACGGAAGGGGTGGTCGCGGCCAAGCACCTCAAGGCCAAGATCAGGGATGCGTTGGAAGAGGTTCCCAACATCGATGACGACACCATCATCCGTCGTTACCTCAACCTGATCGAAGCCTCGCTACGCACCAATCATTTCGTTCCCGATACGAAGGAGAAGGGCCAGTCGCTGGCGATCAAGCTCGACTCGCAGGCGGTTGACGGTCTGCCGGCGCCGCGGCCGTGGCGGGAGATCTTTGTCTACGGTTCCGAGGTCGAGGGCGTGCATCTGCGCTTCGGCCCGGTCGCCCGCGGCGGCCTGCGCTGGTCGGACCGTGCCCAGGACTACCGCACCGAAGTGCTCGGCCTGGTCAAGGCGCAGCAGGTCAAGAATGCGGTGATCGTGCCGGTCGGCGCCAAGGGCGGTTTCTATCCGAAGAAGCTGCCGATGGGCAGCGGCCGCGACGCCATCTTCGAAGCCGGCGCGTCCGCCTACAAGAACTACGTCTCCAGCCTGTTGTCGATCACTGACAATATCGGCCTGGACGGCGTCATTCCGCCAGCCGATGTGACCAGGCGTGACCAGGATGATCCATACTTCGTCGTCGCCGCCGACAAAGGCACGGCGACTTTCTCCGACACCGCCAACGCCATCAGCGAGAAGCATGGCTTCTGGCTCGACGACGCCTTCGCCAGCGGCGGCTCGGCCGGCTACGACCATAAGAAGATGGGCATCACCGCCAAGGGCGCCTGGGAAGCAGTCAAGCGGCATTTCCGCGAGATGAACCGCGATATCCAGACCACACCCTTCACCGTCGTCGGCGTCGGCGACATGTCGGGCGACGTGTTCGGCAACGGCATGCTGCTGTCCGAGCAGACCCGGCTTATCGCCGCCTTCGACCATCGCGACATCTTCATCGATCCCGCTCCAGACATGGCGGCTTCGATGGCCGAGCGCCGGCGCATGTTCGCCCTCGCCCGTTCGAGCTGGCAGGACTACGACAAGACAAAACTGTCCGAAGGCGGCGTCATCGTCTCGCGCAGCCAGAAGTCGATCACGCTGCCGCCGGCCGCGGCCGCGGCGATCGGCCTCGGCAAGACGACCGCCTCGCCGGTCGAGATCATGAATGCCATCCTCAAGGCGCCGGTCGACCTTTTATGGTTCGGCGGCATCGGCACATATCTGAGGGCATCGACGGAAACCAACCAGGACGTCGGCGATCGCGCCAACGATGCCATCCGGGTGACCGCGCTCGAAGTGCGCGCCAAGGTCATCGGCGAGGGCGCCAATCTCGGCGCGACGCAGCGGGCCCGCATCGAGTTCGGGCTGAATGGCGGGCGCTGCAATTCCGACGCCATCGACAATTCGGGCGGCGTCAACTGCTCCGATGTCGAGGTCAACATCAAGATCGCGCTGGCTTCCGCCATGCGCAAGGGGGCGCTGACCCGCCCAGCGCGCAACAAGCTTCTTGCCGAGATGACCGACGATGTGAGCGCGCTGGTGCTGTCCAACAATTACGAGCAGACGCTGGCGCTGTCCCTTGCCCGCAAGCGCGGCCTTGCCGATATCGCCCATCAGAGCCGTTTCATGGCAGCGCTCGAGGCGCGCGGCCTGCTCGACCGCACTGTCGAAGCTCTGCCGTCGCCGGCAGCCCTTGCCGAGCGCGAGGCGCGCGGCGAGCCGTTGACCAGGGCCGAGCTCGGCGTGCTGTTGGCCTACGCCAAGATCGCGTTGTTTTCCGACATCGTCGCCAGCGACGTGCCGGACGATCCGCATTTCGACCGTGACCTGATGGGCTATTTTCCGGACCGTATGGCGAAGAAATACGCGGCCGAGATCCATGGCCATCGCCTGCGCCGCGAAATCATCGCCCGTGTCGTCGCCAACGATCTGGTCAATCGCGGCGGCCCATCCTTCGTCAACAGGCTGCAGGAAGCGACCGGTCGCAGCGCGGCCGACGTGGTCCGGACCTTCGCCGTGGTGCGCGACGGGTTTGGGTTGCCGGCGCTCTATCGCCAGATCGATGCACTCGACAACCAGATCGACGGACAGGTGCAGCTCGACCTTTATCAAGCTGTTAGCCGGCTCACTTATGTGGCCAGCGGCTGGTATCTCAAGAACGATACCAGCACCGCACCGCTCGGCCAGCGGATCGCTGAATTGCTGGACGCGCGCAAGGCACTGGAGCCGAAGCTCGTTTCGCTGCTGCCGGCCTTCTCGCGCGAGCGGATCGAGGAGCGGCGGCATGGTCTGGCCAAGGGTGGCGCGCCCGAAAGACTGGCAGAACAGCTGGCGCTGACCGATGTGGCGGGCGTCGTCCCTGACATCGCGCTGACGGCCCGAACGGCGAACGCCGACATCGTCGTCGCTGCGAAGGCGTTTTTCGCGGTAAGCGATGCCTTCCGCATTCCGCGCGTCGAGGATGCGGCGCGCTCGATCGCGCCGTCCGACTACTACGACCAATTGGCGCTGTCCCGCGCCACCGACACGATCGGCGCGGCCAGGCGCGGCATCGCGGTGGCGGCGCTCACCGGCCACGCCAAGGCGGCGGATCCGGTGACGGCGTGGCTGGAGGCCGGCGGCGAGAGGGTCGGGCGCATCCGCGAGCGGCTGCAGGCGCTGACCGAGGGCGGCGACATCACGGTGTCGCGGCTGTCGGTGGCATCGGGGCTGATCAGCGACCTGACGGTGCTGTGAGAAGCCTTCCAAATCGCGCGCGATTGCCGGCAAGAACTGCGCTATAGAGCGAAGCGGTTCCCCGCTTCGGGGCACCGTTTCGTGGGAGGGGATATGGCCGAAATAGCAGTGCAGCGGACGTCGAGACGCGGCATCTGGGGGTGGATGCTGTTCGACTGGGCGGCGCAGCCGTTTTTCACGGTCATCACCACCTTCATCTTCGGGCCCTATTTCGTCTCGCGCATGGCGAGCGATCCTGAAACGGGGCAGGCGGCATGGGGTTACGGCATCGCCGCGGCGGGTCTGGCCATCGCCGTTCTGTCGCCGATCCTCGGCTCGGTCGCCGACCAGACCGGCCCGCGAAAACCGTGGATCGCACTCTTCGCCGCGATCAAGATCACCAGTCTTTGCCTGCTGTGGTTCGCTGCTCCCGGCTCGAACCTTTTCCTGGTCGTGCTGTTCTTCTCGCTGGCCTCGGTCGCGGCGGAATTCTCGACCGTCTTCAACGATTCGATGATGCCGCGTCTGGTGCCGAAGAGCGAAATCGGCCGAATCTCGAATATGGCATGGGGCCTTGGCTATCTCGGCGGCATGATCGCGCTTATCGTCGTCGTCGCCCTCATGGCCAGTTCACCGGAAACCGGCAAGACGATCGTCGGCCTCGACCCGATCCTCGGGCTCGATCCGAAACGCGGCGAGGACGCACGAGCGACCGGACCCCTCACAGCGGCCTGGTATTTCCTGTTCATCCTGCCAATGTTCCTTTTCACGCCGGATGCGGCCAAGGGTATTCCCCTTGGACCGGCGGTGCGCGAGGGGCTGTCGGAATTGAAATCGACGCTGGGCGAAATACGCAAGCGCAGCGGCATCTTCCGCTTTCTCGTCGCCCGCATGATCTATCAGGATGGCGTCAATGCGTTGCTTGCCCTGGGCGGTGCCTTTGCGGCGGCGATGTTCCACTGGTCGATCACCGAGATCGGCCTGTTCGGCATCATCCTCAACGTCGTCGCCATCGTCGGCTGCCTGGTTGCCGCACGCCTCGACGTGGCGCTCGGCTCCAAGACCATAGTGATGATTTCGCTTGTCTTGCTCAGCATTGCCACGATCGGCATCGTCTCGACCGGGCCGGGTTACACGCTGTTCGGTGCCTGGATGATGCCCGGAGCCGATAGCGGCGGGTTGTTCGGTACACCCGCCGAAAAAGCCTACATCTTTTTCGGTCTGCTGATCGGGCTTGCCTTTGGGCCGGTGCAGGCATCGTCGCGCTCCTACATGGCGCGCAGCGTCACCGCTGCCGAATCGGGCCGCTATTTCGGCATCTATGCGCTGGCCGGACGGGCGACCAGTTTTGCTGCGCCATTCATGGTGGCCACGATCACCTTAGCCAGCGGCTCGTCGCGGCTAGGCATGGCGGCAATCGTGCTGTTCCTCGGCGTCGGCCTGGCGATCCTGGTCCGCACGCCTTATCCAGCGGACCAGCCGGCAGAGTGAACTGCTCTTCCCTTCTCCCGTGCGAGAAGGGTGGATCGGCGCGATAGCGCCGAGACGGATGAGGGGTGCTGGAAGAAACGAGACGTGAAAACATCGAGGGATTTGAATCGTTTACGTCTTCATCGTGGCGATCCTGCCAACACCCCTCATCCGACCGAGCTTCGCTCGGCCTCCTTCTTCCGCAAGGGGAGAAGGAGGGGTGCTCAATGCCTGAAATGCCTCACGCCGGTAAACACCATAGCGATGCCGTGGGCGTCGGCGGCGGCGATGACATCGTCGTCGCGCATCGAGCCACCCGGCTGGATGACGGCGGTAGCGCCGGCTTCGATCGCAGACAGCAGCCCGTCGGCAAACGGGAAAAAGGCATCCGAAGCGACGACAGAATTTTTGGTCAGCGGCTCGGCCAGGCCGGCAGCTTCGGCCGCGTCGAGCGCCTTGCGCGCGGCGATGCGCGAGGAATCGACCCGGCTCATCTGGCCGGCGCCGATGCCGACGGTGGCACCGTCTCTGACATAGATAATGGCATTCGACTTGACGTGCTTTGCGATGCGAAAGGCGAATTTGAGATCGGCCATCTCGGCCGGCGTCGGCGCGCGCCTGGTCACCACTTTCAGGTCGAGGTCATCGACCACCGCATTGTCGCGGCCCTGGACGAGCAACCCGCCGGAAACGGATTTCACGGTGGAGCCGGCCGCGCGCGGATCGGGCAGGCCGCCGGTGACAAGCAAGCGCAGATTCTTCTTGGCGGCGACGATGCCGATTGCTTCTTCCGAGGCGCCCGGCGCGATGATGACCTCGGTGAAGGTTTTGACGATCTCTTCGGCGGCCTCGGCATCGAGGGTACGGTTCATCGCGACAATGCCGCCAAAAGCCGAGACAGGGTCGCAGGCAAACGCCTTGGCGTAGGCCGCCTTCAGCGAAGCGCCCTCGGCGACGCCGCACGGGTTGGCGTGCTTGATGATGGCGACAGTGGCGGAGCGGTTCGGATCGAACTCGCCGACCAGTTCGAAGGCGGCGTCGGTGTCGTTGATGTTGTTGTAGGAAAGCTGCTTGCCCTGAAGCTGGCGCGCCGTCGCGACGCCCGGCCGCTTATCGCCATCGACGTAGAAGCCGGCACTCTGGTGCGGATTTTCGCCGTAGCGCATCACCTGGTCCAGCCTGCCGCCGAAGGCGCGCCAGGTGGGATGCTCGATCTCCAGCGCTTCGGCGAACCAGCCGGAGATCGCCGCATCATAGCTGGCGGTGCGGGCGAAAGCCTTGGCCGCCAGTTTCTTGCGGAAATCCAGCGAGAGCGAGCCGAAATTCATCTCCAGTGCGTTGAGCACCGAGGCATAGTCCTCGGGGTCAGTGACGATGGCGACATAGGCGTGGTTCTTGGCCGAGGCGCGGATCATCGCCGGGCCGCCTATGTCGATGTTCTCGACGATCGAGGCGTAAGCCGCGCCGGAGCGGCGGACATCCTCGAAGGGATAGAGATTGGAGACGACGAGATCGATCGGCTCAATGCCATGATCGCGCATCGCCGCGGCGTGTTCGGGATCGTCGCGCACGCCGAGCAGCGCGCCGTGCACGGACGGATGCAGCGTCTTGACGCGGCCGTCCATGATCTCGGGAAAGCCGGTAAGGTCGGAGACGTCGCGAACGGCCATGCCCGCCTCGGCGATCGCCTTTGCCGTGCCGCCGGTGGAGACCAGCTCGACGCCGGCCGCGGCCAGAGCCCTGGCGAAATCGATGAGCCCGGTCTTGTCGAAGACGGAGAGCAGCGCGCGGCGAACGGGAACGAGGTCAGGCGCGGGAATGTTCTTGGCGGCGACGGCCATGGGCTGGCGGCCTTTCACGGCTGGTTGGGAAAGTGTCCGCGCGCCGTAGCACATGGCGACCGGAAATCAAGCCGTTAGAGCGACGTGCGTCCACTTGGACGCACAGAGTACGCTCTAACACTTTTCGGCCTACGCATCGTACTTTCCGAAAATCGTTCCAATTTTCAGGCCGATGCGTTACAGCATCCTTTGCTCCAGGCCTGGATCATTCGCTCCGCTGCCACCTGCAGTCTCAGCTTTTTGCAGGATGACCGGCAATGGCCGTTCGCGTCAGTTGCCAATGGACTTCGGAAACCTCCGATGCCTTGAAGGCCAGCACGATCTGCCGGCTGCGGCGCGGGCCGCCAAGACCGGCGAAATAAATCGATTCCTCGACCTCGGGGGCTACCTCGGTGCAGGTGAACACCCATGTGTCGGCCTGTTCGGCGGTCAGCACCAGGCGGCAGTGCTCGTCCTGGAGCAGGCCTATGTCGGGATGGATGTGGAAGCGTACGGTGACGAAATCGCGGCCGTTGTTGCGGATCGCCGCGCCGCCCCGCCGCAGAAGGCGATCCCTGCCGGCGAGCACATTGCCGTTCGTCGACAATTTCAGTTCGCGCTCATGCAGGAAGCCGAAGCGCGCGACATAGCCGTCGTGGCGAGCCAGAAAACCCTGGCTGCCTTGCTGGTCGGTGCGCTTGCAAAGCACATGCTGCGGGCCGCCGATCAACGGCGTGCCGAGCAGATCGTTGACGCGCAGCGAGTGGCTGAAACGCGCCGACGAGGTGTCGTTGATGGTGGCGGTCGAATGGGCGGCCGTGGCGCGGGCAAGCGGCCGGAATTCGGCGGCGCCATAGGTATCGACGCCGGCGTTGACGACATAGTGGCGGCGGCCGGAAGACAGCTCGAAGGCCAGGCATCCGGCGTGCGCCGCGTTGGAAACATCGATAGGCGGTGGCGGGCCGGTATCGGCGATCACGGTGACGCCGCCGATGGAGAGGCGCTCGTAGCCCGAATGCGGTGCGTGCAGCAACGGCGCGCCGGCGGTGTCGTCGTGGCGCAGAATGGTGGCGATGCGGTCGTGGATGGTCGCGCCCATGCCGTTGAAGCGCGCGAGGCTGCCGTCCTGGTGGCGAAAGAAGCGAAGCGCCGGCAGCATACGGTCGATGGCGCCCATCAGCGCCGCCGGCGGCGTTTCGGCTTGATTGGCATAGGTCTGGCGCAGCGGCAGAAGATCGGCGAGCGTTTCAAGAACGGCCATCGGATTGCGGGAAATATGACCGCCATCCGGCAGAATCTGACGGTCGAGCTCCTCGGCGAGGTTGCGTGTCGCACCACGCAGCGCCGATGGCGGTGCCGGCAGTGACAGAGCGGCGAAGGCAAGCGCGATGCGGGCGCGCAGCCTGTCATTGCCGTCCGGCATTTCGCGTGCCATCGCCCTGAGATAGCGGATCTGCATGGCCAGCGATTTCAGGAAGGCGCGGTAGAAGGGAAATTCAGCGCCTTGCAGCACCACCGAGGAATGCTGCAGCCAGGCAATGACTCGCTTGGCCGTCGTGCCGGGCTCCCAGGCGACACCGGAAATGTTGCTGCCATGGATAGTGATCCAGTCGGAGACCAGCGCGCGGGCATTGGCTGCGGCAAGCTCAGTGCCGGCGGCGCGCATATGGCGCAGCCAGCGAAAACCGTGCAGCGCCTTTTGCCAGCCGGGATTGGGCACGGCAATCTGGAAGGGCGACTTGCCGCCGGTCTCGACCAGATGCCCCGACAGCGGATAGCGGCCATAATAGATCTCGAGCGCGATCTGTGGGTCGGCCAGGCGCAGGTCCGGCGGAGCGATCAACACCCGTTCCGGCGTGCGGCCGGAGTAGCGCCAGCGATGGAGCGGCCCGGCACGCAGGCGCCGGCGCGTCTTGCGCCAGAACTCCTTCGCGACAAGCGTCCACAGACGCGTCGTGCTGCCGGCAGCGATCGCCAAAAGCCCTCCTCATACCCCTCAACCCGAAGACAAGTTATATGCTTCAAGAACTTATGCGAAGGCGAATTCCATGGAGGCCTTGGCGTTCAGCCTGTTTTCCGCAGGATTCTTCCTAAAATACTCGACAAATTGTCAGCATTAGCCGGCTCTGCGAAAGCGGGCGGCGAAGAAGCCGTCCAGGCCGGACCGTTCCGGTGGGCCGAGCTCCAGATCGGCGGGCGTGGTGCGCAGCGTGCCTTGCGGCGTCAGGAACGGATCAATGCCGGCGATCTCGCCCGGGCGGAGCGGATCGTCGACGATGTCCGCCGTCCCGGCGAGGAAGGCGCGGTAAAGCGCCTCGCCTTCGAGCGGGTCGAGCGAACAGTTGGAAAAGACGATGCGGCCGCCGGGCTTGACCAGGGTGACGGCTCGGGCGAGCAGCCTTCGCTGCAGATCGGCGAGTTTTTCGATGTCGGCCGCTGTCTTCGTCCAGGGCACGTCGGGATGCCGCCGCACCGTGCCGGTCGAAGAGCACGGTGCATCGAGGAGAACGGCGTCGAACAGTTGTTCCGGCTCATATTTGAGCAGATCGGCCTGGACGATCTCTGCGGACAGACCAAGCCGTTCGAGATTCTGCGATAGCCGCGCCAACCGGTTCTTCGAGGTATCGACGGCGGTTACATTGGCGCCGCCGAGAATGAGCTGAGCGGTCTTGCCGCCGGGGGCGGCGCAGAGGTCGGCGACGCGCAAACCCTTGATGTCGCCGAAGAGCCGGGCTGGAAGGCTTGCGGCGGCATCCTGAACCCACCAGGCGCCGTCTTCGAAGCCCGGCAATTCGGTGACGGAGGCGCTGAGCTTTTCCACTCGCACCGTGCCGGTCGGCAGCACGATGCCGCCGAGCCGCTCGGCCCACAGCGCGGGGTCGGACTTGATGGTGAAGTCGACTGGTGCCTCGTGCCGGTGAGCGGCGAGAATTTGCCTGGCCTTGTCCACGCCATAGGCGGCTTTCAGCCGGTCGGAAAACCACTTCGGCGCTTCGTCGGTGGCGGCAAGCGCTGCAGCCAACTCGGCCTGCTTGGACCGCGCCAGCGTGCGCAGCACGCCGTTGACGAGACCGGAGAAGCGCACTGTGCGCGGATCGGATTTGGCGTGGGTCACGGCAAGGTCGACGGCGGCGCTGTCGGGAATGTCGAGGAACAGGATCTGTGCCGCTGCTACATGCAGAATGTGCGAAAGCGCGGTGGCGTTCGGCGGCAGCGGCTTTTCCAGGCGACGGGCCAGCAACCCTGATATGGTCATGCGGAAGCGCAGCGCAGTAACCAGTATGGCGCGCACCAGCGCTCGATCGCGCAGGTCGAGCGCCTTGTATTGCGGATGGCCGTTCTCATGGTCGGTCAGTCCGTCTAGCGGCGTCCTCGCATCGACGACGGCGGCAAGCAGCCGTGCCGCCGCCTTGCGCGCGGCGAGACCAGCGACGGGCTCGTCGGGGCTCGCTGCATTGTTTTCATGATCGCCTGAAATTCGGTGCCGGCGTTTCGCTTGGCTCACGACCACGGACCCTTGGGTCCGGTCGGATTGCGGCCCCAGGGATTGGATTTCGGCCTGGCCGGTTCAGTAGACTGCTCAGGCTGCTTGGCTGCCCTCTCCCACGGGCCCGACGGGCGCTGCCCGTCCGCCTGCCGCGGCATCGGGGCCTGCCGCTGAGCGGGGGCGGACGCCATATCCCGCGCCATCGCCTGCAGCGCCGCGATGCGGTTGTCGGTGCTCGGGTGGGTGGAAAACAGGCTATCCATGCGCTCGCCGGAAAGAGGATTGATGATGAAGAGGTGGGCGGTCGCCGGATTGCGCTCGGCATCCGGGTTGCGGATGCGTTCGGCGCCGCGGGCGATCTTGTCAAGGGCCGAGGCAAGCCAAAGCGGCTGTCCACAGATCTCGGCGCCGCGCCGGTCGGCCTCGTATTCGCGGGTGCGGCTGACCGCCATCTGCACGATCATCGCGGCAAAGGGCGCCACGATCATCGCCACCAGCACGCCAATAATGCCAAAGGAATTGTTGTTGTCGCGGTTGCCGCCGAAAAAGAAGGCGAAATTGCCGAGCATCGAGATGGCGCCGGCAAGCGTGGCGACGATCGTCATGGTCAGCGTGTCGCGGTGCTGCACATGGGCGAGCTCGTGCGCCATAACAGCCGCGACCTCCTCATGCGACAGTTGCTGCAACAGTCCGGTGGTGGCGGCGACCGCGGCATTCTGCGGGTTGCGACCGGTGGCGAACGCGTTGGGCTGCGGGTTGTCGATCAGATAGGTTTTCGGCATCGGCAGGCCGGCCTGTCTGGCGAGGCTCTGCACGATGGCGTAATATTCCGGCGCGTTCCTTTCGTCGACCTCGACGGCGCGGTTCATCGACAGCACCATCTTGTCGGCGTTCCAATAGCTGAACAGGTTCATAGCGGCGGCAATCAGCAAGGCGATCACCATGCCGCCCGACCCGCCGATCAGATAGCCGACGCCCATGAACAGCGCCGTCATCGCTGCCAAAAGCATAGCGGTGCGAAGTGTGTTCATTGTCTGCTCCGTTTCTGCCGGCGCTGCGGAAAAATAGTCGATCCTTGTCGGCTCATCGTTATATGATGGGAAACGTGTGGCCCTGTTTCAATCCGCCGGGAAAATCGCATGATCGACGAAACCAGTAAAACAGGCGAAGCCAGCAATACAAACGCCGATCCCTGTTACGGCGCGCCGCAAAAGACGCTGACGCCGGCAGCCCGCCGCGCTTTGGCGGAGGCGGAAGCACGGCGCGAACGCTATCGCCAGCAGGAAGCCGCGGTGCCGAAGGAGATCGGCGGCCGTGGCGGCAAGGAACCGGGCCGTTATGGTGACTGGGAGGTCAAGGGCCTGACCAGCGATTTTTAGGCACGACAGGATAGCGGAGGGTCAGCAGACCTCGGCGGTGCTCTCCGGCTCAATGGCGATCCAGCCGCGGTCGTCGACAGCAATGCCGATCGCGTCATAACCGGCGATCGCAGCATGCGGCGTTTGCAACGGATGCTGGTGCGTGGCGCTGATCACCACGACCGCAGCACCTGCGGCCTCGGCCGCCGATATGCCGGCGGGCGCATCTTCGAAAACGAGACAGTCGCGCGCATCGACGCCCAGCCGCTCGGCCGCCAGCTGGAAGCAATCGGGGGCCGGTTTGCCGTGGGAAACGTCCTCGGCCGCGACAAGGATGGCGGGAAGCGGGATGCCAGCGGCCGCAATGCGCAGGAGAGCCAGCTCGCGCGGCGCGGATGTGACGATGGCCCAGCGCTCGGGCGGCAGCGACGCCAGAAACGCCGCGGCGCCGGCGATCGGATGGATGCCGTCGATATCGGCCGCCTCTGCCTGCAGAAGCGCATCGGCCTCGCGCATTGGTTCGACGCCTGGAAGCGCCAGCCGAGCGATGGTCTCGATCGCCCGCACGCCGTGAATCGTCGGCAGGAATGCGGCAACGTCGAGACCTTGCCGGCGTGCCCAATCCGCCCAGACCCTTTCTGCGGCGGCAATCGAATTGACCACCGTGCCGTCCATGTCGAACAGGAAGGCTGCGAATTTCTTGCCTGCGAACATCTGCTATCCCGGGAGGTTGTTTCGGAGGGACCAAAAGTCTGTCGATCGACCGTAACGTCCCGTCGGCTGCATGGGAAGGCGCGAGATCGCCTTTTCGACAATACCAGGGAACCACGGCGAGCCGTCTCGCGTTGATTAAACCGCCTTCCACGATGCTCAAAAGCGGGGGAACCGCGATGCTGATTCGGCTCGGCTACGAAATCGCCATCGACTGTGCTGAAGCCACCCCGGTGATTTCGCTGCTCGAGATCCACAAGGAGCGCCAGGCCGACATCAAGCGTCAGACGCGCGTGCTGACCTCGCCTTCCGTCCCAACCAGGCTCTATCACGATCTCTATGGTAACACCTGCCGGCGCTTCACGGCGCCGGGCGGCGGCTTTCGCATTCTTTACGATGCCGTCGTCGAGGACAGCGGCGAGACCGACGAGGTCAACCCGCTGGCCAGGCAAGTGCCGGTGGCGGAGTTGCCCGACGACGTGCTCTGCTATCTGCTCGGCAGTCGCTATTGCGAAACCGATCATCTAAGCGATCTGGCCTGGCAGGTTTTCGGGCCTGTTCCATCCGGCTGGGCGCGGGTGCAGGCGATCGTCGACTATGTCCACAACCGCCTGTCGTTCGGTTACGGCTATGCGCGCCCGACCCGCACGGCGGCGCAGGCGCATGAAGAGCGCGTCGGCGTCTGCCGCGACTTCGCTCATCTGGCGATCACGCTCTGCCGCTGCATGAACATCCCCGCCCGCTACGTGAACGGCTATCTCGGCGACATCGGCGTACCGGTCGACCCGGCACCGATGGATTTTTCGGCGTGGCTGGAAGTGTTCCTCGACGGCAAATGGTACACGTTCGACCCCCGCCACAACGTGCCGAGGATCGGCCGCGTCGTCATCGCGCGCGGTCGCGACGCGACCGACGTGCCGCTGCTGCACAGTTTCGGCCCGCACCGGCTCAGCCTGTTCAAGGTCTGGACCTACGAGCAGGAAAGCAACCTGTTCAACCCGCCCCATCGCGGCGTCGACAGGACCGCCAGCGCGCAGATGCTGGCATAGAAGCGCATCGCGAACGGCGTGAGTCCCATTCTAATCGTCATCTGAGCTGTGCTGTCCTATGGGGTCGGATACGCCTGATCCGCTTCGACACAGCCCGCCTGTGCCGGATCGGGACCAATTCTTGTACGCCACGGCGGACGGCGAGATCATAGTAACCGCTTCCTAAACGAAACTGCCGCAGCGGTTTGCCGTTTACCGGTTGTTCACCTTGCCGCATTTCGAAAGCAAGCAGAAACAAGAGTTTGACGATCAGCCGCTGGCTTTTGGTCCCTTGGCGGCGCCATCCGGCCGGAATCCTGCAATGCGCCTTCACACGGCTTCGAGGTCGTGGTGAATGGAGGCGAAAGCATGCGGCATCTTGGGGGTTTTGTTCACGCGATCGGCGGCTTTGCCAGAGATCGAAGCGGAAACTTAGCGGTTCTGTTCGGCATGGTTGCGTCGGTGCTGGCGCTGGGTGTCGGCTTTGCCGTCAACGTTGCCCAGCTCTACAACGCCAAGTCGAGCCTCCAAGGCGTGGTCGATGCGGCGGTGACCTCGACGGCGCGCGACCTGACGACCGGCGTCATCAAGGAGGCCGATGCCAACAAGTCGGTGCAGGCGTTTCTCGATGCCAACAGCCGAGCGGGCATCCTGCAGGCAGATCGGATCGTCCTCGACAAATTGACCATCGACAGGACCGCCAAGACGGTTCAGGCGGACGCCCATGTCGATCTCGGTCTTTATTTTCCGCTTTTCAGGATGGGTGACATGAAGCGCGTTGCCGCATCGACGACAGCGCTCTATTCGGACAAGACGATCGAAGTGGCGATGATGCTCGACGTCACAGGGTCGATGGCCGGCCAGAAAATCATCGATCTGAGGACAGCTGCAAAGAACGCGGTCGACAGCTTCCTGGACGGTCAGGACTCCTCCAACCCCCGGGTGCGTGTCTCCATCGTACCATACGCTAATTCGGTGAATGCCGGCGCGCTTGCCGCCAGCGGCGTCTATGTCGAAACCTCGACCAGCCAGCGCAAGCAGGCGCCAGGCAATGGCGCCATACAGTACGTCTCCGGCTTAATGCGTCCGGACAATTGCGCCACCGAGCGCAAGGGCACCTATCAATATTCGGATGTAGGTCCCGACATCAGCATGGTCAATCGCGATTACCTGTTGTCTTCCTTTGCCTGGCAGACCGGCACGGCTGCCTGCCCGGCCGCCGCGTTGAAGCCGCTGACGGCGGACGCCGCGGCGCTCAAGAATGTCATCAAGAACTTTGTCGCATCGGGCGGCACCGCGGGCCATATCGGCGTGCAGTGGACTTGGTACATGCTTTCGGAAAGCTGGGGCAGCGTGATGAATGCTTCGCAGCGGCCGGCCAAGGCGGATCCGAACAAGGTCGCCAAAATCGCGATCCTGATGACCGACGGCGAGTTCAATCTGTCCTATTTCGATGCCAGCACTGTTGGTGAGGTCTACAACGATGCCGGCAAGGAACCGACCCGCACGTCAGCAAAGACGCTCTGTACCGCCATGCGCGACAAGGGCATCGAAATCTTCACCATTGGTTTCGATCTCAACGAGGAGAATGCCAAGGCGACACTGCAGAATTGCGCGAGCCCGGATACGGCCAAGATCAAGCACTTCTATCAGGCCGCCAACGGGGCGGAACTCAATCAGGCTTTCCAGGACATAGCGCGCAACATCGAAAGCTTGGCATTGACCAAATAGAGGGCATTGACCAGACAGGATCCGGACAAGGAAAAGGCCGCCGCTTCTTTCGAAGCCGGCGGCCTTCCGTGTTTCCGTCCATGGCGCGGCTCATGGCAGCGACGGTTTGCGTCGCCAGCCGCGCATCTCGCGCCTTAACGGGAAGACTGCTTCCCGAAAGTGCAATCCGCTGAGGCCACGTTCTGGAAAACGAAATCACTCGACATCGGATCACCTCCTTTCGATTTGTTGAACACGCCCTCATGATGGGGTGTCGATCCGCAAATGGCAAGGCGCGATGGTGAAAATGCCGTGCGAGCTTGTCGCTGGCGGCTTGCGACTGTCCGATCGGACAGGCAAAGTCGCCGTGGACCGCCAGCGTACTGAGCAGGGGAGGACGGGGATGGAGGCAGCCGAGAGAGCCGCACGGATCGTTCGAACGGTTATCGAGACGTTGCAGCCGGGTTTCGCAGTCAGGCTGTGGACTGGCGAGCGGATCGGGCCCGCCACCGGCCCCGTGCTCACCATCAACGACCAGGACATCGTCTGGCAGGTGATGCGTCGGCCCAATCTCTCGACGCTGATCGAAATGTGGATTTCCAAGACCATCGATGTGGAAGGTGGTTCGCTGTTCGATTTCTACGCTCTGCCTTCGCACGGCAAGCTCAGGACGAAGCTAAAGTCGTTGCCCAAGCTCGCGGTCCTGCGCGACCTGCCGGCCGTGCTGTTTTCGAGAAAACAGATGACGGCGCGGACCGACCTTTCCGGGCGCAACCCCTTCGTCAGCGGGTCGAACAGGCAAGCGATCCAGCACCACTACGACATTTCGAACGCCTTCTACCGGCTCTTCCTCGACGAACGCATGGTCTATAGCTGCGGCTATTTCACCGATTTCGCCAACGGCATCGACCAGGCGCAGAAAGACAAGCTTGATCATATCTGCCGCAAGCTCCGGCTGAAGCCGGGCGAAAGACTGCTCGACATCGGCTGCGGCTGGGGAGCCATGCTCATTCATGCCGCGAAAAATTACGGCGTCGTCGGCCACGGCGTCTCGCTGTCGGAAGCCCAGACCGAACTTGCCCGCGAGCGCATCCGCTCCGAGGGGCTGGAAGATCGCATCACCATCGAGATAAAATCCTACGCCGAGCTGTCCGGCTCCTTCGACAAGATATCCTCGATCGGCATGTTCGAGCATCTGGGGCTCGCCAACCACGCCGCCTATTTCTCGACCATCCATCGCCTGCTCAAACCGGGCGGCATTTACCTGCATCATGCCATCACCCGGCGCGACAAGGGCAGCATGAAGAAGACCTTGCGCAAGGGCCCGGAATTCAAGGCGCTGATCAAATACATCTTTCCCGGCGGTGAGCTCGACACGATCGGCATGACGCTCGGCAATCTCGAAGCGCACGGCTTCCTCGTCTACGATGTCGAGAATTTGCGCGAGCACTACGCCCGCACCTGCCGTCTGTGGGCCGAGCGCCTCCACGCACGCTTCGACGAAGCGATCGCCGAGGTCGGCGAAGCCAAGGCGCGCCTGTGGCTGCTTTATCTCACCGGATGTTCGATCACTTTCGAACGCGCCTCGGCGCAGATTTTCCAGACCGTCGTCACAAAGCGCGCGCGGGGCCCGAGCGGACTGCCGCCGACGCGAGCGGATCTTTATCGGTAGCGCGGGGACGAGCCGATCTCATCCAATTGGGTTTCTGCCGACCGTCGATCGGATGTTTCTTATCCCCTCTTGTTCTGCCGGTTGGCGACGAGGTCGTCGACGACCGCCGGGTCGGCCAGCGTCGAGGTATCGCCGAGCGCGGCAAAATCGTCCTCGGCGATCTTGCGCAGGATGCGTCGCATGATCTTGCCCGAGCGGGTTTTCGGCAGACCCGGAGCGAACTGGATCTTGTCGGGCGTGGCGATGGCGCCGATGTCCTTGCGGACATGGGCGACGAGTTCCTTGCGCAACTCCTCGCTCGGCTTCTCGCCGGCCATCAAAGTGACGTAGCAGTAGATCCCCTGGCCCTTGATGTCGTGCGGATAGCCGACGACGGCGGCTTCGGAGACTTTCTCGTGCGAAACCAGCGCGGATTCGACCTCGGCCGTGCCCATGCGGTGGCCGGAAACGTTGATGACGTCGTCGACGCGGCCCGTGATCCAGTAGTAGCCATCAGCGTCGCGCCGGCAGCCGTCGCCGGTAAAATATTTGCCCTTGTAAGTGGAAAAATAGGTCTGCACGAAGCGCTCGTGATCGCCATAGACGGTGCGCATCTGGCCCGGCCACGAATCGGCGATGCAGAGGTTGCCGCTGGCAACTCCTTCCAGCACCTTGCCGTCGCCGTCCACCAGTTGCGGCTTGACGCCGAAGAACGGCCGCGTCGCGGAACCTGCCTTAAGGTGGGTGGCGCCGGGCAGCGGCGTAATCAGGATGCCGCCGGTCTCGGTCTGCCACCATGTGTCGACGATCGGCACCTTGCCGTTGCCGACGACGTTGAAATACCACTCCCAGGCCTCCGGATTGATCGGCTCGCCGACCGTGCCGAGCACGCGCAGCGATTTGCGCGACGTCCTGGCGACATGGGCGTCGCCGGCGCCCATCAGCGCCCTCAACGCCGTCGGGGCGGTGTAGAAGATGTTGACCTTGTGCTTATCGATGACCTCCCAGAACCGGGACTGCGACGGGTAGTTCGGCACGCCTTCGAACATCAGCGTGGTGGCGCCGTTGGCGAGCGGCCCGTAGACGATGTAGCTGTGGCCGGTGACCCAGCCGACATCGGCGGTGCACCAGTAGATGTCGCCGTCATGGTAGTCGAAGGCATATTGGTGGGTCATCGAGACATAGACGAGATAGCCGGCCGTGGTGTGCAGCACGCCCTTCGGTTTGCCGGTCGAACCCGATGTGTAGAGGATGAACAGCGGGTCCTCGGCCTTCATCTTCTCGGGTTTGCACTCCGCTTTCACCGTCGCGACCTCGTCGTGGTACCAGACGTCGCGTCCGGCGACCCAGCCGGTCTTGCCACCGGTACGGCGCACGACGACGACCTTCTCGACTTTCGTTCCGGCCTTGGCGGCGATCTCAATCGCCTTGTCGGTATTGTCCTTCAACGGGATGGGCTTGCCGCCGCGCAGGCCTTCGTCGGCGGTGATGACGAAGGTTGATTTGCAGTCGTCGATGCGGCCGGCCAGCGCGTCCGGTGAAAAGCCGCCAAAGACCACCGAATGGATAGCGCCGATGCGCGTGCAGGCGAGCATTGCATAGGCGGCTTCCGGGATCATCGGCATGTAGATGGTGACGCGGTCGCCTTTCTTGACGCCGTGCTTCTTCATCACATTGGCGAGCCGGCAGACATGCGCGTGGAGCTCGTTATAGGTGATCTTCCTGTCATCGTAGGGATTGTCGCCTTCCCAAATGATGGCGGTCTGATCGCCGCGCTTCTTCAGATGCCGGTCGATGCAGTTCCACGAAACGTTGGTCTCGCCATCCTCGAACCATTTGATCGAGACCTTGCCGTCGAAGGAGGTGTTCTTGACCTTGCTGTAGGGCTTGAACCAGTCGATGCGCTTGCCGTGCTTGCCCCAGAATTTATCCGGGTTCTTCACGCTGTCGGTGTACCATTTCAAATAGGTGTCATTGTCGATCAGCGCGTTCTTCTTCCACGCCGGCTGGACGCGATGGACATGAACCTCGGACATTTTTCCATTCCCTCCCAAGACCAACTGCCAGCTTGCCCGCCGAGCAGTATCGCGGCGCAGCGGCCGCGAATTCGCGCGCATTATTAACAGTTCCGCAGTGACGGCAACATTAGACGTTGGATTCGCGCGGCGGGATGCCGCAGACGTCGTTTTCGCCGCTATCAGCACTCGACTACGATCGCTGCTAAATACATGTTTTTGCGTCGTAAACCTGGCCTCTAACTACGAAATATCAATAGACGATTAAGCAAATAGCGCGCACAATTTCAAATTGGGAGGAAAGGAGAATCAATTAGGGGACCGCGATGCGTGACCATTCCGAAATGGACCTGATGCTCAAGGGCTATGGCTTGACCACGGCCAAGATCCTTTATCATTTTCCCGATCATCCGCATCTGCTGCAGAGCTTCATCTGGCAGGACTACGACATCGCTCCGAAATTTCCGGTGCTGATCCGGTTCATCGAGTTCTGGCAGACCAAGCTCGATGGCCCGCTGCATTCGGTGAGCTATACGCACCAGAAGCTGATCGCGCCCAACGAATGGCACAAGGTCGACGGCGAGTTCGTGCTGCATTAGGGCGTGTCGATATTCAGGTGAGGCCGGCCTGCGAATGGCGGCTTCCTGCGCTTCCGGGGCTCACGTACTTTAAGTACGCTCCGCTCCGGTTCTCGGAAGCCACCATTCTCGGCGCGACCTGACCTGAATCTCAACATGCCCTGTCGCCGGGCGTTTGAAATATCGAGCGGGGTCAGACCGCAGCCGGGCTCAGCCGGGCAAAACCCTCCTGCCGGCGATAGGGGAAATACGGATAGGGTGCGGTGACCGCGCTTGCCGCGTCAAGCTTCTTGATCTGGTCTGATGTCAATGACCAACCGACGGCGCCGAGGTTCTGGCGCAGCTGTTCCTCGTTGCGTGCGCCGATAATGACAGAGGCGACGGTCGGCCGCTGCAGCAACCAGTTGATGGCGACCTGCGGCACCGTCTTGCCGGTTTCCTTGGCGGCGGTGTCGAGCGCATCGACGACCCTGTAGAGTTGCTCGTCCTCGACAGGTGGCCCGAAGCTTGCGGTGTCGTGCAACCGGCTTTTTTCCGGCAGTGGCTCGCCGCGGCGGATCTTGCCGGTCAGGCGGCCCCAGCCGAGCGGGCTCCACACCAGCGCACCGAGGCCCTGGTCGAGGCCTAGCGGCATCAACTCCCATTCATAGTCGCGCCCGACCAGCGAGTAATAGACCTGATGGGCAACGTAGCGCGGGTAGCCGTGCTTGTCCGCCAGGCCGAGCGATTTCATAACTTGCCAGCCGGAAAAGTTGGAGACGCCGACATAGCGCAGCTTGCCGGCGCGCACGAGACTGTCAAGCGTCGACAGCACCTCCTCGATCGGCGTTGCGGCGTCGAAAGCGTGCAGTTGCAGCAGGTCGATGTAATCGGTGCCGAGACGCTTGAGCGCGTCCTCGACGGCTTTGATGAGACGCGAACGGGAGGAGCCGGCATCGTTGGGTCCGTCGCCCATCGGCAGCGAGGTCTTGGTCGAGATCAGCACGGCATCGCGGCGGCCCTTGATGGCCGCGCCGAGTACTTCTTCGGAGGCGCCATTCGAATAGACGTCGGCGGTGTCGAACAGGTTGACGCCGGCCTCCAGGCAGATGTCGACCAGCCGCCGCGCTTCCGTCGCATCGCTATTGCCCCAGGCGCCGAACAGCGGCCCCGAACCGCCGAAGGTTCCAGCGCCGAACGAGAGCGCCGGGACCTTCAGGCCCGAGGCGCCAAGACGTCGATAATCCATGGTTTTGCTCCTTGTATTTTGGTTTGTTTGGGATCGTCACGACCGGGCGGATGCCGGTACGCCGAGCACCGAGCTGCGCATGACCCCGAAAATCGGAACCGATTTTCGGACAAGGATCATGCGCAAAATCACGTGCTACAGCGTCCTTTGCGCGTCCAAGAGGACGCGCGGCGCTGTAGTATCGAGGCGCAGCGCCAGCGCCGCCACGGCCAGTGCCGAGAGCGGCAGCAGGGCGGCGACCCAGGTGACGGCGCTGAGGCCGGGGCCATGGGCGATGACCACGCCGCCGAGCCAGGCGCCGGCGGCGTTGCCGAGGTTGAAGGCGGCGATGTTGAAGGACGAGGCGAGGCTCTGGCCGGCGCCTTCAGCCTTTTCCAGCACCCACATCTGCAGCGGCGCCACGGTGGCGAAGGCGGCGGCGCCGAGCAGGCCGACATAGACGACGGCCATCGCCTGGCTGTGCAGGGCGAAGGTCATCGAGCCGAGCACCAGCGCCAGCACAACGAGACTGCCGAGAACGGAAGGTACCAACCAGCGGTCGGCGAACTTGCCGCCAAGCAGGTTGCCGGCGATGAGGCCGCCGCCGAAGACAAGCAGGATCGGCGACACGGCTGCTTCCTCAAAACCGGTGATCTCGGTCAGCAAGGGGGCGATATACGTGAAGACGGCGAAGACGCCGGCATAGCCGAGCACAGTGGTGGCGAAGCCAAGCAGGACCGGCGCGCGGCCGAGCACCGCGAGATCGCCGCGCAGGTCGCTCTTCTCAGGCGCCGCCTGGCTGCGCGGCACCAGCAGGAGAATGATGGCGAAGGCGACGATGCCGACCAGGGTTACCGCCCAGAAGGTCGCCCGCCAGCCGAAGGCCTGGCCGAGCCAGGTGCCGAAGGGCACGCCGAGGATGTTGGCGATGGTCAGGCCGGTGAACATCAGGGCGATCGCCGAGGCCTTCTTGTTAGGCGCCACCAGCCCGGTCGCCACGACCGACCCAACGCCGAAGAAGGTGCCGTGGGCAAAGGCGGTGAGCACGCGGGCACCCATCAGCGTCCAGTAGTCGGGGGCCAGCGCGCAGGCGAGGTTGCCGAGCGTGAAGATCGCCATCAGCCCCAGAACCGCGGTCTTGCGCGGCCAGCGGCCGGTGGCGATCGTCAGCAGCGGCGCGCCGACAACGACGCCGAGCGCATAGCCTGAGATCAGCTGGCCGGCGGCCGAGATCGAGACGCCGAGATCGGTGCTGACGTCGAGCAGCAGGCCCATGATGACGAATTCGGTGACGCCGATGCCGAAGGCACCGGCGGCGAGAGCGTAAAGAGCAAGAGGCATGGCAGTTCCCACTTCGATGACAGCCAGTTTTGACGACGGGACGCCGCGTCCTCCACGCCCCGACCCGGAAGATCGTGTCGCGCTGTGCTGTGAACCAGCCTTGCGTCAGGCACATCGTCTGTGAAATAGATTCACGAATGGCGAGACCCGACATCAATCGCTCAGGCGAGATCGAAGTGTTCGTCCGCGTCATTGAGGCGGGGAGCTTTTCGGCCGCCGCTCGCACGTTGCGGATGACGCCGTCGGCGGTGAGCAAGCTGATCGCGCGGCTGGAAGCACGTCTTGGCGCGCGGCTGGTCAGCCGTTCGACGCGCAAGCTGCAACTGACCCCAGAAGGCGCGGCCTTCTTCGACAGCGGCGCGCGCATCCTGGCCGACATGGCGGCCGCGGAGCGTGAGGCGGCGGCCGGTGCTGCCCCGCGTGGACGGCTGCGCGTCAACAGCTACGTGCCGTTCGGGCAGCACCGGCTGATCCCGCTCATGGCGCGATTTCTCGAACGCTATCCGGAAATCGCCATCGATCTGGTTTTGACCGACAATGTCATCGACCTGATGGAGGAGCGCGCTGATGTCGCCATCCGCGCCGGGCCGCTCGGTGAATCACGTTTGGTGGCGCGCAAGCTCGGGCAGAGCCGGGTGGTCGTCGTCGCCGCGCCACCTTACCTAAGGAAGCACGGCGCACCCCGAACGCCGGCCGATCTCGATCATCACAACCGGATGGGTTTCTGCTTCGTGCGCCATGTCGACGGCTGGCCTTTCGTCGACGCGGCCGGCAAGGCGGTTGTCGTCCCGATCACCGGAAACGCGCTGGTCAGTGACGGCGAGGCGATGCGGCTGATGGCGCTCTCGGGCACTGGCATCGCCCGGCTGGCGCGCTGGCATGTGGAGCCCGACATCGCCGCCGGGCGGCTGATACCGCTTCTGGAAGACTTCAACCCCGGCGACGAGGAACTCACCCACGCCGTCTATGTCGGGCAGGGCAAGCACTTGCCGGCACGGGTGCGGGCCTTTCTCGACTATTTGGTCGAGACTGTCCGGCTGACCTGAGCTTAAAGAAGATCGGGAGCCCAAAGAAGATCGGGAGCCGCCAGCTCCCGAAAAACGAAGATCAGATTGAATTACTTTTTCGGCGCAAAGGGCGGCGGACGCCGGCCCGCTGCCTGACGCTCAAGCATCCAGCCCGGATATTCAGCCGGCAGCGCGCTGACCTCGTCGAGACGAGCAAGATCGTCGTTGTCGAGCTTCAACTCGGTGGCGGCAAGGTTCTGTTCGAGCTGCTCCATGCGGCTGGCGCCTATGATCACGCTCATCACGAAGGGTTTGGCCAGCACATAGCCCAAAGCGACCGTGGCGACGCTGACGCCATGCTTGCCGGCGATCTCGCGCATGCCGGCAACCGCCGCCCAGGCGCGGTCTTCATTGACCGGCGGGAAATTGAAGCTGGCGCGACGGCCCTCGCCATTGCCGGGGGCACCGGGTCCGTATTTGCCGGAGAGCAGACCACCCGCCATCGGCGACCAGACCATCAGCCCAAGCTTCTCCTCGTTGAGCAGCGGAACGATCTCGCGCTCCAGATCACGGCCGGCGATCGAATAGTAGGACTGGACCGTCTCAAAACGGGCGAAGCCCTTGCGTTCGGCGATGCCGAGCGCCTTGGCGATGCGCCAGGCCGCCCAGTTCGAGACGCCGACATAGCGGACCTTACCGCTGGCAATCAGATCATCGAGCGCCCGCAGCGTCTCCTCGATCGGCGTCACCGGATCGGTGCCGTGAAGCTGATAGAGATCGATATGGTCGAGCTGCAGCCGTTCGAGGCTGCCCTCGACCGAGTCCATGATGTGGCCGCGCGAGGAACCGCGCTGGTTGGGGCCGTCGCCCATGGCGCCATGGACTTTGGTGGCGATGATCACATCTTGCCGCTTGACGCCGAGATTCCTCAGCGCCTGGCCAAGAAGCCGTTCCGATGCGCCGAAGGAATAGACGTCCGCCGTGTCGAAGAAATTGACGCCGGCGGCGAGCGAGCGGGCGACGATCTCGTCGACGGCCTTCTGGTCGAGGCTGGCAATCAGGCCCCATTGGGCGTTTTTACCTGCAGCGCCGAAGGTCATTGTGCCGAGGCAAAGTTCGGAGACGAACATCCCCGTGTTTCCAAGTTGATTATAGCGCATGGTGCAGCTCCGGAAAGTTTTGGATGACCCGGCCGATATAGGAACGATACGGTTCGTTTCCATTATTGGCGTAACGGCCTAGTGGTTCTGGACCAAGTTCCGCGACCCGAAGATCCGGCGTAGTTGGGAAGAGGCCAGATTGTCCAAGGACTGAGGACCGTCACCCCCGTATCGGCGAAATCCGCGACGTTGCGCGTAACCAGAATGAGGTCGTGGACGACCGCGGTGGCGGCGATGAGCATTCGGCGCTGCCTCGCGTGCGGCCAGCCGAGAAGCGACCTCACTACAACGCGACATCTTCAGTGACTGCAAGGATCCGGTCGGCATTGTCCCGCCGAAGCTCTCTAAGCCAGAGGTCGAGCCGTGTTCCCCGTTTCGGATCGACCTTGCGCAGCTTGACGATCCCCCGTTCGATCTCGCCGAGGGCAATAACACTGAGATTGATCGAGGCCGGATCCACTGAAGCTAGCCAGGCGGTCGGCTTGGGCAGACGCCTCTGAACATCCGAAACGATGTTCGTATCAAGCAGGTACATTAGAGGTCGATGTCGCGGATCATCGTATCCGAGCGACGGTTGACCTCCTCGGCAAAATCACCATCCCAGACCGGACCGGTCAGAAGATATTCCGCCAGTGACTTCTTTTTTCCGACAAGCGGTCATAGTCTTCGGCAGAAAGCACCACCGCCGCGCGCTCGCCACGCAGGGTCACCGTCTGCGGTCCCTCGCTGCGGGCGCGCTGAACCACTTTGGAAAAGTTGTTTTTCGCATCCTGAAGGTGCCAGTTTATGGACCGTTCCTAGCTAGCTTGGCTAGATATTTACTTGACACGCCTGGATATCAGGGCGGGAGCCAAAATGGATCTCTAAACCAAATGTCCGCTAGCGGCTGCCGAAAATCGCCGATCCAACCCTGACGCTTGTCGCGCCGAAGGCGATCGCGGTTTCGTAGTCGCCGGACATACCCATCGAAAGCTCCTCCACACCTGCCTCCGTGCTGAGCTTTTCCAGCAGCGCGAAGTGCGGACCGGGATTCTCATCGGCCGGCGGAATGCACATCAGACCTTCGATGGCGAGGCCGTGGACGTCGCGGCAGCGGGTGACGAAGGCGACGGCTTCGCAGGGTTCGATGCCGGCCTTTTGCGATTCCGAGCCGGTGTTAACCTGAACGTAGAGCCTTGGTGATCGGCCTTGTCTGGCGATTTCCTTGGCGAGTTCGGCAGCGATCTTCTCGCGATCGACCGTCTCGATGACGTCGAACAGCGCGACGGCTTCCTTCGCCTTATTGGATTGCAGTGGACCGATCAGACGCAGCTCGATGTCGGGGAAGGCTTCCTTCAGCGCCGGCCATTTGGCTTGTGCTTCCTGGACGCGGTTCTCGCCGAAGATACGCTGGCCGGCTTCGATGACCGGGCTGATATCGGCGGCGTCGAAGGTCTTCGAGACCGCGACCAGCGTCACCGTGCCGGCTTGCCGTCCTGCCTCGCGCTCGGCGGCGGTGATCTTCGCCTTGACCGTGAAAAACTGCTCGACGGCGCTCGCCATGCCTATATCTGCCCCTAGTTTCTATCCTCACCGGATCGCCGCAGTTGACGGGTCCGGCAATCCATGGTGAACACCGCGACGTCATTTCCTGAGCCGCCGGGCATTGTCCGGCCGTTCGCGCCTGCTTTTTAAGTGAAAAACATCCGATGGCAACCGAACGATACAATCCGCGCGCATCAGAGCCCAAATGGCAGAAGGCATGGGACGCCAAGAAGCTGTTCGAGGCTGACAACGACGACCCGCGCCCGAAATACTACGTGCTCGAGATGTTCCCTTATCCGTCGGGGCGCATCCATATCGGCCATACCCGCAACTACACGATGGGCGACGTGGTGGCGCGCTACAAGCGAGCCAAGGGTTTCAACGTGCTGCACCCGATGGGCTGGGATGCCTTCGGCATGCCGGCCGAGAACGCGGCGATGCAGAACAAGGTCCATCCCAAGGATTGGACCTACCAGAACATCGCCGCCATGCGCGAGCAGCTCAAGGTCATGGGTCTGTCGCTCGACTGGGCACGCGAATTCGCCACCTGCGATGTCGACTATTACCACCGCCAGCAGATGCTGTTCCTCGATTTCGTCGAAAAGGGGCTGGTGACGCGCAAATCCTCCAAGGTCAATTGGGATCCGGAGGACATGACCGTGCTTGCCAACGAGCAGGTCATCGACGGACGCGGCTGGCGCTCGGGCGCGCTGGTTGAACAGCGTGAGCTGACGCAGTGGTTCTTCAAGATCACCGACTATGCGCAGGATCTGCTGGACTCGCTCGAAGGCCTCGACGAATGGCCGGAAAAAGTGAAGCTGATGCAGGCGAATTGGATCGGCCGTTCGGAAGGCCTGCTGATCCGCTGGCCGCTGGCGACCCCAGCTACTGGCCCAGCTATTGGCAAGGTGATCGACGGCGAAGGCGAGCTGGAGGTCTACACGACGCGGCCGGACACCATTTTCGGCGCCTCATTCATGGCGGTCGCCGCTGATCATCCGCTGGCCAAAAAGGCTGCCGAGGACAATCCGGCACTGGCAAAGTTTATCGACGAAGTCCATCACATGGGCACTTCGGTGGCAGCACTGGAGACGGCCGAGAAGAAGGGTTTCGATACCGGCATCCGTGTCGTCCATCCGTTCGACGCGAACTGGACGCTGCCCGTCTATGTCGCCAATTTCGTGCTGATGGAGTACGGCACCGGCGCCATTTTCGGCTGCCCGTCCGGTGACCAGCGCGACCTCGACTTCGCAAACAAGTATGGCTTGCCAGTCATTCCGGTGGTGATGCCTGAAGGCGAGAATCAAGGAAACTTCCAGATCATCGACGAGGCCTATGTCGGCGACGGCGTGATGATCAATTCTCGCTTCCTCGACGGCATGAAGCCTGATCAGGCGTTCGACGAGGTGGCGAAGCTGCTGGAACAAAAGACCATCGGCAATCGGCCGATGGCCGAGCGCAAGGTGAACTTCCGCCTGCGCGACTGGGGCATTTCGCGCCAGCGCTACTGGGGTTGCCCGATCCCGATGATCCATTGCGAGGATTGCGGCGTGGTGCCGGTGCCGAAGGCGGACCTGCCGGTCAAGCTGCCGGACGATATCGAGTTCGACCGGCCCGGCAATCCGCTCGACCGCCATCCGACATGGCGGCATGTCAAATGCCCGCGATGCAGCAAGGATGCACGCCGCGAAACCGACACGATGGATACGTTCGTCGATTCGTCGTGGTATTTCGCGCGCTTCACCGCGCCCTGGGCGAACGACCCGACCGACCCCAAGGCAGCGACGGAATGGCTGCCGGTCGACCAGTATATTGGCGGCATCGAGCACGCCATTCTGCACCTGCTCTATTCGCGCTTCTTCACCCGCGCCATGCGCGAGACCGGCCATGTCGATCTCGCCGAGCCTTTCAGGGGCCTGTTCACGCAAGGCATGGTAGTGCACGAGACCTATCGGGTCGGCAGTGCCTCGAACGGCCGCTGGCTTGCGCCCAGCGAGGTGCGGCTGGAGGAGGTCGACGGCAAACGCCGCGCCATCGAAATCGCGACCGGCGACGAGGCGGTGATCGGCCCACTCGAAAAGATGTCGAAGTCGAAGAAGAACACGGTGAGCCCGGAAGAGATCACCGACGGCTACGGCGCCGACACCGCGCGCTGGTTCATGCTGTCGGACTCGCCGCCCGAGCGTGACGTGGAATGGACCGACGAAGGTGCGGCCGGCGCGCACCGTTTCATGCAGCGCATCTGGCGCCTGGTATCGACTGCTGCCGAATCGCTAGCCGGGGTCCAGCCGGCAGCGGCGAAGGAGCGCGAGGCAGGAACTGTTTCCAAGGCCGCGCACAAGACGTTGAAATCGGTCGGCGAGGATATCGAAAAGCTCGCCTTCAACCGCGCCATCGCCCGCATCTACGAGCTCGCCAACGCGCTCACCACGCCGCTCAACGAGGCGGCCGAAGGCAAGGCCGCTCCGGCACTCAAAGCCGCCTGCCGTGAAGCCGTCGACATCCTCGTGCATCTGATTGCGCCGGTCATGCCGCATCTGGCCGAGGAATGCTGGCAAACGCTCGGCGGCACCGATCTTGTCGCCGAACGGCCGTGGCCGGTCTATGATCCGGCGCTGGTCGTCGACAGCGAGATCGTGCTGCCGGTCCAGGTCAACGGCAAGAAGCGCGGGGATTTGACAATTGCGCGCGACGCGGACCAAGGTGCGGTCGAAAAAGCGGTTCTGGCTCTCGACTTCGTGCAGAAAGCGCTCGAAGGTAAGGCGCCGCGCAAAGTGATCATCGTCCCGCAGAGGATCGTCAATGTCGTTGCCTGATCCGAGGAAGACAGAAGTGACGCATTTGCTGCGCCGTACCGCGCTGTATGGCCTGGTCGCTTCGGTTGCGCTGGTTTCAGCCTGCACGGTGCGCCCGCTTTATTCGAGCGCGCCGCTGTCGGCCGGCTCGCAAGTCGGCGCTGCCGCCGAACTCGCGTCCATCTCGATCAAGCCGGTCAACACCCGCTACGCCCAGCAGGTCCGCAACAATCTGATCTTCGCGTTGGGCCAGGGTGCGGGCGAGCCGGCTTCACCTGCCTATTCGCTCGATCTCGGCATTTCCGAACTTGTTGAGTCCGCCGCGACCGTGCAGGTCACGACCGATGACGACGAGCCGACAGCGGGCACGGTGACACTGACCGCGAATTATGTGCTGACCGACGCCAAGACCGGCAAGACCATCGCGACCGGCAGGCGCTCGATAGCGTCGTCCTACGACAGGCCCCGTCAGGAGTTTGCCACCTATCGGGCGCAGATCGATGCCGAGAACCGCGCGGCGCGCGAACTGGCGGAGCTGCTGCGCCTATCGATCGCCCAGGATCTGGTAAAGCACGGCAAGACGGTGGCGGGTTAACTTTCCGGCCTGGACCGAGACGTTCGGTTACGCCGAGGTCTAGTTGCTCGCGCACAAAAAGGCCGATTGCTCGGCCTTTTTGCGGGAACGCGTCGTCTTAATTTCAGCCGATCTTCTGGATTTCAGCCGATCTTCTGGCCGGTCTTGGCCCAGTCTGCGAGGAACTGCTCCAGGCCCTTGTCTGTCAGCGGGTGCTTGACCAGCGCCTTCAGCGTCGCCGGCGGGGCGGTGATGACGTCGGCGCCGATCAGTGCGGCCTGCTTGACATGGTTCACCGTGCGCACCGAGGCGGTCAGGATCTCGGTCTGGAAATCATAGTTGTCGTAGATGGTGCGGATGTCAGCAATCAGTTCCATGCCGTCCCAGCCGCTGTCGTCGATGCGGCCGACGAAGGGCGAGATGAAGGAGGCGCCGGCCTTGGCGGCGAGCAGCGCCTGGGTGGCCGAGAAGCACAACGTAACATTGACCATACGGCCCTCCGACCGGATGTCCTTGCAGGCCCTCAGGCCGTCGAGCGTCAGCGGCACCTTAATGCAGACATTATCGGCGATCCTGGCCAGGATCTTGGCCTCCGCCATCATGTCCGTGTATTCGGTGGCGACGACTTCGGCCGAGACCGGGCCCTTTACGATCTCGCAGATCTCTCTGGTGACGTCCGCGATCTTGCCGCCGGATTTGAGGATCAGCGAGGGATTGGTGGTGACGCCGTCGAGCAGCCCCAAATCGTTCAGCTCACGGATTTCCTTGACATCGGCGGTGTCGACAAAAAATTTCATGACGGTCTCCTGAAGAATTTTTCATGTGCATGTCATGCACATTTGGGGTCGGACTTTGATCTAGACCAAAGTCGGGGCAAGGTCACGCCTCATGATCGAAGATTCGCCCTTTGTCGCGGCCGCACCGGTGCTGGTGCCGATGCCCGCCGAGCGGCCTTACACCTATGCCGTGCCCGCCGGCATGCGCGTGGTGCCGGGCTCGATCGTGCGCGTTCCGCTCGGCCCGCGCCAGGTCGCCGGTATCGTCTGGGACGGCGCCGTCGAAAAGGTCGATGCCAACAAACTGCGCCCGATCGAGCAGGTCTTCGACTGCCCGCCGATCGACCGCGCCATGCGCCGCTTCGTCGACTGGATCGCGCAATACACGCTGTCGCCGCCCGGTATGGTGGCGCGCATGCTGCTGCGGGCGCCGGAGGCCTTCGACCCGGAACCGTGGATCGAAGGACTGCAACGCACCTTCGCCAAACCCGACCGGATGACGGGTGCGAGGGCGCGCGTGCTGGAAACAGCCGAAGGCGGGCTCGCCTGGACGCGGTCCGGTCTGGCGCATGCGGCGGGCGTCTCGTCGACCGTTATCGACGGGCTGAAAGCGCAAGGCGTGTTCGATACGGTCATGATCCCACCGCGACCGGTGGTCGCAGCACCCGATCCGAATTACGCCCAGCCTTCGCTGATGCCGGACCAGAGCGATGCAGCCGAGATGCTGCGCACCAATGTCGCCGCTGGCGCATTCGGCGTCACGCTGCTCGACGGGGTGACCGGATCGGGCAAGACGGAAGTCTATTTCGAGGCGGTTGCGGCGGCGCTCGACCGTGGCATGCAGGTGCTGATCCTGCTGCCGGAGATCGCGCTGACCCATGCCTTCCTTGAACGCTTCCAGGAACGGTTCGGCGCCAAGCCGGCGGAATGGCACTCGGACCTGCCGCCAAGGATGCGCGAGCGCGTCTGGCGGCAAGTGGCGGAAGGTGGCGTACGCGTCGTTGCCGGCGCGCGTTCGGCGCTGTTCCTGCCGTTCAGGGAACTCGGGCTGATCGTCGTCGACGAGGAGCATGACCCGGCCTACAAGCAGGAAGACCGCGTCTTCTACAATGCGCGCGACATGGCGGTGGTGCGCGGCCATATCGGCCGCTTTCCGGTGGTGCTCGCCTCGGCCACGCCGTCGGTCGAAAGCCGGGTCAATGCGAGCCAAGGCCGCTACAGCAGGGCTGTGCTTTCGGCGCGCTTCGCCGAGGCGGCGCTTCCCGACCTGAAGACGATCGACATGCGCCGCGCTCCGCCGGCGCGCGGCGGTTTCCTGTCGCCGGTGCTGCTTGGCCATATGCGGCAGACGCTGGAGAAAAAGGAACAGTCGCTGCTGTTCCTCAACCGGCGCGGCTATGCGCCGCTGACGCTGTGCCGGGTCTGCGGCCATCGCTTCGGCTGCCCGGTGTGCTCGGCCTGGCTGGTCGAGCACCGCTTTCGCGGCCAGCTCGTCTGCCATCATTGCGGTCACAATGAGCGGCGCCCAGAGGCCTGCCCGGAATGCGGCACGCTTGATCATCTGGTCGCCTGCGGGCCGGGCGTAGAACGCATCGCCGAAGAGGTCGTCGCGCATTTCCCCGACGCCCGAACCATCGTCTTGTCGTCCGACCTGATGGGCGGCGTGCGGCGGCTGAGGTTAGAGCTTGAAGCCATCGCCAACGGCGAGGCCGACATAGTCATCGGCACGCAGCTCGTCGCCAAGGGCCACAATTTCCCAAACATGACCCTGGTCGGCGTGGTCGACGCCGATCTTGGCCTGGCCAATGGCGATCCGCGTGCCGCCGAGCGCACCTTCCAGCTGCTCAGCCAGGTGACCGGCCGCGCCGGCCGTACCGGCAAGAAGAGCCTTGGCCTGCTGCAGACCTTCCAGCCCGACCATCCGGTGATGCGGGCGATCGTCTCCGGCGATGCCGAGGCCTTCTACGAACGCGAGATTGCCGAGCGCGAGCGGGCGGCGCTGCCGCCCTTCGGCCGGCTCGCCGGCGTCATCGTCAGTGCGGCGACGCGGGCGGAAGCCGAAGGGCACGCCCGCGGCCTGCGGCGGGCGGCGCCCCAGGCCTCCGACCTGTTCGTGCTCGGCCCGGCCGAGGCGCCGCTGTCGCTGATCGGCGGCCGCCATCGCTTTCGCCTGCTGATCCAGGGCGAGCGGCGCGCCGACATGCAGGGGTTCATTCGCACCATGCTGGCCGAGGGACCGAAGATACGGGGCTCGGTGCGGGTGCAGGTCGACATAGACCCGCAGAGCTTTTTGTGAGAGGCCGTCAGCTCACAGGCTTTTCGTAAATTGCCGACGCCATCTGGCGCATGTCTCTTCCTTCGCTAGAATGCCCGAAATTTCGAACCAGCCATTTTCGAGGGGGCAGTATGGAATTTGCGTTTCCGTGGCCGATGAGCCAGGGCGAGTGGCTGGCGTGGTCGAGCGCCGTCGTGACCTTGCTGTTCGGCCTGCTGCTGTTCCTGGCGCCGGGGCTGGCCTTCCGGATTCTGCGGCTGCAGGTCAAGCCTGAGAAGGCGGCAGCGATCGCCGAAGGGCGCGGCCGGATGTCGGGTTTTTATCTTGGCGTCAGCCTGTGCTGCATTCTGCTGGCGCAACCGCTGCTCTACATGGCGCTTGGCTTTTCCTGGCTGTTCACCGCCTTCGGCCGCCTGCTGTCGATGATGTCGGACGGCGCCAACACGCCTTTCAACTGGGCGTCCATCGTGGTGGAACTGGTGCTGGCGGCGCTGCCGCTTGCCTTCGCCTTCGGCTTTGTGCCTTGAATCAAAGGCTAATTCGGGACCGACGGTCGAACCGCACCGCCGGATGCGACAATAGTGCCTGAAAACCATGCGGGACGACGCATTGCGGTCTTAAAATGCCTGTGCTAGACGGCAATCGACTTTCGGCCGGGGATAGCGGAAGCCGCGCCTCCGTGCTTGGAAAAACGCAGTAAGGTCAAAGATTTAGCTAGAGTTTTCGCTCGCGCCAACAATCTGCGGCCTGTCAGACAAGAGAAAAGACGGTCCGTGGCCCAATCGTCATCGCCAATCTCAGGTGTCGCAGAGCGCTATGCGGGTTCGCTGTTCGATCTCGCGCTCCAGGCGAATTCGGTGGCCCAGGTCGAGGCCGACCTCAACAGTTTCGCGGCAATGCTCGAAGGCAGTGCGGAACTTGCCCGCCTGATCAACAGCCCGGTGTTCTCCAGCGAGGACCAGGCCAAGGCCATTGCGGCGATCGCCGACAAGGCAGGGATCACCGGCCTCACCGGCAATTTCCTGCGCGTCGTCGCCCAGAACCGCCGTCTGTTCGCCATCCCCGGCATGATCAAGGCATTCCGCCAGGTCGCCGCCGAGCACCGTGGCGAGACCGCCGCTGAAGTTACCTCGGCGCATGCGCTGACCGACGCCCAGCAAACCGAGCTGAAGGCGGCGCTGAAAAGCGTTGCCGGCAAGGATGTCGCGATCACCGTGACCGTCGATCCGTCGCTGCTCGGTGGGCTGGTGGTCAAGATCGGCTCGCGCCAGATCGATACGTCGCTTAAAACCAAACTCAATTCGCTCAAGCTTGCACTGAAAGAGGTCGGCTGATGGACATCCGCGCCGCGGAAATTTCCGCAATTCTGAAAGACCAGATCAAGAATTTCGGCAAGGAGGCCGAGGTCTCCGAAGTCGGCCAGGTTCTGTCCGTCGGTGACGGCATCGCCCGCGTCTATGGCCTCGACAATGTCCAGGCCGGCGAGATGGTCGAGTTCCCCGGCGGCATCCGCGGCATGGCGCTCAACCTCGAAGCTGACAATGTCGGCGTCGTCATCTTCGGCGCCGACCGCGACATCAAGGAAGGCGACATCGTCAAGCGCACCGGCGCTATCGTCGACACGCCTGTCGGCATGGGCCTGCTCGGCCGTGTCGTCGACGCGCTCGGCAACCCGATCGACGGCAAGGGCCCGATCCAGGCGACCGAGCGCAAGCGCGTCGACGTCAAGGCGCCCGGCATCATTCCGCGCAAATCGGTGAACGAGCCGATGTCGACCGGCCTCAAGGCCATCGACGCGCTGATCCCGGTCGGCCGCGGCCAGCGCGAGCTGGTCATCGGCGACCGCCAGACCGGCAAGACCGCGATCATTCTCGACACGATGCTCAACCAGAAATCGGTGCACGAACACGGGCCGGAGAAGGAAAAGCTCTACTGCGTCTACGTCGCCGTCGGCCAGAAGCGCTCGACCGTCGCGCAGTTCGTGAAAGTTCTCGAAGAGCGCGGCGCGCTCGACTATTCGATCATCATCGCCGCCACCGCTTCCGATCCGGCGCCGATGCAGTTCCTGGCGCCGTTCACCGCCTGCACCATGGGCGAATATTTCCGCGACAACGGCATGCATGCGCTGATCAGCTACGACGACCTGTCGAAGCAGGCCGTCGCCTACCGCCAGATGTCGCTGCTGCTGCGCCGCCCGCCCGGCCGCGAAGCCTATCCGGGCGACGTCTTCTACCTGCATTCGCGCCTGCTGGAGCGGGCCGCCAAGCTCAATGACGACAATGGCGGCGGTTCGCTGACGGCGCTGCCGATCATCGAGACCCAGGCCAACGACGTGTCGGCCTACATCCCGACCAACGTCATCTCGATCACCGACGGCCAGATTTTCCTGGAAACCAACCTGTTCTTCCAGGGCGTCCGCCCGGCGGTCAATGTCGGCCTGTCGGTGTCGCGCGTCGGCTCCTCGGCGCAGATCAAGGCGATGAAGCAGGTCGCCGGCTCGATCAAGGGCGAGCTCGCGCAGTACCGCGAAATGGCGGCCTTCGCCCAGTTCGGCTCCGACCTCGACGCCGCCACGCAGCGCCTGCTCAACCGCGGTGCGCGCCTGACCGAACTCCTGAAGCAGCCGCAATTCTCGCCGCTCAGGGTCGAAGAGCAGGTCGCGGTGATCTTCGCCGGCGTGAACGGCTATCTCGACAAGCTGGCAATCGACCAGGTCAGCAAATTCGAGCATGGCTTGCTCAGCCACATGCGCTCGGCCGGCAAAGAGGTGCTCGACGGCATCCGCAAGGAGAAGGCGCTGTCGGACGATCTGCGTGCCAAGCTGAAGGCGGAGATCGACACTTTTGCCAAGACCTTTGCTTGAACGAAGCCGGACGGACGGGATCAGGTTTGAAGCATGCCTTCACTAAAAGACCTTCGTAACCGTATCGCCTCGGTCAAGGCGACGCAGAAGATCACCAAGGCGATGCAGATGGTCGCCGCGGCGAAGCTGCGTCGCGCGCAGGAAGCGGCGGAAGCGGCGCGCCCCTATTCGGAGCGCATGGGCGCTGTGCTGGCCAACATCACCCAGGCGATCGGCGGCGGTGGCGAGGCCCCGGCGCTGATGACCGGCACCGGCAAGGACGACGTGCATCTGCTCGTCGTCTGCACCGCCGAGCGTGGTCTGTGCGGCGGCTTCAATTCGCAGATCGCACGCCTTGCCCGCGACCACATCCGCAAGCTTCTGGCCGACGGCAAGCAGGTCAAGATCATCTGCGTCGGCAAGAAGGGGTTCGACATCCTGCGCCGCGACTACGCGGCGCTGATCCTCGAGCGCGTCGACCTGCGCGAAGTGAAGACGCTCGGCTTCATCAACGCCGATGCCATTGCCAAAAAAGTCATCCAGCTCTTCAACGAGGGCGGCTTCGACATCTGCACGCTGTTCTATTCTCAGTTCAAGTCGGTTATCAGCCAGGTTCCAACGACGCAGCAGATCATTCCGGCAGGCGTGGGCTCCGCCCCCGCCGAGGTGGCCGGTGGCGGCAATGCCGTCTATGAATACGAGCCGGAGCCGGGCGAAATCCTCTCCGACCTCATTCCGCGCAACATTTCCGTGCAGGTCTTCCGTGCGCTGCTCGAAAACGCGGCCGGCGAGATGGGCGCGAAGATGAGCGCCATGGACAATGCGACGCGCAACGCCGGCGACATGATCAACAAATTGTCGATCACCTACAACCGCCAGCGGCAGGCGCAGATCACCAAGGAATTGATCGAAATCATTTCGGGCGCCGAGGCGCTCTAGGCGCGCTCCGATGAAGGTCAGCGACCTTCAGGCGGATTGCGTGAGAAACAAAGAGACGAAAAGGGTAAAGACGATGGCGAAAGCAGCGACCCCCCAGAAGGCGGCCCCGAAGGCTGCCGCGACGGCGGCAGCACCGGCAAAGGCTCCGGCAGCGGCAGCGAAGGCCGCTCCGGCCAAGAAAGCGGCCGCGCCCGCCAAGGCTGCCGCGGCGAAGGCGCCGACCGTTGCCATCAACAAGACTGGCTTGGCCGGCAAGGTTCGCCAGGTCATCGGTGCCGTTGTCGACGTGCAGTTCGGCGAACATCTGCCGGCGATCCTGAACGCGCTGGAAACGTCCAATGTCGGCAATCGCCTCGTGCTCGAGGTGGCTCAGCATCTCGGCGAAAACACCGTGCGCTGCATCGCCATGGACTCGACCGAAGGTCTGGTTCGCGGCCAGGACGTCTATGACACCGGCGCACCGATAACCGTGCCGGTCGGCCCCGGCATGCTCGGCCGCATCATCAACGTCATCGGCGAGCCGGTCGACGAGGCAGGCCCGGTCGACGGCATCGAGATGCGCTCCATCCACCAGCCGGCTCCGACCTATGTCGAGCAGTCGACGGAAGCGCAGATCCTGGTCACCGGCATCAAGGTTCTCGATCTGCTTGCGCCCTATGCCCGCGGCGGCAAGATCGGCCTGTTCGGCGGCGCCGGCGTCGGCAAGACGGTGCTGATCCAGGAACTGATCAACAACGTCGCCAAGGCGCATGGCGGTTTTTCGGTGTTCGCCGGCGTCGGCGAGCGCACCCGCGAGGGCAACGACCTCTATCATGAGTTCATCGAGTCCGGCGTCAACAAGAAGGGCGGCGGCGAAGGATCCAAGGCGGCGCTCGTCTACGGCCAGATGAACGAGCCGCCGGGTGCGCGCGCCCGCGTCGGCCTGACCGGCTTGACGGTTGCCGAATATTTCCGCGACCAGGGCCAGGACGTGCTGTTCTTCGTCGACAACATCTTCCGCTTCACGCAGGCTGGCTCCGAAGTGTCGGCGCTGCTCGGCCGTATTCCTTCGGCCGTGGGCTACCAGCCGACGCTGGCCACCGACATGGGTGCGCTGCAGGAGCGCATCACGACGACGACCAAGGGCTCGATCACCTCCGTGCAGGCGATCTACGTGCCGGCCGACGATCTGACCGACCCCGCGCCGGCGACTTCGTTCGCCCACCTGGACGCGACGACCGTGCTCAACCGCGCGATTTCGGAAAAGGGCATCTATCCGGCCGTCGATCCGCTCGATTCGACCTCGCGCATGCTCGACCCGATGGTCGTCGGCGAAGAGCACTACCAGGTCGCGCGCCAGGTGCAGTCGATCCTGCAGCGCTACAAGTCGCTGCAGGACATCATCGCCATCCTGGGCATGGACGAGCTGTCCGAAGAGGACAAGCAGACGGTGGCCCGCGCCCGCAAGATCGAGCGCTTCCTGTCGCAGCCCTTCTTCGTCGCCGAAGTGTTCACCGGCGCGCCGGGCAAGCTGGTCGACCTCGCCGACACCATCAAGGGCTTCAAGGGCCTCTGCAACGGCGACTATGACCACCTGCCGGAAGCCGCCTTCTACATGGTCGGCGGCATCGAAGAAGCCGTCGAGAAGGCACAGCGCCTGGCGGCCGAAGCGGCGTAATTGGTGAATGGTCAGTAGTGAATTGTGAATGGGGAGTAGCGGACTGGAAATCGGGGCTGAGTGAAGGTCTTTCGGACCATTCACCATTCACCATTCACCATTCGCTGAATTAATCATGGCTGAAGCTTTCCAATTCGAACTGGTCTCGCCGGAGCGCCTGCTGGTTTCCGAGCAGGTCGAGTCCGTCGTCATTCCGGGCGCCGAAGGCGAAATGACCGTCATGGCCCATCACGCGCCGGTCATGACCACGATCAAGCCGGGCGTCGTCACGGTGAAGACCGCGGCAGGCAAGGAAGAACGCTACGTCGTGTTCGGCGGCTTTGCCGACATCGTTCCGGCCGGCTGCACGCTGCTCGCCGAATCGGCAGTAGCCGTCGGCGACATCGATCGCGCCGACCTGACCCGCCGTATCCAGGAAGCCAGGGAAGACGTCGCCGACGCCAAGGACGACCAGACGCGCAGCAAGGCCGAGCAGTTTCTTAGCCAGCTCACCACACTCGAAGGCGCCATCCTGCCTGCTTGAAGCGAAGATCAGTCCGGCAATTGCAAAGCGAGGCTTGCCTCGCTTTTTTATTTGATGGACAGTCTTGGCTCGTCTGCCTTGGGGGCGGTAGCCGGTGACTGAAGACACAAGGTCGAGATCCAGATGGTCGGCGGCCCTGGTGTCGGCCTTTGGCGGCCCGTTCGGCGGATTTCTTTGGATCGGAAGCGGCAAGCTGGCGGTCATAAGTCTGGTCGCGATCAGTGCCGCAAGCACCGCCCTTTGCTACATCGGGTTCCCGGTTTTGCCGGGCATCGATCTTTCCGGATTGGCCAATCTTTCAAGTATCGGCATAGCGATATTTTCGGTGGTGCTCGTTGTTCCCTTTGCGCATCGTGGTACGTGCAAGGACTTTCGGTTCTGGTGCTGGCCTTTCTGGCCTCGTGTCTGGCTGCGTTTGCGATCCGGTCGTTCCTGTTTCAGCCATTCTCAATACCGGCGAGCAGCATGGTGCCAACGCTTGAGGTCGGCGACTATCTGTTCGCGTCCAAATTTGCTTACGGCTACAGCCGCCACAGCGTCCCCTTTGGCTTGCTGCCGATCGAAGGGCGGACGTTCGATACGACGCCGGCGCCAGGCGATATCGCAGTCTTCAGGCGGCCGTCTGATCCGTACCGACTACATCAAGCGCATTGTCGGCCTTCCTGGCGACAAGATCCAGATGACGACGGCGTCCTTCACATTAACGACCAGGCGGTGAAGCTTGAAGAGACCGGTTCTTACTCCTCCGATGAAATCCGGTCGGCCAAAGTGCAGTGCGAAACATTGCAGAACGGCGTCTCCTACTCGGTCCTCGACGTGATCGACGGATCGACGGGCGACAACACCCAGCCTGTTGTCGTTCCGGCCGGCCGCTACTTCATGCTTGCCGACAATCGCGACAGTTCCGCGATAGCCGTTTTGATATGGGCACTATTCCGTATGAGAATTTGGTCGGCAAGGGCGTTCGCCTGTTTTGGAACTCCAGAGGAGTCGACTACTCGTCACGGCACACCTTGGACGGTCTGACAGGCAAATAGCTTCAAGTCGTCGCCGCCTCCACCGCACGCACGACGGCGCGCGGTTCTGCCTCATGTTTTCGCACACTGTATGCCCAGCGCTGTGAAAGCGGCAGCCACGCCGCCCTGGCGCAAGCGTTCGAGATGGGCGCCCGCGAGGTCGATCAGCGTCAGGCGCTCAGCACCGCCCTTGGCGAAGCCGGCCAGGTCGAACACCGCCGCCACCGTTTCGCCCGCCGACAGATGCCGAGTGTCGAGTGCAGCCAGGGCCAAGTCGAGCGGGTCGGTGAAATGGCTTTCCGGCAAGGCTTCGCCGCGCGCCTCGCAAGCGCCGATCCAGGCGGCTACCACCAGCATCAGATGCGCGGGCGGCGCACCGGCACTCATCCGCTCCATTGCCGCGGCAACGATGCGCTGCGGCAGTTTCTGGCTGCCGTCATTGGCGATCTGCGCCGTCCGATGGGCGAGCGCGGTGTTCGAATAGCGCTTGGCAAGCTGGGCCGTGTAGTCGGCCGTGTCGAGCCCGGCGTCTTTCGGTAGCGTTGTGATGGCTTCGGCCCACAATCCGTCGACGAATTGCCGGATCGCCGGATCGGCGAAGGCGCGGTCGACTGTCTCGTAGCCGCTGAGCAGGCCGAGATAGGCGATGGCCGAATGCGAACCGTTGAGCAGGCGCAACTTCATGTCCTCGAACGGCCCGACATCACCGACCATAGTAACGCCGAACTTTTCCCAGTCCGGCCTGCCCGCCGGGAAATCATCTTCGACCACCCATTGGCAGAACGGCTCGGTCATCACAGGCCAGGCGTCCTCGATGCCGAGTTGGTCTGATATCCGTGCCCGGTCGGCATCGGTGGTCGCCGGCACGATGCGATCCACCATGCTCGACGGAAACGCCACCTCGTCGGCGATATGGCGGGCGAGATCGGTGCCGCGCAACGCGGCGAATTCGACCAGCAGCCGGTGCAGCGTGGCGCCATTGGCCGGGAGGTTATCGCAGCACAGCACGGTGAATGGCTGGATACCGGCGGCGCGGCGGCGCGCAAGCGATTCGACCAGAAAACCATGCGCCGTTCGCGGCGTGCGCGGGTTGGCCAGATCGAGGACAATGTCGGGATGGGCTGTGTCCAGTCCGCCACCCGCCGCCCTGAGATAGGCCTTTTCGGTGATCGTCAGCGTGACGATGGAGGTGCGCGGGTCAGTCAGCGCGGCCAGCACCGCACCCGGACTTTCCGGGGCCACCAGCATCGACACGATCGAGCCTACGACGCGCAAGCTTTCGCTGTCGCTGCTCCTGACCGCCAGCGTGTAGAGCCCGTCCTGCGGCGCCAGCGCGTCGCGTGTCTCGGTGCTGCGCAGCGAGACGCCGACAATGCCCCAATCTATCTCTCCCGCCGCCAGGCAATCGTCGACATAGGCTGCCTGATGGGCGCGGTGGAATGCGCCGACGCCGAGATGGACGATGCCGGGTAGGACACGGTTGCGGTCGTATCCTGGGACCGCGACCGAGGCCGGCAATGCCTGCCGCGTAGTGTTGGAAAGGCGTCTGTCTGTCATCGTGCGATGGGTCTGATCGAGCTGGTGCCGGGGTTGGCCAGCATGCGGCGTAACATCCGTTTCCTTCCCGCACAATGGGCTGACGTTGCGTAAAAGTCATCATACAACAATCTATTTTTTGTATGTTGACATAATTTCTTTCCGATCCTACCGATGGCCGGGTTGGGAGGAACGACGTGGCCGCATTGACCGATCCGGATTTGCTGTTTCCCGCGGAGGCGCGTCCGCGTTCGGTTGCCCGCGAGCTTTATGCCGGGGTGAAGGACCTGCCGATCGTCAGCCCGCATGGTCACACCGATCCGCGCTGGTATGCGCTCAACGCGGCGTTTCCCGATCCGGCGCAATTGTTGATCGTGCCGGACCATTACATCTTCCGCATGCTGTTCAGCCAGGGCGTCCGGCTCGAGGACCTTGGTGTGCCGACGCTCGACGGCTCACCGGTGGAGACCGACGGCAGGACGATCTGGCGGCGCTTCGCCGAGCACTATTATCTGTTCCGCGGCACGCCGACGCGCCTGTGGTTCGACCATGTGCTTGCCCATCTGTTCGGCATTGAAGAGCCGCTGAACGCGGCGACGGCCGACCGCCACTACGATATAATTGCGACGCTGCTGCAGTGGGAGAATTTTCGCCCGCGAGCACTGTTCGAGCGCTTCAACATCGAGGTCATCGCGACGACTGAAGGCGCGCTCGACGATCTCAGATGGCACCAGATGATCCGCGACAGCGGCTGGGAGGGCCGCGTCGTCACCGCCTACCGGCCGGATGCAGTCGTCGATCCCGACTTCGAAGGCTTTTCGGCCAATCTCGATCGGCTCGGCGACATCACCGGCTGCGACACCGGCACCTGGGCCGGCTATCTCGATGCGCATCGCCAGAGAAGGGCCTTCTTCAAAAGTTTTGGCGCGACCGCGTCGGATCACGGCCATCCGACAGCGGAGACCGCCAATCTGTCGGATGCCGCCGCACAGGAGCTGTTCAACCGCATCCGCCGGGGCTCGGACGACGAGCGCGAGCGAAAGCTGTTTCGTGCCCAGATGCTGACCGAAATGGCCAAGATGAGCCGCGACGATGGGTTGGTCCTGCAGATCCATCCCGGCTCCTGGCGCAATCATTCGCCTGCCGTCTTCCAGAGGTTCGGCAGGGACAAGGGGTTCGATATCCCGATCCGAACCGACTATGTGACGGCGCTGAGGCCGCTGCTCGACTGCGTCGGGCTGGAGCGCGACCTCACCATCATCCTCTTCACGCTCGACGAGACCAGCTATGCGCGCGAACTGGCGCCGCTCGCCGGCGTCTACCCGGCGCTGAAGCTCGGGCCGGCCTGGTGGTTCCACGACAGCCCTGAGGGCATGCGCCGGTTTCGCGAGATGACCACCGAGACGGCCGGCTTCTACAACACCGTCGGCTTCAACGACGACACCCGCGCCTTTCCATCCATCCCGGCTCGCCACGAGGTGGCGCGTCGGGTCGATTGCGCCTTTCTTGCGCGTCTCGTCGCCGAGCATCGGCTCCGCGAAGACGAGGCGCACGAGCTGGCGCAGGAACTTGCCTATACGCTCGCAAAAAAGGCGTACCGACTCTAAGGGCGCTTGCCGCCATCGTTCAACGGGAGGAAACCAATGCTGCATTTTTCTAGACTGGCGGGAGCTACGCTACTGGCCGCCGCGCTGATGGCCGGAACGGCAAGCGCCCAGACGGTTCTGCGCTCGTCCGACACGCACCCGGACGGCTATCCGACGGTCGAGGCGGTCAAATATTTTGGCGAGCTTGTCAAAGAGCGCACGGCCGGCCGCTATTCGGTCGATGTCTATCATTCCGCGCAGCTCGGCGAGGAAAAGGACACGATCGAGCAGGTGCGCTCCGGCGTGATCGACCTCAACCGCGTCTCGATGGCGCCGTTCAACGGACTCATCCCGGAAACCACCGTGCCCTCGCTGCCCTACATCTTCCGCTCGGAAGACCATATGCACAAGGTCATGGACGGGCCGGTCGGCGACCAGATTGCGGCGGCGTTCGAACAGGTCGGGCTGGTGCTGCTCGCTTTTTATGACGGCGGCGCGCGCTCCTTCTACAATTCGAAGAAGCCGATCAACACTGTAGCCGATCTGGCCGGCATGAAGTTCCGCGTCATCCAGTCCGACATCTTCGTCGACATGGTGGCTGCACTCGGCGCCAACGCGACGCCGATGCCGTATGGCGAAGTGTATTCGGCGATCGAGACCGGGGTCATCGACGGCGCGGAGAACAATTTTCCGAGCTACGACACCGCTAAGCATGCGGAAGTCGCCAAGTTCTATTCGCTCGACGAGCACACGATGGTGCCGGAAGCCTTCGTCATGGCGAAGTCGAGCTGGGACAAGCTGACGCCGGAAGACCAGGCGATCCTCAAGGCGGCCGCCAAGGAAAGCGTCGCCAAGCAGCGTGAGCTGTGGGCCGCCAAGGTCAAGGAATCGCGTGCCAAGGTCGAGGCGGCCGGTTCGCAGATCACGACACCGGACAAGCAGCCCTTCATCGACGCGATGGGTCCGGTCTACGAAAAGCACGTCAAGGACGACAAGCTGAAGGCGATGGTCGAGGCCATCAAAGCCGTGCAGTGATCAAGCGGCGGCGCGGGCATTCCGCGCCGCCATCCTCTTGCGGAGAGAACCGGTGACCTCCAGCTCAGAACAGAGACTGCCCCCGCCCGGCATCGCGCGGGTGATGTCGCGTGTCAGCACGGCGGCGCTGTGGATTGCCGGCGTCGGGCTGGTGCTGATGACCGGCTTCGTCGCCTGGCAGGTGTTCGGCCGCTATGTTCTGAACCGGTCGCCGAGCTGGACCGAGCAGGGCTCGGTGATGCTGATGAGCTGGTTCATTTTCCTCGGCGCTGCCGTCGGGGTGCGCGAGAACTATCACCTCGGCTTCGACGTCCTGCTCTACGTCCTGCCGAAAGGCGGCAAGCGTTGGCTGAGGATGATCTCGGACCTCGTCGCGCTCGCCTTCGGCATCGGCATGATCTGGTATGGCAGCCAGCTGGTTGCATTGACCTGGGGTGCCACCTTGCCGTCGCTCGGCATATCAGGAGGCTGGGACTACGTCCCGCTTGTCGCGGGAGGCGCGCTCATCGTGCTCTTCACGCTGGAGCGCATCGTGCTTCGCCTTTCCGGTGCGCCGATCGACGATGCGCTCGATGAACTGCCGCCGGCGGAAGTCGCAGCCGAACTCGACACAGCGAACGTGAAGGTCTGACGCCATGGAACTCTGGATACTCTTCGGCGTCTTCACCGTTCTGATGCTCATCGGCACGCCGATCGCTTTCTGCCTCGGCGTCGCAAGCTTTGCCACCGTCCTCTACATGGGCCTGCCGCCGCTCATCGTGTTCCAGCGTCTGAATTCCGGCATGAGCGTCTTTTCGCTGCTGGCCATTCCGTTTTTCATCTACGCCGGCGACTTGATGGTGCGCGGCGGCATCGCCAGCAAGATCGTTGCCTTCGCCGGCTCGCTCGTCGGCCACATGCGCGGCGGCCTCGGGCAGGTCAACATCGCGACCGCTACACTGTTCGGCGGCATTTCGGGCTCCGCGGTGGCGGAGGCAGCGGCGGTAGGCGGCTTGATGATCCCGCAGATGAAGGCGCGTGGATATGGAGCGGATTACGCCGTCAACGTCACCTCGATGGCGGCGCTGATCGCGCTGCTCCTGCCGCCGTCGCACAACATGATCATCTACTCGATCTCGGCAGGCGGAAAGATTTCGATCGCCGACCTGTTCACCGCCGGCATTATCCCGGGGCTGCTATTGGCTCTCGCACTGATGATCACCGCCTATTTCGTGGCGCGCTCCCGCGGTTATCCGACCGAGCCGTTTCCGGGCTTCGCCGCCGTCGCGCATCTCTTCGCTATCGCGGTGCCCGGCCTGCTGCTGATCGCGATCATCTTCGGCGGCGTGCGATCGGGCGTGTTCACGGCCACCGAGAGTTCCTGCATCGCCGTCATCTATGCGTTGCTCGTGACGGTCCTGGTTTACCGGCAGATGACCTGGGAAGGTTTCGTTCATGCCACCCATGGCGCGGTGCGCACCACGGCCATGGTGCTGCTTATCATCGGCATGGCGGCGGCGTTTTCGTGGTTGATGGCCTTCCTGAAAGTGCCGGCAGCGCTGATAGCCTCGATGAACGCGATCTCAGAGGATCCGCTGGTCGTGCTTCTCCTGCTCAATCTCTTGATGCTGTTCCTCGGCACGTTCATGGACATGGGGCCGACGATCATCATCTGCACGCCGATCTTCCTGCCCGTGGCGCAGGCCTACGGCGTCGATCCGGTGCATTTCGGCGTCATCATGATCCTCAACTTCGGCATCGGGCTGAACACGCCGCCGGTGGGCGCGGTGCAGTTCGTGGCGTGCGCAGTGGGCAAGATATCCGTCTGGGAAGCGATGCGCTCGATCTGGCCATTCTATGGCGCAGGCCTCGTGGTGTTGGGGCTCGTCACCTACATTCCGGCCATCTCGCTATGGCTGCCGAGCGTCTTCAAATAGGGGTTGGCAATGGCATCGGATACGGCGATCAGCCTGAAGGTCGAACGCAAGCCCAAGCTGTCGGAGACCGTGGTCGCGTCGATCCGCAAGCAGTTGCAGGCGGGCGAGATCCAGCCGGGCCAAAAGCTGCCGACCGAGGGCCAGCTGACCGAAACTTTCGGGGTCAGCCGCACCGTCATCCGCGAAGCGCTGGCCAAGCTTGCCGCCGACGGTCTGGTCGAGCCGCGGCAAGGCGCCGGGGTCTTCGTCACCGAGCATATCTCGACGATGTTCGGCACGCTGGCCGCGGATATGGGCATCAAGGATTCGATCGCCCTCAACGTGCTCGAGGTGCGCCTGGCGATCGAGATCGAGTCCGCCGGGCTCGCCGCTATCCGTCGCAATGCCGCGCAGGAAGCAGCGATCCAGGAGGCGTTCTTCGAGTTCGAGCGGCTGCTCTTGAACAGCGAGCCGACAGGTCCGGCCGACCTTGCCTTCCACCGCGCGATCGCCAGCGCCACCAACAATCCGTTCTATGTCGAGATGCTCGACGTGCTCGGACGGCGCGCCATTCCTTGCGACGTGACGTCGCCGTGGTCCACCGAGCTCGCCCAGTCGGACGCCTATCAGCGCGGGCTGCAAGGCGAGCATCTGGTGATCCTGAATGCCATTATGACAGGCGATGCCGAGTCCGCTCGCGAAGCCATGCGCGCCCATCTCACCGCGAGCCAGCAGCGCTATCGCGAGCGCCTGCACGCACGTCAGAATTTTTATGCCGACTCGGTCAAGGCCGCGGCAACCGAATGACCAATGAGGCAGCCCAATGGGACAGCAATGAATCACACTGACAATCACACCGACTTCACTTCGCGTTTCGCCATCGACCCTGTTACTGCCGCGGCGATGGGGACGGACGAGCTTCGTCTTAATTTCCTGATCGAAGGCCTGTTCCAGCTCGGCCGCATCGGCCTGACCTACACACATTACGACCGCATGATCGTCGGCGGCGCCATGCCCGCGGGCATCCCGCTGCCGCTGGAAGCGATCAAGCCGACCGGGACAAAGAATTTTCTCGATCGCCGCGAACTGATCGCCGTCAACATCGGCGGCGCCGGCATCGTGAAAGCTGGCGGCCGATCCTACGAGCTGCAGCCGCGCGACATGCTATATCTCGGCATGGGCGCCAATGAGGTGTCGTTCGCCTCAGTCAACCCAGCCGAGCCGGCTAAATTCTATCTGCTCAGCGCGCCGGCGCATCAGAGCCATCCCAGCCAGCTGATCCGCATCGGCGATGCCAAGCGGCTCGATCTCGGCAGCCAGGCCACCTGCAACGAGCGCTCGATCTTCCAGTTCATCCATGCCGAAGGCGTCAAAACCTGCCAACTCGTCGTCGGCATGACCCGGCTTGCGTCGGGCTCGGTCTGGAACACCATGCCGTGCCATGTGCATGACCGGCGCATGGAGGCCTACTTATATTTCGACCTGCCGGAAGCGGCGCGTGTGTTTCATTTCATGGGCGAACCGGATGAGACACGCCATCTCGTCATGCGCAATGAAGAAGCGGTGCTGTCGCCGGGTTGGTCGATCCATTCGGGCGCCGGTACGTCCAACTATGCCTTCATCTGGGCGATGGCCGGCGACAATGTCGACTATACCGACGTCGATCCAGTCGCGATGGAAGAGTTGCGGTGAGCGACCTTTCCGCTTTTAGCCTAGCCGGCAAGCGCATCCTCGTCACCGGCGCCAACACCGGCATCGGCCAGGGTATCGCCCTGTCGATCGCCCGCGCCGGTGGTGCGGTGGTCGGCGTCGGCCGTTCGGCGATGGACGAGACGGCGGAAAAGGTCGCTGCGTCGGGCGGACGCTTCGAGGCGGTGCGCTGCGATCTTGCCGACCATGCCGCTGCCCAGGCGATGCTCGATCGCATCTGGGACGAAACCGGACCGCTCGACGGACTGGTCAACAATGCCGGCATCATCCGGCGCGCCGACGCCGTCGATCTGACGCAAGCCGATTGGGACGACGTCATGGACGTCAATCTGAAGACAGTCTTTTTTCTCAGCCAGAGCTTCGCCACGCGCGTGCTTGCCGATCCGGAACGGCGCGGCAAGATCGTCAACATCGCGTCGGTGCTGAGCTTCCAGGGCGGCATCCGCGTCGCCTCCTATACGGCGTCGAAGCATGGCGTGCTCGGCATCACCCGGTTGCTCGCCTGCGAATGGGCGTCGAAAGGCATCAACGTCAACAGCATTGCGCCCGGCTACATCGAAACCAACAATACCGAGGCGCTGCGTGCCGATCCAGACCGCAGCGCCGCCATTCTGGCGCGCATTCCAGCCGGGCGTTGGGGCGGGCCGGAAGATATCGGCGATGCGGCCGTCTTCCTGCTGGCGCCAGCGTCAAACTACATGCATGGCGCAGTGGTGCCGGTGGACGGCGGCTGGTTGGCGCGATGAGGCCAGATGAGGATTTGGCGATGACTGGAACGAAGATATTTTCGCACGCCGGCGAGGGCGCATGGACGCCGACCCCGGATGGCAATCGCAGGCGCGTGCTGCTGCACACGGACGAGTTGATGATGGTCGAGTTCGGTTTCGACAAGGGCGGTGTCGGTGCGCTGCATTCGCACCCGCATGTCCAGGCGAGCTACGTCGCCGAAGGTCGCTTCGAGGTCACCATCGACGGCAGGACCGAGATCCTGGAAACGGGGAGCAGCTTCATTGTCCCATCCAACTTGGTCCATGGCGTCAAGGCGCTCGAGGCCGGGCGCCTGGTCGACAGCTTTACGCCGCACCGCGCCGATTTCCTCGCCTGACGTTACAAGAACGAACGCAGGTCACTACGCAGCGGCAGCTATCTTCGCAAACGAAAAGCCCGCGCCTCCGGAGAGACGCGGGCGTGTTGCCTGGGCGCTTGTGGCGCCGCGGTACTCAAAACATCACCGCAGAACCTGAACCTGCCGAATTATGATGAAGATAGGATTAACCGGCCCGAGCCGACGCGATATTCACAGGCAAAGCGAATAGGGCTGGAATCACCGTCCCATATCCGCCAATGAGGGGATATTCTTTCAGACGGCGCCGACGGAGACAGGACTTGAGGGATGATCAAGTATTCGAATCCGTGGTCAAGCCAGTCACCTGGGGATTAGCCAGGGAGCTTTGGCAAGTCATGTCGCCGCAGTTCCTGGCCGTTCCCACGCTGCCTTTTCAGGCGGCGCCGATCGTAGAAATTCCCTGATGCAGGTATCGGCGGCGAGCGTCCGGGCGGAGGATTCCAAGCGGCGTGTCCTGAAGGATGTGTTCGGCTTCGACGATTTTCGTCCCGGCCAGGATGCTGTGACGGAGGCACTGCTGGCCGGGCGTCATGTGCTGGCTGTGATGCCGACCGGCGCTGGCAAATCGCTCTGCTACCAGGTCCCGGCGCTGGTCCTTGGCGGGCTCACCATAGTCGTTTCGCCGCTGGTGGCGCTGATGCAGGACCAGGTCGCCGCATTGCGCCTTGCCGGCGTGGCGGCCGATACGATCAATTCCTCGCTCGATCGGGATGCCAATGTCGCCGCATGGCGCCGTGTTGCGGCGGGCCAAACGCGCCTGCTCTATCTTGCGCCGGAGCGGCTCATGACCACACGGATGCTCGAGGCGCTGGCAAGGCTCGACATCCGGCTGATCGCTGTCGACGAGGCGCATTGCATCTCCCAATGGGGTCCGGCGTTCCGGCGCGAATATGAAGAGTTGTCGCGCCTGCGCGGCATCTTTCCTGATGTGCCGATCATTGCGCTGACGGCGACAGCGGACGAGACGACGCGCACCGACATCGCCGCACAGCTGTTCGCTGGCTGCGTCGAAACCCTGGTGCTGGGCTTCGACCGGCCGAACATCAAGCTTGGCATCGAGGCCAAGCAGGACGGCAAGCGTCAATTGCTGAGCTTCGTGCAGCGTCATGCCGGCCGCAGCGGCATCGTCTATTGCCTGTCGCGCAAGAAGACGGAAGAGATGGCAGGGTTCCTCGACCGCAACGGCGTGCGCGCCCTGGCCTATCATGCCGGCATGAGCAAGGACGCGCGTGAAGCGAATCAAAACGCATTCATGACCTTGTCCGGCGTCGTGATGGTGGCGACCATCGCCTTCGGCATGGGGATCGACAAGCCTGACGTCGCCTATGTCTTCCATACCGATCTGCCGGGCAGCCTCGAAGCCTATTATCAGGAAATCGGCCGTGCTGGCCGCGACGGGCGGGCTGCCGAGGCACATATGCTCTTCGGTCTCGGTGATATCCGCATGCGGCGGCTTTTCATCGACGACGAGGACGCACCGGCGGAGCATAAAAGACGCGCGCATGGCCGGCTCGACACGCTGATCGGTTATTGCGAAACGGCCCAGTGCCGTCGCCAGATCCTGCTTGGCTACTTCGGCGAAACAGCAATGCCTTGCGGCAATTGCGACAACTGCCTTGACCAGACGCCGCAAGCGGATGGCGAGGCAGAGGCGCGGATCGTCTTCGCGGCCATCGCGCAGACCGGCGAGCGCTTTGGCGCTGCCCATATCGTCGACGTTCTGCTCGGCCATGAAACCGAGAAGGTCCTGGCCAGGAACCACCACAGGCTTGCCAGCTTCGGGACCGGTGTGGCGCACAAGAAGGATGTCTGGCTGTCCTTGGTCCGCCAACTCGTCGCGGGAGGATTTCTGACACTGGACTCAGGCGGCCATGGCGGCCTCGCCATCGCCGAAAAAGGTCGTGAGCTGGCCCGTGGTGACGTCTCGTTCCGCTATCGCGTCGAGGTGCGGAGCCGCGCGTCGCGTGGTAAGACGCGTCCCGCTGCTGCGGGTACGGAAGACCTGGATACCGCCCTCTTGGCCACGCTCAAGGCGGTACGGCTGCGTCTTGCCCGGGAGCGCCAGGTGCCGGCGTTCGTGATCTTCTCCGATCGTACACTGATCGATATGGCCGAACGCTGCCCGCGCGACCTCGACGCCTTCGCCGCAGTCAATGGCGTCGGCGCCGCGAAGCTCAGGGAATTCGGCCAGATATTCCTTGGCGCAATCGCCGCGCACCAGTCGGGGGTGTCGGTCTGAAGATTGCATCAAGGCGATCGCGCCGACGGGTAGCCACTTAGACCACTGCGGCGGCGCAATCAGCACTTGCTTCGTCTCACCGCCGCGATCGCAGCCTCCTGCTGCCGCAGCTGCTCGATTTTTGCGCTCTGGCGGGCAGTGACGGCAGAGGCGACACGCCGGGCGCCCCATAGCCAGTCCGGAATATTGCTTTTCGCGACTTTGCCCCGAGTGATCGCTGTCGCCGACATCTCCTTGGCGACTTCGCCCATGGCCACGTTGAGTTCGACGCAGCTCATCTTGTCGTATTTCGCGGCATCAAAGGATGCGTGGAAGGGCGATGCGCAACCTCCGATAAATACGAGGCTGCAAATCAGGGGCGTGGCTGCAGTGATCGCCTTCATTTTTTATCAAGCAGGTTTGACGCCGACCGGGCGAGTATCAGAGGGTTCTCGATCTCGGGCCGCGGAGCGTTCCCGAGGTTTTGCGTAACGGAAGCATGTGACCTCTACAATACTCTGTTCGACGCGTCATTCCCCCTATTATCGTCGAAGAACTTCGAGAGAGCCGCTCCGGTCTGGTGAGGGTGCTCTTCGGGAAAGAAGTGCCCGCCCGGAACAGGGCGTCCTTCAACCCTGTCGGCCCATTCTCTCCAAATAGCCAGCGGTCCGCCTTCCCTTGCATACCAGGTCTCAAGGCCGCCTTCGCTACTCCACAGTGCCAGTAGCGGGCACTCAATGCGACGACCATTTGCCTGGTCCGCCGCGTCATGCTCACGATCGATCGTGGCAGCGGCCCGATACTCTTCGCAAATCGCATGAATATGAACGGGATCGCGAAGCGCCTCGACATAGGCGTCCCTGACCTCCGTAGAGAACATTTCTGCCGGCGACCCCCACTGCACAATCGCATTGTCGACGATGGCATCCGGCGCGGCGCCTATCAGTCGCTCCGGCAGAGGCTCCGGTTGCGCAAGAAGGCTCCAGGGCCAGAAGCCGAGAGCCAGTCTGGCGTCCGCCCTATCCCAAGCGGCGGCGGTGGGGATGACGTCGAGGACCGCGATCTTGGAGATTTCATCGGGGTGATCGAGCGCCAGGCGATAGGCGACCCGCCCGCCACGATCATGTCCAGCAACCATGAACTGCTTAAATCCCAGCTGTTTCATGACTTGAACCATGTCGCCGGCCATGGCGCGCTTGGCGTATGGGCTATGATCGGCAGAGGAGACCGGGCACCCGCTTTGCCCATAGCCTCGAAGATCGGCGGCGATCACCGTAAAGTCGCGCGCCAAGGCCACGGCGATATCCCTCCACATCAGATGCGTTTCGGGAAAACCATGAAGCAGCAGCAGCGGCGGACCGGTTCCGCCGACCCTTGCGAAAATGGTCGTGTCGTCCAGTTGCAAGCTGGTGGCTCTGAAACCTGCAAACACCGTTCGTCTCCTCGGTGTGCCTCAGGCGACAACGCACAAGGTGGCAGAAGGATCACGGTCGGCTGCCGTGGCTGGAGTCGAGGCGGCCCCGGAATTCTCCTCAATGGCTGAATATGGAGGGTGGGCCCACTGATATTTCGATCGGCGCACCCCATATGAGCGCGAAGAGTATCGCCTAGGGATTTGCCATGATGATTTCGCGTTCGAGCCGGTTTGCAGTTTTGTTTGCAGGACTGTTCCTGGCATTGTCCATGGTCACGGCCGATTACGCTGAGGCGCGGCGTGGCGGCAGCTTCGGCAGCCGCGGCACGCGCACTTTCCAGTCGGTCCCGCCGACCAGGACGGCGCCACAGCCGGCCGCGCCCGTCGAGCGCTCAATGACGCCCAATACCGCAACGAACAATGCGGCCCGCCAGACACAGGCACCCCAACGACCAGGGCTCTTCAACGGCCTCGGCGGTTCGATGATGCGCGGCCTGCTGCTCGGCGGTCTGATCGGACTTCTTTTGGGCCAAGGGTTCGGCGGCTTGGCCGGCATGTTGGGCCTGCTGCTTCAAGGGCTGCTGATCGGCGGCGCGATCATGTTGGCCATCCGCTTTTTCCGGTCGCAATCGGCACGCAACCAAGCGCCCGCCATGGCCGGTGTTCCGCGGAGCATGGGGAACTTTGGGCGAAACGCGGCAGCCCAGCCCGAGTCGGACAACGTCTCATCTTTCGCCATTCCAGGCATCGGATCCGGATTTCGCCGGACGGCTCAAGCCTCCGATGAAATTACAATGACGCAGGCCGACCTCGATATATTCCAGCAGCGGTTGACGGAGGTTCAGGAAGCATTCGGGCGCGAAGATCATGCTGGCTTGCGCCGGCTGGCAACCCCCGAGATGGTGTCATACCTGTCCGAAGAACTTGCCGACAATGCCAAAAAGGGCATCAGGAATGATGTCTCGAATGTCAGCCTGTTGGAGGCCGACATTGCGGAGAGCTGGCGGGAAGATGATCGCGACTACGCGACGGCTGCCTTGCGCTACGAGTCTCACGACGTGATGCGCGATCGCGCCAGCGGCAAGATCGTCGCGGGCGAAGCCGATCGACCGACGGAAACAACCGAACTGTGGACCTTCACGCGCCAGAACGGTGGCGACTGGAAGCTTGCAGCAATACAGCAACCCTGACTGATACCCTGCAGCCGCGGCCGTTCAGGTCCTCTTGCGCGCCACGATGTAGGGACGATTGTCGTTGCCCTTCGTTGCGTGGCTTTCAGTGGCAAGGACGTCGAAGCCCGCGGCAGATATATGCTGGCTCAGGTCTGCAGCGCGAAAGACGCCAGCATAGGGTGCTTTGCCGATCGCGCGCATCGCGGGCAACAAGGCAAGCCGGATGAGTGGGTTCATATCGCCGACGCAAGGTGTCTTGGAGATAAACAGGCCCTCCGCTGCAAGCAAGGCGTGGATGTGGCGCAGCGTGCCAGGCAGGTCGCGGACCAGATGGAGATAGTTGAATCCCAGAACCGCGTTGAAAGGCGCCGCGTCAGGCCTAAGCGCTTCTACGGTCGCGGTGCGGAAGACAAGGCCCGGGATGAGGCCAGCGGCGTGTTTCTCGTTGGCAATCGCGATCATTCCAGCGGAAATATCCGTCGCAAGATAGTCTTGAACATCGCACGCGAGCCGGAGCGCGGTCGTTCCTGTTCCACAGCCCAGTTCCAACACTCTGTCGCCTGATCCCAACAGGGCGCGGGTCCGGTCCAGCGTGCGCTCATAGCCGGCCTGATCTGCAATCGCACCCATGGCGTACTTCCGTGAACTCCGGTCCCAGAAACGGGCGTCGCTCGCTATGCTCATGGTAGTTGCTCCTCAGATCGCGACCTTGCCTATTCGGCATTAAGAATGGTCGGAGGCGAGTCATGTCCGCTCAAGTCACGCCCCGCAGAAGCTCGTACGGCTATCGGCGGTGATTGGGTAGCTATCTCGCAGAATAGCCTAGAATCGGCGGAATGGCGGAGAGGGAGGGATTCGAACCCCCGATGGGCTTGCACCCATGCCGCATTTCGAGTGCGGTGCATTCGACCACTCTGCCACCTCTCCGCGGTCATGGTCCGCCGTTGCCGGCGCGGCGCACTAGATAACGGCTGGGCGGACAGGTTACAAGGGCCAATCTGCCTGATATCAGGCTTCTCTGAGGGCCGTATGGCTCGTTCTTCGACACCTTCGCCGCCTGCGCCACGGCGGCGGCTTGCTTTCGGTTTGCTTCGGCCGTTTGCCTTGACTCGCGCCGCACCTTCGGCTAGGGACAGCGCGCAATCGGCGTGGAGGGTTCTTCCGCGCCGCTTGCTTTTTGAAACCCGCAGACTGACAAAAAGACGGCCGAACCGCCTGAAGCGGTTCATCAAGGCCGACCGAACAGCGAAAGGCAAAAAATGTTCGCAGTCATCAAAACGGGCGGCAAGCAGTATCGCGTCGCCGCCAACGATCTCCTGAAGATCGAAAAAGTCGAAGGCCAGGTCGGCGATATCGTCGAGATCGGCCACGTGCTAGCGCATGGCGAGGGCGAGAATGTGACGTTCGGCGCGCCCTTCGTCGACGGCGCCTTGGTCACCGCCGAGGTCGTCGAACAGGGCAAGAACCGCACCGTCATTGCCTTCAAGAAGCGCCGTCGGCAGAATTCGCGCCGCAAGATAGGCCATCGCCAGCTTTTGACCACCGTGCGGATCGCCGAGATCCTGCTGGATGGTGCCAAGCCGACGAAGAAGGCTGCGGCCAAGACCGAGGCAAAGGCTGCTCCGAAGAAGGAAGCCAAGGCAGAGGCTGCGCCGAAGGAAACCGAAGCCAAGGCAAGCGAAACCGCCGCGCCGCTGTTCAAGGCGCCGAAAGGCGAGCCGGACGATCTGACCGTGATCAAGGGCATCGGCCCGGTTGCGGCCGGCCAGTTGAACGAGCAGGGCATCACGACCTTCGCCCAGCTCGCCAAGCTGTCCGACAAGGATGTCGCCAAGATCGACGAGCATATGCCGTTCAGCACCGACCAGATCACGGACTGGCGCGAGCAGGCCAAGGAATTGGCGAAGAAGTAAAGCGAGCCGGCGCAATCGTCGCCGGATCGGACTTGAAACGGAACGCGAACGCGTTCATAAGACCTTTTAAGCGCCCTTGCGGCGCATCGGAGTTAGTTAGATGGCACACAAGAAAGCTGGCGGTTCGTCGCGCAATGGTCGCGACTCCCATTCCAAGCGGCTCGGCGTGAAGAAGTTCGGCGGCGAAGCCGTGATTCCGGGCAACATCATCATTCGTCAGCGCGGCACGACGTGGCATCCCGGCACCAACGTCGGCATTGGCACGGATCACACGCTGTTTGCGCTCGAAGCTGGCGCAGTCACCTTCAACAAAAAAGCCAATGGCCGAACCTACGTATCGGTGAACCCGATGACGAAGGCCGCGGAGTAGCCGGTTCCGTACGAGAACACCGGCACCCATCTCGGGAACCGGTGTCTGGCCAAGCCAGGAAATGGATCAGGGGAGATGGGTTTCCATCTCCCCTTTTTCTTGTGCCTGGAGGACTGACATGGTTGCCGAAGCGGAAGACACAGACGGTGAAAGTTACGCGATAGATTGCCCGGTCCTGGTGACCGAGCGGCTGGTCCTGCGGGCGCCGCGCGAAAGCGATATCGAGCAACTGGTGGTGCTCGCCGACAACCGCCACGTCGCCGAAATGCTGGCCCGCATGCCCCACCCCTATGGCGAGGCCGAGGCACGCGCCTTCCTGGCAATGACGGCATCGCGCCGGGCCGGGATTGCCTATGCCTTGACGCTGGCCGGTACCGAAACCTTCGTCGGCTGCGCCGGCCTCAACACCACCGATCGCGGGCTGGAGCTCGGCTACTGGATCGGCGAGCCCTACTGGAAGCGCGGCTATGCGACGGAGGCAGCACATGCGCTCGTCGACCTCGCCTTTCAGAAGACGGCGATTCAGGTGCTGCATGCCTCGACGCGGGTCATCAATCCGGCCTCACGCCGGGTCATCCACAAATGCGGCTTCCAATATGCCGGCCAGGGCATGCTGAACTCGATCGTCGCCGGCCAGGTGCCGGTCGAGCGCTACCGCCTCGATCGCAGGACCTGGACCAGCCTGCGAAACTGGGTGCATTTCTGATGGACGCCGGTCAGGCCATCTCGACCCAGACCGGCAGGTGGTCCGAGCCGACCGCTTGCCGGTCGACCCAAAGGCGCTTCAGCGATTTGGCGACCGAGGCGCTGGTGAAGACATAGTCGATGCGCTTGTAGCGGCTGGCGTCGTCAGGTCGCTTGGGGTCGATCCAGGAGACGAGATCGGCGCCTGCGGCGGCAAGGCGCAGGGCCACATCGACGGCAAGGTCGGCGGTCATGGGTATACCGAATTCGTGATCCAGGCGGCCGGCGAGTTCGACATATTCCGGCGATCCGGCCAGCATGTTGAAGTCGCCCATGACGACGAAGGCTTCGGGATAGGGCAGGTCCGGCAGGCCGACCTCGGCAAGCCCCGACAGCGCGCCCCCCTCGATCCCATAGTTCAACAGGCGCTGGCGCAGAAACCGGATCTGGCTGGCGCGTTCGACCGGGCTGCGATGGTCGAGATGGGTGGAATAGAAGCGGATGAAACCAAGCGGCGTCTCGATCAGCGCCTCCAGCGCGCCGCGCTGGAAATTCATCACTTCCAAACTGCGGCTGCGCGGCAAGAGGAGATTGCGCGACAGATGAACGGGCGTTTTCGACAGCACCATGTTGCCGAGCTGAAAGGTGGTGGTGATGGCGCGGCCGTTTTCCAGGCGCGAGCCGACATTGGCCTCGAAATTGCTGCCATAGACGGCGAAGTATTCGGGCAGCGCCTCGCCGAGCTCGGCCACCATGTCGCGGCCGCCATTGTTGGGGTTGTTGCGCGAGACCTCCTGCAGCGCGATCACGTCGGCGCCGCGCACGGCATCGGCGATGCGGCCGACATCGTAGCGGCCGTCGAGGCCGACGCCGTAGTGAATGTTGTAGGTTACGAGCTTCATTGCGACTCCGGCCATGTTCATAAACAGCCCTCGCCCTTCGCCCCGCCTTGGTTTAGAGCAGTGCCGAACATTTAGAGCAATGCCGCAAGGCCACGAGCAGAAACTCAGCAATCCGATGAAATTTCTCGATCAAGCCAAGGTCTACATCCGCTCCGGCGACGGCGGCGCCGGCTCGGTGTCGTTCCGGCGCGAAAAATTCATCGAGTTCGGCGGTCCCGATGGCGGCGACGGCGGCCGCGGTGGCGATGTCTGGGTGGAGGCGGTCGATGGGCTGAACACGCTGATCGATTATCGCTATCAGCAGCATTTCAAGGCCAAGACCGGTACGCACGGGATGGGCCGTAACATGACCGGCGCCAAAGGTGCCGACGTCACGCTGAAAGTGCCGGCGGGAACGCAGATTTTTGCCGAGGACAACGAGACGCTGATTTGCGACCTGACCGTGGTCGGCCAACGCTTCCTGCTTGCCAGGGGCGGCAATGGCGGCTTCGGCAACCAGCATTTCAAGACCTCGACCAACCAGGCGCCGCGCCGCGCCAATCCCGGCCAGCCGGGCGAAGAGCTCAACATCTGGCTCAGGCTCAAGCTGATTGCCGACGCCGGCCTGGTTGGCCTTCCCAATGCCGGCAAGTCGACCTTCCTGGCCGCCGTCACCGCGGCTAAGCCGAAGATTGCCGATTATCCCTTCACTACGTTGCATCCTGGCCTCGGTGTGGCCCGCATCGATGGGCGCGAGTTCGTCATCGCCGACGTTCCCGGCCTGATCGAAGGTGCGCATGAGGGCGTCGGCATCGGCGACCGTTTCCTCGGACATGTCGAACGCACGCGCGTCCTTCTGCACCTCGTCTCCGCGCAGGAAGAAAATCCGGGGAAGGCCTACAAGACCGTGCGCACCGAACTCGACGCCTATGGCCATGGGCTGGTCGAGAAGGTCGAGATCGTAGCACTTTCCCAGGTCGACACGCTCGATGCCGACGCACGCAAGAAGAAGGTGGCTTCGCTGAAACGCGCCGCCGGCCGTGCGCCGATGCTTTTGTCCGCAGTCACCGGCGAAGGCGTCGAAGCCGTTCTGCGCGCACTGATGGCGGTTGTGGCCGAGGCTCGCGAAGCTGTCGCCACGCCGGTCGAGACGCGCTGGAACAAATAGCGATGGCCGCGCAGTCGCTGAGAAAATACCGGCGTATTACCGTCAAGATCGGCTCGGCGCTGCTTGTCGACCGCACGATGGGCCTGAAGCGCGACTGGCTGGCCTCGCTTGCTGACGACATCGCCGTGCTGGCCAAAGGTGGCGCCGAGATCCTCGTCGTGTCGTCCGGCGCCATCGCGCTTGGTCGCACGATTTTAGGCCTCGGCAAGCGGGCGCTGAAGCTCGAGGAGAGCCAGGCGGCGGCGGCCGTCGGGCAGATCGCGCTGGCCGGCGCCTGGTCGGATGCGCTCGGCAAGGGCGGCCTGAAATCGGGCCAGATCCTGTTGACGCTCGGCGACACTGAAGAGCGGCGCCGCTATCTCAACGCGCGGGCGACGATCTCGACGCTGCTGAAGATGAAGGCGGTGCCGGTCATCAACGAGAACGACACGGTGGCGACCTCCGAAATCCGCTATGGCGACAATGACCGGCTGGCCGCGCGGGTGGCGACGATGATGAGCGCGGATCTGCTGGTGCTGCTTTCGGACATTGACGGGCTCTACACGGCGCCGCCGGCCAGGGATCCTGCCGCCAAGTTCATTCCGGTCGTTGACCGCATCACCCCCGAGATCGAGGCAATGGCAGGTGCGGCCGCTTCGGAGCTTTCGCGCGGCGGCATGCGCACCAAGCTCGACGCCGGAAAGATCGCCACCGCCGCCGGCACCGCCATGATCATCACATCAGGCACAAGGCTGTCGCCGCTGATGGCGATCGAGCGTGGCGAGCGGGCGACGTTCTTCCGGCCGAGCGCCAATCCGGTCAAAGGCTATAAGACGTGGATCGCCGGGCAGCTCGAACCGGCTGGCCGGCTGACCGTCGATGCCGGCGCCATCGGTGCGCTGCTGTCGGGCAAGTCGCTGCTGCCGGCCGGCGTCAAACTGGTCAGCGGCAATTTCTCGCGCGGCGACACGGTGGCGATCCTGTCGCCCGAAGGCCGCGAGATCGCGCGCGGACTGGTTGCCTACGATGCCGCCGATGCCGTAAGGATCGCAGGGTTGAAGACAGCCGAGATCGAAACGGTGCTCGGCTACGAGGCGCGATCGGCGATGATCCACCGCGACGACCTTGTGGTGAGCCGTCCCGCAGACCAAGTATGGGCCGGTGACCAAGTAACCAGCGGAGGATGAGCCATGCTGAAGCTGCATGAAAAATCCCGGGACGACACTGCCGCGCTGATGGCCGATATCGGCCGCCGCGCCCGCGCTGCTGCCCGCCCGCTGGCCATCGCCACGACCGCCGCCAAGGACGCTGCACTTATCGCCATGGCCGAGGCGATTATCCGCCGCGAGCAGGATATTCTCGACGCCAATGCCATCGACATCTCGAACGGCCACGAGTCGGGGCTTTCCGCCTCGTCCATGGACCGGCTGAAGCTCGATCCTGCCCGCATTCGCGCAATGGCCGACGGCATCCGCGAAATCGCCGAATTGCGCGATCCGGTCGGCGATGTCATTGCCGCATGGGACCGGCCGAACGGCCTGCATATCGAGCGCGTGCGCACGCCGCTCGGCGTTGTCGGCGTGATCTACGAAAGCCGGCCGAACGTGACCGCCGATGCCGGCGCGCTGTGCCTCAAGGCCGGCAATCCGGTGATCTTGCGCGGCGGCTCGGATTCGCTCAACTCCTCGGCGGCGATCCATGCCTGCCTGATCGAAGGGCTGAAGGCGGCCAATTTGCCGGAGGATGCCGTCCAACTGGTGCCGACCGCCGACCGCGCCGCCGTCGGCGAGATGCTGAAAGGGCTTTCCGGCAACATTGACGTCATCATTCCGCGTGGCGGCAAGAACCTGGTCGAACGCGTCCAGAACGAGGCGCGGGTGCCGGTCTTTGCTCATCTCGAAGGCATCTGCCATCTCTACATCGACCGCTCAGCCAAGCTCGACATGGCGGTCAGGATCGCTGTCAACGCCAAGATGCGGCGCACCGGCGTCTGCGGCGCGACCGAGACGCTGCTGGTCGACCGCGCTGTGGCCTCCACCCATCTGGTGCCGATCCTGGGGGCATTGCGCGCGGCAGGGTGCGAAATCCATGCCGATGCCGAGGTCTTGAAGGTGTTTTTCGACGCGAGGCCGGCCACCGACGCCGACTGGGTGACCGAATATCTCGACGCCATCATCGCGGTGAAGCTGGTCGATGGCGTTGCCGGCGCGATCGAGCATATCGAGACCTTCTCCTCTCATCACACCGAGGCGATTGTGGCCGAGGATCGGGGTACTGTCGAACGCTTCTTCAACGAGATTGATTCGGCGATCCTTCTGCACAACGCCTCGACCCAGTTCGCCGATGGCGGCGAATTCGGCATGGGCGCCGAGATCGGCATCGCCACCGGCAAGATGCATGCGCGCGGCCCGGTCGGTGTCGAGCAACTGACCTCGTTCAAGTACCGCGTGCGCGGGACGGGACAGGTGAGGCCTTGAGCACTGATCTTACCCTCCCCGTTGTGGGGAGGGTGGCGAGCATTGCGAGCCGGGTGGGGGTACGACGCTGAACACTGCAACACCCCCACCCCGCTCTGCTTCGCGGATCGACCCTCCCCACAGGGGGGAGGGTAAGGAGCTCGTTCCCTCCCACTATCTGAAGATGCCGCATGCCGAAAAGGGCCTGGCCGTCGGGCTGTTCGGCGGCTCGTTCAATCCTGCCCATGCCGGCCATGCACTGGTCGCCGAGATCGCGCTCAGACGTCTGGCGCTCGATCAGCTGTGGTGGATGGTGACGCCGGGCAATCCGCTCAAGAGCGCGCGGGAATTGGCGCCGCTGGCCGAGCGGCTGCGCCTGTCCGAGCAGATCGCCCGGAACCCGAAGGTCAAGGTCACCGCCTTCGAAGCGACCCATCATGTCCGCTTCACCGCCGACACGCTGGCCCTGGTCAAGGCCCGCAACCCAGGCGTCGACTTCGTCTGGATCATGGGCGCCGATTCGCTTCGCGATTTCCACCGCTGGCAGCGCTGGCGCCAGATCGTGATGACGTTTCCGATCGCGGTTGTCGACCGCCCTGGCGCGACGCTGTCGTTCCTGTCGTCGGTCATCGCCAAGACCTTCGATTATGCGCGTGTCGACGAGGGCGACGCGCCGCGGCTAGCCCGCATGAAGGCGCCGGCCTGGACCTTCATTCACGGCCCGCGCTCGTCGCTGTCGTCGACTGCGATCCGCAAAATGGGGCAGGACTGAGCCTGCACGCACTGGGTTCTCCCGCAAGAAGGGGAGAAGGCAAGTCCGGCCATGTCGCATTTGCGGCTGCTTTTCGCCGATCCGTAGGCGATCCTGCGCGGGCATGGCGATTCTCGAGCGAAACCAGACCAGACGCGACCCGGCGCAGGGCAGCCCGCCAGCCCCGGCGATCGCCATTGCCAGCGTCGTCCTATCGATGGCGCTGGTTGCGGTCGGCAACGGACTGATGTTCGCCTATATCCCGGTCCGGCTCGGCGCCGACGGCTTCGATCCGACCTGGGCCGGGCTGATCGTCACCGGCCTTTCGGCCGGCGGCCTGGCAGGCTGCATCTTGACCGGTCCGCTGGTGCGGCGCGTCGGCCATGCTCGCGCGTTCATGGTGCTGTCGGCGCTGATCGTGCTGTCGAACGCCGCCGTCGGGGCCGGGCCGCACCCGCTGTCGTGGATCGCGGCCCGCGCGCTCTATGGCTTTGCCATATGCGGCCTGTTCATCGTCGCGCAAAGCTGGCTAAACGACGTCGTCGCCAACGCCATACGCGGCAGGGTCATGGCCTTCTTCTACGTCGCCTATGTCGCCGGGCTCGGTGTCGGCTACTCCACACTGGCGCTGATCGATATAAGGGCTGCGGACGCGCCACTGATCGGCATCGCCTTCACCGCGCTGTCGATCCTCCCCGTCGGGTTGACGCGGCTGGCCCAGCCACCGCCGCCGCAGGCGGCGTCGGTGGCGCTTGGCCGGGCCTGGCGGATTTCGCCGGTGGGCGTCGCCGGCATGCTTGCCGTCGGCGGCCTGTCGATGACGATTTCGGGCTTCGCGCCGATCCATGCCACGGCCAAGGGCTACAGCCAGGCAGATGTGGCACTGCTTTTGTCGGCGATGCCGGTCGGCACATTGATCCTGCAGATCCCGCTCGGATGGATTTCCGACCGCACCGACCGGCGATTTGTGCTGGTCGCCGCTTCGGCGCTTGCCATGGTGGCGGGCCTGTTCGCCCTCGGCTTCGACGGTGGTGCGCTGGCGGCGCTGGTCGTCATCTACGTGGTCTGGGACGGTGCGTCGGAATCGATCTATTCGCTGGCCAGCGCGCATGCCGCCGACCGCGCCGGTAAGGACGACATGGTGGCGCTGTCCAGTTCGCTTCTTTTTGCGTGGTCACTGTCCGGCTTCATCGTGCCCGGCATCGTGACCGGGCTTTCCGCCATCTATGGAACGCAGGCTTTCATCTATGTGGCCATCGTCATTGCCACCGGTTTTTGCCTGTTCGTGCTGTGGCGTGTGGTGGCGATGTCACCTGTCCCCGCCGCCGAGACCGGCAACTTCGCGCCGATGACGGCGCAGGCACCGCTGCCGGTAGACCTCGCTTTCCCATCCGAAGAACAGCGTCGCGCGGACAAGTAGACCTACGCCGGCAATTGATCATATCACTGTCTGGTGGTGGCTTCCTGCCGTGGCGCTTCCGGTGGTGGCGCGGGTATTGAAACGCCTTCGCTGTCGAAAGCCTGCTTGGCGCGTTTGGTGAGATCGATCTGGGTGGCGAAGAAATCCGCAGCCGAGGTCCAGTAGCGCAAGGTGATGGCGACGTTGCTGTCGCCGACGGTCGCTACAAAGGCAATCGGCGTCGCCGGCTCCCGCCTGACGCGTCGGTCGGCGGCGGCGACGCCCAGCATGGTCTTTTGAGCGAAATCGATGTCGTTCCAGGAGCCGATGGTCAGTGTGATGTCGCCACGTCGGGCACCGTTGCGCGTATAGTTGCGGACAGGCTGGTTCCACAGCGTCGAATTGGGGGCGAGGATGTAGACGCCGTCGACGGTTCTCAACGTGGTGGCGAACAGGCCGATTTCCTCGATGGTCCCGGCGATGGGGCCGACCTCGACATATTCGCCGAGGCGGAATGGCCGCAGCGCCAGCAGCATGATGCCAGCGGCAATGTTCTGCAGCGTGCCCTGCAGCGCCAGGCCGATGGCCAGGCCGATGGCACCAATGGCGGCAATGATCGAGGTCGTCTGGACGCCGATCTGGCCGAGCACCATGACGACGACGAGGATCAGGATGGCGTAACGGACGATCCTCGAGAAGAAGTGGCGCAGCGTCGTGTCGAAGCCATGGATATGGCCGAGGCCGGCATAGATCGAGCGCTGGGCAAGGCCGGCGACGGTATAGCCGAGGACCAGCAGGATGACAGCGCCGATGGCCGAGAAGGAGTACGAGACTATCAGCGCGCTGAGCTGCGCAAGGCCGGACTGCACGGTGAGGAGAGCGTTCTGAGGGTCGATAGGCATGAGGGGGATCCGGTTGGTCAATGCGCCGATAACCCAGGCCTGGCGACAAGAGTTCCGATTTTTCTTCAACTGCGGAACCGGAAGAACGGTTCTTCGTTGGCTACGGCAGGGCCGCCGTCTTGAAACTGCAACGCAACTCTGCCTATCTAAGGGGTGTCACCTGCTTTCAAGGGTGATTTGGTTGTTCTTGCTGCGAAAGGAAATACACTGAGAACAGCACTTTGGAAGAAGGCCGACATCGTGCCTTCGCCGGCCGGGATCAGCGTAAACGACGCCGTGTCCCGCGCCATCAAGACAGTCCTTGCCAGTCTGGAAGACTCCAAGGCCGAAAACATCGTCTCAATCGACATTCAGGGAAAATCGAGCCTCGGTGACTATATGGTCATCGCGTCCGGCCGATCGCACCGTCATGTCTCGGCTGTCGCCGATCATCTCCTCAAGGCGCTCAAGGATGCCGGGCTCGGCACGGCGCGCGTCGAGGGACTGGCCGGTGCCGACTGGGTCCTGATCGATTCGGGCGACATCATCGTCCATGTCTTCCGTCCCGAAGTCCGCGACTTCTACAATCTCGAAAAGATGTGGCAAGCGCCGGACCTCGAGGAAGAGACCCTCCACTGAGCCGTATTTGATTGATGCATGTCGTTTCCCAAAACCGGTGACCACTATTGGTGACATGCATTAACGGCTCTTCGAGGCAGGGATGAAAATTGCCGTTCATGCCGTGGGCCGGATGAAAGCCGGCCCCGAGAAGCAGCTCGCCGACCGGTATTTCGAGCGCTTCGCCAAGAGCGGGCAGGCCGTGGGACTCGAATTCTCAGGGGTTGTCGAGATTCCGGAGGGCCGCGCCCAGACCGCCAACGAGCGTCGCCGCGAAGAAGGCCAGAAGCTGCAGACGCAGTTGCAGCCCGGTACCGCGCTGATGCTGCTCGACGAGCGAGGCAAGAACTTTTCCTCCGAGGATTTCGCCGGGCGCATCGGCCTGTTGCGTGATGGCGGCCGCAAGGCGCTTGTCATCGCTATCGGCGGTGCCGACGGTCACGACCAGTCGCTGCGCGATCAGGCCGATCTGATGGTGTCGTTCGGCGCGCTGACATGGCCGCACCAGCTGGTCCGTGTCATGTTGGGCGAGCAGCTTTACCGGGCCGTCACTATTCTTTCGGGTCATCCCTATCATCGCTCGTGAGTCCTTGCCCGCAAATCCAGGGGCAGGTTGCAACCCAAAACCGGTGGATTGGCGTGAGCGCCCGGATTTTCGCCTCAATGCGTCACGAGACTGTTTGTGGTCGGCAGGGCTCTCGAACATGGTTGATGGTTCGTTAACGAAGCCACGCATAGAGTCGGGCTTCAATGTCTGAAGATTGGAAATCGCGAACGGGCTTTTGGCGCGCACGCTGCGGCTTGGCAGCCGCGCTGCTTATGCTGTCGCTCGGTGCGGCGCGGGCTGAGAACAGGCTCGACATGGCGCCTGATCCGGACCAGAGCCGTGCCGAATACGAACGGGTGTCGAAGGAGATCACGCTGTCGTCGGAGCGGTTGGCCAAGCTCGCCGCCGACATGGCGACGGTCAAGAAGGACCATGCCTCGATCACCGCGGCACTGATCCAGTCGGCGATGACCGAACAGAAGCTCGGCCAGGACATCGAGGACATCGGTGCCAAGCTGGAAGGGCTGAAGGGCGAGGAGCAGAAAATCCGCGCCTCGCTGGCCGCCAGACGCGACGTTCTGGCCGAGGTGCTGGCCGCGCTGCAGCGCATGGGGCTCAATCCGCCGCCGGCCATCCTGGTCAAGCCGGAGGACGCGCTGTCGTCGGTGCGCAGCGCCATTCTGCTCGGCGCCGTGGTGCCGGAACTGCGCCAGCAGACCGAGATATTGCTGGCGGACCTCAAGGAGCAGTCGCGGGTGACGGCCTCGATCGAGGCGGAGCGGGCGCGGCTGACGGCGGCAGTCGGCGAGCAGACGGCGGAAAAGAAGCGGCTCGGCATGCTGCTCGAAGCCAAGCAGAAGCTCGAGGCCGAGACGCAAACGGCACTGGCGGCGGAAAAACAGCGATCCGCAGGACTGGCGGCCAAGGCCGGCAGCCTGAAGGAACTGATCGCCTCGCTCGAGGCCGACAAGGCCCGCAAGGCGGCGGACGCGGCGAAGGCAGCCGAGCAGAAGGCCGCGGATGCCGACAAGGCTCCGGCACAGAAGGCCCCGGCACAGACGGAACTGGCGGCCCTGCCGGTCCCGGAAGCCAACCGGCTCACCGCCGCTGCACCGTTTTCGGCGCTTCAGGGGCAGATCGCGCTGCCCGTCACCGGCAAGATCAAGCGGCGGTTCGGGGCCAGCGACGGTAACGGCGCAGTGATGCTCGGTGACATGGTTGCGACACAATCGGGAGCCATCGTCACCGCGCCAGCGGACGGAAATGTGCTTTATGCGGGACCTTTTCGCTCCTATGGTCAACTCTTGATCCTGAACGCGGGTGACGGCTATCATGTCGTTCTCGCGGGGATGAGCAGAATCAGCGTCGCGTCTGGCCAGTCGGTGCTCGCAGGAGAGCCGGTCGGCGCGATGGGAGAGGCCCGGGTGGCGAGCACCTCGGCATCGAAGAATGGAAATGCCACGCCGGAACTCTATGTTGAGTTCCGCAAGGATGGAAAACCCGTCGATCCGACCCCATGGTGGGCGGACCGTTTCTCTGGAAGGACGTGAGATGATGCGGAAACTTTCGCTTCTGTTTGCCGGTGCGCTGATGGGCGCATCCGCGATGAGCCTGGTCTATGGCGCACCCGGCTCGACGGCGAACGCTGCGGGCTCCGAGACCTATAAGCAGCTGGCGATCTTCGGTGACATCTTCGAGCGGGTGCGGGCGCAATATGTGACGCCGCCCGACGACAAGTCGCTGGTCGAAAACGCCATCAACGGCATGCTTACCTCGCTCGACCCGCACTCCTCGTATATGAACGCCGAAGAGGCGCAGGACATGCGCGTGCAGACCAAGGGCGAGTTCGGCGGCCTCGGCATCGAGGTCACCATGGAGAACGACCTGGTCAAGGTGATCACGCCGATCGACGATACGCCGGCCGCCAAGGCGGGCGTGCTTGCCGGCGACTATATTGCCAAGATCGACGGCGAGGAGGTTCGCGGCCTGAGCCTCAACGACGCGGTCGAGAAGATGCGCGGGCTGGTCAACACGCCGATCAAGCTCACTATCCTGCGCCAGGGCGCCGACAAGCCGATCGAGCTGACGGTGGTGCGCGACATCATCAAGGTCAAGGCGGTCAAGTTCCGGGTCGAGAACGACATCGGTTACATGAAGATCACCTCCTTCACCGAAAAGACCCATGACGACCTCGAGAACGCCATCGATACCATCAAGAAGCAGGTGCCGAACGAAAAGCTCAAGGGCTACGTGCTCGATCTGCGCCTCAATCCGGGCGGGTTGCTCGACCAGGCGGTGAGCGTGTCCGACGCCTTCCTCACCCGTGGCGAGATCGTCTCGACGCGCGGCCGCGATCCGAAGGACGTCACCCGCTTCGACGCGCGGCCGGGCGACGACATCGACGGCAAGCCGCTGGTCGTGCTCGTCAATGGCGGCTCGGCCAGTGCGTCCGAAATCGTCGCCGGCGCGCTGCAGGATCTGCGCCGCGCCACGGTGGTCGGCACGCAGTCCTTCGGCAAGGGTTCGGTGCAGACCATCGTCCCGCTCGGCGAGAACGGCGCGCTGCGCCTGACCACGGCGCTCTATTACACGCCGTCCGGCAAGTCGATCCAGGGCAAGGGCATCACGCCCGACATCAAGGTCGACCAGCCGTTGCCGCCGGACCTGCAGGGCAGGGATCTGACGCGCGGCGAGTCGGACCTCAAGGGCCACATCAAGGGCAGCGACGAGGGCGATACCGGTTCGGGCTCAGCAGCCTATGTGCCGCCGGAGCCGAAGGACGACCTGCAACTCATCTTTGCCGAGCAGTTGCTGCGCGGCGAGAAGACCGATCCGGCGTTCCCGCCGAATCCCGATAAGGCCGTGCTGAACCAGTAGGGGCCGTGCTGAACCAGTAGGGGTCGTGCTGAACCAGTAAAGGTCGATCAGCCGGACAACAGGTCTGGCTGCCTGATCGAAGCGATGTAATGCTGCCGGGGCCGCAAGGCCTCGGCAGTTTGATTCGGGGGAACCGCGGCTGGGGATGCGGCTTGGCTGACATCGGCAACGACATCGAACGCCCACTCGGGCAGGCCGTCCGGCCGCCGCGCGCGCCCCGCAGGATCAGCGCGGGTGTGGTCGCGGCCACGCTCCTGGTGCTGGCCGTAGTCGGCGTCTCCGGCGCGATTGCGCTGCGCGAAAGGCCGTTTCGAAAGCCGGGAGAAGTCGCCGTTTCGACGCCGAAGACGACAGCAGTGGTCGAATCCGCAGCGCCGACCACTGAGCCGGCATTGAAGGCGGAAGCAGCATCCAAGACGAGCGGATCCAAGATGGGCAGGCCCAAGACGGGCGAGCCGCAGATCATCCACATGCAGACCGAAGAGGGCAATGGTTCGCCCAGGGCGGCCATTGTCATTCGCGACCCTTCGACGATCGGCCAAAATCTGAGGATCGCGCATATTCCCGACAGGGCGCTGGTCGAGGCCGGCGAAACCGGCCCATTGCCGGTTCGTGCCGCTGACGGCAGGCGGCCGTTCGATCTCTATGCGCGACCGTGGTCCGGTTCACGCGGTGCGCGCGTGGCGATTGTCATCGGCGGGCTTGCCGTGTCGCAGACCGGCACGCAGGCGGCCATCGCAAAGCTGCCGGCCGAAGTGACCCTGGGCTTCGCGGCGCAGGGCAACAGCATCGGCCGATGGATGCAGGCGGCGCGGCAGAGCGGCCATGAGATCGTCATGCAGGTGCCGCTCGAACCGTTCGACTATCCGAACGTCAATCCCGGTCGCAACACGCTGACGGTCGCTGCGACGGCGGACGAGAATTTGAAGAATTTGCGCTGGGCGCTGTCGCGGACGACCAACTACACCGGCGTCATGAACTATATGGGCGCACGTTTTTCGGCCGATGCGGCGGCGATGGGGCCGCTGATGGCAGAGCTCGGCAGGCGCGGCCTGGCCTATGTTGACGACGGTTCGTCGGCGCGTAGCCTGGCACCCGACCTGGCGTTGAAAAACGGCGTCCCGTTCGTTGCCGGCGACACGTCGATCGACGCGGTGCGGGACCGCGGCGCCATTTTGAAGAAGCTGGACGAACTGGAAGCCACCGCGCGGGCGAAAGGCTTTGCCGTCGGCATCGGCTCGGCCTTCGACCTGACGGTCGACACCGTGTCGGCCTGGGTGGTCGAGGCCAAGAAGCGCGGCATCGAGATCGTGCCGATTTCGGCAGTGGCGGTGGATCCGGAAAAAGGTTGAGCATGACGAAGAAAGAACCGGTCGATCCCGAGACGCTGCCTTATCGTCGCTGTGTCGGACTGATGATCCTCAACGGCGACGGGCTGGTCTGGGTCGGGCATCGCATTGCCGAGCCGGACAGCGAATTCGCCGGCACGACGCAGCTCTGGCAGATGCCGCAGGGCGGCATCGACAAGGGCGAAGAGCCGCTGCAGGCGGCACAGCGGGAACTCTACGAAGAAACCGGCATGCGCAGCGTCTCGTTGCTGGATGAGGCGCCGAACTGGATATATTACGATCTGCCGGCCCATCTGGTCGGCATCGCCTTCAAGGGGAAATATCGCGGCCAGACGCAAAAATGGTTCGCCTTCCGCTTTCACGGCGACGTGAGCGAGATTGAGATCAATCCGCCGCCGGGCGGCCACACCGCCGAGTTCGACAAATGGGATTGGCGGCCAATGGAGGAATTGCCCGACCTGATCGTGCCGTTCAAGCGTCAGGTCTATGAGGATGTGGTTGCGGCGTTCCGGCATCTGGTTGCGTAGCTTGGCGCTGGCCGCGCTCGCACCGACCACGGTTGCCGCGTCAGCGCGGTGGCCTTATTGATGGCCAATCCGCTGCAGACGGGGTTGGCATGAACGGCGCTTCCAAAAAATCTCTTTCTGAAAGGGTCGCCGTCAAAGCCGCGCCGATCAGCGAAGCGGCGGCCGGCGCCATATTGACTGTCGATCTCGGCGCCATCCGCGAAAATTATCGGCGGCTCAAGGCGCGTTTAGGCGATGTTGGCTGCGCGGGTGTCGTCAAGGCCGACGGCTACGGGCTCGGCGGGGCCCAGGTGGCGGCGGCGCTGGCGGCCGAGGGCTGCGCTACTTTTTTCGTCGCGCATCTGGCCGAAGGTGTCTTGCTGCGCCAGGCGCTCGGCGCACGGCCGGCGATCTATGTGCTGAACGGCATTCAGCCGGGCGCTGAAAGCGAAGCCGTCGAAGCGGAGCTGGGCGTGGTCATCAACAGCGCCGGCCAACTCGCCGCCTGGCGCTCGGCGGCGCAGCGGGCCGGCCGCAAGCTCAAGGCTGGAATCCAGGTCGACAGCGGCATGTCGCGGCTCGGCATGGCGGCAGCCGAGGTGGAGGCCGTCACTGCCGATCCGCGGGCTTTCGACGGCATCAACGCCACCTTCGTGATGAGCCATCTCGCTCGCGCCGACGAGCCCGAGCATCCGGCCAACGAGCAGCAGCGGCTGGAATTCGAGCGGCTGCGGAGGATGCTGCCACCGGTGCCGGCCTCGCTGGCCAACTCCTCCGGCATTTTTCTTGGGCAGCCCTTTCACTACGACCTCGCCCGGCCCGGTGCGGCGCTCTACGGCATCAATCCGACGCCAGCCGAGGAAAATCCGATGCTGCCGGTGGTGCGGCTTCAGGCAAAGGTCATCCAGACGCGCAGCCTCGATAGGGGCGCCGGCGTCGGCTATGGCCATATTTTTCACGTGACCGATTCGCTGGTCGCCGCAACGATCTCGCTTGGCTATGCCGATGGCTGGCATCGTCGCGCGGCTTCCGCCGCCTGGTTCGAAAATGTGCGTTTGCCGTTCCTGGGCCGTGTATCGATGGATTCGATCGTTCTCGACATTTCGGCCCTGCCGCCCGACAGGCTGAAGGCGGGCGACCTCGTCGAACTGATCGGACCGTCGCAGACGGTGGATCAGGCGGCCGGCCATGCCGGCACCATCGGCTATGAAATCTTGACCAGCCTCGGACACCGTTTTCACCGGCGCTATGTGAATGGATAGCGCGCGGGCTTTTTTACGCATCTCGATGTCCCAAACCGCTGCGTACTTTTGGGCGACATGCTTGGGCACTTGGCGGACGGCGTAAAATCCGGCAGACAGATGTCCACGATGCCCCGCCCCCAAAATCCCTGACAAGACGTCGTTCTGGAGAACTATGCGATGAAGATCTTCGTGCTGGGCGGCGGCGTCATCGGGGTCACCACCGCCTATTATCTGGCCGAGGCCGGCCATGAAGTGACGGTGATCGACCGCCAGAAGGGTCCGGCGCTGGAAACCAGCTTTGCCAATGCCGGCGAGATTTCGCCCGGCTACGCCTCGCCCTGGGCCGGTCCCGGCGTCCCGCTGAAGGCGATCAAATGGCTGTTGATGAAGCATGGTCCGCTGGTGGTGCGGCCGACTCTCGATCCGCATATGTGGGTATGGCTGGTCAGGATGCTGCGCAACTGCACGGCTGAGCGCTATGCGGTGAACAAGGCGCGGATGGTGCCTTTGGCCGAATACAGCCGCGACACGCTGAAAGCGTTGCGCGAGGCGAGCGGTATCGCGTATGACGAGCGCGCCAAGGGAACGCTGCAGCTTTTTCGCACTCAACAGCAGCTCGACGGCACTGCCGGCGATGTCGAAGTGCTGAAGACATATGGCGTTCCCTACGAGATTCTCGATCCCGACGGCTGCATCTCAGCCGAGCCGGGGCTGGCAGGGGTGCGTGAAAAATTCGTCGGAGGCCTGCGACTGCCGGGCGACGAAACCGGTGACTGCAAGATGTTCACCGACCGTCTGGCCGAGCTCTGCGTGGCGCGTGGCGTCACCTTCGAATACGACACGGAGATACGGCGCGTCGTCAAGAAGCGCAACCGTATCGCCAACCTCAGTACGAGCAAAGGTTGGAAGGCTGCCGACGCCTATGTGATGGCGATGGGCAGCTATTCGGCCAAGTTCATGCGCACGCTGAAACGACCCGTCCCGGTCTATCCGGTCAAGGGCTATTCGATCACTGTGCCGATTAAGGATGCTGCCGCAGCACCGGTGTCGACGGTGATGGACGAGACCTACAAGGTGGCGATCACCAGGCTCGGCGACCGCATCCGGGTCGGTGGCACGGCGGAGATTTCCGGCTTCGACCTGACGCTGCATGAATCGCGGCGGCGCACGCTCGAACATTCGCTTGGCGACCTTTTTCCGGGCAGCGGCGATATGAAGTCGGCGACCTTCTGGTGCGGGTTGCGGCCGATGACGCCGGACGGGCCGCCGCTGATCGGCCGCACCGAGTTCTCCAACCTCTATCTCAACACCGGCCATGGCACGCTCGGCTGGACGATGGCCTGCGGCTCGGCCAAGGTCCTGGCCGACATCATTTCAAGCCGGGTGCCGGACATCAATGTCCGCGACCTCGGACCGGAGCGATACCAGCGGTAGGATCGAAAGTGTCCTTCACGCATTCGAGCGCGGTGAGCAACTTGCCCCGCGACTTGGATCAAGCTTCAACACACTTCGCCGCGTCAGATGAATATCATCAGACGAACAGGCTTCGCTCCCGTTCCACCGCCTTGGTGATGAAGCTCGCGACGATCTGGACGCGGCGCAGCGGCCTGACTGATTCGTGATAGACCAACCAGTAGGCGCGGCGGATGGGCGCGACAATGTCGACAGCCACCAGTTCCGGCATCGAACGGGCGACGAAGGTGTGCAGAATGCCGATGCCGGCGCCGGAGCGCACCGCTTCGGCCTGGCCGAGCGCCGAGGAGATGGCGAAGCTCGTGCGCCAGTCGGCGCTGAACTCGGCCGCATAGTCGAGCGAGGGGCTGACGATGAGGTCCGGCACATAGCCGATCAGCGTGTGCCGGCCGAGCTCGGCGGGCGTCTGGGGCAGGCCATGCGTTTCGGTATAGGCGCGGGACGCGAACAGTCCGAGCGTGTAGTCGACCAGCTTCCCCGCCACCAGCCTGCCTTCGGTCGGCCGCTCCACGGTGATGGCGATGTCGGCTTCGCGCCTGGACAGCGAGAAGGAACGCGGCACCGGCACCAGCTGGATGGTGAGTTCGCGGTGAAGCGCCGTCAGTGCGCCGAGGCGTTTGGCCAGGAAGGCGACGCCGAAACCATCAGGCGCGCCGATGCGCACCGTGCCCGAAACATCGTCGCCTTCGCCCGCCACGGTCGAGCGCGCAGCGATCATGTCGCCTTCCATGCGTTCGGCGATGTCGAGAAAGCGCTCGCCAGCCGGCGTCAGCTCACTGCCGGTGGTCAGCCGACGAAAAAGTTTTGTGCGTAGCACATCCTCGAGTGCGGCGACGCGGCGCGAGACGGTGGCGTGGTTGAGCTCCAGCCGCTTGGCCGCGCCAAGGATCTGGCCGGCACGCGCCACCGCAAGAAAGATGCGGACGTCATCCCAGTTCATGAGGATGATCCGTATGACGACGATTACGGCAGCGCTCTACGGCGCCCGCCTCTGTCCTGCCGGACATCTCCCCCACTTGGGGGGAGATCGGCCGGCCGCTCCGGCGGCGACTTCCTTGCAACGTTGCGGGTTGGCGAAAGCCGGGATGACTGCCAATCTCCCCACTCGTGGGGGAGATGTCCGGCAGGACAGAGGGGGGCGCCGTGGAACTCAGTTTCTCAATCCTTGCTGCTAGGGACCTGCATTCTTACCATTTGCGGCAATTGATGCACAGTCGCGCACCGCTATATACTTTCTGCACAACGGTTGCGTTTTCGCTCGCGTTGCCATCGGCCGCGCAAAGGCGGACAATGCTGCATCACAATACAGGGAGAGAAACCATGATCGAATACGGTCATTTTATCGGCGGCAAGCGTGTCGCTGGGACCAGCGGCCGCAAGCAGGACGTCATGCAGCCGATGGACGGCACGGTGCGCGGCACGGTGGCGCTGGCTTCGCAGGCCGAACTGCGCGCAGCGGTGGAAAACGCCAAGGCGGCGCAGCCCGGCTGGGCGGCGACCAATCCGCAGCGGCGCGTGCGCGTCTTGATGAAGTTTCTCGAACTGGTCACCGGGGAGTATGATGCGCTGGCCGACATTCTGGCGCGCGAACACGGCAAGACCATCGCCGACGCCAAGGGCGACATCCAGCGCGGCCTGGAAGTGGTCGAGGTCTGCATCGGCGCGCCGCATATGATGAAGGGCGAGTTCACCGACGGCGCCGGCCCCGGCATCGACGTCTATTCGATGCGCCAGCCGCTCGGCGTCGTTGCCGGCATCACGCCGTTCAATTTTCCGGCGATGATCCCATTGTGGAAGATCGCACCGGCTATCGCTTGCGGCAACGCCTTCATCCTGAAGCCTTCGGAGCGCGACCCCGGCGTGCCGATGCGCATCGCCGAGCTGTTCATCGAGGCCGGCCTGCCGGCGGGCATCCTCAATGTCGTCAACGGCGACAAGGACGTGGTCGACGCCATCCTCGACGATCCCGACATCAAGGCCATCGGCTTTGTCGGCTCGACGCCGATCGCCCAGTACATCTATTCGCGCGGCTGCGCGGCCGGCAAGCGCGTGCAGTGCTTCGGCGGCGCTAAGAACCACATGATCATCATGCCCGACGCCGACATGGACCAGACCGTCGACGCGCTGATCGGCGCCGGCTACGGCTCGGCCGGCGAGCGCTGCATGGCGATCTCGGTGGCTGTCCCGGTCGGCAACGATACCGCCAACCGGCTGATGGAAAAGCTGGTGCCGCGCGTCGAAAGCCTGAAGGTCGGCCCGTCGACGGATTCGTCCGCCGATTTCGGCCCGCTGGTGACGGCGCAGGCGCTGGAGCGGGTCAAGGGCTATGTCGATACCGGCGTCAGGGAAGGCGCCAAGCTGGTCGTCGACGGCCGCGGCTTTTCCATGCAGGGCTACGAGAACGGCTACTATATGGGCGGCTGCCTGTTCGACAACGTGACCGCCGACATGCGCATCTACAAGGAAGAGATCTTTGGGCCGGTGCTCTCCGTAGTGCGCGCGCCGACTTACGAGAACGCGATCAAGCTCGCCAACGACCACGAAATGGGCAACGGCGTCGCCATCTTCACCCGCGACGGCGATGCCGCCCGCGACTTCGCCTCGCGAGTCCAGGTCGGCATGGTCGGTATCAACGTGCCGATCCCGGTGCCGATCGCCTATTATACGTTCGGCGGCTGGAAAGCGTCTTCCTTCGGCGACCTCAACCAGCACGGACCGGACGCGTTCCGTTTCTACACCAAGACTAAGACGGTGACCTCGCGCTGGCCGTCCGGCGTCAAGGACGGCGCCGAATTCGTCATCCCGACGATGAACTAGCCGGACGGTTGCTTGTTTGCGCGTCCTCGCCCTCGGCCGCGCGGGCGGGCGTCAAGGACGGGGCCGAATTCGTCATCCCGACGATGAGGTAGCCGGACGGTTGCTTGTTTGCGCGTCCTCGCCTTCGGCTGCGGGCGCGCGGGCAGGCGTCAAGGACGGCGCCGAATTCGTCGGTTCCGGGCCCAGATCTAAGATTGAACGAAAAGGCCTGGCCAGCGACCGGGCCTTTTTGTTGACCGGTCGCGGCCCGCATCTGCGTGAACGCTAATGTGATGGAACCAGGCGGCGGCAGAAACCTTAATCTGCAATCCTGCCGCGAAGAAGGCGCGGCAGATCGACCAACGGCGCTGGCGACAGCTTCGGGGACATCGGCCGGCGCAAGGAGGTGTCAGATGAGGCGTCTTATGGTGTCGATAGTTGGCGCGGCGGCTGCCGCGTTTTCCGCCGCCCCGGCAACAGCGGCCGAACAATGCGCGCCACGAGCCGACATGATCAAGGCGCTCGGCGAGAAGTTCCGGGAAAATCCGACCGCGCTCGGCGTTGTCAATCCGAATGTGATTGTTGAAGTCTTCGTTTCCGATAAAGGCACCTGGACCATCCTCGCCAGCGACACACGCGGTCAAAGCTGCGTGGTTTCGGTGGGTGAAGGCTGGGAGAGCGCGGTGACGACAGCCGCACTGCCAGGCACCTGAGCCGCTTAGCGCGTGACAGCCGGCCGCGATTCTCGGCGACGATCTTGAACGGATCCACAGGCGTCCCAGCGGGCGCCTGCTTGCGCTTTTTCGTTGCCGACACCAAATACAGAACATAGTGGGAACATCTGGAATCGTCCCCGCTAATGACAGACCGGAACACGGAAAGGAACGACGCGATGGTGACGACGTCGGAACCGGCCTGGATCGTTCCGGCAACATGACGCCTCTTTGCCGGACGTGATGGCAAAGGAGGTGCCCTATGGCACGCAAATCGCTGTTAGTCTGGGTGAAAACCCTGGTTCTTGCCGGCGTATTGGCGGTGGGTACGAACGCCGCAAGCGCCCAATATCATTACTGCGTTGAACATGGCGATCTCGTCGCCCACCTGAGCGAGAAGTTCCAGGAAAGACAGTTTGCTTTCGGGCTGATCGGTCATATGGCGATTATGGAAGTCTATGTCGCCGACACCGGAAGCTGGACGATCATCGTTACCGATGTCGCCGGCAGAAGCTGCATCGTCGCGGCCGGCGAACATTGGGAAAACGTGATGATCCCGGCCGATCAGGACGCATGACGGAAATTAGGCGATGCTCGGCACCTGGCAGCAGCCTCCGGGGCGCTTTGCGGTCTTTTGCTCTTTCTTTTCCCGTCAGACCAGGCGCGCTCGATGCCTTTTGAGATGGGCGGGACACAAAAAGCCTGCCGAAGCTTTGATGCCGACCTGCTAGCGCGTGGCAGCCGCCTCGGCATGGCCGCGCAGCAGCGCCATCAGGCGCTTGGCATCCTTGGCGGCGGCGTCTTCGTCGCCATCGAGGATCGAGCGGATCAGCGCGACATGGTGCTCGGCCGATTCGGCGAGCCCGGTATCGGCCTTGTAGCGGAACCAGAAGCGGCGGCTGTGGGTCTGCAAGGGAGCAGCCAGCCGCGCGGCGAACGGGTTGTCGGCCGCCAGTGCCAGCGCCTCGTCGAGCGCCTTGTCGGCCTGAATGAAGGCTAGCACATTGCCTGATATCACCGCCTTCTGCATGGCAAGCGCGGCATCGTGAAACAGGTCGGCGGCCTCACGGGTGACGAAGCGGGCGGCGGAGCGGGCAAGAACCACCTCGACGCCACGCCGTGCATCGAGAACGCGCAACCAGTCGCCGGGATGGAGCGGGGCAATGGCGATGCCGGCACGCGGCCGGACATCCAGCAGTCCCTCCCACGCCAGTCGCTGGATCGCCTCGCGCACCGGCGTGCGGCCAAGTCCCAGCCTGTCGATCACGGCGCCCTCGGTGATGAAGCTAGAAGGCGCCAGTTCGAGCGTTACGATCATGTGCTCGAGCACCCGGTAGGCTTTCACCGCCACTGGCTCGGACGCCGGGCCTGTTTCATTGAATATCAAACGTGAACTCCTGATATATTTTTGATATATCATAGCGAAATCCGTGTTGACAGTCCGTTTCTTGATAAATATACGACTGATATATCAGATGGAGCGACCGCCATGTGGACTGGAGTTTTCCCCGCCGTCACGACCAAATTCACCGAGGACGACCGCCTCGACCACGCCGAGATGGAGCGCTGCTATGCGCTGCAGATGGAGGCCGGCTGCGACGGCATCATCGTCTGCGGTTCGCTCGGCGAGGGGCCGATGCTCTCGCATAACGAAAAGATCGACGTGCTGAAGACCGCGCAGAAGATCGCTGGCAACAAGCCGGTTCTGCTGACGGTCAACGAACCCGGCACGCGCGAGGCGGCCGCGATCGCGCGCCGCGCCGCCAAGGAGGGCGCCAACGGGCTGATGGTGGTGCCGAGCCCGATCTACCACACCAATGCGGAGGAGACGGTCGCCGCGCTGCGCGCTGTCGCCGAGGCCGGCGACCTGCCGGTGATGATCTATTCCAACCGGCTTGCCTACCGCGTCGACGTCACCGTCGATCAGATGGAGGAACTGGCGAAGGACAAGCGTTTCGTCGCCATCAAGGAATCCTCCGACGACATCCGCCGCTCGACCGAAATCATCAACCGCTTCGGCGACCGTTACGACCTGTTCACCGGCGTCGACAATCTTGCGTTCGAGGCGCTGTCGGTCGGTGCCATCGGCTGGGTGGCGGGACTGGTCACCGCGTTCCCCCGCGAGACGGTCGCGATCTATCAGTTGATGAAGCAGGGCCGCCGCGAGGAGGCGCTAAAAATCTACCGCTGGTTCCGGCCGCTGCTCGACCTCGACGTGTCGACCTATCTGGTGCAGAACATCAAGCTCGCGGAAGTCCTGGCGATCAACACCAACGACCGCGTGCGTATGCCGCGCCAGCCGCTGTCGGGCGAGCGCCGCAAGACGGTCGAAAAGATCGTCAGGGATGCACTGGCGGTGCGGCCGGTACTGCCCCAATTCTAAGGGTGGCAATGTCGCGGACCCCCTCATCCGGCCGCGGAGCCTGTCCTCGGGCTTGCCGGAGGCAAGACGCGAGGGCGGCCACCTTCTCCCCGAGGCGAGAAGAGGTCGCAAACGCTGGCGTCAGCCTCTTCTCCCCGACGGGGAGAAGGCGGCCCGAAGGGCCGGATGAGGAGGCTGGCACCGAGGTGCGGAGCGAGGCGGAGGCCGAGCCATGCAGCGCGGCGCGCAGCCATGAATAGCGATGCGACGCTCGACATCGCCATTATCGGTGGCGGCATCATCGGCATCTGTGTCGCTGCCTATCTGGCCGAGGCGGGGCGAAACGTCACGATCTTCGATCGGACGGGCATCTGCGAGGAAACGAGTTCCGGCAATGCCGCTGCCTTGGCCTTTTCCGATGTGCTGCCGCTGGCCCACAAGGGCATGATCAGGCATCTGCCGAAATGGCTTGCCGACCCGCTCGGCCCGTTCAGCATCCCGCCCCCCTACCTGCCGAAGCTGCTGCCCTGGCTTATCCGCTTCTGGCGCGCCGGACGAAACGACCGCTACGAGGCCAGCCTCGGTGCGCAGGCCCGGATGATGCGGCTCGCCGAGGCCGAATGGGCAGGGCTGATGGCGCGCTCGGGCGCCGGAAACATGCTGCGCGAGGACGGCTCGCTCGAACTTTACGAGAGCGAGGCCGAGTTCAAGGCGTCGCTGCCCGGATGGGCGGCCAGGCAACGCTTCGGCATCGGCTTCAGCCATGTCGAGGGCGATGCTCTCGTCGCCTTGCAGCCCGGCCTGTCGCCGCGTTTCGTCAAAGGCACTTTCGTGCCGGGATGGAAGACCGTTACGGATCCGAAATTATTGGGCAAGGCGATCTGGACCTTTGCTGAGAAGAACGGCGCGCGTTTCGAAAAGGCTCGGATCGACCATGTCGGAGCGGCGCAGCATGGCGCGACGCTGACACTGGCCGACGGTACGGTGCGGCAAGCAAAACGCCTCGTCATCGCCGCCGGCGCGTGGTCGCATCTGCTGGCGAAACAGATCGGCGACCGCATCCCGCTCGAAACCGAGCGCGGCTACAACACGACCCTGCCGAAAACCGCCTTCGACGTGAAGCGGCAACTGATCTTCCCCGGCCACGGCTTCGTCATCACGCCGCTCGAAACAGGTGTGCGCGTCGGCGGCGCGGTCGAGCTCGGCGGGATCGAGCGGCCGCCCAACTACGCCCGCTCGAAAGCGCTGCTCGACAAGGCACAAAAATTTCTGCCGGGGCTTGACCCGGCCGGCGGCCGCGAATGGATGGGGTTTCGGCCGTCCCTGCCGGATTCGCTGCCGGTGATCGGTGGCGCCAGGCATGCCGGCACGATAGTCTATGCCTTCGGCCACGGCCATCTCGGCCTGACCCAGGCAGCTGCCACCGGGCGCCTGGTCCGCGATCTCATTCTCGGCCAAAATCCGGTGTTTGATCTTTCTCCGTTTTCCCCGAACCGCTTCTGACGGGATCTAGACATGGCGCGCCACTCCTTCTTCTGCATCGACGGTCACACCTGCGGCAATCCGGTGCGGCTGGTCGCCGGCGGCGGACCGCTGCTCCAGGGCGCGACGATGATGGAGCGGCGCGCGCATTTCCTGGCCGAATATGACTGGATCCGCACCGGGCTGATGTTCGAGCCGCGCGGCCATGACGTGATGTCCGGCTCGATCCTCTATCCGCCGACGCGGCCCGATTGTGACATCGCCATCCTGTTCATCGAAACCTCGGGGTGTCTGCCAATGTGCGGTCATGGCACCATCGGCACGGTGACGATGGCCATCGAGCACGGGCTGAGCAAGCCGAAGACGCCGGGTTTGCTCAGGCTGGACACACCGGCCGGCCTGGTCACCGCCGAATACAAACAGGTCGGCGAATATGTCGAGGAGGTGCGAATCACCAACGTGCCGTCCTTCCTCCATGCCGAGGGACTGACGGTGGAATGTCCGCAGCTCGGCGAGATCATCGTCGACGTCGCCTATGGCGGCAATTTCTACGCCATCGTCGAGCCGCAGAAGAACTATCGCGACATGGCCGACCATTCCGCCGGCGACCTCATCGCCTGGAGCCCGGTGGTGCGGCAGCGGCTCAACGAGAAGTACGCCTTCGTGCATCCCGAGAATCCTGGCATCGACCGGCTTTCGCATATGCTGTGGACGGGTGCGCCGACCGACAGCCAGGCGGATGCGCGCAACGCCGTCTTCTACGGCGACAAGGCGATCGACCGCTCGCCTTGCGGCACCGGCACCTCGGCGCGGATGGCGCAGCTTCACGCCAAGGGCAAGCTTAGGACTGGCGACGATTTCGTCCACGAATCGATCATCGGCTCGCTGTTCAAAGGCAGGGTCGAGAAGGAAGTCACGGTGGCGGACAAGCCGGCGATCATACCCTCGATCGGCGGCTGGGCGCGCATGACCGGATTGAACACGATCTTCATCGACGACCGCGACCCGTTCGCGCACGGATTCGTCGTCAAATAGAGAGCATCCTGACACAGGGAAATGAAAGGGAACGCAAAGATCGATTTCTCAGGCGGCGCAACGATCCCGCTCATCAACTTATTTTGACGGCGATTCCTTCGAAACGGCGTGCATTTTGACGACGAATCGCCAAAGACATTGTGTTATGCCAATGATAGGGTCCGCGATAGTCCAGAGGCCGGGAAGCGAAGAACGGGCAATCCGATTGCGTGCTTCAAAATCACGCATGCCGATTAAAAAATGACGTTGCAATCCGGGCTCGAAACTTTACGACTAGGGTAAATACGAAAAGGAATGCGTCTGCATGGGCGACATTCCAGGGGAGCCACGACAGCATGCAGTATTTTGTCCAGCAGCTTATCAATGGGCTGACGCTGGGATCGATCTATGGACTGATAGCGATCGGCTATACGATGGTGTACGGCATCATCGGCATGATCAATTTCGCCCATGGCGACATCTTCATGATCGGGGCTTTCGCCGCCCTCATCGTTTTCCTTATCCTCGGCGCGTTGTTCTATTCGGTACCGGTGGTGATCGCGCTCCTGGTCATGATGATCGTCGCAATGCTGTTGACCAGCATGTACAATTGGACGATCGAGAAGGTGGCCTACCGGCCTTTGCGCGGTTCGTTCCGGCTGGCGCCGCTGATCACCGCGATCGGCATGTCGATTGCGCTGTCCAATTTCGTCCAGGTGACGCAAGGGCCGCGCAACAAGCCGGTCCCGCCGATGGTGTCCAAGGTCTACAACATCGAAGGCATCAGCGTGTCGCTGAAGCAGATCATCATCGTCCTGGTCACCATAGTCCTGCTGGCGCTGTTCTGGTACCTGGTCAACAAGACCTCGCTGGGTCGAGCCCAAAGGGCGTGCGAGCAGGACCGCAAGATGGCCGCACTGCTCGGCATCGACGTCGATCGCACCATCTCGATCACCTTCATCATGGGCGCCGCCCTTGCCGCCGTCGCCGGCACGTTGTTCCTGATGTATTACGGTGTGGTGGTGTTTTCCGATGGCTTTACGCCCGGTGTGAAGGCATTTACTGCCGCGGTGCTCGGCGGCATCGGCTCGTTGCCCGGCGCCGTGCTCGGCGGGCTGATGATCGGCTTCATCGAAAGCATGTGGTCGGCTTATTTCTCGATCGATTACAAGGACGTCGCTGCCTTCTCCATCCTGGCGATCGTGCTGATCTTCCTGCCTTCCGGCATTCTCGGCCGGCCAGAAGTCGAAAAGGTCTGAGACAATGGCGGTCACCGCATCTCCGGAGCGCGACATCGTCGCCACCCCCATGCAGCGCGCCACCCGCGAAGCGCTCTATGCCGGCGCCATTGCGCTCGGCCTGTTCGTGCTGTTCATCGGCCTGAGGACCGATCAGAACATCTCCAACGAACTGATCCTTGTACAGCGCTGGTTGCTTCTTGCCGTCGTGGTTGTGCTGACCATGGCCGGGCGTTTTCTCTACGTCGCCTACGGACAGCCCTTCCTGGCAAATCAGCAGATCGTCGACGTCGCCACCGGCCTGCTGCCGGAGAGCGTGGCGACGCGGTTCTTCCGCCTGCCCTATTTCATCGCTGCCATCGCCACAGTGGCCGTGCTGGTTTTCCTTGCCGGCTCCCTTGACGGATTGCTGGGACCCGGTCTGGCCGGTTATGCACGGTTCCTGAGGGCGCTGGCAATCATCTACGCCCTCGCCTCTGTGCTGTTTTATTTCCGAACCTTCATCCATGCCCATTTTTCGGCGCTGGGCATAACGGCACTGGCGCTCTACCCGGTCATTGTCGTGCTGGTGCTTGCTTTGTACGGAGGATCGGTGGCCGCCGGGTTCCAGGGTTCTCTGAAATGGGTCGACAATTTCGGCATCCAGATCCTGATCTACGTGATGCTGGCCTGGGGGTTGAACATCGTCGTTGGCCTCGCCGGCCTGCTCGATCTTGGTTATGTCGCCTTCTACGCCGTCGGTGCCTATGCCTATGCGCTGCTCGGCACGCAATACGGCCTGTCGTTCTGGATCCTGCTGCCTGCCGCCGGCGCCATGGCTGCCTTCTGGGGCGTGCTGCTGGGTTTTCCGGTGCTACGCCTGCGTGGCGACTATCTGGCGATCGTGACGCTGGCCTTCGGCGAGATCATTCGTCTCGTGCTGATCAATTGGCGTGAGGTTACCAACGGCTCGGCCGGTATCTCCGGCATCCCCAAGGTCACCTTTTTCGGCCTGATGACGTTCAATGTCTCGGATCCGAACTATATCGCCAAGGTTTTCGACATCGCCACGTCGAGCGCCTACTACAAGATCTTCCTCTACTACCTGATCCTGGGACTCTGCCTGCTGACCGCCTTCGTCACCATAAGGCTTAGGCGCATGCCCGTCGGTCGCGCCTGGGAAGCGCTGCGCGAGGACGAGATCGCCTGCCGCTCGCTCGGGATCAACACCACCACCACCAAGCTCACCGCCTTTGCCACCGGCGCCATGTTCGGCGGCTTCGCCGGCTCGTTCTTCGCCGCGCGGCAAGGTTTCGTCAGCCCCGAATCCTTCATCTTCCTGGAATCGGCGATCATCCTCGCCATCGTCGTGCTCGGCGGCATGGGTTCGCTGGTCGGCATTGCCGTCGCTGCCATGGTGATGATTGGCGGCACCGAGGTGCTGCGTGAGCTCGATTTCCTGAAGCAGGTTTTCGGTCCCGACTTCACGCCGGAGCTTTATCGCATGCTGTTGTTCGGCATGGCCATGGTCATCGTCATGCTGTGGAAGCCGCGCGGCTTCGTCGGCAGTCGTGAGCCGACAGCCTTTCTCAAAGAGAGCAGGGCCGTATCCGGCTCCTTCACCAAGGAGGGCCACGGCTGATGAGCGATGCGAGCCCATCCATGAACGATGCCATCCTGCAGGTCGAGCATCTGTCGATGAAGTTTGGCGGTCTGGTCGCCATCGGCGACCTGTCCTTCCAGGCCAGGCGCGGCGAGATCACCGCGCTGATCGGGCCGAACGGTGCCGGCAAGACCACGGTGTTCAACTGCATCACCGGCTTCTATAAGCCGTCGGAAGGCATGATCACGCTCAGCCGGCGCGACGGCTCGAGCTTCTTGCTCGAACGCCTGCCGAACCACGAGATTCCGGCGCGCGCCAAGGTGGCGCGCACCTTCCAGAACATTCGTCTGTTCTCGGGCATGACGCTGCTCGAGAACCTGCTGGTGGCGCAGCACAACAAGCTGATGAAGGCTTCCGGCTACACCGTCCTCGGCCTGTTCGGCTTCAGCGGCTACCGGACGGCGTCGGCCGAGTCGATCGACCTCGCCAGGCACTGGCTGGAAAAGGCCGACCTCGTCGATCGAGCCGACGATCCGGCCGGCGACCTGCCCTACGGCGCGCAACGGCGCCTGGAGATCGCGCGGGCGATGTGCACGGGTCCGGAGCTGCTCTGCCTCGACGAACCGGCGGCCGGACTCAATCCGAAGGAATCGATGGCGCTCAACGCGCTTCTGATGGATATCAAGGACAACACCGGCACCTCGATCCTGCTGATCGAGCACGACATGGCGGTGGTCATGCAGATTTCCGACCATGTCGTGGTGCTCGAATACGGGCGCAAGATCTCGGATGGCAGCCCGCATGCGGTACGCACCGACCCGCGTGTCATTGCCGCCTATCTCGGGGTCGAAGACGAGGACGTCGAGACGGTGCTGACCGAGGTCGGCGACGAAGACGTCATCGAGCAACTGGACACGGGCCCGGATTCGGCGCACGGCCCGGGCACATCATCTTCGTATCTCGCCGGACCTGTGACCGACACGGTCGGGCACAGCGAGGGCGAACGGGTCACGGTGTCGAAGGGCGCCTCGAAAGCCGGGCAGGTTGACGCAAGGTCGAGCGCCGCGGCAGCCTCCCCGGCGGCAGCCAAGCAACCCTCTGCGGCCAAATCCTCAGCGGCAAAGCCGGCCACCAAGGCTCAGGTAAAGCCGAATACACCAGGCGTCTCCAAACGGCGCGGAGGGCGTAAATAATGGCCGGCACGACGCTGCTCGATATCAAGGGCGTCCAGACCTACTACGGCAACATCAGGGCGCTGAACGGCGTCGATGTCACCGTCAAGCAGGGCGAGATCGTGGCGCTGATCGGCGCTAACGGCGCCGGCAAGTCGACGCTGATGATGACCATTTTTGGTGCTCCACGGGCGCGGGCGGGGACCATCACCTTCGCCGGCATCGACATCACCCAATTGCCGACCCATGAGATCGCGCGCATGCGAATCGCCCAGTCGCCGGAGGGACGGCGCATCTTCCCGCGCATGACGGTGATGGAAAACCTGCAGATGGGCGCCAGCCTCGACAACCTCCAGCATTACGACGAGGATGTCGAGAAGGTGTTCACGCTGTTTCCGCGCCTGAAGGAACGCATTGCCCAACGCGGCGGCACGCTGTCGGGCGGCGAGCAGCAGATGCTGTCGATCGGACGTGCGCTGATGGCGCGGCCGAAGCTGCTCCTGCTCGACGAGCCGTCGCTGGGCCTGGCGCCGCTGGTCGTCAAGCAGATATTCGACGCCATCCGCGAGTTGAACCGCACGCAGGGGCTGACCGTGTTCCTGGTCGAGCAGAACGCCTTCGGCGCGCTGAAACTCGCCACGCGCGGCTATGTCATGGTCAACGGCAATGTGACGATGAGCGGCACCGGCAAGGAGTTGCTCGCCGATCCGGACGTGCGCGCCGCCTATCTCGAAGGCGGCCATCACTGAGTTCAGGAGTCTTCATCATGCAAGGCATTCTCTATGAGGAACCCTCGGTCTGGCAGTTCTTCTTTGTCACCTGCCTACTTGGCGGCTGGGCGGCATGGATGACAGGCAAGGCCTGCGCCCAAACATGGCGCAGCTTCGTCCAATTGTTCGCTTACATGCTCGGCCTCGGCATCGCCGTAAGGTTCATCCATCACGCACTGTTCGACGGCACGATGTTCTCGCTGCAGTACTACATCGTCGACACCATTGTCCTGATGATATTGGGCTTCATCGGCTATCAATACACGCGTACCAACCAGATGGTGACACAGTATAACTGGCTCTACGAAAGAGCATCGCTTTTGAGCTGGAAACCAAAAGGTTGACGTTCACCATTAACGCCGTTCCGGGGATGAATCGGCGTGACAAGTGCCTGAAAATCGGCAAAGTACGTTTTCTGCGAGTAAAAGTGGGCATCGCATGAAAGCATCATCCACGCCCACTCTGTAAATGGGAGCGTTTTACATGAGAAAATCACTTTTGTCCGCCGTCGCCCTGACCGCGCTCGTCGCGTTCAGCGGAAGCGCGTGGGCTGACATCCTGGTCGGCGTTGCCGGTCCGATCACCGGTCCGAACGCCGCCTTCGGCGCGCAGCTGCAAAAGGGCGCCGAACAGGCTGTCGCCGACATCAATGCGGCCGGCGGCATCAACGGCGAGCAGGTCAAGCTCACGGTCGGCGACGACGTCTCCGATCCGAAGCAGGGCATCTCGGTCGCCAACAAGTTCGTCGCCGACGGCGTCAAGTACGTGGTCGGCCACTTCAACTCGGGCGTTTCGATCCCGGCATCGGAAGTCTATGCCGAGAACGGTATCCTCGAGATCACCCCGGCTGCGACCAATCCGAAGTTCACCGAACGCGGCATGTGGAACACCTTCCGCACCTGCGGACGCGACGATCAGCAGGGCAAGGTTGCTGGCGACTATCTCGCCGCGAACTTCAAGGATGCCAAGATCGCTGTCATCCATGACAAGACGCCTTATGGCCAAGGCCTCGCCGACGAAACCAAGAAGGCGCTTGCAGCCAATGGCGTGACCGAGGCCATGTATGAAGGCATCAATGTCGGCGACAAGGATTTCTCGGCCCTCATCGCCAAGATGAAGGACGCGGGCGTCTCCGTCGTCTACTATGGCGGCCTGCACACCGAAGCCGGCTTGATCATACGCCAGCTCGCCGACCAGGGCCTTAAGGCAACCTTCATGTCCGGCGACGGCATCGTGTCAAACGAATTGGCCTCTATCGCCGGCGACGCCGTCGACGGCACGCTGATGACGTTCGCTCCGGATCCGCGCAAGAATCCGAACGCCAAGGAGCTCGTCGAGAAGTTCCGCGCGGCCGGCTTCGAGCCTGAGGCCTATACCCTCTACTCCTACGCGGCGATGGAAATCATCGCGGCCGCCATCGCCAAGACCGGTTCAGCCGATGACGCTCAGAAGGTAGCTGAGACCATCAAGTCGGCCGGCCCTTGGAAGACCACGATCGGCGAGATCGGATATGATGCGAAAGGCGACATCACCCGTCCGGATTACGTCATGTACACCTGGAAGAAGGGCGACGACGGCAAGTACACCTATGTCGAGAACGCACCCGGCAAATAACCGGACGTTGCTACATAAAATGCCCGGCGCCTCGCGCCGGGCATTTTTCATGGGAGTTTCCCGAAAGCCTGGATCGGGACTGCGGGGCGTCGTCCGGACGGACTCGCAATGTGTCAACGCGATAGATCAAACTAAATCGGTTTAATTGCTTCCTTCGATTTTGTTTGCACTGCAGCATTTTCGCGTTAATCATGGCGCCAGTTCCCTTCCCGTCAGCGTCCGGAGCCTTGTCCTTGGCCATTTCGAAGATCCTTGTCGCCAATCGCTCCGAAATCGCCATCCGCGTCTTCCGCGCGGCCAACGAACTCGGCCTCAAAACCGTTGCGATCTGGGCCGAGGAAGACAAATACTCGCTGCACCGCTTCAAGGCCGACGAAAGCTACCAGGTCGGGCGCGGGCCGCATCTGACCAAGGATATGGGGCCGATCGAAAGCTATCTGTCGATCGGGGAAGTGATCCGCGTCGCCAGGCTGTCGGGCGCCGATGCCATCCATCCGGGCTACGGGCTGCTGTCGGAAAGCCCTGAATTTGCCGAAGCCTGCGCCAAGGCCGGCATCATCTTCATCGGACCCAAGCCGGATACGATGCGCAGGCTCGGCAACAAGGTCGCCGCACGCAACCTGGCGATCGAAGTTGGCGTGCCCGTAATTCCCGCCACCGACCCGTTGCCCGAGGACATTGAGGCGGTGAAGGCACTCGCCAAGACGATCGGCTATCCGGTGATGCTGAAGGCATCGTGGGGCGGCGGCGGCCGCGGCATGCGCGCCATCCGCTCGGAAGCCGATCTCGCCCGCGAGGTGACGGAGGGCAAGCGCGAAGCGAAAGCCGCCTTCGGCAAGGACGAGGTCTATCTCGAAAAGCTGATCGAGCGCGCCCGCCATGTCGAGGTGCAGGTGCTGGGCGACACACACGGCAATGCCGTGCACCTGTTCGAGCGCGATTGCTCGATCCAGCGCCGCAACCAGAAGGTGGTCGAGCGCGCGCCGGCGCCGTATCTCGAGATGTCACGGCGCGAGGAGCTCTGCGATTATGCACTGAAGATCGCTCGCGAGACCAGCTATATCGGCGCCGGCACGGTCGAGTTCCTGCAGGATGCCGACACCGGCAAATTCTATTTCATCGAGGTCAACCCGCGCATCCAGGTCGAGCACACCGTCACCGAGCAGGTGACCGGCATCGACATCGTCAAGGCGCAGATCCACATCCTCGACGGTTTCGCCATCGGTACGCCGGAATCGGGTGTGCCGGCGCAGAAGGATATCAGGCTCAACGGCCACGCGCTGCAGTGCCGCATCACCACTGAGGACCCCGAGCATAATTTCATTCCCGACTATGGCCGCATCACCGCCTATCGCGGCGCCACCGGTTTTGGCATCCGCCTCGATGGCGGCACCGCCTATTCCGGTGCGGTCATCACCCGTTTTTATGACCCGCTGCTGGAGAAGGTGACGGCCTGGGCACCGACGCCGGCCGAAACCATCGCCCGCATGAACCGCGCGCTGCGCGAGTTCCGCATCCGCGGCGTGGCGACCAACCTCACCTTCCTCGAGGCGATCATCAATCATCCGAGTTTCGCCGACAATTCCTACACGACCAAGTTCATCGACACGACGCCGGAACTGTTCGCGAGCGTGAAGCGACAGGATCGCGCGACCAAGCTGCTCAACTACCTGGCCGATGTCAGCGTCAACGGCCATCCCGAGACGCGCGGCCGGCCGCAGCCGAAGGCGGATGCGGCGGCACCCATGGTGCCCTATCTCAACGGCAATGTGCCCGACGGCAGCAAGCAGAAGCTCGAGGCACTTGGGCCGGAGAAATTCGCGGCCTGGATGCGCGCGCAAAAGCAAGTGCTCGTCACCGACACGACGATGCGCGACGGACACCAATCCCTGCTCGCGACGCGCGTGCGCACATATGACATCGCCGGCATTGCCGGCACCTATGCGCGCGCGCTGCCGCAGCTGTTATCGCTCGAATGCTGGGGCGGGGCGACGTTCGACGTCGCCATGCGCTTCCTCACCGAAGACCCGTGGGAACGGCTGTCGCTGGTGCGCGAGGCGGCGCCCAATTTGTTGCTGCAGATGCTGTTGCGCGGCGCCAACGGCGTCGGCTACACCAACTATCCCGACAATGTCGTCGAGCATTTCGTCAAACAGGCAGCCGCCGGCGGCATCGACCTGTTCCGTGTCTTCGACTGTTTGAACTGGGTCGACAACATGCGCGTCGCCATGGACGCGGTCGGCGCCGAGGGCAAGCTGATCGAAGCGGCGATCTGCTATACCGGCGACATACTCGATCCGGCCCGAGCCAAATACGACCTCAAATACTACGTCGCGCTGGCCAGGGAGTTGCGGGCGGCAGGCGCCCATATCATCGCGGTCAAGGACATGGCCGGCCTCCTGAAGCCCGCGGCGGCACGAGTGCTGTTCAAGGCGCTGCGCGAGGCGACCGATCTGCCGATCCATTTCCACACGCACGACACGTCGGGCCTGTCGGCCGCGACGGTGCTGGCGGCGGTGGACAGCGGCGTCGACGCCATCGACGCGGCGATGGATTCCTTGTCGGGCAACACCTCGCAGCCTTGCCTGGGCTCGATCATCGAAGCGCTGAAGGGCACCGAGCGGGATCCGGGTCTCGATCCGCAATGGATCAGGAACATCTCGTTCTACTGGGAGGCGGTGCGCAACCAGTATGCCGCCTTCGAGAGCGACCTGAAGGGGCCAGCTTCGGAAGTCTACCTGCACGAAATGCCAGGCGGGCAGTTCACCAATCTCAAGGAACAGGCGCGCTCGCTCGGTCTGGAGACACGCTGGCACGAAGTGGCACAGACCTATCACGACGTCAATCTGATGTTCGGTGACATCGTCAAGGTGACACCGTCGTCCAAGGTCGTCGGCGACATGGCGCTGATGATGGTAAGCCAGGACCTGACGGTTGCCGATGTCGAAAATCCGGCCAGGGATATCGCCTTCCCGGATTCAGTGGTGTCGATGCTGCGCGGCGATCTCGGCCAGTCGCCCGGCGGTTGGCCGGAGGCACTGCAGAAGAAGGTGCTTAAGGGCGACAAACCGATCACCGTGCGACCTGGCTCGCTGTTGAAACCGGCCAATCTCAAGGCCAGCCGCAAGGAGATCGAAGACAAGCTCGAGCGCAAGCTCAGCGAATTCGAATTCGCCTCTTGGCTGATGTACCCGAAGGTCTTCTCCGACTTTACCGCAGCGCAGGAAACCTACGGGCCGGTCAGTGTGCTGCCGACGCCGACCTATTTCTACGGCATGAAGCCGGAAGACGAGATCTTTGTCGACATCGAGAAGGGCAAGACGCTGGTGGTGCGCTGCCTGGCCATCGGCGATGTCGATGAGAAGGGCATGGTCACCGTCTTCTTCGAGCTCAACGGCCAGCCGCGCCGGGTCAAAGTGCCGGACCGCGCGCATGGCGCTTCCGCCGCCAAGGCGCGGCGCAAGGCTGAGCCGGGCAACGAGGCGCATGTCGGCGCGCCGATGCCCGGCGTCGTCTCGGCGCTTGCCGTTGCCGCCGGCCAGGCGGTCAAGGCCGGCGACGTGCTTTTGTCCATCGAGGCAATGAAGATGGAGACGGCACTGCATGCCGAGCGCGATGGGGTTGTCGCCGAAGTGCTGGTCAAGGCCGGCGATCAGATCGACGCCAAGGATTTGCTGATCGCCTTCAGATGAGACAGAAATGTTGCCCAGGCAGAGTTGTCTGCGTCTGGCGGCAGCCCTCCATGCCGCATCGATAACAGCTTGACCGGTCGCCCCCGGTCGGGCATCGAACCGCTGCAAATTCGCCGCGACAGTTCCTGAGTCGCGGCATGGAAAACGACGCGGAGAAAAAATGGCCGACGACATCACCGAAACCAGCCAGACTGTTGCCGCCGGCCAGCTGCGAGCCTTCATCGAGCGCATCGAGCGGCTCGAGGAAGAGAAGAAGACGATCGCCGACGACATCAAGGAAGTGTTCGCCGAGGCCAAAGGCACCGGCTTCGACACCAAGGCGATGCGGTCGATCATCCGGCTGCGCAAGAAGGATCAGGCCGAGCGGCAAGAGGAGGAAACCATCCTCGACCTCTACAAAGCCGCTCTCGGCATGGTGTAAGGCTGGTAATAGCCCTGGGCGCCGGTTGCGGCGCCCTCAACGGGTCGAACCATGAGCGAATTCGACTTTGGCGTCCGCCGCGCCTCTGAATTCCGCCAACGCGGCTTCTGGACGCTGTTTTTGGAACGGCATCCGGAAGAAAGGGCTCTGATGGCGCGATGCGGACCCTGGTTCTGGCAGCGCGGGCTGCCCGACTTCGCCTTGGTCCTTTCGATGTATGTCGCGCCGGCGCAGAACCATGTCGGCGTCTTCTTCGGCCGCAACGAGAAGTTCGGTGCCACGGAAGCCTGGTCGCGGTTGAAGCCGTTCCAGCCGGCGATCGAAGACAGGTTGAAGCTCAGGCCGGAACAGAGTTGCGAGGGCCTAGGCATCAATTCGCTGTGGCGGGTGAACTGCTTTGCCGAGGACAATTGGCCGGCCATGGCTGACTGGCTGGTGACGGAAGCATCGCGCTTCGAGCGCGCCGTTGCCGAGATTCTCGGCGAGGGTGGCGAGGCCGGTTCGTGAATTCGCCTGCCTGTCAGCGGCTTGAGCTTAAAGCGCGTCGCGTCTGAAGCGATTCGTGCAACGCGCTTTATTTTTGTTTTTATGCAATGTCGTTACCCCAAAACCGCTGCGCACTTTTGGGCGACATGCATTAGTTCGGCTTCGCCGTATCCCGGCCGATCGCATCGAGATGCTGTTGCAGCGCCAGATGGTCGAGTGCATCCACCCGCAGACTGGTGAACAGCGAAATGCGGTTGTTGAGCATGCGATAGGCATCGGCAAAGGCAAGGTGCAGTTCGGCTTCGGTGCCGTCCGCCTTGGCTGGGTCCGGTATAGACCAGAGCGCGGTCATCGGATGACCCGGCCAGATCGGACAAGATTCGTTTGCGGTGCTGTCGCAAAGCGTGAAGATGAGTTCATTTCCGGCGCGTCGGGCTCGGCAAACTCGTCCCAGCCTTTCGAACGCGCGAAGCTCGTATCGTAATTGAGGCTTTCGAGCAGCTGCAGTGCGAAGGGATTGACCTCGCCCTTCGGCTGCGAACCGGCGGAAAAGGCCTTGAACCTGCCGGCACCGATCCGATTGAGGATGGCTTCCGCCATGATGGATCGCGCCGAATTGGCGTTGCAAAGAAACAGCACGTTGTAGACATTATCGCTCATCTCAAGACCTCCCTGTCAGGCGACTGGATGATGGAGGCGGCAAATTCCGGTAAGATACCCTTGCCGAGATGCCGACAAGGGCGACGTAGAAAGGTTTCACGACCGTTTGATGACAATCTGTCAGATCATACGCTTGCGTGCCGATGATCGAGTTGCGTTGACAGGCTTGCTGCTTTGGACATCTCTGCCATCGAATGAGAGAAAGCCGCATCGATGAGTGCGCCAGAGACCTTCGAAGGCGAAGACGGCGAGGCAGGCCGCGCGGCGGGTTTCTTCCGCTCGCGCTGGCAAGGCACGGCCCCGCTCGATCGGCTGTTCTGGCGCGATCTTGTCCTTGTCGGCACGGCGATCAACATCGCAGTGTCGGTGCTGGCGCTCATCCTCCTCGGGCTGAAGCTGCCGCTCGCTCTCGTTCTGGCGGTGCATTTCGCGCCGGTGCCGTATAATTTCTTCCTGACTTTTGCGGTGTGGCGGACCGCCGAAAAATCCGGTGGCGTCAAGGCTTCGCTGATGACGCTGGGGGCTGTGCTGTGGCTGATCCTGGTGGTGGTGATCTGACAGGAAAGTGCTGCCCGGCAAAGGGCGGCCGCAGCCGTCCTTTGCCACCGTCGAATTCCTATCAGGCGGCCGGCTCGAATTTCAGCGCGACGCCATTGATACAATAGCGCAGGCCGGTCGGCGGCGGCCCGTCCTCGAAGACATGGCCAAGATGGCTGCCGCAGCGGGCGCAATGGCATTCGGTGCGGACCATGCCATAGCTGCGGTCGACGGTCGTCTCGACCGAACCGGGCACCGGATCGTTGAAGCTCGGCCACCCGGTGCCGCTCTCGAACTTCAGCTTGGATTCGAACAAAGGCTGGTCGCAGCCGGCACAGGAAAAGGTGCCGGCGCGCTTCTCGTGAAGCAGGGCGCAGCTGCCCGGCCGCTCGGTGCCGTGGTTGCGCATCACCGCATATTGCTCCGGCGTAAGCCGGGCGCGCCATTCGGCATCGGTGCGGGTTACGGGGTAGGTGTGACTATCCATTTTTGCCTCTTAGCTCATGCCGCTATTGGGGTTGTCTTCCCCCAGTTCGCTTAAAATAGGCATTTGTTACGGCGTTTGCCGGTATTTCCGATCCTGCCGCGAAGAATTCCTCAGGCGATCGCCGCGAGATACCGCGCAACCGACGCTGCAAATCCCGTCTTTGCATCTCCGATGACGTTCTGGTTCCACCATGCGCCATAGATATGGTCGAACGCGAAAGGCTCCAGCGCAGCCTCGATGCCGAGCACTTTCGCCGCATTGAGCGGGATGTAGTTGGGGTAGCTGTACATAAAGCTGACATGGCGGCGAGTCGGCGTTACCTGCAAGATGTCGCCGGCCAGGATGGCGTCGCCGCCCTCGCGTTTCCAGTGCAGCACCTGGCCACCGGCAAAGTGACCGCCGCAACGGATAAGTGTCAGCGCGGGGCTTAGGACGCGGGTCTCACCTTCCCAACTGACAACAGCCGGATGCGGCCGCATGATCCACTTGCGATCATCGGCGTGCAGGTAGATCGGCACGCCGCCAAACGCCTCGCTCCACTCGACCATTGCCGCATAATAATGGCAGTGCGAAATGGCGATCGCGGCCAGGCCGCCCCGTCGGTTGATTTCGGCCACCGCCTCGTCGCTGACCATCGAGATGCAGTCCCACAGGACATTGCCATACGCCGTTTGCGCCAGCAGCGCCCGCTGACCGATGGCGAAGCGCGGCTCGACGCCGAAGCCTAGCAGACCGGCGTCGTCCTTGATCACGATCCGATGCCCGGCGGCGAGCTCTTCCGGCGTGATCCAGGCCTGGCCGTCCCAGCGCACATATTGCCGCTCGTCCTCGCAGATCGGGCAATGGTCCGGCGGCGCGGCTGCCGCCGTGAACTGGACGCCACATTGCAGGCAGAGGAAACAGGTCATCGGCCTTCCTGTCTTGCTTGCCGGAAATCCATTCAGTGCTTCCTTGAAAGTTGCTTCGTCGCGGCTTCGAGCCCGGCGAGCGTCAGCGGAAACATGCGGCCGCCAAAGATATCGCGGATCATGGCGATCGAATGGGTGAAACCCCAGTCCTTCTGGTTTTCCGGGTTGAGCCATACCGCGTTCGGCCATTGCTGCAGCAGACGGCCGAGCCAGACGACGCCGGCCTCCGGATTCCAGTGCTCGACCGAGCCGCCGGGATGCGCGATCTCGTAAGGGCTCATCGAAGCATCGCCGACGACGATCACCTTGTAGTCCGGGCCGTATTTGTGGAGGAGGTCGAAGGTCGGGATCACCTCCGCATGGCGGCGGCGATTGTCCTTCCAAACGCCTTCGTAAAGGCAGTTGTGGAAGTAAAAGTATTCGAGCTGGCGGAATTCGGCACGGGCAGCCGAAAACAGCTCCTCGACGCTTTTGATGTGGTCGTCCATCGAACCGCCGACGTCGAAGAACATCAGCAGCTTCACGGCATTGCGTCGCTCAGGTCGCGTCTGCACGTCGAGATAGCCATGTTCGGCCGTGGCGTGGATGGTGCCGGGCAGGTCGAACTCCTCCTCGGCGCCTTCGCGCACCCAGCGGCGCAGCCGCTTCAGCGCGACTTTGATGTTGCGGGTGCCGAGTTCGACGGCATCGTCGAAATTCCTGAACTCGCGCTTGTCCCAGACTTTGACCGCGCGGCGGTTGCGGCTTTCATGCTGGCCGATGCGAACGCCTTGGGGATTATAGCCATAGGCGCCGAAGGGTGAGGTGCCGCCGGTGCCGATCCATTTCGAACCGCCCTGGTGGCGGCCCTTCTGTTCCTCCAGCCGCTTCTTCAGCGTTTCCATCAGCTTTTCGAAACCGCCGAGCGCTTCGACCAGCTTTTTCTCCTCGTCGGTCAGGTGCTTTTCGGCGAGCCGGCGCAGCCATTCCTCCGGAATGTTTTCGACATCGACCGCGTTTTCGCCAGCCAGCGCTTCGACGCCCTTGAAAACGTGCGAAAAGACCTGATCGAAACGGTCGATGTGGCGCTCGTCCTTCACCAGCGCTGAGCGGGCGAGATAGTAAAATCCCTCGACGTCATAGTCGACCAGCCCCGCCTCCAACCCCTCAAGCAGCGACAGATATTCCCGGAGCGAGACCGGAACCCGCGCTGCCTTCAGTTCGAGGAAGAAGGGGATGAACATCGCATTGCCTATAGCAGATCATACTCGATGAAGCCGGTCCGCCGCGCCACGTGGTCGTAGAGCTTGCGCGCTGTGGTGTTGGTTTCGTGGGTCATCCAGTAGACGTTCTTGACGCCGACCTTGCCGGCTTCCTGCTTGACCGCTTCGATCAGGGCCGCGCCGACGCCCTTGCCGCGCACATCCGGGTCGGCGAACAGGTCCTGCAGATAGCAATTGTTCGCCTGCGACCAGCAGGAGCGATGATAGAGATAGTGCGTCAGGCCGACCGCCTTGCCGTCGAGGGTGGCGATGAACCCCTTCGGTTCGAACTCACCCGCCGTGAACAGGCGCTTCCAGGTGACGGCGTAGACCTCCTCCGGCAGTCTGGTTTCGTAGAAGTTGAGGTAGGCAGTCCACAGACGCTGCCAGTCGGCGTGGTCGGATTGTGCCATTGGGCGGACGGTAATCCCGGTCATTTCATTTCCCTCCGAAGCTTTATGCCTAGGCTGCCTCGGTGCCCGGCCGGCGGCAACGGTCCAGCAACGGGAAAGCGCTGTCCGACGCGTATGCCCGGCCTTCGCTATGGCTCCGGGCGTTCGTCGCTCCAAAAGCCAAATCGTTGGCTTTTCGTCGGCCTTTGGCCAACCGCTCCTCACCCCTGCCTTCTCGCCATAAATGCCAGGCGCTCGAACAAATGCACGTCCTGTTCGTTCTTCAAAAGCGCACCATGCAATTTCGGCAGCGCATTCTTCGGATCGGCGCGCAGATCCTCGGGCGCGATGTCATCGGCGACCAAGAGTCTGATCCAATCGAGCGCCTCGGAGGTCGACGGCTTCTTCTTCAGGCCAGGCACGTCGCGGATCTCGTAGAACTGGGTCAATGCGGCGCGCACCAGGTTCTGCTTGATGCCGGGATAGTGCACGTCGACTATCCTGTGCAGCGTCTCGACGTCGGGGAAGCGGATATAGTGGAAGAAGCAGCGGCGCAGGAAGGCGTCCGGCAGTTCCTTCTCGTTGTTGGAGGTGATGATGACGATCGGGCGCACGGCGGCGCGGATCGTTTCGCCGGTCTCGTAGACGAAGAACTCCATCCTATCGAGTTCCTGCAACAGGTCGTTGGGGAACTCGATATCTGCCTTGTCGATCTCGTCGATCAGAAGCACGACCTTCTTGCCTGCGGCGAAGGCGTCCCACAGCTTGCCGCGGTTGATATAGTTCCTGATGTCGTTGAAGCGCTCGTCGCCGAGCTGGCTGTCGCGCAGCCGCGAGACGGCGTCATACTCGTAGAGGCCCTGCTGCGCCCTTGTCGTCGACTTGACGTGCCATTCGATCAGCTCGACGCCGAGCGCCGCCGCCACTTGCCTGGCCAGTTCGGTCTTGCCGGTGCCGGGCTCGCCCTTGACCAGCAATGGCCGCTCCAGCGCGATCGCCGCATTGACTGCCACCATCAGATCCTTGTCGGCGACATAGGCCGCCGTGCCTTCGAAACGCATTCTTACTCCTCGGTTTTGATGGGCAACCGTAAGGAGACAGTCCAGCCTGTGCAAGGCACCGCGGCGAGGCGCGGTGAAACCTCGTGTCGCGCAGGTCCCAGGCAGGGCTTTGTGACGAATTAAGCCGGCGAACATGGCCATCTCTCTGGCGCTTGGTCAATCGTCAGCCTATATTGGTCGTGACGGTCTGCGCTTCCCGGCAGGAGAACATTTTCCCCGGGGCCTTAATGATCCCTAGGGAGCTGTCCCTGGGAAGACCCGTGGGTTTTCTCATACGGCGCCCACCTACTTTGTAGGTTCCCGGGATCGCTCTCTCCACCGGTTGTGTGGATCGTCACCCATCAAAAAGGCCATCTTTGGCGGATTTTGTCGCACCGCTTTGTGCGGTGCTCACGAACGAAAAGTTCGATCCGCTGATCTCATTTCGCATGATCCTTTCACCGAACCGCTGACACTTCGGTGGATCATGCGGTAGAAAACGTCGCTCCTAAAACTCCATCCAAATCTGATCTTTTCTACACGTCCGCGCATGACAACCCCGAAAGACCTGAAAAGACACTTGCGACGCGAAGCACTCGGGCGCCGCGACGCGCTCGATCCATTCTGGCGGGTGGAGGCAGCGCTCGAAATGGCCGAGACGGCGCGGGACAGCATTGCGATGGAGCCTGGCCAGATCGTCTCCGGCTTCTGGCCGATGCGCTCGGAAGTCGATATCCGGCCGCTGATGTTCGCCTTGCGCGAAAAGGGAGCAAGGCTTTGCCTGCCGGCAATTCTCGACAAGACCACCATCGTCTTTCGCGAACTGGTGCGTGGCGCACCGATGGTCGACATGGGGTTCGGCACCGTCGGACCACATGAGGAGGCGGAGGTGCTCGATCCCCAGGTGATGCTCGTGCCGCTCGCGGCTTTCGACGCGCGCGGCCACCGGATTGGCTACGGCGCCGGTTATTACGACCGCGCGATCGCGCGGCTGGTCGACAAGGGGCAACCGCCGCGACTGATCGGCATTGCTTTCGACTGCCAGGAGGTGGCGCTGGTGCCGGACGAGCCGCATGACGTGATCATCTCGGAAATACTCACCGAGAACGGGTTGCGCCGGTTCGCGCCGAAATTGTAGATAAGTTCCTGGACGCATGGTCTTTTCCGAAAGTCATGCAGCTTTTTGGTTCGCTGACCTTCGGTTCGGGATCATTCTTATATGAGACTTCTCTTCCTCGGCGATATGGTCGGCAAGACGGGACGCACGGCGGTGTGGGAACAACTGCCCGGCCTGATCTCGGATTTCAAACTCGACTTCGTCATCGTCAATGGTGAGAACGCCGCCGGCGGTTTCGGCATCACCGAAGAGATCTTTCGCGAGACGATCTCGGCGGGTGCCGATGTCGTCACCACCGGGAACCATGTCTGGGACCAGCGCGACGCGCTGGTTTTCGCCCCGCGCGAGGAGCGGTTCCTGCGCCCGTCCAATTTCCCCAAGGGCACGCCGGGGCGCGGCTCCGGCGTCTACATTGCCAGGAATAGCGCGCGCGTTCTGGTCGCCAACATCATGGGCCGGGTGTTCATGCATCCCGAACTCGACGATCCGTTCCAGGCCGGTGAGCGCGAGCTTGCCGCCTGCCCGCTCGGCGAGCAGGCCGATGCGGTGGTCATCGATTTCCATGCCGAGGCGACCTCCGAAAAAATGTGCTTTGCGCATTTCGTCGACGGCCGCGTCAGCCTGGTCGTCGGCACCCACACGCACCAGCCGACCGGCGACCACCAAATCCTCAATGGCGGCACCGGCTACATTTCCGACGCCGGCATGTGCGGCGACTATGATTCCTCGCTCGGCATGGACAAGGAGGAGCCGCTCAACCGGTTTCTGTCGAAGGTGCCGAAAGGACGCTTCGAGGCGGCGACCGGCCCGGCGACATTGTGCGGCGTCGGTGTCGACATTTCGGATCGCAGCGGCCTGACCGAGCGGATTGCGCCGTTTCGCCGCGGACCGCGGCTCGAGGAAACCGCGCCATCTTTCTGGTCGTGACATTGATATCAACGCCTGCGATACCTAACTGCCGGCGACACTGCTCTAGATCGTAAGAGGGGACGACCTCCATGCAGCTCATCGAATTCCTGGCGCCGCATTTCGCCTTTGTCTCCGATCCGACCGCGTGGGTCGCGTTGCTGACGCTGATTGTGCTGGAGGTTGTGCTCGGCATCGACAATCTGATCTTCATCTCGATCCTGACCAACAAATTGCCGGAGGCACAAAGGGCCCGCGCCCGGCGGCTCGGCATTTCCGCCGCGCTGATCATGCGGCTGGTGCTGCTTGCCACCATCTCGATCATCGTCCAGTTGACGGCGCCGGTATTCACCGCTTTCGGCCATGGCTTTTCCTGGCGCGATCTGATCCTGATCGCCGGCGGCCTATTCCTCGTCTGGAAAGCGACCAAGGAGATACACCACACGGTCGATCTCGAGGATCACCAGGACACGATGATGGGCGAGACGCTGCAGCTTTCGATGGCCGGCGCCATCTTCCAGATCCTGCTGCTCGACCTCGTCTTCTCGATCGATTCGATCATCACTGCGGTCGGCATGACCGACGAGATCGCCATCATGTACATCGCCGTTATCGTGGCAGTCACCGTGATGATGCTGGCGGCCGGGCCGCTCGCCAACTTCATCGCCAAGAACCCGAGCATCGTCATGCTGGCGCTGAGTTTCCTGCTGATGATCGGCATGACGCTGATCGCCGACGGCATGGGCTTCCATGTGCCGAAGGGCTACATCTACGCCGCCATGGGTTTTTCCGCCCTTGTCGAGGGCCTCAACATGCTGGCGCGACGTCGCAGAAAGGCAAAGGCCGGCGGGCACTAAGGTTGGCGCGCCGGTCTGGCGAAGCCGGTGCGTTCTAAGTCGCCGGAACACCCTTCGGATGACGGTCGCCGATCAGACCAAGCGTCAGCCCTTGCTCCAGCCACGCCTTGGCGCCGGCGAGCACGAGCGCGAAGCCATCGGTCGAGCCGATCGCCTGCTTGACCTGTTCATCGGGGCTGCCGGCAAAACCGAAATTGCGAACCTCGACAAAGGTCGTGCCGCCCGGCATCTCGGTAAAAGTCCAGACCACCGTGGTCGGCGGATCGCTCCATTGTATGACGATCTTTTCGTTCCTGACGATCTCGCTGACCGTGACCGGCGCCGAGACGTCGTACATGCGCCATTCCCAGCGAACCTCCTTGCCGCTGTCGAGTCTGTCGCTGCCATGAGTGAACCAGAATTTCCGGGTGATCGCCGGATCGACGATGGCTTCGAACACTTCTGCGACCGGCCGCCGGATCAGCATGCCGGCTTCGGCGGTAGGTGTCTCGCGGATTTCCATTTCGTCCTCCTTCTCAAGTCTATGCCGCCCCTGTCGCCAGGCGTCGGGGTCACCAGGCGTCGGGTTCGCGCACCAGGTGGATAATATTGGCCGGATTGGTGATCCAGCCGCCGCGGAAATCTTCGCCGAGCGCCTCGATGGCGTCGCAGCGCACGACGCCGGCCTTGGCGAGATGATCGGCTGCGGCCGGAAAATCATCGGTGAACAGCTCCAGCCAGACCTCGGCCTGGCTCAGCATCGGCGCTTCGTCGATCCACAGGCGATTGGGGCCGAGTTCGAAACCAACGGCCGGCGCCTTGGCCGTGAACGGCTTCAGCCCGACGACATCCCGATAGAAGGCGATCGTGTCCTGATATTGGTGGGGCGGCACTTTCATGGCGATGTCGATGCCGCCGGTGATCTTCGCAGTCATTCTTTCCTCCGTCTTCTCAGATATTGTCTTCACTGGCCGGTTCGCCCTTCATCTCGCTGCGGTAATAGCCGTCGCGCAAATTGATCCCGTATTCGACATAGGCCTTCATGCAGGCCAGCATCTGCGACCAGCCCTCGCAATTGAGGTAGGACTTCTTCAGGCCGACCGCGTCCTCGTGCCAGCCGGCCTCGGCGATGGTGACGAAGGTGCCGCCGTCGTCCAGCGGCTCGAAATTCATCTCGATGCGCGTCTTGTAAGCCGGCTTGCCGTCGGCGTCGGTGGCATCCCAGCGCAGCACGATGCGGTTGTTTTTCTCCACCTCGTCGACCTCGACCGGGACCTTGCCCCACCAGACGACCTTGGCGCCGGCCACCAGCGGGGCGCTGGCGCCGCCGATGGTGGTGAAATAGCCGCTGAGCTTCTTCGGATTGACGACCGCGTCGAAGACTTCGGCGACCGGTTTGCCGATGCGGCCCGAAACGCTGAATCCAAGAGACATATCCACAGCTCCTTCCTTGATTGGGTCGGTATTATGTTATAAAAGTATAACATGTCAAGCAAAGCGCAGGATGACAATGTTTTCAAGGCGCTGGCGCATCCGCGCCGGCGTGCGCTGCTGGACGAGCTGAAGGACGCGCCGCGCACCACCGGCATGCTGTGCGATGCCTTTCCCGACATGGACCGCTGCACCGTCATGCTGCATCTGAAAGTGCTGGAGGAAGCCGATCTGGTCGTCGCGCGGCGCGAGGGGCGCGAACGCTGGAATCATCTCAATGCGCTGCCGATCAAGCAGATCCACGATCGCTGGATCAGCCAGTACGCCACGCATGCGATCAGCATTCTCGACCGGCTGAAATCCGATCTGGACGGGTGAATGGCCGCAGGAATGCAGCTGGCGGACGTGTTGCGCACCACCGTTACGGCGCGGCTGGACGAATTGAGCCGATTTATCTATAAGCCGGCCATTCCGACATAGAGCGCCGTACGTCCATCCGGACGCACCAGGAACGTTCTGAAATTATGAATTCGAGCATTTTGGCAAAAGGCGAGGTCTCGCTGCAGGATGCTCTGCCAAGAAGACGACAGGGGTGCCATGGCTGGCCATTCACAGTTCAAGAACATCATGCACCGCAAGGGCCGCCAGGACGCGGTGCGGTCGAAAATGTTTTCCAAGCTGGCGCGCGAAATAACCGTCGCCGCCAAGAGCGGCACGCCGGATCCGTCGATGAACCCGCGCCTGCGTCTTGCCGTGCAGAACGCCAAAGCGGTGTCGATGCCGAAGGACAACATCCAGCGAGCCATCAACAAGGCGTCGATGGGCGACGCCGAGACTTACGAAGCCGTGCGCTACGAAGGCTACGGGCCGGGTGGCGTTGCGCTGATCGTCGAGGCGCTGACCGACAACCGCAACCGCTCGGCGTCGAATGTGCGCGCCGCCTTCACCAAGGCCGGTGGGGCGATGGGCGAAACCGGCTCGGTGTCGTTCATGTGGGACCGTGTCGGCGAGATCTTTTATCCGGCGTCAGTCGGCAGTGCCGAGAAGGTCATGGACGCGGCGATCGAAGCCGGTGCCGACGACGTCCAGTCGGACGAGGAAGGGCACACGATCTATTGCGCCTTCGAGAACCTCGGCGAAGTGTCAAAGGCGCTGGAAGGCGCGCTCGGCGAGGCTGAATCGGTGAAGCCGATCTGGAAGCCGCAAACCAACATCGCGGTCGACGAGGAGCGGGCACAATCGCTGATGAAGCTGGTCGCGACGCTTGAGGACGATGACGACGTGCAGAGTGTCTACGCCAATTTCGAGGTCGACGACGAGACCATGGCGAAGCTCAGCGCCGCATGAGCACAGCTCAGCCCAGACATGAGCGAGCTCAGCCCAGACATGAGCGAGCTCAGCCCAGACATGAGCGAGCTCAGCCCGAAGACATGAGCAAAGCTCAGTCTGACATGAGCGAGCTCAGTCCGAGATGACCCCACAGGCGCTGCCTCAGGTCCGCATCACCTATTGCACGCAGTGCCAGTGGCTGCTGCGGGCCGGCTGGATGGCGCAGGAGCTGCTCTCGACTTTCGGAACGGATCTGGGCGAGGTCACGCTGGTGCCGGGCACCGGCGGTATTTTCACCATTTCCTGCAACGACACGCTGGTCTGGGACCGCAAGCGCGACGGCGGCTTTCCCGACGCTGCAAGGCTTAAGCAACTGGTTCGCGACGTGATCGATCCGGATCGCCATCTCGGTCATGCCGATCGTAAGGGCCACAAGTCAAAAGACCCTGCCTGACGCAAGGTCTTTTAGATTTCTGGCCTCATTCACCGCCACGCCACGATGAAGCAGCCCAGCGCCACGATGGCGGTAATGGTGCGGACGTGGTTCCACATCACCCAGTCCCTGAGATAGGTGGCCCACACGGCGGCGCCGTTGGCGCTTGCCGGATCGACGGCGGCCAGCGCGTTGTTGAGCGGCACGTTGAAGATCATGGTCACGATCAGGTTGCCGACGACATAGATCAGGGCGCCGGCGAGAAGCCAGAACGAACCCGGCTGATTCCAGCCGGGAATGGCGCCGACAACGAGGACTAGGCAGACCAGTCCGGTGCCGAAAAGCGCGGTCATGAACATCGGCGTCACCGCAGTGACGTTGATCGAATTCATGGCGGCGATGCCGCCCGCGGCAGGCAAGCGGGCGAGGCCCGGCATGACGAAGCTGGAAAAGGCGAAGAAGACACCAGCGACGACGCCCGAGCCGAGCGCGGCTACGAAGGTTAGGGTAGGGAGCAGTTTCATGATCATGTCAGTTGCTCCAGATGCCCGTAGCGGCGGTTTCGATTGCGTAGGCGGAGAAGTCCCTTGGCGCTCGGCCGAGCACGCGCTCGACGCCGTCGGCCAGCACCTCGTTGCGGCCGTCGAGCACCTCGGTGAACAGTTCGTTGAGCAGCCAGGCAAACTCGGCCGGCAGCGCGTGCGTGGCGATTGCGGCGGCGAACTCGGCATGCGAAATCTGCTTGAAGCCGATGTTGCGGCCAGCTGCCTTGCCGATCGCGGCGACCGCGTCGGCGAAACTCAGCAGCCGCGGCCCGGTTAGCTCGTAAAGCTGGCCGATATGACCTTGCCGGGTAAGCACCGTAACGGCGGCGTCGGCAATGTCCTCGGCGTCGACGAACGGTTCTCCGACATTGCCGACCGGTAGTGCCACTTCACCTGCAAGCAGCGGATCGAGCAAAAAACTCTCGCTGAAGTTCTGGGCAAACCAGGCGCAGCGCAGGATCGTCCAGTCGGCGCCTGAGGATTTCAGCATCTCTTCGGCGCGTTGCGCTTCGGTTTCGCCACGCCCCGACAGCAGCACCAGCCGGCGCACACCGCGCTCCACGGCAAGGTTGGCGAAGGCGCCGACCGCTTCGGCGGCACCCGGCACCGCAAGATCGGGATAGTAGCTGATGTAGACGGCCCCGACACCATCAAGCGCGGGTTCCCAGGTCGTGTTGTTTTCCCAGTCGAAGGGCGGCGTGCCCGAGCGCGAGCCAATCCGCACTGGCAGGCTCTGCGCCGTCAGCCGGTCTGCGAGACGACGGCCGGTCTTGCCGGTGCCGCCGACGATTAAAGTCGGTTTCCGTACTGTGTCGATCATGGGTGATTTCCTTTGTTCACAAACATGAGTAATCCTCACATTTGCAAAACGTGATAAACCCTCGTATTTTGCGAGTCAAGCCAATTTGTTGATCATTCGCTAGGAGACAGTGATGGAAGGCTCGATCGTATCGGGTTCACAGGATGGCCAGATCGCCTCGCCGCGCCGGGCGCCAAGCCAGCAACGCAGCCGCGAACGGGTCGAACGGATGCTTGCCGCCGCCTCCGCTTTGATCGCCGAGCAAGGCAGCGATGCCATGCGCATGGGCGAAGTGGCGGAACGGGCCGGCGTGTCGATCGGTTCGCTCTACCAGTTCTTCCCGGACAAGCGGGCGATCGTCTGGGCGCTGGCCGAGCGCTACACCGCCGAAGGCCAGGCCTGCATCGCGGCAGCACTTGCCGAGGTGAGCGACGCGGAAGGGCTGCGGCGGGCGTTTTCCGAGCTGGTGGATATCTATTACGGGCTGTTCCTGGCGGAGCCGGTGATGCGTGACATCTGGTCGGGCACACAGGCCGACAAGGCGCTGCGCGAACTCGAGCTTGTCGACAGCCGGGCCAACGCCGAATTCCTCACGGCGGTGCTAAAACGGCTGCGGCCTGCCGCCGATCCGGCGGCGCTGGAAACGACGGCGTTTCTCATCTGGCAGATGGGCGAGGCCACCATGCGGCTGGCAATCTCGGTCGGGCGGCAAGAAGGCGACGACCTGGTCGCCGCCTATAAGCGGATGGCGCTGCGCGAACTGGTCGGCGAATAGAGCCGGAGACTACCGGCCGAAATAATCCCGTAGCATTTCCGTGCGCTCATCTTCCGCGCACATCGCCATGCGGCCGAGGCTGAACCGGCCTCTATGAAGGGCGACAACGGCCAATGCGCAGTTTACGGTCGGGTCGTCCGCCAAAACTGCCAGATCCCGCAAGGCCAATTCGAAAAGGATTTGCCACGCAGTTTTGTAGTGTGGTTCGATCCAATCCGGAACCGGCGGGTTCCGGTCGTAGGCCAATCGCGCTTCTTCGATCGTCGCGGCCAGACCGTAAGCTCCCCAATATACGGGAGTTTCGCCTTCGGAGATGCGAGCCAGTTCCACAACCGCGGCGTAAGATGCGTCTCCAACATCGCCCTGATGATGCAGTTCGTTCCAGAGCTCGTCCCAGACCGACTTGTCATCGTAGTGAACGGCCAGCCTTCGCAAGGCCGGCCGTGGATCATAAACGACCTTGTATCCGCCCGTGAGGCCGGACCATCGTTCATCGTTGAATGCCATCATGTCGCCGCCCTTCGCCAACCAGTCGACCCTCCTGTGCCGGGTGGCTCCAGTCAACAAAAAACCCGCCACGAGGGCGGGTTCTTGATCTGCGAAAAGTCTGCGGCTTAGAGGCCGAAACCTTCGAAACGCTTCTTGAACTTCGACAAGCGGCCGCCGCGGTCGAGCAGGGTCTGCTGGCCGCCGGTCCAGGCCGGATGGGTGGTCGGGTCGATGTCGAGGTTCATCGTGTCGCCCTCCTTGCCCCAGGTCGAACGGGTCATGTATTCGGTGCCGTCGGTCATGACGATCTTGATGGTGTGGTAGTCGGGATGGATGTCGGTCTTCATTGTGCTATTCCTGGTTCGCCGGCGCTGCTGACGGGCATAAGCCTGCGTCGATGCGCCCCTTTTTAAAACTCGAAGCCGCAGCTATTGAGGAGCCACGGCTTTTAAAAACGGTCGGCGAGCCTATACATCAGCCGGAATTGAATCACAAGGCCGCGACAAGCGCATATTAAGGCGCATACAAAAAGAGCCAGAGGAAACGGTCATGGCGCACACCAGCGGCGATGCAGACGAGCGTAGGCGCTCGCTCAAGCCGCTGCGGCGCCTGTTCCCCTATATCACCCGCTACCGGAAGATGGTCATTGGCGCGGTCGTCTCGCTGACCGTAGCGGCGGCGACGACGCTGGCGCTGCCGCTGGCCGTGCGGCGCATGATCGACCACGGCTTTTCAGCTTCCGATTCCAGTTTCATCGCCGAGTATTTCGCCATGCTGGTGGTGATGGCTGCCTTGCTCGCCGCGGCGTCGGCCAGCCGCTACTATTTCGTCATCACGCTGGGCGAGCGCGTCGTCGCCGACATCCGCAACGACGTGTTCCGCCATGTCACGACGCTTTCGCCATCTTTCTTTGACACGGCCCAGTCGGGCGAGATTGTGTCGCGGCTCGCCGCCGACACAACGCAGATAAAATCGGCGGTCGGTGCCACCGCTTCGGTGGCGCTGCGCAATGTCATCCTGGGGCTCGGCGCCGTGGCGATGATGGTCTTCACCAGCCCGAAACTGTCGGGCCTCGTCATTGCCGCTATCCCGGTGATCGTGCTGCCGCTGGTCGCCTTCGGCCGCTCGGTGCGGCGCAAATCGCGGCTGGCGCAGGACACGCTGGCCGACGCGACGGCCTATGCCAGCGAGCAGGTCGGCGCGGTGCGCACGCTGCAGGCCTTCACCAACGAGAAACTGGTCACCGGGAATTTTTCATCTGCCGTGGAAGCCGCGTTCGAGGCGGCGCGATCTTCGATCTTTGCCCGATCTTTCCTCACCTTCTTCGCCATCTTCATGGTCTTTTCCTCGGTGGTGGCGGTGCTGTGGTTCGGATCGCGCGACGTGCTTGGCGGCACGCTGTCGCCGGGCACGCTCGGCCAATTCCTGCTCTATTCGGTGTTCGCCGCCGGCGCCCTCGGTGCGCTGTCGGAAGTGTGGGGCGAGCTTGCCCAGGCGGCGGGTGCTGCCGAACGGCTGACCGAGATCCTGGCCGAGAAGCCCGCGATCCAAGCCCCCCTGCATCCGAAACTGCTGCCGGCGACGGCCAGAGGCGCAATAAGTTTCGACGACGTATCCTTCTCCTATCCGGCTGGGCCCGACCGCGCCGCCGTCCACGGTCTGAGTTTCAAGGTCAAGCCCGGCGAGACGGTGGCGATCGTCGGCCCGTCGGGCGCCGGCAAGAGCACCGTCTTTTCGCTGCTTCTGCGCTTCTATGACCCCGAGATCGGCAAGATCATGATCGACGGCGTTAATGTGCGCGAGGCCGATCCCGTCGCCATACGAGAGCGCATCGCCATTGTGCCGCAGGATGTCACCATCTTCGCGGCCAGCGCGCGTGACAATATCGGCTTCGGCCGTCCGGACGCCAGCCAGGCCGAGATCGAGGCGGCGGCCAAGGATGCGCTTGCCGACGAGTTCATCCTGAAGCTCGAGAAAGGCTATGACAGCGAGGTCGGCGAGCGCGGCGTGACCCTGTCCGGCGGCCAGCGCCAGCGCATGGCGATTGCCCGCGCGATTCTGCGGGATGCGCCGATCCTTCTGCTCGACGAGGCGACCTCGGCACTCGACGCCGAAAGCGAGACGCTGGTGCAGACGGCGCTGGAGCGGCTGATGCAGGGCCGCACCACCATCGTTATCGCCCACCGGCTGGCGACGATTCTGAAGGCCGACCGGATCCTCGTCATGGATGGCGGCTGCATCGTCGAGGAAGGCACCCATCAAAGCCTCGTTGCCAAGGGCGGTATCTATGCGCGGCTGGCCAAGCTGCAGTTCGAAACCGGGTCGAATGCTTTCAGAGGTGCCGCGGAGTAGATCCTTCCACTGGCGTCAGTTCGCTTCGGCGTCCGAATAGGCGAAATTGTAGTTCCAAGCCGAGTTGTCGTTGATCTTCTTGAGGGATTTCAAATAAGGGCCGATACTCTTGGCGGGAATCCGGTCATTGAGAGTCTTGAGAAACCAGTCGACCTGAAATTCGGTGGAGGTGCTCGTCCAACGAGCCTTGAATGCAACGTAGGGCGTAATCACGTCGTCATTGTCCTCAGGGCCTACGAAGTGGGCCTTCAAATTTCTGACGGTGCACCGGTGTCGTCGAAAGATCGGGCTGCCTAGCCAGATTGGCGCGCTCCTTTCGAGGAGGTCGGGCTCCGGCAAATATCTGATGCCGACATCCGATTTCAGAGCAAAGTCCTTGGAGAGGTTATCGGCATCGAGATCGCCTGCCGACAGATCGTAGGATTCGGTTACCGAAACCAGATTCTTGTCGCGGCTGTCGTTCGTCACCAGCGGCCCCAGGCTTTTCATTCCGGGATACTGGCGATTGTAATATTTGAGATAGTCGTCCGCGATCCTTGCCGCCGATTGCGAGACAAGCTTATAGCGCATGCTATCGGCATCTGCGCCCCAATAGGTCGTGGTGACGGTCAGTTTGAGCGGCTCGCCTTTGCGTTTGGGGAAATCGAATACCTCATTCACAAAGGTGGTCGGCTGGTAGAGCTCCTTTCGTTCTATCTTTTCCATTCCCGCCTTGTCGGCGACAATGGGCAGAGCAAAGCCGTAGTCGGGCGGTATAAGATTATCTGCCCTGCCTCCCTGCAGATAGTTGGTCGCGTCTATCCAGTAGGTCTGGCTGTCGATGGCGACCTTCACGATAACATGGTCAAACGCCCTTATCGTCGGGAGTATCGTGGCGAGAGCAAGCCCTTCGTCAAGATCGGTGAGAGCCACGTCCGCGTGGATTCCCAGTCGCCGCAGGCTGGAGGCGAGAAGCAGCGCCTTGTCCTTGCAATCTCCGAAGCCGCTTGCCACCACGGTCGTCGGGCTGCGCGGGATATAGGACCCACGGCCCATGGACAGGCTGACATAGCGGATGTTGTCCTGGACCAAGCGCATCGCCTCGATCATCCTGTCTTCTGGCGCATCGTATTTCGCGGCAATGGCATCGAGCTTCGCTGCGAAATCTGCCGGCAGTTCCTGGTCGAGCCGATAATACGGAAGAACCGTGTCGACGATATCTTGCCATTTAGACGTCGAAGAGATTTCGATGGATGGGTATGTGAGAAAGTCCGGCGGCAGATATTCCTGCGATTTCACCGGCGTCGGGTTGGCGCTTTGCCAAAGATAGGTCGTCGTTTCTCCGGTAGACTGGACATGCGGCCGTATGTCCGTCCTGACCTGTCGGACATTCAGGGGCTGCACCGTTGGCCACGTCACTCTTTTGCGGATCAAAGCGATTGGTTCGTCCCAGGCCACGGCAAAGGAATGGAAAAGAAGATCCGTGCCGATGATCGGAGTTCTGACCGTGGTCTTGCCATAATCGACGATGTCTCCGACCCGGACATCGTTGATGTTCAGGTAAGCGGTCAGCCAACCATCGAAGAGGCCCTTCTCCGCATCACTCTCGCGCCGAAACACGTCGAACTCACCATCAGAAAGATGCTGGATCACCACGCCGTCGCGAATGATGTCGATCCAGTTCACGGTGACCTCGGACGTCGCAGGATCGAATTCAAAATTTATGCTGGCGCCGCGTTCCAGGCCGGTGCGGTCGACGATCTTGTAGGCATAGCGGTCGAAGACCTCCAATCCGCCGGGGCGCTTCCGGATCTGATAATCCGACAGCAGGTTGGATATGCCGTTCTTGATCTGGCTGTCGAATTGCGGATCGGCCTTGGGAAGCGCGACTGGCTTGATCCAGTCGCCAACGCTGCCCTTGTGCACGGTTGTACCGGCCATGGCCGGCCAGCAGACCATGCAAATGACAATCAATACGGTGAGTCTTGCCGTAAGACTTGCGGCCACTGTTGTCGCCGCCTGAAAGTGCCTTGCCCGCCCCATGCCCTGCACGTCCCCAGATACAGTCGAATGCCACTAGTGATAGAAAAGTAAATTGCGTCCTGCAAGGCAGGGTGGCTCGGCTAGGACCGAGAATGGTGAATCATCTTCGAGAACCCCAATGATCGGTCAGGTGGGATGGATGGGAGGGGGGTGCCGTCCTATGCGCCGTAGCGCTTCTTCAGGTGATCGGTGAAATGCGCGGCGTTGAGTTTCTCGCTGGTGGCGCGTTCGAGCAGGTCGGGCGTCGACCAGCGCGAACCTTGCGACCAAATCTTTTCACGGCGCCAGCCGTTGATCGCCGCGAAATTTCCCGTGGCGAGGTCTTCGTCGGCAGAAGGATGGTCTCTGGTCAGCGCCGCCCATTGCTGCGCCGCCATCATGGCGCCCAGCGTATAGGACGGGAAGTAGCCGAAGGCGGCACCTGGCCAGTGCACGTCCTGCATCGGCCCGTCGGCCGGGTTGTCGATGGTCGACAGGCCGAGATAGTCGCGCATCTTGGCGTCCCAAGCCTCGGGCAGATCGGCGGCCTCCAGCCGCCCCGAGACAAGCTCCTGCTCCAGCTCGTAGCGCAGGATGACGTGCAGCGGATATGTGACCTCGTCGGCGTCGACGCGGATCAGCCCGCGCTCGACCCTATGAACATGCGGCAGGATGTCGTCGATCGACCAGGTCTCGCCCAGGTGCCGTTCGACCACAGGCAGCGCCCAGCGCCAGAATTCCGGGTTGCGGCCGATCTGCTTTTCGACGAACAGGCTCTGGCTTTCATGCACGGCCATGCCGCGCGCTTTGCCAAGCGGCCAGTGCGCCCATGCCTTCGGCAGGTTCTGTTCGTAAAGCGCATGGCCGGTCTCGTGCAGCACTCCCATCAGTGCCGACAGGAAGTCGGAGGTCTTGTAGCGGGTGGTGATGCGCACGTCGCTCGGCACGCCGCCACAGAACGGATGATGCGAAACCGAAAGCGAGCCGTGGGTGAGGTCGAAGCCGACCGCCGCCATCATGGCGAGGCCAAGCTCGCGCTGCTTTTCGATCGCGTAGCTGCCCGAAAGCGGCTTCAGAGGGTTTTTCGCCAGCCGCTCTTCCTGCACGGCCAGTGCCTCCGGTACGAAATCCCTAAGGAAGGTCTTCAGCTCGGCGAAGACCGGCGTGATGTCGGCGGCGCGGTTGCCGGGATCGTACTGCTCCATCAGCGCGTCGTAGGGATCGAGGCCGAGCACGTCGGCGCGAAGTGCTGCTTCCTCGCGCACTAGCGCCACGACGCCTTCGAGCGCCGGCAAAAATCCTGCCCAGTCGTTTTTCGCCCGCAGGTCGCGCCAGAGCTGCTCGGAGCGCATGCGCGCGGTCGTTTGGCGCTCGACGAATTCAACCGGCAGGCAGGTCAGGTTGGTATACTGCCGCCGGAACTCCTTGACCGCTGCCTGCTGTTCTTCGTTCAGCGTTTCCTGCTCGGCCGCAGCGATCCAGTCGGCGATCTCCGGCGCGGTCGCTCTGGCGTGATGCATGCCGGCCAGCGCCGACATCGCCTCGGCGCGCTTTTCGCCGCCGCCCACGGCCATATGGGTCGCCTCGTCGGCGCCGAGAATGGCGAGCGCATGCTCCAGCGCTTCGAGCTTGTGACCGAGGTCGTCGAGTTTTTGAAAGGACATGATGGGTTCCGCTGAATTTGAACGGCGGGAAAAGATACCAATGCGCGGGCATTGGCAACCCTGAAGGCCGTCAGCGAAGGGCACATTGGTTGCTAGCTGAACGCCGCAATGCGTCTATCAATATCGCAAGGCGGCGCCGTGCCGCGACGGGAGATGAAGCATGATCGCCAACGTGCTGGTCGGGTTGGTGGCGCTGATCCACCTCTACATCGTCTATCTGGAGATGGTGCTGTGGAATACGCCACGCGGCCACAAGGCGTTCAAGCTGACGCCGGAATTCGCCAGCGCATCGAAAGTGCTTGCCGGCCAACCAGGGGCTTTACAACGGCTTTCTCGCAGCCGGGCTGATCTGGGGGCTTTACCTCGGCGAGGCCGGTTTCCAGATCAAGGTGTTTTTCCTGCTCTGCGTCGCCATCGCCGGCCTCTACAGCGCGGCGACGGTCGATAGGAAAATCCTCTACATCCAGACTCTACCGGCAGTGCTGGCGCTGATCGTACTTTGGCTGGGCGCATGACCCCGAAAATCGGAATCAATTTTCGGAGCACGGATCTGCTGCGGGCCTTCGGTGCGGAACGGATCTGCGCAAGAATCAAAGGATCATGCGCAAGATCGAACTGCGGCGCTGTAATGGAGGTTTCAGCCGTTTGGATATTTTGGGCCGTAGCCGTTCGGATAATATCCGCCATCGCCGCCGCTGCCGATGAGGAAGGCGCTGCCGGTGGCAGCCCGCAGCTTCTGACTCACATGATCGAGCTGCGCCAGCAACTGCTGACATTGCGTGATCGGCATCGTCCCATCTCGCGCGGCCCTCTGGGCGGCCCGATCAAGGTGAGCGACCTGCGTGCGCAAGTCACGCGCCTCGTCCGGCTTGATCCTGTTCGCCTGCATGGCGGCGCGGATACCGGTATCCACGCTCTCTATCTGGTTGATCAAGGCTGCATCACGCGGGCCGGCGTAGGCGCCAGCAAACGGAACGGTGACGAGAAGTGCGACGAGCGTTGCAGCCCTGAGGATCTTGGGAGTGAAAGAGCGCATGTTGCGTCTCCTTTTACAGGGGAGGCGGCGATTGGGGGCCACCTTCCAGCCGTGGGCCGTCGGTTCCGTCGGGCGCGATGGACGCTTCCACCGCCGGCGGTTCTCGGCCCGGTGACATAGCTAGGAGCGATCCTCGGCAAAGTGTAATCAAAAAAAGGTAATCCTTTCAGGCCTTGCCGGCACCGCATTGCCACCCTAAATGCGGCCGCCGCTTGGAGCCGGGGCGATCAGCGCTCGGTCAGTTTCAGCTCGATGCGGCGGTTCTTGTTGCGTGCATCTTCGGTGTCGGCGGGGTCGAGCGGCTGGAATTCACCGAAGCCGGCCGCAACCAGCCGGTTGGCCGGCACGCCGTTTTCGATCAGGAACTTCACCACCGAGGTCGAGCGCGCCGTCGACAATTCCCAATTGTCGCGGTAGCGGCCGGTTCCCGATAGTGGCTTGTCATCGGTGTGGCCGTCGACGCGCAGCACCCAGTTGATCTCCGGCGGGATCTCCTTCTGCAGGTCGATAATGGCGTCGGCGAGCTTCTTCATCTCGTCCTTGCCGGCATCGTTGATCACTTCGGAGCCTGTCGGGAAAAGCACTTCCGACTGGAAGACGAAGCGGTCGCCGACGATGCGGATGTTCTCGCGATCGGCGAGGATCTCGCGCAAGCGCCCGAAGAAGTCGGACCGATAGCGGTTCAGTTCCTGCACCCGTTGCGCCAGCGCGACGTTCAGGCGGCGGCCGAGATCGGCGATCTTGGTGTTGGACTCGCGGTCGCGCGTTTCGGATACGTTGAGCGCTTCTTCGAGCGCTCCGATCTGCCTGCGCAGCGCCGCGATCTGCTGGTTGAGGATTTCGACCTGGCTCAGCGCCTGCTGGCTGATCTGGCGCTGGTTGTCGAGTTCACCAGAAAGCGCCGTGGCGCGCTGGTTGGCCGCGTCGCCGGCACCGGCGCCTTGCGCCAGCAATTGCTCGAGCCGGCTCTTTTCCGCCTCCGACGCCGACAGCGACGCCTGCAAATTGGCGAGCGAATCTTCCTTGTCCTGCGTCGTCGAGCGCTCCAGCGCCAGAAGCTGGGTCAGTTCGTTTATCTGCAAGTTGAGGCGGTTGAGTACCGTGTCCTTGCCGGAGATTTCGCGGCCGAGCAGGAACTGCGCCAGCACGAAGACGGTGAGCAGGAACATGATCGCCAGCAGCAACGTCGACAGCGCGTCGACGAAGCCTGGCCAGTAATCGATACGGCGATCGGTACGCCGGCTCCTGGCGAGAGCCATGCTAATGGACTCCGGTCTTCTTCAGGGCGTCGGCGATCTTCTCCAGCGTATTGCGCATAGCCTTCTGCTCGTCCGACTGGGCCTCGACCCAGTCGCGCATGATCTGCTGCTCCGAGCGCATGTTCTTGACCAAGCCCGAAATGCCGTCGGCAAGGTTGGCCATGGCGGTGGCGACACGCGGATTGGCGCCGCCGCCGCTTTCCTGCATGCTGCGCAGTCTTTCCGACAGGACGCGGATCTCGTCGGAGGACTCGGCCTTTGGCGGTTCGGCGACGACGATGTCGGACGACAGGTCGGTGACCGAGGACAGCCAGTTTTCGAGCTCGGTGTAGAAGCGTGTCTGGGCGCGGCCAGCCTGCAGGTCGAGGAAGCCGAGCACCAGGGAACCGGACAGGCCAAACAGCGACGACGAGAAGGCGGTGCCCATGCCGGCGAGCGGCGCGGAAAGCCCCTGCTTCAGCGATTCGAGCACGGCGGCGGCATCGCCGGAGCCGGGATCGAGCGAGTCAATAGTTTCGCGGATCGAGCCGATCGTGTTGAGCAGGCCCCAGAAGGTGCCGAGCAGGCCAAGGAACACCAGCAGCCCGACAAGATAGCGCGAGGTGTCGCGGCTTTCGTCGAGGCGGGTGGCGATCGAATCGAGCATGGTGCGCATCGAGCTGGTCGAGAAGGCGATCGTCGACGAGCGGCCGATCATCGCCTTCATCGGCGCCAGCAGCACCGGTTCGGTGGTTTCGGAGCCGGCCCGAAATGAGTTGACCCAGCGCACTTCGCGAAACAGCCGGCCGACCTGCACGAAGGCCAGCAGGATGCCGACCGCAAGCACGCCGATGATCAGGCCGTTGAGACCGGGATTGGTGGCAAAGGCGTTCGAGATCTGACGGGTCAGGATGGCGGCGATGAAGGCGACGATCATCAGGAAGATGACCATGGTCAGCAGAAAAACCTGCGGGCTCGACAATTTGTGCGGGTCGTACATCAGGACGTCGGAGCGTCTGCCCACGCCGAAGGATTTGAGAAAAGCCATCCGTGCCCCGTTTCCGATGCCGTCAATTCACGTTTGACGGCGACTCTAAACGCAATTGTGACCAAATTGAATGGCGCTTGGCAATATTGCCGGCCGGACCATTGGCGTCAGAGTCGGTTGATGACCAGGCAGTCGACCATGGCGGCAAGATGCAGGCCGGCGCCGGTGACGACAAAGCCGTGCCACAGCGCATTGTGGAAGGGCAGGCCCTTCCAGGCGAAGAAGATGACGCCGCAGGAATAGACGATGCCGCCGGCAACAATCAGCGGGATCGATGTCGTCGGCAATGTCTGGACCAGCGGCTCGACAAGAACGATGCCGCTCCAGCCGATGGCGAGATAGAAGACGATCGCCAGCCGGTCGAAGCGGCCGGGAAGAAGCACTTTGATGGCGATGCCGATCGCTGCCGCGAGCCAGACCAGGACGATCATCGAGATGGCCAACGGCGAGCCGTCGAGCTGGGCGAGGAAAGGCGTGTAGGTCGCGGCGATCAGCAGATAGATCGCGGCATGATCGAAGCGCCGCAATATCCACTTGGCCGGCGACGACACCGGCCACAGGTTATAGGCCAGCGACACCGACAGCACGGTGAGCAGCGAAACCACGTAGAAAGCGGCGGCGATATATTCGCCCGGACCGGCATGGAAGGAGGCCAGCGCCAGCAGCGCCGAGCCGGCGGCAATGGCGAGCACGATGCCCACCGCATGGACGATGCCGTCGGCGATCATTTCGGCGCGCGAATAATGCCAGCGTCCCATGAAGGGGATTTCGATCCGGGATTCGGTGCCGATATGCGTCATGAATGATCCTGCATCCCCTTATCTGGGCGGATCCCGGACAGTATTTCAAGCTTTGGTTGCGATTTTGCGACTGCGGCGGTTCAGCGCGCCAAGTCTGCTAGCTAGAGCTTAGCGCGGCGTCACCGGCTTCCTGACGGTTTTCAACAGCGCGCGCTGGATGATCTCGTTGCCGGCGACGATCGAGCCGCCATCCAGCATGTTCTGCCCGCCGGCGAAGTCGGAGATGAAGCCGCCCGCCTCGCGGATCAGCAGGATGCCGGCGGCGACGTCCCAGGCCGACAGGCCGGTTTCCCAGAACCCGTCCATGCGGCCGGCAGCGACGTAGGCGAGATCGAGCGAGGCAGAGCCGAGGCGGCGCACGCCCGAGACTTCGGCCATCACGTTGCGCAGCTCGACCAGGAAATTGCCATGCTGGCCGCGCCCGAGATGCGGCACGCCGCAGCCGATCACCGCGTCGATCAGCTTGGTGCGGCCGGCGACCCGCAACCGGCGGTCGTTCATAAAGGCGCCGCCGCCGCGCTCGGCAGTGTAGAGTTCGTCCATCGCCGGATTGTAGACGACGCCGGCGACGATCTGGCCCTGACGCTCTAGCGCGATCGAGATGGCGAAGAGCGGAATGCCGTGCAGGAAATTGGTGGTGCCGTCGAGCGGGTCGACGATCCAGCGGTGCTGGCCGTCGTCGCCTTCGATCAGGCCGCGCTCCTCCATCAGGAAGGCGTAGCCCGGCCGCGCCTTCGACAGCTCGGTGAAAAGGATGTCTTCGGCCTTGCGGTCGGCCTGGCTGACATAGTCGCCCGGCCCCTTCATCGAGACCTGCAGGTTCTGGACTTCGCCGAAATCGCGCGACAGCGAGCGGCCGGCCTTCATGGCGGCCTGGACCATTACATTGAGGATCGCGGAACGCGCCATTGTACTTTTTCCTGCTGCGCTTCTTCCTGCTGCCGGCGCTTTAGTCGGCGCGGCGCACGTAAGTGATTTCGTTGGTGTCGACGATGATACGTTCGCCCGACCCGATGAACGGCGGCACCAGCACGCGGATGCCGTTCTCCAGCATCGCCGGCTTATAGGATGAGGCGGCCGTCTGACCCTTCACCACCGGATCGGCCTCGGTGATGGTCAGCGTCACCTGGTCGGGCAGTGAAATGCCGATCGGCCTTTCATCATAGAGCTGGACCGTCACCATCATGCCGTCCTGCAGGAAGGCGGCGCGATCGCCGACGAAATCCTTTTGCAGTTCAAGCTGCTCGTAGCTTTCGGTGTCCATGAACACCAGCGCTTCGCCCTGCTCGTAGAGGTAGGAGAAATCCTTCATCTCCAGCCGGATCTGTTCGACGGTTTCGGCGGAGCGGAAACGCTCATTAAGCTTGGTGCCGTTGATCAGGTTCTTCAGCTCGACTTGGTTATAGGCGCCGCCCTTGCCAGGCTTGACAGTGTTGGTTCTGACCGCCACCCATAGGCCGCCATCATGTTCGATGACGTTGCCGGGACGGATTTCGTTGCCATTGATCTTGGCCATGATGATGTGATCCGGAATGAGATATTCGCGATGAAAGCGATTTGGCGCCTCCAAGACCACAAATCGCCAGGAGAGGCAAGGGAGTGGGCAGGAGGGGGAGTAGGGGCGGAGCCATCCCCTCGTCAGCATTCGCTGCCAGATAATTCACCGTCCGCGACGCTCTACGGCAGGCGGTTGGCCATCTGCAGCGCCTGCTTCGTCTGGTCGTCGGTCAGGCCCCGCAGAAAATCGTCCATCTGCGGATCGATGAGCCCGGCGCGCCGTGCGACAACGTACCAGGCGCCGGCAAGGATCGGATCCGGATCGGTGCCGATGCCGCCCATGTAAAGCTTGGCGAGGCGGTTCTGGGCGGCGACATTCCCGCCCTCGGCGGCCTGTTTCATCCAGCCGAAGCCGGACTTCAGGTCGCGGGCACCACCACGTCCCTCGATCATCCAGGCGGCGAGATCGATCTGCGCCGTATCGTAGTTCTGCCGTGCTGCCTGCGCCAACAGCCCTCGCGCCTGGACCTCGTCGCGCGGCTTGCCGCCGACGCCATTGGCATAGACCTGCGCCATAGCATATTGCGCGTCGGCAAGGCCGGTCGCGGCGGCGCGCTGATAATAGGACACCGCCTTTGCGATGCCGGCATCGCCGGGGTCCTGCTGGACCAGCAGCTGCGCGAAATTGAACTGCGCCAGACGGTTGCCGGCCTCGGCGGCGGCCTGCATCAGCGCGTAGGCCCCTTTCTCGTCCTTTTTGACGTAGCGGCCGTCGAGCAGCATCAGCGCATACTGGAACTGCGATTCTGGTATGCCCTGCTCGGCGGCAAGCGCGTACCACTTTGCCGCCTCCGCAGCGTTGACCGGCACGCCAAGACCGCGCGACAATATCTCCGCGATCAATGTCTGCGCCGCCGGGTCGCCGTTCTGGGCGCGAACCAAAGCGAGGTTGTAGGCCGTCTTGTAAAGGCCGCGCTGGAAGGCGCCATAGGCAGAGTCCGACGGCTTTGCGCCGAAGCGGTCGGGATTGATGGCGTCGGCCGACGGCAGCGGGGCGGTGGTGGCAGGCTGCGGCAGCGGCGTGGCGATCGGCTTGTCCGTGCTTGCACCGATGTCGGGCTTGGGTTGCGGCAACGGGGCGGTTTCCGCCACGGCGGCCTGCACCGTGAGCGCCGCAAGCAAAGCTCCGAAAAGGATTGTCCACGCCGGCACGTCAGTCCTCGAAATGCGGCGCGGTTTCGTCGAGCAGCGCATTGGCGCTGGCGACTGCCATCTTCGGGTCGACGCCGTCGGCAAAGACGGCGCTGGACAGCGCCACGAATTCGGCGCCGGTGGTAGCTACCGCTTCGACCGAGGCGAGGTCGGACCCGGCCATGACGATGCAAGGGATCTGGATCACATCCGCCCACCATTGCCCCAGCGACAGGTTGCGCGGGTGCGGCTCCGGCTTGTTGTCGTAGCCGAAGCGGCCGAAGAAGATGTAGTCGGGCCTGAGCTCGCCGAGTTCCAGCGCATCGTCGCGTGTCTTGGCGCCGCCGGTGCCGACCATCATTTTTGCCTGAAAACGGTCGATCGTCTCGGCGAGTTCGGCCTTGCCGACCTCGACATGGATGCCATCTGCCTGGACGCGGCCGGCGATGCGGGTGTCGCCGGCAATGACGACGGCAACGCCTGCCGCTTGCGCCGCCGGCACGATCTGTTCGGCGAAGGCCTGGAAGGAGGCCTCGTCCATGCCGTTCTCGGGCAGGATCAGCGAGGCGACGTCGCCGCCCTCGAACGCCGCGCCGATGCGCTCAGCCGGCACGCCGGGCGGCGCGATCAGCACGATGCGGCAGCGATTTGGAGGCGTTGCGTCGTTCATTGGTTTTCGATCCCGGTTTTCGCCTATGCCGGGCGAAGATGGTTGCATTGCGGCATAGAGCAAAGTGCCAGCCTTGAACAGGCGGGCGGGGCAGGATCATTGGCGCATGATTGTCGTCCGGCGACGTTCTTCGCTCACTTGATCGCCTGGGTGCTCTCGGCTGGGATCTCCGATTTCCACAGTGTCCAGCCAAGATTCATGCCGGCGGCAGCGACCAGGATGGCGGCGGCGCCGACGATCTGGGCCGGATGCAGCCGGTGGCCGAAGGCGACGACATCGACCAGGATCGCGACCACAGGGTAGATAAAGGACAGCGACCCCTGCAGATGAGTCGGCAGTTTCTGAACGGCGCCGTACATCAGGATGTACATCAGACCAGTATGGACGACGCCAAGCGTCGTCAGCATGCTCCAGCTCCACGCATCGGCGGGAAGGTGGGAAAGGTTGGCGAAGGGTGCCAGCATGACGACTCCGACGCAGACCTGGATCAGGGCGATCAGGTGCGGTGGCGTGCCTTTGAGCTTCTTGGTGACGATGGCGGCCACAGCCCAGAAGAAAGCCGCACCCAGCGCCATTGCGATGCCGGTAAAATAATCCGTACCGAGATTGCCTGTGCCTGTATTAGGACCTGCATCGGGCCCCACATCAGGCGAGGCGTGCACGATCAGCAGCATGCCGGCGAAGGCGATGCCGAGCCAGGCCAGCTTCGTCATGGTCAGCCGCTCTGAGAAGAAGAGCGCGCCAAAGCCGACCAGCATGAAGGGCTGGGTGTTGTAGACTGCCGTGGCGATCGAGATCGAGGCGTGGGAAAACGAACTGAACAACAGCAACCAGTTGATGACGATGGCCGCGCCCCCAAGGGCCGCAATCGCCACGATGCGCAGCGACAGCCTGCCGCGCAGCAATCCCAGGGCAGCGCAGATGATCAGCAGCGTTATCGCGCCGAAGGCGCAGCGCCAGAAGACGACGTCCATGATGGGCTCGCCCGACATGACGACGAACCATCCGATCGTGCCGAGGATGGCCATTGCGGCCGTCATTTCGATTGTGCCGCGCACCGTGCTGTCCATGAAGATTACCTCTCGAATGCTGATGGGTCGATAATCCCATGCGGCACAAGCGCTTCCTATGTCTTGCGATGGGTGATATGCCGGCCGTGCCTAATTAAATAAGGTGGCGGCGGCCTTTTCGTTGGGAATGTCAAATGCTGGACGATCTGGACCGACGCCTTCTCGAAATCCTGGTCAAGGATTCGCGAACCTCGTTGAAGGAACTGGCCCAGCAGGTAGGACTGTCGTCGCCGAGCGTGGCGGAGCGGCTGCGTCGGCTGGAAGATCGTGGCGTTATCAGGGCTTTCACCGTCGAGATCGACCCGCAAGCGCTCGGCTACTCGCTGCAGGCGATTGTTCGCATCCGGCCCTTGCCGGGCAAGCTGCATATCGTCCAGAAGCTGATCGAGGAGATCCCGGAGTTTGGCGAATGCGACAAGGTGACGGGCGACGACTGCTTTGTTGCCCGGCTGTTCGTGCGCTCGATCGGCGATCTCGACAAGCTTCTCGACCGTATCGCCGACAAAGCCGAAACGAGCACAGCCATCATCAAGGCGCAGCCGATCCGGAGGCGCCCACCGCCGCTTGCCGCGACCGCCATCTCAAAACCGTAACAGGCCTCAGCACTCACGACGCATCGCATTGTGTGCACATTTGCGGTCGCGGCGCGAAAGTTTATCGGCTATTCCAGCGTCTATACGCTTTCCCTCCAACTGCTCCCCGCCGATGTCAGGTCTTCTGCTCGATCCCTGGTTCTATGCCGCCGCCATTCCAGCCGTCATCCTGGTCGGTCTGTCCAAGGGCGGCTTTGGCGGTGCGGTCGGTTTCATCGGGGTGCCGCTGATGGCGCTGGCCATGCCGCCGGTGCAGGCCGCCGCCATCCTGCTGCCGATTCTATGCCTGATGGACATCGTCTCGGTGTGGACATGGTGGGGTGTCTACGACCGCAAGATGCTTACGGACATGATGCCCGGGGCGGTGATCGGCATCGGCCTCGGCTGGCTGACCGCGGCGCTGGTGACAGCGGAAATGGTGCGGCTGATCGTCGGCGCGGTGGCCATTCTCTTCGTGCTTCGCTGGGTCTATCTACAGATGCGGCACGGTGCGGGCCACTCGGCCGAGCCCAACCGCGCGGCTGCTGCCTTCTGGGGGACGGTCGCCGGCTTCACCAGCTTCGTCGCCCATGTCGGCGGTCCGCCCTTTCAGGTCTATGCGCTGCCGATCCGGCCTGATCCGAAAGTGCTGTCGGGCACCGCTGCAATCTTCTTTGCCGCCACCAACGCATTGAAGCTCATCCCCTATTTTGCGCTGGGACAGTTCGATACCACCAACCTGACCGCGTCGGCGGTTCTGGTACCGCTGGCGCCGCTTTCGACCATCGCCGGCGCCTGGCTGGTCCGGCGGATGCGGCCGGAACTGTTCTACCCCTTCACCTACGCAACCGTGGCGGTAGTTGCGGTCAAGCTTCTGTGGGACGGGATTTCCGGCCTTCTCTAGATTGCCAGCCATGGAAGCTGCCGGCAGCCGAGCCGCCAGCAGCGTCACGGTGGATTTCAGGCGGCGCTAGGCACCAACCGGCGCGTTCCGCCGAGGGCGAGAGCAATTCCGGTGGTCAGGACCAGCGCCATGCAGCCCAGGATGGTGATGTCGTTCAGCGTCGGCTTCAGCACCATGTCGGCGATGATCACCAGCATCACCGAATAGTCGATGCGTGCACCGTTGAGGATGCGCTGGCCCTCAGCGAGGGCCGCCGGCGTCACGCCGTCCTTGGCGATCATCCCCGCCATGCGGTCGGCGGTCGGCTTGAAGATGAACATGCCGATGCAGAAGGTCGTCGCATAGCCGGCAAGGCCGATCAGGATCCACAGGTCGGAGAAGCCGACCCAGAACCAACACATGATCAGCCCGAAGGCGAGCGTCAGCATCGACATCGGCGCGAAGAACCTGTTGCCCAGCTCGCCAGTGGCGCGCATGGCCTGCAGCATGCCTTCGATGTTTCCAGCGCGATCGGCGCGCATCGCGAGCACCATCAGCGTGAAGCCGCCGCCGACCCAGAGGATCGCCGAGACGACGTGCAGAAATTTGACGATAGAGTACCAATCCATGGTTCCCCATCCTTGGATGTTGACGATTGCGAGCGGCGCATACTTGCTCCATCTCGCTGCGAGGAGCGGGCGTTTAGCGCGGCGCCTGTTTCGGAACGATGTCGCGTGGGCGGCCGCTTTGTTTCGACGTCCTATGAGACACTCCGTAACGGCATCGTTCAACGATTGCGCAAGCGCGTCGCGCCGTTTTCTGCTATCCTGGCAGCGCCGGGGAGGGTCGGGCGCGATGCGGCATCGTCCAGAAACATTGCCGATGCTAATGCGCCGATGCCGGGGACCCGGTGGCGGGTCGACCGCCTGAATTCAACCCATTCCCATGACGGGAAAAGGCAAATCGGGGGATACTATGCAAAAGGTAGCACGAAATTTCTTCACGCTGGCCGTCGTCTATGCACTGTTCGGGATGGCGCTCGGCCTTCAGATGGCGATCAGCAAAGACCATGCGCAGATGCCGACCCACGCCCACATCATGGTGGCCGGATGGCTGATGTCGGCGGTGTTTGCCTTCTTCTACCATCTGTTTCCGGCAGTCGCGGAAAAGAAGCTTGCCACCGTCCATTTCTGGTTGACGGCAATCAGTGGCATCGGCCTGTTGATCGGCCTTTATATCATGCTTGCCGGCAACCCGGCGATCGAGCCGCTGGTGGCAACGTCCTCGATGGGTTTTTACGCGGGATTGCTGCTGTTTGCCTACATCGCACTGCCGGAGGTGTGGAAAGCCGAGCGGCTTCCTGAGGCCCAAAAGGCCTGAGTATTGTGCTGTTACGGCACAGGCGGGCGGCGCTCGATCAAAAAATATCCGTGCCGTTAAGGCTTCATTAAGCTTTACAGGCGTTTACTATGTACATCCAGTGATCTGGATTCTTACCGAGTGGTTGGAGCCACTTTGTTTGACGCCTCCCTGTTAAACTCCTGAGAGCCGCCTTACCCGCGGCTCTTTTTTTGCCCGCGATCCGGATTGCCCGGGGCCTGCGCCGCCGTTAACCGTTTGTTAAACATGTGCTTGCCTTCACCCGCCCCGAAGCGCATTTTCAAGTCTCGGTCATATAGGGTGCAGGACGTGACGGCGATGACGCCGAATCGACCGGCTGTAAGGCAAGTGCAGGGCGTATCGATGAACGACTCTTCGAAGGGAAGCGCGAAAACCATCAAGCTGGCGGAGCGCCGGGTTTTCTCCCAATCCTTCAAGCCGCTCTATCAGGAAGGCATGGGCCTGGTCGAGCAGGCGGCCGAATATCTGGACGGCAAGGGCCGGGCCGAGGCGAAGAAACTGTCCAGGCTGGCGGCGACGCTCTATGCGGCCGAATCGATGCGGCTGACCACGAGGCTGATGCAGGTCGCCTCCTGGCTGCTTTTGCAGCGTGCGGCGAATTCCGGCGAGATGACCCGCGATCAGGTTGCTTCCGAAAAATCCAAGGTGCGTCTCGACACCGCTTCCGCCAACAACGATGCCGCAGGCTGGGTCGAACTGCCCAAGGATTTTCTTGACCTCGTCAACCGCTCGCTGCGACTGCAGGCGCTGGTGCGTCGCATGGACGAGGAAATCTACGGCGGTGCCGTGGCCGATGTCTCGCCATCCGGCCGCCGCGTCAATCCGGTTTCCGACCAGATCACGCTGCTGAACACGGCTTTTGCCCGGGGCTGACAGGCTGCTTGATAATTCTCTCCGACGGACACCTGGCGCCGTTTTCTGCGCTTGCGTACAGCGCCGCGCGTCTGGGGACGCGCATAGGACGCTGTAGCGCTTAGATTTTGCGCATGATCCTTTTCCGAAAATCGACTCCGATTTTGAAGGTCATGCGCGGGCTAACGGACCCAAATGTCCGCTCCGCTTCGGTTCTCGAAAACCACGCCATCTGCCTCGTCAGAGCGAATTCTCAAACAGCCTATGGGACGCTGTGGGAACCCTGTTTCTGGTTTGTTCACATTTCGCTGGCATCGCTGTCCGCCAAGGGTAGACTTGGCGAATGGGGGAAGCGATTCGCATCATCGGCATCGATCCGGGGCTGAGGCGTACCGGCTGGGGCATCGTCGAGAGCCTCGGCAATTCGCTGCGCTTCGTCGCCTCCGGCACCGTGCGTTCCGACGACAAGGCGGCGCTGGCGAGGCGCCTTTGCCAGTTGCATGATGGGCTCGCCGAGATCCTGCATGCCGCCAAGCCGCACGAGGCGGCGGTCGAGCAGACTTTCGTCAACAAGGATGCGGCAGCGACGCTGAAGCTTGGCCAGGCGCGCGGCATCGCCATGCTGGTGCCGGCGCTGGCCGGCCTGGTCGTTGCCGAATATGCGCCAAACGCCGTCAAGAAGGCGGTGATCGGCGTCGGTCACGGCGACAAGAAGCAAATCCACATGATGGTCAAGGTGCTGATGCCGAAGGCGACTTTCGACACCGATGATGCCGCCGACGCCCTGGCCATTGCCATCTGCCACGCCCATCACCGGCAGAGCGTTGCCTATAGGATGGCGCTGGCCGGATAAGTTTGTTCTTGACCTGTTCTCGGTTCGGCAATAAGTAATACCAACGAGGTATTACCATGCGCGTGACAAGCAAAGGCCAAGTGACGATCCCGAAGGAGATACGGGATCATTTGGGGATTGGACCGGGCTCCGAGGTGGAGTTCGTGCCCACAGACGACGGCGCTCGTGTTGTTGCGGTCAACGAAAACATTTCCGAGGAAGAGGCCTCTCGCAAATTCAGCCAGCTGCTTGATCATATGGCCGGCACGTTGGACTTGGGAGGCATGACAACGGACGAGTATATGGAGTGGCTGAGGGGTCCACGTGAAGATCTCGACATTGATTGACACAAATGTCCTGATCGATGTTTGGGGTCCTGCCGGAAAGGAGACGAAGTGGTCGGCGTCAGCGATCACAGCATGCCGGCGCGATGGTACACTCGTCATCAATACAATCGTCTGGTCCGAACTCGCGCCGCTGATAGCGACCGAGCCGGCACTCCGTAAAGCAGTCGAGACGCTTAAGATGGATCGCGAACTCTTGCCATGGGAAGCGGCATTCCTCGCCGGTGTAACGCATTCCCGCTATCGCCGCGCTGGCGGGGTCCGCGAACGAACCCTGCCGGATTTCTTTATCGGAGCCCATGCGGTTGTCGCTGGGCATCGTCTGCTGACGCGCGATGCCGCGCGCTACCGCAGCTACTTTCCGGATCTCGATATCATGTCTCCTGAAACCTATCCATGAGGGGCCTGTATCCATGAGAGCTTTGGCATGATCGGCAAGCTCAAAGGCACGCTGGACGAGATCGACGAGGATTTCTGCATCATCGACGTGCACGGCGTCGGCTATGTCGCCCACTGCTCGACGCGCACGCTGGCCGCCTTGCCGGCCCCCGGCGAGGCGGTGGTGCTGTTCATCGAGACCTATGTACGCGAGGATATGCTGCGACTCTACGGATTCCAGTCGGTGCTGGAGCGCGAATGGTTCCGGCTTTTGATGAGCAATGTACAGGGCGTCGGCGCCAAGGTGGCGCTGGCTATTCTGTCGACGCTGGCGCCGGCCGATCTCGCCAATGCTATCGCGCTGCGTGATATTGCCATGGTCAGCCGCGCGCCGGGCGTCGGCAAGAAGGTGGCCGAGCGGATCGTCACCGAACTGAAGAACAAGGCGCCAGTCTATGCGGGCACTGCCTCCGGCACCATCGGCCTGAAGCAGGAACTCGGCGAAGGCGTCGCACCGGCGCCGATCACCGACGCCGTCTCGGCGCTGGTCAATCTCGGCTATTCGCGCGACATCGCCGCCAATGCGGTGGCGGCTGCGCTGAAAAGCGCCGGCGAGAATGCGGATGCATCGAAGCTGATCCGCTTCGGGCTGAAGGAACTGGCGCGGTGAGACTGTGCTTGTCCCGTTCCCTAGCCTGTGCAAGGAAAGCGGCATGAGCCTTTCGCCACGCCTCATCGCTCCCGATAAGCGCGGCGAGGATGCCGAGCAAACCTTGCGGCCGCAGACGCTCGGCGATTTTGTCGGCCAGGCGGCGGTGCGGGCCAATCTCAAAGTGTTCATCGAGGCCGCCAAGGGCCGCAGCGAGGCGCTCGACCATGTGCTGTTCGTCGGGCCACCCGGCCTCGGCAAGACAACGCTGGCGCAGATCATGGCGCGCGAGCTCGGCGTCAATTTCCGCTCGACCTCCGGCCCGGTCATCGCCAAGGCCGGCGATCTCGCAGCACTGCTCACCAATCTCGAAGACCGCGACGTGCTGTTCATCGACGAGATCCACCGGCTCAACCCCGCGGTCGAGGAAATTCTCTATCCGGCGATGGAGGATTTCCAGCTCGACCTGATCATCGGCGAAGGGCCGGCGGCGCGCTCGGTCAAGATTGACCTAGCCCGTTTCACCCTCGTCGCCGCCACCACCCGGCTCGGTCTTCTGACCAATCCGCTGCGCGACCGCTTTGGCATCCCGGTCCGTCTCGATTTCTACTCCGTCGAGGAACTGGAGCAGATCGTGCGGCGCGGCGCTCGCATTCTTGGCATGCCGCTCGGCGACGACGGCGCGCTGGAGATCGCGCGACGCGCGCGTGGCACGCCGCGCATCGCCGGACGGCTGTTGCGCCGCGTGCGCGATTTTGCCTCCGTCGCCGGCGACGGTCATGTCGACCGGCAGATCGCCGACGAAGCGCTGACGCGGCTGGAGGTCGATGCGCTCGGCCTCGACGCGCTCGACCGCCGCTACCTCTCGATGATCGCGCGGAATTTTGGCGGCGGGCCGGTGGGCATCGAGACGATCGCGGCAGGGCTTTCCGAGCCGCGCGACGCCATCGAGGACATCATCGAGCCCTATCTGATCCAGCAGGGATTCATCCAGCGCACGCCGCGCGGCCGCGTGCTGACCGCCAATGCCTGGCGGCATCTCGGCCTCGATGCGCCGAAGGACTTGGCGCAGCAGCAGATCAGCCTGTTCCAGGAAGAGTAGCGTCCGCGCGGCGTTGCGGCTTCATTCCTGCGCAAAATCTCCTAATCCTGGTCAGCTTGCCGGCGCATTTGCGGGCTCTAACGCTTCGCTGTGGGACCGTCCGTCCGACGGAGCTGAGCGATGATCACCAGACGTGGCTTCCTGCGCCTCATCGGCGGCTCGTTCTTATCGGCCGTGTCGCTCAGCGCTTATGCGGTTGGCCTTGAGCCGATGTTGTTGACGCATGTAAATCGCTATTCATTGACGCCGCCAAACTGGCCTGCGGGATTGCGGCTTCGCGTCGTCGCTCTCGCCGATATCCATGCTTGCCGGCCATGGATGACGCCGGAGCGGATCAGGTCGCTTTCCGAACGGGCGAACAGCCTGCAGCCGGATCTGATTGTCCTGCTTGGCGACTATGCAGCCGGCCCACGCCTGGTTTCGGACTGGGTGGGTTCCTCCGAATGGGCGCCGGCCTTGTCAGGACTGAAGGCGCCGCTCGGCGTGTGGTCAATCCTTGGCAATCACGACTGGTGGGAGGACCTTTCTGCGCAGAAAGCCGGGTTCGGCCCGACGGTGGCGCGCAGGGCGCTCGAAAGTGCCGGCATCCCGGTCCTGGAAAACGATGCGGTGCGCCTGGAAAAAGACGGGCATGGCTTCTGGGTCGCCGGACTTGCGGACCAACTTGCGCTGCGGCCGGGCAAGGCCTGGGGCCGCAGCAGATTCAAAGGACTGGACGACCTGCATGGCACGCTGGCAAAGGTGCGCGACAAGGCTCCTGTTATCCTGCTGGCGCATGAGCCGGACATATTCCCGAAGGTCCCGTCACGGGTATCGTTGACGCTTTCCGGTCATCCCATGGCGGACAGGTGCGGTTGCTCGGGTATTCTCCAGTCGTGCCATCCCGCTTCGGCAACCGTTTTGCCTATGGCCATGTCGTGGAGGAGAACCGTAACCTGATCGTCTCCGGAGGGCTCGGTTTCAGCATCCTGCCGGTGCGTTTTGGGATGCGCCCAGAGATTCTTTCGATCGAACTGGGTTGACCGTCAATGAAGTGACTTGACCACGTCCATCACATCCGGCTCGGCCTTTTCGCCGTCAAACGAGTCGACGATGCCGAAGGCGCCGCCATAGCTCCAGACCGACCATGCGAAGCCATGGGCTTCGGCGCGCCCGATCATGTCCCTGACATAGGCAGCACGGTATTCGGCCGGCATCACGTAGGGATTGCCGTATTCCTGGCGAATCATGCCGAATTCGCCGAGCGTGATGTTCTCCGGCTTGATGCCGTTGGCCTTTGCCCAGGCCTCGACCCTGGCGAACGGCGCATCCATCATCCCGAGTAGTTTCTCATTCGTGTCGATGCTCGCAACCTGCTCGTCGAGATAGGCGAGCAGGCCGCTCTGCCGCGCCCATGGCGCCTCGGCCTTGATCCTTGCGCGGATCGTATCGAGCGCAGCATCCAACTGGGCGCGCGGGACAGCGCTGAGCGGATAGGGCAGGCCGGTCACATAAAGGATGAAGTCGCCGGCCCAGGTCGCGCCCTGATGGGTCAGCAGGAACGGCTCGTAAGAGTGAAAGGTCCAGATGATATTGTCGTCCGGGATCGCCTTCGGATCGATCTTTGCCAGCGATGCTGCATTGGAATAGCAGGCGCCGGTCAGGATCAGGGTGAGCTTCGTGGCCGACGAACGCGCCGCCGCGAACAGTCTCTGCTGGCGCTCCGGCCAGAGGCCGGTGCCGTCGGCGTCGCAGTCGATCACCGGCTCGTTCATTGGCTCGAAAGCGACCTGGCGCGGATCCTCATCGGCCAGCGTGCGGGCCAACCTGCGCACCATTTCGACATAGGCTTCGAAGGTTTTCGGGTCCTCCATCACCTCGCCCATGCCGATCTTGCGGCTGCTGCCGCTGGGGATCAGATGCATGTCGACGACCACTTTCAGCCCGGCGCGATTGACCATGCGCACCGAGTCCAGCACGCTGGCATAGAGCCCGTCGCGCAGCGCTAACGTCTCGCCGGACAGAAATGGCGACGGATCGACCGGCATGCGCAGGAAATCGAAGCCAGCGCTCTTCAGCGCCTTGAGGTCATCGTCATTGAGGAACTTGCGCCACTCGGGATAGGGCAGGATTGCCTGCGGGTCGCTCCATTTGTCCTCGCCAGGCCAGGTCGTCCATTGGTCGAGATTGAGGCCGCGCTTCATCGAAAAGCTCGCTGTTTGGGCCGGCATCACCAGCGCGGCAAGCACGAGTAGCGCCGCCATCAAGGTCTTGATCATCGCCGTCAACAGTGCCATCCGGTTCTTGCGCCAAGCCAGTGCGTGTCGCCCAAGAGTGTGTAGCGGTTTTTGGGACAACGACACGCAAGCAAACAACCACCTAAAGTGCGTCGCGCTTTAGGTGCCCAGTCAGGCCCAAAAAGGAAAGCGCAATGGACGATCATGGTGAATCGGCGGCGCTCGGCGCCGGGCTTTCCGGCGCGCTGACGGAATTCGGCCATCGGCTGATGGCGCGGGTCTACTATGCCGACACCGATTTCTCCGGCGTCGTCTACCACGCGCGCTATCTCGAATTCTTCGAGCGCGGCCGCTCCGACTATCTCCGGCTTGCCGGCGTCCATCACACCGAGCTCGCCGAGGGCAAGCATGGCGAAAAAATAATCTGGGTGGTGCGGCGCATGGAGATCGACTTCCGCGGATCCGCCCGCATGGACGACATCTTGACCATCGAGACGCGCACCGAGGACATTTCGGGCGCCCGCATCTTCATGGCGCAGCAGCTGAAGCGCGGCGGCGAGGTGTTGGTCGAGGCGCGGGTCGAGGCGGCGATCATCGGCGAGAATGGCCGGCCAAGACGCTTTCCGAAGGAATGGATTGCAACCTTCATGCGCAAGACAAATCGGTAGTTCAAATCGGTAAGTTACTGACGCCGGTGATCCGCTGACGATGCCTGGGGGCTCGCCCAAGGCGCGGCAATGCGCCGCGCTGTACGTCCTAACCCATCCTTAACCATAACGGTTCATGAAGAGAGTGGTAAAGATTGGAGGAATCCAGCGCCTTCCTTTCACCAACATTTGCCCCGAAAAGGCCGCCAACGGTGCATTTTGGGGTTTATGCCGCAAGCTTTGCGCGCGAACGGACCACAAGGGATGCCCATGGGCCAGCCGCCAGCCGTGCCCGGAAAATCTTAAGGACGTAACCATGGAAAATATCGCACTCGCCGAACCGGGCGCGCATTTGTCGATTTGGGCGCTGTTCATGCAGGCCGGCTGGGTGGTCAAGCTGGTCATGATCGGGCTGCTCTGCGCCTCGATCTGGACCTGGGCGATCATCGTCGACAAGCTCGTCGCCTATGGCCGCATGCGGCTCGCGCTCAATCGCTTCGAACAGGTGTTCTGGTCCGGGCAGTCGCTGGAGGAGCTCTACCGCACGCTCGCCGACCGCAAAACGACCGGCATGGGCGCCATCTTCGTCGCCGCCATGCGCGAATGGAAGAAGAGCTTCGAGAAGGGCGCGAAATCGCCGCTTGGCCTGCAGACCCGCATCGACAAGGCGATGGACCTGGCGCTGACCCGCGAAATGGAAAAGCTGGAAGGACGGCTTGGCTTTCTCGCCACCACCGGCTCGGCGGCCCCCTTCATCGGCCTGTTCGGCACAGTGATCGGCATCATGACCTCGTTCCAGGCGATCGCCGCATCCAAGAATACCAGCCTATCGGTGGTCGCACCCGGTATTGCCGAAGCGCTGCTGGCCACGGCAATAGGCCTGCTCGCGGCCATCCCCGCCGTCATCGCCTACAACAAGCTGTCGTCGGACGCGAGCAAGATCGCCGTGCGCATGGAGGGGTTCGCGGACGAGTTCTCCGCCATACTCTCGCGCCAAATCGATGAAAAAGTCGCGCAGAAGACCTGAGGAACAATCATGGGAATGTCTGTAGGCGCGGGTGGCGGGGGACGCGGTGGTCGCGGCCACAGGCGGCGCGGCCGCCATCACGCGATGATATCGGAAATCAACGTCACGCCGATGGTCGACGTGATGCTGGTGCTGCTGATCATCTTCATGGTCGCCGCACCATTGCTGACGGTCGGCGTGCCGATCGACCTGCCGGACACGCAGGCCAAGGCGATGAATGTCGACACGCAGCCGATCACGGTCTCCATCAACTCCGCCGGCCAGATCTATCTCCAGGAGACCGAAATCCCGGTTGAGGAACTGGTGGCGAAGCTGCAGGCGATCTCGAAGACCGGCTATGACGAGCGCATCTTCATCCGCGGCGACAAGTCGACGGACTATGGCACCGCCATGAAGGTGATGGCCCGCATCTCGGCCGCCGGATACAAGAATATCGGCCTGGTTTCACTGCAGGAACAGGATCAATAGACGCAAGATGAGGACCGGCCTCACCACATCGGTGATCTTGCATACGGTCGTGATCGGCTTCGGCCTGTTCACGCTGTCGGCGCCGGCTGCATTGCCGGCGTCCGATGCCGAGTCGCTGGCGGTCGAAATCGTGCCGATGGAAGCGATCGCGCAGATACAGAAAGGCGACAAGAAAGCTGCGGTGAGCGAAAAGCCGGCTCCATTGCCGACCCAGCGTCCGGACATCGTGGCCGACGCGCAGACGGTCGGCGAAAACAGCGTCGATACCGACAAGCCGCCGACGCCGGAACCCAAGCCCCAGCCAGTCGATAAGGCTGAGGCGCCGCCGCCCGCGCCGACGCCGAAAGAGAAGCCGAAGCCCGAGGATGTGCCGAAGCCGAAGGAACAGCCCAAGCCTGTTCCGGCGACGGAGGTCGCACCGGTCCCGCAGCCGAAGGAAGAGGTCAAGCCCGAGCCTGTCAAGCAGGCGGAGCCTAAGCCAACACCGGCCAAGGAGCCGGCGCCGACGCCGCCGCAGGACAAGACCGCCGCCATCGACCCGCAGCCTGAGGTCAAGCCGGACGCCGTCGCCGAAGCAATAACGAAAGAGCAGCCCACCGAGACGACGCAGCTTCCGGACTCTGCGCCTGCGCCGCAGGCGCGGCCGAAGCCGCAGCCGGCCCAGGCCGAAAGCGCCAAGGCGCCGGAGCGCAAGGACGCCGACAAGCCGGTCAAGGAGGCCTCGTCCAAGCCGAAGTCGGAAGACAAGCAGTTCAACGCCGACGAGATTTCCGCGTTGCTCGACAAGCGGAAGCCGTCCGGCGGCGGCGCCAAGCGTTCAACCCAGCAGGCGTCGCTCGGCGGGGACAAGAATCAGGGCCAGAAGCTTTCAAGGTCGGAGCAGGGGGCGTTGGAGGCTCAGCTTGGTGGTTGCTGGACCCTGCCGGTAGGGCTCGAGGGTTCCGAGAATTTCATCGTCGTAGTCCGGTTCAACCTCGACGCCTCCGGCAAGCTGGACGGACGGCCATCTGTCGAAAAGTCGAGCGGAAGCCGCCCGTTCGACGAAAGTGCCGTTCGCGCGGTTCAGAAATGCGATGTGGCCGGCCTGCAGGTTCCCGCAGGCAAACAAGACATCTGGGCCGACGTGCGGGTCACGTTCGATCCGAGGGAGATGCTGGGCCTATAGGTCTGGCGCCCGTAGAATCATTGAAGAGAAGCGAGAAGACATGAAATCCATCCTCAAGCCGCTCCTGATGATCGTAGCGATGGCGCTGGGCATGACTGCCGCCGCCACCTTGCCGGCGCGGGCGCTCGTTGAGCTCAACGTCAACAAAGGCAATGTCGAGCCGCTGCCAATCGCCATCACCGATTTCCAGGGCGGCGATGCGTTGGGCGCGGAGATTTCCGGCATCGTCAGCGCAGACCTGAAACGCTCCGGCCTGTTCGCGCCGATCGACAAAAGCGCTTTCATCGAAAAGATCTCCAATCCGGATGCCACGCCCCGCTTCGAGGACTGGAAGGTGATCAATGCCCAGGCGCTGGTCACCGGCAGCGTCAGCAAGGAGGCCGATGGCCGCGTCCGCGCCCAGTACAGGCTGTGGGACACCTTTGCCGGCCAGCAGATGTCGGGCGAGCAGTTCTTCGCCAACGACGCCAATACGAGGCGCGTCGCTCATATCATCGCCGATGCGATCTATGAGCGGCTGACCGGCGAGAAGGGCTATTTCGACACGCGCGTCGTCTTCATCGACGAATCGGGCGCAAAGAACGCGCGCAAGAAGCGCCTCGCCATCATGGACCAGGACGGCGCCAACGTCCGCTATCTGTCGGATGGCAGGTCGATCGTGCTGACCCCGCGCTTCTCGCCAAACCGGCAGGAAATCACTTACATGTCCTACGAAAGCGGCCAGCCGAAGGTCTATCTGCTGCAGATCGAGACCGGGCAGCGCGAACTGGTCGGCGACTTTCCCGGCATGACCTTTGCGCCGCGCTTTTCGCCCGACGGCCAGAAGGTGATCATGAGCCTGCTGCGCGACGACGGCAATTCCAACATCTTCGCCATGGACCTGAGAAGCCGCTCGACGACCAGGCTCACCAATTCGACGGCCATCGACACCTCGCCGTCCTATTCGCCGGATGGCAGCAAGGTGGTGTTCACCTCCGACCGCGGCGGCCGCGCGCAGATCTATGTGATGGGCGCCGACGGTTCGGGCCAGACCCGCATCTCCTTCGGCGACGGCGTCTATTCGACGCCGGTATGGTCGCCGCGCGGCGATCTCATCGCCTTCACCAAGCAGACTGCCGGCGAATTCCAGATCGGCGTCATGCGCGTCGACGGTTCGGGCGAGCGCATCCTTTCAACCGGCTTTCAGCAGGAGGGGCCGACCTGGGCGCCCAACGGGCGGGTGCTGATGTTCTTCCGCGATTCAGCCGGCGGGCCGAAACTCGTTTCGGTCGATCTCACTGGGCGCAACGAGCAGTCGATCCCGACCGCGAATTTCGCGTCGGACCCGGCCTGGTCGCCGCTGCTCGAGTAAGCGAGGAAATGAAGAATTGAAGAGATGGAGACGACGGGATTCCTCATTTCTTCAATTCGCTCCTTTCCACGGCTTGGTCGCGTTTTAGCCGCATTTCCGCCTAGGGTCCGCGCACATTGTTGCCCCCTCTGGTGGCCTCTGGCAAAACGGCTGCGGACGGCAGCCGAAACCAAATTTTAACCGTGTTTCTTGAACGCCGGTTAACCCAAACGTGGTTACTGGACGATCAACGAAATCACTCGAATTGCGAAGGAGAGGCGGCATGGGCCGTATCGCAGCACTTACTAGAAACCCGGTGATGATCGCGCTGGTGGCGTCGCTCGCCATTGCGGGTTGCGCCTCGAAGAAGACCCCGAACAGCGCCGCCGATCTCGGTCTCAGCGGCGCCGGGGCGGCAACGCCCGGATCGGCCCAGGACTTCACCGTCAACATCGGCGACCGCATCTTCTTCGATACGGATTCGTCCTCGATCCGCGCCGACGCGCAGACGACGCTTTCGCGCCAGGCGCAGTGGCTGAACCAGTATAGGCAGTATGCCATCGTTATCGAAGGCCATGCCGACGAGCGCGGCACGCGCGAATACAATCTGGCGCTCGGCGCCCGCCGTGCCGCCGCCACCCGCGACTTCCTCGTCGCCAGGGGTGTTTCCGCCCAGCGCCTGAAGACCATTTCCTACGGCAAGGAGCGTCCGGTTGCGGTTTGCGACGACATCTCCTGCTGGTCGCAGAACCGCCGCGCTGTCACCACGCTCGGCGGCGCCGGTTCTTGATCGGCAATTTCTGATCGGCAGAAATGCAACACATATGTGTGAAAGGCGGCCGCGGCCGCCTTTTTCACGTCCGGCGCCCGTATATGGGACTTGAAACAAAATTTGGCCGAAGTCCTGCGTCCTGCTAAGAGCCGAGGCGCCTGACGGTCCCACTCCGATCGGAAGGCATGCAACAGGCAAACCACGGCGAGAGGCACATGCATTTCAGATCGGTCTTGAGCGGCACGCTTGCGCTGCTGCTCGTATCAAGCGTCGCCGCACTTGGTGGCGGTACGGGGGCAAGCGGCAACGAGCAACAACCGCCGAAAGGCGGCTTTTCCTTCCATTTGCCGAAGATCAACTTGCCCGGCGTCTTCGGCGAAAGAAAGAAACCGGATCAGGTTCAATTCGCCCAGGATGGCACCGGTACTACGGCGCTGGAGGAACAGCTGCGCCAGATGAACGGCAAGATTGAGGAGCTCAACTTCCAGGTGCTGCAGATGCAGGAGCAGATCCGCAAGCAGCAGGAAGACAACGAGTTCCGCTTCCAGCAGCTGGAAGGCGGGTCGCAAGGCGCGCAGCAACCGGCCGAGCAGAGGAAGTCGGACGCCACCACCAACACCGACAGCAGCGTCGCCGAGGCTCCGGCGACGCACGCGCCGGGCGATGCGGGCTCACCGCCCGCCGGCGACCAGAGCGGGGAGGTCATCGTCGAATCGCCGACGGGCGAACCCGGCACGGTGATCCCCGGCACGCCGCCGAAGACGTTCGGCACCATCACCGTCGACAAGAACGGCAATGTGATCGACGCCGACGGCAACACGCAGGCACATGCACCGGTGCAGAACACTGCCCCTGCCACCAGCGACCAAGCCCCCGGTGACCAAGGTGCTGGCACGCAGGCCGGCAAGTCCGACGACACGGTGGTCGCGGCGCTGCCCGCCACCGACGACCCCGAGGAGCTTTACCGCAACTCCTACCAGTTCATCCTGTCGGGCGACTACAGCACTGCCGAACAGGGCTTTCGCGACCACATCGCCCGCTTCCCCAAGAACGCCAAGGCGGCGGACGCGCATTACTGGCTGGGTGAGTCGCTGCTCGGCCAGCAGAAATACCGCGACGCGGCCGAGACGTTCCTCGCCGCCAGCAAGGACTATCCGAAGGCCAAGAAAGCTCCCGACATGCTGCTAAAGCTCGGTGTCTCGCTGGTCGGATTGAATCAGCGCGACGTGGCCTGCGCCACTTTCGGCGAGATCGGTAAGCGCTATCCCAACGTTTCCGGCACGCTCAAGGAACGCGTCAAGCAGGAAAGGGCGCTCGCGGCGTGCTGACGCTAGAAACCGAGCCTGACCCTTCGGTTTTTTCGCAGATCGACTTTACCAACGGCGCTGTTGCGGCCGTGTCCGGCGGCAGCGACTCGACCGCCCTTCTCCTTCTCCTCAAAGATCACCTCGACCGTACCGCGCCCGCAACGAAATTGCTGGCTGTGACGATCGATCACGGTCTGCGGCCGGGCTCGGCAGCGGAAGCGCAAGCCGTGGCCAGGCTTTGCGTCGGGCGCGGCATTGCCCACCGCACCGTGGTCTGGTCCAGGCGCAAGCCGTCGACCGGCCTGCCGGCTGCCGCGCGAGAGGCACGCTACCGGCTGCTGGCCGAGGCAGCGCAGGCGGAAGGTATCGGCCTGGTCCTGACCGGCCACACTGCCGACGACCAGGCCGAGACCGTGCTGATGCGGAAAGCACGCGAGGATGGGGCACGCCAAGATGGGCGAGGTCTCGCCGGCATGGCGCCCGCGACTCTTTACGACTGGCGGATCTGGATCGCACGGCCGCTTCTCGGCACACGGCGGGCGGCGCTGCGCGAAGTCCTGCAGCGCGCGAATGTCGGCTGGGTCGAAGACCCGACCAATGAAGACGAGGCTTTCGAGAGGCCGCGTATCCGCGCGGCACTTGCCGACCGCAATGGTACCCAGCGCGTGGAAGACGCGGTGGCGCTGGCCGCGCGGGTTGCGGTGGAGCGCGAACAACTTGGCCATCGCGCAGCCGCGCTGATCCGCGGCTTTGCCAGCAGGCCCACCGCCGGCCTTATCCGTCTCGATCCGGGCTTTGCGACGGCCGGCGACGAGGCGGCGGCCGTCTATGCGCTGCGCATCCTGCTGGCGACTGTCGGCGGCGTTGCCTTTCTGCCCGACCAGGTTCGCAGCAAGGCGCTGCTCGATCGGCTGAGGGCCGGACCATCTGGCACAACCCCATTTTTCGCGACCCCGTTTTGCGCCACATTGTCGCGGACGGTGGTCGATGCACGGCGTGCCGGCATCTTCCTGCGTCGCGAAACCCGCAACCTGCCGCCCGCTGCTCCTGCCGTGGACAATGCCCTCTGGGACGGCCGCTGGAGGATCACATTGGACGATGAACCAGGTGCATTTTTGATCGCGCCGCTCGGTGCGGCTCGTGCCGCAAAACGGCCAATTGCCGACGACGGCACGCCGCCAAGCCTTGTCCGCGCGGCCTTGGCGGCCGAGCCGGTGCTGTGGCGCCCAGATGAACTTCTTGGCGAATGCCTCGGTTCGGCGCAGGACAGCCAGGTCCTGCCGGGAATGGCGGTATGCCCGGTGGTCGCGCCCTTTGCCCGCTTCCTGCCGTCCTTCGACCTGGCGCCGGCCGGAACGGTCGCCGCGCTGATCGGCGCGCCGCTTCTTCCTGCCACGCCTTTTAGCGGCCACACTGCCAGTTGATCGTGGGCGAAAGCTTAACCGCGACATGCTGTTCTGCTTGGCAAGGGAAGGCGCCATCCCTATGTTAGACCCAAGTTTCCTCTCACGACGCGTGTCCGCCAGCGGACACCAACGGGACAATTGATGAATCCGAATTATCGCAATCTCGCGCTCTGGGCGATCATAGCGGTCCTGCTCATCGCTCTCTTCAATCTGTTCCAGACGCCGCAGACGCGCGGAGCAGCGAGCGATGTCCCCTATTCGCAGTTCCTGCAGGATGTCGCAGCCGGCCGGGTCAAGACGGTGACCATAGCGGGTGCCCGCATCTCGGGCACCTATACCGACACCTCTACCGGCTTCCAGACCTATTCGCCGGGTGATCCGTCGCTGGTTTCGAGACTCCAGGACAAGAACGTCACCATCAACGCGCGCCCCGAATCCGACGGTTCCAATTCGCTGTTCGGCTATCTCATCTCCTGGCTGCCGATGATCCTCATCCTTGGCGTCTGGATATTCTTCATGCGCCAGATGCAATCCGGCTCCGGCCGCGCCATGGGTTTCGGCAAGTCGAAGGCCAAGCTTTTGACCGAAGCGCATGGCCGCGTCACCTTCCAGGACGTCGCCGGCGTCGACGAAGCCAAGCAAGATCTTGAAGAGATCGTCGAATTCCTACGTGATCCGCAGAAGTTCCAGCGGCTTGGCGGCAAGATCCCGCGCGGCGTGCTGCTCGTCGGCCCTCCCGGGACCGGCAAGACGCTGCTTGCACGTTCGGTCGCCGGTGAGGCCAACGTGCCGTTCTTCACCATTTCCGGCTCGGATTTTGTCGAGATGTTCGTCGGCGTTGGCGCCAGCCGCGTCCGCGATATGTTCGACCAGGCCAAGAAGAATGCGCCCTGCATCATCTTCATCGACGAAATCGACGCGGTCGGCCGCCATCGCGGCGCCGGCCTCGGCGGCGGCAACGACGAACGCGAGCAGACGCTGAACCAGTTGCTGGTCGAAATGGACGGCTTCGAATCCAACGAAAGCATCATCCTGATCGCCGCCACCAACCGGCCGGACGTGCTCGACCCGGCGCTGCTCAGGCCCGGCCGTTTCGACCGCCAGGTGGTGGTTCCGAACCCCGACATCGTCGGCCGCGAGAAGATCCTGAAGGTGCATGTGCGCAACGTGCCGCTGGCGCCCAATGTCGACCTCAAGGTGATCGCACGCGGCACGCCGGGCTTTTCCGGCGCCGACCTGATGAACCTCGTCAACGAATCCGCCCTGATGGCGGCGCGGCGTAACAAGCGCCTTGTCACCATGGCCGAGTTCGAGGACGCCAAGGACAAGATCATGATGGGCGCCGAGCGCCGCTCGTCGGCGATGACCCAGGCCGAGAAGGAACTCACCGCCTATCACGAGGCCGGCCACGCCATCCTGGCGCTGAACGTGCCGTCGGCCGATCCGCTGCACAAGGCGACCATCATCCCGCGCGGCCGGGCGCTTGGCATGGTTATGCAGCTGCCGGAAGGCGACCGTTATTCGATGAGCTACAAATACATGATCTCGCGCCTCGCCATCATGATGGGTGGCCGCGTCGCCGAGGAGTTCAAGTTCGGCAAGGAGAACATCACCTCGGGCGCCTCCTCGGACATCGAGCAGGCAACCAAGCTGGCGCGCGCCATGGTCACGCGCTGGGGCTTCTCCGACAAGCTCGGCCATGTCGCCTATGGCGATAACCAGGAAGAGGTCTTCCTCGGCCATTCGGTGGCGCGCACGCAGAACGTCTCGGAAGAGACGGCGCAGATCATCGACGCCGAAGTGCGCCGGCTGATCGACGAGGCCTATTCGACGGCGAAATCCATCCTGACCAAGAAGAAGAAGGAATGGATCGCGCTGGCGCAGGGGCTGTTGGAATATGAGACGCTGTCCGGCGAGGAGATCAAGCAGCTGATCGCCGGCCACAAGCCCGCCCGCGATCTCGGCGACGACACGCCACCGAGCCGTGGCTCGGCCGTGCCGAAGTCCGGCAGCCGCCGCAAGAAGGGCCCGGAGCCCGAAGGCGGCATGGAGCCTCAGCCGTCAAGCTAGGGTCCGGCTCATGAGATTGATTTCGAAAATCGCCGCGGTGTTGATCGCGGCGGTTTCATTTGGAGGGCTGCCAGCAGTCGGTCGCGGCCTGAAAACTCCATCGCTTCACCCAGTGCCGGGGACTTCTCCACATGGGAGGTAGACGCTGAAGGTTTGCGGAGGCCGTGATGAGGGCCGATCTCCCGCAAGGGGGCCGGCACAATTTATCGCCGGCAACAGGAAGGCCCGCGAACCTTGCGGTTGGCGGGCCTTCCTGTCTTCAGGTATTACTGCCGATCAGCTCTTCAGCGCGGCATTGCAAAGGCTGTAGAAGCCGCCACCCTTCTGGATCCACTTGAGGCCACCCAGCGTATCGGCCTCCTTGTTGGCGTGGTACTGGTCGCGGCAGGTGTGCATGCGGCCCTTCGCCGGGGTTTCGCTGCTATACTTGGTGGAGATCGCCTTCGGAAACGTCACACCCTGGGGAGCGGTGACGGTCGGCGTTTCCGGGTGGCTGGTGAGGCTTGCCTGATCGGCTGCCGGCATGGTGTCGTCGTCGGAACCACTGGCACCGCACTGGCTCATGCGGAAGTCGTTCCACTTCATGCCGTTCAGCGTGTTGCCGGTCTTGGCCGCCTGATACTTGGCGCTGCAATCCGCCCTGCTAAGGCCGTTGCCTGCGTTGGCAGTCGCCGCTGCCTTGGGCGTCTCTGCGGCGGGTTCCACCGTCGCGCTGGCGCCGGCGGCGCATTCGCTCTTGCGGAAGTCACTCCACTTCGTGCCGTTCAGCGTGCCGGCGGCCTTTGCGGCCTGGTATTTGGTGCTGCATTCTTTCGCCGTCGGGCCCGGTGCCGCGTCGGTAGTTGCAGCGCTGGTGCTTTCCGCCGCGGCTGGCGTGGCGTCGGCGGCGTCGGTACCGCATTCTGCCTTGCGGAACTGGTTCCAGTTCTGCCCGCCAAGTGTTCCGGCGTCCTTTGCCGCGTTATACTTGGTGCTGCATTCAGTCATGGTCAGCGCATTGGCGGGCGCCGTCAGGAATAAAGTCACGACGGCGAGACCCGTCAAAGTGGCAAGTCGATGGATGAGCATGCGTCTTCTCCCTCAGATGTTCACGATATGTACCAAGCAAGCAGTAACACTCAACGGCTGGTTGCGCCAGAGGCTAAATGGCGAAAAGGCTGTCGGAAAGTGCATTATTTCGATAAAGTCGTAGCCAGCTCCTGTCCGCCAGGTAGATTTTCCCGAGCGCTTTTGCACGGAAAGCGCGCATAGAGCGGCCCACAGTGAGGGACTGCCTGACATGGCGGTTGGATCGAGTGTCGCCGCTGCGGCGCAACTGAATGCCCGATCCAGGGCCACTCGACCCGCGGATTGCGAGTTCAGTGCCTACTGACTGAGACAACAAAGAATCCAGATGCAGTCTGAAGTTCCTGAACGCTGCTGCCGCAACCAGGCAGGGAACTTGAAAATCCACGCACGAGCGTGACACAAAACACACAAAACAACAATTTTCTAAGGATTGGTGACCTATAATCATGCATTGTGATGATAGGGCTCGGGCCAATTTATGGCATGACGTGCCGGAAAAGAACCATCGGGAAGCTGGCTAGCATGGCAGGAAGTTATTTCGGTACGGACGGCATTCGCGGGCGCGCCAACAGGTTTCCAATGACGGCGGAGGTCGCCATGAGGGTCGGCATGGCCGCCGGCCTTTCGTTCCAGCGCGGCAACCATCGCCACCGAGTCGTGCTCGGCAAGGACACCAGGCTTTCCGGTTACATGATCGAGAATGCGATGGTGTCGGGTCTGTGCGCCGCCGGCATGGACGTGTTCCTGCTCGGCCCGATTCCGACGCCCGCGGTCGCCATGCTGGTGCGCTCATTGCGCGCCGACATCGGCGTGATGATCTCGGCCTCGCACAATCCCTATTACGACAACGGTATCAAGCTGTTCGGCCCAGATGGCTACAAGCTCTCCGATGAGATCGAGGAGCGAATTGAGGGGATGCTCGACAAGGATATCGACCTGGCGCTCGCCGATTCGGACGGGCTCGGCCGCGCCAAGCGCGTCGACGGCGTCCATGACCGCTACATCGAATTCGCCAAGCGCACGCTGCCGCGCTCGATGTCGCTTTCGGGCCTCCGCATCGTCGTCGATTGCGCCAACGGCGCTGCCTACAAGGTGGCGCCCGAGGCGCTGTGGGAACTCGGCGCCGAGGTCGTCGCTATCAATGTCGAGCCCAATGGCTTCAACATCAACAAGGAGTGCGGCTCGACCCATCCGGCCGGCCTGCAGAAGAAGGTCCACGAAGTGCGCGCCGATATCGGCATCGCGCTCGACGGCGATGCCGACCGCGTCGTCATCGTCGACGAGAACGGCGCGATCGTCGATGGCGATCAGATCATGGCGCTGATCGCCGAGTCCTGGCATCAGAGCGGACGGCTGGCCGGAGGTGGCATCGTCTCGACGGTGATGTCCAATCTCGGCCTCGAACGCTTCCTCGGCGACATGAACCTGCAGTTGCACCGCACCAAGGTCGGCGACCGCTATGTCGTCGAGCACATGCGTGCGCACGGCCTGAATGTCGGCGGCGAACAGTCGGGCCACATCGTGCTGTCCGATTTTTCCACCACCGGCGACGGCCTCGTCTCGGCGCTCCAGGTGCTCGCCTGCATCAAGCGGCAGAACCGGCCGGTCAGCGAACTGTCGAAGAAGTTTGCGCCGGTGCCGCAGCTGCTGAAGAACGTCCACATTGCCGGCGGCAAGCCGCTCGAGGAAGCCCTGGTCAAGGCGGCGATCGAAGATGGACGGCACCGCCTGGGCAAGGCCGGGCGCCTGGTCATCCGGCCATCCGGCACGGAACCGCTCATCCGCGTCATGGCGGAAGGCGACGATCAGCAACTGGTCGAGGCCGTCGTCAACGATATCGTCGAGGTCATTTCGGAAACGCGCAGCGCCGCCTGATCCTGAAGCTTTTGCCAGTTTGAAAGCCCGCCTCCGGCGGGCTTTTTTCGTTGGCTTGCACGCAAATTCTCCGCAGAAATGACGCGAAACTCTGAAAGATTTAGAGGTACATGGTTAAGCGATACGGTTAAACGCGTTTTAACTTTTCCAATTCATTATCCACGACTGAAGCCAATCAGATTCGGACGCGTTCGCTGTGCCGAGGGTTCTCAGGGGTGACAAGCATGTTCAATACAGCAAGAATGGCCCTCTTTGCCGCGCTGCTCGCGGGCGTGGCCGGACCAGTGTTCGCCGCCGACTTCGTCGAGCCGCCCGTGGTCGAGCCGGCCCCGCCGCCGCCCGTCTACGAGCAGCCGGTCGAATATGGCGGCTGGTACATTCGCGGCGACATCGACTATCACTGGTCGAAGTTCCGCGGCGGCGACTACATCACCTACGGGCCGGCTCCAGGCACCGGCCGCTTTGACAGCGGCAAGCTGGAGGGCGCCTTCTCGGCTGGCGCCGGCGTCGGTTACCAGATCAACCAGTATTTTCGCACCGACCTGACCGCGGACTGGATGAGCAAATCCGATTTCCGCGGCTCGACCAGCGGCATCTGCCTTGATGGAGATCCCTGCACTTCGACCGACACCTCGTCCTATACGGCGCTGCTGCTTCTCGCCAACGCCTATGTCGATATCGGCACATGGCACGGCATCACGCCCTATGTCGGCGCCGGCATCGGCGGCGCCTGGGTCAAGTGGGATACGCTGCATAACGTCACTGAGGACGGTTCGTTTGAGCATAGCGGCGGCAAAGGCTGGCGTTTTGCCTATGCCGCCATGGCTGGCGCATCCTACTGCCTGACCGATCGTGTCAAGCTCGATATCGGCTACCGCTACAGCCATATCGAAGGCGGTAAGATGTTCGACTTCGCCAGCGGCGTCGGTCCGGGCCATGACAAAGGCATCAATGTGCACGAAGTGCGCGGCGGCCTGCGCTACCAGTTCGGCAACTCGGGCTGCGCCCAGCCGGAGCCGATCGCCTACGAACCCGAACCGGTCTACACCAAGTAATCGCTTCGAGAGCAGGGTTGCGGACCGCCCGGCGAAAGCCGGGCGGTTTTCGCTTGGGTCAGGAAAGCGCATCAAATCAAATTGCTAACGCCTTGTTATCCTTAACCGCCACTTAACCACTATGGTTAACAATGCTCTGAACGGCGCTCGCGATCGCGAATGGCGCCACCTTCGGGAGCCAGGGATCATGACATTCAAATCGCGCATAGCGCTGGCGCTTGCAGCAATCGCCCTGATGCCGCTGTCTCAAGCGCTTGGTGCCGACTACGATCCGCCGATCTATGTCGACCAGGCGCCGGATTATGTGCCGGTCGAAGTCGGTTCGGGATGGTATCTGCGGGGCGATGTCGCTTATTTGCCGGAAAAGAGTTTCGAAGATGAGGACTTCGCCTTCACACCGGCGAGCTTCAGCGACAATGAAGATCCGATCTTTGCCAGCATCGGCTTCGGCTACCATTTCAACGACTATCTGCGGGCCGATCTCAATTTCGGCTATCTGCCCGGCAACAAGATCGGCGTCGGCTATGATGACGGAACGACCGTGGCATCAGCGTCCCTGAAGAACTACGCCTTCTCGGGCATGCTCAATGGCTATGTCGATCTTGGCACCTATGTCGGGATCACGCCCTATCTCGGCGCGGGTATCGGAATCGTCCAGAGCAATCGCAAGCTTTCGGCGAGCTATTTCACCGACAACAATGACCCTACCGACGATTTTGTTCTGCAGGACGACAAGACCCAGTATTCCTTTGCCTATACGCTTAATGCGGGCCTTGCCTATCAAGTGTCCAAGAATGTTTCCGTCGATCTGGGCTATCAGTATTTTTCCGCGCCCGACGCCGAATATGCGACTGCCGAGAGTCTAAATTCCTATCCGATCGACAAAGGGATCAGCAATCATCAGGTTAAGCTCGGGTTGCGCTACGACCTCTGGTAGGAGCTGCGCGGGCGACAAATCAAGACGGCGGATCTTCGGGTCCGCCATCGTGTTTCGAGGCCCACGACATTCTCATCACAGGTGATCAGTATCCTGCCAGCGACAAAAACTTTCCCCTTGACGCCTGACGCCTGAACGCATATCGCCGTCCGTGGGCCACCCCTCCCCAACGAGGGGCCACTATCTGGAAGGATAGACCACAATGACGACGCGTACGAAGCCCGGACTCCGTCCGGAAAATCCCAATTTTTCCTCAGGTCCCTGTGCAAAACGTCCCGGCTGGTCGGTCGAGGCGCTGACCAATGCCGCGCTCGGACGCTCGCACCGCGCCAAGATCGGCAAGACCAAGCTCGAACAGGCGATCGAGCTGACGCGGGAAATTCTCCAGGTTCCGGCAGACTATCGCATCGGCATCGTGCCGGCGTCGGACACCGGCGCGGTCGAGATGGCGCTGTGGTCGCTGCTCGGCCAACGCGGCGTCGACATGGTCGCCTGGGAGAGTTTCGGTTCCGGCTGGGTCACCGATGTGGTCAAGCAGCTGAAGCTCGCTGACGTGCGCAGGATCGAGGCCGGCTACGGCGCGCTGCCGGATCTGACAAAAATCGACTTCGACCGCGATGTGGTCTTCACCTGGAACGGCACGACATCAGGCGTGCGTGTCCCGAACGGTGAGTTCATTCCGGTCAGCCGCAAGGGCCTGACCATCTGCGACGCGACGTCGGCGGCCTTTGCGCAAAAGCTCGATTTCCAGAAGCTCGATGTCGTCACCTTCTCCTGGCAGAAGGTGCTGGGCGGCGAAGGTGCGCACGGCATGCTGATCCTCAGCCCGCGCGCCGTCGAGCGGCTGGAAAGCTACAAGCCCGCCTGGCCGCTGCCGAAAATCTTTCGCCTCACCTCGGGCGGCAAGCTCATCGAAGGCATCTTCAAGGGCGAGACCATCAACACGCCATCGATGCTGTGCGTCGAGGACTATCTCGACGCGCTGCGTTGGGCGAAGTCGATCGGCGGCCTCGACGCATTGATTGCCCGCGCCGACGCCAATGCCGCCGTTATGGACGGTTTCGTCGACAGATCCGCATGGCTCGGCCATCTGGCCACCGACCCGGCGACGCGGTCGAACACGTCCGTCTGTCTTTCCTTCACCGACCCGGATGTCGCCGCGCTTGATGCCGACGGACAAGCGGCGTTCGCCAAGGGCATCGTCTCGACGCTCGACAAGGAAGGCGTCGCCTACGATATCGGCGCCTATCGCGATGCGCCGCCCGGCCTGCGCATCTGGTGCGGCGCGACGGTCGAGACCTCCGACCTCGAAGCGCTGCTGCCGTGGCTCGACTGGGCCTTTGCCGCACAAAAGGCGTCGCTCAAGGCGGCCGCCTGAGTTTCCCGTGGCGGCCCTCGGGGCCGCCCATTCCCAAACGGATCAAATCTCATTTGAAGGAGGCCGCCATGGCGCCCCGCGTTCTCGTCTCAGACAAACTCTCCACCACCGCCGTTCAGATCTTTAGGGATCGCGGCATCGACGTCGACTACCTGCCCGATCTCGGCAAGGACAAGGAAAAGCTGCTCGAAGTGATCGGCCAGTATGACGGCCTCGCCATCCGGTCGGCGACCAAAGTCACCGAAAAGCTGATCAACGCCGCCACCAGGCTCAAGGTGGTCGGCCGCGCCGGCATCGGCGTCGACAATGTCGACATCCCGGCGGCGAGCCGCAAGGGCATCATCGTCATGAACACGCCGTTCGGCAATTCGATCACCACCGCCGAGCATGCCGTCGCCATGATCTTCGCGCTAGCCCGCCAGATACCGGAAGCCAATGCCTCGACCCATGCCGGCAAATGGGAAAAGAACCGCTTCATGGGCATCGAGATCACCGGCAAGACGCTGGGCATCATCGGCTGCGGCAATATCGGCTCGATCGTGGCCACGCGCGGCGTCGGCCTGAAGATGCACGTCATCGCCTTCGACCCGTTCCTGTCGGACAGCCGCGCCGAGGAGCTCGGCGTCGAGAAGGTCGAACTGGACGAGCTGTTCACCCGCGCCGATTTCATCACTCTGCACACGCCATTGACCGACAAGACGCGCAACATCATCGACGCCGCGGCGATCGCCAAAATGAAGACCGGCGTGCGCATCATCAACTGCGCCCGTGGCGGGCTGATGGTCGAGGCCGACCTGATTGCGGCGTTGAAAAGCGGCAAGGTGGCGGGCGCTGGCATCGATGTGTTCGAGGTCGAGCCGGCGGAGAAAAGTGAGCTGTTCGGCATGGAGCACGTGGTGGCGACGCCGCATCTCGGTGCGTCGACGATGGAGGCGCAGGAGAATGTCGCCCTGCAGGTCGCCGAGCAGATGGCCGACTATCTGATCAAGGGCGCTGTTTCCAACGCCATCAACATGCCGTCGATCACCGCTGAAGAAGCGCCGCGCCTGAAGCCTTTCGTCAAGCTTGCCGAAGTGCTCGGCGCCTTTGTCGGCCAGGTCACCGAGGATCCTATCAAGGAGGTCGAGATACTGTTCGACGGCTCGACCGCGACGATGAACACGCGCGCGCTGATCAGCGCCACTCTTGCCGGGCTGATCCGGCCGCAGGTCTCCGACGTCAACATGGTGTCGGCGCCGATCATGGTGAAGGAGCGCGGCATCATCGTTGCCGAGGTCAAGCGCGACAAATCCGGCGTGTTCGACGGCTACATCAAGCTGACGGTCAAGACCGAGCATAGGACGCGTTCGATCGCCGGCACCTGCTTCTCGGACGGCAAGCCGCGCTTCATCCAGATCAAGGGCATCAACCTCGACGCCGAGGTCGGCCAGCACATGCTCTACACGACGAATGCCGATGCGCCCGGCATCATCGGCCTGCTCGGCACGGTCTGCGGCGAGAACGGCGTCAACATCGCCAACTTCCAGCTCGGCCGCAACCGGCCTGGCGGCGATGCCATTGCACTGCTTTATCTCGATGCGCCGTTCCCGGAAAACGTGCTGGAACAGGTGCGGGCGCACAAGTCGATCGACTCCGCCAAGCGGCTGCATTTCGATGTGGGCGCCTGAATAATGCCCGCGCGCCCCGCGTGCTCTGCAAGCGCGCGGGGCGCTTCGACAATGTGGCTAACAGGCTCTGGATTGCACCATGCGGCGTCGAATATTGCCGGCTAAATCGCCATCTTCCTTCCGCTGTATTCGGCGAGGCTGATACCGCCAAGCACCAGCACCAGGGCCTGTCCCTGATAGAGCTGGAATGTCTCACCGACGATCAGCACCGACAGGAGCGTGCCGAAGATCGGCACCAGGTTGATGAACAGGCCAGCCCGGTTGGCGCCGATCAGTTCGTTGCCCCTGATGTAAAAGATCTGCGAGACGACTGAGGCGCCGATCGCGGTGTAGAACGCTATCGCCCAGCCGCGCGCATCGGGGACGATGACCTTGCCGGCGGCCACTTCCCACAGGAAGAAAGGCAGCGAGGTGACAAGTGCGGCAATCGACAGCGCCAGCATCAGGCTTTGCCAGCGTATAGCCGGCTTCAGCCGCAGCCCGACCGAGTAGAAGCTGTAGCAAAGCACCGCGATCAGCATGATGGCGTCGCCGAAGTTGAGATCCAGCTTGAGAAGCTGGCGCAGATCGCCATGGCTGGCTGTCAGGGCGACACCGACAATCGTCAGCACGACGCCGGCGATCTGCACCCGGTTCACACGCAGGCGAAACAGCACGAAATTGGCGAGGATGATCACGATCGGTATCGCCGCCTGCTCGATCGAGACGTTGATCGCCGTCGTGTAGTTGAGCGCCGTGTAGAAGATCGCGTTGAAGAAGGTGAAGCCGCAAGCGCCGAGCCCGCCAAGCAGCAACCAATGCTTGCGCACCACCGGCCAGTCCTCGCGCAGCGTTCGCCAGCCGAGCGGCAGCATGATCAGAACGGCCAGAACCCAGCGTAGGAAGACCAGCGTCATCGGCGAGATGTGGTCGACCGCCAGCTTGCCGGCCACGGAGTTGCCGCCCCACAGCAAGGTGGTGAACAGCAGGAACAGATAGGCGGTTCGATGCATGGCTAAAATTTCCAGCCGGGAGGGCAGGCGAAGGGTCTTTTGCCGACCTATTGTGGTGGTTCGCCCAAGTAAATGAAGTCAAAGGCGAAAATTGTTGTGCCTGAGGGCGCTTTCGGCGGTAAAGAATGGTCGCGCTCGCCGGGTCTTGACGTTATAGAGCGACGTGCGTCCACTGGACGGACAAAGTGCGTCTCAAGGCTTGAATGTTCGCATCGTGCTTTCCGAAATCGATTCCGATTTTCGGGCCTATGCGATAGAAGCCTGTCGTTTCGAACTATTTCAAGCCGCTCCGAGCGGCGCCTCAAGGGAAAAGAAACATGGCCAATGTGGTGGTCGTCGGCTCGCAATGGGGCGACGAGGGCAAAGGCAAGATCGTGGACTGGCTGTCGGAACGCGCCGACGTCGTCGTACGCTTCCAGGGCGGCCACAATGCCGGCCATACGCTGGTCGTCGACGGCAAGGTCTACAAGCTGTCGCTGCTGCCGTCCGGGGTGGTGCGGCAAGGCAAGCTGTCCATCATCGGCAATGGCGTCGTCTTCGATCCGCACGCCTTCGTCGCGGAAGTTGCGAAATTGAAGGCGCAAGGCGTCGGGGTGACGCCGGAGCGCCTGAAAATAGCCGAAAACACCGCGCTTATCCTGTCCTTGCACCGGGAGCTGGACGGATTCCGCGAAGACGCTGCCACCAATTCCGGGACGAAGATCGGCACGACCCGTCGTGGCATCGGCCCCGCCTATGAGGATAAGGTGGGCCGGCGCGCGGTCAGGGTGATGGATTTGGCGGATTTGGAAACGCTGCCCTTGAAGGTCGACAGGCTGCTGACGCACCACAATGCGCTTCGCCGTGGGCTCGGCCACGCCGAAGTCACGCATGACGCAATCATGAGAGAGCTGATTTCGGTCGCCGACGAGATCCTGCCCTATATGGACCGTGTCTGGAAGATCCTCGACGACAAGCGCCGCGCCGGCGAACGCATCCTGTTCGAGGGCGCGCAAGGCACGCTGCTCGACATCGACCACGGCACTTATCCGTTCGTCACCTCGTCCAACACGGTAGCTGGTCAAGCCGCCGCCGGATCCGGCGTCGGCCCGGGTGCCATCGGCTATGTACTCGGCATCACCAAGGCCTATACGACGCGTGTCGGCGAAGGTCCGTTTCCGACCGAACAGAAGAACGAGATCGGCGAGTTCCTGGGCACGCGTGGCCATGAGTTCGGCGTCGTCACCGGCCGCAAGCGCCGCTGCGGCTGGTTCGATGCCGTGCTGGTTCGTCAGGCCGTGGCCGTCAACGGCATCAAGGGCATTGCGCTGACCAAGCTCGACGTGCTCGACGGGCTGGACGAGATTAAGGTCTGCACCGGCTACCGTCTCGATGGCGAGGCGATCGATTATCTACCGGCCAGCCAGGGTGCGCAGGGGCGCGTCGAACCAGTCTACGAGACGCTGGAGGGCTGGAAAGGCACCACCGCCGGCGCCAGAAGCTGGAACGATCTGCCGGCCCAGGCAGTCAAATATGTCCGTCACATCGAGGAGCTGATCGGCGCGCCGGTCGCACTCCTTTCCACCAGCCCTGAACGGGACGACACAATACTTGTGACCGATCCGTTTCAAGACTAGATTCTCAGCCGTTCCGGGCATCGCGGCCGATTTGCGGGGGCCGGCCCAGAAACGAAATGCAGGTCAACTGAAGCATGGCAGATTTTGTTGGTGCTCTGAAAAAGACGCTCGATAAACTCGACAACCCGACGCCGGAGATACGCGCGAGGGTCTATGACAAGGCCCGTTCGACGATCGCGGACAAGCTGGCCAAGAACATACCGCCGCTGGCGCCTTCGGTCGTTGCCCAGCATAAGCGCACCCTGGAGGAGGCCATCGCCAGCGTCGAGCGGGAGTACGCCAAGCCTGTGCCGGCATCCGATCCGCTGTCGGAGCTGGAGGACATCTTCTCCTCCATCGACCGCAACAAGAACCAACCCAGCCACGTCCGGCAGCCGGAAAAGGCCGAGCCGGCATGGCAACCGGCAAAGACCGAGCCGACATGGCAGCCGGCGCCTGCCGCCAAAGCCGCGCCGAATTGGCAAAAACCGCCATCCGTTGCTTCTCCGCCAGAGCGCACCGATGCGGTGCCTTCGGACGCGGATTTTCCGGCGGCGGACGAGAAGAGCGATACGTTTCGAGACGATGTCTTTCCCAACGACGAGGAGCCTGCGCCGGACACCTTTCAGCGTCTGCGTCCTGCCGAGCGCAAGCGCAGCTATGGCGGGCTGATTGCCGCTGTCGTCGCTTTGCTCGTCGTCGCCGGCGGCGGCTACGGCGTCTGGCTGAACAAGGACGCGTTCACCAACATGATGGGTCTCAACAGCACGACTGTTGCAACCATAGAACCGTTGGTGAAGCCGACCCCGGCCGAGCCGGCTACCGAGGCCGCGGCAAGGCCCCCGGCCGCAGCGGCTCCAACGGATGCCGAGGGCACAAAGTTCACCCAGCGGCTGACACCGGAGGGCGGTGAGGTCGATCCCGGCCCCGCTTCAGGACAAAGCGGTATCGGAGAGGGCGAATCCGTCGCAGCACTGACCACACCGCCGCCGGCCGCACCTGCGCCTACAGCGCCGGCCGGCGATACGCCAGCCACGACTGCGCCCGCCACGCCGGGCGCTGCCCCCACAACACCGCCTGCCGATGAAGGAACGCCGGCGCCGGCGGCGCCGACCGATAGCGCAGCCGCCCCGGCAGCGCCGGCCCCGGGTGCTGCGCCGGCCGCGCCGACAGCCGCGCCTGCGGAAACCGCGCTGGCGGTCGGCCAAAAGGCAATCTTCTACGAGGAGCGTACCAGCACCGCCCAAGGCTCGGCCGAGCCCGGCAGCATCGTCTGGTCGCTGGTGCAGGAATCGCCCGGCGGCAATTTGCCGCCCGAGCCGGCAATCCGCGCCGAAGCGAGCATTCCGGGCAAGGACGTGCAGCTGCGCATGACCATCCGCCGCAACACCGACCAGACACTGCCGGCCAGCCATATCATCGAGATGATTTTCCTGACGCCCGATGGTTTCGACGGCGGCGGCGTCGACAATATCCTGCGCGTCGCCATGAAGGGGTCTGAACAGGATGCCGGCAGCCCGCTGATCGGCATCCCGGCCAAGATCGCCGACGGCTTCTTCCTGGTCGCTCTCAACGACACCAAGGCGGACGAAGACGCCAATCTGACCCTGCTCCGGGGGCAGAACTGGATCGACGTGCCGGTCGTCTACAAGACCGGACGGCGGGCGCTGCTCACCATGGAAAAGGGCATCCCCGGCGAGAAGGTGTTCGACGAGGCGCTGAAGGCCTGGCAAACAAAGACGGCGGGCTGAGGCCGGCTCACCAGCCTCAACGCTCCCTTTGGCTCAGAAGCCTTGGAACAGCATGTCGAGTGCGGCCACGATGTCGTCGTGACGACTGGAAAGATTTCCTTCGGCAGCAGGCAATTCAGAAGCCCATCAAGGCTAATATGAATTGAGTGACCATGACATGGTCACTGCCGTTGATCGTGAAGGTGGGGTTTAGCCGGCGGCCCGGCACCGGGGCCGTGTTGGGCGGCATCAACGGGATGACAACCCTTGTGTTTAGACTTTTAAGAAGATCAGCCTGAACGTCGAGCAGATAGCCGTCGCCTTCAGCTCTCCGGTAGAAATCGTAACGCGCGATCAAAACGGCCGGTACTTGGCCAGTGGCAGTCCGTTGCGCCTGACATAGCCGTTAGAGCTCTCGATCGTCTCCCTGTTTTCCTCCTGCCACCGGCGCGTTTTTTCGGCTGAAATCGCCTTGGCGATACCCTCCTCGGCGGCGCGAGATATGTTAATACCGAGCGCCTTGGCGTCTTCGATCAATGGAGCAGCTCCCATTCATGCGCATAAGGTAGGCGCATAAAAGCACGCATGAAATCCCTACCCCTCCATCTCCTCGCGCAGCATCTCCAGCTCCAGCCATTCCTCCTCGAGCGCTGCCAGCGTGGCGCGCTCCTTATCGAGGGCGGCGATGGTCTTCTGGAATGAGGCCGGGTCGCGCTCGTAATAGGCCGGGTCGGCGATGTTGTTCTCCAGCCGTGAGATCGAGGCATTCACCGCCTCGATCTTCTTCGGCAGTGATTCCAGCGCGAATTTCTGCTTGAACGACAGTTTCTTTGCTGGACCCTTCGGCGCAGCTGCTTCGGTCCTGCCTGCCGCCGCCACTTCGCTGGTCTCCGCCTTTGGCGGCCGTGCCTTGCGGTTGTCTAGCCTGGTGCCGCCGCGCTGCGCTAGCATGTCGGAATAGCCGCCGGCATATTCGATCCAGCGGCCGCCGCCGTCCGGCGCGATTAGGCTGGTCACCGTGCGATCGAGGAAATCGCGGTCGTGGCTGACCAGGATGACGGTACCGGCAAAACCGGCGACCAGTTCCTGAAGCAGTTCCAGTGTCTCCATGTCGAGATCGTTGGTCGGCTCGTCGAGCACCAGCAGGTTTGCCGGCCGCGCCAGCACGCGGGCGAGCAGCAGCCGCGCCCGCTCGCCGCCCGAAAGCTCGCGCACCGGCGTGCGCGCCTGTTCCGGCTTGAACAGGAAATCCTTCATATAGGAGACGACGTGGCGCTGCTCGCCATTGATGACAAGGTTCTCGCCGAGCCCGTCGGTGAGGTATTGCGCCAGCGTTTCGGCCGGGTCGACCGCCTCGCGCTTCTGGTCGAGCGTGGCGACCTCCAGATTGGTGCCGAGCCGCACCGAGCCTGAGTCCGGCTTCAATTCGCCGGTCAGCATCTTCAACAGCGTCGTCTTGCCGGCGCCGTTCGGGCCGACCAGGCCGACACGATCGCCGCGCTGGATGCGGGTCGAGAAGCCCTTGACCACGGTAAGATCGCCAAAGCTCTTCTCGATGTTCTTGGCCTCGATCACCAGCTTGCCGGATTCGGCGGCGTCGCTGGCCACCATGGTCGCCGCACCCTCGGCGCCGCGATGGCCACGAAAACGCTGGCGCATGGTCTGCAGTTCGCCGAGCCGGCGCATGTTGCGCTTGCGCCTTGCCGTCACGCCGTAGCGCAACCAGTGCTCCTCGCGTACGATCTGGCGGCCAAGCTTGTGCTGCTCGCGCTCTTCTTCTTCCAGCACGTTGTCGCGCCATTCCTCGAAATGGCCAAAGCCCTTGTCGAGCCTGCGGGTCTGGCCGCGATCGAGCCAGACAGTGGCGCGTGACACGCGCTCGAGGAAACGGCGGTCGTGCGAGATGACGATCAGCGCCGAAGAGGTGCGGCCAAGCTCCTCCTCCAGCCACTCGATGACCGACAGGTCGAGATGGTTGGTCGGCTCATCAAGGAGGAGAATGTCGGGCTCCGGCGCCATGACGCGGGCAAGGGCGGCACGGCGCGCCTCGCCGCCGGAGAGATCGTTCGGCCGCTCGTCGCCGGACAGGCCGAGATGCTCCATCAGATAGGTGGCGCGGTAGGGATCGTCGGCGGGTCCGAGCCCCGCCTCGACGTAGGCGCGGACGCTGGCGAAACCATCCATGTCGGGCATTTGCGGCAGGTAGCGCACTGTCGCCGAAGGCTGGCGGAACACCTCGCCGTCCTGCGGCTCGATCAATCCCGCAGCGATCTTGAGCAACGTCGACTTGCCCGAGCCGTTGCGGCCGACCAAAGCGATCTTGTCGCCCGCCGACGCCGTCAGTTCCGCTCCGTCGAGCAGCGGCGTGCCACCGAAGGTCAGTTTTATCCCGTCGAGATTGAGAAGTGGCGGCGCCATGTCAGCTTTCGGTAAGCGGGAATGGGTGGGCGAGCAACAGCGCGCGGCCGCTACCCAGCGCGATTTCGAGCCGGCCCTTGACCTCATTGGAAATGGTCAGCGACGAGCCGAACGCCATCTCGATATGGTTCAGCGGCCATTTGGCGCCGGTCACGGTCAGGCCGGAAAGGTCGGAAAAGCCGAGAATCGAAAACAGCGTGCCATCGGCGTAGTCGAAGCCGGCCTTTCCGCGAAGCAAGGGGATGCCTTCCTGTGCGCCGCTGGTCAAAAGCACCTCCGTCCCTGCCTCGGCCAGTCGGACGCTGAGCGCCAGGTGCAAGAAGGCGTGGTCGGTCCGCTTGCCACCGAACGCGCCGGCAAGCACGAGGCTGGTCGCGCCGCGTTCGAGCGCGGCGGCGATAGCCAGTTCGCCGTCGGTCTTGTCCTTTTCTGCCGGAAACACCTGGCGGGGCACGGCGGTCAGCTCGTCCGGCAGATCCGCCGGCACCGAATCGAAGTCGCCGACCCAGAGTTCCGGCGTCAGGCTCAGCGTCCGGGCATGGCTCATGCCGGCGTCGGCGGCGATGACACGCGTGCCAGCGACCTGGCGGTCGAGCAGCGGCGTGCGGATCAGATCGCCGCCAAGCAGGATGGTGAATTTGCTCATATGCGTGGCCCTTACCAGCCCTGCTTGCGAAACGGAAGGCCGCGTTCCGGATGCCCGGCAAACTTCCGCTTGCGCCACACCTGGGCCGGGCCTATGTGTCGAAACGCTCTAACGGGGTGCTGGACGCGATCTTCGCGGACCAGCTGAGAGGCAACCATGCCAACCCGCTGAACCTGATCCGGTTTGTACCGGCGGAGGGATTAGACGTTTCGGACAGCCCGACGCCTCAATTCCTTTCAACGTGAACGAAGGAGGCGCCGATGCGCACGTTTTTATACACTCTTGTTTCGGCAATGCTGCTTGCGGCGGCCCTTCTCGCCGGCATCGGGCCGGCATCCGCGCAGGAAAAACTCACCGTCTATACCTATGAGAGCTTCACCGCCGACTGGGGTCCAGGCCCCGCGGTGAAGAAGGCCTTCGAGGCCGAATGCGGCTGTACTCTCGAATTCGTCGCGGTCGCCGACGGCGTCGCCCTGCTCAACCGTGTCAAGCTGGAAGGCGCCGCAACCAAGGCCGACATCGTGCTCGGCCTCGACACCAATCTGACGGCCGAAGCCAAGGCCACCGGCCTGTTTTCGCCGCATGGCGTCGTCATCGACGTCAATGTGCCGGGTGGCTGGAGCGACAATATTTTCGTGCCGTTCGACTATGGCTATTTCGCCGTCGTCTACGACACCGAAAAGCTAAAGACCCCGCCGAAGAGCCTGAAGGAATTGGTCGACGGCAATGCCGATGAGAAGATCGTCATCCAGGATCCGCGCACCTCGACGCCCGGTCTCGGCCTGCTGTTGTGGGTGAGGTCGGTTTATGGCGACAAGGCGCCGGAAGCCTGGGCCAAGCTTAAGGCAAAGGTGCTCACCGTGACGCCGGGCTGGAGCGAGGCCTATGGCCTTTTCACCAAGGGTGAGGCGCCGATGGTGCTGTCCTATACCACGTCGCCGGCCTATCACATGGTCGCCGAAAACACTGAACGCTATCAGGCGGCGTCCTTCGAGGAGGGCGAGTATCTGCAGATCGAGGTTGCCGGCATAACCACCACGGGTGCGAAGAACCCGTTGGCGAAACAGTTCTTGACTTTCATGACCGGGCCGAAATTCCAGGATGTCATCCCCGAGACCAACTGGATGTTTCCTGCCGGCAAAACTGACAAGCCGCTCAATCCGGCCTTCGACAAGCTCGTCAAGCCGACCAAGACTTTGCTGTTCAGCCCCGAAGAGGTCGCCGCCAACCGCAAGGCCTGGGTCGACGAATGGCTGTCGGTGATGAGCAAGTAGCTTGTGATTGAAAGATGATCACTCTACGGCGCCCCCCTCTGTCCTGCCGGACATCTCCCCCTCAAGTGGGGAGATCGGCTGTCACTTCCGCTTTCGCCAATCGCGACAGTCGAAAGATTGAGGCGAGGGTAAAGCTGCCAATCTCCCCCCTTGGGGGGGAGATGTCCGGCAGGACAGAGGAGCGTGGGCGGGAACTCGGCCTCAGCCATATTTTCTGCTTCGACGATCGTTGAACCAGGCAGGGCGGCATGCATACCGGATATCCTGCCGATCCCCGCGTCACCGCCGGCACCATCGCGCTTGCCGCTGTTGCGCTGCTGATCGGCGGAGCGTTCGCCGGGCTCATCCTTGAAGCTACACGCAACCCGACCGGCGCCGCGTCGACTTTCGATTCCTACCTCTTCCGTGTCGCCCGTTTCACGCTGTGGCAGGCTTTGCTGTCGACACTGCTTTCCGTGGTGCCGGCGCTGTTCGTTGCGCGGGCGCTTTCGCGGCATCCGCGCTTCTTTGGTCGTGCCTTGATCCTGCAGCTCTTCGCCGTGCCGCTTGCGCTGCCGGCCATCGTCGCCGCACTCGGCATTCTGGCTCTCTATGGCCGTGCCGGCTATTTCGCCGGCGTGCTCACCGCGATTGGCGGTCAGGGCTGGCCGGGCATATACGGCCTGTCCGGCATCCTCGTAGCCCATGTCTTCTTCAATCTGCCGCTGGCGACGCGGCTGTTCCTCGAGGCGCTGGCGACGGTGCCGGCCGACCAGTGGCGGCTGGCGAGCCAGCTCGGCATGGGTGCCAGGCCCGCATTCCGGTTGATCGAATGGCCGACGCTGCGTGCGGCACTGCCAGGCGTCGCCGGGCTTGTCTTCATGCTCTGCATCACATCCTTTACCATCGTGCTCACGCTGGGCGGCGGGCCGCGCGCGACGACACTGGAGGTCGCCATCTATCAGGCGCTGCGTTTCGATTTCGATCCTGCCCGCGCGGTGACGCTGACACTGCTGCAGATCGCGCTGACCTTCATCGTGGTGCTTGCATTGATGCGGCTTGGCTCCAACACCGTCGGCGACGCCAACCTGCCGGTGGCACCGCGCCGGTATCTTTCGGCTGGTACGGCCGAGACCGCGCTGAACGCAGCATTGATCGTTCTGGCATTGCTGTTCGTCGCCGGGCCGATGGCGGCCACGGTGACGTCAGGCCTTGGCGCCGATCTCGGCCGGCTGGCGGCCGAGCGCGCGGTGCGGCAGGCAACGCTGACCAGCGCCGTGCTCGCCTTGCTGGCGGCGCTGCTTTCAGTGGCGCTGTCGCTGTCGCTCGTCATGGCACGACGGGCGCTGGCCTTGAGGCGTCGCGTCGACGCCAAGACGCTGCTCGAATACGCCACCGATACCGGCGCCGGCCTCGTCCTCGTCGTGCCGCCCATCGTAATCGGCGCCGGCTGGTTCCTTCTCCTGCGTACTTTTAGCGATGTCTTTGCCATCGCCCCTGTCATGGTCGTCGCCGTCAACGCGGTGATGGCGATGCCGTTTGCCATCCGCGCCATTCGCCCCGGCTATGATGCGGCGAGCGAACGCCACGAACGGCTCTGTTTACTGCTTGGCATTTCGGGCTGGGACCGGTTCCGGCTGGTCGACTGGCCGTCGCTGCGGCGGCCGCTCGCCACCGGTTTCGCGTTCGCGATGGCTTTGTCGCTCGGCGATCTCGGCGTCATTGCCCTGTTCGGCAGCGACTCCCTGCAGACGCTGCCTTATCTCTTGCTGTCGCGCATGGGCAGCTACCGCACTATGGACGCGGCAGGCCTGGCATTGCTGCTCGGCCTGGTCTGTCTCGCGCTTGTCCTGGCCGCGGAGTGGCTGGGACGGGGAGAAAAATCATGACGCTCAACAGCGAAAGCGGTACGGCTGTGCGGCTGGAAAAGGTCTCGTTCAGCTATGGCGAAGCGCCGTTTTTATTCGATGTCGAGTTCGCCGCCTCGAAGATCACCGCCATCATGGGGTCGAGCGGTTCGGGAAAATCGACACTGCTCAATCTGGTGGCCGGCTTCGAGACGCCGCGATCGGGCCGCGTGCTGATCGGCGGCGCCGATTTCGGCGCCAAACCGCCGTCGGCGCGGCCGGTGTCGATGGTGTTCCAGGAAAACAATCTCTTTGCCCATCTTTCGGTCGAACGAAATGTCGGCCTTGGCCGCTCACCGTCGCTCAGGCTGACCGAGGCCGACCACGCTGCGGTCGCCGCAGCGCTCAAGCGCGTCGGCCTTGCCGGCAAGCAACAGCGCCTGCCGCGCGAACTCTCCGGTGGCGAGCGGCAACGCGTCGCGCTCGCCCGCGTCCTGGTGCGCGACCGGCCGGTGCTCTTGCTCGACGAACCGTTCGCCTCGCTCGGACCGGCCTTGCGCGACGACATGCTCGATCTGGTAGCCGACGTTCATGCAGAGCGGCGCATGACGGTGCTGTTCGTCACGCATCAGCCGGAGGACGCCCACCGTATCGGCCAGGACATGGTGTTCCTGGACAATGCCACGGTTGCCGCAACCGGGACTGTCGCCGATTTTTTTACCAAGGCTGGACCGGAAGCCTTCCGGCACTATATCGGTGCAGGTCCGTTTGGCGCGGGATCACGAGATGTTGCCCGGAAGCGGACATAATTTACGGCCAAACCGGGTTCAGGCGATGTGGTGCTTGCTTGCCATGGTCAAAGTAGTGTGGCTAGGTCCTCCGATACTGGTCCGGCATAGGTTGTGATTTGCCACTTCGGTGTCATGCGTGCTCGTGGGCGCGAAGGACGCTGTGGCAGTTGATTGTGCGTATGATCCTTTCTGAAAATCGATGCCCGATTTTCGGGGCCATGTGCTGAGACCCGAAAGGAAGCTGTTCTGCCGACCGGCACCGACAGAGTGAGAAGGAAACCGCTGGCGCGCTTCCTCGCGCTGGCCGGCTTTGCCATGGCGCTGGCAAGCTGCCAGATGTTCACGCCTCCGGACGTTCAGGAATCCGGGTTCCAGCCTTCCAACAAACCGATCACGGTCGACAATGTCGCCGCCAACAGCAAGCTCGCTGAAATGGCGAAGGCGCAGCACCCGCGCATCCTCGCCACCTATGGCGGCGAGTATTCCGATCCTAAACTCGAGCGCATGGTCGCCAAGGTCGTCGGCAGTCTGACCGTGGTGTCCGCCAACCCGACCCAGACCTACCGCATCACCATCCTCAATTCGCCCAACGTCAATGCTTTCGCGCTGCCGGGCGGCTATCTCTACATCACGCGCGGCCTGTTGGCGCTGGCCAACGATTCGGCCGAGCTCGCCGCGGTCATCGCGCATGAGATGGGCCACGTCACTGCAAACCACGGCTTGCAGCGCCAGCAGCTCGAGGCTGAGGAGGGGTTTGCAACCAAGGTCGTCTCGGATGTGCTCGGCGACAGCCCGACCGCCAAGGCGGCACTGATCCGCGGCAAGCTGCGGCTTGCCCAGTTCTCGCGCAATCAGGAGCTTGAGGCCGACGGCATCGGCATCAAGTCGATCGGCGAGGCGGGCTTCGATCCCTTTGCCGCCGGCCGCTTCCTGCAGTCCATGTCGGCCTACACCGATTTCCGCTCTATCAGCGGCGCCACCGACGCCAGCCTCGACTTCCTGGCGACGCATCCCAACACGCCGCAACGCATCGATCTGGCGCAGCGTCATGCCCGACAGTTCGGTGCGCCCGGCGTCGGCACGCGCGACCGCGACGCCTTCCTCGCCGGCATAGACGGCCTGCTCTACGGCGACACACCAGAGGAGGGCTATGTGCGTGGCGAAACCTTCCTGCATCCGGGGCTCGGCGTGTCGTTCTCGGTGCCCGACGGCTTCATCATCGACAACTCGGCCGCGGCGGTGACGGCAACCGGGCCAGGCGACATAGCGATCCGCTTCGACGGCGTTTCGATCGACAAGAGCCGCTCGCTGACCGACTACATCCGCAGCGGCTGGGTGGCCGGTCTCGACGAAAGCAGCGTGCGCCAGGAAACGATCAATGGCAACGAGGCGGCGACAGCGCATGCCAGCGCCGAGGGCTGGCAGTTCGACATCGCGGTGATCCGCGCCGGCGGTCAGGTCTACCGGCTGTTGACCGCGGCACCTTCCGCAAGCACCTCGCTGGATGCCGTGGCGCGCTCGGTCAGCGGCTCCTTCCGTATCTTGAGCGCAACCGAGAAAGCGGCGCTGAAGCCGCTGCATATCCGCGTTGTCACGGTGCGGCCGGGACAGACCATGGGGTCGCTCGCCGCGCAGATGGTCGGCGTCGATCGCAAGCTGGACCTGTTCAGGGTGCTCAACGCGATGTCGCCCGGTGCAGCAGTGTCCGCCGGCGACAAGGTCAAGATCATCACCGACAAATAAGATTCAGGCGGCTGTCGCCAGAAACTCGGGGTTTTGCTTCACCAGCGCTATCTTGAGCTTTTCCATGGCGCGTGCCTCGATCTGGCGGACGCGCTCCTTGGAGATGCCGAGCGCCTCGCCGAGGGCTTCGAGCGTCGCGCCCTCGTCGCTCAGCCGGCGCTCCTCAATGATCCTGAGCTCGCGGGCATTGAGCGCGCCGAGCGCCGTTTTCAGCCAGACAGAGCGGCGTTCGACATCAATCGTGTCGCCTACGACCTCGTCCGGCAAAGGATCGTCAGAAACCAGGAAATCCATTCGCTCGGTGGCGCCCGCATCGTCGGCGAGCGGCTGGTTGAGCGAGCTATCCGGTGCCGAAAGGCGGGAGTCCATCATCGCCACGTCGGCCTCCGAGACGCCGAGCGCCACCGACACCTCGCGGTAGAGCGAGGTATTCGAGATCGGCTCGGCGCCGTTCGCCAAGCGGGCGCGCAGGCGCCGCAAATTGAAGAACAGCGCCTTTTGCGCCGAACTGGTGCCGCCACGCACGATCGACCAGTTGCGCAGGATATAGTCCTGCATCGAGGCGCGGATCCACCACGTCGCATAGGTCGAAAACCGCACCTCGCGCTCCGGTTCGAAACGGGCCGCTGCCTCCAGCAGGCCGACATGGCCTTCCTGGACCAGATCGCCGAGCGGCAGACCGTAGTGGCGGAATTTCGAGGCCATGGAAATGACCAGCCGCATATGCGCCATGGCGATTTGGTGCAGCGCCTGCTGGTCGTTGTCTTGCTTCCAACGCAGCGCGAGAAGATGCTCCTCGTCGCGCTCGAGATAGGGGGCTTTCATCGCCGCGCGGACCATGGTTCGCCCCGCCATATCTTCCATCATGCCACGCTCCCTGTTCCGGGCGTTGCGGTGCGATCGCTCGACCCTGAGCTGGCATCGTGGTTGAATTGGCGACGCCGCGCCCTACAACAGCCAAGAACGTGCCACGCGGGCGAATGGTTCCGCCGCTGATGTCGCGTGGATTGCACTGGCGAAAGCTCGTTGCGGCGGTCGCTACGCGGTCGGTTGGCGTGACTCGATGTGGTTTTGAGAATTGGATTTCAAAAGCGTCTTATTTTTGAAATCCGGTTCCTTATTTCGCCAGCCTGCATCTGTCAGTTTCCGGCGCTCAACAAATACGCCGGACGCCGGCCAAGCACGGGATCACAGAAAAATGAAATGGCTTAAATCGCTTATCGTCGCCGGAACACTGCAGGTTTTGGCCGTCACATCAGGCCATGCCGGCGCAAATCTCGATCAGATCAAGCAGGTCGGCGTCCTTAAGGTCGGCACCGAAGGCACCTATGCCCCCTTCACCTATCATGATGCCTCGGGTGCATTGGTCGGCTTCGACGTCGAGATAGCCCAGGCGATTGCCGAGCGCCTCGGCGTCAAGGCCGAATTCCTCGAAGGCAAATGGGACGGGCTGATCGCCGGCCTCGACGCCAAGCGTTATGACGCCGTCATCAATCAGGTCGGCATCACCGAGGCGCGCAAGGCCAAGTATGATTTCTCCGATCCCTACATCGCTTCCAAGGCGGTGCTGATCGTGCGCGGCGACAATACCGATATCAAGAGCTTTGCCGACCTCAAGGGCAAGAAGGCGGCGCAGTCGCTGACTTCGAATTTCGGCAAACTCGCCGAAACGAACGGCGCCGAGCTCGTCGGCACCGATGGTTTCGACCAATCGATCCAGCTGCTTCTTACCGGCCGCGCCGACGCCACCATCAACGACAGCCTGTCCTTCCTCGATTTCAAGAAGCAAAAGCCCGACGCCAATGTGAAGATCGCCGCGCAGGAAGAAAACGCCGACTATTCCGGCGTCATCGTGCGCAAGGGCGATCCGGAACTGGTCGCCGCCATCAATCAGGCACTGGCCGACATCAAGGCCGACGGCACCTACCAGAAGATCGCCGACACCTATTTCGGCCAGGACGTTTCGAAGTAAGCGCATCGCACGGAGCGGGCCGGTTGCCGGCCCGCATGGCAAGCATCGCGGCGAGCCGTCTTTGACGGCCGCCGCTTTTCGCGTGATATGACGATCGTATGGTCGCGCCTCGATGCTGCCGGGCCGGTTTTTGGGCGGCAATCTCGCAAGGAGGGTTTTCGTGCCCCACTGGCTGCAATTGATGCTGGACTCATTGCCGACGCTGCTATGGGCCGCGCTGATCTTCACCGTGCCGCTAACGCTCCTGTCGTTCGCATTCGGTCTCTTCGTAGGGCTGGTTGCGGCGCTTGTCCGGCTGTTCGGCCCGAAGCCGCTGGTCGCCGTGGTCCGCTTCTACATCTGGATCTTCCGTGGCACGCCACTTCTGGTGCAGCTCTTCCTGATCTTCTACGGCCTGCCCTCGGTCGGCATCCTGCTCGACGCTTTTTCAGCCGCGTTGATCGGCTTCACGCTCAACATCGGCGCCTATACGTCGGAAATCATCCGCGCCGTCATAGGCTCAGTGCCCAAGGGGCAGTGGGAGGCGGCCTACTCGATCGGAATGACCTGGAGCCAGGCGATGCGGCGCACCATACTGCCGCAGGCCGGCCGCGTCGCGGTGCCGCCGCTGTCCAACACCTTCATCTCGCTGGTCAAGGATACATCGCTGGCCGCCGCCATCACCGTGCCGGAAATGTTCCAGGCGGCGCAGCGGATCGTCGCCACCACCTATGAGCCGCTGATCCTCTATATCGAGGCGGCGGCCCTGTATCTGGCGCTGAGCTCGGTGCTGTCGGCATTGCAGACGCGCTTGGAAAAGCGGCTTAACCGCTATGGCGGCTTCCTGGAGGCGCGTTCATGATCGGCCTCACCGACATCGAGAAGCGCTTCGGCGACAACCTCGTGCTGAAGGGCGTGACCGTCACCATCGAGGAAGGCAGCGTCACAGCCCTTGTCGGTCCCTCGGGCGGCGGGAAAAGCACGCTTCTGCGCTGCATCAACCTGCTTGAGATCCCGACTTCGGGCACGGTGCGCATCGGCGACGACGCGCTCGAATTCCACCCTGGCGGCAAGGTTTCCGCAACGGCCATCCGGCGCCTGCGGCTGCAGACGGGCATGGTGTTCCAGAATTTCCAGCTGTTCCCACACCGAACCGCGATCGAGAATGTCATGGAGGGGCTGGTGACGGTGCTGAAATGGCCGACCGCGAGGGCGCGCGAGCGGGGGCTCGCTCTGCTCGAAAAGGTCGGGATGGCGCATAAGACCGATGCCTGGCCGGCGACGCTGTCGGGCGGCCAGCAGCAACGCGTTGCGATCGCCCGGGCGCTGGCGCCATCGCCGAAAGTGCTGTTGTGCGACGAGCCGACCTCGGCGCTCGATCCGGAACTGGCGCAGGAGGTGGTCGACGTGCTCAGCCAACTTGCCCGCGAGGGGACCACCATGGTGATCGCGACGCACGACCTGCGCCTCGCATCGAAGATCGCGCAGGAGGTGGTGTTCCTCGACGCCGGCAGCGTCGTCGAGAAAGGCCCCGCCGCTGTCCTGTTCAGCAATCCGGAGCGCCAGCGAACCAGGCGGTTCATCGCGACGCTGAAGCAGGAGGCAGAGAAGGAAGGAGGCGGCGAAGGTTAATGCATGTCGCCTAAAAGTTCGTAGCGGTTTTGGGTTAACGACATGCATACAAAGAAAAACCCGGCGCGAGGCCGGGTTTTTCCAATTCGAAGGCGAGAAGCGCTCAGGCAGCTTCTTCCTGCTCGGCTTCTTCGTTGTCGGCCTTGGCGCCGCGCTTCGGACCCTTGTTGAGGTTCACCTCGATGAGGCGCACCGCTTCGGTTTCCGACATGCGGTTGACGGCCGCGATCTCGCGCGCCATGCGGTCGAGTGCCGCCTCATAAAGCTGGCGCTCGGAATAGGACTGCTCCGGCTGGTTGTCGGCGCGGTAGAGGTCGCGCACCACTTCCGAGATCGAGATCAGATCGCCGGAATTGATCTTCGCATCATATTCCTGAGCCCGGCGCGACCACATGGTGCGCTTGACGCGGGCGCGGCCCTGCACGACCTTCAGCGCGCGATCGACATAATCCTCTTCCGACAGCTTGCGCATGCCGATGGAGGTCGCCTTGGCAACCGGAACCTTCAGACGCATCTTGTCCTTCTGGAAGTCGATGACGAACAGTTCCAGCTTGTGGCCCGCAACTTCCTGCTCGTCGATCGAGACGATCTGGCCGACGCCATGCGCCGGATAGACGATGTACTCGCCGGTCTTAAAACCGTGACGCGCTGCGCTGGACTTCTTCTGCGGGGTGATTGTTGCCATTACGCCATGAACTCCTTGGTGTGGTACCGGCATTCTGCCGGCCGAACTCGCGCGATCGGGTAACCGATCGTTAGCCGCACAACTGCGAAACCACCGGAATAGCCGAGGTCGGCAAGCCGCATAATTGCGACTGCCTGCCCCAGATCACTCTGGTCCGGATTGAGAAATTCACCTTTCAGTGATTTGGGGCGTTTGCGCCATAAATCGACGTTGTGTCACCGGCATGTTTGGCTGATATAGCACAAAAAGTCGGAAGAATCAAGGCTTTGCTGCACGCGCGAAGGTCAAGCGCGATCTCCGCCTATCAGCGCAGTTAATGTGCGGTGCCTATTACGCCGGGTCATGCCGATCAAATCGGCGTCGCCGTTACAGCGCCACGCGCCCGTTTTGGACGTGCACGGGACGCTGTGACAGTTTTGATCTTGCGCATGATACTTTTCGAAAATCGATTCCGACTTTCGGAGTCAGGCGCTAGTCGCCCTCGCCGGGCTCGGGGGAGAAATACTTCTCGAACTTGCCGGCCTCGCCATCGAAGGATTTGGCGTCGGCCGGAGGCTCCTTCTTGGCGGTTATGTTGGGCCATTTATCGGCATATTCGGTGTTGATCTGCAGCCATTTGTCGAGCCCCGGCTCGGTGTCAGGCTTGATCGCGTCGGCCGGGCATTCCGGTTCGCAGACGCCACAGTCGATGCACTCGTCGGGATGGATGACGAGCATGTTCTCGCCCTCATAGAAACAGTCGACCGGACAGACCTCGATGCAGTCCATGTATTTGCATTTTATGCAGTTATCGGTCACGACATAGGTCATCAGTCGGCTCCGGGACGTCACGTTTTATCAGAGCGAGGTGCGTCCTATCGGACGCACAAATGCACGCTCTAACGCTTTGAATTCACGCATCGTGTTCCCCAATGCGGTAGGCTTTTTTGGTGAGGTAACGTCTTTGCCCGCCGCTTGCAAGAGCAGCCATTGCGCGATGCCGGCGTTTCCGGAATGGAATTCCAGACGGGCCATGCGACGAAAGCCAGTTATGCGTCAGTCATCGCCGAGCAGCCGGTCGGTCTCCCGGCGTTCCTTCTTGGTGGGGCGGCCACTGCCGGCATCGCGCAGTGCGGGAATCGCATCGGGAACGGCCTCGCCTTTTGGCACCGGCGGTGGCGACATATCCTCATAGAGCAAGCGCGCTTCCTCTGCGGGGCCGCGCCGGCTTCCCGTGCCGAGCACCTTCCAGACGAAGATGCGCCGCTCGAGAGTGATGGTCAGGACGTCGCCGGCGCGGACCAGATCGGAGGCCTGCGCTGCTTTGTCGCGATTGATGCGGACGCGTCCGGCCACCACCAGCTTCGCTGCAAGCGAGCGCGATTTCACCGCACGCGAAAAGAACAGCCATTTGTCGATGCGCTGGCGGGCATCAGCGACCATCGGAGCGAGCGAACCTACTTCTTCAGCTGGTCGCGCAACGCGGCGAGCTTGGCGAAGGGGGAATCCGGGTCGAAGCGCACGGGACGCTCCTCGCGCGGTTTCGGCTGGAACGCGGGCTTTCCACCGGGCGCGCCACCCTTGCCCTCCGGCCTGCCGCCCTTCCAGTCGGGTCGGCTTTCGCGACGATCGGAACGCTCGCCCTGCGGCTTGCCGTCGCGCCGCTCTCCCGTCTCGCCCTGGGGCTTGGGCTTGAACTTGCTGCGGTCGAAGCGCGGTTTGCCGGCGCCGTCGCGGCGTCCTTCATGGGCGGGCCGGCTGCCTGGAGCGCCGACCGGTTGTCCGCCGGTGGCATCTGCCGGTGCGTCGCCACGGCCATCGCGCGCGGCTTGCCCGTTGCGCGGGCGATTGTCCCTTTCACGGGGCCGGTTGTCATGGTGGCGGTGGCGCGGGCGCTGGTCGAAGCGGCCCTGCCGCCACAACAGAATGGGCTTTGGTTCCTCGGCTTCTTTCTCGGCCTGGGGAGCAGCCTCGCCGGTGGCGGCTTCCGCCGTCGCGGCAGGTTCGGCCGACACTGCTTCCGTTGCAGGCGAGGCTTCGGAGGCCGGCTCCGCCGATGCGACTTCAACCTCGGCGGTTTCGAGTTCTGCCTCTGGTTGAGCCGCTGATACCGGAGGCGCTTCGGCTGCGGCTTCGGCTGCAGGCAGCTCCTCATCCGTGACCTCAGCCGGAGTTTCCCGCTGAGCTTTCGCGACAGGCTCCGCTTCACCTTCGGTGGAGGGTTCCGCAGGGGCTTCGGCCGTGGCTTTTGACACTGCATCCGGCTCAGAACTCCCGGCCGGCGCCTCGGCGGCTGCGTCCGCAATCGCGGCTTCGGCTGCCTTGGCCTGCTCGGCTTGTTCTTCCGCCGCCTGCTTGGCCGCGGCGGCTTCGCGCGCGGCATTGTCCTGTGCCTCGAGCCGCGCCCTCACCTCGACCGCCGGCTTCGCCTCTGCCCGGTAGCCGAGGCCTTTCAAAATCTCTTCCATGTCGTCGGCCGTGGCGCCGAGGATCGACATCATCGGCGGCGTCACCATGAAGGACTGACCATCATAGGCGCCGTCGGGGCGCTGGCCGAGGCCCGGCTTCCAATTGGTTGCGGGCCGGATCAGGTCGGCCAGCCGTTCAAGGATGTCGACGCGCACCGCGCGACGGCCGAGATTGCGGTAGCCGGCCAGCTTGTAGAAGGTCTTGTCGAACGTGGGATCGATGACCACCGAGGTGCGACCGGAGGCCAGCGCGTGTACCACGTCGCCAAAGCCGGGCTTGTCCTTGCCGTCGCTCCTCAGCGCCCACAACAGCGTCACCAGTCCAGCCGGGGCGGGCTTGATCAGCGCGGGCACGAAGACGTGGTAGGCGCCGAAGCGCACGCCGAGTCGGCGAAGGGCGGCGCGGCCTTCCTGGTCGAGCGACTTCATCTCCTCGGCGATGTCACGGCGGTTGATGAGGCCGAAATGCTCGACGAGCTGGAAGGCGATGCCACGGCCGATGCCGGTGATCTGCTCGGCGTTCTTGAGGTCGACCAGCGGCTTCAGCAGGGACTCGATCTGGAAATTGACGAAGCGCTCGGCGCGGGCCGCGACCTTATCGCGGGCGGGTCCGGTGAGCTGCTCGTCGGCCAGCAGCACAAGGCGCGGCTTCAGCGGCTCGTCGCCTGCTACCAGCGTGCCAATCGGCGCGCCGATCCAGCGCAACGTGCCGTCGGAGCCGAGCGCGATGTCGCCGTTGGCCGAGGCGCCGAAGCGTTCGGCCCGCGCCTCGAATTCGGCTGCAAGCGCCTTCTGGGCTGCTGCACGCACCGCCTTGGCGTCCTCGCCGCCGGCGCTTTGGTCGGCGGTGAAGCGGAACCCCTGCAACTCGCCGACATGATGGCCTTCGACGAGGACGGTTCCGGTTGGGCTGATTTCGGCTTCAGGCATGGTATTTTCTCTAAGGCGCCGCATGAGGACGGAAGTCCTGCGGTCTACGAAGCGTTTCGTCAACCGCTCATGCAGCGCATCCGACAATCTGTCTTCGATTTCGCGAGTCTTTTCCTGCCAGTGTGCCTGATCGGCCAGCCAGCCGGGCCGGTTGGAAACGAAAGTCCAGGTGCGGATCTGGGCGATCCGGTGCGACAGCGTGTCGATGTCGCCCTCGGTGGTGTCGGCACGGCGCACCTGCTCGGCCATGTAGTTCTCGTCGACATGGCCATGCCTGGCCAGGTCCATATAGATCGAGGCGATCAGGTCGGCATGCTGGGCTGGCGCGATCTTCCTGTAGTCGGGAAGGGCGCAGGCCTCCCACAACAGCGCCACGCGCCTGGCGTCGGTGGCAAGCGCCCGAATGTCCTCGTCGCGGGACAGGTGCTCGAGCGCCTGCGCATCCACCGCCGGCAGCGCGCGCGTCAGGCCTTCAACCGGGGCGTTGGTCTCGATCGAGCGCTTCAGCGCGTCGAGGTTGGCGAAATCGAAACGCGCGGTGCGCCATTGCAGCACCTTCACCGGGTCGAAATCATGCGCTTCGATCTTCTTGACCAGTTCCTCATCCAGTGGATCGACCTGGCCGGTGACGCCGAAGGTTCCGTCGCGCATGTGCCGGCCGGCGCGGCCGGCGATCTGGCCGAGTTCGGCCGCCGTCAGATTGCGGTACTGGTAGCCGTCGAATTTGCGGTTCTGGGCGAAGGCGACATGATCGAGATCGAGATTGAGGCCCATGCCGATCGCATCGGTGGCGATCAGATAATCGACATCACCCGATTGGAACAGCGCCACCTGCGCGTTGCGGGTGCGGGGCGATAGCGCACCGAGCACGACGGCCGCACCGCCCTGCTGGCGGCGGATCAGTTCGGCGATCGCATAAACCTCGTCGGCGGAAAAGGCGACGATCGCCGTACGTCGCGGCAAGCGGGTGAGCTTCTTCGAGCCGGCATAGGCGAGATGCGACAGCCGTGGCCGCGTCACCACCGACACGCCCTTCAGCAGACGCTGGAGGATGCCGTGCATGGTGGCCGCACCCAGCAGCAGTGTCTCCTGGCGGCCGCGCAGATGCAGGATGCGGTCGGTGAAGATGTGGCCGCGCTCGAGATCGCCGGCCAGCTGAACCTCGTCGATGGCAACGAACGCGGCGTCGGTCTCGCGCGGCATGGCTTCCACCGTACAGACCGAATATCTGGCGCCGTCGGGCTGGATCTTCTCCTCGCCGGTGATGAGCGCCACCTTGTGAGCGCCGACCTTCTCGCAGACGCGTGTATAAACCTCGCGGGCGAGGAGCCGGAGCGGCAGGCCGATAATGCCGCTTTCATGCGCCACCATGCGCTCGATGGCGAGATGGGTCTTACCGGTGTTGGTCGGCCCGAGCACGGCGGTCACGTCGCGGCCCGACAGGATCAGCGGTTCAGTGTGTTTCGGCTGGATGTTCATCGACCTGGAAATAAGGCTCTCTGCCTCGCGTTGTCGGGAGCGCGCCCCGTGCTGGCGCGTGTGACAAGCGACACATAGGGATTTCGGGCGCGAAGCGAAAGCGGAATGTTCCGACGGCAGCTCGAAGGCTCCCCTCAGCTTCGATAATCTGTTCCGATTAGACAGTAGGGCGTTCCGATTTAACAGTTGGAACGAGTCTGGAACGAATCGGCTACGAATCGCTGACTCGCGCGGATTCAGGGTTTGTTCACGGCTACATCTGGATTTTTCGCCGGCGAGTCTCACCACATGCTGAATCGCCGAAATGGCCCGTTTCATGCAGGGCTGACTCGCCGTTAACCTTTGCCGATGAACGATCGACAGCAGGTCGGCGGGTGTCATCCAACATTTTGAAATTATTAATCTTTCCTAACGCGCCTTAACCATTTGGGGATGTTTTCAGCCTTTTGTAGTTAACCTTCCGCTCAAAGCCGGAACGAAACGGCGACGAATCAGCGCTGGCGGGAGTTTCCCGGTCTGTTCACCCCAATATGTAGTGTCGTGAACAGGTTTTCCACCGGGTATCCACAGTCGGGGAACAGGTTTTGCACAGGCTGTGCGGCCGCCGTTAACTTTTGCGTGCCGCTTCGGCACAAGGTCGGCGTCGCGTCCATCGTCGGCGCACTCGCTGCACGAGGACCAGTGTGCCAGCAATACAGAACGGATGGGTTCAAGACCCGTCCTCTCCCACGGCATAGCGCTGCAAAGTAGGGCCGACTTTCTGGATAATTTCGTCGTGGGACAGGGCGACGACTGGCGGAAGCCGCAGCAGGTACCGGCACATCGCCAGACCCAGCAGCTGGCTCGATACGAGCCCGGCCCGTCGACCCGCATCGGCGGGGTCAGAGACCGCCGCAACCACCGGCCTCACCTGGTTGCCAAATACGTCGCGCAATTTTTCCGCGGCGAATTCGTTCGACGTCGCCGAACGCAGCAGAATTCCCATGCCAGGACCGCTGGCCGGGCCTTCCCAGATTTCGAGAAAACGCCTGACCAGCGTTTCACCGATGGCGTTTCGATCGATCACCCGCAGCGCCGGCAATTGCAGGTCGACGACCGCCGCCCTGGCAAACAGTTCGTCCTTGCTGCGGAAATAGCGGATCACCATGGCCGGATCGATCGAGGCATGCGCCGCGACGTCGCGGATGGAGGCGCCGTCATAGCCGTGCTCGGCGAACAGGAGCCTCGCGGCCTCGAGGATTTGGGCGCGCGTGCGGTCCGACTTGCTGGGTTTCTTCGGCTGATTCTCGGTCATGAAATTCATATGCCAACGGCCGTTGACAAATGCAATGGGTTCGACTAGAAAGTCAACGATCGTTGACAAATGGAGAGAGAGATGTTGCCCGACACTACGGAAGTCCTGATAATCGGCGCCGGGCCGACCGGCATGGCGCTGTCCATCGTGCTGCACCAGGCCGGTGTCGATCATGTTTTGATCGACAGGCTGGCGCAGCAGCTTCAGACGTCGCGGGCTGGCGTCATCCACGCGCAGACGCTGGAAACGCTGCAGCCGCTCGGCGTCACGCAGCGGCTGAGCGAACTTGCCCTGAAGCTGCAGAATTTCGCCATCCGCGACCGCAATCGGGCGCTGCTCAAGCTCGATTTCAGCAAGCTTCCGTCAAGGCATCCCTATCTGATGATGCTGCCTCAGAACCTGACCGAGCAGGTGTTCGCCGAACGGATCGCAGCCCTGGGCGGCGTGATTCATCGCACGGTCGAGGCCAAGGCGGTCGTTCAGGACGCTGACGGCGCACGCGTGACGGTGATCGAGAACGGCCGCGAGAAACTGATATCGGCACGCTACGTCGTTGGTGCCGACGGCATGCACAGCTTGGTGCGCAGGTCGACCGGCATCGAGTTCGACGGCGCGGCCTATGACGCTTCGTTCGTGCTCGCCGATGTTCGTCTCGACTGGCCGGTTGGGCCGACCGAAGTGTCGCTGTTCTTTGCACCGGCCGGGCTGGTGGTGGTGGCGCCGCTCCCGGACGGATCGTACCGGGTCGTCGCAACAATGGATGACGCGCCGGAAAAGCCTGAGATCGGCGACAATCCAGGCGCTGCTCGACAGTCGTGGACCGACCCAAAAAAGAGCCCGGGTGCTCGATCTGTCGTGGAGCTCGCGTTTTCGCGTCCATCACCGCTTGGTCCGCTCGTACCGCAAGGACCGGTTGTTTCTCATGGGTGATGCCGCGCACGTGCACAGCCCGGCGGGAGGGCAGGGCATGAACACCGGCATCATCGACGCGGTCGTGCTTGGCCAGTTGCTTGGCGACGTGGTGAACGGCGTGCGCCCGGAAGCCGACCTCGACCTCTACGAAACGCTGCGACGCCCGGCGGCCGAAGAGGTGCTTGAACTGGCGGGCACGACGACCGTCATGGCGCTTACCCGCAGTGCGGTGAAGCGGTTCGTCCGCAATCTCGTGCTTTCGATGCTGAACCTCAATCCATTCCTGAAGCGTCGTATCGCCTTGAAACTATCAGGCCTCAGCCGGGCGCCGCTTGCCCGCCTGCCGGCACCTTCGCGCGAGCCGATCGCCCAGACCAAGCCTGCAGCCGAACCAGGGCTGAAGCTTGTCGCCTGACAGCGGCGATTGTGCGGCTCCCAGCCTCGGTCTTGGCGATTGGGCTCGGCCCGGTACATCAGCTGCCAGCGAGGGCCGACGCCTCAGGTGATATACTGGCCGCCATTGGCGGTTAGGGTCGAGCCGGTGATGAAGCCTGCATCGTCGGAAGCGAGGAAAACGACGCAGCGTGCGATCTCTTCCGGCTCGCCGAGGCGGCCGACCGGGATCTGCGGGATAACGCGCTCGTTGAGCACCTTCTCGTCCATCGCCCTGACCATCTCGGTGGCGATATAGCCGGGACAGATGACATTGACGGTGATGCCGGCCCGCGCCCCTTCCTGGGCGAGCGCTTTGGTGAAGCCGATATCGCCGGCCTTCGAGGCCGAATAATTGACCTGGCCGGTCTGGCCCTTCTGGCCATTGATCGAGGAGATGGTGATGACGCGGCCGAACTTGCGGTCGCGCATGCCGCCCCACAGCGGGTGCGTCATGTTGAAGACGCCGGAAAGATTGGTGTCGACGACCTCTTTCCACTGCTCGCGCGTCATCTTGTGGAACATGGCGTCGCGGGTGATGCCGGCATTGTTGACCAGCACGGAAACCGGACCGAGATCGGCCTCGACCTGCTTGATGCCGGCAGCGCAAGCATCGTAGTCGGCGACGGACCATTTGTAGACCGGGATGCCGGTCTCTGCCTTGAATTTCTGCGCCGCTTCGTCATTGCCGGCGTAGTTCGCGGCAACCTTGTAGCCGGCGGTTTTCAGGCCGATCGAAATCGCGGCGCCAATACCGCGCGACCCACCGGTGACGAGTGCTATCTTTGTCATGATGTCCTCCCTTTTTTCCTTCATGAACGGCGGGCGACGAAACCGGGAACGCTCTAACGGCGATTGAGCCCCGTTCGCCACCGACTATCTCACGGCTCGCTCACCTTGTCTTCACGACGCTTCGCATATGACTTCACAGCGCTTCCACGCACATGGCAACGCCCATGCCGCCGCCGATGCACAGCGTGGCAAGGCCTTTCCTGGCACTTCTGCGGCGCATCTCGTAGACCAGCGTGTTGAAGATTCGGGCACCGGAGGCGCCGATCGGGTGGCCGATGGCGATGGCGCCGCCATTGACATTGACGATGGACGGATCCCAGCCCATGTCCTTGTTGACGGCGCAGGCCTGCGCGGCGAAGGCTTCGTTGGCCTCGACCAGGTCGAGATCGCCGACCGACCAGCCGGCCTTGGCCAGCGCCTTGCGCGAGGCGGGAATAGGCCCGGTGCCCATGATCTGCGGATCGACGCCAGCGGTCGCCCAGGACACGATGCGCGCCAGCGGCGTGATGCCGCGCTTTTCGGCTTCCGCTTCGGTCATCAGCAGCACGGCGGCGGCGCCGTCATTGATGCCGGAGGCATTGGCGGCGGTCACGGTGCCCTCCTTATCGAAGGCCGGTCTTAGCTTGGTCATGGCGTCGATCGTGGCGCCGTGGCGGATGTATTCGTCTTGGTCGACAATGGTGTCGCCCTTCTTGCCCTTGACGGTGAAAGCCACGATCTCGTCCTTGAATTTGCCGGCCTTCTGCGCGGCCTCTGCCTTGTTCTGGGAGGCCAATGCGAGCCGGTCCTGGTCCTCGCGGGTAATCTGGAACTGGCGTGCGACGTTTTCGGCCGTGTTGCCCATGTGGTAGCCATTGAAGGCATCCCACAGCCCGTCCTTGATCATGGTGTCGATCATCTTGTAGTCGCCCATCTTGACCCCGGCACGCAGGTGTTGAGCGTGCGGGGCCAGCGACATCGATTCCTGCCCGCCGGCGACGATCACCTTGGCATCGCCGGTGGCGATCTGCTGCATACCGAGAGCAATAGCGCGCAGACCTGAGCCGCAAACCTGATTGAGGCCCCAGGCGGTGGTTTCCTTTGGCAGGCCGGCATTGATAGATGCCTGGCGGGCGGGGTTCTGGCCCTGAGCCGCGGTCAGCACCTGGCCGAGGATGACCTCGTCGACCTCCGCCGGCTCGACGCCGGCACGAGACAGCAGTTCCTTGATGACAACGGCACCAAGCTCATGCGCCGGGGTGGCGGCAAAGGCGCCGTTGAAGGAACCGACGGGCGTGCGCGCCGCACTGGCGACAACGATGGCAGCGGACATGTTCTTCTCCAGACTTCGAGGTATCGTATCGTCAGGGCTTTTCTTGCCCTTTCAATGGTCCAAGTCAAACCGGAAATGGGCACGCTGGCCATGCGCTGCAAGCAGGTTGCGCCTCGTGGTGGAAACAGCCCGCCCATTGCTGCGCAGCATTTACTGGCCGCCATGCAGCATTAATTGATCCCGCACTGCACAAACCGCTTGGAATTGCGACGCTTTTGCGCATATCCTTGAAAAGGCGCAATCGTTACCGGCAGCTTACACAAGTGCGCCGGTGTCCTGGGAGGATGCTGATGGCCGCGAAAGACGAACCGATTATCATCAAGAAATATGCCAATCGCCGCCTCTACAACACCGGCACCAGCACTTATGTGACTCTCGAGGACCTTGCCGAAATGGTCAAGAAGGGCGAGGAGTTCACCGTCCAGGACGCCAAGACCGGCGACGACATCACTCATCCGGTGCTGACCCAGATCATCTTTGAACTGGAAAACAAGGATGGGCAGAACATGCTGCCAATTCCGTTCCTGCGCCAGTTGATCGCCTTTTACGGCGACCAGATGCAGATGATCGTGCCGAGCTTCCTCGAGCAGTCGATGATCGCCTTCTCAAAGGAACAGGAACGCTTCCGCGAGCAGATGAAGGGGGCGTTGGGCAAGTCGCCGCTGGACATGATGAAGATCGCCACGCCGATCAAGGCACTGGAAGAGCAGACGCGCCGCAACATGGAGATGTTCCAGAATGCCATGCGGCTGTTCACGCCCTTCCCACCTGTAGCCTCGAATGGCTCTTCCGCAGCGCCGGCGGAGCCGGCCAGGAAAGAAACGTCGGATAAACCCGACGACCTTCAAGAGTTGAAGGAACAGATCGCCGCCATGCAGCGCAAGCTCGACACGATGTCGTGATCGCCGGCTGGACTAAACCCGGCCGAAATCTCCCATCAGCAGACCGTGTCAGAACATCTCTGCCACGCTATTTCGTCGTCACCGTCACCAGCGCAGTAACGGGTTTGCCGTCCACTAGAATGGGCTTGTGATGATCATCGGCAAGTAGGACGCCGATCGCGTGCTTGCCGGCGGCATCCGGACAATGGCCGAAACGAGCCTTGATAAGATCGCCGCCAAAGTCGCTGTTCACGCTGTTGTACGGCTTGCCGGCGATATTGCAGGTATCTCCGGCGGGATCGATCTTCATATGCACGTGCCCGCATTGGCTGACGCCGTCGCATTCACCCGCTGGCAGCAGCGTGAAGTTGCTCCTGACCACGACGCCTATCGCCCTTTCGGGATCATTGCCGAGTTCGATGACCGAACCGGCCACCGGCCAGACGATTTCCAGAGTTGGCCGATCTTCGGCCTGGGCAGACCCGAGCGACAATAGGGAGAAAGCGAGGGCAGTCGTTGCGATGATGCGAAGCATGGTAACCTCCATTCATGCTGTAATCACTGATTACATATGAATCGCTGGGGCGCAAGAAAATAATCGGTGATCACATTTCGGCCCCGTGCTACTGGGAGGGCATGACCAACACCACGGATTCCAGCGAAGCCGCCAACCCCAAGCGCTATCATCACGGCAATCTGGTCGAGGCCTTGATCGCGGCAACCGTGGAGATCATCGAGGAACGCGGAGCAGAGCATGTGTCTGTGCGCGAGGCCGCAAAGCGTGCCGGCGTTTCGCCCGGCGCGCCATTCCGCCATTTTCGGTCGAAATCAGCATTGCTGACCGCAGTCGCCGAACAGGCCATGAACCGGCTGACTGAGGCCGTTGCCAATGCACAGTCCAACGTCGACAGCGCAGATCCCATTGTGGCCTTCGAAGCAATCGGACAGGGCTATCTGGAATGGGCGATCAGCAATCCCACGCATTTCCAGATCATCAGTTCTCGGACGCTGATTGATTTCGACGCGTCGGATAGTCTTCGTGATCAGAATGAAGCCATTCGCCGGAAGATGATCGACCTGCTGATCCAAGCGCAGCAACAAGGTCGGCTCGCTCCGGACACCGACTTCGATCATCTGGTGCTTGCCGCGCGCGCATTTGTCTACGGATTGGCACGCATGGCAATCGATGGTCATTTCCCGGAGTGGCATCCGTCCGAGCCGCCATCCCTCGCCGCACGGAGAGCTCTCCACCTTTTCATGAGCCGGATGACCAACTCCAAAAAGCAACCTCACGAGCACCCCGAAGTGGCTTGCGGGGATCGCTGACGCACTGTCTCACACAGCCTGTTCAGGCGCACAACTTCGGGTGAGAATGGCCTCTTCATGACAAAAATTTCATGTCATTGCGTGCATCACGCCGCTGTTCTTGCGCCACACGAGACATATATGCTGCACTGCAATATGTCTCCGTTAGCACCGCACTGAAGGATTTCGCCTTGCCCAGCAGAAAAACCGCCATCGTCACCGGTTCCACCTCGGGCATCGGCCTGGCCATCGCCCATGCGCTCGCAGCGGAAGGGTGCAACATCGTCGTCAATTCCTTTTCCGACACGGCCGACGACCAGGCCATCACCGATGCGATCGCCAAACATCACAAGGTGAAGACCGCGTACATCAAGGCAGACATGTCGAAGCCGGCCGAATGCCGGGCTTTGATCGTGAAAGCAGCCGAGACATTCGGCTCGGTCGACATCCTGGTCAACAATGCCGGCATCCAGCATGTCGCGCCGGTGGAAGAATTTCCGATCGAGAAGTGGGACGCGATCATTGCCATCAATCTGTCGTCGGCCTTCCACACCATCGCCGCCGCGATCCCGCTGATGAAGCAAGCCGGCGGCGGCAGGATCGTCAACATCGCCTCGGCCCACGGGCTGGTCGCCTCGCCGTTCAAGTCGGCCTATGTCTCGGCCAAGCACGGCATCATGGGGCTGACCAAGACCGTCGCCTTGGAACTGGCGCGCGACAAGATCACATGCAACGCCATCTGCCCCGGCTATGTGCTGACGCCGCTGGTCGAGGCGCAGATCCCCGACCAGATGAAGGCGAACAAGATGGACCGCGACACTGTGGTCCGCGAGGTCATGCTCGAAAAGCAGCCGTCCAAGGAATTCGTCACGGTCGAGCAAGTTGCCGCTGCCGCGGTGTTCCTGTGTTCGGATGCAGCGGCGCAGATCAACGGCACGCATATTTCGGTCGACGGCGGCTGGACCGCCCAGTGAATTTGCTGCGCGAAACAAATCTGGCCGACAAATCAAGGGCAACGCCATGACGACAAACGGCAAGGTGGAGGAGCCCAAGAAGATCAACGTCGCGCTGCAGGGCGGCGGCTCGCACGGCGCCTTCTCCTGGGGGGTGCTCGACCAGCTGCTGGAGGACGGACGGCTCGACGTCGCGGCGGTTTCGGGCACCAGCGCCGGCGCCATGAACGCGGTGGCCCTGGCCGACGGCTTCGTCCGAGGCGGCGTCGAGGGGGCGCGACAGAAGCTCGACGATTTCTGGCGCGCGGTGGCGCTGAAGGGCCGGTTCAGCCCGGTACAGCGCATGCCGTGGGACGTGGCCTGGGGCAACTGGTCGATCGAGAATACGCCGGGCTATCTCTTTTTCGATACCATGTCGCGGGTGTTTTCGCCTTATGTCGCCAACCCGCTCGGCCTCAACCCGCTGCGCGACGTGATCGAACAGGAGATCGATTTCGGCAATGTGCGCGCCTGCAAGTCGATGGAGCTGTTCATCTCCGCGACCAATGTCGAGACCGGGCAGTTGCGCGTCTTTTCCGATGGCGAGATCGATCTCGACACGGTGATGGCGTCGGCTTGCCTGCCGCAGCTGTTCCGCGCTGTCGAGATCAAGGGAGTGCCCTACTGGGATGGCGGCTATGGCGGCAATCCGGCGCTATTCCCGTTCTTCAAGACGGCTGCCACTGAGGACGTGCTGTTGGTGCAGATCAATCCGGTGGTCCGCGAGGGAACGCCGAAGAGCGCCAATGAAATCCAGAATCGCATCGACGAAATCACTTTCAATGCCGGGCTGCTGCGCGAATTCCGTTCGATCGCCTTCGTCAAGGAGCTGATCGCCGCCGGCCGGTTGCCGCATGGCGAATACCGCGACATCCGCATGCACCGCATCGATGCCGACGAGGCGTTCAAGGATCTGTCGGCATCGTCCAAGGTTAATGCCGAATGGGCGTTCCTGACCTATCTGCGCGACCTTGGCCGCACTGCCGCCAGCGATTGGCTGGAGGAGAATTACGACGCCGTCGGCAAACGGCCAACGCTTGATCTCTCAGGCGAGCTCGACGACGGCTTCAAGCCGATGCGTGGTCCGGCACCGGGCCGGCGGGTCAAGGAGTTCCTCGCGGCCCGCAAGAAGCCCGAGGCAGCGCGTCGCCAAGCCTGAGGCGTTTTGGATTGTCAGCTTTTTTGCAAGGCCAGATCGATCACCTTGATCAGCGCGGCCGCCGCCTGCCGCTGCTCGTCCGGATCGCTGATACGCATCTTCATCCCATCCAGCCCGTCGAGCAGCATGTCGGCGAGCAGTTTTACCGACAAGCCCTTGGCGGTGAGGTCGACGCCATTGCGTTCGGCTTCGCTCCGGATCGCTGCGGCGATATGCTCGGCAAACCGGCCGCGCCAGCAGCCGATCAGATCGGCGAGGCTCGACTTCATGTCAAGGAGTTCGGCGCCATGCGGCGAGGCATTGACGGCCCGCGTCATCGAGATCAGTGCCTCGTCGATGGCCCGCATCGTGCGCTCGGCAAATGGTTCTTCGCCGGCGAGCGCCGTTTTCGCCTGCTCGAGCGAGCGGGAAAGCAGCATCAGCGCGATGGCGCGATAAATGTCGGTCTTATTCTTGAACTGGAGATAAAGCGCCGGCCGCGACATGTCGGCGGCACGCGCAATGTCGTCCATGGTAGTGCGAGCGAAACCATAGGCCAGAAACACCTTCATCGCGCTGTCCAGAATGCGGGCGCGCTTGGGGTTGGTGGCGATGTTCTCGATCTCGATCATGGCGCGACTTTATCCTGCAAAAGCGCTGTTGACAAAATGACGTAATTTGTCAAGATGTATGAGGACGAAATGGCCGACCGGCCTTTCGCCTTGGGCTGCGGACGACAACAAAGGGTATCCCCATGCGCCTCACCGTCGACGGGCAGGCATTCGACGTCAATGCCGATCCCGAAATGCCGCTACTGTGGGCGCTGCGCGATCTCATGGGCAAGACCGGGCCGAAGTTCGGCTGCGGCATTGCCGCCTGCGGCGCCTGCACGGTGCATGTCGACGGCCAGCCGGTGCGCTCCTGTTCATTGCCGGTCGGTGAGGTCACCGGCACAGTCACCACGATCGAAGGCATCGGCACCGAAGGCAGACTGCATCCGGTACAGCAGGCATGGCTGGAAGTGCAGGTCGCCCAATGCGGCTACTGCCAGGCCGGCCAGATCATGAGCGCGGTGGCGCTGCTCGACGAGGTTGCCGAGCCGACCGATGCCGACATCGACAACGCCATGGGCGGCAATCTCTGCCGCTGCGGCACCTATCCGAAGATCCGCGCGGCGATCAAACGAGCGGCCGTCCTCAAGACGGCGGGGATCTGACCATGGCCGGTGTCGGAAAGATCGCCCGCCGCACGTTTCTCATCGGCGCGGCTGCCATCGCGGGCGGTGTCGCCGTGGGCTACTATTACTACCGCAAACCCTATCCGAATCCGCTGGAGGGCGATCTCACCGCTGACGAAGCGACCTTCAACCCCTATGTGAAGATCGGCGCCGACAACACGATCACCATCATCGCGCCGCGTGCCGAGATGGGCCAAGGCATCTCGACGACGCTTGCCGCCATGGTTGCCGAAGAGCTCGATGTCGACCTCGGACAGGTCAAGGTCGAGCACGGCCCGGCCTCCTACGCCTATTACAATGCGGCGATCCTGGAAGAGGGCGGTCCGTTCGCCTTCTTCGACGAAAGCATGACTGCGGAAATAGTGCGCGCCGGCATGGGCGTGGTCGGAAAATTCCTCGCCCTCCAAGGCACCGGCGGCTCGGCCTCGACGCGCGACGGTTTCGACAAGATGCGGCAGGCCGGCGCCGCCGCGCGGCAGATGCTGATTGCAGCGGCCGCGCAAAAGCTCGGTATAGCTGCTGCCGATCTGGAAACGGCCAATGGCTCGATCCTGCACAAGGCGTCGGGCAAGTCGCTGACGTATGGCGCGGTCGCCGCGACCGCTGCGATAATGGCGCCGCCTGCTGATATCAGGCTCAAGGACAAAGCCGACTGGAAACTGCTCGGCAAACCGCAAAAACGCATCGACATGCTGGCCAAGGTGACCGGGGCGCCGATCTTCGGCATCGATGTGACCTTGCCGGACCTGCTGTACGGCACGGTCAAGATGAGCCCGCGTTTCTGGGCCAAGCCGGTCAAGGCCGATTTCTCCGAGGCCGAGAAAATGCCTGGCGTGATTAAAATCGTGCCGATCGACACGAATTACGGCCACGGCTTCGGCATCATCGCCGAAAACACCTGGGCGGCGTTCAAGGCGGCGGAGGCGATCGACACCGAATGGGCCGATCCCGAATATCCGCTGGATAGCGTCGGCATTTCAGAGGCGCTGAAGCGGGCACTCGGCACAAAAGGGTCGGTGATGCGCGACGATGGCGACGTGAATACCGCCTTCGCCGACGCGCCGCGCGAAAAGATCGTCGAGGCCGACTACGCGGTGCCTTATCTGGCACATGCGACGATGGAGCCGATGAACGCCACGGCGCGGTTGAAGGATGGCGTCCTCGACATCTGGTGCGGCAACCAGGCGCCGACCTTGGTGCGGCAGCTTTGCGCCAATGCTGTCGGCATCGAGCAGGACAATGTCAACGTCCACACCACCTTCATGGGCGGCGGCTTCGGCCGACGTGTCGAGGTGGATTATGCGCTCTGTGCCGCACTGATGGCGAAAGAAACGGCAGGCCGGCCGATCAAGGTGATCTGGACGCGCGAGGAGGACATGCGCCACGACGCCTACCGGCCGGCTTCTGTCGGCAAATTCCAGGCGCGGCTTGGCAACGACGGCATGCCGATTGCCGTCGACATGACAATCGCCTCGCCATCGCTGATAGCCAGCACCTTGCGCCGGCTGTTTCCTTCGATATCGCCGCTCGGGCCCGACAAGTCCATAGTCGACGGAGCCCATAACCAGCCCTATACGATCCCGAATTACCGGGTGACCGGCGTCGCTGCACCCGTCTCGATCCCCGTCGGCTCCTGGCGATCGGTCGGCAGTTCGATCAACGGTTTCTTCCATGAAGGATTTCTGGACGAGATCGCTGTCGCCGGGAAAACCGACCCGGTCGATCTGCGCAAGAAGCTTATGGCTGCCTATCCGGCAGCGGTGAAGGTGGTCGAGAAGGTCGCCGAAATGGCGAAATGGGGCGAGACGCTGCCCGCCGGCAAGGCCAAGGGCATCGCGTTCACGCTGTCTTTCGGCAGTTGGGTCGGCGAGATCGTCCAGATCGCCGACACGCCGTCCGGAATCCGCATTGAGAAGGTATGGATCGCCGCCGATGTCGGCACCGCACTCGATCCTGATATCATCGAGGCGCAGCTCATCTCCGCCGCCGTCTATGGCTTGTCGGCGGCGATGGGTCAGGAGATTACTTTCGCCGACGGCATGGTCGAGCAGTCGAATTTTCACGATTACGATGCCATGCGCATCTTCCAGTGTCCGGCGTTCGAAGTTGCAATCCTGGAGAATTTTCACAAGATGGGCGGCGTCGGCGAAGTCGGCACACCGCCGGCGGCACCGGCACTCGCCAACGCCGTCTTCGCACTGACCGGCAAGCGCATCCGGACGCTGCCCTTGTCGAAGGAGGTGACCTTTGCATGAAATATTCCCATCATGCTGACAGCTGCTGCCATGCCGTTTCGATAGCGCCTCCCCAGCGGCAGAGGAAAGCCTAAGGCACGGCAACGACGACGGTTGATGCAGCCAAGGGTTCGTCGAGGGTCGCGGTCTAGCGGTTGCTTTCGTATCCGCGCTGCGCCGACCGCCATGTGGCAGACGGAACGGCTGCGCTGATCCGGCGCGCCTCGTGGCGGCGGGCGCATCCTGCCCAGCGAAGTATTACCCATCAACTTTTCTGACTATATTGCGGTGCAACTTTGATGTAGAAGCTCATTCGCCGATCACGGCAAGTTGAACACGGCCTTGCGCGCACCCATATCGGCGACGCGCCCGAGTTAGAAGACGCGGCCTGGCCGAACCCCGCGCACTGGAAAAACGACGATGCCGAAATACAGGTTTCACAAGCTTGCAGCCATTGTTGTGCTTGTCGGGTTCGCTGCATGGATGGTGACGGGCGAGTTCTCGTCCGTCGGCAGCGCGGCCGCCGACAACGAACCGGAGGTCGAGCAGCCAAAAGCGGCTGACGCCAGCAAGGCCAAGCCCAGTGAGGCAGAGCAGCCCAAGGCGCCCCTGCGCACCGTCGCGACCATAACTCCGCCCAGGCGAACCTATGCGCGCGCCATCCGCATTTCCGGACTGACCGAAGCCGATAAGCGCGCGGTCCTGGCGACGCGCGTCGCCGGCGTCATCGACAAGCTTCCGGTCAAGCAGGGACAGCGCGTCAAGACCGGCGACCTCGTGCTGATGTTGGCAGCCGAGGAAAAGCTTTCGGCGGTCAGCAACGCCAAGCAGCTTCTGGTTCAGCGTCAGGCCGAACTCGACGCGGCGTTGCGGTTGGCGAAAACCGGCAATCTGCCCAAGCTGCAGCTCGATACGGCGCGCTCGAATTTGACCTCGGCGCAGGCTCTGCTGGAGACGGCGCAAGCCGAGCTTGACCGCAACGAAGTGAAGGCGCCCTTCGACGGCGTCATCGACCGAGTGCCGGTGGAGCTTGGCAGTTCCGTGATGCAGGGCGGCGAAGTGGCGACCATTCTGAGCCTTGATCCGGTGATCGCCCGCGGCGAGGTCAGCGAACGCGATCTCGGCTATCTGAAGATCGGCGACAAGGCGAATGTCCGGTTGGTCAGCGGCCAGAATGTCGAGGGCACCGTGCGCTATATCAGCCGCGACGCCTCGTCCGCCACCCGCACCTTCCGCGTCGAGATCGCAATCCCCAACCCCGAGGGCACTATTCCGGCCGGGATGACCGCCGAGATCGCGCTAAGCGCGCAGCCGACCGACGCCGTCATTCTGCCGCGCTCCGTGGTGACGCTGGGCGACAAGGGCGACCTCGGCATTCGCGCCGTCGACAAGGACGACAAGGTCGTGTTCTTCCCGATCGACCTGGTCGACGACACGCCAACCGGCCTAGTGCTCGGCGGCATCCCCGTCGATGCGCGCATCATCGTCGCCGGCCAGGAACTGGTGAAGGAAGGCGAAGTGGTCAAGCCGGTCGAGGCCGACCGGGCGACCATCCAAAAGCTGTTGGGCGAAGCGACGGCCGGGACGCAATAATCATGGATATCGTAAAACTCGCAATCAACAACGCCCGGCTGACCATTTCGGTCCTGGTCTTCCTCATCCTTGCGGGTGCGGTCGCCTATCAGTCGACACCGAAGGAAGCGGAACCCGACGTTCCGATTCCCATGATGTATGTCAGCCTGATCTATCAGGGCATCTCGCCTGAGGATTCGGAACGCCTTCTGCTGCGGCCGATGGAAGCCAAGCTGAAAAGCCTCAAAGGTCTCAAGGAGATGCGTTCGGCCGCCTTCCAGGGCGGCGGTTACGTGCTGGTCGAATTCCACCCGCAGACGGATCTGGCGACGGCGTTGCAGGACACGCGCAGCAAGGTCCAGGATGGCAAGGCCGACCTGCCGCAGGCTGCCGAGGAGCCTGTAGTCTCCGAAGTCAACGTCTCCGAGTTCCCCGTCCTTGTCGTGACCCTGTCGGGCGAAGTGCCCGAGCGCATGCTGACGGCGGCGGCGCGCGAGTTGCGCGACCGCATCGAGGAAGTGCCTGGCGTGCTGGAGGGCTCGCTGCAGGGCGCCCGCGACGATCTCGTCGAAGTCGTCATCGATCCGATGAAACTGTCTTCCTACGGGCTGCAGCTCGAGCAACTGATCGGTGCTGTCGGTGATTCCAACAGTCTTGTCGCCGCCGGCAACATCGAAGGATCCGAGGGCAAATACGCGGTCAAGGTGCCGTCGCTGATCGAGACGCCGGAGGACGTGGCGGCGCTTCCGATCGTCGCCGGCCCCAATGCCGTTGTGCAGGCCAAGGATATCGCCACCGTCCGCTCCACCTTCAAGGACGCCGAGACGGTGACCCGTCTCGACGGCAAGCCGGCGATCGCCATCGAGGTGAAGAAGCGCATCGGCTCCAACCTGATCGACACGATCGCCCAGGTGAGGGCCGTGTCCGATGCCTTCATAAAAACCATGCCGGAAGGTATGCACGTCACCTACACGCAGGACAAATCGATCTTCGTCAACCAGTTGCTCGGCGATCTGCAGAATCACGTCATGATCGCCGTGATCCTGGTGTTCATCGTCATTCTCTACGCGCTCTCGGGCCGTGCATCGCTGTTGATCGGACTGGCCATCCCATCGTCCTTCCTGATCGGCATTCTGCTGTTGGCCATGATGGGCTACACGATCAACATGATCGTGCTGTTCAGCCTCATCCTGGCGGTCGGCATGCTCGTCGATGACGCCATCATCGTCACCGAATTCGCCGAGCGGCGGATGAGCGAAGGCATGCCTAAGGCAGAGGCCTTCGCACTTGCCGCCAAGCGCATGGCCGGTCCAGTTATCGCCGCGACGATGACGCGCATCGCCGCCTTCTCGCCGCTGCTGTTCTGGCCGGGTATCATCGGCGATTTCATGAAATACATGCCGATCACGCTGATCGTCACGCTTTCGGCCTCGATGCTCTATGCGCTGGTCTTTGCGCCGGCGCTCGGCGCCCTGTTCGCCAAGGCGCCGCCGCATCACGAGAATGACAACCGCGACGGCTGGTACATGGCCGTGGTCAAGCAGGCGGTTCGCTTTCCCATTACCGTACTTCTGCTCACCGTTGGCCTTTTGTTCGGTGTCGGCTTTGCATATTCGAAATACGGCGCCGGCGTCGAGTTCTTCCCGAATGTCGAGCCTGACTACGGCCTGCTCTATGTGCACGCCCGCGGCAACCTTTCGCTCGCCGAAATGGATGCCGCCACGAAGACCGCCGAGAACCGGCTTCTTGGCTGGCCGGGCGTGAAATCGGTCTACACCCGTGTCGGCAAGACCCAAGGCGGCGGCCAGGACATTCCTGAAGACGTAGTCGGCGTAATCCAGTACGAGTTCGTCGACTGGCGCGAGCGCAAATCGGCGAACGCGATCCTGGACGAACTGCGCGGCGTCATGGCCGGCATTCCCGGCGTCGATGTCGAGGTTCGCGTGCCCGAGGCCGGCCCGCCCACCGGCAAGCCGATCCAGATCAGGCTTTCGGCCGTCGACCCGAAAGGTCTCGACGACAAGGCGCGCGCCGTCGCCGCGCGCATTGCCAAGGTGCCCGGCGTCATCGACATTTCCGACGGCCTGCCGCCGCCCGGCGTCGACTGGGCGCTCGACGTCGATCGCGCCAAGGCGGCGCAATACGGCATCAGCCCGACCTCGGTCGGAACGGTTGTGCAACTGGTGACGAACGGGCTGAAGCTCAGTGAATACCGGCCAGCCGGTGCTGACGACGCCGTCGACATCAGGCTGCGTCTGCCCGAGGACCGGCGCACGCTGTCGACACTCGACGACCTCCGGGTGCAGACTTCGCAAGGTTCGGTGCCGATCTCGAATTTCGTCGTGCGCAAGCCCGAGCCGACCGTCGGTATCCTCAACCGCATCGACGGCGCGCGCACGGTGGTCGTCCAGGCCAATGTCGCCGCCGGCGAGCAAGTCGCTTCTGTCCAGCAGCAGGTCAGCCAGGCGGTCGCCGATATGGATCTCGGCAGCGGCATACGCTGGAAGCTCGCCGGCTCGAACGAGGACAGCGCCGAGGCCAGCGCCTTCCTCAGCAAGGCCTTCGGTGCCGCGATCTTACTGATCTTCTTGGTGCTTCTGATGCAGTTCAACAAGTTCACCAGCGTCTGGCTGGTGCTGTCCTGCGTGGTTATGGCGACGGTCGGGGTGTTCCTGGGATTGCTTTTGACAGGAGAGGCGTTCGGCATCGTCATGTCGGGCATCGGCGTCATCGCGCTCGCCGGCGTGGTGGTGAACAACAACATCGTGCTGATCGACACTTATGACCGGCTGCGCGAAGAGGGCTGGGACAAGATGGACGCGGTGCTGCAGACCTGCCGTGAGCGTGCCCGGCCGGTCGTGCTGACGGCGGTGTCGGCGATCCTCGGCGTGCTGCCGATCGCTTTCGGCCTCGGTCTCGAAATCTTCCATCACGAGACGACGATCAACGCGCCGTCGACGCAATGGTGGATATCGCTGTCGTCGGCGATCGTCTTCGGCCTGTCCTTCGCCACCTTGCTGACGCTGGTGGTGACACCGTCCATGCTGATGGTGTTCACGCGCAGTAAGAACAGCCGCTTCTATGCATTCTTCCGTCGGGTGTTCCGGCGCGGCAAGACAGTCGGGGCGACTGTCGAGGCCCCCGCAAGACCGGGCTCGCTTGACGAGTCGGCGATCGCCTTCCCGAAGGCCGCCGAATAGGCCAACTTTGCTTGGAGTGCCGAGCGTATTCTGATCGCGCAAAGAAAAGGCCGCCGGGAACAACCCAGCGGCCTTTTGCATTGTCTGTCATGCGACACCTCAAAGCGGGGAGTTTCTCATGACGCTCAGCACCATTCTCGTCATCATTCTGATCCTCATTCTGATCGGCGCGGTGCCGGCATGGCCTCATTCGCGTTCCTGGGGTTATGGTCCCTCCGGCATCGTCGGCGTCATCCTGATCGTGTTGCTGGTGTTGCTGCTGATGGGCAGGATTTGACCCGGAGTTTGGTGCGCTCGACAACGTACAGCGCTGCGCGACTTCTGAGGGCGCAGCGCTGTAGCATTTGATTTTCGCTTGGTTCTTTCCGAGCCTTCGGTTCGGACCATCCGCTGGGTACCATTTTCCGTTTTCAGGCAGCTTTCGAAACGCGGTCAATCGTGGCGACACTGAGATCATCGAGAGCGCCTGCCACCGCCTTATGCAGGGGCGTATGCGGGATCGTGCCGATGATGCCTTCCAGCCTTGCCGAGACCAGCCGGTGCGGTTCGAAGCGCAGATAGGACATCGAGACGATCTCGCGCCACATTGCCACGAACGGGCTGCCAGCGCGCAGCACCCACCACGGCATCGACGTCAGTTTCAGCGTGCGCCCGAGCGCTTTTTCCGCGGCCGCCTTGATCTCGAGATCGGTAACGGCGTGGTCGGGAAAGTTCAGCGATTCGTAGGAGCCGAGCTTGTCGAGATTCTCGGCTAGCCCGACGAACGCCTTGGCCAAGTCCGGAAGGTAGGCCCATTCATGCACGAGATCGACCGGCCCGGGAGCGGTATAGACGCCCTTGTCCATCTTGGCGGCGACGATCAGATCGAACCACGCTCCGCTGCCGGTGCCGCCGAAGAAATCGCCGGCCCGCAGCAGAATGGTGCGCACTCGACCCGCTTCGGCCTCGCGGCGAAAGAGGTCTTCCATGGCGACGCGGATGCGGCCCTTTTCGGTCGTCGGGTGGAACGGCGTGTCTTCGGTGATGACCTCCGGCATCGGCGAGCCGTAATTGTAAACGCTACCGGGAGCGAGGTGCAATGCGTCGTTCGCCCGGCACGCGGCCATGACATTCTCGGCCATCGGCAGGCACTTGCCCCAGTCGGTGTAGATCGGGTTGAGGCCGTTGAAGATGATGTCGACGCCTTCGGTGGCGCGGATAAGCGCTTCGCGATCGAGCCCGTCGCCGGCGACGGCGATGGCGCCTGTGAGTTCTGCCGCGATCTTGCCGCTGCGGGTGATGGCGCGGACTTCATAGCCAGCGTCGATGAAGGCCTTGGCCACCACGCGGCCGAGCCGGCCATTGGCACCCAGAATTGCGATCTTCGTCATTTTTCGTCTCCGTGTTTGCGTTACAGTCACAATATGATCCGTCCGCAAACGAATAGAAATTGACTGAATTTTGCGACGTGATATTCAGTTTTGAATGGAATTCGACTGGAACCTGATCAAGAGTTTCGTCACAGTGGCGGAAACCGGCAGCCTGTCCGCTGCCGCGCGCAAGCTGGCTGCAAGCCAGCCGACGCTCGGCCGCCATATCGCCGAGCTGGAGCAGGCGCTCGGCGTCACCCTGTTCCGGCGCGGGCGGCGCGGCTATGCGCTGACGGAAGCCGGCAGCACGCTCTACGAACGCGGCCGGGCAGTGAGCGAGCAGGCAAGCGCCTTTTCGCTATTGGCGCTGGGATCGGTCGAGGCGATCGAAGGCACGGTACGCATTGCCGCCAGCGAGGTGTTGGCTGCCTATGTCCTGCCCGAGATGACGGCTCGGCTGGGCGCCGAGGAACCCGGCATCGAGGTCGAGATCGTCGCGTCGAACCAGGTCGAGAATCTCTTGCGCCGCGATGCAGACATTGCCATCCGCATGGTGAAGCCGGCGCAGAACGAGTTGGTGGCGCGTAAAGTGGCAGACATTCCGCTCCGCGCCTGCGCGGCAAAATCCTATCTCGATCGGCGTGGCCGTCCGCGCGAACCCGGCGATCTTGCCGGCCACGATCTGATCGGCTTCGACCGCAGCGATGAGATCATTCGCGGCTTTGCCCAGTTTGGTGTCCCGCTCACCCGCAATGCCTTCCGCTTCAGGACCGACAACCAAATGGTGCTTTGGGAGGCGGTGCGGGCGGGAAACGGCATCGGCTTCGGCCAGGAGCCGCTGGCCAATCGCGATCCGCTGGTGGAGACAGTGCTGCCGGCCCTCGCGCTGCCGACGCTGCCGGTATGGCTGGCCATGCACCGGGACGTGCGCACCAGCGTGCGCATCCGCCGTGTCGCGGATTTCCTCTATGAGGAGTTGAAACGCTATTCGGCTGGTGCTGGGTCGGGCGCGAATTCGGCGCGGTGAGCGAGCCCGGCCATCAAAAATACGACGACCAGCAGTCCCGACAAAGCCACGAAGATCGGACCGAAGCTTGAATGCTCGGCGATGAAGCCGATTGCCGACGGCGCCACCAGAATGCCGGAATAGCCCATGGTGGTGACGACGCTCATGCCGGTGCCGGACGACATGCCTTCCTGGTTGCCACCGGCCGAAAACAGGATCGGCACCATATTGGCGATGCCGAAGCCGCAAAAGGCAAAGGCTGAGATGGCGAGCCAGGGCGAGGGCGCCAGCCCGGCCACCAGCATGCCGGCGGCGGCGACAAGCGCCGAGACGCGCAGCGTCGTCACGGCACCGAAACGGTTGCGGACTCCGTCGCCAGCGAAGCGCATGACGGCCATGACGCCGGAAAAAGCGGCGTAGGCCAAACCCGCTATGGCAAGGTCGGTACCGAGTTCCTGTTGCAGGTAAAGCGCCGCCCAGTCGAGCACCGCACCCTCGGAGATCATCGTCAGCAGCGCCATCAGTCCGACCAGATAGACCAGCGGATTTCCAGGCAGCGCGAATTTGTGATGGTTGGTCACCTGCGGCTTATCCTCGGCGACCAGGTAGCGGACTGCCACTGCAATCACTGCGAAAGCGAGAGCCGTCACGACCATCGCATGGGCGAGATGACCGTAGCTCTGGATGGCGAAGCCGCCGAGAGCGCCGCCGGCGAAACCGCCAAGGCTCCAGAAGCCGTGCGAGGACGACATGATGGCGCGGGACAACCGCCGTTCCACCACGACCGCATTGGCGTTCATAGCGACATCCATGCCGCCGATCGAACCGCCGAAGATGAACATGGCTATGGCCGCCAGCGGCACGTTGGGGGCAAGCGCCACAACCAGCAGGCCGAAGCTGCCGATGAGACCGAACCAGCGCAGCACGGTGCGCGAACCATGCCTGGAGATCAGGTGGCCGCACCAAGTCATGGCTGTGACCGCGCCGGCGCCGAACAGCAAGATCAGCAGGCCAAGCGTAAATTTGCTGATATCCAGCCGGGTCAGGACCACCGGGATCTGCGGCGCCCAGGCGCCGGTCAGAAAACCATTGGCGAGGAAGATGGCCGCGACGGCCCATCGTCCACGAATGGCGGTCTGCATGATTTTTAGCGTGTCCATCGTGTAGAATCCGGTGCCACAATAGGTTCGCGCGGCAAATTAGATCGATTCAAACCTCGGTCAAGCGCTCGTTCTTGAAAGTGCTTGGGCCAAGCGACTCGCGACTCGAGGTTGATGAGAGCCGATCGGTTAGTGATCCCTGGGGCCTCTTGCCTCGAACTCCGCCTTCTTGGCATCGGAGGCATCAGTCTGGTTGAGCGCCTGCCATTCGGCATAGGGCATTCCGTAGATGATCTCGCGCGATTGGTCCTTGCTGAGATCGACGCCCTCGGCCTCCGCGGCGTCGCGATACCAGTTGGAGAGACAGTTGCGGCAGAAGCCGGCGAGGTTCATCAGGTCGATGTTCTGCACGTCCGTGCGTTCGCGCAGATGCGCGACCAGCCGGCGGAAGGCGGCGGCTTCGAAATCGCGTTTTTGCGCGTCGCTGAGTTCCGTCATCGAAACCTCCTTACAGCGGCCCGGTGCGCGAGCCGAATCGTTTGACGTGATGTATATCGGGACGGCGGTTGATCGCGTCAACGATCGGCGCCAGCCGTTCGGCCCAGGCGACCGCATCCTTCCGACCGGCGATCAGGTCCTGACGGATTTCGATCAGCGCATGGGCAAAGCCGTTGACTATGGCATGCCTGAACATGGTGTCGCCGCGCAATGCGCCGTCATAGGGCTCGTTGTCGCCGACGATTAGGCTTTTGTCCTCGGCAAGCATTTCGATCAGCGGTCGCGCCACCCGGTCGTCGCGATCCCACAAGACACCAACATGCCAAGGGCGCACGAATCCCTGCATGAATGGGGTGAAGGAATGTACCGAAAAGATGAAGGGCGCGCTTGCGGAAGCCTGTGCCACCGAGGCGATCATTGCGCCGACCGCATCGTGATAGGGCCGATAGAAGCGGTCGAGCCGCCTTTCACGTTCTTTCAAGGCAAGTGGATAATTTCCCGAAATGACGGTGCCGTCATAGAGTTGGCGGATCAGCGTCGGATCGTCCTCGCCGCGATTGGGATCGATCAGAAGTCGCGAAAAATTGGCGAGTACCGCCGGCACGCCGAGCAAAGCTGCCAGTGCGCGCGTCACCGTCTCGACACCGATGTCGTAGGCGATATGGCGATCGAATTCCGCCGCCGGCAAGCCGAGGCTGCCATACTCTTCCGGCAAGTCGCGACGGGCGTGATCGGCCAAAAGCACGATGCCTCGCTTGCGGTCGCCCTCGACGATGTCGAAAGGCGCGAAAACTGTGGATCGGGTCATCGGCGGGAAATGGTCTGTTCGCTGGCTTCCGGGGAGGATGGTATCGTCATTCCACGAAGGGGATGATTACGCAATGCCGTCGTTTGGCCACGGTTTCTGCGGAAATCTGGCGGAAGGCAAAAGATCGTGCGCCGAAGCCTTTCTAAATCGATTGGAATTGAGCAAAAGGCCGCGTTGACATGCGCACGGACTTTTCCGAAAAGGGGCGTTGAGAGATGCGAATGTGGTTCTTGAGGGATTTCAGGATGGGTTCCGCCGGCAGGCCGCGCGTGCGCTATGCCTTCGCCATGCCGCTCCTCACCCTTGCTGTGGGCCTCGCCGCGATGGTTGCGGCCTCGCCGGCGCGCGCCGATTTCCGTGTCTGCAACGCCACGCAGAACCTGGTCGGCGTCGGCATCGGCTATCGCGCCAAAGCCGGCTGGATCACCGAAGGCTGGTGGCACATCGAGGGATCGAGCTGCAAGACGCTGATCGAAGGGCCGCTGTCATCAAGATTTTACTATCTTTATGCAGAAGACGCCGAGCGCGGCGGGCGCTGGGATGGCCCGATCAACATGTGCGTGGCCGAAAAAGAGTTCAAGATCGCCGGCGTTACCGACTGCGTCGCCCGGGGCTTCCAGCGCGCCGGATTCCAGGAATATGACACGGGCGAGCAGGCAAGCTGGATGGTCCAGCTGACCGATGACCCCGCAACGGGGGGCGTTCCAGCCGCCCCGGGAACAAACAGTCAATGAGACGCAGCCGCAAGGTCAAGATACTCGCCACTATCGGTCCGGCCTCCTCCTCCGAGGACATGCTGAAGAAGCTCTTCGAAGCCGGCGCCGACGTGTTTCGCATCAATATGAGCCACACCGATCATGAATTGATGCGCACACTTGTCGGTCGCATCCGTACCGTCGAGAAAGCGGTCGGCCGGCCGATCGGCATTCTCGCCGATCTGCAGGGGCCCAAGCTGCGGGTCGGCAAGTTTACCAACGGCAAAGAGACGCTGACACTCGGCCAGACCTTCACGCTGGACGACAATCCCGAGCCCGGCAATTCGACCAGGGTCTATCTGCCCCACCCGGAAATCCTGAGATCGGTCGAGGCCGGTCACCGCCTTTTGATCGACGACGGCAAGCTCGAGCTGAAGGCGGTGAAGAGCGACGGCAAGGCGATCGTCTGCACCGTCGTCGCCGGCACCAGCATCTCAGACAAGAAGGGCGTCAGCCTGCCCGACACCGATCTGCCGGTCGGCGCGCTGACCGAAAAGGACCGCAGGGATCTCGATGCGGTGCTGGCCACCGGCGTCGACTGGGTGGCGCTGTCATTCGTCCAGCGTCCGGAGGATTTGGCCGAAGCGCGCAAGATCGCGCGCGGCCGGGCGCTCATCATGGCCAAGATCGAAAAGCCTCAGGCCGTCGCTCGGCTGGCCGAGATCATCGAACTTTCGGATGCCTTGATGGTTGCCCGCGGCGATCTCGGCGTCGAAATGCCTCTTGAAGCCGTGCCCGGCATCCAGAAGCAGATCACCCGCGCCGCGCGCCGCGCCGGCAAGCCGGTGGTGATCGCCACGCAGATGCTGGAATCCATGATCACCGCGCCGGTGCCGACCCGCGCCGAGGTGTCGGACGTCTCGATCGCCGTGTTCGAAGGCGCCGACGCTATCATGCTCTCGGCCGAGTCCGCGGCCGGCGCCTACCCGGTCGAGGCAGTGGCGATGATGAACCGCATCGCCAGCAAGGTCGAAATCGACCCGACCTATGCCGGCATCATCAATGCGCAGCGCTCGGAGCCGGAAGCGACCGGCGCCGACGCCATCTCGCTCGCCGCCCGCGAAATCGCCGAGACGCTGAAACTGTCGGCGATCATCAGCTATACGGCGTCGGGCACGACCGGCCTGCGCGCCGCGCGCGAGCGGCCGCAGGTGCCGATCGTCGCGCTGTCGCCGATCGTCAACACGGCGCGGCGGCTGTCGCTTCTGTGGGGTACGCATTGCGTCGTCTCGCCCGACGCCATCGACCTCGACGACATGGTCGACCGCGCCTGCCGCATCGCTTTGGACGAGGGGTTCGGCAAGCCGGGCGATCGGGTCATCATCACGGCCGGCGTGCCGCTGAGGACGCCGGGCTCCACCAACATGCTGCGCATCGCCTATGTCGGGTCGGACGTGCAGGTTAGAGGTTAATGCAAGTGGCCCAAAAATGCGCAGCGATCTTGGGATGAAAACAAACATCCAAAGCGCGCCGCATGAATCTCTTCAAACGCGACGGGCTTTGAGCCGCTCACCGGCGAATTCACCAAGCTGACGCCTTGCCTCTATGGGGCCATGAGCGCAGCGACTTTCTGGCCCGGACCGAATCAAGTCGGTGAGGCGACGGCGAGCACGATCGAGATTATCAGCAAGAGCGGCCCCATCCATTTGAAATGGCTGGGAAGGCGTGCCAACCAGGCCCGTTGTCCAGCCTGGGGTTGGTTTGGCGTCTGGAGAAACCCGTAGCCGATGCCCGACATCCATAGGCCGACGCAAAACATTATAAATTCGTCGATATAAGCTGCAATCATGATTGCCTAATCCCCCTGACCCCCAGACAGGAAAGTGATGAGGCGGCCCAACACATGCGCAATCGCCTTCACGGCTACTACGACGAGGTCGGCCTCGGGCCCGTGCCCCAACCGTGCGAGCCCTTTCCCAGCTTCGACGAAGAGCGCCTAGACATTGTGCTTGAGCTACGCCCAAAGGTGGTCAGCTTCCATTTTGGCCTGCCCGACACCAAAATTGTGCAACAGCTGAAAGAGGCCGGCTGTGTTCTCTTGTGCTCGGCCACCACTGTCTCGGAAGCGCGGCAAATTGAGGCAGCGGGGGTGAACGCTATCATCGCTCAGGGATACGAGGCGGGTGGCCATCGCGGCACATTCACCGGTGATCCCGCAATCGACACAGTCGGCACGATGGCGCTGGTGCCGCAGATCGTTGATGCCGTGCGCGTGCCTGTCATTGCAGCCGGCGGCATCTTCGACGGTCGCGGCATTGCTGCCAGCTTTGCACTCGGTGCATCTGGTGTGCAGATCGGCACGGCCTTCCTGGCTTGCCCCGAGGCCAATGTGCAGCCAGTCTATCGCGCCGGGTTGCGCGCAGCCTCTGACGAGAGCACGTCGGTCGCTCGTTGCTTCACTGGCCGCCCAGCGCGCGTGGTGCGTAACCGGTTTGTGTTGGAGATGGCTGGCGAGGAAGATGCCGCACTGGAGTTTCCGTTGCAGGCGAGCCTGGCATTGCCGCTTTCGATGGCAGTGGATGAAAGCAGGCGGGCTGATTTCCTGCCCATCTGGGCCGGGCAGGGCGTTGCGAAATTGCGGGAGATGACGGCAACTGCCCTTGTGGAGAAACTCGTCGCGGAAGCTGGTCCATGACGGCACCGACGATGCCATCGGCCGAGAGACATCGGCAGAGAAAACCGGGTATGCGCCCGTGAACTGGGGCTGACGCGACAGTCTCACCAGAGTTTCAGCCTTGCGGGCCCGGCCCTCCGGCATCAGATCCCTTCGCCGGCAAGTTCTTCCGAAAGCGTGCCGACCTGATCCTGCGCGCTGCGCATCATCGGGTAGATACTGAGCACGCGCTGCCACGCTTCCAGCGCCGACTGCTTGTGGCCGGTTACGGCCATGATCTGAGCCAGGCCGGACAGTGCGCCAAAATGGCGCGGCTCGAGCTGCAGCGTGCGGTCGATGTCCGCCATCGATTTTCCAAAGTTATTCATCATGAAATGTACGGTGGCGCGCCGGTTCCAACCTTCCGCATAGGCCGGTTGCAAGGTCACCACCTGGTCGAGGAAGTCGAGCGCCACGTCGAACTTTTTTTCTTCGGCCGCCTTTTGCGACCATTGCATCATCAGGTCGATCGAGGCGCTGCCGGATTGCGACCACTCGTGCGAGATGCGCGCGGCGATGCGCTCGGCGGCCTTTTCATTGCGCTCGCGCTTCAGGTCGACAAACAACTGGTCGAGCCTTGCCTCCCTGGTCGTGGCAACGGGAGGGGCGACCGCATCGTCCGCTTGAGCGGAACCGAAAAGAAAAAGCGCCGCGAAGAATGCAAAGAGAATCCGCATGACCGGAATCTAACCCCGGACAGCAGATCGTCAAACTGAATTTAGCGTGAAAGGGCCGGCAGGCCGGCAAATCATGCAAGCGCGGAGGCAGGCGCCCCACGCGAAAAGACTCAGCCCTGGCGAGCCTTGTAGCGCGGAGCGGTCTTGTTGATGATGTACACGCGGCCCTTGCGGCGAACCAGCTGGTTGTCGCGGTGACGCGCCTTGAGCGCCTTGAGCGAATTCTTGATCTTCATGGTCTTGCCCGTCGGTCTGGGCCCGCTTGGGCCGAATTATTAAGGCGCGCTCGGAAAGCGCGCCTCTCAACTTGTGCGTGGCTCATAAACGAGGAGCCTTGCCCGTGTCAACCGCAGCATGTGGCGAGTTTGAGTTTCCGCCCTATCGAAGGCATTAGAGCAGCGCCGTCCAATAGCCTCAAACGTGACGGCTCATTCGCGTAAAATGGCCCATCTTGCGGCCGGGGCGCGCTTCGGACTTGCCGTAGAGATGCAGCATCAGATCAGGCTCGGCGAGCAGGGCTGGGACGCGCAGGACATCGTCGCCGATCAGGTTCTCCATGACGCAGTCGAAATGGCGGCCGGGATTTCCCAGCGGCAGGCCGGCGACGGCGCGAATGTGCTGCTCGAACTGCGAGACGATGCAGGCGGCTTCCGTCCAGTGGCCGGAATTGTGGACGCGCGGCGCGATCTCATTGGCCAGCAGCGCGCCGTCGGTAAGGACGAAGAACTCGATGCCGATGACACCGACATAATCGAGCGCGGCAAGTATTTTTGCCGCCGCCGCCTGCGCTGCAGCGGCGGTCTCGGACCCTATCCTGGCCGGCAGGGTCGAGCGGTGCAGGATGCCGTCACGGTGGACGTTTTCTGCCGGATCGTAGGCGGCGAGCGAACCATCCATGCCGCGCGCCGCGATCACCGAAAACTCCCGCTCGAAGTCGACGAAGGATTCGAGGATCAACGGCACGTTGCCCATCGCCTCGCAGGTGCCGGCAAAGCCGCCCGTTTCCATGTTGCGGAACACGCGCTGGCCCTTGCCGTCATAGCCCATGCGCCGCGTCTTCAATATGCCGCTGCCGTCGAACTTTTTCAGCGCCGCCGTCAACTCGTCGTCATTGTCGACGGGACAGAAATCTGCCGTGGGAATGCCGATGCCGTTGAGGAATTTCTTCTCCGCCACCCGGTCCTGCGCCACTTCCAGCGCGCTTGCCGGCGGATAGACCGGGACTGTGACGGCAAGCGCGCTGGCGGCCATGACCGGCACGTTCTCGAACTCATAGGTGACGACGGCGCTGACTGCCGCCAGTTCGGCGAGCGCAGCCGTGTCGTCATACGCGGCGGCAATCTGCCGGTTGGCGACCTGTGCCGCCGGGCAATCCGGCTGCGGCTCCAGCACGACGGTACGATAGCCAAGGCGGGCGGCGGCCATGGCCAGCATGCGGCCGAGCTGGCCGCCGCCGATGATGCCGATGGTCGATCCGGCAGGCAGGCTCATGGCGTGTCCGTGGGCTCTGCGGCGACCTTGGCGGTCTGGGCGGCGCGCCAGGCATCGAGCCGGGCGGCGAGCTTTTCGTCGGTCAGCGCCAGCACGGCCGCGGCCAGAAGAGCGGCATTTGTGGCGCCCGCCTTGCCGATGGCCAGCGTGCCGACCGGGATGCCGGCCGGCATCTGCACGATAGAGAGCAGCGAGTCCTGTCCGGAAAGCGCCTTCGATTCTACCGGTACGCCAAAAACGGGAAGCGGCGTCATCGCCGCCGTCATGCCCGGCAGGTGCGCCGCACCGCCGGCGCCGGCGATGATCACCCGAAAACCGGCGGCCTTGGCGCCCTTGGCGAAGTCATAGAGCCGGTCGGGAGTGCGATGAGCCGAAACGATCAGCCGCTTGTGCGGGATGCCCAGTGCCTCCAGCGTTTCGGCGGCGTGGCGCATCGTCGCCCAGTCGGACTGACTGCCCATGATGATGGCGACGTCGGCGCGGTGATCATCCAAGCTTCTGCTCCCGGCGGCAAAGGCGCGCATTAGCGGAATTCGGGATCGACGGCAAGCATGCGATGCCTTTGCGCAGCATTCGGGCGCATGGCGCCATCGTTACCTAATCCGGCCAGCGCAAGGCGCCGGCGCTATCCTTGCGAGCCGACTTCATGGCATCCGCAGGACGGTCACTTGCGCTCAACACTGCCCGCAGGCGCTCGGCTACGATCTCCGCCTCGCCAGGATGAAGGTTGCAAGGGTCGAGGAAGAAGTGACCGCGCTCGACCTCGTGGTTGCGGACGATAACGGGAGGCGAACCTGCCGCCAGCGCCGAGGCAAGGCCGGCGGCGGTGAACCTGCTTTCGGGCGTAACAAACACCTGCAGGCGGTCGAGCGGATTGCCGGTCGGATCTGGAATGACATGCCCGGCGATACCGGGCAGCCCTTGCAATGCGTCTCTCCACAGATGCAAAGCCACTTCTTCCCGCTTGCGGATGCCGGCATGGTCGCGCCGCTCCCAGGCCTCCAGGGCGGCCATGGTGCCGGCGATGCTTTCCTTGCCGATTTTCATTGCCCGCGCAACGCCACGATTCTGCAGATAGGCGGCCCGCACCAGATCCTTGCGCCCGGTGACGATGCCGCTTGTCGGTCCGCTGAGGAATTTGTGCCCGCTATAGACGACGATGTCGGCGCCGCGTGCGAGAAAGCCGCGCAAATCGTATTCGGAGGCGGCGTCAACGATCACCGGGACGCCCCTGGCATGGCAGATTTCACAGAATTCCTCGAGCGAAAGCATGCCGTATTGCACGGTGTGGTGCGCAACGACATAGAGGCCTGCCGCGGTACGGTCGTGGATCGCCTCGCGCACATGATAGTCCTGCGTCACGCTGACAGTGCCGGCCGGTACGGCCCTGGCCCCGGCAAGCCGGATCGACTGGTCGATCGGCGCGCCGTAGTTGACGATGTGGCCGAGCTGGACGATGACCTCCGACTTGAGGCCCTCGGCGTCGTCCGGCAGCCGCTCGATCGCCAGAAGATTGGTGCCGGTCATTGTACCGGCAATGGCCATGGTGATGCCGCTGGCGCAGCAGGCCGTGATGAAGCCGGCCTCGCCTCCGGTGAGGCGCGCGACGACCGTGCTTGCGGCGCGTTGCAGGTCGTCCATCTCCACCCATTGCGACGCGATCTCCGACATCGCGGCGATCGCTTCCGGGACGATGATCGAGGCGCCGAGCGCTGTCATCGTGCCGGAAACGTTGATGATCGGGCGGAGGCCGAGCCGTTCGCGAATTGTCGTGTTGGAGCCGTTTGCCGAATAGGTTTTCATTTTTGCGGATCCCATTTGGTACACATCAGGCGGCGATCTCGACCACCGCCTCGATTTCGACAGTGATGTTGCCCGGCAATGAGCCGACACCGATCGCCGAGCGGGCGTGCCCGCCGATATTATCAAAGACAGCGGCGAAAAGATCGGAGCAGCCGTTGACCACTTTCGGATGGTCACTGAAGGTCGGGATGGCGTTAACGAAGCCAAGCAGCTTGACGACGCGCACGATGCGGCCGAGGTCGCCTGCCGCGGCGTGCATGACGGCGAGCAGGTTCAGGCCGGTGAGACGAGCATGCCTATAGGCCTCCTCCACCGTGACGTCCTCGCCCACCTTGCCCGTACAAAGCGTGCCGTCGGCGCGCAACGGCCCCTGGCCGGAGAGGAAGATCAGCCGTCCGCTTTCGGCGTGGGTGACGAAGTTGGCGATCGGCGCCGGCGGCTCGGGCAGCGTCAGGCCCAATTCGGCGAGCCGGATGTAAGGCGTCATGAAAGGCTCCTTGCGACAGCTTTCGCCGTCCGGATGTCAGAAATGCGAGGCACGAAACCGCGCCAGGAAACTGCGGAGACGCTCATTGTCGATCTCGGTGCCCAGAATCTCGGCAGGCGGCCCTGCGGCGCTGACGCCGCCATCCGCCATGAAGACGATGCGGCTCGAGGCGTCGCGCGCAAAGGCCATCTCGTGCGTGACCATCACCATCGTCATGCCGTCCTCGGCCAGGCTGCGCACGACCTCGAGCACCTCGCCGACGAGTTCCGGGTCGAGCGCGGATGTTATCTCGTCGAGAAGCAGGATTTTCGGCTCCATCGCGACGGCTCGGGCGATGCCGACGCGCTGCTGCTGGCCGCCGGAAAGCTCGGCCGGCAGGCTGTCGGCCTTGTGGGCGAGGCCGACCCGGCCGAGCCAGTGCTCGGCAATGGCACGTGCTTCGGTACTGCTCTTGCCGCGCACCTTGCGCAGGCCAAGCATGATGTTGCCGGCCGCCGTCAGATGCGGAAACAGATTGAAACTCTGGAACACCATTCCGGTTTCGGCGCGCATCTTCGCCAGGTCGCGCTCGCTGCGGCGCTGGCGTGTTCCCGTGTCGCGGAAGCCGACCTCCTTGCCGTCGATGCGGATGGAGCCGCTGTCGTAGCTCTCCAGGAAGTTGACGCAGCGCAGCAGCGTGGTCTTGCCGCTGCCGGAAGGTCCGATGACAGTCACCACCTCGCCGCGTGTCACCTGCAGGCTGACGGAGCGCAGGACCTCGACGGATCCAAAGGATTTGGAAACGTCGGAGATGTCGAGAAGCGCCAGATTGGCGGGCGGGGCGATGGACATCTTACTATTCCCGGATAAAGGAGAAACGCCGCTCCAACCGTCGGCTGGCCAGGGAGAGGGCGTAATTGACGACGAAGTAGATGACCGCACCGAGGATGTAGAGCGGCATCGCCTCGTAGGTGCGGCCGATGACCTGGTTGATGGCGTGCATCAGGTCGGTGATGCCGAGCAGCGAGACCAGCGCGCTGCCCTTCACCGCATCGGTGACGCCATTAATCCAAGGCGGCAGGAAGCGCCTGAACGCTTGCGGGAAGATGACGTAAGCCAGTCGCTGGCGAAAGGTCAGCCCGATCGCCATCGCCGCCTCGGACTGCCCCTTCGGTATGGAACCGACCGCACCGCGCAAATACTCGATGACCTGCGCCGTCTTGAACAGGGTGAGTGCCAGCACGGCTGCCCAGAAGGATTCCAGATGGATGCCGACGGCAGGCAGGCCGTAATAGACGAAGAAGATGAGCACCAGGATCGGAATGCCACGTATGGTGTCGCTGAAAATCCGCACCGCCCAGCGCAGCGGAGCCGGGCCATAGACAAGGCCGACGCCCATCATCACGCCGGCGACGAGCGACAACACCACGACCAGCAGCGACACCCATAGTGTCACGGCAAAACCTTGGGCCAGGAAAGGCAAGGCATAGGCGATCTGGCCAAGCATCCTAGTGCGCCGCCCTGAACCGGCGCTCGACAAGCCGAAGCGCATAAAGAAGCGCATAGCCGGTCAAGAGGTACATCGCCGTCACTACAAGATAGACCTCGACGATGCGGAAGGTGTTGAAGTTGATCCACTGGGCGCCGTAGGTGAGCTCGGGCACCGAAATGACCGAGGCAACGGACGTGTCCTTGAACAGCGATAGGAACGTGTTGGAAAGCGCGGGCAGCGTTATCCGTAACATCGTCGGCAGGCGCACATGGACCAGCCTTTGCCAGGGCGTCAGGCCGATCGCCTTGCCGGCGTCAAGCTGTCCGCGCGGAACCGCTTCGAGCCCCGAGCGGAACACCTCGACCAGATAAGCGCCGCTATAGAGCGACAGCGTGGCAATGAATGAGGTCTGCGCGCTGTAGGCGATGTCGACCACCGTCGGCAGGCCGTAGAAGACGAGATAGACGAGCAGGATCAGCGGCACGTTGCGGATGAACTCGACATAGGCGGCGATGACGGTCCGCACCGCACGCCCGGCCGACACGTACCAGACCGCCAGAAGCAGCCCGATGACGATGCCGATCGCGATGGAGATCACGGCCAGCTCGAGGCTGAGCAGCAGCCCTCCCCAGAGCTTGTCGAAATGCCGCCAGATCAGGTTGAAGTTTAGGGTATAGCCCATGTGTCCCTGTGATATCGAGGGCCGTCGACGAGAAGGAGGCGGAAGGGCGCGGCCCTTCCGCCAGCTTGCATCAGATGACCGGGAAGCCGGGATGGCGCGCCGGCGGCTCCTGTCCGAAATAGTCCTTGAATGCAGCGTCATAGAGCGCCGTCTCATGGCCGAACATGGCGGTGGTGAAAGTCGTGTTGACGAAGGTCAGCCAGTCGAGGTCGCCTTGCCGAAGTGCGGCGCCGTAAAGCATCGAGAACCAGCTCTTGCCGGCATCGAAGTATTTGTCCGGATTACGCGAGGCGAGCCAGCGGACCGTCGACAGATCGACGGCGGCGCCGTCGACGCGCTTCGATTCCAGTGCCTGCAGCACGTTGGCCTGCGTGTCGATCTGCATCACCTGCGCCTCCGGCAGGACGATTCGCACATTTGCCTCGGCATCGACGTTCTGCAGGATGGAAATCCGTGTCGCCGAACCGCCGGCAAGCAGCTTGTCGAAGGTCTTGTTTTCGGCCTTCGGAAGGGTCAGCAAGGCGATGCCTTCGACGTAATAGGGCCGGGAGAAGTGGATAAGCTGCGAGCGCTGGGCGGTCATGGTCATGAACTGGATCGAGATGTCGACCTTGTTGGTGGTCACGTTCGGAATGCGCTGTGCCGGATCCTGCATGACGAATTCGACCTTGGTCGTATCGTCGAAAAGCCCCTTGGCAAGAATGCGCCCCATGGTGATGTCCATGCCGACCAGCTCGCCGGCATCGTTTTCGAAGTGCCAGGGCGCGTTGGTGCTGCCGGTGCCGACGATCACCTTGCCGCGCTCAAGAACAGTGCGCAGCAGGCTGTCCGGTGCAGCTTGCGCTGCCGCCTTCTGAACATCGATCGTTGCTGCTGCGCTCACCACTCCGGCCGTTGCAAGCCCTGCCATTCCCAGTTTCAGAAATTCACGTCTTTTGGATGTGTCGTTCACGGCGACCTCCTTCGTGTTGTGTTCCCCTTGCCGATACATGCGTCAGTGATCTGCGGGATTGTCTCTTACAAAAGACACATGTATCCTGTACAAGACAGATACTAACATCAGGAATCAGTAATGCAAGATGGCTATGCCTTGGCAGCGCGGTCGGAAGCTGGTCCGGACGAAGACAAGATTGCGAGCTCCCGCGAGAAGGGTCTCAACCGGGTGCTCCATATTCTGGAGTTTCTCCACGCGAACCAGCGAGCGATCGGGATTGGAGATCTCGCCAAAGGAGTGAATGCGCCGCGCTCGACGATCTACACGCTTGTGCGCTCGCTCGTGGATGCGGGCCTGCTGGAAATGGCCGGCGACGGCAATCGGGTCTATTTCGGGAAGAAGCTTTATCTCTACGGAATGGACTATGTGCGCGGCAACGACTTGCTCAGGAGAGGGCGTCAGGAAGTCGACAATCTGTCGCGCGAGACAGGCGAGACCTCTGAATTGTGCATGCTGCAAAGCGGCCGCTATACGATTGTCCATTCAAGCCCGGGCACCAGGCCGTTCCGGATCAGTTCGGCCACAGGTCTGCAGATACCGCTTCCCTGGACCGCGTCCGGGCGATTGCTTCTCGCCGGTTTCGAACGGGCCGTGATCGAAGACATGGTGTCTGAGGACGATCTCGTTCTGCCGGACGGCCGCAGATTGTTGCTGGATGACTTCATAGAAGATATCGTCACGGCCGGGGCTGCCGGCTACTGTGTGACCTCCGGTCTTGTCGACGCCTATACAAAATGCCTGGCCGCGCCGGTGTTTTCAGCTGCCGGCAAGGTCGAGGCGACGATATGCCTGGTGGTTCCCATCGACACTTCCGAGGAGAAGACCGGCCATCTCATTGCCTTGCTGCGCGAACGCGCCGCAAGGCTTTCGATCTCGGGATGAGCAGGATTTGCCGCGACGGTAAGTGGATTCGCTCACGCGATGATGTCGGGTATAATCCGGTCTTCCAGCGCCATCAGCCGGTCTTTCAGGAAAAGCTTTTTCTTCTTCATGCGCTGGATCTGCAGAGGGTCGCAGCCGATGGCGATCATCGCGTTGATCGCCGCGTCAAAATCGGCGTGCTCTTGCTTCAGCCGAGAATATTCGAGGCGGATATCGGCCTGTTCCTGTTCGGACATTATCTACCGTCTGCACGTCTGCGGCGCCCAAAAATGGGCCTGATTGGGCGGGGCCGGAGGTATCTTGCACCGGCGCGCAGCCAATACCACATTTCGTATTGTCGTGGAATGCTACCACGCAGCATTCGACATCGATGCCCTTTAGTGGCACACTGTCATTATGCCGTCATAGAAGCGAGCCTGCGGTGGACGCGCCTTGACGGCTGCAATCGAGGAAACCATGAAAGGGAGAACCAATCATGTCTCTTGCATCCCATCTTGATGAGCTGCAGCGGAAACACGGCGACATCGAACGCGAAATCGATGATGCGATGAACCATCCATCGGTCGACGACCTCGAAATCGTGAATCTCAAGCGGCGCAAGCTGGCACTCAAGGACGAGATTGAGAAATTGAAGGCGAAACCGAAACCCACCACGCACTGACGCTCATCTACAGCGCCGCGCGTCCTTTGGACGCGCAACGGGCGCTGTCGTGCTTCTGATTTTGGCGCATGATCTTTCCGAAAATCGTTTCGATTTTCGGGGTCATGTGCGGGGGTGCGCGCTTTGCGCGCGACCATCTTCTCCGGTGGCAAGCCCATGCCGCCGGAGCGTTTCCTTTTTGTCCGGCGGTCGATTTGACAGGTCTGACTGCCTGTCGCCATTGACAAGCCATCTTTGCTCCTCCACCTCATGCCGGGACCTTCTACGGCGCCGCGCGTCCTTTCGGACGCGCAAACGACGCTGTATTTTGATTTTTGCGCATGATTGTTTCCGGAAACCGATTCCGGAATTCGGCGCTAACAAAGGGCAGCCGGCCATGACCGGATATTTTTCTTCACCCTTCCCGCGCCGTACATCGGTCGGTGTCGATGTCGGCGGCGTGATGGTCGGCGGGGGTGCGCCTGTCGTCGTTCAGTCGATGACCAACACCGACACCGCCGACGTCGACCAGACAGTCGCTCAGATTGCGGCGCTGCATCGCGCCGGCTCCGAGATCGTGCGCATCACCGTCGATCGCGACGAGAGTGCTGCCGCCGTGCCCGCCATCCGCGAGCGGCTCGAACGGCTCGGCATCAACGTGCCGCTGGTCGGCGATTTCCACTATATCGGCCACAAGCTGCTCGCCGACCACCCGTCTTGCGCCGAGGCGCTGGCCAAATACCGCATCAATCCGGGCAATGTCGGCTTCAAGGACAAGAAGGACCGGCAGTTCGCGGCGATCGTCGAGATGGCGATCCGGTACGACAAGCCGGTGCGCATCGGCGTCAACTGGGGGTCGCTCGACCAGGAGCTTCTGACTCGGCTGATGGACGACAACCAGCGCCGAGGCTTTCCGCTGACCGCGCAGGAGGTAACGCGCGAGGCGATCGTGCGGTCGGCGATCCTTTCGGCCGAAATGGCCGAGGAGATCGGCCTTGGCCGCGAGAAGATCATCCTGTCGGCCAAGGTCAGCGGCGTGCAGGATCTGATCGCCGTCTACACCGAGCTTGCCACCCGCTCCAACCACGCGCTGCATCTCGGCCTCACCGAGGCCGGCATGGGTTCGAAAGGCATCGTCGCCTCGTCCGCGGCGATGGGCATCCTGCTCCAGCAAGGCATTGGCGATACGATCCGCATCTCGCTGACACCGGAGCCGAATGGCGACCGCACGCGCGAGGTGCAGGTGTCGCAAGAACTCCTGCAGACCATGGGTTTCCGGCAGTTCGTGCCGATCGTCGCCGCCTGCCCCGGCTGCGGTCGTACGACCTCTACCGTGTTCCAGGAACTCGCCCAGAATATTCAGGCGGATCTGCGCAAAAACATGCCGGTGTGGCGTGAAAAATATCCCGGCGTCGAAAACCTCAAGGTCGCGGTGATGGGCTGCATCGTCAACGGTCCAGGTGAATCCAAGCTTGCCGACATCGGCATTTCGCTGCCCGGTACCGGCGAGACGCCGACGGCGCCGGTGTTCGTCGACGGCAGGAAGGCGGCGACGCTGCGCGGCCCTTCGATTGCCGCCGACTTCGAAAAAATGGTCGCCGATTATATCGAGCAGCGGTTTGGGCAACCTGGCAAGGCCGCGGCGGAGTAGGTCGATGCGGCGCTTCCCCTGGGCGACGCCGGTTTTGCTTGGTGGATTGGTTTTGCTTGGCGGGCTCGGCTGGGCGACAGCCGCCCACGCCGATCCGCCGCGCCCTGCCAAGCAGCGGCTGCTCGACCGTGTTTGCAACCTGATCGAGGTCCATGCCGATCAAAACGGCCTGCCCAAGGACTTCTTTGCCCGGCTGATCTGGAAGGAAAGCCGCTTCGATCCCAATGCGGTCAGTCCGGTCGGCGCCGAAGGCATAGCCCAGTTCATGCCGGGCACCGCCAAGATACGCGGCCTTGCCAATTCCTTCGATATCGAGCAGGCTATCCCGGCCTCGGCAAAATATCTCGCCGAGATGAAAACCGGCTTCGGCAATCTAGGCCTGGCGGCCGCCGCGTACAATGCCGGTGAAAACCGGGTCTCGCGCTGGCTGAGTTCCGGTGGCTTCCTGCCAATGGAGACCGAAAACTACGTTCTGGACATCATGGGCGAGCCGGCCGACAGGTTCACCGACACCGCCTATGCCGGCACCATCCGGCCGCTCGACAAGAAAGCGAGCTTCGCGGTCGCCTGCCGCAGGCTGCCGGTCATCAAGTCCCAAACCGTGGCCATGGCGTCGATCAACATCAAGCCGTGGGGCGTGCAGGTGGCCGGCAATTTCCGCCGCGCCGCGGCGCTCAGTCAATGGAATGGTGTGAAGCGCCGGTTTCCGGACTTGCTTGGCGGGCATGATCCGGTGGTCAGCCGGGTGCGCACGCCGATCGGCAGGCGCGGCATCTATGCGGTCCGGATCGGCGCCGACTCCAAAGCCAAGGCCAACAACATCTGCCAGAAACTGCAAAGCGTCGGCGGTGCATGCATTGTGGTGCGCAATCGGTGATGGGTAGCGACCGATTTGCCAAGAAACCGCCGAAGCTGCGCATTCACGAATTCTGCCGCTCTCTGGCTCCAGCTATAGGCCCACATGACCGACCTTCTTTACAGCGATCCCGACCTCGTCCAGTTCTATGATATCGAGAACGAAGGTGGCGTGGACTTTGACTATTGCGTCGGCTTTGCCAAGGACGCGGGCTCGGTCCTCGATCTCGGCTGCGGTACCGGGCAATTGGCCGCCGCGCTCGCCGATCGGCGCAGCGTGACCGGCGTCGACCCCGCGCCGGCGATGCTCGACATCGCGCGCCGCAAAGCCGGCGGGCTGAGGGTCGACTGGGTCGAGGCCGATGCGCGCAATGTCCGGCTCGGACGACGCTTCGATCTGGTGATTTTGACCGGGCACGCCTTCCAGGTGTTTCTGACGCCAGAAGATCGAGAGGCGGTGCTTGCCACGATCGCTGCTCATCTGGCTGCCGATGGGCGCTTCATCTTCGACACGCGAAATCCAGCCACGGAGGAATGGCTCGAGTGGACGCCGGACCGGTCCGAACGGGAACTGAGTCATCCAAGATTGGGCACTGTAAGAGCGTGGAACGATTTTCGGCGCGATCCCGCTACCGGCGTCGTCACTTACTCGACCCACTGCGTAATCTCCGATAGCGGGCGGGTGCTCAGCGCCGAATCGAAAATAGCCTTCCCGGTAAAGGAAAGCTTTGCGCAGATGCTGGACGAGACCGGGCTGGTCGTCGAAGCATGGCTCGGCAACTGGCGTGGCGAGCCATACGGTCCGACATCGCCGGAAATCATTCCGATCGGCCGGTTGCGCTAGCCCGGACGTTGCTTCGCTTTGAGCGGTTCCCCATCCTTTGACGTGGCCGACTGAGCACGCGGATAATACGAAGACATAACCGGCCAATTGCGGCGCTGCGCTGGCGACGTGCCCACCGATGCAACTCGTGAGCATCGCGCAGATTTGGCTGTTCTGAACGCATCGCGCACCTCCTCGCCGGTATTTTTGGATGCTGGCGAGGAAAATCATATTATGTATCGCGCGTGCCGATAATCCATGATAATTTCCGTTCATCTGTGACGAATTGGAATAGATGACGTGGACCGGCCAGAAACGATGGGTGTGTTCCTGTCGGTTGTCGAGGAAGGCGATTTCTCGGCGGCGGCACGCCGGCTGCGGATGAGCCCATCGGCCGTCAGCAAGATCATCGGGCGGCTTGAGTCCCGCCTTGGCGTGCGATTGCTGCAACGCTCGACGCGGCGCATCAGCTTGACGGCGGAAGGCAGCACCTATGCCGATAGCGCTCGCCGTATCCTGAACGACATCAAAGAGGCTGAAATCGCGATTCAACCCGGCGCAGAACCGCGCGGCCGGCTGCGGGTCAGTCTTCCAAGCGCCTTCGGCCATCGTTTGATCGTGCCGATGTTACCGGCCTTCATCGATCGCTACCCTGCCATCGAGCTCGAGCTGATGTTCACAGATACGATTGTCGACCTGTTGGCTGAGGAAACGGACGTGGCCGTGCGCGTTGCCGCCCAGAGCGATTCCAGGCTGGTGATGCGGCGGCTGGCGCCCAATCACCGTGTCATTTGCGCGTCAGCTCGGTATCTCGAAAAACACGGTATCCCGATGACGCCAGGCGATCTTCAACATCATACATGTCTTGGCATCACATCACGCGGCGGCCTCAACATCTGGGAATTCGATGGCCCGGACGGTCCGCAAAGCATGCGTATCCGCAGCCCGATAGAGGCCAACAGCACGGAAGCGCTACGCCGGCTGGCGCTCGCCGGTGTCGGCATCGTCCGCATGTCGGAGATATTGGTTGGACCGGATATCAGAGTAGGCAGACTGACCGCATTGCTCACCGGATACAATCATCATGACGGACCACCAATCTGCGCCGTCTATCCGCCTGGCGGAATCCTGTCGCCGCGTGTGCGCGTGTTCGTGGATTTCCTGGCGGAACAATTCGCCAACCCTCCTTGGCTACACGGCGCGCCATAGGACGCGAGTACAACTTGGAACAGCGTCAGCTGTTGCGGGCCGCCACGAATTCGGCTGCCTGCTTCAGAAGCACGGCCTCGTCGCCATAGGGATGAAGCAAGGCGTGGGCCTGGTCGACGAGGCCCTGAAGCTGGCCCCGCGCCCAATTGGGGCCGTGCAGCGCCACCAGCGTCGCCTTGCCGGCGGCTGCATCCTTGCCGGTTGCCTTGCCCATCTGGTGCGCGTCCGCCGTCAGGTCGAGCAAATCGTCGGCAAGTTGAAAGGCAAGCCCGATCGCGGAGCCGAATTCCGCCAGTCTTGCACGGTCGGCCGCTGGCGCGCCGGCAAGGATTGCGCCCGCCTCGCAGGCGAAGCGGATCAGTGCGCCGGTCTTCATCGCCTGAAGCCGGATGATGCCGGCCTCGTCCGGCCTGATACGCTCGGCTTCGAGATCGAGCATCTGGCCGCCGACCATGCCGCCAGCTCCGGCAGCGCGGGCCAGCGCCAGCACCAGCGCCGCCCGTCGCTCGGCCGGCAGCATTGTTGCTTCGTCGGCAATGATGTCGAAGGCGAGCGCCAGCAAGGCGTCGCCGGCGAGGATAGCGGTCGCCTCGTCGAAGGCCTTGTGCACGGTCGGCTGGCCACGGCGCAGATCGTCGTCGTCCATGGCCGGCAGATCGTCATGGATCAGCGAATAGCAATGCACGCATTCGAGCGCCGCCGCCACGCGCAGCGCCGCCTCGCCGTCCGCGGAAAACAGCGCGGCGCTTTCCATGACTAGGAAGGGGCGCAGGCGCTTGCCGCCGTTCAGCACGCCGTGGCGCATCGCCTCCATCAGACGTTGCGGCCGCGCGATCTCGCCTGAAAGGGGGCGGTCGTCGAGCAGTCGCCTGAGCAGCGCCTCGACCGGACCTGTGCGCGCGACAAGCGCTGCCTCGAACGGCATTTGATCGTCTTTCGTCATGCCGGGGACGGGTAGCCGACACTCAGACGTTGCGCAAGAAGCCAAGCGCCATTATGCCGGGGGCAGGGAGCAGCATGGATTGAGCGGCTTGGCGGAACCGATCGTCGATTACGAAACCGAAGGGCTGGACATGGTGAGGCCGAAACGCGGCAACCGCATCGGTCTCAAACGTTGGCCCCGGCACTGGGTCCGGCGCGGTATCACCATCGCCGTCGTGCTGGCGCTGATGCCGGTGGTGCTGACCTTTCTGTATCTCCCGCCGTTCGTCCATCCGGTATCGACACTGATGCTGAAGGATCTGGCGACGTTTTCCGGCTATGACCGGCGCTGGGTCTCGATCGACGATGTGGCGCCGGCGCTGGCGAATTCGGTCATCATGTCGGAAGACGGGCAGTTCTGTTTCCACCGCGGCATCGACCTTGGCGAGTTGAGGGGCGTCGTCGACGATGCGCTGGCCGGCGAGATGACGCGCGGCGCCTCGACCATCACCATGCAGACCGTGAAGAACCTTTATCTCTGGTCGCGGCCGCTGGGCTCGGTCCGGAAAGTCGTCGAGCTGCCGCTGGCCGTCTATGTCGACATGGTGATGTCGAAACGGCGCATCATGGAAATCTATCTCAATATCGCCGAATGGGGGCCGGGCATCTATGGCATCGAGGCCGCCGCCCAGCACCATTTCGGGGTTTCGGCAAAACGATTGTCGCGTCGCCAGGCGGCGCTGCTTGCCGTCACCTTGCCGAACCCAATCGCGCGCAACCCGACAAAGCCCGGACCGGGGCTGAGACGGCTGGCCGCGCTGATCGAGCGGCGCGCGGGCCGGTCTGGCGCCTATGTCGGCTGTCTGCGTTAGCTTAAAAAAATTTGCGGCGACGCTGGCCAAAACGGCGCAGGGCGTGTATAGGCACCCGACTTTCTCAGATTCCGGCCCCTGACGCGGCCCTTTCACGAGGGCAGCCGGGGCATTTTGACCATGTAATGGAGCATATCCATGGCCGTACCGAAACGAAAAACCTCTCCGTCGAAGCGCGGCATGCGCCGTTCGGCCGATGCCTTGAAGGCCCCGACCTATGTCGAGGACAAGAATTCCGGCGAGATGCGCCGCCCGCACCATATCGACATGAAGACCGGCATGTATCGCGGTCGCCAGGTTCTGGAGCCGAAGGAAAGCTGAGAACGCTTTCGACGGTTTTGTGACTCCCGAAGACCGGCCATTGCGCCGGTCTTTTTGCATTTGGCGGAGATGATCGCCCACCGACCAATTTCAAAGAGCTCAGCAGCCGTACCGGACGGCAGCCGTGCCGGCTAACATTGTTATTTCGCACGGTCGAAAATTCTTGACGGCGAACGCCGAGCGCATACTAGAGAAGGTTGTCCAACCGGAGCCTTCTGATGTTCGGTGCCATCCCGCTGCTGATCGTGCCCTTCGTCCTTTATAATCTCGGGCTTCTGGGAATATTCGGCGGCGGCGACGATCCCTGGGCAAGCCAAATGTTCTCGATCCGCATGATGTCGGGCGGGGTGTTCTCGATGACGCTCGGCGATCTGATCGTGCTGATCGGGCTGATCCTCTTCTTCATCGAAATCGTGAAATCAACGCGCACGTCGAACGCCTCGATCATGGACCACCTGTTGTCGACCTTCGTCTTCGTGGCGTTCCTGGTCGAGTTCCTGCTGGTGAAGGGCGCGGCGCACTCGGTTTTCTTCACACTGATGGTCATCACACTGGTCGATGTCTTGGCCGGCTTCTCAGTATCGATGCGAGCGGCCACTCGTGACATAAACATGGGCTAGAGAGCCCGGCCTCAACAGCGCCGATGATGACGCCGGCCTCGTCGCGGATCAGCACCGCCGAAGATGGGCAGGACACGCCCGCGCCGGCACGTCGGAGACGCCGGCGATTTCAGATGGGTTATCGAAGATTAGAGCGCAGTTCGACGCGCAAAGGACGGTCTGCAATTTGAATCGCGCAAGCTTCTTTCCGGAAACCGATTCCGGCTTCCAGCATTATGCGCTGCGAACCAGCCCTATTTTTTCTTGGCGCGCGCCGGCTTCTTCACCGGAGCAGCCGGCGCATTGGCGAGGTCTTCCGCTTCCTTGGCGAGGCGGAGCGCCCTCAGTTTGTTGGTCTTTATCTGGCGGGCGTCGCTCTCGGCGACATATTCCGCCATCGCCTTCTGGCGAACCGTGGCTGCCTCTTCCTGCTTCTTGAAACGCAAATCGGCCCGCGCGCGGGCAGTATCCTTAGAGTTCTCAACCAAGGCTTTTCCAATCCCGTAAATTATAGTTTTCATTCCTTTAATAGCAGAGCCGACCTGCAATGGGGAAAATAAGTTGGTCAAGCGCGGGAATCGCACTTGGCGCCCGGCGCCTTTCGGGCGGCAACCGCCTCATATCCGGCCTGCAGGGTGGCACGCACGGTAGCCTCCGGGGGCGTGTCGGAAGGCGTGCCCAGATGTTCGTGGCGCAGTTCGTCCATGAATTTTTCCCACATCGGCGGGCCGCCCTTCTCCAGAAGCTCGGCGCGGATCGAGAGCTCCTCGCTGACAGGCAGCCAGACGCGACCCCAGGCGCCGAGATGCGCCAGGATCGGCACCAGCGTGATCGCCATTTCAGTCAGGCTGTAGATTGCCTTCTGCTTGTGGGTGGGATCGTTCGCCCTGGTCAGCATGCCGAGCTCCATCAGCCGCTTCAGCCGATCAGCGAGTATGTTGGAAGCGATTCCTTCCAGCGACCCGTTGAGCAGGTCGCGAAAGTGGCGTTTGCCGCCGAAAATCATGTCGCGAAGGATGATCAGGCTCCACCGGTCGCCAAACACTTCAAGCGACAGGTTGATCGGGCACCCAGACCGGCGATCAATGCTCATGCGATTCTCCGAGAGAAACCGGTTGCATTATCATATCAGTCTTATTATCGTGCAACTGATTGCAAATAGCAATCGGTTTAGGAGGAGACTGCGAAGATGACAAAGGAAGTGGAACCGGAAATCGCGTCCCAGACATTTGGCGATCCCGTGCACCCACCGATGCTGCTGATCATGGGTGCCATGGCTTCGATGCTCTGGTGGCCGGAGGCGTTCTGCCGGAAATTGGCCGGCAAGGGTCTGTTCGTGATCCGCTATGACAATCGCGATACCGGCCGTTCGACCAAATATGCGCCGGGCGAACCGCCTTACACTTTCGACGACATGGCGGACGACGCCATCCGCGTCCTGGACAGTTATGGCATCGCGAAAGCGCATGTGGCCGGCATGTCGATGGGCGGCATGATCGCGCAGCTTGTCGCGCTGAAACATCCGTCGCGGGTCATCTCGCTTACGGCGATCAGCACTTCGCCAATCGGGATCGACACGTCGCATCTGCCAGCCATGACCGACGCCTACATGAAGCATTCCGCCAAAGGCGCGAAAGTCGACTGGTCGAACCGTGACCAGGTGGTCGACTTCATGGTCAAGGACGCGCACGCAATCGCCGGCACCGCGCATCCTTTCGACGAGAAGCTGACGAGGGCGTTCGTCGAACAGGAATACGACCGATCCGGCGGCTTCTTGAGCGCGACCAATCACTTCCTGCTCACGAGCGGTGAAGATCGGGGCGGTGAAGATCGGGGCGGCGAAGATCGGGGCGGCGAAGACTGGAGGGGTCGCCTGCACGAGTTGAAGGTTCCGCTCCTCGTTATCCACGGCACAGCGGATCCGATTTTTCCGGTCGAGCATGGCGCCGCCCTTGCCGAAGCAGTTGCCGGCGCAAGCCTTGTCCGCATCGAGGGCGGCGGCCATGAACTGCATCCCGACGACTGGGCCGCGATCGTTGATGCCATCGTCACCCATAGCCAAGCCAAATAAGCGCGGAGCCGGACCTTGACACACTATCTCCGTGGCAATAGTTAAGTAATCGCTTCAGTGTTTCAGCCCTCTGTAAAACCACGCAGCGGCGAACCACCAAAGGAACGAGCGAAACAATGTCCTACTTCAAGCTCGTCCCCTGCAACAACGGTTAAGCCCGATGCTGCAAGATAGCGCCCAACTCGACCTGATGTTCCAGGCGCTCGCCGACCCGGCGCGGCGGCACATGGTGGAGCGGCTGTCGCGCGGCTCCGCCTCGGTCAGCCAGTTGGCCGAGCCGCTGGCGATGTCGCTGTCGGCGGTCGTCCAGCACCTGAACGTGCTGGAGGCGAGCGGCCTCGTCCACACCGAAAAGCTAGGCCGGGTGCGCACCTGCCGGATCGAGCCGAAGGCGCTGAGGACCGCCGAACACTGGATCAACGAACGGCGCCTGAACTGGGAACAGCGGCTCGACCGGCTCGGCGCCTTTCTTGCCGAAACCAAGGACGAAACGGAAGGAAACTGAGGAGGCCAACATGAGCGAACGCTCCGTCGTCCATTCGACCATAGTGCTCGAACGCAGCTACGCCGCTTCGCCGGCGCGGGTGTTCGCCGCCTGGTCCGATCCCGCCGCATTGCAGCGCTGGGCCTCGCCCGGCGAGGGGTGGGAAACCAGCATTGACTGCTTCGAGTTCCAGGTGGGCGGCATTGCGCTCAGCCGTTTCGGACCCAAGGGTGGCGAGAGTTATGTGAACGAGACGCGCTACCTCGACATCGTAAGCGACCAACGCATCGTCTCGGCTGGCGGCATGACCAGCAGCAGCCAGCGATTGTTTGTCGGCCTGCTGACGGTTGAATTCCGTCGAGAAGGCACAGGCTGCCGGCTGGTGATGACCGAGCAAGGCGCCTTTCTTGATGGCCATGATCAGCCCGAAAACCATCAGGCCGGCTGGAGCCAGATGCTCGACAACCTGCGGGTAGAATGCGCGTGAGCGCCGCAGCCCGAGCCAAGACCAGCAGAATTGGGAGGATAGTATGAAACTCTACTGCGGCATCGGTCCGAATTCCTACCGCGTTCGCATCTTCATGGCTGAGAAAGGCATCGACGTTCCGCGGGTTAATGTCGACCTCACAAAAGGCGAGCACAAGGCGCCGCAATTCCTTGAGCTCAACTCACTAGGCCAGATTCCCGTGCTCGTGCTCGACGACGGCACGGTGATCACCGAAAGTATCGCCATCTGCCGCTATCTGGAGGCGCTGCATCCGACGCCGGCACTGTTCGGCTCGGACGCGGTCAGCCAGGGCAAGGTCGAAATGTGGAACCGCCGCGCCGAGATCGAGATCTTCGGAACGATTGGCAGCATTGCCCAGCATTCCGATCCCATGTTTGCGGAGCGGCTCGTGCAGTTCCCGGCTTTCGCCGAAACGCAGCGAGAAGCCGTTCCGGCAAAGTGGGCGTGGCTCGACCGCGAGATCGCCGATGGCCGTCCGTTCATCGCCGGTGACCAGTACTCCGTCGCCGATATCACCGCCGCCGTCGCAGCGTGGCTTGGCGCTTTCTTCGGAACCGACATTCCGGACGCGCTCGTCAATATCCATCACTGGCTCGACCGTGTTCAGAAACGTCCAAGTTGGAACGCTTAGGCCGCCCGACACTGTTTCAATGGGACGATGTGCGGCTCAACGCCAGCACCTGAATCCAAAGGAGCTTTCGCCATGCCTGTCAAAAGCAGATCGGACTTGATCCGCAGTTACTTCGCCGCCTACCAAGCCAGCGACCGCAGCGTCATTGAGGCGGTGCTGACAGACGATTTCACCTTCACCAGCCCTTACGACGACGCCATCGACCGCGCGACTTACTTCGCGCGCTGCTGGCCAAACAGCACACTGTTCAAGTCGATCGCCGTCGAGAGGATTTGCGAGGACGGCAACGATGCTTTCGTTCTCTATCGCTGCGAAACGCTCGACGGCAAGGTCTTCCGCAACACCGAACTGCATTCGTTCCAGGACGGTAGGCTGCGCAGCGTCGAGGTTTATTTCGGCGCTACCTACAAGGACGGCGTTTTCGTCCCGCAACAACCTTGAGCTAGCTCATCGGCTTGCCAGGCGGTAGGACCGAGCAGGGATGCCTTCTCGACAGCCACGATGATCTCGGCACTCGCAAGCATGACACAGGCGAGCTGCTCGACGCGCTTGGTGCGCCACGGCCAAGACCGTCACGGCGCAACTCAGTTTCCTGGCGAGCCAAGCTGCTCTGCATCCCAGAACTGGTCGAGCCAGATGTTGAGCTTCAGGAAGCCGGCATTGCTGACCGTATAGACGCGCCTTGTCCCTTCCGGCTTGGCATTGACCAGTCCGGCGTCGAGCAGCACCTTTAGATGCTGCGAAACAGCCGGACGCGAGACCGGCAACCCGGCGGCCAGTTCGTTGACGGTCTTCGGGCCGCGCCGGAGCTCTTCCAAAAGATAGCGCCGGTTGGGATCGGCAATCGCCATGAAGGCGTCGGAAAACATCATGCCTTATTTGTGAGGCAAAGTTTTCTAAATCTCAACCGTTGGTTTCAGGCTTTCTGCGCGGATCGAGCCGCAATGCTTCCGGCGTGATCGAGCGCTCGGCCGGTTGCGTCTTGAAGGCGTCGCGGTCTTCGATCGGCACCGGCGCGCGCCGGCTGATGCGCAGCAGCGTATAGCCCGCCAGGCAAAGATGCGCGAAGGCCGTCGCAAGGAACAGGCCTTCCGGCCGCATCCAGCCCATCAGGCCGGCGGCCAGCAGCGGACCGATCATCGTGCCGAAACCATAGAGCAGCAGCAGGCCGCCCGACACTTTGACGAAATCCTCGGCCCGGGCGTGGTCGTTGGCATGGGCCACGGCGATCGAATATAGCGTATAGGCAAAAGCGCCGTAGGCGGCGGTGCAGACGATGACGAAGACGCCGGAGCGCGGTTCGAACAGGAAGACCGCGAGGGCGAACAGCGCCGCGCCGAAGGCCAGGCCCGCCAGCACAAAGCGGCGGTCGGTCTTGTCGGAAAGACGCCCGGCCGGAAGTTGCATGGCTGCGCCGGCGACGACCACCAAGCTCATCATCAGCGCGATCTCGGCCGTGGAAATGCCGATACGGGCGCCATAGACGGCACCAAGCGTGCCCCAGGCGCCGTTGGCGATGCCGATCAAAACGCAGGCGATCGCCGACACCGGCGAATTGACATAGAGCCCCTTGACGTCGAGCGAGACGTCCTGCAGCGGCTTGGGGTGCGAAGCCGTCGACACCGCGGTCGGAATGAGCGATAGGCAGAACAGGATACCGGTGATCATGAACAGCGAGGCCGACTTCACGTCGCCGCCGGCAACGATCATCTGGCCGCCCATGATCGAGGCGTAGGTGACCATCATGTAAAGACCGAAGACGGTGCCGCGGTTCTCGTTGGTGGACTTCTCGTTCAGCCAGCTTTCGATGACCATGAAGGCGCCGGCCATGGTGAAGCCGGTGAAGGCGCGCAGCAGGATCCAGACATATTCGTCGATGATCAGGCCGGTGAGCAGTGCGATGATGGCTCCCGATGCCGCAAAGGCGCCGAAAGCGCGTACGTGACCGGCTCGACGCACGAGGCGCGGCGCAAAGAAGCAGCCGGTGACGAAGCCGCCGGCCCAGGCCGTGCCCATCAGGCCGAGCGATGCGGTCGAGAAACCTTCCAACTGGCCGCGCAGCGGCAACAGCAGCCCGTGCAGTCCGGTCGCCGCCAGCAGGAAAGCGGTGCCGCGAAGCAGCGAGAGGATCGGTCGATAGCTTGCAAACATTTAGCTGATCCGGCTGGAATTTGGGGAGGGTCTGAAGATTCGAGCTTTTCGGCGGCGGGCGCTTCGGCTCTGGAAACTATCCGCGGCGGAACAGCGCCTCGGCCGCTGATTTGGTGGTGCTCTTGGTCTTGAGTTCGGCTTCGAGACGGGCGATCTCGTCGCGCAAGATGGCGATCCGCTCGGACAGTTCATCGACGGAAAGCAGCGACAGATCCTGCCCGATCTCATGCGGGCGAGCTTTCTTTTTGGGTTCGTCTTCGAAGATCGCCATCGTCGCTCCTCGCTCATGCGCAAAAAAATTAACTGCTACCTCTGCGCGTCCAATTCGAACGCCCGACGCTGCAGTGGCCATTTGCCTGATTTGGCAATCAGCATACATAGGGCAGGGGCATGGATGCAAACAGTCGGCAAGAAAACCGGCAGCTGGAAAGAAACTGGCGAAGCGAGACGGGAAAATTCATGGCGAGTGGACAGAACAAAATTCCGGCGAAGATGACGGCCATTGCGATTTCGGAACCCGGCGGACCGCGAGTGCTGAAACCGGAAACGCGCGACGTGCCCGTGCCCGGTCCCGGCGAAATCCTGATCCGGGTGCGCGCTGCCGGTATCAACCGGCCGGATGTGCAGCAGCGCAAGGGCGTCTATCCGCCGCCGCCCGGTGCGTCGGACCTGCCGGGCCTCGAAGCGTCGGGCGAAGTTGCAGCTCTTGGCGACGAGATATCACGGTGGCGTGTCGGCGACCGGGTCTGCGCGCTGACACCCGGCGGCGGCTATGCCGAATACGTCAAGGTCCATGCCGGCAGCGTGCTGCCGCTGCCCGCCGGCTTTACCCACACGGAAGCGGCGGCGGTACCGGAAAACTACTTCACCGTCTGGCATAATGTCTTCGAGCGCGGCGGCCTGAAGGGCGGCGAGACGCTGCTCGTCCATGGCGGTTCGTCCGGGATAGGCACCACGGCGATCCAGCTCGCCTCGGCCTTCGGCGCCTATGTCATCACCACCGCCGGCAGCCAGGAGAAATGCGACGCCTGTCTGAAGCTTGGCGGCGACCGCGCGATCAACTACCGTGAGGAGGATTTCGTCGCGGCGGTCAAGGACGCGACCGGCGGCAAGGGTGCCAACGTCATCCTCGACATGGTAGGAGGCGACTATGTGGCGCGAAACTACGAGGCCGCGGCGGTGGAAGGCCGCATCGTTCAGATCGCCACGCAGAGCGGGGCGGTGGCAAGCGCCGATTTCTCGAAGATGATGGTCAAGCGGCTCACCCACACCGGCTCGACGCTGCGGCCGCGCACCGCCGAATTCAAGGCGGCGATCGCCGCGGCGCTGGAGGCGCAGGTGTGGCCGCTGCTCGGCACCCGCAAGGTAGCACCCGTCATGGACATGATCTTCCCGCTCAAGGAAGCGTGGCGGGCGCATGAGCGAATGGAGGACGGCGACCACATCGGCAAGATCGTGCTCGATGTCGGCTGACGCGGTCGGCAAACAAGCTGAACAAAGGCTTAATTGTGCAATGCAACAAACGCATTGCGGCCATGCAAAAGCGTCTGTTCAACTTTTCATCAACGATGCCTATTTGAGCGGCATCGAAACGATGGAGGACTACCATGAACCCGATCCGTGCTTTCCGTAACTGGCGCATGTACAATGAAACCGTGCGCGAACTGAACCGCCTGAACGCCCGTCAGCTCAACGACCTTGGCATCAGCCGTGGTGACATCGAGAGGATCGCCCGCAAGGCGCTTTGATCTCAAGCGTGATCTCGCCTGAAAGCATCAAGCCGCTTTTTCGCGACGTGGTGCTTCGGTCCGAGATCATGCTTTAGAAGCCAGAGCCGCAGCAGACGGGTTTCCCGTCGCCGGTTCCGAGCCCGCTGGACCCTGTCCGGCGGGTTTTGTCGTTTTGAAGTCCGTGCAGCAGCAGCTGCGATGATCGATCGGTGCCACGAAGGCGCCGGCAAGATGCTGCAAAAAGCTCCACGCCCCCAGCGGCGCAACACTCCCACAAACTTCTGCATTCTCCGGTCCTGCAGCCATGCCTACGACAGTGCCTTCCAAAACCGTTGCGAAACGGCAACGGAGTGGTTATATACGCAGCGAATTTCCCATTTTGGTGGCTCTAAAACCACCGCCCGCGCGGGAACGCGGGCGAACGAGAAGGATATCTCATAATGGCCAATACGCTGCTAATGCCCAAGGCGACCGCCGTCTGGCTGGTCGACAATACCGCGCTCTCCTTCGAGCAGATCGCGCAGTTCTGCGGGCTGCATCCGCTCGAGGTCAAGGCGATCGCCGATGGCGAATCGGCGCAGGGCATCAAGGGCATGGACCCGATCATGACCGGCCAGCTGACCCGCGACGAGATTGCACGTGCCGAGAAGGACCCGAACCATCGGCTGAAGCTGTCCGACCCCAAAGTGCGGGTGCCGGAATCCAAGCGCAAGGGTCCGCGCTACACGCCGCTGTCGAAACGCCAGGACCGGCCCAACGCCATCCTCTGGCTGGTGCGTAACCATCCCGAGCTGAAGGACGCGCAGATCGCGCGCCTCGTCGGCACCACCAAGTCGACGATCGACCAGATCCGTGACAGGAAGCACTGGAACTCGGCCAATCTGCAGCCGATGGATCCGGTGACATTGGGTCTCGCCTCGCAGATCGACCTCGACATGGAAGTCAACCGCGCCTCGCGTGGCCGCGAGCAGGCACAGCCGGCCGGCGACACGCTGCTGCCGGCGGCATTGACCGAGCGCGTCGTGCCGGCAGCGGAGAAGCCAAAGGATGAGGATGCGGAACTCGACGCCAACGCGGTCTTCGCCAAGCTTTCGGCGCTGAAGTCGAAGGACGAGGATAAGGACGACGAGGAGTAGGTGAGGGCACCTGCCTTCTCCCCTTGTTGTGGGAGAAGGTGGATTGGCGCGCAGCGCCAGACGGAAGAGGCCGTTGGAAGAAACGCCAACGCCGCGATCCGTCCAGCACCCCTCAGCCAACCGAGCTTCGCTCGGCCACCTTCTCCCACAAGGGGAGGGGGAAGACGTCACCTAATTTAGGTTCGCGCGGCTCGGTCCGGTGCCATGCCGTAATCCTCGCTGCGCTCAACCGCACGATAGAAATCGGCGAGCTGCTTGCCGCGCTCCGGCTTGAAGACGCGGCCGGCTATGACCACCGAAGCGATGCGATCGATACGGAAAGCGCGGAAATCGTCGCGCATCTCGCACCAGGCGACCAGCGTCCACACCTTGCCCCAGAACCATAGGCCCAATGGCCTGATGTCGCGCGCGGTGCCGCGGCCTGCTTCGTCGGAGTAGTCGATAGTCAGCACCTGGCGTTTTTCCACTGCGCGCTCGATCAGGTCGATTGCTTCGCGGGCGGCGTCGCTCACCACCCACATCGGCGTGTGGATTTCGGTGCGGGCGATGCGGTCCTTTTCTGCATCGGGCAGCACGGCGCCGATCTTGACCAGCGCCTCGTCGGCGGCCCGCGCCATGGCAGCGCCGCCAAACGCGCGCACCATGCGGGCGCCGGCGACCAGCGCGACGATCTCGTCACGCGTGAACATCAGCGGCGGAAGGTCGAAACCCTCCCTCATCATGTAGCCGACGCCGGCCTCGCCGTCGATCGGCACGCCCGTCGACTGCAGGTCGGCGATGTCGCGGTAGATGGTTCGCTCGGAAACCTCGAGCCACGTGCCCAGCTTCTGGGCGGTGACCAGACGGCCACCGCGCAGATGCTGCACGATCTGGAAGAGCCTGTCGGCGCGACGCATCGTATGGTCCCTCGGTGTTGTTTCTATGCATGTCGTTTTGCCAAAACCGGTTCCCACTTTTGGGCGACATGCATTATGGTTCGAGCCCTTCGCGCTTGCGCTGCGCGGCGACGAAAGCCGCGCCGAAGGACAACTTCCCTGTTGTCGGCGTCTTTGCATCCAGCACCCGCCAGAACGGCGCGATGTCGCTAAGCGTCATGCCGCGTTCCAGATCCTCGTTGGCGGCCTCGGCAACAGTGCGCAGATGATAGCCGATAGTGACCGGACATGTCACTTCGGCACCGTGCTCGATGGCGAGCGCGGTGCGCAATGCGCGGACGTCCATGTCCACGCCCTCTGGGATTGAGCGGATGAAATCATCGACCTGCCGTGCCGTCGGCACCAGCATCGGCTGGCCTTCGACGACGTCGCCAACAGTGCGCGGCGTCGGCTTGATACCGTTGGTGCCCGGCGTGTTCAGCCTGTCGTTCCAGCTCTTTACCATGCGCCACCTAAACGAAGAGCCCAAAGCTGTTGCCGTCCGGGTCGAGGCAATAAGCGAATGTGCCGGCCGGAATGGAGATCGCCGGCGAGACGATCTGCCCGCCGTTCTGCCTCACCCGTTCCATGGCGTCCTCGATCGGTGCGGCAACCGACAGATGGATGGTCGGGCCATTTCCCGGTGCCGCGGGTTCCCCTGGGTAGATGTCCCCGGAGGCCGTTCGGTCCTCGGCGGCGAACATGGCCATCGGGTTCGGGCCGCTCTCCTCCAGAATGAGATCGTTCTGGAGCACCGACCCATAAAAGGCGCGCGCCCGATCCATGTCGGTGACAGGAATCTCGAACCATGCCGAAGCTTTTGCAGGGATGAAGGCCATGTCTGTCTCCTGATACTGCCGCACTATTGCACGCGGCTCCTGACACCATACTGTCAGGAGGCTTCAGCATATTCCCCTTCAGCGTACTCCTTGGCGAACAGCATACGCATCTCAGCAACGTCGCTGCTTCTCTGCGGATAGAGCGTCTTCAAATAGGCAAGAGCGAACGTGCCGGGAGCCGAACCCGGCGCGGACACGATGCGACCGTCGGCGACCGCATAGGGCACGTCCTGATAGTTCTGGGCGCCCGGGTAACCCGGTTCCTTTTCGTTGATCCAGTCACGACCATTGCTGGTGTGTTTGGCCTTGTCGAACAAGCCGGCACGTGCCAGTGCCAAGGTGCCGGCGCAAATGCCGCCGACCACGCCGCCACGCGCTGCGACTGCTGTCAGCAGCCGGGAGACATCAGGCGGGGCATCGACCCACTGGTCGGAGCCGATGACGGCCACAGCGTCGAGATCGGTGTTTTCATCAACCTCGGTGGAACGGTCGGGCGTCACCATAAATCCGCTGGCCGAAGTCACCGGCTTTCCGTTCGGCGTCAGCGACACCGCGCGTGCGCCGAACCATTCGACCGCCGAAGCCGCCAGCAGCCCGTATTCCCAGTCGGCGAAGCGATCGATGAAAAGAACGCCGATGGTTTTCTGTTCGGACATTTCCTGCTCCGTCTTTCCGTCCGCCGGATCTATTTATCTGGGCGCCGTGGCGTCCGCACCCAACTGCTGCTGCGAAAAAAATCGCCTTAATGGCCGCGGCCGTGGCGGCCTTCGTAATTATCTGGCCAACCGATGTCCTTGCGGATGCTTTGTGGCAACCCATTCATGAAACGCCGGGTGCGGATCTCGTTGCGCATCGTCCTGATCTTGCCGACATAGTGCTGCACGCTGCGCAGAATGGTAAAACCGTTCATAGCTGGTCTCCTCTCTTTCGATGGAGACACTATCGCACACCCCTCCTGACAGCAGTCTGTCAGTAGAATGATGGCCTTCGCCGATGCTGCCGGTTTTGCCTTCCCGAGCTCGCCGGTGCGCGGCACGCCGGCTTGTTCATCGCAGGTCGCTATCAGCGTCGAGATCGTTCAGCTTGCAGCGACGGACTGTCGGAATTCGCATCCTTCTGCGATAGGGTCGGCGTTCTGATATAAAGGAGAAAAATTTTCCGTAAATCAGGGAGACGACCATGGGCCTGCAACTGACGGGAATCCACCACCTGACCGCTATCACCGCGAATGCGCCCGGAAACCTTCGTTTCTACACGAGGACCTTGGGCCTGCGACTGGTCAAGAAGACGGTCAATCAGGACGACACGTCGGCCTATCACCTTTTCTATGCCGACGCAGAGGCGACGCCTGGCACCGATCTTACCTTCTTCGATTGGCCGGTCGGACGCGAACGGCGCGGCACCAACAGCATCGTCCGGACCAGCCTGAGGGTCGCCAGCTCCGAAAGCCTTGCCTGGTGGAAGCAGCACTTGTCCGGCGAGACCGTCGCGACGGGAGAGATCGGCGATGTCGGCGGCTACCCGTCGCTGGATTTCGAAGACCCAGAAGGCCAGCGCCTGCGTCTCGTCAGCGATGGCGGCAAGGGGGAGAGTCATCCCTGGGTTCAAAGCCCGGTCCCAATCGAGCACCAGATACGCGGGCTCGGGCCTATCGTGATCAGCGTTCCCGACATCACCAACACCGAAGCGGTGCTGACCAGGGTGATGAACATGCACAAGGCGCGGGATTATGCCTCGCCGGATGGTCAGGGCCAGGTTCATGTCTTCGAGATGGGAAAAGGCGGCCCGGCGGCGGAACTTCATGTCGCGGTGCAGCCGGGCCTGGCGCCGGCACGGCAAGGTGCCGGGGCGGTCCACCACGTCGCGTTCAGGGCGCCGGACCGGGAGACCTTGCATCAATGGACGGCACGGCTGGCCGAATTCCGCCTGCCGTCAAGCGGTGAAGTCGAACGATACTACTTCCGTTCGCTCTATTTCCGTGAGCCGAACGGCATATTGTTCGAGATCGCCACCGACGGCCCCGGGTTTACGGCCGACGAGCCGCTGGAAACGCTGGGCGAAAGGCTGGCCTTGCCGCCCTTCCTCGAGCCAAAGCGGGCCTCGATCGAGGCCGGCCTCAAGCCGCTGGCCTAGCACCCCTCAGCGTTATGGCGATCTGGCATGAGCGGAGCGCTGTGACAGCCGGCCGTGATACTAGAGCGCCGCGCGTCTTCTGGACGCGCAAAGGACGCTCCGGCACCTTTGAATCTACGCCTCGTGCTTTCCGAAAATCGATTTCGATTTTCGGGCCGATACGCTAGTCAAAAGCGGCATGTCGAAACTTCTCGCGCTCGTTATCATTGCCATGATGGTCATCCAGCTGATCAAGCCGCTCGGCTGGCCGGGGCTGAAGCGGCGCAGCGATTTCTGGAAGCTGGCGGTGCTGGCGATGGCGGCGATTTCGGTAACAGCGGCGCTGGGGCATTGGACGTAGAGCTGGCGGCCCCGCTACGCTACGCGTGGTTCGTTGGCCAGCACCAGGTCGACGAGATGTTCCGCCCAGGCCCGGTAGCCGGCTTCCGAGGCATGAAATCCGTCGGAGGCAAAACCGGCTTCGGCATCGGTGATCGGCAGGCGCGGCGCCGGCACTGCGCCGCGTTCGAGGCAGAGGCGCTCGCCCATCCGGTTCATCTCGGCGGCGCGGATCTCCAGGATCGTTCCAAGCAGCGGCGGCATTGCCGGCGCCCGGGTGAATTCCAGCACCGGCGACCACACCACGCGCGCCTCAGGCCATTTGGCTCGCAGCGCGTAGAGCAGGCCGCCAAAATCGCTTTTGAAGCGTGGCACCGAGTGAAAGTTCTTGGTGTCGTTGGTGCCGATGGCGAGCACGATATGCGTCCAAGGATCAGCCGACAGATTGGGCAGCACATGGTCGCGGATCTGGCCTGAGGTCGCCGAGTTGAAGCCGGCTGCCCGCCAGCGCACCGCACGGCCAGTGCGTTGCGAGATCAGCTCGGCCAGTTGCGCGGCCAACCCGTATTCGGAATTGCCGATGCCGACCGAAGCGGCGGAAGAATCGCCAAGCATCAGAAGCGAGATCGTTGGCGCCTGGCCTGATATCTCGTGCATGACCGGACCTTGCGCCGGCAGCATGCGGGTGGTGCGGCGGCGCACGCCGAGTCCCTGCCAGACATAGACTGGAAAGGCGAGCCAGGTGAGGAGGGCAAGAAAGCGCTGCATCGCAAACCGTTAATGGGGAAAGTCCGTTAAAGGCGTGGCGAGCAGCACTTAGCGCATATCGGGCCAAAGGCGAAAGATCTTGCGTCGGCTGCCCGTCGTCAATGGTAACAGGCGTCCTGCATCTCGTGCCTGTCTGCGTATTCATCGTGCAGCCGCACCCAGTCCATCAGGCTGTGGTAGGGACCTGTCTCGTTGCGGCCTTTCGGCGTCAGGTCGAGATAGTGATAAGCGCCGATCAGCGGATCGCCGCCCCTGGAGCGCGACATGAAGGTCAGGAAGATGTCGCCGTTCTCATCCCTGTAGAACACGCTGATGCCGGGAAGGTCCTTCGATTTCAGCGCGCGCTGCTCGAAATTGTAGGTCGTGTCGCCTGATTGGATCTGTTTGTCGGTGAAGGAAACTTGCATGTCGAAGTTGAAGTCCGACGCGTAGGACGACACCCAGTCGAATTTCCACCCCATGCGCTGTTTGTAGGGCAGAAATTCGGCCAACGGCGCCCGCGAGATCACGACCAGCGACACATCGTGGTGCTTGAGGTGCTGGTTGGCGCCGTCGATATGGTCGGCAAGGAAGGAACACCCTTCGCAACGATAATCGGCGCCCGGCCCGAACATAAAGTGGTAGACGATCAGCTGGCTTGCGCCTCCGAATAGGCCGGCCAGTTTCTTCGGGCCCTGTTCGGTCTCGAAGACATAGTCCTTCCGGATCTTCAGCCAGGGCAATTCCCGCCGTTCGGCAGCGATGCGGTCGCGAAATCGCGTCAATTCCTTCTCGCGGGCCAGATGCGCCTTGTGCGCCTGGAACCAGTCTTCCCGTGAAACGATCTTGTTGTTTGGCATGAGTCTGCTCCTCTTTGAGCCCCAAGGACGTTTGGGCTCAACGCAAGCCGACACGGCCCTCGGTTTCTTGGAGCATAATTGAACCCGGGCACATGGCCCGGGTTCGGACGAAGGCAGAAAAAAAACCGGTCAGGCGGCCTGTTCCAGTTCCGGCTGCCATTTTCCAAGTGCGGCCAAATGGTTCATGTGGGCGCGGTGGACGAAGGCGGCCTGGGCAGCGGCAATGTTGGCCGCCTTGCCGCTCCAGGCCTTCTGTGGCGCCGCCTGCAAGGCGCGGCCATAGGAAAAGGTCAGCTTCCATGGATGCGGGCCGATGGCATTGATGGCATTGAGGTTGGCGGTCGCCTCCTCGTCCGATTGCCCGCCCGAGAGAAAGGCGATGCCACCGATTGCGGCCGGCACCGTTTCGCGGAACAGTCTTATAGTCTTTTCGGCGACTTCCTCGGGGCTGCTGGTCTTGCCCGACTTCTTGCCGGCGAGAACCATGTTCGGCTTCAAGATGGTGCCTTCGAGGACGACGCGGGCCGCGTAGAGCTCGGTGTAGAGTTTCGTCAGCGTTGCCTTGCTGATCTCGTAGCAGGTGCCGATGTCATGGGCGCCATCCATCAGCACCTCCGGCTCGACGATCGGCACGATGCCGGCCTCCTGGCAAAGCGCTGCATAGCGGGCGAGCGCATGCGCATTCGAACCGATCGACGTGGCTGAAGGCACGCCCTTGGCGACGTCGATGTCGATCACCGCACGCCATTTGGCGAAACGGGCGCCGAGCTTGTAATAGTCGGTGAGCCGCTCGCGCAGGCCGTCGAGGCCTTCGGTGATCGTGTCGCCAGGGAAACCGGCGAGAGGCTTGGCGCCGGCATCGACCTTGATGCCTGGAATGGCGCCGGTCGCCTTGATGATGTCGACCAGCGGCGTGCCGTCGGCGGCCTTCTGGCGGATAGTCTCGTCGTAGAGAATGACGCCGGAGATGTATCTGGTCATCGCCTCCTTGGCGCGGAACATCATCTCGCGATAGTCGCGGCGGCTGTCGGCGGTCGATTCGATGCCGATCACGTCGAAGCGCTTCTTGATGGTGCCGGAGCTTTCGTCGGCGGCCAAAAGACCCTTGCCGTCGGCCACCATCGCGGCGGCAATGTCCTCGAGACGTTCGCTCATTGTGCATCCTCCTGAACCGTTTGTTCCAACCTAGCAGACCACTAGAGCAAGGCAGGTTCAAGTCGAACCATTCCAAGCGGAAAGCTCGAATCGATTGAAACGCGCAAACGCCCCTCGTTCGCCTGTCGTCCCAGGGCCTCAGCGCTTCAGCACATCGACTCCGGGCAGCGGCTTGCCTTCCATCCATTCCAGAAAGGCGCCGCCGGCGGTCGAGACATAGGTGAAGTCGTCGGCGACGCCGGCATGGTTGAGTGCTGCCACCGTGTCGCCGCCGCCAGCCACCGAGACCAGTTTGCCGGCCTTGGTGCGGGCCGCGGCGTGCTTGGCTGCCGCCACCGTCGCCTGGTCGAACGGTTCGATCTCGAAGGCGCCGAGCGGACCGTTCCAGACCAGCGTCGCAGCGCGGTCGATCCAGTCGGCAACGGTCTTCACGGTCTTTTCGCCGACGTCGAGGATCATCCGATCGGCCGGCACTTCTGATATGGCGACGGTTTCGCTGGCGGCGCCCGCCTTGAATTCCCCGGCGACGACACCGTCGACCGGCAGGATGACGGCGCAGCCGGCTTCGGCCGCCTCGATCATGATCTGCTTGGCGGTCCCAGCGAGATCATGCTCGCACAGCGATTTTCCGACATCGGTGCCGCGCGCGGCGAGAAAGGTGTTGGCCATGCCGCCGCCGATGACCAGCGCGTCGACCTTCTTCACCAGATTCATCAGGAGGTCGATCTTGCTCGACACCTTGGCGCCGCCGACGATGGCGACGACAGGGCGGACGGGATTGCCGAGGCCCTTTTCCAGCGCGTCGAGTTCGGCCTGCATGGTACGGCCGGCGAAGGCCGGCAGCAGGTGTGCAAGCCCCTCCGTCGACGAATGGGCGCGGTGGGCGGCGGAAAAGGCGTCGTTGACGAAGATGTCGCCATTGGCGGCGAGCTTTTCGGTGAAGGCCGCGTCGTTCTTCTCCTCGCCCTTGTAGAAGCGGGTGTTTTCGAGCAGCAGCACGTCGCCGTTGTTCATGGCGGCGACGGCGCTTGCCGCTGCGTCGCCGATGCAATCCGGCGCGAAGCCGACAGGGCAGCCAAGCACCTTCGCGCTCGCCTTGGCGATCGGCTCAAGCGAGAATTCGGGCGACGGTCCATCCTTGGGCCGGCCGAAATGGGCAAGCAGGATGACCTTGGCGCCCTTGCCGGAAAGCTCGATGATGGTCGGCGCGATGCGCTCGATGCGGGTGGCGTCGGTCACCTTACCGTCGGCGACGGGAACGTTGAGGTCGACGCGCACCAGCACACGCTTGCCGTCGATGTTGCCGATGTCGTCCAGTGTCTTGAAGTCGGCCATGCTGTTCCCTTTCGCGAGAAATCGCCGGGACCTTACCCCGCATCAACGACGATGCAAGACCTGCAATGGTGCTACGCGGAAAATATGACACGGCATGTGTCGGGAGCAGTTAGCCCTCGTCGGTTGCCCTTTCCACCACCGGCTGTGGAGACCGTTCTGCGTCGTCCGGCGCCTCGGCACTCTGCTTTTTGATCCGCTTGCGCCAATTGCGCACAAAGCCAGCGACGCGGTCGGCGATCTCGCCAGCACTCAGGAACACCGGCACCCGTGCCACCGGCGCGGTCGGCTCGAGGGAAAGACCGAGGCCAGTGATCTTGCCTTTGTCGTCGACATCGCGGACGATCAGCTCGATCGGACCAATCAGCACGCGGTCGGCATATTCGGCATGACCGCCGAGCCGCTCCGTCACCAGGTCGCCGACGGTCAGCTTGCGTTCCTCCTCGGTCAGGCCCGGGGCGTAAGCGGCTTCAAGTTCCGCAGCGGAGCGCGCCGGATCGACGGCGAAGGCGCCGAAGAAGTCCGCGTCCTCGGGATCGACCACGGCCCGGCTGGCGAACAGCTTGTCGAGCAGGGCTGGATAGCGATCCGGCACGAAAATGTAGACATGGTCGCCGGCGGCGAGCCTGCCCATGTCCTGGAAGCGCATCGAGCGCCCGTCGCGCAGCACCAGCGACGGCCGCGCCCAGCGCGGAATGCGCTCGCCGCGCGCCACCGGGCTGCCGGGTGCTACGCGATAGGCGAGAAGCTCGTGGTGGGCGGAGCCCGGCAATTCGAGTTCGACCTTGTCCAACGGGCCTAGGCGGGCCGGCACGATCAGGCCGAGGCGGCGTGCCAGCGGTCCGACGGTCCATCCCTGGATGACCAGCGACACCAGCACGACGATGAAGGCGGTGTTGAAGATGAGACGGCCGTTCTCAAGCCCGCCAAGCAGCGGCGTGATGGCGAGCAGGATCGACACGGCGCCACGCAGACCCACCCATGAGACGAAGGCGACTTCCGGGCGCGGCAGACGGAACGGCATCAGGCAGAGCCAGACGGCGATTGGCCGCGCCACGAATATCAGGAACAGGCCCAGCAGCACCGCCGGCAGCAGGATCGCCGGAAATTGCGAGGGCGTCGCGAACAGGCCGAGGACCAGGAACATGATGATCTGTGCCAGCCACGACATGCCGTCCTGGAAGCGCTTGAGGATGGTGACGGCGCGAATGTCGGAATTGCCGGCAATAAGGCCGGCAATATAGACCGCCAGAAAACCGGAGCCGCCAATGGCGCCGGCGGCGGCGAACACCATCAGCGACAGCGTCAGCACGAAGATCGGCAGCAGCCCGTGGTCGAGATTGAGCCGGTCGACAAGACGCACGATGGCGAGGCCGCCGAAAATGCCGACGATGGCGCCAAGCCCCATATTGAGAAGGAAGCCGAGGACGAGATCCGTAACCAGCACCCTGGCCTGGGGACTGGCGTTGGCGGCGATGATCTCGACCAGGCTAATGGTCAGGAAGATGGCGATTGGGTCATTGGTGCCGGATTCCACCTCGAGCGTGGAACGCACGCGTTCGCGCAAATTGATCTCGCCGGCGCGCAACAGGAAGAACACTGCTGCCGCGTCGGTCGACGCGACAGCAGCCCCGAGCAGGAAGGATTCCAGCCAGCTGAGATCGAGCAGATAATAGGCGACGACGCCGAACAGGCCAGTGGTCAAAAGGACGCCGATGGTCGCCAGCGACAGTGCCGGTCCGGCCGCCTGGCGCAAGGCGTTGAGCGGCGTGCCGAAACCGGAATCGAACAGGATGACGGCCAGCGCCAGTGAGCCGGCAAAATAAGCCAGCCGCGCATTGTCGAACTGGATGCCGAGGCCGTCGGTTCCCGTGGCCAGGCCGATGCAGAGAAACAGCAGCAAGAGAGGGGCGCCGAAGCGGAAGGCGATCAGGCTGGAAAACGCGGCGGCGACGACCAGTGCGGCGCCGACCAGCGTCACGAGATAGATCGCATGCTCCATCCGCCAATTGCCCCTCGAATTCGTGTTCCTCTCGCTTTACGGGAGAGTGAGGCGAAGACATGACCGGTGCAAGGCGTGAGGGTGGTTTTTTGCCCTATGCCGCTGATTATTGAGTGTTTTGGCGTTCTAGGCGCTGTCTTGCCAAACAAACCGATAGAGCGTCGTTTGCGCATCCAAAAGGGCGCTGGGCGCTCTCATGAAAACGCCCGGACAGAGCCGGGCGTTTCCAAGTCGCGAAAAGATGGTTCTGCGATCAGGCGATGGTCTTGCCGAAGGCGACTGCGGTGTCGGCCATGCGGTTGGAAAAACCCCATTCATTATCGTACCAGGACAGCACCGAAACGAAGTTGCCGTCCATGACCTTGGTCTGGTCGAGCGCCATGATCGAGGAATGCGGATCGTGGTTGAAGTCGATCGACACGTTCGGGTGATGGGTAACGGCGAGGATGCCCTTCAGCTTGCCGTTGGAGGCGGCGATCACCGCCTCGTTGATCTCCTGCACGGTCGTCGGCCGCTTGGCGATGAACTTGAAATCGACAACCGAGACGTTCGGGGTCGGCACGCGAATGGAGATGCCGTCGAGCTTGCCCTTGAGATCGGGCAGCACCAGGCCGATCGCCTTGGCCGCACCGGTCGAAGTCGGGATCTGCGACAGGGCCGCGGCGCGGGCGCGGTAGAGATCCTTATGCATGGTGTCCAGCGTTGGCTGGTCGCCGGTGTAGGAGTGGATCGTCGTCATCATACCCTTCTCGATGCCGACGGCCTCATGCAGCACGGCTGCCAGCGGTGCCAGGCAGTTGGTGGTGCAGGAGGCGTTCGAGATGACGATGTGGTCCTTGGTCAGCTTGTCATGGTTGATGCCATAGACGACGGTGAGGTCGGCGCCCTCCGCCGGCGCCGAGACGAGGACGCGCTTGGCGCCGGCGGTCAGATGCGCGGCGGCCTTGTCGCGGGCGGTGAAGATGCCGGTGCATTCGAGCGCAATATCGACGCCGAGCTCCTTCCACGGCAACTGCGTCGGGTCCTTGATCGCAGTGACCTTGAATTTTTCGGTGCCGACGGTGATCTGGTCACCGTCAACCGTCACTTCATGCGGGAAGCGGCCATGCACGCTGTCGAAGCGCAGCAGATGCGCGTTGGTTTCGACCGGGCCGAGGTCGTTGACGGCGACGACGTCGATGTCCTTGCGGCCGGATTCGTGGATGGCGCGCAGGATGTTGCGGCCGATGCGGCCGAATCCGTTGATGGCAACTCTGACGGTCATTTTTCTCTCCCTGGGAGTTGGAGGCCGAAGATCAAGTCCGCAGCTTCATAACGGCGGGCTGGCAAAGAATCCAGCCGTCGATGGGTTGGATTTAAGTCCACCAGACGGAGGCTGCCCGCAAAACCATTATGCGCGGTTTCGCGGGCGCCTGGCTTTACTCGCCGTGCAGGCGGGCTTCCGCCGCCTTCACCGTCGCTTCGGCGGTGATGCCGAAATGCGGATAGAGCTGTTCGATCGTGCCAGAGGCGCCGAAGCCGGTCATGCCGATGAAGATGCCGTCGGTGCCAATGAAATAATCCCAGCCTTGGCGGATGCCGGCTTCGATCGCGATCTTGATCGGCGCGTTGCCGATCGTCTTCCTGCGATAGTCGGCGCTCTGCTTGTCGAACAATTCGAAGCACGGCACCGAGACGACACGGGTCGGATGGCCGTGCTTTTCGAGCGCCTCGCGCGCCGCCAGCGCGATTTCGACCTCGGAGCCCGAAGCGAAGATCGTCACCGCCGCATCGCCATTGGCGCCAGCCAACTCATAGGCGCCCTGGCGGCTGAGGTTTTCCGCAACAAAGTCGTTGCGCACGGTCGGCAGGTTCTGCCGGGTCAGCGCCAGCGTCGAAGGCGTCTTTTCCTGCTCGATGGCCAGCTGCCAGCATTCGGCGGTCTCGACCGCGTCGGCCGGACGGAAGACATTGTGGTTCGGGATGGCGCGCAGTGCGGCCAGATGCTCCACCGGTTGATGGGTCGGGCCGTCTTCGCCGAGGCCGATGGAATCATGGGTCATGACGAAGATCGAGCGGATGCCCATCAGCGAGGCAAGCCGCATCGCCGGACGGGCGTAGTCGGAGAAGCACATGAACGTGCCGCCATAGGCGATGAGGCCGCCATGCAGCGTCAGCCCGTTGAGGGCGGCCGCCATGCCGTGCTCGCGGATGCCGTAGTGAACGTAGCGCTGGCCGTAATCGTCTGATGTGATGTTCTTGGTCTGGCTGGTCTTGGTGTTGTTCGAGCCAGTCAGGTCGGCCGAGCCGCCGATCGTTTCCGGCACCGCGCCGTTGATGATCTCGAGCGCCATTTCCGACGATTTGCGGGTGGCGACCTTCGGTTTGTCTGCGGCGAGCTTCTTCTTGTAGTCGGTGAGGACGGCGTCGAAATTCGCTGGCAACGCGCCACTGATGCGGCGCTCGAATTCGCTGCGCAATTGGGCGTCGGCCTCGGCAAGGCGGCCTTCCCAGTCGGTGCGTGCCTTGACACCCGTCTTGCCGGCGTCGCGCCAGGCATTGAGGATGTCGGCAGGAACCTCGAAGGGCGGATAGTCCCAGCCGAAGAACTTCCTGGCGCCGGCGATTTCCTCTGCGCCGAGCGGAGAACCGTGCGCCTTGTTGGTACCCGCCTTGGTCGGCGCGCCGAAGCCAATCGTGGTCTTGCAGGCGATCATCGTCGGTTTGTCGGAATGGCGCGCCGCCTCGATAGCATAGGCGATCGCTTCCGGGTCCTGGCCGTCGATGTGGCTGGCGTTCCAGCCGGACGCCTGGAAGCGGGCGACCTGATCGGTGTTGTCGGCCAGCGACACCGGGCCGTCGATCGAGATGTTATTGTTGTCCCAGAAGACGATCAGCTTGTTCAGCTTGAGATGCCCGGCAAGTGCGATGGCTTCCTGGGAGACGCCTTCCATCAGGCAGCCGTCGCCGGCCAGCACATAGGTGTAATGGTCGACGAGGTCGTTGCCGAAAGCGGCATTCATGATGCGCTCGCCGAGTGCGAAGCCGACCGAATTGGCAAGCCCCTGGCCAAGCGGGCCGGTCGTCGTCTCGATGCCGGCGGCATGGCCATATTCGGGATGACCCGCCGTCCTCGATCCCAACTGGCGGAAATGCTTGATCTGGTCGAGGGTGATGTCTTCATAGCCGGTCAGATAGAGCAGCGAATAGAGCAGCATCGAACCGTGGCCGGCCGACAGAATGAAACGGTCTCGATCGGGCCAGTGCGGGTTCTTCGGATCGTATTTCAGGAAACGCGTGAACAGCACCGTGGCAACGTCGGCGCAGCCCATTGGCAGGCCGGGGTGGCCGGACTGGGCCTTCTCGACGGCGTCCATGGAAAGAAAACGGATCGCATTGGCCATCCGGTCATGTTGTTCACGCGAAGTCATGCTTCCTCCAGTGTGGGGGGTGGGGCCTTGGGAGCGCCCTTGAAAAGCGTGCGCGACACATAGCAGGCGCGGCTTTTTAGTCAACAAACCGGCGCGCTTTCGCTGATCTTGTTAGTCAAGAAACCGGCGCTTTTGCCGGTCTTGTGATGGCGCCAGAAGGGCCTTGGGGGTTCTACATTAGCGTTAGCAGGGGACAGCCGCGAGAGCTTTATTGACGTTGGCTTCACACGGCGGGTAATGTTTCAGACATAACGCGTTCTGAACGTGGATGATTCGGTGATGGGCAGGGCGCAGGACGAAAGCCATGACCGGGGAAACGACACTCAAAGAAGTCATCGCGAGGCTGGGTAAGGCCATCGAGGGGCTGGAAAATGCCGTCGCGGCCAAGCTCGAGCACGAGCGCGACTATACGGAAGCCGAGGCGGAGGTGCAGCGCATGAACGCCGATCGCTCGCGGCTGGCGCAGGAACTCGACAATTCCGAAGCGCGCGCCGAACGGCTGGAAGACGCCAACAAGGAAGTGTCGCGTCGGCTGGTGACCGCCATGGAAACCATCCGCGCCGTGTTGGACAGATAGGGACTGGACAGGTAGGCCAATGGCACAAGTCACGGTTTCCATCGACGGCAAGCAGTATCGCATGGCTTGCGACGAGGGCCAGGAAGAGCATCTGATCGACCTTGCCGAGCGCTTCGACCGCTATGTCTCGCATCTGAAAGACTCATTCGGCGAGATCGGCGACCAGCGGCTGACCGTGATGGCCGGCATCATGGTCATGGACGAGCTTTCGGAACTGCAAAAACGCGTCAAGGGCATGGAAAGCGAAGTGCTGACGCTGCGCAAGACGCGTGACGACGCGCTGACCAAGGCCGACAAGAACGATTCGGTGCTGACCCAAGCGCTTGGCGCGCTCGCCCAGCGCATGGAAGATCTGGCGACGACGCTGGCGGTGAACAAGGCCTGAGCCAGCGCAGCGAAAATTCCTGCTGCATTTGCCGAGAAGCAATGAAAATTTTTCGCCACCGGCCTCGATGCCGGTGCAACAGGCGTTTGAAGGATGACGCGGGAGTGGTAGAAAGGCAAAAGCAACGCCGGTCAATGCCGGCTGCAATCACAGGGTAGGGACACGTCATGAGCCTTCGTATCAACGATATCGCGCCGGATTTCACGGCGGAAACCACGCAAGGGACGATCAACTTCCACGAATGGATCGGTGACGGCTGGGCGGTGCTTTTCAGCCATCCGAAGAATTTCACGCCGGTCTGCACGACCGAGCTCGGCACGATGGCCGGCCTGGAAGGCGAGTTCAAGAAGCGCGACGTCAAGATCATCGGCATTTCCGTCGATCCGGTCGAAAGCCATGGCAAATGGCAGGATGATATCAAGAAGGCGACCGGCCAATCGGTGAATTACCCGCTGATCGGCGACAAGGACCTCAAGGTCGCCAAGCTTTACGAGATGCTGCCGGCGGGTGCCGGCGAAACCTCGGAAGGGCGCACGCCAGCCGACAACGCGACGGTGCGTTCGGTCTACGTCATCGGCCCCGACAAGAAGATCAAGCTGGTTCTCACCTATCCGATGACGACCGGCCGCAACTTCGATGAGATCCTGCGTGCGATCGATTCCATGCAACTGACTGCGAAGCACCAGGTGGCGACGCCGGCGAACTGGAAGCAGGGCGAGGACGTCATCATCACCGCCGCCGTTTCCAATGAGGACGCGATCAAGCGTTTCGGCGCCTACGAGACGATCCTGCCGTATCTCCGGAAGACCAAGCAGCCCTCAGCCTGAGCGGCTAGGACGGCACGGAAGGATTTTCGGCCTTTTTGCCTCGGCGAAGCATGCGGTGCTTGACGGCGTGGCGCTGGCGAACGACCATGCTCTTCTTTTACCCCGGCAGGGAAAACCATTCCTGCCGGGTGGGCGTTGAGGGAGCCGAGATTGGACGCGACATCGGCCAAGCTGCAGGTGGCAGGCTTTTACGACAAGCCGAGCGGGTCCATCCAGTATGTCGTCGCCGACCCACAGACGCGACGATGCGCAATCATCGATCCCGTTCTTGATTTCGATGAGAAATCCGGCGCCACGGCGACGAAGAATGCCGACGCGATGCTCGAGTTCATTAGAGATCAACGGCTGGTCGTCGAATGGATTCTCGACACGCATCCCCACGCCGACCATTTCTCGGCCGCGCACTATCTCAACGAGAAGACAGGAGCGCCTACGGCGATCGGCGACAAGATTATCGACGTCCAGAAATTGTGGAAAGCGATCTACAACTGGCCGGATTTTCCTGCCGACGGATCGCAGTGGAACAGGCTGTTTGCCGATGGCGAGACCTTTTCGGTCGGCGGCATTCCGGCAAAGGTACTTTTTTCGCCGGGCCACACACTGGCCTCGATTACCTATGTGATCGGCGACGCCGCTTTCATCCATGATACGCTGTTCATGCCGGACAGCGGCACGGCAAGAGCGGATTTTCCCGGCGGCAGTGCCGCGCGACTCTGGCGCTCGATCCAGGATATCCTCGCGCTACCGGACGAGACACGTCTGTTCGTCGGTCATGACTACCAGGCGGAGGGGCGCGAACCCTTGTGGGAGAGCACTGTTGCGGAACAGAAATCCAAGAACACCCATGTTGCCGCCTGCAGGACAGAGGCCGATTTCGTGGCGTTGCGCGAGGCACGCGACAGGACGCTGCCGATGCCGAGGCTGATCCTGCACGCGCTGCAGGTCAACATGAACGGCGGGCGCTTGCCGGAACCGGAATCCAACGGCCGCCGGTATTTGAAATTTCCGCTCGATTGCTTGTGATGAGATGGGTCGCTGGCACTACAACTCTATTTTAAACTCGGCCCCGCCCCTCATCGCCCTGCCGGGCACTTCCCGTAGAAGGCTTTCGCTGACGATTTCGCCAATTTTCGACGTTGCAAAAAGAGTGCCGGCGGTGCGATCTGCCTCTTCTCCCCGTCGCTATACGGGGAGAAAGTGGCGGCAGCCGGAGGAGGAGCGGCGCAGACGCCAGCTACTCTAGCTTCAGGTTTGTTCGGCGGGCTAAATGTTCATACGTGATTTGCCAAGGATCGCTCTCGAAAGATCTTTCCTCGCCGATCCAACGGAAGCTGTTGGCAGTGATCTCAGTGAAACGCCATCGAGTTTTCAGACCGCGCGAGTCATTGCCGAGCTGGACAATGTCCTTTCCCTCGGCCCGTCCGATCTGGCGTGAGTGATCTCGGTTGAGCGGGTCGCTCCATATGATGTGCCATCCCTCGATCCCAGGATCGAAGATGCGCAAAGTCGTGCCATACATCGTGGACGGCGCAGGGCGCTTGGGCCTGATCCAAACGTCCTGAATCGCGCGGCCTTCGAGCACCCAGCCAAAATGGCATTCTCCATTGCATTTCTGGATTGTGCCGTCGTGGAGGTAGTGGACCGAGTCCATTTCCCAGCTTCCAATTAGCCATCCATACAGGTTCATGTCTTTCGCTCGGTCGGCTGGGGGACCTTCGGATCCGAGGGCGGTGAGAAACGGAGAAATCGTCATCGTCATACTGCCTTTGGTTTCCAAATAGACGAGTTCAACTGCCCAGCGCAGCCCCGGCGGCCCATTGTCGTGCCGGCCTGCCGCAAGCGCCGCCTTTTGGAATTTCGCGACAGAAGCCCGTGTCGGCGCCGGAACATTGCCGCCACAATTTGCAGCGTTGCGGTTTCCAGGTCTTGGGGAAAATTGCTATATTGCCGCTATGATCCGGCCAGGCTGATCGCGCCGATGATTGAGCGGTTTATCGCGACGGATCGTGCGTCCGCGAAGGTGCGGCGGAACCGGCAACCCTACCTAGAACATGACACCAAGGGACAATTCTCCCGGCAGTCGGAGGACCCCATAAAAAAGGCGGCGCCAGTTTACCTGACGCCGCCGTTATTTGTTTCCGTCGGAAGGCTTTACGCCGCCGGCTGCGCCTCGATGGTGCGCAGCGCCTGCATCTGGCGCTTGGCCGCGGCCTTGACCGCGTCCTGCACCTTCTCGAAGGCGCGCACCTCGATCTGGCGCACGCGCTCGCGACTGATGTCGAACTCGGCCGACAGCTCTTCCAGCGTTAGCGGCTCCTCGGCCAGGCGGCGCGCCTCGAAGATGCGCCGCTCGCGCTCGTTGAGCACGGCAAGAGCGCCCGACAGCATGCCGCGCCGGTTTTCCAGCTCATCCTGCTCGATCAGCGCCTCTTCCTGGCTTTCGTGGTCGTCGACCAGCCAGTCCTGCCATTCACCGGATTCGCCTTCGCTCGCCCTGATCGGTGCGTTCAGCGAGGCATCGCCCGACAGGCGGCGGTTCATCGACACCACCTCCGCTTCGGACACGTTGAGGCGGGTGGCGATCTCGGTGATCTGGTCAGGCTTCAAGTCGCCGTCGTCGAGCGCCTGGATCTTGCCCTTCACCTTGCGCAGGTTGAAGAACAGGCGCTTCTGATTGGCGGTCGTGCCCATCTTGACCAGGCTCCACGAGCGCAGGATGTATTCCTGGATCGAGGCCTTGATCCACCACATCGCATAGGTGGCGAGCCGGAAGCCGCGCTCCGGTTCGAATTTCTTGACGGCCTGCATCAGGCCGACATTGCCTTCCGAGATCACCTCGCCGATCGGCAGGCCGTAGCCGCGATAGCCCATGGCGATCTTAGCGACGAGCCGAAGGTGGCTGGTGACGAGCTTGTGCGCAGCCGTGGTGTCCTCATGCTCAGCGTAACGCTTGGCGAGCATGTACTCTTCCTGCGGCTGAAGCATCGGAAAGCGACGGATTTCTTCCAGGTAGCGGCTGAGGCCGCCTTCGCCGGAAACGATACTGGGTAGTGACTGGGCCATGACAGCGCCCCCTCTCTTGGAGTGGTGCCCCCGAAACGCGGCGGGCATATATCGCAAACGCCAAAAGGCTCGTTCGCGACAGCGGATGTATATAGGAACAAAACCAGAAAGGACAGCATTGGTTCAACACGAAACAGTGTGTCACGCCAAAGTGAACAACGCGGGTCAGGTTTTTTGCCGATCTGGTTTGAATGGATGAAGCCGGTTCAGAATCTGCGGAAGCCGTCCACGAGTTCCTCCATGTCCCTCGGTACCGGCGCCTCGAACCTCATCGGTAAGTGGGTAGTCGGATGCCGAAATTCAAGGAGGCGGGCATGCAAAGCCTGTCGCGGAAAGGCCTTCACCCGGCCTTTCAGCGGCTCGGGCAGCCGGTTCGCCTTGGTGCGAAAGGCCTGGCCGTAATCGGGATCGCCGACGACCGGATGGCCGATATGGGCCATGTGGACGCGGATCTGATGGGTGCGGCCGGTCTCGAGCCGGCATTCGACCAGGCTTGCCGTGGCAGATTCCTTTTGCTGCTCGCCAAAGCGCTCGACCACGGTGAAATGGGTGACGGCGTGGCGCGCATCGTCGCGGCTCTCCGGCACCACGGCACGGCGCACGCGGTCGGCGGCGCGGCCGAGCGGCTCGTCGACCGTGCCTGTCGGTCTCATCGGTATGCCCCAGACTAGCGCCAGATAGGCGCGTTTGAGATCGTCGGTCAGGCCGTGGTCGGCAAAGGCCTCCGACAATGATTTGTGGGCGCGGTCGGTCTTGGCGACGACCATGACGCCGCTGGTTTCCTTGTCCAGGCGGTGGACGATGCCCGGCCGCCGCACACCGCCGATGCCGGAAAGACTGTCGCCGCAATGGTGGATCAGCGCATTGACCAGCGTGCCGGTCCAGTTGCCGGCGCCGGGATGGACGACCAGCCCCGGCGGCTTGTTGATGACGATCAATTCATTGTCTTCATAGAGGACGTCGAGCGGGATGTTCTCGCCTTGCGGCTCCGCCGGCTCCGGCTCCGGCATGGCGACCGACACGTGGTCACCGACCGCTATCTTGCGTTTCGTCTCGTTGACCGGCTGGCCGCCGACCTTGACGGCGCCCTGTCTGATCAGCATCTGCACCCGGCTGCGCGACATATCCGGGCCGAGCTTGCCAGCCAGCCATTGGTCGAGGCGCTGGCCGGCCGCATCGGGACCTGCTTCCAGCATGATCGATCCCCCCTCTGGCGATCCATCGTTTGGCGATCCATTCCCTATCAATCCATCCTCTATCAATATGGGGGCCTCTTCGTTATGAGCGCTCATCGAAATCGCTCCGGAATGTTTTGCCATGGCTGCTGCCGACGAAGACGAGGAAAAGCCGCTCGACCCCGAGGTTGAAAAGGTGCGCAAGAAGCTCGTCCGCTTCGTCGCCATCAATCTTGGCCTGCTGTTTCTCGCCCTTATGGTGGTGATCGCGGCCCTTGTCTACAAAACGCGCACCGCGCCACCTGCAGCCCCATCACTTGCCGGCGACATCCAGGTGCCGGCCGGCTCGCCGCTGACCGGCGACATCGTGCTGCCTGTCGGCGCCAAGGTCATCAGCCAGTCGCTCTCCGGCAACCGCGTCTCCATCGATGCGGAGCTTGCCGACGGCAGCCGCGCCATCTTTGTCTACGACATCACTGAGCGCCGCATTGTCGGTCGCTTTTCGATCCGTAACAAATGACTGGATTCGCCGAACATCGCCGTGTGCCACCGTCGCGCTTGTCGTCGCAAATTACGACGAGGCGATCTCCTGGTACGTCGGCAAGCTGGGCTTCTTGCTCATCGAAGACGTCGATCTTGGCGGCCGCAAGCGCTGGGTCACGGTGGCGCCGGCCAATGGACAAGGCGCGCGGCTGCTGCTGGCCGAAGCGGCCGATGATCCGCAAAGGGATAGTATCGGCAACCAGACCGGCGGCCGCGTCTTTTTGTTTCTCGAAACCGACGATTTTGTCCGCGACCACACGGCAATGCTCGAAAAGGGTGTCGAATTCCGTGAGGCACCTCGCCACGAGGCCTACGGCACGGTGGCGGTTTTCGCCGATCTCCATGGAAATCTCTGGGACCTGATCGAGCCAAAACGATAGGATTGCAACGGATATTTTTCCAGCATCATCGACTGTCCGCAGCCCAGTTGCTTTTTCCCAGCCGTCAGCCTATATCGCCGGTTCTTGAACGCGCCCATCGTCTAGCGGTCAGGACACCGCCCTCTCACGGCGGGAACAGGGGTTCGATTCCCCTTGGGCGTACCAAGGATTTCAAGCACTTACCTGAAATCGGAAGCGATGCGTCGAATATGCATCGAATAAACGCCTGCGAGCGCGAGCGGATTTCCGGATGGGAGATAGGGAAGCGAGCGGGCGGATCGGAGCAAAATGGCAAAGCTGAAAATATCACGTGACCGGCTCATCGAATTGCGCGACGAACATCTGCAGTTCTTGGAATCGTCGGCCGCCGCCTTCGACGCCGGGTTCATGGGTGAGGCTAAGCGAATGGCTGTGTCGCTTCGTGTTCTCTTTCACGAGACTGCGCAGTCCCATTCCATATTGGCCCAGCTTGGCGAGCGGCAGCAGCCCCTGTTCGACAGCTCGCATCCGTACAACCCCAACAATCTTGCGTCGCACCACGGGCTCGTCGCGATGATGATTACCGGTGGATCTGAAGCGAAGTTCTTTGCTCCGATCGACGATCGAGAAATAGCTCCGCGTTTGACGCGATTCGGTGACTGGTGGGAGAAGGACATCGTCATCAAAGAGGGCCAGAAGGGTACACCCTACACCCGGCGCAGCTTGGTTCTCTTCGCAGCTAACAAGGATGGCGGAGCGCACGTCGATCCTCACTTGGACACAAGCTTTGAAGGCCTTTAGGACGGAAGCGGGATCGGATGGGTGGTCTCGGGCTTCAGCAAGCAGGCCGACGGCAGCTTCATCCCGGATGTGTAAGCTCATTCCATCCGGCAGATAGCCCACGAGGTAAAAGAGAGCTTCAAAGTAAGAAACGGCCCGCCACCGTGAGGCAGCGGGGCTTGAACGAGGAACATTCCGGCTTAACATATGTTATACGGAGTATGGCAAAGCTCCCTCCGCTCCCGCCACCCTCGTTTCGCATCGTGCTTCTCGCGCTCTGCCTCGATCTTGCTTTGCGCAAACAAGGCCATCAAGCAAACGAGCCCGCCGCGGTGAGGCAGCGGGCTTAGGCAGGGTTCAGTAATGGTCGCTCAAGCCACGTTTTTCTACGAGGTTGCTTGGTGATCGGATGCGCTGCAAGAAAGGCCTCGTCCGCCGCGACGAGCTTGGCGACTTCATCCGCAACGATCGGCAGATATCGGTCCTTTGCGGCTTCTCGCTTCCATTGAACGGCCAGGAGAGCGAGGGCTGGAACTCGGATTTGATCGGCGACAGCCTGCCGGTTCCTGTCGACGCTGGCCATCCGTTTGTCAGAATAGGCGCTAGATCGATCCTCGTCCTCTAGGACGTACATCGCGTGAATGCTTTTTGCGTGCCAGTAATCCGTTTCCGCTCTTGTCAGGCTGGTGACAGCATCAGCCTTGCACCAAGGAAGGCGCCGCGCCTGACGCATGAGCTTGTTGTGGTGCGTGTCGATGAGGACGGCATCGGGCAACGGATCAAGGCATTGCTGCACGAATGCAGCCAGCGCCTTCGTCTTGACGGTGGCGCTCATGACACGTCTCCCGCCATCCGCTCGACCTCGGCAAGGAACCTGATCAGGCACTCATCGTCCCAATCGGCATCCTCCAGCGGCATTGCTAGCGCGTCGACACTCAAGCAATCCAACCGTGTTGCCTTTGCCCAAACAGCCAAGCCCGCCAGCGTGGTCGGCTGTATTGTCCGAATGAGCTTGTTGATTTCATCGATGCGACGATAGGCGGCGTGTTCCGCATCAATGGCTTTGTGTGCCCCAGTCTCTCTGCTGATTTCCCAGTAGCGCTCAAGGCGTTCCTCAGACCCTGCCACCGGTTCGTCGTTATTCTGCGGCGACACGCCTTCCTTGTCTGCAATGGCGTGCCAGATTTCGCATTTGTGTTCGCAATCACCGTGGATATGTCGGCATTCGGCAGTGAGACGATCAAGTTCGTTGCCGAGTTCAATTAGGGCTGGCTCCCCAAGGCGTATCGTCTTGGCATCGCCGACCGCCGGAAGCAAAAAGGCTGCCGTCGCAGCGGTGCCAGCCCGAACAATGCGTGAAGGCATTGGATTTCCTCCGTCAATTGTGATATTTGCACTTGTGAAATTATCATAAGGATCGACAGTTGTGAAGCCTGCACAAGTGAGAATGGCAAGAGCCGCATTGAATTGGTCCTTGGCTGACCTCTCAAAGGCTGCGGGAGTTCACCGGAACACGATTTCAAATTTCGAGACAGGTCGATATGGCGGTTCGGAAGATGCATTGGCTGCGATCGAACGCGCCCTCGAATCTGCGGGTGTCGAGTTCATCCCTGAGAACGGCGGCGGCGCTGGCGTGAGGCTGCGGAAATCGGCGCCCGCGCCTCGCCTGACCGACGGCGAAGCCGGCATCATCGAAAACAACGAAATGTAGGCGCCCTAGTGCCTTCGGAACTGCCTCGCGCCATGCCGCGTTGTTCTCGGAACTGGGAGGTTGCAACGATGTCTGTGCAGAAAAAAGACTACCGAACGAACAGAGCCGACTACGCGATTGCCGCGAAGCATGGCCAAGCGGCCGCTAATGGAAATCGCGAGAAACTGCTGGCAAGAAAAAAGAAGTTGCTGGTGGTACGGGATCGGAGGTTGATTGCAAATCCATCGGAGAGCGCGCCGGAACCGAAAGCCAAGACGCGCGGTTAGCGGGGCCGGCGCGGGACGCTGTTATGCCGACTGGACCCCTTACTGCGAACGCTCGACCGCAAATGTTGGTGAGGCATATCCACTAGGTGATTTATGCTTGACTGACCAGACTAGCGTTTCTTGGGCAGAAACCGGGCCTCTCGCATAAGCGAAGGCCAATTGGTCCCCAAGAGAGCGATAAGCTCGCGAGCCTGCTCTTCGGTGATATTGGCGTCTTTGACCAAGCGCTGGACAAGGGAGAGACGATCCGGTGCCGAGGGTGGCTTGTCAGGTCCGTCCGCCATTGTAGCAACCCTTTTGATGTCGTAACGTCACCCGATCGTGCTTGTTCCGTGAAATAGGAATGACTCTCGTAATTTTTGTGCGAAAGCGTACAGTTCAGGCGTCAGCGATCATATAAAGGGCTTCGCTGATTGAGAGACGCGCCTATCGCACTCTCGCCCCCTACGGAGGCGTTGAGATGCTAAGTCGATTCCCCCACAATCAATTTCTAGGACCGGAAGATTTGGCCTTGTGCCAGCGAGTATTCGACCAGATATGCGCCGGCGCCAGTTTGGAGCGCCAGTCGATTGAGGCGGAAGACCTGGCGGCGGCGGTCCTGACTGCTTTCCATTGCTCCCCGAACAGGACCGAAGCTGATTTACTGGCCGCCATCCGCTCGCGGCGCAATGATTTCGAGAAGCGGGCTGGCTGACCAGCCCGTAGAGTGGCGGCGACGAATACGCCGACCGCGAGAGCGATTCGCTATTTGTCGGGAATAGGCGCATAGTCCCCACGTCGTCCGATCTGCATGGCTACGGACGCTTGAAAGAGTCGATCACGCTTTCGCCCGAACACAGGGAGATGCGCGATGACCTACCGCCGCGACATATTAGATTCCGAGCAGCTTGCGACGCTCACCAGAATTCTAGACGATTATTGCGAACAAGTTGGTGTCGAAGGCTCGCACCCGGCGCGAGAGCACCTGGCGCGTCGCCTCTTTGCCCTTTTCAGTGGTGGCATCGACAGTCCCGATGACATCAAGATGGCACTGGATAGGGTCTCACTAGATTTTAAGACCGATCTGAGGGTCATGTAGATCGGCCAGCCATTCCGCTTTTTGTAAGAGGCCGCGCTTTCCCGGCTTCGACGCACATTACCCACCCGCGTCATGATGAACTATGGCGTCGAAGATCGCTTCGTAGACGCTGCCGGTTTCTTCCTCTATCTCAGTGCTGCTGATTCCGAGAGCCTTGGCGTCGGCGAATAGTTTTTGGGTCAATTCGGCCACCGAGATCACATCAGTCCCGACCGCGTCGGGCACGGTGTTCGCAAGCCATTTGTGCAAGAAGTCCGTACCGCGGGTGCTCATTCCGTCCCCAAGCCGGAGGAACGCATTAAGTTCCTTCGTCCCAAAAATCCTGCAGCGAGGTGTGCCTCAGGTCTTCCTCGCCCCTGAGGTGCTTCACGCGGGCTTTGATGCCCGGTTTTACCCATTGCGTTGCCGGGCGCTTTGGCATGTCCTTGGGCGGTGGCCCGGCATGTTCCTGGACGCGCTTCCATAATCGCTCCCGCATCTCGCGATTGACGCTCACGAACGCACTGCCGACATATTTGCGGGTCTCCGGCTCGGCCATCAGAGCGAAGGCCGGCTTGCCCCGCTCGCGTTCAACTCCGAGAAGTTCAAACTCGCTTTCGGTGAAGGATTTGGTTTTCAGCCAATTGGTAGTCGGGCCGCTGCGGTATTTAGAGTCCGCGCGCTTCGACACCATTCCCTCCAACCCGGCCTTGTCTATCAGTGGAACAGCGCATCGGCCCTGCCCGGCAGCGCCTCGCTGAATTGGATACGAGTATCAGGAGGGATCATGCCGTGCAGTATCTCCCGCCGGTCCTCCAGCGCCATGTCGCGCAGGTCGTGACCATTGAGGTGCAGCAGATCGAAGGCAACGAAATAGAGGTCGTGCTGGCGACGGGTGATTGCCTTCCGCAGCTCGGCAAAGTCCGAATGGCCTTCCTTGTTGAGAACGATCACCTCGCCATCGATGATGACGTTCTGGACGTTCAGCCCCTTGGCTGCCTCGGTCAGGTCGCGGTACTTGGCCGTCCAATCAAGGCCGCGCCTGGTGAACATGCGGACCTCGCCGCTGTCTATGATGATTTGAGAGCGGTAGCCGTCGAATTTTACCTCGTGAGTCCATCCGTCACCTTGGGGCGGCTTGGCTACCAAGGTCGGCATCATCGGAGGAATGAACTCTAGCCGTCCAGCGGCGCCGGCACACACTCGTTTACGCACCGATTCGAGTCTAGGTCCGTGCAATCTGCGGCTAGGGGAACGGATCATGATCATTTTACTAAATTAGCAATGATGCATGAAATCGCCTATAATTCGCTCCAGCCGGCGAGTGCGAGACCTCATGAGCCGGTTAGGCCCGGCGGCCGGTTGGCTCACCCCGAAGGCTGTCGGGCCATTCACAGACCACTGTAAATTGGTAGCGAAAAGATAAATAACTCCGTGTTGGTCAAATATTGATACGACACGAGTATAAGCTTTGGAGGAATCCCCATGAAAGTGACTATATTGGCAAACTATGCGCCCAATGCCTATAAAGGATTGATACAGGGCTCAGACCGAGAAGCGGCAATCAAGACGCTTTTTGAAAGCGTTGGCGGCAAGGTTTCCGGTGTGATGTTTACTCGCGGCATCTATGATATCGTGGTCAATGCTGAGGTGCCGGACCAGGCCGCTGGGATGGGCCTAGCACTGGCGGTGCGGGCAAGCGGCTCGGTGACCGACCTCGTTGTCCTCGAAGAGCTCGACATGAAGGCGGTGCTCGCAGTGGCCAACAAAGCTGCCAAAGTTTACAAGCCCGCCGGCTGATTGGACTAACTGTGCATTGATGGCAGCACGGTTTCGATTGAACCAGCCCTGCTGCCGAGCGAGGAAGCTGTGTTGGCTGCTCTACGGCCCAGAGCCTATCCATGAGGGCGAAGCACTTGCGAAGGCAATCATCGAGACCGTCGAAAGGCTAAACCGGTAACGACCTATGGAAAGAAAGCCCGCGCCTCTGGCGGAGAGCGCGGGCCGATCGGGTTAAGGGCCCCAATCTGCAGCGGGCAACGGAGGGCGTGCCCGCCGCTCACAGAAAATCATTAGAATGCACTAATGTTCCGCTTGAGGAACACACCCGCTAGAAATCTTCATCTGGCCTACCTCGGCTAAGGCTCCCCGTCGAAAATCGGCGTGGCCCCTCTGATCGTGCAGGGCGTGGAGTTCATAGGGCGCAGCCTGCACCGCCAGTGCAACGGCTGGTCGGCAAGCCATAGTACTTCGGGAACGATTGCAGAAGCATGGAGACGAGCTTGGTACCTGTGCTTGTGAAGCTGACGCTGCGATTACTTTGCGCCACCGTTGGATGATCCCATCCCAAACTTCGCCTGTGGCTGCCCCGCATCTATGGGGCGCACGCCGGAGGAAGCGCGCGACACCATGGAACTTGCACAACAGGTCATGTCTCTACCGCAGGCACCAAGCGCGATCCTGCTGGCGCTGGTTAAGAAAATGGTAGCCCTTGAGCGTGCCGCGGACGGAGCGGCGGCGGAACCGCAAAAGGGAGACGCCTCAGGGATCCATGGAACAGCAGACCGTATTGCGGACCGCCTGCTCGGGACGCATGCTTGCACGCCTGCGAACGCCGGGTCATGGACTTTTCCGGGGTCGAATCGCCCGTCAGCATGAGGCCGGCGCCGAGCATAGAGACATAGAGCGAAACATCCGCCGAAGTGTTGGACCCATATTCAGCATCAGCCATCGGTTTAGTCCGCCTGCCGCAGCCGCGCGATCATATCAATTCCCTCTGGCCCCGCGCGCCAAGGAACATTTCCTTTCCGCCGCCGTTAAAGCGACGCAAGGCCGTCAATACGGGTTGGCTCTGCATCGATGCGGGCAATCATTGCAGCGTTCGTTGAAAACGAACGCTGCTGCGAACTCAAGGACAACGCAGATGAGCGACGCAATTCCCAACGCCATGCAAGAGGAATTTCCAGCTCACTCGACCGCCACCGACGACGCTCACACAATCTTACTGAACAAAGTTAGCTGGGGCGCCATTTTCGCGGGAGTGGTCGTCGCGCTTGTGACCCATGTCCTGCTGACCATGCTGGGCGCGGGTATCGGCATCGCCACACTCGATCCCAGAACCGGTGACAATCCCGAGGCATCGACCTTTTCGATTGTAGTCGGGATCTGGTACGTCTTGTCCGGCATTGTTGCTGCGTTTGTCGGCGGCTACATCGCTGCTCGGATGTCCGGCAAGACGCTCCCGACCACGGGCGCGTTCCATGGCCTGACAACGTGGGCACTCACAACCTTGCTGGTCTTATATTTCCTCACCAGCACCGTCGGCATGATTGTTGGCGGGGCTTTCAGTGGCATCGCAAGTGCCGTGGGAGGCTTGAGCGAGACCGTAGCGCAGACCGCAGCCCCGGTTATAGCAGAGGCTAATCCTTTCGAAGCAATTGAAGCTCAGGTGCGCTCGACCGGCACAGACCCGGAAGCCCTTAACAATGCGGCCATTAACGGGATGCGCGCTCTCGTCATGGGCAACGAGGCGGATGCGAACGCAGCACGTCAAAGCGCGGCACAAGCACTGGCGACGGCCCGGGGCATCCCCCTCGAACAAGCCACGCAACAGGTGAGCCAGATGGAACAACAATATCGCCAAGCCGTCGAGCAGGCGAAGCAACAAGCGGCGGAAGCTGCAGATACCGCTGCCTCGGTCGTATCGACCGGCGCACTCCTGGCATTCGTTTCCCTTGTGCTTGGCGCGATTGCGGGTTGGTTTGGCGGCCGTTCCGGGGTGGTTCACCCAGTGTTTGCAGACCGCATTTTACCGTCGAGGCGACCTTTGTAATGACCGACAGATCATCAACTCGCAGTTGGCTCAACTCGGCGGACGGGCCAGGCTGACGTTTGTCTACCCGACGTTCCCGACCGCTTATGAATCTCGCCGCAACGCCCGTCCAAGACGCCTTATTCGCAGGGCCCGGTTTATTTCGCCACCGAAGATGAGGACGAGTGCGGCGAGATAGAGAAAATACAATGCTGCGATCACGCCTGCGAGACCGGCATAGTAGCTCGCATAGTTGGCGAAACTGGCAAGATACAGCGAAAACGCCCCAGCCAGCGCTAGCCACGCAATGACTGTGAAGACCACCCCTGGCCACATGTTTGAAAATCGGATCCAGCGTGCTGGGAGAAAGATATGCGCCGCAAACAACGCCGCCATCGTGATCGCCGCCGCCGACGGATACCGCACCACATCAAGTGTGACCAGCGTCGGTTCGAATCCCGGAAGGAGGCGATGGGCAAGCGAACCGGCAATAGGCACCAGCACCAAAAGATAGGCGACAACGACGAACACCAGCGCGCCGCCGATCACCACCAGGACCTGAAGCACAAAAATCGTCCAGACCGAGCGCTCCTCTTTGATGTCGTAGGCGCGGTTCAATCCCACCCGGACGCTGTCAACGCCTCCGGCAGCAAACCATATGGTCAACAACACGCCGATGCTGGCGACGCCGCCGCGCTTTTCCGTCAGTACGGCCCGGACCTCGGTGACCAAGGTGTCCACCAAAGGTGCCGGAATAATCGCGATGAGAAAAGCGACGAGACGATCGGCCATGCCAGGATCACCGAAGAAAGCAGTGAGCGAACTGGCAAAAATCAGGAAGGGAAACAGCGCCAGAACTGCGCGAAACGCAATGTTCCCGGCGAGCGACATCGCCTCGTCGTTCCAGAGCCTCAGCACGGCCTCGCGCAGAACCGCCCACACGGCACGCCAGCCGTGACCACCCAGTAAATCAGCCGGCTGCTCACTTAGAATGCCCGAGCGCTTGCGTTCTTCCATATCTTGTCCGTTCGTCCTGGTTTTCGAAGCCCGCCCATGAGACGAGGCGCGCTCCAACCTTTCCCTAGCGATCAGATGCAACTCCGCCCGGTTCCGGCAAGGTTCTACCCGGGCTCGAAGGTCAGTATTTCGAAAAACAAGGTGCTCGGCGATCAGAGGTCCATACACCTGCTGTCAGGCCGAAAAGCGAATGCGCCCTTAACGAGCGAGCGAGAGATGTCGCCTTTGCCGGCTTCATCAACAGCATCGGCGCCGACGGCTTCCTTGGCGTCTGTAAAATCTACCTCGGCTCTCACCAGTCGCGGCACGGCGAGACGGTGCATCTGGTCGCGCAGCTGAACCCGCCGTGATTTCACCAATCCCGGCAAGCGCCATCCAGGCGATGCACCGCTGCGCAGAGGCGGGCATCCTTGCCGAGCATGGCGCTCCCCCGGCATTCGGATCGAGCAGGACCGCCACCACGTCAAGCGGCCTGATCTCAAGCGAGGGATCGACCTGGACGTCACTGCCGTTCGGCACGATGTCGCGAGGCAGTGTCCGCAGAATTGGAATGCATAGGCCTGCATCGATCACGCCTCCTGATGACGGTAATCAGCATTTGACGACACGGCATTGGCTGCGCGCTGGCCCGTGCGGTTGTCGAGCGGGCCGCCAAGGCTCAAGAACGAAAGCAGTAGCGTGTCGGCCTGGATTGCCGGCCGGCTCAACCGGGCCGGAATGGATGCCCGTGGGCCGGCCATTGCTTCGCGGCGAACGGTCGTCAGTTGATGCGCAGATCGGGCCGCTTGGCCTTCTCGAATTCGCCGTCGGTCGCGATCAAGGAACGCCTGAGCGCATCGCACTCGAACAATTCGGCCCTGATCGCTTCGATATGGCCACGGACATTTTTCCAGCGCGTTGAGAGGTCGGCCGCCTTGGCCTTCGCATCCTTGCCGAGTGCTTCGATATCGATTGCGGCCTCGTCTTGAGCAGCCTTGGCGCGGCGCTCTGCGGCGCCCTCAATGGCCTTCTCGATGAGTTCGATCTCAGCATTGCAGTCCGCGATCGATGCGCGAACCTCGGCAAGGTTGCCATCGCCGAAAATCGCCCGATCCTCGGCTTTCACAAGATCGGCCTTGCGAACGATTGCCGCGTTGAGGTCGGTATCCAGAGCGGAAATCACCGCGGCGAACTCGCCGGACGTGCGGGCAGCGTGAAGCGCCTCGGTATGGGCGGATAGAAGCAGGGTTGCCATCGGTCTTTTCCTCATTTTGGGTTGTTGGGGAACCAGGCGTCCAGATTTTCGCCGGCGGCCTTGCAGAGCAGGATCGCCTTGCGCGGATCCGCACGGCACAGATTGGCAATCGCCGTCAGGTTCGGGATTTTCCCGTCCGCATCGCGCTTGAACGGATTGGCGTCGGTGATGGGGGTGTTCATCGGTAAAGCTCCAATGGGTCGGAAAATACGGGCTTCGGCTTCGGGCCGTAGTAGTAGCTGCGCGTTGCCTCCTCGGCCGGCGGCGCATTGACGATGGCCCCGAGCGCCGCGTTTGCGAGGTCGTCGGACATGCCGCGCATATGGTCGACCGCATCACGTCCTGACCGCATCGTGCGGCGCTCAAGCTGGGAAATCTGACCGACCAGACGCGGGTTATCGAGAAGGACAACGGACCGCGCCATTAGCGCAGGCAAAGCGTCCAGATAGAGTTCGGACCGGTTGCGCTCGTCGAATGGTGTAATATTTCTCCAAGTGACCGGTTCCCGTATGCGGCTTCCACATGCAAACTATTTGATATGGCTGACGATCAAAACAGAGCGATATCACAGACGGTAGTTGAATTGTTGCGCTCTGCTCCCAACAAGCAAGCCGTTGTGAGTGAGGTTGTCACTCGCCTTGTGCCTAGTTCTTGGAGCGGCTCGCGTGCCAGCATTATAGAGGAGCGCCTACCGTTGCTGCGATCACTTAATCCAGCTGATGATCAAGAGATTGAAAGGGCCATGGACGCAGCTGACGCTAGGCTTCGCGAGTTGATAGATGCAGAGCGACGGCGCGAAATGGTAGAAGAGCGGACCGATTCTGAGAGCTTCGAATAAGCACTTTTCCAGAAGCCAAGTCCTATCGGGAACGCATCCCGGGTTCGGCGGTTCATGGCTTCTGGCGCTACATCGCCGATTGAATTAGCATCTGTTCAAGAAGCCTTGGGCCGCCCTTACCCGGTGGGGAGCATGGGGCGGGGAAAGCCGGGCGATGTGAGGCGCTGACAAATCGCGACCTGGCCTCCGAAACGCATCCAGCAGCGAGGCTAGGCATCCTCGGGAGGAACCGATGCAGAAACTGCAATCGCAGGGCGTCCATCATATCACGCTGGTCGGGGCTGGGCGCCAGGCCTCCATCGATTTCTGGGAAGGCGTGCTTGGCATGCCTTTCATCTTCGAGCAGCCCAACCTCGACAAGGCCAGGGAAAGCCACCTCTATTTCGATCCTGGCGACGGCCGGCTGATCACCATCTTCACCGACGAGAGCCGCACGCCAGTCGCGCGGCGCACGCCAACCGATACGGGCTGCGTTCATCACATCGCCTTTTCGGTGTCGCGCGTCACCTTTCTGCAGGCGGTCGCCCGGCTCGACGAGCGCGGTATCAAGCACAGCGGCGTCAAAGATCGCGGTTTTATGGATTCGATCTATTTCGAGGATCCGCTCGGCCTGCTGATCGAGCTCGCCTCCTACCGTTTCGAGCCGCCGGCGGGCTTCACCCATGCCGACGTGTTGATGCAGGCACACAAGATTCGCGTCGCGCGCGGCGACTACAACATCGCCGAAGTGCATCTCGCCGACGCGATCCAGGCGCTCCTCGAGCGCTCCCGCGCGACTTTGTCGGGCGACCGGGCGCCGAAAAATCCATACTGACGACAGCAACCCCGAGGGAGGACCATAATGGCAAAGACGACAACGAAGAGTGCGAAGAAGCCGGCCGCCAAGGCTGCTACGAAACCAGCTGCCAAGGCCGCGACAAAGCCTGCGGCCAAGTCGTCGAAAGCTTCTGCCGGGTCGGCAGCGAAAGCCGCCGTAAAACCCGCAGCCAAGGCATCCGCGAAGTCCGCGCGGAAGGCCAAAGCGAAATCCCCGAAAAAAACCGCGCTGATGCTCAGCATGCTGAAGCCGAGCGTCAACAATATGAGCGTCCGGGTGTTTGCACGCGCGGCCGGGCTCGATCATTCCGAGACCGACGTATGGGGCCACACGCGCTCGCCTGAATACATGGCGCGAAACCCAGCCCATCTTACGCCGATGATCGAGGACAAGGGCTTGCCGAGAGGCGTTTTGTGGGAAAGCTGCGCCATCATGCAGTATCTCGCCAACAAGCATGGGCTGGAGAAATTATATCCCAAGGCGCCGGCCAAGCGGGCAATGATCGACAGCGCCATGTTCTACCTGATCGGCACGCTCTACCCCTATGTGGCGCGCGCCACCTATCCTGCGCTGAACTTCCCACAATATGCCGGCGAGGTCGGCCACAGCGACGCTCATCCCGACAAGAAGTCGGAAGCCCAGAAGGCCGCTATAGCCGCGATAGCCGAGCCGCTGGAGGTCTTTCACAGCTTCTTCAGGAACGGCAAGCCGTTCATCGGCGGCAAGAATCCGTCGATCGCCGACATTCGCCTGGCCGCGACGCTCGAATTCCTGGCCGTCATCGACTATGCGCTGCCGCAATGGGCGAAGGAGTACATGGCGGCGATCGAGAAGAAGCTCGGCAAAGCCTATGCCGAGCCGGCCGCCGACGTGCGCGGCTATATCGCCTATGTGAAGTCGCAGGCCGAGGCGTGAGGCGTCTTGGCTGACTGCGTTGAGCGCATCGAGCTTGCCCCTCAGGCGACAGGGCTGCAGTCATAGGCCGAGACACCGCCCGGCCGCCGGATAGATAGGCCAGAGGCATCGGCATTGCTGCAAATCGGGGGCGGCGTTGCGCTTGGCGTTCAGGGACCGAACATCACAAGCTCGGTGAACGTCAGATCTCCGAGCGAGGGTGGTCTGGGACCCTTGAAGTACTTCAGCCCCCTGTTGGGGCGGTACCACCCGAACAGGCCTGCAATCGGCTCCTTGGCGTCGACGACGCACAGCAGGAAGCCGCTTCGCAAGAGAAAGCGTCCCACAGCACCGGCGCACCGGCTCAAATCCGCGAGGGAGCGGCAATAGATGACCTGATAGGATGGGATAAGACCGCGCAATATCCGGCGCGGCATTAATACGAAAGGAAACGCTGCTCCGTCGCAGATGCAAATCAATGACAGGCAGCCCAGCGCGGCGTGTTCCGAGAGTATGTATCTCTCACTGTCCGGCAGCATCGCCATTTCGGCAAGATCGGGACGAGCTTCAAGCACGCGACATGACCGCTGCGCCGAACTAAAAGCCGGCAAGAAGGCAAATTGTCCGGTGGAGAAGGGGCGAAAGCCGAGCGCCCAGTTGGCTTTTAACGTTGCGGGCGCCGGCGAAATATTCGTGTAGGTCACGTCCCTGCGCTTGAGAAGCGTCGTAACCAATTTGGCGCCATAGGGACGGAATTCCGCATCGACGGACCAGCTTGAAAGGTTACAGCGGACTTCGTCGCCTTCCTGCCCCGGATAAACGGTATACAGGGTCAGCACAACGCCGACGATCCGATCAGCCTTCTCCAAAGCCAGGCCGTATTGTGGGAAGTCGGCGACGGCAGGCCGTTGCGACAAACGTGTCAGCGCCTGTATCCAGTAACTCCGGTCACGCTCCGGAAAGCCCCGGCACAGGCAGTCGACCACTCCTTCCCAATCAGCTTGGCGAATTGGTCGACAGAGAACGTCGGGAGGGAGGGCGCCAAGTACGGCCATAAATTGACTTCCAGAATACGATAGTTACTTAGGCATGCTTCACACGCTAACACATTGGTTCACAACGATTAATAATATGTGCCGCATTTAAGGACGACTTTCCGCACTCATCACGAAAACGCAGATCAGATTGGCCATGACGCGTCGATGAGCAGCTTCCGTCGGTTAAGGATCCGTTAACCAAATCCCTATCTACTGATCGGCAATTCACCTCCAACTCGCGACCACGGATGTACTGGCGCAGTCGAGGTGGAAGGAAAGGTCGGCTATGTGCCGGCCTTTTTGTTTCAACGGCTATTGTCCCCGGGAAACTGCGGCCTGACTTGTCGTCGGGTGTCAAGCCTTCAAACATGGGGGTGGCGGCATCTCAAGCGATCGGACCCGAATCCGGGTCCACGAGATATCAGTGTTGCCCGCGTCTCGCATTGACATGGCGCGCCAACTCCGGCGTCTCGAAGACGTAGTCGCTCCAGGCCGATTCCGGAATCTGGCCGGCCAGGTAGCATTCCAGCAAAAGACTTTGCTCAGGGCTGAGAGGTCTCGGCGCTCGCTCATGGTCCAGTCTCAGCGAGTGAAACAGATTTCTGGGCGAGTGAAACAGATTTCTGGTCAGGTCCGAGACAGTGAAGTGAATCGACATGTGTGCCGTCTCCTTTGACCATCCAGCGCATCACCCGAAAGATCGGGATCAATCTCTGCTCCGCTGCCCTTCGGTTCCGGACCATGCGCCAAATCAAAACGCCACAACGTGCTTTATGCGTCCAAAGGTACGCGCGGCGCTGCAATAGCCGTTTAACGTCGAGGGCGGGATAAGGTTTCAACGTGGCGGCGGAAACGCCGATCGCGCGGCCCGAAACCCACCGGTCAGCACATGCTTTCGGCGATTGCGTGCGCGTGTGACCGAACCGCTGCGTCAGGTGCGCAGCACGTGGTTAGGGCGCATCTTTTTAGCTGCCACCGTCTGAATGCCGGCTGGCTATTCGCAAACCATGCGGACCCGTTTTCCGGGTTGACTGACGTTCCTGCAGGTGAGCGGTTTTGCCGGCTCGGATGATGGCGTCGGCGGATCTTTGGAAATCCTGGTGATTTGCCTTCTCGGCGCCACGGGGGTGCTGGTTCTGCGGGCCGCCGCTCTTTCCGGCGTTTCGGGCGCCACTGGAAAGACATCGGTCTGCAGCAACTGCGGCTGTTCGGCTTGCGCCTGCTGCGGCGGCCTGTCCCAGAACCGCCGGACGTCGAGCGGCCTTGGAATGACGACGGTGCCGTCGTAGCTGCGCGAGCAGCCGCTCCCCAGCAGCAGCATCGGGCACAGGAAAAAAGCCAGGATCCGTCCCAACATCGGCAACATCCTTGCGGGATTTATAACGCGGCTTCGGTTCTACGGACAACCGTCGGAATACACTACGGGCAAGGCTAGCGTATGACCCGGAGAATCGGAATCGATTTCGCTGGGGATCATGCGCAAAATCAAAGTGTCGCAGCGTCCCTGGCGCGACTGGGGGGCGGGCATGGACGATGACCTGCCCAAGCCCATCAGCCCCAGGGCGTCTTGCTCGAAAGGTCGGCGCGGACTGAGAAATCCAGTGCAACGCGGATAGCCACGTCAGTCTGTAGAGTTCAGCCGATTCGGCGAGGCATTGCGGACCAGACTATGGTGCGATCGCACCATATCAAAGCGTGCGTCCGGTTGGGACAATAAGCGCATTCGAGTTCCGCTCCTCCAGTTACGGGCGGGAGCAGCGACCGCCGGCAAGAAACAGGGTCAGATTTACCCCAACGGACCTGTTTCGGCGATGGCGCGGCCATGACCTCCTTGGCCGCATGCAACGCGCTCCCGCCCGGATTTTCTTTTTCGGCGCCAATTGTCCCGCCTGTCGAGAGCCGCAAATCGTGCAAGCTGCTGATTCCAGCGGCAAACCACGGCCGTGCCGGCGAGACCCGCAGCCCTTCCTTTTCGACATGGCTGTGCGGCGGTTACCGGGCTGACATCAAACTGTCATGTGACTGTAATAATCGGGGGCTATTGGCCTCAGCGGGCGCCGAAGGAATGGCGCCGAGAGACCATTTTCCGAACAGGAGCAGGCCACATGAAAAAATTCCTCCTTACGACGTCGGCCGCGGCGCTTGCGCTCGCCGCGTCGGCTGGTTATGCCGCCGCGCGCGACCAGATTCAAATCGTCGGTTCGTCCACAGTGTTCCCCTTCACGACGGCTGTCGCTGAAAAGCTCGGCCAGAGCGGAAAGATCAAGACCCCGGTCGTCGAGTCGACTGGCACCGGCGGCGGCATGAAGCTGTTTTGCCAGGGCGTCGGCGAAAATACCGCCGATTTCACCAATGCCTCGCGCGCCATCAAGGACAGCGAGCTTAAAACCTGCAAGGCAAACGGCGTGACGCCGGTCGAGATCAAGGTCGGCTTCGACGGCATCGTACTGGCCAACTCGAAGGCAGGGACCGTCGTTGATCTGACCAAGGAACAGGTTTTCAAGGCGCTCGCCAAGAATGTCGCTGTTGACGGCAAGGTCGTCCCCAACCCCTACAAGAACTGGTCGGATGTCGACGCGTCGCTTCCCGCGACGAAGATCGAGGTGCTTGGCCCGCCGCCGACATCCGGCACGCGCGATGCGTTCGTCGAGCTCGTCATGGACGCGGCCTGCCAGGAAGAAGTGAAGGCGGCTAATGAAAAGGGCTGCGGCGAGATCCGCGAAGACGGCGCTTTTGTCGAGGCCGGCGAAAACGACAATCTGATCGTCCAGAAGCTGGAAGCTAACCCCAATGCCTTCGGTATCTTTGGCTTCTCGTTCCTTGATCAGAACGCCGACAAGCTGCAGGGCCACAAGGTGGACGGCGTCGAGCCGACCTTCGAGAACATCGCATCCGGCGATTACGGCGTTTCCCGCTCGCTCTATGTCTATGCCAAGAAAGAGCATGTCGGCGTCATCCCCGGCATGCAGGAGTTCATCGCCGAGTACACCTCGGAAGGCGCATGGGGTCCTGATGGTTATCTGGCCGACAAGGGCCTGATCCCGCTGCCGGACGCCGAGCGCGCCAAGTGGGCCGAAGACGCCAAGGCCCTGAAGGGCATGGGTTCCTGATGTTTCGGGGTCCGGGCGTATATCCGCTCTGACCCGCATGCTCTAAAGCCCAAAGCGCGGGACCAAGGTCCCGTGCTTTGAGCCGGTGAATGACCGGCGGTCGAGGGGACGTCCTAAATCATGGTCGGTTATCTCGTTGTTCTTCTGTTGGTTCTGGCCGCTGCGGCCTATTGGATCGGCCGGACACGCGCCATTGCCAGTGTCAATGGCGACGTCGCGCGACTGCATTCGCTGCCTGGCCAACATGGCATGTTTCTGGCGCTTTTTGCTGCCGGTCCCGCGCTGCTTGCGATCTTGTTGTGGTCGCTGGTGACGCCGGGAATTGAATCGTCGATCATTGCCGACCGCTTCTCCTCCGAATTGTCGGGAATGGGCATTCCGCAGGTCGAAGCTTTCATCCGCGACGCTCGCGCGATGGCCTTTGGCGGGCTTGTCGGCTTCGCCGATCCCACGAAAGAGGCGGCCGCGGCCGTCTACAAATCGGTCCATACGACCAGCACCTGGATCATCTGGGCCGTCGCACTCGTGCTTTCCGCGTCCGGATTTTACTGGGCCTATTCGCGCATCGCACAGGCCTACCGGGCGCGCCACGTGGTCGAACGCGTTCTTCGCGCATTCTTGATCGCCTGTTCGGTGGTCGCGATCCTGACGACGATCGGCATCGTCCTGTCGCTTATCTTCGAATCCTTGCGGTTCTTCCAACAGGTGCCGTTCTATAAGTTCCTGTTCGGCACGCATTGGTCGCCGCAGAGCGCCTTCACCGGCGCCGGAGCGGAGGCCGGGGCGGTCAACCAGGACATTTTTGGCATGGTGCCGCTCTTTGCCGGCACGTTGCTCATCACCTTGATCGCCATGCTGGTGGCTGCGCCTATCGGGCTGATGGCTGCGATCTACCTTTCGGATTACGCCTCTAAAAGCGTCCGCGCAGTCGCAAAGCCGGTACTGGAAATCCTCGCCGGCATTCCGACCGTCGTCTACGGCTTCTTCGCCGCGCTGACGGTTGCGCCTTACTTCCGCGGTATCGGCGAAAGCCTGGGCCTCAACGTCGCGTCCGAATCCGCGCTCGCCGCAGGCGTGGTCATGGGTATCATGATCATTCCCTTCGTCTCCTCGCTTTCCGATGATGTGATCAACGCCGTTCCGCAATCCCTGAGAGACGGTTCCGCCGGCCTCGGCGCGACCAAGTCGGAAACCATCCGCAAGGTGGTCCTTCCTGCTGCCCTTCCGGGCATCGTTTCAGCGATGCTGCTTGCCGTCAGCCGCGCAATCGGCGAAACAATGATCGTGGTCATGGCGGCGGGGCTGGCGGCAAACCTCACGGCCAACCCGCTCGAAGCGGTCACCACCGTGACCGTGCAGATCGTGACGCTGCTGGTGGGCGATCAGGAGTTCGACAGCGCCAAGACGCTGGCAGCCTTCGCACTCGGCCTGGTGCTGTTCTGCATCACGCTTACCCTCAACATCGTCGCTTTGCGCGTCGTCCAGAAATACCGAGAGCAATATGACTGATGCGATCTCGTCATTCGGCGCCGTCGGACGGCCGGTCAGCATTCATACCGACGGTGCCGCGAAGGCGCGGCTGAAGGGTCGTTACCGCACGGAAACGTGGTTCAAATGGCTTGGCGCCGGAGCCGTCGCGTTGGCCGGCCTATTCCTTGTGCTGCTCCTGTCGACGATCGTCACGCAGGCGATCCCGGCGCTGCGGCAGAACTATCTGACGCTGCCGATCGATCTTTCGGCGGCCAAGGTCGACCCGGCAAAACTCGATGAAGTGAACTACGACGCCATCGCTCAGGAAGCGCTTGCGGCGAGATTTCCGGATGTTACGAGCCGTCAGGACAGGCGTCTGCTGCGCGGGCTGATTTCCACCGGCACAGGCGTCTTCCTGCGCAAGGATATTGCGGCTGATCCGGGGATGCTCGGAGGAACGGTGGACTATGCGGTTCCAGTTGACGATTTTGCCGACCTCTATCTTAAGGGTTTGCTGGCCGACGTCGGTTCGGACGAAGCGATTTCGACAAGCGTCACGCCTTCGAAAACCAGCGGCGACATCGATCTGACCTTCGGCGACGATGCCATGCTGGCGCTGGCGCGCGGCCGTGGTGCGACCGAAGGCGAAAACGGCATGCTCACGCTGACGAGCGGTGCATCATCGCTGCTGGTCGTGTTCAACGGCGGCACGGTCAAGCTCACCGCGCTGTGGCCGGGGCCTAGTGGGACGGCGGTCGCAAAGGGCACGGTGATCGAGGCGCTGGACAGCACGGCGCCCGCTGCGAGCGGCCAGGCATTCCTGCGCGTCATCGATACGCCGGAAGCATCGCGAAAGATTTCCGACAAGGAGATCGTCTGGCTCGACACGCTGAAGAGCGCCGGCCAGATCGAAAGCCGGTTCAACTCGATCTTCTTCTTCACCGGCGCAAGCCGCGAGCCGGAACTGGCCGGTGTTTGGGGCGCGGTCGTCGGATCGTTCCTGACAATGATCGTTACGCTCGCCATCGCCTTTCCGATCGGCGTTTCGGCGGCGATCTATCTTGAGGAATTTGCGCCCAAGAACCGGCTGACGACGATCATCGAAGTGAATATCAACAATCTGGCGGCTGTGCCTTCGATCGTCTTCGGCCTGCTTGGACTTGCCGTATTCCTGAATTTCTTCGGCATGCCGCGCTCGGCCCCGGTGGTCGGCGGCATGGTGCTGGCGCTGATGACCCTGCCGATCATCATTATCGCCTCGCGCGCTTCGCTGCGCGCCGTGCCGCCGTCGATCCGCGAGGCGGCGCTTGGAATCGGAGCGTCCAAGGCCCAGACCGTATTCCATCACGTCCTGCCGCTGGCGATGCCGGGCATCATGACCGGCACCATTCTCGGAATGGCGCATGCGCTGGGCGAAACCGCGCCGTTGCTGATGATCGGCATGGTCGCCTTCATCGTCGACATTCCCGGCGGCTTTACCGATCCCGCGACGATCCTGCCGGTGCAGATATTCATGTGGGCGGATTTCCCGGAAGCTGGATTCCAGCAGAAGACTTCGGCGGCGATTTTGATTTTGCTGCTGTTTTTGGTCATCATGAACGCCATTGCGGTGATACTGCGCAGGCGCTTCGAGCGGCGCTGGTAAGGGGTAGAGGATATGAACATCATGACGGAAGCCGGCGTCGAACAGAAACTGAGCAGCGGAACCAATGCCCCTTCGATCAAGATGAAGGGCGAAAAGGTCTCTGTTCATTACGGCGAGAAGCGAGCTCTGTTCGACGTGGACCTCGATGTCCGCGAGAACCAGGTGACGGCGTTGATCGGCCCATCGGGCTGTGGCAAGTCGACCTTCCTGCGTTGCCTGAACCGAATGAACGACACGATCGATATCGCGCGGGTGAGCGGCAAGATAACGCTCGACGGCGAGGATGTTTACGACCCGAAAATCGATGTCGTCGAACTGCGAGCTCGCGTCGGCATGGTTTTCCAGAAGCCGAACCCGTTTCCGAAGTCGATCTATGAAAACGTCGCCTACGGTCCGCGCATTCACGGCCTGGCCAGGAGCAAGTCCGAGTTGGACGGCATCGTTGAATCGAGCCTGAAGAAGGCCGGTCTGTTCAACGAGGTCAAGGATCGCCTGCTCGAGTCGGGCACCGGTCTCTCCGGCGGACAGCAGCAGCGCCTGTGCATCGCGCGCGCCATCGCCGTGTCGCCGGAAGTGATTCTGATGGACGAGCCCTGTTCGGCGCTGGATCCGATCGCCACCGCCCGCGTCGAGGAACTGATCGACGAACTGCGCCAGAACTACACGATCGTCATCGTCACCCACTCGATGCAACAGGCAGCGCGCGTGTCGCAACGCACGGCGATGTTCCATCTCGGCTACCTGGTCGAGGAGGGCGCAACCGACAAGATGTTCACCAATCCCGACGACAAGCGCACCCAGGACTACATCACCGGCCGGTTCGGCTGAGCGGTCCGGCGGCGAATTTCGAACACGAGGACAGGATCATGGGTGAACACACCGTCGCATCTTTCGACGAGGAACTGGAGCACATCGACAGGCTGATCCGCGACATGGACGAGCTCGCCGCCGCGATGGTCGCAGCCTCGATCCGCGCGTTGCTTGCTTCAGACAATGCGATGGCCCAGCGTGTCGTCTCGGACGACGCGATCATGGATGCGCGGCAGCGCGAACTCGACGACAGCGCGATCACGCTGATCGCCAAGCGGCAGCCGATGGCGCAAGATCTGCGCGCCGTGGTTGGCGCAATCCGCATGGCCGGTGATCTCGAGCGCATCGGCGATTTGGCCAAAAACATAGCCAAGCGGGTCAGCGCAGTCGGGCAGAGCGCCACGCCGCGTAATCTGTCGCACGGTATCGACGCGATGGCGGATCTCGTTCTTGTGCAGCTCCGCGGGGTGGTTGAGCACTATGTGTCGCGCAATGCCGGCGCTTTGAAAGAACTGCGCGCCGACGATCAGAAGATCGACGTGAAATACACGGCGGTTTTCCGCGAACTCCTGACCTACATGATGGAGGATCCGCGCAACATCACCGCTTGCACCCATCTTCTGTTTTGCGCCAAGAATCTCGAACGCATCGGCGATCATGTCACCAACATCGCCGAAAACGCCTACTTTGTCGTGACCGGGCAGCAATTGCCGGCGGATCGCCCGAAGCTCGACGAAACGACGATGTCGGCGCCGGCGACATGACAGGAGTGACCGGCCGATGATCGCGCCGCGCATCATGGTGGTGGAGGATGAAGAGCCGCTGGGCGTCCTCCTCCGCTACAATCTGGAATCCGAAGGCTATCAGGTCGAGGTGGTGACGCGCGGCGACGAGGCCGAAATCCGGCTGCAGGAAAACGTCCCCGATCTTCTGGTGCTCGACTGGATGGTGCCGGCGGTTTCGGGCATCGAGCTTTGCCGGCGCCTTCGGGTGCGTCCCGAAACCGAGCGGCTGCCGATCATCATGCTGACCGCGCGCGGCGAGGAGAGTGACCGGGTGCGCGGCCTTTCCACCGGAGCCGACGACTATCTGGTCAAGCCGTTCTCGACACCGGAATTCATGGCCAGGGTCAAGGCGCTGCTGCGCCGCGCCAAGCCGGAAGTACTGTCCAGCGTGCTGAAGGTCGGCGACATCATGCTCGATCGCGAATCGCACAGGGTCTATCGCAAGAAGAGCGAGATCCGGCTCGGGCCGACCGAATTCCGGCTGCTCGAATTCATGATGCGGCACCCGGGTCGGGTCTTCTCGCGTAGCCAGTTGCTCGACAATGTCTGGGGCGAGACGATCTACATCGACGAGCGCACGGTGGACGTCCATGTCGGCCGGTTGCGCAAGGCAGTCAACAACGGCCGCATGCCCGATGTCATCCGCACCATCCGCGGCGCGGGCTATGCGATCAGGGAAGACTAGGGATGTGCTGATATTCAGGTGATGCCGGCCTGCGAACGCCGGCTTCCTGCGCATCCGGTGCTCACGTACCAAAAAGTACGCTCCGCTCCGGCTCTCGGAACCCACTCTCGACTCGGCCTGACCTGAATCTCAACACCACCCCAAGTCCCGATCCGGGGATCCCTGCGTTCGAGTTCAAGCCACGTTCTTTCCGACCGAGCCGGCTCGTGCCTGGATGCTCGGCGCGAAGATCTCCTGGTCGACGAAGCTCAGCGCCCGCATGGCGCAGCCTTCTCGGATCAGCGGCAGTTCGTTCGGCTCGGTGTCGAAGGAAATCGAACCCGAATGCTGGCCGCCGGCGGTCTGGGCGATGGCCTCGCGCAGGGCCGGCTCGATCAGGTCGAAGGCGGCAGCGCTGGCACCGACCATGGCGACCGGCGCCGGATCGATCAGCGCGAACAGGCTGCCGAGCCCGAAGCCGAGCGCCTCGCCGGCCTTGCGGTAGGCTTCGCGCTCCGGTCCGTCCGTCTCGCGCGCCCGGGCCGCCAATGCCCGCATCTCGGCGTCGCTGACATCGGCGACCGGCTCGGCGTTCTCGCTCAATTGCCTTGCGTTGCGCCAGATAGCGTAGTTGCCGGCATAAGCCTCGACGCAACCGCGCCGCCCGCAGCGGCAAAGCGCGCCGCCCGGCCGATGAATCATGTGGCCGAATTCGCCGCCTGAGGAATGGGTGCCGGTGAACAGCTCGCCCTTCAGCACCAGCCCCATACCGATGCCATGCGAGAGCAGGATGGCGATGAAATCGTCGCGGTAGCGATCCGGGTCGCGCCAGCGCAGCGCCACGGCCATCATGTTGCAGTCGTTCTCCATGATGGCCGGGATGGCGAACTCGCGTTCCAGAATGTCGGCGAAGGCGATGTTCGTCTGCGGCGTGATCGGCGACCACAACATGGCGCGCGCATGGGAATCCGTAATACCCTGGATCGCCAGCGCGATGCGGGCGACGCTTTGGACGTCGAGGTCGGGGTCTTCGAGCCGGCGCCGGACTATGGCGACACATTCGTCGATCAGCTCGTCGCGCGACATGGTCAGCGTGTCCAGCCGGCGCTGTTCCTCGGCGACCACTTGTCCGGCATAGTCGATGACAGCGACCGACAGCGAATTCAGCGACAACACGACGGCCAATACCGCAGCGGCTTCCGGATTGAGGCTGAGGCCAACCTGCGGCCGGCCACGTTTCAGCGAAACGGTCTCACTCCCCTTGCTCTCGGCCAGGATGCCTTCCTGGATCAGGTCGGAAGAGATCGCCGATATGGTCGAATGGCTGAGGCCGGTGGTTGCGGCGATCTCGGTCCGTGACGGCTGGCCTGCGCGCCGTACGGCCGAAATAACCATTGCCCGGTTGCGCCGGCGCAAATCGTCATGGCGGATCCCAACCGACATTGTTTTGCTTCCTCCCTATTGCCGCGGCCGCTCATGAATCGGAAGCCGTCAGGCCGACAAATACTGGCAGAAGCAGAAGGACCTGTCATTGTTTATTCCGAGCCTCGAAAAAAAGCCAACAGGACACCAAAATCCATCAGAATTCATGTTGACAGTGCTTCGGCGTTGGATCAGTATTTTTTCGAGGCTCGAAAAAAAGAGCTTTTGTGCAGGTCTTCGGGCCAGTTGATCGCGCCGTACGCGGCGCAGGGAGGAATATCATGAATAGATTCACAGCCGCCATTCTGGCGGGGGTCGCCATGTCGCTGACGCTCGCGTCGGTCGCACAGGCGAAGGACAAGGTCATCGGTGTTTCGTGGTCGAACTTCCAGGAAGAGCGCTGGAAGACTGACGAAGCCGCCATGAAGTCGGCGATCGAGGCCGCCGGCGACAAGTATATTTCAGCCGATGCACAGTCCAATCCCGGCAAGCAGCTGACCGACGTCGAGAGCCTGATCTCGCAGGGCGCCAACGCGCTGATCATCCTTGCGCAGGATGCCTCGGCCATCGGGCCGGCGGTGCAGAAGGCGCTGGACGAAGGCATTCCAGTCGTCGGCTATGACCGGCTGATCGAGAACAAGGACGTCTTCTATTTGACTTTCGACAACCAGGAAGTCGGCCGCATGCAGGCCCGCGAAGTGTTCAAGGTGGCGCCGGAAGGCAACTACGTCTTCATCAAGGGCTCGGGCGCCGATCCGAATGCCGATTTCCTGTTCGCCGGCTCCATGGAAGTGCTCAAGGATGCCATCGACAGCGGCAAGATCAAGAATGTCGGCGAGGCCTATACGGACGGCTGGCTTCCCGCCAACGCCCAGAAGAACATGGAACAGTTCCTGACCGCCAACGACAACAAGATCGATGCGGTGGTTGCCGCCAATGACGGCACCGCTGGTGGCGTCGTCGCGGCGCTGACGGCGCAAGGCTTGGCCGGATCCGTTCCGGTGTCGGGCCAGGACGGCGACCATGCCGCGCTGAACCGCATCGCGCTCGGCACACAGACCGTATCGGTGTGGAAGGACGCGCGCGAGCTCGGCAAGAACGCCGCCGAGATCGCCTCGCAACTGGCCGACGGCAAGCAGATGACAGACATTGCCGGCGTCAAGGACTTTCTCACGCCGGGCGGCAATGTCGTCAAGTCGCTGTTCCTGACACCGATTGCCGTCACCAAGGACAATCTCAACGTCGTTGTCGACGCGGGCTGGATCAAGAAGGAAGAGGTCTGCGCCGGCGTGGCGGCGGGCACGGTCCCGGTCTGCAACTGATCCGGCCTTCGCAAGCAGCCTGAAACGCCGCGGCTTCACGCCGCGGCGTTTTTTCAAAAAGAATTGTTTTTCCGCTTCTCGCGGATAACTTCCAAACTGCTTCCGGCATCCGCGGCAGACGGCAACCCGGTGGGAGGACATCATGACCGACACAACTTCCAACACGCCGGCCGCCGATACAGGCGCCGATCGGGCGCGTGAATCCGAGCTCAGCCCGGTCGGCCGCTTTCTCAAGGCAACCGAGCTCGACATACGCATGCTCGGCATGGTCGGCGCGCTGCTGGTCATCTGGGTTGGAATCCACCTCCTGTCGGGCGGGCTTTTCCTCACGCCGCGCAACCTCTGGAACCTGTCGGTGCAGACCTCCTCGGTCGCGATCATGGCGACCGGCATGGTGCTGGTAATCGTGATGCGCAACATCGATCTTTCGGTCGGCTCCGTCGAAGGCGTGATCGGCATGGTGATGGGCGTCGCGCAGGCCGAATTCCTCATCCGGGTCATGGGGTTCCAGCTTGGAAATCCCTGGATATGGATCATCGCACTGGCTGCCGGCGTGGTGCTCGGCCTCATGATCGGCGCGCTCCAGGGCTTCATTATCGCCTATCTCGAGGTTCCGGCCTTCATCGTGACGCTGGGCGGCCTGCTGATCTGGCGCGGCATGGCGTGGCTGATGACGAGCGGGCGCACCGTCGCGCCGCTCGACGCCACCTTTCAGCTCATGGGTGGCGGGCCGCGTGGCTCCATCGGGGCAACCGCAAGTTGGATAGTCGGCATTCTCGCCTGTGTGGCCGTCGCCTTGATGCTGCTCAACGGCCGGTCGCAGCGCAAGCGGTTCAAGTTCCCGCTGCGTCCCGTCTGGGCGGAGACCTTGCTTGGTGTTGTCGCTTGCGCCGCCATCCTCGGCGCCGTCTGGATCGCCAATTCCTATCCCTGGCCGATCGGCATCGTTCGCCAGTACGCCCAGCGGACCGGCATCACCGTCCCGGAAGGCGGGCTGTTTATCGCCCATGGCATCGCCATACCAGTGCTGATCGCGGTCACTGTGGGCATCGTCATGACCTTCATCACCAGCCGCACCCGTTTCGGCCGCTATGTCTTTGCCATCGGCGGCAATCCGGAAGCGGCGGAACTCGCCGGCATCAACACGCGCTGGGTGACTATGAAGGTGTTCATGATCATGGGCGTTCTGGCCGCGATCAGCGCGGCGATCGCTTCGGCCCGTCTCAATGCGTCGACTAATGCGCTGGGTACGCTGGACGAGTTGCTGGTCATCGCGGCCGCGGTCATTGGAGGCACGTCGTTGGCCGGCGGCTCCGGCACGGTGCTCGGCGCCATGCTTGGCGCACTTCTGATGCAGTCGTTGCAGTCCGGCATGGTGTTGCTCGGCATCGATTCACCGCTTCAGAGCGTCGTCGTCGGCGCCGTCCTGGTCGTCGCCGTCTGGCTCGACACCGTCTATCGCAAGCGGGTCTGAGCATGATCCCGAAAAAGTGGATACCGGTTTCGACAAGATCATGCTCAAGCAAAAACCATAGGGAGGAACGATCATGGCTGACACAACTGCTCCCACGCCACTGATCGACATGCGCAAAATCTCGATTGCCTTCGGCGGCATTCGCGCCGTCGACGATGCGTCGATCGACCTTTTCCCGGGCGAAGTCGTGGCGCTGCTTGGCCACAACGGTGCCGGCAAGTCGACGCTGATCAAGATCCTGTCCGGCGCCTACAAGCGCGACTCGGGCCAGATCTTCGTCAATGGCGAGGAGGCTTCGATCTCCAATCCGCGCGATGCCAAGAAATATGGCATCGAGACGATCTACCAGACGCTGGCGCTCGCCGACAATGTCGACGCCGCCGCCAACCTCTTCCTCGGCCGCGAGCTGATGACCGGCTGGGGCACGCTCGACGATGGCGCCATGGAGGCCGAGGCGCGCAAGGTGATGGGCAGGCTCAATCCCCGCTTCCAGCGCTTCAAGGAGCCGGTTGTCAAGCTTTCGGGCGGCCAGCGGCAGTCAGTGGCTATCGCGCGCGCCATCCTGTTCAACGCCCGCATCCTGATCATGGATGAGCCAACGGCGGCACTGGGCCCGCAGGAAACGGCACAGGTCGGCGAATTGGTCATGCAGCTCAAGGCCGACGGCATCGGCATTTTCCTGATCAGTCACGACATCCACGATGTGTTCGAGCTTGCCGACCGCGTCTGCGTGATGAAGAATGGTCGGGTCGTCGGCACGGCGCGCACCAGCGACGTGACCCAGGACGAGGTGCTCGGCATGATCATCCTGGGCAAGTGCCCGCCCGGTGCCATTCCTGGGCCAGGTGCGCTGAAGATCGCCGCCTGAAGCTTCAACAAGCCGGCTAATACCCGTCATGTGATGTGCCAGCGGTCATGATGGTTTGGCCGCGCCATTGTGTTGACGCGAGGACTTGCCCATAAGATGGGGAACCATGGGCCGCAGCAGCAATTTGAAGAAGTTCTTTCCGATCGTCGCTTTCATCGCCGTCGCGCTGATCAGCCTCACGATGGCGGGATTCGCCTATTTCGCCACGCAGGAAGCGGCGCGCATCAAGTTCGAGGCGACGGCGGACGATGCGCTCAACCGGATCGATAGCCGCATCGACCTGCATCTGTCGCTGCTGCGATCGACCCATGCGCTGTTCGAGGCGCGCAATGGTGGGATTTCGCGCGGCGAGTTCAAGGCGTTCTTCAACGCGCTCGATATTGACGACAATTTCGCCGGCCTGCGCGGCATCGGCTTTCTCCGGCTGACGAGACCCGGCGACGAGGCAGCGGTCGAGCGTGCCATCCTGCACGACTATGGCGCCAGCCATCCGATCTATCCGGCTACGACGACGCTGCCCTGGCGGACGCCCATCACGCTGTTCGAGCCGCTGGACCCTTCCAATCAATCCAGCATCGGCTACGACATGTTCACAGAACCGGTGCGGCGTGAGGCGATCGAAAAGGCGATGGCCGATAACCAGCAGCACGCGAGCGGGCGCGCGCAGTTAGGCAAGGAAACAGGTGCTGCGCAGACCTTCACCGGCTTCCTGGTCTTCGTGCGGCTCAATGTCGAAACCGCGCCGGACGGCGTCGATGCGACCAGATCCACGACATCAGGCTTTCTTTACGCGGCCTTTCGCGCTCGCGATCTGTTCCAGACCGCGCTCAGCCGGACGCCGCTGCTGCCGGTCAACATCGAAATCTATGACGGCAAGGTTGATGCCGACCATCTTTTGTTCCAGTCGGAAACGCCGCCGGCGTCGATCTTCGGTGACAGGCTGGTGGTTTCTCGCGAGATCACCATCGCCGGACGTCCATGGACCGTCCTGTTCAGGCCGACAAGCGCCTTTTCGCAACCCTCCTCGCGCGCCATTCCGGTGATGCTCGGCCTGTTCGGGCTGCTGCTCGCGGGAACCATCGCGCTGGTGGCACGCTATCAGGAGCGGGCCTATGACGCGGTCTCGCTGCTTCATGAGACGACGGAAAAAAGCCTGCTCGAAAAAGATCTGATGCTGCAGGAGATGAAGCACCGCATCAAGAACTCGATCACGCGGGTGCTGGCGATCGCGCGACAGACGGCATCGCACGCCACCGACGTCCACGAGTTCTCGTCCTCTTTTTCGGCCCGGCTGCAAGCGATGGCGGCATCCCAGGACATGCTGACGCGCTCGCGCTGGCAGAAGGCAGACCTCGGCGATCTCTTGCGGATCGAGCTTGGTCAGGTATTCGGCAAGGAGCTTCCTGAGGGGATATTGTCGGGGCCAGAGGTGCTGCTCGACGAGACAACGACGCAAGCGCTCGGCCTGACCTTTCACGAACTGGCGACGAATGCGCTGAAATATGGCGAAGCCGGCAACTCGGTCGGTGCGCTCAAGGTCGCCTGGTCGGTCGAGGGCCGCTGGCGCGACCGGACGCTGGTTCTCAACTGGCGCGAAGTCGGCCAGAAGAAGCTTGAAGCACCTGCCAAAACCGGTTTTGGCACCAAGCTGATCGATTTGAACGTGACGCGCGAATTGCGCGGTACGATCAATCGCGATTTTCACGATGGCGGATTGAGAGTGGAAATCAGGATCCCACTGTCGGACTGAAAACGCTGCCGCAAACCGACCGTTTTCGAAGGCGAAAGTAAACAGAGACCGGCTCGTCCGGTCTCCGCTTCTATTGCCTCATGCGTTTGAAACGGATCAGCAGCGAGCCGTAAACAGACGGCCACGGTTGTCGCGGTACTGGCAATAGCCATTGCGCAGGTTGCGCACCAGCAGGCCGGTACCGGCACCGATGGCTGCGCCGACCAGCGCACCCTTGCCGCCGTCAATCAGGCCGCCGGCCAGAGCGCCGACACCGGCGCCGACGCCGACATCCCGCTCGGTGGTGCTGCAGCCGCTGACTGCGACCACGGCAACCATGGCAATAATCATCTTCCGCATAGGGTCACTCCTCGCTTTTGTCCTCACTTGAGCTCCACCCGTCACTTACCATGCGAAAAAGGGTTTTGCCCGATCGATTTCATTGTTGGCTAAGAGAATCTTTTTCGGGGCGCGCGCCGGTCGAAGCAACCTCAAGATTGGAAATCTCCACGGAAGCGTCGAGCGTGCCGTCCGGACGCACATTCCAGACGATCTGATCGTAATCATCCTCAAGTGCCGGATCGACGGAAAGGCATTTGGCAATTATGCGCGGAGCCTGACCCTGCACATTGCTCAAGACAAACGCACGCTCGGCGGCGCATTCCTGAGCGGTTTCAAAAACACCCACCGATACGGGCAGTTCACGACATTCCGTCATCGCGTTAGAACAGCCAATGACAAGCAACACGGCAGCGATGTGTTCCATGGCGAGTATCCTCTCGCCATAAGAACGGGCCATATTCGTCAAAGTTCCTGCGATGCCGGCTGGCGCGACTGATTGGAGAACAGGTCGACATGAAGCAAGCACAAGCCGCCGGCCACTTTGGGTCCGACGCTCTAGATCAACTGGAATGCGGCGGCCAGGACGACCACCGCAGCCACCCCGATTGCGGCGAGGCCGGGGGTCGGGTGGGTAGCACGGGGCGACGGCATCGCGGATGCTTCGAGATCCTGAAACCCGCCCATCGAAACGCGTGCGGCCTGTTCCAGCCTGTTGATGTCGGCAACCGTCAAAGCCATTCCTCCGTACTGCGCAGCAGACTGCGATCGAAAACGTCATGCGGATCGGTGTCTGAACAGCTTCGGACTTTATGGTGAACAGGTGGTTAAGGCCGGCGCGGCCGGTATTCAGGCCTCTTGGCCCCAGCCCTCTTTGGCTCGGCTGTTGTCCGGTCAATCCGTCTCGAAATTGCCGCGAGGAACGACAAGGCGATACTCGAGGCGGTCCCCGGTGATTTTAAGCGTCGCCGTTCCGTTCAACGACGCAGGCACGACGCGCTCGAGCGCGACGCTGCCAAAACGCTTCTCGCTGGGCTGATTGTCATTGGCCCCGATGGCTTCGGCCCACGTCAGCGATAGTGCGGTCTCGCCAGCGGAAGCAGCCGTCAGATCGGCCGTCACCTCGACGAATCCGTCGGCTCGCGACAGAGCGCCATAGCTGACTGAATTGACGGCAAGTTCGTGCATGGCCAAGCCTATATGCAGGGCGGCATTGGGGTTGAGGTATGGATTTGCACCCTGGAAGCGCAGGCTGCGCAAGGGGTCGGCTCCGTAGCGGCCGACCTGGCCGGACACCAGTTCGCGCAGTGCCGCTCCCCGCCAGTTGGACGAGGTCACCAAATCCTGGGATGAGGCAAGCGACTGCAGCCGGCCGCGAAAGCGTGTCAGGAAATCACTGAGCGTGTCCGAATAACGGCTGGTCTGGGTGGCGATGCTCTGGATGATGGCCAAAAGGTTCTTCGAGCGGTGGCTGACCTCGCGCAGCAGCGTTTTCAGGGTCTGCTCGCGACGTTTCTGCTCGGTCGTTTCGACCATCGTGGTGACGACGCCCTGCACGGCGCCGCCGTCGTCGTGATCAGCGTCTACCCATATTTGGAACCAGCGAACGCCATCGTCGGCGGGAATGCTGAGCTCAAGATGTTCCGGATTGCCGGATGCGACTACGTTGCGTTTGGCGGCACCGATGCGTTCCGCATGCACCAAGGGCAGCATGCCGTTGCTATCGGCAGTATCGGAAGCCCATGGCGGGCGCATGTTGCGGGCCCAGACGGTTCTCATCTCGCGATCCTGATAGAGAACCGAAATGCCGGCATTGTGCAGCGCATGGAGAAGGGCCCGACCAAGCTGCATTTCGCTGTCATCGGAATGCAGAGCGATGATCTCATCGCTCCGTCCGCTGTCTTTCATGTCTCCGGCTCTGGATTGCATCGGTAACTTCACCCACCCGATCCAAGCTGAACGGCTGACGGAAAAATGGGTTCCCAAAAGAAGTCCGCCGAGCGGCGGTTGAAGGACACTGCCCGGCGGTAGCTGGAAACCACTTGAGGGGTGCGGTTCCCAGTGTTGGATCGCAGTTCACGACGCGCGTTTGAACAAGCCCGCAATAAGCGAGATGATCAGGAAAGCGAGAAAGATGAAAAACAATATCTGCGCTATACCTGCCGAGGTGCCGGCTATACCACCGAAACCAAGAGCGCCTGCAATGATCGCGACGACGAGAAACACGAGCGCCCAGTAAAGCATGATCCTTCTCCTTCAAATGGTACAGCAAAAACGTCTTTCGCTGCCGTTTGTTCCACCTTTTCCCGAAAAAGACGATCCCTGGAGATCTTTCCGGCCCGAAATGAATCGTCATGCGCAGGGGAAGTTCTGGGCGCAAGTGACGTTTGCCAGCCGCAAGGGGCCGGCGTCATTCGATCAGTGGCAAACGGGCGACCCGTGGAAACGGGGCAGCGCGAGGCCGGGCCTGCCCGGTCCTATGCAGCGGCTTTCGCGTGCCGGTCGAAGAACAAGGCCTGGCTGATCAGGGCCTTGACCATATCCGGATTGAACGGCTTGGTGACGAGGAAGGCCGGCTCCGGCCGCTCGCCGGTCAGGAGGCGCTCGGGAAAGGCGGTGATGAAGATCACCGGCACCGGCGTGGACGACAGGATCTCGTTCACCGCTTCGATGCCCGAACTGCCGTCTGCAAGCTGGATGTCGGCCAGCACCATCTTCGGCCGCGTCTTTGTGAACATCGCCACCGCCTCGGCGTGGGTACGCGCAGTTCCGACGACGCGATGGCCCAGGCTTTCGACCATTTGCTCGATGTCCATGGCGATCAGCGGCTCGTCCTCGATGATCAGCACATCGGTTGCCACCTGGCGGGAAATCTCGTTGCTGGCCTCGGCGAGGAGTTCGGAGAATTCCTGATCGTCGACGTCGAGAATCTCCGCCGCCTCGTCTTCGCTGAAACCTTCCACGGCGACCAGCAGGAAGGCCTGCCGGGGACGGGGTGAGATCGCGTTCAGATTGGCGGCGGCGCGCTGTTCCCACGCCGACTGCGGGTGTTCTTGCGGAACGCGGATGGCGACCGAGGTGAACAGCCTGGCGAATACCTTGTAGAGCGCGATGCGGTCGTTCGAAGCGTCCGGAAAGATGTCGACGTCGGCGATGATGGCTTCGAGCATCGCGGCGACCAGCGCGTCGCCACTCTCCTGCGATCCGGAAACAGCCCGCGAGAAGCGGCGCAGGAACGGCAGGTGCGGAGCGATGGTTGCGGACAGGCTCATGATGGACGTCTCCCTCTGACGTAATTGGATAGATTGCAGGCCAAGGTGATTACAAGCCCCGAAATTAGCCCTGAAAACATAAACGCCGGCTTTCCGAAAAAGTTCCGACGGTTTGGAACTTATATAAGAGGACGGCGTTTGAGGTCGGGACGGGCAACCAGACGAGGGGACCGCCTGCTTTGCGTCGTGTATTGAAGGGCGGCAGGGTACTGGGAACGAAGGGCGAAATGAAGAGATGACGAAAGATACCACGGCTGGCGCTGCAAACAGGCGCCGGGCAGCTTCCGGCGACCCGCTCGGGCCAAACTCGGAAATCGGCCGCAAACTCAAACAATATTACGACGAACTGGTCTCCGACAACGTGCCGGATCGCTTCGCCCAATTGCTCAGCCAATTGGAACAGGCCCAACCTGCACGGAAAAAGGACTGAGGCATGGCGGCCGTCTCCCAGAGCTTCAAGACGGATCTGCTCGGCTCGATTCCGAGCCTGCGGGCCTTTGCCGTGTCATTGACGCAAAACGCCGACAAGGCCGACGATCTGGTGCAGGAAACACTGGTGAAGGCCTGGGACAAGCATGAAAGCTTCGAGCCGGGCACCAATCTCAAGGCCTGGCTGTTCACCATCCTGCGCAACGAATTCTATTCGCAGATGCGCAAGCGCGGCCGCGAGGTGCAGGACAGCGACGGCATCATGACGGCCAGGCTAGCCGTCCATCCGGCCCAGCACGGCCAGCTCGACCTCAAGGACTTTCGTAGCGCGCTCGAGCAATTGCCCGAGGACCAGCGCGAAGCCATCATCCTCATCGGCGCGTCGGGCTTTTCCTACGAGGAAGCCGCCGAGATTTGCGGCTGCGCGGTCGGAACGATCAAGAGCCGCGTCAGCCGCGCCCGCACGCGGCTGCAGGAAATCCTGAAGATTTCCGGTGATGACGAGTTTGGCCCGGATGCGATATCGGCTCAGGTGACGGGGTCGAACGCCGCCTGAACTGTCCCTCGACAATAAGGGCCCCGGTAATATCGGTCCCGGTTTTCCGGACATCAAACAAGAGGGCCGCGCCCGCACGCCGCCGCCACTGCCTCCACGAGATCGTCTCCCGAATAAGGCTTGGTGACCAATCTGACATCCGGAAAGGACACCTTGATTTCGTCCATGTCGGAATAGCCCGAGGCGAAGACGAAAGGCACGCCCGATTCGCGCAGCCGCGAAGCGAAATCGAGCGTCGAAGCGCCGCCAAGCATGAGATCGACGATGGCGGCGTCGAATTGCGAGGCAACGCTCTTCCGATCGATCTCGCCCAGATTGCGGGCGATGATCACGTCGCCGGCGCCGTAGTCGCGGCAAAGCTGCTCGACATCCATGGCGATCAGGAATTCATCCTCCAGAACAAGAATCCGCAATCCGTCCAGCAAGGGGGGCACGTGGCAATGTCTCCATTGGGCGCAGGGAACAGAGGAATCATGATCCCTATTTGGCTTCCTGTCATTTAAAGTTATTTGGCATGCTGTCATTTAAAAAAGACATGCCCGTCGCGGATGGCGGAACCTCTACGCCTGCAGGGCGTTCGCTATCGCCTTCCGGAAGAGGGCCGCTTTCGAAGAGGGATAGAAATGCCTGGCCAGAACGGCCGTTCTTTTTCCACCCGCCGATATTCATGTGAGAACTGCCCACTGCGGCCGTTGCCGGCGTTTCGGGCATTCGAGAAGCAGGAACTTGTCTTCGTCGACGCGGTCAAGAAGGGCGAACTGGCCGTCGACAAGGGAGCTACGGTTCTGGTGGAGGGAAGCCACAGCGCCCATCTCTATACGGTGCTGTCGGGTTGGGCTTTCCGCTACAAATTGCTGTCGGATGGCCGCCGCCAGATTTTGAACTATTCCATGCCAGGCGATCTCATCGGCTTGCAAGGCAGTCTGATGGGAGAAATGCAGCATTCCGTGGAAGCGCTGTCGCCGATGCTGCTCTGCGTTTTCGAGCGGGAAGCTCTTCCCGAACTCTACCGCAGCCATCCGGGCCTCGCCTACGACATCACCTGGATCGCCTCGCGAGAGGAGCGCATGCTGGACGAGAACCTGCTCAGTATTGGCAGACGCACCGCGCTCGAGCGTGCAGCCTATCTCATTGCGTTCATCTCCAGCCGCGCCAGGGTGGTCGGGCTGAACGGCAGGACGCCCGTGCAGATTCCGATCACGCAGCAGCATCTCGCCGATACCCTCGGCCTGTCGCTGGTCCACACCAACAAGACGATCCGCAAGCTGATGGACCGCAAGCTTATCTTCTGGCGCGACGGCGGCTGCGAGGTGGTCGACAACGAAAGGCTCAAGGAACTCGCCCGCTGGCAAGGGTTGAGCGAAGCTCGCCGACCGCTGATCTGAGGGGTTACCGAGACGTGCCGGGCTGGACTCGCTTGCGGAAACACCCTTTCATGGGAGTTGTTCCGATTCCGGAACCTTGGGGTGGGTCGAACGTTTCGACCCGAGCAAACGCAAGGAGTTAAGTGATGGCGACTGCCGCAGGAAAGTCCCCGAACGAAAGCCGGACGAATTCGGACCTTGAAGCCGATATCAGGCAGTTGAAAGTCGACATTCAAAAACTCACCGAACAGCTGGCCGAGACCGGCCAACATGGTTACGGGGCTGCTCGTCGCGTTGCCGCGGAAGGAGTCGAGCAATTGCGCGCCCAAGGCGAAGCAGCGTTTGAAAATATGCGCAGCAACGCAAGGGACCTCGAAGCCCAAGTGGTGGCGAGCGTGCGCGAAAAGCCGGTGACGTCGCTGGCGATCGCGGCAGGCGTCGGCTTTCTGTTCGCGCTTCTCGCGCGCCGCTAAGCCTCAGCCCAGATGGGAATGCTGGCATCGTTGATCTCGGGGCTCGCCTCGGGTGAAGCCGTGGCAGCCGTGCGCCGCGCGCGCACGGCTGCAATCGTCTATGCGCTCGCAGCACTTGCCGCACTGTGCGGCGTCGGTTTCCTGGTCGGAGCGGCCTATGTCTGGGTGGCGGGGCGCTACGGGCCGATGGCAGCCTGCCTCGGTTTTGGGGTCGGCTTCCTGGTGATCACAGGGCTTCTCCTGCTCTTCCATCAGCTGTCGGCCGGCGCGCGCGCCCGACGCCGGGCGCGGAGGCGCCAAGCCGATATGAAGGCGGTCGGCATCACGGCCGCGCTCGCCGTGCTGCCGGCGCTACTCAAGGGAAAAGGCGGCCTGGGCACCATACTCGGCCCAGCGATCGCACTCGCCGCCTACGCCATCTACCGCGAGAACGTGAAGCCCGATGCCGACGATCCGGATGCCGGCGAAGCGAAATAGCTCGAAGCGATTCTTCTTGTGACCACAATCTAATCCCAAAACCGGGCTGCACTTTTCGCTGACGCGGACCTTCGGTTCGGGATCATGGCCGGGCCGTCACTTCGGCAGATCCTCCAGCGGCATCGATATTTCGGCGAATACGCCTTCCGGCCGGAATTCGTGGGCCACTTCGCTGGAGATGACCTTGGCCAGGCTGCGGCGGATCAGGATCGAGCCGAAGCCGTGGCGTTCGGGCGAGGCAACTTCAGGCCCGCCGCTTTCGCGCCAGGTCAGCACCAGGCGCCGTGCGCCTTTCCGGCCCTGTGCCTGCCAGTCGAGATCGACCTTGCCCGAAGCCGCCGATAGCGCTCCGTACTGCAGCGCATTGCTGGCCAGTTCATGCAGAATCAGGCCAAGCCCGACTGCCTGGTCGGGCGAAAGCAGCAGATCGGCGCCTGAGATCGTCATGCGCGGCTGCTCGGCGGTGTCGAACGGCTTGACCTCGATCTGCACGAGTTCGCGGATGCCAATGCCGCGCCACTCGCGGTCGGACAGCAGGCTGTGGGCGGCGCCCAGCGCCTGGAGCCTGGCGCTGAAGGCTTCAAGGAATTCGCTGGGCTGGCGCGCATGGCGAACGGTCTGCGTCGCCAGCGCCTGCACCGTCGCCAGCGTGTTCTTGACGCGATGGTTCAGCTCGCGCAGCAAGAGCCGTTGCCGCTCGTCGCCGAGCTTGCGTTCGGTGATGTCGTAATTGACGCCGAAGATCAGCGTCGGCTTGCCGTCGCCGTCGCGCTCGATGACACGGCCGCGCGTCGCGAGCCAGCGCGGCGGAGTGAAGCCCTTGACGCGGTATTCGCCAAAATAGTCGTCGCTGCCGGTCAGCGCGTCACGAAAGCGCGTCTCGGTCTGGTAGACATCACGCGGGTCGATGGCCGCAAGGATATCGCGCGCCCTCAGCCGATTCGAGCGCGGCAGGCCGAACAGCTCGGACAACCGGACATCGCATTCGATCATATCGGTGTGGATATCCCATGCCCAGCTTGCGAGCGAGGCGGCATCGAGCGCGATGCCGCGCCGTTTTTCCTCGCGCGCCAGCGCCGCAGCGATGCTGGCGCCGTTGCGGGTGGCGTCCTTCAATGCGAACAGGCTGGCGGCGAGGCTGGCGAGCGCCGTCAATTGTTCGAGCTGGGCGGCAGGCGGCGACGCGCGCGGCTTCCGGTCGAGCACGCAGAGCGTGCCGATCCGGGCGCCGGCCACCACGATCGCCACACCCGCATAGAAACGGACATGGTGCTGGCCAGTGACCAGCGGGCTGGCGTTGAAGCGTGAATCCGTGGTCGCATCGGTTACCACCATCGGCTGGTCGCCGGCGGCGGCAATGGTATGGGCGCAGAAAGATGCATCTGTCGAGGCCTCGGTCTCATCCAGGCCGACACAGGACTTGAACCGTTGCCGCTCGACATCGACCAGCGTCACCAGCGCGATGGGCGCTAGCATCACCGCGGCGGCAAGACCGCTGATATGGTCGAAGTCACGATCGGCCGCCGTGTCGAGGGCGTCGAGACCGTGCAGTACTGCAAGCCGGTCCTGCGCCCTTACCACACTAAGGACGTCGACCGGCAGATTCGGCTTTTTCACTACCCTGCTATCCACAAGGCCCCCAAGTGCATCGGCTTGCAGCCATTCTCGCCAGTTGCCTGCGTCTGAACTGGAACCTTCGCCTTGAGGAACCGTTACCCAACCACGTTTTGCCAGCCGCGCCCTGCCGGCGCCAACATACCAGCGCCAAACGAAATGGAGGCGGATCATGCCCAGGATCGTTCCTGAAGACAAAGCCCGCCAGGGACGCGGGGGTTGGCACACTTTCCGTATCTTGATCGCCGCGCTGCTTTTGGCGTTTATCGCCTGGGGCATCGCAGAGATCTACGGCAACATGATAGACAAGACGTCGACAACCGAACAGGGCGAGCTTCCCAGGGGCGAACAGGGCGAGATTCCCAAAGGCTGAAGCTATCCGATCGACTGTGCCGGACTGCATCACGCTGCCTTCGCTTGGACAGCGCGCGCCGGGACCAGAACGTTCAGCGCGCCAGGATGGATTTCGATCGTCGTTTCGGGGTCAAGCCTGACCAGTTCGCCGTCCATGACGGCGCGGAACTTCTTGGCAGCCGAGTGCACTTTCAAAACGGCCCGGTCAGCCTGGTGGATTTCCACATGCTCACTGTCGCGCCATTTGCCGCGCGCCATGTCGAAAAGGACCCTGAGCAGTTCGCCACGCCGCCGCGCCACCGTGACATAGATGCCGAGCACGCCGCCGGCGGGATTGTCGGCATAGGGCAGGTGACCCTCACCGAACAGATTGTTGGTGATGCCGATGCCGGTGGTTCGCGTCACGATCTCGGATTCGCCGATGGTCAGCGTCACCTTCATTGCCGACGGGTTGTTGATCGCCGCCCACGCAGCCTTGACTGAAGCCCGCATCTTTCCCAACCGCGAGCCAAACTCCATGGTCTGGCGAAGCTGAACCATCCTGGCATGCATGCCGATCGAGAACTGATGCACGAATGGCTTATTGTTGGCTGTTGCCATATCGACTGCGATCACCTCGCCGTCGGCAAGAGATTTCACGGCCGCGTCAAGGGTCTGTGGGATGCCAAGTCCGCGCGCGAACAGGTTCATCGTGCCAGCCGGTAAAATGGCAAGTGCTTTCTTCCTGCCCATCAACCGGGCAGCCGCGGCCGAAATGGTGCCGTCGCCGCCACCGGCCAGCACAATGTCGACGCTGTGCTTCGAAGCGATGCGGTCCAGCGTAGCGACGATGTCCTTGCCGGCAACGATGTCGATATCGATGGAGTGACCTGCTGCCTCCAAAGTCTGGCGCATCCGGTCCGTGAAGGCGGAAAGATCAATCGTGCGCAGGGTGCCGCCCTCCTGGTTCAGCACCGCCGCAAATCGCATCCCCCCGCTCCGTTTTTTCTTGGCAACCATCGGATAATCATCGGCGAGGACAGACCCAGCCATAGGCTGGAACGGGGCGGCTGAAAAAAAGTTCCGCAGCTCTAACGAAAATACAGGAGTGAATCTCACCGGCCGAGGGCATGAGCGAGCGCGTTTCGGGTGGTTTTTTCACGACGCTCACCATGGTGTCGGAACAACCGCGCGGTCACGACGTTGTGAATATGTAACGCCGCGACCGATCTCCCATGCTCGCGGCGCAAACGAGATAACGCAGGAGGATTAAATGATCCGTACCCTTTTGACCACCACCGCACTCGCAGCACTGCTTGCGACCGGTGCATATGCGCAGACGGCCACAACCCCGGCGCCGACGCAGGACCCGGCAATCCAGGATACCGCTCCTGCGGCTCCCGTTGCGCGCGCCGAAGGCAGCCTGGTGACCAACATCATCGGGGAATCGGTCTATAATGGCACAGGCGACGATGCCGAGAACATTGGCAATGTCGACGACGTCGTCTTCGATGAAAACGGTCAGGCAAAATCTGTCATCATCGGCGTCGGCGGCTTTCTTGGCGTTGGCGCCAAGAACGTGGCTTTCGACTACAATAAGCTGCAATGGGCCGAACGGAACGGCGACCGTTGGCTGATTGCGCAAACCACAAAGGATGAGTTGACGGCTCAGCCGGACTTCGACCGCAGCGCTTTCGATCCGGCTCCTGCGGCCAATGACACTACGGCTACGGCTCCTGCCGCTCCTTCCGGCACGACGGAAACCACCGCACAGAACGCTCCGGCTGCTCCAGCCGATAGCACCGCAGCTCCGGCCGAACCTGTGAAGCGTGCCGACGGTAATCTTGCCACCAATATCATCGGCGAAACCGTCTACAACGGCACTGGCGACGACGCTCAAAACATTGGCGACGTGAACGACATCGTTCTGGCCAAGGATGGCAAGGCCGAGTCGCTGATCATTGGCGTCGGCGGCTTCCTCGAGGTTGGTGAAAAGAATGTCGCCTACGAGTTCGATAAGGCCAAGTGGGCGGAAAGGAACGGCGATCGCTGGCTGGTGGCCGAGACCACCAAGGAAGACCTGGAGGCGTTGCCGGAGTTCAATCGCGAGGCCTATGATCCCGCCCCGGCGACTACAGCATCGAATGACGCGGCGGCGCCGGCGCCAGTTACAACCACCCCTGCTGTCGATGCGGCCCCAGCCCCGGACAAGACAGCGCAGGCCCCGGCAACAACGCCTGACACCACTGCCCCGGCACCGGCGGACAAGACAGCGCAGGCCCCGGCGGCAACGCCTGACCCGGCTGCTCCGGCACCGGCAGACAAGACGGCGCAGGCCCCGGCAACAACGCCTGACCCCGCTGCTCCAGCACCGGCGGACAAGACAGCCGAGGCTCCGGCAACAACGCCTGACCCCGCTGCTCCAGCGCCGGCGGACAAGACAGCCGAGGCTCCGGCTGCAGCAACCCCTGACGCAACCCCCGACCAGACGCAGACCGCAGCGATCGACAAGTCGGCGCTGACCGAAATGCCGATCAACGAAATCCGGTCCGAAGATTTGGTTGGAACCACCGTCTACGGCGCCAATGATGTCAACGTCGGCGAGATTGGTGACGTCGTGCTGACGGGTGACAAGAAGGTCGACGCCGTCATCATCGACGTCGGCGGTTTCCTCGGCGTTGGCGAGAAGGAAGTGGCTGTCGGCATGGAAAATCTTAAATTCATGACCGACAAGGATGGCAACCGCTATCTCTACACGAACTTCACCAAGGAGCAGCTTGAGGCGCAGGTCGCGTACGACAAGGGCACCTATGCAGAGAAGCGCGACCAGCAGCGCATGATGATGCGTTAATTCGCTCTAACGACGAAAAAAGCCCGCGCCGGCAACGGCGCGGGCCTTTTTTCATGACTGGAAAGGTGGCAGGCCTGCGACATGGCCGGCAACGCCATCGTCGGTCAGTTCGGCGAGCGCCAGCGACTGATCGAGATGTTCGGCCCGCCAGGCAAGCAGCCTCTCGGCAAGCTCCAACCGGACCGGCAGATAGGCCGGATCGGCAGCGACATTGGTTAGTTCGTCTCGATCCTGCTCCAGGTCGAACAGCAGCGGCGGCAGGCCGCCGCCGAAATGTACATATTTGAATTGTTTCGTGCGGATGACGGCCAGATTGCACTGGCGCGGACCGATGCAAAAATGGCGCTCGGCGTCACCTTCGGCAACCGAGCGGAAATCGAATTCCCAATGCGCGGCCTCGCGCCAGTCCCCCGGCTCCACGGCGTCCAGGAACGGCTTCAGCGATCGTCCGTCGAGATGCGGCGGGGTTTCCTCGCCAAGCAGGGCGAGCAATGTCGGCGCTATGTCCACCGCCTCAGTGAAGCGATCGACCTTGGCGCCGGCCGCTTTGCGGCGACGCGGGTCGCGGATGATCAGCGGAATATGATAACTGCCGTCGAAGAAGCCCCCCTTGCCCAGCATGTAATGGTCGCCCATCATCTCGGCATGATCGGAGGTCAGCACGACGATGGTGTCATCCCATGCACCCGCCCCCTTGACCGCCTGCCAGATGCGGCCAAGCTGTGCGTCGACCTCCGAGATCATACCGTAATAGAGCGCGCGGATGCGGCCAAAATTGTCGTCGCCCCAGTCGCGCACCTTGCCCTCGGCGCCGGGGCGGAAATTCGAACGCTCCTGCAGGTCAAGGTTATAGGCAAGGTAGGGATGGCTTTCTGCCTCGGCCTGCCAGCTCACGGCGCGGTGGAAAGCCGGTCCCTCGGCAGGATCATACATGCTGTTGTAGGGTTCGGGCACGATGAAGGGCGGATGCGGGCTGAGGAAGGAAAGATGCGCGAACCACGGTGTATCGCGCTCCTGTTCGCCAAGCCAGCGGAGGAATTCGCCGGTCAGGAAAGCGGCTGGGGTTTCGTCCTTGGAGTAGACGGGCGGCGCGCTTGTCACCGCGCTGTCGGTCGTGGCTCCAAGCTCGTCCGCTGGGCGATGGATGTCGGGAAAGCCTGCGCCGCTATCGATGCCGCGCGCCTTGAGCCACGACAGCCACGGTTTCTGGTGCTCCGGCAGGAGTTGGCGCACGGTGAAGCCGGGCAGCACGCCTTCGTAGCTTTTTAGCCGCGGGTCGCCCGGCGCCAGCGTGCGCGGATCGGGCGATACGTCGGTATAGCCGAACAGCGTCGGATCATAGCCGAGACTGCGCGCCGAGAGCGCGATGTTGCCGTGACGGGCGTCGAGCGGGGTGCCGTTGCGGCAAACTCGGTTGTTCATCTGGTAGAGGCCGGTGTATAGGCAGGCGCGTGCCGGCGAGCAGGGCGCCGCGCCGCCATAATGCTGTCGAAACAGCACACCCTCGGCGGCGAGCGCGTCGGCATTCGGCGTCCGCACCACCTTGTGGCCTGCCGCCGACAGGCAGTCGCTGCGCCACTGGTCGCAGGTGATCAGGAGAACATTCGGGCGCCTGTCTTTTCTGACCAATGCTGTATCCTTCATTGAAACGTGCCGCTCATGGAGCCGAATTTTTGTGGCGACGCAAGCCTCAGGTATTCGCCAAATCGTGAACAAAAGCTGCCTTATTGTTCACTTATAGAGCACAGTCCATCTGTGTTTGCGGCCTTTGCCGCCGGCTGGCCGGTTCTCATATAGGCGTGGACCGCGGCATGGGCCGCACAGGACAAGGAAAGGAGCAGGAAAAATGCTCGACCAGATCAAAGGCCTGCATCACGTCACCTCGATGGCCAGGGATGCGCGTCAGAACAATGAGTTCTTCACCAAAAAGCTCGGCCTGCGCCGGGTCAAGAAAACCGTCAATTTCGACGCGCCGGATGTCTACCATCTCTATTATGCCGACGAGCTCGGCACGCCCGGTTCCGTGATGACCTATTTTCCCTTCCCCAATATCGGCAAGGGTCGCCACGGCGTTGGCGAAGTAGGCACCACGGTCTATTCGGTGCCCGAAGGCACGCTCGCCTATTGGGAAAAGCGTTTTGCCGATGAGGGCGTCGCCGGGCTGTCACGCCAAGAGAGCTTCGGTGAGAAGCGCCTTGGCTTCGCTGGTCCCGATGGTGACGGGTTTGCGCTGGTCGAGAACAAGGCAGACACCCGTACGCCGTGGGCGAAGGGCGATGTTCCCTCCGACGAGGCGATCCGCGGCTTCCACTCGGTGTCGCTTAGGCTGAAGGATGGCGGCGCCACCGAAGAGCTGCTGAAATTCATGGGCTATGAAGAAGTCGACACGTCCGGCACTGTAAAAAGGCTGGCGGTGAAGAACGGCAACGGCGCCAATATCGTCGATATCGAATCGTTGCCGGGCGCCGCTTTTGCCGATCTTGGCGCCGGCTCCGTCCACCACGTCGCCTTCGCTGTCGAAAACCGCGCCAAGCAACTCGAAGTGCGCAAGGCGCTGATGGACACCGGCTATCAGGTGACGCCGGTGATCGATCGTGACTATTTCTGGGCGATCTATTTCCGCACGCCGGGCGGCGTGCTGTTCGAAGTCGCCACCAACGAGCCCGGCTTCGACCGCGACGAGGACACCGCCCATCTCGGCGAGGCGCTGAAGCTGCCGTCGCAGCACCGGCATCTGAGGCCCTATCTCGAGCAACATTTGCAGAAGCTGGAAGACTGAGGACAAGGCCATGAGTAAGGACGCTTACATCTACAAAGCACTGCCCGGTTCGCCTGATGGATCGCTGCTCTTCGTCTTCCACGGGACCGGGGCCGACGAGAGTCAGCTTCTGTCGCTCGGGCGCGATCTCGCGCCGCAGGCGACTATCGTCTCGCCGCGCGGCGATGTCTCGGAACACGGTGCCGCGCGCTTTTTCCGCCGCACCGGCGAGGGCGTCTACGACATGGGCGACCTGGCGCGGGCGACGGACAAGATGGTTGGTTTCGTCAAGGCGCATGTCGAGGCGGCAAAACCCTCGTCGGTGCTTGGGCTCGGCTATTCCAACGGCGCCAACATCCTGGCGTCGGTGGTGTTCGCGGCGCCCTCTCTGTTCGACGCGGCGGTGCTGATGCATCCGCTGATCCCGTTCGAACCGGAGATCGAGGGAAGTCTCGCCGGCCGTCGCATCTTGGTCACGGCAGGCAGGCGCGATCCGATATGTCCGCCCAACCTGACGTCGCGGCTGGAGGCCTATTTGCGCGCCGATGGCGCCGATGTCACAGTGGAGTGGCACGACGGCGGCCATGAGGTGCAGTCGAACGAGATCGAGGCGGCGCGGCGGTTCCTGTCCGCTACGCCGATAGAAGGAGCGTAAGCAATGCTTGACCAATTGCCGGAGATCGAACTGGAGGATCGCGGTTCCAAGGGCCGTTATCTCTTGCGCGGGCCTGATGGCGCCGAGGCGGAGATGACCTTTTCCAAGATCGGCGAGCACCAGATCATCATCGACCACACCGAGGTGCCGGATGCGTTTCGCGGCCAGGGCGCCGGGCTTCGCCTCGTTGCCCGAGCCGTCGAGGACGCGCGCGCGGCGGGCAAGAAGATCATCCCGCTTTGTCCGTTCGCCAACGCCCAGTTCCGTCGTCACAAGGAATGGGCCGACGTGCTGAAGCAATAGCGCTGGTCCTACCCATAGGCCTCCGCACGCGATGACGGTTGAGGGCGGGCAGCCACAAGGCGTCCATCGCTGTGGCATTTGCGCAGATCGCCTGTCTTGCCTAGTGGGTTGTCTTGCCTAGTGGGTATTGCCTTGCCTAAGTAGGTATATTGCCGCCCGACCAATCGAACCGAATGATCCCTTGATGACCGAGACCGACCTCGTTCCCGTCTTCGACGGCCACAACGATACGCTGCTCAGGCTCTATCAGTCGAAGGACGCGGATGTTGAGAAGCTGTTCATCGAGGGAACGCAGGGTGGCCACATCGACCTGCCGCGCGCGAAAAAGGGCGGCTTTGCTGGCGGCATGTTCGCGATCTTTCCGCCGCCGATCGAGAAATCCAAGCGCAGTGCGGTTCCACCTGCGCCGAGCGATACCGAGCCCTTGCCGCCCGAAATTCCGCGCGCCGACGCGCTCGCTTCCACCATCGCCATGGCCTCGATCCTGTACAGGCTGGAACGAGCGTCGGCGCTCTCCGTCTGCCGCAGCGCCGGCGACGTGCGAAATGCGATGGCGCAAGGGTCGATCGCCGCGGTGTTCCATATTGAAGGCGTCGAGGCGATCGACCCCGAACTGACGATGCTCGACGTGTTGCATGCGGCCGGCCTGCGCTCGCTCGGCGTCGTCTGGAGCCGCCCGAACGCTTTCGGCCACGGCGTGCCGTTCCGTTTCCCGTCGACGCCCGACACCGGACCTGGCCTGACCGATGCCGGCAAGGGACTGGTCAAGGCCTGCAACCAGCTCGGCATCATGGTCGATCTTTCGCATCTCAACGAAAAGGGGTTTCGCGACGTCGCCGAGATCAGTGACGCCCCGCTGGTCGCGACCCACTCGAACGTCCATGCGATCTGCGGCCATTCCCGCAACCTCACGGACTGGCAGCTAGGCGCGATCCGCGAGTCGGGTGGCTTGGTCGGGCTGAATTTCGCCACCGGGTTTTTGCGCGAGGACGGCAGGATGAATGCCGATACCAGTCTCGACATCATGGTGCGCCATGTCGATTCACTGCTGCAGGCGCTGGGCGAAGACGGCGTCGGCCTCGGGTCCGATTTCGACGGCGCCATGATCCCGGCTGTGATCGGCGACGTCACCGGCCTGCCGAAGCTGCTCGATGCGTTCGCCGAGCGCGGCTTCGGTCGCGCGCTGATCGAGAAGATCGCCTATCGCAACTGGATCAGTATGCTGGAAAAGACAATCGGGTAAAGCGTGTCGCCCGGCAGAGTAGCCAGCGACCTGCAATATATATATCGATCGAGCGGGGTTTTGATGATCTCGACAAGACCGTTGTCTCCGGAGCTCAAGCCGCGGATGATTGCGGACTTCGAGAACTTCAGGGCCGGCTCTTGAAGCGCCAGGCCGTACGAACCGATGTCGCCATCGTCGGCGCCGGCTTTACCGGCCTGTCAGCCGCGCATGAATTGAACAAGGCCGGCATTGATTTTGTGCTGCTCGAGGCGCGCGGCCGCGTCGGCGGGCGGGTCGAGTCCAAGTGGAATGGGCTTGGCGAGCGGATCGACAGCGGCGGTCAGTTCCTGTGCGAGGACATGCCGGAACTGATGGCCTTGGTGCGAACGCACGGTAAGACGTTGGTCGAGACCTATGTTAAGGGCGAAGTCATTGCCCAGCCGCTGACGGGCGAACAGGATGCCGAGCGAATCTACTACGCCTCGATGGCGATCCGCGACCGCATGAACGCGATTGCACCGGGCGATCCGACTATTGCCGGCTTGACCGTCGCCGCATGGCTCGATCGCCAGAACGATCCCGGTGAGGCCAAGGCGGCTTTTCGCTCGATGATCGAAGGCCTGTGGTGCCAGGCGCTCGAAAAACTGCCGCTTTGGCACCTCATCGACAATGACCGCCGTATCACCAATGAGATGTCGGAGCTGCAGTATTTCGTGCACGAAACCATGCAGTCTCTGGCGGATGATCTGGCTGAGGATCTCGGCGACCGCCTGCGATTGAACACGCCGGTCAGAACGATCGAGCGCAGACTGGGAGGAGTTCGTCTCGCGTCGACGACGGGCTCGATCACGGCGCGAACGGCGCTGATCGCCATGCCGCCGATGGTGGCCTCGAAGCTGGATTTCGCGCCGCCGCTGCCGGTTGCCTTGGAAAAGGCCCTCGGTGTCTGGCAAAGCGGCGCGGTGATCAAAATGCAGGTGCGCTACCCCACAGCCTTTTGGCGCGCCAAGGGCTTGAGCGGCATGGTGATGTGGCGCGATCCGCCGGCACTTTTTGCCTGTGACGTCAGCAAGGATGGCGGCCACCCGGCGTTAGTCGTCTTCGTCGGCGGGCCGCTTGCCCTACGCTGGCGGGAATTGGGAGATGCCGCGTTGCGCGCGGAGGTTACCGCGCGGCTCAAGGAGGCGCTCGGCACGGACGCAGGCAGCTTCACCGATTTCAGCTGTCGCGACTGGACCGATGATCGCTGGAGCGGCGGCGGCTACAGCGATCTCATCATCGATACGAGTGCCACCGACGCCGAACAAACCATCCTGGCCGGCGCGCCGCCAGTGTATTTCGCATCCTCGGAATTGTCTCCGTCATTTCCGGGCTATGTCGAAGGCGCAATCGTGGCTGGGCGCATTGCTGCACAGAAAATCCTCTCGGAATTTAATCCGCAATAGTCAAAAGCGCCTCATGGTCGCAGGCGAAGCGCCCGGTACTGCCCGAATTCCGGTTTCAAATCTGTTACACGGTCAGTTTGCGTGCGTCGTTCGTCCGTTACAAGGTGCGACTAAGTTCGTTTACATAAAAAAAGAAGATAAACGAAGGGAATGGCGATGCATACGAAAATCCAGACTGCCTACAATGACCGCCTGCAGGCACCGGAGCGCAATGATCGGCGGCCGAAGCTGGCGCTGCGCCGGCGCGCCAACGACCATCCGATGGCGCTGTTCGTGGTGCTGGGCGCCGCCGCATTCGTCGGCATGGCGTTCGCGCCGACGGTTGGTCCGGCCTTTGCTTCACTGAACCCGCCGGCAAATATCGTCGACGGCGCGCCGACCACGACAAAGACCGCGCGCCTGCCGATGCCGGAGATCGATTTTGTCTGCAAGGGGCAAGCCTGGGGCGCCGAAAGTGCGGACTGCCTGCGCGTCATCGCCGAGCAGTCCGGCATTCACAAGGCCCGCGCGGTCCGCGTGATCGCCAATGCCCCGCCGCTGACCGATACGCCGAACGTTTTTTGATGCCCCCGGGCGACCCTCCAGCGCTCCAGGCAGGCTCCCGCCGCATCGTCGGCCGGGAGTTTTTTCTCTGGCCTCTAATCCTTCGTTTGAGCATCGGATTTTTTTAAAAGCCGATTTCCACCAGTCCGAAGTTCTAGCTGCCCAATGCCGCCTGCTCGGCGATGGCCGACAGCACGCCGCGCACGTCCAGCGTGCTGAACGGCTTTTCCAGGATCTGCGGACGCTGCGGCGCCGGCAATGCTTCAATTTCGGCCTTTGCGCCGATCAGGTCGCCGGTGACCAGAACGAAGCGCCGCGCCAGATCAGGCTTTTCGGCGAGCAGTTCGCGATAGATTGATATGCCGCTGGTGCCGGGCATGCGCAGATCGGAAAAGACGATGTCCGGCGGCATGTGGCCGGTCAAGGTCGCGGCGGCCGATGCCCAGGCCGGTACGATCCGCGACTTGATGCCCATCAACTCCAGAATGTCGGACAGCGAGGCGGCGACATCCGGTTCGTCGTCGATGATCAGCGCGTGACGCAATCCGCTCGAGCGCGACGGGGTTTCGCCGGCGGCGGCCGCGCCGGCGGAGATCGCCGGCAACTGGACGACGAAACGGGCGCCCCTCGGCAGAACTTCCTCGAACCAGACATTGCCATTGTGCCGTTCGATGATCGATTTCGAGATTGACAGGCCGATGCCGGTGCCGACGCCGACCGGCTTGGTGGTGAAGTAAGATTCGAAGATGCGAGAGCGAATCGCTTCCGGCACGCCCAGCCCGTTGTCCTCAACCGAGAAACAGGGATTGCCGCGATCGCTGCGAAACGTGCGAACCTTGATCAGCCGGTCGCCGCCGATGCCGGCCAGAGCGTGTTGGCTGTTGATGAGGAAGTTGGCGGCCACTTGCGTCACATGGTCGGCGTCGGCCATGGCCAGCAGCGGACCGCTGGCGAAATCGGTATCGATAATGATGCCGGTCGACCTGGCGCCGTACGCAGTCACTTCGAGTGCCGCGCGGACCACCTGGTTGAGGTCCGTCTCGGCCTGCGCCGCTGGGTGCAGGCGGACCATTGAGAGGAAGCTCTTGACGATGCGGCCGCAACGCTCGGCGGCGGCGCGCACCTTTTCGGCGCGCACCTTGGTCTGCGGGTCTGAAGCGAACTCGTGCAACAGCGTCGATTGTGCGACGACCACGGCAAGCGGGTTGTTGAGCTCGTGTGACACGCCGGCAAGCAGCGAGCCCATCGCCGCCATCTTCTCGTTCTGGTGCAGCTTTTCGCGCTGGCGGCCGATCTCCTCCTCGGCGCGCAATTTGTCGCGAAGGTCGCGGATCGAGCCGAAGATCAGGCGGCGGTCGGCGACTCGCATCTCGGTCGCCGTCAGTTCGATCGGAAAGACCTCGCCGGCCGCATTCTGGGTGACGGTCTCGATCCGCTGGCCGACCATCGGCGCGCCGCGGCCCGACATGTATTCGGCGCCCGACACATAGCCCTTGCGATAATATTCCGGAACGACGGTGTCGAGCAGGTCCTTGCCGAGGATGTCGCTGCGCTGATAGCCGAACATCTTTTCGGCGGCGGGATTGAACTCGATGATCGAACCCGTCTCGTCGATGACTATGATGGCGTCGAGCGAGGCCTGCAACATGGTGCGTCGGATGACTTCGCTGGCATGGGCATCGGAAAGCGATCGTTCGATGGCGTCGCCGATGGCCAATGCCACGATGTGCAGCGTTGCCTCTTCCTCGTCGGTCCATTCGCGCTCGTTCACGCAGTCGTTGACCGCCAGCGTGCCCCACAGATGGCCATGCGCAAAGACCGACACCGACAGGAACGACTTGATGTGCTGCTTTTCGAAGTCGGTTCTCAGAAAGCCTTCGAGGTCGCGCGTGTGTCCCGCGAAGATCTTGCCTTGCCGCTCGTCCTCCGCCAACCGTTCCAGCAGTGGGTCCGAATTGACAACCGACTGCATGATTACCGTTGGCGACGCCAGTTCGCCACCAAATCGGGGGTTGATCCAGTAAGCCGCGACCGACTGGGCAAAGCCCTGGCCGGGCAGCTCGCGCAGCCGAAACAGGATGCCGCGCTGGCAATCCATGGCCCCGCAGAGCGTTTCAAGGATGCTGTCCATCTCGCGCTGCCAGTCGCCGGCTTCGCGAAGCCGGCGAACGACATGGACAGCCGCCATCGCCGCGCCCTGCCTGACGCCGTGCATATCGCTGCGTGCTGCTTCAGCCGTCATGGTCAGCCGTCATTTCACAGTCGTGCCACCGAGAGTGGTTACCAGTGGTCGCGCCGCTCAGTTGCTTTCGCCGGTCGGCAGCGAGAAGATATAGCCTTCGCCGCGGACTGTGCGCAGGAATTTCGGATTGGCCGGGTCCGCCTCGATCTTCTTTCTCAGCCGCATGATGCGGATATCGACCGCGCGTGACGATTCAGGATCTTCCACGAAGCCGATCGCCTCGGAGATCGCCGCACGCGTCAGCAAACGGTTGGCACGCGTCAGGAAGACCTCCAGCACGTCAAACTCGCTCTTGGCCATGTCGATGACCGTCCCATTGGTGCCGGTGACGAACCGGCCGTCGAGATCGGCATGGAAAGGGCCGAAGCTCATAAAACGGCGGTTGGCAGTTGTTTCGGCCTTGGCGCCCTGTGGTTCGGCCGGCTGCGGCACGCGGCGCAGCACGCTGCGGACCCTCGCCAGCACCTCGCGCAATTCGTAAGGCTTGACGATGTAGTCGTCGGCGCCGAGTTCCAGCCCGACGATGCGGTCGAGCGCGGTGCCGGCGGCAGTGGCGTAGATAATGCCGATAGGCATTTTCGAGCGCAGCCAGCGGCCAAGCGACAGGCCGTCCTCGCCTGGCATGGCGATGTCGAGGATGGCCAGATGAAACGACTGCGTTTCCAGCAAAGTTCGCGCGGCGCTGGCACTCTCGGCCGTCGCGACATCGTAGCCGCTGGCGCCGAGATACTCGGCGACCGCGTCCCTCAGATCCGGCTCGTCCTCGACGATGACAATTCGTGCCCGCACTATGCTCTCGCTCCCGCTTTCAGCGGAAAGTAGATTGGGTATAAACATCATGTCCAGCACTCATCTTGGGTTGCCGGTTGCAGGGTGGAAAAAAATGGCTGCACGATCCGTCATTGCGCTTGTTTCCGTCGCCGAAGTGGTCGCGACCGATCTCGCCGACCATCTCGAACGGCGTGGTCATGACGTGCGCGCGGTGCGGCAGCCGTGGGAGGCCGAATCCTTGCTTTCCGGAAAGGGCATCGATGTCGTCGTCGTCGGCGACAGCCTCAGCCAGGCGGAAGGGCGTGATCTGCTCAGGCGCCATGGCGGCGAGGGCGGGCCGGATTTCATCCTGATCTGCCGGCCGGCCGATCTCGTCGACAAGGTGCTGGCGCTCGAACTCGGCGCCGCCGACGTCGTCGAAAGCCCGCTCAATGTCAGGGAACTCGCCGCCCGTATCGGCGGCTTGCTGGCACGGCGCGGCAGAAACGCCGGGGAATTGGTCGTGCTGGAGAACGCGACGGTCGACCTCCGGTCGGCCATGGTCATGCATCGCTCCGGCACGGAAGAACAATTGTCGCCGGGTCAGGTGGCGCTGCTCAGATTGTTCCTGGCCAGTCCGCGCAAGGTCTTGACGCGCGACGACATCATTGCCGCCGCGCCCGCCGAAAATGCCGATGCCTTCGATCGCTCGATCGATTCGCGCATCGTGCGGCTGCGCCGCAAGCTCGACACCGAAACCATCACCACTATAAGGGGTGCAGGCTACCGGTTCGATCCGCCGACGCAGTTCGCCGACTGAGGCCGGGGCCCTCACCGTATTGCCCACAGGCCCAGGCGCTCAGCGGACCACAAGAACCGACGGACCTGACGGCATTTCGCTGGCCGCGACGAATTCGCTCGCATGCGCACGATCCCTAAGAAGCACGGTGGCGAGGCCGGCAAAGCCGAGCAGGCCCTGAGCGTAGAGCAGTGCGGAAAGCACCGAAGCTGCAAATTTCGTGTTCATCGTATCCGTTCCCCAAATTCAGATCTGCTGCATATGGCCTGTTCTCGGGCACAATCTTTTCCCGAAAACCAGCACCACTTGGCGCGATGCGGTCTTTCGGTTCGGGATCATGTCTTCAGGGAAACCCCCGAAGCGCCCGCGCCGCCAGCGGAGCCCCCCGTCGCGGCGCGGGCCTTCGGTCCTCTCGGCTGCAAGTTGCCGGAGGGGCCGCGCATCGTCTTCAGCCCAAAACCGACCCGCCAGAGGGCCTTGAGCCGGTTGATGCGCAGACTGGACACGATCCAGACCGTGGCGAAAAACAGTGCGGCATGCAGTGTCGAAACTTCACTTGAAGTCATCTCCGCAAGCTTCGTCGTTGGGCTGCCGGCGAAGGTGCGACGACGCCGATCATCGCTGCGGCTATGCTTATCCTGAAGAGCCAGGAGATCGCGTTCGATTGCATGTTCATCTTCGTTTGTGCCGGCTGTTTTTGTTGGGTCAACTCTGCGGGTGGCCTGTATCCAGATCATGCCGCTAGAGTCCGCGCTTTGTTGCAGATTGGTTTCGAGCCAAGGCAAATTTCTTTCATGTGAGGGAAGACCGCACTTTCACTTGGAGATGGTGTTCCCTTTTCGCGGGTCCGGGCTCGAGCTGCCGAGGCTTCATGTCATTGGGTTCACCCTACAAATCCCTCGGATGGGCTTTGCGCTGTTAACCATAGGAAACACATTCGAAACAGAAACGTCTGCCGTACGAAATCCATCTGAAACGTGACCCAACGATAAGCCGGTCATCGAATTGGAGCCGGCCATATCCGGCAGACGGGGGATATCATGTACACTGCCATTTCTGCCAAGCTCATCAACATCGCTGCCGCCGCCCTTACGGGTGCGGTTCTTCTGTTCGGCGCCGGTAACGGCATTGCCCATGCTGCCAATCAGGCCGCCAATCAGATAGTGGCGCGGATTTCGCTTTCGCAGCAGACGATGCAAGTCCTGGTCGACGGGCGGCCGACCTTCGCGTGGAAAGTCTCGACCGGCGCCAAGGGGCATGTCACCCCGACCGGCTCGTTCAAGCCGACCCGCATGCACCAAATGTGGTATTCGAGGAAATATGATAACGCGCCGATGCCGCATTCGGTCTTCTTCAAGGGTGGCTACGCCGTGCATGCGACCAATTTCGTCAAGCGCCTCGGCCAGCCGGCCTCGCATGGCTGCGTGCGGCTGCATCCGGTCGACGCCGCCGATTTCTACCAGCTTGTCGAGATTTTCGGTCCGGCCAACACCAGGATCGTCATCGTCAAATAGGTAAGCAAAGACGATCCGCTTGTTAAATACGTTGCGGTCGGACATCACTGCCCAAGAAAAAGGCCGGAAATCCCGGCCTTTTGTCAATCAATCAACCGGGACCGGCATCAGCTTCGGGTCCGGCTTCTCGGCGTGATGCGGCAGGTCCTTGCTGGCAATGAAGGTGTAGAACATCGGCACCACGAACAGGGTGAACATGGTCCCCACCAGAATGCCGGTGAAGATCACCAGGCCCATCGAATAGCGCGCCGCCGCACCCGCGCCGCTGGAGATGATCAGCGGCACCACGCCGAGCGCCATCGCAGCCGTCGTCATCAGGATCGGCCTTAGCCGCACCCTGGCCGAGGCGACGATCGCATCGCGCCGCCGCATCCCGTGGAGCTCGCGCTGCTGGTTGGCAAACTCGACCAGAAGAATGCCGTGCTTGGTGATCAGACCGATCAGCGTGATCAGGCCGACCTGCGTGTAGATATTGAGCGTTCCCAGCCCCAGATTGAGCGGCACGATCGCGCCGAAGATCGACAGCGGCACCGACATCATGATGATCAACGGATCGCGGAAGCTTTCGAACTGCGCCGCCAGCACCAGATAGATGACCAGAACGGCTGCCGCGAAGGCGATGATGATCGTGTAGCCCTGTTCCTTCTCCTGGCGCGACTGGCCGGTATAGTCGATGAAGAACGTATCGGGCAGGCTTTTCCTGGCGATATCCTCGATGGTCCTCAGCCCGTCGCCGGTGGTGACGGTGGGCAATGGCAGAGCCGAAATCGTGGCGGAGTTCAATTGGTTGAACTGCTCGATCGCGGCCGGCGATGCATTGGTCGAGATCTTCACCACGGCCGAGAGCGGCACCATCTCGCCCGACGCGCTGCGCACGAAATACTCGGCCAGCTTTTCAGGGTTGTCGCGGAAGTTCTGCGGTACCTGCGGGATGATGTCGTAGCTGTTGGATTCGCGGTCGAATTGCGCCACCTCAGCGCCACCGACCAAGAGGGTCAGCGTCCGGCCGATGTCGGCGATCGGCAGGTTGAGCGCCGCGGCGCGGTCGCGGTCGATCGTCACCGTCACTTGCGGCGCGTCGTAGGACATCGAATTCTGCACGGCGAGGAAGCGACCGGAGGCCTGCGCCTTGTTCTTGATGTCCTCGGCCGCCTCATACACCTGGGAGGCCTCGCCGGTCGAGCGCACCACTATCGTGATCGGCAGGCCGCCGCCGGAGCCGGGTAGCGTCGGCGGTGCGAAGACGAAAGCTTCGACGCCCGCAACCTTGCTGAGGCGACCCGTGATGTCTTCCTGAAGTTCCTTCGAGCTGCGCGTGCGGTCGGCCCAGTCCTTGAATGCGAAGCCGACGAAGGCGTTGTTCGTCGGGCCTTGGAACGCGACGGCGGAGAACCGCGCCCTGGTTTCGGGGATATTATTCACCAGCCCGAGAATCTGGTTCACATAGGTCTCGGTGTAGTCCGACGTCGCATAGCGCGGCGCGTTCACAATAGACAGCAAGAAGCCCTGGTCTTCTTCCGGCGCCAGTTCGCTCGCGGTCTTGGTGAACATGAAGCCGGTCGTGGCCACCAGTGCGATGACGATCATCAGGGTCACCGGGCGATATTTCAACGAGCCGCTGACCAGCCGCTCATAGATGTTTTCGACGCGCCCGAACGTGCTGTCGACAATACGCTGGAAGCGGCTGTGCGAGCCGGCCCTCAGGATGCGTGCCGACATCATCGGCGTGACGGTGAGGGCAACGACACCCGAAAGCACCACCGAGCCGGCAAGCGTCACCGCGAATTCGCGAAACAGTGCGCCGGTCAGGCCGCCGGTGAAGGCCAGCGGCGCGAATACGGCGGCCAGCGTTATCGTCATGGCGATGACGGCGGACGAGATCTCCCGCATGCCATTGAAGGCCGCCTGCATCGGCGACAAACCGTCTTCCTCCATATGGCGGTGAATGTTTTCCACCACCACGATGGCATCGTCAACGACGAGGCCGATCGCCAGCACCATGGCCAGCAAAGACAAAAGATTGATCGAATAGCCTAACGAAAACAGCAGGAAACAGACGCCGATCAGCGACAGCGGAATGGTCACAATCGGCATCAGCACCGAGCGGAACGAGCCGAGGAAGAGCAGGATGACGACGATGACGATGATGACCGCCTCGCCGATGGTCTTGAACACCTCCTCGATCGAGGCGCTAATCTGCTCGGTCGAATCGTAGACGATCTCGATCGTCATGCCTTGCGGCAGCGTCTCCTGAATCGACGGCACGATGTCGTGGATCGCCTCCGCTGTCGTCAGCGGATTGGCGGCCGGCGTCGGGAAGATGGCGAGAAAGATGCCGGGCTTGCCGTTGAAAGTGACCCTGGTGTCGGTGCTCGCCGCGGCGAGTTCGACGCGCGCCACGTCCCGCAGCCTCACGACATTGCTGTCCTTCGAACGGAGCGGAAGGGCGGCGAAAGCTTCCGGCGTCTGCAGCGTCGAGCGAACGGTGATCGAGGAGGCGACGTATTCGTTTTCAGTGTTGCCGGGTGCTGACAGGAAATTCGATTCATTGATGGCGGTCAGCACGTCCGACGCCGTCACGCCGCGCGCCGCCAGTTTGATCGGGTCGATCCAGACGCGCATCGAATATTCGGCGGCCCCGAAGATCTGCACGTCGGCGACACCCTCGACCGTCGACATGCGCGGCCGCACGACCCGCTCGATATATTCGGTGAGCTGTTCCGGCGTCATGTTCGGATTCTGCATCGAGATATACATCATCGCGAACTGCTCGCCGGTGCCCTTGACGATCACCGGGTCTTCGGACTCGTCCGGCAGGTCGCCGCGCACGCTTTGTACCTTCGACAAGACTTCGTTCAGCGCGACGTCGGGGTTGGAGCCGAGTTTCATCTGCACCGTCACGGTGCTTGAGGACGGCCGGCTCGCCGACGTGACGTAATCGATGTTTTCGGTCGAAGCGACGGCACGGGCGATCGGCGCGGAAATGAACCCCTGGATCAGATCGGCACTGGCGCCGGGATAGGCCGTGGTGATCGTGATGGCCGTTTCTTCGACCTCCGGATACTGCCGGATCGAAAGGTTGAAGATGCCTTGGAAACCCAGAAGCAGGATCATCAAGGCGAGCACGGTCGAAAGGACCGGACGGCGAATGAAGAGGTCGGAGAAGCTCATTTCTGGGCTGCCTGCTGGTTTGCCGGCTTGGTCGGGTCGATGGTATTGTCGACGGCAACGGACATGCCGTTGGTGAGCCGGTTCTGGCCGGCGGTAACGACTTCGTCGCCGGAGGCGATGCCTTCCAGGATCTCAACCAGGCCGGCGTTGCGGCGGCCTGGCTTGACGAACACCTGGGCGAGCACGAGTTGCGGCTTCTGTTCTTCCGCCGTCGGTCCGGCCGGGGCAGCAGCTGGTTTTTCCTCGGGTTTTGCCGCGGGCGCTTTGGCTGCGGGGTCGGTGGCCGGCTTTTCTTCCGCCTCCGCCGCAGCAGCGGGGGCGGCGCCGTTGGCCGCGGCAGGCTTGGCCGGACGCACCACGAAGACGAAGTCGCCGTAGAGGCTGGAGGTCAGCGCGGTCTGCGGCACCGTCAGCACGTTGTTTTCCTCGGGCAATTCGACGCGCACCTGCACGAACTGGCCAGGGGTCAGCTTGCCTTCGGGATTGGCGACCTCGGCCCTGACCGTCACCAGCCGGCTGGCCGGGTCGATCTTCGGGTCGATACCGCGAATAGTGCCGGTGAACGGCAACTCGCCGTCACCAACGCCCAGCCGCACCGTCTGGCCGATCTTCAGCAGCGGAAGCTGCTGTTCGGGAACCGAGAAATCGGCCCGCATCGTCTCCAGATCCTGCAGGGTCGCTACGGAAGTACCGGGTGACAGATACTGGCCGAGGTCGATCCTGGGGATACCCACGGTGCCGCTGAACGGCGCGGTCAGCAGCTTCTGCTCGAGCACCGCCTGCAGCCTGTTGACCTGCGAAGTGGAAGCCGACGCGGCTGCCCGCGCCGAGTCGAGCGTCGACTCCGAGCCGACACCGCGTTTCTGCAATTCAAGGGCGCGTGTCAACGCCGTCTGGTCGAGCGCTGCTTGCGCCTTCGTCGCATCGAGATCGGCGCGCTCGGCGGCATCGTCAAGTTGAAGGAGACCCGCGTTGGCTTCAACCTTCTGATTGGCGTGAAACAGGATATCCTTGACGATGCCGGCGGTTTCGACGGTCAGGTCGACGCCGCGGACCGCACTGACAGTGCCGATCGCCTCGACGCCCGGCGTCCACTCCGTCGGTTTGACGATCATCGTCGACACGGTTGCGGCCGGCGGCTTCATCGTGGCGAAGAATTGCTGCATTGCATTGTCGCGGAACAAGTTGAAGCCGACGATGCTGCCGCAGACCAGCACGAGCAGAATGAAGGCAATGATGAAACGCTTGATCACGAACAGTCCCCTTGGCCATGGCCCGGCACAACAGTCGGATGACCCAAACACATACCTGTGACTGGTCCCGATATCAAATGACGGCGACCTTACTGTACCGTCTGGACGGTCTTGTCAATTCCGCGTAAGCTAATGTATAGGGGAACGATTGATGAAGGCCCGCAGAGCAAATTCGCGTGATAAAATTCTCGCCGCCGCCGCTGATGTGGCACGCGAGACGGGGCCGGGCAGCCTGTCGCTGGACGCCGTCGCCAGCCGTGCCGGGGTGTCGAAAGGCGGCTTGCTGTACAATTTCCCGACCAAGGCGAAACTGATGCAGGCGCTGGTGGAGGAATACCTGCGCGCCTTCGAGCAGGCGCTGGAGTCCGCCCGCACGGCCGGCGTCAGCGGCGAAAGCCCGCTTGCGACCTACATCAAGCTTTCGGCCGAACATGCCGAGGAATCGAAACCGTCGGCTTCCTGGATATTTTCGGCGATCGCCGAGGATCCCGATTTCCTGACACCGATAAAATTGTTCAGGCGGCAGGTTTTCGAGCGGCTCAAGGGAGAGACGCCGGACCTCAAGGCGCTGCTGGTCTGCTACCTCGCCATCGAAGGACTTCGCAGCATGAACCTCTTCGACTCGGACGTCCTTTCACAGGACGAACGCCGGTTGCTGGTATCGTCCTTGCTTGAGATCGCGGGATAGATTGCCGCGTAGGCCAGCGAAGCACCTGCGGCAAGGCAGATCACCGTGAACGACCCTGCTGATGATCGCCTGGATTATCCCGAGCACCTGAGCCGGTTTACCGCCAGGGCAACACACCGGCCGGAAGCCGCCGCCCGAACCGGTCGAGCACAAGCAGCGGGCCCGCGCCATACCGGCACGGACTGCCCGGGTAGGATTTCCGGCGCGCACGACACCACTGGCTACCGGGCCGGCTACTGGCTCATCACGGCGCCGAACTTTTCCTTGTTGGCGGCGTCGTTGGCGAGTGCGGCGGCCGCATCGTAGCCCAGCACCTTATTGATGGATTCGCGCTGGCCTAAGGCGCCGTTCAGGGAACTTTTGTTCGGCTGGCGATTTTGGATATATGGTACAAAGCCGAACTGCCAGAAGGGTATTGCCGATGACGACAAAACGCTTTGCGATCCGCGCGCTCGCCTTCGCGATAGGCTGCAGCATGTCCGCCTCGGCTTTCGCGGGGGACAAATACCGCGACCATCGGCACCGCGACTACCAGGTTCAATCCGAACGCTACGTTCCCGCCGAAGGCGACATCATCGACATTCTGTTCGGCGGCCCGCGCTACTATGACCAGCAGTTGGTCACGACAGCCGCCGGAGCCTGCTCCTACCACAGGGTCGGACCCGACGCGAATGCGTTGAACAAGATCAACGATCACCATTGCGGGAAATAGGCGGCAGGCTTCAGCGCCCGCCAGTCTCCTTCATCCGCGCGATGATGTGGGCCATCAGCGCCAGGTCGCGACGGGAGTCCGCGAGGTCGGTCAGCGGCTTTGTCCCGTCAGTGATGTGGCGATGGAAGGTCTCCAGTTCATTCGAGAAAGCGTCGCCATAGAGCGGCCCGAAGGTCCTGGTCACCGGGCCTAGTGGACCGGCTTCCGTCACTTCGAGCCGCGTCGGCAGGCTGCGGATATAGGGCGTGTCGTAGATGATGCGGACCCGTTTGGTGTTCGAGCGCACCTCGATCATGGCATCAAACAGGCCGAGATCGTCGACCACTGCGTCGTAGCAGCAGGCGAAATGCCCATAGTCGAAGGTCACGCTGGTGTTGGCGCCGCCATTGGTGCGATGCGCGGCGAGCACACGAACCGGCTCGCCGAGCAGCCCGCGCATCGCCGAAATGTGGTGCGAGCTCAGCGCCGTCAGGCCGCGATAGGCGCGTACGAGATCGGCGGGCGCATCGCTGCCCACCACTTCGCGGATCAGCGCCTCGCGCTCCCCGGCGCCGCGTGCCAAAAGGGCCGGATCGATGTCGGTGGGATAGAGAATATTCTGGCTCTTTTTCAGGAAATGCCGGCCCTCGGAGATCAGGTCGAAGATGCGGACATGGGTGATATCGGCGAAGTCAGGCAGTTCCTCCATCGCCGCCAGGTAGGCCGGAGCGTAGCGGCGCATGTAACCGACGAAGATCGTCTTGGCGTAGTTTGTCGTCAGAGCCAGCAATTCGTCGATTTCGCGCACCGTCAGGCAGGCGGGCTTTTCCAACAAGACATGCTTGTTCGCCTGGACGGCGGCACGGACGAAACGGCTGTGGGTCTCGTCGGACGAGAGGATGAAAACCGCGTCGATATCCGGCGAACTGATCAGCGCCTCGGCCGAATCGAAGATTGCGGCGGTCGGGTATTCGGAGCGGCACAGCGTCACGAGGCTCGGCGAAACATCATAGACGCCCGATATCAGCCAGCGGTCGCGCTGGTCGCTCAGCACCGGCAGATGGATCGACTGAGCGACCTCTCCAAGCCCCACAAGTCCGACACGGATCACCGCCACTGCAACCCCCTTTCCAATCGTTCAATTCGTAACGAGCCGGATCGTTTCTATGCCGCGCCGGTGACGAGCGCGACAAGTTCGTTGCCGGTGGTCTCGGACGATCGGACTGTCGCCACCATCCGCCCCGCCCGCATCACCCAGATCTGGTCGGACAGCCGCCGCACCTGATCGAAATTATGGCTGACCAGGATGACGCTGACGGCCTGTTCGCGCAGGCGCCGGATCAGGGCTTCGACATTGGCCGTCTCCTGCACACCGAGCGCCGCGGTTGGTTCGTCCATCACCACCAGCTTGGCGCCGGAACCTGCGGCGCGGCAGATCGAGATCGCCTGTCGCTGCCCGCCCGAAAGGCGCCGCACGCGCTGGCTGACCGAAGGCATGTTGATCGACAGGCGCGACAGCATGGCACGCGCCTGCTGCTTCATGGCCTTGCGGTCGAGCAGGGCGAAGGGGCCGATCCGGCGCACGATCTCACGGTTGAGGAACAGGTTCTGGGCGACGGTCAATTCGTCGATCAGCGCGAGGTTCTGATGCACCGTCTCGATACCGGCCTTGCGCGCCTCGTCGGGATTGGCGAACGGCTGCTGCCGGCCGTCGAAGAAGATCTGGCCACCGTCCGGCACGTGCACGCCGACCAGGCAGCGTATCAGCGTCGATTTGCCGGCGCCATTGTCGCCGATCACCGCGGTGACCTCGCCGCGGCGGGCCTGGAAGGCGACATCGGTGAAGGCGCGGATGCCGCCGAAATGCTTGCTTAGCCCTTCGCAGGCTAGGATCGCGTCGGCCGACGGCGAGTGATTGACGGCGCTCATTTCTGATACCGCATGATCAGTGCCGCCAGCACCACGATGGCGCCCACGGCGAGCGGTTGGTAGAAGGCCGAAACGCTGAGCAGCGTCAGCCCGTTGACGAGAGCGGTGAGCATCAGCGCCCCGATCGCCGGGCCGAGAATGCTGGCGCGTCCGCCGAACAGGCTGACGCCTCCCAAGACGACTGCCGCCACCGAATTGAGCAGAAGGCTGGTGTTGATCTGCGGTTCGGCCGAGCCGATGCGCGCCACCAGAAGCAGCGCGGCGGTGCCGGCGCAGAATCCTGATATCGTATAGGCGGCGATCTTGACCCGGTCGGTCCGGATGCCAAGCGAGCGGGCGCTTTCGGTCTGGCCGCCGGTCGCCAGCAGATGCACCCCGAAGCGGGTGTGGAAGAGCGCGATATGCGCCACGAGAACGGCCGATATTGCCACCCAGACGGGATAGCCGAACGGCCCGAAGGAACCGGAGGCCAGCCGCAGCAGGAAGGTCGAGCCAACCATTATCGGCTCGCCGCCCGACAGGATCAGGCCGAGGCCGGTGACGCCCGAAAGCGTGCCGAGCGTCACCACGAAGTCGGGTATTTTCCCGGCTGTGATGAGCACGCCATTGAGGAAACCGACCGCGCTGGTGGCGGCGACGGCCAGTACACAGGCGAAGAAGATGCCATAGCCCGCGGCATCGACGAGGCCGAGGATGATGGCGCCCAGCATGACTGCGGCAGCCAGCGAGAGATCGATGCCGGCGGTGGCCACGACGAAGGTCTGGCCGATCGACAGCACGACCAGGATCGCCGCGGCTAGCAGCAGGGCCTGCAAATTGGCGACGCTGAGAAAGACCGGCTGACTAATGCCGAACACGACGACGAGGCCGACCAGGCCAACGACCGATGCCCAGTCGGCCCAGAAGGAAGGATCCAGGAGGAGAGCCGACAGGGAGGGACGGCTCTCCTCCGCCGCGCCCGCTGTATGCGCGGACGCGTTTTGTTCAGGCGTGCTCACTTCAACATCTCGCGGAAGGGATCGGGATAGTCGCCGCCGGGGCGCGGGAAGTTCTTCAGCGAGGCTTCCGCATTGCCCTTGTTGATCAACAGAACCGGCGCTGGCACGTTGGCCGGAAGTGTCTTGCCCTTGGCCGCCGCGGCGCAAGCTTCCACGCCCATGGCGCCGACGACATAGGGATATTGGGCGACGGTCGCAGCGAGTTCGCCGGCGGCAACGGATTTCAGGGCGTCGACGATGCCGTCAAGCCCGATCACCTTGACGTCCTTACCCGAGGTCTGGACGGCGCGCTGGACGCCGAGCGCCATGATGTCGTTGGCGGCAAAGAAGCCGGCGAGATCTGGATGCGCGGCCAGGATGTCGGTCGCGGCGGTCAAGGCCTTCTCACGGTCCCAGTCGGCGCTCACCATCACCACGACGTCGAGCTTGCCTTCGACAGCCTGCTTGAAACCCTTGATGCGGGCATTGCTGCCGACATCGCCGACGATGCCGGCCACCAGTGCAACCTTGGAGCCTGCAGGAACCAGCTTCAGCATCTCCTCGCCTGCCAGCACGCCGGCGGCAACGTTGTCTGTGCCGATATAGGTCGAGATGGTGAAGCCGGCGGCCTTGGCCTGCTCGGCGTCGATGGTGCTGTCGATGTTGACGATCGGCTTGTTCTTCTGGGCGACAGGCACAAGTGCCTGGACGAGGTTGCTGACGCTGATGGGATTGACCAGATAGCAATCGAAATCCTGCATGGCCATGGCGGTCAACCGATCGGCCTGCCCGGTGGCGTCGCCCATATTGGCGGCCGCCTGCACGGTAACGCCGACGCCATCGGCCTTGGCTTGCTCCTCAATGCCCTTCTGCATGTACTGGAAGAAGGGGTTGTCGAGACCCTTGACGATGGCCGCGACTTTCGCCGCGTCTTGGGCCTGGGTCGGCATGGAGACGATGGTTGCAAACAGACCTGCGCCAAGCGCCAGGCCATTGAACATACGCATGCTTCTTCCTCCTCCTAAATGTTGGTTGTGTCGCGATTAACCCGTTCGGGGAACGGAATGGCTGTGCAGGGCGCGACGAAGGCCGGCCCGGCGCTTGCGATGGCAGACAGCCGACCGATCGGCGATTGCCGTGCAGCTCGCTGCTTCAAGACCCGTTCCGGGCCATTTTCCGTGTCAGGCATTTCTCCTCCCAGAGCGCTGGCCAAGGCCTCGCCAGCATTATCGCATGTTTTAGAAAAATTTGACATGCGTCAAGTTTTAAAATGGTGTGCAGCGGTTTTGATGTGCTGCGATGCAGCAGAAATCGACACTGTAGGGGTCGAAGCAGGCTCGATGCGCGGCGTCGTCAGTTCTGGTTTCAAACTATGAGCCCACGGCTCACGCCGATTGCAGAGACGCCAGCGCCGGACCATCGGTGCGAAACAGGTGGCAAGCCGATGGCAAAATGTCGAGCGCGATCGGGCTGTGCAATGGCGTCCTGTCGCCACCTTCCGCCTGCACCACCAGCGTGACCTCGGGCGCGACCTCGACATGCAGGATGGTCAGGCTGCCAAGCCGCTCCGCCAGCACGGCTCGCCCCTTGAATTGTCCGTTGGCCGAGATGCGGAGATGTTCCGGCCGCATGCCGAGCAGCAGCTCGTCGCCAGATTTGCTTGCACCGGCGGCAACCGGGACGGTCAGCGCCTGGCCGTCCGGCAAGGTAACGGAGACGCCTTTGGGCCGAGTCGCGACCACTTTCAGCTTCAACAGATTCATCTTCGGCGAACCGATGAAGCCGGCGACAAAAATGTTGGCCGGCCTGATATAGAGATCGAGCGGCGAGCCGACCTGTTCGATGCTGCCACCGTTCAGCACGACGATCTTGTCGGCCATGGTCATGGCCTCGGTCTGGTCGTGGGTGACATAGATCATGGTCGCGGCCAGGTGCTCATGCAGGCGCATCAGCTCGAGCCGCATGCTCACCCGCAAGGCGGCGTCGAGATTGGACAGCGGCTCGTCGAACAGGAACACTTTGGGATTTCGCACGATGGCGCGGCCGATGGCGACACGCTGCCGCTGGCCGCCCGAAAGCCCCTTCGGCCGCCGGTGGAGAAGATGCGAAAGCTGCAGCACCTCGGCGGCCTCCCGCACCTTGCGTTCCTTTTCCGCGGCGGAGACGCCGGCGATCTTCAGCGCAAAGCCCATGTTCTCGGCCACCGTCATGTGCGGATAGAGCGCGTAGGACTGGAACACCATGGCGAGCCCACGCTCGGACGGATCGATGTCGTTGGCGCGCACGCCATCGATCAGCAAGTCGCCGGCGGTGATCTTTTCCAGGCCGGCGATCATGCGCAGCAGCGTGGACTTGCCGCAGCCGGACGGGCCAACGAAGACGACGAATTCGCGGTCCTCGACGTCCAGTCAAGGCCCTTGATGATCTCGACGGATCCGTAGGACTTGCGCGCACCACGCAGCTTGAGCTCAGCCATGGCTTGTCTCCCTGGCGCCGGCACGCTCGGTCGCATTGTCCTTGTTGTCCTCATCCTGCGCCATCGCCAACGGCGCGCCCAGTTCGCCTTCCCACAGGATCAGGCTGGCCGCGCCGATCAGTCCGGCGCGGTCGCCAAGCTGCGCCGGCACGATCGGCACGTCCCGGTAGGCCAGCATGGCCCGCTGCTCGACGGTTGCCCTGATGGTTGGAGCCAACAGGTCGAAACCGTTCGCAAGACCGCCGCCCATGACGATCAGGTCCGGCGAATAGAGGTGAAGCAGGTTCGTGAAGCCGATGCCGAGCCACCTGGCTTCCGCCTCGATCAGCTCGAGCGCACTGATATCGCCGGCACGTGCGGCCTCGACGACGTGCCTGGCCGAAACGTCGCCATCGGCCGAAAGGCGCCTGAGCAGGGAGCCGTCGCCTGGCGCTGTCAGCGCCGTGGCACGCCGCCCGAGCGCGGTTCCGGAGGCGACCGCCTCGAAACAGCCGACAGCGCCGCAGAAGCAGCGGTCGCCCTCGCCGGTGATGGTCATGTGGCCGATCTCGGCGGCAAGCCCGCGCCGGCCGTGATAGATGTGGCCGTCGGCAACGACCCCGCCGCCGATGCCGGTCGATACGGTGACGAACACCAGCGACCCGGTGCCCAGGCCGGCGCCGAAGCGCCATTCGCCCAGCGCGGCCGCATTGGCGTCGTTTTCCAGCCGCACCGGCAGGCCGAAATGCTTGCCGAGAATGTCGATCAACGGCACGTCGTGCCAGCCGGCCAGCGTCGGCGGTGCGATCACGATCCCAGCCTTGGGATCGAGCGGTCCCGGCGCGCCGATGCCGATGCCGACGACATCCGCTTGTGGGCGCTGTGTCAGAAGAGCCCCGGCCAGTGCGATGATCTGCCCGATCACCGCATCCGATCCCGCGATCGCCATCGTCGGCGCCGAAACCTGCGCGACAACGCGGCCGCCGCTCTCGACCAGCGCGCCGCGCAGCTCCGTTCCGCCGAGATCGAAAGCGAGGGCCCGTCTTGTCATAAGGCGGCGACCTTCAGCCCATGCAGCCAGGCCATGCGCTGCGCGAGGTCGGGGTCGCCGAATGCCAGCGATCCGAGCACCACCGTCTCGGCCCCGGCGGCGCGCAGGCGCGGCACCGTCTCGTGGCGGATGCCGCCGTCGGCAGCCAGGATGATGTCCGCTTCCCGGCCGGCTTGCCGCATCAGTGTACGCGCCTCTATCAGGCGTGGGCAGGCCTGGTCGGAAAGGCTCTGGCCCTTGACGCCAATGGATGTGCCAAGAAGCGTCACAAACGCGACTTCCGGCAGGTATGGGGTGACCGCAGCGACCGGCGTTTCCAGCCTGAGCACCACGCCGGCCTCGGCGCCGAGCTCATGCGCCAGCCGCACGGCGCGCAGGCCGGCCTCGCCGTTTTCGGCGTGCACACTGATCAGGTCGGCGCCGGTCTCGATGAACTGACGCGTCTGCTCTTCGACGATCTCGGCTTCGACCATCAGGTGCACATGGATCGGCCTTGCCGTCAACCTGGCGATCCGCTTCACCAGATCCGGGAAGAACAGGAAGCCGGGGGTGAAGCGGGCGTCTGCGACGTCGATGTGATGCAGGTCGACATGAGGTTCTATGCGCTTCAGGTCGCGCTCCATATTGGCAAGGTCCGCCGACCACAGTGAAAACTCGCCGAGCAGCCGGTTGCGCGGCAAGGCGGCGATGGCAGCGGGGCCGGACAGGGTTTTCATCGTCATGACGGAATGAGGCTCCGGATGTTGAAGTGGGCGTGAAGGAAGGTCGTGATCTCGGCCTGCAGCTCGGCGAAATGCCTGACACTGTCGAGCGCCTTGGGAGAGATTTCGGCAAAGGTCGCGCCGGAGATGGCCGCCGCGAGCGTATGGGCCGCCGACAGCGGATGCACTGCATCCATGGCATTGCCGATGACCAGCGTGGGAATGCCAAGCACCGCGGCGTCACTCGCGGAAACGCCTGGGCCGTCGGCGGCAATGTCGGCGAGGACCTGCGCGAATGGCGCGGCGTCGAGCCGGTCGAAATAGCCGAACAGCGAGGCAAGGTTGTCGGGCGCGTCGCGCTGCAGGCGCGCGGAGGTTTCCGATTGCGCGAAGATCGTCCTGGCCTTGTCGGGGCCGTGACTGAGAATGAGGCCGGCAGCCTCGGCGATCGGCCGCATGTTGTCAGGCGCACTGTCGAACGTCCAGGCCGGCCGCACTAGCAGCAGGCCCGCGACACGGTCCGGATGACGGCAGGCGAGGCGGGTTGCAATTGCGGCGCCCATGGAAATGCCGCCGGCGACGAACCGATCGAGGTCGACCTGATCGGCGGCGGCTAGAACATCATCCGCGAACATGCTCAGGGAGAACGGGCGACTGCTGCCGAGCCCAGAGGCACCGTGCCCGCGGCATTCCAGCGTGAGGCGCCGCAACCTCGGCCCGGAAGGGAAAGCCTGGGCGACCTGCGCCTCGCCACCGCCCAGCCCGTGCTGAAAGATGACCGCAAGCCCGTCGCCATGGTCGGAGACTTGAAGCGCGGCGTCATCGCGAAGCAGAGTTGCAAGACGCGCCATCAGATCAGCCCCTTGAGGAAGTGGGCAACCTCAGGCGCTTCGTCGGCTGAAAGGCCGTGCGTGACCAGCGCCCCGTCGAAGCCTGATACCTTTAGGCGGGCAACAAAATCCGCAAAGTCGACAACGCCCCGGCCGGCCGTAGTGAAGCGGCCATCGGCTAAACGGTCCTTGGCATGGGCCATGGCGACATGGCCGGCTGTGTGCTCGACCGCAGCGGCCACGATGGCGCGTGCTTCGGCGGGGCTCGCCTGCTCGAACAGGTTCGCCGGATCAAGCACGATGCGCAGCCGTTTCGAGCCCATGCTGGCGATGAGGCGCATCGCGTCCGACGCCGAGGTGACAATGTTGGCCTGTTCGGGCTCGATGCCGAGATCGACGCCGTGGCGCTCAGCGAATTGCAGCGCCTTTTCGACCTCGCTCGCCATGTCGTCCCATGCCTCAGGGGCAGCATTCTCGGGGTGATACGCCCACTGATCGTCCGCGTTGCGTGTTCCCGTGCACAGCGTGACCAGGGGAACGGAAAGGTCTGCCGCAGCCTTGATCACCACGCCAAGCCGGCGCAGGCCGTCGTCGCGCACCGTCCTGTCGGGATGGGCCATGTTGTAGGTGCCCGAGAGCGCCACCAGGGTGACGCCGGAAGCATGCGACGCGGCCGCGATGGCGCTGATGCCATCGTCAGGGACCGCATCCGGCATCGACGGCAGGCCGACGCAGGCCAGGTTGAACTGGGTGACGGCAAATCCCGCGTCGCGGACCGCTGCCAGCACGCCGGCCGGCTCGCTCCCAGGGAAGGTCTTGGCGAACACCCCGATCTGCATCAGACCGCTCCCGTGACGGAAGCGATCTCGACGCGATCACCGGTTTCGACCGAGCGGGCGATCGCCACCATGGCGCGGATCGAGGCGAGGCCGTCCTCGACGTTGGCGCCGCGCATCGGCTTGCCGTCAAGGACGGTCTCGGCGAGGCTTTCGAGCTGGCGCCTGAAGAAATGCCCGTCGGCGCCCAGCGGCTTTCGCGACGTCGCATCCTTCTCGTGAAAGATATCGACCTCGCTCGCCCGGAAATACCACGGATTGAAGGTCTTCGCGATTACCGAGCCGTTCTCGCCATAGAGCTGGAAGCCCTCGTGCCAGTCCATGCGGACAGCCACGGTGAGATCGAGATGGCCAAGCGCGCCGTTGGCGAACTCGGTTTCGACGAACCAGCAATAGGCGCCGAAACGCTCGTTGAGGCGGGCGCGCACCGCGACGATCTCACCGCACAGGAAGCGCGCCGTGTCGACGAGGTGGGAGCCGTGCGCGAGCATGAAATACTGCCTGAGATCGGCTTTCGGATTGCCGCCAGGTTTCCTTGCCAGCTTGCTGGTGACGGGCAGCGGCTGGACCGCGTCGGTGTTGGTGTAGCGATGGGTGGAATCGCAATACCAGGCTTTTAGCGCCAGGATCTCGCCGATCTCGTCGCGGACGAAATCGCGCGCCGCTTCCAGCGCCGGGTCGAAGCGCTTCATGTGACCGACCTGGAGCACCCTGCCGGAGCGTTTAACCGCATCGGCGAGCGTTTCGCCTTCCTCGACCGAGACGCCGATCGGCTTTTCGCACAGCACGTGCTTACCGGCCTCGAGCGCCTTGATCGACATCGGAACGTGGTAGGCGTCGGAGGTTGCGACGATCACCGCCTCCAGCTGCGGGTCGGCGAGCATCTCATCGTAGTCGGCGTACATCTTCTCGGGTTCATAGGTCGCGCCCATGCGCGCCAGAAGGTCGGGGGCGGCATCGCAAATCGCATAGAGATCAGCGTTCCTGGCCTTCACGCAGGATTCGAGATGGGCGAACTGCGCGATCGGCCCGCAGCCGAGCACGCCGACACGAAGGCGACGGTCTTGCTTCCGGATCATGATCTCTTCCTCACGCGCCGTAGTCGCGCATGGTCTGGCGGTTGGTCTTGACCGCGGCGGCCGGATCGGCGGCGGCGGTCTCGGATTCCTCTTCCAGCACCAGCCAACCGTTGAAATGTGGCGCGGCACCGGCGACATCCATCACAGATTGGGTGTCGCAGACGCCCTTGCCGAGCATCGCCCATTTGCCGCCGGCATCGACGTCCTTCAGGTGGATGTAGCGGATGCGGTCCCGGTATGTGGTGAGCGTGTCGATCATGTCTTCATGGCCGCGCAAGATGTGGCCGGTGTCGGGCACCCATCCGACGAGCGACGGATCGATCAGTGCGAAAATCCGGTCGTAGTCGGCACGGTCGAATAGCAGCGTGTTGTGGTGGGAACTGGGATGGACGGCGATATCGACGCCGGCCTTGCGCCCGAGTTGGCCGGCCCTGTTGTAGACCTCGGCCGCGATGGCAAACTTGTCGTCACGAGGTCCTTCGGAAACGGAGGTAGCCGAGCCCATCGAGACGAGCGCGCCAGGAAATGCGGCGGCAAAATCGATCCAGCGCTGCGCCGTTTCGAGGTCGGCGCCGATATTATCCTTCAGCGTAAAGCCGCTATTCGAGCCGAAAGCGAAGGAGACGAGCGTCAAGCCAGCCGACTCCAGCGCCATGGCGAATTCCGCCGGCCTGTCGGCATAGCGGCCGATCATCGTGTCGGTGATCTCTATGCCGGCATAACCACCGTCAGCGATCGCTTTAAGCAGATCGTCCGGACCGCCGGCAAAACCGCCTCCGAGCATTTCCCACGTAAAAGTCTGGCAGCCGACTTTCAGGTCTTTCACGTTCATCCTTTCATTCCTTGATGCCGCCCTGCGTCAGCCCTTCGATAATGTGCCGCTGGAAGAACAGCACCAGCACGATCAAAGGGACGGTGACGACGGCCGAAGCTGCGGCGATGTCGCCCCAGGGCACATAATAGAGGTTGGTGAAGTTGGCGATGCCGACGGGGATCGTCTGGCGATCGATGTTGGAGGTGAAGGCGAGGGCGAACAGGAATTCGTTCCATGCGGTGATGAAGGCGAGCAGGCCTGTGGTCACCAGGCTCGGCAGCGACATCGGCAGGATGATGTGCCAGAGCAGGCCGGGAACGCTGACGCCGTCCATGCGCGCCGCCTCATCGATCTCGCGCGGCAGCGTCTCGAAATAGCCGAACAGCACCCACGTGACGAGCGGCAGCCCGAGCGCCAGATAGGTGATGATCAGCGCCGTGTAGGTGTCGAGCAGGCCGAGACTGGTCGCCACCAGGTAGAGCGGCCCGACCAGCGCGATCTGCGGGAACATCGACACCGAAAGGATGACCATCAGGATGCCGAAGCGGCCCTTGACGTTGAGCCGCGACAGCGCGAAGGCGGCCAGCGATCCGACGAAGAGGCACAGGAATGTCGTGGCCAGCGAGACCACCAGCGAATTCCAGACATAGCGGTGCAGCTGCTTCTCGATGAAGGCGTTGTAGTAGTGCTCGAGCGTAAAAGGCGCCGGGATTAACGATGGCGAACCTGATGTCAGCGCCTTGTCGAGCTGGAACGATGTCGAGAACTGCCAGAGGAATGGGCCACCCGACCAGACAAGGATGAGCAAGGCGCCAAGATAGATGGCGATCGTCTGCAGCGGTGAACGCGCGTCGTTCATTGCGCCCTCCTGATCTGCCTGATGAGATAGAGGCAGAATACCAGTGCGATGATGCCTTCGGTGACGAACATCGCCGTCGAAACGGCGGAGCCATAGCCGAATTGAAGCGTCGAGAAGAGCACCTTGTAGGACAGCGTCGACAGCGTTTCGGTCGAATCGGCCGGGCCGCCGCCGGTCAGCACGTAAACGAGGTCGAAGACGCGAAAGGCGTCGAGCGCGCGGAACAGGCCGGCAATCAGCAATGTCGGCATCAGCAGCGGCAGACGGATGTACCAGAAGGTGGTCCAGCCTTTTGCGCCATCCATGCGCGCCGCCTCGATCAGCGAATTGGGCACTGTCTGCAGCCCGGTCAAAAGCAATAGCGCCATAAACGGGGTGGTCTTCCAGACATCGGCGATGATGATGGTCATCATTGCCGTGTCGGGCGAGCCGTACCAGTTGATGTTCTGATCGATCAGCCCGGCATGCAGCAGGATATAGTTGATAATGCCGTTCTGGCCGTCGAACAGCCAGCCGAACATCTTGGAGGTGACGACGGTGGGCATCGCCCAGGGCACCAGCATGGCGGCGCGAACCAGGCCGCGGCCCTTGAAGGCCTCGCACAGGATGAGCGCCATGCCGAGCCCGATGACGGTCTCAAGTATCGTGGATGCCGTAGTGAACCACATCGTGTGCCACCAGGCATTCCAGAATTGGGCGTCACCCCATAGCTGCACATAGTTGGAGAAGCCCGAGAACTCGTTCTCCTGGGTGATCAGCGAGGTGTTGGTGAGCGAGAGATAAAGTCCGCTGATGATCGGGTAGAAGGAAACGGACGCCAGCGACACGAAAGCCGGTGTCAGCAGGAGCAAAGCCCACAATGAGACTGGAAGCGCCTTGCCAAACCGACGCGGCCGGCCAATGCCAGAAACAGTGGCCGCCGCGGTCATGGTTCAGCCGACGATCTGGTCGATTTGCGTCGCCAGCGCGTCCATCTCGGCCTGGACGTTGCCTGAGACCAGCGCCTTGGAGATGCCCGACTGCAAGGCCAGCGTCACCTTCGCATATTCGGGCGTGATCGGCCGGGCGGTGGCGCCGGTGAACACTTTCTCGAGGCTCGCCATGAACGGCTGTTCGGTCTTGATCTTCTCGTCCTGGAACAGTGCCGGGCGCGTCGGCGCGAGCCCGAAGTTTAGGGCGATGCGATGCTGGGTTTCGGTCGACGACAGCCAGGTCAGCAACTCGATCGCGGCTTCGCGCTGCTTCGAGTTGGCGTTGACGCCTAGTTGGTAGCCGCCGAGACAGGCCGAGCTCTTGCCGCCGGGGAAGGACGGCAGCGGTGCTACGCCGATTTTGTCCACCACCTGGGAGGCCTTGGCGTCCTGGGCGATCGGATAGACATAGGACCAATTGCGCATGAACATCGCCTTGCCCGAGGTGAACGGCTGGCGCGATGGCTCCTCGTCCCAGGACAGGACGTCCTGCGGGCTGATCTTGCTCGTGGCGATGGTGCCGTGCAGGAACTGGATCGCGTCGACTGCGGCCTTCTGGTTGATCAGCGATGACTTGCCGTCAGGCGCCAGGATCGCGCCATTGTTGGAGGTGATGATCTCGACCGCGTCGCAGACCAGAACCTCGGCCTGCTTGCCCTGCCAGAGATAGCCGAAATCGATGTCGCCGGCCTTCTGCGCGGCGGCGGCGATGGTCGCCATGTCGGCCCAGTTTTCCGGCACTTTGCCGCCATGCTTTTCCAGCACGTCCGTGCGGTAATAGAACATGCCCGAATCCATGAACCAGGGCAGGGCAGTCAGCTTGCCGTCATAGGTGCAGGCATTGAGGGTCCCGGAGAAGTAGGCGCTGCGCTTGTCCGCCGGAAAGTACTCATCGAGCGGCAGCGCCCAGCCGGCGGCGGTAAAGCCGGCGATCCAGATCACGTCCTGGCTGAAGACGTCGGGCGTGCCGGTACGCCGGGCGAGCTGCTGGACGAGGCCCTGATAGACTTCCGTCGATGAGCTCGGCCGCGGCAGCTCGATGTTCTTGACCAGAACGCGGTCCTGCGATTCGTTGAAGGCCTTGATCAGGTCGCCGAAGGTCTCCTTGCCGAAGAAGGCGGCGCTGGCAAAACTGATTTCGGCCCGCGACTGCGCGCGAGCCCGGCGAACGCCCAGCCCGGTGCCGAGGCCAAGTGTCGCCGCCCCGAGCAACCCGGCGCTGCCGATGAGAAACTGCCGGCGGTCGGCGATCGTCACATGCGCCACAGGCTTCGAGCCGGAGACCGGCCCTTTTTTGATGTCAGTCATTTTCTCCTCCTTGCGCTGGCAGCCTCCCAGCCAGCATTTCCGCATGTTCCATAAAAATTTTACGCGCGTCAACATTTAAAATGCTGTAAAGCGGCTTTCGAATCTGATCCGTTGCTTGTGCATTGGTTCAGCCAGAGCGTTGCGACCTCGGGAGGTGGAGTGGAAAATGCCAGGAAAATCAGCAGCTAAGCTCGGCATTGGCGTTGTCGGGTGCGGCAACATCTCGATGACTTATTTACGCAATGCGGCTCTGTTCGGTGAGGTGGAGCTGCGCGCCTGTGCCGACATATCGCCCGACATGGCGGCGCTGCGTGCGAGCGAATACGACCTCCGGGCTCTCAGCGTCGATGCGCTCCTGGCCGATCCCGAGATCGACCTCGTCCTCAACCTGACCATCCCGGCGGCGCACTTTGACATTTCGTTTTCGGCGCTTTCGGCGGGAAAGCACGTCTTCACCGAAAAACCGCTGGCGACCTCGGCCAGCGACGGCCGGCGCCTTGTCGCCGAGGCGGCGGAGCGCGGGCTGCTGCTGGGTTCGGCTCCGGATACTTTCCTCGGCGCCGCCGGACGGCAGGCACGCCGCCTCATGGATGAGGGCGCAATCGGCCGCGCGGTGACCGGCACCGCCTTCATGATGGGGCGCGGCATGGAGCACTGGCATCCCAATCCGCAATTCTATTATCAGCCGGGCGGCGGACCGGTCTTCGACATGGGGCCCTATTACCTGACGATGCTTGTTAATTTGCTCGGACCGGTGGCCCGCGTGATGGCGATGGCGACGCGAGGCCAGGAGGAGCGGCTGATCACTGCCGAAGGCCCCTATCGGAACACCAGCTTCAAGGTCGGCACACCGACCAACATCCTGTCGCTGCTGGAGTTCCGCTCGGGCGCCACCGTCACCTTCGGTGCCTCCTGGGATGTCTTCAGGCACTCTAACCGTCCGATCGAGCTGCATGGGACCGAAGGCTCGCTCAGGCTGCCCGATCCGGACACGTTCGGCGGCACCGTCTCGCTGTCGGAACGTGGGGCCGACTGGGCCGACTTCCACAGTGAGAGCGAACTCTATGGCGCGCGCAACTGGCCCTATGCCGCGCCGGACCGAGCCAACTACCGAATGCTCGGCGTCGCCGACCTTTCGCGCGCACTGGCAACCGGAAGAAAGCCGCATGCGTCCGGCGATCTTGCGCTGCATGTACTGGAGATTATGGAAGCGATTCTTGCTTCGGGAGCGAGCCGCCAGTCCGTCGCCGTCAACGCAACCGTCGATCAGCCGCAGCTCCTCCAGGAGGACGAAGCGGTTAGCCTGCTTGCCTGATATCGGAGCGCTTACGATGACGACATCGCTTTTGCCCTTGCTCGATCCGGAGGCCCGGCACGTGCTCGACCTCGACCGGCAGGCGGCTGCCCCGCCATTCGAAGCCGGCACGCCCGAAGAAGCGCGCCGCGCCTATAAGCAGGGCTTTCCGGCACTCCAGGGCGAGCGCGAGCCGGTCGGCTCACTAACCGAGCGCACCATCACCGGACCCGGCGGCCCGTTGACGCTCAGGATCTATCGCGGACACGGCGTGAGCGGGGCCGCTGCCCCGGCGCTGCTCTATCTGCATGGCGGCGGCTGGGTGATCGGCAATCTCGACTCCCATGACGAGATTTGCCGGTGGTTTGCCAATATGGCGGCCTGCGTAGTCGTCTCTCCCGATTACCGGCTGGCGCCGGAACACAAATTTCCGGCGGCCATCGAAGATTGCCGCGCCGCACTTTCCTTCATGCAGGATGGCGCGGGCGATCTCGGCATCGACGCGAGAAGGATCGCTGTCGCCGGCGACAGCGCCGGCGGCAATCTCGCTACCGTGCTTTGCCTGCTTGCACGCGGCGACAAGAATCCGCCGACTGCGCAACTGCTGTTCTATCCGAACACTGACGCCTCGCAGGCGGCGGACAGCTATCGCCGCTTTGCCGACCGTTATGGCCTGACATCGGCGACCATGGCCTGGTTCCGTGACCACTATATCAACCATGCCGGCGATATCGACGACTGGCGCGTGTCGCCGCTCAAGGCCGCAAGCCTTGCCGGCGCAGCGCCGGCTTTTGTCGCAATCGCTGGTCATGACATTCTCGCCGACGAAGGCGAGGCTTATGCCAAGCGTCTGGCGGATGACGGCGTGCCGGTCGTCCTGCGGCGCTGGCCCGGCCAGATCCATGGCTTCGTCTCGATGGGCCGCCATGGTCCGGCGGCGCGGCAGGCAGTCGGCGCAGCGGTTGCCACATGGCGCGGCTTCGATCCTGTCTTTGGAAACGCTCAGGCCGACTGACGCATGACCAGCGTCGCGTCGAGACTGACCTTGGGGGAAACTGTCGCGTCGTCCTCGTCCAGCAAGGCCAGCAGCGTCTCCACGCTGCGTCCTGCCATCGAAGCGAAGTCCTGCGCCATGGTGGTGAGGGCAGGGCATGTGTAGCGGCTCAGCGGATGGTCGTCATGGGCTGCGACCCGCAGGTCGCAATCGCCCCTGCGGCCGACCTTGCGGCCTTGCGAGTAGGCGGCGGCCATCACGCCGAAGGCGAGACGGTCGTTGGCGCACAGAATGGTCCTGCCCGGCAGGCCGCCACGGGCGAGCATCGCCTCCATCTGCTCGTAGCCGATCCGTTCGAAATCCCAGGTGTAGTCATCGGTATTGCCGATGATGGCAGGCTCATGTCCGAGCCGCTGCATGGCGCCGACATAGCTGTCCAGGCGTTCGCGAGAATTGTGGTTGACGTGCGGGATGTCGAAATAGACCGGGGCATCACCGGAACGACAGAGATAATCGACGATGGTCGAGACGCTCTGGCTGTTGTTGTTGCCGACGAATGGCGTGTCGCCCTCCAGATAGGTGTCGAAATAGACGATCGGTATGGTCTGCGTCAGCTTCTCCAGTGTGCGATGGTCGGAGCGCAGGCCGAGCGGCGCGATCAGCGCGCCGGAAACTTTTAGCGAAAGAATGGTTCGCGTCGCTTCCACTTCGAGCTCGCGCGAGCCGTGCGAGGAGATCACGATCGGCCAGTAGCCTTCGTCGCGCAGCCTGAGTTCGATTCGGCTGACCATCTCGGAATAGAAGGGATCGGCGACCGTCGGCACCACAATGCCGATGCTGCGGGTCCGCTTGCGGTTCAGGTTGCGCGCAAAGAGATTGGGCTGGTAGTCGGACGAGCGCAGCGCCACCTCGATCCGCTGACGTGTCGCCGGCTTGACGCTGGTCGGATCGTCGAAATATTTCGACAATGTCGGCCTGGAGACGCCGCAAGAGCGAGCAAAATCCTCCATCGTCTTGTGCGTCATCGGCATTGATCCCTCGCGCTGTTACTAGCTGCCCGGTTGCTACATACGGTGCGCCCAACTGCAAGGCGAAACTTTACAGACAAATTGGATAGTTTCCATGCGTCAATTTATTAATTGACGCGAAAAAGCACAAGCCGTATTCACTTGCAGTGGGCGAATTCGAAATTCGTATCACCCGGAAAATGCTCGCGCGGTTCATCCGAAGCGAGGTCGGGGCGAAACACCGGGAGGGGATTCCGCGAGATGAAGAAGCTGGTCAGTGCCGGCGAGATTCTGGTCGAGATCATGGCCGAGCGGATTGGCCAGAGCTTTCTCGAGCCTGGTCCGCTGCTTGGGCCCTACCCGTCGGGCGCGCCAGCCATCTTCATCGGCCAGGCGGCGGCGCTCGGCCAGCCGGCCGGCCTCATCGGCGCCGTCGGCGACGACGATTTCGGCAGGCTGAACATCGAGCGGCTGCGGACGCTGGGCGCCGACGTGTCGGCGATCGCGGTTCACACGGGCCATGCGACGGGCACCGCCTTTGTCACCTACCGGGCCGACGCCAGCCGGCATTTCGTCTTCAACATCCGCAACAGCGCCGCCGGCCTGATCGAGACAAACGCGGCGGCGACAAAGCTGCTCGCCGGTGCCGATCATGTCCATGTCATGGGCTCGTCGCTGTTTTCCGACCGCGCCATCGCGGTGGCGCTGTCGGCGATCGAGACTGTCAAGGCCAAAGGTGGAACCGTGTCCTTCGATCCGAACATCCGCCGCGAGATCATGCAAGCATCGGGCATGCGCGCAGCACTCGACCAAGTGCTGGCGCGAGCCGACATCTTCCTGCCGAGCGGCGAGGAGCTCTTCCTGTTTTCATCCGCGAAGGACGAGAAGGGCGCGGTTGACGAATTGCTGGCCCGTGGCGTGTCCTGCATCGTCCTTAAGAAAGGCGCCGCAGGCGCCGCCTATCATGATCGCCATGGTGTGATCGCCTCGTCCGGCTTTGCCGTCGACGAGGTCGATCCGACCGGCGCGGGTGATTGTTTCGGTGCTGCTTTCGTCTCGTTCTGGCTGCGCGGGACGGCTCCCGCAGAGGCTCTGCGAATCGCCAATGCCTGCGGTGCGCTCGCCGTTACCCGCAAGGGGCCGATGGAGGGCATTTTCCCGCTTGAAACGGTCGAGGCCTTCATCGCCACTGGGAAAAGCGCGCAGTGAGTGCCGCGACGCGAAGGTTTGCGAATATTGCGGCCAGGCGCGCTGCAGGCGAGCGAAGCGGCATCGCCTCGGTCTGCTCGGCGCACCCGCTGGTCATCGAGGCTGCCCTGCGCCACGGCGCGGCGCGGCACGCGGATGTGCTGATCGAGGCCACCTGCAACCAGGTCAACCACGAGGGCGGCTACACCGGGATGACGCCCGCCGGCTTCCGCAGCTTCGTCGAGGCGCATGCGCTGAAAGCGGGTTTCCCAGTCGATCGCCTGATCCTTGGCGGCGATCATCTCGGACCCAATCCGTGGAAGCACATGGCTGCGGCCGCCGCAATGAAGAAGGCGGGGGCGATGATCGACGCCTATGCGAGCGCCGGCTTCACCAAGATGCATCTGGATACGAGCATGGCCTGCGCCGACGATCCAGCCGTGCTTGCCGACGAAACGATCGCCGCGCGCGCGGCCGAACTTGCTGAAATCGCCGAGGCGGCGGTCGAGCGGGCAGGCGGCGAAAAACCGGTCTACGTCATCGGCACCGAAGTGCCGGTGCCGGGCGGTGCATTGGAGGCGCTCGACCGTCTGCATGTGACAGCGCCCGACGATGCCCTGCGAACGGTGGAGGTACACGCCCGAGCGTTTTCCCGCGCCGGCCTCGAGGCCGCTTTTGGCCGAGCGATAGGCGTCGTCGTCCAGCCGGGAGTCGAGTTCGGCAACACCGAAATCGTGCCTTATGCGCCGGCCAAGGCGACCGAACTCGTGGCCGTGCTCGACCGCATGCCGCAATTTGTTTTTGAGGCGCATTCGACCGACTACCAGCCGGCCGGAGCGCTTAACGCTCTCGTTCGCGACGGTTTTGCCATCCTCAAGGTCGGCCCCTGGCTGACCTTCGCGCTTCGCGAAGCGCTGTATGGGCTCAGCCACATCGCCGATATGCTCGCGCCGGACCCTTCGCGCGAAAGCCTGCCTGCCGCGATGGAACGCATCATGTTGGCGTCGCCGGACAATTGGCAGAAATACTATCCGGGCACGCCGGAAGAGCAGCGCGTGCAGCGGCATTTCTCGTTCAGCGACCGCATCCGCTATTACTGGCCGACGCCGGCGGCGCAGCGCGCGACACAGACGCTGCTGGACGTGCTGAGTGAGAAGGACATTCCCCGGCCTCTGATCAGCCAATATCTGGGGCAGCTCGACGCCGAGGTTGCGACAGGCCGGATCAAGCCCATTGCGCACGACCTTCTGATCGGCAGCATCACCAGAGTTCTCGATCTCTACGCGGACGCGACCGGACAGTAGGGATCGCGCTGACGGAACGTCGGCATCCCGCCCAAATTCGCTTCCTTCACGCCGATTTCGATGTCGTTTCGAAAAGGGCGCCGCCGCAATTTACAACTAACATGTTAGCGTGCTAAGACTGCTTGAACATCGAAATCTGGAGAGAATAGAAGTGGCCTCGCGCTTTGGTCTTTCGGTTGCCCTCACCACGCCTTTCGAGGCATCCGGCCAAATCGCCATCTCTCCGATGGTCGCGCAAGCCCGGGCTTGCCTTGGGGCCGGCTGCAGCAGCGCAACGCTGTTCGGCACCACTGGGGAAGGCGCCTCGGTGGGAAGGGGGGAGCGGCGGACTGTCACCGAGGCCATGCTGGCCGCCGGCATTCCGGCGCATCAACTGGTCGCCGGCGTGCTGGTCGATGCGGCCGAAGACGCCGCCGAACAGGCGCGACATGCCTTGCAGTGCGGTGTCCGCTACATCCTGCTGGCTCCGCCAAGCTACTTCAAGAATGTAGGCGAGGACGGGTTGTTCGGATGGTTTTCCGCCGTCTTCGCCGCGCTCGGCCCGCTGGCTCGCGGGGTCCTGCTTTACAACATCCCCTCTGTCACCATGGTGCCGCTCCCGCTCAGCCTGATCGGTCGGCTGCGCGCCGCCTTTCCCGGCGTGGTCGCCGGTGTCAAGGATTCGGGTGGCGACTGGAGCTACAGCGAGGCGCTGCTAAGAGCCCATGGCGACCTGGTGATCCTGATCGGCGACGAGCGGCACCTGGCCAGAAGCGTGCGCCAGGGCGGGCAGGGCGCCATCTCCGGCATGGCCAATTTCGTCACCGGCGAAATCCGCGCCATGGCAGAGGACGGGCGCGACGATGCTCGTGTCGAGAGGTTCGTGCTCGAACTGCTCAAATATCCGGTCATCCCGGCGGTGAAGGTCATGGTGGCGCGCAAAACCGGCGACGAGCGCTGGCTGGTGGTCCGTCCGCCGCTGGAGCCGATCGATTCGCAAGGGCGGCAACAGCTTGCTGCCGCCTACGACAGGCTGTTTGCGACAGAGCCGGCCTGATCGGCAAAGGGAAGCGCTGAAATGGACGACAGCAGCGAACCGGCCACCCTCAGGGAAAAAGCTTATGCCAGCTTCACGCGGCATTTGCTGGCCCGCGATCTGCGGCCGGGACAGTTCGTGTCGCAGCGTGAGCTGGTTGCCTTTACCGGCCTGCCGCTTGGTGCCATCCGCGAGATCGTGCCGCGTCTCGAGGCCGAGGGACTTCTCATGACCATCCCGCAGCGCGGCATGCAGATCGCCCATATCGACATCAGCCTGATCCGCGAGGCCTTCCAGTTTCGCCTGTTCATGGAGCGCGAAGCGGTGGCGCTGTTCACCGTCAACGCCTCCGACGCCGAGCTCGCCCGCCTGCGGCACGAGCATGAGGACATGCTGGCTCAAGCGCTGTCGCAGGCGCCGACGCCGGAAATGGAAACCAGGGCCCAGAACATCGATTGGGCCATGCACGACACCTTCATCGATGCGCTGGGCAACGAGATCATCGCCAAGGCGTATCTGATCAATTCGGTAAAGATCAGGCTAATCCACCAGGAACGTTTCCGTATCGACGGGCGCGTCGTGCCGGTGATGCAGGAGCACCTGACGGTGATCGAAGCGCTCGAGAGCCGCGACCCGCAAAAGGCGGTCGAGGCGATCAGCCGGCATATCGACAACGCGCGCCGGTTGGCGCTCCAGATCTGAGGACGTATGGTTCGCGGCTGCCGCGACACTACCCACAACGACAGCAACCCAGGGAGGAAGAAATGTCGTCCAATCCGTTTAAGCCAACAAGAAGGCAAGTCCTTGCAGGAACCACGGCGCTCGCCGCAGCGGGCCTGGCGGGCCTTCGCCCGACCTTTTCCGCCAGCGTCGACTGGAAGCGCTTTGCCGGCACGACGCTCGACGTCAATCTGGTGAAAAGCCCGCGCAGCGACACCATCCTGAAATATATCGCCGAATTCGAGGAGCTGACCGGCATCAAGGTCAATGCCGAGGCGACGCCAGAACAACAGCAGCGGCAGAAGACGGTCATCGAACTGAGCTCCGGCAAGCCGAGCTTCGACGTCGTTCATCTGAGCTATCACGTGCAGAAGCGCCAGTTCGAAAAGGGTGGCTGGCTGGCCGACATATCAGGCTATCTGGCCGATCCGACCCTGACCGATCCTGGGCTTGTCGAAAGCGATTTCGCCGAGGCCGGCATGCTTTTCGCCAAGGACAGCCAGGGCGTGCTGCGTTCGCTGCCCTTCTCGGTGGATTACTGGATCGTCTACTGGAACAAGGAGCTGTTCGAGGCCAAGGGCCTCAAATACCCTGAATCGTTCGACCAGCTGGTGGCCGCCGCCGAAGCGCTGACCGATCCATCCACCAACACTTTCGGTTTCGTCGCCCGCGGCCTCAAGAATGCCAACACGCCGGTGTGGACGTCGCTGATGCTCGGCTACGACATGACGCCGCTCGACGACAAGGGCAAGCTGCGCACCGAAACGCCCGAGGCGATCGAGGCCGCTGCCCTCTACCAGAGGCTGATGACCAAGTCCGCCCCTCCGGGCGTCACCGGCTTCAATTGGGCTGAAGCGCAGTCCGCCTTCCTGCAAGGCAAGATTGGCATGTGGTTCGATGGAGTGGGTTTTGCCCCGCCGATGGAAAATCCCGAAAAGTCGCGCGTGGTCGGCAAGGTCGGCTATGGGGTCATGCCCAAGGGGCCCAAGGCGCATGCCTCCGGGACGTTTGGCGACGGCCTCGGCGTGACCGCCTCCAGCGAAAAGAAGGAAGCTGCCTATCTCTTCTGTCAGTGGGCGGTTTCCCCGGCCATGGGCGCACGCCTGCTCCAGGCCGGCGCCGGCGTGCCGTTCCGCAAGTCGGTGCTGGAAGATCCCAAGGTGCGCGAAGGCGTCACCATGCCGGCAAGCTGGCTCGATGCGGTGGTCCAGTCCGGCAATATCAGCAGGCTGGCGCTGCCGGTGATCATCCCGGTCACCGAGTTCCGCGACATCTACGGCGTGGCGTTGACCAACATGATTGCTGGGGCCGATCCTGCCGAGGAGCTGAAGAAGGCCACCGCACAGTTCCAGCCGGTTCTCGACAGGAGCGAGCAGGGCTGATGTCGACCATCGCCCCAGGTCGCACCGAGGTGACGACGGGTCGCACCGAGGTGACGACGGATCGCACCGGGGTAGCGACGCAGGCCATCGAGGAGAGCCAGTCGGTCCGGCTGGCTCCCAACTACTGGCCCTTTGTCGTCCCGGCGCTCGTCGTCGTTAGCGCCGTGATCGTGTTTCCCTGGGCGTTCACGCTCTGGATGAGCGTCAACAGCTGGACGCTCGGCCAGTCGCGGAGCTTTGCCGCGATGGAAAACTATCTCCGTCTGGCCAGCGACCCGCGATTCTGGGAATCCCTTGTTCATACGTTGACCTACACCTCGCTGTCGGTGGCAGCGCCGATGTTCTTGGGCACTGTCGCCGCCCTGATCTTCGACGCCAGGTTTCCGCTGCGCGGCCTGCTGCGCGGCGTCTTCGTCATGCCGATGATGGCAACGCCCGTTGCCGTGGCGCTGGTCTGGACCATGATGTTCCATCCCCAGCTCGGGGTGCTCAACTACCTTCTATCGCTGGTCGGCATCCCGGCGCAGGAATGGATATTCAACGCCAACACGGTCATCCCTTCGCTGGTCGCGGTCGAGACCTGGCAGTGGACGCCGCTGGTGATGCTGATCGTGCTGGGCGGGCTGGCGTCGGTGCCGCGCGAGCCGTTCGAGAGCGCCGAGATCGACGGTGCCAATGCCTGGCAGCAATTCCGCTACCTCACTTTGCCGATGATCGCGCCGTTCCTGATGATTGCGTTAATCATCCGCACCATCGATGCGCTGAAGAGCTTCGACATCATCTATGCGATGACCCAGGGCGGACCGGGCACGGCGTCGGAAACCATCAACATCTATCTCTACAACACCGCCTTCTCATACTACGACATCGGCTATGGCTCGGCCATGGCCGTGGTGTTCTTCATCGTCATCGTGGCGCTGTCCTTCATCCTCCTGATGCTGCGCCAACGCTCGCAGTGGAACGATACGGAGGGCAAATAGATGAGCTCACGTCTGGTCAACCAGATCGGCCTGTTTTTCGCGGCTCTGGTCATCGTTTCGCCGGCGATCCTGTTCTTCCTCTGGATGATCTCGCTTTCGCTGAAATTCGAGATCGATAACGGCGCTTATCCGCCGATCCTGATCCCCGAACGTTTCGCCTGGTCGAACTATGTAAAGGTGTTCGAGGAGAACAATTTCCTGCTCTATCTCTGGAATTCGGTTCTGGTGACCGGCACGGCGACATTGCTGGCGCTGCTGATCGGCGTGCCGGCCGGCTATGGCATAGCGCGGCTCAAGGCTGAAAGATCGGCGGTCGTCATCATGATCGCCCGCATGACGCCGGGGCTGTCCTATCTCATCCCGCTGTTTTTGCTGTTCCAATGGATCGGGATCCTCGGCACGCTCTGGCCGCAGATCATCATCCACCTGGTGGTGACGGTGCCGATCGTGGTCTGGGTGATGATCGGCTATTTCGAGACCACGCCGATGGAGCTGGAAGAGGCGGCCAACATCGACGGCGCCAGCTCCTGGCAGGTTTTCCGGCTGGTCGCCCTGCCCATCGCCAAGCCGGGCATCGTTGTCGCCTTCATCCTGTCCGTCATCTTTTCGTGGAACAATTTCGTCTTCGGCGTGGTGCTCGCCAGCCGCGAGACGCGCACGCTGCCGGTCGCCGTCTACAACATGCTCTCCTATGAGCAGGTGAGCTGGGGGCCGCTCGCCGCCGCGGCGCTGGTGGTGACGCTGCCGGTGCTGGTTCTGACCATGTTCGCGCAAAAGCAGATCGTCGCGGGGCTGACCGCCGGCGCGGTCAAGGGCGGCTGAAGCCGCAGTAGCTGGACATCACTCTTTTCCCGGAGAAATCCAATGGCATCGGTAACAATCAACAACGTGCAGAAGGCTTTCGGAGCCACCAAGATCATTCACGACGTCAGCGTCGATATCGCCGACGGCGAGTTCGTCATCCTGGTCGGCCCGTCGGGATGCGGAAAGTCGACGCTGCTGCGCATGATCGCCGGACTTGAAACGATCTCCGGCGGGAAGATCGCCATTGGGGAGCGCATGGTCAACAATCTGCGGGCGCGGGACCGGAACATCGCGATGGTGTTCCAGAACTATGCGCTCTATCCGCATATGACGGTGGCCGACAATATGGGCTTTGCCCTCAAGATCAAAAAAGCCGATCCAGCCGATACCGCCGGCCGCGTCAGGAATGCGGCCAGCATCCTTGGCCTGGAAAAGCTGCTTGAGCGCTACCCGCGTCAGCTCTCCGGCGGCCAGCGCCAGCGCGTCGCCATGGGCCGTGCCATCGTGCGCGACCCGCAGGTCTTCCTGTTCGACGAACCGCTTTCCAATCTCGATGCCAAGCTGCGCGTCCAGATGCGCGGCGAGATCAAGGCGCTGCACCAGCGGCTGGGCACGACAACCATCTATGTCACGCATGACCAGATCGAGGCGATGACCATGGCCGACAAGATCGTCGTGCTGCATGACGGCCTGGTCGAGCAGATCGGCGCGCCACTCGACCTCTACGATCAGCCGGCCAATCTCTTCGTTGCCGGCTTTATCGGCTCGCCCGCCATGAACTTCATTGCCGGCCGCATCGAGGAAGGCGTGTTCCGCAGCGCCGGTGGGCTGATCCTGCCGCTGCCGGAAGGTGCCCGCCCGGCTGACGCTGCAGGACGCGAGCTTGTCTACGGCATCCGCCCCGAACATATCCGCGCAACCGCCCAGGGCATGCCAGGAACGGTGACGCTCCTGGAAGCCACGGGTTCGGAAATCTTCGCCAAGGTCGACTGCGCCGGCGAGGAAATTTCCTGCCTGTTCCGCGAGCGGCTGCCGCTCAAGCAAGGCGCGCAGGTGCGGATCGAAGTCGATCGCGCATGCGCCCACCTGTTCGACGCGAAAACCGGCCGGCGTGTGTGAGTGGCGCAGGCGCCCGGGTAATCAGCGTGAGCGAACCAACCCATTCGCGAGCAAGAAACATGTGATCGCTGGTTGCGGACATTGGTCCCGCCAGGAGAAGCCTGAGGAGGTCACCGCCCTCATGCTCGACTGGCTGAAGCGGCGGTTCCCCGCGTAGCGATCGAGCGGCTGGCTGGCGACCGTGAGGATTTTGGCCGACATCAAGGGCGGCGTCGTTGCTCCTGGCGAAGATTCGGAGCAGGCTATGATCCCCGTAAAATTACACAACGAGTCTTGCAGGATTGCCGCTCAGTACTGCCGGAACCGGTTTAGCCAAAGACGAACGCTATCAGCAGCTCCGGCTCGATCACCGGCGCCCGCACGGCGCTCAACTGACCACGGTACTGGCGTTCGCCGGCGCCGATGGCAAATCCGCTGGTGACCGGAGTGTCGCCGTCGAGGTCGAGGCGCGCAAAAATGTCGGCAACGTTGAGGTCCAGCGCCAGCTTGAGGTCGTGCCGCGCATCGTCGTTTGGTCCGGAAGGCAGTTGGCGCTTCACCAGTTGCTGGAACGGAACATTGAAAGTCAGGATCTTCTTCGATGACGTCAAGGCAAATGCGGGCGAGGGGCAGGCAGCCAGTATGGCGTTGATCGTCCTTATTGACGCGAGCTTACTCAACGTCACGTTTTGCTCCGCCTGACCGCGTATGCAGGCTACCCGGATTGCCGATGTCAGGTTGCCGTTCTGTGCCTGATTTCCGGCTATCTCATCGATCAGCATGCCGATCGTGCATTTCCGGCTCTCAGCCATCCGCTTCAGCGATATCCAAAAAGCCCGCTCCAGGCGGATCCCGCGGCGCATTCCGCCACGCGCCACAACTCGAAATTCCAGTGCAAAATCCTCGTTGGCGAGCGGCAGGAGTAGTGGATCAGGATTGGTGGGGGGAGAGGTGGCGCTAGCGCTCACTCATAGCCTCCTGACGCGCCTTGTTGATCGGCTTCAAAAGGTAACTCAGGATCGTCTTGCGTCCCGTCTTGATGTCGACTGAGCAGATCATGCCGGGATGATGGAACAAGCCTTGCCATCCCGTTCGAGCGTCGATTTGTCTGTCGTGACACGTACCTGGTAAAAGGGCCCACCGGTTTTTTGATCGACCAGGCTGTCGTATCCATTTCTACCCCGCCCACGCTTCTGCTCTGTACGTTTTTATATGGCCAAGCCTTCTCACCGAGCTTTGACAGATTATCCGCCAAATTCTTGGAATATGTGAGGGTTTATTGATTCAGCGCCGGCTTAAAACAGGTAAGTTTCGGGAATGTAGCGAAAATGGCACATAGCGGGCTGCTCGCTACGTTGTGGCAGGACGCCTGCGCCTATGATCAATGTTGCTTGCCGCGACTCACCGGGGCCGTGGCTCAGAAGCGCCTCTATTCGGGAAGAGCCCGCCGTCCATTAAGCCTCGCGCAATCTTTGCAGCCTATTCTGCTTATCGATTGTCGAGGGAACATGACGCGCAAGCCGCTACTGCTCTTTGCCTTTCCAGCTCTCATCCTTCTGATTCTGGCAGGGGAGCGAGCAGCGACGTTCCTGCTGGGAACCTATCCGGCCAGCCCCGTCATGTGGCGGATCTGGCTTGAACTACGCCCTTTGTCGACGATGTTCTGGCAGCAGGTCGACCTCTATCTAGGCGGTTCAATGGTCCTTGATGCCGCCATCGTGACCGCCGCGTCGATCGTCTGCTGGATGGCTTGCCGGACGAGAAAATCGGCCGCGTTCTTCTTCCTTACCAACCACGTCGCTCTGCTTTTCGTCGGGTTGATGATCGCTTCCAGCAGCCATTCTGAGACAGCGAGCACGATTGCGGCATTCACCGCGCCCAGCGGCCATCCATTCTCGCTGATCCTCGATTTCACATGGCAGAACAGCCTGGTGCTGCTTCTGGGCACTGCAGCCTGCGCCTACTGTCATGTTGCGTTTCTTGTCGAAGCGCGACAGCGTTCCCAAGCGCTCGCCATACGGCTTTGTGCTCTGCAGCGGGATCTCTAGCTCGGGGCACAGCCATCGCGCTCCCGATCGGCATTGCCAACAAGGCGACGGCAGCTCGGAATCCAGCTGAGCGCACAACCGATCTCTCGATGTCTTTCGCTTCTAATTGATTTTCTTGTAATGGACCTTGCCGTCAGGCTGCACTATGCGCTGGTAGGACGAGTTTGGGGCAGGGGGCAGCGCCGCCGCGATCCTCTTTTTGGGCGGGCGCGGCGCTTCGACGATACTGGGTTCGGTCGCTTCTTCGAGATCGGTGGCTTCATCGGCCATGGTGCTGGTCGTGACCACGGAAGGCTCCGCGATGCTCGACATGTCGTCGTCACTGGCCAGGGGCAGCTCCTGTTCAAGCCGGGCAATACTGCCTTTGACTTCGTTGAAGCTGCCCTGCAGTTGACCGTCCAGTTTTTCAAACCGGCTTTGAAAGCCGTTGTTGACCGTCTCAAGCCGGGCTGCGATCCGTTGCTCGAACGATCCGAGTTGTTCCAGCCGCCGTTCGACAAAGCGCAGATCGTTGATGCCGCGGTAGAAATAGACCGCGGCCGTTATGTTCACCGCCGTGATCAGCAAGGCGCCGACGGCGACAACGCCGATCATCTTTCCATTGCTTGGTTTCCCCACGACAGCCTGCCCTCCAGTGTGGGTTGCCGGCCCAATGTCGATCGCTGGCATATCCGGGTCGCTGATCATCGTCATTGGACCACCACCCTTGCGCCGACCGAGACGCGCTTGAAAAGATCGATCACATCGGTGTTGGTTAGACGGAAACATCCCGATGTTCCGTCGAAGCCGATGCCCGAAGGATCGTTAGTGCCGTGGATGCGGTAGAGCGTGTCGCGCCCGTCCCGCAGCAGATAGAGTGCCCTGGCACCGAGCGGATTATAGGGACCGGCGGGCACCATTTCCGGCAGCTCCGGCTGGCGGGCGCGCATTTCCTTAGGCGGGCGCCATTCCGGCCATTCCGTTTTCGCTCCGACCTTGACGATGCCGGTCCAGCCAAAGCCGTCGCGCCCGACACTGATCTGGTAGCGCAGCGCCTCGCCCTGCCGGGTCACCAGATAGAGTGCCTTCTCGTCCTTGCGGATGATGATCGTGCCGGGCCGTTCCGCGGTTTGGAGAACAACCGCCTTGCGCAGGCTGGGCCCCATTGCCGGCAGCGGCGGCCGGTCCGACAGCGCGGACCGGGCATGGGCGAATTCCCAGGCCGGCATCCCCAACGCCAGGCCTATGATGCAGGCGCCGGCAAGCCTCGGGACGATGCGGTATCTACCGGGCTGCGTCATCGAGCCGCTCTTTGAACATCCGCTTCAGGTCCTTGTTGAAACGCGCCCGCCCAGCCACTTCGGAAGGCAGGATGGCTCGGTTCAGCGCGTCGGTCAGCAGCGCATTGTCCAGGCTGACCGACTTGATGTGCGGCGCCTTGAAGATCTTCTCGAGTTCGCTGCGCGAAAAGTGGTTGCCGAACCATTTGCGCTTATGTTTGTTGGCGACCAGCGTGATGCTCGCCGCATTGCCGCGCAGCTCGCGGATCTTCGTGTAAAGCCGCTTGCCTTGCCGCAGCGAGGCGACGTTGAGCTCGAAGACGATGAAGATCTCGTCGCTCGTCGAAAGCACGGAATTCTGCCAGGGGGTTTCGATATTCGGCAGGTCGATGACGATGTCGTCGAACCGGTAGGCGACGAGGTCCAGCAGCCGGAACACGAAATTGGCGCCCTGCGGCTCAAACGGCAGTTGTGGCCTCTCGAATGAATAGAGGGTCAAGCCGGACGGACGCGAAAGCCTGATGACGTCCATCAGTTCGACATCGAGCCTTTCCGGCTGGCCGATAATGCCGGCCAGGTCGAACTGGTTGAACAGGTTGAGGTAGGCGCCGCAATTGGCGCTCTGGAAATCGAGGTCGACGAGGCAGGTCGAAGCCGCGCGTTCGGTCGATTTCGACGCCAGGAATTCCGCCGCCGACAAAGCGAGCGTCGTGGCGCCGGCGCCGCCGCTGGCGCTGATGAAAGTGATGATGCGGCTCTTGGTGCCTTGGTTGCCGGTGTCGTGGAAAGTGACCGCGTTCAGCAGCTCCTTGGCGTCGAGCGGCTTGTGCAGCCAGTCCGAGGCGTTCATGCGGACCAGGATGCGCGTCTGTTCGGAAGTCAATTCGTCGGAGACCGCGATCAGCGGCACGGATGCCCACAAGGCGCGGGCCGCGACGATGCCGGGCATGCCGAGCAGCTCGCCATTGGCCAGGTCGAGGATGACGATGCCCGGCCGCGTCTCGGGCGGCGGACCATTGAGGAAGTCAACCGTCTCGGAAATCCGGACGTCGTAGATGGCCAGCGCGTCCAGCCGCGTCGCCACCTCGCGCTTGAACTGCGGATCCGACGAAAATAGCGCCACCTGCTTTCGTTTGGTCGGGAGGACCTTGGGGTTGATGGCGTTCATGGCGATGTACTCCTCAGGTCTTCGCCCGTGACCGTGCTGAGCATCGAGGGCAGGGTGAGGTTTCCGTATCCGAGCAGGCCGCCGAGGAAGAAGAACTGGAAGGTCAGGTTCTGAAGCCTGACGGTGATTGTCGGCACCGGCCCGCCCAGCCGGGTCTGATAGCCCAAGCCGGTGGCGGAATAGGTGATGACGACATTGTCGCGCCGCAGGCCTGAAAAGAAATGGCACATACCCGGCCGCTGGTCTGTCGCCAGCGGGACACAGGCGTCGTCATTGGTGACTGCCGTATCGCCGCGGAAGATACGGCTGAAATTGGCGGCATTGAATGTGCCGCCATTGCTGCAAGCGCCCGTGCCGGCGGTATATGTGCAGGCGAAGGGTCCATAAGCGGCAGCAACCACCGGGGCGCCAGGTGTCGTCGTCGGTGCGGCTGTAGCTAGCGCGGTGGCAACCGGATCGGAAATCGAGGCCAGACGTGCGCCGAGCTGCACGGCCTTGTTGGCAGCGTTCCACTGATAGAGGGCGTAACCGAAATCGACGAAGCCGAGAACAAGGGCAAACAGCAGTGTCGATACGATGGCCATCTCCACCGTCGTCGCGCCGCCTTCCGATTTTGCGAAACCCCTGATCATGATCAGAACCGGATCAACCGCTCCTCGTGAGAGCTATTTAGCGTCATGGGGCCAATGCGGACCAGAGACAGCATTCCGATGCCACTATAGGCCAACGTCCCCGCCGCCCTGACGATGCAGACCTGTGCGGTGGTAGCGCGATATTGGGTGACACCTGCGACCACGGCGTCATGGCACGAGCCTGAAGCGGCAATGGTCACCGTCACATTGGCCTTCTGCCAGCCGACGATGCGCGCATTCCCTGTCCCCGCAGCATTGCCGAACACCGCGATGTTTGTGGCGATATCGGCGCAATTGATCGCCGCCAGCCCGGCCTTGGTATACAACTGGCTGTTGCAGCGCGCGGCAAAGCGTGCCGCGTCAGACAGGCCGGCCTCCATCAGCAGCTTTTGGTGGATCATATTGCCGAACTCGAACACGCCCGCCGACAGGATCAGCATCAGCGGCGCGATCAGCGCCATTTCGACGAGAGCCGTGCCGCGCTGCTCGCGTCGAAATCTGTGGAGACGATGGTACAGCGCTGCGATCATCGCCATCACCGGTAGAGCTGGGCTTCGTCGCGAAGGAAATTGTCAAGCGTGCCCTGGCCGGCACCGCCGGTTACGTCGACCAGTTCGACCATCACCGACGCGTCCTCTGATGCTGACGGCACGGGTTCAGTGAGGAAGAAACTGCCGAAGGCTTCGACCGGCAGGTTGGTGCTATGGCCGGACAGGCCGTTGCCAGCAGCTTCGAGTGCAGTGCAGTTCAGGATCGCGCCATAAAGCAACCGACGATCAACTGTCGTGACAGGCGGTTGGCAAGCTGCGGCCGGCGTTCCGATCTCTCCACCGGTCGATGCGGTCCCTACTAACCCGTTCGATATCTCGTATCGATAAACCTCATAGCGCGTTGGCTTGGTCGTGTCCCATGCGGTTGGATAGGCAGCGGAACCGAAGTTGGTGCTCCAATAGCCGGAGAAGTTCCAATTTCCGTCGCCCATCCTGCCGCCCAGATACGGCGTTGTCGCATCGCGCGGAAGGCCCATCGTTCCAGCTTCGGTGAATGAAAGTTGGTTCATGGAAGGGCATTGATTGGCGCTGCCTGTGGTCCGTATCGCGCCTTTTCGGACATTGGCGGCCGGACCGTATTCGGGGCTGTCGAAGTGGTTGCCGTTAGCTCCAATCCCGAAACGAACGTTGAAGGCGTCTTGCACCGGCCCGGCATTCTGACCGGTCTTCGTCGTTACGTTCGCGGAATTGTAGCAGCCGATCGGCGTCGACGTTGCGATGGTCTGCGCTAGCGCCTGCGCCCCGTTGCCAACACCTTCCGGCGGCTCGAGGAAGCCGAAGTTGCCAGGACCGGCAGCAGCCCCGTTTCCGACCTTCCTCAGTTCGATCAGCCGGCGACGGACAGCCGGATTGGAAACGGCCTGCTCAAGCGTATAACCCCCGGCATTGTTTGTCCCGTTCACCATCTCATAGGGATTGCACATAAAGACCGGCGTAAAATCGCAGACGCCGGAGGTGAAGCCCGCTACCGCGACCGCCCCGACATTGAAGCTGTCGCTGGCGCCGGATGTCACAAATGAGGCGGGAAAGATCGCGGCAAAGCCTTGGGGAGCGACTGTCACCTGGATGAACCGTGTTTCCGCCTGTCCGACAGCCAGATTGGCATCTGCAAGATAGTTGGCCTGATTGGCGGTTGTGATCTTGGTTCCGTCGTTGGCAGGGATCGCTTTGAGGAAGCACCAGGAAATGTTGCCAGCACTGTTGCAGCGCTGCGTGCCTCCCGGCTGACCGGAGGTGAGAGTGAACCTGCCTGCCGTGGAGAAGTTGCTTTGATTGTCCACGAGCGTCGCCATGGCGCGTTCGGCTCGCGCCCAGGAACCGCTGCTTCCGTCCAGTTCCGCTGCCGCCGCGAGCGCAAACGCGTCAGCGCCCTTCTGAAGATCGTTGTGGAGGTTGTTTACCCGGCTCATATCGATTGCGAGCAGCGAAAAGCCGATGATCGCCGGCAGCGTGACGCTGACCAGAATCAGCGCTATTCCCCTCTGATCGTGCCAGAACGCGCGAACAATCCGCAACATGGCCTTACTCTTAGCTCCCCTGACGCCAGTCGCCTTGCCTGACGCTGAACCCGCATCCTTCTATTCAACCCCGGTGTTGCCGACATTGACCGTAATGGCTGGCGGCGGCGGTGGTGGCGGTGGAATTCTGTAGCTCTCAGCGACAGCGGCGGCGCGCACGCCGTCGCCTTTGATCGTCGTGTTCCTAGAGGCCGGATTGAGCGGGTCGACCGTCTGCAGAAGCGAATTGTATTTCTGCGTGTCGCCTGCCGCCAGCGTCACCGTCTCGTAGCGATTCAGATAGTCGGCGCAGCCCGTCAGCACGCCGGCGCACAAAAGCAGGATCAAGGCGCTATTTTTTGACATAGATCATCTTGTCCTTGGATTTGAGGTCGAGCATGTGGCCATAGGGGCCGACGACACCTTCGCCGAGCTCATATTTGCGAACCATGTCCTTGGTCACTTCGAGCTGACCGAGGATGAAGAGTTCCGGGTCGTTGGCCGGCCGTGTCTTGTCGAACGGCGTCGCCAACTGCTCGCCAGGCTTTACCGGCCGCACGATACGTGGCGTCACGATCACGACCAGTTCGGTCTCTTCCTTCTGGTTGCTCGAATTCCGGAACAGCGTCCCGACGATCGGCACCTGGCCGAGCCAAGGCACCTGCCTCTGGAGCTTGGTGTTCTTGCTGGACAAAAGCCCGCCGACCGCGAAGCTCTGGCCGTCGCGCAGTTCGACGACGGTAGACAGCTTGCGGTTGGTGAAGATCGGGTCTCCGGCGGTGGTGAAACCGGTGAGGTCGCTGACTTCCGGCGCCAGCCTGATATTGATCTTGTCGTCGTTGAGCACGACCGGCGTGAACAGCAGATTGACGCCGAACTGCTTGTACTCGATGCTGATCTCGCCGTCATCGTTCAGGGTGCGGATAGGCACTTCGCCGCCGGCATTGAAGCTGGCCAGCTCACCGGACAGCGTGGTGAGGTTGGGTTCGGCAAGGGTGCGCACCACGCCCTTGGCCTCGAGCGCCTCGATGATCAGGTCGACCTTGATGTTGCTGTCGATGACGCGGGTGATCAGCGCCGCGAACGGGTTGGTGTTCGAAAGAAGGCCGGTAAGCAGATTGCCCGGCCCCAGCACGACACCATCCTCGTCGACGGCGGCAATTCCGGTTGCGGTTCGGGTCGAGCCGCTGTTGCTTCTGATCGAGACGCCAAGATCGCGGCCGGCATTGCGCTTGGCCTCCAGCACGCGTACCTCGAGGTTTACTTGCTGGCTGTCGTCGACGGTCACGGCGTTTATGATGGCGTCGGGGCCATATTGCTGGGCAACCTGCATGATCGCCGCCAGTGTGGCGCCGTCCTTGACATGGCCGCCAAGCCTGATCTTGCCGTTGATCGAGCCGATATCGATACGCGCCCTGGGAGCGACCTGCCGGATCGCTTGCGCCATGTCGCTCACGTCGACGCCGACCTCGATCTGGATCACGCCAAGCGAGCGCTTGTCCTCGGAAAAGAGGTTGACGGTGGTGGTGCCGGCACTCTTGCCGATGACATAGAGCGTCCGGTCGGTCATTGGCTGGGCGTCGGCGATCTTCTCGTCGCCGACGACGATGTCGCCCAGCGTGGCATTCACCTGGATCGTCACCGACTGCGACATGGGCAGGAAAATACGGTGGACGCTGGGGTTCGATACATCGATCCTGCGGTCGGCTGCATGGGCAGCAAGATCGATCGGCAATAGCATCACCGAACAGGCCAGCGCAGCAGCCGCCAGTGGTCCCCGAAACATTCGCATCTAGACTACCCCCCTACCGACTCGTTCGGTAATACCCTAGCGTAATTTTTGTCGCGGCACGTCGTAGGATTCGAGCTTCACACCCCTGAAAACGCCTATCGTCGCACGCGCCGGCGGCTCCGGCTGCACATATTTGATCACTTCCTTAACTACTTCTTGCACCTGGGGTGCTGAGGCCACTGCCGGAGCAGGTTTTGCGCTGCTCAACAGGTCGAGCCTGCTTCCCACACGTTCCACGGCCTGGGTCAGCCCATTGATCTTGTCGTCCGCGCGCTTGCGCTCGGCCGCGGCCTCAGCTTCGGCTATTGCCTGCTTGGCGAGCTCGGCCTCCCTGGCGGCGACGTCGGCCGGCGTGTCGCCGGTCAGGTCGGAAAGCGTGATGCGTTCGGTCGTCTCGCCTTCGCTGGCGGCTGCCTGGCGAAGCGCCAGCGACAGCTGGCCGGCACCGGCGGCCAAGGTAAGCTTCTGTGCATCCCTGGTGCTGGCCTCGAGCGTGACCGATTTCACCACCGTCGGGCTGTCGGTGCTTTCGTCGGCAACCTGGTCGACGGCGAGCACCTTCATGCTCTGCAGCAGCACGTCGACAAAGCTCTTATCCGCGCCGCCTTCGCCACGCGCCGTGCGCGTTAAAAGTACGTCGACACGATCGCCGGGAAAGACAAATCCGGCGACGCCGAGCACGTCGTTGACCCTGATAGAGACGGCTTTCATGCCTTCGCCGAGCACCGCGGAGAGCGTGGCACGCTGGCCGGGACCGGTGATCTTGGTGGCGAGAACAGGCTCGTTGGCGCTGATCGCCTGCAGCGCCTGCTTGGTGCCTTCGCCAGCCAGCGCCTCTTTCGTCGTCTTGAAAGCTCCGGCCGGAATGGCACCTGCAGGCCAGGCGATTTCACGCAGCTTGTCGGCCGACAGTGTGTCGCCGAATTTCAGCGCCACCGCTGCCACCACAACCGTATCGCGCTGGATTCCGTTTGCTTCCGCCATGGCACTACGCTGGCTGGCGAGCCAGACATTGGCGAGCACCACCGCCAGGACGCCGAACACGCCCGCAAGAACGATCATGATAAGTGTGTTAGCACGCATAGCCCAAGCCCCACGCCCCAAGCCTAAAGTGCGGGAATTCGCCCGTCGCGATTGGATTCAGGCCCGGATCGGATGGGACCCGGGCCTGAGCGTGATCTGGCGATCAGGTTCCGACGCCCGTTCCCACGTTGCAGGTGCCGAGTGGCGATGCTTCCAGCGCGGCGCATAGGCCGGTAAAGCGACCGGTCACCCAACCGCCGATCGCCAGGATAGCAAGTATCGCTGCTGCGGCGATGATGCCGACAAGGATGGAATATTCGACCATGGCAGCGCCGTTTTCGTCGTCGCGGAACTGCCGGGTCATCGTCATGAGCTTCTTCATGCCAATCTCTCCCTTTGGAGTTTGAACCCGACGAGACGAGCCAAGGATGAAATCCATACCTGAGCATCCCCCGTCATCTCGAATCTAAGTCCCGGCGAAAACCAGAGTCAAACGGGATTAACAAATCCTTAACTATCATGTACATGGGCGCGCAATAATATCGCCACTCTACCACTGATCAAAACATTGATTTGGCTGAATTTTTCATCCGCCTTAACCATTCGTTCACAATTTGGCCGTGGATATGGCGGAAGCGGGGCAGCATTAGTGATGGTGCATATTCCTTTATATCTAAGGCCTTAGGTGCGTTCCATGACGCCTTTGCGGCAAAAAAGGCACTTTGCATTGAAAGGCGAGCCCCCGTGTTGCATTAGGACAGCGTCGCTGACCAAATAAACGTCGCGTTTTCTGAAGCTTGATCTTAACTATGTGTGAAGTATTAATTTGCATGGTATGCGGCCGGCGCTTGTGCCATCCGTGGTTAACGCTTAGTTTCAGCGTGGGGATTAAACGGGGAAGAAGCGTCATGTTGGGCCGATTCACCAAGGGGCCAAGCGAACCGCGGGTCGAGCCAAGGGTTGAGCCGATCGTGACGTTGCCGGTCGCGGCGCTTCCCCCGGCAGCCGACGTCGAACCGGCAGGTGACGATTTCCTGACGCTCAAGGTGGAGCTCCACCGCCACCTGATCGACCGGTTCAATCTTGCCGCGCTTGAAACGGCATCGAAGGACGAGATCCTGAACGAAATCCGGCCAATCGTTCGCGAGTTCGTTCGTGCTCGCGCTGTACCGCTGAACGCGCGTGAGCTCGACAGGCTGACCAGTGAGACAGCCGACGAGATGCTGGGCCTTGGGCCGATCGAGCCGCTGCTCAAGGACGACTCGATCACCGACATATTGATCAATACCCACAAGCGCGTCTTCATCGAGCGGCGCGGCGTGATCGAGGAGACGGCGATCCGCTTCCGCGACGAGGCGCACCTTCTGCGCGTCATCAACAAGATCGTCTCGGCCATCGGCAGGCGCGTCGATGAATCGGCGCCGATGGCGGATGCGCGCCTGGAAGACGGCTCGCGCGTCAACATCGCGGTGCGGCCGGTCTCGGTGGATGGCCCACTGGTGTCGATCCGCAAATTCTCCAAGAATCCCTATTCGCTCGAGCGCCTGATGGCGCTCAACTCCATTCGCCAGCCGATGATCGACCTCCTGCGGATCGCGGTGCAGTCGCGTAAGTCGATCCTGGTCTCGGGCGGCACCGGCAGCGGCAAGACGACATTGCTCAATGCGCTGTCTAGCTACATCCCGGCCAAGGAGCGCCTGATCACCATCGAGGATGCCGCGGAACTGCAATTGCAGCAGCCGCATGTCGGCCGCCTGGAGACGCGCCCCCCGAATGTCGAGGGCAAAGGCGAGGTTCGTCAGCGCGAACTGCTGAAGAACGCGCTGCGCATGCGCCCCGACCGCATCATCGTCGGCGAGGTTCGCGGCGAGGAAGCCTTCGACATGCTGCAGGCGATGAACACCGGCCACGAAGGCTCGATGACCACCATCCATGCCAATACGCCACGCGACGCGATCTCCCGCCTCGAGCAGATGGTCGGCATGGCCGGCATGCCGATGACCCACGAGTCCATCCGAGCGCAGATCGCGTCGGCCATCGACATCATCGTGCAGACGCAGCGTCTTTCGGATGGTGGAAGGCGGGTCGTTTCAATCTCCGAACTGACCGGCATGGAGGGCAATGTCGTCCAGCTTCAGGAGATTTACCATTTTGTCCGCCGGGAGGTGACGCCGGAGGGCAAAATCATTGGCGATTTCCGCGCTACCGGCGTCCGTCCACGCTTTGCCCCGGAAGCGGCGACCCTGGGCCATCATTTTGCCAAGGACGCCTTCAATCCGCAGGTTGCGCTCTGATGCCCACCGGCCAGACTTTGCTCTACTTCATTTATGTGCTCGCGGCCGCCTCGACGATTCTTGCTGGCGAGGCCCTGTATTTTTCCTTTGCCAAGCGCCGCTCGCGAGTCAGGACGATTAACCGCCGGATGAAGCGTCTGGTTGATGAGGTTCCGGCCGAACTGACCTTGCAAGGATTGCTGCGCGAACGCGGGCTGACGGATTCGGGCGACTTTCTCTTTGGCCTGATCGGGCTGAACAGGCTCTATACCCAGTCCGGTATCACCGGAAATCCGCTGTCTTTCGCCGCGACCTTCCTGCTCGCTGGCCTGGCATTGGCGTCGCTGTTGTCGATCTTTTTGGGTTTCTCGACCTTGGTATCGCTCATCGTTTTTCTGGTGGTCGGATTTGTGCTGCCGCTTCTTGTTCTTCGGCGCGCCCGCAACAAGCGAATCCAGAAATTCGCGAAACAGCTCCCTGATGCACTGGACATGATCGTTCGTTCACTGCGCGCCGGACATCCGGCTTCGGTGGCGATTGGTCTCGTCGCCCGCGAAATGCCTGATCCGCTCGGCACCGAATTCGGCATCGTTTCCGACGAAATCACCTTCGGACTCAGCATTGAACAAGCCGTTCGCAAACTTTCCCAACGCGTCGGCTTCGAAGGTCTTCATCTGCTTTCGGTGTCGCTGTCAATTCAAGCCAAGACCGGCGGCAACCTCACCGAGATTCTACACAATTTGTCGTCAGTGTTGCGCGAGAGGCAGAAATTGCGAATGAAAATCAGGGCGCTTTCGTCCGAGGGCCGAGTGTCGGCATGGATCATCTCACTATTCCCGGTCGCGATGTTCCTGATCCTTCAGATACTTGCCCCAGCCTACTACGGAACGGTCTGGAACAATCCGGTCATCCTGCCGGTGTTCCTGATTTTCGGGTCGTGGGCGCTGTTGGGCGATTTTATTATGTATCGAATGGTCAATTTCGATTTCTGAACAGGGGCGAAGCGTAACTTGTTTTCGAACGTCCAGAACCTGAGTATGTTGGTTTCCATTGCCGTCTTCGTGGCGGCGGTGGCACTTTTTCTGTTCGGCGCGCTCGTCTTCTTGCCGGCGCTGCAGACGCGCAAGCTGGTCGCAAAAAGCCTGATGGCCGAAGGTATTGCCGATCGCCGTTCGCTCGTCGGACAGGAGCAGCTGGCCAAGATCGCAGCGCAGCGGCCAGTGGATGCATATTTTCGATCGATCGAAAAGGAGCGGGACGAGCCCAGCGCCTTGGACGCGAAGCTCTTTCGCGCCGGCTTTTACCAGTCGAGCGCTCCACTCATTTACACCTTGTCGCGGCTTGGCGCGGTCTGTGTCGGCTTTCTGGCGGCCTATGCGCTGCTGTCACGCGTCCTGCCGCCTGAATTGCCCGCTTTCGTAGCTTTTGCCGGCTCTGCTTTGTTTGGGCTCGCCTGCATCGTGGTTCCAAGCGTCCTGCTCGATCGCTTCGAGAAGGCACAAAAGCGGATCTATCGTCGTGGCTTTCCCGATTTCATGGACATGATGATAACCTGCGCCGACGCAGGAATGAGCCTCGAGGCGGCCGTCGAGCGTGTCAGCGGTGAACTAGCCGGCACTCACAGGTGGCTCGGCATCCAGCTTTCGATCATGACTTTGCAGTTGCGCGCCGGCAAGCCATTACGCGAGGCCTTGCGCGAACTCGCCGACCGCATTGGTCTTGACGAGGCGCGGGCGCTCGCTGTGCTTTTCAGGCAGTCGGAAGAACTTGGCACTAGTCTCACGGAAGCCTTGCGCGTCTACAGCGACGAAATGCGCAGCCAGAGAATCCTGAGTGCCGAAGAGCGCGCCAATGCTTTGCCGGTCAAGATGATGATCCCATTGGGGCTCTGCATCTTCCCGGTCGTCTTGATGGTCATCATGTTGCCGGTGATCATCCGAATGAGGGGCATTTTCTTCTAGACGATCATGTGCTTTGGTCGAACTACAGAGTCGGAGAACTCTTTTGGGGGACGAAATGATAGGGCCAATGCGCCTCGCAGCCCTAGCCGGTTTGCTGCTTATCGTGCTTTCCGGCTGTCAGACGGCTGATACCAGCGGCGTCGTCCGCACCAACGAGCCCTCAAAAGGTGACGTAACGGCATTTGGCGATGCCTTCGACGGGCTGAAGACGGTCAGCGACGTCGAGTACTACGCCTCGGACCAGGCCGTTGCCGAAGCCAAGAACCAGTTCCGCGCGGAAAACTACGGCAATGCCGGCGCCTTATTCTACAAGGCGACACAACTGGCGCCCAATGATGGTGGTGCCTGGATGGGCCTGGCCGCCTGCAGCGATCGCATCCGCCGCTTCGACCTCTCCGACTACGCCTATCGCCAAGCTTTCCGGCTGGTCGGCGGGACGCCCGAATATTACAACAATGTCGGCTATTCCTATCTGCTGCGCGGCAAGCTGCAGGACGCCCGCAGCAATTTCCTCAAGGCTTATGAGCTGGCGCCCAACGATCCGACCGTGGCCAACAATCTGCAGCTGCTGTCGTCGAGCGTGAAGAATCTCGAGCGGTAAGGCGACAGCATGTTGCTCGCCGCATCGCTGCTGCTGAAGGGACTAGCCATTCCTTTGCTGGCAAGGATCGCCTGGCTCGACTTCACCACCCAGAAGATATCCAACCAGAACGTGCTGCTGCTGCTTTGCCTCGGTTTGGGCTCGCTGCAGCTCCTATCGGTGCAATCCGGGTCGTGGTGGGACATGGGCCTGAGCGCGCTTGCCGGTCTTTTGCTGTTTGTTGCGCTCTTTCCGTTCTGGGCCATGCGCAAGATCGGGGCCGGCGATGTCAAGCTGATGACGGTGGTGCCGTTGCTGATAGGCGGCAGCGGCCTCGTCGTATTTTCAGTGCTGCTGCTGGTGTCCGCTCTCGCCACGGCGATGGTCGTCAAAAATCCGCTCATACTGCCGCAAGGCGCTTTCCGGCTCTACGTTCAGCACCTGGACCGCAAAGGCGTCGTGCCGTTTGGCGTGCCGATCTCGCTCGCAGCGATCTGCACGATAGTGTTTCAGATTTATACAACATGATTGTTCTAGCCGGGCTATCGGTTTGACGGAGGCCGGCTTTGGACCCTTGCGGGGGCAGGCGACGAAGGTGAAGAACCAGGCGCTTACGCGCAGCCAAGAGGAGGGTTGCATGAAGCAGCTCGAACTTCTGGATTGGAACCCGCCCTGTCTGGTGATCGCCTTCCCGATGGCAAAGCGTGTCGGCAAAGTCCGACGTGTTGCCGAGGTGCGTTCGGTCAAGCGCGGCGCCGCTGCGACGAACTACTGAAAGCAGGTGGTTGCGACCTTGGGCGGACAGACGCAACGTGCCGGGTCGATCGGGATACCATCAAACGCGAACCGCGAGCGTTTTCATGACGCTGGTTCAGCGCGAACTTTGCTTGCGAAGTGGGCACGGGCAGCGGCCAAGAGGTAATGCCGCATGACCCCGATGTATCTCGGCGTCGACGGGCGGGACGGTTCAACCCGTGCGAAAACCGTCAGCGCTGGTTGGATCGATCTTCATCAACCGCAATCTGGCCTCGGCCACGCGACGTTGCGCAGCCCGTATCCTGCTGCACAACGCAATATTGATGCCGACACCGCAGTCTTCATCCAACATTTCATTCGCACGCCTAAGGGAGAGCTCCGCTCGGCTGAGCCGCTGTCGGGCTCTCGCCAATTCCAAATCCAGAAATTCCATTATCTTGCATCCATTGCAGTCCCTTCGATTGGTAAACCATTTGTCGTCGCCGTTGGTTCCGGCTGTTCGCGAACGTGCAGCCTAGGCGTCGATTTGGTTGGCACAGTCTGGAACGCCAGCGGTGGCGCTGCTGGCCGGAAGAGCGGGAACCAATGAGCCGTATCCCTGCCAACAGAGAAGATCGTCCGCTGCTGCTGCTCACTCGACCTGCTCAATCTCCGGACCCGGTTCAGTCGGCGGAGCTGGCATGCAATCTTGTCCGGTGCATTCCTGCACAGGGTTATCCGCCGGCGGGAGACAGTTTTGCCCCTCGCAATGAACTGGCGGCTGCTCTGTTGCTGCTTCGCTGTTCGGCGAAGCCGGCTGATCCTCAGCTCGAACGGGCGGCATTCCAAGGCCGATCATGGCCGTGCACAGGAGCGCAATTCGAAGCAACTTCATTTCCGCCTCCGCGGCTGACAGCTAAAATGCAGACTACACTTTCGAACTGCGGCCTACATCCTGTCACCCGCGAACGGCGTTAACAGCGCGTTTCGTTGCTGGTTCAGAAGGTCGCGAGGAATGAGAGCGAGAGTTGTTCGTCTTCCTGCCAAAACAGCGCCAAAAACAGGCGAGCGTCTTCGACCGCTCCATATACCCGGCACGAGGCCCTTACGGTCAAGCAGGCGCTGGAGGTGCTCAAAGGCTATCGGTTGTCAGAGGACACGTTGCGACGCTTGGTGAAGCAATTCAATTCCACCTCGCCAATCAGACGGCGCACCGCTTCGCATGTTCACGTGGCGTTTCAGCAGCTGCCCGCTGTTTTTCGTTGCTGTCGGGAAATTCGTCAGGATGTTCAATCCGTACCGATCTAGTCATCATCATGATTGATGCTATACCGGCGGAGGATTGCATCGTAATGTCGGCTAGTCGCTCGGTCTTATGGATGATGCCTTGGTCGCGCTCTGTGCAGCACGTCCTACAACTGAGGACGAGCAGAAACTTCGCTGGAGATACCCCTCTTCGATCGACATTGCTGCCAGTTTTAATGGATGCGAGGTCCCGACCAAGCGCGCCATCAAGGCACTGATCGAGGGCGTAGCGTGATGAGGCTTATCGCCGGCCTCCGCTGCCACCTTCACCTCCGCCTTGCGTCATGGCACGAGGTACCGCGCCAGCGCCTTGCTCGACGTCATTCGGGCAAGGCGCGATAGGCGGAGGTCAACCGGCCCGCTGATGCCTCGCCGGCGTCAGCTGTAACATCCCGCTGCCTCAAACCAGTCCCATAGCCTCCCCCATGTCGCGTCCATGTCGCGTGGATCCGCCGATAGTCGCAGGAAACCTTTGGAAATCAACGGTAGCCAATTGCAAGATGGCGCGACATGGCCGCCGCCCAAATGATCACCAAGCTTTTGGTTTTGTTGGTGATCCCGACAGGAATCGAACCTGTGACCTACAGATTAGGAATCTGCCGCTCTATCCTACTGAGCTACGGGACCACGCGGCCCGACACATAACCGCTTCGGACCGTTTCGCCAAGAGGCAGGCTCGATGCAATCGGCCGGTTGCGAGGTGGATCGCAAAGATGAGCTGGGGATGGCGGAACTTCGGACCACCGCCGCGCTTTAGTGTGCCGAGGGAGATGCCGCATGAGTGCTACGAGAGAGTTCTTTGAAACCTGGCTCCAGGAGAACGTCGGTAACCTCCCCGCTGAAAGCGAGGTGAGCGTGGCGGTCCTGGCTCAGCAGTTCGAACAAGATGCCAACGCCGCCGGCTATGGTCACGAGGTGCGCGAAGACGAGATCGGCGACATTGAAGAGGCGATTGAGAAAGCTCTGGACAAGGCCCGGACCGGCGAACAGCAGCAGGCCGATCCGGTCGAAGAGAGTGATCTGGCGCCCGTCATGGAGGCGCTGGAGGTCGAGGACCCGAAGAGCGGACCGTAGCGGTCCAGGCGCCATCCACTGATTCCGAAAAGAGTCCCAGCGATTGCGGCTCCCCTCCACCCTACATGACCGCCCATGATAGATGCGTCGGTATCTCGTCGCGTTGGCTGCCTACCCTTGGGGGGCAAGCCCGAGGGTAGGCTTTGGGGGCGATGCATTAGGCGGCCAGCGCCGTCTCCGCGAGCTTCACCCAATAGCTCATGCCATGCGGGATGACTTCGTCGTTGAAGTCGTAGGCAGGATTGTGGAGACCGGCCGTGTCGCCATTGCCGATGAAGATGAAGGCGCCCGGCCGCGCTTCCAGCATGTAGGAGAAATCCTCGCCGCCCATCACCGGCTGGATGGCGCGATGCACATGCGCCTCGCCGGCGACATCAGCCGCGACGTCGCTGGCAAAGGCCGTCTCTTCCGGATGGTTGAAGGTGACGGGATAATTGGCATTGTAATCCACCTCGATCGTTGCGCCGAAGGCCGCGCCCACGCCCTCGCAGATGGCGCGCACGCGCTCCTCAGCCTTCCTGGCGACCTCCTTCTTCAGCGTGCGCACGGTGCCGGCGATCTCGGCGCTCTCGGGAATGACGTTGTAGGCGTCGCCGGCGTGGAATTTCGTCACCGACACCACGACAGCCTCGACCGGATCGGTGCTGCGCGAGGCGATCGTCTGCAGAGCGCCGACGAGCTGGCTGGTGATGACGATCGGGTCGATCGTGCCGTGCGGCATCGCCGCATGCCCGCCTCGGCCCTTGACGGTAATGGTGAATTCGGCGGTCGCCGCCATGATCGGGCCCGGCTTGATGGCGAACTGGCCGACCGGCAGGCCCGGCATGTTGTGCATGCCGAACACCTTGGAGATGCCGAAGCGCTCCATCATGCCCTCCTTGACCATCTCGTTGCCGCCACCGCCGCCTTCTTCGGCCGGCTGGAAGATCACCGCGAGGGAGCCGGCGAAATTGCGCGTCTCGGCAAGATATTTGGCAGCACCGAGCAGCATTGCGGTGTGGCCGTCGTGGCCGCAGGCGTGCATCTTGCCCGGAATGGTCGAGGTGTAGGATTTTCCGGAGATCTCGTTGAGCGGCAGCGCGTCCATGTCGGCGCGCAGGCCGATGGTCGTGCCTTCGCCCAGGCGGCCGCGGATGATGCCGACGACGCCGGTCTTGCCGAGCCCGGTCACCACGTCGTCGCAACCGAAGGCCTTCAGCTTTTCGGTGACGAAGGCGGCGGTCTTGAAGACGTCGAAATTCAGCTCTGGCGTCTGGTGCAGATGGCGGCGCCAGCCGGCGACCTCGTCTTGCATTTCGGCGGCGCGGTTCAGGATCGGCATGATGGTTGCATCTCGCTGTTGGAGCAGACGGGCTCTGCCTGCTGCTTTGCAAATTGTGCCTGCTGTTTTACAATTGTCATTCAGGCACTTTGCCATCTTGACGTCACATAGGCTAAATAGCACCGCAAGATTGCGATCCGGATAGGGGCCGGATCACCATGCTGGCGATCGCGTAACAAATCTTACGGAGCCAGAGGCGACTGCGGCAAGAGGCGATTTCGGATTCCATCATGCGGTACAGGCATTTCCTCAAACTATTGCTGGCGGGCGCCGTGGCGCTTGCGGTGCTGGCCGGACCGGCTCTCGCCAATCCGACGATCGTGTTCGATCTGGGGAATGGCAAGATCCTCCAGCACCAGGAGGCTTTCAAGCGCTGGTATCCTGCCTCGCTGACCAAGCTGATGACCGCCTATGTGACGTTCCGCGCGATTGCGGCCGGCGAGGTCCAGCTCGATTCGCCGATCAAGGTCTCGAAACGTTCCGCCGGCGAGCCGCCGAGCAAGATGGGCTTCAAGCCGGGTTCGGTCATGCGGCTCGACAACGCGCTGAAGATGATGCTGGTCAAATCGGCCAACGACGTCGCCATGGCCGTCGGCGAGAACATCGGCGGTTCGCAGGCCGCTTTCGCCGAACGCATGAACACCGAGGCGCGCCGGCTCGGCATGACCGGAACGCATTTCGTCAACCCGAACGGGCTGTTTTCGCCGGACCAGTATACGACGGCGCGCGACCTCGGCTTGCTGGTGATGGCGATCCGCACGGAATTTCCGCAATATGCCCCATGGTTCTCGATCGAGGGCCTGGCCGTCGGCAAGAAGCAGATCCCGAACTACAATCTCCTGATCGGCCGCTATCCCGGCGCCGACGGCATGAAGACCGGTTTCGTCTGTCCTTCGGGCTTCAACATGATCGGCTCGGCAACACGCGACGGGCGCACGCTGGTGGCGGTGGTGCTTGGCGAGAAGTCGGCCGTCACCCGCGCCGAGACCGTCGCCAGGCTGCTCGACCACGGCTTTGCCACGCCGACACCGGGCTGGTTGACGGTGGCGGCGCTGCCTTCCTATGGCGACACCACATCGGTCAGCAACCTGAATGACGAGATTTGCAGGAAGAAGCCGGCTAAGGAGCAGTCGGAAGCGGTCACTGTCGGCGATAAGAATGCGCCAAAATCTCCCTATCGGAAAAAGCTCGACCATGTGCCGACATTGGTCGCCGTCGGCCTTGGCGGCGCCACCGGGCCGAAGCCGAAGGCGATGCTCGATGCCTCGGGCCGGGAATATGCCGACGTGCCGCTGCCGAACTGGCGGCCCGACCTGCCGCCGCCGCCCGGCGCCGAGCCGGCAGTGATCGGTTCCGCCACCGCGGCCCAGGACGACCAGCCCGCCAAGGCCTTGAACTAGCCTGATGAGCAGCGGCTTTCCCATCGCCGTCTCGGTGCTGACCGGCTTTCTCGGCGCCGGCAAGACGACGCTGCTCAACCGGCTGCTCAGGGATCCCGCACTTGCCGACACCGCGGTCATCATCAACGAGTTCGGCGAGGTGGCGATCGACCATCTCCTGGTCGAACAGGCCTCAGACGGCATCATCCAGCTTTCCGACGGCTGTCTCTGCTGCACGGTGCGCGGCGAACTGGTCGATACGCTGGCCGATCTCGTCGACCGGCTGCAGACCGGCCGTATCGCCCGGCTCGCCCGTGTCGTCATCGAAACCACGGGCCTCGCCGATCCGGCGCCGGTGCTGCAGTCGATCATGGCGCATCCGGCGCTGGTCCACGCCTTCCGGCTCGACGGCGTCATCACGTTGGTCGACGCGGTCAACGGCAATGCGACGCTCGACGCCCATGTCGAGGCGGTGAAGCAGGTGGCCGTCGCCGACCGCATCGTGCTGACGAAAGCCGATCTGGCCACCGATCCGCGCGACGTCGAGGCCTTGCGCGCCCGGCTGCGGCAGATCAATCCGGGTGCCGAGCTGCTCGATGCGGGTGACAGAAGGACCGATGTGGCGGCGCTGTTCGATTGCGGCCTTTACAACCCGGCCACCAAGTCCGCCGACGTGCGGCGCTGGCTGGGCGAGGAAGCCGCCCATGATCACCATGGCGATCATGACCACGGCGACCATGATCACGACCATCGGCACGATTCCCGCGTGCGCTCCTACTCGTTGGTTCATGAAGGGCCGGTGCCGTTTTCGGCGATCGAGATGTTCTTTGACCTGTTGCGATCGGCGCATGGCGAGCGCCTGTTGCGCATGAAGGGCGTCATCGAATTGCTGGAAGACCCGTCGCGGCCGCTGGTCGTCCACGGCGTACAGAAGATCCTTCATCCGCCGGCGCGGCTGCCGTCCTGGCCGGACGGTCAACGCGGCACAAGGCTGGTGCTGATCACGCTCGACATGCCGGAAGACTACGTCCGCCGGCTGTTTGCCGCCGTCACCAGCCGGCCGTCGATCGACACACCGGACCGCGCAGCGCTGGAAAACAACCCGCTGGCCATCGCCGGGCGGTAGCTTCAATTTCCGAACGCCGCACTGTCCTCTAACGGAATTGCAAACGGTCCGGAGCTGGCGGCGTCCGTGCAGCAACCAATCTCCCTCCTTGAGGGGAGATGTCGCCGAAGGCGACAGAGGGGGTCGCCTCGGCTGGTGCGACGCCCCGCAGGACGAAAGAAAAGGTTGGCGCTTCACGCGCGGCAACCTCTCTGGCCTGCCCTCTTTGCCAAAACTTGGCATCTCCCCCTCAAGGGAGATTGTCGGCTCAGCCGCTTTCTCCAGAACGAGCTAAGTTGAGACTCAGCCACCGCCGCGCTCGACGAGGAAGCGATGGCCGCCTGATATCGCTGCCGTTTCGATCAATCGATGGCCGCTCTCGGTGCAGAAGGCGGGAATGTCGATGACGGCGAGGGGATCAGTGGTTTCAAGCCACAGGCGGCTGCCCGGCTGCATTGTTGCCAACCGCTTTTTTGCCTTGAGCACCGGCAACGGGCAGTTCAGGCCTTTGAGATCGTAGACGGCGGCGTGGCTGGTTGAGGGCCTGTCTTCTTGGCCCCCATCTTCTTGTTCAAGCATGAACCTCAGCCGCCGAACATGCCGAGCAGCTTCTTCTTCAGCCTTGTCGTCGTGCTTTCGTCGGCACTCGCCGCGTGCGTTTCGATTGCCGCGGCGGCCTCGGAGGGCACGACGTTTGCAGTGGCGACAGGCGCTTCGGCTGCGGCCCGGACCGCTTCCTCTTCAGCCAGAGCCTGAGCCTTAGCTGCCTCTTTCTCGGCCTTGGCTGCTTCTATCGCGGCAAGCCTTTGCTCCTCGGCCTTCTGCTTGGCGGCCTTCTCCGCGTCGAGCGCGGCCATCTTGCGGCCGGCCGGCGAATCGATGCGGCCCATGCGCGCCGTCGCCGTCAACGAGCCGTCGGCGTTAAGCGAGGGCGGCTCGATCGGCACGCGTTCGCCACGGGCGCGCTTCTTCGACCACTCGGAGACGATGCTGGCTTCCTTGATCCCGGCGATGGTCGGCTTGGGCGCCGGCACGCTAGCCTTGACCGCGCCGTTAAAAGCCGCTTCGTAGGTGCTCTGATAGGCATTGAAGGCGCTCTTCAGCGAATCCGGCTGCGTGGTCGCGGGGCAGGCGCCGGCCGGATCGAAGGTCGCGCCGTCAGCCGCGACCTGGTTGAAGACATAGCGCTTCTCGCAGACATCGACCTTCGGCGGCACTTTGGTGATCTCGAAATTGTCGTAGCCGACCTTGAGCATCTTCCAGAATTCGTAGTTCGGATCTTTGCGATAGCGCGCCATGTTGGCGGCGGTCATGCGGAACGGAAAGGCCTGGATCTGGAACTCGGTCTGGCCGCCCTGGAAAGCGTCGCGGCCGAAGGCGTAGATTTGCTCGATCTGTGCGTCGGTCATCGAATAGCAGCCCGACGACGAGCAGGCGCCATGGACCATCAGATGGGAACCGGTGCGGCCATTGGCGCGGTCGTAGGCGTTGGGATAACCGATGTTGAACGCAAGGTGGTAGCTCGACCGCGGATTCATCTGCGCCGGACGGACCGTATAGAAGCCTTCCGGCGCCTGGCGGTCGCCTTCGGTGAATTTGGGGCCCAGCTTGCCCGACCATTTGCAGATGTCGTAGCTGGCGACCAAGTCGTAGCGGCCGTTGGTCTTGGCCTTCCAGATTTCGAGCTTGCCCTCTTCCTTGAAGATGCGGGCCATCACCGGCGAGGTGCGGGTCATGCCCTTGGCGTTCATGCTGGCCAGGATCTTGTCGGGCAGCGGCTTATTGGCGTGGGGGGCAAAATCCTTCATCGAAGAATCATTGCAGCCGGCGACGCCTATCGCGGCAATCAGAAGTCCGGTGCGGGCAAGCTTGGCAAACATGGATATGGCTATGTCTTTTCTTTCGGACCGCAGGCATCAGCGCCGTCAGGCCCAACCCTAAGCCCGTTAACCTTGAAAATTCCTTACCGCAAGCGCCGGACGCATCCCCTTACAGCAATTTGATTGAACCGAATGCCGCGGCATTTTTGTGGCGGAAGCGCTCAATCTCGCCACATTACGGCGCGGACACCCATCTTGCGCTAAAGGTTTCGCCCCATAGCCAGGTATTTTTCGCGGCGCTGCTCGCGAAAATCGGTGTTGGCGCCGGAGAACTCCTTCATCGTCTTGGCGATGAGGTCGCCGGTGGCGGCAATCACCGTTTCCGGGCCACGATGGGCGCCGCCGAGCGGTTCGGGAATGATGGCGTCGATGATCTTCAGCTCCAGCAGATCCTGGGCGGTGATCTTCATGTTGGTCGCCGCATCCTTCGAGCGGGTGGTGTCGCGCCACAGGATCGAGGCGGCGCCCTCCGGCGAGATCACCGAATAGATGGCATGTTCGAGCATGTAGACGCGGTTGGCGGTGGCGATGGCGATGGCACCGCCCGAGCCGCCTTCGCCGATGACCACCGAGATCGACGGCACCTTCAGGCCGAGACAGGCCGAGGTCGAGCGGGCGATGGCTTCGGCCTGGCCGCGCTCCTCGGCATTGACGCCGGGATAGGCGCCGGCCGTGTCGACCAGCGTCAGCAACGGGATGTTGAAGCGATCGGCGAGTTCCATCAGCCGCACCGCCTTGCGATAGCCCTCCGGCCGTACCGAGCCGAAATTATGCTTCAGCCGGCTGGCCGTGTCGGAACCCTTTTCCTGGCCGATGATCGCCACCGGCTCGCCGCGGAAGCGGGCGAAGCCGCCGACGATCGCCTGGTCCTCGCCGAAATTGCGGTCGCCAGCAAGCGGCGTGAAATCGTTGAACAGGCCCTTTATGTAGTCGACGCAATGCGGTCTGTCCGGATGGCGCGCCACCTGCACCTTCTGCCACGGGGTCAGCGCCCTATAAGTGTCGCGCAATGCGTCACGCACGCGTTTCTCGAGACGGCTGATCTCATCGCCGACATCGACCGCCTCGCCATTCTCTGCGAGCTTCTTCAGCTCGACAATCTTGCCTTCGAGATCGGCAACCGGCTTTTCGAAATCGAGGTAATTGTACATTCTTGAGCGGACCGATAAGCCGGGAGGCAATGACTGACGGAACCTGGGAAATAGAGTCGCCGGGCGGTGGAACGTCGTCCTCACATAGCGATATGACGTCTAGTCGGCAAGCGGGTGATGATCGTTGACCAGCCGCACCAGCCGCTCCTCCAGAACATGCGTGTAAATCTGCGTCGTTGAAATATCGGCATGGCCAAGCAACTGCTGCACGGCCCTGAGATCGGCGCCGTTCTGCAGGAGATGGCTGGCGAAAGCATGGCGCAGCACATGCGGCGATATTTTCGCAGAGGCGATGCCGGCGCGCGCGGCAAGGCCCTTCAGGTCGCGGGCGAAAACCTGCCTGGAGAGATAGCCGCTGTCGCTTGCTGCTGGAAAAAGGAACGGGCTATCTGCGAAAGCCGGCACCGTTGCCCGGGCAGCCAGCCAGGCCCGCATTGCCATGCGCGCCTTTGCCGACAGCGGCACCATGCGTTCCTTGTCACCCTTGCCGCGCACCATGAAGAAACGATCGTCGCGCAGCGCCACCGTGACCGGCAGGCCGACCAGTTCGGAAACGCGCAGGCCGGTGGCGTAGAGCACCTCGACTAGGGCATGCAGGCGCAGCGCCGCCAGGTTGTCGCCATCGTTCAGCGAGGCGTCAGCTGCCTCCTGCGCTGCACGGTCGATCAGCCGGCCGGTGTCGGCCTCGCTCATCGTCTTCGGCAGCGGCCGGCCCTTCTTCGGACTGTCCAAGGTTCCGGTCGGGTCGTCGCCGCGCAGGCCTTCTGCATAGAGGAACTTGAAGAACTGGCGGATCGCCGACAGTTTGCGTGCCTGCGAGGTGGCAGCAAAACCGCGCGCCGCGATCTCGTCGAGATAGCCGCGGATATCGGCGGCGGCGGCACCCGCGAGCCCGCCGTCGATCTCGGCCGAAGCGTCTTCTAGGTCGCGGCGATAGCTGGAAAGCGTGTTTTCGGCAGCGCCGCGCTCGGCACTCATCATTTCCAAAAAGGCTTCGATGCGGGCCGCGCTATTCATTTCTTTTGGGTCAGTTTTTCTCTTTTGGGTCAGTTTTTCTTGGGGTTCAGCTTTTCGGGAGGAATGCGTACGCTCATTTCGGTCTTTCTCGGCTCGACGAATATCGCCAGAGCGAACATCGTGCCATAGACAATGCCGGCCAGAATCGTGAGCGTCACGACAAAGCGGAACAGTGTCGGCATCAATTTTCGCCCGTCTTCTTGTTCTGCGTTTCCAAACCCTGTGCCCTTATGAGACGCCAATCCGGCCAATTCAAGGGCGAAGCTCGGACGACGCTCGGCGCCGCCACGCTTGACGCAATCAGGCTTTTGATGTCGATACGCCGACAAGGAGGGCCTAAGCAGGCATTCGTGGGCTGGCCCACGAATGCCTGCTTAGATTCTTTGGCTTGTCGCAGTTCTTGTCGCCAAACCGTAGGACACTTGGCGGAACCTGCTTAGAAACATCATGGTGTCATGAACGCACTACCAGCAAATCCTCCCGATGAGAGCCATGCCGCGCTGCTCGGCCGGCTGGGCAACCGTTCCATCGTCTTTGTCGGCCTTATGGGCGCCGGCAAGACGGCGATCGGCCGCAAGGTGGCGGGCATCCTGGGACTGCCTTTCATCGACAGCGATCAGGAGATCGAAAGCGTGTCGCGCATGAGCGTCCCTGAATTGTTCGAACGCTATGGCGAGACCGAGTTCCGGGCGCTGGAGCAGCGGGTCATCCTGCGCGTGCTGGAACATGGTCCGCAGGTGCTGTCGACGGGCGGCGGCGCCTTCATGAGTGCGCAGACGCGGGAGGCCATTGCCGGCCATGGCGTGTCGGTATGGCTGAAGGCCGAGATCGACCTCTTGATGGACCGCGTTTCCAAGAAGCAGAACCGGCCGCTCCTGAAAAGCGCCGACCCCCGCGCCGTGATCGAGCGGTTGATGGCTGAGCGCTATCCGGTCTACGCAGCCGCCGATGTCACCGTGCCGACCCGCGACGATCGCAAGGAGGTCATCGCGGCCGAGGTGGTGAATGCGCTTTGCGGGTATTTCGGCGTTGCGGCCGCGACAGGCGAGGTGCGGTCGTGAGCACCAATACGAACGTCACCGTCGAAGTCGGGCTCGGCGATCGTGCCTATGACATATTGATCGGCTCCGGCCTGCTTTTGCGCGCCGGCAGCGAAATTTCGCGCCGCCTGCCCGGCACGCGCGCCGCAGTGGTCACCGACGTCAACGTCGCCGCAGCACACCTCGAGACGTTGAAGGCCGGCCTTGAAAAGGGCGGCATCCAGCCCGCCGAAATCACGTTGCCGGCTGGGGAAAAGACCAAGAGTTTCGCGCATCTCGAAGAGGTGGTGGACGGCGTGCTCGCCGCAAGACTGGAACGCGGCGATGTCGTCATCGCGCTCGGTGGCGGTGTCATCGGCGATCTGGCCGGATTTGCCGCCGGCATCGTGCGCCGCGGCATGAATTTCGTGCAGGTCCCGACTTCGCTGCTGGCGCAGGTCGACTCTTCAGTCGGCGGCAAGACCGGCATCAACAGTGCGCGCGGCAAGAACCTCGTCGGCGTCTTCCATCAGCCGAAACTGGTGCTTGCCGACACCGAAGTGCTCGATACGCTGCCGATCCGGGATTTCCGGGCGGGTTACGCCGAACTCGCCAAATACGGGCTCATCGATCGCCCCGACTTCTTCGCCTGGCTGGAGGAAAACTGGGCCCAAGTGTTCGCCGGCGGCCCGGAGCGGGCCGAGGCCATCGCCGAAGCCTGCCGCGCCAAGGCCGATGTCGTCGCCCGCGACGAGTTCGAGACCGGCGACCGCGCGCTGCTCAATCTCGGCCACACGTTCGGCCATGCGCTCGAGGCCGCCACCCACTATGACAGCGCCCGTCTCGTCCACGGCGAAGGAGTCGCCATCGGCATGGCGCTGGCTTATCGCTTTTCGTCACGCCTCAACCTGGCAAGTCCCGACGATGCGGCGCGCGTCGAGGCGCATCTTCGCGCTGTTGGCCTGCCCTGGCGCATGGCCGATATTCCGGGTGAATTGCCTGATGCCGAAGCGCTGCTTGCCTTCATCACCCAGGACAAGAAGGTTTCGCGCGGCGCGCTAACCTTCATCCTGACGCGCGGCATCGGCCAGGCCTTCATCGCCAAGGATGTGCCGGGGTCAGAAGTGCTGTCGTTTCTGAGGGAGAACCGCCCGGGTCAGCCGAAAGGCAGCCCGGGTCAGCAGAAGAGCCGCCCGGGATGAACGAGGCCGGCTGGATTGCCGCTGGTGTCTTGGCCGGGCTCGGGCTGCTCGCTTTCGCCTTTCGCGCGCGCCTGCTCGCTGCCTTCGGCTATGAACTGCAGCGCATCGAGCCGCAGCATTCGAACCATGATGAAGCGCGAGGCGCCGTCGACGATTTTCGGCGCGACGGCCAGGTGGTGCGCGTGGATCGCGCCCGCATCGGCCGCCTGTCCGATCTCGACGAGCTCGAAGTGTCCGATGTCATGGTCCACCGCACCAACATGCGCTCGGTCAATGCCGACAATCCGCCGGAAGCGGTGGTGCGCGAGATCCTGCAGAGCCCGCATACCCGCATGCCCTTGTGGAAGGGCTCGCTCGACAACATCGTCGGCGTTCTGCATGCCAAGGACCTGCTGCGCGCGCTGAACGATGTCGGCAACGACTTTTCCAAGATCGACGTGATGAAGATCGCTTCAAAACCGTGGTTCGTGCCCGATACCACGACACTGCAGGAACAGCTCAACGCCTTCCTGCGTCGCAAGGCGCATTTCGCAGTCGTCGTCGACGAGTATGGCGAGGTCGAGGGGCTGGTGACGCTGGAGGACATCATCGAGGAAATCGTCGGCGAGATCGCCGACGAGCACGACATCGACGTGCAGGGCGTCAAGCAGGAAGCCGACGGCTCCGTCGTCGTCGACGGCACTGTGTCGATCCGAGACCTGAATCGGGCGCTCGCCTGGGACCTGCCGGACGAAGAAGCCACCACCATTGCCGGTCTCGTCATCCACGAGACGCAATTGATCCCGGACGAGAAGCAGGCGTTCACCTTTCACGGCAAGCGCTTCGTCGTCATGAAGCGCGACAAGAACCGGATTGCAAGGCTGAGGATCAGGCCGGCCGGTGACATCTAGTTCTGGTAGGTTCTGTCGCGGCTCACCAATCCTTGACTGCACGCTCGAGCGCTGGCGTGCACTTTTCGGCTGGGCTGTCTGGAGATGACGGTGATCGATCGGCGAATCCTGCTTTTGATGTCGATGGCTTTGTTGCCGGCCAGCGCTTCGGCGGCGCCGCGCCGGCTTTTGCCATCTCCGCAAACTTTCGACTACGGACCGGCCAGGCTCGACATCTACGCGCGCGCTGGCGCTAGCTCCCTGCCTGTGGTCCTTTTCATCCATGGCGGTGCCTGGCGAGCCGGCAATCGCACCAACGTCGACGTCAAGCCGCGCTTCCTGCTCGACAATGGCTTCTGCTTCGTCTCGATCGACTACCGGATGCTGCCTAAGGCTGATGTCGCCACCCAGGCCAACGATGTCGAGCAGGCATATCGTTACGTGCGCGCCAACATCGCCAGATACGGCGGCGATCCGAACCGGATAGCGGTGATGGGCCATTCGGCCGGCAGCCATCTCGCCGCACTGACCGGGCTGCGCGGCGGTCTGCCCGGCGTCGCGGCGCTGGTTCTGAACGATACCAGGGCCTATGATCTGGAGGCGCTTGCGAGGAGCGGCGGCATGACACCGGCCTATGCCCGGGCCTTTCCCGACCCGTCGCAGTGGCGCGTGCTGTCGCCTGCGACCCATGTCGGGAGCCGCAAACATCCGCCGACCTTTATCGCCTATTCGCGCGCATCGGGTCGTGCGGCGGCCTCACGGGCCTTCGCCGAGCGCCTGCGGGCGACCGGAACGGAGGTGACACTGTTCGACGGCAGCGCTTATTCGCACATGTCGATCAACCGCGACTTCGGCGAAGGAGACACCTTGACCCGTGCAGTGATGACTTTCCTGAAGGCGGCGCTCGGCTGAAGCCTACCACCTGGTCTTTTCGTCCGGCGCGGCCGGCTCGATCGCCAGCGCGTGGACACCAGCATTCAGCTCGTCGGCCAGCAATGCGTTGACCGCGCGATGGCGCTCGATTCGGCTCATGCCGGCAAAGGCTGAGGAGACGATGCGGACGCGGAAATGCGTCTCGCCGGTGCCGTCATAAGTGCCGTGATGGTCGGAATCCTGATGGTGATGGCCGGCATGCAGATGGCTTTCGTTGATGATCACCAGCCGCTCCGGCGAGAACGCCTTCTTCAACTTGCCTTCCATCGTTGACTGTATGGACATTCGTACTTCCCTTCACCACATATACGGGCGCATGACCCTCGAAAATCGGCGCCCTTTGCGCGTCCGGAAGGAAGCGCGGTACCGTCGCCGCGACAAAATTCGCCGATCGCCCGCTTTATGCCCCGATTCAGCGGTTAGGGCGATCATTGCAAAAATGTCAATTCTTGTTTCGCACCAGCGAACAGCCCATAAATGGGTGAGATGAAACCGTACCCCAAATATTTCGAAAAAATTCGCATCCGCCCGGAGAAGGATGCGGAGCTGAAGTCGCGCTCGCCGATCTGCCAATGGGACGGTTGCAAGGAGGCCGGCACCCATCGCGCGCCGGTCGGGCGCATGAAGGAGGGCGAATATTTCCAGTTCTGCTTCGATCATGTGCGCGAGTACAATAAGGGCTTCAATTATTTCTCCGGTGTCCCCGATACCGAGATCGCCCGCTTCCAGAAGGAAGCGATGACCGGCCACAGGCCAACCTGGAAGATGGGCGTCAACGGCGCCTCGACGCGCTCCTCGCCCGATTTCGCCCAGCAGCGTTCCGGCCGCGCCGGCTACTACAACCGCATGCGCGATCCGTTCGACCTGTTCAAAGGCCCGAAGGATCCGCGCGAAGCGCGGGAGCGCAAGGCCAAGCCGCTTGAGGCCAAGGCGCTGGAAACGCTTGGCCTTGATACAAAGGCGACTGGCAAGGATATCAAGGCGCGTTATAAGGAACTGGTGAAACGCCACCATCCGGATGCGAATGGCGGCGACAGAGGTTCGGAAGACCGGTTCCGCGATGTGCTCCAGGCCTATCGTGTGCTCAAGCAGGCAGGATTGTGCTGAGCGACCATTCGGTTCGTGTCGTTTTCCAACTTTCATAAGGTTGGAAAAGGCTCTAAGACCGCCCCCGAACAAAATCGATTGCCGGCGAAACGCGGCGTTCGCCCGTGGAGACGTTGATAAAGATGAACAAGGTCGATCGCGACATCGCCAACCTGCCCGACAGCACCGTGTCGGTGAAGGAGAAATTTGGCTTCGAGTCCAAGATGGTGGTGCCGGCCTATTCGGTGACGAGCGAGCATGTGCCCGACATCGATCCCGACTATCTGTTCGACAAGAACACGACGATGGCGATCCTCGCCGGCTTTGCCTACAACCGCCGCGTCATGGTGTCGGGCTATCACGGCACCGGCAAGTCGACGCATATCGAGCAGGTCGCCGCCCGTCTCAACTGGCCTATGGTGCGCGTCAATCTCGACAGCCATGTCAGCCGTATCGACCTCGTCGGCAAGGACGCCATCGTCGTCAAGGAAGGGCTGCAGATCACCGAATTCCGCGACGGCATCCTGCCCTGGGCCTACCAGCACAATGTCGCACTCTGCTTCGACGAGTACGATGCCGGCCGTCCGGACGTGATGTTCGTCATCCAGCGCGTGCTGGAGTCGTCCGGCCGGCTGACGCTGCTCGACCAGAGCCGGGTCATCCGCCCGCATCCGGCGTTCCGGCTGTTCTCCACCGCCAACACCGTCGGTCTCGGCGACACCACCGGCCTCTATCACGGCACCCAGCAGATCAACCAGGCGCAGATGGATCGCTGGTCGATCGTCACCACGCTGAACTATCTGCCGCACGACAATGAGGTGAACATCGTGCTGGCCAAGGCCAAGCACTATCGCGACAGCAAGGGCAAGGAGATCGTCAACAAGATGGTGCGTGTCGCCGACATGACGCGTTCGGCCTTCATCAACGGCGACCTGTCGACTGTCATGAGCCCGCGCACGGTCATCACCTGGGCCGAGAATGCCGAGATCTTCGGCGATATCGGCATGGCGTTCAGGCTGACCTTCCTCAACAAGTGCGACGAGCTGGAACGCTCGCTCGTTGCCGAGTTCTACCAGCGCGCTTTCGGCCAGGATCTGCCCGAATCGGCCGCCAATGTGGTGCTGGGGTAACACCGATCCCATGGGAACGATCCTCCGGATATTCCTATGGAGTTTTTCAATCTTCTGCTTTGGTATCTGTCAGGCGGCTATGGCCCAGGATGAACCATTCAAAGCCGGGCAAATTTGGACTTATCGCGGCGCGACACCGGTATCATCGCGGTTAATCGTTGGCGCAGTCGATAACTTCGATGGCGAAAGCCAGCCGATCGTATCGGTCTCAGTTACCGACGCTCCAATTCCGAATGGCGGCAAGCAGCTACCAACTGTCCCCCACCTTCCTGTAGCCGCCGACGCGCTGAGAAAAAGTGTAATTGAACTTGAACGGATCGGTTCGATTCCTAATGGTTTTGACAACGGATACAGTCTGTGGAGACATGCATATGACAGCGGGAAAGGAGGCTACTTTACGATCTCGGTGGAAGAGGTTGTCGGCCACCTTCGCGCTCAATTTGGCCAGCAGCCGGCAGCAAAATAGAGATGTATGATGGCGGGTCCGGGCGACAACACGCGCAACAAGTCGAAGACGGGTTCTGAAGCTGACAGCTTCAAGCGCGCCGTCACCGTCTGCATGCGCGCGATTGCCGGCGACAAGGACCTCGAAGTCGGTTTCGCCAAGGATCGGCCGGCGCTGGCCGGCAGCCGCGCCCGGCTGCCTGAACTTCCGAAAAAGGCGTCGAAGGCCGATATCGCCATCACCCGCGGGCTCGGCGATTCCATGGCGTTGAAGCGCGCCTGTCACGACACGCGCATCCACACTCGGCTGGCGCCGGAAGGCAAGCAGGCCCGCGCCATCTACGATGCGGTCGAGCAGGCCCGCGTCGAGGCGATCGGCTCCCGCGCCATGCAAGGTGTGGCCGACAATATCGGCTCGATGCTCGAGGACAAATACGCCAGAGCCAACCTTATCGACGTCAAGGACAAGGCCGACGCGCCGATCGAGGAAGCGCTAGCCTTGATGGTGCGTGAAAAGCTGACCGGCCGCACCGTGCCAAAGAGCGGCGAGCGGCTGGTCGATCTCTGGCGTCCGTGGGTCGAGGAGAAGGCCAGCGCCGATCTCAACGGGCTGTCGGCCAAGCTCGACGACCAGCAGGCTTTCGCCCGTGTCGTGCGCGAGATGCTGGCTTCCATGGAAATGGCCGAGGAACTCGGCGACGACCAGGAGACGGAAGACTCAGAGGACAACGACGACAACCAGCCGCAGGGCGAGGAGCAGAGTGAGGAGGGCGGCGAGGACGATTCCGGCTCCGAGCAATCGCAGTCCGACGACACCGAAGCGTCGTCCGACGACGAGCAATCGGCCGAGACTGAGGCATCCGATGCCACCGCCGACGACCTGTCCGACGATGACGACGCCGATGCCGAGACGCCCGGCGAGGCGCGCCGCAACGACAATCCCTTCACCAATCTGTCGAAGGAGATCGACTACAAGGTCTTCACCACCGCCTTCGACGAGACGGTGGGTGCGGAGGACCTGTGCGAAGAGGAAGAGCTGGATCGGCTGCGGGCCTTTCTCGACAAGCAACTTGCCAACCTTTCCGGCGTCGTCGGCCGGCTGGCAAACCGGCTGCAGCGCCGCCTGATGGCGCAGCAGAACCGGTCCTGGGATTTCGATCTCGAAGAGGGTTATCTCGATCCGGCGCGGCTGGTGCGCGTCGTCATCGATCCGATGCAGCCGCTGTCCTTCAAGCAGGAACGTGACACCAAATTCCGCGACACGGTGGTGACGCTGGTGCTCGACAATTCGGGCTCGATGCGCGGCCGGCCGATCACGGTCGCCGCCACCTGCGCCGACATTCTGGCGCGCACGCTGGAACGCTGCGGCGTCTCGGTCGAGATCCTCGGCTTCACCACCCGCGCCTGGAAGGGCGGGCAAGCACGCGAGAAATGGCTGAAGGAAGGCAAGCCGCCGAATCCCGGCCGGCTCAACGACCTGCGCCACATCATCTACAAATCCGCCGACCATCCGTGGCGACGGGCGCGCCGCAATCTCGGGCTGATGATGCGCGAGGGCCTGCTCAAGGAAAATATCGACGGCGAGGCGCTGCTGTGGGCGCACAACCGCCTGATCGCCCGGCCGGAGCAACGCAAGATCCTGATGATGATCTCGGACGGCGCGCCGGTCGACGATTCGACGCTGTCGGTTAATCCGGGCAACTATCTCGAACGGCATCTGCGCGCGGTGATCGAACTGATCGAGACGCGCTCGCCGGTCGAGCTTTTGGCCATCGGCATCGGCCACGATGTTACCCGCTACTATCGCCGCGCCGTCACCATCGTCGATGCCGAGGAACTGGCCGGCGCCATGACCGAGCAACTGGCCTCACTGTTTGGCGAGGAAAGTACGCGGGACACGCGACACGGCGGCATGCGGCGCGCCGGATGATTTTTTCGCGGGGCGGCTTTCGGCAGACGCTTTTCGCCGTCACAGCGCTGTTCGTTGCCGGCATCGCCCTGTCGCCTTGCATCGCCGCGGGCAGCGTTTCGGTCGAGCCGATCGAAATCTCGGCACGGCTGATAGACCGGTTTCATATCGGCCGTGACGAAAAGCGGTTCGGCCCGCTCGAATTCGTCGGCGGGCTGGAAATGACCTCGCCGTCACGCGATTTCGGCGCTTTGTCGGCGTTTCGCTTCCTCAAGCCCGGCAGTGATTTCATCGGCGTCGCCGACACCGGTTTCTGGTTCTTCGGCACGGTTACCCATGATGCGGACAAGCGCCCATCGGGCATGCGGAATTTCCGCATGCAGCAGATGGTCGACGAGGCGGGCCTGATCGAAAAGAAATGGAAGGTCGACGCCGAAGGCCTTGCGGTCAAGGGTGGCATTGCCACGGTCGGCTTCGAGCGCAACCACCGTGTTTCCCAGTTCAAGATCGACCCGCACGATATGGAGCCGCCGTTCAAGCAATTGGATTCCCTGATTCCAGCCTGGGAACTCCGCCTGAATCGCGGCTTTGAGGCCGTCACCCACGCCCATCCTAACGGCCAGCACCAAGGCGGGCTGGTCGTGGTGTCGGAGAAGAGCCTCGACACGGCCGGCAACATCTATGCGGCTGTTATCGGAGGGCCGCACAAGGGTGTCTTCACCGTCAAGCGCAACGGCAATTTCGACATTACCGACGGCGCATTCCTGCCGGACGGCGACCTCTTGCTTTTGGAGCGCAGCTTTTCGATGGCTGGCGGGGTCAAGATGCGGCTGAGGCGCATCTATGGCGAAAGCGTCGAGAAGGGCGCCGTTGCCGACGGGCCGGTGCTGATGGAAGCCGACATGGCCTACCAGATCGACAATATGGAAGGGCTCGACGTCTGGACCCGCGACGACGGCGCACTGATGGTGTCGCTGATCTCGGACGACAACCACTCGATGCTACAGCGTAATCTCTATCTGGAATTTGTGCTGCACGAGGATTGAGAACGTGCGGCCGGCGATTGGCTGATGGCGAGGCTGCCGTCTCGAGCTCTTCGATGTTCGCAGCTTCGCAAAGAGAATTCGGCCTATTGCTCGTTGGTCGCGATCCAGATGACGTGGCGGGCGCCGCGCTTGCCATTGGCGCGGACCCTAACTTCCTCGACCGAGAAGCCCGTCTGCTCGAGTCTGCGGGTAAAGCCGCTGTCGGGCCCCTGCGACCAGACCGCCAGCACGCCGCCGGGCTTGAGCGCTGCTCTCGCTCTGTTCAACCCGGCTATACTGTAAAGAGCGTCATTGGCCCCGTGGACAATCCCTTCCGGCCCATTGTCGACGTCGAGCAGGATGGCGTCATAGGTTGCCACGTCCAACTTGATGAGCCGTCCGACATCCGCCTCGCGAACGGTCACGCGCGGATCGTCGAGACAGCCACCGAACACCGAGGCCATCGGGCCGCGCGCCCACGCCACGACGGCGGGTACCAACTCGGCGACAACAATGCCGGCATCGGCGCCAAGCTCGGCAAGGGCGGCGCGCAGCGTGAAGCCCATGCCCAGCCCGCCGATCAGGATTTTCGGCTGCCGCCGGCCGGCAATCCTTTGGCAGGACAGCCTGGCCAGCGCTTCCTCGGAGCCGCTGAGGCGGCTGTTCATCAACTCGTTCGAGCCGAGCATGATCGAGAATTCGGCGCCGCGTTGTTTCAGGCGAAGCTCGTGGTCGCCGTCAGGCGTATTCGCGCTATCGAGCTGGACCCATGGGATCATGCTCGAGACCCTGTGAGCATGATCTTTTCCGAAAACCGGCACCCACTCTCAGGGATCATGGTCTATGCCGCCAGTGCCGGCTGGCTCCAGCGGGCGGCAAGCAGCCGGTAGGGGATCAGCGCCACCACGGCGATGATCAGCTTCACGCCGAGGTCGCCGAGCGCCCATGACACCCAGCGCATGGTCTCGACCGGCAGCACGCCCATCAGCGGCGCGGTTTCAAGCGCGAAGCCATCGTTCGGGCCGGCAAAGGCGAAGGCCGCTGAAAAGGCGACGGTGAAGAACACGGCGGTGTCGAACACCGAGCCGACCAGCGTGCCGACGATCGGCGCCCGCCACCAGCTCTGCCGGCGCAGCCGATTGAACACGGTCACGTCGAGCAGTTGCGCGATCAGGAACGCGGTGCCGGAAGCCGCCGCAATGCGCACCAGCCGGTCGGCGGCCGTTTCGAACTCGATCAGACCGTAGCGGAACAGCAAGGGCGGGATCACGACCGAGCAGATCACCGCCGCCGTGAAGCCGACAAACACGATCCGGCGCGCCACGGCCGGGCCGTAGCGGCGGTTGGCAAGGTCGGTGACCAGGAAGGAGAAGGGATAGGTGAAGGCGCCCCAGGTCAGAATGTCGGCCAGCGACAAGCCGCCGATCGCACCTTGCAGCGGGAACTGCACAAGGATGTTCGACGCCACCACGACAAGCGCCATGGCCGCAACAAAGGGCAGGTATCGGGAGAAAAAACTCATTTTTTTATCCTGGGTAATGGAACCAGCGGGGTGTCATGCCGAGCTCGGACGACACTCCTTGGAAGGCGGTTGCCTGAAAAAATTAAGCGGCCGGCTGTTCGGCAAGTTTCTTGGCGATCTGCTTCTTCAGCAGGCGCGCGCGCTGCGACAGCTCCTTGGCGTCGGCCTTGGCCAGGAAAGCATCAAGGCCGCCGCGATGCTCGACCGAACGCAGCGCGTTGGCCGAAATGCGCAGGCGCACATTCTGGTTCAGCGCTTCCGAGATCAGCGTCACATTGACGAGATTGGGCAGGAAGCGACGCTTGGTCTTGTTGTTGGCGTGGCTCACATTGTTGCCGGACATGACTGCCTTGGCAGTGAGTTCGCAGGTGCGGGACATGGTTCTAAACCTTCAGTTCTCGGTCTGGCCAAACATTCGACCCGCGCCGGTTGGCGCGCGGTTTCGGTCAGGCGGCCTTATGGAAAAAGTTGGCGTTCCATAGTTGCATTTCGCCGATGCGTCAAGCTCCGGCTTGCGCACGGGTGTGACGACGCCTTTCACATAAAGGCCGGAATTCAGCCTATAAGCGGTCGCACAACGAGATGCCAGGCCGGAGTTGTCCGCTTCCGCTGAAAAATCGAGGATCGATCCCCGCCATGCTTCGTTCGTCTCTTGCTCTTTTTGCCTCGCTTGCCGTTGCACTGCCAACGGCAGCGTTTGCCGCCACGCCACAATCCTTCAAGGGCGAGTATACGGTATCGATCCTCGGCCTCTCGGTGGCGAAAGCAACCTTTTCCAGCAGTTACGAAGGCGATACCTATTCGATCGACGGCAGCGTCTCCAGCGCCGGCCTCGCCACAATCTTCGACGACACACGCGGCACGGTCTCGTCAAAAGGCAAGATTTCGGGCAAGCAATTGCAGCCGCAAGCGTTCCGCGCCGACTACAAGTCGGGCGAGAAGGCGTCGATGATCGATATCCAGTTCGCCAATGGCACTGTTATCGCGACGAAGGTCGTGCCTGCGCCGAAGAAGCGCAATCCCAAAAATTGGATACCGCTGGGCGCCAGCCATCTCGCGTCGGTGCTCGATCCGATGGCCGCCACCGTCATCCATGCCGATAGCCTCGACAAGGTCTGCGGGCGCACGGTGAAACTCTATGATGGCGAGATGCGCGCCAATCTGACGCTGACATACTATTCGAAAGGTTCGATCTCGGTGCGCGGCTACAAGGGCGAGACCGTCACCTGCAGGCTGGGCTTTGAGCCGGTGGCGGGGTACCGCAAGAACCGCAAAGCTTTGAAGTACCTGAAGGATCGCAGCCGCATCATGGTGACATTTGCGCCGGTCGGTCAAACTGGCGTATATGCGCCGATCCACGCCACCGTCAGCACGAAAATCGGCACTCTCACCGTCAGCGCGGAGCGGTTCGAAGCAACAGAATAGGCGCGATTGCGCGCCGCCAGAAACAGGCATGAGGCCGACGGACATGGGGCGCGCAACACTGATCGGCTTCTCGGCGATCGCCATGTGGGCGCTGCTGGCGCTGCTTACGGACGCTTCCGGTGCGGTGCCGCCATTCCTGCTTTCGGCGATCACCTTCACGATCGGCACCGGCGTCGGGCTCGTCGCGCGGCTGTTCATGCCGCCCGCCGCCAACCGGCAGAAGATACCGCCGCAAGTGTGGGTGATCGGCATTGCCGGCCTGTTCGGCTATCACTTCTTCTACTTCACTGCGCTGCGCAACGCGCCGGCGGTGGAGGCGAGTCTCATCGCCTATCTGTGGCCGCTGCTGATCGTGCTCGGATCGGCGCTGATGCCGGGCGAGCGGCTGGCCTGGAACCATGTCGTCGGCGCGCTGCTCGGGCTTGCCGGCACTTTCCTGATCGTCACCAAGGGCGGCGGGCTTGCCTTCGACGCGCGCTATGCATTTGGCTATGCGATGGCTGGCGTCTGCGCCGTGCTGTGGTCGGCCTATTCGCTGCTGTCGCGGCGCTTCCCGTCGGTGCCGACCAGCGTCGTCACCTGGTTCTGTGCGGCCACGGCAGCGCTTTCCCTTGTCTGCCATCTGATGCTGGAAGAGACGGTGCTGCCTGTCGGCGCCGGGCAGTGGCTGGCCGTGCTCGGCCTCGGCCTGATGCCGGTGGGCGCGGCCTTCTACGCCTGGGACATAGGCGTCAAGCGCGGCAACATCCAGGTGCTGGGCGCGGCGAGCTATGCCGCGCCGCTGCTGTCGACGCTGGTGCTGATATCAGCCGGTTTCGCCGAGCCGTCCCTGCGCATTCTCGCCGCCTGCGTGCTGATCACCGGCGGGGCAGCACTTGCGGCGAAATCGCTGTTCTTGCGCAAGCAGGCAACTGGCGAGGCTGGGGCGTGATGCCGTTTCCCGGCGGCATTGACGCCAACGCCAATGCGACGCTGCTGTTTTCGCTGGTGGCGGCGGTGATCTACGCCTTCATCATCGACATGCCGCCGACGCTTGCGCGTTCTGCGGTCAAGACGCTGGCCGTGGCAATGCTTGCCGTGCTGGCCTCGCTGCAGGGCGGTCCGTGGCTGCTCGTAGCGGCACTGGCGCTCAGCGCCGTCGGCGACGCGTTCCTGTCGCGCGACGATGAAAAGGCTTTTCTCGGCGGGCTGGCCAGTTTTCTCGTCGCGCATGGGCTTTACATCGCGCTGTTCCTGCGTTCCGGCGGTGGGATCGGGCTGCTCTCGGCCGAGCCGTGGCGCGGGTCGATTGCCCTGGCAATGGCCGTGTTCGCGCTCGCCATGCTTTTTTCGCTCTGGCGCCGTGTCGGCCCCGCCTTGCACCTTCCGATCAGCGTCTATATCGCGGCAATCCTTGCCATGGGAATTTCAGCACTCACCCTGAGCAATGTCTGGGTCTTTGGCGGCGCCGTGCTGTTCATGGCGTCCGACGGGCTGCTCGCCTCGGAAAAGTTCCTGCTGACCGCCATCTCGCCGCACCGTGTCTGGATGCGCTACGCGGTCTGGATGCTGTATTACGCCGCCCAGCTGGGGATCACGATGGGTTTCCTGTTGGGTTATGTATGTCGATATCAGGGTGATGCCGGCCTGACCTGAATCTCAACATACCTACGTCGTTCCCGGCTGCCAGCCCGGTTCGGCCAGCTCGAAGGCGGCGAAATCGAAGCCCGGAGCCACGGTGCAGCCGACCAGCGTCCACTCGCCCAGGCTGCGTGCCGACTGCCACCAACCTGCCGGCACGACGATCTGCGGCCGCTCGCCCGCCGCCAGTGCCGTGCCGAGCACCTGCTCGATCACCGGCCCGTTTTCCCCATGTATCGACAGCGCCAGCGGCGCGCCGGCATAGAAGTGCCAGACCTCGGCCGCGTCCTTGACGCGGTGCCAGGCCGACACTTGTTCCTGCTCCAAAAGAAAATAGATCGCGGTCGAATGGCCGCGCGCGTCTTCCGTGCCATCGCGGAAGGTTTCGGCATACCAGCCGCCTTCCGGATGCGGTTTCAGGCCGAGCGTTGCGATGATTTCGGCGGAACTGGTCATTGGCCCCAGAACGTCACGGTTTCCAGACCATCAATGGTGCTCAGAAATTGTCCTTGCGCTTGCGAATTTCGGCGAACACTTCGGCGTCGGAGGCGTTCTCCAAGCCGACATGCTTGCGGATTGCCGGATCGTGCCAGCGCAGGAACGGATTGGTCGACAGTTCCTCGCCGATCGTGGTCGGCAGCGTCGGCTTGCCGTCGGCGCGCAGCGCCTCGATTTTCGCAGCGCGCTCCTTTAACGCCGAATTGGTCGGGTCGACGGTCAGCGCGAAGCGGGCGTTGGAAAGCGTGTATTCATGGCCGCAATAAACGACCGTCTCGGCCGGAAGTGCCGCGAGCTTTTTCAGCGAATCGTACATCACCGGCGGCTTGCATTCGAACAGCCGCCCGCAGCCGAGCGCGAACAGCGTATCGGCGGTGAACGCCACTTTCGATCCCGGCAGATGATAGGAGACATGGCCTGCCGTGTGGCCGGGCGTGGCGATCACGTCGATCCTCTCCTCGCCGAGGTGGATGACCGAACCCTGCTCGACGGTTTCGTCGATTCCGGGGATCTTGGCCTTTTCCGCTTCCGGTCCGACGATGCGCAGCTTGAAGCGCTCCTTCAGCGCCAGATTGGCCTCGACATGGTCGACATGGTGATGGGTGGTCAGGATCATCGTCGGCGTCCAGCCGGTACGCTCGATCGCAGCCAGGATCGGCGCCTCCTCGGGCGCGTCGATGATCGCGGTCTGGCCGCTTTTGGGGTCATGCACCAGCACGCCGAAATTGTCGCTACGGCACATGAACTGTTCGATTTCAACCGGCATAGCATCTCTCCACTAGAGCGGTTCGGCGTTTCACGGAAACGCCGAACCGCTCTATCTCGTTGTTTTTGCGCAATTCCGGACGGAAAACCATTTCACACTTTCCTGGAATTGCTCTAGAGCGCCGTACGTCCAGTTGGACGCACAAAGAACGCTCTAACACCTTTATCTGCTGCATCGTGCTTTCCGAAATCGAAATCGATTTCGGGCCGATGCAGTAGTCGCCGCAGACATAGGGCGCTTGCCCGCGGATGTCATCCGCCTTTGTTGAACTTGGACAGCATCGAAGATAGCGTGCCGCGCATGCATTCCGATATCGTCGACCTTCGCTCCTTCTATTCGACCACGCTCGGGCGATTGGCCGAACGCTCGATCACCATGGCGTTGTCCTCGATATGGGCTGTTGTGCCCAATGAGCGGCTGGTCGGCCTCGGTTACACCTTGCCGTGGCTGGAGCGGTTCGGAACCGACGCGGAGCGTGTCTTTGCCTTCATGCCGGCGACGCAAGGCGCGGTGGTCTGGCCGGCCACGGGGCCGACCGCAACCGCGTTGGTCTTCGATGAGGAATTGCCGCTGGTCGACGCCTCCATCGACCGCATGCTGCTCGTCCATTCACTCGAACATGCCGAGAACCCGCGCGAGTCGCTGAACGAAATCTGGCGGGTGCTGTCGCCCGCCGGCCGCGTCGTCATCGTCGTCCCCAACCGGCGCGGTGTCTGGGCCCGTTTCGAGCATACGCCGTTCGGCAGCGGCCGGCCCTTTTCGCGCGGCCAGCTCACCGAATTGCTGCGCGAAGCAAACTTCACGCCCGCCGCCTGGTCCGACGCCCTGTTCTTCCCGCCATCGCGGCGACGCTTCATGATGCAGTTCCACAATGTACTGGAGCGCGCCGGCCGCAGGTTCTGGCCGATCTTTTCCGGCGTCATCGTGGTCGAGGCGCAGAAGCGGCTCTATCAGGGCGTGCCGGTCGTCCAGCGCGCATCTCGCCGCGTCTTCGTGCCGGTTTTCTCGCCGCATGGTGCCACAAGGCTCGGCCGGATATCGCCGACCGGGAAGGCGACATTGCCGCGCCGTCGATGACATTTTCGTGATCGGGATCGAGCTTATTCTCACCTATCTGTCGAGGGCGGGTTTGCTACCCGAATGTGTCGACATGTTCACCGGTTTCAGCACCGCTTGCGAATTCAAGGACTTCACCAATGGCTGATCATCCGGATGTAGAGGCCAGCGCCAAGCCGGTTGCCGCGTCGATCGAGGCCAGCAGCTTGCGCGACCAATTGGCGACGATCAAGCTGGCGCTGGGGACATCACCGATCCGCAAACACCTGCTCTGGGCGTGCGTCGGCATTGTCGCCGTCATTGTGGCAACGTCGATCGGGCAGGTTCTGCTCAATCGCTGGAACGAGCCCTTCTACGACGCGCTGGCTCGGCGCGACATGCAGGGCTTCCTGCACCAGCTTCTGGTCTTTGCCGCCATCGCCGGCGGACTTGTGGTGCTCAATGTCGGCCAGACCTGGCTCGACCAGAGGATCCGGCTGAAGCTGCGTGAGGCGTTGACCCTCGATCTGATCGGTGAATGGATGCGGCCGGCGCGCGCCTTCCGGCTCGCCAACGCCGGCGCCATCGGCGTCAACCCTGACCAGCGCCTGCAGCAAGATGCCGGACATCTCTCCGATCTTTCCACAGGCCTCGGCATAGGGCTGTTGCAGTCGTTGATTTTGCTTGTTTCGTTCGTCGGCGTCTTATGGTCGCTGTCTTCTGGCTTCGTCTTCCATATCGGCGGCTATTCGCTGGCCATTCCGGGCTACATGGTGTGGGCCGCGATCCTCTATGCCGGTACCGCCTCCTGGCTGAGCTGGCTCGTCGGACGGCCGCTCATCCGCTTCAACAGCGACCGCTATACGCGTGAAGCGGAGTTGCGCTCCTCGGTGGTCCGCGTCAACGAGAATGTCGATGCCATCGCGCTTGCGCACGGCGAAGCCGACGCGAGACGACGGCTCGAGCTCGACCTCGGCACGGTGCTGGGCGCGATGCGGCGCATCTACAGCGCCCAGATCAATCTTTCCTGGGTGACCGATACCTATGGCTGGATCACTGTCGTCGCGCCGATCCTCGTCGCCTCCCCGGTCTATTTCGCCGGCGATATCAGCTTCGGCGGGCTCATGATGGCTGTCGGCGCCTTCAACCAGGTGCATGCCTCGTTGCGCTGGTTCATCAACAATATCGGCGGCATCGCCGATTGGCGCGCCACGCTGATGCGCGTCGCCGATTTCCGCATCGCGCTCGTTGAAACGGACGTGCTGCACGACACCGAAGAACGCATCACGATCGGCGAAAACCCGAATGGCAACCTGACATTCGAGAACCTCGAGGTTGCGTCGCGGGATGGATGTACGAAGCTCGCCAAGCCCCATGTCGAAATCCGCGCGGGCGAGCGAGTCATGATCACTGGAGATCCGCGCGCCGGCAAGACGCTGTTCTTTCGCGCCATTGCCGGTCTGTGGCCGTGGGGAAGCGGGCGGATCGGCATGCCGGCCGGAGAGGTGCCCGCCTTCGTTCCCCGCAAGCCGTATTTCCCGCTCGGCACGCTGCGCGAGGTGCTCAACCACGCCGATGCCGCGGTCAGCGACGCCGAGATCTCGGCGGTGCTTGCTGAGGTCGGTCTTGGGCGTCTGTCGTCCTCGCTCGACCGCTCGGCGCGCTGGGAGCGCGAATTGAGCGATGACGAGCAGCGCCTGCTTGCCTTTGCCCGGCTGGTTTTGCGGCAGCCGAAATGGGTGATCATCGACGAGGCTTTGGACACGTTCGACGGCGCGACGCTGAGTCGGGTGCTGTCGATGCTGGAGGCGCGTCTTGCCGACGCCGCGATCCTCAACATTGGCCGGAGCCAGCAGAACATTGAATTCTTTCCGCGCTCGTTGGCAATCGTGAAAGACGTCGACCGACCGGCTCTCAAGCCAGTCCGTGTCAGGGCCGGCGCGATCGAACCACCCCCGGCCGTCGCCGCAGCCTACCAAGAGACGTAGCCGGCGATACGCAGCCAAGCTTTATTTCGCCGTGATCGCGGCGAAATATTGCCGGCATCGTGCGGAAGTTCGCGGCGTTGGACCCATGCTTGACGCGCTTAAAACGCGTCCCGTTGAAGAGATTCATGCGACACGTTTTAAGCCTTTGTTTCTATGCATGTCGTTACCCCGAAACCGCTTCGCACTTTTGGGCGACATGCATTAGCCTGCTTGCCTGCCTTGCCTGCGCTCAGGCAGCACCACTGGCCGCGCCGGCCAATACCATTGCAGTGGACGTCGAACTGGTGCTGGCGGTCGACATTTCACACTCGATGGACGAAAGGGAATTTGCCCTGCAGCGCGCCGGCTATGTCGAGGCGCTGCGCCACCCCGACTTCATCGATGCGGTGCGTTCGGGTGTGACCGGCCGCATCGCGCTGGCCTATTTCGAATGGGCAGGCACCGTCCGCGACGATGCGGTCATTGCCTGGCAGGTCATCGATAACGCTGAGAGCGCCGACGCATTCGCCGACAAGATCGAGGCGCGCCCATTCAGGAGCTTTCGCGGCACCTCCATTTCCGGTGCGCTCGGCTTCGGCGCCAAGCTTTTGGATGGAGGCGCTTTCGAGGCGACGCGCAGCGTCATCGACATTTCAGGCGATGGTCCCAACAATACCGGGATGCCCGTCACCACGACACGCGACGCCGCGGTGGCAAAGGGTATCGTCATCAACGGCCTGCCGATCCTGATCAGCCCGTCGCCCAGCTTCAGCCATCTCGACCAATACTATGCCGAGTGCGTTACGGGCGGGCCAGGCTCCTTCGTGCTGCCGGTCTATGCCGCTTCCGAATTCGTGACCGCCATACGCCGCAAGCTGGTCCTGGAGGTCAGCGGTGTTGCCGGTCCCGGGGCCGATCCAGGACGGATCCGGGTCGATGCGGCAGCACCGGTCGACTGTTTGCAAGGCGAGCGCGACCGGCGGTTTTTCTCCGATCCGTATTTTCCGGAACTTAATCGCTAGGACGTGATGGATGGCGATCAGTCCTGGATGGTCTCCGGACTGAGGCAGGCCGAAGAAGCGACGGCCATTATCGCCTCAACAAGAACACTGCTTGCTGGCCAAAGAAATTCCAGAACCACCATGGCATCGAGAGGCCGATTTTCTGGCCATTGGCGTCGAGCGCGGTTGCCTTTTCCACCGTTGCGCCGAGCTCCTCGCAGAGATTGACGAAGTCGCGGATGGTGCAGAAATGGATGTTGGGCGTGTCGTACCAGGAATAGGGCAGGTCCTTGGTCACTGGCATCCGCCCTTCGAGGAACAGCGAAAGGCGCACCCGCCAGTGGCCGAAATTGGGGAAGGAGACGATGGCGTGCTTGCCGATCCTGAGCAATTCGTCGAGCACCAGCTTCGGGTTGCGGGTCGCCTGCAAGGTCTGCGACAGGACGACGAAATCAAAACCCTTGTCGGGATAGAATTTGAGGTCCTTGTCGGCGTCGCCCTGGATGACGGACAGGCCGCGCGCCACGCATTCGTTGACGCCGCGCTGCGACAATTCCATCCCACGGCCGTCGACCTGCTTCGTCGCCTGCAGCAATTCGAGCAGCAGGCCATCACCGGAGCCGACGTCCAGCACCCGCGACTGTGGTGGGATGAGATCGGCGACGACTTCGAGGTCGACGCGCTGGGCGTGGTTGACACTCATGATCTCGCCTTTTGCCTAGCGCATGGTCCCGGTCCGAAAAGTCTGCAACTTTTCGGGGTCATGCGCTGATGCCTGGCGCATGATGCTGGTCCCGAAAGCCTGCAATCTTCACGGGTCATGCGCTGAGCTCCCTGGCGCGAGCCGCCGAGGCGATGAAGCCGTTGATGGCGGCGAACAGCTCCGGCTCGTCGAGCAGGAAGGCGTCGTGGCCACGATCGGTCTCGATCTCGACGAAGGACACCGAGGCGCCGGCGGCGTTCAGCGCATGAACGACCGAGCGGCTCTCCTCGGTCGGGAACAGCCAGTCGCTGGTGAAGGAGACCAGGCAGAAACGGGTCTTGGTGCCGGCGAATGCGTCGGCCAGCCGGCCGCCATGATCGGCGGCAAGGTCGAAATAGTCCATCGCCCGGGTCATGTAGAGATAGGAGTTGGCGTCGAAGCGGTCGACGAAGGTCATGCCCTGATGGCGCAGATAGCTCTCGATCTGGAAGTCGGCGTCGAAACCGAAGGTGAGCGCTTCACGGTCCTGCAAATTGCGGCCAAACTTCCGGTGCAGGGCCGCTTCAGACAGGTAGGTGATGTGAGCGGCCATGCGCGCCACGGCCAGTCCCTTTTCCGGGCGCTTGCCCTGCTCGAAATATTTGCCGCCATGCCAGTCCGGATCGGCCATCACCGCTTGCCGGCCGACCTCATGGAAGGCGATGTTCTGCGAGGAATGGCGCGCGCCGGTGGCGATCGGCAGCGCTGAGAAAACGCGCTCCGGATAGCTCGACGCCCATTGCAGCACCTGCATGCCGCCCATCGAGCCGCCGAGCACTGAGAACAGTTTTTCGATGCCGAAATGGTCGACCAGCATCAACTGCGCCCGCACCATGTCGCGGATGGTGATGATCGGCAGGTCGAGCCCGTAGGGCTTGCCGGTGGCTGGATTGGTCGAGGCGGGGCCGGTCGAGCCGAGACAGCCGCCGATGACGTTTGAGCAGATTACGAAGAAGCGGCTGGTGTCGATGATCTTGCCGGGGCCGATCAGCACTTCCCACCAGCCCGGCTTGCCGGTCACCGGATTGGTGCTGGCGACATGCTGGTCGCCGGTCAGCGCATGGCAGACGAGGATGGCGTTGGAGCGGGCGTCGTTGAGCGTGCCGTAGGTCTTGTAGGCGATCTGGAACGGTGACAGCAGCGTGCCGGCGTCGAGCTTGAGCGGCTTGTCGGCACCGAAACGCAACACCCGGCTCGACGGTTGGTCGGCCTCGTTGTTGGTTCTTTTAGTGCGCAGCGCGACCATCGCATCCTCTTATATTACCCATCGCGCTTTCCGAAAATCGATTCCGATTTTCGGGCGATGCGGTTGTCCGGCCGGCAACGGACAACAAAAACCGGCATTGCCTTCGCAAAGCCGGTTACAGAATGCAAACGGCCCTTTAGCGAGTTGTTTAACGTGGCTGCAAGCCGACCGGCCAAATCACCACGGGATTTCGCCTTTCTTCTAGGACCGGCGCGCCTCGGCGTCAACGGCCAGTCGCTCACCCATAATTGACGGTCTCGACATTCCGGGCCACGGCTTGTATTTCCGCTGCGGCTTTTAGTGTGGCGAATCCGAAATTCGCATCGCGTTGGAGCAGCGCAGTGGGCGAATTTCGGATTCGCCACACTAGCAACCAATGAATTCTAGTGTGCTGGATTTGAAGTTCCTGAGCGCTGATGCCACCAAAATGGCAGGAACTCCAAATCCATCACACTAGGCGGAAACGTTCTCGACGGATTTTTGCAATATGAACCAGCCATCGGATCAGGCACGTCCAACGCCCCGCGCGGGGATCATGGACATAGAAGCCTATGTGCCGGGCAGGAGCACGGCGCCGGCCGGCGTTGCCACTATCCATAAATTGTCGTCGAACGAGAACCCGCTCGGCCCCTCTCCGAAGGCGATAGAGGCCGCGCGCGACGTCGCAGCCAAACTCGACATATATCCCGACGGCACCGCCAGGCGCCTGCGGGAGGCGATCGCCGAGGTGCATGGCCTCAACCCGGCGAACATCGTCTGTTCCAATGGTTCCGACGAGATTCTGGGCCTGCTTGCGCAGACCTATCTCGCGCCCGGCGATGAAGCCGTTATCACCGAACACGGCTTCATGGTCTACAAGATCTACATCCAGTCGGCTGGCGCTGTCCCGGTGTCTGTCAAGGAAACCAATGAGCGCGCCGACGTCGATGCGATCCTCGCCGCCGTAACGCCGCGGACCAGAATCATCTTCCTCGCCAATCCGAACAACCCGACCGGCACCTATTTGCCGTTCCAGGAGGTGCGCCGCTTGCATGCCGGCCTGCCTCGAAATGTGCTTCTGGTGCTGGATGGCGCCTATGCCGAATATGTCCGCCGCAACGACTATGAAGCCGGCGTCGAACTGGTGGCTGGCGCGGAAAACGTGGTCATGACCCGCACCTTCTCCAAGCTCGGCCTCGGCGGCGCGCGGATCGGCTGGATGTACGCGCCGATGCATATCATCGACGCGATTAACCGCGTGCGAGGTCCCTTCAACGTCAACGCGACGGCGATCGAGGCCGGCATTGCCGCGATCCGCGACCGCGCCCATGTCGAGCGCAGCGTGGCGCATAACGAGACCTGGCTGCGATGGGTGAGCGAGGAGTTGACCAAGCTCGGACTGCGGCTGACGCCGAGCGTCGGCAATTTCGTGCTCATCCACTTTCCCGAAGACCAAAAGCATTCGGCGGCGGCTGCGGACGACTACCTCTCAGCGCGCGGCTACATATTGCGGCGCGTTTCCGGCTACGGGTTCCCGAATGCACTGCGCATGAGCATTGGCACCGAAGAGGCCAATCGCGGCGTTGTCGCCGCGCTCACGACATTTCTGAAAAGCTGAGACAATGACATCACCGATGTTCGAAAAGATCGCGCTGGTCGGCATCGGCCTGATCGGCTCGTCGCTGGCCCGCATCATCCGCCGCGAAGGTCTTGCCCGCCACGTCGCTATCTCGACACGCAGCGAAACGACGCTGGCACGGGCAAGCGAACTCGGTCTCGGCTCCTCCTACACTGTGGACGCCAAAGAGGCGGTCCGCGATGCAGACCTGGTCATCGTTTCGGTGCCGGTCGGCGCTTCGGGCGAGGTCGCCGAGGAAATCGCACCGGCGCTGAAGCAGGGCGCCATCCTCACCGATGTCGGCTCGACCAAGGCGTCGGTCATCGCGCAGATGCAGCCGCATGTGCCTGATGGTGTGCATTTCATTCCCGGCCATCCGTTGGCGGGCACCGAAAAATCGGGTCCGGATGCAGGCTTTGCCGAACTGTTCGAGAATCGCTGGTGCATTTTCACGCCGTTGCCCGGCACCGATCCCGAGGCGCTGGAAAGACTCTCGGAATTCTGGCGCCGCTGCGGCTCCAACATCGATACGATGGATTCCCAGCATCACGACATGACACTGGCCATCGTCTCGCATCTGCCGCACATCATTGCCTACAACATCGTCGGCACCGCCGACGATCTGCAGTCGGTCACCAAGTCCGAGGTCATCAAATATTCGGCCTCCGGCTTTCGTGACTTCACGCGCCTTGCCGCTTCCGACCCGACCATGTGGCGGGATGTCTGCCTGCACAACAAGGATGCCATTCTCGAAATGCTGGCGCGGTTCTCGGAAGATCTGGCCTCGCTGCAGCGGGCGATCCGCTGGGGCGACGGCGAAAAGCTGTTCGACCTGTTCACCCGCACCCGCGCCGTCCGCCGCTCGATCATCGAGGCCGGCCAGGACATCGACGTACCGGACTTTGGCCGGCAGGCGGTCGAGCACCCATCCAAGGGATAGAGCATCGGACCCAAATGTGGGTACCGATTTTGGGAAATCCGATGCTCAAACAAAAGGCAGAGCGGCGGTACGATTCGATTTGAAAGCCCGCCGCTGTCTCAGGCCGGCCAGTGGGCGGCCATCATCGCCAGCGTCTCGGCCCTGTCCGGCGCGCCCAGCCTGCCGCCGAAACGCAGGCATTTGAGCGCGGCGGCGGCGCTGGCAAAGCGCAGGGCCTGTTCGATCGGCATGGCTTCCGCCAAACCAACGGCAAAGGCGCCGTGAAACACGTCGCCGGCGGCAAGCGTGTCCACTGCCTTGATCCTTGGCGCCGCGACATGGCGCACGGACGCGACCGAGCGGTCGAACCACCAGCTTCCTGCCGAGCCGCCCGTCACCGCTACGAATGCGTCGGTGCGTCCGGCCAACGCTTCACAGGCCTCTTGCGGGCCTTGCTCCTCGCGGCAGAGGATGAATGCCGCTGGTTCCGACGCGACGATGTGCGAGGCGAGCGGAAACAGACGTTCCAGCACGTCCCGTGGCGCGGTGTCGGCGTCCAGTATGGCTGGACGGCCGATTGCGCGCGCCGCCGTCATGGCCAGAGCTGCTGCGCCCGGCCAGCGTACGTCGACCAGGACGGCGTCGAATGCGGTGAGGTCTTGAGAGGGGAGCGCCTCGGGGGCGGCCTGGGCGAGCTTGTCATAAAAAGGAACGATGATGCGCTCGCCATGCGTATCGACCAAGATGGCCGACAGTGCCGAACGCGCGCCGGTGACGCGCCGGACAAAGCTGCAATCGACGCCTTCGGCCTCGATCCCGGCGACCAGCTGATCGCCGACGGGGTCGTCTCCCGCGCTTGCCCACAGCGATACGTCCGCGCCGAGGCGGCGTGCGGCGCAGGCCGCGCTCGAAGCCATGCCCGAGGCGATCTGGACGCCGTCGGCCGCGATGAACTTGCCCTGACGTGTCGGAAGCGTGTCGACGCGTAGGATCGTGTCGAGCGTCAGCGCGCCAACACTCAGGAGCTTCACTGGGCGGTCCATCTATCTTCCTGTTTGACCATGATCTTTTCCGAACTGGAGGTTCGCAATCTTGGTCTAATCGACCGGCTTGATCCTGCCCAGCGGGATAAAACCGAGCGAGGCCTTGCCCTTGACGACCTTGAGCGGCATCGACGGTTCGTTGCCTAGCAGCGCCAGCCCGGCAAAGCCTGTTTTGATCTGGCTCTTCTGCTCGGGAATGGCCTTGCCGAGGATTGCCGCCACGGCCTTCGGGTCGCTGAGTTTGATCATCAGATCGGCGTCGATCAGCCCGTCGGCATCGATCGAAACCGGTCCTGAAACGGTGACGCGCGCGGTCCCCGACGACAGATCGAGCTTGCCGATATCGACTGCCTGGCCGCGCAGGCTCTTTGTTTGTGTCTTGATCAGCGCCGCGCCGTTCTTCAGCGTCACGTCGCCACTGCCGTCGAGCGGCGGCAGCACGCGACCATCGATGGCATCGGGGTCGATTTCGAGATCGGTAAAACTCCCGGCATAGTCGATGTCCTGTCCGTTCGGACGCAATTGTCCGGCCGCTGTCCCGGCGCTGAACAGCTCGACCGGGTCTGTGCCATCCGCCGGATCGGTCTGGGCAGACAGGCTCTCCGCCTCCAGTGAAACGCGCCGGGGCAGCGGCCAGGACAGTTTCACGTTCGCTCGCAGAGTATCCCAGTCGATCCATAGCGGCGCCATCCCCGGCACGGAGGTCCTGAGCGGTCCCCGCAGGTCGACGCCAGGCGACAGGATCTGGGTGATATGCGTAGCCGCGTGGAGGCTGCCGAGCGAGGCGGCGACGTTCCTTGTGTCGTCCTGGTAAGCCAGACTGTCGCAGGAAACTGCGAAGCTCGAGGGATAGCCGCTGACCGTCAGATTGGCGCAGTCCGCCTCGATGCCATTGCCGTTGAGCTCGGTCACCGCTTTGCCGGCTTCGCTCTTGACCTTGCCTGCCAGGTAGAACCAGCCGGCGCTGTAGAGGCCGAACAGCACGACGATGAAAGCGCCGAGCCAGAGCAGCCGGCGGAGAAAATTCGGCGGGCGTTCGTCATTTGACGTCATGCTGCGGCTCTTCGTTGGCGCGTGTTGCAGAGGGGACTGTCGTTTCCGGCAACATCAGATAGACGGAGGAGGATCGAAAAACACCGATTCCAGTGCGGTGCTGCAACAGGCTTGGTGATATGGGCGATTTTTGGGTTTTTGGCTACGGTTCGCTGATCTGGCGGCCGGGATTTGCGCATATCGAGACGCGGCGCGCCCGCCTCCATGGCTACCGCCGCTCGCTGTGCGTCTACTCCTTCGTGCATCGCGGCACGCGCGAACGGCCCGGCCTGGTGCTCGGCCTCGACCGTGGCGGCTCCTGCATCGGGCTGGCCTTCCGCGTCCCCGGCGATCTGCGCAACGAGGTCATCACCTATCTGCGTGAGCGCGAGCTGGTCACCAATGTCTATCTCGAGCGCATGCTTAGCATTCGCCTCGACAATGGCGATAAGGGTGGCGGCGATAAGGGTGGCGGCGAGACGGACGGGGGCGAGACGGTCTCGGCTGTCGCCTATGTCGTCGACCGTACCCACGAGCAATATGCCGGTGCGCTCGATGCGGCCGATGCGGCGACCGTCGTTCGCGGCGCCGTCGGCCAGTCGGGAAAGAACGAGGACTACGTGCTCAGCACGCTGGAGCACCTCGAAGCGCTGGGGATCCGCGACCACTGGCTGGAAGAAGTGGCGAAACGGATCGGGTCGTGATCTTCTTTCGTTGTTTGACCATGATCTTTCCGAAAACCGGTTCCACTTTTTGCTTCGCTGACCTTCGGTTCGGGATCATGGTCCGGGCTGCATCCTGAAAATCTGCTTTCCGAGATCGGCGCGATCCAGGCTGTTTGCCACGGCGAGCTCGAACTGCGCCAGCGGATGGATGCCGCCGACAGAGATATGGAAATCGGGTTGGCCGAAGATGTCAACAATCTCGCGCAACACCGGACGGTCGGCTTCGACAGGCGGCGAAAAGAAGTAGCGGTAGATATTTGCCCTGATCTCGACGCCGCTCAGCAGCACGTCGAAATTGTGCAGTTCGAAACGCTCGCTGCTCATGCCGCCATTGATGACCATCTGCCCGCCCATCGCGAGGGTACGGATCAATTCGCCACTGGCGGGTCCGCCGACATTGTCGATGATCCCGTTCAACCCGGCGCCGCCGGTCATGTCCATGACCGCTTCCCTGATGCCGACCTTCAAATCCGACAGATCGAGGGTGGCGGTGGCACCAAGCCGCTTCAGGTCCAGCCTGTCGTGAGAGCGTCGCATGAGCGCGATCACGTTGATGCCGCGCCGTTTGGCGAACTGCATCACCATCGTCGAAACCGATGAATAGCCGGCCGTGACGGCCAGCCACTGTCCAGGCTGCACACGGGAATCCGCCAGCAGGTCCCAGGCGGTGATGGGGTTCACCATCTGTCCGGCGCGTTCGAGCGGATAGTCCGCCGGTAGCGGGATCAGCCATTCGGCCGGAACGGCCGCATATTCGGCCCAGCTATTGTAGTGGCTGAACGCGACAAGCGTGCCCGGTTTCAAAGCGACGTTCGCGCCCACGGCATCGATAATGCCGGCGCCATGATTTCCGGCGATCTGGTGGGGAAAATGCGGCTTCTTCGGTTCGGGATAGAGGTTCTGGATGAACAGGAAGTCGCCAGGGTTGACCGAGGCGGAAACCATCCTGACCAGAACCTCGCCGTCGCCAATTCGCGGCATGGGTACGTCGTGCAGATAGAGCACGTCCCGCGGCGAGCCGATTGCGTCAAACACGATTGCTTTCATCTCGGCCTCCAATAGCGGGCGATCTGGTCATGCAATCTGGACGCGGCCAGATCGCAGGCACCGATGTTTGCATCGGTGTCGCGGAACCTAAGCTCGCTGGCAAAAATCGGAATTGGCAGATTTGACAATCTATGTGCTAATCTTGCCATAACTGTTCAAAAGGAGGCATCTTGGACAATCGTTCCGTCCACGCCGTAATCTGGCTGCCGTCGACCTTCTATTCGGCCGTCGCCGCGACACTTGTCGAAATGTTCGAGCTGGTGAACACCATTCGCGGCGCGCCGGCGATTTCCTTCGAATTCGTGGCGCGGCAGGCCGACGCCGCGACGACGCCCGGAATTTCCTTTCACACCAGACGCGAACCCTCGCATCGCATGGACCTGCTGGTCCTGCTGGCCATGCCCGGCATGCAAATCCCGGAGCTTGTTGCCGCGCTGGAGGAAGAGAGCCGCCACGCCGCGCCGCTTATCGCAAGCGCGCAACGCGACGGCGCCATCATCGCCGCGCATTGCGGGGCCGGTTACTTCCTGGCAGACGCCGGTCTTCTCGACAGAAAGCGCGCGACGATCTCCTGGTGGCTGAAGACCGATGCTCAGCGCCGCTTTCCGAAGGTGCGTTGGGACGCGTCACGTGTGCTGATCGGGAACGGACGGATCTACACTTGCGGCGGCGGTTTTTCAGGCTTGGAGCTCGGCAAGGCGCTTCTGCGGGATCTTGGTTTCGCCAGGGAGGAGCGCCTGGTCCACAAATTGCTGGTGCTGCCGCCGTCGCGGCAGATCCAGACGCCCTACGAGTTCCCGCTCACCGATCTGCTGCCCACGCAAGAGCCGTTCCGCGACCAGCTCGAAGCCTTATCCAGAAAACAGCTCGGAGCGCTCGACCTTGCCTTCCTTGGAGCGCAACTCGGCCTGTCGCCGCGAACGCTGGCGCGCCGGTTTTCCGATGAATTGCACACCACTCCTGGCCGATGGATTCAAGACCGGCGCCTTGAGGCCGCGAAAAGACTTCTTGAAAGCACCAAACTCGGCATTTCGGAAATATGTTACCAGGTCGGATACCGGGATACGGCCTCATTCAGCCGGCTTTTCAACCGCGTGGTCGGACTGCCGCCTGGTGAATACCGGCGCCAAAGCCAGTAGACATTTGGAGCGCGGCGAGTCGCGCCTTTGTGAAGCGCTGGTCCATCGGAAAAGACAGCCGGGCCTTTGACCTCGGCGCGGTGAGACCTAGTTAAGCCCGGGCTTTTCGCCCGCTCCTTTCCATTCCCTACGGAGATCAGTCTTGCAGAAACGTCGTCTCGGTCAAACCGACCTGTCCATCGCGCCGCTGGTCCTGGGCGGGAACGTCTTCGGCTGGACCGCCGACGAGAAAACCTCTTTCGACCTGCTCGACCGCTTCGTCGGCGCCGGTCTCAACGCCATCGACACGGCGGATGCCTATTCGCGCTGGGTTCCCGGCAACAAAGGCGGCGAATCCGAAACCATCATCGGGAAATGGATGAAGAGCCGCGGCAACCGCGACAAGGTCGTGGTGATCACCAAGGTCGGGTCGGATATGGGACAGGGCAGGAAAGACCTCTCCGCCGCCTATGTCGAAAAGGCCATCGATGCGTCGCTAAAGCGGCTGCAGATCGATGTCGTCGATCTCTATCTGTCGCACTGGCCGGATCCGACGACCCCCTACGAGGAAACGCTCGGCGCCTACCAAAAACTGCTCGCCAAGGGCAAGATCCGCCACGTTGGCGCCTCCAATCTCGATGCCGGCCAGTTGCGCGCCGCGCTCGACGTGGCAAGCCTGCGGGGCCTGCCGCGCTACGCGGTGCTGCAGCCGGAATACAATCTCTATGATCGCGCCTCCTTCGATGGGCCGCTCCGCGATCTGTGCATGGCCGAGGATCTCGGCGTCATCAGCTATTTCGGCCTCGCCAAGGGTTTTTTGAGCGGCAAGTACCGCAGCGAAGCTGATCTCGGCAAAAGCGCGCGTGGCGACGGCGTGAAGCGCTATCTCAACGTGCACGGCATGCGCATCCTGACGGCACTCGACGCTGTGTCGGCGCGTCACTCGGCCAAGCAGGCGGAAGTGGCGCTCGCCTGGGTGATCGCGCGGCCCGGCGTCACCGCGCCAATCGCCAGCGCCACGACGCTGGACCAGGTCGACAGCCTCGTTCACGCCGCATCGTTGAAGCTCAGCCCAGACGATATCGCCGAGCTCGACAGCGCGAGTGCGTAGCCGCGTGTGAATTGACTGCTTGCGTGTCCCAGGACATTCAGCAGTGGATGCGTCAAGGACACCCGGCCGCGGACGAGTTTGCACGATCGTTCAAGACGCTCGGCGCTGCCTGCCGTACCGTCCCTGCATCGACGCACGATGCGGGGGATGACGCATGGCCGGACAAGTTCTATCCCACCCGTATCTATGGCCGCAATTGCTCGTGCTTGTGCTGGTATCGGCGGTTGTGATGGGCAGTCCGGGGCCGGCGACGATCAGCGTCACCGCCGTTGGGGCCGCCTTCGGTCTGCGCGATTCGCTCCGCTACGCCTCGGGCATCGTTCTTGGCACGGTCGCCGTGCTTTTGGTCGTGACGACGGGCATCACGGCCATGCTTGCCTCTGTGCCGAAGCTCACATCGCTCTTGGCGCTGGCATCCGCAGCCTACATCCTCTACCTCGCCTTCAAGATAGCAACGGCTCCGCCTCTGGCTGCGCGTACCGGCGGGGCACTTCCCACTTTTTTGGGTGGGCTTCTTCTGGCCGTCGCGAACCCTAAAGCCTATGTGGCGATTGCCGCTGTGTTCGCCGGCACGTCGTCCGCCGGTGAGCTTGATGCAAGCCTCAAGCTGGCGGTCCTCGCCCCGATGATCGTCGCCATCCATGCCCTTTGGCTTCTCGCCGGGGCAGCGTTTGCGCGCTTCCTGCGCAAACCGCTGGTCTCGCGGATCATCAATCTGACGTTCGCGGCGACGCTGGTTTGACGACGGCACTGGCTGTGATTCCCTAGGATATTATCGGTCAGGCTGCAGTTCAGGCCGAGGTATCGGAGGCCAGCTCGCTCAGCCGCTTCACCGCCGTCGGCGGCATAGGCGGCGGGTTCGGCGCATTGGAGGCCTCGACGAGCAGCTGGTCGCAGGCGGCTTCCGTCTCACCGATCAGCCTTTCCATGAATTCCTGCTTGTCCAACCCGGGTGGGATCGGCGGCAGGAAGCGGGCCTTGATCGTGCCGGGATAGCGCAGGAATTTCCGGCGCGGCCAGTAGAGGCCGGCGACATGGGCGACCGGCACCACCGGAATGCCAAGCTGCGCATAGATCTCGACGATGCCGTATTTATAGGCCGGCTCGTCGCCCGGCGCTCGGCGCGTACCCTCGGGATAGATGATCAGCTGGCGGGGATTGCGGGCCAGCTCCTGTTTGGTCGCGGCGACGACTGCCTTCAATGCTTTTGAGCGGCTGCCGCGGTCGACCGGGATCATCCGCATTTTCAAGATGTACCAGCCGAAGAACGGGATCCAGGTCAGTTCCCGCTTCAGGATGTAGATCGGATCCTGCAGGAGGGGGAAAAAGGCAATCGCATCCCAGAAGGATTGATGCTTGGGCGCCAGGATGAAGGAGCCTTCGGGCAGGTTTTCCTGGCCGGTGATCTCGCTTTTGGTGCCGGCGATCTTGTCGTAAAGCCACATGCTTGTGCGCGACCAGAATTTCGGCACGAACCAGGCGCGGTGGCGCGGCGACAGGAAATAGTACGGGGTCCAGAGGATCATCTGGACGATCAGATTGACATAGAAGACGAAGTTGAACGCCAGCGAGCGGATAAGGAGCATGGGGGAAGTGCCCGGTGAGGAGGTGTGCGTTGGTTACACCAAGCGCGGGCAAAAAGGAAACGATGCGAAATCGATCCGACTTGACCCGCTATCCGTTCGTCAGGCCTGCCACGTCGCTTGCATCAGCCGCTTCTTCAGGCGAGGGGCGGCGAAATCGACGAACGCACGCAGTTTCACCGGCAGCAGACCCTGGCCGGCATGCACGAGACTGACCGGCCATGGCTGCGGCTCGAATGCCTCCAGCACGGTGCAGAGTGTGCCTGCCCGCACCGCAGCTGTGATCTGGTAGGAAAGCACCCTCGTCAACCCGACGCCGGCAATCGCGGCGTCGACCGCCGCTTCCGCGGTGTTGACCCGAAGCCGTGAGCGGATCGGAACAGCGAGCTCGGTCTTGCCGGTGGCAAAAGTCCATGCGGCGGGAGCGGTGAGCCCCTCAAAGGTGATGCAGTTATGTGCCGCGAGGTCTCTCGGGGTCTCCGGCATACCGTGCTCGGCCAGATAGGCCGGGCTCGCGCAAACGACGCGCCGGATCGAGCCGATGCGGGTGGCCACCAGGCTCGAGTCGGGAAGCTCGCCTATGCGGACGGCGAGATCGATATGCTCCTCGGTCAACTGGGTTATCCGGTCCGCGAGCATCAGGCGGATAGCCACGTCGGGGTAGGCGGCGAGGAAGCCGGTGACTACCGGCAGCACATGCAGGCGGCCAAAGACGATCGGTGCGGTGATGATCAGTTCGCCCGTCGGGGCGCTGTATTCGCCGGCGGCGGCCCGCTCGGCCTCGCCGACCTCGTCGAGAATGCGACGGCAGGCCGCCAGGTAGGTGTGACCCGCGTCGGTCAGCGTCAGCTGCCGCGTCGAGCGGTTCAGGAGACGCGTCTTCAGATGCCGCTCCAGGTCGGAGACCTTGCGGCTGACCGTTGCAAGTGGGATGCCGAAACGGCGTCCGGCGGCCGAAAGGCTGCCGGCCTCCACCGCGGCGACGAAAAGCGACATGGCCTCGAGGCGATCCATGGTTCTCCCGAAAAATGGAAGGATTGGTTGCATCTATGCCATCTGCATCCGGAGGATGGAAGGCCTTATTTTTTGCTGACTACGGCTCGCAGCTCTGCCTGCAAAGGAGGTTCCATGAATGCTCACGCCTTCACCAGCGATGTTGCCTTTACGCCAACCGTCAAGGCGATCCAGGCCCGCAAAGGCTCACGCGTGGCCTATGCCCGCGTCGAGGAGCGCGGCGGCTGGCAAGCTGATATCACGGCCGATCTCGCCGCCTTCATCGAGGCGCAGACCAGCGTCTTTCTGTCAACGGCCAATGGTGACGGCCAGCCCTACATCCAGCATCGCGGCGGGCCGGCCGGCTTCCTCAAGGTGCTCGACGAGCGGACGATCGGCTTCACGGATTTCTCCGGCAACAGGCAATTCATCACCCAGGGCAATCTGGACGACAACCCCCGCGCATTCCTGTTCCTGATCGACTATGCGCACCGACAGCGCATCAAGATCTGGGGCAGCGCGCGTGTCGTCGAGGACGACGCAGAACTGATGGCGAAGCTGATGCCGGAAGGCTACAAGGCCCGCCCCGAACAAATCATCCTGTTCACGGTTTCGGCTTGGGATTCCAATTGCCCGCAGCATATTCCGCAACGGTTCGAAGCTGCCGACGTCGCGGCGGCGTTGGCCGAGCGGGACAAGCGTATCGAACGTCTCGAACAGGAGATCGCGCGCCTGCGCAGCGCCTCATGCGCCACGGTCAAGGAATGATATAGGTCAGTTCGGCGCAGCAGCCTCGGCCAGCGCGATGCCGGTTGGCGTTGGTTTCACCGGCACGATGCCGCGCGCCAGCGCCAGCAGATATTTGTTATATTCGGTGAACAGCACGCGCAGCGCCCTGGGCTTGGTCAGCCAGCCGCCATTGCCAAGGTTGCTGTTGACAACCGGATAGGGCTCGAGCTTGGCCTTGTGGAGCAGCCGGCCCATTTCCAGCAGGCTGCGCGGCATGTGATAGTTGTTGGTGACGAGGATCACGGTGCCATAGGCGTGATCTTCCACCCACTTGGCACTTTCCTCGGCATTTCCGATCGTGTCGAGCGCGGCGCGGTCGATATCGACGCAGCAGGAAAACAATTTCTTGTCGCCGCGGGTCGCGACCTGAAGCTGGCGGCGGCTGGCGGAAGGATGCACGCCGCTGATCAGCAGCCGCTCGCCCTTGCCGGACGCCAGCAGACCCATAGCGGCGTCGAGACGCGAATGGCCGCCGGTCAGCACGATGATGGCATCGGCTTTTGCCGGATTGATAGGCGTCGCGAGACGGCTGACAGTGTTGGCGAACCAACCGAAGCCGCCGGCAAACAGCGTTGCGAGCACGAGCAGAAAGAAAGCGGAGATGCGCAATGCGCCCGCCAATCGGCCGGGCGTGACGCGCTCGCTGGATGGCGCAATCACCAAGGGTAACTGTCCAGCCGTTCCGGTCGACTCGCGCGCGTCCATCGTCTCTATCGTTAACCCCGAAATGCGGCGTTTAGTAGGTGGAAGAGCACACATTACGTTACGCTAATTCTCTATTCGTGATCACCCCGCGTCCGGCTGGCGGACATCGATGTCGCTGAGATAGGTGACGACGGTGACATGGGAGGTTGCCGCAGTTAGCGCACCGATGACCAGCACCATGAGGACGACCCCGAGATAGCCCGCCGAACCGATAGCGAAATTACCGAACAAGGCGGTCGCCTGATCGGCCTCCGGCGTTGCCATGTTGCGCGACGACCACCATGAGAAGACGATGAAGACGAGCACCGCCGCCGCACCCCCGGCGGCTGCGCCCTTCATGCCGGTGACCAGGAAGTGGTGGCGGAATTCGCGCGCGATGAAGCGCGCTTCGGCGCCGACGAAATGCAGCACTTCGATGATGTGGCCGTTGCCGGCCATGGCGCCGCGCGTTGCGAACACCACGGTCAGCACGGTTGCCGACAGCATCAGCGCCAGCACGGCAATGCCGATTGTCACCGTGGTACGGGCCATGGCCACCAGCCGGTCGACCCAGGTGCGATGGTCGTCAAGTGCTGCACTGGGCAGCTTCGGTGTGATCGCGGCGCGCATTGCGGCGAAGTCGGGCGGGTTGTTCTCGTCTATGGTGACGATGATCAGACGCGGCACCGGCAGCTCGTCGATGTTGAGACCCGAACCCAGCCACGGCTCCAGTAGCCGCGCCGTGGCATCGCGGTCGACGATCCTGGCGCTCTTCACGCCAGGAAATTCACCGGCGATCTGGGAGGCCTGGGCAAGTGCTGCCTCCATGTCGAGGCCATCTACCGGCTTGATCTGGATGGTCGCCTCGCGTGATATCTGGTTCTCCCAGACCGAGGCGGTGTCTCGCACCAGCGTCACCGCGCCGAAGGTCAGGCAGGAGAGGAAAGTCATGATGGCAATGACCAGGACCAGTGCCCGGCCGGCGATGTTCTGCGCCGGCACGATCGGCGCCATCTTGCGCTGAGCGCGCTGCGTCGTCGCAGCCTTACCGGCGTGCTGGTCTTCGGCATGGTGAACGGAAAGGTCAGTCATAGATATCCAGCCTTCCGCCGGCCAGGATCATGCGCCGTGCGTCGACCTGTTCCATCAGGCCGAGGTCGTGCGTTGCAATCACCACAGCAGTGCCCAGCCGGTTGAGTTCGATGAACAGCCGCAACAGGCGTCGCGCCAGCGGCGGATCGACATTGCCGGTCGGCTCGTCGGCAAGCAGGATCTCGGGCTGCTCGATCAGCGCCCTGGCAATTGCGGCGCGCTGCTTCTCGCCACCCGACAGCACCGGCGGCAGCACATGCATGCGCTCGCCAAGGCCGACCCATTTCAGTAATTCGGTCACGTCGGTGCGGTAGCTCGCCTCCTCTCGCCCGCGCACGCGCAGCGGCAAGGCCACATTCTCATAGGTCGTCATGTGCTCGAGCAGGCGAAAGTCCTGGAACACCACGCCGATGCGCCGCCGCAGATGCGGCAGCTCGGTGCGCGAGATGCGCGAGCGGTCCTTGCCAAAGATGGTGATCAGCCCGCGCGTCGGCTTGAGTGACATGAACAAAAGCCGCAGCAGCGTCGTCTTGCCGGCGCCCGAAGGGCCGCTCAGGAACTGGAAGGAGCGCTCCGGTATTTGCAGGGAAATGTCGCGGAGGATTTCCGGACCCATGCCATAGCGGAGGCCGACATTTTCGAAGCGGATCACGTTCGACGACCTGAAACTTGCGGCGGCGACGAGCCAGCCTTCTCTGAGAAGAGACCATCGGCCGGCATGGTTAACCCGCGGTTAATTCGGAGGTTTTTTAGGCGCGTCACAAGGGTTCCTGTGGGGAAGCGTTAACCATTTCCGTTTACACAAAAGAAACGAAGACGAACAAGTGCCGTAGTGCTGGGGCCGTGATGGCTGACGATCGAACCGCGCGCCCGGTTTCCGGCGAATTCATGACCGATTCGGCCGCAAATCCTGCGCCGGAACGCATCTTGCGTGATCCAGCCGCCGACGTCGTCGATGCCGACTTCGAGGTGCTGCCGCGCCTCACCACCAGCATGGACCTTTCACCGCCGCTTTCGCGGGTGATCGCCACGCCATCGCTCGAAGGCATGGACATGTTGCGCAAGCCGAAAGCCGCGATGGAACGGCTGCGGGCGTCGCGCGGCGGTCCGATCTTCTGGATCGCCGGCCTCAGCGTGGCGTTTGCAGCCTTCTGGATCTCGGGCGGGCACGCGCTGGTGCGCCAGGCGCCGCTTCTTCTCGCGGCACAGGAGACGGGCGCTGCACTCACCATTTCAGGCGTTACGTCGCGTATCGATGCGTCCGGGCCGGAATCTGTCCTGTTCGTCGGTGGCGAGGCCGCGAATGACGGTGCCAGCCCGTTGCCATTGCCGCCGCTGGAAATCCGGGTCACCGGCAATGACAGGCGCACAACCCGCTATACGCTGGAGACATTCAACCGTTCGCTGGCGCCCGGCGAAAGATTTGGCTTTTCCAGCCGGCTCGACATGCCTAGAAACGGGGTCAAGACCGTCTCGGTCACCTTCGCCAATTAGGGGCGATCATTTCTGGAAAGGCGGCCAATGCCAATCGTGCGTGGCAAGAATATCGAGGTCTTGTTTTCGGCGTCGGCGATTGCCCGCCGCAATCTGGAGCTCGCCAAGGAGATCGCCGGGCACGATTATCAGGACCTTCTGGTGATTTCGGTGCTGAAAGGATCGTTCATCTTCGCCGCCGATCTTATCCGCGCCATGCACGATGTCGGCCTGTCGCCCGAGGTCGAGTTCATCTTCATTTCCAGCTACGGCGCCGGTACCACCAGCGGCGAGGTGAGGGTGCTGCGTGACATCGACAATGAAGTCGCCGGGCGCGACGTGCTGTTGATCGACGACATTCTCGAATCCGGCAAGACGCTGTCCTTCACCCGCGACCTGATGCTGTCGCGCGGCGCCAAAAGCTGCGCCATCGCCGTGCTGCTCGACAAGCGCATGCGCCGCCAGACTGCGCTCAACGCCAACTATGTCGGCTTCGACTGCCCCGACTATTTCGTCGTCGGCTACGGCATGGATGTCGCCCACGCGTTTCGCGAATTGCCGTTTGTCGGCGTCGTCAAGGGCGACGCATAGATTTATCTTCGATGCAGTTTGCGGTTCAGGAAAAGTCAACTTTTCCCCGCCAAACATTCCGCTATGGCAAAGCTCCTGATCGTCGAGGACGATGAGTCCGTCCGCACCCTCGCCGCCCGCGCGCTCGAACGCGCCGGGCATATGATCGACATCGCCGCCGACGGCGCGCAAGGGCTTGCCCTGATCCACGCAGCACGTGGCGGCTATGACCTTGTCGTTTCCGATATCCGGATGCCGGAAATGGACGGCATCCAAATGGCCAAATCGGCGGCGTCGCTTTTTCCGGCGATGAAGATCTTGCTGATGACCGGCTATGCCGACCAGCGCGAGCGCGCCGAGGAATTGAACGGTGTCATTGTGGACGTCCTGCAAAAGCCGTTCACGCTGGCCGAAATCCGCGCGCGTGTCGAACAGGCGCTCGCCTGTTTTGCCTAGCGGCCAAAGCCTGATTGCAGTCAGGCCGGATCGCAGGTTGCCGCGATTGCCGGCGCGCTGCTCCGGCGCCGATTGGCGTTTAGCGCGAACAGACCGGCGCCGATGATGAGGGCCGCGCCGACGACGGTGGTCGATCGCGGCACTTCGGCAAAGAACAGGAAGCCCCACAGCGGCGACCAGATGATGCCGGTGTACTCGAAAGTGGCGACGCTGTTGGCGGGCGCCAGCCGGTATGCCTGCGACAACAGGACCATCCCAGCCGAAGCGACGTAGCCGCAGGCCGCCATCTTCAAGAAATCGATTGGCGTCGGCCAGATCCATGGCCTGACCAGGAATTCGAGGCTCGGATGCGTGGCGTGAGCTATTCCCGCCAGCCAGAACAGCCCGGCAACCACTGCAGCGCCCAAGAGGTAGACGCCGTTCTGATAGAACGCCATGACCGTGGCTGATTCGGTGTCGCCGATCTTGCGGGCTATCAACTGCGATAAGCCGTACAGCACCGCCGAGGCCAGCGACAGCAGCGCCGCCCAGTCGAACAGCCCGGCACCGGGTCGCAGCATCACTAGCACGCCCAGCATCCCGACCATGACGGTGACCAGCGTCTGCCACGCCACCCGTTCGCCGAGATAAGGGCCGGCAAGCGCCATGATGAACAGCGGTGCCATGAAGTAGAGCGCCACCGCGTCGGCAAGCGGCAGGGCGGCGATCGCCAGATAGTAGACCGTGTAGGAGGTGAACAGGATGAAGGCGCGCGTCGTCAGCATGCGAAATCGCTTTGAAAAGATCGCTCTGAGCCCGACATCGGCATGAACGAGCACGAGAAGAATGGGCAGGGCGACGATGGAGCGGATCGCCATCACCTCGGTCACCGGATAGGTGCCCGACACGGCCTTGATCAGCGGATCCTGGAGCGAGAACACCAGAACGCCGAGGCAAAGGCTTGCCATGCCGAGAACGATCCGGTTGTGCATGTCGTTCGACGGCTCCTTGCAGTGCGGCCCGGAACCGGGCCTGCGTTCGGGGTAAAAAGAACCCGCCGCCGTTTCGGGCAGCGGGTACGAGTGAGGACTCTATATTGGTCCGCGGCCGATTTCGCAGCCGCATGTCCAATGGGTGAGGCGACTATTATCCGCCGTTTGACATGTTGCAAACGAATTGGAATGATGCCAGCAATCAGAATTTCTTATGGCGGACAAATGAAGCTCACGCTCGACAGCGATCTGCTGCGCACCTTCGTAGCGGTTGCCGATACCGGCAATTTCACCAAGGCAGCGGAGCAGGCCGGCCGTACCCAATCGGCGGTTTCGATGCAGATGAAGAAGCTCGAAGATGTGGTCGGCGACAGCCTGTTCGAGCGCGGCTCGCGCGGTGTGGCGCTGACGCGCCGCGGCGGCGAACTCATCGTCAACGCCCGCCGGATCGTGTCGCTGCTGGACGAGACGGCGGCATCGATGGTCGCGGCGCCGCTTGGCGGGCCGGTTCGCATCGGCATTCCGGAGGAATATGGCCACGCGATCCTTTCGCGCGCGCTCGGCGCCTTTGCCAAGCGCCATCCTCAGGTCGACATCACCGTCCGCTACGCGCATTCCGGTGCGCAGATCGCGGCGCTCGCCGCCGGCGAGCTCGACCTGGCGGTGGTGTTCGAATGGCAGGATCTCTCCGGCGGCGAGGTGCTGATGCATGACCCGACCGTATGGGTGACGTCGGAGCTGCATCACATGCATGAGGAGCGGCCGGTGCCGATCGCGCTCTACAACCGTGCCGGCTGGTGCAAGGATTTCGCGATCAAATCGCTGGAGCAGCGCGGTCTCGCCTATCGTGTCGCTTATACTAGCGACACCAATGGCGGCCTGCGGCTCGCCGTCACCTCCGGGCTGGCAATCGCGCCGATCTCGCGCAGCAACATCCCGGCCGGCTGCCGCGAACTTACGGCCGCCGATGGGTTCGGCGACATCGATTCCTCGAACGTGGTGCTGCGCCGCAATCCGAACGCTTCCGGCGAGGCCATCGACGGCATGGAAGAGGCGATCCGCGAGGCGTTCACCAATCGCTAAGCATGTACCGTCCTCGATCGGATGGGATCGGGAAGGGCAGCCGCTATGCGACGTCTTCGTAGAAGGTCAGCCGATTGCCGAACGGATCGCCGACGGTGACCTCCGTTGTCTGCCAAGGTGTCTCTTCCAGTCCCGGCCTGGCAAAACGGTACTTTTTCGCTATCAGTTCGCGGTGCAGCGCCGCGGTGTCACCCGCTTCGACGCGGATGTGAGAGCCCGGCGCGCCGTCGCCGTGATGTTCGCTCAGATGCAGCACGCAGCCATCGCGCGAAATTCCCATATAGAGGGGTGCGTTGTCGTCGAAGCGATGCTCGAACTGCACTTCGAAACCGAGGAAGCCGACATAGAATTCATGCGCCTTGGCGATGTCGAAGATGCGCAGGATCGGGGTAACGGCGCCGAGTTTCACCATGGCGGTCTCAATGGTTCGATGCTTGAGGCGATAGGAGAGGTTTACTTCAGCTCCAGCAGCCGCTCCAGATAGCTGCGCTCGATGTCGGGGCTGAGCGCGTTGCCGAGCCGCTTGCGGATCGCTTCGAGAATCTGGCGGGCGCGCTGCACGTCGATCTCGTCCGGCACCTTCACCGAATCGCCGAAATCGGGACCCTCGGTGGCGCGCGGCCGGCCGAGCGGATCGCGGTCGGCGTTCTGCTGGCGGCCGCCTCGCTCGCCGTCGCCCTCGTCGCCCTGCATGGCCTGCAATTGCTTCATCATGTCCTTGGCGCCCTTGCGCAGCGCTTCCAGCGCGCGGCCCTGGTGACCGACGGCCTGATCGCCATCGCTGTCGCCAAGCGCCTGTTCGGCGTTGCCCATGGATTTGCCGGCCTCGCCAAACCCTTCATTGGGCTCGAGACCCATGCCTTCGAGACCTTTTCTCAGCTGGTCGAGGTCGCCTTGCAGCTTGCCCTGGCCTTCCTGCAACCGCTTCAGCGCGTCGGCGAACTCCTGCGGCGTCATTGGCCGGCCGAGCGGATCGCGGTCTTCACCTGGGCCGGGCTGCTCGCCCTGTTCGCCCATTTGGCCCTGCTCACCGTTCTCGCCGAGCTGCTCGTCGCGATTCTGCCCGCGCTGTTGCTGGCCGCGCTGCATCTGGTCCATGCGGAACGTCTCGTTCATCATCTCCTGCTGGCGCCGCATGATCTCGCCGAGTTTGTCCATCTGCTGGCGCATTTCACTGTTCTGCTGGCCGCCCTGCTGCTGACGTCCGGCCTGCAGATTGTTCATCATGTCCTGCAGTTGCGAAAGCAATTGTTGCGCGCTGTCGCGATCGCCTGATTTCGCCAGGTTTTCGATCTGGTCCATCATGCGTTCGATGTCGCTCTGGCGCAGTTCCTGGCCGTTCTGCTGCATCTGCGGCGCGTTCGGATTCTGCTGCGCACGCTGGGCGAATTCCTGCAGGAACTGGTTCATCGCCTCGCGCAGTTCCTTCATCGCCTTGTCGATTTCCTCGTCGCTGGCGCCGTTCTTGATGGCGTCCTGCAGCGCCTGCTGCGCCTGGCGCAGCCGCCGCTCGGCCTCCGAAAGATTGCCTTCCTCGATGCCGAGCGCGATCTCCCACAGATAGGCGACCTCGTCGCGCAGCTTGTCGTCGCTGTCAGCCATCTTCAACCGGGTGCGGGCGCTCATGATGGCGAGGTAGTGCGCCATGTTGTCGAACGTATCTTCGGGCCTGAGCGTGATCGCGTCCATCAGGTCGAGCACGCGGCTCTTGGAGTTGGCGTCGAGCGCCAGAACGCGGCGCTGCTCGATCACGGCCCTCGCCAGCGGGTTGGAGAAAGGCCGCTCCGGCATCACCAGCGTCTTAGTCTCGCTGGTTGCCGTATGTCCGGCGTCGTCGGTGGCGACAAGCGTGAGCTTGATGTTGCCGCCGGCCCAGACATGCTCGGTCAGGTCCTTCGTGGTCTTGGCGGCGTTCCCCTTGGCGCCGCGGCGCGGCAGCGTCAGCGGCATTTCAGGCGGGCCATAGAGCGGATGCGCATTCGGCGCCGGTGGATCGGCCAATGCGAAATCCGCCTTGGCGGAGGCCGCGCCATAGTCGTCGTCGATCTGGTAGTTGAGTTCGAAGGAGCCGTTGACGGCGCGTTTCGGCTCGCCGACGAAGCGGATCTGTGGCGGCTTGTCCGGGATCACCGCGAAGGTCCAGTTGCCGAGTTCGTCATTGCCCGATTGCAGCGTCAGCGTGCCGTTGGTCGTCAGCTTTCCTGAGAACTGGCGCACCGTGGAGGGCGTTGCCGTCGAGGGCGTTGCCGCCGCCGGTTTGGCCGCGTCGGCCTTCTGCCCGGTCGGTTCGATGGTGCTGGCGTTGCCGTTGGCGTCGGCGTAGCTCAGCGTTTCCTCGCCCGAACCGCCGGTGACGCGCAGGGACACATCGCTGCCTTCCGGAACGGTGAAGGTGGACGCAGCCTGCTTGCCATTGTCGGCGAGGGCTGGGTTGGCGAGGGCGGGGGAAGTGAGGAAGACCGGCGGCCTGCCGGTGTAGGCCGGCGGCGTCACCCAGGCGTCGATGCGCGGCGGCACCGCGTCGCGCGCCGCGTGGGCACTGAACCCGTCTGCGATGCGGCCGCCCGACGGTCCAAAGGAGAAGGCAAAGGCGGTGACCAACAAAAGCGCCGCCACGGCGCGCAGCCCCCACGGGTCGCGCTCCGGAACCCGGGTGCGTGGCATGTCGCCACCAAGGTTACCGAGTTTTTCGGCCATGCGTTTCTGGTGCTCACGCCACAGCGCTTGCGAAAAAATGCTCTCCCTGCCGCTCGGCCGGTCGGCCTGCACCAGCACCGGGCTGTGCAGCAATTGGTTGGCAGCCTCGATGCGCCGGTCGATCTCGGCGCTGGTCGGCACCCGGAAGAAACGCAGGGGATAGAGCGCGGCAAGGGCTGCGATGCCGAACACTGCCATGAGGCTCATGCGCGCGGTGTCGGGCAACAGAAGGAAGAGGCCGAGCCACGAGACGCTGAGGAACAGGCTGGCGACAATGACCAGCGGAAGAAGCAACGGCCAGGCACGCTCGACCGTCATCGAGACCCGTGTCGCCAGCCGGCTCAGAGCAAGGCGCCCGGCCAGGCTGCGATCACTGGTGAAGGTGGGTCGTTGCGTCATCGGCCCTTCCTATTCGGGCGGATAACCCGAACCTCACAAATCTATCGCACCGGCCCGAGAATCGGATGCGAAGGACTCAAACTCTTAGATGCATGTCGCTCCAAACATACCAAGAAACACGGCGAAGGCGAGGCAGTTCCCTAAAACGTGAACAGGACTGCCCCCGTTATCGTCAGAATTTAGCCGGATTGGCGTTTGCACCGCAGACCAGTACCGCGACACGCTCGCCCGCAGCCGGCGCGTACCGGCCGGACAGGATCGCCGCGAAAGCCGCAGCGCCGCCCGGCTCGGCGATGATTCGCACTCGGTCCCAAAGCGCCGCCTGCGCGGCGATAATCTCGTCGTCGCTGACCAATATGGAACGCTCGACGAAGGCCTCGGCGATTGGAAACATCATTTCGCCGACGCGCTTCGGCGCCAGCGAATCGGCGGCGATGCCCTCGGCTGGCGCATCGACGGGTTGACCGGCCTCGAAGGCGCGATAAAGCGTCGGCGCTCCTTCGGGCTCGACGGCGACGATCCTGATTCGGCCGGCGAACCAGGCGGCGATGCCGCCGATCAGGCCGCCGCCACCGACGGCGACCAGCAGTGTGTCGAGTTCAGGCAGGTCGGCCTCGATCTCGAGGCCAAGCGTACCTTGCCCGACAAGCGTTTCCTCCTGGTTGAAGGCGTGGATCTGCAGGGCACCGGACTTTTCGGCAAAGTCTTCGCTGGCGACCAGCGCCTCGGCATAGCGCGCGCCACCGACGACCAGCTCGGCGCCGTAGGCGCGGATGCGTTCCAGCTTGGCCGGCGGGCTCACTTCGGGAACGAAGATGGTCGCCTTGTGACCGAGCCGCATGGCGGCATAGGCGACCGCAGCGCCATGATTGCCGCCCGATGCCGCGACAACGCCAGCCTTGGGAACCGGCCGCTCGAGAAGATTGGTGAAGGCGCCACGTGCCTTGAACGAGCCAGAATGCTGCAGGCATTCGAGCTTCAGGTCGACCGCAAGAGGCGGACGGCCGAAATCGGCCATGTCGACGCGCAGCACCGGCGTGTGGCGCACGAATGGCCGGATGCGGGGTTCCATTGCGGCGATGCGTTCGCGTGTGATGCTATTGCGGTTAAGCATGGCCTGCTCCCAAGGATTGACATCACTTAGCAACTTAGCAATGGCTAAATGCAAGAGGTTGATGTCTTCAAGGCGATCGCCAACGAGCGCAGGCTGCAAATCCTCGAGTGGCTGAAGGACCCGCGCGCGCATTTTCCACGCCAAGCGGATGGCGATCTTGTCGAGGACGGCGTCTGCGCGCTGCTGATCGCCGAAAAGCTGGGGATCACCCAAGCGACGCTCAGCGAGCATATGCGGGTGCTCACCCAAGCCGGCCTTCTCAGCAGCAAGCGTATCAAACAGTGGACGTTCTATCGCCGCGACGAGGACAGGATCGCCGAGACGAGGGCGCTCATTCAGCACCGGTTGTAACGCTGCAGGTGCTCTATTCTTGTTTGACCATGATCTTTTCCGAAAACCGGTTCTCACTTTTTCGGGATCATGGGTCTATTCCAGCCAGTCGGGCAGCGAATCCAGTCCGATCAGCGCGTCGTAGGTCTGGCGCGGGCGCACGACGTGGAAACGGTCGCCGTCGACCAGCACTTCGGGCACCAACAGGCGGGTGTTGTAGGTGCCGGCCTGCACCGCGCCATAGGCGCCGGCGGTGGCGATTGCGATCAGGTCGCCGGCCTTCAGCCGGGGCAGGTCACGGTCGAGACCGAGATAATCGCCGGTCTCGCAGACTGGGCCGACCACGTCGACCGTCATGCGCGGCGCTGCTGCCGGCTGCTGCACCACTGGCTTGACGTCATGGAAGGCGTCGTAAAGCGTCGGCCGGATCAGATCGTTCATCGCGGCGTCGACCACCAGGAAGTTCTTGGCGTCGCCCTCCTTCGCGAAGATCACTTGCGAGACAAGAATGCCGGCATTGCCGACGATCAGCCGGCCCGGCTCGAACATCACCTTCAATCCCAGCTTGGTGACGTGCTTTCTGACGATCTGGGCATAAGCGTCCGGCAAGGGGGGTGGGCTGTTGTCGACGCGGTAGGGAATGCCGAGGCCACCGCCGAGATCGATGTGTTTGATGGCGTGCCCGTCGGCACGCAGCACGCCGACCAGCTCCACCAGCAGCGCGAAGGCGTCGTCGAAGGGCTGCAATTCGGTGATCTGGCTGCCGATATGGGTGTCGATGCCGGTGACCTTTATGCCAGGCAGTTCAGCTGCGCGGGCATAGACCTGGCGTGCCTTCTGCCAGGGAATGCCGAACTTGTTCTCGGCCTTGCCGGTGGAGATCTTCTTGTGGGTCTTGGCGTCGACATCGGGATTGATGCGCAGCGAGATCGCAGCGACCTTTCCCAGTGCCGTGGCGCGGGCCGACAGCAATTCAAGTTCCGCTTCGGATTCGACGTTGAAGCAGAGAATGCCGACCGAGAGCGCAAAATCCATTTCGCGCGCGGTCTTGCCGACGCCCGAAAACAGGATCTTGTTGGCCGGAATGCCAGCGGCCAGGGCGCGGCGCAATTCGCCTTCCGAGACCACGTCGGCGCCGGCGCCGAGCTTGGCCAGGATCTTTAGCACCGCCTGGTTGGAATTCGCCTTCATGGCGTAGCAGACCAGCGCGTCGAGCCCGGCAAAGGCCTGCGCAAACACGCGGAAATGCCTGGTCAGCGTCGCCGTCGAATAGCAATAGAACGGCGTGCCGACGCTTGCGGCGATATCTGATATCGCCACGTCCTCGGCATGCAGCACGCCGTCGCGGTAGTCGAAATGGTTCACAGCAGTGGTTCCGGATGTTGGAGCCGAAAAGATCGGCCGATCTCATCGACTCTAGATCAGCGGGTCGAGAATGAACTTCTTGTCCTTGACCGGTTTTTCCGGCTCCGGCGGCACGGGCTGCTCGGCCTTTTGTGCGTCCTTGCGCGCCTGCACGGCCGCCTCATAGGGCGTGTCGAGGCCGGCTTTCCTGCCGCAGGCCGTTACGGTTGCCAGCGCCACCAGCAGCGTCAACGTCACCAAAATCCTGCTTGCGGTCATCGATCCATCCGTCTGAAACTTTTGCCCGCCGCTTTTAGCCGGGTTTTGCTGGCATTGCACCTAGTGTGGTGGATTAGAAGTTCCTGTCATTGATGGCATTCGCGTCAAGGAACTTCAAATCCAAAACCACACTAGATTCATCAATTACTCGTGCGGCTTTTGAATCCCAAATTCGCTCGCCGCGCTGCTCCAGCGTGATGCGAATTTCGGATTCGCCGCACGAGCATCACGCCTTGGCGATGTGCTTTTTCCAATACCGGATCTGCTTCCTCACCTCCGACGGCGCGGTGCCGCCGAAGCTCGTGCGGCTCTTCACCGAATTCTGTACGGCAAGCACCGAAAACACGTCCGCCGTGATGCCGGGGTGAATGGACTGCAAGTTTTCCAGCGGCAGCCTGTCGAGCCCGATTTTCTTCTCCTCGGCCAGCGCCACCGCGCGGCCGGTGACGTGGTGCGCCTCGCGGAACGGCAGGCCGAGCGTGCGCACCAGCCAGTCGGCAAGGTCGGTCGCGGTCGAATAGCCTGACCCGGCGGCCTTCTTCATGGCGGCCGCGTTCACCGTCATGTCGCGCACCATGCCGGTCATCGCCGCCAGCATCAGATCGAGCGTCTCGGCGGCGTCGAACACGGATTCCTTGTCCTCCTGCATGTCCTTGCCGTAGGTCAGCGGCATGCCCTTCATCACCGTCAGCAGGCCGACCAGATGGCCGGTGACGCGGCCGGTCTTGCCGCGCACCAGCTCGGCGGCGTCGGGGTTCTTCTTCTGCGGCATGATCGAGGAGCCGGTGGAGAATGAGTCCGACAGCCTGACGAAGCCGAATTGCGGCGTCGACCAGATGATGATCTCTTCGGCCAGCCGCGACAGATGCGTCGCGCAGATCGCCGCCAGCCCCAAGAATTCCAGTGCGAAATCGCGGTCCGAAACGCTGTCCAGCGAGTTGCGCATCGGTTCGCGGAAGCCGAGCGCCTTGGCCGTCTGGTGCCGGTCGATCGGAAAGCTTGTGCCGGCAAGAGCGGCCGCACCGAGCGGGCTTTCGTCCATCCGTTCGATGGCGTCGCGGACACGCGACAGGTCGCGCGAAAACATCTCGACATAGGCCATGCAGTGGTGGCCGAAGGTCACCGGCTGCGCCGCCTGCATGTGGGTGAAGCCCGGCATCACCGTCGCCGCATGCTCCTCGGCCCGTTCCAGGAACGCCGTGATCAGGCCCTTCAGCGCCTCGGCGACGCGAAAGCATTCGTCCTTGACCCATAGCCTGAGATCGACCGCTACCTGGTCGTTGCGGGAGCGGGCGGTATGCAGGCGGCCGGCGGCCGGGCCGATCAGCTCGGCAAGGCGGGCCTCAACATTCATGTGGATGTCTTCCAGCCTGGGCGAGAACTCGAACGTGCCGGCTTCGATCTCCGCCAGGATCGTGTTCAGCCCGTGAGCGATTTTTTCTTGATCGGCCGTCGAAATAATGCCCGTTTGCGCCAGCATCTCGCTATGGGCCATCGAGCCTCTGATATCCTGCGCATAGAGTTTGCGGTCGAACGAGATCGACGCGTTGATCGCTTCCATGATCGCGGCCGGACCCGAGGCAAAACGTCCGCCCCACATCTGGTTGCTGGCCTTCTTGTCGCTCATCGCTATAACCCGTGCTCCGGAGCAGTTTTTAGAAAATGGCAGACGGCAATCGATTTTTCCCGGCCCCGCGCCTCATCCTCGCCGCTTTGGTGGCGGGCGTGCTTGCGGGCGCGGTCGCGGTATATGTCAGCGAGAGCGGTTCTGGCAACAACGCGCCCGCGCCAGTCGCCATTGGCGACAGCAAGGACGATGTCGCCTGCGCCGCCAAGGCCGACCGCGCCAAGACGGTCGCGGCGGCTGCCACCGGCCAGGTCGCAGCACTTTTGCCGGCTGATCCGCCGCAATCGCTGAAGGGCCTTGCCTTCAACGACCCTGGCGGCAAGCCGACGACGCTTGCCGACCATGCCGGCAAGACGTTGCTGCTCAATCTGTGGGCGACATGGTGCGCACCCTGCCGCGCCGAAATGCCGGCGCTCGACGCGCTGCAAAGAGAAATGGGCAGCGACGCCTTCGAGGTCGTCGCGGTCAACGTCGATGTCGGCGACGACGCCAAGCCGAAGAAGTTCCTCGAGGAAACCGGCGTCAAGGCGCTCGGCTACTACCGCGATTCGACGATGGCGCTGTTCAACGATCTCAAGACGCGCGGCCTGGCGCTCGGCCTGCCGGTCACCATGTTGATCGACGGTGAAGGCTGCCTGATCGCTCACATGAACGGCCCGGCCGAATGGTCGGGACCGGACGCCAAGCGGCTGGTCGTGACAGCGCTCGGAAAGTCGGACTAGGCGCCAGCGATTGTTGCCGATCTTCGTCGCCTTGTTCGAGCCGTAAGCCGGCTTGGCAATCCCTTTCCATCAGCTCTCATTCGCAAGCGTGCACCACTTTACGTGGAGATCGAGTTCATCGATCCGCAACAAAACCGTTGTCCAATTGTCACGAGCGGCACATATTGCCTTTGCGAGAGTGCCCTTTCGCCAATGACAAAACGGGAGATGAAACATGAAGTTCTTCGGCTTCGCGGCCGGTGTCGCCGCCACCTTGACGCTGCTTTCCACCACTTCCGCTTTCGCCGTCACGCAGATCAGCTGGTGGCACGCCATGACCGGCGCCAACGCCGAAGTCGTCGACAAGATCTCCAAGGATTTCAACGCCAGCCAGAGCGACTATGAGCTGGTTCCGGTGTTCAAGGGCACCTATCCCGAGACGCTGAATGCCGGCATCGCTGCCTTCCGCGCCGGACAGGCGCCCGATATTCTCCAGGTGTTCGATGTCGGCACCGGCGTGATGATGGCGGCCGAGGGTGCGATCAAGCCGGTGGCCGAGGTGATGACCGGTGCCGGGATGACCTTCGACAAGAGCCAGTATCTGCCCGGCATAGTCGGCTATTATTCGAAGCCGGACGGCACCATGCTGTCCTTCCCCTACAACTCCTCCTCGCCGATCCTCTATTACAACAAGGACATCTTCCAGAAGGCGGGTCTCGATGTGAACAACCCGCCCAAGACCTGGAATGAGGTGTGGGAAGCTGCCAAGAAGATCAAGGCGAGCGGCGCCGCCTCATGCGGCTACACCTCGACCTGGCTGACCTGGATCCATCTCGAGAACTTTGCGGCGTGGAATGACGTGCCCTGGGCCACCCAGCAAAACGGCCTGGCCGGCGGTGATGTCGAGCTCAAGATCAATGCGCCGATTTTCGTCAACCACTTCCAGGCGCTCACAGACCTCGCCAAGGACGGCACCTTCAAATATGGCGGGCGCACCTCCGAAGCCAAGCAGATCTTCCTGGCCGGCGAATGCGGCATCTTCACCGAATCGTCGGGCGGCCTCGGCGACATCGTCAAGTCCGGCATGAACTATGGCATCGGCCAGCTTCCCTACGACACCGACGCCAAGGGCGCACCGCAGAACACCACGCCGGGCGGCGCCAGCCTGTGGGTCTTCGGCAACAAGTCGGACGAGCAATACAAGGGCGTCGCGACCTTCTTCGCCTATCTGTCCAAGACCGATGTGCAGGAATATCTGCACCAGAAGTCGGGATACCTGCCGGTGACGCTCGCCGCCTACGAGGCGACCAAGAAATCAGGCTTCTATGACAAAAACCCCGGCCGCGAGACACCCATCCTGCAGATGACGGGCAAGGCGCCGACCGATAACTCGAAGGGCGTGCGGCTGCCGAATCTGCCGCAGGTGCGCGATATCCAGAACGAGGAGTTCGAGAAGATGCTGGCCGGCCAGCAAACCGCTCAGCAGGCGCTCGACAATGCGGTCACGCGCGGCAACGCCGCGATCGAGGAAGCGCTCGAGAACTGACGAGATTATCTCGGTCAATCGATTGGAATATCGCCCACGCGAGCTCGCGTGGGCGATTCCTGGATAGCGAGGGAAATCAGCCTGTCTCCACGCATCGTCTTTCCCAACAAGATCCTGCCCTACCTGCTGGTGGCGCCGCAACTCGCCATAACACTGGTTTTCTTCTACTGGCCGGCCGGTCAGGCGCTTTACCAGTCGATGCTCAGGCAAGACCCGTTCGGGCTGAGGACCAGGTTCGTCTGGTTCGCCAATTTCCGCAAGGTGCTGGCCGATCCGGCCTACCTCAACTCGATCCACGTCACCGTAGTGTTTTCGCTTGCGACCGCGATCGTTGCGATGGGCGTGGCGCTTTTGCTTGCGGTCATGGTCGAGAAGGCCGTGCGCGGCAAAGGCCTGTACCGCACATTGTTGATATGGCCCTATGCCGTGGCGCCGGCGATTGCCGGCATGCTGTGGCTGTTTCTGTTCAATCCTTCGATCGGCTCGTTGGCGTATTTGCTGAGAAGCCTCGGCATCGCATGGGACCCGCTGCTCAACGGCACCCACGCCATGATCCTGCTGGTGTCGGCGGCTGCCTGGAAGCAGATCAGCTACAATTTCCTGTTCTTCGTCGCCGGCCTGCAGGCGGTGCCGAAAACGCTGATCGAGGCGGCGGCGATGGATGGCGCCGGCGAGACCAAGCGCTTCTGGACTATCGTCTTCCCGCTGCTTGCGCCGACGACCTTTTTCCTGCTGGTCGTCAACACTGTCTATGCGCTGTTCGACACGTTCGGCATCGTTCATGCCGTCACCGGCGGCGGGCCGGGCAAGACGACCGAGACGCTGGTCTACAAGGTCTACAATGACGGCTTCGTCAATCTGATCCTGGGTGACTCGGCGGCGCAGTCGGTCATCCTGATGGCCATCGTCATCGCGCTCACCGCCATCCAGTTCCGCTACGTGGAACGCAAAGTTCATTACGGTTGAGGGCAGCGATGATCGGCCAATCCCCGCTCCGCACCTTCATCGCCCATGCCGTGCTCATCCTTGGCATATTGATCGTGGCTTTTCCGATCTACTACACCTTCGTTGCCTCGACCCACACGCTGCAAACCATCCTCAGGCCGCCGCTGCCGCTCTTGCCCGGCGGCCAGCTCTGGAACAATTACAGCGAGGCGCTGTTCGGCGGCATTGGCCGCATCGGCGGTGTCAGCGTCGGCCAACTGCTCCTTAACACCACGGTCATGGCGCTCGGCCTTGCGGTGGGAAAGATCTTCATCTCGATCCTGTCGGCCTATGCGATCGTGTTCTTCCGCTTTCCCTTGCGCATGACCTTCTTCTGGCTGATCTTCATCACCTTGATGCTTCCCGTTGAGGTGCGCATCCTGCCGACCTACAAGGTTATGGTCGACCTCGGCATGATCGACACCTACGCCGGCCTGATCATCCCGCTGATTGCCTCCGCCACCGCGACGCTGCTGTTCCGCCAGTTCTTCATGACCATACCGGGCGAATTGGTAGAGGCGGCGCGTGTCGATGGTGCCGGGCCATGGCGCTTTTTCTTCGATATCCTCTTGCCGTTGTCGCGCACCAACATCGCGGCGCTTTTCGTGATCCTCTTCATCTACGGCTGGACGCAGTACCTTTGGCCGCTGCTCGTCACCAACAGCAACGATATGAACACCATCGTCATCGCGCTGAGAAAGATGGTTTCCTTCGCCGATGCCGATACCGAATGGCACCTGGTCATGGTCACGGCGATGCTGGCAATCGTGCCGCCGATCCTGGTGGTCGTGCTGATGCAACGCTGGTTCGTGCGCGGCCTGGTCGAATCCGAAAAGTGAAAGCCGATGGCGACCGTCGATCTGAAGGACGTGAAGAAGGTCTATCCCGGCGGCGTCGAAGCCGTGAAGGGGGTCTCCATCGCCATTCCCGACAGGGAGCTTTGTGTTCTGGTCGGCCCCTCCGGCTGCGGCAAGTCCACGCTGCTGAGGATGATCGCTGGGTTGGAGGCCATTTCTGCCGGTATAGTCGCCATCGACGGCAAGGTGGTCAACGCCATTGGCCCGACCGAGCGCGACATCGCCATGGTGTTCCAGAACTACGCGCTTTACCCGCATATGAAGGTCTACGACAACATGGCCTATGGCCTGCGCAATCGCGGCACGCCGAAGGACGAGATCGACAGCAGGGTGCGCTCGACCGCCAAGGTGCTGGAGCTTTCGGCGCTGCTCGACCGGCGCCCGCGCGAGCTTTCCGGCGGCCAGCGCCAGCGTGTCGCCATGGGCCGCGCCATCGTGCGCAACCCGAAAGTCTTCCTGTTCGATGAGCCGCTCAGCAATCTCGATGCCAAACTGCGCGGCCAGATGCGGGTCGAGATAAAGAATTTGCAGCGCACGCTCGGCGTCACCTCGGTCTATGTCACCCACGACCAGCTGGAGGCGATGACGCTGGCCGACATCCTTGTTGTCATGAACGCCGGACTGGTCGAGCAAACGGGCGCGCCGCTCGACGTCTACGAGAAGCCAGCCTCGATCTTCGTCGCTTCCTTCATCGGCGCGCCGCCGATGAATCTTCTGGCGCTAACCGGAAGTTTCTCAGGCCCGGTATTGGCTGACGGGACGGCGATCGGCTTTGCGGCTCGCGAAACACCAGCCGTGACACTGGGTTTTCGTCCGGAAGATGCCGACGTGACCTTCAATGCGGAGGCGCTGGCCGGTGCGCTCGTCCTGCCGGCGACAGTCGAGGCAGTCGAACCGGTCGGTGCCGAAAGCTTTCTTCACTGCGCCGCAGGCGGTAGCCGTATCGTCGTGCGCGTCTCAGGCCGCGCCGCCGCAAAGCCTGGTGACCAGTTGCGCGTCGTGGCCAAAGCCGAAAAGCTGCATTGGTTCGATCAGGCCGGAAAACGGGTCGATTGAAGCCAGCCTGTCGCCCTGGCCAGCGAACCGCGCGAGGCGCAAGGCCGTTCAGGCAAACACATGCGCCTTGCCCGACACCGTCAGCCGGACGATCTCGCCAACCCCCGGTGTGTCCATGCCCGGCTTGCGCAGGATCAATGGCGTGTTGCCGATCGCGGCTGCGTCCGGCGGATCGGGACTGTTCAAGAGCCGCACCGCGATGGTGCACATCGAACCGGCGAATTCGGACTCCGTCACTTCGCCGAACAGCATGTCCGGCGTGCCCGACATGCCTTCGCGCGATGTCCGTTTCAACAGCACCTGTTCCGGCCGCAGCATGATGCGGACGATATCGCGCCGCTCGGTGCTGTCGACGGCGATGCGGCCGAGCGGCGAGCTGGCGAAGCCGTCCGCGATCTTGGCCGGCAGGATGATGGCATCGCCGAGGAATTCGGCGACCATCCTGTCCTTCGGTTTGAGATAGAGTTCGTGCGGCGTGCCGATTTGCGAGAATTTTCCATCGCGCATCACCGCGACCTGGCTGGCAAAGGACAGCGCCTCGGCCTGGTCGTGCGTGACCAGGATCGTGGTGATACCGGCGGTCTCCAGAAGTTCGGCCACCGCCTTGCGCATCGAGGCGCGCAGCCCGGTGTCAAGCGCCGAGAACGGCTCGTCGAGCAGCATCAGCCGCGGCTTCATGGCCATGGCGCGGGCCAGCGCCACACGCTGCTGTTGGCCGCCGGAGAGCTCGTGCGGCCGCCGTTTCAGGATCGCCTTGTCGAGCCCGACGATATAGGCGAGCTCGACGATGCGCTCAGTGCGCTTGTCCTCGTGATGTCGCAAGCCGAAGCCGATATTGGCGGCGATGCTCAGATGCGGGAACAGGGCGCCGTCCTGCGCCACCACGCCGATGCCGCGCCGATAGGCGGGCACGGCGGCGCCGCCATTGGCCAGCACCTCGCCGTCAAGCACGATGCGGCCCTGGTCCGGCGCCTCAAAGCCGGCGATCAGCCGCAGCAAGGTCGTCTTGCCGCAGCCGGACGGCCCGACGATCGCGGTGCGGCTGCCGCCGGCCACGCTGAGATCGACACCGGCCAGTGCGGCCACCGGGCCGTAGTGCTTGTGCACATCGGTGAGTTCGAGGAAGCTCATCGTCCGGCCATCCGCTTAGACTGGACATAAAGCAGCCAGGTCAGCGGCAGCGAGATCGTCACCATGATGAGGGCGTAAGGTGCGGCGGACGCATAGTCGATCTCGCCGCTGTGCGCCCAGAACGCCATCGCCAGCGTGCGGGTGCCGTTGGGCGCCAGCATCTGCGTTGCGGTCAATTCGTTCATGATGCCCAGCGCCACCAGCGCCATGCCTGCCGCTGCGCCCGGCGCCGACAGGCGGATCGTCGTCGACCACAGCGCCTTGAGCGGTGACCGGCCGAGACTGGCGGCGGCGAGTTCGAGCTCGACCGGCGCCTGCGCGATCGACGCCCGCAGGCTGATCAGGGCGCGCGGCAGGAACATCAGCGCATAGGCAACGAGGATTGTGAACAGGGTCTGGTAGAGCGGCAGAGCGATGCGCACGGTGATGGTGACCAGCGCCAGCGCTACGACGACGCCGGGCAACGATCCGACGATGTAGTTGCAAGCCTCCAGAAGACGCTGCAGCGGTCCCGGCGCGCGGATTGAGATCCAGGCCATCGGCATGGCGGCGATGGTGGCGAGCAGGGCGCCGGCGAGCGCCAGGAACAGGGTCTGGCCGAGCGCAAGGCCGATCTCATCGAGGCGCCAGACATCGGCGCCGCCGGCTACGAGCCAGCGGCCGATGGTGACGAACGGCACGCCCAGCGCCAGCAGAGTGGTGATAACCGGCAGCAGCAGGCACGGGAGCGTGGCGCGGCCGAGCCTTGTGCGTTGCTGCTGGCGCGCGGCGCCCGAGCCGACGCGGGCATAACGCTCCTCGCCGCGCACGAGCACTTCGATCCCGAGCAGCACGAAACAGCATGTCACCAGCACCGCAGCCAGCATGTTGGCGGCGGGGCCATTGAAGGTCGACTGGAACTGGTCGACGATCGCCGTGGTGAAGGTGTCGAAGCGGATGAACACGTAAAGGCCGTATTCGGCCAGGAGATGCAGGCCGACCAGTAGAGAGCCACCGCAGATGGCGAGCCTGAGCTGCGGCAGCACCACCCGCCGGAACACGCGCCACGGCCCGAGGCCGACAGCTGCCGCGGCATCTTCGAGAGCAGGATCGAGCCGGCGCAAAGCTGCCGCCACCGGCAGATAGAGGAACGGGAAATAGGCGACGACGGAAACCAGAACGCCGGCCCACAGGCCATGCAGTCCCGGCACCAGGGTGATCCAGGCATAGCTGTGGACGAAGGCGGGGATGGCGAGCGGCGCCACCGACAGCCAGGCCCACAGGCGGGCACCGGCAAGATCGCTGCGTTCGGTCAGCCAGGCCAGCGCCACCGAGAGCACGATACAGATCGGTACCGCGAGCATCACCAAAAGCAGGGTGTTGACCAGCAGTTCGCCGACGCGCGGCCGGAAGACCAGTGCCGATACGGTCTCCCAGCCGGTCTGCACGGCAATCCAGATGATGAAGGCGAGCGGCAGCAGGGAGAAAAGTGAGATCAGGATGGCGGCAAGCGAAATCCAGGATATCGGCCGCCGGCGCGTCCATTGCCCAGCAACCATGCCGATCGGCAGGACCGAGCGTGCAAGGTCGGCCGCAGACTGCATCAGCTCAGGCGCCGTGCCGCTGCCGCCCGATGGCGGAAACGGTCGAAGGGCCGCAAACGCGGCCAGAAACGCAGCTTGTCGTCATGGACGAATGCCACCTCGAAAAACAGAGCGCTCCTGCGGAAGCGAATTCCCGCAGGAGCGCAGTCGGTTGCTTTTTTAGGACGAACGCCGACTAAAGCAAGCCGGCTGCCGTCATCAAATCGGTCACCTTCTTGGAGTTCAGCGTCGTCGCGTCGACCTTCGGCGCCTGCAGTTCGGCCAGCGGCACCAGCGCCGGATTGGAATCCGCGCCCTTGCCGACCGCGTATTCGAAGGAATTGCCGGTCTTCAGCACGTCCTGACCACCCTTGCCGGTCACCCATTTCAGGAAGGCCTGGGCTTCCTTCGGGTGCTTGCTGGAGGCCAGCACGCCACCACCGGAAACCGAGACGAACGCGCCCGGATCCTGGTTCTTGAAATAGTGAAGCCCGATGTTCTTGCTGTTCTCACCGGTCTTGGCCTGGTCGCCGTAGTAGTAATAGTGATAGATCACGCCGCCTTCGACCTCGCCGGCATTGACCGCCTTCATCACCGTGCTGTTGCCTTTGTAGGCGGTGAAGTTCTCTTTCATTGCCTTCAGCCAGCCGGCCGTTGCGGCCTCACCCTTGAGCTGCAAAACCGCGCTGACGATCGCCTGGAAATCGGCGCCGGACGGCGAAGCGGCCCAGCGTCCCTTCCAGTTCGGATCGGCGAGATCAAGCAGCGACTTGGGCAGCTGTTCGGCGGTCAGCTTGGTTTTGTTGTAAACAAAGACGGTGCTGCGCGCGGCGATGCCCACCCATTTTCCGCTGGACGGCTGGTACTCCTGCGGAACCTGGGCCAGCGTCTCGGCATCGACCGGCGCAAACAGGCCGGCGGATTCGACCAGCACCATGGCGGGGGAGTTTTCCGTCAGGAACACGTCGGCCGGCGACGCGGCGCCTTCGGCGACGATCTGGTTGGAGAAATCGCTGTCACCGCCGTGGCGAACGGTGACTTTGATGCCGGTTTCCTTGGTGAAACCTTCAACCCAAGCGTCGGTCAGGCTTTCATGCTGGGCATTGTAGACGACGATGCCGCCGTCCTGAGCCATTGCCGGGCCGACGATCAGGCTGATTGCAAGTGCCGCGGCACCGGCAAGGGCGGAAAGAGCATATTTCATGGACGTTATCCCTCTCGATCTCAATGGTCTTTGATTTAGCAGGACTGCACCTATCAATTCCTGATCGGTGTAGTCAACATTGATGAACGGCGCAATCGGGCGCTGGAGGTGAAACCTTCGTGATATTCCCATATTTTGGCTTGGACATTATTCGCCGGCCACGTAACAAATCAGCGCCGAGGCGCGAATATCGGGGAGTGAACTCTTGTGACCGGCAACGACGAGGCCGAGCTTTCCCGGCTGATGCGGGCCGCGATCGCGGGAGATGAAAAGGCTTACGCCGACTTTCTGCGCCGGACGGCTGCTCTCGTTCGCGGCTTTATCAGGCGCAAGATCGTTCAGGGCGAGGTCGATCCCGAGGACGTTGTGCAGGAAACCTTGCTGGCCATTCATGTGAAACGGCATACCTGGCGGCAGGATCTGGCCGTGCTGCCCTGGGTCTACGCCATTGCGCGCTTCAAGCTGATCGATGCCTTTCGGCGGCGCGGGCGGCGCATCGAGATAGAAATCGACGAGATCGCCGAGACCTTCGCCGAGCCGGAGGCCGAGACGGTCAGCGAGCGCGACATCAATCGGGCATTGGACGGCCTGCCGCCGTCGCAGCGTTCCGTGGTCTCGTCGGTATCGGTCGAAGGCCGTTCCATCGGCGAGACGGCAGCGAAGTTCGGCATCAGCGAAACGGCGGTGCGCGTGTCGCTGCATCGTGGGCTCGCAACCATTGCCAAACGGTTCGGGGTCAAACAATTCGGGCGGGCCAAACAGTTCAAGCGGGAATGACATGAGGACCGACGATCTCATAAGGGCGCTCGACGCCGATGCCCACAGCAGGGCGATGCCGCTTGGCTCGGCCTGGTGGGTGGCCGCCGGTGCGGCTACGGGGATCGCGGCGGTGGTTTTCTGGCTGGCGATCGGCCCACGCACCGACATCGCGACCGCCATGCATACGATGCGCTTCCTCGCCAAGTTCGTCTTCACGACTGCTCTGGCCATTAGCGCGTTCGCCTTGATCCGCGCCCTGTCGACACCCGGCGCATCGACGAGCAGAGCGGCGGCCTGGATGACTGCGGCGCCACTGCTGGTGGTCTTTGCGGTGGTTCTGGAACTCCTTTCCGTGCCTGCGGCCGACTGGGGCAGGCGGCTGGTCGGCAGCAACATGGTTGTCTGCCTGACGTTCATTCCGCTGATCGGCGTCGGTCCGCTTGCCGTCTTCCTGGCGGTGCTGCGCTATGGCGCGCCGACGCGGCCGGTGCTTGCCGGAACGGTGGCGGGCCTGCTCGCCGGTGGGCTGGCGGCAACTTTCTATGCCGCACACTGCTTCGACGACTCGCCGCTTTTCGTCGCCACCTGGTACACGATCGCGATTGCCATCCTCGCCGCGCTCGGTGCGATCGGCGGGAGGCTTTTCGTGCGCTGGTAGCGACGGCCCGCGATGGGAGACCGTGATGTTCTAAGGTCAAAACTCATTCATTTCTGAACGACCTAGTTCGACCCGTTGCGGAAGTTCGTTCGCCCGTGCCGAATTCACGCCCTTGACCCGATAACGACCTTCCTGACATCGCGCTTCAACGTCCGCACAGGGGGTGAATGCTGTCATTGTTGCGCAGTCGTGGAGCGACGAGCCACTGAATCACGATCTGCGAGCAGGTAACGATCGGCCAGCGCCGTGATCACTCGGGATCAGTTCGACTCGCCGCCGCGGGGACAATGAGGCCTTGGCATGGGACAAATCATGGGCCGCCGCATTCCGCCCCGACCCGGAACTCGGATTGGGACGCTTTGACAAAGCGCACGTGATTTCGTCGCGTGAGATACCAATGTCGTTAAGAATGTCATCCGGTGACCGGCTCAACCCGTCCGTTATCATCCACATAGCTTTTCGCTCGGCGCGAAGGCGGAACCATCCGCGAATGTAGCCAATGGTGCCATTATGAAAACTTGTCCACATCGAAGTCATTCCTTAATCATCTGCTCGAACACACGGAACGGAACGGCACTGGCGGTATTCACCGCGAGAAGGACCGGTTACGTCGCATCTGACTCGTCTCAATTCCGAACGATCGGTCTCGTCCGGCTGGGCGCCTCGCGGCGGCAGCGACTGCAACCGCGCCGGCGAGGGTTAAAAACTGATTGTTTTTCGTAACATAGTTTTTCCTTTCAGCGATGATGGCTCATCAAGCGATCAAGATGACATGCATAAGTTGTGCCGGCCGACAACATAAGGCCAGAACCATCATCTTCTTCTACAAACAATTGCTATGCTAAGTTTACGGTGCGTGAGGTCGCGCTCGAACACAACGAACATATATTCCAAAGCTAATTTTCTAGCTTTAGCAAGCTATATTTTAACGGCAAGCTTGACAAATCCACCGCTAACCTCTCGGTGCTCCACCCAGGGTGATCGAGAGACGTTCGGCAAAAACGGGTTTGCGGGCCAGGGCCGCTTCGGAGCGGGCGGCGGATGCTTCGTTCCTTCTCTCACCGCTTGAGCATGGGCGTTTGTCGCTACGCTATCGGCCTGCGTTGTGCTATACTTTTTCTTTGGCTTCTTTCGACGGGATGGAGATGTTCGCCCTGTCAACCTTGACGCGGAGAAGCATTGGCGTTGCTCTTGTCGGTTGCGCGTTCCTCGCGCCGGCTGCCATGGGAGCGGGAGATTCTGAAGATGTCGCGATGGGAATCCGCCTTGCGGAATTGCTTCGCGCTGGGCGAAGTGTTGTCTCCAACTATCAGACACTAATCAACGATCCCGCACTTGGTGACAAGCACCTCGACAGCGAGCGGTTTGCGAGCGAGGCCATCGCCGTTTACTCAAAAAACACCGGCCAGGACCCGTTTTCCGGCGAATTGACCAATCGCGACCGGCGTCTGCTTGAGGCCCAGATTGGGGCTATGCGGGAGGTGGTGGACGAGCAGCAAGATGACATCAACCGCGCTGGGATCGGGTTCAAGGGCTTCGTGCCGGCCGTTTTCGCGCGTCTGTTGAATGAGAAATTCGCCGCCAAGGTTGGCAACGAGGCTCTGGTACGCGTGACTGCGCCCGAGCAACTCGTGCGCAACCGCAAATCTCTTCCGGACGCTTGGGAAGCCAGCATCATCGTAAGCGTCTTTTCAGATCCGAAGAGAGCAAAAGGCGAAGCCTACACGGATGTGACCGAGGTGGAGGGACGCCCGGCATTTCGAATGCTCCTGCCCGAATACTATACGGAGTCGTGCCTTTCCTGCCACGGCGAGCCGAAGGGCGAGATCGACATAACCGGATATCCCAAGGAGGGCGGAAAAGCCGGCGATCTGGGGGGCGCAATCAGCATCGTCTTGTTCAAATGAGCGTCCTGGAACAGACACCCCACGAGGTGGAAGCCCTACCGGCGCCGTCGAAATCCCTGGGACGTCGCCTTGCCAGTCTGCCGATCGCGGCCCGCGTAGCTGCACTGACAGCGGCCGGCCTCATCAGTCTCATCGTATCTTCCATCCTTCTCACGCAGGCGCTTTATCGCAGTGCCGACCGCACCGCAGACACAAAGGCATTGTTCGATCTCGCGGCGACTGCGGCTGCGGCGCACGTGACCTTTGGCGAATTGCGATACTGGCTCACCGATTTGTCGGTCAGCTTGCTAATGAACTCCCAGCGGAATGCCGAGCAGGCGCGTGAGCGACTGCTGGACCAACTGGACGGCCTTTCGAAATCATCCCCCGATGCAGTGAGGGAAATCCGTGTCGAGATCGATGACTACGTCAAAAGGGCACTAGAGGCGGCGGACAGCTATACTCAGGATAACCGCATCATTGGAAACGCTCTCCTGGCCGAGGCGCGAACCCACAGCACGAATGTCGATGCCGCCCTTAACAAACTTGTCGAGCAAGTGAGCGCCGAGGCAGAAGCTGCTCGTAACGAGGCTGTAAGGCAAGCCCAGAAAACCGCGACTACCGCTGCCATTCTGGTGGTCATCGTGCTGTTGATTGGGTCGCTTCTTACGATCCTTGTTCTTCGCTCGATCATTGGCCCGTTACGGCGGCTGAACCGGGTCATCGGCGAACTGACGCAAGGACGCTACGATATTGAAATACCGATTGAGGGAGGCGACGAACTCGGCGCAATGTCGCGGACGCTTCGACTTTTTCGCGCGGGCGCGATTGAAAAGAAACGACTGGAAGACGAGGCGGAGCAGCAAAGACGGACGATCGCAGCGGCGCTTGAGGCAATTTCTGACGGATTTGTCCTATTCGATCCGCAGGACAGGGTCATCCTGGCCAACAGCAAATTTTGCGAATTCTTCCCTGACCATGCGCGAGCTTCTCTTCCTGGGCAAAGCTTCCAAGAAATCTTGGAGCAACGCCTGGCGGGCGGGCAAGTCGACCTTGCGGGCGCGTCGCCGGAGGAGTGGATTGCCCAGCGGTTACACATCCACAAGGACCCGGCGGGTTTCGTCGGTGAGGATCGCTTCGGCGACAGATGGGTTCGCGTAAGCAGGCGAAAAACGCCTGACGGCGGCGCGGTCGCCGTTTACACCGACATCACGGAATTGAAACAGAGACAAGACGAACTCGAGCGCGCCAAGAGCCGTGCTGAATCGACGAATGAAGCGAAGAGCCGCTTCGTCGCATCCGTCAGCCACGAACTGCGTACGCCGCTGAACGCGATTATTGGCTACAGCGAGATGCTGATCGAAGATGCGAGCGACCAGCACATGGTGGAATTCGTTCCGGAACTGGAGAAGATCGCCGCGGCTGGTCGCCATCTCCTGGCGCTCATCAACGACATCCTCGACTTGTCGAAGATCGAGGCGAACAAGATGGAAATTTTCTTAGAAACGTTCGACGTCGCCGATTTGATGCGCGACGTCCGGGCCACAGTCGCGCCTTTGATGGCGAAAAACCGAAACGGTTTCGTACTGGACCTCGAGGACGACCTCGGGAAAATGCATTCGGACCAGACGAAGTTGCGTCAGAACCTTTTTAACCTGCTCAGCAACGCCGCCAAGTTTACCGAAGGGGGTCGAGTAGCACTCGCGGTGCGTCGCGACAGGCGACCAAACGGCGATTGGCTGATATTCAAAGTGTCCGACACCGGGATTGGGATGACGTCGGAGCAGCAGGAACGGCTCTTCGACGCTTTTACGCAGGCGGACGCATCCACCACTCGCAACTATGGCGGAACGGGGCTTGGCCTCAGCATAACCCGGAGTTTTAGCCGAATGATCGGAGGCGTTGTAAAGGTCGAGAGCGAACTCGGAAAAGGCTCGACCTTCACAATGGAGATTCCAGCCGAGTTCAAAAAAGAATCTAGCGAGCAACACCCCTCCGAAGCTGTGCCGTTGCCGCCACGAGACAAGGCGGTTCTGATCATAGATGATGAACCAGCCGCCCGAACCGTCATCGCCAGCGCTTTGGCGGAGGCGGGACTGGCATCGTTCGAAGCAGCAAGCGGCGAGGAAGGAATAGCCGCTGCTCGAGCGCATCGCCCCGCGGCGATCATTCTCGACATCATCATGCCGCATCAGGACGGCTGGTCAGTGCTGCGATCTCTGAAGAACGATAGGGAGCTTTGCGAGATTCCTGTGATCCTTGCGACTATACTTGCAGATCGCGAACTCGGCCTCTCACTCGGGGCGGTTGAATACCTGACGAAGCCGATCGACACCGAGAAGCTGATTCAAACAATTGAGGCTTGCGGCGGTGGCAACCGCGATGTGCTTGTAATTGATGACGACCAAGCCTCCCGCGATTTCCTTCGGCGTATCCTGATCAAGAAGGATTGGCGGGTTCACGAGGCAAGCGACGGCGTGCGCGGCCTTGGCCTGATGAAACGGTTGTTGCCGCGCCTGGTGGTGCTTGATCTGCTGATGCCCGAAATGGACGGGTTTCAGACATTGAGTGAAATGCAGCAGACGCCCGAACTGCAGAACATTCCGGTGGTCGTAGTTACCTCGAAAGATCTGTCGATGAACGAGCTCGAATGGCTCCGCGATAGGGCAGTTGCCGTTGTGACCAAGGGCGCGAACAGCAGGTCTCAATTGGTCAAGGCGCTCGAACGCCAGATTTCCGCGGCCGAGTAGGTTGGCCCGGCATCTCAGTTCGTTGACCCATCGTTAGAAGAGGCCGAAGATGACGAGAATCCTTCTGGTGGAAGACAACGAAATGAATCGCGACATGCTCTCGCGGCGGTTGTCGCGGCGTGGGTTCGAAGTGCTTATTGCGGAAAACGGACAATCCGGCGTGGAACTAACCATTTCGGAAAGACCGGATCTGATCCTTATGGATATGAGCCTGCCCGTGATGGACGGATGGGAGGCGACACGGCGGATCAAGGCTGATCCGGCCACCTCGGGGATCCCTATAATCGCGCTTTCTGCGCATGCTATGACCAGCGATCGGGAATTGGCGCTTGAGGCCGGCTGCGATGACTACGACAGCAAGCCGGTGGACCTGCCGAGGCTTGTCCAGAAAATCGAACAATTGCTTGCCGCAAATCCGTGAGCCGCCGAGTCGGCGGATTGGAGACATGACTGCCAACGAGTTCCAACGCCACGCAATAGCCGCCCATCTGGCGCAGACGCTTGCTGGACCAGCACGGGCAATCTCGGGATTTCAGGAACTGCTGCTAGAACAGGTGCAGAACCACAGTCTGGTGCACATCACTCCAGATCTTGAGAGGGTCGGCGCCGCTGCCCGGCAATTGAACAGCCTCATCGACAGCTTGATCCATGGCAAAGCCGACTATCCGGACCATGCAGGGCGCGAGATCGAGGCGAAACTGCGCCACGATTTGCGAACACCACTCAACGCGATTATCGGCTACTCCGAAATGATCCTTGAAGAAGCCGAAGAATTGCACGAACACGCATTGGACGAAGATGTCAGGGTGATGCTCGCGGCTGCGGCCGAGCTGTTGGCGCATGTCGATGCAATTGCCGGCCTATCGCGCGCCAGCGACAACGAAGGGCTGTGGACGACGGATCAGGCAGAGATCGATGCAGCAGGGCTCGAAAGGGCGCTGGGCAAGACGGAGCGCGATGCATTCTCAGGACGCAACGGTAGAATACTTGTCGTCGACGACATCGGCAGTAACCGCGATCTTCTCTCGCGCCGCTTGCTGCACGACGGTCATCAGGTAGTCACTGCCGAGTCAGGCCTGTCCGCGCTGACTCGCCTTGCGGAATATGAATTCGACCTTGTTCTGTTGGACATACTGATGCCGGACATGAACGGCATCGAGGTGCTCTCGCGATTGAAAGCTGAGCGCCGGTGGCGGCACATCCCGGTCATTATGATATCGGGGCTGAACGAAGTCGACGCCGTGGTCCGCTGCATCGAGGCGGGAGCCGACGACTACTTGCTTAAACCGTTCAATCCGGTCCTGCTGCGCGCCCGGATCAACTCCAGTCTGGAGAAGAAGCGTTGGCGCGACCGCGAGCACCAGTATCTTCAGCGGATCGAGGCGGAAAAGCGGCGGGCCGACTCGCTTCTACATGCCGTCCTGCCCGGTCAAATCGTTGCGCGGCTGCAAGGGGGCGAGGAGATCATTGCGGACCGGTTCGAGGAAGTGACCATCCTTTTTGCCGATATTGTCGGATTCTCGCCTATCGCAGCGAAATTGCCGGCATCCGACCTTATCAAGCGCCTCGACCGGATGTTCAGCATGTTCGATGCGCTGGCGGAGAAGCATTCCGTGGAGAAGATCAAGACAATCGGAGACGCGTATATGGCCGCTTGTGGTCTTCCGGACCCGGCGGCCGATCACGCCGACAGGACCGTGGCGCTGGGAAAATCCATGCTGGACTCGTTGAGGCTCTTCGCGTCGGGCAGCGATAGTTTTCGCGTCCGAATCGGCGTACACACCGGACCGGTGATCGCCGGTCTGATCGGCCGACATCGGTTCGTCTATGATGTCTGGGGCGAAACCGTGAACATTGCAAGCCGGCTCGAGTCCCAGGGCGTAGCCGACCGCATGCAAATCTCGGAGGCAACCAGACGCGCTCTGCACGCCTCTTGGGAGTTAGAACCGCGCTGCACTGTGGAACTGAGAGGCGTCGGCACGATGGAAACCTATCTCGTTCGACACTGATGTCTGATTCCCTCAGGATATTCCGCAAGGCGACGCGTAAGCGAGTAGCTTACGGCACCGGCGTTGAGAGGCTATTACTACCATAGCAATCGCGAATCGAAGAGCAGATTAACCAGCGTCCGTGTCATCATCAGCATGACTGGGTTAGGCTCGGCGGACTTGGCTACGACCACCCGTCCCATCCATATCGAATTTAGTTATGGGTTGCTGGCGAGTCTGGAGGCCTATGTCGAGACGGGTATTCTATGCTTGCGCTGCATCTCCGGGCGGAAGTTCATCCATCTGTGATGGTCGAGAATAACGCCAGAGCTATCGCGACACAGTTCATCTCTGGGGTGCTGACCTACCGTGGCACCATAAGTCCGGAACGTGTCCGAGACGCGACCTCCATAGCGATGGCCGCGTAAGTCCGATTATGGCGCTCGTTGCGCGTTCCAATGAACGAGACGTACGACAGGAAACCACCCATCTCGGCCATTGGCGGCAGCCCGCTGATTGAGTTTTGACCCTAAAGCGGAATGCGTTTGGATTGGAACCGGGCTCTATCTCTTTGTTTTAGCCGCATTTGTGCGGCGCCAAAGTGATTCCACTTGGCTGCAAAATGCTCTACGTGAAACGCTCTGCCGGGCTGGTTTAAGCCAAATCCATCGGGCTTCCGCGGTCGGCGAGCAAACGGGCAAGGATCGGCCTGATGCGGTCTTCGATCAGCGGCCACGAAGCTGTCGACAAAACAGCCGCATGGTCGTCACTCAGCGCGACCGCGCGCGATGTCCGTGAGCTCGTATCGCCGGTCAGCGCGTCGGAACGGGATGCTCGCCGCGATAGTCGTAGAAGCCGCGTCCGGTCTTGCGGCCGAGCCAGCCGGCCTCGACATATTTCACCAGCAGCGGGCAGGGGCGGTATTTCGAATCCGACAGGCCGTCATGCAGCACCTGCATGATCGACAGGCAGGTGTCGAGGCCGATGAAATCGGCAAGCTGCAGCGGTCCCATCGGATGGTTGGCGCCGAGCCTCATGGCGGTGTCGATCGCATCGACCGAGCCGACCCCTTCATAGAGCGTGTAGATCGCCTCGTTGATCATCGGCAGCAGGATGCGGTTGACGATGAAGGCCGGAAAATCCTCCGAGACGGTGATCGTCTTGTCGAGATGGTTCACATAGGCCTTTGCCGCTTCGAAGGTCTGGTCCTCGGTGGCGATGCCGCGCACCAGTTCGACCAGCTTCATCAGCGGAACCGGATTCATGAAATGGATGCCAATGAACCGCTCCGGCCTGTCGGTCTGCGCGGCGAGACGTGTGATCGAAATCGACGAGGTGTTCGTCGCCAGGATGGCTTCCGGATTGAGCTGCGGGCAGAGCTGGGCGTAGATCTTGCGCTTGACCGTCTCGTCCTCGGTCGCCGCTTCGATCACCAGATCGGCAGCCGCAAGGTCGGCCATGGTGGGCGCTGCCGAAATGCGCGCCATCGCTTCGTTGCGCAGCTTTTCCTCGAGTTTGCCGGAGCCGACCTGGCGGGCCATGTTGCCGCTGATCGTGGCGATGCCCTTTTCGATGCGGTCGGGTGAGATGTCGTAGACCAGCACCTTGTACCCCGCAAGCGCGGACACATGGGCGATGCCGCCGCCCATCTGGCCCGCGCCGATGATGCCGATCGTCTCGATCTTGTTCATTACACCGATCCCGTCAAAAGGCTTTGCGGCCTGCTTTTTGTGCGGTGCAAACTAAAAGGGCGGGGCGACTTCGTCTACCCCGCCCTTCACAATTTAATACGCTTTGGCAGAAGGCGTCAAAGCGCCTTTTGCAGTTCCGGCAGAATGACGAAGAGATCGCCGACGAGGCCGTAATCGGCGACCTGGAAGATCGGGGCTTCCTCGTCCTTGTTGATGGCGACGATGACCTTCGAATCCTTCATGCCGGCAAGATGCTGGATGGCACCGGAGATGCCGACCGCGATGTAGAGATCGGGTGCGACCACCTTGCCGGTCTGGCCGACCTGCCAGTCGTTCGGCGCGTAGCCGGCGTCGACGGCGGCACGCGAGGCGCCGACGGCCGCACCGAGCTTGTCGGCGATCGGCAGGATGACTTCTTGGAATTTCTCCGAAGAGCCCAGCGCGCGGCCGCCCGAGATGATGATCTTGGCCGAAGTCAGCTCAGGACGATCGGTCTCGGAGAGCTTGTTCTCGACGAAGCTCGACAGGCCGGGATTGGCCGCCGCCTGAACCGTCTCGACCGGGGCGGAACCGCCCTCGGGTGCGGCCTGGAAGGAGGCGGTGCGCACGGTGATGACCTTTTTGGCGTCGCTCGACTGCACCGTCTGGATGGCGTTGCCGGCATAAATCGGCCGCTTGAAGGTGTCGGGCGATACAACTTCGATGATCTCCGATACCTGCGCGACATCGAGCAGGGCTGCCACGCGCGGCGCGACATTCTTGCCCGACGAGGTCGCCGGCGCGATGATCGTGTCATAGGCACCGGCTATGCCGACGACGAGTGCGGCCAGCGGCTCGGCGAGGCGCTCGGTGAGTTCGTCGGCTTCGGCGAGCAGCACCTTGCTCACGCCCTTGAGCTTGGCGGCAGCATCGGCAGCGCCGTTTGCGCCCTTGCCGGCGACCAGCACATGCACGTCCGAGCCGATCTGCAGTGCCGCCGAAAGCGCCTTGGCGGTCTGGTCGGAAAGCGTCGCATTGTCGTGTTCGGCAATCAGAAGAATTGTCATTTTCTTGTCCCTTCGCAGCCTTACAGCACGCCGGCTTCGTTCTTGAGCTTGTCGATCAATTCGGCGACGCTCTTGACCTTGACGCCCGCCTTGCGGCCGCCCGGCTCCTCGGTTTTGATCACCTTCAGCCGCGGCTTGACGTCGGCGCCGTAGTCGGCCGGGATCTTCTCGTCGAGCGGCTTCTTCTTGGCTTTCATGATGTTGGGCAGCGAGGCATAGCGCGGCTGGTTGAGGCGAAGATCCGCGGTGACAATCGCCGGCATCTTCAGCTCCACCGTCTGCAGGCCGCCGTCGACCTCGCGCGTCACCTTGGCCTTGTCGCCATCGATAACGACCTTGGAAGCGAAAGTGCCTTGCGCCCAGCCGAGAAGTGCCGCCAGCATCTGGCCGGTCTGGTTCGAATCGTCGTCGATTGCCTGCTTGCCGAGAATGACAAGACCGGGCTTTTCCGCCTCGACCACGCCCTTCAGCACCTTGGCGACACCCAGCGGCTCCGTCTGCTCGTCGGTCTTGACCAGGATGGCGCGGTCGGCGCCCATCGCGAGGGCGGTGCGCAAGGTCTCCTGCGCCTGCTGCGGCCCGATCGAGACGACGATGATCTCTTCCGCCTTGCCGGCCTCCTTCAGCCGGATCGCCTCTTCGACCGCGATCTCGTCGAACGGGTTCATCGCCATCTTGACGTTGGCGAGTTCCACCGCCGAACCGTCAGCTTTCACACGAACCTTCACATTCGCATCCACAACCCGCTTCACGGGCACAAGGATCTTCATTTGCCTGTCACCTCTTTCACGATAGCCACCTCTTTCAAGATAGTCGGGGGCGCTATAGCAGTGTGCGTCTCTTCAGAGTTGTCGAAAGCCGACATTCCGGACGGAATTCTAGTCTCCGACCGCCTAAAACGCGTCGCGTTTGACCGGCCTCGCGCGACGCGCTTTAGGTTGTTGTTTTATGCATGTCGTTATCGCAAAACCGCTGCACACTTTTGCGCGACATGCATTGTGGGAAAGCTTCCGTAGTTGCGGCAACCCCGCACGTCAATATCCGAGGCGCGCCCAAATTATCCGTGACGCGCACTCAAGTCGGTTCAGTCCGGACTGGACGCGCTTCCCCGTCCCCAGCGCGGCGCCGCCTGCGCCGGCTGCGGGTCGCTTGACGCCGGCTCTGCGGCAACAGGCACCTGGCCGGCGACCACCATTGCTTCTTCCTCAGCACCGGCAAGCAGTGGTACGGCGCGATTGCGCAAAATCAGCACCAGCACGGCCCCGGCGATGATGCCGCCGACATGGCAGGCCCAGGAGATCTGATCCTCGCCATCGGCGGCGAACATCACGATCTGGAACAGGATCCACAGGATGAGCGGGATGAAGGCCGGGATCCGCAGCGGGATGCGGGCGAAGGCCAGCACCCATACCTTCACCCTGGGGTAGAGGATCAGATAGGCGGCGACCACGCCGGCGATGGCGCCTGAGGCGCCAATCAGCGGAACCTGCGAGTCCCACGCGATCAGGCCCTGGAAGAAGGCGCCGGCGATGGCGCACAGCAGGTAGAAGATGAGAAAGCGTACATGACCGAGCGCGTCCTCGACATTGTCGCCGAACACCCAGAGGAACAGCATGTTGCCGCCGAGGTGAAAAATATCGGCATGCAGGAAGGAATAGGTGACGTAGCTCAGGCTCTCCGGGATCACGACAAACTGCGGAGCCAGTTCGACGCTGTCGTGGACGACCGACGGGATGAAGCCGAGGCCCAGCACAGCAGCATTGGTGAACTGCTCGCCGCCAAGCGCGGTGGCGAAGTAGATCAGCGTGTTGAACGCGATCAGGCCGATCGTCACATATTGCTGCTTGATGTGGCGCAGCCGGTTGGTGTCATAAAGCGGGATGAACATCGGACCCCCCTCCAGCCTCGGCAGATTCAGCGGTTCTTGCCGGGAACCCATAGCACGTCGGCGTTTCCATTGTCATTGACCGCGCGTGCGGCGACGAACAGAAAGTCCGACACGCGGTTGATGTATCTTATCGCCTCGCGGTTGACATGCTCGCTTGGGTCCTGCGTCAAAGCCACCATGATGCGCTCGGCCCGCCGTGCCACCGTGCGGGCAAGGTGAAGGGCCGCCGCCGCCGCCGTGCCGCCGTTGAGCACGAAAGATTTGAGCGGCTGCAGGTCCTTGTTGAGCAGGTCGATGTCCTTTTCGACACGGTCGGTCTGCACAGCGGTGATGCGCAGCGGCTCATAGCCGAGCGGCTTGCCGTCGTCCGGCATCGCCAGATCGGCGCCGAGGTCGAAAAGGTCGTTCTGGATGCGGCCGAGCATCGCGTCGATCCCCTGATGGGTTGCCGCGGTGTGGATGCGGGCCATGCCGATGCAGGCATTGGCTTCGTCGATCGTGCCATAGGCGTCGATGCGCAGATCGGATTTCAGCCGCCGTTCACCGGTGCCAAGGCCGGTGGTGCCGTCATCGCCGGTGCGGGTGTAGATCTTGTTGAGCTTGACCACGCTCTGCCTCCCGAAATCGCCACCCTCGTCACTTGCGGGTGAAATACACCGCCAGCATGATCAGCACCAACGCCACGAACTGCAGCAGCACGCGCGTCTGCATCAGCTTGTTGGAGGTCATGGCGGAGCCGCCGCGCATCATGTTGATGAGGCCGCGGATCAGCACGATCACCACGGCGACCATGACGAGGACAGCGAGGATGTTGAAGACGGTTGCCATAGTGTGTTTCCAGTCGATTGCGTTCAGGCGCGTTTGGCAAGCAGGCGGTAGAGCATTGATGCCGGCAGGACGCGTTTGAGGATAACGCCGATCCTGGCCGGCACCGTTACCACATAATGCGGACGCGGGCGCCGCGACAGAAGCGCATGGCGCAAGGCCGCATGAACCACCTCCGGCCCAGGCTTCAGCCGTGACGTGCTGCCGCCGGCCTGCAGCCGTTGCAGCTGCGCCTCGTAGGCGAGACGGTGGACGGAATTCTCACGGTCGATATTCCTGAGAAACCACCCAAGGCCGTTGCTGGCGATCTTCGATATTACCGGCCCCGGCTCGATCAGCGAGACATGGATGCCGCTGCCCTGGAGTTCCTGATGCATGCACAGCATCAGCCCTTCGATCGCGTGCTTGGACGCCGAATAGGCGCCGCGAAAGGGCAGCGGCGCCAGGCCGAGGATCGAGGAGCAATGGACGAGACGGCCATGGCCCTGGCGGCGCATCACCGGCACGACACGGCGGGTGAGGTCATGCCAGCCGAAGACATTCGCCTCGAATTGCTCCCTGAGTGCTGCGACAGGCAGGTCCTCGACGGCGCCGGGCTGGGCGTAGGCGCCATTGTTGAAGAGGGCATCGAGCCGTCCGTCCGTCCGTTCCAGCACCGACGCCACCAGCGTCTCGATGGATCCAGGTTCGCGGTAGTCCAGATAGAAAGCCTCGATGCCATCGGCCTCGAGGGCAGCGATGTCCTCTGGCTTGCGCGCCGTCGCGAAGACCTGCCAGCCTTCCGCCTTCAGCGCTCGCGCGCAATAGGCGCCTATCCCGGAAGAAGCACCGGTGACGATGATGGTGCGCAACTCTTCTCCGGGAGGAAGCGTGGTTTGACCTAGGCTTGCCATTTGCAGCAATCCCTTCCCATATTCGCGGCGTCGAGACAATCGAAGGGAACGCGGTTCTTGTTGCGGAAGATCGTAGCCCTCAAACGCGTGCTTTATGACGCGTTCGGCCATTTCGATGCGGACGATGGCTGGGCGATGGCCAGTCATCTGGCGATCACGGCGCTGATGGCGCTTTTCCCCTTTCTGATTTTCGCCACGACACTGGCCAGCTTCCTCGGCGCACAGGCTTTTGCCGACACCGCCGTGCATCTCGTCTTCGACACCTGGCCCGAGCAGATCGCCAAGCCGATCGCGCGCGAAGTGCTCAACGTGCTCACCGTGCAGCGCAGCGACCTGTTGACCTATGGCGTGCTGCTTGCCGCCTTCTTCGCCTCGAACGGGATCGAGGCGCTGCGTACCTCGCTCAACCGCGCCTACCGCGTTTCCGAAACGCGCGGCATCATCTATCGCCGGGTGCAGAGCATCGCCTTCGTTCTGATCGCCACGGCAGGTTTTCTGGTGATCAGCGTGCTCGTGGTTTTCGCGCCCTTACTGGGGCGGCTGGCCGAGGCCAATTTCGAATGGATAAAGCCCTATATGGGCACGATCACGCTGTGGCGTTACATCATCGCCTCCGCCGTTATCGTCGGCGGGCTGTTCGCGGTGCATTACTGGCTGCCTGCCGGCAAGCGCCGCTTCGTCTCGATCATACCGGGCATCATCTTCACGCTGATTGCCTGGCTCATCGGGTCGACCATCTTCGCCGCCTATCTCGACCGTTTCTCGTCCTATGTGACGACCTATGCCGGCCTTGCCTCGATCATGGTCGCGGTCGTCTTCCTCTACATCGTCTCGGCGATCTTCATCCTTGGCGGCGAGCTCAATGCCGCGATCAGCCGCTATCTGGAGGCACGCGCGAGAGTCGGCTGAGTCTTAGTTGAGCATGATCTTTTCCGAAAACCGGTTCCCACTTTTTGCTACGCTGACCTTCGGTTCGGGATCATGCTTTGGTCGGCTGAGCGGTTGCCAGCCCGACGCCGAGCGTCGCGATCGCCATGCCGACGATCTGGACCAGGTTCAACTGTTCGCCGAACAATACCCAAGCGATGACCGCGGTGACCGCCGGGACCAGATAGAACAGCGAAGCGACTTTCGACATCTCGCCGTCGCGGATCATCACCATCAACAGGAAGATGGCGCCGATCGACAGCACCAGCACCAACCATGCCATGGCGAAGATCAACTCGCCGTTGACGACGACCGTTCGCGTCTCGGAGGCGAGCGAGGCCAGGACCATCACCGATGCGCCGCCGACATATTGCCATTTGGTGGCCGCCACGAGATCGCCGCCGGAGGCGAAGCGCTTCTGCCAGATCGTGCCGGCGCTCATGCCGAGCACCGAGACGAGCGAGGCGGCCAGCGTCTCGGCCGTCACGCCGCCGCCGAGCGCACCGAGCTTCGGCCAGAGCACAATGACCACACCGACCAGACCGATGCCGAGACCGGCCCAATGGCGCGGCAGGATGGCCTCGCCGAGAAATCGGCCGGCCATCACCGCGGTGATCAGCGGCTGCAGCCCGACGATCAAGGCCGAAAGCCCGGCCGGCATGCCCCTGTTGATGGCCCAGAACACGCCGCCGAGATAGACGCCATGCATCAGGATGCCGGCGCCGGTCGCGTGCAACGCTTCCGCGCGGGTCGCCCGCCTGGAACCGAGTGCTGCCATCAAGGCGGCCAAGAGGACGGCTGCCAGAACGAAGCGCGCGGCCAGGAAGGTGAATGGCTCGGCCCATGGCATGGCGTAACGCGCACCGATGAACCCGGTCGCCCACAGGACGACAAAGGAGGCGGGGATGAACCGCTTGATGCTGTGCATTTTCGGGAGGCTGCCGCGTGATCGGTGAGGGTTGAGTGTCGCGACTGCTGTAATGCGGTTCAACCTAGCAAGCAAAACCAAACGGTTGATCCATAGGCTCATCCGAATTGAAGGGTGCGCTCATATTTGCGGTCGTATGCGCCGATCTAGAACCCAATCAGCCGCCTGAGGCCGGCCGGCGATGCGCCGGCCTCGCGCAAGGCGGCAAGGCCGGTATCCCGAAGACTCTTCGACAGCTTTCGTCCGTCCGGGCCGAGGACGAGACGATGGTGGAAGTAGCTTGGTTGCGGCAGGCCAAGGATCTCCTGGAGCAGGCGCTGCACGCCGGTGGCGGAATGGAGGTCCTGGCCGCGCACGACATGGCTGACGCCCTGCAGCGCGTCGTCGACGACGACGGCGAGATGATAGCTGGTCGGGATTTCACGGCGCGCCACGATCACGTCGCCCCAGTCCTGCGGCCGAGCATGCACCGTGCGTGTTGCGGAAAGCCGCTCATCCGAAAATACCAGCCATGACAGGTCCGTCCCGACGCGCGCCATCGCAGCATCGACGTCGAGCCGCCAGGCGAAAGGCGCATTTTCGGCAATTCGACGCTGGCGTTCCCTCATCGGCATTGCCTTGTCGACGGCGGGATAGAGCGGCACGCCGTCCGGGTCGCGCGGCCAGTCGCGCCCGCGCTTTTCGCTGGCGGCAATGAAGGCGCGGATTTCGCCACGGCTCATGAAGGCCGGGTAGACGAGCTCTTCCCTGATCAGCCGGTCGAGCACCGCCTGATAGTCCGCGAAATGATCCGACTGACGGCGCACCGGTTCTTCCCAGCCGAGCCCGAGCCATTTCAGATCGCGAAAAATGCCGGCCTCGAATTCCGGCGTGCAGCGCGTCGAGTCGATGTCCTCGATGCGCAGCAACAGGCGCCCGCCGGTTGCTCTCGCCAATTTTTGATTGAGCAGCGCCGAATAGGCATGGCCGAGATGCAGTTCGCCATTCGGGCTCGGTGCGAAGCGGAATGTCAGGAGTGTCATCGTTCGGCGGCAATCGGGTTGTGCGGCGCTTTCGCCAATTGCTACTTTGCGCCTGATTACATCTGACATTTTGCGCTGGGAACAAGCAGACATGCAACGTATCGCCACGCTAGACGACATCGCACAAGGGCTGGACGCACTCTGCGTGCTCGACCCGCGTCTCGCAAAGGTGCGCGGCATGGCCGGCGAGGTGCCGCTTCGGCTTTCCGAGCCGGGGTTCAGAAGCCTTGCCTCGATCATCGTCTCGCAGCAGGTTTCCCGCGCCAGCGCCGACGCCATCTTCGGGCGGCTGAGAAAACTGGTGGATCCGCTGACGCCGCAAGCGATCCTTGCCGCCGACGAAGCCATGTTTCGCGAGGCCGGACTGTCGCGGCCGAAGCAGCGCGGCCTGATCGCCGTGGCCCAGGCGGTGGTCGAGGGCCTCGACCTCGATCATCTCTGCTTGCTCGACGCCACGGATGCGATCACGGCGATGACCAAGGTGTCGGGCATCGGCCCGTGGACGGCGGAAGTCTATCTTTTGTTCGCCGCCGGTCACCCCGATGTCTTCCCGGCACGCGACGTTGCCCTGCAGAGCGCGGTCGGCCACGCGCTCGGCATCGACCCGCGTCCGCCCGAGAAAACGCTGATCCAGCTCGCCGAATCATGGAGCCCATGGCGAGGTGTCGCATCGCGGCTTTTCTGGGCCTATTATCGCGAATTGAAAGGCAGGGACGCCGCGCCTCCGGCCTGAATTCGCAAAAAAGCATTGAAATCAGGCGCTTTTGGCGTGGCGTTTGATCGACAAGCCGCTTCACATCCCTGTCATGTCGGGCTTACAGTATCCGCGCCGACAGGTTGCAGCGCCGCGCATCCAGTTGGATGCGCAATGACGCTGTAGGACTTTTGAAGCTGCGCATGATCCTTTCTGAAAATCTGATCCGATTTTCGGGGTCATGCGCTGAACCAAGGAGGTCAATGACGTGACGGTTGCCGTATCTCCGGATGGGCTTCCAGCACTGGTGCTGAACGCGGATTACCGTCCGCTCAGCTATTACCCCCTGTCGCTCTGGTCTTGGCAGGACGCCATCAAGGCGGTGTTCCTCGAGCGGGTGAACATCGTCGCCGAATACGAGCACGCCGTGTCGTCGCCGACCTTCTCGATGAAACTGCCGAGCGTCGTCAGCCTGAAGGCCTATGTGAAGCCATCGCGGCATCCGGCCTTCACCCGCTTCAACGTCTTCCTGCGCGACCGTTTCCAGTGCCAGTATTGCGGCACGCCGGAGGATCTCACCTTCGACCATGTCATTCCCCGCCATCGCGGCGGCGCGACGACATGGGAGAATGTCGTCGCCGCCTGCTCGCCGTGCAATCTGAGGAAGGGCGGCATGATGCCGGCGCACGCCAAGATGTGGCCGCTGCAGAAGCCGTATCAACCGACGGTGCAAGATCTGCACAACAATGGCCGCCTGTTCCCGCCCAATCATTTGCATGAAAGCTGGATGGATTATCTGTACTGGGATGTCGAACTGGAGCCGTAGGGTCGGCGTCAAACATTGAGGCAGCTTGGCCGACGCATGTACAAGATCATGATCGAGTGCCTTGACGTCGCGCCGGGTTCAGGTCCGCAAGCTGCCATCGACATTGAGCAAGAGTTTCGCATCCATCGGACTTGGCACGAGCGGCCTAGCTGCACTTATGCCAATGGGAAACTTCTACTAATCGCACGAAATAACTTCGATGCCGACGGCATGGCCCTGCTCGACGAATTCTGGGACTGTCTGGCCGCATATCTGGGAGAGCACGGACCGATGCACATCCTTGGTGTCGAGCAGGTCTGAGGCAGCCCGAACCTGTTTGCTTAGTTAGTCCCGTGCAAAGGCGCCACGGAAGGCGATGACGGCCAGGACCAAACTGGCGATGGCGTTCCAGCCGGCCAGCGACAGGCCGAGGATGCGTACAGCCGCCTTGTCGCAGGAGGGCGGGACGAATCTGTCGAGCGCATCGAGCACGCCCTTGCCGCCGGTGTCGACCGGTCCGGCAGCCGCTGCACAGTCGGTCGGCCCCGGCCACCACGCCCATTCGACGCCGGAATGATAGACGCCGAGATAGACGCCGTAGACCATCAGCAGGCCGCCGACGGTCAGCAGGCCGCGTGTCAGCGATGCGGGGGCGCGCAATGTCGACGCAAGCGCCGCCAGCAGCATCAGCGGCACGCCAATGTAATAGGGAGTGCGTTGCTCCAGGCAAAGCTTGCAGGGAATGTAGCCGCCGAGGTGCTGGAAGGCCAGCGCCGAACCGACGGTGGCGGCCATGGCGGCGGCGAGAAACAACGCCGTCCGCATACGCTGGCGTTCAGTGTCGGCATTCACGGTCACTGTCATCGATCTGCCGTTAGCCTTCTTATTGAGCATGATGTTTCCGAAAACCGGTTCCCACTTTCGGGATCAAGCTCTAAAATGCGTATTTGACGACGATATAGAGCGAAATCAGGGCAGCGGCGGCGGCGCCCGCGATCATGCCAAGGCGCTTTTCGATGAACTCGCGGATCGGTTCGCCATAGCGGCGCAGCAGCCAGGCGAGGAACAGGAAGCGGGCGCCGCGCGCCACGATCGCCAACACTATGAACAGCAGGAGATTGACGCCGATGACGCCGGACAGGATCGTCACCACCTTGATCGGCGGCAGATGGGCGAGGCCGGAAGTGATCAGCATCAGGATGATGAAGCCGATGCCCGACGAGACGCGCAGCGCCTCGAAGTCGTCATACTTGCCGTAGAATTCGAGGATCGGCTTCGCCACCGTGTCGTAGGCATAGTGGCCGATGTACCAGCCGGCGATGCCGCCCAGAACGGAGGCCAGCGTGGCGACCAGCGCGTAGCGATAGGCGCGATCCGGCCGCGACAGTGCCATCGGCAGGTACAGCACGTCGGCCGGCACCAGGAACACCGAGCTTTCAACGAAAGCGATGAAGGCCAGCCACCATTCGGCGGATTTCTTTGCCGCCAGCGACAAGGTCCAGTCGTAAAGTCCGCGAAGCATCGGTACTCCTAATGCACGTCGCCCAAAATGCGCAGCGGTTTTGGGATAACAATGCATAAAAACAAAGACCAAAAGCGCGCCACATGAATCTCTCGAGACGCGACGCAATGCGCTGCCTGTCTAGAAAGATTTTTCGCGCCGCACAATGGCCGCAGCTTCACGAAATCGAAGGCTGGGGTTGAGCGAAGGCAGCATGTCGGGAATTGGCCAGTTGACGAACAGGCCTCCAACCGTATAGTCCGCGCCAATCCAGGCCGCCCGGCCTGAGCCCCTATGGCGGAATTGGTAGACGCGCTCGACTCAAAATCGAGTTCCGCAAGGAGTGCTGGTTCGATCCCGGCTAGGGGCACCACCTGCTTTTTCAAGCACTGATTTTATTCGCTTTTTCGCCTGTTTTTGTCCCACTTTCTTCAACCACCTCAACCGGTGGGACAGTTTCGTCCATTTTTTGTTCCGCGGTGAAGAGCAGTTTGTGGGCTGCGCGCCCGGCGATTAGCTTGCGCCTCGCCTTCTTGGTATAGTGCGTCGACTGCGCCTTTGTGACCCAGCCGAAGATGGCCATCAGGTCTTCGTCAGTCGCACCGTTCTCGGCCGCGATGGTGGCGCCGAGCTTGCGCAAGCCATGCAGCGAGCACTCTGGCAGTTCGGCCTGGTCGCACCAGTCGCGCATCTTGTTGCCGAGCGAGTTGACCGTAAAGGGCGCTTCCATTCCGATTCGAGAAAGGTCAGCGCGCCGGCCGTGCCGGCGTCGATCTCGTCTTGCAGTATTGGCAGGAAGGCAGCTCGACGACGACGCCGGTTCGCTTCTCGGTCTTGCCGGGCCTGATCGTCAGCCATCCAGATTTCACATGCTGCCTGCAGACGATGGCGAGGTCCTCTCGGCGCAAGCCGGTGAACATTGCCAGATAGAGTGCGAGGCGCGCCTTCGTTCCGCTCGGGTGCCGCTTCTTGTAGGTCTCGAACTCTTCGACCGTCCATGAGTGGAAGCCGTCGCCGGAGTAGAGACGCTTGATCCGGAGAGCGGGATTTACGGAGCAACAGCATTGTCGACGGCCCAACCGAACATCGCCGAGATGACCTTGACGATGTCGTTCTGAGCGCCTGGCGTCGACCGCAGTTCGTCGCGGATCTCGAGCACGTGCTTGCGCTCCATCAGCGCGAACGGAAGCGTGCTGCGCTTCCTGTTCTTGAACTTGCTGTCGCAGATCTCATCCGATGACCGATCGCCGCGCCAGCAATTTGGGGCTAAGTTTGCCGCTTGGGCAAATTCCTTCGGCATCAGCCCCATGGGTTCACACCTCCATGGGTGCCGTCAAGCGGCACGATCGGTTCCGATCGGTGAGGCAGGGCGCGAAACGCCGCCGCGACCTCCTCGACATCCCAGATCAGCCGGCCGGCGATCGTGCGCGGTTCCGGCATTTTCCCCGCCGCGACAAGGCGATCGAACAAGCTGGTGCCGATTCCGATCAGCGCGGCCGCCTGTTCGCGGTTGATGCCGACGGGCGGCAGGCTATCGGGCAAGACTGCGGAAGCGCGCTTCACCGCTTCGCCCGCACGGCGGTGTTGGCAATGTTGAGCGCACGTCGGCGTGGCAAGGGGCGCCTGCCTTGCACCAGCACGCGAGATTTTTGCCGCGCAACTCGGCCTTTGCCGCAGCCACCAACTGCGGTGTGTCAGGTGCTATGCTGGCAAATAGCTGCCATGCATGCCGACGATCAACTGTAGACGCCGCCTGAATTGCCGACAAGGAACGGATTGCCCCATTTCGTCGACCGGTCCACCTTGACGGTGTTGGCAGGCGCCAACCCTTGCGGCGCGAAAGCTGGATTCTGACAGGCGCGCTCATCTGCCACCTACCTGCCGAGCGAGGGCTTCGCGGGCGCGTCGGGAATTCTCCAAGCGGCGCGGTAATTGTGATCGATTTTTCGTCTGGAAAGTCTCCGAGTAGCAGTCCTTCAATCGGGCTGTCTTTGCCATTTGGCCAATAATAGCTGCCACCAGCCTAGCGTTCTCAGCTTCCAGCTCCGTGATGCGCGCTCCGAGTGCCGCATTTGCCGCTGCGAACTTGATCGACCCGGCGCGCAACTCGGCGATGTCAGCTTCGAGCTTGGCTATGTGGTCGGCGGCGCGGCGGTTCCATGCGGCGCGTGCGCGTTCGAGCGTGTCGTTGTTGGGCCGTGATAGCTTGGCGCGACAGACGCTCCGCAGCCTAGGCAAAACATCTGCTGGCCATCCCGGACATATCTGTCCGTAACATGATCGCCCGCGCAAAATGGGCATGGAAGCAGCTTTGGTGACTCGCTCAAGGTGCTGTCCTCGCGATGTAAAGCGACCGGTGAGGCTGCATCGCCTTGGCCTCGCGCTGGGGCTTCTCGGGTTTGGGGAACTGACGGCCGGAGAGAGTGCCGGCGGCCTTGGTGATGCCGATGTGCTTCTTGCGCACGCGGCGACCTTGGCCTTGTCGGCAACGTCAGCGGCGGTCTTAATCGCGTGGCAGGGCTTCTTGTGGATCGGGGCGAGGTTGCTCTCGCGATTTTCGCCGCCGTTGATCAGCGCCTTGATGTGGTCTGTCTCGACCTTCTGGCCTGGCTGGATCGGCTGGCCGCAGAAATGGCAGATGCCTTTGTCACGGTCGAACACGCGCTGGCAGACACACGGGGGCGCCTTCGTATTGTCGTTCCTGCCGATCCACTCTTTGACGGAGCGTGCCATCACTCAGCCCTCTTCGGACCCGGCAACAGCGGCTGCATCCTCCGGAGGCAAGCACTGATCCTGAAGCGGTCATGGAATGCCTTCTGGCGCAGTCGACGTGCCGGTGGCCGCGGTGTTCCATCACGGCCGCTCTCGCGGGCGTCGGCCTTTCCGTCCTGGTTTCATCGGCGCTGGACAGGGACCCGCCGCTCGCGTTCGAACAGGCTGTCCTGACGCCGGAGGTTCCGCAGGGAGGTGTCCTCGATCTCCAATATACGATTCTCCAGAGCCGGGTTTGTGCAGCTACGGTCGAGCGCTTCGTGACCGCTTCCGAAGGGACAATCCATGTCCCGTCCACCTATCAGTCGACCGTCGCTCGCTCATCGAAGGCTATCCACCGGAAGGTCGGGAGACCTACCGGCGTTCCGTCACGATCCCCTTGGCTGCGAAGTGGGGAAGGCGCGCTATGATGCCCGCTTCTCCTATGCCTGCAATCTCTGGCACAAGCTGACGAAGCCGATCGTCGTTTCGGCGCCGTCGGTGGAATTCATCATCACGCCGGCGGGCTTGAGCGCTGACGCCAGAGCAGCCGTAACTACTGCCGGTTGGTAGACGTACGCCGGCGGGGTGCGTAGTTTCTGCGCACTGGGCACACCCCCCCGCTCACACCCCTGTGCCTGGTGAACGAGTGAGGACTCTCGCCCGCCGTGCCGAAAGGTGCGGCGGGTTTCTTGCGTATGGAACAAAGGCTCGAGACGACAGTTTGGTCACCTGCAGCATGTTTTCGTAGGTACATGCTGCGATCGGCGTCCTCCCGATCAGCCCGCGTCCTCTCCCCAGCAGGCGCGGGCTTTTATGCCCTAGGCGTCCATTTCCAGCCGATCATGCACCGGCTTATCATGCCAGATCACTTGCCTGAGATCCCGCATGTCGACCGGCTGCTCACAGATCGGACAGATATAAAAATGGTCGCCTTCATTCTTGGGCGGGTCCCCGTGGCGCGTGACGGTGATCGGCGGGCCGAGGTCGGATAGCTTCGTCATCCCCGCCAAACATTCAATTTTGCTAAAAAGTTCCGGAACTGAATCGTCTTTCGTGCCTTGAGTCGCGTCAGTGGCGTGAGGTTCCAATATGCGTGCGTAAGCGTTCCGGCGAAGGGAGGTTGTCGTTCATTCCGCCAATGCTGCGGACCCAGGTGCCGGAGCCACCTTCCGGCAGTGACTGGATCCACGAGGTCAAGCTCGACGGCTACCGTTCGCAGATCGTCATCAACGACGACGATGTCCGCATTTACACCAGGAGCGGCATCGACTGGTCGAGCAAGTTGCGCGGCCTGATCGAGGCCGCCAGGGCGCTCGGCCTCGACAACGCCATCATCGACGGCGAGACGATCGTTACCAACGAAGCCGGCCTGCCCGACTTCGCGTCCCTGCAGAAGGCGATCACCCAGCGCCAGCACGATCTCTATCTCGTCGCCTTCGATCTGCTCCACCTCAACGGCCAGGACCTGCCCGACCTCGGCGTCGAGGAGCGCCGCGATATCCTGCACGGGCTGATCAGGCCGGGCGAGCGGATCCAGTTCAGCGAGGCGATGCCGGGGGAATCGGATGCGCTGTTCTACCTGATCGATAAGGCAGGCATGGAAGGCATGGTTTCGAAGCGCCGCGGCAGCAAGTACCGCAGCGGGGAAACCAGGCAATGGCTGAAGACCAAGAGCTTTGTCGTCAGCGAGCTCGAGCTGCTCGGCGTGCAGCGCGAGAGCGGCAAGGCGGCGTTTGCGCTGCTGGCCGAGCCGGACACCCGCAGATATGTCGGGTCGGCCTTCATCACCTTGCCCATCGACATCCGCGAACGGTTGTGGAAGCGGGTCACTGAACATGCCGGGCCGCCGCCCAGGGGCATGAAGAAACGGCCGGCGACGCTTGGGTCCAGCCGGGGCTGAAGCTGCGCATCAAGCACCTCAGGGGCGAGCACAAGCTGCGCCAGGCCTCGCTGCTGGGTTTAGGTAACGAAAGCTAATATTGCTTTGCGCTAATGGAACCGTTTGATCTGGCGCGACTTATCAGGCCCATGAGCACACGCGGCACGAACTTCTTTTATAAGTGGCTTAGCAACAACCTGCCCGCTATCGTGCGGGCCGATGTGATCTCGGTCAGTGAACTGGCACATAAACTATTCGCCGACGCCAAGTCTCTCGGAATTAGCAGAACCGAGATAGAGGAAGACACCGGCGGCGTTCATGAGGCGATCCTGGACGCGATCGTTCATCATGACGCGGGCGTAGTTGGCTGATCCCTGTCGCCGCCCTCTAGCCGCTCGATGGTCTCGGTGATCGCCTTGCATAAAAGCTCGCGTGAGCGACGGACTAGAGGGGCCGGCCACGCAGGCCATTGCGGAGGATGGAGTTGCCGGCGCCACTGCAAATAAGCGTCTCGAAGCGGACGGGGATGGATATCCCGTCCCTTGTCACGGCCTTGTCATAACGGTGTCAAAGCCATCTTCACACATTTTAGCGCCGCCCCCGAACCTCTTGGCCGCATTCGGGGGAGCCGGACTGCGTCTGCTCCGTCGTGGTGCCGTTGCCCTGCCCAGCCGTGAGCAGCGTGCGGATCGACCCCGTAAGTATGTTGTCGTCGGGGCGGAAATGGTCGGGCCAACAGGCGCGGCCGGCTGATTGACGCGGTCTGAACCATAGTGGTCGCTGCCGGCAAAAGCGCTGCCCGTGGCAAGCGCAACAGCTGCAAAAACTATGTGGTCGTAGTCAGCTTTTTCATTGGAGATACTCCCTAGACGTAAACACGCCCCCGGGCCTCGTTAAACTTGAGCCTCATATGGTCCCTCCGGCGGCTCGCGACGGAGTACCCAGTTTACCCTCCGACACGGGTGTATTTTGCGTAATCGCCCAAAGGACCGCAATGCTGCGCCATCGTGTCGTTCGAAGTGGCGCGATTACGCGGGGAGGGACGCGGTGCGGGAATGACCGCCTAAACATTTCGCAACGTGATATTGAAAACAGCCTGGGGCTAATCGAAGACCGAGTTTTCTGGGAACTTTTCTTAGCTCCAAACATTCCTGATCGTTTGGGAGGGGGCAATACATGAAACAATTTTTTTTTCCTGATGATCTTGGTGAAGCAGGATCGCTCTTGGACGAGAGGGGCTGCGAGTTCCAGGTTTCGGATCCCGTCCTCACCAATGAGTTTGAAGATTTCTTCGAGAATGCCGCACTCGCACTTCACTTGGTGGGGAAAGACGGGACCATCCTGCGCGCCAATCGTGCAGAGCTGGAAATGTTGGGATATAGGGCCGAGGAATATGTTGGCCGCAACATTCGCGAATTTCATGCGGATTCGGAAGCGATTGAAGACATATTGAACCGCTTGGCCCGGCGGGAGCAAGTTCAACACTACCGCGCACGGTTGCGCGCCAAAAATGGTTCGATCCGCTGGGTAGAAATAACATCCAACGTTCGCGCAGCAGGCGACCGCTTCCTCAATACGCGCTGTATCACCATCGATGTGACCGAAAAGGCTAAGGCGCAAGAGTTGGTACTCGAACAGGAGCAGCGGCTTGCCATCACTTATGAGAACGCTGGCACAGGAATCGTGGAAGCAGACGCCGAAGGCCAGTTGTTGCGGGTAAATTCCCATCTATGCAAACTATTGGGCTACACACCGGAAGAGCTGATTGGACGATCCATTTTCGATTGCACCTTTCCCGCCGACGCTGAAGCAGATCGCGAAAAGTATCGACGGCAAGTGGCTGGCGAGATTGACAGCTACACGATGGAAAAGCGGTTTGTCTGCAAGAATGGGTCAATTGTTTGGGCTGTTGTGAATTCCTCAAGCGTTCACGACGGCAACGGGCAGTTTCGCTATGCCGTACGGGTGCAGCACGATATCAGCGAGCGCAAGCGGATTGAGGCGGCGCTTGCCGAACGGGCCGAGCAACAGGCCGCGATACATCAATTCACGGAAATGCTGCAGCATGCACGCACGCGAGAGGACATCTATGAGCCGGCGCTCGATGCAATCCAACGCGCGCTCCAATGCCAGCGTGCTTCGATACTGCTGTTAGATAACAACGGGCACATGAAGTTTGAGGCTTGGCGCGGTTTATCGGATACTTATCGCCTTGCGGTAGAAGGACACTCGCCTTGGTCAACGGAGAGCCAAAATCCGCAGCCCATCTGTGTCGGCGATACAGAGAAAGCGGATTTTCCGGAACAGTTAAAACAGGCAATCCGGGCTGAACGTATACGCGCGGTTTGCTTCGTTCCAATTATGGAAGGTGGACGACTCCTCGGCAAGTTCATGGCCTACTTCGATCAGCCGCAGAATTATTCGGAAGAGCAGATTGAAGTGGCCCGGAACATTGCTCGTCAGCTCGGTTTCGGCATTGAGCGCATAAAGGGCGAAAATGCCGCTCAAAGGCTGGCGGCGATCGTGGAGTCTTCCCATGACGCGATCGTCAGCAAGGATTTGAATGGGATCATTTTAACATGGAACCGGGGTGCTGAGCGCCTGTTCGGCTATTCAGCCTCCGAGGTAGTAGGCAAGCCCATCACCATAATCATCCCCCAGGACCGACTACCGGAGGAACCGCTAATTCTGGGCCGCATACGCAACGGTGAGCTTGTCGATCATTTCGAAACGATCCGGCGCCGCAAGGACGGGTCTCTGGTGGATATTTCTCTCACAATATCGCCGGTGCGAGACGCAACGGGCCGTATCGTGGGCGCGTCCAAAATTGCTCGGAATATAACTGAGCAAAAAATCGCCGAAGCAGAGGTGCGCGACAGTCAACGCCACCTTCAGGATTTGCTCGCCGCCATCCCCGCTGCAATCTATACAACCGATCAGCACGGCAAGATCACATATTTCAATGAAGCCGCGGTCCACCTCGCGGGCCGCACACCGGAGATCGGCAGTGATCAATGGTGCGTCACCTGGAAGCTCTATTGGCCCGACGGAACGCCGCTTCCTCACGACGAGTGCCCAATGGCTGTTTCTCTTCGCGAAGGGCGACCGGTTCGGGGAGTTGAGGCGATCGCCGAGCGGCCGGACGGCACCCGGATTCCGTTCATTCCTTATCCGACGCCGATGCGTGATGCCGCTGGGAAAATCATTGGCGGCATTAACATGCTGGTTGACGTAAGCGAGCGCAAGCAAGCCGAAACGCAACAGCGAGTCCTGCTCAACGAACTCAACCATCGCGTTAAAAACAACATGATGATGTTGAAGTCCTTGCTTTCGGTGGCGGCGAGGGAGAGCCAAAATTCCGAAGCCCGCAAGACGCTGGAGGAGGCAAGCAAACGGGTCGCAACCATGGCTGCGGCCCAACGCGTACTCTATGACACGCCAGACGCCTCCAATTTCAGCGCACCGCTGTTCCTCGAGGCGATCTGCGAAACCGCGAAGCCCATGTTTCCAGCGAACATTCAATTAGTTTGCAGCGCCGATCCCATCCAATTGCCGAACGATATCGCGATGCCGCTTGCCCTTATAATCAATGAGCTTTTGATCAACGCGGTCAAACATGGCTCAACGGCCACGGCAAGCGCGACCATTCGAGTTGGCATTAGGCAGAATGGTCGAAAGCAGGTGTTGACGGTCGAGGATGAAGGTCCAGGTTTCGATCTGGGTGCCGTGCGTCATTCCTCGTCGGGCTTGCGGCTCGTTGAGGGTTTGGCCGGACAGATTCGTGGAACGTTGGAAGTGGCACGAGATCCGTCTCGTTGCGTGGTGATTTTTTCTCAGGCTCCGGGAGAGAACGGCATTGAAGTCAAGAACGGCAATATTTGAGACGAGCCGAACAGGCGAATCCAGCGGGACTGTCAGACCTCGGTTGGTCTTCTCCAGAGAAGATGAGATCGGTTCAGAAGCGAGAATTTCCGGCAAGCCATCCATAATGATCGTCGAAGACGACTACCTGATTGCGCTTGACGTCGAGGCAGGCCTCAAGGAGGCCGGGTTCGTGCTGGCTGGGATAGCCATCACAGCCGATGCGGCCATCACAATTGCGCGTTCGGCTCGGCCTGCGATTGCCCTGATGGATATCCGCTTGCTTGGCAAGCGGGACGGAATAGATGCGGCGTTGGAACTATACCGGGATTACGGTATACGATGCATTTTTGCGACAGCGCACGCTGACCCCGACGTAAAGCTTCGGGCCGAAGCGGCAAGACCACTCGGGTGGGTTCAGAAACCCTACTCGACAGCGATGCTGATCGAAGCCATTCGAAAGGGCTTTCAGGAGCTCGGCGAAAAAGGCTGATCCGCCGCACGTCTTCGGACGTGGCGAGCAAGAAGCTCGCTCTGCGCCAAGCCGCACCAAGCACCGGCCGCCCCTCTTTTTGCAGAACTTGACGCCGCGCCATCGCAGAGGCCATCCTCGACGCGATCGTCCATCACGACGCCGGCTTGGCCGGCGTGGTTAGCCGCTCGAAAGGTTCAATGATGGCTTTGGCGAGCGCTTCGGCCTCGTGGACCGGCTCGGGACCATAGAGCAGCAGGACAGCTTCTTTCGCTCGGCAGTACACCAGCGGTCTGTTCAATAGCCATGCGAACCACTTTGAGGGCGGCCCAGGCGTTGCGGATGTTCTCTTGGGCTTCCATGGTTCCTCGCTGAGATGGACTGTCTCAGCGTCAACAAGGCGAGGCCCTGTTCCGTCAAAGTCTAACGACTGGGAAAGCGCACTGTAAACCACGTGCGGTAACAGTTGATTCAACCATTGCTGGTATTTTAGAGAGTGTGGTAGCGGCTCCGACAGTAGCGCGGGTTGGCGAATTGCCGGAGCCGCCTGCGCAGCCCCTTGGGGAAAGACCGCGCCGTCCTATTCTGGGACAGCGCGGTCAACGATTGGTTAAAATTTTCCGAAACTGATTAAGAGCATGGCAATTGAATCGCGGTTTTGCGAGTCAATCTTCGCGGCGACCATAGCCACTGCGCCATGCGACGCTGCTGGGTTTCGGGGATGAGGACTAGAGAGGCCGGCCGGCACGCATCATGGCGCGAGCGATCGCTAGCTGTGCCTCGACCTTGGCGTTTTCCTTTTGCGTCATGTTGTCGGCGGCGATCAGCCGGCGCAGCGAGCGCATGATTTCTCCGCGGGTCCAACCTGCCTCCAGCATGCAATCGACAATGGCCTGAAACCCCGGCTCCCATGGCTTCCTGGCAATCGATGTCACGGTCCGCGTATTCGCTCTGTCGTCTTGGCGGTCTGATCATCCAGACTCCCTCAAAGATATCGCTCGCCGTCGGACCGGTGCTCGTAACAGAACCAGTGCGGGGTCTGCCTTGGCTTGGCAAAGCCCCAGCCGGCATTCTTGCCGCAGCCAGGATGCTCGCAGGAGTGGTGCTGGATGCCGGGTCGCGTAACGGGCTCCATCGCACCGGGAAGGCGGATAATCTCGTCGCTCCATCGGAATTCTCACTTCAGTAGGTGGAAAGATTCCACAGCCGATCTTGACGATCAAGGAAAATGTTCCTTATTCGTTCTCATGGCGCACGGATCCGATCGACACGCTGGGCAAAGCGACCCGGCACAACATGCTCGTCAAGGCGGAATGCAGTTGCGGCAATGTCCGCTACTGCCGCTCGGCCGATCTGATGATGGTATACGGCGGCGGCGCCGATCCGCTGAAGCTCAAATTCGACTGCAGCCGCTGCAAACCAACGGTGAAGATCACCTTGCTCGAGGTTCATCCCGAGCATCTGCCGAAACGGCTGATGATCCACAAGCCGATGAAGATCGACGGCAAGATCCATTGGACCACCGAGCGGTTCCGGGATGAGTGAGCGCCTTAAGGTGCGCTTGGCTTACCAGCGAGGCTTCCAGGTCGTCGACGGCAGCAGCGTGCTGGAGACATTTGCGGAGCGAGACGACGCCTTCAGCTTCGTGCTCGGCAAAGGCGCCCGGGTCTGGCTTGCATGGTCGCGAACCATGATCGGTGGGCAGTCCCCGCCATTCGACTTTACCGCGAGCTTTCAGCAGGATGCCGTCGGCCGGATACTGAAAGCGGTGAGCGGCCCAGGCGCCGGAACATGGTTCTGGACATGCTACGATGGCGGGGCGCGTGGCACCGTCGCCACCAAGGAAGAAGCGGTGATGGGCGTCGAGCGCGCCTACACCCGTCGCCTCGTCGGGGCGGACCTGCCGCGCTAAACCGGGCCAACCCACTGCAACGGGCGATAGATAAGGCCGGCCAGACGCACAAACGGAGTCGTGCATGACAGCTTTGCGCCCAATGCCGGCCGTAGAGATCGGCGCTGCAGCTTACTGAAAGCAGACGTTGCCGCCAACAAGATTGGAGGTCGTCGCGCTCCATGCCCTGGTCGTGAATCGGATTCACTTTTCGGGCCCGGCTTCAAATTTCAGGATTCGCTTATGGATCGACTCGGCGACGTGAGAGGAGTAACTTTGGCACTGCCAGAGGCAGGCTGGGACGATGCGCCGCCGCACTGAAGCGGCCGCGGGAGGATGGAGCGATGGCCGGTTGGGAACTCCACGGAATGGAATTCGGCAATTGCAACTGCTCTTACGGTTGCCCTTGTCAATTTAATGCTTTGCCAAGTAAGGGCTATTGCCAGGCGATTGGCTTCTTTCGCATCGACAAAGGGCACTTCTCCGAGGCGAGTCTCGACGGTCTGAACATGGCGATCGCCGTGAAATGGCCCGGCGCAGTCCACGAAGGCCGCGGCACAATGCAGCCCATCATCGACGAGCGCGGGAACGAGGCACAGCGTCAAGGAATGCTGAGTATCCTGACGGGCAAAGAGACCGACCCCTTCTCGACCTTCTGGGCGGTCTACGCGGCAATGTGTGAGACCATTTTGCCTCCGGTCCATACCCGCATCACGATCGATCTCGACATGCAGGCGCGCCGTGCAACCTGCACCGCCGACAACATTGCGAAAGGCCGTGGCGAACCTATCCTTAACCCGGTCAACGGTACGGAGCACCGCGTCGGGATTGTGCTGCCGAACGGCTTCGAATACGGACAGAACGAAGTGGGACGCGGCTGGTCGACAACGACCGGCGGGGTCGCACTTACGCTTGAAGACAGCTACGCCCATTGGTGCGAGCTGCATTTCAACGAGCACGGACGTATCCACTGAACTCGCTGGTCGCGCCTATCGCATGAGCGAACGCGCATTGGAGCATCTGCTTTGCCGCGACCGGGCCCTAACGCTGGCGGCCACAACCATCATCGTCGGTTCGGCCTGGGCGTACGTGCTGTGGCTCGCCGCCGGGATGGACATGGAACGGCATGGGATGGACGGCTTCCGCATGGTCTCTACCGGCTTCGCCATGGTGATGACGCCGGTCGAGGCACCGTGGAGCGCGACCGAATTCGCCCTCACGTTCGTCATGTGGACGGTGATGATGGTTGGCATGATGACGCCGTCGGCCGCCCCGATGATCCTAATCTACGCGCGGGCGGCCCGCATCGCGTCGGCCGACGGAAGACCGCTTGCCGCCACCGGCTGGTTCGTCGGAGCCTATTTGCTCGCATGCATGGACCACTTTTGCGCTCGCTGCAACGATCTCGCAGTGGGCGCTCCAGCGTCTGGCATTTCTCGATCCAATGATGGCCGCATCAAGCGCGATTGTCGGAGCGGGCGCTCTACTCCTTGCCGGCATCTATCAACTGACGCCGCTGAAGCGCGCCTGTCTGATCAATTGCCAGTCTCCGCTTGCATTCATCGCGGGACGCGGCGGTTTCGGCACGGGTAGCGCAAGCGCGCTGAAGCTCGGCGCCGAGCACGGCCTCTATTGTGTCGGTTGTTGCTGGGCCTTGATGGCACTGCTGTTCTTCGGCGGCGTCATGAATCCGGTCTGGATCGCTGCGTTGGCTGCCTTCGTGCTCACCGAGAAGCTCGTTCCCGGTCCCTGGCTTTCGTGGTGCCTGGGCGTGCTGCTGATCGTTTGGGCCTGTCGCTCATGGTGCTATAACGCAACGAAGCTCGATACACCCGAGGGTGAAAACCGCTTCCGACAGCTTCCGACAGAGAGATGATGGTCTATGGCGGCGGGGTCGATACTTCCGGAGTCGCCGTCAAAGTGGATATGGCCGCGCCGCCCAGCTACTTCGAAAATGACCCATACAGGACACCCCTCAAGCCATCTGATCGAAGCCCCTACTGCAACAGGATCTTCATATTTTCAAAGTCGAAGGTTACTGCATAAGGCATGAAGAAATCGTGGCCGACCATGCCCGCGAGGTGGAAGCCAAAAAGGTTCTCCCAGGGGAATGGCCCATCGTAGAGGCCCGGGACGTTCTCTTCCTGCACCTCTCCGAAGGAGAGGCGATGCACGACGTAGGGCACGGTCTTCAGCGTCCCGCCAGCGCCCGCCCCTGAAGTGGCTTTGTCTTCCTCAAGCTTTATCCCGGCCTCCTTGATCACAGACGCCGCCAGCTTGACTCCCGCGCCAGCCAGCCCTGTGTCGACGAAGAGAAGCGTAGGTGGAAGCGTCTCCACGCGCCCCCGGCCCACCATGAAATGGTCGCTTGCAATCCAGAAAGGGACCGCGACGCTCTTGCCCGAGGCAGCCATGAATTCCTTGAGGTTTGCCGCGTTTTTCCGGCGCAGGACGAGCTCGCCGTTGGGAAAATCGAGGGTCGCAAGGAAATGGTAGAAGAGAGTGGTGCCAATGATACCGTCGATGCGCTTGGCTTGAAGGCCTTCGGAGAGCTGGCGGAGGGGTAGCACCGCGACGGGCAGGTTCTTCACCGTCCAGTCGCCGATCGTGAGCGATTCGATCCGCCCTTGCTGAACCTCGGTGGTCTGGCCGCCGGAAAACGTGCCTTGCACCGTTCCGAATAGTTGGACGCCAAGCTCCTTGGCGAAGTCCGTGTCGAGTGCAACCTCCGAGCCCCCGGTGTCGATGAAGAAAGTGACCTTGTCGCCCCCGTTTACGCGGATACTGACCAACGGCAGCGGATCTGTCCTCAGGAACTTGAGACGCATGATTTGCCCGTCGCCCTGCACCTCATAGGGTGTCTGGCCCTTGAAACTCTGCAACTTCGCAACATTGAGTGTCGGATACTGATCGACGATCAATTGGTTGGTACCCACGTCGACGCCATTCAGCGCAGCCGCCGCCTTTTCGAAATCGTCGCGGCGATAATAGGCCTCGGCGAGCATAACCTTGGGGTCGGCCTGGCCGGGCCTGAGGTCGATGGCCTTTTTCAGCCAACGCTCGGCATCATCAAGCCGGTTGGAAAGCAGCGCGATCCGACCCAACTGGAGCGTTGCCGAATAGTCATCGGGGTGGTCGGCGATGATTTTGGCGTATTGTTCGCCGGCCTCAGCAAACTCCCCGGCCTTGAAGAACTGGTCGGCGGAATCGACCGGCGATGGCTTCTCCTCCGCTGTCGCCTGTCCCGAGAGTGCGCAAGGCGCGAGCATCACTAGGAGTGCGAGGCAAATTCTGGCTGATTTCATTGTTTCAGACTCCGGCGAGGGAGGCGAGCGAGGGGGGCGCGATGAGCGAAGCATATCAGCCAAGCGGCCGCGGCGGAACTACTTCGCTGCTGATATGCCGTTCCTCTACAGCCAACGGAATTGAGACACCTGTCTCTTTATACATTGCCACTCTTGGCGCTTTCTGGAAGTGGCCCGACCAAGACTGACTTCCGGAGATCAGCCCAAAGCACAACCCTCGTCAACCATCGCGCAACGTGTTTATGAGTTCACGGCCTAATCGCACCAGGGGCGGCGCTTGCCGGTCCACGGCCGCGCCAGGCCTTCGCCGATCAGGATGTCGCCGACATCACGCCCGTCGACCTCGATCGTGGCCAGTGTGCGGCCATAGCGATCCTTCACCCGGCCACCGGATGATTAGCCGGGACCGCTGGAGACACTGGCACCTTGCGCCCAGGAAACCATCCAGCTGCGGTAAAGATCGGCAAAACAGCGGAGGTAGAGTTGCCATTTTGAATTTATGAGCGGTTGGGGGCGGAATTACCGCCGCGTACTGGGCCGGTCCCCGACAAAGCGAAGCGCGCGTTATCTCTCTGCACTAAGACCTCGCGCGCACCACTCAAACGAATGGCAATTTTCTGTCCCAATGCGCTTAGGGTCCATTCTCAAAACCCACGCATTGTTTCGCGTGGGAGACACAGTAACTCCCCCTTTAAGGCGTCGAGATGCCACGAGCACCGAAAAGTCAGTTCCTTCGCCCTAAAGATCGGGCGATCTGCCAGCGGGTGGTCGACCAGGTAACCGCCGACGCTAAATGGTACAGCACCTCGATAGACGGTCAGATTCTGGTCTCGACCACGCTGGCTCTCTTTCAATCTGGGGTCGTCAATGAAACGACTTTGCTGGCACATGTTCGCGCGCGCCGCCACGACTTCACCAAGCTGACCGGCTAGTTCTTCATCCTACCGAAATATAGCACGGCGGCGTAACGGGCTCCCGCTACCATCAGTTCGTACGCTGATCTCGAAGTGTGAGAAAGGTGGTACAGGGTGAGGAAAAAACCCAATGAAATATGAGTTCCTTCCAACGTCCCACTTTCCTCTAAGTGCTCGGCTAGGGGCACCATTTTCCACCCGAGAGGTCTTGAAAGCTCGGCGGGATGTTATCCCAGGAGCATCCTGGGATAATCACAATCGAGGCCGGTCCTTCCTGACAACGAGGCCAGTCCTTCCTGATTAGATCGGACTCCGTAGCTCAGGCCGCCATCACATCGGCCCCGGGACCATCTTGGTCGGCTGCTCCGGCATGGGAAACGCGTAATTGTCGCATTTCACGTCCGGGTTTGTCGGGCTGAACATTCCGAGCGGGTTGTCCTTGAACAGCCAGGCGTGAAGATCGTAATGGTAGAACTCCGTCGGAATAAGCGGATAATGCCCCTCCATCGGCCCCTGGAACTTCTGTCCAAAGAGTTTCGGCGGCTCCTTGGTGTCGGGCGTCAGCGGAACAAGCCATTCCACGGCCACCAGGCGCAAGCCGCCGTCGAACGGCTCATAGATAAGGACATTGGGGCGCGTCGGATCTGGTGTCGGGCTGACGCTCGCGACGTTGACGAAATGAATGCCCATCGCGCCCTTAGGGTAATCCATAGCGCCAGCCACTTTTTCGCCGCTGTAATAAACACATCCGACCGTCGACAGATAGAGGTCGCGAATGGCGGCCTTGTAGTCTTCGTACTTGGATAGCGATTTTTTCAGGGCCTCGATCTCGGCCTTGTCGGGCTCGGCGGCCTGACCTGCAGCCGCAGTCAGGCAGGCGCCGATGAGGCCAGTCAAAGCGAGAATGCTGCGGCGCCTGAAGTAAGTTGTTTTCGTCATGCATTCCTCCCAGATTTTTTGCTGTGGCCGTGCAGGGCGGCAATGATGCTGGTTGCGCGGCCGAGAGTATCGCCGATGCTAATCCTTTCCGCTGGTCGGGAGAATTAACCCTCATGATCTAGGCCCCTCGACACAGTGATTTAACAGGTCGGGCCGATCGGCCGAACGTCCACAGTCCCTTTCTGCGGCGAATTGCAAACCTTCGAGATTGGCCGAAACACCCCCTCCCTTCGTCATCCCAGGGCGGAGCAAGGAGCGGAGCGACGCGGCGGAGACCCTGGGATCCATGCCGTTACATGGCGGCAGTGCGCCTGCGGATCAGAACCGAACGCTACCACCCCGTTCGCTGACGTTGGAAGGGTAGCTGGCACCGTTGCGGATACAAGCGCCGTTCCGAGCCGCTGCATTCTTCGGCTGAGGTAACGGCATGGATCCCAGGGTCTCCGCTACGTCGCTTCGCTTCCTGCTCCGCCCTGGGATGACGAAGGCTCGGCCTGCCGGTTTCGCGACCACCTAGCCTACCGCCGTCCCAGCAAGCTCTTCATCCGGTTGTGCAGCAGGCGCGCCATGTTGCGGGTTTCGCGGTAGAGGTGAAGCTGCGACGCCGCCTGGCGGGCGAGGCGGTCGGCGCCCGGCGTCAGGCCGATGACCAGGGTGCCGATCGGCTTGCGCTCCGTCCACAGCCGGCTCATCACCGGATGGTCGGGCACGGCGCAGGAATCGGTCATCATGATGTTGGGGTCGTCGAGGTGCTGCCTGGTCACCTCGATCATCAGCAGCGTGCCCGGCGAATAGGCGGCGAGCGTCTCGTCATAGGCCGTCTTCCAGGTGTAGGCGACGCCGGCCTCGACGAAGACGATCAGGCTGGCGATGGTGCGGTCGTCGAGCGTCAGCGAATGGATGCGGCACAGGTCCTGTTCGGCGAGCCGGTGCACGGCCTCGCGGGCGAAGGCGGCGCGGTAGCGGTCGATGGCCATGGCGGTGCGCTCGCGGCCTTTCCAGCCTGCTGCTTCCAGCGTCAGGAAGCGTTCAATGGCATGGCGGATGTTTTCCGGTCCGCGCGCCACCAGATGCTCCAGCCTGCCGAGGTCGGCGAGGCGGCGCTTCAGGCGGCGGAACTCGCGATAGTGGTGCGAGCGCAGCGACGCCTTCAGATAGCCATTGCCGTCGAGCCCGCTTTCGAGCATCGGGCGTTCGGCCTTGCCGGTGGTGACCAGCGTCAGGCCACGCGTCTCGGCGACCGTCGCCAGCAGGCTGGCCACCGGGCCGTCGAGCCGGATATCGGGCAGCACCAAGACTTTCGGCAGCTTGAGATGCGGCCGCGACAGCATCGAGAAAAAATCCTCGACGACGCCGACGGGATCGTCACGGTCGACCAGCGGCGTGCCGATCGGGCCGAACGGGCTCGACCATGTGCGCATGATCCGCACGCCGAGCGGCATCGCCGGCCGCTCCACCGAGAACGGCACCAGCAAGCGCAGCCGGTTGCGGTATTCGTCGCCGTCGCGGATGACCGCCAGCCGCACCTCGCGGTCTTCCAGCCGCGGCATGGCAGGCGCCAGGAATCGCGGGTTGAAGAAGACGTTGGGCTCGATCGTGCGGGTGCAGAGATAGTCGAGTTCCTCGACCAGATCGAAGCCGGCTGAGGCCGGGTAGACGGCCAGTTTGCGCTCGGGCCGGTCGTTGGCCAAGAGCTCGATATGGGCGGGGTCGGCTTCGCGGGCGAGCCCGGCGAGGCCGGACACCATGGCGCCGGCCGGGCCGCCGCTGGTTTCCTCGAGCAACGGGATGGCACCCATCATGCAGCTCCTTCGGCGGCTAGGAAAATGGCCATGACGATGCCGAGCCTGCGCCAGACCGTGAAGGACAGCGCGCCGGCCTCGAAGATCATGGCGAAGGCGGTGGCCATCGCCGCGCCCCACAGGCCGAAAAGCGGGATCAGCACCAAATTGAGGCCGATGTTGAAGGCCAGCGTCATGGCGTAGACGGCGGCGCAGATGTTCTGGTTGCCGCTCATTGTGAGCAGGCTTTCGCAAGGGCCGACGGCGGCGCGGGCGACGACGCCGAAGACCAGCAGGAACAACAGGGGATAGCCGGCAACGAATTCCGGCCCGAACAAGGCCAGCATCGGCTCGCCCAGCACCAGCACCATCAGCGCCATCAACAGCGACGGCCAGAACGTCCACGACACCGTTTCGCGGGCGAAGGCGGCAAGCTTTTCCGGCTCGCCATGGGTGAATTGCGCGAAGCGCTGGGCGACGCCTGCCTTGACCGCAAAATAGACGAAATGCACCAGCGCCAGCGTCTTCACTGTGGCGAAATAGACGGCGACGTCGTTGGGGTTCATATAGGCGCCGACCATCAGCACGTCGGCATTGGTGAGCAGGAAGAAGAAGCCTTCGACCAGGAAGATCGGCAGCGACACGAGGAACCATTGCGCGAAATGCACCTTCTTCGGCCCGGCCGGGATATTCCTGTCCATCCGCGCCGTGACGCCGATGAGCTGGCCGAGCGTGGTGGCATAGGCGGCGGCGATCGAGGCGAAGATCGCGGTCCTGGCGTCGGGCGCAAAGCCGACCAGAAGCATCAGCGCCATCAGCGCCAGGATCAGCACCGGCCGCACCAGATAGGTCGGCGCCAGCGCAAACAGCGCCCATGAGTTGGCCCGCGCCAGCCCCTGCAGCAGGTCGGACATGGCGATCATCGGCATGCAGATCAGGCCGAGGATGAACGGCACGACATAGTAGTTTTCGATGAAGGGCGAGAGCAGCCAGACGCCGAGCGCGCCGAGACCGGCGATCGCCGTCGAGGCAACCAGCACGAACAGGCGGCTGGTCAGCACGATGCCGCGCAGTTCGGCCAGCATGTTGCGCTCGCGGTATTCGGGAATAAAACGGATGACCGAGGTGTGGAAGCCGAGGCAGGCGAGGTTGCCGACGATGACCATCGTCACCCAGACGAGGACGAAGATGCCGTATTCGAACGAGCCCATCCAGCGCGCCATCAGCACCTGGCTGACGAAGGCGATGACGGCGCTGACGATGCGGATGGAGAAGGCGATCAGCGACATGCGGCCGGCTTCGCCGCGCTCGTCGGCGGTGAACAGCACGGCATCGATGCGGCCAAGCAGCGGCTTTACGCGCAGCGCAAGGCGCTGCGGCAAGAACCGCCCGGCTGTCGTCGCCGCGGAAAAGCGCACCCACAACTCTCCGTTTTCCGCCTCTTTTCTGGGTCTGGGTCTAATGAAAACACATTAAGAAACGGTTGGGTTGGGGGCGCCCTTTGGGGGAAGGTGGCCGAGCTAAGCTCAACCGGACGAGGGGGCCACTTGGCGCCGACGGCGATCCGTCAAATACCCCAACCGTCTTGGCGCTACGCGCCAATCCACCTTCTACAAGGTGAGAAGGAGAGGCGACACCGATGCCTCGTCGCCCGGTAGTGGGTTAGCTTGAAATAAGCGAGAGCGCCGACTCTTCCACCGATCCACAATCGTAAGGACCGTCTTTGCTGCGGTCAGCGAGTGTGGCCTATCAAACTCAACCCAATATACGAGCTTCTCTCCATCGAGAAACGGCTCAAACCGCGCCACGCCATTGATCCAGTAACGTAGTCCGGTGCGGCTCGAACCGTGCCAGTGCCCCCTGAACCCCAACCATAGGAATTGGTGATAAGCACTCGGTCGCCGTCAGAGAATTTTGCCACTACCTCACCTGCTTTTGGTAGGGACCGCGCGCCGCCGGCTTTAGCGCCTTCGCCGCGCGTGATAACGGAGCGCCGGCGGGACAGCGCCCCTCTCTGGCCGCCCGATATCTCCCCTCAGGTGGGGAGATTGGCTTATCGCGAGCGCCGGCGCTGCCCCTCATCCGCCTGCCGGCACCTTCTCCCCGTATAATAACGGGGAGAAGGGAAGCGCTCGCTTACGCAAACGCGCCGTGGCAGTGCTTGTACTTCTTGCCCGAACCGCACGGGCAGGCCTCGTTGCGGCCGACCTTGCCCCAGCTTGCCGGGTTGTTCGGGTCGCGGTTTTCGGGGGCGACGATGGCGTGGGTCTCCTGGCGGACCAGGAGCCCGGTCTCGCCGCCGTTAAAATCGTCCTCGCCGGTGGTGCCGTCGAGATGGCTGCCGAACATGTCGGGCGCCTCGGGCGGCGGCGCTTCGGCGGCCTGGCGGACCAGCTCGACGCGCATCAATTGCGCGGTGACGGCCTGGCGCAGATTGCCCAGCATCGCCTGGAACAGCTCGAACGCCTCGCCCTTGTATTCCTGCAGCGGGTCGCGCTGGGCATAGCCGCGGAAGCCGACGACCGAGCGCAGATGATCGAGGTTGACGATGTGCTCGCGCCACAGATGGTCGAGCGTCTGCAGCACCACTGAGCGCTCGACATAGGTCATCACGTCGGGGCCGAAGCGCTCGGCACGCTCTTTCGCGGCAGTCTCGGCGGCCTGGCTGATGCGCTCGCGGATGTCGTCCTCGGCAATGCCCTCTTCCTTGACCCAGTCCTCGATCGGCAGGTCGAGATTGAGGAATTCGGCGACCTCGGCCTTGAGGCCGGCGACGTTCCACTGCTCGGCATAAGCGTTTTCGGGAATGGCCTTGGCGACGATCTCCTCGATGACGCCCTCGCGCATCTCGGCGATGGTCTCGGACAGGCCTTCACCGTCCATCAGCTCGAGGCGCTGCTCGAACACCACCTTGCGCTGGTCGTTCGAGACGTCGTCATATTTCAGCAGGTTCTTGCGAATGTCAAAATTGCGCGCCTCGACCTTCTTCTGCGCTTTTTCCAGCGCCTTGTTGATCCACGGATGGATGATCGCCTCGTCCTCCTTAAGGCCGAGCTTCTGCAGCATGCCGTCCATGCGCTCGGAGCCGAAGATGCGCATCAGATCGTCCTGCAGCGACAGGAAGAATTTTGAGCGGCCGGGATCGCCCTGGCGGCCTGAGCGGCCGCGCAACTGGTTGTCGATGCGGCGCGACTCGTGGCGTTCGGTGGCGAGCACGTACAGGCCGCCGGCGGCCAGCGCCTTTTCCTTCAGCCGGGCGACGTCGTCGCGGATCGCCTTTTCCCTGGCTTCGCGCTCGGGGCCTTCAGGCATATCGCCAAGCTCCTCGGCGATGCGCATGTCGGCATTGCCGCCGAGCTGGATGTCGGTGCCGCGGCCGGCCATGTTGGTGGCGATGGTGATGGCACCGGGTTTTCCCGCCTGGGCGACGATCGCCGCCTCACGCTCGTGATGGCGGGCGTTCAGCACCTCGAAATCCGTAAAGCCTTCCTTGCGCAGACGCGCGGCCAGCTGCTCGGATTTCTCGATCGAGGTGGTGCCGACCAGCGTCGGCTGGCCCTTGGCGCGGGCTTCCTTGATCTCCTTGACGATCGCCTTGTATTTCTCCTCGACGGTCCGGTAGACCTCGTCGTCTTCGTCAATACGGATCACCGGCAGATTCGTCGGGATCTCGGTGACCTCGAGATTGTAGATGTTGCCGAATTCCTCGGCCTCGGTCAGCGCCGTGCCGGTCATGCCGGCGAGCTTCTTGTAGAGGCGGAAATAGTTCTGGAAGGTGACGGAGGCGAGCGTCTGGTTCTCCGGCTGGATCGCCACATGCTCCTTGGCCTCGAGCGCCTGGTGCAGGCCTTCCGAATAGCGGCGGCCCGGCATCATGCGGCCGGTGAATTCGTCGATGATGACGATCTCGCCGTTGCGCACGATATAGTCCTTGTCCTTCTGGAACAGCTGATGCGCCTTCAGCGCATTGTTGACGTGGTGGACGATGGCGACGTTCTCGACGTCGTAGAGCGACTCGCCCTTGAGCAGGCCGGCGTCGCGCAGAAGGTTTTCCAGCTTTTCGGTGCCCTCCTCGGTGAAGATCGAGGTCTTCTGCTTCTCATCGATCTCGTAGTCGGACGGCTCGAGCTTCAGCATGAAGGCATCGATGGTGTTGTACATTTCCGAACGGTCCTCGAGCGGACCGGAAATGATCAGCGGCGTGCGCGCCTCGTCGACCAGGATGGAATCGACCTCGTCGACGATCGCGTAGCTGTGGCCGCGCTGCACCATCTGGGCGCGCTCGAATTTCATGTTGTCGCGCAGATAGTCGAAGCCGAGCTCGTTGTTGGTGGCGTAGGTGACGTCGGCGGCGTAGGCAGCATGGCGTTCCTCGTCGGACAGGCCATGAACGATGACGCCTACGGTAAGGCCGAGGAATTTGTAGACGCGGCCCATCCATTCGGAGTCGCGTTTGGCAAGATAGTCGTTGACGGTGACGACATGGACGCCCTTGCCGGCGAGCGCGTTGAGATAGACCGGCAGCGTCGCGACCAGCGTCTTGCCCTCGCCGGTGCGCATCTCGGCGATGCCGCCATTGTGCAGCACCATGCCGCCGATCAGCTGGACGTCGAACGGGCGCATGCCGAGCACGCGGCGCGCCGCCTCGCGCACGGTGGCGAAGGCCGGCACCAGGAGATCATCGAGGCTGGCGCCGTTGGCGACGTCTTGGCGGAATTTTTCCGTGCGGGCCGCCAGCTCGGCGTCGGAGAGCGCCCGCATCTCGTTTTCCATGGCATTGATCGCTTCGACGCGCGGTCGGGTCGACTTGACCCGACGATCGTTGGAGGAGCCGAAAACCTTACGGGCGAGACCGCCAAAACTGACCATTCAATGGTCCTTTCGATAGCATTCCAAGTCGTTGCGACGGGTGCCGACGGCCCCATCAAATCCACGTGAAACGCGGACAAACGCAAAAAGCGCCCGGAAAACGGTTCTGGACGCAAAGTCGTTGGACAGATAAGAGGGGGCTCAATCGATGTCAACGGCGCGCTCGCCCTGTCGACCGTGCCAAATTCCGCCACAATCTGGCTGGTCTGGAAGCCATCCCGCTCTAGCTATCCCCCATTGGAGTTAATCGTATGTCCTTATTGTTCCGCCGCGCGTCGCTCGCCAGCCTCGGCCTGGCATTCGGGCTGTCGGCCCTGTCGCTGTCGCCGCTGATGGCGCAGGACACCGCCCCCGCCCAACCAGCCCCGGCCCAACTGGCCGCCCCCGGCCAACCGGCCGCGCCGGTCGATCCGAACGCCGTGGTCGCCACGATCAACGGCCAGACGCTGACCGAGGCAGACCTTGCCCTTGCCGAAGGCGAGCTGTCGCAGCAGTTCGCGCAGATGCCGCCCGAACAGCGCCGCGCCGCAGCACTTTCGGCGGCGATCGAGATCAAGGTCATGGCTGCCCAGGCGGTCACCACCGGCCTCGATAAGGATCCCGACTTCCAGCGCCGCATGGCATTCCTGCAGCAGCGCGCCCTGCATGGCGAAATGGTCGAGAAGGATGTCGTCGGCAAGGTCACGGATGCCGAAATTCGCGCCCGCTACGATCAGGAAATCGCCAACACGCCGCCGACCAATGAGGTGCATGCCCGTCACATCCTCGTGAAGACGAAGGAAGAGGCCGATACGATCATCAAGCAGCTCGACGGCGGCGCCGATTTCCAGAAACTCGCCAACGAGCACACCAGCGATCCGAGCGGCAAGACCAGCGGCGGCGATCTCGGCTGGTTCGGACCCGGCCAGATGGTGCCGGAGTTCGACAAGGCGGTCTTCGCGCTGGCGGTGGGCAAATACACCGAGCAGCCGGTGCAGTCGCAGTTCGGCTGGCACGTCATCCAGGTCGAGGACAAGCGCGCCAAGCAGCCGCCGGCCTTCGACCAGGTCAAGGACCAGGCCCGCCAGGCGGTTATCCGCGACAAGTACATCGCGTTGGTCAAGTCGCTGCGCGCCGAGGCCAAGGTCGAGATCCCGGACGAGAAGCTGAAGAAGACGGTCGACGCGCTGGAAAACACCAAGTAGGCCAGCCCGCCACCGCAGATGATGGAGATGATCAATTGTTGGCGCCGGCGCCGCGCCCCGATAATTGTGCCTCTGATGGTCTCCATCACGACAGGGCGTGGGTTTTGCTCTGCCGCCCCTGTCGCTTCTACTTGGTGGTGCGACCGATTACGCGTCGACGCCTCCGCCGGACCGCCGCGGCGTTGACCGAGCCGGCATCGTCGGCGGCTATGCCCTTCAACACATAGCCAACCGCCCTGCGCAGCGTCGCTTCGTCTTCGTCGAGGCGATTGGTCAAAAGATGCGTCCAGGCAAAGGAGGCGACCAGGTCGGCGACGAGCGTGGAATCGACGTCGGCCGCCACTTCGCCTCTTGCCTTGGCGCGTTCGATCATCTGGGCGGTATGGGCATGGCGGCCTTTCGTGTATTCGACAAGCACGGCGGCTACGGTCGCATCCGACTGCGCCTCGGCGATCAGCGATCTGAAGACGCTGCCTGAGGACGTTTCATGCCAGTGCGAGAACAGGTTCTTCAGGAAGCCGACGAGATCATCCTCGAGGTTTCCGGTATCGGGATTGTCGACGCGCTTTAGCCGCTGGTAGACGTCGAAGAGCAAAGCGGCCTTGCTCGGCCACCAGCGATAGATCGTAGGCTTTCCAGCACGCGCCCGCCGCGCCACCGCTTCGATCGAGAAGCCGGAATAACCGGCCTCGACCAGCACCGCCTCGGCGGCGTCGAGAATGGCGTCGGCGCTGTCGGGGTTGCGCCGCGCGCCAATTGATTTGCGGGCCTGATCTGCGTCCTCACCCATCTGCTTTTTCCTTATCGGCAAGTTTCTCAGCATGCATATACGACCACTTGACGAAACGGAACGGCCCGTTTTATATAACGGAACGTTTCGTAACGATAAGGAGAAAGCCAATGATCTCGACCGCCGCCCGCTTCTCGCGCCTCCGCTTTGCGCTGCTGGTGCTTGCCGGCGTCTATCCGCTGATCACCGCCATCCTCTATGTCGTGTTCCCGCTGACCGAAGAGTGGGAGATTTGGCAGCGCACGCTGGTCATCGCCCCGCTAATGGTCGCGATCATGATCTGGGGGCTCATTCCGGGCGTGCAGAAGAGGTTCCGGAGGTTCCTCAATCCTGCCCAATGACGTAAGCGTGCTGCCGGCAGTTTGGTGTCGTCCGCAATGGTCGGGAAAACGCCCTTGCACCGGCGCCCGCTATCGGGCAAACCGGCGTTCCCCTTGCGATTTTCCCGCCCGAGGTCTTCATGTCAGCCACCATTTCGCCGCTCGCGCCGAAGAAGTATCCCAAAATGCCTGACATCGAGGGCGTCCGCATCGCCACCGCCGAGGCCGGGATAAAGTACAAGAACCGCACAGACCTGCTGGCCATGGTCTTCGATGCCGGCACCACGGTCGCCGGCGTGTTCACCAAGTCGAAATGCCCGTCGGCGCCGGTCGACTTCTGCCGGCAGAATCTCGGGCAGGGCAAGGCGCGCGTCCTGGTCGTCAATTCCGGCAATGCCAATGCCTTCACCGGCAGCAAGGGCCGAGCCTCCACGGCAATGACCGGCGAGGCTGCAGCCAAGGCTGCGGGCTGCACACCGGACGAGGTGTTTCTGGCCTCGACCGGCGTCATTGGCGAGCCGCTGGATGCCGGCAAGTTCAGCCATCTGCTCGCCGGACTGGTCAAGGACGGCAGGCCGGACCTGTGGGCCGAAGCCGCCAAGGCGATCATGACCACCGACACCTATCCGAAACTGGCGACCGCGACGGTAAAACTCGGCGACGCCGACGTCATCATCAACGGTATTGCCAAGGGCGCCGGCATGATCGCGCCCGACATGGCGACGATGCTCTCCTTCATCGCCACCGATGCGCCGATCGCAGCCCCCGTGCTGCAGGATCTTTTGTCACGCGGCACGGCCAAGACCTTCAATGCGGTCACCGTCGACAGCGACACCTCGACCAGCGACACGCTGCTGATGTTCGCCACCGGCACCGCATCCAGGCGCGGCGCGCCTGACATCACCGATGCCGGGGATGCGCGCCTCGGCGCCTTCCGCCGCGCGCTCGGCAAGGTGCTGAAATCGCTGGCGCTGCAAGTGGTGCGCGACGGCGAGGGCGCCCGCAAGCAGGTCGAGGTCACCGTCACCGGCGCGAAATCGGCCCGCTCGGCCAAGCGCATCGCGCTGTCGATCGCCAATTCGCCGCTGGTCAAGACGGCGGTCGCCGGCGAGGATGCCAATTGGGGTCGCGTCGTCATGGCCATCGGCAAGGCCGGCGAACCGGCCGACCGCGACCTTCTGTCGATCTGGTTCGGCGATATCAGGCTGGCGCATGAGGGCGAGCGCGACGCCGCCTACTCCGAAGAGGCGACATCGGCCTACATGAAGCGCGACGAGATCCGTATCCGTGCCGATATCGGCATCGGCCGCGGCAAGGCGACGGTGTGGACTTGCGACCTCACCAAGGAGTATGTCGCCATCAACGGCGATTATCGGAGCTGATGGCGTTGGTTTCCAGACATCCGGCAAGCGTGCTTGCCATCGTGCGCCGCTACGAGGCGGCCGGCTTTCGCGCCTGGCCGGCGGCGGCGGTCCATTATGACGGCACCTGGGTGGTGCGGCTGACGGCGGGTCATCCGGCCAAGCGGCTGAATTCGGTCAATCCGCTCGATCCGGGCGACATCCAGCACATCGCCGAGCGCATCGGCCGCGCCAGCCGCCGCTTCGACGCCTATGGCCGGCCGCTGACCTTCCGCATATCGCCGCTGTCGGGGCCGGTCCTTTCCAAACATCTCAACAGCGAAGGCTGGAGCACATTCGACGAATCGCTGGTCATGCGGCTGCCGCTTGCAGACGCCCAGCTCGATGCCGCCATGGACCAGATTCCGCTGAAGGACATCAGCCGCTTCATCGGCGCGTCGCTCAAGGTAAGCGGCTCGGATGTGTCGCTGCGGCCGGGCCTGTCGGAGATCATCGGCGCCATCCAGCCGGAAGCCGGGCTGTTCGCGCTCGAAAAGGGCACCGAACCGCTGGCGACGCTGATCTGCGTCCATGATGGCGATCTTGCCGGGCTGTTCGAGATCGCCACCGACAGATCGGTACGCAACCAGGGCCATGGCCGCCACCTCATCCTGTCGGCGCTGAAATGGGCCCGGCTGCGCGGCGCCCGGGAAGCCTGGCTGCAGGTCGAGGCCGACAATGCGCCGGCGCTGGCGCTTTATCGTTCGCTCGGGTTCGACGAAGTCTATCGTTACCATTATCGCCGGCCGCCCGGCGCATGACCGGCCCGAACCCTGTCGGCAAGCGCCTGCTCCTGGTCGCAGCCTGCGCGCTGGTCGATAGCGACGGCCGCGTGCTGCTGGCGCAGCGGCCCGAAGGCAAGCAGCTCGCCGGCCTGTGGGAGTTTCCGGGCGGCAAAGTCGAGCCCGGCGAGACGCCGGAAGAATGCCTCATCCGTGAGTTGTACGAGGAGATCGGCATCGAGACCGATATTCCCTGCCTGGCGCCGTTCACCTTCGCCAGCCATTCCTACGATGATTTTCACCTGCTGATGCCGCTGTTCGTCTGCCGTCGCTTCCGCGGCATCGCGCAGCCGAAGGAAGGGCAGGTGCTGAAATGGGTGCGGCCGCGCCAGATGCGCGATTTTCCGATGCCGCCGGCCGACGCGCCGCTGATCCAGTTCCTCATCGATCTTCTGTGATTGTGCCGTCACTGCCCGAGTTAGACAGCGTTAATGGAAGATTTATCTCGCTGTGGAAAATTGAGGCGTGGACATTGAAGGGAAGGCCGTGTTCAGGCCTTCGGAGGGCGGTTGCATGAGCCTCGACAGGGACTGGGATTCGATCCGACCCGACCGCAGCTTCGCTGTCCATGCCGGCATGGGCATTTTGCGGATCACGCTGCTATTCGGCTCGGCCGTGGTGGCGCTGGCCTTGATCGCGACGCCCTTGCTCGACAGCCGGACGCGATTGCAGACCGCCCGCGACCATTTTGCCGGCGGCCTCGATGGAATGAGCACAGGATCGATTGGGAGCCCAGAGTCGGTGGGGAGCACAGGCTCGATTGGAAACACGGGCTCGATCGGCCATCGTGGGACCTACACGCTGCGCAGGAGCGTGCTGCAGCCGCTGCCCAGTTCGGTCTGCGTGATACGCGACAATGGCAAGCGCAGCGGCGACTGCTGAGATGGTTTAGAGCAGCCGTTTCACCGCCTGTTAAGCCTTTGCCATTAACCTTTCTTAACAGGTCGGCGCTAGGGTTTCGGCAAGCGGGATCGACGGCCATGAAAATATTGCTGCAACGATTTTTGGAAGACGAGACCGGCGCGACGGCCATCGAATATGGGCTAATCGTGACCGTGCTGTCGCTTACCATCATAGGCGGCATCGGCCAGGCGGCTGACGCAATGGCGTGGCTGTTCAGCGACAATTCCAGCAGGCTTGTGAACGCTTTCGCGCAGTGATCGCGACCGCCACCAGCATCCATAAAAGTCCGGTCGACAGAAATCCGGTCAACGCCCGCCGGGATTTTCCAGTATTGTCTTCAGCGATATTTTCGCTGAGCCCGGCTTCAGCGGTTTTTGCTGCGAGGCGTCGGGCGCCCAGCCTGACATCCAGACGATCGGAAAACTCGCCCTGATGCGACCATCGGCATCCGAAAACCGCTCGGCGTAGATTTCGGCGACGCGGGCAAACAGCCTTCGTGTGCCCGGTCGCCTGCTGCGGTCGATGAGCGCGCTGGTCTCGCCCATCGCCCGCAGGTCCGCCATCAGGCCGAACAGCGAATCGTAGCGCACCGTCACCGTCTCGACATCGGCGACGGGCAAGGCCAGGCCGGCGCGTTGCAAAAGCGCGCCGGCGTCGCGCACATCGGTGAACGGGATGACGCGCGGGCTGGCGCCGCCGTAAAGTTCGGTCTCGGCGGCGAGCAGGCTTTCGCGCAGCTCGGAAAGCGTACCGGCGCCGGCAAAAGCGCCTAGGAACAGACCATCCGGCTTCAGGGCGCGGCGGATCTGCACCAGCATGCCGGGAATGTCGTTCATTGCCTGAAGGGACAAAAGAGACACGGCGAGGTCGAGGCTTTCTGGCTCGAACGGCACGGTCTCAAGCGGCGCCACCAGTCCGGCGGCATCGCCCAGGAACATAGCGTCGGCCTCCACGCGTATGATGTCCGTAACCTTGCCGCTTGCCGCGAGCACGTCGACCGCCGCCGGCGTCTGGCAAAACAGCACGGCCGCTCTGTCGAATTTGCGCTCGACGGCGCCCAGCCGTTCGGCAAGCTCCTCGGCCGCCCGCCACATCAGGAAATCCGCGCCGGCAGTCGGTCGCGCGAGCGCCCGGCGCTTGTGCGCCAGCCAGAGAGAAGTGTCCACTATAGGTTGCAACTGACGGTTCCTGGTTTCCGCTGTCTGATATAGGGTGGCGGGGGAGCAACCACGTGGCCGATCCAATGCCAGATATCAAGAGTATCGCTCGAAAGGCATTGGACTGGCCGGCGCGCATCCTGTTTCCGCCGGTTTGCGCCGGCTGCCGACGGCATGTCTCGCAGCCCGGCGTGCTGTGCGGCGCCTGCTGGCCGAAGCTCAGGCTCCTGGAGCGGCCATGGTGCCCGGTGATGGGCACGCCGTTCATCCATCACATGGGCGAGGGGTTCCTGTCGGCCGAGGCGATCGCCGACCCGCCGCCGTTCGAGCGCGCGCGGGCCGCGGTCGCTTACTCCGGTGTCGCTCGCCAGATGGTGCAAGGGTTGAAATACCAGGATCGCACCGACCTGGCGCCGTGGATGGCGCGCTGGATGCTGCGCGCCGGTGCCGAACTGATCGCGGAGGCCGATGTGGTCGTGCCGGTGCCGCTGCACTGGCGGCGTTTTTTCAGGCGCCAGTTCAACCAGTCGGCGGAACTGGCAAGGGCGGTATCGCAACTTGGCGGCCTGCCTTTTGCGCCCTCCGCGGTCAGGCGCGTCAAACTCACCCGCCAGCAGGTCGGGCTGGAACGGCGGGAACGCGAGGAGAATGTGCGTGCCGCATTCAGAGTGTCCGAGGAGGCCGAGATCGAGATCGCCGGCCGCCGGGTGCTCTTGATCGACGATGTCTATACCACCGGCGCCACTGTCCGCGCGGTCGCCAAGGCGCTGAAGAAGGGCGGTGCCGGGACCGTCGACGTGCTGACCTTTGCGCGCGTGCTGCCGGGGGACTTTCGGGCCGACGAGTCCGCGACTATATAGATTGAAGAAAGGCAGGATTGCTGACCGATGGTCGACGTGACGATCTATACACGGATGATGTGCGGCTATTGCGTGGCGGCCAAGCGGCTGCTCGAGCGCAAGGGCGTTGCCTACACCGAGCACGACGCCTCCTTCTCGCCGGAACTGCGCCGAGAAATGATTTCCCGCGCGAATGGCCGCTCGACCTTTCCGCAGATATTCATCGGCGATACGCATGTCGGCGGCTGCGACGATCTCCATGAACTGGAGGCAGAGGGCCGGCTGGACAGTCTGCTCGCCAATGGCTCGACGAATTGAGGACATGACAATGGGTGCTTTCAAGGCGGCGGCGATCCAGATGCGTTCGGGCACCAGCCCCGAGCGCAACGCGGTCGATCTGGAGCGGCTGGTGTGCGAGGCGGCGGGTCTCGGCGCGACCTATATCCAGTCACCGGAAATGACCGGTGCGCTGGTCCGTGACAGCCAAGCGCGGGCCGCCTCCTTCACCTCCGAGGACAAGGACACCATCGTCTCGACTTCGCGGAAGCTGGCGAAAGACCTTGGGATCTTCCTGCATATCGGCTCGACCGCCATTCTGCGTGCCGACGGCAAGCTCGCCAATCGCGCGCTTCTGTTCGGGCCGGACGGCGCGACGATTGCCACCTACGACAAGATCCACATGTTCGACGTCGATCTCGACAATGGCGAAAGCTGGCGCGAATCCGCCGCCTACGAGCCGGGCACCCAGGCCGTCGTCACGGAGATCAGCGGCGCCGGGATTGATGGTGCGAGGCTGGGTTTCGCCGTCTGCTACGATCTGCGCTTTCCGCAGCTCTTCCGCGCCGAGGCGCTGGCCGGCGCCGACCTGCTTTCGGTGCCCGCCGCCTTCACCCGCCAGACCGGCGAGGCGCACTGGCATGTGCTGCTGCGGGCGCGCGCCATCGAGAACGGCGCCTATGTCGTTGCCGCGGCGCAAGGCGGACTGCACGAGGACGGCCGCGAGACCTATGGTCATTCGCTGATCGTCGATCCCTGGGGCCGCATCGTCGCCGAAGCGGCACATGACGAACCGGCGGTGATCATCGCTGAGATCGACCCAGCGCAGTCGGCCGCCGCGCGCAAGAAGATCCCAAACCTGAAGAATGCGCGGGATTTTGCGGTAAACGGCGGACAGGCTGAGGCACTGCCACTCAGGGGTGCAGCATCTTGATCCGGTTTTCTCTGATCTGCGAGCACGAGCACGAATTCGAGGGCTGGTTTCGCAGCAACGACGATTTCGACACCCAGAAGAAGCGTGGCTTCGTCGATTGCCCGACCTGCGGCTCGCACAAGGTCGAGAAGGCGTTGATGGCGCCGGCCGTCTCCACCGGTCGCAAGCAGGAGAAGATCGCACTAGCCATGGGCGAGGCCCAGAAGCAGGCGCTGGCGCAATTGAAGGCGATGGCCGAGAAGGTGCGCGAGAACGCCGACTATGTTGGCGACAAGTTTGCCGAGGAAGCGCGCAAGATCCATTTCGGCGAGAGTGATCCGCGCGGCATCTATGGCGAGGCGACGCTGGAGGAGGCGAAGGGTCTGGCCGAGGAAGGCGTTGAATTCATGCCGATTCCAAGCTTCCCGGACGAGCGGAACTGACAGGCTAGCTGACGCTCCCTATCAATTTCTCCAGCAGGCGAGCAAGCGTCTCTTGTTCGGTGCGCGTCAGGCCGGAAAGTATCTCGTGCTCGTTGCCGACGTGGGCGGTGACCGCCTCATCGACCAATGCGAGACCTTTTCCGGTCAACTGCACGACGATCCCGCGCCGATCGTTGGGGTGCGGACCGCGCAGGATCAAGCCGGCCTTCTCCAGCCTATCGAGCCGGTTGGTCATGGCGCCCGACGTCACCATCGTCGCTTCATAGAGGGCAGTTGGCGTCAGCGCGTAAGGCGACCCGGAACGGCGCAGCGTCGCCAGCACATCGAATTCCCCGGATTGCAGTCCGAAGCGGGCAAACAGCGGAGCTAGGCGTTCTCGTGCAATCAGCGACGAGGCTTCGTTTAACCGTCCAAGCACGGCCATCGGAGAAACATCCAGATCCGGCCGTTCTTTTTTCCACTGCTCGATGGCTTTCGCGGCGCGATCCATCTATCTCACCATTAAATTTCTTGACGTTAAGAATCTTTTCATTATCTTATCTCAAGACACATTGCTGGCCAAGAGCTGCAAAGACAATAAGGTGCAAGGTTCGTTATGAAATTTCTCTGGGATTCAGCGCCCGGCCTTTTGGTCGTCACCGGCGGCCTGCTCGGCCTGACGCTGCCGTTCGGCAAGATCGCCACGGCGGCCGGCGTTTCGGCCATGGTCTGGGCCCTCGTTATCTCGCTCGGCGCCGGCGGTGTGCTTTTGTGCGCCCTGCTTCTGCGCGGGCAACGCATCCGGCTCACCCCGCACAGGCTGCGCTACTTCGTCGTCACCGCGGCGGTGTCCTATGCATTTCCCAATCTCTTGATGTTCTCGGCCATTCCGCATCTCGGCGCCGGCTATACCGGTATCATGTTCACACTGTCGCCAGTGGTTACCCTGGTGTTTTCGATCCTGCTCGGCGTTCGGCGCCCCAATCTGCTTGGTGTCGTCGGCATTGCCGTCGGCTTCCTTGGTGCGGTGATGGTGGCGGGGACGCGCGGCGAGGCCGGCCAGCCGGCCGAATTTTTCTGGGTGGCGGTGGGGCTGCTCATCCCGGTCAGCCTTGCCGCCGGCAACATCTACCGCACGGTCGACTGGCCGGAAGGGACCGGACCGATCGAGCTTGCCGTCGGCAGCCATCTGGCATCGGCTGTGCTGCTTCTTTGCGGTATCTTCACGCTGCAGGGCGGCGGTTCGCTCGCCCTGGTCGGCGGCGTGCCAATGGTGGTCGTCGGGCAGGTCGCGTCAGCCGCGGCGATGTTCGTCTTCTTCTTCCGGCTGCAGGCGGTCGGCGGCCCGGTCTATCTCAGCCAGATCGGCTATGTCGCGGCTGCGGTCGGATTGTTTGCCGGCACTATGTTTCTCGGCGAGCACTATCGATTGCTGACCTGGGCGGGTGCTGCCATCATCATCGCCGGCGTGTTCATCACCACCAAAGCGCAAAGCCAGATCACCACAAAGGCGCAAAGCCAGACGGGTGAGAAGGTGGCGGCGTGAGAAGGTTCAGACGTTTCGTGAGTTCAGGCGGGTGCCTTCTCCGCCAGCACCATGTAGTTGACGTCCATATCCTTCGACCGCTGCCAGCGGTCGGCGAGCGGATTGTAGGTGACGCCGGTGCGGTCGATGATGGTCAGGCCAGCGCCGGTCAGCGCCTTTTCCAGCTCGTCCGGCCGCACCAGCTTGCCGAACTGGTGGGTGCCGCGCGGCAACCAGCGCAGCACATATTCGGCGCCGATAATGGCCAGGCCCAGGGCCTTCAGTGTGCGGTTGATGGTGGCGACGAACATGATGCCGCCGGGCTTAAGCATGTCGCCGCATTTGGCCACGAATAAGTCGATGTCGGCAACATGCTCGACCACTTCCATGTTGAGGATGACGTCGAATTTCTCGCCCGCGTCAGCCAGATCCTCCGCCGTCGTGGCACGGTAATCCACCGTCACGCCGACCTCCGCCGCATGCAGCTTGGCCACTTCGATGTTGGTGGCCGATGCGTCGGCGCCGACCACTTCGGCGCCAAGCCGCGCCATCGGCTCGCACAACAGCCCGCCGCCGCAGCCGATGTCGAGGAAGCGCAGGCCCTCGAACGGCCGCGCCGCACGCGGGTCGCGGCCGAAGCGCGCCGCCACCTGGTCGCGTATATAGGCAAGCCGGATCGGATTGAACTTGTGCAGCGGGCGGAATTTGCCGTTCGGATTCCACCATTCGGCGGCAAGGGCGGAAAAGCGCTCCACTTCTCCGGCATCGATCGTCGATCGTCGGGGTTCTGGCATCGTGTGGTCTCCTCGAACGTTAGGAAGTCGGTCGAGAGCCGGCGAATGTCAAGGCAGCAAATTTCGACTGTTGCCCGTTGCGCCTATGCGACAGGTATGCGGGTACGCGCGTTGCGCTCGTGTGTCCCTTCGTCGCCCAGGGCAAGCGGCGGCACGCCTTGCGAAACCCGTAGCATTTGGCTAAGGAGGCCGCGAATTCGGCGACCGGCCCAGGCGGGCGCTCCCTTTCCGTTATTCGGCCGCCGGTCCGGCACCCAGTCAAAGGCATTTCGCTTCCATGGCGCGCATCGTGATGAAATTCGGCGGAACCTCCGTCGCCGACATCGCCCGCATCCGCAATGTGGCGCGCCATGTCAAACGCGAGGTCGATGCCGGCCATGAGGTTGCGGTGGTCGTCTCGGCGATGGCCGGCAAGACGAACGAGCTCGTGCAGTGGACGCGCGAAGCCTCGCCCATGCACGATGCGCGCGAATATGACGTCGTCGTCGCCTCCGGCGAGCAGGTGACCGCCGGCCTGCTGGCGATCGCGCTGCAGAACATGGGCGTCCATGCCCGCTCCTGGCAAGGCTGGCAGATCCCGATCAAGACCGACAATGCGCATGGCGCGGCGCGCATTCTCGACATCGACGGCGCGTTCCTGATCAAGCGCTTCGGCGAGGGCCAGGTGGCGGTGGTCGCCGGCTTTCAGGGCATCGGCCCGGACAATCGCATCGCCACGCTCGGCCGCGGCGGTTCTGACACCAGTGCTGTCGCCATCGCGGCGGCGGTCAGGGCCGACCGCTGCGACATCTACACCGATGTCGATGGGGTCTACACCACAGACCCGCGCATCGAGCCGAAAGCGCGGCGGCTGGCCAAGATTTCCTTCGAGGAAATGCTTGAAATGGCCTCTCTCGGCGCCAAGGTCCTGCAGGTACGCTCGGTCGAGCTTGCCATGGTGCACAGGGTGCGTACTTTCGTGCGGTCGTCCTTCGACGATCCCGACGCGCCCGGAATGGGGGATTTGCTCAATCCGCCCGGAACGCTTATTTGCGACGAGGAAGAGATCGTGGAACAGCAGGTCGTCACCGGAATTGCCTATGCCAAGGACGAAGCGCAGATTTCATTGCGCCGTGTCGGCGACCGGCCGGGCGTCGCCGCCGGCATTTTCGGGCCGCTGGCCGAGGCCAACATCAATGTCGACATGATCGTCCAGAACATTTCCGAGGACGGCAAGTTCACCGACATGACCTTCACCGTGCCGTCCGGCGATGTCGACAAGGCGCTTGCCGTGCTCGAGCGGCTGAAAACCACGATCGGCTACGACGTCGTGCAGTCGGAAGCCGGCATGTCGAAGGTCTCGGTCATCGGCATCGGCATGAGGAGCCATGCGGGCGTCGCCGCCACCGCTTTCAAGGCGCTGGCCGACAAGGCGATCAACATCCGTGCGATCACCACCTCCGAGATCAAGATTTCGATCCTGATCGACGGTCCCTACACCGAACTTGCGGTTCGCACTTTGCATTCCGTCTACGGTCTGGATAAGCAGTAGCAGACTGCATCGGCCCGAGAATCGGAGTCGATTTCGGAAAGCACGATGCAGCAGATCGAAAGTCTTAGAGCGTCCTTTGGCGTCCAATTGAACGCATGGCGCTCTAATTGAGTTGTTGCGTGAGCGCCGGCCGCGGGAGAAACTGCGGCGGGCAAAATGTCCATTGGAGAACAAGCCGCGATGCGTGATACGGCCAGTGGCCCGCGCGTTTTGCTGAAACGGCTCCGCGAGCTCATGCAGGAGCCGCTGGAGCCGCAGGAGCGGCTCGACCGCATCGTGCGCGATATTGCCGCCAATATGGTCGCCGAAGTGTGCTCGCTCTATGTGCTGCGCGCCGATTCAGTGCTCGAACTCTATGCCACCGAGGGTCTGAACCCGAACGCCGTCCATCTGGCGCAGCTCAGGCTGGGGGAAGGCCTCGTCGGCACGATCGCGGCCTCAGCACGGCCGCTCAATCTCTCCAATGCGCAGGAACATCCAGCCTTCGCCTATCTGCCGGAGACGGGGGAAGAGATCTACAATTCCTTCCTCGGCGTGCCGGTGCTCAGGGCAGGGCGCACGCTCGGTGTGCTGGTCGTCCAGAACAAGACCATGCGCCACTATCGCGACGACGAAGTCGAGGCGCTGGAAACGACGGCGATGGTGATCGCCGAGATGATCGCCACCGGCGACCTTGCCCGGCTGACCCGGCCCGGGCTCGAACTCGACCTGCGCCGCCCGGTGAGCTTTACCGGCCTGTCCTTCAACGAAGGCGTCGGGCTCGGTCATGTCGTGCTGCACGAGCCGCGCATCGTCGTCACCAATCTGTTCAACGAGGACAGCGATGAGGAGATCAAGCGGCTCGATGCATCCCTCGGCTCGCTCAGGCTCTCCATCGACGACATGCTGGAACGCCGCGAAGTCGCCTTCGAGGGTGAGCATCGCCAGGTGCTCGAAGCCTATCGCATGTTCGCCAACGACAGCGGCTGGGTGCGCCGGCTGGAAGAGGCGATCCGCAACGGCCTGACGGCGGAAGCAGCGGTGGAAAAAGTGCAGAGCGACATGCGTGCCCGCATGCTGCACATGACCGATCCGTATCTGCGCGAGCGAATGAGCGATTTCGACGATCTCGCCAATCGGTTGCTACGCCAGTTGATGGGGCGAGGGCCGGACGATGTCGCGGCCTCGCTGCCGAAGGACGCCATCATCGTCGCCCGCTCGATGGGGGCTGCCGAACTGCTCGATTATCCCAGAGACAAGCTGCGCGGGCTGGTGCTCGAGGACGGCGCGGCGACCAGCCACGTCGTTATCGTGGCGCGGGCCATGGGCATACCGGTCGCGGGCCAGATGAGGGGCGCCGTTTCCATGGCGGAAAACGGCGACGCCATCATTGTCGACGGCGAAGAAGGCGCGATCCATCTGCGCCCTCAGCCCGACCTCGAAGCCGCCTATGCCGAAAAGGTCCGCTTCCGGGCGCGGCGGCAGGAGGTCTATCGCGAACTGCGCAAGAAGCCGTCGGTGACCAAGGACGGCGTCCAGGTCGACCTTTTGATGAATGCGGGCCTGGCCGTCGATCTGCCGCAGCTTGCCGAGGCGGGCGCCGCCGGCATCGGCCTGTTCCGCACCGAGCTGCAATTCATGGTCGCCTCGACCTTTCCGCGTGCGGAAGCCCAGGAACGGCTCTACCGCGACGTGCTCGACGCGGCGCGCGGCAAGCCGGTGACCTTCCGCACCATCGATATCGGCGGCGACAAGGTGCTGCCCTACTTCAAGGACACGATCCAGGAAGAGAACCCGGCGCTCGGCTGGCGCGCCATCCGCCTGACGCTCGACCGGCCGGGCCTGTTGCGCACCCAGATCCGTGCGCTTCTAAAGGCCTGCGGTGGGCGTGAACTGAAGCTGATGCTGCCTATGGTGACGGAGCTCGGCGAGATCGCACAGGCGCGCGAAATCATCGATCGCGAGGTGCGGCATCTGTCGCGTTTTGCCCATCATCTGCCGACCAGCCTGAAGCTCGGGGCCATGCTGGAAGTGCCGTCGCTGCTGTTCCAGCTCGACGAGCTGATGAAGGCCGTCGATTTCGTCTCGGTCGGCTCGAACGATCTGTTCCAGTTCGTTATGGCGGTCGATCGCGGCAACACGCAGCTCTCCGACCGTTTCGATGCGCTGTCGACGCCGTTCCTGCGCGTTCTGAAGCAGATTGCCGACGCCGGGGTGCGCAATCAAACCCCGGTGACCTTGTGCGGCGAACTGGCGGGCAAGCCGATCTCGGCGATGGCGCTGATCGGCCTTGGCTACCGGTCGATCTCGATGTCGCCGGCTTCGATCGGTCCGGTCAAGGCGATGCTGACGGAACTGCCGCTGGCCGAGCTGGAGACGTTCTTCGACGACAATCTTATGGCGCCGGCCTACGGGTTGCCGATGCGGGCGCTGCTGCAAGCCTTTGCCGACGACCGCTCCATTCCGTTGTAGACCTTCGCCATGATCAACCTGCCCCGCGACCGTATGGATCAAGTCGTCAAGCGTTTCGATATGCTCGAAGCGCAGATGTCGGCCGGGCCGGCGGCGGACGCCTATGTCAGGATGGCGTCGGAATATGCCGACATGCAGGAGATGGTGGCAAAGATCAGGGAGCTGCGTAGCGCCGAGCATGAACAGGCCGACTTGCAGGCGATGCTCGCCGACAAAAGCACCGATGCCGAAATGCGGGTATTGGCCGAGGCCGATCTGCCCGAGGTCAGGGAACGCATCGAGGCGCTGCAGAGGGACATCCAGATCCTGCTTCTGCCCAAGGATGCCGCAGACGACAAGAACGCCATCCTCGAAATCCGCGCCGGGACCGGCGGCGACGAGGCGGCTCTCTTTGCTGGCGACCTGTTCCGCATGTACGAACGCTATGCTGCGGCACGCGGCTGGCGTTTCGAGACGGTGTCGGCGAGCGAGGGTGAGGTCGGCGGCTACAAGGAAATCATCGCCACCATTTCGGGCAAGGGGGTCTTCGCCCATCTGAAATTCGAGTCCGGTGTGCATCGTGTGCAGCGCGTGCCGGCCACCGAGGCCGGCGGGCGTATCCATACCTCGGCGGCGACGGTTGCGGTGCTGCCCGAAGCGGAAGAGGTCGACATCGACATCAGGGCCGAAGACATCCGCATCGACACGATGCGCGCCTCGGGTTCGGGTGGCCAGCACGTCAACACCACCGATTCGGCGGTGCGCATCACCCATCTGCCGACCGGCATCATGGTGGTGCAGGCGGAGAAGTCGCAGCACCAGAACCGGGCGAAAGCCATGCAGATCCTGCGCGCCAGGCTTTACGACCTCGAGCGCAGCAAGGCTGACGAGGAACGCTCCGAATCGCGCAAATCGCAGGTCGGTTCGGGCGATCGCTCGGAGCGCATCCGCACCTATAATTTCCCGCAGGGCCGCGTCACCGACCATCGCATCAATTTGACCCTCTACAAGCTCGACCGGGTGATGATGGGCGAACTCGACGAGATCATCGACGCGCTGATTGCCGACCACCAGTCGAAGCTGCTCGTCGATATCGGCCTCGATGGCTGACAGTCTGCCCGGTACGTTAGGGCCACTGCTGAAAGCGGCGCGGGCACGCCTTGCCGCGGCCGCAGTCGCCGATCCGGCGCTGGATGCAAGGCTGATCGTCGAACATATTTCCGGCACGACCCGCACACAAGCCATCGCCGATCCCGAATGCAGGGTCGATGCCGGCGCGATTGCCGCGATCGATTCAGCCCTGAGGCGGCGGATCGCCGGCGAGCCGGTGCATCGCATCCTGGGTTATCGCGAATTCTACGGCTTGCGCCTGTCGCTGTCACCGGAAACGCTTGAGCCGCGACCGGACACCGAAACGCTGGTCGAAGCGGTGCTGCCCTTCGTGAAGGCGACAGCGGAACGGCAAGGCCAATGCCGCATCCTCGATCTCGGCAGCGGCACCGGCGCCATCGCGCTGGCGCTGCTCAGCGCCGTTCCGGCGGCGGTCGCTACCGGTGTCGATATTTCGCAAGGCGCGCTGGCAACCGCCATGCGCAATGCCAGGGAATTGGGGTTAGCCGACCGGTTCCAGGTGCTCAAATCCGACTGGTTCGAAAAAGTTTTTGGCCGATACCATGTAATTGCCGCTAACCCTCCCTATATAGCAACCATAGACATTGAAAATCTGCAGGACGAAGTCCGCGATTTCGATCCACGCCAAGCCCTCGACGGCGGCGTGGATGGTCTGAGTCCCTACAGGATCATCGCCGCCGAGGCGGCAGGTTTTTTGGAAGCCGAGGGCAAGATTGCGGTCGAGATCGGCCACACCCAACGCAAAGAGGTTACGGGCATATTCTCCGCAGCCGGCTATGTGCCGGCGGGGGTATTCCGAGACTTTGGCGGAAACGAGAGGGTTCTGATCTTTGAACTGACAAAGCCGTGATGCAGTGCGAAAAAAGCGCTTGGCAATGCCGGGGAATGCGGCTAGGGTCGCCTTAACCGGATGAGACGAAGCAGGCAGTGCTCTTAGCGATTCGGTTTCCTTGGAAATAGCTGCCTTCTTGCGCAAACGACGCCCAAGCTTCGTGCGGGAATCGTCCGACAAGTGATGTAACCGGAACAGGATGACACGTGGCGCCAACGCAATCGATGCGGGCGAACGCCGGTGAAGAGACGAAACGGCTGGCTGCATGAGCGCCTCCGTTCGTGAAAAAGTTTTCGAAAATTCAAAATTGAAGAGAGTCGAATGAGGCCACAACAGCAGAACAGGCGCATGCGCGGTCGCAATAACAATGGCGGCGGCAATAACAACAACAATAACCGCAAGGGCCCAAATCCCCTGACGCGCAACTACGAGAGCAACGGTCCGGATGTGAAGATCCGCGGATCGGCTCAGCAGATCGCCGAAAAATACGCGACCCTTGCCCGTGACGCGCAAAGCTCCGGCGACCGGGTGATGGCGGAAAACTATCTCCAGCACGCCGAGCACTACAATCGCATCATCGCTGCCGCGCAGGCGCAGTTACCGATCCAGAGCGCTCAGCAGAACCGCGACGATTTCGACGATGACGGCGACGAAGATCGCGATGAGTTCGACAATGCCGGCAACAGCAATGTCGGTGAGACTGCGGCTCCGGTGGTCAACCACGCTGGCGGCCCGCAGCCGGTCATCGACGGCACACCAGCCGAGTTGGCGTTCAACCAGGAAAACGGTCGCGACAATCGCGATACCGGTGGGCGCGATACCGGTGGGCGCGATAATAGTGGGCGCGACAATGGCGGCCGCCATCGCGACCGTCGCCCCAATGGCGGCTACGGCCAGAACGGCCAGCGCGGCGAATTTGGTGCGCGCGGCGAGCAGGGCGGACAACGCGACGATCAGAACCGGCGCGGCGATCAGAGCCGGCGCAACGAGACACCGGTACAGAACGAGACGCCCATACAGGCGGAAACTGTGTCTCCGGTCGAGCCGGTTTCTGTGGCCGAACCCGCGCCGCAGTTCGAAAGCTTTTCGCCGGCGGCTCTGGCTGCCCAGGCCGAGGTGAACGAAGCAGCAGCCGAAAGCGGCGCTGCCCGCCGCCCCAGGCGTCCGCGCCGTCCGCGCGTCAACGCTGATCAGGTGGATGGCGGTAACGACAATGCTGGCGCCGATAACGTGAATGCAGCGCCGGCGGAAGACGCCGGTGGCGAGCCTGCCATCATCGACGTCAACAACTGATCGAGCAAGGCCTTCAGACATTCTTGGACGGCGGAGAGAAATCTCCGCCGTTTTTGTTTTGCGCACCCGGGCAATATTATGCATTCACCATTATTGGGACGTCTTGAGGGTCCGTGGCTTGCGCCCCATATCTCGCGTGAACAGGACCCGGCTCGAACGGGCGGGTCCGTCACCGCAATCTGATCCGGTGCCGCAAAGCGGGCCGGTGACGGAAGGAGACAGAGATGAACCTTGAAAAATATTCCGAGCGCGTGCGCGGCTTCATCCAGTCCGCGCAGACCTTGGCGCTCTCGCGCAACCACCAGCAATTCACTCCCGAACATATATTGAAAGTGCTCGTCGACGACGACGAGGGCTTGGCCGCGTCGTTGATCGAGCGCGCCGGCGGCAGCGTCCGCGACGTCAAGCTTGGCGTCGAGACGGCACTTGAGGCAATGCCCAAGGTGGAAGGCGGCAACGGCCAGCTCTATCTGGCGCAGCCGCTGGCCAAGGTGTTCTCGACCGCCGAGGAACTGGCCAAGAAGGCCGGCGACAGTTTCGTTACGGTCGAGAGGCTGCTGACTGCGCTGGCGGTCGAGAAATCCGCCAAGACTGCCGACATCCTCACCAAGGCCGGCGTGACGCCACAGGCGCTGAACCAGGTGATCAACGACGTCCGCAAGGGTCGCACCGCCGATTCGGCGAGCGCCGAGCAGGGCTATGATGCGCTGAAGAAGTACGCGCGCGACCTGACCGCCGACGGCCGCGCCGGCAAGCTCGACCCGGTCATCGGCCGCGACGACGAGATCCGTCGCACCATCCAGGTGCTGTCGCGCCGCACCAAGAACAATCCGGTGCTCATCGGTGAACCCGGCGTCGGCAAGACGGCGATCGCCGAAGGGCTGGCGTTGCGCATCGTCAACGGCGACGTGCCGGAATCGCTCAAGGACAAGCAGTTGATGGCGCTCGACATGGGGTCGCTGATCGCCGGTGCCAAATACCGCGGCGAATTCGAAGAGCGGCTGAAGGCGGTCCTTTCGGAAGTTACCGCTGCCGCTGGCGGCATCATCCTGTTCATCGATGAGATGCACACGCTGGTCGGCGCCGGCAAGGCGGATGGCGCCATGGATGCGTCGAATCTGTTGAAGCCGGCGCTGGCACGCGGCGAACTCCACTGTGTGGGCGCGACGACGCTCGACGAATACCGGAAGCATGTCGAGAAGGACGCCGCCCTTGCCCGCCGCTTCCAGCCGGTCTTCGTCAATGAACCGACCGTCGAAGACACCGTCTCCATTCTGCGCGGCCTGAAGGAAAAATACGAGCAGCACCACAAGGTGCGCATCTCGGATTCGGCGCTGGTCGCTGCGGCGTCGCTGTCCAACCGCTATATCGCCGACCGGTTCCTGCCGGACAAGGCCATCGATCTTGTCGACGAGGCCGCGTCGCGGCTCCGGATGCAGGTCGATTCGAAGCCCGAAGCGCTAGACGAGATCGACCGCCGCATCATGCAGCTCAAGATCGAGCGTGAGGCGCTGAAGGTCGAGAAGGACGACGCGTCAAAGGACCGGCTCGCCCGCCTCGAAAAGGATCTTTCCGCTCTGGAAGAAGAATCGACCGAACTGACCTCGAAGTGGCAGGCCGAGAAGCAGAAGCTCGGGCTCGCGGCCGACCTGAAGAAACAGCTCGACGAGGCGCGAAACGAGCTCGCCATTGCCCAGCGCAAGGGTGAATTCCAGCGCGCCGGCGAGCTTGCCTATGGCAAGATTCCGGAACTCGAAAAAAAGCTGACGCAGGCCGAGGCGCAAGACGGCAAGGTCGGCATGGTCGAAGAGGTGGTCACCCCCGACCACGTCGCCCATATCGTATCGCGCTGGACCGGCATTCCGGTCGACAAGATGCTGCAAGGCGAGCGGGACAAGCTGCTGCGCATGGAAGACGAGATCGGCAAGCGCGTCGTCGGCCAGGGCGAGGCGGTGCAGGCCGTGTCGAAAGCCGTTCGCCGTGCCCGCGCCGGCCTGCAGGATCCGAACCGGCCGATCGGCTCGTTCATGTTCCTCGGACCGACGGGCGTTGGCAAGACCGAGCTGACCAAGGCGCTCGCCAGCTTCCTGTTCGACGACGAGAGCGCCATGGTGCGCATCGATATGTCGGAATTCATGGAGAAACACTCGGTCGCCCGGCTGATCGGCGCGCCTCCCGGCTATGTCGGCTATGAGGAAGGCGGGGCACTGACCGAAGCGGTGCGGCGCCGGCCCTACCAGGTCGTGCTGTTCGACGAGATCGAGAAGGCGCATCCGGACGTGTTCAACGTGCTGCTGCAGGTGCTCGACGACGGCCGCCTGACCGACGGGCAGGGCCGCACGGTCGATTTCCGCAACACGCTGATTATCATGACGTCGAACCTCGGCGCCGAATACCTGGTCAATCTCAACGAGAATCAGGACGTCGATGCCGTACGTGACGAGGTGATGAGCGTGGTGCGGGTATCGTTCCGGCCGGAGTTCCTTAACCGCGTCGATGAAGTGATCCTGTTCCACCGGCTGCGTCGGCAGGATATGGGCCGCATCGTCGAGATCCAACTCAAGCGACTGGAAAACCTGCTCGTCGATCGCAAGATCACGCTTTCGCTGGACCAGGAGGCGATCGACTGGCTGGCGGCCAAGGGCTACGATCCGGCCTATGGCGCGCGGCCGCTGAAGCGGGTGATGCAAAAGGAACTGCAGGACCCGCTGGCGGAGAAGATACTGCTCGGCGACATCCTCGACAGTTCGACCGTCAAGGTCACCGCAGGTTCCGACCGGTTGAACTTCCGCTCGAAGCCGACGGTCGTGGCGACCGAGGCGGCGGCCTGATTCGAGGCCGGGGGCGCAGATGACGCTGGATGACTACAACAGCTTCTGCGCCTCGCTGCCGTCGACGAGCCATGTCGTCCAGTGGGGCGGCGCCCATGTCTGGAAGGTCGGAGCCAAGGTCTTTGCGATAGGCGGTTGGAGTGAGGGCAAGGAGCCGTTCGTCACCTTCAAATGCTCCGACACCGCTTATGACATCTTGAAGGAACAGCCGGGCCTTCGGCCCGCGCCCTATCTTGCGTCACGCGGCATGAAATGGATCCAGCGCCAGACAAGCCAAAGCATGGATGATGACGCGCTGAAGGACTATCTGCGCGAAAGCCATCGCCTTGTCGCACTCAAGCTGACGAAGCAGGCGCGCAAGGAATTGGGACTCGCCGCCAGCTAGCTATGTTGCTCTCATCGCCAGAAATCCGCCATCTTCATGCCCGGTTCATGTTGGAACCTTATGGTCGGCAACTGATTTGCTGGCGAAGGGGTTCGCCTGCCGCATAGGCCCGAACATCGAATTCGATTTTCGGAAAGCTTGGTGCGAAGATTTTAACAATTAGAGCGTCCTTGCGCGTCCGAAGGGACGCGCGGCGCTCTAAAGAGACAACGCCGGGCGGCGGCAATTACGGACCGGAGAATTTGGCCAACATGTTCCGCACGATCTTCACCCTTTCGGCGCTCGCCGCCGGGCTGCTTTCTTCGAGCGCGATGGCCGCACCGACGGAGGACATCGCGCCGCGATCTGCCCGTGCGGCCAATGCCGGTGGTGTGCTGGTCGCCCAGAACGGCGATTTCGACGTCTATTACGACGCCAGGGGGAACCGTGTCATCGTCGATGCGGAAACCGGCCAGGTCCTCGCCATCCAGCCGCCGCAGACCAGGTTCGACCGCCGCGCGCTCCGCCGCGAGCGCCTGCGCAATCTCGGACCGGTCGAGGACGACCGTTATTATCTCGACGACCCGGAAGACACGGCGCGCTTGCGCCGCAGGCAATTGGAAGAGGAAGGCCTGATCGTTGTGCCACCGGTCGACGAATACGATCCCTACAGCGACAATTGGGTGGAAACTTTTCCCGAAGCGCCGCGCGATGACGGCAGCTATGGCAACGATTATCCGGACGCGCCGCATCCGATAAAGCCGCGCACCGTCAAGCGTCAGCCGCTCGACGAGGCTTCGATCGAACCGGCCGAGCCGACGGCCCCGGGCGACCAGGCGGCATTGCCGCCAAAGATCGGCGGCAAGACTGTCGCCGATCCGTCGCTTTCACTCGGTGCACGACAGGATGTTGCTGCGTTGCAAGTGCTGCTCGACCGCGCCGGCGCTTCGCCCGGCGTCGTCGACGGGCGCTTCGGCTCGAATGTCGACAAGGCACTCGCCGCCTACAACGAGATCACCGGCAGCAATTTGCGGTCGACCGATGTGGTTGGCATCCAGGCAGCCCTTGAGCAGTCCGGCGGCGATGCCTTCGCCTCCTACAGCATCACGCCCGAGGATGCGGCCGGCCCCTATGTCGCCTCGGTGCCGGAAGACTACGGCCAGAAGGCGCAGCTCGACCGGCTGAGTTACACCTCCGTCACCGAAGCGCTGGCCGAGCGGTTCCATATGGACGAGAACTATTTGAAGGCGCTCAATCCGGAAGCCAATTTCAATCGTCCAGGCACGATCATCAAGGTCGCCAATTTCGGCAGGCTGGTGGCGGAGCCGGTGGCTCGCATCATCGCCGACAAGGGCAAGAAGCAGGTCCGCGCCTATGGCGCGTCGGGCAAGCTAATCGCGGCCTATCCAGCCACCATCGGCTCGGCGGACACGCCTTCGCCCACCGGCACTCATGCGGTGTCGCGGGTCGCGTTAGATCCGAACTACACCTACAATCCGAACATCAATTTCAAGCAGGGCGAAAACAACAAGATCCTGACCATCCCGCCGGGTCCGAACGGCCCCGTCGGCTCGGTCTGGATTGCACTGGACAAGCCGACCTACGGCATTCACGGCACGCCTGACCCCTCCAAGATCGGCAAAACCGAAAGCCATGGCTGCGTGCGGCTCACCAATTGGGACGCGCGCGAACTGGCAAAAATCGTGTCGCCGGGCGTCACGGTGGAATTCATCGACTGACCGCCTTATCGCAAATCACTGCACCCCCCCGGGTCGGCTCGGGGGGCAGGCTTTTTGGCGACGTGCATTATCAGCCGATTTTCGCAAGTGAAGGAGCCGCGGTCCAACGGCATCGAAACGCCGATCCTGTTCTGGTTTCAACGACAGCAGTCCTCTGGCCGGTTGTTGCCAGCGCATAGGAGGGCTAAGCAGGCTTCATGCGCTCTCCAAGCGAAGTCGGCGCCGAAGCCGTCCCCCTGATCAGGCCGCTGCCGGCCGATACGTTTTGCCCGCAATCGCGGCGCAGCTTCGTGCTGATCGCGGCGATCCTGGCTTCGGCGCTCGGCTTCATCGACGGTTCGATCCTGGCCATCGCCACACCGGCGATCCGCGTCGATCTTGGCGCAAGTTTCGCCGAGGCGCAGTGGATTTCAAACTCCTATGCGCTGACGCTTTCGGCACTCATACTTGTCGGCGGCGCCGCGGGCGACCGTTTTGGCCTGCGGCATGCTTTTGTGGCAGGCATCGCGCTGTTCATTGCCGCCTCGCTTGCCTGCGCGGTGGCGCCGAACCCGCCGGTGCTCATTGCGTTTCGCGCCATTCAGGGCATCGGTGCTGCCATCATGGTGCCGGGCAGCCTCGCCATTATCGCCAAGGCCTATCCGAAGAAGGAGCGCGGCAGGGCGATCGGCATCTGGGCGGCGGCCTCGGCGCTGACGACGGCGCTTGGCCCGGTGCTGGGCGGCGTTGTCTTGTCGGCCTTCGGCGACGGCATCTGGCGGGCGATCTTCGCGATCAATCTGCCGCTTGGTCTTGTCTCGATCTACCTCCTGCTCGCCAAGGTCCCGGCCGACGCACCGACGGAAAAGCGCAGCCTCGATCTCGGCGGCGCTGCCCTCGCGACCTTGGCGTTCGGAGCGCTTGCCTACGGCTTGACCTCGATGAGCGCGGAGGGCGAGGGGCAAATGTCCGGCCAGAGCATCGCCGCCGGCGCGCTGCTGCTCATCATGTTCATTGTCTTCGAGCGCCGGCAGCGCGAACCGATGATCGATCTCTCGCTGTTTCGGGTCGGCGCCTTCGCCGGCGCCAATGTGGCGACCTTCTTCCTCTATTTCGCACTGTCGGCCAACCTGTTCTATCTGCCGATGCTGCTCATCGCCGGATGGGGCCTGAGCGCGGCTGAGGTCGGCTTCATCTTCCTGCCGCTGTCGGTCTTGATCGCGCTGTTGTCGGGGCCGGTCGGCCAGTGGTCCGACCGGATCGGCCCGCGTTTTCCGATCGCCAGCGGCAGTCTGGTCGTCGCTGTCGCCTTTGCCGGGCTTGCCTTGCTGGCCTATGCCGGCATCCACGGTTTCTGGTGGGGAGTGTTTCCGCTGATGGCGCTGATGGGGCTCGGCATGGCGCTGGTCGTGTCGCCGCTGTCGACGGCGGTGATGACGGGAGTCGAGGACAAGGATACGGGTGCTGCTTCGGGAATCAACAATGCCGTCTCGCGCATTGGCGGCCTGATCGCGGTGGCGGCGATGGGGTCACTGGCGGCCTGGGTCTATGCGGCAGTGCTGAATAGCGGTGCCGCATCCGGCGTTCCGGGTTTCGGCGAACCGGCGCCGGCGGGCCTGGCACCGGATCTCGATGCAGTAAGGCTTGCCGCCAGCGATGCAGCTTTCGCAGCCGTCGCCTTGGCGACCGCGCTGCTTTGCCTGCTGTCGGCGATCGTGGCGTGGACGACCGTCTCCGGCGAACGACTGCCATGGTCGCGTGTATCTGAGACTCCGCAGAGCTGAGGAGCCCGGAAGGCTGCAAGGTCAGCTCAGCCTTCGATCTTGGCGCTCGCGACCTTCAGCGAATCACTGTCTTCCTGATTGAGCAGATCATCGATGCGCCCGCGCTCGCGCTTGAAGGCGACGAGGTCGTCGCCCTTCAGCACCTTGCCGACCGGCAGGCGAACGCGCATCGGATCGACCTTGGTGCCGTTGACGATCAACTCGTAGTGGAGATGCGGACCGGTGGCGAGGCCGGTCTGGCCGAGAAAGCCGATGGTCTGGCCTTGGCGGATGCGCACGCCCGGCGCGATGCCTTTGGCAAATGCGCTCTGGTGATTGTAGGAGGTCTCGTAGCCATTGGCGTGGCGGATGATGATCTGTTTGCCATAGCCGCCGGCCCAGCCGGCCTTCTCGACGACACCGTTGCCGGCAGCGATGATCGGCGTGCCGATGGCGGCTGACCAATCGACGCCGGTATGCATGCGCACATAGCCGAGGATCGGATGCCTGCGGGCACCGAAGCCGGAGCGGAATTTTCCTGCGGGCAGGGGATTGCGCAGCAGGAATTGCTGGGCGCTGCGGCCGTCCTCGTCGAAATAGTCGGTACTGCCGTCCTGCATCTGAAACCGATAGAAATTGCGCGTCGTGCCGCCGAACGTCGCCGAGACATAGAGCAGCTCGGATTCGTCGGATGCCTGGTCGTCGCCATCCGGCTGCGAGAACAGCACCTCGATGCGGTCCGACGGATTGAGCCGCGACTGGAAATCGACACCGGACGCCAGGAGCTTGATCAGCCGCTTGGTCATCGCCTTGGACATGCCGTAGGAATAGGCGGCGCGGTAGATGCCGTCATAGACGTTCGGCAGATTGCCGCGCACGACAACCGGCGGCGAATCATCGAACGCGGTCAGCAATTCGGGATTGGGCTCCGGCTCCTGCGCCGGCACATATTGGCCGTGATCATCGAGCGCGATGGTGACGATATGCTGGGCCCTGTCGTAGATGCCGGTGCGAACGACCTTGGCGGCGTCGCCATGGACCTCGAGGCCGACGCGCAGCACGGTTCCCGCCTTGAGCGCTGTCGCATTCAGCAATTTGGCGATCGCCTCGGCCATGCCGGTGGCGTCCTCGCCCGTATAGCCCGAATCGGCAAATGCCTCGACAATGTTGCGGTCCCTGGTGAAGGGGATGATCTCCTCGGCGAAGGCTGGCGCCTGATCATCGGGGGCAGCACGCGGCGACACCGAGACGTTTTCCGGGACGATCCTGACGTCGTAGGAGCCGGCCATGCTCTCGGCGAATGCATCGCCGAATCGCTGCGGGTCGACATAATGCAGCGACGCGACCTGCACGGCGCCGTCGCTCAGGCCCGTGCCGGCCTGGCGCACCACCTTTTCCACCTCGTCGGCGGACAAGTCACTCTTTTCGTCGAAGGCCGCCTTCTCGATCGGGAAATCGACCGTCTTCAGGCTCATCTCGCTTTCGACCTTGGCGCCATAGATTTGGCCGGCGGCGGCGGTCGCCGGCTGACCGGCATTGCCGTCGCGGTCGTCCCCAAACACCTGCATCGGGTTGAAAGGCGGATAGGCTCGGCTGGTCGTGTGCCCGGCGGCAAGCGCCATCTTGATCTGCACGAAAGGCATGGTGTGGATGACATCGCGGTCGCCGACCTTGGTCACCATCGACACTTCCATGCGCCGGCGGTCCTTGGCCTTGGCGATCTGGCGCGGCGCCACCAGCCTGGTGGTCTTGGCGATCTCGCCGGAATCGTCGCCTCTTGCAAGGCTGATCAGTTCCGCGATCTCGGGCGGTGTTGCCAATTGCTGACGGCCGTCGAGGGCTGCGAACAGCGCCACGCCCATCAGCACGCTCGACGTCACGCCAGTCAGAAAAGTGCCCGACAGCCAGCGCGCCGAAACCTCGCGCCGGTCGGGCGGGCCACTGCGACCGTCCGCAATCAGCGGCGGCTCGTTGCCGAGTTCGGCTATGACATTTTCCGTATCTGGCATCCAGAAAGGCTGCTTCTTCCCCGGGCGGGACGGCTTGTCGCTTTTGTTGTGGCCATGACATTTGCCTGTCACGGCGGGCGAAGTCAACGAAGCGCCTGGCTTCGGCCGAGATCCCCAGTCATACTTCTCTCTTAGTGGCTCTCTCTTACAGTCGCTTATAAGGGCGCCGCGCCGGTGGTGCATGCGCCAGCTTCGTTGGGCCTTGGTGTCAAACCGCAATGCGGCGGCAATAGGGCTCCTTGGTGGTGGTCGGCTTTGTTATCCCCATGCCGCAGCGGAAGTCGGCTAGCGAAAATCGGCACCGCAATCTTTCGTCGCAAAAAATTCAAAAAAGACCGAAATCGTTGTTGACACTTTGGACGCCTGCCGACTATATACGCCTCACCAACGAGGGCGGCGCGCCGCTGGCGACGAAGCGCTTCGCTTCTAGATCTGCCCTCTGCGAAATTCAAGAGAGCCGCGTGAGCGACACTCGAACG
>NZ_NPKH01000001.1 GCF_002284535.1 Mesorhizobium wenxiniae | reverse complement strand
CAAGCGTTGGCTGCCCTTTCCGCTCCGGTCGGCAGCTCCTGCCGGCCTACGAAGACAGAGTTTCAAAACTCGTGCCAACTGTCCGCAAAAGCGCCTAGAAAGATTATTCTGCTTACTTTGTAATGCCTTATTAGAGTTCAGCAGGAAGCCAGGCGTAACGGCGCAGTGTCGGATACTCGACAGAACCCGACAGCAGGTGTCATCGCCCCGCATTGGATCCGCCCGGTCGCTGTAACCTCTTCCTTGTCAGGATCATGGCTCGTGCGGTGCGGCTTCAATTCCGCGTTTCCGCTCAGTTTGCGTATGGTCTAGGACAACAGCAGCGCCACGCGTCAACGATCAGCGCCTGGGGCGAGAAGTTTAGCCGGCACTTCGCCAACCAATTCCTCCGCCGCCTGCTGTGGCACCAAATGCATCTCGATGAAATCGTTACCACTCCCGGCCGGTGAGAAGCAGTGGCTTTGGGCGGTCTTCGAGCACCACGAGGATTGCTCCATCCAATCCGCTCTCTCCGAAGCGCTCCCAGCCCAAAGGCAGACCGCTAGCTGTGGAGCCTCAACAGGTTGTCCTCGGTTAGAGCCAGGCGACTGATAGGTGTTTTGGACTTTAGGCTCCCGTGGGGACGGTGCCAATTGTATCTGTGCAACCAGACAGGCAGTTCGGCGGCGCGGTGATCTGATGTCGGATAGGCGATGGCATAGGCCCATTTCGCGCAGCGCCGTCTGGATGAAGCGCTCGGCCTTGCCATTGGTCTTGGGCGTGTAGGGTCTTGTCCTGACGTGCTTGAGGCCGAGATCGCGGCAGGCCTTGGCGAAGGCCTTCGATCTGTAGCAGGAGCCGTTGTCGGTCATGACGCGGGCTATCCTGACGCCGAGGCTGGCGTAGTAGGCCACCGCCGCCTTGAGGAAGGCGATGGCGCTTTCTTTTTTCTCGTCGGGCAGGATCTGCGAGAAGGCGATGCGGGAGGCGTCGTCGATGCAGACATGGACGAACTCCCAACTGCTGCCGCGCGAGCTGGCATTGCCGGTGCGCTTGCCGGTAATGCGATGACCGATGCGCTCGAAACGACCGAGCTTCTTGATGTCGACATGGATCATCTCGCCGGGATGCTCGCGCTCGTAGCGTCGGATCGGCTCGGCCGGTTCGATATCTCTCAGTCGCGACAGTCCAGCACGCTTGAGAACGCGGCTGACGGTGGCGGGCGAGACGCCGACCTCATGGGCGATGTGCTTGCCGGTCCAACGTTGCCGCCGCAGCGCCATGATGCGCTCGGCGATCAACGCAGCGGTGGCCTGTGGCATATGGGCGGGCCGCGAGGAACGGTCGATCATGCCGGGCCGCCCTTCGGACTTGTAGCGCTCGACCCAGCGCGCCACGATCTTGGCCGACACGCCGTAGACGCGCGCCGCATGGGCTTTGGAGAAAGCGCCTTCTATCACCGACAGCGCCATCTCCTCTCGACGCAGCGGCGTGAGACGGGCATTCTTATGGATGTTCATTCGGACCCTCCGGTGAGTGCTGAAGCCTGGTAACTCCAGTCTCCTCGGTCCGGTCCGAATGGACAACCTCCCGAAAGCTCACAGCTAGCTAGCAGCCGTAAATTGTTGACTATTATTTTTTACGAAAACAATGCGCTAGAATTACGAAGGTAACAATAACTTATTGCAACTTAGTAGATCTCTTCTTGCCTATTCAAATCCGAAGGGGCATATCTTTTGTGAACAAAATGCCTGAGTGGAAGAACCATTGGGGCCCTCCTTAACGCGGACATTTCTGCGCGATCTCAGCTGCGAGAGCGAACGGGTGAGGATGCTGCGGGTCACGGCAAAGGACCGTCTTTGCCGCACGATCTGGTGACTTCTAAATAACGGGGAGATTGAAAATGTTTCTCAAAGCCGACGGAAGTGAAGTATGGCTGCAGAGCTCGGCAAGATTGCCGTATCTATCCCTTGCCGGCATTATTGAATCCTCGGAGGACTACGTCGCAATTCGACCAAGGCTGCGTCGGGTTTACAAGCAGCTTTCGGGCATAGCCTCCGACGACGCGTTCCTTGTGCAGGAAATCGAGGACAGTGGCTCCTTGGTTTTCTGCGCCCGACCCGACAAGCACTGCGCCTTGCTGCTGCTGGGAAAATTTCATCGAGGCCGGCAGAGTTGCACACCCTATGCTGTTCTCGAAAACCTCGTCGAAACGATCCGGAACAGTGCAGATGGAATCGGCGGGCAAGTCGGCGCGACCATCCGTTTCGACCTCGTGCAATCCGAGTTGGCGATGCGTGCCCGCTGAAGGAGAGGTCATTAGCCAGCAGATGCGACGGCGGCCTCGCTAGCGAGGCTTCCCGCGCATCCCCGTTTGCGTACGGCAACGCTGGACGCCGACGATCCGGAACAGTTGTGCAGTGTACTGCGGGTAAATTCGCCGTGCTCGCGCGGTGCCGCTACGTCTAACTGTCGGCATTGCCCGTGCTGCAGTTGCCGCCGGGGTGCATTACCTTGATCTGACCGAGGATGTCGGGAGTACGCGCCAGAGCAAAATGCTGGCCGCCGGTCCCACAATGCGCCCTCGCTCCGGCTTTATCTCGATCGTAGCGCATCATCTTACTGCCGGATTCGACCGTGTCGACGCGGTGCGGCTGCGCACGGGCGCTCTGCCAGAGTATCCAGCTAACGCGCTGCATTACAATCTGACCTGGAGCACCGATGGGGTGATCAACCGATTGCGAGCCTTGCGAGGCGATCGCCAATGGCCAACGTGTGGAAGTCCCAGCGCTTGAGGAGTACGAGGAGTTCTCTGTCGACGGCGCGCGGTATGAGGCTTTCAATACTTCCGGTGGTTTGGGCACGCTATGCGATGCCCTGCAGGCCCGAGTGGGGACGCTGAATTATCGCAGTATCCGCTATCCAGGTCACGCCGCCCGAATGAAGGCGCTGCTTCACGATCTTCGTCTGAGCGAGGGCGTGAACTGTTGTCATTGTCAGCGGACACAAGCAGGGCCGCCTGATCCAGGAAACCTACTTCAACAAAATTTACTATCAGGTGATCAACGGCAAGCCGACGAGCGCATCCAGGCGACCACGGCGGCTGGCATCTGCACTGTGCTCGACCTGCTGGCTAACGGCCGGCTGCCGCAGCAGGGACTGATCTGCCAGGAGCAGATTAAGTTGCCGGAATTCCTGGCCAATCGCTTCGGCGCCCTTTATGCCTCTGCATCCGCTGCGCCACGGTCGTCCGAGACTCTGAGCTGCAACGCTCTCGTCCGTCTCGTCGACCGGTCCGTCGGGAATTGGCCGGCGTCGGCACGGTCGCCGCTATCAATCAAGCCCGGCGGGTTCGCTCTGCCGAAGCGAGGCTTCGTCGCTTCGACCAGGCCGACGCCGAAAGCTCCGGCCAGCGAGCCAAATACCTTCTCTGTCGCCGGGTTGATCACCGGCAGATGTAATTCCGTCTTTCCATCACTACTAGTCTGCAGCTGCTGCTGACGAAAGCTCATAGCTCGCGGCGTGGCACATTGCATGCTCAGCTTGAGTGACTCAATAGGTCCAGACCAGTCGATATCCGGATCGTGGGGTCGCGCCTCCACATTTTCATCACAATGGTAGCGGCGGTCGGCGTGGGCGCCCGCACTGACCGGCTAGCAGGTTCGATACTATTTGGCATGAAGGCGAACTGCGCCCGCATCACGGCTAAAGCGGCGCAAAACGGCTGCGCCACCAGCAACCAGCATCAGCGTGAACGATGGAAACATGAGGAGGCATCCAGACCCAAATGGATTACCGTGGATTTCCCGGCGTATTGTTGTGCGAATGAGCAGCAGATATAGGCTGGAGGGCTGCCCAGCCATTCTCACCGAGAGGGTGCGCCAACGGCTGCAGGATACATTCGTTCGTGGATTTGGCGTGCCAAGGCAATGGCCCGGTCATAATCGCCGACCACGTGGACGCGCAACACGGAAGAATCGAGTTCCGTCACCACGTTTTTTGAACCAATGAACACCGGGACAGTGTCCGACAGTGCGACAAGTCGAAGGGCAAAATCGATATCGCTTACAATGCATATCACTACCCCGTGGCCGTCCTCCACGCGGATCGCGTTGATGTCGTGTCGAGCAAGAAGCGCGCAAAGGTTGTCGCATTCTTCAAGGGTGGCACACGAAAACACCGGGATCTCGCGAGCTACGGTCACAGAGCGGGCGTTCCCATGGCCAGTCACGATCGTACCGGTGATGACGCCGTCGCTGGTCAGCGATTTGCAAACAATGGTGACGTTGTGCGTTTCGGCGTAATGCACCGCCCTGTGGTGCAGTACCTTCGCACCATGTCGCGACATCTGTAGCATCGCGCGATAAGAAATCTCCGGAATCAGTTGTGCTCCTGCGACCAAGTAAGGGTCTGCCGTATAGACGCCTGGAACATCCGAGTAGATTTCGCAAGTGTGCTCTCCCAACATGGACGCAATTGCGATAGCTGACAGGTCAGAGCTGTTTCTGCCGAGAAACGTTAACCGACCGGACTGATCAATTGCCTGGGCACCCGCGGCAACAACGACGTGATGCTCCTGCAGTGCTGCCAGGATTGGCGTGGGGTCCACGCTTTTGATAGACGCGCGACCGAAATCCGAATTCGTACGTATTCCAAGGGAATATCCGTTCAAAGATATGGCTGGAATACCCAGCCGGCTGATGGCAGCCTCCAAAAGGGAGGCACTGAGCATCTCTCCGGTCGCAAGTGCCCCATCGAGATTTGATGGCGATGCTTGCTTGTTGACGTCGAGCATGACCGCTTTCAAGTTGCAAGTGGTGCCTGACATCGCGCTGACCACGGCAACGATTTTGTGTTCGCCAGCCGCCAGTCGGTCGGCCAGATGCCCAGCAATTCGCCCGTAGTCCTTGGGATGCAGAAAAGAAGAGCCCCCGAATTTCAGAATCGTCGCATTCATGTTCCACCAATCACGTTGTCGGCAATCTGCAAAGCTGTTAGGTCAGAGATGCTTGATCGGCACGGCACAACATTGGGAAGGGCTCAACGGGGCGGACGGTCGACCCCGGAGCGTGATCCTGTCCATCTTCGATTCCGCTGCGGCGGATAAAGAAAATCACCCCACTGTCTATGCATACAGCCTCGACCGATTAGACGCTTGCGTGCACAGAACTGTCCAATATGTCGAGACCGCGTTGAAGCGTCTCCCCATCGATCGTCAAAGGGGGAAGAAGCTTGACAACCTGGTCCTCCGCGCCGCATCGCTCTACCACCAGCCCACCTTCAAAGGCCCTGTGCACGATTTTCTCGGCCAGTTTGCCTGTATTGCAATCGAGCCCGAGCATCATGCCCCTTCCGCGCACGGAAAGGCTAGGATCGCCGCTACTTTGAGCAATCTGCTGAAGGCGCTGGTTGAGAATTCGCCCTGTTTCCGTAACGCCGTGAGACAGCTTTTCATCCGTCCAATATTTTCGTAACGCAGAAGCCCCAGTCACAAGCGCGAGATTGTTGCCTCTGAATGTTCCATTGTGTTCGCCGGGCTGCCAAACGTCTATTTCAGGTTTGAGCAGCAAAAGGGATAGCGGCAGTCCACAGCCGCTGAGAGACTTTGACAAAACAATTATATCTGGCGATAAATCGGCAAATTCGAAACTGAAGAAACTACCTGTTCGTCCGCAACCTGCCTGAATGTCATCAACAATCAGAAGGACGCCGTTCCTTCGGCAAAGTAGCTCGAGCGACTGCAGCCAAATCTTGCTCGCAGGATTTATGCCTCCCTCGCCTTGAACTGTTTCCAGAATGATGGCAGCAGGAAGATCGACACCACTGCTTGCATCAGCAAGCACCTTGCCCAGATATTCCGAAGTGTCCTGATCGGCTCCCCAATAGCCGTCATAAGGCATGAACACTGCACCGACTAGCGTTAATCCTGCCGCACCCCGGTGGGTTCGATTACCCGTTACCGCAAGCGCGCCCAAGCTCACTCCATGAAAGCCGTTGGTGAATGAAATTACAGTTTGCCGACCCGTGGCCTTCCGTGCGAGCTTTAACGCCGCTTCCACGGCATTGGCCCCGGTAGGACCGGGAAACTGAAATTTGTATGTCATGTCACGTGGACGTAATATTGTGGCGTCAAAATACTCCATAAACTCTCTTTTTGCAGAAGTAGCCATGTCTAACCCATGAATAATTCCGCCTGACTCCAGGTATTTCTTTGCGTCATTTAGAAAATCCGAATCATTGTGACCGTAGTTGAGGACGCCCGCGCCGGAGAGAAAATCGATAAACTCTGAGCCATTCTCGTCCTCGAGAATGGCTCCCGCAGCTTTCCTGAACACAACAGGAAACGTTCGAGAATACGCTCGCACGTTCGATTCGAGGGTTTCGAAGGCAAGTAAGGAGTTTGAGGTATTCTCTTCAAGCATAGTCTTTCCTCGACCAAATGATGGCGCCATAGCATCGAAATTGGAATCAAAATGGCTTCGTAGGGTTATAGACGGCAAGCTCGACCAGTGCGCCTACCTAGAATGGTAGGATCGTCACAAACACATTGGAGAGATGTTGGATCGTCCAGCCAAGGCCGAGGCTGAAACCCAACTAGAGAGTCAACGTGAACCTGGCGACCGGCACGCACTCGGTCCAGTCCGCAGCGATATCGGTCAGAACCATCTCGGCAGAAAGCTACCAGACGAGGGGGTGCCGAAGGGTGCGGCGTCCCCAGCCCAGAACGTGCTACAAGGGCTAGTGCCACCTGCCGCTCTACGTCTTCTGCGGCCGGCATCTGCTGGCGGCAAAGCTCAGGCGTTCCAACATTCACGCCAGCAAGGGAGCGTCGAGGAGGTTGCGCGGATCGTGAGGCAAATCCGCAAGTCGTGGCCCCGAGGTCCGCGCCATCCTGCGCCGATCCCGGCTTGCCCGCGAGGCGCTGATGGCCTGGTGCGAGCAAAACCGCGTCGACTATGTCTTCGGGGTCGCCCGCAACGAGCGGCTTGTAACGAAGATCGCCCCCGCCTGGCGGAAGCCTGCCGGGGTCCAAGGCAAGTGGTCAGGTGACCTGCCACTGAACTTTCATCCAGTGACGATTAGAGCCTCGACCGTTTCTGTTACGCCGTATCGCGCGGTTTGAGCAACCGGCGGAGACGCGAAGCCTTCATTGAGCGCAGCGTGGGAGCCGGTTGCGGCTAGGGTTCCGGCGAAGGCCGCCGGGGTGTGGTAGCCGAGCGAGGAATGCGGCCTCGCGGTGTTGAAGTCCTGCCTCCATTCGGCAATGGCACTGCGGGCGTGGTCGAGGCCGAAGAACAGGCTCTCGTTCAACAGCTCGTCGCGCATTCGGCCGTTGAAGGATTCGACGTAGCCATTTTGCATCGGCTTGCCCGGCGCGATGTAGTGCCATTCGACGCGATGATCCTTCGACCAGGTGAGGATGGCGTTCGAGGTGAACTCTGTGCCGTGGTCGGAAACGATCATGTCCGGCTTGCCGCGCCAGGCGATCAGGTCAGTCAGTTCCCGAGCAACGCGCCGGCCGGAGATCGACGTGTCCGGGATCGCGGCAAGGCATTCGCGCGTCACGTCGTCGACGATGTTCAGCACCCGGAACCGCCGCCCGCAGGCGAACTGATCATGGACGAAGTCCAGCGACCAGCGCGCGTTCGGCTTCGCCTCAACCAGGATCGGCGCCCGCGTGCCGACCGCTCGTCGCCGTGCCCGGCGCTTGCGCACCGTCGGGCCCTCCTCGCGGTAGAGCCGGTAGATGCGATTGACCCCTGATGGCTCGCCCTCGCGCTGGAGCAGAATGAACAGGCGTCGATAGCCGAAGCGGCGGCGCTCGTTGGCGAGGTCGCGTAACCTTGCGCAGCTCCGTCTCCGGCGGACGCCGGGACCGATAGCGGACGATCTTGCGATCGGCACCGACGAAGGAACAGGCCCGACGCTCCGACACGCCCATGACGGCCTGCAGATGCGCGACGGCTTCGCGCTTGGCGGCGGGCCCTACCATTTTTTTGAAAGAAGCTCGCGCAGTGCCGACGCTTCGAGCATCTGGTCGGCGAGCAGTTTCTTCAGCTTCGCGTTCTCGTCTTCCAAGGCTTTCAGCCGTTTGGCATCGGAGACGTCCATCAGCCATACTTCGCCTTCCAGTTATACAGCGTCGCCTCGGAGATCCCATGCTTGCGCGCCAGGTCGCCCGCCTTTGCTCCCGCCTCATGCTCACGCAGAACCGTGATGATCTGCTTCTGTAAACCGCCTTCTCTTCATCAGTCCGTCCTTCAATCGAGGCCGGACTCTAATCTCAGATGGAGGAAATTACCCGTGGCAGGTCACAGGTCGCACGCGTCTTTGGCGACTTTCCTGTGGTTGACGAAAGAAGGGCTGTGGCTCAGGCCGAGTGCACGACGCTGGGTGCCAATCCGCGCTTTATCGTGTCGTCCTCAAGCCAGAGCGCTGGGCGGCACGGGCGCTATCCGTCTACCCGATCGCACCAGCGCCCATACCTGCGCGCCAATCGTTGCGGCTTTGGTTTGCCTCGTTTGTCTACGTTCTCATTTGCGCCTTGCGCCGCCTCGGCCTCGCCCACACCCGGCTCGCCGAGCCCACCTGCGGCACGATCGAGTTGAAGCTACTGAAAATCGGTGCGCGGGTCCGCGTCTCGGTACGGCGCATCAAGGTCGCGATGGCTTCGGCGTGTCCCTATGCCGACGAATTCGCCCTGGCACACGCCCGAATACGCGCCGCGGCCAGATGGCGCCGCAGGACCCGAACCCTTCCCGCCAACAAAAGAGGTACATTGCACAAGCTCAAATCGCCGCACACACGCGGCGATTGCGCATCGTCTTCGGGATCGGAGCACGATACCGGCTCCTGGCCAGGCCAAAACACCGCCTAGCGCCAGATGCGGTGAGAAAAACGGGCTAGCAGTCACTCCCGATCTTGTCCGACTAGTGCAGCCACGCACCGAGGGTGCAACTCAAGGTCTGGCGCCGTAAAGAATGCACAGTTCTTGCCAGCGTTAAACTCTGATTGTGAGTCTGCCTTTTATCGAAGTAAGAGATCTCCTTACAATTCTATGATTCCCATGTTGATTGCCTTTATAGCAGCGACCGTTCTGCTGCCACAATCCAGTTTCCGCATCCCATTTTTTATATGGAAATTGACAGTATTATATGATATATTTAGGATTTTTCCTATCTCCCACGAAGATTTTCCTCTCGCCACCCAGCTAATGCACTCCTTTTCTCTAACTGAGAGACTAAATGGCTTCTCAACCTTCCGTCGCGCTTGCGTCATTGTACACCTCGCTCGTCGGCACGGCAGGGATGTTGCAATCTGTCGACGTCAACCGTTGCGAAAGGTGTAGCCGTACCCGTTGATCGCCGAGATGTGCGTAGAGGACCCTCGATCCCTGTGGAAAGAAGCCCCTTTGGACGAGATCGATCATCCCTTGCATCGATTTGCCCTCGTAAACGGGATCGGTAATCATGCCCTCGAGCCGCGCGCACAGACGGACCGCCGTCTTGGTTTCCTCCGATGGAACGCCATAACGCGGGTATGCGTAGTCCTCGAGCAATACCACGTCTTCCTCCACAAGTTCCGTCCCGAGATCGACGAGCATCGCTGTATGTTGGGCTAGCGTTGCCGCAAAGAACCGGAACTGAGCCGGCAAAAGATCATGAAGGGCAACTCCGATCTCCTGGTTCTGTCTCGTCAAACATGCTGCTCATGCTCCGATCTGGTCGGCCGCGACATGGGTCTGGCAGTTCTTAGGGCAGACGCGCCCGCAGGCTCCGCAACCAATGCATCGGCCGGCATGGTCGATGACCATGATCATGCGATTGAGCTCACCATCGAAGTCGTCGTTACCGCCATCGCAGGCGCCGAGGATTTCATCCGCATCATCGACACCGTATGCGCGTGCTGGTTCTTCTCTCAAAAAAGCAACACACCGGTTAGGGAGACCATCACTCGACTAGGCGCATTCGCATGCGGTCCGCCCTCACCCACTGTTGCCGCATCTCAATCAGCAAAGGCCGTGCCAGCGACGCCTAGCCCGCATTAAGTGTATGGTTGTGCTAAGAAAAACGTACGGGCACCAACACGGCGTTGTCTTGAACCTGACATGTTTTCTGCCGCTGTCGGGTTTTGGACACGCATCGCGGCGTGGGTTGTGCCCTGCTGGGCGGGTGAAGCGACGGGCGCTGGCGCGGAGCCTTTGGCATAGCGCAGCGCGAGCGACCGTCGCGGATTGAAGGTGCTGGCGAACTCGGCCGGGGTCTGCCAGGCGATTTGGGAGTGCGGCCGCGCGGTGTTGTAGTCGGCGTGCCACAGGGCGATGGCTACGCGCGCCTGAGCCAGCGAGGTGAACAGCGTCTCGTTGAGCAGTTCATCGCGCAGTCGGCCGTTGAAGCTCTCGATGAAGCCATTCTGCATCGGCTTGCCGGGCGCAATGTAATGCCATCGACGCGGTTCTGATCCGCCCAGGCGAGGATGGCGTTCGAGGTGAACTCGCTGCCATTGTCGCTGACGATCATCCTCGGCCGGCCCCGCTCGGTGATGAGCCGGTCCAATTCGCGGGCAACCCGCATGCCCGAGAGAGACGTATCAACGATGAGTGCCAGCCACTCTCTCGTGCAGTCGTCGACGACGGCCAGGATGCGGAAGCGGCGCCCGTCGGTGAGCTGGTCCGATACGAAGTCGAGCGACCAGCGCTCGTCGGGCCTCAGCGGCACCAGCATCGGCGCCCTGGTCCCGATCGCCCGCTTGCGGCCGCCACGGCGGCGAACGGCGAGCTTCTCCTCCCGATAGAGCCGGAACAGCTTCTTGTGGTTCACGACCAGGCCCTCCCGCCTCAGCATCACGAGAAGACGCCGGTAGCCGAACCGGCGACGCTCTTGCGCGATCGCCTTCATCCGCTCGCGAACGTCGCGGTCGTCCGGCCTGCTGGTCTCGTAGCGAACCGTCATGCGGCAACAGCCGATGGCTTTACACGCCCGCCGTTCGCTCATCCCTAAGCCTTCCTTCAGGCGAGCGACAGCTTTCCGCTTGGCCGCGGGCGGGAAAAAGACGTCGCGCCGCTGCATAGTCTGGCGCCTGACGGTAGATCACGCAATCGCGCACGAAATCGCATGCCTGCGCGGCCGCGCGCCTGACCGAGAAGCCATCATCCGAATAGGCGCGTTCCATCGCCGCGCGATGGATCTCTATTCAAGCAAAGAAGGCGCGGTCGGCCGGAGCCCAGTCGCCTGCGTCGGGCACACGGCCACCAAAGTCCTGCTTGATTTCCTGGTCCAGCTCATCAAGCCAATTCAGCCATATCCGTTTGAATATCTCGTTCTCGGTGCGACGTAGCGCGTCCCGCGTGAAGTTCGTCCGCTCACCTTCCGGGCGTGTCAGGCCCAAATGAAGAGGCAGGATGTCGACTGTGTTTGGGCTCAGAACCTCCTTCCCCCAGACCGCATGGCCGCGGCTGGTTGAGAGCTTCTGGCCGTCGAGCAGGTAGAACTCATTCACGTGATAGCGGATGCGCGGCGTCCAGTGGGAGAACACCTTGGCATAAAGAGCGGGGTAGAGTAGCGCGTGGTAGAAGGAACTGTCGAAACCCAAGAAATGGACGATCTGCCAGTCATTGCTGGGCGTCGCCGCATTCCAGTCGCGACCAAACCTTCCGCCGGCGGCCGATTTATAACGTCGCCGTCATCTTGCCGCTAGGGCCAATAGGCGGGCTCCGCACCGGAAATTAGGGACGGCCGGCAACCCAAGTTTACGGACTGTGGCGCGGAAACGGCTCTTGCCACCTCCTCGCAGCGCGAGTCTGAAAAAGATGCCTTCGGAAGGCGCGGCCTCCAGGAGGTCTCTCCCGTCTTGCGGAAGATCGAGGCGAGATTCGGATGCCTTCTTCACTCACTCGAGGCGCAGCGCTAAAGACGGTCACACAGCTAGGTCGGGGACATGTATGTGGCCCATCCTGCAGCATCACGAGCCTGACGATTTTGTCCTCGCGCCGGCAAGACGCATTCGGTCAGCAGCTTTGTCGAGGCTGCCGTCAGGAGGTTCGGGAAGGAGATATTCCGGGAAGGCGAAGGCGTTGACGAGGTGGGCCGCAACGCAGGAACAACCTGGCACTGATCCAAACAGACAAACGTTTGTTTCGGGCCGTACCTCTGCTCCCATGATTTGCTCAAGAGAAAATGTCGCCGACCCGGTCGTAGTCTGCATCCTCATGCGGACCCAGCTCTCCTGAAGTAGACGACATCTCATGCCAATCTTGGCGGCAACCGTCGCGATCATACAGTTTGGACTGCCACTCCGCGATGGAGACAAGTATGTCGACATCTGGTCGCGTCAGGTATGACGTATTGAACTTACGCCGCTTGCTTTCGCCGAATGCAAGATTGCCGTTGCGGAGAAGCCCCTTTAGATCCTGTCGTCAATGTCCGCATTTGCCTCCATCCACCGCCGGTTGTCGAGTCCGTGACAATTGTGCTTGGCCGGCCGGACTCTCAACGCGTTGAGCAAAGATGCAGATCTGAGCCTTTTTTGTAGTTGGCACAACTTTTGATAGGACCGTTGAGGGGCAGCAGGGGCTGTCCACCGATCTTGTTGTGGTGGGTGATGTCGAAAATTCCAGTTTTGTCATTTAACTTCTTTGGGACCGAGCGTGTTGATGCGCCCGCTTGGAAACTATGAAACGTTTCCCCTTCCATGGGCGCGGCGCCACTGGTCGCGACGTACTCGCCTTCACTGTCCGCCACTGGAGCCGGCAGCCGGTGCGGCTCGCGATCATCATGGCTGCGATGCTTGCCTCCACGCTGGCTGACGTGCTGATGCCGGTCTATTCAGGTCGTCTCATCGATGCTGTTGCAGGTGGCGCTGCTGTGGCAGCACCAGCCTGGCATTCGGCCCTTGCAGCCTTCTCTGTACCGATTGCGCTTGCGCTCGCTGCCATTGCCATGCGCCACATCGCCTTCATTGGCCTGAACGACCTTTTGCTGAAGATGATGTCTGATGTCGCGAACGAAGCGTTCTATCATGTCCAGCGCTTTTCGACAGACTGGCATGCGAACAGCTTCGCCGGCTCGACAGTGCGCAAGATAACGCGCGGCATGTGGGCGCTCGACCCCCTAAACAGCACAATATTGGTCGCGCTGTTCCCGTCCTTTATCATCTTGGTAGGTTCGACGGCGCTGCTCGGCTGGCACTGGCTGGTCATGGGGCTGATCTTTGCTTGCGGCTCTCTGATCTATCTTGCCTTTTCGATTTCGCTGTCGCTCAGCTATGTCGCGCCGGCGGCGAGCCTTGCCAACCAATCGGACACAAAGCTCGGCGGCGCGCTTGCGGACGCGGTCAGTTGCAACGCTGTGGTCAAAGGCTTCGGCGCCGAGGTACGCGAAGACGCGCGCCTTGCAAATATCATGACCAAATGGCGGCACCGCACGCGCAGGAGTTGGGTGCGCGTGACGAACATTGGCTCAATCCAAGGCGTCACTTTGGTTGCGCTCAGGGTGGCGGTGATCGGATATGCCCTGCTTCTGTGGTCGCATGGACAGGCAACGCCTGGCGAGATAGCCTATGTACTCACGTCCTTCATCGTCCTCCAGGGCTATCTGCGTGATGCCGGCATGCATGTCCGCAACGTGCAACGCTCAGTTAATGATATGGAAGAACTGGTGGCCATCCACAATCAGCAGCTGGATGTTGCCGATCGTCCAGAGGCCAAGCCGATCCGGATCACGACGGGCCGCATCGATTTCCAGAACGTCCACTTCCGCTACGCCAACCATCCCCTGCCGCTCTATAGCGAATGTTCGCTGTCGATTGAGGCTGGCGAAAGGGTTGGGTTGGTTGGGCCCTCCGGTTCCGGCAAGACAACATTCGTGAAGCTCATCCAGAGACTCTACGACCTGAGCGGCGGCCGGATCCTGATAGACGGTCAGGACGTCTCCGAGGTGACCCAAGAGTCCCTTCGTTCGCAGATCGCGATCGTGCAGCAGGAGCCTATCCTGTTTCACAGGTCGCTTGCCGAGAACATCGCCTATGGCCGGCCTGGCGCGAGCCAGGCCGAGATTGAGCAAGCGGCACGGCTGGCCAGTGCGCACGACTTCATCGCGCCCCTGCCGAAGGGCTATGGGACATTGGTCGGCGAAAGGGGTTTGAAGCTCTCCGGCGGCGAGCGCCAGCGCGTGGCGATCGCGCGCGCCTTCCTCGCGAACGCGCCGATCCTTATCCTGGATGAGGCCACATCGAGCCTCGATTCGGAATCCGAGGTGCTCATTCAACAAGCGGTGGATCGGTTGATGGTGGGTCGAACGACACTCGTCATCGCACACCGGCTGTCGACAGTCCGCTCGCTCGATCGGCTGCTCGTCTTCGATCGTGGCCGCATCATGGAGGACGGCGATCATGCCGCGCTGATCGATCTCGATGGTGGCATTTACCGCCGCCTCTTCGAACGGCAGGCGTTGGAACTAGCGAAGGGCCTGGCCTGAGCTCCAACCGGGTTGCGCGATGCGCCGAGCCGTTGCCGGAGAGGCGTGTGGCAGTGAGGCCTTACCGACGAGCCGGGGGCGTTACGGCCGGCAAAACCAGCACGGCCGGAACTGTCCGCCGGGCGGGCGGGCGGGAATGCACCACGTCTAAGCTTCGGCGAATGCGCGCAGTTACACGCGGGCACCGAATTGTCGCGCCTCACGGCGAACGCACCAAAAGGGCGGGAATCTCGGCGGTCATTTGGGTCCGGGAAGTGTGCGGCCCTCGCCGTTACCCACATTTCGCCAAAGGAAGCGAAGTCAACGCACATTGAAGAGGGCGGTGCTTCCCGGCCGGCTGGGAGCCCTGTCGCTGGCCCAACCTGCCGCACGCCGGCCACGTCAACGCATCAAACTCCCTTCGGTTCGCAAAGTCGTCCCCTCGGAGACCCGGAAGCGCAAGAGCTCCGCAGTCTTCGTTCAACTCTCGCCATCTGCTCCGGGGGATTGGATTCCGTTCCTTTGCTAACAGAGTGGCAGCTGAGCACGAACTCGCCGGCCTCGTGTCTTTCGATTACGGCCAACGGCATAGGAAGAGATTGGATTCGCCGGCCCTCTGCGGACCGAATGAACAGTTCTACAGATCATCGACGTCCGCGAAATTGACCTCGGCCTTTCCGGCCCAGCGCTGAACGGTGTTATGCACGTCCGGTACGGCAGGACGGCGGAATCGCAGTCTGCCGAATGTCAGCCGTTTCGAAAGGTGTAGCCGTACCCGTTGATCGCCGGCGCGCCGCCTAGATGTGCGTAGAGGACCCTCGATCCCTCTGGAAAGAAGCCCCTCTGGACGAGGTCGATCATCCCTTGCATCGATTTGCCCTCGTAAACGGGATCGGTAATCATGCCCTCGAGCCGCGCGCACAGACGGATTGCCTCTTTGGTTTCCTCCGATGGAACGCCATAACCCGGATACGCGTAGTCCTTGAACAACACCACGTCTGCCTCCACAATTTCCGCTCCGAGGTGGACGAGCTTCGCTGTATTTCGGGCGATGCCAAGCACCTGCGCCTTAGTCTTGGCGGGCATGGCGGAGGCATCGATACCGATCACGTTGCGCTGTCGACCGTCCTTGGCGAACCCGACGAGCATGCCGCCGTGGGTTGAACCAGTCACCGTACAGACGACGATATAGTCGAAGGCAAACCCAAGCTGCTTTTCCTGGGCGCGCACCTCCTCAGCGAACCCCACATAGCCCAGGCCGCCGTATTTGTGGACAGAGGCGCCGGCCGGTATCGCATAGGGCCTGCCGCCCCTTGCCTTGACCTCATAAAGTGCCTTTTCCCAGCTGCGGCGGATGCCGATGTCAAAGCCCTCGTCAACCAGGCGCACCTCTGCCCCCATGATGCGGCTCAAGAGGATATTGCCGACCCGGTCGTAGACGGCATCCTCATGTGGGACCCAGCTCTCCTGGACCAGGAGGCATTTCATGCCGATCTTGGCGGCGACCGCAGCGACCATGCGCGTATGGTTGGACTGGACGCCACCGATTGTGACGAGCGTATCGGCATCTGACGCGATCGCGTCGGGCACAATGTACTCGAGCTTGCGCAGCTTGTTTCCGCCGAGCGCGAGACCAGAGTTGCAGTCCTCGCGTTTGGCGTAGATTTCCACCTTGTCGCCCAGATGCTTGCCGAGGCGGTCGAGCCTCTCGATCGGCGTGGGCCCAAAGGTGAGCGGATAACGTTCGAATTTTTCCAGCATGCTCTCTCCAGCAAAAAAGTACCTGAACCGGCTACGCACCGGTCAGCCCAAGGGTGTGTGTGATCAAAGCCACCCGTCTTTCGAAGCGGGTGCAGAAGACGTTCATCGTTATTGCAGCACCGAGTTTGTCATTGCGACAAGCAGACCGCATCCGGCGTGCTGCGATGACTCTTATGTGCCTAATCGACCCAACACCCGCATCTCCCGGCCTAAGGACAAACCGAATGTGGTCGCGTCCCACTGCCAAATACAGATCCCCTATATCGATCAGCGCAGTGATCAGAGGGTTACCAAAAGTGGTGTGGGCCTGAGCACTGATAATGTCATCCGCGCATCAAAGCAGCAGCACATGCTGGGTAATTGACTTAGCTCGGACACAGCTGAAAATTTCATTCCGCAGCTGATCAGAGTTCAGACGACTGATACCCGAGCTTTCCTGGAACTATCGGCATGCTGGCCCCTGTGGCGAGTTCCACGAGCGCGGCTAGACTGCCGGATCAGAAAGAGTAGGCGGCCGAAATAGCAGGCCTGAAGCAGCAGCGAACAGGCCAGCGTCGTGACGACTGCCAGACGGAGCGAATCCAAAGCGAAGTAAACCATCGACGCATTGCTGCACAGGATCAGCCCCACGAGCCGACAAAAGATATGAAGTGCACGCCGTTCCCCTGGTTTTTTCGCCAGATCATGTTGCGAGCTCGTCGGCCGCAACATGCGTCTGGCAGTTCTTGGGGCAGACGCGGCCGCAGGCTCCGCAGCCGATGCAGCGGCCGGCATCATCGACAACCATGATCATGCGATTGAGCTCGCCGTCGAAATCGTCGTCTTCGTCATCGCAGGGGCCGAGGATTTCACCCGCGTCATTGACACCGTGAAGATGCATGACATCGCGCGAGCAGACCTTGAAACAACGGCCGCAGCCGATGCAGGTCTTGCTATCGATGAAGGTCAGGTACGACGGCATCCAAATGGAGCCGTCACGGGTGGTGAATGTGCGCATCATCCTAAATTCTTCATTGAAGCGAGTTCTCTCTTGGCAACATCCAACTCGGCATAAACGGCGTGGGTTTTCTCGGCGACTTCCTGTATGTCGGCCCACTTGCCCGGCAGACCCTCGACAAGGTCCTGCAATGCCATCTTGGCAATAGCTGCACGCAACTGGAGCTTTCGGACTTTATTCCTCATCTTATCTAGGTCTGACATAGATCCTTCCTGGAACAATGGTTTTCTTGATGCGCGCCATCTCGGGCTAGGCTTCAATGGCTGCAGTCGCATCGTCGACCAGTTTCGTACCGGCCTCAGCCAGTTTGCGGAAAGTCTCGAAGCCGAACCGGTGGACGTCTCGATAGAACGACCAACCGCCGGAAGCCCCCAGGGGTTTCATTCCAATTATTGGCGACGTGAGCACACCCGAGCGCTCCTCGATCGCAAGCGCCACGGCCGTGTAAAACATGTCGAGCCTCCACAGCGCGTCAGGATCGGGATCGCCGCCAAAGGGTATCGCACATTGCTGTTGCTTGGTGATGATGAACTCGCCCAGCAGCTCGGCGTCCGAATTGCCTTCCCATAAGCCGAAGGAATCCTGAGTACGGATCAGCCGCAGAAGGCATTTGACAAACGGGGAAGCAAGGGCCTCGTCGTCCTTGTTGACAGCAGGGCCACCCGGTGCATGAGGCATTTCGTTGTTCCTCATTTCAGTCTTCGTCTTCGCGAGACGATTTCCCTTTCCTGCGATGCCCACTCCGGGCCCACTTGCGTGGCCGACGAATGGCTTGGGCGGGCCAACCCCACCCAAGAATGCCCCGTGGCCGACCTCGACATGTCCACGAGTGCGAGACCTACGGCGCGAATTCGCGGCGCACATCGTCTGCGCCGCGATCCGACCGGTGGTCAACGCAATTGAAATCCAACCTGCCCCAAGCCGCCCGCCCTTGCTGCATCGACATACTTGCTGCGAAGCGAGCCTCGATGGGCGGATTGGGCAGTGTTCAGTTCCAATTGTCATCCCCTTCGCGATCTTTGCTCAGGAAGTGACTGCGTTTTGAGTTTCGGATGCCTTGTTTTGCGGAGCCACACAAAGATCCGCGTGACAGGCAGGCTCACCCGTGTAGTTGGCCAGTGCTTGGAGCAATGGGGTGAGGTAGTACTGTTTGGTATGGTCCGGCATTGGCTCCGGGTGGTCCAGCGATTTGATTGCCACCTCGATCAACTCGATCGCGCGATCCTTGTTGCCGCTCTCGTAATAATACTGAGCGACCGGGATGTACCAACGGAATTTAAGGGGCCCGTCGCCTTGCGGAGGATTAAGTTCCAGGATCTGTTCTGAGAGCTCGTTGCCCATCGCAAAGCGATCATCATGCGGAAGATGGGAGTTGTCGATCGTGGGATCGAAGAGTTGGTTCAGCGCCATGACCATCCAAGACACCGCTTCGAACTTTTTGTCGATCGCGTCCTCGACCAATTGGCGCATAAGCGGCAAGCCGGTTTTGATGTCGCGCAGCTTGTGAAGCAGAAGATCCGCATGAATCTGCCAAAAATGAAAAGAGTCTGGCATCACGGCGAGGCCTTCTTCGATGGCCAATAGTGCCGCTGTCCAATCCTTGTCCTGCATCGCCGGCCTAAGTTTGGCGTATATCGGCCGGGTCAGTGACCTTTCGCGCGCTATACTTTGGTTACGCGCGATTCGCTTTGCATCGGCGGCTTTCGCTTCATAGCTGCTGCGCCAGCTGCCGTTAAGGACTTTCGGCAAAACGTCATCGAGTTCCGCCGGGTGGCCGATAAAAGCGATGTGGCCGTCGCGGTCGACCACGAACGAGGTGGGAATCCCGATCGAAGAGCTGGGATCCATCCAGAGCTCGTTCATTTCGCCAGTGTAATCGAACGCGATACGATAATTCAGATTCGAGAACTTCTCGGTCAGCCAGGCATCCACCTTAGTACGTGCCTCGTCCGCGGTTGCAGCCCGTTCGCCAGCTGCGACTCCGATAATCTCAAATCCGCTGTCTGCATGTTTCTCCTGCAGTTCAACCAAATGCGGCATGGCCGTCACACATGGTCCGCACCAAGTCGCCCAAAATTCAACGAGGTAGACCTTGCCGGGCTTAAAGTTCGTGACGGGCTCGCCACGCAGCCAGTTCTCCACTTTGATCGGAGGAGCCGGGGACCCCATACGCAGTTCCATGATGTTCTTATCCAAAGCTACCCACACCTTTCGTGGCTTTTATGCGTAGTTGGTTTCTCTGTCAGAATCGCAACACACGGATCAGGAGGCCATCGCTCGTCTTGCGCGTTTGCATGCGATTCAGTCCTCTCACAGTGTTGCCGCCCATCAAGCAGCAATGGGCGTGCCAACCCCTCTCAGCTCCGGTAAGCGGCGGGGAATGCTTTGAAAATTCTCCACGAGCCCAAACACGGCCGATTGTCGTGGACCTGACATGTCTTCTGCCGCTGTCGGGTTTCGCCCTCTTGAGCCAGCCGCTTTAGGACAGGTGAGAGCTTGGATGGCTCGCCTGTCATTAGACTGGCCGGCGTCCTCGAGCAGTGGCACTTTGGCGCCGGGTCGAAAGTGCGGGGCGGCTTGGTCCTCGTGCCGCCACCGCCGCGTGTGGATCCTTGCCTCGTGGACATAAATCACCACGCGGCTGGCAAGTCGGCGGCATTGGGCTCAATCAGCGCGGCGTTGAGCCCCGACAGCACGTAATGCTGCACCAATGTATCGGATGCCCTTCGCTGCCTCCACTTCTGCAGCCAGGCGTCGAGCGACGCTACCTGCCCACGTTCGAGCGCGACTGCAGTAATCTGCGCCGCAGGATAGCCAGCCGCCATTAGAAGGTACTTGGGTCGGATAGGCGTTCTGCCAGCAAATGAGGTCCGCTGTATTTCCTCGCGATGGATCACAGGCGTTCTCGGGTGATCGGGCACTATGCAAGGCGCGTCACGCTGACTAGCGCCTCGAACCACACCGGTAAAGACGGCGAGGCTAACACGACGGATATCGCAAGATCCCTTGAAATGTCTCGTTCCCCCGGCGGAGCGCGTCCAGCTCACCTTGCGGGCGTACCAGCGCCGAATGGGTACGCACGACGTCAACCTGCCTTTGGGCCCAGAGCCTCCTTGCCCTAGCCGCATGGCCCCGGCTGGTCGAGAATTTCTGGTCGTCGAGCAGTAGAACTCTTTCACATGATGGCGAATGCGCGGCGTCCAGTGGGAGAACACCTCGGCATAAAGAGCGTTACTTCCCGGGCCGACGGTGGTGAAGCATAGCGCCCCGGTCGGAGCTATTTGCCTGAGGGGCGGAGGTCCTCTTGCGCAAAAGACACGTCCTCCCAATCCGCAAGCGGTCCTGTTCGGCGCTATCCGATGTCCGACAACGTCGGAGGCGTAACGTAGCTGAGCAAGATCTATCGCTTTGCCTCGAACGATTCTCATTTGGCATGGCGCGTGCGCGTTGATCCGCAAACCCCGCCATGAGGCGAAATCGGAGCTGGCCGCCACTCCACTTCCTCCTACCACGAGAGCAGACGGGAAGCAGCGCCTTCAAATGAGGAACAAAATCACTTTACCTCGAATCTTGCCTCTCGACTACAACCGGACCCATGGAACCGCGTCCGCGACCATACAATGAGTGCGCCCCGAGGCAATTGCCCAGCGCAAAATGGCTACGCGCGATCACGCCATGCATCCAGGCTAACGAAGGCACCTCGGAGAGCCTCGCCGCCATCATCGAGACCTATCTAAGCCCACTTGAGCCAGCACAAAGGAATTTCAAACATGCACCAAGATACCGTCCGTGGGAGAGCTTTCGCCATGCCCCTGACCAGCCCGGCCTACCCACCCGGCCCATATCGCTTCAGCAACCGGGAGTATCTGATCATCACATATCGCACCGATCCGCAAAAACTGCGCGACCTTGTGCCGGAGCCGCTTCAGGTGTGCGAGCCTCTGGTCAAATTCGAGTTCATTCGCATGCCGGACTCGACGGGCTTCGGCGACTACACGGAAAGCGGACAGGTCATCCCTGTCTCCTTCTGCGGCCGCATGGGGAGCTACACCCACTGCATGTTTCTCGACGACCATCCGCCGACAGCGGGCGGACGCGAGTTGTGGGGCTTTCCCAAGAAGCTCGCCAGCCCAACGCTCCGAACAGAGACGGACACGCTTGTTGGCACGCTGGACTACGGCCCGGTCCGCGTCGCGACGGGTACGATGGGCTACAAGCACCGGGCCGCGGACCTTGCGAGCGTTAAGGCCTCGCTCGCCGACCCGAACTTCCTCCTCAAAATCATCCCGCATGTCGACGGCACGCCGCGCATCTGCGAACTCGTGGAATACCACCTGGAGGACATCGATCTGAGAGGCGCCTGGACCGGCCCGGCAGCCCTGAACCTCTGGTCGCATGCGCTTGCCCCCGTCGCCGAACTGCCGGTGCTGGAAGTAGTCTCGGCCGTACACCTCGTCGCCGATCTCACGCTCGCGCTCGGGAAGGTCGTCCACGACTATCTCGCGGAAGCCGAGCCTCGCCATCGGAAAGGAAGAAACCATGAACTTTCACAATGATATTTTGTTGAACCAGCGCGACGGGGAGCCGGTGGCCGGCTTATCGACAAGGTGGCGGTGATCGCCGAAGCCGCGAGCGGGGTCGGCAAGGAAAGCGCGGTTCGCCCGCGAGGGAGCAAGAGTGGTCCGCGGATCTTGATCACAGCGAAGTCCAACAACGGCGTCCGGGATCGATCGATTGACGAAAAATGGTTGCCAGGGTGAGAGGCAGGTGGAACGCGGCTGATGCAGGCAATCGAAACCTTCGGGCGCCTCGATGTCCTGTCAGCAACGCCGGCGTCCAGAACGTAGCGCCGCTTGTCGAGTTCTGCCACAAGGCGCTTCGCCCGTGATAGGCTCCATCTCAGGGGTGTCGGCGAACTCAATGTCACCAAAATCAGTGTAAGGCTCGGCCTGCTGTTCGGCGTCTGCCTCAGAGGCAGACGCTCGCCCCTGTCGCCGATATCGCCGTAAAGACTCGGCCGGCAGGGAGGTGGACTACGACCTACCTTGAACTTTGCTTTCTACCGTCGTCAGATGAAGCGAGCCGAAATGTTGCGCCGCGGTGCTGATGACAAAAATTCTCGGCGGCTCGAACTTTACCTCTCGCGCCTCTACGAGGAGGTTGCACGAAAAGCGCGGCCTTGCCCACTCGTCATCACAAGAGCGACACGGGCCGACATGGCGGCCGAAACGCTCACCTCATGCGCAACCTGGTTAAGAAGCTGGCGCAAACGGGGCCGAGCGAGGCGGAACTCGAGGGGACGAGGATGAAACGCCCAAATCCTCAAAGAGACGGCCCGCATCGAGAAAAGCCGTGCCTGCCGAGATCGGGCAAGGGCGGGTGGCCAACGCTACCCAGCCGTAGGGAAACCCGTGATCACGCTTTAGGCACCCAATAACGATAATGGAAAAATCTGCGCGAAACGGTCGCACCGGTATTGACATTAATTGACACACCCCGCGAACACTTGCATAAGCCACATAGCGGTAGTGACTAGGTGCATGCCGCACCCAATTTTTTCCCTAGGGCGAGGTCAGATCTATGGCGGCACTGGCAAAATTCAGACCAGTTGATTCCAGCCAACACGATAAGGACGAACTCCGCGAAATCGTCCGTGAGCGCTCTTTTCGATCCGGACGCTACACGCTCTCGTCGGGCATAGAGAGCGACATCTATTTCAATATGAAGCCTACCATGATGATGGCGCGAGGCGCGCAACTTGCCGCTCTTGAGTTCCTAAAAATCGCTGAGCAAGTGAAAGCAGAGTACGTCGGCGGCCTTGAAATGGGAGCGGTCCCCGTAATCGGATCGATGGCAGCTGTCAGCTCGGCGATGAACAAACCCATAAACACGATCTTCGTTCGCAAGACTCCAAAGCCTCATGGCACAAGGGACGTGATTGAAGGTCTTGGGCCCAAAGAAGATCTCGAGGGAAAAGTCGTCCTGATCGTTGACGACGTTGCCACAAGCGGCAAGTCGATATTGAAGGCGATTGAAGAGGTTCGCCGCGTCGGGGGCATTGTAGGTGACGCAGCTTGCCTCGTGGACCGTGACGAGGGAGCTACGGAGCTGCTAGCCCAACATGGGGTCACGCTGCATTCCGTTCTGCATGCGAGCGAATTTGTGGAACGCCACTGACAATCTCATACAACGGCTTTCCGGCGACCTAGCCTTAGAGGACATTCCGCCGCTTTGCAGCGAGTGCAGGCGCCTCGCGAGTAAGGGCGACTGCCCTTGCCCATCCTCACTGCTTTTGGTGCAACATATGCTGGCTGCCGTTCACCAGCGGCTTGACGCCATTGACCACCTTTCTGAGCAAGGCGCCATCAGACCTGAAGGCTTTTACCGATTATCTGGCGACGGTCGTTCGAATAGCTTCAGAGCGCGGAGACGCGGCACCCTGGATCGATCTAGCCAGCCGGTTTAGCGCCCTTTTCGGTCCCGACGAGGCTGCCCATTAATCTAGTGCTTATCGCTTTCCATGAACGAGCAGCCTCGGCGGCATCGCGTCATGGATCGCCAGCGGCATGCCGGCCCATGATGCGAGCGTAAAAGCGCCGAGCAGCCGGTGCTGAATCTCGGACGTGACGACGCCGATTGGCGCAATGCGCGTTGGCACGGGCCCTCGTGCCCAAGCATGGTGCGTTCCCATTCCGCGGCATCATGCTCGCGATCCCGTCTGTGCCGTGCTCAAGCAAGCGAGCCCGAGCGAACCGCCCTGGGTAGCGGATTTAGACAATCGTTGGTTGGCGAGTTCGGCCTTTGGTTGGAAGACCGGCTTGCGGCGGGCCAACGAAACGGAATTGGCGACACTGGAGTATGCCTTCACTGGGGTCGCGTCCTTACGCTGTAGCGCGGCGGTCAGCGAAGCCGCTCGCGAGCGCCCCCTCGATAGCGCTGAGCGGGCGAGCGGCTTCGGGGCGGGCGCAGGGGCTGGGTAGACTGGGCCGGACTCACCTAACTCACCGGGTCCAGCCACGACATGCATCGCCAAAAGCAAGGACCCTCCCCGCTGACCGCGGGCTCAGCCATGGCCGCTGAGGCTACCGCACTCTTTCGAGTGAACGTAAGGACTTAACGAGCGTAGGGGAAACGTCCGCGGAATAACGATGTGCCTCAGGGCCCGAGTGCTTATTCGGTCAAGATGATCTGGGCTAAGGCTCCCGCTTTCGCCGCAACGAAGGCGTACATCATTCCCTGGATGCCACCGCCAATGAACAATAGTAGACCAGTTATATCCCGCTGCCCATTTCTTCGGCTACGAGGTCGGGCCGGCGCTCGATCAACGTACGGCTGATGAAGCCCAGATGCTCGGGATTGGTGCATGGCGCGCGCCCCAGAAGGCTGTCCAGGATGCGGCGCGCTCGCCAGGCCAGCAGGCCAAAGTTCGGATCAGCCAGCCCGCGCTGTCCAAGGCAGGCGTTCTGAACGAAAAGGCGTCTGTCTCGCGGTCCGTCCCAGCACACCGAAAAATCCTCGCCGGTGGCGAGCTCATTGCCGATCTGCTCGAGGCGATCTGCGATCGGTTCCAGGAAGTCCGGCAGCGCGTTCTCGTACCCCGTGGCCAGGATGACGATGTCGGCGGTTACTTCTCCGATGTTATCCATGCCGCGCTGCAGCGTGAGCCTGTGCCCCGCCCCTGCGTTGATGCAGCGCGACACGTTGCAACTTGGCCGCAGTGTGATGTCGCATTGGTGTGGCTCGAGAAAGGCGTGGTGGTAGAGCGCCTGATAGACCGCGCGCAACGTGCTTTCTGAAATCCCGTCGGAGGCAAGCGCGAAACGCCGCAGGAACAGCTGGCGATGCACCTCGCTCATGGCCGCAAAACGATCCGAAAAGCAAGGCGTGAACAGCTCGTTTGTGAACGGGTGGTCGTCGAAAGGCATCTCGCGCGTCAAGACCCAAGTGATCGCCGCGGGCCGCCGTTCTTTCGGCCGGCCGACAAGGTGCAGCAGCAGCTCGGCTCCCGACTGTCCGCCGCCAACAACGCAGACATGCTTTTTTTGCACCTCAGGATTGATGTGGGCCAACTCAGATGAGTGGAACAGGTTGGGTCCAGTCCAGCCATGAAACTGAGGCGGAATTTGCGCCTGCTTGCCTATGTCGATGACGAGGTTTCTCGCATCAAGGACCGCGTTGTCCGTCCGCACGCGAAACTCGCCGTCAAAGCGGATTTCGCGAACGGCCTCGCCGCCACGGACAAGCGGATTCTTCTGGAACGCCCAGTTGAGATATTGAGCGAACTCGGCTCTGAGCACCCCGTGAAATTGCGCATTGAGGAAATGGTAAAGACGCCCGTTCTCGTGGAGGTAGTTTACGAATGTGTAGGCTGATCGCGGATTGACCAGAGTAACCAGATCCTGGAAGTGGCCGACCTGGAGCTCCGCGCAATCGAAAGCGCTGCCTGGATGTCCGCGGAAATCAACCTGCCGATCCAGGAACAGTGCCCCTTGCGCAATCTCTTCCTGTATCTGACACGCAAGGCTCAAATTAGACGGCCCAGCACCGATACCAATGCAAAAGAGGTCCACTTATCCTTGCTCCTCTAGGAGTGTTTTCCAACTCAGCGGCATGTGCGCGGCGACCGCCAGGCATTGAGCATTGCGAACCTCACAGGCATCCTTGAGCCGCGGTCCCGACTGAGAGGAAGGCAAAAGGCCTGCGCGGCCTTCCAGATCTTGGGCTCAATGGGCGACATCGACAGCGGGCACCGCATCATCCGAACCCAAGAGCGGAAGGAAAGCGTGTGATGCTGTCGCGCAGCTCTCCGGATTTTACGGCGGCTCCTAGCGGCTGCCTCCACCCCAGGATTGGCTGTTTCCCGGTTACGACGGAAGCGGCTCTTTCTTCGAGGGGCGTAACCATGGATAACGGCTCGTAATGCGTTCGTAGACTCCCATGCATGCAGCGTGCCGGATAAAGAAAACGTCAAACCAACGAGTTCGCGTAATTCCAGCTCGTCTGGAACCCGACATTGTCGCACGCCCGACGATCGGGCAGAGGAAGCTCCGCGGCAGCGGCCCTTGCACACCGCAGGCCTGACAGGGGGCAGCCGCCGATTTGACCCGCGTCCGGGTACTGATCAGGGGCCAACAGGGTTCGCGCCCCGAGGTGGGGGTCCCCTGGTACACCCGCCCTGTGGCTTGGCTGCGGTCTGCTGCAGCCGTTCGTCTTTACTGCCCGTTACAGACGATCTCGCACGAGTTGGATGCACGAGAGCGTCCTGAAGCAGTCGAGGCGTCCGGTTTGGCTCTGAAAAGCGTCGCAAGATGTTCGCGGATCCAGCCATGTCTCCGCAATCCGACCGGTAACCGACGACGACTTCGGACTGGTTGGCGGTCCTACGACCTGATCGGTGTTGCTACGGAACTGATCAGCGAGCCAAAAACAGCGGCAATGTGGTCTTCTCAAAGCTCCAGCTCGGCGGACCGCCGAAAATCCGCTCACGCAGCCCACGGCTGCCATAAGCACCCATGACTATCATGTCGGCGCAGGTGTCGGCCGCGTGCTGCGTCAGCACTGTGGCCGCCGATTTACCGGCGCTCTTAAGCAGGTCAACCGAGACCCGAGCACCGTGCCGAGTAAGATAGGCAGCGATGTCTGCTCCAGACTGCGCACCTTTCCCGTTGTTTTGCGCCTTCGGATCGACCATAGCGACACAAACTTCCTCAGCAGCGGATAGGAGACTAAGAGCTTCCCGAACCGCACGCGAGGCCTCTACGCGCGAATCCCAGCCGACCAGCACGCGTCGAGGCGACAGGGTCGCCTTAGCGCCCTTCGGCACGATGAGCACCGGCCTTCCGCTATCGAACAAGCAGCCGTTGACAACAGGAGGTCCGAGAGTCTCATCGTTGAGGAGGTCCGCTCCAACGATCGTCAGGTCAGCGCAGAGCGCCCGCTGTCGCGCCACTTCACCGAGGCTAGCCGGATCGCAATAGTCGGTGTCAACGTCACAGGAAAGCGACATAGCTTTCAGCCGTTTGAGGATATCCGCGGACCGTCTTTCCATTCTGGTCACGTCCTGTGAAAATTTCTCGATTTGCTGAAATCGATAATTCGGTACTGCAATTGCCTGTGCACGTCCCGTACCCCACTCGAGGGGCGGAGACGACATCAAGAGCAATGGAGGCGGTATAATCAGTACGGATAGGTGCGCGCCGACCTCGGCACACAGTCCGGCAGCTGTTGTGAGGTCCTCATCAGAATGATCAGCACCCGTCACACAGAATATGCTTTTAAATTCCATTTGCCTGCTTCTCCTGGTCTTCGTTAGGAGCGTCTCAAAGCGGCAACACCGCTCTCAGCGGAGGAAGAGAGAGCGGCACCACATTCGACCACCGATTTCAGTCGTCCGGCTTCTCGAGCGAGTAGCCGGCCGACCTGACGGTGCGAATGACGCTGCCGGGCAAGGCCGTTTTCAGCGCCCTTCTGATCCGGCTGATATGGACATCGACGGTGCGTTCACCGACATGAATGTTGGCCGGCCAGGCCGCCCCGATAAACTCGTCCCGGCTGAAGACCTTGCCGGGGGCCTCAATCATAAGCCGCAGCACGTTGAACTCGATCCGTCCGAGATGGATGTCGTGGCCATTACCGCGAACCCGACGGGCATCGAGCTTCATCTCCAGGCCTCCACAACAAATCCAACTGCCGTTTTCAACCCCGTTCGAACCACGCTTGGTCAGCCCGAGCCTCGCCCGCAGGCAGTCGAGCAGCTTGGCCGGAGCCACTGGCCGCACAAAGCTCTCAACGCCTGCCTTCAAGAGATCGAGGTGCTGGTGCTCGGCGCCAGGCGCGATCAGGGCGATAATGGGCAGGTCGGTGGTGCGCGGTTCCCGCTTGAGGTGGGCGCAAATTGCGGGCCCGTTTATGCTGGCTGGGTCGCAATCCAGCACCACGGCCTGAAGCTCCCGTTGGTCGGCCAAGGCCAGCGCAGCCTTCGCGCCGTCTGCCGTCTCACTGCTGAAACCGTCCACCTCCAGTATGTGACTGTAGAGCAGATAGAACTCGGCATCTTGCGAGCAGATCAGGACCAGCGGCTTCTTCATCAGCGATACCCCAGCAACCTGGTCGGCCTCGAGCCCCTGGATCGAGGGGGCTGGCCAACAAAGTTTCTCGGTTCCGTCATGATGGCCTTTCTCGAAAATCGCGCCCATCATGCCAGCGCCACGTGGGGAAAGGCTTCGATGACTGCAATCCCATCGTCGACCAGCTTCGTACCGGCCGTGGCGAGCTTCAGGAGCGTCTCGAAGCCAAACCGGTGGACATCGCGCAGCGTTTTGGACAAAACGACCAACCGTCCGGTCGTGAAAAGCACCCGACCAAAACCCTCATGGCTCACCTGGATCATCGGCGATGCCATAAGGCCGCAGCGCTCCTCGATCGCAAGCCCGATGGCGGCGTAGTACTTGTCGAGCCTCCACAGCACGTCCGGATCGGGATCTCCGATGATCGGGATCGCTCGGCGCTGTTCCTTGGTAATGATGAAGTCGCCCAGCAGCTCGGCGTCCGCTTTGCGTTCCCACGAGCCATAGGAATCCTGAGCACGGATCAGCCGCACGAGGCATTTGACGAACGGGGTGCAAAGAGCCGCCTCGTCTTCGGTGACAGCTGGGGGGATTGCGGGGTCAGACATTTGGCGTCCTCCTATCAGTCCTCGTCCTCGAAGGACGGTTTCGTTTCGGCAACGCCCGCTTGCGCCAGCACCTTGCGCAGCCAGGGCGGAGGACACGTCCTGAGCATCATCTGCGTGCGCAACAGCACCTCTCGGATGGATTGGGGCTCCGCCACTTTGATCGGGTGGATTTTTGCCGCGACAACCTTGGCTGCCGAAGGTCCGCCAATCGCCAGACAAAACAGCAGATGACAGCCTTTCAGCGCATCCACCTTGGGCGTGATGCGGTCATCGCCCTCGGCCCGATGCTCCCCGCTTTCATCCGAAACGTCATCGAAGGCCACGGCTTCGACGAGATTCCATTCCTCGCGCGTCACGTCGTAGACAGCAAAGCGCCTGGCCGACCCGAAATGGGCATTGAGGTTCTGCATGTCCTGAGTGGCGATCGCAACGCGCAATGCGCCCGCACGTCGTTCAGGCATCGGGGCGAAAACCTCATTACTGACCAGCGAGAGGCGGCGAACAGCGTTCATGTGATATTTCTCGATTACGGAGTGGATCAAGCGCCTCAGGAGTGGGCGCGTGTTGGTTGGCCTGGAAGATGTTGGCGACCTCGAAGATCAGGTCGCGGGTGCCCTGATAGAGAATTGCGAGCTTGTGCTGGCTGCCTAGTCGATCGAAGACCGGGAACCCGATGCGCATGAGCGGAATTCGGAGCCGCTCCGATGCTTGGCGCCCGTGCGAATGCGTGACAAGCAGGTCAGCACCGACGGCAAGACTTTCCAGATCGCCGAGATCGCCGATCTGAACCGAAACCGCCGGGACTTTCTCGAGAATTTTAGACCTGTCGGTCGTTGTGACGGCCGCGGCTATCTCGGAGCCGAGGCCAGCAAAGAAGGTTGCAAGTTGGAACAGCTGGTCTGGTTCGGCAGCGATGGCAATTTTCTTGCCGCCGAAATGGAAATGTCCGTCGAGCATCGCGTCCTGCAATTGCGCCCGGCGCCGGCGCACGCGGGCCGGTACCGCCGCGCCCGAAATCGAAGACAGCAGCGACACGAAGCGGTCCGTGTCCTGCAGCCCAGTCAGTGACTGGAACAACACGTAAGGCACGCCGGTCAACCCGAGCAGCGCTTTCGCCGGGCGGCGCATGTGCTCACCGATGGCGATGCATTGCATGGCCGTGCCCAACTCGCGAATGTCCTCGACGCTGGTGCCGCCGTATGTGGTCGCTACCCAGCGGTCAGGAACCGTACCGTCGAGTGAGCCTGAGATGTCGGGCAGAATAACCGGCTTGAGCCCAAAGCTTTCAACCATGTCCCGCATGTGCTCGACGTCGGCGACAGTGAGGTTGCATCCGGGCAGGATTGCGATCTTCTTCGGGTGCCGCGCCCGTTCGCCCGAGCGTGTAATCCCTTCGATCATTGCGGTGACTGCCCTGGCCCAGCCCTCTTCGATCGCGCCGTCAAAATCCGGCGTGTTGGCCAGCACGACCTCCGTACCCGCAAGCTCTTGCGTGTGCTTCAGCTTGATGTTGGCAATATCACCCGCGCAATCTTCGCCACGCGTCTCCACGAGCGCGGTCGTGCACACCCCGATCAGCTTTGGCTTCGTGCGGTTCTTGAGGTTGAAGATCGCCTCTTCCAGATGGTCGGCTGCGCCGAGGATGGTCGCCACCTCATCCATCGCCGTAGTCTGCAAGGGAATCGCTTCTTTGAAGTGCCGCACGAAGAGAACGAGCGCAAAGCTTGTGCATCCCTGGCTGCCGTGGAACAGCGGCATCGCACCGTCGACGCCAAGAAAGGCAAAGGCGGCACCCAGCGGCTGCGACGACTTCAGCGGGTTGACCGCAGCCGATTTGCTCTGGAGAAGGATGCGGGCCATCGGTCGCCTCAACACTCGTGTGCCGTCGCGCAGGCGAATTCATCAAACAGGTACGCGGTCTCGTTCCTCGTGCACGGCAATTCGCCTATCAGATCAGGCTGGCAATCCCACGGGGCCGGCTGGCGCACCTGAGACCAGATCGGATTGTGAATGGCGAGGTCGATCTGGCGTACGAGTTCCACCATGCCGTCATAGCCGGCATAAGGATGCTGGCGCTCCTGGTTGATATCGAGCCAGGGCGTCTTGGCCTTGAGCGCAATGAATTGCGTGCGACCGCCCGACAGCATGATATCGGCCCTGTGTTCAGAGAGCATGGCGTACAGCTCGCGCGCAGCCATGGATTCGAACATGTGCTTGTCGTGCTTGAGAACTTGTTTGATGCGCTCCTTGTCCTGCACCGTAGATTTCTTGACCGAGGTGCCGACGATCTCGATTCCGATCTCCATCAGCGCATGGACAACCGACCAGGACTTCACACCGCCTGTGTTGAGCAGCACGCGCTTGCCTTGGAGCCTTTGCCGGTAGGATTCGAGTTTCTTCCACGCGATCGCCTCCTGCTGCGCGATCAGCGTCTCTGTGCGCTCGAGGATCTCCGGATCGGCGCCCTTCCTCACCAGCAGCCTGACAAGGTTGCGAAGAGCTTGCGATGTGTCGGAGATGCCATAGAAGGAGCCCTCGAAGAACGGGATGTCCCAGCGCTCCTCCATCTTGCGGGCAAGACTGATCAGCGCGGTCGAGCACACCATCATTGCCGCCCGGGCGCGGTGCGCGGAAGCAATGTCGCGGTAACGCGCATCGCCGGGAATGCAGGCGCGCACCCGGATCCCGAGCCGATCGAGGAGCGGCTTTACAAGCCAGAATTCGCCCGAGAGGTTGAATTCGCCAAGGATGTTGATGTCGTAGGGCCCGGGGTCGTCGGGTTCGACCGTGCCGATGACATGATCGAGCAACGCCTCGGCGGCGAGCTTGTTGCCGAGGTTCTTGGAGCCTGCCAGGCCAGGCGCATTGATCGGCACCACGGCCAAACCGAACTTTTCCGTGGCGCGTTTGCACACGGCCTCGATGTCGTCACCGATCAGCGCCGTTACGCAAGTCGAGTAGACGAAGATCGCCGGCGGCGCGTATGTGTGCTTGATCTCGCGGATCGCCTTGAAGAGTTTCCGCTCGCCCTGCCCCATCACCAGGTCGAGTTCGGTGAGGTCGGTCGTGAAGCTTGTCCGCCACAAGGTCGGCCCTGACGAAACCGCACCACGGTTGTCCCAAGAATTGCCCTCGCAGGCAAGCGGCGCATGGACCAGATGCGCAACGTCGGTGATCGGCTGCAGGACGATCTTGGCTCCGTCAAAGGCGCAGCCGCCGGCTGCCGCCCCTGGTGTCAGCGACTTCGAGCAGCCCTCCTTGCGCGGCTTGGCATCTTTGCCACGGTTCTTATCGCAGGCGGGCTCATCGAAGGCGTCCTTGATTTTGGCGCTGAGGGAGGACATTGCTCAGCCTCCCCAGTCCATTGGGCAAGGAATGGCCTCGGCGAAAAGCCGGCCACGGCTCTTAGCGCGTGAGGTCATAGGAATAATCCGTCACACCCGTCTCGCTCGTCTCGCGATCGAGTTTGTCGAAGATCTTGTCGAGGATCGTCGTAAGCACGCGCAACGCGCCCTGGTAGCCAAAGAGCGCAAAGCGGTGATGATGGTGCCGATCGAAGATCGGAAACATCAGCCGGATCAGCGGCGTTCCGGTGTCGCGCTCCAGGTACTTGCCGTAGGAATTGCCGATCAAAAGGTCCACCGGCTCGGTAAAGAGCAGTGAGCGCAGCGCCCACAGGTCCTTGCCCGCCCAAACCTGGGCAGCCTTGCCGAAAGGCGAGGATGCTAGCAGCTTCTTCAAATCGGCTTCCCATGCCGAGGTGCCATTGGTGGCGAGGCAATGGGTTGGCTCGCCGCCGGTCTCCATGACAAAGCGGGCCATCGCGTGAACGAAGTCGGGATCGCCGTAGATGGCGTATTTCTTACCATGCAACCAGGATTGGCTGTCCGCCATGGCGTCTACCAGTCGGCCGCGCTCGAGGCGAATTGCCTCGGGGATCTCCTTGCCGGAAATCGCCGCGACCTCCATCAGGAATTCGTCGGTCGCCTGAACGCCGAGCGGATAGTGGAACGAGGCCGTCGCCTGCCCGACCTCCTCGCAATAGCCCAGCGTCTTTCGGGTGTTGTGATGCTGCAGCGAAAGCGTTGCCTCGGCGTTGAGGGCCTTCTTCACCTCGTTGATCTTCGTGCCCCCGTCATACATGCGGTATTCACCGTCCGAAGGCGTATCGAACTGGTCAGAGGCATCCTGGATGAATGTGTAGGACACGCCCATTACATCGAGCAGGCGCTTGAGCTCCCGGTTGTTGCCGACGCAGAAGCCGTCGAAGCCCGGAATGATGTTGATGGCTCCTTCGACTTGCGTACGCTCCTGGCCTTTCCAGAAGTGCTCCAAAATGCCTTTGACCATGTTGTCATAGCCGTCGACATGACTGCCAACGAAGGCCGGCGTGTGGGCAAAGGGCACGTCGAAGTCGCGCGGGACTGAATCTTCGTCCTTGGCGTTCTGGATGAAGCTGTGCAGGTCGTCGCCAATGACCTCTGCCATACAGGTCGTCGACACGGCAATCATCTTCGGGTCGTAGAGCTGGTAGGTGTTGGCGAGCCCGTCGACCATGTTCTTCAGGCCGCCAAACACCGCCGCATCCTCGGTCATTGAGGAGGAGACCGCCGCGGCAGGCTCCTTGAAATGGCGCGACAGGTGCGAGCGGTAATAGGCGACGCAACCTTGGCTGCCGTGGACGAAGGACATGGTTCGTTCGAAGCCGGCGGCAGCGAATACCGCACCCAGCGGCTGGCAGGCCTTGGCCGGGTTCACGACAAGCGCTTTGCGGGCGAGGTTCTTTTCGCGGTATTCCCACGTCTGGGTGAAATCGCGCTGATCGGAAACGATCTCATCGGGGTGCGGACATTCGAAGTTTAGCTTCTTCTCAGCGAGCATCTTTCTGTATTCCGGCTCGCGGAACAGGGGAGCGTGATCGAGAATTTTTTCAGCCGACTGCGGCATGATGATACCTCTTTTGCATCTGGCTGCGCGGTACGGCAGCTCAGGACGTCAAGACGTTCCAGGCTCCGGCGGATCAGAGGCCGCGGGAGTTCACCGTCTCAGTGGGAGACTGGGGCTAAAGCAGATGTTTATTCGGCAGCCATCGCCCGCTCATCGCCCCGGCTTCTTTTCCAAGGCGCGTGGAATAGGTCCCAGACCGGGTTGTTGATGGCGAGATCCACATCACGTGCGAAAATGGCAAAGCCATCGTAGCCGTGATACGGGCCTGAATAATCCCAGGAATGCATCTGGCGGAACGGTATGCCCATCTTCTGCACCGGGTATTTTTCTTTGATTCCCGAGCCGACCAGATTTGGGCGAATCCCTTCGATGAATTTCTCCAACTCATAGCCGGTCACGTCATCATAGATCAGCGTGCCGTTCTTCACGTAGTGGCCGGTGCGCTGATAGTCGTCGCTGTGGGCGAATTCATAGCCGGTGCCCACGATGACCATGCCGAGGTCCTCGTAGGCCGTGACGACGTGGCGGGGGCGCAGGCCGCCGACATAGAGCATCACGGTATTTCCTTCCAGGCGCGACAGGTACTTGGCGATGACCGCATCAACAAGCGGCCTGTACTTGGCAATGACCTTTTCGGTCTTCTCCTCGATTTCCGGCCCAAAATGCTTGGCTATGTTGCGCAGAGAGGCTTCGATCTGGGAGGGACCGAAGAAATTGTACTCCATCCAAGCGACGCCATACTTTTCCTCCATATGCCGACAGATGTAGTTCATCGACCGGTAGCAGTGGATAAGATTGAGCTTAGCCTTCGGGGCGCGCTCGATCTCTGCGAGTGTGGCGTCACCCGACCAGTTGCCGACCACGCGCAGCCCTATCTCCTCAAGCAGTATGCGCGAGGCCCAGGCATCGCCGCCGATATTGTAGTCGCCGATGACGTTGACGTCGTAGGGGCCGGCCTCGAACTTGACATCCTTTTTGTCGAAGACCCAATCCCGGATCGCATCATTGGCGATGTGGTGGCCAAGCGACTGCGAGACGCCGCGGAAACCCTCGCAGCGTACCGGCACGATCGTCTTGTCATACTCCTTGGTCTTTTTGCGAGAAACCGCCTCGGTGTCATCGCCAATCAGGCCGATAGGGCATTCGGATTGCACGGTGATGCCGTTGTTGAGCGGAAACAAGACTTCAATCTCGTCAATGATCTGTTCCAGCTTCTTGTCGCCGCCGAAGACGATGTCCTTCTCCTGGAAATCGGAGGTGAACTGCATTGTCCCGAACGTGTCGACGCCCGTCGTACCGACGTAGTAGTTGCGGCGCTGCGACCAAGAGTATTGGCCGCAGCCGACCGGGCCGTGCGAGATATGGACCATATCCTTGACTGGCCCCCACACCACGCCTTTCGAACCCGCATATGCACAGCCGCGAATCGTCATCACCCCGGGAATGGACTTGATGTTCGATTTGACGTCGCATTCGGAAAGGACCTCGCTTTCCCCGCCAGCCTCGTTGCCGCTCTTTGCGACGTTGAGGTGCTTCTTGCGGCGCTTCGCCGCCTTGTCGGGATAATGCGACAGCACCTCTTCGATAAGCTTCGCATGAAGAGCACCATCATTCTCGTATTCCCGGCTCATGAGTCCCCTTTCAAGGTTGGGTGACGCCTCAACGAATAGGCGCCGTTCTCTGCAAGGCGCGCCGATTCATGGCAGCGCTAATGTCACTACTGGGCCGCCGCCTTCGCCGCTTCCTTGGAGTGAAGCTCGGCAAGCATCTGCTCGTCGGTCTTCATGATGCCGAAGTCGAGCAGCATCTCCTCCAGCTCCTCCATGGTGATCGGCGTCGGGATCGTACCCTGGCCCGAATTGGCGTGGATCTTCTCGGCCAGAGCGCGGTATTCCCCTGCCTGCTTGGAGTCCGGCGCGTACTGGATCACCGACATCTTCCTGAGTTCGGCATGCTGGACGATGTTGTCGCGGGGCACGAAGTGGATGAGCTTGGAATTCAATCGGCCAGCCAGTGCTTCGGCCAGATCGAGTTCACGGTCGGTTTGACGTTCATTGCAGATCAGCCCGCCCAGCCGCACACCGCCCGAATGGGCATATTTGAGGATGCCCTTGGCGATGTTGTTGGCGGCATAGAGCGCCATCATCTCGCCGGACATGACGATGTAGATCTCCTGGGCCTTGCCTTCGCGGATCGGCATGGCGAAGCCGCCGCATACCACGTCGCCGAGGACGTCATAGGAGACATAATCGACATCGTCATAAGCGCCATTCTCCTCGAGGAAATTGATCGAGGTGATGACGCCGCGGCCGGCGCAACCGACACCCGGCTCGGGGCCGCCGGACTCCACGCACTTGATGCCTCTGTAGCCGACCTTGAGCACGTCCTGGAGTTCGAGGTCTTCCACCGAACCTTCCTGTGCGGCGAGATCCAGGACGGTATCCTGAGCTTTCGAATTCAGGATCAAGCGTGTGGAATCGGCTTTGGGGTCGCATCCTACGATGAGGATTCTCTGCCCGAGGTCGACAAGGGCGGCGAGCGTATTTTGGGAGGTGGTGGACTTGCCGATGCCGCCTTTGCCGTAAAAGGCGATCTGACGCAGACCTGACATAATAGCTTTCCTTCCTTCGTTCTAATCATCGCGACTGCCCGCGACACAAGTGCCGATAGGCAGCTCGTGCCGCCTCACACCAAGCATCGCAAAAAGCGTACCAGCGTGATCGGCCGATCCGAGAAGAAACTTTGTTATTAAATTCCAGCCACTTAGACGGCGGCAAAACGCGCGAGCGGGCCTTTCAGGCGTCTGTCACGGACACGACAAAGCCGACACAGATTGTCGTGCGCCATCGAAACCGCCCTGTGTCGAGCTCGAAGCGGGATAATGGGGAGCTGGCCCAAAGCTGATGGCGAGACCATCGGAAGACGTCGGCTATTGTCTTTCCAGCCTGCTATTGATCGGGCGGTCGCTGGATGAGCAGGAGCCTGGGGCTTGACCGCCGCGCGGAATAGTTCAGGCAGGCTTGCGGAGCGGGAACGCCGGCGGCCGATAGACATCCGCGCTTAACCTTTCATAGCCCGTCTACGAGTTGGTTCCGCCGACGCGCTATATCGAAGGCAAATAATTCAGTACCTTAGCACGAGACCATTGATATTTTCAAAAAGATACGTATTATACGGATATAACGGATTATCGGGACAATTCTATGTCGGTCATTAGCTCGGTTGAATTTCAGCGCAACTTTGGGCTGTATCAGGACAAGGCGCTAGCGGAACCCGTGATCATCAGCAAGAATGGCCGCGAACGGCTTGTGCTGCTTTCGGTCGATGAATACCAGCGCCTAAAGGCGCATCGTGACGGCACTAGCGCGGGGCCTGAGAACGCAGCCCCCCCTGCTTTGCAGAGCACGGCGCACTTTTCACTTAAGAACCAAATACCAACCGAGCCACTAAGGGAATTGCTGTCGCACTTTCATTCGATCAAATCTGCCTTCGTGTACGGTTCAGTCGCCAAAGGCACGGACACAGAACGCAGCGATATCGATTTGATGGTGGTCGGCGATAACCTGAACCTCTCTGAACTTTATTCAGCCGCACAAAACGCGGAACTGAGACTAGGCCGAAAGGTCAGTCCGACATTTCTGTCGCCGGAGGAATGGCAACGAAAGGCGTCGCAGAAAGGGTCGTTTGTCCGCAAGGTAAGTACCCTTCCAAAGATTTTCCTCATCGGCTCGGAGAAAGATTTACAAGCGTGGGCAAGCAAGAACTAGACAACCTCGTAAAGATTGGGCTGATGAAAAGTGAGCCCCCATCGCTGTCCGAATATGACGGCATGCTGGGTGGCGCGCGCAAGAATTTAACTGACGCACAGAAAGGTCTCGACCCCGACAGCCAATTCACTCTCTTATATGGAGCTGCGCATCGGCTTGCCCTGGCAGCCCTACGCCGCGAAGGCTATCGCTCGGACAATCGCACTTCGGTGTTTCAAGCGCTCGTTCATACCGTCGGAACCGACAAGGCTGACATTCAGATTTTTCTAAAGGCGCACAACGAGCGAAACCTCTCCGAGTACGAGGGGCACACAGACATTGATGCCAAATTGCTAGCTAACCTTATTGAGTGCACCACGAGGCTAGAGGTTTCGGTTGGCAAACTAGAACCGCCAGAAGATGACGAGTGAGCGGCAATCGAACACGCGCGGGCAAAGGGTCCGACGGTGCGGGTAGCGTATGCCCCGACCGGAACGAAGCCGAGCCGAGTTGCGCCGTAATCTCGGACGGCTTCACCTGTTGCGTGAACAAATCCATGAGATCGTTGGGCCAGTGAGGAAATCGATCTTCTTTATGGAAGGCATTTAAGCAACGGATGCATTCCCATGCACATCGCCGTTCTGTTTAGCAGCTGCCGTTGACCGGCGGGCCAGCCCCTTTGGCGTTCTGGTGTCTGACAGTCGAGCGTCAGGCCGGACCATGAGATACATCGATAAGGGCTGGACAAGGATGGGAGGGATGACGTGCTTGCGACGGAGGAAACAGTCAAGCAGCTGGGGCGAGAAGGCCAGTTCTTGCGGTTTCCAGCCGCACAATGCGAGACCGCTGGCGCGAACAAAGCTCGGCTGTACTCGGCACGCTAAGAGAGCCTGCCAAGCCGTCGGAGCCCGGCCTTCCGGTGCGACGCAAGCCGCAGACTAGACCGCCCTCTTGTTACCCCAAAGCAGAACGTGCAGCTGCGGCAACACGCGGGCTTCGAACCACCTGTCGCTGGTCACCCTTTCGACAAGCCATTCCATTCGCATCATTATTCCGTCCAAGTCGACAGAGGTGTCTTCACTGCCAGGGTGCGGCGGCGTGTGATTGCCGGGTTGCAGATAGATCGGAAGGTGCGGATATCGCGCCGCGACTTCTTTGGCGTAGGCATAGTCACTCTCGTCGAAAACGACGAGCTTGAGCACGATTTGCGGCTTCTCTTGCGCCGCTTCGAGGCACGCCTCAAACGCAGCCCAACTGGTCGTCATTTCGCTGGACGGCGGCTTTGGGCTAAGGATCAGCACGTCAAGATCCGCAAACCACTCCCTCACCACGGAACCCTGCGTTTCCAGTGCAAAACGATAGCCCTGGCGATGGCCTCGTTCTATGAGGGGACCGAACGGCTGAATGGCCGGGTTGCCGCCTGACAAGGAGACCATAACCGGCCTGCCGCCGGAAAGCGCATGGACGGTTTGCCACACGGCATCGATCGGCATCGGTAGCCATTCATTGCGATACTGATTGTCCACCGCGTGAAGGCTGTCGCACCATGAACAGCGATAATCACATCCGCCGGTTCTGATGAACACCGTCGGCAAGCCGATGAGCACGCCCTCGCCCTGGATCGTCGGCCCAAATATCTCGCTCACACGGATTGCGGGATGCATGTCGGTCACGGACGGTATTCCGCCCAAGTTTTCGGTGTTTCGCTAACGCGCACGGCCGTGGTCTGCGGCAGACGTGCCTTGCACCATTCATAGAAATGTCTGGCCAGGCATTCCGCCGTGACTTTCTCATGTCCCAGCACGTCGTTGAGGTGCCGATGGTCGAAGCTCTCGTCAATATAGCGTTTGAGCGGCGCCAGATCGTGATAGTCGCGCACGAAGCCGAGGGCGTCCAGTTCCTTGGCCGATAGCTCCACTACGACGATATAGTTATGCCCGTGCTGGCGCGCACATTGATGGTTGGGGGGCAAGGAGGTGAGCTGATGCGAGGCCGAGAAGTGGAATTCCTTGCTGATGTGGAACATTACGCGCGCCTCCTGCGGAGTGCCTCGAGCCAGAAATCGGCGTCCTCGTAGTCGGTGGGATCAGCGTGCCCGGCGAGATGGAACGCTTCGCGCCGCTCGACGCAGGTCCCGCATCGCCCGCAGTGACGCACGCCGCCCTTGTAACAGGACCAGGTCTCGGCAAACGGGGTGCCGTATCTTGCGCCATCCGCCACAATGTCAGCTTTTCCGAGGTTCACGTACGGTGCATAGAGGCGTATCTGCGCATAGCCGTCGAGCGCGCGGTCTTGCATTGTCTGGAAAGCTTCGATGAAGGCCGGACGGCAATCTGGATAGATGAAATGATCCCCACCATGCACGGCCGCCGCCACCGCTTCTGCCTTATGCGTGGCGGCCAGCCCGAAGGCGATTGCAAACATGATGGCATTGCGGTTCGGCACCACCGTAATCTTCATCGTATCTTCGGCGTAATGGCCGTCCGGCACGTCGACACTGTCGGTGAGCGCTGAGCCGGAAAGGCCACGGCCAATTTCGCGGAGGTCGATGATCTGGTGCGGGACCTTCAGTCGCTCCGCGCAAAGAGCGGCGAAGCCCAATTCCTTCCTGTGCCGTTGGCCATAGTCGAAAGATAGAAGGCCGGTGAGTTCATGCTCCGCTGCCACCATGTGAGCAAGGGAAACGGAGTCCAATCCGCCAGAGCAGACGGCGAGAGTCTTCATCATTGGTATCCTTGTTTTGACCGGGTAAGGCTGCGACCGGAGATTTCTCTGCGCCCCCACTACTCCAGCGACGCAATTTTGTGAACCGGGAGAATTTGCGCTCAGCCCGATTGGAACGAGAATGGGTCGCGTCCAACACGCGTGATCAATAAGAGTTGAGCGCTTCAGCAGTTTGTTCGTGTCGCGCGCACTTTCGCAACCTGCTGTCGGATTCGTCGACTTCGAGACAAGGTGATGTTCGGCCGACATCGGCTGCCTCTCAATTAAGCCGTAGAAACACAGGTTGGCTTTCTGGCCTTCGCTTGCGCGGTTGGCACGACAATTGATGTTCTATTTGTGGGGCGGCACACCCCGCCGACCGAAAGTGGCAGTGAGCTCCTTGAGGCGCAGGTTGATGCGCTGGTTCCATTCGGCGATTTTTCGATCTGGAACCAGAAAGCGATGGCGGCATGGATGCCAGCAAATTTGACATTGGCGACATCCGCCTGGAGAACCCTGCGCGGCGAGCGCTGCCGGGCCGGCGTGCCACATGCCACTGGAAGACCACGGCCTTCACCGACATTGTCGCGGGGCGACGTAGTCGTCATGGGCAACCTGCCCGCCCACAAGGCCGCCGACGTGCGCGACGCGATTGAGGCCGCAGGCGCGAGGCTGCTCTACCTGCCGCCCTACAGTCCCGACTTCAATCCGATTGAGAACGCCTTCGCCAAACTTAAGGCGCTGCTGCGAGCAAAGCCGAGAGAACCATCAAGGCTCTATGAGACGCGTCGGCGCGGTCGTCGACCTCTTCACCCCAGCCGAATGTGCCAACTACTTCAAAGCCGCAGGATATGAACTGGATCAAACAGGACGTGCTCTAGTGGTTTACGCCTGACACAAGAGTTCGGCCCCCACAACCGTTTCGGAAGAGGAGCAGCGCTGCCGCTGCTCCTCCAATCACGCAACGGATTTCACGATGCGCCAACTCGAGCCATGATTTCGGATCGAATGGTCGATGCGGTGTATAGGGACGCATCCAGCGGCAAATCCCCAAATGCCAGTTGACACAGAAGATAATTAGCACCTGCCTCTTCCAACTGATCAAGGAGAGCTTTTCGGACAGAAGCTGCCGTTCCCACGACGCACAATTCACTTTCAATTGCTGCATCGAAGTTCAGAGGCAAGTTTGGTGGAGTGGGAATGGCATTTAGTTCGTATAGAAATTTGAAGCTCTTGAGCCATCGTTCATAGGCAGGTGCTGCGAGCAAATACGCATCTGTTTCAGAACGCTCTATCACCACCATTCGGAGCAATCCAAGAAATGGCGCTTGGTGGCCAATGTCAGCATCGTGAATTCGGGCGGCGCGGAACGCGTCGGTAACGCTGCGAACAGAAGTGGAAGGTCCGACGCAGGCGATGTTTGCCCCATTCGCGGCGGCCCAGCTAGCCGGCTCGGGTCGATTGGTGGCGATCCATGTCGGCGGATGGGGATATTGGTGAGGTCTCAACGTCAGCGGAACGTCTTTCAACTCAAAGTGGCGGCCCTCATAAGAAAGCGTCCCGCCTTTCATCGCATTGATGAGAATCTCGCTGGCCTCCGCATACTGTTCTGGTGCTGCTTCTACAGCAACCCCGAAGTATCCCAATTCAGTCGGAGCAGAGCCGCGCCCTATGCCGAGTTCAAGCCTGCCGCCGCTCAACTGATCAAGCATGCAGATCTCCTCGAAGGCACGCAGCGGATGATAGAGCGCAAGTAGCATTACCATGGGACCAACACGAAGACTGCGGGTTCGCTGGGCGACGCTCGCTAAGAACAAATTCGGTGATGGACCTCTGCCATGCGGCGTACAGTGGTGCTCTGCGAGATGATACGCATAAAAGCCATAGCCATCGCACGCTTCTGCTAGGCTCAGCCGATCTGCATATTGTTGGGCGATGTCATCGCCGTTTTCGTCCAGATGATCGAAGATGCCGAAGGTCAGGCCCGAAGCGAAAATTTTCTTCAATTAATTATTCTCCAAATTACCTATGATTTATCCACCATTGGAAACATCATAACTCACAACACATCGACACTTATTGCTTGACACATTTCCAAAGCAATGTGAATTGACTTCATGCTTGTGCATACCGCGATTCCTCTTAAAGTTCATACAGACGTGTTTGGCGGCAGCAAGGAATTTGTCCATCTGCTCTGTGGTGCCAATGCTGACGCGAATGCAGTTCTTCAAATCTATGTCAGGAAAGCTGGCGATGAGGATCTTTTGCTCTTTCAACGCGGCTTGCCAGCATGAGCCCTCCTGTCCCGCCGGCACACGGGCCAGCAAAAAGTTTGCGTGGGAGGGTGTTACTGAAAAGCCAAGTTGCAACAGCGCCAGGGTCACTCGCTGTCGTTCATGCTTGATGTGCCTGTGGTTCTCTTCGTAGGCGTGGCGATGCGCAAGAATGCTTTTCCCGACCGCCTGCCCGATCACGTTCATGTTGAAGACATTCTGGATGTTGCGCAGCCTGCCAATGATTTCTGGGTGACCGAAACCGAAGCCGACTCGCACGCCAGCGGCAGCATAGCTCTTTGAAAAAGTCCTCAAGATCAAAAGATTCGGATGTCTATTGACGAGGCGCAGGGCATGGTCGGGTGCGAAGTCAACGTAGGCCTCATCCAAGACGATCAAGCGATCTGCTTGCTCCACAAGGCGTTCGATTTCGGCCACCGGCACGAATGTTCCGGTCGGATTGTTCGGATTAGCCAACAGAATGAACTTCGCGTCTTTTGCGGGGCCGGACAGCAGTTTTTCTATCGGCAGGGGATGAGCTTCGCTCGATGCGATTTCGAGAAACTCAGCACCCTGCAACATGGCAAGTTTACGGTTGAACGAAAATCCGGGCGACAGCATCGCCACTCTATCGCCTGGGGCGAGGAAAGCTCTGTAGATGAGTCCGAGCAGTTCCGACGAACCGTTGCCGGCAATCACCTGATCTTTGGAAAATCCGTAAGCGTCGGAGGCAGCTGCCCTTAAGCTGAGATTGTCGTCTTCCGGATAAAGATACTGGTGTTCGATCGCAGCAATTGCACTTTGCATTACGCTCTTCGGCAACGGAAACGGGTTCTCGTTCGTATTTAGCTTAACGCAATTTGCATCCGTCGCTGGTCCGTTGGACGAGAGAGCATCTAATTTGCTGGCCACCGGCGAAAAAAGCGAAAGCACGGTCTTCAGTTTTGCATCGCACATGTTCTTCTCCGTTTTTCAGTCCCGCAGGGCATGTGACATGAGGCAATCGTTGATCGTGACTTGATCGACGTTCGGCTATGTCAGCGCTGCCTTCCCACCTTGGTGGGGATCGCCGACCACGGTTGGATTTGACACCGGGAAGCTGTCGAGAACCTGATGACGACCCAACGTGTGGCCGACGGCCGATTCGGCGCAACAGACGGTGTTTCAACATCGCATCGTCGTCAAAGCCGCATGCAGGGCCAGCACGACAGCCCGCCTCCAGCGCCCGCAGAAATAGGTGGAAACCGAGGTCTTGCCGAACCTCAGTTGCTCTGCCACCTCGCCCACCGGACTGCCCTGTTTATGGGTCAGGCGCAGGGTATCTGACGCTCGTTCGTCTTGCTTGCTTCCGTCTTGGCATGGGCTCTCTCGGTTCGCTGATGAGAGAGCCAAATACCGGCTCATCTGAGCATGAGACGCGGGCCTGACGATATGGAGCGTCTCTGGTGGCGCGCGTAGCCAAGAGGGTTCGCCTCGCTGGCGGGGCATGCAAGACGGCGCACCTCCTTGGCCATCCTGTCCCATCGTCTCAGATCGTGAGGCGCACCTTATAGTCGGCGAGGAGATCTTGCAGGGTCAGGATACGCCCTAGCCCCTTAAGGTTGTTGGTCGCACCGAGCAAAGCGCGGGACCTGTCGACGGACAACAGCGGTGCCACTGCCGCACTAGGGTCGTCCAGCACCGCAGTGAACCGCGTACGTAGCATTTTGTCGTAGGCGGCATCCTGGATAGCCGGATACGGGCTCTTCACCCGCTGCACCACCGATTGCGGGATGATGTCGCGAGAAACATTCACGGATTTCGTGAAAAAAGTGTACCCGCCGAAGAGCCCCACCCGCGGGCGCGGTGCAGCGCCACCTCGGTGTCACTGCTCGTGTTCATGCGATGGCCTAGGCCGGCCAGCTGTTGACGCAGCTCGCGGTAGTTGTAAGTCTCACCCGTGTAGACGAGCACCAAGTCAGGTCGGCCATCCTCCTGGAGCATCATCGGGCTGACGGCCGCCATGGATATCGATGATTGCCAGGCGGTGGTGTCCCAGCGCCGCAGGCCCGCCGATCCAAGTCCCCTCGTCGTCCGGACCGCGGTTCGCCATGGTGGCCGTCATATCGGCAAGCTTCTTCGCGCGTCGGGACCTCCGAGGTCGCGATTGAAGTCGATCCATTCACAGATGCCGCACAGGTTTGGCTCCCTCCTGAGATAACTGTCGCCGCATTTGGGGCGAAGCAGATATTAGGCCAGTGGGAAACCATTCGAGGCAAAGTGACGGATCTAGCCCAGCTACGATCCGCATCCGACATTGTCGGACATCGGACAGCACCGCGATTCGCTGCATAGGAAGGCTGGAGTCGCGATTTCCCTAGGGGAATCAGCGCATGAAAGGAGAGCTGGGTCGTGTCGGCCGAAATGAGAAATTGCTCCCCTTATTGCCTCACCGAGGAATGTTACCCAGCGCGATAGACCGGCATGCCCTATCTCCCCCCGTTGCAGCTGAGGGAGATAGGGGCCAGCTCTTCATCCAACCGCCATGGAGGATGATCAGCCCAGCCATTTCCATGCGCCAGGCCTTCACAAGCCGTGCACCATTCAGGTTCTTTTCCTTGAAGCGCGACGATCCTTGTCAGACGTCGCAACACTTGCTGCCGAGAGCACGAGCTCTTCCTCGAGCATGCCTTGATCTGCGGCTCGAACGGCTCGCACATGCTGGGTCTCAACGACTTCGCAGAGGTTGATATTCTGCAGTGACTTTCGTCTCGCTGCTGCACGGCATTGACGCTGGGAGCCATGCTCGCGTGGCGCAATTGTGCTGAAGAACGGTGCCCACGGCAACGTTTCTTAAACCCGCCCCAGGTCCTGGCGTTTGGCTAATTTCCGACATTCGTGTCCGGCTTCGGACAAAGGCCGGGTTTGCCGAACGGAGTCCCACCCAATTTCCAGTGCTGCTTGAGCAATAATATCGACCGGCATTACTGCACAACACGAAAGTTGCTGCAAAAACCGAAGTGAACCCAAGGCATGGGGTCAATTGGCATGGCGCTTGCGACCCGGTCGCTAGAACGCAGTCAAAACCACGGTTGGAGACCATGCCTACCTCTCAAAGCTCGATAAAGCACGCGAGCAAACATTCCCCGTCCCCGCGGAAAACTGGAAGCTCGTCGCCGTTAAACGTCCCTGCTCGGGGGCGGTCTTGCACAAGACTGGTCCGAGGCAACCACGCCAGGGCGAAAGGCTGCCGGAACTGTCCACCGAAGTCGATGCCGCTTCAGTTTAACCGAAAAATGCACCGTACCACTTTGGCCTGGGAGCAAATCAATGACCGATAGAAAGAACGTTCCTCTCGTGACCTTTCGCACGCGTGTTCGCGATGAGTCGATCGGGGGGCCAAATCCTTATCGGTGGGAGAACAAGACCTCCGACGATTATTTCGGGGGCAAGCGCGTTATCCTGTTCTCGCTGCCTGGCGCCTTCACCCCGACCTGCTCGACCTTCCAACTGCCCGATTTCGAAAAACTCTATGATCAATTTCTGGAACTGCGAATTGACGCGATCTACTGCGTCTCAGTCAACGATGCTTTCGTCATGAATGCGTGGGGAAAGTCCTTGGGGCTGCAGAAGATCGAGCTGATCCCAGACGGGTCGGGCGAGTTCACGCGCAAGATGGGCATGCTGGTCGCGAAGGACAATCTGGGCTTTGGCATGCGCTCCTGGCGATACGCCGCTCTGATCGACGATGGCGTGGTGGAGCAGTGGTTCGAGGAGGAAGGCTTCTGTGACAACTGCGAGACGGACCCCTATGGCGTTTCATCCCCGCAAAACGTTCTCGACAAACTGAAGGCGGCGGCATGACCCAGAAGTGGCAAGTCTCACACAACCCCAGCACACACTAGAGCCTCCTCGGCAGATTACCGGTTCAACATGCATCTCTCAGCAAGCCTGCTTCAACGCCAGAAGCAACGTATGGTCTTATCGCCTCAAGCCATTGAAGCTATTCGCTTGCTGCGATTGACGCATACTGAACTCCATCAGCTCGTGGAGCAGGCACTCGAGAAGAACCCCGTTTTGAAGCCTGACCCGTTTGACGACGTTTCGCCGCTGCCAGGGGAGGATCAGCGGAGCAGTCAAAGCAGAAGCGAAATCGGCGAATCGCCCATTGGCGGGCCGTCTGGCGGGCGAGGGCAATGGAAGTCGCAACGCAGTAGCGGCAACGATCGACCTGCCGTCGAGGAGTTTACCGCCCACACCGAAACATTGCACGACCATGTCGCCCGCCAGGTCGCCCTCACCCCGTTCACCCCCCAGGAGCGGCTGATTGCCGGACAGCTCGCCGCCCATCTGGAGGACACTGGCTATCTTCAGGTAAACCTTTTCGATCTGGCCGGGAGGTTAAACGTTCGGCAAGCTGATGTGGAACGGGTCATCGGAATCTTGCAGCAATTTGATCCGCCGGGGATTTTTGCGCGAACTCTCAGCGAATGCCTGGAGATTCAGCTGCGCCAGCAAGACCGGTTCGACCCGGCTATGGCAGCTTTGGTCGCCAATCTCGAGATGCTTGCACGGGGGGATTTTCAGGGATTGAAGCAGCGTTGCGGAGTCGACGAGGAGGATCTCCTCGACATGAGGAACGAAATCCGCGCGCTCGATCCCAAGCCTGGAGACCGGTTCCAGTCCGGGACGCCGGAAACCATCGTACCGGACGTCTGGGTAATGCCCTCGTCCGAAGGTGGATGGCGGGTGGAGCTTGATCCGGCCACGCTGCCCAAAGTGTTGATTAACCATACCTATGTCGCCGAAATCTCGCAGCTGACCAATCAAAATCCGGAAGGCAAAGCGTTTCTCGACCATTGCCAGGAAAAAGGGAACTGGCTGATCAGCAGTCTCAAGCAGCGCGCTAAGACGATCCTTAAGGTTGCGACCGAAATCGTGCGCCAGCAGGATGCCTTTTTTACACACGGCGCCGCCCATCTGCGGCCTCTCTGTCTCAAAAATGTCGCTGACGAGATCGGCATGCACGAGTCGACGGTAAGCCGGGTGACTTCGAACAGGTACATGTTGACTCCGCGCGGGGTGTTCGAGCTGAAGTATTTTTTCGCTGCGCCAATCGCATCCTGCGAGGGCGGCGACGCGCACTCCGCCAAAGCTGTCCGCCATCGGATCAAGGCAATCATAGCCGAAGAATCGCTCGACAAGGTACATTCCGACGAAGACATCGTTGCTCAACTCAAGGAGACCGGCATCGATGTCGCTCGCCGTACCGTCACCAAATATCGCGAGGCGATGAACATCCCTTCCTCCATACGACGGCGCCGCGAAAAGCGTTTGTCCGCAGCTGCGATCAAGCGAAGTGACTAACCGACATTCGTGGTCGGCGAGAGGCGACTCTCAACTTCCTCCGGGCCGAAGCAGCTTTCGAAGTCATGGCATTCCCCGCAACTGGGTGCTGTGCATGACGAAAAGCCTTCGGCCTCACACAGCTTGCGGTAAAAGTACTTTTTCCATTTCATGTTTTCTGTGTTGCCTGCCGCCAGCGCGGGAAAATGTCTGGCAAGCAGGCGGCTGAGCTCAGCGCGATTTGAGAGGCCAAGATCCCGCCAAAGATGGTCCGTGCGCATCGCACGCCGGGCGATGATCTTGGCCAAGCGGGCGCTCGCCGGGTCGGCCGGCGCAGCATGCGCTAGCAGCAGCCGGCGTAGCAGCTCCTCTTCCAGTTCCGGCTCGGGCTCGCTCAACTCCTCCAAAGCGAATACGCTGCTGGAGGTAGACGGGAAAGTTGCGGCCAAGACATCACGCAATTCGACAGACGAAAGGCCTGTCCCCTCCGTCGCCAACACCTCGCCCGCCTGGACCTCCTCAAGCGAACGTGAATGTACGCAGGGCAGCACATGCTGATCGAAGCTCCTCCCTAGCTCGGACCCACGCCATTGCGCGCTGGATAGGCAGCCATCATCGTAACGGCCGGCTTCAGCTTCCGGCATGACAAAGCGCCTTGTTGACCGCAGGGATGATCTTGTCGCCCCAGAGCTCGATCTGGCGCAGCATCGTCTTTTGGTCGAAGTCGCCCAATTGAGTCTGAACTGCGATCTGGTCCGGTTTCAAGATATCGATCTCTTCCAGCAGGCGATCAATCACGCGATTTACGCTGCCAATCGGCAAATTTTTGCGCATGGTCTCGAAGGACAGATCCTGCTGGGTCGGTGTCTCCTGCAGCAGGTAGCCATCGTGGCTCTGTTGGCGGCGCTGATGCAGGGCTTCAGAAAGCCGGCGCTGGAAGCGGGCATTGTCGAGATAGCTGTTGATCTCCAACTCGTCGTGGCTGGCATAGCAGCAGCGCAGCAGCGATATCTTGACGTCGGTGACGTTCTTTTCCTCGGATGCCGCCGCCCTCTCGACTGATTCACGCAGTGTGGTCAAAGTCTCTAAGCCGTCGTGGAAGGCTGTGACAAAAAAATTGTGCCCCTCGCGGTAGGCCCGAGCCATCCGTGCGGCTCCGCCAGCGATCCAGATAGGCGGCGTCGGCTGCTGGACTGTGCGGACCGAAATCGCTGTTGGGGGGATCTTCTCATACTGGCCGTCGTGTTCGAAGACGTTTTGGTTGAGGCCCTTGAGAATGATGTCCAGGTATTCCGAAAAGACGGCCGGCGCCTCATCGATGTCCACGCCGAACCGTTCGAACTCGAACTGCTGGTATCCCAAGCCTACGCCGAGCTCGAGACGGCCGTTCGCAACGATGTCGGCGAAGCCGATCTCGGACAGCAGGCGCTGCGGTTGGTAAAGCGGCAGCACGCAGACGGCAGTGCCCAGGCGAATCGTGCTTGTCAAGCCGGCGCAGTGCGCCACCATCATCAGCGGGGATGGTATGAGGCTGTAATTGTTGAAGTGGTGCTCAGCAAACCACGCGGTGTTGAACCCAGCCTGCTCCGAAGCGACGGCCTGTTCGATGGAGTTGCGGATGACGCTTTCTGAGGATTGGTGATAGCCACGCTGGGCGGCCAGAATGAAAGTGGCAAATTCCATGATTTCTCCTCGTTATAGACACGTCAGCCGACCGGGAATGTGCTCGGCATGCACATGCTTGGATCTCAAGCACCTCAGGTGCGTCGTGGAGCCGAGGCTTCATAATGCTCGGCCGGTCGCCCTGCGAAGGCCTGGCAATTAACCTGCGGCCTCCGCAAAACATTCGTCATAGAGTTCGCTGGCGTTTCCCGCATCACCGAACGAGGTCCAGCCGCCGTCCACGTAGAGGATCGAGCCGTTGATGTATGAGGCGTCAGACGAAGCAAGGAAGAACGATGCATCTGCGACGTCTTCTGGCCGTCCCATCCTGCCCATGGGGATGCGTCGTCCGATTGCTGCCAGGTCGATGCGGCCGGCTTTGGCCAACTGAGCAAGTGCGGGCGTGCGGATGTGGCCAGGAGCGACGGTGGCTGTCCGAATTCCGACCGGCCCGAGTTCGGCCGCCATGCAACGGGTCAGCATATCCATCCCCGCCCTGGAGGCGCCGTAGGCATGGCGCGGCGCGAACGGCAGAAAGCTGTCGATCGACCCGAGATTGAGGATCACGCCGCCCGGGCGCATAGCCTTGATCGCTTCGCGCGCGCAGGTGAAGGCGCCGGTAAGGTTGACATCCAGGACGTGTTCGAGCTGTTTCGACAGTTGCTCGATCGCAGGCACAATCCTGTCGGCGGTATCAGCACTATTGACCAGAACATCGATATACCCGAAGCGTGCCCTCAGTTCTTCGAACATCGAAACCACATCGCTCTCGACGGCCACGTCCAGCGATTTCGCCAGATGCTTGCCGGGGAGCGATGTAGCCAGCTCTGCCGCTGCAGTGCCATCTTTATCAGCAATCACGACGGTGTCGCCGTTCGCGGCAAAGCGGCGAGCGACGGCCGCGCCAATGCTTTTTGCGCCACCGGTGATGAGCACGATTCTCGCATCTGTGCATTCGGCCGGACAGGAGAGCTCGGCTTGGAGCGCACCATCCACCGGCGGGTGAGCATCCCCCGGCTGGTTGAATGTCATCCAGCCTCCGTCGACTGCCAGCACCGAGCCGGTGATGTAGCGCGCCTGCGTGCTGCTCAGAAAACGCACGACCCTGGCGATCTCGTCGGGGCGAGCCAAGCGCCCCATCGGCACGCGGCGGCGTATCGCCGCGAGGTCCATTTTGCCAGCGCGTGCCAGTTCTGTGACCATTGGGGTGCGGACGGAGCCCGGCGCCACCGCCGTGACGCGGATTCCTCGCATAGCCCACTCGCATGCAAGGGACTTTGTCAACGAGATCACGCCAGCTTTCGAGGCTGCGTAGGCGTTGCGCCTGGGATTGCCGACCACGCCCGCCATCGAAGCCACATTGACGATCGCACCGCCCGGCCTCATGCGCCGCGCCGCTTCCCGGGCCATAACGAATGGCCCAATAAGGTTCACTGTCACGCCGCGTCGGAAGGTATCGACAGCGGTGTCGATGATCCGATCCATCGTGGGTCCAACCGCCGCATTGTTGATGAGGACATCGATTTGCGCGAACCGTGCTTCGACCTGGCCGAAAAGTGAGAGCATGTCCTTCTCTCGCGACACATCGCACTCCAGACCGACGTGCGGCGACCCGAGATCCCGAGCCAGTTCAACCACACCACTGCCCGGAAGGTCCACCGCAACTACAGTGTCTCCGTCCGCGGCAAGGATATCGACCAGGGCACGGCCGATCCCGCCCGCAGCGCCTGTGATGATTACGGTGCGTGCTGCCAGTTTCACGAGAGCTTCTCCACGATGACCGCTTGTGATCTCAGCATCAACCTTGGGCGGAATGAAGGGTCGAGCCAAATCGTTGCAGTGACCGCCAGTTGCGCCCCACACAGATGTCGTTCCCGTAAGGCGCTCATCCTCCATTTCTACCCACTTATGCAGCTCCCAGTTGGGGACCCTCGACGCCATCTTGGTCGGTGGGGATGTGACCCTTGAGCAACTGGTAGATGGGATCGTCTGGATGTGGTGCTCCAATCGGCTGTCGCCGGCCGAACCTATCTGCCTCAAGAATCGCTGGCGGGATTTGCTCCTCAATCCAATCGTAGACGACTGTCCGTTCCGCAATTCGCCACTCGTCCTGCCTCTTCTGAAACAGATCGCAGTAACGGCCGCAAAGCAGCGTCTGACGTATTTCTTGGTCTGTATCCGGTCCGCGTTGCAGCGCGGTGAAATAGCTCTCGACCGCGGCCTCTGCTGAACTGATGAAGTCGATCAGGCTGTTCGTGATTTGATGGATGTTACGGTGCCCCGGCAGACCGAGAGCAAATTGGATGAAGTCCTCTGCCGGTCCGCAATAGGGACCGTGCCTGTCATACGCTTCGGGCCAGTATGCGCTACGCAGCGCCGCCTCATCGGCGCGGTCTATCCCACGGCAGTACCGATACAGGCAGTTGCGGATCGCCTCTCGGTCACGCAATTCGGTAATTTTCGCGTGGTCGACAGGGTCTGTCGCGAATTGTATGATTGTTTTGTCCTTCTCGATGCCAGTCTGCACTTTGCGTGTGTCTCTCTCTACAATTGAGTTAGCGGGGGGCTCGTCAACTTCCAGAGCTTGTTCGGGGCAGGCTCGTACCCCTTGTGAGGCAAGCAGTTGCTCCCCATCGGCAACATCAATATCACCGGGCAAGATGTAGCCGGCGTCATCAAGCTTGAAGACTCTCGGCGCCCGCGCCCAGCAGCGCGCATGACCCTGGCATCTGGCTTTGTGTACGACGACACGCATAGCGAACTCCAATGTCGTTGGCTGAAACTTCAGGACCAGTCCAGGATCAGATTCTCGATCCCGAACACATGGCCGCCGAAGGTGATAGGTTCAGTCCCTGTCTTGATCCGAAAGGCTGGGATGCGCGCCAGCCACTCCTCCAGGCCAATGACAATCTCCCGCCGGGCAAGGTGTGAGCCAAGACAACGATGGGGACCATAGCCAAAGGCAGCGTGCCGGTTGTCCTCGCGCGCCAGATCGATCTCATTCGGGCATTCGAATTCCGCCGGGTCACGATTGGCAATCATCGTGGCACAGGAAACATAGTCTCCCTTGCGGATCGGCGCGCCTTTGAAGTCGACATCCTTCGTTGCCACTCGGATCATCTGAATGGTCGAATAGGCGCGCAGCAATTCTTCCGCAGCGACGGCAATCCGGTCCGGTTCGCTTCGTAGCAATTCCTGATCTTTGGGGTTGCGCGCGAGATGGGCCAAGTCGAAGCATATGGCTGCTGAGACCGTGTCGAGCCCCGCGACGAACACAAGCACGCCGATGCCACGGACTTCTTCGTCACTGAGCAGACGACCCTCGACCTTTGCCTTCACGATGAAGGTCATGAAATCATCGACCGGCTCCTTGCGGCGCTCGGTGGCAAGTTCGTCGATGAAGGCCACGATCGCCCGGGCTGCGGGTGGTCGTTGCTCCTTATCGCCGTGGAGCAGATCTCTAGCCCAGCCGACAAATGTTTCTAGTCCGTCGTCCGAAAGCCCAATAAAGCGAAGGAAGATATTGACCGCGAACGGAACTGCAAAATCCTTCATGATGTCGCAGCTCGTGCCTGATGCGGCGATCCTGTCGATCAGCTTGATCGCTCGTTCCCGGACAGCCGGCTCCAATGCCATTACCCGCTTTGGCGAAAGCAGCGGATTGAGCAGTGAGCGAAAAACACCGTGGAATGGCGGATCGAGCTCAAGCGGGATCATCGGCCAGCTCTCGCCGAGCACAGAGGCGAAGATGCTGCGATGGCTGGAAAACGTTTCGGTGTCCTGCAGCACCCGGCGCTGGTCGCTCGCGCGAGTGATGACCCAGGTACCCCGACCGTCGCGCGTGTTGCTGGTTGAATAAAAGATCGGAGGCCCGGCATGAACGCAAGCAACCGCTGCATGTGGATCCCCGTTAGCCGTCGGTAACATGCCGGGCGACGTAAACAGGCTGAAGTCCCTCACCATTTCGGGCGGGACATGATCTGGAACCGGCCGCGATTTAACCGCGCCAGAATCGAGAGACCGTTCATGAGATGCTGTCGGCATTTGCATGCAATCGTTGGTGCAAAGTCCGTGCCGAATTGGTCTTTCGATAATCCTTGCCGTTTGCTGGGCAACAGGTGGCGCCTGCGCTGACTTACTGGTCGGGATTGCAACATTCTTGTCCAGCGTCGGACACAGAATGTAGAAAGCTAGACACCGGCTTGGAGCAACTCAACTGGTGGGATCGCTAGCCGATCATGTGCCCGGGGAGCATCCAGTTCGAACGGTTGCGCTAAGCGGCTTGGTGACTTGGCCGAGGTCACCCAGGTGGAAATGACCAACACTTGTTCGTGAGCCTAGTGGCGCTCCCCTCGATGATGTCTGGCGGGGTGGTTAGCCGCCTCCGTGGGACAAGGTCAGTCTACACGAATGGGCTATAGCCTCTCCTCGCCTGCCTCATTGGCCGTCCTTCAGAGCCGGCCACACGAGCTTTCGTCTTTCAGCAGAGGCGTTTTTCTCGCCAGCTACAGAGCCACACCGACGCCGTTAATGAGCGTCCAGTCGAGGGGTTGGATGGCCCTGTCCATCTTGCCCAGCACCTTGGCTTCGCATTTGCCGAAGCGGCGGAAGCCTTCAAGACGCAGTTCTTGACCTTCTCCAGATCAGCCTCGGACGGATATCGGCAAGGGTTCAGCTCGTCCTTTTGAACTTGCGCATCTTCGTGTTGGCGAACCCCAGGCCGCCCGACATATTTGCGGTCTATCCGGCACCTCAACTTCGAACAACCTTGCGGCAAGCTCTTGGGATAGCCCACGCTCGTGCCTCCACCACCCGCTCAGCAGAGCCAGATTTGTCGTTGATGGCACGGAACTTGCGCAGTCATTCGCAGATGCGTCACGGACCGAGAGTGTCGTCCCATGAATTCGATCACCAAAAAGGCCGCCCGACGTTGCTGGGACCGCCTGCAATTACCTTATCCCAGAATTGGGAGCAACGGCTTCAAAAGGGATAACTCATCACCTCAATTTTTGTCGATCGCGCGGCCATCGAACCGCAGCCATCGATCAGACTTCCGCCTCGTTGCACTCATTGCGACCGCCTTGGTGCTTGCGACAACCGCTCAATTCTGGCTGCCAGGATAACCGCATATGGCGACGGAACTTCCTGCTTCAAAGCAATATAGAGATCGTCGATCATCCCCCCATCAAGGCCTCGATCGAGGACACCGCGTTCGGCTTGCTTGGTTCGCAGTGAACAGGCCGCACTTCGACGGATGCGATCGATGCGAACGCGCCGAGAACTCTCCCGCATTGTCGACGGTTGTGTCCGTCGGCCCTCCGATGAGGCCTCGGATGCGTCGGGCGCCGAGGCCTCGACTGATGCCGACTGGCCGCCGCCGGAAGGTCTAGCGGCTTTGATCCCCGGCGATGTAGCCACCCCTGCTGCAACAGCTCCTAGCTGGAGAACTCATTCATGACCGAATCGGCGACAGATTTAGTGGACGCGGCTTTGTTCGACCGAGATCGGCTTGACCCAGAAAGTCCCTATCAACGTTCTGGCCCTGCATGGGGTGCCATCATTTCGCTTTCCTTCGGCACCTTCGGGCTTGTGACGGCAGAGTTTCTGCCCGCCAGCGTTCTGACACCGCTCGCGCATGATCTCCGTATCACCACGGGCACGGCTGGACAGGCGCTAACAGCGACCGCAATCGTCGCGGCGATCTCGGCACCGATAATCGCCATCGTGACAAAGCGTCTGGACCGCAGGGTCGTCATCTGGGCGATGACGCTCCTGCTGATCCTGTCGAACGTTCTGGCGGAGGTTGCGGGGTCGCTGCCGGTTTTGCTGGCGGCACGCGTCGTCCTTGGCATATCGCTCGGTGGTTTTTGGTCAATTTCGGCAGCGTTGGCAATGCGGCTGGTTCCAAGTCACCTCATGCCGCGCGCCATGTCGATCATCCTCACCGGCGTTTCTGTCGCCTCCGTCTGCGCGGCTCCAATCGGCGCTTATGTCGGTGACATTTGGGGATGGCGAGCCTCGTTCAAGGTCGCCGCAATCGTGAGTGCCGTTGCGCTGCTCGTGCAACTCGTAACCATTCCGCCACTGCCTCCGATCGAAGTGCGCAGATTCCGCAGTCCGCTGGATGTCGCGAAGAATCCGACGATGAAGGTTGCGGTGCTAGTCGTGCTATTGGTCGCTTCCGCCCATTTTGCCAGCTTCGCCTACATCCGCGCCTTTCTCGAGAGCGTTCCTCCGCTCGACAAGAAGTCGATCCCGCTCGTGTTCCTTGCTTCTGGCACGGCCGGCGTCTTCGGCAATTTAGCGGGCGCATTCCTCACCAAACACAGTCTCAAGGCAGTCGCGGCCCTGCCGCCCCTGCTCATTGCCGTAGCCGCTGTCTCGCTCCTGACTATGGGAGCATCGGCCTTGACCTCGGCAATTGCAGTTGCCGTATGGGGCTTTGCTTTTGGCGCGGTCCCGGTCGGATTGCAGACATGGATGGTGCTACGCGCCGCTCCGAAACAGGCCGAGAGCGCTGGTGTACTGATGGTCATAACCTTCCAAGTGGCCATCGCAGCCGGCACAACTTTCGGTGGCCTATTGGTGGATCACACGGGCATTGCCAGTGTCTTTGTCTACAGCGCGGTTGCCACGTTCCTCGCTGTCTTGACAGTATTTTTGCTCGGCCCGAACCGCAAAACCTGACCGCCTGGTGGGGAGTGACGACGGTCGGCGGCGTTAACGCTATTGTCACCTCTGAGCTCGGCCCGAAGGCCGCGGCTTCGTCGTAACCATGCGGTCGATGGGGCAGCGCCAAATTGCTTCCTGCTCATCGCGTTACGATAATACAGCGCGCTTATTGCGTCATCGTGTTCCCGATCTCGGCTTCAATGCCCGGCTACTGGCTGCGGAGGCAGATGGGCGCCGGCGTCCCACCGACAACGATCGGTCTTTTCTCATGTAGCTGTCGGGGAAACGAGGCAGGTTTTCCGCCAGAACCCGCCAGTCGTCACGCTCGCGTTCGCCTTCCTTGCGCGCACCGAACAACTGGATGATGATCTTGCCGTCGGACCCATATGCTTCGAGCGAGGTGACGTGACTGTCATTGGTCGGCTTGCGCACGGCCCAAACCTCACGGATTTGGTGGGTCCTGAGATGCAGCCGGAACGTTTCGTCCAGCACATAGATGCACGGCCCGATCTGCTTGACCGACTCGATTAAGCCGGAATGGGTCTGGATAGAACCTCGGTTGCCGACGAAGCACATGATCGGCAATTCGTCTTCGGCCGCACGCTGGAGCACGGCGCCAACTGCAGCATTGTCGAGCAGCCAAGCGTAATCCTGGCCGACCATGCGCAAAGCCTGGCAGCGGCTGAGCTTGAGCGTCTTTAGAAGGTTGACGTCAGTCAGCCGGCTCCAGTGCTCGCGTAGGTCGTCCACCGTGCCGGCCCAGTCCGCAGTCCTCGCGCCCAGGTCGGCTACTCTCGCCTTAAGCGACATGGTCGGCTCTTGGTTGGCGGATACGAGCTCGGCCACCAGCTTTCGATAGGCATGAAGGTTGGAGCCCGGCCTGAGATGCACCTTATGCACTGCTGCGCCGGTGGCGTCGAAGAATTGCAAACTGCGCTGGATTCCGCCGCGATGGCGCCTTTCAACAGCGAAACCATACCTCCAAGCCTGCGGGAAGACGCGAAGGTCGAATTCGTCACCAAGGACCATGGCGTGATTGTTGCCGGTTATCACTCTGTTGAAGACGCCAATCTTTTCGTGCACGGCACCTTGATTGCGGGTCAGCGCCGTCACTTCGCCCACGAATTCGAGGCCCGTCAGAAGGTGATTGACGCGCGGGTCGATGCGTGCCGCGCCGAAACCGCAATGGGCCGCGACCAGTTCCGCTTCCGAAATGGCCAATTGGGCGGCGAAATCACGCGCGGGAATGTTCGGACAGACTTCCCACGCACGCCGGATTTCGTTGGGCGACCGCTTCTTGCGCTGATCCATGTTTTTACCCCCGCCCCGTTCTTCTTTTGACGATCGATCGAAAAACGGGCCTCAGGGGTGTGCACGGCGGACGCGATCGATCGTCAGGCACATGCCAGTCGAATCCTGTCTCCGGGCGGTCAGCGGCCAATCGCCGGTAGAGAGCGATTGTTGGGTGGTCGGCGCCAATCGGCCGATCGAGCATTCGGGTACCACCGGCGGTGCTGCCTTCCCACTCAAGGCGGGTCTGATGGAGGAGCGACATATTGCTTTCCTTCGTTCTTCGATTGCGAGGGCAACCCAAAGGTGAATCGGCCGGCAATTTTGCCGCCGCAACGAAGGCTTCTCAAACGTCGTGCCAGTTGCTCCGCGGCAAGCTCTGAACATCTTTGGCTCTGTTCATTGCTTTACGCGTGAGTGCATCGCGAACTCAGGCGCCCTTCCTGTGACGCGGACGCGACAAACCCGACAGTAAGTGTCGGTTGTCGGACGTCTCCCCAGCAATCGAGCATAAGAGACGTCGGGATGTCCTACGGTTTTTGACACGTCTTCCCTTTGGCACGGTCCATGCGAGATGATCCGCGAAAACGTCGGACCGAGGAGAAATCGAGCCATGATTACGCTCACCGACAACGCTGTTGCCGCCATCAAGGCCGCTCTTTACCGCGCCAGCGAGCCGGCGGAAGGATTTCGCATCATGGTCCATGCCGGCGGCTGCGCCGGCTTCCAATACTCAATGGGCCTGGAGAGCGTCTCACATGAGGGCGATGCGATCATCGAGCGAGATGGGCTCAAGGTGTTCATGGATAGAGGCTCCCAACCCCATGCCGCCGGCATGACCGTGGACTTCGTCACTGGGCTCGAAACATCCGGCTTTGTTTTCGATAACCCCAATGCGCGTGAGACGTGCGGCTGCGGCAAGTCCTGCAAATGATCGCGAGGGAACAGGCTATGTTCGACTATAGCGACGCCAAGGAATACTGCGTCGAACCGGTAACCGCCGGCGCTCTGGAACCGGCCGACACGCACTGTCGGCCCGGAACAATTGCGTTCGGTGATGCGCCAAATCGCGATCATCGATCGTTGCCGTGGGCAAGCAAACAAAATTGCCCGAAACAGCTGAATTCCCGGCGGATGCCGCCACCAAATGGCAATGTCGACAGCGACCGGTCAGCCAAGCCATCGCTCGCCCGGCCGCCCACCTTACCAGATACGATATGCGCCAGAGGTTCAATGGCCCGCCTACCCTTGAATCATTTCAGCAGTTGAAGGATCACTCCCATGAGCCCTGTCTATCTCGACAACAACGCAACGACGCGGGTTGATCCTGCAGTCGTTGGAGCGATGTTGCCTTTCTTTACGGAGCAATTTGGCAATCCTTCGTCCATGCACGCCTATGGCGCATCGGTTGCTGAAGCCGTGAGAAAGGCGAGGCAACAGTTGCAAGCCCTCATCGGCGCGGGATTCGAGGACGAGATCATCTTCACCTCGGGCGGGACTGAAAGCGACAGTACAGCCATCCTTTCGGCGCTGGAGGTAATGCCCGGCCGAAAGGAAATAGTGACTTCCGCGGTTGAACATCCGGCCGTTCTGAAGTTGTGCGCGCACCTTGAAAAGACGCGCGGCGTCAAGGTGCACATTATCCCAGTCGATCACCACGGCCGGCTCGACCTGGACGCCTACAGAACCGCCCTCACCCCACAAGTGGCAATCGTCTCGATAATGTGGGCGAACAATGAGACCGGTACGATCTTTCCCGTGGTTGAGCTTGCCGATCTAGCCAGGGAAGTCGGCGCGCTTTTCCACACTGATGCAGTGCAGGCGGTCGGAAGGCTTCCGGTTGAGCTGAAATCGACCGCGATCGACATGCTGTCGCTCTCCGCCCACAAGCTGCATGGTCCAAAGGGGATAGGCGCGCTTTATGTAAGACGTGGCGTGCGCTTCTCCTCCATGATCAAGGGTGGCCACCAAGAGCGCGACCGGCGTGCAGGCACTGAAAACACACCCGGCATAGTCGGGCTGGGCATGGCGGCCGAACTCGCCTTGAAATTCATGGACGAGACAAAACGAATAAAATGGTTGCGCGACCGCCTTGAGAACGGGATCATCCAGCGCATCCCAAACACATCCATCAACGGCGATCCGCAAGAGCGATTGCCAAACACTGCAAACATTGGATTCGAAGGTATCGAAGGCGATGCAATCCCAATTGTCCTCAGCCGGCTGGGAATCGCCTGTTCCGCCGGGTCCGCCTGTGCCTCTGGCTCACTGGAACCGAGCCATGTTCTGATCGCTATGAACGCGGCATGTGGGGCAGTCCGCTTCTCCTTGTCGCGTGACAACGGCGAAGATGACGTAGACCGCGTGCTTGAGGTCCTGCCTGCGATCACCGAGAAGCTACGGGCCGTTCCCAGTGCTGGACTGTGCGGGCGAGGTGCAGAACAGCTTCATTCCGGCCCGGGTCCGAGCGGCACAATAGCCGACGCCCACTCAGGAGCCGTGAGGTCTTCCTCAACGTGACGACCCTGCGCAATGGAGAGCAGTCAAACCCGGGGTCGCCTTCACCACTTCAGAAAAGCTTGAGATCGCCAAGTCTCTTGCCCAGCCGCCGTGCCAGAGGTCGGCACGCCGTCAGCAATGTCACCAACGCATCGACACCACAATTTCGTGCCGGGAGAATACAATGAACTGCTCCGCTGACAGCCGCCCGATCAATCCCACCGATATCCTGGCGCGACTGAAGGGCCTGTCGGCTGCGGAGGACTTCTTCGCCTGCCTTGGCGTCTCCTACGACCCGAAAGTGATGAATGTCTCGCGGCTCCATATCATGAAGCGCGTGGGCCAATACCTTGCCGAAGAAGATTTCTCCGGTCTGCCTGACCAGGTAATCGCCGCGCGGGTGCGCGCCAAGCTGGAACGCGCCTACGAAGATTTCGCGACTTCCTCGCCGCTCACGCAACGTGTGTTCAAGGTGCTAAGGGACCACGATCCAAACGTATGTGCCGCACCTGGCCGCGCTTTCGTCCCGCTCAACTCTGCACTGAAGCGGTTCGGAAAGTAATGAGCCCGACACGGCTGCGACGCGACAATGTCGAGAAGTCGACAAATCCAGTCCTCATGACGCCTCCTCGGAAGCAAACGAAGCCACCTTCTGGAATAGAGGCAGGAAGAAGACTTGGCATGAACGATGCAGGCATGAGGTGAACCGCCAAGCACGCATCCGGACTGGGAGCTTAGAGAAATCGCCAATGCACATCGTAATCTGCATCAAGCAGGTGCCGGATTCGGCACAGATCCGCGTCCACCCGGTGACGAACACGATCATGCGTCAGGGTGTGCCGACCATCATCAATCCTTACGACCTGTTCGCCCTCGAAGAAGCGCTCAAACTGCGCGACGTTCATGGTGGCGAGGTTACTGTGCTCACAATGGGTCCGCCCATGGCGGAGGACTCGCTGCGAAAGGCGCTCGGTTACGGTGCTGACCGAGCAGTTCTCTTGACGGACCGCTATTTTGCCGGATCCGATACGCTGGCGACCTCCTTTGCTCTTTCGCAAGCAATCGCAAAAATTGGGGAGACTTTCGGCAGGCCAGACATCGTCTTCACCGGCAAGCAGACGATTGACGGCGATACCGCCCAGGTCGGACCCGGCATAGCCAAGCGCCTGGATCTATCGCAACTTACCTATGTCGCGAAGATTGCCTCCATCGATCTCAAAACGCGAGAGATCGAAGTCGCGCGTCGCGCCGAAGGCGGCACCCAGTTGCTGAAGAGCAGACTCCCTTGCCTCATTACCATGCTGGAAGACACCAACGAAATCCGCCGGGGCTCGCTCCAGCAGGCTCTTTGCGCGGCGCGCAGCCAAGTCGTGAAGTGGACTGCAGCCGACGCCGGCATTGACGATCTCACCCGGTGCGGTCTGCGTGGCTCGCCGACAGTCGTCAAGCGTGTTTTCGCCCCCACCGCACGGGCAGAAAGCGCGGCGCAGATCGACACCGCGGAAAGGGGCTTGCAGGACATAGCCGATGAACTCATCGCCGATATCTTAACCCGCCGGCCGGCGCTGGAACATGAGTTGGCCTTCAACAGCGGCACGTGACGGCCAGGAGCAGAAAATGTCGACCGCAAGCCAAACTACCCCTCGCATTGCCCCCGGCCGTGCCGGTGTAAAGAAAGAACTTCCCGACCGTTTCAAAGACTACCGGCACGTGTGGGTCTTCCTCGAGCTCGAACGCGGCAATGTGCATCCTGTATCATTCGAACTGCTGGGTGAAGGCCGCAAATTAGCCGACAAGCTTGAAGTCCAGCTCGCGGGCGTCGTGCTGGGACCGCCGGGCGAGATGGTCGAGGACGCTGTTGCCGAGGCCTTCGCTTACGGGGCGGATCTTGTCTACATCGTCGATGCGCCGCCGCTCGCCGACTACCGGAACGAGCCGTTCGCCAAGGCGCTCACGGATCTGGTCAATACCCATAAACCCGAAATCCTCCTTCTCGGCGCGACCACACTGGGCAGGGATCTTGCGGGCTCGGTAGCGACGACCCTGCAGACGGGGCTCACGGCCGACTGCACCGAACTTGATGTAGATTCCGACGGTTCACTCGCCGCGACCCGTCCGACTTTTGGTGGCTCGTTGTTGTGTACGATCTATACACTAAATTACCGGCCGCAAATGGCGACCGTGCGACCAAGGGTCATGCCTATGCCGCAACGGGTGGATAAGCCGGTCGGGCGTGTCATGCGGCACAAGCTGTCGCTCGTTGAGGACGATATCGTCACCAAAGTCCTCGGCTTCCTACCGGATAACCAGTCGGCAATGGCAAATCTTGCCTATGCGGATGTCGTGGTTGCGGGAGGCCTCGGTCTCGGTGCGGCGGAGAACCTTCAGCTTGTGAAGAATCTTGCCCGAGCGATCGGCGCCGAGCATGGCTGTTCGCGCCCCTTGGTCCAGAAGGGCTGGATGCCGGCTGATCGGCAGATTGGCCAAACTGGCAAGACCATTCGACCGAAGCTTTACATCGCGGCCGGAATTTCCGGCGCCATCCAGCACCGAGTTGGGGTCGAGGGGGCCGATCTCATCGTAGCGATCAACACCGATCCGAACGCGCCGATTTTCGAGTTCGCCCACCTCGGGATCGTCACGGATGCAATCCGCTTCCTGCCCGCACTCACGGAAGCCTTCACCCGGCGGCTGTCGCCGCACAGTCGAGACAAGCTTGCGAGTTGAGGGAGAAGACATGATTGAACAATTCGATGCCATTGTGGTCGGAGCCGGCATGTCCGGAAACGCAGCTGCTTACACTTTGGCAAGCCAGGGGCTGAAGGTACTGCAGTTGGAGCGCGGGGAATATCCGGGCTCTAAGAACGTCCAGGGCGCCATAATGTACGCGAACATGCTGGAGAAGATCATCCCGGACTTCCGGGATGATGCGCCCCTCGAGCGGCACCTGGTCGAACAGCGACTTTGGGTGATGGACAACACATCTCACACCGGAATTCATTACCGGTCGGACGACTTCAATGAGGCGAAACCCAACCGCTACACGATCATCCGCGCCCAGTTCGACAAATGGTTTTCCCGCAAGGTGCGCGAGGCTGGCGCGACGGTCCTGTGTGAGACGACCGCGACGGAACTCGTCCGTGATGGCAATGGCAAGGTGATCGGCGTCCGCACAGACCGGGCTGGCGGAGTGGTCTTCGCGAATGTGGTCGTTCTCGCAGAAGGGGTGTCGGGATTGCTTGGCACTCGCGCAGGCCTGCGCGAGATGCCGAAGCCGGAGACCGTGGCACTTGCCGTCAAGGAAATGCATTTCTTGCCCGAAGAGGTCATTGGCCAGCGGTTCGGTGTCAAGGGCGATGAAGGCTGCGTAATCGAGGCCGTGGGCACGATTTCTCGCAGCATGGCCGGGCTCGGCTTCCTTTACACCAACAAGGAGTCGATTTCACTCGGCATCGGCTGCCTGGTCTCGGATTTCGCCGCGACGTTGGAGAGCCCGTCCGCCCTCCTAGACGCGATGAAAAACCATCCTTCGATCCGGCCGCTGATCGCTGGCTCGGAGGTGAAAGAATATGCCGCCCATCTTATCCCCGAAGGTGGTTACAGGGCCATTCCGCAGCTGTTCGGCGACGGTTGGGTCATCGTCGGCGACGCAGCGCAACTGAACAATGCCATTCACCGTGAGGGTTCGAACCTTGCCATGACCTCAGGTCGTGTCGCGGCTGAGGCGATCATCAAAGTCAAAAGCCGCAACGGTCCTATGACCAAAGGGAACCTTGCGCTCTACAAGACGATGTTGGATGAATCCTTTGTGATCAAGGATCTTAAGAAATACAAGGACATGCCAGCCTTACTCCACACCAATTCCAGCAACTTTTTTACCAGCTATCCGCGGTTGATGTCGTATGCCGCTCAGAGCTTCATGCGTGTCGACGGCACGCCGAAGATCGAGAAGGAAAGGGCCACCACGGCCGCCTTCATCAACGCGCGCTCGCGCTGGGGGTTGGTCAGCGACGCGGTCCGCCTGGCATTGGCATGGCGCTGAAGAGGGTACAAGATGACGATCGCAGTGACGAAGGTTCGTGTCGAGGACAAGCTTTACCAGAACCGCTACCTGGTCGATTCGGGCCGCCCCCATATCATAGTGCGACCGCACGAGAAGCCAAGCGCGAACTTGCTTGCGTTGACCTACGTCTGTCCAGCGAAATGCTATGAGTTGAATGACAGGGGCCAAGTCGAGATCACCGCCGACGGCTGCATGGAATGCGGCACCTGCCGGATATTGTGCGAGAAAGGCGGCGACATCGAGTGGAACTATCCGCGCGGCGGCTTTGGTGTCCTGTTCAAGTTCGGATGATCAGCCGGCACCGTGCCAAGAGCATGCCGGCAGCGAGCAACTGCGGCACACCATGAGCCTCTCCATCCACTTGCAAAGAGCTAGTGAATATTGGGCTTTCGCAATTCAAATTTCCTCGACTGGTAGGGGTGTCCTCAGGCCACGGCGGCGGCCTGTGCGCCGGACTTACCACCGGTAACGTGGTCGAGCCCCTTTGGGACAACGTTCGGCCATCGTGCCGGATGGCAGCCACAACGGCCGGTGAGCAAATGGAACGGCACAATCCATGACAAAGACGTATGTGCTAGTGCATGGTGCCTGGCATGGCGGATGGTGTTGGCGGGACGTCGCCGCCAATCTTCGCAAGATGGGATGCCACGTGACCACGCCGACCCAGACAGGTGTCGGCGAACGCGCACATTTGCTGTGCAAGGACATCACGCCCGACACATTCGTGACCGACATCGTCAACCACATTGTAACGGAAGAGCTGAGCGATGTGATCCTTGTCGGTCACAGTCTAGGCGGCATCAGCATCACCGGCGCCGCCGACCGGATACCCGACCATATCAGCCATCTCGTTTATCTCGACGGCGCCATCGTCGAGAGCGGTCAAAGTGTATTCAGCACCATGCCCCCCGACATCGTCGCCGCCCGTCGAAAATTGGTTGCGGAGGAAGGACGGGGTATCTTCATGCCGACTCCGCCGCCAACAGCATTCGGCATTCCCAAGGGACACTCGCTCACGGACTGGGTGCGGCGCCGGATAAACACCGCATCCGGCAAGCACCTACGAAAGCGGACTTAAGCTCGAGCACCCGCTCGGCAACGGCAGGCCCCGGACCTATGTCGTCTGCACTAATCCGCTCCACCCGCCGACGGCGGGAGCGCGAGAATGGGTCGCGAAGCAGGATGGCTGGGCGTGGCAGGAACTCGCCACTGGCCACGACGCAATGATCCTCGCACCGACGGAAGTTGCTCTCCTTCTTAGCGCTGTCGGCTGAGGAAAGGGTGAGCGGGCGGCCGATTCTCAGGCCGCGGCCTTGAGTTCTGGTGCACGGATGTAGGCCCAACGGGTCGTTCCGGTGGCGCCACCGAAACCACCACCGGAACAAAGGCGGGAGTGGCCTGTCCTGCCGACGTCGCAAGCTTGCGAGCGTTCCGCCGCGGCCGCAGCCCGTAGCGCCGGGCAACCTCCGAGATCACCACGTTCGGCCCCAGGGTCTCGGCGATGACTCCGTCCCTTGTCGTCCATCGACCAATGCCTGCCGACTAACAGCGCCGTTGATCACCTTGAAACGCGAGGCTGCCGCTCAGGGTCAATCGTAAAGTTCAAGTTCAGACACAAGCCGATCTCCGATCCACCTCAGAATCGGCAGGCCCACAGATCGCGGGCACTCCTGGAAGGACACGGCGCTTACTTTTGAAATATGGAGAACCATGGCTTTACGCCGTCGGCAGTTGAGCTGATCTCGCAATGCTATTTCCGCGGCAACGTCCGCGAGCTGGAGAACTAGCGTGTAAAGAACAGCCACACTTGCGCGTTCTCCTCTGGAAGGAACCAATCTTTCGGAACGTGGCAATGGCATCGACGAGCTCTCACGGCCCAGCACGAAGCCGGTTAGGCGCATCGGCGCCCCTGAACACGAGATAGCCGGTTGCGATTCTAACGATACGGCCGGACCGGCGCTGGGACCGCGACGGACGGAGCGTGACCGGCTGATCGACACAATGGAGAAGGCCGGCTGGGTTCAGGCTAATGCGGCTCGAATTCTCCGCCTCACGCCGCGACAAGTCGGCTAGGCGATACGCCGGCATAGTATCGAGGTGAAGGAAATTCTAAGAGCCTGATGAGCCAATCGTCAGGCCAGTGGTCTTGCGCGCCCTCTGCGCGACAAGGAGTGCTTTGTGCTTCTGAACGGATTTGGACTTGCACTGTCGCAAGCAGGACAAAATTGTGTCGCGCCGGCCTCACACAATCCGACATCGACCCAAATAGTGAACTGAAGCCGCTTTTTTAAGTTGGTATGGCTCTTGCACCTTGAACCGCGACGTTACCAGCAACGGAGCCGTTTGATGTCCTCACCGACAGTTTCGATTGAGGGGCCGACCAGCACGACATCCGAGGGTTTTCTGGCAGCCGCGAAATCCGGTGGCTGCGCACCGTCCTCCTACGGCTCGTCGCCGACCAGCCCGGGCGATGTGGATCCGGCTATTTGGGACAAGATCAAGGATCACCCCTGCTTTTCGGAGGAAGCGCATCACTATTTCGCGCGTATGCATGTGGCGGTCGCGCCGGCTTGCAATGTCCAGTGCAACTACTGCAATCGCAAATACGATTGCGCCAACGAGAGCCGGCCTGGCGTTGTGTCTGAGAAGCTGACGCCCGACCAAGCGCTACGCAAGGTCATCGCGGTTGCCAACGAAGTTCCGCAGCTTTCGGTTCTTGGCATCGCTGGGCCGGGGGATGCCTGTTACGATTGGGAGAAAACGAAGGCAACGTTCGACCGCGTCATCAGGGAAATTCCCGACATAAAGCTGTGTGTCTCCACCAACGGGCTCGTGCTGCCGGACCATGTCGCCGAGCTTGCCGAAATGAATGTTGATCACGTGACGATCACCATCAACATGGTCGACCCGGAAGTCGGCGCAAAGATCTATCCTTGGATCTTTTATGAAAATCGCCGCTACTTCGGCATCGAAGCGGCTCGAATCTTGCACGCGCGGCAGATGCTGGGCCTGGAGATGCTGAGCGCGCGCGGCATCCTCACCAAAATCAACTCGGTGATGATTCCTGGAGTGAACGACCAGCACCTGTTTGAGGTGAACAAAATGGTGAAGGAGCGGGGCGCGTTCCTGCACAACGTGATGCCTCTGATTTCGGACCCGGCGCACGGCACCCACTACGGACTCATCGGGCAGCGCGGCCCAACGGCAATGGAGATGATGGCTCTTCAGGATCGACTTGAAGGTGGCGCCAAGTTGATGCGCCACTGCCGGCAGTGCCGGGCAGATGCTGTCGGCCTGCTCGGTGAAGATCGTGGCCAGGAATTCACGCTGGACGGGATTCCCGACGGTGTCACCTACGAGGCTGGCAAGCGTCAGGCCTATCGGCAGGTGGTCGCACACGAGCGCCGTGATCACGAGGCGGCGAGGAGCGAAGCCATCGGTATGGTCAAGGCAACAGACTCCGAAAAGTCGCTTCTGGTTGCGGTGGCCACTAAGGGAGGTGGACGCGTCAATGAACACTTCGGCCACGCGAAGGAGTTCCAGGTTTATGAAGTCTCGCCTAGAGGGATCAGCTTGGTCGGGCATCGGAAGGTCGAGCGGTATTGCCTCGGAGGCGGGGGCGAAGACGCCACCCTCGAGGGCGTCATCGCTGCGCTGGAAGGCATACACATAGTCCTATGCGCCAAGATCGGAAATCGCCCGAAGGAACAACTCTCGCGAGCTGGACTGCGCGTAACCGACGCCTATGGCCATGACTACATCGAGACCGCAGTCAGCGCACTTTACGCGGCAGAGCTTGGGATCAGACCACTAGCGGCGACGGCCTGAGCCGTCTCGTCCGATAACCAGGAGTTAGAATGGCTTTCAAGATCATCGCATCCCAATGTACCCAATGCGGGGCCTGCGAGTTCGAATGTCCCTCGGAAGCGATCAAGTTCAAGGGCGACGCCTATGTGATCGATCCAAACAAGTGCACCGAATGCAAGGAGGCCTTCGATACGCAGCAATGCGTGTCGGTCTGTCCGGTATCGAAAACCTGCGTTCCCGCTTGATTCCTACCGAAACGGTCGGGTTCGCCGCACGAGGACGCCTGCAACCCGCGACCACACCAAAAGCCTCGAGAAAGGAATGGACAGCATGTGGTCCAGACGCGAACAGGAGGTCGAAATCGGCAGACCGCCACGGTTCATGCAGGGTGAGCGCGTCCGTGCGACACGCCACATAAAAAACGACGGCACCTATCCCGGCAAGGAGATCGGCGAAAACCTCGTGCGGAAGGGCGATGAAGGCTACGTGCGCGACATTGGAACCTTTCTCCAGCAATTCTTCATCTATGCGGTCGAATGGATCGATCGTGGCACGGTCGTCGGCATGCGAGCGCGCGAACTCATTAGCCTCGACAAAGTCGAGGTTCCCTGCGGAGCTGAAGGCATTTCCAACGGAGGAACAGCCGGATGAAAGTAATGATTCGCAGGACCGCTACTGGCTTGTCGGCTTATGTCCCCAAGAAGGATCTCGAAGAGCCGATCACCGAGATTGAGAACGCAGACTTATGGGGCGGGACCGTGACGCTCAGGAACGGTTGGCGGCTCATGCTGCCCGACCTTCCGCGCGATACGCGTTTGCCGATCACCGTCGAGGCGATGAAGATTTCCGACGGGGCCTGATGCCGGTGGGTTCAGTGGCGGAGAGGAAACGCGTATGAACACGATGCTGAGCTGGGACCATCTCGTCGTCGTCCGGGGCAGTTTTGCCAAAAAGCTGATTGACCTGCTGAAGGGCGCTCTCAAGGCCGATCGAGTGATCCCCTATCTCGGTCCTGGTCTTCTGCAGCTTAACGCGCCGGAATCACCTGTACCTTGCACCCCTGAAGATGTCGCCGCGGCGCTCAACAAGCGGGCGCCTGCCCCTTCCAGGATTCGCACCAATATGTGGTCGGTCGCGCAGTTTATCGAGCAGCGCCGACATCGTCGGACTCTTCAAGCGTGGATGGCGGAGATATTCGCAGCCCCCGCCGAGCCGACCGTTCTTCACGCCTGGCTCGCAACCCTTCAACTGTCTGTCATCATCGATAGCTGGTACGATGGCGCCATGCGAGCAGCCCTTGCAGAGGCCGGCCAAACAGACGTTGTCGAGATACAAGGAACGACGCGCGCGACCGGAATCGGTAACATCTGGACGAGAACTTACGATTTGTCAGGAACAGAACTCGACGCCGAACAAGTGGCTAGGACGGTGCTCTATGCGCCGCACGGCAGCGTCAGGCCGGCCGCAAACTTCCTCGTGGCTGATTCCGATTACGTCGAAGTCCTAACCGAAATTGATATCCAGACGCCGATCCCGGACGTGGTGAAGCAACGGCGCGTCAACCGGGGTTTTTTCTTCGTGGGCTGCCGCTTCAACGATCAGATGCTGCGCACATATGCCAGACAGATGATGAAGCGCTCCACTGGCCCACACTTTGCGGTGATCGATTCGGCTACGCTGACCAGAAACGAACGTCGTTTCCTTGCCGAAGGCGCGATCACGGTCATCGACATGCCGATCCGCAACGCCGCGGCTCGCCTCGTCGGGGTCGATGCTAGCCAGGATTAATGGCCGGCGATTGCTGGTGAGTCGCTTGCCTCCAAGGGCGAAAACTCAGTTGGGAATACATTCGTGAGCAGTAATGCTACTGGCAGCACAACGAAGGCTCTGAATTCGTTGGGCCATGTCAAAGGGCCCGCTGCTGCGGGACGTGAGCACGTTGCGGCGGCATTACGCACATGATTTTGTGACACCCGTGGCAAAAGAACTGAAGCGCCCGAGCCGAACCGCGACAAGATATGCAGCGCTCAATGGCTTCGGCAGAAATTTGGCACAGTTTCGACAGTTCGCATGCACCTCCAGGGTCAAGGAGGTTGATTATGCCTGTTTATGTGGGTTGGCGACGCGAGCAGGAATTCCCACTACCTTTGCCCCGGCGGGAACATCTCGTGTGACCACGCTGCCAGCGCCTACGACCGCATTATCGCCAATCGTGACGCCAGGCAGAATGATTGCTCCACCGCCGATCCAGACACGGCTGCCAATGCGAACAGGACGCCCGACCTGCAGGCCGGCCTGCCGCTGCTCGGCATCATGTGGATGATCGGCGGTATAAATCTGCACGGCAGGCCCAATTGCCGTTCCTTGCCCGATTTTGACCTCTACCACGTCAAGAATAACGCAGTTGAAGTTGATGTAGGCATTGGCGCCAATGCGGATATTGAATCCGTAGTCGCAAAAAAAGGGCGGACGGATGACCGTTCCGCGCCCAACCTCTCCCAGCCGCTCGGACAAAAGCTCATGCCAATGCCCCGTGGTCTGCCCCAGCGTATCATTGTACCGCTTGAGCCAAGCCCCGGTGGCCAACAGGTCAGCTTGGATCTCCGGATCCGCCGCATTGTAAAACTCGCCTGCGAGCATCTTTTCTTTTTGGCTACGCATCATAGTCTCCCGTCAGGTCGTGTCCCGTGCAGTGATGCAGGAACGCACATCAAACTGGCCTCGGCAACTTTGTAACTCGGTCTTGCCGGGCGCGCGGTCACGAGCCGGGGCGACAGTTTCGTCTCGACCAACTTCTGCGAAGTTGGAAATATCGCAGATCAACCGGTCGCAGGGGCCAATACCTGACGAAGTCGGCAACTGTCCAGCGGTCGAACTCACTTTCATGCCCATCTCAGATTGGCGCGATATCGAGCGGTAAGCGATCAGCTTATGTATCGACCAGGTCCCGCCAGCGGACATCTGTGCGTCGCCTCTACGCATGCTGGCGTGTCACCAATGATACATCGATTATTTCTGGATTTCAGGCACGTCGAATTGATTTGCCCTTGCGGTGTAGAGCGAAGTTACTAGCCATAGGATTACTCCTTTTTAGTTTGTCAGTCGCAGAGCCCCAGTACGACTGGTGGTAGAAAGCACACGGCCGGAATCTTGGCAGCGCTGTTCACACCCACTTCGTAAGCCTGGCCGATGGGCTCGGCGCCAGAGCACCAATGCTTGACCTGCTCCAGCTCTTGCTCGGCGGGTTGTTTCAGAGACGCTTGATCTCGATACCGCGTTTTCTCAGCACGTAGCCGATCTGGCGCGGGGTCAAACCGAGCAGGCGCGCCGCCTTTGCCTGCACCCAGCCACACTTTTCCATGGCAGCAATGACCGTATCGGCATCGGGCACCCTACCACGAGTCGTGGCAGGGCCTATCGGCGCTTGCCCGTCGCCGACGGGCGGGGCGGCACAGGCGGCGGAAGGCTCGATCGTAGTCGACTTCTCTGACGTCGGCGGTCCGTTCTTCCACAGCGCCGCGGCCAAGCACTGATCCGCGTAACAGGCAAAGTCAGTTCTGAGGATTGATGGACCCGTCGCCAGAACTGCCGTCCGTTGAACGCAGTTTTCGAGCTCTCGGATGTTACCTGGAAATTCGCAGTTCATTAGCACCTCAATCGCTTCGGGAGCGAAGGTCAGCGTGTGATCATTCTCAGTATTGAAATTCTTGAGAAACTGAGCGGCCAAGAGCGGAATATCACCTCGCCTTTCGCGCAATGCCGGCACGCGCAAAGTGACGACGTTGATGCGATAATAGAGGTCTTGCCGGAACTCCTTGCGTTGAACTGCCGTTTCCAAGTCCCTGTTCGTTGCGGCAATCACGCGAACATCAACTTTAATGGTGTGGTTGCTGCCGACGCGCTCAAACTCCTGCTCCTGCAGGACACGCAGCAGCTTAGCCTGGAACGAACCTGATATTTCGCCAATCTCGTCCAGAAACAATGTGCCTTTGTCGGCAGCCTCAAAGCGCCCCTTGCGCAAACTGCTCGCGTCGGTGAAGGCACCCTTCTCATGACCGAACAAGTCAGATTCCAGAAGCGTCTCGGTGAGCGCCGCGCAATTGACCTTGATGAAGGGCTGCTTGGCGCGAGGCGAGAGCTCGTGAATGGCTTTGGCAACCAGCTCCTTGCCGGTTCCGGATTCACCTCGCAACAGGACCGTAGTCTTCGCCTTGGCCACCTTGACAAGGTGCTCACGCAGCTTGCGCAGCGCCTGACTATCGCCAAGCATCTCCTTGCTGATCTTTTTACGTTCCATTTGGCAGCCCATCCCACTCCGCCACCCGCCGGTAGAACTGCACTGGACGGTGAGCTGTGTTGTATTTCGTCATCATCATTCTCGATCTCACCTTTGTTGCTTCGAAATTTCCGGCGCGCGGACGCCCTCGGCAAATGGCAATGGCGCCTGAGCATCGTTGCCTTTCACCAGGACGAGCGTCTTCTCCTCCGCGCGGGCGCTCGCAATATGCCGTTTGCGCAGGCCTTTACTCGACCGGTCGCCGTTCTGTCCGGCTTCTGCCGCACCGCAGCCTGCAAACCCATCGTTGACGCAAGAGAGGGAGGGGTCAATCGAGCTCTCCTTGCATTTGTGCAAGGAAAATTGTCAGTTTGATAGAATTCTATCAAAACGGCAGAAACGCCCCGCCCCCAATTTGGCTGTACCTGCGGCGTTCAGCGTACGTGACGACATGTGCGCACTTGTCCCAATTGCCATCCGAGTTGTGCTGAACAGTAGCCGCTGCGCTGTTCGCTTCAACCGCGTGATGCCGCTGACAGTAGAGGCGGCGGCTCGTCGAGCGAGGCTTCATTGTTCGGCTACTAAACCGGCTGTCCTTTGGTGGGAGTTGGTTTCGCCCAAGTTCTGGGCCTGGGGGGCGTCGGCCCGTTTCGCGGCACAGGCTCCTTCCACATCGTCGAGGCCGAGAAAGAGGGGCCACACAGCTCCCCCTGTATCACAATGCCCCGCCCCTCAAGCAGCTAGATGGTGACCTCAAATGAGGCGTCTTGCATGGCTTCTACACCTGCCTGAATGCCAGAACTGCGTTCGTGCCGCCCATGGCGAAGGCGTTGCTCATGGCGACGCGCACCTTGCGCTCGCGCGGCACATTGGGCGTGACGTCGAGATCGCAAGCGGGGTCTGGCTCGCGATAGTTGGCGGTCGGCGGCACGACGTCCTCTTGGATTGCCATCACGCAGGCGATCATTTCAAGCGCGCTCGCTGCGCCGAGGCAATGCGCGTGCGTGGACTTGGTGGAAGAGATGGACATCGAATAAGCGTGGTTTCCAAACACACGCTTGATCGCCGCCGTTTCAGTCTGATCATTGCTCTTGGTACCGGTGCCGTGCGCGTTGAGGTAGTCGACGTCCTCGGCATTCAGCCCGGCATCGGCAAGGCAGGCGCGCATCGCTGACGCTGGCCCCTCGACAGATGGCGCGGCGATGTGGAAGGCATCGGCGGAAAGGCCGACGCCGGCGATCTCGGCAAGGATTGTGGCACCACGCGCCCTGNGGCCCCTCGACAGATGGCGCGGCGATGTGGAAGGCATCGGCGGAAAGGCCGACGCCGGCGATCTCGGCAAGGATTGTGGCACCACGCGCCCTGGCATGCTCGTAGCTTTCCAGCACGGCCATGCCAGCACCCTCGCCCAGCACCAGGCCCTTCCTATCGGCGGAGAAGGGCCGGCAGGTATCGGGTGAAAGCACGCGCATTGCTTCCCATGCTTTCAGCACGCCCCATGCGAAGGGTGCGTCGCTGCCTCCGGAAACCATTACGTCGGCCCGGCCCAGCTTGATCTGATCCACCGCCGAGGCGATCGCATGGTTGGCCGAGGCACATGCGGAGGTCACCCCGAACACCGGCCCGCGCAAGCCGAGGCGCAAGCTCACCTGGCCGGCGGCGGCGCTTGGCATCGTTTTGGGTACAGCGAGGATGCCAACTCGCCTCGCGCCGTCCAAAAGGAGGGCCCGGTAAGTTTCCTCCATTACATCCCAGCCCAAGCCGCCGACGCCCACTGTAGCGCCGAAGCGATGGGCATTCCCTTCGTCGCAGGAAAGTCCGGCCTGCCGCATGGCTTCGCGCGCTGCAAGCACGGCGAGCAAGCTGAAGCGGGCCATGGAGACGAGCTGCTTGCGATCGATGTCGTGCTCGGGTAGCGCCTTGATCTCAGCGCCGGTCATGCCCTCCAGGTCATGAAGCTCGGAATTGGCGAGCGGGCCGATGGCGGAGCGGCCTTCGCGGATCTCTTTCCACATAGAGGCGGCGTCAGTGCCCAGTCCGCACAGGCCGCCCACTCCGGTGATGACGACGCGCCTGTCCATTCAAGCCTCCTTCGCAAGCAAGCCGCGGACGGCGTCGACGACGTCGCCGACATTCTTGAGATTGGACCAGGCATCGGCCGTGTTCATATCGATCTTGATGCCGTAGGCCTGTTCCACATCCCAGAGGACGTCCGCCAAACCCAGCGAATCGAACCCGAGCGCGTCCAGTTCCGTGGCGATTGTTATCTCGCCGACGAATGACGCAGGCATTCCCTCACCGCTCTCCGACTCGGCGCGTTTCTTGATCAGGGCAATGACGTCCGTTGCGAATTGATCGGCCATTCTGTTTCCTGTCTTTCTTTCCCGCGTTTCGACCTGGACGCGGCTCAGTTCCTGAGGCGCGCCGCCTCGCGAAAATAGCCACCACGCTTGTGCGACTGACAAAGCCCAATGCTCATAAAGCCGGATCAGGTCCGGCCGGTGTGTGGCGTAGGTGCAGTATGACGATGTGAGCCGCTACACCGTGCGCGTCTCCCAGTCTGTCCATAGGCTCGGAAGAAGTCGGACAGTTTGACATGGCCGGTCAGTTGCAACTCCCTTTCCCAACACTCCACTGCCCGGTAGAGCGCATGAAAAATCTCCTTTCGGGCGGTTTCTTAAGACGCTCGCCACGCCATGAGGCAGTGGGGCATCGGTGTCCGTCAGGTGCTTCTGCCCATGCAGGATTCCACAACATTGATGAAATCGTTTGTTTCGATGAAAGGCATCCACACTTTGGATAGTTGACCACGCGTTTCAAAGGTCGTGAACTACATCTCCTCGTTGTGCTCGACGCACTCCCGACAGAGCGCAACCTCATGGGCGCGGCATGCAAGATTAACCGAGCCCAGCCGGTCATGAGTGCGGCCGGCGCTCGGCTGCTCGATTATTTGCGCGATGAGCTCGCGACCATGTCCGCGGAGGTATTCAAACTTAACGCTGCGTCCGGGAGCTCTTGCCCTCCAGTTCGCGACGCTCTCCTGCCCATCCAGTGCTCGTTTATTTCGTCGGATAGTTTGACCCGGGTCTACCGAATCGCCGCTTCAGGATCATTCTTTCCGATTTCGTCACGCTCGTATTTCTGCCGCGTCCTACACCGATTGGGCGCGAACAAACTGAGCGCCTTGGAACCCGAACCCGTGCGTCGTGACCGGGAGCATCCGGGGCGAACTCATGCGCTCGGGGGCATCGCATCACCGGACGGCGACAGGCACGGTCGACCTGCATCTCGGCATCGGCTGGGAATTCGTCCATGGTCTGCATTGACGACGCTTCCTGAGGCCACGTAGCTCTTATGCCAAGCTGGGCGCCCGGGTCGAGCGCGTAATGACGACAATTGCTTCGCTACAGGTCAAACGCTTTCCGGGCCACCTGCAAAGTCTTCACCCGGCCGTACAGCGCCCAAGACCACTGATGTGATCGACAAGAGCCTTTTTGATAAATCTGCGCTATTCTCCTGTCGCGCACGGACGACCGCGTGGCGAAGAGCAGGGTCCGAGATGAGAGCCCTGCCGCGCAGCTTCTATCGTCGCGCCTCGTTTGCGGCATCCGTGCCTACCCTCTTCGGACCTCGTGGGTTCCAACCGGCGGCGAGGCGTGCATAGGCGCCCTCGGCCTGCTCCACCCAGCGGCGCTCTTCTTCCCGGTAGCTCTTTATGTTGTAGGCGTGCGCGGCTCCCTTTTGGCCGCGCACAGCCTTGCTCCCGGCCTTGAGTTCCACATCGCGCAAGCTTCTTGGCATGCAGGGAGGGTCGAGCCCACGCGTAACTCTCGCCCTTCATCAACAGATGCCAGATCACGACAGAGAGTTTGCGTGCGGTTGCCACGGCCGCGACATGCTGTCCGCGCCGGGCTCGCACGCCGCAGGGAGAAGGCTCGCAACGGTCCGGGAGCACGAGCGGCCGCCCAGGCCGCCTCGACGAGCATGCCGCGCGCATGACCACGGCCCTGCTTGGTGATCCGCCCATGGTAGGCCGGACCTGGCCGGACTGTCGGACGCTTGGGTTCAACCCGAGATAGGTCACGAGCTTCTGCGGATCGTCGAGCGCGACACGTCGCCGATCGCCGCCTTCATCGCCAGCGCGACGGTGATGTCGACGCCGGGAATGGTCATCAGCCGCTTCACGCCTTCATCCTCGAGAGCCGAGCGGGCAAGATCGCGTTCGATGACCTGGAGGTCTTCGCCCAATCGGTCGAACTCGCGCAGATGCCGATCGATCGCGAGGCGCTCGTCCTGCGGTACGACCTGCTCGATTAACCAGGTCCGACCCTTGGCGCCGCACAGGTCGGCATGCGGGCAGGACGGGATCAGGTGGCTATGAAGGATCGACTGGATGACGGTCTTCATCGAGATCTCTGTCGGACAATCTGATTGCGCCGTGTCACCTGTCGACGCAGAGCCTGCGTCGGCTCGTCCGCAATCCAGACTTCTGGCAAGAAGCCGCTGGCATAGAGCTGCGCAAGAACGTCGGCGTCGATCGTCGTTTTGATCTTGGCATAGGCAATGATACGCACCTGTTTCGGGTTGCCGATCCCCACCTTCTTCACATGCGGCGCAACCACAGCTGCAGCGGACGTCGCGTTGCCGGTGGCCTCGATCACCCCGACATCGTTCGGCGACAGCTTCGCGGCGAACGCCGCCAGCAGATCGCGCGGCATGTCGACGCGGCCGAGTCGCCTGAGCCTGCCATCCTCCCATGCCACTGCTTCGGCGAAGGCGCGGTGAATATCCAGTCCGATGATGCGCATGCCCGTTCCTCCTTCTTGGCTCGGTCAAAGACGGGAGCTGGCGGGTAACACGACATCTACTGATCCGCGCTCGCAGCGCCTCCGGGAAAGTCGCGAGGGGCGGCCATGTAACGAGCTCGGGCTCTCAGCCCACGGTCTATTGACGGCCTGCCTGCACCTTCGTGCTCCCGGTGCCCCACGTCCCGGATGGGCTCACCATAAGGGCGTTCCAAAACAAGAACAGCAGGACGAAAAGGCACCACAGATCACCACCGGATAACAGCAAGGCCAAGCGCTTCGTTCAGACAGGCTTGCGCCAATGGGCTTAGGCCGAGCCTACAACAGCTCTCAAAGACGCTGCCGAACTGCTGCATTGGCCTCGCCGATACAACACAGGCCTCACGGCAGCTTAGGATCAAACCGCCCATCAGTCGCCTCGGACTGGAAGGGTGCACCCTATTAGGTTCCACGCCTAGCTAGGTCGGGGCCGCCGAAGACGCTGGTTGATAGCCCGGCGCCATCGGCCCGGCATTTCAAACCGCTAATCTCTGACCTGCACAGTACGTACGATTGCTCGCTTCGGCAGATCACGCGGCTCATATGTCGGACCTTAACGTCATCCATCATAAACTTTTTGCGACAAAAGATTGCAAGAATGCTAAATTGTTAAAGTCGTTTGTTTCGGTTAAAGGCATCCATCCCATGGATGGCTGATGACATGCGTTTCAAAGGACTTGATCTAAATCTCCTCGTTGTGCTCGACGCACTCCTGACGGAGCGTAATCTCTCGGCGGCGGCACGCAGGATCAACCTGAGTCAGCCCGCCATGAGTGCGGCCGTCGCCCGACTGCGCGATTATTTCCGCGATGAACTGTTTACGATAAGAGGTCGCGAACGATTTCTAACCCCGCGTGCGGCAGCATTTGCCCCCGCAGTTCGCGACGCTCTCCAGCACATCCAGTGCTCGATTATTTCTTCGGATCCGTTTGACCCAGCTCGAGCCGATCGCCTCTTCAGGATCATTCTTTCCGATTTCGTCACGCTCGTATTTTTCGAAAAGCTTGTGGAGCGTATTGCACGGGAAGCCCCCGCCGTCAGCTTCGAACTGCTGCCTGTCGACGATAGCCCCGATGAGCTTCTCCGGCGCGGTGACGTCGATTTTCTAATTCTACCGGATATGTTCACGTCGAGTGTGCATTCAAGCGTTCCGCTGTTTGACGAGAAGCTCGTGTGCGTAGGCTGTCCCACAAACAAGCAGCTGCCACAGCAGCTTACATTCGAGAGATACATGTCGATGAGGCACGTCGCGGTCAGGTTCGGGCGTACGATGAAGCCGTCTATCGAGGAATGGTTTTTGCTTGAGCATGGCCTTAAGAGACGTGTCGAGGTCGCCGTGCAGGGCTTCAGCATGATTCCACCTATGGTGTCCGGCACAGCTCGTATAGCGACCATGCCCTTGCGGCTGGTCAGGCATTTCGAAAAAACGTTCCCCCTGCGGGTTATCGAACTTCCGCTGCCATTTCCCACATTCACCGAGACCCTCCAATGGCCGGCCCTCCACAATAGCGATCCGGCAAGCATCTGGATGCGGGAGATAATGATGCAAGAGGCATCTCGGATGGCTGTCCCGCTGTGAACCCACGGAAAATTCAGGCGCACCTATAGTCACTACTCCTGTCACCATCTACTCTGACGACAATAGCCCTCGCCGGATAAAGTCGATGCTGGCGGCAAGTGCGCCTGCGAGATCGTCCAGAGAATGGACTTCCTCGACCAGCTCGAACGAGAAAGGTCCCGCGTAGCCGCCATCCAGCAGCGCCTGAATCTGGCTGCCATTGTCGGAACCTGCAAGAAAGCGATCGGGGTAAATCCAGAAGGTCGGGTCGTTTACGCTTGAAATGTGCACCAGGCCGGTAAGCTCGCAGAACAGGCATGTCTCCCCGGCCAGGGTGTGGTGGAACGTGTCGTGCACGAGGCGAAAGACGGACTGGCCATCAACCGCGGCAACGGCCTCGGCCGCTTCCTTCTTTGATCGAAGCGAGCAGGTTCGGAAACCCAGCGGCTCGATGAGACCGATCAGACCCCGCGACTGGAGGATTGGCTTGATCTCGTTTAGAGCGAAACGAAGATTGTCCTGGCGCTCGCTATTGGTGGGCCACGAGCTGCGGTTGGCCGGCACCAACACGAGCGTCTCCGCCCCGCACGCCGTCGCATAATCGGCGAGGTTGCTTGCCTCGGCCTGACGCGTTGGAGTCCAGTCGTTGAACCGCTGCAAGGCGTTGACAGAGATGATCGTGACGCCCGCTTCGGTAGCGGCAAACCGGACGTCCGCAGCCGGAATGCCGCGTGCGACAGGATTGCTGAAATGAGGGTAACGGATTTGGACGTCGGTCAGGCCTTGGTCACGGGCAAGCGCGAAAAGCGCACTGACGTCAAGGCGGGGCGCCGCCATGTGATCGAGTGCAAAGCGGGGCGATACCTGGCGCATTGCTTGACTTTCCTTCCATGAAGCGCGGCTGCCATTTCGGCATCCGGCTTCTTTCAAGACGGAACCACGCCGGTTCACAGATCGGACAGAGACGGCCGAGTCAATCGAGCTTTCCTTTCATCGGTGAAAGGAAAATGGGCGCTCATGATAGAAATCCATCAAGCTCAAATATTTTCCGGAAGATAAATGTCGAACGGCAGAAATGTCTGCCCCGGGCTCTCCGCGACGCCGGCTTTGATGGCCCGCTCCATTGCCATTATCAGCTCCTGGCAAAGTCGGCGCATTGGCGTGCCGACCGCCATCGTCAAGATGTCATCCGCAAGCGCCCCACGTGACTGCGGCGTCATTTCACTCACGATCGCGACGAGATCCTGACCGCTCCCCTCTTCTCGGAGCGCGGAAATTGCCCCCTCTATCCCTCCGCCGGCCATATAGAAGCCGACGAGCTCTGGTTCCCGCTGCATAAGATCCAGCAATTTTTCGTAAGTGAGCTGCCGTTCATCAAGGTTCACGAGCGCATCAAGCACCTCGAATTTTGGCGCGTTCTCACGAAAATACGCACGAAAGGCCGTTTCCCGCGTCGCATGCGCCTGGAAGCGATGGCTTCCGACAAACACCGCCACCTTGCCGGGCCGTTTTGCGGCCTTGGAAAACACCCAAGCGGCAGTCCGTCCGACCTTGCTGTTGTTGAGGCCGATGTAGCCCTCGCGCACGCCATCGGCGAAGTCGGATAGCAGCGAAAATACCGGGATACCTTTCGCCTTGAGCTCCTCGACTGATGCTGTGATTTTCGGGTGATCGGCCGCCACCATGGCGATCGCCTGGCAGCGGCTCCCAAGGTCCTTAAGAAGCGGGAGCAGGTCACGCGGCAAATGTGACTGCGCGAACTCGATGATCGGAAGGCCGTGGAAGGATTTAGCCATACTGACCGACTCTTCGATCTTGCGAGCGAAATCTTGGTAGAAATCGTGGGTAGGTTTTCTCAAGATGAAGCCCAGCTTGTAGTGCGGCAGGTGCTGCTGCAAGCGCTGTTTGATGAGACCGGCAGCATGATAGCCGATCGCGTGCGCGGCCGCATGGACCCGCTGGGCGGTCTCCTCTCGCACCGGAAGGCGGACGTTCAGAACCCGATCGACTGTTGCTACGCTGACTCCGGCTTCGCGGGCGAGATCGGCTATTGTGACGCGCTTTCCCCTAGCGATTCTGATCGGCCGGTCCTCCATCATCCGGTGCGCTCCCGCGACGGCTTGGGGCGGCAAGCTGAAATAGTTCCCCCACCCCGCGGATAGCGCATTCGACGAACAGCGCTCCATGCGCACCCAGATGAGTTTCCGTGAACCGTTCGTTTGCTTAGGGGCTTCATGGTGTTGTATTACTCACTGCGTTAGTACTCTATTTCCAGCGCTCTTTGGAGGCTGGCAATTCGACTGTTGTGTCAAGGCCGCTACTTACACGTCGCGCTGTTGCGATCTTGCTTGCGGGGAGCCAGTTTGATGTAACCCTAATCGCGGAAAGCGGCTTCCATCCGTGACTGGTCCAATTCGCCTTCCCAGCGAGCGACAACGAGCGATGCCACCGCATTACCGACTAAATTCGTCAGCGCGCGGCATTCCGACATGAAGCGGTCCACGCCAAGAATTAGAGCCATTCCGGCAACGGGAACACTCGGCACGACAGAGAGAGTAGCGGCCAATGTGATGAAGCCGGCGCCGGTGACGCCTGCCGCACCCTTCGAGGAAAGCATCGCAATTAGCAGCAGGAGGATCTGATCGGCAATTGACAAATCTGTGTTCGTCGCCTGCGCGATGAAGAGGGCGGCGATCGTCATGTAGATATTGGTACCGTCCAGATTGAATGAGTATCCAGTAGGGATGACGAGACTTACGACCGAACGCGCGGCGCCGGCCTTCTCCATCTTCTCCATGAGCGAGGGCAGCGCGGCCTCCGAGGAGGACGTTGCCAGGACAAGCAGCAGTTCGTCCTTGATGTAGCGGACGAGAGAAAAGATGGAGAAGCCGTTGTAGCGGCAGACCGCGCCGAGAACCCCGAACACGAAGAGGAAGGCGGTAAGATAGAACGTCGCGACCAGTATCGCGAGGTTGGCCACCGAACCGATTCCGTATTTGCCGATCGTAAAGGCCATTGCGCCGAAGGCGCCGATGGGTGCAGCCTTCATCAGAATGCCGACGAGCTTAAAAATGGGGGCGGTAAGCGCCTGGAGAAAGGTAACGACCGGCCTGCTCGTCTCTCCGGTCATCGCCAAAGCAATGCCGAACAGGACCGAGAAGAACAAGACTTGCAGGATGTCGCCTTCCGCGAAGGCACTGGCAATCGTTGACGGGATGATGTTCATCAGGAAGCTGATCACGGACTGCTCGTGAGCCGTGGCCACATAGCCCTTAACGGCTTGGACATCGAGCGAGGCCGGATCGATGTTGAGGCCGGCGCCAGGCTGAACGATATTCGCGACAATCAGTCCGACAACGAGTGCAAGGGTCGAGAAGGTGAGGAAATAAACCATCGCCTTGGCGGCAACTCGGCCGACCTTCTGCAGATCGCTCATGCCGGCAATGCCGGTCGCAATTGTCAGGAAGATGACAGGTGCGATAATCATCTTGACGACTTTGATGAAGGCATCGCCGAGCGGCTTCAGGCTCTGGCCGGTTTCCGGATAGAGGTAGCCAATTGCGGCTCCCAGGACTATGGCGGCAAGCACCTGCACGTAGGTCCGGGCAAAATGGCGCTTGCGGGGCGCTGCGATCGCGCGGGGGACTTTTGGAACCAACACCGTTTCTCTCTCCCTGACCGGATCGGGGTGGGGGCTCCTCCTTCTCCCATGCTGCGCTCCGGTCGAGCGCTGCTGTCATCTCGGAGCAAGCGCCGTGCCAACTGGAGGCCTGTCCCGTCCAGCGAGATTGGTGCGGGTTGCGCACTGGAACCCTCCACCTTTGCCGGAATTTGCACTCAAGGCTCGCCAAAGATCGCGTGAAGAAGTGCTTCGCCAGAGAGGGAATTGACCAGGTCGCCTTGCGGCCGTGCCTTTGATGTTCGCCGCAGATCGAATGCCGGCCGATATCTGTCGTCTTGGTGACTTTGGTTGGTCAGTTTTGCGACGGATTGCGCGCAAACTGCAGGATATCCTACACGCCCATCAGAGCACGCGGGACAAGCGATTAAGCGTAGGAGCGCATCGAATCTCCGAGGTCAAAAAATCTTGAATAAGGTCCGCGTGCGAAGTGAATCCGCAACTCGTCAAAGTTCTCCACCGTTTGATCCAGCGGTCGCGTTTCCTGGCGCTGCAGGATGGCGTTATCTGATGGCTCAAGCGCTGGAACGCCCAGGAAATCCCAAACCGCTCCCAAGCATTGGGCAGGTTCATGAAGAAGGCTCTCGTATTCCATTACAAGCAGGTTGGTCGACGTGAAGGAGTCCATAACGCGAGCGTGAAAATCGTCGGCGGCTTTGAAATAAGCCTCACAGTCAGCGATTGACAACCTGACGCTCGGTGGCCGAGCGGTATCGTTGTCCGAGCTGAACTTCAGCCACTGACCGCTTTCCCTGGCCTGCACAAAGGATCGGAGCGATTCCAATACGTTTCGGCGAACAACGAGGATGACCTTGAGTGCTGGCCAACGAACTAATTCCGCAAAGAATGCTGGACGCTCGCGAAACTGAGGTTCATTGATCTTGCAGCCAAGATGCGTCACATTCTTGTAGTCGCGCATAGGGCAGCGCACATAGGCAAGCTCAAGAAGCTCGCGATCCGTGCCTAGCAGGCGATCCGTGCTGGGCCAATTGGGATCATATTCGTTTAGCAACTCACCGTTACTCAAAACGGTCGGATGCTCGTTTAGCAATTCTTCTAAATAGTGTGTTCCGGTCCTTGGCATAGCAAGGATCACAAAAGGCTCAGGAGTTGGTTCGTTGTGGGTCATTGCATGTTTATCCAACTAAATAATGGCCGCGACGGTCTGGGGACGCGCACAAGAAGCTTGGCTGCTATCGCTTGAACGCTCCGGGTGGGTCCGCGCCTCACCACCCAGCCTGTACTCCGAGGTGTGGTCGCGAAGATGGGCGCGTGCCTGCAGCGGCTGGTGGCGCCCGGCTTCGGCGTTGTTGTACCACTCGCGATTCCTGGCACACGCATGCCTCCGGGCCGCTGTGGGCAGTTTGCAATCCGGCATTGCGGACCTCCTTCTCGTTGATGGGCGTAGGTAAGCGTCAACGCATTAGTCGTCGATGAAACAGTCCAGCCGACAGAAAAAAAGGCAATACAGCGAACATGCAAAGTGCGCCTATATGCAGCCCTACATTGTCGCCCAGGCGGCCGAGCATCACCGGACGGATTAGATCGATAGAATTCGCCAGCGGCGAGAAGGCCGCAATCTGCTGAAACACTCCTGGCAATTGGCCGACTGGAAAAACCGCGCCCGAAAGGAACAGCATAGGTGTGATGACAAGCGTCTGATAGAAAATAAAATAGTGATAACTGGGCGCGAGCGCGATGACGAGCATGGCCAGGCTCGCAAAGGCGAACCCGGTGAGAGCGATGACCGGCAGCACGTAGAGAACCGACGTCCACGCGGCATAACCTAGCGCGGCGGCAACAATCGCAATTGTCGTACCGGCCAGAAAGGCCTTTGTGGCTGCCCAGGTCAATTCACCGAGAACGATGTCGCCGAGGGTAAGTTGTGTGTGCAAGATTGCTTCCCAAGTGCCCTGATCGCGCATTCGACCGAAAACCGCGTAAATTGTTTCGAAGGTCGATGCTGTCATCGCGCTTGTCGCAACCATGCCGGCTGCCAGAAAAGCGATGTAGGATGCACCTTCGATGCGGCCTACCAACAGTCCAAGGCCAGTGCCGAGCCCGAAAAGGTAAATCATCGGATCAGCAAGGGTGCCGAGCATTGAAGCAAATGCCACCTTCTTCCATGCCAAATGATTGCGGCGCCACACCGCGATCCAGTTCCAGGCGTTGGCGGGTAGAGCGGCCGCAAGACGTTCACCCATTGCTCACTTCTCCATCTCACGTCCGGTTAGCCGCAAGAAAACGTCCTCCAGACTGGGTGGACGCTCCAGAATACGCAGACCCGCTCGACCGCGAAGCTGGATGCGCACATCCTCCGGATCAGGCGCATAGCAAAAGAGCGTCTCGCCGCTTACCTCGATACGCTGAACGTACGGCCTGATCAGCGAAATCAGCTCCTGTGGATTGCCGCCGAAGATCTCGATCACGTTGCACCCAATGTACTCGTCGATCAGCGCATGAGGACTGCCCTCGGCGATCTTGCGTCCCCGTTCGAGAACACACAGCCGATCACAAAGCCGCTCAGCCTCTTCCATGAAATGGGTGGTCAAAATGATCGTTTTTCCGCTCGCCAGCAGGAAACGAAGTCGCTCCCAGATCAGATGGCGGGCATGCGGGTCGAGGCCGGTCGTGGGCTCATCCATCACAAGCAACTGGGGGTCGTTGATCAGAGCACGTGCCAGCGTCAGGCGCCGCTTCATCCCGCCGGATAGCAGGCCGACACGTGAATCCGCCTTGCTCTCAAGGCGAGCGAACTCGAGGAGCCGTGGGATGACGGCGTTGATCTCTCTTGTTCTCATGCCGAAGTAGCGCCCGAACACCAACAGGTTCTCACGTACCGTAAATTCCAGGTCGAGATTGTCGAACTGCGGGACCACGCCTATGCCCTTGCGGGCCAAGCGGCTGCGTGCCGGCACTGGTAGACCGAGGACTGTTATATCACCCGCGTCAGGCCGGGTCATACCGAGGAGCATACGCGCAATCGTGCTCTTGCCTGCGCCGTTCGGCCCCAGCAGACCGAAGCACTCTCCCGATGCAACGGTGAAGGACAGCCCGTCCACAACGAGCTTGTTTCCGAATAATTTGGTTACGCCGGTAAGGTCGATTGCTACATTGGACATGCGTCTATCTCAAGCGGAATGAGTCCGATTGGCCACCGGCAGCTTACTTACGAATCTGGTTCAGAGCAGGCCACCGCCTTGAGATGGCACCTTTGGAAAGTCGCGGCCGGAGCGACGCGTGTATCGCTTCCGCCAAAGAATTAACGTCAAGATGCCACGTGTCGCTTCCAGATAGTTCCCGTTCTGACCATAGGTAACTCGACAAGCTTCACCACGTGTCGACTGACACAACTTACTCGGTCACCCGGCGCTGCAAGGCCGTCAGACTTCACCAGCTGTGAGCGAAAGATCTGCAGTATGAAGTGACTCCGCAATTCCAGAATTGCCCGCAGCATTTGCTCCGGCAAGCGGCATCGCGCTTGTGATTTCCTTTGTGCTTCTGTTGGGCAGGGGAACACTTTTACGCGACAGCCAATCGCTATTGCTCAATGTACACAGGGCGTAAGCCTTCAAGGGGATCAACAGGAATATCCTGATTAACGCGTGCATTGAATAGCCGATGAATCGAAGCTGCCGAGTGCGGAAAGATAACACCGTAGATCTGATTATGGTCATGGTGACAATAGCCAGCACCGTCCACCAATTTACTGTATGTGAAAATAGTAGCTCACCGAGCGCCGTTACTACCGCGATGCCGAGCAACAATGGGCCGAGATTCTCTCCCATCACATCCAAAGTTAGATAGCGATCCAGGCCACGCAGTAGACCTCGCGCAAGCATCGTGTCCCGGAAAGTGCTCCGTGCCCAGCGGAGTTGTTGGCGCAAATAAGGTCCCATCTTGTCCGGAACGACTGTCGCCGCGACGGCATCTGGAACGTACTCGGTTCGAAAGCCTGCTTTCAGCATGAGGATCGTAAGATGACGGTCTTCACCGAAGTCGCTTGGTTTCCCCCTGAACAGCTGCGTCTCGTATTGATCCAGCAGAGAAAGGAGACAAGACCGGCGGTACATTGCACATGGGCCGCAGCAGCACATGACCGCACCAAAGCGACCTTGCGCCGCGCGCTCCTCATTGCAAGCCAGCCAGTATTCCATATCGATCAATCGGGTCAACCAAGTGTCGCTGCGGTTGTATGCCGTCAGCTGGCCCATGGCCGCTCCGACCATGGGATCCCGCATTTTTACTGCAAGCTTCGTGATCACGTCGGACGCAAGTGTCGTGTCAGAGTCGACGCTGAGCACGAAATCTCCAGATGAGCGGCGGATGGCGGCGATCTGCGCCTTGCGTTTGCCAACATTCTCGCGGAGCAGAATGAAATTGAATCTCGGGTCGCCCTCGTAGGCGTGATGTACCGGGATGACGGCATTACGATTTCCAGAACCGTCGTCAACCAGATAGACCTGAAATGTTCCGGCGTAATCTTGAATTGCGATGGAAGCTAAACACGCCGCGAGTGTGCGCGGGTCCTCATTGTAGCAGGGGATGATGACATCCACGCTCGGCCAACGGTCGGATCCGAACAAGCTTTCCGACGGCGGCGTAACATTTTCCGGTTGGGAGTAGACCGCTTGCATGCCTCTGTAAACAGTCGAGAGCACCGCATAAGACGAAACGGCAACAGTACTGGCTGTGGTGAGAAGGTCCATAGGATCTCTGTTTGTTCAGGGATGTTGAGGAAGTGATCGGATTACAAATCCGCGGCCGTGCAATTCTGGAATTAGGCGTGACAACGCTGTCACCGTCTGGTCGCGCAGACTGGCTTGATTGCCTGGTTGCAATTCGTCGGGAGCGCACCCGTCGTGCAACAGCACGATTGCGCCCGGCCGGATATCGGCGAGCACTCTGTCGACGATGGCGTCAACGCCGGGGCGAGACCAGTCGCGTGGATCAATGGACCAATGGACGGGCGCCAATGCCGCACCCGCTGATGCAGCGATTACTTCTTCGGTCCAGATGCCATACGGTGCACGAAAGTACCGAACCATGGCCTGCGGGCAAGCCATCCCTATGACTCTGTTTGCCTCAACTATCTGGCGGTCGACTTCGACGGGCCCGCATTTAGCCAGGTCCGGATGAGTCATCGTGTGGTTGGCTATACCGTGCCCGTCTGTAATAATTCGGCGAACGAGTTCCGGCTCGTCGGCCGCGTAGGCCCCAACAACGAAGAAGGTCGCCGGCACCTGATGTTGCGCCAGCACATTGAGTATCTGCGGTGTGAAAAATGAATTGGGACCGTCGTCAAACGTCAGATAGACGCTGCGCTCTGCAATGCCATCGGCATTGTCACTCTGCCCTTCGCATATGTAGTCCAGAGGCTTCATAGTTCCGGACCGTTCCGGTCGATCAGGGTACCGGACGGCCACTCGTCCATCGAGCGTCCGATCGGCGAAACCAACACGAGTACGTCTTCCAGGCGCGTGGGCGGCAGGTCGGGATGCACGTCTGGACGGGTCGACCGTACGCGAACGCCCGACACAATGTTCGCGAGGCCGGCTCTGCAGAATCTTTCGACATGGTTTCGCAGCGCGTGCCGAACCGTGCCGAAAGCGAATGGAACACCCAACTGATGGAGCACTGGGTACGCCACGCGCATCGAAAAACCGATTCCGAGCCCTTCAAGATCCGGACGAACCGCGTACAGGCCCAATTCAGCGACGATCAAGTCGACCTCGCCAACTTTGATGAAGCGCCGCAGCATGCCGATGTGAGCCGCTACCCCATGCGCGTCGTAGCCGATTGCGCGGAATTCCGGCCTCGCGCCGGCCCAACTGCGGCCGCCTTCGAATGGCTCCGCGTTGAAGGCGCCAGTCCGTCCATAGGTCTTTCGAAAAAAGTCGGAGAGTTCGACATGGTCGGCCAGTTGCAACTCATTTTCCCAGCACAACTTCCACTCGACATTCGGGCGCATGGAAGACCTCACCTTGTAGCTGTCTGGTTGAGATAAATGTCCAAGCATTGGTTAAATAATTGGCGTCGCGCCAACGGGGCGTAACTTGTGGAGACCGCCGAAAGACCAAGCCGCAATGCAGATGCGACTGACTTTGTACGCCCCGCACACCAGATGATGCTCCTCGGATCCAACGCAACCATCGGAACTACCTATCTTTCCAACTTGAAGCGCTTCTATGGGACCTGCAGCAAAAACGGTAAAATCCTTTGTTTAGATGAAAGGTATCCACGCTTTGGATAACTGGGCGAATGCGTTCCATATGGCTGGTCAATTATCGTCGTCACGCTCGAGGCACTTCTGACGAAGCGCAAAGCTCACGCCCGCGGCACGCGCGGCCGTTGCCGGGCCGCGCGATTATCTCCGTAAGAGCCGAGCGGAGCTCAGACACGACGATTGATCAGAATCTGATTCGCGGGTTCAGTATCTTTTTCGTGTATCCAGCTCTGGGCTGTCCTTTGGCGGGAGTTAGGTTCGCCCAGGTTCTGAGCCTGGGGCGTCGGCCCGTTCGCCGCACAGGCTCCTTCGCACATCGTCGAGGCCGAGAAAGAGGTGGCCACACAGCTCCCCCTGTACTTTCCACCACCCGACACCAGAGCTCACCCAGGGCGCCGGCCTTGCTCACCTCAACGGATAGCGCACTCGCGCCGCTTCACGATTAAAAGAATTCTACAAGCAGATGCCTGTTTGATCGTGAGACGTCCGCTGCCAATTCCCGCATCGCAGAGGCAGCAAATAGCGCTCGCTTCACATAGTGGTCCGGCAAGCAGCTAGATACGACAGGTGACCTCAAATGAGGCGTCTTGCATGGCTTCTACACCTGCCTGAATGCCAGAACTGCGTTCGTGCCGCCCATGGCGAAGGCGTTGCTCATGGCGACGCGCACCTTGCGCTCGCGCGGCACATTGGGCGTGATGTCGAGGTCGCAAGCGGGATCTGGCTCGCGATAGTTGGCGGTCGGCGGCACGACGTCCTCTTGGATTGCCATCACGCAGGCGATCATTTCAAGCGCGCTCGCTGCGCCGAGGCAATGCGCGTGCGTGGACTTGGTGGAAGAGATGGACATCGAATAAGCGTGATTTCCAAACACACGCTTGATCGCCGCCGTTTCAGTCTGATCATTGCTCTTGGTACCGGTGCCGTGCGCGTTGAGGTAGTCGACGTCCCCGGCATTCAGCCCGGCATCGGCAAGGCAGGCGCGCATCGCCGACGCTGGCCCCTCGACAGATGGCGCGGCGATGTGGAAGGCATCGGCGGAAAGGCCGACGCCGGCGATCTCGGCAAGGATTGTGGCACCGCGCGCCCTTGCATGCTCGTAGCTTTCCAGCACGGCCATGCCAGCACCCTCGCCCAGCACCAGGCCCTTCCTATCGGCGGAGAAGGGCCGGCAGGTATCGGGTGAAAGCACGCGCATTGCTTCCCATGCTTTCAGCACGCCCCATGCGAAGGGTGCGTCGCTGCCCCCGGAAACCATTACGTCGGCCCGGCCCAGCTTGATCTGATCCACCGCCGAGGCGATCGCATGGTTGGCCGAGGCACATGCGGAGGTCACCCCGAACACCGGCCCGCGCAAGCCGAGGCTCAAGCTAAGATGGACGGAAGCGGCGCTGGGCATCACCTTTACTCCAGTGAAGAGTTCAGCACGGATTGCGCTACCCAAAAGCAGTGAGCGGTAAGTTTGTTCTGTTGCGTATGAACCGGTAAATCCGACGCCCACTGTCGCGCCGAAGCGATGGGCATTCCCTTCGTCGCAGGAAAGTCCGGCCTGCCGCATGGCTTCGCGCGCTGCAAGCACGGCGAGCAAGCTGAAGCGGTCCATGGAGATGAGATGCCCCCGGTTGATGTCGTGCTCGGGCAGCGCCTTGATCTCAGCGCCCGTCATGCCCTCCAGGTCATGAAGCTCGGAATTGGCGAGCGGGCCGATGGCGGAGCGGCCTTCGCGCATCTCTTTCCACATAGAGGCGGCGTCGGTGCCCAGTCCGCACAGGCCGCCCACTCCGGTGATGACGACGCGCCTGTCCATTCAAGCCTCCTTCGCAAGCAAGCCGCGGACGGCTTCCACGACGTCGCCGACATTCTTGAGATTGGACCAGGCATCGGCCGTGTTCATATCGATTTTGATGCCGTAGGCCTGTTCCACATCCCAGAGGACGTCCGCCAAACCCAGCGAATCGAACCCGAGCGCGTCCAGTTCCGTGGCGATTGTTATCTCGCCGACGAATGACGCAGGCATTCCCTCACCGCTCTCCGACTCGGCGCGTTTCTTGATCAGGGCAATGACGTCCGTTGCGAATTGATCGGCCATTCTGTTTCCTGTCTTTCTTTCCCGCGTTTCGACCCGGACCCGCGGCTCAGTTCCTGAGGCGCGCCGCGTCGCGAAAGCCATCACGCTTGTGCGACTGACAAAGCCCAATGCTCATAAAGCCGGATCAGGTCCGGCCGGTGTGTGGCGTAGGTGCAGTATGACGATGTGAGCCGCTACACCGTGCGCGTCGTAGCCGATTGCGCGGGCTTCCGGTCTCGCGCCGGCCCAACTGCGGCCGCTTTCGAATGGCTTTGCGTGGAAGGTTCCCAGTCTGTCCATAGGCTCGGAAGAAGTCGGACAGTTGACATGGCCGGTCAGTTGCAACTCCCTTTCCCAGCACTCCACTGCCCGGTAGAGCGCATGAAAGTTCTCCTTTCGGGCAGTTCTTAAGACGCTCGCCACGCCATGAGGCAGTGGGGCATCGGTGTGCGTCAGGTGCTTCTGCCCATGCAGGATTCCACAACATTGATGAAATCGTTTGTTTCGATGAAAGGCATCCACACTTTGGATAGTTGACCACGCGTTTCAAAGATCGTGAACTACATCTCGTCGTTGTGCTCGACGCACTTCCGACAAGTAACCTCACGGGCGCGGCATGCAGGATGAGCCCAGCCGGTCATGAGTGCGGCCTTGCCGGGTCGGGCAATAGGCAGTCATGCCCTTCCTTCTGGTCAAGCACTCCGAAAAACATTCCCCCCATAAATGCTAGATCTTCCGTTGCCTTTTCGCGTCACAGGCCGTCAAACGCCCGGCCGTTCACAACAGTGATCCGGCAAGTGTTTGGCTGCGCGAGACGATGCTGCAGGGAGTCGTCCTGCATGGCACTTCGCTATGATGCTGCGGTGCCGTCTAACGGCGCCTCGTGTTTGAACACACTGAACGGCCACCGCGATCAAAATCGATGGTTCGAGACCGTTGATCATCACCCCGCCAGCCTCGATCTTGTTTGCCGCCACGAGAGCGACACAGAGACTGCTGGTGAAGATGCCCGCCTGCCCGCTATGTTCCGGATGGTTGACCATCCCGGATGGACCCATCGAGGGTGTCAAGGCGAGCATGAGCACAGGCGCGAACAGTTCACGGGCAGGCGCGACGGTGGCCGCAAAGCAACGTCGCGCCAGCATGCGATCTCAGCAGGATCGGCACCATCCTGTCAGGGAGCAATGCGAGTGGCTGGCTTAGCCGCTGCGACGCTGCCCGGCATCGATGACGAGGACCTGGCGCCGTGCGAGGAGCAAGAGTAGACGGATAGTATGCGCGGGAGTGGCGACCGACCACCTTGTTTCTAAGGCAGACTGAAAGCGGCTCTTACCGGGCGGCTACGCTGTTTCAGAGACTGGGGCGTCGTGCACATCCAGCCGATACTCTTTGTTGCGGATTGCGAACCGATTGCATTGCCGCAGTTACTGGCATCATGTTAACGCGTCGGACGGCGACATTGGCGAGCACGGTTTTGTGGCCGCAGTTGACAAAGCCCATAAGTTCTAGATGCTGCGTGCTAGAATAGATGTTTGAAATCGCAGGGAGTTTCTGATGTCCAACCTTAAGGAAACTGAGGCAACCCAGGCAGCAGGCGAGGTGCCCGTGAAGGAACAGACACCCGATATAAAGGCGCCGAAGACGCGGAAGCGGACCGCGCAGCGCGCAGGTGCTATACGAACCAGAGCCGCCAGCTCGGCTCTTCAGGCGTCTTCATCTAAAGCGATCGCTTCGCCTACAGTCCGGGCAGCGCGGAGAAATTACTCTGAGAACGAGCGTGCCCAGAAGCTCGGCGAGATCGAGAAGCAGATCGGACGGGGAGAGAGTATCAAGGCAGCCGTTCAGAACGCTGGAATATCGGAACAGACGTACTATCACTGGAAAAGGGCTGCTGGGCAGACAACACAGAGCGATGAGCTCAAGGATCTTGTGAAGCTTGAAGAAGAGAACGCCCGTCTGAAGAAGCTCCTCGCTGACCGGCTCCGGAAAGAAAACGCCGAGCTCAGGAAAAAGCTCGGGCTTGCTTGAGCCCTTTGCCGCCATAGGCAAAAAGCCCGAGGGGCGACTGACCTGAGCTCCAAGGTGACCTTCCTTTCTTCCTGTGACACAGCGAACAGCGTCGCGCCCAGCAGCCGATACTGGCGCAACGAGCTGTTTCGACCTGAGACCGGGCAGCCGGCAACTGAAGACGTTCTTGACGAACGCGCCCAGCCGCTCCCGCCGCCAGTGGTGATCGAGCTGGAGGTCGCCGGCAAGGTGCGGCTGCGGATTCCACTGACCACGCCGCCAACACTGGCAGCGGCGATGGTGAAGGCGCGGGGCGTTTCATGATCCCGGTCCCGAGCCAGGTGCGGATCTGGTTGGCGGTGGGCCGGACCGATATGCGTCGCGGAATGCAGCGTCTCGCTCTGCAGGTTCAGGAGACATTGGGCCGGGATCCGCATTTATGCGTCGGGCGAGATTATGTGGCGGAGCCGCCCTGACCCCTTCGGACCGGCCAAACCCAGCTTGCCTCCGCCACATAAACATTCAGATGGAGTTCAGCAGTTGCAGAACGGAGTCATTTGGTCGGAAACGCACGCCGTGATCGCCGGTGACGCCCGCCTTCTCGAGTCCATTGCGCATCATCTCTACATCCGCTGTGGCATAGCGGTGGGTCGTGGCGACCCGTGCATGCCCGAGCCAGGCTTGGATCGTCAAAAGGTCCACGCCGGACTGGAGAAGCTTCATGGCGAGGGAGTGCCGGAAGATGTGCGGCGATATGGGCTTGTCGGCCAAAGCCGGTCTGGTAGGCCCGGCGCTCGTTGCGGGCGCCGAGGAATATCGGTCGCGGCTCGTGATGGGCGATCCCGCGCTCGCTCAACAAGGATGTCAGCGCCCGCAGCCGGGTCCTTAGCAATGGGGACGACGCGGTCTCTACGCCCTTTGCCGCGCAGCAGCACTTGTGGGTGCGGCCGCTCCAACTGAAGGTCGTTTGCGTTGACGCCGGTGGCTTCGGAGGCCCGGGCGCCGGTTCGTGCCAAGAAAGAGCAGAAAGGCTCGGTCGCGCCGACCACGGGGCGTCTTTGGATCTGGCGCCGCGATGAGGGTGTCCACTTCGGCCGTGGTGAGGTGGTACGTCACGTCAATGTGCGTCCGTTTAATGGGAATCGTCAGCACGCGTTGGGCGACGCCGAAGGATGCCGGGTCGGCGGCAGCGACGTGGCGGAAGAAAGATCGGATCGCGGCCAAGCGGGCGTTGCGCGTGGTGACGGAATTGTTCCGCTTCTCCTCGAGTTCGTCGAGAAAAGCGAGAACGAGATCTCGATCAGCTCTTCGAGCGCCAACGCCCCCGGCTTCTTCCGCAATCGGGCGGCGGCAAAGAGGATCAGCATGCGCAAGGCATCGCGATAGCTGGCCACGGTCGCGGGAGTCGCATTGCGCTGCTTCGTCAGGCGCCGGCGGAAATAGGACTTCAGGAGCGGCGCTAGGAGTAGGTGTTAACTCATGCTGCTCCTTGAGCGCGCCGCCATCGAGTGCCACCTCGGCTTGATCAATCAGATCAACGAGGCGTTGACGGTGGTCGAGGCGGATATCGCGGTGGTGCCCACTAGGATCCGACAATCCGTCGCCTGATGACGTTGCCTCCGACGTCACCGTGGGTGCGAACGTTGCCGCGGCAATCGGCAACATTCGGCGCTTCAGCGATCCACAGAGGCTTGTCGCCTACCTTGGCTTCTTCCGAGCGTGCGGCAGTCGGTGAGGGACCGGCCTATCATGGCCGCATCACGAAGCACGTCTCCTGAATCGAAACCTCTATCCGATCGACGAACGCCTCAAGTCTCGCAGGCGAGCAAGGCCGGGCGGGTCCAGATGTAGTAGGTATCCTAATCATCGCCGAGCGTGTTTAGCTTGGGTCGCGCAGAAAGGTGGATGGCGTGAGCGCGCTGAGATGGATCGCCATTTGGACTAAACGACGGGACGGCTGACTGGTATGCGCGTTCAATTGATCTGGCGCCTTAAATGCAGGAAGGCTTCGCGGCCGGTACGAGGCGCATCCCTCCTCCGAAGCAGCACGCCCAAGTATCATCACAAGCCCCGAGCGCTCGCGTTCGGCGATGTCCAATTTCCGACAATGTCGGAATACAGTCAGATCTGCTGGATTGACTTTAAATGGTTTTCTCATTTGGCACAGCGCATGCTGGTTATCCGCAAACACGTGACCGACCAACAAGAAGTCGCATGATCACCTCACCAAAACATACAGCCGCGGAACAATCACTTGGCCCGAACTTGCTTATCGCCCTCCCCGTCACCACAACCGGAGCCATCCATGTCTGACGGGCTGCCCAGGATACCTACTGCGACCGCGCTTGCCCGGTGACGACCGCTCCGGCTCCGCCCGTTACCGACGAGGCAAAGTGACGGATTTCCTGCTTTTCAACGACATGGAGGTGGTTGTCATTCCCGCTGGGGGACAGACTCGGCCTGTTCAAGGCATTGCGCGAAGGCGGCAAGATGACGGCCACCCGTGCGCGAACTCAAGGAGCGCAGCCTGTATCGTGTATCAGGCAAATAGGCCGTCGGTCAGTGACCTTGACACAGGGGACATGCGCAAGGTCCTGAAGTTTGATGTAGCGATAGAAGGGTGCCAATGACAACAATAGCTTACAGGAACGGAACCATGGCTGGCGACGGCCGAGCCTTGGGTTTTGACTCAGTATCCGTCGGTGAGAAAACGAAGGTGTTTCGCTTATGCGACGGCACACTCATCGGCGTTTCCTCTTCGTCCTTGGGTATTCCAAAGGCCGTTCGAGACTGGGTTGAGAAGGGCATGGATGTTTCTGATATTCCTGTGCCGCGCAACGACGACAATTTTGAATTTGAGGCGCTGATAGTGCGCAAAAATGGGGAAGCCGTATTGTTGGACGGCAATTGGCTGCCAAGTGATCCCGTGAAAGGTGAATATTATGCCATCGGGAGCGGCAAGCAGTATGCTTTGGCCGCGCTGGTTTTGGGCAAGTCAGCTAAGGAAAGCGTCGAAGTTGCCGCGAAACTCGACGTTTGGACTGGTGGCACAGTCACTGCCATAACTCACTAAACCCGCCTTTCGGCGGGAGTGTGACAGTGCGAGCGTGGAAGTAGGGCGCCACCCCGGGGCACGTCGAGCCCTGTCATCTGCTTGCGTTGTTGGACATGTGAGCTGGTCCATAAGCGCGCGAAAGCGTCCAGTTGTGGCCAAAAGCACGATTTGCGACAGAACCGGCCCGCTTCTATGAGTATGGCCGCTTTTTGCGGCCAGCGTGCTTGCCATCCTGCCGCCAGTGGCCGTCGCCTTCTTCTTCCAAGGTTACCTCGTCATGAAGTAGAGCACCACGATCTTGTCGGAGAAATCGGAAAGGCGGACGGCCCTTCCGTCCGCGTCGGCCAGTTCGAAAGGCGGCGCGGCCTGCTCGTCGATCGCCTGGAAGAACCTCTCCGCGCTGTCCCTCATCTTGTCGAGATCGGCGCCCGGATGGTGGGCCAGCGCGGAGGTCGCGAGGATCAGCGCCAGAAATTGAATCGCAAGCGACGGTTTCGCTTTCATGGACAATGCATTCCGGTTGGGGGCGTTCGAGGGCTCCGCGGCTAGGATTGGTCTCACTGTGTCTGCTCCCGCTCCCGGCGGCTCATCTGCCTGATAGGCGCGTTCCCGCTCGGGCCATGTGCTTTTGATGAAGGCCAGAACGGCCCGGATCTCCTCGTCGGTGAGGACATTCCCGAAGCCCGGCATGTCGCTCTGGTAGCCGCCGCCGACGACCGCGGCCGGTCCCGGCGCCGGCATGCGTCCCGAAGGCAGCGGGCTTTCCAATCGCGCTGACCTTCGCCTGGCTAAAACCGTCTTGCCTAGCGCTATCGCCGCGGCCGGGGCGCCGCCACCGGCCATCCGGTTGGCGAGCCAAGGCAATGTCCAGACCAATCCGAGGCCTGCCGCGGCCACGCATCGATAAGAGGACCGACGCCCTTCTCCTTTGCCGCCGCTGGAGAACAGGTACTTGATCAGCGCGGCCGTCCCGAGGACGAGCACGACGACGACAAGCAGCCACACCAGGCCCATGCCGAACATCATCATGCCGCTCATGCATTCCATCATCGAAGCCTCCTATTCCGTGGCGTAGACGCCGCCGGTCCCGTCAGACTTCCGGATTTCGAGAATCTCGAAGGGCGCTTCCTTCGTGCCACTCATGCCGGGGGAGCCCATCGGCATGCCGGGCAGCGTCATGCCCTTTGATGTCGGGCCGCTCGGTCAAGAGCTTGTTGACCGTGCCGACCGGCACATGGCCGCTCACCACATAGCCGTCGATGAACGAGAGAAGGCAGCCATCGGCTTCCGGCGGAATGCCCTCTTCGCGGCTCATGGCGAAAAGGTCGTGCGTCGGCCTTGACGGTGACAGCGAAGCCGTTTCCTGCAAATAGCCGGCATAACCTTCGCAGCAGCCGCATTGCGGGTTCTTGTAGAGCGTGACGTCCTTTCGCCGGCGAACGCCGGAGCGGCGCCTGACAGGATCGAGGCGAGGACAAGAGCTATCAGGGTATTGGACATTTTTGCTTCTCCTTCGGCTTGTGGACTGGTCAGGCGACCGGCCGCCTGGTGTTCGAGAACGTGGCAGTGGAACATCCAATTGCCGGGATTGTCGGCGACGAAGGCGATCTCGACCTTCTCGCGCGGCGAAACCAGCGCCGTGTCCTGCCATTCGCGACGTGGGGTGGGCTGGCCGTTGCGGGAAATCACCCGGAAGGAATGGCCGTGCAGATGGATCGGATCATGCCACGCGGTTGCGTTGGTCGTGGCGATGACGTGGCTCTTATTCCGCAAGAGCGTCAGCCCCGGCTTCATGTCGTGATTGGCCTCGTCGGCGGCGACGCCGTTGATGAACCAGGCGGTGCCGGAATTCATCGTCCTGCATCATGCGCCCGGACCCATGCTTTCACCCATGTCCTGCGCCACCATCTCGCCCATCATGCCGCCGGTGAAGACGACTTCGTTGCGGGACGCTGTATCGAGGTCCGGCTCCGGCAGCGGAATGGTCGGCAGGGTCAGCGGCCAATCAGGCACACGTGCCCTAAGCGGAGTGTCGGAATAAACAAGATCGACGAGCTCATATTCCAGCCCCTCGTAGAACTGGTCGAAGATCGAAAGCCGGCTGCCCGGCTTGCCCGTCATGTCGAGGATCAGATCGGTGCGCATTGCGGGACCCAGCACCACCCGCCTCCGGCGCGTGTGGCGTCACCGGCTGGCCGTCGAGCGCGATGACGGCCGGCCTGAAAACCCGTGAAGTCGGGACTGAAGATGCGTGCATTGGCGGCGTTGATCAGCCGCAGCCGGATGCGCTCGCCCTTTCTGACCGCAAAGGTATCCGGCACGCGGCCATTGATGGTAACCGTGTTGCCGACGCGGCCATTGTGGTGAATGTCGTGCCGGTTGCCGAAATCCTCGCTGATTGCGCCAGATTTCGTCAGCCCTCAGTCACCGAGCATCCAGGTCACCTCGCGATCGGCCCGCACCGCCTTCGGTTCCTCGATGATCAGCGGACCATAAAGTCCGCGCCCGACCTGTTCGAAGCTCCGCTGGTGCGGGTGATACCAGCAGATGCCGACGTCGACGGCGTCGAACTCGTAGACGAAGCGCTCGCCCGCTCCAATCGGCTTCTGCGTGAGGTGAGGCACGCCATCCATGGCATGTGGCACACGCACGCGATGCCAGTGCACGGTCGTTTTCTCGGCAAGGCCGTTCTCTACCTCGACCCGCACGCGCTCGCCCTGACGGACCCGGATTTCCGGGCCTGGAACGGGCCTTCGGCGCGCAATCGAGCCCGGTTCACCCGGCCCAATGGCGTCCACTTTGGGGGCGCATGCACTGCAGACCCGCTGGACCTGATCCGGGAGAGAATGGGCGCGGCGATTGGAATAGCTATGAAAGCGTATCGGACCGTGGAACTGCGCGCGCAGACTTTCGGAGGAAGGCTCGCTTTTAAGCGTTATCGTGCAACTCTGACCGTTCTTCGCCTTGGCGGGTGCCGCGGAAGAATCCCGGGTTCTGCGAGCGCTCCGAGAACACCTGCGGTCGATCCTGTACCACAATCTCGCGAAGCTCGATGCTCTCTACAAACGATGTCTTGGATTCTCACGCCCTTATTTCAGCACTTCGCTCGCTTGCCCGACTCGGCCGCGGTCAGCCTTCACCGCCAATTTTATTGGCGCAGCGACGTTCCTATCGGGTCAGGCGAAGCTTCTTGAACCTGCCGCTCTCTCGTTGCCCTGGCACGATTAATCGTCCTCTCAGTCTCGTCATTGGCGGAGTCGCTCCTGAGGCGCGCGCCGGCGAGTTCGAGGAGCGCGTGGCTATCTCCTCGGTCCAGCCGGATTCCGCTGCGCGCTCAGCCAATTCCTGGAAGGCCGATTCCAAGGCGAGCTGGCATTGAAGGCCGCGGTCCGGATGGTCGACTGGGCAGCTTGGTTCCACGATCGCAATGCTTGATCGCTTCATTGCAGGCCATGGGCTCTCGCCCTCTCCTTTTGCCACACGAGGCGCCAGCTCACGTGTTGTTGTTGGCGTGCGCCCCGGCAACCGCTTTCACCAGCCGCTCCAGCGATCCCGCGCGCTCCAGCTCCGCAAAGAATGATGCGGCGTGACGCTACCCAGCCGGTGCTTCTCGGCCAATTTGCACACATAGGGATAGTCGACCATGAAATCGGATCGAGGCGAGGCGTTGGACGTTTCAGTCTTGGTCTGAATGCCGCCGCCCACGAGCCGATCGGCCTTCTCGATGATTTGGCGCACCCTCGTTGTCGACAAGCCATGTTCCTGAGCCAGGTCGGCTAAATCCCAGCAGGCGCGCAGTTTTCCAGCATCATTCCGTTTGTTCATCCGCTTGTCCGCGCCCCCTGCAAATCCTACCGGGCCAAATCGGTGCTTGGAAGACCCACTCATGTCATGGCCTCGGGAAAGTACCAGGCCGACGGTCATGTGAATACGAAAGATGCTGGCGATCACCATGATCGTTGGTGACCGCTGACCTCCCGAATGTCGGCTTCGACGGCACACCGGGAGCTCTCGGCAATGTTGAATAATTCCGTTTGAAGATGGTTGACTTCGTCGTCGAGGCTCGATCCATCAGGATCGGTATCGACGATTCTATATTTGAGAAACCCAAATTCGTTTGACTCGCGCAATTCGCTGTACGGCGTATCATCGCAAGCGCGGGATTGCGACATCCTGCGAAGTGCCCGCGTTGCTGGAATCGATTTTGCGGAAGTAAAAAGGCCCCGGCGCTGGGTCGGCGCGCAGGGCCTTCAGGCATGTACGAGCTACCAGCATGTCCAGTTATGATCGTGCGCTATCATAATGAACAAACGGTGAATGATCGCTATCCGAGGTGCAGGGCGGGCGAGATGGTGGGGGCGGTGGGGGACCTGTACCGCTGCAGCGGGGCCACGAGCAGCGACTCGAGCCATGCGCCACGCTGCAGGACCTCGATTTCGGGCCAAGCCTCGAGCCCGCAACTCGCCTTGCTTCTCGGAAATCATAAGGCTTTGTGGGGCGGTTAAGCAGCGCGATATGGCCGCGGCGATACGAAGTTTTCATCTTTACCCTGTTCAGACGGTCAGGCTGCCTTCGCCGCCGGCTTGGCTGCCTTGACACGGGTTATACTGCGGCGACCGTCGACGCCGATCGGAACGTCACCGTCAACCGTAGCGCGACGCACAACCCGGTGCTGGTCGCCATAGTCGTTGACCGCATAATGCTGGGTAGCACGGTTGTCCCAGATAGCGACGTCGCTTACTTGCCAGCGCCACCGCACGGTATTTTCCGGGGCAGTGACGTAGGACTGGAACACCTCGTAGAGTTTGGCGGAATCGCTCTTGGAAAGGCCGACGAGGCGCTGCACGAAATTGCCGAGCAGCAGCGACTTCTCCCCGGTTTCGGGATGGACGCGCACGACCGGATGCTCGGTCTCGTAGATCGTCGATGTGAAGACTTCCTCGAAGTGCCTCTTCTCTTCGGCTGTGGCGCGCGGGCGCACGGCTGCGTAGTCGTAGGCATTGCTATGAATAGCCCACAGATTGTCCGCCAATATTTTGAGCGGCGCCGGCAGATTCTCGTACGCGGCGTGCGTGTTGGACCAGATCGTGTCGCCCCCCGCCGCCGGAATGACGACGCCACGTAGGACCGAGAATTTCGGATAGGCATCGACGAAAGTCACATCGGTATGCCACTGGTCTGCCCTGCCACCGCCACGGCCGGAATCGAGATTGAGGATTGAGGCCGTGCCGGCTGCCGGCCCCTGCGTGGGATGAGGTACAAGGTTACCCAGACGCCGCGCGAACAATTCCTGCTCCGCATCGTCGAGGTGCTCCTGGCCGCGGAAGAAGATCACCTTGTGTTTTAGAAGAAGCTGGTTGATGGCTGCTATCGCTGCGTCCGAAAGGTCTCCGCCAAGGCGAACGCCTCTGATTTCAGCTCCGACACGGCTGGTCAGCGGTACAACGTCGGAGTCAAGAATGGTCCGGTTGACAAGGACTGGATTGCTCATGGGTTCTCCTGTTTGATCTTGAAAGGGATAGCAAGTCACATCCGGCCAGCGGATGTCCGCGCTGCGTTGAAAAGTCTCATCGCTAGTCGACAGAGCTATCGAACAGGATAATTGACGTAAACTATAGAAAGAATGTTCTAATTTAAACTGGCTCGACGAAAGAGCAGTCTCCGTTGCTCCGGTCTCGGTGTTGAGTTCTCTAAGGCTGCGCCACACCTTGGTCCCCACGCCGGCATATGATCTCATTGTGCAGCCCCGTGCTCGCACGCCCCGTAGTGGCGAAACTAATTGCAAGCTGCTGCAACACGTCCCCCTGGCGGCCTGCACCGAAACGACGACAGGGGTGCATCTGATTAGCCGTGAACCCAGGTCTCAAAAACCATCCGGCGTGACGAGCGGACGCACCGCACGTGTGACACCCGCCTTGTGGGGCAGGGTTGCCTTTCTCAATCCCGGCGTTGGTCGACGTCCCAATGAGCAGCAAGCTATTATCGGCCGCCGAATCTTGGTGGCTTCGTCGAGAGCCTCAATCAACCAAGCGGCGAAAGCCTCGCTAGAGTCTCGCCCGCCTGTCGCTATGAAGCAGTTGCAGGCAGCGCTGCTTCAGGCGCATGAACTCGCCCGATGCAATGATTTCCGTTGCCCTGGGTCTTTCGAAGGGCACTGTTTCGATTCCCTTCTTCTTCGGCGCGCGGCTTGATGCCGACATACGGTTTCTTGACCTGCCGCCTGAACGGCTGCCGAAGCGGGTGCCCCGCCAGCGACCCCGACAATCCACTGTTCCGCAACTGCTGAAGAGCCGACTGCGCTCGCATCCCGATGCTGCGCAACGGCACTATGCCGACATTCTGGAGACCGCAGCCGCATGAGCCTCGAGATGTTCCGCCGACCGTCGACAAAGGCGTCCTCTCGCCTGCGTCCGCCATTTGCGTCAGTGCTCGATCTGATTGGGGAGACGCCGGTCGTCGAACTGAAGAGCTTCGATACCGGCAGGTGTCGTCTCTTCGTCAAGCTCGAAAGCCAGAATCCCGGCGGATCGATCAAGGATCGCATTGCGTTGTCGATGATCGTTAATGCCGAACAGCGTGGCCAGCTCGCGCGGGCGGTACAATCATCGAAGCGACCGCTGGCAACACAGGGCTCGGCCTGGCCTTCTGGCGGCACGAAGCGCGTGATCGCGTGTCCAAAAGCTGACAGCGTCAGACAAATGTCAGGTTCATTACAACCAACATCTGGGCACTGTCGAGGTTTTTCGAAGCAATGGGCGCTAACTGCGCGCTGAGCGCGTTGGCATGGCTTTTGAGACTGAGTGACTGTGACTGCACTCAATGGGGCAAGACGAGCGATCCGCTCCTCCCTGAACCCGTGTGCCGTCTCTGAGAGGAAACCAGCTCGTGCAGAAACCTTTGGAAATAGCTTTGGACCGCAACGTGGTATTGCAGATGGAGTCCCCGGCTCCTTCGATTAAAGTCGAGAACTGGCTGCGTGGCGAGCCCCTCACCAGCTTTGAGCCCGGCAAAGTGTGCATAGTCGAATTTTGGGCAACTTGGTGCGGCCCATGTGTGGACGGGATGCCCCATCTGATCCAGCTGCAGGAGAAATACAAGGACAACGGCGTTGAGATCGTCGGAGTCGCGGCTTCTGAAGACGCTCCAACGGCCGACGAGGCCCGAAGCACGTTGGACGCTTGGTTGACCGAAAAATTCCCGAATCTGAACTATCGGATCGCATTCGACTCCACAGGCGAAATGGACAAGCTTTGGATGGAGCCCAGCTTTTCTTACGGGGTCCCGACCTCGTTCGTGGTCGACCGAGACGGCCACATCGCCTTTATCGGTCATCCGACGCAACTCGATGAGGTTTTGCCGAAGGTGCTTAACGGCAGCTGGCGCACCAGCGATCAGGCAAAATCCGCCGATACGGAGCGGATTGCGGAAGGCGAAACCATAGCGCGCGAACAAGCGCTGACCAAGCCCATATACGACAAACTTCGGCCGGCAATGGAGGCCGAGGATTGGAAGACGGCGCTCTCGGCGATTGAAGAAGGCATCGCCTTGATACCGGACAAACTCAACTTCCGCGTGAGTCATGTCGATCTGTTGCTTCACAGAATGCGCGACATGCAGGCCGGCTTGCCCGTAATGCGCCAATTCGTTCGCGACGCGATCGACAGAAAGTCCGAGGGATGGATGTATTGGGCGCTATACCAACTCTTCGCGCCGGGCTTTGATTATTCCGGCTTTCCGTCTGCTGAGCGCTTCGCGATGGGCGAAGAGCTGTCCAAACACATCGTGGCACTGCCGCAAGACGGCGGCTCTAAGTTCCTGTCTTATCCGGTGGTCGCTCAGTACTATCATGAGAGCGGCAACAAAGATCGCGCCATCGAGTTGCTCGAGCAGACACTGAAAGCGCTGGAGGGTCCGGAGCCTGTCTCGGACGACCTGAAACAGCACCTTCTACCCGAGTTGCTGCAGGCTCTGGCCAACTACAAGGGTGAGAAGGTTTGTTACGGCGCTCTCTGTGTGGCTCCGCAAGAGGATTTTCCCAAAAGGTGAAGGGGGGCGGCCAAGGAGGAAACCAAAGAGGGGCGATAGTCGAATGGCTTACTGGCCAATTCGTCCATTTCCCTGACGTGGTTGTACAAATAGGCCGGCCCAGGCGTCCAGCCCAGCCTCGCCGTTATCCGCAAACACGTGATCGAGCAAGGAGAAGACGTGCCTGATCAACTCACCAATACTGCCGCTAAGGGTCTCCCGGACCCGTCAAAGATGGCACTGGAGTAAGGCTGGCAACATGAAGCTCGGCGCTGCCCACCGATCCACCTGCGCCCACAGGCGGGGAAGACGGGGGACGCAGCCGACCGCCTGTCTCTGCGCCAGGCAAGAACGGAGGACAGGACGATGACGGACATGACGCCATCTGCGAGGAAGGCCGCGCAGACGAAAGCGGCAGCCGTCAAAAATCCGTCCCTGACCAATATTTGGCGAACCAGCACCGGGTTCGCCGCCCACGGCCTCTACGATCCGCGCAACGAGCACGATGCCTGCGGCGTCGGCTTCATCGTCAATATGAAGGGCGTGAAGTCGCATCAAATCGTCACGGACGGCCTGGCGGTGCTCGAAAATCTGACGCATCGCGGCGCCGTCGGCGCCGACCCGCTGATGGGCGACGGCGCGGGCGTGCTGGTGCAGCTTCCCGACCGCTTCTTCCGCGAGGAGATGGCCAGCCAGGGCGTCAAACTGCCCAAGCCCGGCCATTACGCCGTCGGCCATGTGTTCATGCCGCGCGATCCTGAGCTTCAGGCGCATATCGAAGGCATCATCGCCGAGGTCGCGCAGCTCGAAGGCCAGCCGCTGCTCGGCTTTCGCGACGTGCCGGTCGACAATTCATCGCTGTCAAAGGCGCCTGATATCGCTGCTTCAGAACCGGTCCAGCGGCAGGTGTTTTTGGGTCGTGGCGCCGAGATCGAGAGCGACGACGATTACGAACGGCGGCTCTACATCCTGCGCAAGGTCATTTCCGGTCGTATCCACGAAGAGACCAAGGGCGTCGACAATGGCTTCTACGTCGTGTCGATGTCATCGCGGACCATCGTCTACAAGGGCATGTTCCTGGCCTATCAGGTCGGCGCCTATTACAAGGATCTGACCGATCCGCGTTTCGAGACGGCGCTGATCCTCGTCCACCAGCGTTTCTCGACCAACACCTTCCCGTCGTGGAAGCTGGCGCATCCCTATCGCATGGTCGCCCACAATGGCGAGATCAACACGCTGCGCGGCAACGTCAACTGGATGGCGGCGCGGCAGGCCTCGGTCGATTCCGAACTGTTCGGCAACGACATCTCCAAGCTGTGGCCGATCTCCTATGAGGGGCAGTCGGACACCGCCTGTTTCGACAATGCGCTCGAATTCCTGACGCAGGGCGGCTACTCGCTCGCTCACGCAATGATGATGCTGATCCCTGAGGCCTGGGCCGGCAACAAGCTGATGGATCAAGATCGCAAGGCCTTTTATGAATACCACGCCGCCCTGATGGAGCCGTGGGACGGGCCGGCGGCGGTGGCCTTCACCGACGGCCGCCAGATCGGCGCCACGCTCGACCGCAACGGGCTGCGCCCGGCGCGCTACATCGTCACCGACGACGATCGCGTCATCATGGCCTCGGAAGCCGGCGTGCTGCCGGTGCCGGAGGAAAGGATCGTCAAGAAGTGGCGGCTGCAGCCCGGCCGCATGCTGCTGATCGACCTGGAGAAGGGTCGCATCGTTTCCGACGAGGAGATCAAGTCGGAGATCGCGACCAGGCATCCCTACAAGAGCTGGCTCGCCAACACCCAGCTCATCCTCGAAGACCTGAAGCCGGTCGAGCCGCGGGCGCTGCGCAGGGACGTCAGCCTGCTCGATCGCCAGCAGGCGTTCGGCTTTACCCAGGAAGACACCAAGCTGTTGATGTCGCCGATGGCGACCACCGGCCAGGAAGCGGTCGGCTCGATGGGCACCGACACGCCGATTTCGGCGATGTCGGACAGATCGAAGCTGCTCTACACCTATTTCAAGCAGAACTTCGCCCAGGTCACCAACCCGCCGATCGACCCGATCCGCGAGGAACTGGTGATGAGCCTGGTGTCGTTCATCGGGCCGAGGCCTAACATCTTCGACCTCGTCGGCAATTCGCGTCGCAAGCGGCTCGAAGTGCGCCAGCCGATCCTGACCAATGGCGATCTTGAGAAGATCCGCTCCATCGGTCACACCGAGGACCGTTTCGACACCAAGACGATCGACATCACCTATGCTTCGAACGAAGGCGCGGCCGGCATGCAGGGCGCCATCGACCGGCTGTGTGAGCGCGCCGAGGCGGCGGTCGCCGGCGGCTACAACATCATCATCCTGTCCGACCGTCAGCTCGGGCCGGACCGCATCGCCATCCCGGCATTGCTGGCGACGGCGGCGGTCCACCATCATTTGATCCGCAAGGGATTGCGCACGTCGGTGGGGCTGGTCGTCGAGTCCGGCGAACCGCGCGAGGTGCATCATTTCTGCTGCCTTGCGGGCTATGGCGCCGAGGCGATCAATCCCTATCTCGCCTTCGACACGCTGCTCGACATGCACAAGCGCGGCGAGCTGCCGGCCGAAGTCGACGCCAATGAGGTCGTCTCCCGCTACATCAAGTCGATCGGCAAGGGCATTCTCAAGGTGATGTCGAAGATGGGCATCTCGACCTACCAGTCCTATTGCGGCGCGCAGATCTTCGACGCCATCGGGCTGAAGACCGACTTCGTGCAAAAATATTTCACCGGCACCGCGACGCTGATCGAAGGCGTCGGGCTGGAAGAGATCGCGGCCGAAACGGTCAGCCGCCACGCCGACGGCTTCGGCAACGACCCGGTGCTGCGCAACAGCCTCGAGGTCGGCGGCGAATATATGTTCCGCATGCGCGGCGAAGCGCATATCTGGTCGCCCGATGCGGTGGCCACCCTGCAGCACGCCGTGCGCCAGGGATCGTGGCAGACGTTCAAGGACTATTCCGCTCAGATCGACAGCGAGACGGCGCGGGCGCAGAGCATTCGCGGTCTGTTCAAGATCAGACTGGCCGAAGAAACCGGACGCAAGAAGGTCGCGCTCGACGAGGTCATGTCGGCGGCCGATATCGTCAAACGGTTCTCGACCGGAGCGATGTCCTTCGGCTCGATCTCCAGGGAAGCGCACACCACGCTGGCGCGCGCCATGAACGCCATCGGCGGCAAGTCTAACACCGGCGAGGGCGGCGAAGAGGCCGACCGTTACCTGCCGCTGCCGGACGGCGGCAAGAACCCCGAGCGTTCGGCGATCAAGCAGGTCGCTTCCGGGCGTTTCGGCGTGACGGCGGAGTATCTGGTGAACTCCGATGTGATGCAGATCAAGGTGGCGCAAGGGGCGAAGCCCGGCGAGGGCGGTCAGTTGCCCGGTCACAAGGTCGATGCCACCATTGCCAAGGTCAGGCATTCGACGCCCGGTGTCGGCCTGATCTCGCCGCCGCCGCATCACGACATCTACTCGATCGAGGATCTGGCGCAGCTCATCTACGACCTCAAGAACGTCAATCCGGCGGCTGATGTCTCGGTCAAGCTGGTCTCCGAAGTCGGTGTCGGCACGGTTGCGGCCGGCGTCGCCAAGGCGCGCGCCGATCACATCACCATTTCCGGCTATGACGGCGGCACCGGCGCATCGCCGCTGACCTCGCTCAAGCACGCCGGCAGCCCGTGGGAAATGGGCCTTGCCGAGACGCGCCAGACGCTGGTGCTCAACGGCCTCAGGTCGCGCGTCGCGCTGCAGGTCGATGGCGGCCTGCGCACCGGGCGCGACGTTGTCATCGGCGCGCTGCTTGGCGCCGACGAATTCGGCTTCTCGACCGCGCCGCTGATCGCGGCCGGCTGCATCATGATGCGCAAGTGCCATCTCAACACCTGCCCGGTCGGCGTCGCGACGCAGGATCCGGTGTTGCGCAAGCGCTTCAAGGGCACGCCGGAACACGTCATCAACTTCTTCTTCTATGTGGCGGAAGAGGTCCGGGCGCTGCTCGCCGAGATGGGCTACACCCATCTCGACCAGATCATCGGCGACACCGAACTCCTGGAGAAGCGGGCGCTGATCCAGCACTGGAAGGCGCGCGGGCTCGATTTCAGCAAGATGTTCTTCAAGCCGGATGCCCCGCATGAGGCGGTGCACTGGACCGAGCGGCAGAAGCATCCGATCGACGACGTGCTCGACCGCAAGCTGATCGAGTTGGCCAAGCCGGCGCTCGAAGCCAGGCAGCCGGTCAGCATCGAGCTGCCGATCCGCAATGTCGACCGTTCGACCGGCGCCATGCTGTCGGGCGAAGTGGCAAAGCGCTTCAGGCACAAGGGCCTGCGCGAGGACACGATCTCGGTCAAGCTCACCGGCACCGCCGGCCAGTCCTTCGGCGCCTTCCTAGCGCGTGGGGTTTCGTTCGAGCTGGTCGGTGCCGCCAACGACTACGTCGGCAAGGGCCTGTCGGGCGGACGCATCGTCATTCGCCCGCCTGAGAACACGAAGATCGTCGCCGCGGAGTCGATCATCGTCGGCAACACGGTGCTCTACGGCGCGACCGAGGGCGAGGCCTATTTCTGCGGCGTCGCCGGCGAGCGTTTTGCGGTTCGCAATTCGGGCGTCGCCGCCGTCGTCGAAGGCGTTGGCGACCATGGCTGCGAGTACATGACCGGCGGCATTGTCGTCGTCATCGGCCAGACCGGCCGCAACTTCGCCGCCGGCATGTCGGGCGGCGTCGCCTATGTGCTCGACGAGGTGGGTGATTTCGCCGAGCGCTGCAACATGGCGATGGTCGAACTGGAACCCGTTCCCGAAGAAGACGACCTGATGGAGAAACTGCTCCATCATGGCGGCGACCTCGATCACAAAGGCCGCGTCGACGTGTCCGGCGACATGACCAGCCATGATGAGGAGCGGCTCTATCAGCTGATCTCGAACCACGTCCATTACACGGGTTCGGTGCGCGGCCGCGAGATCCTCGACAACTGGGCGACTTTCCGGCCGAAATTCCGGAAGATCATGCCGGTCGAATACCGCCGCGCGCTGATCGAAATGGAACGCATGCGCATGGGCGTTGCGGCGGAATAGGCTTTGGGATTTGCCGGGAAGCAAAGCTTCCCGGTCGATGCCTTCATCAACAATCCTGGCCTCGGACTGAAGGTTGCCATGGCTGCCTTATGAGGTTAACGGGTGCGTCGTCGAGCGCGCCATCTGGACAGCAGGGACTGGACTATGGGCAAGGTAACAGGGTTTCTCGAGATCGACCGGCAGGTGCACAAGTACCAGCCGGCTTCCGACCGCATCCGGCATTTTCGCGAGTTCACGCTGCCGATGTCGGACAAGGAGGTCGAGAAACAGGCCGCGCGCTGCATGGATTGCGGCATTCCGTACTGTCACGGGCCGACCGGCTGCCCCGTCCACAACCAAATCCCGGACTGGAACGACCTCGTCTACAATGGCGACTGGGACAATGCGATCCGCAACCTGCATTCGACCAATAATTTCCCGGAATTCACCGGCCGCATCTGTCCGGCACCTTGCGAGGAAGCCTGCACGCTGAACCTCGAGGATATTCCGGTCGCCATCAAGACGATCGAGCAGGCGATCGCCGACAAGGCCTATGAAACCGGTCATATCCGACCCTATCCGCCGGAAAGGAAGACCGGCAGGCGCGTCGCAATCATTGGCTCGGGGCCGGCCGGCATGGCGGCCGCCCAGCAGCTTGGCCGCGCCGGCCACGACGTTCACGTCTATGAACGCGAGAGCCGGCCGGGCGGGCTGATGCGCTACGGCATCCCCGACTTCAAGATCGAGAAGCACTATATCGACCGGCGTATCGAGCAGATGCAAGGCGAGGGCGTGAGCTTCCATTGCGGGATCAATGTCGGCGTCGACAAGCCGGTGGCGGAGTTGCTCGCCGAATATGATGCGGTGCTCTATTGCGGCGGTTCGGAAACGCCGCGCCCGGCCAACATTCCCGGCGACGATCTCGACGGCGTGCATGACGCGATGCCTTACCTGGTGCAGCAGAACAAGCGCATGGGCGGCGAGTCGATCCAATCGGTGGCGTGGCCGTCGCCGCCGATCGTCGCCGGCGGCCAGCATGTCGTCGTCGTCGGCGGCGGCGACACCGCCTCCGACTGCGTCGGCACCGCCTTCCGCCAGGGCGCCGTACGTGTCACCCAGCTCGACATCCGGCCGCAGCCGCCGGAAAAGGAGGACAAGCTTTCGGTCTGGCCCTACTGGGCGACGAAGATGCGCACCTCGTCCTCGCAGGCGGAAGGCGCCGAGCGCGAGTTCCAGGTGGCGACGCTCGAATTCATCGGCGAGGACGGCGCGTTGACCGGCGTCAAATGCTGCGAGGTCGATGAAAAGCGCAAGCCGATCGCCGGCACGGAATTCGTCATCCGCGCGGATCTGGCCTTCATCGCTATCGGCTTTGCCGGGCCGGCCGCGGTCGGGCCGGTGTCGGAACTGACTGGCCAGATGAAGATCGCCATCGACAGCCGCCGCTCGAACAACGTCGAGGCCAATGATCGCGACTACAAGACCAGCGTCGAAAAGCTCTATGCGGCGGGCGATGTGCGCCGCGGTCAATCGCTGGTCGTCTGGGCGATCCGCGAGGGCCGTCAGGCAGCGCGTTCGATCGACGAGGCGCTGATGGGATCGAGCGTGCTGCCGCGCTGAGTCTGTCTCGAGACCCTACTTGCGCGGCCATCGGAAGGCGCTTTCCGCCCTTCCGCTGCCCCGGGCAGGTTACGGACTGATCGCCGTGGTCGTTTCGGTTGTGGCCGCGGCCGCAGGCTGCCGCCTTGGCGGCCAAGAAAAATCGTCGGCGCGGCCGGGCGAAGCAGCGGGCGCCTTGCCCTCGACGACGAATTTTTCACCGGGCCCGTCCGGCTTGGCCGGCGCTGCGGCACCGAGAAGTTCCGAACCGCCGTCGAGTGCCGGTGATTGCGAGTCGGCGTCGGTAGCCGGGGCGGCGGCCTCAGTCTTTTCGTTCGAGGGTGGACTACGCTACTGGCCCAGTACCGGCAAGCATCGAAGGACCTTTACAATCATAAAGGTACGTCACTGGTCTCGCGGCTCACCTATGACGATCTAGACGCGCATTCGAGTGAAGTCTTCTTCAACGCGATCCACAATCCGACTGGCATTTTCGTAAAGGCCTCCTCGGTGCGGGCGGCATCAGGGAGGGTTTTCTCATGACGAGGACTTCTTACGGAAATGGGGGGCTACTCAAACACGTTCAGTGATCAGCGCGGGCGTACTTAGTCCAGGTGTCGTCCTGCCAGGTCGACGTGCGCGGCGGATTGACGTAGCTGGCCGGCAAGGGCACCCTTGAGCGCCACCTGCTTGGAGGTGGCCCACGGGATGAACAGCCAGGCCGTGCCCTTCTTTTCGGAAGCCGCGTTCATGGCGAGAGCCCAGATCCAGATGTCAGAATCCAAGCTCGTGGCGCTCGGTGCGTGCAGCGGCGGAGCGAAGGCGATCTTGCCGGATGCAGGCTTCCCCGCAACATCGTTCCAGAAGCCGAACATATTTGAGTCGATCGTCATCGCGGTGCGGCCGGACGAGATGCCGTCCACGACCTGGTACCAGTTATCATTGGCGAAGGAAGGAGCCGCGCACTTCTTGATCATGTCCACGTAATGTAGTCGTATCCAGCATCGGTAAGCTTCGGATCGCTCAGGTATTTGTCCAGCGGCTCCAGGGCGCCACTCGGAGCGAGGTCCCACGCGGGCTGAATGCCAGTGCCGAACACATCCCATGCTGGCGACTTCGTCGTCAGTTGGATCGTCATCTTGTTCCAGTAAGAATCGTCTCGGTAGAGTTCCGGCGTGACCTTGATGCCGGGTCAGCTTCTCGAACTCCGGAAGTTGCGCAGCGAGAGCATCCGCATAGGGGTGGATGTCGTAGGCCCAAGTTATGCTGGTCCCTTCGAATTGACGCCAGTTCACGGTATCGGCAGCGGCCGAATTAGTGAGCGATGCCGAGACGGCAAAAAACGCCAAGTAAAAGCAAGCTGTTTGCGTAGCGACGCGCACCTGTAACGAGTACGGGGAATGAGCGACCCATGTAATCCTCCCTGGGGCATTTTGCCAATTTTTGGGTCCACTCCTCCATCCCGAGTTCGCCCATAGCCACAATAAGCGGTTTCCAACCACCTCGCTCTGAATGCACCAGGCCAACTGGGTAAAAACGGGTAACCGGCACTTAAAGGCGTTGTAGTATCGCCACCAGAAATACTGCTCCGTGGTGCTGGCCTTTGCCTGGGGGCGCAACACGGCAACTACCCGCTCAAAACGGTTGGTCCTCTACCTCTTATTCACCGTCGCTTTCCTCGCGGCCTAACCCGGCCGGAATCCGTTGCCAGAAAAAGGCCTCGCGGCCGGTTCGAGGCGCATCCCTCCTCCGAAGCAGCACGCTCAAGTATCGTCACAAGCCCCGAGCGCTTCGCGTTCGGCGATGTCCAAATTCCGACAATGTCGGATACAGTCAGATCTACTGTATTGCGTTTGAATGGTTTTCTCATTTGGCACAGTACATGCGGGTCATCCGCAAACACGTGACCGACCAACAAGAATTCGCATGATCACCTTACCAAAACATACAGCCGCCGCGGAACAATCACTTGGCCCCTGATCGCCCGCCCCGGCACCACAACCGGAGTCATCGATGTTTTGACGGGCTGCCCTAGGATACCTGCTGCGACAGGGCTTGCCCTGGTGACGACCACTCCGGCTCCGCCGGTTACCGACGAGGGCAAAGTGACGGATTTCCTGCTTTTCAAGGGCATGGAGGTGGCTGTCATTCCCGACCACCGCGCCGGTCGTCACTCATATGGTCTGGTGCAGGATCGGCAGCGCGGATGAGCCGCCGGGGAAATCCGGCATCGCATGTCTTCGAGCATCTGATGCTCAAGGCGCCTCATGACGAGCACGGCTCCGTCGCCTGGAGAGATTGAACCCAAAGGGAGATTCCGATGTCTGAACCGAATCAGGAAAAGTTGGACGCATTCTTGGGGAAAATGGTCGGCGATCTCGGTGCGATCGCAACGGGCGCGGGAGTCCTGCTGGGGGACAGACTCGGCCTGTTCAAGGCATTGCGCGAAGGCGGCAAGATGACGGCCGCCGAACTTTCGACACGCACCGGCACCCAGGAACGCCTCGTAAGGGAATGGCTTTCCGGGCAGGCGGCGGCGGGCTACGTCGACTACGATGAAGCGAGCGACAAATTCTATCTCAACGCCGAGCAAGAGCTGGTGTTCGCCGATGAAGACAGCCCGGCCTTCATGGCAGGCGCATTCGAGTTCCTGTCCGCGCTGTGGCTCGATGAAGAAAAGGTGAGGCAGGCATTCCAGTCCGGCAAGGGCGTCGGGTGGCACGATCATAGCGCGTGTCTGTTTCGCGGTACGGAACGGTTCTTCCGTCCAGGCTACAATGCCAATCTGATCGACTCCTGGCTGCCGGCCTTGGAGGGCGTCGTCGAGAAGCTCGAACGCGGCGTGGACGTCGCGGATGTTGGATGCGGTCATGGTGCATCGACCGTGCTCATGGCACAGGCCTTCCCCAATTCGCGCTTCGTCGGCTTCGACTATCATGCCCCTTCGATTGAGCGCGCCCGCAAGGCGGCCGAGGTAGCCGGCGTCGGCGTCAACACGCGGTTCGACGTCGCGGCCGCCAAGAGCTATCCCGGAACCTATGACCTCGTCACATTCTTCGATTGCCTTCACGACATGGGCGACCCGACGGGCGCCGCCACCCATGTCCACGGATCGCTCAAGCCGGATGGCACGTGGATGATCGTCGAGCCGTTCGCGCATGATCATCTGGCGGCGAACCTCAATCCCGTCGGACGCGTTTACTATGCCGCTTCCACGTTCGTGTGCACGCCCGCGTCCGTGTCGCAGGAAGTCGGGCTCGCGCTTGGAGCCCAGGCCGGTGAGGCGAGGCTGCGCAAGGTGGTGACCGGCGGCGGCTTCAAGCGATTGCGTCGCGCCGCGGAGACACCGTTCAACATGGTGCTGGAGGCCCGCCCTTAGCGTGGCCGTCGCCAGAAATTGCAGCTCATCGCATTTGATGAAGATCACCGCCAAGCATCCGGACGCATCGGGCAAATTTTCAAGGCGTCTGGGTTCACGCAGAGGTCGCTGCCGAGCCGCCTTCTCTAGACCACTGAAGTCGATGTCCGGCGGCAGATTCTTTCCCTCTCTACGGCCACAAGGCGAGCAGCCTCGCTGTAGGCGTCTTCCCGCCCAGTGCTTTCTCGACCCGCCGCGGTGGGCTGATCGTCTCGGATCGTCATCAAAGCGGTGGACGCCGGCGAAGTCTGGGCATGGAGATCGGCACCTCCGAGGTCGAGCGGATCTGCGAAAAGCGCCAGGAGCGGCACGCGACCAGTGGCCTATTTACGACACGAATGGGCTTTCCACCTTCGCAATGCGCTCGGTGAGTGTCATCTGGATAGCCTCATCGTGTTTGCAGCTTCACGACGCCTTACGACGCAACGCCGTTTGGTATCCAAGCCATTGGTGGATTTCAGCGGCTATACGCTCGGCATGCGCGGTGACTTCGGGAATTCCCATCAATTCGCCAACGCTGCCGCGCGCCAGCGGCCCGCTGACGAAAATGCTGTCGGTCGGTCGGCCGGAAGTGCTGACCGCACGGCCTTGGCTGTCGGTCGCCAGGCCAAGGCCAATCGGGTCTAGCCGGACCAGTCCCATTCGCCCGAGATCGGCAATTGCTGTGTTGGTCCGGAAAATATCGGCATGCGCCGGCCCGGTCGTGACGACCACCCTGTCGAACGTCTCGGTTGTCTGAGTGGGTTGGCGCCTTGGCCGCAGCGTGACCCGAATGCGCCCGTCGACCTGCTCGGCGCCGACGATCGATGCGGCGCGATAGGCGAGCATGCCTTCGGCAACGCGGCGATCGAGCACGTCCGCGACCTGTGGCGCGATGCGGAAGCGATGCACATCCCACAGCGTGCGCAAATGGCGCACGAGGCGGCGTTGCTCGTCGAGCGGCAGGGCCTGCCAGATGATTTGTCCCTGACGTCGGACGGCATCGAGCACCGGGTGCCAGTCTTCGCCCCGACGCTTGGCATCTAGGATCGTGGCCCGGATGCGTCTGAGCATCACTGTTGCGCTGCGTGAAGGCAGACTGATGAAATCACCAATCGGGTCGCCCGGGAGCACCGCGTGGCTGCGCGAACGATAACCATGACGTGACAGCGCGACGATGCGGCTACGATGCCCATTGCGGTCCAGCGTGGCAATGATATCCGCCGACGTCAATCCAGTGCCGACTACGAGCACTTGGTCGTCGCGGCCGATCGCTTGCAGCCCTCCGAGATCATAGGGATTGGCCACCAGCCGGGCTGCAGCAGCCACAGACCGCAGGGCCGATGGCAAGGCCGGTGGCGGATGCGTCGCCGCAATCACTAGGGCGTCGGCTGCGAGCGTCCTTCCATCAGCGAGAATCAGGATGTAGCCCTGGCCACTGAGCTCGACTGACGCGACGGCGGACCTGACATGACGGATCACTTTGCCGAACAGAAAGGGTTGGAGATAAGATTCCACGTAGCGCCCGAAAACGCGTCGTTGTGGGTAGAGTGCTCCATTTGCGGCAATAGCCTCGGCATCGTCGAGAATCGCGCCGGTCTGCTCCAGCCAATCGGCAAAGTGGCTGTCCTGGCCGGAGATCAGCGTCATTCTCGACGCCGGCACATTGATGCGGTGTGAAGGATCGGCCGTCGAGTAGGCCAGACCATAGCCGAGCCCCTCTCTGGGCTCGACGACCACGATATCGGCAGCACCGGCGGGCAGCAGCCGCGCAAGATGAAACGCGGTCGCCGCACCGGAAAAGCCGCCACCGATGATGGCTACGACCGGTCCCCTGCCCAAGTCTCTGGCGCTCAAGACTGACTCGCGCGCAGTGCCGAAGGCCGATGGTCGCCGGCCACCGTTTCGCCGAACGGTCCCATGTTCACTGCCGTCGGGCGCGTCGAGATTTCATGATCGAGCGGCAACAACGGCAACACGAGTTCGCCGAACCGATAGGCCTCCTCCAGATGCGGATAGCCGGACAGGATAAAGCTATCGATGCCAATGCGCCGGTATCCGTCGATCCGTTCCGCAACTGTCGCCGCATCGCCGACCAGGGCGGTGCCGGCGCCGCCGCGCACCAGGCCAACGCCAGCCCACAGGTTCGGACTGATTTCGAGTTTGTCGCGGCGGCCGCCATGAAGCCGGCTCATGCGCGACTGGCCGACGGAATCCATGCGCGCGAAAACCTTCTGCGCCTCGGTTATCGTGTTGTCGTCCAGGCGGCTGATCAGGCGGTCGGCATCGGCCCAGGCCTCATGATTGGTCTCGCGGACGATGACATGCAGCCGGATGCCGAAGGTCACCTGGCGCCCGGCTTTCTCGGCAAGACCGCGCACATGGGCAATCTTTGCCGCGACGTCCGCCGGCGGTTCGCCCCAGGTCAAATATTTGTCGATCTGTTCGGCGGCGACCGCGTTAGCGGCATCGGACGAGCCGCCGAAATAGAGCGGCGGATGTGGCGTCTGCACGGGCGGAAACAGTAGGCGACCGTCCTCGATACGGAAGTGCTTGCCTGCGAACGCTACGGTCTCGCCGCGAAGCACCGCCTTGTAGATGTCGAGGAATTCCCGCGTCACCTCATAGCGCTCGTCATGGCTGAGGAAGATGCCGTCGCCCTTGTTCTCGACCGGATCCCCGCCGGTGACGACGTTGATGAGCAGGCGTCCGCCGGAAATGCGGTCGAGCGTCGAGGTCATGCGCGCGGCTAGCGTCGGCGATTGCAGGCCCGGCCGGACGGCGACAAGGAAGCGAAGCCGCTGCGTCAGCGGTGCCAGCGCCGACGCCACGACCCAGCTATCTTCGCAACTGCGTCCTGTCGGCAGCAGCGCGCCATAGTAGCCGATGGCATCGGCGGCTTTCGCGACTTGGGTGAGATAGGGCAAGTCGACCGCCCTGCCCCCCTCTGAGGTGCCGAGATAGCGGCTGTCGCCATGAGTCGGCAGAAACCACAGGACCTTGATCCTGTCGGGAGTGGCAATGCTCATGAATGGTCCTCTGTGATTTGGAGGCGCTTCGCTCAGCTCCAGGCATGGAGCGGCGGATTTACGTCGTTGAGGTAGTAGTTGCCGAGGATCGCGTATTTCCAGCGCACCGGATCGTGCAGCGTGTGGGTGCGGGCGTTGCGCCAGTGCCGGTCGAGATTGTGCTCGGCCAGCGTCGAGCGTGTGCCGGCGAGCTCGAACAGCTTGTTCGTGGCAATGATGGCGATCTCTGTCGTGAGGATCTTGGATTCGGCAACCGCGATCTGCGCTTCCGCGACGGTCTTCTCGTTCGGGTCGGCCACGGCGCGATCGACCGCAAGCCCGGCCCTTTCCAGAACCGCCTCTGCCGCGTTGGCCCGCAGGCGAAGGTCGCCAATCGCCTGGATCGTATAAGGATCCTGCCAGGCATGATCGACGCCGCTGTCGATCCAGGCGCGCGACTTGGTGCGCACGAAGCCGACAGTCTCGTCGATCGCCGCCTTGGCGATGCCGAGATCGACCGCGGCCTGGATGATCTGGAAGATGGCGCCGTCGGCCGTCGGCCTGTCATAGCCCTTGTAGCCGGGGACAAGATGCGTTTTGGGCACCTTGACATTGTCGAGCAGGACCGTACCGGACAAAGTCGTCTTCTGTCCGAAGCTCGACCAGTCGTCGATCACCGTCAGTCCGGGCGCGCCGCGATCGGCGATGGCATACCAGGCGCGCCCCTCGTCATCGAGCGCCACGATCGGAACCAGATGGGCAAGCAGAGCACCGCTCGAATAGAATTTCTGGCCGTTGACCACGACATGGTCGCCGGCGTCGACGAACTTTGTCTCGAAGTCGGCCGCGCGCTTGGAGCCGAACTCGGAGAACGCGTTGCCGAAGCGCGTGCCGGACAGCACCTCAGCGAAAAGCAGCTTCTTCTGCGCCTCGTCGGAGACGGTGCGGATAGCGGCGACGACGCCAAGATGGTTCTGCGGAATCTGGCCGAGCGACGGATCGGCCGCCGAGATGATGGTGATCACCTTCGACAGGGTCACATAGGAGAGCTCCGGCCCGCCATAGGCTTTCGGCACGTTGATCGACCACAGGCCGCTCTGCGAAAACGCATCGAGCTCTTCCTTCGGCCAGATGCGTTCACGATCCCGCTTGGAGGCATCCCTGGCGAATTCGGCGGCGAGTTTTTCGGCGACAGCGATTGCCTCGGCATCGGCCTTGATCACATGCGCCTTGGCAGAGGGTCGTTCGACCGGCGGGACGGCACTGCGGCTATCCGACGCCTGCCTGGATTGGATGGTCATGCTGCTGTCTCCTTGGGAAAATGTTGCGGTGGAAGCGGCGCGCCGCCGAGGTAGTAGGTTTTGATATCGGTGCGCTGGCGCAAGTCGGCAGCCGATCCTTCCAGCACGCTGACGCCGTTCTCGAGCACGGTGGCGCGGTCGGCGTATTTCAGCGCGACCGCCGAATTCTGTTCGGCAACGAGGATCGAAAGGCCTTCGTCGCGGTTGAGCCGTTTCAGGGCGCTGAAGATCTCGTCGACGATCAGCGGTGCCAGCCCCATCGACGGCTCGTCCAGAACAAAGAGTTTCGGCCGCGACATCAGACCCCGGCCGATAGCCGTCATCTGCTGCTCGCCCCCGGAAGTGAGGCCGGACCGGGTTCGCCGCTTCTCGGCGAGCCTTGGGAAAAGTGAATAGACACGATCGAGGTCCGCCTTGACGCCCGTGCGAGAGGACGAGCGTCCGAGCGCGCCGGTGAAGAGGTTCTCTTCGACCGTCAGCGAGCGGAAGCAATGCCGGCCCTCGAGGACTTGGACAAGGCCGCTGCGGACTAGGTGCGAGGGGCTTGCCCTTGAAACATCCTCGCCACCGAAGGTGATCCGACCGGCGGTAATGGCGCCGCGCTCAGCCGGAAGGAGATTGGATACGGCGCGCAGCAGTGTCGTCTTGCCGGCACCGTTGGAGCCGAGCAGCGCGACGATCTCGCCCCTGCCAACCAACAAGTCGACGCCGTGTAGGGCGGCGATGGCGCCGTTGTAAACAGCCTCCACGCTGCTAACTGACAGTATCGGGTATTCCGGGATGGACATCGATGACTCCGCTCGGGAAGGTGGATGGCGCGGCCGGCCAGATTTGTCGGCCGCACCATACCAAATTCAGTTGCTGACCACCGCGTCGGCGTCCTCGGCCGTGCGGATCTTGATGCCCTTTTCCTTGGCATACGCCTCGGACGACTTCTCGATGATCGGACGCAGCAGCTTCCAGTCGGGAGCGATCCAGTCGGAGACGACATTCCACTTCTTGCCGTCCCATTGCTGGAAGGTCACGTAGCCGTCACCCTCGTGATTGTCCCAGGAGACGTTGATCGAGTGGAACAGGTCCTTGGCGCCGAGTGCCTCGACGCGCGCCGGATTGAGCTTGAGATGCTCGAAGCCCCAACGCACTTCGTCGCCGGTCAGCGTGCGGTTGCCGAACTTGGCCTGTGCGATGCGGACCGCCTCGACATTGAGGATGCCATTGACGATGCCGAGATTGTGGTAGACCGAGCCGATGCGGCTTTTGTCCTCGAGATTGCCTTTGCCGTCGCCGTAGACCGTTTTGACGATCTCCTGGACCACCGGATACCGCTCACCCGAGGCCTGGGTGGTGATGGCCGTATAGCCCTTGGCGGCATCGCCGGCGGGGATGACATCCTCTTCGGAATTCGACCAGACATTGCCTATGATGTGATCGGCCGGGAAGCCTGTCTTCTGCGCGGTCTTCAAGGCGACGGGGTTCATCACGCCCCAGCCGCGCAGCACGACATAGTCAGGATGCTCGCGCCGGATGGTCAGCCACTGCGCCTGCTGCTCGTTGCCGGGATGCGGCACCTCGATCTGCGACAGCTCGAAGCCGTATTTCTGCGACAGCAGCTCATAGATCGGGATCGTCTCCTTCCCATAGGGCGAGCCGTGATAGAGCACGACGATGTTCTTGCCCTTGAGCTTGTCGAGGCCTCCTTCCTTGGACGCGATGTAGTTCACGATGCCGGAGGTCTCGCTGTAAGGATTGAGCAGCAGCGGGAAGACGTAAGGGAACACCCGCCCGTCGGTCGTGTCTGTGCGGCCGTGGTTGATGGTGATCAGCGGCACCTTGTCGTCGGTGATGCGATCGATCATGGCATAGGCGATGCCGACCGAGAGTGGATTCCAGGCAGCGATGCCGGGATTGCTCTTCAACCGTTCATACACCTCGACGCCCTTCTCGACCTCATATTGCGTCTCGCCTTCGCTCCAGGCCAGCTTGACGCCATTGACGCCGCCGTCGCGGATGTTGATCAGGTTGAGATAGTCGATGAAGCCACCGAAAAAGCCGGTTCCGCCGGCCGCATACGGACCGACACGGTAGCTCTGCAGGGGAAAGTATTGTTCTTCGGCGTGAACCGCCGTCGCGCCGAGCACGAAGGCCGTGGCGATCGCCGCTTTTCTTAGGTGACTGAAGAAGGTCATTGCTTACGTCTCCTGATGGGTTGGTCCGAGCGGAGGAGGAAGTTGAGCGGCAATCAGCTGGACCTTGAGCCGATCCGTCGTTTGAGGCGGTCGAAGAGGGCCGACAGCCCGCTCGGTTCCGCGATGAGGAAGATGATGATAAGGGCGCCGAGCACGATGCGCTGGCTCATGTCGAGAACGCCCGAATCGAACAGGCCGCCGAACAGGAAGGCGCCGAGCCGGGACAGAAAGAGCGGGAGGACAACGATGAACGCCGCACCCAAAAACGCGCCACGGATCGAGGCCAGCCCGCCGATGATGATGATGAACAGGATCTGGAATGAGCGGTCGAGATTGAAGCCTGCCGGCTCGACGGTGCGCAGATAGGTGAAGGCCCACAGCACGCCGGCGATACCGATGATGAACGACGAGATGGCGAACGCCAGAAGCTTGGTTCGCAGCACCGGCACACCGATGACGCGTGCGGCGGTTTCGTTGTCCCGCACGGCGATGAAGTTGCGACCGGTCGCGCTGTTGACCAAGCGCCAGACGAGGGCCGTCAGCACCATGACCGTGGTGACCGAAAGCAAATAGCGGCCGGTCGCGCTGTCGAGCGAAAGACCGGCGACGGCCAGGTGCGGCGCCGAGATCACCCCGGACGGGTTGTCGTTGGAGAACCAGCCGAACTTGGTCAGCGCCCATTGCACGAAGAACTGGGCGGCGAGCGTCGAGACGGCGAGGTAGAAGCCGCGCAGCCTGAGACTGGGCAGGCCGAACACGACGCCGAAGCCGGCGGCGGAAATTCCGGCCAGGATCATGGTCACCGCCAGCGGCAGGCCTTCGACCCTGAGGTTGAAATTGTAGGCGCCGAACGCGCCCACCGCCATGAAGGCGGAAGAGCCAAGCGAGAGCTGGCCGCAATAGCCGGTCAGCAAATTGAGGCCGACCGCCGCCAGGCTGAGCGCCAGGAATGGCAGCAGGATCGCCTCGACCAGATAGCCCGAAGCATAGGCAGGGACCACGCCGTAGGCGACGACGAACAGGGCGGTCGCCAACGCCAGCTTCTGAACGAGTTTCGCCCAGTCGACTGGAAGCCTTGCGGCGTCGAGAGCTTGCACGGCCATGGTTCAGACCCTTTCGACGGTTTTCTGGCCAAACAGGCCGGAGGGGCGCACCAAAAGCACAACCAGCGCCAGCGCATAGGCGAACCAGCCCTCGATGCCGCCGCCGACGAACGGGCCGAGATAGACCTCGGCCAGCTTCTCGCTGGCGCCGATGATGAGGCCGCCAACGATGGCGCCGAGGATGGAATCGAAGCCGCCAAGCACCAGCACCGGCAGCGCCTTCAGCACGATCAGCGACAGCGAGAACTGGACGCCGAGACGCGCGCCCCACAACAGTCCGGCGACCAGCGCGACGAAGCCGGCCGCCGTCCACACGGTGCCCCAGATGCGAGGCAGCCGCAGCCCGACGGCGAGGGCCGCGAACTGATCGTCGGCGACGGCGCGAAACGCAAGGCCGATCCGCGTCCAATAGAAGAAGGCGCTGAGGCCTGCGACCATGGCGGCGGCGATCGCCGCCGCCAGCAGGTCGAAGGATGAGATCAGTATGCCGCCGACCTCGAAGGGGGTGTCGTCGATGCCGAGGTCGAGCCCGTGCACCTGCGTGCCCCAGATAAGCTGGGCGGCACCTTCGATGATGTAGGAGAGCCCCAGCGTCGCCATGAACAGCGTCATCGGCGAGCGGTTGACCAGCGGCCTGAGCACGGTCCGCTCGATGGTGAAGCCGAGCGCGACCATGACCGCGAAGGTGATGAGCAGCGAAAGCGCGAAGGGGATGCCGCGTTCGACGAGGCTGACAAAGGTGAGCGCTGCGAACAGCACCATCGACCCCTGCGCGAAGTTCAGCACGCCCGACGTCTTGTAGATCAGCACGAAACCTATGGCGACAAGCGAATACATGACGCCAGAGAGCAGGCCGCCGACCAGCACTTCGATGACGAAGAGGAAATCATAGTAGCTCATCGGATGTCCTCGCCATTCTCGCCCTCGGCGGTGCCGATATAGGCCCGGATCACTGCCGGATCGGCCCTGACCTCGGCCGGCGTCCCGTCTGCGATCTTGCGGCCGTAGTCGAGCACGGCGACGCGGTCGGAGAGGCCCATGACGACGCCGATGTCGTGCTCGATCAGGATGATGGTGACGCCGTGCCGGTCGCGCGCGGCGCGCACGAAGCCGGCCATCTCGGCCTTCTCGGTCGCCGTCATGCCGGCCATCGGCTCGTCGAGCAGCAGCAGCTTCGGCTCGGCGACCAGCGCGCGCGCCAGCTCGACCCGCTTCTGCAGGCCGTAAGGCAAGGTGGCGACGAGGCGGTCGGCGACGCTTTCGAGATGCAGGAAGGCGACTATCTGATCGGTCTTTTCGGCGATTCCCGCATCTTCGCTCCGGGCGCGTGGCAGACCTGCAATATGTTCGACGAAACTGGCGCGCCTGGTGTGGACGCGGCCGCACGCGATGTTGTTGCGCACGGACAGACCGCCGAATAGCGCCAGGTTCTGGAAGGTTCGCGCAACGCCGAGCCGTGCTAGACGGCTCGCCGGCACCCGGGAGAAGGACTGCCCGCCGATCGCAATCCTGCCGCGGTCGGCGTGATAGAGGCCGCTGATGATGTTGATCAGTGAGGACTTGCCGGCGCCGTTGGGGCCGATCACCGCGCGGATCTCGCCGACTTCCACTTCGAGATCAACATCGCTCAGCGCCTTGACCCCGCCAAAGGAAATGCCGATCCCGCTCAGCGCGAGAACCACATCCGGCCGTGACGACAGGCGTGCCAGACGCCTGTCGCCGACGGGGTTAGCCACCGCGAGGATGGCGGAAATTTCGGACGCGCGCTCGTATGCGGCCGCTCCCAGCGAAGCACCAATCATGAAACATTCCTGCTTTTGAAGGCGTGTCGGCTGCGGCCCCGTGGGCCGCGCCCGTCCTATTCCGCGGCGACAAGCTCCCTGTCGCGAGCTGCTTCCAGTTCGCGCACCAGAGGAATGACGCGCTTGCCGAAGAACTCGACCTCTTCCTGGAAATGCAGGAAGCCGAGCAGGATCAGGTCGGCACCGGCGTCCTTCAGTTTCAGGATGCGTTCGGCGATCTGTTCCGGCGTGCCGATGAGATTGCTGCGGAAGCCGTCATTGTACTGAACGAGATCCTCGAGGGACGACTTCGCCCAATTGCCTTCGCCTTCCGGCGAGGCCTTGCCGGCATTCTTGACCTGATCGGCAAAGCCCTGCACCGCCTCCGGATTCGCCTTGGCGATGATCTCGTCGAGCACGGCGCGCGCTTCCTGCTCGCTCTCGCGGGCGATGGCGAAAGCGTTGACGCCGATCCTAACCTTGTGGCCGTTGGCTTTCGCCTTGGTGCGGATGTCGTCGACCTGCTTCCGGATCTCCTCCGGGGTATTGCCGTTGGTGAAATACCAATCGGAGACACGAGACGCCATGTCGCGAGCGGCTCGCGACGAGCCGCCCTGGAATATCTCGGGCAAGGGCTCGATCGGCTTCGGCTTCATGGAATAGTTGGTGAAGCGGTAGAAATCGCCCTTCAGCGTGAAGCTGTCTTCCGTCCAGATGCCGCGCAACGCTCGGATAAATTCCTCCGACCGGCGATAGCGCTCGTCATGATCGAGCCAGAGTTCGCCAATCGCGGCGAACTCGCCTCGGAACCAGCCGCTGACGACATTGACGGAGACGCGGCCATTGGTCAGGTGGTTGATGGTAGCGATCTGCTTGGCCGCCAGCGCAGGGTTCCACGGACCGGGCAGGATCGCTGCGATGACCTTCAGCGTTGTGGTCGCGGCAAGCAAGGCATGGCTGAACGAGACTGATTCGTGCTGGTTGTCGGCCCCATAGCCGGCTGTGAAACGGATCTGGCTCAGCGCATAGTCGAACCCGTTGGCCTCGGCAATCTGGGCGAGCTTGCGGTTGTAGTCGATATCCCAACCCGTCCGCTGCTCGATGTTGGAGATGACCAGGCCGCCGGAGACGTTCGGGACCCAGTAGGCGAATTTGATGGCGTCGGAATGCGAACTCATGTCGTCGTTTCCCCTGTTGATTGGCTCAGCCGACGCGGGTGGCGACGGCGGCATTTGCGTGACTTGAGTTGAGCAAGGAGACCGCGTCGGTAGCGGCCCTTGCAATACGCTCGATGATGGCTGCGCCGACGATTTCGCCATCGACGAAATCGTCGGGCGTGCCGTAGACGCCCGTAGGGACGGTGACAGCGCCAAAAAAGCCGAACAATGGCCGGAGCTGATGTTCGAGCACCAGGCCATGGTATGGGCTCCCGCCGGTCGCCGCGAGAAGCACGGTCTTGCCCGTCAACGCGCGATAGTCGACCAGGTCGAACAGGTGCTTGAGAGCGCCAGTGTAGGAAGCCCTATAGACAGGCGTTCCGACCACGAGCAAATCGGCCTTCTCGACACGCTGGATAATCGCTTCTCCAGATGCGCCAAGTGCGCCGCGGGATAGTCCGGCGAAAAGCGACGGTGCTGCCTCCGTGATCTCAATCAGACCGGTGTCGGCAAGCAGGCGCAACGCGACCGCCTTGACCAGCGCATTGACGACCGCCGTGGTGCGGGACGGGTTGCTTACACCGCCGGATATTCCAAGAACCGATAATCGTGCCAAGTCATCTATCTCCCACACATGCGCCATAGGCCACCACCGAAACCAAACGATATTCTACGAAATCTGTAGACATAAGGTACTTTGTTCTGATGTTTTCACGTCAATGGGAAAAACGGCGCTGCTAGGAGCGGCACGCCCACCGCATTCGATCTCAAATGGGATTAACTTGGCAGGGGCCGTAGGCGTCACCCGCGAGTTCGACTTTGGTGAAAACAGGGGTCGTGTCCCACCGCGTGGTGTAGGTCGGCGATAGCGAAGCCGCTCGCGAGCGCGCCCTCAACAGCGCTGTAGCGAGCGAGCGGCGCAGCGGCGGTCATCGATGTTCTTCGGTAGGGTTGGGTTGCTGACACAACCTGATTCGAAGGAACCACCGATGACCAACGACATGATGAACCTGCGCACGCTCGTAGAGAAGACCCCCGATGCCGATATCCTGCGCGAGATGATCGGCTTTGCCGCCGAGCGGCTGATGGAGCTGGAGGTGGGCGCCGCCACCGGCGCGGCCCATGGCGAGAAGAACCCGCTGCGGCTTGTCCAGCGCAACGGCTACCGCGACAGAGACTGGGAGACGCGGCGGCACCGTCGAGCTGCGCATCCCCAAGCTCAGGAAGGGCTCTTACTTCCCGAGCTTCCTTGAGCCGCGGCGCATGGCCGAGAAGGCGCTGATCGCCGTCATCCAGGAGGCCTACGTCCAGGGTATCTCGACGCGCTCGGTCGACGACCTGGTCAAGGCGATGGGCATGAGCGGCGTCTCCAAGAGCCAGGTCAGCCGGCTGTGCGAGGAGATCGACGGCAAGGTGAAGGCCTTCCTCGACAGGCCCATCGAGGGCGACTGGCCCTATCTGTGGATCGATGCCACCTACCTGAAGGTGCGCCGCGGCGGACGCATCGTCTCGGTCGCCGTCATCATCGCCGTCGGTGTAAACGCAGACGGCCGGCGCGAAGTGCTGGGCATGGAGGTCGGCACGTCTGAGGCCGAGCCGATCTGGACGGAGTTTTTGCGCAAGCTGACCCGCCGCGGCCTGCGCGGCGTCAAGCTCGTCGTTTCCGATGCCCATGAAGGCATCAAGGCGGCCGTCACCAAGGTGCTGTGCGCGACATGGCAGCGCTGCCGGGTCCATTTCATGAGGAACGTGCTGGCGCATGCCGGCAAGAGCGGCCGCCGCGTCGCCTCGGCCTTCATCGCCACCGCCTTCGCCCAGGAGACGGCCGAGGCCGCCAGCACCCAATGGCGCGCCGTTGCCGACCAGATCCGGCCGAAGGTGCCCAAGCTCGCCACCATCATGGACGATGCCGAGCCCGACGTGCTTGCCTACATGACCTTCCCCAAGGAGCACCGTGCCAAGCTGCATAGCACCAACCCGATCGAGCGCCTCAACGGCGAGATCAAGCGCAGGACCGAGGTCGTCGGCATCTTCCCCAATGACGATGCCATAGTCCGTCTCGTCGGCGCCCTCCTGCTCGAACAGAATGATGAATGGGCCGTGCAGCGGGCGCGCTACATGACCCTTGAGACCATCAGCCAGATGAGCGATGATCCGCTCATCAGCCTGCCGGCAGTGGCGCGCTGATCAGTCCGGCCCTTGCCGGAGAGCACGGCGACCAATGCCGTTACCTACACCACGCCATGGGGCACGATCAAAACAGGCTCCGCCGGCGCGATATGAGGAATGTCGTCCAGCCGTTTGTGACAGCGCTCTCCACCGATGCCACGCAATCAAATGAGCGCGTGTATCATGACGGCTAGGCGTGCGAGAAACGTCCTCAGGCATTGCCCTACGAAGGAGCCGATATTAGCGCCGAGATTTCAAGGCTGGTCAGGGACGATTGAGAGTTTTGAGCACCGGCAGCACGAAGGCGGCAATCGCAGCGTCATGCCTTCGGAACCATCGGTAGCTGCTCAATACGTTCTGTTGTGCTCCTGCCTGTATATGTGTTGCGTAATTCCCCTGAATGGCAACGGATTACCTGCGTCTGGTTATTCATTCTTCACCACTCACCCGCCCTTGATGATCTTTCGAAGCCGGGCGGGATCGGACAAAATCGCGAGGTCCTTCAACGGATTGCCGTAGACGGCGATGAGATCTGCGTGAGCGCCAGGCGCGATGGTGCCGATGAGGCCTTCCATGTTGAGCACGCGGGCAGCATCCACCGTCGCGGATCGGATCACGTCCCGAGGCTTGAGAACGCGGCCGCGCAGAAGAAATTCCTCTGATTGGTGCCCCTGCATCTGGCCAAGCAGATCGGAGCCGTAGCCCATGGTCACGCCAGCGCTTTGAAGCATTTCGAGCGCCGACAAGCCGGCATCGAGAACGAAGCTCACCTTTTCAAGGGATTCGGCGGACATGCCGTATCTGGCTCCGTCCCGAGCGACGACAGCAAAGGTGATGTTCGTCGGGACGACGAACGCGCCTGCCTCGCGAACCCGGTTGGCGGTTGTCGCTTTGATGAGGTTTCCATGCTCGATTCGGATGGTCGACGTTTCATCCCAGATTTACTTTCGCGCCTCACGCCGGCACTCGCGCACATAGTCCGCCGGGTTATGTCGCCAAGCGCCGAGCGGATTTGCGGCAAGGGGAAGTCCGGGCACTCCTCGCACCCTCGTCCTCGCGCAACACCGCACGTAACAGAAACGATAGCACGCATTCTCACAATTAACGACGGCTGTTCGGCAGTGGGCTTCGTCGCGAGCGAGGACGAGAGTGTCGGGTCTACAACCAAATGTCGGAGGTCGGACCCAAATGTCGGAGGTCGGACACGCAAGGCCCTTACCACGTAGGTGATTGAAAGCTTTATTGACGAGGCGCTCCAATGGCCGGCCCGCAATGCGGGAGATATTGTTAGAGGCGTCTCGAATGACTTCTCCGCGGGACCCGAAGGGCGTCTCAGGCATCCTTTGGCACGATTAGTGCAACGGATGATCCGCAAACGTTGCACCGATACAATGTGAGGGGAGCGTCACCCAGATTTTTGTGTTGACCGTCCACTCACTCTTCACCCAGTGGCTGCCGCGCAGGCGCTTGCGGACGCCGGTCAGCCCGATAGCTCATCGATCCAGATCAGCGAAGAACAATACACAGAATGGGAACGAGATCAGCATGAACTCGAATTTTAGTCGTTTGGCCCAAGCCACCGCTATGAACTTGCTCTGGACGTCGGCGAACGAAGGCATGTGGATGCCGGCCCAGATTACGGAACTTGGCGCGGCCATGCGCGCGAATGGACTCCAGCTTGATCCCGCGCAGCTCAGCCGTCTAGACACTGCCCCGCTCAACGCGATCGTATCACTGGGCGGATGTTCAGCTTCCTTCGTCAGTCCGCAAGGACTGGTTGCGACCAACCGTCACTGCGTGCTGGAATCGATCCAGTACAACAGCAAGGAGAGTCAAGACTATCTCACCAAGGGATTTCTAGCGAAAAGCCTTGGTGAAGAATTACCCGCGGTGCCCGGCAGCCGCATCTATGTGATCGAGGATATCCGTGATGTGACCGCCGACATGCTCAAGGGCGTATCGGACAAGCTGAACGGCTTTGCGCGCTATGAGCGGCTCGACAGGAACCGGAAGGCGCTGATCGCCGCATGTGAAGAACAGCCCAATCGCCGCTGCGACGTGGAGTCCTATTATGGCGGCGCCTCCTACTATCTCCAGCAGAAGCTCGAAATTCAGGACGTGCGCCTCGTCTATGCGCCCGCGCTCGGCATCGGTAACTTCGGCGGCGAAACGGACAATTGGACGTGGCCGCGCCACACAGGCGACTTCGGTTTTTACCGCGCTTATGTCGCTCCTGATGGTTCCTCCCGGCCTTATGCGCGCGACAACGTGCCCTACCGGCCGAAGAGCTGGCTGCGCATTGCCTCTAAAGGCGTGCAAGACGGCGATTTCGTCATGGTCGTCGGCTTTCCCGGAAAAACCAATCGGTTCCGCACGGCGGATGAAGTACGGTTCAATTTCGCGCGGTACGAACCGCTGTTGCAGCATTTGCTGTCGGATTATGCGGCCCAGATAAACCAAACCACGGCAGGCAATCGAGAAGCGCAGATCCGCTACGCCTCCATCCTGCAAGGCGTGGAAAACTACAAGAAGAAGTTGGCGGGCGATCTCGCCGGGGCCAATGCGATCGGGCTCGACGTGCGCAAGGCTATCGAGGAGAAAGCTTATCACGACTGGGTCGCCGATGATCCCGCGCGGCAGGCGCGCTATGGCGCAGCGATCGGCGAACTGGGCGCCATGGTGGACGAGAATAGCCAGGCGTCGCTCGAGGGGCTGCGCCAGGCGCTGCTGAACCGCGCGCAAATGCTCTCATCCGCGCGCACTCTGTATCGCTGGGCCAAGGAGCACGAGAAGCTCGATGAAGACCGCGAACGCGGCTTTCAGGATCGTGACCGTAACCAGACCGTGGATCAACTGACGCAGATCGAACGCGGTTACCTGCCCGACATCGATCGCAAGCTATTTGAGGCCGCGCTCGATGAATATCGCCGGCTAGACGCAAAGGACCGCGATACTGCGTTCGAAACGGCTCTGGACCAAATCGGCCTTGACCGACTTTATGCAGAAACCAAACTCGCCGACACGGCCACGCGGCTCGGCTGGCTCGACAAGCCGGCTGCTGCCTTCGAGGCGTCGGACGATCCTTTCATCAAGCTGGCGGTCGCGCTCTATCCCGGCGACATAGCTGCGGAGCGCGCGGCGAAGGACCGCGCTGGCCGAGCGCAGGCGGCGCGCGCGACTTATATGCAGGGCCTGCGCGCCTACTGGCAGGCGATTGGCCGGCCGGTGTATCCCGACGCGAATGGATCGCTGCGCATCACCTGGGGCAAGGTGTCGGGGCGAACACGCGACGGGCAGATCTGGACGCCATTCACCACGGCTGAGGGACTTCTGGCCAAGCACACTGGCAAGGGCGAGTTTGATGCGCCGGCCGCCGCCGTCGCTGCGATCCGGGCCAAGAATTATGGCCCCTATGTCGCGCCGGAGCTGGGCACTTTGCCGGTCGACTTCATGTCCACGGTCGACATTACCAATGGCAATAGCGGCTCGGCCACGCTGAATGGGCGCGGCGAGTTCGTCGGTCTCGCCTTTGATGGCACGCTCGATGGAGTGATCTCCGATTGGGCATATGCCGCAGACCGCAGTCGAAGCATCCATGTCGACAGTCGCTTCATGCTTTGGACCATGGACAAGATTGACGGCGCTGCCTGGTTGCTCAAGGAGATGGGAGTGCTGCCGGCGTCGCGTTCATGAGCGGGGTAGTCTGGCGGTAGGCGGCCTGTCGGCGTCATACCTCCACAAATCCCCCTTGGAATTTTAGACAAATCCCGTGCGGAAGCGCCGCCTCAGCCGGTCTTGCAGCGCCTGCCGGTCGGCGACGAGGTCGTCGCAGCGACCCGGCGCCGCTGCCCGGCCATCAATTGTCCAATCGGCGCCCACGTGCCAACACAAACACGCCGCAGTCATAAGCATTCGGCTGTCGGGTCATGGGGGCTGCCTCGAAGGTGCCGTTCAGCACCCTTGCGAGCTGGTTTGCAGGCTCGTCGTTGTGGCCCTGTCCGGGAGGAGTCGTGGTGATAGGCGACCCGCTCCGGGTTGCGGCCATCAACGAGCAGCAGCGAGCAATGGGTGCTGTCGCTGGTACGATTGCCATTGCTCACTGGCACGAATAGGAAGTCGGCTGGGCCGACAGCTCGATTATAGATGACCTGCAATGTCTCTTGCGCGTTCTGCGACCCTGCGTAACGCATTTGCTCCACCTCGCGACCCAAGTTCCATGTGCCAGTCTGCCCTTTATGCGACTTTTCGAGCACAGACCGGGAACATCTGGCGCCCAAGGCCAGTTTAGCGCTGGAAAAGCCAATGTGCGGGAGTTCAGAAATGGCCGCTCCGGGGCCGACTGCGGTCCGTCCGGTTTCGGCCCCGGTTGATGGAAAGCTGCCCATAACCAACCGACGCCCTTTCGGCCGCTCGTACTCAAATACCGAAACCACGATAGCGGTCATTGCCCGTAATAATGTCAATTCGCTTCGCTACGCATGCGCAGCGATTTCGGGCTCAACTCCGAAGCGCCAAATCGCGGCGGAACCGATCGCTGTGGAGATTATGCCTGGGGCGCGACACCTTCGGGACGGGCGCTTTCCGCCCCTTCCTCGGCCGCGGCCGTTGCCTGCGCCCGTGCAGCGCGCTCCACCATCTCGCGCGTAACGACTTTGCTATGATCCCGCTCACGGTAGAGACGCGCATACGCGGAGTCGTCGACATCGCCCGGGCCATAGTCATGGTAGTCGAGATGACGCCAACCCCGTTCCGTGAGGTCCATGCCGTATTCTACGCCGACAAATCCGCTCAAGGGCACGATATAAGTCTTTACGAAGGGAACGTCCTCGTATGTCCGCTTGATGAACTGGGCGCCGGGCGTGTTTTCGATAAACCATGGTTGCCGGCCGAATCCGCCAAACTGCAGTTGGATGATGTGGCCCAGCGTTTTCAATGCCGATAGAGCGTCCTCCCGCATTGTGGAGTAGGTCGCGGGGTTAAAGTGGACCGAGCGGTTGCGCAGCGTCGCAAGCTCCATGAAAGCTATCCCAACATCAGGCAAGAGCACGCCCCAGTCTTCCAGCACGCGCACGGCGAACCGCCAGTCATCGAAAGACTCGCTGCGATAAACACGGCGGTAGTACGGCGACGCTTTGTAGTGATCCCGAAGGTCCAGGATGAGGTGGTTCAGGATGCGCTCGCCGAGGGCGCACGCAGCGACCAAGGCTGGGAAGTAGAGCCCTGATACAAAGGCGCGGCGCGCCTGTTCATGCATCAGGTTATGATAACTGACGATGGAGAACGCCTTTGCGCCAAGGTCCTTAGTGTCCTGGATCACTTGCGCATGGCGGCGTTCGCCGTACTCGGCTTTAAGCCTCTCAATCGCATTGTTGCGGTTCTCGATATGGAGCACCTTCACTTTCTCCTCCCAGTGCTCGCTCGGATCGTCGAGACTCATCGGGGTGGAGTCGAAATCATAGGCAAACGGGTGATATCGCCGCCGCCCACGGTCTCGCACGGATACGTGCCCCTCATGGTCGTAGAGGCCGCGCGGCAGGTCGGCGACCGTGATGAACCCTTCTGATACAGCGCTCTCCGCGTGGCCGTTGCTCTCGGTCTCAGCGGCTTCCCGGCGCTTGGGCGCCACGTGCTCAGGTTTCATATCTTCGACAGCAGTCGGCTCTTGATCGGCCATGGTCCGTCAGCTTGCCGTCGCGGGTGCGGCCGTTCGGCGGCGCATCCTCACCTTCAGCGCATCCGGATGGAAATTGCCCATAAGATGGCCGCATCCTGTTGTACGGAAGGGCGAAGGCTTGTTCTTGCCCCCGACCGCCTCGAGCTTTTCGTATAACCCTTCGCTGACGGTTAGCATACGTGGATCGGCCCAGATAAAGAGATTATCGTCAACGATCTTCCTCATTCTGAAGATCCATGAACTCGGCGCGCCGGACGCCGAACCACAATGTGCGCTTGCCATATAGACCCTCCGCGAGGCTGTCGAACGTGATAATCTTGAAATCGTCGCGCTCTTCGGCGTCAATACGGCTGCGCCGCAGTTCGCTCTCCGCGTATTCGGCGCGGCGGCCGAACACCAACACGAATTTCGGGTAGGTTGGGTTGCGTTGCATCGTCACCGGCACGCTGATCGTGCTCAGCTGATTGAAGAAGGCCTGCGGGTTACCTTCATCGAAAGTCAGCCTCCAACTGCTGATCTGCTGCGTGCACGAAATCCGGGTGGTACTCGTGGCCGCCGTCCATATAGAAGCGCGAGGTCGGCCTTACCCGCGAGCCCCTCGGATATTCGGATTTGATCACCGAGCATTGGCTATGGATTTGACCAGCGCTGCTGAACCGGCAGCGATGGTGCCACTCTGGCCCGCGATCGCAATGTTGAGCTGCCGCACTGGGCGTTCATCGACCGTATCGTGAAGACTTATCTTTCCGTCGCCTTGTCCTGCTCCCACGGCAACGTCTGACGCGATCGGGAGCCACATCTCGACCGTCGGATCGTTAAGATCGGTGCGATTGGGCGCGGTTAGTTTCACGACTGGCCGGCTGCCGACGATGAAGCTTTTCTTCGGCTGGACGATGCGCAGTATGGCGATGCCACGTCGCTCAAGCACGCGCATCACCTCTGCACTCGGTTGTCCGATTGTCTGAACTCGAACGTTGCGTACTGTTCGAGCCTTGGCATCGGCCGTCGCCAGCGCTTCGATTTCGTCAAGTCGATGGGGTGCGGCTTGGCGGAGCTCGTCGAGTGTATCCTCAACCATTCGCAGTGCTTCAGCATCGGAGACGTTGGCTCGTTGGGTCTCAGGACTGCGTCGCCACTGGGTTAGAAAGAATATGTACCAGAGGCGCTTTTGCTCGGATGTAAGGACGGGAAGCCGGCCCTCCCGTGCCGGCACCAGAATGGATTGCACGACTCCAACAGCCTCGCTCTCAAGAACTGAAAGAGCGTGCTCCATTGCCGGATCCTTGGCCCCGGTTTCAGAAAGCGTGCTGTACAGATGATTCTGATGGAACAGTTCAAGAGGCCTTGCGCGGCGGACCGTGACGGGTCGTTCGCGGAGGCGGCACCAGTGCAGCCAGCCATCCGAGTCTGTGAAGCCGTTCAGGATCATCTGCGGCACGTAGTGATGGCGCTTGGGAACTGACATCGGTCCGATCGTCTAGGTGCTAGTTGTGATGCACGGCGGTGCCATCAACAGATCGCCGTCGATACGACGTGGATCGAGAAACTCAGGTCGGCGGATGAGGATCTTAAGCAGGCTACGCAATGCATCGAGCGCCAGGTCCTTCGCCGCCAAATCCCGTTCTGCATGTGCGTCGGCAGCGCCAATTCGTCGCCGAGTGCCATGGACAATGGCTGATCGGGTCGAATAGACCACCGCGATCGCGTCACTCATGGCTTTCGCACCAGCTTGACCTCCCTCGATACCTGCCAACGCGGCTGCGCGCATCCGGAGCTTCCACGAGATCGCCTGCCCGTCTCCGTCGCCAAGTAAAACCTCAAGAGCGATTGTGGCGTCGAGAATTGCGTCGGCGAGGTCACTGCGCGTCATTGCCGTGTTCAGGCGACGGGTGGCCAAGGCAAGCCTTTCGCCTGTTGAACTTTCTAATGCTTCAAGAAGGCATGCGACCTTGCGCATCTGCGCCTTGCTGACGAGGGGTAGGTCCGCACGGTTCCAACCAAAATCGTCGAACACCTCGGGATAGCGGCGTGCGCCAACGGCATAAACATTGGGCAGCCGATAATTGTGCCGGTGACGCCAGCCCCTCGCAAGCCGGATTTCCTGCGCATATCCAGTCTCGATCCCGGTCTCGAGCCGGAGCGCAGCGAATAGCGCATCGATGCGCTCGCGTGCTTCCGAGCTGAAGTTCGATAGTGTCTGGCTAAGCTCGATCCAATTGCCGTTCGGAACGTCCCATCCGGTAAGCACGAAAGCATGGGTCGCGGCCGCGAGCACTTGGTCATGACCGTTAGCGCCGTAGGCCTTCATCTCCCATCGCGCTCGTTGAAAATCTGGCGACATTCGCATGATATAGGCAGAGGGTCCGAGGCGCACCCGGTCGAAGTCGAACCGGACGAGTGCGATCGGCGCGAGCACCGCAAGCTTCAGGCGCGAGTCAAACAATCCTTTGAAAAGCGGCTTCAGAACAACAGCGCGGGTCGCGTCCGTCGCGGGGGCCGCGCCGAAGCAAAGAAAATGAACATCCGCAGCCCGCGCGACTAGAAGGTCGATAGCGACCCTTGCTAACGGATTTTCCGCGTCGGATCCCGTCGGGGGAATGCGGGCGATTTCGGGGTATTCAAGGGCGAACGCTGCCAGCCTCGCCACTGCAGGGAAACGAATGGGTGGGAACTTGCCTAACTGACGCGCCTCAGGGTCGTTGTAGGGAGGTTCGAGCAGTGAAGCATATTCTAGCGGACCCACCCCCGTCCAAGCGCCATCGCCCAACGATGCCATGCCGTTGTTATGCAGCGAGAAGGTCGGATATCTGCTCACCTTGGATGGTTTGCCGCCACCCTCAAGCTTGGAAAGAATGGCAGATACGACTTCATCATACGCTTCGGCCAGCAGCTTGCCTAGGCGCCTCTGTAGCGCGCTCTCCTGGGCGGCTTCCTCATCCATCAAGTTTCCCCTAGTCGAGCAGTGACATTCCGAGTTGGTTTGTTGGAAACTAACATGCAACCAGCCCGAGGCTTAAGACTGCTGCCCGTTTTTCGTTCTTCGAGTGTGGTCGCCTCATCCGTATGCGGGGAAATAGTCAGCAAAAATCGACCGCCATTCGTCGATCGCCAGCTTCGCATATCCCTGGTTCGAGTAGTTTTCCGCAGTACGGGCCCGCCGATACGCCTGGTCGAGAGCGGCGATCATCCTGTCGGCCTCGGACTTAGCGAGATAGGAAGCGACGTCGTCGCTGTAGCCGGCGGGATCGGCAATCTTGGTCCAGACCTTGTCCCTCATTTTGTCGAATACCCATCGAGCGCCGCTCGGATAGTCGGTGATAGTGACGTCCTTCAGAACATGGCGCACTAGGACCTCCAGATGAAAGGAGCGGAAGAGATTCCCTTCTCGCGGTTCCAGCACTTCAGCATCTTGATCAGTGGCACGAGTGAGCCGTGGTGAGCTTTGTTGGACGCGGACCACAAGTCGACGTGCTTCTTCGGATCCGTGGGAATCCATCTCTTCAGGTGCGAGTCGGGAATAAGAAACCCACCGCCAGTTCGATAAAAGCCCGGAACGACATCGACCTTGAAATCCGTGAAGGTGATGGTCACCGCTTGGCCGTCGGGCTTTATTTTCGGTGTCTTCGGATACCTCTTCTTGAGTGTCGTCATCACGGATGACAGCAGTGCATGCTGGCTTTGGTCCGTGTAGTATTTCGGATCGAGCACGATGAAGACGTCGATGTCTGCCGTAGTGAGGGGTGCGATCATCGTGTTTCGGCGATAGGACCCGGTCAGAAAGGATTCGAGAACTTCGAAATCTTCGGCGACCGTGTCCCGCACGTTCTGCTGACGGCTGGACGTAGTGCTTTCCTGAAGACTTGTGATTTCAAGGTTTGTTCTGAATTGGCGAAAGCCCTCCGATATAGTTGTGACCATGTTTGCCTCAGATTCCGAGACGACCGCGAATCTGATCCCATTCCTTCGTCAGGCGCGCGTTGTGCTTATGAAACAGCCTAGATGAGAGAAGGATCGCGGCCGTAGATTTGGTCGTCTCATAGAACGAGAAAAAGTCGATCGCCTGCGATTGAGCTGCGGGTCGCGAGAAGGCCTGCTTTCCTGTGAACAGTCGAGTTAGATTATCGAAAACCTGCTCGCTGCGGATACGGAGCCATTCCATCCGGAGCCACCGGGCGATGATATCCTCACTGAAGACCGCCTGAGCCGCGACAGCAAGGACTTCGAGATTCGTGGAGCGATTCAAGACGGCGACGAAGTAGATGACGAGGTAACCTGCGGTCTTCGTTCGCTGTCCGACGAGCATCTTTCGAACAATCTCGCGCGTGAAGAACGTGCTTTCCATGACCGACGCCGCGAGGCGCTTCAACGGGTTTGTCTGGTCATTATTGTAGTAGCCGACTGTCTCTTCATGCGTCAGCGTCACGCCGTAACTGTTCGACAGCAATTCCTGCCGGCGTTTGTCTTCGGCACGAGGAAAGAGATAGAGCTTCTGGACCTGTCCCTGGAAAAAGAACAGCAGCACGCAAACGATGAAGACGATCTGCACGATATCGTAGACAATCGGATAGGCCACCTTGTCGGCGAAAAGCGCCGCAATCGAGAGGATCGAAACCACCCAGAACAGTCCAGATCCGACAGCTTCGGCCCGCTCGAGGGGCTTGTAGTAGTTGCCACCTACCGTATCTACCCTGGGCATCGATAGCTCCCTTTCCTCAACCTACTTGATCACAGCGTAGAATGGCTCGCTAAAACCAACGAGCCGATCATCGCTTCTACGGATGATGAATGCTTCCGCCATGTGGACGCCGCGATATTCGAGCGCTTCCCAGCGACGATCACCGTCGGTAGGCTTCTCGAAGCCGCCCCGCCCTTTCTTGAGGGCCATCGCCACTGCCCCGGTATTGGTGATGCGCCACCGTACGTAGCAGTCAGCCGGCACCGTCTGGAACTTGTTGACACGGACGTCGAACCAGAGACCACCCCGCGGGGGTAACGCCTCGCCTGAATTGATCGGATGTCCCTTGCCGGAATACTGGGACGCGCGATATTCGGCGAAGACTTGGACATTCCGGGAAACCTGCTCGGCGGGCTGCCAACGCGGGGCCTGGAGGTGGGATGGCGTCCGGAACCACAATGGGAGGATGCTGATACCAAAGTCAATTACGTTGTCGACTAGGCTATCAAGGTGGGCTGCCCCTTCCATGAGAAGCGCACTGGCCTGCTGCATCGCAGAAGCCTCCGCCTTCTTTACGTTCTCTCCCTTCGCAAAATCGTCGCCGAAGACCTTGCGCCATTTCTCGATGCTGTCGGAGCGGGTCTCGGCATCGATCGCTTCATCGATCCACTTCCGGTACTTGTTCACGAAGTTTCGGAAGTTCGCGTACTGGGTGTCGTTCCACAGGTCGGCAAAATCCTCGGTGGGGAGCGAAGGGTTGTTGACCCCCGGCTTGTCCGGCCGTGCCTGCAGCCAGTCGTCGAGCCTACCCATGATTGTCTGCAACGCGGTTGGCGTGTCCGCGAACCCGTCCGAATCCTTGTCGAACCACTCGATCCGGTGACCGACGAGTGTCGTTAGAAGAACCGACTGGCAACTGAAACGCTTCTTGATGTCCCTGATGTATTTGATGAGCCGGGTCGCCTTGCGAAACGAGTTATTACCCGAGTACCCGTTCTTCTCGCGCATCCATCGAGTGTATTCGATGGGCTGGGATTCGTCGAACTTATCATTGCGCTTGTCGCAGACTTCGAGCGTTCCTCGGTACTCGCGGTCCATCACCAGCGGAGCGATATCAATCTTACAATCGTCCGCATAGGTGATCGTGACGCAGTAATCATAAACGACTGTCTTGTCGGCATATCGTCCGCTCTCAAGGAAAACGCGCCCGAGGTCCTTCACGTATTGAGCGGCACTCCAGCCATCGACCGGCCGAACCCTGACGAGCAGATCGGCGTCGAATTCTCCGCCATCCACCGGGCGGATGATAGTGTCGTGCGCCCAAGAGCCCTGCTCGATGAAGGTGGAGATTGTCGGTTCCCAGTCGGATGCTCGAAGAAAGCTATTAATCGTCTCCGCTCGGTCCTCAAGCAGTGTAATACGGGTTTGATTGAGATTGACGGTATCGGATAGAAAGTTTTTGAAGTCATTTACAAGTTTCACACTGCCCCCTCTTGATATGTGCTAGTCCCCAATGGCTGTCGAAACGCTCACGTTCCCGACGGCCTCTCATTGGCGGAAGGAGAGGTACGGAAAGCCAAGGAAACAGCCGCTCGGGTTTGCGAACACGAACGAGATAATCTGCTTTACACGACCGAGAGTGAAAATAAGAATTTAACTCTCACACGGGGACGAATGCTTTTGGATAGATTGCGAGAAACCGATGCGTAGCACGCGTGCGGTGACCAAGCCGAACACGTATTATGGCGTCCATGGTAATGTGGTCGAGCAGTACAAGATCCAGGGTGTTTGGTTCTGCCATGCGTGGAGAGAAAATGGCTGCGCATGATACGGTACGCATTGTCGCGCACGACGAAGAATGGGCCGCGCGTTGTGCCGGCGAGGCGGAGGCGATCCGCGCTGTCATTGCACCGGCGCGGGCATTTATTGATCATGTAGGATCTACGGCGATCCGCGGTCTTATGGGCAAACCGTGTATCGACCTCCTGGTCTCCGTTCTCGACTGGTCAGAAGCACAACAAGTCGCCGCAACGCTGAAAACAGCGGGCTATGTCGAGGAGGAGAGTTGCGATAACCCACCGCGCATTTTTCTTGTGAAACCCGATCCCGTCACGCCCTTTCACCTTCACCTAGTTCCCAACGGCAACTCTTGGGGACAGGACATGATTGTATTTCGCGACGAGTTGTCCGGCGATCCAGACCTAGCGAGCCGCTATGCCGCTCTCAAGCAACGCCTTGCGCAGGCGTATCCGACCGACGCCAAGGCCTACACTCGAGGTAAGTCTAGCTTTGTCGCCGAGGTTCTGCGTCATGCAGCGGCGGCGTTTAGCAATGACCGCCTGCTGACCCATCAGCGTGCGGAGCTGAACCGTGCGCAGGCATCAGAACCTGGCACTTGCCGCCCAATTTGGTGTTGCGGCCATCGCCGCAATCTCAGTCTATTCCAGTGACAACGCCACCCTTCTCAACTTCGCGCTCATCGGCTTCGGGCTTGCCGGCTTTTGGCTCTTGCTGGGCCGCAGGCAGCGGAAGCACCGCTCGGCTGGCGACCAAGCGCGCCGGGCGGTGCTCTTGGCGAGCGGTCTCAATGCACGATTCTCGGCAGAGCAGCGGCTTAGAATCTTTGACGGCTTCACCGCACCCATCGAAAACAAGCCAATGGTGCGCGAGGAAAGCTACTTTGCGAGCCGCGCAGAGCCGAGTTATTTCCGCCTGGCCGAGTTGATTGAAGAATCAGCATATTGGACGCGCGACTTGCAGCGCGCGAGTGCCCAAGCGATGCGCCTCGTGCTGGTTGCGGTTGCGCTTCTGATGGGCTTCACGCTCTGGCATGCTATGTCTTCGATGTCCACCGACGCACAGGTCTCACTTGCGCGCGTGCTGGTGGCGGCACTAGTTTTTCTGCTTTCGTCCGATACAGTCGGCACGATGATCGCACACAAGAACGCCGCCGACGCTATCGATGATGTCCTCCAACGCGTCGAAAGTGCGGCCGCACGTGGCTACACAGAGCCGGACCTGCTGCTACTCCTGTCGGACTACAATGCGGTCGTCGAAGGCGCACCAGTCGCTTTGCCGGGTATATATCAACTCCGTCGCGGCAAACTCACCCGCAGATGGCGCGCTTATCTGGAGAATAAGCGACTAACGGAGCTGAGCTGAAGCGTCTCGGCGATCAACTCAGCCCTGCAGCTCACTAGCGTGCGGAAAGCGCGAGTGTCGGCTGCTACCGGAAGCTACCTTCGCTTCACGACGTGAGATGAGGTGCGACCAAAACCTCCAGCATGTTTAATCCCGATGTCTGCTCCCGGACACAGGCTAAGTTTCCCTCTACGGCCGACATCAGGCGCAAAGCGGTCATGCCTGGATCCATCAGCAATAGTTCGAGCGACGGAGACATCCGACAAAACCATTGCTTTCAAGGAGATGGTGCATCCAGAAAGGGCTCAATTCAAAAACCTGCCGGGAAACCAACGCGCGATCGGGATGTATTTGGATCGGTTGGCCGGCCGTCACGTCATAGTAATTTCGGGAAACCTCTTCTGGCCACCTGAAGCTTGGTTCAAATGGCACTTGCGCATGAGGATTAAAATAAACGTGCAGCCCATCTTAGATGGCTCTCGCGATGAAATGAGGAATGCTGGATGTGCACTGAACCCTTTCCTTCTCTATCAATCTATAGCGGGTTGCCCTGACAAACCTCTCAATCCTGCTTTCAGCGACCGCCTTGCCGAAAGTCCCGACTGTGGAGAAAATGACAGCGCTGATCTCCTAATCGTTCGTGAAAATCCCCATTTCTACAGGCGCGCCGGAAGCTGTCGCAAGCGACCTTATCTTATCTTGTCTAAGCTCGGTTCCTTCAAGCACCGGGGCACCGATGCCGAAGAGGACCAGGTTGATCAGTTCATTGTTCTGCATGACGGATTGGCTACTATCGAAGGGGGCAATCGCAATGACGAACGGTCGGCCCTGCACATGGCTCAGCGAAGAATAGGGATGTTTTTTGCCATTGCTGCCTCGAACTATTTCCAACTTGTCCCTGATTTTCCCAACCAGCTTTAGCGCACCGCGATCCTTGAAATCTTGATAGCTGGAAGGCAGCCATTCTTTGTCGCCCGCAGGCTGGTCCGATATCACCGCTTCGATGTTGAATTGATAATTCCCAGGCGCCGTCACGAAGAAATCTGGCGAGGATTTGGAATAGTCCACGCTACAGCCGAAGTCAGTCAAAGCCTTGTTGAGCAGGCCCGCTGCCCAGCTTTGAATTACGGGCATCACCTTGGAATAGCTTGGGTTGGATCGAATTTCGCGAAAGCTCTTGTGGAGTTTGCTGTCTGGCAGTCTCGGCTCAAATAAGTCTAGCATTTTGAATCGTCCCTAGCCCATGGCTTCTTGAAGCTGCATGTTGATCGGCCGCAGCCAGAATTCCCGTAACCCTGCAGGCGACCGCGCTCGGTCAGCCTCAACCCGTCTTTGACTTCATTCTTGGTCAGGCTCCAGCGGAAGGCCGATCACATCGATATGATGGCCTACGCGCAGTGGTGCCGCCAGCTGAACTCACACAGGGCGCTCGCATATCGACAAACGGGGAGAAGGTGGCAATAGGGAGCATGAAAAAGTTGGGGGTCTCGTCGGCTCTGCGTTAGCCTGAGCGCCATGTCCGGTGTTGCAAATTCCCAAGTGTATCAACTCAAAGTGAGCTTGCGACGAATCTCGCCGATGATATCGCGCCGGCTGCTCGTTCCGGAAGAAATGACACTCTACGCGCTGCACCGAACAATCCAGATCGCCTTCGGCTGGGAGGACTGTCATCTGCATGCTTTCAAGCTGCACGGCCGGCACTATGGTAGGACTTGGACCGGCGAACGCCACCGCGACGCGGCGGGTCGCGAGGTGACATTCGTCGATCTCCAACTGCGCGTGCGCCAGAGGATCCTCTACGAGTATGATTTCGGCGATTTGTGGGAACACGAGATCCGGGTTGAGGCCAAGCATGAGCGGGAGGGCGGCAAGGTCTATCCGGTCTGCATCGCCGGCGCGCGTGCCGGCCCGCCCCAAGATATTGGTGGCCCACCAGGCTATGCGGCGCTCCTCGATCGGTTCCGCTTCGGCGACATCGAGCGGCTACTTCGTGGGGAAGATGTAGTTCGAGGACGATGATCCGCTGCGCACCTTCGAACCCGAGCGTTTCAGCCGGCGTGAGGTGAATGCGGCTCTGAAACGCGAACTTTCGCGGCTCACCAAGGGCTGACTGCAACCGGTCAACATGCTTTCCTCTCCCCAGTTCAGGAGGGATGTGGATGGGGTTTGCGATTCAACTCATGATCGACAGCGGTGACGCGGCGGTCGAAACGCAAGAGATTGTCAGCTTCGAGCGAACAGATGGTACGCTGTCGATCGATGAGCTCGGCCTAACGCTGGAAGAAGCAAAGAAGGCTTTGGCCGCGCTCCAGGTAGCCATCACGGAAAGGCAGGCCCTCGACCTCGCCCGTCGCGAGCGGCCCTGTCCGTGTTGCCATCAGCCCACGCAACTGAAGGACAAGCGTACAATCACCGTACGCACGTGCTTCGGCAAGCTCGCGCTGCCGAGCCCACGATCGATATAGACACTGCCGATGCCAAACGGTGTCTGGCTTTGTCGCGCCTGTCGTGGCAGCTCTTCCCGAAGGAAGTGACCTTCATGTCGGATGGCGCCTGCAATCTGCGAGACCTTCAATATTACATGCGCCCCAATGCGGAGCATGTTCTCGACTATTTCCACATCACCATGCGCATTACAGTGCTCCAACAGATGGCCCGCGGCCTGCCACCACCGCTCAGCGCCGCAGCGCCTGCGGCTGTCGCGACCCTCGAAAGCGTGAGGCACTATCTGTGGCACGGCAACGTCGCCGAGCGCTTGAGCTGATTGAGGATTGCCGCCTCCAGTTCTGGATCAGGCTTTCCGATCTCCTCGACAGGAAACGCTTTTGCGCGCGGAGTCGGCTGCTCCTCGACTGGGGTGTCGTTCGTGCTCCAGCAGCCGGATCGACTCGCGAAGCCCATCAATAAGCGTTAGGCGTCCCGGAAGCGCGTTTACGTCGGCGTTGTGCCAGATTAGTTACGTGTTTAGGGTTGTGTAGAGGAGTCGCCGGGGCCAATGACAATTGCAATTATTGCACCCGAGAAGTTCGCCTTCCAGGATCTCGTGTGTGTAGAAATTGCGTATCGGTTTCGCGCAGTGAAGGACGCAACGCTCGTAGTTGAACCAAAATCCGGCGAAGACGGCCCTCTAACCTGGTTCAATCCACGTAACGTTCGGCTCACAGCGGAGATACAGATCAAGGGTGCGGGAGGCGTCGCTACCCTCGAGGATCTTGCAACGTATCTCTCCCACTTTCCCGAACGAAGTGGCAAAAGCTGCCTCTTCGAACGGCTGTTGAATGATCCAGACCGGAGAGCGGTTTTCGTCCTTTCGGCGCGATGCGACGATCAGCTTCTGCCCTTTCTGAATGGAGGTAACGACGACACATATCCAATCCGAGCGGTGTCGGGACAGATTGCTCAGCTCTTCTTCAAAAAATTCCTTGCGACCCACCTGATCTCCTCCGGAGCCAAGGTCTCAAAGCTAGCCAAAGGAAGACGGCGACGATCGCCTCGCTCAAAAATCTTCCGGATTCGAAGATCGCTTCAGTTCTCTCGTTCTCTCCAGGATCTTTGTCATCGAGCAGGAAACCGACGCTTCGGTGGAAGTCAGGCTGCAGGCCGCTTTGCGTGCGCAGAGGATTGATTCACAATCCCTCCGCGGGGCTATTGCCCACCTTACCGATATCGTCTCGCATGCAAAGCGAACCCAGTCTGATATCATTGCACCGATCATGGAGCGCATTCGGCGACTAGCCCCTGATACAGTCGCGGCACCGGGCTATCTTCTTCGGGGCAGCGAAGGCAATCTCATCGATGTGTTGAATTCGCAGTTGGTCCTTCTTCTCAGCGGCCAACCTCGAACAGGCAAAACTTGGATCGCTCGAGAAATTGCAAGCGCGCTTCAGATGGCCGGCTTCGAGGTGCGAGTCGGCCAGCACGTCGATGAGGCAGAGCGCTTTTTGACCGAGGCCGCCGGGGGTGAACGGCTCTACCTCCTCGATGACCCTTTGGGGTCACGCGAACCGCTCCCCGGTGCGAGTGCGTCGCTGGCAACACTCCGTGGCTTAATAGGGCGCATTCCACGGAATCGACGCCTCATCGTCGCACAGTCCGAACCCGTCTTGCTGCAGGCCACTCACCAACCCAGCATCGAAAACTGTTCCCTAGGCACTCACGGGTGGGTGGTTGTTGGGGGTCTCACACACGACCTCGCTCTTGCCGTCTGGTCAAGAGCTTCGGAGGTGCACAGCGTACCGAATGACCTCCGGCGACGCCTCGAAGCTCTGATCATGGATGGAGAGGAATTGCGAGACGTTGGCGCCATTACATATCTTGCCCAGACTCATGCGCAGTTGCCTCCCAATGCTTCTGACGCCGAGATTATTCGCCAGGCACGCAGTGACGCATTCGACTTCGTTGTCCAACTCGCTGAGAAGGGCCCGGCATATGAGAGTTTGTTGCGGGCCGTCGCCTTGGCAACGACAAATTCCACCGGTGCCTCTGATACGGAACTTTCGTTCATCATCAATGGCGGCGATGAGGAGCCCGGGCTGGTGCCAGAATTGGGAGTCTGGAGTTTTTCTGGAGATACGCCTCCGCTTCCCCAATATGGCGTGGAGCCTTCATTTACAGAAGATCAGATGGCAGCACTCAATGCCTTGCAGCGTCGGCGTGTCGTAGATGAGGTCGGCGATTTAACCTTGTTTTCTCATCCCTACCTTCGCGCTGGCGCGCAGGCGCTCCTCAGAGGGGACACTCGTCACATGCGCGAGCAGGTGAAAGCTCAAACGACTCGCGGTATCGCATGTCTTTCCGATCGCGTCGAGCTTGCTTCATCACCACCTCCCAGCTTGAGCCGTCATGGCCCTCGCCATACGCACGCATTTTGAACATGTCCTTAGGGCCCTTAGCACTCCAAGCGCAACGGAAGACGACGAACACCTTATTTTGAAGATAGCTTTGCCCGGCTTCATCCGCTTGGGCCGCCAGCACGAACACCTATGCGGGGGATAACTGGTATGTTCCTTTTTTGTTCTTTTCGAGGTGGCCGCGTTCCTGTATACATTGCAACATCTTTTGTTCCCGACGGAGTGTCCGATGACTGTGCAGCCCAGGACTCTCAATGAGCCGACAATCAGCTGCCCGAGCTGCAAGACGGACATTAAGCTCAACGAGTCGCTCGCGGCACCGCTGATTGCGGCCACGCGCGAGGAATACGAACGGCGCCTTGCGCAGAGCAATGCCGTCATGGCGGCGCGGGAAGAGGAGCTTCAGCGCAAACAGGACGCGATCGACGCCGCCCGGGAGGACATCGACGGCCAGGTCTCTGAAAAACTCAAGCTTGAGCGTGCCGGGATAGCAGCCGAAGAGGCCCGTAAGGCGAAGCTGCTGGTCTCGACCGACCTTGAAGACAAGGACAGGAAGCTGGGCGAGTTGGAGGCGACGCTGATGGCGCGGGACGAGAAGCTCGCCGCGGCGCAGCTGCAACAGGCCGAATTTATGAAGCAGCAGCGGGCCCTCGACGATGAAAAGCGGGAAATGGCGCTGACCATCGAAAAGAGAATCCAGGAAGGGTTGGACGCCGTCCGCGTCAAGGCCAGGACCGAAGCCGAAGACGGCCTCAAGATGAAGGTGGCCGAGAAAGAGGAACAGATCGCCGGCATGCAGCGCCAGATCGAGGAGCTGAAACGCCGCGCCGAGCAAGGATCTCAGCAGCTTCAGGGCGAGGTCCTTGAGCTCGAGTTGGAGTCGCTGATCGCTAGCCGCTTCCCGATGGACATCATCGAACCCGTCGCCAAAGGTGAGTTCGGTGGTGACGTGCTGCAGCGCGTGGTGGGACCGGCCGGCCAGCCCTGCGGAGCGATCCTGTGGGAATCAAAACGCACTAGGAACTGGAGCCCGGGCTGGCTCGGAAAGCTCCGGGCGGACCAGCGTGCGGCCAAGGCTGACATTGCGTTGATGATCTCCGAGGCGCTGCCTGCGGGGGTCGAAACGTTCGATCTGGTGGATGGCGTCTACATCGCCCATCCCAAATGCGCGATTCCGATCGCGATCATGCTCCGGCAGTCCCTCATCGAGCTCGCCAACTCCCGCCTCGCCCAGGACGGCCAGGCCACCAAGATGGAGCAGGTCTACGGCTATCTGACTGGCCCTAGGTTTCGCCACCGGGTCGAAGCGATCGTCGAGAAATTCTCCGATATGCAGGACGACCTTGCCAGGGAACGGAAGCCACAATCCGCCTGTGGGCCAAGCGGGAGGCTCAGATCCAGGGTGTCATCGAGTCGACCGTCGGAATGTACGGCGATCTGCAGGGCATCGCCGGCAAGGTGATGCAGGAGATCGCGGGCTTGGATGTGTTGGCCATAGAAGCATCCGCGTCCATCCCCGATTGAGAAAGGCGAATCTAAACTGGATATCGGGTTTGGGAACGAGGGCAAGCTGCGCTTTGTTACGGATGATCCGTCAAAGGCGGAACGCAACGCCAAGAAGCCGCCGCGCTGAACCCCCTCGCCCGGCCGGGTCATCAGATTGCTATGCAGCCTCCGGTTTTTGAGCCAAGCTGTGCGGGCAATGAAAGCCTGCCCGTGACAGACCGCGAAATCCACCTCTACCTCGATGACAGCGGCAGCCGAGAGCCGGACCGAGAGCCAAAAGAGAAGCGCCGCGACGAGATGGATTATTTCGCCCTCGGCGGGATCCTCATCAACGAGGAAGATGTCGATGAGCTCTACAGTCGCCACAAGGCCTTTTGCCAGCAACACGGCATAACGTACCCCCTACACTCCTGGGCGATCAGGGGCGGGCGCGGCGACTTCGGCTGGCTGAAGAAGCCTGAGGCTGCCTACGAGTTCCTGGGTGACCTGGAACGGATGCTGCTCTCCCTGCCCGTCATTGGGATTGCCGCAGTCATCGACCGCCCGGGCTATGTGGCCCGCTACCGCGACCGGTATCAGGATTAACTTTGGTTCATGTGCAAGACCGCCTACTGCATCCTGATCGAGCGCGCCGCTAAATACGCCCGCAGCCAGGACTGCAAGCTGCGCGTGTTCTTCGAACGTGCCGGCAAGGCGGAGGACCGTGATCTGGTGGCCTATATGCGCATCCTGAAGACGCAGGGCATGCCGTTCGACGGCGCCAACTCGGCCGGCTACGGGTCGTTGACCGCAGAAGAGTTCAAGGACATCGTGCGCGGTGAGCCCCGCGGCAGGACCAAAGCCACACCGATGCTGCAGATCGCCGATCTCTACCTCTATCCGATGGCCAAGGGCGGATATGACCCGTCCTACCGGCCCTATAGGGCCCTGATGGGTCACAAGCGTCTCATCGACGCGCACCTGCCGCCCGAGGAGCTGGCGTCCCGTGGCATCAAATACAGCTGCTTTGACAGGATAAAAAACAAAGACCCGGACTAGCCGGGCCTTCGTTTTGAAAAGTTCGGCTGGCGCCTGGCGCCAACCCCGGAGCGATGCTCACGACGGAACTATGGGTGTCGACAACCCGATTGTCAATACCCCGGGTGAACCTTGGGTCAGGGGGACCTATCTTATCGCTTGCATATAGCACGGTTCATCTGATCGACACTTCATATTATCAAGTCATCTTCTTCGGGTGTAGCGCGGGTCCCCGGCCCCTGAATCAAGAGACGTAGGCCGGACGAACCGTGAAACACCCTCCCCCTGAATGCAGAACCGTCCCCAATGCCCTTGCGTCATCACGGGAAACCACCATATCTGGATGCAGTTCACCACAGGGAGCCTCATATGGCCCAGCCAGAAACCGCCAAAGCAGACGTCGACAAGCTACGCACCAACGAGAAGAAGTGGACCAAGGCACTCATGGCCACCGGCTGGAGCGCTTTCCCCAACATCATCATCGAGAAGCAGCAGGCTCTCGGCCTCGATGCGCTCGACATGAACATCATCATCCACTTGGTCCAGTACTGGTGGCTGCCCGACAACCTGCCCCACCCCTCGGTCGAGACGATCGCCAAGGCAATCGGGGTGACGCCCCGCACCATTCAGAAACGCATTGCCGCGCTCGAGGCCCTTAAACTTCTTGGCCGGGAGGAACGGCGCAACACGCCCAATGGCAGCATGACGAACCGCTATCATTTCGATGGCCTGATCGAGGCCGCCAGGCCGTTTGCCTTGGAAAAGGCCGCCGAGATCAAGAAGGCGGCCGAGGAGAGATCGAACCGGTTGAAGCGTAAGAAGCCGCAGCTGGTCGTGGACAACGATGCATAGGCAGATCGTGGCGTAGCTCAGAGGATAGAGCGCCTCGCTTTCGACCGGGGTGGTGCGTGACACCGCTATCTAGGGGCGAGGAGGTCGCAGGTTCAAGTCCTGCCGTCACGCCATTGTCCTCGATATGGATCCCTCGGCTCCGGAAACTCGAAAGATTTCCGGCACCGGACCCATAATCTACCGTGGTTTTTCAATTGGCCTCCCTTTGATATTTGTTCTGCGTATGTTCATATCAAGGGACCAACACGAGGACTCAATATGGGCATGCGATACAATGGCCGGCCGTTTGATTCGGGGGATTTTGCAAAGGATTTTGAAGCTGCGGCTGTCGAGAGCATCAAGGAACAGCTGTGGGAGAGGTTCAGTGCCATTCGCCATCCTGATACAGGCGAATTTCCCACTGTCCTGGTCCTTGGAGAAGCCCTTGACGATTTGCGGCTCAGTATTGAGGGCTCGCCGCAGCTTCTCGCGCTGGTGAAGGACAAGATGAGCGACAATGAGCAGGCGTCGACTGTGTTCCTGCCCCTGCAACAGGGCTCCCCGAAAGCCTTTCTCAGCTACTCGTTCGACGATCGCGAGCTAGCAGAGACGGTCGCGCGCGCCCTGATGGCGGATGGAATCGATACCTGGTGGGCGGAATGGGAGATCCGTTCCGGAGATTCCTTGCGCCGCAAAATCGACGAGGGACTGGGCAACTGCACGCATTTCATCGTGCTGCTGACTCCGAGCGCCATGCAGAAGCCGTGGGTCCAGCAGGAGATGGATGCCGGCCTGGTCCGCCGCATCTCTGGGCAGGCGCGCTTCATAGCCCTTCGCTACGGTGTCGCGGCACGGGAATTGCCGCCGCTTCTGTCGGGCATGCTCTCGCCAGAACTTGATGCCGCGCGCCTAGACGAAGGCGTGCGCAATCTGGTGAACGACATCCATGGCGTGACGCGTAAGCCGCAGCTCGGCGCAGCGCCCATTGCGGCTGTGCAGCCGGCGACGGGTTACTCCAAGGTCGCAACGGCAATTGCCAAGATCTTTGTTGAGGAGACGTCGGATGCAATGTTCTCGCACCCTCAGAAAGGGGTAGATGAGCTGGCGGCCACCATTGAAGCGTCAGAGGAGGACATCGAGGACGCTCTGCACGAGCTGCGCGATCTGGTTTCCGTCAGCTTCGGCCGCGTCTTGCCCAAGGAGGACCTGTTTGCCACATTCGACAAATATTTCATGGATTGGTCGCCCGAAGATGACGCGCTGCGTATCGCTGCCGACCTGATCAACGACCCGTCGATGCCCCACGATACAGGCCAGGTCGCCGAGCGGTACGGCTGGGAGCCGAGGCGCATAAACCCCGCTCTGGCCTATCTGATGGCCCGCAAGCTGATCGTCGACTACAAGGTACTCGCCAGCCAGTACAATTCGATCAGGGTGGTGAAAACGGACGCCACGCGGCGCTTCGTGAAGAGCCGAAGCTGAGGATCCCAATCCGCAGGGTCATGCCCGACAAGGTGCAGTGACCGGGGAGCCCGACCACAGGACCATGGAGCAGTCACCCTTGTTTTTTGGCAAATGGGGAGACGTCCCCATCGATGGCGATGTGAGGCCATTTAGCATCTTCAATCCGGTCCGCAGCGGGGCGGGACGGAAGAACCGAAAACACCACTTCATCTCGGTCACCTATATGGAAGGCTTCGCCGATGACCGCGGCCGTGTCCAAGTCTATCGGGCCGAGGCGCCAGAGGCACCGCTGCCGAAGCAGCCGAGGGCAACTGGGTACGAGAACTACTATTACTCTCAGAAACTCCCCGGTGGCGGTCAAGAAAACCACAGATTCGAAGACCTCTGGAATCCGATCGAGACCGTTTGGCCGGAGACCGTCCGTGCGCTTCAGGCTCGTCGTCTTTCACCGGCTTTATCCTTCAATGTCCAAGGCATGCAAACGATCATGCGGACGCGCGTTCCGGCGACCCGAGATCGCATCGCGCTTATGCTGGAGGCTAAGCTGCGAAGCGAATGCAAGGTGTTCGAGGAAATCGGCAAACTGCCGCCAGAATTGGAACGCTACGCCGGTCAGTTCGACACCGTGCCGGTCGGCGTCAATCCGCATGAAACACTGCTCGCGATGGAGGACGAATTCAAGACGTTCGGCGATCTCTGCTTTCGGCTTGGCTTCGAGGTTCTCCACAACAAGACCGACATCCCATTCCTGACTTCCGACAATCCGGTGTGTACATATGACCCGCGCGAACCGCTGCTCGCACGCACCCCCTATGATCACTCCGGTGACATCGAGCTGATCTTTCCCCTGACCGCCCGCATGCTGGTGCGCGGTTCAAGCAAGCGTCAGCCGTTTGGCGTCCTGACACGGCACCGCGACGTCACGGATAAGCACAAAGTTCGCCGGTTCAATCGAACAATCGCTCAATTCGCGTACCGGATGACGGTCGGCCAGGACCGGTCGAGCGATGCGCTGATTTGTGCCCATGCGCGTCTCGTACCGACGATCAGCACCGAGGTCCGCCGACACAACAATGAAATCCAGATCGTCTGGCGGCATATCTTCGGGCCGAAACCGGATCTTTCTCAGTATATTGACACCCCGGAAAAGGCCTCCCGCCTTGAAGCAAAAATGGCCTTGGCCGCATCGAGCCCCGTGTCCGACGGCTGCTAGCAGCGACGTCGGCACTACGGCGCGCCAAGCACCTCCGGCAGCAGTATTCCCCCAACCAAGCCGCAGCTGTTGCTTCGACGTTCCGTCCCAGACTAACCCGCTGAAAGAAGGGGATAAATTGAAATTCCGCAGCTTGGCCAGGTGAGGCGTGCTAGTTCTCTCCTCCAAAGGAGACATCATGCCCGACGTGACGCGGGAACGCGTGAGAGATGAACTTCTCCGCATGGAAGAAGATTGTATTCATTCCGGCAAAGCGCACTTCAACGCTTCAGCGCGCTGGGCGGTGTGGAACTATGTCTTCGGCATTCCCTCGGTGATCCTCAGCACCGCAGCGGGCGCTGCTTTTTTCAAGGACTATCCTGTCGCCGCGGGTTCTATGGCGCTTTGCGTTGCCGTCCTCACGTCGCTGATGACGTTCCTGAAACCCGGTGAGAAGTCGGCTGACCACAAGAGTTCGGGCGACCAGTACCTGGCGCTACGCAACAATTCCCGCGTTTTCCGCGAGGTCGAACTCGACAACACGCCCGATGCCGAAACCGTGCTGACCGCCCTGAAAGGCTTCACCACGCGGCGCGATGAACTGAACCAGGCAAGCCCTGCTTTTTCAGACCGCGATTTTAAGAGGGCCCGCGACGGCATTAACGCCGGCGAACCCAAGCACGCGGTCGACAAAGGTTCCCACCAATGACAGTCAATAGCTACCTCGTATCCCGTGCAAGCGACGCGGTGCTCTCGGCCGACGAGAAGGCCTCGATCGCGACCTCGGTCACGACCTTGAGCTCCCGGCTGGCCAGTTATTTCACGGTCGCCGGTGATGGCCTAACGTCGCATTTCCGGTTCGGCTCGCACACCCGTGGCACGATCCTTCCCCGCAAGATGGATGCGCACTCGGACGTTGACTACATGATCGTTTTTGAAAAAGGCGGACTGAACCCACAGACCTACCTCACCCGACTGCGTAAGTTCGCCGAGCAGAAATACGCCAACTCCGAACTCTACCAATCGAGCCCCACGGTGGTGCTGGAGCTCAACCATATCAAGTTCGACCTAGTGCCCGCCTTGCTCTCGTGGGGCACGACGTATCAGATCCCCAAGGGTCCCGATGAGTGGCAAAGCACGAACCCGAACGATTTCAACAGCACGCTCGAGACTGTCAACGGCAACAATTCCTATTTGATCAAGCCAACCGTGCGCCTCGTCAAATTCTGGAACGCAGAAGCCGGCTATGTCTACGATTCGTACGGCCTCGAAAAATGGATCGTCGGCCTGGGCTTTTATGGCTGCTACACCCAGAAGGACTACTTCTTCAAAGTGTTCGACAACCTGTCGGCGAACGAAGTGGCCCAATGGCGCAACGACAAGATCACGCGCGCCAAGGACATCATCGCCAGGGTCCGCAAGTACGAAGCCGATGACATGCCGAATTCGGCTGAGATCGAGGTCAAGAAGCTTATCCCGGCGTAGCGAGCAACTCTTGTGATAGCACTTCCGCCCCGGCCAACACGGCTGAGCCTGCCGTCCCTGTAAACGCGATCATGCGCATCACTGATCGCAGGTCGGTCAAATGTCGTGTCCCCTCCCCGTCGTTGGAATGGGCAGCTCGAGCGCAGCCAAGTCAGCCTTTCCAGCGTGCCCGACGCCTTTGAAATTGGGCAGGCGCCGACGCTCCAAACCTCCTATCAGTCGCCTCGACCTAACCTAGGACAACCTGTTGAGGCTCCGCGACTAGCTTGGCGCTTCGGGCGGCAACCGAAGCGATTGGCGGGTTAATGCCGGGGACTTTGTCCGAAAGATGTAGTCCTATTTCGTACGAGATCACGGTTGAGAGGTCAGAAATATGCTACGAATTTCGGACAAAACTCACTCGCAAAGCGGCACGGCTATTTGTCGAGTTCGACTCCGACGTAATCTTGGTCGACAACAAAGTCAGGGATGATGTCACCAGCCAGTAATTTCTCCTTCGACAGCAACCCGGCATCCTCGAGCGCCTCGTCTCCGGCAAATCGCGCAGCGTATCAAGCCCGAACTCCAGCAGGAATTCTTTGGTCGTGACATAAGTGTGGGCGCGCCCGGCGTCGGGCTACGCGGGCCGGAAGCGATCAGACCGGCACCGCGCAGATGACCAATAAAATCGCGACTGATCTCCTTGCCGAAGAAGGAAGAAAGCTCGGCGCGGGTGATCGGCTGGAAATAGGCGATGCACATCAGCACCAGCACCTCCGACTGCGTGAGATCGCCCGCACCCCCACCGCCGCCAACGGCTGTGTCAAATGCACTGCGGATCGCATCGGCATAGGCAGGCCGGGTCAGGTGCTTCCAGCCACCAGCGACGGCAACGAGGTCATAGGGTCGACCGCGCAGTTCTTCGCGGATGTCGTCGATGAGAAGATCAATGCTGCAGCTTTTGCCGACGACGCGAGCCAGCGTCTCGCGGCCGACTGGTTCACCGGCAGCAAAGATCGTGGCCTCGACACGGTTCATCCATTCGCGCCAACGCGCCTCCGGCGGCAGGTGATCCAGCTCCCGGTCAAACAGCTGGTCAGCTGATCGACGGTCATCTGACCGGCTCCCCCCTCGCCTGCGCGCCGCTTGCACCATTATCGTCAGAGCCCGTAGATGCGGAAGGTCGGGCGGCCGGATAGCTCTCGGACGGCGCCTAGCTCGACCAGACGGTCGAACAGGCGGCGCAGCCCACGGCCACTCCTACCGGCGATCTTTTCCGAGGCAACGATCGCATCGTCGGACAGCAGCTTGTCGACAACAAGATCCGCCGCCTTGGCCCTGAGTTTCGGCGCAACAGCAAGCAGCCGGTCCGAGCGGCGCTCGAGCTCGGCGGAAAGATCGATGGCGCGTAGCGCAGCCCGCGCCTGCGCGGCAAGCAGACTTTTGGCACGCTCAGGATCGGTCTCAATGCCTGTCGCCACCGAGTTGGCTGCTGATCTACGCGGGCGGACGCTTGTGCCCAGGGCCGCTTCGGCGCCGAGCAACGGCACCGCGTGTGCCCAACCCAGCCGTTGCGCCAGCAGGGCGTCGGCGAGCCAGGCTCCAAGGGCGCGCGCAAAGCCGTGGCGTTCGGCGATCGCGACGGCGCCGGTTATCATTCCCACCGTCCCGTCAGTGGCGGCTAGCTGCCGAAGTTCGTCCGTCAGGTCGCTTACGCCCTCGTCATAACGCGCGAGACCGAGGCCATCCAGCACCGCGCCGATGCTCGCCTCGGTCAGCAGTTTCTCCGCCTCAAGTAATGAAGCTAGGGTTGGGCTTAGCTCTGTGTCGACTGGCCCAAACAGCTTCTGTACATGACGACGATTGTCTTCGGTTCCGATCAACTCCCGAACGGCGTCTGCAAGGGACTTATGCCCAGCTATGTCGCGCTTTATCATGTCGGCCGAGGTTCCCCGCCTTTTGCGTAACCCGCAGATCAGGGATGGTTGCATTAGGGGAACAAATGCAGGTCCACTTCGGTTAAAGACTTGCAGCGGTCGATCCGTCTCGGTGCAGCCACTGTCGAGGTCCGTGGCCAATTCCTCTCGGTGGCGAACCTCCAACGATAGTTACAGCGGGACTAAAAAGTAGGCCCAATCTCGCGCTCCAGGGCGACGCGGGCCTTCCGTAACGAGACGAGCAGCCGCTCCAGTAGGCCTTCATCCAATTCGGATGCTAGGCCCGAAACGCCCGGTCGTGCTCAACGATCCGGTCCTGTATCGACACTACGGTTTCATAACGAGCTACAAGGCTCGTGAGGACTTCCTGATGATCGGAGGTCATACGCTGCCCGTTCTGGGCAAGGAGCGGGCATCAAGCTTAAGCGTTCATAAAGAACGGCCTCATCGAACTCGCCGTCCGAGAACAGTGCCATTACGCTCACGCTCAGGCGCTCCGCCTGCATGCGGCTAACGGAGATACCTGCCTCGGCGCAGACACGATCAAAGACCTGCTTCAACAAAGCCAGGTCGCTGGGATAGGCAATGCCACTCATTGAGCTGGTGTTACTGACCATAGCTGTTCCTCCCATTAGGGCGGAAGCGTGGCCGTCGCTCAACGGCGATGCCCATGATGTAAATCGCCGATGGAAGCAGGCTACTCCGATTCATGCGGAGAGTCTGGGAAAGGGCTGCTAGAGTTCTGCTCACCGAAGTCGCGCCTCCGAGACAGAACCCAAGCAGCGATCCTTGGGTCAATTCCTAAAGATATCAAGAGTTGGAAACGTACCAAACAGAGGATGGGATGTTTGGTATTCAGTGAGGCGCTTTCTATGGACACGCTCAAGTGGCTTCTCAGCTGCTGAACTGCGGCATGCACTAAATCGCCACCTGTGTCCCGATCTCGACGACGCGTCCGGTCGGGATCTGGAAATATTCCGTTGCGTCGGCCGCCGTGCGCGCCAGCCCGATGAACAGCTTGTCCTGCCAGACCGGCATGCCGGAATTGGGCGAGGCCTTGAGCGAGCGCCGCGACAGGAAGAAAGAGGTCGTCATGATGTCGAACTTCCAGCCCTGCTTGCGGCAAATCGCCAGCGCGCGCGGGATATTGGGCTGCTCCATATAGCCGAAGGTCAGCGTCACCCGCATGAACAGCTCGTTGATCGTTTCCATCTTGACCCGGTCACTGTCGGGCACGACGGGTTGTTGCGCCGTCACCACCGAGAGGATGACATTCTGTTCGTGCAGCACCTTGTAGTGCTTCAGGCTGTGCATCAACGCGGTCGGCGCGCTGGCGGGATCGCTGGTCAGGAACACGGCCGTACCGGACATCAGCTGCGGTTTCCTCTTCAACAGATTGCCTGCAAGGGAATCGAGCGGAATCTCGTTCCTGCGCGTCTTGTCGAATAGATACCTGGTGCCTCTTATCCAAGTCCACATGGTCATCACGATCACTGCGGCAATGGCAAGCGAGGCCCAGCCGCCTTCGAATACCTTGACGATGTTGGCTGCAAAGAAGCCGGTATCGATGAAGACGAACACCGCCATTAAGGCTATCGCGACGCCGAGCGGCCATTTCCAGATGCGCGTCATGACGACATAAAGCAGTATGTTCGTCACCAGCATGTTGCCTGTCACCGAAATGCCGTAGGCCGAGGCAAGCTTGCTGGATTCGCCAAAGCCGACCACCAGCAGCATCACCACGAGCGCCAGTAGCATGTTGACGCGCGGCATATAGATCTGGCCGGATTGTCTTTCCGACGTATGCAGGATTTCCAGGCGCGGCAGCATGTTGAGCTGCACTGCTTGCCTGGTCAGCGAGAAAGCGCCGGAGATCACCGCCTGGCTGGCGATCACGGTCGCCGCCGTCGCCAGCACCACCATCGGGATAAGCATCCGGCCTTCGTTCATCTCGAAGAAGGGATGACCGACGACACCGCCATTCGCCAGCACGAAGGCGCCTTGCCCGACATAGTTGAGCAACAGGCAAGGAAACACGATGGCCAGCCAGGCAAGCACGATCGGCTTGCGCCCGAAATGGCCGAGGTCGGCATAGAGCGCCTCAGCGCCGGTGACGGCGAGAAAAACCGCACCAACCGTGACGAAGGCGACTTCGGGCGAGTTGATCAGGAATGACACGATATAATGCGGGCTGATTGCCAGCAGGATTTCCGGGTCGTCCATGATGTGGTTGAGGCCGGAAAGGCCGATGGCCAGGAACCACAGCGCGGTAACGGGCCCGAACACCAATCCTACGCCGCCGGTGCCAAACCGCTGTACCGCAAACACGACCGCCAGAATGGCCAGTGTCAGCGGCACCACATAGGGCTGGAATGTCGGCGTGACGACATTCATACCTTCGACCGCCGACAGCACCGAGATCGCCGGCGTAATGACTGCGTCGCCGAAAAAAAGCGCCGCGCCGACAATGCCGATGCCGAGGATCACCGCCGAGCGCGTCGGGAAACTGTTGCGCGCCAGCGCCATCAGCGACAGCACCCCGCCCTCGCCGCGATTGTCGGCACGGAGCACGAACATGATGTATTTGATGGTGACGGTGATCGTCAGCGACCAGATGATCAGCGAGAGTACGCCGAGGATGTCGCCACGGTTGGCGACGTTGCCACCGGCCGATGCGTGCAACGCCTCTCGGAATGCATAGATCGGGCTGGTGCCGATATCGCCGTAAACCACGCCCAACGCGCCCAGCATCAGCACCTTGGTGCTGTGCTGCTCGACCTCAGAATGGCTCGATTGTTCGACAGGTTCTGCCTCGTTACCAGCATTGGTAAGGGCCATGGACGACACTCCGATAAGCGGGCGGTGCTCTACGCTTGCTGCACTGCAATATCAAGTGCCGTCACGTAATGTCTGCGTCTCGGTATTGCCTATCGCTCGTCGGCTTCGCAGACTCGTCAGCCCCGAAGCGGCTTGGGAATTTTTGCGAGACTATGCTGAAGCTCCGGGAGCAACGATGCCCCGAGCCAGTATCGGATTAGGTCGATGCTCGGGCGCGCGAGCTCAGATGCCGAGAGCTTAAATTAACGCTGTAGCCGTGTAACAGACTGTCTAACAAATGCCGCGAAAAGCTCAATATTTTCAAGGACGTAAGCGTCAAGTCGAAAGACGCTCTCGCCGCCATCTTCAAGTGGTAAGGGCGATCAGATCTCGGGGAAATTGGAGGCAGCAGCGGACCTGCGACTTGCTCAACGCTCCGCTTCTGAGATGAGGTTGGGATCCGATGGCATTGAGCGAATAGAGCGATATCCGGGAACCGAACCAATCCACAGAAATATTTTGTTGGTATTTTTGTTGGCTATCCCTGCTCTTGTGTGGGTGTCAACTATTTGGAAACAAAGCCAGATTTCCTTCGCTTCGAATCCGCCTCTGGGCACCATTTTCCATGGCAATTGCTTAACGGTCCGACAGACGTTTCGTTGGACTTTGCCGGAAAATGCACGAGGGCGCAGATAAATTCGACTTGGTCCAGGACACGGAAGGATAGTCGTGCCTTTTTGGAAATCGCACAAGAAATATAGCGCAGGAACGTGGGACGATCGGCTCGATGGATTATTTTCATGCGGGGTAAACTACTCCGGTAAGACGATCCTTGATGTTGGCTGCAATATGGGCATCGTCGCTTATGAAATCGCCAAACGCAGACCGGCCTACATCCACGGCATTGACGTTCTGAAGCCACACACCCGCGTGGCGCGTTCTATCTTTCTAGGATCGAACGTAGAAAGTCGATTTGACACCATGAGTCTTGGGAGTGGAAAGCTTCAATCTGTTCTAAATGATCGTTACGATATCGTTCTTCTTCTCGCTGTGTACCAGCATGTCCGCAGGGGATTGGGTCAGGAGGAGGCCGATCGCATCTTCATCGACATCATTAACCGCACTCAGACGATTGTGGCGCGAGTTCCCGACGAAGACGACATCCGTCTTCAGTCTCTAATCGAGGGTGCCGGGTTCACCTTATCTGATCGCCACAAGTCGCCACGCGGCAGTACAGTTCTGGCTTACCATCGCCACTAGACCGGGCGGACGGCGATTACCTGCGCGACTCACGCACCAGTCGCATTTCCCGCGCCTATCGGCAAAATCACGTGACCTGAGCACATCATTGCGGCTTCGCCCCGCGAAACGTCTTTGCTCGCGTTGGGCGGATGACGGATTTGATTTGCTTGGTGATCCTCTATCCTTAGGGCAAACTGCCTGCTGGGGCTCTAGGAGGCGAAATGAGAGCACGCGCAGCAACGGTTGGAGATCTGGAAGCTCTTTTCCGTGATCTGTCCAAGCGGATATCGGACGAATACGCCGCGGCCGGCAAGGACAGCAAGATCGCCTACGACAATCTGATGATGAACTTGAAAGAAGGCCGTGCTCACGCGCTTGTCCAGGGCGAAAAGACCGTGGCGATCATTGCGTGGCACGAGCATAGCGACGCTGCTGATACGCTGTTCGCCGCACAGGAGGATTTCTTCAGTGCCGCGACCGTTCGCTTCTGCAAGCGGCACATCCGCCATATCCAGGCGCTCGCCGGCAACCTCCCCATTCATTCGCGCAGCTGGCTCCAGAGACCGGACGTCGCAAAATGGTTTCGGATAATCGGCTATGTCGAGCGAGGCCAGGAGAATGGCGCCAACCTGTTCGAACTGCCGCCGGCTCCGGCCGCATAAGAAACCCAGGCGTGTTGCAAAACGCTGCCTTTGAGTTCCGGCGGTGCCGCGCTCACGACGGTGTGCCAAAAAGGCCCGCCGCTCCATTTGCGAAGCGGCGAGGCCCCATATTTGGGGACAACTTCCGGGCTGTTGCCCAGCATTGCCTACCGTGCAATTCAGGTGCCAGACGACTGACCCATAATGGGTCACCGCACCGGGAAGCGCGAACCATCCTTCCGCGATCACACCACTGCCAATACCGCGCAATTCCTGTTATATTTCCTTGCGGCGGACCTGATTTCCGCCTGGCCGGCGCCCATCAGGCAACCTACCCCAACGCCCCCCCAAAGTGGCGCCGGCCAACTTCGCCGCTGACCAATCTTCGCCACCGACAACGTCGAGCACGCCGTTGCGAGGGCGAGGCCTGCGCGCGATCGTCAGGCCCGATAGTCAGGGGCAGCGGTTCGAAGCCGCCTCCAGAGCGGCGGACTTTCAAGTCGGAACGCCCGGCTGCGATTCCAATCCGACAGATCGCCTGGAATGACAGGACGATCCGACATAAATCCAAAAAACCGGTAGCAAGCTGCGGCCAGAAAGTGTTGAAGACGGTGCCGATCGCATTGAACGCGGCGCGATCCAGTTGCGCTCGGCAACGCTTGATGATTTGTTGCCGCTTCAAGGAGAATGAATGATGCGCGAGCCTGTCGGTCAAGACGAATATGGGTCGGCCAACCCCTTCGACCCGGACGACCTGACGACGTTGAACGTGATGGGCCCGGGTGTGGCCAGCAACGATTTCGAGAAATACGCGGTCGCCGTGATCATCGTGTTCGGCGCCCTCGTCATTGGCGGCTTGATGGCCGCAACCCTGGCCTTGGGCCATCGCAACGGCTTCCTGTACGCGCTTGGCGGCGCCACTGCGGCGTGGATATCCGGAAATGCGCTTCTGCTCGATCGGCCGCGTATCTATGCCTTGTTCGTCGGCATCGCGGCGGTGATGCTGATTGCGTCCACCATAACGCTGGTCATCTGATGGTCTGCCGATATTTAGATGATGCCGGCCTGCGAATGGCGGTCTCCTGCGCTTCCGGTACTCGCGTACCGAAAGTACGCTCCGTTCCGGTTCTCGGAAACCACGCAGTCTGGTCGCTTCGCGCCCGTCTTCGACTCCGGCTCGGCCTGACCTGAATCTCAACAGACCCGGGGCGCACGAAACTTAATATCCGATCGCCTCGCCGGATGCGGCGCGGCTGTCGATAGCGCCGTTGTAGCGGGCGCCGCCGCCCTTCTCGATCTCGGCCAGGCTCTTGCCGCCGACCAGGATGCCGGCCGCCTGGCCCCAGGTCGCCTCGGTGACATCGAGGTGGTAGCCCATGCCGGCAAGCAGCTTTTCGGTATCGGGCGACAGGCCGAACGGTTCGATATAGACCGTGTCTGGCAGCCACTGGTGGTGGATGCGCGGCGCGTCGATCGCCTCCTGGATGTTCATGCCATGATCGACAACGTTGACGATCGCTTCCAGCGTGATGGTGATGATGCGCGAGCCGCCGGGGCTGCCGATGACCATGAACGGCTTGCCGTCTTTGGCCACGATGGTCGGGCTCATCGACGACAGCGGCGTCTTCCTCGGCTCGATCGCATTCGCCTCGCCCTGTACGAGGCCGTAGAGATTGGGCACGCCCGGCTTCTGGGTGAAATCGTCCATCTCGTTGTTGAGCAGGATGCCGGTGCCGTCGGCGACGACGCCGGCGCCGAACGAGCCGTTCAGCGTGTAGGTCACCGCGACGGCGTTGCCGTCATTGTCGACGATCGAATAATGCGTCGTCTCCTGGCTCTCACCAAAGCCCTTCGGCATCAAGTCCTGCGACACCCCGGCCCGGAACGGATCGATCTTTTCGCGGATTTCCTTCGCATAATTCTTGTCGAGCAGTTTTTCGACCGGATTGTCGACGAACTCGGGATCGCCGAGGGCCGAATTGCGGTCGACATAGGCATGGCGCATTGCCTCGACCATGACTTTGACGGTTTCGGCAGAACCCGCGCCGAGATAGGACAGCGGGTAGAATTCCAGTACGTTGAGGATCTCGCAGATGATGGCACCGCCCGAGCTCGGTGGCGGCGAGGAGGTGATCTCATAGCCGCGGTAATTGCAGGTCACCGGCTCGAGCTCGCGGACCGCGTAGTTCTCGAAATCCGCCTTGGCCAGAATGCCGCCCTTCTCCGCGCTGGCCTTAACGATGCCGTCGGCGATCGGTCCTTTGTAGAAGGCATCTCGACCTTGCTCCGAAATCGCTGAGAGCGAGGCGGCGAGATCGGCCTGAACAAGGCGCTCGCCGATGGCATAAGGCTTGCCGTCCGGCTTCAGGAAGATGGCAGCCGCGGCCGGGTCCTTGGCCAGCCGTTCGGCGCCGCCTTCGAGCGAGGCGACATCGCCCTGCTCCAGCACGAAGCCGTCCTTGGCATAGCGGATGGCCGGCGCCATCAAGTCCTGCCGCGGCAGCGTGCCGTATTTTTCCCGTGCCGTTTCAAAACCGGCCACCGAGCCCGGCACGCCGACCGCGAGATAGCCGTCAAGGCTGGCGCCCTTCACCGGCTCGCCGTCCTTGTCGAGATACATGGTCTTCGTCGAGGCGAGCGGCGCCCGCTCGCGGAAATCGAGGAAGGTCGAGCGGCCGTCCTCGAAGCGGATGGTCATGAAGCCGCCACCGCCGATATTGCCGGCGTTCGGATAGACCACAGCCAGCGCATAGCCGACGGCAACCGCCGCATCGACGGCATTGCCGCCTTTCTTCAGCACCTCTACGCCGACTCGCGATGCCAGATGCTGGGCGGTCACCACCATGCCATGCTCGCCCTTCGCCGGCTGCGGCGAGGCGGCGAAGATGGCCGTCATCGGCACAAAGGCGAAGGTGAGGGAAAGACCGACGGCGATTAGGGTGCGGCGGGTGTGGTGCATGGCCGTTCTCCGAGGCGTTGGATGCGCCTAGAAGAAACCGTTGGAGCGGGCGAGTCTACTGCCAAGGGGAGAAAGTTTCCGGAGTCCTTCACGCGCTTTTGCCGGTCCGCTTCGTAAAGCACCGTTGCGCTCTTCCGGTTATTGTCACGGCTGTAACTGTGAGTGTTACAGCGTTGAACGGCAGATTTCGCCCCAGCCACCGAGCATGGTACAAGCGCAAGCATGACTGATCCGAAGCAATTCCAGCTCGACAAATTCAAGGAAGTCGCCCGCGAGCTTGAATGCGACGACCACGAGAAGTGCTTTGACGAGCGGCTCAAGAAGCTGGTAATGCACAAGCCGGTAGAGAAGCCGAAGTGACCGACGAGCAGTTGGTTTTGGTGGCGATTCCATCGCTCGTGGCGATTCTCCTCAATCGCGAACAGCAAAAGGGCTCACCTTGACTGAGGATGAAGTCGTGGCGATCAGGGATAGCGCTGAATGCGTGGCGATGCCCTACGACGTCGCCGCGGAGGTGACGGAGAAGCGCGGCTACGATGACATCAGGCTGGAGAATGCTTGGGAAGACTGGAATGCGATCCGTCCAAGCCTGGGTTTGTAAACGCTACAATCGCCATTGATTTGGGCAATCGCACCGCGACCCGCCTCAGGCGGGTTTTTCGTTTCAGGCCGACATCAAACAATCCCGCCGCCGCCACTCGCAACCGCCGGCCGTTCCGCCGCGACCTTCGCCCGATAGCCGGCCGCCCGGTAGGCGGAGACCGGATCGATGGCGCCGCCCGTGTTCAGCCGCGCCATGGCGAGGATCGGCTCGACATCGGTGCGATAGGCGGCTTTCAGCGTTTGCGTCGCCATCAGCGCGTCATTGGCGTCCTGATAGGCTTCCAGTGCCTTGCGATCGACCAGCAGCGCCTGCACATAGGCGCGCTGCAACTCGACAGCGGACAGCATCAGGCTTTCGATCGGATCGGTGACGTTGTGGCTCTGGTCGAGCATGTGAGCCGGATCAAAACCTTCGGCACCGGAAAGCTCGGCATCGACCAGCTCGTTGAAGACGAGGAACAGCCGGTAAGGATCGATCGAGCCGGCGTCGAGATCGTCGTCGCCATATTTCGAATCGTTGAAATGGAAGCCGCCGAGTTTCTTGAACTGGATCAGCCGCGAGACGATCATCTCGATGTTGACGTTGGGCGCGTGGTGGCCGAGGTCGACCAGGCAGAACGCCTTGTCGCCGAGTTCGGTGGCGATGATGTAGTTGGTGCCCCAATCCTGCACGACCGTCGAATAGAAGGCCGGCTCGTACATCTTGTGCTCGGTGAACAGCTTCCAGTCGTCCGGCAGTCCGGCGTAGATCTCCTTCATCGCGTCGAGATAGCGTTCGAACGCCTTGGCGAAATTGACCTGGCCGGGAAAGTTCGAGCCGTCGCCGATCCATACGGTCAGTGCCTTCGATCCCAGCGTCTTGCCGATCTCGATGCATTCGAGATTGTGCTCGACCGCCTGCCGGCGCGTTGCGGCATCGGCATGCGACAGCGAGCCGAACTTGTAGGAAAGCGCCTGGCCCTTAGCGTCAGAGAACGTGTTCGAATTCATGGAGTCGAAGCCGAGGCCGAAGCGGGAGGCGGCCTGCTTCAGCCGGTTCGGGTCGGCCTTGTCCCATGGAATGTGCAGCGAGACGGTCGGCGTCGCCTGCGTCAACTGCCGGATGACGGCGCAGTCCTCGATCTTGTCGAAAATGTCGCGCGGCTCGCCGGCGCCGGGAAAGCGGGCAAAGCGGGTGCCGCCGGTGCCGACGCCCCAGGACGGGATCGCCACGGCGAATTTTTCGACCTTGTCGCTGATAGCGTCGATGGCGATGCCGCGACGGTCAAGACGCTCACCGAGCGAGTCGTAATCGCGCTTGAGGTCGGCCTCGCGCGCGGCGTTGTCTTTTTCGACGATGTCGGCGGAGATGATTTGTTCCATCGCCCGTCTCCGCTCAGCGCGTGAACGAATGGGCATTGCCCGCGTCGACATTGACGATATTGCCGGTCGACTTGGCCGACATGTCGGACGCGAAGAAATAGATCGCCTCGGCGATGTCTTCGGGGAACACCGAACGCTTCAGCATCGAGCGCGAGCGGTAGTGCTCCTCGAGGTCGTCGGTCGACATCTTGTAGGCGGCGGCGCGCTGTTCCTTCCACTCGCCGGTCCAGATCTTGGAGCCGCGCAGTACGGCGTCGGGATTAACGACATTGACCCTGATCTGCGCTTCCGCGCCCTCCAGCGCCAGGCAGCGCGCCAGATGGATCTCGGCGGCCTTGGCCGTGCAATAGGCGGCGGCGTTGGGCGATGCTGCTAGCCCGTTCTTGGAGGCGACGAAGACGACGTTGCCGCCGATCTTTTGCGCGCGGAAAAGACGGAATGCTTCCCGCGAAACCAGGAAATAGCCTGTCGACAAGATGTCCATGTTCTTGTTCCACAGCGCCAGCGTCGTCTCCTCGATCGGCGCCGAGGTTGCCAGGCCGGCATTCGACACCAGTATATCGATGCCGCCGAACTCGACTGCGGTCTCGGCGAAGCCGGAGATCACCTGGTCCTCTGACGTGACATTGATGACCAGCGGCCGCACGAAATCTTTGCCATAGGCTTTCACCAGCTCGTCATTGGCGCTGGCAAGGGCGGTCTCGTCGATGTCGGCCAGCACGACGCAGGCGCCTTCGCGCAGCAGCCGGTTGGCCGTCGCCCGGCCGATGCCGCCGGCGCCGCCGGTGACCAGCGCGATCTGGCCGGCTAGAGCCTTCGGCTTCGGCAGGCGCTGCAGCTTTGCCTCTTCGAGCAGCCAGTACTCGATGTCGAAGGCTTCCTGCTCGGGCAGCCCGACATAGGTCGAAACCGTCGAGGCGCCGCGCATGACATTGATGGCGTTGACGTAGAATTCCCCCGATATGCGCGCCGTCGCCTTGTCGCCGGCGAAGGTGAACATGCCGACGCCGGGCATCAGATAGACCACGGCGTTCGGATCACGCACCGGTGGCGAATCCACGTGCTTGCAGCGGTCGTAATAAGCCTGATAGCCAACACGATACTCCGCCACATCGTCGGCGAGACGGGCGATGACGGCATCGACGTCGGGATTCTTGGGATCGAATTCGATGACCAGCGGCCGGATCTTGGTGCGCAGGAAATGGTCCGGGCAGGATGTGCCGAGCGCTGCCAGTGGGCGCAAATCCTTCGAATTGACGAATTCGAGCACGGCTGGCGAATCGTCGAAATGGCCAAGCTTGTGGCTTTTCTCCGAAATCAGGCCGCGGATCCTCGGCATCAGCTTTGCCGCCGCGGCGCGACGCGCTGGCGCGTCGAGCGATTTGACGACTTCGCCACCGAAGACCGGCTTCCCTTCAGACTTGCGCTCGAACCAGTCGATCGCCTGGTTTATCACCGAGATCGTCGTCTCGTAGCATTCCTTTGGGGTGTCGCCCCAGGTGAACAGGCCATGGCTTGCCAGGACGACGCCCTTGGCCTCAGGGTTCTCGAGGCAGAATTTTTCCAGCCACAGGCCGAGTTCGAAGCCCGGACGTTTCCACGGCAGCCAGCCGATCGCTTCGCCGAAGATCTCCTTGGTCAGCGCCTTCGAATCCTTGGCGGCGGCAATGGCGATAATGGCGTCGGGATGCATGTGGTCGACATGGGGCTTCGGCACGAATGCGTGCAACGGCGTGTCGATCGAGGCCGCGCGCGGATTGAGGTTGAAGGTGCAGTGGGGCAGATAGCCGACCATTTCGTCTTCATGCTCGAGGCCGCGATAAAGACCCTTCAACGCCCTGAGCTTGTCCATATAGAGCGTGGCGAAGCCGTCGAGCTTGATCGAGGCGCTGTCGCCGCCCGAGCCCTTGACCCACAGCACTTCCATGCTCTCACCGGTGAGCGGATCCTTTTGCCAGATCTTGGAAGAGGTGTTGCCGCCGCCATAGTTGGTGACGCGCTTGTCGGAGCCAAGAACATTCGAGCGATAGACGAGACGTTCCGGCTCGCTCATTGCTTGGGCTTTCGCGTCATCCCAAAGATTGGCGGGGCGCGTGCCGGAGCGCTTGTCGAGCATAGGTAATCCTCCCGTGACGTGAGACGCGCAAACGATGCGGTCAATTGCCACCGCATTGCGGGTCAGCTTTGCTCGAATGTCCACGCAAGCGGCGGCGTTGTCAATCACAAACGATCAAGATTGATCATATTGCACTGCACAATGAAATTATTTGATCGGAAATGATTGACACTGCGCGTTTTGGGTGCCTAGATGCTCGGCAGGAGGAACCATGCACGAGAAAGAGCGCCACAGGATCATTCTGTCCGCCGTCCAGGAAAAGCCTGTGGTGACGGTGCAGGAGCTGGTCGACCTGACGGACTCGTCCGAGGCGACGATCCGGCGCGACATCGCCGCATTGCATGTGCAAAAGCGCCTGCGCCGCGTGCGCGGCGGCGCCGAGGCGATCACGCCACCGCAGTTCATCGGCCTTGCCGGCCGGCCTTTTTCCGTCAACGAGACGATCAACGCTTCGCAGAAGCGGGCGATCGCGCGGGACGCCGTGGAACTCTGCAAGGACGGCGAGCCGATCATCATCAATGGCGGCACCACCACCTTCCAGATGGTGCATTTCCTGACCGGCCGCCGGATGCCGATCTTCACCAATTCCTTTCCGATCGCCGAGCACCTGCTCAAGCACTCCAAGAACACCGTGATGCTGTCGGGCGGCACCATCTACCGCGAGCAGAACATCATCCTGTCGCCCTTCGAGAATGACGTGACGCGCAATTTCTATGCGCGCCGCATGTTCATGGGCGCGCAAGGGCTCGGGCCACTCGGCTTGATGGAAGGCGACCCGCTGCTGATCCAGGCCGAACAGAAACTGATCGATCAGGCCGACGAACTGGTGGTGCTGGTCGACTCGTCGAAGTTCAGAAAACGCTCGAGCCTGATCCTGTGCGGCCTGTCGCGCATCGCGACCGTCATTACCGACGACGGCATCGAGGACCGCGAGGCCAAGATGTTGGAGGCCGCCGGTGTGACGCTGGTCGTCGCCCGCACAACGCTGGGCAATAAGGAAGAATCTTCGCTGCAGGCCTGAGGCCCGCAGCGGCGATGGAATGCAACACTCAAGGGAGGATATTCGATGAGCTTTCTGAAGAAACTGATGGTTACGGCGGCGTTCTCCGCCGCCATGTTCGTGAATGCCGCCTGTGCCGAGAACGTCAAGATCGCACTGGTGGTGAAGTCGCTCGGCAATGGCTTCTTCGATGCCGCCAACAAGGGCGCCGAAGAGGCGGCCAAGGAACTCGGCGACGTCGATATCATCTACACCGGCCCGACCAAGGCGACCGCCGAAGCGCAGATCGAGGTGATCAATTCGCTGATCGCCCAGAAGGTCAACGCCATCGCCATTTCGGCCAATGACGCCGACGCGCTGGTGCCGGCGCTGAAGAAGGCGATGGATCGCGGCATCACCGTCATCTCGTGGGATTCAGGCGTCGCTCCGGAAGGTCGCCAGCTCCACCTCAACCCCTCGGACACCAGCCTGATCGGCGAGACCATCATCAAGCTTGCCGCCGACTACCTGCCGGAAGGCGGCGACGTCGCCATCCTGTCGGCTTCGTCCACCGCGACCAACCAGAACGCCTGGATCGACGCGGCCAAGAAGGTGCTGCCGGAGAAATTTCCCAAGATCAACCTCGTCGCCACCGTTTACGGCGACGACGACTCGGCCAAGAGCACGGACGAAGCCAAGGGCCTTTTGAAGTCCTATCCGAACCTCAAAGCGATCATCGCACCGACCACGGTCGGCGTCGTTGCCGCCGCTCAGGTGGTGACCGACCAAGCCCTGATCGGCAAGGTCAACGTCACCGGCCTGGCGCTGCCGTCGGAGTTCAAGAAGTTCATCGACAACGGTGCCAGCCAAGCGGTCGCGCTGTGGAACCCGATCGACCTCGGCTACTCGGCCGTCTACCTCGCCCATGATTTGGCGGTGAAGAAGGAAGAAGCCAAGCCGGGTGCGACGCTGTCGATCGGCCGCGTCGGCAAGGTCACGCTCGACGACACCAATTCGGCTGCGATGGCTCCGCCCTTCAAGTTCGACAAGTCGAACATCGAAGAATTCTCCAAGATCTACTGATCCTGGAGCCCTTCAAGCCGGCGCGGCGGGGCAGAGGTTCCGCCGCGTCCTCAAACGGACCTGCTGCAGGGCTTGATACGACTATGGACACGACAGCCCAACTCAACCCGACGACCGAGCAGCCTTTGGCTCCGGCTCCGCGGCTGACCCTGTCCGGCATCTCGAAGAGTTTTCCCGGCGTGCGCGCGCTGCATGATGTCAGCCTGTCGCTCTATCCCGGCCAGGTGACCGCTCTGATCGGCGAGAACGGCGCCGGCAAGTCGACGCTGGTCAAAATCATGACCGGCATCTACCAGCCCGATGCGGGCACCATCAGCATAGACGGCCAAGCCGTCACCTTGCCCAGCGCTCATGCCGCCTTCGGGCACGGCATCACCGCCATCCACCAGGAAACCGTGCTGTTCGACGACCTGACGGTGGCCGAGAATATCTTTCTCGGCCATGCGCCGCGGTCGCGCTTCGGCACCATCGACTGGCGCACCATGCGCAAGAATGCCCGTGAAGTATTGAACACCATGGGTGCCGGCCACATTGACGCCGACGCGCGGCTGAAGGACCTCGGTATCGCCAACAAGCACCTCGTGGCAGTCGCCCGCGCCATGTCGATCGATGCCCAGATCGTCATCATGGACGAGCCGACCGCAGCGCTGTCGCTGAAGGAGATCGAAGAGCTCTTTTTGCTCATCGAATTCCTGAAGAGCGAAGGCAAGGCGATCCTGTTCATCAGCCACAAGTTCGACGAGATCTACCGCATTGCCGACCGCTATACGGTGTTCCGCGACGGCGAAATGGTCGGCGAAGGCCTGATCAGGGATGCCGGCCAGAGCCAGATCGTGCGCATGATGGTCGGCCGCGCAGTCGATCACATTTTTCCGCAGCGGAAGGCCGAGATCGGCGCGCCGGTGCTCACTGTCTCCGGCCTGTCGCATCCAACCGAGTTCGACGACATCGGCTTCGAGCTGCACAAGGGTGAAATCCTCGGCTTCTACGGCCTCGTCGGCGCCGGCCGCAGCGAGGTGATGCAGGCGATATCAGGCATCACCCGCGCCAGCAGCGGCACGATCATGCTGGAAGGCGAACAGATCGTGCCGAAATCGGCGGCGGATTCGATCGATGCCGGCATCGTCTATGTGCCTGAAGAGCGCGGCAAGCAAGGCGTGGTGATCGGCCTGCCGATCTTCCAGAATATCTCGCTGCCCTCACTCAAGCGCATGTCCAAATCAGGCGTGTTGCGGCTCGCCGAGGAGTTCGCACTGGCCCGTTCCTATACCGAGCGGCTCGATTTGCGCGCCTCGTCGCTCAGCCAGGATGTCGGCACGCTGTCGGGCGGCAACCAGCAGAAGATCGTCATCGCCAAATGGCTGGCGACAGCCCCCAAAGTGATCATCCTCGACGAGCCGACCAAGGGCATCGACATCGGCTCCAAGGCCGCCGTGCACGGCTTCATGGCCGAGCTCGTCGCGCAAGGTCTGTCAGTGATCATGGTGTCGTCCGAACTGCCCGAAATCCTCGGCATGTCCGACCGCGTCGTCGTCATGCGAGAGGGGCGCATTGCTACGGTCTACGACAACAAGGGGCTCGACGCGGAAACGCTGGTCAAGACGGCAGCGGGGATCGCAGCATGAAGGCTCTTCCTAGATATCGCGAAGTCTGGCTTCTCGCCGCCATCGTCGTGCTGATCGGGCTGATCTCCCTGCGCTTTCCGGGCTTTGCCAATCCGGCCAATCTGCGCCAGGTGTTCAACGACACCTCGATCCTGACGATCCTGGCGCTGGGTCAGATGGTTGTCATTCTGACCCGCTCGATCGACCTGTCGATGGCGTCCAATCTCTGCTTCACCGGCATGGTAGTGGCGATGCTGAACGCCGCGCATCCGGCAATCCCGATCCCGCTGCTGATCGTCATCGCACTGCTAGTCGGACTGGTGCTCGGCGTGATCAACGGCCTGCTGGTATGGCGGCTGAACATCCCGTCAATCGTGGTGACGCTCGGCACGCTGACCATCTACCGCGGCGCCACCTTCGTCATCTCCGGCGGCGCCTGGGTCAATGCCGACCAGATGAGCCCTGAGTTCATCGGCCTGCAGCGCGCGGCCTTTCTCGGCATCCCGGTCCTGTCGTGGATCGCCATATTGGTCGTCGCCTTGTTCTTCCTCGTGATGACGCGAACGGCGCTCGGCCGCTCGATCTACGCCATCGGCGTCAATCCGACGGCGTCGGTCTATGCCGGCATCGATGTCGGCCGCACCAAGTTCATCGTCTTCTGCATCTCGGGGATGGCCGCCGGTCTCTGCGGTTATCTCTGGATTTCGCGCTACGTCATCGCCTCGGTCGAGGTCGCCAATGGCTACGAGCTCAACATCATCGCCGCCTGCGTCATCGGCGGCATCTCGATCGCCGGCGGCATCGGCTCGGTCGGCGGCGCACTGCTCGGTGCGCTGTTCCTCGGCATCATCTCCAATGCGCTGCCGGTCATCAACATCTCGCCCTTCTGGCAGATGGCGATCTCGGGCAGCGCCATCATCCTGGCCGTGGTGCTCAATGCGCGCGGCGAACGCCGGCAAGGCCGCATCATCCTCAAAAAGGCGGAAGCGGCATGACCGACACCCCAGCCCGACGCCACATTCCCAACCGGCTCGACAAGCCGCTCAACGCGGCGATCTTCTCATGGGAGGCGCTGCTGGTCGCAGTGGCAGTCGCCATCTTTGCCGTCAACAGCTTCGCCTCGCCCTATTTCCTCGACGCGTGGTCGCTGTCTGACCTGACCTTCAACTTCACCGAGAAGGCACTGATCGCGCTTGCCATGGCGCTGCTGATCATTTCCGGCGAGATCGACCTGTCGGTCGCCGCCATCATTGCGCTGGCCTCGACGATGATGGGCATGGCGGTGCAGGCCGGCGCCGGCACGCCGGTGCTGGTGGCGATCGGCATCGTGGTCGGGCTTGGCTGCGGCGCCTTTAACGGGCTGCTCGTCACCAGGCTGGGATTGCCGTCGATCGTCGTTACCATCGGCACGATGAGCCTGTTTCGCGGCATCGCCTTCATCGTCCTCGGCGACCAGGCCTACAAGGGCTATCCCCCGAGCTTCGCCTTCTTCGGCCAAGGCTATGTCTGGTGGGTGGTGTCGTTCGAACTGACGCTGCTCCTCGTCGCGGCGGTCGTCTACTGGTTCCTACTGCACCGGACGAGCTTCGGCCGCCGCGTCTTCGCCATCGGCAACAACCCGGTTGCGGCGCAGTTTTCCGGCGTGCGCGTCGGCCGCATCAAGTTCATCCTGTTCTGCCTGACCGGCTTGATGGCCGGCATCGCCTCGGTGCTGATCACCTCGCGGCTCGGCTCGACCCGACCGTCGATCGCGCAAGGCTACGAATTGGAAGTCATCACCATGGTGGTGCTTGGTGGCGTCAGCATCCTGGGCGGCGCCGGCAGCATTCTGGGTGTTGTGCTCGCCGCCTTCATCATGGGGCTGGTGACTTTTGGCTTGGGGCTGCTCAACGTGCCCGGCATCGTCATGTCGATCTTCATCGGCCTGCTGCTGATCATCGTCATCGCGCTGCCGATCGTCTGGCGGCGGGTGCGTCGGGAGCGTTTCACCTGATGGCCGAAAAATACGCGTTCAAGATGAAGCTCAATCCGGGCATGAAGGCCGAATACAAAAGGCGCCATGACGACATCTGGCTGTCGCTGGTGGCGCTGTTGAAGCAGGCAGGCGTTTTCGACTATTCGATCCATCTCGACGAAGAGACCAACACCTTGTTCGGCGTGCTGTGGCGGCGTGACGACCACGGCATGGATGAATTGCCGAAGCACCCAGTGATACAGCGCTGGTGGGCTGAAATGGCCGACATCATGGAGACCAAGCCTGATAACGAGCCGGTGGCGGTGCCGCTGGAAACCATGTTCCATATGGAATGACACACCACGTCGCCGTCATCGATATCGGCAAGACCAATGCCAAGGTAGCACTGGTCGATCTCGCCGACATGCGCGAAGTCGCGCTGCGCCGCATGGCGAATGCGCCCGTTGCCGACGGTCCCTACCCGCACCACGATGTCGAGCTTTTGTGGTCGTTCATCGTCGACAGCCTCGCCGGGATTAATCGCGAACAGCGCATCGACACGATATCGATCACCGCCCATGGCGCGACGGGCGTGCTGGTGGACGCTGCCGGCGAGCTGGCGCTGCCGGTGCTCGACTATGAATTCACCGGGCCCGGCGCCCTTGCCCAGGACTATGACGCGATCCGTCCGGCCTTTGCCGAGACGGGCACGCCGCGCCTGCCGGTCGGCCTCAATCTCGGCGCGCAGTTCTTCTGGCAGCAGAGGAACTTCCCGGCGGAGTTCGCCGAGGCCGCCGCGATCCTGATGTATCCGCAATACTGGGCTTTTCGCCTCACCGGCGTCGCCGCCAACGAGGTGACCTCGCTCGGCTGCCACACCGATCTGTGGAACCCATGGAAAGCGGATTTTTCGTCACTCGTCGACCGGATGCAATGGCGCGGCCTGATGGCGCCGGTGCGGCCGGCCAAGGACCGCCTTGGCCCAATCTTGCCCGCCCTTGCCAAGGGAACCGGGCTCGATCCGCAGACGCCGGTGTTTTGCGGCTTGCATGATTCCAATGCCTCGCTGCTGCCGCATCTCCTGTCCGACAGACCGCCCTTCTCGGTCGTCTCGACCGGCACCTGGGTGGTGTCGATGGCCGTCGGCGGCAACAAGATCGCGCTCGATCCGGCGCGCGACACGCTGGTCAACGTCAATGCGCTCGGTGATCCGGTGCCATCGGCGCGCTTCATGGGGGGTCGCGAATTTTCACGGCTGACAGAAGGCCAATCGGAAGGCTGGACCGAAGAGGATGTCGCCACAGTGCTCGCTGGGAAGACATCCCTGCTGCCTTCGACCCAACAAGGTTCGGGGCCGTTCCCGCATCACGCCGCCGCATGGCTCGACGCCGACGGCATAAACAACGGCCAGCGCTTTGCCGCCATCTCTTTCTACCTGGCGCTGATGACCGCGACCTGCCTCGATCTGATCGGTGCCGACGGTCCGATCATCGTCGAGGGCCCGTTCGCCCGCAACCGGCTTTTCACGCAGATGCTGGCTGCAGCGACGGCGCGTGCCGTCATTGCGTCCGAGGCTGCGACCGGGACCAGCATCGGCGCTGCCTTGCTGGCGTCGGACCAAAGAACGGTCCACGGCAAAGGCGAAGGGATGGAACCGCCGGCCGACCCAGCCTGGGCGGATTATGCGCGCTCATGGCGCGCGGCGGTCGACGCGCGGGGCTGATCACAAAATCCGCTTGCCGAAAGCCGACATGACGAAGTTGACGGTGTCTATCGCAATCCGCGGTTCCAAACCTTCTGTCAGGCCGGAAACATCCATCGACAACAGCCCGCCGGACAGCGCGATGGCCTCCATCGCCTGATGCGTTTCGCGCACCGTGATGCCGCCGGAGCCAGCCGCCCAGCCGGCGAATTCGGTCACCTCAGGCGAATAGCTGACATGGAAGCCTTGCGTGCCGGAGGTGGCGATGCGGATCGCCTCGTGCATCAGGTCGCGCATGCCCATGGCGTCGATGTCGGTCATGGTGAAGGCGGAGACGCGCGAATCCTTCAGCACCCGGGCCTCGGCCGGATCGGCATGGCGCAGCCCGACGATGACGACGTTTTCCGGCGACAGCTGGGGCTGCAACGCGCCGGGCTTGTGATCGAGGCCGAGCGCCCGCGCCAGCACCGAACGTTCCGGCAGATCGATGCCGTCCTCGTCCTCGGGCATCAGCGCAGCGATGGAATCGATCCAGATCAGGCCAAACGAGTGTGTCGCCCGCGCGGTCATCGTCAGCGCCTTGTGGGCGATGCGCCGGTCACTCCCGGCGGTGAGCCGGACCAGGCCGGAAGGCGGCCGCTCGATATCGGCCAGCTCGACGACATCGAAATTCATCGCCTCCAGCCGGGCGCCGGTCGCTTCCCTGGCGAGGATGCCGGCGGCCGCTGGTTCGGCTGTGATCTGCACCATCTTGCGGCCGGAGAAATCCTCGACATCGTGCATCGGGGCCTTTTCGACATATTCCGAGGTCATCGCCAACAGCATGGCGCCATAGCTCATGCGGAAGGCGACACGGTCGCCGACGGCGGGTGGCGGGTCGGCGTCGGTTACATCGAGGAGCAGATGATCGCTGGAGGCGCCGAGCACCCGCACGCCCTTGGCAATCGGCGTCAAACCTTCGATCAAAACGTCCTCGCGGCCGATATTGGCGATGGCGCGCAACCTGTCGCCCTCGTCGGGAAACACCGGCTGGTTGCCGAAAGCGTCGTAGCCTGATTGGCCGATCGGCCGCGACGGCTTCAGCTTGACCTCGATGATGTCGCTGGTCAGGCGGCAGGCATCGGGTTCCAGTTCGGCCCACGGCGTCTCGCGGAAGGTTTCGACGCCACCCTGCAGGATTGCTTCGCCGACCCGCAGATTGTTGATGCCGGCGGGCAGCCTGCCTTCGAGCAGCAGCGTCAGTGACGATGACGCCCCGCCTGATATCCAGTCGAGCCTTGCGCCGGACAGACGCTCGGCCTTGTAGGCATGGGCGACAAGTTGCCCAAGATTTTCCTCCGTCGGCATGATGGCGCCGAAGCAGCCGAGATTGGTGCCGATGCCGGCGATGCGCACGCCCTTGAGTGCCAGTATCTGCTCGACAGTGGGCACGAGATCGTTCGGCCAGATGCCTTCCCTGAGGTCGCCAAGATCGATCATCAGCATGATGTCGTGGACGCGGCCCATGCGCGCGGCGATACGCGACAGCTCGCGGATGGTGGCGAGTTCGGATTGCAGGCTGATGTCGACGGTGCGGACCACCTCCTCGACGCGCGCCATCGGCGGGCTGCGCAGCAGCATGATCGGCGCATTGATGCCGCTGTCGCGCAGGCGGCGGATGTTTTCGAAGCGCGATTCAGCGATGCCGGCGACGCCGCCGCGCAGCATGGCTCGCGCCACCTGCGGCATGCCGCAAGTTCCCTTGGTGACGCCGAAGACCTTGATGCCGGACAGGGCGCAGCGGTCGACGATCGTGCGTGCATTGCGCTCGATGCGGCCAAGGTCGATGGCGACTTGCGGTCCGGACATGATCTAGCCTTTGTAGACCAGCCCTTGCGGGTCGATCTCCGGCTTGCGGCCGGCGACCACATCGGCAAGGAATCTTCCGGAACCGCAGGCCATTGTCCAGCCGACATGGCCGTGGCCGGTATCGAGGTATAGATTCCTGTAGCGCGCTTGGCCGATGACCGGCACCGAGTTTGGCATCATCGGCCGCAAGCCGGCCCAGAGCTCGGCCTTGTTCTCGTCGAAGGCACCCGGGAACAGATCGTTGCCAGTCCTGAACATGGCGGCGAAATCGCTCGGCTTGTGGGTGCGGTCGAAGCCGGTGAACTCGGCTGTCGAAGCGAGCCGCAGCCGGTTGCCGAGCCTGGAATAGCCGATGAGCTGATCCTCGTCGGCGCCGCCCATGGTCGGCCCCTTGCTCTCGTCCTCCAGTTGCAAGGTCGCGGTGTAGCCCTTGACCGGATAGACCGGCAGATCGAGGCCGTAGCGGCGACCGAGCAGGCCGCTTTCAGGTCCCATTGATATGACCACGGCGTCGCCAGCGACCGGACCGGCCGAGGTCATCACCGCGCGCACCCGATCGCCTTCAATGTCGAGGCCTTCGACCGTCGTGCCATAGAGAAATTGGACGCCGAGTTTCTCGGCGGCATAGGCAGCGAGGTTCTGCGTGAATTGGCTGGAGTCGCCGGTCTGGTCGATCGGAGAATAGACGCCGCCGGCGATCTTATCCTTGGCCCCGGCAAGCCCGGGTTCTAGCTCGACCAGCCGGTCGCGGCCGACGATCTCGATCGGCAGACCGTGCTCGGCGAGATAGCGGTAATTGTCGGTGCCGGTATCAAGACTCTGCTGCGAGCGGAAGAAATAGAGAATGCCCTTCTTGCGCTCGTCATAGTGAATGCCGGTGTCGGCAGAGATGGCGTTGATGCAGTCGCGCGAATAAAGCGCCAGGCGCAGCTTGATTTCGGTGTTGGCACGCAGGCGCGCTCGCGTGCACTGGCGCAGGAAGCGCAGACTCCAGGCGAAGAAATAGGGATCGAAGCGCAGCCGCACCTTGATGCCGAGATCGTGGTTGTAAAGCGCGCGCAGGAACGTCTTCAGCGCAGCGGGCGAGGCCCAGGCGGTGGCGTCGCCCGGCGACACCAGCCCGGCATTCGATTGGCTGGTGCCGCCCGCCGCCATCGGATGGCGCTCGATGACGGTCACCTCGTGGCCGTCGCTCGCCAGATAATAGGCGGCCGCCGTGCCGACCACACCGGCTCCGAGCACCAATATTCTCATGCCGCCCCCCAAAGTCACACGCGGCCAAATGCGCCTACGCTGCGCCGCGCAGCTCCTTCAATAGCGCTTCTGCGTGGAGCTTTCGAGCTAAGAACTTGGTCTCAGCCCCGCGACGAATTCTTGCCGGTCAGAATGCGCTCCCAGGCCAGCGCGTCGGCGACGATCAGGTCGAGGTCGTCGCGCTGCGGCGTCCAGCCGAGTTCGCGGCGCGCCAGCTCCGAATTAGCGACTACCGCTGCGGCGTCGCCCGGACGGCGCTCGCCCATCCGCACCTCGAAATCATGACCAAAGACGCGCCGCACGCTGTCGATCACCTCGAGCACCGAATAGCCGTGGCTGTAGCCGCAATTGGCGACGAGACTTGTCCCGCCGGCGCGCAGGCGTTCCAGCGCCAGCCGATGCGCCACCGCCAGATCGCTGACATGTATGTAGTCGCGCATGCAGGTGCCGTCTGGCGTCGGATAGTCGGTGCCGAACACCTGCATAAGGGGTCGCTTGCCGAGCGCCGTCTCGCAGGCGACCTTGATCAGATGCGTGGCGCCAGGCGTCGACTGGCCGGTGCGGCCCTTCGGGTCGGCGCCGGCGACGTTGAAGTAGCGCAGCGCCGTATAGCGCAAACCATAGGCAATTGCGGCGTCGCGCAGCATCCATTCGCTCATCAGCTTGGACAGGCCGTAGGGCGATTCCGGTGCAAGGCGGGCATCTTCACGCACCGGCTCCAGCCCGGCGCCGCCATAGACGGCGGCGGTCGAGGAGAAGATGAAATCGGGCACGCCTTCGCGCACTGCGGTCTCGATCAGCGTGCGGGTCTTGCAGGTGTTGTTCTCGTAATAACCGAGCGGGTCGGCAACCGATTCGGGAACCACGATGGAGCCGGCAAAATGGATGATCGCGTCGACCTTGTTGTCCCGGATGATCGAGCCGACCAGCTCCTTGTCGGCGACATCGCCGACAACGAGCTTTGCCTCCGGCGCCACCGCCCACTCGAAACCGGTCGAAAGCCGGTCGAGGACGACAACGCTGTCGCCCGCATCCAGCAGCTCCCAGACCATATGGCTGCCGATATAGCCGGCGCCGCCTGTCACCAAAACCGTCATCCGCGTCCTCGCTGCTCAAGATTTTATCGGAAACTGTCTCAACACCTGCCTTACTGGAAAGCCTGCCGCCAGGCCATCAGTAGCATTAGTGCCTGCGGCAACCAGTCTCATCGGCGCGTGGCATAGTCCTGAAACAAAATTCATGCACATCAAGGGAATCGGCCATGATCCGTGGTCGTTAGGAACAGGCTTGGGGCGTGGCATTTTGACCAAAAAGGCCAAGTGGACGTCGAATAGGGCAATGATTATGATCCCACGCAAAACTGGGAAGCCGAAATGAACTATCAGCGTTTCTTCGAAGACGCGATCGACCAGCTCCATGCAGAGCGTCGCTACCGCATCTTCGCCGACCTCGAGCGCATCGTGGGGAAATTCCCACGCGCCATCTGGCGCGCCAACGGCCGCGCCCAGGAAATCACCGTCTGGTGCTCCAACGACTATCTCGGCATGGGCCAGCATCCAGACGTCATCGCTGCGCTGCAGAACGCCGCCGGCAAGATGGGATCTGGCGCCGGTGGCACCCGCAACATCTCCGGCACCAGCAATCCGCTGGTCGAGCTCGAACTGGAACTGGCCGACCTGCACGACAAGGAAGCCGCACTCGTCTTCACCTCGGGCTTTGTCTCCAACGAAGCCTCGATCTCGACCATTGCACGGCTTCTGCCCAACTGCCTGATTGTCTCGGACGAGTTGAACCACGCCTCGATGATCGAGGGCGTGCGGCGTTCGGGCGCCGAGAAGAAGATCTTTCGTCACAACGACGTTGCGCATCTTGAAAGCCTGCTGCAGGCGGCGGGCCGCGAACGCGCCAAGCTGATCGTCTTCGAGAGCGTCTATTCGATGGATGGTGACATCGCGCCGATCAAGCAGATCGTCGATCTTGCCGAGCGCTACAACGCCATGACCTATATCGACGAGGTCCATGCCGTCGGGATGTACGGACCGCGCGGCGGCGGCATCACCGAGCGCGAAGGGCTGGCAGACCGTATCGACATCATCGAAGGCACGCTGGCCAAGGCGTTCGGCACGCTCGGCGGCTATATCACCGGCACAAATGCGGTGATCGATGCCGTGCGCTCCTATGCGCCGGGCTTCATTTTCACCACGGCGCTGCCGCCGGCCATCGCCGCCGCGGCGACCACGTCGATCCGCCATTTGAAGCGCTCGCAGTCCGAACGCGACGCACAGCAGCGCCAGGCGACGCGGACTAAGCAGGTTCTTACCGCCGCCGGCCTGCCGGTGATGGACTCCGCTACCCACATCGTGCCGCTGCTCGTCCGCGATCCCGAGCTCTGCAAGATGGCCAGCGACCGCCTGCTCGGCGTCCACGGCATCTACATCCAGCCGATCAACTACCCGACCGTGCCGCGCGGCACCGAACGGCTGCGCATTACGCCGACGCCGTTCCATTCGGATCACCTGATCGCGGATCTCCAGGATGCGCTGGTTGAGACTTGGGATGCTTTGGGTATCTCTTACGGTTCTGCGGGCCGGCCTTCGGTGAGGGAAAGCGACCGCGTCATTCCGTTGCTGGTGCCGAAGTCCGGCGGCTGATCCCCGAGCTTCAACTCGGGGATCGAAGGCAACTCACATACTCGTCATCCACTTCGCCAGCCGGTGCGCCGCTTCCTCGAGCTGGTCGAGGCGGCGGTGGAAGCACAGCCTGAGGAAGGGCTCGCCGCCGGGGCCGAAGGCGGTTCCGGGTGCCAGACCGACATTGGCACGGTCGACGATGTCGAAGGCGGCGGCGCGTGAATCGGTGATGCCGTCGACCGCGAAGAACAGATAGAACGCGCCCTGCGGCACGGTGAAGCGTGCCCTGCCGGTCGCAGCCAGGGTGCCGCAGACCAGGTCGCGCGCAGCCCTTGCCCGCTCCACCTGCTCAGCGATGAAGACATCGCCTTCGTCGAGCGCGACGACCGCGCCGCGCTGCATGAATTGGGCAACACCTGAGGTCGAATACTGGACCAGGTTCTCGAACACCTGCTGCAGCGAAGGATGGGTCTTGATCCAGCCGACCCGCCAGCCGGTCATCGCCCAGTTCTTGGAAAAACTGTTGACGAACAGAATGCGATCTTCGTCGGCCATGATGTCGATGAAGGACGGCGCACGACTATCGCCGTAGTGGAAAAGCGAATAGATCTCATCGGCGATGATCCACAGGCCCTTTTCGCGGGCGAGGTCGAGGATCGCTTGCAGCGTCTCCCTGTCGGCGGTCCAGCCGGTCGGATTGGACGGTGTGTTGACGAACAGCGCCTTTGTCCTTGGCGTGATCGCCGCCTCAATCTTGCCGACGTCGCAGGACCAGCCATTGCCGGACAGGTCGAGCGTGACAGCGACCGGGACGGCGCCCGCCACGCCGGCGGCTGCGGCGAAATTCGGCCAGGCCGGCGACAGATAGACGACCTCGTCCCCCTTCCCGGCGACGGCGTCGAGCGCCAGCTGGATGGCGTGCATGCCCGAGCCGGTGACGATGAATTCTTCCTCGGCAAAGCTCTTGCTGAAATGCCTCACGTAATAGCGGGCGAGCGCCTGCCTCAGCTCGGGGATGCCTTTCTGCCAGGTATAGAAGGTCTCGCCGCCGACCAGCGCCCGGGCAGCGGCATCGGTGATGAAGGCGGGCGTCGGCAGGTCGCCCTCGCCGGCCCAGAGCGGGATCATGCCGTCGCGGTCGCGGCCGCGGTTCATGACGGCGACAATGCCGCTTTCCGGCGCAGCCCGGGCCTCGGCGCGCAAATCCTCGATGAGGGTCATGGATGGATCCGTTTTCCGTCTTCTGGACAGCTAGCGTGTTTTACGACAGGCGAAAATAGAAAACCCCGGCCGAAACCGACCGGGGTTTTGGTCCAGGGAATCTGTCTTCGGATTATTTCCTGGCGAGGAGATCGCGAATTTCGGTGAGCAGCGCAACATCGGCCGGCGGCGGAGCGGCAGGCGCAGCTGGCTTCTCACGCTCCAGCCGCTTGCGCAGATTGTTCACGGCCTTGACCATCAGGAAGATGATGAAGGCGAGGATGATGAAATTCAGCGCGACGGTGATGAAACTGCCATAGGCGAAGACTGCGCCCTGCTTCTTGGCCTCCGCCAGCGATGTGGCGTTGACGGCTGAGGACAAGGGCAGGAAATAGTTGTTGAAGTCGAGTCCGCCGAAAATCGCCCCGATTATCGGCATGATGATGTCATTGACCAGTGAATCGACGATCTTGCTGAAGGCAGCGCCGATAATGACGGCGACCGCCAGGTCCATGACGTTACCCCGGGAAATGAATTCCTGGAATTCTTTCAGCATTCGACCCTCCTTGTCCTGACGGGCCAGGCCGCCGCCCTCGCCCGATCGTTGGCTTCACTGGCACAATAGCAAAAACCTGCGGTTGCAGCATGGACAAAAGACCGTTTCCGCCGGCCAAAATTCCGAAGCCGCAGCCATCCTGCGCCGAAAGCCGCGATGGACTTGATCGCCAAGCTGTGATTGCGTCTCAGCAGGCCGGATGCAAAACCGGCAAGGGAGGATTGTCAGGCCGTGCAGGGCTGGTTCGTCGTCATCATTGCGATTGCCTATGTGACGTTGCTGTTCGCCATCGCCAGCCTCGGCGACCGGCGCTCAACGACATCCGGGTCTGACCGGGCCCGGCCCTTCATCTATGCGCTCAGCCTGGCGATCTACTGCACCTCCTGGACGTTCTTCGGTTCGGTCGGCCTTTCCTCCGAGCGCGGCCTTGAATTCCTCGGCATCTATATCGGCCCGGTGCTGGTGTTCGTGTTCGGCTTTCCGCTGCTTCGGCGCATCGTCAGGCTGGCCAAGACAGAGAAGATCACCTCGATCGCCGACTTCCTCGGCGCCCGCTACGGCAAGAGTTTCGCAGTAGCAGCGATTGCCACGCTGATTGCGACGGTAGGCGCGGTGCCTTACATGGCGCTGCAGTTGAAGGCGATTTCCGGTTCGGTCAGCCTGATGGTCGAGCATTATACCGGCTCGCCGCCCTCCTTCGATCCCTTCGTCAGCGACATCTCGCTGGTCGTCGCCATGCTGCTTGCGCTGTTTGCGGTGCTGTTCGGCACGCGCCACGCCGACGCCACCGAGCACCAGGACGGGCTGGTACTGGCCGTCGCGGTGGAAACGGTCGTCAAGCTCGCGGCCTTCCTGGCGATCGGCCTGATGGTGACCTTCCTGATCTTCGGCGGCCCGGGCGATATGGTCGACAAGCTCGCCGAGAATACGCAAGTGCAGCAGGCGATGGGCTACCGCACGTCGCTCGCCACCTGGCTGGTACTGACGTGTTTGAGCGGTTTCGCCATCATCATGCTGCCGCGCCAGTTCTACGTCACCATCGTCGAGAATCGCAGCGAGGCCGAACTGCGCACCGCGACATGGGTGTTTCCGCTCTATTTGGTGGCGATCAACCTTTTCGTGCTGCCGATCGCGCTCGCCGGCCTGGCGCTGGTCGGTACCAGAACCAGCAGCGATCTCTATGTCCTGTCGCTGCCGCTGCTCAGCGGTCACGATGTGTTGGCCATGGCCGCCTTCATCGGCGGCCTGTCGGCGGCGACCGCGATGGTGATCGTAGAAAGTGTCGCGCTGTCGATCATGATCTCCAACGACCTCGTCATTCCGCTGTTTGTGCGTCGCCTGCTCAAGACCACGACATCCGAGAACGAGGACTGGTCAGCGCTCATCCTCAACGTGCGACGTGCGGCGATCTTCATCATGCTGTTCATCGCCTTCCTCTACTATCGCGAGAGCACCGACAGCGCGCGGCTCTCCTCTATCGGCCTGATGTCCTTCGCCGCGATCGCGCAGTTCGCGCCGGCCTTGATCGGCGGACTGATCTGGCGCGGCGCCAACGGCAGGGGGGCGGCGCTCGGCATGGTCGCCGGCATCGTCGTCTGGAGCTATACGCTGCTGCTTCCTTCGCTCGCCGCGTCCGACACCGGCATTGTCGTCCACGGCCTGTTCGGCTTCGACGCATTGCGGCCGCAAGCGCTGTTCGGCACCATCGCCGAGCCGCTGAACCACGGCGTCTTGTGGAGCCTGTCGATCAACACGCTGTTCTTCGTGCTCGGCTCGCTGTCGCGCGCGTCGGTGCCGCTGGAACGCATCCAGGCGTCGATCTTCGTGCCGCGCGAGGCGAGCCCGATGCCGAGCCTGCGCCGCTTCCGCACCACCGTCACCGTCAACGACCTGAAGGACACCATCGCGCGCTATCTTGGCGTCGAACGCACCGAGCGGTCCTTCCAGTCGTTTGAAGAGAGCAGCGGCGCTTCGCTGCACGGCAACGAACAAGCCAGCATGGACGTCATCCGCTTCTCCGAGCAGCTTCTGGCGAGTGCCGTCGGCTCCTCCTCGGCGCGGCTGATCCTGTCGCTGCTGCTGCGCCGCAACGACCGCGAATCCAAGGATGCCTTCCGCCTGCTCGACGACGCCACCGAGGCGCTGCAGCACAATCGCGACTTGCTGCAGATCGCGCTCGACCAGATGGAACAAGGCATCACCGTCTTCGACAGGGATTTCCGGCTGATCTGCTGGAATCGCCAGTATCGGGCGCTGTTCGACCTGCCCGACGAGATGGGCCAGGTCGGCGTCTCGCTCGACCGCATCCTGCGCCACCTGGCCGAGCGCGGCGACATTCCGGCCGACCAGCGGGTGGCGATGCTCAACCGCCTCACCAGTTTCGTCAGCCCATGGCAGATGGAGCTGAAGACCAGCGGCCGCATCCTGGAGTTGCGCTCCAACCCAATGCCAGATGGCGGCATCGTCGCCACCTATGCCGACATCTCAGGACGCGTCGAGCAGGATCTGGCGCTCAAGCGCGCCAATGAATCGCTGGAACAACGCGTCAAGGACCGCACTGTCGAACTGACCCGCGTCAACGAGGAACTGGCACAGGCGCAGATGCTGGCCGAGGAGGCCAATCTCGGCAAAACGCGGTTCCTTGCCGCCGCCGGCCACGATATCCTGCAGCCCCTGAACGCCGCCCGCCTCTATTGCTCGTCGCTGATCGAAAAGGCCGGCAAGGGCCCGACCGGCAAGGCCGCAAACAACATCGAATCTTCGCTGGAATCGGTCGAGACCATTCTCGGCGCGGTGCTCGACATCTCCCGCCTCGATGCCGGCGCGATGAAACCGGACGACACCGTCTTCAGCCTGGACGAGCTGCTGCGGCAGATTGGCAACGACTTCCAGCCGCTTGCCGCCGAGAGGAAGCTCGGCCTGACGATCATGCCCTCGTCACTCAGCGTGATGACGGATCGCAATCTGCTACGCCGCCTGATCCAGAACCTGGTGTCCAACGCCATCAAATACACGCGCCATGGCCGCATCCTGGTCGGCGTGCGGCGGCGCGGCGAACTGGCCGAGATCCAGGTAATCGATACCGGCATCGGCATTGCCGGCGATAAGCTGAACACGGTCTTTCACGAATTCACCCGGCTCGACGAGGGTGCGCGCGAAGCTGACGGCCTCGGGCTCGGCCTTTCCATCGTCGACCGCATCGCTCGCGTCTTGCGCCTCGAACTCCGGATCTTTTCAAACCCAGGCAAGGGCACGCGCTTTTCCGTCATCCTGCCGGTCGCGGCAGCGCAGGAGCCACGGCGCGTGGTCACGGCGAAAGCGCCGGTCCGCACTGCTGCTTCGCTTGCCGGGCTTCGCGTGCTCTGCATCGACAACGATGCCCGCATCCTCGACGGCATGCGGCTGCTGCTCGAAGGCTGGGGCTGCAGCGTCGACACGTTTGCCGGCACGGGGGATCTCGAGGGGTCCGTCACGCATCGCCCCGACATCGTGCTTGCCGACTACCATCTCGACGGCGAGACCGGCCTTGACGCGATCGTCAAACTGCGTGCGATCCACGGCCAGGACATGCCGGCCGTGCTGGTCACCGCCGACCGCTCGAGCGAGGTGCGCGCCACCGCCGGCAGACTCGACGTGCCGGTGATCAATAAGCCACTCAAACCAGCGGTGCTGCGCTCGATGATGGCGAGGGTCAGGCCGCTGGCGTCCGCGGCCGAGTAACGGTCATAATCTTTCTGTTGACCAGGATGCTGGAGCGGGATGCGTTCAATTGAACCGCTCTATCTATCTGTTTTAGCCGCATTTATGCAACGCCAAGTGATTCCACTTGGCTGCAAAATGCTCTAGCTCAGCTGGCTGCCTGCAGCGGGTCGCTGCCGATCTTGGAGAGCAGGATCACCGCCTGGGTGCGGCTGTCGACGCCAAGCTTCTGCAAAATGGCCGAGACATGCGCCTTGATCGTCGCTTCGGAGACACCGAGTTCGTAGGCGATCTGCTTGTTGAGCAGCCCTTCGCCCAGCATGCCGAGCACGCGCGTCTGCTGCGGCGTCAGCGTCTGCAGCCGCTTGATCAGATCGGATATCTCGGGATCGCGCTCGACGCCGAGATCGATGCCCGTGGGCGCAGCGATGTCGCCGGCAAGCACCGACTGCACGGCGCTGCGGATTTCCTCCATGCTGGCCGATTTGGAGATGAAACCCGAAGCGCCGAGATCAAGCGCGCGCCGGATGGTCACCGGATCGTCATGCGCCGACACCACCATCATCGGCACCGTCGTGTGGATGCCGCGCAGCGAGATCAGACCGGAAAGGCCGCTCGCGCCCGGCATGGACAGGTCGAGCAGCACCAGATCGACGTCCTCATTGGCCACGACCAGCGCCTTAGCGCTTTCGAAATCGCCGGCCTCGTGAATGCCGGCGACATTGCCGATGCCGGCAAGCGCCTCTCTCAGCGCGCCGCGAAAAAGTGGATGATCGTCAGCGATGACGAAAGTGTAGCCTGACGGCACAAGTCCCTCCCCGAATCCCACTGATTGTCTGCTTCTTACGGGATCAGTCGAACGATTATGCGGCGATATCAGCCGTTTTCAAGCGGCAAGCCTATGCGCCGGGTTCCCACGGTGAATGGTGCTCAGGTTTTTTGTGAATTGGGCTTGGCGCCATCCTCGCCGCTGTCCTTTTCCATGTCCTTGACGATACCCATGAAGCTGCGCAGGAAGCGCTCCATGAAGCTCATCGTCTTGTTGAAATCCTCCTCGCTGGGCAATGTCGACTCAAAGCGGGCGGCAAGCGAGTTCTCGAGCTTGACGACGCGCTGGTCGAGCGCCTTCACCGAATTCTGCAGCCGGTCGATCTCGTCCTGGAAGGCGGCGCGTTCATCGGCCGCCATCTTGCAGACGAGCTGGCCGGAACGCTCCTCGCAGATCGACATCGCACCGGTCTGCGTGTCCATGCGGACATAGCCGGTGGCCGACTTTTCCAGCCGGTAGCGGTCGGCTTCCTCAGAAAAGGCCGATGCCGCGACGAGCGAGACGAGCGCTGCGGGAATCAAGACGTGTTGCGGACGCATATTGTCCTCCATGGGCCAGTAAGCGCAATTTATCGCATGTTTGCGCCGGAAATGGGGAAGAATCCTAGCCTTTGCCTTAGCGCAGATTCTTGTCGGAAAAACCGTGTGACACTTTTCCGGAACCTGCTTGCCTCTTCCCCGCATGGTTGGTTCGGACTATAGCGCAACCATGTCTCAGATTATCTACAAGATAGTACCTGAAGCGTTGTGGCGCGAGGCCGAAAGAAATGGCCGCTTCACCGGCGCGCCGATCGATGTCGCCGACGGTTTCATCCATTTTTCCACCGCTGGCCAGGCCAGGGAAACGGCGACAAAACACTTTGCCGGCCAGACCGGGCTGCTGCTGGTCGCCATCGATGGAGCCAAACTGGGTGATTTGCTGAAATACGAGGTCTCGCGCGGCGGCGCGCTGTTCCCGCATCTTTACGGCCCGCTCGACCTCAAGGCCGTTGTCTGGGTGCAACCGTTGCCGCTCGACACCGATGGCCTGCACCAATTCCCAACGCTGGAGGCCGAATGAGCGTGCTCGACTGGCTCGGCCAGAGGTTCCTGTTCGCATTCGATCCGGAAGCAGCCCACGGCCTGTCGATCGCCGCGCTGAAATGCGGGTTGCCGATAGCCGGGAGACCCGTGCGTGACGACCGGCTGAAAGTCAGCGTCTGCGGCATCGACTTCCCCAATCCGCTCGGCATGGCTGCCGGCTACGACAAGAACGCCGAGGTTGCCGATGCGCTGCTTGGCCTCGGCTTCGGCTTTGCCGAGGTCGGCACGATCACGCCGCGGCCGCAGGCCGGCAACCCGAAGCCGCGCATTTTCCGGCTGACATCGGACGAAGCGGTGATCAACCGGCTGGGCTTCAACAATGAGGGTCACCAGGCTGCCGAAGAACGGCTTGCTGCCCGCAAGGGCCGCGCCGGCATCGTCGGCGTCAATATCGGTGCCAACAAAGACAGCACCGACCGCGTCAGTGACTATGAACGCGGCGTTGTCAGGTTTGCGCCATACGCCAGCTACCTGACGGTCAACATCTCCTCGCCGAACACGCCGGGTCTGCGCAACATGCAGGCCCGTGAACAGCTTGGCGAGCTCCTGTCGCGCGTCATGGCCGCACGTACGGCAGCAGCAGCGCAGCCGCCCGTCTTCCTCAAGATCGCGCCGGACCTGGTCGAGGCCGAGCTGGAGGATATCGCCGCCGAGGTTACCGAGAAGGCAATAGACGGCCTCATCGTCTCCAACACCACCATCGCGCGGCCGGGGCTGCGCAGCGCCGATCTTGCCGGCGAGATCGGTGGGCTTTCGGGAAAACCGTTGTTCGAGCGCTCGACCATCGTGCTGGCAAAGATGCGCAAACTGCTTGGCCCGGACCGCGCCATCATCGGCGTCGGCGGCGTCGATTCCATTGAGACGGCGCTGGAAAAGATCCGCGCCGGCGCCGATCTCGTCCAGCTCTACACCGGCATGATCTATGCTGGGCCGGCACTACCCGGCCGCATTCTTGGCGGGATGGTCCGGTTCGCGGACATGCAACGGCTCAAGTTGCTGCGCGAGTTGCGCGATACCAGCCTCGATCAATGGGCGTCGAAGCCGCTCTAACCCGAAGCCGCTCTAAAACGCAGTCCGCATCCGCACGCGCAAAATGGCAAGCAGGCTGAAGCCGCGCACCAGCAGGAAGACGTGCAGCGCCGCCCACAGGCCGTGATTGCCGAAGGCCGGCGCCAGGATGAGCAAGGCCGCGCTGAAGACAAGGAACGACAAAAGCATCATGTTACGCATGTCGCGCGACCAGGTCGCGCCGATGAAGACGCCATCCATCTGAAACGCCAGCACGCCGCTGAGCGCGGTGAACGCCGCCCAGGCCAGATAGTTGTCGGCAACGGCGCGAACGTCTTCCGACGTCGTGATCAGCGCGACCAGATCAGTACCGCCCAGCAAAAGGACAAGCGTCGCCGTGGCCGCCAGCCCGAAGCCCCAGAACAGGGTCAGCCGCACCGCCTGCCGGAATTGCATCGCGGCACGCGCGCCCACGGCACGCCCGGCGAGCTGTTCGGCCGCCGTGGCGAAACCGTCGAGGAAATAGCCGGCGATGAGGAAGAAGTTCATCAGCACTGCGTTGGCGGCCAACGTCACCGTGCCGAATTGCGCGCCCTGGCGGGTGAACAGCGCGAAAGCGGCGAGCAGCGAAAACGACCGGATCATGATGTCACGGTTGAGCGACATCATGCGCAGGAATGCCGACAGGTCGAGGATGCGATGGCGCGGCAGCCGGGGCGCTGCCCAGAAACGCCGGCCGATGATCGTCAGGCCAAGCAGCATGGCGACGAATTCACCGGTGACGGTCGCCCAGGCGACACCGGCGACGCCCCAGCCGAGCTCCAGCCCCAGCAGGATGCAGAGCGCAATGTTGATGCCGTTCAGCACCAATTGCAGCATCAGTCCCAGCCCGCCCTCGCCGCGCCCCAGCACATAGCCGAGGATTGCGTAGTTGATCAGCGAGAACGGTGCGGCGAGCAATCTGATGCGGATATAGACGGCCATCGCCTCGCTGACGCGCGCCTCGGCGCTCATGAACCATTGTCCGGCGATGGCGACCAGTGGCGCAAGGGCGGCAAGCACAATGCCGGCGACGACCGCGATCAGCACGGCGCGCCAGAACACCGCCTGTTCCTCCAGTTCGTCGCCGCGTCCGAGCGCCTGGGCGACGAGGCCTGTGGTGCCGGAACGCAGGAAATTGAAGGAGGTGAAGACGACGTCGAAGACCAGGGCGCCCGCCGCCAGACCACCGAGAAGGGCAGCGTCGCCCAACTGCCCGACCACGGCCGTGTCGACGACGCCGAGCAGCGGCGTCGTCAGATAGGCAAGCGTCATCGGCACCGCGATGGCGAGCACCGAGCGGTTGGTGACGACGAAAGACCGGCCGTTGGCCGCTGCTGACACCTGATCCAGGACCCGCTTCCCCATCGTGGCTTGATCGAACAGCCGATGTGGCCCAGATTCCGGACGCCGCGCAACCGCTCATCCCGCCACGGCCAATCGAAACCCGCCTCTGGCGCACCCGCCGTAAACCACCCAAATGCCCCTGCAGATCGTTCATCATCCCGACTACGACGCCGGCTTCGCAGTCAACCATCGCTTCCCCATGAGCAAATACAAGCTGCTGATGGAAGCCTTGGGTGCGCGCGGACTGACCGGCCCCGCCGCTCTCAACGTGCCCGAACCGGCGCCGGCATCATGGCTGAAGCTTGCCCATGCCGCCGGTTATGTCGATCAGGTGCTGGCCTGCGAAGTGCCTGAAAAAATCGAGCGCGAGATCGGCTTTCCGGTGGGCCCGCGCGTCTCGCTCAGGGCGCAGCTCGCAACGGGCGGCACCGTGCTGGCAGCGCGGCTGGCGTTGCTGAACGGCATCGCCTGCAATACCGCCGGCGGCAGCCATCATGCGCGGCGCGCGCAAGGCGCCGGCTTCTGCACCTTCAACGATGTTGCCGTGGCTTCACTGGTGCTGCTTGCCGAAGCTGCCGCCGGCAACATCCTGATCGTCGATCTCGACGTGCATCAGGGCGACGGCACGGCGGATATTGTTGGCGAGGAGCGGCGCGTGTTCACCTTTTCCATGCATGGCGACCGCAACTATCCGACGCGAAAGATCGCTTCCGACCTCGACATCGCTCTGCCCGATGGCACCGGCGATGCGGCCTATCTCGAAAGGTTGGGCGGCGTCCTGCCGGAACTCACCGCCAAGGCGCGCTGGGACATCGTTTTCTACAATGCCGGGGTAGACGTTCATGCCGAGGACCGGCTTGGCAGGTTGTCACTGTCGAACGAGGGACTGCGCGCCCGCGACGACATGGTGATCCGTCATTTCCGCGCGCTCGGCATCCCGGTCTGCGGCGTTATCGGCGGCGGCTATTCGACTGATGTGGCGGCCCTCGCCGCGCGCCATTCCTTCCTGTTCGAAGTGGCGTCAGGGTTCGCCTGACGACCTTCTAGGACTTCCCTGCCGAACCACAGGTCAGCGGAGCAAAAGCCGGTCCACTCTTGCTACACTGACCCTCGGCTTGGGGTCATGCTCTATTTCCGATAGTTGGCGATCCTGAGCAGGATGAAGGCCGGAATGACAATCGCCGCGCCCAGCAAGATATAGCCGAGAAAACGGTCAATGGCGCGGAAGCCCAGATTCCAGAGATCGACGAAGAAATTCCGGACACCGTAGAGCACATCCATCGGCGACCAGCCGAATGCGTTCATGACTAGGCCGACGAGGAACGATACCACCAGCAGCTTCAGGAACACCCGGAGCGGCGAATCGCCGAGAAAGCGCGTCAGTGCGGACAAGGCGTGTCTCCAGATTCGGTTGCCCCGATTCGGGCACAGGGCCAGAAATACGCACTTGCCGCGCTGGCATCAAGGCGGGTCGCTGACTCCCGGTTGCTCCGCATGCCGGGTTGGCCGGATTGTCTGCTCGCCAACTTATGTTGCAACGCCGGCTCCCTTGCCATGGCGGAGTAACAGTCGGATGGCTGGAAGGCACGAGTGCACGCTTAACGATTGCCCGAACTCCGGCTTGCGTGGTAACGAGGCTGCTGCGCGGGTATGATGTAATGGTAGCTTGTCAGCTTCCCAAGCTGAACGCGCGGGTTCGATTCCCGCTACCCGCTCCACCTTGCCCTATAAGGCATTGAGGTTGCTGATGAGCTGCGAGCGGTAGACGTCGAACTTGGCCTCGTAAAGCCAGTCGTCACCTTGGGGCGGCTTGGCTACCAAGGTAGGCATCATCGGCGGAATGAAGTCGAGCCTGCCGGCGCCGGCACTCACAGGGCCCACATGATCGGGTCTAGGTCGCCGGCACATATGAAGTGGATAGAACATAACGGGATTCTAGTAAGAGGCGGCAACAAAAGATGCTGATCCGCGTTGCTAGTCAAAAGGGACCGCGATGTTTGGCAAAGACCTCTTGGTTCGCATGCTTGACCGCCGCGACGCCCTGCCGCCAGACGAAATCGCGCTTATTGAGGCTCTTCCAGTCCGGCCGGTGACTTTTGGACATGATGAGGAGATCGTCAGGGAGGGTTCCCGCCCCGCCGAAAGCTGTCTTCTCGCGAATGGTTTCGCAGTTCGAAACCAGGCTATTCGGGAAGGAAAGCGTCAAATAACGGCAATTCACGTGCCGGGAGACTTTGTCGATCTGCATAGTTTACTGCTAAAAGTGATGGATCACAGCGTGAGCGCGCTGGGTTCGTGCGATGTTGTTTTCATTCGACACAAAGACCTGCTCACAGCAATGGGTGGAAGTCCACATCTCACCCGGATGCTCTGGCTTTCGACGACTATCGATGCCTCAATCCAAAGGACTTGGATAACCTGCCTCGGGCGTCGCTCCGCCAAACAGCATCTCGCACATATAATCTGCGAGTTGTATGTCCGGTTAGAGATAGTTGGATTGGCCTCTGACCAGACGTTCGCGATTCCACTGACCCAGGCGGAATTGGGCGACGTGCTTGGTCTATCAGTAGTTCACGTGAACCGGACGCTGCAGGAACTTCGTGCGAAGGACCTGGTTAGCTGGAAAGACAGGAGGATTGTTATCCTGGATTTCCAGCGATTGGCCTTACTGGCCGACTTTGATACGACCTACCTCAATCTCTTCCATGAACCTCGGTGACCGCCTCGGCCAGGACGCGTCAACGCGCTAATGCGGCATCAAGATTTCTCGTCAACTAAACAATGTGAATGAGCCCTCGCTCCGGTTCGATTACAGCTGGGTTCAATTGACACGGTTGACGTCAAAGAAGGATTGCACATGCGTGAACTCGACAACCTCATCGAACATTATGTAAATATTCGCAGGCGGCGCCATAGTTTCATATCGACGGGCCTCGCCGTTAAGGCGCTCAAACAGATTGTTCCGGCATGCTCGGTCTCTGATTCCGACCTAGCGAACATGATTGCCAATCGTGCAATAGACTACAACCTTCCTGTGAGCTTTGACCTTAATGAGAGCTAGACGTGGTGCTTTATTATACTAGCCTAACCTGAGCCCTTGAAATCCGATGCGCAGAGGCGGGCCAATCTCCGCACGGGCGGCTGGGTCCGCGTCTCGGCACACGGCGCGTGGGAACTTCCAAGAGAGTTCACCGGGCTCGCCGTTGCTTCACTATCGCTAATTTAGCTGGAAGTGATGGAACTTGTTTGCCCCCGGCAAGTTCGTTAGGCAATGGAGGAGATTGCCACCATGAACAGTGTCATTTATCTCATCGGCCTTGTCGTCGTCGTGCTTGCGATCCTCTCCTTCCTCGGATTCCATTAGGAGAATACCATGCAGCCCGAAGACGATCAGGGCCGTAAGCCGGCCGATTTCGAAACAGCCAAAAGCGAACTGTCCGAGCGGTTCCAGCAGGAAACGCAGACCGCGACAGAGGCGCTACAGGACGCTCGCGACGAACTCACCAGGAAGGCGGGCGACTACGCTGCTGAAGCCAAGCAGGCGTTGTTCGACAAGGCCGAGGGAACACAGCGCGATATCAGCTCCAACCTAAAGGCCTTTAGCGGAGCATTGCGAGCAGCAAGCGAGCATCTGGCCAATAATGATCAACGGACCGCTTCGAAGTTCACCCTCGATGCCGCCGGCTCACTTGAGCGCCTTTCATCTTCGTTGAAGGACAAACCATTCGAAGATGTTCTTGGCGAGATGCGGTCGTTCGGCCGCGAAAATTCAGGGGCGCTTATCGCCGGTTCAGTATTGGCAGGCTTGGCGCTGGGGCGGTTTATCAAGAGCTCGCCACCATCTGCCCGGACCGAGACACAGCGTCGATCGCAGACAGACGGGGGTTCACAGACGGTTTCGAACTCGGATGAGTCTGCTACGCGATCGGCAGAGGCAGCTGACACGACGCCGTCCCGCTTCAACCAGCCTAGGGACGACAGGGCCGGCGATGACTTGGCCGGTGAAGATTTGGCCGGTGACGACTGGGCCGGCGCAAGCCTGGAGCGGAACCCATGACCAACAATCAGGAAAGTCGCGGCCTCGCAACCCTCGTCAGCGATCTGGCACAGCAGGTCACAACCCTGCTTCAAACCGAAAGTAGGCTGTTGCGGGCCGAAATGTCGGAAAAAATCAGCAAGGCCGGCGCAGGCGCAGCCGAGGTTCTGGCCGGTGCCATATGCCTTCTCGCGGCCTTGATGGTGCTTTTGCAAGCACTCGTAATAGCCCTGGCGAGTGCCGGCCTGGGAGCGGGATGGTCCTCGCTGCTGGTCGGGATCGTCGTCGCGGTACTGGGAATCATTCTCTTGCGCTCTGGCACGAAAAGCATGGCTCCTTCCGAGCTGACGCCCGATCGCACACAAGACCAACTCAAGCGCGACGCGCGCGTGATCAAGGATCAAATAAGATGAGCGACAAATCCGCAGCCGAGCTCGAGCGCGATGCCGACATCGCCCGGGCGAAAGTAGCAGACACCGCCGATTCGATCCGCAGCAAGATGACACCGGGTCAATTGATCGACGAATTTACCGGAATGTTCGCCGGCGGCGAGGGATCCGCCATGCTTGGCAACCTCAAGTCGCAGGTCAGGGACAACCCGTTGCCGCTGACATTGATTGGAGCCGGCCTGGCCTGGCTGATGCTCGGCAACGGCCCGTCGGCAACCAACTCAGCTGCCGCTGGCTATCGGAGAGGCACGGCTTCTGACGCTTTCTCCGATCTGCGCGGCGATGATTTTAGCGAGGGTAGCGAAGGGTCCGGAATCGGGGCGATGCTCTCAGATACCGCCGGTTCGCTTACATCAGCAGCAAGTAGCGCCGCCGAAGCTGCAGCAAACGCAGCAACGGGCGCCAAGGAGAGGATGACAAACACCGCCGGCCAGCTCGGCTCAAGCGCCAGCGAGATAGCGGCTCGGACGCGCCAATCGGCACAAGACCTCTTCGAGCGCGAGCCGTTGGCTATCGCCGTAGTCGGCCTTGCGCTGGGCACTGCCATCGGGGTGATGCTGCCCCACACAGCCACAGAGGACGAGCAACTTGGCGCCTATCGCGACAAAATTCGCGACAGCGCGGCGGAGGTTTTCGAAACGGGCCTGGAGCAAGCAAAGCAAGTTGCCGCCGAGGCCTACGAAACGGTCAAGGAAGAGGCCAACCGGCAAGGCTCGGGTGGAGATACCGACACGTTAGCAGGCAAGGTCGGCAAAGTTGTGGAATCGACCGCAAAGCGAACCGAGGAAGCCGTTCGCGATCGTTTGCCGGGCTCGTCGGACGGGTCTTCTACCGCCTGATGGCATCGCCACGGGCCTGAATGACGGGCCTGGTCCGACTTGGGATGTCGGAGGTCCACAAATTCTCTGCGACTTTCCTCAGGAATGGCTTGCGGAACCGGTCTGCTGGCCAGTCCGCTTTGCTACGGAGCAAGCTCGTCGACGGTGTGGGCGGTCTCGTTCTTGAATTCGACTTTCGTGCCCGGCTGCACCATCGAGCCGAGATCTTCGGCATCCCAATTGGTCAGTCGGATGCAGCCATGTGAGAAGGTCGTGCCGATCTTGCCCGGTTCGGGCGTGCCGTGGATGCCGTAGCTTTCGATGGAGAGATCGATCCAGACCGATCCCACCGGATTGTTCGGCCCGGCAGCGATGGTGAAGGGCCGCTTGGTCTTGACTCCCTTGAAAGCGAAGTCCGGATCATAGTGATAGGTTGGGTTGCGCACCACGCGCTTGACCTCCGCCATGCCGCTTGGCGCCGGGTTTTCATCGCTTCCAATCGAGGCCGGGTAGACTGCGAGCCATTTGCCGGAAGGGTCGAGCACGCGCACCAGGCGAGCGCCCTTGTCGACCTCAATGCCGGCAACGCCAGCGGGAGGATCGCCCCGGCCAATATCAGGCACCACCAAGGTCGTGCCGGCCTTCCTGAAGCCGATGCCCGGATTGAGCATCCTGAGCAACTGTTCGCTGATATGGAAGCGCTCCGCCAGCCTCTCCGCCGCAGTGCGATAGCCGAGCCGCCGCAGACGGGCCATCCTCTCCATGCGAGCCGGAATACGCCTGGTGAAGGGTCCGCGCACATCCTTGCGCGTTACCTCATAGGTGACCAGCACCGGGTCGGTGGAGGTTGCCATGAGCTTACTCCAGGTCTCCGGGGTGAGCTTGCCATCGGGAGGGAGTCCGTTCGCCGCCTGAAAGGCGCCGACTGCCTTGGCGAAGTTCGCTGAAAGGCTACCGTCAATCAGCCCAGGCGAGAAGCGGGCGCGATCCAAGAGAATCTGCGCCTTCAGCACGGTCGGATCGACACCCTTCGGTTCTCCGGCGGCGAACTGGGCCTGATTGACGGTGGTTAGGTCCAGCTTGGCTGCCCCCGTCCCGCCGCATGCCAGGGCAAGCGTCGCGGCTAAGACGAGGAGAAACCTGATCATCGATAGCCTCGCTGGGACTGCAACAAGAGCCCGCCTCTATGACGCGGCACGGCCCTGTGTGGTTCCTTCGCTCCAGCGATATTCTGAATTGAAGCGACATGACGAAGCGCCGTGTAGCTGCGATAGCTGTCCAACGGATTGGCGATGGATTGCTTGATTTAACGCCGTCAGCCTACCTCTCTCAAAATAAAGTCGTGCAGCATCTTGGCCGCCGGCGACAGCACGCGATTTTTTACGGTGATCAGACTGTAAGGCCTGACCTCGATGTCGAATTCGGTCTGGACGACGTCGATGGCGCCGGCCAGCCCCTCGGGGTTCTGGATGAATTTCGCCACCTGGATCGACACCGGCGCGATGGCGTCCGACTGCGCGACCATGACCAGGGTCAGCAGCAGCGAGCTGGTGTTGAGGATGCGGTCCGGCAGCGCGATGTTGCGGTTCAGGAAATTGCTTTCCATCGCCTGGCGCAACGGCGAGCCGCCCGACTGGAAAACCCAGTCGTAGGCGGCGGTCTCCTCCAGCCGCACGGCTTTGCCCTTAGCAAGCGCGTGGCCGCGGCGCACGATCAGGCAGGCTTTTTCGACACCGATGACGCGGGCCTCGAACAGCCGTGGATTGAGATCGTCGGGGATGCGCGCGATGATGAAATCGTGACGCGTGGCGATCAGCTCGCGCGCCAGCACATTGGAGGTCTCGACCTGCATGGTGATCTCGATGCGCGGATAGATGCGCCGGATTTCGCGGATCGCCGGCACGGCGAGCTCGATCGCAGGGGCCGTCACCGCGCCGAGGAATACCGAGCCGCCCTTGCCCGCCTTGAGCTCGGATATCTCGCGGTCGACTTCACGCATCTCAAGCAGGATCGAACGTGCGCGCCTCGCCAATGCCTTGCCATAGGGCGTCAGCGTGATGCCGCGCGGCAGCCTTTCGCACAGCTTGACATCGAGCACCGCCTCCATTTCGGCGATCATACGCGAGGCGGCGGGCTGCGAAATGTTCATGACCTGGGCTGCCGCGCTGACCCGGCCATGGTCATCGAGGGCTGCGATCATACGCATGTGGCGCAGGCTGAGGCCGCTGCGCAGCAGGGTTTCTCCGTCGCCGGGGGGTTCTTCGTAACTGGCTGAAAGTCCACCAGGATTCCGCAGCGCTGCCATGGTCTTTGTTTGCTCCCCACTCATCGCCGGCCGGCAATCCGGCCAGGTCTTCGTCGGCTTTCAATATATCAGTTTCGGTATAGCAACCATCAAAGATCGCATTTGACAGTTATGGCAAAGAGCCACACCCTTTGCGCGTCCTGAGGCTTGACCGTCGCCAGCGAGAAAATCGCATCGACTGAAACCAGAGTCTCAGGGCCGATTGGGAGGATACCGGAGATCGATATGGCGGCAGCGGCGCGTTTTGGCGCCCCTGCACGATCGCGCGGCCCACGAAACCCAGGGTGCGCGTCCATCAACAAGGGAGAGTTAATGTGAAGATCATCAAGACACTGGCCGCCGTCGCGGCCCTTAGCATCGCGGCCATGACGGTCCCGGCGCAGGCAGGCGAAGGCCTCATCGGCGTGCTGATGCCCACCAAGACCTCGCAGCGCTGGATCAACGACGGCGACGCCGTCAAGTCCCAGCTCGAGGCTCTGGGCTACACTGTCGATCTGCAGTATGCGCAGGACGATATCCCCAATCAGCTCAGCCAGCTGGAAAACGAAATCACCAAGGGCCCGAAGGCACTGATCATCGCCTCGATCGACGGCACCACGATGTCGGACGCGCTGCAGAAGGCGGCTGACGCCGGCGTCGTCGTCGTCGCCTATGACCGGCTGATCAAGAAGACCCCGAATGTCGACTACTACACCACGTTCGACAATTTCGGCGTCGGCGTCATCCAGGCCAAATCGCTGCTCAAGGGCCTTGGCTATCCGGAAAACAAGGGTCCATTCAACATCGAGCTGTTCGGCGGTTCGCCGGACGACAACAACGCCTTCTTCTTCTACGACGGCGCGATGTCCGTTCTGCAGCCACTGATCGACGACAAGACCCTCGTGGTGAAGTCCGGCCAGATGGGCATGGACAAGGTCGGCACGCTTCGCTGGCTGGCGGCGACCGCCCAGGCCCGCATGGACAATCTGCTGTCCGCCAACTACTCGGATGGCAGCCGCGTCGATGGCGTGCTCTCGCCGTATGACGGTCTGTCGCGCGGCATCATCGCCTCGTTGCGCGCAGTCGGTTACGGCACGGCCGATCAGCCCTGGCCAATCGTCACCGGCCAGGACGCCGAAACCGCTTCGGTCAAGGCGATCATCGCCGGCGAGCAGTACTCGACGGTGTTCAAGGACACCCGCGAACTCGCCAAGGCGACGGTCGAGCTCGTCGACAAGGTGCTCTCGGGCGGCAAGCCGGAAGGCCTCGACACCACGACCTACAACAACGACGTCAAGGTCGTCCCCTCGATCCTGCTGACGCCGCATGAGGTAGACAAGTCGAACTACCAGGCCCTGGTGGTCGATTCCGGCTACATCAAGGCCGAAGAGCTGAAGTAACGGCAGTTGTAAACCCGGGGTCCTGCGTAACGCAGGGCCCCTTTTCGTTAGCGAGCGACCCCGGTATTGTTTCGGGACCTCGGAGGAGTGGTATTCCTGATGGCCTCGACGATTTTGGAGATGCGTGACATCACCAAGACGTTTCCCGGCGTCAAGGCGCTGTCGAATGTCAACCTAAGCGTCGAGGAAGGCGAGATTCACGCCGTTGTCGGCGAGAACGGCGCCGGCAAGTCGACGTTGATGAAGGTGCTGTCGGGCGTGTATCCATCCGGCACTTATGACGGCGAAATCATCTATCGCGGCGATGAGTGCCATTTCAAGGGCATTCACGACAGCGAGCGCCGGGGCATCGTCATCATCCACCAGGAACTCGCGCTGGTTCCGATGCTGTCGATCGCCGAAAACATCTTTCTCGGCAACGAGCATGCCAGATACGGTGTCATCGACTGGAACGCCAACGAGACGCGCACCAGCGCTCTGCTCAAGAAGGTGGGCCTTAAGGAAGACCCCAAGACGCTGATCACCAATATCGGCGTCGGCAAGCAGCAGCTGGTCGAGATCGCCAAGGCGCTCAGCAAGGAAGTGCAGCTGCTGATCCTCGACGAACCGACGGCGAGCCTGTCCGAAAAGGACAGCCAGGCGCTGCTCGACCTGCTGCTGGAATTCAAGCGGCATGGCATCACCTCGATCCTGATCTCGCACAAGCTCAACGAGGTCAACCGGGTCGCCGACAAGGTGACGATCATCCGCGACGGGCGGACCATCGAGACGCTGGCCAAGAAAGACATTTCGGAAGACCGCATCATCACCTCGATGGTCGGGCGCTCGCTAGACGACCGTTATCCGTCGCGCGAGCCCGAGATCGGTGAGATCGTGCTCCAGGTGAGGAACTGGTCGGTCTATCACCCGATCCATGCCGAGCGGCAAGTGATCAAAGGCATCGACATCGACGTCCGCAAGGGCGAGGTGGTGGGTATCGCCGGGCTGATGGGCGCCGGACGCACCGAATTCGCGATGAGCCTGTTCGGCCGCTCCTATGGCCGCCGCATCACGGGCGAGGTGCTGCTCAAGGGCAAGCCCATCGATGTCTCCTCTGTCAGCAAGGCAGTGGAACACGGCATCGCTTACGTCACCGAGGACCGCAAGACCTACGGTCTCAACCTGATCGATCATATCAAGCACAACATCACGCTGGCCAATCTTCCCGGCGTGTCGCGCCATAGCGTGATCGACGACATGCGCGAGCTGGCCGTCGCCAACGACTACAAGGCCAAAACCAACATCCGCTCGTCCAGCGTTTATCAGATGACCGGCAATCTATCGGGCGGCAATCAACAGAAGGTGGTGCTGTCGAAGTGGCTGTTCGCCAATCCGGAGGTGCTGATCCTCGACGAGCCGACGCGCGGCATCGACGTCGGCGCCAAGTATGAAATCTACACGATCATCGCGCGTCTCGCCTCGGAGGGTAAGGCGATCATCGTCATCTCGTCGGAGATGCCCGAACTGCTCGGCATCACCGACCGCATCTATGTCATGAACGAAGGACGTATCGTCGGCGAAATGGCGGCGAGCGACGCCAGCCAGGAAAAGATCATGCGCGCCATCGTTCGCGGAGAAGGAAAAGCATCATGAGCACCGAAAGCGCTCCCGTCCCGAAAAGCGGCGTCGCCGAAGATGTGCAGCAGGGGCCGCGCGTTGCCGTCTCGGCGCTGGTCACCAACCTGCGCGAATACGGTCTGATCCTGGCGCTTATCGCCATCATGGTATTCTTCCAGTACACGACGTCCGGAACGCTGTTCAAGCCGGTGAACTTGAGTAACCTGGTGCAGCAGAACAGCTTCATCATCGTGATGGCGCTGGGCATGCTGCTGGTGATTGTCTCCGGCCATATCGATCTCAGCGTCGGGTCCGTCGCCGGTTTCATCGGCGCGCTGGCGGCGATGATGATGGTCATCTGGCCTCTCGGCCCTTTCAGCAATCCGCTGGTGGTGTCGATCATCTGCCTGATGATCGGCGGCGCGATCGGCGCGGGACAAGGCTACTGGATCGCCTATCACCGAATACCGAGCTTCATCGTCACGCTGGCGGGGATGCTGATCTTCCGCGGCATCTGCCAAGCGCTGCTGGGTGGCGGGTCCTCCGTGGGGCCGCTTCCAGCCGGCTTCAAGGCGCTCAGTTCCGGCTTCATCCCGGATGTGATCGGCTCGTTGACGCTGATCCCGCCGGTCGTGAACGCCGCCGGCAAGACCATCGTCGGCAGCGGGCTGACGCTGCACATGACGACGATCGTGATCGGCCTCGTTGCCGTGCTCGCCTATGCCTATTTCGGGCTCAGGGCACGGCGCAGCCGCGAGCGGCATGGCTACGAAGCCGAACCCTTCACGCTGTTCGTCGTCAAGACCCTGGTGACCAGCGCTCTGGCGCTTTTTCTGGTCTACCAATTCGCCACCTACAGAGGTCTGCCAATCGTTCTCGTAGTGATGGGCGTGCTGATCGCGCTGTTCGTCTTCGTCACCAAACGCATGACGGTCGGCCGCCGTATCTACGCAATGGGCGGCAATGCCAAGGCGGCTCAGCTATCGGGTATCAAGACCGAGCGGCTGACCCTGATGGTGTTCATCAATATGGGCGTGCTCTCGGCGCTCGGCGGGCTGATCATTGCGGCGCGCCTTGGCCAGGCGGTGCCAGCGGCCGGCCTCGGCAGCGAGCTCGACGTCATCGCCGCTGTGTTCATCGGCGGCGCTTCGGCGATGGGCGGCGTCGGTCAAGTTATAGGCGCGGTGGTGGGCGGTTTCATCATGGGCGTCATGAACAACGGCATGTCGATCATGGGCGTCAATGTCGATTGGCAACAGGTGGTCAAGGGCCTGGTGCTGCTCGGCGCCGTGGTCTTCGACGTCTACAACAAGAACAAGGCTTGAGGGCGAGGGGACTCATGCATGTCGCCAAACGTGTGCAGCGTGTTGGGACAACGGCATGCATGAAAACAAGGATTAAAGCGGGCCGCTTTTCAAACGCGGCGCGCTTTTAGGAGGCACGGGTCACATCGCGGCGCTGCCGGGCGGCGCAAAGAAGTCCCCCAAGGGGACCGGGCTCGCGAGCGCAATCCGGACGAAGAGTTCACCAGTGGCGCGGATCCCATCCGAGCCGCGCTGGTCAAGGTTTGCCAACCCGGCAGCCAGGCCAAAGGCAATTGAGAGAGGGTACATCATGCTGATCTCCCAGATCCTCGACGACGCAGAGACCATTCGCGTCGTTGCCCGCAACGGCGGCAAGACCCGGATCATCAACGGCGCCCGCAGCGTCTATTCGCTGGCGATGGAGGCCGCGCGCACCGGCACCGGACTTGTCGCCCTCATCGAGCGCAAAGGCTTCGGTGAAGCGGTCGACCTCGATGCCGCATACAAGAAGGGGCGGCTGTTGTCGCCGATCAACCATCCCGACCCGGCGCATCTTCATCTCACCGGCACCGGGCTGACGCATCTCGGCTCCGCCGCGACCCGCGATGCCATGCACAAGAAACTCGATGCCGATCGCGAAGAGCAGCTCACCGATTCCATGAAGATGTTCCGCATGGGGCTGGAGGGCGGCAAGCCCGCCAAGGGCCAGGCGGGCGTGCAGCCAGAATGGTTCTACAAGGGCAACGGCACCATGGCGGTGGCGCCCGGTGCGGCACTTCTGTCGCCCGCCTTCGCCCAGGATGCCGGCGAGGAGCCGGAAGTCGCCGGCATCTATGTCATCGGCGACGACGGCGTCCCGTTCCGCGTCGGCTTCACACTGTCAAACGAGTTTTCCGACCATATCACCGAGCGCGTGAACTATCTTTTCCTCGCGCATTCCAAGCTGCGCAACGCTTCGTTCGGGCCGGAGATCCTGATCGGCGACCTGCCCTCCGACGTCAGGGGTACCTCGCGCATCCTCCGCGACGGCAAGCTGCTGTGGGAAAAGCCGTTCCTGTCAGGCGAGGCGAACATGTCGCACACCATCGCCAATCTCGAACATCACCACTTCAAATATTCGGCCTTCCGCCAGCCGGGCGACGTTCATGTGCACATGTTCGGCACGGCGACACTGTCCTTCGCCGACGGCATCAGGACCGAAGCCGGCGACGTGTTCGAGATCGAGGCCAAGGATTTTGGCCTGCCGCTGCGCAACCCGCTTGAAATCGAGCAACCGGTGACGGTGGCGGTGAAGGCGCTTTGATTGTGTGATCTCCCCCCTTGAGGGGGAGATGTCGCCGAAGGTGACAAAGGGGGTCGTCTCACATAAAGCGCGAACGCCGTCTCCCGTGGCGGAACGGCGTTGGCACTTTACGCGCAGCGACCCCCTCTGGCCTGCCGGCCATCTCCCCCTCAAGGGGGGAGATTGGCAGCCTCAATAAATATCGAAATCGAAATATTTGGCCTGGATCTTCTTGTAGGTGCCATCTGCGACGATCGCATCGATCGCGGCGTTGAGCTTCTCGCGCAGCGCATTGTCTTCCTTGCGCACGGCGATACCGGCTTCGGTCTCGGTGCCCTTGACGTCGCCGACCATCTTGCAGCAGCCGTCGCTCGACTTGTTCATCCAGTCCATCAGCACGAATTTGTCTGAAAGGACGGCATCGAGACGGCCGTTCATCAGGTCGGCGACCGCCTCCTCCTGGGTTGGATAGAGCTTCGCCTCGGCGCCGGCCTTGATATAGACATCCTGGGCATAGTCGGCCTGGGTGGTCGAAGCCTGGGCGCCGACTGTCTTGCCGGCGAGTGCGGCGGGTTCGGTCGAGGCAATATCGCTGTCCTTCATGGCCACCAGCGAAAGCGGCGTCGTATAGTATTTGTTGGTGAAGGAGACCTGCTTTTTGCGCTCCTCGGTAATGCTCATGGACGCGATGATGGCGTCGAACTTTCTGGCCTGGAGCGCCGGGATCATGCCGTCCCAGTCCTGCGTGACAAGTTCGCATTCGACCTTCATCTGAGCGCAAAGCGCATTGGCGATGTCGATGTCGAAGCCGGTGAGCTTGCCATCCGCGGTGATGGTGTTGAACGGCGGATAGGCGCCTTCGGTGGCGATCTTCAACTTTTCCTGTGCTTGCGCCGACAAGGACCCGGCAGCCATCACCAGCATGGCAGCTGTTGCTGCCGATGCGATCCATCTTGGAATCTGCATTTCTTTGTTCCCTTGGTTCAACCACCTTGATGGTTAGGCACAGCCAAGCACGGCCCGCAAGGTCAGGCAAGCACAGTCTGGTTGATCGGGGATCAGCGCGCGGCGCGGAAATGTTTGGACAGTTTCAGGCCCTGTGCCTGATAATTCGAGCCGAGATCTGTGCCGTAGAGCGCCTGCGGCCGCTTCAGCATGTGCTCGTAGACCAGCCGTCCGACGATCTGGCCGTGGTCGAGGATGAACGGCACTTCGTGGCTGCGCACTTCGAGCACAGCCCTACTGCCGGTGCCCCCGGCCGCCGAATGGCCGAAGCCCGGATCAAAGAAACCGGCATAGTGGACACGGAACTCGCCAACCAGCGGATCGAAGGGCGTCATCTCGGCGGCATAGAGCGGCGGCACATGCACCGCCTCCTGGCTGACGAGGATATAGAATTCATCGGGATCGAGCACCAGTTCGCCAGCACCGCTCTTGTAGAGCGGCTCCCAGAAATCGACAACATCCTGCGCGGCGCGCTTGTCGACATCGACCAGGCCGGTGTGGTGCTTGCCGCGGTAGCCGACCAGCCCGTCCTTGTCGCCATCGAGGTCGATCGACAGTGCGATGCCGCCGCCGGAAATGTTCGGCGGCTCGGTGGCGACGAGCGTCTCGGCGCGATGCAATTCGTGCAGCTCGCTTTCCGACAAAAGCGCATTGCCGGTGCGGAACCTGATCTGCGACAGCCGCGAGCCGGCACGGACGACGATCGGAAAGGTGCGCGGGCTGACTTCCAGATAGAGCGGGCCGTTGTAGCCGGCAGCGATCTTGTCGAACTCGTGGCCGCGATCGGTCATCACCCGGGTGAAGATGTCGAGCCGTCCGGTCGAGCTCTTCGGGTTGGCCGAGGCCGAAACGTTTGCCGGAAGCGCCAGGCTCTCGAGCAGCGGCACGATATAGACGCAGCCCGTCTCCAGCACCGCACCGTCGGCGAGATTGATTTCGTGCAGCTTCAGGCGGTCGAGTTTTTCAGCAACCCTGTGGTTCGGGCCGGGCAGGAAGGAGGCGCGCACCCGCCAGGCCTTGTCGCCAAGCCTAAGGTCGAGGCTGGCCGGCTGGACCTGGTCGGCATCGAGCGCGCGCGGCGATTTCAGCGCGCCCGACTGGAACAGCGCGGAAATATCCTGATCGGGAAGAATGCCTGTCTGCCGCAAAGTCTGGCTCCGCTCGAAGGCCGGGCGTGGTCTCGTTTTGTCGCAGGTTCCTGCCGCGGAACCCGCTGGTACAAACCTCTTAATCATGCCGGCAATTGACGCAAGCGTGGTGCGGGTTTAAAGGGTCGTTATCCCGTGGTGATTTGGCCGGTCGGCTTGCAGCCACGTTAAACAAGTCGCTAAAGGACCGTCGGCCCGAAAGGCCATATGGACCGGTTGCGACTTTCGCGGCCGGTTTTTTTGTATTTGGGCCATTTTTGGTGTTTGGAACAAGGTGATGACGAGCAACAAGCGCAACTGGAAGCCTCAGACCGCACTCGTGCATGCGGGAACGCTGCGTTCCGGCTTCGGCGAAACCTCCGAGGCGATGTATCTCACGCAAGGCTATGTCTACGATACGGCGCAGGCGGCGGAAGCCCGCTTCAAGGGCGAGGAACCGGGCTTCATCTATTCGCGCTATGCCAATCCGACGGTCGACATGTTCGAGAAGCGCATGTGTGCGCTGGAAGGTGCCGAAGATGCCCGCGCCACCGCATCCGGCATGGCGGCGGTGACAGCGGCGTTGCTGTGCAGCGCCAAGGCCGGCGACCACATCGTGGCGGCGCGCGCGCTGTTCGGCTCCTGCCGCTGGGTGGTCGAGACGCTGGCGCCGAAATACGGCATCGAGGCGACGCTGGTCGATGGCACCGAAATCGCCAATTGGGAAAAGGCGGTCAGGCCCAACACGAAGCTGTTCTTCCTTGAAAGCCCGACCAATCCGACGCTGGAAGTCGTCGACATCGCAGCCGTCGCCTCGCTTGCCGATTCGATCGGCGCGCGGCTGATCGTCGACAATGTCTTTGCCACGCCCTTGCAGCAGAAGCCGTTGCAGCTCGGCGCCCATATCGTCGTCTATTCGGCGACCAAGCACATCGACGGCCAGGGGCGCTGCCTCGGCGGCGTCATCCTGTCGGACAAGAAATGGATCGACGAGAACCTGCACGATTATTTCCGCCACACCGGTCCCAGCCTGTCGCCGTTCAACGCCTGGACGCTGCTGAAGGGCCTGGAAACGCTGCCGCTGCGCGTGCGCCAGCAGACGGAAAGTGCCGGCCGGATCGCGGACTTCCTCGCCGAGCGGCCGGAAATCGCCCGCGTCATCTATCCCGGTCGCGCCGATCACCCGCAAGCGGCGGTCGTCAAGAGGCAGATGTCGGGCGGCTCGACGCTGATCTGCCTCGACGTCAAGGGCGGCAAGCAGGCGGCCTTCGCCTTCCAGAACGCGCTCGATATCGTGCTGATCTCTAACAATCTCGGTGACGCCAAGAGCCTGATCACCCATCCGGCGACGACGACACACAAGAATCTGAGCGACGAGGCGCGCGCCGAACTCGGCATCGGGCCAGGCACGCTCAGGCTGTCCGTCGGCCTGGAGGACACCGACGACCTGCTCGAAGACATCGAGCAGGCCCTGAAAGCCGCCAGATAGTGCACTGGGCGGTGTCGCTCGAATCGTCAAATCAGGCGCGGTCAGGCGCCCGACGGGGTCTCTTCCAATTCCGCAACGGCGCTGGTGTGGATGGTCATCGTGTTGCCACGCCAGTCGACGGCACCGCTGAGCCAGCCACGCGCCCAGACAATCGGCAGGATGCAATCGCGCGCCATCATCGCCGGGACCATGCGTAGCGACAGGTGCCAGCTCTTGGCCGAGGCGAGAGCGCATTCCGGGAGATAGGCGACTACCAGCACAACGAGGGCGGTCGCCGACAGGCTGAAGCCGGCGCCGGCCGCAGCAACCAGCGCAAGCGCCAGCGGCACCGCCGCGCCGACCAGTATTTCGGGTGCGAAGAACAGTGGGAAGGTGACGCGACGCAGGCGTGCCCAGCGGGCCTGGCGCGACCAGATTTCGCCGAGCGTGCGAAAACCGAGCGGCTGCTCAAAGGGCGAGGCGACGAGATTGACGCGCAGTCCAAGCCCGTTGACCAGCTTGGTCGCGGCGGCATCCTCGGCGATCTCGGCGGCAAGCGCACGGATCCCGCCATTGGCGTCGAGCATGGGCTTGTCCCACAACATGCTCTTGCCTTGGGCAAAGCCAAGGCCTATCGCCTCGCCGGTATATTGCCAGCGCGCCTGCAGCGTGTTGAGGAAGGCGCATTCGACCTCAGCCCAGAACCCGTCCGGCCGCGAGCCGATCGGCGTCGAGCAGACAAGGCCAGTGTCCGGCCGCCATGCCGCCATCAGATGCTGGACATAATCCCTCGGCATCAGAACGTTGGAATCGGCAAGGATGACCCAGCGGTGGCGCGCCGCCTCCCAGCCCTTCACGCAATTGTTGAGTTTCGGATTGCCGCTGATGTGGTCGTCGCCGACGAGCAGCCGGGCCGGCACGGCCGGAAAACGGGCAATCGCATCGGTGACCGGCCTGGCCACCGGGTCGTCGGCATGGGCGACGCAGAAGATGAGCTCATAGCGCGGCCAGTCGAGAGAGAAGGCGCGCTCGAGCGTCTCCTCGGCAAACGGCTCGACGCCGCGCGACGGCACGACGATCGACACCGGAGGCGCCTTGCCGGCTGGCGGCGCGATCCTGCCAGGCCGCTTCAGCTTCAACGAAGCGAGCAGGATGCTGGCGAGATTGACGAGAAGCAGAGCTGTGGAAAGCAAGGCGGCTGTGACTGTCAGTTCCATCGATATCTGGTCACTCCAGAAAAGCCGGCCGCATGATAGCCGTTTTCAACAGTTCGACGGAATGCTGAGTCGCCCGGCCCTGCACACCATCATTGTCATGTGTCACTTAAATGACATTGTTCTTCGGCACCTGCGCGCAAACGAGTCGGGCAACGACGGAAGCGCCCCGTTGACCAAACTGCGGAGAGCGTCGAAAGTTCCGTCTGCATATTTGTGGAGTAGGCTATGTACAGCGCCGTTACGCGCAACATCGAAGTACAGGTCAGGCCGTTCTATCTGGAAGATCGCTCCGACCCGTCGGAGAACCGCTATGTCTGGGGCTACCAGGTGACCATCGACAACCAGTCGGATGAATTCGTACAACTTCTGTCACGCTATTGGCACATCACCGACGGCACCGGCCGGGTCGAGGAAGTGCGCGGCGCCGGCGTTGTCGGCGACCAGCCCGAACTCAACCCCGGCGACAGTTATCAATATACGTCTGGCTGCCCGCTCTCGACGCCGTCCGGCATCATGGTCGGCCACTATACGATGCGCAACAAGCGAGGCGAGACGTTCGACGTCGCCATCCCCGCCTTTTCGCTCGACCTGCCAGGCACGCGGCGCACCGTCAACTGACCAGCTAGACCTGATCCATCCCGATAGAATCGGGATGGGCTCTAACTCTTAGACCAGGACCTTTTCCGAACCGAAGGTCAGCGAAGCAAAAACGCTTTCCACTTTTCGATGCGCTAACCTTCGGTCGGGATCATGGTCTACTGCGCCGCGGCAAACTCCGCCGGATCGAAGTCATATTGCTTCGAGCAGAATTCGCAGGCGACATGAATGCCGCCATCCTCGGTGCTGTCCCTGATCTCGTCGGCTGAGAAACCTTCGAGTATGCCGCGGATCTTCTCCCTGGAGCATGAGCACTCGTCGGCTACCGGTACGCCGCCGAAGACGCGGACGCCGTGCTCGTGGAACAGCCGGTAAAGCAACCGCTCGGCGCCGATCGTCGGGTCGATCAGTTCCGTCGGCTCGATGGTGCCAAGCAATGCCAGCAGTTCCTGCCAGGAATTGTCGGGCGGATCATGTATCTCATCGCGCGGATCGCCGTCGCCGCCCGGAAGGTCGGGCACGCGCATGCGTTCCGCCGATTGCGGCAGGAATTGCGCAAGGATGCCACCGGCACGCCATTGCTCGCGGGCACCGCCGACACCGGGCGTCAACAGCTTGGCCACCGAGAGTCTGAGGTCGGTCGGGATCTGTTCCGACTGGCGAAAATAGGTGCGCGCGGCCTCCTCCAGCGTCTCGCCGTCGAGCTGGACGATGCCCTGATAGCGCTGCGTGTGGGCACCCTGGTCGATGGTCAGCGCCAGGACACCGCTGCCGAGCAGCGTCTGCTGCGAGGTCTCGCCGGCAGATGTCAGTGCCTCCAGCCGGTCGGCGTCGAACCGAGCATAGGCGCGCAGCGCCTGCGGCGTGGAAAAATCCGCCACCAGCATATCGACCGGCCCGTCGGTGCGGGTCTGCAGGATGAACTTGCCCTCGAACTTGAGCGAGGTGCCAAGCAGCACCGTCAGCACGCAGGCTTCCGCCAGCAGGCGGGCGACCGGCTCGGGATAGTCATGACGGCTGAGGATCGCGTCGAGCATCGGCCCGAGCTGGACGGTGCGGCCGCGCACGTCGAGCGGGCCGACCTCGAAGGGCACGACATGATCGTCGCCGGCGTAGCCGAATTCGCCGAGTTTGGGTTGATGTTCAGCCAATTGATGAGTTTCCAACATGACAAAGCTCCGGGGCGCGGCCATGCCGCCCTCCGGGGCGCATGCGTCGAAACGCGCTCGATTTGCGTGATGCGGCTGAGATAGGCATCACGTACTCCCGGATCAAGGCGGCCCGGATCAAGCGCCCAGACACCAGGCCAAAACCGCCTTCTGGGCGTGGAGCCGGTTCTCGGCCTCGTCGAACACCACCGAATGTGGCCCGTCGATGACCTCGTCAGTGACCTCCTCGCCACGATGCGCCGGCAGGCAGTGCATGAACAACGCATCGGGCTTCGCCTTCGCCATCAGCGCCGCATTGACCTGGTAGGGTGAGAAGACATTATGGCCGCGAGCACGGTGCTCCTGGCCCATCGACACCCAGCAGTCGGTGACGACGCAGTCGGCCTCGTGGACCGCCTCCTCGGGCGAGCGGGTGAAGTTCAACTTGCCGCCATGCGCCCTCGACCAGTCGACATGCTTCTGCGCCGGCTCGCTGCCTTCCGGCACGGCTACGTTGAGGTTGAAGCGGAACCGCGCCGAGGCCTCCAGCAGCGAATGCAGCACGTTGTTGCCGTCGCCGGTCCAGGCGATGGTCTTGCCGGCGACCGGACCGCGATGCTCCTCGAAAGTCATGATGTCGGCCATCAGCTGGCACGGATGGGTATCGTCGGTCAGCCCGTTGATGACGGGAACGGTGGCGTTCTCGGTCAGCTCCAGCAGCCGGTCATGCGATGTGGTTCGGATCATGATCGCATCGACATAGCGCGACAGCACCTTGGCCGTGTCGGCGATGGTTTCGGAGCGGCCGAGCTGCATCTCGGTGCCGGTCAGCATGATGGTCTCGCCGCCGAGTTGGCGCATGCCGACGTCGAAGGATACGCGCGTGCGCGTCGACGGCTTGTCGAAGATCATCGCCAGCACCTTGCCTTCGAGCGGTTTTGTCCGCTCGCCAGCCTTGAGCCTTGCCTTTCGCACGACGGCATCGTCCAGCATGAAGCGCAGATCGCCCTCGGAAACGGCGGAAAGATCGGTGAAATGGCGAAGGCTCATTTGGGGTCTTTCGACTGTTACTTCGCGGCAGCCGCGGCTATGGCATCGGCCAGGCCTCTGGCGCCGGCGCGGATGCGGTCGAGCGCTTCATGGATCTCGGCGTCGGTGACGGTGAGCGGCGGCAGCAGGCGAAGGACGTTGTCACCGGCCGGAACAGCCAGCAGATGCTGGTCGCGCAACGCCATATTCACCTTGGTGTTGGGTGCGGCGCATTTCAGGCCGAGCATCAAGCCGGTGCCCCTGATGTCTTCGATGATATCAGGAAATTCGTCGGCGACACCCGCCAGCCCCTGCTTCAGCAGCAGCGCCTTGCGCTGGACATCCTCCAGGAAGCCGTCCTCCAGCACCACGTCGAGCACGGCGTTGCCGACCGCCATCGCCAGCGGATTGCCGCCGAAAGTGGTGCCGTGCACGCCGGCGGTCATGCCGACGGCCCCCTCGTCGGTGGCGAGACAGGCGCCCACCGGGAAGCCGCCGCCGATGCCCTTGGCAACCGCCATGATGTCGGGCGTGACGCCAGCCCATTCATGCGCGAACAATTTTCCGGTGCGGCCGATGCCGCACTGGACCTCGTCGAAGATCAGGAGCAGGCCATGCTGTTGGCAGAGCTGCCTCAGCCGCTTCAGCGACTGCGTAGGCACCGGGCGGATGCCACCCTCGCCCTGCACCGGCTCGATCAGTATCGCGGCGGTCTCGGGGGTGATCGCCTTTTCGGCGGCGTCGATGTCGCCGAAGCCGACCTGGTCGAAACCTTCGACCTTGGGTCCGAAGCCTTCCAGGTATTTATACTGGCCGCCCGCGGCGATGGTCGCCAGCGTGCGGCCATGAAAGGCGCCTTCGAAGGTGATGATGCGAAAGCGCTCGGGATGGCCCTTGACGAAGTGGTAGCGCCGCGCCGTCTTGATGGCGCATTCCAGCGCCTCGGCGCCGGAATTGGTGAAGAACACCTTGTCGGCGAAGGTGGCGTCGGCCAGCCGCTCGCCCAGACGGCTCTGCCCCGGAATCTCGTAGAGGTTGGAGACGTGCCAGACCTTGGCCGCCTGCTCGGTGAGTGCCGAGACCAAATGCGGATGGCTGTGGCCCAGCGAATTCACGGCGACACCGCCGCCAAAATCGAGATATCGCTCGCCCTTGTCGGTGACCAGCCAAGTGCCTTCCCCATGGTCGAAGGCCAGGGGTGCGCGGGTAAAGGTCTCGAAAAGCGCCGAACCGCTCATTATATGCGTCTCCGGAACCGGAAAATCAAAAAGCCGCCAAAGCGGCGGCCTTTGCGGCTTATCGTGTGTTTCGGCCATGAAGTCAACGAAAACGTCGCGCGAGGACGCGCGGCAAGCCCTCCAGCGAGACGCCGGCTCATCAGCGAACGGGCAAGTTGGGGAAAACCGAAAAAACCGATTCGTGTTGGCCCTCGGACTCTTGTCACCGAGTCAGCGCATAAGGTAATTGTAGTCGAGAATAACTAGATTTCGTGCGGCGGACCTAATCACCCGATATATGTGGTGTCTGCCCGGCGGAAGCCGGATCGTGGAAGGATTCCGATCGCCGCACATTTCAGCAGGAGCGCGGTCTCATGAACTGGACTGACGAGCGGGTCGAACTTCTTAGAAAATTGTGGTCGGAGGGACTGAGCGCCAGCCAGATCGCCGCACAGCTCGGGGGCGTCAGCCGCAATGCCGTCATCGGCAAGGTGCATCGGCTGAAACTGTCGGGCCGCGGACGCTCGACCGCCACGCCGGCACGCCAGAAAAAGAGCGTGCAAGGATCGAGCGTCCAGAAATCGGTGTCGCGGGCGGCGAGCACTGCGCGGCATATCACCACGTCGATCGGCGCGACCGCGCTGCAGGCGCAATTCGACACCGCACCGGTGGCGCGTCATTACGTCCGTCCGGTCGAGAACGTCGTCGTGCCGATCTCGCGGCATCTGCAACTCGTCGAGTTAACCGAGCGGACATGCAAATGGCCGAATGGCGATCCGCTTTCGGAAGAGTTCCATTTCTGCGGCAACGACGCGGCCGAAACCGGACCCTATTGCAAGTACCACGCCCGCATTGCGTTCCAGCCCGCATCAGAGCGGCGGCGGAGTAGATAAGGCAATAGGGGAGTAGGGCAGTATGGGAGTAGGTAAAGATTAGGCTTTGTGAGTGCGACCCTTGGCAACGCACTACATACTGCCCTACTCCCTTACTGCCCTACTCCCTTCTATTTCACAGCCACCCATTCTTGCGAAAACGCCAGTACAGGAAAGAGCAGATCGCAGCGATCGCAGCCAGCACGAGCGGGTAGCCATATTCCATCTTCAGTTCCGGCATGTCGTCGAAATTCATGCCGTAGATGCCGGCGAGCGCCGTCGGCACCGCCAAGATGGCAGCCCACGAGGCCAGTTTCTTGGTGTTCGCCGTTTCCTGGCTCTGGCCCACCAGGAGGCTGGCCTCGAAGGCAAAGGCGAGAACCTCCCGCAAACTGTCGATCTTTTCCTGCACGGTGCGGATATGATCAGTCACGTCGCGAAACAACGGGTGCATGGCTGCGTGGATCTGCGGCAGGTCGGCGCTGGTCAGCCGGCGGCAGACCTCCACCAGCGGCAGCGCCGCATTGCGCAAGCGCAACAGATCGCGGCGCAGCATATAAAGCCGCTCGATATCAGGTCCAGTCATAGGCCTTAGCAGGACCTTGTCCTCGATCGCCTCGACCTCGTCCTCGATCTGCTCGAGCACCGGCATGTAGTTGTCGACGATGAAATCGAGAATGGCATAGAGGACGAAATCCTCACCCTTGGCCAGCGAAAGCGGGCAGCTTTCCCAGTGCTGGCGAACGGCGGCATAAGAAGTCGACGGACCGTGCCTGACGCTGACGATATAGCCGGCGCCGACGAACAGATGCGTCTCACCGAAGGTGACGCGCCTGTCGATCAGTTGAGCCGTGCGGGCAACGATGAACAACGCATCGCCATATTGCTCGATCTTCGGCCGCTGATGCGGATGCTCGGCGTCCTCAATCGCCAGATCGTGCAGATGGAATTGCGCCTTGACGCGAAGCAACAGGTTGCGGTCCGGCTCCAGCAGGCCGATCCAGACGACATGACCTGGCTTCTTGGCCCATTCGCCAGCTTCCTCGATCGGAATGTCGGCGACACGCCGGCCGGCGGTATAGACGCTGGAAGCGATGATGGCCGATGTCGGCGGGGCCGGCGTCAGGTTCCGAACGGTTTCCATCGCTACCTCCTGGAGGCATGGCCTCGGGTCAGGATCAGGAACGTTCGGTAAAGCTTAGCCTAAATCAGCAATGGGTTCGAGAGGCAGCCGTTCACTTCGCGGGTGGCGCTCCCGGGACAACAATCTTGTCTGTCTTGTCGCCCTTCGGCCGCTCGGCCGGCATCTGGTCGCCGGTGACGATGTAGTAGATCGTCTCGGCGATATTGGTGGCATGATCGCCGATCCGCTCGATATTCTTGGCGCAAAACAGCAGGTGCGTGCAAGGCGTAATGTTGCGCGGATCTTCCATCATGTACGTCAGCAACTCGCGAAACAGCGAGGTGTACACGGCATCGATCTGATCATCGCGATCACGCACGAAGCCGATTTTTTCCACCGAGCGCGACGCGTAGACGTCGAGCACTTCCTTGAGCTGCGTCAACGCCAGGTCGGCCAAGGCCTCAATGCCGCGGAACAGGCTGGTCGGCTGGCGCCCTTCTATGACGGCAACCACGCGCTTGGCGACATTCTTGCCGAGGTCGCCGACCCGTTCGAGGTCCGCCGAGATGCGGATCGCGCCGACGATCTCGCGCAAATCCGTCGCCATCGGCTGGCGCTTGGCGATGATGATGATCGCCTTGTCGTCGATCTCGCGCTGCCCTTCGTCCAGAACAGAATCGTCACGGATGACTTTCTGGGCAAGGCCGGGGTCGGCGTTGACCAGGGCCGCGATCGCCTGTTCGACCATGCGTTCGGCATGCCCGCCCATCGCGGCGATGCGCTTCGACAAATATTTCAGCTCCTCGTCGTAGGCGCTGACGATGTGCACGGACTGCATAGAGATGCCTTCCCGGGGTCTTCTGGTCCCAGTCGTTTCCTCGAATCCCCGCTGATATGCTAGCCGGATGACAGAAAAAAGAAACCGTTAGAGCGACGTGCGTTCACTTGGATACAGAGTACGCGCTCTAAATCCCTTATCCACGCATCCGGCTATCCTGAAATCTTCCGGTTTTCGGGCCGACGCCTTCTTAGATAGTGAGGCGTCAGTGCGCCGGCAAATGCACCGTGAAAGCTGCGCCATTGCCGACCTCCGACTTGATCGAGAGCCTGGCATTGTGGCGTGTCAAGATATGCTTGACGATGGACAGGCCAAGACCGGTGCCTTTCTGGGTCCGGCTGTTTTCGACATCGACGCGGTAGAAGCGTTCGGTAATGCGCGGGATATGCTCCTCGGGAATGCCGGGGCCGAAGTCCCGGATGGTGACGTCGATGCCCGGTTCGGGACCGTCATCGCGGTGAGCAATCGTCACCACGACACGTCCACCCGACTGTCCGTATTTGCAGGCGTTTTCCAGCAGATTTTCGAAAACCTGGAAAAGTTCATCGCGATCACCGGGCACATCAAGCGGCCCTTCTGCGAAATCCCGCTCTATGGCAACGCCGTTTTCCCTGGCAAGCGGCCCCAGCGAATCGATGACGCTGTCGAGGGTCTGACGAAGATCGACCTCGGTTCCCGGCTTCAGATAGGGTTTCATCTCCAGCCGCGACAGCGACAGCAGGTCGTCGATCAGGCGCGCCATGCGGCCAGTCTGGTTCTGCATGATCTGCAGGAACTGCTCGCGCGCCGCCGGGTCGTTGCGGGCCGGGCCGCGCAGCGTCTCGATGAAGCCGGAGATCGAGGCGAGCGGGGTGCGCAGTTCGTGGCTGGCATTGGCGATGAAGTCGGCGCGCATCCGGTCGATCCGGCGCGCCTCGCTCTGGTCCTTGAAGACCAGCACATAGAGGTCGGTGCCGTGACCGACGGAAGACGCACTCACCCGATAGGCCCGTTCGACCGGCAGCTTTTCGGTATAGTCAACGACATCCGAAGCGGCGGCGCCCGATAAAATACTGTCCAGCAAGGCCTGCATCTCGGGCGCCCGGAATTTCAGCGACAGCGAGATGCCCGGTGCGATGCCGCCGAAGGCGGCGAAGGCGGCGGCGTTGGCATGGACGATCGTGGCGGTGCGATCGAAGATGATCAGCGGATCGGCAACGGCGGCCGCCAGATATTCTCCCGACAGCTGTTGTAGCCCGCCCGCCTCGATCGCCGCGGCATCCTCCGCTGACTGGCGCGCAACGCTGGCCGGCAGCATCGCGGCGGCGAACAGCAGTACGGCACATGCCAGCAGCACGACATAGCCGGACATGTCTGCGAAACCATAGACGGTCAGGACCGCGACGATGCCGGCCGCCAGCAGCCAGCGGCTGTTCCACAACCGGATGACGACGGCTTGCGCCGTGCTTCGCTGTTCTGCGCCGCCGGTGTCAGCCATTGTCAGCCATTGTCAGCCATTCGCGCGCACTGTGCCTCCGTCCCCACTCCGGCCGGTCAGGTGGAACTGCCCACTGGACCGGCGCTAGAGCGCTGTGCGTTACAATTGGACGCACAAAGGACGCTCTACCACTCTCAATCTGCTGCATCGTTCTTTCCGAAATCGATTCCGATTTTCGGGCCGATGCAGTAAGGCTCCAATAGCATGAGTCCGGAATCTGGAAAGGTTCGCCTCGATGAAAAACCCCAAGGAAGATGCCGCCGCGCCCGTTCCAGGTCCGCTGAAGATCCGCATCGACGGCAAGGAGCGCGAATTCGACATCGACGATCCCAAGCTTCCGGCCTGGGTCGAGGACAACAAGCTGACCGCCGGCGGCTATCCCTACGACAAGAAAATGAACAGCGACGAGTATGACGAGGCGCTCGAGCGACTGCAGATCGAGCTGGTCAAGGCGCAGGCATGGCTGCAATCGACGGGCAAGCGGGTGATGTCGCTGTTCGAAGGACGCGATGCCGCCGGCAAGGGCGGTACGATCTTCGCGCTGCGGCAGTACATGAATCCCAGGACAGCGCGCAACGTAGCACTCACCAAGCCTAGCCCAACCGAACTCGGGCAATGGTATTTCCAGCGCTATGTCGCGCACTTTCCGACATCCGGCGAGTTCGTCACCTTCGACCGCTCCTGGTACAATCGCGCCGGCGTCGAGCCGGTGATGGGCTTCTGCACGCCGGAGCAGCATGAGAAATTCCTTGACGAGACGCCGTACTTTGAACGGATGATCTGCAACGAGGGCATCCATTTCTTCAAGTTCTGGCTGAACATCGGTCGGGAAACACAGCTTGAGCGGTTTCACGATCGCCGCTGGAGTCCTTTGAAGAGCTGGAAATTCTCGCCGATCGACATTGCCGGCATCACCAAATGGGACGACTACACCAAGGCTCGCGATCTCATGTTCGAACGCACCCACGAGGAATTCGCGCCCTGGATCATCGTGCGGGCCAATGACAAGCGGCGCGCGCGACTTGCCATCATCCGGCGCATCCTGTTGTCGCTTCCCTATGACGGCCGCGATCTTGACGCCATCGGCAAGGAAGACAAGAAGATCATCGGGGAAGGGCCTTCGTTCCTGGGAAAGCGGGCCTGAAGCACTGCCGCGCGCCCCCAAGGACGCGCGGCACGATTCCGAATATTCCTGTCATTCTGCCGAATGATTTCTTATGCCGCCAGCCGGGCAATCCGCTGCAGCCGCTTCAGCGTGGTATCGTCCTGCAAAGCCTGCTGAAACAGCGAAATCTCCTGGTCAATGCGATCGCAGAGCGCGCCTGTGTCGCCCTTGAGCAGGTCGCGCGTCTGCAGCAGTGCGGCGAACGGCTTCTTGGCGAGTTGCCTGGCTCTGCCTAGTGCGGCTTCCTCGACATCGCCCACCACGATCTCGGTGACCAGGCCAAGCATCCTGGCGTCCTCGGCACTAAGCGTGTCGCCCAGGCAGAAGAAGCGGAAAGCGCCGGCATAACCGAGTTTCTGCGGCGCCAGGATGCTGGTCGCCGCGTCCGGCACGAGGCCGAAATCGACAAACGGCACCCGGAACGTGCTTTCATCAGATGCGATCACCATGTCGCAATGGAACAGGATGGTGCAGCCGACGCCGACGGCGTCGCCATCGACACAGGCAAGGACTGGTTTGGGGAACGTCGCCAAGGTGCGGAACATGTCGGTGACGGCGGCGATCAATCGTTGATGCTTGGTGGCGTCGAGGAATTCGGAAAAATCGCCGCCGAGGCAGAAGCAGCCGGCGAGGCCGCGCAGCACCACGACGCGCACATCATCGTCGATTGCCGCTTCGTGGAAGATCTTGGCCAGGCTTTCATAGGCTCGCCCGTCCAGCACCGGCCGGCCGTCATCCGACGACACCGTGACAATCAGCGTATGGTTGCGGAACTCTGTTTGCGGATGGATGTTCATGGCTGTCTCCAATTCTCACGAGGCCTGCCTCATTCCGAGCCTGTCGGGATAACCCCTGGCCAGCACTGGCGCGAAATGACTGCGACGCGAGCGCACCACCTCAAGCGTATGCTCGTTGAAGGTGAGCAGCGTCGCGACGACCTGCTGGTTGCCATAGGTGCGCTGGTAGCCAAGCGGCTTCGCCAGGAAGTGCAATTGCAGCGCCCGCAGGACCCACATCGGCTCGAACTCGATGATCACCTGGTTGACGTTGCGCCTCAGCCCCCACTCGACGAAGCCGGCAATGAGCTCGGTGCCGACCGTCGAGACGCCGCGCTTGCCGTCACGAAAGCCCGCCGCCACCGCATAGCGGGTCAGTTCCCAGACGTTCGGCCCGGACGGCGGCGTCCCTTCATAGAGGTCCGCCAGCACCTCGGTCAGGAGATGCGCCCGCGTTGTCGGCAACATCCGCTGATAACCGGCGAGCTCGCCATTGCGGATGACGAGCTGATGCACCGCCTCATCATGGTCGAACTGGTCGATCTCAAGGCCATCGGGGCGCTGCAGATCGGTCCACCCCATCTCCTCGACGAAAATCTTGTAGCGCAAACGATGAACGGCCTCCCAAAGGTCGGGACGTTCCATAAGTTCCTGTGTGGTAAGGGAAAAAAGCATCTGCCGTCTCCTAGGTTCAATAGGAAGATACGGCCGGGCTGTCCCGAGAAAATTACGCGATCACGTAGGCAAGAATTTCTAGGCCGGCACGGCCGAGCTAGCTAATATAGCCGCGCCTTATCGCTTCCGCGACTGCCTGCACTCGGTTGACGGCACCGAGTTTGCTTTTGGCGTTAAGAAGGTGTTTCTCTGACGTGTGTTCCGAAATGCCGAGAATCTGTGAAATCTCCCATTCGGACTTGCCGACGGCGGCCCATTGCATGCATTCGCGCTCACGAGGCGTCAGTTCGACGTGGTCGATGGTCTTGGCCGCCATCGTGTGGATCTGCATGGCGCGGCCAATCGCATAGGTCGCCACCAGCGACACCAGCCCAAACTCGGCGCCCGACAATTCGACGGCCTCGCCGCCCAGCGACACCATGACGATCTGGCCATCGAGCGTGATCAGCGGGAAGGCCAATCCGTCGCGCAGCTTGAATTCGCCGGCGTCGCCCATCACTTCGCCGCTGCTCTTGTCGATGCGAATGCCCTGAGACGCTTCCCGCCACTGGAACGGCGCCTGTAGCTGCTTCATGTGGCTGACGACGGGGTCATGGTCGACATAGTTGCGCGCGACGTAGCGCTCCAGCCATTCCCCCGGCCACTCGCAAAGCAGCACATGGTCCTTTTGCTGGCCTCGTGGCGTTCCCGGTTGCGGAACCGTCCCAGCCATAAGTGCCGTCAGACCGAACTCCGAGGTTATGCCAAGCAGCTTTTCGCAGACCGCGGCCGCCGTATTGGCGTGCTGCAGCTGATCTATGAATTCCAGTGTGCGATCGAAGTGGCCCATTGCAACATCTACCCCATGTTGCCTTCTGCGTTGAGATCAACGGTCCAGCGCTTGACTTGCACTCTGCCATCGACCCCGGATTACAAACCTGCTCCTCTCTGTTTGCAGCGCCTTGCGGCTACCCTCCAGCCGACGCCGCACATGTTTGCAAGGTCGCTGAAGCATAACCCTAAATCGGCGTGATGAAATCAAAAACCGTTGTGCCTGTGGCATTTTCATACCAAAAGCCACATTGGACAGGACAGGGCGGAGCTCGATCGTGGCAATTCGGTGGACAACCATCGTCTTGATGCTGGCAATCACCGGGGCACAGTGGCTCACGGCAGCGCGTGCCGCGGAGCCGCAAGTGCCGGTGCTGTGGGATGCCAAGGAGCGGCTGCCGAAGCCTGACCTTTCCGCGCTGCCGCGTCTTAGATTTCTGACCACCACCGATTTCCCGCCGTTCAACTTCCTCGACGGAGCGGGTCGCTTGTCCGGCTTCCACGTCGATCTGGCACGCGCCATCTGCGCCGAACTCGGCATCGCGGATAAATGCCAGATCCAGGCGCTGCCTTGGGCCGAGCTCGAAGGGGCGCTGCAGAAGGGCGAAGGCGAAGCGATCATTGCCGGCATCGCCGCCACGCCGGAGTCGCGGTCGAAATACGCCTTCTCGCGTTCCTACCTGCAGTTTCCGGCGCGCTTCATCATGCCGAAGACAAAGGCGTTCACGGAACCGATCTTCGACAGACTGCGCGGCAAGCGCGTCGGCGTGGTCGCCGGCTCCGCGCATGAGCGGATGCTGCGCGACTATTTCGGCACCGTTCAGGTCGTCCCCTTCGACCGGCCGGAAGAGCTCTATGATGATCTCAAGGCCGGCAAGATCGACGCCGCCTTCGGTGACGGCATGCGCTTCGCCTTCTGGCTGGGCGGGTCGGATGCCGCAGCCTGCTGCCGCTTTGCCGGCGGCCCGTATCTGGCGCCAGAATATCTGGGCTCGGGCATGGCCATCGCCACCAGGGCCAACGATCCGGCGCTGGCCGCAGCGTTCGACTACGCACTGCAGGAGATTTCGGTGAAGGGCACCTTCGCCGAATTTTATCTGCGCTATTTCCCGGTCAGTTTTTTCTGATCCGGTCCGGTCAGTTTTCTAGTCCGGTCCGGTCACTTTTCTGAGTCTTCAGGGCCTGGATCAAGTCAACGTGCGCAGGCGGGCCTTGGCGGCACGGGCGATGGCGGCGACGGTGAGCGTGTCGAGATCGAGTTGGCGACGGATAAGCTGCAGCACCCTCACCTCCTCCAAACGCATTTCGAGGTCGACGGCCGCAACCTCGAAGGCTGCGGCATAAGCGGTATCAAGCAGGCGTTCGGGCAGTGCTTCAGCGACCCGCGCCAAAACGCCTTCCAGCCCGTCCTTTTCGTGCAGCATCTTTTGGCAGTCCTGGGCGACGCCGACCAGCCGGTCGTGGTCGAAATCCTCGAACACCGGCCATGAGCGGACGACGTCGCCGATCCGCGCCAGTTCGACATTGGTCATGTCGCGATCGGACGCGGAGGTGATGACCATCAGATAGATCAGGGCTTCATGCGGCGGCAACGACATTTAAAACTCCTCAAACGGGCTCCGAAGTTAGGAACGCGGCACCGACGCCGCAAGGAAAAAGAGCCGCGATCGTTGACGCCCATGGCAGGCACGCCTAGAGACCGGTTGAAAACCTCTTCCGGCCCCCATTTGCGGCGATGCCGGCGAACGATTTGGAAACAGTGACATGGCGGGATCAAACATTGTCGATCTCAATCCCGAGGTGCTTGCGGCAGCGGCTGAAAGCAAGGCGTGGCCGTTCGAAGAAGCCAGGAAGATCGTCGGGCGCTACAAAGACACTGATTTTCCCGAGACCGTTCTGTTTGAGACCGGCTACGGTCCGTCGGGGCTGCCGCACATCGGTACTTTCGGCGAGGTCGCACGCACCTCGATGGTGCGCCATGCCTTCCGCGTCCTCACCCGGGACGCGGTCAAGACCAAAATATTGTGCTTTTCCGACGACATGGACGGCATGCGGAAGATTCCGGACAACGTCCCCGATCGCGCCGCACTCGAGCCGCACCTGCACAAGCCGCTCTCGTCCGTCCCCAACCCTTTCGGCGGCGACTATGCGAGCTTCGCAGACCACAACAACGCAATGCTTTGCCGTTTCCTGGACACGTTCGGCTTCGACTACGAGTTCGCCAGCGCGACGGAATACTACAAGGCTGGCCGTTTCGACGACGTTCTGCTGCGCGCTGCCGAACGTTTCGATAAGATTATGGACGTGATGCTGCCGACGCTCGGAGAGGAGCGTCAGGCGACCTACAGTCCGTTCTTGCCGATTTCCCCCAAAAGTGGCCGCGTGCTTTACGTCCCCATGAAGCGTGTCGACGCCAAGGCCGGCACTATCACCTTCGATGATGACGGCACCGAAACCACGCTGCCCATAACCGGCGGCAGGGTGAAGCTGCAATGGAAGCCGGATTTCGGCATGCGCTGGGCGGCGCTCGGCGTCGATTTCGAAATGTTCGGCAAAGACCACCAGACGAATGCGGTGATCTACGACCGTATCTGCAATATCCTGGGCGGGCGGGCGCCGGAGCATTTCGTCTATGAGCTGTTCCTGGACGAGAACGGCCAGAAGATTTCGAAGTCGAAGGGCAACGGACTGACCATAGACGAGTGGCTGACCTACGCGCCGACCGAAAGCCTCGAACTCTACATGTACCAGCGGCCGCGGCAGGCAAAGAAGCTCTATTTCGACGTCATTCCGAAGGCGGTGGACGAGTATTACGCCTTTTTGTCCGCCTATCGCCGGCAGGAGTGGAAGGAGCGGCTGGGAAACCCCGTCTGGCACATGCATGACGGTAACCCGCCTGTCGTCGACCTGCCGGTGTCGTTCGCGCTGCTGCTCAATCTGGTCAGCGCCTCCAACGCCCAGAACAAGGACGTGCTGTGGGGGTTCATTTCGCGCCACACATCGGGCGTGACGCCGAAGACCCATCCCGAGCTCGACCGGCTGGCCGAATATGCGATCCGCTATTTCGACGATTTCGTGAAGCCGGCCAAGGTGTACCGGGCCGCCGACGCGGTCGAGCGCGAGGCGCTGACGAAACTCTCCGAGGCGCTCGCCGCGTTGCCGCCAGATGCCGATGGCGAGGTGATCCAGAATGCCGCCCTCAACGTCGCGCGCAAGATCGAACGCTATCAGGACCATTCGAAGCAGAGCCCGGAGGGCGGGCCGGGCGTGTCCGTCGCCTTTTTCCAGATGATCTACCAGGTGCTGATCGGACAGGAGCGCGGCCCACGCTTCGGTTCCTTCGCCGCGCTCTACGGCATCGCAGAAACCCGCGCCCTCATTCAGAAGGCGCTGGCTGGTCAGCTGGCGGCGTAGCCGTCGTCTCGGTTGGCGGCGAAGCCGTCGCCGACGGGTCGAGAATCAGCTGCGTCGGCTGCGCTGCCGCGACAGGGGCTGGTGCCGGAGGCAGGCCGGCGAGACTGGGCGCCGGCCCGAAAATGCCCTTCCTCGCTGTACGCGCCTTCTCGCCGGCCTCGACGTAAGGGCCACCCTCTGCTGCGCGCGCCCACCCGTTTTCGATCAACCACTGACCGACATCCTGGTTGCCAACGCGGCATTCGGCGGCGATCAGGTCGCGGCCGCCTTCGGGCGGCACCGCGCAAACCACCGCCCGGCCGCGCAGGAAAGCACGGAACGCCGTTCGCGCCCGGCTGCCACACGTCCAGGACTTGCCGCCGTCGGCGCAAGTCTCGTCCTGCCTGACGATGTCGATACCCGAAATCGCGACCGAGTAGCCCTTGGCCTCGATCACACCGGCGGCCGGCGCAACCGGCTGGAACAGTTTTGTCCCGTTCCAGTCGTCGGGCATTTTCAATTTGGGCGGTTTGGGGGGTCCGGCCAGCGCCAGGTCACTCAGCGGGGCGCGCGGCTCGACCCGTTCAAGCTCTTCGGGCTGAAGCTGCGGCGGCGCGACAACCTCGGGATCGATGGCCCTGGAATGCGCCTCCGGCCTTGCCGCCTTGGGTCGCGGGATCGCTGATGTGGCAGGCGGGTCGGATTGCGCCGCCATGCCAGCCTGCGCTCGAGCCGCGACACGGCCGTTTTCGCCTTGAAGCACGGCGCGGCCGCCGGCGACGATCGTAGCCCCCATAACCAAGATCGTCAACACAGCAGCGGCTGTATGTAGCGGACGCACTGGCGGCCCCTACTGACTTGCCCAGACAATCCGCGCCACCCATTCGACATCGCGCATAGGGATTTCGCGGTCCGGGTGATCGGGATTGAGCGAGACCAGCATGATCGACTTCGACGACTGACGGTCCAGCACCTTGGCCATGACCTCGCCGGCATTGGTCTTGACGACGACCCGGTCGCCCTTGCGGGTGGCAGCGCCCGGCTCGACGATCAGCACGTCGCCATTGCGGTAGAGCGGCAGCATGGAATCGCCCTGAACCTGCAGCGCATAGGAGGTTTCGGTCGCCTGTGCCGGAAGCTCGATCAGGTCCCAGCCCTGCCCCGCCGGAAAACCGGCATCATCGAAGAAGCCGCCGGCGCCGGCCTGGGCGAAGCCGAGCAGCGGCACCGAAGACCTCTGTGCGGGCAGAGATCCGGGAACGGGCTTGCCCCGGCCTTCGACCAGCCCCGTGAATTCGTCGAGCGAGGCGCCCGTCGCCTCGATGATCTTGGCCAGCGATTCGGTCGACGGCCAGCGCGGCCGCCCGTCCGAGGACAGCCGCTTCGACTTGTTGAAGGCAGTCGAATCGAGGCCCGCGCGTTTCGCCAGCCCGGAGGCCGAGAGCGAATAGCGCTCGGCGAGAGCATCGATGGCGGCCCATACGCGGTCATGCGAGAGCACTTTTGCTCTCCTTCAGAACAGGAAAAAATACCTTCTCCGTTCTAACCGGTGGCCGTGATTTTGTCCACCACCGAAGGCGGCGTCACGCCGCCTTCTTGGCTTCGCTCCTGGCATAGGGATCGAAGCGTTCGTAGAAAGTCTCGCCCTTCTCCGCCATGTCGAGCAGGAGCTTGGGCGCCTTGAACTCGGCGCCGTACTTCTTTTGCAGGCCCTTGGCGATCTTGACGAATTTCTTTGCGCCGATGCCGTCGATGTAGGACAGCACGCCGCCGGTAAAGGGCGCGAAGCCGAAGGCGAGGATCGAGCCGACATCGGCTTCGCGCGGATCGGTGACGATGCCCTCCTCCATCACCCGCGCCGCCTCTAGCGCGATGGTGACCAGGAGCCGCTGCTTCAGTTCCTCATAGTCGACCTTTTCAGGCGCCAACTGCGGATAGAGATCCTTCACGCCCGGCCACAACTTCTTCTTGGCAGGCTTTTGCGGATAGTCGTAAAAACCCTTGCCGTTCTTGCGGCCAAAGCGACCATGCGTGTCGACCAGCGTGTTGATCAGCGCCATCTGCTTCGGGTCGACCGCGTTTTCGCCGAGATCGCGCATGGTCTGCTTCATGATCTTCTGCGCGAGGTCGATCGCCGTCTCGTCCGTGAGCGCCAAAGGACCGACCGGCATGCCGGCGGCCTTCGCCGCGTTCTCGATCATCGGCGCCGGAACGCCCTCGATCAGCATCTTGTAGGCTTCCGACATGTAGCGCAGCACGCAGCGGTTGACGTAGAAGCCGCGCGTGTCGTTGACGACGATCGGCGTCTTCTTGATGGCGCGGACGAAGTCGATCGCGGCGCCCAGCGCCTTGTCGCCCGTCTTCTTGCCCAAAATGATCTCGACCAGCATCATCTTGTCGACCGGCGAGAAGAAATGGATGCCGATAAAATTCTTCGGCCGCGCCGAATTCTTCGCCAGCGACGTGATCGGGATGGTGGACGTGTTCGACGCGAAGACCGCCGACGGCTTCAGCATGGCCTCCGCCTTTTCGGTGGCGTCCTTCTTGACGCCCGAATCCTCGAACACCGCCTCGACCACCAGGTCGCAGCCTGCGAGGTCGGCATAGTCTGCCGTCGGCGTGATCAGCGACAGCAGCCTGTCCTTGTCCTCTGGCTTGGCGCGGCCCTTCCTGACCTGATCCGAGATCAGGCTGTCCGAATGCGCCTTGCCCTTGGCGGCAGCTTCCATGTCGCGGTCGAGCAGCACCACCGGAATGCCGGCCTTGGCCGTGACATAGGCGATGCCGGCGCCCATGAAACCGGCGCCGAGCACGCCGATCTTCTTGAACTTGGATTCCGGCACGCCGCTCGGACGACGCGCGCCCTTGTTCAGTTCCTGCAGCGACACGAACAGCGAGCGGATCATCGCCGCCGCTTCCCTGGTCTGCATGATCTCGGTGAAATAGCGCTGCTCGATGCGCAAGGCGGTGTCGAACGGCACCAGCAGGCCTTCATAGACGCATTTTAGGATGGCGGCGGCGGCAGGGTAGTTGCCATAGGTCTCGCGACGCAGGATGGCGATTGCCGGAGGCCACAGATTGGCGCCGGCCACTGAATAAACCGGGCCGCCGGGCAACTTGAAGCCCTTCTCGTCCCACGGCGCCACCGGCTTCAAGCCATTTTTGATCATGGCTTTGGCGGTTTCGACCAGCTTTTTCGGCTCGGCGATCTCGTGGATCAGGCCCATCGACTTGGCCTTCTGCGGCGACAGCATCTGGCCGGAGGTCAGCATCTGCAGCGCCTGCTGCTGGTCGGTCAGCCGCGGCACGCGCTGGGTGCCGCCGGCGCCCGGGAAGATGCCGATCTTCACTTCGGGAAGCGCCATCTTGACCTTGTCGGAATCGGCCGCGACACGGCCATGGCAAGCGAGCGACAGCTCGAATGCGCCGCCCATGCAGGTTCCGTTGATCGCCGACACCCACGGCTTGCCTGAGGTTTCCAGTTTGCGGAACAGGCCGGTCATATAGCCGGCATTTTCGAACAGCGCCTTGGTCGCCTTGTCCAGGTCCTTGGCTTTGTCGGCGGCGAGGGTCGCCAACATCTTCTGCAGCATGGTGATGTCGGCGCCGCCAGAGAAACTATCCTTGCCGGAGGTGATCACCGCCCCCTTTATCGTCGCGTCGGTCGCCACCTTGTCGACGATGGCGTTCAGTTCCAGCATCGCTTCTTCGGTGAAGACGTTCATCGAGCGGCCAGGCATATCCCAGGTGACCAGCGCGATGCCGTCAGCGTCGATGTTGAGGGTGAAATTGGTGTAGCTCATCGTCTTTCTCCCGGTCAGACGCGTTCGATGATCGTTGCGGTGCCCATGCCGGCGCCGATGCAGAGCGTCACCAGCGCGGTGTTCAGGTCGCGGCGCTCCAGTTCGTCCAGCACCGTTCCGAAGATCATCGCACCTGTCGCGCCGAGCGGATGGCCCATGGCGATGGCGCCGCCATTGACGTTGATCCTATCGTGCGAAATGTCGAAAGCCTGCATGTAGCGCAGCACCACCGAGGCGAACGCCTCGTTGAGCTCGAACAGGTCGATGTCCGACAGCTTCATCCTGGCGCGCTTCAGCAGCTTCTCGGTCACGTCAACCGGACCGGTCAGCATCAGCACCGGTTCCGAGCCGATATTGGCGAATGCACGGATGCGAGCGCGCGGCTTCAGGCCGAGCGACTTTCCAGCCTTCTTGGAGCCGAGCAGAACGGCCGCCGCGCCATCGACGATGCCGGACGAATTGCCGGCGTGGTGGACGTGATTGACCTCCTCCACCTCGGGATGCTTCTGCACCGCGACGGCATCGAAGCCGCCCATTTCGCCGGGCATGACGAAGGACGGGTTGAGTGCGGCCAGCGACTGCATATCGGTCGAAGGCCGCATGTGCTCGTCGTGGTCGAGGATGGTCAGGCCGTTCTGATCCTTGATCGAGATCACCGAATTCTTGAAGCGGCCTTCGCCCCAGGCTTTGGCGGCGCGCTTCTGGCTCTCGACCGCATAGGCGTCGACGTCGTCGCGCGAAAAGCGGTATTTCGTGGCGATCAGATCGGCCGAGATGCCTTGCGGCACAAACCAGCCCGGCAGGCCGACCGAAGGATCCATGAACCAGGCGCCGCCGGATGCGCCCATGCCGACGCGCGACATCGATTCGACGCCGCCGGCGATGACGATCTCGTCGGCGCCTTGCGCGATCTTGGCCGCGCCGAAGTTGATGGCGTCCAGGCCAGAGGCGCAGAAACGCGAGATTTGCATGCCGGGCGCTTTCGTGTCGTAACCCGCCTCGAAGGCGGCGGCACGCGGAATGACAGAACCCGCCTCGCCGACCGGGTCGACGCAACCGAAGATGATGTCGTCGACGATGCCGGTATCCAGCCCATTGCGGTCGCGGATCGCCTCAAGCACCTTGGCGCCGAGCCGCACCGCCGGCACCTCGTGCAGCGAGCCATCCTTCTTGCCCCTGCCGCGCGGCGTTCGTACTGCGTCATAGACATAAGCTTCGGCCATTTTCCTGCTCCTTGGTTTGCCGAAAAGTCGCTCAGAGAGAGCGTCCAATCAGCAATTTCATGATCTCGTTGGTGCCGCCGTAGATACGCTGGACGCGAGCGTCGCGGAACATGCGGGCGATCGGATACTCATTCATGTAGCCATAGCCGCCATGCAATTGAAGGCACTCGTCGACGACTTTTCCCTGGAGGTCGGACAGCCAGTATTTGGCCATCGAGGCCGTCGCCGGGTCGAGGCCACCATTGATATGGCGTGTGACGCAGTCGTTGTAGAAGACCCGGCCGATGGTAGCTTCGGTCTTCAGTTCGGCGAGCTTGAACTGGGTATTCTGGAATTCGATAATCGCCTTGCCGAAGGCTTTGCGCTCCTTGACGTAGTCGATGGTCAACGCCAGCGCCCGCTCGATCATGGCGATGGCGCCAGTGCCGATCTGCAGCCGCTCCTGCGGCAATTGCTGCATCAGCTGGACGAAGCCCTGGCCTTCCTCGTGGCCGAGCAGATTGGAGGTCGGCACGCGCATATCGTTGAAGAACAGTTCCGACGTGTCGTTGGCCTTGAGCCCGATCTTGTCGAGGTTGCGGCCACGCTCGAACCCTTCCACCTCGTCGGTCTCGACGACGATCAGCGAAGTGCCCTTGGCGCCCTTCTCCGGATCGGTCTTGGTGACGACTATGATGAAATTGGCGAGCTGGCCGTTGGTGATGAAGGTCTTCGAGCCGTTGACCTTGTACTGGTTGCCATCCTTCTCGGCTCGCGTCTTGACCCCCTGCAGGTCGGAGCCGGCGCCGGGCTCGGTCATGGCGATGGCGCCGATCAGCTCGCCGGTCGCCAGTTTCGGCAGCCATCTCTTCTTCTGCTCTTCCGAGGCATAATGAAGGATATAAGGGGCGACAATCGAATTGTGCAGGCCGATGCCGAAACCGTCGACGCCGACGTGGCCGATCGCCTCGATGATGGCGCTCTCATGCGCGAATGTCCCGCCCGAACCGCCATATTCCTCCGGCATCGAGGCACAGAGCAGACCGGCCGCGCCCGCCTTCAGCCAGCACTCGCGGTCGACCATCTCGTTCTTCTCGAACTCGTCATAGCGCGGCGCGATCTCTTCCGACATGAAGCGGTGCGCCATGTCGTAGAGCATGCCGACCTCGTCTGCCGCCCAGGCGGGTTTGGGCAAAGCAAGCACTTCGGCAGGATTTGTCGCCACGATTTCCTCCGCGTATCGACAGGTTAAGGCCGGCTGTACCGACGCTGTCGAGCTTAGAACGCTTCCGCCGGCAGTGCCATCAATGTCTCGGCGCCGCTGGAGATGCGGGCGAGATGCGCCGACGTCTCCGGCATAATCCGCTCCATGAAAAAGCGCGCCGTCACCAGCTTGCTGTCGTAGAAGGTCGAAGGCCCATTGGCGCCATTCGCCAATTTCGCCCCGGCTGCCTTGGCCATCTGCGCCCACATGTAGCCCAGCGCCACCAGGCCGAAGAGATGCATGTAGTCGGTCGAGGCGGCGCCGGCGTTGTCGGGCTTGGCCATGCCGTTCTGCATCAGCCACATCGTCGCCGCCTGCAGATCGTTGAGGCCCTTCTTCAGCGCCTTGGTGAAAGGCGCCATCTTCTCGTCGGTGCGGTTCTCCTCGCAGAATTCGCCGACCTCCTTGAAGAAGGCCTGCACGGCGCGGCCGCCATTCAAGGCCAGCTTGCGGCCGACGAGGTCGAGTGCCTGGATGCCGTTGGCGCCTTCGTAAATCATGGCGATGCGGGCATCGCGCACGAACTGGCTCATGCCGTGCTCTTCGATGTAGCCGTGGCCGCCGAACACTTGCTGCGCCATCACCGCGTGGTCGAAACCCTTGTCGGTGAGCACGCCCTTGACCACCGGCGTCATCAGGCCGGTGTAGTCGTCGGCAGCCTGGCGGTCCTTGTCGTCACTGGCACGGTGAGCGATGTCCGACTTGATCGCCGTCCACAGCGCCAGCGCGCGGCCGGCCTCGTTGAAGGCCTTCATGGTCATCAGGCTGCGGCGGATGTCGGGATGGACGATGATCGGATCGGCTTTCTTGTCCGGCGCCTTCGGCCCGGACAACGAGCGACCCTGCAGGCGATCCTTGGCATAGGACACAGCGTTCTGGTAGGCGACCTCCGACAGAGAAAGCCCTTGCAGGCCGACGCCGAGCCGGGCCTCGTTCATCATCGTGAACATGGCCTTCAGCCCGCCATTGGCCTCGCCGAGCAGCGTGCCTTGCGCCTCGTCATAGTTCATGACGCAGGTCGAATTGCCATGGATGCCCATCTTCTCCTCGATCGAGCCGCAGGACACGGTGTTCTTCTCGCCAGGATTGCCTGATGCATCGAGCTTGAGCTTCGGCACGATGAACAGCGAAATGCCCTTCACGCCTTCCGGTGCGCCCTCGATGCGGGCCAGCACGAGGTGGACGATGTTGTCCGACATGTCGTGCTCGCCGGCCGATATGAATATCTTCTGGCCTGAGATCCTGTAGGTGCCGTCGCCGTTGGGAACCGCCTTAGTGCGCAGCAGGCCGAGATCGGTGCCGCAATGCGGCTCGGTCAGGTTCATGGTGCCTGTCCAGGCGCCCTCGACCAGCTTCGGCAGCCAGATCGCCTTCTGCTCGTCGGTGCCGTGAGTAATGATCGCCGCGATCGCGCCCTGCGTCAGGCCGGGATACATCATCAGCGACATGTTGGCCGAAACCATATATTCGGAAACAGCAGTATGCACCGCGTAAGGCAGACCTTGGCCGCCAAATTCGACGGGTGCGGCCAGTCCCATCCAGCCGCCATCGCGATACTGGTCGAAGGCCTCCTTGAAGCCTTTCGGGGTACTCACCGAGCCATTGTCATGGCGCGCGCAACCTTCCATGTCACCGACGCGGTTCAGCGGCTGCATGACGTTTTCGGCGAGCTTGGCGCCCTCGGCGAGGATGGCCTCGACCACATCCGGCGTCGCGTCGGAAAATCCGGGAAGGTTGGAATAGCGTTGGTAGCCCAGTACCTCGTTCAGCACAAACAGTGTGTCCTGGACCGGCGCCCTGTAGATCGGCATGCGTTTCCTCCACCATGCGGCCTTGGCCCCGAAATCAAGCCCCAAGATGAAGTCAGGGACAGCATGGGGACCAATGTTCAGGTCGGGGATAGCAAAAGTTGACGTTTGCGTAAACGTCAATTTGTTGATGCGACAAATTTTCCCGAAGTCTCACCCGTGAGCGTAGCGGTGCTACACCGTTGAACCCAGTGCGGAACAGATTGAAATGTAGTCCTCCCGACGCAGCCGGAAGACAGAGAGAGCCGCGCGGCCAAGGCCACACGGCTCTCATTCGTCAGAAGCCCGGTCACCGGAAGCCGGCGAGATCGAATTATCCGGCGACGCTGGCCTGCGGCGCCGCACGTTCGCTCAGCATCTGACGCACCGCCGCCATCGAGTTGCTCAATTCGTTGATGGCATCGTCGATCAGCGCCCGCTGCTTCTGCAGACGGGCAAGCTGCTTCTCCGACTTGTCGAGCGCCAGTCGCAACTGCTTGGTGTTGGAGCCTGTCGGGTCATACAGATCCATCATCTGCTTGACGTCGCGCAGCGAGAATCCGACCTTGCGGCCGAGGAGGATCAGCTTCAGCCGCGCCTTGTCGCGGCGCGTGTAGAGACGGGTCGAGCCGTCGCGCTGCGGATTGAGAAGGCCCTTGTCCTCGTAGAAACGCAGCGTGCGCAGCGTTACTCCGTATTTCTTGGCCATTTCGCCGATGCGGACAAGATCCTCGCCGGCTTTATCAGACATGTCATTGGTATTGGCCGCGGCTGCGCCGGGCGAAACAAGTTTCATGGTCACTGGCTTTCCCCATCTGGTGGCGTCGCGGTCCCGGACCTTGCGTCGCCTGAGTGGAAGCGGGGGCGTGCTTCCACTCGTGGTTTCAACAAACAAATCGCAAACGGCACAGACTGTGCACCCTTACGTTTACGTCAATTCTATACCGATAGCCTCTCACGAAGCAAGGGCGTTGTGGGGAGGAACTTTTTGCCGCGTCCGCCAGCGCATGGCCCGGCGGCGCTTTGGGCGGCCCGCCAACACGTTGTAACTTCTTAAGCTTAGTTAACGCGTTGTTTACCACGTTGGGCGAAATGTGCGCATGTCGGTTACCCGTGTTTATCCTGTAGCGAATTTTTCACGGTTTTTCGGAGCGCGGGTGAAACCCGGGAAGTTGGTCTTCCGCCGCAGCAAAGCCGCGCGGCCGCCTTCGTTTCCGGCAGGACTTTGGGAAACTGGTCATAAGCCAGCAGTAATTCTGAACGGGCGCATCGATGAACAGCAAGCGGTCCTATCTCGATACACTCAACGCCGGCAGGCAGCGCAGGCCGCACACCACGCTTGAACAGCTCAACCGTTCCCTGGAAACGCTGGAGCAGCGGCTGGAGCGGACGCGCGAGGACATGAGCGAGCGTCTCGATCCGCGCCGGCCGAGCGCGGAGCCGCGCTATGCCAGCGCCCGACCCTATGAGGATCCGCGCCTCGCACAGCCGCCGAAAAGCCCGGCGCCGGCTACCTTCGACCAAAGTTACCAGGCCATCGCCCGCGATATCGACCGCGTGCGCGGCCAAGAAGACGGCGTCGCCGTGGTCGGCAAGATCGCCGGCGAATTGCGCGGTCTGCGCGAGGAAATGCGCCACCAGATGACCGCCGGCCTGCAGCGCGAATTCGAAGCGCTGCGCAAGGACATCGAGCGGGCTTTCCAGGCAAGCGCCCAGCCGGGTGGCCAATCGGGGGGCGGCAAAGGCAGCGCCGAACTCGGCGTCGAGTTCGAGCGGCTTTCCAGCGCCATCCAGACCCTTGCCGAAAAGAGCGACGACAGAAGCGTCAACATGCTCCGGCTCGAGTTGGAGCAGGTCAAGGCCGCGCTCGACACGTTGGCGCGCGAGGAGAGCGTGCAGGCGGTCGGCCGCCGCTGGGACGATTTCGACCGCCGCTGGACCGCGTTCGAGGATCGTGTCGATGCCGATCAGCGCAAGCGGTCGGACGCACCCGGTCTTTCGATGCTGACCGACCGGCTCGAACAGATCAGCAATGCCGTCAACAATTTGCCGGAATCACTGTCGCTGCGGTCGCTCGAAGAAAAGGTCCGCACGCTTGCCGGTGCCGTAGATCATTTCGCCAGGCAGCAGGACAATCGCGGCAGCAGCACATTCGGTATGATCGACGAGCGGCTGGACGAGATTTCCCGCGCTATCGTCGCATCCACCGTCGCCGCGCAGGCCAATTCATTCGACCCCGAACCCTTCGAACGAATCGAGAAGCGAATCGCCTCGCTTGCCCAGCAGATCGAGGAAGTCACGCAAGTTCACCCCAGCGGCGAGGTTATCGACCGCCTCAACATGCTGTCGAGCCGGGTCGACGATCTTGCCGGCCGGGCCAATTTGCCGGAGCAGGCGATGGAGCATCTCGACAAGCAGATCGCGCTCATTGCCGACAAGATCGACAGGGCGCCTGCCATGCCGGATGCCGACTACATCTTCCAGGGGCTGGAGCAACGTTTCGACGTGCTGTCCGGCATGATAGAGCGCCGCCAAGGCGACGCGATCGAACAAGGCAACATACTGTTTCGTGATCTCGAGCGCCGGCTGGACGAGGTTGTCGACAGGCTGGACCAACGTGTGCCGCAGATTGACGGGGTCGGCATCATGGACGCCATCGACGCCCGCTTCAGCGCGCTGGCCCAGCGCATGGAAACGCGGGTTCGCGATTCCGCAAGCGAAGCGGCGATCCGTGGCCTGGAAGGCCGCCTCGAAGATATTTCAAACCGGCTGGATTCATCCGCGGCACAAGTCGCCGGCATCGACCCGGCCCTGATCCGCAGCTTGGAGGCGCAAGTCGCGGATCTGTCGGCGCATCTTTCGAAGCCCGGCACGCCACTGCCGGAATTCGAGGACATCAGCCCTCGTCTCAACGAAATCGAGAAGTCGCTGGCTGGCACCCGCGAATCCATCCTCAGCGCGGCGCGCGAGGCCGCCGAGAGCGCCGTCCGTTCGCTGGCCGGCTCCAGTGCCAACACGGCGGCCGTCTCTGGCCTCGCCCAGGATCTGAAGACGCTCGAAGCACTGACGCGCCGTTCCGACGAGCGCAATTCGAGGACCTTCGAGGCCATTCACGACACGCTGCTCAAGATCGTCGACCGACTGGGCTCGCTGGAAACCGGCGAAGCGACCGAAGCCGCGAGCGAGTTCACGCAGCCTGCTGCGCCGGTGCGCGCGCGGGCGGCACGAGCCTCCAAGATCACGGTCCAGGACGCGCCGTCCATGGATATCGACCAGCCATTACCGCTGACTGGAGACATGGCCGACCTTGACAGCCGTGCCAATGCTATCATGCGCAATGAGCCAGACCCGCGCACGCCGGCCGAAGCCGCTGCGGCCGCGGCCATGGCGGCGCTTGGTGCGGATACGGTGACGGAGAAAAGTGAGCAGCCCGGTGGCCGGAAGTCGATGTTCGGCGGACTGGCGCGCGCCTTCAAGGGTAAGAAGGAGGCAGACGTTCCACCGCTTGCCGGCTTGGCGCCTGATGTCGAGATACCGAGCGCCGATCTCGACGAGCCGCTGGATCCGAAGGTTGCCAACCGGCCGCTGGAGCCCGGCTCCGGCCCCCCCGACCTCAACGCCATCATGAAACGCGTGCGCGACGAACGCGGACCGCCGGTCAGGGCCGGCAATGCCGATGCATCGAAATCCGACTTCATCGCCGCAGCCAGACGCGCGGCGCAAGCGGCCGCTGCCGAGGCCGACGCTCTCAAGCGGCAATCGACGATGAGCGGCCCGGTGAAGGCGCTCAGGATCGGCGACCTGCTCAAGGCGCGGCGCAAGCCGATCCTGATGGCGGCCGCCGCAGTCATGCTAGCGCTCGCCGGCTTACAATTGGGCAAGGCCTTCTTCTCGGATCCCGTTGAAATAGCCAGCAATGATGCGGCGCCGGTCGTGGCCGCGCAGCCGGCAGAAACCGTGTCGGCCAGTACCGCCAGCGAGCCGAAGAGGGATGCGCAAACTGCAGCACAGGACAGCGCGCCGGCTCGCGCCGTCCGGCCAGCAGAACCGTCCGAATCGATAGCCGAGGACGACATGCCGGCACCGGCCGCTCGCGCCGCGCTGTCGGACGCCGGAACGACGATGGGCACCGCACCCGAGGCTGAACCCGTTCCTGCGCCCATGACTCCAACGGCGCCGCCCGATCCGGCGGCGGCGAACGTGACAGCCTTGGCACCTGCGGGCCCGACGGCTGCGGACACCGAGCCAATGGCCACAGCGCGGGCCGCCACGCCCGCGACCCAAGAGATGACCGGCACGGTCACACCTGCGGATGCTTCGACAGCGGCGGCCACTGCCAACATCGACATCCCAGCCGATGCCGGCCCAGCTGCCTTGCGTGATGCAGCGGCCGGCGGCGACGCCAAGGCGTTGTTCGAGATCGGCTCGCGCTACGCCGAATCGCGCGGCGTCAAGCAAGACATGGCAGCGGCCGCCAAATGGTACGAGAAATCAGCCGAACTCGGCTTCGCACCGGCGGAATACCGGATCGGCAACTTCTATGAGAAGGGCACCGGGGTCGCGCGCGACGTCAAAAAGGCGAAGACCTGGTACCAGCTCGCCGCGGCTCAGGGCAACGCCAGCGCCATGCACAATCTCGCCGTGCTCTTTGCCATGGCTGCGGACGGCGTGACCGACAATGAATCCGCCGCGCACTGGTTCCAGGCCGCCGCCGAGCTCGGCGTCAAGGACAGCCAGTTCAATCTCGGCATCCTGGCGGCGAAGGGCGTCGGCATGAAGCAGAATCTCGAAGAATCCTACAAATGGTTCGCACTCGTCGCCAAGGCCGGCGACAAGGATGCGGCGGCAAAGCGCGACGAGATCGCCAAGGCGCTCAGGCCCGAGCAGCTCGAACGCGCACGCGCCGCCGCCGAACTGTGGAAGGCAGAGCCGATCGATCCTGCGGCCAATTCGGCCGACATTCCCGAATCATGGCAGGACGGCACGCCGCAGACGACCGCCAGCGTCGACATGAAGAAGGTCGTTCAGAATATCCAGCGCATTCTCAACAAGAACGGCTATGAGGCCGGCAATGCCGACGGCGTGATGGGCCAGAAAACCAAGGATGCCATCATGGCTTTCCAGAGCGACAACGACCTGCAGGCGACGGGCGCCGTCGACGAAAAACTGGTCAAGGCGCTGCTTGCGCGCAAATAACGTCAGATGCGTCGTTTCCGCGACGCCGTTGCCACACATTTGCCTGTTAACTGATTGAGTTGTTTTTTGTTTCGGCGGCGTGGCGAGGTTTGACTTCGCCGCCCGGCCGGCGCAAGAACGAGATAGGCTTTTTGGCGCGAAATGCCCGCAACGGTTGCATTCGCCGAGAGGCAAACTGATCGAGACTGACGGGTGGGCATCTATCTCCCGATCGCGGAACTTTCCGTCAACATATTCGTGCTGCTGGCCATGGGCGCGGCAGTGGGCTTCCTGTCGGGCATGTTCGGAGTGGGCGGCGGCTTCCTCATCACGCCGCTGCTGATCTTCTACAACATACCGCCGGCGATCGCGGTCGCCACCGGCGCCAACCAAGTCATCGCCTCCTCCTTCTCCGGCGCATTGTCGCATGTGAAGCGCGGCACGCTCGACTTCAAGCTCGGCGGTGTGCTTTTGGCAGGCGGCATCGTCGGCTCAACCGGCGGCATCTTTGTCTTTGGTTTCTTGCGCCGGCTCGGCCAGCTCGACCTGTTCATCTCGCTGCTCTATGTCGTGCTGCTTGGCACCGTCGGCGGGCTGATGCTGGTCGAGAGCGTCAATGCGCTGCGCGCCACCCGCAGCGGCGCGGCACCGGTGCTAAAGAAATCCGGCCAGCACAACTGGATCCACCGCTTGCCGCTGAAAATGCGGTTCAGGGCCTCGAAGCTTTTCGTCAGCGTCATCCCGGTGCTCGGCCTCGGCGCTGGCATCGGCTTCCTGTCGTCGATCATGGGCGTCGGCGGCGGTTTCATCATGGTACCGGCGCTGATCTATCTCTTGAAAGTGCCGACCAACGTCGTCATCGGCACGTCGCTATTCCAGATCATCTTCACCTCGGCCTACACGACGCTGGTCCACGCCACCACCAACCAGACAGTAGACGTTATGCTCGCCTTCCTGTTGATGGCGGGCGGCGTCGCCGGCGCGCAATACGGCGCCAAGGCCGGCCAAAGGCTGCGTGGCGAGCAGCTCAGGGCGCTGCTGGCATTGCTGGTGCTGGCGGTCGCAATCCGGCTCGCGATCGATCTGTTCGTGACGCCGCCCAACCTCTATTCCCTGTCCGGCGTGGATCCGACCTGATGGCGGGCTTGAGGGCGTTCTTGGTCGTTGCCTCGCTGTCGCTGTTGGCAGTCGCGTCACCCGGAAAAGCGCAGACGCCAGTTACCGAAAATATCCAGATCGGCCTGTCCACCGACCATGTCTCGATCACCGCCGGCTTTTCCGGCGCCGATCTCACCATCTTCGGCTCATTGGAAAATGCCGACCCGCTTGTCGCGCGCCAGGGGCGCTACGACATCATCGTCGTGCTTGAGGGTCCGGCCCGGCCGGTCGTCGTGCGCCGGAAGGACCGGGTGCTCGGCATCTGGATCAATCTGGAGTCCGAGACCTTCGAGAATGTGCCGGTGTCCTATTCGGTGGCGACGACGCGCCCGCTACAGGACGTCACCGACCCCAACAGCTACAAGCAACTGTCACTCGGCGCCGCCAACATCTACATGCAGCCGGCCGACGATGGCGACAGTCCAGCGACAATCCAGGAATTCACCGCGGCGCTGCGCGAGCGCAAAACGGCGACCGGCCTCTACAGCGAGAACGTTGGCGGCGTGCAGTTCCTGTCGCAGAACCTGTTTCGCGCCACCGTCAGGCTCGCCCCCAACGTTCCAGTCGGCACCCACAAGGCTCGTGCGTTTCTGTTCAAGAGCGGCCTGTTCATCAAGGAAAGCTCCGCCCAGCTCGAAATCCGCAAGTCCGGTTTCGAACAGTCGATCTTCCGCGTCGCCCACGATTATTCCTTCCTCTACGGCGTCTTCGCCGTGTCGCTAGCCATGCTGACAGGCTGGCTCGGAAGACTGGTCTTCCGAAAGGACTAGGCCTCTTCCGAAAGGTGGTTCCCCTTTTGGGGTTCATGGGTTAGACCGCGACCCCGGCCCGACTGGACACGAGCTGTCGCTCCCACATCAGAATACAGGACTTACGATGCGACCAGCATTCGGCGGTATCGACTTCGGCACTTCGAATTCCACCGTGGGCGTGGTCAGGAACGGGCAGCCGCGGCTGGTGGCGCTGGAAGACGGCGAAGTGACGCTGCCGAGCGCCGTATTCTTCAACTTCGAGGACAACCGCAACTATTTCGGGCGCCGCGCCATCGCCAACTATACCGACAGCATCGAAGGTCGCCTGATGCGCTCGCTGAAGAGCGTGCTCGGCAGTTCACTTGTCCATGAAAAGACGCGGATCAAGGGCCGATCGATCGCCTTTACCGAGATCATCGGTCTGTTCGTCGGCCATCTCAGGAAAAAGCTGGAGGACAATGCCGGCCATACGGTCGAGAGCGTGGTGCTCGGTCGTCCCGTGCAGTTCGTCGACGATGATGCCGAGGCCGATGCCAAGGCTGAAGGTGAACTCGAGAACGCGGCACGCGCCCAGGGCTTCAAGCATATCGCCTTTCAGTTCGAGCCGATCGCGGCGGCGCTCGATTACGAGCAGAAGGTCACGCGGGAAGAACTGGCGCTGATCGTCGACATGGGTGGCGGCACATCCGACTTCTCGATCGTGCGGGTGTCGCCGCAGCGCGCCCGCTCCCTCGATCGCAAAGACGACATTCTGGCGAGCCGAGGCATCCACATCGGCGGCACCGACTTCGACCGGCTGTTGAGCATCGCCCATGTAATGCCGCAGCTCGGCTACCTCTCGCCGACCAAGGACGGCAAGCGCAACTTGCCGGCCAGCTACTTCATCGACCTGGCGACATGGCAGCGCATCAATCTGGTCTACACCTCGAGGGCGATGACGCATCTGCGCCAGGTCCGCTACGAGGCGGAACGCGCCGACCTGGTCGACCGTTTCATCCATATCGTCGAGCATCGTTACGGGCACGCGCTGGCTGCTTTAGTTGAAAAGGCCAAGATCGCGCTGACGGAGCAACTTTCTGGTGATGTCGTAGTCGCGCTGCCCGGTGCGAAGTTCGCGGCAGAAATTTCGCGCGACGGCCTCGAAGCCACAATCGTTAGGGAGATCGAACGAGTGGCCGCGACGGTTGGTGAGACCATCCGGGACTCGCAGGTGAAACCATCCGACATCACCGCGGTGTTCCTGACCGGCGGATCAACCGCCATCCCGCTGGCAAGGCAGCAGATATTAGCCTTGTTGCCGCAGGCGTCCGTCATCCAAGGTGACATGTTCGGCTCGGTCGGGCTTGGGCTGGCGCTCGACGCGCAGCGGAAATTCGGCTGACCCGGCTTATTCCCGGACGGTTTCGTCGGCCCTCGCGCTCAGATGCACCTTGAGTGCCATCTGGGCCAGGCTTGCCTGTCGGTCACGATGCGTGATCATTGCGAAATCGCGATTCGGCAGTTCGATTGGCACGGACCGCAAGCTGCCTTCGGCAACGGCTCGTTCGACGACGAGCCTCGAAATGATGGTGGCGCCGGCGCCGGCCTCGACCGCCTGACGAACCGCCTCGTTGCTCGGCAGTACCAGGAATACCCGCAGGTCCGCGAACGAGATCCCTTCGCGGCGGGCAAGATCTTCCAGCACCTCGCGCGTGCCTGATCCGCCTTCCCTGATGATCCAGCGGAACTCCCTGATATCCGGATGCCCGCGCGAGACTTCAACGATCTCGGGATGCGAATGCGCCACGACCAGCATCAGTCGATCCACATCGACCTTGGCGCGCCGCAATATGTCGGATTCAGTGCGCCCCTCGACCAAGCCAAAATCCGCCGTACCGTCCAGGACATTGGTCTCGACCTGCCTGGTGTTGCCGATGGTCACGCTCAGCCTGACGGCGGGATAGGCCTCGTGGAAGGAGGCCAGGCGGCGCGGCAGCCAGTAGCTGGCAATAGTTTGGCTGGCGGCGATCGAAAGGCTGCCGGTGATCGTCTGGGAAACGTGCTCCAGCACATTGTGAGCGGCAGCCGCCCGTTCGAGCACGGCTTTGGCCTCAGGCAGGAACCGGTGCCCGGTCTGCGCGAGCTCGATGTTGCGGCCGACCCGGTTGAACAGCCGGACGCCGTGCTGCTGTTCGAGCGAGCGGATGGCGGCCGACGCCGCCGACTGGGAAATGCCCAGCAGCTCGGCCGCTTTGGTCATATGCCCTCGCTCGGCGACAGCAACGAAGATCCGCAATTGGTCTAGGGTCATGAGAGAATTAAGATACAAATTCGATTGAAGTTACAAGAGCAACTTGTTAGACGGATCGATTGCTTTGTTCTAAGTTTCTGAAAGAAATTGGAAAAATATCGCGGCAGGCCGCAAAGGGTAGAATGTGATCGGGCGGTTAAAATCCCTGTTTGCCCATTGGACCCGCAGCCTACGGCGCCGGCTTGCCGGCGATCGCTATCATCCGGAAGAGCACTACATGCGCGGCCCCGGGCCGAAGACGAGAGCCAAATTCACGGCTTACAAAAGCACCGGATCATGAACCACCGAACGCTGCGCGGCGCCAATTCCGCACCGTCCCAACGGCCCCTTGCCGACACACGCGCGCCCGACGAGGGCGATGGCGTCGATACTTCGCCCGATGTCTCCGACAGCATCGCCAAGACCACCTGCTACATGTGCGCCTGCCGCTGCGGCATCGACGTCCACATCAAGGACGGCAAGGTCCGCTACATCAACGGCAACAAGGACCATCCGCTCAATCGCGGCGTGCTGTGCGGCAAGGGCAGCGCCGGCATCATGCAGCACTACAGTCCGGCCCGGTTGAAGAAGCCATTGCTGCGCACAGGTCCGCGCGGCTCGGGAGAATTCCGTGAGATCGAGTGGGAGGAAGCATTTTCCATCGCGACGGAACGGCTTTCGAGGATACGCCAGACCGATCCGAAGAAACTCGCCTTCTTCACCGGGCGCGATCAGTCGCAATCCTTGACCGGCTGGTGGGCGAGCCAGTTCGGCACGCCGAATTTCGCCGCCCATGGCGGCTTCTGCTCGGTGAATATGGCGGCCGGCGGGCTCTATACCATCGGCGGCTCATTCTGGGAGTTCGGCGAACCCGACTGGGACAACACCAGATATTTAATGCTGTTCGGCGTGGCCGAAGACCATGATTCCAATCCGATCAAGATCGGTCTCGGCAAGCTCAAGGCGCGCGGCGCCAAGGTGGTCTCGATCAATCCGTGCCGCACCGGCTACAACGCGATCGCCGATGACTGGATCGGCATCCGGCCCGGCACCGACGGCCTGTTCGTGTTTGCCCTCGTCCACGAATTGCTGAAGGCCGGCCGCGTCGACCTCGATTATTTGCTGCGTTACACCAACGCCCATGTCCTCGTCATCCAGGAGTCGGGTGCGGCCGATGACGGGCTGTTCGCGCGCGACAGTGACGGCAATCCGCTGGCGTGGGACAGGGCGGCGAAAGTGCCCATCAGCGCCACCGACACTGATGCAAAACCGGCGCTGACCGGCAACTTCCAGGTCGACGGCCACCGCTGCGTGCCGGTCTTCCAGCTCATCGCCGACCGCTATCTGCAGGAGAGCTATTCTCCCGATGCGGTTGCCGAACGCTGCGGCGTTCCCGCCGACACCATCCGCCGGATCGCCGCCGAACTGGCGCATGTCGCCTTCGACCAGGCGATCGAACTGCCGGTGGCGTGGACGGACTGGGCCGGTCGCCGGCACGAGACGATCCAGGGCCGGCCAGTGTCGATGCACGCGATGCGCGGCATCTCGGCCCATTCGAACGGCTTTCACTCTTGCCGCGCCATTCATCTGCTTCAGGTGCTTCTCGGCACAGTGGACGTGCCGGGCGGCTTTCGCTTCAAGCCGCCCTATCCCCGCTCGGCGCCGCCGGAGCTGAAGCCGGCGGGCAAGGACGTCAGGCCGATGACGCCGCTGGAGGGCATGCCGCTCGGCTTCGTCTGCGGGCCGGACGATCTGCTGGTCGATGATCACGGCGCGCCCATCCGTATCGACAAGGCTTATTCCTGGGACTCGCCGCTCGCCGCGCATGGACTCATGCACACCGTCATCCGCAACGCCTGGGCCGGCGATCCCTACAAGATCGATACGCTGATGATGTACATGTCCAACATGGCCTGGAACTCGTCGATGAACACCGTCGAGACCATCGCCATGCTGACCGACAGCGACGAGGCCGGAAACTACAAGATCCCCTTCATCATCTATTCCGACGCCTATTATTCCGAGACCGTGCCGTTCGCCGATCTCGTGCTTCCCGACACCACCTATCTCGAAAGGCATGACTGCATCAGCCTGCTCGACCGGCCGATCAGCCATGCCGACGGCCCGGGCGACGCCATCCGCCATCCCGTCGTCGAGCCGGACCGCGACGTCAGGCCGTTCCAGTCGGTGCTGATCGAGCTCGGCGTGCAGCTCGGCCTGCCCGGCTTCGTCGATGATGACGGCTCGGCCAAATACCGCGACTATGCCGATTACATCGTCAATCATGAGCGCTCGCCGGGCATCGGCCCGCTCGCCGGCTGGCGCGGCAAGGACGGCGCCTCGATCGGTAAGGGCGAGGCCAATCCCGACCAGCTTCAGCGCTACATCGACAATGGCGGCTTCTGGCACCATGATTTTGCGGACGACCAGCGCTACTACAAGATGGCCAACCGCTCCTATCTCGATTTCGCCGAGAATATGGGCTTTATCCCGAAGGCCGAGCCGATCGTCTTCCAGCTCTATTCCGAGCCGATGCAGCGCTTTCGCCTCGCCGCGCGCGGCCATGGGAGGGTGCGGCCGCCGGAGGCAGAGCGCAGCCGCATCGAGACCTATATGGATCCGCTGCCGTTCTGGTATGCGCCCTTCGAGGAGGCCGCTGTCGACCTCGAGAAATACCCGCTGCACGCGCTGACGCAGCGGCCGATGCATATGTACCACTCCTGGGGTTCGCAGAACGCGTGGCTGCGGCAGATCACCAGCCAGAACCGGCTGTTCGTGCACAACCGGACCGCGGCCGGCATCGGCCTTGCCGATGAGGACTGGGTGTGGATCGAGAGCATCAACGGCAGGGTCAAGGGGCAGATCAAGCTGGTCGACGGCGTCAACCCGGATACGGTGTGGACCTGGAACGCGATCGGCAAACGGCGCGGCAGCTGGGGGCTGAAGGACGACGCCGCCGAATCGAATCGCGGCTTCCTGCTCAACCATATCATCGGAGACCAGACCTCCGCCGATGCGAACGGCAAGCGCTATTCGAATTCCGATCCGGTGACCGGCCAGGCGGCATGGTTCGACCTGCGCGTCCGCATCGTCAAATGCGCTGCTGAAGAAGCAGGCTTCACCGAGCCGCAGTTCGAGCGCTTCCGGCAGCCGCCGCGTTTCGAACCCTCGCCTGACAAGCTCAGTTTCGGGACCGAGTTCCGCCGGGAAAGAGAGGCTGCCGGACCATGACCTGCCTTCCCGCCCATACCGACAAGAAGCTCGGCCTGGTCATCGATCTCGACACCTGCGTCGGTTGCCAGGCCTGCGTCACCGCCTGCAAGGAATGGAACACCGGCGGTCACATGGCGCCGCTGACCGACATCGATCCCTATGGCGGCGATGTCGACGGGGTCTGGTTCAACCGCGTGCACAGCTATGAGCACATAACGGAGATGGGTGGGCGCACGGTCAATTTCCCACGCTCCTGCCTGCATTGCGAGACACCGGCCTGTGTCACCGTCTGCCCGACCGGCGCCTCCTACAAACGGACCTCGGACGGCATCGTGCTGGTCGACGAGGACAAGTGCATCGGCTGCAAATTATGCAGTTGGGCCTGCCCCTATGGCGCGCGAGAATTCGACACCGATGTTGGCGTGATGAAGAAATGCACGCTGTGCATCGACCGCATCTACAACGACAATCTGGCGGAAGAAGACCGCGTGCCGGCCTGCGTCGCCGCCTGCCCGACCAGCGCGCGGCATTTCGGCGATCTCGGCGACCCGGCATCTGCCGTGTCGCAGCTGGTGGCCGAGCGCGGCGGCGTCGACCTGATGCCTGAACTCGGCTATCACCCGACCAACAAATATTTGCCGCCGCGCGCCCATACCACACGCGCCGCATCGGTGCTGGCGCCGGCGCTCGAAGCGGTGCGGGCCGAGGGCGGTTTCCTCGGCTGGGTCGACCGCATGCTTTCGAACTGATCCGCACATCCATGCATCCAGCTTTCTCGGTCGTCTTTTTCACCACCGCTACGGGGACCGGTTACGGCCTGCTCGCGCTGCTCGGGGTGCTGGCCGGACCGGGGTTCGTCCCGCCTGACTTCTGGCTCGGCCTCGTCGGCATGGGGCTGGCGCTTGGACTGATCTCGGCCGGCCTGTTGTCGTCGGCCGGCCACCTCGGCCGGCCAGATCGTGCCTGGAGGGCATTCTCGCAATGGCGCAGCTCCTGGCTGTCGCGCGAAGGCGTTGCGTCGGTCGCGACCTTCGTGCCGGCGGGGCTGTTCGCCACAGGCTGGGTGGTCCTTGGCCGCACGGACGGCTGGGTGGCCGTAGCCGGGCTGCTGGCTGCGGTCGGCGCGGTCATCACCGTCTGCACCACCGGCATGATCTATCGATCGCTGAAGCCGATCGCCCAGTGGCACAGCCGCTATACCTTGCCCGGTTATCTCATTTTTTCGGCGATGAGCGGCGGCGTGCTTCTCAACGCGCTGCTGCAGGGTTTCGCCATCGGTTCGACTATTCTTCTGGCTGGTTGCATGCTGCTGACCTTGCTCGGCTGGGGCTGGAAGCTGGCAACCTGGCGATACAATGACAGACTGGAAATTGCGACAACCGCCAACACCGCGACCGGGCTTGCCGGCGGTACTGTGCGGTCGCTGGAATGGCCGCACACCGAGGAAAACTACCTGCTCAAGGAGATGGGCTTTCGCATCGCACGCAAGCACAAGGCGCGGCTGCGCCAGATCACGCAAGTGCTGGCCTTCGCTCTGCCCGTCTTGCTGCTGGTTGCCGTGTTCGCCTTGCCATGGCCCTATGCGGCGGTGCTGTCGACACTCGCCGCAATCGTCCAGTTCGCCGGCATGCTGGTCGAGCGCTGGCTGTTCTTCGCCGAAGCCAAGCACACAGTCACCCTCTACTATGGCAGGTAGAGCACCTCAGCCCGGCCTGAGCATCGCGTGGGAAATGGCGAAGATGCGCTCAGCGCCGACCATATAGGCCATCAGCGTTTCGCGGCGGAACAGCCCGGCATAGGCGCGATCGAGCACATTGAGCGAGCCGGTATAGGCGCCGAAGGCCGGCATGATCATGCGGCCGCCATCGCCGGCAAAGCAGCGGCGCCGCACCGAGCGGCCTTGCTGCACGATGCGGGCGCAAGGGTGCAGATGGCCGGCGACCTCGCCTTCCACTCTCAATGCCGAAGGTTCATGCCGGAATACGAGAGAGCCTATGGCCAGCTCGCGCACCGTCTCGCCGGGCAGGTCGGCCGGCGCGTCCGGGTCATGGTTGCCGGCGACCCAGAACCAGTCGCGGCCGGCCATCAGTCCTTCCAGCCGCTCGCGAAAGCTGGAGTGCATGCGCGCGGCGCCGCCGCCGTCATGAAAGCTGTCGCCGAGGCTGACGACGATCGCCGGCTGATAATCGGCAATCACCGCCTGCAATCGGAGCAATGTCGCGCCGGTATCGTAAGGCGGGATCAACGTACCGCGCCGTGCCAGCGACGATCCCTTTTCCAGATGCAAGTCGGACACGGCCAGAAGCCGAAGCTCGGGAAAATAAAGCCCGCCGCGCCGATCGCAGATTGCGCGCTCGCCGGCGATGCCGATACGATCGGCATCCGCGAGGGGCGCAGTCATGGCGAGCGCAAATGTCATTTCGTCCCCATGGCCTCCTCGACCAGCGTTGCCGCATCCATCAGCAGCGTATCATCGGCCTCGCCATGCACCGGCATCTTGCCGATCTCGAGCATGATCGGCACGGCGAGCGGCGAGATCTGCTCAAGGTTCTTATGCACGATTCGTCCCTGGATACGCGAGAGCATCTCGGCAAGTCTGCTGACATCCAGCAGACCGGTGGCCGCATCGGCACGCGTCGCCTGCAACAGGATATGGTCGGGCTCATGGCTGCGCAGAACGTCGTAGATGAGATCGGTCGACACGGTGACCTGACGGCCGCTCTTCTCCTGGCCCGGATGACGTTTTTCGATCAGCCCCGAGATCAGCGCGCAATTGCGGAAGGTGCGCTTCAAGAGCCAGCTGCCGGCGAGCCAGGCTTCGAGGTCATCGCCCAGCATGTCCTGGTCGAAAAGTTCGCCGAGCGAAGGTTTCTTCGCCCCGAACATCCTGCCCATATCAGCAAGCGACCATATGGCAAGTGCGTAGTCGGTGGCGACGAAGCCGAGCGGCCTGGCTCCCGCCCTGTCGAGCCGGCGTGTGAGCAGCATGCCGAGCGTCTGGTGCGCCAGCCTGCCCTCGAACGCATAGGCCACCAGATAGTGCCGGTTGCCGCGCGGAAAGGTCTCGATCAGCAGGTCGTCGCGTTTCGGCAGCACCGATTTGTCGGCCTGGAAGCGTAGCCAGTCGGCGACCTGTTCCGGCAGCTTTTTCCATCGCTGCGGGTCGTCCAGCATGATGCGGACCTGTTCGGCGAGGTAGGTCGAAAGCGGAAATTTGCCGCCGCCATAATAGGGCACCTTGGCATCGCTGCCGGGCGCATTGGACACGAAGCACTCGTTCTCGCGGATGCCTTCGAAGCGCAGCACCTTGCCGGCAAACATGAAGGTATCGCCATGCGTCAGCGTTTCAAGGAAAGCCTCCTCGATCTTGCCGAGAACCCGGCCGCCGCGCGAGGCAGAGCCTCTGCTGCCGGCCTGGACATAGCGCACGTTGAGTGCCGGAACTTCGATGATGGTGCCGACATTCAGCCGGTATTGCTGGGCAATGCGAGGATTGGACACGCGCCACAGCCCGTTCTTGTTCAGGCGGATACGGGCGTAGCGCTCATAGTTCTTCAGCGCATAGCCGCCGGTGGCGACGAAATCGATGACGCGATCGAATGTCGGCCGATCGAGGCTGGCATAGGGTGCAGCCGTTCGCACCTCCTCGAACAAGGTATCGGCAAGGAATGGCGCGCCGCAGGCGCAACCCAGAACATGCTGCGCCAGCACGTCGAGCCCGCCATTGACCAGCGGCGGCGTATCCTGGGCGCCGAGATAATTGGCGTCGAGCGCCGCCCGGCATTCCAGCACCTCGAAGCGGTTGGCCGGGATCAGGATCGCCTTGGACGGCTCGTCCATACGGTGGTTGGCGCGGCCGATACGCTGCGCCAGCCTGCTTGCCCCCTTCGGCGCGCCGACATGCACGACCAGGTCGACGTCACCCCAGTCTATACCGAGGTCGAGCGTCGAAGTGGCGACGATTGCGCGCAAGGCATTCTCGCCCATCGCTTTCTCGACGCGCCGGCGCTGGGCGACATCGAGCGAGCCGTGATGCAACGCGATCGGCAACGTGTCCTCATTGACCCGCCACAATTCCTGGAACAGCAGCTCGGCCTGACTGCGTGTGTTGACGAACAGCAGGGTCGTCTTGTGTCGCTTGATCTCGCTGTAGATCTCCGGTGTCGCGTAGCGGGCCGAATGTCCAGCCCACGGCACGCGCTCCTCCGAATCGAGAATGGAGATCTCCGGCTTGGCGCCGCCGGTGACGACAATAAGTTCGGCAAGGCCGCCCGGTGGATTCTGGCTGACCAGCCAGCGCCGCAGTTCGTCCGGCTCGGCGACCGTCGCCGACAGGCCGATCGTCTGCAAGCCGGGAACAAAGGATCGCAGCCGGGCCAGCCCGAGCGACAGGAGATGCCCGCGCTTCGACGTCACCAAAGAATGCAGTTCGTCGAGGACGACGTAGTGCAGATCCTCGAAGAAGCGCCTGGCGTCGGGCGCGGCAATCAGCAGCGCCAGTTGCTCGGGCGTGGTCAGGAGAATGTCGGGCGGCGCCAGCTTCTGCCGCTGACGCTTATGCGCGGGCGTGTCGCCGGTGCGCGTCTCGATGGTGACAGGCAGCCCGATCTCTTCGACCGGCTTGCCGAGATTGCGCCCGATGTCGACGGCCAGGGCCTTCAGCGGCGAGATGTAGAGCGTGTGGATGCCGCGACGCGCCTGCCCCGGCTTTTTCTTTGGCCGCTTGGCCAGCTCGGTTAGTGAAGGCAGAAACCCGGCCAGCGTCTTGCCGGCGCCGGTCGGTGCGATCAGCAGCACCGACTGCCCGGCTTGGGCGGTCGCCAGCAAGTCGATCTGATGGGCGCGCGGCGACCAGCCCTTTTGCGCGAACCATTTGAGGAATGGCTGGGGCAAGTGCACGGCGGCATTCTGTTCGGCGAGGCGCGGCTGCTCTGTCACGCGCCAGAGGTAGCGCGGCGGCGCGCAATCGCCAAGAAGAATGGGAACAAAAGGTGATCGAGCGCTCTTTTCCTTCCCTTGTGGGAGAAGGTGGATTGCCGCAAAGCGGCGAGACCGGGATGAGGGTGCTGGAAGAATGATGCGTTGGCGCTGCGTCCCCTCATCCGTCGCCTTCGGCGACACCTTCTCCCACAAGCGGGAGAAGGGAAGGTTTGTCCCTACGGCCGCCGAAACCCCGTCGGGCCGCCATAGAGATAGCCGATGCGGGCGACGGCTTCCTTGAACCCTTCACGCGAGACCAGCATGGTGTGGCCATTGGCGTGGATCATGGTCTCTGGGTCAATCATGATCGCAACGTGGCCTTTCCAGAATACCAGATCGCCGCGCTGCAGTCCGGCAAAGTCCGGACCCGGTTCGAGCGTCTCACCGATGGTCGTCGCCTGCATGTCGGAATCGCGCAGCACTTGCCTGCCGGCCATGTGCATCGCCAGTTGCACGAGGCCGGAGCAATCGATGCCGAAGCCGGAGGCGCCGCCCCACAGATAGGGTGTGCCGAGAAACATCTCGGCAACCGCGACATAGTCGGGGGCAGCCTCGGCGACAGGCCTGATATGGCCTGATATGACCGCCTCGCCTGACGGCAGCAGCGCATAATGCGTGCCGCGTGTTTCAGCCGCGCCCGTCACCGTTACCGCCGATCCCATCGAGAGTTGCCCGCTCGGCGGAAACCGCAAATCCGGTCCGGGATAAAGGAAGGTGCGCGGCACCGAGACGACATGGGTGGGCGCTTGGCTCCGCGCGCCCAGCACAGTGTCGGCGACATAGCCGACATAGCCGTCGCGCTCGGCCTGGATCCAGGCCCAGCCTTCCGCATCCTCGAAGACGAGGACGTCGTCGCCGAACAGAAGCTGGGTGTTGACGCCGGCATCCGGCCGCGGCTCGTTGCGGATATCGGCCACTGCCGCTGAAATCCGGGCTGGCCGCCCGGCGACGAAGCGATCGGCGGCGACCTCGCCTTTCAGCCTGGCATCGGCGAGATCGGAACGGAAGGCGTGAAGGCGGGCATCCCTGGCGGTCAAATCGGCAACTCGTTCAGAAGGACAGTTCGGTCAAATGGGCAATTCCTGGGCCTTGGCGATGATAACATCGCCGAAGCGCTCGACAAAGAGAGCACCTTCGACGGTGCGCTTGACCAACACGTTGCGCTTGTCGAGTTCGTCGCGATGGCGCGAAACCAGCTTCAGTGCGCCCATCGTGTCGAGCGCGCGGGTGATCACCGGCTTGGTAACATTTAGCCGGGCGGCGAGCCCGCGCACCGTGTGCGGCGGCGGGTCGAGATAGATCGTAAACAGGATTGCCGTCTGGCGCATGGTAAGGTCGGGCATATCGTCGCGCACCTGGGACAGCATCACCTGCTGCCACAGTCGCAAGGCCTGGCTCGGGCGCATGGAAATCGACATCCGACCAGAATGACGGCAAATTGTTTCGGTTCCGTTTCAGTCTTGAGACCTTCCTGTAGGACCGGAACCGTCAGGCGTGGCGTTTCGAGATAACCCTTTCCAGCGCTCGGATGCCTTGCGCCTCGCCGCCGGCGAGACCATACGGACGATCGGATGGGTTCCAGGCGAAGATGTCGAAATGCGCCCAGGCGGCGGTCTTCTCGACGAAGCGCTTGAGGAACAGCGCTGCGGTGATCGAGCCGGCGAATCCGTCTGACGTGACGTTGTTGATGTCGGCGATCTTCGACGACAGCTTTGCGTCATAGGGCTTCCACAACGGCATGCGCCATAGCGGATCCTCGACCGCGGCGGACGCAGTCGCCAGTTCGGACGCCAGCGCTTCATCGCCGGTGTAGAAAGGCGGCAGGTCGGGGCCGAGCGCGACGCGAGCAGCCCCCGTCAAGGTCGCCATGTCGATCAGCAGTTGCGGCTCGTCGTCGTCGGCCAGCGCCAACGCATCCGCCAGCACCAGCCGTCCCTCGGCATCGGTGTTGCCGATCTCGACGGTGGTGCCCTTGCGGCTCACCAGCACGTCGCCAGGCCGGAAGGCGTTGCCGGCAATCGAATTCTCGACGGCGGGGATCAGCACACGCAGCCGGATCTTCAGCCCGGCGGCCATGATCATTGAGGCGAGCCCCAGGACGTTGGCGGCGCCACCCATATCCTTCTTCATCAAGAGCATGCCCGAGGACGGCTTGATGTCGAGACCACCGGTGTCGAAGCAGACGCCCTTGCCGACCAGCGTCACCTTCGGGGCGTTCTTCGGCCCCCAAATCATGTCAATCAGACGCGGCGCGCCGACCGATGCGCGGCCGACCGCATGGATCATCGGGAAATTCTTCTTGAGCAGCTCGTCGCCCTTGGTCACCGACATTTCGGCCTTGTGCCTCCCGGCCAGCGTCCGAACCGCCTTCTCCAGCTCGTCCGGTCCCATGTCGCTGGTCGGCGTGTTGACCAGATCGCGTGTCAGGAAGACGCCATCGGCGATGCGGCGAACACGCGCCGCGTCGGCGCCGGACGGCAGCGAAAAACGCAGCGCCTTGCCGGGCTTTTTGCCGTAGCGGGTGAAGACATAGCCGCCGAGCGCCAGTGCGATGGACGCCAGTTCCGGTTCGGCGGGTGCCGAGGCGAAATGCCAGTCGCCTTCGGGCAAGGCTCTCGCCAGCCCGCCGATGGCAAGCGCGCCTTCGCCATCGCCCGTGCCGAACAGTGCTCCGGCAAGCGCGCCGTTTTCGCCGGGTATGAGCAGCGTCCTGCCGGCCTCACCGGAAAAGCCGTTGGCCTTGGCCCAGGCGAGCGTGGACGAGGCAAAATCCGCTGCATCCAGCCTATCCTTCGCCACCAGGTGAACCGGCAGCGCGGTCTTCAGTTTTCTCCCGATGAGTTCGACTGGCATTCGATGGTCTCCGGCTTCCGAGTCGGCGCTTTTTAACTGTCCGTTAGGGTTAACAGAATATTTCTGCGGGAGGGAAGATGGCCACGGAACGGCCACGTTTACGAATGGAGGCCCTGGTGCAGATGCCGACCAACCGCATGACGAACGCCACGGGGAAGCGGCTGATAACCACGGCGTTCATAATAGCGCTCGCTGCAAGCGTTGCAGGCTGCGGGACCAGCAAGCTGACGACCGGCTCGATCGGACGCACCAGCGGAAAGCCACTGGAAACCATGTCGGCCGGCGAGTTGCACAAGGCGACGATCGCGCTCGGTCAGTCCTACGCCAAGAACCCCAACGACAAGCGGATCGCGACGAATTATGCCGCGGCGCTGCAAATGGATGGCGACGTCGACCAATCGCTCGCGGTGATGCGCAAACTGGCGATCGCCCTGCCGAAGGACCGCGACGTGCTCGCCGCCTATGGCAAGGCACTGGCCGCCAACGGGCAGTTCGAGCCGGCGCTCGACGCGGTGCGCCGCGCGCAGACACCGGAATATCCCGACTGGAAGCTGGTATCGGCGGAAGCCGCGATTCTCGACCAGCTTGGCCAGAGAGATGAGGCGCGCCAGAATTACCGCAAGGCGCTTGACCTCAAGCCGAACGAACCTTCAATCCTTTCAAATCTCGGCATGTCCTATGTGCTGGAAGGTGATCTGCGTACTGCCGAAACCTATATGCGCTCGGCCGCCCAGCAGCCGAACGCCGACAGCCGCGTCCGCCAGAACCTGGCGTTGGTCGTCGGCCTGCAGGGCCGCTTCGACGAAGCCGAGAAGATCGCCTCCCAGGAGCTTTCGGCCGAACAGGCGCAGGCGAACGTGACTTACCTTCGCCAGATGCTCGCCCAGCAGAACGCCTGGAGCCAGCTCAAGGACCAAGACAAGGCAAAGCCTGCCACCAATTGACCACGCTGGCTTTGCTCAAACCTGCCAGTTCCCTCAGCTCATCGACATGCTTGAAATACAAAGCCGCGTTGCATCAGCACCGCGGCTTTCGCATGTGTTGTCGCCTGGCGAGGCTATTGGCTGCTCGACGTCGGCTGGTCGCCGAAGATGCCGCGCTGGCTCACCTGGATGCCGGCGGGGCCTAGAATGATGGCAAACAGCACCGGCAGGAAGAACAGTATCATCGGCACGGTGAGCTTCGGCGGCAAAGCCGCGGCTTTCTTCTCGGCGGCGTTCATGCGCATGTCGCGGCTTTCGCCGGCAAGCACGCGCAGCGCATGCGCCACCGGCGTGCCGTAGCGCTCGGCCTGCACCAGCGCCTGTGACACCGACTTGACCGACTCCAGGCCGGTGCGGCTTGCAAGGTTTTCGTAAGCCTGCTTGCGTTCCTGCAAGTAGGAAAGCTCGGCATTGGTCAGGATGAACTCTTCGGCAAGTGCCACCGATTGCGCGCCGATCTCGTCCGCGACCTTACGAAACGCCGCCTCCACGGACATGCCGGATTCGACGCAGATCAGCATCAGATCGAGTGCGTCCGGCCACGCCATCTGGATCGACTGCTTGCGTTTGGTGGCGCGGTTGTTGACATAGAGCACCGGCGCGTAAAAACCCGCATAGGCGACGACGATACAGACGAACAATTTGATGAGAGGCGGCTGCTCCGGCAACCCCCCGAGCACGAACAGATACATCGCGGCCAGCGCAAAGCCGACAAAGGGCAGGACCAGACGGAAGAAAAGAAACCGCGTCAGCGGATTCTGCCCGCGAAAGCCCGCCACCTTGAGTTTCTGCAAGGTGCCTTCATCGGCCAGGGCGCGCCTCAGGTCCAGCCGGTCGACAATGTTGCGCATGCCGATCGACTGTTCCTCGCGCAGGCCCTTGCGGCGGCGATCGGCCTCGATCGCAAGCCGCGCACGCTGCTTGGCGCGCAATTCGTCGCGCTCCAGCGCCACGGATTTCATGCGCGCCTTGAGCTGGTTTCCGCCAAAGGCAGGCAGCAGCGTAAAGACGGTCGCAAACACCGCGATGCCAACCAGCAAGGCAATCAGAAATGCCGGATCGGTAAGGGTTTTGACGACGTTCTCAGTCATGCGCTCGAAATCCTAAACTTCGAAGTTCATCATCTTGCGCATCACCAGGATGCCGATCCCCATCCAGACCGCCGAGCAGCCGAGGATCAGATTGCCGGCGTTGGTGGTAAACAGAGGCATGATGTAGTTCGGGCTTGTCAGGTATACGAGAAAGGCGACGACGAAAGGCAACGCGCCGATGATCACGGCGGACGCCTTCGCTTCCATGGACAGCGCCTGGACCTTGGCCTTCATTTTCTTGCGGTCGCGAAGCACGCGCGAAAGATTGCCCAGTGCCTCGGAAAGATTGCCGCCGGCCTGCGACTGGATCTGGATGACGATGCCGAAGAAGCTCGCTTCCGTGCACGGCATTGTCTCAGCCATGCGCATGCTGGCGTCGGGGATCGACAGGCCCATCTGCTGCGAATCGACGATGCGGCGGAACTCGGTCTTGACCGGTTCAGGGGATTCGTTGGCGATCAGGCGGACGGCGTCGTTCAGCGGCAGACCGGATTTGACCGCACGCACGATGATGTCGAGCGCGTTCGGAAATTCGTTGAGGAACGCCTTGACCCGGCGGGCGCGGCAAAACGAGACGAACCAGCGTGGCAGGCCGAGAGCACCGACCAGCAGCGCACCCGGCAAGACAAACAACGGCGCGCCGATGAAATAGGCAAGAAACGTCAGGGCGACGCCACAAACCGCCGAGTAGAGATAGAAGCGCTCAAGTGAGAACTTCATGCCCGCCTGACGGATCTGAGCCTTCAGTGGCGGCTTTTTGACGATGCTCTGGTTGGTTTTTTGCTTCTGTTCGAGATCCTTCAGCGAATCCTGGACCGATTTTCGCCGCTTGGCCGCTTCCGCCATGCGATCGCGCGAGGCCTTGACGACGGCACCATCCGTCTCGGCGCTCTTGATCGTTTCAAGCCGCCTGCCGACTTGCTTCTCGGTGCTGATCCGATTGAACAGAAAAGCATAGGCGACCGCGCCGGCGCTGAAGCCGGCGAGCACGATGAATGCCAATACGGTGCCGTCAATTCCGAACATCGATTCCGGCCCCTACGCTTCCAGGCACATCAGTCAGCGCGTTTCTCCATCGCCTCGAGCGCATTGGCGAGGCGCTGTTCCTCGCCATAATAGCGGGCGCGCTCCCAGAAGTGCGGTCGACCGATACCTGTCGACACGTGCTCACCCAGCAGCCTGCCGTTCGCGTCTTCGCCCTTTATGTTGTAGAGGACGATGTCCTGCGTGATGATGACGTCGCCCTCCATTCCAATCACCTCGGTGATGTGGGTGATGCGACGTGATCCGTCGCGCAGGCGTGCAGCCTGGATGATCACGTCCACCGAACCAACCACGATCTCACGCACGGTTTTCTGCGGCAGCGTGTAGCCGCCCATAGCGATCATCGATTCGATACGGTTCAGGCATTCGCGCGGGCTGTTCGAGTGGATCGTGCCCATCGAGCCGTCATGGCCGGTGTTCATCGCCTGCAGAAGATCGAACACTTCAGGTCCGCGCACTTCGCCGACGATGATGCGCTCGGGCCGCATGCGCAGGCAGTTCTTGACCAGGTCGCGCATCGTCACCTCGCCCTCGCCCTCGAGGTTGGGCGGGCGGGTTTCCAGACGCACGACATGCGGCTGCTGCAGTTGCAGCTCGGCCGAGTCCTCGCAGGTGATGACGCGCTCCTCGCGGTCGATATAGTTGGTCAGGCAGTTGAGCAGCGTCGTCTTGCCCGAGCCGGTGCCGCCTGAAATGACGATGTTGCAGCGGACGCGGCCGATAATCTTGAGAATCTCGGCGCCGTGCGGCGAAATGGCGCCGAATTTGACCAGCTGATCGAGCGTCAGCTTGTCCTTCTTGAACTTGCGGATGGTGAGCGCTGTGCCGTCGATGGCGAGCGGCGGCGCGATGACGTTGACGCGGGAACCATCGGGAAGACGCGCGTCGCAGATCGGGCTCGATTCATCGACGCGGCGGCCAACCTGGCTGACGATGCGCTGACAGATGTTGAGGAGCTGCTGGTTGTCGCGGAAACGAATGCCGGTCTGCTCGACCTTGCCGTTGACCTCGATGTAGACGTTCTTGGAACCGTTGACCATGATGTCGGCGATGTCGTCGCGAGCGAGCAATGGCTCCAGCGGCCCGTAACCCAGCACGTCATTGCAGATGTCCTCGAGCAGTTCTTCCTGCTCGGCAATCGACATCGCGAAATTCTTGATCGCGATGATGTCGTTGACGATGTCGCGGATTTCCTCGCGTGCGCTTTCGGAATCGAGCTTGGCGAGCTGCGACAGGTCGATGGTGTCGATGAGCGCGGCAAAGACCTGGCTCTTGGTGTCGTAGTAGGTTTCGCTCTTTTGGCGCTGAACCTTTTTCGGCTCCGGCGCCAATGGCGGCGCCTCGACCGCACGGCGCACGGGCGGCGGCGCGGCAGACGAGCCAAGCGACGGCGGCGGTGCGGGCTTGGCAAGAACCGCCGTTTCCGCAGGGTTTGCCGCCGGCGCGGCAGGCGCAGGTGCCGGCTGACGGAATTCCGGGGTGAACCGGCTGCCGTCGTCGCTGCCTCTTTTACCAAACATGATCGATTACCAATTCCGCTCCGGAAGCATCACTTCTTGCTGCGCGAGAGCTTGCCAAGGAAATTGCCGAGGCCCGCTTTCTTTCTTGCCTTGATTTCGCTGCGCCCGGTCAGCACATGCGCAATCTCGTTGACCGTGCCGACAACCGGGTTCTTGGCATCCATTTCGCCGAGCATGCGCCCGTTGTTGGCGGCGTTTCCGAACAGCAGCGGTTCGAAAGCAATGACCGACATCGGCGACAGGCCGAGCGAATCGGCGAAGTCGGATGACGAAATCTCCGGACGCTTTGGCACGCCGGCCTGATTGATGATCAGCTTCGGCGGGGGATCGTTCGGGCGAAGCCGTTTGAACATGTCGACCAGATTCTTGGTGTTGCGCAGATTGGCCAGCTCCGGCGTCGCCGTGATCACGATCTCGTCGGCCTTGACCAGTATGTTCTTGGTCCATCCCGTCCAGACGTGCGGAACATCGAGCACCAGAAGCGGCACGCTGCGCTGCGCCGTGTCGATAAGCTGCGTGAAAGCGTCGGGATCGAAATCATAGACCCGCTCGAGCGTTGAAGGCGCTGCAAGCAGCGACAGATGCTGGGCGCACTGGGCAAGCAGCCGATCAAGATAGACCTCGTCGAGGCGCTCCGGTGAGAAAACGGCTTCGGCAATGCCTTGCGCGGGGTCCTGATCGAAATTGATGTTGGCCGTTCCGAAAGCGAGGTCGAGATCGGCGACAACCACTTCGGACTTGAACAGCGACGACATCGCCCAAGCCACATTGTGGGCAATGGTCGAGGAGCCGACGCCACCCTTGGCGCCGATGAAGGCGATCGAGCGGCCGATCGGCTCGGCTTCCGGATCAACGAAAATCGTCGATATCACGCTGACGATATCGGCCATCGACACCGGCGCGATGACATATTCGGAAATGCCGGAGCGGATGAGCTCGCGATAAAGCCCGACGTCATTGTAGTGGCCGATGACCACGACCTTCGAGGTCGGATCGCAATATTCCGAGAGCTGCGTGAGCTGCTCGAGCAATTGCGTCGGCTCGCTGCGCGATTCCAGCAGGATCAGGTTCGGTGTCGGCGCCGATTGGTAGAATTCGATGGCGGTGGCGATGCCGCCCATATGGACCTTCAGATGGGCCTTCGCCATGCGACGATCCTCGCCGGCGCGCTCGACCGGGTTGGCAACGCCCTCGGTCTCGCAAAATGCCTGAATCGAAATGCGCGGAATCGGCCGCAACGCCTGCATGGCGGCGATGTCCTGCTGCGAGGTTTCGCCGCCATCTACAGGAGTGTCGTAGGCAAGATTGCTCATCGTCATTTCTTTCCGTGACCTGCGCGGCTCAAGCTCAATACTCAACTTCCGAATTGCCGAAGAACTCTTCCGAAATGCCTCTCTGGCGGTAGACGTCGATCACTGCGCCGCGATTTTCCGCGTCGATATCGGATTGTTTGCGCGGCCCGATCAGATCGGCCGGATTAGCCATCTGGGCAGCAAGATTGTTCTGATACGAGCAGCCGAAATCGGCGTAGTGCTTGTTTTCCGATGTCTGCAGCAGGTCTTCGGGCCAGCGTCCGCATCTGTCGGTCTGCGCCTTCACCGAGACATAGGCGACGCGGATCGGCGCGGACGCTTCGGCCGAAACCGACTGGTAGGTGGTCATGACGATCCGGTTCCGGCTGATGCCGCTGGCAATCGCAAGTCTGGCGAAATCGCGACCGGCCGCAGTCGCGGCGATCTCGTTGGCCGAACCGCTCGGGATCGAAATCGTCAGGGTCGGAGCGGCGCTCTTGTCGTAGCCATCCAGGAAGCCCAGAAGGGTGTCGCGCTGAGAGCCGGTCATGCCGCGATCGCCGGCGCCGACCGGAAGGTCGATCTTCAGGTTCTTCTCAGCAATCACGATCGGATGGGTGGTGCGATAATCGTCCGGAACAGCGCCGACCGTGATGCTGTCCCGCTTGAGATCGGCGCAGCCCGCCAGCAATGCCGCGACCGCAACCGCCAGGACCGGAATGGCTGGCCTGTAGATACGCGAACGGCCGGACCGCATCGCTGCGGTGTTCGTCCTTGCCTTCAACGCTGACTGAGACATGTCCGCTTCCCCGCTTACTTGTAGATGAAGCCGACAACGCCGTGGTAACGGCCGTTGGGCTTGTCGGTCTGCATGGTGCCGTAGACGCGATTGACACGGCCAAGGAACATGCCGGCGCCATCGCTGGCGGCGTTGAAATTGTCGTCCGGCTTGGCAAGAGCGTTGCGCGTCACCGGCTTCACCAGGTAGGGCGTGATGATGATGACGAGCTCAGTCTCGTTGCGGACGAAGTCCCGGCTCCGGAACAGCGTGCCAAGCACTGGGATCTTGGTCAGCCCGGGCAGCCCGGCGACCGCCTGCCGGATGTCGTCCCGAACCAAGCCTGCGATCATCATCGAACCTCCGGAAGGCAGTTCAACGGTGGTGTCGGCCAGCCGCTTGCGGATCGACAGCAAAGTGGTGCCGGGCAAATCACCGGCCGCTTCGAGCACTGTGGCGCCTTCCATCGTAGGCTCCGAAACCGACGTCCTCACTTTAAGGCTGATGCGGCCGGCCGAGAGCACGACAGGCTGGAATTCGAGGCCAATTCCATATTCGAGCTTTTCGTTAGTGTAAGTAACCTGGCCCGTTTGATTGTCGCTTGAAACGTTGTTCGTTCGGCTTGTGATTAGATTGAATTCACCGCCGACTTTGAACGTCGCTTTCTCGCCCGAGACCGCGGTCAGTGTCGGTTCGGCCAGCGTCTTCATGACACCGCTTTGCTCCATGGCGTTGATGTACGCTTGAAGCGCCGAGGTGCCGATTGAAAGTCCCGAAAATTGCGACAGGGGTTTTCCCAGTCCGTATGCGGGGCTGGTCAATGCGCTCCAGCTGATGCCATTGCTGTCGCCGTTTCCGATCAGGTTGACGCCAAGCTGCTTCATCACCGAGCGGCTGACTTCCGCGACCGTCACCTTTAGCGTCACCTGGTCGTCACCGATGATCTGCAAGAGGTTGACGATCTTGCTGACACGACGCTCGGAATCCGGATTGTCGATGTCGACACCGGCTTCGGCCGAGCCGCCGGAGGCGGTCTGCGAATATTGTCCCGTGGTCGCTTCACCGCCGGACACGAAGATGGTGGCCAGATCGACCGCGCGCTTGGCATCCAGGGGAGTGTCCACGGTTCCGGTCAGGACGACGTTGTCGTTCAGCAATTCGACAGTGATGGTCGATGATGGGATGAAGCGCCTGATATAGTCTTCCAGTCCGGCGACGTCGCGTTCGACTGCCAGATCCAGGCTGACGATCTGTTCGCCATTGGGGCCGAAGACGAAGATGTTGGTGTCGCCCACCGCCTTTCCGAACAGATAGATGCGCCTGGCGGTGCGGGTCACCGCATCGGCGACCGCCGGGTTGGCGACGAGAATATCATAGGCATCGCTCGGCAGGTCGATGACCACCGATTTGTTGAGGCCGAGCTTGACGCGCTGGGTGGCGGTCGTAGCCGACACCTCGGCCTTCCTGCCTGCCGCATTCGCCTCGACGGGGCCTTGCGCATTCGTCCCAAGGAGGAACAGGCCGATAGCCGCAGCCAGGGCGACCGGCAGTCTAGCGTTTAGCCTCATTGCCTTGCCCCCACTTCGGAAACTTCGCCTGACTTGATCAATCGTACTGTTCCGCGCCGCCCATTGCCGGAAACGAGATAATCGGCCTCGCCCAGATTCTTCTCCTGGGTGTCGCTGATCGACCGCAGCGCCAATGTCAGGCGATCCGCCATTTGCTGAGCGACGGTGATGATTTCCGCCTGCTGCGATGTCAGTTCCAGTGTCGCGGTCTGGCCGACCCTGGTCCTCTTGCCTTCCTCGTCCTCCTGGATGGTCTGGTCGATTGCCAGGACGCGAATGTTCTTGAGGATGGTTTCGGTCGTAAAACCGCTGCCGCCGCCCGGGGCATCGGCTCTGCGGGTCATGATGACATCGACGAAATCATTGGGAAGAATGAAGCCGCCGGCCGAAGTGTCGGCCGATACGGCTGTGGCGACGGCCCGCATGCCGGAGGGCAGGATCGACGACATGAAGCTCTGCCCCTCGCCGATCAGCTTGGACCGCCGCAGCGGCTCGCCGGCATACATCGCGACACGGGCGACGCCGCCTTTCAGCTTCTCAAGCGCATCGGGCTCCGCGGCGCGGGTGATGAAATTTGCGTTGACGCCGTCGGCCGGCCAGGACTGCCAGCTGATGTTGTTCTCGAGCGGGCTGCCCATCGGAACGTCGCCTGACAGGACAAGCACGTCCTGCAGCGCGATTGCCGGCGCCGTGGGGCCGGAATCGACGATTTGAGGCGGCGGAGCCGCCACCATGTTTTTTGCAACATATCCTGCGCCACCCGCCGCGGCCACCGCCACGCCTAGAATGATCAGTCGGGATGCTGGCATCTGTCCGAACCTCGCCTTGGCAAACCACGTAGCCAAGCCGGACCTTGCAGCGGCAATCGTCAAAACAAGGTTAATTTAATACTTACGATCGTGATTAATTTAACGTTTACATAAATTTGAGGCATCGCTCCGGGCCGCAAAAAAGGCTGCCAAGCTGCCTGCTTCAACGCCAAATCGAAGAATGGTAGGCATGGTCTGACGAGAAATGTTGGCGGCGAGAATCAGACCGCCAGCCTTGCAAGTGCCCACGCCATCAAGGGCGAATTCGGAAAGGTGAGCAGGCCGCCAATGCCAAGCGCGATGCCATAGGGAACGCCTGATGTCTCGTCGGCGAAATGGCGTAAAAACGGATTATGGCTTGTAACGGCGGCAAGCGGCGATTTCCGATAGACGAGGATTGCGAGCGTCAGCAGGCCACCGATAAATGTCGAGACCACGAGATATTGGATGAGATGGACGTTGAGCCCCATCCACACGGCAGTGGCGGCCAGCAGCTTGGCGTCGCCGCCTCCCATGCCGCCGAGCGCGAACAGACCGAAGGTCACGGCGAGAACCAGGCCACCGGCGGCGAAATGCCAGCCATAGGTTGCCCAGTCCATTCCCGTCAGCGGCGCGACCAGGGCGAAAACGGCCATAAGCAGCACCGGCACGCGATTGGCGATCGTCATCGACAGCATATCGGAGATCGCGGCGAAAAGCATGCAGAACGGAAAGACGACGAAGATCAGGGCTTCAAGCATCTGCGCGGGCCTATGGTCACTGTACCTAGCCCCAGCCTAGATATATCCGATTAACGATTGAGGAGGCCGAAATTTCAAAATCCCTGACCCATTCAAAATCGCCTGACACAATGATCAAGGGCCGCCAATAAGGCGGCCCTTGATCCGAAAAACGACCAGCGCTATTAGCCGGCGGTGTTGAGCGTAGTGGCGATCCCGTTGAACTTCGCGTTCAGCGCGTTGCCCAGCGAGCCGGCGCCGACCATGATGGCGAGCGCGATGAGAGCGGCGATCAGACCGTATTCGATAGCGGTCGCGCCGGATTCGTCCTTCACAAAACGTGCAATGAGATTAGACATTCGAGAGCTCCTACTCCACGTGTTACAGCAGTTCCGTCAACTTCTCTTGGCGGCTGATCGGATACTGCCAATCTACGAAGAAGCTCTTTCGATCGGCTTAATAAACAGCCTTACCGATTCCTTTCCGGCTTCGATGACATTGCGTGGTTAACCGTAAACTAAGTGACGCTATGGCCCGACAGGCACGTCAAGGGCCGCGAAAGGCGCAATTTAGCGATTTGGGAAAAGGCGGCCCGCTCCCGGCAATCACGATTCCGATCCCGACATCATCACGGCACTCCTCCGCTTAACCGTTGGTTCACCAATCTCGTTCATGTTCCGTTGAGCAGTTTGCCGCCGTGGAGCGCTTCAATGACCGGGCCGAGATCGTCCTTTCCGATTGCCGCGCTCCTTGCCGCCACGGCCTTTGTCGTGCCGGTCAAGGCTGGCGCCGGCATCGAGGTCACGATGAACCAGGCCAAGATCGTCAAACTGTCGCGCGCCGCCGATACGATCGTTGTCGGCAATCCGGCGATCGCCGACGCCTCCGTGCAGGATGCTTCAACGATCGTGCTGACGGGCAAAGGCTTCGGCGTCACCAACCTCGTCGTCCTCGATCAAGAGGGCCGTCCGATCGTCGACGAGCAGATCACCGTCGTGCGACAGGACGCGTCGTCGGTGCGCATCTACCGGCGTGCCGAAATACAGACCATGTCCTGCACGCCGTATTGCGAAAGCTCGTATAAAAGCGATGCGGAGAAGGCCTCGGAAGCTGAGATGAGCGCCGGCCGGTAACGAGCGGATTGTTCTCACCCCGCTGAAATGCCGCTTTGGTTATCGGCCTGTTAAAATCTCTCCCTCAAATTTTAACGATCATCCAAACCGCACTTCAATGGGTTTCCGCTAATATTCCCTCCGACACCCCTTCAGGATCGGCAGACACGGGACATGATCAGAGCAGGACTAGCAGGCTTTTCCGCGCGCTTCCTTGGCGACCGGCGCGGCAGCACGGCTTTGGAGTTCGCGATGCTTGCCGTGCCATTTGCGCTCCTCATCTTTGCCATACTGGAGAGCTGCATTTCATTTGCCGGGCAAGAGGTGATGGCCAACATTACCGACGATGTCGCGCGCCAGCTACGGACGGGCCAGGTAAGGCAGGCCGATGTGACCGAGGCCACGCTGAAGACCATGATCTGCAGCCGGCTGGAAATCATGGTCGCCAAGGACTGCCCGGGATTGGAGGTGGACCTGCGCGAGTATCCGACCTTCGCCGCCGCGGCCCAGGCGGGCTTCAAGATCCAAGACCGCGAAATCGTGCTGACCGGCACGGACCCCGCGGCTTTTACGGTGTCCCCGGGCCTCGCTGAATCAATAAACATGCTGCGGGTTTTTTACAAATGGCCTGTCATGACCGATTTCATGGCCAAGTCGATGGCCAATCTGAAAGACGGCAACACGCTGCATTTCGCATCGGTGACCTGGCAGAACGAGCCGTTCGACAATTGAAAACGCACCGTTGCGTGGGTGGGAAAAGGACGGAGGCATGGGGCGTGCGGGGGCACATATGAGGATCGCTGGGATATGCACGAAAACCATCCGGTTCTGCTCCGATCGCCGCGGTGTCGCGGCCGTTGAGTTTGCCTTCATCGTGCCCGTCCTGCTGATCATGTACTTCATGACCATGGAAGCCTCACAAGCCATCGAGACCAGCAAAAAGGTCAGTCGCATCGGCAGCATGGTGGCGGATCTCGTTACCCAGCAGCAGACCATCACGGCAGCCGATCTCGATGCGATCATGCAGATCGGCAACTCCACCCTTCGGCCGTACAACCGATCGACCCCGGAAATCATCATCACCGCAATACAGGTCACGGACGAAACGACGCCGAAGGTGATGGTCGTGTGGTCACGCAAGATGGTCGGTAGCGCCTTCAGCGCCGCCACCGCCAAAAACTCCATCACCAAGGTTCCACCGGCGCTCGAGATCAAGGGCACTTTTCTCATTCGCGTCGAAAGTAATCTCGCATACCAGCCTATCATCACCTGGTCGGTGGACAGTGAGAAGCGGCTCGGATTGAGTTCGGCTTTCGACTCGATATCGATGGGCGAAACCTATTATCTCAGGCCCCGCAGGAGCCCGACGATTCCCTGCAGCACCTGCTGAACGACCGCGCCCGACTCCGGCCGCCATTGCTATCGGCCGTTACCTGACACCAGGCGCACAATGCAGCCATCGCGTAATCCTTCGGGCCAGCGACGGCGAAGCCGCCGGAATGTTTCGATTCCAGAAGACCGTAGACATCCGGCGACATCGATTTGAGATTGATGAGAAACACGGTGAGCCGCCGTTTGGTTTCGGGACCGAGATCGCTGCGGACGGCATGGGGACCATACCGCAGCAGGCCGGACGTCCACATGACCTGAAGTGCTCTCCTTTCGAAAGCCCTGCCATTTCCAGCCTGGCGACCGTGCCGCCCGCAACATCCGGCTGGCCATCGGCCACCGCCGGCATCCAGCCGAAGATGGCATCGGCCTCGCCATCGACCAGCATCGTTTCAGCCGCCGCAGCCGAATTGGCGTGCGTCAGAAATGGCGCATCCTCGCCGATCTTGACGCGTTCGGCGGCCAGCCCGGCAAGCGGCAAGAGAACCGCCGACACTGTCCGGAGGCACCATGGCGACCCGATGTGCCTCCATCGCGGCCAGATCTGGGACCTTGCCGTCCCGCGTCGGCAAGACGGATCGGATGCCGATCACGCCGTCGGAATCGACAGGCGCCACAAGAGGCTCGGCGCATTCGCAGCGTTCGGATGCGATGGCGTAGGCGGTCGCCGAATAGACCGCATATTCGATGTGGGCGTTGGCTTGCGCCTCGATCAGCGCCGCGTAGTTCATGCCGAGCGCCTTGGTGTAGGCGTCCGTCAACAGCGCCAGACCCGGAACGGTGTTGCCGGCGCCGGGTTCGGCGACGATGCCGACACGAAACGTGCCGATGTCATCCCGCCAATCGGCGCGCACCGGGTTTGACCAGGCTGCACCCAGCAGCGTCATGATGGCTGCGGAGGCCTTCAAGGCATGCCTCAGTCCCTGCTGGTTTTCGTCGATCCACGCCGATGCCCGCATTTCGACACATCTCAATTATCGCGCCAAGCCGTCTGCTTCCGAATTGCCAATGGCGGCGCGGCCCCCTATGTCTGGGCGGACAGACAAACGATAATAATGAATCCCTGCAATGGCGCGCGCCTTCCTTTTTGTTCTCGATTCCTTCGGCATCGGCGGCGCGGCCGACGCTGAGCGCTATGGCGACACCGGTTCCAACACGTTTGGGCACATCGCTAGAGCCTGCGCCGAAGGCCGGGCGGATCGCGAGGGGCTGCGCAAAGGACCGCTTTTCGTACCCAACATGCTCTCGCTCGGCCTGGGCCACGCGGCGAAAACCGCGACAGGATTCAGCATCGACAGCGGCGGCGAGGCCCATCTCGCCTCCGCCTTCCATGGCGCGGCGCAGGAGATTTCGAGCGGCAAGGACACGCCATCGGGCCATTGGGAAATCGCCGCCTTGCCGGTTCGCTTCGACTGGGGCTATTTCCCGGACACGGTTCCCGCCTTTCCAGCCGAACTGACCGAAGCGATCATCCGCGAAGGAGAGGTGCCGGGCATTCTCGGCAATCGCCATGCCCCGGGCACCGAGATCATCGAGCGTTTCGGGGAGGAGCATATCCGCACCGGCAAGCCGATCTGCTACACGTCGGTCGACTCCGTCCTGCAGATCGCCGCGCATGAAGTTCACTTCGGCCTGGAACGGCTCTACGAATTCTGCAAGGTGGTGCGCAGGCTGGTCGATCCGCTGAACATCGGACGGGTGATCGCGCGGCCCTTCATTGGGGAAACCGCCGCCAGCTTCGAACGGACGCACAACCGCCGGGACTATTCGGTCCCGCCGCCTGAACCGACCTTGCTCGACCGGTTGACGGCGCGCGGCAGCCGGGTCATCGCGGTCGGCAAGATCGGCGACATCTTCGCCCATCGCGGCATTTCGGAAGTGCGCAAGGCCGCCGGCAACATGGCGATGTTCGACAAGGCGCTCGGCGCGATGGCTGACGCGGGCGACGGCGATCTCGTCTTCGCCAATTTCGTCGATTTCGACACAGAGTTCGGCCATCGGCGCGATGTTGCCGGCTATGCCGCCGCGCTCGAGGCCTTCGACCGGCGGCTGCCGGAGGCGCTTGCACGGCTGAGGCAAGGCGACCTTCTCATCCTCACGGCAGACCATGGCAACGATCCGACCTGGCACGGCACCGATCATACACGCGAACGCATTCCGGTGATCGGCACGGGACCAGGTTTTGGCGGCGACATTGGGCTCAGAACGACGTTCGCCGACATCGGTGAAACCGTCGCCGAGCATCTTGGTCTGGCACGCGGCCGTCACGGCACCTCCTTCTATGAATCGATAGGCGGCCATGCCTGAGTTGCCTGAGGTCGAAACGGTGCGGCGGGGCCTGCAGCCGGTTCTGGAAGGCGCCCGTATCGCCCGCGTCGAGGCACGCCGGCCCGACCTGCGCTTTCCGTTTCCCGAAAAATTCTTGGAGAGGCTGACCGGCAAGACAATTACAGCGCTCGGCCGCCGGGCCAAATACCTGACGATGCATCTGAAAGGCGGTCCGGTGCTGATCTGCCATCTCGGCATGTCGGGTTCGTTCCGCATCGAAACGTCCGATGACAGCGAGATGCCCGATAGCAGCGAAATGTTGGGCGCGTTTTATCACGAGCGCTCGAAAAGCGCGGTACACGACCATGTCGTCTTCCATATCGTCTCTCCCGAAGGCGCCCGGTCCCGCGTGACCTTCAACGATCCGCGCCGTTTCGGCTTCATGCTATTTTCCGAAGGGGCACCCGACACGCATCCGATGCTCGCGGGGCTGGGCGTCGAGCCGACAGGCAATGCGTTGGACGGCGAGTTGGTCGCCTCGCTGCTGAAAGGCCGGAAGTCGCCGCTGAAGGCAGCACTTCTCGATCAGCGGCTGATCGCCGGGCTCGGCAATATCTATGTGTCGGAGGCCCTGTGGCGCGCCGGTCTGTCGCCGTTGCGCGAGGCGGGCACCATCGCAAATCCTGGAAAGAAGGCCAAACAGCAGCGCGACGCCCTGGCCGAAGCCATCCGCGCGGTGATCGCCGACGCGATCACCGCCGGCGGATCGTCGTTGCGCGACTATATGCAGACCGACGGGTCTCTGGGCTATTTCCAGCATTCGTTCGCGGTCTACGATCGCGAGGGCGAACCCTGCTCCAAGCACGGCTGCGGCGGCCATATAGAGCGCATCGTGCAAAGCGGGCGTTCCACCTTCTATTGCCGGACCTGTCAGTTGTGAGCTAGGTGCCGGGGTGTGTCCTAGATGCAGAGTATGAGCTGGACGCCAGATGTAAGTTAGATGACCGAGTGAGGAGATACAGTCATGGCCTATGAAACGATCATCGTGGAAACCCGCGGCAAGGTCGGGCTGATCACGCTGAACCGGCCGAAGGCGCTCAATGCGCTGAACTCCCAGGTCCTGGCGGAAGTGGTCGCGGCCGTGAATGGCTTCTGCGCGAATGCCGACATCGGCGCGATGGTCATCACCGGCTCCGAAAAAGCCTTCGCGGCAGGTGCGGACATCAAGGAAATGCAGGCGGTCTCCTTTGTCGACGCTTATGTGCAGGACTTCTTTGTCGGCTGGGAAGAGTTCACCCGGGCGCGCAAGCCTGTTATCGCGGCGGTGGCCGGCTATGCGCTCGGCGGCGGCTGCGAACTGGCGATGATGTGCGATTTCATCATCGCCGCCGACAACGCCAAGTTCGGCCAGCCCGAGATCACGCTCGGCGTCATGCCGGGCATGGGCGGATCGCAGCGCCTCACCCGCTTCGTCGGCAAATCGAAGGCGATGGACATGTGCCTGACTGGACGGATGATGGATGCGGCGGAAGCCGAGCGTTGCGGTCTGGTGTCGCGTGTGGTGCCCGCCGTCGAGCTGCTCGAGGAGGCGTTGAAGGCGGCGGCCAAGATAGCCGATTTTTCGCTACCGTCGGTGATGATGGCGAAAGAGGCCGTCAATCGCGCCTATGAAACGACACTGGCCGAAGGGCTGCGGTTCGAGCGCCGGCTGTTTCACTCGCTGTTTGCGCTCGATGACCAGAAGGAAGGCATGGCGGCCTTTGCCGAGAAGCGGAAGCCAAATTTCACGAACCGATAGATCGTGACGACAGCGGCCAGAAGCGAGCGACAGCAGCGGCCAAAAAGAAGGCGAAGCAGCGTTGACGCGCCGGAAAAGCTGAACTATAAGCCGCACCAACCGAGGCGGCCCTGTGGCTGCCCGTTTGTTTTTGCGCCCTGCGGCATCCCGCATGCGCCCACCAGATCAGAAGAGAGGCATCATGGCCAATACCTCCTCGGCCAAAAAGGCAACGCGCAAGATCGCCCGTCGCACGGCGATCAACAAGAACCGCCGCTCGCGCGTGCGGACCTACATCCGCCAGGTCGAAGAGGCGCTCGCCTCGGGCGATAAGGCTGCCGCGCAGGCTGCTTTCAAGGTGGCGGAACCGGAATTGATGCGCGCCGCGACCAAGGGCGTGGTGCACAAGAATACGGCGTCCCGCAAGGTCTCGCGCCTGGCGCAGCGACTCAAGGTGCTGTCGGCCTAATATACCTTTACTGATCTTGTCCTCTTCAAGCCCGGCCGCTCGTGCCGGGTTTTTTCGTTTGCCGGCAAGTACTTAAAAAGAAATCTCGCAAACGGACACTCCGCAACGATTTCAATGTTCGAAATGCTTTGCCGGCATCTACATGCCTGCTGATAGGCGCAGCCGCTGAAAGCGTTCACGGCGAAGATATCGGCTGTCAAAAGTCAGCTATATTTTTCAATAAGTTATTGACGGTCATCCACAGCTTGTTCACATCGGGCGCGGGGGATGGGGAACATTTGCCTGTCAAGAAAATTATTTCAGAAAATTTCGCGCAATGCGGCCTTTTTCATATTCGCCGGAAAAGGGTTTGAATCACAATGGCTTTGTCAAAACATGCCAGTGCAACGCAGGCTCCGAACCCGTCTGCGCTAACCACATTCCTTAAAAATCCGTTAGGCGTGGCCTTGCCCTATCCACAGCGATTTCGTTAATGTCGGTCTATCGAGAGGGACGGGCCGTTGGCCCTTAACCCAGCCTGAATCGGCCAGCAAAAAATGGCAGAATTCGTGACGTGGATCATTTCCGCGTACGGGCTTGGTTTGTCTTTTCGATACGGTAGGGGATTGGCGTAATTGTACATGGCAGATCAATAACGCGCCGGCGTTTTCGCCGGAGGGAGTTGTATGCCCTGACATGACCAAAGCGGGCTGGCTCTGATGAGGCGGCTCCGGTTCCCTGACAATGAGGCGACATCATCTGCCGGCGGCGGCGATGGTGTCGCAGCGAGGACACGGACGCCGGAAACATGGATGCAGGAGGCGCATTCCCGGCGGAAAAGGTACAAAAGGACAAGGAACTCGATCATGCAGAGCGGCATCGAAAGGGAGCTTACGGGCGACCTCCCATTCCCTGGAACCTTAACCGAAGGGGACGATATGTCGGCTTCCATCGACGCGGAACAAAAGTTCGACCGGGTGAAGGCCCAGTTGAAGGCGCGTCTTGGAACCGAAGTCTATTCGAGCTGGTTCGGACGCATGAAGGTCGCCGAGGCGTCCCGGGGCATTGTCCGCATCTCGGTTCCCACCGCCTTCCTGCGCTCGTGGATCAACGGCCACTATCTCGACCTCATCGCCGAGCTGTGGAAACACGAGGATCCTGAAATCCTCAAGATCGAGATCGTCGTGCGCACCGCTACCCGCCCGGGGCGCAACGGCGTCGAGCCCGAAGTGGCCCCGGCGCGCAAGATGACCAGGCAAGCGCAAACGGCGCTGGCCGCGGGAACAGCAAGCCCCGGCAGGCTGGAGCGGGTACCGGCACCTCGCCCGGGAACGCCTGCAGAGACCGAGTTCCGGCACAATGTGCTCGGTTCGCCGCTAGACCCGCGCTACACGTTCGGCTCCTTCATCGAGGGACCGTCAAACCGGGTGGCTTTCGCCGCCGCCAAAGCGGTGGCGGAATCGCAGTCGAGCGCGGTGCGCTTCAATCCGCTGTTTCTTCACGCGACGGTGGGGCTGGGCAAGACTCACCTGCTGCAGGCGATCGCGGCGGAATCGCTGAAGCAGAATCCGAAGTCGCGTGTCGTCTATCTCACCGCCGAATATTTCATGTGGCGGTTTGCCACCGCGATCCGCGACAACAACGCGCTGACGCTGAAGGAACAGCTGCGCGACATCGATCTTCTCATCATCGACGACATGCAGTTCCTGCAAGGCAAGTCGATCCAGCATGAATTCTGCCATCTGATCAACATGCTGCTCGACAGCGCCAAGCAGGTGGTGGTCGCGGCCGACCGGCCGCCGTCGGAACTGGAATCGCTGGAGCCTCGCGTCCGCTCCCGCCTCAACGGCGGCGTCGCGCTCGAAATGTCGGCGCCGGATTTCGCCATGCGGATCGGCATGCTCAAGCTGCGCCTTGCCACCGCCAAGGCCGATGATGCGTCGCTCGACATCTCGGACGAGATCCTCAACCATGTCGCTCGCACGGTGACCGGCAGCGGGCGCGAACTCGAAGGTGCGTTCAACCAGCTTCTGTTTCGCCAGTCGTTCGAACCGCAGATCACCATCGACCGCATCGACGAGATCCTCGGCCACATCTATCGTTCGGGCGAGCCGAAGCGGGTGCGAATCGAGGACATCCAGCGCATCGTCGCGCGCCACTACAATGTGTCGAAGACAGAACTTCTGTCCAACCGGCGCACGCGTACGATCGTCAAGCCGCGGCAGGTCGCCATGTACCTGTCCAAGGTGATGACACCGCGCTCCTTGCCGGAGATCGGACGGCGTTTCGGTGGCCGCGACCACACGACGGTGCTGCATGCCGTGCGCAAGATCGAGGATCTTTCAGGCGTCGACAACACGCTGGCGCAGGAGCTCGAGTTGCTGAGAAGACTGATCAACGATCAGGCCTAACCGGCCCGAAAACAAAGCGCGTCGCATTTGGATGGCTGCGACGCGCTTGAAATCTTTGTTTTTATGCATGTCGTTGCCCCAAAACCGCTGCGCACTTTTGGGCGACAAGCATTGGCTTGCGGACTTCGCCAGTTTTATCCCCAGAAAGCCCGAGTAACCGGTCCGAACCGGTAGCGCGGGCTTGCGTTTACGGGTTTTTTCCTGTCAGTTTCTGAGCCTGTTCAGACCTTTCGCGGGTTGCCGCTTGCCGGAGACCCGCTCATTCGTTCAAGCGAGCCTGTTTCGTCATGCGTGTTATCCTGGAACGGTCAAATCTCCTGAAGTCGCTCAACCATGTTCATCGCGTGGTCGAGCGGCGCAATACCATACCGATCCTGTCGAACGTGCTGCTGAGCGCCGAAGGCGCCACCCTCGAAATGAAGGCAACCGACCTCGATCTGGAGGTGACCGAAGCCACGCCCGCCAAGGTGGAGCGCGGCGGGGCGACGACGGTTCCGGCGCATCTGCTCTACGACATCGTGCGCAAGCTCGCCGACGGCGCGGAGGTCATGCTGAAGACCGACGAGGACGGCAACGCCATGACGGTGACGTCGGGCCGCTCGAGCTTCCGTCTCCAATGTCTGCCGCAATCCGATTTCCCGGCGCTTTCGGCCGGATCGTTCTCGCATATCTTCCGGCTCGATTCGGTCGCGCTCAAGGGCCTGATCGAGAAGACCCAATTTGCCATCTCCACCGAAGAGACGCGTTACTACCTGAACGGCATCTACCTGCACACGCATGACGCCGACGGCAAGCTGAAGCTGCGCTCGGTAGCGACCGACGGCCACCGGCTGGCGCGCGCCGAGATCGACGCGCCGGCAGGATCCGAAGGGATGCCGGGCATCATCATTCCGCGCAAGACGGTCAGCGAGCTGCAAAAGCTTGTCGATGACCCGGACGTCGCCGTGACCACCGAATTGTCCGACACCAAGATCCGTTTCACCATCGGCAGTGTCGTTTTGACCTCGAAGCTGATCGACGGCACCTTCCCGGATTATCAGCGGGTCATCCCGACCGGCAACGACAAGAAGCTGATCATCGACCGCCAGAGTTTCGCCGCCGCCGTCGACCGCGTCTCGACCATTTCGTCGGAACGCGGCCGGGCAGTGAAGCTTTCGATTGGAGAAGGCCAGGTCACGCTTGCGGTCAACAATCCGGATTCGGGTAGCGCCACAGAAGAACTGGCCGCGGACTATTCGTCCGACGCGATCGAAATCGGCTTTAACGCCAAATATCTGCTCGACGTCGCTGCCCAGTTGACCGGCACTGAGGCAAAATTCATGCTGGCGGACGCCGGTTCGCCGACGCTGATCCACGACATGGCCGACGAAACCACGCTCTACGTGCTGATGCCGATGCGGGTATAGGCCCGAACGAGGCCATCTTGTTGTCATGACCGGAGTTGCGAAGCAGTCTGAGCGCGACCAGCAGACTCATATAAGTAAGCTGTCACTTACGAACTTCCGCAATTACGCAACACTGTCGATCGACCTGGACCCCGGCGCCGTGGTTTTTTCCGGTGACAATGGCGCCGGCAAAACCAACCTGCTGGAAGCGATTTCCCTGCTGACGCCGGGTCGCGGCCTGCGCCGTGCACCTTATGCCGACGTGGCGCGTGAAGGCGGGGACGGCGGCTTTGCCATCCATGTCCGGCTCGATGGGCCGGACGGACCGATCGAGATCGGCACCGGCATTGCAGGCGGCGATGCCGCTGGCGAGGGCGGCCGGCGGGTGCGGATCAATGGCGCGGCAGCGCGCTCGGCGGAGGACATGCTGGAATGGCTGCGCGTCGTCTGGCTGACACCGGCGATGGATGCATTGTTCACCGGGCCGGCCGCAGACCGCCGGCGCTTTCTCGACCGGCAGGTGCTGGCGATCGATCCGGGCCACGGCCAGCGCGCGCTAGACTACGAAAAAGCGATGCGCGGCCGCAATCGGCTGTTCGCCGAAGGCTCGCGTGACGGAGCCTGGTTCGATGCGATCGAGACGCAAATGGCCGAAACCGGTGTAGCGATTGCCGCGGCGCGTGCCGAACTGGTGCGCCTGCTCGCCGCCATGATCGACAGGCTGCCAAGCGCCGGCCCGTTTCCGCAAGCCGACATCGGCCTGTCGGGCACGTTGGAAAGCGAAGTCGGCACCACCGCGGCTGTCGATGTCGAGGAGCGGTTTCGCCAAGCGCTTGCCGAAGGCCGCGATCGCGACCGCGCCGCCGGGCGCACGCTCGACGGCCCGCACCGTTCGGATCTCGTAGTGCGGCACCGGCCCAAGGCGATGCCAGCCGAACTGTGTTCGACCGGCGAGCAGAAGGCGCTGCTGGTCGGCATGGTCCTGTCGCATGCTCGGCTGACGGGCGAGATGTCGGGCATGACGCCGATCTTGCTGCTCGACGAGATCGCCGCCCATCTCGACGGCGGCCGGCGTGCCGCGCTGTTCTCGATCCTCGAAGAGCTGAACTGCCAGGCTTTCATGACCGGAACCGATGCGGCGCTGTTTTCCAGTCTCAAGGGACGCGCGCAGTTCCTGACCGTCGATCATGGCATGGTTAGCCCAACCATTTGACTTCTTGGATATCGTTATCCCAAGACTGCTGCGCACCCTCTGGCCAAGCCCGAGGGCAGGCTTTGTGGGTGACGTGAATTGACGCCTGACAAGGTTTTTCTTCCGCTATATGGTCCGGCGATGATCACCACCACGCTAACCGACGAAGAACTCGAACGCTACGCCCGCCACATCGTGCTGCCCGAAATCGGCGGCGCCGGCCAGCAGCGACTGAAGCGGGCGCGGGTCCTGGTCATCGGCGCCGGCGGGCTCGGAGCGCCGGTGCTCGAATATCTGGCCGCAGCCGGCGTCGGCACACTCGGCATCGTCGACGACGACAGCGTCTCACTGTCGAACCTGCAAAGACAGGTGATCTACGGCACCGATGCTGTCGGCATGGCGAAAACCGACAGTGCCAAAACGGCGATCGCCCGCATCAATCCCAACGTCGCCGTGGAACTGCACAATCTCAGGCTGACGGCGGACAACGCCCCTGACCTCGTCGCCCGCTATGACATCGTCGTCGACGGCTCCGACAATTTCGAAACACGTTATGCGGTGGCCGACGCCTGCGCCGCGGGAAAGCGGCCGCTGGTCCATGCCGCCGTCGGCCGCTTCGACGGCTCGGTGACCGTGCTGAAACCGTTCGAGACCGGCACGGACGGCAACCCAAATCCAAATTATCGCGATCTTTTTCCGGATCCACCGCCGGCGGGCCTGGTACCGTCCTGTGCCGTCGCCGGCGTACTCGGCGTGCTGACCGGCGTCATCGGGACGCTGCAGGCGATGGAGACGATCAAGCTGATCGCCGGCATCGGCGAGCCGCTGGTCGGCCGCCTGCTGCTTTACGATGCATTGACCGCGCGCTTCGACACGATCCGCTACAAGAGAAACTAGATCTTGGGCAGCCTGGTTTCCGCCGAGCAGCTTCCGGCCGATTTCGACCGTTGGGACGAGGTGCTGGCGCTGATCATGCGCGCCTTCGCCTCGATGGACGGCGTCATCGATCCGCCATCCTCGGCACATCGGCTCACGGTCGAAAATCTCCGGGACAAGGCCCGGCAAGAGACGGGCTTTGCGGCGCTGAAGGACGGCAGGGTCGTCGGCTGCGTTTTTGTTCTGGAGCGGGCCAATGATTTCTATGTCGGAAAGCTCGCGGTTGAACCGGGCTTTCAGGGACAAGGCATTGGCAGGCAGTTGATGCAAGCGGTCGAGGATCTCGCCCGCAACCGGGGCAAGCCTGCGATCGAGCTGCAGACGCGGATCGAACTGACCGGAAATCACGCCGCCTTTGCCCGCCTCGGCTTTCGCGAAACGGAAAGGACGGCGCACAAGGGCTACGACCGTCCGACCTCGATCACCATGCGCAAAGTGATTTCGTAAGCCTTTGCTAACCTCAGATGAACGGACGGTCGCACGAGCCGCGATCGTGGCCGGTCACGTCCGCAGCGGCAGTACGCGATCTGGCGGCCGGTGGCCATCGAAGAAGGCGCGGATGTTGATGATCACCTTTTCGCCCATGTCGATGCGGCCTTCGAGTGTCGCCGACCCCATATGCGGCAACAGCACGACCTTGCCCTTGGCGGCGAGCTTCAGCAATTTGCTGTTCAGCGCCGGCTCATGCTCGTAGACATCGAGGCCGGCGCCGGCGATCTTGCCGTCCTGGATCAGCTTGACCAGAGAGTCCTCGTCGATGATGTCGCCGCGCGCTGTGTTGACGATGTAAGCGGACGGCTGCAGGAGCGCCAGCCGCCGCGCTGAGAGCAGATGGAAGGTTGCCGGCGTCGACGGACAATTGACCGATATGATGTCCATGCGGGCAAGCATCTGGTCAAGGCTTTCCCAGTAGGTCGCCTCCAGCTCATCCTCGACCGCCGGCAGCACGCGATGGCGGTTGTGATAGTGGATCGACAGGCCAAAGGCCTTGGCCCGCCGGGCCACGGCGGTGCCGATGCGGCCCATGCCTACAATGCCGAGGCGTTTGCCCCAGATACGTCGGCCGAGCATCCAGGTCGGCGACCAGCCGGCCCATTTCTTGTCGCCGGTCAGCACATTGGCGCCTTCCGCCAGCCGCCGCGGCACCGCCAGCATTAGCGCCATGGTCATGTCGGCCGTATCCTCGGTCAACACGTTCGGCGTATTGGTGACGGAAATGCCCTTCTTCGCTGCTGCCGCCACATCGATCTTGTCGACGCCGTTGCCGAAATTGGCGATCAGCTTGAGGTTGTCGCCAGCCTGAGCGATCAGCGCTGCGTCGATATGATCGGTTATGGTCGGCACCAGCACGTCGGCTTCCTTGACCGCCGCGACCAGTTCCGGCTGCGTCATCGGCCTGTCTTCGACATTCAGCCGGGCGTCGAACAGCTCACGCATACGGGTCTCGACCGGGTCGGGCAGCTTGCGCGTGATGACGACGAGGGGCCTTTTTCTGCCTACCATTGTTTCCTCGAAACCCGACCTCGTTGAGACCTCTTTAACCAAGACAGGCGAAACTGCAGGCCGGTCGCGGTGCCAGTTCTCCATGTAACAAGAGGTTCCGCCGAAGACAAAGAAAAAGGGGCGCAAAGGCCGATGAGCCGGCGCCGAAAGGAATGAAAGTGTCTGGTTTCGCGTCGCTCCGCCTGGCCCTCAGCGCAGCATTTCTCGGCGCTCTCCTTTATTCCCCTCATGTGGCGGCACAGAATGCAGCAGCACCCGCCCAGAGCGCAACGCTCGGGCCGAGCGGCCTGCCGCTGCCGCGTTTCGTCAGCCTGAAAGCGGGCCGCGTCAACTCCCGCGTCGGACCAGGCGTCAACTATTCCGTCGACTGGATGTATATGAAGCCCGGCCTGCCGATGGAGATCATCCAGGAATTCGACACCTGGCGTCGTGTGCGCGATGCCGACGGCTCGGAAGGCTGGATCAACCAGTCGCTGCTTTCAGGCCGCCGCACGGCGATCGTAGCACCCTGGCAGCGGGGCAAAGATGCCCGAGTCAACCTTCTCGATGACCCGGAAAAGGATGCCAGCATCGTCGCGATCATCGAGCCGGGCGCCATGGGCACGATCAAGTCATGTGACGGCCAGTGGTGCGAGATGACCTTCAACGGCCACACCGGCTGGCTCGCCCAGTCGCTTGTCTGGGGCGCCTATCCGGGCGAACGGGTCAAGAACTAACCTCTTCTTGGCGGTTCGGGGATCCCGGCCGAGACGGTATCTCACGGCCTCATGAAGCGCCAATCAGTCGCGGCGTTTGGGGCGCAGTCTCACCACGATGTCGACATTGGCGATCTCCATGCCTTCCGGCGGCTCCGGCAGGTTGGAAACCGTGACAGGACCGCTGGCGATATCGAAGATCCTGTTTTCACCTTCAATGTAGAAATGGTGATGATCGGAGGTGTTGGTGTCGAAGTAGGTCTTCGACCCCTCGACGGCCAGGATGCGCAGAAGGCCCGCCTGGGTGAATTGATGAAGGGCGTTGTAAACGGTGGCGAGCGACACCGGCACTCCGGCGGCGATCGCCTCCTCGTGCAGTTCCTCAGCCGACAGATGGCGGTCGCCCTTGGCGAAAAGCAGATCGGCCAGCGCAATGCGCTGACGCGTCGGCCTCAGGCCAGCTTCGCGAACCCGCTTGTCCACAGCGACATTTTCCTTTCGGCAGCCCAGATCCATCTATCCGTCCAAGCTCACAGTTTCGCCTCAAGACATGCCCAGAATGGCAAAAAACGAACATCGACCGAAACTGGACACCCCCGACATATATTCTGTCGGCCGAATACGATCAATAGCGCGCATTGACCCAGGCAGACGGGCAGGTTAAGCGCAAACGCCGGTTTCCGGCCTGAAATAGATTGTGTTAGGAAACCAACGACAAGGGCGCGCTACCGCCCGGACGATTACGGGGACGAGATTGATGGCGGTTTCGAAATCCAGCTATGATTACGAAGAACTGCTTGCCTGCGCCCGCGGCGAGCTGTTCGGACCTGGAAACGCCCAGCTCCCCTATCCGCCGATGCTGATGTTCGACCGCATCACCGAAATCAGCGAGACGGGCGGTGCCTTCGACAAGGGCTTCATTCGCGCGGAATTCGACATCAAGCCGGACCTGTGGTTTTTCGCCTGCCATTTCATCGGCAATCCGATCATGCCGGGATGCCTAGGCCTCGACGCCATGTGGCAATTGACGGGATTCTACCTCGGCTGGCTCGGTGAGCCGGGCAAGGGGATGGCGCTCTCGACCGGCGAGGTGAAATTCAAAGGCATGGTGACGCCGTCGGTCAAGAAGGTGGAATATGGCGTGGACTTCAAGCGCGTCATGCGCGGGCGGTTGGTGCTTGGTATCGCCGATGGCTGGCTGAAGGCGGATGGCGAACCCATATACGCAGCAACGGATCTCAAGGTGGGTCTGTCCAAGCAATCGGCCGCCGCCTGACCGGCGCCTCCACAGCGCCGCGAGTCCCTGGGACGCGCAAAAGGAAGCTGCAGAACTTTAATTTGCGCATGATCCTTGTCCGACAGGTTTCGGGCTCATGCGCTGGAAGGAGTTGCGAATGAGACGGGTCGTAGTTACAGGCCTCGGCATCGTGTCGTCGATCGGCAACAATGCCAACGAGGTGCAGGCCTCGCTCCACGATGCCAGATCCGGCATCAGCTTCTCCAATTCCTTCGCCGAACACGGCTTCCGCTGCCAGGTCTGGGGGGCGCCGACGCTCGACCCCTCTGCGCTGATCGATCGTCGCGCCATGCGCTTCCTGTCGCAAGGTGCGGCTTGGAACCATGTCGCCATGGACCAGGCTATCGTGGACGCTGGACTTGGCGAGAACGACATCACCAATGAGCGCACCGGCATTGTTATGGGATCGGGCGGACCATCGACCCGAACCATCGTCGAGGCCGCCGAAACCACGCTCAAGAACGGCAGCCCCAAGCGCATCGGCCCGTTCGCCGTGCCGAAGGCGATGTCGTCGACCGCTTCGGCGACACTCGCCACCTGGTTCAAGATCCACGGCGTCAATTATTCGATCTCTTCGGCCTGTTCGACATCGGCGCATTGCATCGGCAATGGCTACGAACTTATCCAGTGGGGCAAGCAGGACATGGTCTTCGCCGGCGGCCATGAGGATCTCGACTGGACGATGTCGGATCTGTTCGACGCGATGGGCGCCATGTCCTCCAAGTTCAACGACCGGGCATCGGCCGCCTCGCGCGCCTATGACGTCGATCGCGACGGCTTCGTCATTGCCGGCGGCGCCGGCGTGCTGGTCCTGGAAGAGCTCGAGCACGCCAAGGCGCGCGGCGCCAAGATCTACGCCGAGGTCGTCGGCTATGGCGCGACCTCCGACGGCTACGATATGGTGGCGCCCTCGGGCGAGGGTGCGGTGCGCTGCATGCGGCAGGCGCTGGCGACTGTCTCTTCGCCGGTCGACTACATCAACACGCACGGCACCTCAACGCCGGTCGGCGACTCCAGGGAAATGGGCGCGATCCGCGAGGTGTTCGGCGAAAAGATGCCTTTCATCACCTCGACGAAATCACTGACCGGCCATTCGCTGGGTGCGGCCGGCGTGCAGGAATCGATCTACTCGATCCTGATGATGCAAGGCGGCTTCATCGGCGAGAGCGCCCATATCGAGCAGCTTGATCCGGAATTCGAAGGCATGCCGATCGTGCTGGAACGCATCGACGATGCCAGGATCGACACCGTTTTGTCCAATTCGTTCGGTTTCGGCGGCACCAACGCAACGCTGATTTTCCAGCGCTATTCCGCATAAGGATTGCCGACCATGGACGGATTGATGAAGGGCAAGCGCGGGCTTGTCATGGGTGTGGCCAACGACCATTCGATCGCCTGGGGCATCGCCCGGAAACTGTCCGAACATGGGGCGGAACTCGCCTTCACCTATCAGGGCGAAGCCTTCGGGCGCCGGGTCAAGCCGCTCGCCGACAAGATCGGCGCGTCGCTGGTCGTCCCTTGCGATGTCGAGGACAGCGCATCGGTTGCCGCTACCTTCGAGACCTTGGACAAGGCCTGGGGCGGGCTGGACTTCGTCGTTCATGCCATCGGCTTTTCCGACAAGAACGAGCTGAAGGGCCTCTACGCCGACACCAGCCGCGACAATTTCATCCGCACCATGGTCATCTCCTGCTACTCCTTCACCGAGGTCGCCCGTCATGCCGCCAGGCTGATGAAGGACAGCGGCTCGATGATCACGCTGACCTATGCGGGTTCCGTCCGCGTCATGCCGAACTACAACGTTATGGGCGTGGCCAAGGCCGGGCTGGAAGCAAGCGTCCGCTATCTTGCCAACGACTACGGCCCACGCGGCATCAGGGTGAACGGCATATCGGCGGGACCGGTGCGGACGCTGGCCGGCGCCGGGATTTCCGACGCACGTCATATGTTTTCCTACCAGCAGCGCAACTCGCCGCTGCGCCGTACAGTGACCATCGACGAAGTCGGTGGCTCCGCCCTCTATCTCCTGTCCGACCTGTCGTCGGGCGTCACCGGCGAAATCCACTATGTCGATTCCGGCTACCACATCGTCTCGATGCCGACGCTCGACGAGTTGAAGCAGACCGACAACGTACGAGATTAATTCGGCCCGTAAAAATGCGGCGGCCTTGCCGGCAAGCAGACTGGTCGAAGAGCGCGGCCATAGATTCGCGAACGGCGCCTGCCGATCTGCACTGAACTCCGCGTTCAGCGGCGCGCCGCGAGAACCTTGAACAGGCCATCGCGGGCGATCTCGGCATGGCTGGAGAAGGCGGCCGCCAGCACCGGCTCGTAGGGAAGCTGACGGTTCGCCACCATGAACAGCCGCCCACCCGGCTTCAGCGCCTTTGCCGCGGCGCGGATCATGCCGGCGCCGATTTCCGGCTCGGCTGCCCGGCTGCGATGGAAGGGCGGGTTCATGGCGATGGCGTCATAGCGCCGCTCTACCGGCTCGCACAAAAGATCGATCCAGAAGAAATTTGGTTCCGCCGCTGTATTGCCGATATTGCCTTTCGCCGCCTCCAGCGCATCGAACTCGGCGTCGTAGAGATCGAGCGCCGAAATGCCAGGTGAGCGGGCGGCGACCTCGGCCGCCACATAGCCCCAGCCGGCGCAGAAATCGGCAATGTTGCCACGCAGGTCGCCGGGCAGATTGTCCACCAGCAATCTAGAACCTGCATCGATCTTGTCGAAAGAGAACATGCCTGGCGCGGTGCGGAAACGGCCCTCGACCAGAAGGGTCGGATTGGCGGCGCAAAGCGCTGCCGCTACCGCGGCGTTGGCCGGTCGACGGAACCAGAAGGCGATGCCGTGATGCTTCGGCAAATGGCCATCGAGCGGCACAAGTTCGTCGATGCGCTTGCGCAGGCTGGCAATGCCATCGTCCTTGGCGCCGGCGACGACAATCGATCCGCCCGGCCTGACACGCTCGATCGCCTCAGCGATGCGCAATTCGTTTTGCCCGCGATGACGGCCGGCAAGCACCAATGCCGCGTCGAAACCGTCGCCTTCCAGGCGCGGCATTACCGCGAAGCCCGCCCCCTGCAGCGCGCGAAAATGCGGGCGGAAGCCTTGCACAAGATGCAGTGCTGCATCGAAGCCTTCGGGCAGGCGGAAACCCGGTTCGGCGCCCAGAAAGAGGACACGCTCGCCCTTACGCGGCAGGGAGACAGCCTCGGCCTCGAACGGATGGAACAGTGTCTTCAGCGGCTCGGCGGACATTTTTCGACCTCGAAATGCAGCTGGGCTTGTCGTGAAAATGAAAACGGGCGCGACCTGTCGGCGCGCCCGCTTCGATTGTACCGTCAGATCGCTCAGGCGGCGTCTTCTTCGCCTTCGGCCTTCTTGTCGCGGGCGATTTCCTTGCCGGTGGCCTGGTCGACGACCTTCATCGACAGGCGGACCTTGCCGCGCTCGTCGAAGCCCATCAGCTTGACCCAGACCTTGTCGCCTTCCTTGACGACGTCAGAAGTCTTGGCGACGCGGTCATTGGCGAGCTGCGAGATGTGGACGAGGCCGTCACGCGGACCGAAGAAGTTGACGAAAGCGCCGAAGTCGGCGGTCTTGACGACCGTGCCCTCGTAGATCTCGCCGACTTCCGGCTCGGCGACGATGGTGTGGATCCACTTCTTGGCCGCCTCGATCTCCTTGGCATTGGACGAAGCGATCTTGACCGTGCCGTCGTCCTCGATGTTGATCTTGGCGCCGGTCTTTTCGACGATCTCGCGGATGACCTTGCCGCCCGAGCCGATCACGTCGCGGATCTTGTCGGTCGGGATGTGCATGACCTCGATGCGCGGCGCGAATTCGCCGAGTTCGGAACGCGCGCCGGAGAGCGCATGGCCCATTTCGCCGAGGATATGCTGGCGGCCGTCCTTGGCCTGGTCCAGCGCGATCTTCATGATCTCCTCGGTGATGCCTTCGATCTTGATGTCCATCTGCAGCGAGGTGATGCCGTTGGCGGTGCCGGCAACCTTGAAGTCCATGTCGCCGAGATGATCCTCGTCGCCGAGAATGTCGGAGAGCACCGCGAAGCGCTCGCCTTCCTTGATCAGACCCATGGCAATGCCGGCGACCGGCTTGGCCAGCGGCACGCCGGCATCCATCAGCGCCAGCGAGGTGCCACAGACGGTGGCCATCGACGACGAACCGTTGGACTCGGTGATCTCCGAGACGACGCGCAGCGTGTAGGGGAACTGGTCTGATGTCGGCAGCATCGGGCGGATCGCGCGCCAAGCCAGCTTGCCGTGGCCGATTTCGCGGCGGCCGGGCGAACCCATGCGACCGGTTTCGCCGACCGAATAGGGAGGGAAGTTGTAGTGAAGGAGGAACTTCTCCTTATACATGCCGGTCAGCGAATCGACGTACTGCTCGTCTTCGCCGGTGCCGAGCGTGGCGACGACCAGCGCCTGGGTCTCGCCGCGGGTGAACAGCGCCGAGCCATGGGTACGCGGCAGGACGCCGACTTCGGAGACGATCTTGCGGACCGTCTTCAGATCGCGGCCGTCGATGCGCGAACCGGTGTCGAGGATGTTCCAGCGCACAACCTTGGCCTGGAGCTCCTTGAACACGGTGCCGATTTGCTCGGACGTGTATTTTGCTTCTTCGCCTTCTGCGGGTGCGAACGCAGCCTTGACCTTCGCCTTCACGGCGTCCACGGCGGCATAGCGCTTCTGTTTGTCGGTGATCTTGTAGGCGTCGCGAAGCTCGCCTTCGACGATCTTCAGCATCTCGGCTTCAAGCGCCGAATAGTCTGGCGCGGTGAAATCGCGCGGGTCCTTGGCGGCGACCTCGGCCAGCTTGATGATTGCGTCGATCACCGGCTGGAAGCCGCGATGGCCGAACATGACGGCGCCGAGCATCAGATCCTCGCCGAGCTCCTTGGCTTCGGACTCGACCATCAGCACGGCGTCAGAGGTGCCGGCAACGATCAGGTCAAGCTTTGATTCCTGCATCTCGTCGACATGCGGATTGAGCACGTATTCGCCGTTGATGTAGCCGACGCGGGCGCCGCCGATCGGGCCCATGAAGGGGACGCCGGACAGCGTCAAGGCCGCCGAGGTGGCGACGATCGACAGGATATCCGGATCGTTTTCGAGATCATGCTGGACGACGGTGACAACGATCTGCGTGTCGTTCTTGTAACCGTCAGCGAAGAGCGGCCGGATCGGACGGTCGATGAGACGGGAGACCAGCGTTTCCTTTTCGCTCGGGCGGCCTTCGCGCTTGAAATAGCCGCCCGGGATCTTGCCGGCGGCGTAGGTCTTTTCCTGGTAGTTGACGGTCAGCGGGAAGAAATCGAGGCCGGGCTTCGGCTCCTTCATCGAAACAACGGTGGCGAGAACCTTGGTTTCGCCGTAGGTGGCGAGCACCGCGCCGTCAGCCTGGCGCGCAATCTTGCCGGTTTCGAGGATGAGCGGACGGCCGCCCCATTCGATTTCCACTTTGTGGTGATTGAACATGTCTTGTCCTTCATATGCGGAAAGGGCCGCGCCGTTTCACGTGCGCGAGTGCCCCTTTCCCTTGGCTTCGTTTCTCGGGCAGCCACGGGCAAGACAACGGGAAGCTCGGGTAAATCCGGCGCGGCTGCCGGGCGAGCGTCCTGCAATCCTGCCCCATGACCGTCCATGGGCGGTTTCGAATGGCCCTGTGCTATCTCGAAACCGGGTCTGGCCAGTCGATTCGACCGACCTTGCGCGTGGCCCCGAAAACCGCGGCTCTCGGAAAATGCCTTGCACAAATTCAAAGTTTCAGAGCGTCCTATTTGCGCGTCCAAATCGATGCGCGGCGCTCTACTTTCTTCATTAGAGCAATGGACTGCTCCAATGCGCGACCGGCGGGCTCTCGAAAGAACCCGCCGGCCAATTGGTCAACGGCGCAGACCGAGCTTCTCGATCAGCGTCTGATAGCGCGCGTCATCCTTGCGCTTGAGATAATCAAGCAGGCTGCGGCGCTGGGAGACGAGAGCGAGCAGACCACGGCGGGAATGGTTATCCTTCTTGTGGTCCTTGAAATGGTCGGTCAGGTTCTTGATGCGCTCAGAAAGGATGGCCACCTGAACTTCCGGAGACCCGGTATCGCCCTTGGCGGTTGCGAATTCACCCATCAATTCCTTCTTGCGCTCGGCAGTAATCGACATCGTGTTTTTCCTTATCTGTTTGAGGAAACGGGACGCCCTCGGCCGGGATGTCGTCCAGCAGGGGCCGGTACAAGCAAGGTGTCATTGCACGATGCTGCGGCGCATATAGTGCAATTCAGGCAAAAACACCAGCCCAATTCACAAGCCGGCTTTTTGCTGCATAAACGAAGATTTCCCTTCGGCTAAAGCCACTTCTTCCATCTGAAGAAAGCGACAAGCCCGAGCGCGACAACGGCCATGAACACGAGCGCCGCCGGATAGCCGTATTGTGCCTTCAGCTCCGGCATGTTCCATGGCGAGGTTTCGGGATCGAAGTTCATGCCCCACACGCCAGCGAGAAAGGTGAGCGGGATGAAGATCACCGAGACGATCGTCAGATAGCTAATGACATCACTGGTGCGTGCCTGGCTCAGCGACACATGCATCTCGATCAGACCGGTCAGCATGTCGCGCTGGGTCTCGACCAGTTCGATGAGCCGAAGCGAGTGATCGAGCGTGTCGTTCAGGAAGATCTTGGTCTCGGGCTTCACGTAGGACACGTCGTTGCGGATCAGCGTCGCCAGCGCATCGCGCATCGGCCAAAGTACCCCCTTCAGCACATTGGCGTCGCGCCGCAACTCGTGAAGCCGCCGCATCTGGTGCTTGTCCGCCGCGCGCAGCATCTGGTCCTCGATGCTGTCGACCAATTCGCCGGCAGTCTCGATCGGCGGGAAATAGCTGTCGACAATGGCGTCGATCAGCGCATAGGCGAGATAGTCAGCGTCGCGTGCGCGCAGCCGGTTGGGCATCGAGCTTTCGATGCGCTTGCGCACGGGATCGAACGGATCGCCTTCGCGCTCCTGAAAGGTGACGACGAAGTTCCTGCCGAAGAAGACCGCGATCTGCTCGTAACGATGCGCGGTGACGTCGTCGATCATCCTGACGACGACGAAGGCATGGTCCTCAAAGAAATCCACCTTCGGCCTCTGACCGGTGTTGACGACGTCTTCCAGCGCCAGCGGATGCAGGCTGAAAATCCGGCCGATCTCCTCAATCAGCGGGATGTTGGCGAGACCGGTGCAATCGAGCCAAATGACCGGCCATGCGTGGCAATGAGCGTTGACGTCGTCGATGCTGGCATTTTCGATTGTCTCGAATTTGTCGGGCGACATCAGTGTCAGTCGCAGTTCGCTGCGCCGCGCCGCCGGGTCGGCGATCAGTGTGCCGGGTGATGCGCCGACCGGCGGCCGCCTTGCAGTCACCGGCGCCCGCTTCTTGATTGTCTCGGCCTTTGCCATGTGCCCCTCGGATGCTGCGTCTGATCGAGATTAGACGACGGGACTCACCCGGCAAAGACCCGCTTCGGCTTGAACATGCCTTGCTCGATGGCGCCGATGGCGACCAGCTTGCCGCGCGCCGTAGCGCAGGCTTCCTCGGCTTCCACTGGCGCGTCGCGGCCACGGATGATGACCGGATTGCCGAGGCGGATTTTTGTTGCAGCGTCGTCGCTGATCGCGATCTGCGGCAGGCAGTCGAGCGCGGCTGATGTGTCGACCAGAAGCGCGTCGATGGCGTCGAAATCGACCGGCACCGTGTCCGCTGAATCCGAACGTTCATCGCCCTGGCCGCCGAAGCGCGCGGTTTCCAGCTCGGCGATGGTGACGAAGTCTTCCTGCGTGAACGGCTCGACTTCGATTCGGCGCAGCTCGGCGATGTGACCGAAACAGCCGAGGTCGCGGCCCATGTCGCGGGCCAGCGAGCGCACATAGGTGCCCTTGCCGCATTCGACCTCGAAAATGGTGCGATCAGCATTGTGGTCGATCAGGTCGAGACGGCCGATCTCGACTTCCCGCGCCGGGATGTCAACCGTCGCGCCGTCGCGGGCAAGGTCATAGGCGCGCTCGCCTGCGATCTTGATGGCCGAAAACTGCGGCGGCGTCTGCATGATGACGCCGGTGTATTTCGGCATCAGCAAAAGCACATCGGCTTCAGCCGGACGCTGGTCGGAGCTTTTCGTCACCGGCCCTTCGAGGTCATCGGTCGAACGCTCCTCACCCCAGGCAACCGTGAAGCGGTAGACCTTGGCGCCATCCTGGACATAGGGCACCGTCTTGGTCGCTTCACCGAGCGCAATCGGCAGCATGCCGGAAGCGAGCGGGTCGAGCGTGCCGGCATGGCCGGCCTTTTCCGCCTGGAACAACCATTTGATCTTGGAGACAGCCTCGGTCGAACCCATGCCGACCGGCTTGTCGAGCACTAGCCAGCCGGAGATCGGCCGACCCTTCTTCTTGCCGCGACGCGCCACTATTTTTCGTCCTTGTAGTTGCCTTTGTTCTGGTCGCCAATCTGGGCGTCTGGGCCGAGATCGCGCGCCACTTCGGGCGAGTGCAGCAATTCGTTGATCTTCTGGAAATTGTCGTAGCTGGTGTCGAGCCGGAAGCGGAACTCGGGCATGTACTTCATCTGCCGAAGCGCGCCGGAAACGCGGCCGCGCACGAATTTCGCGTGCTTGTTGAGCGCCTCGACCACCGCATCGGCATCGCCAGCGCCGAGCGGCGACACGAAGGCGGTGGCTATCTTCAGATCGGGCGACATGCGCACTTCCGAGACCGAAACCACTGCGTTCTCGATCAACGGATCGAGGATCTCGCCACGCTGCAAGGTTTCCGACAGCGCGTGGCGCACTTGTTCGCCGACGCGCAGCATGCGCTGGGATGGGCCTGACGTGGTTGAACGGGGCATTTTTCTCTATCCTGAAATCGTGAGGCACGGGATGGGACCGCGCCGCATGTCTCATATGCTTTGGGCGGCAGCCTTTCGACCACCGCCCGGTCTCAGTAGATGCTCAACTCAAGACGCTCGAACTCAGAGCGTCCTGGTCACCATCTCGACGCGGAAGCACTCGATGACGTCGCCGACGCGCATGTCCTCGTAGTTCTGGAAGGCCATGCCGCATTCCTGGCCACCCGGGACCTCCGCCACTTCGTCCTTGAAGCGCTTCAGGGTCTTCAGCGTGCCTTCGTGGATGACGACATTGTCGCGGATCAGGCGAACGCCCGCACCGCGCTCGACCTTGCCTTCGGTGACACGGCAGCCGGCGATCTTGCCGACCTTGGTGATGTCGAAGATCTCGAGGATCTCCGCATTGCCGATGAAGGTCTCGCGACGCTCCGGCGACAGCAGGCCCGACAGCGCCGCCTTCACGTCATCGACGAGATTATATATGATCGAGTAGTAGCGGATCTCGATGCCTGCAGCCGCGGCAGCCGCGCGCGCCTGCACATTGGCGCGGACGTTGAAGCCGATGATTGCGGCACCCGAGGTTTCCGCCAGCGACACATCGCTTTCGGTGATGCCGCCGGCGCCCGCATGGACGATGCGCGCACGCACCTCGTCGGTGCCGAGCTTGTCCAGCGCCGCGTTGATCGCCTCGATCGAGCCCTGCACGTCGCCCTTGATGACCAGCGGGAATTCCTTCAGCCCGCTCGTCTGCAGTTGCGACATCATCTGTTCGAGCGAGCCACGCTGGCCGGCATGCTTGGCCACCGCCTTCTCGCGCGCCAGACGCTGACGATATTCGGTGATCTCGCGGGCGCGGGCTTCATTGTTGACCACGGCGAAGCGGTCGCCGGCCTGCGGGGTTCCTTGCAGACCGAGCACCTCCACCGGCATCGCCGGCGGCGCTTCCTTGATTTGCCCGCCGCGGTCGTTGACCAGCGCGCGCACCCGGCCCCATTCGTTGCCGGCAACGAGGATATCGCCGGGCATCAGCGTGCCGGTCTGGACCAGCACGGTGGCGACGGGGCCGCGGCCCTTGTCGAGCTGGGCTTCGATGACGACGCCCTCGGCGGTGCGGTCCGGATTGGCCTTCAGATCGAGGATTTCGGCCTGCAGCAGGATCGCTTCGAGCAGCTTGTCGAGATTGGTGCCCTTGGTCGCCGACACTTCGACGTCCAGCACCTCGCCACCCATCGATTCGACGAAGACTTCGTGGCGCAGCAGTTCCGAGCGCACCTTCTGAGGGTCGGCGTCATGCTTGTCGATCTTGTTGATCGCCACGATGATCGGAACGCCCGCCGCCTTGGCATGGCTGATCGATTCGATCGTCTGCGGCATCACGCTATCGTCGGCCGCCACCACGAGGATGGCGATGTCTGTAGCCTGAGCGCCGCGGGCGCGCATCGCCGTGAAGGCGGCGTGGCCGGGCGTGTCGATGAAGGTGATCTTGTGACCGCTCTTCTCGACCTGATAGGCGCCGATATGTTGGGTGATGCCGCCGGCCTCGCCGGACACGACATTTGCATTACGGATGGCATCGAGCAAAGACGTCTTGCCGTGGTCGACATGGCCCATGATGGTCACCACCGGCGGACGCGGCTCGAGATCTTCGGGACGATCGGCGATGTTGAAGAGGCCTTCCTCAATGTCGGACTCGGCGACGCGGCGAACCGTGTGGCCGAATTCGGTGGCGACCAGTTCGGCCGTGTCGGCGTCGATGACGTCGCCCGGCTTCAGGATTTGGCCCTGTTTCATGAAGAACTTGACCACATCGACGGCGCGCTCGGACATGCGCTGCGCCAGTTCCTGGATGGTGATGGTTTCGGGCAGTATCACTTCGCGCATGACTTTCTCGCGCGGTTCGTTATGCAGCGCGCGCTTGAATTTCTCCTGGCGCCGACGCATCGACGACAGCGAACGCGCACGCGCATCCTCATCGGAAAGTGCGGCATTCAGCGTCAGCTTGCCGCGGCGGCGATCTTCCTCGCCTTTGGTCGGCTTAGCCGGGCGTGCCACTTCGGGCGTGACCGGACGGCGCACCGGGGCACCGGCGCCGGTCCGCTTCGGCTTGATGTCCTCGTCGTCGACTGTCGCCAGTTCGGCGGCCAGCGGCGCGCGGCGACGCGCCTCTTCCTCGGCACGCCGGCGGGACTCGGCCTCGGCCTGCAGCCGGGCTTCTTCCTCGGCCTGGCGGCGCGCGGATTCCTCGCGCTCGCGACGGCGGCGCTCTTCATCCTCGGCGCGGCGCTTGGCCTCGTCGATGGCGCGTTGGCGATCCTCGACATCGCGCACCTTCGAACCCTCAAGGGCCCGGCGGCGCGCCTCCATCTCATTGCGCGACAATTCGTTCAGCACCATGCCGCCGCGTTCGACCGGCGGCGGAGGCGGCGGCGCCTTGGGCGCTTGCTGCACAACGGGCGCTGCCGCGACCGGCGGCTTCGGCGTGAACACGGACACAGGGGCAGCGGCCGGCTCCGGCTTGTCGCCGGGCAGCGAGAACTTGCGCTTCTTAGTCTCGACCACGACCGCCTTGGTGCGGCCATGCGAGAAGCTTTGGCGCACGGTGCCCTGTTCCGTACCGGGGCGCTTCAGCGTCAAGGTCTTCTTCGGCGTCACACTCAACGTCTTGTCGTCGCCCGATTTCGTATCGCTCATTCCATATCCTCTGCGGCATCATCTTCGTCAGCAACGGCCGCAAGCATTGCCAGATCGTCCGGGGAACCGCCCCGATACCGGTCGAGCGCAACCATGCGCTTCTGGACCGCCCTGCCCGCGTCTCCCGCGAGAACGGCAGCATGTATCACATTTGTACCCCCCAATGCCAAGCTCAACTCGGCCTCGGAGAAAAGTTTGTAGGCGAGGATGGCGGGGCCGCCAAGGTGGACGGTTGCCCGTCGCGCCTGGCGGATCTTGCGGACGCCGTCATCTGACGCTTCGGTCGCATGCAACACGAAAAGCGCCAGCCCACCACGCACCGCGCTCTCGACCTTGGTGGCGCCGAGCGCGATCGCACCTGCCTTGCGGGCAAGACCGAGCATGCCCAGAGCGGATCTGGAAAGCAGCCCGTCAACCATGCCGCCGAGATCGGTCGGCACAGTCACCTGCGCCTTGAAGGCGCGAGCGAACAGGTTTTTCGCTGCCGCCTTGTCGATATGTAGGCGGTCGGCCGTCACCCAGCAACCGCGGCCGGGCAGGTTTTTCTTGATATCCGGAACGACGGCCGAATCCGGGCCGACGACGAAGCGGATCAATTCATCCGGTTCGGCCTGTCTGCGCGTGACGATGCAAGTGCGATCGTTCATCTCGTCCAAGGGCGGGTTGTGTGCGATGCGGTTTCACCTCACGCACCAACGGCTTCGTCAGCCGGCACGTCTTCGGCTGCAAGCTCGTCTTCGGTGATCCAGCCGGCCTTGAGGCGGGCGGCCAGAACCATCTGCTCGGCATCGGCGCGCGACACGCCGTGACTGGCGAGCACGCCGGGGAACACCTTCGTCTCGCCGTCCTTGCGTTCTTTCCAGCCGGTCAGGTCATCGGCCGCATAGCCGGCGAAATCCTCGATCGTCTTCACGCCGTCCTCGCCGAGCGTCACCATCATGGCGGTGGTCACGCCAGGAATCTCACGCAACTCGTCCTTGACGCCCAGCGCCTTGCGCTTCTCGTCATGCTCGGCTTCGATCTTCTCCAGATACTCGCGGGCGCGGGCCTGGATTTCCGAGGCGGTGTCCTCGTCGAAGCCGTCGATCGACGCGATCTCGTCGGCATCGACATAGGCGACTTCCTCGACGCTGGTAAAGCCTTCGGAGGCGAGCACCTGGCCGACCATCTCGTCGACGTTGAGCGCATCCATGAACAGCGCCGAGCGTTCGACGAACTCCTTCTGGCGGCGCTCGCTCTCTTCCTGCTCGGTCAGGATATCGATATCCCAGCCGGTGAGCTGCGAGGCGAGCCGGACGTTCTGGCCCCGGCGGCCGATGGCCAGCGACAGCTGGTCGTCCGGCACCACGACTTCGATGCGTTCGGCATCCTCGTCAAGCACGACCTTGGCGACTTCCGCTGGCTGCAGCGCGTTGACGATGAAGGAAGCAGCCGAAGGCGACCACGGAATGATGTCGATCTTCTCGCCCTGCAATTCGCCGACCACCGCCTGAACGCGGCTGCCGCGCATGCCGACGCAGGCGCCGACAGGATCGATGGAACTGTCACGCGAGATGACGGCGATCTTGGCCCGCGAACCCGGATCGCGGGCGACCGACTTGATCTCGATGATGCCGTCGTAGATTTCCGGTACTTCCATGGTGAACAGCTTCGCCATGAACTGCGGATGGGTGCGCGACAGGAATATCTGCGGACCACGCTGCTCGCGGCGCACGTCGTAGACATAGGCGCGGACGCGATCGCCATATTTGTAGTTCTCGCGCGGGATCAGCTCGTCGCGGCGGATGATCGCCTCGCCGCGGCCGAGATCGACGATGACGTTGCCGTATTCGACGCGCTTGACGGTGCCGTTGACGATCTCGCCGATGCGGTCCTTGTACTCGTCATACTGGCGGTCGCGCTCGGCCTCGCGCACCTTCTGCACGATGACCTGCTTGGCCGACTGGGCGGCGATGCGGCCGAAATCCATCGGCGGCAGCTGTTCGGCAATGAAGTCGCCGAGCTGGGCGTCGGGATTGCGCTCGCGCGCGGAGGAAATGGCGATCTGCGTCGCATAGTCGTCGACTTTCTCGACCACTTCCATCAGCCGCTGCAGCTTCATCTCGCCGGTATTCGGATTGATGTCGGCACGGATGTTGGTTTCCTGGCCATAGCGCGAGCGCGCAGCCTTCTGGATCGCATCGGCCATGGCAGCGATGACGATCGACTTGTCGATCGACTTTTCACGCGCGACCGCGTCGGCGATCTGCAGCAGTTCAAGCCTGTTGGCGCTTACAACCATCGTTTTTCTCCCGAGCTTGTTGCCGAGCCTTTGCGCCCGGCAGCCCAATCACATTTCCTGTTCGGTTTCATCTTCCGCGCCCGCTTCTGCGCCCTCTGGCGCGTCTTCGGGTTCGCCGCGGCGCTTCTTGGCTTCCTTGCGCGCCCTGTTGTCTTTCGACAGCGCGTCGCGGATAAGGTCATCGGTCAGGATCAGCCGTGCCTCGGCAATCGCATCGTAGGGCACACGCACCGTCGGCTCTTCGCCATAGGCCGCCTTGTCGCGCTCGATCAGCACGCCGTCCGCGTCGCTCTCGACGATCTTGCCCTTGAAGCGCTTGCGGTCGGCGACAAGGACCGAGGTTTCCATCTTCACCAAATGACCCGTCCAGGTCGCGAAATCCGACTTGCGGACCAACGGCCGGTCGATACCCGGCGACGAAACTTCGAGATGATATGCCTTTTCGATCGGATCATCGACATCGAGCGCAGGCGACACCGCCCGGCTGACCTCTTCGCAATCCTCGACGGTCATGGTGCCGTCCTCGCGCTCGGCCATGATCTGCAGCGTCAGCCCGTTCTGGCCCGTCAGATGCACCCTGACTAGGCGGAAGCCGATGGCACGCAACACCGGCTGCACGATCAGCGCGATGCGCGCATCGATGCCGCTTTCGCGGATGATGCGGTCGTCGCTGTCGGGTACCGTTGCAGTCATTCGATTCCTGTCGCTTCATCGGCGGTCGGAAGGTAACAAAAAAGAGCGGGACCGGGTGGACCCACTCTTCGCCATACCGACCAAGAATTTGAGCTTGATATAGACGATCGCGGCCGCCGTTTCAAGTCCGCATGCAGGTATGGTGAAAGTGCCGGGGGCAGCGTTGCATAGGGCGCATGGCGGCCATGCGGCAACGTCCCTGTGATATCAGGCGAAAGCGCCTATCTATGTTGCGCTGCACAAATTCAATCACGCATCGCAGCAGGCGAAAGGGCATAATCATGACCAACCGCAAAGTTTTCTCGGCCATCGGCGATTTTTTCACCGTGTTCGGCAGCGCCGTCGCCGCGTCGCACGCGGTCGAAGCCGGCCGCAAGCCACGCGCGCGCGATCTGCGCAATCTCGGCATGGATCCGGCCGCCTTCAACAAGATCGGCCGCTTCTAAGACCGCCGACGCAGCGCGAGGACGCGCGCTGCTGAGTAGGACTATCTCCGGACGAAGGTGAGATAGGCCGGCCGCCGGCCTTCGCGAATGGCCTTCGCCTCGTAGCGCGTACCGGGCCAACCCTCATAAGGCCGATGCCAGTCGGCGGCCTCTTCAGCCTGCCACGCAAACGCATCATGTACCCGGCAATGCAGCAGCGTCCAGTTCACATAGCTATCGATATCGGAAGCAAAGCGGAATTTTCCGCCTGACTTCAGGACGCGCGCGAAACGGTCGAGATTGACGGAACTGACGAAGCGTCGCTTCCAGTGTTTCTTCTTCGGCCAGGGATCGGGATAGAGAAGGTCGATGCCGTCGAGCGAGGCTTGCGGGAGCCAGTCGAGCAGGCGCGTGGCGTCGTCGTCATAGACGCGAAGATTGGCAAGCGGCCGTTCCCTGACGGCCATCATCATCTTGGCCATGCCGTTGACGAAAGGTTCGACGCCGACAAAACCAGTTTCAGGAGCCGCCGTCGCCCGATGCAGCAGGTGCTCGCCGCCGCCGAAACCAATTTCGAGATGAATGGCGCAGACATCGGCTTCGAACAGGCTGCGCAATTCGGCCGGCCGTCCGGCCGTCAGATCGAGCCGGTAGGTGCTGAAGCCGCTTTCCAGTGCCGCCGCCTGCTGCGGACGGATGGTCTTGCCGCGCCGGCGACCGAAAAATGCTTCGGTCGCACGGCTTGGCCGGTCTTTCGGATGCATGGACGCCGCGGCTAGGCCGCGACTGCTTCGGCGGGCGCTTCGGCGAGTGCATCCTTGAGCGCCTTGGCGAGGTCGGTCTTTTCCCAGGAGAAGGACCCGTCACGGCCGGCCTTGCGGCCGAAATGGCCATAGGACGACGTCTTCGCGTAGATCGGCTTGTTGAGATCGAGGTGGCGGCGGATGCCGGACGGCGACAGGTCCATCACGGTGCGCAGCGCCTGCTCGAGCTTTGCCTCATCGACCTTGCCGGTGCCGTGCAGGTCAACATAGACAGACAGCGGCTGGGCGACGCCAATGGCATAGGAAAGCTGGATGGTGCAGCGATCGGCGAGCTTGGCGGCCACCACATTCTTGGCGAGATAGCGTGCCGCATAGGCTGCGGAACGGTCGACTTTGGTGGTGTCCTTGCCGGAAAAAGCACCGCCGCCATGGGGCGCAGCACCGCCGTAAGTGTCGACGATGATCTTGCGCCCGGTCAGGCCGGCGTCGCCGTCTGGCCCGCCGATGACGAACTTGCCCGTCGGGTTTATGTACCAGTTGCAGCTGTCGGCGATCTTCAGCTCGCCGAGCGCCTCGCGAATATAGGGTTCGACGACATTGCGGACCTTCTTCGAATCCCAGCTGGCGTCGAGATGCTGGGTGGACAGCACGATTTGCGTCACTTCCGCCGCCTTGCCGTCGATATAACGGACGGTCACCTGGCTCTTGGCGTCCGGCCCGAGCCGGCCGGCATCGCCGTTGCCCTCATGGCGCGCGGCGGACAGCAATTCGAGGATCTTGTGGCTGTAGTAGATCGGCGCCGGCATCAGATCCGGCGTCTCGCGGCAGGCATAGCCGAACATGATGCCCTGGTCGCCGGCGCCTTCCTCGCCTTGCCGGTCGGAGGCGTTGTCGACGCCTTGCCCGATATCCGGCGACTGGCCGTGCAGCAGAACCTCGATCTTTGCTGTCTTCCAGTGGAAACCGGCCTGCTCATAGCCGATCTCGCGGATCGCCTTGCGGGCGGCCGACTTGAACTTCGCCGGATTGACGAGCGGATGACCGGCGGCATCCATCAGGATGTTGCCGGCCTTGTCCTTCTTGAGCAGGGTCTCGGGGACGCGGACCTCGCCGGCGATCACGACGCGATTCGTGGTCGCCAGCGTCTCACAGGCGACGCGGACCTTCCAGGGGTCCATGCCGGTCTTTCTGGCCTCGCGATAGACCAGATCGACAATCTCGTCGGAGATACGGTCGCAGACCTTGTCGGGATGACCCTCGGCAACGGATTCCGAGGTGAATAAATAGTTTTGCCGCGTCACGGGTGTCCCCTCTTGAAAAAATATCGGCACGCTGCCGATTGGCGCGCCACGTGTTAGCTGTGCCGGGCGGCGCTCGTCAAGCGGTGCGGCCATTCTGGTAAGAAAATCGCGCTATTATCTTCTACCACTGTGACCGGTGGCAGGATGCCGCAAGCGCGCTTTGCTCCAACACGTTGCTTAGCTTCAGCACGTTGATGAAAAAGACTTTGAGCATGGGTGTCGAGTAAAATCGATCCGCTCTCCGGCATGCCTATGGGATGTAAATTCCACGGTGCGCGAGATCGCGAAAATTGCCTGCCCCGCTATGACGGCCTCGCCATTTCCGGGTTTTCAACGGCCAAATCAATCGGCCCAATCAATCGACTTCGTCGGTGGAAAGGGCCTTCACAAGCTCGATGATCTTGCGGCGTATCTTCACGTCGGCGATCTTGACGAAGGCCCGGTTGAGTTGAAGACCTTCAGGACTGCCGCAGAATTCGACGGCAAAAGCCATTGATGTATCCTCGGCAAATCCGCGGTTGCCCACGGTCTCCTGGCCCGGCGCATCCTCGAAAAAGAAAGCGACAGGAACGCCGAGTATCGAGGCGATTGCCTGCAAACGGCTGGCACCAACGCGATTGGTCCCCTTTTCGTATTTCTGTATCTGCTGAAAAGTTATGCCGAGGTTCTCGCCCAGCTTCTCCTGACTCATTCCCAACATATTGCGACGAAGCCTGATGCGACTTCCGACATGAATGTCGATAGGATTCGGCTTCTTCTTGTTTTCTTCTGCCATTTTTTCCTCGCCGAATTTTTCCGGCTTTTTGTGTTTTTCTGCCCAAACGAAGCCGGCGGCCGGTGCCCCAACACAACGACGTACCGACTTCGAGAAATTTCAGGCCGTTACAGTATGAGTTTCTAATGTGTCGACTGTCAATTCGCCCGTAGCTTTTGCCTTACATTCGATGTGAAAGCGGCCAGCGCAAACAGCAATAAGATCATCAGTCCGTTAATGCGTCTTTGGCGGGAAGAAACGATGGCTTGATCGGAAATCGGCACATGTACATCGATGGCTCCGCGTGCGTCGATCGCCAGCGCGTCGAGGATGCGCCCGCGCGGATCGACGACAGCGGAGATGCCGTTATTGGCCGCGCGCAACAAGGGCACCCCGTTCTCCACAGCACGAATCTGCGCCTGCCTGAAATGCTGGTACGGACCCGGCGTGTCACCGAACCACGCGTCGTTCGTGACATTCACAATAAGCTCGGCTGACGTAGCGTCAATCGCCACCAGATCGGGAAAGATGACTTCATAGCAAATGAACGGAAGCACGCGGATGCCGCCGGACAGCGCAATCGGATGCCGCTCATTGCCGGCCGCGTAGGTCGTCGGCCCGGCGACGAGCTGTTTGAGCCCGAAGCGGCCAAGAAGGTCGGCAAGAGGCAGATACTCGCCAAAGGGCACCAGATGAACCTTGTCGACAGCATCTGCGATTTCGCCCTTGTCGTCGATCGCCACCACCGAATTGTAGTACCGCCTGTCGGCATCTGCCGCCGAGCCGCCCTCCTCCCGGACGACGCCGGCGATCAGCATCTGGCGGTCGTCAAGCATCTCTCCCAGCGCGGTCAGCGCATCGGGACGTTCGGCGAAAAAAAACGGCACGGAGGTTTCCGGCCACAGGATCAATTGCGGCTTGTCATGGCCGGCCTCCGGCGCCTTGGCCGAAAGCCCCATCAGCGTAGCGAAGATCCGGTCGGGCACCGAAGCGTCCCACTTCTCGCTGAGGTCGACAGCCGGCTGGACAATGCGGACGTCGAGGCCGCGCTCCGCCGGCTTTTCGGGAATAGCAAGCCGGATATAGCCGAAGCCGACATGGGCCGCGACGAGAACGGCAAGCAATGCAGCTCCCAGGCGGACATGCCGGCGCGCCGCAAGCAGGGCCGGCAATGCAAAGACGAAGACCGCCAGCGCGTTCATGCCGACCATGCCGGTTACCGACACGCTCTGCATAAGCAAAGGCACCGGCATCGCCGCGTAGCCGACGGCATTCCACGGGAACCCGGTGAACAGAAAATCGCGCAGCCATTCCGCCAGGCCAAAACCGAAGGCAAGGGCAGCGATGCGGCCGATGTCGTTGCTCCACAGCAGCCGGGCAACCGCTGTTGCGAAGCCGTAGAAAAAGGCGAGGGCCAGCGGAATTCCGACCACTGCGAAGGGAAGCGCCCAGGCGAAACTGTCGGCCTCGACCAGAAGTGCCGAGCCGATCCACCACAGGCCGGCGAGAAAATAGCCGAAGCCGAACCACCAGCCGATGGCGAAAGCCGGCCGCAAACGCCAGAACCAGCCATCGGAGGCTTCGCCGGTCGCGCCGTCGAGGAGCCAGACCAGCAGCGGAAACGAAATAAAACAGACGGCGAAGAAATCGTAAGGCGCCTGGGCAAGAACCGCCAGCGCGCCAGCAAGAAACGCCACAAGCGTGCGGCGCCAACCCCACAGCAGAATTATCTGGCCGGCCAGACGCTTCATCAATGCTTCCGAGTCGTGCGAATCACCGAGTAAGATTTATCAGGCCGCGGTCCGCGCTCCAAACGGCGACCGCTTCGCCAGCGCGTCGGATTGAATTTTGGCTCACGACCCAATTTTGCCACTACCCATGTTGCCCGAACAGGCTGCTTTGTGCGGAAATTGAGACAATTACGGATGCAGCAAACCCTGCCGCCATGCAGCGTGGTCCGCCTCGACAGGCGTCAGTAGGGCTCGCTTCACAAGACTCGATTCTTCGGCATAGCGACTTCGCGTCCGCACGGCTCCTCATATTTATCAGGAAACGGCGTTCACGCCCGACTGCAGTTTGCGCCAAGCCATGGGGGGCATGTCGAATGCCCGTCTGAAGGCCCGATTGAACGCGGCTTCCGATTCGTAGCCAACCTCAAAAGCGATACGGGCGATGGGTTCATGGGAGCCCTTCAATCGCTGGGCGGCGACCTGCATTCGCCAATTCGCCAGGTAGCGCATTGGCGGCTCGCCTATGAGGCTCGTGAATCTCTCGGCGAACGCGGAGCGCGATAATCCGATTTCCTGCGCAAGCTCCTCCGTGGTCCAGCGGTGCGTCATGCGGCTGTGGAGAAGTGCAAGCGCCCGCCCCACCGCGGGATCGCGCAGGCCGGCGAGCCATCCGTTCGCCTCTGGTGGCAGCGACTTTACATAACGGCGCACTGCCTCCACGAACAGCAGTTCGGCAAGCCTGGCAAGCACGGCCGACGACTCGATGCGGCCTTTCGCTAACTGATGCGCGGCAAAGCGGAACGAGCTTTCGATCCAGCTGCCAGAAGCGCCCTCCTCCACGCCAATTTTGAGCATCTTGGGCAAGATACCGCAGATCGCCGTGTTGGGCGTATTCGTGCCGAGATAACCGCACAGGATTTGCGTCCGCTCGCCACCGCCTCCGTAGACGATGCGCGCCATTCCCCCTGCTCCTGCAGGCTGGATCAGGAAATGGGCGTTGACCGGCCTGAGATTGGCCGCACTGCCGAGAACATGCCCGTCGTTGCGCGGCATCAAAATGATCTCGCCGGCCTGGACTGGAACCGGTGCATGCCCCTCCGTCTGCAGAAGGAGGCGACCGGCGGTCACGTAATGGTAGGCGATCAGCTGGACCGGCGGCGGCATGAAGGGGCTGCAGTCCTCGGGCGCGACCTGGGAGGTCACACACCAGGGCGCGGTGAATTCCGCCTCGAGAAAGACAGCCCCCGTAAGGTGCATCGTCCTGCAGATGTCTAGAAGCGCATCCATGGCCACCTCAAATCCGGCGGATCGGGCAAGAGAACCGGCGTCCCTGTCATTCAAAAGGAACGCAAGCTGCATCATAACTCATCGCGCCAAGACAGTAATGAAGATCCTCGCGAAGAACTCGCGACGGATTCCGCGCGCCGGGTGCGACTGCGCTTATCCATGCTGTCTCCGATCAGAGGATATTGAGGATGACTGACTTCAGACATCGTCTGCCGCAGCTCAGTGGCGACATCTTTCTAACCGATGGCGGGATCGAGACGACGCTGATGTTCCTGGAGGGTTTCGACCTCCCGCACTTCGCTGCCTTTCATCTCCTCCAAAGCGAGGCAGGGACGGAAGCCCTGCGTAACTATTATCGCAGGCACGCGGCCATCGCGAAAGAAAATGGCACCGGCTTCATCCTGGAAAGCGCCACCTGGCGGGCGAGCCCCGACTGGGGTGACAAGCTCGGTTATTCCGCGCAGGCGCTCGACGAGGCCAACCGAAAGGCCATCGCTCTTCTGCGCGAGATGAAGGCGGCGTTGGAAACCGAACGCTCGCCGATGGTGATCAGCGGCTGCATCGGCCCCCGCGGCGACGGCTACGATCCCGGCAAGGTGATGAGCCCGAAGGAGGCCAACGCCTACCACGCTCGGCAGATCGGCGTCTTTGCGCAATCCGGCGTTGATATGGTCACCGCCATCACCATGACCAATACCAACGAAGCGATCGGCGTGACCCGCGCAGCGCAGGCCGCCGGGCTGCCCGTTGTCATCTCTTTTACAGTCGAGACGGACGGGCGTCTGCCGACCGGGGAAAGGCTTGGGAACGCCATCGAAACCGTTGACCGGGCAACCGCCGACGGGCCGGTGTACTTCATGATCAGCTGCGCCCATCCGACCCATTTCGAGAGTGTGCTCGAAGGTGGCTGGGCGGGACGGCTGCGCGGCATAAGGGCGAACGCATCGAAATGCAGTCATGCCGAACTCGACCAGGCCGCGGAGCTTGATGATGGGAACCCGATCGAGCTTGGCCTTCAATATCGCAACCTCCGCAGTCGTTTCCGCCACATCAACGTGCTGGGCGGCTGCTGCGGCACGGATCACCGCCACATTGAACAGATTTGCATCCACTGCCTGGAAGCGGCTTGAGAAGGATCACACAGGGCGAGATCGCCCTCAAGGAGGACATCATGAGCGACAATCTGAGATCATACACCATCACACTCGACAACGGCCTTTGGTTGCCATGCGTTGAGCACGGCAATCCCGCCGCGACGCCGCTGCTGCTCCTGCACGGATATACGGACAGCTGGCGTTCGTTTGAGCCTGTGCTGTCGAAGTTCCCGGCTTCCGTCCGCGCGATCGCGTTCACACAAAGGGGGCACGGCGAAGCGGGGAAATCCGCCGAAGGCTACGCCCCCAGAGATTTCGCTTCAGATGCCGTGGCGCTGCTTGACAAATTGGGCATTGGCCGCGCGGTTATCGCCGGCCACTCGATGGGCAGTTTCGTCGCGCAGCGGATTGCGATCGATCATGCCGACCGCGTTGCGGGGCTCGTCCTCGAGGGTTCGTTTCCGGCGACGATGGGCAATGCTAGCGTGGATGAGCTCTGGCGGGAGGTTGAGCATTTTACAGATCCCGTCGACAGGGATTTCGCCCTGGCTTTTCAAAGCAGCACGCTCGCGCAACCGATCCCGAGCGCGCTTCTTGAAACCTTCGTCGACGAAAGCCTCAAGACGCCAGCTCGCGTATGGAAGCACGCATTGAGGGGGATGATGGACGCCGACCATACGGCGGAGCTTACACTTATCCGGGCGCCAACGCTGGTCATGTGGGGCGCGGCCGATGCATTCTTTCCGCGCTCGGATCAGGACGTGCTCCTCGCCCGGATTCCAGGCGCCGAGCTGTCGCTCTACCACCGGGCCGGCCACTCGATCCATTGGGAGGAGCCTCTTCGCTTCGCTTCGGATGTCGCTGCGTTCGTCGAGGCTAGGACTACGTCCCAACAAGCCGCCTAGGCGCTGACAAACATAGGCAACAGGCTCCCGCTGCAACCGCGGGCGCCGGTATTTCTCTCCACCAACCATTCTTCGCGCGGACGCGGCATCGCTCCAGCGACGGGGAAGCTATGACCGAAAGGAGAAGAACATGCAGTCCAACAGGATAATCTCGTTACGTGCCTTGGCCGGTTCTTTGATGCTTGCCACATCGGTGCTTGCCGTGACCGCATCGGCGCATGAGCAGACCAAGACCGAGTTGTTCAAGGCCGGCGTCAGCTATGCCGCAGGCAGCAGTAATCCGACCGAAGGCGAACGACCGCCGCTCTACCGAGGGCTCGGCGACCTCACGATGCCGATCACCACGAAGAGCAAGGAGGCGCAGGCCTATTTCGACCAAGGCCTGCGGCTCACCTGGGGCTTCAACCACGCCGAGGCGCGGCGCTCCTTTCAGGAGGCCCAGCGGCTCGATCCGGAATGCGCGATGTGCTTCTGGGGCGAAGCCTTCGTACTCGGGCCGAATATCAACGATGCCATGCACGAAGAGGCGAAAGCCCCTGCCCGTGATGCGATCCAGCGGGCCGAAGCGCTGAAGGCCGGCGTTGGCGGCAAGGAACGGGCGCTGATCGAGGCCCTGGCCAAGCGTTACGGCGCCAACCCCACGGCGAGCCGGCCGCCGCTCGACCGGGCTTGGGCGGAAGCCATGGGCAACTTGGCCAAGGCCTATCCGGACGATGCCAACATTCTCGTCTTTTATGCCGATGCGCTGATGAACCTGCAGCCATGGGACTATTGGGAGGCTGACGGGCTGACGCCCAAAGGACAGGGAGGTGAGATCGTGGCCGCGCTGGAGCGCGCGCTTGAAATCGATCCGAGGCATCCTGCAGCGGCGCATCTCTACATCCATGCCGTCGAGGCCTCTACCGACCCGTCGCGCGCGGAAGCCGTGGCAGATCGCTTACGGGGCTCCATGCCGGCGGCAGGTCATCTCGTACACATGCCTGCGCACATCTATGCGCGGGTCGGTCGCCACTCCGACTCGATTGCTGTCAACCGCGATGCCATCGCGGCGGACGAAGCCTTCTTGGCACAGTCGGGTGAAGCGGCGAGTGCTCTCTATCGCTTCGGCTATTACCCGCACAACGTCCACTATCTGATGCTCTCGGCCCAGATGGCGGGCGTGCGGGACGACGTTATCGGCTCAGCGGAGAAGCTCGCCACGATTACGTCGGACGACGTCTCGCAGGAACTGGCATGGGTGCAGGCAATCAAGGCCGCGCCTTTCAGCGCGCATGCCCAGTTCAGCGATCCGGATACGATTTTGGCACTTCCCAACCCAGGTGACCGCTTCCCCTTCGTCAAAGGCTATTGGCACTACGCGCGCGGTGTGGCTCTCGCCTTCAAGGGCAATCTCGAAGCGGCTTCGTCTGAAGCAGAAGCGATCGAGCAGATCATCGACAAAACCGACATGAGCGGCCTTGAAGAGCAGTATCTCCCTGCAAAGGACGTGCTCGGGATCGCCAAGTTTGTCGTCGAAGCCCGCATCGCACAAGCCAAGCGCGACTATGTCGAGGCGGAGCGCCACCTGAATGAAGCGATCCGCCTGCAGGACGGGATCTCGTATATGGAGCCGCCCTACTGGTATTATCCGGTGCGACAGACACTCGGTGCCGTGCTCCTCCAGCAGGGTCGCGCAGAAGAAGCGATCGCCGCCTTCGAAAAGGCGCTTCAGGAGACGCCGCGCAATGGTTGGGCGTTGTGGGGCCTGCTCAATGCGCAGACAGCAGGAAACCGAGAGACCTCCGACACGAAGGCGGCATTCGCCCGAGCTTGGCTCGGCGACGAGGGGCTGCTTTCTCTCGACCGGCTCTAGAATCTTTCACGTTTTGACGGAAGCGTATCCGGCGTTAGCAAAGTAGTTGTTGCATTCTGTAGCCTCGATGGTTTCGA
>NZ_NPKH01000030.1 GCF_002284535.1 Mesorhizobium wenxiniae | reverse complement strand
ATGTATTGAACGTCGACCAGATTGAAACCGGCGCTAGCGACTTCTGTGGCGGACCCACCTGCTGCGAAATGAAGTGCCATTAATAATCCTTTTTTCTTAGCGCCCCGCGGTGGCCTGCCTACTCGACGGCGTATATTAGCTTCAAATCACATACCCACACCCCTCTGATAGATTCGTTGATCACCAGCAGGATCGCCTCACGGAAGCAGAATTTTACTTAGGATCACCACGATATTTCCAAGTAAAATTCTATTTTATCATCGTATACATAACCACGGCATTCAGATAAATTGTCCGTTTTTTTCAAATTGGTCTTTTACATTGCTTATATTTGATCCGTCTTCGACAGTGATGTCCTGTCGAGGATTTTGCCTTTCAAAAAAATTATAGATGGCGCCGAAGCCGGTATTTCGCGAAGATGCCTTGGTGGTGCTGACCCGCTGAAGTGGCGCCACAGAAGTCGGATTTTAACTGCCGGCAACTAGAGTCCATGAATACAACGGCAGCCAGAATAGCTTTTCTGTACAATATACACTTACCTGCGGGCGAATCTGACTGCGTTAAAGCTAGGTGCTGAGCCAAGCCATGTTCTCTGGCGTCGCAACCCAATTTTCTGTGGACACAGTGGGCAGGTGCTCGCTCATAACGATGTCATCCGCCAACGACATTGCCGATATCGGAGATGATCGAGCTAGGTTACCTGCTGGTCGCAGGCAGATTCTACCAGGGGCGGAAGTGACTGAGATGCTGTTCAACCAGCGTACAGGGGCACCGGCCCACGATCGGGACGATGCTCAGGCTGGCAAAGTCACCGACCGACCCAGACTGAGGTGACAACGGACGGTTATCGGAAGCGCAGTCCTTGATTGCCCCGCCCGCCGGCGAATGTGCCCGCAGGATTTTTCCTCAAGTTCGACGTGCAAACGATCCCGCCACGCCCCTCATTGCGCAGAAGGATATGCGCGTCGAGGAGGCCCGCCATACGGCCTCGGTAGCACACCCTGTGCAGGTCCTTGGCGTGGATTGCCTCGCCAAGTCGGAGACTTAGCTGCCTGATGCTCGCAAGGCCTTGATCCAAATGCGGTTTGCGTCATGCAAACAGACGAGGACAGTAGGCAAGCCTGCCCGTACCGTGACTTGGCATCCATACACGCAGAAGAAGCGAAACCAAGATCATGAAGGCAGAGTCAAAAGCCCGCCACTTCCCGCGATTCGGGGACGGCACATGGTCGGGAGAGGCAGGATGAATCCCCATCTCGTGTGTGTGGGAGGCGAGGATCACGCCTTAAGAATTCCGTTCCTGATGTCGCTTCGCGAAAGGGGTTTTCGGGTCACCGCAGTCTCGAGTGGCGGTGAAACCGCGTTTTCGCGGCATGGCATTCCGCATCACCGCTATGGTTTCGACCGATTTGCCAGCGGCGGCAGCGGGGAGTGGGGCGCCATTCGAACGATTCGAAAATTAATGTCGGAACTGCGACCGGATGTTGTCCAAAGTTTCGACACCAAACCGAACCTGCTGACGCCACTTGCGGTGCGCGGGAAGGCTCCAGTCATCCGCACGATCAATGGTCTGGGCTGGACATTCTCGTCGCAGGAGCCACGGGCTCTGGCCCTGCGTCCAATCTTTTGCGGACTGCAATGGCTTTCGTCCTTCTGGACGGCTGCGACGGTCTTCCAAAATCGGGACGATCAGGCTTTCTTCGAGCGCTATCGACTGATCCGACGCGGCAGCGGACGGCTGATCCGCAGTTCAGGAATCGACATCGATGCGTTCGCCATGGCAAGGCATCTTGCCCCGTCCGCGATGAAAATGCGCGAAGAGCTTGGGCTCCAATCCGCTGAAGTCGTGATTTTTGTCGGCCGGCTGACCCGCCAGAAGGGTATCCCGACACTCCTCAAAGCAGTCCCGCACATCCTGTCCAAAAGGCCCAATGCGCGTTTCGTGCTTGTCGGCCCATGGGAATCCGAAGGGCCATTTGCCGTCGACAAATCGGACATCGATCGATATGCCCCCCATGTCATCGCCTTAGGCCCACGACGCGATGTTCCAGCCCTTCTTGGCATAGCCGATCTGTTCGCCTTTCCAACACAATATCGGGAAGGGATTCCGCGCGTCCTGCTCGAGGCCGGACTGGCGGGATTGCCTATCGTCGCCTCAAGGATGCCTGGCTGCAATGACGTGGTTGAAGACGGATGGAACGGCTATCTCGTCCCACCGCACGATGCCGATGGCCTTGCGGCTCGAATAATAGACATCCTGTCCGACCGCGATCACGGAAAGATCATGGGCGGTCGTTCCGTCGAACTCGTCCGGGAGCAGTTCGCGCTGCCGTGGGTAGTCGACCAATATTGCGATCTTTACAAAAACGTCCTTAGCCCCGAATCCAATGGCGGTCTTGCTCGACCGGCGCCATCGATCGTGCTGGAAGAGGATGCCGCAAGCCGCGGATTGGGTGGAGCGCGCCGATGATCCGGAACGCGTTGCTGGCCGGCGGTATTGCGATGGGCTATGCGGTGCAGCTCAGTGTTCCCGGTCTGCCCTTTGGATATACCGAATTGTTGCTAGCGCTCTGGATCATGCTGTCGATCGGGCGAGTAATCGCCGGTGGTCACTTGGAGGCCACGCCGGCCCTATTCCGTCTCGCGACCTTCTGGCTGATCATGACGTTCACCCTGGCAGTCGGTGCGATTGTCGGCTTGCTGACCACGGCGGTCCTGGACCTCTCGGCGCCGATTCACGACATAATGGCCTACATGCTGTTGGCCAGCGTCACCTGTCTGGCCGCCGCGGAGCCCGACGCCGATCGCCAACTGCGCCGCACTGCCTGGTGGGCGATCGGGATAGTGAGTGCATGCTTTGTCTTTCAGCTGGGGCTTGGGTGGGGTTGGATCCACCAGCCCGGCGTCAATCCCTGGTTCTGGGATCGCTTCACCGGCTGGTCCGAGAATCCGAACCAAATTGCTATTTATTGCGCAATCTTTGGTCCGCTGGCTTTGCATCTTGCTACGACCACAAGCAGTCCATGGGGGAGGGTGATCGGGTTCAGCAGCCTTGTTCTGACCGTCTATGTCGGTAGGCTGACAAAAAGTGATGCCTATCTTCTTACAGGCGTCCTGACCTGCCTGATATTTCTAGGACTGCGGGTTCGGACATGGCTCACGACCGGTGACAAGGGCAGCGTTTCCCGGCAAGTCGCCGTCCTCCTGATGGTCGGCTTCCTCCCCCTGGCGATGTCGATGACGCCCTACGTTCTCAGGGACATAAGCAGCATTGAAAATTTCGCCAAGAGCCTCAGCAAGGGGAGGGGCGGCGAGGATACCGCCGAAACCGCTACACTTCGCGTCAGGCTGTGGGGTAATGCAGTCTACAAGGGCGTGACGTCAGCGTCTCTTGGCCTTGGTCCTGGCCCGCATGTGGACCGCCCCTCGGTCGAATATCGGCAGTTTCTGCCCGAACCTTTCGAGGCTCACAACACGATCCTCGATCTATACACGCAAGGTGGTCTGATCGCGGTCCTGGCCCTGCTTTGGATCGTCGGCTCGGCGGCCATGTCAGCATGGCGTGCGAAGCTGGATGCCCTTTTTGCGCTGGTGGTGGCGATCATGATTTACGGGTTTCCGCACCTGATCATCCGCCACCCGATCGTTTGGTTTGCGCTGACCCTCTGCCTTGTTGCCGGAACGCCGCGAGCAGTGTGGGCTACTTCTAGTGAAACTTCCAGGGACTTGGGGTGACGGGATGTGTGGGGTTGCCGGAATCCTTCTTGCACCCGATGCGGCCAGTGCAAAGCCGCTGAGGGCTATAACGCAAATGACGAAAGTTCTTCGTCACCGTGGGCCTGATGGCGACGGCTTCTGGACAGATCGTGAAGCCGGCGTTGCCTTCGGCCACAGGCGTTTGGCCATCGTCGACTTGTCAGAGGCGGGACACCAGCCGATGCATTCGGCGACTGGCCGATATATCATCACCTTTAACGGCGAAATATACAATTTCCAGGATCTGCGCCGCGAACTTGAAGGCGCGGGCCATTGTTTCCGCGGCACCAGCGATACCGAAGTCATGCTGTGCGCGATCGAGAATTGGGGACTTGACACCGCACTCAAGCGCTTTGCCGGCATGTTCGCGTTCGGATTGTGGGACCGGAGGACGAGGACCCTTCATCTCGCCCGCGACCGAATGGGCAAAAAACCGCTCTACGTTGCTTCAACACGCGTCGCACTGGTTTTTGCCTCCGAGTTAAAGGCAATCAACCGTTTTCCAGATTTCCGTCAGGAGATCGATCTCGATGCGGCGGCGGCGATGCTGTCGAGGGGATGGGTACCGGACAACAGGTGCATCTGGCAAGGCGTCTTCAAGCTGCCACCCGGCTCGGTTCTGTCCCTGACGGCCGCAGATTTCGCCCACGCACGCAGTGCCGGGTCCCTTTCGAACCGCATCCGACAATGGTGGTCGCTGGCCCGGGTTGCCGAGAAAGGTCGGCAGGAACCAATCGCCGGCACCGATCAAGAACTGACAAATGAACTCGACAAGCTGCTGAGACTTGCCGTTCGGCAACGCATGGTCGCCGATGTGCCGCTGGGCGCCTTTCTATCTGGCGGCGTCGACAGCTCCGCTGTTGTAGCCCTGATGCAGGCTCAATCCTCAAAACCGGTGCGCACGTTCACGATCGCATTTGGAGAAGGCGGGTTTGATGAGGCACCCCACGCCGCTGAGGTCGCCCGGCATCTGGGCACCGACCATACCGAACTTCACCTTTCGCCCGCCTCCGCGCGCGATATCATCTCAGAACTGCCGCAGACCTGGGACGAGCCGTTTGCAGACGAATCGCAGATACCAACTCTGCTCGTGGCGCGGCTGGCTCGCCAGCACGTTACGGTGGCTCTGTCGGGCGACGGTGGCGACGAATGCTTCGCCGGTTACGCTCGCCACCTCATGGCAGCCCGAGCAAAACGACAGCATGAGCTGCCGTTGCCGCTGCGTCAGACGCTTGCGACAGCTGTTGGATTGCTGGCCCGTGCAGCCCGTCACGAACTCGTCAGCAAGCTGCCGCTTTCAGCGCATGCGCGGCATGCGCTGCGCAGCGACCGGCTGGATCGCCTGGCTCGGCTGCTCGCCGCGGCAGATGAGGATGAGCTGTATGAGCGGCTTAGGGGATCATCGACCGAGAACCTCACCCATCACAGGCCGCCCATATCGATCAATGGTGCGCCGCAGCTGGATGGTCTGCTGTCACGTCTCCTGTACGAGGACATGGTCGGCTATCTGCCTGGCGACATACTGGTGAAGCTGGACCGCGCCAGCATGGCTAACAGCCTTGAGGGCCGATGCCCGCTTCTCGATCATCGGGTTGTCGACTTCGCCTGGCGGCTGCCGGCGGACGTAATGGTTCGCCGCGGCAGGGGCAAGTGGATACTTCGTCAGTTGCTGCATCGCTATGTTCCGGAGCGGCTGATCGACCGGCCAAAACATGGCTTCGACGTCCCTATAGCAGTCTGGCTCAGAGGGCCGCTGCGTATCTGGGCCAGCGATCTGCTCGCCGATATGCGCCTGTCCGGGGACGGGATCTTCGACTTTGCAAAGGTGCAGACGTGCTGGCGAGATCACTTGGATGGAAGGCAGGATCATTCTCGTGATTTGTGGGCGGCGTTGATGTTCCAGGCCTGGCGCAACGAGGCCCGTCGGCCACCGGCGCCCGCAACGGACCTGTATCGTGTACCCGAACCGGCAGGAGTATAAAATGGAAGGTTCCATAATCAGCCGCAAGCAACTTCCGCGCGCCACTGAGATGCACGTAACCGCGCACGAGACCAAGCCGCGCATGAGGCGGCCGCTGCGCGAGCAGATGGACGCGCAGAGTTCAGTCCATCAACTCCTCATTACCATCACGAGGAGAAAACGGTTCCTGCTCGCCATGGTGGTTCTGGGCGGTGTTTTGGCCGGGCTTGCGGGTTTTGCTGTCCCTGTCCGGTTCGAGGCGAGTACGCAAGTTATTCTCGATGCTCCAAGCAGGAATGGGCCCGCCGGCGCGGTACCTGCTCCGGAGATGCTGGATGCCAGCATTGACGACAATATAACCATGCTCTTGTCGCAAGGAAATCTGCGTCGCGTGATGGCAGAGCTGCGCAAGACGGAGTTCGGCGGCACCGCCGAACAAGCTGATGCCGGAACTGGAAGTTCTCGTCCCGACGCTGCTCGCGGCGGCCGGCCGATTTTGCGCTCATTTGCAGACGGCCTGCTGGCCGGAATTTGGCCGCAGGGCAAGCCGGAAGCTGCGGATGCGGCTGAACTAAAGGCGTTGCGAAAGGGCATGAGGGTTGGACAGGAACTGCGATCGAGAGTCATCAGCATAGGCTTTACCGATCCCGATCCGACGCGAGCCGCTATGGTGGCTAATACGTTCGCCCGATTGTATATCGACGATCTCGCGAAGAGACGCCAGGCAGCGGATAGACTGGAACTCACCTCGATAGTCGCGGCTCTGCCGGGCGTACAACGCGATCTGGCAGCAGCGACCGATCGTCTGGAAAAGTATCGGCTGAGCCATGGTGCAGTCGACCAAGGTGCTGCGGACAACGCCGCCAAGGAGACAGCTGAACTCAGCCAGCAGATTTCCTTGTCGAAAGCGGATCTCTCCGCCACGGAATCTCGCCTTCAACATATTCAGGAGCTGCGAAAGGAGGGGGCATCGGTCGCCTCGCTGGCTCAAGCTATCCGATCACCGGCGCTGGCCGACCTGGCGGCTCGCCAGGCCAATGACACGGCAGATAAAAATTTGAGCGATGCGATCAACCGCGAGATCGAACAAGATACCGCTCGTCTCGCTGCCGAGGCCAGCATCTACCGGGCCCAGATTGCAGCTCTGGAAAGTCGCAAGAATGTGCTCGACGCGGTTGTGGCCGATACGGCCGGCCGGCTGTCCGGGCTGCGTGCACTCGAGCCGCAGGTCAGTATCTTGACGGAACGATACAACCAGCTTCTGACCCAACAACAGGACTTGATACGGCGCATCGCAACTCCCTCGGCCGGAGTGTCGGTCCTTTCGGCGGCATGGCCGCCGACGGTTCCTAAGACCCTGTCGCCGCTTTTCCTTATTCCACCTGGTATGGTTGTGTTTGGGCTTCTTGGCGGGGTCTTCGTTGTCGTTCGCAACCGCCTCGATCAGACTTTGCGGGGCGAGGCCGAAGCTGAGGCAGCGCTCGGGGTTCCGTGCTTGGGGCTGATACCACAAGCGGCCACAATGCACGCCAAACGGCTGAAGCAGCTGGTTTTAGGCCAGCAGAGGTCCATATACAGCCGCGCCGTGACATCCCTGCTTGTCACCGCAGCACCCAAGCAAGCGAGGGATCGCTCGTCGCACATCATTCTCGTAACGTCCAGCGTCCAGGATGATGGCAAGACCGAGCTTGCATGGAGCCTGGCCTTGGCAGCCACCCGACTGGGGGGCCGAGTGCTTTTCCTCGATCTTGACCGCACGGGAGCCCGCCTCACGAACGAATTCCTGGATGAATTCACGGCGCTCAAGCCACACAACTTTTTCGGGGACTATGTGAGTGAACGCTGTGCCTTGCACGATGCAATCGCGGGAATGCCTGAAATCGGAATCGACTTTATGGCTCTCGCACCGTCGGAAGATCTGCTGGCGTCGCTGTCCACGGTTGACAGTTCCCTGTTCACGGATGAGCTGCACTCGATCTACACTGTCGTCATCATAAATGGACCGCTGGGACTTGGAGGACCGGAGGCCGGGCTTCTGACGGGCTGGGCTGATGCGGTTCTTTTCGCGGTTCGCTGGGGCAGGACGCGACGCAGTATCGCACGCGGTGTTTTGGAAACGCTTGCGAGCGATGCGTCAGTTTCGGTCCCTGTGGGGAGCGTCCTCACGCAGGTTAATCTCAAGAAACACGCCGGTTACCAGTTCGGGGACAGCGCTGATCTTTTGCTCGAGGAAACATCATGAGCGTCACAAGCGGACTTCGAAGCAACGATGGTCGCGGAAATCGCGCAGGTATCGCCACGAACGGATTGGACCCATGATCATTGAACTCTTCGGACCGCCTGGATCCGGCAAGAGAACCTTTGCTCACGCCCTTGCCCGGCGACTGCGGGAGGAAGGGTACCACGCCAAGGTTGCCCCCAGTCACCGCCCTCGCGAGAGGGGATCGAGTGTCGATCTTGGAATCTTTCTGGCTATTTTCAGGATCGTGTCGGCAATATTTTCAACATTAAAAATCCTGCTTTCGCCGAGAGGCAGGATCAAGGATCTTTCAACGTCGCTTTCCATGATAAGAGTGATGCCGCCAAAAAAAAGGATATGGCGGGCCCGGCTCTGGCAGCACATATTGAAGCTTTCGCGCCGCTGGGATGAGGCGAAGCAATCCAGAGAAGTAGTCATATTCGATCAGGGCTACGTCCAGGCGATTGCGTCGCTGGCAATGTTCAATGGATCCGCAGACAGGGTCGCGCTGGCAAAGGCGCTCAGCCTGGCGCCAGCAGCTGATTTCACACTCAGAGTTGTTGCGCCACGCGCGATCGTTGAGACGCGCTTGCAGCAACGGATGGAGCATGAAGCGCCTGCGGAGCGAATTTTCGAAGCAGATTTTGACACAAACATGCGCACGTTTGGGATATTTCAAAGCATAAATGATATTCTCGTCGGGGCCGACCGAAAAATCATTCCGATCCAAACTCTAAACGATCAGTCCTCGTTAGAAGGCATTCAGTGTGTCGAGCGGAGGATAATCTCGAAAATTTTGCAAGCCGGAGGTCGACCTGCGGCCAAAGGCAGCCAAGGCCATAAGATACTCGAGGTTGACCAAAGCGACGTCGACAATTGTGATGTGAAGGCCGCACGAACTTCTGCGGCCTCTCTTGCTGCGGCGGATGTAATTTTGTCCCACCAGGAAGACATGGGTCGGACTCTCGGCTACGCTAGCATCTTCGCCCTTTTGATCTATATCGGTGGCGCGGGGTTGACCAGCTTGGCGCAGTTGTTGATTGCCCGCCTCGTCGGTTCCACCAGCTATGGCATCTATTCCTATGTCCTGGCCTGGACCACCCTGCTTGGCTATCTTGCAATGCTTGGTTTCAATGTCTCCCTACTGCGCTTCGTGTCCGCCTACCGGGCAGAGGGGCGACTTGACCTGGCACACGGTGTCGTCAGGTTTGCTCTGCAAAGATCGCTGGCGGCGGCGACACTGTTCGGCATGATCGGCGCCGCTCTGATCTTTTTCTTTTCAGATCCTTCTCACAAGGAACTTGAAATCAGCCAACTCCTTGGCATGGCAGCAGTGCCTTTGTTCACCGCCTCGGCCTTGGGTGCAGCACTTGTTCGTGCCTTCGGCGGTGGTGTCTCAGCCCTTTTGCCAGAACGCATCGTACGCGACGGCCTGTTGGTGATGTTGCTGGGAGTCGCGGCCATTTCCGGATCATGGACCCTCGACGCCCCCCTGGTGATGCAAGCGGTGCTGGCAAGTTCGGGCATCACAGTCGGACTGGTGTTCATCATGGCGACAAGGTTTCAGCCGCCTGGCTTGCGGCACACTCAACCCAGCGACGCGTCGCAAGAGTGGTGGGCGGCGGTTCCACCAATCATGCTCATGGCCGGGCTCGATGTTTTCATCGGTCGGGCCGGGGTTATGGTGCTGGGCTGGTCAGGTCATATTCGAGACGCAGGAATCTTCGCCTTGGGACTGAATGTCGCGTTGCTTGTGAGTCTTGCCCTCGTCGCCGTCGGCGTGATGTTTTCGCCAGCAGCGGCTGCCCTTCATACCCGAGGCGATCGGAAGGGCCTGCAGCAGTTATTTTCGCGAGCCGCCATACTTTCCTCTGCCGGCGCCATAGCGATGGCCCTCCCGCTGGTTGTGATTGTTAAACCTCTCATGAGCTGGTTCGGTGAGGATTTCAGCACAGGAGCACCCATCGCGCGGGTACTGATGCTCGGATATGTCTTTGTGGCGCTATGCGGACCCCAGCTGAATCTGTTGACCATGACCGGAAACGAATGGGCAGCAGCAGCAGCCATGATCGTTGGCGCAATCGCCGGCATCATAGGCTGTGCGGCAGGAATCGAGCTTTACGGTCCGCTGGGTGCTGCAGTGGGCCTGACGCTTGCATTGGCCGTTTGGAACCTGGCGATGGCGATCTATATCAGAAAACGACTGAAGATCATGCCTGCGCTGATTTTTGCGCTAACGTCGTTCAGAACAGGCGCAGGCGACAGCCGGCCCCGGTATCGGTTCTTGCGCTGACCTGAGGTTGTCGGAGCTGGATTCCAAATTCGCTCCATTGGGCCGCGCCAACACTGGGCCGCTCCAAAATTGATTTTGCGGATATCAGATCACACTGACAGCGCCGCCCGACAGGTGCGCGGCCGACACATCGGGCTCTCAGACCCGCATGAACGCTTGTGCTGGCTGCAGCATCCGTCCCATGAAAGTGTCGACCATTGCGCTCCGTCCTCGATCGCTGTCGAGGGTGCGGAGCCGACAGCATTGTGAAGGTCGCTGACGCCGGCGCGAGTGCCCAGAACGTCGCCGGGGCGGCAAAGGTACATCGCTGGCCAGCCGTCTCGATGATTTAAACAGCCAGCTTGATCTCTTCTGGCCGGTTATTGCCGATATTGCAGCCGCGATGCGGCGCGATGGTGCTCGGAAAACGGTATAGGGCTCGACGAGGCGTAAACGAGGTGATCAATGCCGAAGTGCCGGCAGCCCCAAGCACATTGAGAAACGCCACGATGTACGACTGCACATAGGCTGCGGCTCAGGGACGGAGTAACGCACGCCGGCCCTGAGCGGTGAGATGCACGGCTGAAAGTCTGACAACAGCAGCTGAAGGCGCCGAGTCCGCCAGATCTATTCGCAGCGGGGTGAACCCCGGCTCGGCACAGAGGCGTGCAAAACCCGCTTCGTTAGGGTTGGATCATAAAAGGAGTGTGATTGTCGACGCTCACGACCTCGATTCCCGTCCGCCCAAGCCGCAAGGCCACGTGATAGCAATGAAGCCTGCGGCCCCGGTGACGAGGATCGAACCCGCCAGGGCTAGTTCCACCGCGGAGCGGTCTGATCGCGATCAAACGGATTCCATCTTCAGCGCGCGGAAAGAGCAGACTGGTTGTGTGGATCATTGTCCAACCGGTGGTCCCCGCCTAGACGTTGTACGCCGGCGCATCGAAGCCAGCCGTGGTTGGGGAACCTATGTTGGAACAGCTCCAAATTCCGGCCGCCTGAATCTGGTGGATGCTGACGCCCGGCGCCTGGGAACCAGACCATGATCCCGAGAAGCGCAAACCGGTTGTCAGGAAAGATCATGGTAAAATAATAAGTTAGGGCTCCATCCCGATTCTCTCGGGATGGAACATGCCCCTAGGCGGCGGCCCTTATGGCAACACCGAAATGCGCCCCAGAAGGGCCACCAGTTCCGCCTGACGTCTCGTTTCGGTCTTGGCGAATAGCGAGGCAAGCTGGGAGCGGATCGTGGTGCGGCTGAGGCGCCAACTGCGGGCGATCTCCAACGGCGCATCGCCCTGAGCTAAGCGCAGCGCAAGGTGCGTTTCCGCGCTCGTCAAGCCAAACATCCTTTGCAGTGTCTGAGGATTTGGCCCCGACCTGTTCTCACGATCGAGCAATGCCACAATGCTCGTTCCGTCAGGAGCGATAAGGCCGTTCTCTTTCAGTATCACCGGCCTGTCGCTTCTGCTGCGGATCACCACCCAAGACAGTGAACCCGGCAGGAAATGGGCCGGAACATTTGCGATCAGCCGCCTTAGGGCTATCGAAAGCTCACCGGCTGTATCAGCCGCTTCGCCCTGGCGCTCCAGTGTGGTTTGGGCAGCTGCGTTCCATTCGATTACTTTTCTTTCGCGGTTCAGTACGAGATATCCACAGCCGATGCGATCGAGCATGCCAGTGATGGATTCCAGGCTGCGTTTCTTTGGTTCGTCGCCCTCTGCGTCCGGCCGATCTGATGCTCGAGTTGAAGGATAAGCATACGAGGGCCGCGTCATCTGCGTGCCGGCGTTATACTTGGTCCCTATTGTAATGTATCGTTTGCCCGCAACGACATCGCTGTGTCTATCGATCAGAGTCATTTTTCAACCTCCCCAAGTTTCACAGCCCGAAAATAAGTTGTTCGGGATTTACAAACAGTCTTGTATGCATAGGGCTCGCAAAAACGGGCCCTATTACGTGGAAACTCGATATATTCTGAGGAGTTCTGACCAAGTCATGCCTCCCCCCGTCGGTTAAAATGCGCGCTGTGATAGTGGTATGGCAATCCGGCAGTCGGACTAGGTTGTACGTTTTTTGCTCTAGTCTCGACGGCCTAGTCAAATGGTTGTAGTCTACGCCTATGAACTCGCAGTCGCGCAGGCCGGATTCGAACCCATCGGGCAGGCTGCTAACTCATGTGGCCTCCGCATTGGTACTGGCTGCTACACTGATATTTGAAAAAAAAGCGTCAGTATATGTTGGGGAAGGTTCGAGTTTTCTGGAATTTATTCCAGCTATTATAATCATTTCCTATCTTGAAGACCGTGGGCCTGCGCTTGCGGCGACAATCCTGATGGTGGCTGCCGGCCTGTGGGCACGAAGCACCCTGCATGGTCAGATCTCTGGCGAAGATTGGGCGCGCGCCATTCTGCTTGTGGTTTCGGGCGGCGTGATTGCCATGACGTTCCATCGGCTGCGGCAGGACTTGCGTGAGCTGCTGGAAGTAGCGGAAACCAGACTCGCTGCCGTCGAAGCAACCGAAAACCGCTACCGTTGGGCTTTCGAACGCGCCGCCATGGGATTCGCAAACACCAACGAGAGAGGTGAGCTTCTGCAATCCAACAGACGCCTCAGTGAGATGACTGGCTACGAGGAGGAGGAGCTTGCCCAATTGCGGCTTGAGACACTCGTTCATCCGGACGACCGTGATGCCTTGGCGCAGTTGCTGGCGGGCCTGGGTAACGACTCTGCTTCGTTCGCTTCGGAGGTGCGTCTGTTAAAAAAGAACGGTTCGGCATTCTGGGCGCGGCTAACCCTGTCGTCATCCGTGCCCGACGGGGTTCTCTCAGAGAGCATCTTCGTGGTGGTCGACGATATCTCGGAACGACGAGCCGTACACGAAGCGCTTCGGGCTCAGAAGGAGTGGCTGGATCTCGCTTTGTCTGCCGGACGCCTGGCCACGTGGCGGATCGACCTTAAAGACGGGATCGTCACCGGCTCCGGCACGTTCTGGGACATTCTCGGCCTGCCCCCGGCCGCTAGCCGCCGTTTGGACGAACTGTCAGCCGTCATTCATCCGGCGGACTGGCCAAAGCTGGTAGCATCGAGAAAGCTCGCATCAGTCACGAATTACGACGTCGAGATTCGCGTCCGACGACCGGACGGACATATTCGCTGGGTTGCCCTGCGCGGAAGGGAAGAAAAATACGATGATCGTCTACAGCGGCTCGGCGTGGCTGCCGACCTGACCGAGCGACGACAAACCACGCTGCTACGCGCCGCGGCAAAGAAGCGGGAGCGCATTATGCTCGAACAACGCCACAGGTTCAGCAACCTATTCCCTGTGATCACGGCGCTGGTGAACATGGTCGATGTTCCCGAGAATAATGTCGCCAGGTACAAGGAGACGCTCGTCGACCGAATTCGTGCGCTCGAAGCAACGCATCTGCTGCTTTCACGCAACGGCAATGCGTCGGGGATGCTCCACGATCTCGTTGTCCAGGAGTTGCAGCCGTATATGGGAACACGCGACATATCGGTCAGCGGTCCTTCCGTTGTGATTTCAGGCGGCGCCGCCGAAAGCTTCGCGATGATTGTTCACGAGCTTGCGACCAATTCCTTGAAACATGGAGCGCTTGGCGATTCAAAAGGCCGGATCGAGGTAAATTGGACGTTCGCGTCTGAAGACGCAGGTAGTGACATCGTGTTCGAGTGGGTGGAATCGGGGCGACGGCGGACTTCAAAAGTTGTCCGTCATGGTTTCGGTTCCATGATACTCGGAGTGGATGGGGCGCCGCTTGTCGGTTACTCGCCCAAGTTGGAAATGTCGGATCACGGGCTGCGATATTCGCTGCGGCTGTCGCGCAAGGAAATCGGCCCATAACGCATTGGCGCAAAAATCGGCCTCGTTTCTAGAAGCCATAATGCGTAGATTCAAGTTTTAGAGCGTCCCTTGCGCGCCCAACAGGACGCGGCGCTCTAATTGCTATCCCTGGTTAGCCAAGTCTTCAGCATAACGGCAGCTTCTGTCCGATTCCGTACCCCAAGCTCACGCAGAACCGCAGCGGCATGAATTTTCGTCGTCGCTTCGGCGATTTCCAGATCGCGCGCAATTTCCTTATTCGAATACCCTTCCGCCATTAGCTTGAGGACCTCCTTTTGCCTCGAGGTCAGCCTGCCAAGATTGCCAGTGGTGGTACGTCGATGTGGGATATGCTCGGACGGAGTAGGTACGTGCGTTGCTTGTGCGGCTCCGGGGCGCGACAGAAGTGCAGGAACGTAGATGCGGCCCGAAAGGATTTCGTTGACGGCCATGATCACCTCCTCGTCTCTTTGCGACTTTACGATATAGCCGTGAAGGCCGATCGACAGAGCCGTGAGTATCTCCGAGCGGGAATCATTCCCGGAAACGATCGCAAAGCGTGTATCCGGATAAGCCGACAGTATGCCGCTGAGCACTTCCTGATTGAACAATCCCGGCATGTTCAGGTCCAGGATCGCAAGATCAACTGACGCCTGTTCCGCCAGCAGACTGAGTACGGCATCGAAACACGACGCCTCAAATATTTCCACACCTGGAATGCCTGCGGTCAGTGCCAATCGCAAGCCACGACGATACAAGCCGTGATCGTCGGCGATGACGATTCGATACATTGAACTACCCCAACGAATCCTGGAATGATTGAACGGTGATGGCCTTAAAGTCGTGGCCGACCACTCGTCGATTCATCCAGTCAACACCTGCGATGCCCCAACACCGCAAGCGTCAGATTGCTAATATAATCCTAAATAACGGGAAACGCTCCTCTTATTTTTGAATTCCGCGAACGGAGCCGGCTGACCTGTCGAACATTCGTTCTCAGCCTCCAAGACCCGTGTCCCAACAGCTCGCTTCGATGCCGATACCGCGCAATCGCCGGGTTGTCCTGGGTCGTTCCGGCGATTGGTGGATACTAGGCTCATTGTAAGCACTCATTCGGGTTTTGTCGGTCTTGTGGCCCCAAGCTGATCGGCCAAGAACTGATCGCCGAAGCGCGCTCCGAGCCTGCCTCTGCGACAGGCGCCAGCCTTCGTCGATCGGCACGGTTATTGAATACCAGAATGTCTGAATCGCTACCATTCGAATGCACGACGACATCCCCCCCGACGGCCACATACCATCTAGCTACAATGTCCGGATCAGGGCCGGCGGGAAACCTCACCGGTCCTTTAAGAGAACAAGAACGGGCTTTCCGGATGCTGTGGCGTAACGATGGCGTTCAGGTCGAGTGAACATGGGAGGACCAGATGAAAGCAGTGATTCAATGTGGTGGAATGGGGACACGCCTTCGCCCCTTCACGTCGGTCTTGCCGAAACCGCTCATGCCGATCGGTGCTCGACCGGTTCTTGAGATGCTTCTGAAATGGCTGCGACGCAATGGCATCCAAGAGGTCTACATCACAACCGGGTATCTCGGCCACTTGATCCGCACCGTATGCGGAGATGGCTCGCAGTGGAACCTGAAAATTCGATACACGCAAGAAATGGAGCCGCTCGGCACCATCGGACCGCTCTCATTGATCAGAGATGAGCTGACAGAACCATTCATAGTCCTCAACGGCGATGTCCTTACCGATCTAAGCCTCAGTCGATTTGTGGCAGCGCACCGCAGGCACACCGATCCGGTGACGATCGCGACAGCTTGCCGCCTGATCAAAATGGACTTCGGCGTCATAGACGAAGTCGACAACACCGTGCAGATCTTTCGCGAGAAGCCGACGCTTTCGCACCTGGTCAGCATGGGAATCTACTGCATGAATCCAGACGTTCTGCAGTTTATTCCATCTGGCATTCCCTTCGGGTTTGACGACCTGATGCTGCAGATGATGCAGACCGGTACAACTGTCCACGTGTACAAGCATGATGGCCTCTGGCTCGATATTGGGCGCGTCGACGATTTCCAGAATGCACAAGCCATTTCCTGGGAAGACCAGTCGGCCTCGATCGAGGTCACTGCCACGGCCGCATGACGACATCGCCAAGCCGATCCCACAGTCCAACAGTCTAGGAGGTTATGATGCTCTTGGTCAGTGCCCCAATTTTGGGTGTGCCGGAGAAGGCAGCTTTGTCCAAGGTCATCGATAGCGGCTGGCTGACCATGGGAGAGCAGGTGAGAGCCTTTGAAGAGGCTTTTGCCCACATGCATGGTGCAGAGGATTGCGTCGCGGTCAATTCTTGTACTGCAGCGCTTCATCTCATTCTACATGCACTCGGTATCGGACCAGGCGACGAAGTGCTGGTCCCGTCAATGACCTTCGTGGCGACCGCAAACGCGGTTCTCTACGTCGGTGCCACTCCGGTCTTTGTCGATATCGAGTCGGCCGACGTGCCGCTGATGTCGATCGTGGAAGCTGAAGCGCGATGCACTGCGCGCACCAAGGCGGTCATTCTCGTACATTTTGCCGGCTATCTCGCCAATCGGGAAGAATGGCAGAAGTTCGCTCGTGCCCGAGGGCTGCAGATCATCGAGGATGCCGCGCATGCGCCCGGCCTGAAGGAGGTAGGTACATTTGGTGCCGCGGCCGCCTTCAGCTTCTATGGCAACAAGAATATGACCACGGCGGAAGGTGGGGCCGTGATTGCCCGAGATCCCAAGCTGCTTGAGACAATCCGCCAGGCCCGTGGGCACGGCATGACCACGGGGACACATCAGAGGCTGAACAGTCGCACGCCGCAGTACGATGTCACCATGCTCGGATTCAACTATCGCATGGATGAAATGCGCGCTGCAATCGGACTGGTCCAGCTGCAGAATCTGCAGGAGTGGAACGAGATCAGGCGTATTCTGGTCATGCTGTATCGACGTCTGATCGCAAAACATTGTCCGGCCGTGACAGTTCCGTTCCACGAGCCGCGGACGTCCGCCTATCATATCATGCCCGTCCTTTTGCCGCGTTACGCTGACAGGCAAGACGTCATCGATGAATTGCGCAGGCAAGGAATACAAACCACCATCCACTATCCGCCGGTGCACCAGATGACGCTTTATCGCGAGCTTTTCCCCGGCACATATTTGCCGCGGACAGAGGACTTTGCCCAGCGTGAGCTCACGGTGCCACTGCATCCCCAGATCACCGCGCCTGTCGTCGAATCAGTGGCGGCCGCTCTTGCCACTGCAGTCCACAGTTGCGCCCAAGCAGGAACAGCAGCATGAATGCCTTGGATTTATCCATCCATCGATCTGTTGTCTCAAGCGCCGCCCATGGGTTTGCGAGACGAGCAATTGATCTCGTAATCGCTGCAGCAGCCGCCATAGTTTTCGCTCCGCTGATGCTGGTGATCGCCCTGGCGCTCTTACTTGAAGGCGGCCGGCCCATCTTCTTTACGCAGACCCGCGTGGGTGCCGGTGGGCGGCCGTTCCGCATGTATAAGTTTCGCAAATTCGCGGTGCGATGCGATCCCGGCGGCTTGGCGCTGACTATGGCCGGCGACAGCCGCATGACGAGAATAGGTCGGTTCCTCGCCCTCACCAAATTCGACGAGCTCCCGCAATTGTGGAATGTCTTCAGAGGCGAGATGGCAATTGTCGGGCCGCGGCCGGAGAGCCTTGTCTTTGCCGATTGTTTCCGCGGTGGCTTCGAGGCCGTTCTACAATACAAGCCGGGCTTGTTGGGTCCGGCCCAGGTTCTCTTCCGGCATGAGGCCAAATTCTATCCGCGATCCGCGGATCCGATACTGTTCTACCGCGAGGTTCTGTTTCCTGCCAAGGCCAGGATCGACCTCTCCTACTATCCGCAGCGGACGATCGCCGCTGACATCATCTGGATGATGCGCGGCTTTCTGGCGGTTCTCGGCTTGGTCTCGCGGCCGCCGGTCGGCCTGGTCTCGCCGCCACCAATCGGCATGTGAGAACTGCTTGGCATGGCCAGGCTCTGGTGAATCCGCAAGTCAGCGCTTCACGTCATAGGGGGAGGAACGCTTAGTCATGAACTACAGGGGTAGGAAAGTTCTGGTTACGGGTGCCGATGGGTTCATCGGGTCGCATCTCACCGAAGCGCTCGTCCGTAGTGGGGCGGATGTCACGGCGCTCGCCCTCTACAATTCCTTCGACAGTCATGGTTGGCTGGATGATTTGCCGGACACCATTCGAAACCAGTTGAACCTCGTCCGCGGCGACGTTCGCGACAGCGCGTTCCTGAGCCGGATCATGCGTGGCCAGGCCGTTGTGTTTCATCTCGCCGCACTCATCGCGATTCCATACTCATACGCGGCCGCCCAATCCTATGTGGAGACCAACATCCTGGGCACAGTGAATGTCCTCGAAGCGGCGCGGCAATGGGAGACAGAGCGTGTGGTGCACACCTCGACCAGCGAGGTCTATGGCACTGCACAGACCATGCCTATCCGCGAATCCCATCCGCTGCAGGGCCAGTCACCCTATTCGGCATCCAAGATCGGCGCGGACATGATGGCAGAGTCCTACGCCAGGTCGTTCGACGTCCCCGTCGTGATTATGCGACCGTTCAATACCTACGGCCCACGTCAGAGTGAGCGGGCCATCGTGCCGACCATCATTAGGCAGGCTCTCGACAAAAACTGCCCGGCGATCATGGTCGGGGACACAAGTCCGGTCCGCGACCTTACTTTTGTGGAAGACACTGCGGCGGCGTTCCTGACCGCAGGTTCGGCCGAGCTCGAATTCGGCCATGCCTACAATGCCGGAAGCCAGCGCGCTGTGACGGTCTCGGACGTATTGGATCTGGTGCTCGAGTTGAGCGGCTCCAAAAAACCCGTTCACCGCGACGAACGCCGTCTGCGGCCGCAGAATTCCGAAGTCCGTGCCTTGCTGGCCGATTCTTCGCAACTCGAGACGAAGACCGGATGGCGGGCGCAGACCAGCCTGCGGGAAGGATTGGAGCGAACCATCGGATGGTGGCAGGCGCGCCTCAGCGAAGGCCGCGTACGCCGCGAAATGGGTTATATGACATGACCTTCTACCAGCGTGCATCGGCTCTGCTGTTGATTGCCGTTGCCATGTCGTTGGGTCTGCCCGCGGCCGGAAGCCGGCAAAGCAGCGAGCAGACACAATTTGTCGCGCCGGTGATGATGGATCTGCCCGACTATCTGCGCCCAGTGACGGATCCGGCGTTTGGGACAATCTTTACGCGCATTACCAAGCCGGGAGTGCTTGGCAATGGGGTCGCATGCGGGAACAAATATTGCAGCCACCGTTATTCGAGTGCCCAAGCCTGGAATTCAGACCAGAGCCTTCTCGTCATTACCAACGGCTGTAGCGGCGGCATGTGCTTTTTCGACGGGCACACATATGCTCCGCTGTTCCGCCGCGCTCGATCGACTGAATGCGAATGGCACCCTCAAAACGCCGATCTGATGATCTGCGTTCAGGGTCGGCAAGTGTCGACCTGGGCGCCACGGACCAATCGCGAAGATGTCCTGTTTGTTTCGACTGAGTATCACGATTTCCATTTCGGGCCGGGCAAGGGCAATCCAAGCCGTGACGGTGACCGCATAGCCGTGCGCGCAGTGCGTAAGAATGGCGATGCGGTGGTCTTTGCTTACGATCTCAAGCAACGGCGGAAATTCCCGGACATCGATCTTGAGCATATTGGCGGAACCAACGGCACCTGCTCGATTTCTCCGCTCGGAACTAACATTCTATGCCTTCAGGAGATAACAAGCGGCATCGAACAGGGCTTCATTTTTAGTGTCGAGGGCACTTTGCTCCAGAGGTGGATGGAACATCACCGGCCCGGGCATGGCGATATGACAGTCGATGACGACGGCAGCGAAGTCTATGTCGGTATCAGCAAGTCCGATCCGGACAAGTATCAGGTGATCAAGCGAAGGCTGTCCGACGGCAGGGTCACCCCACTTGTGAAATACGGCGAAGCCATGCATGCATCCCTGCGTGCGCTGGATAGGCCTGGTTGGGTGTTCCTGACCTATGGCGGCGATCCGGATGAGATATCGGCTCACCCGGACTGGGCGCCATATGCACAGGAAGTGATCGCGCTGCGCATCGATGGCAGCGGGGACGTCCGACGCATCGCACAAACGAGAAGCACTCAGTTAGACTATCGAAGCGAGAGTCATGCCTCACCGTCCCCTGACGGCTCGCAGGTAATCTGGTCGAGCAACTGGGGCGTGCCCGGCGGGCCAGTCTACGACTTCGTCTCCCGTGTCGATTGGCCGGAAGAGTCGACGTTGAACCGGAAGGAGATTGTCACCAATGGTCTTCACTAATCGTATCCTTCTTGCCGCGCTTGGTATGCTGGCTGCCGTGGGTATGGCCGCCGCAGCGGAGACGCGGGTCGCGTATCGAATTTCCGCCGGCGATACCGTCGAGATAGGAATTGCCTCCATCCCGGAACGAACGCAACGTGTCATGGTTCAAATGGACGGCACGATCGCGCTTCCCGAAGTCGGCATGGTTTCGGTCGGCGGCCTCACTCCGGCCGAATTGCAGACACGCATGGAGACGATCTTGACTACCAAGATATTTCACCAGCGTTTGCCCGATGGGCGGGAGCAAATGATCGTCGTCAAGCCGAGCGACGTCACCGCCGTGATAGCAGAGTATCGCCCGATCTACGTGACCGGCGACGTGCTCACTCCCGGACAGCAGGCTTACCGACCGCTCATGACCGTGCGGCAGGCGATCGCCGTGTCTGGCGGTTTCAGCCTTCTGCGGGCAAGGGCAAACCAGGTTGGCCCAGATCCGGTGGATCTGCGGCGCGACTATGAATCGGCCTGGGGGGAGTACACCAGAGACTATTTTCATAGCGCCCGCCTGCGCGCCGAACTTCAGAACCAGGCGAATTTCGACATGGAGCCACCACAAGGGTCACCCTTGTCGGCCGCTTTCGTGTCGGCAATCGCCCAGGCTGAAGCAGAAGGGCTCAAGATTTCCCTGGACAACTTCCAGCAGGAGCAAAGCTACCTTGAACAAAGTGCCAAGGCTGCTGCGGCGCAGATCGAGGTCCTGCTCAAGCGCGAGAAGGCCGAAGCCGAGGCAGTGAAAGCGGACGAGGACGACCTGGCACGAATAACGAAAGTGCATAAAGCAGGCAATCTGACCAACGACAGACTCGCCGATGTCCGGCGCGGTGTGATTCTCTCTTCCAGCCGGGCGCTCGAAACGTCGGTTGAGCTCATGAGAACACGACGCCAGCAGGATGATTTTCTCAGGCAGCGCGAGCGCAATGACAACCTGAGAAGGATGGCTCTATTGACTGAGCTGAAGGACACCAACGTGCGTCTTGCCGACATCACCGCAAGACTTCGCGCCGCCAGCCAGAAGTTGCAGCCCACGGGGGCGTCCGCCCAGCCACTGCCAGTTGCCGGCGAAACCATCCAGGCTCAGGTCACGATCATTCGCAAGATGGGTGAGGAATGGCGCAAACAGCCGGCCGGAGAAGACACCGAGGTATCACCGGGTGACACGATAGAGGTAAGGTTCAGCAACGGTCTCGAGAACGCTGCGGTCCGATAGACTGCTGTACCTTGTTCTGTCGCGATTGCCGATTGCGTTACTGTCTGAAAGCTCTGGAAACCTGGTCGGTAAAGGGTTTCAGCAAATAGGACCATACATTGCGCTCGTCAGTGCGTATGTGAACTTCGGCGGGCATGCCGGGTTTGAGTATTTTCGCTCCCGTCAGACAGGTCGTGGAATTTTCGACATTGATGCGCGCCGAAAAGTATGAAAGCTGACGTTGCTGATCCTTAATCAGATCTGCAGAGATGCGGTTGACCGAGCCTTGGCAAACAGGTGTCGTCCCTACGTCGAAAGCCGGAAAGCGGATTGAAACCCGCTGTCCTGGACGCACGTCATCGATACGCTCTGGAGAAACGAGCGCATCGACAACCAGGTTGTCGGCATCGGGCACAATCATCATGAGCACTTCTCCGGGAGCAATCACGCCTCCGATGGTGTGGACCGCGGATTCTTGTACCGTTCCCGACTGTGGGGCGCGGATATCTGTCCTGGCGAGTTCGTCTTCCGCCACTACCTTGCGCTCATTGAGTTCGGTCTGCTTGGCTTCCGTTTCGCGAAGTTCGCTCGTTACCTCGCTCCGCATTTGCTCGTCGAGCTGAAGCACCTGCAGGTCAGTCTCACTGATGCGGGCTTGAACCTCGGCGATTGCCGCGACAAGGCGTCCTGACTCGCCGCGAGTCCGGCTCTTCTCCAAGCTGATGGTGCTCAGCCTTTCTTTAGAGACCAACTTCTTGGAGTAGAGAGACTCGACGTCAGCAAGGTTCAGCGTCAGCAGATTCAGCGACTCGTCCATCGCCGCCTGCTGCGCTTTGAGGCCATCGATCTGACGTTCCAGTTGCTTCGAGCGGCTTTGCAATTGTGCCTTCTGGCCCGCCAGCGCCGCAGCACGGCTTTCGAACACGGCCCGCTCGCCACTGATAAGCGTCGCCAGTTGCGGGTCGCCCATCTTGACCCGAAGGCTGGGCGGAATCTGCATTTCCGGCAGACCCTGTCGCTCGGCTTCCAGCCGGGCCAGACGAATGGTGGCGCGATTGAGATCCTCGCTGATTATCTGCAGGTTTGCTCGGGTCAATGTGTTGTCCAGCCTGACCAATACGTCGCCGGCCTGCACATGATCCCCGTCCTTGGCGAAGATGCCGCCGACAGTGCCGCCGGTTTGATGCTGGACTTTCTTTATGTTGCTTTCGACCACCACAGTGGCAGGTGCAATCACCGCGCCGGCAATCTTGGTCAAGCCCAGCCAGAGTCCTCCGCCGAAGATCAACAGGAAGGTGATTGCCAAGCCCAAGAGCAGATTGGCCCGGATGCCATCCGGCTCTGGCTTCGTCTTGAACGATTGGCTTTCGCCAGCGACCGCGGCATATGACGACACGGTCACGCTAGAACAATACCTCACATAGGCCCGCCTGCACCTTTCTGCAGCGGAACGATAATATGCTGCCAGCCCCAAGAGCAGATTGGTCCGGAGGCCATCCGGCTCTGGCTTCGCTCCGATCGGTTGGCTTTCGCCAGCAACCGGAGCATATGATGACAGGGACACATCAGACACGGAGCAAGACCTCACGCATGGCCGCTTGCACCTTGTTGCAGCGGGACGACACTATTTTGCCGCGGGAAGGGCCGGACCACATTTGCCAGAACGTCTTCGCGCGAGCCAAATGAATGGAGCATGCCATTCGACAAGACGAGCACCTGATCGATGTTGACGAGAGCTGACGGACGATGCGCAACAACAATCGCGATGCCGCCACGCTCGCGCACGGCCAGGATTGCCCCGGCCAGGGCAACATCGCCATCTGCATCCAGATTGGAATTTGGTTCGTCGAGAACGACAAGGAATGGATCGCCATAAAGCGCCCTGGCGAGCCCAACGAGTTGCCTCTGCCCAGCCGACAGGGCCGCTCCGCCTTCACCGATGCGCGTTTGGAAACCTTCCGGCAGACGCATGATCATCTTGTCCACGCCCGCAGCCTTGGCGGCTGCCAGCACGCCCTTTGCGTCACTCTTGCCGCCGAACCTTGAAATGTTGTCTGCGATCGTTCCGTCGAACAGTTCAACGTCCTGCGGCAGGTAGCCAATATGGGTTCCGAGCAGTTCCGAATTCCACTGATCGAGCGAGGCGCCGTCCAACCTTACTGTTCCGCGAAGCGGCTTCCATGCCCCGACCAAAGCACGCACGAGCGTCGTTTTGCCAGAGCCGCTCGGGCCGACGATCGCCAACCCCGCGCCCCTCGACAGGCGAAAGCTTACATTGACGAGCGTTGGTCTCTGCAGACTTGGTGGCGCGACCGTCAGTTCCTCGACCGCAAGCTGTGTCTGTGGGCGCGGCAGCTCCATAGGGTCTTTCTGGCTACCGAAAGCATCCAACGCTGCCGCCAGATCGGTATAGCTTCGCCGGGTGGCCAGAAATCCTCTCCAGTTTGCGATTGCCACATCGACCGGCGCCAATGAGCGGCCCAGCAATATGGACGATGCGATGATCACGCCGGGCGAAGCCTCGCCGCCGATCACAAGGTAGGCACCAAGCCCCAGTACCGAGGACTGCAGGGCCATTCGAAGTGTCTTCGACAATGAACTCGCTGCGCCGACGACATCGGAGAGCTGTTCCTGGTTCTTGAGGTAAAGATGGCTGATCTCGTTCCAGCGCCGACCGAGCTGAGCGGAAAGGCCCATCGCCTGGACGACCTCCGCATTGCGGCGGCCGGAATCGGCAAGAATCCGCTGTGCCACGAGCGTCTCGGAAGCACGCGCGGCGGGTTTGCGGGCAACGACTTCCGCGACTACCGTCAAAAGTACGACAGCAGCCGCGCCGACGGTTGCCAACACACCAAGCGAAGGGTGCAGCAGATAGATGACCACCATATAAAACGGAATCCAAGGTGCGTCGAAGACGACCGTCGGTCCCAGTCCGGAAAGAAATCCGCGCAACTGGTCCAGATCGCGAAGCGGCTGCACCCGGTTCGCATCCTGCCCAGCAGTAAGCGGCAGGGAAAGCGAGGCAGCGAACGCCTTTTGCTGCAGATCTCTGTGCAGGCGGCTGCCGATGCGGACCAACAGGCGAAGCCTGACGAAATCGAGGAGGCCATAGACAGCGTAGAGGCCAAGCATCCCGATCGTAAATCCGATGAGAGTCGGAATGCTCTGGGAAGGCAGCACGCGATCGTAGATCTGGAGCATATAGACGGAGCCGGTCAGGGCGAGAACGTTTATCACTGCCGAGAAAACGCCGACGCCAACCAGTCCATGCATTGAACCGAACATAGCGGAGCGTAGATCGGGCGAGCGCCCTTGCGTTGACTTCATGATCTGCGATCTTTCGTGCGAAATTGGCGCGCGAACGTGTTGGTCATGTCGAATGATGGGTAAACCCTCTTGCCTTGCGGGAAGCGGCTGCTTTCCGTTAGCTACTGAAACATTACGCTTTGCTTACATATGTGCCTTTTGATTAAAATGTAGCAAAATCGTGACGCAGGACCGAGAATTCGGGAATTGGCTTTGCAAGGCTGGGGATAACCGGGCTGGAAGCCCGGATATTTCCAATGATGAGACAATATTCCCAATCATGCGACAGATGAGAGTGCTCATGATCACCTTTTGTTGCATCATGTCTTCAAACCTTAAGGCGGCGAGTGTTTTTCGATTTGCCCATCGAGAATTTAATGAATTTGGGATACACTTAATTGGGGCGGAATTGTCGGACAACGGCATCGGCAATGTCAGGAAGGCGGGTCTGTCATGAGCGAAGAGATCAGTGTCGCCGAAGCCTACAGCAAAGGCCGCACCACCTTCATGGGGCTGGAGTTGCTCATCGCGCCCGGTGCGCTCGTTCCCCGGCCGGAGACGGAGTTGCTTGGCACGACCGCTCTTGATGTTCTGAGTCAAATGAACCTGCCGGCGCCACGCGTCGTCGATATGTGCTGCGGGGCCGGCAATCTGGCGTGCGCCATCGCGCACTTCGCTCCCACCGCGCGTGTCTGGGCGAGCGATCTTACCGATGGATGCGTCGAAGTCGCGCGCCGAAACGTCGCCCATCACGGCATGGCGGATCGCGTGTCCGTGCTTCAGGGCGACTTGTTCAGTGCTTTCTCGGGCTTGGAGCTTGATGGTACGATGGACGTGATCGTCTGCAATCCGCCCTACATTTCGGAAAAGCGGCTTGAGGGTGACCGCGCGCATCTGACGGAGCTTGAGCCGCGTGAAGCGTTTGCGGCCGGCCCCTACGGCCTGAGCATCCATATGCGGGTGATCAAGGACGCGCCGCGTTACTTGCGGCGCGGAGGCGTCCTGCTCTTCGAGGTCGGCCTCGGCCAGGACCGGCAGGTCATCAGTCTGCTGGAGCGTTCCAAGGCTTACGAGAACATCCGCGCGGTCACGAACGAAGCCGGCGAGGGCAGGGTGGTTGTGGGACATACCACGTCGCAAGCGTGAGCCGTGCCGCGACTGCGGCAGGCTCGGAGCGCTGTCGGCGGCGTAAAACAACGCTGGGCAGATGTCGGCAATCAGTTTTGCTTGCGGAGAACATATTGCGCAATTCCTTGGATAGAATCGAGGTTCTCCGGCAGGAGTTCGCTGTCTTCCACGGTGATGCCGAAGGTCTCCTCGATAAAGCCGATAACCTCGAGTACCCCTGTCGAGTCGACGATGCCTTGATCGAGAAGGGACGTATTGCTCTCCAGAGCATCCGCGTCGGCTATGTAGAAATTCGACGCCAGGAAAGCGCGAATCTGGTCCTTGCAGGTCTCGGCTCTATCCTTGGTAGACAACATTTAATCCTCCTCCGATACTGATACTAAAGATGAATGCTGATCAATTTCATCCAGAAACCGCCTCATGACAGGGCCGTTTTTTTGAGTTTGCCTGTGTCTGTCATCGGTAGGCTGGGTACGATCACGATGGACTTCGGAACCATGAAATTTTCCAATCGTCTCTGGCATTCTTTCTGCAACTGCCTTTCGCCGACGAATCTTCCTTGCTCGATCACGACGAAGGCTTTCACAGCTTGTCCGAGCAACTCGTCCGGAACGCCGATGACCGCGGCTTCCCGCACACCCGGAACATCCAGCAGCGCGTTTTCCACCTCCTTCGGCGCTATCTTCTCTCCTCGCGATTTTATGATCTCATCGCCGCGACCGATGAAGTAGAGGTAGCCTTCCGCGTCCATCCGGCAGTAGTCGCCGGTGTACAAGACCTGCTCGCCCGGCAACGGGCCGGGTTTGAGTTTTCTGGCCGTGGCTTCCGGCTTACCCCAATAGCCCTTCATCACCGTCGCCCCGCGGATGACGAGTTGGCCAACGACATCAGGACCGACCGGCTTGTCATGCTCGTCGACGATCCACATTTCCGTGTTCGGGATGGCGACGCCGACGCTCAATGGCTTTCGCTCAAGGTCTTCCGGCGGCAGATAGGTACAGCGCTTGCATTCGGTGAGGCCATACATTGAATAGATGCGCGCGTCCGGAAACAGGTCCTGCAGCATGAGAATGTGCTTGAGCGGCAGGGCAGCCGCAGTGTTCGTGACGTAGCGAATGCTCGAAAAATCATGGTCTTTCAGCGACTTGAGATCCGAGAGTGCGGCGAAGATGGTCGGCACGCCGGGAAAACCTGTCACCCTCTCCTCCTTGATCAACCCGAGGATCTGCGCCGGGAAAGCGAACGAGCGTTCAAGCACCAGCCGAGCGCCAGTGCGAAACGCCATGATCATCTGGTACAGGCCGTAATCGAAGGCGAGAGGCAAAACGTTGAGGATCACCTCGTCTTCGCACAGCTTCAGGTATGAAGCGATCGACGTGCACGCGGCAGTCATGTTCCTGTGCGTCAGCATCACGCCCTTGGGTTCGCCTGTCGATCCAGATGTGTAGATGATGGCAGCGAGATCGATATCGATGCACCGACGCGCCGGCGGTACGCTACCATCGGCGGCGACCACGCTGTCCCAGCGCACGGCGTGCGGCAATCCTGTCAGCTCGGCCTCGATGATCGGCCCGGAGACGATCACCCGGCGCAATGACGGGCAGTTGCGTGCCGGCCCGCTGAAGATCGAGTGCAGGTGCCTGTCCGTGATCAGTGCCGTCGGTCGGCAATCGTTGAGCAGGTAATCAAGCTTGTCGCTCTTGGTGAGCGGATTGACGATGCACACCACGGCGTTCGCCTTGAGCACGGCCCAGAAGGCTACGACCGTCTCGACAGTGTTGTCGGCGAAGATCACCACGCGATCTCCGCGTGCAACCCCAGACGCGGCCAGATGTTGCGCGATGGCGTTCGAGCGCGCTTCGAGCTCGCCATAGGTGACACGTTGCCCGCCGCACACCAGCGCCACCTTCTCACGGACCCGGCTGGCGGCGTGGGTGAGGTAGTCATGCAGCAGTGGTACGGCGCCATGCATCATGCCAGCACCTCTTCGCGATGCTCGCGCTCAACGTCGACGCTGAGCTCGCCCAGGCGGACCCCACCGGGGCGGCTTGCGACAAACTGCTGGTGAAGAAGCTGGGTCGACAGCACGCCGACCAGCGCCATGTTGTCGGAGTTGGACAGATCGCCGTCGCTCGCCCTGGCTCGACACTTGTCCAGCAGGCGCGTGACCGACTTCGGATCGAAAACGTTTGCCTCGCGCAGCGCCGTCTCCGAAAGCGCTTCGCGGACATAGGCCGGAGCATCGTCGGCAACGAAGCAGAGCGCGTTGGGCGCTCGGTACGGCTGCTTCTTGCGGGCCACGATTTCGGACGGCACGATCGGTTCCGCTACCCGCTTCAACACGTGCTTTTCGTTGAGGACGCGCAGCTTGTAGGCAGCCGGAAGCGAATTCGCGAGCGTCACGAGTTCATCGTCCAGGAACGGGAAGCGCCCCTCGACGGAGTGGGCCATGAGCATCCTGTCCCCTTGTGAAGAAAGCAGGTATCCCGACATCAGCGTCTGGATCTCGATATACTGGTCCTGCGCGAGCGAGCCCCATCGCGAAAACTCAGCGGGCAGGCGGGCGATCAGCTCGGGCACGGCATTGCGGCGCTCGGTTTCGGCGCGCATGTCGGCGGAGAACAATCGCTTGATGGCGCTGGTGGTGCGCCAGCGTGTGTCATGCGCAAAGCCGGGCGTGTCATAGGCCTGGATATCGCGCCCGAAGAACTGGCGCGCCATTGCTTGCTGATGCACCGGCGAGCGGCTGAGATAGGGATACAGGCGCTCCAGCAGCCGTGAGCGTCGTGTCGATGCGGGCTGGCGTCCCCAAAAGCGGCGAACTTTGCCTTCGCGGAACAGGTCATAGCCAGCGAACATTTCGTCAGCTCCTTCGCCGGTCAGCACGACCTTGATGCCGTGTTCTCGCACCAGCCTAGAGAGCAGGAACAGCGGCGCAGGCGCGGTCCTCAGGATTGGGCGCTCTGTGTGGTTGATCACCTCGGGAAAGATCTCGGCGATGTCGCTGCGCGAAACCACCACCTCATGGTGCTCGCTCCCGGTCGCGCCGGCGACCAGGCGCTGGAAACGGGTCTCGTCATACTCGGCGTCGGCAAAACGCAGGGAGAAGGTCTGGAACCGCTCGCCCGCGTAGCGCCTTCCCAGCGCGGCGACTAGCGAGCTGTCAAGCCCGCCCGACAGATAGCAGCCGACTGGCACGTCGGCCTGCACGATCCTGAGCGCCGTCGCAGCCTCCAGGGCGCCGCGCACGTCGTCCACCGCGTCGTCGAGCGAGCCGGTGAATTCTCCACAGCGGGGATCGGAAATTTCGGGATAGCAAGGCTTCCAGAAGGCCCGCTCGCGAACGGTGCCACTTTCGTAAATGCGGACGTGCCCCGGGGTGAGTTCGCTGATCCCCTGAAATACGCCTTGCGGCGGGACGACTGTCCAGAGCGTGAAAGTCTGATCGATGCCGGCTGGATCGAAGGCACGGGGTATATTCATGTCGGCCGCGAAAATGGCTTTCACTTCGCTAGCAAAGTAAAGGCGCCCCCCATGCTCGCAGAGATGCAAGGGGCAGATGCCAAACCGATCGCGCGATAACACGAGACGACCCGCCACCGAGTCCCAGATTGCGACCGCCCATTGCCCATTCATCCGCTCGAAGGCAGCCTCGCCCCACGCGCGATAGGCATGGACGATGACCTCTGTGTCGCTATGGGTGCGGAAGCGGTGGCCGAGGGCGATCAATTTTTCACGCAGATCGAGGTAGTTGAATATCTCGCCGTTGAAGACGATCCAAGTCGTGTCGCCCGCATCCGCGAGTGGCTGCTGGCCGTTGGAGAGATCGACGACGGAAAGGCGGGCATGCGCCAATCCCGCGCGTTTGTCGCGGTAGAGGCCGCGCTCGTCAGGACCGCGATGCGCGAGTGCGCCCACCATGCGCATCAGTGCCTCCCGCGAAGGAGGCGCCGCGTAGGCGCCTAGCGAGATGATTCCGGCGATGCCGCACATCCGGTCAGCCCTCGCCCATGGCAGTGGTCGGCAAAGGCCGTGCGTGAAGATAGCGTGCGGCACGCCGTTTGCTGTCGATGTCCTTGAAGACTTTCTGAACCTGGGCCGCGGTGAGGCCGGCAGCTGCCGCGACCTCGTCGACAGAAATTCCGTGGTTCAAGCCGTAGAGGCACAGATCCATCAGATGGTAAGGCAGCGCGAAATAGAATTCCTCCTGACTCTGGGCCATGGAGAAAGTGTCCGTGGTCGGCGGCCGCCGCCGGACCTCTTCATCCACCCCAAGGTATTCAGCCAGCTGGTAGACCTGGGTCTTGTAGAGGTGGACGATTGGCATCAGATCGGCAATTCCGTCGCCCTGCTTGACGAAAAAGCCTTGGTCATGCTCCAGGCGGTTTGGCGTACCTGCCACGGCATAGTTGAGGCGGTCCGCATGGTAGTACTCGGTCATCTTGCGCAGGCGCTGCTTGTAGTTGGTTGCAGCAACGATCTGCAGATAGGCTGCCGGCGACAGACGCACCGTATCGGTCTTGCCCTCGGGATCCTGAACCGTGAGGCGCGTGATGTTGAGACCGTTGCTCTCGAGAACCGACGCGAGCACGAGCTTGCATTTCCAGCCGTCGCCATATTGGGGAACGACCGTCTGGATCGCTTCGATCTGTCGGCGATAGGCGCCGAGGGCCTCAAGTGCTGGTGCTATGTCTTCCAGGATCGTATCGATGCCAAGCTGGGCTGCGACGCTGCGGCCAAGCCTTAGCGAATCGCCGGAGGAATGGCGCTCCGGCATGAATATGCCCAAGACCTTGTCTTTCCCGAACGCGCGTGCGCACAACGATGCGACAACGGAACTGTCGATACCCCCGGAGAGGCCGACAACCACGCCACGACGCCGCAGCGTGCCAAAAACCTGCTCGCGCAGGATCTGAACGATGCGATCGACCTCCGCGCGAGCATCGAGCACCAGCGTGCCCATGCTGAATTGTGAGATCAAGTCGATGGTCTGTACTCCCGTTTGCGAAGCTCAGCCGCAGAATAGGTTTGCTTCAACGCATTCTCGATGAGTGGGCGGTTGGTCGCGAGATAGGGCTCTGTGACCATATCGAAGTGACTGCCAACGACCGGAATCACATCCAGATGCGCGAAAGCGCCATCCCACCCTATGGCCAGAGGCATATTGGGCCGAGCGCAGCGGAAGAGGATTGCAGTGATCGGCAGCGTCGGTCTGGGTATGGCCAACCACTGGTAGAAAGCTCGCCCCCGCAACTGCCCCTGCAGTTCCAGTTTGGTTCTGAAGCTCGTCGCGTTGAACTCGTCCTGGGCATAGCGATCGAGGATGCGGGCGAGCTGCGCCTCGAAGCCCGTTTTGACAGCGACTTTTGCAAGGAAGCGGCAGACCATCCGGTCAGCGGTCACCCGGTTGGTCCGGATTCGCTGATATGTGCGGACAATCATCCCCCAATAGGTGCTCCGCTCGCCGAGGAGACTCGTGTCGAGGATTCCCAGGAACTTCACAGTTCGCCCCGCGGCCAGCAGCCGCGCCGCGACTTCGAACGCGACGGCGCCACCGAGTGAATGGCCGAGAAGTCGTACGTGACCCGCAGGCTGGACGCGGCGGATCTGCTCGACGGCGGCGTCGGCCATGTTGGCGACGGTGTTTTGGCCGCGCAATATCATAGCCAGGGCGGGGTACCTGATGGGGGCTACTCGGGCGACCTTGCCCATCGCGGCTGCAAAGGCAGCGAGGCTCGGGCCATAGCCGACCGAGCCCGGGAACAGGAAAAGAATTGGCGCGTCGTGCGCCTGCGCGCGCGCGCGCTGGTCGCCTGCTTGTGCCGACACGACCGCCTTGACCATTTCGTCCGCGCTCATACCGACCGTGAAGGCCTCGAGACTGAGTTCCTGCCCGATGGCGCTTTCGATTTCCATGACGCATTGCAGCAGCTTCAGCGAATCTCCGCCTGCGTCATCCCAGCGGCCTGCGGCGACACGTGTATTGAGGATATTGTTCCAGGCATGCTGCACTATCCGGTGGACGGTCAGTTCGCTCGTATTGGACGGCTGCGCGGCCGGGGCGATCTTCCTGGCTGAAAGATCGATCTCCGCAAGCGTAGTCATGTCGACCTTGCCGCCCGGCAGACGCGGAATCCCGGCGATCGTGTGGAGCCGCAAGGGACACAGCGGCGGCGACAGCTTCGTTCTGACAAGCTGGCGAAGCTCGTCCGAAAAGGCTGGGCCCGCCCATGGCTGGGGAATGGCGAATGCAACAAGCTCATTTGCCGCCGTCACGATTGCAACGGCATCCTCCACGTCAGGCGCGTTACGCAACACCCGTTCGAGTTCGGCAGGCTCGATAGGCCGACCATTGATCTTTATCTGGCGCCCCTTACGTCCGACGATCCGCAACAGGCCATGACTGTCAAGTTCGACGAGGTCACCCGTCGCGAAGATCCGAAGATCCGGGTCATCCGGATCCGATTCCGCCGGCACGACGGCGCCGTTCTCCCAATGGCCAAGCAGGACATACGGGCTTCTTATCAGGAGCTCTCCGCTCTTGCCCGGCTGAACGCGGCGGCCTCTTTCGTCGACAATCGCGAACGCGATTCCTGGAAGCAGCCAGCCAACCGGAACCGAGGCGCCTTTCTCCGGCCAGTCCTGCGGTAAGAACCATTGCGCCCCTGTGGTCTCGGTTGACGAGTAACCGATCTGGATGAGGCAAGTGCTCGAAACGACCTTGCGCAGTAGGGCGATATCGGTCCATGACACCGTCTCTCCTCCGATCCGGGCCACTCGGAGCGAGCGGAAGGTGTCAGCAGGTTTGTCCGCCATGAGTGCGCGGAGCAAGGCCGGAACAAGATAGGTCACCGTCACGCCTTCGGATTCTACCAGGCGTTGGACCGCCCGCAGGCCGATGGCTTCGAGCTCGGCGAGATGCAAGGTGGCGCCGGTCAGAACGGCAGCGAGAACCTCCCGGCAACTGGCGATCGTGGCGGGCGCGGTCAAGGGCAGGAAAACATCATCCGAATTGATGTGGCATGCGTCGACATATTGCTGAACCCGCCACAGCAGACTGCGCTGGCTGTTGACGACGCCTTTGGGATGGCCAGTGCTGCCTGAGGTGTAGAGTACTATCGCGGGCGCGTCGACCGAGACGGAACAGGACTGGGGTATCGGCTGCACTTGCGGAGTGATGCTGGTAGTCGCATCAATCCAGTGGACATCCTGAGCCAAACCGACAGGGCGAACGTTGCCGTCGCCTATGACCGCCGAGAGCCGCGCCCTAACAACTATCTCATTGGTTCGCGAGTAGGGATCTCTCGTGTTGAGTGGCACGGAAGGCCGCCCAACCGCCATGCTCGCCAAGATAGCCACCGGGTACCAGGCAGAGTTGGCCTGAAGGATTCCGATCGCCTGCCCGTTGGGGACGACGGCCGCAATACGGTGGGACAACATCTCGACGGCCTGGAAAAGCTGGGAATACGTCAGACGAGTGGTGCCGTCGCTGATCGCGAGTTTGTTGGGATATTGCTTGGTGACGTCTCTCAGGTGATCGAAGACGGTAACGTTCGCAAAATCGACGCCCATGCGTTGATGAGGGCGCAGTACAGGACCGCCCTGATCAAGTGCGTAATCCGGCACGTTTGACCACCTGCGGGAGGCCGCTGGCTGACAATCCGCCCCTAGATCCAGACGTGCCTTTTCTGATCCCAAATATGCCGGAGACATGAGTGGCTCACGCTAAGATTAAGGTCACTTATCGCCCCCGGCCGAAATCTTTTCATCGATCATTCTGATGATGCCGCGATCTTCGCCAACGGCCGCGGTTGCTCAGTTTGGCGTCATCTCGTGCTGCGGACGCTTCGCGTCGACAGGGGGCTCACGGCGCACAGGCGATCGCGCCTGCCAACCGGCCAGCGCCGCCGCCATTGGCTTTATTCGTGCTGTCGCGGTCCTGGGCGATAATCGGCGTGGCAGTAGCCGCTGTCAGTGGTCGCGAAGTCGTCAGGAAATTAGCGCGATACAGCTAGGAGCAAAGATCCAGGGGTTTGAGCTTACCCGGCTCTCTGATCAGTTTTTTGGGCTTTTCTTGGTTTACCTGGTGCTTTTGTCGGGCCACGCCCGCTGGTGTCGGAGTCTCCGTCGGAGACAAAGCAGTATGCAAAGATATGTCCCCGGTTCTCGTCGGTTACTCGGATCCAATCCTTTTCCCACGTTCGGAGGGTAACATGTCGATCTGTCGACATGGCGGCGGCTTTGAAAGGGCTCGGCGCGTTGATGATACGCACCGCGATCACGTCATCGCCCTCCATTTGTTCGACGAGGTATGTCTGCATAAAGGCCTCCCAGCGCCCATTGCAACCTTAACGTCAGCCAAAGAGTTCGGTTGCAGCGTAGCAAAGCGATTTTTGACAAATGTGACGAACCGACGAGGCCGTTCAAGGCGTGCGGGCGGGGGTTAACGCTGGATCGACCAAGCGGCGCGCAGGTCGTCGGCTTGGGCGGTCCTTACGCCGCAAGCAGTCAGCGCGCCTTTGTTCGCCGTTACGAGCGCGGCATTGTCCTTGGCGGTTGTACCGTCGGCCAGAGTAAAATTGTTCTCGAAGCCGACGCGGGCATGACCGCCCAGCAGCGCACCGGCCGTAACGCAAGCGGTTTCTTCCCGACCGAAGGCGCAGACCATCCAGTGCGCGAAGCGCGGACGGTCATGCGCAAAGAAGGGAAGCAGGTCGGCCGGTCGCGAAACCTGTCCCGGCGTGTAGCGGCCGAGCACATAGAGCACCGGGATGTCGTCGAAAGGCACCAGCCCGCGCTGCTGCATGGCGGCTAGGGCCGAAGCCTCTTCGGGCGCGTAGAGGATCATCTGAGGGGCGATCCGCTCGCTCTTCAGCCACCACAGGAACTCCGCGAAAGCGGTCTCATGGGCAGCGTCTGGCACCAGTTCGCGCAGCGCCAGCGAAACCGCCTCAGGGCGGGTAGCGCGCACCACCGCCATCTGCTCGGCCGGCTGGTATCGGCCGACCGCTTCGCTGGTGATCTGGATGATCAGCCGCTCGCCCACCGCATCGCGTATTGCTTTCGTCGTCTCGCGATAAGCGTGCGCGTCGAGCAAATGGCCGCCGTCGCGATCGCGGACATGCGCATGGATCATAGCGGCGCCCGCCTCGAGGCAGGCGGCGGCGGTCCGGGCCAGTTCCTGGGGGCTGATCGGCAGGGCAGGGTGGTCTTCCTTGCCACGCCGTCCACCATTCGGCGCAACGGCGATTGCCGTCGGCGCGATAAGTCCGGGGCCGGTCACGTCCCTGTCGACGGTCATAGGTGCAGTCCAATTGTTTCAGTATTGCGCACTATGTAACATATGTTGCATGATAGGGTCGCTCCAAACCGCGCCATCGTCAATCGAGGAAAGCATGACACACATCCTGCATCGCCAGATCCATGCGACCCTGCCCGTCGCGAAAGGCGGCAAGGGTATCGAACTCTTCGACCGCGATGGCCGCGCCTATATCGACGCGTCAGGCGGCGCGGCGGTGTCCTGCCTCGGCCACAGCCATCCCGACGTGACGGCCGCGCTCCACGCACAGGCCGATAAGCTCGCCTATGCCCACACCAGCTTTTTCACCAACGAGCGGGCCGAGACATTGGCCGACAAGCTCGTCTCCGGGGCGCCACAAGGTATTAGCCACGCCTATTTCGTGTCCGGCGGCTCCGAAGCGGTGGAGGCGGCGCTCAAGATGGCACGGCAGTTTTTCGTCGAGACTGGCAAGCCCGAGCGGCGAAACGTCATTGCCCGTCGACAGAGCTATCACGGCAACACGCTCGGCGCTCTCGCTGCCGGGGGTAATGAGTGGCGCCGTGCCCAATTCCGCCCGTTGCTGATCAACACGTACCACATCGAGCCATGCTATGCCTACCGCTACCAGGAGGCCGGTGAGAGTGAGGAGGCCTACGGCCTGCGCGCCGCCCAGGCGCTCGAGGACAAAATTCTCGAACTCGGTCAGGACACCGTCATGGCCTTCGTCGCGGAACCTGTCGTCGGCGCGACAGCAGGGGCGGTGCCCGCCGTTCCCGGCTATTTCAGGCGCATCCGCGAAATCTGTGACCGCTACGGTGTGCTCCTCATCCTCGACGAGGTGATGTGCGGCATGGGCCGCACCGGGACGCTTCATGCCTGCGAGCAGGACGGTGTCGCGCCCGACCTGATGACAATAGCCAAAGGCCTCGGTGGAGGCTACCAGCCTATTGGTGCGGTGCTGCTTTCACGCCGCATCTTCGACGCTTTCGCCGAAGGCTCCGGCTTCTTCCAGCACGGCCACACCTATATGTGCCACCCGATGGCCTGCGCGGCAGCTCTTGCCGTCCAGGAGGTGATCGCTCGCGACGATCTGCTCGCCAATGTTCGGGCGATGGGAGCACATCTTTCGCAGCGACTGGGCGAGCGGTTCGGCAACCATGCCCATATCGGCGACATTCGCGGGCGCGGCCTTTTCATGGGTGTGGAGCTGGTCGAGGATCGCTCGACCAAGGCGCCCTTTGACCCGAAGCTGAAGCTCAATGCGAAGATCAAGCGCGAGGCAATGGCACGCGGACTGCTCGTCTATCCCGCGGGAGGCACGATCGACGGCGTGCGCGGCGATCATGTGCTGCTTGCGCCGCCATTCATCGTAGACGCCGCAGCAATCGACGCGATTGTCGAACGACTCGGCGACGCGATAGACGCTGCGGTGGCATAGCGCCAGCGCCCCTCATTCCGGCAGATAGGCCCCGAACGCCTGTAACTCCAGTTCCGTCTCCCTGACACGAGCCGCGGCGGCCGGCCCGCTGCGCGCCAGCATCGTTGCAGCCAGCGCTTCCACGATAGCCATAGCTGCGGCTACCGACGGGAAGAAGGACGGGCTGTCGGTAGAGAATCGCAAGGTAACATCGGCATGCCGCGCGATCGGAGCAGCCATGCTGTCGACGATCGCGACAATCGGAACGCTGTGTCGTTGCGCAGCCTCCATCACCGGCCCGAGTTCACGCGAATAGGGCGAAAAGCCGATCGCGACGACCGCTTCCCTCTTTCCAAGCGCTGCGAGTTCCGCCTCCATCGCACCGCCGTCGCCGCCGAGCAGCGTGACGTCGCGCCGAAACATCCGGCAGAGGTAGACGAGCGCGTGGGCGGGCGCGCGGCAGCTTCGGAACCCGGCGACACGTATGCGCTGTGCCTTCTCCAGTATCGCGCAAGCCGTTGCTATTTCTTCGCTGCCATTGGCCGCTTCGGCCGCCGCCAGATTGGCAACCGTCGTTCTCAGCGATTCCGCGAAAATCGCTTCCGACCCGCGCTTGACAAGCGCATCGGCCCTTGCCGCGAAAGGAGCCTTGCCGGAGCGCAGCCGGTCCTCGAAGGGCTTGCGCAGCGCCGCCCAATCACCGAAGCCCAGGCGCCGCGCCAATCGCACGAAGGTCGTCGGCGTCACCTCTGATCGCGCGGCCAGAACCCGCATGGAAACCAGCGCCACCTCGTCAGGATGATCGACCAGGAATCGCGCCGCCTTGCGCAGTTCTGAGCTCAATTCGGGGAGTTCGGTCAATATGCGCGCCAGAAGCGCGTCGAAACCCATCTCCCGCGTATACATTGTAACAAGCATTTCCCTTGATTGATAAAGCGCAACAATCGTAGCATGCATCGACGTGCCTTGACACTAAAACACCGGACGGCGCGACGGCACGCAAAGTACCAAGGGAGAACCAGATGAAACATGCCCGGACTGCACGCCACGGAGCGCAGATCGCCGCCTTGTCGGCCGCGCTGCTGTTTTCGGCCAGCGCAATGGCGCAGCAGAATTTCGTTACCATCGGGACCGGTGGCGTCACCGGCGTCTATTATGCCGCCGGCGGCGCTATCTGCCGCCTGCTCAACAAGGATCGTAAGACGCATGGCATCCGCTGCTCGGTGGAATCAACCGGCGGATCGGCATTCAACGTGAACACGATCAAGGAAGGCGAACTCGACTTCGGCATGGCGCAGTCCGACGTCCAGTACAATGCCTACAAGGGGCTGGAATCATTTAAGGACGGTGGCGCCCATACCGACCTGCGTGCGGTTTTCTCGATCCATCCGGAGCCGTTCACGGTCCTGGCGCATCCGAATGCCGGCGTGACGAAATTCGAGGACTTCAAGGGTAAACGTTTCAACGTCGGCAATCCCGGTTCCGGGACACGCGCTTCCATGGAACGTCTGCTCGGCGCGATGGGCTGGACGTTGGCCGACTTTTCGCTCGCATCGGAGTTGAAGGCTGACGAGCACGGCCCGGCGCTCTGCGACGGCAAGATCGACGGGTTCTTCTACGGCGTCGGCCATCCCTCCGCGAACATCCAGGATCCGACCACTACCTGCGCTGCCAAGCTGGTGCCGTTGACCGGAGAAGTCGTGGACAAGCTGGTCGCAGAAAATCCCTACTACGCCAAGGCGGTGATCCCGGGCGGGCTCTACGCCAACAATCCCGACGATACCGAGACTTTCGGGGTGCTCGCCACGCTGGTCACCTCGGCCAAGGTTCCTGACGAGAGCGTCTATCAGCTGACCAGGGCGGTGTTCGAAAATTTCGACGAGTTCAAGTCGCTGCATCCGGCCTTTGCCAATCTCGATCCGGCCAAGATGGTGTCGGAAGGAAATTCCGCGCCACTGCATCCGGGCGCTGAAAAATACTTCAAGGAGAAGGGCTGGCTGAAGTAGGCTTCGTGATCTGACGACAGCCCGGCGGATCCAGCGGACCTGCCGGACCCATCCGCAACAGGAGGCGTCATTGAGCGAAGTGAAGGCACAACCGGCCAGCGTCGATCTCCAAGAACTCGAGCAACTGGTCGCGGAGGCTGATACGGGTGGCCGGCATCCGAGCGGAACAGTCGCTCGAATCCTGCTTTGGGTTGCAGTTGCCTGGTCGCTTTTCCAGCTCTGGTACGCTTCGCCTTTGCCGTTCGTGTTCGGCTTCGGCATCCTTAATGATACGGAAGCGCGCGCCATTCACCTCGGCTTCGCGCTGTTCTTGACGTTCCTGGCCTATCCGGCGCTGAGATCCTCGCCCCGCGATCGTGTGCCGCTGCTCGACTGGGTGCTGGCCGCGGTCGGGGGGTTTGCTGGCTCCTATCTCTTTCTCTTCTACGTCGAGCTTTCCGGACGGCCCGGCCAGCCAACCACGCTCGATCTCGTTACCGGCACAGTTGGCATCCTGTTGCTCCTCGAAGCGACGCGCCGCGCGCTCGGCCTTCCAATGGTGGTCGTGGCATGTGTTTTCATCTTCTACACCTTTGCCGGCCAGTACATGCCGGACGTGATTCAACATCGCGGCGCATCACTCAATAAGTTTCTCAACCATCAATGGCTGACCACCGAAGGCGTCTTCGGGATTGCACTTGGCGTATCGACCAGCTTCGTCTTTCTCTTCGTCCTGTTCGGTACGCTTCTGGAAAAGGCAGGCGCCGGCAACTGGATGATGCAAATCTCCATCGCGCTGCTCGGCCATCTGCGTGGCGGCCCGGCGAAAGTCGCGGTGGTCTCATCGGCTCTCAACGGTGTCGTGTCCGGTTCGTCCGTCTCCAACGTGGTCTCAGGCGGCATCTTCACCATCCCGTTGATGAAGCGCACCGGCCTTTCCGGCGTCAAGGCGGGCGCCATCGAGGCTTCAGCCTCGATCAACGGCCAGATCATGCCGCCGGTCATGGGCGCGGCCGCCTTCCTGATGGTCGAATATGTCGGCATTCCCTATTCGGAGATCGTCATGCACGCGCTGCTGCCGGCGGTCTTCTCCTATCTCGCGCTGCTCTACATGGTACATCTCGAAGCGATAAAGATGGACCTGAAGACGATCCCGCAGCGTCCGACGCCGGCAAGAGAACGGATGCTGCGGATGGGGCTGGGACTGTCGGGCAGCATTCTCGCTGTCTGTATAGTCTATTACAGCATCGTTGCTATCCAGGCCGTCTTTGGCGGGACTGCGGCGCCGGTGCTCGCAATCGCTGGCGTAGCTCTCTACGTCGCCTCGGTCTGGTATTCCTCGCGCTATCCGGACCTCGCACTTGACGATCCGAACGCGCCGATCCTGGAACTGCCGCGCGCCTGGGACGTCACGCGGACCGGGCTCGATTTCCTCATCCCGATCGCGGTGCTTCTGTGGTGCCTGATGGTAGAGCAGATGTCGCCAGGCCTCTCGGCGTTCTGGGCGACCCTGTCGATCCTCGGTATCGTCGCCACTCGCAAGCCGCTGATGGCGGTATTCCGTAACGAAAACCTCGCCACCTCAGTGCGTGCCGCCTGGGACGACCTGATCGACGGGCTGGCGCTCGGCGCCCGCAACATGATCGGCATCGGTATCGCCACGGCCACCGCCGGCATCGTCGTCGGCACGATCACGCTGACCGGTCTCGGCCTGATGATGACGGAGCTCGTCGAGTTCATCTCCGGCGGCAACGTCATCCTTATGCTGATCCTCATCGCCGCGATCAGCCTTGTGCTCGGCATGGGTATTCCGACCACCGCAAACTACATCCTCGTGGCGACGCTGATGGCGCCGGTGGTGGTCGATCTCGGTGCGCAGGCCGGACTGCCGATCCCGCTGATCGCGGTCCACCTGTTCGTTTTTTACTTCGGCATCATGGCCGACATCACCCCGCCGGTCGGGCTGGCGGCCTTCGCTGCGGCGGCGATTTCCAAGGAAGACCCGATCGCCACCGGCTTCCAGGGCGCGCTCTATTCGCTGCGCACGGCGATCCTGCCGTTCGTCTTCATCTTCAATCCGGCGATCCTGCTGATCGGAGTCGACACCTGGCCCCAGACGATCTGGGTGGCGACGGTCTCATTGATTGCCATCTTGCTGTTTTCAGCCGCGACAATGAACTGGTTCGTGACGAAAAGCCGACTTTGGGAAAGTGCTGCCTTGCTTCTCATCTGCTTCACGCTGTTTCGGCCGGACTGGTGGCTCAACCAGGTGTCGCCGCCTTACGAGGAATTGCCGGCGAGCGAGTTCCTGTCGGCGGTCGCGCAGACGCCGGCCGATGGCCGCATCAATTTCGTCGTCGAGGGTGTCGACCTCATGGGCGAAGATGTACGCAAAACCGTCAATGTGCCGCTCGGCGAGCCGGGCGAGCCGCTGGAGCGCCTGCGCGGCATTGGACTTACAATCACGCAAGCGGGCGACGCGCTGATGATCAGCAATGTCGATTTCGGCTCCTACGCCAAGCGCATCGGGCTGGATGTCGGATATGACGTGGTGGCGGTGCTCAGAAAGGCCGACCAGCCCTCGAGCCTCATTCCGATCGGCCTGGCGCTCGCTGCGACCGCCGGCGTCGCCGGGCTGCAGTTTGCGCGGGCGCGTAAGCAGGCAGACAGGAAGGAAACCGGGCCGGCGCGCTGAGACTGCAACGGTTGATAACAGCTGGTGGGAGGCCCCGGGGAAAAACTCCTCAGTCGGCGGTCAGCACCACCTTGACGCTCTGCGAGCGGTCGGCAGCCAGGCGAAAGGCATCGCGGGCCGAGGAGAGGGGGCGTTCGGCGGTCACCAGCTTCAGGACGTCTATATCTCCGCCGACGATGAGATCGACCGCCTGATCGAATTCCGCGTCGAAACGAAACGTGCCGTGCAGATTGATTTCCTTGGCCATCACCGCGTTGGCCGCCACCGGGATCTGACCACCCGGCAGATTGCCGACCTGAACGACCGTGCCGCCGCGCCGAACGCTGTCGATCGCCGCCGCGAGGCCCGCTGCCGTGCCTGAAATCTCGAAGGCGACATCAATCGCCTTGTCGGACGCGAGCGCCTTGAGCTCCTCGTCGCCGCTGGACAAGTCGATCGTCCTGTTTGCTCCAAGCTTGCTGGCGAAGGCGAGTGGCGCCTCTGCTATGTCGACGACGGTGAGCTCGCCACATCCCTTGAGCCCGGCGGCGAGCATTGTCAGGAGCCCGATCGGGCCGGCGCCGAACAGGATGACGTTGCGGCCGGCAATGCCGCCGGCCCGCGCCACCGCGTGCAGGCTGACGGCGAGTGGTTCGGCGAGTGCCGCGGCCTGATAGGCGATAGAATGCGGAACCTTGACGCATTGCGCCGGCGTGGCATCGAACACGCTGGCAAAACCGCCCTGCATATGCGGCGTTTTCGAAGCCGAGCCCATGAAATAGATGTTTTCGCAGAGATTGGCGCGGCCCTCGACGCATCGCGCGCATTGTCCGCACCAGCGCGACGGGTTGACTGCCACGCGATCCCCGACGGCAAGTCCGGGCGCGTCCGCGCTGATTTCGACAATCTCTCCGGCGACCTCGTGGCCAAGCACGAGCGGCGATGTGACGACAAAATCGCCGGTCCGCGCATGACGGAAATAATGCAGGTCCGAACCGCAGATGCCGCCTGCGCCGAAACGCACGCGCACCATTCCCGGCGTGAGGGGGCCGAGCGGATGCTCGGCGACACGCAGATCCTCGGGGCCGAACAGCGTCGCGGCGACTGCGCTGTCGGTCATCGGATCAGTCCCATTTGCGTCGGCAGCCACAGCGTGATGGCGGGGATGAAGGTGATCAGGATCAGCGCGACAACCAACGGGACGAGCCAGGGCAGAATTGCCATGGTCGTACGCTCGACCGACAGCTTGGCGACCCGCGAGAGGACGAACAGCACCATGCCGAGCGGCGGATGGAGGAGACCGATCATCAGATTAAGCGTCATGATCAGACCGAAATGCACAGGATCGATCCCGTAGAGGACCACGATCGGCAGGAGGATCGGAACAAGGATCGTGATAGCGGCGATCGTGTCGAGGAAACAGCCGACTACCAGCATCAGGATGTTCACCAGGATCAGGAACACCCATTTGTTTTCGGTCAGCGATGTGATGAAGACCGAGAAGAGCTGCGCCGCCTGACTGACCGTGAGCAACCAGGCGAAGATCGACGCTGCTGTGACGATGAAGAGGACTGACGCGGTCGTCTCAATCGTGTCGAAACTGGCCTTGGCCAAGGCTGCGAGTGTCATCGTGCGATAGCGGACGAGCCCGAGAAACAACGACCAGATGACGGCGGCCATGGCCGCTTCGGTCGGCGTGAACCAGCCCATGGTCATGCCGCCGATCAGGATGATGGGTGTCATGAGCGCCATGACGGCGGAGAAATCGAAATACCAGTCGCAGGCGATCAGGACGACGAGCGCGATGCCAACGGCAATATTCAGCGACAGTCCCATCTCGACAAGGACATAAACCGCCAGCGGAAAGCAGCATACGACGGCCACCTCGATCGAGGCGGCGGCGAGCCGGTTCAACTTGAACGGCGTGTCCGAACCCCAGCCCCGGCGATGGGCGAAGATCGCGACCGTCACCATCATCAGCACCGTCATGACGACGCCGGGCAGGATGCCGGCCATGAACAGCGCGCCGATCGAGACGTTGGCCATCATGCCGTAGATGACGAAGGGCAGCGACGGCGGGAAGATCGGACCGAGCGTCGAGGACGCCGCGGTGACGCCGACGGCCGCCTCCACGGGATAGCCGTGGTCGCGCATCGCCTTGATCTCGATGGTGCCGATACCGGCGGCATCGGCAAGGGCTGCGCCCGACATACCGGCGAAGACCACCGATCCGATGATGTTCACCTGGGCGAGACCGCCCTTCATCCAGCCGACAAGCGTCAGCGCGAAGGAATAGATCCGCCCGGTGACGCCGGCGATGTTCATGAGATTGCCGGCGAAGATGAAGAACGGCACGGCGAGCAGCGGAAAGCTCTCGACACCGGCGATCATGCGCTGCGCGGCAATGATGTCGGGCGCCACGCCATAGAAGACGAGATAGAGCAGCGACGACACCGCCATCGACACAGCGACGGGCACACCGACCAGCATCAGGACGAGAAACGCTCCGATCAGAAGCAGCATGGCCTATTCCCCCAGTCCGTCGAACGCGGCGGGGCGCTCCAGCGCCGAGTAGCCACGGCGGATGTTGCCGATGAATACCTGGATGGCGCGCAGCATCATCAGCACGAAACCGGCGAAGACGGCGTAGAAGACGACGTTGCGCGGCAGGTTGATGGTGACCATCCGCTCACGGTGGACGATCCCGACATAGCGCCAGAGGAGCCAGGACATATAGGCGAAGAAGCAAATGGTAATCAGATTGACCGCAAGCGCCAGGTAGCGCCCCACCCCAGCGGGGAGATAATGATAAAGTACGTCGACGTGGATGTGGCGCGTGGTGCGTGTGCACATGACCGAGCCCAGGAAGACCACGACGACGAGGCAGTTGATGGCGATCTCCTCGGTCCAGGCAAAACTGTTGTTCATGACGTAGCGCGTGAAGAACTGAAGGAACACGCAGAACGACATGCCCCAGAACACGGCGAGCGTGAGCCAGTCTTCCACCGCGTATCGCGACAGATCGACGGGCGCGGTTTCTTCCTCGAATGCATGCGCCAGTTCTTCGGGGGTAACCTGGGTGTGGACCTCTTGGGTCATCGGCAAGCTCCGGACACCGTTGGGACAGCGGGCTCAGCAGACCCGACGCGCTTGTCGCGCCGGGCCGGGATTGATGCAGGTTATTTGACGGCGCGGATCGCCTCCCAATCCTCCTTGCGGTAGCCGAACTCCTCGAACGTCACCTTCTCCATCACGTTCTTTTCGAAATCGGCGCGATCGACTTCGGTGACGGTGAGACCGCGTTCCTTGAAGGTCTCAACCAGGGCCTTCTCGCGATCGACGATGATCTTTGTCGCTCGCGCGGCGGCTTCCTGCATCACCTCGGTGAAGATCGCCTTGTCCTCGTCCGACAATTGCGACCAGCGCGATTGCGACACGATCGTGTTGAGATGGTCGACGATGTGTCCGGTCAGGATAATATGCTTTTGCACTTCGTAGAACTTCTTGGCGTCGATCGTCGTCAGCGGGTTTTCCTGCGCTTCCACCGTGCCCTGCTGCAAGGCGAGATAGACCTCGGCGAAGGCGATCGGCGCGGTGTTGGCGCCGCAGGCGCGCGGCATGGCGAGATAGGCCGGCACATCAGGCACGCGGATCTTCAGGCCCTGCATGTCGGCGCATTTTTCGATCGGCCGGTTGGAGGTCGTGTGACGGGTGCCGTAGTAGGTGGTCGCCGTGATGTGATGGCCGGACGCCTCTTCGTAGCCGCCGGTCAACTCCTTGTATTTGTCGCTCTTGGTGTAAGCGAGCAGATGATCGGCGTCGCGGAAAGTGAACGGGAAGTAGGTCACGCCGATCGGCGGGAATTCGCGGGCGGCGAAGCTCGATCCGGAGATGATGATGTCAACCGTGCCGAGGGTCAGCCCCTGGTTGATGTCGGCTTCCTTGCCGAGCTGCGAGGCCGGGAAGACGTCGATTGCATAGCGGCCGTCGGTGCGCTTCTTGATCTCTTCCGCCGCCCACACGGACTCGGTGTGGAAGGGTTCGGACGTTTCGTAGACGTGAGCCCATTTCAGCGCGGTTTGTGCAGAGGCCGAAGCCATGGGCAGAGCGATTGCGGCGATCGTGCCGAGCAGAACGACGTATTTTCTCAACATCATATTCCTCCCTGTGATTGGATTTGACTGTGCCGACAGGATCCTCCCGGTCGGCCGACTCCTATCCCGCGACCTCCCTGGCCGCGGATTTCTCACCGAAATTGCGTGAGAATCTCAGTTGAGACTGACGCAGATGTTCCTGCATGGCGGCCTTGGCCCGTTCCGGCTCGCGCGCCGCGATCGCGTCGCGCACCGCGCGATGCTCCTCCGCCGCGGCTCGCCAGGAATCCCTGTTCTCGAAATAACTCGACAGTCGTTCGAAATATGGGTTCATGCGCTGGTCGAAAAGCTCGCCGATACAGCGCACCAGGACGGCGTTTCCGAGAATGCCCGCCACCATCGTATGGAACTCGCGGTCGAGCGCGATCGTCATCTTGGTCGGGTGAAGTATGTCCTCCATGCGGCGCAGCACGTCGTCCATGTGTTCGATGTCAATCGGCCGAACATGGAGGGCGGCTTCGGCGGCGATCGCCCCTTCGAGGAACTCGCGCGCCCGCAACAACTCGAACGGGCCTTCATCCATCTCTGCGGTCAAAACCTCGGCACGCGGCCGGTCGGTGACGTAGATGCCGGAGCCGACGCGAATGCGTATGCGCCCCTCGACCTCGAGGGCGATCAGCGCTTCACGGACAGTCGGGCGGGAGATGCCAAGCTGATCGGCCAGTTCGCGCTCGGTCGGCAGGCGATCACCGACTGCGAACTCGCCGGCGTCGATCAGCTGCCTGAGCTGATCGGCGATCTGTCGGTAAAGTCGACGCGGTTCAACGGCCTGGATCGGCATTGTCACCCAGTTCTACTTCAACAGAATCATCCGGCTGACCTCGGATCGGTAAATTGGTCTGACCTATTGATCGAAAGTGCCGCGAAAAAAACGAAGAGTCAAGCAGCAGAGAATGCCCGTGGAACTTCGTGCCTTGCTTGGAACGACGGATCGGCCACAGCTGAACGGCAACTCTTGACCTTCCAGCAACTGGAAGGCTTATCGCGTGGTTTCGCCGCCAACATCATCTCGGGAGTTCTACGCAGGTGGGCTATGACGCGGCGCGTTCAAGAAGGCGGCCGAAACAGTCCGCCGCCCTAGGTCAATGGAGAGAAAACCGACAGGAATCCTGCAATGTTCGTACAGCCCGTCGACTACTTCCTCGCAGTCTGGTTCGTTCTGGCGGGCCTGAGCACGGCCTATGTTGCGTGGGACCAGTTCCGCAACAACCCCGAACCCGTGGTGATGAAATGGGGGTTCATCCTGGTCACGCTCTATATGGGGCCGCTGGGGCTGCTGATTTACGTGCTGGCCGACAAGGAGCCGCGGCCGGGCGAACACGAGGCGTTCACCAAGCCGCTGTGGAAGCAAGGCGTCGGCTCGACGATCCACTGCGTCGCCGGAGACGCCACCGGCATCATCCTCGCGGCGGCAATCACCGCCGCGCTCGGGTTGCCAATGTGGATCGATCTCATCGTTGAGTATGTTGCCGGATTCGCCTTCGGCCTGTTCATCTTCCAGTCGCTGTTCATGAAATCGATGATGGGCGGCACCTATTGGGAGAATGTCCGCAAGAGCTTCATGCCGGAATTCATCAGCATGAATTTCATGATGGCGGGCATGGCGCCGGTCATGAGCTTCCTCATGATGGGCAGCGACATGCGGGCCATGGAGCCGACCGAGCTCCTGTTCTGGGGTGTCATGTCGTTCGGCGTGATCGTCGGCTTCATCACCGCATATCCTTCTAACGTATGGATGGTGGCCCGAGGCCTGAAGCACGGGCTGATGACCGAACGCGTACCGGAATTCGACAAGGCCAGGGAAGGCAGGCGCGAGCACGCGTATGGCGGCGCGGAAGTCGGGATGGCGGGGCACAGTCACGCTGACGCGCGCTTTGACGAACACGGCAACCCCAGACATGGCAACCCAGGCGATAACTCCGGAGCCGGCCATCATGGATCCAGCTATGACTTCTCCCACGGCAATCGGGGAGGCGGGTCGCGTGGTATGCATGGCGGTCACGGCATGGAACCGGATGCAACTGTGCCGCAACTCGCGGCCTTGGGCGGCGTGTCCGTACTTGCACTGGCGCTCGGCATGATCGCTCCGGCCAACTGGGTGAACCTCACCCTCAGCGCGCGAGACGTAGGCGGCGCCATCATGCCGCCCGGCATGATCATGGACCGCGACACGCCGGCTGCAGCGATGCTGGACATGGCCGCCGTGCATCCTCGCCTGATCACGGCCAGCCATGGCTTGGAAGTTCGCGGCGACCGGGAACTGGAAGCCAGGATGGAGAACGGGGTAAAGGTGTTCGACCTGGAAACCTCGGTCATCCGCTGGGCGATCCTGCCGGACGTGAAAGTCGACGCCTATGCGATCAACGGGCAGGTTCCCGGCCCGCGGCTGCATATCCGGCAAGGCGACCTGGTGCGCATCAATGTGACGAATCGGCTGCCGGAGAGTACGACGCTCCATTGGCACGGGTTGATCCTGCCGAACGAAATGGATGGCCCGGCCGAGATCACGCAGGAGCCGATCCCGCCCGGCGGCAGCTACCGATATGAATTCACGGCGGGCCAATCGGGGACCTACTTCTATCACTCGCATGACCATGTCGATCGCCAGCAGGCGCTCGGACTCTACGGCGCACTCATCATCGATCCCGCCAATCCCCAGGACGAGATTGCGGCAGACCACGACTATATTATTCAGCTTCAGGAATGGCTGATGCGGGAGGGGCTGACTTTTCCGTCGATGCCGATGGACGGCGGACAGCCGAATTACTTCACCATAAACGGCCGCGCCTATCCTTCGACGGACACGATCAGGATGAAAGTCGGCGAAACTCTGAAGGTGCGCTTCATCGGCACCAACAATGGGTTTATCCACCCGATGCACATCCACGGCGGTCCATTCGAAGTTGTCGCCCGCGACGGCGAGACTATCCCGGAGTCGGCGCGGTTCCTCGCCGATACAGTCAACGTCGGACCAGGGCAACGCTACGATGTCGTCTGGCAGGCACGTCGGCCCGGAAAATGGCTGATCCACTGCCATATCGGGCATCATACGACCAACAACAATGTCGAAGAGAAGGGCGGTGGCGGACTGATGGTCGTAATCGATGTGCAACCCTGAAGCCCGCTCCGCAAGGCGAAACATAGATGGATATCCTTGCCATCTACGGCGGCCTGTTTGCTATTGCCTTCGCTGCGGCGACCATTCTCCCGGCGCAGTCGGAGGCCGCACTTGCAGGGCTCCTCGCCATGGATTCCTTCTCGCCCGCAATGCTGGTTGTTGTCGCCAGCCTGGGCAACGTCCTGGGTTCTGTGGTGAACTGGGGGCTTGGTCGAGGGATCGAACGCTTCCGGGACAGGCCCTGGTTTCCGCTGCGTCCCGCGACGCTCAACCGCGCCACGAAATGGTATCACCGCTATGGAAGATGGTCGCTTCTGTTAAGCTGGATGCCGATCGTCGGTGACCCACTGACCGTGGTGGCTGGGGCTTTGCGCGAGCCGCTATGGAGCTTTGTCGCAATCGTCGCCCTCGCGAAGATTTCGCGTTATCTGGTTGTCGCCGGGGTGGTCCTGGGCCTGATGTAAAACCGAAATGGCAGATATCGCAGCAGGCAGCTGCGTTCACTTTTGGTTGCTGGCAACAAACTTTACGCACGCGAACTTGACAAATCACGCGAACAATTGTCCCAAGGGCACGATGACGAATGTGGGTCGAATCTCGATATTGGGAAACATACCGGTCCGAGCAATGCTGGCGGTCGTATTCCTGGTCATGTCGGCTCTCCAGCCTGGACTGTTTACCACAGCCAACGCCACGGGCTTTGACGCCGTGGTGCGTGTACAGGCCGAGACACATGACATGGGCCATCACGGCGCCACGGCGGACGAAGCGGACACGTCAGAGCATCATCACGGCGACAAGCAATCCTCCGACAAGAGCTGTGAAGTCCATTGCGCGCCGACAAATGCGGTGCCGGTCGACTGCCCTGATTTGGAGCATGTTGTCTCCCGCTGCTTTGCACCCGTCGTTGACGTCACCTTACCGCTTGGCGAATACACTGCGCTCATAAGGCCCCCCAAACATCTGAGCTGACGCGCCCTTTCGGGGTGTTCGCGCAGCGTCGGGAATCCGTTCCCGCGCTGCCAAACGCATACGTCAAGCTTCAGGTCTACAATGAAAATCGCAAGCTCCGCGATGCTCGCATCGCTGTTAGTTGCCGGATGTGCGGCAACCACGCCGCCGGACATCCTTCCCGCCTTCAATCCGGCCGATCCCGCAATCGGCGTCCGTGATGCACACTACCACCCGGTCGTCGTCGACTATCGCCACCGGGAGCCGGTGGATCCGCAGAATTGGCGGCGTCTCAATGAAGAACGCTCCTCTGCAAACCCGGGAGCCGGATCATGAAGCGCCGGCCCCTGACCATAGCTGTGGTGGTAACCATCCCGCTGATCGCAGCCGGATGCACGACCAGCGGGCCCCTTGATGGCATCTCAGCCCCGATGGCCGGCTTCACGACGGTCGCGGCGCGCGCCGAATCCGTGATCGGCAAGAAAACCGTGTGGGTGCAATCCAGCGAGGAAGCGCGGGCGGTTTCAGAGCGCGTGAAGCGCCTCGTCCAGAAGAAGACGATCGGCCCGGACACCGCAGTGCAGGTCGCCTTGCTCAACAACAAGGGCCTGCAGGCTGCCTACGCCGAGATCGGCCTTTCGGCGGCCGAGATGTGGCAGGAATCGATGCTCGTCAATCCAACGATCTCGGTCGGCATGATCGGCGTCGATCCTGTGCGGACGATTGAAGGAGCTGTGGTCAGCAACATCCTTGCGCTGGCGACACACAAGCGGCGCGTCGCAGTCGCGGATGCACGCTTCCGTCAGGCCCAGCTCCGCGCCGCCGAAGAAACGCTACGACTGGCCGCGGACACGCGGCGGGCCTGGATCAATGCTGTCTCAGCCTGGGAGAGCGTTTCGTATCTGAACAAGGCGCAAGCCGCCGCTGACGCTGCCTCCGAACTCGCTCAAAAACTTGGCGAGACGGGCGCCTTCACAAAGACCGGCCAAGCCCGCGAACACGTCTTCTATGCCGAAATCACCGGTCAAGCGGCGGAGGCGCGGCTTGCCGCCCGCACCGCCAAGGAAGAGCTAACCCGACTGATGGGTCTATGGGGACCGGACCTCGATTACTCAGTCCCCAACATGCTTCCAGCCTTGCCGAAAAGGGCCAAGGCCAAACGTGCGATCGAGGCGGAGGCGCTAAAAAATCGCGTCGACCTCGAGATCGCGAAACTCGAGCTGGAAGCGCTGGCCAAATCCTACGGTCTGACCGAGGCGACGCGCTACGTCAGCGATCTGGAACTGCTTTCCGGCGTGGAGGTGGAACGCGAGGAGGCGGAGGAGGGCGGAACGGAGACGAGTGTCTCACCCACTCTCGAGCTCGAATTCGTCATTCCGATCCTCGACACCGGCAAGGCACGCCTGCGCAAGGCCGAGCTTGCCTATATGCAAGCTGCAAACCGGATGGCTGAAAAGGCGGTCAACATCCGGTCGGAGGCTAGATCGGCCTATGACGCCTACCGTTCGACTTACGACATTGCCCGGCACTATCAGAACAATGTTGTGCCGCTGCGAACAAAGATCGAGGCGGAGTCGGTCCTCACCTACAACGGCATGATCACCAACACGTTCGAGCTGCTGGCGGACACACGCGCGAAAATCAGCTCGATCATGCTTTCCCTCAATGCCAAGCGCAATTTTTGGCTGGCCTACGTCAATCTCGGAACCGCCATCCACGGTGGCGGCGCAAGCGCGTCCGGGGGCGGCGACGCACCGGCCGCGGCCGAAGCGGGCGCCGAAGGCCACTGAACTCAAGGAGAAGAAAATGCTTTCAAGACGCCAGTTGCTAGGCGCGGGAGCCCTGCTCGCCGGCGCCACTGCATGGACCAAAACCTCGGCGATGGGCTTGCCGGATGCGGCCGTCATGGAGTCACCGGACATGCAGCCGCCGATCTTCCCGACGAGCGGGCCCGACTACCAGCCGGTGGTGACCCTTAATGGTTGGACCCTTCCGCATCGTATGAACAACGGCGTGAAGGAATTTCACCTTGTCGCCGAGCCGGTCGAGCGGGAGCTGGCGCCCGGAACTACTGCGTATCTGTGGGGCTACAACGGTCAATCTCCCGGTCCGACGATCGAGGCGGTCGAAGGCGACCGTGTGCGCATCTTCGTGACCAACAAGCTTCCCGAGCACACCACCATCCACTGGCACGGCATGATCCTGCCAAACGGCATGGACGGCGTGACCGGACTGACGCAGCCGGGAATTCCGTCGGGCAAGACCTTCGTCTACGAGTTTGACCTCGTGAAGAGCGGCACCTTCATGTACCACCCGCACGCCGACGAAATGGTCCAGATGGCCATGGGTATGATGGGCTTCTTCGTCATTCATCCGAAAGAGCCGAAATTCATGCGGGTGGACCGCGATTTCGTGTTCCTGCTGAACGCTTTCGACATTGAACCGGGGTCGTACGTCCCGCGCATCATGGAGATGACGGATTTCAATCTCTGGGCATGGAACAGCCGGGTCTTTCCAGGGATCAGCCATCTTCCCGTAGCAAAGAATGATCGGGTCAGGGTCCGGGTGGGCAATCTGACTATGACCAACCATCCGATCCACATGCATGGCTACGACTTCGAGGTGACCTGCACCGATGGCGGCTGGGTCCGCCCGGAGGCGCGTTGGCCCGAGGTGTCGATCGACATTCCGGTCGGTGCGATGCGGGCGTACGAGTTCGATGCCAAATACGAGGGCGACTGGGCGATCCATTGCCATAAGTCGCATCACACAATGAACGCCATGGGCCATGACGTGCCCACGTTCATTGGCGTCGACAACTCGAAGCTCACCGATAAAATCCGCCGGGTCCAGCCCGAATACATGGCCATGGGTGACCGCGGCATGGCCGACATGGGCGAGATGGAGATGCCGCTTCCCGACAACACGATCCCGATGATGACCGGCTGGGGCCAATTCGGCGCCATCGAGATGGGCGGGATGTTCTCGGTCGTGAAGGTTCGCGAGGGCCTTGCCTCGAACGATTACGCCGATCCGGGCTGGTACCAGCACCCGGAGGGAACCGTGGCTTACGAATGGAAGGGCGATGTCCCCGCTCCGACGAAATTAGGCGACGCAAAAACGATGGCTCCGGCAGCGCACGGCGGTCACGGCAAACAGGGATGAGAAACCGAAACCCCTCAACCTCAACAATGAGAGAAAGTGCAGCATGAAACACATAATCGCAGCGACCGTCTTAATGGCGGTCAGTTCGGGAACAGCACTTGCCGGTGGAACCCATGCCGGAGGCCATGGCGACAAAGCCGCCACGATGCCGATCGGCAACCCTGGTGAAGCTGGCAAGGCAAAGCGGACTGTCAACATCTCGATGTCGGAGAAGGACGACGGGACGATGTTGTTCCAACCGGCCGTCCTCAGGGTGAAGAAGGGCGAGACCGTTCGCCTGAAATTCGTCAACAAGGGCCAAGTCGACCACGAATTTGTCATGGACGTCCATAAGGGGATCATGGAGCACAAGGCGCTGATGGAGAAGTTCCCCGAGATGGAGCACGCCGATCCCAACTCAATCCGGCTGGCGCCCGGCGCCAGAGGCGAGATCATCTGGACGTTCGCCAACGCCGGCGAATTCGGCTTCGCCTGCCTGATCCCGGGTCACTACGATTCCGGCATGAAGGGCGATATCACCGTCTCCAACTGACCGCCAAACTGCAAAGGAAGCAGATCATGACACTATTGGTAAAGGCACTCTCGACACTCGCGCTCATGCTCGCCATCGGCGGAAGCGCGCTCGCGCAGGAATACGTGAAGGGCGAAGTCATCAAGGTCGACGCCAAACAGAAGAAACTGACGATCAAGCATGAGCCGCTGACCAATCTCGATATGCCCGCCATGACGATGGTGTTCGTCGTCGCGGAGGGCGGTATGCTCGAGAAGGTCAAGGCGGGGCAGGCGATCGAGTTTACAGCCGACCGTGTCAACGGACGCATAACGGTCACCGGCATCAAGTGATCCGGGACCAGCGCCGCGGGTTGAAAAATAATCCGATGTCGGAAAATTCGCAGGCAGCCTATGCGGCCGATGTCCGAACTAGGCGGCGTAACACCGGCGGCGTAATTGCGCGGCCCAGTTCCGCGGCCCAGCGCCGCGTCGGTCAGACGGCGGGCTGGGCTGCGCAGACTTGTCGGATGCAGCGCAATCCCGGTTCTGATATCATGCCCGTCATGACGCTTAGGGCGAAGTTGGAGGCGACGAGATGAAACAACTCCTGGGAATTCTCGTCGCGAGTCTGATTGCGGCCACCTCGACCGGATCGGCTGCAGGAGCCGAGGCCGTCTCCGTTTCGCAACTGAAGGAGCATACGCACATCCACGGGCTGGCCGTAGATAGGGAGAATTCCGGCAAGCTCCTGATAGCAACGCACCATGGTCTCTTTCGCGCCGGGTCGGACGGAAAGGCAGAGCTCATTTCGCCGGTGCAGGATTTCATGGGATTCACTCCGGACCCATCCGACCCGAGGTCGCTTTACGCCAGCGGCCACCCCGCAGGCGGCGGTAATCTCGGATTCATCGCCTCGACCGACAACGGCGCGACATGGACGCAGATCGCGCCGGGTGCAGACGGGCCGGTCGACTTCCACCAGTTGACGGTCAGCTCGGCCGATCCTCAGGTTCTCTACGGCGCCTACGGCGGCCTACAGGTGAGCCGCGATGCCGGGAAGACATGGTCGGTGGTTGGACCGCTGCCGGAAAAGCTGATCGACCTTGCCGCATCGGCAAAGGACGCCGAGACGATTTACGCCGCGACGGAAGGAGGCCTGTCGGTCAGCAGGAACGGGGGCCTGACCTGGGAAACGGTCGTCGATGGCGCGCCCGTCAGTCTCGTTGAGGTGACGGCCGACGGTTCCGTCTACGCGTTCGTGGTGGGACGAGGACTTGTCCGGTCCGCGGAGGCTGCTCTGAACTTCGTGCCTCTTTCCAGCGGCTTGAGTGACCGAATCCTGCTGCATCTCGCGGTCGATCCGGCCGACAAGGATCGGATATTCGTGGCGTCTCACCAAGGTGACATCCTGGCCAGCACCGACGGCGGCGTCAACTGGACCGAACTCGGTCGTTGATGCGGTGACACAGTGGATCGTAGGATGACTGGAAAGCTGGCGCTGGCGCTTGTGCTTGCTCTCGCCGCCTTGGTGGCGGTCTGCGCGGTTCTTGTTTTCGGCGGCAGGTCGGGCGGGATCCTCAAGCCCGACGATGCCCGTGTCATCGCGCGCGGCGAGGCCGTTTACGTGGCGCATTGCGCCTCTTGCCATGGCAAGAACCTCGAAGGTCAATCGGGCTGGAAAGCGCAGGACAAGGATGGATTTCTTCCGGCCCCGCCCCACGACGAAAACGGTCACACCTGGCACCACCCGGACACACTGTTGTTCAGGATAACGAAACTCGGCGTCGCCGAAGCCGCCAACCTCAAGGATTACAAAACGCGTATGCCGGCTTTCGGGGGAATCCTGACGGACGCCGATATCATCGCGGCCTTGCCCTATATCAAGTCGCGCTGGCCGGACGACATGCGCCATCGCCACGACGACCTGAACCGCGTCTTCGCGCGGCGGGAATCGTCCGCACGATGAGCCGCATTGTGGCAGCACATCATCGCCGACGGGCAAGCTCCCGATAAAACGCCTCCGGCGTAACGGCGATCTCCGACGCAACATGATGCCAGCGTCCCTTGGGTGGCAAGACGCCGCCGTTGCATGCCATCCAGGCACTAACTCTCGCCGCGACAGATTTCAGGGATAATATCTCGGCCCGCGTCCGTGTCCGGTGGACCTCGCCTGCCAAGTGTCGCAGTAGTGCGGAGGCCAGCGCGCGATCGCTTTCGAGCACCGCCTTCGCCCTGGTGATCGGCACGGCGCGCACCATCGATTCCTCGGCTGCCAACGCATCGCAATGGTATCGATCCGCAAACAGCGAAGCCTCGGCCAGGATCGAAGTCGAGCCGGCACGCTGCAACGTCAGCTGGAATCCGTCAGGAAGTGCCCGGACAAGGCGCAGTTCTCCCGCGGTTACCAGGAAGAGCGACAAGACCGGGTCGTCCATACGAAACAGGACGCTGCCGGCAGGGAGAGATCGCTCGCGTTCCGCGAGTTCAAGGAATCGGTCGAAGAGAAGGTCCGACATGATCGCAATCATGTTTCAGTTCTTGCGGCTGTGTCAAACGTCGCAAGAAGAAGCGCCGGAGATCGCTCGATGAACTGCATCCCCATTGCCGTGCTGTCCCTCATGCTGATTTTGCTTGCCGTCCCTCACGGGCTGGCACAGCAGCATGGCAGCATCAACCATCACCAGGCCGCTGAAGGAAAGGGTCCAGCCACTTCGTCCTATTCCGGGATGGAGAAACGCAGCGTGAAAGCACTATCGGGCGAGCAGATAGCTGATCTCTTGGCGGGGCGAGGGATGGGTCTGGCGCTGGCGGCCGAACTCAATTCCTATCCGGGTCCATCCCATGTCCTCGAACTCCGGGATGCTCTTGGCCTCACCGATGATCAGGCGTCGCGGACCAACGCGCTGCTGAATCAGATGAAGGCAGAAACCATCCCGCTCGGAAGACGCATCATCGAGAAAGAGACCGAACTGGACCGCTTGTTTTCCGAACGGAAGATAATTTCGGCGCACCTCGCTGAGATGACAAAAACCATCGCCGACGTGCAAGGCGCGCTACGGGCAGCGCACCTGCGCTACCATCTCAAGATGGCCGAATTGCTTACCCCTGAGCAGATCCGCCGGTACTCACAGCTTCGCGGATACTCTGGGCAGGTCGATTGAACAGGGCTCCGCACGCACGTTTGGTTTCATCAGCGGACACTATTGCGCGACCACACCTTCCAAATAGCCGATGATGGCGGCGCGCTGGGCAGCATTGGGAACGCCCACTGTCATCGACGTGCCCGGAACCCTCTGGCGCGGAGCCGCAAGGAAAGTATCGAGGGTACCACCGTCCCAGACGATGCCGGACTCCCGCAGCGCGGCCGAATAGCGAGCGCCCTCGACGCTGCCGGCCTGTCGGCCGATGAGGCCCGAAAGATGCGGACCGGCTCTGTTCTGGCCGGGCTCCAGGCTGTGGCAGGCCCCGCAGCGCTGCCGGAACAGCCGCTCGCCGTCGGCCTGCTGCGCGGAAGCGGCGATCGGTAACAGCAGGCCGCCGGCTGCCAGAAGCGCAGCCAGGGACATACGCGCTCGCGTGATCGACGTGGCCGGGGATGCGATCGCTACTCCAACGGAAATAAATTGGTTGCGTGTCGTGGCTTGTGAATGGCTCATTGGATGACCTCTGCGGAACGTTGAAGGGAGGGGCTTTGCTGGTGGCCGGAAGCTTCCGGCAGGACCAGCCACTCAACAGCGACGGCGGCGGCTGGGTCGGGGAGGCACCGGGGAGGATACGGGTGACGACTTTCCCTTCGTTTCGACGACATCGATCGACCACGGCGCAACAGCGCGGGAGTTCCGATCGGGGGATGGGTTTCGGTCAAGCCGGCAAGGATCGCAGTCCGGTCGGAGGGCTCGTCTCGGGCACTGGCGCCGGGGCAAGCTGCTTGGCCATGTCGATCAGCGGCAGCCTGATGACCGCGCGAAGGCCGTTGCTGCGGTTTTCCAGCACGATGTCGCCGCCGTGGTGGCGGGCGATGGCGCGGGCAATCGACAGGCCGAGCCCGACGCCACCGGTCTCCCGGTTGCGCGACTGCTCCAGGCGGAAGAAGGGGGCGAACACCTGTTCCATATCGCCTGGCGGAATACCGGGTCCGGCGTCCTCGATCACGATGTCCAGGCTGTCGGCACTCCTGACCAGGCTTACCTTGGCCCGCTCGCCGTAGCGGACGGCATTTTCGACGAGGTTGCGGATCGCCCGGCGCAGAGAGTCCGGCCGGCAGCGATACAGCACCTTGGGCCCGTCGCTGACGGTGATGTTTTGGCCCAGCTCTGCGAGATCGTCGCAGAGGCTGCCGACCAGCGCCGAAAGATCGACGGTTCGCGTCTCCTCTACTGCTGCGTCCTCGCGCGCGAAGGCGAGCGCCGCTTCCGTCATCGTCTGGATCTCCTCGATGGTCTTCAGCATCTTTTCCTGAAGATCGTGATCCTGGACGAACTCCGCGCGCAGCCGGAGCGAGGTCAGCGGCGTGCGCAAGTCATGGCTGATCGCCGCCAGCATGCGCGTGCGGTCCTCGACGAAGCGCTGCAGGCGCTCCTGCATGCGGTTGAACGCCTCGGCGGTCTGGCGGATGTCGTCCGGCCCGGATTCCGGCAGCCGCGGCACCGCCTCGCCGCGGCCGAACAGTTCGGCGGCATTGGCGAGCCGTCGCAGCGGACGCGCGATTGCCTGCGCCCCAAAAATCGCTATCGCGGACAGGATGAGTGCGGTGAGCGCCAGCGATATCGCCGATTGCGTCGTCCAGAAGGCGCTCGGCATCACCTTGGCGTAGGCGGCGTTCAGCCAGGTGCTGTCATCGAGGCGGACGGAAAGCCCCATGCCGTTTGGGGCGCCGTCCATATAAAGGAACTTGGCAGGTCGGGTGAACGGGCTGCCACTGCCGGACAGGTCCAGTATGCGCGGCGGCACCGAAGGGTCGGCGGCAGCGACCGCGTTCGATGCCTGCCCGTTCATGTAGGCGGCATATTTGGCGGCAATGCCGGGCAGCGGCTTGGCGAGTTGGGTCAACGCCTCCTGTTGCCAGGCGAGGGGATTGCTCGGTCCGTCGTGCGAGGTCCAGAAGCGCGTATAGGCCGTGCCGCTGACGGTGAGGATGTCGGGTCGAAGCGAGGGCGGCGTCGTGTCCAGCAAAATGGCAAGCGAGGACGTGCGGCTGACGAACTCGCCCTTGGCCGCCGCCTGCAGCGCCTGCCCACGCTCGTCCCACGAGATCAGGAAGGTGATCGCCTGCGACAGGGCGAGCGCAAGCAGCACCAGCATCAGGAAGCGGGCCGCCAGGCTGCGTTTCCAGAACAGCATCATGCCTGGGCCACCTCCGCGGTGAAGCAGTAGCCGCCGCCCCAGTGCGTCTTGATCAGCATCGGATTCTTCGGGTCCGCCTCGATCTTCTTGCGCAGCCGGCTCACCTGGTTGTCGACGGCCCGGTCGAAACCGTCGGCCGAGCGCCCGACGGTGAGGTCGAGCAGCTGATCCCGGCTGAGCACGATCCCGACATGCTCGATAAAGGCGGTGAGAAGGCGGAATTCGGCCGTGCTGAGCGCGACCGCCACGCCGTCGAGCCCGACCAGCTCGCGGCGGCCGACATTCAGCGTCCAGCGGTCGAACCGAAGCGCGTTCGATTTGAGACGACCGCGCTGCGGCGGCAGGCTGTGGACGCGCCTTAGCACGGCCTTGATCCGCGCCAGCAATTCCCGGGGATTGAACGGCTTGGTCAGGTAGTCGTCGGCCCCGATCTCCAGGCCGACGATCCGGTCGACCTCCTCGGCCATGGCGGTAAGGAAGATGATCGGAACGTCGACCGTCCCGCGCACGTGCCGGCAGGCGGCAATTCCGTCCTCGCCAGGCATCATGACGTCGAGGACGATGAGATCGGGCAGGCTGCGGTCGAGCAGCCGCTTGAGCGCGGCCGTGCTGTCGGCGACGCTGACGCGATAACCTTGCTGGGTGAGGTATTTCCCGACGAGGTCGCGGATGTCCCTGTGGTCGTCGACGACCGCGATGTGCTGCGCCACTTCCATGCAATGCTCCAAAGCCGCCGCTGAATGGTCGGTCAGTATCGACGATATCTAGTTTGCGTCTACACGGATGATCACCTTCCACGCCATCGCAGCAATCGCGCAGGGCATCAACAAAACGTGAGAAGTGTAACGAAGTGTATCAGAGCGCTGCGCCTGCGACAGCTTGCGATGAACTGCCGGTCGTCGGGACAAGGTTCTGCGACAGCTTCCGCCTAACTTGGCCTCGTCGCTAGCCCGGACTTCCGGTCTTTGCCGCCAGGCCTTTCCGCGCGGCATCCGGACGGCGGTCCTCGCCAGCCTTTGATCGAAAGGATTGCACAATGGCCAGATTGATCATCAACGGCACGCCCCATGACATCGAGGTCGATCCGGATACGCCGCTGCTGTGGGTGATCCGCGAGCAGATCGGGCTTACCGGGACGAAGTACGGTTGCGGCGTTGCCGCCTGCGGCGCCTGCACCATTCATATAGACGGCGTCGCCACGCGCTCCTGCGTGCTTCCGGTGAGCGCGGTCGAGCCCGACCAGCAAATCACCACCATCGAGGGGCTTTCGCCGGACAGTTCACATCCGGTCCAGCAGGCTTGGCTGGCGCTCGATGTGCCGCAATGCGGCTATTGCCAGGCCGGCATGATCATGGCTGCGGCGGGTCTGCTCATGCAGAACCCGAACCCCGCTGACGAGGACATCAACGCCGAGATCACCAATATCTGCCGATGCGGCACCTACAACCGGGTGCGCGCCGCGATCAAGCTGGCCGCCAAAGGCGGCGAAGCCACGCAACGCGGTTGAGGAGAACAGCCATGAACGCCATAATTTCCATCTCCCGCCGCAGCTTCATCATCGGCGTGGCCTCCACGGCCGGCAGTCTGTCCCTCGGATTCAACGTGCCGTTCATCAAGCCGGCGCTTGCCGAGGGCGCCGAGACGGCGCCGGAGATCAATGCCTGGGTAGTAATCAGGCCTGACGACACGGTGGTCATCCGCATCGCCCGCTCCGAGATGGGGCAGGGCACGCTGACCGGCTTGGCGCAACTCGTCGCCGAGGAGCTGAATTGCGACTGGTCCAAGGTCACGACCGAATATCCGTCACCGGCCCAGAACCTCGCGCGCGACCGCGTGTGGGGCAATTTCTCGACCGGTGGCAGCCGCGGCATCCGCGAATCGCACGAATATGTGCGCATCGGTGGCGCTATCGCGCGCGAGATGCTGATTGCCGCCGCGGCCGCCGAATGGGGCGTGCCGGCCCGCGAATGCACCGCAAGGATGGGCGTGGTCACGCATGCAGCATCAGATCGCGCCACCTTTTATGGACAGTTGGCCGCCGCCGCCGCGCGGATGACCCCGCCCGCCAACGTCACGCTGAAGGACCCGAAGGATTGGACTATAGCCGGCAAGCCGCTGCCGCGGCTTGATACGGCCGACAAGCTTAACGGCAGCCAGATCTACGGCGTCGACCTCAAGCTGCCGAACATGCTCAACGCGGCGATCCGGGCCTGCCCGTATTTCGGCGGCAAGGTGGAGAGCTTCGACGCGGCGGCGGTCGCAGGCATGCCCGGCGTGCGCACCGTCGTTCAGGTCGACGAAACCGCCGTTGCCGTTGTCGCCGACACGTGGTGGCGGGCGAAGACCGCTCTCGATGCCCTGCCGGTCGTCTGGGACGAAGGTCCGAACAGGCAGGTCACCAGCGCCTCGATCGCGGCGATGCTGGAAGAGGGCCTCGCCGCAAATGATGCCTTCATTGGCGCCGAGCAAGGTGACGCGGGTGCCGCCCTGTCCGCCGCCGGCCGGACGGTCACGGCGACCTATGCCTACCCCTATCAGAACCACGCGACCATGGAGCCGATGAACGCGACGGCGCTCTACACGCCGGAGCGCTGCGAGGTATGGGTGCCGACCCAAAATGGCGAGGCGAGTCTGGCTGCAGCGGCCGAGGCCGCCGGCCTCCCGGTGCAGCAATGCGAGGTGCACAAGATCCATCTCGGCGGCGGCTTCGGCCGGCGCGGCAACTTCCAGGACTATGTGCGCCAGGCGGTCAGCATTGCCAAGCAGGTGCCGGGAGCGCCCGTAAAGCTCATGTGGTCGCGCGAAGAGGATATGCTGCACGGCGCCTATCACCCGACCACCCGATGCCGGCTGACGGGCGCGCTTGACGCGGACGGCAACCTGACCGCTCTGCACATGCGCATATCCGGCCAGTCGATCCTTGCCGCGGTGCGGCCGGAAGGCATGCAGAACGGTATGGACCCGGTGGTCTTTCAGGGTCTCGTCCTCAGCGGCACGGAAGGCACGCTGGGATATGCGGTGGACAATCTGCTTGTCGACCATGCGATGCGCAACCCGCCGATCCCGCCAGGCTTCTGGCGCGGCGTGAACCTCAACCAGAACGCGCTCTACGTCGAGTGTTTCATGGACGAGCTCGCCCATGCGGCCGGTGTTGACCCGCTCGCCTTCCGACGCAAGCTGATGGCCAACCATCCAAAACACCTCGCCGTGCTGGAGGCGGTTGCCGAACGGATCGGCTGGGACACCCCGCCCGCGGCAGGCGTTCATCGCGGCCTGGCGCAGATCATGGGCTTCGGCAGTTATGTCGCGGCGGCAGCGGAGGTTTCGGTCATCGACGGGCAGCTCAAGATCCATCGTATCGTGGCGGCGACCGATCCGGGTCACGTCGTCAACCCCGCACAAGTGGAGCGGCAGGTCGAGGGCTCCTTCGTCTACGGCCTTTCCGCCTGCATTTACGGCGAGTGCACCGTCAATGGCGGCCGCATGGAGCAGGAGAACTTCGACAGCTACGAGGTTCTGCGCATGGCCGAGATGCCGGAGGTGGAGACGATCATACTGCCGTCCGGCGGCTTCTGGGGCGGCGTCGGCGAGCCGACTATCGCTGTCGCCGCGCCGGCCGTCCTCAATGCGATCTTCGCCGCCACCGGAAAGCGCATCCGCACGCTGCCGTTGAAAAACCATGACCTCGCATGACATGAGGCGCTCGAAGAACAGGCGCGGCGGACGATCTTTCGTGCCTGTTCTGCTTGCGGCGCTCGTCGCCAGTGCGCCGGCGTGGGCCGACGCGGCGCCCGGTGCGACGGCATGCACCGGCTGTCACGGGCCGGCGGCGCTCGGCTCAGCCATGCCTTCGCTCGACGGCCATGCGGCGGACGACATCGTCGCCCAGATGCAAGCCTTCCGTTCCGGTGAGCGCAAGGCGACGGTCATGGACCGGATCGCCAGGGGATTTACCGAGGAGGAGACGCGCGCCATCGCCGAATGGCTCGCCAAACCAGAGGCGGCGCGACATGCCCAACCGTAGAGCCTTGATCGGCGGTGCGGCGGCCAGCGTCGCCGCGGCCGTCCTTGCGCGCCGCAGGTACGCGCACAGGCGCAGCCCCGTGTGATCGTCATCGGCGGCGGCTTTGCCGGGGCAAGCTGCGCACGCGCATTGAAACAGCTGGATCGCGACCTTGCCGTGACGCTGATCGAGCCAGAGACCGCCTATCTGGCCTGTCCGTTCAGCAATGCCGTGCTTACAGGGCTGCGCGACATCGAGGCGCAGACCTTCAGCTACGATCAGTTCGGCGACATCGGGCTCATCCGCAGGCGCGCTGTCGCCGTCGATGCCGAGCGCCGGCGCGTTCGGCTGGATGACGGTACAGACATCGGCTACGTCCGGCTGGTGCTGGCGCCCGGCGTCGACCTGCGCTTCGACGCGTTGCCGGGCTACGACGAGGCGGCGGCGGAGATCATGCCGCATGCCTGGAAGGCGGGGCCACAGACGCTGCTGCCGCGCGACCAGCTGGCGGCGATGCCGGACGGTGGGGTCATCATCCTCTTCGCGCCAGCCAATCCGTTCCGCTGCCCGCCCGGTCCCTACGAGCGGGCAAGCCTGATCGCGCATTACCTCAAGACCAGCAAGCCACGCTCCAAGCTGATCATCCTCGACGCCAAGGACGCCTTTTCGAAGCAGCGGCTGTTCGAAGCGGCCTGGCGAGAGCTCTATCCCGGCTTGATCGAATGGGTGCCGCTGTCCTCGGGCGGCAGGGTGACGGAAGTCGACCCGGCGACAAGGACGCTGGTGACCGAGTTCGGCAATCTCGCCAACGTGATCCCGCCGCAGCGCGCGGGCAGGATCGCGCAGTCGGCCGGTGTCGCGGATCAGACGGGCTGGTGCCCGATGGACCCGGTCACCTTGAGTCCCGCCTGCAGCCGGGGATCCACGTCATCGGCGACGCGGCGATCGGCGGAGCGATGCCGAAATCCGCCTTCAGCGCCAACGCCCAGGCAAAAGCCTGCGCTGCGGCGGTAGCCGCCCTGGTCAGGGAGCGGCAGCCGGCGCAGCCGAAGCTCATCAACACCTGCTACAGCCTGGTCGCGCCCGGCTACGGCATCTCCATCGCCGGCGTCTACCAGCCGCGCGACGGCCTGCTTGCCGAGGTGGAAGGTGCGGGCGGCACCAGCCCGCTCGAAGCGCCGCTTTCCGTCCGCGAACTGGAGGCGGCCTATGCGGAGGACTGGTTCCGGACGATCACCAGTGAAGTGTTCGGATGACGAGGATGGCTTGCCTCGCTCTTAAGGGTTTGCTGCTTGCAGCCTCGCCCGGTGCCGGCGAGGAGGTGGGATCCTATGCCGTAACCGGCGATGCGATCATGGAGCCTCTGGTCGGCGGCAAGGGCGATCCGGCGCGCGGCGCCGCGCTGATCTCGGACCGGCAGCGCAGCCTCTGCACGCTCTGCCACAGCGGGCCGTTTCCCGACGCGCATCTGCACGGCACGCTGGCGCCCGACCTGACCGGCGTCGGGGCAAGGCTATCGGAAGGCCAGATCCGGCTGCGCGTGGTCGACATGAAGCGGCTCGTGCCGAACACGATCATGCCTTCCTACTATCGGGTCGAGGATGAGCAAGGCCGGCGTGTCGCCACCGTCTGGCGCAGCAAGCCGATCCTGAGCGGCGACGATATCCTCGATATCGGCGCCTATCTCACCACGCTGAAGGGGTGATTATGCACGAAGACCCGCTTCGAGTTTACGGAGGCTTGGCCGGACGGCGGCAGTTTCTTCGGGCCGGCATGACTGGTCTGCTGGTGATCAGTCTGCCGCGCTGGGCTGTTGCCCGTCCGAGCCTCGAGCACGCGATCCGGACCTTCACCGGGGGAGCCGACGTCCTCGACGGCCGCATCCGGCTCGATCTGCCACCCCTGGTCGAGAACGGCAACGCGGTCGGGATCACGGTCGCCGCCGAGGCCCCGATGACCGCGGACGACTATGTCCGGCGCATCGCGGTCTTCAACGAGAAGAACCCGGAGGCGAATGTCGCAATTTTCCACCTCGGGCCGCGCACGGGCCGCGCCACCGTCTCGACGCGGATCCGGCTCGCGACCTCTCAGGTGGTGGTGGCCGTTGCGGAGATGAGCGACGGCAGCTTCTGGTCGAGCCGGGCGAGCGCCATCGTCACGCTGGCCGCCTGCATCGAGGATCTCTCATAATGGCGCGCGCTCTCGTCAATGTGCCGAAAATGGCCAGGCAGGGCGAGGTCGTCGAGATCAAGGCGATGATCGCCCATCCGATGGAAACCGGCTATCGTATCGGCCCGAACGGCTCCAACATCCCCCGCGACATCATCCGCCGCTTCGCCTGTAGTTATAACGGCGAAGAGGTGTTTTCCGCCGATCTCTTTCCAGCGGTGTCGGCCAATCCGTTCATTGCCTTCACGCTCGTTGCCACGACGAGCGGCACGATCGACTTCACCTGGACCGACGATGTCGGGAAGATCCAAACGGCGTCGGCCATGATCACGGTGAACTGATGCATGCGCTCTGGCCGCTTGCAGCCGTCGGCGCCGCCGCCATCTGCGGCATTGTCTCGGCCGCCGGAATCGAAGACGGCGAGGAGCGCTCTGGCGTCGACTTCATGACGCCGGAGACGCAGGCGCTGCAGGCCGACGACATGAGCAACCCGGGCATGCTATGGGTGCTGCAGGGCGAGCAGCTCTGGCAACAGGCGGAGGGCAGGGCGGATGTCGCCTGCGCCGGCTGCCATGACGATGCCAGCCAGACGATGCGCGGCGTTGCCGCGCGCTACTCGGCCTTTGACGCGGCGACGGAACGGCCGATCGACCTTGCCGGGCGCATCAACTCCTGCCGCGCGGAGCGGCAGCAGGCCGAGCCGCTCGCGCCGGAGTCTGACGCGTTGCTCGCGCTGACGGCCTATGTGGCGCATCAGTCGCGCGGCATGCCAATCACACCGGCGACCGACGCCCGGCTCGCGCCGTTCCGCGACAACGGCCGGCGTCTGTTCCAGAGCCGCATAGGCCAGCTCGAGCTCTCCTGCGCCTCCTGCCACGACGACGACTGGGGCAAACGGCTCGGCGGCAGTGTTATCCCGCAGGCGCATCCGACCGGCTACCCGCTCTTCAGACTGGAGTGGCAGACGGTCGGTTCGCTGCAGCGGCGCCTGCGCAACTGCATGATCGGGGTCAGGGCCGAGCCCCTCGACCTGGAGCTCCACCTGACGGAGCGGGCCCGCGGCCTTCTGGTCGAGACACCGGCCGTCCGGCCGTGATGCCGACAGCGGATGGTTGTTCACCTGCCGCCGACGGACAGTTGATTGCAATGCGGCGCTCGGCCGCTAGCCTGCGCTGCGCACTCCCACGCTCGTGCATTCTGTGCTTGTGGGTCTTCGATCGATCTGGGCCTAGTTCAGGTCTTCTTCCAATTTTGCAGAAGCGGCCCTTTGCTCCCATAGACGGGATCCTTGCGTGGACGACCTACCTTCCGGATCATGGCCAGCGCGCCATCATGCTCCTGGGCAGTCGTGCATTCGTCATAGGTCCCAAATGGAGGGTAGGCGCCGACAACCAGAAAATCGTCGGACGCCGAAAGACATTGGTGCCCGGTGCCGGCCGGAAGAACCGCGACGTCGCCGGCCTTCAGTGACAGGGTTCGTCCCTTTTTGCCTCCAAATCGGACTTTGGCCGTTCCGGCCGCAACTCCGAGCACCTCATGTATTCGCGAATGGTAGTGAACATAGTCGTAGATGCCATTTCGCCAGCTGTCCCCCCAGCCGTTGGCCTCAAAAAGCTCCTCCAGGACGGCTGCGGGATCAAATTCTTCGGGCAGCCTCACTGCGCTGCGATAGACGACAAGCGGCCAAAACGGATGATTGGGCACCAGGCCATCATCCTTGAACCAAAACTCATTTGCTTTTCGCCGCCTTATAAGATCGGCTACTTCTTGCCTGCCCGGTCTTGCGACACCGGTTACCTGCTCGACAGCTTTCTTGGTACTCTGCAGAATGCTCATAATGTAGCCTGCATTGCGGGTTGTCAGAGGACGACTCGTCATGCCGATTCAACCGGCTGCATGCCGGTCGGTTCCGCTACTTTTTGGCCACGGCAATCCAGCCGGATTTGTTCGATGATCGCAGGAGATATTAGGCATGAGTAACGTGGTAACGCTGCATGGTGATAAGCGCTGGAAAGCGGTTCTTGTCTACGGCCACCAGAACGGCCCGATTACGATCGAACATTATCTTGAAGAGATTTCCGAGCTTCATAACATCATCGAACACGGCCCGGACTGGAACACCCTGATAGCGTGCACGGTGACTATCAATCGTCCTGACGGTGGTGAGGAGCAGAACAGCGAGGAAAAGGAGGCCCGCCGTGAACATCGGTGAGATCGCGGATAAGTTCATCCGAGCGCGGCCGAGATCGAGCGCGTCAGCCGCTGGCATGCCGGGGCGCGTAGCGGGCGCTTACCATGGCCAGTTGGCTTCCAATTGCGGCGGTAAATCGCATAAGGGTCACGTTAGAGCACGCGCGTCTGTCAAATTGCTCAATCATTCCAACCGGGCATTGGACGGACCGAGACAGAAAAAACACGATCAAATGAAGAAGATAATCCACAAACTTGCCGTGGCACCGATGATGGATGGGGCGGATAGTCATTGCTTATATAACGATGTGCACACGCCGTGCACACGGGTTTGCGCTCTTCTTTGTTTCTGTTTCGAAACACCGCGCCAAGCCCGCAAGCAGGGAAAGGACTGGTCTGTAGGCGACGATGATCTGGCTTATATCGATGAGATCCTGGCTGCGCTAGGCATTGTCGACATCGCCTTCAGGAATACCGGCTAGCTTTCCGGCGGCCAGCGGCAACTCGCCTGCCTAGCACCGACGCTGGTGCGCGAGCCGGAGATCCTGCTGATGCGCGAACCGACATCAGCACTCGATCTCTCGCGGCAGATAGAAGTGCTCAGGCTCAGCGGGAAACTTGCCGGGGCGCGAGGCGTGGTCGTGCTGATCGCCCTGCACGACCTCAATCACGTCCTGCGCGCACTGATCAGGGCGATGGTAATCGCAGACGGCCGGCTGGTCGCATGCGGGTCATCGCCGAACATCACATCCGATCTGCTGCGGGACGTTTATCACGTCACTACGCGCATCGAGCCGTCCTCGCGCGGCATTGGCCACGTTGTTGTGAATGGCGTGGCGGATGGGCGTCTGACGATCATTATGCCGACAGCGGAAACCGAACCCGGGATTCGGCGGAGATTCGAAGCGGATGTCGTCCCGGCCGCATGACGGCAACCGCATTACGCCGGTTTGCGGGCCTTCGGTTCAATTTGAGCGCTCTGATCGACCTACACCTCTGACCGCTGCTTGAGGCCGGAGTGTGCTTGCATTCAACTCAAGGCGTGGCCGGCCAATCCATAGACCCAAGGCTCGTTGCTTTCCCGGTTCAGAAAGCGGCGGCCTTTGGACATTGTCGTCACGGTCTCGGCAATGCCGAGGCCGCTCTGCTGGAGAAACTCGGCAAATGCGCCATCCCTTTCGCGCGTATCGACGCGCGCGAATTGACCTGCCAGCTTCTTCAGATGAACGGCAGTGAGATGGACCGCATCCTGGTCGCTTCGAGCCACAATGGGACCAATCACATAGCCGCGCCCGAACTCGCGACACATGGAATAGCCAACGACCTCGCCCGCACGGCTCAATGTGGATATTGACGCACCCTCTGAGAGCAACGCAAGCAGCCTTGCACGGTTTGTCCCGAATGCGCGCGCGTCCAGCGCGGTGATGTCGCCGAGCCTGTCGCTAGGCAGGTCACTTAGTTCACCATCGAGAGCTGGCATCGGCGGGAGTGTTTGGGGGACCTGTCCCTGGCGCATATAGTCGATCGCCTCGCTCGTGAAGCCGAGCGAAATATACAGAGGATAGGCGGGATGAGTTGCATTCAGAGCCAGATTGCGATCCCCGCACTGCTCAAGGACCTGTTCCATGAGCCATCGGCCACCTCCCTGCGCCTGTGCGCGGGGCGTCGTGATCACAAGACCAATGGTGGCAAAATCGTCCCCGTGGGGAAACCACATCGCGCTTCCGAAGACGCGCCCAATTCCGTCAACGGCGACGATGCCGTGGCCGGCGCGGCGCAACAAATCCCAGTCCTTGGGGCGATGCGGCCAGCGGACAGAAATCGATAGTGCATGCAGCAACTCAACGTCGACATCATTGATGTCCCGCGCAACCAGTTCAAAGGAATTCAGGCGCACTGATCTCTGCATCTCGGTCGATCGGCTCCTTCAAACCAAAGCCCAGCGTCGCAGGCATGTGGTGTTTCCGTCGTCGACGCCATGTCACGACAGGCCTCATTTGCCGCAGCTTTACACTGGAAAGCCAGCAGGTTTCGCTGGTTCGAGGCGTTTTTTCGCAATCTTCAGCCAAAGCACGACGCGATTCGGCAGGGAACACTGCTGCCTACGGATAGGCTGGTCGCACCCGGTAACAATGTGCAAGCAGAGCGGACCGCCATGAACGTGGAAGAAATCCTCGCGACCCTGATTGCATTTCCCTCTGTTGTGGGCACCCCAAACGGCGCGATCGTCAATTGGATCCGCGACTACTGTCAGGCAGCGGGAGCCGAGGTGACGGTTCTTCCTGGTCCCGAGGGCGACCGGTCCAACCTCTTCGTCACGATCGGCCCGCGCGAGGGTCGGGGCTACATCATCTCGGGACATGTGGATGTCGTGCCGGCCGGCGAGCCGGAATGGAGCTCGGATCCGTTTGTCCTGCGCCGCGAGGGCGGCAGGCTTTACGGCCGCGGCGCCACCGACATGAAGGGCTTTCTCGCCTGCGCATTGGCCGCGCTCCCAGGACTTGCGGCGATGAACCTGCGGCAGCCAATTCATCTCGCATTCTCCTACGATGAAGAGGCGGGGTGCCGTGGCGTGCCGCATCTCTTAGCTGCGTTGCCAGGCCTATGCGAGAGGCCGCTTGGCGCGATAGTCGGCGAGCCGAGCCGGATGCAGCCGGTGCGCGCGCACAAGGGGAAGGCCGCCGCGCGGCTCGAGGTGGTCGGGCGATCCGGCCATTCGTCTCGCCCCGATCTCGGACTCAATGCCGTGCACGCCATGGCCGGCGTCATCACGCACGCCGTGGCCTATGGCCAATCCCTTGCCGACGGACCGCTCGATCAAGATTTCGAACCCCCATATTCTTCGTTGCAGGTGGGCGTCATCGCCGGTGGACAGGCGGTCAACGTCATCGCTGGCCACTGCACTGCCGATATCGAGGTACGTGCCGTGCCGGGCGTTTCTCCATCCTCCCTGCTTGAGCCGGTCAAGGCTGGGCTTTTTGCCCTGCGCGACAGCGGCTTCGAGGTAATTTGGCACGAGCTGAGTTCCTATCCCGCCCTTGCACCCGCGAAGGGGAGTGAGCTAGCGGCGGTTCTGACCGAGCTGACGGGGCAGGAGCCGCACACAGCGGTCAGTTACGGCACGGAGGCCGGGCTTTATCAGCAGGCCGGTATCGATGCGATCATTTGCGGCCCCGGCGACATCGGCCGTGCTCACCGTGCCGACGAATATATCGAGACCGGTGAACTCGCCGCTTGCCGGAAGATGATCCACGGGCTCGGCGCGCGTCTCGCGGCCTGAAGGAAGGGGTGGGTTCCATGGCGTTTCTTTTCAATTCCGATGCCGCGCGTGCTGCGGTGTTCCGCGAGATCTTCGCGCGCGAGCTCCCGGAGCTGGAATTCTTCCATTCCGGCGAGGAAATGGAGCTGGAGAAGGTGCGCTATCTCATTACCTGGACGGTGCCGGACGAGATCTCGCGCTACCGCAATCTGGAAGTGCTGTTTTCCATCGGAGCGGGCGTCGACCAGTTCAAGCAGGACGTGGTGCCAAGCCATGTGAAGCTTGTGCGGATGGTCGAGGATGGCATCATCCGCATGATGCAGGAATACGTCGCGCTCGGCGTATTGGCGCTCCACCGGGAGGTGCCCGCCTATCTCGAGCAGCAGAAGAGGTGCCTCTGGCAACCAATTGCCGCTCGACAGGCGGCCGAGCGCCGGGTTGGCTTCCTCGGCCTTGGCATGCTGGCGCAGTCGGCTATAGAGCGCTTGAAGCCGTTCCAGTTTCCGCTTGCCGGGTGGAGCCGCAGCGAAAAGCGGATAGAGGGGGTGGCCTGTTTTCATGGCGCGGACCAACTCGCGGGCTTTCTGAAGCAAACGGATATTCTCGTCTGCCTGCTGCCGCTGACGGAACAAACGCGCGGCATGCTCGATGCAAAGCTCTTCGACCTACTGCCCGCCGGGGCGCGGCTGCTGCATGTCGGCAGGGGTCCGCAACTCGACCAGGCCGCGCTGATCGACGCGCTCGACACCGGTCACCTATCTGCGGCGATGCTTGATGTCACGGATCCAGAGCCGCTCCCGCAAGACCATCCGCTGTGGTCGCATCCGAAGGTGATGATAACGCCGCACATTGCCTCGGTGACACAACCGCATACGGCGGCGCAAGCCGCCGTCGACAACGTCCGGCGCCACCGCGCCGGCGAAGAACTGATCGGCCTCGTCGATCGGACACTCGGCTATTAACAGGGAAACCCAACATGTCACTGCTGACCACGATTGACACAAATCCCGCCTTCACGCCCAAGGAGGCCTTGCCGCTGCCGGAGCGGCTCATTTCCGGCACTCCATCCTTCAAGACCTGGGCGCAGGATGCCTCGAAAGGTGAGAAGGTTCTGACCGGCGTCTGGGAGGCGACCCCCGGCGAGACGCATTCGATCAAGGGCACCACCTACGAGTTTTGCCACATCATTTCGGGTGTGATCGAAATCGAGGAGAAGGGGGGCGAGACGAAGACCTATCGCGCCGGTGACAGCTTCGTGATGAAGCCCGGCTTCGTCGGCGTCTGGCGCACGATCGAGACCGTGCGCAAGATCTACGTCTGCGTGTATGACTGAGTTCAATGCTCAAGGTCCGGCCGAATAGAGCGCGTGGCGGTTCCAGAACAAACGACTTTCCAAGTTCCGCCTGATGCGATTCGACGCTGTTGGGCGGCTCATCCTCGACCGAAAATGCGGCGCGCGGTCCACTATTGTTCTGATGAAACGCTAGTGCGAATGAGGACCTCCATCAAATGAAGACCTACGACATAGCGCTCATCCCCGGCGACGGCATCGGCAAGGACGTGACCGAGTCGGCATGGCAGGTGATGCGGGCGGCGGCAAAACGGGGCGGTTTCGCCCTTGATGGCAAACGCTTCCCATGGTCCTGCGCCTACTACCTGGAAACCGGCGCAATGATGCCGCCAGACGGCATCGAGACACTTCGAAAATTCGATGCAATCTACCTGGGCGCTGTGGGGTGGCCCGCGGAAGTGCCTGACTCAGTATCGCTACACGGACTGCTCCTGCCGATTCGGAAAGGGTTCACGCAGTACGCCAACATACGACCGCACAGGCTGTTGCCGGGCGTCCAGGGGCCCCTCCGATCCGATGGCTTCGACATCCTGTGCATACGCGAGAATACGGAAGGCGAATATTCCGGCGCCGGCGGGCGCGTCCATTCCGGCACGGCCAATGAGGTCGCGATTGAGACAGCAATCTTCACGCGTGCGGGTGTCGAACGGATCATGCGTTTCGGCTTCGAACAGGCGCGGGCGCGCCGCAATAAGCTCGCATCGGTGACCAAATCCAACGCGCAGAAACATTCCATGGTTTTCTGGGATGAGGTGACGCGCGAGATAGCGAAAGACTATCCCGATGTAGAGGTCTCGCACTACCACATCGACGCCATGGCTGCCCGCATGGTGCTGGCGCCTGAAAGCCTCGACGTAATCGTCGCCTCGAATCTGTTTGGCGACATCCTCACCGATATCGGAGCGGCGATCCAGGGCGGGCTGGGTTATGCTGCCTCGGCCAATATCAATCCCGATCGCAGCGCACCTTCCATGTTCGAGCCTGTCCATGGGTCGGCGCCCGATATCGCGCATCTCGGCGTCGCCAATCCGATCGCCGCGATCTGGTCCGGTGCGATGATGCTCGAGCATCTGGGCGAGCGGCATGCTGCGGCAGAAGTGATGTCGGCAATCGAGTCCATAACGGCGCAAGGCATAGGCACGATCGCAGGCAAGGACCGGACTGAAACCATCACGCGAGCCGTGCTTGCGGCATTGAACTGAAAGGGCAGAGGAAAAAGACCATGAATGCGATCACGAGGATTGGCACCTTTAACGATACGGACCTGTTCCGCCAGCAGGCGTTGATTGGCGGTGTCTGGCGGGAAGCGGACACAAAGGCCGTCGCCGAGGTCACCAACCCTGCCAGCCTGAATGTTCTCGGCACCGTTCCCGACATGGGCGGCGACGAGACCAGGGCGGCGATCGCTGCTGCGGCCGAGGCATTCAAAAGCTGGAAGAAGAAGACCCATGCCGAGCGTGCGGGACTGCTGGAGCGATGGCACGACCTCATTCGCCAGCACGAGCAGGATTTGGCGCTTCTGCTGACGCTGGAACAGGGTAAGCCGCTTGCCGAGGCGTCGGCGGAAATCCGCTACGGCGCATCCTTTGTAAAATGGTTTGCGGAGGAGGCGCGCCGGATCGGTGGCTCGACCATTCCGTCACCCACCGCCGATCGCCGCCTTCTGGTTCTCAAGGAAGCAGTCGGCGTCTGCGCCGTCATCACGCCGTGGAATTTCCCCAATGCGATGATCACGCGCAAGGTGGCGCCCGCCCTTGCCGCCGGCTGCACGGTGGTGATCAAGCCGTCGGAGTTCACACCCTTTTCGGCGCTCGCGCTCGGCGTCCTGGCGGAGCGGGCGGGGATCCCGGCAGGCGTTATCAACATCGTGACCGGCATGCCGGGAGAGATCGGCAAAGAACTGATGGCCAACGAGACGGTGCGCAAGATCTCGTTCACCGGGTCGACCCGCGTCGGTGCGCTACTCATGCGTGGCGCGGCCGATAGCATCAAGCGGCTGAGCCTGGAGCTTGGCGGCAACGCCCCCTTTATCGTCTTTGACGACGCCGATCTGGATAACGCAGTTGAAGGGGTGATCGTATCCAAGTTCCGCAATGGCGGTCAAACCTGCGTTTGCGCGAACCGGATTCTCGTGCAGGAAGGCGTTTACGACGCTTTCGCCGAAAAGCTGAGCCGGCGCGTCACGCGGATGAAGGTTGGCGCGGGGACCGACGAAGGCACTGAGATCGGCCCGATGATCAATGCGGCCGCGATCGACAAGATCGAGCGTCACATAGCGGATGCGAAGTCGAAAGGCGCGCAGATCCTCGCCCAAAGCGAGGCAGTGCCCGACGGCAGGCAATATGCACGGCCTGTCGTCCTGGGGGAGGCTACGACCGAGATGCTCCTGGCATCGGAAGAAACCTTCGGTCCGGTGGCGCCGCTTTTTCGCTTCGAGACGGAGGAAGAGGCCATCACGATTGCGAACGGTACGCCGTTCGGCCTTGCCGCCTACTTCTACACCGACGACCTCAAGCGGTCATGGCGTGTTGCCGAGGCGCTGGAGTTCGGCATGGTCGGGCTCAATACCGGCCTGATCTCGACCGAGGTTGCGCCTTTCGGCGGTGTCAAGCAGTCAGGCGTGGGACGGGAAGGATCGCAGCTCGGCATCGAAGAGTATCTCGAGGTCAAGACGCTCCATGTCGGCGGGTTGAACTAGAGGCTTTTCCGGAAGTCGAAACAGCGGCACCAGAATCAGAAAGGGGCGGTCGAACCGCCCCTTTTTCATTTAGATACTTCGAAGGCCGTGATTGCCGGGGGCGCGCCAGCCTCAAGCAACTTCCCGAACGGGCTCCAGGCCGACCGCGGCGGCCAGCCCGCCGATATCCTTGACCTCGGTATATTCGTAGAAGGGGTTTGCAGGCTCGTGGCCGCGGTTCACCCAGACCTTGCTCTTGATGCCGAGATCGTAGGCGGTCATCAGATCGTAGCGGAAGGAGGATGACACATGAGTGATGTCCTCCGGGCCGCAGCCGAGCTTGTCGAGCATGTATTCAAAGCCCTTCATCAGCGGCTTATAGGCGCCAACCTGTTCGGCGGTGATGACGGTGTGAAAGGGCGCGCCGAGCTTTTCCACATTAGACATGATCAGACTGTTCATGGAGTTTGACAGGATCACCAGTGGGATTTCCTTGGCGACCTTGGCCAGTCCCGCCGGGACGTCGGGGTGCGGACCCCAGGTCGGCACTTCGTTATAGATGCGTTGGGCGTCTTCGGGTTTGAACTGGATACCGATGCGCTTGCAGCTGCGTTCGATGGAATTCTGCACCACCTCGAGGAAGGGTTTCCATGGCCCCAGCACCTCGTCAAGGCGATAGCCTCTAAAAGCCTCGACGAAGCCGGCCATTGCCTCTGGGGAGAGGCGCTCGCCGTAGACGCGCCGCGCCGCGCCGGCCATATCGAAATTGGTGAGCGTACCGTAGCAGTCGAAGGTGATGTATTTCGGTCTGAACGTCGACATTGCGACAATCCTCCTGGTTTTCTTGGCACAGCGTGCCTGTACCACAATCACCATAGTCGGAGATCTGGAAGACTAACGGCCGCATTCGCCGCGACCTGAAGCAGATCGTTTCGTATTGCATCGCCGGTTTGGCAGAGTGTTGCGCCAGGTGTCTTTTCGAGCTTTGGGAGCAGCGCGGCCTGTCGGCCATGCTTCGGCAGAAGATGCGGCGCGAGCGGCGAACGATAGTGAAAACGCGTCGCGCATGGCTGCCGGTCGGGAGGAACTGCTGTCTTTGGTGGTCTACCGTTAGCACCTGAAGACGAAGGCTGGAAATACATCATGACCACACGACAGATCATCCTTGAAGAGATGACAGCGGGGCACCTGGAAGGCGCTGTCGAGTTGTCTCGCCAAGTTGAATGGCCGCATCGTCGCGAGGATTGGGAGCTGGCCCAGTCGGTCAGCCGGGGGATCGTCGCTCTGGAACAAGAACGCGTGGTTGCGACCATCATGATGACCCCCTACGGCGACAATGCCGCCGCCATCAACATGGTGATCGTCGATGCGGCCATGCGCGGCCGCGGACTCGGCCGAAAGATGATGGAAGAGGCGCTTGCCAAGGCGGGTGAGCGCACCTGTTGCCTGACGGCGACACGGGAAGGCCTGCCGCTGTATGAGAAACTGGGCTTCGTCACGACTGGCGAGATCGTGCAGCATCAGGGCGAGGCGTTGGCAGTTTCGGCGCCGGCCCGTGTATCCTGGGCAGAGAGCGGCGATTTTGCCCGCCTCGAGGTGCTGGATCGCGAGGCATTTGGCCATGACCGTTCGGCACTGATGAAGCGGCTTTTCGAGCGCGCGAAGTTCGCTGTCATTGGCGATGAAGGCGATATCCAGGCCTTTTCCGCCATCCGGCCATTCGGCCGGGGGCTGGTCATCGGGCCGGTGGTGGCGAGAAACGGTGCCGAGGCCAAGGCACTGATCGACTTTCTGCTCGCCCATCATCAGGGCAAGTTCGTCCGTGTCGATACCGACCTCTCAACGGATCTTGCTGACTGGCTCGCCGGGCGCGGGCTCGCGCACGTCGGCGGTGGGATTACGATGCGACGCTCCATGGCCACGCACAAAGAACACAAAGAAAGCAAACCAGCGCATCATCGCACATATGCGTTAGTCAGTCAGGCGCTCGGTTAAATCAGGCACTCGGTTGAATCGGAGGAAGAAATGCTGGCAAACTCACTGATCGAACTCGATCGCGCACATCTGGTTCACCCGTTTTCGTGCTATCGGAGCCACGAGGAGACGGGCGTGCGGGTGCTCAAATCCGCCAAGGGCGCGATGGTGACCGATGCAAGCGGAAAAAGCCTTCTGGACGGATTCGCCGGTCTATGGTGTGTAAACGCCGGATACGGCCAGGAAAGCATCGTTGAAGCCGCCGCCAAGCAGCTAAGGGAGCTTCCCTATGCGACGGGATATTTCGGGCTGGGATCCGAGCCTGCCATTCGCCTTGCTGCCAGACTTGCCGAACTGGCGCCCGGCGATCTGAACCATGTCTATTTCACGCTGGGCGGTTCCGACGCAGTCGACAGCACGATCCGTTTCATTCGCTACTATTACCATGCCAAGGGTACGCCGCAAAAGGACCAGTTCATTTCGGTCGAGTATGGCTACCACGGATCCTCGACGGCAGGGTCCGGTCTGACCGCGATCCCCGCTTTCCATGCGGGTTTCGGCGTGCCTTACGACTGGCAGCACAAGATTCCCTCGCACTATGCCTATCGCAATCCGGTCGGTTCCGATCCGCAGACGATTATCGACGCATCGGTCGCGGCCCTGCGCGCCAAGATCGCGGAACTCGGCGCGGACTGCGTTGCGGCCTTCTACGCTGAACCCATTCAGGGTTCGGGCGGTGTCCTCGTTCCCCCGACGGGCTGGCTGAAGGCCCTGCACACCGTGTGCAAGGAACACGACATCCTGTTCGTTGCCGACGAAGTCATCACTGCCTTTGGCCGCACCGGCCCGCTCTTCGCCTGTGACGAGGACGATGTGGTGCCGGATTTCATGACCACGGCGAAGGGACTGACCTCGGGCTACGTGCCGATGGGCGCAGTCTTCATGTCGGACCATGTCTACAATACGATCGCGGACGGAGCCGGCAAAGCGCCTGTCGGCCATGGCTACACCTATTCAGCCCATCCCGTGAGCGCGGCGGTGGGGCTGGAATGCCTGCGACTCTACGAAGAGGGCTTGCTCGAGAACGGGCGGAAGGCCGGGAAGCGCTTGATGGAAGGCCTTCGCTCGCTCGCCGACCACCCGCTGGTTGGCGATATTCGTGGTCGCGGCATGCTGGCCGCAGTCGAGTTGGTCACCGACAAGGAGCGCAAGACGCCGCTGCCGGCGGCAGCCGATCCGGGTCGCCGTATTTTCAACCGCGCATGGGCGAACGGCCTCATCATCCGCGCCTTCAACAGCGGCATCCTGGGCTATGCGCCGCCGCTCTGCTGCACGGAGGACGATATCGATGGAATCCTCGAACGCACGCGGATGACGCTGGATCAAACCCTCGAAGACAAGGACGTGCGGGCGGCGATGAAAAGATGATCGTCCAGACTGCCGCCGCATGCGCGGGGCAGCCTCTTCCTCATCTGTCGAATATGGCGTCGAGCGGCAGGTGAGATTTCACGATAGGGGATTTCAGCACGACGAAGCTGAAATATTTGTCGATGCCGATGTCCATTTCGACAAGGCGCTCCATGACCGTCTGGTATTCGGTGATTCCCGCTGTGACAAACTTCACCAGGTAGTCGTAGCCGCCTGAAACAAGATGGCATTCGATGACGGAATCGATCTTCTCGACGGTGGCAAGAAACCGCGCGAAGTCGTTCTGCCGATGGTTCCTGAGCGTGATCTCGGTGAAGACCGTCAACGTCTGCCCGAGTTTGGAGACGTCGATCTGGGCGGAATAGCCGGTGATGAAGCCTTCCGCCTGAAGCTTCTTGACCCGCATCAGGCAGGGGCTCGGCGACAGATACACCAGTTCGGCAAGCTCGACGTTGGATATGCGCCCGTTCTTTTGCAGCTCGGAGAGAATTTTGATGTCGATCTTGTCGAGCTTCATCAGAAACCTGTCACACGTTCGAACCGCGGATCGTCCGGCAAACGGCGTCCGTTACTTCCTGCGTGGTCGCGGTGCCACCAACGTCCGGCGTGAGCACGCCTTCCCTAGTCACCGATTCCACAGCGCGCATCAGCCGGTCGGCCGCTTCGCTTTCGCCCAGATGGTCAAGCATCTGGGCAACGGTCCAGAAGGTGGCGACAGGGTTGGCGATACCTTTGCCGGCAATGTCGAATGCCGAGCCGTGGATAGGCTCGAACATCGAGGGGTAGCGCCGCTCGGGATCAATATTGGCGGTCGGTGCTACACCGAGGCTGCCCGCAAGCGCGCCTGCAAGGTCCGACAATATGTCGGCGTGAAGATTGGTGGCGACAATCGTATCGAGGCTCCGTGGTTTCAGCGTCATACGCGCCGTCATAGCATCAACCAGCATCTTGTCCCACGTGACGTCCGGGAATTCCCGTGCCACCTCGGCGGCGATTTCGTCCCACATTACCATGCCGTGACGCTGCGCGTTGGATTTCGTAACAACTGTCAGGAGCTTTCGCGGCCGTGACTGCGCCAGCCGGAATGCATAGCGCATGATGCGGGTGACGCCGACGCGCGTGAAGATCGCGACCTCGGTTCCGACTTCCTCGGGGAGGCCGCGATGGGCGCGGCCGCCGTGGCCCGAATACTCGCCCTCGGAATTCTCCCGCACGATCACCCAATCGAGATCGCCAGGGCCAACGCCCGCCAGCGGAGAAGCAATGCCCGGCAGTATCCTGGTTGGCCGCACGTTCGCGTACTGATCAAAGCCCTGGCAAATCGGCAGCCGGAGGCCCCAGAGAGTGATGTCGTCGGGCACATCGGGAGCACCGACCGCGCCAAAGAAGATAGCGTCGAAAGGCTTCAGTTGCGTCACACCATCTTCGGGCATCATCCGACCATGGGCCTTGTAGTAGTCTGAGCCCCAGTCGAAGTGCTTGACGCGCAGCTTGAAGTCGCCGCAACGCTCTTCAAGTGTCTCAAGCGCCTGGAGACCGGCGGCAATGACCTCTGGCCCGATCCCGTCGGCTGGAATGGCGGCAATCTCATATTCGCGCATCGTCACTTTCCCTGTTTTCAGTGCTGGCCGCGTCGCTGCCTCGATCTCGTGTGCGACCGTTTGGACGTTGGCAAATCGGTCTTCTCAGAATTCAGCGACCTTGCCCCACGCAGCGGTCTTCAGGCGCTCCGGCCTATAAGGACGTGGATCGACGATCGGCTCGCTGCCCGTGATGATGTCGGCGATCATATGCCCGGCGCCGGGGCCGATCCCGAAGCCGTGACCGCTGAATCCCGCCGCCAGGATAAAACCCGGAATCCCCTCGATTTCACCGACCGCGGGAATGCCATCGGGCGTGCTGTCGATATAACCCGCCCAGGCATCGGAGATCGCGACGCGCTTGAGTTCGGGCATCAATTCGCAGGCTCGTCGATATGTCAGGCGAATCTGCCTCATGTCAGGTTTGGGGTCGAGAATCCGATTCCGTTCCATTGGTGTCACGTCGTCAAGTACCCATTTCCTCAGGCTTTCATGACCTTGACGCCAGCCCTCGAACGCTCCCGGGGCCAGACTGCGCCAGCGGCGGGCGAACATGGGCACGAACTCGCGGCTGAACCTGAGCTGCTGCGGCGTTGGATCGACTCGCGCCCGCCCGCTGATCGCCAGAGTGTATCCACCGTTGCCGCGCCGCGTCAGCGAGACGCGCGCGGTATGCAGGGCATCCGGCAGGCCATTTGCGCCCGGCGCTACGGCTAGAATGGACTGACGCACGGCAGCTTGCGGGAAACGAATACCAAGCTGGTTGCAGAAGGAAGAAGCCCACGCGCCTCCGGCCATGACCACGGTCCTTGTCCGGATGGTTCCCGATTCTGTAACGACGCCGCTGACCCGGCCGGCACTCAACTCTATGCCGCGAGCCGTGCAATATTGATGTACGGAGCCGCCAGCCGCCATGATCCCTCGCGCGGCTACAGGTACCGCCCTCGAGGTGTCTGCCGTTCCGTCGGTCGGTGAGAAAACGCCGCCCTTCCACTTGCGGCCGGTCGCTTTGCCCCGTTCGGTGGCCTTTTCCGCACTCAGCATATGCGTCGTGACGCCGACCGTCCTTGCAAAATCGCGCCACTTTGCCCAACCTGCGAGTTCATCGTCGTTCTGCGACAAATAGAGCAGCCCGCAACGGCGAAAGCCGGTGTCTTCGCCAGTCTCCTGCGCCACTTTTTCCCAGAGATCGAGGCTCTTGGTTGCCATCGGCAACTCGCGCGCGTCACGGTTCTGCTGGCGGCACCAGCCCCAGTTGCGGCTGGACTGTTCGGCGGCAACGCGCCCCTTCTCCAGCAGGGCAACGCTGACGCCGCGGCGTGCGAGATAATATGCCGTGAATACGCCTACCACGCCGCCGCCGATGACGACGACGTCCGCCTCGCGAGGCAGGGATGGGCTGGAATCGATGTGCATGAGCGGCGCGTGCATGGATGGGGACTCCGGTAATTTGAAGCATCCTAACCTGCCCCCTACAGAGGTAGGCCGCGAAGTTTGTGCCTGGACGGAATATCGTGCGGTTAGCGGCCTCTAGGACGGGCAATTGTTGCGCGAAAAGCTTGCTGGTACCGGGGCAAGCAGGAGTACACTTCATGCAGTCGCGTCATCTACGGCATGGCTGTTCAGGGCGCGCGGCACACAGTTGCCGACCCTGATCGGCAGCGCCTTGGCCTACATTGCGATGGGCCGCACGAACACCGTTCCGCTCGACCGCATTGCGTGGCACACGGTCTCGATGCACGCCGGAAGCCCTGGTTCCTGCCCGTCGTGGGCGCGTATTACCGCATGAAGGATATGATTGCCGGATCATGTCGCGGGCCCCGAACAGCTGCAGAGTGAAATGCCGAACTGGACGTTCTTTTCAGAAGTTCCTGCCGCCCGAGGGCCAAGTTTTCGATGACTCTGCGGAAACAAAACAGTCAAACTGGCTGAAAGAACGGAGCAACCTCTCATGGCAGGCAAGCTCCAGAGGACTTCCGATAGGCAGGGCTTACGCCTTCGGAGAGTTCTCCAACAAAAGGGAACAGTGTCCGGTACACGGACCGGATTTCATCAAGGGAGCCGCCAGGATGAGCAGAATCCGTTTCTCGCAGCCTCAGGGCGCGAAGCGCCGAGATGGCCAGACGACGGCCGCTCCGGTGAGGCGCTTCTGCTCAAAGGGCGATGATGCGGTCCGCAACAGCGTGGACCCGTTCGGTTTAAAGGGGAGGTGATCTCGATGGTCGCAAGCATCCAGGCTGTAGCTCCCCACGATGTGGCGCTTTCAATACGCGACCTCACGGTGAATTTGCCGGAAGGCATGGAACGGACCCATGCCGTCGAGAACATCTCCTTTGATCTGAAGCGCGGTCAGATCCTGTGTATCATCGGCGAATCCGGATCGGGAAAGTCTGTCACAGCCAATGCGATCATGGGGCTACTGCCCAAGGTGATCCGCGTCTCCTCGGGCGCCATCCAGCTGGATGGGATGAACATCATAGGTTTGTCGCCCGACAAACTGCGCAGCCTACGCGGTCGGGTTGTGTCGATGATTTTCCAGGATCCTCTCTCGGCACTCAACCCGCTGATGACGGTGGGCGCGCAGATCGACGAAGTGATGGCGGCACATGGCGTCGGCACCCCGAAATCCCGTCGTGGCCGCGCTGTCGAGTTGCTGACCGAGGTCGGGCTGCCCGACCCCGAACTCATGTATCATCAGTATCCGTTCCGGCTTTCTGGCGGGCAGCGGCAGCGGGTTATGATCGCCATGGCGCTGGCGCTCGAGCCCACCATCCTGATCGCGGATGAACCGACGACGGCGCTCGACGTGACCACCCAGGCGCAGATTCTAGAACTGATCCGCGAGATTCAGCGACGCAAGGGAATGAGCGTCATGTTCATCACCCATGACTTCGGGGTGGTGGCCGAGATTGCAGACAGCGTCGTCGTTATGGAGAAAGGCCACATCGTCGAACAGGGTAGCGCTCAACAGGTCCTGAAGTCGCCCGGCCATCCCTATACCCGGCGCCTTATCGCGGCCGTCCCGCGCCTGACCGGCGAGGACCGCGTTCCTCTGGAAACGGCCGACAAGACGCCGATCCTGAAGGTCGAGGGCCTGGTGAAGACCTATCGCAGCGGCAGTGCGCTGTTCGGCAAGGAGCGCGTCGTGCCCGCCGTTAACGGGGTCTCGTTCGATCTGGCGCCCGGGCGCACGCTGGGCGTCGTTGGCGAGAGCGGTTCCGGCAAATCATCGCTGGGCCGGCTTCTGATCAAGCTGCTGGACTGCGACGGCGGCGGGATTGTGTTCGAGGGGCAGGAGATCGCGAAGCTTTCCGAGGCCGAGTTCCGCCAACTGCGCCCCCGAATTCAGATGATCTTCCAGGACCCCTTCGCGTCGCTCAACCCGCGCGCGACTGTCGGCCACATCCTGACGGTTGGCCCGGTCGCGCACGGGACGGCCTATGCGCAAGCGCGTGAAGAGGCGAAGGCCCTGTTGGCCCATGTCGGGCTCGATGCGGGCGCGTTTGGCCGCTACCCGCACGAATTCTCCGGCGGACAGCGCCAGCGCATAGGCATCGCCCGGGCGCTGATGTTCAAGCCGAAGCTGCTGATCGCCGACGAGGCGGTGTCGGCGCTCGACGTGTCGATCCAGGCGCAGATCCTGAAGCTGCTCGACCAGATCCAGCGAGAGACCGGCGTATCGATGATCTTCATCACCCACGATCTGCGCGTTGCCAGCCAGATCTGCGACGAAATCGCGGTGATGCAGAAAGGGCGGATCGTTGAACGCGGACCGCCCTCGCAAATCTTCCTCGACCCGCAATCGGCCTACACGCGTGAGCTGGTGGCGGCGATTCCTGGAGAGCAGCCGGGACCGACCCGCCCGGTTGCGGCAAACGGGTAAGAGCCACGGCGGACACCGCCAGAACAAGGGGAATTCCAATGACTGAACGTACGAACTCCAAATCGAACTACTCGCGGCGCCACGCCCTTCGATTGATGGCGATAGGCGGGGCCGCAGGCCTCATTGCGCCCAATCTGTTGGGCAAACCCGCCTTCGCCCAGAACCCTCCAGCGAGCCCGACCGGCCGCGTCGTCGTCGGATTTTCGCAGGAACCCACCGTCTTCAATCCACTGATGCCGCATACCGAGTGCGACGACGCCGTGCACTTCTCGGTGTTTGATGCACTCGTTCGCATGGACCCCAAGGGCGTTCTTCAGCCCAATCTTGTGGTCGAAGTGCCCAGCCAAGACAACGGCGGCATTTCGGAGGATGGACTTTTGTGGCGCATCCGCCTGCGTGATGACGTCCGCTGGCACGACGGCCAACCCTTCACGGCCGAGGATGTGAAGTTCACGCTTGAGCTCATCACCAATCCGAAATTCCGCGCGTGGCGGACGGCGGGTCATTCGCTGGTGCGCGACATCAAGGTGGTCTCGCCGACCGAGCTCACCTGGCGGATGGAGGAGGCTTTCGCCCCTTACCTGTCGTTTCTCGCCGAAACCTTCATGGTGCCCAAGCACATCCTCGAAAAAGAGGCCGACCCGAACGCCGCCGCCTTCAATCAGGCGCCTGTCGGCACTGGCGCATTCAAGTGGGCGCAGCGCATTGCCGGCGATCACATCGAACTCGTCGCGAACACGGACTATGCAGGGGAGGGCCCCTATTTGGAGCGGCTCGTCTTCAAATACATCCCCGACATGACGGTGCTCTACACCCAGTTCAAGAGCGGCGACATTGATCTTGTCGACCAGGCATTCATAACCGCCGACAACTATGCGGAAGCCAGCACACTACCGGATCGCGTGGTCATGTTGGAGCGCGGAGCATCGGTCGAGTCGATCTATCTCAATCTTGAGAAGCCGCAATTCAAGGACCCTGCGGTTCGCCAGGCGCTCTACGCCGCAATAGATAGGAAAGCGATCCTCGAAGGACTTTATTACGGGGTCCACAACCCCACCGAGACCTTCATGCCGCAGAATTCCTACTACTACAATCCGAACCTGCCGGCGCAGGAGTTCAACATCGAGCGCGCGCGCCAGATCCTCGACGAGGCCGGCTGGGTACCCGGAGCCGATGGAATACGGGTGAAGGACGGGGTGCGTCTGTCTTTCGCCAACTCCACCACCTCCGGCAACCACCTGCGCGAGCAGACGCAGCAGTTTCTGCAGCAGACATTCGCCGAGATCGGGGTGGAGATGACCATTTCGAACCTGCCGGCCGCCGTCATGTGGGGCGATTTCTGGCTCAAATCGCAGTTCGAGTCAGCCATCTCCGGTGTAACCAATGTCATCGCGGGCGACCCCGACGTTACCAACCGCCTGCACACAAAGGCGATCGTCGCGAAGGGCGGAAAGGGCTCGAACACAGGCCAATACTCCAACCCGGAGGTTGATGCGCTGCTCGACAAGGGTACCCGCACCTTCGATCGGGAAGAGCGGCGCGCCATCTATCTGCGTGTTCAGGAAATTGTTCGTCAGGATCTGCCGTTCCTGCCTCTGTTTGCCTACGCCAATGTGTTCGGCCGCAAGGAAGGGCTGGCGGGTTTCGAGGCAAATTCCAACACCCGCGTCGCATCCTGGCATGCCGCCGGATGGCATTGGAAGGACTGACATACTTACGCCGCCGCCTTAGGGCGGCGGCGTGTCACCGGCGTCTTGAAAGGGGAGAGTTGAATGCGTGGCTTCCTGCTCAACCGGCTCTCGCAGAGCCTCATCCTGCTCCTGATCGTGTCGGTCATCGGGTTCGTTGTCCTGAACTTGTTACCGGGGGGGCCACTGGCGCAATTCGGGCTCGATCCCGGCATGACGCAGGACGATCTCGATCGCCTGAAAGAGCAACTAGGGCTCAATCGGCCGCTGTGGATGCAATATCTCGATTGGGCCTGGCGGCTTCTCCAGGGCGACTGGGGCAACTCCTTCCGCGATGGGGCGCCGGTGCTTTCGGTGATCGGCCGGCACGTCTTTGCCACGCTGCTGCTGATGGGCACATCCACCGCGATCGCAATCGCCATTGGCACCTGGATCGGCATCCGCGGCGCTACGCACCGCTACTCGCTGTTTGACCATCTGGCGACGGTTGGCGCCATGGTCGCGCTGTCGATCCCGACCTTCTGGTTCGGGCTCGTCGGCATCTACATTTTTTCGCTCAAGCTGGGCTGGGTGCCTGCGGGCAATATGTACACCATCGGCGACGGCTCGGTGCTGAACTATCTCCACCACCTTATCCTGCCCAGCCTCGTGCTGTCGCTGGTGCATGTGGCGATCTGGAGCCGCTACATGCGCACCTCCACCCTCGACGCCATCAGCCAGGATTTCGTCAAGACCGCCCGGGCCAAGGGTTTGAGCGAGCGCCGAGTCATAATGAAACACGTTGTTGGCAATGCGCTTTTGCCAATGATCACGCTGGCAGGGGTGCAACTTCCCAGCATCCTGACTGGCGCACTGGTGACAGAGACCGTGTTTACCTGGCCAGGCATGGGGCGGCTGTTCCTCGATAGCCTCGGCTACAGCGACTACCCGGTCGTGATGGGACTGCTGATGTTCTCGGCCATCCTCGTCATTCTGGGCAATTTGATCGCCGACATTGCGGTGGCCATCGTCGATCCGCGCATCCGTCTGGGTTGAGCGCGCAACCTTACGCCTGACAGGAGGCAGCCGAAATGACCGCTCTCGTCGCAAATACAGGACCAAGCCGCTGGTGGCGTAGCCGCACCGTGCGCCGTTTCACGAGTCATCATCTGGCGCTGCTGGGGGTGGCGATGATCATGCTCCTCACGCTGGCATGCGTCTTCGGCCCGCATCTTCTGCCCTATGATTCGCTCTACATCGATTTGCGCGCCCGGTTTTCCCCGCCGCTGACCGGCGACCACTATCTCGGGACCGATCCGCTGGGGCGCGATCTGGCAGCGCGATTGCTCATGGCGGGAAGGATTTCGCTGGCGGTGGCCTTCTTCGCCATGTTGCTGTCGACGCTGATCGGAACGCTCGTCGGCGTAATCGCGGGCTATCGCGGCGGCTGGATCGGCGCGGCGCTGATGCGCACCGTCGATGGCTTCCTGTCTTTCCCGTCAATCTTCCTGCTGCTCGCTTTGGCCGCGGCACTGAAGCCGAGCCCGGCCATGGTCACGGTGATCATCGCGGTCACCAGTTGGATGGAAGTGGCTCGAATTGTCGAGGCCGAGGTCCGCTCTCTGCGCGAGCGCGAGTTCGTCCTGGCTGGGCGCATGCTGGGATTGAGCGGCGCCCACATCATGTTCCGGGAGATCCTGCCCAACGCCATGGGACCGATCATTGTGGCCGCCACATTGACAGTTGCGCACGCGATCCTTCTGGAAGCCTATATCAGCTTCCTGGGCTATGGCATTCAGCCGCCGCTGGCCAGCTGGGGTAACATGCTGGAGGGCGCCCAGCAGTATCTGGCGAGCGCGCCTTGGCTGGCGATCATCCCGGGCGCCGCCATCACCATCGCCGTAACCAGCTTCAACTTCATCGGTGACGGACTGCGCGATGCGCTCGACGTGCGAGATGACCGTGTCTGATTTCGTCAGCAAACGCGACCCACTGCAGATCCTAAAAACGCAACGGGAAGTAGCGCACGTGCATGAGGAGAAAGTCGCCGATAAGAACACGCCCTACTGGTGGGAAGCCGCACCTGTCAGGCCGCTGCCGTCGCAGCCACTGGCAAAGCGGCTCGATGTGGCAATCGTCGGCGCTGGCTATGCCGGGCTGTCCGCCGGGCTGGTGCTGGCGCGTGAAGGACGGTCAGTTGCGGCCTTCGATGCGATGAACCCCGGGGAAGGAGCTTCGTCGCGCAACGGCGGGATCACCAGCGGAAGCATTCGACCGGACTATGCGACGATCACCAGGCGCTTCGGCGAGGCAAAGGCGATCGCGATCGAGGCCGAGGGCAAGATCGCCCGCGAGTTCCTTTACGACTTCATCGAGACGGAAGGGATCGACTGCGATTTCCAGCTGGTCGGCCGGTTCATGGGTGCTCTCGGATACGACCAGTACGAGAAGATGGCCCGCGGCGCCGAGGCGCTGGCGAAGAGGCTGGGGATCGAATCCTACGCTGTTCCGCATGCCGAGCAGTGCAACTACATCGGCACCGACTTCTACCGCGGCGGCACGGTTCGGATGGACATTGGCGGTTTGCACCCGGCCAAGTTGCACGCCGAGCTCCTGCGGGTGGCCTTGGCTTCCGGGCTGACGGTCCACTCACGAACGCCCGTGATTTCCATCGAGAAAGATGTGTCCGGGTTCCGTGTCGCGACATCGGCCGGGACTGTGCAGGCTCGGCAGGTGCTGGTCTGCACCAACGGATATACCGATGGCGGCGCGCCCTTCCTGCGTCGCCGCCTGGTTCCCGTCCGCAGCCGGATCATCGTCACCGAGGAGCTTCCGCCTGAATTGATGGCGCGGCTGATGCCCAAGCTGATGATGATGGGCGAGAACCGGGAGCTGGGCTTCTACTATCGTCCTTCACCCAACGGAAGGCGCATTCTGCTCGGTGGGCGAGACAGCTCCCGCGGCAACAGCGATCCGACAGCCCCGACGCTCCGCCTGCGTAACGGTCTGATAGAAATTTTCCCGGAGCTGGAGAAGGTTCGCCTTTCGTACAGCTGGTTCGGCAACGTGGCCATGAACCGCGACATGCTGCCCCGCATCTTTGAAAAGGATGACATCGTCTATGCCACCGGCTTTTGCGGTTCGGGCGTGGTCTGGGCACCGTGGGTCGGCACGCGTGCCGCCTACAAGCTGATGGGTCGCGCGCAAGACGCCGGCACGGCTTTCGACTTCCGACCGCCAGCTTCCATCCCTTTCTATAGCGGCGATCCCTGGTTCTTGCCGGCGATCATCAAGGGCTATGCGCTGCAGGACAAGATCGCCTGGTGGCGTGCCCGCCGCTGACGCCTAAAGCCCGGCTGCCCATTGACCACGCGGCGCGGCGGCGACGGCTGAGTGTCGCGGCTACAAGGAAGAGTATCACATGTACTACATCTCCACGCGCGGTCATCCCGAACGCAGGAAGTTGTGCGAGATCCTGCTTGAAGGTCTGGCGCCGGATGGCGGGCTCTATGTGCCCGAGACCTACCCGCTTGTGGATGACGCCATGCTGGATCGGTGGCGGGGCCTGTCCTACCCGGACCTCGCCTTCGAAATCCTGTCGCTCTACATCGACGATATTCCGCCCGCCGATCTCAAGGCCATTTGCGCGAGCACCTACACGCCCGAGGTTTTCAGGACTGACCGGATCGTGCCGGTGCGCGCGCTTGAAACGGGTCTTCACGTCGCGGAACTGTCGAATGGCCCAACGCTCGCGTTCAAGGACATGGCCATGCAGTTGCTTGGTAATCTTCTTGAATATGAACTGGCCCGCCAGGGTGAGGAACTGAACATCCTCGGCGCCACCAGTGGCGATACGGGCAGCGCGGCGGAACATGCGATGCGCGGCAAGACGGGCATTCGCGTCTTCATGATGTCGCCGCATGGGCGCATGAGCGCTTTTCAGCAGGCCCAGATGTTCAGCCTGCAGGACGAGAACATCCACAACCTCGCCATCGAAGGGGTGTTCGACGATTGCCAGGACATCGTCAAAGCCGTGTCCGGCGATGCTGACTTCAAGCGGCGCCACCGGATCGGCACCGTCAATTCGATCAACTGGGCCCGACTCGTGGCTCAGGTGGTGTATTACTTCTCGGCCTTTTTTCAGGTGACGGAAGAGAATTCGTCAAAGGTCGACTTCGCCGTTCCCTCGGGCAATTTCGGGAACGTCTGCGCCGGTCATGTCGCGCGCATGATGGGGCTTCCGATATCCCGTCTGATCGTCGCGACCAACGAGAACGACGTGCTCGATGAGTTCTTCCGCACCGGTCTGTATCGCGTGCGGGGCCGCGCGGATACCCATGAAACCTCAAGCCCTTCCATGGACATCTCTAAGGCCTCGAATTTCGAGCGTTTCGTGTTTGACATGATCGGGCGCGATGCAGGTCGGACGAGTTCCCTGTTCGACGGCCAACTCAGGGAACAAGGGTTTTTCAATCTCAGTAGTGATCCCGCCTTCGCGAACGCGGCAGATCGTTTCGGCTTCCGCAGCGGCAAGAGCACCCACGCCGACCGGTTGGAGACGATCCGTGACACCTGGCAGCGTTCCAGCACGCTGATCGATCCGCATACGGCAGATGGGGTGAAGGTCGCGCGCAAGCACTCCGTTCCGGAGACCCCAATGCTCGTGCTGGAGACGGCCCTGCCGGTCAAATTTGCGGGAACGATCAGGGAGGCATTGGACCGCGAGCCGGATCGACCGCGGCAGTTCGATGGCATAGAGGATTTGCCGAAACGGTTCAAAGTCCTTCCCGCCGATGCACAAACCGTGACGAGCTACATCGCCGAAATCGTGCAGCGTGCCGCCGGCTGAAGAAACGCGTATCGGGACCGATTCTCGCCATGGCTGTCTATACAGAGCTGTCCGTTGACGAAGTCGCAGCGTTCTCGCGAGCGCTGGGTCTGGGCGGGCCGCATTCCGTTCGCGGCATCTCGACCGGCATCGAGAACACGAACTACTTCGTAGATACCGAAGCCGGCGCGTATGTGCTGACATTGTTCGAGCGGCTCACATTCGAGCAATTGCCATTCTACCTCCATTTCATGAAGCACCTTGCGGCGCGGCGATTGCCGGTCCCTGATCCTGTTGCCAACCGCAATGGCGAAATCCTTCACGTGCTGAAAGGCCGGCCCGCTGTGGTCGTCAACAGGCTTTCTGGCGAGAGCGTGATGGTGCCGGCAGAGCCGCATTGTCGCGCGGTCGGCGAGATGCTGGCGCGCATCCACGTCGCCGGGAGCGACTACCCGCGACACCAGCCCAATCCGCGCGGCCTCGAATGGTGGGACGAGGCGGCGCCGGTGGTCAGCCGCTGCATTTCCGACGCACAACGCTCGCTGCTCTCAAGTGAGCTGGCCTTCCAGAAGGAGATCGCGGCGTCCTTCACCTACGAGCAACTCCCCAAAGGGCCGGTGCACGCGGATCTGTTTCGCGACAACGTCCTGTTTCATGGCGAGCACCTGACGGGCGTCTTCGATTTCTACTTCGCGGGATGCGACGCCTTGCTGTTCGACATCGCCGTGTGCCTCAACGACTGGTGCGTCGATGACTGCACCGGCCGTCAAAACAACGAGCGGGCCGCCGCTTTCCTCGGCGGCTATAAGTCCGTCCGCGCGCTTACTCCGGCCGAATGCGCATTGCTTCCCGCAATGCAGCGGGCGGGAGCATTTCGTTTTTGGTTATCGCGTCTCTGGGATCTGCACCTGCCTCGCGAAGGTGCGCTCCTCAACGCGCACGATCCCAGCCACTTCGAGCGCATCTTGCGAGTGCTTCGAGGAGAGATCGCTTGAGCAAGACCACAACAATGGCAGTGATATCATGGCGTCAACTCTAGAAAGTCACCTTGGCGAGCTTCTTTCACAGATCGAAGCGGAAGGCCTCTACAAGTCGGAGCGCGTGATCACGTCGACGCAGTCGGCGCAGATCGAGGTCGGCGGCGAGGCTGTGCTGAACTTCTGCGCCAACAACTATCTGGGGCTCGCCGACAGCGAGGAACTGCGGGATGCCGCCAAGGCAGGCCTCGACCGCTATGGCTATGGCATGGCCTCGGTGCGTTTCATCTGCGGCACGCAGGAGGAGCACACGCAGCTCGAGGCGCGGATCTCGGGTTTCCTCGGCATGGAGGACACGATCCTCTACGGATCCTGTTTCGACGCCAATGGCGGGCTGTTCGAGACGCTGCTCGGTGAGGAAGACGCGATCATCTCCGACGCGCTCAATCACGCCTCGATCATCGACGGCGTACGGCTCTCGAAGGCGCGGCGCTACCGCTACGCCAACAACGACATGGTCGAACTGCGCGCCCGACTGGAGGACGCCAAGGACGCCCGCTTCCGCCTGATCGCCACCGACGGCGTATTCTCGATGGACGGCATTATCGCCAATCTGCGGGGCGTCTGCGATCTGGCGCAAGAGTACGACGCGATGGTGATGGTCGACGACAGCCACGCCGTAGGCTTCGTCGGGGAGCACGGCCGCGGCTCGGCCGAGCATTGCGGTGTCGAGGGCAGGGTGGATATCATCACCGGCACGCTCGGCAAGGCGCTGGGCGGAGCCTCCGGCGGCTACACGGCGGCGAGCAGGCCGGTCGTCGACTGGCTGCGCCAGCGCTCGCGGCCCTATCTGTTCTCCAACACGCTGATGCCGGCCATCGCGGCCGCCTCGCTGAAGGTGTTCGACATCGTCGAGAAGGGCGACGCGCTGCGACAAAAGCTCTACACGAACGCCGGACGCTTCCGCTCGTCAATGACGAAACTCGGCTTCACGCTTGCCGGCGCCGACCACCCGATCATCCCGGTCATGCTGGGCGATGCGACCCTAGCGCAGCAGATGGCCGAGCGGATGCTCAAGCGGGGCATCTACGTCATCGGCTTCTCGTTCCCGGTGGTCCCGAAGGGCCAGGCGCGCATCCGCACCCAGATGTCGGCGGCGCATTCCACCGCCGACATTGATCGCGCGGTGATAGCGTTCGGCGAGGTAGGCAAGGAACTCGGCGTTATTTCCTGAGGAATAGTAGTCCAATATGATGCGTGCCCTTGTTAAGGCAAAGGCTGAGCCCGGAATCTGGATGGAGCACGTGCCGATCCCCGAGATCGGTCCCAACGACGTGCTGGTCAAGGTGAAGAAGTCGGCGATCTGCGGCACCGACGTGCACATCTACAACTGGGACCAATGGGCGCAGAAGACCGTGCCGGTACCCATGGTGACCGGCCACGAGTTCGTCGGCACGGTCGCCGCCGTCTGCGCGGCGGTGAGCGAATACAAGGTCGGCCAGCGCGTCTCGGGCGAAGGCCACATCGTCTGCGGCTACTGCCGCAACTGCCGCGCGGGCAGGGGGCATCTGTGCCGCAATACGCTGGGCGTCGGGGTCAACCGGCCGGGCGCATTCGGCGAATACCTCGCCATCCCTCAGCACAATGTCGTGCCGATCCCCGACGACATCCCGGACGAGGTTGCCGCGATCTTCGATCCGCTTGGCAATGCCGTGCATACCGCGCTCTCGTTCGATCTCGTCGGCGAGGACGTCCTGGTCACCGGCGCCGGCCCCATCGGCATCATGGGCGCCCTGGTCGCTCAGTGCGTCGGCGCCCGCAAAGTCGTCATCACCGACATCAATCCGGTCCGCCTCGACCTTGCCCGCAAGATGGGCATCCATCACGTCGTCGACGCTTCCAAGGAGAAGCTGCGCGACGTCATGCGCGAGGAGGGGATGACCGAGGGCTTTGACGTCGGCCTCGAAATGTCCGGCTCGGCGCATGCCTTCCGCGACATGATCGACACCATGAACAATGGCGGCAAGATCGCCATCCTCGGCATCGCGCCGACCGGCTTCGAGATCGACTGGAACAAGGTCATCTTCAAGATGCTGACCTTGAAAGGCATCTACGGCCGCGAGATGTTCGAGACCTGGTATAAGATGATCGCGCTGGTGCAGGGGCCGCTCGACGTGAGCGGCGTGATCACCCACCGCATTGGCATCGACGACTACCAGGCTGGCTTCGACGCCATGCGCATCGGCAATTCCGGCAAGGTGGTAATGGACTGGTGAGGGCGAGGCGGCCTCCAAGGTTGCCAGCGATGGTATGAATAGCAGGCAGAGTAGCGCGATCTACCCAAGCTGAGGGCGACGATGACGCTGATTTGGGGCTGTCGAATCCAAAGCTTGATCGTGCCCGCCACCGACAGGCGGGTAGTCGCGTTGAGGCATTCCACTGCGGACTGGGTAAGGAAATGAAAACACTTAGTCGTCGTTGGCGGTGGAGCTGGAGGTCTTGAGCTTGTTCGCCGGCTCGGCGCACGGCTCGGCCGCAAGGATTTCGACATTATTCTTGTGGAGCGGAACCACACCCACGTCTGGAAGCCGCTCCTCCAATAGGTTGCGGCCGGGTCACTTGATACAAATCTTGACAAGGTCGGCTATCGCAGGCTGGACGTCCTTGGGCGCCGCTTCGTCCACGGGTCGCCGGAGGCGAGCAAGACGCCGCAGGTCATAGCGGCGCTGACGCGCTTGCCAATTTCGTGTGTTCGGGCAAAGCGAAACCCTGGAACCTGAGGACCGGCGCAGGGTGGAAATATCATTCGGCGTGATGGTGGCTACTATAAGGCGCTCTGCCATGTCCATCTCCAAGGTTCTCGATTACGGAATCGACCTCCAGGAGGCGATCGATCTGCCGCGCTTGATGCTGACATCCAGGGTGCCGAGTTCCTTGACGGTAATCACTGCGCGATCGAGCTTGCGTTTCTCGGCAGGGTTGCCGCCTCGTTCGACCTGGCCAAGTCGGACTTTTGCTTCGCGCCTGCCTCTTCAGGTCACACCTCGCCGACTTCGTTGCCGCTCACAACTTCGCTCGCAGGCTCAAGACCCTCAAGCGATCCGACGGACTCGCGAGCAGGTGCCGCCCTGCGCGGAACTGGCACTCGGATTGGGCTTGAGCAGCTCGTATCGATCAAGCGATCAAAAACCCGCATATCTGGCGAAGTCCTGGATGATTTCGGCACATTCTTTCTAACGCACGATGCGATGAAGGGCTGATCGGAACTTTGCTTCCGCATTCTTGGCAGCCGAGGTTGGTTGGAACATGTCGCCCCGAGTCGAACGCATTTACAGCGATGAGCGTCTCCCGTCCGAGGTCGACGTCGTCATCGTCGGCGGCGGCATCCTCGGCTCTACGGCCGCCTATTTCTTGGCGAAGCGTGGCCTCTCTGTGGCTCTGCTCGAGAAGGGCCACGTCGCCTGTGAACAATCGAGCCGAAACTGGGGTTGGTGCCGCCAGCAGAACCGCGATCGGCGCGAACTGCCGCTCTCGGTGATCTCCATGCGACTGTGGGACGAGCTCACGCGCGATATCAATCGGGACCTTGGATTTCGACGCTGCGGTCTCGTCTATGCAACCCACGACGAGGCTGTGCTCGCCGGCTGGGAAAGGTGGCGCGAGGTCGCCAGGGAGTACGAAGTCGACACCCGCGTGCTGAGCCGGGCGGAAGTGGCCGAGCGCGTCCCCGAAGCGCGCGACAAATGGGTCGGCGGGACCTATTCGGACCGGGACGGTAAGGCCGAACCTGCGCTCGCCGCGCCGGCTATCGCCGATGGGGCCAGAGCTCTGGGCGCCACGATCCACCAGGAATGCGCCGCGCGGGCGCTCGACTTGGCCAATGGCAAGATTGCGGGCGTGCACACGGAGAAGGGCTACATCAGAACCAGCGCGGTGCTGTGCGCCGCTGGCGCCTGGTCCTCGCGCTTCCTTAGGCCGCTCGGGATCAGTTTCCCCCAAGCGAGCATCCGGCAGACCGCGCTGCGTTCCACCCCGACAATCAACATAGGCGAGGCGGTCTCCACGCCCTACTGCACGATCACGCGCCGACTGGACGGCAGCTATACGCTTGCGATCAGCGGCAAGGCGAACCTCGAAATCACGCCCCAGGCCATCCGCTACAGCCGGGAATTCATGCCGCAGTTCTTGCGTCGCCTGAAGAACGTCAGGCTCGGCATCGGCCAATCGTTCCTTTCGGGACCGGATTCCATGCCGGCGCTGCTGACCAGCAACGATCGGATCTTCGAACAGAATCGCGTGCTGGATCCTCCACCCTTGAAATGGCTGGTAAGCCAAGTGGTGGAGAGTGTCCGGAAGACCTTCCCCCAACTCGGCGATATAGAGATCGATAGCGCCTGGGGCGGCTTCGTCGATTGCACGCCGGACGCAGTGCCTGTGGTGTCGCAGGTGGACGGGGTGAAAGGCCTCGTCCTCGCGGCGGGCTGCTCGGGCCACGGCTTCGGTTTGGGCCCGGGGCTTGGCTATCTGGCCGCAGAGTTTGTCGTAAACGACACGCCTTGCGTCGATCCTACACCGTTCCGCCTGTCGCGTCTGGTCGACGGCTCGAAGCTGGACATCGCCGCTATCTGAAGATCAGCCGGAAGTCAGGCCTACGCGCACCAACCCTCCACCCCTCGGTGCCGCGCCCCAACGGAAATTCGCTTCTACGACCATCACTTTCTGATCGTTGAAGCCGCATCGGCGGGGTTGGGCGTTGCCCTCAGTCCGACAGTCCTCGCAACCGACGACATAGATAAAGAGCGGCTCATCGCACCGGTCGGCTTCGATCCCGACGGAAGCCACTACGGGCTCATATGGGACAGGAGAAACGGAACTGTCTGGGAAAGCCCACGATCTTGCTCGATGGCTGGAAGCAGAATGCAAGATTTGGTTTGGCTAAGCAGGTATGCAGTAGATGTCGGTCAAATCCCTCGTGCGCCAGATCAGCGGTGGGATGCCTTAGCGCGGATCAGCGCCTCGGCCATGTAGAGATCCTGCAGGGCGATGCCGGAGCTGTCGAAGACGGTGATCTCTTCGTCGGAGCGGCGTCCCGGCGCCCGGTATTCAATGACGTCGCCGATTGCCGTTAGGGCGAGCATGCCGGCGTCGATTTCGTCGCGCACGTGCTGAAAGTCGCCGATCTGGACGGACTGTGAAGGCAAGTCGCAGAAGAGGCTTGCCTTCGAGAGCAATTCTGTCGGCAATTCCTGCTGGCCGGGCGCATCCGATCCCATGCTGACGACGTGCGCGCCGTCACGCACCCAATGGGCCTGAAACAGTGGCTCGCGCGAGGGGGTTGCAGTGACCACGATGTCCGCCTGACGCACGGCGTCTTCGGCCGAGACGGCGCGCGCCGCGAGGTCTTTGGCGCGGATACGCTCGACAAAAGCGTCGCGTCGCGGTGAAGGTCCGGCCACGACCAATACCGTCTCGACCGGACGGATGCGAGCCAGCGCCGCGACCTCGAAACCCGCCTGGTTGCCGGCGCCGAATATCGCCAGCACCTTGGCGTCCTTCCGGGCAAGAAGGTCGGCCGCCACCGCGTCGGCGGCGGCTGTTCGATAGGCATTGACCTTGCCCGCCTCGATCACGGCGCCGAGGCGTCCGGTTTCCTGGTCGAGCAGGACGACGGTGGAGTTGTGGCGGGGCAGGCCGCGCGCGGGATTGCCCGACCAGAAGGAGCCGATCTTGACTCCGGTCAGCTCGTCCGACGAACCGGATTTGATTGAGAAGGTATTGGTCGCCTCCCGTGCACGCCCGAGAACCGCGGGAAAGACCAGGCTCTGTTTCGAAGCGGCAGCAACGAGAGCTCTCCGCACGGCGTCGAAAGCCAGTTCATGGGTGACCAGGGCGGCTGACTCCTCTTCGCTGATGTAGATCATCCCGAATACCTCCTGAGCAACAAGCTGTTCATCGTTGGGGCGTGTTGCGACTGTGCGATTGCGGGGGCTTGGATCGCGTCCGTTGTGAACCGTGCGGGCGCAACACGGATCGCCAAACGATGAAAGCGAGGCGATACGAGGCGCCGGATATACTTCGCCCGCTTTGCGCAGTTTGGTATGCCGAGGAATGGCTCAAAACGAATAGTCTCGCTGATCTGAACGGGCAAAACAGCAGCGAAATCTGTGCGCCGGACGCCACCTTGAGGTTCGATCTCTGGGTAAATCGAAGGCGTCTTGCGCATGGCCGTTGGGCTTAACAATGACATCGTCGGCGATCCGACCGAGCTGACCGCGTTCGAGATCAGCCATGTGCCGGGCGCGCTGAAGCTGTCGCAGGAAATGGGCTGGCCTTACCGCAGCGAGGACTGGGAGTTTGCTGCCAGGGTGGGCGAGGGCCTTGTCCTTGAGCGCTCAGGCGAGGTGATCGGGTCGGCAATGTGGTGGAACTACGGGCAGGCCTATGCCTCGGCCGGGATGATCATCGTCACCCGCTGCGCGCAAGGCGGCGGCAATGGCTCGCGGCTCTTCAACGCGTTGCTTGAGGCGACGGAAGGTCGCAACGTGCTGCTCAATTCGACCGAAGATGGGCTGACGCTCTACAGGCGACGCGGCTTCACCGTTTGGGGCACCGTGCTTCAGCACCAGGGCCAACTGAACGTCCCCGTACCCGCGAAGGCCTGCGCCGACATCAGGCCGGCGACGGTATCAGACCTGCCGGCACTCCGCGCCTTCGACGAACGGGCCACCGGAATGCCTCGCGGGCCGATGGTCGCTGCGCTTGCCGATGTGGGCGACGTGGTGGTGATCGACCGCCGTGGACGGGTCACCGGTTACGCGATCGCCAGGAAGTTCGGGCGCGGCTACGTTGTCGGCCCAGTGGCCGCGGAAAGCGCCGAAGACGCGCAACGCCTGATCCTAGACCAGCTTTCGAGGCTCCACGGCCAGTTCGTGCGCATCGACGTCTATGCCGAGCATGGATTGGGCGACTGGCTGGAAAGCCTGGGCCTTGTCAGGGTCGGCGGAGCCACCGCCATGGTCAAGGGGCGGCGACCAATGCCCGACGGTGCGGCCTGCATGTACGCCCTGGCGAACCAGTCCTTCGGTTAGTGTTGAGGAACATCGAGAACATGGAAACGAACGCGAAATCGCTGGAACCGGTCCAAAAGATCGATGGCCTTGTCACACCGTCGCTGCTGCTGGATCGCGGGAAGCTCGAGCGCAACATAAACCGTCTCGCCGACCACGCCAGGAAGCTTGGCGTTGTGTTGCGCCCGCACATGAAGACGGCCAAGAGCATTGACGTCGCCCGACAGGTCTTCCCCACAGAACCCGGCCCGATCACGGTCTCTACCATCGCCGAGGCGGAATATTTCGCTGACCACGGCTATCGCGACATGACCTATGCGGTCGGTCTGTCGCCGGCCTCGGCTCGGCGTGCCTCGGAGCTCTGCCGCCGCACCGGCGTCGCCCTGAAGCTGCTGCTTGATACCGTAGAACAGGCCGATGCCCTGGCCGATGTGCGCAAGGCCACGGGCGTTACTCCATCCGTGTTCATCGAACTGGATTGCGCCGACCATCGCGGTGGACTGAAGCCGGACGATCCCAAGCTCATCGAGGTCGCCGACCGGGTGGTCGCGGCGGGCGCCCACCTCGTCGGCGTCCTCGCCCATGCGGGCGAGTCCTATCGTTTGAGCACGCCCGATGCTCTGGTGAGGGCAGCCGAGAACGAGCGTTCGGCCACCGTGCGAGCCGCCGAAATTCTGCGCGCTCGAGGCCATGCCTGCCCGATCGTCAGCCTCGGCTCGACGCCCACCGCACACTTCGCCGAGAATTTCGATGGCGTCACCGAACTGCGCGCCGGTGTCTACATGTTCTTCGACCTCGTCCAGCACGGAGTCGGGGTCTGTGCCGTCGACGACATCGCGATTTCAGTGCTGGCCACGGTGATCGGCGTTAAGCCAGAGAAGGGCTGGGTGCTTGTCGACGCGGGGTGGATGGCGCTCTCGCGCGATCGCGGCACCGCGAGCCAGCGGGTAGATCAGGGTTACGGCCTGGTATGCGACGAGGCGGGTCGCGTGCTCGAAGACGTGATCGTGTCACAGGCCAGCCAGGAACACGGCATCCTGGCGATCCGCAGCGGCTCCCCCAAGAGCATGCCAGACCTTCGGGTCGGTGCCCGGGTGCGGATCCTGCCAAACCACGCCTGCGCGATGGCCGGCCAGCACGATTTCTACAGCGTCGTCAACGGAGGAAGTCCGGAGATCGACGCGCGGTGGGAGCGGATCCGCGGCTGGTAGAAGTTCCGATCTCCACGCTTTGCATGGCGTCGATGCAAGCTGACGCTCAGGTGGTGTAAAGATGAAACTGACGTCCTACTGGCTTGATACGTCCCAGCCGTTCGATCGAGGTTCGCCCAAGCCCCTCGAAGGCCATTACGACGTGACCGTGGTGGGTGGCGGCCTGACCGGATCCTCCGCAGCGCTGGCCCTTGCCAAAAAGGGGGCCCGGGTCGCCCTGCTCGAGGCCCAAACGATCGGCAACGCCGCATCCGGCCGCAATGGTGGCATGTGCAACAACGGCTTTGCCCAGAACTACGGGGTCATGGCCGGCAAGTACGGCAAGGATGCCGCCAACGCGATGTACAAGGCCTTCGATGCCGGCGTCGACATGGTCGAGCGGCTGGTGCAGGAAGAACGGATCGACTGCAGCTTCGCCCGGGTCGGCAAGCTTAAGCTTGCCGCCAAGCCCAAGCACTACAACATGCTGGCGCGCAGCCAGGAAGTCTTGGCGGCCAATGTCGATCCCGAAAAGCGGATGATAGCCCGCGCCGACCTGCGCAGCGAGGTTGGCACCGACCGTTACCACGGGGGGCTGCTTTTTCCCAAGAGCGCCAACATGCATGTCGGTCGTTTCGTACGCGGCCTAGCAATCGCGGCGGCGCGGCGCGGCGCGGCGATCCAGGAACACGCACCCATCACGGCTCTGCGCAAGGTCGCCGACGGGCATGAGGTCGAGACCTCCAAGGGCAGGATCGTCGCGCGCCCGGTCCTGCTGGCGAGCGGCATCTCCCAGGTCGGTCCGCTCGGATGGATCCGCCGTCGCATCGTGCCGGTCGGCGCGTTCCTGATCGTGACGGAACCGCTGTCCCCTTCGAAAATCGAGCGCCTCATGCCGGGCCGTCGCAATGTCGTCGACACGCGCAACCTCGTCGTCTACTGGCGGCTGACGCCGGACAACCGCCTGCTGTTCGGCGGCCGGGCGCGCTTCGCGGGTTCCAATCCCCAGTCCGACCAGAAGAGCGGCCGGATCCTGAAGGCGACGATGGTTGACGTCTACCCCGAACTGGCCGGCACCGGGGTGGACTACTGCTGGGGCGGCTTGTCGACATGACGCGCGACCGCCTGCCCCGCGCCGGAGTGCGCAACGGTATCTACTACTCGATGAGCTATAGCGGGCACGGCGCGCATATGTCGACGCTGATGGGTTTCGATCATGGCCGAGGTCATGGACGGGCGCCCAATCTCAACCCCTGAAGGATTTCGACTGGCCGGCGATCCCCGGATATTTCGGGCGTCCCTGGTTCCTGCCAATCCTCGGCGCCTACTATCGGATGAAGGACCTCGTGACATGACCACGCCCCTCGAGCACCTGTCTCGCAACGGCCGCCTCGGCACATTCTTCATCGACGGCGAATGGCGCGCGCCCAGGGGCACTGGCCAGGCCGCCGTCACGAATCCGGCGACGGAAGAAGTGGTGACGCAATTTCCGCTCGGAAATGGCGAGGACGTGGACGCGGCCGTTTCCGCGGCCCGCCGGGCATTCGCCACCTGGATCCGGACCGAGCCGGAATACCGCGCGGATTTGCTCGATCGCCTGCAGGCGCTGCTCGAGGCTCGCACCGAGCTGCTTGCGCAATGCCTGACCCTCGAAATGGGCGCGGCGATCGCATATGCGCGCACCGCGCAGGTGCCGCTGGCGATCGCCCATGTGCGGGTCGCTCGCGAGGTCCTGACGGCCTTCCCCTTCGTCGAGCAGCGCGGTCACACCGCCGTCACTCGCGAACCGATCGGGGTCTGCGCGCTGATCACACCGTGGAACTGGCCACTCTACCAGATCACCGCCAAGGTCGCGCCGGCGCTCGCCGCAGGCTGCACGGTCGTGCTGAAGCCGAGCGAGCTTTCTCCGTTGAGCGCCCTCATGTTCGCCGAGGCGATCGAAGAAGCCGGCTTCCCGGCCGGTGTCTTCAACCTCGTCAATGGCGACGGCCCTTGCGTCGGTGCGGCTCTCGCCTCCCATCCGGACGTCGACATGATCTCGATTACCGGCTCCACCCGCGCGGGCATCGCGGTGGCCCAGGCGGCAGCGCCGACGGTCAAGCGCGTCGCGCAGGAGCTCGGCGGCAAGTCGCCGAATGTGATCCTCCCGGACGCCGATCTCGATCGCGCCGTCTCGCTGGGCATCGCCGCCGCCTTCCGCAATCTCGGCCAGTCGTGCAGTGCGCCGACGCGTATGATCGTGCCGCGCGCGCAGCTTTCCGAGATCGAGTCGATTGCCAGGCGCGCCGCGGACGATATCGTTGTCGGTGATCCTCTCGCGGCGACCACCACCCATGGCGCAATCGCCAACGGCGCCCAGTTCGACCGGATTCAGACGATGATCGGCGTCGGCATTTCGGAAGGCGCGAAGGTCGTCGCCGGCGGACAGGGCCGTCCCGGCGGTCTGAATGCCGGATTCTACGTCAAACCGACGATTTTTTCCGAGGTGCGCACCGGCATGCGTATTGCCCAGGAGGAGATCTTCGGCCCGGTTCTTTGCGTCATTCCTTACGAGACAGTAGAGGAGGCCGTCACCATCGCCAACGACACCGTCTATGGCCTCGGGGCGCATGTGCAGGGCAAAGACATGGACGTCGTCAAGGACGTCGCGTCGCAACTCCGCGCCGGGCAGGTGCATCTCAACTACCCGACGTGGGACCCCCACGCGCCGTTCGGCGGCTTCAAGCAATCCGGAAACGGACGCGAGTACGGTCTCGAGGGCATGCTGGAGTATCTCGAGGTCAAATCGATCCTCGGCTATTTCTAGGCGTCTTCTCGCCAGGCGCAGGGACGCGCGCCAGTGGCGCCATCTATTCCAACAGGCTGCCTTCGGTGAGCGCTTCCGCACATTGCGGTATGCGGTCTAGCCTGCGACCTTGATGAGCGCTTGCTCCATGGATGCAAGGAAGAGGTCCACATGCTCGGCTTGGCAGACGAGCGGAGGGCGCACTTTAAGTGCATCCTCATTGGCCCCTGTCGTGCTGATAAGTACGCCGTCATCCCGCATCGCGTTGACCACATCCAAAGCCATTGCGCGCCGGCCCGCAGCCGGTGCGTCCTCAGGCCCCATGTCGATGCCAAAGAAAAGACCGGCGTTTCGGATCGCACGAACTCCATGATGCTGCTTTGCGATCTTTTCCAGTCCGGCTCGGAGGCGCTGGCTCATGGCAAGCGCCTTTTGGGGAATTTGGTCACGCTGCAGGATCGTTAGCACGGCGTCCGCGGTCGCTATTCCAACGGTGTTTCCGGCGAACGTGTTCGAGTAGCGCGCGGTGGCGCCAAACTGCTCCATCGGGGCCCTGCGACCAACGACGGCGCCAATTGGAAATCCGTTGCCCATCGGCTTGCCGAGGGTAACAAGATCCGGAACGATCCGGTGCCGCTCGAAGCCCCACATATGGGAGCCAGTTCGCCCGAAGCCCGGTTGAACTTCGTCGGCAATGACGAGGCCACCTGCCTCCCGCACCACCGTAGCTCCGCCGGCAATAAAACCAGGAGGATCTGCCCATACGCCATCGCTGGAAAAAATACTGTCGATGAGCAGGGCCGCAACGCCTATGCCACGACGGTTCAGATCCGTGATGGCTGATCGAATCTGTGCCTCGAAAAAGTCCGCAGCCTGGGCCTCCGGCACGCCCGCCGGCTCGGGTAGGGATACCATGCGCACGAACGGGCTGAGCTTGACGGCGTCGCCCAAGTTCGGCGAAACCGCGGCGGTAGCCGCACTCGTGCCGTGATACGCATAGGAGGAAACGATCACGCCTTCCTTGCCGCTCGCAAATCGCGCGATACGCAGGGCCAGATCGTTGGATTCACTCCCCGTGCAAGTAAAGACCACCCGGTCGAGCTCGTTTGCGAAAGTATCGACCAATCGCTCGGCATAGTCGACAAGTTTTGGCTCGAGATAGCGCGTGTTGGCACTTATCCGGCCCGCCTGCTCAGCCATTGCGGCGTTTACTTCCGGGTGGCAATGGCCGAGAGACGGCACGTTATTATAGAAGTCAAGATAGGCCCGCCCGTCGGGATCGTAGAGCCACATGCCTTCGCCGCGAACGAAGTGCACGGGCCGGCGGTACTGGAGCCGATAAGAGGCCCCCAGAACGTCGTCACGGCGAGCAATTAGCTCGGACTCGCGCCTGTCAAGATCGGTTTCGCCAGGTCTGTAGCGATTCGGCATGAGATCGGTGGACATGTGCAGCTGCCTATCTGAACGAGTATCTTGATCAATTCGCGGTTCGGCGACCGTGCCCTGTCGGGCGAACCGATATGGCGTTGCAGCAGGACGACGACATTGCCGCCTGGACTGCCGCCTCGCCCGATGCGACACCAAGTGGCGTCAGGATGGAGAGGCCATGCTCGGCACGCGCGACGTTCTTTTTGATGTACTGGGCGTCGACCGGAAAAAGGTGGGAGCGCCAGTAATTGACCAGGATCAAAGCGCTTTGTCGCGCCCGCATCAATCCGACGAGCAGTCTTGCTTCCAGCGCCGAAATTGCATGACCGAGGCATAGCCGGCGATAAGATGTTCGGCCCCACCCAAAGGAAAGGTCCGGATCCGTCACGGCGTGACTTGCCGCGATCGCCAGATCCTGGATCCTGGGGCTCCAGCAGCCATCGCCAAAATCGATGAAACCCGTTCCCTGGGCAGTCGTCATCATATTGAATGGGCTGGGATCATTATGGGTGACCTGCCACGCCACGTTCGAGATTTGTGGCTCAACAAACTCCACATAGTCCGCCATCGCGACGCGAACGCTGTCGGCAATGCTCCCGGACGGGAGGTATTGCGCTAGTTCCATCAACCGCGACCAGCACCCGACATGCCAAAGAACGGGGCGGAGGGCCGCGGGCACATTGACTTGCGCAAGGGCCAAGTCCAGCCGGGCCAGAGCGCTGCCAGTTCGAAAAAGCAGGTCCGGAGTGGGCACCGCCTTGTGCAGCGGAACGCCTTCGATCCGGGTCTGCAAGTACCCGCATACCCCTTCTTCCTCAAACATCAACGCGCCGCTGCTGGTGCGGAGCACTTCGGGTGCAACGAAGCCCGCGGCCCCTTGCAATCCCGCCAAGGTGGCGCTTTGGAAACGAAAGCTGTCGACCGCCTCCGGTCTTGTCGACGTCTTCAGGATCAGTCGGCGGCCGTGCGACAGGTTGACCTCAACGGTGCGCTCGACCTCGGAGGATAATGTCGCGATCGATCCCGCCAATCCGTAGTGACGCTTAAGCAATGCCGCCGACATGTCCGGTTCCGCGGAAGCCGGCCGCATGGCCAGGATTGCGGCGGCAGTGCGAAAATAGGCTTCGGTTGAGGCTGCCGCGCAAGGCAGATGGTCGCGTCCCGCAGCCATGGAGCCATTGGGCTGACCTGCTTCTTCATCGGAGACCAGATGACTACAAGCACCGAACTCGAAAGATCCTCGCCTGCTGAATATGGTGTTCTTCATGGGAGAGGTGGAGCGGTCCAGCCAATAAACCCGCGCCCCATCCTCGCCCTCAGATCCCGAAAACGCCCGGTAGCTCCGTCACATCGCGGATTTCGGTGTACTCGTAATAAGGGTTGGCCGGCTCATGGCCGCGATTAACCCAGACCTTGCTCATGATCCCTAGGTCATAGGCAGACATCAGGTCGTGGCGGAAAGACGAGGAAACGTGAGTTATGTCCTCCGGGCCGCATCCCAGTATGTCGAACATATATTCGAACGCCTTGAAGTGCGGCTTGTAAGCCCCCGCCTGTTCAGCGGTGTAGACGGCATGAAATGGCGCGCCGAGTTTTGCCACGTTCGACGGAATTTGGGCCATCATGGAGTTCGAAAGGATAACCAGCGGAATTTCCTTGGCTAGTTTAGCCAAGCCCTCGGGAACGTCCTGATGCGGTCCCCAGGTCGGGATGCGGTTGTAGATCGTTTCAGCGTCTTCGGCACGGAATGCGACGTTGTTGCGGCGGCACGTGCGCTCCAGTGCGTTGTGAACGACATCGGCATAGGGCTTCCAGTCCTGCAACACCTCATCGAGGCGGTAGGCCTGGAAGTTTCTGATGAATTCGTCCATGCGCGGCCCATCCAGAAGATGACCGAACAGATCCCGAGCGGCTCCCGCCATTTGGAAATTGATCAGCGTGCCGTGGCAATCAAAAGTCACGTATTTCGGCCGGAAGCGATCCATGTCCTTGGTTCCTGTCAATCTGCCGTGTTAGCCGAGCATAGCCGCAGGCGTTTGGCAGAATGTGCCGCGATACATGGTCGTTCGGGCAGAAGGGCCCTCCGGTCTACCGCAAACCCAGCACGATCTTCCGCAGTACTGCTTCTTTCGCCCCTCCTGAGCCGAAACCGACCTGTAGCGCTCGCACAGTGTGCTGAGCCGAGCCGAATAGATCAGGGTCGTAGTCAGTTCGGCCCGCGTCCGATTATCGCTCGATAGGCACGCCACCCCTGGCCAAGGCCCATCCTTCGTGTTCGCGGGCGACGGCGGAACTCCAAGACCGATTTTAGGCGCAAAGCTGACCAATCGGGCGGTCCTTTGGCCCAAAGCCACACTGGTCATCAATGAGGGCATGCCGCCTCGAACGCATCCGTTGCACTAGACGGGACATACTCGAAGCGCCGACACGGCAAACCAAACCTTGGTGATGCGCGGTGAGACGCGTGAAGCCCCGCCGACCGTTCCCCAACGTAATCCGGTCGCGATCGAACGTGCGCCGTTCAGCGGGATACCGCCTCGGGTGACCGTGCACACTCAGGTGGCCAAATGCGGGCTCTAGTTCCGCGTCGGAGACGTTTGTGTCGCTGTTCAGCGTGCTCTTGGATATGATATGGCAATTACCTTATCAGTCGATCCAGTGGGGAATTGGGCCCACTGAGAGCAAAAAAGTGCAACGGAATGAAATACTTAGACAGGCGATTTGCATTGCACCTATGATGGACTGGACGGACGTCGCGAAAAGTAACGTATATTCAACAACTTAGTACAATCAATTCCTCTAGGTTGTACTGTCGTAGTACTCGTCCGGATCGCTTTGGGCAAAAACCGGGCGCATTCGGGGAAGGGGGCACGAATGGCGAATGGTAGGTAGCATCTTGCTGAACTCCAGGGGCAACGAAGCCACGGGAGCGCCAGCTACTTCGGAAGGCGCGTACTTCAGCAGCTGGACTTTCGCGCCGCCTATCGAGGTATGAACCGAGCTCCTGGAGATAAACGCCTTTCCGAGCGACCGGTCATCTGCCTTATGCACCGGCTTTGAGCTTTGCGCTCCGAAGGCAGAGGTCACAGGTTAGAATTCTGTCTGGTGCGCCAAAATCTATTCAGAATCAATAGGTTAGTTGCGCGCTCGGCGTATAGAGTTCTTCCACCTTACCCTGCTGCAACGACACTGCGACTTTTCATTCTATGCCAAGGCATCGATTGGCCGCGGTTGCGCCAGCTGCGATTTCCGCGGCGTCGACGTTGATATGGTGGAATTTGGGCCGGTCGCAGACCCGCAACATCTCGAGTCCAGGAAACAACGGCAATCATTCGCGAACGGAGACGGGGTTGATTTGCATATCACGGCTAGTTAGATAGCCGGCGGCGCGTAGTCGCTCACCTCGATCGGCATCACAATCCTTAATAGCTCAACCGATTTCTTTACCCCTTCGAGCCGGGACAACATGACATCCTCGTGTTCAATCGAGAGCCAGTCGTCATAGCCGGCCATTCGCAGCCGGTAGCAGAAGGAGCGCCACCACTCCTCGCCGTGGCCGAAGCCCAGGGTGATGTAGCTCCAGGAACGAGCCGGAATATCCATCAGCGAACCGTTCTCCAAGAGGCTGGTCGTTGCCTGTTTCGGAGCGTTGAGGAACGTGTCCTTGGCATGCACGTGAAAGATCGCATCTCCCAGCGCATTGACTGCCGCGATCGGATCGGCGCCCATCCAGAACAGATGGCTCGGATCGAGGTTTGCCCCCACGACCGGGCCGATCTCAGCGCGCAGGCGAAGCAGCGACGGCACGTTGTAGACCAGCTGGTTGCCATGCAGCTCGATGGCGAGTTGATCGACGCCACTAGCCTTCGCCAGTTTCGCAAGCCCATGCCAGTACGGCAGGAGCACGTCCTCCCACTGCCATTTCAGGATCGACTGCGTCTCTGGCGGCCACGACGAGACGATCCAGTTCGGCGCCTTCTCGCCCGGTGCGCCGCCTGGCAGGCCAGACATGAGGCAAACCTTCTTCACGCCAATCTCGCCGGCAATGCGGATCGTCTCCTCGAGGCAGGCTGACTGGGTGCCGCCCGAAACGGGATGCAGCTGGTTCCCGTTGGCGTTCAGCGCGACGATCTCCAATCCACGGTCGGCGAAGGCCCTCAAGAAAGCCGTTCGGGCTTGAGGACTGGCCTTCATCCGTTCGAGATCGAAATGCGGCGCCGACGACCAATTACCTGTGTTGACTTCAACACCGTCTAGGCCGAGTTCGGCAGCAACGTCGAGCACTTCCTCAAAACTCAATTGCGCAAGGGAGTCGGATACAAAACCCAATTTCATGATCAGTTCCTGGCTTGCCTGGCTTTAATAACTTCTCGCTGGAAAAATCTGCGAAGCTCCGCATAGTTCTGGAAGCCTAACGCTGTCGCGAAGCGCGTCACCGAACTGGGTGAAACGGCAAGAAGATTTGCGATCTTGCGACCATTACTCATTGCAATCTCGGCTGGGTTCTCCAGCGCGAAACGGGCTATTCGGGTGACCACCTTGGACAACGCGCGCGAATTGCCGATCAACCGTTGTTTCAGCGCCGTCAGATCCGAAGGCGGAACGCAAGCGGCCGAGGCCGTTCCAGAGCTAGAGGCGATAGCCGGCCGCGTCGCGGAGATTGCGTCTTTCATGGCTGTTTCGATCGTCGGTACAGGGCAGGTTTGACCTGCATCGCAATTGCGATCCGGCTGCCGGCAGCGAGCGCTGCGAGCCCGGATTCGGCGGCCAGCGCCGCGCAATAACCGTCCCACGCGTCCGCTGCGACCGAAGGGAATACTCCCGAACGGACGAATTCCAGGAATGCTCTGTTCTGGAGTCTGTAGGCCTCGGCGAAACGCGGCCGCCAGTCAGCGGCATAGCGTTCGAACGACTGCATGGACAGGTGGTAGCGGGCGTGTATCGGTCCGTTGAGGAAGACCGAGCCCTTCTCGCCGACCAGCTCGCCCCGCACGTCGTAGCCATAGGCGGCGTTGTTGTTGATCTCGACGTTGACGAGCTGGCCGGTCGTCGTTTCGAGCACCATGAAAACTGGGGCGCCCGTCTTCGACGCGTCCACGACCGAGGGCTGGAAGACGGAGATCGAACGGTAGTCGGCGCCGAGCACAAAACGCGCGACGTCGAATTCGTGCGGAGCCGAGTTGGTGATGGCCATCTGTCCGGTGAAGTTCGCCGGCGCTTCGACGTTGCGATGGAAGTTGTGCATCATGATCGCCCGTCCCAGCGCACCTGCGTCGAGCGCGGCCTTCATCTCGGCATAGGAGGGGTCGAAGCGGCGCATGAAACCCAACTGCACGAACCGTCGCCCGCGGCCGGTCTCGGCCTCGATCACGGCGAGACATTCCCTGGTGCTTTGCGACAGCGGTTTCTCGCACAGCGCGGGCTTGCCGGCTTCGATCGCAGCGAGCGACAGGGGGGCGTGGGTTTCGTCCGGACTCGCGATTAGCACGGCGTCGACATCGCTCCGCCTGATGGTATCGAGGGAATCGGTTGCGACATCGACCGCACCGCAGTCGTCAGCGACCTTCCGTGCGCGTTCCGGCGAGGCGTCGCAGATCACCTGCAGCTTCGCGCCCGGAAGGTTCTCGGCGACAATCCGGGCATGGTCGGCGCCCATTACACCTGCGCCGACGATCGCCAGCCTGATCGACATCTGCAATCCTCTATTTCTTGAGCGCCCACTGCCGGAGCGATTGATCTCCGTAGGCTGCGAGCACGACGATGATCCCCAGGAAGAGCAGGAACCACTGCGGCGCCACGCCCACCACCACGAGGTAGGACTGAATCGATGAGAGAACGAAGGCTCCAAGCAGCGCTCCGATCAGCGAAACCCGCCCCCCGGCCAGTAAGCACCCACCCAGAACGCAGGATGCAATCGCCTGCAGTTCCATGAGCCTTCCCATCGAGCCATCGGCGAAGCCGAGCTTGCCCGCTTCCAGGGTGCCGGCGAAGGCGGCCAGCGCGCCGCAGATGACAAAGGCAGAAAGCTTGATCCGACCGACACGGATCCCCCGCGAATGTGCGCTGGCCGCCGACCCGCCGACCGCAAGCAGCCTATTCCCGAAAGGCATGGCGGTGAGCACCACGGTCAAAACCACCAGAATCAGGATCAGCCAGTAGAGAGCGGTGTTGAAACCGAGGAATTCGCCGCCACCCAGAATCTCAAAGCTCCAGCCCTTGCGCGCCGCGTAGGGAATGGAGAACGAAAATCCTTCGGTAAGCGCGATGGCGATGCCGCGGAAGATCATGAGCGTGCCGAGCGTGATGATGAGCGACGGCGTGCCGGTTCGGGTGACGAGCAGCCCGTTAAGCAGGCCGATGGCGGCGCCGACGGCGACGGCCGCCAACGCCGCAGCTGAGGGATCGATCCGCGACGCGAGCCAGAGATAGACGAGTGCACCCATGCCGAAGGTGGAGCCGACCGAAATGTCGATCTCGCCCGTGCCGATGACCAGTGCGACGCCGAGCGTCATCAGGCCGAGCGTCGCGGTTACCTGGAGGATGGTGGCGAAGTTGTAGGCGTTCGCCCACCGCCCATCGGAAGTAGCTGAAAAGAATGCGACCAGTGCGACGGCGATCAACAGGATGCCGATCTCTGCGTGCCGCCTCACCACCGGTTTTATCGCGGCAAGGCTCATGAGAGTGCTTCCCGCCTCTCGACCACGCGGCCGCCCTGACGGATGACCTCCTCGAGCTGTTCGGCGGTCATCTTGCTGGTCGAGGCATCCTCGATCTTCTCGCCGTTCTCCATGATGACGATGCGGTCGGCGAGCTTGTGCACCTGGAAGATGTCGTGGGTGATGTAAATCACGAGCAAGCCCTGCTTCTTGAGCTGCACGGCCAGTTCGTTGACGTGCTCGCGTTCGCGTACTGAAAGATGGTTGGTCGGCTCGTCCATGATGACGACCCGATTCCTGAACTCGACCGCGCGGCCGATCTTGACCGACTGGCGTTCACCGCCCGACAGGCGTTCGACTTCATCGTCTGCGGAGACGTTGTCGCGGAGTCCGAACTGACGGATCACGCGTGTCGACTTGTCCCGCATCGTCGTGAAATCGAGAAATGGAATGCCGAGTATGCGCCGGACCGGCTCTCGGCCGAGGTAGAAGTTTCGCGCGATCGAGAGGTTGTCGCACAGACCCACCGACTGCTGGATCGTCTCGATGCCTTGATCGATTGCGAGCTTGGGATGGAACTTTTCGACGCGCTGTCCGTCGAAATAGACCTCGCCCGATGTCGGGGTATGCATGCCGCACAGTACACGGATCAGGGTCGTCTTTCCCGCGCCGTTGTCGCCGACCAGTCCGACGAGTTCGCCTGCATGGAAATCGACCGATACGTTCTTGAGCGCATGGAAAGCGCCGAAGTAAAGATCGAGATTCTTGACCTGGATGAGGGGGTGACCGTTTGTCATGTGAGCTTGCTCCCGCGTCAAACGCTGTGCCCGAGGCGGCGGGCCAGGATCTGGTTGAAGATGACCGCTACGATGAGCACGACGCCGACGAAGGTGATGTACCAGGAGGACGGCGCCCCGAGCGCTATAAGTTCGTAGCGGAAGCTCACGACGATGAAGGCGCCGAGCACGGCACCCACGAGAGAACCACGTCCGCCGGCGAGCAGACAGCCGCCAATCACCGCAGCAGAAATGGCTTCCAGCTCCATCAGCTCGCCCAATGTGACGTGCGTCTGCGGTCGGTCGCACAAGGTCAGGACGCCGGCAAATCCCGCGAGCAGCGCGCAGAGAACGAAGGCCGCGACCTTCACCCGATCGCTGCGAACCCCACGAGATTCCGCGCTTTCCTTGCTGCCGCCCGTCGCCAGCAATTGGTTGCCGAAAGGCGTGGCCCAGAGCAGCAGATTGAGCGCGAGGCCGACGGCGATCAGCCAGAAGATGGCCGCCTCGATGCCGAAAAGCTCGCCTCCCAGCAGCCGGGTCACCGGATGATTGCGGGCAGCCTCGGAGAAATTGTGCACCGAGCCGCCCGTCCAGACATAGATGATGCCGCGGGCGGTAAAGAGACCGCCGAGCGTGACGATCATCGAGGGCAACTGTCCTTTCACCACCGCGATCGCCTGGATAAGTCCTGCGAGAGCGGCGATGACAAGTGCCGCCAGCAGCGAACCGGGTACGCCAAGCGTCGGCTCCAGCGTAATGAAGGCGACTCCGGCCAGGCCGTAGACCGAGCCGACCGACAGATCGATCTCCTTGCACATGATCACCAGTGCTTGCCCCATCGCCACAAAGCCCAGGATGGCGGTGAACTGAACGACGTTGGCGATGGTCTGCCTGGTCCACCAGCCCGAGAAGTCGATCATCGTGAACGCGGCAAGCATGATCACGACGCCGATGATCGCGCCGAGGCCCTGGGTGTGAGTAAGCTGTTTTACAGTCATTGCAGAGCGCCAGGATAGAGGCTCAAGCCTCGCTAAGGAGAGCGGGACAGCCGAGCTTCCCTCGTTGCTCGACCGTCCCGCCTCGGGAGGAACGCCTTACCAGGTGTTCTGCTCGTCGTAGGCCTTGTCGCCGAACACGCCGCGGACCAGCGTGGCCCAGTTGTCGGCGTTGTCCTTGTTGATGATGACCGGCCCGGTCAGGATGTCCGACTGCGGCGCATAGCCGAACTCCTTGTTCCAGTAGAGCCATTCCATCGGCGCATAGCCCTGCAGCCAGAAGCCCTGGCTGTTGGTCGCGAGAAGATGGCCGGCGCGAACGCCCTCGATAGAAACCGGCCCTTCGTCGACGGTCAGCACTGTCACGCCCTTGCCATCAACGTCGGGGTCGAGACCCATGTCCTTGGCGACGCCCCAAGCCCAGGGCGATGACCAGCCGGCAACGGTGAAGATGTAGTTCGTGTCGGTATTGGCCTGCAGGAACGACTGCAACGTGTTGCGGGCAGTCGCGGGCTCCGCGCCGATGAAGAGCTCATCGACCTTGGCGCCCGCCTTTTCCATCGCGTCCCTCATCCCGGCACACCGGGCCTTGAGACCCTGGTGGGCGGAGTCGTGGCTGGCGCAAACGACACGCGTCGGCTTCGAGATCTCACCAGCCTCGACCTTGGCGAGCGCGTATTCGCCGAGCTTCTTACCAGTCAGATATTCGTCGCCGCCGACATAGGTCAGGTAGGGAATGCGCTCGCCGTCGGGACGCGCATCCGGAATGTTGAAGGCAACCACCGGAATACCGGCGTCGATCGCCTTGCGCAGCGGACCCTCGAAAGCATCGGAACTCACGATCGGAACGGCGATGCCGTCAGGACCGGTCGAGATTGCCTGCTCGAGAAGACGGACATGCTCCTGGACCGAGTAGTTGTTGGTCGAGATGTACTCGGTCTTGACGTTCGGATACTTCTTCTCGAACTCCTCCATCGACTTCGTCAGCCAGCCCATGTTCGGGTCGTTGGATCCGATATGGGAAACCATCACGAAGCGGTATTGCTTCTGGTCCTGGGCGACCGCCACGCTGCTGAGCGCAGTGGCGGCCAAAAGGGTGGTGGCAAGCACCTTACACGTAAGGTTCATTTGATTCTCCTCCGCTAGCTCCTCCATGAGCAACGGTATTATTTGGATTGAAATCGCATCACTCAAGGACATCAATGGTACATTTGTGATGTGATTTGCCTCATTAACCGTCGAGCAACACGGAAGGACGCAGACGCCTTTCATGATAAGGCTTTACAGGCGCTGTGGCGGTAGCGGATGATGTAATAGACATCACGATCGGAGGCAGAAAATGACGATTCGAAGGGCGTCGGGAACTTGGAAGGGGCCAACCGTCCGCGAAATCGCGGCGCTCGCGAATGTGGGGCCTGCCACGGTCGATCGCGTCCTCAACAACCGCCACGGCGTTCGGGAAAAGACGCGGCAGCGCGTGCTTGGCGCGCTCGACAAGCTGTCGCAGGAACGGTCGGAAATCGAGTCGCCGCTTTCGGTGCGCCTGTTTTGCGAATCCGGCGAGACCTTCAATGCCGCGATGGCCGCGGCGACCGCCGAGGTCAACCGGTCGGTTCCCGGCGCCTCGATCGAGGCGCACTACGTGACGACGAGCCAGCTTGAGCCCAGCGCATTCGGCCGTCGGATCGAACACGACGGAAGCGAAGCCGACGGCGTCGTCGTCGTGGCGCGGGAACATCCGGCGATCAATCGGGCAATCCGCAAACTGCGCTCGGTCGGGATGCCCGTCGTCTGCCTCACGACGGACCTGCCGAGTTCTCGCCGGAGCACCTATGTCGGCAACGATCAGTACGCGGCGGGAAGCGTCGCTGCCCTGCTGATCGGGAACGGTTTGCCGAAGGAGCGAAACAACATCCTGATCGTGATGAGCGTGCCGTTTCGATGCCAGCAAGAGCGGGAGATGGGTTTCCGCAGGGTTCTGCGCTCGGATTTCCCCTACCTAAAGATCGAGGAAAGGGTAATTTCGGACGACAGGCCGGAGACCACATGCGAGCAGCTCATCCGTTTCTTTGAGTCCAACGATCATCCCGCCGCCATCTACAACGTCGCGGGCGCGAACCGCGGCGTGGCCAAGGCGCTTGAAACCGTTGGAAAAGCCGGCGAAACGGTCTTTGTGGGGCACGAACTGACGAACAACTCCCGCGCGCTGTTGGAGTCAGGCGTGATGGACTACGTTATCTCGCACGACTTCGCCGGTGAGCTGACGGCCGCCGTCAGGTGGATACGCGACAACCTCAACGGATCGACGGCCGAACCGCCTCACTCCCAGATTCTGGTGCACACGCGTTATAATTGCGGGCTCTGAGCGTCGGTGCGAGCGGGAATGGGACGCAAGTGCCCCGGATTCGGATCATGCGGGGCGATGTCCTAGCCGATCTTCTGGGCCGAGACCTGGACCGGCGTGTGTCGGAGCGCGCGTTCTCTCGCGATGCCGCTTCCATCGCGGCGAGCTCGATCTTTCGCCGCTGCGCTATGTTCTCGGGCGTATCGGTTCACCACGGCGGTGGCCTGGCGAGCATCCAGAATTCCGCGCGGGATAGGAGCATGACCAGCCTTGGCCATCATACGTCCTGCGAGTGCGCTTCCTTCCTGATGCTTGTGGCCTGTTCACCCAGACCACGTTTTATCATCAGATTGAAGCGCATCACCTCAAACACCGTTCTCGATAGACGTAAGGCAAAGCCGAATACCCCATCTAAACATAGATGCAAAAGCCAGATGACCAGAGCCTCCCACTAATCAGGCCGCCAGTCGTCTCAAAAGTCCGCTGAGGGATACGCAACTCCATGACACACTAATATATTAATAGCGCAATGCAGTTGATTTGAGTTAGGTGGGGAGCGCTGGAAGGAAAATCATGCATAACCTGGAAAGCTCGAAACTCAATCGCTCGCAGCCCGCAGTCCCACAGATCGCCTCCGATCTTCGAGGACGCATATTGTCGCTTGAGCTCAAGCCAAACGCCCCACACATCCAAACAAGCAAAAACCGGTGCCTACAGGAAATACGTTGGCCAGATCGATGTATATTTTATAGCTGCCAACGTGGTTGTCGTTGGGGATACCGGTTAACTCAGAGGGAACATGTCCAATGAACATCAAAGCTATCTGTCTCGGCGTAACATTTGCTCTTTCCATTTTTGGTAGTTAGGCGTCGGCCGGCGCACTGGATGAGCCGGACACCATGGAGCCATTCTTCACCGATTCCAGCATGAAAACAATGAAGCCCATGGAGGAATTCAAGGCCGTCTTCTTTGCCATGCCGGCTGAAAAGCAGGCACAAATGAAGGGTGAATGCGCAGGTCAAGTTCAGCAGCCGTACACGGACTTCTGCGCGAATGTAAACACGCTCGGAGGTCACAACTAAGACAGTGTTCGAGCCACCTGAACAAAGGTGCGGCGGAGAAAATCGGCACAATCGCATACAGCAAACAAATGCACCGAGATGGGCAACCATCTCGTTGCTAACTAGGTTGAAGACGGCGACTGTTTTGATGATTCTTCGGTGTCGCTGGCGGCGGAAGGGCGGGTTTCGTCCCGCTTGAGGGAAGGTGTCGCGCCTGCGGTGCGGTCCGCGTCGCCGGCGCCGATCAGGACGATGTCAGGATTTTCCGATAGGACGGTGCTCATGCGTGCGGCTCCTCTTTCCGCGGGGGCGAAGGCGCGCAGGGCAATAGCTCCGCCAGCAACGCAGGCATGCCATCTGCGGCTCCGAAGGCGGGTCGACTGCGGAATGGCAGCTTGTTAGTTTTCTCTCCCAAAAGGCGACACTCTGCTCCCGACCCAAACCGGTCATCACCCGTGGCCTCCGCCGCGGACGTGATCGCATTGATGTTGGCAATCGCTTCGGCATTGCCAACACAATGCAAGGGCGAAGCTGGGTCGGTATAGACCTTCTGGACATCGATCACGAGGATTGCGCGCGCCATGCCAATTCCTTCTAGTAGCCTGGGGCCATTTCGCCTCTGCGGGGGCGATGCCTGTTAGAACCCCAGTGCAATGCCGTCTTTTCTCGCTTCCGATGCACCGGTCAGGGTGCCGTTTTCCCAGTCGATGCGGATAGCCTGAGCGCCACCGAGCGGATCTTCCGCTGGAGAGAAGGTGAAGCCGCGCCGTTCGAGCTCTGCTTTGGTCGAGCCATCAATCGTGTGCTCTGCCTCTACTGCGGTTCCGTGGGAGGTCGGCATCACGCGCGGCAAATCGATCGCCTCTTGGAGGTCCATTCCGTAGTCGAGGACCTTGGAGATCGCATGCGCATGGCCGAGGGCCTGATAGTAGCCGCCCATCACACCGAACGGCATCTCCACCCTGCCGTTACGCGTCACCATGCCGGGGATGATGGTATGAAGCGGCCGTTTCGATGGCCCGATCCTGTTGGGGTGGCCAGGTTTGAGCGAGAAACTCTGGCCGCGATTGTGCAGGATTATGCCGGAACGCGGTGCAACGAGGCCGCTGCCAAAACTGTCGAAGATCGAGTTGATGAAACTCACAGCGTTCCGATCGCGGTCGACCACGGAAATGTAGACGGTGTCGCGATGACGCGGCATATCGAAAGACGGCAGGTCGACCAGCGCTTGGCGTAGATCGATCATCGCCGCAAGTCGGTCGGCCAGTGCGTCCGACAGCAGTTCGTCCACCGGCACGTCCGACTTGTCCGGATCGGCTAGCCATGCGTCGCGCGCGGCATAGGCAAGGCGTGTCGCCTCGATCTCGATATGCAGCCGGTCGGGAGATTGTGGATCCCCCTTGGCTTCGAAGCGGCTCAGGATGTTGAGGATCAGGAGAGCGATGATGCCCTGGCCGTTCGGTGGACATTCATGGATCGTGTATCCGCGAAAATCGGTGGTGACCGGTGTGACATATTCTCCGCGCGCACTCGCGAAGTCTTCCATCGTGTGGAGCCCGCCGAGCGAGTTTAGATAGGACACCATGTCCTCGGCGACCGGCCCCTCGTAGAATGCGCCGCGTCCCTCGGCAGCAATACGCTTTAGCGTATCCGCCAGCTCCGGCTGACGGTGAACCTCGCCGATCTTTGGCGCCCGTCCGCCTGGAAGAAAGATTCGGGCGGCCGTCGCGTCGGCCGCGAGCAGTTCTTGTTCAAGGGCCCAGTCGCGGTGAACGCGGGGGGCGATCGCGTAACCCTCCTCGGCGAACTGTATCGCGGGCGCGAGCACGTCGGCAAAGGGGAGGTGGCCGTGATCGGCGTGTAGGCGTGTCCACGCGTCGATCGCCCCGGGAATCGTTACCGCCGCGGGCGACTGGCGTGGCACCTCCGTCAGTCCTCGCTGATTGAACCAGTCGGCAGTGAGAGCCGCCGGCGTGCGGCCGGATCCGTTATAGGCGATGACCTTGTCGGAGCCATTGGGCGCGTAGAGCGCGAAACAGTCGCCGCCGATGCCTGTCGAACCGGGCTCCACGACGCACTGCACCGCGCAAGCGGCAATGGCGGCGTCCATGGCATTGCCGCCTGCCTCCATGATCTGCAGTGCCGTGAGGGTTGCGGAAGGGTGCGAGGTCGCCGCCATGGCATGGCGCGACACGGCAACGGATCGCGTCGGCTTTTCGAAGTTGCGCATTTTCCTTCCCTCTCCGCGTAATTGCCGCAAGGCACGCCTCAGGCCCGCGCCCGGTAGGGTGTGAGCCAGATTTCAAGCGCGTTCAGCGCCGAGATGATTGTGAAATTGATCGCAAGGTAGATGGCACCCGCAGCCACGAAGACCTCGACGGCACGATAGGTTTGCGAGATCAGCCCCTGGGCGATGCCGGTGACCTCCATCAGCGTGATGATCGATGCAAGCGACGTACCCTTGATCATGAGGATGATCTCGTTGCTGTAGCTCGGGATCGCTTGGCGCAGGGCCAGAGGCAGCACGACCAGGCGCAGCGTGAGAGCCCGCGACATCCCGAAGGCGGTGGCCGCTTCAACCAGACCGTGCGGCACGCCCTTGATCGCCCCCCGCAGGATCTCGCTGCCATAGGCTGCGGTGTTGAGGCTGAGCGCAATGATGGCGCACCAGTAGGGCTCGCGGAACAGCCACCAGAGACCCATGTCCTGGAGCGACGGACGGAACTGGCCGAGGCCGTAATAGATGAGAAAAATCTGCACGAGCAGCGGTGTTCCGCGAAAGACCGCGACGAAGGTCCGGATGGGCCAACTTACGAACCGGTGATTTCCTTGTTGGGCGAGTGCGAGTAGCAACGCCATGACGAAGCCGATGCTGATCGAGGCCGCTGCAAGCTGCACGGTCATCGGCAGGCCGGACAAGAGAGTGGGGATGATCTCGAGAAAGAAGGCGAAGTCTATCATGCGTGGACCATGCCCCGCCACGCTCGGGCCTCGCTGTAACGGAAAAACAAGCCGGTCACGGCGGCGATCACGAAATAGAGCGCGCCCGCCGCGATGTAGAAGACGAAGGGTTCTCTGGTCGATCCGGCACCGATCTGTCCCTGTCGCATCAGTTCGACGAGACCGATCACCGAAATCAATGCTGAATCCTTGAGTACCAGCTGCCAGACATTGCCGAGTCCCGGAAGAGCGTGACGCATCAACTGCGGCACAATGACGAGACGCAGCGATTGAAGGCTGGATAGACCAAGCGCCATGCACGCGTCGAACTGGCCGCGATCGACCGCCTGGTAGGCGCCGCGATACACCTCGGCCTGATAGGCGCCGGAAATGATTCCGATCGCCAGGACGCCCGTCGCAAACGCCGGCAGTCCGATGAAGCCGGTGCTGCCGAGGAATTTGCCGATCTGCGTCAGAGCGATGCTACCACCGTAATAGAGCAGATAAATCGTGAGAAGATCGGGTATCCCCCGGAACACCACGCCGTAGGCGTTGGCGAGCCAGGATCGGATGCTTCTGGACGAGAGCCGTCCGGCGGCAGCCAGTGCCCCGAAAGCGGCACCAAGAAGGAAGCCGAAGACGGACAGTGATAGCGTCACGCCCGAAGCGAGAAGCAGAGCGGCGCCCCAGCCGCCATGTCCGAAGCCCAAGATATGCGCGACATCCATCATATGAAGCCAAGCCCTCAGCGCGTCGCCCGATGCGACCGGCCAATGTCCGACCGCATCGGGCGGGTCCGCCCGCGCTTACTTGACCGGCGTCACATCCGTCTTCACCCATTTCTCAGAAATGCGCTTGATGGTGCCGTCGGCGATGGCCGCATCGATGGCGGCGTTCAGCATCTCCTTGAGCTCGGTGTCTTCCTTGCGCAGGCCCGCGCCGGTTCCGAGGCCGAACAGGCCGCCGACGAAGCCGGGGCCTGCGAGCGTGAAACTGGAGAATTCCGGCTTTGCCAGTGTTGCGGCAAGCGCCGTCTGCTGAGTGAATATTGCATCGATGCGGCCTGCCGCCAGGTCGAGGTCATGCTGCTCCGTCGTCTTGTATTCCCTGATTTCCACCGTGTCGGCGAAGTATTTCTTGACGAATTCGAGATTGATGGTGGCTGCCTGGACACCGACCACCTTGCCCTTGAGCAGATGCTTCAGCTTCTCGATCGCGGCGGCGGACGTTGCCTCGTCCTCCACTTTGAACTTCTCGGTCGAACCACCCTGTTTGCCGAGTTCGCTGTCTTTTGCCACCGCGAAGCCCGATGGGTCGACAGCATAGGGTTGGGTGAAGTCGATGGTTTCAAGCCGCTTCGGCGTGATGAACATGCTGGCCATGATCACATCAAACTTGCCGACCTTCAGCGAGGGGATGAGACCCTCCCAGTCCTGTGCGATGATTGTGCACTGAACCTTCATCCGGGTACAAAGATCGTTGGCGAGTTCGACTTCAAGGCCGTCGAGTTTGCCGTCGGCAGTCGTGAAATTCCAGGGAGCATAAGCGCCCTCGGTGGCAATGGTGATGGCCTTCGGAGCTTCCTGCGCGAGCGTGGTCCCGGCGAAGCCAAGCATGCTGAATGCTGCCGTGATTGCGGCCCAATGTCGAATTTTCATGTGCTTTCCCCTTTTCGTAGGCTGATCTAGCTGTTCCCGCGGCCTGCAACCGGTCTCACTGCCGGTTCGAGGCTATTTTCGTCCGGCTGGCGTTCGTCACCGACTCGGAGTCACGAACTCGGCAAGCATCGGCGCCGTGCCGAGAATATGATCCTGCATCATCTGCTCCGCATGACCGGCATCGCCCGAGCGCAACGCGGCGATCACCGCCGCATGTTCTTCTCGCGCGGAAAGCGGCTTATCGACGTCATCGAACCAGATGCGCATGTAGGGTTCGATCACCGCGTGCAGTGCTGAGATCTGGTGGATGAGTTTCGGCCTTTGGCTGAGCGCACAGATGCGGCCGTGAAACTCCTGATGGCGGACCACCCAGTCGCTGCTGCCGCTCTTGCCCGCGCGCTCCATGCGATCGAGCAGGCGATCGAGTTCGTCGAGCTCATCCTCGTCGATACGCGGCATCGCCAGTCTAACGGCGAGGCCTTCGAGAACGGAACGCATCTCGAAGGTCTCGTAGAGCTCGTCAACCGTGAGGCCCGCGACTACACATCCCCGATTGGGGCGCAGGACAACGAGCCCGTCAGAGGCCAAGCGGCGAAATGCTTCCCGCACCGGCATCCGGCTCATGCCGATCTCGGCGGCTATGTCCTCGGGGATGAGCCGCTCGCCCGGCTTGTAGCGACCGAGACGAAGCGCCCGCTGTATATGGCGGTATGCCTCCTCCTCTGCGGTGGCGGATGTTCGTGGCGGCTCTGCGGAAAAGGCTGCGGGCATGTGGCGCCAAAAACATTTTTGTATCCACGTATCCAATCACTGTCTGGATCCAGGGTCAATACCTCGACGGGCGGTCAGAAAAGATCCTGTAAGCATCTAATTACGGAGCACTCGCACCGATCCGTTTGCGACCTGCCCTCTCATCGGTAGTCAGGTTTGACATGATCTCGACAAACGCTCGGACGGTTCTTCCAATCCTCCGTCGTGGCGATCTGAAACTTCGAGACCGTGGCGTGCGGGCCCAGATTTCGCCCCACGCGTATCGCCACGAATTTGCCGTCCAGCGCATTTGGTGCAATTTGCATTCATGAAGATATCCGGTTCTGATCTCCACTTGTTTCGTGTCTTTGAAAGCGTGGTTCGCAATGGCGGCATATCTGCAGCGCAGATGGAGCTTTCGCTCAGCCAGCCAACGATCTCCAACCATTTGACCGCGCTTGAGCGACGGCTTGGCGTGAAATTATGCGAACGGGGGCGTCGCGGTTTTTCGCTCACCGAAGAGGGGCGCCGGGTTTACGAAATAGGGACAGAAATCACCCAGATGCTGGACGCCAACTCTGCCCGGCTTTCGTGCCTGAGAAGCGCCTTGGCGGGAAAGGTCAGCGTCGGTATTGTCGACTGCATGGCGACCGATCCAAATTTTCGGCTTTCTGACGCAATTGCCGAGCTTTCCGAAACCGCACCGGAAATCGAACTAAATCTCAAGATCATGCGGCCTAACGATATAACGAAGGCGGTAGCTGAAAACGAGATAGATATCGGAATAGGCGGTTCCGATATCAAAGTTGCAAGCCTGAGATACGAGATTATCTACCGGGAAGAACATGCTGTCTTTTGCGGGTCGGCGCATCCGTTGTTTCACCGAAAGCAAGAGACGATTACCCGCGCCGAATGCCACGGCTACCCGTGGGTTCACAGAGGTTACTGGTACGGTATGCGACGCCAGCGTTTCGACAACCTGGCCGCCAACCGCGTGACATTTGATATTGAGGCGCAGCTTTTGATGGTTCTGTCCGGCGCCTACTTGGGAGTCCTGCCTATACACTTTGCAGGCTTGTTCGAACAGCAGGGGCGTCTGCGCCGACTTGCCATAGCCGATGAGGCCTATTTCGCCGACATTGAGGTCGCCACACGCGCTGGCGAACAGGCGGCAAACGTTGCCTATGTCCGCGACGCGATTACCAAGGCACACCGGATACATTTGTAAAGATCAATGTATCGGTTTTCTGAATGTTATTCTTATCAAGCCGGCAGAGCGGTAGGCTCTGGCATCGCTGGGAGAAGCTCAGGGCAAAATGCGCCTGCCGACTTCCCCGCTCAATCTGCAGCAGCGACCTGGCCGACTTCCCGCGGCGAGTGTTCTGATGTTGACCTCGGGGGTACAGAATGAGCACCGATGCTCTGCTTCTTCGCAATCTTCCCAATTTTTCGCTGGAAGCGGCAAGGCTGGTGGTCGCGCGTCGTTACGGGATTGAGGGGTCATACAAGCAACTGGCTTCCGAGCGCGATCTATCGTGGCGTATCGAGGGCGTCGCTGGTCGAAACGTCGTCGTCAAGATATCGAATGCAAGCGAGCCTGCAGGCGTCGTCGATATGCAGGTCAAGGCGCTCCACCATATCTTTGAGCGGGATCCGGCTCTTCCCGTGCCCCGCGTCGTCCCTTCCCGCGCGGGCGCTGCCTATGAATGGATCGAGCACGGGCTCGGCGCACGACATATGATCCGTGTGCTGACTTTTCTTTCGGGGGAAGTCATGGAGCAGGTTGAGGGAGCGTTTTCCGCCGAGGCCCGCTACAATATCGGCGCGATGGTGGGGCGGCTTGCCCATGCGCTCAGGGACTTCTTCCACCCTTATGCCTGCAGCAATGTGCATCTCTGGGACATTTCGCGCGCCTTGGCCGTGCGCCCGCAGATAGAAAAGATTTCTGACGCAAAGCGTCGGCAGTTGTGCGGGGAAATTTTCGACCGCGCCGAGCGGTTTACCCTTCCTCAATTGCTGAAGACGCGCCGGCAACTCGTGCATCAGGATTCCCATGGCGGCAACATCCTGGTCGATCCCCGGAATAGTACCTTGCCGGTGGGTATCATCGACTTCGGCGATATGGGCTATAATTCGATTGTCGCCGACATTGTCACTGCTTCCGAAACATTCTCAAGATATGATGACGATCCGATCGCTTACCTTTGCGACGTTACGTCGGGCTTCGATTCGACGTACCCGCTCGAAGAAAATGAGATTGATCTCATTTTCGATGCGATGCTCCTGCGTCTCGCGATGGCCACTGTCATCCTGGAAGCGAGAGAAGCCACGGATGAATCCGGGATCCGCCACATCCAGGACGCCAGTCACTATCCTCGAATGATGACGTTGCTGAGCGGTCAGGGGCGCGCGCAGGCGGTCCGCAGGCTTCGTCAGGCGTGCCGGTTTCCGGTCTATGGCGCTATGGGCAACGATGGCGAGCGCCTCGCGGATGACTATGACTTGCTCAGGCATGAGCGAGAAGCCCACCTGGGACCGATATGGCATTTTTACAAGAAGCCGCTGCACATCACACGCGCTGACGGCGCCTGGATGTATGCCGCCGATGGCACCGCCTATCTGGATGTTTACAACAACGTCCCCCAGATTGGTCATTGCCATCCGCATGTGGCGAAAGCGATCTACCGCCAGGCCAGCGCGCTGAACACCAATACGCGCTACATGTGCGACGTGACCGTCGAGTACGCAGCGCGTCTGACTGCCGACCTGCCCGATCACCTTGACAACTGCATCTTCGTCAACTCGGGCAGCGAAGCCAACGACCTGGCGATGCAGATAGCCATGTCGCTCAGCAAACATGATGGCGGCTTGATCATCGATCAGGCCTACCATGGATGCACCGAACTCACGACGGCGCTCTCCAATGAAAGCTGGCGTCATCTTCCTGCAGAAGAGCATCCCAAACAGATTGAAGCCTTGATGGCACCGGATATGTACAGGGGGCCTTACGCCAGCGACCCGCAAGCCGCTGAAAGGTACGCAGCCGACGCCGACAGGGCGATAGCCACCTTGAGTGAAAGAGGCCACAGGCCCGCAGCATTCATGGTAGACACCGCCCTGTGCTCGAGCGGGGTTTTGCAGGCGCCTGAAAACTATTTCAACCTCGTTGCGCAGAAGGTTCGCTCCGCGGGCGGCTTCGTCATTGCGGACGAGGTACAGGCCGGCTGCGGCCGCATGGGGACATTCTGGGGGTTCAGGGCAAATGGGCTAAAGGACGACAATGTCGACTTCATAACGATGGGCAAACCGGTCGGAAACGGCCACCCTCTCGGCGTTGTTATTCTCAGCTCGGCCCTGATGAAGCGGTTTCTCAATGGCACATATCCGCTTCTGTTCAGCACCTTTGGCGGCAATACCGTCGCATGCGCGGCCGGTATGGCCGTACTTGATGTCATCGAGCGAGAAAACCTAATCGATCGGAGCGCCGTCATCGGAGATTATCTCCGGCAGGAGCTCCGGCGTCTGGCTGAACGGCACGCCATTATCGGCGACATACGCGGACTGGGAATGATGACCGGCGTGGAACTTGTGACTGATCGTCTCACAAAGGAACCGGCAGTGAAACAAATCCATCGACTTGTCGAGGACATGCTTGCCAGGAACATCCTTATAGGGAAGGGGACGTCCAATACTCTCAAGCTGCGTCCGCCGCTGATCTGGTCGCGAAACGAAGTCGACATTTTCATCAGCGCTTTTGACGGCAGCTTGAGCATGTGACCTGGTTGACCTGCCGCCGTGACCGCCGCTCGAGAGGCGGACATGAACTTGCGACGGCAAGAAGGTCGTATTCTTCTTTCGTTTCACTGGATTGTGCCGCCAGTTGCGGAAAAGATGAAAGCCATCCGAGAACTAGGCGGGTAGATCGCGGTTACTACTTCGCCATCAGCGACGAACGGCAACGGGATCGCCAGGGTGAGTTCAACATCCTGATCAATCCAGCTCCCGATTGTGCTGCGGTCGGTTGCCGCGATGACACTCACGATGGCCTGGCCCTGACGGAAGCGAAGCGCCTTGATGACCTCTTCAGCAACCTGTGGCCGAACGGCGAGGAAGAGTACGTCCGAGGCGTCAACGACGGCCTGGTTGTCATTTGCAATCTGAACTAACGAGAGATGGGCAGCGAGACGGGCGGCGGTTTCGGCGCTTCTTGGCGAAACAATGACTTGGGATAGTTCCAACTTCGAGCCGAGGAATCCCGTCACCATCGCTTCGGTGATCGCACCGGTTCCAACGAAACCAAATTTCATACGCGAATCCAGATCACTGTGCCGCCTGAAGCGACCCTAGTGTGACGTCCGTCGTGTAGTTTTCCCGCATGAAGTTTATGAAGTTGTCCTGGAACTGGCGCGTGTGGGCGTGGGCCAGTTCATCCGCCCGCTCTACATCTTTCGCCTTGATGGCCTCGAGCATCAGCTGATGCTCGTCGGTCAGCAGATAGCCTTCATGCGTCCGCTCCAGATACTCGAAATGCAGGTGCAGCATGCGCTGCCCCTGGTTCAGCAGCCGCTCATAGAATGACGCCAGGAATGGGTTCTTGCCTGCATGGGCGACTGCCATATGAAATTGTTTGTTGGCCTCGGACATCTGGAGATGATTGCCAGTCCGAACGGCGGCTTCAAACTCCTTCTGACGCCGCGCGATAATCTTGAGATCGGCATCGGTACGCAATGCGGCTGCCAGGCGCGTGTTCATGCGTTGCGCGAGATCCAGAGCCTCCACATACTTTGGGAAGGTGGCGATCTCAATTGGCGCAACGATCGTGCTCCGGTTTGAGAGCGTGACGACGAGGTCTTCGCCAGACAGGCGGATCAACGCCTCCCTGACAGGGGAGCGGGACATGTCGAACCGCTCTGCAAGGGTCGTCTCATCAAGAAGCTGCCCCGGCTGCAGAGCCAGGGAAAGAATTTCGTTCCGGAGCGTCTCGTAGACGCTCTTCCAGCCAGTTCCCCTGGCTCGCCTCACTTCCAGATCAGACACTTAGGTCCCTTTCGCTACCTGAGGGAACACATAGGGCCACACGCCGCCTACCGGCAATGTAATTTTTCCGCTTGACTTTGTCGACACGTAGACGACATAAATTCTATTGTCGACACGTAGACGACACAAAAAAGAACAAGAGCGGCTCCAAGCCGACGAGTGGAACCACGCGCATTGCGCTTGAAAAAAGGGAATGACGATGCTTTCGAAAATGCTTTCGCCCGTCATGCGGGCGCTGTCTGCGCTTGCCTTGCTTACAGGTGTTGCAACGACTTCAGCTTTCGCCCAGACCGGCGGCAGCTATTGGCAGGGCGTCCAGAAGGCGGGTGTGCTGCGCTGTGGTGCGGCGGTCGCTCCACCTTACGTGATGCGCGATCCAGCCACCGGGGAATACTCGGGCTTCTTCGCCGATCTCTGCCGCGGATTTGCCGATGCCCTGAAGGTGAAGCCGGAATTCGTTGACACGACCTGGGACAACATTGTCGCTGGCCTTCAGGCCGGGAAATGGGATCTTTCGCTGGCGCTTAACCGGACGCCTGCGCGTGCCATGGCCGTGCAGTTCTCCATTCCGGCAATGGAGTACCAGATCTCGCTAGCCTACAACAAAGAAAACCCGAAGATACCGGCGGGTGCTGCTTCCGTCGCTGACATCGACAAGGAGGGAGTGACGCTTGCCGTGATGTCCGGGACTGCGCAGGACAAGGCGATCTCGGCCGCGGTGAAGAATGCGACGATCCTGCGCCTGCCAGGCAACGACGAGACCCGTCTGGCTGTCGTTTCGAGGCGCGCCGATATCCTGGTGGATGCATCAGACACCAACCAGCTTTTCACTCAATCCAATCCTGACTGGGCGGTTGCGATGAACCCGACGCCGGCGCTGGCAAAGCAAGGCGTAGCCTTCGGCTTGCCTCATCAGCTGACTGCAGCGGACGTTGAGGTCGTCAACATCTTCCTCGAGGAGAAGGTCGCCACAGGCGAAGTCGACGCGCTGATCCGCAAGGCCGTCGATGAAGTGCTCAAAGGAGCCCAGTAAACCAGGTTGGGCCGGGCATTGATCCGGCCCGGCCCTTTCCGCTTCTGACTTTCGCTCTCAGGATTGGTCAATGACAGCTCCCATCACTCCACCGCTTGTGAGAATGCAGAGCCTTCACAAAAGCTACGGGCCTGCGATGCAAGTCCTCAAAGGACTCGATATCGAAATGCAGCCCGGCGAGCGGTTGGTCGTGATCGGGCCGAGCGGCGGCGGCAAGAGCACGCTGCTCCGCGTCATGATGGGTCTGGAGAAAATCGACCGCGGATCGATCACGTTCGGCGGCAAGCCTTACATTTCGTCGGATGGCCTCGACAAGAAGACAAACATCGACACCGAAGTGCGCCGGTCCATCGGCATGGTGTTCCAGCACTACACGCTGTTTCCGCATCTGAACGTCGTGGAAAACCTGATCTTGGCGCCCTGCAAGGTTCGCAAAGAGCGGAAGTCGGACGCTACGGAGCGGGCCGTGGGCCTACTCACCCGGTTTGGACTGGCCGCGAAGGCAAAGGCTTATCCAGCACAGCTTTCCGGCGGCCAGAAGCAGCGCGTGGCGATCGCCCGCGCGCTGATGCTCGATCCGAAGTTGATGCTCTTCGACGAAGTGACTTCGGCTCTCGATCCGGAACTCGTTGCCGAGGTGGAGCAAGTCATCCTTCAGCTTGCAGCGCAGAAAATGCCGATGATGATCGTCACCCACGACATGTGGTTCGCGAAGAACATCGCCTCGCGTGTGATTTTCTGTGCCGGTGGCGTCGTTGTCGAAGACGGCCCGCCAGAGCAGGTGCTCGGCTCTCCAAAGGAAGAGCGAACCAGGGATTTCATCGACCGCGTCTTCCACATCCGGCAGTAGGGGACGGAGATGAACTATTCGTTCGATTTCCAGTCTATTTCCTTCGCTCCCCTGTGGGAGGGGCTGATGGTCACCCTCGAACTCACCGCTGCGGCAAACATCATAGGCATCGTCGGCGGCTTCCTGCTGGCTTTGCTGATCATGAGCCCCATTGCCGTGATCCGGCTGCCGGCGATGCTGTTCGTCGAGTTCTTCCGATGCACCCCTGCCATCGTGCAGATCGTCTGGTTCTTCTACTGCGTGCCGATGCTGTTCAATGTCTTCCTCGGGTCAATGACGATGGGCATCCTGGCGCTTGGTTTCAACCTTATGGCGTTCAACGCCGAGGCCTACCGCGCTTCCATTCAGGCCGTGTTTCGGGAGCAGATCGACGCCGGAATCGCTCTGGGTCTCAACCCGTTCCAGCGAATTCTCTACATCGTGCTGCCGACGGCCTTCCGCGCGTCGATACCGGTGCTGCTGACGAATGGGATCGGTATTTTCCAGCAGAGCGCTTTGGTCGCCATCGTAGCCGTTCAGGACCTAATGTATCAGGGCAAGACGCTTGCCACCGAGACATACAGGCCTATCGAAACTTTCACGGTGGTCGCACTCATCTATTTCGCCGTCTCTTTCCCGGTGACGCAGATCGTTGGCTATCTCGAGCGCCGACGCCAGCTTCTGATGAGCTGAGGAAGGTATCATGGCTCTGGATTTTTCCATCATTCTTCGGTTTCAGGATGCGCTGCTTCTTGGTCTTTGGATGACGCTCAAGCTTACGCTGATCTGCGTGATCCTGGGCTGCACACTCGGCTTTCTAGTGGGCCTCGCCCGCACATCGCGAAGCGTAATGCTGCGGACTATCTCCGGCGTTTACGTCGACTTCTTCCGGGGCACACCGGTCCTGATCCAGCTCTTCTGGATATTCTTCTGCCTGCCGCTGATCCTTGGGATAGAACTGTCCAACCTGGCGTCTGGCGTGATCGCCCTGACGCTCTACATGGGTGCGATCACCAGCGAGACTTTCAGGGCCTCGTTGAAATCCGTGGGTCCCGAGCAGCTGGACGCCTGTATCGCACTCGGCCTGCCGCGCCGCATTCAGGTCACGAACGTGATACTTCCTCAGGCTGTTCTGCGCGCCATTCCGACGCTTCTGTCGAACTGCGTCAGCCTCTTCAAGGAAAGCGCTCTGGTGTCCGCTGTCGGCATGGCCGACCTGATGTTTGTCGGCCAGAACATTTCGAACAACACCGCACAGCCCGTCGAAGTCCTCACCATCGTCGCGCTGATCTACTTCATCATCGCATTCCCGCTCACGCGTGCGGTCTCGCTGATCGAACGCCGCATCCTCGCGAAACTCGCGATATGACGCCAACCGAATTCTGCAAATGGAGACTTCCCATGAAACTTAAAGGCGTGATGCCTGCTCTCGTCACCCCGTTCGATGCGGGCGGCAAGGTCGATTTCCCGGCGTTCGAGAAGCACATGCTGAGCCTGCGAGCGGCAGGCGTGACCGGCTGGGTGCCCTGCGGTTCGACCGGGGAATATTTCTCGATGTCCAACCAGGAGCGGGAAGACGTGCTGAGGTTCGTCAAGGATTTCGCTAGTGAGGATGAAGTGCTCATTGCGGGCACCAACGCGCCGGCGACCCGCGAAGTGATCGAAAACACGGCGCGCGCCAAGGAAATCGGATACGATATCGTGTTGCTGGCGACGCCGTTCTATACTCGCCCGACGCAGGACGAATTGCTGAAACACTATCGCGCCGTGCTCGATGCCGTGGACGTCAGCCTCGTTCTCTACAACTATCCTCCCAAGGACGGGGTCGAGATTTCCTTCGAGCTGATGGATGCACTAGCCGACCATCCACGCGTGATCGGCATCAAGGAAAGCTCGGGCGTTCTGCAGCGCGCCGTCGACATTTACTCCCGTTACAAGGGACGCATCGACCTTATTTCCGGATCGGACGATATTGCGCTCGACTTCATGTTCTGGGGCGCCGACTGCTGGATATGCGGCCCGGCGAATTGCATGGCCAAGGCCTGCTGCGATCTGGACCGCACGTTCCGGTCCGGTGAACTCGACAGAGCGCGTGAGCAGATGGCTGTTCTCTACCGGGCGATGAACATCCTGGAGAGCGGCAAGTTCGTGCAGAAGATCAAGTATGGCTGCGAACTCCAGGGCACGCCGGTCGGCGAGTGCCGTGCCCCGCTTGGGCCTCTGACAAACGAGGAAAAGGCCGAGTTCAAGGCGGCAATGGCGCCGGTCCTGAGCCGGTAACCGGAAGGGTTCCCGGAATATCCCGCTGTACACCCGCTGCGAGGGCATGTCGTGTCTCATATCGCCGTGATCGGGGCCGGCATTGTCGGCGTTGCCACAGCTTTCGAATTGCAGCGGCGCGGATTCGCCGTCGTCCTGATCGACAGGGACGCGCCGGGCAAGGGCGCGTCCTATGGCAACATGGCCAGCATTGCGGTCACCGAGTTCATGCCCGCGTCCCGGACATCGGTCTGGGCGCAAATGCCGAAATGGCTGCTCGATCCCGAGGGTCCGGTGCGGATCCGGCCCTCCTACCTGCCGAGGCTCACTCCCTGGTTCCTTCGTTTCCTCGAAGCGAGCCGACCGTCTCGCGTAAAAGCGCTCGAGGCCGCAGGTGCGGTTCTCTGCCGGCGGGTATACGAAGATCTCGACCCCCTGCTGAAAGCCGCTGGGCTCTCCGGCCTGCTCAGCACGGAGGGATGCCTCAGCCTCTATGCCGACGAAGCCGAGTTCAAGGCGGACCGGGAGCATATAGAGGTTCTCGAGCGTTTCGGGTTCCGGCACGACATCCTTGCAGGCGAGGCCATTCGCGATCTGGAGCCGGCGCTCACCACGAAGATTGGTCGTGCCGTTCTTTTTCCGGACAACCGTTCGGTCGCCGACCCCTACCGCTTGGTCGTAGCGCTGGCCGAGAAATTCCAGGCGCTTGGAGGAAAGGTCGAAACGGGTGAGGTCGTCGGCTTCGAGGAAGGCAATGGCAGCGTCACCGCAGTCCGGCTGAAGGACGGCCGGCGCATGGCCGCAGCCACGACCGTGCTTTGCGCCGGGGCCTATACCGGAAGGCTCTCACGCCTCCTCGGCGAACCGATTCCGCTGGAAACCGAGCGCGGCTACCACACCCAGATCATGTCTCCGGGTGTGTCGATGCGCCACTCCATCATTTGGCCGGCGCGGGCTTTCATGGCCACACCGACCGCGGGAGGCATTCGGGTCGGCGGAACCGTGGAGATGGCAGGTCTCGATGCGCCCCCGGATTTTCGGCGGGCAAAGGTGCTGGTGAAGCGCGCGAAGGAAGCGCTCCCCGACCTTCGCGCGGATGATGCCTCCGAATGGATGGGACACCGCCCGGCAATGCCGGATACCGTTCCCGTTATCGGACCGTCGGCGAAGCGCCGAGGTGTCCTTTACGCCACCGGTCACGGCCATCTGGGACTGACCTATGCGGCGACCACCGCGCGCCTGATCGGGGATCTCGTCGCAGGCGTAGAGCCACCCATCGATCTCAAGCCGTACCGTGTGAACCGCTTCTGACAAACGATGCGGTGAAACGAAGAACAGGAGCCGAAATGCGCAGCGAACTCTATATCGACGGCAGGTGGGTTTCACCGATCAAAGGCGGAACCTTCGACGTCATCAACCCCGCCACTGAGGATGTGATTCACAAGCTGCCCGCCGCCACCGCCGAAGACGTCGACGCAGCCGTTGCGGCGGCGCGCCGGGCTTTCGACAAGGATGGCTGGCCGAAGCTCTCCGGAGCGCAACGAGCCACCTATCTTCGGGCGATCGCTGGCGGAATCCGAGCCAGGCAACAGGAAATCGCACGTCTGGAGGTCATCGACAACGGCAAGCCTTTACCGGAGGCCGAATGGGACATCGCGGATGCGGCTGGCTGCTTCGACTATTATGCGGGGCTCGCCGACCAGCGAGACAACGATCCGGGAGAGGCGATCGAGCTGTCGGATGCGCGCTTCACATCCAGGGCCGTCAAGGAACCGATTGGCGTCGCCGGCGCGATCATCCCCTGGAACTATCCACTGCTGATGGCGGCATGGAAGGTCGCGCCGGCGCTGGCCGCCGGTTGCACCGTCGTGCTGAAGCCGGCCGAGCTGACCTCGCTGACAGCATTGGAACTTGCGGCCATCGCAGACGGAGCAAAGTTGCCGCCGGGCGTGCTGAACGTCGTTACAGGTTCCGGCTCGGTGGCGGGACAGGCAATCGTCGATCACAAGGGCGTCGCCAAGCTCGCCTTTACGGGATCCGGTCCTGTCGGCTCGAAGATCATGGCGGCCGCTGCCCGCGACATTAAACGCGTCAGCCTCGAGCTGGGCGGCAAGTCGCCCTTCGTGGTTTTCGACGATGCGGACATAGACGAGGCAGTCGAATGGATCATGTTCGGCATTTTCTGGAATCAGGGACAAGTCTGCTCGGCGACATCGCGCGTTCTCGTGCAGGATGGCATCTATGGGGAGCTCTTGCGGCGGGTTGTCGAGGAGACGCAGAAGATCACCATCGGCAATGGCGTTGAGGATGGAATCCTTCTTGGGCCTCTCGTTTCAAAGCGCCAATACGAACAGGTCCTCGGGGCAATTGAGGCGGCCAGATCGGCCGGCGCGACGGTCGCCTGCGGCGGGCGCCGTCCTGATGGTTTCGAGAGGGGTTACTTTCTCGAGCCGACTGTCCTGACTGACGTGCCCCTGGACAGCGATGCCTGGCGCGAGGAGATTTTTGGCCCGGTCCTGTGCATCAGGCCTTTCTCTGACGAGAACGAAGCCATCGAGCTTGCAAATGAGTCCCGCTTCGGGCTTGCCGCCGCCGTCATGTCGAAGGATGACGTCAGGGCCGAGCGGGTAGCCGTCGCCTTCCGCGCCGGGATCGTCTGGATCAATTGCTCGCAGCCGACATTCACCGAAGCTCCATGGGGCGGCTACAAGGAGTCAGGCATTGGCCGCGAGCTGGGTTACTGGGGCCTGGAAAACTATCTCGAGACGAAACAGATCACCAAATTCGTGAGCGAGGAGCCGTGGGGCTGGTACCTGAAACCTTCAGAGGCGGCTCAATGAACTGGGCGCGCTCGATCGATCTCATTCAGGTTCATTGCCAGGGCGAGGTCGGCAAGGTGATCGTCGGTGGCGCGCCCGAAATCCCCGGCGCGACCATGCTCGACAAGATGAACCACATCAACACCATCGATGACAGCCTTCGCCGCTTCGTCACCTTCGAACCGCGCGCCAACGTTGCGATGTCCGTCAACCTGCTGATCGCACCTACGCGAGCGGACGCCGACGCGGGGTTTATCGTGCTGCAGGCCGACCGGGCGCATCCGATGTCGGGCAGCAACTGCGTCTGCGTGGTCACAGCCCTGCTGGAGAGTGGAAAAGTTGCGATGCGGGAGCCGGAAACGGTGATGAGGCTCGATACTCCGGCCGGGCTCATCATCGCGCGCGCGGCATGCCGCGGCGGCCGCTGCCTCTCGGTCAGTCTCGACAATGTACCCAGCTTTGCGGAGTTCCTGGACAAGATGGTCGACACGCCACGGTGGGGCCGCATCAAGGTCGATGTGGCATTTGGCGGCGTCTATTATGCGATTGTCGACGTCGAGCAGATCGAACTCGACATTGCGCCCGGGCATGCACGCGAGCTGGCGGAGGCGGGGATTGAACTGAAGTCGCTGCTCGCAGAACAGATCCAGGTGGAGCATCCGACGCTCTCAGGAATCGACGAGATCGCCTACGTCATGTTCAGGAAAAGGGAGCCGGACGGCGCAATCCGGACATGCACGACTTTGCGGCCGGGCAGAGTCGACCGCTCCCCCTGCGGCACGGGAAGCTCCGCCAACCTCGCTACGCTTCTCACCCGTGGGGAGATATCGGTGGGGGACCGACGTACGTCGCGCTCCATCATCGGCGGTGAATTTCTCGCGGAGGCTATTGGCGAAACCGAAGTGGGAGGACGAAGGGCGGTCCTGCCGAGAATCACGGGGAGCGGCTGGGTCTACGGAACGGAGCGGCTCAGGATCTCGGATGACGATCCGTTCGCACGCGGCTTCGCCCTGTCGGACAGTTGGGGCCCGCAGGTGGATCTGCTGGGTTAAGGAGGAGCAGGTCGACGGTCGGACGATTGCTGATCTCGAGAAGCTGGTGTCGTTCGGGGCATCGGCAACCTGAGGAAGTTGCCATCCTGGTTGCTTTCCGTGCATCGGATGAGGCCGCTTTCATGTGGGGATCGCTCGCCGATTTTACTGGCGCGCAGGCAATCGCATTGATCAGTCAGCGGCCGCTTTCTGTTGCCAAGTTGTCGTCTGTTTTGAAGACTGTACGTCTGCTCCTGGCGCCAACCGCGACCTCGAGCGTAGTCGCCGGCGATGTCTGCTTTCAGGCGGTGGCGAAGCTGACCTCAACGGCCGACATTGGGCGCGAAGCGGACGCTTCCTCAGCACTACATCTGCTTTTTCCAACCGCTCATCCGGGAAAACTCCCTCTGGGCCATCTGTCTGCGCTTATCAAGGTAGTCTGCCAAATCCTGCAAATGCACACCCTTGGCACATTTCTGACTTGTTTCTATTGGCATGAGCGGCAGGGCAATGTCGCCTGAACTGAGCTTGCGGAGAAATTTCGGGAGCGTCAGGTGCGAAAAGAAATCGCGACGGACCTCATCGAGCGGAATGATGGCCTTACCATTGTATTGTGCCATGAGCAGAAAAGCGGTGTTGAGTGACATTGATGGTTACGCTTTGAAAAACAGAATGAAATGAGTCACATATCATAGAGGCCGGCAATGTCAGTCCGTCCAATCTCAGCGTGGTTTAAAAACTGTAGATAAATGATTAAAAAATATCGAAAATTCGCCGTCGCGCCGATGATGGACTGGACGGATCGGCATTGCCGGTTCCTCCATCGCCAGCTGACGCGCCGGGCATTGCTCTACACCGAGATGGTCGTCGCCGACGCGGTCATCCACGGCGAGCGCGAGCGCTTGCTCGGCTTCGATGGTACGGAACATCCGGTCGCGTTGCAGCTCGGCGGCTCCGATCCGCAGAAGCTTGCCGAGGCGGCCCGCATCGGCGAAGCCTTCGGCTATGACGAGATCAACCTCAATGTCGGCTGCCCATCCGACCGCGTCCAGTCGGGTACGTTCGGCGCCTGCCTGATGAAAGCACCGGTTCTGGTCGCCGATTGCGTGGCGGCGATGAAAGCCTCTGTCGGCATCCCCGTCACCGTCAAATGCCGCATCGGCGTCGACGAGCACGATCCTGAGCCGGCGCTCGATGCGCTGGCGGACGGCGTTTTCGCGGCCGGCGCAGATGCGCTGTGGGTGCATGCCCGCAAAGCGTGGCTGGAAGGACTGAGCCCGAAGGAAAACCGCGACATCCCGCCGCTCGACTACAACAGGGTGTATCGGCTGAAGGCCAAAAATACGAACAAATTCATCGGCATCAACGGCGGCATTCAGTCGGTAGACGAAGCGCTTCGCCATCTTGATCATGTCGATGGTGCCATGCTTGGACGCAGCGCCTATCACACGCCGGGCATGCTGGCAGGCGTCGACGCCACTTTTTACGGTGACAAACCCAACCCGTTCGATTTTGCCGCGCTGATCGATGCCATGGCGGATTATGCGGCGCGCCATATTGAGCGGGGCGGGCGGCTTGGCCATGTCACCCGTCACATGGTCGGCCTGTTCCACGGTCTGCCCGGTGCGCGCCGTTACCGGCAGATCCTTTCGACCGATGCGACAAGGCCCGGCGCCGGACCGGATGTGCTGAAGGCGGCTTTCGCTGCAGTCGATTTTAGCGGGACGGACGCCGAAGCAGCCTGACTGTTCAGTCGAGCAAGATTATGCGTTCGCTTGCGTGTCTTCCGCGGTCTGTTCAGCAACCAGAGGACCGTCGATAGCTCGGGCAGACCTAGTCAAGCTAAGCAGAGCTCGCCCGCTCGGCGTCCTGCATTTCTTCTTTGATCGCGTGCGACATGGATCGAGTGCGCAGCGCATCGCGCTTCGGCGGCGCCTGGAATGTGCGGCGATATTGTGGGTGAATTGCGAGATGCTCTCGTAGCCCACCTCGAACCCGGCGCTGGTTGCCGAAAAACCTTTATCGAGCATGAGGCGGCGTGCGTCGATTAGGCGAAGGCGCTTCTGGTATTGTCCCGGCGTCAGCGACGTCATGTGCTTGAAGTGCTTGTGGAAGGCCGTGAGGCTCATTGCCGCTGCTGCCGCTAAACGCTCGACGGGAACACGCGATCGATACTCGGCTCTAAGAATCGCGATGGCCGCCGCGAGACGACTCGCGTGGCTGTCCGGATCCGCCAGCGACCGCAGGGCTGCGCCGTGCTGACCGGAGAGGAGCCAATAATGCAGCTCGTACATAATTCCGGGGCGCAGGAGCGACGTAGCATCCGGTCGGTCCAGCAAGTGCATCAGCCGCACTGCGCAATCTAGAATCGCGGCTTTGGTGTCCTCAACGAACAAGGTGCGTGTCTCTGACGGGCGCTGCGCACGCACGCTGCCCAACTGCGCCGCGACCTCGCGCAGGAGCGTCATCTCGAGCTCGACCGCGACGGCCAGATAAGGCTCGCGCTGGCTTGCCTGCACGATGCGTCCGGCGACCGGCATGTCCGCGCTCACGATCACGGACTGCCCGGCGGTGAAGACTTGCTGCTCCCTGCCCACGGTCATCAGCTTAGCGCCCTGCAGAACCAGACAAACCAGCGGCTGATAGACCGAATGCAAGTCGCGATGTGGTGACTCGACGCACATCATCCGCAGACCCGGCACTGGCGTCAGCGCCGGGCCATCTCGGTTTGCATGGCGGGCGGCATAGGTGTGAACGGCATGTTTGAGGACGTCCATGCAATGTCTCCTGCAGCGGCGCGATCCTGGCGATCCTGGCATGCGGGCGGACAAACATCACCTGGGCTGCAGGATCGAGCAAGTTGTGCGCATGCGTTGGCAAGCTGTCGACCGCATCGCCCGGTAGGAAATGTCCCAACCGAACAAGCCCGCTCGACAAGGAAGGGAATTCATATGTCTGGACAGAACGTGTCACCGAGACGAGCCGTGCTGGCGAATGTCGCCATGGCTCTTCGCGGGCGCATGATCTCCGTGACCGCGATGGCGCCGGGCGTTGTCGACGCCACCCTGTTCACTGACAGGAAGACGCCGGAGCAGATCGCCGGCTTCGCCGCGCACGCCACATCAGCGCATCGGCGAGCCTTCCGACATTGCCGACGCAATCGCGGCGCTCTGCAGCGGGGACGGTGCCTGGATCAACGGGCAGACGGTATTCGCAAACGGCGGGATCGTTTGACCCGATTGGCTGGAATAGATGGAGCACAGAACGATGAAAATGAACGGAAATACGATCCTCATCACCGGCGGCGGGTCTGGGATCGGGCGGGAACTGGCGCTGCGCTTCCATGCGCTTGGAAACACTGCGATCGTCGCGGGACGGCGCAAAGAGGCGCTCGAGCAGACGATCGCCGGGCGTGAAGGCATGCACGCGATGGTCGGCAATGTTGAAGATCCGGAAGCAATCGCAGCATTTGCCAAGCGCGTAGTCGCCGAGCACCCGGCGCTCAACGTGCTCATCAACAATGCCGGCATTATGCGCCGCGAGAATCTGACCAGGACCCGCGATCTGCGCGACGCGGAGGAGACGATCGTCACCAACTTGTTCGGGCCGATCCGCCTCACCAATGCGCTAATCGACCATCTGGCGGCCCGGCAAAATGCCGTGATCGTCAACGTCTCGTCGGGCCTGGCCTTCGTGCCGCTGAGTGGCACGCCGACCTACAATGCCAGCAAGGCGGCGATCCGTTCCTATACGGTGTCGTTGCGCGAGCAGCTCAGGGGCAGGGTCGAAGTGATCGAGCTTGCGCCGCCCGCGCACTGAACTCACGCTCGGCCAGTCGACGCGCGACGAGTATATGCCGCTCGATGCGTTCATTGACGAGACGATGGCGTTGTTCAGCCGGGAGCCGACGCCCAAGGAGGTACTGGTGGAGCGCGTGGGCTTCCTGCGCTGGGCGGAGCGGGACGGCCGGTTTGATCAAGCGGTCGAGATGCTCAACGCTCATTGAGCGGCGCCGAAGCAGCCCGACTGTTCAATCGCGCAAGATCATGCGGTCGCCGCGCACGTCGAAACCGGACAGTGAGCCGATGAAATTCATGCCGAGCAGGCTCTGGCCGAGCATGCCGGGCGCGGCGATCATGACCGGCATGTCCTTGCGTACGATCCCGCCGATCGCCAATTCGTCGGTTCTCACGGCGGCGGCGCGTGCCATGCCGTTGGCGGTGGAAACCGGTATGGTGAAATTGAGAGCGGCTGGATTGAACCCGGCCGCCTGCGCGTCCTGCGCGGTCAGCACCGTGCTGGTTGCGCCGGTATCGACCACGGCTCGGACCGGCGTGCCGTTGACCATGATGCGCGCTTCGAAATGGCCATTGCCGGCCTTGTCCAGGGTCACCGTGGCGTGGCCGTCTTCCAGGCCCAATGCCAGCGGACTGCCCGGGACAAGGCCAGCCGTTACCCGGCTGGCGAAATCCTGCAATTCATAACGGTACTGGTAGCCGGCGATCAGTGCGAGCACGATGACGGCCCAGGTGCCGAGGTTGCGGGCCATCGCGCCTAAGGGTCTGCCTGATCTGAGCAGGCCGGCACCGATGAGCGCGACCAATGCGCCAAGCCAGATCAGCCGGCTGAAATCATAATTCTCGACGCCGAATGTGCTGCCGGCGGAATCGTTGAGCATGAGCAGGACAACGCCTGCCCCGATCACGATCATCAAAACCCAGAAAAATCGGTTCATATGTGGCTCACGAGAGAGCGTCACGTTCGCGCGCGAGGCGGGCGCGGCGCGTTTCCCGACGCGGTCTGCGTTCGACCGTTTCCAGCCGGGCCGGCAGCTCGGCCATGACGCTGCGGCGGATTTCAGGGGTCATCTCGATCCAGGCGCCGATTTCCTCGCGCGTGCGGCCGCAACCGAAGCAGAAGCCGGTTTTCATATCGATCGAACAGACCAGGATGCATGGGGATTCGATGGCCGTCATGATATTCTCTCAGGGTTCCGTCAGGAATCCCTTGTCTCGCCTCCACATGGTGTAACGGCAAGGCCAATGCAAGCCCTCCGGAATGCGCCGCCGGCAACCGCTTTCGCGTCAATGCAGGCAGTTGTGCCGGCCGAGCAAGGCGGCTATGCCGCTCACCAACTCTGGGAACGATCACCAACGCCATGACCAGCGCGCTGCCCTTCGACGATTTTCGCAATCTTCTGGCGACCCTTCCGCCGGCCGACACGGCAGCCGAAGCCCGCGTCCGTGCGCTATTTACCAAGGCCGACAAACCCAAAGGTTCGCTCGGCCGCATCGAGGACATCGCCGCGTGGCTCGCCGCCTGGAGTGGCCGCGCGCCGCCGGCGGTGAACCGGCCCCTGGTGGCGATCTTCGCCGGCAATCATGGCGTCGCCCGGCACGGCATTTCGCCGCGGCCCGTCGTTGCCACGGCGAACGCCGTCGAGCTTTGCGCGGCGGGCGGTGCGGCGGTCAACCAGATCTGCATCGCCAATGATCTCGGGCTGAAAGTGTTCGATCTTGCGCTGCACATTCCGACCGCCGACATCACTGAGGACGCAGCACTTGACGAGCGCGGCTGCGCTGCCACCATGGCGTTCGGTATGGAGGCGATCGCCGGCGGCACCGATCTGCTTTGCCTTGGCGACCTCGGCGTCGGCAATTCCACCGTTGCAGCGACTTTATTTGCCGCACTGTTTGGCGGCAAGGGCGCCGATTGGGTCGGATCCGGATCGGGCGCCGATGCATCGATGCGGGCGCATAAGGCGAAAGTGGTCGATGCCGCGCTAAGCTTCCACGGCACGGGTCTCAGGGACCCGCTGGAAGCGTTGCGGCGAGTCGGCGGCCGTGAGTTCGCAGCGATTGCCGGCGCCATCCTCGCCGCCCGGATGCAGAAGATACCCGTACTGCTCGATGGATTGGTGGCGACCGCCGCCGCCGCGACGCTGCATGCTGCCAACCCCGCCGCGCTCGACCATTGCCTTCTTGCCAGCCTGTCGCCAGAGCCTGCGAATGCTCGGGCCGCCGAGCGACTCGGCTTGCGCCCGCTGCTTGATCTCGGCGTAAGCCACGGCGAGGGGGCAGGGGCGGCACTTGCCGCGGGCCTGGTCAAAGCCGCTGCGCTCACCAGTTCGGGCATGGCGGCGGCGGTTCATTAAGCGTCTATCGCCGGCGCGCAGCAACGGCTTTAGTCGGCAGCGCCGGCAATTCCTCCATCACCCGGCTCAATGGGAAGATGGCGATCGCCTCGGTGCCTTCGCGCAGTTTGGAATGGAGTTCGAACTCGCCGCCATGCATGGCGAGCAGGCTTTGGACGATCGGCAGGCCAAGCCCGGTGCCTTGTTCGGCGCTCTTGATAGCGATGGAGCCCTGACCGAAGGCCGACAGCACGACCGGAATCTCGTCTTCCGGTATGCCAGGCCCATTGTCTTTGACGGAAAGGTATTGGCCGCCGCCCGCCGTCCAGCCGACGCGCACGCGGATCTCGCCGCCAGTTCCGGTGAACTTGATGGCGTTCGACAAAAGATTGAGCGCGATTTGTCGCACCGCGCGTTCGTCGGCGAACAGGCGCGGCAAGGCGCTTTCGAAATCCTGGACGATACGGATGTCTTTGTTGCGCGCCTTCAGCTCCATCATGTGACAGCAATCCTCGACGACGGAAAGCAGCATCATCGGCTCTTCGTTGAGTTGGTAGCGGCCGGCTTCGATGCGCGACAGGTCGAGGATTTCGTTGATCAGGTCGAGTAGGTGCTGGCCAGAGTCATGGACGTCGCGAGCATAGTCGCGATAGGTCGGGTTGCTCATCGGGCCGAGCACCTCGTTCGCCATCACTTCGGAGAACCCGAGAATGGCGTTGAGCGGCGTCCGCAACTCGTGGCTCATCGAGGCCAAAAACCGCGACTTTGCCAGATTGGCGTCCTCCGCCCGTCGCCGCGCTTCGTCCGACATCGATTTTGCGGTGTCCAATTCGGCGATCAGCGCATCCTTTTCGGAGCGGAACGAGAGCAACATCAAGGACGAGCGATTGAGCTGGCGCGCCACATAGGCGAAGAAGGGCAGCGAGACGATCAGCAACCCGGCCATGATCAGTTCTGCCGGCATCCACTGGCTGGCGCCGGCATAGGCATAGGCCGCCACCGGAACGGCGAAGGTCGCCAGCAACGCACCGCGCAGCGATGACGCCGTGATCGCGGTCGCCGCCATGGCCAGCAGCAGCACCACCGCCTTGATCAGCTGGAACTGCTCGACCTGGCAAGCATCGCAACCGAGCCAGGCGAACCAGGCCCAGCCCAGGCCGCAAAGGAAATGGCCTATCAGGAAATCACCGTGCGTTTGCAGCGGGTTGAGTTCGGCAGCTTCCGTTCGGTCGACGCGGCTCGCCATGAACACGACGATGGCGTAGCAGATGAGTGTAAAAAGGGCCCAGACGCCAATTTCCTTACCCACTCCAGCAAACAGACCCGTCGCGGCGGTCGCCAGGACGAGAAGCGGCACGATAACCGCACCTCCTACCATGGCACGGGCGTGGAGTTTCAAAAGCTCGCGGTCGAAATCGGGATTTCCGACCTGCTGCGAAAGACGGTCGCGCGTCTTGCGCACCGCCCGCGCCACATCGCTGTTGCGATGGGGTTTCCGGCGGTCCACTATAAACTTGTCCGCTGTGGTCGAGCGTTGCGAGGGCATGAAGACTTCAATTTATGCGGGCAGCGGTTTCAAATTGTTAAGCTACGTTCGAATGATTAACCAACGGTTTGCCATATGAGCCGTTCGTGGCCGCGGCGGCCGCGACAGCGATACGTCCCGCCGCGGCCGCGAAGCCTTTGGCGCCGGCTGGTGGACTACGCACTGACCGTGCTTGTCCTCGGTCTGCTGATCCTTCTGGCGGCGCGCCTTGACCGGATCGAGACGCGCAAGACTGAGGGTGCCGCCGTCGTCAATGACGGCGATACGATCACGCTCGGTTCCGAGCGCATCCGCATGCGCGGTATTGATGCGCCGGAATATTCCCAATTTTGCCGCAAGGACGGCGCCGACTATCCCTGCGGCAAGCTGGCGCGGCAGTCGCTGGTTCGCCTGATATCAGACAAATCCGTCTCCTGCACCGGCTGGCAGCACGACCGCTACCGCCGGCTGCTCGGCGACTGCAACGCCGGCGGCAAGGATCTCAACCGCGCCCAGGTCGAGGCCGGCTGGGCGGTTGCCTATGGGGATTTCGAAACTGAGGAAGCCGCTGCCCGCTCCGGCAAGGCCGGCATCTGGGCCGGCACTTTCGACGAGCCGCACGATTGGCGCGAGAGCCGCGATCACGAAGTGGTCGAAAGAAAGCACGGTCGTTTGGCTTCGATTGGCGATGCCTTGCGAGAAATTTTTCGCTTCCGGTGATGGTCAACCTTATAGTTTGTCGCAACAGACCTGATCAGATTCGCATCGTGCTTTCCGGAAATCGATCCCGTTTTTGGGCCGATCCGATAGGAGAAATGGAATGAAACTCTTCGACGGCGGCCGGGCGCCCAATCCACGGCGGGTTCGCGTCTTCCTTGCCGAAAAGGGGCTTGAGGTTCCTCTGGTGCCCGTCGACATGGGCGCGCTGGAGCACAGAAAGCAGCCAGTCAGTTCGCGCAACCCGCTGCAGCGCCTGCCGGTGCTCGAACTCGACGACGGCACCGTCATCACCGAATCGGTCGCCATCTGCCGCTATTTCGAGGAGTTGCACCCGGAACCAGCGTTGTTCGGACGCGGCGCGCTCGGCAAGGCGCTAGTCGAGATGTGGCAAAGACGCATGGAGCTCAACTTGCTCGGTTGCGCCGCTGCCGCGTTCCGGCACATCCATCCGGCGATGAAGGAATGGGAGGTTCCACAAATCCCCGAATGGGGCGAGGCCAACAAGCCGAAAGCCGTCGGATTCCTGAAACTCCTCGACGACGAGTTGGCGAACCGGGAATTCGTCGCCGGCGATGCTTATTCGATCGCCGACGTCACCGGGCTGGTTGCCATCGACTTCATGAAGCCGGCGCGTATCAAGGTGCCGGAAGATTGTGCCAACGTGCTGCGCTGGCATCAGGCGATCTCCAGCCGGCCGAGCGCCGCCGCCTGAGAATGAGTTCCCGAGATTGAGCGAAGAGCTGGAAAACTTCGCGGCGAGGGTACGCGCCTGCCGTATCTGCGTCGAAAACCCGGTCGGCCGCCCGTTGCCGCACGAGCCGCGCCCGGTGCTCAGACCGTCGTCAAGCGCCAGAATCCTGATTGCCAGCCAGGCACCGGGCACCAAGGTGCATATGTCAGGCATGCCGTTCACCGACGCCTCCGGCGATCGGTTGCGGAACTGGCTGGGCGTCAGCAACGAAGAATTCTACGACACGACAAAATTTGCCATCGTGCCGATGGGCTTTTGCTTTCCCGGTCAGGATGCCAAGGGCGGCGACCTGCCGCCGCGCCGCGAATGTGCAGCGGCCTGGCGTGCGCCGCTGATGGCACTGATGCCGCGCATCGACTTGGTGCTGACGATTGGCAGCTATGCGCAATCCTGGCACATGGGCGCCGCGCGCCGGCCCTCGCTGACGGAGACGGTGATGGATTGGCGCACCATCTGGGGTGCGCCCAGCAACCCGAAAGTGCTGCCGCTGCCGCATCCGTCGTGGCGCAACACCGGCTGGTTGAAGCGCAATCCGTGGTTTGAAATGGATTTGCTGCCGTTTCTGAGATCGGAAATCCGCTATCGCCTCGGCTGAGGCGTGAGCAAGAAATCACTTGCTTTTGTGCCATTTGGCAGAAATTCTTTCTTGTGAATGGCCATCATAAGAAGGACTATAGCCAATCTATTCCTAGTCTATCCCCGTGGGAGCACCAAATGGACCGCCTTGATAGAAAAATCCTCCGTCTCTTGCAGGAGGACGCGACGCTCGCGGTCGCCGATGTCGCCAAGAAAGTCGGCCTGTCGACCACGCCGTGCTGGCGTCGCATCCAGAAGCTTGAGGAGGAGGGCGTCATCAAGCGGCGCGTCGCCATCCTCGATCATGAAAAGGTCAATGTGCGCGTCACCGTATTCGTGTCGATCCGCACCAATTCGCACAGCCATGAATGGCTGCGGCGCTTTTCGGAGGTCATCCAGGAATTTCCGGAAGTGGTCGAGTTCTACCGCATGAGCGGCGACGTCGACTATCTCTTGCGCGTGGTGGTGCCCGACATCGCTGCTTACGACGCCTTCTACAAGCGGCTGATCGCCAAGATCGAGATTCGTGATGTCTCGTCGTCGTTTGCCATGGAGCAGATCAAGTACACGACCGAAATGCCGCTGGACTACATGGTGCTGGACAAGGAATCGGGCGCCAACGCTGCCTGAGGATTTTTTGCTTAGTTATTCTTTTTGTTGAGAAAATGCCACGGCGAGTTTGCCGGCTGCATGATGGTGTCCGGCACCACATCGATATCCACCACTTCCGCCTTGCGCAGCGCGTAGCCCGACTGGATGACGCTGGCGCCGTCGAGAATGAAGAGCTGACTTTTCTCCATGCCCGGCTTCAGGGCACCGGTCACGGAAACCGGCTGGTAAGCCTTCGACATCCTGTAGGGATGCGCGGGCGTGACGAGGACGATCTGATTGGGCGGCGGCGTCGGCATGTGGCTGCACGCACCCGTCCACGGTACCAGCAGGAACTGGTAGACGAGATCGCCCTCGCGATCGACCGGCAGCGCGTACCCCGCCAGTTGGACGGTCTTGTCCCGCAGATTGAGAGACAGCGTCTCGCCATGATCAGGCATTTTTGCCGCGATCATCGGCAAACCGACACTTTCGGCAGCGGGCTGGGTCGCCGGACGCAGATCCTTCCAGAATATCCGCGCGGTTTCGGCGGAAGCGCTGCCCGCCGCGATGGAAATCAGCACGGCCCCCAGCGCCACTGTCGATTTGAGTCGATTGCTCATCGTGTGCTCTCCATTTGACAGGAGTAAAGCTGCCGTCGCCGACAGCGTCAACGTTCGAGCCGCATCACATGCCGGCGCGAGCCGGCCATGCCGATCTCGTGGAATCCGCGGGCCACGAAAATGTCTCGGAAGCCCATGAAACGGTAACTCGGCGATGCCTGGTCGACCGGATAGGCCTCGATCGTCCTGGCGCCTTTGGCGAAGGCCTGATCGATGGCCGCGTCGAGCAGTGCGGTTGCCAGCCCTCGGCTGCGCAATGCCCTCGGCACATAGAAGCAGACGATCGACCAGACGCCCGCCTGGCTGTCGTCCTGTTGCGGCGACAGCTTGCGGTAGGTCTCGCGCGGCGCCACCGAGCACCAGCCTATTGTCTTGCCTTCCGCATGAGCGACAATGCCGACCGGTGTGCCGGCCGCGATGAGCGCCATCATGGCGCGTTTCCTCTCGTCGTTGCCCAGGTGCTCACGGTTATCGAGATTGCGCCAGGCCATGCACCAGCAATATTTCGGGCCGCCCGCCTGTTCGAACAGATTTTCGAAATCGGCGCGCGTCGATCGCGTCACCTCAGTAAAGTGGATTTCGCCCCAATCAGCCTTTCCTGGCGAGCCGCTCGAGCGTTTTGGCATCGGAAAGTTCCCTTGCAGCATCCTTGCCGATCCAGCGCGCCGTCTTGTCGGTCGAAACAGCCAGCTTTTGTGCCAGGGCAAGGGCAGCGCCGTGCAAATTCATCGATCGCTTGCCGATCGAACGAAGCGCCCAGTTCACCGCCTTCTTCACAAAATTGCGGCCGTCGGTGGCGTGCACTTCGATGATCGACAGGAAGTCGAGAAAGGTCGCCTCTGGTTCATTCTTCCGGTGGACCACCGACCAGGCCATCATGGCAAAAGCCGTGCGTCGAACGAATTCCCGTTCGTCGACTGCGAATTCGGCGATCAGTTCCCTCCAGCAATCAGTATCGACAAAGAGATCGGAGACGCCGTCGACGATATCCCATGAGTCGAAAGTCGCCGCCCATCGTCTTGCATCCGCGGCAGTGAACCGCTTCGGATCGGCCGTGACGGAAGCGATGAACTGCGCTTCCACGATGCCTGTCTGCCATAGCTCGAAGGCACGCTCATGGTTGCGCTTGATTTTCTTGGCAATCTGCCGCTGCACGCCATGCGAGATACCGAGCGCACGTTCGATCTTGATGCCGTAGCGCAGCATGCCAAGGCGGTTCTCCTCCGAGCCGACCGAGCGCAGGTGGTCGACAATTTCCTCGGCGCTGGCTTGAGGTGACAGCTCGGCCACGACAATACCTACATTTCCAATCGCGCCAGCAAAGAGGACGTGTCCCAGCGTTTGCCGCCCATCCCCTGCACATCCTTGTAGAATTGGTCGACAAGTGCCGTCACCGGCAGCTTGGCGCCATTGCGGTCGGCCTCCGCCAGGCAGATGCCGAGGTCCTTGCGCATCCAGTCGACAGCGAAGCCGAAATCATATTTGCCGGCATTCATCGTCTTGTGGCGGTTCTCCATCTGCCATGAGCCGGCCGCTCCCTTCGAGATCACCTCGATGACTTTCTCGATGTCGAGCCCGGCCTTCTTGCCGAAATGGATGCCTTCGGCCAGCCCTTGGAGAAGACCGGCGATACAGATTTGGTTGATCATCTTGGTGAGCTGGCCCGAGCCGGCCGGGCCCATCAGCCCGACCATACGGGCATAGGCATCGATGACAAGCTTCGCCTGTTCGAAAGCTTTCTGTTCGCCGCCGACCATGACGGTCAGCACGCCATTTTCGGCGCCGGCCTGACCGCCGGAGACTGGTGCGTCGAGGAACGAGAAACCGCCCAATACCGCCTTCTCGGCCAGTTCGCGCGCGACTTCAGCGGAGGCCGTGGTGTTGTCGATGAAGATGGCTCCCTTCTCCATCGTCTGGAATGCACCCTCGGCTCCAATCGTCACAGCGCGGAGATCGTCGTCATTGCCAACACAGGAAAAGACAAAGTCCTTGCCGTCGGCCGCTTCTGCCGGCGTGTTGGCGGCACTCCCGCCATGCTGGGCAACCCATTGCTCGGCCTTTGCCTTGGTGCGGTTGTAGACGGTGACGTCGTGGCCGCCCTTGTTCCTGAGATGTCCGGCGATTGGATAGCCCATGACGCCAAGACCGAGAAATGCCACCGATGCCATATTTTCGAATCCCTTCAAGCCGTGTTTTCCGGCCTTCTTAGCGGATCAGGCAAAGCTATGGGAGTCAGCGGTGCAGATGGATGGTAATACGCCGTTCTACCCACTCGACCGCGTGGCGGAGTATCTCGACAATGATCAGATAGATGATCGCCGCCCAGATATAGGACTGGAAGTCGAAAGTGCGCGAATAGGTGAGCTTCGTAATGCCCATCAGATCATAGACGGTGATGAGGGCCACGATGGCGGAGCCTTTGATCATCAGGATGATCTCATTGCCATAGGGACGCAGCGCCACGATCAGCGCCTGTGGCAGGATGATCTTGCGCAGTGTTTGCAGTTTGTGCAGACCAAGCGAGGCAGCGCCTTCCCACTGACCCCTGGGGACGCTCTCGATTGCGCCGCGCAGGATCTCAGCCTGATAGGCTGCCGTATTGAGGGTGAACGAGAAAATGGCGCAGTACCAGGCTTCGCGAAAGAAGCCCCACAGACCGACAGCTTCAAGTGCCGGTCGAAACGAACCCACTCCATAGTAGATAAGAAAGACTTGGGTCAAAAGCGGAGTGCCGCGGAAGAAGTAGACATAAGCGTAGGCAAAGCTGGACAGGATCCGGTTCCTGGACATCCGCGCGTAGGCGACAGGAACTGAAAGGACGGCGCCCAACACGATCGACACAGCGACAAGCGTGAGAGTCACGCCCAGGCCAGAGATGTAACCCGGGGCGTATTTTTGGAAGAGTTCGGAATTCCAAGCCTCGACCAAGTATACAATCATGCCGATGCCGAGCACGATCCAGAGACCGACCAACGCATATCCCAATACACGTTGCCGGGACCAGCCGCGCGGTATTGCTGGCGGTTTTTCGACCTTGGTCGCCACGTCGGCTGCTGCCGCGCTCATCGCTGCACCTGTTGTCGACCAACCCTGCGTTCAATGGCATTGATGCCGAAGGACGAGATGATGGCGAGGAGCAAATAGATAAGAGCAGCGACTCCAAAAAAAAGGAATGCCTGCTTGGTGACGCGAGCGGCGACGCCGGCTTGCCGCAATATGTCGGCAAGACCGATGGCGGAAACCAGCGCTGTATCCTTGAGCAGGATGAGCCACAGATTGGCAAGGCCCGGCAGGGAAATACGAATAAGCTGCGGCAGCACCACCAGTCGCATCGTCTGCCAGCCCGACAGGCCAACCGAATAGCCGCCCTCATACTGTCCCTTCGGGATGGCGCGGAACGCGGAGAGGAAGACCTCGCTGGCGTAGGATGAGAAGACGACGCCGAGCGCGATCATGCCGGAAACAAATGCGTTCACTTCGACCGCAGCGGTCGGGTTATACAGGCGCATCAACTGCTGGATGCCGATTTGCGCGCCGTAAAAGATCATGAACAAGGTCAGCAGCTCGGGCAATCCACGAAAGATCGTGGTGTAGATATTGCCGGCCAGCCGCAGCGACGGCTCATTGGATTGCTTGGCCAATGCGACCAGAAAGCCGATCATCAGACCGACAGGCAGGGTCGCGGCAGCAAGCGAGACGGTGATGAAAACGCCGTAGGCAATGTCGTCGAGCCAGCCCTCGGGTCCCCAACTGAGCAGCGTCCAAACGCTTTGCATCCGCCTGCCTGTTCTCCTCTATGGGTTCCTTGAGAGCAGCGCGGCGTCACTCCTCCTGCGCCGCTCCTTGTGCGAACGGCGGGAATGTCCCGCCGTTCGCTGTCAATCCGGAAGGATTAGGACTCGCCGCCGTAGACATCGTACTTGAAGTACTTGTCGTTGATTTCCTTGTACTTTCCGTTGGCGCGGATGGCGTCGATCGCATTATTGAACTGATTGACCAACTCGGTATCGCCCTTGCGTACCGCGATGCCGGCGCCCGGACCATGGATCTCGATATCGGGCGTGATCGCACCGATCAGCTTGCAGCAGGCGCCGTCCGGCGTGGCAAGCCAGCCTTCGAGAACAGTGATATCGTCGTTGACCGCATCAACGCGGCCATTAGCGAGATCGAGCTGGTATTCCTGCGCGGTCGGGTACGGCTTGATTGTACTATCGGTATAAACCTTGGTTGAATAATTGAAGTGGGTGGTGGACGCCTGCACGCCGATCGTCTTGCCGGCCAGGTCCTCCTTAGTCACGCCCTTGATGTCGCTGTCCTTGGGCGCGGCGATCGCCGGCGGCGTGTTGTAGTATTTGTTGGTGAAGTCGACCTTCTCGGCACGCTCCGGCGTGATCGACATCGAGGCGACGATGGCGTCGAACTTGCCGGCCTGAAGCGCCGGGATGATGCCGTCCCAGTCCTGCGCGACGAAAGTGCACTTCACCTTCATCTCGTCGCAAAGTGCCTTGGCGATATCGATATCGAAGCCCACGAGCTGGCCATCAGCGGTCAGGTTGTTGAACGGCGGATAGGCGCCCTCGGTGCCGATCCTCAAAGTTTTCTCCTGAGCCTGGGCAACGCCCAATGTCAGCAGCGCGGCCGATGCGGCGAGCGCTATTCGCAGTGCAGTACGCATGATGGTCCTCTCTGTATGTTCCCGGCCGTCGTTCCAAACGGCTCTGTGGGCGGTTCTTTTGACCGCCCGCTGACGCGATACTCCCATTCTTTCCCAAGAAAAAGCAACTGAAAACCGTTGCTTGCGGGGTTTCGCATTCCCAGACAATGCTGACGTTGGGGCAGGGATACCAACGAGGAAATAGGGGGCGGCCGAATGCTCCTTCGGCAGACCCTCAGCGCGTCAAACCTGTCGCGCGCTCGATGAAGTCGGCCATCGATTTCGTGTCGTCGAGATCGAAGACAGGCACGCTTTCGTCCGCTATGGCGAAGTCGGCGGCGATGGCGATGATATGCGGATCATGTGCCGAAAGCGGTGCCCGGTCCTTAGTCTCCAGCCGCCGCGTTTCGATCTTGCTGTGCGCCTCGCGCTTGTAGCCCTCGACCAGAACGATGTCGGAGGTGCCGAGCCGCGACAGGATCGCCTCAAGCGTCGGCTCGTCCTCGCTGCGCAATTCGTGCATCAGCGCCCAGCGCCTGTCAGACACGATGGCGACTTCAGTGGCTCCGGCCTGCCGGTGGCGAAAACTGTCCGCCCCCGGTTTATCGATGTCGAAATCATGATGGGCGTGTTTCACCGTCGAGACTTTCCAGCCACGCCGAACGAGTTCGGCGACCAGCTTTTCGGTCAGTGTCGTCTTGCCGGAATTCTTCCAGCCGGTGATACCGAAGACGCGTCTCATCATGCCTTCATGCTCTGCAACAGACGTTCGGCCCGGGCAAGGTCGTCTGACGTGTTGATGTTGAAGAAAGGGTCGTGCAGATGGCCTCCCGAGATCAGCATCGAGAATTCCACATCGACAAAGTCATGCCGGTCGATGGAAGCGGAAACCCGCCTGACATCTTCATCGACCGGAAAACGCCTCAAGGCGTCGTGGAGCGCCAGCGGCCAGAGCGCGAATGTCGGATGCCGTTTGCCGCCGGAACAGGCGACGGCGATCGCGCCGGGACGTTCGTCGACTGCCGCGGCCAGCCGCTCGACCAGATTTTCGGGCAGGAACGGTGTATCGCCCTCAGCCGTGACAACTGCCTCACAGGCCGTGTTCGCGGCAGCCCATTCGAGGCCGGTCAGTATCCCGGCGAGCGGTCCGGCAAAACCTTTTACCGTGTCGGCAACCACTGGAAGCCCAACCCCGGCAAACCGTGCCGGGTCGCGATTGGCGCTGAGCACCAGCGGACCGACCTGCGGAGCAAAGCGAGCAACGACATGGTCCAGCAGGCTGCGGCCGCCGAGCGCAAGCAGGCCCTTGTCGCCGCCGCCCATTCGCCGCGACTGGCCACCGGCCAGAATGATGCCGGCAATGTCTTTAGTCATCGTCTATCGTCCATGCGGTCACTCGTCGCGAACGGCAAGTCTATATGCCGTCCGGCGCCATGTCCGGTCCAGCGCTTTCGGCGGCTGTCTTTTGCCGGCCGACGATCCGTTCGCGGTAAAGTGCGTAGAGGCCGGAGCCGACAATGACGCCGGCGCCGAGGATCATGGGCAGGTCGGGGACGTCGCCGAAAATGAACAGGCCAAGCAGGATCGACCAGAGCAGGGCTGTGTAGCGGAACGGCGCGATGAACGAGATGTCGCCCACCCGCATCGCCATGATGATGAACTGGTAACCGATGACCACGAGCACTGCCGCCAATGCCAGCGACGCCGTGCTTTCTCCCGTCATCGGTGTCCACCCGCCCATTGGCAAAAGCAGCGCCGCGCCGAGCACGGTCATGGCGAGTGCCGTGGCAGTCGACACCAGCAATGTCGGAATGGCTTGCGGTATCCGCTTGGTGGCGAGGTCACGCACCGCACAACAGGCGACACAGGCCAGCGCCAGCAGCGAATAGACACTGAATCCCTCGAAGCCGGGCCGCACGATAATCAGCACCCCGGCAAAGCCGATGGCGATGGCCAGCCAGCGCCGCCAGCCGACGCCTTCGTTGAACACAAGTGCTGCGCCCATCGTCACCGCCAGCGGCAGCGCCTGCAGCACGGCCGAGACGTTGGCGATCGGCAGATGCGCCAAAGCAACCAGGAACGACACAGTAGCGCCGGCTTCGCCGGCGACGCGCACCGCAACCATCGGCTGCAGCATCGAGCCGGGCAGGGCAAGCGCACCGCGTTGCCAGGCAAGCAGGCCTACGAAAAGCGAAGCGAAGGCGCCGCGGATCAGCATGACCTGCGCCATGTTCATGGATTCCGACGAGACTTTGGTGATCGCGTCGTTGAGGGTGAAACCAATCATGGCCACCACCATGAACAGCGCGCCGCGAAGATTTGGGGAAAGAAGCAAAGGCGTTACCGGTTGCGCTTTTGCATCAAGCCTGTAGCAGCCGGTCATAAGACAGCAACGTCAAAGGGCTGGGCCACAGCCTTTCGCGTGGCCCAGCGATGTCTGATGTTCCAGGACAGCAGAACTTAGTTTGGCGTCAGCTTTTCGGTGCCATTGCCTTCCTTGCCGGCAATCGTCCACAGGCCGTGCAGCGAGCCGTCCTCCTGTACCTTATAGACGACAAGGCCGACCGCCTTGCCCATGACATAGCCTGCCGAGAAGGCATCGTCGTTTCGCATGCAGATGCCGTCCGAGGACGAGCCGCCTGTCTCCCAGTGGATTGCGCAGGTCGTCTCGCTGGTCAGCGTGATGGTTGCCTCGCCGCCATAGGACGATCCGTCAAAATTGGTGCCGGCGACCGCCGATCGACTGGGCGGCCGCGGGCACGGCCGCGAGCCCAAGCAATGCAAGAGAAAGACTGAATTTGCGCATGTTGTACTCCCCCACCGAGCGAGGATCCGCTCCCGAGCAGGAGGCTAGGCTGGAACGTTTCGCCAGTAAATCGGCAACCGGTTGCGGACCAGTCTTTTTCTGGGTGTGATCGAGAAGATCAGCCGCCGGTGACGCTCATGTGCCGCGACACCGACGGGCGATTGGTCCGGCGGTCGATGATGAAATCATGGCCCTTCGGCTTGCGGCCAATGGCTTCATCGATGGCGTCGGCGACCAGTTCATTGCCTTCGGATGCACGCAACGGTGCACGCAGATCGGCGGCGTCCTCCTGGCCGAGGCACATATAGAGCGTGCCGGTGCAGGTCAGCCGGACGCGGTTGCAGCTTTCGCAGAAATTATGCGTCATCGGCGTGATGAAGCCGAGCCTGCCACCGGTCTCGGCGACATGGACGTAGCGGGCCGGACCACCGGTCTTGTAGGGGATGTCGGACAGCGTGAACTGCCGCTCCAGCGCTGCACGCAGCAGCGACAGCGGCAGATACTGGTCGGTACGGTCGGCGTCGATCTCGCCCATTGGCATGGTTTCGATGACCGTCAACTCCATGCCGCGGCCATGCGCCCAGTGCAGCATCTCCGGCAGCTCGGCGTCGTTGAAATCCTTCAGCGCCACCGCATTGAGCTTTACCTTCAGCCCCGCTGCCTGCGCAGCGTCGATGCCCTCCATGACCTTGTCGAGATTGCCCCAGCGGGTAATCTGGCGGAATTTTTCCGGGTCCAGGGTGTCCAGTGAGACGTTGATCCGCTTGACCCCGCAATCGGCGAGTTCAGCGGCAAAGCGCGAAAGCTGCGAGCCGTTGGTGGTCAGCGTCAGTTCTTCCAGAGCGCCGCTTTCGAGATGACGCGAAATCTGACGCACTAGATGCATGATGTTCTTGCGCACCAGCGGCTCGCCGCCGGTAAGACGCAGTTTCCTGACACCCTTTTCGATGAAAACCGTGCACAGCCGGTCGAGCTCTTCCAGCGACAGCAGATCCTTCTTTGGAAGGAACGCCATGTCTTCGGCCATGCAATAGGTGCAGCGGAAGTCGCAGCGATCGGTGACCGACACCCTGAGATAGCTGATCGTGCGACCAAAAGGATCGATCATGTCCATGCTAGTGCATTTCCCGTGGCTGCGAACGGCATCGTTATATATGGCTATGTGATACGATCCAACCTGCCATTCAAGATAAGAAGTTTCGATCCTAGGTCACATCGCGCCACCGACAGATTGTGTCGGAAGTTTCGAAGCGGCCTTTTCCCGCTGCGCGAAGCGGCGTAGGGAAAGGACAGATGATGCGGGACCTATCACCATGACGGCGCCGAAGGAACTGAGGGTCTCGAAGGACCGCAGGCTGCTTACCGTGACGTTCCCTGACCATCAGCCGTTCGAGTTGCCGGCGGAGTTTCTGCGCGTTGCCTCGCCATCGGCCGAAGTGCAGGGCCATTCGCCCGAACAGCGTGTGACCGTTCCCGGCAAGCGCAACGTTGCGATCCTGAAGATCGAACCAGTCGGCAACTATGCCGTCCGCATCACCTTCGACGATTTCCACGATACCGGCATCTTCACCTGGAATTACCTGCATACGCTGGGTCATGAGCAGGAGGCCCGCTGGAATGCCTACTTAGCCGAGCTGGCGGAAAAGGGCCTCAGCCGCGATCGTTAGCTGGCGGCCATCCTGTCGTCAGAACATCATGGATCGGGAGTAACGGCGGCTGGACTATCCGGAGGCAAGAATGTCCATCATAACCACGGTCGAACAGCTCGAAGCGCTGTATGGCCTGCCCGGCGAGACCTCGCTGGTCAAGGAACTCGACCATGTGATTCCCGAGTACGCCGCCTTCATCGAGGCCTCGCCTTTTGCCGCGCTCGCGACCAGCGGGCCGGAAGGGCTGGATTGCTCGCCGCGCGGCGATCTCGCCGGCTTCGTTCGCATCTATGATCCGAAAACCCTGATGATGCCGGACCGGCGCGGCAACAACCGTGCCGATTCGCTAAAAAACATCATTCGCGATCCGCGCGTCGGCCTGTTGTTCCTGGTCCCAGGCTCCGGCACGACGCTGCGCGTCAACGGCCGCGCCCACATCACCACGGATGCCGCGCTCTGTGCCTCGTTCAGCGTCGACGGCAAGCCGGCGCGCTCGGTCACGGTCATCAAGGTCGATTCGGTCTATTTCCAGTGCGCTCGCGCCATTGTCCGGTCGGAACTGTGGAACCCGGCGAGGCATGTCGACCCAAAATCACTGCCGACACCCGGAAAGATCCTGGAAATCACCAGCCGGAAAGGCATCGACGGCGAGGCTTACGACAAGGAATGGCCGGAGCGCGCGAAAAAGTCTATGTGGTGAGCGGATCGTTCCGCGAGCTCCATCCTTTTGTTTGAGCATCGGATTTTCCCAAAACCGGTTTCCACTTTTGGGCCCGATGCTCCAGTCACGCTTCCTTGAGGACGTCGGCAATCTTGCGCATCTGCTCGCCGATCATGTCGCATTGCTCCGGCGTCGACTGGCTCATCGCTTTCTCGATCAGCGCCATATGGACCTTCAGCGCCTGCATCAGCAGTTCCGTGCCGGCTTCGGTCAAGGTCAGCCGCAGCACCCGCTTGTCTTTCTGATCGCCTTCGCGGCGCAGCAGGCCGCGTGTCTCGAGTTGCGGCAGCAGCATGGTGATGTTGGAGCGGCCGACCAGCAGCCGGCGGGCGAGATCGTGCTGCGACATGCCGGGATGGCGGTAAAGGTTCATCAGCACGTCGAGCTGCGCCGGCTTCAGGTCCAGCGGCGCGAGCTTCGCCGCCAGCGTGCGCTCCAGCACATGGCAAGCGCGCGCCACCGCGACCCAGTTGCGAAAACGCGGGTTGTCCCAGGGCAGCTCTTGTTTAATGTTCATGTTTGAACTATTATGTTCATGCTTGAACGAATGGATGGATCGCCACTATGGCATCATTTGGGTTGAAGGTCATCCGGGGCGTGTTTGCCGCTGCCGAACACGTGGCTCCCCGCCTCACCGGGCGCGCGGCATTCGAACTGTTCTGCCGCACGCCGAACGCCAAGGTTCTCAGCGACGGCGAGCGGCGCGCCGTCGACCGTGCCGCCGGCTTCATGGCCGAGGCGCGCCATCATCGGCTGAAGGCCAAAAACGGGTGCGTCATGGTGCATGAGTTCAGGCCCGAGCCGGGCAGGCGGGCCGCCGGCACGGTGCTCGTCATCCATGGCTGGCGTTCGCGCACCGAATATATGCGCACGCTGATCGAAGGGTATCGCGACGCCGGTTACAAGGTTGTCTCGCTCGACTTGCCGGGCCATGGCCAATCGCAGGGCCGCCGGCTCACATTGGTCAGCGCTGTCGAAGCTGCACGCCTCACCGGCGAATGGTTTGGCCCGTTCGTGGCGGTCGTCGGCCATTCCTTCGGCGGTGCCGTCGCCGCCAATGCCGTCGTCGGTTCGGTCAAGAACATTCCGCCGCTGGCGGCCGAGCGGCTGGTGTTGATCGCGGCGCCGAGTTCCCTGCCGGCGATCTTCGATGATTTCAGCCGCATGCTCAGTGTCGGCCGACGCTCGCAGGCCGCCATGGCCGACCGGGTCGAACGTATCGCTGGCCGGCCGCTGCACGAATTCGTCGGCGACCGCCAGCTTGCCAGCACGCCGGTGCCAACGCTGGTCATCCATGCGCCGGACGACCGCGAAGTGTCCGCCGACCATGCAAGGCTCTATGCTGGCGCCGGCGACCATGTGCGGCTTTACTGGGCCGATGGGCTCGGCCATCGCCGCATTCTCGCCGATAGGGGCGTGGTCGAGCGTGCGATCGGTTTCGTTGCCGAACACCGGGAACCGTCGCTGCTGCATTGACCTGAACATCTTGTTTCGTCCTGTCCGAACACGAGTTCGGCCGCCATCGTTTGTCACACCGTGTCGGTGCCAGCCAGGACCTTCCACGCCGCCATAGCCCCGGTCACCGTCGCAAGAAGGGCGGCGCGCGATGCGCCGTCGCGCGCCTGGATCGACATGCCGTGCTGCACCGTCGCATAGAAGGTCGCGGCAGTGCGGCAGTCGAAATTTTCCGGCAATTCGCCTTCCGCCACGCCACGTTCCAGCCGACTCAGCAAAGCTGCGCGGCTTTCAGCGCGACGGCGGCGCAGGTCATGGCAAATGGCGCCGCGGCTTGAATCCTGGTGCAGAGCGCCAAGTGCGATCAGGCAGCCTTGCGGACGATCGGTCTGCGAATAGGCCTTGGCCGTCTGGCGCAGGAAGCGCTCGACCGCCTCGCGCGCTGTCGGCGCTTTTTCCAGTGCGGACCAGATATCGGTGCCTTCGACCTGCGTGTAGAGCTCGACCGCTTCGAGGAAGAGCGCTTCCTTGCTGCCGAAGGCGGCGTAGAGGCTGGGCGAGTTGATGCCCATCGCGGCGGTCAGCTCGCTCATCGATGCGCCCTCGTAACCCTTTGCCCAAAACACCTCCATTGCACGCCGCAAGGCAGCGGTTCGATCGAAGGTGCGGGGGCGGCCTCGTTCGGGCATGGCATCCTTTCTGTGTTGATTGATACATAAATCTGTTGACGCGCTCGGCAAGGCTGGCAGACATTTATGTATCGATCATTACAAAAAAAGGAGAAACAAATGTCATCGCAACACTTGAACGGCAAGGTCGCGCTCGTCACCGGCGGCAGCCGCGGCATCGGCGCAGCGATTGCGCGAAGGCTCGCGGCCGACGGCGCCAGCGTCGCACTCACTTACGTGACCGGTCAGGAGCAGGCCCGTGCTGTCGTCGAGGATATTCAGGCAGCCGGCGGTCGCGCCATTGCCCTCAAGGCCGACAATCGCGACGCCGCCGCAATCCGAGAGGCGGTCAGCGAGGCAGTGAGAGTTTTCGGGCGGCTCGACATCCTCGTCAACAGCGCCGGTATCTGGCGCGTCGCGCCGATCGACACGTTGGCGCTCGCCGACTTTGATGAAACTATGGAGGTCAATGTCAGAGCCCCGTTCGTGGCCTCGAAGGCGGCAGCCGTGCACATGGGCGAGGGTGGCAGGATCATCTCGATCGGCAGCAATCTGGCGGAGCGTGTCACCGACACCAGCCTCAGCGCCTACTCGGCCAGCAAGGCGGCGTTGGTCGGCTTGACCAAGGCATTGGCGCGCGACCTCGGTTCGCGCGGCATCACCGCCAACGTCGTTCATCCTGGCTCGACCGATACCGATATGAACCCAGCCAGTGGCCCGCGCGCCGAGCACCAGCGACAGAAGATGGCGACGCCCCGCTTCGGCAAGGCTGAAGAAATCGCCGGCATGGTCGCCTGGCTGGCAGGTCCCGAAGGGCGCTTCGTGACAGGCGCCGCACTGACTATCGACAGCGGCGCCCACGCCTGACCCGTGCACTATTTCCCTGGAACCGGAGCGGACCCAATTCGCTTTAGTTGTCACGGTTTGTGAAACTGTTCTGCAACAGGAGAGCCGAAATTTATGGAAGCTTAACGAAATCGGTATGAATCGATGTGGTCGCGTCTTACATCCCGCCGTGCGGTGGGCGAGACCGTCAAGCGATGCGGAACGGGAGCCGGTTGCAGCCGGAGCGGGTGATCCATGAAATTCCTCGGAAACAAAGCAACCGTGATGCCGCTTGCGGTTGTAACGGTAATGCTGACCTTCGGCGTGCCGCAGGCGGACGCGCAAGGGCTTTTCGAGAGGCTTTTCGGCGGTGGCATCAGGCGCGCGCCCCAAGGTGATTTCCCTCCGCCGCCGAAGCACAGACCGAAGCCGAAAGAATTCGCTGGTGGTGGCACCAGGATCAACAGCCCGTCCTACTACACTTATAAGGCCGACCGGCTGGTGCGTGTCGATTTTGCGACACTGATGGCAGCACCACAGCCGGTGGCACCACAGGACGCTGCCTTTGTACCGTCGCTCACCAGCGACGCCTTCCGCGAAGCGATTGCCGGGCTCGGCGACTACGAGCTCTATGCCGAACCTGACATTGCCAAGGCGTTGATCGCTTATTACTCGGCCAATCCGGATTTCATCTGGGTGACCGGGACCGGCCCAAACGGTCGCGCGCAGGATGCGGTGCGGGTGCTTGGCGAGGCCACGAGCTATGGCCTCACGCCGGCCGACTATTCGGTTGAAGTGCCCGCCGCCGGCGCATCGACCGGCGGCGCCGATGCGCGGCTGAAGGGGTTCGTCCGCTTTGAGATGGCACTGTCGGCGCGCGTCTTGCGCTATGTCCACGACGCGCAAAGCGGCCGCGTCGATCCCAATCGCATCACCGGCTACTATGATTTCCCGGCCAAGCCGCTCGACATGGAAGGCGTGCTGAAAACGCTGGCGCGCACTCAGCAAGTGCGCACCTATCTCGAATCACGGCATCCGCAGAACGCCGAATATCAGGCGCTGCGCATCGAACTGGAATCACTTCAGGCCAGCGCCGAAGACGAGATCGTCGTTGACCCCAAGCTGTTGCTGAAACCGGGGCAGACCAGCCCCGAACTGCCGAAGCTTCTGGCGAAGATCGCGCGCAATCTCGACGACGAGATGGGCGGCGCCTATGGCGAGACATTGGCCAGGCTCGCCACCAGCGAGGTCTATGATCCGGAACTGGTGCCGGTTATCAAGGCGGTGCAGAAAAAGGCTGGCATGAAGGGCGACGGCGTCATCGGTCCGCGCACCGTCGCAGCGCTGGTCGGGACGTCCAAGGCCGACAAGATTCAAAAGGTGCAGGTCGCGCTGGAAGAATTGCGCTGGTTGCCATCCGATCTCGGCAGTCCGCGCGTCTTCATAAACCAGCCGGCCTTTACGGCGAGCTATATCGAAAATGGCGAGGAGAAGCTGAAGACCCGCGCCGTCATCGGCAAGACCACGAACCAGACTTCCTTCTTCTACGACCAGGTTGAGCAGGTCGACTTCCATCCCTATTGGGGTGTGCCGCAGTCGATCCTCGTCAACGAGATGCTGCCCCGGCTGCGCAGGGATCCCGGCTATCTCGACCGCGCCGGCTACGAAGTGGTCAACGCGCGCGGCAAACGCATTCCCTCCTCCTCGGTCAACTGGGGTGCCTATGGCGCGAAAATACCTTATGGCGTGCGCCAGCTGCCGAGCGAGGCCAATGCGCTGGGCGAACTGAAGATCCTGTTCCCCAACAAGCACGCAATCTACATGCACGATACGCCGCAAAAGTCGTTTTTCCAGCGTGATATGCGCGCGCTCAGCCATGGCTGCGTTCGTCTGCAGGATCCGCGCGGCATGGCGGCGGCCGTGCTCGGCACCTCGGTCGACTATGTCGCGGAGAAGCTGAAGCACGGCCATTCGACCGAAAAGGTCACGCGCACGATCCAGGTCTATGTCGCCTATTTCACCGCCTGGCCGGACATGTCCGGCAAAGTCGAATATTTCAGCGACGTCTACGACCGCGACACGCGGCTGCAGCAGGCACTCGACAGCACGGAAGCGGTGCGCTCGCCGGCGAGCTGAGGACGCTAACGCAGGGAGAGCGGGCGCCGGAACCCGGCTTCGCGCCCGGCGATCAGCCAGTAGACCAAACCGGCGACAAGGCCGGCGGCGGCGATGATGCCGATATCGGCCCAGCGCTCGGGGCTCAGGTCTTCCGGCGCGCTCGGCCAGATCAGGACGAAGCCGGCAGCCGCTGCTGCGGCGCCGAAGGCCATATGCAGCCAAAAACTGCGCAGCGAAAACAATTCGGCGATCAGCGCGAAGATCAGCGTCTGCAGGCCGGTTAGTACGATCGTCAGGAAATAGATGAACATGCCGAGCGGTGGCACGACCAGCGCCGCGATGGGGGAGAGCCCCATGAAATCGAAATACGCCGGTGCATCAGGCAGCGAACTCAATGCACCATAGATCGTCACTACTGCAATCAGTCCAACCAGCACCGCAACGAAATAGCCGGCGAGCACCATCAGAACGCGTTTCGCCACATGCTTTGCCGTCGCCATGCCCACCCCCGTGCGGCTCAATGATCACGCCGCAGTCAGCCATCAAAGCCGCTTCGGCGCAAGGGGATGCCGAAAAGGTGCAGGCCCCGCTCTTGGTGAAGCCACGCCGCCGCCCGCTTCCGAGGGTCGTCGCCAGGCTGCGCTGTAACCTGGTTGCCGGAAGTTCCGGCCGCACGTATCGCCCGGAGGAAGGGTGGCCGCGATCTATTTCGGCTCGGCTGTCACCGGATCGTAGGTGATTTCAACCTTCGCCTTATCGGTCGTGTAATAGGTGACGGTGTAGGCGCCGCTGTCCCAGCCGACCTCGTCGACGTAGCGAAAGTCGTCGCGCTGCTCGACCTTGGCGATTATTTCCGACAGTTTCCTGGCATTCTGCGGCGGCAACGGGCTGCCGTCTGCGGCAAAGGCCGGTCCGCCGAGAAGGAGGACTGCGACACCTGTCGCCAAAACAAGTCTGGACATGGCTTTCCCTCACTCTTCGAGGAGTAGAAACTCGCGGCCATGCAGGTTTGTTCCGGATTGGGCAAGGGGCGTGACATCTAGCGCCGTGCCGACGCGCCGCATTGTTGTCCCCTGAACGGAATCGGATGCAGCCTCGAAAGCTGTGAGGTTGGTGGGCGATGCAGGGATTGAACCTGCGACCCCACCCGTGTGAAGGGTGTGCTCTCCCGCTGAGCTAATCGCCCGCTCTTGCCCGAAGGCCAAGCGCGCCGCGATATAAGGGAGGCCGGCCGGGGAAGTCAAGGCGATGCCCTGGCGTTCCGACGAAGACCGAATGCAATCCCGCCGGGAGCGACCCGGTCGCCTCGCTCAGCGCCCCGCAGCGGCGATCAGGCGTTCGGCCAGACCAAGCGTCAGTGCGTCGAAATGCGAGATCACCGCCGACGGTTCGAATTCGCGCACATGGCGGTCGGTATAACCGAAATCGACCGCGACCACGGGAATGCCGGCGGCTTTCGCCGTATCGATGTCGGTCTGCGAATCACCGACCATCAGTGCGCGGTGCGGATCGCCGCCGGCCAGCACGATTGTTTGGGTCAGATGGCGCGGATCGGGCTTGCGGAACGCAAACGTGTCCTGGCCGCAAATCGCCGCGAAATGCTTCGCCAGGCCGAGCGCCTCGATCAGCGCCACCGAGTTGGCTGCGTATTTGTTGGTGCAGACGGCCAGGAGATAACCGGCTGCTTCGAATCGGGCGATCGTCTCGACGACGCCGGGGTAGGGGCGCGATTTACCCGGGATGTTGTCGGTGTAATGATCGAGAAACAGTTTCAGCAAGCGATCATGCTCCTGGCTTTCCAGCGACCTCTGCTGCGCGGCATGCGCGCGCTCGATCATCACCCGTCCACCATGGCCGACGAAGCGCTTGAAGCCGGCCTCATCGACGGCTGCGAGTTCGCTGGCGGCAAGGCTGTGGTTGAGGCTGTCGAGCAGGTCCGGCGCTGTATCGATCAGCGTCCCGTCGAGGTCGAACACGATGATCGGTCGGGTCATGGCCTGTCCTGTGACGATTACGCTGCCGGCAGGCGATAGCCGCTGCAGCCCATCCAGGCAAGCGGTGCTTGGTCAATCCACAGGGCAAAGCCTTTGACCGGACGGGCAAAGATGCTAGGAGCGCCGAAACAAGCGAAATCCGGGGCAGGCATGGATGCGAGGCAACTGAAGGTCGAAGCCGCACGGGCGGCACTTGCCCATGTGACTGATGGCATGCGGCTCGGCATCGGCACCGGCTCGACGGCCGAGGAGTTCGTTCGGCTGCTTGCCGAGAAGGTCGCCAACGGCCTCACCATTATCGGCGTGCCGACCTCGGAGCGCACCGCCATCCTTTGCGGCGAGCTTGGCGTGCCGCTGTCGACGCTGGAGGAAACGCCGGAACTCGACCTTACCGTCGACGGCGCCGACGAGATCGATCCGGCGCTGACATTGATCAAGGGCGGCGGCGGCGCGCTGCTGCGCGAAAAGATCGTGGCGGCGGCTTCCGCCCGCATGATCGTCATTGCCGACCGTTCGAAGATGGTCGAGACGCTCGGCCGTTTTCCACTGCCCATCGAGGTCAACCCGTTCGGTCTGCGTGCCACGGAAATCGCCGTCGCCGCGGCGGCCGGAAAGCTCGGTCTTTCCGGTCCCGTCACATTGAGGATGACGGGGGGCCAGCCTTTTGTTACAGACGGCGGCCATTTTATCCTCGATGCATCTTTTGGCCGCATTCCGGATACAAGAGCGCTTTCGAATGCTCTCCATGCCATTCCGGGCGTGGTCGAGCATGGTCTTTTCATCGGGCTGGCATCAGCGGCCATCATAGCCGGCGACGGCGTCCAAACCGTCCATGCCGCCCGAAAACCAGGGAGTTCTACCGATCATGACGTTGCATAACCGGGTTCGCCGTTTTTCTGCCGTTCTGGCAGCTTCAGCCGTCTTTGCGTTTTCATCGCCGGCGTTCTCGCAGGACGTCACCGACGGGCATCTGAAGGCGGCCCGCGCTGCGGTCGCGGCGATCCACGCAACGGACCCGTTCGACAACATCCTGCCGCAGGCCGCCGCCGCGCTTCAGCAGCAGCTTATCCAAAAGAACCCGGACATGCAGGAGCTGATCGGCAGAACGGTTAGCGAAAAGGCTCTGGCGCTGGCCTCGCGCCGCGCCGATCTCGAGAAGGAAGCGGCCTTAGCCTATGCCAAGGTATTTTCCGAAAAAGAGCTTACCGAAATCGCCGCTTTCTACAGTTCCGATTCCGGCAAGAAGCTGCTCGACAGCGGCCCGGCCGTGACGCGTGACCTGCTCAAGGCCGCCGACATCTGGCAGAACGGCGTCGCTCGCGATCTCGCACAACAGGTCGGCGAAACGCTGGCCGCGGCAGCGAAGGCTACAGCGCCGGCGGCACCGGCGAATGCCGCGGCTCCTGCGGCTGGTACGGAACCGGAAGCACCGAAGAACTGAGAATATTGTCCGGCGGCGTTATCGCTGCGGACCGGAAAGCCCGGCCTCCATTGCGCGTCCGACAGCGTGCGCGGCGTGATGGTCCGGGCTTTTCTTTTGGCGGTTTGCAGCCTACCTGTCTCAGACATTTGAAGGGCAAGGAGCCGCATCATGGCCGTCTATGACTACGATCTTTTCGTCATCGGCGGCGGCTCCGGCGGGGTGAGGGCGGCGCGCATGGCGGCGGCACTCGGCAAGCGCGTCGGCATTGCCGAGGAATACCGCTATGGCGGCACCTGCGTCATTCGCGGCTGCGTGCCGAAGAAGCTCTATGTCTATGCGTCGCAATTTCCCGAACATTTTGCCGACGCCGCAGGTTATGGCTGGACCGTGCCGCAGGCGAGCTTCGACTGGCAGACATTGGTTGCCAACAAGGATCGCGAGATCAGCCGGCTGGAAGCCATCTACAGGAAGAATGTCCAAGGCGTCGGCGGCGAGACGTTCCAGTCGCGCGCCATGCTGGTCGATCCGCATGTGGTGCATCTTCTCGGCAACGACCGCACCGTCACCGCCGACCAGATTCTCATCGCCACCGGCGGCCGCCCAGCGCCGCACCCGGCTCTGCCCGGCCACGAGCACTGCATCTTTTCCAATGAGGCCTTGGACCTCAAGGAATTACCGAAGGCGATCATGATCGAGGGCGGCGGCTATATTGCCGTCGAATTCGCCAACATCTTTCACGGCCTCGGCGTCGACACAACGCTGGTCTATCGCGGCAAGGAGATTCTCTCGCGCTTCGACATGGATCTCCGGCGTATGCTGCACGAAACGATGGAAAAGAAGGGGATAAAAATCCTCTGCCATGCCGTATCCGAATGGGTCAGGAAGCGCCCAGACGGGCGCCTCGACGCTGTCGTCACTGGCGACAAGATACTGACTGTCGATCAGGTCATGCTCGCCATCGGGCGTCTCCCCAACACCGAAAACATGGGTCTTGAGGGCGTCGGCATCGAGATGACCAAGACCGGCGCTATCAATGTCGACCAATATTCGCGCACCAACATCGACAACATCTGGGCGATCGGCGACGTGACCAACCGCGTGCAATTGACGCCGGTGGCGATCCACGAGGCGATGTGTTTCGTCGAGACCGCCTTCAAGGGCAACCCGACCGCGCCCGACCATGATACGATCGCCACCGCAGTGTTTTCGCAGCCCGAGATCGGCACAGTCGGCCTGTCGGAAGATGAGGCGATAAAGCGTTTTTCCGACGTTGAGATCTACCGCGCCACCTTCCGGCCGATGCGGCACACACTGTCCGGCCGCGACGAAAAGATGCTGATTAAGCTGGTGGTCGACGGCACCTCGAAAAGAGTGCTCGGTGTCCATATCCTCGGGCCGGATGCCGGCGAGATGGCGCAGCTTCTCGGCATTCCGCTGAAGGCGGGGCTGACCAAGGATGATTTCGATCGCACGATGGCCGTGCATCCGACCGCGGCGGAAGAACTCGTCACCATGTACAAGCCGACCTACCGGGTGAAGGACGGCGAGCGCGTCTGACGTTTGCTTTCGCCCGGACGGAACAGCCGCCGATGTCCTTAAGCTCCTCGAAACACTGCTAACCGGGGGCGAGCCGGTGATCGCCCCGACACTGCCGGCTTCAGCGGGCAGGCAGGATCACCGGCGACACTGGGCAGCGATGTTGTTTCGCGGCTATTTCTGCCTCATGCGGCGAGGGAAGCGCAGCCATCTTTCCTCGACCGGCCTTGGGTGCTCGAGGATGGTGGTGAGCTCGACCGGCAAGCTCGGCGCCAGCGGCTTTTTGGTCGCGACGCCATCGGCGATGGCAACGATGCTGTGATAGAATTCGGCGCCTGAAAGCGACCTTGGCGGCACGGCCTCGTGCATGATCGAGATCACCGTGACGTCTGGACAATTGTCCTTGATCGCTTGATGGAAGGCGATCTTCGCTTCGGGGTCGAGCGCGCCGGTCGCTTCATCGAGAAACAGCAGCCCCGGCTGCTGCAGCACGATGCGAGCGACAACCAGCTTCTGTTTCTGGCCGCCCGAAAGCACCTGGTCCCAGCTCATTCCCTCGCGGCTTTCATCGGCCATGTGTCCGATGAAATCGCCAAGGCCCGCTCTGTGCAGAGCCGATGCAACCTGCGCGTCGGTGTGGTCGTGCTCTGAGGCGGGCAGGCAGACCAGTTGCTTCAGCGAGACCTGCTGCAGCTTGACCTCCTGGGCGGCATAAAAACTTTCAACCCCTTCCGGGAAGACGATGGTACCGCGGCCATAGGGCCACAGACCGTTGATCGCCTTGATCAGCGAGGTTTTGCCGCAGCCCGATTCGCCCTTCAGGAACGTCCACTCGCCACGCCGGAAGCGCAAATTCGCAGCACTCAGGAATGGCGTTGCGTCCTCGCCTCCATGCGCCAGTTCCAGCTTCTGGATCGTCAGGCCGAACACCGGGTTCTGGCGGTCGTAGCGGAACTCGGAGCGGCCGGTCAGGCTGTAGAATTCTTGCGGGTGCTGGACGTTCTCGATTGCCTGCGCAAGTTCGATGACGCGCTGGCTGTTGGCGCGCAAGGTGGCGATCTCCGGCATCACATGAATGAACCATGAACACTTGCTAATCAGCGCATTGACCTGTTCGGAAGCTGTTAAATAACCCTTGAGGTCGAGGCCGTTGTAAATGAAGGGCACTAGTCCAGGGCCGTAAGCGACAATCTTGGCGCCGATGAAATTGTAGATCAGCTCGAAAGAAGCGTAGCCGGTGTTGACGACGTTCAATCTTGCCCAGGTACGGTCAATGTCGGCATAGCGCTGGCTGTGCACAGTCTTCTGTACATTCTCGCCTTGCGATGCGGCCACGTGAAAACTGCGGCGCAGGAACGTGATCAACTCGCCGCGGTAGTTGCCTTCAGCCTGCTGCATTCTGACGTTGAGCCACTCCAGCATTCGGCCGAGTTTCACCGCGATCCAGGTGTTGAACGGCACGTAGATAGCGATTGCCAAGAGAGCAAGGATGGCGCTGCCGTAGCTACCGAGAAACTCCAGCCCTTTCACCTCCACGGAGTTTCTCAGCAATTCTCCGCCGACAAAGTAGAGCGAAGTGAAGACGCCGAGCACACCCATAGCAAGCCCGATGGCTCCGCCGGTCATGGCCTTAATGGATTCCTGCACGCGCTGGTCAATGTTATCGGGAGCTGCGTTCCCGGAAGACCCATGCTGGGCATGGAAATGCGTATGATTGGTGTCGAGCAGGGACTCATTGAAGCGGCCGTCCAACCAGCCACGCCATTTGCGATGCAATGTTTTAGAAACAAGGTTGCGAACGCCGGCAATAACCAAGTCCTTGAGCACGACCAGCAACACGAGCAAACCGGCGTTGGTCAGCACTGTCTTGATTGGCGTGGTATTCGCGGCATTGTGGAAAAAGGCGATCGACGTCGCCAGCTCTGCTGCAGCCACTGTAAACCAGACGTCGGCTTTGCTGGACAGCGCGGTGACCAGGGCAATCACCAGGGTCAGCGTCCAGGCCTCCACCCAGCGTTCTGAAAACCAGTAGGCCCGCATCAGTCCCCAGAAGCTGCGCATCGAGGAAACCGGTGTCAGGAGCGGCGGCCTTGCGGCACCGCGGAGCCATTTTTCCGATATTGAATGTCGCTCTGGTCTACCGACCCGAATCACTATCCCGCCCAAACCTCTTTTAGTTATTGTTACAGAGAGTAACACCAATTGATCATTTTCCATTATCTTTTCTCTGCCTGCGGAGAATTGATCCGCTCGCCGTTGCCATTAAGCAACAGAATTCAGGACTGCAATGTCATGGCCTGTCGTTCCCAAAGGAATATTGTTTGCGTAAATTCAATGGGTTGCTGATCCACGCATGCGAAGGCCGGCATCTTCCCTTAGGGAAGCTCTTTCCACAGTTTTGTGAAGGCAAGAGCGTGGTCGATCAGCCGACTTTATGCTGCGGAAGACGGATGCGCGCAAGAACGTGCCGTCTTCGACACGTCTTTGTTGGCCATGTCGGACCTGGCGGCGCCCGGAAAGTAACCGGAATCGCGTTGTCTGCAGCGCAATGCATCGATGCCGCCAAGCTTGCCTATGGGAACAGCTGCAGCAAGGGGTCGCTTTCTTGCAAGCCGCAAGCCGCCAAGCAAGGGGAAGTCGTCAACCAAGGGATTGACCCGCACCAGCAGCAACGGGCACTGATTATTCGTCGGCCGCGCCAAGGTAACGGTGGAGTAGCGCCTATTCAGTTCGCTTTCTCCAACTCGCCCCGCGCCTTGGCCGCCGCAACCTGGCGAATGGCGTCGCTGAGCGTGTCGGCGTCTTGTGTGCCCATCACCGCATACCTGCCCTCAAGCAGGAAGCACGGCACGCCCGTGATCCCCATGCGCGAAGCAGTGGCGATTTCTGTGCGCACCGCCTCGACATCGGCGTCCGTCGGCAAAAGCGTCTCGACCACGGATGCATCCATGCCGGCCTCGCGGGCGGCGTTGATCAGCACCACATGATCGCCGAGATTGGCGCCTTCCTCGAAATTCAACTGGAACAGACGTCGCACCAGCCGGTTCTGCACGACCTCGCCGGCGGCACCAGCCCAGCGGATGACGCGGTGCGCGTCAAGCGTGTTGGGCGCGACCTTGATGGCGGCGAAGGCAAAGTTGATCCCTTCGGCCTCTCCCAGTGGCTCGATGCGGGCGTGGATCTCGCGAATGCGTTCGTCACTGCCGAATTTGGCCACCAGGTATTCGCGGCGATCTTTGCCTTCGGGCGGGATGGTCGGATCGAGCTGGAACGGCCGCCAGCGAATGTGCACCTCGACATCGGTTGCCGCGGCGATCGTCTTGTCGAGCCGCTTCTGGCCGATGAAGCACCAGGGGCAGACGACGTCGGAGACCACATCGACGGTAATCGACTTCTCGTCGCTCATCTTGATCTCCTGTTCCGAAGAGGTCATTTCGGCTTGCGCCACCATGTCGGCAGCCGATAACCTGATATGGGCGTCTTTTGCGGATGTTCCAGATAGCTCCAGTAGGCGAGCCATTGCTGCGTGTTGTGCTGCATCGGAACCATGTAGTTGCCGGAGATCAACAACCTGTCGAGGACGCGGACGGCGGCAACATAATCTTCGCGGCTGCGGGCGTCGAGCATCGCCTCTAGTGCGGCATCTATCGCCGGATCGGCGACGCCGGCAAGGTTGAATGACCCTTCGGCATTGGCGGCAGCTGATCCCCAGCGACCGAGCTGCTCGATGCCCGGCGACAGCGAGTTCTCGAAGCCGCTGGTGCCGATCAGCACATCGAAATCGAAACGTTGCTTGCGCGACTGGATCTGGTCGCCGTCAAGGCTGCGGATGGTGACAGCGATGCCGATCTTCGCCAGCGTGCGCTGGTAGATGGCGGCAAGGCGCTCCTCGTTCTGCGAGGCGGTCAGGATCTCGAAGCCGAAGGGTTTCCCCTCGGGATCGAGCATCACTCCATCCTGCAAGGCATAGCCCGCGCCCTTCAATATGTCGAAGGCAGCTTTCAGCACCTTGCGGTCCTGGCCCGAGCCGTCGGTGACGGGTGGCCGCCAGGTGCCGTCCATGACATCGGCTGGCACACGGCCGGGGTAAGGTGCCAGAAGCGCTTTTTCCCTGTCGTCGGCCGGATGGCCGAGCGCGGAAAGCTCGGAATTCTGCCAATAGCTCATGGTGCGCATGTACTTGCCGCCAAACAAGTTCTTGTTGGCCCATTCGAAGTCGTAGAGCATGCCGAGCGCGCGTCGAACCACCGGATTGGAAAACTTCTCCAGTCTTGTGTTGAACAGGAACCCGGTCACCACTGGCGGGATGCCGGTGTCGAACGTTTCGGCGATCACGTCGCCCTTGTGGAAGGCCGGGAAGTCGAGATCGCGCTCGCGCTTGACCGGATCGCTGTCGTCAGCGATGGCGCAGATGCCTTTCTTGAAAGCTTCCAGCTTGGCGTTGGCATTGAGGAAATATTCGATGGTGATCTGGTCGTAATTGTCGAAACCGCGCTTGGCGGGGATGTCCTTGCCCCAATAATTTGGGTTGCGCTTGAACACGATGCGCTGGCCAGGCGCCACGTGCGCCACGGTGTACGGGCCGCTGCCGATCACAGGTTTCAACGTGGTTCGGTCGAAGGTCTCCTTGTCGAAAGCGTGCTTCGGTACGATTGGCGTCATCGCGATAACCAACGGAGTCTCGCGGTTCGCCTTGTCATTGAATGTAAAGCGCACGCTGCGGTCGCCGATTTTTTCGAGTTTGGCGACCATGCTCATTCGGGCGCTGTAGGGTGGCCGGCCTTTCTCGGTAAAGACGTCGTAAGTGAACAGCACGTCTTCCGCAGTCATCGGTTGGCCATCAGACCACTTGGCCCTCGGATCGAGGTGGAATTCGATGCTCCTGCGCTCCGGATCCATGTCCGCGGTGTCGGCAAGCAGGCCATAAAGACTGAAGGCTTCATCGTCATTGCGCTGCATCAACGGCTCGAAGACGAGATTGCCGAAGATCCTATCGATCATGCCGCGTGCCGTCGTGCGCAGGCTTTTCAGGATGAACGGGTTGAGATTGTCGAAGCTACCGACGACGCAATAGGTGATGCTGCCGCCCTTCGGCGCATCGGGATTGACGTAGTTGAAATGCGTATAGTCGGCCGGCAGCGCCGGCTCGCCTTGCATGGCGATCGCGTGTTTCGGCTCCGATACACCTGGCTGAAGCGAAAGTGTGATAGACGAGATCGCGGCGATCAGCCAAACAAGAACGCGGCCCATGACCGTCTCCTTACTGGGTCGGCTTGATGATTCGGAGCGCACCCTAACATGAGCCGGCCGCCTCCCGGTCAATCGCGCGTTCAAGAATTGCGAGTATCGGGCTGGATTCGCCACCGCTTGCAGTGTAACACGCCGTCCGAGTCATTCTGTTGCCTCATTTCGGCAACAGGTAGCTGGACCACACGGCGCGAAGAAGCCGGTCCTGGGATCATTTGAGAGGAAGTTCACGATGACGAGCCTGAACAGCAACGCGTACCGCCTGTCGGTCCTGGCCGCTGGCGTGGTCGGCTTTCTGGGCGCACAACTTCCAGCAGCTCTTGCGCAGCAGCAACAGCAGATTCCGCAGGGCTGGTTCAAAGCCTGCACCAAGCAGGAAGACGTCGACATCTGCAATGTCCAGAACATCACCACTGCCGGTAACGGCCAGCTCGTTACCGGCGTCAGCCTGATCGAATTGAAGGGCAAGATAAACCGCAAGGTGTTCCAGGTGACGGTTCCGACCGGTCGCCTGGTTCCTCCCGGCATTGGCCTTCAAATCGATACGGGGAAGGCGCAGAAGCTCGATTATGTGATCTGCTTCCCCGACCGCTGCGTGGCGGAAGTGCCGCTGACCGACCAGCTCGTCGCCTCCTTCAAGAAGGGTTCGAACCTGACGCTGACCTCGGTCAATTTCCAGAACCAGCCGAACCCGATCAAGATCGCGCTGACCGGCTTCAGCGGCGCCTTCGACGGGCCGCCGCTGCAGCAGTCGGACATCGAGGATCGGCAGAAGAAGCTTCAGGATTTCGTAGCCAAGAACAATCAGGACTTCGCCAAGAAGCTCAAGGAAGAGCAGGACAAGGCGAAGACCTCAAACTGATCGCCCCTCAGAGCAAATAAGACAATTTCTCGAGCCAAGGAAAAAGCGGGGTCATGCCCCGCTTTTTTGTTCCGGCCGGCCATTTCTTGATCCTAGCAGGCCCGCAATCCCGTCAGGTCAATGTCTTGACTGGCGTCTTGGCTCGTAGCGGCCGTCCGGCCTCTTGTCGAACATCTCGCCGATCTCCGGATGCCGCACCGGTTCGCCAGACTGATCCTCGAGGAGATTCTGCTCAGACACATAGGCGATGTATTCCGTTTCCGAATTCTCGGCGAGCAAATGGTAGAAGGGCTGGTCCTTGGCCGGCCGCACGTCCGCAGGGATCGCCTCGTACCATTCGTCGGTGTTGGCGAATTGCGGGTCGACATCGAAAATGATGCCGCGGAACGGAAACAGCCGGTGGCGAACCACCTGTCCGATCGAGAATTTGGCTGTTTTCATCATCGTACTCACCACTAAGTCCTAGGAGTGCCGCATCCTTGGACTGCGCAAAGACTCTCTAAGACTTTGAATTTACGCATTACGCTTCAAAAAATCGAGCCCGACTTATGGCTGATGCCTGACCCTCCTTCACGCAGACGCCGCATCAATTCAATACCGAAGTGCCTGATCAATGCCGAAGCGCTTGACGCCACGTCAAGCTACGGGCCAGCCCGCCCGAGGGGCGTGCTACTGCCGGACTCGTTTCCTTAAGCCACCGGCGAGCGCCGCAAAACCACTGCCGGGCCGCAGCCCCTCGCGCATGAAAAAGGCGCGAAGCGGCGCGAAGCCGCCGAGCACGCCGAGACCAGCGCTGCGCGCCATCTGTGCTGGCAGCATGTCCGAGAGCAGCGACTTGTTGAGCAGGTTGACCGCATTGCTGCGCGCCAGGATGTCGGGCCGGCGCTTGAAATCATAGGCTGCGAGTGCCTTGACGGCGCCGGGGTCAACCCTGTTTTCGCAAGTAATTCCAATCAGATCATCGATATCCCTGATACCAAGATTGAGACCTTGCGCGCCGATCGGCGGGAACACATGGGCGGCTTCGCCGACAAGTGCCACCCGGTTGCGCGCGAAGCACCGCGGCGTCACGCCCGAAAGCGCGTAGATCTGCCGGCCGCGCTCGACAGACACCCGGCCCAGCATCGATTGCATCCGCTGTTCGACCCGCATTGAAAGCGTCGCATCGTTCAGCGCCACAAGTTCCTTCGCCGTTTCCGGCTCTACCACCCAGACAAGGCTGGACCGGTTGCCGGGCAGGGGAACCTGGGTGAACGGGCCGGTCTCGGTGTGGAATTCGGTCGAGGTGAAAGCGTGGTCGCTGCGGTGGCCGAAATTGAGAATCAGTGCCGCCTGCCGATAGGACCGGGCGGACGTCGAGATGCCGGCAGCCTCGCGGGCCGGCGACAGACGGCCATCGGCAGCGACCGCCAGCGATGCTGCAACCTCGCTGCCGTCAGACAGGATCGCATGGGCACGATCGGCGTCGAGGCGCCAGGTCTCCACCATCGATTTTCGCCATTCGATGCCGGAATGCGCGACTACAGCCCCGGCAAGTGCGGGGTTGAGAGCGCTGTTGGGTAAGTTCAGCCCGAACTGCTCCTCGCCGATTTCGCTGGCACGAAAAATGACCACCGGGCTGCGGATCAGCCGGCTGGTTGCATCGACGATGCGCATAACCTTCAGCGGTGCGGCTTTGGACCTCACCTCATCGAGTACGCCCAACCGTTCGAGGATATTCAGGGCTGGGTTCATCAAGGCCGTCGTTCGGCCGTCTTGGCCATTTGCCTCAGGTCCGACGAGCGTCACGGGAAAGCCGGCATCCGCAAAACCAAGCGCTGCGATCAGCCCTGCCGGGCCACTGCCGGCAACCAGTATCCGTGCTGTCTGCTGATGGTCCAAGTTCGCTTCCGGATTGTGATGCGAGGCGGTCGGTCCGACCTGATAAGCATATAGGTCAGATCATACGGCTTGATCAACGCGGCGATTCGGCCCATTCGATTGCCATGATCGGCCAAGACCATGATTTCAGTCATCTCGACCGTTTCGGCCGGGCCGCGGCGAGCGTCTCGCGCAATCCTCGACTGGCGGTGAACATCGTTTTGGGCGCAGGCGTCGTCCTGGCATGGCTGCTTCTTGGCGCCATGGCCATACGTGGCGCCGAAAGCCGGGTTCCGGGCATCGATGCACCCGGCGACACGATGCTCAGGCATCTGCCGGGGCTGCCGCTGCCGGACCTTCTCGAGCGCTTCTTCAGCCTTTGTCTTGCACCTGCGCCGCTCGACGGGGGCGTCGGCGCGCAGGCCGGAGCGCTCATCGTCATGTGGTTCCTGATGGCGGTCGCCACCATGCTGCCTTCGGCGGCGCCGATGATCCGCACCTATTGCGAGATCGCCGATACCGCGCGGATCAAGGGCGAAGCGGTCGTCCATCCGCTGATCCTGGTCGCCGGCTACCTCAGCGTGTGGTTGGCTGCGTCGGCAGTGTTTGCGGCGCTGACACTCATCGTTCACGCCTTCGCCTCATCTGTGCAGATGCTCGATCCGGTGGTCGGAGCGACAGGAGCGGCTGCGCTTTTGGTTGCTGGCCTCTATCAGTTCAGCGGCCTGAAGGAAGCCTGCCTGACAAAATGCAAAAGCCCGTTCTCGATCCTGTTTTCGAACTGGAGCGCGAGGCCCGGCCGCATTTTCCGGCTCGGCATGGAGCAGGGCGTCTGGTGCCTCGGCTGCTGCTGGGCGCTGATGCTGGTGATGTTCGCCGTCGGTGTGATGAACGTGTTCTGGTTGGCGTTGATCGGCCTGTTCACCTTGATCGAAAAACAGACGGCGGGCAGGCTGCCAACCCGGGTCGCCGGTGCGATACTGCTTGTCTGGGCAACCGCCCTGCTAGTAGTCTCGGCATAGGGAGAGAATTCGATGGCGGATCAAGGCTGGGCAATGAAAGGAGAGCTGGTGCTCTCCTGCAATTGCACGGTTTTTTGCCCTTGCGTGCTGTCCCTTGGCAGTCACCCGCCGACCGAGGGCTATTGTCAGACCTGGGCGGGGTTCCGCATCGATGCCGGCCATTTCGGCGAGGTCGACCTATCCGGCCTCAACCTTGGGCTGGTCATGGAAATCCCCGGCTATATGAGCCGCGGCAACTGGACCGCCGGACTGTTCATCGACAAGCGCGCCTCAGTCTACGCGGTAAAGGCGCTGACCAGGATTTTCACTGGCAAGGCTGGCGGAACCACCTCGCTGCTCTCCATCCTGGTCGGAAAGTTCCTCGGCGTCGAGCAGGCGCCGATCACCTATGAGACGCGCGACAGGACGCGGATCTTCCAGATCCCGAAGATCATCGATGGAGCCGTAACGCCGATTTCCGGCAAGGACCGCGACAAGGATACGGTGATCAGCAATTCGGAGTACTGGATCGCACCGGAAATCATCGTCGCCAGGTCCGACAAGAGCAAGATGCGGGCCTTCGGCCGCAACTGGAATTTTGCCGGCCGCTCGGCCGAAATCTGCAAGCTGGACTGGCGGGGCCCGTGAGCAAAAAAACAACGGCCAGAAAAATCACGGCCGGAAAAATCACGGCCAGGAAAATCGCTGACAGGATTCCGCGGCCGAAGAAGAAAGTCACATGGCCGCAGGCGCGCGCGTTTTCGGTCCATCTGCTGACCGCGTCGGGCTCGTTCCTGGCGTTCCTGTCGCTGGTGGCGGCGAGCGAGCAGCGCTGGACGGCGATGTTCTGGTGGCTGGGGCTGGCGCTGTTCGTCGACGGCATCGACGGGCCGATCGCCAGGAAACTCGAGGTCAAGGAAATCCTGCCGACGTGGTCGGGCGAACTCCTCGACAACATCATCGATTACGTCACCTATGTGCTGATACCGGCCTTCGCGCTTTACCAGCGCGGCTTCATGGGTGAGGGCCTGTCGTTCCTGTCGGCGGCGATCATCGTCGTGTCGAGCGCGATCTACTATGCCGACACCGGGATGAAGACCAAGGAAAATTTCTTCAAGGGGTTTCCCGTGGTCTGGAACATGGTGGTGTTCACGCTGTTCGTCATCGAGCCGGGACAATGGGTTTCCTTCGCCGTGGTCGTGGTGGCCGGCATCCTGACCTTTGTGCCGATCAATTTCATCCACCCGGTGCGGGTGGTGCGGCTGCGGCCGATCAACCTTGGCATGACGCTGCTATGGTGCGCTTTCGGAGCGCTGGCGCTGGCGCAGGCAGCTCTTGCCGCCTTCTACGACCAGATCGGCGTATTGGGCGAGCAGGTGAGTGTCTTCACCAAGATCGGCATCACGGTCACCGGACTTTACCTCGCATGCATCGGCGGTATCATGCAGCTCTTTCCAACGCTCGGCGCCAAGAAAACCTGATCCCAAGAGAGTCTGGTCCCAAGAAAATCTGGTCCCAAGAGAGCCTCATCAATGTCCAAAGCAATACGCATCTACGCCCATGGCGGTCCGGAAGTCCTGACCTATGAGGACGCCGATCCGGGCCAACTCGGCTCGGGGCAGATCTTGGTCAAGCACACGGCGATCGGCCTCAATTTCATCGACGTCTATCATCGCTCCGGCCTTTACCCGCCGCCAGGCGGTTTCCCGCTGATACCCGGCGGCGAGGCGGCCGGGGTGGTGATGGAAGTGGGCGCGGATATCGACTGGCTGAAGCCGGGCGATCGCATCGCCTACGCCGTGACGACTGGCGCCTATGCCGAACAGCGCGTGATCGCCGCCGATCGCGTCGTCAAGGTGCCGGACGGCATCAGCGACGAACAGGCGGCCGCCATGATGCTGAAAGGGATGACGGCGGAATATCTGCTGCGCCGTACCTTCAAGGTGAAGGCGGGCGACACGGTCCTGTTTCACGCGGCGGCCGGCGGTGTCGGGCTGATCCTCGGCCAATGGGCCAAGCATCTTGGCGCAACCGTGATCGGCACCGCCAGCTCCGCCGACAAGATCGAGCTCGCCAAGGCGCATGGCTTCGACCACGTCATCAACTACCGCGAGCAGGACTTCGTCGCCGGCGTCCTCGCCATCACCGGCGGCAAGAAGTGTGACGTCGTCTATGATTCGGTCGGCAACGACACCTTTCCGGCCTCGCTCGACTGCCTGAAGCCGCTCGGCATGTTCGCCAGCTTCGGTCAATCGTCGGGACCGGTCCCGCCGTTCAGCATGTCCTTGCTGGCGCAAAAAGGTTCGCTGTTCGCAACCCGTCCAACGCTGTTCGTCTACAACGCCAGGCGCGAAGATCTGGAGGCGTCCGCCGCCGCACTCTTCGAAATCGTGCTCAGCGGCGCGGTCAAGATCAAGATCAATCAGCGTTACGCGCTCCAGGACGCCGGCAAAGCGCATTCCGACCTTGAAGGCCGCAGGACGACCGGGACAACCATTCTTATCCCCTGAGCCTTGGGGCGACGTGTGTCCACTTGGACGCACAAAAGCGCGCTCCAAGATTTTGAATCTACGCATCGTGCTTTCCGAAAATCGATTTCGATTTTCGGGCCGATGCGTTAGGTTTCCGCTGAAATTCTTGAAGCTCTTTCAAGACGGGTGCCGCTTTGCGACGACAGCAGGCCGCGCATACCATGCCTGCGGGAACACAGAACATATCTGGCAAACCAGATGGGAGGCACTGTGAGTGCAAATCAGGACGACGCAAACCTGCTTGAGGTTCGTGGCCTTACCAAGACGTTCGGCACACTGACAGCGTGCGACCATGTCGATCTCACCGTCGCAAAAGGCGAGATCCATGCGTTGCTCGGCGAGAACGGCGCCGGCAAGTCGACGCTCGTCAAAATGCTGTTCGGAACGCTGGAGCCCAATTCGGGCGAGATTTTCTGGAACGGCCAGGCGGTCACGATCACCAATCCCGGCTTTGCGAAGAAGCTTGGCATCGGCATGGTGTTCCAGCATTTTTCGCTGTTCGAGGCACTGACGGCGGCCGAGAACATCGCGCTGTCGCTGGACGACGGTTCGCCGATCAGCACGATTGCCGCGAAGGCGAGGGCGCTTTCCTATAGCTACGGCCTGCCGCTCGATCCGCAATCGCTGGTCGGCGACCTCTCGGTCGGTGAGCGCCAGCGCATCGAGATCATCCGCTGTCTTCTGCAGACGCCGCAACTCATCATCCTCGACGAGCCGACCTCGGTGCTGACGCCACAGGAAGCCGACAAGCTGTTCGAGACGCTCGAACGGCTGCGATCGGAAGGAAAGTCCATCCTCTACATTTCGCACCGGCTGGAAGAGGTCAAGCGTATCTGCGACCGCGCCACTGTGCTGCGCCACGGCAAGGTGGTTGGCCATTGCAATCCGCGCAAGGAGACCGCGGCATCGCTGGCCCGCATGATGGTCGGCAACGACGTGCAGGCCGTGGTGCGCGCGCCGGCCCAGGGTATCGAGACCGCGCAGCCGCTGCTTGAAATCCGCGCGCTCAGCCGCAAGCCGGCAACGCCGTTCTCGATCCCGCTCAGAAACATCAACTTGACCGTACGCGCCGGCGAAGTGATCGGCATTGCAGGCGTCGCCGGCAACGGCCAGGGCGAGTTCTTCGAATCCGTTTCCGGCGAGGTGTCGCAGCAGGATGCCGCCTCGGTACGCATCCGCGGCAAGGACGCCGGCGGCCTCAGCATCACCGGCAGGCGGCTGATGGGCGCTGCCTTCGTGCCGGAAGAGCGGCTCGGCCACGGTGCAGCACCCCGCATGAAGCTTTCGGAAAACCTGCTGCTGTCGCGCCATGCCACCGACGGCAAGGTGTTTGTCGGCGCCGGCGGAATGGTCAAAAGCGATGCGATCTATGCCGCTGCCCAACGCATCATCAAGGCGATGGATGTGCGCAAGAGCGCTCCGGACCCGGAAGCGGCAGCGCTTTCAGGCGGCAATCTGCAGAAATTCATTGTCGGCCGCGAACTCGACCGCAGGCCAAGCGTCATGGTCGTCAATCAGCCGACCTGGGGCGTCGACGCCGGTGCGGCCGCCCACATTCGGCAAACGCTGATCGAATTGGCGCGCAGCGGCTCGGCAGTGCTGGTCATCAGCCAGGATCTCGACGAATTGTTCGAGATATCCGACGCGATCGCGGTGATGCACAATGGCGAGTTGTCGAAGCCTTTGCCGATCGCCGAGGCCACGTTCGAAAAGATCGGACTGCTGATGGGCGGGGCCGAGCCGGGCCACGCCGAACACGCTCTGGAGACGTCATGATGCGCCTCGAACTCGTCAAACGGCCGCAGCGCTCGATGCTGTTCTCGGCGCTGTCGCCCTTCATTGCGTTCGTGCTGACGATCATTGCCGGCGCCATCCTGTTCGCGCTGCTTGGCGTCAATCCCTTGAAGGCGTTCCAAATCTACTTCCTCGAGCCTGTCAGTCAGGTCTGGCAGCTGCACGAGCTGGCGATCAAGGCGGCACCGCTCATCCTGATCGGGGTCGGCCTGTCGGTTTGCTACAGAGCCAACATCTGGAACATCGGCGCGGAAGGCCAGTTCATCCTGGGCGGCATCGTCGGCTCGAGCATTCCGGTGCTGTTTCCGCAGTTTGAAGGCCCGCTGGTGCTGCCGCTGATGCTGCTGTTCGGCATGGTCGGCGGTGCGGCCTACGCCGCCATTCCCGCCCTGCTCAAGGCGCGCTTCAACACCAACGAGATCCTGACCAGCCTGATGCTGGTCTATGTCGCGCAGCTGTTCCTCGACTGGCTGGTGCGCGGGCCGTGGCGCGATCCGAAGGGCTTCAATTTCCCGCAGACGATACAGTTCAACGACTCGGCGATATTGCCGGAACTGATGCCGGCCTCCGGCCGGGCCAATTGGGGCTTCGTGTTCGCGCTGGTCGCGGCGGTGCTGGTCTGGATCCTGATGAGCCGCATGCTGAAAGGCTTTGAGGTCCGCGTGCTCGGCTCTAGCCCCAGGGCAGGGCGCTTCGCCGGCTTCGGCATCAACCGGATGGTGTTCTTCGCCTTCATGCTGTCGGGGGCACTGGCCGGACTTGCCGGCATCTCGGAAGTCTCCGGCGCCATCGGCCAGCTGCAGCCGGTGATTTCGCCCGGCTACGGCTTTGCCGCCATCATCGTGGCGTTCCTCGGCCGGCTCAATCCATTAGGCATTGTCGCGGCGGGCCTGGTGCTGGCGCTGACCTATCTCGGCGGCGAGGCAGTGCAAAGCGCGGTCGGCATCTCCGACAAGGTGGCGCGCGTGTTCCAGGGCATGCTCCTGTTCTTCGTGCTCGGCTGCGACACGCTCATTCACTACCGCATTCGCCTGATCGGCTTGGCTGCGCCGACGCTTGAATCCGCGCCGAAGCTGGAGGAGGCCCGCTGATGGACATCACCGTCAACATTCTTTTGACCATCGCAACCGCGGCGACGCCTTTGCTGATCGCGGCGATCGGCGAGCTGGTGGTCGAACGTTCCGGCGTGCTCAATCTCGGCGTCGAAGGCATGATGATCATGGGGGCGGTCGGCGGTTTCGGCGCCGGCTATCTCACCGGATCGCCATGGATCGGGTTGTTGGCGGCGATCGCCCTGGGTGCGGTGTTTTCACTGCTGTTCGCCGTCATGACGTTGTCGCTGGCCACCAACCAGGTGGCGACCGGCCTGTCGCTGACATTGCTCGGCCTCGGCCTTTCCGGCATGATGGGCACCAGCTTTGTCGGCCAGCCCGGCGCGAGGCTGCCAAACCTCGACATTCCCGGCCTGACAGCGATGCCCGTCATCGGCAGGTTGTTGTTCGGCCAGGACCCGATCTTCTACATCTCGATTGCATTGACCGCCGCCGTCATGTGGTTCCTGTTCAAGACCCGCACCGGACTGACGCTGCGCTCGATCGGCGACAGCCACACATCGGCCCATGCGCTTGGCATCAAGGTCATCCGATACCGCTACCTGGCGGTGATCTTCGGCGGCGCCTGTGCGGGCCTTGCCGGGGGGCACTTGTCGCTGGTCTATACGCCGCAATGGGTGGAGAACATGACCGCCGGACGCGGCTGGATCGCGCTGGCGCTGGTCGTGTTCGCATCATGGCGGCCATGGCGGGTGCTGGCTGGCGCCTATATCTTCGGCGCGGTCTGGATCGGCCAGCTTCATGCACAGGCTTTTGGCATTCCGGTTCCCTCGCAACTGCTTTCTTCGTTGCCCTATCTGGCAACCATCGTGGTTCTCGTTCTAATCTCACGCAACAAGCGTTTGACGATGATGAACACACCGGCTTCCTTGGGGCAGCCATTCGTTCCGGATCGTTGACGATAAAAGACAAACGGGAAGCTCCAAGGCTTAACTCAGAGAGGTAACACGATGAAAAAACTGCTTATTGCGCTGATGGCCGCGGCGGCGGCATTGTCGCTGGCGGCGACCGCCGAAGCGCAGGAAAAGCTGAAAGCCTGTTGGGTCTATACCGGCCCGATCGGCGATTTTGGCTATTCCTACCAGCATGACCAGGGCCGCCTGGACGTAGAGAAGGCACTCGGCGACAAGGTCGAGACCGCTTATCTGGAGAACGTCTCCGAGGGTCCCGATGCCGATCGTGCCTTCGAGCGCCTGGCGCGCGAAGGATGCAAGATCATTTTCGGCACCTCCTTCGGCTTCATGGACCCCGAAGTGAAGGTCGCCAAAAAATTCCCCGACGTGATGTTCGAGCACGCGACCGGCTACAAGACGGCCGAAAATCTCGGCATCTACAACGCACGCTTCTACGAAGGCCGCTACATCCTCGGCCAGATCGCCGCCAAGCAATCGAAGTCGGGCGTCGCCGGCTACATCGTTTCGTTCCCGATTCCCGAAGTGGTGATGGGTATCAATTCCTTCATGCTCGGAGCCCAGTCGATCAAGCCGGATTTCAAGGCGAAGATCGTCTGGATCAATTCATGGTTCGATCCGGGCAAGGAAGCCGATGCCGCCAAGGCTCTGTTCGACCAGGGTGCCGACATCATCGTCCAGCACACCGACTCGACCGCTCCCCTGCAAGTCGCCGAAGAGCGCGGACTGCAGGGCTTCGGCCAGTCTTCGGACATGATCAAGTTCGCCCCCAAGGCGCAGTTGACCTCGATCGTCGACGATTGGGGCCCGTATTATATCGGCCGGGTGAAGGCTGCACTCGACGGCACCTGGAAACCCGGCAATGTTTGGCTGGGCATCAAGGACGGCGCCGTTAAGATGGCCCCTTACACCAACATGCCCGACGACGTGAAGGCGATGGCGGAAGCCACCGAGAAGAAGATCGTCGAAGGATGGAACCCGTTCACCGGGCCGATCGCCAAGCAGGACGGCACGCCGTGGCTGAAGGAAGGCGAAGTCGCCGACGATCCGACGCTGCTCGGCATGAACTTCTACGTCAAGGGCGTCGACGACAAGCTGCCGCAGTAAGCGCAAGCTGGGCCGAAATCTTGACAGGAAGGGCGCCGCACAGCGCCCTTTCGTTTTAGCAACAGCCCGAAATCGTCGCAGCGCCCGTTTGACGGCCTTGGTGAGGCCGCGCTTGTAGCCGGCGACATGGACCTTGAACATCTTGCCCTTCGGAGCGTTGTGGCCGCGATAGCCGGCATCGGTGACGATCTTGCCGAGGCTGACGCCGATGGTGTCCTCGATTGCGGGGATGATGGTGGCCAGCGTGTGGCCATCATAAGGATTGCCGGGCAGCGCGTTGACATGGGCGACGAACTGGCCGCCGCGGCTGCGCTGCAGCGGGGTGGCGACGGAGACCTTGACGCCGAACTCGTAGGGCTTGTGGGGCTTGCCCTTGCCGATGCACTCGACCTCCGGAGCGTGCAGGGAATACACCTTCTTGCCCCGCTCGCGCTGGCGCTGATCCCTGACGCGCCCGGCAGGGCAAAGGCCTGCATCAGTTCCGGCCGCCCGACGAGCTTGCGGGTGATGTCGCGGATCACCGCTCCCAGCATGGTGCGCAGGCGCTTGAGCTGCCGGTTGGCCCGCTTGAACTGCTTGGCATGGGCATAGCGCTGATGCTTGATCAGCGCGATCTTGCCGACCCGCACATAGGATTGGCGCAGGGCAATGCCTTGCCTCTTGGCCAGCTTCACCAGCCGCTCGCGGGCGCGATGCATCAGCTTGGCGTCGGTGGGAAAGGTGATGGCCTTTTCCTGCACGGTGGTGTCGACGATCACCGCGCGGAAGTCCGACGGCTTGGCCGCCTCCAGCCTGGCCGCCGCTGCAAGACTTTCCTGGAGCAGCGCCATCAGCCGCTCCTCGCCCATGCGCAGCCGCCAGCGCGTCAGCGAGCTGCGGTCGAAAGCGAGGCGGTGCTGGAAGAACTCCTCGCCGCAGAACAGCTGGTAGTAGGGATTCTCCAGCCAGCGTTCGCACAGGCTTTCGTCGGACAGGTTGTGCATCGACTTGAGAATGGCCAATCCCGCCATTAGCCGGGTCGGCAAAGGCGGCCGGCCAGGATCGTCGCCATAGACCTCGCCGAGCCGCTCTTCCAGGAAGCGCCAGTCGATCGTCTTGGCCAGCTTCACCAGCGCATGATCCATATTGAGGATGTGGTCGAGCCGGGATCGCAACAGGTCCGTCTGGCCGCTCTCGCGCCGTTCCTTCGGCCGCATCGCTAGCTCCTTCGCTGCTTCGCAAGAACAGTCGAATCACGCGTACAGACACGATTACAATTTGCCGGAAATCGCCACGCAAAGCCACGAAATTCGGCAATCTGAAACCCGAAATCAGGGGAAATTGTTAAACGAAATCAAAGCATTCCGAGTTCTTCACGGCTGACGGGCAAGTAGCGCCAGGTCCTGACGTCCAGCACTCAACCGAAGGAGCGCTTCCCTTGATGCGTCAAAAGCGAAACACTGCACCGAGTATCGGACCCTGCTGCACGGTGTCGTAGACAAAGCCGTCATTCTCGTAGTCGACGCCCGAGGCGCGGTAACCGAGCACGGCAGAGAACGAGTCGGTGAATTGATAGCCAGCGCCAGCCATGACGTCCCAGGTCACGTCGGCGGAGACGCCACCCCCCAGGAATCCCCAACCCGTAAGGTACAATTGCGGGGTGAAAGAGTAGCGGGCCTTCAGACCTACGATGGGATCGGCCCAGGTTTGCTGGTCCGACAAGGAGACGCCGGCGAGCAGGCCGGGGCCATTGAAATCGATCTCGTTCTTGAGCGAGTAGAGCCGGAAGCCTGCTAACACATCGAGACTCACCTCAGGCGCATCGACAAGCCGATACTCTGCCGCAGTCGTCCACATCAGGCTTTGGCTCGTGACGTCCGCACTGCTGGCCAGAATGCCGAATGGGGTATCCGAGGAGCCCGACAGCCGCACATAGTTGAAGTCAGTGAAGATGCCGAACCGCTCGTATCGCGCCTCGGCCAGTCCCATGACTGCTATGTCGAAGTTCGAAAGTATGTCGCCGATGCTGGCGTCGACATGGGCTGTCCGGCCGCCCGCCCCTACTGTGCCCTCAAGCCCAGCCAGCCAACCATAGCCGGCGACCGAGAATGTCCAGCCCGATGGGGCCTGATATTCGACCGTCTCGGCCCCGGGATAGACCGCATCGGCAGCAGCAGCCACGCTGATCGAAATAGCCAGGCTGCAACCAGCAGCCGCGAGCACGTTCAATTTCAATTTCCCCTCCTCGTGTTGTCAACGAAACTCATTATTGCTCGCTCCCCGCATCGAATCCAGATGCACTGCTAGACAACCGGCGCGGCCCGGGGATTCGACGAAGCGAGCCCGGATGCTGCTGCCTGTACGATTCGTCTCGATCAGCCCGCCGGACTGTACCAGATCGGCGAGGTGTACGCGCGCTCCTGCATCTCCATCGTCGCTTCCGGCGGCATTTTTACGCCGAAATATTTGGCGTCGTAGGCGGTCCAGCGCGGCGTCGGGATTTCCAGCACGCGGCCGTAATAGAACGCCCGCTGGGTCGGATCGAACTCGGGATCGACCCAGACGGCGACCAGTTCCGGCGCCCCTATCGTGTTGGTCCAGGTGGCATTGGCGACATCGACAGTGCTTCCGACCGAAGGCACCTTGCCGTTAGCGCCCGGCTTGCGGTCGCCCGACCACGCAACGTCATAGACCTTTTCCTGCACTTCGCCGGCGGCATCGAGCCATCCCTTGACGATTTGGTAGCGATCGAGGTTTGCGCCGATTGGATCCTTCAGCGCCGCAACCAGGAAGGTCGGCGCCTTGCCTTCCGGCGCGGCTGTGAGATCGCCGCCCATCGGCACGCCTTTTGAGTAGCCGACGACTGCCGGACTCCGCGAATTGGCATCCGCGGCGACGAAATCGAAACCGGCAAAGAAGCGGACTGCCATGCGCGGACCCGTTGTCGCATAGGTCTCTCGGCGTTCCATCGCGTCGAAAATGGCATGACGCGTGTTCTCGGTGGCCCACACCGCGGCATAGCCGGACGATGTCTGCTCCCAGCCCATGATGGTAGCCTTCTCGGTCTTGACGAACGGGTGCGTAGCCCGCTCGGCGCTGGGCTCGCTGCTCGAGGTCTTACCGAAGAAATTGTCCTCCTCGACGGCAGCCAGCCCGGTGTGCGCATCAGTCGAGCCGATCATGCCGAACTTGTATGGATTGATGCCGAGTTCCTTCTCCAACTTGAGCCCATTCTTCAGCGCCGAGCGTGCATATTCGAACTCCAGCATATCGGGCGTCTTGACGACCGTCAGGTCGAGGTTGCCTTTGTCCCACGTCTCAAAATTCGCGAACTCGTCGTTCGGCGACAGGAAAGGATGCGCCTCTCCATCGCCCTTGATCTGGGTGGCTTCGTAAAGCCGCTCCCATCTGGCGCGGGTCTCGGCATATTCCCGGTCGATGGGCTTGTTAACGCCCGGTTCCACGATCGGGAACATGATACCGTTGGAGAGATTGCCGTTGTGCGCGATCGCCAGTACGTCGCCGCCGGTTTTTTCCTCATAGGCCGACATCCATTTCCACAGGTCGCGCGGATTGTCGCTACCAGGGGGAAGAACCGTATATGGGACGACCTGTCCGGCGCGGTCCCCATTGTCGCGGAACAGGACGTTGCGATGCAGATTGTTGCCGCCCGTGTTGGACGTCCACTCGTAGCCGATGATCGCCGTAAAGCGTCCCGGCTCGTTTGCTTCCTCCGCTGCGTCGATGGTCTCCTGCCATGCCGAGCGATAGGGGGCGGAGTCGGGGGAATAGAGGATCGGTCCCTTGAACTTGCCGGCGCCAAAGGAGACGATGATGTCGATCGCAGCTTCCGCGCCTTTGCCCGACTGGATCATGTCGTACCATTTCCGGCCGAGCGGATCGGCGAGAAGTCCGGGCTTTCCCGCAAGCAGATCCGGGAAAAAGCCCATATTGTCCGAATGGTCGGCGACGACCAGAAAATCGAGTGGCCGCGACAGCTTCGTCAGTTGCCCGGAGGATGCCGTAACCTCCTCGCCCCTGCCGAAACGATAGGCGTCGCGAGGGCTGAGACGCGCACCGAAGGCGCCGGCATCCATGGAGAATGAGGTGTGGAGGTGAGTGTCCCCGAACAGCGGCCGCGTCGGGAAATTTCGGCCGGCCGCCGGCGAATAGGGCTTTTTGGCGGGAAAGACCTTCTCTGCCGCTTCCTTGTCCAGGGTGCCGGAATCCTGCGCTGCTGCTGGCAGCGCACCTATCACGCTGGCAGCTCCAAGAGCGGCAACCGAGACAAAGTACAAAAGTCCGAGCGTTCTCATCATAGTCCTCCTCCAACTGTTTGGCGCATGCCAAAGCGAATTATTCCCTGGAAAACTGGTCATCGGAGACCGCCGCACCGCGTGAACACGGCCTTGGAACTCCCGCCTTGATCAGCGCTTGAAAGGTACATAGCGATCGCGAAATGCGATGCTTCGTCCAGGCCAACGCCCGCATTCAGAATTTCACGCAGCCGGGGCACGAAACGAACCACTTTCCAATCGGACAGGTCATTTGCGACATTCCCGGCAAGCTCGGGGTGGTGTGCGAGCAGGCGACCGTAAGCTTCGACGATCGCGGACCGCAGTTCGACGGCCCCGCCCGTCCCCTGTACCGACAGTGCTTTCACGATTTCGAGCAGCTCAGCATTACTTCGGGCCGGCTCGACGAAGTATTCTTCCGTGAGCTGCGTCACCCCGTCCGCGCCCGTCATTTCGATGAGAGCAGTGGCATAGGCACCGAGGTTGATCGTCAGCCCATACTTCGCCGCGGTCTTCAGTTTTCCGCGAACGAAGGCGATGTCGTCCGGGCGGTCCGACATGCCGAGCATGAGGATGTAGAGCCCATGCCATTCGACATGAAACAAGTCGTTGACGATTCGATAGATGTCGTCACGCACAACTCTTGTTTTGAGATCGCGCAGCGTTGCGTAGGGCGCGCGCGCGACCTCGAGGAAGGCCAGTTCGGCGAGCCTGCGATCTTCGTGCCGTAGGTAAGTGGCGAAGAACACCGCGCGTTCGGCCGGCGTCTTCGAGCTCTTGTCCCATTGGGCCACCTGGCGCATTACACTTTGATACTCGCGCCCCGCCATGCCAAGCGCCCTCCAGGTCCCGCCGGGACCGTTCTGGACAAGAATAACCTGGAGAGCCGGATACAGCTGGAGGGCGCGGGCCGTCGTCGAATCGAGGAACAGAGGGATGGCGCTGCCGTCGTAGCGTCCCTTGAATGTTTCCAGCACCACGTAAGAGAAAGGTCTTGCCGGATTCTCGCGCGCGAAGACCGCCGTGCCGCTCCCGACGACCTGGTCGGCATTCGTCACTTGAGGATAGGGCATACAGAGCTCGCAGGCATGCGCCGGCGTCGCGGTCAGTAGAAGCGCCGCGGCAATCATGCATATCAGCGATGCCAGTGCTGCGCTTGTCAGCCTGGTTCGCCAATCCCTGCGCGAGGTGTTCATATGCCGTCCTTCCTGACAATCTTAAAAGGTCGCGACACGTTCGATCACCCAGAACATTGCAATCGTGCCGATAGCGTATGGCGGTACAAGATCCAGCCAGGTCGGCAGCGACCGCCTGCGGACCCGGATCAGTGCAACCAGGGCGAGTACGGCTCCGACAAAAAGAAGCTGTCCGATTTCAACGCCGAGGTTGAAGAACAGCAGCGCCACCGGAATCTGCCCGGGCGGCAATCCGATCTCGCTCAGGGCCCCGGCAAAGCCGAAACCGTGGAGAAGCCCGAATGCGAAGGCTACCAGCCAGGGTGCGCGGGCGGCTAAACTTCTGCGCCCTTGGCGCACGTGGACGATCTCGACGGCAACGAACGCGATCGACAACGCGATTACGGCCTCGACCGGCGGCGAGGGGATGTGAACAAAGCCGAGCGTCGCCAGCGCGAGCGTGATGCTATGCGCGACGGTAAAGGCGGTGATCGTCTTGATAAGCCGCCACGTACCCGCGGTGATGATGAGCAGGGCTAGCACGAAGAGGAGGTGATCGAAGCCGAGCAGAATGTGCTCGACGCCAAGTTTGAGATAGATGGCCGCCGTAAACCAGCGGCTTGGAGTTGCAGGTATCGTCGCTTCCGGGGCGCCGGGCGTCAGCCGCTCGATCCACACGTCGCCGCTGGCGAACTCGACGCGCACGAGCGCATCCGTCATCGTGTTTTGCAGCCCGTCAATCGATACCACCTGGCCTTCCAACGGCTCGACCGCGCGCATCTGCCAGGTCTGCACCATTGCGTCGCCGGTCGGGCGCGAGACGACCGGCGTGAGGTTCTCGACCTTGCCCGAGAATGCTGCCGACAGCGCCAGACGCGCGTCACCCTGCATCGGTGTCTTGAACAGCACGCTGAACTCGTTCGGCGCCTGTTCCTGAACGCTGAGGTAGGCGGGGCGCACCTCATGCGCCGAGGCAACCTCCGGGAACAGCATGGCGACGGCCGCTGCCAGCACGACCAGCCGAACGCACTCCATCGCGGCGCGGGCACCACGCGCCAGCGCAGACCATTTGGTCAGCGGGTTCATTGCGCGGCCACCTTCGGAGTGGTCTCTGGGCCGAGCGTCGCTTTCGTGCTGTCGTCCAGCTCCACGCCATACTTGTTGCGCAGCGCGATCAGATAATCTCGGCTGAACTCGGTCTGCTTCGCAGAGCGCCACTCAGCGAGGACGGCATCCCTGACCGTCTCGAAGGGCTTCGGCGCAGTCGCGGTGCGTTGCGTGACGAGGACCAGATGGAAGCCATAGCCGGATTTCACCGGGCCCCGCCATCCGCCCGGTTCGAGTGCAAACACCTCGCGCGCAAAATCGGCACCGAACATTCCGGACAGTGCCAACTCGTCGGTATCGGCGAAGCTGTCGCCGAACAGCAGCCGGTCGCCCGCGGTCGAACCGTCCTTTGTATTCGCTGACAGCGCACCCAGCGCGGCGGTCGCGTCCGCCGCAGCATCCTTGCGATGCTCCGGGTTGAAATAGACCTGCCGGAACGAGAGTCTTCCGGGCGTCTCGAAGTGCGCAAGATTGAGGCCATAGAACTGCCGCAGCTCCGCTTCGATCGGCTCGGCAAGCCGGGCCGTGTCCTCGACGAGGAATTTCAGCTTTTGCGCCAGGCGGCGGCGAACGATGGTGTCATCCTGTTCGAGACCCATCTGCTGCGCTTCGCGCGCCATCAGTTTCTCGCTCAGCAGATCGTCGACAAGACCCTTGAGCTCATCGGCTGTCGGCTCGCGCAGCCACTGGCTCGCCCAGGTCTGCTTGAGCCAGCGCACGTCGCCTTCGCCGATCCGGACCGGTTCGACGATTGTGGCTTCAGCTTCCTTGTCGTTCAGCCAGGAATAGCCGCCAAACAACATCGCGCCGATGACGGCGAAATGCAGGAGAGGTTCCCTGAGCAACATCATACGCTTTCCTGCTTCCCCCGCCGCCGCATACCTCTTCCTTCGCTCCTGCATGGATGGTAGGTCCCAAAGAACCGGGACGGAATGTAAGTTACGTGGGCAAGCACGTAACAGCGCAACAACGGTGTAACGGCGACATAGATCTGCGGGTGCCCCTTCAAAGCACTACCTCTCGCACTTCTTCGTCGACGGTGCCGACAGGGCACATTCCTTGCCAGCACTCGGTTTCTGGCTGGTCTGGGAACCCGTCAAGGCGCCAATGTGATTGCCTAAATTTTCTCTGCTGTTTTGATCGACCGCTGCAACGGGTGCCGCAATCACCAGCCCTGCCGCGCTGCCCGCCGCTGCCGCCGCACCGGTCGTTGCCTGAATGATCGTGTCGCCCAGGCCTACCCTGTTGTCGGTCAACGTCTGGCCGCCGGCCATACGCGCCCCGATCAGTTGCACGATCTGCGGTGACGACGCGAACTTGCCGTGATGCAAACGATCCCCGGATTTGATTTTCGTCAGATCGATGACGGTTATGTTGTTGCTGGCGAGTTCCTCCTTGTATGGAGCTTGTTCCGGATCGATCGATCCGAGCCGGGGGATATTGCCCCAGACCCGTCGCGACACTTTGAGCGCGCGATCGTCCTGCGAGACAAAGAGGGTGAACTGCGGGTGCTGCTTGCCCATGTCGGCAATCTGGGTGCGAAACACGTCGACATCGACATCAGGCGCCGCCAGCATGACGTTTTTGAACTTCGCCGGCAGGCCGCCATTGCGGATGGCCATCTGGCGCAAGCCTTCCAACGCCAGCCAGTTGCCCATCGAATGGGCGAGGATCGAAACTTCCTTTATCTGGGGATCGCGTGCGAGATATTGGAACAGCAGTTCGAGGGCATTTCGCGTGTAGTTGGTGCTTTCGCGATCATAGCCATAGGCCAGCGCACTGCCTCGGGAGGGCCATGTGACCAGGAT
>NZ_NPKH01000018.1 GCF_002284535.1 Mesorhizobium wenxiniae | reverse complement strand
TCGAAACCATCGAGGCTACAGAATGCAACAACTACTTTGCTAACGCCGGATACGCTTCCGTCAAAACGTGAAAGATTCTAGTCGACGTCTCAACCAAGCTCCAAGGTCGTTATCGCAAAGACGCCGGACTGCGCGAGCAGCGGCGCTTTTCCCTTGTACATTCGAGCCGTTTCGAAGCCCGGTTGAAGGCCGGCGAACGACAGCAAAGCTGCAAAACTTCCACTGGTCTCGGGAACGTCGAGATGGACATTTCCGGGTCCGGAGGCATTGGCGAGCGCGGCGAAGAGACGGCTTGCCACGTCAAGGCTGTTGGAAAAAAGCGGGCCGATCTTATTGCCGTCCCGGCATTGGCGCGCGACGCCGTACCCCGCAATGGCGCCCTCCTCGAGGATCGCAAGTGCCATGTGCGGCGGGCGCAGCCAGTGGTCCAGGAAGGATCGCCTCGAAGCCGGAAAGAATCGGCTGTCATAGTCCAGGACATCCGCGATGAGTTCCGGGCCTATGACGCAAATGCCGCTGTCGGTGGCTGCCGGGACATTCGGCGCTCCAACGAACCGGATCGTCCGGTGGACCGGCGCAAAACCCATGCTGCGATAGTTGGCCTGCTGTTCGACGACGCCATCGAGGCCGATCGTGCGGTTGCCGAGCCGCGCCATGCCGGCGTCCCAGACCGCCTTGCCATGGCCCTCGCCGCGCCTGTCCGGCCGACAGATGTAGAGGCCGATGAAGCCGAAACCGCCGCCATAGGCTACAGCCGAAATGCCGGCGACCATCTCGCCATCGACGAAAGCGCCGATGAAGCCCTCGGGATCCGCTGCCTGGAACGCCACGGCATCGCCCAGGCCGGGATTCCAGCCCTCCGCTGCCGCCCAGTCGACAAGGATTTCCACTTCTTCAAGTGCGAGCGTTCTGATCGTTCGGCGCATTGCGATCACTCGGCGGCAACAGAACCGGGGGCGAAGGATTTCAATGCGCCACGATAGGGCTTTGCGAGCGGCTTTGCATAGGCGCCGCGCTTGGACGTCGACAGGCCAAGCGCGGCGAGTGCCTCGGCTTGCTTGACCGCCGCGCCGACGCCGTCGATGACCGGAACGCCGAACTCCCGCTGCAGCTCGGCGGCCAGGTCGGCCATGCCGGCACAGCCGAGCACGATGGCCTCGGCGCGATCCTCCTCGAGCGCGCGCGCGATCTCGCCGCGCAGTTTCAGGATCGCGTCCGATGCCGGGTCTTCGAGGGCAAGAACCGGAACGTCGGCGGCGCGCACGCGCGCCCGCCCGGCCATGCCGTAGCGCTGCACCAGCCCTTCGACCGGCACCCGCGAGCGCTCGGTCGTGGTGACGACGGTGAAGCGCTGGGCGATGAACGAGGCCGTGCTGAGCGCTGCCTCGCAAATGCCGATGACCGGCATGTTGGCCATGGCGCGCGCGGCATCGAGGCCGGTGTCGTCGAAACAGGCGATGATCGCGGCCTGCGCGCCCGACCGTTCGCCCGCGGCGATCTCGACCAGCAGGCCCGGCACCGCGAGCGCCTCGTCGTAGTAGCCTTCGATCGAAACTGGCCCCATCGACGAGGTCACGGCGACGATTTCCGTCTCGGCGCCGGCGACCAACCGCGCCGCCGCTGCAATGGTTTCGGTCATGCTGGCGGTGGTGTTCGGATTGACAACGAGGATTTGCACTGCGGTTCTCAAATACGCGCCCGGCGACGGCCGACATAGATGATTGCGCCGAGCGTCAGCAGGATCACCAGGAAGGAAAACACGCTCGTCACGGTGCCCAGCGCATAGAGCACCGGCGTCGTGACATTCGTCGTCATGCCGTAGATTTCGAGCGGCAGCGTGTTGAACGTGCCCGAGGTCATCAGCGTGCGGGCGAACTCGTCATAGGACAGGGTGAAACCGAACAGGCCGACGCCGATCAGGCTAGGCGCGATCATCGGCAGGACGACATGCGCGAAGGTCTGCCAGGACGACGCTCCGAGATCACGCGCGGCTTCCTCATAGGCCGGTGAGAACCGGTTGAAGACGGCGAACATGATCAGCACGCCGAAGGGCAAGGTCCATGTCAGATGCGAACCGAAGGCGGATGTATACCAAGCGGGGCGGAAGCCGATCTGCTGGAAGACGACGCCGATGCCGAGCGAGATGATGATCGACGGCACGACGAGACTGGCGACCGCCAGATAGAACAATGCGGTGGCGCCGCGAAATTTTTGGCGGAAGGCAAGACCGGCAAGCAGCGACACGCCGACGGTCACGATCATCACCATCAGGCCAAGGATGAAGGAGCGTTTGAAACTGCCGCCGAAATCGCCGACCGCCTGGCGCTCGAACAGGTTGGCGAACCAGTGCAGCGAAACGCCGTTAAGCGGAAACGTCAACCCGCCATTCTCGCCCTGGAAGGACAGGATCAGGATCGCTGAAAGCGGACCGTAGAGAAACAGCACGAAAAGGGCGAAGAAGGCCGCCAGCACGTAGAATTCAAAGGTGCGTTTCTCCCGGCTCATCGCCTCACAGCTCCTTGCGAATATCGACGATGCGCAGGATGCCGGCGACCATCAACAGCACCAGCACCAGGAGCACGACCGCGTTGGCGGCCGCTGCCGGATATTGCAGCAGCGACATCTGGTTCTTCATCATCAGTGCGACGGATGCGCTCTGCCCGCCGGACATCACCTGCACTGTCGAAAAGTCGGCCATCACCAGCGTCACGACAAAGATGGTGCCGATCGCCATGCCGGGCTTGGCGAGCGGAATGATGACGTTCCACAGGACCTGCCAGCCGGAAGCGCCGGCGTCACGCGCGGCCTCGATCAGCGACTTGTCGATGCGCATCAGTGTGTTGAAGATCGGCGTCACCATGAACAGCGCGTAGAGATGCACCATGGCCAGCACCACGGCGAATTCTGAATAGAGCAGCCATTCGATCGGCTTCGGGATCAGCCCCATCTGAACCAGGGTTGAGTTGACGAGGCCGTTGCGGCCAAGCACCGGAATCCACGAGATCATGCGAATGATGTTGGAGGTCAGGAACGGCACGGTGCAGACAAGGAACAGCACCATCTGCATGGCGGTGGTCCTGATATGGAAGGCGAGGAAATAGGCGACCCAGAAGCCGACGAACAGCGTCAGCGCCCAGACAATGGCGGCGTATTTCAGCGTATTCAGATAGGTTTTCCAGGTGACCCAGGAGCCGAGCGTGTCGGAATAGTTGGTGGTCAGGAAATCCGGGTACATCGCCGCGAAGTCGTAGTCCCAGAAGGAGACCACGGCGATCATCAGGATCGGCAGCAAAAGGAACACGCCGAGGATCAGCGCCAGCGGTGTCGCCTGGAGATAGGGGGCGACGGCGCCGATCGAGACGCGGCGGCGTCTGGCGGATTTGGCGGCGGCCAGAGGCTGGTCGAGAGCCACAGTCATCTGGAACAGCCCTTGGGTGTCGCGGAGGGCCGATAATCTGGCAAGCTGTGATCTTTCGCGCCCCCCTCTGTCCTGCCGGACATCTCCCCCTCAAGGGGGGAGATCGACAGCTCCACCGATAGGTCTCCCCTAACAGCGTTGGCAATTGGCGAACGCTGGGATGACGGCGTGATCTCCCCCCTTGAGGGGGAGATGTCCGGCAGGACAGAGGGGGGCGCGAAGGAATGCAACATCTCAGTTATTGCCTGCCTTGCATCAAGCCGCGATGAATTCGTTCCAGCGCCTCACCATGTAGCGGTCCTCGTCCATGACCGAGTTCCAGCAGGCGACCTTGCCCATGCGCTCGACGAAGGAGCCGCCGTCGCGCACGGCGCCCGCCTTCTCCATGACCTTGCCGTCCGGCGCCATGATGTCGCCCTTGGCCGGCTTGCCGTCGACCCAGTAGCCCCATTCGTCCTCGGACATGAACTGCTTGGCCGAGTCCATGGCGGCCGAGTAGTAGCCCTGGCGGTTGAGATAGGCGCCGACCCAGCCGGACAGGTACCAGTTGATATATTCGTAGGCGGCGTCGAGCTCGGCGCCCTTGAGATGCGCTGCAAGGCCAAGGCCGCCGCCCCATGAGCGGTAGCCTTCCTTGAGCGGCTGGTATTTGCAGGCGATGCCCTTGGAGCGGACCGCCGCGACGGCCGGTGACCACATCGACTGGATGACCACTTCGCCTGAAGCCATCAGGTTGACGCTCTCGTCGAACGATTTCCAGAACGCCCGGAATTGGCCGTCCTGCTTGGCCTTGATCAGGAAGTCGATCGTCTTGTCGATCTCCTCCTTGGTCATGTTGCCCTTGTCGGCATATTTGATGTTGCCCATGGCTTCCATGATCATCGCCGCATCCATGATGCCGATCGACGAGATGTTGAGAATGGCGGCCTTGCCCTTGAAGGCCGGATCCATGATGTCGGCCCAGGTGGTGATGTCGCGGCCGACAAGGTCGGGGCGGATGCCGAGCGTATCGGCATTGTAGATGGTCGGAACCATCGTCATCCACTGGGTCGGCTGCTTGGCGAAGGTCTTGGCGTCCTGTGCCTCGACGAAGCCGACCGTATGCGGCGCGGTGCCCTGGGCGATGACGCTGTCGGGCGTCAGCTTGCCGGTGATGAAGAGCGGTACGATCTTGTCGTAATATTTCAGCTTCTTGACATCCATCGGCTGCATCACGCCGGACGGATAGACCTTCTTGGCGATCCAGTACTCGATATCGGCGATGTCGTAGCTGTCCGGCTGGGTCACCGCGCGCTGAGCGGCGGCATCGGAATCGGTCGCCGTCATCTCCAGCGTGACGCCGAGGTCCGCCTTGCACTTGTCGGCGATTGCGTTGAGGTTGGACACGCCGGTGCCGAACTGGCGCAGCGTGATCGGGTTCTGCGCCCAGATCGTCGGGAACCCGGTGATGGCACCCGAGCCGGCGGCCAAACCAACGGCGGCGGCACCTGTCTTGAGCAGCGAGCGGCGGGAAATTCCTGTCTTCTTGTCGGTGGTGTTGGTCATGTCAGTTCCCCTGTTTTGATTGGTTGTTCTGGTTCAGGAATCGAGACGGCCAAGGACGATCGCGTCCTCGGTGTCCCAGGCGATCGGCACGGCGTCGCCGACGGCAACCGGCTTGGCGAAGAAGCTGGTGTCGTCGACGATCACGGTAAAATCCTCGATGCCGGGACCATTGACCGAGAGCTTCACGGTCGAGCCGCGGTATTCGATATTGGAGACGATGCCGGCGAAACCCAGCCCCATGGCCGGCGGGTCGCCGATCCGCACGTGGTCGGTTCGAATGGCGATATCGATCGGCTCGCCGATCGCCCTGCCCTGCCCGCTGGCCGCTAGCGAGGCGCCCCCCGGCACATCGAAGACAACCATGCCGTCGCGGCTGCCGCTGACGCGGCCGGAGACGACGTTATGATCGCCCATGAAACGGGCGACGAACGCAGTGGCCGGTCGCTCGAAGACGACGCGCGGATGCGCCGCCTGCTCGATGCGGCCGTCATTCATAACCACGATGAGGTCGGCGAGCGCCATGGCCTCCTCCTGGCTGTGGGTAACATGGACGAAGGTGATGCCGAGCGACGTCTGCAGCTTCTTCAGTTCGGCCCGCATGCGGATCTTCAGGAACGGATCGAGTGCCGAGAGCGGTTCGTCGAGCAGCAGTGCCTCGGGGTCGGTGATCAGCGCGCGGGCCAGGGCGACGCGCTGCTGCTGGCCGCCCGAAAGCTGCGCCGGGCGGCGGCCGGCATAGGCTTCCATCTGCATCAGCTTCAGCATGACGAGCGCCTTGGCGCGGCGCTCCTCTTTGCCGACACCTTTCATCTTGAGGCTGAACGCAACATTGTCGACCAGGTCGAGATGCGGAAACAGCGCGTAGGACTGGAACATCATGGCGGTACCGCGCCTGGCCGGCGGCAGGTCGGTGACTACTGTGTTGCCGAGACGCACGTCGCCGCTCGATATGCTCTCGTGCCCGGCAATCATGCGTAGCGTCGACGTCTTGCCGCAGCCGGACGGGCCGAGCAGGCAACAATAAGTTCCCGCGGGGATTTTCAGGCTGATGTCTTCGACGGCAGTCGTGGCGCCATAGATCTTCGAAACGGACAGATGTCGATTTCGGCGGCTTTGGACATCCGGCTTCCTCTCTGCTCAACTAAGCAAAGCATCATGCATGCCAGTTGCCTGCATCGGCCTCAAACGTTTGATTCTTTGGGTAAATCGGGACTGCATGCGACCGCCCGTCGAAACGGCACTCTTGTGCTATGCACAAAATATAGGCGATAGCTGGCGATTCTCGCAAAAATCGTATGCAATCTTTCCTGACATCGTATTCACTTTAGCCCTCTGCAACCGACCCGATTCAGGGTAGAAAGGTACAGGGACTATCATCATGAATATAGCCGACCAGACTTTCCCTGCTGTCGACAGTGCCAACGAGGATCGCGCCCAGGCGATCCGCGACCAGTTGCGCGACGCGATCGTCGATCGCCGGCTGGCGCCCGGAACCAAGCTGTCGGAAGGCGAGGTCGGCACTCTGTTCGATGTCAGCCGCACCGTGGCGCGCGCAGCACTGCAGATGCTCTCCTTCGAAGGCTTGGTTCGGACCGAGCGCAATCGTGGCGCCTTCGTCGCCAACCCGTCGCCGGAGGAAGCGCGTCAGGTCTTCGCTTCGCGCCGGCTGATCGAGCCCGGCATAGCTATCGCCGCCGCCGGGCGGATGACGCCGGCGCATGTCGTTGCCTTCAAGGCGCAGCTCGATGAAGAGGGCCGCTTCATTGCCGAACGCGGACCAAATGCAAGACGCTCGGAAATCAAAGCTTCGGGCGATTTTCACCTGCTGCTGGCTTCGGTTGCAGGAAACGCGATCCTCCAGCGCTTCATGGAAGAACTGGTGGCGCGGTCATCGCTGGTGATCGCGCTCTACGGCCGCTCGGGCGTGTCGAGCTGCGGTCATAGCGAACACATGAACATCCTCGAGGCGCTGGAAAATGGCAATTCCGAACGCGCCAGCGCGCTGATGCTGCATCACATTGACCATATTGAGGCCGACCTCGATCTGCGCGTCAGGAGCGGTCCGGCGCTCAGGCAGGCGCTCGAGTTCTGACGCTCATTTCGACCGGAGGGACGCGAAAACCGCGCCCCTCAAAGCCGCTCGGCCCGGATTTTCAGGATCTGGTACAGCAAATCGCGGATGCGCCGCAGCCTCATCGACAGTTTCTGGCTCATCTGCATTCCAGTTCTGTTTGCCGACTGCCTGCGTTGATCGCCTCACTCAGAAGGTCTGGGCCGCCATGGCCATTCCAACCAGCGAGGTGGCGAGCCCTGCGGTGCGGACCTTCATCAGCCAACGGGCGAGCTTGAAGACGGACAACACCCCGATCGCAGGCAGCATCGATGTGCCGAGCACGAAACCGGCGGCGTAGGCGATGCCGCCGGCGCTCTCGGGAATCTCGAGGCCGTGGGCGTTGCCGTGAAAGAGGCCGAACAGGGTGGTCAGCGCCGCGGCGGCGGCCAGCGGCAGCGGCTTGGCAAGGCCGACCATGGCGCCGAAGACCACCAGCGACAGCGCGATGCCCGTTTCAAGCGAAGGCAGGCCGATGCCGGCCATGCTGAGCAAGGCTCCGGCGACCATGGCCGAGACAAAGACCAGCGGCACAAGGACAACACTGCGCCCACCGGACCGGGCGCCAATCATGCCGACCGCGACCATGGCCAGCAGATGGTCCATGCCGAGGAGCGGATGTTCAAGCCCGGCGAAAAAGCCGTGGACGTGAGCGCCGCCGCTATGGGCAAACGCCAGCGACGGCGTCAGGGCGGCGAGAGCTGAAAAGATGCCAAGTCTTGAAAATGCTTTCATGGTTGTACCTGTTCGATTGGAGTGACGGGTTCTGGTTTCAGTGCCCCGGAACGGCGAACTGCGAAGCGGCGGAACGGTCTGTAAGGGTGCGCGCCGCCGCGAACCCGAGCGGCTATCGTGATAGATGAAAACGACGCGGCGGCGGTGCGATGTCAGGCGGGCCGGCAACGGGTGATAGGCGACGCCGGTGCCGCCGACGAGCGGCATGACCGCGCGGACATCGACCAGATCCTCGGTTTCGACGCGGAGAAGATGAAGCCGGCTTTGCCGTAAGCGATCCATATGTGCCTGCCTCCCATCCTACGTCTCGTGGGAGGCGGCAGATGCAGAAGGGTGCGGGACCGAAAAAGCCAGGTGGCGTCACATGACAGCCGACGTCCTGTTGTCGCCGGCAGCGGAATCCGGCTTCGTGTTCGGCCTCGGGCTTATCTTTTCCCTCCGCCCCCAGAACCTCATGTTGATCCAGGCGGGGCTGACCCGCAGCCACCCCTTTACGGTCGGTGACCCGCAACAGACATTAGGAACGTCAGACACCCGCCATTACCAGACATTGTACGGCTCGGCGGCGCATGCTTGGGCGCGGACATCGTTCGAGCAAAGTTAAGTCTCGTAGTAGTGAAGCTCGAGCAGCAGGCACCCGGTAAGCGACCGGAACGGACCGTGATAGACGCCAGGCGGCCGGCAAGCGTAGGTGTTCGGGGCAAAACTCAGCGCCGGCTCGTTGGCTGATGATCCGCCGACGATGAGATCTCCCGATACGAGATAGATCTCTTCCCAGTATTCATGCACGAACGGCACCGTCGTATAGGCGCCCGGCGCAAACCTCAACAGCCGCGTGCAGCGCCCGGTCTTGCCCGCGTCGTCAAGCCGGCCGGCAAGGATCTTCTGCTCGATGTCGGGCGGGTAACCAGGCGGCGAATGCCAGCCCTCCCCGGTCATGTCGATCGTGTGAAATTCCTTGTGTTCCTTTCGGATCGGCATGGCAAATTTCAAGCGGCAACCGGAGCGGCACGGTCGACCTCGTCGTCCAGCGAATAGCTGTCAAGCATGTGGTCGACGAGCTGCGTGCAGCGGTCCCAGTCGAAGGTGCGGAAGCTGTGCCCCTTGGTAACGAAGGTGGCGCCGGCATAGAACATCTCGTATTGCGTGTGGCGCGAGGCGAACTCTGAGCCGATCGCATCCCAGGCCAGCTTGAAGAATTTTACCCGGCCCTTCGACGAACTGACCGGCGATTGCTGTGTCTTTTCAATCAGACTGCACAGCTCCGGATCGGCGAAATCCTGGACTGAAGACGGCAGCATGATCAGCCCGCCGCCCGCCAGGTCACGCAAGGCGAGGATTACCCCGGCATAGAGTTGCTGCGTCAGCACCTGAGCCGAATAGAGCGTATGCGCGTCGGGCACGAAATACGCGCCAAGCATGCGGCCCTTCACCTCCATGGCGTGTACCAACGCGTCGACCATGGTGTTCTGCGCTGCAAGCACTCCCAGCATCTCGCGCACCTGCGGAAAGTTAATGACGCCGTTGGTCTCGGCGATGCGCCGGGCGATGCCGACAAGGAAGCGCATCTTCACCATCAGGCGGATCTGCGCCTGGTAGTTCTGGAAGACATGCGCCGGCGTGGCATGGAACTGCCGTTGGCACATGGCGATGTCCCCGTTGATGAAGACGCGCTCCCAGGGAACTTTCACGTTCTCGAAGTAGAGCACGGCATCGTTCTCGTCGAAGCGGCTGGCCAGTGGATTATCGAAGACACTGGCGGCGCTCTCCTCGTAGGATTTGCGCGACAGGATCTTTAGCCCGCCGGCATTCATCGGCACGGCGAAGGACACAGCATAGGGCTCGTCGCCCTCACGCAGCGGCTGGATGCAGGTGACGAACACCTCGTTTGCCATGATGCCGCCGGTCGCCAGCATCTTGGCGCCGCGGATTGTCAGGCCTGCTGCGTCCTGGTCGACGACGCCGGCGGTGAGGAAGCGGTCTTGCTGCTCACCCGCGGACTTCGAGCGGTCGGCCTGTGGATTGATGATGACATAGGTGAGATAGAGTTCGTTGTCTCGGGCGTAGCGGTAATAATCGGCGAATGCCCCGGCTCGCGTCTTGTCATAGGCCTCGAAGACGTCGATCCCCATGAACATGCCGGAAATGCAGGAGGCGACATGGTCTGGGGCGCGGCCAAGAAAGCCATAATGAAGCTCCGTCCAGGCTTCCAGCGCCGTGCGGCGTTCGACGAGCTCGGCATGGCTGCGCGGCAACTGCCAGATGCGATTGGCCCGCTGCCCGCCGCTTTCGGGAACTTCAAAGGTCATCAGCGCCCGGTTATCCGGCCGCGCCTGGAAGTCGTAGAGCATGCCGACCGACCGGATCGTCTGACGGAAGGCTGGATGCGCGGTGACGTCGCCGGCCGTCTGCCCGTTGATATAGACCTGCCTGCCGTCTCTCAGCATCTCGATATGCTGCGCTCCAGTCTTGATCATCTTACCCTCCGCGCTCAGTAGTGGATGTCGAGCGGCCAAAGCGGCGCCGCAAACTCCGTTGGCTGCAGTGATGCGTAGCGTCCCTTGCCGAAAACCAGCGGTTGCCGGTCGGCGAAGGACCGAAAATGCTTAACCCTGGCGATGAACAGCACGTGGTCGCCGGCTTCGTGCCTAGCCCACGGCTCGCAGTCGAACAGCGCCGCCGCGCCGGGCAGCACCGGGGCGCCAGAGCGGCCTTGCTCGAACCGCATCCCCTCCCACTTGTTGGAAAGCGGCTTGGCGAAGCGGTTGGAAATGTCCTTCTGGTTTTCCGAGAGGACGTTGACCGTGTAACTTGCGGCATTCTGCCAGAGCGGTAGGCCGGCTGAACGACGGTCGATGCTGAACAGTACGAGAGGTGGATCGAGAGACAGCGAGTTGAACGAGCTGATCGTCATGCCGAGCTGCTCGCCATCGGCCACACAGGTGACGACGCAGACGCCGGTCGGAAACTGTCCCAGCGCCTGGCGGAACGCGCGCACGTCGAAAGCCGTTTCCCTGTGGATGATCATGCCCGGCCCTTTCGGCACCGATCTGTTAAATCACGATAATCAATTCACCAATTCCGTTGACCAACTGCCATGCGAACGCCGCGGCCTTCCCTTACTGCGCCGCCACCGCCGGACTGCGCTCGGTTGCAACCGAACCCCAGCCTGCCGCGATCGGCAGCCGCAACGCGACGAGCGTCCGCGCCAGATGCTGGGCGACGGCTGCGGCCGCCTGTTCGGGCTGTCCGTGGCGTATGCCCTCGACGATCGCTGCGTGCTCGGCAAGCACGCTGTCGCCGCGTCCGCCGGAGATTGTGATAGCGCGCACGCCCATCCGCAACTGGCGGTCCCGTAGGCTCTCATAGAAATCGGCGAGCACCGGATTGCCGGCGGCGCGCACGATCGTACGATGAAAGTCCCGGTCACATTCGATGAACGCAACGGTGTCGTGCTGCACCTCCACCTGCCGGGCGATCAGCCTGTCGAGTTCCGTCGCAAGCATGTCGCCGAGGCCGGACGCCTGCCGCGCGCACCACTCTTCCACCAAGCCGCGCGCCTGCATCACCGCTTCGATCTCCGTCTCGGTGATCGGCGGAACATAGGCGCCCTTTTTCGGCACGATCTGCAGGAGGCCGTCTGCTTCGAGCCTCAACAGCGCCTCGCGCACCGGCGTCCGCGACGTTCCCGTCTCGCGGCAGACCTCAGCCTCGGTAAGGAACGTGCCCTCGCGGCTAGGCAAGTTCAGCACATGCTGCTTCAGCCAGCGGTAGACGACGTCCTGCGCAGCATCGGCGCGTTGACCTATGGCAGGGCGTTGTGATTGATAAGGGTTGGACATAGACAGATTGTATACATGTTGTCGACCATAAGATCAAGCTAATTTTCGACCCGGCTGCGCCAATCGTAAAAGTCAAGAATGGCGCTGCCTTCACACTCCGATGTCAGCTCAGACCGCAAAATTTCCATCCGGGCCTGTTGCATCTCGGTAACCAAATGTCGGCTTTTCACCACTAGTTTCCGGCAGCTTTCGACGTCGACAGTCTCGATTGCGGTTTCGTGCCCGGCACGGGCTGGCCTGAGCCGGGCGGCTTCCTGCCGCGCGAGGCGCTCAAGCTGCTTGGGCTGGTGACTGCGCCCGGCATCTGCGGGCTGGAAGTGGTCGAGGTTTCGCCGCCCTACGACACCTCAGACATCACGGCGCTGTTCGGTGTGCGTGTCGTCGTCGAAGCGCTCGGCTCGATGGTCGCCCACGGTAATCTCGGCAAGCACAAATCCATCATCGACAAACCGGTGAGTTTTTGACCATGCATGACGATCACCACCACAGTGGCGATCATGGCGATGGCCATCATCATCACGGGCCGAACGGCCATCATGACCATCCGCACGCCCTCGGCCACAACGGGCCGGCGGGCAAGCCGCTGCAATGGCAGACGCCGCATCTGCCGCCCGACCAGGCTCACAAGCCGCCGGTTGATCCAGCGACGGTCGACCTTGATCTTGTTGAAACCGCTTTCCTCGAAAGCTTTGCACGGGCGCCGGACCCGTCCAGCTTTCTGCGTCTGGCCGGCATACCGTTTGTCGGCGACATGGCGGATGGCGTCCGGCAGTCCCGCTCCCAGGTTCACGGTTCGAGGACCGGACCTGGATTGACAGCTAGACTGCGGCACACGGATCGATTGTTCAAACAGCTCGTGCTGCACGCACCCAATCGAGTCTTGCGGCGGGAACAAGGCCGTAATTGTAAAAATTGATACCGTCTACGTCCGGCGCCAGCGCCGGTTTCACCTTGGCGGCGAGGATTTCAGGCCCCGCCATTTCCGGATAGAAGAGCCGATAGCCGGCGCCGAGGAATTTCTCGGCTCCGAGCGCGGTACGGCCGGCCGCCATCAGGCCTGCGACATCGCCGGCCTGCATGTCGTAGGCACACAGGATCGCCCCCTCACAGACCTTGCCGAGCGCTGCCAGATCGCAGCCGCCGAGCCAGCCGTCTTTGAGGTCGATGATGAGGACACGTGTCTCCGGGTCGGCTACCTCGCGCAGCTCGACGACAAGACTGGTCACCGGCTCGAACCGCCACAACAGATAGGCATGGAGTTGCGGCCAGGGCAGAAAGGTGTCGAGGCCACTTGCGGGAAATTCTGGAAAGCACCGTTCAGGAACCGCGCGCTCGCACGCCTCGGCAATCCACTGCTTGACGAGCTCACGCGCCGCCTCGCCTTCGATGCCGGCACCGGCCGCACGCGAGAGGCAGGACGGACAGAAGCACAGCGACAGAAGGAAATCGTCTTCCGGCGTCAGCCCGACACCGTCCTTCTCGTGATGGTATTCATGGGCAAAGCCCATGAAGGACGGGCTTTCAAGTTCGATTCTGTCCGGCTTGTAAGTATGCGTGATATCCGCGACCAGCGCGCGGACGTAGGCGCGAGCATCCGGATGCGATGGGCAGAGATTGTAATAATTGGGGTCGCCAAAGGCGTTGCGGGTGACGGCCTGCGGATAAAGCATGCCGAGGCGGGTATTGTGCAGGCAGACCGTCCAGCACGACACCTGGAGGCCGCCTGCCTCGCGCCGTTGGACAAGTTCGGCCAGAACGTCGCCACCTTCCGTGATCACGTCCGCCACCTTGGGCTGGATCACGAGATCGGCCCATCGCGCGGTGGTTGGTTTGAAGTAGATCGTGCCGTCCTCCGGGAAATAGGCTTTGCGGCGCGGGCTGCGCGGCTGCAGGAACCGGCCGGCATGATAGGAGGTCGCCAAGCTGATCATGTTGAGCCCGGCACGCTCGAACAGATCGCGTTCGACCATCTCCAAGCCCAAATCCTGGACATCCCAGGGATAGGTCCACATCGAAAGCTGCATGAAATATCCTCAGTTTTCTGCAATGGCGCCGTGAAGACGCCGATTGGGCTCCCGTCAGCCTTCCACCGGTTCGGCGACTTGCAAGAGGCAGTCTCCCGCCTCGCACATCGTGTGCAGCCGGCGCGAAAGTACGATACCGCTTTCGGCGAAATGCAGGGCTTCCTCGGCAAGATCGAGCCGTTCGAGGTCGTGATACCAGCCGGCCAATTGTCCGGCGGCCACGCCGTCGCCGAGCCTGACGGCGGGTTCGAACCAGCCGCGGCGGGTGGCGTACAGGCCCTGACTGTGCCGGGAAAGCGAGAGCAGTCGCGTCGGCGCCGAAGGCTTTGACTCAGGCGCAAGGACCGGCGCTTCGACCACGCCGAGGGTAATCATCAGACTGTCGATCGCGCGAGCGGCAATCGCCATCGTGTCGACTGTGGCGGTGCCGCCGCCGCCGAACTCGCCGCTGACGCCAATGGCACCGGCCCGGCGGGCTGCGCCCATGGAGGTCGGCGAGGCCCGGCCATTGTCGGCCACGAACCCATACGGCATGCCGAGCGCCCGCATCAGCTCAACCCCGCGCCCCTGCCGGTCGGGATCGGTATTGCGCTCGACAAGCGCCGTGGGAAGATGCTCCATCGAGGTGCCGCCCGAATGAATATCGAAGATGACGTCGTGGCGGGGAAACAGTTCCGTCTCCAGGAAATTGGCAAGCCGGCTTGTCGGGGTGCCCAACGGGTCGCCGGGAAAGGCGCGGTTGAGATTGCCGCCGTCAAGCGGCGAACAGCGTTTGGCGGCCATGACCGCCGGTGCGTTCGCCATCGGCAGAATGGTAACGCGGCCCTTGATCTGCTTGGGATCGAGCCGGCGGATCAGCTTTGCCAGCGACAGCTCGCCCTCATATTCGTCGCCGTGATTGCCGGCCATCAGAAGCAGCGATGGGCCTTCACCGTTGCGTATGAGGCAGATCGGGACCTTGACCTGGAAATAGGGCGAACGGTCTATCGAGAACGGAATGCCGAAATAACCTGATGTCTTGCCGTTCCGGTCGAGGTCGAGCGTATGGGTGAGGCCGGTATGCATGGGGGCAACTCAGATGGCGGCGATCGCGGTGACCTCGATGCGGAGGTCGGGATCGGCGAGACGCGCCTCGACGCAGGCCCGCGCCGGCAGGCGTTGAGGATCCACCCAGGCATCGTAGATGCCGTTCATGGCGTCGAAGTCGCCGATCTGCGGCAGGAAGATGTTGACCGCCACAAGCTTCGACTTGCTGCTGCCGGCCTCGACCAAAAGCGCCTCGATCTTTGAGAGCACATCGCTGGTCTGGCCTTCGATGCCGGCCTTGCGATTGTCGGCCACTTGGCCTGCGATGTGGACGAGGCCACCATAGACGACCGCCTGCGACATGCGGGAGCCGGACTGGAAATACTTGATCATATTGGATCCTTTCGAGGTTCTCTTGGGGCCGCCGCAAGATCCGGTCAGCCGAAATAGGTGGGAAAGGCGTGGCGGACATGGCCGGCCGCGTCGACGCCGAAGATCACGCGATAGCGATCGAGGCAGGTGCAGGGATGGGAGATGCCGAATTCAATGATGTCGCCAACGGCAATGTCGTCGCTGGGTGCAATCGACAGGAAGGCGTGCTGGTCGTTGAGCTTGAAGACCTCGGCGTCCGGTACCGGCAGCGGCTTGCCGGTCCGGAAGACCGCGAGCACCATCGGAAACCCCTGATCGAACGACACGTCGCGCATGCCCATGCCGCATATCGCGAGGCCGGGCTCCGGCCGCGACAGCACTTCGGCCCATAGGCGCAACGCCGGACGAAAAGAGTTTCGTGCGGAAACACCAACGCCGCCGACTGCAAAGCCCTTGCGAGCATCGAGTGCGCTAAGCGAGCGATCATAGATGCCATGGTCGTGGAAGAAGATGGCGCCGCTGCGCAACACCAGCGTCGCATTGCCGTCCCTGGAAACGGCGGGCGAAAGCGCGGCGACCACTTTGTCGAAGAACACCGAGCCGCCGGCCGTGACGACCAGCGGCGCAGCGCCGCCGACGCGGGCGCGAAGCCGCAGCAACATGTCGGCGGTCATCGCCAACAAGTCGGAGATCACCTCCTCGGTGCGGCCGGAGTCGGGTTGCGCCGCGGCACCTTCGTAGGTTGCGACACCGGCAATCAGCAGCCGTCCGCCGTCTGCATCAACTGCATCGGCGATCGCCTCAGCTTCGCCAGTAGTCCGCGCGCCTGCCCTCCCCGCACCGAGTTCGACGAGCACGCGCAACGGCGGCAGCATCGCATTGGCCCGCCAGGCGTCGGCGAGCGCATTCACGGCGACGGCAGAGTCGGCGAAGACGAAGAGCTCGACGCTTGGCCAGGCGCCAACCAGCGCGGCGAGCCGGTTCGCACCGCCTGATCCACCAACCTCGTTGGCGATGATCAGCCGTGTGAGGCCGGCCCTGAGCATCACCGCGGCTTGTCTGATATCCGCGACGGTCGTGCCCCATGCTCCGGCCTCCACCAACGATCGAGCAAGGTCCGGCGCCATCGGGGTCTTGGCATGCGGCGCGATCATGGCACCATGTTCACCTGCATAGCGCAGAAACAGGTCACGATTGGCGATGAAGGCCTCCTCGTCGAGGGTCAGCACCGGCCGCGACATGCGCCCATCAGCCGGATGCCAGCGCTCAGATGCGACAAGGCTGCTGTCCAGCCCGAAGGTGCCGGGCGGCACGCCGCGGATGCAATCATCGAGCAGGAACTTTTCACGGGTCGCGAGCGACAGTACGGGTGAGTTTTCGGTCATCCGATGCTAGTCCTTTCGCCTTCGCAGGATGAAGTCCGGATCGATTTCCGATGCCGGCCACAGCATGAGAGAGATGCGTGCCAAAGCTTTACTCCGGACCGATCATCGATGCCCACCATCATCTTTGGGATCTCGGCCTCGGCCGGCACCCCTGGCTCGCTACAACGGCTGGCGAACGCGGCGGCCTGGGCGAGGTTGGCCCCTTGCGGCGAAACTATCTTCCAGAGGATTATTTGCGCGACGCCAGCCGGCACAATGTCGTCGCCACCATCCATGTCGAAGCCGGTTGGGCCGGGGATGACTGCGTCGGCGAAACGCGGTGGCTTGAAACGCTCGACAAGTCGCGTGGCGTGGCCGCCCGCTACGTCGTTCACGTCCCGCTGGCGAACCGCCATGCGCCGGCACTGGTCGAGGCGCAGGCGGCATTCGACCGTGTCGTCGGCGTGCGCGACATACTGAGCTGGGATCCTGACCCTGCCCGCCGTTTCGCTGCCCGTGACGGCATCATGGACGATCCGGGCTGGCGGGCCGGCCTGTCCCTGCTTGCCGGCCATCGGCTGGTTTTCGATCTGATGGTGTTTCCGCGCCAGCTCGCCGGTTCGGCGCGCCTTGCAGCGGCCTATCCGGACCAGTTCTTTGTCCTCAACCACTGCGGCAGCCCGATCGATCGCGATTCCGACGGAATGCGGGCGTGGCGCGAAGGAGTTCGGCGTTTGTCCCAGTGTGACAACGTCGCCATCAAGATATCGGATCTCGTCGCCTACGATCATGACTGGACGCTCGATAGCCTGAAGCCGGTTGTCATGCATTGCATAGACTGTTTCGGCACGCGGCGCGCGATGTTCGGCAGTGACTTCCCGGTGGCCGGTCTGCACGCGTCGTTCGATGCGGTATATGACAGCTTCAAGGCCATTGCCTGCGAGCTTTCCGCAGACGAGCAGACGGCGCTGTTCTTCGGCAATGCAAGGCGCATCTACCGGCTGGACGGTATGTCATCGGCGGGCCTGCTCCCTGCCTGAGAGAAGCAGCAGCCCAAGGATCAGCGAACCGAACAGAATGCTGCGCCAGCCGGGCGATGCGTTGACGACGGTGATCAGAGCCGTGATTGTGACCAGCAGGATGGCGCCGGGGATGGTGCCGGCATAGGTGCCGAGCCCGCCGAGGATCGAGGTGCCGCCGAGAACCACGGCGGCAATCGAGGCGAGGAGATAGGGATCGCCGATCCCGACATAGCCCTGTCCGTTCATGCCGAGCACCAGCACGCCCGCAAGCCCTGAAGTGAAGCCGCTGATGCCATAGACCGCCAGGGTGGTCGAGGCGACGGGAACGCCGGAGAGTGCCGCGGCGAGTGGGTTGGCGCCCATGGCGAAGAGCCGTGCTCCAAAGGATGTGGCATGCATTGCGGTCAGAACGATCACGGAGACGGCCAACCACAAGAGCACACCTGCGGGAATACCGGCCGGCCGCGCATTGCCGAGCCATCGAACCAGCGGGTTTTCGGCGGTCACGGCGCTGCCGCCGGCGATGATGATCAGCAGACCCTGCAGGAATGTCGCCATTGCCAGGGTCATGATCATCGGATGAACGCGCAACAGCGCCACGCCTAGCCCGTTCACCAGACCGATTGTCGTCGTCAACGCAAGGACGGCAAGGACGGCGGTGAGCCCGGTCGGATCCGCCTGCCACGACAGCAGCGGCAGGCTGACGGCGCTCACTGTGACGATCGCCGCGACGGAAAGGTCGATGCCGCCGGCGATAACTACAAAGGTCTGGCCCGCCGCAACCAGGCCGATGACCGCGGCCAGTTCGACCAGATAGCGCAAATGGCCATAGGCGCCGAAGCCACGCGAAGCGAAGCTCGCCGCGATCCACACCCCTGCTACGATGGCGACCGTGAGGAAGGGCCGGCTGCGCAGGATTGTCAGGGCGCGTCTGCCGCCAACGGTCTCTTTCCATGCTGTCATTGCTGCACCTTGCGGAATTGCGGGATGGCGACCGCCCCGATGATGATGAGGCCCTGGGCGACATACTGGGCGACCGGCGTGAAGCCGAGGAAGAACATGACACTGATCATCAGGCTGAGCAGCAGGCTGCCGGCAAGAGCGCCGCGCATCGTGCCTTGCCCGCCGAGGAAACCGATGCCGCCGAGCACGGCGGCGGCGATGGAATTCAGCGTGAACGCAGTGCCGATGACCGGATCGCCCGAACCCGTTTGCGCGGCGACGAACAGGCCGGCGCCTGTGCAAAGCAGACCGCTGATCGCGTATGCGGCGATCCGGGCACCGTCGACCGGCACGCCGGAGCGGTAGGCGCCGACCGGATTCTCGCCGGCGGCATAGAGGCTCAAACCAAGCGGCGTGGCGAGATAGAGCTTCCACAGAAGGACGATGAGCACCAGCAGCACGAAGGCCGCGGGCGTGTTGCCGGCAAGCAGGTCCGACAGCCACTCCGGAATGGCGCCGCCGGGTCTCGGCAGGATGAGCAGCGCAGCACCGCCGATGATGAAGGAGCCGGCGAGCGTCACCACGATCGCCGGCAACCGAAGTTTTACGACGATCAACCCGGTCGCGGCACCGATGCCGAGACCGGTCAGCGCCACCGCAGCGGCACCGCCGGCTACGCCCAGCGGCCCAGTCATTATCGTCGCGGCGATCACCGCGCCCAGGCTGACCATTGCGCCGATGGCTAGGCTGATGCCGCCGGTAAGCATGAGGATCGCCTGGGCCATGGCGACCAGCGCCAGCGGAAACCAGCTCTGGGTGAATTTGGCGAAGCCGGAACCGGTCAAGAGGCCGGGAAAGAGGACGCCATAGGCGACGACGAACGCCATGACCACGGCGAACAGGCCCCGCACGCCGACATTGCGGCGCAGCTGAACCGGCCAGTAGAGAGCGCCGGTTTGCCTTGAGGAGCCCACCGTACTCATGACGCCACCCTGCGCTGTTCGGCGCCCATCGCGACGGAAACGATCGCTTCCTCGCTCAGTGCGCCGCACTCGAGCATGGCCACGACGTGGCCCTCCCGGACCACCGCGACGCGGTCGCAAAGGTGCACCAGTTCGGGTGTGTCGGAACTGAGCAGCACGACCGCCTTGCCGGCGGCGGCGAAGTTGCGAAGCATCATATAGATTTCGCGCTTGGTCTCGACATCGACGCCGCGTGTCGGGTCATTGAGGAGAAGCACAAGCGGGTCGTGCGGCATCCATTTCGCCAGCGCGACCTTCTGCTGGTTGCCGCCCGACAGGGCCTGTGCCGGCCGGCCGAGGTCGCCCTTGATGGCAAGCTGGACGGCGAGACCTCTTGCCGTCTCACGCTCGGCACGGCGGCTGCGCAGCTTCAGCGCCGGCAGTCTTGCGAAAGCGGGCAGCATCAAGTTGGTGATGATGGAATGGATCAGGTGCAGGCCTTCGCGCTTGCGGTCGGCCGGGACATAGGCGAGGCCAAGCGCGTTGGCCTTCGGCACACCGGCGGGCAGACCCGAAGCACCGTTGACGGTCGCGGATGCCGTCCTCGCCGGAATGGCACCGTAGAGGCCGAGCAGCAAATCTTCTTGCCCTTGCCCAACCAGGCCTCCGATGCCGAGCACCTCGCCCGTCCTGATGTCGAGATCGACATCGCGCATCAGGCCGGCCGAAAAATTGCGAACCGAGATGGCGCTGGCAGCCGATGCCGAAGGCTGCCAATGCGGAAAGAGGTCGCCGGGGTCGCGGCCGACCATCAGCCGTACCAGTCCGCTGGCGTCGGTTCCTTCCAGCGTGCGGTCCGCCGTGCAGGTGCCATCCTTCAGGACAGTGACATGCTGGCACAGCGCCATGACTTCGTTCAGCCGGTGCGAAATGTAGAGAATAGCGATGCCCTCGCCGCGCAGCCTCTCCAGCAACTTCGTCAGGACTTTCGTTTCGGTTGCCGAAAGCGACGAAGTGGGTTCGTCGAGAATGAGCACGCGCGGCCGGCGGTAAAGCGCCTTGGCTATCTCCACCATCTGCCGGCGGCCAAGCGACAAATGTCCGACCGGTATCGAGAGCGGTTCGTGAAGCCCGACAAGATCGCATGCTGCCCTGGCCCGCACGGCGAGTTCGGGATAGTCGAGCAAACCGAACCGGCGCGGATAGGCGCCAAGGCCGATGTTCTCGGCAATGGAGAGGCTGGCCGTCAGGCTGAGTTCCTGCTGGACAACCGCGATCCCCGCCTGTTGCGCATAGGCGGGAGTCATGCGCGACACCGGGCGCCCACCGACCTCGATCGCCCCCCCGTCCGGGCGCAAGGCACCGGACAAGAGGTTGATCAGCGTCGACTTTCCGGCGCCGTTCTCGCCGAGCAGCGCATGCACGCGGCCCGGCTGGAGAGCGATGGACACGTCGCGCAGGACGGGGTTGCCGAAGAAGGACTTCGACACCCCCCGCGCGGCAAGAAGCGGAGCTGTGGCCACCAATTTCTGCGACCTTTCAGGCTTATTGTTCGGCCAGCAGCTTCTTGAACAGCTCCTCGTCGTAGGGCGAATAGATGTAGCCGTCGGCCGGAAAATCGGCCGCCCGGCCGAGGTACTGATCGATGTTGGAATTGTCGATCACCGGCAGCGGGATCTTGACGAAAGCCGGCACATCCTTGCCCTCCAGCGCCTGGACGGCGGTGTAGGCGGCGAAGGCGCCGAGCCAGTTCGGCTGCATGGTCGCCCAGCTCTTGAGGTCCTTTTCCTTCCAGAGTTCGAGGAACTGACGGGCATTCTCGCCGGTGATCGGCACCTGTTCGCGGCCCTGCTTGTCGAGGGCGAGTACCGCACCCGCCGACAAGGCGCCGCCGAGCGACAGAATTCCGTCGATCTCGGAATTGGCGAACAGCAGGCTGGTGACGGCTTCCTGTGCAGGCGCGACGTTGTAGGGCGTGTTGGTCTCGGCAAGGACCGTCACGTCAGGATGAGCCTTAAGCGCCGCGTCAGCGCCTTTGCGCCGATCGTCGCTAACCGAAACGCCGGCCGGGCCGTTGAGGATCAGAATCTTGCCCTTGCCGCCGATCGCGTCGATCAGGAACTTGGCCGCCTGATCGCCCCACTGGGCGGAATCGGTGTTGACCTTGGCGGTCACCTGGTCGGTGTCGACGAGGCTATCGAAGTTGATGATGGCGATGCCCTTGGCGCAAGCGTCCGCCAGCACACGCGCCGGCGCGGTCGACGAGCCGGCAATCAGGATGATGGCGTCGACGTCGGAATCGATCATCGACTGGATCTGCTGGATCTGAACGTTGGCGTCGCCCTGGGCGTCGGTCACGACAAGCTTGTCGACCAGTCCTTGCTTCTTCAACGCCTCGACTTCGGCTTCGATAGTGCCCTGTGTCTGCTTCATCCAGGTCGGCACTGAATAAATGTTGGCCCAGCCGATCGTGTACGGCGCCTTGCGGTCGCCCTTGATGCATTTGGCGGCCGCATTGGCCTGCGAGCCGGCGCCGAGGTTCAGGAGGAGACCGATGCAAAGGGCGCTGGCGGATGCGAAAAACGATAATTTCGTCATGATTGTTCCCTTCTGAGGTTAGGCCTGGACGGGCGGGGTCCGGACAAAAAAGCTCGCCGGTTGCCGCATCCGGAAACCGCCTGTTTTTTCATCAGAATTTTCTGCGCCTGGCTCGTTATTGTCTGATATTTCAGACAGCATGTCTGTATATCGGACAAATGGGATGCTAGACTGAGCCTTGACATCTTTCAAGCGTCTTGAGACGAGGGCCGAATTGATTTTTAGGCGGATGCGGCCGACATGAGCGATAGCGCCACTGGTCTGATCGAAACGGAAGCCGGCGCCGAGCCGCGTAATGGCGAACGGCGCCGCGGCATCGACCGCGTCATCATGCTGCTGGAAGCGCTTTTACGACACCGCGCGCCGATGCGCGTCGGCGACATCGCCAAGATGATCGGCGCACCGCGTTCGACCACATACGAAATCGTCAACAGCCTGCTCGAAGCCGAAATGCTCGAAAACGTCGGGACGGAAGGCTACGTCTATTTCGGGCGGGCTATGCATCTGTTCGGCTGGGCCTACTCGCATCACAACGCCCACTACCGGCGCATCATCGAGACGCTGGACAAGATGGCCGCTGAGACAGGCGAGACCGTGCAGCTGTGCGGCCTGCGCGGGAACAAATACATCGTTCTCGATTGTCGTGACTCTTCCGGCCCTTTCCGGATTTCAAGCGATGTCGGGGTCGAGGTGCCGATCCCGTGGACGGCATCCGGGCGGCTCTTGCTTGGCCATATGAGTGAGGAAGAGGTGAAGGACTTCATCCCGCCTGGCGACTACAAGCTGCCCGACGGCCGCGTCATTGCGCCAGCCGAATTTTTCAGCGATGTCGCCCTGGCCCGCCAGCAAGGTTTCAGCGAGACCGCTGCTCTGGCCGACCGCTTCACGTGGTGCATGGCCGCGCCTATCCGCGACGGCCACGGCGCCATCAACAAGACACTTTGCTTCGTATTGCCAGTCGACACAGCGGAAACGCGGCGCAGCGAGTTGCTTGCCCTGCTGTGCGAACGCGCCCGTGGATTGTCGTTGGCGGGAAGCTAATCTTTGAAGAATCGGCCCTGACGCATTCGCCAAGAGAGCGCGGAAAAAAAGGCCGGGCTCGAATCGGCCCGGCCAAAATGAAGGTTACAACCTTCAGAGGGGGAACGCCGTTCAGCGGAATGGGAGGAAACCGTCGAACGGTCTTACCTGTTTGAGCTTGTTTGGGCGTGTTGGCGACGAACAAAATTCCAAAAGCCGGCGGGATGACGAAAATTCCTGTTCTATTTGCTCTGACGTTTTCAGACAGATGACGCCCTCGTCTCAAGGAGATCGGCATAATACCGGCGCGCCACGTCGGGGTGCGAGCGCAGGCGACTTTTCAGCACGTTGGTTCCGGCGTCGCGAAACAGCGGGTTGTCCGGATCGCTCGCCGGTCCGCGCGCCTCGGCAGCCAGTTCTTCAGGCAGTGTGAGCAGCGGGATCGTCGCATCGAGCCGGGCGCTGAAGAAGAAAGGAAGGGATATTCGCTCGACACCGGCCGGCGGTGTGACGACACGATGGACGGTCGCCCTGAGATAACCGTTCGATGCCAGTTCGAGGAGCTCGCCGATGTTGACCACCAGCGTTCCGGGAATGGGATCCACATTCACCCAGCTTTCGTCATATTCGACCTGCAGCCCCCTGTTGTCGTCCTGGAGCAGGAGCGTCAGGAAGCCCCCGTCCTTGTGCGCGCCGACGCCCTGGTCACCACCGGTTGCGTCGCGTCCGGGATAGCGCACGATCTTCATGCGGTGGTTGGGCTCACCGCAATAGATCGGATCGAAAGCGTCCTCGGCCTGGTTGAGCGACAGCGCGAAAGCCTTCAGCAGGCGGATCGCCACCGCCGTCGCCTTGGCCTGCCATGCCAGCAGCGCCGGCTCGAGTTCCGGCAGGGCCGAAGGCCATTGGTTCGGCCCTTGCAGCCGCGTCCAGGCAGGAATGCCCGGCCCCTGTGGTATGGGTCGACGCTCGACGCCGATGTCGAGTTGTTCGCGCCAATCGGCCTTGCCCTTGGTCAGTTCGCCACCGCTGCGCGTGTAGCCGCGGAATTGCGGGGATTTGACCATTTCGATGGCCAGCTTGTCGGCTTCCGGCAAGGCAAAGAACCGACGCGAGGCGTCGAGCACCTCGTCGATCTCAACAGCCGAAATTCCATGCCCGCTGAGATAGAAGAAGCCGACATCGCGGGCCGCCGTGCGCAGGTCGAACAGAAAGGTCCGACGCTCCGACGCGCCCTGTTCGAGACGGCTGAGATCGAGCACGGGTACAATCCTGGCCATGGTCAACCTCCTCCTGCCTCAAGGCTTGGATCGGGCCTTACGGTGACACGCAAGTCGTTGCGATCAAAGCAATGGTCGATCCAATCTCGATGCAAATGGAAGAAAGTCAGCGCTGCGTTTGGCGGCCGGCAGGCAAATAACGTCCGAACGGGTGTTCCATGGCAAGAAGGCATCATGGCAATCATATACGCGAATTGCAGTGCGGCCGACGCTCAGAAATTCTCGATCCATGGCCTGAGTTCGAGCTCCCAAGTCCAGGCGCTGCGATGCTGCCGGTGGATTGCGAGATAGGTTTCGGCGATCGCATCCGGAGATAGCCGGCGGTCCTGCCGGTCGGGTTCGCTGGCCTGTCCGGGCCTATTCTGGCCGGGCTCGTTCGGCGCGATCACGCCGTCGACGATGAAATGCGCGACATGGATGTTTTTCGGGGCAAGTTCGCGGGCCATGGATTGGGCCAGTCCGCGCAGGCCGAACTTTGGCATGGCAAAGCCGGCCGAACCCGAAAACCCCTTGACGCTGGCGGTGGCGCCGGTGAACAGGATCGAGCCGGAGCCGCGGGAAAGCAACCGGCGCGCAGCCTGCTGGCCGACCAGGAACCCGCCATAGGCGCCGACTAGCAACGCCTGCTTGACCGATTCGGGATCGAGGTCGGCGATCGGTCCTCGGGCGCGGCCGCTGGCGTTGAAAACCACAAGCGACAGAGGACCGGCTTTGTCGGCGACGTCGAACAGGTTTTCGACCGACGCGACATCGGCAACGTCCGTTTCGACCGCCAGCGCCCCGGTCTCGTCGACCAGCGTGCTCAGCTTGCCGAGGTTTCGGGCAGCCAGGACCACGCGAAAGCCCTCCTTGGTGAGAAGACGTGCAAGCGAGGCGCTCAGCCCCAGCCCTGCTCCTGCGATAACTGCCACGTCTGATGTCATGGAGCTTCTCCCTTACGGATTCTGGTGTGGTACGGATTCTAGTGCGGCGGATTGGCGATTCAGGCCTACCCATTAGTGTTCTGAGGCAGACCCGTCAGATCGTAAAAGTCGGATTGGCCCGCATGCCATGGGACGCATCAGTCATGGAGTTCCCTCGAGATCGCCGGGCCGACCGAAAAATCGCTGAATGTGACTTCGAAACCTTCACGTTGCGGCGAACAGCACATCATGCCGATATCGACTGTTTTCGAGGGCGGGAAATAGGCGAGCCGCACCGGCTTCCAGTGATGGTCGGAGGCATCAAGATACTGAACACGGATTGTCTCGGCATGGCGGGTCAGCCGGATCCTGACGCCGTCCGGACCAGCCGGGATGCTGACCAACGACCAGTCGGAAGCATCATTGGTGACGACGACAGAAAAATACGCCAGCCCGTCGGTGAACTCGATGCCGGCCTTGACCCAGTGCGTCTCGCTCAGCCGGACCATCAAACCGGCCTGATCATAGAGCACCTTGTAGTCCCCCTTGACGGTGACCTCGGCGCTGAAGTCGCCCTCGACCTGCTGGTACAGGAGGTGGCCATTGTCGCGCCAGAAGCCGTAGAACGTCTCCCGCCAGAAATCGGTTTCCTTGCCGGTGCGCACATGCACGGTGCTGTCGGCAAAAGCATGATGCGGTGGCGGGTTGAGCCAGGTCAGTTCTGCATCCTGAGATGTCATCGTTGCTCGCCTCTCCGGTTCGTGTTGCGTTATCCGTCGAGGCTACGCCCTCATCTGGACCATTGTACGCGGGTTCAACCGTTTCATTTCGGCATTTGGTAAAGCTCGGACGCGGCCTCTCTCAGCGCGCGCCGGCTCTCTGGCCTGAAATACATCATGTGGCCGCCTTCCAGCAGGTCAATGCGGATCGGCTTTGCGCCAGGAAGCGAAGGAATCTGGCCGACAAGGTAGCGGGATGCCAAATAGGGTGTCACCAGGTCGGTGTAGCCGTTAACGATCAAAACGCCGAGGCCGGGGTTCAGCGCTCGCGCCTGCTGAAGGTCATCCATCACGCCGGCATAGCCCTGGCGCGTCGGGCTCGTCCCGTAATCCCAATTGCCGCTGACTTCACGGTTGAGAAGCCGGTAGCTTATATCGGTGCGGAATTTCAATTCCTCACGCACATAGCTGACAAAGGCGGAAGTGAGCACCGGCACGCTTCGGTCGAGGACCGGGTCAGGACCGCGAGGCCTTGGACTTTCCGGGGCGATGTCCGCCGTTTCGATCGTGCCGTCATAGGCGCTGAGAACATTGCCCCTTGCCCGCGCAAACTCCTTGGCGAAGAGTTCGGTGGGAATGCGTGCAAAGTTTCGTTTGACGAGTTCGAGCGGCAGGCCGGTGATTTCGGCCACGCGCGGGCTCGCCAGGCGCCCACCCTGTTCCAGCCCGCTGGCAAGCGCGACAAGGTAGTCGCCGAGGGCATAGCGTTCGACATCGGCCAACCGCTCGTGCAGCTCGGAACCGGTGACGCCTTCGCTGCGCAGGCGCACCGCCGCCAGCGACGGGAGCTCAAGCGCCCAGTGGAGCGGCTGGAATTCGTCTGGGCGCACGAGCGTGAATTCGAGCGCCGGCGAGATGAGCACGATGCCGCGAGGACTGACGCCGATATCATCCTGAAGCGTCTTGGCGAGCAGTGCAGCCCGAAACCCGCCATAGCTTTCGCCAGCAAGAAACACCGGTGACGCCGTGCGGCCCGCCTGTGCCAGATAGAAGCGAATAAAGGCGCCCATCGAGGCGGCGTCCTGGTTGACGCCCCAGAAGCTGCGCGCCTCGGTCCCGGGTGCTTCGCGGCTGTAACCCGTTCCGACGGGGTCGACAAAGACCAGGTCGGTCATGTCGAGCCATGTGTTCGGGTTGTCCAAAAGCCTCTGCGGCGATGGGAGAAAACTTCCATTGTCCGCCGTCGCCATCACGCGGGGACCGAGCGCGCCGAGATGCAGATAGGCGGAAGCCGCTCCTGGACCTCCATTGAATACGAAGGTAACGGGACGCCGGGGGTCAGGTTCCCGGCTTGGCTCGGGACGTAGCGTGTAGGCGACATGAAAAATTTCCGCCGTGACGTCGCCCTTACCGGATAGCAACGAGAGAGTGCCGGCCTTTGCCTGATAGTTCAGCGAACGTCCCGCGATCACGATCGAATGATCAGAGATCTGGGGAGGCGGAAGCAGAGACAGAACCCCACCCGAAGGCGACGGCCGCTCGGCCACTTCCGCATGGCCGGCTGGAACGCTGCCGGACAGCAGTAGCATAGCAAGGGTGATTTCTAGCAACTTGGTACGCATGACGACTCCGCAGCGGAAACAACTGGAAGCTATCACGCTGATGGCTCAGCCGAAATCACAGGATCGTGCAGCCCTTCGCTGCTGGAACGAGACCGATGGCTTTCAACGCACGATCTTCACACACATGGGCGTGCCGATATCGATGGATCGCCCGGTGTCGGCCAGCCGGCCCGTGGCGGCGTCGCGGGCAAAAATGGTTGGCGGAGAGGAGGTGGCGGCCTGAGGGCGTCAGCGCCAGATTGCGCGGCGTGGCACCCTCACAGGGCGTGTGATCGACTAGCGCAAGCGTGCCTGTTTCCTGGTCAACCGAAAACACCGCAACGCTGACATGGCCGCGGTTGGAACTGTAGAGGAAGCGGCCGTCGGGCGAGATCTGAATGTCGGCGCAATGATTGCCGTCGCGCGCCGCCGCCGGCACGGCCGGTTTCGTGTCGATGACCGAGAGCCTTCCTGGCAGATTGTCGAGCGCAAGCGACACGATCGTTGAATCCAGTTCGTTCATGACGAACACGAAGCGCCCGCCTGGATGCAGCGCCACATGGCGCGGGCCGCCGGGCGCAAGCGCCTGCTCCGCCAGTCTGGTCAGACTGCCATCAGGCCCGATGCGGTACGAGACAAGCCGATCGATGCCGAGATCGGCGACGATCGCCACGCCACCGGCGATCGTCTCGGTGACGCTGTGAGCATGAGGGCGTTCTTGACGGGCTGTGTCAGGCCCGTTTCCCTTGTGGGCGACGCTCGACAACGGCGCGGTCAGGCGGCCATCCTCGCGCAGCCCATAGACCACGACCGAGCGATCGGGACCGCCTTCGCCCATGCCGTAATTGGCGACCAGGAGCCTCGTCCTGTCGCGCGTGATGGTGTTGTGCGCCGTGATGCTGCCGTGGGTCGGCTGCTTGTTGATGTAGGAAAGCGCGGCGGTTGGCCTGTCGAAGCGGTAGGCCGAGACCACGCCCTCGCGACCAGGCGAACACTTCGGAGTTGGCATAGATATGGGAGCCGTCCGGCGTTACCGACAGCAAGGTCGGATTGTCGACGGCCAGTTTCCGCGTCTCCAGCGTCTCCTCGTGGAAACTGTAGACACCAAGACCGACGCCGCGCGCGCCTTGAAAATAAGGCCGCCTCGCGGTTTAGGCTGCCAACGAAAACCAGACAGGCATTCTGCATCAAAATCCTCCCTGTTCCGCCGGCGTTGGCCGCCGCGGACCCGAACAAAATTTCGCCTGTTCACGCTTGCAACATAACCCCATATGTGAAAATACTATTCACAAAAGAAGATTGACGGGAGGATCGATCATGCAGTTCGCTGGTCCGCGGCGCGCCCGGACGGATGATGCGCCGACCGTCGGCGTGGCGTCGACACACCCCGCCAACATGCCGAAGGACCACGCCGATCTCGCCCGTCTGGAACGCGGAGAACTGGTTCTATGAAGACTGGCCGGTCGGCCAGAAAATCCGCTCGCTGCGCAGGACGATGTGCGAGGGCGATAGCCACCTTTTCAACGCGCTGGTGTAGATATCCACCCTTACGTGCAGGGCCAGATTTTCGCCGAAACGGAAGGCATCTTTGGCAAGCGCCTAGTCGCCGGGGCTTCGTATTCTCGGCCGGACTCGGCCTCGTTGCCACCAACTGTGTCAACGCGTTTTCCAATGGCTACGACAAATTGCGCTTCATCAAGCCGGTCCTCATCGGCGACAGGATCTATTCGATCCCCTCCAACCTCGACAAGAAGCCGAAATATAACGAGATGGGGCTGATCCGCGCCAGCTATGAAGTCTTCAAGGGTGAAGGAGAGCTTGTGCTTTATTGCGAGCACCTGCAGACGGTGAAGTACAGCAATCCGGCCGATTTCGCCGGGAAGACGGAGAAATAGGCGATGGCCGCCACTGCCGAATTGCCGCTGACCGGGCTCGTCGTCGTCGACATGAGCCAGTTCTTGTCCGGACCCTACTGCTCGCTGCGGCTGCTCGACCTCGGCGCCCGCGTCATCAAGATCGAGCGGCCGAATGGCGGTGACCTGTCGCGCCGGCTTTATCTCAGCGACACCGAGATCGGCGGCGATTCCACCATCTTCCATGCCATCAACCGGGCCAAGGAAAGTCTTGCCATCGACCTCAAGGACGTGGCCGACCTTGCGGCGCTGCGCGGCCTGCTGGCCAAGGCCGACGTGCTGATCCAGAATTTTCGGCCCGGCGTCATTGAGCGACTGGGCCTCGATTTTGAGGCGGTGCGCAAGATCAATCCGCGCTTGGTCTATGCCTCGATCAGCGGCTATGGCGAGGAAGGCCCGTGGGTCAAGCGGCCCGGGCAGGATCTGCTGGCGCAAGCCCGTTCCGGCGTGATGTGGCTGAACGGCGACGAGGACAAGGGTCCGGTGCCTTTCGGCCTGGCGATCGCCGACATGCTGGCGGGCTCCGCCGCCGCGCAAGGGATCCTTGCCGCACTGGTGCGGCGCGGCGTGACCGGCACGGGCAGCCATGTCGAAACCAGCCTGCTGGAGGCGTTGGTCGATTTTCAGTTCGAGGTGCTGACCACGCATCTCAATGACGGGCGCCGCCTGCCGCGGCGATCGGCCTTCCGTAGCGCCCACGCCTATCTGTCGGCGCCCTACGGCGTCTATCCGACGAAGGACGGCTATTTGGCGATCGCGATGACGCCGATCTCGAAGCTCGCCGATCTGCTGGGGCTCGAAGAACTTGCGCCGTATCGCGATCAGCCGTCGACCTGGTTCACCGCCCGCGACGAGATCAAGGCGATCATCGCGCAAAAAATCGCGACGAAGACGGTCGAGGATTGGCTTGCCATCCTCGAGCCTGCCGACATCTGGTGTGCCAAGGTGCTGACCTGGCCGGAAATGATGGCCAGCGAGGGCTTCCAGGTCCTCGATATGCTGCAGACCGTGACGCGAGAGGATGATGTCTCGATCCTCACTACGCGCTCGCCTCTCAGGGTCGATGGCGCCCGCGCGAAGGTCGAGCGCGCCGCGCCGCGCATTGGTGAGCACAGCGCAAAGATTCGCAAGGAATTCGGGCTGTGAGCGACGTGACGCTCAAAGGCATGACCTGGAGCCATCCGCGCGGCTACGACCCGATGGTCGCCTGTTCGGCGCTGTGGAAGCAGCGCACCGGCGTCGCAATAGAGTGGGACAAGCGCTCGCTGCAGGATTTCGAATCCTTTCCGGTCGAGGAACTGGCCCGTGCCTATGATCTGATCGTCATCGACCACCCGCATGTCGGCCAGATCACCGCCGAGAATTGTCTGGCGCCGCTCGACGTCGTGGGCCGGGAAGCGGAACGTGCGATGCTGGCGGCGGGGAGCGTCGGCCGCTCCTATCCGAGTTACAACTGGCAAGGCCGGCAGTGGGCGTTTCCGATCGACACGGCGAGCCAGGTGCAGGCGTGGCGGCCGGACATGCTTTCCGCCGTGCCGGCGAACTGGGCCGATATGGTCGAGTTGGCGCGACAGGGCCGTGTGCTGTTGCCGCTCAGGCCGCCGCATTCGCTGATGGTGTTCTACACGCTTGCCGGCAATCTCGGCCGGCCGGCCGCCGAGGAGCCTGGCGACCACGTAAACCCTGACATGGACAGCCGCGTTTTCGAGATGATGCGCGAGATCGCGGCTCTCGTCGATCCGGCCTGCCTTGGCATGGACCCGATCGACGTCCTGGAGGAAATGGCCAGGTCCGGCTCGCGGATCGCCTGTGCGCCGCTGATCTATGGCTATGTCTCCTATGCCATTGCCGGATTCCGGACCAACCGCCTTGCCTTCGCCGACATCCCGGCTGTGGGCGATGCCGGTCCCGCCGGCTCGGCGCTCGGAGGAACCGGCATTGCCGTGTCGGCCTTTTCGAAGGCCAAGCAGGCGGCCACCGACTTTGCTTACTGGATCGCAAGCGGCGACGTGCAGTGCGGCCCCTATGCTGCGGCCGGCGGCCAGCCCGGCCATGCCGCAGCCTGGGACGATGCAGCCGTCAACGCAGCCGCCGGTAATTTCTACATGAACACCCGCGCCACCCTCGAAGGTTCCTGGGTCAGGCCACGGCACGACGGCTACATGGCCTTCCAGCAGGCCGCGTCCGATCGCATCAATCTCGGCCTGGCCGAAAAACACCATGCCGGCCGTGTCGTCGCCGATCTCAATCGCCTGTTTCTGGAGAGTTTCCCGGCACCCGGCGCTGCCGGTTGAGGAGCCTGAAACAGCTTAAATGGAGGAGAACATGAACAGCCTGATCCGCGGCAACTCACGCTGCTGATCGGCCTCGGCTTCCGGCCCTCGACCGTGCAGACGGCACTTGGCCTGGTCATCGTGCTGCTGGTTCGCTCTACGGCCGCGAGCGGCACGAGTCGGCTACGATCTGAGGCGGCTTACAAACGCCAAAGCCGCTTCGCATTGGCGGAAAGCAGCTTTTCTCGCTCGTCGACGCTGGCACCGGCGAGCAGCGCGTGCGTTGCTGCCACCCAGGTCGCTAGCCCGCCGCCAAGCGTGCAGACCGGCCAGTCGCTGCCCCACACGACGCGATCCCAGCCGAAGCATTCGATGGTGTGCTCCACATAGGAACGCAGCGTTTCGACGGTCCACGATCCAGCGTCCGCATAGGCGACCACACCGGAAATTTTGCCGACGACATTCGGGCGCCGCGCAATCTCTGCCATATGCTCGCGCCAGGGATGCTCACTGCTGCCCTTGATGTCGGGCACGCCGCAATGGTCGAGCACGAACTGGACGCCAGGCGCGAGATCGGCGAGTGCGATCGCTTTAGGGATTTGATGCGGCAGGACAACGAGATCGAATGTCAGCCCGGTGCCAGCAAGCCGCTTGATGTTTTCGCGAAACAGCGCGCCTTCCGAAAGCTCGTCCGGCATGACGTGGAGTACGCGCCGAAAACCCTTGACGAAGGGATTGGCTTTCTGACGCTCGAGATAGGCGGCAAAGTCCGGCTCTTCCGGACGGCACGATGCGATCGCCCCTCTCAGCAAATTGTCCTTCTGTTGCGACAGCGCCTTCACATGGCTGGTCTCAGCCTCGATATCGGCCGGACCGACATCGACTTCCATATGCAATGCGCCCTCTATGCCGGCCCGGCGAGCTTGGACTGCATATTCGTCGTGGGAAAAATCGCGGTTTAGTGCCGGCACGCCGGAGAGCCAGGGATATCGCAGCGCCGACTGGTCGATCAGGTGCAGATGGGTGTCGAAGATCATGACAAGGCTCTCCCCCTCCGGCGTTTTCGAATCATCTCACGGAGAAATTTTTCATTCAAATAAGAATTTACTTCGCCTGCTTGACCGTTGATCCCGCCAGTTGCGACAGCTTTTCGGTCGCCGCCAGCAACAACTCTGTCGTCCTGGTGATATCGGGCGCCTGGGGTGCGTTGACCAGGGTTATGTAGGGGATCGATAGTGCTGCGATTGCCTTGCCGTCGGATCCGAGAACGGGGGTCGACAGGTTGAATACGCCGGCGGTCTGCATTGACGCCATCATTTCGTAGCCGCGTTCACGTATCTGGTCGAGGCGGGCAAAGAATTCCGGCGATTGAGGCGGCTTGTCGGTGCTGCGCAGATGCTCGGAGATCATCATCTGCCGCTCTTCCGGCGAGCGGAACGCCAGCAGCACATGTCCGGATCCCGTGTCGAACAGGCTGATATGCGAGCCGACGCGAATCGAAATGCCCCAGTAGTCCGGCGCCTCCTGCTGTGCGATCACCACTGCGGAACCGCGGTCGAAGACGACAAGCTGGTTTGCCTGCTGCGAGGTTTCTGCAAGTTCACGCATCAGCGGCGTCGCATAGGAAACCAGCCGCCGCACCGGCGCGTGCAGCTGCGCTAGGCCAAACAGCTTGAGCGTCAACGAATAACGGTCGCCGTCTGGCCGCGTGACGTAGCCGCGTCGCACCAGCCGGTCGAGCATGCGATAGAATTCGTTGGGGCTGCGATCGAGTTTCTTGGCGATTTCCGCCTGCGTCAGGCCGCCGTCGACGCCGGCCAGAAGCTCGAGGATGTCGAGCCCCTTGTCGAGCGCCGGAGCGCGATAACGGTCGTCATCCTCGTCGCCTGCCATAGTCACTTCCCGGTGAATTTCGCCTTTCATATATGCACAATGACCTGCTTCCGGAAGAACTTTCAACTTGACGCACCCATGAATATTTTGTTTATTTATGAATAAAGCTGAATTGGATCGATACGAGTCCCGGACGCACCCTTGAGAGGAATCAAATGACAGGCTGTTACGGCTTATCAGCCGGTGTGGCGCTGCTCGCACTTGATGCAGGCGATTCTTCTGCTGCCGATCTGTCAGGCAAGTTCGATGACGTCATCAGCCGGAGTTGCCGATGATCGCCACCGAACCGCTCGGCAACGAGACGCTGGTGTTCGCCGAATTCAACGGCGGTGTCTGGGTATCGCGTATGGTCAATCCAAAACAGCTAGAGGCGGGCGACCGCGTGAAAATGAGCCTGGACCTGTCGCAGGCCCATCCGTTTTCTGCCGATACCGGCAGGACATTGCGAGGTTAACGTCATGGCAAAGATCGAAAAAGCCGAACTGCGGATGGTCGACCTGATGCCGAAGGTCAAGCGCACTGATGCGATCCAGAGTTTTGTCAGCCAGGAAACGCCGATCGTCACCATCACCGACGCCGACGGCGCGGTCGGCACCGGCTACAGCTACACGATCGGCACCGGTGGCTCCTCGGTGATGCGGCTCCTGGCCGATCACCTTGCGCCGCGGCTGATCGGCCGCGACGCCGACATGATCGAGGCGATCTGGCACGAGCTCGAATTCGCCACCCACGCGACGACGATCGGTGCCATCACGGCAATCGCGCTGGCGGCCATCGACACGGCGCTGTGGGATCTCAGGGCAAAGAAGCTCGGCCTGCCGCTGTGGAAGCTGGCCGGCGGCGCCAAGGACCGCTGCCCGCTCTACACCACAGAGGGCGGCTGGCTGCATATCGAGACCGAGGCGCTGGTCGAGGACGCGCTCGCCGCCAAGGCAAAGGGTTTTCGCGGTTCTAAGGTCAAGATCGGCAAGCCGCACGGCTCCGAGGATCTCGCCCGGCTGACCGCGGTGCGCCAAGCAGTCGGCTCATCCTACGAGATCATGACCGACTGCAACCAGGGCTTTTCTGTCGACGAGGCGATCCGCCGGGCGGAGCGGCTGCGCGATCTCGACCTCGCCTGGATCGAGGAGCCGCTGCCGGCCGACGACATAGACGGCCATGTGCGGCTGTCGAATGCGACGTCGACGCCGATCGCCATCGGCGAGTCGCTCTATTCGATCCGGCATTTCCGCGAATACATGCAAAAAGGCGGCTGCTCGATCGTGCAGGTCGATGTCGGCCGCATCGGCGGCATCACGCCGTGGCTGAAGGTCGCGCATGCGGCCGAGGCATTCGATATCCCAGTCTGCCCGCATTTCCTGATGGAACTGCATGTCAGCCTGACCTGCGCCATTCAGAACGGCCGATATGTCGAGTATATTCCCCAGCTCGATGAACTAACCGGCAAGAAAATGCGCATCGAGGACGGCCAAGCACTGGCACCGGACGAGCCCGGCATCGGCATCGACTGGGATTGGAATGCCGTCAAGGCGAAGAGCATTGCGGAATTCACCACCGAAATAACAAAATAGGGAGCCGGACATGCAGCGGATGGGAATGGTGCTCGGCCTCAAGCCGGAAAAGGTCAGCGAGTATGTGCGGCTTCACGCTGCCGTATGGCCTGACGTACTTGCCATGATTTCCGCCTGCAACATCAGGAATTATTCGATCTATCTTAAGGAGCCGGAGCACCTTTTGTTCAGCACTTTCGAATACCACGGCACCGATTATGCCGCCGACATGGCGAAGATGGCCGCCGATCCCAAGACGCAGGAATGGTGGGCGCTGTGCATGCCTTGCCAGGAGCCGCTGCCGACCCGCAAGGAGGGCGAGTGGTGGGCATCGATGGACGAAGTCTTCCATCATGACTGACGGCGCTTTTGATCCTGACTCGCTCTCCCAGTCCTGGGCGAAACCATCGAAGCCGAGGCCGATCGTGATTTTCGGCGCCGGCTCGATCGCCGGCGATGCGCATTTCCCGGCCTATGGAAAAGCCGGCTTTCCGGTCGCCGGACTTTTCGATCCCGACCATAGCAAGGCGGAAAGACTGGCGCGGAAATGGGGCGTCGCCACTTACCGGTCGGTCGGGGAAGCCGCAGCGATCAAGGACGCCGTCTTCGACCTGGCGACGCCGCCGGCTCATCATGCCGGCGTGCTCAGGGCGTTGCCAGATGGTGCAGTGGCGCTGATCCAGAAGCCGATGGGCAGCGATCTCAGCGAGGCGACCGAAATCCTCGAAATCTGCCGCTCCAAAAAACTGAAGGCGGCGGTGAACTTCCAGCTCCGCTTCGCGCCGATGATGCTGGCGCTGAAGGATGCGATCGCCAAGGGTTGGCTGGGCGACGTGGTCGATTTCGATGCATGGCTGGCATTGGCGACGCCGTGGCAACTCTGGGAGTTTCTGGTGAAGGCGCCGCGCGTCGAGATCGCCATGCATTCGATCCATTATCTCGACCTGATCCGGCAATTGCTCGGCGATCCCCGGGGCGTTCACGCCAAGACGCTCGGCCATCCCGGCCGCAAGGTCGCGCAAACGCGCACCAGCGCGATCCTCGACTACGGCGACACTGTGCGATGCGCACTGTCGATCAACCACGATCACAAATTCGGCCGAAAACATCAGGCCTGCGAATTCCGCATCTGCGGCACCGAGGGCGCCGCCTATCTCAAACTCGGGCTCAATCTCGACTATCCGCGCGGCGAGCCTGACATCCTTGAAATCTATCCGAAGGGCGGCTCAGACTGGGTTGCTGTGCCACTCATCGGCGAATGGTTTCCGGACGCCTTCGTCGGCCGCATGGCCAATGTGCAGCGCTATGCATCAGGCGAGGACACCGAGTTCGTCAGTTCCGTCGAAGACGGCTGGAACACGATGGCGCTGGTCGAGGCCGCCTACCAATCGAGCGCGGCGCCGGCAACACCAATCGCGGCGAGGCCCTGACATGGAGCAGACTGTCTATTTCGAAGACTATCAGATCGGTTCGTCGCGCATGACCAGCGGGCGCACCATCACCGAGACCGACTTCGTCGTTCATGCCGGCCATACCGGCGATTTTTTTCCACACCATATGGACGCCGAATTCATGAAGACGACGCCGTTCGGCCAGCGCATCGCCCATGGCACGCTGGTCTTTTCGGTCGGCGTCGGACTGACGGCAAGCGTCGTCAATCCAGTCGCCTTCTCCTATGGCTACGACAGGTTGCGCTTCATCAAGCCGGTGTTCATCGGTGACACGATCAGGACCCGCACGACCATCTCGGCCAAGGAAGACGACCCGAAGCGGCCGGAGTCGGGTCGCGTCATCGAGCGCTGCGAGGTGATCAACCAGCATGGCGATGTGGTGCTGGCGGCCGACCACATCTACATCGTAGAGCGCCGCGACAAGCCGAAGCCGGGCTGAGCTAATTGCTGCCGAGAGCAGTCATATTCGGTTGACCGGATATACCGGCTTGCCACCGCGCAGGACCGATGCGACATCGGCAAACACCTTGTTGCGAACCTCAGCGTAAGACTGGGTCGAATAGTGCGCCGCGTGCGGACTGACCAGGACGGCCGTCGCCGTGATGCCGCAAAAGCCGATCTCGTCATGCTCCGACGCGAGGATGGCGGCCGAGCCCGCCACCGCCCCCATCGCCTGCTTGAAGGCGCGCGGATTTATGGCGTGGTGCCCATGCACCCATGTCGTCGGAATGGCGGCCGCCGGCGTCAATTTACGCGAAGCCCGGCCTGGCGCATCAGCGGCAGCACGCGGTCACAGAAGAAGGGCAATTCGTAGGTGTAGTTGACGAATGTGAGGGCGGCGCCGGAATAACCCTGGTCCATGATTTCAGTGAGATCGTCGACGATTTTTTCCGGTGTGCCGATGAGCGGGAACGTTCCAGCACCACCGGCGAACCTTTGCCGATATTCGGTGAAGGCTTTTGCGTCATGCGAGTTGGCGAATTCCTTCTTCTTGCGCATATGCTCGTCGACCGCGCCTTCGTCCGCGCATTCCAGCGCGTAGTGCCGGTAATAATCCTCGGCTTCTTGCTGGGTCTCTCGGCAGACGACGTGGCAGACCGTATAGACGCCGACTTCGCGTCCAACTTCAGCCGCTCGGTTGGTGATGTCGACCACATGCGCGCGGCCATCGGCGATTTCGGAAAAAGTCGAAAACAAATAGTCGCAGTGGCGCGCCGCATAGTTGCGCCCCGGTGCGCCGAAGGCGGCGTTCATGGTCACCGGGCGCGGCGCCTGCAGGCTTGGCGGGCGGCTGACAACCCCCTTCAGATCATAGAACTCGCCGCCGAAGTCGAACGGCTCCCTGGATTGGTAGGCACGCTCGATGATGTTGATCCATTCTTCGGCCTGATCGTAGGTCCGGTCGCCGACCGTCTGCCCGAACATGGCGAACTCGTCCGGGTTCCAGCCGCAGACAATGTTCAACCCGGCACGCCCGTTGGAGATGTGGTCGACGGTCGCCAGCGCCTTTGCAGCCTGCAGCGGATGAACCAGCGGCACATGCACCGTCATGAACAAACTGATGTTCTCCGTCGCGACGGCGAGACCCGCCGCCCATGTGAAAGTCTCGAACGACCATTCCCGCACATGCGTCAAACCGCCGAAGCCGCGCCAGCGCGCGATCGGCAGCAGAAACTCCAGGCCGGCGCGATCGGCGATGCAGGCAGCATTGAGGTTGTCTTCCCAGCGGGCGCGCCAGCGCTCGGGAACGGTGGTCATTGCCAGGCCGCCATCGGCATTCATCGAGAAGACGCCGAGCTTGAACCTGTTCGGTCCTTTCAGGGGATGCTGCTTTCTGATCATGATTTTCCCTGCCGCGGGACGCTCTCAGCTTCATCGTCGAACTGTTGCAACGGTGGGCTCAGCTTCATGAACGCTCCTCGGAGCCTCGCCTGGGCCGGCGGATGGCTCTCACCTTGCCGCTGTTTCCGCCGCCGCAGAAGAACTGATCGCCACCATCGGACTCGAGTCCCGACACGCCTGTTCCAGGGGGCATATCAAGCTTCTCCAGGACCTTTCCGGTTTCAGGATCTATCCGCCTGACGTCGCTCTCGTCACCTTCCCAGGTGCCGTGCCAGAGTTCGCCGTCGATCCAGGTGACCCCTGTGACGATCCGGTTGGAATCGATTGTGCGAAGAACTGCCCCTGTCTGCGGGTCGATCTGATGGATTTTGCGACCGCGATTCTGCCCCACCCAAAGTGAGCCTTCGGCCCAGGCGAGCCCGGAGTCGCCGCCGCCACCTGGCGCCGGAATCGTGGCGAGCACGCGGCCTGTGTTGGGATCGATCTTCTGGATGCGATCTTCGGCGATCTGGAACAGGTGCTGACCGTCGAAGGCCGTTCCTGCGTGCGCGGCGACCTCAATCGCGCGAACCACTTTCCCGCTCGCAGGATCCAAGGCGTTCAGCCTGTCTCCGGACGCAAACCAGACATGCTGACCATCGAACGTAACCCCAGCCACCTGGTCGACACCCGGAAAGGGTCCATATTCGCGGAGGACTTCGGCTGCAGATCGTTTCATGCTTCTCCTCCAGGCTCAGATCTGTTGAATTATCCCGACACTAGTAGCCAGATAGTGAGCCGGGGAGTAACAAGATTGTCGGGAATCCCGGCACGGGCGGGGTCATCCAACGGCGCGCTCGCCCGCGACCGAACGATTGCACCTTGCCTGCTGCCGCAAGCTGCTCGAGCGATCGCTGCACGGTGCGCGAGCTGGCTCCGAGCGCAATTGCGAGCGCCGAGCTCGACCACGACTCGCCATCAGCGAGGAAGGCGAGCACCGCTGCATGCTGCTCGTCGACGGGCGGTGCCAGAACCACCACATCGCGTGGGCGGCGCGGCTTAAGCGCAAAGCCTCGCTTGGTCGCGCTCACATCCGCCAGTGACCGCAGCTCCGCGCGAAGCCGACCGACTTCGACCCGCAACCGGGCGCGATGCGATTCATCGGCGTGCTTGCCGCCGAACGCGCGGGCGACGAGCGTGCTTCGCGGCACGTCCGCGGGCCAGGCTTCGCCCAGCGTGCGGGCAAGCGCGAACAAGACCGGGCGCGTCGCGAGCGGGACGATCATGCCGGCGTCCCGCACGATATTGCGGCAGGCGTCGACGACGAGCGCCCCCGACGCCAGCAGCGCTTCGACCTCCTCAAGCAGGAGCGGGCGCTCCTCACCACGCGCGATCAGGCGCGCCGCGGGCGTGTTCATCACGAGGGATGCGCTTTCGACCTCTGCCGTCAGCGCCGGGATGTCCGCCTCGCGGGCGGCATGCTCGGCCCGAGCGAGCGCAGCGCGCGCCGCCTTGGTCCGGAGGCGTCGAATCGCGAGCCCCGCAATCACCAGCTCGTGGGCGGCCCTCGACGCGGGTGGGAGCGGTGTGGGATCGAACCCGGCCAGCCTGCGCTCGGCCTCGTCGAGGCGTCCGATCAGGAGCAGGCGCCGAGCCTCGAGATTGCGCGCATGCGCGGCATTAAAGCGGTCGCCGTGGTTTTCAAGCGTCGCCCGCGCGGCGTCGAGTGCCTTCGCCGGCCACCCGAGGTCACGCGAGACGAGTGCGATCTCGGCTTCGGCGACGACGCACCTCGCGCGGGCCACGGCCTCTTTCGGACCGAAGGCGCGCGCAGCACTTTTGAGGAGAGCCTTTGCTCGAACGAGATCGCCGAGCTGCGCCATGGCGATGCCGCGCAGCGCAAGCGCAGGCGCATCGTCACGCAGGGCGACCCGCTTCAAAGCGCCTAGGGGATCACCCGTTGCGAGGGCGCGCGCCGCAGCGGTGATCAGCGAGTCCATCGGAATCCCGTCACATTTGTAACTCTCACCATTCGATGTCCGGTCCTAATCTATCTCAGGGCCAACAGCCAGCGCGCTGTATCGAAACGCGCCGTATCGAAAACGGTGCGAACATCGAGGAAGGAGACGAACGATGCCGACACACAGAACCGGAACACGTGAGGAGTGGCTGGCGGCGCGGCTTGATCTGCTCAAGGCGGAGAAGGAGCTCACGCGCCAAAGCGATGAGGTGGCGCGGCGGCGGCAGGAATTATCTTGGGTTCGGATCGACAAGGATTACCGATTCGAGACCGATGAAGGCAGCGCCTCACTGGCAGACCTTTTCAGGGGACGCTCGCAGCTCCTCGTCTACCACTTCATGTTCGGGCCTGATTACACGGCGGGCTGTCCGGCCTGCTCAGCGATCGCGGATGGATTCGACGGCTTCGTCCTCCACCTGGCCAACCACGACGTCACGCTTTCGGCGGTATCGCGGGCACCGCTCGCGAAGCTGCAGGCGTACAAGCGGCGAATGGAATGGACGTTCCCCTGGGCGTCCTCACACGGCAGCGACTTCAATTTCGACTTCGACGTTTCGTTCACCGAGGAGCAGCAGCGCGAGGAAGGCATCGAATACAACTATGTCCGCGAGGCACCTCTCGCCGAGATACCCTCGCGTACGACTGCCGACGGCTCCGAGACGTTCGCTGCAATGAGCGGAACAGACATGGCCACGTACACGCGCGAGAGGCCAGGCATGAGCACGTTCGTGCTCGAGGACGGCGTCGTCTACCACGCCTATTCCACCTATGCGCGCGGATTGGACGGCCTCTGGGGCATGTATCAGTGGCTCGACCGCGCGCCCCGAGGGCGTAACGAGACGGGCGTCTGGTGGCGCCGTCACGACGAGTACGGCCAAGGCTGACGTTCGATGACACTGCACTCCAACGATACGCAGAAGATGCCGCCCGCAGGCAGCGGATCTGCCGATTTCCCAAGCGACAATGTCGCCGCCCGCGGCGCGGCCGACTGGCTATCCCTGGCAGCCGCGCCAACCTTCGCAATGATGGCGCTGCAGACGGCCGTTGCCGGTGGTGCGGACATGATCTGCTCGGCGGCGCAAGATGCGTCGCCGCTGAGCGGAATGGTCATGATGTATTTGCTGATGAGCGCCTTCCATTTGGCGCCTTGGCTGAAGCTGGTTGCCAGCCGACGAAGCGCTGCCCGCCGGTCGTGATCCGGCGTTCGCAAAGCCTCTGTGATTGGATTGCTGACACCGCGTGTAGGAAAGGGCCTGGGCACGAACGCTCCTTTCAGGCGGCGCTCCACGGTCTTGCCCCTTGGATGATCTCTTGAGCACGTACGGCAAAACGGCGGGCGAGCGGCGACGTGCTGGCGGCATCGGCCGACGCCGCGCTGCCTGCCCGCGCCCGGTCGGCGATGCCGACGAAGATCACGGCGAAACGGAACAGCGAAAAAACCAGGTGGAAGCGTTGCAGGGGCGCGGTGGGCACGGCATGGGCGAAATAATGGTCGAGGAATTCGCGCTGGCTGGGGATGCCGAGTGCCTCGTGATCGAGGCCGAGGATACCGCCATATTCGTCCGGGGCCGAATGCCAGGTCATCGAGCAAAAGCCGAGATCGGCGAGCGGATGGCCGATCGTCGACAGCTCCCAATCGAGAATGCCGATCACCTGCGGCTTGTCGGGATGGAACAGCAGATTTCCGAGGCGGAAGTCGCCATGGGCGATCGACAGGCGCCCATCATCCACGAGCATATGCTGCGGTAGCCAGTCGGCGACCGCTTCGAGTGCCGGAATTCTGTCGCTCGGCGATTCCCTGAGCTGCCTGGTCCAGCGGCCAATCTGGCGCTCGAAATAGTTGCCGGGCCGGCCGTAGTCGCCGAGACCGACCTCGTCGGGACGGACGGCATGCAATTTGGCCATCGCTTCTGCCATGCCGAAATAGATGCCGCGTCGCTCGGCGGGCGAAAGGCCAGGCAGCGAACAATCGTGGAAGACGCGACCATCCAGCCGCTCCATCAGGTAGAAGGGCGTGCCGAGCAGCTCGGCACCGTCGTGATAGAGCACCGGCCCGGGCACCGGGACGTTGGTCGGTGCCAGCGCTTCAAGCACGCGGAATTCGCGATCGACGGCATGCGCCCCGCGCAGGATCGGCCCGGCCGGCTTCTTGCGCAGCACCATGCGATGCGCACCATAGTCCACGAAATAGGTAGGATTGGACTGTCCGCCGCCGATCCGCCCGAGCGACATTGAGGCATCGCCGAAGCGGCTCGCCAGAAAACCCTTCAATGCCGCAGGATCGAAGTCCGCATTCAACGGCTGCGCCATCTTTCCTCCTGAGCGCGCGTCCCTATGCCTCGCCTTCGACAGTCCAGCGCCAGAAGCCCCTCTCTTCCTCATTGAGGAAACGGTTCAGCACCATCTTGTGGACCTCATCGGCACCGTCGACCAGCCGCGCCTGGCGAGCATAGCGGTAAATCCATTCGAGCACCGTGTCCTTCGAATAGCCCCGCGCGCCATTGATCTGGATCGCCACATCGGCCGCGTCATGCAGCACATTGGCGACCTGGACCTTGGCCATCGCCACTTCCTTGCGGGCAAAGCCGCCGCGGTCCAGTTCCCACGCAGCCTTCATCACCAGGATGCGGCCAATCTCGATGCGCATGGCGAGGTCGCCAAGCTTCAGCTGGACGCTTTCGCGATCGGCGAGACGCTGGCCGAAACCATGGCGCTCGGCAGCGTAGGCGCGCGCGATCTCGACGCAGCGCCTGGACAGTCCGAGCCAGCGCATGCAGTGGGTAAGTCGTGCCGGGCCGAGCCGCACCTGCGTCACCTTCATGCCCCTGCCTTCGCCGACCAGCATGTCTTCGACAGGGATTTCGAGCCCATCGAATTCCAGCTCGCAATGCCCGCCATGCTCCTCCGGGCCCATGATCTCGATGCGGCGCATGATGCGCCAGCCCGGCTGGTCCTTGTGGAACATCAGGGCCGACAGACCATGGCGCGGGTCGTCCGAGGTTCGCGCGATCAGAATGAAATGGCTGGCCCCCTCCGCGCCGGTGATGAACCATTTGCGGCCGGTCACCACATATTTGTCGCCGCGCCGCTTCGCACGCGTCATAATCATCGAAGGATCAGAGCCGCCGCCGGGGTGCGGTTCGGTCATGGCAAAGGCAGAGCGCACCTTGCCCTCGACGATCGGCTTCAGCCATTTTTGCTTTTGCGCCGGTGTGCCGAGCGCCTCCAGAACCATCATGTTGCCATCGTCGGGCGCAGCCGAATTGAACACCACGGGCCCGAAGATCGACCGGTTCATCTCCTCGTAGCAGACCGCCATGTCCATCTTGCCAAGACCGGCGCCGCCGGTTTCGGGCTTGAGCTGCAGGCACCACAGGCCCGCCATCCGCGCCTTGGCGCGGAGTGCCTCCAGCAGCGGCAAGGCGATATTTTCGTGCGCGTCATAGGATGCCTTGTCGGCCTCGAGCGGCAGGATCTCCTGCTCGACGAAGTCGGCAATGCGGACACGGTAATCTTCGGTGCGGGCGGGAATGTCGAAATTCATGGAAACCTCACAGCGATGAAACGAGGTGGCCGCCATCGACCCATGGACGAGATCGCCGAAACGCATTGCGTCAACATGTAGAAATCGAGCAAGCGCTCGTTTCTTCGTTCGCCTCTATCCTCTTTTGCCGCCGCCGTCATCCGGCGAAGCGCGGTTCCGCGGCGCCTTTGATGCCAAGGCCGGTTATGGCGAACAGGCTGCCGCCTAGAACGCCATCGCCCGGGGAAGCGCGGCAGCGGCGGTTTTGCCATCGAGGTCACGTATAGGGTGTCGAGCTTCGGTCCGCCTAACATCACGCTGGTGATCTTCTTGACGGGCATGTCGATGATGCGATCGACGCTGCCGTCGGGTGCGTAACGCACCAGCCGCCCGTCGTAGACGAGGGCAGCAGGGAAAGCCTTCTGCATCGACGGTTGACCCCAGCGGCGCCACCATGCGGCGACAGGCGAGCCGCCTCAGAACGCGACCTTGTCGCCGCCCTTCAGTGACAGGATCTCGCGCGCCTCGTCGGGCGTCGCCACTTCCATGCCGAGCCCCTCGATGATCTTGCGGGCAAGCACCACCTGCTCGGCGTTCGATTTGGCAAGCTTGCCCTTGCCGGCCCACAGACTGTCTTCGAGCCCGACGCGGATGTTGCCGCCAAGCGCAGCCGATTGCGCCGCGATGCGCAATTGGCTGGCGCCGGCGCCGAGCACCGACCAGCGGAACTGGTCGCCGAACAGCCGGTCGGCGGTGCGCTTCATATGGGCGACATCTTCGGGGTGCGTGCCGATGCCGCCAAGCAGACCGAACACCGACTGCACGAAGAACGGCGGCTTCACCAGCCCGCGATCGGCGAAGTGCGAGAGATTGTAGAGATGGGCAATGTCATAGCACTCGAACTCGAAGCGCGTGCCGTTATCGTAGCAGATCGCAAGAATGTATTCGATGTCTTTGAACGAGTTGCGGAAGACAAGGTCGCGCGTCGCTTCCAGATGCGGCTTTTCCCAGTCGAACTTGAAAGTCTCGTATTTGTCGACGAGGTGATAGAGCCCGAAATTGATTGAGCCCATGTTGAGCGAGGCGACCTCAGGCTTGAATTCGGCGGCCGGGCGCACGCGTTCCTCGACCTTCATGTAGGGACTGCCGCCGGTGGTGATGTTGATGGCGGCATTGGTGGCCTGCTTGATGCGCGGCAGGAAGCGGGCGAAGGCCGCCGGCGTCTGGTCGGGCTTGCCGGTCTCGGGGTCGCGGGCATGCAGGTGCAGGATCGCCGCGCCTGCCTCCGCCGCCGCGATCGCCTCAGCGGCGATCTGGTCTGGGGTGATCGGCAGATAGGGCGACATGGTCGGTGTATGGATCGCCCCGGTCACCGCGCAGGTGATGATAACTTTGCCTTTGGGCAGCTGGGCGCCGGGCTTGCGGCTTGTTTCCGTCATCTTCCAAACTCCTGATCCGATTTTTTCTTGTGCGCCGCCAGCGCCATCAGCCGGCGGTCGCGCCAAACCTGCCGTTCGCCGAGTTCTTCCCGCGGCAGGCGCTTGCGGCGGTCGGCCTCTACCGTTTCGATGACCTCGCCGGCCCAGTCGACACGGCGCAGCATCTGCGGAAAAATGTTGGAATAGATCGACTGATAGCGCTCGACATAGTCGCGTACGCCGCCCGGCGCATTGAGGTCGATCGTTTCGAACGGCCCCATGAACGACCAGCGCAGCGCCAGCCCGTCGCGAATGCCGATATCGACATCCTCGACGCTGGCATAGCCGTCGGCGACAAGTCGAAAAACCTCCTCCAGCAGGGCGCCCTGCAGGCGGTTCATGATGAAGCCGTCGAGCTCGTGCTTCATCACCAGCGGCGCGTGGCCTGCGGCGACGAGAAGGGCGCGGGTCCTTTCGACCGTTTCCGAAGACGTCCATGGCGCCGGCACGACTTCCGCAGCCGGGATGAGGTAGGGCGGATTGATCGGATGCACGACCAGGCAGCGGTGCCGCCCTTGCAGATGGTCGGTGAATTTCGACGGCAGCAACGCCGAGGTGGAACTGGCGATCACCGCTTGCGGAGCGGCCATTGCATCGATCTGCGAGAACACCTCGCGCTTCACCTCGAGGTTTTCCGGCGTGTTCTCCTCCTGGATATGGACCGCATCGGCCAGCGCCTCGCCCAGTTCTGCCACGACGGCGATGCGACCAAGCACGGCGTCGATTGCCTGTCCCCGCAGCAGATCATTCGCGGCGAGGTCGCCGAGAACGCCGGCGATATAATCATGCGCGCCGGCCGTCGCGGCCGGCGACTGGTCCCACATCCGCACGTCGTGGCCGGCGCGGGCGAAACTGATCGCCCAGGCCCGCCCGATGAACCCGCTGCCGACAATTGCTACTTTCACCATGGTCAGCCTCCTCAAAGGGTTTCGACGTTGCCGTCGACGCCGAGCGACTGGCCGGAGATGTTGATCGCCGCATCGGACAGCAGGAAGGCGACCATCGCAGCGACGTCATAGGGACTGGTCATGCGGCGCAGCGAGATGTTGTGGAGATAGCGCTCCGTCATCTCTTCGTTCGAAACACCGAGCTGCCTGGCCCGGTCGGCGATGACCTTGTCGATGCGTGGTCCCTCGATGATGCCGGGCAGGATGGCGTTGACCCTTATGCCGTGCGGTCCGAGTTCCTTGGAAAGGCTTTGCGTGAAACCGATGACGCCGAACTTGGCCGCCGAATAGGGGGTGCGGAAAGCGTAGCCATGGCGGCCGGCGGCGGACGACATCGAGACGATCGAGCCGCCGCCCGCCGCCTTGATCAGCGGCACGGCACGCCGGGCGCAGAGGAACTGGCCGGTCAGGCAGATGTCGATGCAGCGCCGCCACTCCGCCGGATCGATTTCGTCGACGCCGCCGGTCGGCCCGGCGATGCCGGCATTGTTGATCAGCGCGTCGAGCCCGCCGAGCTTTTGCTTCACGGTCTCGAACAGCCTATCGACGTCGTCTTCGCGCGAGACATCGGCCTTGACCGCGGCGACGAGGGCGATCTTGTCCGGAGCAGCAGCCAGCGCCTCGTCGGAGACGTCGCAAACGACGATGCGCGCGCCGAGCCGCGACAGCGTGTCGGCAATGGCCAAGCCGATACCGCCGGCACCTGCCGTCACCAGCACGCGCTGCCCCTTCAGCCCGGTCAGAAAATCGTCCGCGGATGTCGGCGCCCCTTTACTTATCGCCGTCGCACTCATCGTCCCGTCCTTTCTCATTGCAGCCGCCGTTCGCGCAGCGCCATGACAGCGCCCAGAACGACCAGGCCGTACAGAATTGCCCTTGTGGCATAGGGCAGCTGAAGTAGTGACGAAAGCGCTGCCTCGCTGGTGGCGTGGCAAGCAGAAGCAGTTCTAACCTGCTCGGGCACACCAATACTCTCAAGTTTCCAGATAAGCCGCCTTGGATTTGCATTGATCTCCACGACCACGCCATAATGCGCGGCTAGCTCGCACAGCCCCTAAGGGCGCCCTGGAGGCTGCTCCTGCGGAAAATTGGTTTCGTCTATGATTGCCACGGCCTGTTTGATGCTGTCTCTCACCTCGAAACCGATCCAGTGTCCGTCCATCAGATGCGTTTGTCTGGCACAGGCGAGGAAATAGTTCCCGGCCTGCTGCGCAACAAAGTTGAGTTGCCTCCGCTCATTGATTTTAATTCCCTCCGGCGGATCGGTGTACACCCCCCAGATAGCATCCTCGGCCGTCAACTTCACTGGCATCTCTGACTGAGCGTAGACCCTGGTCACCATCAGGCTGTGCCGGAAAGACGAGGAGCCATTGATGAACTCGATCTCTACCGACCATTCTGCTGGCACGACGATGGTGAGATTGCCGCCCCAGTAACCGTTGAAGTCGATAATGTCGGTCCGGATGTTGTCCCTGCGATACCGCTCGACTTGGTTCCAATCGGCAACGATTTCTATGGCCACTGTCTTGGCTGCAGGATCGTTCTTGATCCAGCTCGGGACGAAAGGCTCCCCAGCCAGCGCAATTCCAGGCAATAATGCCAAGGCGACGGCGAGAAGGGCAAGGTGAGCAAAGCGCGCCATCGCAATCAGAGGCTCCTCCCAGCGGGGGCGGCCGAGCGCAAGCGACCGCCAATCGAGGTCGACCTGGCTCGTTCCCTAAGGAAGAGAATACGCTCGAAACAGCATCCACACCAGCAAACACAAAGTGCGCTGTCGTCAGCCGCCAGACACAACGCCATTGCTGCTATATCATCGGGTTGGATGCGCGTTGGAATTGCCTGCAGTGCGTCAGTGCGAGGGCGACGGGCGATTCCCTAATGTGAAGTTTCTGCTTCAGCTGTTGCGAAGGGTCTGTTGCGCAATTCGCCACGCCTGCTCCACATGCCGCCGGGCCGCGGCTTCGGCATCATCGCCGTTGCGCGACTTGATCGCGTTCATGATGTCGGTCATTTCGGCGATTGCGGCATCGCGACGATTCACCGAAGCGATGGTCATGGAACGCAGTTGATTGATGCGGACGTTCAAACCCTGGACGATCTCCCAGGCGATGCGCTTGTCGGCTGCATCGAAAAGCACTTCATAGAATTTTGTAGTCGCCCGCATCACCTCGATCGGATTGGCTGAGGCCCACGCCGTGAGCAGCACATCCAATGCGCCCTCAAGCGCGGCGATCTGGTCCTGCGTCGCCGTGAGTGCACAGGCGCGCGCTGCGATGCCCTCCATCAGAGCGCGCAGTTCGTAAATCTCGTCGGTGCGGCTGAGATCTGGGCGGGCCACGGCAGGTCCGTGGCCAGGTATCATCTGGACAAGCCCCTCGGTCTCCAACTGCCGCAGAACTTCGCGCACGACCGAGCGACTGACGCCGAGCTGGTCGCAAAGCGGCCGCTCGACCAATCTTTCGCCGGGCTGGAAGTGAAACCCCATGATCGCGTCTCGCATGCGCTCCAGCGCCAGTGTTCTGAGCGTCTTGGTGGATCGTTCGATCCTGAGCGTGTCGTCGGCCAATTCTTCTACTCCCAGTATCCGCAAAGAAACAGATTCGACGATCCGTTGACAAGGGATTTGGTTTTCAGTAGTATGGTATACCATAAGATTGTCGCGGCAAAAGGAACTTTCCGGATGTCTCGCCCGATCCACCACCGAGGATTCGATGAAGCCGGCCATCCGAAAAATCGTCACCTATGTGGAGAACACGCTGATCGAAGGCGGCAAGGCGGCGCCCCGGCCGCTGCGCCTGATCGGCGTAGCGGCGGTGCTCGACAACCCCTGGGCCGAGCGCGGTTTCACCGAGGACCTTTCGCCCGAGATCCGCGCCTATGCGCCGGTCCTGGGGGAAATGCTGACCCATGAAATCCTCGCAGTCGCCGGATCTGGCGAAGCGATCGAAGGCTACGGCAAGGCCGCAATCTGCGGCACGTCGGGCGAGATCGAGCATGCCTCGGCGCTCATCCACACGCTGCATTTCGGCAACCACTATCGGCGTGCCGTCGGCGCCAAGACCTATCTTGCCTTCACCAACCTGCGCGGCGGGCCGAACACGCCGATCATGATCCCGCTCATGGACAAGAATGATGAAGGCCGACGTTCGCACTACCTGACGGTGCATTTCCAGATCGGCGACGCGCCGGCGCCAGACGAGCTGGTGGTGGCGCTTGGCGCCTCGATCGGCGGACGACCGCATCATCGCATCGGCGACCGCTACCAGGATCTCAAGGAGGTCGGCGACCTGCATGGCTGAGCTGACGGACCGTGGCTGGCATCGCGGAACGGCGCCTGACGGCACCGGCTTCATCCGTGCCGGATCCGGCCCGCCGGTCCTCCTCATCCACGGCGTCGGCATGAACGCGGCGATATGGGCACCCCAGATCGAGCTGATGAAAAACAGATGGGATGTGATCGCCATCGACATCCTGGGACATGGCCAGTCGCCGTTGCCGCCCGAGGACGCCAGCCTTGCCGACTATGCCGGACAGACAATCCGGCTTCTCGATCACCTTGGCCTGGATGCAGTCTCGATCGTTGGCCATTCAATGGGGGCGCTGGTCGGGCAGGAAATCGCTCTCAATGCACCCGAACGGGTCCGCAGCCTGGTCTCGCTCAACGCGGTCTTTCGCCGCCCGGCGGCCCTTGCGCAGGCGGTGCGCGAACGCGCCGCCGAATTGAACGGCGCGAAAAACCCGTCAGGAACGGACGCAACGATCGCGCGCTGGTTCGGCAATCCGGTCCCCGACAGCTTGGCAGAGGCCGCAACGACGACGCGCGCGGCACTGCAAAGCGTCAACTCCGAAGGCTATGCGCGCACCTATCGACTTTTCGCCCATGCCGATGCGGCGCATGGCGATCGTCTCTCCGGTCTCGCGGTGCCGGCCCTGTTCATGACCGGCTCGCAGGACAAAAATTCCTCGCCTGCGATGTCGGCGGCGATGGCCCGCCTCGCGCCGCGCGGGCGCTGCACCGTTCTGGAGGGCGAACGACACATGATGGCCATAGCCTCGCCCGACGTGGTCACACGGCGCATCGCCGACTTTCTCGACAGCAACGACGGCGCAAGCACATCGGCGCGACCGGCGATGGACACAGCCTTCGACGCGGGGGAATTCAGGCGGGCGCTCGGTTCCTTCCTGACCGGCGTTACCATCGTCACTGCGATCGGGCCGGAAGGAGAGCCTCGAGGCTTCACCGCCAATTCGTTTACATCCGTTTCGCTCGATCCGCCGCTTGTCCTGGTCTGCATCGCCAAGAAAGCGCTGGGTCATCCGGTGTTTTCGACCTCGAAGTGCTTTGCCGTCAACGTGCTCTCGGAGGAACAGCGAGCCGCATCCGGCGTCTTCGCTTCGAAATCGCAGGACAAGTTCTCGGCTGTCGAATGGCGCTGCGGCCCGACCGGCAGCCCGCTGCTCGCTGGATCGGTGGCGACATTCGACTGTGACATGGAGCAATTGGTCGACGCCGGCGATCATTCGATCCTTATCGGCCGCGTTCGCGAATTTTCCCACAATTCATCGCAGCCCCTCGGCTATTGCCGTGGCGCCTATGTCTCGCCCGGTCTCAGCCAGGAAGCGCTGGCGGCCGCGCCACCCGACATGGAGGTCGGCGCTATCCTCGAAGATGAAGGCCGCGTGCTGTTCTTCGAAACCGCCGCTGGCTTTTTCGAACTGCCGGCAGGCCGAGGGCTCGGGGCACCCGGCGACACGCGAAGCCTTAGGGGACGCCTCGCTGCGAAAGCCATCGAGGCTCATCTCGGATTCCTGTTTGCGGTCTGGGACGACGCAGCAAGCCCATCGCGAACGCATGTCTACTACCGCGGCACGATAGACACGCCCCACTCCAGCGATCGCCAGGTCCGGCTCGTCGACATCGACAGGATTGCCGGACTGAACATCGCCGACGCTGCTGTGCGCTCGATGCTCGCCCGCTATGTTCGCGAATGTCGCGAGGATGCGTTTGGCGTCTATGTCGGCAACGCGGTCGAAGGTGAAGTCCGTCCGCTCGCCAAGCCGGCAGCCATGAACACTTCGGGTTGAACAGATATGAAGTTCTCGCTCTTCGTCCACATGGAACGCTCGGACCCGGCAAAGCCGCATGCCGAGCTCATCGACGAGCTTGAGGAACTGGTCCTGATGGCCGAGGCGGCAGGCTTCGAGACGGCCTGGATCGGCGAACACCACGGCATGGAGTTCACCATCTCGCCAAACCCGTTCATCAACATCGCCTATCTCGGCGCCAGGACGAAGCGCATACGGCTCGGCACAGGAACGGTGATCGCGCCGTTCTGGCATCCGATCAAGCTAGCCGGCGAGGCGGCCATGACCGATGTCGTCACCGGCGGCCGGCTCGACATCGGCATCGCGCGCGGCGCCTACAGCTATGAATACCAGCGCCTGTTCCCGGGGCTCGACGCCTGGGGCGCGGGCCAGCGCATGCGCGAAATCATCCCGGCCATCAAGGGCCTCTGGCAAGGCGATTTCGAGATGTCCGGCGAATTCTGGTCGTTTCCCTCGACCACCTCGTCGCCCAAGCCGGTGCAAAAGCCGCACCCGCCGATCTGGGTGGCGGCGCGCGATCCCAACTCGCACGACTTCGCCGTCTCCAACGGCTGCAACGTCCAGGTGACGCCGCTCGCCTCCGGCGATGATGAGGTAATCAGCCTGATGGAGCGCTTCAACGCGGCGTGCGCGGCGCATCCCGACATGGCGCGCCCCGAGATCATGCTGCTGATGCACACATTCGTTGCCGAAGACGCCGCCGATGCGGAGCAGCTGACGAACGACCTGTCGCTGTTCTACTGCCAGTTCGGCGCGTGGTTCCAGAACAAGAAGCCGGTTCGCCAAGGCATATTGGAAACGCTTACCGACGACGAGATTGCGGCGATGCCGCAATATGCGCCGGGAAAAATCCGACAGAACCTGGTCATCGGCGAGGCCGAAGAGGTGATCACCCGGCTGAAGGCATATGAGGCGCTCGGCTACGACCAATATTCGATCTGGATCGACAGCGGTCTACCGCACGAGCGCAAGAAGAAGTCGCTGCAGCTGTTCGTCGACAAGGTGATGCCGGCTTTCGGGCATGGGAGGCGGCAATGACCCTTGTGGCGTTCAGCAACTTCATAGATGGGGCGTTCGATACGCCGAAAACCACCTTCGAAAGCACCGATCCGTCCACCGGAGCGCCCTGGGCGACGATGCCAGCCGCAACCGAGGCCGATGTCGACCGCGCCGTCGAGGCGGCGCACCGGACGCTGCACTCGGCCGCCTGGGCCTCGCTGACGGCGACCGCCCGCGGCAAGCTGCTGGTGCGCCTCGGCGACCTGGTCGTCGCCAATGCCGACCGCCTGGCCGAACTGGAAACGCGCGACACCGGCAAGATCATCCGCGAGACCCGCGCCCAGATCGCCTATGTCGGCGATTATTATCGCTACTATGGCGGGCTTGCCGACAAGCATGAAGGATCGCATCTGCCGATCGACAAGGCCGATATGGACGTCACCATCCGGCGCGAGCCGATCGGCGTCGTCGCTGCCGTCGTGCCGTGGAATTCGCAGCTCTTCCTTTCGGCCGTCAAGCTCGGCCCGGCGCTGGCCGCCGGCTGCACGGTCGTCCTGAAAGCCTCGGAGGACGGTCCAGCGCCGCTTCTGGTCTTCGCCGAACTCGTCCACGAGGCCGGATTTCCCGCCGGAAGCGTCAACATATTGACCGGGTTCGGGCACGATTGCGGCCGGCGCCTGACAAGTCACCCGCTGGTTTCACGCGTCGCCTTCACCGGCGGGCCTTCGACCGCTCGCGCTATCGTCCACAACACGGCGGAAAATCTCGCCTACACGACGCTGGAGCTGGGCGGGAAAAGCCCGGTTGTGGTTTTCGCCGACGCCGACCTGGACAGTGCTGCCAACGCGGTGGTGGCCGGGATTTTCGCAGCGTCTGGACAAAGCTGCGTAGCCGGCTCGCGGCTGCTTGTCGAGCGTCCGATAAAAGCCGAGTTCCTGGACAGGCTGAAGCACAAGGCCGAGACCATCAAAATCGGCGATCCGCAGGATCCGGCCACCGAAATGGGGCCATTGGCAACGCCACGCCAGCGGGAATGGATCGAGAAGATCGTTGCCGAGAGCCTCGCCAAGGGCGGGACGCTGGTCACCGGCGGAAAAAGGCCGGACGAGCATTCGCGCGGCTTCTACTACGCACCGACTATCATCGACGCCGAGGATACAGCGCTGCCTTGCGTGCGGGAGGAATTGTTCGGTCCGGTGCTCAGCGTTCTCGCATTCGACACGGAGGCCGAAGCATTAGCGCTTGCCAACGACACGCCGTTCGGCCTGGCCTCGGGCGTGTTCACCACCAATCTCGCCAGGGCGCACCGCATGGCGCGCGACATCCATGCCGGCGTCGTCTGGGTCAACACGTACCGCGCCGTTTCGCCGCTGGTGCCGTTCGGCGGCTATGGCCAGTCCGGGCTCGGCCGTGAGGGCGGGCTCGACGCCATCCGCGATTACACGCGCTCGAAATCCGTCTGGATACGGATATCCGACGAGCCGATCCCGGACCCGTTCGTCATGAGATGAGGCAGCGCCAACGCGCAATTTCATAAAAAACAAGAAACAAAAACAACCAACAGAGGAGAATGACATGAAACTGATTTTGACCGGCATTTTGGCCGGACTCTTGGCAGCCACTGCCGCGCACGCCGATGAAATGGTATTCACCAGTTGGGGCGGGACCACCCAGGAGGCGCAGACCAAATCCTGGGCTGCTCCGTTCGAAGCGAGTTCCGGCATCAAGGTCCTGCAGGACGGCCCGACCGATTACGGCAAGCTGAAGGCCATGGTGGAGGGCGGCAGCGTCGCCTGGGACGTCGTCGATGTCGAAATGGATTTCGCCATCAAGGCGGCCAAGGACGGCCTGCTCGAGCCGATCGATTTCAACGTCGTGCCGAAGGCCGATCTCGATCCTCGCTTCACCACCGAGCATGCGGTCGGCAGCTTCTACTACTCCTTCGTTCTTGCCTGGAACAAAGGCGCGGTGTCGGGCGAACCGGCGGGCTGGGCCGACATGTTCGACCTGACGAAATTTCCCGGCAAGCGCACTTTTTACAAATGGTCGGCGCCGGGCGTCATCGAAATCGCGCTGCTGGCCGACGGCGTGCCTGCAGACAAGCTCTATCCGCTCGACCTCGACCGGGCGTTCAAGAAACTCGACACGATCAAATCGGAAATCGTCTGGTGGGACAGCGGCGCGCAGTCGCAGCAGCTGATCGCTTCCGGTGAAGCAGCCTTCGGGCAGCTCTGGAACGGGCGTGTCTTCGCCCTCGAGCAGGACGGCGCCGATGTCGGCGCTTCCTGGAATCAGAACATGACCGCAGCCGACGTGCTCGTCATCCCCAAGGGTTCAAAGAACAAGGCGAGCGCGATGAAATTCCTGGCCACTGCGACAAGCCCGAAAAGCCAGGCCATGTTTGCTGAAGCCAGCGGCTACGCCCCCATCAACACGGCAGCCAAGGCCGAAATGCCGGCCGATGTCGTCAAGTCGCTGCCGGACGCCTATGTCGACGGGCAGATCAACCTCGACATGAACTACTGGGCTGAAAACCGCGATAAGATCGCGGAACGCTGGTACGCCTGGCAGGCCAAATAGAAGCCGACCTCACCCATGAACCGGCGGGGCGTCGCCAGGCGTCCCGCCTGAGCTGCCGGGATCATCGCCATGTCGTGCAATTTGCTTCATCGACAACCAATCCTCCGAAGGCCAGATGGCAGCGGCGGCGCCCTGCCAGCGCTGACCCTCATCACCCTGTTCTTCGTGGTGCCGGTTGTTGCGCTGCTGTTGCGCAGCGTAACCGAGCCCGTGCCGGGCCTGCACAACTACGCCACCCTGTTTGGCGACGGCACCTATGCGCGGGTCTTCTTCAACACCTTTCTGGTCGCCACCGTCGTCACCACCGTCACCGTCATCGTGGCGTTTCCGGTCGCCTGGATGCTGGCGATCATGCCGCCCGCCCTCGGCTCGATCGTCTTCGGCATCATCATCCTGTCGATGTGGACCAATCTGCTCACCCGCACCTATGCCTGGATGGTGCTGCTTCAACGCACCGGCGTCATCAACCGGACGCTGATGGACATCGGCCTGATCAGCCAGCCGCTGCCGCTGATCAACAACCTGACCGGTGTCACCATCGGCATGGTCTACATCATGCTGCCCTTCATGATACTGCCACTGGTCGGAACCCTGCGCGCCATCGATCCGATGACGCTGCGCGCCGCCGCCCTGTGCGGTGCGAGCCCCTTCGAGGCCTTCCGCCGCATCCTGCTGCCCTTGTCGCTTCCTGGAATCGCTGCAGGCGGCCTGATGGTTTTCGTCATGTCGCTCGGCTATTTCGTGACGCCGACGCTGCTCGGCGGCACCTCCAACATGATGCTCGCCGCAATGATCGCTCAGATGATCCAGTCCTTGCTCAACTGGGGGCTCGGAAGCGCGGCGGCTTTCATCCTGCTTGTGGTCACCATGGCGCTCTACGCGCTGCAGCTGCGCCTCGTCGGCGCCAAGCGCATGACAGGAGGCATCTGAGATGCTGCTCGACTACGACCGGCTGGGCTGGCTGCGTGCAGCACTGCTGGGTTTCACCGGCCTGGTTGCGGCGTTTCTGCTGCTGCCGGTGGTTTTGATCGTGCTTTTGTCGTTCGGCTCGTCGCGGTGGCTGGCTTTTCCGCCGCCAAGCTGGACGCTGAAATGGTATGGGGAGCTCTTCGCCGATCCGGCGTGGCTCGAAGCGGCGCTGACCAGCGCGCGCATTGCTGCCATGGCTGCGCTTCTTGCCGTCGTCATCGGGCTGCTGGCTTCCTTCGCCCTGGTCAGGGGACAATTTCGCGGGCGCAACGTGCTTCGCGGCCTTCTGCTGACGCCGATGGTGCTGCCGGTCGTGGTCTTCGCCATCGCCATCTACGCATTCTTCCTGCGGATCGGGCTTGGCGGCACCACGGCAGGCTTCGTCATCGCACACACAGTCCTGGCACTCCCCTTCGCCATCATTCCCATCACCGCGGCACTCGAAGGTTTCGACAAATCCATCGAGGATGCGGCGATCGTCTGCGGCGCAAGCCCATTCGAAGCAAAGCTCCGGGTCACTTTGCCGGCGATCAAGATCGGGATTTTCTCGGCGGCGATCTTCGCCTTCCTCGCCTCATGGGACGAGGTGGTGGTCGCGATCTTCATGGCCAGCCCCAACTTGCAGACCTTGCCGGTCAAGATCTGGGGCAGCCTGCGCCAGGATCTAAGCCCGGTCATCGCCGCGGCCTCCAGCCTCCTCGTTTTCCTGACGCTGAGCCTGATGATCGTAACCGCACTCATTCGGCGGAAATTGTCGAAATGACCGAACCGTTCCTCTCCATTCGCGACCTGCGCAAGGCGTTCGGCAGCTTCGTCGCAGTGCACGATGTCACGATCGATATACCCAGGGGCCAATTCCTGACCTTTCTCGGCCCTTCCGGCTCTGGCAAGTCGACGACGCTCTACGCAATCGCCGGCTTTCAGCATCCGACATCCGGCGACGTTCTTTTCAAGGGCAGGTCGCTGCTGTCGGTGCCGTCGCACAAGCGCAATATCGGCATGGTGTTCCAGCGCTACACGCTGTTCCAGCATCTCACCGTCGCCGAGAACGTTGCCTTTCCGTTACGCGTGCGCCGCCGGCCGGACGCCGAGGTTAAACGAAAAGTCGCCGAGATGCTGTCGCTGGTGCGACTGGAGAGTTTCGGCGACCGACATCCCGGCGCGCTTTCCGGTGGACAGCAGCAGCGCGTGGCGCTTGCCCGGGCGCTGGCCTACGATCCGCCGATCCTTCTGATGGACGAGCCGCTTTCGGCGCTCGACAAGAAGCTGCGCGAGGAAATCCAGGCCGAGATACGACGCATCCATCGCGAAACCGGCGTAACGATCCTTTACGTCACCCACGATCAGGACGAGGCCCTGCATCTTTCGGATCGCATCGCGCTGTTTCGGGACGGCCGCATCGAGCAGATCGGCACCGGTGAGGACCTCTATGTGAGACCTCAGAGCGAATTCGTGGCCAGCTTCATCGGAAATTCCAATTTCCTGCCGGCCGAGCATCTTGAAACCGTCAACGGCGCCGCCACGATCCGCCTCGCCGATGGCTCGGTCGTCTCCGGCGTCAGGCACGATCGGGAGTTCAGCCAAGGCCAGAAGACCCGGCTGATGGTGCGGCCGGAAGCATTTCGACTGCGACCCGGCCCGGCCACTGCCGGGCTTGCGGTCGAGTTCGTCGACACCGCCTTCTTCGGCGAGCGGCGACGCGTCATCGCGCGAACGGCCGCCGGTCAGGAGATCGACGTCAGGCCGACATCCGACATGGCGGAAGCACAGGAAGGCATCGCCTCGAGCAGACAGCAGATTTTTTTCGATCCCGCCGCCGCATTTCTGTTTCCGGCCTGACAGACGACAGTTGACTTCAGCACGGCGTACCTCGCGCTAGGGCCTCGCCAGGTCCGAGATGTTCATCGCCACATGCTGCAGCGACACCACTGACGCACCGAGACCTGTCTTCCAGGGTAAGAATTTGCGGTTTTGACTTCAAAAGGGAATTGGGCGGGTTGAATTGTCCTCGGCTTTGTCCACTTTCGGTATGAATTGCCGCGTGGTGCGACTTCCGGCGAAAACAACGCGATCGAATTGACGAGAAAAATACCGTCAGCGGTGCCGGAGACAACGTCGAAGAGCGTGGCGGCCTGAAGCGTACCGAGAGGTGGTTGCGTACCGAGGCTACGTCGGCTGCGAGGTGAGTTTTGGCCGCAAAAGCATCGCTTATGTGGCCGTGAGGCGGGCAGCCTCGGCCCGCAGCGCTCAGTAGCAGAGACCGCCGGCCTAGCGCCGGTTCTTATTCGCCATATCTGGAGCATCTGATGCCGACCCGACCCTATGCCATCCTTGAAGCGCCTTCTTCGCTGGGTCTCGCGACCGACGGCGTCGAGGCCTTGCCCGGTCGGCTGCTGGAACTGGGCCTCGCCGACCGCATCCATGCGCGCCATGCCGGGCGACTGGCCGTCCCGCCAAAAGACCCGAAGCCCGACCCTGCCACTCTGACGCTGAATGCCAACGCGATCGCGGCGTGGTCGCCCAAGCTCGCCGACGCCGTGGAGGAAGTGCTGGATGCGCGCGAATTCCCGGTGGTGCTGGGCGGCGACTGTACGATCGTGCTGGGCCCGATGCTCGCGCTGCGCCGGCGCGGCCGCTACGGCCTGTTCTTCATCGACGGCCACGCCGACTTCTTCCAGCCCGAGGCCGAGCCGAATGGCGAAGGCGCGTCCATGGACCTGGCCTTCGTCACCGGCTACGGGCCGGCGCTGCTGACCGACCTGGAGGGTCGCGGCCCGTTGGTGCGTCCCGAGGACGCTGTCGCCCTCGCATTTCGCGACCACGAAGACCAGGCCGAATTCGGCAGCCAGCCTTTGCCAGCGGAGCTCATGGCCTACGATCTGCACGCCATCCGCCGCCTGGGCGTCGAAGCCGCCGCCCGGGCGGCCGTTGGCCACCTGACGCGGGCGGAACTCGACGGCTTCTTCATCCATCTCGACGCCGATTGTCTCGACGATGCGATTATGCCGGCGGTCGATTTCCGCGTACCGGGCGGGCTGTCGTGGGACGAACTGTCGGCGGCGCTCCGGATCACCCTGGCGAGCGGAAAGGCCGTCGGGATCGAGGTCACCATCTACAATCCGCGCCTCGACGTCGACGGCAGCGCCGGCCGTGGCCTTGCTGATGTCCTGGCCGTAGCTCTTGGCACTGCCGCGCCCGCTTGAGCCCAGCACCTATCGGCTATCGGGTGGCGTTGAAGCGCCACATGCCAATCCCCCAACGAGATTCCCGCGCCTTTTCCGCCGCCTGGATGATGGCAAGCAACCAGGCGACGGTTTCGAGCCGGAGCATTGAGGCTCTCCACCTGAGGCCACCGATCCTGACAGGGCAAACCTATTAATAGTGCTAGCTGTAAATGCGCCGGGCGGCTTAGTACCGTCGGCCGCAAACAAGGCTTGGGAGGGTCCGTCACTCGGTTCCTGCCGCGCCATCATGCGGAGCTTGGAACTGTGACGGCACATGCGACCACCGAAGGATTTAGCGACTACAAGGGCTACCGCACCTGGTACCGCGTAATCGGAGATCTCGACTCGGGCAAGTTGCCATTGGTCGTCGCTCACGGCGGGCCGGGTTGCACCCATGACTATGTCGATTCGTTCAAGGAGCTTGCCGATACCGGGCGGGCCGTCATCCACTACGATCAGATCGGTAACGGCAAATCGACCCATCTGCCCGACAAGGGCGGCGACTTCTGGACCGTCGATTTCTTTTTGGGCGAACTCGATGCGCTGCTCGCTCACATTGGCATTGCCGACCGTTACGCCCTGCTCGGCCAATCCTGGGGCGGCATACTCTCGGCCGAACATGCCGTGCGACGCCCCGCCGGGCTCAAGGCGTTGATCCTGGCCAATTCGCTGGCCTCAATGGCGCTATGGGTGGATGGCGCGCTGCAATTGCGCGCCGGGCTGCCGGCCGATGTGCAAAGTGCGCTTGACCGGCACGAGGCAGCCGGAACCACCGATCACCCGGATTATGTTGCGGCAACCAAAGCCTTCTATGATCGCCACGTCTGCCGTGTCCTTCCGACGCCGCCGGAGGTCGCCCGGACATTTGCGGCAATCGACGCGGATCCGACGGTTTATCACACCATGAACGGACCCAATGAATTTCACGTCATCGGTACCATGCGGAACTGGACCATCGTCGACCGCCTGCATCTGATCGAGGCGCCGACCTTGGCGTTCCGCGGATTTTACGACGAAGCGACCGAAGCCTGCGTCCAGCCCTTTCTCGATCATATTCCCGACGTCGAAGGTATGGTCTTCCCGAATTCCAGCCACATGCCGCATGTCGAGGAGAAGGACGATTGCCTCGCCGCCGTCGGACGCTTTCTGGCCAGATACGACTGAGGTCCATACCCCCACAGCAGCCTATCTTTGCGCAAGCTTATTGTGCAGGGCTTAGAGTCGCCCGATTTGCTCATAATCTCTCCACGATCAGCCGCGATGGCCGCGTCCCATCGAGAAAAACCGTGTTGCGCGCCACTTGCCGGCTACGGCCGAGGCCAGCCGGCGCACCGGTATTCGGATTGACGTCGAACTTCGGAAAATTGCTCGAAGAGATATCCAGCCGCAGACGATGGCCGGCACAGAACAGATTGGCGGTCGCAAACAACTCGATGCGAAGCCGCATGATCTCGCCAGTTTTCACGAGCTCGGCTCTTTCGAACGAATGCCGGAAACGACAGCGGAAAATCCCGTCTGACAGGTTCAGGGCAAAGCCCGTCGGATAGTCGGCGCTCGGTGGATAGACGTCGATCAGCTTCGCGGTGAAGTCGGTGTCGGTTGCATCGGTCGTCGCCCAGAGATCCACCGCCACCCTTCCGACCACAGTCAGATCGTTGGCAAGCGGCTCGGTCTCAAAGGAGAGGACATCGAGACGGGCGGAAAGCGGCAGTCCAAAATTGCGGCAGCCGAAGAATCTCTCGTCCTCTCTCTGGTCGAAGCCGCCCCCAGTGAAGATCGGATGACCGCTGGTCAGCGCGCCGCCAATGGTCGGGACCGGGTCGGCTGGATCGAAATTATAGCTTAGCGGGGCGACGTCGGGCGCGGGAAAGGCCTCCGAAAGCCTGCCGTTGGGGTGCAGGTAGTAGGTCTGCTCCGTCACGTCCGGCAGCGGCCAATTCTTGGCTTTGATCCAGCGCCCGCCGTGATCGATACGGCCCGTTTCGTTTTTCGTGCCCTTTCCCCCGCCCATGACAAAAAGGCGGATCGGCTCCTCGTCGAGATCGCCCTCCGGCCCGCTCTTCAGCCAGCGATCGAACCAGCGGCGACGAAACTCCAGCCAGCTCGCCGCCACATTGCCGCCGAGCGGAGCGTTCGGTCCGAAATCGACGTCGCCGGCAAAGGTCAGATTACGATCGCCGTGCAAGCCCGGACCCATGATCAAGGCGAGCGGCCGTTTGCCATTGCTGGCAAGGCCAGCCAGATTCTCGAACGTCGTCGGGACATAGACGTCGAACCAGCTCGACATCAGAGCAATCGGAATGTTGGGAATGGCATCGTAGAAGCCCGCCGCATGAATGCCGACCTGCTTCCAGAAATCGTCGAAGGTCTCGTGCCGCCACTGCGCCAGCAGATAGGCCTCGTATTGCGGAGCCCAGCGGAGCGGCGAACGTCCCTCCGACCACGGCATTTTGCCGAACCAGCGATGCAGGTTTTCCGCTTCGAGCGCCTTTTGGCCCAACTCGTCGCCGGCGGCAACGGCGCTCTCGCGGGCTTCCCGGTAGGCCCAGGTCGCCTGCTTCAGCTCGAACGCGCCACCTTGGCGGATGCCGCAAGTGAAGGCGTTAGAGAACCCGCCGGAATCAAGGATCATGGTAGCAAGAGCCGGTGGCGCAAGGCACGCCGCCGCCATTTGGGTATGTGCGGCATAGGATAGGCCCATGGTGCCGATCCGGCCGTTGCACCAGGGCTGGGCTGCGATCCATGCAAGCGTGTCGTAGCCGTCCGGACCTTCGGAGCGATATTTGACGAACTCGCCTTCTGAGCCGTAGCGGCCGCGGCAGTCCTGATAAACGACGATGTAACCATGGCGCACGAAATGCTCGGCGACCGTCGCGCGATCCATCGGTTCGGTCATACCGACCTCGAGCTCGGCGCGCGACGCCATCGCCTTGCCATAAGGCGTCCGCTCAATGATTACGGGAGCTGGCCGGTCCAGCGCGCGGCCTCCCCTTGCCGGTCCGTAGATGTCGGTCGCCAGTCTTACCCCATCGCGCATCGTCACCATGACGTCGCGGCAGAGGACCATGTCATCGGTCACGGACTGGAACGCCTGGAGGTCGGTCATCTCTAAAAATTCCAAGGCGTTCAGACGGCAGCGTCATTGAGGTGGCATGCGCTCTTGTGTCCGGCAGCAACCACCTTCAGTCGCGGCGCTTCGGTCCGGCAACGAGGCATCGCGTGCGGGCAGCGCGGGTGGAAATGACAGCCGCTCGGCGGCGAGAGTGGGCTCGGCAATTCACCCTTGATCGCGGCAAAGCCGCGTTTGGTGGTTTCGATCCGCGGCACCTCGGCGAGAAGCGCCCGCGTGTAGGGATGGTTGGCCCGGGCAAATATCTCCTCGGACGGGGCCTCTTCGACGATGCGGCCGAGATACATGATCGCCACCCGATCGGAGATGTGCTCGACCACCCCGAGATCGTGGCTGATGAACAGGTAGGTGAGGTTCAGCCTCTCGCGCAGGTCCATGAAGAGATTGAGGATTTGCGCTTGGATCGAGACGTCCAGAGCGGCAACGGCCTCATCGCAGACGAGAAATTCCGGCTGCACGGCGAGCGCGCGCGCAATGCCGATCCGCTGGCGCTGACCGCCGGAAAACTGATGCGGAAAGCGGTGCTTCAACGCCGGATCGAGGCCGGCACGTCGGAACTGTTCATCGACAAAGGTGCCGAGATCGCCGCCGACCAGCCCGTGAACGCGCGGGGCCTCGCCGACGATATCGGCCGCTTTGCGGCGCGGATTGAGCGAGGCATAGGGGTTCTGGAATATCATCTGCACGCGCAGCTTGGCTTCACGCCGCTCGGACGGCGGGAGCGCCTTCATATCCTTGCCGCGCCACGATACCGATCCCCTGGTAGGCGACACAATGCCGGCGACGATCCGCCCCAGCGTGGACTTGCCGCATCCCGACTCGCCAACGAGGCCCAGAACCTCACCCCTGCGAACGGCGAGACTGACACCGTCGATCGCCTGCACCCTTGCCGCCGGTTTGGCAAATTTGAGCGAGATCGCCAAACGAGCAGCGAGATCGGGCCGCGTGCCGAAGCTGTGAGAAATCTCGTTCAGTTCGATCAGCGGCGCCATCCCGCCAGAACCCGGTGAGGAGCTTTGAATGTTTGCCGCAACCTTAGTCGAGGAGATCATACGCGGAGCTCCGGCAAGGGATGGACGCAACGGTGCTCGCGCGGGCCAGCAGCGAACAGCGGCACCGCCTGGGCACACACCGCATCGGCACGTGGGCAGCGCGGGGCGAAAGCGCATCCGGTCGGCAGCCGCGCAACACTGGGCGCCATTCCGGGGATCTGCCGAAGCCGCTCGCCGCGCTGGTTGCGGCTGGGAACGGAGTCGATCAGACCTGCGGTATAAGGGTGCAGCGGACGGGCGAGAACGTCCGACACCGGACCGGATTCGACGATGCGGCCCGCATACATCACGGCGATCCGGTCGGCGAGCCGCGAGACGACGGCGAGATCATGCGTGATCCAGATCAGCGACGTGTTGTTCTGCGCCACGAGCTTTTGCATCTCGGCGAGAATCTGCGCCTGGATCGTCACATCGAGCGCGGTGGTCGGCTCGTCGGCAATGATGAAGTCCGGCTGGTGCAGCAGCGCGATAGCGATAACCACGCGCTGGCGCATGCCGCCGGAAAACTGATGCGGATAGGCCTGCAGCCGCTCGTCCGGGCTCGGAATCCCGACCATACCGAGCGCGTCGCGCGCCCGCGCCCTGGCATCGGTGCGCGAGACGTTTTCATGCGCCTGCACCGCCTCGATCATCTGCGTATCGATGCGCAGGACCGGGTTCAACGTCATCATCGGATCCTGGAAGATCATGGCCATTCGGCGGCCGCGCAGCGCTCGCATCTCCTCGCGGCTGGAGCGGGTGATGTCGCGGCCGTCGAAGACGATCTGGCCGCCGACGATCGTCCCGGGCGGATCGACCAGGCCGATGATGGAAAAGCCAGTGACCGACTTGCCGGACCCGCTTTCGCCGACGAGACCCAGTACCTCGCCGCGCGCGACGCTGAACGAGACGCCGTCGACGGCTTTTGCTTGTCCGAAATGGGTCCTGAGATCGCGGACTTCGAGTACGGTCGCATTCATTCGCGCCCCCGCGGGTTGAGCACGTCGCGCAGCCGATCACCGACGAGATTGATCGCAACCACGGTAATCAGCAGCGCTACGCCCGGATAGAAGCTGATCCAGGTCATGCCGGAGAGCATGTACTGGTAGCCGTTGGCGACCAGCAGGCCGAGACTGGGCTCGGTGATCGGCACACCCAGGCCAAGGAAGGACAAGGTCGCCTCAAGCGAGATGGCGCGCGCCACCTGCACCGTCGCGATCACGATCAGCGGCGGCAGGCAGTTGGGCAGCAGATGGACGAACAGAATGCGCCATCGTGGAATAGCGAGCGACTCCGCTGCTTCCATGTATTCCTTGCGCCGCTCCACCAGCGCCGTGCCGCGCGCGGCACGCGCGTAGGTCGCCCATTCGACGATCACCAGAGCGAGCACAACGTTGAGGATTCCTTTGCCGAGAAAGGCGAGGATCATCAGCGCAACGAGAATGGAGGGGAAGGAGAGTTGCAGATCGACGATGCGCATGATCGCCGTCTCGGTCCGACCGCCCACATAGGCGGCGAGCAGGCCCAACGAGGCGCCGAACAGCGCTGCGAAAAGCGCCGAGCTGACGCCGACGCCGAGCGATATGCGCAGGCCATAGATGATGCCGGAAAGCATGTCACGACCCTGGTCGTCGGTGCCGAGCCAGAACGTCATGCCCGTCATCGATTGCGAGCCGGGCGGCAGGCGACTGTCCATGATGTCCAGCTGGTTCAGGTCATAGGGATTTTGCGGCGTTATAAGCGGCGCCAGCAACGCCAGCCCGATGATCGCGGTCAGCAGCACGAAACCGGTAACGGCGGCGGGCGAGCGGAAGAATGCCCGCACGAGCACTCGAAACGGCGCCTCCTCACCTTTCTCGACTTCGACCGGCATCGGCGGCGGCAAGGTGTCGACGCTCATCTCACGGTCCCTCGCCCTGGAGCCGCACCCGCGGGTCGAGTGCCGTATAGGTCAGGTCGACGACGAGATTGATGATGACGAAGAAGGCGACGGTCGCCATCAGGTATGCGGTGATGATCGGACGGTCGAGCACGTTGATGCTGTCGATGATCAACTTGCCCATGCCAGGCCAGCTGAACACGCTTTCGGTGACAACCGAGAAGGCGACGATCGAGCCGAATTCCAGGCCGATGATGGTCACCACCGGGATCATGATGTTCTTCGAGACGTGGACGCCGATCACGCGCGTTTCTTTGAGGCCCTTGGCCCGTGCGAACTTGACGAAATCGAGCGGCAGGACTTCGGCGACGCCGGCGCGCGTCAGGCGTAGAATGAGGCAGGCGTCGAACAAGGCGAGGTTCACCGCCGGTAGGATCAGGTGGGCAAGGCCGTCTTTGGTCAGGAACGCCCATTGGACGCCGAACAGTTCGGCGGTCTGGCCGCGCCCACCGCTCGGCAACCAGCCGAGTTGCACGCCGAAAAACATGATCAGCACCAGCCCGACCCAGAAGGTCGGCAGCGAGAAGCCGAGGATGCTGACGGTCATGATGACGCGGGTCAAGATGCCGTCCGGCCGCAGCCCGGCATAAAGCCCGAGCGGCACGCCGACGACGATGGCGATGAGGATGGCAGCGACGGCCAGCTCGAGCGTCGCCGGCAGTCGCTCCAGGATCACCCTGATCGCCGGCTCGTTGTAGACGTAGCTCTCGCCAAGGTCGCCATGCAGCGCCGCCCAGAGGAAGCGGAGATACTGCTGCCAAAGCGGCAGGTCGAGCCCGAGTGCCTGAACGACGCGCGCGCGTTCGATCTGATCGGCGTCGGGCGAGATCAGGATGTCGACCGGGTCGCCGATGACGTTGATCGCGATGAAGACGATGACCGTCATGGCTAACATGACCATCACGGCCTGGAGCAGCCGGCGCACGACGGCTGCGGTCATGGCATCGCTCCGCAGCCTGATTGCCGGAAAGGGTCGTCGGTCGTCTGTGCGCGGCACATCACGCCGGCACCGCAATAGCCATGCCGTCGCGCTGCGGATCGGCGCCGCCGCGGCAAACTCCGTCTTCGATCTGGATGCCGTGAAGGGCGGCAAAGGCATAACTTTGCCAGGAGCGCTTCACCTCGTAGCCCCTGCCCTCGACTTCTTCAGTGACATAGCGCGGAATGCGGTTGGAGACGTCGATTGTGTTCGACACCGCCACGATCCGCGGGGCGGCCACCGCTTCCGGCATGTTCATATCGAAATCAATGAGGTTCATCAGGCCCTGCGCCATGGACGGCGCTATATAGCTGCCGCCGGGCGCTCCCATGACGATCACGGGCCGGTCGTCCTTGAAAACGATGGTGGGCGCCGCAGAGCTGGCCCGCCGCTTGCCGGGAGCCAGCGATCCGGCCCTGCCCGGCCTTGGGTCGAAGCGGCTCATTGTTCCGTTGTACATGAAACCCAAGCCATCGGTGATCGCCCCCGACGGACTTCCCAGCGTGTGGGTCAAGGCGACGGCATTACCCTCACGGTCGACCACCGAAATATGGGTCGTCTCGCGCGGCGACCGGTCGTCGACGCGCTCGATCCTGGCGCGCAGCCCAGCCTTGATCTCGGCGGCAAGCCCGCCGCAATAATCGCGGGACAGCAGCTGCCCGACCGGCACGTCAACATAGGCAGGATCGCCGAGGTGGCGGTCCTTGTCGATGGTCATGCGCTTCATCGCCTCTGCCAGCAGGACGATGTGCTCGGCACCGCCATGCTCCATGGCTCCAACATCAAAATGCGCGAGGATGTGGAGCAATTGCAGCATGGATATGCCGCTGGCGGGCGGCGGGCTGGTCGCGATATCGTAGCCGCGATACTCGCCCCAGAGCGGTTGCGCGGTAGAGAGCTCGTAGCACGCCAGATCATCCGTCCCGATGAGACCTCGGTTGGCGGCCATGTCGGCGGCAATTTCTTCGGCGATCTCGCCCTTGTAGAAAATGTCCGGACCGGCCGCCGCGATGCGCTCGAGCGTTTGAGCGAGATCAGTGTTGACGACGACGTCACCTGGCAGCTTCACCGTGCCGTCAGAGCGAAAATAGATTGCGCGCCCCGTGTTGCTGAAGCGCAGCTTGTCAAGTGTCCGCACTTCGCCGGTATCGACGCCGTCCTGCGACCAATACCAGTGGACATGCGGGCGGACCATGAAGCCTCGCCTGGCCTGCGTGGCGGCCGGTGCGACGACGTCGGCCCATTCAAAAGTGCCATATCTCGCCAGCGCCTCGGCATAACCCTTGATACTGCCCGGCGTGCAGACGGCGAGGTAGCCGATCTCGCTGATGCCGCCTTCCAGCAGAAAGGCGAAGCCATCGCGAGACTGGCCGACCAGGAGGTCGGTCCACATTTCGGGCGATGCTTTGAGCGGCGCCCTGGCGTAAAATTCAAGCACCTCATGCACGCCGCGTCGCGGCATGTAGACCTGCATCGAGCCAAACCCCCCGATGCCGGCCATTTGAGGGTCGACGACGCCTTGCATGAAAGCGCAGGCGATCGCCGCATCGACGGCGTTGCCGCCGCGTTTGAGCACCAGCGCGCCCGCCTCGACCGCCTCCGGCTGCGGCGCAACGATCATTGCGTTCATCTTGAGGCGTTCCGTCGTTCCTTGAGCGCCTGGGCCAGGAAATCCTTGACCGGATCGAGAACCGCGTCGCGTTCGTGGGATACCCCGGGCAACAAATCAAAGCGTACGCGCACACCGGCTTCCTCGAACGATCGACACAACGTCCTGAGGCGTTCCGGCCTCGTTTGTCCTGCATCGTTGGCGCCCGGCATCCAATGGGTGCTGCCTTGGACATGCGTGATTTCCCAGGTCTCCAGGTCGGCATCGCCGACGATCATCTGGACCGGCACTTTTGCCAGCGCTGTGGCGTCGAAGGTGATGCCGAACTTCTCCGCCAGGTCGCGAATGCCCACCCACCAGTCCCGCGTGGGATCGAGCAAGGTCACCGAGCCTGGCGCACCGATCGACGCCGCCCAGAGCCTGTCGGGATGGAGGATGGCGAAGCGATGGGTGAAGTGCCCGCCGCCGGAAAATCCGAACATGGCGAAACGGGTCCAGTCCTGACGGTATTTCGCGACGACTTCCTCGACTATGGCGAGCAGCACCTGATCGTAGCGGATGTCGCCCTCGATCATGTATTTGTATCCGCTGCGAGCGTCGTCGCCGAGAACGCCCATTGGAAACACCGGGCACAAGATGGCGCAGTCGTTCCAGCGTCCGAACTCGGCGAACGCGTCGCGGAAACCCAGGAACGAGGTGCGGCCAGTGCCATGGACGGCCACCAGCAGGTCGACTTGGGCGCCTTCCCCAACCGCGGGCGGTACATACAGGCAATAGTGGAAGCGTGGGTCTGATTTGGAAGCAAAGATGGCGGTCGCGCCAAGATCGTATGTAGCGCGACCGCGATCCGCGACGGATCCCGTGGCGATGCTCGTCAAGTCTACAACTCCTTAGACAGTCTTGGCATTCATCGCCAGCGTATACTGGTCGGCCCGCGTCGTGAACTGAAGGTCCTTCCGGGCAGCCACGACGAGGACCTCGTGGTGCATCGGAATCACAGCGACGTCGTTGAAGACGATCTCGCTGAGCTCCGAGAGCATCTTTTCGCGTTTGGCATCGTCCAGCGTCCGCTTCGCCACAGCCAATTTGGCATCGAGATCGGGGTTGGAGTAGCGGCCCGAATTGGCAATACCCATACCGGCATCCGGGTTCTGCGTCGCGACCAGCGCTGTCATCGGGTTCGAGGTTTCGCCCGTGTTGACGCCCCAGGAGTCCAGATTGATGCTGAACTCATGGGCATCCGCCTTGTCGGCATAAACCGACCAGGGCATGACCTCGACGCTGACTTCCAGGCCGATGCGGGAGAACATCTGGGCCACGGCCTGCACGATCTTCGAATCGTTGACGATACGATCATTGGGCCCGTGGATCGTCAGTCGGAAGCCCTCGGGGTAGCCAGCCTCGGCGAGCAGGGCCTTGGCTGTTGCAGCGTCGAATGGAACGGGTTTGATAGCAGCCGAGGTGCCCGGGGCGCCGGCAGGCAGAAACTGCGAAGCGACAATGGCATTGCCCTGCATCAAGCGCTCCACAATGGCGCTGCGGTCGATCGCCATGGACAGCGCCTGCCGCACGCGCAGATCCTTCAGCGGGTTGCGGTCGAGCGGCTTGCCGTCCTTGCCAGTGATGAAGGGCGTGACGTCCCGGAAAGTGTCCAACGAGAAGAAGACGACCCGGCTCGAGACGCCGCGAATGATGTGAAAGCGCTCGTCTTTTTGGACGCGAGCAACACCCTCGTAGGGCACCTGTTCAACGAGATCGAGATCGCCGGCGAGCAGGTTGGCAAGCCGCGCGCCGGCATCGGTGACGATGCGGAGCTCGACGTCCGCCAAAGCAGGCTTCGGTCCCCAGTAGTTTGGATTGGCGGAAAGCGCGACACGGTTGCCGGAAACATATTCCTTCAGCACATACGGGCCCGTGCCGATCGCCGCGGTGCCGTTGTTGAACTGATCGCTAGGGGTATCCTTGAACTTGGCGCGGATGATGCGAATGCGACTGAGGGAGTTGGGCAGAAGCGGCTCCGGCTGTTTGGTTTCGATGAGAAGCTTGCCGGGTTGGGGCGAGGTGATCGAGTTGATGTTGCGCGTGTAGGTCCGGAACGACGCCGTGCTTTCGATGGTGTTGGCCCGGTCGAATGAGACGACGATGTCGTCTACGGTGAGCGGCTCGCCGTCGCTGAAGCGCACGTCGGGCCGCAGGTCGAACTCCCAACGGGTGTCGTCGACCACGCGCCAGGCCGTCGCGAGCCCCGGTCTGGAGATCGATTTTTCGTCGTTGATGACAAGCGTGTCGTAGATGTGGGTGGCAAGCGCGTTGTTCGGCGCATTGCTCTTCAGATGCGGGTCTAGCGTCGTCGGCGGAGCAGCCATGCCGATCCGCAGCTGGCCATTTGCCGCGGCCTGGGCAAGCCCCGTCCAGCTAATGCCTTGCAAGACAGCGGCACCCCCGAGCGCCCATTGCATCAGCGCACGGCGCGATATTGTCCGGTTCATCATTGGTTCTCTCCGTGTCCACTCTGGATAGGTCCGTCGGAGGAGTTCTTTTCTGCTGCCGCTTGCCATCATCGAGCCCAGCCTAGGATCCGCTGACGGTGCCGGCCTCCTTCCTGACGGCGAGTTGAAACTAAAGCTCCTCCGCTTGTCAACACAGATAAACCGTTGTTTCACTAGACGAGACAAATTTTCTCATTTAGGCTTCAGCATGAGAGTTTTGGCGAGGAAACGAGAAATGACCGATCAGGCAGACACCCGGTACACAGTCGATTCCGTCGATCGCGCGATCAGCTTGCTGCAGACTGTGGCCGGAGAGGCCGATCTTGGCGTTTCCGAAATCGCGCGGCGTTCCGGCGACAGCAAGGCACGTGCTTTCCGGCTTTTGCAGACGCTGGTGCGACGCGGTCTGCTGGCGCGGTCATCGGATGGAAAAGGCTATCGCCTCGGCCTCGCCGCGCTGATGCTCGGCCACGCCGCCAGCGAACAGATGGACCTGATCCGCATCGCACACCCTGTTCTGGAAGAACTCGGTCAGGAGATCGGCGAAACCACCCAGCTGCGAATCCGCGATGACCAGGAAAGCCTTTGCGTCGCCAAATGGGAGCCGAAGCGGGACCTTCGTGTCAATGCGATTGTCGGCCGCCGGCGTCCGCTACATGCCGGTTCGAGCAAGGCGTTCCTGGCCCATATGGATGATAAGGAGCGCGAGGCCATTCTTTCCGGCCCGTTGAAGCGCTTCACCAAAAAAACTGTGACCGATCCTCGGCTTCTAAGGGGCGGGCTCGAGCAAATCCGCAAGGCGAAGTTTTTCGTCAGTCGCGGCGAGATCAACGACGATCTGATTTCGATCACCGCACCGGTGTTCGTGGCACCGGGCAAGATAATCGCGGCGCTGAACATCGCTGCCCCGGAAAACCGGGTGCCGGAAGAGCGCATAAGCGAACTGGGCGATATGGTAGCCCGGGCCGCCCATCGTATTTCCGCCGCCCTTGGCTTTCGCTCGCCGGCCAATGAGATGGCGAGTTGAACCGGTGCCAAACATCACACGACTTCCTTGGCGGATTGTGACGAGGGGTGTATCTCCGGAACGGTGAAAATCGACACCTCGCCCTTGAAGCCTTGGAGTTCAAAGGCGCCTGCCTGCACAACCGGCATCGATGCTCCTTGCGCAAATCCGGGACCAAGCACCAGGGGGATCCTCAGCTTTTTGGTGGTTGACTCGAGCCGTGCCGCGCGGTTCACCGGCGAGCCGATCGCGGTGTAATCGAAGCGCCGTTCGGAGCCGAAATTCCCTACGGAGCAGATGCCAGTCTCGATAGCGACGCCGATTTGGATAGAGGGGTGCCCGCGCGCCGTGAACGCCGCGTTTTCGCGCTTCACCCGTTCGATCAGGGCAAGCCCCGCTTCGAGCGCACGCTCGCGATGATCTGGCTGGTCAAGCGGCGCGTTCCAGAAGGCTAGCACGGCATCGCCCATGAACTTATCGATGGTCCCGTCGCGCTTGAGTATCTCATCGGTCGCGAGGCCGAGGAAGTGATTGACCACCTTTGCGATTTCTTGTGCATCGAGTTGTTCGCTCATCGCCGTGAAGCCTCGTATGTCACTCAGCAGGATTGTGATCTCGCGCTTCTCTCCGGACAGGATCGCTTCGGTATCCGAATTTGCGAGGCGCTGCACCACGGAGGGCGACAGATACTGGGAAAACTGCCGTGCCAGGGTGGACCGGCGCTGCTCGCTGCGCCTGTAGAGGACATAGCCTTCGAAGCCTGCTAAGAGGATCGTCGCAAGCGCCGGCTGTAGTGGGTCGTAGAGCTTACCCTGCAGGCTGTATTCGAGAGCGCCGAACGCGAAGGGCGTGGCAACAAGGAGCGCCAGAGCGAGGGCGCCAAGCATGACACGCTGGGCGAGAACTCCCGAAAGTCCGATGAAAACGATGCCACTGAGGACCAACCACAGCCGCTCCAGCGTACGCGCTTGCGTTGGCTCTGCAAGATAGCGCGCGGCAAGCATCTGGCCGATTGCATCAGCGTGGATGTCCACGCCTGGTCGCGCCGGACGCGTCGGGGTTGGCAGGTGCTGCGTCAATCCCACGGCCGACAGGTCGACAATGGCGATGGCGTTCCGCAGCAGCGGATCGCCGCGGCCCGAAAGAATACTACTGGCAGATATGCGCGGCGTATTGGTGTCGGTTTCCCAGAGGCGGATGCTGCCCTGCGGCTCGAGTGGCACGATGGTCCCGGCCATCCTGAGCGCGTCAAACCCGGCGGCATTCATCCGGGCTACGTAGCCGTTCTCTCCGGCGTAGAGGCGCAGGAGTTCGAGCGCGAAGGACGGCCAGAGCTGAACGCCTTGAGCCGTATTTCGGAGCCAGAGCAGCGGCACATGGCGTAGTACGCCGTCGGGATCCGGCAAAGTGCGAATTGCGCCGAGGCCTGCAGCGGCGCTCGAGAAATCCGGAAGCGAGCCTGTCAGGCCGGTGAAGCCAGGAAGCGTCTCGGGTACTTGCCCGACGATCGACCAGCCGGCTTTGGGCTCTGCTTCTGAAACCGTCGCCTCGTTACCCAGGCTGACGGCGAGCGCCGTTCGATTTTTCGCCAGTGCGCTGGCGAGACGCTTGTCTCCGGCGATGCCATCAGGAGAGATGTCAGCCTCGGGCAGCATCAGCGCAAGCCCGATCACCGCCGCACCGGACTCGGCGACTCCATCGACTAGATCGGCCAAAAGGCCACGGTTCCAAGGCCATCGCCCATATGCCTTAAGGCTCGCGTCGTCTATCGAGACTATGACAACAGGATTGCTGGTCGCCTCGCGCGGGGCGAGAAACTGGTAGAAGTCGTACGTACGCTCGCGCAGGCGCGATAGCGGCCCGTCGAAAGCAAAATGGCAAGCGAGCAGCAAGAGTACGACCGCAAGACCAGGTATTTTCCGCCTGGCAGCCCGCCGGCAATCAAGCGAGGGGCTCATGCCGATCGGCCGGGCTTACCGGCAGTCGGGAAAGCAGTCATCATCCTCATCATCCACCCCGCTGCCTACAGGGGGCGTTGAGCTGTCAGGGAATTCCATGGCCACGCCGGGCAACGCGCCGTCGGTGGACTTGCAGGCTTTGAGCGAGTTGCCGAGTGCTGACGCACAAATCGCGCTTACGTTCAGCCCCGGACCCGGTTCGCCTGGCATGCCGGTGCCGGCTATCCGATCGATGCTGTCCAATATCGGGAAGGCGTCGATACCGCCGTAGCCGGTCAGCAGGTTGCCATTGTCCGACGTGCAGGCGTGGCCCGGGTTTGTGATCACGAGCTTGCGACCATTCAACATGCAGGTCATGCGGCCGGCGCGCAGTATGCCGACGGTCTGACCAGCTATCACAAGCACTTCAATGATGCCGCCTCTGGCTCCGAGCACCATGTGTGGCGTCGCAACTTGCATGTCGCCGCCCTTCGAAACCTGACCGCCGTAGAAACGGGCCAGGCCGCTGTTCATCCTGATGTCGATCTTTCCTGATCGGGACCCCGGATCGTAGACGAATTCATCGATCGTCAGGCTGGTGTTCGGACCAATCTTGGCGCTCGACTCGTCCCGGAACACGAGCATTCCCAGACCGGTGATATTGCTGCGCAGTTGGTCGCCGAGTTCGACGGCAGCGCCGACGTTCATCGCCTCGCGGTCATTGCGGATGATGTCGGTCTGGTAGGCCGTCATGGACCCGACCGTTTCAGCGACAGACGGTGCCGCAAAGCCAAGGCAGGCGATACAGGTGGCTATCTGACGATACAGGGTCCTCATCGCGGTCTCTTTCAGTTGAGCGTCAACGTGTAGCTCACGAGCAATTCGAATGAATTTCGGTCGCGGCTAGCGATATCGAAGTCGGTTTCGCGATAGGCGAGGTCGACACTGACCTTCTGCCACTCAGTGAGCTGAAAATCGCTTTCCGAGGCAATGCGCCAGAAGTCGCTTTCTATGTTCGTGCCGATGCCGACGGACAAGTCGGGAGTGTCGCTGTGGCCGGCCGAGACGGCGACCTGGTGAGACCATACGAACAGGTCCGGTACTTCCATCAGCACTCCGCCGTACCGGATCTCGCCCATGTAGCTGTGGCCGATTTCGCCAGATCCGGAGGCGAAGTCATTCGAGCCGACCAGGCGCAATCCGAGCGCCTGGCCATTGCGGAAGCGGTAGCTGCCGCCTGCCTCATAAAAGACCCTGCTATCGGCGAAAATGCCTTGCGAGGCGCTTAGATCGATGTAGCCGCCGCCTGCAAAAAGCGTCGTCTCGACGGTCGGGCGCACAAGAAAGCGTCCACTGAGGCCGATGCCGGTTTCGTGGATATCGCTGTCGAAACGATCTGTAACGGTAAACGCCGAAAGCAGCAGGCGCAGCGAATCGATCCCACTGTTGGGCAGCCCCTTGTCCCAGGTGATCGCGGCGTTGCCGTGGATGAAAGTCTCCTTGCTACCCGGAACCGACAGGTCTGGCGTGAAAAAACGCTGTGTCGCCGTCAACGACCCTGAAAGAACGAGAGCGTCGGCACTTGGCGTGCCGAGGTCCCATCGCACAAAGCCTTCCGCCCGCCCATAGGGCGAGACGAAGCTGTCGTCGTCCTGGGCCCCACCGGGCTCAAAATCGGTGAATGCGCTGAACACGCCGCCGGTCAGGGCGAGTTCCCAGGTGACGCCACGCAACGCGCGCTCGATGCGGGCAAGCAGGCGAACAGCTTCCTGCTGCTCAGCCGCGGACAGGCCCCCGACCTCGATGCCGTACTGCACCTGCCGCCGGGCCAATTCATAGGAGCCGACATGATAGTACAACCGGCTGGCCGCAAGCCGGGCGCGGGCATCGCGGGGATATTTGATGAGATACTGCTCGACCGACGAGATCGCCTGATCGTACTGCCCGGCGTTGACGGCAACCGTGACGAACTGGGCGAGCGTTCCGTTGTCGGCCGGACTGGCGATGCGGGCTGAAAAAGCATCGTCATAGGCCGGATAGAGACCTTGTGCGCCGGCCGGCGATATGCCGGTGCAAAGCAGCGCCGCGGCGAAGCCGAAGATCATTGAAAACGAGGAATGCATGCCGAGAAACCCACCCCAACCCGACTAGTGCAGCGATCTAGCACGCCTGCACGAAAAAAAGCGACAGAACTGGCACAAAACCTTCCGAGTCTTCAGCAGCTGTTGCAGCTGCGCAACAAACTATCGGGTTCATTCGCATTTCGGCTACCCTGATTGGCCAAGCATCTTCTCAGCGTTGCTGGACTTCGAGCAAGTATTCGGTACAAACGGCAACTAAGCCAAATCATAATCAGCCGTGGATCGCGCAGCCGACAAGATCAATATTGTTTGTGCGATTCTGCGCATATCTGGTCGCCGCCTGACGCATCAAGTGTCACATGTAGCTCATCCGAAGGTCTTCCGTCGCGTTGCGCAAGCGGTCGGAGAGCTGGCGGGCGATGCTTCTCAGGACGGCCTGCGCAATGTGCGGCCTAGCCTTTGTTATCTTGTTGAACGCCGACGAGGTCAGCTTATAGGCAACAACATCCTCGTCGGCGATCACGTCCGTCGAGCGTGGTCGCTCGGTCAGGAAACCCATTTCGCCCACTGTGCATCCAGCCCCGATGCTCGCCAGCCGGCGCCGCCCGCCAGGCGTAATTACCCAGACGCTGATACAGCCGCGCGTCAGCATCCACAGTCGGTCCGCCGGATCGCCAGCGCGGCACAGCACTGCGCCCTTCGGGAATTCGACGTGGTCGAGATAGCTCATCAGCACCTTCAAATCTTCCGGCTGCGTGGTCATGCCGAAATCGGTGCGTTCGAGTGGCACCTCTATCACGGAGCGGGCTGCACTGTCGGTCCGCTGCACGATTTCCTCTTCGAAGCGCTCCAGCGCTGTTTCGAGGTCGGGGTAGATATTCGGTCCATTAGGTTGCGACGTGCACTCCTCCAGAACCTGGGCATCCTTGAGGTCACTGAAGAACAACCGCTGACCACGCCTGGCGCACCGAGCGGCGATCTGCTGCAATGTCAATGCGCCGGAGGCGTCGATGTCGCTGAGGGCGCGGAAATCGAGAATGATCACCCGCACGGCGATGGGCAGCCGCTCGATCTCCTCCGCGAGCTCATCGGCATTGCCAAAGAATAGCACCCCCTGCAGCTCGAAGACTGCAAGCTCCCGCTCGTGGGCCGCCAGCAACTCGTTCTGAGCTGTGGAACGGATGCGCCTGGAGCGCGTCTTGCCGACTATCTCCTTTCGCCGCACCACGGGCCGGTTCATTTCGATCATGAAGACGATGCAGGCCAGCGCCACGCCGACCACGGCGCCGACAACGGGTTGGCCAAGCACTGTGGCGAGCGCCACCGTAGCGACTACGCCGATATTGCGCTGTGCCTGGATGCGGCCCGTCGCATCCTTGCCGAAGAGTGCCTGGCGCGCGGTCCGCAGCGCCCAACGGTCTATGGTATTGATGCCGACGAAAACCAGAATGGCGGCCAGCACAACCAGCGGCATCGAGAAGATCAGACCCGGGAACGCAAGGATGGCCGCAAGCAGCACCGCCCGGCTCGCAAATGTCGAGGCGCGCGTGCGCCCACCGGCACGATGGTTGGCGGCAGTCAGCGAGGCTGACGTGGAGACGAACAGCCCGCCCATAATAGGGGAGACAAGGTTGGCGATGCCCAGCCCGACAAGGGCGCGGTCCGGACCGATCTGAATGTCAGCCAGATTGCGCGCCGTGCGCAGGGTGAAGACCGTGTCAAGCGTTCCCACGATCGCCAGGGTCAACGAGCCGGCGATCAGGGTCCACCAGATATCTCCGAACCCGAGCCGGAGTGCGATGGCAGCGTCGTGTAGGCCTATCGGCGCCCAACCGCCCAGATCGATCGTGCCGACAACGGGGCCGAGCTCAATGCCGGGCGCCCACAGACGGGCAGCATGGTAGATCAGATAGCCGATCAGCAGGCCGGCAAGCAGCGCCGGAATCCTGGGTGCATGTCGCGTGATCACCACCATGGTCGCGATCAGCGCAAGACCGAAGGGAAGTCTTGTCAGAGTGGCGAGGCTGAAATCTGCCGCCGCGACCCCACTCCAGGACGAGACCGCGAGAAGCACCGGGGTCTGACTCTTGATGATCAGGATGCCAACGCCCGAGATGAACCCGGCGACAACCGGGTGGGGGGCAAGCTTGACGATTCGGGCGAGTCCGGTCGCCCCGATGAAGATCATCCATAAGCCGGCCAGCATCACGCATCCGACGAAAGCAAGCAGCGCCTGGGTCGTGTTGCCGTCGAGAGCGACGAGCAGGGATCCCAGCAGGCTGGCCTGGATCAGTGAGTTGCTGGGCATGGTCGTCACGAAGGACGACCGTTGAAACACGGAAGCGACGATGCCGCCGACAATGGCCGCGATGACGCCGGCAAGCGCGCCTTCCGCCACCCGATCCTCGCCGAGCGGCGAAAGGGCAAGGACGCCGGAGGAGATGCACATTGGCAGCGCTACGCCAGCCGTCGTCAAACCTGCGGTCAGTTCCTGGGCCAGAACGCCCAGCCCGGCGCTCAAGCGGCGCGCAAAATCCGTCTGTGTCCCAACCTGCTCAACCACCATTCAGAGCCCCTACAACCTCACGGCGGTGATCCCGCCAACGCCATCCTTAATGTCGGCACTCGTCCGCGGCCGCGACCCACTACAGCACGAGCGTAGTGGCCAGCCCCAGCATCAGGCCCATGCCTACAATATCGGTCACCGTGGTAAGGAAGATCGCGGAAGCCACGGCCGGATCGGCGCCGACCCGCCGCAGGCCCAACGGGATCAGCACGCCGGAGATCCCGGACATGAGGCACGATCCGGACATGGCGAGCAGGATCACAAGTGCCAGCATGGGCGCCTGGGATGCCGACTCCGGTTGCTGCGAGGCGTAGAACCACATGGCCGCGGCCGCCACGAGACCGACGAGCAGGCCGTTGGCGATCCCGAGCGCTCCCTCCCTCAGCACCAGGTGCAGCTTCGGTCGTTTGTCCACATCCCCTAAGGCGAGGCCACGCAGCGTAATAGCCAGCGCCTGGCAGCCGGTGTTTCCGCTCTGTCCGGCCAACACCGGGAGGAACGCCGCCAAGGCGACGATCTTCTCGATCGTGCCTGTGAACGAGCCGACCACGAAAGCGGCTATGAAGGCCGTCAGCAGGTTGAGCTGCAGCCACGGATGGCGTTTCAAGAAGGCTGAAAACAGCGGCGTGAAAGAACGCTCCTCCTTCTGGACACCCACCATCTGGCCAGGCTGGGCAGAAATCTCGATGATTTGCTGCTCGAACAGCCGCCAGCCGCGAACCTGCCCGAGCAGCCGGTTCTCCGCGTCCACCACGGGATAGACAGGGTAGTGACGGCGTACCGCCGCCTTGCAGGCTTCGCTCAAAGGCATATCGACGTGAAGGGCGAACGGACTTGCCAGCATGATCTGATCCACCGTCGCGTCGGCCTCGCTCAGCATCAGATCGCGCAAGACCACCAGGCCAACCAGTTTATCGCCATCGTCCGTGATGTAGAGGTAAGTCAACTCGGTCGGCACCTGCGCGCGCCTGACGGCCTCGACCGCGGCGGCTACCGTCGTCCCGACAGCAACGCTGGCGGGGATCGGGTCCATCAGCTCGACGATGGCCTCGGGGATCGCGAGATCCTTTCCGTCGGTATGAGTTTTGATGGGCCTCCTTTGCGGTGGCAAATACTCCGCCACCTTCCGGGCGTGCCTATCCGGTAACAACTCTAGTGCGTCGCGGATGAACTCGGGAGACTCTCGGGCTAGCAATTCAGCCGCGTCGTCAGGTGCTCGAGCACGCAGCGTGCGCACCAACTTCTGAATGTCGTTCTCTTGCCTCATCTGTTCCCCTCTAATGTTGCGCCTCTTGAGCTTAAAGACCGCACCGGTTCGCTCTGCCCAGGCGCACGGTGGCCCAAGCGCCTCGATCCGGAAATCTTCGCCTTCTCAGGGCGCCGAGTAGACCGAACCCAGACAAATCTGAGCCATTGCGTGGGTGCATACAGGCGGGCTGTAACGTCAGCGTGTCGCCAAGAGAATTGTCGTGTTGCCGAAATTCACCGTCGATCCCTGGGCTCCGCGAGCACGTCGCAACCCAGCGGCGAAGTAAGGTCGGCAATGGGCCGTCGTGGCCCTGTTCATTGGGGTGCGCTCAGCCCGACAGTTCGCGGTGTGAACGGCCGCGCTTTAACCTGGGAAGACGGTGAAACCGCCATCGACGCGAATGACCTGCCCATTGATGAAGCGCGCGCGCGGACCGGCGAGGAAGGCGACCGCTTCGGCGATCTCTTCGGGCTCGGCATATCGGTTCAGCGATTTCTTGCTTGAGTCCATACGCTCCGGATCGACGACGCGGCTCGCCTGGAAGCGTGCCGTCTTGGTGGCGCCGGGGCTCACCGCATTGATGCGCACGCCATCGTCGATCAATTCCTTGGCCAGGCAGCGCGTATAATGGACGACGGCAGCCTTAAGCGTGGAGTAGACCACCTCCGGCGAGCATCCAATATGCGCTGCCGCCGAGGCAATGTTGATCACCGAGCCTGAGCCGCGCTTGACCATAGGCGGAATGAACGCCTGGCAGACCAGCATCGTACCGATAAGATTGTTCTCGGTCAGAACCTTGATGTCATCATAGTCGATGTCGAGCGCGTTGTTGGGACTGGGCTTTACCCCCTTGGCGCCGATGTCGCCGCCGGCGCAGTTGACCAGAACATGCACATCGCCGAGGTCCGCCTCGATCTTCCTCTTCATTTCGGCGACGGCTTGCTTGTCGCCGATGTTGCCCGTGACCGCGGTCACTCGTGTCCCATGCTTTTCCAAACCCCTGGCGGATTCGCCGAGGTCTGCGAATTCGCCATATTGGGATGGCCGGGTCCAATCGAGATCGTGAATCGCGACGTTTGCACCAAGTTCGGCCAAGCGTTCGGCCATCACACGGCCGAGGCCGCGTCCCGAGCCAGTCACGAAGGCAGTCAGGCCACTGAGTTCTCGGGCAGTCATGCTGATTTCTCCATTGCAATGAAATCGAACTTCTTCATGTTGGCGGCGCTGCGCCGGATCATGTCGAGCTCATACGAAACGAGCGCGCCGTCATCGTCGCGCTCCCACGGCGTCCGGTAGTCGGCGTCGTCCGCAAGACGGTTCACGCGCGCAGCACTCAGGCAGGCCGCGAACTCGCGCGCGGTCTTCGGCGCATATCCGTTCCACCAGTCGTCGGTGAGACAGCGAACGTGACGGGCCTCCAGCGCGCCTGGCTCGAGCACGGCCGTCAGCGTATCATGGTGCTCGGCGAGGATGGCTGCCAGTTCGGCGAATGGCACGGCGCCATCGCCGATCGCGCAGCGGACCAGACGGTAGCCCTCATCCGTGAACTGCACGCGATAGTCCTTGAGGTGAACGTGGCGGACATGCGGCGCGATCCGCCGGGTGAAGGAAAGCGGTGCCTCGCCGACAGGGAACGCGTTGCCTGTATCGTAGGTGATGCCCACACCGGGCCCGCCGAGTTCGCAGAACGCGACCAGTTCGTCGCTGCCGAAATCCTGATGGTTCTCGATGCCGAGCACGCGGCCCTCAGCCGCCGCACGCGGTCCCCATTCCGTCAAGGCAGCGCGGATCGTCGCGTTGAACCCGCTCCATTTCGCGCCCCAGACGTTGCGGTCGCCGCACAGGACTGGGGTCAGTGCGATACGGATCGTTGTCGCCTCGAGCAGGCGCGCAGCCCGAAATGCGTTGTGCAACGGACCTGCCACGAGAAGTCCGCCACTTACCACCGGGACGATGTCTAGCGCGGTCAGACGCCTGCGCAGGTCGACGACCTCGGCGTCCGGCAAATCGGTCAACCACGGTTCGTAGATCTCGAGCGTGCGTGCGCCGAGTTCCTGCGCGAGCGCTATGAAGCCTTCCAGCCCCGCCCCATCCGGATTGTGCCGCGGCGTACCGCGGCCCTGCAAGCCGAGATGGTAGGTCAGTCCGTAAGGATTGAGGCCGAGACGAAGCATCAATTTGGTAGTCCCTTTGAAAGATGTGGAAGCGATCGCATCAGCGCAGACCCGCATCCACGGCGATGGACTGCTTCGTGATCATGCGGCTGTCATCGGCGGCAAGGAAGAGCACGGTCCGTGCAATCTCTTCGCCCAGCAGGACGCGGCGGATCAATTGCCGCTGCACCGTCTGGTCGATCGCGTCCTGCGTCTTGAACCACAACTCGCGCTGCCGCTCGGTGATGACAGCGCCGGGCTCGACTGCATTGACGCGGATGTTGTCGGATCCGAACGACCGCGCCAGCGCGCGCGTCAGCGCCACCACAGCGCCTTTGGCGGTGGCATAAGCCACCATCTGGTCCGCCCCGAAACGCCAGGCGATGGAAGAGAAGTTTATGATCGAGCCGAAGCCGAGTTCCTTCATATGCGGATGCACCGCCTGCGCGGCGAAGAAGTGATGCCGGAGATTGACGTCGAAGCTGCGATCCCAATATTCGGCTGTCACCGCGTCAACCGCATGGCGCTGATCATCAGCAGCGTTGTTCACCAGGACGGCGACCGGACCAAGCTGCGTGCGTACGCCTTCGACCGACGCCTGCAGCGCAGCGACGTCGGTCACGTCGCAGTGGAGGTACAACGGGGCCTGCCTGGCGGTACCACGGAGCTCGCGCACCAATGCCACCGCGGGTTCATCCTGCACATCGAGAAAGCTCACGCGGGCGCCATTCGCCACGAAAGCACGGACCATATCGGCCCCGATCCCGGAGGCACCGCCGGAGATCAGCACGACGCGATCGGTCAAGCTCGGATAAGTCGCGAATTGTTTGGACATCAGATCACAGAAGCGCCTTGGTTGTTGGATCGAACAGACAGGCGCGCGACATGTCGATGCCGAGCGTTATCGTCTCGCCCATGATGGGAGCGTCATCCGGCTCGAAACGGCCAGTGATTTCCAGGTCGCCTAGCCTGAGGACGGCAAGTGTCTCGGCCCCGGTCGGTTCGACCAGTTCGACGGGCGCCTGCATCGACTGCACAGCCGGTTTGCGCGACTTCAAGTCGGTCGTGAAGCGGTAGATGTGTTCGGGCCGAACACCCAGCACCACGTCCTTTGGCGCACCGACAGGCAGCGGAGCGGCAAGGGCAAGAGTGGCGTCGCTGCCGTCAGCAGCGCGCACCGCGATGCTGGTTGTGCCGGTAAGCCGGGCGGGGATGAAGTTCATCGCCGGCGATCCCATGAAACCGGCTACGAACATGTTGGTCGGCCGGTCATAGATCCGCTTCGGCGTGTCGAACTGCTGCACCGAGCCCTGGTTCATCACCGCAATGCGGGACGCGAGCGTCATCGCCTCGACCTGATCGTGGGTGACGTACACAGTCGTCTTGCCGACGCGGTGGTGAAGCTTCTTGATTTCGGTGCGCATGTCCACGCGCAGCTTGGCGTCGAGGTTGGACAAGGGCTCATCAAACAAAAACAGCTTCGGGTCGCGTACCAGGGCGCGCCCCATCGCAACGCGCTGCCGCTGGCCACCCGACAATTGCCCGGGCTTGCGGTTGAGCAACTGCTCGATCTGCAGGAGTGCGGCAACCCGCTTTACCGCTTCTGCCTGCTCCGCTTTGGGCACGCCTCGGCTTTCCATGCCGAAGGTGATGTTCTGGCGCACCGTCATGGTGGGATAGAGGGCGTATGACTGGAACACCATCGCTATGTCGCGGTCCTTGGGCTGCACGGAGTTCACCAGCCGGTCGCCAATCCAGATCTCACCCGACGTGACGGTTTCCAGGCCGGCGATCATGGCGAGCAAGGTTGACTTGCCGCAGCCGGAGGGACCGACAAGGGCGATGAATTCCCCGGTCCGCGCCTCGAGATTGATGCCGGCCAGAATCTCGAGGCCGCCATAGCTCTTGTGAAGGTCGCGGATCATCAGCGCGGACATGGGCGATGCCTCATTTGATGGCGCCCTGCGTCAGGCCGCGCACGAAGTATTTTCCACCGAACAGGTAGATCAGCAACGGCGGTAGCGCGCCGATCAGCACGGCTGCGCTCATCACATCGTAAGCACGGGCGGTCGTGCCGCCGGCAGTGAGCGCGACCAATGCCGCCGTAATCGGCTGCTGCTGGCCGGAGGTGAAGACGACCCCGAACAGATACTCGTTCCAGATGCCCGTGAATTGCCAGATGACGGTGACGATCAAAATCGGCGGCGACAGGGGCAGGATGATCTTGCGGAAAATCCGCCAGAAGCCGGCGCCGTCGATGCGTGCCGCCTTGATGAGGTCGTCCGGTATGCTGACGTAGAAATTGCGGCAGAACAGGGTCGTGAACGAAATGCCCTGGACGACGTGAATCAAGACCAGCCCGTATGTCGAATTGGTTAGGCCGAGTTTGCCGAGCAGGAACGCCCACGGCATCAGCGAGATCTGGCCGGGCATGAAGACGCCGAGCAGCATCAGATTGAACAGAACTTCCGAGCCCTTGAAGCGCCATTTCGACAGCACATAGCCGTTCATGGCGCCGAGAAGCGTGGAGATGACCGTCGCGGGAATCGTCATCCAGAGCGAGTTGAAGAAATTGCGCTTCATGCCTTCGCAGGTGCCGCTGACGCAGTAGGTACCCCATGCCTCCGCCCACGCGTCGAGGCGGAAGCTGCGCGGCAGCGAGATGAGGCCGTTGCGGGCAATCTCCGACTGCTCCCGCAACGAGTTGAAGACCACGACCAGCAGCGGTGCCAGGTAGATGACAGCGAAAAGCGTCAGCACCGCATAGGTAAGAAAGCGGTTCCAGAAATATCGCCGCGTAGCCGCGGCCGCTTCGGGATCATGCCGGGGGTTGGGGGCAATTTCAGCCATTGCGGCCCTCCGCCCGCCTGCGCCAAACGATCCACAAGGAATAGGGCACCAGCACAACCGCAAGGGCGGCGAGCATCATCATCGCCGCAGCGGCACCCTCGCCGATCTGCCCGCGCTGGAACATCAGATCGTAGACGTAGATCGCCGGGAATGTAGTGGACACACCTGGCCCGCCCCGCGTCAACGCCGCCACCAGGTCGAACGTTTTGATGGCGAACTGGATTTGAATGACCGCCACCGCCAAAAAAATCGGGGCGATCGTCGGCAGGATGACCTTCCGATAGGTTCGGGAAACCGACGCACCGTCGATCTGGGCTGCTTTGACGAGATCCGGATCGACCGACCGCAGGCCAGCCAGGAAAAGCGCCATTGCGAAGCCGGACGACTGCCAGATACCGGTTATGATCACCGCATAGATCGCGGTATTGCGGTTGGCTGTCAGGGCGAAGCTGAAGTCGGCCCAGCCGAGCCCCCGCACGAAGGCCTGGATGCCGTCGACGGGATTGTAGAGCCAGCTCCACACCGTACCGGTGACGATGAAGGACACCGCCAGCGGGTAGAGGAAGATGGTACGCCAAACCGCCTCGCCGCGAACGCGCTGGTCGATCAGGATCGCCAGAAGCAGTCCGATGGCCATCGAGCCGACAATATAGAAGCCGCTGAACAGGAAGAGGTTGGTATAGGCGATGTTCCAGCGCCGGTTCGCCCAGAGCGAAGCATAATTGTCCAGACCGACGAACAAATAGGTCGGCATCAGCGACGAGTTGGAGAGCGAGAGATACAGCGTCCAAATCGTGAAGACGAAGACGTAGATGAAACTCGCCGCAAGCGACGGCGCCAGCACCAGAATGGGCACCATCGTGCCCAGGCGCTCCCGCCACGGGGTTGCGGGAGGCGCAACCGGTACAGTCAGGTCATGTGTGGACATCGGCTGCTCCGGCGAAGTCAGGCCGGGCGCGCCGGCGCCCGGCCATCATCGGCAGCTTCTTCACATCTGCGCTTCGGCGGCATCAGCCATGGCACTAGCTGCGTCCTGCGCGGTCATATCCGGCGTCGCGACGAATTCAGTGACGGTATCCATGATCGCACCGCGCACCTTCTGCGGGATCGTCATGTTATGCGCCATCGAACGGACAAGCGTGCCGCCATCGATCGACGCCTGCAGGTCCTTCTGGGAGAGCTGCTGGCAGGGGTTGAAGCCGTTCGAAAGATCGACGTCGAGACGGGCCGGGATCGAGCCCTTGGTCTGATTGAAAATCGTCTGGAACTCGGGCGACAGGATGGTGCTGGCGAGCAGTTTCTGCCCCTCGACATAGTCCGGATCCTTCTGCTGGAAGAACACGACCGAGTCGGAATTCAGGATGAAGCCCGGCTTGCCCCAATCAGTCGGCGCCTGGGCGCAGACATAGTCGGTGCCCTCCTTGAAGCCGCCGGCCGTGAGCAGGCCGAGCGTCCAGTCGCCCATGATGTGAAAAGCGGCCTCGCCGCGGCCGACCAGATGCGACATGGTATCCCAGTCGCGCCCGTTCATGCCGGGGTCCATATATTTCGTCGTCATCGTGCGGAACTGCTCGAAGGCCTTGACCATGCCGTCGCTGCGCATTGCCTCGACGTCACCCTCGACGAAGGCCTTCTTGAAGAGATCGAGATCCATTCCGTAGACCACGACCTCGAAGACCGTCGAATCGGTCCAGTCGGCGGTCGAGTGCGAGATGCAGATTTTGCCTGACGCCACGATCTTGTCGCAGGCGGCGTTGAAGTCTGTCCAGGTCTTCGGCACTTCGGCGACGCCTGCTTCCTGCATGACCTTCGGCGATGCCCACAGCCAGTTGATGCGATGGATGTTCATTGGCGCCGCTACCCAGCTGCCGGTCGGCTTCATCACCGGCAGCAATTCGGGAGCGACGACCTTCTCCCAATTTTCCGCTGTCGCCAGTTCGTCGAGATTGGCTGTCATGCCGGTCTCGTTCCATTCGGCGATCTCGGGTCCCTTGAGCTGCACCGCGGGGGGTGCATTGCCGGCGATCACGTCGGCGCGCAATTTCGCCAGCGTGTTGGCCGTGTGGCCCGCGATGGAGGTCTGCTGCCAGGTGCCACCCTTGGCGGTAAACATCTCGCCGAGCTTGGCGATAGCCTGGGCGTCCGATCCGGTCGCCCATTGATGCAACAGGTTGGTCTTGGGCTCTGCGAACGCGGCTCCCGCAACAAAGGTGTACGCCGTAGCGGCCGCAAGGGCCGTCCTCAGGTATTCCATCGTTTCACTCCCATGTGATGTTACGGTTCGTATCGACCGCCTGTGGACGCAATTTGAGCTCGTCGCAGACGGAGATGCAGTAATCTCCGTTCTTTCCAAGATGACATATTTGAGCTATCAGTCAACGTCCTTTGTGCTCATCATGAACAAACCTTCGCTTAGAAATTGGCTGATCGACAGACCCTCCGCATCACCGGAGAGCCTGATCGTTCTATGTCTACGTGAGCGCGGCGTGCTTTCTGCGTCGCAAATTACCCGCATCACCGGTTTAGCGCGATCGACGGTTTCAACCGCGCTCAATGGCTTGAGAAAGTCCGGGATGGTGATCGAATCCTCGACCCACCATGACGGGATCAGGGGTATCGGCAGGCCTGCGACGACATTGACACTCAATCCCGCTGCGGGCACCTGTATCGGGATCCACCTAGGCCTCGATGAGATGCGGTGCGTCGTCGCCGACGTCTCGCATTCTGTCATTACCGAACAAACTATCCCCATGGGTCTGGACTACCAACCGCAACAGGCGGCCCAGCTCGCCAAGTCAGCAATTGCCCAATGCTACGAAGAGAACGGTCTGCCGATGGCGGGGCTCCTGGGGGTTGGGGTTTCCGTCTCGGGCCCTGTCAGCCGCGAAGGAGTGGTGCAGCGTGCGAGTATTGTTCCGACCTGGGCCGGGGTCAACATCCGCGATGTGTTCGGGCCGGTTCTCGAACAGCCGATTTTCGCCGATAACGAGAGCAACTGCTCGGCCATTGCGGAGCTGATGTGGGGGGCGGCTGTCGGCCAAGATGATTTCGTGCTGTTCAAGATCGATCTGGGCATCGGCGGGGCCATTGTCCAGCATGGCCGGCTGGTGACTGGCATCGCCGGCGGCGCCGGTGAATTCGGGCACATCAGCGTTGATCCCAGCGGCGATCTTTGCCGGTGCGGCAATCGCGGATGCCTCGAGCTTTATGCGAGCTTTGCCCGGCCGCTCGAGCAGATTTCGCGCATCGTGCGGCGGCCGGTCACGATGGACGAGGTGATCATGATGGCTGAACAGGGCGACGTCGGGGCGCTGCGCATGATCGAGGACACCGCCGAGTTCGCCGGCCGTGGTCTTGGCTTGATCGGCTCGGTGATCAATCCGCCACTCATCATTATCGGTGGCCGCATGGCGTTGGCAGGCGACATTCTCCTGGCACCGCTGATCGCGTCATATGAACGCCACACGCTCATCAAGTCCCGCGATATCGCGCCCGCCCTGCGCACGCGGATAATCGTTGGCAAGCACACAGAGAACGATGCATTGCTCGGCGCAGTCGGCCTCGTGCTGCGCCACAACAGCCGCCTGCAATGATCTGGCTTTGCGCCGGGTGGCGCCCCGGGTCAGGACGTGACGCATGAAAACCTCTCACTGGGAGTGTTAAGCGCAATACACTATATGACCATCTACATGGTCAGGAGCGTGACATGAGTGTGATCAACCTGGCAGATGCCAAAGCCCATCTGAGCGAGCTAGTGGATCGGGTCGAGGCAGGAGATTCCATCGATATAACCCGGCGGGGTAAACCGGTCGCACGGCTCACCGCCGTGGCGAGACCGCGGCAGCGGATCGACGCGACACTCCTGCAATCCTTGCCCGCGACCATGCCGCCTCAGGCCGAGAGTTCTGCCGATCTGGTACGGTCGATGCGGGATGGCGACCGCTACTGATGCACTATCTCGACCCGTCGCTGATCATTGCCGCTCTTTCAAATGAAGCGACGACGCTGCGCGTTCAGAGCCGGCTGGCGGAGCAGCATCCGGCGCAGTTTCTGATCAGCGACTGGACCATCACCGAGATATCGTCTGCCATGGCGATCAAGCTGCTGCGAACCGGAGCAGCGCTCGCGATGTTCCACAAGCTGGTCGCCGAGAGCTTCACCGTGCTGCCGGTCACGGGCGGGCATTTCCGCACGGCGGCAAAGTTCGCCGATCAGCATGGTCTCGGGCTTCGCGCTGGCGACGCGCTGCATCTCGCCACGGCATCGGAGCATGGCGCCACGGTGCATACGCTCGACCAAAAGCTCGCCGAGGCTGGACCGCGCCGACGCAATTTCTGCGAGCCGCGCAAGAGCTCGACGTCCGTCGAAGCCCTCACCGAACCTGTTCTCGGCTGTTCTTCACCAGATCCAGCGCATTTTCGCGCGGCTGGGCAGGCTCGCGATCAGCCTTGATCTTGCTTCCTGCTTCGCCGGAAACGTCACCGGCAATCACGTGGTCGATCGGATCGCATCGAGCCGGCGATCTTTGATCCGCCTAGCTGCCTTACCCAGCCAACCACGTAACTTACATTCCCCCACTGTGCTCCACGCGATAACCTTACGCTAGCCGCCCGGTCGTCACCGAAAGCCGCAAGAAATGAGAATTGCTCAGGTCGCGCCCCTAGACGAATCGGTCCCGCCGCGCCTCTACGGGGGCACGGAACGGATCGTGTCGTTCCTCACCGAGGAGCTTGTCAGAAAAGGTCATGAGGTCTCGCTGTTCGCCAGCGGGAACTCCGTCACCACTGCCAATCTGGTGCCGCAGAGCAGCACGGCGTTGCGCCTTGACCCAAACGCGCGACGGTCTTCCATCGCCGCCCATCTCGCAATGCTGGAGGAAGTGCTCGTTCCGATGCGGCCGAGCTTGTCTGAGGTGATGAAATGACTCCGCGGCAAATCGCTAAAGACGCCGCCCCGTAGGGCACCGACACGGATCTGGCACGGAGTGGAGCCGCGCTGTAGGGATCGGGAGCAGATGTGCGCACGCAAATGAACGAAGCCCTGCACGCAAACGAAGCACTGTTTGAGAATGGTCCGCCTGTCGGGCTGCAGCGGCGTCTCGGCTTCGTTAGGGGTAGTCAACTCAACGTTGGCCGCCGCGCGATGATCGTCGGTGCGGTAGGCTGGGCGCCCCTTCTCGTTTTAGCCGGCATGCAAAATGTGACTATGCACACCGACGCAATTGCGCCGCTCCTTTGGGATGCGGGCGCGGTACCTGATCGCCGCACCACTACTCGTCTTGGCCGAAGCGCAGTGCGCATCAAGGCTCAATGCCATCGTACGGCATTTTGCCGATGCCGGCTTGTAACCGAGAAGGACCGTGGCACATATGACGCTGCCGTGGCATCGACCCGTGCGCTCCTCAATTGGAGCGCAGCGGAAATTGTCGTAATCGGTCTGGCCTACCTCCTCATGTGCGCGGCGGTGTTTTCGCTGCCGTTCGATCAGGTTCCAGTTTGGCACAAGACCGGCGGCCTTGCTCCTGCCTTCTCGCCAGCCGGCTGGTGGCACGTGCTGGTGAGCCTCCCTTTGCTCCTGACCTTGCTGCTTGGCTGGGGGTGGAGGTTTGCGCTGTGGGCGCACCTTCTGTGGCGGATCGCCCGGATCGACCTCCGCCTCTTGGCGTCCCATCCGGATGGGGTAGCGGGCCTTGCGGTGCTGGGATATTCGCTGCGAGCATTTTCTCTCATAGCGATGGCGCTTGCCACGATCGTTGCCGGGCGTTCGGCGCATATTGTCTTGGTCGATGGAGCGCTGCCGAGAGAGCACACGATCTTCCCGTCTGCCGACAGCTTGGTGTAAATTACGTCGCCGAAAAATGCCGTAGCGGCCGTAGCGCGTGTCGACGATCGCCTTGGCAGCGAAATCGAGATTGTCGAGGATGTCGCTGAAATCGGCGTCGATATCGACAACGGGAAGCCCAAGCGAGTTCGTCTCCCTCGATAGACCGCGGGGCCCAGAAATAGGGTGTGAAAAGGTCCAGCCGTCGTTCTACCGTCGGCTCAACGGCCGGCGCTGTTGCAGATATGACATCGGCGGCGCGGACCGGGAACGTGAGCATGGCGCTGCAAGCGAAATAAAGAACAAGGCGCGCTCTTCTGCGCAGCGCAGCGCAGGTTGCTGATCGATTCAAAGCAACCCGATTTTCAATCCATCGATATTGTCCGCAGACAACTAGAACACTCTTCTCTCAGTCGGCCACGACCTGCCAGGTATCGTCCGGGTTGAAGCGGTCGATGTATTTGACGATCTGCTCGGTGGTTGGCCCGAGATCGGTCTCGTAGACGACGCCGTGCTGGTTGAGGGCGAAGGTTTTTACGCCTGTCTCGCCATATTTGGCCGGCCAGGCGATGAGGCCGAAGCCGGCGATCATGTTGCCGTTGATGACGTAGTCGTAGGCGCCGCCGGCGATCCGGTCGCCCTGGCCGGTCAGGATCTTGTACCTGTAGCCGAAATAGCCTTCGCCCTTGGCCGCGTCCTCAAGCTCGGCCTGATCGATATTGGCGCCAGCCGGGCTTTCCCCGTTGATGTCGTCGGTCGGCCAGTAGAGCCCGTCGGTCGCGCCCTCCGAGCTGATCAGTTTCTGCGCGAACTCCTCCACGCCATCCTCGTCGCGGTCCTGTGACGCATAGTCCTCCTGCGCATCGACATAGGCGCGCATCGTCTCGATCGCGGTGAGCTCGTTCTCGCCGACATACCGGTTCACGATCTCTTCGAGCCCGGCATAGGTGTCGAAAGCCCACTTGCCGTCCTCGCCCTTGACGATCGGAAACGGCAGCGGCCACAGCTTGTCGCCGATCTGCAGCGTGCGGCGATCGCCCTCGCCATCGAGGACAAGCTGCTTGGCCACACCCTCCTTGATCGCCGCCAGCGTCTCGTCCGCGTTCTCGTCGGCCTTCAGCTTTTCCGCATCGAGGCCGAGAAGGGCCGCAACCGAACCGTTGCCGGCGTCGTCCAGCGCCTTCTTGAACGCCTCGACAGCCGCTTCCGGCGTGTCGAAGACGGGCGGCTCGGCGGCGGCCGCAAACGCAGTGATCTCCGGCGCTTGCGGCGCGTCCTGCGCGGATGCCGGCTGCGAGACAGCTACGCTGGCTGCAAGCACCAAGGCACAGACAGAGCGGAGAAGGATCGTTTGCAAAAGTCCCGTGTGACGGGTGGTGCTGAACATCTGTATCACGACCTTGTCCTCCCGTTCCGTTAACGCCGGCGTCCGCCGCTGGGGCGCTTGATCTGCTTGTGGCCGCCGCCACGGCTGCCGCCACCCATCGATTGGTGGCCGCGGTTGGAGCTGACCTTGGTCGCCTTGCCGCGATCGACCTTGCCGAGCCCCGAGGGTTTCTTCGGCCGGTTGTCGACCCTTGCCGCAGGTTTCGGCTTGCCGGCCGGGCGGTTCACCTTGGCCGGCTTCGCCGCTGGGCGATTGGCGGTAGGCTTGGCCGCAGGTTTCTGGATGTTGGCGGGCTTGGCGGGGCGGGTCACGTTGGCGGGCTTGGCCTTCAGCCCGTCCAGCGTGCTCTTGCGGATGTCTCTCGTTACGGCCGTCTTGCCCGGCACCCTGTTGGCGAGTTTGTCGTTCTTCTTGATGTCGCGCGCGCGGTCCCGGATGGCGTTGTCGCCATTCTTCTCGATCCGGTTCTTGATGTTGTTCTGGTCGAACTTATTGAACTGGTTGCGATCAATATTGATCTTGTCGCGGTCGATGTTCTTCCAGTCGACGTCGTTGAAGTTGATCTTGCCGTTGAAGTCGCGATTGTTGAAGCAATTGTTGCAGTCGATGTCGATGTCGTTGCCGTCCCAGCGACCGCCCCAGACGCCCCAGTCGTTCCAGTCGACGGCGGCGCCCCAGACCGCGCCCGTCACCATGCCGGCGAAGAAGGTCGCTGTCGGATACCAGTAATAGGGGTACGGGTCGGGATAATAGCGGATCGGCTCCCAGACGTAATCCGGCTCATAAAACATCTGCGGCGGATATTGCGGGACGTAGATCACTTCGGGGCTCGCCGACTTGATGACGAAATTGTCGTTCTCCTTGACCACCTGGATCTTGTCGTCGGTCTTGATGACGCCCTTGGCGACCGCCTCGTCGCGCAACTGCTGGATGGCGACCAGCACGTCCTTCTGCTGGTAGGCGATGGCGTCGCCGAGCGCCTGCGTCCACTCGAGGTCGTCGCTCATCATCTTTACAATGTCCGGATAGTTGAGCAGCGACACAACCGAACCGTCCCAGCTCTCCTTCGGCTTCAGGCCCTTGTCCTTCTCGTATCGCTCGAGGAAGCGCGCCGCCTCGACGATCTGCAGCGGATAGAGCGCAGCCGCGGTGATCACCGCAATCAGCTCATCCGGATAGAGCGCGATCCGCGCGACCAGCACCTCCATCTCGTCCGCACTCAACGGCTCCGGCGCCGTCACGCCGGCGGACGCGTCAGCCGCCGCGACCTGTTCTTGTGCAAGGGCAGTATGCGCCGAACCAAAGCCGGCAAACAGCAGCGTCAGCGCCGCCGCGCCGACCTTCAACAAGTCATTGCCCGTCATGCTTCGATCCTCCCTGTCTGTCTCTGTCCGGGCAGGCTTTGCGCCGGCCTTTTTGGCAGTATTTGTCACGTTCTGCGTGCAATGCAGCGGAAACCTAAATGGCACGTCGACGTATCGATCGGCTGCGCCATCCGCGCGGCCGGGCGGTAGCGCCGGCAATAGTTGGGCGCGCAAAGATGCGATCCGCCTTTCATCACCTTGCGCGGGATTCTGATCTGCGGCTGCCGTGGATCGAGGCTGTCGTCCCGTTTGGCACCGCGGGGATTGTCAACCGTGCAGCACGGGCTGTCGATCTTGCCGTGTTCCTGGTACCAGTCCGTGGTCCACTGCCAGACATTGCCAGCCATGTCGTAGAGGCCGTAGCCGTTGGCGGCAAAGGAGGCGACGGGTGACGTCCCCTCGTAGCCGTCCTCGCAGAGATTCTGCCATGGGAACTCGCCTTGCCAGATATTGGCCAGGTGTCGGCCATCGGGCGCCATTTCATCGCCCCAGACAAATTCGGCCGCGTCGAGCCCGCCACGCGCCGCGAATTCCCACTCGGCCTCGGTGGGCAATTCCTTGCCCGCCCACGATGCGTAGGCTTCAGCATCCTCAAAGTTCACATGCACGACCGGATGATCGGCCAGCCGCTTGATCGAACTCGCCGGCCCTCGCGGATGGCGCCAATTGGCGCCGCGCACGTAGACCCACCAATTGTAGTGATCGCGAAGATCGACACGCTGTTTGGCCTTGCTGAACACCACCGACGATGGCGCCAGCATGTCCGGCTTCGCTCCGGGATAATCGTGGGGATTTACGGGACGTTCGGCCGAGGTGACGTAACCAGTTGCGTCGACGAAGCGAGCGAACTCGCGGTTGGTGACGGTACAGACGTCCATCCAGAAGCCGCCCACCGTCACCCTATGCGCCGGCGCCTCTTCGGGATAGTGCTTGTCCGATCCCATGAGGAATGCACCGCCGGGAATCCACACCATATTCGGCAATGGCTCTTCGACCTGTGTAGATTGAGCCTGGCGTTCCACAACTCGACTCATCGTCTTGCTCCGAATCCTTACTTCTCGGACGCGAACACCCGGTTCCAATCCTTCTTCATATCGACGACCGTCCAACCAGAATCGGCTGCGGCGTCGAGACCCTTGTCCAGACGGCCGATGCTCGACTGCCGGTCGTAGGCCCATTCCCGCTCCGCGTCTGTATGATGGACGTAGAGGCAGAAGCGCCGGCCGGGTCCGGCGCAGGTCCATTGCAGCATCTGCAGATCGCCGTCGGAATTGCCGAACGCCGCGATGGGCCGCCGCCCAATATGCTTTTGGATGGCCACCGGCTTGCCCGCCTTGTCGTCAATGAAATCAACTTCCGGCAGCTTGTTGAGAACCATCTGGTCCCCTTTCAACTCGAATTTCATTTTGCCGCTGCTGCCGATCACCTGCTCGGGGGGAATGCCGTAAACCTGCTCGCTGAATACTCGCACGAACTCGATGCCGCCGCCCGAGGCTATGAATGTCTTGAAACCGTTGGCGCGCAAATAGTCCAGCAGCTCCAGCATCGGCTGGTAGATCATCTCCGTGTAGGGTTTGCCTGTCTTCGGATGCTTGGCGCTCGCAAACCAGTCGCGGACGATCTGTTCGAACTCGTCGGTGGTCATGCCCGAATGCGCGGCCATCACGATCTCCAGGATCGCGTGTTCTCCGCCAGTTAGCGCCGCTTTCACATCGCCCTTCAGCAGCGAGGCAAAGGGCTCCTGCGTGTTCCATTCGGGATGTTGGGGAGCGAGCGCCTTGACCCGGTCGAGCGCGAACAGAAGCTGAAAATACATAGGCTGTTCGCCCCACAGCGTCCCGTCATTGTCGAACACCGCGATGCGTTCGGGGACAGGCACGAAGTCCGCCGACCCTTCCTTGGTCACGCTTTCGACGAACCGCACGATGGATTGCTTCGCCTCGCCTTCGTTCCATGACGCGAGTACTTCCGTGCCTTGCGCGGAAGGCGCAATCGCCATCAACAGAAAAAGCGGCAGCAAATAGCGCCTGGCGACGCGAGCGAGAATGGTCATGGCTTGACACCTTTGCTTTCTGAAATTTGAGCGGGACGGTGTTCGAACAGCAGCGTCCAAAGCCTGCCTTCCCCAAGCGCGACGTTGACTTCCCTGGACGCCAGGTACGGGATCAATATCAGCAGCATGATGAGGCTCGTCGCCAGCGTCTGCGGCAGCTTGTCGCCGCCGAATTCAGCGAGCGAATCGGCGATCGTTCGCCCGTGAACCAGCCCGACGACGAATTCCTCAACGACCGAGAGGACGAGAAGCAGGATCAGGTATAACAGTGCCTTGAAAGCTATGACGTAGACCATCCTGCTTCGACGCCGGTCGCCCAATCGGATCATCTGCCCGAGCATTATGAACTTCGCCAGGATCAGTGCCTTGATGGCCGCCAGCCCTGATGGCAGATAGCTGATGCCCTCCTCGCCAAGGATCGCTGCCTTGTAGAGAATGAGCGCACCAAAGCAGACGAATAGATACAAGGACAGGAGCGCATACTCGCGCAGCTCGTGCTTTGCCCTCTGAGCAATGGTCTCGGTCGAAGGAATGTTGTTGGCGACTGCCATTGATCTGCTTCCGAGTTGGTTTGGAGGCCGCGCCTGCCGATAGTGCGAGCGCGGCCTATTCAGAGCGAAGGATCAGTTTCTGCCACCCTCCTGCAGTTTCGCCAGGACCTGGTCGAGCGCGAAGCTGCCCGGCCTCTGCCGCGGCGGGAACTCGACATAGGTCTGCAAGTGTTTGGCGACATAAGCCTGCGCCGGCACCAGCGCGAAGGCGTGCTCGACACGCCATCTGTCGTATTCCCCGGCGTCCGTCTGCGCCCGTTCGAACGGGTCACCCTTGATGTCGAAGAGCTTCGGGAACCGCAGCGGAATCAGCGGGTTCTCCCACACGGCAAGCCCCTCCTCGCGCTGCTCGAGGAACACCATCTTCCAACGTTCGTAACGCAGGCCGGCGAGGTTGCCGTCATCGGTCCAGTAGAAGTATTCGTGGCGCTTGCCTTCGCCTTCGCCGGCCAACACGTCGCGTTGGTCGTAGCCATCCAGATGCACTTTGAAGCTCTTGCCGGCGGCATCGTATCCCTTCAACAGCTTAGCCGTCACGTCTGGTTCGCCTGCGGCGGCGACGAGCGTCGGAACGAAATCTTCGTGTGACGTTATATGGTTGATCTCCGTTCCCGGCTTGATGACGCCCGGCCAGCGCATCATGCACGGCACGCGGTAGCCGCCCTCCCAGTTCGTGTTCTTCTCGCCTTTGAAGGGCGTGGTGCCGCCGTCCGGCCACGAGAAAACCTCCGCGCCATTGTCGGTCGTCCAAAGGACGATGGTGTTGTCGGCGATGCCGAGGTCATCGAGCTTCCCCAGAAGCTGGCCGACCATGCCGTCCATCTCCACCATCGCGTCCGCATAGATGCCCAAGCCGGTTTTGCCCTTCGAGGCCTCCTTGAGAAACGTGTAGATGTGGGTCCGGGTCGAATTGAACCAGCAGAAGAACGGCTTCCCGTCGGCGTTCGAGCGGTCGATGAAGTTGAGCGCGCTGCCGAGGAACTCTTCGTCTACGGTTTCCATGCGCTTCTTTGTCAGCGGGCCGGTGTCCTCGATCTCTTGTTTGCCCACCCGCCCGAAGCGCGGATCCTCCGTCGGATCGTCCGTTTCGCTGGCCTTGCACTTCATCACGCCGCGTGGACCGAACCTGGCCTTGAACTCGGGGTTCTTCGGGTAGTCGGGATGCTCCGGCTCATCCTCGGCATTGAGGTGATAGAGATTGCCGAAGAATTCATCGAAGCCGTGAACGGTGGGCAGATGCTCGTTGCGGTCGCCGAGATGGTTCTTGCCGAATTGCCCGGTAACATAGCCCTGCGGCTTGAGCAGTTCGGCGAGCGTCGGGTCCTTCTCCGACAGCCCTTCCTTGGCACCCGGCAGACCTACTTTCAGCAGGCCGGTGCGGAAGCAGGATTGGCCGGTAATGAATGCGGCGCGCCCGGCTGTGCAGGACTGTTGTGCGTAGTGGTCGGTGAAGATCGCCCCCTCTTTGGCGATCCGATCGATGTTCGGCGTGCGATAGCCCATCATGCCCCGGTTGTAGGCGCTGAGGTTCCAATAACCGACGTCATCGCCGAAAATGACGAGGATGTTGGGTTTTGTACCGGCTGCTTGAGCTTTCGCGCTCGTGGCTATTCCGGATGCGACAGCCGAAATGGCGAGCACAGATCCTCCGGTCAGCAAAATGTCGCGCCGGTTCGGTTGTCGGTCTGGATTCGCTTGCTTGTCACTCATCTGACGTCCTCCTTTGATTGTACCGCTTTGTCCAAGATGAGCCGAGTTTTCGGTTCCCTGGCGAGAAAAACATGCTCCGCGTTCTATCGACGAGACGAAACTCGTGGCAGGACGCTTCAGCCATGCCTACTTCAAAATCGTCCTTCGTGAGGTTTGCCTATTGCCGCTCGGGGCGGAAGGTAATTAACGGTAACCTACGGGCAGAATCGGCTCGGCCAGCGCAAAAGTCGGTCCTTGAGGTGAGCCCGGCTTTTTTCGATCAGCCAAGGAAGAACTCCACGTTCTGCGAACGGGCAAACCGCAAACGGGGCCTCTTGCTGCGTGTTCTTAACCAAATCCGGTACGTTTTTTCGAGCCAGGCGCGTTCACACTGAGCGTCCGTGTCATATCCGCCGTTGCCGAAAATCGCAGCCGCGATCGCACGATGCGATGGCTGCAGAGGCTTCGGTTTCAGTCAGATCATCAAACGTTTCGACGGGCAGTCGTGGAATTTTCGGGCGCGCTTTGACTAACGTCGACCTTGCAGGCCAGAGGGATGGAACCACCAAGGCTGCGTGTATCGACGCACGAATGCGGTGGCGCGANGGGCAGTCGTGGAATTTTCGGGCGCGCTTTGACTAACGTCGACCTTGCAGGCCAGAGGGATGGAACCACCAAGGCTGCGTGTATCGACGCACGAATGCGGTGGCGCGATACAACTGGCGATGCCGCATCATCATCGCCGCGCCCTTGCCCATTGCAGGCAGCGGAGCATCAGAATCGACGGCCATCAGGTGCACATCGATGACGTCCTTCACATCAGGATTCCCAGCGACCTCGCGGCGGAGCGTTTCCAGGCAATCGCTTCCGGTGAAAGGTCGTCGCGCGGGTCGCTCGCCAACGGTCGCACAGATAGTTTCAACGCTGACCAAATTCAGACGCCTATCTGCCCGTCAAACGTTCGGGGGCGGCTTGAAACAATTTGCAGCGCCTGGAACAATTTTGGATCGATAGCGTTCCGCGTAGATGAAATGACGACTTTTCGCATACGGCAAATTGCCACCAGCGAGGACTCGATCATGAGGTTCCTGTCAGGCATAGCGACCTCCTTGGTCGCGACTTTTGCACTAACGAGCACTGTTCCAGTTGATGCCGCACCGATCTTCGTGCCCAGGGCACAAGGCGCGCAGTCCGATGTCATCCAAGTTCGGGATGGCTGGTACAGGGGTTATCGCGGCTACCGCCACTATCGTCCGGGATACCACCGGCACAACGACTTTTGGTTCCCCGCCGGCGCATTTGTCGCCGGAGCGCTGCTCGGCAGCGTGATCGCCAACAACAACGGTTACCACGGCGGGTATTATCGAAGCGGCTTCTACGGCGATCCGTATTACGGCGGGCCGTACTATGGCGGACCCTACTACGGCGATCGGTATTACGCTGACCGGTATTACGCCGAGCCGTATTACGGCGATACGTATCACTCAAACAGGTCCTATCGCCCATGCTCGCCCAGGGAAGCCGATTCCGGTAATTGCTACTAGCGATCGGCGTCGTGGGCAGGGCGCCGGACCGATTTTCTATGTGGTCGACACAATATTAAGCGGCCCATGCGAGGCGAGCCTTTGCTGGCTAGGCTATCCGGAGGATAAATTCAGCCACCTTCGAACGGCCTTGCAGTTATAGAAATTACCCTGCCCTCCATGTAACTTACGTTCCGCTGCCGGTTCGGTCCGGCAGTCTCGGGGACAACAGGGGCCGATCAGCGGGACGGAACGCCGTCGGCTGGCAAACAAAAGCGGTCTTGGCGGCGGTGCGCCGGTTCCGCCGTTTGCCGGCTAGAGGATGATTGGTCTCACAAGCTGGTGCTTGCCGTGGCAGATCGAGGGTCCTCTCGCCGCCGCGGTTCATTTCAGTGCCGACGCAAGGGGGAGAAAATGGACAGTCGATTTCGGCAGCATGAAAGTGTGATGGTCGGGGTTACCACGGCGCTGTTGATCGCCGCTGTCCAGTATGCCACGGCCAAGTGGTCCGCGGCGCATCCGGCCCGCGCGCAGGATGCAGGTTGAAATTCTTCATGCCTAGCCGCGCTTAAGCGGCCGAGGCAGTAGGACGTGTCCTCACAAATCGAAAACACCTCTGATGCTGCTTAGTTGCGAGGCATCGCCACGAGGAAGCCACTGGCCAGCAGATATTCATAAAGATGCCGTAGAGGCGGTGCGGGACGCAACTGATCGGCAGTTGTCCATTGCCGGCTACCGTCAACATCCCAACCGCGTCCCGGATCGGTCTTGAGCAGGTGAAGCAACTTCTCGCGAGGGCATGGATAGGCCAGCACACGCACGTTGGAGCCGAAAAGCCGCGCGATACCCTCGAGCAGGCGGCCTTCCAGGTGCTGATATCTCACATCGTCGAAAATCCGTATTAACGCAGGCAGCGGTATGGCAAAACGCAACGGCGCCTGCGTGTATCGACGCGCGAATGCGGTGGCGGGGTACAACTGGCGATGCCGCATCATCATCGCCGCGCCCTTGCCCATTGCAGGCAGCGGAGCATCAGAATCGACGGCCATCAGGCGCACATCAATGACGTCCTTCACCTCAGGATTCCCAGCGACTTCGCGGCGGAGCGTTTCCAGGCACGCCGCAATCGCTTCCGGTGAAAGGTCATCGCGCGGGTCGCGCGCCAACGGTACGATGGCCAGAGACTTCTTATAGAGAAATTCGTTGGCAGCGAAGGCCAGACCGTCACTGTCCAGCGTCACCGCCTGAGCCCGGCCGTCGCGTACCAACGCCGTGTGCAGTTCGTCCATCTGGCAACCAGCGAACGCGCTGCCTCGCATCACGATCTGATCAATTTCGAGGCGATCATTTGCAAGGTCGTCGAACATTCTCGCCGGCAGATCGTCGGGGGCTGCCCGCTCATTCAGCAGCGCATGCAGCAGGTTCACACCCAGAATGCCCACCGCCTCTTGCTGAAGCAGGTTGGTGTTATCGCGAAGGTTTACGTGCAGCAGAATGTCGCTCGCCTCAGCCCGCGGGTGATCCTGAAAGCGGACGCCGATCCAGCCGTGGCAATCGTTGGTGCCCGCAAAGTTGCGGGCGGCGATGGTATCGGCGAAAGCGAACAAGCGCGTATCTTTGCCGCGCGCATCGCCGACCTGTTTCACGAGGGATTTCCATTCACAATCGAGCATCGTCTCAAGCCGTTGCCTGGACACGTAGCGCGTCCCGGAGCCGTAAAGGTCGTCACTCACTTCCTTGTCGTAGGCTGAGACGGTCTTGGCCACTGTGCCCGACGCGGCGCCAACGCGCAGAAACCATCGCGCCACTTCCTGACCCGCGCCGATCTCGGCGAACGAGCCGAAACTCGTCGCATCGAGATTGACCTCCAGCGCCTTCTGATGCGTGTCAGCGCCGGTAGTGGCGGTATCATTCATGGCGGGATGGCGAGCACGAAATCAATGTGCGACGCTCGCGGTGATGATTCCAAGATTGACCAATCCGCTAACGACCAGTTGGACGGCAACCGCGGTCAGGAGAATGCCGAAGACAACCTCTGAGACGACAAGGCTCGCTGGCTTCATTCGCTTTGCCAGCGCGTCGATATTGGTGAACACCAGGTAATCAAATGCGGCAACGAGCAGGATGAGCCCCGCAACCAGCGCTGCACTTGCAACCGAGACGACTTCGCCGGAGGCAATGATAATGACCGTGATCCCAACGGGGTTGAGCAAGTAGGGAATAGCAAGGGGAAAAATCGCGATCTTTTCCGGGTCCACCGGCAGGCCCAAATCCTCCTCGTGCTTTTCGGTCGGTCCAGACGCCATCTTGATCGCGAGGAGCGCCAGGATAATACCGCCAGCAATCGCAACCGCACCGCCAGTGATATGCAACAGTCGCATCAGCAGTGCGCCAGTGGCAAAAAGGATCAGAGCCGTGACAAGAGCCGTCAAAACCATCTGGCGGCCTATTTTGACCTTGGTTTCGGCGTCGAACTTTTGGGTCTTTTCCAGAAATGGCACCAGCGCGATCTTCGGTCCCATGCCAATCAGCAGGAGGAGGAGAAGTTTTGCCACCAGATTGATATCAATGACTGCGAAATCCATCGCGAAGTTCCCCCTCGACGGCGCTGTTCGTGAAGAACTGTCGACTATCCGAAACGGAATGTCCAGCAAATCGGGAGAATTCTGCCGCCGCTAAGGAACAAGCGCCGCACCATCCAACAACGCGCTAGGATGCTGCCTATCAAACTGCTCTGCATTCCACGGCGCCTGCGCTCGCTCAGCTCTGCGCGACTGTCTCTGATCCAGAAAAACGCTTGTCCGCTTGTCGTGAAAATTTGGCCGGCGTTACCATGTAAAATAACACCCAGTTGGCTGGAACCGTCAAAAGAGGTGTATAGTGTAGTGACGGTGAGGGTCGCTTACGCCAATGAAAACCAAAGCCTCGTGGTAAGGGTCATGATTGCTCGTGCCTGTGCGCCGGGTTCCCCCTGCCGGCTTGCCCGGGCCGAAGACTGATAAGAAGCAAGCATCCGTCCGCGGCGCGATGCCTGCGTAGTCTGACAGGGAGAAGATGCTATGGCGTCCGATGCAACCGGGACCTCTCAAGACAACGCCGCTGACGGCGCGGATACGCAAGCGACGAAGGGCAACCCGCTGCGCCGGGTCGCGCTTACCGTGCTGCTGCTGGCGTGCCTGCTGTTTGTGGTAGCGATCTTCATGGAGCGGCGAACGCCTTCTTCTTCGCAGGCGACGGTCAGCGCCTATGTCGTCGGCATCGCGCCCGAGGTTACCGGGCGGGTCATCGAAGTGGGTGTCGCCGACAACAGCGGCGTGACGCCCGGCCAGATGCTATTTCGCATCGATCCGCAGCAGTACCAGCTCGCCGTGGCGGAGGCGGAAGCCCGGCTTGCACGGGTAGGTCAGTCGATCGGCGCTTCGACAGCGTCCGTCGATGCCGTCCAGGCGCGGCTGGTAGAGGCAAAGGCGAGCCGTGACAACGTCCAGGAGCAGGCCAACCGGGCGATTGAGCTCGTCAAGCGCGGCGTCTATTCTAAGGCCAAAGCCGACGAGGCGAAGGCGGCGCTGGATCAGTCCAATGCCTCGGTGGTTGCGGCGGAAGCCGATCTCAAGCGAGCGCAGGAGGAGCTTGGACCGGCGGGCGCCGACAATCCGCAACTGAGAGAGTCCCTGGCGGCGCTCGAACGTGCGCAACTCGATCTGCTGCGCACGACGGTTTCGGCGCCGGCGGAAGGCTTTGTCACCAACCTCCAGCTTTCCGTCGGAGGCATGGTCGGCGCGGGGCAAAGCGCAATGACCTTCATCGATGTCGGCACGGTGTGGATCACCGCGGCGTTCAAGGAAAACAGCCTTGAGAACGTCGCTGCCGGCAACCGCGCAGAAGTGGTTTTCGACGTCCTGCCAGGCCGGATTTTCTCGGCCAGGGTGGAGAGCGTCGGGCTGGGGGTGGCTCAGGGAAATGTCGATCCCAAGACCGGGCTGCCGAAGATTTCCACCGACAGCGGATGGATAAGGACGCCGCAGAGCTTCCCGGTCCGCCTGATCCTCGACGATGGCAGGCCCAAGGGCGTGGGCTACGGGTCGCAGGCGAATGTCGTGATCTATACTGGCGACAATCCGCTTACCAATGCGCTCGGCAGCATCTGGATGCGCGCGTTGTCGGTCCTGACCTATGCCAGCTGACGGCAACCTTGCGTACGCCAATGCCAAGCGCAAGGGTCTGCGCATCGCGCTGGCCGTAGCCGTCGGCTTCACGTGGTCGGTTCTGTCGGGGGCGATCATCCCCTTTCTGGGACCATTGTTCGCGGCGCAGTTCCTGATCTCCAGTTCCCGCCCGCTGCAGCTGAAACAGGCCCTGGGAATGGCGATCCTCATTGTTGTCGCCGGCGCGCTTCTGCAGGCCGTCGCGGTGCTGACAGGCGACCGGCCGCCGGTCCTGTTGCTGCTGCTCGGGCTGGTCTATTTCGTCAGTTTCTACCTGCAGGCGAACGGCAAGGGCGGAGGGGCGATCTTTCTCGTCCTGGTGGTCGCCGTGATGGTGCCGCTGCTGACCGTGCTCAACCGCGATCTTGGCGATTCCGTCCTGTCGATCCTGGTGCAGGGCGTGGTCAGCGGAGCGATCCTGATGTGGATAGCCCATGCGGTCATACCCGACCGAGGCAGCGCCGATATTGAAGCCCCGGCTCTTGCTGCAAACCCTCGGGCCACGCGCTATGCCGCCGCCAATGCCGCCATTCTGCTGATCGCCGTGCTCGCTTGCCTGACGCAGGACGGCCTCGCCACGGCGATCGTCATTCCGATCACCGTCGCATCGCTGTTGTCGCAACTCGACGTCAGCGCGAGCGCAAGGGCAGCATTCGGCCTCGTTCTGGTCAATCTCATCGGAGGCGTGGTCGCATCCTTTGCGTTCGCATTGCTGCAGGTTCGTCCCACCACTCTGTCGCTGTTTGTCCTGGTGCTGTTTGCGGGCCTGGTGTTTGGCGGCCGCGCGGCGCTGAGCAACCCTGCCGCCAAGCTCTACGCGGGCGCGCTCACAATCTTCCTCATCGTATTCGGAACGGGCGTCTCGCCGTTGCCGGGATCGGCAGCGGAATCCTTTTCCACGCGGGTCACGTACATACTGGTGGCCATCGCCTACACGATCTTCATGGTGGCGTTGCTTTGGCCAAGACCGAGGCGCAGCGCTGAAGACAGGGTGCTGTCATGAAGTGCTTGTGACCACTCGGGCAGTATGTCTTTTGTTCCTCTGCAAGTCGTGAAATTGATGAGTATCTGCGCACGGGACATTCGATCCGAAAGATGGCCTCGACGTCGACTGATCTGCTGGCAGGGGCTCCCAGTTGCGCACGTAGTATACAGTTACTTACCTTCCGCATCGGCAGGCAATGCGCCAACGTAGCGCCAAGGCAGGAACATTCGCCCTGGGCTTGGCGACACGACGTCGCTACCGAGTAGTGTGATCGCTTGCGCTGGGGGCCACTGACGGGCGCGCCGCAATATTCGTTGCGGTTCAGCAACTGGAAAGCCGGTGAGGTCGACGCCAAGCTGTTCTCGTTCAAGCCTCCGGCCAATGCGAAAAAGCTGGAACGGATAGACTCCGACGAGGTCGGCGAACTTGTGCTGGAGGGCAGCAAATGAACGCGCGTCGCATGTTCCGCAATCATCTCTCGGTCGCCGCTGTGATGACGGCGTTTCTTGTAACCGATGGCCTGATGGGCGGTTACTTCATTCCGGCAGGTTCGATCGTCTCCAGCGCGGAAGCGCGCGTCGGCAGGCCGCTTACGCCCGGCAGCGTCGCCGGCGTTGCGCGGCGTACAACGCGCCGGGTCGTCCGCCGCTCGACCATATACGTGGCGGCACTACCGCCCGCCTGCGTCAGGACTAGCATCAATGGCGCTACGGTTTGGCAGTGCGGCGGGACATACTACCATCCCTATGGCGGCCGTTACGTCGTCGTCTACGTGAACTGATCGTAGCCGCCCAAAGCGAGAGGGCCTCCAATGACACTACAACGACTTGGGCTGAAACGACCGGTCGGCGGCGTTTGCAGGAATGTTGATGGCGGCCCGCCTTTCGCAAGGGCTGTGATGCCAACCGATAATCTCTGCTTGTGACCGTAAGCAACGAACACCATAATTGACTGCGCCCTTAGCTTGCAGCCACTCTCCCCGGAGACGTAGCATGCAGCCAGAACAGTTGCCCATAAATGGGCGAGGAGCCAATTTGTGCAGCTGCGGCATTCAAAACTCGAGGCGCTCATGACGAACAAGCTACGGCTCGGGTTCTTGCCAGTTGTCGTCGTGCTCTTGCTAGCGCTCTTGCAGGGAACTTCGCTAGCTCAACAGCCTTCCCCCGACCTTCCGCCCGAAAAGGCAAAGCAGTTCCTCGAGCTTTTGTCCGATCCGGAACTAAAGGCATGGCTCGAGGGAAAGATTCCAGCGGCCACGGACGAGCCCGGCCTGTCCATTTCCGAGGACATCTTGAGGCTGGAGGCGGGTATTCGTGCCCGTATCGGTGCGCTCGGCAGCGCGATCCCGCGCCTGCCGGAAGAACTGTCGCGCGCCGCCGACGTTGTCTCGCGTGACGTGAACTCCGGCAGGCCAGGCCTGGTTATGGGCATCCTGGCGGTCTTGATCGCGGTCGGTTTCGGAGCCGAGTGGGCGGTCCGACGAGCGCTCGCCAGGACGAGGAGCGCGGTTGCTCAGGAAGACGCCGGACAAGCGATCCTCTTCGAGACTGTCGCCCTGCTGACTTTTGCGCTCGCCAGCACCGGTTCGTTCTTGGCGTTCGGATGGCCACCCTTACTCCGCAGGATCATTCTGACCCTGCTTCTTGCGTTCATCGCGTTCCGTATCGTTCGCGCGGCAGCCCGATTGCTGTTTGCGTTCGGCGGTGCGACGAGCGACCCCTCGGACAGGCCGACTCCGCTTTTCGAAAGCGAGGCTTCGACCCGTTTCTGGCGTTGGCGAGTCAGCCTTGTGGCCGGGTTCCTGTTGTTCGGCTGGGCGATCGCCAGCCTCATGCCTGGCCTGGGCTTCTCTCGAGAGGTTGCAGGGCTCGCCGCCTTCCTGTTCGGGCTTGGCATTCTGGCGACCGCAATCGACGTCGTCTGGCAACGGCCCGACGGGCGAGGCTCTCTGGTCAAGCAATCGTTTCTCACCTTGTTCCTGATCGTGCTCTGGGTGGCTTGGGTCGCCGGCCTGCTCGGCGTCCTGTGGCTTGGGATTTTCGCCCTGGTGCTGCCGACAGCCTTGCGCGGCGTCGGCGCCGCGGCACAGGCCTTCGCCGGCAGGTCGAAGCGCAGCGGCGCGATTGGCGTCGTACTCAACGTGCTCATTGTCAGGGGCGCCAGGGCGGCGGTCATTGCCGCGGCGGTGGCATGGCTCGCCTATATCTGGCGGATCAGGGCCGCGAGCCTCGCCGGCAGCGAAACCGGCGGCTTCCTGATAACCGGGCTGCTCAACGGCATCATCATTTTGCTCATCGCCGACCTGCTCTGGCAACTGTCGAAGGCCTTGATCGAATATCACATGAACCTCGCGCCGGCGGATGGGAGCAGCGCCGACCAGCTGGCCCGCAGCGGCCGGCTGCGCACGCTGTTGCCGATATTCCGCAACGCCCTTGCCGTGTTCATAGCCGCGGTCACCGTGCTAACGATCCTCGCTGGGCTCGGCGTGCAGATACTCCCGCTGATTGCCGGCGCCGGCATCTTCGGCATCGCCATCGGCTTCGGCTCGCAGACCCTGGTCAAGGACGTGCTGAGCGGCGTGTTCTACATGATGGACGACGCCTTCCGGGCCGGTGAATACATCCAGAGCGGCAGCTACAAAGGCACGGTCGAATCCTTCAGCCTGCGTTCGGTGCGTCTGCGTCATCATCGCGGCCCCGTCTATACCGTCCCGTTCGGTGAGCTCGGGGCGGTCCAGAACATGAGCAGGGATTGGGTGATCGACAAGATGATGATCAACATTACCTATGATTCCGACGTGGATCTGGCGCGCAAGCTCATCAAGAAGATCGGCCAGGAGCTGGCGGCAGACCCGGAATTTGCGGCCGACACGATTGAGCCGCTCAAGATGCAGGGCATCGACAGTTTTGGGGAATACGCGATCGTTCTGAGGATAAAGTTGACGACGAAGCCCGGGACCCAATTCGGCATCAAGCGGCGCGCATACATGATGATCAAGGCGGCATTCGCGGAAAACGGTATCAAGATGGCGGTTCCCACCGTTCACGTCGAGAGTGGCGGTGAGACTGCGGCCGCTGCTCATCAGGCAAACCAAACCCTGAAAAAGAGCAAGGCCCCCTTGGAGGCGGTGAGGGACACGCCATAGAGCTGTGCGGTCCTGTCCACGTCATCCGAACTCGGCCTGACCTCTCTGAGAAAGGCATCGATGTTGACCGTGTACGTGGCTCAGATTTCAGGACGTGGAATTGTGGCCTTCGACGCGGCGAACGAAGACGAGGCTAGAGCGCGACTGGCAGACAGGACAATTGGGCGGGACCTGATTGTGTTCCAAAACAAAGGTCGTCCCCTTTGGACGGCGTCTCGGTGGTCCAATTGCGGAAGCAAAACCGAAGGAAGCCGAAATTTAGGGCCAATCGATCAGGGCTGGTGATGACAAGGGCAGGCATGTCTCGAGGACGGCACCCTGGTCTTTCGGGCAAAGTTTACGGCGAAACCAGGCAAGCAATCTGCGATCCGCCGGGCGGCACTGAAGGGGGTCCACAACGCATCCGAGAGAACGGGATTCGTGCCGTCCCAAAACCGACGTCCGACCATAGGGCAATGGCTATCGCTTGAGAGTTGTTCGCAGGGTGTCGGCTAACTGCGCCAACGTTGCGGTTCGTAGCACACGTTTGCCGAGCCTGCAGGAGAGATCAATGCCCACTTTGGGGCCGGAGACGATACGTCAGCATCGAATTAATCCGCGCTGGGTGACCAAGGGCTACTTCTTGCAATCTTTTGTGGCGGTGCCAACGCATTCCTTGCCAGCACTCGGTTTCTGGCTGGTCTGGGAACCCGTCAAGGCGCCAATGTGATTGCCTAAATTTTCTCTGCTGTTTTGATCGACCGCTGCAACAGGTGCCGCAATCACCAGCCCTGCCGCGCTGCCCGCCGCTGCCGCCGCACCGGTCGTTGCCTGAATGATCGTGTCGCCCAGGCCTACCCTGTTGTCGGTCAACGTCTGGCCGCCGGCCATTCGCGCCCCGATCAGTTGCACGATCTGCGGTGACGACGCGAACTTGCCGTGATGCAAACGATCTCCGGATTTGACTTTCGTCAGATCGATTACGGTTATATTGTTGCTCGCGAATTCTTCCTTGTATGGAGCTTGTTCCGGATCGATCGATCCGAGCCGGGGGATATTACCCCAGACCCGTCGCGAAACTTTGAGCGCGCGATCGTCCTGCGAGACGAAGAGGGTGAACTGCGGGTGCTGCTTGCCCATGTCGGCAATCTGCGTGCGAAACACGTCGACGTCGACGTCAGGCGCCGCCAGCATGACGTTTTTGAACTTCGCCGGCAGGCCGCCATTGCGGATGGCCATCTGGCGCAAGCCTTCCAATGCCAGCCAGTTGCCCATCGAATGGGCGAGGATCGACACTTCCTTTATCTGGGGATCGCGTGCGAGATATTGGAACAGCAGTTCGACGGCATTTCGCGTGTAGTTGGTGCTTTCGCGATCATAGCCATAGGCCAGCGCACTGCCTCGGGAGGGCCATGTGACCAGGAT
>NZ_NPKH01000039.1:402846-465717 GCF_002284535.1 Mesorhizobium wenxiniae | reverse complement strand
TCCCGTGGTTCATTTTCGCGTCAGTGAAAACACCTGGCTCGAGGCCATCGTGCGTTACCTTGTGCCGCCGAAGGAAGCGGGCCGCACCAAAACACGCTTGATCAAGGAAATGCTGGCGCGAATGAATGCAAAACCCGATCGCGTGCTGTTTCCGAAGAGCAATTTGAGGTGAACTTCCTCACGCCCCGCCCGCGTCGCGGCAGGCAAGCCCGGATGATCGACGATATGGGCTCCGTTTATCGGGCTCGTGCATGGATGTATCGCGGGGACAATTCGCTGATCCGGTATCTGCAGGGCAATAAGTGCGAGCTGGCGGGGCCGTCATGCATGACAACACCCGTTCTTCGCCGGGTGCACCCATTTCCGGGAGCCGAATGCATGCGAGATTGTCGCGGATGAAATCAGCCCTGATGGCTGGTGCCGCTTTTACAAGGCCGCGGCCCGGCCTGATCAGTCGACGTCCTGGTATAACACACCCCAACCGACAACACTGTATCACCGTTCCTCTGGCGGCTTGAGGTGCCGGAATTGCATCAGCAGCAGCAGGTCATAAATGATCTTTAGGGCACCGCAGATCAGGAGGGGCCATGCCCGGAACGAGGCAGCGAACAGAGCGCCCGCCAAGGCGGGACTGGCTGCGGCGGCTAGGCTGCGCGGGACAGATGTGAAGCTCGCGGCCGCCGCCCGCTCTGCCTCCGTGACGACGGCCATGACGTAAGACGATCGCGTCGGGACGTCCATCTGCGAAAGCGCAGCGCGGATCAACAGCAGGACGAGTGCCAGAGGCAGCGTGGGCGCAAGCGCCGCCAACATCAGAGCAATGCTGGACGGAATGTGAGTGAACACCATCGTGTTGATGAGCCCGATGTGCCGGGACAGCCAAGCAGCAACGGGGAATGAGAACGCCGAAAGTACGCCGGACCAGAAGAAGAAAAAGCCCGCTTCCGAGAGCGACAGGTCGAATGTTTCGAAAAGCCACAGGGCAAGCAGCGACTGGACGACGAAGCCGCCGGCGAAGGCATCAAGGCTAAAAAGGGCCGCGAGCTTGAACACAATATTGCGCGAGGGGCCGAGCGCGGACGCGGTGCCGGAGTCCGACGCTGGACGGCGCTGCGGGATCCGCGCGTAGAGAAGGCCGCCGAGCAGGCCCAGAAATGCATAGAGCACGAACATCGCCTTGATGCCGGTGAGTTGGTCGAAGCCGGCTGGAGCCAGAAGATCAGGTGTCGCCGAAGCAAGCGCGCCAACCGCGCCTGCGAGCGCACCCACCAGGCTGTAACGCGCGAACATTTTGGTCCGGGCGGCATCAGTGACTTCGCGCGTGAGCACGGCATGCTCTAAAGGTACGAATACGCTGACGCTGCCGGCCGACGGGTTGATGGTGCCTGCGAAGGCGATCACCAAAAGCAGCGCGTAGTCGTGGACCACAGCAAGGGCCACACCTGTGGCGACCATCAGACTGGCGGCGGCAAGCAGGAGTTGGCGGTGATCGTGTCGGGCACCAAGGAGTCCGGCGGCGATGGTCATGAGCGCTGAACCGAGCAGCGATGCGGTTGCTATGATGCCGACCTGCAGTGGTGCGAAGCCTAATGCCAAGAGATAGACCGGCAACAGAATTGCCACGAAGCCGTCGCCCATGTCGCGCAGGGCTCGTGCCGCAAAAAGAAACGTCGCCGGGCGGATCTGCTGCACTGATCTAGCCTGCCCTCATCACCTCGGCGTCACCGGCTTTGGCAGCGTCGCTCGACGGGGCCGGAAGATCATGACGGAGTCGCATTAGACATTTCAGCGAAGCGCATATCGGCTTCAATCCTCAGGCCACCGCCCAACAATGCTGATTCATATCGTGTCAATGGCTTGTAACGACCGAAGACGCAGCTGGCGCATATTGCACTTGGCTGTCAAGGGTCGGGATTGGGGGGCAGAATACCTGCTCGTCATCTTGCATTTAGGGAAGGTCCGAGAGGGGTCAGTTCACGTCGATGCACGCAGGGCACCAAAATGTCCGCTTCTGACATTCCGAGCCTCGAAGCCGCAAGTCCGCTTGCGGCCCAGAACGCGACGTTAGAGTATCTGCTCGGCAATAACGGCTTCTGGCGCTACCCGCGCATTGCGGTATTAGGCCCGGACGGCAAATCCAACCCAAAGCGGTGTCCAGCCTCGGGTAGCAGGCATCAGGTTTTCACCACTGGTCAGGCCGCCTTGACGAGCCTGGTTTCCGGCGTCGATGAAATCTGGCCGGCCCGATCGTCCTCGGTATCTTCCCACCAGTCGCCCAGGGCGTCGATGAGCGGCACAAGCTTGAGGCCGGGCGCCGTGAGGTCATAGTCGACGCGTAGCGGATAGCCGGCATGTGCAGTTCGCCGCACAATCCCGGCTTCTTCCAGCTTGCGCAGTTCCAGCGCCAGAATGCCGTGCGACACGGTCGGGTTGTCACGCCTCAGTTCGCTGAAGCGCTTGGTCCCGTCCTTGAGATAGTAGAGCAGCAAGGTGGGCCAGCGACCGCTGATCACGCGCATGGTCTCTTCGATCGGGCAGCGTGAGACGACATCCTTCATGGCGGGTCCCTGGTTACAGAATAGTGCGTAATTTACATGGACGACCAGCGTTTAGGGTCAAGCTTCGCTGCGCAGCGTGATCCCTAACATGGAAGAGACAAAGAAATGGAACCTATCCTCCTTTACGGCGTCCCGGCGGGAAGTTCGATGGGGCTTGTCGCTGCTTTTGAACGCCTCGGACAGCCTTACCGCCTGTGTCGCGTCGACATGCTCACCGAAATGAAGAACGACGCCTATGCCAGCATCAACGGCCGTCAAGAAACGCCGGTGTTGATCACGGACGAAGGCAGAGTGCTCACCGAGACCATGGCGATTGCCGCTTGGCTCGAAGCCAGCGACACGCAACGTCGCATCAGCTTCGATCCTCGCTCGCCGGAAGCCGACCGGATGCATCAGCTGATGGCTTTCGTGAACACCGGTTTCACCGCCGCTTTCACCCCGCTCTGGGCTGCATATGAAATGGAATCGGCCGAACCGGTCCTGCTGGCGACCTTGCGCGACTTTGGCCGCAAGGCCGTTGCCGAACGCCATGACCGGCTTGAGGCGATGATCGTCGACACGGACTTTCTGGTCGGCGATCGCCTGACGCTGGCGGATACCACGCTCATTGGCGTGGCACGCTGGGCGGAGTTCCACAAGGCGGTCGACGGCGCCTCCTACCCCAAGCTGGCGGCGTTGCGCCGCCGGATCGAAAGCGATCAGGACGTGCGGTATGCGCAGGCCATCGAGGATGGCGAAAAGCCGGCGGGTTCGGGTGCCTGCCTTGGCCACATTCCGCTGGCCGAGGTGATTGAACGATTTGGTGCCTAGACTAGCACACGCCAGCCGCGCGGCACGGACGCGCCCTGTGCCGCGCGGCGCTTGCTCCGACACCACCCGATTCGCGACAATCACATCGAATTCGGCTATTATGCCATCGCTTTTGAAATGGCAGCCACGGGCGGCCATCCTGGCGGTGGCCGCCCCGACACACGGGAGAATGGTTATGGCCAGCTTTCATGTCATGTCGGACGCGCGTGGAATGCACGTGCAGCCCACGGTGCGCCGCATCACCACGGCAGACCTGATGGATGTGCTACGGCTCGGCGTCGAGGATTTCTGGGCAAAGCCATCGCATTACGTGTTCATGTGCCTGATCTATCCGGTGGTCGGATTGATCCTGGCGCAGTGGACGACATCCGGCTCCAACGCCATCCAGCTCCTCTATCCCCTGATGTCCGGCTTCGCCCTGCTTGGACCGTTCGCCGCGATCGGCCTCTACGAGATCAGCCGCCGCCGCGAACTCGGCATGGACACGTCCTGGTGGCACGCGCTCGACGTGCGCCACTCGCCGGCGCTGCCGGCGATCGCAGTCATCGGCGTCATGCTGGTGGCACTGTTCCTGCTCTGGCTGTACACCGCGCAATCGATCTACACCGGCCTGTTCGGCAATCAGCCGCCCGCCTCGATCGGCGGCTTTTTGCGCGAGGTGCTGACAACGCCCAAAGGCTGGACGCTGATCCTGCTCGGCAATGCGGCTGGCTTCGTCTTCGCCGCGATCGTGCTGGCGACGACCGTCGTCGCTTTCCCGCTGCTGCTCGACCGCGATGTCGGCGCGGTCTCGGCAATCGAGACATCGGCGCGGGCGGTGATGACAAATCCGCTGCAGATGGCGCTGTGGGGCCTGATGGTGGCCGTGCTGCTGGTCATCGGCTCGATCCCGCTGTTTGCCGGGCTCGCCGTCGTCATGCCCGTGCTTGGTCATGCGACGTGGCACCTCTATCGCAGGGTGGTCGAACCGGAGCGGGCGCAGCAGGACCGGCGGCCGATGTAGGCTACGGCGGCGGTGCCGCCGCTCTATCTTTTCGTTTGAGCATCGGATTCTCCCAAACCGGTACCCACTTTTGGGTCCGATGCTCTTAGTTAACGCTGCGCGTCGGTTGTCATCTTCAGGGCCAGTGCGGTCAGCACCGTGCCCATCATCCAACGCTGGATCACCAGCCATAGCGGTCGGCCGGCGAGGAACACGGCGATCGAGCCGGCCGTAACCGCGATGATCGCTTTGACGGTGAGGCTGATCGCAATCTGCGTGGTGCCGAGCACCAGAAGCTGCGAAAGCACGTGGCCCTTGCCGGGGCTGATGAACTGCGGCAGCAGCGAAAGATAAAGCACCGCCACCTTCGGGTTGAGCAGATTGGTCATCAGGCCCATGGCGAACAATTTGCGCGGCCTGTCCTTCGGCAGTTCCCGGACCTGGAACGGCGAGCGTCCGCCTGGCCTCACTGCTTGCCAGGCAAGCCACAAAAGGTAGAGGGCGCCGGCAAAGCGCAGCGCATCATAGGCGTAAGGCACGGCAAGCAGCAGCGCGGTGATGCCGAATGCCGCTGACAACACGTAGAAGACAAAGCCGAGCCCCACGCCACCGAGCGAGATCAGGCCGGCTTTCGGCCCCTGAGACAGCGATCGCGAGATCAGATAGATCATATTCGGCCCAGGCGTCAGCACCATGCCGAGGCAGACCAGCGCGAAGGCGAGATGATTGGCGGCTTCGGGCACAGGTGCATCTCCGGATGGCGACTCCGCGCCTCCCGATGATCTCCATCCGATGTGCACGGTCAGGCGAACGCTCCAAGTGCCCTCGCTAGTCCGCACGCGCAAGAGCATGACAGCGCAAGCCATTGCGCCAGCCCGTCGCATCGCCGCTTACATGTCAGCCGACGATGCGCAGGTTCGACAATTCGTTGGCGATTTCCTTGAAATTGTCCGACAACGTCGCCCCGGTCGCGTTCCAGAACAGCTTGGCCGGTTTGGTCGGATCCGTGGGATCCATGCGGAAGCGCGAGTCCGACGAGCATGCCTTCAGCGCCTCGAGCGCTTTCTTATCGCCGGCATCGGTGGTCGACAGGTCGAGCGCGACGGTCATGACGAGAATGTTCGAACTCTTCGCGTTGGCGCAAAGGGTCTGCATCTGCTCGTCCAGAGCGGCGGTGTAATTGGCGCCGGTATAGGTGGTCTTGCCGATGTCCGTGCTCGTGTTCATGAACAGGCGCGTCACGCTCCCAGAGCCCGGATATGTCAGGCCGGTGTAGCCGTAAGCGGCATAGGTCGACCTGTTGTTGGCATAGCCGCTGTCGCTGACGGCGCTGTAGGTATTAGCGCCGTCAGTCAGCACGATCACCACTTTGTCGTTGCCCCTTTCGGTGTTCGGCCGACCCTCGGTGAAAGGTTCGTTGCTCGACACCGTCCGCCAGCCCCAGGCAAGGCCTTCCGGCACGTTGGTATTGCCGTTCGGCGCCATGGCGTCGATGGCGTTCTTGATCTCGTCTTTCTGGGCAATCTGGCTCACGTCTTTGAGCGGCGTGATCGGGTTGGTCGTGCAGGACGAATTCGGGCCGTCGCCCGAGGCAGCCGACTGCGAGCCGTAAGGCTTGACCAGGAAATATTTGCGCATGTCCGACTGCCGCTCGGATGCGGTCGGACTTGCGGTGTAGGGCCAGTCGGCCCACCAGTTGTTGCCGTAACCATAGGACAAATAGGTCACGTCGTTAGCGCCGTCGCGGTTGAAATCGAGCCAGAGGGTGCCAGCCTCGTCCGGCGCAAACATCGGCACGAACAGCGTGGCAGGCGTGGCGGTGTTCGGCGTCGTATCGTCGTTATTATACGGGTGCGGCCTCGCCTCGACGCAACCCTGCCAGCTCGCATAGCGACTGGTGGTGTAGATATATTCCGGAGTGGTCCAGTGGCCGCTGCTGCAGTTGCCTTTTTTGTTATAGGTGTCGCAGATATACTGTTTCGTGTTAGGCACTTCTTCGCGGCCGGACTCGACCGTGATGTCGGCGTAAAGGCTGAAGCGGGTCAGTGGTTGATCCTCGCTGTCGCCCCAGCCGGCGCCGCGCTTGTACCAGACGCCGTTGAGCTTCTCAGCGTATTTGTCCGGATCGTTGGCGGGGGTCATCTTCGTCCAGTCGAAATCCTCGTGCTGGATCGGGGAGATGCCGTCCTGGTCCATCCAGCTATCCTGGTCATGGGTGGGACCGACATTGACCGAAGCAGCGAACGGCACCAGGGAGAACTGCACCGGTTTAGTGACCTGCTTCATCTGCTGTGCCTGCAGTGCCAGCGTATCGACAAGCTGCTTGGCGGCAGTCTTCAGCAGGTCTATTCGCTTCGCGCCGGTGCCGGACCCCAGATTATTCATCGAGCCGGAATTATCGAGCACAAGGGCTACTTCCAGCGTGTTCTTGAGGCGGATTTCCGAGCACGCCGTGAAGGTCGTATCGCTGGTGGTCCCGCCGCCCATCAGCATAGCGGCGGCCGGCAGAAAATAGGGGTGATACGTCAGGGCGCTGCAGAGCTTCAACGTGCCGCCACCCGCATTGCTGTTGGGCAGGGTGACGGTAAGCAAAGTATTGGCCGGATCGACAGGGCCGAGATTGGCTTCGAAGAAAGTCTTGGCATAGGCCTTGGCGTCGTCGTCGCTTGCGCCGGAGACGATCTTATGAGCGGTAGCCAGGCCGGCGCCGTCCAGGGCATTCAACGTAGCGTTCTTCTGGCGGAGCAGTTCCGAGTAGTCGACGCTGAGCGCCAAGCCGCCCATGAGCGGCACCATGGTGATGACCGTCATCAGCGTATAGTTGCCACGCCGGTCCCTACCGAATTTTCGGATCATTGCCGTCAGCACCCCGCCAGAACCCCTTATGTCCGCGAACGATGCCACCAATCCTTAAATTTCAGATTGCTAAAATATGTCCAAGGTCGACACACTTTTTCAAAGCTCGTTAACCACGCCGCCGCTGGGCCAATGCCGCCCGCGATCGGGATCGCCGCCGAGCCTCCGGAATCGGCTAAAGCTCGGGAAACGAAAATTTTTGTGCTTTGCGATTATGCCTTCATTGCTGGGTGGCATGCTGAACGCAGCGAAAGCTGGTGACAGGGTGAAGAGCTTCGGTTAATGCGGTCCGGTCGCTGCGGATCGTCGGCGGCGGCGCTCGCAACCATCATGACCTGGGAAACGATATGGCGGATTCGCCCGATATCATCGGCTCGCTCGCGGATTTGTCTGCAGCCTATTCTGCCATCCTGTGCGATGTCTGGGGCGTGGTCCACAATGGCGAACGGCATTTTCCGGCCGCCGCTCTGGCGCTGGCGACCGCACGCAAAGCGAAGATACCTGTGGTGCTGATCACCAATTCGCCGCGGCGCAGCGCCGATGTGGTGGCGCAGATGAATGCGATCGGCGTTCCTTCTGCGGCCTATGACCGTATCGTCACCTCCGGTGACGTGACCCGCGACCTGATCATCGAGGGCCCGCGAAAGATCTTCCATATCGGCGCCGACCGCGATTTCACGCTCTATGACGGTCTTGACGTCGAGCTCGTCGAGGAGTTCGAGGCATCCGGCGTGGTCTGCACCGGGCTGTTCGACGACGAGGTCGAGAAGCCGGAGGACTACGCCGATCTTCTTCGGCGGCTACGCGCCAGGAACCTGCCCTTCATCTGCGCCAATCCCGACATCGTGGTCGAGCGCGGCGAGCGGATGATCTGGTGCGCCGGGGCCTTGGCTCGCGACTATGCCCAGCTCGGCGGGCGGACGCTGATCGCCGGAAAACCTTATGCCCCGGTCTATGATGTCGCGATGAAGGAGATCGCCGACCTGCTCGGCCGCACGGTCGAGCGCTCGAACGTGCTGGCCATCGGCGACGGCATGATGACCGACATCAAGGGGGCTGCCGACAACGGCTTCGACGTGCTCTACGTGTCGGGCGGCGTGCATGCCCGCGACTACGGCGATCCGCTACAACCGGATCCGGCCAGGCTAATTGCCTTTCTGGAAAGGCACGGCTACCGGCCGGTCGCGGTCATTCCGAGACTGCAGTAGGGTCGCTCGATGACGGAAGCCTCCGAACGCGTTTCTGCAATCTCGCCGCTGCCGGCCCATTTGCGGGGTGGCGTGGTGGCGATCGGCAATTTCGACGGTGTGCACCGCGGCCACCAGGCGGTGCTCGAGCGCGCGCTTGCCGAGGCCCGCCGGCGCGGCGTGCCGGCTCTGGTGCTGACCTTCGAGCCGCATCCGAGAAAGGTGTTCCGGCCTGAGATACCGCTGTTCGTGCTGACGCCGCCGCCGATGAAAGCACGGCTGTTATCGTATCTAGGCTTTGCCGCACTCGTCGAACAGCCGTTCACGCGCGGCTTCGCCGCATTGTCGGCGGAAGCGTTCGTGACCGACGTGCTGGACAGGAACCTCGGCATCAGTCACGCAGTGACCGGCTTCGACTTCCACTTCGGCAAGGACAGGCAAGGCGGCCCGGCCTTTCTGATGGCGGCCGGCGAACGCCACGGCTTCGGCGTCACCCTGGTTGACGCGTTTCGCGACGAGGGCGCCGAGGTGGTGTCGTCGAGCCGGATCCGCGCGCTGCTGTGCGAAGGCGCGGTGGCCGAGGCCGCCGGCCTGCTCGGCTACCGCTTCACGGTCGACAGCGAGGTGATCGGCGGCCAGCAGCTTGGCCGGACGCTCGGCTTTCCAACCGCCAATATGAGGCTTTCGCCGGAAGCCACTCTGAAGGAAGGGATTTATGCCGTCCGCTTTCGTCGCGCCGACGGCACGCTTCATGATGGGGTTGCCAGCTTCGGCCGCCGCCCGACCGTCGATGACAACGGCGCGCCGCTTCTGGAAACCTTCGTCTTCGACTTCTCCGGCGATCTCTACGGCGAGATTTGCGCTGTGTCCTTCTTTGGTTTCCTGCGCGCCGAGGTGAAGTTCGACGGGCTCGACGCGCTGGTCGCACAGATGAAGCGCGACGAGGTCGAGGCGAGGGCGCTGCTTGCCGGGGTCCGCCCGCTTTCCGATCTCGACGCGGCCATTGCTTTTTGAGCTTATTTTTTTAGCGCCAGGCCGACCGCAATGAAGGCCCAGCCCTGGAAGATCAGGTCGACGGCGAGAAACAGCCCCAGCACCCATACGCTGTTGACTGGCCAGCCCATAGCGATGACCAGGCCTGCCAGCGCGCTGATGACGCCGGCCGCCACCAGCCAGCCCCAGCCTTTTTCCGGTCTGTGCTTGTACCCGACCCAGGCCCTGAGCACGCCAGAGGCGAGAAGGGCGACCGCCAGCAGGAAGGTCAGCACCGCCGACGCCAGCAGCGGATTGTAGAAGGCGAAGAACCCGGCGACTGCATAGAGGAGGCCGCTGAGCAGCCAGTAGAAGAACCGGCTCCATGTCTTCACACCGAAGGCATGCATGATCTCGATGATTCCGGCCATCAGCATCAGCCAGCCGACGACATAGACCGAGGCGACCGTGGCGATGAACAGATTGCCGAATGCGATGCCGCCGAGGATCAGAAGCAGCACGCCGAGCCCGACGAACCATCCCCATTTCGCCCGCGTCTGACCAATCGCATCCCTTAAAGCATCGCGTTGCAGGGTCATCGCCGCCATCTCCATCGAGGTCGCCTGGCATCTTGCCAATTTGGAGGGTAGCGCCGAAGGCCTTGCCCGTCCAGCGAGCAGCTTGCACCGGACGCACGCCAAAAAAGCGAGGCAGCGTTTCGAATTTAAATCAAAGTTTACTGAACCGGCGCCATGGCTCTTGGCCAGGCCGGTTGTTCCCGCCGGCGTTTCGTGCGTATGGAGTGACGATGCGTTCTGTCAGGGTGTTTCAGGTGGTCTTGGCCAGCTTCGTGCTGTGCGCGCCCGGTGCCGCCGAAGCCGGCGAGGGCGCTTTGGGCTGGCTGTCCGGCGACTGGTATCTGACGGTCGGCGCCACCGGCATGGTCGCGCCGAACTTTGAGGGCGGCAAGAAGTACCTGCTCAGCGCCCAGCCGATCATCTCGCTCGGCAAGGCCGGTCCTGCGGCCCGCTTCACCTCGCGCAACGACAACATTTCGCTGGCGTTGATCGACGACGGCGGCCTCCGCGCCGGCCTGACCGGAAAATTGCTGTTTTCGCGCGATGGCGACGACGCCGACGAGCTGAAAGGCCTCGACCCGGTGCGCTGGGGTGGCGAGGCCGGCGGCTTCTTCGAATTTTATCCTTTTGACTGGTTGCGTGCCCGCGCCGAATTGCGGCGCGGCATTCGCGCCCATAGCGGCTTTGTCGCCGACATCGCCGCCGACGCATTCTATGATGTGACGCCCGACGTCAGAATTTCGGGCGGGCCGCGCGTCTCGTTTGCCTCGTCAGACTATTTCGACGCCTATTACGGCGTCAACGCCGAGGAAGCCGTGGCTTCGGGCCTCAGCCGATACCGTCCGGGCGGCGGAGTGAAGTCGGCGGGCCTCGGCGGCGGGGTGACCTGGAAAGTGACCGAGCCGATGACGGCCAGCCTGTTCGGCGAGTATTCACGCCTGATGGGCCCGGCGGCCGATTCCAGCCTGGTCAAGGAGCGCGGCTCCAGAGATCAGTTCATGATCGGCGTATCGACGACCTATCGCTTCGATTTCTCGATGTGAGTGCTTAGCCCGGCAATCGCCTATCGGCCGGATGCATTATGACGTCATTAGCTGCAATGAAGGCACCGAGAGTTCGGGCTTTTCAATATCGCCTGTCTCGGCTAAAAGCCCGGCCATGACGAGCGTTTCGCGCCCTCTCGCGCTTGCGATACGAATTACGAGCCCGGTGTTCCGGACGGCTTGAGCGCCGCCGGAGCCGCCGGGAATTTTGCGCGCGGCCTCTCGCGCTTTTTCCAGATCATGATAGTTCAACGCCCGGGCTCTTTTGCCGGGCAATGCATATGGCAGACCAATGACCGATACCCCAATGACCGACACTGTTGAAACGATCGACTATTCCAAAACGCTTTATCTGCCGCAGACGGATTTCCCGATGCGCGCCGGCTTGCCCGAGAAGGAACCGCTGCTGGTCAAGCGCTGGCAGGACATGGACCTTTACCGCAAGCTGCGCGAAAACGCCGCCGGCCGCGAAAAATACGTGCTACATGACGGCCCGCCCTACGCCAACGGCAACATCCATATCGGCCATGCGCTGAACAAGATCCTCAAGGACGTCATCACCCGCTCGTTCCAGATGCGCGGCTACGACTCGAACTATGTGCCCGGCTGGGATTGCCACGGCCTGCCGATCGAATGGAAAATCGAGGAGCAATACCGCGCCAAGGGCAAGAACAAGGACGAGGTCCCGGTCAACGAGTTCCGCAAGGAATGCCGCGAGTTCGCCGCGCACTGGATCAAGGTGCAGGGCGGCGAGTTCCAGAGGCTCGGTGTCGTCGGCGACTTCGACAATCCCTATACGACGATGGCGTTCCATGCCGAGGCGCGCATCGCCGGCGAACTGTTGAAATTCGCCATGTCGGGCCAGCTCTATCGCGGCTCCAAGCCGGTGATGTGGAGCGTTGTCGAGCGCACCGCACTGGCCGAGGCTGAGGTCGAATACCAGGACTATGAGAGCGACACGATCTGGGCGAAGTTTCCGGTCGTCAGCCTCGCTCGTCAGGTCACCAACGTCGAAGATGGGCAGCCGGCCTTGGATCCAAAGCTGACGCAGACGTCACTGGACTTGCTGGAGGCCCATGTCGTCATCTGGACGACCACGCCGTGGACCATACCCGGCAACCGCGCCGTAAACTATTCGCCACGCATCAACTATGGCCTCTACGAGGTCACTGCGGCCGAGAATGCTTTCGGCCCGCAGCCTGGCGAAAGACTGATCTTTGCCGACGCGTTGGCGGACGAGGCTGCGGCCAAAGCCAAAGTGACGATGAATCGCTTCCGTAGCATTTCGGCCGAAGAGCTTGGAAGCCTTACCCTTTCTCATCCCTTCAAAGATTTGAATGGCGGCTACGACTTCCCCGTCCCAATGCTCGCCGGCGACCACGTCACCGACGATGCCGGCACCGGCTTCGTTCACACCTCGCCCAGTCACGGCCGCGAGGACTTCGATGCCTGGACGGACGCTGCATCGGAACTGCGCCAACGCGGCATCGACACGGCGATCCCGTTCCCTGTCGACGACGCCGGCTTCTTCACCAAGGATGCGCCCGGCTTCGGCCCGGACCGCGAGGGCGGTGCGGCCCGCGTCATCGACGACAACGGCAAGAAGGGCAATGCCAATCAGGCGGTCATCGACGAGCTGATCAAGCGCAACGCGCTGTTCGCGCGCGGCCGGCTGAAGCATTCCTATCCGCATTCGTGGCGGTCGAAGAAGCCGATCATCTTCCGCAACACGCCGCAATGGTTCGTCTACATGGACAAGGAGCTCGGCGACGGCACGACGCTGCGCAGCCGTGCCTTGAAGGCCATCGACGACACCCGCTTCGTGCCTGCCGCCGGCCAGAACCGCATCCGCGCCATGATCGAGGAGCGCCCCGACTGGGTGCTGTCGCGCCAGCGCGCCTGGGGCGTGCCGATCGCCGTCTTCGCCGATGCCGACGGCAATGTCCTGCGCGACGAGGCGGTCAACCAGCGCATCATGGACGCCTTCGAGAAGGAAGGCGCCGACGCCTGGTTTGCGGCCGGCGCCAAGGAGCGTTTCCTCGGCAACCACGATGCCTCGAAATGGCAGCAGGTGATGGACATCCTCGACGTCTGGTTCGATTCCGGCTCGACCCATGTCTTCACCCTGGAGGATCGTCCTGACCTGAAATGGCCGGCCGACGTCTATCTCGAAGGCTCCGACCAGCATCGCGGCTGGTTCCACTCCTCGCTGCTTGAAAGCTGCGGCACCACGGGCAGGGCGCCTTACGACACCGTCGTCACCCATGGTTTCACCATGGACGAGGAGGGGCGCAAGATGTCGAAGTCGCTCGGCAACACCGTGGTGCCGCAGGACGTCATCAAACAGTCGGGCGCCGATATCCTGCGGCTATGGGTGGTGACGACCGACTACTGGGAGGATCAGCGGCTCGGCAAGAACGTCTTGCAGACCAATGTCGACGCCTACCGCAAGCTGCGCAACACCATCCGCTGGATGCTGGGCACGCTTGCCCATGACGATCGCGAGGACGTGCCGCTGGACAAGATGCCGGAGCTGGAGCGGCTGATGCTGCACCGGCTTTCCGAACTCGATGAAGTCGTGCGCGCGGGCTACGACGCCTTCGAGTTCAAGCGCATCACCCGCACGCTGCTCGACTTCATGGTGGTCGAGCTGTCGGCCTTCTATTTCGACATCCGCAAGGACGCGCTCTACTGCGAGGCGCCGTCCAGCGTAAAGCGCAAGGCGTCCGTGCAGGTGGTACGCCATCTGTTCGACTGCCTGGTGAAATGGCTGGCGCCGATGCTGCCCTTCACTATGGAGGAGGCTTGGCTCGACCGCCATCCGGACGCCGTCTCGGTGCATCTCGACCAGTTCCCGCCAATCCCGTCCGGCTGGAAGAACGAGGCGCTGGCGGAAAAATGGCGCAAGGTGCGGCAGGTCCGCCGTGTCGTCACCGGCGCTCTGGAGATCGCACGTGCCCAGAAGGTCATCGGCTCGTCGCTGGAAGCGGTGCCGGTCGTCATGCTCGACGATGCGGCGCTCGAAGCGGCGATATCAGATGTCGACATGGCCGAAATGGCGATCACCAGCGATCTGGTCATTGCGCATGGCGACGCGCCTTCTGGTGCCTTCACGCTGGACGACATCAAGGGCGTCGCCGTGGTGGTCGAGAAAGCCGAGGACCGGGGCCTAGTCAAATGCGCGCGCTCATGGCGATACACGGCCGATGTCGGGCAGGACGAGGAATTCCCCGACGTTTCGGCGCGGGACGCGGCGGTCCTGCATGAATTGAAGGCGCTTGGTCGTATATAAGGCGGTGCACAAATGCCACGGCGGGCGGCTGATCAGCCCCCGCTCGTTGCCCTTAACGAGTGGTTGAGGTAAACACGCGAAACTCCGGCCGACAAATTGTCGCCGGATTTCCGTCGGAAGCATAAGCGATGGGGGACCGGGCCTTTGGCCGGTGGTGATCGAGAGGCTGCTAGAGTGGGACTTTTTGCCATGACCGAAAGAACTTGCGCGCGCGTTGCGCTGCTGGCGCCGCTTGTCGTATCCGGCCTGGCCCTGTCCGGCTGCATGGGCTCGCCGACCTACGGGACCGACAAGACCGCCTCCGCCCAGCTTGCCGGCGATCTCACCAGCGCTTTTACAGTCATGCCGAAGAACAAGGAAAAGATCGACTACAAGCCGCGCCCCGAACTGGTGAAGCCGGCGCCGGGTCAGAAGGAACTGCCGCCGCCGCAGGAAAGCATCGCGACGGCAAGCGCCGATTGGCCGGAATCGCCCGAGCAACGCCGCGCTCGCCTGCGCGCCGAGGCGACGCTCCATCAGGACGATCCGGACTATCAGGCGCAGATCGTCGATGACGTCCAGACGGATCCGTCGGCGGTCAAGACTGCGATGGCGCAGTCGGCTTCCAGTCATCCGCCGGCCTGGACGCCCGCGGATTCGGACAAGGGGCGCGCCGCCGAGGTCAAGCGCCGCCTCGCCGAAGCCAAGCAGGGTGATCCGAACACCCGCAGATATCTGAGCGAGCCGCCGGTGCAATACCGCGCCGCTGCCGCCACCGCGCCGGTGGACGACCTCGGCGAGGACGAATACAAGAAAGCACGCCGCCTCAAGAAGGAAGCGGCCGCCAAGAACAAGAGCGGCGGCATGTTCGACTGGCTGCCGTGGTAAGCTGCCGGCGCCAGGGAAATCCGGCGACGCTACGGTTCGCGTCGCTCTCTGAAAAAATCCTTCAGGAGCAGCGCCGCGTCGCTTTCAGCCATGCCTGGATAGATGTCTGGCACATGGTGGCACGTCGGTGAGGCGAAGAAGCGCACGCCGTTGACCACGGCGCCGCCCTTCTCGTCGGCGGCGCCGAAATAGAGCCGGCGCAACCTGGCGAAGGAAATGGCGCCGGCGCACATGGCGCAGGGCTCCAGCGTCACATAGAGATCGTGGCCGGTGAGCCGCTCGCTCGATAGCTTGCGGCAGGCCTCGCGGATCGCCAGCATCTCGGCATGGGCGGTGGGGTCGGAAAGCTCGCGGGTGCGGTTGCTGGCACTGGCAACGACCATATCGCCGCTGGCGATGACCGCGCCGACCGGCACTTCGCCGCGCAAGGCGGCGGCTTCGGCCTCCTTCAGCGCCAGCGCCATGAAATCCGGCCGCTTCAAGCGGTTTCCATTCCTATTATCTCCTCGCTACTCCGGCGTGATCCTGTTATCTAGCGCATGACCCCGAAAACCGGAATCGGTTTCGGAAGGGATCATGCGCCAAATCAAAGTCCTACAGCGTCCTTTGCGCGTCCGTACGGACGCGCAAAGCTGTAGTGCAAACGAGCAAAAGCCACATGGACGACAAAGACAAGAAATTCCCGCGCCAAAAGGGTCCCCGCAAGAACGGCCCGAAACCGTCGGGCCCGCGTGGTCGTGATACCGCTGCCGGCAAGGGCGGTAAGCCGTCCTTCGGCGCGAAAAAGCCGTACGCGCCGCGCGGCGATCGACCGATGGCGGCTGACGGCGAGCGGCCGAAGCGCGACTTCAAAAGTGGCGACCGGCCGTTCGGCAAGGGGCCGCGCCCTGAAGGCAAGCCCTATGAAAAGCGTGAGGGGCCGCGCAAGCCATACGCCCCGCGCGGCGACCGCCCGATCGCGGCTGACGGCGAGCGGCCGAAGCGCGACTTCAAAAGTGGCGACCGGCCGTTCGGCAAGGGGCCGCGCCCTGAAGGCAAGCCCTATGAAAAGGGTGAGGGGCCGCGCAAGCCATACGCCCCGCGCGGCGACCGCCCGATCGCGGCTGACGGCGAGCGGCCGAAGCGCGACTTCAAAAGTGGCGACCGGCCGTTCGGCAAGGGGCCGCGCCCTGAAGGCAAGCCCTATGAAAAGCGTGAGGGGCCGCGCAAGCCATACGCCCCGCGCGGCGACCGCCCGATCGCGGCTGACGGCGAGCGGCCGAAGCGCGACTTCAAAAGTGGCGACCGGCCGTTCGGCAAGGGGCCGCGCCCTGAAGGCAAACCTTATGAAAAGCGCGAGGGGCCTCGAAAACCCTATGCGCCACGCGGTGACCGGCCGGCGGCTGCCGAAGGCGAGCGCAGCGAAAGGCGCTTCGACCGTCCCAAGGGAGACTTCAGTGATCGCCCCAAGCGCGATTTTGCCGGTGATCGGCACCAAGGGGCATCGGCCGGCGGCTTCAAGCCTCGCCCGCGTCCCGCCGAAGCGACGGAAGAGGCTGGTGAGCGCATTGCCAAGCGGCTGGCCCGCGCCGGCCTTGCCTCGCGCCGCGATGCCGAGGAGCTGATCGCGGCCGGCCGCGTCAAGGTAAATGGAAGGGTGCTGTCCTCGCCCGCCTTCAATGTTATGCCTGGCGACATCGTCCATCTCGACGGCATGGAGATCCCGCCGATCGAGCGCACCCGGCTGTTCCTGTTCCACAAGCCGGCCGGCGTCGTCACCACCAACCGTGATCCCGAGGGCCGCAAGACCGTCTTCGACGTGCTGCCGGCCGAGCTGCCGCGGCTGATGACTATCGGCCGGCTCGACATCAACACCGAAGGCCTGCTGCTGCTCACCAATGATGGCGGACTGGCGCGCGTGCTCGAACTGCCGGCGACTGGCTGGCTCAGGCGCTACCGCGTGCGCGTCCACGGCAAGGTCGAGGAAAGTGCGCTCGCCGGCTTGCGCGAAGGCATTGCCGTTGACGGCGTCTTTTATGGCGCCATCGAGGCGACGCTCGACCGCGAGCAAGGCACCAACGCCTGGCTGACGCTCGGCCTGCGCGAAGGCAAGAACCGCGAAGTCAGGAACATACTGGGCTCGCTTGGCCTCGACGTGACGCGACTGATCCGCATTTCCTACGGACCGTTCCAGCTCGACGACCTGCCGGAGGGTCATGTGCTGGAGATCAAGGGCCGGGTGCTGCGCGACCAGCTTGGCGAACGCCTGGTCGAGGAGTCCGGCGCCAATTTCGACGCTGACATCACCAAGCCGTTTTCCAACAGGCCGGTGCGGCGCGAAGCGGTGCGGGAAGAGGAACCGGAGCGGCCGAAATTCACCCGCGACGGCGAACGCCGTCCGATCGGCGAAGGCGGATTGATCAAGAACCGCAAACGCCGCGAAGGCGGCCGCGACGCGGCGCTGGGCAAGCTGTCGACAAGTCCCGGTAGAAGCTTTGCGCCGGAAAAGAGCTTTGGTGAGCGTGGCCCAAAATCTGAACGCAGCGGGCCTGAACGCGGCGGCTTTGGCGATCGCGGCCCGAGGCCGGGCGGCTTTGGCGGAAAACCGGGCGGCAGGAAAAAGTCCGAACGCGAGCAGCGTCCGATCGAGCCGCCGGGCCAGCGCAAGGCCAATGTCTGGATGGCGCCGGGCGCGCGGCCGATCGGCAAGGGCAGGGCGGACGCCGACGCCGCCAAGGCGGCCGAAGCCAAGGAACGCAAGGCCTCGTTCAAGCCGTCTTCCGGCAAGCCGGCCAAACCCGGAGGCGCAAAGCCGTTCGGCAAGCCGCGTGGCGAACGCCCCAATTCCGGCAGCAGTGATAGCGGCAAAGGCGGCGACCGGCCGCGCAGGGGCCCCAAGGGATCAAGGGGAGGCAATGCGGATCGTCGGCGGTGAGTTTCGCGGGCGTCCGCTGGCGACGCCCCGCTCAAGCGCCATCCGTCCGACCACCGACCGCACCCGCGAGGCTGTCTTCAACGTGCTGGCGCATCGCTTCCCCGACAGGCTGATCGGCGCGCGCGTGCTCGACCTGTTCGCCGGCACCGGCGCGCTCGGACTCGAGGCGCTGTCACGCGGCGCATCTTATGGCGTCTTCATCGAAGAATCGGCGGAAGGGCGCGGCCTGATCCGCACCAATGTCGAGGCCTTCGGCCTCACCGGGCGTACCAAGATATTTCGTCGCGACGCTACGGCCCTGGGCGACGCGGGCACGATCGCCGCGTTCGGCCTGGTGTTCGCCGACCCGCCCTATGGCAAGGGACTGGGTGAGCGTGCCTTGCGCTCGGCCAAGGCCGGCGGCTGGCTCGCCCCCGGCGCGCTCTGCGTCGTCGAGGAGGCGGCAGCGGCGCCGTTCGAGGCAGGGCCGGGCTTTTCGGTTGTCGACGAGCGCAGCTATGGCGAGACGGTTATCCGCTTCATCGAAGCCGCCTGAGTTCGGCCTCCTTTGCGCGCGAAAATGACGAACAAATCACTTTGCCTGTATCGCCATCCCCGCCTATCGTCCCGCCCATGACAACCGGAGCCATTGATGACACCTCAGGCTGAATGGCTGCGCGGAACGCTCTTGGCGCTGGCTCTCGTGATGACCGGCCCGGTGCTGGCCGACAACAAGCCGGACGACGGCAAGGTGACGAATTTCCTGCTCGACAACGGCATGGAGGTTGTCGTCATTCCCGATCACCGGGCGCCGATCGTCACCCATATGGTGTGGTACAAGATCGGCAGCGCGGATGAGCCGCCCGGCAAGTCCGGCATCGCCCATTTCTTCGAGCATCTGATGTTCAAGGCGACGACCAATCACGCGGCCGGCGCGTTCGACCGCGCCGTCTCCGCGATCGGCGGTTCGAACAACGCTTTCACCTCCTATGACTACACCGCGTTTTACGAGACGGTGGTGCCGCAGGCGCTCGAGCAGATGATGGATTTCGAGGCTGATCGCATGCGCAACCTCATCCTCAACGACAATGTCATCGCCACCGAGCGCGACGTGATCCTGGAGGAACGCCGCTCGCGCATCGACAGCAATCCGCAGGCGGTGCTCGGCGAGGAGGTCGACGCCACGCTGTGGCAGAACCAGCCCTATCGCATTCCGGTGATCGGCTGGATGCAGGAGATGGAGAAGCTGAACCGCGCCGATGCCAAGGCTTTCTACGACAAATATTACACGCCCAACAACGCCGTGCTGGTGGTGGCCGGCGATGTCGACCCGGAGGTGGTCAAGGCGCTGGCCGAAAAGACGTATGGCAAGATTGCGCGTGGTCCAGACCTGCCGCCGCGCATCCGTCCGGTCGAACCCGAGCAGAACACCAGGCGCACGGTGACGCTCACTGATGCGCGTGTCAGTGTGCCGAACTTTTCGACGCAATGGGTGGTTCCCTCCTATCACACTGCAAAGCCGGGCGAAGCGGAAGCGCTGGACTTGCTGGCGGAGATCCTCGGCGGCGGTAGCCGCAGCCGGCTCCACCAGCAGCTTGTCGTCAAGCAGGGCATCGCCGCCGAGGCCGGCGCCTTCTTCCAGGGCACCATGCTCGATGCCACCAACTTCACCGTCTATGGCGCGCCGCGCGGCGACGCCAGGCTGGCCGATGTCCAGGCGGCGGTCGAGGCCGAGGTCGCCCGCATCGCTAAGGACGGCGTCACGTCAGGCGAGCTGGAGAAGGCCAAGGATCGTTTCGTCCGCTCGATGATCTTCGCCCGCGACAAGCAGGATTCGATGGCCAACATCTACGGCGCGACGCTCGCCACCGGCGGCAGCGTCAGGGATGTCGAGGAATGGCCGGGCCGCATCCGCAGGGTCACCGCCGACGAAGTCAGGGACGTTGCAGCGCGCTATCTCAATCTCAACCATTCGACATCAGGCTATCTCTTGCCGCAGACACAGGCGGGGAATTGATTTGATGAGGAATCAGCATAGCGGCGCGTTTTGCCTTCTCCCCTTGTGGGAAAAGGTGGATTGGCGCGAAGCGCCAAGACGGATGAGGGGTGTTGGCCGGAGCGCCATCGGTGCCAAGCTGGAACACCCCTCATCCGACCGAGCTTCGCTCGGCCACCTTCTCCCACAGGGGGAGAAGGGAAGGTCGCGCATAGCCCCTTTGGCCACCCTGCTCCTTTCCCTATTCTTCCTCATCCTGCCGTCACTCACCGCTCGCGCGGCCATGAGCATCCAGGAGGTGACGTCGCCAAAGGGCATCACCGCCTGGCTGGTTGAGGACTATTCCGTGCCGTTGGTCGCCATCCGCTTCGTCTTCGACGGCGGCACGACGCAGGATCCCGCTGGGAAGGAAGGGCTTGCCAATCTGATGAGCGGCCTGTTCGACGAGGGCGCCGGCGATCTTGACAGCGAGGCCTTCCAGATAAAACTGGACGACGTCGGTGCCGAGATGAGCTTCGAGGCGGCGCGCGACGGCACCTACGGCTCGATGCGCATGCTGGCCGAGCAGCGCGACGCGGCGTTCGACCTGTTGCGGCTGGCGGTCACAGAGCCGCGTTTCGACCAGGCGCCAATCGACCGCATCCGCGCGCAAGTGCTGTCCGGCATCATCGCCAACGAGCTTGACCCCGACACGCTCGCCCAGCGCAAATGGCTGGAGGCACTATACGGCACCCATCCCTATGCGCGGCCCGACCAGGGCACCAGGCAAAGCATCGCCACGATCACGCCGGACGATCTCATCGCCTTTCACAAGGCGAACTTCGCTCGCGATGGTCTGCATGTGGCGGTGGTCGGTGCCATCGATGCCGAGACGTTGAAGAAAAAGCTCGATATGGTCTTCGGCGGCCTGCCGCAACACCAGGCGCTCGCGCCCGTCGCCGATGTCGATCCGAAACTCAACCAGCAGCTCGAGGTCAATTACGACCAGCCCCAGACGTCGCTGCAACTCGCCTATCCCGGCGTCAAGCGGAGTGCGCCGGATTTCTTCGCCGCGGTTCTGATGAACGAGATCCTCGGCGGCAGCGCCTTCACCTCGCGGCTGTTTGAAGAGGTGCGCGAAAAACGCGGCCTGGCCTACAGCGCCAGCTCCGACCTGGTCGACCACCAGCACGCCAACGCCCTGGCCATCACCACGGCGACCCGCGCGGACCGGGCGGCGGAGACCTTGGCCGTCGTGCGCGACGTGGTGAAGCGCATGGCCGAGGAGGGGCCGACCGAAGCGGAACTGGCGGCGACCAAGAAATACTTGATCGGCGCCTATGCCATCAACAATCTGAACTCCTCCGGCGCCATCGCCGCGACGCTGCTCGAACTGCAGCTCGACAAGCTCGGCATCGACTACATGCAGCGCCGCGCCGCCCTCATCAACGCGGTGACGCTGGATCAGGTCAAGGCGGCGGCGAAAAAACTGCTCTCCGCCGAGCCGGCCATCATGATCGTCGGGCCGAAGCACGGCGAGGCCAAGGAGGAATGAGCCCAAATGGGGGGCAAGTAATGAGCCCGAGCTTCGGCATCGCCTTCGGCGGCGGCGGCGCGCGCGGGCTGGCGCACATCCATGTCATCGAGGCGCTGGACGAGCTGGGTATCAGGCCGGTCGCGATATCAGGCTCATCGATCGGCGCCATCATGGGCGCCGGTATGGCTTCGGGCATGGCCGGCAGCGACATTCACGACTATATGCGCTCGATCCTCGGCCGCCGCGCCGAGGTGGCGGCGCGCATGTGGCGGGCGCGGCCAGGCACCTTTGCCGAGGCGCTGCAGGGCGGGCTGCGTGTCACCCAGTTCAATGTCGAGCGCATCCTCAAGGCATTCATGCCCGACGCCATACCCGAAAGCTTCGCCGAGCTGAAAATACCGCTAAAGGTGACGGCCACGGATTTCTTCGGCCATAAGCTCGCCGTGCTTAGCGGCGGCGACCTGCATTCGGCGCTTGCCGCCTCGGCGGCTATTCCCGCGGTATTCCGCCCGGTGATGCGCGACGGCAGGCTGCTGATCGACGGCGGCATCTACAATCCGGTGCCGTTCGATCTGATCGAGCACGACGCCGATATCATCATCGCCGTCGACGTCGTTGGCGCGCCGACCAAAAGCGGGCGCAAATACCCGACCTCCGTCGATCTGATGTTCGGCGCCACGCAATTGATGATGCAGTCGATCATCGCCGCCAAGCTGAGGCAATGCCAGCCGGACATACTGGTCAGGCCGGCGGTGTCGAAATACCGCGTGCTCGATTTCATGAAGATCGACGCCTTAATGGCCGAAACGGCTGATATCAAAGATGAGCTGAAGCGGGAGATCGAGAAGGCGGTGGAGGTGCGGGCCAAGGTCGACACGGGCAAGCGCACCAAGCAGGTGGGGGGCGTGGCGCGGAAAGTCTGACGTTTGGTGGCCTCAATCGAACGGCGCACCGCGAGAAGCCCAGCAGACCCTTTCGCGATATGACTATTCCGCTGCCGCCTGAACCGTTCGCAGGTCGATTGAACGGTTGAGGATCAGCGGCCCGGCATGGCTTTCGCACGCTGTTCGCGGCTGTTGCCGCACATCCGGGCAGATCGCAGCCAGCCCCTCCATCGAGAGCACGTCGGGTATTCTGGTGTGGCTGACGCAAAGCGCACCGTCGGCACCCCACGCCGCCTCGAACGACATATCACGCGCGGCCTCGTCCTGTTGGATGCCCTTGCGGTCGTAGATCACGATCGGCGTTCCGTTGCGGGTATGGCCGACGCCATCGACGCCGACGGCGTGGCCATGCCGCTGACGCCGATGGAGCTCGATCTGGTGGCGGCCTTCGCCACCCGGGCCGGCCAGGTCATTGGTCGCGACGAATTGCTCGATCTGGCGCCGCCCAGGGGCGACGAGCCGTTCGACCGCAGCATCGACAGCCGCATCACCCGGCTGCGCCGCCGGCTCGAAAAGGACGCGGCCAAGCCGGAACTGATCAAGACGATCCGGGGTGTGGGATACCTGTATCCAAGACGGTGAATGAGTGTGATCAGGAACCAGGCTGCCCCGCGGGCGGAACGATCTGCATGACAAGGCGCATCAGGTCGGCCTGCCGGGAGGCGCCGGTCTTCTGGAAGATATTGTCGAGATGCGTCTTGGCGGTCGCATTGGCAATATGAAGGCTGGCGGCGGTCTCGGCCAGGGTGTGCCCGGCCACAAGGCTGGCGAGCACACGGGTTTCGGCCAGCGTAAGCCCAAAGGCTCTCGCCAGCATTCCGGCGGCGTCATGCTCGTCCGGTGCATTGCCGATGAACACCGCGGCTACCGCCGCGGGTTCCATGCCGGCGCGCAGGTCGCCGCCGGCCATCGGCAGCACGCGGGCGAAGACGGGCGGCAGGCCGGATTCGGTGAGGAGGACGGCAAGCCCCGTCTTGCCGATGCTGACCTCATCATGAGCCGCAAGCATGATGGCGCTGTGAAGTTCCCTGGAAGCCGACGGGATCTTCGCTTGCAGAATGCCCCGGACATCCTGGATCGGGCCGCCGCTCTGCAGCATGTGCTTGGCCGAGCGGTTGGCGTGCAGGACGGCGCCACGTTCATTGGTGAGGACCACGGCGCATGTGAGCGCATCGAGCGCCTCGGCCATTCCTGCGCGCTCGACAGTGCCGATGTCCAGCATGTTGCTGATTATCACCGAACGGCGCACATGCGGCAGCAACAGTCTGCCAAGCTTGATTTCGCGCTCGGTGATAATGCCTTGCCGCTTGTGTCGGGCAACGGCGAAGCCGGCAAGACGGGCAGGGCTGTGGATCAGGAAGAACGACATGACGTCGACCAGGCCTTGCGGCTTCAGCCACTCCTGAAAATATCGGGAGGTCTCCAGGTAGGTCTGAGGGATATGACGCGAGACCACATGCGGCACATCGAGCGAAGGCCATGTCGAGAGATCCTCGAGCAGCCGGGCGTGGATTTCGGGGATATATTTCGCCTGTTGCTCCAGCCAGTATGGCTCTATTCCCACGGTCCTGTAGATCAGCAGCCGGTCGTTGGCGAGGTCGTCAAGGTGCAGGACCGCAGTCTGGGCATCGAGCGCATCCCTGATCCCAGCCAGCGCGTGCTCCCATCGCCCCGGGTCGAGTGCGCAATCGTAGATTGAGCCGATCAGCTTCGACAGATCATGATGCGACAATGCCTTAGCCATCGACGGCCCCCCGCATGTCGACAGCGCGTCCGACGCGGAAAGCAGCGCGCTCTCACAGGTGCTCTCGCCTCTCCAAATTTTAGCGATCGCTTAAATTCCGATTATCTCCCCCAAACAGGGGATGCGCAAGCAGCCGGGCGGTGAAATACTCGCCCAGAAGACAAGGTCACACTTAGCTGTGACACCAGTGGGGTTCAGCGCGTTCCTGGCTCGCGGGCCCTCGCCACTGCGGTGCAGCCGGGGGGATTAATCAAGAATTCTGCCTGCGTGCGCCGACTATCACGGCGCGCGACCGCCTATTGCTGAAATTTAAGCCGGGCTCGACCCGGACAATTCGGGATGGAGCAGCATTATGTACAGATACATTGCTTTTGCAGCACTTTGCATGGCGGCGATGCCCGCGCATGCCGACGAGCTTGGAGCCATGAAAGCTGAAAGCATCGATCTCGCCGGCTTCCTTGGTGTCGTCTATTATACGCCTCAGGAGGACGGCTATCGGGTGGTCACCACAATCGCGCAGGGCGAGGCTGGCTTGCCAGTGCGTTTCGTGGCGACATTGACCGAGAACCAGATAGTCGCGGTCTCCGTGCCGGGCAAGCTGGGAGAGTCGGACCAGATCATCAAGATATCCCGTGTCGGCGGCAAGCTTGTCGTCAGCCCACAACCGATAGACGGCATCGTGGTTTCTTCTCCGAAGCCCGCCGTCGACTGATGACCGCCGTCGAGTGATCCAAGGTCGAGTGATCCAAGGTCGAGTGATCCGGGGGCATGCGCGTTGCGACGGCGCTGGATGAGCCTGCAACGTGGGCGACAGACGATGCCCCTGTGGCTCGTCCTCCCGTCTGTCGCCGTCTTTACCGTCGCCGCCGGCTTCGCCGCGTCTTCGCAAGCCGAGCTGGCCTCGGGCAAGTTCTACGAAATTGTCGGCGGCAAGGTCGATGCGCGGACTTATAACGGCTTCCGTCGCTACCATGGCAGCTGCAATCACTGCCATGGTCCCGACGGCATGGGCTCGACGTTCGCCTCGGCCCTTGTCGACCGGCTGCCCGGCATCGAGGTCTTCCGGCGCAGCGTTCGCGACGGCGTGCGAAGCGGCCCTTCCGTGATGAAGGGCTTCGCCGACGACCCCAACGTCGCTCCTTACATCGACGACATCTACGCCTATCTGCAGGCCCGCGCCGACGGTGCGCTTGGCCGAGGACGGCCTGAGCGGCTTGAACGCTAGATATCGCAGGCTGCCAGCTTCACCAAAGGACAGTGAGACGGCTATCGAGCGCCACATGAGTGCCGAAGGGCGAACTCTCTCGCTCAAGCACGGCCGCGAGCCAGGCGACATCTTCGGGCGAGGCGCGGTTTAGCCGGAATTTGCGGAGCTCGAACGGCACCAACTCGAGCGAAAGAAGCCTGCCCTCAGGCATCGCGAGCCGCGGCAGGTACATCAGCGCAAGCCCACCGCGAAAGATCTTGTAGCCTGTGATTCCCTCATAGTCGGTGAGGAAGTCGCCGCATCCATAAGGATCAGCCGGCCGTCATGGATTTCGATCGGCTTGGGATGGTGGGAGGAGTGCCCATGCACGACGTCGAAACCTGCAACATCGATGAGAGCATGGGCAAGCGCTCGCTCTTCCGTGGGGACTTCGTAGCCCCAGTTGCCGCCCCAGTGGATCGAGGCCACTGCGAGGTCGCCAGGCTGCTTCATGGCCTCCACGGATCGGGCGATCTGCGCGAGCGAGCGGGCCGAGACATCCGCCAGCAGGTTGACCCCGGGCTTGTAGGCTCCGGCTGCCCATGAAGCTGGAACGCCGCTCGTCTCGAGCGCGAAGCCGATGACCAGCACGCGGCCTCCGCCGGCCAGTTCGATTACGGCAGGCGCCGCCGCCTCATCCGCGTCAAGCCCGGCCCCGGCATAGGCGAGGCCGGCATGCCGGAGCGTATCGAGGGTTTCGACGAGGCCGGGCTCATCCCAGTCGAGCACATGGTTGTTGGCGAGCACGCAGCAGCTTACCCGCGCCGCCGCCAGGCAGCCGATGTTTGCGGGGTTCATTTTGTAATTGATGCCCTTGGGCGCCAAAGACAGGCTGGTGGTAATGCTGGTCTCGAGGTTGATGATCCGCGCGTCGGGAGCTTCACGGTCCAGTTCGGCGAGTGCATCGCCCCAGACATACGCATCGTCGACCTTTCTCGGGATCGGGCCATTGATGCGTTCGGCAAGCTCGACATAGGTCGTCGCGGATCTGACGTGGCGCTCGTACAGGTGCGGATCACCCGGATTGGCGAGGATCTGGTCGATCCCGCGGCCGAGCATGACGTCGCCGCACAGGAACAGCTTTGCGCTGCTTCGGACAGGCCGTTCAGGTCCTGCGGCGGCATTGTTCGCGATCTGCGGCATCCCAGACCTCCTTTCCCGCCAACACCCCGTGACGCCAAGGGTTCCAGCCCAATTTGCGCGGATCGGATCCCGCGCCCAGTCGTTAAGGCAGGAGAACCGAGTTAACCAAGGAGAACCGACAGGCGAGGCCAGAAATGACCGAGACAGCCTTCTCCTTCATCCCGCGCGCCGCACGCTCTCCCAAGCCGCGCAAAACCGGCCTGACCGAGATTCGCGGACCCTATTACAGCGCCTATGGGCCGCGCCATTTGGCCGACCTCCTGGAAACCATGGGCAACTGGATCGACGGCATCAAGTTTGCCGGCGGATCATTCGCCCTGATGCCGCCGGAAGCGGTGAAATCGATCAACAAGCTGGCGCATGATCACGACGCCTATGTTTCGACGGGCGGCTGGATCGAGAATGTCCTCCGTTTCGGCCCGGACGCCGTGGACCGCTACGTCGAGGAAGCCAAGGCGCTGGGGTTCGACGTGATCGAGATCTCCACCGGCTTCATCAGTCTGCCCACGGAAGCGCTGCTGCGCCTGGTCGAAACCGTGAAAAAGGCCGGGCTCAAGGCCAAGCCGGAGCTCGGAATCCAGTTCGGGGCCGGTGGTGACACGTCGGCCAAGGAGCTCGAAGCCGAAGGCACCAGGGATGTCGGCTGGCTGGTCGCACAGGCCCGGCGTGCCCTCGATGCCGGCGCCGATATCATCATGATCGAGAGTGAAGGGATCACCGAAAACGTGACGTCCTGGCGCACCGAAATGGTGGCCCGCATAATCAACGAGGTCGGCCTGGAGAAGGTGATGTTCGAGGCCGCTGATCCGGCGGTCTTCGAATGGTACATCAAAAATTACGGCAACGAGATCAATCTGTTCGTCGACCACAGCCAGATCGTGCAGCTCGAAGCGCTACGCTCCGGCATCTGGGGAACAAGAGCACCTGGGGGCGGATTCAGAATATTGGGTGAGAGGGCTGAGCGGCCTCGTTCCAGCTTGGGTTCCTCGCCCCACGAAAGTGGGGAGAGGTGGCTCGGCGAAGCCGAGACGGAGAGGGGACTGCGCCTTACGAAAGCCCTCTCTCCGGCCGCTTCGCGGCCACCTCTCCCCCACCTTTCGGTGGGGGCGGGGAACCCAGATCTTGCCCTCAGCCCCACTTCATCTCGCCGGTGGCGACCTTGGAGCCGATGTCGAGCGCAACGCCCATGCCGAGGCCGGGGAAGCGGGCCTCCATGGCGCCCTTGAGCGCGGCCGCGTCCTTGGCCTTGGCCAGCTCTTCCTCGAACGCGATGAGATAGGATTTGGTGTGCTCGACGCCCGAAAGGTCGGTGGCGGCCTGCGGCGTCATGTGGCCAGGCACGACGATTTCAGGCTTGGCGGCAACAATCTTTTCGAGATTGGCGAGCCAGGCGGCGCGCTGTTCCTTGCTCGACGTGTCGGCGGTCCAGACATGCACGCCCGCAAAAATCATCACCCCGCCGAACACCGCATTCAGCGACGGCACCGAGAGATAGCGCCGGTTGGCAAGGCCTTCCGCGTCGACGATCTCGATGGTCTCGCTATCGACGGTGAGCGCCTTGCCGTCGAAGACTTCGGGGATGACGACATCGGCGAGCGCCTGCGGGCCGTTCTCCTTGAGCTGCGGCCCCCAGACGGCGATTTTCTTGTCGACGCTGCCATTGATGGCGGCCACCGTCTCGGCAGCGGCTATCACCCGTGCCTGCGGAAAAACCTCCTTGATGGCCTTGAGGCCGAAATAATAGTCCGGGTCGGACTGGCTGACATAGATGGCGGTGAGCGTCTTGCCGGTCGCCTTGATCGCCTCGGCCACGGCGCGGCCGTCGGAATAGGTGAAACCGCCGTCGATCAGCAGCGCCTCGGAGGCGCCGGTGATCAGCACGGGGGCGCGAAAGAAGCCGTTTTCGCCGGCCGGAAAATGCTTCCAGGAAAGCCCTGCGGCGGCATGGCCAAGCCCGGCGGGAGCGAAGACGGCGGCGGCGCCGGCGGCGAGGGTGGTTTCATGATGGCTCTCCGTGTGAACATGGATGTCTCCTGGGAGATGCGGAATTCGGGCGAGGCGGGTCGCATCTCCCCCACGCAGCCTCGATGTCCGGAAGATGGCAAAGCCGGAATGCGTATTGAAGGCCAACAAAATAGACGTAATGTATGCCATTGCCTGACAATAGGATCGCCCCTGCCATGAACCACGCATGAACCTGAACCGGCTGGCCTATTTCGCCGCGGTGGTCGACGCCGGCTCGTTCACCCGAGCTGCCGAGCGGCTGGGCATCACCAAGGCGGTCGTCAGCCAGCAGGTGGCGCGGCTGGAGCGCGATCTCGGAACGACGCTGCTGATCCGCACGACGCGGCGCGTCCATCCGACCGAGGCCGGCCGGACATTCCATGCCCGCTGCCTAAACGTCCTGCAGCAGGCCGAGGATGCCTTCGACGAGCTCGCGCAGGCGGCCGCCGAGCCGACCGGCACGCTGCGCATCGCGGCGCCCAACGACTACGGCACGTCGGCGGTGGTGCCGGTGGTCGCCGCCTTCAGCGCACGCTATCCGGCCTGCCGGGTGGAGCTGACGCTGGGCGACGAGACGATCGACCTGGCTTCCGGGGGAATGGACGTGGCGATCCGCGTCGGCTGGTTGGCCGATTCCAGCCTGCAGGCGCGGCGGATCGGCACCTTTCGGCAATTCATGGTGTGCGGCGCTGAGTTTGCCGGGCGGTTCACGGCTGGCGAACCGCAAGACCTCGCCGAGTTGCCCTTCGTCGCCAACTTGGCGCTGCGCGAACCGCTGCTATGGCAATTTTCGCGCGGCGACGACGAGCACGGGGCGGCCGTGCGCATGCAGGCCACGATCGCCATCGACGCGACGCCGGCAGTGCTGGCCGCCGTCCGCGCCGGCGCCGGCCTGTCGGTCCTGCCGGACTTTTTGGTGCGGGACGAGCTGGCCGCAGGGCGGCTCGTCCAGATCCTGCCCGAATGGCAGCTGCCCTCCGGAGGCATCTACACGGTCTACCCCGCCGCGCGCTTCCGCCCGCCCAAGGTGACCAGGTTTGTCGAGATGCTTGTTGCGGCTGAGCAGAAAACGGGGCCGGTCGGGGAGGGGCGAGAAGGCGCGCGGTAGAACAGGTCGCGCGCGTCGTTAGCGGGATGTTCTTCGCTCAAGACCAAGTCGGAGGGGCGATAGGGACGCGCCTCGACGGCGGCAATGGTCCGAGCTGCCCAAAGTTTCGATTGGTCGGGCTAACCGCTTATTGCTGAAGCTCCAGCTACTGCTGATTTGAGATGCCGTCTGCGCCGCCCTGGTGTTCCCCGCGCCGGTACTGATCCTATTCAGGACCTACCGACTCTCAATCGCTTGCCCGAAGACCTACGTTTACAGCGACCAATGCTCCTGACCCAATGCGGCCGTTACTTCATGGCTGTAGATGGGTCTGGAAGGGGCGGAACTGCGCCTTTCGAAACGCAAAGCGGAAGACCGTTCGTCAGAAGGACCATTGTCAAAGTCGCATGAAGCGCGATGCGGGACCGGTGCTGGGCCCTACGCAGCCTCATTAAAGTCCGCCGCAGGCTCGGCAACTTCAATCCGACCACTTCGAAGCGCTCAACCGCCAAACCAATCCGCCAGCCTGAAGCGCTTCGCCTGAAAGGAAACCGTCGGGCGTCATCGCCTGAAGACGTGAATCGCGCCTCCGGCGTCGTCGGATACGAGCACGGAACCGTCCGGCGCTTCCTTGACATCCACGGGCCGACCGACGCCTCTGAGGAAAGTCGTCGCCGAGACGGGCCGGCCGCCCTTGAAACGCACGCGCACGACCTGACGCCCGACTGGAACTGACCTGTTCCAACTGCCGTGCTCGGCGACCAGAGCGTCGCCGCCTAGGCTGCGGAAGAAATGGATTCCGAGGGTTGCGACATGCGCTTGAAATTCGAAGACGGGCGGAATCTGCTGCGCGGGCGGCCGTGCGCCCCGGAACCCTTTAAGCGGAATTCGGCCTCCAAAGTAAGGAAAGCCATAAAAGCCGCCCGGCCGAAGCGCGTTCAGCTCGTCCGGCGGGATATCGTCGCCCATTCGGTCGGCGCCGTTGTCAGTGAAGAACATGGTGCCGCCGCGCCAGTCGAAGCCGACCGAATTGCGAACGCCCCAAGCGACGCGCCGAAGATCGGACCCGTCCTGGTTCATGCTGACGATCGTGCTTTGCAGCCCACGCGGCAAGCAAATGTTGCAAGGCGATCCGAACGAGACGTAGAGCCGGGAATCGGGACCGACGGCAATATAGCGAAGACTGTGGGCTCCCGAATTCGGCAGCCCTCGGCGAATGTCGCGCCTGCCGCTCAGAGCGCCCCCCGGCCCGATGTCGAACGCGGTCACGCGGTCCCTCGAAGCTACGAACAAACGAGCGCGTGAGCATGCGACTCCATTCGGAGCGGAGAATCCGGAGGCGACCCGCCGGGCGCGGCCGCCGGACACCGGCACCGCGTAGACCGAGGAGCGTTTGGTTCCGACGAACAGTACGTCGCCGCAGACCGCCATTTCGCGCGCCGCGGGAACGCGGGCGAGAACCTCAGCCCGCGCGGGTCCGAGGGCGAGAGCCACGCCAGAGGCGGCCGCCGCGACCGAGACGAGAGCGAGAAGCCCAATTCTAGCGGAAAGGAACCCGGCCTTAAGGGAAAAGACGTCCATCGGCACCCTCCGAATACAAGCTGACTTTGCTGGAGGGAATTGGGGCGGCTTGTTCTCGTTTCAAGCCGGAGCCCAGGCCTCGTTGCGGCTGAGCAGCAGATGGGGTGAAACGGGGAGGGGCGAGGAGCGGCAAAGCGTATTACGACCTCGCTAATACCGGCGCATACTCAAGCGCCACCACGCCGTTGCTGAATGGCGCGGCCGAGACCAGCTCGAGCGGCACCTTCTGGGCGGGCGGGAACAGCTTCTTGCCCTGGCCGACGGCGCCGGGGTAGCTGAGCAGCCTGACGCGGTCGACCAGCCCGTGGCGCAGCAATTCCTGCGCCACGCTGAGGCTGCCATGGACATAAATGTTGCCGCCGCTGCCTTGCTTCAGTTCCCTGACCGCATCCGGCAAGGCGCCCTTCAGCAGCTCGGCCGGTTTCCAGTCGAGTGCCTTCAGGCTCGTCGACGCGACATATTTCGGCAGCACGTTGAACCGCTGCGCGAAGTCTCCGGTTTCCTTGGGCCATGAGCCGGCGAAAATCTCATAGGTCGTGCGCCCCAAAAGCATGGCGCCGCTGTCGGCAAGTTCGTCTTCCTTGAACCTTTGCATTTCATCGTTCCAGGTCACGCCGGGCAGCTTCTCGACCTCGGCAATGCCATCGACGCTGATGAATTCGGTGACGATAAGTTTTCGCATGGCGATCTCCTTTTGTCAGAGGACGGACCGCACTGGCCTTTCGCGACACGTTCCATGAAAAAAGTGCGGTCGCTTGTAGAGGGCTTTCCCTATCAAAGGACCGATACCATGGGGAAAAGCTTCTCCGACCTGGACTAAGTTCCCAAGATCGGATTGGTATTACATCTGAGGCAGGTATTCCCAAAGAACGCATTGCAGGAAGATCATGGGATTCGGGGTCTTCATTCACCGCTCAGATTCGAGATACAACGATCGCCCCGCAGAGCAATACCAGTTTCCTCGCCCGTATCTACGTCGTGTCGAAGAATGCGTCGGCGACTGGATCATTTACTACGAGCCTAGCAGGGTAAACGATACCCGCGGCTATTACGCCGTAGCCAAAGTCCAACAGATCATTCCCGATCCTGTGACGCCTGATATGTACCTCGCTCTGATCGAGCCCGGAACCTACCTCGATTTCGTCAATCCTGTTCCATTTAACGGACCTGATGGTCTCGTTGAACGAGGCCTACTCAACGACCAAGGACGGATTTCCGGTCGCGCCCAATCGGCCGTCCGGCAGATCAGTCCAGGCGACTTCAACCGCATTATCGATTTGGGCCTGGACACGAGTGAGTTGTTGCTGCCGCGCCTTGATGAGGTCGGCACATCTACCGGTTTTCAGGATGAGCAGGCGCCGTTCGAGTTCGAGCAGAGCCGTGATCGCGTAAACTACATCGGATCGCGAATTGTACGGGACCGCATTTTCCGTCGCATCGTCTTGCGCGCCTATGACGAGCGGTGCGCGATCACGGGACTGAAGTTGATAAATGGCGGCGGCCGAGCAGAAGTTTCAGCCGCCCATATTCGACCGGTCGAAGCGAACGGCCCGGATGTCATCAACAACGGAATCGCACTATCCGGTACAGCGCATTGGATGTTCGATCGCGGGCTGATCAGCCTATCCGACGATCTGGAAATTCTGATCTCGCGACAGGTCAATGACCTCGACAGCGTGCAGGCATTCATAAACAGGACCCGTCGCGTGCTTCCGCCTCGCCGACAGTTTGACCGCCCGCATCCTCGTTTCTTGCAATGGCACCGCGACCACTGCTTCAAGCAGTGAAGCACTGCCGGCGTGGCAGCGTGTTGGTAGGTGAGTGGAACGGCCGCCTCTGACCCTAAGCCGCCCGTCGTTCGGTCATGCCACAAGGTCCGCATCGGGTGCGGGGCCGATCTTTTTCGCCTGTCCCCGATTGGATGTGGTTCGCAGTTGCGGGCTGGCTATAGGTCGGCAATACCGGCTTTCAGCAGTCCTTCGCGGACGTGCTGCACATCAGACTCCTGGGCGAAGTGCAGGGTGGCGATAAATGAATCGAGGTCGAATTGGGGATCGAGCGTTCTGATCTTGCTTAGATGCGCCGCGGCCGCGATTTCGTCGCCGAGCCAGCCGTAGCAGGCAGCGGCGAAAGCGTGCTGAACCGAGTCCATGGTTGACAGATGCATGAAAGCTTCGATCGCCTCGCCATACTGGCGCGCGGCGAAATGCGCCTTTCCCAGATGGCTCCAGAACCTCTCCGGGTGGTGCGGGTTCAACTGCATTGCCTTGCGGATCCATTCAATTCCCTCTTCCGGCCTCCCCAGCCAGGTCAATAACTCGCCTTGCTGCACCACCACGAGGTCGTAATTGGGATTGAGGGCGAGGGCGCGCTCTTGATGGTAGCGCGCCGTGGTCAGCTCATTGTTGTTCACGTTCACTGCGGCGAGGATGCGGTGGACATCGGCATCGTTGTCGTCCAGCGCCAGCGCCCTGTCCAGCGCTGCCATGATGTCGTTCCAGACGCCATTCCTGTCTTCACACCAGTTATGGACCCAGGCCTGGCCAAGGATGCAGGCCCGCCAGGCATGGGCATGAGCATAATCGGGGTCGAGCGCGACGGCCCTGCCTATCAAGGTCTGCGCGCGTTCATTATCCGCAATCGTGCTTCGGTGATGCAGCACCTTGGCAGCAAGCACACATTCATAGGCGGCCATGTTTGCAGGTTTCGCCCGCGCGAGCTGGTCCCGCTGAGCCGCCTCGACACGACCGGGCAGCGTGGCTGAGATCGCCGCGGTCACCTCATCCTGAATCGCGAATATGTCGTCCAGCTTCCGGTCATATTTGTCTGCCCAAATATGAGCGTCATTCGCCGTGTCGATGAGCTGAACCGTCACGCGCACCCTGTCGCCGATCTTGCGGACGCTTCCCTCCACCAGGTATTGGACGTCGAGTTTCTCGGCCACCTCGCGCACATTCACGGCGCGGTTCTTGTAGACGAAGCTGGAATTGCGCGAAATGACGAACAACTCATGGTGGCGGGACAGTTCGGTGATGATGTCCTCGGTCAGTCCGTCCGCGAAAAATTCTTGCTCGGGGTCGCCGCTCATGTTGTTGAATGGCAGCACCACTATCGAAGGTTTCGAGATGGATCGCTTTGCCTCGACTTCCGGCAGGACAGGACTGTCAAACCCAATGCGATAGAGGCGAACCGGGCGGCTGATGTTCTTTAACGTCTTCTCGCCCAGGTCCTCCATGGCAATTTCGAGACGGTCGGCAATTTGGGTCGCCACCGCTGCGGTCACGCAGATACCGCCGACGTCGGCGAGTTGCTCGATGCGCGAGGCAATATTGACGCCGTCGCCGAAAATGTCCTCATCTTCGAAAATGATGTCGCCGAGATTTATGCCGATCCTGAATTCGATACGCCGTTCTTGCGGCACATCCGAATTGCGCCGTTTCATGCGCTGTTGGATTTCCACGGCGCATTTCACGGCATCGGTCACGCTCTGGAACTCAACGAGCATGCCGTCTCCGGTGGTCTTGATGATCCGGCCCTTGTTCTTCGCGATGGCGGGATCGACCAGTTCTATGCGATGGGTCCGAAGGCGTGCGAGCGTGCCGGATTCGTCGGCCTCCATTAGCCGACTGTAGCCCGCCATATCGGCAGCCAGAATTGCGGCTAGTCTCTGTTCCATCGCTTGAACCAAAAACCAAGCCTATCCTTCCTGGGCTGCCAAATCCAGCAATTTGGGCTTGCGGCTGAATCAAGAAGTCTTCCTACCGCAGCAGCAAGAAAGGGCGGATCAGAACCTTCCTCTTTCGCCAGGTGGCTGCGAACTCGATCGCATCAATGGCGGGAGGGATCCGCGCGGCGTCAGACCGGAAACGTCCGATATAAACACGAGTCGGGACCATAGTGGCTGCATTCACTGACGTCTGAAATGGCGCCCTAGCAAGAAATCTTGACACGCCCAAAACCAAATCTATCCCACTTGCCATCCCCTATACCTTCCCCTAATCTCCCCCTGAGAAAACCTTTTCCCAGAGCGCTCCTAACCCGCTGACCTCACCAGTCAGCGTCTCGCAGGCCAACAAGAGAAAACCTTTTCCCAACCAAGGGATTCGCCACGCACCATGGCCTCCAACGCCCAGCCAGTCTCTGCCAAGACCCCCGTCACCCTGCGCGAGGTGGCTGCCTCTGCCGGCGTCAGCGTCGCCACGGCCTCAAAGGCGCTGAACGGGCAGGGGCGGATGACCGCCGAGACGCGCGAGCGGATTCGCGAGACGGCACAGCGGCTTGGCTTTCGCCCGAACAGCCTGGCCCAGAGCCTGTTGCGGCGGCGCTCCTTCACCGTCGGGCTGCTCACCAACGACACCTATGGCCGCTTTTCGCTGCCGGTCATGTCGGGCATTTCGGATGCGCTGGTCGACAAGGGCGTCTCGGTGTTTCTCTGCAACGTGGAGGACGACAAGCGCCTCGGCCAGCTCCATGTCGATGCCATGCTCGACAAGCGCGTCGACGGCATCATCGCCACCGGCAAGCGCATCGACCGCCATCTGCCGGTCGACCTGTCCAATCTCGGCGTTCCCACGATCTATGCTTTCACCCAGCCCGATCCCGGCGCCATCGCGTTCGTGTCTGATGATGCCGGCGGCGCGCGCCTGGCGGTCGAGCACTTTTGCCGGCTCGGACGGCGCCGCATCGCCCATGTCACCGGGCCGGCGAGTTTTGCGGTGGTGCACGCGCGGGCACAGGCCTATCGTGATGTGCTGACCGAAAAAGGCTTGCCGGTCATGGAACCATTGCTCGGATCGTGGTCGGAGGCCTGGGGTCACGAGGCGGTGAAGAAGCTCTTCGACGGTAAGCTGTCGAAGAGCGGGGACGAAAAACCCGATGCCGTCTTTTGCGGCAACGACCAGATCGCGCGCGGCGTCATCGACGCGCTGCGCGAGCGCGGCCTTGGCGTGCCGGACGATGTCGGCGTCATCGGTTTCGACAACTGGCAGATCGTGGCCGAGGCAACCCGCCCGCCGCTGACCTCCGTCGACATGAACCTGGCGGCACTCGGGCGCGAGGCCGGCCTCACCTTGCTTTCGCTCGTCGGCGGCGAACCCGCCGAGCCGGGTATCCGAAAACTGCCGTGCCGGCTGGTGGTGCGTCAGTCATGCGGCCGTCTGCCGGACGGCTGAACGAATGCATGTCGCCCAAAAGTGCATAGCGGTTTTGGGATAATGACATGCATGAAACTAAAGGCAGCCGTGCCGATAGCCACCCGCTTGGGAGCGCGGTTACAGGAAACAGAAACCTGAGGAGGAGAACATGAGGACCATAATTACCGGGCTCGCCTTTGCCGCGAGCATTCTTTCCACGCTGGCAGCAGTCGGGCCGGCCGCAGCCGAGACCGCCAACATCTGGGTTCGCGCCGACGGCTCGAACTTCATGCCGCGCATCGTCGAGGCCTTCAACAAGGGGCATGAGAACCAGATCAAGCTGGACATCATCCCCAATGCCGAGATCATCCCGAAATACGGCGCGGCCGCCGCCGGCGGCACAGCACCCGATGCGCTGTCGCTCGACCTGATCTACACGCCGTCCTTCGCTGCCGCCGGCCAGTTGGAAGACATCACCGACTGGGCGAAATCCCTGCCTTATTTCGCCAGCCTGTCGCCGGCGCATGTCAAGACCGGCACCTACAAGGGCCGCATCTACGGGCTGCCGTTCTCCGCCGATAGTTCGGTGCTGATCTGGAACAAGAAGCTGTTCAAGCAGGCCGGTCTCGACCCTGAAAAGGGCCCGACCAACTGGGCCGAGATCGAAGCCTATGCCGAAAAGGTCAACGCGCTTGGCGGCGACACCAAGGGATTCTATTTCTCCGGCAATTGCGGCGGCTGCAACATCTTCACCTTCACGCCGCTGATCTGGGCCTCGGGCGGCGACATCCTCACCGAGGACGGCTCGAAGGCGACGCTCGACAGCCCGCAGCTGCGCGGCGCCATCGACCTCTACCGCTCGATGGTCAAGAAGGACCTGGTGCCGGCAGGCGCGCAGACCGACACTGGCTCCAACTTCTTTGCTGCGTTTGCCGCCGGCAATATCGGTATCTCGCCGTCCGGCGCCTTCGCCATCGGCGCGCTGAACACGCAATACCCAGACATCGACTACGGCGTCACCTTCCTGCCTGGCAAGGATGGCGGCTGGTCGTCGTTCGCCGGCGGCGACAATTTCGTCGTCACCAAGGGCACCACCAAGACCGCGGTGGTGAAGGAGTTCCTCGATTTCGCCTATTCGCTCGAAGGCCAGACCATCCTGGCGAAATATGGCAGCCTTCCGGTGCGCGGCGACATCGCCAATGAGGCGCTGAAGGAGCTCGACCCGCGCTACAAGGTCGCCGCAGAGGCCATGGCCAAGGGCCGCACGCCCTATTCGGTGGTGTTCAACGACCTGATCAACTCCGCCAACGGTCCGTGGAACCAGATGGTCAACGAGGTCTTCTTCGGCGAAGACGTCGACGGCGCCATCGCCAACGCGCAGGAAACCATGCAGTCGATCATCGACTCGGCGCCGCAACAGTAGGCGCCGTTACCTCCCCCTCGAGGGGAGGTCGGACCGCAGGTCCGGGTGGGGTCGTTGCGGCAGTGCTCGACGTTCTCTTTGCGTCGGCGCGCTTCGCGGAGGACCCCACCCCCGGCCTTCGCCGGACCCTCCCTCAAGGGGGAGGGGGACGTAGCGCTAATGGAAGAGCAGCCATGAGATCAATCGCAGCAATCACCGCGCCAGTGCGTGGCTCCCCCTTCTCCCCCTGTGGGAGAAGGTGTCGCCGAAGGCGACGGATGAGGGGTGCTCCAGCTTGGCTCCGACAGCACTCCGTCCAACACCCCTCATCCGTCTCGGCGCTGCGCGCCGATCCACCTTCTCCCACAAGGGGAGAAGGGAAGGCGAGCGGACAGGCATGACCTCCATCGCAGCAATTTCCACCCCAGCGCGTCGCCGCAAACTGGTCGGCGCCGGTCGCCGGCAGTGGATCGGCCTGCTCTACGTCGCGCCGGCCGTCGCCCTTGTCGTCGTCTTCTTCATCATCCCGCTTTGCATGACGGCGTGGATGTCGCTGCACAACTGGCCGCTGATGGGCGCGCACAGCTTCATTGGCCTCGACAATTACTGGGCGATCCTGCGCGACACCAGGTTCTGGAACGCACTCAAATTCACCGGCTACTACACGGTGGTGGTGACGATCGCGATCTTCGCCGTCGCCTTTCCGCTGGCGCTTTTCATCGAAAGGCCGCGGCCGCTGACCGGCTTCTACCGGACGTCCTTCTTCATGCCGGCGGTCATCGGCTTCGCCTCGGCCAGCCTGCTCTGGTCTTGGCTTCTCAATGTCGATTCCGGCCTGTTCAGCCCGGCCGCCTTCGAACTCGGCCTGACCGAGAAGAAGGTCAATCTGCTGGCAACGTTCCAGCCGGCCTTCTGGTCGATCATCGCCATGGTCGTCTGGAAGGTGGCCGGCTTCACCATGATCATCCTGATGACCGGCCTGCAATCCATCCCGCCGGATCTGCAGGAGGCGGCGATGATCGACGGGGCAGGGCCGCTGGCGCGGTTTCGCGCCATCACTCTGCCGTTGATGCGCCGCACCCTGGCGCTGGCGCTGATCCTGTCGGTTGCCGGCTCGGTGCTCGCCTTCGACCAGTTCTACATCATCCTGCGCGGCGGGCCGCGCAACCAGACGCTGACTGCCGTCTACTGGATTTTCAACCAGTCATTCGTGTCGTTCAAGCTCGGCTACGGCGCCGCATTGTCGATGATCCTGCTGATCATCCTGGTCGCGCTCAGCCTGATCCAGCTGCGGCTGCTGCGCCAACCGGAGGGCGTTGACTGATGGCGCAGGCAAGGAGCCGCAGAACCCGCATCGGCATGCAGATCGCCGAGCACTCGACGGGCATCATCGCCTCATTGCTGTTCCTGGCGCCGATCGTCTGGACCGTGCTTTCGGCGTTCAAGCCGGCGCAGGAGTCGCGTCAGCCGCCGCTGCCGCCCTGGCCGACGACGGGTTTTTCGGTCGAGAATTACGCCACGCTCAACACTTTCGGCGATGGCCTCTGGCTGCCGGCGCAAAACAGCATCTATGTCTCTGTCATGACGGTGGTGCTGTCGGTGATCGTCAGCGTGCTGGCCGGCTACGGTTTCTCGCGCTTCCGCTTTCCGCTGAAGAACCTGCTCTTCGTCGTCATCCTGTCGACGATCATGATCCCGTTCCAGTCGATCCTGACGCCGATCTTCCTGGTGCTGACCAAGATCGGCCTGCACAACACGCTGACCGGGCTGGTCTGCGTCTATGTCACGCTGCAGCTGCCGTTCTCGATCTTCATGATGCGCAACGCCTTCGACGCGGTGCCGCGCGAGATCGAGGAAGCCGCCCGCATGGACGGCGCCAACAATGTCACCATGCTGCTGAGGGTGATGCTGCCGCTGGTCTGGCCGGGCATCGTCACCATCGCGCTGTTCGCATTCCTCAGCGCCTGGAACGAATTCCTGGCGGCGCTGGTGCTGATGACGGACCAGTCCAAATTCACGCTGCCGATCATGATGACGGCGCTGCAGTCCGGCCGCTTCGGCGCCATCGACTGGGGCGCGGTGCAGGCCGGCGTCACCGTGATGATGGTGCCATGCCTGGTGCTCTTCCTGTTGCTGCAGCGCTTCTACATCCGCGGCCTCATGGCAGGGGCCGTGAAGTGACCAATCGAATCGAACCGGAGTAAATTGATGACCGCATCGCAATCCGTCAGTCAGGGCACTACGCCGGGCCAAACCGGCAAGTTGGGCAAGCCAAGACTCGCCTTCCGTCCGCTGCCCGTGCCGCAGGTCGATGTGCGCGGCTTCTGGGGCGACCGCGTCGATGCCGTCGCGACCAGGACCGCCGATATCCTCTATGAGCGCTGCGTCGAGGCGCGCATGCTGGAGCAGATCGACCCGGACCGGCCATCGCCGGGCGTCGTCATTCCGTTCCACTCACCCTCGCCGGACGAGGCAGCCACCGCCGGCAACGAGTTCACTGGATCTACGGTGACGACCCAGATGTTCTGGGACAGCGATTGGGGCAAGACGATCGAGACCGCGGCCTATTCGCTGTATCGCCGCCGCAATGACGCGCTGGAGAAGAAGATCGACGCCGTGATCGACATGTACGGCAAGCTGCAGCAGCCCGACGGTTATCTCTCCAGCTGGTACCAGCGCATCCAGCCCGGCCTGCGCTGGACCAACCTGCGCGACTGTCACGAGCTCTATTGCGCCGGCCACCTGATCGAAGGTGCGGTCGCCTATTACCAGGCGACGGGAAAGCGCAAGCTGCTCGACATCATGTGCCGCTATGTCGACCATATCGCCGAGACGTTCGGTCCCGAGCCCGGCAAGAAGAAGGGTTATTGCGGCCACGAAGAGGTCGAGCTGGCGCTCGTCAAGCTCGCGCGGGTCACAGGCCAGCAGAAATACATGGACCTCGCAAGATACTTCATCGACCAGCGAGGCCAACAGCCGCATTATTTCGACGAGGAGGCGCGTGCCCGCGGCGCCGACCCGAGAGCCTATCATTTCAAGACCTACGAATACAGCCAGTCGCACAAGCCGGTGCGCGATCAGGACAAGGTCGTCGGCCACGCGGTCAGGGCGATGTATCTCTATTCGGGCATGGCCGATATCGCCACCGAATATGGCGACGACACGCTGCGGGTGGCGCTCGACCGGCTGTGGGACGATCTCACGACCAAGAACCTCTACGTCACCGGTGGCATTGGACCGTCCTCGCACAATGAGGGTTTTACCGCCGACTACGACCTGCCCAATGACACCGCCTATGCCGAGACCTGCGCTTCGGTCGGATTGGTGTTCTGGGCAAGCCGCATGCTCGGCATGGGTCCGAATGCCCGCTACGCCGACATGATGGAGCGAGCTCTCTACAACGGCTCGATCTCGGGCCTGTCGCTCGACGGCTCGCTGTTCTTCTATGAAAATCCGCTGGAAAGCCGGGGGGAGCACAACCGCTGGAAATGGCATCGCTGCCCGTGCTGTCCGCCCAATATCGCGCGCATGGTGGCTTCGATCGGCAGCTATTTCTACAGTCTGTCGGACGATGCACTCGCCGTCCATCTCTATGGAAACAGCACGGCTCGTTTCGATATCGCGGGGACGCAAATAGAGCTGACCCAGGCCAGCAATTATCCGTGGGACGGGGCAGTCTCGATCACGATCGAGCCCGAGGCGCCGACCGAGTTTACCTTGCACCTGCGCCTGCCAGCCTGGTGCCGCAAGGCCGCGCTCAAGGTGAACGGGGAGGCAGTCGATCTGGGTAGCGTAACCAACGACGGCTATGCCGCGATCCGGCGCGAGTGGCGCAAGGGTGACCAGGTCGAGCTCGACCTCGAAATGGCCGTCGATCGGTTCTACGCCAATCCGGAGGTCCGGCAGGATATCGGCCGCGTCGCGCTTGCCCGCGGTCCGCTGATCTATTGCGTCGAGGAGACCGACAATGCCGGCCAGCTGCACCGCATCGCCTTGCCACGGACGGCACAGATCGAGGCGTGCGAGGAGCCGAACCTTCTGGGCGGCGTCGTGACGCTTTCGGCTGTTGCCAGGAAAGAGGTGTTTGAAGGCTGGGACGACGGCCTCTACCGCCCCGAACCGCCGGCGGTGGAGGAAGCAAAAATCACCGCCGTGCCGTATTTTGCCTGGGACAACCGCGATCCCGGCGAGATGCTCGTCTGGCTGAGAGACTCGTGATCCGGGGACGAAGATGATGCCGCCGACGAAAGGGATGTCTTGAATTTGCCCCGGCGGCGCTAATTTAGAGGGGAGAGTGGCGCCAGCCACTCGAATGGGTGGAGGCAGAGTTGGCGCTCGAAGATGTCGCGCGTGCGAGCGCTGGCGCTCGCGCCATGGTCCTGACCGTCGCAGCGGTGCCGTTGCTGTTCGTGATCAGCGGACTGGCTATTCGCTATGCAGCATTTGCTTCTGTGTCGGAGGAAACAGGTTTCGAGGCTTATGCCCGTGCGCTCTGCCGCTGGGATTGCGCCTGGTATATCGGCATCAGCGAACAAGGTTACGAGCGCTTTCCCATTCCAGACCACAGCAATGTCGGTCGCTGGGGCTTCTTCCCGCTCTACCCGATGCTGGTGGCGGCAATCCGGTCTGTTTTCCCTTTCCCTACGATACTGATCGCGACGATCACATCGATTGCGTGCAGCTACGCCGCCTGTCTGGTGGCATGGCCGCTGCTGGACAAGAACATGCGCGCTTATGTGCTGTATTGCGCTTTTCTGCTGAGCGGCCCGTTCTCCTTTCACTTCACGACCTTCCTGAGCGAACCTCTTTTCGTGCCCCTGACCTCGTGCGTTTTTCTGGCGCTCAAGCGCTCCAGCTATCTCGCCGCGGGTGTTTCATCCGCGCTGCTGTCGGCGACCAGGCTCGTCGGGGTCTTCGTCGTATTTGCGACCGTGATTCAAATATTTAGGGAGCACCGCGAGCAGGGCGGGTCGACGCTGTCTTTCCCGCGCTGGGTGCTTGGCCGGCCGGATCTGCTGGTCGCTGTCCTCATCTCGCCTGCCGGTTTGTTTGCTTACATCCTGTTTCTTTACCTTACGGTCGGGGACGGCTTTGCGTTCTTGCACATCCAGCGCGCCTTCGGACGAGTGGCCGGCAATCCGCTGGTCTTTCTATGGGACGGGCTCTCAGCTGTTCCGACCACCGGATGGCTGCCCACGGCGCCGCAATGGAGCGCGCTGGCCGCGATCACCGGATTGGCGCTGTCGGCCGTTCTGGCGGCTCGCAGGCAATATGGCGCGGCACTCTTCTGCGCGCTCTGCATCATCCTGCCGCTGATCACCAATCTGGCCTCGATGGTCAGATACGTCATTGGGCTAGCGCCTCTGACAATGATGCTCGTCGTCCTGTTGTCGGCGTCGAGGCTCATTTGGCTCGCAGCTTTGGTTCTCTTCCTCGGCGCCTGTTATTTCACGACGGTGGCGTGGATCGGAGGCTACCTTGCCTTGGTCTGACACTCTGGGGCCTTACAGACGCGCCGCCTCGCTCGGCGGCTACGCGCTCGCGGCGGTTCTGGCCGGGTCCGAGATCGTCATCCTTGCGCTTGCTCTCAATCCGAACGTCAATGCCGATTATCGCGCCTATTACATCGATCGGACGACGACCTGCCTCAATCGCGATGCCGTCGGCAGCTACACACTTGGTCAGACGGTATCGTTCCGGAACGACGGCGCCAAGCAGGCAGCCGGCATAAAGGTCTGCGGCTGGTCGGGACCCGTCGCCGACGGCACCCATTCCCTGGGCGAGACCTCGCGGCTCCGCGTGAAGATACCGCCGCTGCGCAACGGGCTGACAGCCACGCTGCAGATGGCCGCCGTCATTCGTCCTCCACAGATCACGCAGAGGGTTGTGATCTCGGTGAACGGTGTTCGGGCGCATGCGGTGACGCTGTCTGGCAAAGAACCCCGAACGGTCTCGTTCGTCATTCCATCGGCGGCGCTCTGCAAGGCCGATACACTCGAAATTGCCTTCGATTATCTCGACGGCATTCCGCCAACTCCGGCCGCCAGCAACATCTATAAGCGCTCCATCAAACTGGCATCGTTCCGGCTGGATGCCATTGAGGTGGATTAGGTAGAGCGGTCGCCTTGCTGGCCGGGTCTACGCTGCGCAAAAACCCATCGGTCCAGCATGAGCAGATTGCCCGCTGGAATAAGCAGGCATGTAACCAGAATGGCAATGATGGGCGGCAGGCCGAGTTTCGCGGTCAAAAGCGCCGGCGCAGCGTAAGCCACGGCGAAGCCTATCGCCGTCAGCAGGAGAAAACGCGCAGCTTCCGATCGGTGCGATCCGCTCGACATGAACGTTACTGACTTATGGGCGAGATACGAGAACACGGCAGCCGCGGCGTAAGCTGCAAGCGATGCTTGGACGGGCGAGAAGCCGATCCATTCCGATTTGACCAAACCGATAGCCAAGGCAGCATACAGGATTGTCGCGGCGATGCCGACCAACCCGAAGCGCGCCAGCAGCTTCAGCCCGATGCGGGCGGTCGAACGGCCCTCAGACATACGCACTGCACGCGTACTGGGCTCCAAGCGGCATGGGCGCGAGCACGCGTTCGAGTCTTCGGGCGAAGGGCCTGGCCGAGGGCAGCAGCAGGAAATGCTCGGATCGGATATCGCTGAAGCCCGTCTCCTGAAAGAGGGACCTTGCTTTGGCCGCGTTGAGCAGGACCGCGTCCTGGTCGAATGGACACCGCGACACCGCAAGACGCGTCAGCAGGTTATAGGGATTGTGTTCGATGATGCAGGCGACGCCGCCCGGCCGCACCACGCGCCGCATCTCCCGGAAGAAATCGAGCCAGGAGACGGGCGGAACATGATGGACGACGCAACTGGCGAAAGCCAGATCGAACGCGCCGTCCTCGTAAGGCAGGCTCGGCGTGGTACAGGCGCGGTAGGTCACACCTGGATTGACCTGGCCGGCTCGCAGGATCGATTCCTCCGAGACGTCGCAGCCATCCAGGCGCTCGAAGGCGCCTTCGAGATAAGGGTGGAGCGACCCGACGCCGCAGCCGACATCCAGCGCCCGCACACCGGCACCACCCTGCCGAAGCCTTCGCTCGACCACGAGACGCCGCAGCAGGTCGGCCTTGGCGATCAGAAAGAAGTCGTGCTTGAGGCCGGAAAACCGGATGGATCCTGCGACCGCCTCGCCATAATTTGATTTATAGCTGTCGAAGAGTTCGGCCATCGGCCGAGGCTCCGTTTCTGGGTTTCCGAAACGATCGACGGCTATCACCCGGGGTGGCAGCACGCACTACCGTGTTGAAGCCGGCGACCCGATCGACCACGTAAAGCGGACGGCGTTTGACCTCGGCGTGGATACCGCCGACATAGAGCCCGACCACGCCGGTCATGAAAAGATTGATGCCGCAAAGGAGCGACACGATCACCACAGTGGATGTCCAGCCGGCAATGATGCCGGTTTCAAAAATCCAGGCGAAGATGGCGAAGATACCGAACACCATCGCAAGCGCGGAGATGGCCAATCCGCCCCACAGCGCCATGCGCAGTGGCTTCTCGGAGAAGCTGACGATGCCGTGAACGGCAAGGTGCATCATCTTCCAGAATGGGTATTTGGTCTGGCCAAGGGTCCGCGCGGGGCGTTCGAAAGGCACCGCCGTCTGCTTGAAACCCATCCAGGCGAACATGCCCCTGACGAAACGATCATGTTCGGGCATTTGCTTGAAGGTTTCCAGAGCCTTGCGCCCGACCAGGCGAAAATCGCCGACGTCGCGCGGGATGTCGACCGACGTCATCTTCTCCAGCAGGCGGTAGAAGAGACTCGCCGTCAAGCGCTTGAACCAGGATTCGCCCTCACGCTTGACACGGCGGGCATAGACGATCTCGAAGCCTTCCTTCCACTTCGCCACCAGATCGAGAACCACCTCCGGCGGGTCTTGCAGGTCGGCATCCATGACGATGACGGCATCACCCGCAGCCACGTCCATGCCTGCCGTGATCGCGACCTGGTGGCCGAAATTGCGGGAAAGCTCGATCAACCGGAAGCGCGGCTCGACGGCGACGACGTTCCGAAGGTATTCGACGCTCCCATCGAGGCTTCCGTCATCGACGAAGATCGCCTCAGCCTCGCCGTCCAACCGGCAGATCAGCGAACTGATCCGCTCGATCAGTCGAGGCAGCACCTGTTCTTCATTGTATATGGGGAGGACCAGCGAGTACCGCGGCGGCGACACGTTCACCGCAGTCCTGATGCTTTGGATCACAGAGTCTCGCATGCGATTGAAAATGGAACGCAAGCTACAAAGTTCCAAGGACACACAAGAAATCGCTAAATTTAGCGGTTTCGGGCAGGTGCCGATCATGAGTGGAAAGGACAACGGCGTTACCGCAATCGCACGTCCGCATGTGGTCGGAGCACGGCGTCAAAGGGCCATCGGCCAGTCCGAAATCGATGCGAAGCAGCCTTTGAGGACCCGCTCCGATCATGCCGCTTAAAGCCGAGTGTCTGCTGGCCGATCTATCCTGCTTGCCACTTCTGCCATTGCACAAGCCACAACGGAACAATAGATGGTGCGGAGCGGCCGCCCGGCGGGAAAACAGGACTATGCACATGACCGATACGCTGGACTCAGCGAAATTGACCGACCGCGTCGCGGCCCTGGTCGAGGCTGCCAAACGGGCCGGCGCCGACACCGCCGACGCGGTTGCGGTGCGCGGCCGTTCGACCGGCGTGTCGGTGCGGCTTGGCAAGGTCGAGGGCACCGAGGCGTCCGAGAGCGAGGATGTTTCGCTACGCGTCTTCGTCGGCAAGCGCGTGGCGAGCGTCTCGGCAACCGCTGCCTCCGACCCGAAAGCGCTAGCCGAGCGCGCCGTGGCGATGGCGAAAGTCTCGCCGGAAGATCCCTATCAGGGCCTCGCCGATCCGGCCTTGCTGGTCAGGAAGCCGCGCGACCTCGATCTGTTCGATCCGACGGAAGTCTCGGCCGACCAGTTGAAGGAAGCGGCGCTGGCCGCGGAAGCGGCGGCCCTTGCCGTCAAGGGCGTTACCAATTCGGCCGGCAGCGGCGCCAGCGCCGGGCTTGGCGGGCTGGTGCTCGCCACCTCGCACGGCTTTGTCGGCCACTACCTCGCGTCGCGCTTTTCGCGCTCGACCAGCGTGATCGCCGGCGAGGGCACCGGCATGGAACGCGACTATGAATTCTCCTCGCGCCAGCATTTCTCCGACCTGGACGCGCCCGAGGACATCGGCCGTAAGGCCGGCGAACGCGCCGCGCGGCGCATCGGCGCGCGCAAGGCGGCGACCGGGCCGGTCGATGTGGTGTTCGACCCGCGCGTCGCCCGCGGCATTGCCGGTCATCTCGCCGGCGCCATCAACGGCGCGTCCGTCGCGCGCAAGACCAGCTTTCTGCGCGCCATGATGGGCAAGCAGGTGGCGGCGGCCGCGATCACCGTCACCGACGAGCCGCTCCGGCTCCGCGGCCAGGCGTCGCGTCCGTTCGACGGTGAAGGCATCGAAGGCGAAAAGCTGCTCATGGTTGAGAAGGGCGTTTTGAACCACTGGTTCCTCTCAACCTCGGCCGCGCGGGAATTGGGGCTGACGACCAACGGGCGCGGTTCGCGCAACGGCTCCTCCGTCTCGCCGTCATCAACCAACCTCGCTATCGAGCCGGGCGAGCGGACGCCCGAAGACCTCATCAAGTCGCTCAAATCAGGCTTTTACGTCACCGAAGTGTTCGGCCAGGGCGTCGACATGGTGACTGGCGAGTACAGTCGCGGCGCTTCCGGCTTCTGGATCGAGAATGGCGAGCTCGCCTATCCGGTTGCGGAAGTGACCATCGCCTCGAACCTGAAGTCCATGTTCCTCAACATGGTTCCGGCGAGCGATCTCGATCGCAATTTCGGCACCGCCGCACCAACGCTTCTGATCGAAGGCATGACCCTTGCCGGAGCTTGACCAGGTCACCTCCGCCGGGGCTCGCGAGGATCTGCCACTGCTGCGCGACGCCGCCCGCGAGGCGGGCGCCATCGCCATGCGCTATTTCGGCAACAATCCGCAGGTGTGGATGAAGGGCGGCACCTCGCCGGTGAGCGAGGCCGATCACGCCGCCGACGCCTATCTTCGCGAAACCTTGCTTGCAGCGCGGCCGGACTATGGCTGGCTGTCGGAGGAGACGGCCGACGATCCGGCAAGGCTTGCCGCCCGCCGCACCTTCGTCGTCGATCCGATCGATGGCACGCGCGGCTTCCTCGAAGGCCTTCGCTCCTGGTGCGTCAGCGTCGCGGTGGTCGAGGACGGCCGCACCCTTGCCGGCGTTCTCGAATGTCCCGCCACCGAGGAGACCTATTGGGCGCTGCCCGGTGAGGGGGCGTTCCTGAATGGCCGTCGCATTGCCGTGCGCCGCCCAGCAGCAATGGTCGAAATCGGCGGGCCGAAGCCATTGATAGGGCTGATGCCGGCGGAATGGCAGGGCCGGCTGAGCCGCGTGCCCTATATTCCCTCGCTCGCATACCGGCTGGCGATGGTCGCCAATGGCAGGCTCGACGCGACCTTCGTCAAACCCAACGCCCATGACTGGGACATCGCCGCGGCGGATCTCATCCTGCGCGAGGCCGGCGGCGCATTGCTCGACCAGAATGGCCGTGCACCGCGCTACGCCGGCGAAGTGATCCACCACGGCGCGCTGGTTGCCGGCAGCGGCGAACTGCTCGCCGTGCTCTCCGGCATCATCGCAGGACTGGACGGTTGAACATATCATCAATGGTTCCAAAGTCGGCGGCTTTGGTCTAGACCTGTCACAAACTCACGATATGTGAAGGACCGACATGACCGCGGAAGACGGAAAGAAGCAGCTTTTGCACCTGGTGTTCGGCGGCGAACTGAAGACGCTGGGCGGGACAGAATTCCGTGATCTCGACGCGCTCGACATCGTCGGCATCTATCCGGATTATCAGTCCGCGCAAACGGCGTGGAAAGCCAAGGCCCAAGCCAGCGTGGACAACGCCCACATGCGTTATTTCGTCGTTCACCTGCACCGGTTGCTCGACCCCGACAACAAGGCCGCCGGTTGACATTGATGGATCATGAAGCCGTGAAAGGGCCGCCCACGAGGTCCGGGGTAAGGGGGCGCCGCGGTGGCACCTCGAAGACATTCTGGCGCAAAATACGCGAACCGCTGGCGCAATCGCGATTCGTCAAGAACGCCATCGCCAGCCTGTTTGCGCAGTTCGTTCGCATCATCCGCCTGACCAACCGTGTCGTCGACGGGTCGGCGCAGATGTCGGGCGGCGCCTACTCGCAGTTCGAACCCATCATCATCGCGCTATGGCACGGCCAGCATCTTCTGACTCCGGCCTACTATCCCAAAGGACGGCCGCTGGTCGCCATGGTGTCGCGTAGTGCCGATGCCGAGCTCAACGCACTGATGATCGAGAAATTCGGCATCGAGGCGGTGCGCGGCTCGGGCGGACGCGAAAGCTCGAAGCGTCGCGACAAGGGCGGCGCCACAGCGCTGATCGCCCTGAAAAAGTCACTCGCCACCGGCAAGAACGTCGCCATGATCGCTGATATTCCGCATGGCACGCCGCGCGATGCGGGGCTTGGCATCGTTCTCCTGGCGCGGCTTTCGGGCCGACCGATCCTGCCCGCCGCCATCGCCACCAGCCGCCGCAAGGTGCTGGAGCGCAGCTGGGACAAGACCACGATCAACCTGCCGTTCGGCCGCTCCTCGATTGTCGTCGGAGCGCCGGTTTTCGTTCCGGCCAATGCGGATGAGGCCGAAATGGAACGCAAGCGCCAGGAGGTCACGGCCGCGCTCAACGCCGCGACCGCCGAGGCCTATCGCCTCGTGGATGGCTCAAAATGAGCGAGCGCTGGGCGCGCACCTTCCTGACGGCGTATCGTTTCGCAGGCGCAGTCGCTTACCCGCTGATCGGACCCTATGTCGCCTGGCGCACCTCCAGGGGCAAGGAGGACCGAATTCGCCGGCGCGAACGCTATGGCATCGCCGGGCGCGAGCGCCCCGAGGGACCGGTGATCTGGATCCACGCGGCGAGCGTCGGCGAGACAATCGCCGTCGTGCCGCTGGTCGAGAGCATCCTCGACTACGGCGTCAACATCGTGCTGACGACGGGGACTGTCACCTCCGCTCAGGTTGCCGACGAACGGCTCGGCGATCGCATCATCCACCAATATGTGCCGCTCGACCTCAAGCCGGCGGTCAGCCGCTTCCTCGACCATTGGCGGCCGGATCTGGCGATCATCGCCGAATCGGAGATCTGGCCGATGACCATCCTGGAGCTCGGCGCGCGCCGTGTGCCGCAGGTGCTGGTCAATGGCAGGCTGTCGGACCGTTCGTTCATATCCTGGAAGAAACGCGCCAACATCGCCGAGGCGCTGTTCGAGAATCTCGCCCATGTTGTTGCCCAGTCGGATGTCGACGGCGAGCGCTTCCTCTCGCTCGGCGCCCGGCCGGTCACCGTATCCGGCAATCTCAAGGTCGACACCACGCCGCCGCCGGCCGATGAAAGGGCGCTGTACACACTGAAGCGCCAGATCGGCGCCCGACCGACCTGGGCGGCGATCTCGACCCATGACGGCGAGGAGGTGGTCGCTGCCGAGGTTCACGCGATGCTGCACAAGCGTCACCACGGTCTTTTGACGATCGTCGTGCCGCGCCATCCCGATCGCGCCGAATCGCTTGCCACGCAGATTTCCGGCATGGGCCTGAAAGTCGCTCGGCGCAGCAAGGGCGACCGGATCATCGCCGATACGGACATTCTGCTCGGCGACACGATGGGCGAGATGGGGCTTTATCTCCGGCTGACAGAGATCGCCTTCGTTGGTCGTTCGCTCACCTCGGAGGGCGGCCAGAACCCGCTGGAGCCGGCCATGCTCGACACGGCGGTGCTGGCCGGCCGCAATGTCCAGAATTTTCGCGAAACTTATCAGCGCCTGCTCGACAGCGGCGGCGCCAAGCTGGTGCGCGACCGCGACATGCTGGCCGGCGCCGTCAATTTCCTGTTGAGCAACGAGGTGGCTCGCCATGAAATGATGGCGGCCGGCGCGGCGACCGTCGACGAGATGCGCGGCGCGCTGGCGCTCACGTTGAAGTCGCTCGAACCCTACATTCAGCCGTTGGTCGTCAAGTCGCGCCTCAAGGGCGCCAACGGCCGCTAAAATGGCCAGCGAAGCGCCCCCCTTCTGGTGGGAAGAACCGGACTGGCGGGCGCTGGCGCTGGCGCCGCTGTCCGCGATCTATGCGCTCATTGCCGGCCGCCGCATGCGCTCAGCAGCGCGCGAAAAGGTCGAGGCGCCGGTGCTGTGCGTCGGCAACTTCACCGTCGGCGGCACCGGCAAGACGCCGGTGGCGATCGCCCTGGCCCGGCAGGCCAGGCGCATGCAGCTCAATCCCGGTTTCCTGTCGCGCGGCCATGGCGGCTCCTTCGCGCAGCCGCATGTCGTCGATCCGCATCATGACGCCGCCAAGCATGTCGGCGACGAGCCGCTGCTTTTGGCCGAGCACGCGCCGGTCGCAGTGACGCCGAACCGTGCCGCCGGCGCGCGCCTTCTGCTGGAAAAGCATGGCTGCGATTTCCTGATCATGGATGACGGTTTCCAGAGCGCGCGCATCCATATCGACTATGCGCTGGTCGTCGTCGATGCACGCTACGGCGTCGGCAACGGCCACGTCATTCCTGGCGGTCCGCTCAGGGCTGATATCGTCGACCAACTGGTTTTCACCAGCGGGCTGCTGAAGATGGGCGAGGGCCTTGCTGCCGATGCGGTCGTCCGCCAGGCGGCGCGTGCCGGCCGGCCGATCTTCGAGGCGCGTACACGGCCAAGCAGCAAGGCGGGGTTGGCCGGCAAGCGATTTCTCGCCTTTGCCGGCATCGGCCATCCCGACAAATTCTTCGACACGGTCCGTGAGGCCGGCGGCGAGATTGCGCTGACCCGGTCGTTTCCGGACCATCATTTCTATGGCGAGGACGAGCTTGCCGAACTGGCAACGACAGCGCGAGGTGCCGGACTTGGCCTCATCACCACCGCCAAGGACGCCGCCCGGCTGCGCCATGATGCCGCGTCCGCCGATTTCCTCGGACAGCTCGATGTGCTGGAGATCGACACCGTGTTCGATCCCGACCACGTGCCTGAACGCATCATCGACGAGACGCTGGATGCCTGGCGGCAGCGAAAGCTTCAGGGCTGACTTGCAGCCGATCCGGAAGCTGGTTTAGCGCCGGCTGCGCATTTCGGGATTTGCCTCGATCTCGCGGCGCAGCGAGGCCGCGGCACTCGCATAGGGCTCCTGCCTGGCGACGCTCCAATATTTGAGCTCATCGAGCGGGATGCTTTCGCCGGTGACCGCGCAGCGCACGAAGGCGCCGGGGCTGGTCACCTGGAAGTCGCCGTCTAGGTAGCGGATACGGGCTTCCTTGCCGCCGGGGCCTTCGAAGCGGTTCATCATGACAGGGAGCCAAGGTTCATGAGGATGTCATCGCCACAAAATGCCGGCAAGGTCAAGCTTGGAGCGAGACAAGATTGGGTTTGGTCGGCTCTGTTTCAGACGACAACCAGCCGAGCAAGCCGGCTAAGTGGATGTCCGGCATCCTACTGCTCGGCTACAATGAAATCCTCGATCTTTTCCGGCGCCAGCCCGGCCTGGGCCGCAATGCGCCGGGCAAGCTCGGCGGCGGCGGCGCGCGGTCGCCCTATAGGCCGGTCTAGCCAGTAGGATATCGGGCTGAGAACGATGCGGTCGTCCACAGCGACGATGCGGCCTGACTTCAGTTGATGCTCGATCATTGGCGGCCGCGCCAGCGCAATACCGAGGCCGTGGGCGGCAGCATCGAGCACCAGATTGTAGTCCTCGAAGCGGCGGTCCTGTGGACGCGGGCGATAGTCCATGTCCTGGGCGGCAAACCAGGCGCGCCAGGCCGAAGCGTCCGAATCATTGATCAACGGAAATTTGAGCAGCCGGGCTGGGTCGCCACGGCCGATCTCCCTAGCGAGGTCCGGCGAGGCGACCGGAAACACATGTTCCTCGAACAGCTGTACCGAGACGCGGCTGGGAATGCGGCCGCGGCCGCAGCGGATCGACAGATCGATGCCCTCGTCGGCAAGATCCGCCTGACGGATATCGACGTCGAGCACGATGCGCAGCTTGGATGGATTGTTTTCCAGCGCCGCCATGCGCGGCATCAGCCACAACCCGCTGACCGAGGGGATAGAGGTCAGCCGCACCACGGCGGTGCCGCGCGGCTCGATCCAACGGTCCGAATTGCTGGATATCAGCGCAAAGGCCTCAGTGGTGCGCAGATGCAGCCGGTTGCCTTCGATCGTGAGCGAAACGCCGCGCGCGCCGCGATCGAACACTTTCAGCCCGAGCCAGTCCTCGAGCTTGGCGATCTGCCGGCTGACGGCGCCGTGAGTGAGATTGAGTTTTTCGGCAGCGGCCGAAAAGCTGCCCGTCCGCGCCGCGGCGTCGAAGGCGCGCAGGGTTTCAAGCGGCAACATCGCATCCGAGCTGTGATCCATAGTCACAGGTGATCCTCGATTTGGTCGTTTGTCAACCGGTCAGGAAAGGCGTTTTGTGTCCTCAGGACAATAAAGGCCCGAGGATACGAGATGAACGCCTGTACCGGCACGTTGAATTCGACACAGCGGGTGGACACCACAGCAGTTATTGCTGTGGCACTGACAGTGGTCGGCTGGGCCTCAGCCTTTCCGGCGATCCGCGCCGGCCTCGTGGCTTTCGGGCCGCTGGAACTTGGCGCGCTGCGCTTCGCCATCGCGGCGGTGCCGGCGGCGATCTTCCTCGCCGTCAAACAGCCGGCGCTGCCCCGGCTCGATGAATTGTGGCGCTTTGCCTTCGGCGGCGCCGTCTTCGTTGCGTTGTACACGGCAATGCTCAATTTCGGCGAGCTGACCGTCTCGGCCGGTGCTGCCGGCTTCATCATCAATGTCAGCCCGATCTTTACCGCGATCATGGCGATGGTGCTGCTCGGCGAACGCTTCTCAGGCCTGGCCTGGGCCGGCACCACGATTTCGTTCGCAGGCATCGGCATCATCGCCATGGGCGAGGGGCAAGGCTTGCATTTCAACACTGGCGCGCTGCTCATCCTCGGCTCGGCGCTGTGCTCGGCCGTCAACACCATCGTGCAAAAGCCGCTATTTGCCCGTCATCATCCACTGACCATTTCGGCCTCGAACATGGTGCTCGGCGCGCTCTGCCTGCTGCCTTTCCTGCCGAGCAGCCTGAAGCAGGCGGCGGTTGCCGATAGCGCCGGCCTCGGCGCCGTGATCTTTCTCGGCATCGTGCCCAGCCTCATCGCCTACGCCGCCTGGGCAACAGCACTTTCCCGTCTGCCTGCAGCCCGTGCCTCGAACTTCCTCTATCTGGTTTCGCCGGTAGCGACGCTGATCGGCTTCTTCTGGCTGGGCGAGGTACCGACGCTGCTCGGTATTCTCGGTGGTGCACTGGCGCTGGGAGGCGTGATCGTGGTGAATTTGAAGAGGTGAATCTGATGGTTGGGGCTGTCTCTTGACTCGAAAAGAGCCGCTGTACAGCGGCTCTTTTCGGACCCACCCCGCTGCTTCGCAGCGACCCTCCCCACAAGGGGAGAGTAAGCTCTTCGCGAAGCGTCCACGGCTAAGCTCCCTACCTCCCCTTGTGGGGAGGTAGGACCGAAGGTCCGGGCGGGGGTCTGCGCCCTGCGAGTTCCCTACCGCCTTCCAAAAAGTCTCTCAATGTCGGCAAGCTTCAGCTCGATGTAGGTCGGCCGTCCATGGTTGCAGGTGCCGGACCCCGGCGTCGCCTCCATCTGGCGCAGCAGCGCGTTCATCTCCTCGGCCTTGAGCAGGCGGCCGGACCTTACCGAGCCGTGGCAGGCCATGGTCGCGGCTATTTTGTCCAGCCGCTCCTTCAGCGTGTCGACCGTGTCGTTGTCGGCGATCTCGTCGGCAAGGTCGCGCACCAGCTGCTGGACATTGGTTTCGCCGAGCATCGACGGCGTCTCGCGTACCGCGACCGCACCCGGGCCGAAGCGCTCGACGGCGAGGCCAAAGCGGGCCAGCGTTTTGGAATGCATGGCAAGCCGCTCGGCATCCTCTTCCGGCAGGTCGACGACCTCGGGCAAAAGCAGCATCTGCGACGGCACGGCGCGCGCATGCAGCGCGTTCTTCAGCGCCTCGTAGACCAGCCGCTCATGCGCTGCATGCTGGTCGACGATGACAAGCGAATCCTTGGTCTGCGCGACGATGTAGTTCTCGTGCACCTGCGCGCGTGCGGCGCCCAGCGCCATGCCAAGCAGCGTCTCCGCCGCTTCGGCTTGCCCGGCACGCGCGTCGGCGCTGTGAAGCGGTCCGGCGTCGAACGCCGCCTGATCGTTTTCGCCGAAGCCACCATTTCTGAATTCCGTGTCTTCAAGCCCCATGTCCAGCGGTCGTTGCGGCGAGCGGGAGGCGTCGAAACCGGCGAAGCGGGAGGCCCGGTAGGCCGCTTCGTAGCTGCGATGGCCGTTTGCCGGACCGGCATGGGCATAGGACGCCGCGCCCGGCCGGAACGCCGCCATCATGCCGGCCGCCCCGGTGGTGGCGGCACGGATGCCGGCATTGGCCAGCGCCTCGCGGATGGCGCCGACGATCAGCCCGCGCACCAGCCCCGGATCGCGGAAGCGGACATCGGCCTTGGCCGGATGGACATTGACGTCGACGATGGCCGGATCGAGCGTCAGGAACAGCACCGTCACTGCATGGCGGTCGCGCGGCAGCACGTCGGCGAAGGCGCCGCGAATAGCGCCGGCGATCAGCTTGTCGCGGACCGGCCGGCCATTGACATAGGCGTACTGCTGCAGCGCATTGGCGCGGCTGAACGACGGGATCGAGACGTGACCGGCGAGATGCACGCCGTCCCGCACGGCGTCGATGGCAATGGCATTCTCCGGAAAGTCGGCGCCCATCACTTGCGTGACGCGGCGCAGCCGGCCTTCCGGGCTGTCGTCGGTCGCCGGCAGTTCCAGCGTCGAGCGGTCGGAACCGGTCAGCGTGAAGCGCACGGCGGGGAAAGCGATGGCGATGCGCTTGATCACATCGCTGGTCGCCGAGCTTTCGGCGCGCTCGCCCTTCATGAATTTGAGCCGCGCCGGCGTGGCGAAGAACAGGTCGCGCACCTCGATCGTGGTGCCGCGATTGGCGGCCGCCGGCCTGACGGCGGACACGCGCCCGCCCTCGATGCCGATCTCGGCGGCGCTGTCGCCGTTGGCCGTGCGCGAGCGGATCGACAGCCGCGCCACCGAGCCGATCGACGGCAGCGCTTCGCCGCGAAAGCCGAGCGAGCGGATGTCGTGAATGTTGTCGGCGAGCTTCGAGGTGCAATGGCGTGCGATCGCCAGCGCCAGTTCATTCTCCGGGATGCCGCAGCCGTCGTCGGTGACGCGGATCAGGTTGAGCCCGCCTCCGGCGGTGACGATCTCGACCCGGGCAGCGCCGGCATCGAGTGCGTTCTCGACCAGTTCCTTGACCACGCTTGCCGGACGCTCGATGACTTCGCCGGCGGCGATCTGGTTGATCATCGTTTCGGAAAGCTGGCGGATGGGCATGAAGGCACTATACGCGGATTCGCCGCCCATGCGGGAGAGGCAGAATAGAGGTATCCGCGCCGCCCACCGCACTCCTGCATTTCACGTCATCACCCTGGGCAGTGCTGCCGCCAGCGCATCGACGGCCAGACGAACCTTCAGCGGCAAGTGAGGCGTCTGCAGCCATAGCGCATAGGCGTCGTAAAGAAATCCCGGCTGTTTCGGCAGCAGCACGAGAAGTGCGCCGGTCTGAATGTGTTCACGGACCAGCCAGTATGGCAGCCAGGCAAGCCCCATGCCCTCGGCCGCGGCATCGGCGATCGCAGCGAGGTCGTCGAGCCGCAAGCGGCTGACCGGCATGACCTCCACCGCGGCCTGATCATCGCGCGGAAACAGCCAAGGTTGAACGACACGGCCCGAACGGCGGTAGATGATGGCCTGGTGGCTGCCGAGATCCTCTAGCTGCCGTGGCCACCCGTGCATCTCGAGATAGAATGGCGACGCGCAGACGACCATGCGCTGGCGCGCGATGCGCCGCGCGATCACGCCGGCCTGGTCCTCCAGAATGCCGGTCCGGATGGCAAGATCGCAGCCATCCTCTGCAAGATCGGCGATGGGATCGCTGAACGACAGGTCGAGTTCCAGAGCAGGATATCGCTGCGCAAGCTCCAGCAGGATTGGGGCTACGCAGCGCCGGCCGAAATGCACAGGCATGATGACGCGCAGCTTTCCGCGTGGTTCGGAAAGTTGATCGGCCGCGAGTGCATCTGCAGCCTCGGCTTCAGCGAGCACCAGCCGGCAGCGCTCATAATAAGCCCGCCCGAAGTCTGTCAGGCTCTGGCGGCGAGTGGTCCGGTTGATGAGGCGCACACCCAGACGCTCTTCAAGCAACCGGACATGCTTGCCGATCATCGGTCCGGACAGATCGAGAGCGGCAGCAGCCGCCGCGAACGAGCCCAGATCAACGGCTTTGACGAACACGGCCATGCTGGTAAGGCGATCCATATTCAAAACTCTCAGTTTCTACTGTCTTGCCCAAGCAGCTATTTATCTGCCAGGCGGCTGTTGGCATAGCGTATTCGGTTCAAATATTTTGGAGTTATGGCCGGATGGCACGCGTTGTTCGTTTTCATCAGCATGGTGGTCCCGAGGTTCTGCGCATCGAGAATGTCGATATTCCCAAGCCTAGTCGGGGCGAGATTCAGATCCGGGTCAAGGCGTTGGGGCTCAACCGGGCCGAGGCGCTGATGCGGTGGGGCACCTATATCCAGACGCCGCCATTGCCTTCCGGTCTTGGCCTTGAGGCAGCCGGTGTCGTCGAAGCGGTCGGCGAAGGCGTGGGCGGTTTTGCGCCAGGTGAGGCCGTCAGTGTCGTGCCGCCACTATCCATGGCCCGCTGGCCCGCCTATGGTGAGATTGCCACATATCCCGCCAATCTCGTGGTCAAGCACCCGCCATCGCTCAGCTGGGAAGAGGCGGCAGCCGTCTGGACGCAGTATCTCACCGCCTATGGCGCACTGATCGACATTGCCAAACTCAGCAGGGACGATTTTGTCGTCATTACCGCGGCATCAAGCAGTGTCGGACTCGCCGCGATCCAGATTGCCAACATGGTTGGCGCGACCCCGATCGCGGCTACGCGGACATCTGCCAAGAGAGAGGCCTTGCTCGAGTTCGGCGCCGCCCATGTTATTTCTTTAGCGGACGAAGATCTGGAAGCCCGGCTGAAGGACATCGCCGGCGCGGAGGACATCCGAGTGGTGTTCGACGCAGTCGGCGGCCCGATATTAGCGCCTCTGACGGGGGCGATGGCACGGGGTGGCATTCTCATCGAATATGGCGGCTTGAGCCCCGAGCCAACGCCGTTCCCGCTATTCGCCGTGCTGGCCAAGACGCTGACGCTGCGCGGCTATCTCGTCCACGAAATCACTGGCGATCCGGCGCGGTTGGAGGCCGCCAAGACGTTCATCCTTGACGGGTTGATGTCGGGGTCGCTTCGGCCGGTGATCGCCAAAACCTTTCCATTCGAGCAGATCGTCGAGGCGCATCGCTTTCTCGAGTCGAACGAGCAATTCGGCACGATCGTCGTGACGATCTGACGAGCATTAATGGGAGCCTCGCGCTTGCGCGGCCAGCCAGTCCCGAACCTTGCGGGCGTTGTCGCTGAGCTCGCGGTTTCTCGACCAGATGATATGAAATCCCTTGCCGGTCGTCATCGTGTGGCCGGTCGCACGCACCAGCAGTCCCGACGCCAGCAGCCGCTCGGCGAGGTGACCCCAGCCGAGCGCAATGCCTTGGCCTTCCATAACCGCCTGGATCACCAGCGCATAATCGTTGATGCGCAAGCCGCGCCCGGCATCGGTGATGTTGACCCCGGCCGACTGGAACCACTCGTCCCAGCTCGCGGCATCGCGAAACGGCTCTTCGAGATGGATCAGCCGGTGTGAAGGGAGATCCTCGACCGTTTCCGGCAGCCCGAATCGCGCCACATAGCTCGCGCCCGCAACTGGGAATATTTCCTCATCGGCCAACGGCAGCGAATGATAGTCCGGCCATTCCCTCGGTTCGCCGCCGCGAACGCCGAGCGGGATGTCTTCGGCGATGATGTCGAGATCACGGTCGGCGGTCTGGATGCGCAGGTCGATGCCCGGCAGTTCGTCGCGAAACTGCTGCAGGCGCGGCATCATCCAGAACGAGGCGAAGGCCGTCGACGCGGCGAGCGTCACATGGCCGCCGGTCGCCTGCTGGCGCAGGTCCTCCGCTGACCTGCGGATGTGCGACAGGCCGAGCGAGACGTCGGCGTGGAAGTGGTCGCCGGCTTCGGTAAGGCTGACCTGCCGATGGCGGCGCTGGAACAGTTTCGCGCCCAGCTGCTCTTCGAGGCCGCGGATCGCATAGGACACGGCAGCCTGCGTCATGCCGAGCTCTCGCCCGGCGGCGGTAAAGCTCGACAACCGCCCGGCGGCCTCGAAAACAATCAGGCTGCCGGCCGACGGCAGCAGATGGCGCAAGCTTCGCATAAGCTGAGCTTATACAAGAGATCAGGATTTTCCAGCGTCACAGCCATATTTTCTCTCGCTACGCTGGTCATCATTGGGAGGATAGAGTTGCCATGAACGCACCGGCCGCCGAAGTCACCGAACACGCCAGCCGCCGAGGTGGCGGCCGCCTAGGCCGCAAGGCGCTGCGGGGAACTCCCATGGCGTCGTTTCCGACGCTCGTTCGCAACATACCCGCATACCAAATGGTCCCGAACGAGGCTGTCGAGCTTATCCACCAGGAGTCGCTCGCCATCCTCGAAGAGGTTGGCTGCGAGTTCCGTGACGACGAGGCCATAGCACTGTGGATGGCCGCCGGAGCCGATGTCTCTGAGACGCGCGTCCGCATTGACCGCGCGCTCTTGATGGAACTCGTCTCGAAAGTCCCGCCGGAGTTCACGCTCAATGCGCGCAACCCTGAGCGCTCGGTCCGCGTCGGCGGTAAGAATTCCATCTTCGTGCCGATGTATGGCGCGCCTTACGTGCGCGACCTCGACAACAACAGGCGCTATGGCACGCTCGCCGACCTTCAGAATTTTCATAAGCTCGCTTACATGGCGCCAGCGCTGCACTCGTCGAGCTCGATCATCTGCGAGCCGATGGAAATTGCGGTGCCGAAGCGTCACCTCCACATCATTCATTCGGCGCTGAAGCATTCCGACAAGCCGTTCATGGGCATCGTGACGTCCAGGGATCGAGCCGAAGACACGATGGCGATGGCAGGCATCGTTTTCGGCGAGGACTACGTCCGTGACAACCCTGTGTTGGTGGCGATCACCAATTGCAACTCGCCACTGGTATGGGACGCCACCATGCTGGACGCGATGAAGGTCTATGCGCGTCACAACCAGCCGCTGATCCTGGCGCCGTTCGCCCTCTGCGGCGCCTCGACTTCGGCCTCTGCCGTAGGTGCGGTCGCGCAGGTCAATGCGGAAGCGCTGGCTGGCGTCGCGTTCACACAGCTCCTCCGTCCAGGTTCGCCGCAGATCTACGGGCAGTTCATGGTTACGGTGGACATGAAGACCGGCGCTCCCATGGGCGGCACGCCTGAGGCGGCCCAAATGATGTATCTGATGGGGGCGCTGGCGCGGAAATACCGGCTGCCCTGGCGCACGTCGGGCTTCCATGTCGGATCGAAGCTGAATGACGCCCAGGCGGGCTACGAGGCGAACATGCTGATGCATGCCGCCATCCTTGCCGGCGCCAACTACATCTGGCACTCCGCCGGATGGCTCGAGGCCGGCCTGACCTGCGGCTATTCAAAGTTTGCGACGGACTGCGAACAGCTTGTTGGCTGGTACAAATATGCTGGCGGCCTTCCGTTCGACGATTTCAAGGAAGCGATGGCGGCGATCCGCGAGGTGGGGCCGCAGGGCCACTTCCTCGGCACCCAGCACACGCTTGAACATTTCGAGTCCGCCTTCTTCATGCCCAGCATCATGGACTTCAATTCCTACGAACAGTGGAAGGCTGAAGGGGCAAAGGACCACGACACGCGCGGCCGCGACAAAGCGCGCAACATGCTCGCGGATTATGAGGAGCCGAAGCTCGATGAGGGCATTGCCGATGGTCTCGAAGATTTGATTGCGCTGCGTGAGGAGAAGCTGCCGGACAGCGTTAGTTAATAGGACAGGCGAAGACCTGACGGGAATCAGACGGGAGGAAAAAATGACAATCTTCAGAAGCAACGGCGATCGCGTGCCGAATGCGATCGAGGCAATGGCGGCAGAGACGCGTGCAGGCCGGATGGACCGGCGCGAGTTTCTGGCGCTGGCAAGCGCCTTTGGGGCATCGACGGCCCTTGCCTACGGCATGATCGGTCTGGCCGTGCCGGAGCAGGCTTTGGCCGAAGAACCGAAGAAGGGCGGAACGCTGCACGTTTCGATGTCGGTGAAGGCGCAGAAGGATCCCCGCACTTATGACTGGGTGGAGATGGCAAACGTCACCCGCACCTGGCTGGAGCCGCTGGTGCGCTACACCAAACAGTTCACCTTCGAACCGGTTCTGCTCGAAAGCTGGGACGTCAATGACGACGCCACCGAATATACGCTGCACCTGCGCAAGGGCGTGACCTGGAACAATGGCGATGCCTTCAACGCCGATGACGTTGTCTTCAATCTGACGCGCTGGTGCGAGAAAGGCGCCTCGGGCAATTCGATGGCCGCGCGCGTCGGCGCGCTGATCGACGCAAAGACCGGCAAGGCAAGGGATGGCGCCATAACCAAGGTCGACGACAACACCGTCAAGCTGAAGCTGAACGAGCCTGATATCTCGCTGATCCCGAACTTCACCGACTATCCGGCGCTCGTCGTCCACCGCAACTTTGACGCCGACGGCGCCGACCCGATCAAGAAGCCGATCGGTACTGGACCTTTCGAGCTTGTCTCTTATGATGTCGGCCAGAAAGCGGTCGTCAAGCGTCGTGAGAACGGCAAGTGGTGGGGCGGCGAGGCGCCTCTCGACAGTGTCGAATTCATCGACTACGGCACCGACTTCAACGCCACCGTGAACGCGTTCGAGTCCGGTGAGATCGACATCAACTTCGAGACGCCCGCAGACTTCATCGACATCCTCGACAAGATGGATTTGGTGAAATCGGAGGTCGCGACAGCGACCACACTGGTTGCCCGCACCAACATCACCCACAAGCCCTATGACAACCAAAAGGTGCGCAACGCGCTGCAGATGGCGGTCGACAACGGCGCCGTGCTGCAACTTGGCTATGCCGGGCGAGGGACCGTCGGCGAGAACCACCATGTCAGCCCGATCCATCCGGAATATTATCCGCTGCCCAAGAAGACGCGGGACGCGGCCGGCGCCAAGAAGCTGATGGCCGACGCGGGGCAGGCGGACTTCGAGCATGAGCTGATCACCGTCGAGGACGAGTGGCAGAAGAACACCGGCGATGCGATCGCCGGCCAGTTGCGCGATGCCGGCATCAAGGTGAAGCGAACGGTGCTGCCGGGCTCGACCTTCTGGAACGACTGGACGAAATATCCTTATTCCATGACGATCTGGTACATGCGCCCGCTCGGGGTTCAGGTGTTGGCGCTCGGCTATCGCACCGGCGAGGCCTGGAATGAGACGGCGTATTCGAATCCCGATTTCGACGCCAAGCTCAAGCAGGCCCTGTCGCTCGTCGACGTGGAGAAGCGGCGCGAGGTGATGAAGGACATCGAGCAGATCCTGCAGGATTCGGGCGTCATCATTCAGCCGTTCTGGCAGAAGCTGTACAGCCACATGGACAAGAAGGTGAAGAATTACGCTGTCCACCAGACTTTCGAGATGGATCTCCAGAACGTCTGGTTGGACGCCTGAGTTAACGCCCAAGGGCGCCTGAGTTAACGCCCAAGGGCGCCTGAGTTAACGCCCAAGGGCGCCTGAGTTAACGCCCAAGGGCGCCTGAGTTAACGCCCAAG
>NZ_NPKH01000039.1:0-402788 GCF_002284535.1 Mesorhizobium wenxiniae | reverse complement strand
GGGCGCCTGAGTTAACGCCCAAGGGCGCCTGAGTTAACGCCCAAGGGCGCCTGAGTTAACGCCCAAGGGCGCCTGAGTTAACGCCCAAGGGCGCCTGAGTTAACGCCCAAGAGGATTTCATGGGCCGCAAAAAATCCGGGATGCAGGATTCGTGGTATTGAACGGTTCCCACCACGAAAACCTGGAGATTATCGGATGAGACTGACTGTTCTTGCCGCCGCTCTCTCGATCGCAGCGCCTGCGGCCGCTCTGGCCGGGCCGGCAGCCGATGCGGTGAAGTTCTTCTACTTGCCCGAGGTCAAATTCGAGCCCGACGCGAAATACCGCGACCGTTTCACCGAGCCGGTGACCAAGTTGTTCGGCCTCAACGACCAGGCACAGAAGAACAAGCCGGACGAGGTGCCTTGCATCGACTTCGCCCCCGGTCTCGACGCGCAGGACTATGACGAGGAGACAGTCGCCAAGACACTGAAGCTGTCTGAAGCAGTGGATGGCGACAGCGCCAGCGTGACAGTGACGTTCAACCTTTTCCCGGAAGGCGATGACTCCAAACGCGAAATGGTCTGGTCGCTGAAGAAGGTTGACGGCAAATGGAAGGTCGCCGACATCACCTCGAAGACCAGTGGCTGGACACTGAGTGCGCTCGAGTGCCTGGCTGGCCAGACTCCGGAGTGATACTATGGCCCGCGCCCTGGCCCTGGCGACTGTGTGCCTGCTGGCAGCGGGGTTGAGCAGCACCGCCGCTCAGGGCCTGTTCGGCGCGCCGCCCGCAAATGCGGCGGCCGATAATGCTGCAACTTCGCCGACCGCGTCCCAGCCCAGTGATAGCGCCCCGGCAGCGCCGGTGCGGCTGGGTTCGCCAACGGCGGTGGTGAAACCGTTCTACGAGCATGTCGGGCTCGGGCTCGATCCGGCCCAGCGCGGCCACTTCGCCGATCCCGCGAAGTCGGTGCTCGACAAGAGCGATGCGCTGCGGAAATCGGGGCAGGGCGAATGCCTCGATCCCAACATGGCGCTGGACAATGCGGAATACGACAAGACCGAAATCGATAAGAGCCTGAAGACCATTGAAGCGGTCAAGGGCGACGAAGCCAAGGTGGTCGTCGCCTTCGTCGTCGCCGGCAATCCGCACCGGCTGGAGTGGAAATTCAGGAAAGTCGACGGCGACTGGAAGGTATCAGACCTTCTGTCGGTGACCGGCGAATGGGCGCTCAGCCAGTACCAATGCGAGTAGGCAGACGATGAAGATCACCAACATCCGCGTCACCCATGTCAACGTTCCGCTAGACGCCCCATTCTGGTGGACGGCCGGACTTTATGGCGGCGCCTCGAAGTCGATCATCGAGGTCGAGACGGACGAAGGGGTAGTCGGATTAGGCGAGGCGGCGTGGTGGCATTTCGGCGAGGTGATCAAGGCCGAGATCGCGCCGACGCTGATCGGCGCCGATCCGCTCGACATTGCCGACTGCGAGGCGCGCTGCGTGCCGCCCTGGCAGATTACCGCCAACACCGGCGAGAATGCCGCATCCGTGGCGTTCGGAGCCGTCGAGCTGGCGCTGTGGGACATCAGAGGCAAGGTCTTCGGCATGCCGCTCTACAAAGTCCTCGGCGGCGCGGTGCGCAAGGACATTCCGTTTTCGGAATATTTTTCGTTTCGCGCCGCGCAGAATGGAGCGGGCGGCGAGATGACGTCCGAAGCGATCGTCGACTATTGCCTAAAGATGCGCGAGGAGCATGGCTCGACCATCTTCGAGGGCAAGCTGATCTTGGGCGATCCCGAGCTCGAGATCAGGACCGTGCGCCTGCTGCGCGAGGCGCTTGGCGAGAAGGCGCAGATCAAACTCGATTCCAACATGCAGTGGTCGCTGACCACGGCGCGCTGGGTGCTGCGCGAGATCGAGCCGTTCAACATCCGCAATTATGAGGATCCGGTCGCGACCTTCGAGGAGATGGCGGCGCTGCGCCAGCATTCGCGCATTCCGTTCTCCACGCACATCCCGGATCTCAGACGGGCCGTCGCGCTTGGCGCGCCGGATTACTTCGTCTGCAATTTCGCAGCACTCGGCGGCTTGTCGAAAACCCTGAAGTTCATTGCCGCCTGTGAGGCGATGGGCAAGGGTTTTTGGTGCTATTCCAACGACCTCGGCATCATGACATCAGCCTATCTGCATGTCGTGGCGGCGACGCCATGGATTACCGAAGCATCGCAATCGCTGTTTCGCTGGCAGATCGGCGACGTTATCAAGGACGGTCCGTTCCGGCAGGCGGGCAACACGGTGCGTGTGCCGGAGGGCAACGGATTGGGCGTTGAGCTTGATCCCTCTGCGATGAAGCGCTGGGCGGGGCACTTCGCCGAGCATGGGCCGATGGGCCATTTCAGCGACCCGAACAACCCTGGCCGCTACCGGCGGCTGCCGCTCAACTGATGCAGCGTATTTTCCGTAGAAACTCAGGCTCAGCCGCGCCCGCGATACGGTGCGACGCCGGTGTCGGGCAGCCAGGCGCCTTCAGGCGGCGCGCCGGTCTGCCAGAACACATCGATCGGAATGCCGCCGCGAGGATACCAGTAGCCGCCAATGCGCAACCACAGTGGTTTGGTCGCGGCGATGATGCGGCGGCCGATCATGACGGTGCACTCTTCATGAAAGGCGCCGTGGTTGCGAAACGAGGTCATGAACAGCTTGAGCGACTTCGATTCCACCAGCAGCGTATCGGGTGCATAGTCGATAACGATATGGGCGAAGTCCGGCTGGCCGGTGACCGGGCAAAGCGACGTGAATTCCGGGCAGGTGAAGCGGACGATGGCCGGGGGCCCGTCGCCGCGCGAAAACGGCACGGTTTCCAGGACTGCCGCCTCAGGGCTCTGTGGCGTCTCGACGTTGGTGCCGAGCTGGGTAAGGTTTTTCGTATCGGTCATGGGCGGGTTCCCTACTGCATGTCGCCCAAAGCCTGCCCACCGGCCAGACCCGAGGGTGCGCAGCGGTTTTGGACAACGAGCGTAAAAACAAAAATTTGCCGCTCTTTAGCACAATTTGAAACAGTAGGAAGACGATGACCACCAACGATCCGCTTCTCCGGCCTTATCAGCTCAAACATCTGACGCTGAAGAACCGGGTCATGTCGACCAGCCATGAGCCGGCCTATTCCGAGGACGGCATGCCGAAAGAGCGCTACCGTCTCTACCACGCCGAAAAGGCCAAGGGCGGCATGGCGCTGACCATGACCGCCGGTTCGGCGATCGTCTCGCGCGACAGCCCGGCCGCCTTCGGCAATCTGCATGTCTATGACGACCGCATCGTGCCGTGGCTCACCGAACTCGCCGATGCCTGCCACGAGCATGACTGCAAGGTGATGATCCAAATCACCCATCTCGGCCGCCGCACCGGCTGGAACAAGGCCGACTGGCTTCCGGTGCTGTCCGCCTCGCCGGTGCGCGAGCCGGCGCACCGCGCCTTCCCAAAGACCATCGAGGACTGGGATATAGAGCGCATCGTCGCCGATTACGCCGCCGCCGCCCAGCGCTGCCAGGCCGCCGGCCTCGACGGCATCGAGTTCGAGGCCTATGGCCACCTGATGGACGGCTTCTGGTCGCCCGCCACCAACCAGCGCGACGACGATTTCGGCGGCTCGCTCGACAACCGCTTGCGCTTCACCGGCATGGTGCTCGACGCGGTGCGGGCAGCGGTCGGCGACAAATTCGTCGTCGGCATCCGCATGGTCGCCGACGAGGATTTTGAGAAGGGCCTGTCGAAGCAGGAAGGCGTCGAGATCGCTAGGCGGCTGGCCGGCTCCGGCAAGGTCGATTTCCTCAACATCATCCGCGGCTCAATCGAAACCGATGCCGCGCTGACCAGGGTCATCCCGGTGACCGGCATGCGCTCGTCGCCGCATCTCGACTTCGCCGGTGAGGTGAGGGCGGCGACGAAATTCCCGACCTTCCATGCGGCGCGGATTGCGGATGTCGCCACCGCGCGTCACGCCATCGCCACCGGCAAGCTCGACATGGTCGGCATGACCCGCGCCCACATCGCCGATCCGCACATCGTTCGGAAAGTGATGGAGGGCCGCGAGCACGAGATCCGCCCTTGCGTCGGCGCCACTTACTGCCTCGACCGCATCTATGAAGGCGGCGAGGCGCTATGCATCCACAATGCGGCAACCGGCCGGGAGGCTGATATCCCGCACATCATCCCCAGGACCGAGGGACCGAAGCGAAACGTGGTCGTCGTCGGCGCTGGGGCCGGCGGGCTGGAGGCGGCGCGTGTCGCTGCCGAGCGCGGGCACCAGGTCACCGTGCTGGAAGCGTCGAGCCAGGCCGGCGGCCAGGTGCGGCTGGCGACACAGAACCCGCGCCGCAAGGAACTGATCGGTATCATCGACTGGCGGCTGGCCGAACTCGACCGGCTCGGCGTCGAGATCCGCTATGACACCTGGGCGGAGAAGGACGATGTTCTGGCGCTGTCGCCCGACGTAGTGGTGATAGCCACCGGCGGCCTGCCCCAGAACCCGCCGCTGGCGGCGGGCGACAATCTCGTCACGTCGAGCTGGGATATCATGGCCGGCAGCGTCAAGCCGGCCGAAAACGTGCTGCTCTATGACGACAATGGCGGCCATCAAGGCATGGGAGCCGCCGAGCTGATCGCGGGCAGCGGCGCAAGGCTGGAGCTTGTTTCGCCCGAACGCTTCTTCGCCCCGGAAATGGGCGGCATGAATCACGTGCCGTATATGCGCGCCTTCCACGAGAAGGGCGTCACCATCACTATAAACACACGGCTGCGCTCGGTACGGCGCGAGGGCAATCAACTGGTTGCGGAACTCGGCTCAGACTTCGCCGACGGCTGGCGCGGCGAGCGGCGGGTCGATCAGGTGGTGGTCGAGCACGGCACGCTGCCGCTCGATGACCTCTATCTCGCACTGAAACCGCTGTCGAAGAATGGCGGCGCGGTCGACTACGAGCGGCTGGTCAATGGCGGCGACATTTTTCCGGCGCGCAATCAGCAAGGCGGTTTCGTGCTCTTCCGCATCGGCGATGCGGTCGCCTCGCGCAACATCCACGCCGCAATCTACGACGGCATCAGGTTCGGCCTGAGGATCTGAGGATCGCTTTGGATTGGTGGCGCGCAGCCGAACCTCCGTACGGAGAGCCACCAGGCAAGTCGGACCGATCTGCGCGCCACCCGCCGCCGGCTTGCGGCCGGAAATCGTACGATCTTGTCAATTGCGGCGGGCCCCGCTCAGAACAACCTAGCGGTAGCCATACAAAGAACGGTGATGACCAGCAGCCCACCAGCGATGCGTTCGCCCCTTGTCATTTTCGCGCGCAGCTGGGTTTCCGTCGCCGCGTCGATGCCGGCGAGCTGCCTGCTGGCAGAGCCGACCAGCGCGCCCTGGACGCCCGCAGCAATCAGGGCTGTGGCGATACCCAGGGCCAGAACCATTTCCATCGAACCGAAATAGCCGCCGTGGAAGAAATACCAGAGGAGGGCGCCGGTCAGGAAAACCATGCCGGCCGCTCGCATTTGCGGCCGGAAAAACCGTTCGATCCGAATCTCCGGATCGCGGGCGACAGCGATGGTCGTTCCAGCCCAGAACACACCGGCCAATACGTGAAGGCCGAGGACGATGATGTAGACATACTGCATGACCGCATTTTCTCCTTTCCCCACGCTCACCATAAGGTTAGATATCTAATGATTAGGTGTCAATGTATAAGCGTGGGCCAGTTCCATCGGCCTTTCCCTTGCTCTAGTGTCGAATCATGACGCCTTTTGATCGCCCGCCAATCGGGATGAATCTCGCCCGCACCGCAAAGCTTGTCGCACAGGCCTTCGACGCCGCCTTGGTCGAGGCTGGCGGCACGCTGCCGGTCTGGGTCACTCTGTTGTCGATCAAGTCGCGCGAACTGGCCAACCAGCGCGAGCTCGCCGGCATGATCGGAATCCAAGGCGCGACGCTGACCCACCATCTGAACGCCATGGAGACCCAAGGCCTGCTGACCCGGCGCCGCGATCCGGAAAACCGCCGCGTCCATCAGGTCGAGCTGACCGAAGCGGGAGAGGCGCTATTCCTGAAATTGCGCACGGCAGCCCTCGCCTTCGACAAGCGGCTGCGGACCGGGTTGTCCGACGACAGGCTGGCGGAGTTCGCGGAGGTCCTGGCGGCGCTGCGGGCGAATGTCGATTGATCCCAAACTGCCGAGCGCATTGTTTCAGTGGCCCAAGGAAAGAGGGTTCTTCCCTTCGATTTGCGCACCGCACATGCCGTAGCGATCGCCGCTACAGCCGAGGTCCACGGTTTGACGATACTGACGGACTGCGAGCGTCATTTTGCACCGCTCGGGGTGCCGATGCTCAATCCGCTGAAGAATTGCCACCATTGCGGGAGTCAGCGGCAGATCGGCTTTAGCCGGACTCACCCGTCAGGCCGCCATTTCCAAAGAGGCATGGCAGGGCTGGCGCCTTACGCCAACCTTCCCTGCAGCACCGTTAGCCTGGCTCTCTTCGGCGCCCGCGCGACCAGCCATTGGCGTGCCTTGTCCTGCGGCATCGGGAAGGCGATGGAATAGCCCTGCACCTGGTCGCAGCCGATCGCCATCAGCGAATCGAGCTCGGCCTCGGTTTCTGCGCCCTCGGCGACGATCGAGATGCCGAGGCCGCGGGCGAGTTCGGTGATGGCTCGCACGATCTTGGTGTTGTCGCCGTTCTCATTGATGTTCTGGACGAAGCGGCGATCGATCTTCAGCCGGTCGATCTCGTTCGGGTTGACGTGGCTGAGCGAGGCGTAGCCGGTGCCGAAATCGTCGAGTTCGAGATGAACACCGGCGGCGCGGATGTGCCGTAGCTTTGCCGCGATGCCGGTCTTCTCGTCGTCGAGAATGACGGATTCGACGATTTCCAGCGAAAGTCTTTGTGGCGGCAGGCCGGCCTTTTCCAGCGTATCGAAGAGGAAGGCGTCGAAATCGGGCTCGCGCAATTCGCTGCCGGATACGTTGACCGCGAGCCGTCCGAAGGCGACGCCGGCGCGGTTCCACTCGGCCGCCTCGCTGATTGCCTTGGCGATGACAATGCGGCCGATCGCAGGCATGAGTCCGCATTTCTCGGCGACGGGAATGAACTCGCCCGGTGTGATCATGCCGCGCTCGGCATGTTCCCAGCGAACCAGCGCCTCGATGCCGCCGATCGTACCGTTCGACAACGAAACCTGTGGCTGGAAATAGACCTGGAACGCCTTCTCCGCGATTGCGATCCTAATGTCATGCTCGAGCTGCTTGCGGTAATCGAGTTCATGCCGCAATTCCTCGGAGAAGAATGAGAGACTGCCACTCTGCTTCTTGGCGGAGTGGAGCGCGAGGTCGGCATGGACGAGCAGATCTTGCGCATTGTCGGCGTCGACCGGATAGACGGCGACGCCGGCGCTGGCGCCTGGAAGGATGGTCGTGCCCTGAAAGACGATCGGTTCGTTGATCTGCGTCAGCACGCGCCTGGCGACCATGTTGATGTCCTCGGTGCCGCCGGCACCATTGAGGATCATTACGAACTCGTCGCTGCCGAGACGCACGCAGAGATCCGATGCCCGGCAGGAATCGCGCATGCGCTGCGCCGTCACCACCAGCACATAGTCGCCAGCGGCGTGGCCAAGCGTGTCGTTGATCTGCTTGAACCGGTCGAGGTCGAGGTGGACCGCCGCAAGCCGCTCTCGCCGACGCTGTGCACCCTTGATCAGCGTATCGAAATGGTCGGTCAGGAAGGTGCGGTTGTGCAGGCCGGTAAGGCCGTCATGCACGGCGATGAAAGCCATGGAATTGCGGGCATCGATCAGTTCGTGTGTCTTGCGCAGGATGGCGTTCGACATCGGCCTGAAGATGAAAAGTGCCACCAGCACGATGACGCCGATGGTGGTGTAGAACAGCGTTCGATGGAGATCGAGAAGTGTTTCCGATCGCGCATCGGCATGGGCGCTGATGCGCTGGCCGAGTGCCGCATAGCCCGACAGGGTCGCATTGGCGATGGAAGCGTCGAGGTTGACGCGTTCGCCGCCGCCCTTGTAGCCGCCATTATCGGCCATGCCGAGTCGTGATTCGAACGCCGAAACCAGGCGTTGGCCGTTGGCGATAAGCCCGACCGAGAAGTAGTCGAGATGAAACGGCTTGGCGAAAAGCACGCTCTCGACTGATTTCGGATCGAACCTTGCCGGTGACGCCGGGTCGGCGACGACCCGCTCGAGCAGAAGGTCATAGTTCCTCTCGAACTCCGCCGTGGCCTGTTTGAATGCGGTGACCAGAGCCGGTTGTTGGTTGCGCGAAGCAGTACCTGCCGCGTTGGCAAGGAAGACAATGCGTTGCGACAGCGTCTTTTGCATGCCGACAATATCGAGCAGCGTATCGTCGTGCCGCTGGTCAGCCATCATCTGCTGGAGAAGGATGAAGGAGGCCATCACCATGGCTGCAATGATCAGCAGCGCCAGCCAATAGCCGGCCTTGATCAACAGTATAAGCCTGCCCGAAATGGTTTGCACCGGTTGCTGCGACATTTTCTGAGGCGGTCCCTCTCGCCGACAGATTGTTAGGTGTGAGAACCATTGGCTTGAAAGTGTTAACAGCTCTGGAAGTCGACAGAGCTGCGACAGCGGCAGCGGTGGAAAGCTCGCGAAATGGTTATCGCGTTCTTTCGCGCCGCAGCTGCATTTGAGCATCCGCCAGTTGGCGGCATTCTAGCCACATTCTGGTCACTGACCGTCGCATCACCGAAGCGGTCGCTTTTGCGGTGGATTTTTCGCCCGCGCGGGGCGACAGTCCATTCAATCTCAACAGGGCCTGATCATGAGTGCGGCATTCCTCTCCTATATCGATAGCGAGCTTCAAGGGCTGAAATCGGCCGGCCTCTACAAATCCGAGCGGGTGATCACCTCGACGCAGTCGGCCGAGATCGAGGTGGGCGGCGAAAAGGTGCTGAATTTCTGCGCCAACAATTATCTCGGCCTCGCAGACAGCGCCGAATTGCGCGACGCGGCCAAGCAGGCACTCGACCGCTATGGTTATGGCATGGCGTCGGTGCGCTTCATCTGCGGCACGCAGGAAGAGCACAAGCAGCTCGAGGCGACGATTTCTGGCTTCCTCGGCATGGAGGATACGATCCTCTACGGCTCGTGCTTCGATGCCAATGGCGGCCTGTTCGAGACGCTGCTCGGCGAGGAGGATGCGGTCATCTCCGACGCGCTGAACCACGCTTCGATCATCGACGGCGTGCGGCTGTCGAAGGTGAAGCGCTTCCGCTATGCCAACAACGACATGGCCGATCTGGAGGCGCGGCTGAAGGAGGCAAGGGATTGCCGTTTTCGGCTGATCGCCACCGATGGTGTATTTTCCATGGACGGCATCATCGCCAATCTGAAGGGCATCTGTGATCTCGCCGAGAAGTACGATGCAATGGTAATGTTGGATGACAGCCATGCAGTCGGCTTCGTTGGCAGGAACGGCCGCGGCTCGGCCGAGCATTGCGGCGTTGAGGGCAGGGTGGATATCATCACCGGCACGCTCGGCAAGGCGCTGGGCGGCGCGTCGGGCGGCTACACATCGGGCAAGTGCCAAGTGGTCGACTGGTTGCGCCAGCGCTCGCGTCCCTATCTGTTTTCCAACACGCTGATGCCGGCGATTGCGGGCGCCTCGATCCGGGTTTTCGAACTGATCGGCAATGGCGATGCGCTGCGTCAGCGCCTCTATGCCAATGCGGCGCGCTTCCGGTCTGAAATGGGTAAGCTCGGCTTTACGCTTGCCGGCGCCGATCATCCGATCATCCCGGTCATGCTGGGCGATGCGACGCTGGCGCAGGAGATGGCGGCGCGCATGCTGAAGCGCGGCATCTATGTCATCGGCTTCTCGTTTCCGGTGGTGCCGAAGGGCCAGGCGCGCATCCGCACGCAAATGTCGGCCGCCCATTCCAGCGCCGACATCGATCGCGCGGTCGAGGCGTTCGGCGCGATCGGGCGCGAACTCGGTGTGATTTCCTGAACGGCCGGAACAGAAAAGCGATTTCGGGTCATTCGGATCAAGAGATTCAAGGGACAAAAGAATGTCGAACATGATGAAGGCGCTGGTCAAGGCCAAGGCCGAGCTGGGCATCTGGATGGAAGAGGTGCCGGTGCCGGAAATCGGCCCGAACGACGTTCTGATCAAGATCAGGAAGACAGCGATCTGCGGTACCGACGTTCACATCTACAATTGGGACCAGTGGGCGCAAAAGACCGTGCCGGTGCCGATGGTGACCGGCCACGAGTTCGTCGGCACGGTCGCCGACTTCGGCGCGGCGGTCACCGAATACAAGGTCGGCCAGCGTGTTTCGGGCGAAGGCCATATCGTCTGCGGCCATTGCCGCAATTGCAGGGCGGGCAGGGGGCATCTGTGCCGCAACACGCTCGGCGTCGGCGTCAACCGGCCGGGCGCCTTCGGCGAATATCTGGCGATCCCGCAGCACAATGTCGTGCCGATCCCCGACGACGTGCCCGACGAGATCGCCGCAATCTTCGATCCCTTAGGCAATGCCGTGCACACCGCATTGTCCTTCGATCTCGTCGGCGAGGACGTGCTGGTCACCGGCGCCGGGCCGATCGGTATCATGGGTGCGCTGGTGGCGCAGTGCGTCGGCGCGCGAAAAGTGGTCATCACCGACATCAACCCGGTGCGGCTGGCACTGGCGAAAAAGCTCGGCGTCCAGCATGTGGTCGACGCGTCGAAGGAAAAGCTGCGCGATATCATGCCGGCGCTCGGCATGACCGAAGGTTTTGACGTCGGCCTCGAAATGTCTGGCGCCGCACCCGCCTTCCGCGACATGATCTACGCCATGAACAATGGCGGCAAGATCGCCATTCTAGGCATCGCGCCGACCGGCTTCGAGATCGACTGGAACAACGTCATCTTCAAGATGCTGCATCTCAAGGGCATCTATGGCCGCGAGATGTTCGAGACCTGGTACAAGATGATCGCACTGGTGCAAGGCCCGCTCGACGTCACCGGCCTCATCACCCACCGCATCGGCATCGACGATTTCCAGACCGGATTCGACGCGATGCGCAGCGGCAATTCGGGCAAGGTGGTGATGGACTGGTGAGCGCCTAATCCTTGCCCAGAGCCTCCTTGAGCGCACCCAATCCATTTGTGATCGCGGTGCGCTCGCCAGCACTGAGCTTTGCCAGCAATTCCTGCTCGAACGCCTTTGCTAGCGGCACCATCTCGCGATAGGCGGCAAGGCCCGCTCCAGTCAGCATCAGGTGCTCGATTCGGCGGTCATTTTCATCCGGTTTTCGCGTGAGCCAGCGGCGCCGTTCGAGCTCGGCGACGGCGCGCGAAACCTTGGTCTTGTGCATCGCCGACTGTTCGCCGAGCGCCGTCGCGGTCATGCTGCCGTGCTGTCCGAGGCCGGCCAGCGTGCGCCATTCGGGCCGCGTCAGGCCGTGGCGATCCTTGTAAATCCTTGAGAATTCGCGGCTGACGGCATCGGCGAGCCGGTAGAGCCGGTAGGGCAGGAAGCTTTCGAGTTCGAGGACGTCCAAGGTTTTGTATCCCGGCAGGCACCGCGGTTGATAGTTACATTTTCGATGGTTACAAATGAAACCAATTACGTCAATGCCAGCGTGCCGCAACCGTTGGAGGCGAGGAGCGCTCTGTCAGTTTCCAGGGAGGATGCCATGGCCTATTCCTACATGCCGGGGTTCGGCAACGACTTCGAAACCGAAACCTTGCCTGGCTCGCTGCCGCAGGGGCGGAATTCGCCGCAGCGGCCGGCCTACGGTCTCTATGCCGAGCAGCTTTCCGGCTCGCCCTTCACCGCGCCGCGCGGCACCAACGAGCGCTCCTGGCTCTATCGCATCAGGCCGAGCGTCAGGCACACCGGCCGCTTCAAACCAGCGAACTATCCGCTGTGGAAGAGCGCGCCGAATGTCGGCGATCACGAACTGGCGCTCGGCCAATATCGCTGGAGCCCGGTGCCGATGCCGAAGGAGCCGACCGACTTCATTGCCGGTATCCGCAGCATCACCACCGCTGGCGACGTGCTCGGCCAGACCGGCATGGCGGCTCATGTCTATGTCGCCAACCGTTCGATGGTCGACGACCATTTCTTCAACGCCGACGGCGAGCTGCTGGTCGTGCCGCAGGTCGGCAGCCTGCGCTTCGTTACCGAAATGGGCGTCATCGAATTGCGACCGGGCGAGATCGCCGTGCTGCCGCGCGGCCTCGTGTTCAAGGTCGAACTCGTCGATGAAACAGTGCGCGGCTATGTCTGCGAGAATTACGGCGCCAAGCTGACGCTGCCGGATCGTGGCCCGATCGGCGCCAATTGCCTGGCCAATCCGCGCGATTTCAAGACGCCTTGCGCCTGGTTCGAGGACAAGGAGACGCCGTGCCGGCTGACCGTGAAATGGTGCGGCCAATTCCATGTCACCGAGATCGGCCATTCGCCGCTCGACGTGGTGGCGTGGCACGGCAATTACGCGCCCTATAAATATGATCTTGAGACCTTTTCGCCGGTCGGCGCGATCCTGTTCGACCATCCCGATCCGTCGATCTTCACGGTGCTGACCGCGCCGAGCGGCGAGGAGGGCACCGCCAACATCGACTTCGTCATCTTCCCGCCGCGCTGGCTGGTGGCTGAAAACACGTTCCGCCCGCCTTGGTACCACCGCAACATCATGAGCGAGTTCATGGGCCTGATCCACGGCCAGTACGACGCCAAGGAGGAGGGCTTCGTTCCGGGCGGCATCAGCCTGCACAATCTGATGCTGGCCCACGGGCCTGACGCGTCTGGCTTCGAAAAGGCCTCGCGCGCTGAGCTGAAACCGGTCAAGCTCGACAACACCATGGCCTTCATGTTCGAGACGCGATTCCCGCAGATGCTGACCCGCTACGCCACCGAGCTCGAAACCCGGCAGGACAATTACATCGACTGCTGGGCCGATCTGAAGAAGCGCTTCAACGGCACGCCGGAGGGCGACTGGTCTTGAGCGCTGATCCAACGCGGGATCGGCTGGTGCTGCTGGGCTCGAAGGGCGGCCCGGCACTTCGGCCGGGCGGACCGTGGCCGAGTTCATCGCTGTTGGAGATCGGCGGCCGCACTATCGTCGTTGATTGCGGGCTTGGCGTGACGCGCGGGCTAGCCGATGCCGGCATCAGCCTGAAGGCGCTAGACCTGGTCTTCATCACCCATCTGCATTCCGACCATGTGCTGGAACTCGGTCCGCTGGTCCACACCGCCTGGACGGCGGGTCTGGCGACACCGGTCACCGTGTTCGGCCCGCCCGGCACCGGCCATTACTGGCAGCGTTTTTGTCAGGCGATGGAATTCGACATCGAGACACGCATTGTCGACGAAGGCCGGCCTGATATCGAAGATATGGTTTCGATTGTCGAGTTCGGCGAAGGCCGAGTGATGGAGGAACGTGGCCTGAAGGTTTCGGCGCTGCGCGTCGACCATCCGCCGGTGACCGACTGCTTCGCGGTGCGCTTCGAGCATGCCGGACAAAGCGTGGTGTTCTCCGCCGATACGGCATTCTTTCCGCCATTGGCGGATTTTGCCAAGGGCGCCGACATCCTCGTCCATGAAGCGATGCTGGAGGAGGGCATCGAGCGGCTCGTCGCGAAAACCGGAAACGGCGCGCGGCTCAGAGAGCATCTGCTCGCCAGCCATACTTTTGCTGAGAAGGCGGGGCGCATCGCCAGTGATGCAGGGGTCAAAAGACTGGTTCTCAACCACCTCATTCCTGCCGACGATCCCGAGATCGGTGAGGCCGACTGGATTGCCGCCGTCAGGAAAACATGGGCCGGCGCCTTGACGATCGCCCGCGACGGCCTTGTTGTGGGGCTTAGGGAGTGAGGATGGCCAACGACAAGCTTTGGGAAGAGGTGCGCGAATCCGAGGAGAGATCCGCGGCGCAACTCTCGATGCTTCTTGAGAAGGTGCAGGATCTGCCATCTTTCGTCCGGTTCATCGACGCGCTGAGCAAGGACCGTAAGGACGCGGCCGCAAGGAGGCAACGACGCCAGCAGGACCTGATACCGGCTGGAACGGATGGAAAAATGGCTCGCTCAGCACATTTCTTGAATCAGCGGTCGCTTGGTTCGAAGACAATGGGCGGGGCGACCCGGCATTTTTGGCGGGTGACAATCCCTGGAAAGCCGCAGCCAGAGTTATCTATGCCGGCAAATACTACGAGTAAACGCCCTGGGAGGACACATGAAGCTTGCCACATTGAAGGACGGGACGCGTGACGGAAAGTTGGTCGTCGTCTCGCGCGACCTGACGCGGTTCACCGATGCCTCGTTTCTGGTGCCGACGCTGCAGGCGGCACTCGACGACTGGAGCCGGATCGCGCCGCATCTGGCGACAATAGCGGAATCGCTGGAGAACAATGCGGTGCCGTCAGCGCGCTTTCACGAGCACGACGCCCATTCGCCGCTGCCGCGCGCCTACCAATGGGCGGACGGCTCGGCCTATGTGAACCATGTCGAGCTGGTGCGGAAGGCGCGCGGCGCCGAGATGCCGGCAAGCTTCTGGACCGATCCGCTGATCTACCAGGGCGGCTCGGACGCGTTCGTCGCGCCACGCGATCCGATCCGGGCGGCCGACGAGGCCTTTGGCGTCGATATGGAAGGGGAGGTCGCCGTCATTGTCGATGATGTCCCGATGGGAGCAAGCCTGGATGAGACGCGGGCCGCGATCCGGCTGGTCATGCTGGTCAATGACGTCACGCTGCGCTCCCTCACTGCGCCAGAGCTGGCCAAGGGCTTCGGCTTCTTCCAATCAAAGCCGTCCTCGGCTTTTTCGCCGGTCGCGGTAACGCCGGACGAACTGGGCGAGGCCTGGGATGGCGGCAAGGTCAGCCTGCCGCTGCTGGTCGATCTCAATGGCAAGCCGTTTGGCCGGGCGAACGCAGGCGTGGATATGACCTTCGATTTTCCGGCGCTGATTGCACATGCCGCGAAAACCCGGCCACTGGCCGCCGGCACGATCATCGGCTCGGGCACGGTCTCCAACAAGCTCGACGGCGGCCCGGGCAAGCCTGTCTCGGCGGGCGGTGCCGGCTATTCCTGCATTGCCGAGTTGCGTATGATCGAGACCATCGAGGCCGGCGAACCGAAAACGCCATTCCTGCGCTTCGGCGACACGGTGCGCATCGAAATGAAGGACAGGACCGGACATTCGGTTTTTGGTGCGATCGAGCAGAAAGTCGAGAAATACGAGGGGTAAGAGTATGACAGGCGAGACATTCTATCTTCTGTCCGGTGTCTGGGCCCGTGTCATGCTGGCGATCTTCATTCAGGCCATCCGGCTGAGCTATCGCATCGAGGCGCGCTCTCCCGACCTGACGAATCGCAGCGGCTTTCCGCGCAACGCAATGATGTTCCACACCGTGACCAACATGAACGTCGCTCGGGACGAGGAAACGCAAGCCATCCGGCGGCGCATGAATCGGCTTCTGCTGATCGTTCTCGCCGGATTTGCGCTTCTGTGGGCGGGCGTGTCTTTGGTCCAGTCAGCGGAGTGAAGTCATGGACTTGCTGTACCATTTCCGCCGCATGGCGCGCAACAACCTCTGGTCGAACGACCGGCTCTATCGCGCCGTGTTGCAGCTTAAGCCCGGTGAATTCGAAGCCGAGCGAACCAGCTTCTTCCCGTCAATCAAGGAAACGCTCAATCACATCCTGGCGGTCGATCATCTCTATCTCGACTTTCTCGAAGAGGGCGGCGTAGGCGCCGCGGCCCATGACGATTTCGTGCCGTTCGATGAACCACAAGCGCTGCTTGCCGCCCAAGTTGCGGCCGACCGGCGGCTGATCGCCTTTTGCGATCATTTGTCGGCGGATGATCTCCACCGCAGTGTCGTCACCGACCGGCGCGAGGACGGAAAAATACCGGAGCGGATCGGCGATCTGCTCGCCCACCTCTTCATCCACGACATCCACCATCGCGGCCAGGTGCACGCCATGCTGTCCGGCACGTCGGTGAAGCCGCCGCAGCTCGACGAGTTCTTCCTGGACTATGATCTGAAGCTCAGGAAAGAAGAGGTCGAGCGGCTGGGACTGTAAACCACTCGACCGGCCGCTTACTCCGCTGCCTGCACCTTCAGCACGCCGCGCTTGATCTGGTCCTGCTCGATCGATTCGAACAGCGCGCGGAAATTGCCCTCGCCAAAGCCTTCGTCGCCCTTCCTCTGGATGAATTCGAAGAAGATCGGGCCGATCACGGTTTTTGAAAAGATCTGCAGCAGGATCTTGGTCGTGCCGCCGTCAACCACGCCTTCGCCGTCAATCAGGATGCCGTGCTTTTTCATCCGCTCGATCGGCTCGTCATGGCCGTGCACGCGGGCATGGGACATCTCATAATAGGTTTCCGGCGGGCCCGGCATGAACTTCAGCCCGTTAGCTGCCAGTCTGTCGGTGGCGCCGTAGATCTCGTCCGTGCCGACGGCGATGTGCTGGATGCCTTCGCCCATATATTTTTTCAAATATTCGGCGATCTGGCTAGTGTCGTCCTTGGACTCGTTGAGCGGGATACGGATCTTGCCGCAGGGCGAAGTGATGGCGCGGCTGACTAGGCCGGTGATCTTGCCGTCGATGTCGAAGAAATGGATCTGCTTGAAGCCGAACAGGTCGCGATAGAAATCCCACCATTTGTCCATGTTGCCGCGATGGACATTGTGGGTGAGGTGGTCGAGATAGTAGAAGCCGACGCCTTCCGGCTTCGGGTCGCGTGCGCCAAGCCATTCGAACTCGGCATCGTAGGCCGAGCCCTTGTCGCCGTAGACCTCGATGAAATAAAGCAGCGAGCCGCCGATGCCTGATATCGCCGGCACGTCGAGCGTTTTATCGTTGCCTTCATAGGGCGTCGCACCCTTGGCGACGGCACGGTCGAACGCATGCTTGGCATCGACGACCCGCCAGGCCATGGAGGAAGCGCAGGGGCCGTGCTTGTCGACGAATTTCATCGCATGCGAGCCGGGTTCGGCATTGACGACATAGTTGATGTCGCCCTGCCGCCAGACGGTGATGTTCTTGGTGCGATGCTTGGCCACCGGCATATAACCCATGCGGGTGAAAAGCTCGGCGAGCTTTTCCGGTTCGGGATGCGCGAACTCGACGAATTCGAAGCCGTCGGTTCCGGCGGGATTGGCCTTGCTGATCTTTGCGGGCGGTGCGTCGTGCGGGAAGGGACCCATGGCGTTATCCTCCAAAGAGCTCTGTGGCCGAAAAGGGCCATTTTCCCATAATCATAGCGCGGAACGGGCGCATGGTGCTTGCATTCAAACGCTTTAAATGATCGAGTGATGCTCGAACTGTGCACGTATGGAGACGAATCCATGGATGACGCGCGCGTTGACCAGTTTGATCGCAAGATAATGGCTCTGTTGCAGGGCGACGCACGGCTGACCAACAACGATTTGTCGGAACGGGTGAACCTGTCGGCGTCGCAATGTTCGCGTCGCCGCCAAAGGCTGGAGGAGGACGGCTACATCAGGGGCTATCGCGCGGTGCTCGACCGCGACAAGCTCGGCTTCTCGCTGGTCAACGTCATCTCGGTGACGCTCGCCACCCACAACCGCGACAATGCGCAACGCTTCGGCGAATTGGTGGCGCGGTTGCCGGAAGTGCAGGAGGCACACGCGCTGACCGGCGAGATGGACTACATCCTGAAGGTGGTAACGCCGGACCTGAAGTCACTGTCGGAATTCGTCAACGGCGTGCTTCTGCCGCACGAATCAGTGCAGCACGTGAAGACGGCGATCGTGCTCGAAACGCTGAAGGAAACCGGCTCGCTGCCGATTTAGCCCTTCGACTGCTGGATCAGCCCGTAAAGATTGGTGCAGCGGGCGCCGGAACGGCAATAGGCGAACACCGGGCCTTCGAGTTCGTCGAGCGCCTCGGCCTGGTCCTCGACGTTTTCGGCCGTGATCTGGCCGCTGATCACCGGGATGTAGCGGAAGGCAAGCCCGGCTCCCTCCACCGCTGCCTTGACGGTGTCGGCCGATGGCTGGCCGGGTTGCTCGTCGTCGGGCCGGTTGCAGATCACGCTCTTGAAGCCGGCGTCCTTGATGGCGGCGACGTCCTCGGGCTGGATCTGGCCGGAGACCGAATAGTCCTCGCTGATCTGACGGTATTCCATGGCTCTGTCCTCGCAATCTGAATTTAGCGGCAGTCTTGCCACTCCCTGGCATGGGCGGCAATCCGCATCGGGGGAATTCTCTGCCAAATAGATATTGCGGGCCGGAAAATCCAACCGGGGCGATAATGCCCCGATCGCATAGACACGCTCGAGTCAGCTTCCAAGGATCGCGCCTTTGATCTGGGCGATGTTGTTGTGCATCAGGTCGATATAGGTCGAGGCCGGGCCGTCGGGCTGCGACAGCGCATCCGAATAGAGCGTGCCGCCCACCTTGATGCCGGTCTCGCTGGCGATCTGCTCGATCAGCCGCGCGTTGGTGATGTTCTCGATGAAGACAGCCGCCGCCTTGTCCTGCTTCACTTGGCTGACCAGCTTGGCGACGTCGGCAGCGGACGGCTCCGACTCGGTCGACACCCCCTCGGGGGCCAGGAAGGTGAGGCCATAGGCCTTCTCGAAATAGCCGAAGGCGTCATGCGAGGTGATGACCACGCGTTTCTCTTCCGGGATCGACTGGATTGCCGCCTTCACTTGGCCTTCGACCGCATTGAGCTTCGCGGTGTATGCTGCGGCATTGGCGTTGTAGCTGTCGCAACCCGCGGCGTCGGCGGTGCAGAAGGCGTCGGCGATGTTCTTCACATAGATTTTGGCATTAGCAATCGACTGGAAGGCATGCGGATCGGTGGCCGTTTCGCCATCGGTATGGGCGCCTTCAGCGGCATCGGCATCGGCGAATTCGGGTTTGAAGTTGATCGGCGTGACGCCCTTGGTCAGAACGGCGATCGTCGCCTTGGTGGCGCTGGCGTCGACCAGGCGCTGCAGAAAGCCTTCGAAATGCAGGCCGTTTACCAGCACCACATCCGCACTCGCCATCGCCATCGCGTCAGCCGGGCTCGGCTCGTAGACATGGGCATCGCCATCCGGCCCGACGATGGTGGTCAGATTGATGCGGTCGCCGCCGACATTTTTTGCGAAATCGGCAATGATCGTGAAGCTGGCGACCACTTTCAACGGCTCCGCGAGGGCCGATGACGCACCAAAGGCAGTTAACGTTATAACGCTCATTGCCAAGGCGGCGCGGATCGATTTCAGCATGGACAGCTCTCCTCTGTTGGGATCAGGCGGTTCTGTGGCGGTGATGGATAATGCGGGCGCGCAGGATACCGCGCGTGCCGAACAGGATCGAGGCAAAATAGACGACGCCCGCAGACAGGATGATGGCCGGGCCGGAAGGCAGCGACACGTGATAGGACAGAAGCAGCCCCGCGACGCAGGAGGCAAAGCCGATCAGCACCGCCAGCAGGCACATCGGCTCGACGCGCATGGTCCAGAAGCGGGCGGCGGCCGCAGGCAGCATCATCAGCCCCACGGAAAGCAGCGTGCCGAGCGCCTGAAAGCCGCCGACCAGGTTGAGCACGACGAGGCCGAGGAAGATGAAATGCACCGGGCTGCCTAACCGGCTGACCGAACGCAGGAACAGCGGGTCGAGACATTCGGCGACCAGCGCCCGCCAGAAGATGGCGAGGCTGACCAGAGTAACCAGCACGATGCCGCCGATCAGCGTCAGCGCTTCATTGTTGAGCGCCAGCACGGTGCCGAACAGCACATGCATGAGATCGACACTGGAGCCGCGGATCGACACCATCAGCACACCGATGGCCAGCGAAATCAGATAGAAGGCCGCCATCGAGGCATCCTCTCGCTGGATGGTAAAGCGCGAGACGGCGCCGGCGCCGAGCGCGACGATGATGCCGGCAATCAACCCGCCGATGGTCATCGGCAGGATCTCCAGCCCATAGAACAGGAAACCGGCGGCGGCACCTGGCAGGATGGCGTGGGCCATGGCGTCGCCGGAAAGGCTCATGCGGCGCAGCATCAGGAAGACGCCGACGGGGCAGGCGCCGAGCGACAGTATCAGTGAGCCGAGGAGCGCCCGTTGCATGAAGGCGAAATCGGCAAACGGAGCGATGAAAAGACCGTAGAGCGCGTCCATCATGCCGCCCTCGGCCCGGAACCGTGATGATGGTCGTGCCCATGATCGTGAGGGTGATCGCCGTGCTCATGGTTGTCGGGCTCGCACCAGGGCGCGTTCTCCTCCCAGGCTTCATGGAAGCGGCGCGCGCGCAACAGGTTTTCCGGCCGCAGCGTTTCCTTGGTCTCGCCCCAGGCGATTGGCTGGCGCGCCAGCAGCAGCGTCTCGGGGAAATTATGGCGAACCAGATCCAGGTCGTGAACGACCACCATGATGGTGCGCTCCTCACCATGCCAGCGCTTGATCAGCGTGATCAGATCGCCGACGGTCTTGGTGTCGACGGCGTTGAACGGCTCGTCGAGCAGGATGAGATCGGCGTCCTGCAGCAGCACGCGGGCAAACAGCGTGCGCTGCAGCTGGCCGCCCGACAATGTGTCGATCGGGCGCTTTTCAAAGCCGCCGAGGCCGACGGCCATCAGCGCCTGGCTGACCGAATCGCGATCTTCCCTGGTATGGCGGCCGAGCAGCCCGCGCCGTGGCCACAGGCCCAGGGAGACCAGATCGACGACCCTGGCCGGAAAGGAGCGGTCGAGCTCCGACTGTTGCGGCAGATAAGCGGCGCGCACGCCGGGCGCGCGGACAACCGTGCCGGCCATCGGCTTCAATACACCGACGATGCCCTTCATCAAGGTCGACTTGCCCGAGCCATTGGCGCCGACGACGGCGGTCAACGATCCCCGGCGGATCGTGCCGTCGAGATGATGGATTGCCGGATGGCTGTTGTAGCCCAGTGTCAGGTCGCGGAAGGTCAGGCAGGTTTTGGTCATGTGACGATCCGTGGGACACGACTAATACGGCAGCGGCGGTTGATATGTGATGTTATTACATTAGTCAACAAGTCAATCCGGCGGAATTGCGGCGACCGGAGCAATTTGGCGTGTGCCTATTTTCGCCCCACGCCTGCTGGCTCAAGAGGATTCGCTCATGCAACCTTGCCCCCGGTGGACCGCGACTCTAAAGAGGCGCGACCCACAAAGGAAGGAAACGTCCCATGAGCATTCGTCGCATCGATGTTGGCCCGCGCATGAGCCAGATCGTCATCCACGGCAATACCGTCTATCTGGCCGGTCAGGTCGGCGAGCCGGGCGGAAACGTCGGCGCCCAGACAAGGGACATACTGGGGGCCATCGACGAATTGCTGGCCAAGGCCGGTACCGACAAGACCAAGATCCTGCAGGCGATCATCTGGCTGGCCGACATGAGCACGTTCGCCGAGATGAACGCGGAGTGGGACAAGTGGGTGCCGCAGGGCCATACCCCGGCGCGCGCCACCGGCGAGGCCAAGCTTGCCGGACCGGAATATCTGGTCGAGATCATTGTCACGGCCGCGATCTGAGGCAGAGCTCTTTACCCTCCCCTTGAGGGGAGGTCGGCGAACAGTCGAAGCGAAGCGGAAACGAGACGGGGTGGGGTTCGGCGAAGCTGCACCGACCCCACCCGCGTCGCAAAGTGCCGCCCTGCGGCATTTGCTCCGCGACTCTCCCCTCAAGGGGGAGGGTAAGAGTTACCCCTGCGAAGGCGTGAACCTTGCCACCAGCGTGTGGCTCTCGGCCGCATAGGTGAAACGGACATGGGTGACGGGGTGCTCGGCGCTCCATGTCCGTCGCTCGACCACCAGGCACGGTGCGCCGACCGCGATGTCGAGTGCCGCCGCAATGTGTCTGTCGGCGGCGACGGCGCGGATGCGGTGCTCGGCGGCGCTCCATGGCACGCGGGCGATCAGCCACGGCCCGGGCGCGATGGCATGAAATTCCTCGTCGGCGGCCTCGGCCACGGCGGCCAGGTTGATAAGCCGCTGTTCGCGGGCGAACGGCCGCTTGCCGGCGAAATGCCGGCATTCCAGCGCCAGCACAGGTCCGGCAGCAGCGAGTTCCAGCAAGGCGCGATCCTCCGCGCTGCTGCGCCTTCTGTGTCGCGCCACACGCTCGTAGCGATAGGGCAGGCCGAGCGCTTCGACCTCGATCCTGATGTCGTGGATTTCCAGTACCGCGGCTTGCGACTGCGGCCGCCGGACAAAGCTGCCGGAGCGGCGGCGGCGCTCGATCAGCCCGGCCTTGGCAAGCTGCGACAGCGCCTTGTTCACCGTCATGCGCGAACAGTTGTACTCGGCCGTCAGTTCGTGCTCGAACGGAATGCGTTGGCCGGGCGCCCAGGCGCCGGACAGAATCCGCTCGCTGATGTCGGACAGGATGCGCTGATGCAGCGAGAGAGGCTCGCCGACGTCCACATCGATTGTTCCGATCATGCTCATGCCGAAAGCGCCGTCATCACCTTGCGAAAACGCGCGGCAATGGCATCGCGCCTTGCATGCCTGCCGCCACTGACCAGTTTCTTGCCATGCACCCAGACGCAATCGATATTGGTGGCGTTGGCGAAGATCCAGGCATCGAGCACCGCATCGCCCGTCTTGCCGGCCAGCGAGGGATGATTGGCATCGAGCGAGACGAAATCGGCCGGGGCACCGGCGGCGATCCGCGAGAGGCCTGCGCCAAGCGCGGCGCTGCCGCCGTCGAGCGCGGCATCGAATAGTGCGCGGCCGGTCGAACCGCCGGCGACCGCCAGCACGTTGCGGGCACGGTGGGCGAGGCGCTGCGAATATTCGAGCTGCCGCAATTCGTCGGGCAGGCCTATCAGCACGTTGGAATCGGAGCCGACGCCGAAGCGGCCGCCATGTTGTTTAAACAAAGGTGCTGCAAAGGTGCCGTCGCCGAGATTGGCCTCGGTGATCGGGCAGAGGCCGGCGATGGCCCCGCTTTTCGCCATGGCCGCGGTCTCGGTCTCGGTCATGTGGGTGGCGTGGATCAGGCACCAGCGCTTATCGACATTGGCATTGGCGAGCAGCCATTCGACCGGCCGCGCCCCGGACCAGGCAAGGCAGTCCTCAACCTCCTTCACTTGCTCGGCAATATGGATGTGGATCGGTCCGCCGGGTACCATTGCCGCGATGTTTTCCAACTCCTCCGGTGTCACGGCGCGCAGACTGTGCGGGGCGATGCCGACGACCGCGTGATTCAAGGTGCGAACGGATTCGCGGCATTTCTCAACAAGCCGCGAGAACCGATTCACATCGTTGATGAATCGCCGCTGGCCTTCGCTCGGCGCTGCGCCGCCGAAAGAGGCATGCGCATAGAAGACCGGCAGCAGCGTCAGCCCAATGCCGGTGTCGGCAGCCGCGGCAGTGATGCGCTCAGCCATCTCGGCGACGTTGGCATAGGGCTGGCCGTCACGGTCGTGGTGGAGATAGTGAAACTCGCCGACCCGGGAGAACCCGGCCTCAAGCATTTCGACATAGAGCTGGGCGGCGACCGCCTCGACCTGGTCCGGCGTCATCGACAGCGCGAAGCGGTACATCACCTCGCGCCAGCTCCAGAAACTGTCGGCAGAAGGGCCGCGCAACTCGGCGAGGCCGGCCATGCCGCGCTGAAAGGCGTGGCTGTGCAGGTTCGGCATGCCTGGCAGCAGAATGGCATGGCGTTCGTCGCCGGGCCGGGGGGTGGTGTTAGGTTCGACCGTGGCGATGCGGCCTTCACTGGCGACGATCCGGGCATTGGAATGCCAGCCGTCGGGCAGAAGCACCTGTTCCGCAAAGATCGCCGTCACGTTTTTCTCTCCGATTCCCTGTGTCCCGTGCAATGATACCACTTGCAGGGCATCTCAATATGTATATACATAATCGCAGTAGATTGAAACGGAAAAGATGATGGCAGGAGAGAGCAAAGGTCGGGCAGGGGAGGTTCGCCTCTGGCGCAATGCGCGTTTGGCAACCATGGCTGACAGCGCCGCCGCACTGGGTATCGTCGAAGACGGCGCGATCGCTGCGCGCGATGGCCTGATCGTCTATGCCGGCCCGGAAGCCGACTTGCCGGCAGCGCTGGGCCAAGCAGCCGAGATTATAGATTGCGAAGGGCGTTGGATAACGCCGGGCCTGATCGACTGCCACACTCATCTGGTCCATGCAGGCAACCGCGCTAACGAATTCGAGATGCGGCTGGCCGGCGCGACTTATGAGGAGGTGACTCGAGCGGGCGGCGGCATCGTCTCGTCGGTCAAGGCGCTGCGGGCTGCCAGCGAGCACGAACTGGTTGCGCAGTCGGTGCCGCGCCTCAACGCGTTGATCGCGGAAGGCCTCACCACCATCGAGATCAAGTCGGGCTACGGGCTCGATTTTGAAAACGAGAGGAAATCGCTGCGCGCCGCGCGGCTCCTGGGCGAAAATCATCCAGTAACAGTAAGGACGAGCTTCCTCGGCGCCCATGCCCTGCCGCCTGAAGCGAAAGGCGACAAGGACGCTTTTATCGATCTGGTCGCAAAGGAGATTTTGCCGGCCGTCGCTGCCGAGGGCCTGGCCGATGCGGTCGACGGTTTTTGCGAAGGCATCGCTTTTTCGCCCGAGCAGATTTCTCGCGTGTTCGACGCGGCGAAAGCGCTAAATCTGCCGGTAAAACTCCACGCTGACCAATTGTCCAATCTGCACGGCGCAGAACTTGCGGCGCGTTATGGCGCCCTGTCGGCCGACCATCTCGAATACACTGACGAGGCGGGTGCGGCGGCGATGGCGAGGGCAGGAACCGTGGCGACGATCCTGCCCGGCGCCTACTATTTCATCCGTGAGACCAAGAAGCCGCCGATCGGTCTGTTTCGCCAGCACGGCGTCAAAATGGCGGTCGCCACGGACTGCAATCCCGGCACATCGCCGCTGACCTCGCTGCTGCTGACCATGAACATGGCGGCGACTTTGTTCGGTCTGACTGTTGACGAATGCCTTGCCGGTGTCACCCGCGAGGCCGCCCGCGCGCTGGGACTGCTCGAACAGACCGGTACGCTGGAGGCTGGAAAATCAGCCGACCTGGCGATCTGGGATATCGACCGCCCGGCCGAGCTCGTCTACCGCATGGGCTTCAACCCGCTGCATGCCCGCATCTGGAGAGGACGATGAGCGAACTCAAACTCCAGCCGGGCAACACAACGCTGGCCGACTGGCGCGAAATCTATCGTGGCGCGGTGCCGAAGCTGGACGCTGCCTGCCGGCCGAAGATTAGGGCGAGCGCCGAGGCGGTTGCGCGGATCGTCGCCAGGGGTGAGCCGGTCTATGGCATCAACACCGGTTTCGGCAAATTGGCCAGCGTCCGCATTCCCCCCGCCGACCTCGAGACGCTCCAGCGCAACATCGTGCTGTCGCATGCCGCCGGCGTCGGCGAACCGATGCCGGTCGCTGTTTGCCGGCTCATGATAGCACTGAAGCTTGCCAGCCTGGCGCAGGGCGCCTCCGGCGTTCGGCCGCAGACCATTGAGTTGCTCGAAGCAATGCTGGCCAATGACGTCATTCCGGTGGTGCCGGCGCAAGGCTCGGTCGGCGCATCCGGCGACCTTGCGCCGCTGTCGCACATGACGGCGGTGATGATCGGCGTCGGCGAGTGCTTTACCCCGCATGGCCGGTTTCCGGCCAAGGTCGCTTTTGTCTCACACGGGCTGGAGCCGGTCACGCTTGGCGCCAAGGAGGGGTTGGCGCTGCTCAACGGAACGCAGTTCTCGACCGCCTATGCATTGGCCGCCCTGTTCGACGCTGAAGTGCTTTATCAGTCGGCGCTGGTGGCCGGCGCGCTTTCGACCGATGCCGCCAAGGGCTCCGACGCCCCCTTCGATCCGCGCATCCATCTGCTCAGGAAGCATCCCGGCCAGATCGAGACGGCAGAGGCGCTGCGCAACCTGATGGCCGGCAGTGCCATCCGTGAATCGCACCGCCTCGGCGACGAGCGGGTGCAGGATCCGTACTGCCTCCGCTGCCAGCCGCAGGTGATGGGCGCGGCGCTCAGCGTGCTGCGCCAGGCCGCCGACACGCTGGGCACCGAGGCCAACGGCGTCACCGACAATCCGCTGATCTTCGCCGAGGACGACACTGCGCTTTCCGGCGGCAATTTCCACGCCGAGCCTGTGGCTTTCGCTGCTGACATGATCGCGCTCGCCGTCTGCGAGATCGGCTCGCTGTCGGAGCGGCGCATTGCCATGCTGGTCGACCCGGCGCTGTCGGGCATGCCGGCTTTCCTGACACCGAAGCCCGGCTTGAATTCCGGCTTTATGATCCCGCAGGTGACGGCGGCAGCACTCGTCTCGGAAAACAAGCAGAAGGCTTATCCGGCCAGCGTTGATTCGATCCCGACCTCGGCTAATCAGGAAGACCACGTCTCGATGGCAGCGCATGGCACGCGCCGGTTGATCGGCATGGTCGAGAATGCGACGGCCGTCATCGGCATCGAATTGCTGGCCGCTGCGCAAGGCTGCGATTTCCATGCGCCGCTGGCATCGAGCGCGCCGCTCGAAGCGGTGCGCAGGCTGGTCAGGGCCGAGGTGCCGCATCTCGACAATGACCGGCATTTCCATCCCGACATGGAAAAAGCCATCGCTATGGTGCGCAGCGGCGCGGCGGTGAGGGCGGCGAGCGCGGTGGCGCTGCCGGCGATTTCTGGAGCCGCATGATGAACGAGCGCGACTGGCTTACCGTCCATGAGGGAACCAAGCCGCTGCTTGTCAGCTTGCCGCATACCGGCACCGATCTGGCTGGTTTGGAAGATCGGTTCGTTTCGCCGTGGCTTGCACGTCGCGACACGGACTGGTGGATCGAACAACTCTATGACTTTGCGGCCGATCTTGGCGCCAGCGTTGTTCGGACGTCAATCTCGCGCAGCGTCATCGACGTCAATCGCGATCCGTCAGGTGTTTCTCTGTATCCCGGCCAAACCACTACCGGTCTTTGCCCAACGGAGACGTTTGACGGCGATCCGCTCTATCGCCCCGGTTTGGAACCAGACGCTGAAGAGATAGAGCATCGGAGCCGTCGCTTTTTTCATCCGTATCACAGCGCAATTGCTGGAGAAGTTGCGCGGATAAAGGGCGCTCATGGCAGGGCCGTGGTCTATGACTGCCACTCGATCCGCTCGGTGCTGCCGCGGCTGTTCGAGGGAACGCTGCCGCTGTTCAATTTGGGCACCAATGCCGGCAAAAGCGCCGATCCGGCCTTGCAGGCGATAGTCGAAGAGATCCTCGCCGGAACCGGCGAGACATACGTTGTAAATGGCCGCTTCAAGGGCGGCTGGATCACCCGCCATTTCGGCCAGCCGCAGAACAACGTCCACGCGCTGCAAATGGAACTCTCCAACCGCGGCTATATGCGCGAGCCAGAGGGCAAGGGGACGCCCGCCAATTGGCCGGTGCCTTACGACCCCGCATTCGCCGCGCCGATCCGCGCCACGCTGAAGCGGATCCTGGAAAGCGCGATTGCCTGGGCCGGGCGCTGACGCTCCGCCGCGCAGCTCATTCGAAAGGAAAGTGACGCCATGACCGATCCTCGTCATAACATCCGCGAAGTCCGCAGCCCACGCGGCAGCGAGCTCAATGCCCGCTCATGGCTGACGGAAGCGCCGTTGCGCATGCTGATGAACAATCTCGATCCCGACGTCGCCGAAAACCCCAACGAACTGGTCGTCTATGGCGGCATCGGCCGGGCGGCGCGTACCTGGAACGACTTTGATGGCATCGTCGCCTCGCTGAAGACGCTTGGAGATGACGAGACGCTTCTGGTGCAGTCCGGCAAGCCGGTCGGCGTGTTCCGGACTCACACCGATGCGCCGCGCGTGCTGATCGCCAATTCCAACCTCGTGCCGCACTGGGCGACATGGGAGAAATTCAACGAGCTCGATAAGAAAGGCCTGATGATGTACGGCCAGATGACGGCCGGCTCATGGATCTACATCGGCACGCAAGGCATCGTGCAGGGCACCTATGAGACCTTCGTCGAGGCCGGCCGCCAGCATTACGGCGGCAACCTCAGGGGCAAATGGATCCTGACTGGCGGCCTCGGCGGCATGGGCGGCGCCCAGCCGCTGGCTGCGGTCATGGCCGGCGCCTGCTGCCTGGCGATCGAATGCGATCCCGACCGTATCGATTTCAGACTGCGCACCCGCTATGTCGACGAGCGCGCCGACACGCTCGACGAGGCGCTGGAAAAGATCGAGCGCTGGACCAGGGCCGGCGAGGCGAAATCGGTCGGCCTGGTCGGCAACACCGCCGACATCGTGCCGGAACTGGTGCGGCGTGGCGTGCGCCCCGATATGGTCACCGACCAGACGTCGGCGCATGATCCGCTCAACGGCTATCTGCCCAAGGGCTGGTCGCTCGCCGTATGGCGCGAGAAGCGCATCAGCGACCCGAAGGCGGTCGAGAAGGCGGCGCGCGCGTCGATGCGCGAACATGTCGAGGCGATGGTGGCGTTCTGGAACGCCGGCGTGCCGACGCTTGATTACGGCAACAACATCCGTCAGGTGGCGAAGGAGGAAGGATTCGAGAACGCCTTTGCCTTCCCGGGTTTCGTGCCGGCCTATATCCGACCGCTGTTTTGTCGCGGCATCGGCCCGTTTCGCTGGGCAGCCCTCTCCGGCGAGCCCGAGGACATCTACAAGACCGATGCCAAGGTGCGCGAATTGACGCCCGGCAACACCCACCTGCACAACTGGCTCGACATGGCGCGCGAGCGTATCGCCTTCCAGGGCCTGCCGGCGCGCATCTGCTGGGTCGGTCTCGGCGATCGCCACCGGCTCGGCCTCGCCTTCAACGAAATGGTGGCGAAGGGCGAGCTCAAGGCGCCGGTGGTCATCGGCCGCGATCATCTCGATTCCGGCTCGGTTGCATCGCCGAACCGCGAGACGGAATCGATGAAGGATGGCTCGGACGCCGTGTCCGACTGGCCGCTGCTCAATGCGCTGCTCAACACCGCCTCCGGCGCAACCTGGGTGTCGCTGCACCATGGCGGTGGCGTCGGCATGGGTTTTTCGCAGCATGCCGGCATGGTTATCGTCGCCGATGGCACGCGCGAAGCGGCCAAACGCCTGGAGCGGGTGCTGTGGAACGACCCCGCAACCGGCGTCATGCGCCACGCCGATGCCGGCTATGATCTCGCCATCGATTGCGCCAGGGAGCACCAGCTCAACCTGCCAGGCATCCTCGGCTGAACCGCGCCTTGCGCATTCTCCGGGCAGCCGAATACCGGTCTATGCCGTGGAAGAACGGCGGCGGGGTGACGACGGAAATCGCAGTCTCGCCCGCAGGTGCTGCGCTGGACGATTTCGACTGGCGCATCTCCATGGCGCGCGTCGAAAGCGGTGGGCCATTCTCCGGGTTTACCGAAGTGGATCGAACCTTGGCCGTGCTGGAAGGCGAGGGGATTGTCCTTGACATCGCCGGCCGCCCGGCCGCTACGGTGACCAAAGCTTCCGCCCCGCTTTCCTTTCCGGCCGATGTGCCGACGCAGGCGGCGCTGATCGCCGGTCCGATTATCGATCTCAATGTTATGACGCGGCGCGGACGGATAACCCATGCCGTCGAACGCGTGATGATTTCGACCTCGACGGATATCCACTCGGTGGCCGATGTGACTCTCATCCTGTGTTTTGACGGCGAGATCACGGTGGCCGGCGCGGCGCCTGTCCGCATCGGACCGCGCGATACGCTGTTGCTCGGGCCGGACGCCTTGAAGTGGTGCCTGGAGCCTGCGCGACCGGCGACGCTGTTCGTGATCCGCATCGATCGCGTTGCTGCCAACGATTAACGCCTGTTTCGAAACATGATCACAGCACCGGCGAAATATGCCGTAAGCTCAAGCCCAGATCACGAAAAAGCCCGAATCCTTCCGTCGATCAAGTCCCGGCGGGAGGGAGAGGTGGTTCGTCTGTAAGTTGTGGTGCGAAAACAAACTTTCGGCCCTTGTTTCGATGCAACCAATTGCATTTCATTCGGTTTTAGGGACATTGCCGTGGCGGTGACGCCGCTAACGCGTCCCCCATACGGAATTTTCAATGAATATCCAAACAGACCCCACCCAAATGGAAAAGTCGAGCGCGAGCTTCCCGGCCATCACGGAAGAGCCGATACGCTCCAATTTCCTGCCCGAAGAGCGCCTGCGCACGCTGGGTACAAGCCTCGCCAAGGGCGACGTCAAGGATCTGTTCGGCCTGGGGCCGTTCGATTTCCAGCCACGCATCCGCGACAGTGCCAGGAAGGTCCTCGAAGTCTACCGCTCGACCAATGCCGCGCAGGCTAGAGGCGAGACGATTACGCCGGCGGCGCAATGGCTGCTCGACAACAACTATCTGGTCGAGGAAACCATCTTCCAGGTCAAGCGCGACCTGCCGCACCGCTTCTATCGGGAGTTGCCGACCCTGAAGCTGCGCGACGGCGCCAGCGTGCCGCGCGCGCTTGCGCTGGCCTGGACCTATGTCGCGCATTCGGACAGTTCCGTCTCGGCCGCCATGTTCAAGGCGATCGTCGAAGGCTTTCAGGCCGTCGAGCCACTGAAGATCGGCGAACTCTGGGCGCTGCCGTCGCTGCTGCGCTTCGTTCTGATCGAAAATCTTCGCCGGATCGCGGTCCGGGTCAATCGTACCCGGCAGATGCGCCAGATTGCCAACGAGGTTGCCGACCGCGTGCTGGCGGTCGACGACAGCGCCGACCGTCAGGCGATCCTGTCGAACTACGTCGCCCATGCACAAGACACCACCTTTGCCACCCAATTGCTCTACCGCCTGCGCGACGGGTCGCAAAATGCCGGCAGGGCGCTGGAATGGCTGGAGGGCGAACTCGAAAAGTCCGGCTCCGATGCCGAGGAAATCATAATCAGCGAGCATCGCACGCTGTCCGGCGGCAATGTAACCACCGGCAACATCATCCGCGGCCTCAGGCTTATCAACGATATCGACTGGACGGTTTGGTTCGAAGGTGTCAGCCGCATTGATAGCTTGCTGCGCGAGCGCACCGATTTCGCCGCGCTCGATTTCTTCTCGCGCGACCAGTACCGGACCGCGATCGAAGAAATGGCGCGCCGCTCCGATCGTTCCGAATTCCGCGTTGCCGAAAAGGCGATCGAACTCGCCGGCCATGCCGCTGTCGCCGATACCACCGGCACCGGTCCGACCGCTCACACCGACGTCGGGTTCTTTCTGGTCGGGCCGCGCCGGCTGGAACTGGAAAAGGCGATCGGCTATCGGCCGACCGTCAGCGTCACGATCAAACGGGCGTTCCGCAAGATCGGATGGCTGGGCATTGTCTTGCCGGTGTTCGCGCTGACGGTCCTGCTTCTGGTCCTCTCCGGCAACGCCCTTGCCAATCTCGGCCTGTCCAAATGGTCGATCGCCTTGATGCTGGCGCTGTTTGCCGTGCCGGCCAGCGAAGGCGCGCTTGCCTTCTTCAACACTGTCGTATCGTTGTTCCTGAAGCCCACGCGCCTCGTCGGCTACGACTACAGACGCGGCATGCCGCCCGAGGCCCGAACGCTGGTAGTGGTGCCGTCGCTGATCGGCTCGCGCGACGACGTCGAGGAGAACATCCGCAATATCGAAGTGCATCACCTGGCCAACACGGCGGACGAAATCCATTTCGCTCTGCTTTCGGATTGGCCGGACAGCAAAACCGAAATCGATGCGGCGGATATTGAGATCCTCCAATATGCTCGCGACGAGATCGCACGGCTGAACGCCCGCTATCCCAGCGAAGGGGCGCCGCGCTTCTACGTCCTGCATCGCCGGCGGCTCTACAATGAATCCCAGGGCGCCTGGATGGGCTGGGAACGCAAGCGCGGCAAGCTGCACGAACTGAATCTTCTGTTGCGCGGTGACAGCGACACCACCTTCCTGCCGCTGGATGTGCCGTTGCCTGAAAACGTTATCCATGTGATGACGCTCGACGCCGACACGCGCACCACCCGCGATGCCGTCGCCAGTTTGGTTGGCAAGCTTTGCCATCCGCTCAACCGCCCGCATTATGATGCGGCAAAGCGCTTTGTCACCGCCGGCTACACCATCCTGCAGCCGCGCATCACCGCTTCCCTGACCAGCGGCGACGATGCATCCTTCTTCCAGCGGGTGTTTTCCGCCAATCGAGGCCTTGATCCCTACGTATTTGCCGTCTCGGATATCTACCAGGACGTCTTCGGAGACGGCTCCTTCACCGGCAAGGGCCTCTATCATGTCGACGCCTTCGAAGCGGCGCTGAAGGGCCGCATCGACGAAAACACCATCCTCAGCCACGATCTGCTCGAAGGCGCCCTGGCACGCGCGGCGCTGGTCACGGACGTCGAACTGGTCGAGGACTATCCGACCCGCTATTCGGTCGACGCGTCGCGCCACCATCGCTGGGCACGCGGCGACTGGCAGCTTCTGGGCTTCATTCTCGATCCGCGCTCCGGCGTACCGGCGCTGTCGCGCTGGAAGATGGTCGACAATCTGCGCCGCTCGCTGACGCCGATCTTCTGGGTGATGGCGGCGATCGCCGGCTGGATGTTGCTGCCTTTCACGCAGGCCGCGCAATGGCAGGCGCTGCTGATCCTCACGCTTTTCATGGCGCCGACATTCGATATCGTCCACGCCATCCTGCCGAAAAGCGGCGACCAGACGCCGCGCGGCCATTTCTCGGCGCTGGCGCGCGACGTTGTCTTCGGCACCGCCCTGGTGGCGCTGAAGATCGTGCTGATGGCGCATCTGGCCTGGATGATGGGCGACGCCATCATTCGCACACTCTACCGTCTGTTCGTCAGTCGGCAGAATCTGCTCGAATGGCGCACTGCCTCGCAGGCGCACAAGAATGGCGACAACGATCTCGGCTCCTATTACGGCATGATGTACGGCGCGGTGATTGTCGGGGTCGTCGGCCTCGCCATCCCGGTTCTGGCCGATTCCACCGGAGCTTTCGTCGCCTTCTTCTTCGCGCTGTTCTGGATCGGCTCGCCGGCGTTCGCTTTCTGGATCAGCCGCTCGGCCGAAACCGAGGACCGTTTGCGCATATCGGCGGCTGACATCCATGCGCTGCGCACCGTTGCGCGGCGCACATGGCATTATTTCGAGACCTTCGTGACGGCAGAGCATCACAACCTGCCGCCCGACAATTTCCAGGAAAGTCCGGCGCCTGTCGTGGCGCCCCGCACCTCGCCGACCAATATCGGCGTCTATCTCCTGTCGGTGATTTCAGCGCGCGACTTCGGCTGGATCAGTCTGTCCGACGCGACCACGCGCATCGACGCGACGATGTCGACCATCGAGAGCATGCCGCGTGAGCGCGGCCATCTCTTCAACTGGTATGACACGACGACGCTGAAACCGCTCTATCCGCTCTATATTTCCGCCGTCGATAGCGGCAATCTTGCCGGCCATCTGGTGGCGGTAGCGGCCGCCTGCGCCGAATGGGCGGAGGCGCCTGCAGTTCACCTTCAGGGCGACTTCGAGGGTATTCTCGATACGGTGACGATCCTCGACGAAAGCCTGGCGGAGTTGCCTGACGACCGTCGCCAGTTGCGGCCGTTGCGCCAGCGGCTCGCCGATCGCCTCGACGGCATGCGGCGCGCGGTCGAATCGATCAAAGCACAGCCCGAGATGGCATCGATCCGCACCATCAACCTGGCCGTTCTGGCCGGCGAGATTCGCAAGCTCGCCATCGCCATCCATACCGAGGCCGCATCGACACAGAGCGATACCATCGCCGACTGGGCGGCGAGACTGGAAGCAACCTGCGAAGCGCATGTCCATGACGCGCATAGCGACGACAATGCCGTCGAAGCCTTGCGGGCCAAGCTTCTTTCGCTGCGCGAGCGCACGCGTCGCTTCGCCTTCGAGATGGATTTCTCCTTCCTCATGCGGAAGGAACGCAAGCTCCTGTCGATCGGCTACCGGGTCGAGGAGCATCAGCTCGACGAAAGCTGCTACGACCTCCTGGCTTCCGAGGCGCGGCTGACCAGCCTGTTCGCCATCGCCAAGGGCGATCTGCCGACGGAGCACTGGTTCCACCTCGGCCGGCCGATCGTCGAGATCGGGTTCAAGGGCGCACTGATGTCCTGGTCCGGCTCGATGTTCGAGTATCTTATGCCGCCGCTGGTGATGAAGGAGGCGCAAGGCAGCATCCTCAACCAGACCAGCAAGCTCATCATCAAACGTCAGATCCAGTACGGCCGCTCGAAGAACGTGCCCTGGGGGATCTCGGAAGCGGCCTACAATGCCCGCGACCGCGAACTGACCTACCAATACACCAATTTCGGCGTGCCCGGGCTGGGCCTGAAGCGAGGTCTTGGCCAGAACACGGTGATTGCGCCTTATGCGACCGTGCTGGCGGCGCAGTTCACCCCGCGTGAATCGGTGCAGAACCTTGCCAGACTGAGGCGGCTTGGCGCCCTTGGGCGGCACGGCTTCTACGATGCGGTCGATTTCACCCCGCAGCGCGTGCCGGAGGGCACCGACCATGTCGTCGTGCTGAACTACATGGCCCACCATTCCGGGATGTCGATCGCCGCCGTTGCCGACGCCATCTTCGAAGGACGCCTGCGCGACCGCTTCCACAGCGATCCGGTGATCGAGTCGGCCGAGTTGCTGCTGCAGGAAAGAGCGCCGCGCGACATCCCGACCGCCACCGTCAGGACCGAGGCCGACGAACGGTCGAAGGACGAAACGGAAGTCGAGAGCCCCGATACGCGCATCGTGCTCAACCCGCTCAAGGCGCTGCGTTCGACCAGCGTCATGTCCAATGGCCGCTACTCGGTCATGGTCACCGCGACCGGCTCCGGCTATAGCCGCTGGGGCGAGCTTGCCGTCACGCGCTGGCAGCCGGATCCAACCGAGGATCGGCTTGGCTCCTATATCTTCCTGCGCGACGCCGGCACCGGCGACTGGTGGTCGGCCACCGCCGAGCCGAAGCGTGCCACCGACGAAGAAGTGCAGACGCTGTTCTCCGACGACAAGGCGAGCTTCATCAAGTCGGTGGGATCACTGCGTTCGGAGGTCGAATGCATCGTCATCTCGGAAGGAAACGGCGAAGGCCGGCGGGTGACGCTCTACAATGACGGCCCGGTCGATCGGCATATCGAAGTGACCTCCTTTGCCGAACTGGTGCTGGGCTACGACGCATCCGACAACGCGCATCCGGCCTTCTCGAAAATGTTCGTGGAAACCGAAATCGCTGCGAATAACGGGGCGATCTTCGCCACAAGACGCAAGCGGGAAACGGACGAGCCTGATGTCACCATGGTCCACTTCGTCACCGACCCGTCTGGGTCGACGCGCGACGCCGAGGCCGAAACCGACCGGCGCGCCTTCATCGGCCGCGGCCGCACCATAACCGAGGCCGCCGCCTTCGATCCCGGCGCCAAGCTTGGCGGCCATTCCGGCTTCACGCTGGATCCGGTCGCAGCACTTCGCCGACAGATGCGCGTGCCGGCCAACAAGAAGATATCGCTGACCTTCTGGACTGCCGTCGGCGCCAACCGTGCCGAACTCGAAGATGCCATTGCGCGGCTCGATCATCCGGAAGCCTTCGCCCGTCAGGCGATGCTCGCCTGGACCCGCTCGCAGGTGCAGACCCGTCATCTCGGCCTCAGCCTTGCCGATGCCGCCAATGTGCAGAATCTGGCGCGTTATCTGATCTATCCTGATCCGTTCCTGCGCCTTCCGGCCGAATCGATCGCCTCCGGGCTCGGTAAGCAGTCCAGTCTGTGGCCGACCAGCATATCCGGCGACTTTCCGATTTTCCTGGTCAGGATCGGCGATGTCGCCGATCTCGAAATCGTTGCCCAGGCGCTCCGCTTCCAGGAATATATGCGCGCCCGCGGCATGATGATCGACTTTGTCGTGGTCAACGAGCAGGCTTCATCCTACGTGCAGGATCTGCAACGGGCAGTCGAGACGCTGTGCGAAAACAGCCGTCTGCGCGGCAAGGAGCTCGGACCCCGCCAGCACATCTTCGCCGTGCGCCGCGATCTCATGGACGAAACGACCTACAAGACGCTGCTCGCCGTCGCCCGCGTCGCCCTGCACACGCGAAACGGCACCATCTTCGATCAGATCGAGCGCGCCGAGGCCGCTGCGCTGCAAGCACGGGACGCTTTGCAGCCGGCAGGTGCAGCAGCGCTTCGCGAACCGTCTCCGCCGGCGCCGCAGGCATGGGCTGCCCAGGCCTCGATCGAAGGCAGTGCCGACGGCAGCGGGCTCAATCAGTGGAACGGTTTTGGCGGCTTCGAGGGCGACGGACGCCACTATGTCGTGCGCCTTGCTGGCCGGCGTACGACGCCGCAGCCCTGGATCAACGTCGTCTCCAACGCCTCGTTCGGTTTCCATGTTTCGGCTGAAGGCGCTGCCTTCACCTGGAGCCGAAACAGCCGCGACTATCAATTGACGCCGTGGGCGAACGACCCGGTCACCAACCGGCCCGGCGAGGGCATCTATATCTACGATCACGCCAACGGCCGGGCGTTCTCGCCGGCGGCCGCAGTCGTGCGCGATCCCGCCATGACCTACGAAACATGGCACGGACAGGGTTTTTCGACCTTCCGTTCGAAGCGCGGACCGCTGTCGATGGACTTGACCCATGTGGTGGATCCTGTCGATCCGGTGAAAATCTCCCGATTGCGCATCCAGAATTCGGGTTCGGTGCCGGCGCGCCTGCGGGTTTATGCCTATGCGGAATGGGTTCTTGGCAGCCATCGTTCGCGCACGGCGGCGACCATCGTTCCGTCCAGGGATGCTGTGACGGGCGCGTTGCTGGCGCAAAATCCGTACGGGCTCGACTTCAGCGACCGGGTCGCCTTCCTGGCCACCGACAGCGCGGCACATTCTGTAACGGCCGACCGCGGCGAGTTCATCGGCCGGCACGGCACCAGCGAACTTCCGCATGCCGTGCTCAGCGGCGCCAGCCTGTCGGGCCGCGTCGAGGCCGGCGATGATCCTTGTGCTGCAATTGCACGCGACATCGACATCCCTGCCGGCGGCGACGTGACGCTGCTCTGGCTGCTCGGCGATGCAGCCTCTGCCGAGGAAGCCAGCGCGCTGGTACAGCATCATAGCAGCAAGGATTTCGATCAGCGGCTGGCTGACAACGAACGCACCTGGCGGGGGTTTCTCGACACCATCCAGGTCGAGACGCCGGACAAGGCGCTCAACGCCATGGTCAACCACTGGCTGCCCTATCAGAGCCTTGCCTGCCGCATCCGCGCCCGCTCCGCGTTTTACCAGGCGAGCGGCGCTTTTGGCTTCCGCGATCAGTTGCAGGACACGCTGGCTCTGCTTGTCCATGATCAGAAATTGGCGCGCGACCAGATCCTCAACGCGGCGCGGCGGCAATTCCCCGAAGGTGACGTGCAGCACTGGTGGCTGCCGCGCACCGAGGCAGGCGTCCGCACCATGATTTCCGACGACGTTGTCTGGCTCGCCCACGCCACGTCACACTACTTGCAGGTGACCGGCGATACCGCGATCCTGAGGGAACAACTGCCCTTCATCGACGGGCCGCCTCTGGAAGAAGGCGAGCACGACGCCTTCTTCACCCCGGAGATCTCGAAGAAGACCGCTTCACTCTATGATCATTGCGCACGCGCACTTGACCTTGCGATCAAGCGCAGCAGCCCCGCCGGACTGCCGCTGATCCTCGGTGGCGACTGGAACGACGGCATGAACCGTGTCGGCGAGCACGGTAAGGGCGAGAGCGTCTGGCTGGGCTGGTTCCTGCTGAAAACGCTGGGCGACTTTGCACCTGTCGCCAAGGCGGAAGGCGATCCCAAGCGCGCGCAAGCCTGGACGAAACACGCTGACGTGCTGAAGCGGGCGCTGGAAAGCACGGCCTGGGATGGTGAATGGTACCGTCGCGGCAGCTTCGACGACGGCACGCCACTGGGGTCGCGCGGTTCGCAGGAGTGCAAGATCGACTCGATTGCCCAGTCGTGGAGCGTGCTGTCGGGCGAGGGCGATCCGGCGCGGTCGACGACGGCGATGCAGCAGGCGATGAAAATGCTCGTCGACGACGAGCTCAAGATCGTCAAGCTTTTCACCCCGCCCTTCTCCAGGACGGAACAGAATCCAGGCTACATCAAGAGCTACCCGCCGGGTGTCCGTGAAAACGGCGGCCAGTACACCCACGCGGCGACATGGTTCGTCATTGCGCTCGCCGAAATGGGGCGCACCGACGACGCCTACCGCTGTCTCTCGATGCTCAACCCGGTCAACCACGCGCTCGACGAGGCCGCTGCCGAGCACTACCGCGTCGAGCCTTATGTCGTCGCGGCCGACGTCTACGCCGGGCAAGGCAAGGGCGGCCGCGGTGGCTGGACCTGGTACACCGGCTCGGCCGGCTGGCTTTATCGCGCGGCGGTCGAGGGCATCCTCGGCATTGAGCGCAGGGGCGAGCGCATTCGGTTCAGGCCGAAACTCCCCAGCCATTGGAATGGTTATACAGCAACGCTGAAGGTGCTGGGGGCCGAACTCAGGGTTCGCGTTGTCCGCGACGCCAAGGTCAAAGCCATCTCGTTAGAGGTAGATGGTAAAAAGACGAAGGCTTCGTCTTTCGAACCGAAAGCCGGCGACAAGGCCGAGGTGGTCGTCAGGATACCGGCGTAGTTCCAAGGATTTTGGCGTTTTTGCACGTCCTGGGGATGCGCGTTGTTTAAGGTTGCTCTAGAAATTCTATTGCGCATGAGCTTTCCCAAAAGCCAGTGCAGCCTTTAGGGATTCGAACATGACCAGTTGCTGATTAAAATTGCGGCAGTGCTTGCAGCCTGCCACGATTTTGCCGCAGGGCTGACATTTTACCTTTTTTCTCAAACCGTTAGGTGATCACGACAGATTTCGCAACGTCGCCATCTTTTGTTCGCGAATTGGGAACTGAAGGGGTACACGAGCATTGTTTCGCGACACGTCAACGGGTACGTGTAGAAAATGATGCAGTGCACAATAACAATTTGCCGGAGTAGCTGAAGTGTCCCTTCTGCAGATCTACTGGAGAGCGCTTGGTTATCTCGCTGCCGACAGAAAACGCGTAGCGTTTATCTGCGGGGCGAATGTCGCGCTGGCCATTATCGCCATCCTTGAGCCGATCATGTTCGGACGGGTGATCGATGCTATTTCGGACGGCGGCTCGGTCTTTTCGACGCTCGCCGTATGGGCCGGTATAGGCGTCTTCAACGTCGTCGCCTTCGTTCTCGTGGCGCGCGGCGCTGACCGCTTTGCCCATGCACGACGCAGCGAGGTGCTTTGCCAGTCATTCGAGCGCGTGATCACCATGCCGCTTGCTTGGCATCATCAGCGCGGCACCTCCAATTCTCTGCATACGCTTCTGCGCGCGGTCGAGACCCTGTTCAGCCTCTGGCTCGAGTTCATGAGGCAGCATTTGTCCACTGTCGTCGCACTGGTTCTGCTGGTGCCGACGGCGCTCAGCATGGATATTCGCATGTCGATGGTCCTGCTGGCGCTGGGCGCGCTCTATGTCGGAATCGGGCGGCTGGTGATGCGTCGGACCAGGGAAGGCCAAGCGTCCGTGGAGCGGCATTTTCACCAGGTGTTCGCGCATGTGAGCGACTCGGTCAGCAACGTCGCCGTGCTGCAGAGCTACAATCGAATCGGCCACGAGACCGACGCCTTGAAGCGTTATGTCAAGAATCTGCTTGATGCCCAATATCCGGTTCTCGACTGGTGGGCATTGGCCAACGCCCTGCACCGCCTGTCGTCCACCATTTCGATGATGGTCGTGCTGTTGATCGGCTCCTATCTGGTCATGCATGGCCAATTGCGTATCGGTGACGTCATCGCCTTTACCGGCTTTGCAACGCTGCTGATTGCCCGGCTCGACCAGATGTCGGCCTTCGCCAACCAGATTTCGGAAGCCAGGGCCAAGCTCGAGGAATTTTACCGCCTCGAGGACTCCGCGGCCGACGCCGCCGAGCCGGACGGGTTGCGTGACCTCGGCAACGTCACTGGTCATGTGCGTTTTGAAAACGTCAGCTTCGAATTCGCCAATTCGGGGCAGGGCGTGAACGACGTGTCGTTCGAGGTCCATGCCGGCCAGACCGTCGCCGTCGTCGGTCCGACGGGCGCGGGCAAGACCACGCTCATCAATCTTTTGCAGCGCGTGTTTGCGCCGTCCAGCGGCCGGATTCTGATCGATGGCATCGATACCCGTACGGTGACCCGCAAGTCGCTGCGCCACTCGATCGCCACCGTGTTCCAGGATGCGGGCCTGCTCAACCGCTCGATCGAGGACAATATCCGCGTCGGGCGCGCCGAGGCGACCTATGATGAGGTCCACGCTGCCGCCAATGCCGCTGCCGCGCAGGATTTCATCCTGTCGAAGAGCAACGGCTACGACACGGTCGTCGGCGAACGCGGGGGACAGCTTTCGGGCGGCGAGCGCCAGCGTATCGCGATCGCGCGCGCCGTGCTGAAGGATTCGCCCATCCTGGTGCTCGACGAAGCGACCAGCGCGCTCGATGTCGAGACGGAAGACCGCGTCAAGGAAGCGATCGACGAATTGCGGCGCGGCCGCACTACCTTCATCATCGCCCACCGCTTGACCACCGTTCGAGATGCCGATCTGGTTGTGTTCATGGACAAGGGCAAGGTGGTCGAAATGGGGGGCTTCGTCGAATTGTCGATGCGCAATGGCCGCTTCGCCAGCCTGCTGCGCGCCGGCGGCCTGCTCAACGACGAGGAAGTCCGCCGCCTCAGCCGCACCATCACGGACGAGGCCGCCTGAGCGGCCAAGCTGCCTTCCCTTCTCACCTGTCCTATGGGAGAAGGGAAGGCAGCCTGCGACACCACCACTCGATTGCCCCAAAAGCGTCGCCGGTTTATGTAAGGCCGCATGAGTGACCTGACTTCACGCCTCAGCGGCTGGATGGATTTCGCCAACCCGACGCGGTTTGTCTGGTTGGCCGAAAAGGTGGTGCCGTGGCTGGCGACCATCGCCGCACTCATCTTGGCCGCCGGGCTCTATATGAGCTTCGCTGCGCCGGAGGATTTCCAGCAAGGCATCACCGTGCGCATCATGTATATCCATGTGCCCTTCGCCTGGCTGGCCATGATGTGTTTCACGCTGATGGCGGTTTTCGCGTTGGGCACGCTGGTATGGCGCCATCCGCTGGCCGATGTCGCGCTGAAATCGGCGGCACCCATCGGCGCCGTCTTTACAGCACTCGCGCTGATCACCGGCTCGATCTGGGGCAAGCCGATGTGGGGCACCTGGTGGGTGTGGGACGCGCGGCTGACCTCGGTGTTCGTGCTGTTTCTGATGTATCTCGGCATCATCGCGCTGACGCGGGCACTCGACGATGCGGCGCGCGCCGCCTGGGCCGCCGCAATCATCACCCTGGTCGGCTTCATAAACATCCCGATCATCAAGTTCTCGGTCGACTGGTGGAACACGCTGCATCAGCCGGCTTCGGTGTTCCGCATGGGTGGCTCGACCATTGACCCCTCTATGCTGAGGCCGTTGCTGGTGATGGCTCTAGGCTTTACCGTGCTGTTCTTCGCGTTGCATCTGATGGCAATGCGCACGGAAATTCGCCGCCGCCGCGTCATCTCCATGCGCCGAGTCGCGGCGAGGCAGGCAGACAAGCCCGGCTAGGGGGCACCCTGACTACCGGTCAGGTCCTTCATTCGAATGCGCCCGACACGATGAGGCGCAAGTAAAAAATGTTGCAACGTTGCAACAGCGATTTCCGGAGGTCGACCCCGCCTGGTTTTCACGTTGACAGTTCAGCCATGCACTGGACGTTATGCGTGCACTGGACGTGATATTGCCTGTTAATTGTCGTGGGGGATTCGCCGATGAGAATGCGCTTGCTGGCTGGCGTGTCCGCAATGGCCCTGATGCTTGGCTGGAATTCGGCCAATGCCGCCGAAGCGGCGGTCGAAATTCCGGCGGCCCAGGATCTCTGGTATGTCACACTGTTTGGTGGCGCCAGCTTCCCGAATCGCGTGAAAACACATGCCGATTACTACAACAACGACTTTTCGATGGAGTTCGACACCGGCTTCGTGATCGGCGGCGTCGTCGGTAGGCGGATCAACGATGTGTTTCGGGTCGAAGGCGAACTGTCCTATGCCCGCTACAAGGCGAATTCGTATCAGGAGGGTGTGAGTGCCTGGTTTCCGGCTGACGGCGATTTGTCCGCTACCTATCTGCTCGCCAATGTCTGGGCCGACGTTGCTCATTTTGGAGATGCCAAGCTCTACGTCGGCGGCGGCATCGGCGCCGCCCATGTGACCGCCGACACAACTTGGGGTGGTCACTTGTACGGATACGGGCGTGGTGGGTGGGGTTTCGCCGGCCAGTTGGGAGCCGGCGTCACCTACGCGCTGGCGCAGAATATCGACCTCGATTTCGGCTACAGGTTCAAGGCCGTTTCAGGCGTCGACTTCGATTCCTCCCGCGAAGGCGATGCTGTATTCTCGAACGGCAAGTTGAATTCCCACAATCTGCAGCTTGGCGTTACATTCAAATTCTGATTGCTTCGAATTCCTGTTGGTTCAGGCTGACTGCGGTCGCACGCAGCGATTGGGGGTGAAGGATGCCGCATCTGCCGCGCCGGCAACCCTTCGGCGTGCCGGCCATGGTCCAGGATTTACTGCCGAGCGCTGGCGAGCCGGCGCCGGAGACATTGCAGCGCGGCATCGACCTGCAGCGCCGCAAGCGCTTTCGCGAAGCCGAGTTCTGCTATCAAACCGTGCTTCGACGTCAGCCCAAAAATGCCATGGCGCTCAATTTGATGGGCACCCTGGCGATCGAGGCCCAGCAAAATGAGACGGCCATCGACTTCATGAAGCGTGCGGTGAAGCTCGAACCGGGCAACGCCATTTTCCGCAACAATCTCGGCAACGCCTACAACCTGATCGGCAACATCGAGCTGGCGCGCAAACAGCTAAGAAAAGCGATCGAGCTCGACGGCCGGCTTGTCGAGGCATTGTGCAATCTCGGCAAATCCTACCGGAGCCAACTCGAAGGCGATGTCGCCGAGGGTTTCTATCGCCGTGCGCTGGCGGTCAACAGCCATTCGCTGACGGCGCTTATCGGTATGGGCGACCTGCTCACCGACATGGGCCGACAAGCCGAGGCGGTCGAATGCTTTGGCCGTGCCATCGCCATCGACAAGGCAAATGTCGAGGCGCTGTCCGGGCTGGTGCTCGCGCGTCGGGCCGTCAAGGGCGATCCAGCTCTGGCTTTGGTGCAGGCCCGCCTCGAACTGCCGATGACCACCGATCGCGAGCGGGTTATCCTGCATCACGCCGCCGGAAAAATCCTCAACGACCAGCACGAGTATGGCCTGGCCATCCGCCATTTCGCCAGGGCCAAGGCAATCTCCGGCAATGATTTCGACATTGCCCTGCACACGCGGCTCTATGACAGCTTCATCGAGACTTTCGACGCCGGCTTTTTCGAAGCGCGGCCAAAGTTCGGCAATCCGTCCGAACGTCCGGTCTTCATCGTCGGTATGCCCCGTTCAGGAACGACGCTGACCGAGCAGATATGCGCCAGCCATCACGATATTTACGGCGCCGGCGAGCTGGCGACGATCCGTTCATTGGCCGGCGAACTTGGATTCGACCAGCCTGATCCGGCGATTTTCGCCAAGGCCATGGTTTCGCTCACACCGACGAAGGCGAAGGAGCTTGGCTCGAAATATCTCGGCCATCTCAACAAGCGCAACGGCAAGGCGGCGCGTGTCGTCGACAAGATGCCGCATAATTTCGAGCTGCTGGCTTTCATCGGTCTCATTTTGCCAAATGCCCGCATCGTCCACTGCCGGCGTGACCCGATGGACAATTGCACGTCCTGTTTCATGCATAATTTTTCCGATGCCCACGGCTACAATGCCGATCTGGCCAAGCTTGGGCAGTATTACCGGCAATATGATCGCTTGATGCGCCACTGGGCCAAGGTCGTTCCGCTGGCCATCCACGACATGCCTTACGAAGAAACCGTGGCCGATTTCGAAACCCGCGCCCGTGGATTGATCGGATTTCTCGGCATGGAATGGGACGATGCTTGTCTGCATTTCCACGAAACCGAGCGCACGGTACGAACGCCAAGCCGCTGGCAGGTGCGCCAGCCGATCTATTCGTCCTCTGTAGAGCGCTGGAAACTGTACGGCGATGCCCTCGATCCATTGAAGGCTGCACTGGGTCCGCTTGTCCAACTTTGATCAAATGGTCGTTCGGTCCGAACGACGTCGAGCTCATCCCATGCGGCCACGCGCCGCCACCGGCAGCGTCTCCAGCACCCGTTCTCCGGCGATCAGGTGGACCTCGTCGAACAGATTGGTGACGACGCAGCAATGGTCGGGCACGATTCGCACGCGATCGCCGATACGCAGCCTGGCGTTCCCGGAAAGCGTGACGTTGCCGTGCTCTTCGCTGAGGCCGGTGACGGTAGCGCCCGGAATACCCAGCAATTCGCCGAAATCAGGCAGCCCCAGCGTATCGCTGGACAAGGCCTTGCTGCCGGCATCGAGGATGGCCCGTGTCGGCGTCGGATGGCTGACCACCGTCGCCAGCACCGTCAGCGCGCAGTCGTCGAGACTGCCGACGCCTTTGGCGACCTGGTAGCGGTCGAGATAGATGTAGGTGCCGGGGCGGTACTCGGTAACGACGGAAGCCTCGCTTGAGCGCCACATATCCGGCGTGCCGCCGCTGGAGATGCGTTCGCAGCCAAAGCCGGATGCGGCGAGCGCCTGGCGCGCGCCGGCGAGCCACGTCTCGGCCTCGGCAGCGCGGCCTGCCGCCGGATAGGTCATCAGCCCGCCGAAGGCGAGCCCCTTGGCCTTGTCGATCTCTCTGGCCAATGCGACCGCCTCGCTGGCCGACTGGACGCCGCAGCGGCCCATGCCGGTGTCGCATTCCACCAGCACCTGTAGCGGCTGGCCTGGATCGGTGAAGGTGGCGGCGAGACCCGCAAGTGTTTCCAAGCTGTCTGATGTCACCGACAGCGTCACACGACCGTGCAGCGCCTGGAGGCGCTCCAGCTTGGCCTTGCCCAGAATGTTATAAGGGAGAAAAATATCGGTGAGGCCGGAATCGGCCATCACCTCGGCTTCACCGATCTTCTGGCAGGTGATGCCGACCGCACCCGCTGCGATCTGCTTCTTTGCCCAGTAAGGCAGTTTGTGGGTCTTGATGTGCGGCCTGAGCTTCAGACCATGGCGGTCGGCATGGGCCTGCGCCCGCGCGATGTTGGCTTCGGCGCGGTCGACATCGATCAGGATCGCCGGCGTATCGAGATCTTCTATACTCAGCATGGAATGCCACCATCAGGAAACTGGTTGCCGTTATGACCTCGATCGAACCGGATGTCATGAGGCCAGCTCATGCAGTTTACGTCGACACCGGATCGGCGTTCGGCTATTCGGTTTGGAGATCGCCTAGGCCGACTGGAAGGAACCACGATCATGAAACGCTCCGCTATCAACGACATCATCCGCGACGCCGACACCTTCATTCGCTCGTTCGGCTACATAATGCCGCCCTTCGCCTATTGGTCACCCGAAGAGATGAAGGCGCGCCGGCAGGATTCGTCGGCCATCTTCTCGTCCCGGCTTGGCTGGGACATCACCGATTACGGCCAGGGCAAGTTCAGCGATCTCGGCCTCTTCCTGTTTACTGTCCGCAACGGTCGCTACGAGGACATGAAGAAGGGCATGGGCATGCTCTATGCCGAGAAGATCATGATCTCGCGCAAGGATCAGCTGTCGCCGATGCACCGCCACAACATCAAGGCCGAGGACATCATCAATCGTGGCGGCGGCAAGCTTGTGCTGGAACTGTTCATGCACGATCGCGATGGCGGCATTGATCCGAAGGCCGAGGTATCGGTGCCTGTCGACGGAACCATCCACAGGCTGCCTGCGGGCGGGTTGCTGAAGCTCGACCCGGGCCAGAGCGTCACGCTTCTTCCGGGTGTCTGGCACGCCTTCTGGGCCGAAGGCAAGGACGTGCTGATCGGGGAGGTTTCGACCGTCAATGACGATCTCACCGACAATGTCTTCCGCGAGCCGATCGGCCGCTTCGCAGACATCGACGAGGACGTCGCGCCGCTGCACCTGCTCGTGTCCGACTACGAGAAGTGGGTGGGTTAGGTGCCATTTGCTCGATTGAGGAGCCCGCGGAGTCTGCGCACTTCGGCGATCAGGCGAGGAAGATCCTGACGCGCGGCGGCCATGAAATCCTGGTCCGCGACCGTCGCGCCGGTCATTTCGATGTCCTCGCCGCGATCCGCCCCTTGGCCGGTCTGGATGAAATTTGACCCGCCCAGGAAGTCCCGGCCCTCGACCCATGATTTCCACGGGCCAGCTTGGGCCGCGGCAACTCGGGCTTCCATCTCTTGAAGTTCAAGTTCGGATAGAGATGTGTTCATGGCAGCCTCGTTGGTCCGGCGTTGCTACCGCGCGCGTGCTTGTCGGCCTTGCGGTTGCCGAGCAGCAGCTTCCGCTCGAGATGGGCTCGGAGCTCGCCGTAATACGCCGTCAGGAACGGGCGGGCATCATGCGCCTGCGGCGTTGAGCCGATCTTGCGTCCGATCCTCGGTCGCCACCGCGGTCAGCTATGTCGAGTTGCGGCAGGTTAGGCACCAGCGTCGACGAACTGGCGGAGATCTTCTCCTGACGAGAGAGGTCGCTCCCGCCTACCACATGAAGGAAGCAACTTCCCCGTCGGAGATCTTACCTGCCGTCCCGTCGGCGATCGCCTGAAAGACGCGCAGGCGGCCTCGTAGCATCAGCGGGCAGCATTCCCCGCGGCAGGGGTGACAGCAACAAGCGAATAGCGTATATTGACATAAAGATGTCTTTATGTCGCTTAAGCGCGACTGTCGCCTCGAGGACGGAATATGTCGCAAACCCCATCATCGCTGGACGACCTGTTCGGTCCCGCCGCGGCTACGCCCGATGGGTCGGAAGTCCTTGCGGCGCTGACGGCGGTGGCGCGCGAACGTATCCTCATCCTCGACGGTGCCATGGGCACGCAAATCCAGGGCCTGGGTTTCGACGAGAACCATTTCCGTGGCGACAAATTCCCGGATTGCCATCAGCAGGGCAACAACGACTTGCTGATCCTGACGCAGCCCAAGGCGATCGAGGAGATTCACTATCAATACGCCATCGCCGGGGCGGACATTCTTGAAACCAACACCTTCTCCTCGACCGCCATCGCCCAGGCGGATTACGGCATGGAGGATGCGGTCTACGCGCTGAACCGCGACGGTGCGCGGCTGGTGCGTAGGGCAGCGGTGAGGGCTGAGCAGGAGGACGGCAGGCGTCGTTTCGTCGCCGGTGCGCTGGGGCCAACCAACCGCACCGCCTCGATGTCGCCGGATGTCAACAATCCCGGCTACCGGGCCGTGACATTCGACGAATTGCGCCTTGCCTATGGCGAGCAGCTGCGCGGTCTGATCGACGGCGGCGCCGACATCATCCTGATCGAGACCATCTTCGATACGCTGAACGCCAAGGCGGCGATCTTCGCAGCAGAAGAGATCTTCATCGAGAAGGATATGCATCTGCCGGTCATGATCTCCGGCACGATCACCGACCTGTCCGGCCGCACGCTGTCCGGCCAGACGCCGACGGCTTTCTGGCATTCAGTCCGTCACGCCAACCCGTTCACAATAGGCCTCAATTGCGCGCTGGGCGCCAAGGCCATGCGCGCGCATCTGGACGAAATTTCCGGTGTCGCCGACACCTTTGTCTGTGCCTATCCGAATGCCGGTCTGCCCAATGAATTCGGCCGATATGACGAGAGCCCGGAATTCATGGCGGCGCAGATCGAGGGTTTCGCACGCGACGGCTTGGTCAATATCGTCGGTGGCTGCTGCGGCTCGACGCCGGACCACATCCGCGCCATCGCAGCGGCGGTGAAGAAATATCCGCCGCGCGCTGTTCCTGACGTCGAACCGAAGATGCGCCTGTCGGGGCTCGAGCCGTTCACGCTGACCGACGAGATTCCGTTCGTCAATGTCGGCGAGCGCACCAATGTCACCGGCTCGGCCAGGTTCAGGAAGCTGATCACGGCGGGCGACTATGCCGCCGCGCTCGAAGTCGCCCGCGACCAGGTCGCCAATGGCGCGCAGATCATCGACATCAACATGGACGAAGGCCTGATCGATTCGAAAAAGGCGATGGTCGAATATCTCAACCTGATCGCCGCCGAGCCGGATATCGCCCGCGTTCCCGTCATGATCGACAGCTCCAAATGGGAGATCATCGAAGCCGGCCTGAAATGCGTGCAAGGCAAGCCGCTGGTGAACTCCATTTCCATGAAGGAAGGCGAGGAAGCGTTCCTGCATCATGCCAGGCTGGTGCGCGCCTACGGCGCGGCGGTGGTCGTCATGGCCTTCGACGAGGACGGCCAGGCCGACACACAGGCGCGCAAGGTCGAAATCTGCACCCGCGCCTATAAGCTTTTGACCGAGCTGGCCGGATTCCCGCCCGAGGACATCGTTTTCGATCCGAACATCTTTGCCATCGCCACCGGCATCGACGAGCACAACAATTACGGCGTCGACTTCATTGAAGCAGCACGGCAGATCACCGCGATTCTTCCCCATGTCCACATATCGGGTGGCGTGTCGAACCTCTCCTTCTCGTTTCGCGGCAACGAGCCGGTGCGCGAGGCCATGCATGCCGTGTTCCTTTATCATGCCATCCAGGCCGGCATGGACATGGGCATCGTCAACGCCGGGCAGCTTGCCGTTTACGAGTCCATCGATCCGGAACTGCGCGAAGCCTGCGAGGACGTCGTCAACAACCGTCAGCCGAAGGGCGGCGGCACGGCGACCGAACGCATGCTGGAACTCGCCGAACGATTCAAGGGCACAGCGGGCAAGGAGGCGCAGGAACGCGATCTCGCCTGGCGCGACTGGCCTGTCGAGCAGCGCATTTCGCACGCGCTGGTCAACGGCATCACCGAATTCATCGACGCCGACACGGACGAAGCGCGACTTGCCGCCGAGCGCCCGCTGCATGTCATCGAAGGTCCTTTGATGGCAGCAATGAATGTCGTCGGCGATCTGTTTGGTGCCGGCAAGATGTTCCTGCCGCAAGTGGTGAAGTCCGCCCGCGTCATGAAGCAGGCCGTTGCCGGCTTGCTTCCGCACATGGAGGCGGAGAAGCTGGCGAACGCCGCCAATGGCGTCGACACCGGCGAGCGCCAGACCGCCGGAAAGATCCTGATGGCGACGGTGAAGGGCGATGTCCACGATATCGGCAAGAACATCGTCGGTGTGGTTCTGGCCTGCAACAATTACGAGATCATCGACCTCGGCGTCATGGTGCCGGCGGCGAAGATCCTGCAGACGGCGCGCGAGCAGCAGGTCGACATCATCGGCCTATCCGGCCTGATCACGCCTTCGCTCGACGAGATGGCGCATATGGCCGCCGAGATGGAGCGTGAAGGTTTTGACATTCCGCTGTTGATCGGCGGCGCGACGACCAGCCGCGTGCATACGGCGGTAAAGATTCATCCGCGCTATATCAGGGGCCAGACGGTCTACGTCACCGATGCCAGCCGCGCGGTCGGCGTGGTGTCGGCACTGCTGTCGAACGAGACCAAGGGGGGCTATGTCGACAACGTTCGTGCCGAATACAAGAAGGTTGCCGATGCGCACGCGCGCAGCGAAGCCGACAAGCAGCGCTTGCCGCTCGTCAAGGCGCGTGCCAACGCCCACAGGATCGACTGGTCGGCCTACGCGCCGCCGAAGCCGTCCCTCCTCGGCGTGAAAGTCTTCGAAGGCTGGGATCTGGCCGAGCTCGCGCGCTATATCGACTGGACGCCGTTCTTCCAGACCTGGGAGCTGAAGGGCCGTTACCCGAAAATCCTCGACGACGAGGCTCAAGGGCCGGCGGCACGCCAGCTCTTCGAGGACGCCCAGGCGATGCTGGCGAAGATCATCGCGGAAAAATGGTTCGCGCCGAAGGGCGTCATCGGCTTCTGGCCGGCCAACGCTGTCGGCGACGACATCAGGCTGTTCACCGACGACGCGCGATCGCAGGAACTGGCGACCTTCTTCACGCTGCGCCAGCAGCTGACCAAGCGCGACGGCAAGGCGAATGTCGCACTCTCGGATTTCGTCGCGCCTTTTGACAGCGGCAAGGCCGACTATCTCGGCGGCTTCATCGTCACCGCCGGCATCGAGGAAGCGGCAATCGCCGAGCGCTTCGAGCGGGCGAACGACGACTACTCGTCGATCATGGTCAAGGCGCTGGCCGACCGTTTCGCCGAAGCCTTCGCCGAGCGCCTGCACGAACGCGTGCGCAAGGAATTCTGGGCCTATGCCCCGGATGAGGATCTGGCGCCGGACGAGCTGATCGGCGAACCCTATCGCGGCATCCGCCCGGCGCCCGGCTATCCGGCGCAGCCCGATCACACCGAGAAAGCGACGCTGTTTCGCCTGCTCGACGGCGAGCGCAATGCCGGCGTCAGCCTGACCGAAAGTTTTGCGATGTGGCCGGGCTCCTCAGTGTCCGGCATCTACCTGTCGCATCCCGAAAGCTATTATTTCGGCGTGGCCAAGGTCGAACGCGACCAGGTCGAGGATTACGCGCGCCGCAAGCGCATGCCGCTCGCCGAGGTCGAGCGCTGGCTCGGCCCGATCCTGAACTATGTGCCGGCGCAGGGGCTGGACGCAGCCGCGTGAAATCGCGCCGCGAGGCTGATTGGGCAAGAAGCCGGCACCTCCATGACAGCAGCCTTGTCCTGATTGCGCGCTCGTTCTGCACGGACACCTGATGGGCACCTCCACCTTGGCCAGGGTGATGAGCCTGGCCTGCAGCGATGGTGCACCGGCCCGCCTCGGATTGACGCGCGATCCTTTAGCTGCAAAGTATATTAACGTTCTGTTTACCAAATATTAGTCAGGGACTGGGGGGGCAATTTGGAACCGTTTCTGGGTGCGAACCGCCTTAATTGGGATGATCGGGCCGAACTGCATTCGACCGACACAACGGGTAGCTACCACATAGAAAATGTGCTGGCAGGCGGATCCAATCTCTATGAGTTGGAAACGCGCGAGGTCGGTGACATTGTCGGCAAAGATATCGTCCATCTGCAATGTCATATCGGGCTCGACACAATCAGCTTGAAGAACCTGGGCGCGGGCAGTGTGACCGGCCTCGACTTTTCACCGACAGCGATCGCAGCGGCGCGGGATTTCGCTGCAAAGGCAGGGACCAATGTGCGCTTCGTGGAGGCGCCACTGTTCGAGGCAGTCGAGGCGCTCGGCCGAACCTTTGACATCGCTTACGTTACCTGGGGTTCGGTAAACTGGCTGGACGACGTGTTCCGCTGGGCGCGAGTGGTTGCCGATCTCCTGCGCCCCGGCGGCCGGCTCTATCTGGCCGAGGGCCACCCGTTGATGTTCCAGTGTGACCGCAAGGCTGCGGCGCTGGAGTTCAAGCATGACTGGCGAACGCCAATAGCTCGACCACTCGCATGGAACGAGGAACTCACCTATACCGGCGACGACCGCATCTTGAAGCATCCTCGCTACTACGAGTGGATTCATCCGGTCAGTGATGTGGTGAACGCGCTGATTTCAGCTGGGCTGACGCTTGATTTTCTCAATGAGCATGACACGGTTTCGTGGCAGCACTTTTCATTTGCCGTGAGGGCCGGCAAGGATATGTACGGCTTGCCAGAGAACTCTCCCAAGATCCCAATGGCCTATTCCATTGGCGCGACGAAGCGTAGCGTCGGCAAGATACCATACCTTGTTACCCCCAAGACGATTGAGGGCCACTAATCCTACTCTTATTCCAGTTTTTGCATTGTCATCTCGTCGATCTGATGCCGGAAAGGTGAGCACGGTTATCCCTCCACGAGGGCAACCCATGCACCTTCAGCGACTGCAAGCAATTCCAAGGTGTCAAGCGAGCCGCAGGTCTGTTCCAACCACTCCGGGGCACCAGGCGGTCGGAAAGTGCAAAAATTTTAGGACCCGTGAAGGTCAAAATTAAATTTTGATAGCTAATATTCCTTGGTCGGGTTGCCCGAGAACCCGAATAGCAGCTGAGGAATCGCCTATTGGCTCTTTTCCGCGCTAGGTTCGGCGGTATTAAGAAGGCTGTTTTTTCGTCGGCAAATATCCCGGCGGCAATGGCGGTAATAGTTATTGCCGTTGGCGCAGCGTTCGCGGACCACCAGAACAAAGTCGTCTCGGATCAAGCCGCCCGTGCGGATGTCCTGGCCAAGGTCAATCTTATCCGCGCCAAGCTTGAAGGTAACATCAACGGAAACCTTCAACTGGTGCAGGGCCTGGTCGCGGCGGTCGTGACTGAGCCCTATATGGGACAGCAACGCTTCGCCTCGCTCGCGAGCAACCTGTTTGGCGGGGGCTCGCAATTGAAAAATATTGCCGGCGCGCCCGATCTGGTCATTTCCCTGATGTACCCGATGGAGGGCAACGAGAAGGCGATAGGCCTCGATTACCGCAAGGACGAGCGCCAGCGTGTGGCCGCGCTAAGGGCGCGAGACGAGCGCGAGCTAATTCTTGCCGGTCCCGTCGACTTGAGGCAGGGAGGGCAAGGCTTCGTCGGTCGTATTCCGGTTTTTGTACGGAGTGCGGGCAACACCGAAAGGTTCTGGGGCATCATTTCGGCCGTTGTCGACGTTCAGCGCCTTTATAAGGCGAGCGGCCTACTTGACGATGATCTCGGGATTGACATAGCGCTGATCGGTAAGGACGCTCTCGGTCCAAGTGGAGATCAATTCTTCGGCAATGAGGGCGTCGCCAAAAGCAATCCGGTGACAGCCGACGTTCTGCTCCCGTCCGGTTCGTGGCGGATCGCAGCCATTCCCAAAAACGGCTGGCCTTCGACGCCCGACAACGCCTGGTTCTTGCGCGCAATCATGGCGGTGGCCGGGGCGTTGGTTGTGATCCCATTCCTGGTTACGGGTCGCCTGATTGGCGAGAGACAGCGCAACTATGCGGAACTGAGTCGATTGTCGAGACGCCTGGAACTCGCCCTGGAAGCGTCAGCTATTGGCGTTTGGGAACACGATCTCGCGACCAACGAACTTACGTGGGATGACCGCGTCAATGAAATATACGGCAAACCGACTGGGGAGCACCGCGGCTACCTGGACTGGGCGGGAGCAATCCACCCGGACGATTTGGCTGGCGCCCACGCCGATTTCGACAGCGCGATGGCCGTGGGCGGGCCATATTTGTCGGAGTACCGGATCATTCGGCCGGATGGCGAGATTCGCCATGTCCGATCCAAAGCGATAATTCACCGGGTCGCAAACGACACCCCAAAAATGATTGGCGCCGAATGGGATGTGACAGCCGATGTCCTGCTGAACAAGGACCTGGTTCGCGCAAAACAGCTTTCCGAGTCGAAAAATGCAGAACTCGAGTCGGCCAAGGCGCGCATAGAGCACATTGCGCTCCACGATTCGCTGACCGGTTTGCCCAACCGACGTTACCTCGACCAAGTGCTGGAAGATTACGCAGCAAACGCCAAGCGCGCCGGCGGGTATGCGGCACTGCTTCACATAGATCTGGATCGGTTCAAGCACATCAACGATACGCTTGGCCACGCCGCAGGCGACGCAATGCTTGTTCACGCGTCAACTGTCCTCCGATCCAAGGTCGATGGTGAGGGATTCGTCGCTCGGATCGGAGGAGACGAATTCATCGTCCTGTGCGTGGTGCATGACGATATCAAGCAACTGGCGCTGCTCGCTGACCGCGTCATCAGCCAGATGCGCGAACCCGTCTACTACCAGGGCCATCGATGCCGTTTTGGCGTGAGCGTGGGAATTGCAGTCGACAACGGAAAAGATGTCGAAGCCAAACACCTGCTGGTCAACGCTGACATCGCGCTTTACCGAGCAAAGGGGCGTGGGCGCAATCGATACGAATTCTTCACCGAGGCGATGCAAAGCGAAATCGTCGACACAAAACGGATTGCCGACGAAATTCTCGGCGGCCTTGAGCGCAACGAGTTCATTCCCTTCTACCAGCCGCAATTTGACGCAAAAACGCTCGAAATTGTTGGGGTTGAGGCGCTGGCGCGATGGAGACATCCGGAGAAGGGTATTTTGGCGCCCGATGTATTCCTAAGGATTGCGGAAGAACTGAATGTCGTCTCGATCATCGATCGAACCATATTAGAGCAATCGCTTTTGGATTTCGAAGGGTGGTCTGCTGCGAATCTTCACATTCCGCGGGTGTCAGTCAACGTTTCGGCGCGCCGCCTTCAAGATGAGGAACTCATAAAGAGTCTTAGGAAGCTGAATATCAAGAAAGGAACGATTTCATTCGAGCTCGTTGAGTCAATTTTCCTTGACGAAAATGATGATTTTGTTACCTGGAATCTTGAGCAGATAAAAGATCTCGGCATTGACGTAGAAATAGACGATTTTGGTACGGGCTATGCCTCAATAGTCAGCTTGCTCAAGCTGCAGCCTCGCCGGCTGAAGATAGATCGCCAGCTGGTCGTCCCAATTGTCAAATCGCCGCAACGAAGGCAGGTCGTCTCGTCGATCATTGAAATCGGCAAATCCCTGGGTATTGAGGTCGTAGCGGAGGGTGTCGAGACGATGGAGCACGCACAGACACTCAAGAGCTTGGGCTGCGACATACTGCAGGGTTATGCCTTCGGGCAGGCGTTGGACTCCGACGGAATAAAGGCCTTTGTTCGATCTCGGCGTCTGCGCACGGCCAGCTAACTGTTGACGTCCGCCTCGGGGCCTCCGGCAGGGAAGCCGCTCTGCACGCACACGACGAGCTTGAACGGCAGCGGTGTATGACTGGCTTGGTGCGTGAATCGGTCTTAGGCCGGTTCAGTCCCGGCGATGGATTCGCATCTCGATAATGCTGCTCTCGACCAGCGACTGCACTCCCGCGCTTCTAATGCCTGAAGCGTAATCGGCGAATGCCCAGATGCCCACGTTGAAGGTGTATTCGCCCGGGTCGATTCGTCCTCCCATGCCACTGGGGAAGACGCTCGTGAAGCCAGTCCGACCCCTCGCATTCTCTGAGAGGCTGCTCCCGCGCCTGCGCCACCACGGAAAGGTGCCCGCCATCAAGACCTGGCCGCCGTTCATAAAAGTCGTCTCAAGGCCACCCTCCGAGGTGGCGCTCGCACCAATACCGCGTGCGCCAATGGTGAAGGAATGGCGCGATGAGCGCGGCGCGAACAACTCGACGGCGATCGGACGATCGGTCCGCACGATGCAGCCGACGCCGATGTGTGCGTGGACAAAACGGCTGGCGCCGCCCGCGACCCCGCCGCCGGCCCGCGCATCCACGCCGAGGCGTCCCCGTTGGTCGCCGCTCTGGCTGAACGGAGGGGCCCCTCCGTCGTGGTGCCATCTCCAGGCGAAGTCGTAGGGAGGAAGCCGCTGCTCGACGCTGCTGTCGGTCGGCGGCGCAGGGATCACGTGATCGCGCCCTCCGCCAGGCGGGCCCTGCAGGCGCAGGCTGTCCTTAGCCTTGAATGGCCGCATGCCGACCCCTTCGAGCGCCTCTGCAACTCCGGGGTCCGCTCGGATCAGCTTCGCAAGGCGCGCCGTGATCGCGTCATGCAGCTTGTCCTCCTCTGCCGCTCGCTCGCGCGCGGCGTCGGCCTCCGCACGCGTGCGCTCCGCCGCCGACGCGATCGACTGCTCGACTATTTCGCGCTGACCCGGCGCCAGGCTCGCACTGAAGTAGATTCGATGCCGTCAGGCATGGCGATCTCCCCCCGTTTGAACAGCATGATTTTGGTGCCGGCGAAGCGGTCGTCAAGCAGAAAATTAGCGATCTCTAATGATTGTCTGTGAGCAGTGGGGGCGCCACCTTGCGCTTCCCCGCTGCAGGTCGGGCCTAATCCGATCGCGCCCGCTCTCCGCCAGAGGCGCGGGCCTTTTTCATTCGTTCGTCCGATGCGCCTGCCTATGGCGAAGATAGCATCGAGAGTCCGTTTGCTGTTCTCAGCGGCGGCTTTCAAGAATTATTGCTGCGCGCAGCGTTGCACCGGAGATGGGTCGCCGATAGGTGCCGAGGTCGAAACGATCCATTCCCTTCTCACAAGTCTGCCGGCGACCCCGGGCCGATTGCGGAAAAGTTGCGCTGGCACGAGTGTGGGGAAACGCAACGTTGTGATTTGGGAAGGTAGCGGTGGTATATTTGAAGATTCTAATTTGAGGTATAGTGTCCTTACATAACGGAAAGGGACGCAGGGAAATGAAACGGGCCGTCGCTTATGTCCGCGTTTCGACAGCAAAGCAGGGCAAGTCTGGCCTGGGTCTCGAAGCGCAGCGGGTGGGGATTGCGAAATTCGCTGAGGCCGAAGGCTTAGAGCTGATCGCCGAATTTCAGGAAGTCGAGACAGGCAAAGGCGCGGATGCTTTGAACAAACGCCCCCAACTCGCTGCGGCATTGTCGGAAGCCAAGCGCAATGATTGCGCGGTCGTCGTCGCCAAGCTCGATCGCCTGTCCCGGGATGTGGCCTTTATCTCGGCTCTCATGGCGAAGCGGACGCCGTTCATTGTCGCGGAGCTGGGCGCGGACGTGTCGCCTTTCATGCTGCACATCTATGCAGCCGTTGCGGAACAGGAACGCGCCATGATTTCACAGCGCACGAAAGACGCGCTCGCAGCCGTTAAGGCCCGTGGCGTTCGGCTTGGTAATCCGCGGATCCGCCAGGCTCAGGAAGCGGCTGCAGAGCGCCGTACGGCCATTGCCAAAGACTTCGCAGCCAACGTACTGCCCATCATCAGAGAAATTCAGGCAACAGGTGCATCCATGCGGAAAACGGCCGCCGCTCTCAATGCGCGTGGAATCCCTACGGCTCGCGGTGGCACATGGGCGGCAACGCAGATCAGTGATATCTTAAAGCGTAGCGCGGTCTGAAGGCGCAAGCCGAGTTCGCACGCTGTTTGACAGAGTGGAGGCGGCGACGGGCGATGGACTGGGTTGCCGGATTCCCAGATCTTCCGGAGCGCCTTGATTAGCGTAGGCGCTAAGTGGTTCGGAAGTTCACGCAGGCCGAAGAAGCCCCAAGCCCTTTTTGATCTTCTCGACCAAACGCGTTCCAAGCTCCTTCCCGAGGCCGTGCATCGGCAACTGGAAACCCGATCTTTGAGACGGATGGTCACATGGCCGCTCCCACCGCGGCTATTGCTGGTCTTATGTTGAACGCAAGCCTACCAAGATTGGAATTGGGAGAAGATCACGCCCTTCACCGGCAAGCTTCCCGTGTTCCCCGAAATAGTACGCGAACTCCGTCCTTCGTAAGCTTTCACCGATCACCGCTCGATAAGTGATGACCCCCCGTAGCTCGCCTTCGCAAGGGCGCACTACTCCGCCGCGCCTTTCGGTAGGAAAGCCCTTGGGCCTCCAGATCATCCCCGATCACGGCTTCGCCTTCAGTCGGACACCCGGGCTTCCGTGATTCAGAAACTCGATGCCCTCGGCCTCCAACACGGTCATCACGGCGCGCACCTTATCAAGGCCACTCGTGAGCCCTTCGGCGCCTTTCTTCTCCATGGCGCTTACCGTGTTGATGTTGATTCCGGCACGCTTCGCAAGCGTCCCTTGGTCCATGTCAGCCAAGGCGCGGGCTGCGCGAATCACTTGCGGCCGAGGAGTATGAAACGTGCGGTGCCCCCCGCCGCAGCGACAGCCTTCGTTATTCCTTCTTGTCGACCAGCGCCCGTAGTGCCGAGACGTCATGCAGCAATAACCTGCTGCCGCGCTTTTCGATCAGGCCTCTCTTGGCGAGGTCGCTCATTTCGCGCGAGACCGCTTCCCTGTGCGTGCTCATCGTTGCCGCCAGCTCGGAATGCGTCGGTGCCGGGCTTATGGACACCTCGCCGTCCACGAGTGCGGCTTTCTCCGCCCGATGCAGGAGCTCGACGATCAGCCGTTTTCGCACGACCAGAGTGCTGTATTCGAATACCCGCTCGGTCATGCGCCGGAGCTGGGCAGACAGATGCTCAAGCAGCATCCAGGCGAAAGTCGGGTGGGTCATCACGATATCCCGGAATGCTGTGCCGGACAGCCGTGCAGCGCGGGTTGCCTCCAGCGCGACTACGCTGGCAGAGCGTGCAATCCCGTCAATGCCTCCGAGCTCCCCGAAAATGTCACCCGGTTCGACATCGCGATACGCTATCTCCCTGCCGTCCGCTGAAACCAGTGTCACGCGAGCCCGTCCTTCCAGCAGGAAGAAGACATCGCGACCAGTGTCGCCGTGGGAAATGATTAGCTCGTTGTGTCGATAGCTGCGCTCGTGCCACCGTTTGGTCAGCGCGGCGAGGTCGGCATCGCAAAGTCTTGAGATGAAGGCCAGAGAGCCTGTCACAACGGTCTCTTGTTCAATCAAATGTACTTCACCTTACTCCCTATCCAAGGAAATTTGATGGCCGCAGGCCCCGCTTTCCGGGATGCAAACTGGGAGCGGATTTTGCCAATGTTTTCCCCGGTGTGGGAATTCCCACAGCCGAGCCTGGTTCGACTGTCATATCCTTGTTGCAACGTCAGGCCGGCCGGCTCGTGTGCAAGCCGGCGAAGGAAAGGGAACAGTCATGAAATTCTTGGCTCCCGTCACAAAACTTGCTGCGGTGTTTCGCAAATTCGTCGCGCCGCGCTACCGCCCGGAGCTTTATTACATGCGTGGCCCGGGGCCAGCCACCGCCCGCCGTATGAGCACGCCGCGGCAAAACCAATCCATCGACCACTACGCCTAACTTGCCTCGCGGACGGCTGACGCTCTCGCCCGGAGTGCCGTTCGCGCCGTTCCGTACCGGTCAATTCAGATCAATGAAGGGACGATCTGATCATGGTTATAATTCATGCTGTCGCCATTGGTCCATTTCGCAGGTGGTTACGCCTCCGCGCCGAGCGAAAAGCTCTCTTGTCGGCAACGGACCAGTTGAGCCGTTTACCCGATGACGTTCTTGGCGACATCGGCATCTCACATGACGAAATCATGTGCGCTTTGCGAAGCCGCGCCATCCGTCATGCGGAGGCAGGCGCGGCCGGCACGACGATCGAGCGCACCAGGATCGCTGAATCTGTGTCCCAATAATGCACAGGGGCCAACTGGCGAATCAAACAAGCCCGCTGCCTCACGGTTGCGGGCTTTCTTTGCTGCGAACATGGCGGGAACAAATGGGCTGATCCGTGTTGCAGTCATGTTGCAATGACAACAAGGGACGGACCGAGACAGGCCCGGAAAGCAAGGGGTTGAGCGCTACAGGACGTGAAAACCCATGCAACACGCACCGGTCGCGATGGTGCTGCGTAACCGATTGTTTTCATTCATGAAGTTCTTGGCTGCCGTTCCTGAACACTTATCGAACCATGTGCCTCGCGCCGCGGCCAGCTTTTCGTCAGGTTTTGGAGGATGTCCGGGAGTTGCGCTTCGCAGTTTAGTCTAGGCGGTAGGTATGCCTTCGAGGGGCAGTCGGGCGAAGAAACTTGCTCCGCCCGGGCGACTGTGGCGCGTTAAGTCAAGGAATCGTGCGGCCCCGAACATCAATGCACAGTTGGAATACGTTCTGGATCGATTGTGAATTCGATTAGTCGCCTTAGAACCTTCTCCACATGCTGCTTGCACTCGCGCGCGACAGGCAGCGGAACGTAACGGCTATGCGCTGGTGGGTTTCTGAATCTCTCTCTAGCGGTCGCATCGAGGAGGCGCGCCAACGCACCAGATTGGAAGGCATCGGCACCAGCCGGTGTCAGGCGTCGCAAAATTTCTGCGTGAATGGGTGACTTGATTGCAATGTCAGGCCCGGTAGCCTTCGCACTTTTCGCTAGCAGCAGTTCAAGAGCGCCGAGTTCCAGTCCCTTTTTCTCCATTTTACTCCGCCGGATTTGTGGCAGCATCCGTTCCCAGAATGCGACGGCGTCCTTAGTAGCCCGGCTAGCATCACCTGACTTTAGGGCGGCTAGGCTCGCTTCGAGGTCGTCGGTATTCACGTTGTGCAGTGCAGGCAACATGACCCGTCTGTTGAATTCCAGCTCAATTATGCGAAAGAACCCAAGCGAGATCATGCCGGAATCTTTCCAGAAGAGGTCTTCATTTGACGCTTGATTCAAGTCCCACTTTGCCGAGCGCAAAATAACCCGCGCCATAGGAGACAGGTCTTGCTCCAACCGATCATTTGCAGTTGTTGATTCGATGTCGCGCAGTCTTTCGGCAAGTGCTGGAATATCTAATATCGTTCTCCGAAGCCGCTCAGCGTCGTCATGACGATCCTTAAGCTTGGCTTCCTGGTAGGCCCATACTATGGCTTGGCGAGCTTCCGCAGATGAATCCTCAGCCAGGTGATCGAGCGCCCCCAGCACGTTCTCCAAAACAGCTTGTCGATCCCCAATGCGCCACTGCGTGGCCATGGCTTGGAAGTATTCCTCTCGCCCGGGCGCCCCGTAGTTCATCAAGCGCTTCACGATCTCTTTATAGGCGTCTTCGCTGCTTTCTCGAGCCAGTCTCGCCAACAAATCTCCGTCCAGCACTAGCGCGCATTGAATTTGGGTGAATGACAAGGAATTTTCCAACTCCTCGTAAGCCGAACCGGCTGTCCCAGTTTGAATTTGCGCAGCGTCGGCTACGCTTGCATCACGCAGTCGCTCCACGAACCGAACAGCGAGCTGGCAGCTATGACGATTCCACATCTGGAACACGCCTGGGCCGGGTTGCAAAAGACCGACCGTGTTTTGAATGATGGTCGAAGCTCGTTCGAGAGCAACGCGTGGCGAGGGACTGTTCTCGACCGTGATTTGACATAGGTAGCGAATGAAGCACTCCGGAAACAGGAAGTCCGAATGGGCGCCCAGTTCGAATTCGATTGGCCCAAACTCCCCCAGGTAGGCTTGCGACTCAAGCAACAGCATGAAAGCACGAGGCCAATCGATTGCATTATCCGGCACCTCTCGCGCTAGTGTGATTGCTTCCTCAAAACGATTTGAATGAAAGGACGCGGTCGCTTCCAGAAATGCCACCTCGCCAGTGTCATGCGCTTCCTCACGCAGACGCCCGACAAGTTTATACGCAGTGTGCTGATCTCCGTGGGCAATAGCATGGAAGAACGCGGCCCGATGCTCAGATTGCGACGATGTACGAAGTAAAGAATCGCTCGAGACATTGGTTTTCGATAAGCACAGCAGCACTTCGCGCCATCGTGGGGATGTATGCTTGAAGTAGGACAAGAGTAGCTTGCTCTTGTTCAACCTCTTTAATCTAGACTGCTTGCCATCCCATTGGGCAAAGCGGGCTGGATCGGGCGCTGCTCCGTCCGGCATAATTTGCACGCCTCCTGCTTTCGCGGCGTTAAGCAAATCATGCGGGAGCTCTGCGTAGGAAGTCCGACCCGCATGGAGCGGCAGCGGTGTTCTTGAGCATAGTGCTTCGAACCGTCGCGCGATCCATTCCTCAAACCCGGCATAGTTTGGAACGTGCCCGGCAATGGATTTGTCCACCCAATAAACATCTAGGGCTTCCTCGACCGAAGTTGGTTCTTTGTCGGACTCCATTTGATGTGACTCCGCTTCGCGAAAGCGACTTACTCCCAGAGCATTCAAGTTCTCGACCTCAGCATCGAGCTCAAGTCGCATCAACTCGAATGCAACGGTCACGCTGTCCATGTTTCTCCTCATTGCGGTGGCCTGCTCCGAGGCTTCGGAGGAGATTGACCTAAAATCAATCCCATGGCGAGGGGCGCAACTTTACGTACTTTTCAGGGCGTTCGCGAGCTTCGGCTCGCCGCCTGAAGCGCCATTCACCGGAAGTGTTTAGGTATCAGTTGACGGCTCGGCGCGAATCGGCGATATCTCTGTAAAGTGGTTCATAAACACTGGACGGGAGAGACTGGCATGTCAGGGGAGAAGTTCGGCGAGTTCGTTCGCCGCGCGCGTGAGGCGAAGGACATCGGCTTGCGGGAAATGGCGAAGATGATCGGGGTGAGCCCGACCTATCTGTCGAAGGTGGAGCGCGACGAGTTCGCGCCGCCGGCCGAGGACAAGGTCAAGGCGCTTGCGCAGATCATCGACTGCGATGTGGACGAGTTGCTGGCGCGGGCGGGCCGCGTGTCGACCGACCTGTCGGACATCATCAAGCGCCACCCGGTGGAACTGGCGGCGCTGCTTCGGACCACAAAGGGATTGACGACGGAAGACATCGCCCGGCTGGCCCGCAACGCGCAGAAGGCGAAGGACAAGTGAGCGCCTGATCAGGCGATGGCGGTTTCGAAGATGCAGATGAGGATCGGCGATCAATGACCAAGTTCGTTTCCTATGTGCCCGATGAGGCGATCGAAAAGGACGCGCAGGCGCTACTCGCCGAATATGCCCATGCGCGCGGCGTCGTGATCGAAGCGCCGATCGCGATAGACGACATCATCGAGAAGCACCTGAAGATCGGTATCGAGTTCGACGACACGCACCGGCTGTTCGGCGTGCCGCGTAGCATCGGGTTCGATTCCGACATCCTCGGCGCCATCTTCTTCGAGGAGAAGCGGATCGTGATCGACGAAAGCCTTGATCCCGACGCCAATTGGGCCAGGGAAGGGCGCTATCGCTACACGGCCGCCCATGAGGTCGGCCACTGGCGCCTGCATCGCGGGCTGTTCAGCAAGGACCCGGCGCAGACCTCGCTCCTCGATGCCAACGCGCCGCCGAGCGTGATCTGCCGATCCAGCCAGGCCAAGGCGCGGATCGAATTGCAGGCCGACCTCTATGCTTCCTGCGTGCTGATGCCGCGCAAGCTGGTCTTCGCCGCCTGGGACGAAGCATTCCCCGACCGCAAGCAGCGGGTTCTTCAGCCTTCCGAACCGATCGACCACCCCTTCGTCCAGATCGCCCGCCTGAACTGCCGTGTTGGCGATGCCAGGATAAGGGAAGGTGAAGATCAGGCGCTCGATAGCTTCGCCAAGCCCTTCGCCGAGAAATTCCTCGTTTCGCCGATCGCCATGCGCATCCGGCTCGAAAAGCTCGGGCTGCTGCACCGGACGGTGCCGCTTCAGCGGCTTCTGTCCGATGGCTCGTGAACCCCTTTTTTTTTGAGGAGACCGTCAAGTGTCAACTGAACGAGCAATCCGCGAGGAACCGAAGCGAGCAGGCGCCGCGTTCGAGACGCGCGATTTCTATCTCGCCTGCTTCCTGCGCTGTGCCGGTTACGAGCTTGTGAACCTTCGCGACGAGGGACGGCACAAGGTGTTCGTCTTTCGGGATCGCGCCACCCGGCGCGCCGATGTGATGGGCCTTTTATGGCGACGAGACCAGCGTTCGGCCCTTGGCCTTCGCCGCCACCATCAAGGACATGAAGGGATTGCTGCACAATGGCTGAACCGCAAACCACCCCGCCGTTCCAGCGCGCCAAGGCCGGCCAGGTCGGCGAAGCCCTCGACCGGCTCGAAGGGCTTGTCGTCGATGGCCTCAAGCACGGCTTCTTCGACTATTCGATCGCCTGCGAGGTCGCCAACGGCGGCAAGCGCCAGCTCGTGATCCGGGCAGGCAAAAGCCATAAGTTCACGATCCCCGAGGACGAGGTGCCCCGCTAAGGCGGTCGAAGACACAAGAGCGACCGGCGATCCCTGAGACGGGGACGCCTGAAGATGCAAATCCCTTTGGGTCCAGCGTCATCGGTGGGATTCCGAGACCGGAGGCCAGGAGCACGGAGCGGCGGAACCGCCCGTGAGGTCTTCGATGAAACGTCTCGACGCTGCTAACGACAATGACACGGACAAGCAGATCGCCCGCACCCGGCAACTCTGGCAATCGCGCATCGCGCGCGACCTCACCGACGAGGACGCCCGCCAGATCATGCACGATGTCACCGGCTTCTTCGACGTGCTCGCCGAATGGTCGCGAGCCGAAAGGCTTGCTGCCGCCAATGACGCCGTTGCGCCCGCCAAGAACGATGGCGAGGTGCGCCATGACCGCTGAAACCATCGCCAAGGCCCTTGGCGGGCACCGCGCGGGCGCAACATGGATGGCCCGCTGCCCGGTGCATGACGATCGGAGCCCTAGCCTTTCGATCAGTGCGGGCAAGGACGGCAAGGTGCTGGTGCGCTGCCATGCCGGCTGCGAGCAGCGCGACGTAATCGCCGCCCTTCAAGAGCGCGGCCTGTGGCAAACGACTGGACGGGTTTTGGGTACAGTCCGCAATCATCGCCGCCGGATTGCCGAGGAACTCGACGCCGACGCCCTGAAGCGCAGCGAGGCGGCGCTGCCGATCTGGCAGGCATCGCAAGCGGCCGAGGGAACGCCCATCGCGACCTATCTGCGTTCGCGCGGGCTCGACCTTCCGCCTTCGCCGGCCGTGCGCTTCCATGCCGGCCTGAAACACCCCTCGGGCGGCGTTTGGCCCGCGATGGTGGCGCTCGTGACGCATGGCGCCACCGGATCGCCGATCGCGGTTCACCGCACCTTTCTTGCCCGCGACGGCGGCGGCAAGGCGCCAGTCGATCCAGCGAAGATGATGCTGGGGCCTTGTCGTGGCGGTGCAATCCGTCTCGGCGAGCCCGGCGCCGTTCTGATGATCGGCGAAGGGATTGAGACCTGCCTTGCGGCCATGCAGGCGACGGGAAACACCGCCTGGGCGGCGCTTTCAACCTCGGGCCTTCGGTCGCTCGATCTGCCGCGCGACGTTCGTGACGTGATCGTTCTCGCCGATGGCGACGAACCCGGCGAAGCGGCGGCGCAGGATTGTGCGCGACGCTGGAGGCGCGAAGGGCGGCGTGTTCGGATCGCCCGCCCGCCGCAAGGCATGGATTTCAACGATCTGCTCCAGCTCGGCACGCCGTCTTTCATGGAGGGCGCGCGATGAACCCCGACGCCACTGTTGAACCAGGTCTGCTGATCGCGGACGTCATCGACGCCGCCGAAGACCTGCACGATCCCCTTGCGGGATTGGCCGAGAAGACCGTCGCCGATCCTGGCGCGCCCTTCATGCCCGAGGCGCTGGAGGCACTCGCGGCGCTGAAGAAGGAGAACCGCGCCGCCTTCGAGGCGCAGCGCTCGCAATTGAAGAAGGCCGGATGCCGGGTGACGGCGCTTGATGACGCCATCGCCGAGGAGAACGGGACGCCAAGCGGGCGCGGGCCGACGCAGGCCGATGTCCTGATCGGCCTCGCCCAAACCGCCGAACTGTTCCACACACCGGACGGCGCCGGCTTCGCCGACCTCGACATCAACGGCCATCGCGAAACCTGGCCGATCCGCGCCAAGGGTTTTCGCCGCTGGCTCGCCCGCAGCTTCTTCGAGGAGACGGGCGGCGCGCCGAGTTCGGAAGCGCTGCAATCGGCGCTGAACGTGATCGAGGCCAAGGCGCATTTCGATGCGCCTGAACGGCAGGTCCACATCCGCGTCGGCGGGCTCGACGGCCGGCTCTATCTCGACCTCGGCGATGAAACATGGCGCGCCGTGGAGATCGACGCCACCGGCTGGCGCGTGATCGACAACCCGCCCGTTCGCTTTCGCCGCGCTTCCGGCATGAAGCCGATCCCGATCCCGGCGCGCGGCGGATCGGTCGCCACGCTGCGCTCGTTCCTAAACGTGCAGACCGACGCCGATTTCGTGCTGGTGGTCGCCTGGGCGCTCGCCTGCCTTCGCAATCGGGGTCCCTATCCGGTGATCGTGCTTTCGGGCGAGCAGGGATCGGCGAAGTCCACCTTCTCGGCGATCCTCAGGGCGTTGCTGGATCCCAACACCGCGCCGCTTCGGGCCTTGCCGCGCGAGGATCGCGATCTGTTCATCGCCGCCAGCAACGGCCATGTGCTCGCCTTCGACAATGTATCAGGCCTGCCCTCTGGATTTCGGACACGCTTTGCCGCCTTGCCACTGGCGGCGGGTTCGCGGTGCGCCAGCTTTATTCCGATCAGGACGAAGTGCTGTTCGACGCTGCCCGGCCGGTGATCCTGAACGGGATCGAGGATATCGTCACAAGGCCCGACCTAGCCGATCGCGCCGTGTTTCTAACGCTGGAGCCGATCCCCGAGGAACGCCGCCGACCCGAGCAGGAATTGTGGGCAGCATTCGAAGCTGAACGCCCGCGCTTGCTTGGCGTGCTGCTTGATGCGGTGGCGAAAGGCCTGGCCGAACTGCCGCGCACAAAGCTCGACAAGCTGCCGCGCATGGCTGATTTCGCCTTGTGGGCGACGGCCTGCGAAACCGCGCTTTGGTCATCGGGCACGTTCTGGTCGGCTTATTGCGGCAATCGTGACGAGGCGGTGGACGGCGTGATCGACGCCGATCCGATCGCCGCCGCCGTGCGCGCCGTCATGACCGCGCGGACGGAGTGGACGGGAACCGCCTCGGAGCTTCTGGGCGCCCTTGCCGAAATGTCGGGGGAGCGCGTCCCCAAGTCGAAGACATGGCCCGAAAGCCCTCGGGCGCTGGCGGGCCGATTGCGCCGGGCGGCGACGTTCCTGCGCAAGATCGGCATCGACATCGGCTTCGAGCGCGAAGGCAGGGCGCGGACACGGATGATCTGCATCACCACGACCGGCAAATTTGCGTCGCCAGAAACCGGAGGGGCGCGACCGTCCGCATCGTCCGCACCGCCCGCCGATCTGCCGAAGGCCAGTTCCGGCAACGGCATCGCATCGCCGGGCTTGCGGACGGTCGGCAAGGTCGCGGACGGTTCAGCGGGCGAGACCGGCGCAACCGTCCGCGCCAATCCGTTGACATCCAACGCCACGACCGAAGCGGACGATGCGGACGCAAGGCACCCGCGCCAATCCGCGCCGGAAAATACGGGCTGGAGGGCGAGGCTATGAGCGCCTTCCAAGCTCTGAAGGCCGCGCGCGATGCTGGCGTGTCGATCGGGATCGACGGCGACGCCCTCACGCTGTACGCCGACGCCGCGCCACTTGCGGCCGTGGTGGCCCTGCTTTCGCGTCACAAGGCGGGCGTGGTCGCGCTGCTTCGCCAAGGCGATGACGGCTGGTCGGGCGAGGACTGGCGGGCCTTGTTCGACGAACGGGCTGCAATCGCCGAGTTCGATGGCGGGCTGCCGCGCGCGTCCGCCGAGGCCCGCGCCTTGGCCTGCTGCGTCGCCGAATGGCTGAACTGCAATCCGGTGCGCTCGCCGTCCGGACGCTGCCTCGGCTGCGGTGGCGGCGGACATGCCCACGACAAGCTGCTGCCGTTCGGCACCGAACAGACCTGCCATGCCTGGCTGCATTCGCGCTGCTGGACCGCCTGGGACGCAAGTCGGAAGGCCGAGGCGGTCGCCGCCCTATCAAGCTTTGGAATCCCGACATGAGGATATCGTCATGAGCACGAAGAAGCCTGCCACCAAGCCGAACACAGTGGTTGCCGACGATCCCGAGGATCGAAAGGGGCGGCTGAAAGACATCGGCGGATCGAAATCGGATCAATGGAACAATACGCTTGCCAATCAGGCGATGCAGGCGTTGTGGACGAAAAACTCGGACGCCAACACGCGCGACAAGCAATTAGGCGCCACGATCGCGGCATTGATGGGCATTGCGCCGAAGGACGAACTGGAAGGCATGATGGCGGCGCAACTGGTCGCCGCCCACAACGCCGCGATGGAATGCTACCGGCGCGCCATGATCGGCGAACAGACCTTCGAGGGCCGGCGCGAGAACCTCGCCCAAGCCAACAAGCTGTCGCGCACCTATGCGGCGCTGCTCGAAGCCCTCAACCGTCATCGTGGCAAGGGCCAGCAAAAGGTCACGGTCGAACACGTCCACGTCCATGCGGGAGGGCAAGCAGTGGTCGGCATGGTCGCCACCCCGCCCGACCAACCCGGGGGTGGGGATCGCAACAAACTTGAGGAACAACCCCATGCAAAGCAAATTGCCCATGCACCTGAGTCCGCGCTGCCTTGCCCGGACCCGCAAAGGGACGCCGTGCCAGTCGCCCGTGATGGCCAACGGGCGCTGCCGGATGCACGGCGGCAAGGCGCCGGGAGCGGCCAAGGGCAATAGCCACGCCTTCAAGCATGGGCGCTATACCACCGAGGCCATCGCTGAACGGCGGGAATTGATGGCACTTTTGCGCGATATGAAGGATCTTGTCGAACAGGTCGACGGCGAGGATTGAATGCGGTGGGCCTTTTCGAGATCAGGGCCGCCGGTCGGGCTTTGTTGAGCGGCTTGTATGTTTGCATCCGTACCAATACTAGTTTTTGACTTGGACGATTGGGGGATTCGCCCGCGACGATGGATAAACGGAGCCTCACCGAACGCGATATCTGCACGAAGTTCATCCTGCCGGCCGTCAAGCGGGCCGGCTGGGACGAGATGGTGCAGGTTCGGGAGGAGGTCTATTTCACCAAGGGCCGGATCATCGTGCGCGGCAAAATGACCTATCGCGGCAAGGCGAAGAAGGCCGACTTCGTTCTTTACTACAAGCCGAACATCCCGATCGCGCTGATCGAGGCCAAGGACAACAATCACAGCGTCGGCCACGGCATCCAGCAGGGCCTCGACTACGCCGCGACGCTTGATATCCCCTTCGTGTTTTCCTCGAACGGCGACGGCTTCGTGTTCCACGACCGCACCGGGCGGAGCGTTCCGGTCGAAACCAACCTCGGCCTCGACGCCTTCCCGTCGCCGGCCGACCTGTGGGCGCGCTATCGGGCATGGAGGGGCCTCGACGCGGAAGCCGAAAAGATCGTGCTTCAGGACTATTTCGACGACGGCAGCGGCAAGGCCCCGCGCTATTATCAGGTGAACGCCGTCAACGCCGCGATCGAGGCCATCGCCAAGGGCCGCGACCGGGTGCTGCTGGTCATGGCGACCGGCACGGGCAAAACGTACACGGCGTTTCAGATCATCTGGCGTTTGTGGAAGGCGGGCCGCAAGAAGCGCATCCTGTTCCTCGCCGACCGCAATGTGCTGATCGACCAGACGATGGTGAACGATTTTCGCCCGTTCGGCGCGGCGATGGCGAAGCTTTCGACCAACGCCAAGACCATCGAACGGCAGGACGGCACAAAGATCGACCTCACGCTGGCGCTCGACAACAAGCGCCGCATCGACACCGCCTTCGAAATCTATCTCGGGCTCTATCAGGCGATCACCGGGCCGGAGGATCGGCAGAAGCTCTATCGCGAGTTCTCGCCGGGCTTCTTCGACCTGATCGTGATCGACGAATGCCATCGCGGCAGCGCCGCCGAGGATTCGGCCTGGCGCGAAATCCTCGAACATTTCTCGGGCGCGACGCAGATCGGCCTCACCGCCACGCCGAAGGAAACCGAATACGTCTCCAACAGCGATTATTTCGGCGAGCCGGTCTTCACCTATTCGCTGAAGCAGGGCATCAGCGACGGGTTCCTGGCGCCCTACAAGGTCATCAAGGTCCACATCGACCGCGACGTGGAGGGCTATCGCCCGGAACTCGGCCAACTCGACCGCGACGGCAACGAGGTCGAGGACCGCATCTATAACGCCAAGGATTTCGACCGCCACATCGTGCTCGACGACCGCACGGTGCTGACCGCGAAAAAAATCACCGAGTTCCTGAAGGAGAGCGGCGACCGCTTCCAGAAGACTATCGTGTTCTGCGTCGATCAGGAGCATGCGGCGCGGACGCGGCAGGCGCTCGTCAACGAGAACGCCGATCTGGTCGCCGAAAACCAGCGCTATGTCATGCGCATCACCGGCAGCGACAAGGAAGGTCAGGACCAGCTCGGCAACTTCATCGACCCGGAATCGAAATATCCCGTGATGGTGACAACCTCGCGTCTTCTCTCGACCGGCGTCGATGCGCAGACCTGCCGGCTGATCGTGCTTGATCGCGCGGTCGGCTCGATGACCGAGTTCAAGCAGATTGTCGGGCGCGGAACCCGCGTGCACGAGGACACCAAGAAGTTCTTTTTCACGCTGATCGACTTTCGCGGCGCGACGAGCCATTTCGCCGACCCGGATTTCGACGGCGATCCGGTGCAGATTTACACGCCCGGCGACGGCGATCCGATCACACCGTCAGATGACGCGCCGCCCACCGGCGACGACGCGGTCCCGCCCACACCCGGCGCGGATGAAACCGTGGTCGATCAGCCGGGCTTGCCGTTCCTGCCCGGCGATCCGATCCGCAAGATTTATGTCGATGGCGTCGGCGCCCGTGTCCTCGCCGAGCGTGTCGAATATCTCGACGAGAACGGCAAGCTCGTCACCGAATCCCTGCGCGACTTCACCAAGACGGCGCTGAAGAAGCGCTTCGCCAGCCTCGACGATTTCCTCAAGCGCTGGAAATCGGCGGAGCGCAAGCAGGCGATCATCGAGGAACTGGAAGCCGAGGGCTTGCCGCTCGACGCCATCGCCGATGAGCTGGGAAAGGGTCTCGACCCTTTCGATCTGATCTGCCATGTCGCCTTCGACAGGAAGCCGCTGACCCGCCGCGAGCGGGCCGAAAACGTGAAGAAGCGCGATGTGTTCACGAAATACGGGCCGCGGGCCCGTGCTGTGCTCGATGCGCTTCTGGAAAAGTATCGCGATGAGGGAATGCTGAACCTCGAGGACACGAACGTTCTACTAATCCCGCCGCTCAATACCCTCGGCACTCGGCGCGAGCTTCTTCAAGCGTTCGGCGGGAAGGTGGCTTTCGAGCAGGCCGTTCACGAGATGCAAGACGCAATTTATCAGGAAACCGCATAGCCATGATTGTTCGCACCACCGTCAAATCCATTCAGGACATCATGCGTCAGGACGTGGGCGTCGATGGCGATGCGCAGCGCATCAGCCAGCTCACCTGGCTGTTCTTCCTCAAGATCATCGACGATCAGGATCAGGACCTGGAGGAAACGTATTCCGATTATCGCTCGCCGCTCCCGGAGAGATTCCAGTGGCGCAATTGGGCGGCAGACCCGGAGGGCATCACCGGGCAGGCTATGCTCGATTTCATCAATGACGAGCTGTTCCCGGCGCTGAAGGGCTTGGCTGTGTCCGCCAAGCCCGGCGACCGCCGCCGCGTGGTGCGCGACGTGTTCGAGGACGCCTACAATTACATGAAATCCGGCCAGTTGCTGCGGCAGGTGGTGAACAAAATCAATCAGGTCGATTTCAACAATCTCGACGAGCGGCGGCACTTCGGCGAGTTCTACGAGCAGTTGCTCAACGATTTGCAATCGGCCGGCAATGCCGGCGAATATTACACCCCGCGCGCCGTCACCGCGTTCATGGTCGATCGCATCGACCCGCATCCCGGCGAAATCCTGTTCGATCCGGCCTGCGGCACGGGTGGCTTCTTGACCTGCGCAATCCGCTACATGGAGAGCAAGGGCTACGTCCGCACCCCGAAGCAGCGCGAGACGATGCAGGGCGCCTTGCGAGCGGTGGAGAAGAAGCAGCTTCCCCACATGCTCTGCGTCACCAACATGCTGCTGCACGGCATCGAGGACCCGAGCTTCGTGCGCCACGACAACACGCTGGCCCGGCCGCTCATTTCGTGGAGCAAGGACGAGCGCGTCGATATCGTCGTCACCAATCCGCCGTTCGGCGGAAAGGAGGAAGACGGCATCGAGAACAATTTCCCGACCTTCCGCACCAAGGAAACCGCCGATCTGTTCCTCGCCCTGATCGTGCGCCTCTTGAAGCAGGACGGCCGCGCCGCCGTAGTGCTGCCGGACGGCACGCTGTTCGGCGAGGGCGTCAAGACGCGGCTCAAGGAACATCTGATGGAGGAGTGCAACCTCCACACCATCGTGCGCCTGCCCAATTCCGTGTTCAAGCCCTACGCCTCGATCGGGACCAACCTTTTGTTCTTCGAGAAGGGCCAAGCCACCAAGGACATCTGGTTCTACGAGCACCGCGTGCCGGAAGGTCAGAAAGCCTATTCGATGACCAGGCCGATCCGGCTGGAGCATTTCCAGAACTGCATCGACTGGTGGGGCGGCAAGGCGCGTAAAGACCGCGAGGAGACGCCGCAGGCGTGGCGCGTCACGGCCGAGGAGGTGAAGGCGCGCGGCTACAATCTCGACATCAAGAACCCCCACGCGGTGGCCGACGATCATGGCGACCCGGAAACGCTGATGGCCGATCTTGCCCGCGCCGAAGCCGAGACGGCGGAGTATCGCGACCAGTTGAAGGCGATTCTGGCCGAGGCGTTGGCCCGATGAACGCAGAATGCCTGCTGGCGCATTACGAGCAGATCGCCGACTCGCCCGACGCGATTGCCCGGCTGCGACGCTTCATTCTCGATCTGGCCGTGCGCGGCAAGCTCGTGCCGCAGGAGCCGGGCGACGAAACTGCGCAGGAACTGTTGAATCGGATCGCAAAAGAGAAGGCGCGCCTGGTGAAGGCGGGTGAATTTCGTGAACCGAGTAGCTTTGTTCGGATTGACCGCAAAGCCCTTCCATTCACGCCCGCCTCTCATTGGGTTTGGGCTCGATTGATCGAAATTGCCCGTCCGAGCTACGGCTTCGCTTTCGCATCCGGTAAGTTTAATTCCGCAAAACGGGGAATGCCTCTTATCCGCATCCGCGACATATCCAACACGGATGCCGAAGCATATTTCGAAGGCGACTACGACCCAGCCTATCTAGTGACCGCAGGCGACTATCTCGTCGGCATGGACGGCGACTTCAATTTGCGTCGTTGGCGTGGAATTGATGGCCTGCTTAATCAGCGAGTCATGCGGATCAATGGGTGGCGATGCGGCGTTGATCCCGAATTCGTGAGACTTCCGCTTCAATTCATACTGGACCATCTGCACGGGCAAACCTCGCTCACGACAGTCAAGCACCTGTCCGCAAAGCAGGTGAACGGGATTGAAATTCCCCTCCCACCGCTCGCCGAACAGCGCCGCATCGTTGCCAAGGTCGATGAATTGATGGGCCTGTGCGACCGGCTGGCGACGGCGCGGGCAAGGCGCGAGGGCCTGCGCGACCGGCTTGCGGCGGCAAGCCTCGCCCGCCTTAGCACGCCAGATCCCGACACCTTCCAGGCCGACGCCCGCTTCGCCCTCGACGCGCTGCCCGCGCTGACCACGCGCCCCGACCAGATCAAGGCCTTGCGCCAGACAATCCTGAACCTCGCCGTACGCGGCAAACTCGTGCCGCAAGAACTCAACGACGAACCAGCCAAGGAGTTGCTGAATCGCATTTTCGCTTTGCCGTGGACAAAGAAGCGAAAGCCATCTGATCTTGCACCGGACAATGATGCCCTCGCAGATGCCTTTCCACTTCCTGGCGGATGGGAGTGGGCTTCGGTGGACGCGCTTGTGCGCCCGAACGAGACCGTGACCTACGGCATTTTGAAGCCGGAATGGGTTTCAGACGGCGTGCCCACAGTTCGAGTTACGGAAATGAAGACGGGCATAATTGATGTTTCCAGTCTTCCGAAATGTGATCCCAAGCGCGCTGCAAAATTCCAGAAGACCACACTCGCGCCGGGAGATTTGCTCGTCTCGAAAGATGGCACGATCGGCAAGACTGCGTTCGTGCCGCCAGAGTTGGCGGGAGGAAACATTACGCAGCATATGCTCCGGTTCCCGATTTGTGACCTTGTGAACTCGCAATACGTGCGCCTCACCATCGACGCACCGTTCTGCCAGGCGTGGCTTTCGGGTGAGACGAAGGGAGTAGCTTTGCAAGGTGTGAACGTCGGCGATTTCCGACGGATGCCAATTCCCCTCCCGCCGCTCGCCGAACAACACCGCATCATCGCCAAGGTCGATACGCTGATGGCGCTCTGCGACCGGCTGGAGGCAAACCTCACCGGCACCGCCGCCACCCGCCGCCGCCTGCTCGACGCCCTCCTGGCCGAAGCGTTGGCGCCGGCCGAGGATCGCGAACTGGAGGCGGCGGAATGAACCGCGTGCCGGAAAGGCGCGTGGTGGAGCACCTCGATCCCGAGAATGTGGCTTACTGGTATTTCCGCTTGAACGGCTTCCTGCAGATCGAGAACTTCGTCGTCCACCCGGAAAGGCGCGGCGGCCAGCGCACGGACGCCGATCTGCTGGCAGTTCGATTTCCGTTTCGTGCCGAGCGCCTGTTCGATGATCCGAACGATATCATGGCCGACGACGTGCAGCAGCTCGCGCTGTCCGACGATCTAATCGACATCGCAATTGCTGAGGTGAAGACAAATCAGCCTTGCACTTTGAACGGGCCGTGGACGCGGCAAGATCGGCAGAATGTCCATCGCGTGCTTGCAGCGATAGGATGCCTTCCAGCCGACCGGATCGAAGCGGCGGCGGCGGACATCTATCGGGCGGGCTTCCACCGCAGCGACACGCTTCGCATCCGCCTCGTAGCGGTGGGGCGCGACCGAAGCGAGGGCATTGCGGCGGCGTATCCCGAAGTGGCGCAACTGCTCTGGGCAGAAATGCTGGCGTTCATCTGGGACCGGTTCCACCGCTATCGGCAGCAGAAGACGCAGGTGGATCAGTGGGACCCGGAGGGCCGCAAGATCAAGCGGCTGGCCGATCGGTCCAACGATGCTGCGGATTTCATCGGACACGCCTTGCACCTCATGGGTGTGCGCAATGGATAGCCAAAGTGTTGTTATTGACCAAATGGAAGCGGTCGAATGAGCATCGCGGCAGCAGGCTATGTGCTTAAGGTCCCGACCGATCGGCGCGAGGTGCTCCTGCACGAAGCTGAGAACGGGGGTTCATTCTATCGTTCCTCGCCATTTGTCGCTGAGCCGGTTCCAAACTTCGAGCACAGTCGCCGCGCGCCGCTGGTTGTCTTCGCGTCGTTTGAAGACATGAAGATCACCCATATTGCGGACGGTAAAAGAGGCGCTTCTGCTGGCACAAGTCTCGCGCGACTTAACATGCAGGACTTGAAACCGCTCTCTCGCCCGATCGCGTTCGACGAACTCAAGAGCGGCGTTCCAAGAAGGGTTCAAGCCCATCTCGAACGTGTGTTGACGGGCGGCGGCATCCTGCCGCCAAAAACCCTTGGCGCATTCGTCGATCGAATCGTGGAACTCGATGCGTCGGTCGGCGTGCGATTGACGCGCTATTCGGAGCGCCGCCGCGAAGCTTTGCGACGCTTTGAACCCCGCGCGAAGGAAAACCTCGCATATCAGAAAGAGACTCTCGGGATCGCTCTGGAAATCAGCGGCATCTCGAAAGACGAGCTTCTGGCCTGGCAACCGGTTGATGGCTCGCAACAAACTTTTCTGGATGGCCTTCCCGGCGCGCAAGTTCGCGAAGATGCGATGCTGTTGGCGGATTTTTCAATCGTGCCTGGCTTCGAGGCGATCCGCGAAGTGACGCACTATGGATCGAAAGTGTTCCAGAAGACGGAAAACCCTGCTGTGCGGCTAACCGTCATCATGGCGAACAGGTTGCCTCTGGAGCAGCAAACCGGGGCGGACCTTATTTATTTCAATGAAGCGTATCGCTCGTTTGTCATGGTTCAATACAAGGCAATGGAGAAAGGCAAAGATCAGTCGGAATTTCGATGGCAGGCGGGCGACCAGTTTGTCCAAGAGATCGCCCGAATGGACGCGCTGCTGGCGGAGTTGAACAAGATACAATCGGGCGACGATCCTGACGGCTATCGGTTCTCGGATAACCCCTTTTTTCTGAAATTTTGTCCGCGCGTCGTGTTCAATCCCGATGACAAGGGCTTGTTTAAGGGCATCTATCTTCCGCTGGACCTTTGGAAGCGTGCGGACGCAGCGGGGAAGCTCAAAGGTTCCAAGGGCGGCAATGTTCTCACCTATGAGAATGTGGGGCGTCGTATCAACAATTCGGAGTTCGTCGGCCTTGTCGCGGGGTCTTGGGTTGGGACCTCAATCGAACAATCCGCCATTCTCGGGCCGTTGATCCGCGAGATACTCGCTTCGGGCAAAACCGTCACATTTGCTATCAAGCACGTTGTTCCGAAGGAGGGCCACCTCGACGCTATTGCAGGCGATAGTGACGACGAAGGCGACGAGATAGACGCCTCCAAATTGTTCGGTTGACTCTATGACAGTCTTGCGGTCAGAGTGTGTTTAGGTTACACTAAACGACATGAAAAGAGCCACCAAACCCGCACCCGCCGCCGATCCCGCCCGCAAACAGGCGGTGATCTATGCCCGCGTCTCCTCCAAGGAGCAGGAGAAGGAAGGCTTCTCGATCCCGGCGCAGTTGAAGCTGCTCAAGGAATACGCGGCGGCGAGCGGCTTCGCGGTTGCGCAGGAATACATCGACGTTGAAACCGCCAAGCAGACCGGCCGCGCCGCGTTCGGCGAGATGGTCGCCTACCTCAAGGCGCATCCGTCCGTTCGCGTGATGCTGGTCGAGAAGACCGACCGCCTCTATCGCAACCTCAAGGATTGGGTGACGGTCGACGACCTCGACGTGGAAATGCACTTCCCGAAGGAAGGCGTGGTGCTCTCGCGCGAGTCGCGATCCTCGGAAAAGTTCATGCACGGCATCAAGGTGCTGATGGCGAAGAACTACATCGACAACCTGTCCGAGGAAGCCCGCAAGGGCATGCAGGAAAAGGCCGAGCAGGGCATATGGCCGACCAAGACGCCGCTCGGCTATCGCAACATCACCGGCCCGGACGGCAAGAAGATCATCGCCACCGACCCGGCGCTGTCGCCGGTCGTGGTGCGGCTATTCGAATGGTATGCGCGCGGCGACATTTCGCTCAAGGAAGCGGCGCGCAAGGCGCATGTGGCGGGCCTCACTTATCCCAAGAGCGGTGCGAATGTCCCGGTGAGCACGGTTCACACCATCCTGCGCAATCGACTCTATACCGGCTGGTTCGAATGGAACGGCAAGCTCATTCAGGGCAAGCACGAGGCCGTATCCGGTGCAATGATAATAGACGTAACGTTCCTTCTTGATCTCGCCGACCACGGCGCGCAGCCGCAGGCATGGCAGGCGATCAGGCCCGAAAAGGCGAAGTCGTGCCGGCCGCGCTTAGCCTTGCTGGCGAAGCGGCCGTCGAGCACGCCCTGAACGCGCTCCCATAGCTCGACTGGCACCAGCGCCTGATCGCTTCCTCGTGCTCGCTGCGCTCGTCGGCGTGGCTGGCGTGCAACGCATCGCGCATCCATTCGAGCACCTCGTCGTCGAACTTCAGCCGTCCAAGCAATTCGGTGAACTGTGCTTCGAGCGCTTCCTCGCGAACATATTTGCGGCGGCAGGTGGCCGGGTTGCCCTGGCACTTATCGGTGGTCGACACGGCCTTCTTCGAGAAAATGTCGAACCAGTGGCGCGAGGAGCAGAACCGCTGCCAACGCGAGATATCGAGTGGCACCAGAACGCCGACAAATCCTATCTGGACGAAGGCGTTGCGCTTCTCGACCTGGCCCGGAATGCCCAAAGGCTGTTCGCCATGCAGGAACCGCGCGAAAAACGCCGGTTGCCAACTTTGTGCTATCGAACTGCACTTGGGAGGATGGCGAAGTGGTCGCTACGTTCCGCCAACCCTTTGACATGCTTGCGGAAACTGTGACTTCTGCCGCCCGCGTTGGGGCTGACGACTGGGCCAAATCTGCGAAAAGTGAGATCTGGCTGGGGAACCTGGATTCGAACCAGGACTAACGGAGTCAGAGTCCGTGGGTCTACCGTTAACCTATTCCCCAGCAGGCCCGGTTGAAGAAAACCGCGCGGGCAGGGCGGCGATGGCGCCGCGCGTGCCTTGTAGCCGCCGCCGGAAAATAGTCAAGCCTGCCCAGGCATTTCAATCGGCGCGATTGCTTCCGGTTTTGACTTGCCCTCACTCTAGCCCATTCCGGGGCGAGCCGTTTGTCTCGTGGGCTCTTCCTTCTCCCCTTGTTGTGGGAGAAGGTGGCCGAGCGAAGCTCGGCCGGATGAGGGGTGTTCCAGCTTGGCATCGCCGCGTTCCATCCAACACCCCTCATCCGGCTCGGCGCTGCGCGTCGATCCACCTTCTCCCACAACAAGAGGAGAAGGAAGAAGGGCCGGTGCCCCTCAATTCCCACCCCGACCGAGCTGCGAGTGCTCGAAGTACAGCACCACTCCGAGCGCTATCACCAGCGGGATGATCAGGTAGAACAGCCGGAACACCAGCAGCGCCGCCAGCACGCCGACCGGGTCCATGTGCGACAGCCCGGCGAGGAAGACGACCTCGAACACGCCGAGCCCGCCCGGCGCATGCGAGATCTGGGCGACCGAGAACGACACCAGGAAAACGCCGAGCACGACGAAATAGCCGGGATTACCTGATACAGGCAGGGCGAAGAAGATGATCGCCGCCGCCGCCAAAAGCTCGATCGGGCCGATCAGCAATTGCCGCGCGACGATCGGCAGCGCCGGATAATGGATCTGGAAGCTGCCGATCTTCAATGGCCTGAGATGCAGCCAGCTGCCGAAGACATAGGTCGCCACCAACAGCAGCATGGCGACGCCCGCGGCCATGGTCAGGCCATGATGCGGTGCGCCGGAGAACCGGTCGATGATTTCAGGCTCGAAGACCAGCACGAGGCCGGAGACGAGGATCGTCGACAGCACGAAGGTTATCCAGCAGATCGCCACCAGCACGCCGACATCCTTTCCGGTCAGGCCCCTGGTTCCGTAGGCGCGGTAGCGGATCACCGCGCCTGAAAATACCGAGCCGCCGATGTTGTGCGACAGCGCATAGGTGGTGAATGAGCAGAAGGTGACGAAGAGCCAAGAGACCTTCTTGCCGATATGCAGGAGCGCGATGTGGTCGTAGCCGGCCAGCGATGCATAAGCGATGACCGAGCTCAGCGCGGCGAGCATCCAGCCGCGGCCAGGGATGGCGACGATGCCGTCCCAGACATCGTCGAGCGAGATGCCGCGCAGTTCGTGCAGCAGCAGCCACAGCGAGAATACGACCGCCGCAATGCCGACGACCGGCCAGAAATAGCGCCTCCAGTTCATGGCGTGACGATCATGCGTTGCAGCCCCGTTGCCCTCTTTCGGTTCGCGTCAGGGAAACTGGCCGCGATTCCGAATGTTCCATTCCGCCATTTCAGAAATGCCTTATCGAAGCCGGCTATTCAACCGGCAACGCGCGGCTCTTCCTGCTGCCGCTTCATGCCGCCGGCAAAATTCGGCCCCTGCGCTCTTGGTGATCCGGCCCGGCGCTGCTAGTCTGGCGGCAACTTAGAACACATGAAAGCGCCTGCTGCGTCCGATCTCCGGTTCGCGCGGCGCCGGAAGGAACGACAGTGGAAGACCACGACACCGGCGCTGGCGCGCCGGAAGTGGGCGTGTCCAGGGCTTCGCCGCCGCCTTCAGGCCAGGCAAGCCCATCCGCCGGTCGGCAGAATGGCCGCCCGGTGCTGCCTTGGTCCGGTCACGGACAGGCAGGCGACGCGTCCCAGCATCAGAATGGCCAGAATCAGAAGGCCAAGACCAGGAAGCGGCGCAAACGCCGGCGCGGCCGCAAGGTTTTCGTGCGCGATGACGCACACCTCGCGGCGGCCGGGCTGTCGGCGGCCTCCGACAGCGCCCCAGCCAGCCGTCCTCCCGAGGCGATCGTCGCGCCTTTGCCCTCAGCTGCGCCAAGCAGGCCGGAGCAGGATGTTCGCCGCTCGCCGGCACAGGAACTGCCGGTGTTTGCGGCACTCGATCTCGGCACGAACAATTGCCGGCTGCTGGTGGCGGTGCCGACGCGCCACGGCCAGTTCCGCGTCATCGACGCTTTCTCGCGCATCGTCAGGTTGGGCGAGGGCCTCACCGCCAATGGCCGGCTTGGGCAGCCGGCGATGGATCGTGCGGTCGAGGCGCTGAAGATCTGCGGCGACAAATTGCGCAGCCGCAAGATCAGGAAGGCGCGGCTGATCGCCACTGAAGCCTGCCGCACGGCCGCGAACGGCGCCGAGTTCCTCGACCGCGTCGAGCGCGAGGCCGGCTTGAAGCTCGAAATCATCGACCGCCAGACCGAGGCGCGGCTGGCGGTTTCGGGCTGCGGCTCGCTGGTCGACCGCGACACGCAAGGCGTCGTCCTGTTCGACATCGGCGGCGGCTCCTCGGAAATCGCGCTGATCGACCTCACCGGCCACCGCTCGCCGAGGCTCGCCAACCATATCGTCTCCTGGACGTCGCTGCCGGTCGGGGTGGTTTCGCTGGCCGAGCGCTTCGGCGGCCGCACCGTCACCCGCGAGGTTTTCGCCGCCATGGTCGAAGATGTGGCTGTGCGCCTGCATGCCTTTGATGGGCGCGACCGGCTCAGCCATGTGCTCGCCAGCCCGAAATTTCATTTGCTCGGCACCTCGGGCACCGTGACGACGCTCGCCGGCGTCCACCTTGACCTGGAACGCTACGACCGCCGCCGGGTCGACGGGCTGTGGATGGACCGCGACAGCGTCGACCGCATGGTCGAGAAGCTGGTCGGCTGGGATTTCCAGCAGCGCGTCGCCAACCCTTGCATCGGCGCCGATCGCGCCGATCTGGTGCTGGCCGGCTGCGCCATCCTGGAAGCGATCCGCGCGGTGTGGCCGTCCGAAAGGCTGCGTGTCGCCGACCGCGGCCTGCGCGAGGGCATATTGAGCGAATTGATGGCCGACGACGGCGTCTGGCGCAGCAATGGGCGTGATAGGCGATGACCAAGAAGCCGGAAAAACCAGGCTCTGCCGGCATTCGCGTGCTGAAGACGCGGATCAAGAAGAAGAGCGGCCTGAAGGAATCGTCGCGCCGTTGGCTGCAGCGCCACATGAACGACCCCTATGTCCAGCGTTCGAAGGCCGACGGCTACCGCTCGCGCGCGGCCTACAAGCTGATCGAGATCGACGACAAGCACCATCTGCTCAAGCCCGGCATGAAGGTCATCGACCTTGGTGCGGCACCCGGCGGCTGGTGCCAGGTCGCCGCCGCGCGGACGAAATCGACGGCCGAACACCCGCATGTCGTCGGCATCGACTATCTGGAGATGGACGCGGTGCCCGGCGCGCCGGTGCTGTTGATGGATTTTCTCGACCCGCAGGCGCCGGAAAAGCTCGCCGAAACGCTCGGTGGCCAACCGGACATCGTTTTGTCCGACATGGCGGCGCCGACGACCGGCCACCGCCGGACCGATCACATCCGCACGATGTATCTGTGCGAGGTGGCGGCTGATTTCGCCCTTTCGGTGTTGAAGCCGGGCGGCCATTTCCTTGCCAAGACGTTTCAGGGCGGCGCCGAGAACGAATTGCTCGCCAGGCTCAAGCAGAATTTCCGCTCGGTCCATCACGTCAAGCCGCCGGCCTCGCGGGACGAGTCGGTCGAGCTTTATCTGCTGGCGAAGGATTTTAAGGGGTGAGAAGCGGTCCGCGTTAGCGGACGAGAAGCCAATTGCTTGGCTTTTCGAGCTTCGAACGCCCTGAGCCTGCGAAGGGCCGGGTGGTGAAGGGCTCACTGCCCCGCCGGTGGACCCGCCTCCAGCGTCTTGGGCGCCGTCAGCCCGCCATATCCTGACACGGCGTTGCCGGCGTCCGGCGCCAGCCGCATGAATGACAGCGATGCGGCCGCCGACACCGCCGCGACGATGAAGAACGCGATGTGGAAGTCGCTCAGCGTCAGCGGCCCGCCATGGATTGTCGTCGACACTTCCAGGATGCCGCCGGCCAGCGCCACGCCGAGCGCGATCGACAGTTGCTGGAATACCGCGGCGATCGGCGTTGCCTTGCTGGTGTCGGCGGTCGAAATCTCGGCATAGGCAAGCGCGTTGATGCCGGTGAAAAACATCGAGCGGATGAAGCCGCCGACGAGCAGGGCGGCGAGAATCAGCACATAGGGCGTGTCGGGCGTGAACAAGCCGTTGATGGCGATCGACGCCGCCGCTATCAGCGAGCCGAAGATCAGTACCCGGCGGAAGCCGGCGACCCTGAAGATCAGCGTCGTGACGAGTTTCATGCCGATCGCGCCGACCGCCGCTACGAAGGTGATCATTCCCGATTGGAACGGCGTCAGCCCGAAGCCGATCTGGAACATCAGCGGCAAAAGGAAAGGCACGGCGCCAATGCCGATGCGGAACAGCCCGCCGCCGAGAACCGAGGAGCGGAACACCTGGTTGCGGAACAGCTCGAGCGCCAATAGCGGATTCTTGGCGCGGCGCGCATGCAGGAGATAAAGCACGGCTGACGCCAGCCCGACAGCCACGGTGAGAAAGCCGGCGATCGGCGGCAAAGCGGGCAGGCTGACCACCGACAGGCCGAACACGATGCCCGATGCCGCCAGCCCGCTCAGCACGAAGCCGATGAAGTCGAGCGGCGGCGTCTGCGCCGATTCGGTCTCCGGCAGGAAGCGTGTGGCGAGCCAGATGCCGATCAGCCCGATCGGCACATTGATCAGGAAGATCCAGTGCCAGCTGCAATAGGTGGTGATGAAACCGCCGACCGGCGGACCGACCAGCGGCCCGACCAGCGCCGGGATGCTCAGCCAGGACATGGCGGCGACAAGCTCGCTTTTCGGCGTGGCGCGCACCAGCACAAGCCGTCCCACTGGCGTCATCATTGCGCCGCCAATGCCTTGCAGGAAGCGCGAAATCACGAAAGCCGGCAGCGAATTGGACACGGCGCAAGCGACCGAACCGACGATGAACACGGCGATCGCCGCCCGAAACACGTTCTTGGCGCCGAAACGATCGGCCATCCAGCCGCTGATCGGAATGAAGACCGCCAGCGACACCAGATAGGCGGTCAGCGCCAGCTTGAGCGCGACCGGGCTGGTCTGGAGGTCGATGGCGATCGCCGGCAGCGACGTTGCGATAACGGTCGAATCCATGTTTTCCATGAACAGAGCGACCGCCAGGATAAGCGGAATGGTGCGGTTCATGGAACGCGTCCGGATTTGAATGTTGCGTCGTCGATTGCTTTGCCGGTCCAGGGGAGGGGCAGGCCGACAGGCAGGGCGGGTTACCACGGGTTGGGTCGGATGTCGCCTTAATTTGCCGTCACATTTGTGCGACCCGGGCAGCCGTGCCAGCCCGAACCCTTGCGAAGAACGGCGCTTAAAATAAAAGACCCGCCTCGGCGGCGGGTCGGTTGGCGCAAATCAGCACCATGCACAAATCAATAGCATAACTGCCAACGGATCACGAGCGCGGAAGCGCCGGGAACCGGAACTGGTTTATCCGAGTTAAACCCCTTTGAAGTGAGATGCGTCATGAAGATGCTAGGCACCATGCTTGCCGCGTGGGTTGCAATCGTCGGAGGCAACAGCGTGGCTGCTGCCGATCCGTGGAAGGACGAGAGCGGCCATGAAAAATGGCAGGACCGCTACCGATACGAAGATAATTATGAGCGGAAGCGGGAACGCTACAGCTACAAAGAGGAATATCGGCGCGGCAACTGCACGATCGAGCGCAAGTGGGAAGGTGACGAATACAAGGAAGAGATCAAGTGCAAGCGGGGCAAGCGGCGCGTTTACGATTACTATTAGGCCATCCATCGCCTGCCGGCGCTCAAATTTCAACCTGACCCACTACCCGAGCGACCATCCGAGCGTATCTTTCCCGCTGCGCTCGCAGAGCAGCGGCGAATGCCGGTCACCAATCCGTCACCGCGAAGGCACCAAGCTGAGTTCGCAGCCCTGCCGTGCGCAAAGCAATCGGCTTTTCATCGGCGACGGGACGTGTTACGAGCCAGCGCCAATCCTGAAAGGGAAGAAGACGAGTCGGCGCTGTCCATCCGGTCCAGCGCTTTTCATGCATTCCGAGGGCTGGCCATGGCAAAGATTATCGAAACGTCCACGGGCGCATTGGCGCTGACCTTTGACGATGTGCTGCTGCAGCCGGGTCATTCCGAGGTCATGCCGGGCGAGACCGACATCCGCACCCGCATTGCCGGCGACATCGACCTCAACGTGCCGATCCTGTCCGCCGCCATGGATACAGTGACCGAGGCGCGTCTTGCCATCGCCATGGCCCAGGCTGGCGGCATTGGCGTCATCCACCGAAATTTCTCGCCGGCCGAACAGGCCGAGCAGGTGCGGCAGGTCAAGAAATTCGAATCCGGCATGGTGGTCAACCCCGTTACCATCGGCCCCGACGCGACGCTCGCCGACGCCTTGGGGCTGATGCGCACCTACAGCATCTCGGGCATTCCGGTGGTCGAGAATGGCGGCGCCGGCGGGCATAAGGTCGGACGGCTGGTCGGCATCCTGACCAACCGCGACGTGCGCTTCGCTTCCGACCCGGCACAGAAAGTCTACGAGCTGATGACCCGTGAGAACCTGATCACGGTCAAGGAAAATGTCGATCAGGACGAGGCCAAGCGGCTTCTGCATCAGCACCGCATCGAAAAGCTGGTCGTGGTCGATAGCGACGGCAATTGCGTCGGGCTGATCACCGTCAAGGACATCGAGAAGTCGCAGCTCAACCCGCACGCCACCAAGGACGTGCAGGGACGCTTGCGCGCGGCGGCCGCCACCAGCGTCGGCGATGACGGGTTCGAGCGCGCCGAGCGGCTCATCGATGCCGGCGTCGACCTTCTGGTGATCGACACCGCGCACGGTCATTCGCAACGCGTGCTCGATGCGGTGACGCGGGCTAAAAAGCTGTCCAATTCGGTCCGCATTCTGGCCGGCAACGTCGCCACGTCAGAAGGCACGCTGGCGCTGATCGATGCCGGCGCCGATGCCGTCAAGGTCGGCATCGGGCCCGGCTCCATCTGCACCACCCGCATCGTCGCCGGCGTCGGCGTGCCGCAGCTTTCGGCAATCATGTCGGCGGTCGAGACAGCGCAGAAATCGGGCGTCTCGGTCATTGCCGATGGCGGCATCAAATATTCCGGCGATCTCGCCAAGGCGCTCGCCGCCGGCGCCAGTGCCGCCATGATCGGCTCGCTGCTGGCCGGCACCGACGAGAGCCCGGGCGAAGTCTATCTGCACCAGGGCCGCTCGTTCAAAGCCTATCGCGGCATGGGCTCGGTCGGCGCCATGGCCCGCGGCTCCGCCGACCGTTACTTCCAGGCCGAGGTGCGCGACACGCTGAAACTGGTGCCGGAAGGCATCGAAGGGCAGGTGCCTTACAAGGGACCTGTGTCCGGCGTGCTGCACCAGCTTGCGGGCGGCCTGAAAGCCGCTATGGGTTATGTCGGCGGGCGCGATCTTGCCGATTTCCGCGACCGCGCCACCTTTGTACGCATATCCAACGCCGGACTTCGTGAAAGCCACGCCCATGACGTCACGATCACCCGGGAAAGCCCGAATTACCCCGGCGGAGCCTAACCAACTCGCACGAAGCCTGACGGCAATGACGCTGCGGCTGTCGCGCCACGCTGCCGCGCTCTGTTTTGCCTGCGCGGCGGTTTTCGTCCCCATGATCCTCTATTTCCGCCAGCTGAGTGGTGGCCTGCCGTCGCTCGATTTGCGCTGGACCGGTTTCACCCCGGATGAGGGCATGGCCTGGCTGACGGCGCTCGGCCGGCGCGGCAGCGAGATCATCCTGGTCTGGCACTACCTGACCTTCGACCTGCCGTTCCCGGCGCTGCTGTCGCTGACGCTGGTCAGCCTGATCCTGGCCACGGGGCGGCGGCTGAAGAGCTTCCGGGCTCTGCCCGCGCAGCTCCAGTCGCTGTTCGCGCTTGTCCTGGTGCTGCCCTACACGCTTGCCGATTATGCGCAGAACATCGCTGTGGCCCGCCTGCTCTCGGATTTCCTGTCGGCCAATCCGGATTCGCTGTCCTTCGCCTCGGCGCTGATCGTCACCAAATTCGCGCTTCTGGCGATACCGGTGATCGTCATCGCGGTTTTCCACCTGACTGGTCAGCCGCGCCAGCGTTGACTTTCCTTCTCCCACAACAAAGGGAGAAGGATGTGGCAGACGTTACAAATCGAACAGCGCGATCTTGCGCTTGTCGAACTTGATCGCAATCTCGCCGCGCACCAGTTTGAGCGCGGCCTCGCCGAACACGGCGCGTCGCCAGCCTTGCAAGGCCGGCACGTCGGCGGCCTCGCCCTCGGCGGCGATGCGGTCGATGTCGTCGCTGGAGGCCAGCACCTTCGAAGCGACGCCCTCCCTTTCGGCGACGATCCGCAACAGGACTTTCAACAATTCCGCGGCGGCATTGGAGCCTTCGGGCGGCTGAAAACTCTTCGGCAGCTTCGGCATCTCTTCCCTGGGCACGGCAAGCGCGCTGTTGATCGCGCCAAGCAGCGCCGTTGCCGTCGCCGACCGTTCCCAACCCTTCGGCGTGGTGCGCAGCTTGCCGAGTGCTGCCGCATCGCGCGGCGCCTGCTGCGCCACCTCGTAGATGGCGTCGTCCTTGAGCACCCGGCCGCGCGGCACGTCGCGTTCGCGCGCTTCGCGCTCGCGCCATGCCGCCACCGCTTGCACGATCGCCAGCTCGTGCGGCTTGCGCAGCCGCATCTTCAGCCGCTTCCAGGCATCCTCCGGATGCGGATCGTAGGTCTCACGCGCAGTCAGCACCTCCATCTCTTCGTTCAGCCAATGAGCGCGGTTTTCCCGCACCAGTTCGGCGCTGAGGTGCTGGTAGACCTCGATTAGATGGGTGACATCGGCGAGCGCGTAGTCAAGCTGCTTTTCGGAAAGCGGCCGGTGGCGCCAGTCGGTGAAACGTGAGGACTTGTCGAGCCGAGCGCCGGTGATCTTCTGGACGAGCTGATCATAGGAGACGCTGTCGCCGAAGCCGCAAACCATCGCCGCCACCTGGGTGTCGAACACCGGATGCGGGACCAGGTCGCCGAGATGAACGATGATTTCGATGTCCTGGCGCGCCGCATGGAAGACTTTGACGACGGCCTCGTTGGCCATCAGCCTGAAGAACGGCTGCAGATCGATATCGGATGACAGCGGATCGATCAGTGCCGTCACCCCGGGCGCCGCCATCTGGATCAGGCAGAGGATCGGCCAGAAGGTCGTCTCGCGAATGAATTCGGTGTCGACGGTGACGAAATCCGACTTTTCGAACGCGGCAACAGCGGTTTCGAGCTCTTCTTGGGTTGATATGACGTGCATCAAATCGCTTTTGGCAAAGGGGGTAAGGTCTCCTTCAATTTCAGCCGCGCGGGCTTTCGTCAAGCGGCAGCCCCGGGTTCAAGACATCGGGGACCGTCATCATTGCTTCGCAGGCCCGTCGGAATCATCGTTGCGCTTGGCCAGTCGGGCGAACACTGTCGATGTGCGCAAAAGGCCGATGAAACGGCTGCGATGGCCGGCCGGCACGCCCGATCGCACCTGCATCCGGTAAAGGATGACGACGACAAAGATGGCGTAGACGGTGGCGGTGAACACGAACAGCGCGCTTGGCCCGAAATACTGCATCGCTGTCGAGGCGGCGAACGGCCCGCCAATGGCGCCGAAGGAATAGAACAGCATCAGCGCCGCGTTGATCAGCACAAACTCGCCCTTGTCGGCGCGGTCGTTGGAATGCGCCGCCGATAGCGAGTAGAGCGGCATGGCGAAGCAGCCGAAGATGAAGACGATCACGAAGTTGAGCGACGGGTCGCTGCCCGCCCAGAACACCAGCGCCAGCGATACGAGCATCGCGCAGCACGTCGTGATCAGCAGCACGGAACGCCGGTCCCAGCGGTCGGACAGATAGCCGAGCGGATACTGGATGATGGCGCCGCCGAAGATGCCGACACTGACGAAGGTGACGACGTCGGTGACCGACATGCCGATCTGTTCGGCATAGACCGGCGACAATGTGCGGAAGGCGCTGTTGGTGACACCGACGGCAATGCAGCCGAAGCAGCCGAGCGGCGAAATCCGCCAGACGCGGGCCAGGTCGAGCTTGACGTCCTCCGGCGGGGTCGGGTTGGAGCGGTCGCCAAGCGACACCGGCACCAGCGAGAGCGTGATCATGATCGACATGACGGCGAAGATGGCGAAACCGCCGGCGCCGACGATCGGGATCAGGAACTGTGCGCCTGTGACCGAACCGATGTCGACCATCCGGTAGATGGCCAGCACCCGCGCGCGATCCTTGTTGGCTGCCCCGGAATTGAGCCAGGCTTCCATGATGGTGAACAGGCCGGCGAAGCAGAAGCCCCCGGCGAGGCGCAACACGCACCACATGACCGGGTCGACGACCAGCACCAAAAGCAATGTCCCGGCGGAAGCGATCGCCGCCAGCGCGGAAAAGGCGCGGACATGGCCGACGGCCTTCATGATGTGGGTGACTGCGAGGCAGCCGAGCAGGAAGCCGGCGAAATAGAACGTGCCCATCAGGCCGATGGTCGAGGCCGAAAATCCCTCCTGCGCACCGCGCAGCGCGATCAGGGTGCTCTGCAGGCCGTTGCCGCCGAGCAGGATGCCGGCGGCAATAAGGAGCGGGATCAGCGGGCGCATGGAGGACATGAAGGAAGGCCTGTCGTTGATCCTTCTTGAACCATCGCCCGCGCCAATGCCAGCGGCAATTCCCGGCGATTAGCAGACCAGCGCCGACAATCAGTTTCTCGGTTTGATTTTTAGCTGTGGGGCGATCTTTCGCGCTCCCGATGGCGCGCTGGGGTGGTGGGCGTCCTACCGCAGAATTCTGTTTGTCATCAGCCATTTCACGGAGCGGGGCCACGCGTAGTTCGGACCCATGCGAAGATCGGTAAAGCCCTGCGAAACAGGTTTCCCGGTTTCAGCGTCGAGGATGCGAATGAACATGGTATGTTCTGTTCGGTTGACGCGCGTTACGACGCCTAGCAAGGCAAGAGATGCGCCGTGCTCTTTGGCGATTTTGCTTTCACAGCCACCGCAATTGCGCAATCCGTGCGGTGCAACCGCCTGCTCATCTGTCGCCGGCGCATCAACCACTGTAAAACGTCCGGACTGGGAGAGCATGTCCTTCGCCACTTGTGCCGACTCGGACAGATAGCGCCTATCGTGTTCATCCGGCGGAATTATTCCCGCCCCAGCGCTCTTGTCCTCCAATTCGAATGGAAACACCTCGATTGACATCGGCTTTGTCTGAGCGTGTGCAAATGTGCAGGTGCCGACAAGCAGCGTCACCAGGACAGTCAATGTGCGAATGCTCATGGTAGTCCTCCCGTCCGTGTAATGGCCATTGTACACGGCTTGACCACCCCGATCACGATCAAGCGGAGCAAATTCTACGCTTTGACTGTGGTGTGGAGTTTTCACACAGCCAGGGTTTACAAGCCGAAGTTCAAACCGAGAGATGCTGCCCGTGCGCCGCCTGCCTTGACAAAGGCGGCCTCTCATGTGCTTTTCGCCCAAATTTTCGGGCCGGGCCATCATGCCTTGGCCGCAATCAACATCCGGACTTATCAATGACAATGCATCGTTACCGCAGCCATACCTGTGCCCAGTTGAGGAAGAGCGACGTCGGCTCTTCCGTTCGCCTGTCGGGCTGGGTGCATCGCGTGCGCGATCATGGCGGCCTGCTCTTCATCGATTTGCGCGACCACTATGGCCTGACCCAGATCGTCGCCGATCCGGATTCGCCGGCCTTCAAGATCGCGGAGACGGTGCGCGGCGAGTGGGTCATCCGTGTCGACGGCGAGGTCAAGGCGCGCCTGGCCGAGACCGCGAACGCCAACCTGCCGACCGGCGAGATCGAGGTTTTCGCGCGCGAGATCGAAGTGCTGTCGGCGGCCAAGGAACTGCCGCTGCCGGTGTTCGGCGAGCCGGATTATCCCGAGGACATTCGTCTCAAATATCGCTTCCTCGATCTGCGCCGCGACACGCTGCACAAGAACATCGTGGCGCGTACGAAAATCATCGCCGAGATGCGCAAGCGCATGGGCGAGGTCGGCTTCACCGAATTCTCGACGCCGATCCTGACCGCTTCGTCGCCTGAAGGGGCCCGTGACTTCCTGGTGCCGTCGCGCATCCATCCCGGCACCTTCTACGCGCTGCCGCAGGCGCCGCAGATATACAAGCAACTGATCATGGTTTCGGGCTTCGACCGTTACTTCCAGATCGCGCCGTGCTTCCGCGACGAGGATCCGCGCGCCGACCGCCTGCCGGGCGAATTCTACCAGCTCGACGTGGAAATGAGCTTCGTCGAGCAACACGACGTGCTGGCGACCATGGAGCCGGTGATGCGCGGTGTGTTCGAGACCTTTGCCGCCGGCAAGCCGGTGACGCAGGAGTTTCCGCGCATCGCCTATGACGTCGCCATGCGCAAATACGGCACCGACAAGCCGGACCTGCGCAACCCGATCGAGATGCAGGCGGTCTCTGATCATTTCCGCGATTCCGGCTTCAAGGTGTTCGCCAATATCCTCGCCAACGACCCGAAGGCCGAGGTCTGGGCCATTCCGGCCAAGACCGGCGGTTCGCGCGCCTTCTGCGACCGCATGAATTCCTGGGCGCAAGGCGAGGGCCAGCCGGGCCTCGGCTATATCTTCTGGCGAAAGGAGGGCGAGAAGCTCGAAGGCGCCGGTCCGCTCGCCAAGAACATCGGCGAGGAGCGCACCGAGGCGATCCGCCAGCAACTCGGTCTTGCCGATGGCGACGCCGCTTTCTTCGTCGCCGGCGACCCGAAGAAATTCGTCTCGTTCGCGGGCGCCGCGCGCACTCGCGCCGGCGAGGAGCTGAACCTTGTCGACCGCGACCGCTTCGAACTGTGCTGGATCGTCGACTTTCCCTTCTTCGAATGGAACGAGGACGAGAAAAAGATCGATTTCGCCCACAATCCGTTTTCCATGCCGCAAGGCGGCATCGACGCGCTCAACGGCGAGGATCTGCTTGGGATCAAGGCGTTCCAGTATGACATGGTCTGCAATGGTTTCGAGATCGCGTCTGGCGGCATCCGCAACCATCTGCCGGAAACCATGGTCAAGGCGTTCGAGACTGTCGGGCTGGACCGCGAGACGGTCGAGGAGCGCTTCGGCGGCCTCTACCGCGCCTTCCAGTACGGCGCACCGCCGCATGGCGGCATGGCGGCCGGCATCGACCGCGTCGTCATGCTGCTGGTCGGCGCCAAAAACCTGCGCGAAGTGACGATGTTCCCGATGAACCAGCAGGCCTATGACCTGTTGATGAGCGCGCCGTCGGAAGCCAGCCCGCAGCAGCTCCGCGAACTATCGCTGCGCGTCGCCGTGACCAAGAAAGAGGCTTAAAAACCTCCAGCAACCGATTCTAAACGCTATCGGTTTGCGCTGCCCCTCATTGCCCTGCCGGGCATTCTCCCCGTATAGTGACGGGGAGAAAGACGCCGTCACGAATGGTTTCGCCAGCTGCCTGCGTTGCAAAATGGGCGCCAAGGTCGCGGCCATTTCCCTTCTCCCCGTCACTATACGGGGAAAGAAGGTGCCGGCAGGCGGATGAGGGGCGACGCTGACACTTCCAATGTAAGCGCATTTTGCAGAACCGGCCAGAGACGTGCCGGTCAGTCTTCGTTCGCCTTGACCGTCACGCCAAGCGTCTTCGGCAGGTCGAGCGGGTTGGACATGGCGCCCGCCATGATCAGCGCGAACGGAACTGCCGCCGGCGGCTCGGCCAAGATCTCGAGGCTCTGCGGATCGTCGAGAAATTTGCCGACTGCCGCCGACACCTGCGCCGTCAATTCGGGATTGTTGAGCTGCGCCATGCCGAAAGGCACGATCGCCTTGGCCTGGTTGGCGATGTCCTTGCCGGACACGCCTTGCTGCTTGCCGACGTAGTCGAGCACCTTGTTGGTCAGCGAATCGTCGTCGAAGCGAATCGAAGCGCTGTTAAACGAAAGCTGCTGCAGGACGCCGAGCATGGCCATGCCTTGCGCCGAGTTGTCGGCGCCTTCGGGCTGAGCCGCTATCTTCTTCTGCATCTCCTGCAGCGACTTGATGACGTCCAACGTGTAGCCGCCGAGACCGAAGGTCATGCCGAGCGTTCCGGCATTGTCGACGGAGATGTCGTATTTCGACAGCTCCATCTTGCCGTCCGCAGGCTGCCAGGTGCCCTTCATTTCAAGGTTCCCGGTGATGTTCTGGTAACCGAGTGCGTTGATCACGTCCTTGGACTTCGGGTCCTCGACCAGCGTCAGGTCGGCATTGAACTTTTCCGTGGTTCCGGAAAATTCCATCGCCTTGCCGTCGGCCGGTGGGGTGATTTCGATGGCGAGTCCGTCCATCGAGAATGCGGTCTTGTCGGCAACCTTGACCGTCATGTTGTCGAGTTCGGCCGATTTATACATCATCATTGAGCCCAGCGGGCCTGTGGCGCCGTCCGCCGGAACCGTCATGTCGTGGATGATGAAGGGGCTGAGGTCGACCGTGACGCCGTCCTCGCTGTGCCGGAACGCCGCAGTCGAGACGGTTTCAATTTCATAGCCGCCATTGGCTTCGGTCACGCCTTCGAGTGTGACGTCGCCGATCTTGAACGCTTCCTTTTCGGCCGCCGGTTTGAAGGCCACGCCTTGCAGCACCATGCTGGAGGCATCCCCCGTCACCCCGGTCCAGGAGATGTCGACGCCCTGGGCGGCGAGAGCCGCCTTCAGCCGGTCGGCGACCGCCGCGTCCTGCGCCAAGGCCGCGTTCAGCGGCAGCGTCAGCAAAAACGTCGAAAAAGCAAGTTTGTTGAGTGTCGAGCGTCTGATCGTCATCGCGAGTCCCCTGAGAGTGTCCTGAAGATTGTTTTTTAAACTCGTTGCGCCGTCACCCTTCCGTGATGAACTGGACGGGAAAAAGGCGTTCTCCCGCAAAATGGTCGAAAACCATGGCGAAAGGCAAATCCGATCCATTGCCATAGAGCCGGGATGTAACCGATTGATGTTGGTCGGAGCAGCAGTGCGTCCAGTTCGTGTTGCGGAAGGAGGCGCACTCAAGCCTCTTGCCGCGAATCACCCGCTCGGCTAGTCCCAGCCCATGGGAAAAAGGCTTTTGCCGCCTGGCGATGGCGGTGGCGACAACATCGAGCCGGTCGATCTGAAGAAAGCGCTGGAAGAGCGCTATCTCGCCTATGCGCTGTCGACCATCATGCACCGGGCGCTGCCGGACGTGCGCGACGGGCTGAAACCGGTCCATCGCCGCATCATGCATGCCATGCGGCTGCTCAGGCTCAACCCCGACCAGGGGTTCGCCAAATGCGCCCGCATCGTCGGCGAGGTGATGGGCAAGTTTCATCCGCATGGCGACCAGTCGATCTACGACGCGCTGGTGCGGCTGGCGCAGGATTTTTCGATGCGCTATCCCCTGGTCGACGGGCAGGGCAATTTCGGCAATATCGACGGCGATAACGCCGCCGCCATGCGCTACACCGAAGCGCGCATGACCGATGTGGCGACCGAGCTGCTGTCCGGCATCACCGAGGATGCGGTCGACTACCGGCCGACCTACAATGAGGAGGACGAGGAGCCGGTCGTGCTGCCCGGCGCCTTCCCGAACCTGCTCGCCAACGGTTCGTCCGGCATTGCCGTGGGCATGGCGACCTCGATCCCGCCGCACAATGCCGCCGAGCTCTGCGACGCCGCGCTGCATCTGATCGAGAACCCCGATGCGCCGGTGACGGCATTGATGGACTTCGTCCAAGGTCCGGATTTCCCGACCGGCGGCATCATCGTCGATAGCCGGGCCTCGATCCTCGAAGCCTATGAAACCGGTCGCGGTGGTTTCCGCCTCCGGGCGAAATGGAGCCAGGAGGACCAGGGCAGGGGCACCTGGAGCATCGTCGTCACCGAAATCCCCTACGGCGTCCAGAAGGCGCGGCTGATCGAAAAGATCGCCGAGCTTCTGATGGCGCGCAAATTGCCGCTGCTCGAAGACATCCGCGACGAGAGCGCCGAAGACGTCCGCGTCGTGCTCGTGCCGAAGAGCCGTTCGGTCGATCCCGGCATCCTGATGGAATCGCTGTTCAAGCTGACCGAGCTCGAAAGCCGCTTTCCGCTCAACATGAACGTCCTGTCGCGCGGCAAGATACCCAACGTGCTGTCGCTGAAAGGCGTGCTCAAGGAATGGCTGGAGCACCGCCGCGAGGTGCTGATCCGCCGCTCCAGGCATCGCTTGGGCGAGATCGAAAGGCGGCTGGAGATCCTCGCCGGCTATCTGATCGCCTATCTCAACATCGACGAGGTGATCAGGATCATCCGCGAGGAGGACGAGCCCAAGCAAGTGATGATGGCGCGCTGGTCGCTCACCGACAACCAGGCCGAAGCCATCCTCAACATGCGGCTGAGGGCCCTGCGCAAGCTCGAGGAATTCGAGATCCGCAAGGAATTCGACGGCCTCACTATCGAGAAAAAGCAGATCGAGGCGCTGCTTGCGTCCGACGCCAGGCAGTGGTCGACGATCAAATGGGAAGTCTCCAGCATCCGCGAGAAATTCGGACCGGAGACCGAGCTCGGCAAGCGCCGGACCCAGTTCGCCGACGCGCCCGAACATGACCTGACCGACATCGCCCATGCGATGATCGAGCGCGAGCCGGTCACCGTGGTCGTTTCGGAAAAGGGCTGGCTCAGGGCGATGAAAGGTCACCTGACCGATCATTCGTTGCTGACCTTCAAGGAGGGCGACAGCCTCAAGCTCGCCTTCCACGCTCAGACCACCGACAAGGTGCTGGTCTTCACCACCGGCGGCAAGTTCTACACGATCGGCGCCGACCGGTTGCCGGGCGGGCGCGGCCATGGCGAACCGATCCGCATCATTGTCGACATGGACAACGACCAGGACATCGTCACCGCCTTTGTCCATGATCCCAAACGCAAGCTGCTGCTGGTGTCTCACGACGGCAATGGCTTCATCGTGCCGGAAGAGGAAGTCGTCGCCAACACCCGCAAGGGCAAGCAGGTGATGAACGTCAAGGCGCCCGACGAGGCCCAGCGCTGCGTGCCGGTCGCCGGCGACCATCTCGCCATCGTCGGCGAGAACCGCAAGATGCTGGTCTTCCCGCTCGCCGAGATCCCTGAGATGGGTCGCGGCAAGGGCGTTCGCCTGCAGAAATACAAGGATGGTGGCGTCCTCGACCTCAAGACCTTCACGCTCGCAGGTGGTCTCTCCTGGCAGGATTCGGCCGACCGCACCTTCGTCAAATCACGCGAAGAGCTGATTGGGTGGATCGGTGCTCGAGCCTCGGCCGGACGCATGGTACCGAAGGGCTTCCCGAGGGCGGGGAAGTTTGGGTAGGTAATCTCCCCCCTCAGGGGGGAGATGGCCGGCAGGCCAGAGGGGTCCCCGCGCATAAAGCGCCAGCCTCCCCTGTTCGCAATAAGAGGTCGTGTCTGAACGTCCCGACCCTCTGTCGCCCTGCGGCGACGTCTCCCCCTCAAGGGGGGAGATTAGCGCCTCCATGCAAACATTTGGAATGTCGCCACGATTGCTGCACTATGATGGTACATAAGCATCGCTACATAAGGCGGGGACACACGCCTTTGGGAGAAATGGGCATTTGAAAGAAGCCAGGATTAAGAAACCGGAAGGGCAGCAGCGCTTGTTCGGCCTGTCGACGCCGGTCAGATCCGCCGTCATTCCGCCGCTGTCGGCAGCGCGCTGGCTCCTGGTGCTGATCGTTGCCGCCGGGGTCTATTTCTTTCATGGTTTCCTGGTCCCGGTGCTGGCTGCTCTCGTCATCGCCTTTGCCAGCTGGCCGCTCTATCGGCGGCTGCTGGCTGCTGTCGGCGGCAACCGCACGATCGCCGCGACATTGGCGATCCTGTTCATCCTCACTTTCCTGGTGGTGCCGATCGCGCTCGCCGGCGCCTACGCCAGCAACGAAGTCCGCGAATGGGTTGGCTGGGCGATCGAGACCAACCGCGAAGGCGCGGTGACGCCGCACTGGATCGCCACGCTGCCTGTGGTGGGCGACTGGCTGAACGAGCAGTGGACGCGCAATCTCGGCCATCCCGGCGGCATCGGCGAACTGATCCAGCTGATCAGCGGCGCCAACATCGGCAGCATCTACCGCGGCGTGCTGGCCGCCGGCGGCAGTGCCTTCGGCCTTCTGCTGGCGCTGCTGTTCATGATGATCGCGCTGTTCTTTGCCTATCGCGACGGCGAGCATTTTGCCGGGCAGGTCGACCGTCTTGGCGAACGCATCCTGCCGACCAGGTGGGAGCGGATTTCACGCGTCGTGCCGGCGACGATTTCCTCGACGGTAACCGGCATGACCATTATCGCCATCGGCGAGGGGGTGGTGCTGGGCGTGGCCTACTGGCTGGCCGGCGTGCCGTCGCCGGTGACGCTCGGCGCCCTGACCGGCATCATGGCGCTGATCCCTGGCGGCGCACCGCTGTCCTTCACGCTTGTTTCGATCTATCTCGCCGCCAGCGGCTCGCCGATGGCCGGGTTGGCGCTGTTCATCTGGGGGAGCGTCGAACTGTTCATCGTCGACAAGACATTGCGCCCGAAACTGGTCGGCGGCCCGATAAAGCTGCCGTTCCTGCCGACCTTTTTCGGCCTGATCGGCGGCGTCAAGACGATGGGCTTTCTCGGCCTGTTCATCGGCCCGGTGCTGATGGCATTGCTGGTCGCGATCTGGCGCGAATGGCTGCGCGAGGTGGAATTGGCCGACGAACTCGCCCCCGCAGCACCGGCGGAGCTGGAAGGGTCGCCGCAAATCGAAATCGTTGCCGAGAAGAAGTCTCAGGCCGGGTGACTGACCGCAAGGCTTGCGCGGCGCTTGCGCCCCTCATGCAGCTGCCACAGCGAATGGGCGACCAGCGTGACGATCAGGATCGCGCCGCCGATCAGGCTGTTGCGCGAAGGCGTCTCGGCAAAGATCATCCACATCCAGACCGGCGCCAGCACGGTTTCGAGTAGATAGAACATCGCCACTTCCGGTCCCGAAATATATTTCGGCCCGTTGGCGAGGCAGAAGAACGAGATCGGCATGATTACGGCGCCGTTGAAGATGATCCACCACGGCGCGTTCACCTGAAGGCCTTCGCCTGAGACCATGAACACTGCGACGGCCAGGGGCAGGATCACGCCGACCAGCGATGTGAACCCCATGTCCTTGCCGCTGGCGCGCGAGATGGTGATGGCCAGCGCGATAAAGAAAGCCGAGCACAGCGCCATGAGATCGCCGAACAGGTGCCCGGTGCCGATCGAATCGCCGACGATGATCGCGACGCCGACAATCATGACCAGCATCGCGGCCACCGTGACCAGTCGTGGCCGCTCCTTCAGGAACAGCCAGGACAGCAGTGCCGCGAACACGGTGTTGAAGGCCAGGATGAAGACCAGATTGGCGGTCGTGGTATAATAGATGCTGGTGACGAAGGTGACCGAGGTCAGCCCATAGCATATCGCGACAACAAGCCCCGACCAGCCGGGGATGAGCTGCGGCGCGTTCCTGCTCAGCGAGCGCCAGACGGTCCAGATGATCAGCGCCGCGACCAAGGTGGTGCCGGTGCGCAGCAGGAGGATCGTCCACGCGCCGCCGTCAGCGAGCCGGATCAGTGGAATGTCGATGGTCAGCGTCAGCCCGCCGATGGCGGTGATGAGAAGGCCCTTCTGGTGATCGTTGTGGGACGACATGGCAATTCTCGCAATGAAGTGGAGGCAGGCGCAAAATTGGCCCAGCGTCTGTCGTTCCAGCCAAGCGGCCGAAAACCAGCGGCATCCTCCTTGAAACAGTTTTAAGGATGTTGGCGAAAGGGCGGATCAGCGCGAAACCGCTTCGTGGCCGTAGCGTTCCCAGCCTTTCGGGCCGAGATGCTCCTGCGGCATGAAGCGCATCTTATAGTTCATCTTGCGCGAGCCGTTGACCCAGTAGCCGAGATAGACATGGGGCAAGCCCATCGCCCTGGCGCGGGCGATGTGGTCGAGGATCATGAAGGTGCCGAGCGAGCGGTCCTCGAAGTCCGGATTGAAATAGGAATAGACCATCGACAGGCCGTCGGCCATCTTGTCGGTGAGCGCCACCGCGATCAGCTCGCCCTGGCCCTTGCCGGTGATGAAGCTGTCTGGGCCGCGGCGCCGGTATTCGATGACCTTGGTATCAACATGGGTGTCCTCGACCATCATGGCGTAGTCGAGCACCGTCATGTCGGACATGCCGCCGCGGCGATGGCGGGCATCGAGATAGCTGCGGAACAGCGAATACTGCTCGGTGGATGGTTGCGCGTCGTGCATGGCACCGATGAGGTCTGAATTGTGCTGTATCACCCGCTTCATGTTGCGGCTGGCAGTGAATTCCTGGGCCAGGATGCGTACCGAAACGCAGGCGCGGCAGGTCTCGCAGGCCGGCCGGTAGGCGATGTTCTGCGATCGCCGGAAGCCGCCTTGCGTCAATAGGTCGTTCATCTCCGGTGCCTTGTCGCCGACCAGATGCGTGAACACCTTGCGCTCGAACTGGCCCTCAAGATACGGGCACGGCGACGGCGCGGTCAGGAAGAACTGCGGCGACTGGGTAGGATGGTGCGTCATCGAACCTTGGAAACACTCCTGCGAATCATACCTTTGGCGCGCACGGCGAAAAATTCAACAGGATTGTGAAGGCGTGGGTGATCGGAAGCCGTCACTTTGCACACAAATGCACGCGGGACTCGTAAAAAAGCTGTTTCAGCGGTCACTGCGGCTGACCACCGTGCCCAGCAGCAGGTCGTGCAGCGTGCGTTTGCGGTCGGCAAACAGCGACACCAGAAGGACCAGCGGCGTCAGGATAACGTTGCCGGCCCAGAACAGCACCGAATGCACCACCGCCGTCAGCCCGTCGATGCGGGTGCCGTCCAGACGGTCGAGCCGGATCCCCATCATCTTCATGCCTGTCGTGGCCTGGTCGGCGCTGCCGAGCGTGTTCCAGATGTAGAGGATGGCGACGGCCGGCACGAGGACGGAAAACAGCATCCAGCCGAGGCCGAGCGTCAGAATCCCGAGCAAGAACACCAGGATCGCGAACGGGATGGTGAGCAGCGCGACGATGCAATAGTCGATGATGAAGGCGAGGACACGCCGCCTGCGCACGCCATCATAGGCCCTGATATCATCGAGCCTGGTGGTGATGATTTCGCCGTCGAGAACGCGCGCGTTCATGTCATTTCCTCGTAATCAGGCCCGGGATAGGGTGCGGGCCGCCTGGTGTTGAAATGGTGAAGTCTTGCTGCGGAATCAAGATCAAGCCTTTCCGCGACATGCGGTGGGAAGCAGCGCCGGGCACAGCCCGAATCGGTTGAATTTGGAGCGCCGATGGCGTTAGCTTGCTGCAGCGCAACAAAGCGCAGGCGAGGGCGACATGGACTACGACATGCTGGTCATCGGCAGCGGCCCTTCAGGGCGCCGCGCCGCAGTGCAGTCGGCCAAGCTCGGCAAAGCCGTGCTGGTGGTCGACAGGGGCCGGCGGCTTGGCGGTGTCTCCGTGCACACCGGCACCATCCCGTCGAAGACGCTGCGGGAAACTGTGCTCAACCTCTCCGGCTGGCGCGAGCGCGGCTTCTACGGGCGCGGCTACCGGGTCAAGCAGGACATTTTGGTCGGCGATCTGATCGAACGCCTGCACAAGACGCTCGATCACGAGGTCGAGGTGCTGCAGCACCAGTTCATGCGCAACACGGTCAAGAGCGCACGCGCCGCTGTCAAGTTTCTCGGTCCCAACAGAGCGAGCCTGACGACGGACACGGGCGACTATAGCGAAGTCGGTTTTGCGCATGCGCTGATCGCGGTCGGCACCCGCCCGCACCGGCCGCGCGACGTGCCCTTCGACAAGACACGTGTCTTCGACAGCGACGAGATGCTGGAGCTCGAGCGCCTGCCGCGGACACTGACGGTGATTGGCGCCGGCGTCATCGGCGTGGAGTACGCGACGATCTTTTCGGCGCTCGACGTGCCGGTGACGCTGGTCGAACCGCGCAACACCATCCTCGATTTCGTCGACCGCGAGATCGTCGACGATTTCATCCATCAGATGCGCGACCGCGGCATGACGATCCGGCTGGGCAGTGCGATCAAGGAGATCGCCTCGAAACCGGACTATGCCGAGGTGACGCTTGCCGACGGCCGCACCATACGCTCGGAGATGGTGCTTTATGCCGCGGGGCGCACCGGCAATGTCGGCGCGCTCGGTCTGGACGTGGTCGGCATCGAGGCTGATTCCCGGGGCCGCATCAAGGTCGATCCGCAGACCTTCCGGACCAGTGCGCCGAACATCTATGCCGCCGGTGACGTCATCGGCTTTCCGAGCCTCGCCTCCACCTCGATGGAACAGGGCAGGGTGGCCGCCTGCCATGCCTTCGGCGTGCCCTTGCCGCCGCCGCCGGAAACCTTTCCCTACGGCATCTACGCCGTGCCGGAAATCTCGACCGTCGGCCAGTCCGAGGAGCAGGTGCGCGAGGGTGGCGGCGCGTATGAGGTCGGCGTGGCGCGCTTCCGCGAGACCTCGCGCGGCCATATCATGGGCGTCAACACCGGCTTCCTGAAGCTTCTGTTTTCGATCGAAACACGCCGGCTGCTCGGCGCGCATATCGTCGGCGAGGGCGCGACCGAACTGATCCATATCGGCCAGGCGGTGATCAATCTCGGTGGCACCGTCGATTTCTTCGTCAACAACACCTTCAACTATCCGACGCTGGCCGAAGCCTACAAGATCGCGGGGCTGGACGCCTGGGCCCGGATGGGGCGAGGGTAAAATCTCGGCTCATCAATTTGCCTGCGCAATAGTGGTTGCGGGGCCGGCCAGCCATTGCCTGACGATTTCAGCATCCCGATCGCCGATTTCATGGCCGGAGGCGATCGTGTGGGCCTCGACCTCGGCACCATGCCGGCCGAGCAGTCCGACCAGCGCGAGTGCGAAGGGCCCATAGGTCAGGTCGGCGGCGCCGGATATGATTGCCACCCGTGCCTTGCGGAGATCCGCCGGCGGCACCTCGTCCATCACGGGCATGGGCCGCAGCAATGCTGCTCGGGCGATGAGCTGCGGATGCAGCAGCATCATGCTTGAAACCAGGTTGGCGCCGTTCGAATAGCCGAGAAAAATTGCCCGGGAGAGGGCGAGGTCGTGGCGTTTCGCCACCTCGGTGATGAAGGCCGCGAAAGCGTCCGCCTCTTTGCGGATGCTACCCTGTTCGAAGCGTATGGGCGAGATCCGTCTGAACCAGCGGAAACCGTCCTCCTGAGCGATACGGCCACGCACCGCCACCAACAACGCGTGCGGCGCGATTTGCTGCCCCAGCGCCACCAGCGTCGTCTCGTCGACGCCGGATCCATGCAGGAGAAAAAGGCATTCGCCGGTTGGTTCTGCTGGTCTGTAGAGGCGATAGAAAAACGGCAGGTCTCGCCGCAAAAAGCCGTCTTCCGGAGGTTTTTCGGCCATAGTTGCATCCTTTTGATTTCGCGTCGTTTTTGTTCATTTGCCGGCTTCAAAACGGAATATTTTCGGGCTCCTTCAAAGTTGATTGAACCGGGCGCATTTCAGTCCGTTTGTCCGCGATATGCTCCTGCGGGGAGGAAGCGAAGCGGTGCGTCGGGCGGTCGCATCGATCGCCGGCATGAACAACCAGCTTTGAGGCCTTTTATCGATGACCATGCCAAATTCGGAACGCGATACGCGTATCGATGTGTTCCGCGCTCTCGCTCTGCTGATCATATTTGTCGACCATGTCCCGGGCACGGTTTTCGAAACCCTGACCTACAAGAATTTCGGCTTTTCGGATGCCGCGGAAGCCTTCGTGCTGATCTCCGGCATGTCCGTTGCGCTCGCCTATGGTTCAAAATTCCAGCCGGGAAACCGGCTCATGGCCATACTGAAATTGTGGCGCCGCGCCGGTGTGCTCTATGTCGCCCACATCGTCACGACGATGGTGGTGGTGGCCATTTTCTGCGGGGCGGCGGTGTTCGAGAAGCGGCCGGACATGCTGACGCTGATCAACATCGAGCCATTGATCAGGAACCCGCAGCAAGTGCTGATCGGCATCGTCACGCTTGGCCATCAGCTCGGTTACAACAACATCTTGCCGGTCTATGCGGTGCTGCTGCTGATGGCGCCAACCTTCCTGCTGTTCATCAGCTACAGGCCCGTGGCGGCGCTCGCGATATCGGGAGCTCTGTGGCTGGTTGCCGGGATCTATCAGATCGCGCCGCCGAATTATCCTGAGCCCGGCTTCTGGTTCCTCAATCCGCTGTCGTGGCAGTTCCTCTTCAACATCGGCCTGGCGAGTATGCTGCATATCAAGCGCGGCGGCACCATTCCGGTCAACCGTTGGCTGGTCGGCACGGCGGCGGTCTATGTCGCGGCGGCATTGATTTGGGTGCACAGCCCGCTATGGGGGCACGTGTCGTGGCTGAACCTGCCCGTGGTGCTGACCGGCTTCGACAAGACATTCCTGTCGCTGCCGAGGCTGATCCACATCCTGGCGGTGAGCTACCTGATTGTGGCCTTTCCTTCTGTCTCGAACCTGTTCCGCACCAGTCGCGACCATCCGCTCGCCATATTGGGCAAACGTTCGCTGCCGGTTTTCATCGCCGGCACGGTGATCGCTATGGTGGCGCAGGTGATGAAGCTGATCAACCCGGGCGGGTTTGCCTATGACAGTTTGCTTATCGCCGCCGGCATCGCCATGCAGTTCGCGCTCGCTTATTATCTTGAATGGCTGTCGGGTATTGGAAAGTCCGGTAAGAGCAAGCCGGTCCGTAGCGAGGCGCCGCCTGTCCATACGCCCTTCGGTGTGGGGGCCATGGCGACTAGCAATCCGTAAGCGTCCGGGTTCAGGCTGTTTTGGGCGGCGGTCCGGAAGATGCCCTGACGACAAGCTCGACGCCGAGCGTCTCACGCCGCACCGTGCCGTCGAAATCAAGGATCGTTCGTGCCGCCCGGCGGCCGATCTCGGCGATCGGCTGGGCGATCGTGGTGAGCGCAGGATCGCAAAGCGCCGCGTCCGGCACGCCATCGAAGCCGACGATGGAAACGTCGCCGGGAACCGAGAGGCCACGTGCCTTCAGCCACTCGATGGCGATCATGGCGATCCTGTCCGACATCGCCAGGATGGCGGTGGGCGGCTCGGCCGAGGCGAATACCGTTTCGAGGCCCGCTCTGGTGCCGGCCTCGTCGTTCTCGGTCTCGAAGACCGGTACGCTGGCCGTATCCACGCCGAAGCGGGAGAGCTCCTCGAAATAGCCTGCATAGCGGTCGCGTGTTCCCGTGTAGACCGCCGAGCGGACCTGCTCTGGTGTGACCAGACCGGTGCGACCGTCGGCGAGGGCAAGCGACAGCACGGCGAAGCGGCGATGACCAAGCTCCGCCAGATGGCGTGCCGCCATGCGGGCGCCGACGACATTGTCGACGCCGATCGCCGAGACTGTGTCGTCCTCGGAACCGAGCTCGAGCGCAACGAAGGGGAGCTTGCGTTCGCGTGTTAGCTCGACGAGGCGCGGACCTCCCTCGATGCAGAAAAGAATGAAGCCATCGACCAGGGCGCTCTGGATGTTCCAGGCAAGCTTCTCCTGGTTGCCGGCCGATACCAGCGCGATGCCGGCGCCGGTGGCGTCACATGCCTCGGAAATCCCGGCCATCATCGCGCGGGCAAAGGGGTCGTCGAAGAAATAGGCGAGGGGCTCGGTCGTGGCGACGCCGATCGCGTTGACCTTGCCGGCGCGCAGCAGCCGGCCCTTGGGGTCGGGCCCGGCATAACCCAGCGCCTCGGCGGCCGCCTTGACCCGTTCGCGGACCTCCTCGCGCACGATCTCAGGGCGGCTGAACACGTTGGAGGCGGTGCCGTGCGAAACCCCGGCGGCCTTGGCGATGTCGGCCAGCCGGATGGGTCTTGTATTGCTTTCGGTGGATGACGCCATTTTGCCCCCAGACTCCTCTCTAGCACTTTCGTTGGATCGATTCAAATTTTTGCTTGACATCGGTGCGGTTGGGTGTATTTTTGAATCGATCCAAGCCCAATGCCATCTGTCGGTTGGATCGATTCAGGAAGGAGACAGCCATGCACCCCGTCAACTATCTTTTCGAAGACATCTATCGCAACGACTGGAGCATAACCTCGAACGCGGTGACCCGGACACGGCGCGGCAGGGCGGGCCCGTGGATCCGCGATCTACGTTTTCTCGTGGAGCGCAAGCGGAGCTGATCGGCACGGCATTTTCGGCCTGTCGATTGGATCGATTCAAGTTGGAAAAGGAGCCTAGCCATGCATCCGATCAATCATCTGTTCGAAGACATCTATCGCAACTATTGGGGCATCTCGCCGGCCATCGATAGGCCGGAGCGGCGCCGCCTGACCAAGCCGGCTGCACGCAATCGCGACCTGCCGGTCCGGCCCGAACGCCGGCAGGATTGGTTATCGTCTGACTGATCGTCGTTTGGCGGAAACGGACCCCGGCCGTTTGCCCGCAAGCGCCATCTCAGGAGCGCGGGCGCATGAGCGCCGAGGCTGCAACCGCCAGCCAGCCGGCGATGAGCAGGGTGCCGCCGATCGGCGCCGACATCGGGAAAAGCCGCGAGCCGAGAAAGTCACGGGCGAGGAGATCACTGCAGAACAATACAAGCCCGACAAGAAGGACAAGGCTTGCGGTTCGCAGGATCCGGTTTGCGCCGACGTGGCCGACGGCAAGAAAGACCGGCGCATGCATGAGCAGGAAGGACGCGGCCGTGCCGACGAAAGCGCCGCCCAGGTGCGCGGCCGCGGCGGAGAGTGCCACGCCGGCCGCGCCGCACAGGCCGCCGGTGAAAATGAGAATGCGGCCACTGCCGCTTGCTGGCTGCTCGGCCGTGCTCATGTCTCTGGTCTCCGTCAAGTAATGATAGCTCGCGAACGGTGTCACGACTTGCCCGCCTGCACCAGCATGTCGCGCGCGCGTCGCGACTGGACCAGCCAGTTATACGCAGCTCCGCCCGCCATCAGCACGGATGTGCCGAGAAACACCGCGCGCATGCCGAAATGACCGCCGACGAAGCCGCCGAGCAGTGGTCCGGCGACCTGTCCGACATATTGCGCCGAGATCGATAGGCCGAGCACATTGCCGCCGACGCCGTCCGGAACATTGTGGCGGATGACGCTGGTGATGCAGGGCAAAAGACCGCCAAGCGCCAGCCCCATCAGGAAACGCAGGCCGACGAGCTGCCAGCCCTGCGTGACGAAGGCTTGCGGGATGAGCAGCAGCGCCGAGACGGCAAGCGCCCCAATGATGACGTTCCAATGGCCGACGCGGTCGGCGAGTTTGCCGAGACGCGAGGCCGACAGAATGGCGCCAAGTGCTGCCGCCGACATGACGACGCCGGAGATCAGCGTGACGCGGCTTTGATCCTCTATGAGCTGTTGGACGTAGACCGTGATGATCGGCTCGATCGTCATTGTGGTGAAGCTCAACAGCGCGCCGGTCGCCAGCATGGCGACGACCGGGCGCTTGTCCGAGATTTGCGACCAGCCGCGTTTCGGCTTCTCAGTCGATGCTGATTTGTCGGCTACCGGGCGAGGGTTCTCCTCGATGAGAAAAGTCGTTGCCAGGAACGCCAAGAAAATGACGCCGCCGGCGAGCAGGAAGGTTGCGCGGATGCCGATCAAAGGCGGCAGCGCGCCGCCGAGCAGGGGGCCGACGAGGGCGCCTGCGGTGATGCCGGCCGACAGCACACCAAGCGCCCAGCCTGACCGGTCCTTCGGCGTCTGCATGGCGACGAGAATGGTCGAGCCCGAGGAATAGCCGCCGGCGAAACCGATTAGCAGGCGCAGCAGCACCAATTGCCAGACAGTCTCCACCATGCCGGTCAGCGACATGCAGACGGCCATGCCGAAACTGGCACGCACCAGCATCAGCTTACGGCCGTAGCGGTCGCCCAGCCGTCCCCACAGCGGCGCCACCAGCGCTGCGGCGAAGAACGTCGCGCCATAGGCGATGCCGGACCACTGTACAACAGCTGCGTGCCCCACGGCGCCCAGCTGCTCGACATAGAGCGGCAGGAAAGGCAACAGCAGCGTCATCGCGACAAGCGTGCTGAACGAGCCGGCAAAGCACACGGCGAGATTGCGGCGCCAGTGGATGTTGTGGGCGCCTTGCGTGGCAGGGGTGGCGTCTTGCGGCATGTCCTGTCCTGTCCGGCAAGTCTGTCGGCGGCTTGCTGCAGATACCGTTTTGGGATACCAAGTTGGTATTCGTCATGGACGCAAGCTCGACGGCTGTCAATGCGGCGCTCTCAACGCTGAGCAGCGACCAGATAGCCAGAACAAATAGCCAGAACGGAACACCATGTCGCAGATGCAGAATGTCGAAAAACACCTTCGCGGAATGATCCTCGGCCTTGAGATCGGCCCGGGCGAGCGGCTGACGGAGCGCTGGATCGAAAGCCGCTTCGGGGCCTCGCGTACGCCGGTCAGGGCAGCATTGCTGCGGCTCGAGACGGAAGGTCTGGTCTGCCGCGACGGGCGCGGCTGGACGGCATCGCCGATCAACCTCACCGAGCTCGAGCAGATCGCCGTTTACCGCGAGGCGGTCGAGGTGGCGGCGGTCAAGCTGACTTGTGCCTTGGAGGAGAGGAGCGCCGTCGACGTCATCGAGGCGATGCTGGACTCCTGTGACGCCGGCACCCCGCGCGAGGAATGGCATCGCGTCGGCATGGATTTCACATCGAGCTGGCACGCCTGTCCGGCAACGAGTTCCTGCTCAGGGCCGTTCGCGATGCCATGACGCGCCTGTCACGCGCCCGTTGGCTGGAGGTGCGCGACGAGGCGGCACTCGGCCGTGCCTGGGCCCAACACCGTGCCATTCTGGCAGCGGTGCGGACCGGCGATGCCGATGAGGCGGCACGGCGGCTTTCGGCCCATATCGTCGGCAGCCGCGACCGGCTGGTGATGTCATTGCACAATGACCGGCGCGGCCTGCGCGCCAGGGGATTTGCCGTCGTCGCGGCGTGATTGCGGAGGCAACCACTTTCGCCCTCGCTTCGCGAGCGCCGATGGCGTAAGAGCGGCGATGGAAAACAACCGATTTGAAACACCCGTGACCGTCAAGTCGGGCGCGGAGGGAACCACTCAGCTCTTGCGTACCGTCCGCGAGGCTTCCGACTACCTCCTCAACAGCTGGCCCGGCAAGCGCAGTCCAAAGCATCGCGAAGCGCTGCAGGCCTGCCATGATGCGCTGGCCGGCGACAAACCGGCGATGACCGCAAGGCGCGCCTTCATCGCCGCCGCGCGCGAGGTGAACGTGTTCGTCAGCGACAAGGCGCCGGCCTGAAGACGCAGCGGGATTCCTAGGCCAAATTCGATCCGCCTCGCGGGCCGGATGCGTTTTACTCTGCCGTTTCCGTTTCGGTCTCGGACGTGGTCTCGTCTTCGGGTTTCGAACGTTCCTTGGCTGCCACCTTGGCCGCCTGCTTTTCCGCCTTCTTGGCGGCCTTCTGCCGGTCGCGTTCCTTGCGTTCCTGGCCGTAATTCGGTGCTCGCGCCATATCTCTTCCTTTCACACTCCCAAGGTTCTTAGCCCTGCCTAGGAGCATTGGGCTCCAAACACAACACCGCAAAGAGCGATCGGCTCCATACACAGCCGGCAGGCTAGCTGAACACGGTTCTGTGGCTTGCAAGATGGCTGGCACAATGGTGTAGGAGGGGCCGGGGGCAAATCACAAGCCGACTTTTGATCAAGTGACCGATGGCCACCCTTCAAAGAAACGCCCAGAAGCTATTCTACTATGCGCGCAATGCCGTACGCGATATTGCACCGCAGGCGATGTTCCGCCGCAGGCTCGCCGGGCTGCTCGATCAGGCCAGGTTTTCGGATGGATCCGTCCGCGCGCGTCTCAATTATTACAATAGGTTGCAGGACCCTTTCGCGCCGAGCGCCGGCGCCGTGCCGGTCAGCCGCATGCCGAGAGGCCGGAGCATGTATTACTACGATCTGAAGGAATTTGCCCGCTACTTCGATCCCGATTTGCGCATCGACTTCGAATTCGGCGACGTCATTGAAGTGCCTGCGATGCCGTCGATCGTCAAGGATCGGCCGATCGCCGGCGACAACAGGAACGGGGTCCTGTTCAAGCTCAACAAGTTCCGCCACTTCCACATGCCCGCCGACGATATAGCCTTCGCGGACAAGCTTCCGGTTGCGGTGTGGCGCGGCGAGCTCACCAACCCGATAAGGACCTTGCTTCTGGAGGCCGCGCGCGATCTGCCCTTTTGCGATGTCGGCACGCCCAAACCGACGGCAGCGCCGGAATATCGCAAATCTTATCTGAGCATCGATCAGCAGCGGCGCTGTCGCTATATCATTTGGCTCGAAGGCAACGATGTGGCGACCAACCTAAAATGGATCATGAGTTCGAATTCGCTGTGCCTGATGCCGCCGACGTATGAGACATGGTTCGCCGAAAGCGAACTCGTGGCCGATGTTCACCATGTGCCGCTCGAACCTGATTTCACGGATTTGCCGAGCGGGTGCAATATCTCGAACGTCATCCGACTGAGGCCGAGCGTATCGTTGCCGCCGCCAACGCCTATTGCCGCAAGTTCGCCGACGAACGGGCCGAGCAGGCGATCTGCTTGCTCGTGCTCTACAAGTACTTCGTGCTCAGCGGCCAGATCGAGCCTGATCCCGAGGTCTGGCGTTTTATCTCAGGCTAACCCGCGGCGACCTTCGACCTGATCAGGACCGTTGTCAGATATCTTCCCGGTCAAGAACCAGATCGGCCGGACCAAACCGGTCCTTTGCCGTGAATTGCTGGTGCCAGTAGGGATACAGAACGGGCGGGCGGCTCACAGCGTCCAGGCGTGCGCGCTCATCGCTGGTCAGCACCAGGCTTGCAGCGGCGATATTGTCCTTGAACTGCGCTTCGGTCCGTCCGCCGATCACCAGCGAGCTGACGGCCGGCCGGCCGAGCAGCCAGGCAAGCGCCACCTGCGCTGCCGAGACGCCATGGTTCTTGCCGATATAGGCAAGCACATCGACGATCCGCCACAGCCGGTCTCCATCACGGATCGGCGGCTCCGTCCAACCGCTGAGCTGGCGGGAGGTGGCCTGGTCGCGGTGGTATTTGCCGGACAACAGTCCACCGGCGAGCGGGCTCCACACCAACACGCCGAGCCCCTGGTCGACCGAGATCGGCAGCAGTTCATATTCGGCTTCGCGTGCTTCCAGCGTGTAGTGGATCTGCTGGGTGACGAAGCGCGGCTGGTGCTGGCGGTCGCTGATCCCCAGCGCCTTCATCACTTGCCAGCCGGAATAGTTGGAACAGCCGACATAGCGGACCTTGCCCTGGCTGACGAGCGTGTCGAGCGCGGCGATGGTCTCCTCGAGCGGCGTCGTGCCGTCCCATTCGTGCAGGAAATAGATGTCGATGACGTCGGTCCTGAGGCGCTTCAGGCTCTTCTCGCACTCGCGGATCAGATGGTAGCGCGACAGCCCTTCGTCGTTGGGGCCTGTGCCGATCCGCATGCGCGCCTTGGAGGCGATCAGCACATCGCCCTTGCGTTTGCCGCCGAGCGCTTCGCCGATGATCTCTTCCGAAAGCCCGTTCGAATAGACATTGGCGGTGTCGATGAGATTGATGCCGGAATCTATGCAGAGGTCGATCATCCGGCGCGCCTCGTCGAGATCGGTCTTGCCGACCGCCGAAAATGCGCCGGCGCCGCCAAAGGTCATGGTGCCCATGGTCAGCGTCGAAACCTTCAGCCCGGAACGGCCGAGAGTGCGGTATTCCATGTCAGATCCTCGCAATTGCGTTGAGAAGGGCTGCTTCGAAGGCCGCCCGAGGGGAGCCTGGCATTTGTAGGACAATTCGACCCGCTTGTCGTGCATGCCATGGAGGCTGATCGATCACATCTCACAGATTTGCGCGACCGGCACACAGGCCGGCTGCAATAAAACCGTCATTGCCGGCCTGTATGCAAGTCGGCTCAAGGTGTTCGATCTTGGCCGGCACGCCGGACGCCGACAGGGGCTCGCACGCGGAGCAGCATAAATGACCGAAGCAAAACAGAATTCTCCTGCCAAGGACTGGCTGGAGGCGGAGCTCGCCGACACGCTTGACGAAGATTACGAGCTGGAAATGTCGGAACCGGCGCTGTCGCTGGAGATCGCCAAGATCTACAAGAAAGCGCATCCGCCCTCGATGGATCGCCAGCAATATTTTCGCGACCTGATCACGCTGCAATCCGAATTGATCAAGCTGCAGTCCTGGGTGGCATATCACAAGAAGAAGCTGGTCGTGGTTTTCGAGGGCCGCGATTCGGCCGGCAAGGGCGGCGTCATCAAGCGCATCACCCAGCGGCTCAATCCGCGCATCTGCCGCGTCGTAGCCTTGCCAGCCCCGACCGAACGCGAAAAGTCGCAATGGTATTTTCAGCGCTACGTCCCGCATCTGCCGGCAGGCGGCGAGATCGTGCTGTTCGACCGCTCCTGGTACAACCGCTCCGGCGTCGAAAGGGTGATGGGATTTGCCGAACCGGATCAGGTCGAGGAGTTTTTTCGCGACGTGCCGGAGTTCGAGCGCATGCTCGTCCGCTCCGGCATCACGCTGGTCAAATACTGGTTCTCCATCACCGACGAGGAGCAGCAGATGCGTTTCCAGATGCGCATCCATGATCCGATGAAGCAGTGGAAGCTGTCGCCGATGGACTTGCAGTCGCGCGTGCGCTGGGAGCAGTACACCAAGGCCAAGGAAGAGACGTTCGCCCGCACCAACATTCCCGAAGCCCCCTGGTTCATCGTCGAAGGCAACGACAAGAAGCGGGCGCGGCTGAACTGCATCGATCATCTCCTTAAGCAAATGCCTTATGAAGAAGTGCCGCACGAAGAGATCACGCTGCCCGACCGCGTCTTCAATCCCGAATACGAGCGCCAGGTGCTGCCGCGCGAGCTGTATGTACCGGAGAAGTATTGAGGCAGGGTTCCCTTCTCCCCGTCAGTATACCGGGAGAAGGTGCCGGCAGGCGGATGAGGGGCGGCGCCGACCTCGGCAGTTGAACCCGGCCAAGTTACTGCGTGGGCCAAACTCATTCTGACGCAATCTTCGATCGGTCGCGCCGCCCCTCATTGCACTGCCGGGCATTTCTCCCCGTATAGTGACGGGGAGAAATGGGCTTTCGCCAATTACCAACGTTGCAGAAGTGCCGCTAAGCCCGCTTGATGATGACGTGCGTGGCAAGCGGCGTCGCCGCCTGTTCGGTGCACTGATAGCCGAGCTTGAACATGTCGAGGCCAGCAAAAAGGTTCTCACCCTTGCCGAGCAGCAGCGGCGACACCGCCAGGTGCATCTCGTCAATCAGCTTCTCCTGCAGATATTGCCGGATGGTGGCGACGCCGCCGCCGACCCGAACATCCTTGCCGCCAGCCGCCGCCTTCGCCTGTTCCAGCGCCGAGCGGATGCCGTCGGTGACGAAATAGAAAGTCGTGCCGCCTTCCATCACAATAGGGTCGCGTGGATGGTGGGTCAGCACAAAGACCGGTACGTGGTAAGGTGGATTGTCGCCCCACCAGCCTTTCCAGTTCTCGTCCGGCCATTCGCCGCGGATCGGGCCGAACATGTTGCGGCCCAGGATCCAGGCGCCGACATTTTCGAAGCTGCGCACGGTGAACTCCTCGTCGGTATCCATGGTGCCGCCCTCCTTGCCAACCATCTGACGAAATGTGCGGGTGCCGACCATCCATTTGTGCAGATCTTCTCCGCCGACACCGAGAGGATTGCTGAGATCCTGGTCAGGACCGGCGCCGAACCCGTCGAGCGACAGGGTGAAAGCGTTGACACGAAGTTTGGACATGAGAGCCTCCTCGATAACCAGTTGCGTTATGCAATCAGTTATTGGTAGCTTAACTGATTGCGATTTGCAAGCGGTGTTTGGAACACGGCAAGGCGAGAGTAAAGGGCCAGGCGACTCTCGCTGCGTTTCACCGGCCTGAAACTGAAATTGTCCTGTATGTCGAAGCGGATCGCCGGCTATTGTTCGCGCCGCGAACCAATGTTCGGCTGAAGGGGATGCTACCCCTCCAGCATCGCCGCCACTTCGGGCGCGAAATAGGTGAGGATGCCGTCGCAGCCGGCGCGCTTGAAGGCTAGCAGCGATTCCAACATCGCCTTGTCGCCGTCGATCCAGCCATTGGCAGCGGCCGCCTTGATCATCGAATATTCGCCCGACACCTGATAGGCGAAGGTCGGCATCCGGAATTCGTCCTTCAGCCTGCGGATGATGTCGAGATAGGGCAGGCCGGGCTTGACCATCAGCATGTCGGCGCCCTCGGTGAGGTCCTGCTCGGCCTCGCGCACGGCCTCGTCGGAATTGGCGTGGTCGAGATAGTAGGTCTTCTTGTCGCCCTTGAGCAGGCCGGCGGTGCCGACCGCCTCGCGATAGGGCCCGTAGAAAGCGGAGGCGAATTTCGTCGCGTAGGACATGATCGCCACATCCTGAAAACCATTGGCGTCGAGCGCGTCGCGAATGGCGCCGATGCGGCCGTCCATCATGTCGGAAGGCGCGATGATGTCGGCGCCGGCCGCCGCCTGGATGACGGCAGCCGCCGTCACCTGTTCCACCGTCTCGTCGTTGACGATGATGCCGTCGCGCAAGATGCCGTCATGGCCGTGCGAGGTGAAGGGGTCGAGCGCGGCATCGGTGATGATGCCGATCTCTGGCACCGCGTGTTTGATGGCGCGCGTGGCGCGGTTGATGACGTTTTCCGGATCGAGGATATGCGAGCCGGTCTGGTCGCGCAGGCCGAGCTCGACATTCGGGAAGGTGGCGATCGCCGGAATGCCGAGCTTTGCCGCGCGCTCGGCCTCCTTGACGGCAAGGTCGAGCGACAGGCGGAAGACGCCGGGCATGGCGGCGATCGGTTCGCGGATATTCTTCCCATCGACGACGAAGATCGGCCAGATCAGGTCGTCGACGGAGAGCCGGTTCTCCTGGACGAGGCGGCGCGACCAGTCGGCCTTGCGCATGCGGCGCAAACGGCGGCTGCCGGTGATCTCGTCGACGCTGCGCGCGCCGGCAGGCTTTGCTGGGGTGAATTTGTTCATCGCCAAAACTCCGGATCGGCAGTTTTTACCACGAGCTTCCGCCGCTGACCAATGCGGCGCGTTTGTGCCAGGCTGGCATTACCTGGATATCGGTCTACCAAATCCGGCTGACCGTTGCAGGACAGGATTGACCTTGGCATTGACGCACCCATGCGCCACGCTTTAGCACTTCAGTCCCGGCGGCGCAGGGGAGGGAATGTCAGGCGATGGATTTTGGCGGCAGCGACGAGATCCGCTTCGGACGATTGGACAGGGCCCGCATCGTCACGCTGACGCGGCCGCAAGCGCTCAATGCCGTCACCCACCGCATGGTCAAGGCGCTCGACAAGGCGCTTCGCGCCTGGGAGCGGGACGACGGCGTCGACGTCGTCATCGTCAAGGCCGAGGGCAGGGCGTTTTCGGCCGGCGGCGACATCCTCCACATCTACGAGGCCGGCCGGGCGGGAAAGCCGCCGGTCGATTTCTTCGCCGACGAATACCGGCTGAACGCCCGCATCGCGCGGTTCAAAAAACCCTATGTCGCCCTGATCGACGGCATCGTCATGGGCGGCGGCGTCGGCATCTCGTTCCACGGTTCGCATCGGGTGCTGACCGAAAACGCCCAATTCGCCATGCCGGAAGTCGGCATCGGCTTTTTCCCGGATGTCGGCGCCAGTCATCTCCTGCCGAACCTTGGCGGCAGTTTCGGCATCTATCTGGCCCTGACCGGAAACCGCATCCGCTATGGCGACGCTTTGTGGTCGGGCCTGGCGACGCATACGATCAAGGCGCAGGACCAGGCCGGTTTTCTCGACCGGCTGGTCGCGACCGGCGACCCGGAATCGGCGCTGCGCGGCTTTTCCGTCCCGGCCCGCCGCGAGACTGACAGTCGGACGATGGAAGCGATCGCCCGGCATTTCGCGCAAACGTCGCTGGGTGACGTCATTGGCAGCCTGGAGCGCGCCGCACCCGCCGATGCGTTCGCGGCAAAGACGCTGGCGACGATCCGCACCCGCTCGCCGACCAGTCTGCATGTCGCCTGGCGCGAGATCAACGCCGGGCTGACGCTATCGATGGACGAGTGCATGCGGATGGAATTCCGCATCCTCAACCGCATGCTTGCCGGCCACGATTTCTACGAAGGCATCCGCGCTGCCATCATCGACAAGGGCTCGACGCCGCAATGGCGGCCGGCAGGCATCGACGACGTCAGTGCTGCCGAGGTCGATGCCTATTTTGCTCCGCTCGGCGAACGGGAACTCGAGCTGTGAGCGACGTCACGTCGAGACGCGTCGTGCTCCAGCCCTCGACGGTCGAGGTCATCTTCGCCTGGTTCCAGCGCGTCATATCGGGCTACTGCCTGTTGTTCGGGATTTTGTACTGGATCCGGCTGATCGGCCTCTATCCCGGCTCGTTGTGGCGCTTCGACCTGATGCCGGTGCATTGGCAGGTGGCGGCGGTGACGCTCGCCGTCTTCTTCCCCTTCGCCGCCGCCGGTCTGTGGATGCTGGCCTCCTGGGGGCCGGTGATCTGGTTCATCTGCGCGGCGACCGAGATCGTCATGTATGCCGGCTTTCCCGAGCTCTTCGGCCACCGGCCGCTGATCCTCGCCTCGCATGCGGCGGTGGCGCTGCTCTACATCGTCTTTCGCGTGGTGATCTGGATCCAGAAGCGCCAGCGCCGGCAATAGAGCATCGGACCGACACTCAACAAGAATAGCGCCGCGCGTCCCATTGGACGCGCAAATTTCGCCCGAAATCATTGGCTAAATCTTTAGGTTAATCATCCTTGTTCGGGTGACCCTTCGTTAAGCCTCTTTCGAAACCTCTTACCGGTAAGCTCTTGTTAGCCCTAGCGTTTAAGTCGAATTTTATGAGTATTCGATAGTGTCGCGATCAAGGTGAAAAACAAAAAATCACCAGGCGACAAACGAGAGGCAAAGACAATGATCAATTCCCGTCCGGCGGCGAAGACCGCCAATGTATCCGATGACCGCCGCGAGGCAATCCGTTCGCTGTACATGGAATCGCTGCAGCTGGTGGAGCGGCTGCACCGCCGTCTGCTTGACGTGATCAAGGACGAATTCGACCGCAACGGCCGTTCCGACATCAACGCCATCCAGGCGCTGCTGCTCTTCAACATCGGCAATTCGGAGCTGACCGCCGGCGAACTGCGCTCGCGCGGCTACTATCTCGGCTCGAACGTCTCCTACAATCTGAAGAAGCTGGTTGATCTCGGCTTCATCAACCACCAGCGCTCGCGTATCGACCGCCGTTCGGTGCGGGTTTCGCTGACGCCGAAGGGCAGTGAGGTGGCGGAAGTCGTCGCCGGCCTCTACGAGCGCCATGTCGGCTCGATCGAGCAGGTCGGCGGCATCAACACGGAAGAATTCAAGCAGATGAACCGCGCCCTGCAGCGGCTGGATCGGTTCTGGAACGACACGATTGCGTATCGGATGTAAGGCGCCGCATCGAGATCGGGAGCCGCGCCATAGAAGCGCGGTCGGGGACAGCCAATCAAGGACCGGTGCCGAAAAGCATCGGTCTTTCCGTTTCGTGATACCGGCGGATCCAAATCACGGTCAGGGCCACGTTGCCGCCATATTCCCGGTGAAAGCGAGGATGCGGGTGATGTTGCGGCGAAAGCCGGCGTCTCCCTGAACGCGCGTCGCCCCCGGCGCGCTCTCGCGAAGTGATAGGGGTCATGGTTGGCGAATTGTTAACAATGCCAACCCTAGAGTGCGGGCGGCATCGCCCGGTGAAATTGTTACAGGAATGTCTGGAGCGTACATGAGAACCAGTCGCCGTTTCTTCCTTTCCGGAGCCTCCGCGTTGGCCGCGACGATGCTTGCCGGTGGTGCCAGCGCGCAGGACGTGATCGCGGATATCCTGAAATCCTCAGGCCGCGGCAACTGGAACGACCAGTTCGACGCCCGCGCCAGCCAGGGCGGCAAGGTGGCCTCGACGCTGCCGATCGTCAGCCTGCAGACCGTTGCGTACACCGAGCAGGCGATAGCGCAGTATCAGAACATTGTCGCGCAGGGCGGCTGGGAGCCGGTCCCGGACACCAAGAAATTGCAGCTCGGTGTTATCGACCCCGACGTGGTGCCATTGCGCAGGCGCTTGATGATTTCGGGCGACCTGGCGCAGAGCGCCGGCCTGTCAGAGGCCTTCGATTCCTATGTCGATGCGGCGGTCAAGCGCTTCCAGGCGCGCCATGGCCTGCCTTCCGACGGGACCCTGGGCCAATATACCTATGCGGCGATGAATGTTTCGGCGCAGGTCCGGCTTGGCCAGCTGCAGACGAATCTGCAGCGGCTGAACGAACGCGCCGGCACGCTGGGCAACCGTTATGTGTTGGTCGACATCCCGGGCGCCCAGATCGAGGCGGTCGAGAACGACCGCGTCGTGCTGCGCCACACCGCCGTTGTCGGCAAGATCGACCGCCAGACGCCGATCGTCGATTCCAAGATCAACGAGATCATCGTCAATCCCTACTGGAACGCGCCGGTATCGATCGTGCGCAAGGATATCATTCCGCTGATGCGGAAGGACCCCAACTACCTCAAGGACAGCAAGATCCGCCTGTTCGCACCGGATGGCAGCGAGGTCGATCCGCTGACCGTCGACTGGTCGACCGACGACGCGGAGAAATACCGCTTCCGTCAGGATCCGGGCGCCGGCAACGCAATGGCCTCGGTCAAGATCAATTTCCCGAGCCCGGACGGCGTCTACATGCACGACACGCCGCAGCAGAGCCTGTTCGGCAAGATGATGCGCTTCGATTCCTCGGGCTGCGTGCGCGTCCAGAACGTGCGCGACCTCGTCACCTGGATCCTGCGCGACACGCCGGGCTGGAACCGCCAGTATTTCGAGTCGGCGATCAAGAGCGGCGAGAACATCCCGGTGCAGGTCACCAATCCGGTGCCGGTCTATTTCCTTTACATCTCGGCCTGGTCGACGGGGCCTGGCGTCGTGCAGTTCCGCGACGATATCTACGGGCTCGACGGAGCCAACGAGCTGCAAATCACCTCTGCGCTCTAAGCGACTGATCTTTTTGCTGAAAGGCCGCCGGTGAGGGCGGCCTTTTTGTATCCGGCTGGAGGGCGCGCTTCGCGCCGGGTCCGGAAAGCGCCGTTCGGTACAGAGCCATGCAAGTCGCCACGCGGCCAAGGCGCGGTGCGCGCCATGTTTCGGCGTTGGCAGATCAACGACCATACGAAGCAGGCGCTGCTGACCGAGATCACGCTCACCGAGGCGTTGCTGAACGGCCGGCAGGCAAGAAAATAGGTGGCTCTTTGGCCTGGCTGCCGCAATCCGACCAGCAAATTTCGCGCCGCAAACGTGGCGGGGCGAAATCAACTGTGTTAATGGCGCGGCAGACCCCCCGGACGACAAGGATCTCAAGCATGGCAACAGCAGCGGCAGTGTCGAACAAATTCGAATCCTTCTTCGAAACCACGCTTGCCGATGCCGACCCGGAGATTTTCGGCGCGATCCGCAACGAACTCGGCCGCCAGCGCCACGAGATCGAGCTGATCGCATCGGAAAACATTGTCTCCCGCGCCGTGCTGGAAGCGCAGGGGTCGATCATGACCAACAAATACGCCGAGGGCTATCCGGGCAAGCGCTACTATGGCGGCTGCCAGTTCGTCGACGTGGCCGAGGAACTAGCCATTGAGCGTGCGAAAAAGCTGTTCGGCTGTAACTTCGCCAACGTCCAACCGAATTCCGGCAGCCAGATGAACCAGGCGGTGTTCCTGGCGCTGCTGCAGCCCGGTGATACCTTCATGGGTCTCGATCTGAACTCGGGCGGGCATCTGACCCATGGCTCGCCGGTCAATATGAGCGGCAAATGGTTCAAGGTCGTTTCCTACGGCGTGCGCAGGGACGATCATCTGCTCGACATGGATGCGATCGAGAAGACCGCCCACGAAACCAAGCCGAAGCTGATCCTGGCCGGCGGCACCGCCTATTCGCGCGTCTGGGACTGGAAGCGCTTTCGCGAGATCGCCGACTCGATCGGCGCCTATCTGATGGTCGACATGGCCCATATTGCCGGCCTGGTCGCCGGTGGCGTGCATCCGTCGCCGCTGCCCTATGCCCATGTGGTGACCACCACCACGCACAAGTCGCTGCGCGGCCCGCGTGGCGGCATGATCCTGTGCAACGACGAGGATATCGCCAAGAAGATGAATTCGGCCGTGTTTCCGGGCCTGCAGGGTGGCCCGCTGATGCATGTCATCGCCGCCAAGGCGGTGGCCTTCGGCGAAGCGCTGAAGCCAAGCTTCAAACTCTACGCCGAGAGCGTTGCCGCCAATGCCAAGGCGCTTGCCTCCAGCCTGCAGGAAACCGGTCTCGACATCGTCTCCGGCGGCACCGACAACCATCTGATGCTGGTCGACCTGCGCCCGAAGAACGCCACCGGCAAACGCGCCGAGGCAGCGCTTGGCCGCGCCAACATCACCTGCAACAAGAACGGCATCCCTTTCGATCCCGAAAAGCCGTTCGTCACCTCGGGCGTGCGGCTCGGCACGCCGGCCGGCACCACGCGCGGTTTCGGCCAGGCCGAGTTCCGCGAGATCGGCAAGCTGATCGCCGAGGTGCTGGACGGGCTCAAGGCCGCGAATTCCGACGAGGGCAATGCAGCCGTCGAGGCAGCGGTGAAGGCGAAGGTGGCCGCGCTGACGGATCGTTTTCCGCTCTATCCCTATCTCGGTTGAGCTCACGCAAAGTGTCGTCCCTTATCAGCCGGACGAAAAGCACTGTTTCAGTGGGGACGGAGTCCGGACAGGAGCCTTGATGATGATGCAGATTTTCCGTGTCGCTGGCTTTGCCGCGCTTGGCGTGTTGGCGACACTGACCACCTTGCCGCTGTCCGCTTTGGCACAGTCTGCGCCCACCCCAGCCGCACCGAAGACCGAAACCTTCGGCAAGTGGTCCACCACTGTGGACGAGATCGATACCGGTGAGGATCTGCGCAGGACCTGTGTCGCCTCGACCGCCTTTCTCGACGCGAGCGGTGCCAGCGGCACCCTCACGCTCGCCATCTCGAATGGTGATGCACTGCCGCCCGATGGCTATCCAACCCTTGTCATCACCATGAAGAACAAGGACTTGCCGACTGGCGAGAACATTCCGGCGGTGTTCGGCGACAGCAACGGCAAGGTCAAGGCGTCCGTCGATGCCACGGCGGGTGCCGGCGGAAAATGGATGTTGAAAAACAAGCCCGAGATCAGCCTGGCGCTGCTGCGTGCCATGCGCCGCGCCAGCGCACTCGATGTGATCTTCGCCGACACACCGGTCGCGACGGTATCGATGGACGGCTTCACAAAGGCCTATCGCAGCCTCGGCGTGTCATGTGGATTCCCAACCGTCGACGTCGCGCCGTAATCGGCCGGTGTTGCCGTCTGGTATGATCTGGCAATTTTCCTCGCGCCTCGCTATCTCTGAGGCGCGAGAGACCACCCCGATACTTTGCCATCGCGGCAAAAACCTCTAAGCCTTTCGCTCCACGAGAATCGCGAACACAAGGCTGTCCATGCGCTGTCCCTACTGCCAGTCCGAAGATACGCAGGTGAAGGATTCGCGCCCCGCCGAAGACGGCGCGGCGATCCGCAGGCGGCGCGTCTGCCCCGATTGCGGCGGCCGCTTCACCACCTTCGAGCGTGTGCAGTTGCGCGACCTCGTGGTGGTGAAGAAGTCCGGACGCAAGGTGCCGTTCGACCGCGACAAGCTGCTGCGCTCGGTCGAGATCGCGGTGCGCAAGCGCAATGTCGATCCCGAGCGCATCGACCGCGCGGTGACCGGCATCGTGCGCCAGCTCGAAAGTTCGGGCGAGACCGAGGTTTCCTCAGGCGAGGTCGGCCGCCTGGTGATGGAGGCGCTGAAATCGCTCGACGACGTCGCCTATGTGCGCTTTGCCTCGGTCTATCGCAATTTCCGCGAGGCCAAGGATTTTCACGAGGTGCTGGGTGAGCTCAAAGGTGACGAGCTCAAGGAAGAGGACGCCGGCTGAGCATGGCAGGGCCCGGGCGCAGCCAAGCCGAACAAGAGGGTCTTGATCGCCGCTTCATGGCGGCAGCACTCAGGCTGTCGCGCAAAAATGCCGGGCGGACCGCGACCAACCCTTCCGTCGGCACGCTGATCGTGCGTGACGACGGCACCGGACCGATGATCGTCGGCACCGGTGTCACCGCTGTCGGCGGCCGGCCGCATGCTGAGACCGAGGCGCTGGCCGAGGCCGGCGAGCTCGCACGCGGCGCCACCGCCTATGTCACACTGGAGCCCTGCGCCCACCATGGCCGCACGCCGCCTTGCGCCAATGCACTGCTCAATGCCGGCGTCACGCGGGTGGTTGGGGCTGTGAGCGACCCCGATCCACGCGTGTCCGGCAAGGGCTATGCGATCCTGCGTGCCGCCGGTGTCGAGGTTGTCGAAAGGGTGCTCGCGGCAGAAGCCGCCGAGCAGATGGCCGGCTATCTCATTCGATCTCTGAAAAAACGTCCGGAAGTGATCCTGAAGCTTGCGCTTTCCAGCGACGGCAAGATCGGCATGGAAGGCGAGGGGCAAGTCTCGATCACCGGCGACATCGCCCGGCGCGAAGTCTATCTGATGCGGGCCGAAGCCGACGGCATATTGATCGGCATCGGCACGGCGCTGGAGGACGATCCGGCGCTGACGGTGCGGTTGCCGGGGCTGGAAAACCGTTCGCCGGCCCGCATCGTGCTCGACCGCCAGATCAGGCTGCCGGAAACATCGAAGCTGGTCGCCGGCGTCGACCGGGTTCCGCTCTATGTCGCCGCCTGTGCCGAAGCCGACCCATACCGGCGGGCCGCGCTCGAACGCGCCGGCGTGCGCTTCATCGGCACCGAGACGTATGAAGGCGATATAGCGTTGCCGGAACTGCTCGAGGATCTGGCGGCGCTTGGGATGGCGAGCGTGCTGGTCGAGGGCGGCGCCAAGGTGGCCAAGGCCTTCCTCGCCGAAGGGCTGGTCGACCGCATCGTGCTGTTCCAGGGGCAGGAGCCGATCGGCAGGAGCGGCATTGTATCGCCCATCGACGCCAACCATATCCCGGCAGGATTTCGCAAATTGCGCGACATGCGTTTCGGCGAAGACAGCTACGCGGAGTGGATAAGGGACATCTGATGTTTACCGGGATTGTCACCGATGTCGGCACCGTCGCTGCGGTGAAGCCGCTGAGAATGGGCGTCGGCCTGCGCATTGACACCGCCTATGACCCGCAGACCATCGCCATCGGTGCTTCGATTTGTTGTGGCGGCGTCTGCCTGACGGTGACGGCGTTGCCGGAAAGCGGCGCCAATGCGCGCTGGTTCGAGGTCGAGGCCTGGGAAGAGGCGCTCAGGCTGACAACCGCCATGGGCTGGAGATCCGGCACGAGAATCAATCTGGAGCGGGCGCTGAAGATCGGCGACGAGCTTGGTGGCCACATCGTTTCAGGCCATGTCGACGGCACGGCCGAGATCATCGAACGCAAGGACGAGGGCGATGCTGTGCGCTTCACGCTGGAAGCGCCGCGCGACCTGGCCAAATTTATCGCGCCCAAGGGTTCGGTCGCGCTCGACGGTACCTCGCTCACCGTCAACAAGGTTGAGGGCACGCGCATCGACGTGCTTCTGATCCATCACTCGCTGACGGTGACCACCTGGGGTGAACGCCAGGTCGGCGACCGGGTCAACCTTGAGATCGACACCATGGCTCGCTACGCGGCGCGTTTGGCCGAGGCCGCGAAAGTGGGGCTTTGATGATTGAGGGCAGAAGGACTTCCAGACAGGAAGAGCAACTGACGCGCGAAGCGTTAGCCGATGTTGACGCCGGTAATGTGATTGACCACCATGTCATGCAGGCTTGGGCTTTGAGCCTTGATCCCAGGAATTCGCGTCAGACGCGCGCCGGGAAATAAAATAGTTTCGGCAGACCTCCCGCATCTCCACCAATCTTCTGCTTGCGATCAAACCGGCTTCGGCCTAAGTCACCGGCGATCCCGGAGACATCTATGGCTGGCACATCCCAACACGGCAAAGCGTTCATTCGCCCGAAGAAGAAGGCCCACCTTCTTATCATCGAGGCACGCTTCCATGACGATCTTGCTGATGCGCTGCTCGAAGGCGCGACAAGCGCGCTCGAGGAAGCGGGCGCGACATACGATGTGGTCACCGTCCCGGGCTCGCTCGAGGTTCCCGCGGTGATTTCCTTCGCGCTTGACGGCGCGGCCGAAGGCGGGCCGAGCTATGACGGTTTTGTCGCCCTTGGTACCATCGTGCGCGGTGACACCTATCATTTCGACATCGTCGCCAATGAATCGAGCCGCGCCCTGATGGACTTGTCCGTGCAGGAAGCGGTCTGCATCGGCAACGGCATCCTGACCACCGAAAATGACGAACAGGCCTGGACGCGGGCCAAACGCTCGGAAGGCGACAAGGGCGGCTTTGCCGCGCGTGCGGCGCTGACTATGATTGCCCTCAAGCAACAATTGGGAGAGCGATCGTGAGCGGGCCCGCATCACCCGGCCAGGCCGCAGCACGCCTCGCCAACAAGCGCGGTGCTGCCCGTCTGGCCGCAGTGCAGGCGCTCTATCAGATGGATGTGGCCGGCAGCGGCGTCTTCGAAATCACCGCCGAATATGAGGCATTCAGGCTCGGCAAGGAAGTCGACGGCGCGCTCTATCGCGAGGCGGACGCACAATGGTTTCGCGCCATCCTCGCCGGCGTCGTCGAGAACCAGAAAACCATCGATCCGGTCATCCGCCAGGCGCTGACCGAGGACTGGCCGCTGTCCAGGCTCGATTCGACGCTGCGCGCCATATTGCGCGCCGGCGTCTACGAACTGATGAAGCGAGAGGACGTGCCGGTGGCTGTCATCGTTTCGGAATATGTCGACATCGCCAAGGCGTTTTACGAAGAAGACGAGCCGAAGCTGGTCAACGCGGTGCTCGATCGCGTGTCGCGCCGGGTGCGCGGCGAAGGGCGTGGCAAGGACGCTTCATGACGGCCGTCGCTATCGCCGAGGCTGGCAGGGAAGCGCGCCGCACGGCGCTCATTCTTGCCGCTTCGCAGGCGATTATCGGTTCGGCCGCACCCATCGCCATTTCCGTGGGCGGGTTGGCCGGACATTATCTGCTCGGCTCCGACAAGTCTCTGGCGACCGCACCGATCACCGGCTTCAACGTCGGCGTGGCGCTCGGCGCCTTGCCGGCCGCCGCCATCATCCGCCGGCTCGGCCAGCGCGACGGCTTCATGACCGGCACGATCGTCACTGCGCTCGGTGGTCTGATCGCCACGCTGGCGCTGTTTCAAGCCAGCTTTTGGCTCTTCGCCTTCGGCCTGCTGGTGATCGGCATCGGCGGTGCCTTCGTCCAGCAATTCCGCTTCGCCGCCGCCGACAACGCGCCGTCTGAATTCAAGGCGCGCGCCATTTCCTTCGTGCTGGCCGGCGGCATCGTCACCGCCATCCTTGGGCCGCAGATCGTCATCTTCACCCGCGAATTGTTTGCGCCGGTGATGTTTGCCGGCTCGTTCGCGTCCATCCTGGTGCTGGCAGCTGTCGGCGCTGCCATCCTGTCGCTCCTGCGCATCCCGGCAAAGGCAGCCGGCAAAGCGGATATCACCGACAGCGACGCACGGCCGCTCTCCGAGATCGTCACCAGGCCGCGCTTCGTCGCGGCGCTGTTTTGTGCCGTCGGCAGTTATGCGCTGATGAGCTTCGTCATGACCGGCGCACCGCTCGCCATGGTCGGCTGCGGCCTGTCGACGGACGACGCCACGCTCGGCATTTCCTGGCATGTCATGGCGATGTTCGCGCCGAGCTTCTCCACCGGCTCGCTGATCTATCGCTTCGGCGCCGAACGGATCGTCGCAACCGGACTTGTGTTGCTCGTCGGCTGCGCAGTGGTGGCGCTTTCGGGCTTGGCACTGTGGCAGTTCTGGACGGCGCTGATCCTGCTCGGCCTCGGCTGGAATTTCGGCTTTATCGGCGCCACTGCCATGGTCGCCGACAGCTACCGGCCATCCGAAAAGGGCAAGGTCCAGGGTTTTCACGACTTCGTCCTGTTCGGCTCCGTCGCTTTCGCATCGCTGATGTCGGGCGCCGTCTACAACGCCTGGGGCTGGGAGATGCTGAACTGGATCATCTTCCCGGTGACGGTGCTGTGCTTCGTGGCACTGGGTGTGTTGAAGATGACAAGCGCGCGGCCGACCAGCGCATGACCCCGAACCGAAGGTTCGCTTCGGCGAAATCGGAATCGATTTCGCTGGGGATCATGCGCAAAATCAAAAGTGCTACAGCGTCCTTTGCGCGTCCAAGCGGACGCGCGGCGCTGTAGTGACATGACGCTGTCGGGACGAGGCAGCCGCGAGCTCACCCGCTTCCGAACAATTATTGCGCCCATGCCCCTTCTTATGAAACCGTGTACCCCGACGGAGCATTGAAGCCATGCTCATATGCGGCAGCCGTAGTCCGGTTCTCAGCAAGGGATTTGTGAAATGTTTTCAGTCAAGGTTTTGGCCGGCGCGGCTCTGGCGCTCGGCATCACCGCAGCCTCGGCGAGCGCTCAGGTGGTCGTGTCGTCGAAAATCGACACTGAGGGCGGTGTGCTCGGCAACATCATCCAACTCGTGCTGAACGCCAACGACGTCCAGACCACCGACCGTATCCAGCTCGGCGGCACTCCGGTGGTGCGCAAGGCGATCACCGCCGGCGAGATCGACATTTATCCGGAATACACCGGCAATGCCGCCTTCTTCTTCGAAAAGGCCGACGACCCCGTGTGGAAGGATGCCGCCAAGGGCTATGAAATAGCCAAGAAGCTCGACTATGACGCCAACAAGATCGTCTGGCTGTCGCCGTCGCCGGCCAATAACACCTGGGCGATTGCGCTGCGCAAGGATGTCGCCGAGACCAACAAGCTGGCGACGCTGTCCGATTTCGGCAAATATGTCGCCGGCGGCGGCCAGGTGGTGCTGGCGGCCTCGGCCGAATTCGTCAATTCGGCTGCCGCGCTGCCGGCCTTCCAGACCACCTATGGCTTCACGCTTAAGCCGGACCAGCTGATCACGCTGTCCGGCGGCGATACGGCGGCGACCATCGCCGCTGCGGCGAACCAGACCAACGGCGCCAATGCCGCCATGGTCTACGGCACCGATGGCGGCATCGCGCCGTCCGGCCTGGTCGTGCTCGATGACGACAAGGGCGTGCAGCCGGTCTACCAGCCGGCTCCGATCATCCGCGAGGCGGTGCTGAAGGAGCATCCCGAGATCGAGACGCTGCTGAAGCCGGTCTTCGCCAAGCTTGACCTCGTCACCCTGCAGGAACTGAACGGCCGCGTGCAGGTCGGCGGCGAGCCGGTCAAGGGCGTCGCCGAAGACTTTTTGAAGAAGAACGGGTTTTTGAAGTAGACCGCTCCTGAAATCGTGACATCGGTGCGCGGCGCCCCCCTCTGGCCTGCCGGCGATCTCCCCCTCAAGGGGGAGATCAGATGTCGCGACGGCTTTCGCCACCTTTCAGCTGTGCAAGGTGTATACCGGCGCTGACGCTGCCAATCTCTCCCCTTGAGGGGGAGATGTCCGGCAGGACAGAGGGGGGCGCGACGGAGCGCGACGGTCCTGACGTCAGATCCTCAAGTCGCCGCGATCGCACATGCAAGTCATGACAGTCCGGTTCGACAAGCTCGGCGTGGTCATTGCCGCGATCATTGCCTATGCGGCGTTCGCAGCACCCTTCGCCACCTTCCGCGCCAACCGCATCGTGCCCGGCGAGGCGCGCTCGATCCTTGATTCCTTGCCGGCGGCGGTCGGCCCATTGCTGCTGGCGATCCTCGTCATCGCGGCAATCATCGCGCTCTTGAAAACGCCGCTCGTCCTGCGCCTTGCGGCTAGCGTGATCGCGCTTGCAGCCCTTGCCATACTGATCGGCGTCGCCGGCAGCTTCCTGACGCCTGAGGGTAATACGTTCGCGCGCATTTCGCCCGCCTCGGGTTTCTGGCTGCTCATCTTCGCCTTCACGCTTTTGCTTGCCGATGTGCTGACGCGATTGAATCTGTCGCCATGGGCACGCCTCGGCGGGCTCGTCATAGCTGCGCTGGCAATCGGCCTGCTTTTGGCTTCGGGAAGTTGGAACAGCCTGTCGATCCTCAAGGAATATGCCAACCGCGCCGACAGTTTCTGGGCGGAGGGCTCCAAGCATGTGACGCTGGCGCTGGGCTCGCTGGCGGCGGCGGTGGTCGTTGGTCTGCCGCTCGGCATCCTCTGCCACCGCGTCGACAAATTTCGCGCCGGCGTGCTGAATGTGCTCAACATCATCCAGACCATTCCTTCCATCGCGCTGTTCGGCCTGCTGATCGCGCCGCTCGGCTGGGTCGCCACGCATGTGCCGGGAGCGGCGGCGCTTGGCATTCGCGGCATCGGCGCCGCCCCCGCCTTCCTCGCGCTGTTCCTCTATTCGCTGCTGCCGGTGGTGGCCAACACCGTGGTCGGCCTTGCCGGCGTGCCGCGCGCCGCCAACGACGCCGCCCGCGGCATGGGCATGACCGATCGCCAGCGCCTGTTCGGCGTCGAGTTTCCGCTGGCTTTTCCGGTCATCCTCACTGGCATCCGCATCGTGCTGGTGCAGAACATCGGCCTCGCCACCATTGCCGCGCTGATCGGCGGCGGCGGCTTCGGCGTGTTCGTGTTCCAGGGCGTCGGCCAGACGGCGATGGACCTGGTGCTGCTCGGCGCCGTGCCGACGGTGGCGATGGCCTTTGCCGCCGCCATCATTCTCGACGCAGTGATCGAAATGACCGCCACCAAGCGCAGGGTTGAAACGGCATGATCGAGATCGAAGGCATTACCAAGCGCTATGACGCGACAACCGTCGTCGACGAAGTGTCGATGCTGATAGAACCACGGACCATCGCCGTGATTGTCGGCACTTCCGGCTCCGGCAAAACGACGCTGCTACGCATGATCAACCGGCTGGTCGAGCCGACCTCGGGCGTCATCAAGCTAGACGGTGCCGACAACCGTTCGCTGCCCGGCTACGAACTGCGGCGCAGCATCGGCTACGCCATCCAGGGCCACGGCCTGTTTCCGCACCGCACGGTGGCGCAGAACATCGCCACCGTGCCAGTGCTGCTCGGCTGGGACAAGGCTCGCATCAAGGCCCGCGTCGAAGAGTTAATGACGCTCTATCAGCTCGACCTCGAGGCGTTCGGGCCGCGCTATCCGCACGAGCTTTCCGGCGGCCAGCAGCAGCGCGTCGGCGTTGCCCGCGCGCTTGCCGCCGAGCCGAACGTGCTTCTGATGGACGAGCCGTTCGGTGCCCTCGACCCGATCATCCGCAATAAGGCGCAGGAGGATCTTCTGGCGATCCAGAAGCGCTTTGGCACCACCATCATCCTCGTCACCCATGACATGGAGGAGGCGGTGCATATGGGCGACAAGATCGCGGTGATGGATGCCGGCAAGCTCGTGCAATATGCCAAGCCCGCCGAGATCCTGGCGAAGCCGGCCAGCGCCTTCGTCGAGACACTGGTCGGCGCCAGCGAAAAACCGTTCAGACTGCTGTCGCTCGGCCGCGTGCGCGACGCGGTGGAGACGGGCACCGCCGAAGGCGAGGCGATCCTCGACGACGCCAGCCAGCGAGATGCTCTGGCTGAACTCCTCTGGTCGGGACGCCCGGCGCTGCCGGCGAAGGGCGCCGACGGCAAGCCGCTCGGCCGCGTGACCGTGGACGGGCTGGTGAAACGCGCGGCGAGGCCGGCGTGAAAGAGGCCGGTGTAAAAGCCTGGCTTCCGTCGCTGCTCAGGCTTGTCCTGGTGGTGTTGCTGGTTGCGTTCGTGACCAATCCCGGCTGGTTCGAACCGCTGCTGAAGCCGCTGACCGAGAACAACGCGCCGGCAATCTACAATCAGGGCAGCCTTTTGACGTTGACGCTGCTCCATCTGCGGACCGTGCTGATCGCGACGGTGGCGGCGACCATCGTTGCCGTGGCGCTCGCCATCCTGGTCACAAGGCCCGCCGGCGTCGAATTCCTGCCGCTGTCGCGCAGCCTGGTCAATATCGGCCAGACCTTTCCGCCGGTGGCGGTGTTGGCGCTGGCCGTGCCGGCGGTCGGCTTTGGCGAGAAGCCGACACTGATCGCGCTGTTTCTCTACGGCCTTCTGCCGATCTTCGAGAACGCGCTGACCGGGCTAACGACGCTGCCGGCCAATGTGGTCGAGGCGGCGCGCGGCGCCGGCATGACCGGCTGGCAAAGGCTGGTCCAGGTCGAGCTGCCGCTCAGCGCGCCGATCATCCTCGGCGGTATCCGGCTGTCGGTGGTCATCAGCCTCGCCACCGCGACGATCGGCTCGACCGTGGCGGCCAGGACGCTGGGCGAGGTGATCATCGCCGGTCTGTTGTCGAACAACCTCGCCTTCGTCCTGCAGGGCGGCCTGATCGTTGCCGCCCTTGCCGTGCTGATCTATGACGGGCTGTCGGCGATCGAGCGCTACACCGCGCGCCGCATGGGGCAGGAGACGGCGTAGCCGACCAATCAGCTCAGATATCGCCTTGCTTATCTCGGCGGGAAACAGTGATTTCCATGACCCGACCGGGTTCTGAAGTGAAAGATAGCGGCTCTACCGAGAGGCTTTGGGCGAAAGCCGGGCAAAAACCGAACAATATCTTGACGTTCGCACCCCTGTTTCGCATAAGCCGGTGCGAAGGGAGCGGATTCCGCGCGCGGAATCCGCTCCCCGTCTCAACGGCCCAGGGAGGGGTTCTTTTGGGTCATCAATCGAGGAAAATCCGGCAATGACCATAATTTCAGCTGTCATCGCCTGCGGTCTGCTTTCAGTCCTTTACGCCATCTGGGCGACACGTTCGGTCCTCGCGGCCGATCAGGGCAATGCACGCATGCAGGAAATTTCCGCGGCCATCCGCGAAGGCGCGCAGGCCTATCTGGCGCGCCAGTACACCACCATCGCCATCGTCGGCGTCGTGGTCCTGCTGCTCGCCTGGTGGCTGCTTTCGATCACCGCCGCCATCGGCTTCCTGATCGGCGCCGTTCTGTCGGGCGCTGCCGGCTTCATCGGCATGCACGTCTCGGTGCGCGCCAATGTCCGCACCGCGCAGGCGGCTTCCAACAGCCTCGCTGCCGGCCTCGAGATCGCCTTCAAGTCGGGCGCCATCACCGGCATGCTGGTCGCTGGCCTGGCCCTGCTCGGCGTCTCGATCTACTACCTGATCCTCACCCAATTCATGGGCCTTCAGCCAAACGACCGTGTCGTCATCGACTCGCTGGTTTCGCTCGGCTTCGGCGCCTCGCTGATCTCGATCTTCGCCCGTCTCGGCGGCGGCATCTTCACCAAGGGCGCCGACGTCGGCGGCGATCTCGTCGGCAAGGTCGAAGCCGGCATTCCGGAAGACGATCCACGCAATCCGGCCACCATCGCCGACAATGTCGGCGACAATGTCGGCGACTGCGCCGGCATGGCCGCCGACCTGTTCGAGACCTATGCGGTGACCGTGGTCGCCACCATGGTCCTCGCCGCCATCTTCTTCGGCGGCACCGCCGTTCTCAGTGCCACGATGCTCTATCCGCTGGCCATCTGCGGCGCCTGCATCCTGACCTCCATCGTCGGCACTTTCTTCGTCAAGCTTGGCTCCAACGGCTCGATCATGGGCGCGCTCTATAAGGGCCTGATCGTCACCGGCCTGCTGTCGATCGTCGGCCTCGGCATCGCCACCTCGGCAACGCTGGGCTGGGGCGAGATCGGAACGGTCGCCGGCATGGCCATCACCGGCACGAACCTGTTCATCTGCGGCCTGATCGGTCTCGCGGTGACCGGCCTCATCGTGGTGATCACCGAATACTATACCGGCACCGGCAAGCGCCCGGTGAACTCCATCGCCCAGGCTTCGGTCACCGGTCACGGCACCAATGTCATCCAGGGTCTTGCGGTCTCGCTGGAATCGACGGCACTTCCGGCGATCGTCATCGTCGGCGGCATCATATCGACCTACCAGCTCGCCGGCCTCTACGGCACCGCGATCGCAGTCACCACGATGCTCGGCCTTGCCGGCATGATCGTTGCGCTCGACGCCTTCGGCCCGGTCACCGACAATGCCGGCGGCATTGCCGAAATGGCCGGCTTGCCCAAGGAAGTGCGCCAGTCCACCGATGCGCTCGACGCCGTCGGCAACACCACCAAGGCGGTGACAAAGGGTTACGCCATCGGTTCGGCCGGTCTGGGCGCGCTGGTGCTGTTTGCGGCCTACTCCAACGACCTGAAGTTCTTTGCCGCCAATAGCGACAAATATCCTTACTTCCAGGGTATGAGCGAAGTCTCTTTCGACCTCTCCAACCCTTACGTCGTCGCCGGCCTGATCTTCGGCGGTCTGATTCCGTATCTGTTCGGCGGCATCGCCATGACCGCCGTCGGCCGTGCGGCGGGCGCCATCGTCCAAGAGGTGCGCAAGCAGTTCCGCGAGGATCCGGGCATCATGGCCGGCACGTCGAAGCCGAACTATGCGCGTGCGGTCGATCTTCTGACCAAGGCGGCGATCCGGGAAATGATCATTCCGTCGCTGCTGCCGGTGCTGGCGCCGTTGGTCGTCTATTTCGGCGTGCTGCTGCTCTCGGGCTCGAAGGCGTCCGCCTTTGCAGCACTTGGTGCCTCGCTGCTCGGCGTCATCGTCAACGGCCTGTTCGTCGCCATCTCGATGACCTCTGGCGGCGGCGCCTGGGACAACGCGAAAAAATCGTTCGAGGACGGCTTCACCGACAAGGACGGCATCAAGCACCTCAAGGGTTCCGAGGCGCACAAGGCCTCGGTGACCGGCGACACGGTCGGCGATCCCTACAAGGACACCGCCGGTCCGGCTGTCAACCCGGCGATCAAGATCACCAACATCGTCGCCCTGCTGCTGTTGGCCGTGCTCGCGCACGGCTGAGGCCGCTCGGCCCTTCCGGGGCCGAAATCCAGAACCGAACCCGCGGGAGCTATCCCGCGGGTTCTTCTATTTTGGACATACAGCATCAGGGCATTGATGCCGTGACGGCTCCAAAGCTCGCGTTCAGGTCGTCTGCGGCCCGCAGCCTGCGATGATGGCTTGCTGTCTCAAAAACAAAAACCCGCAGGATCGCTCCCGCGGGTTTTCGGTCGCCTGAGATGTTGCTGCTTCCAGGGAAGCAAAAGGAAAGGATGAAAAGCCGGTTCTGTGGGGATGGATCAGGTGCCGCCGAGCGAGCTGCCGCCGCCGCCGGGGAGGCCGGGCGCCAGCTTGCTGGCGCCGTTGATGATCTGACTGAGGAAGTTCTGGTCCTTGCCGCCGGTCGGCGTGGTCCTTGAGATGAAGTCGAACACCTTGCCGTCCTTCAGGCCGTAATTGGCGATCTGGGTAACGCGCCCGTCCTCGCCGAAATAGACCGCCAGCACCTTCTGGTCGACCAGCCTCGGCTTGTCGAAGGCGACGTAACGCTTGCGCGTCTGTGAGATGTAGTAGAAGGCCTCGTTGTCGAAAGTCGCCTTCGTCGACGGGGTGCCGAGCGCCAGAAGCACCTGTTCGCGGCTCGAGCCGACCGGCACCAGGTCAATCGCCTGCTGGTCGATGACGTAGCCCTGCGTCAGCGTCTCGCTCGGATTGAGATCACCGATCATCTTCGACGAGTTGCAGGCGGAAAGCGCCGATGCAACCACCAGCAGCGAGACCGCGCCGGCGGATCTAGGCAAAGCGGACCTGGGTAGAAAACTCGACGTGAATTTCAGCGCGCGCAACTACAACTCCATTAGCTGGCCGCAACTTGCGCTGGGCCGCAAAACCGGTAAACCAGCTTGCTCGCCGATGCAACAAGGCCAATTCAACAAACGGTCCCCGGGAGACCACCCTCAATGTTCCAGCGCCTTTTTGGTCGCGAACGTCACGCCAACCGCGCTATCACCGAGGCGCTTTACGCACAAATCGTGGCAGCGGCGCGGCAAACTGTGTTTTATTCCGACTGGAATGTACCGGACACGCCGCTCGGCCGCTTCGAGATGCTGTCGCTGCACATGTTCCTGTTCCAGCACCGGCTGCGCGGCGAGGGCGGTGTTGCCGGGGAGGTTGCGCAGGTGCTGATCGACGAATTCTTCATGGATGTCGAGCATTCACTGCGGGAACTGGGCATCGGCGACGTCGGTGTGCCGAAGCGCATGAAGAAACTGGCGAAGATGTTCTATGGCCGGACCGCCGCCTATGACGATGCGCTGGAACGAAACGACCATGATGCACTCGTCGCTGCCGTTGCCCGCAATGTCCGGCCCGATACCGGCGCTTGGCCGCAAGCAACGCATCTGGCCGGCTACGTCGCCGATGTCTCCAAGCGACTCGCGGAACAGGCGACCGAATCGATTGTTTCCGGCACGGTGGCATTCCCCGTGGCTAAGACTATCTAAGGAAAGATGAAACACGCCGATTCCCAGAGCCCCGATCACCAGAGCCCCGTGTCCTTCGTGGCCAATGTCGCCAAGCTGCCGCAAAAGGGACTGCCGGTGGTGATCGAGGCCGACGCCGCGCAGCGCGCCGCGCTAGCAGGCGAGCACGAGTTGCTCTCGGTCGAGAACTACCGCGCCGAACTGCTGGTGGCGCCATGGACGCGCAACGGCGTCAAGATCAGCGGCCGCGTCGAGGCCGATATCACCCAAGCCTGCGTCGTTACCCTCGACCCGGTCGAGGCGCATATCGACGAGGCGGTCGACGCACTGTTTCTGCCGGAGCATTCCAAACTCGGGCGGCAGGGTTTCGAGGGCGGCGGCGAGATAATGCTCGATGCCGAAGGGCCGGACAGTCCTGAAACGTTTTCCGGCAATTCGATTGACGTCGGCGCGCTCGCCGAACAGTTCTTTGGGTTGGCGATCGATCCCTATCCGCGCAAGCAAGGCGTTTCGATGGAGGCTGCCGACGATGCCGGGACTGCGGAAAGCGAATTCCAGCAACAGCTGCGTTCCCTGCTCGGAAAATCCTGAAAACCCGACCCAATCGGAGAAAGCCGGTTGTGCGGCAGCCCAAAAACGCTATTTTCGCCGAACCTTCGCGAGCCCCAAACCGTTGCCAGCGCCAGGCGCTCGCTCAAGCAAACTGTGAGATGAACACCGCGTGATCAGGATTTCCATCGATGCCATGGGCGGCGATCACGGACCAAGCGTGGTCATCCCGGCGCTCATGACGGTCGCGACCCGGCGTCCCGACATCCGCTTCGTCATCTATGGTCGCGAGGAGGCGGTGCGCCCCGAACTCGCAAAACTCCCCAAGCTGGCGGAAGTGAGCGAGTTCATCCACTGCGACATAGCAGTCAGGATGGACGACAAGCCGAGCCAGGCGCTGCGCCATGGCCGCTGGAAGTCGTCGATGTGGAAAGCGGTCGAGGCGGTCAAGGCAGGCACTGCCGACGCCTGCATCTCGGCCGGCAACACCGGCGCGCTGATGGCGATGTCGAGATTCTGCCTTCGCACCATGGCGACCATCGACCGTCCGGCGATCGCGGCGCTCTGGCCGACGTTGCGCGGCGAAAGCGTGGTGCTGGACGTCGGCGCCACCATCGGCGCGGATGCGCATCAACTGGTTGATTTCGCCATTTTGGGCACCGGCATGGCGCGCTCGGTGTTCGGCATCGAACGGCCGAGCATCGGTCTGCTCAACGTTGGCGTCGAGGAGATCAAGGGCCAGGAAGAGGTCAAGGAAGCGGGCCGCATGTTGCGCGAGGCCAACATGGCCTCGATGAACTACCATGGTTTCGTCGAGGGCGACGACATCGGCAAGGGCACGGTCGACGTGGTCGTCACCGAAGGATTTGCCGGCAACATCGCGCTGAAGACGGCGGAAGGCACGGTAAGACAGATCGCGGGTTACCTGCGCGCCGCGATGGACCGGACGCTGATGGCCAGGATCGGATATATATTTGCCAAGGGCGCCTTCGATCGCCTGCGCGAAAAGATGGACGTCGGCCGCTCCAATGGCGGTGTTTTCCTGGGTCTGAACGGCATCGTGGTGAAAAGCCATGGCGGGGCTGATTCGGACGGCTTCGCGGCCGCGATCGAGCTTGGCTACGACATGGTGCGCAACAACCTGCTCGATCGCATCGAAGCCGATCTCGACCTGTTCCATGCGCGCAATCCGCATGCCCAGACATCCAGGAAATCCGACGTCGTTGCCGACGCAGAGGAATAGGAAAGAGCCTTGATCAGATCAGTCGTGCGCGGCACAGGCGCCGCGCTGCCCCGCCGCATCATGAAGAATGCCGATTTCGAAGGCATGGTCGAGACCTCCGACGAATGGATCGCCCAGCGCACCGGCATCCGCCAACGCCATATCGCGGCCGACGACGAGACCACGGCTTCGCTCGGCGAGGCGGCGGCGCGCGCAGCCCTCGACAATGCCGGCCTGACGCCTGCCGATATCGACCTGATCGTGCTGGCGACGTCGACGCCCAACAACACCTTTCCGGCGACCGCCGTCGACATCCAGAACCGGCTCGGCATGCATCACGGCTTCGCCTTCGATCTGCAGGCAGTGTGCTCGGGCTTCGTCTATGCGGTTACGACAGCCGACCTCTATATCCGCGGCGGTCTGGCCAAACGCGTGCTGGTGATCGGCTCGGAAACCTTCTCGCGCATCCTCGACTGGAGCGACCGCTCGACCTGCGTCCTGTTTGGCGACGGCGCCGGGGCGATGGTGCTGGAAGCAGGAGAGGGGGCGGGCAGCATTGCCGACCACGGCGTGCTGGCGGCCAGCCTGCGCTCCGACGGGGCCCACAAGGACAAGCTGTTCGTCGATGGTGGACCGTCGACCACCGGAACGGTGGGGCATCTCAGGATGGAAGGCCGCGAAGTGTTCAAGCACGCGGTCGGCATGATCACCGACGTCATCGAGGCGACGTTCTCAGCTGCCGGCATCACCGCTGAGGATCTCGACTGGTTCGTGCCGCATCAGGCCAATAAACGGATTATCGACGCTTCAGCCAAAAAGCTCGGGATAGCAGAGCAAAAGGTGGTGGTTACGGTCGATTTGCACGGCAACACCTCGGCGGCTTCCGTGCCGCTGGCTCTGTCGGTGGCGGTCGCCGACGGCCGTATCAAGAAGGGTGATCTGGTGCTGATCGAGGCGATGGGCGGGGGCTTCACCTGGGGCGCGGTTTTGGTTCGCTGGTAAGTGCCGAACTGACAGGTTCGGTCCTTGACCTTGCCGGATCAATTACTTAGGCTCTATCTTTGCTTATATAGAGTTATGTTTTTGAGCGCTGATGGGGACGGTTCGCATGGGGGGAAAGACACTTACGCGCGCCGATCTTGCTGAAGCCGTTTATCGCAAGGTTGGCTTGTCGCGCACTGAATCGGCCGAGCTCGTCGAAGCGGTTCTGGACGAGATTTGCGAAGCTATCGTTCGCGGTGAGACGGTGAAATTGTCGTCGTTCGCGACGTTCCATGTCCGCTCCAAGAACGAGCGCATCGGGCGCAATCCGAAAACCGGCGAGGAAGTGCCGATCCTGCCGCGCCGCGTGATGACCTTCAAATCGTCGAATGTGCTGAAGAACCGCATCCTGCGCGCCCACCAGAACAGCAAGGCCAAGGGCAGCAAATAGCGCCTGCGCTTCAAAAGCCCGGTTGAAAACGGTTGCCCCCTTTGACGCCGGGCTTGAATATTGTTTTATAAACCGCTGAAATAAGGCCCGATTCGGCAGAACAAGCCGGATCGGAATGACTCTTTGTTGAGCGTGATCTTGGCCGAAAACCGATTCCCACTTTTCGGGATCATGCTCCAGCGTGAGGATTTCGCCCATGGACAAGAGCCCCGATGCTTTCCGCACCATCAGTGAGGTCGCAGAAGATCTCGACCTTCCGCAGCATGTGCTGCGTTTCTGGGAAACGCGTTTCAACCAGATCAAACCGATGAAGCGCGGCGGCGGCCGCCGCTACTACCGGCCGCAGGATGTCGAACTGATCAAGGGCATCCGCCACATGCTCTACGACCAGGGCTATACGATCAAGGGCGTGCAGAAGCTGCTGCGCGAGAACGGCAACCATTTCCTGGTCGCCATCGGCAGTGGCGACATGGCGGCCGTCGAGGCGATCTCGCAACGCCGACAGGCCGATGCGGTGCCGCTGACGCCGGCGGCCCAGCCGCGCGGCGCCGATGACGAGATGCTGGTCGGCGAGCCCAAGGTGAAACCCAGCCGGCGCTTTTTCGGCCTGGGCAAGACCGACGACGAAGGCCCGGTGCAGCCAGGCACGTCGAAACTCTCGCGCGACAATCGCGCCTTGCTGCAGGAAGCGCTGTTCGACCTGCTGGAATGCAAGCGCCTGCTCGATCAGGTGCGCTAGCGCATGATCCCAAAAATCGGAATCGATTTTCGGAAAGGATCATACGCAAAATTAAAGTGCTACAGCGTCCTTTGCGCGTCCAATAGGACGCGCGGCGCTGTAGTCCAAGTCGCCCAAAGGCATACCCTCAGGCCTGACACGAGGGCTGGGATAACGACATGGATAAAAGAACTTAAAGCGGGTCGCATGAACCCCTTCAGACGCGACGCGCTTTAAGGGCCGACCGATTGCCGTCAGAAACCGGAACTGCTTCCGAAATCATGCGTTCCTTTTCGCAAAGGAAGGAAGCATATCATGGTATCATTTTCGACCCTCTCCGACATTGACCTTGAAAAGCAGGTCGCGGCCCTCTCCAGGGAACTGGCGGCGCTGAGAAAAGCCGTGTCCAGGCGCGGCAGCGCCTATTACGAGGACGGGCGTGACACCGCCTCGGACTACTATTCGGATCTTGCCGAGCGCTTCAGTGAGGCTCTGCCTGCGATCAGGAGGCACAGCAGGGTGATAGAAAAGACAGCCCGCGATCACCCGGCGACAGCGGCTGCTGTCGGGCTGGTTGTGGTCGGGCTCGTCGCTAGCCTGTTCCTCAGCCGCCAGCAGAAAACGTCGCGAACGAGATCGAGATCGGCACGTTGAGACAAGAAAATGGCGGCGCTGACGGCCGCCATTTTCGTTGATAACAAGTTGATCAACGCGCGAGCTTGAGCTTGTTCTTCGGGCTGACCTGCGCGGTCTGGCTGCATTTACCGTAGACGGTGCCGTTGGAGTCGGTGGCATCCGTGTATGTGCCCTTGCAGTCGAGCGCAGCACCAGGCAGTGACCCGCGCCCTTACAAACCGCGCCGCCGCCGCTCGGATGCTTGGTGCGGCCCGGAGAGGAAAGGTTCACGCGTCGGTCAAAAAATTCGCAGCCCTGATGCGTTCTGCGTTGCATCAGGCTTCCGCCCTCCTTTCAAAACGGCTGCCGAGCCAGCGACAGCCGGTTAAACAAGGGAGGTCGAACAAATTTCGGCGATCGGCCAGTCAAAGAACTCGATCGGAATGGCGGTCCCGTGCCGGTGCCGCCGAGGCCTGTGCCGGGTTGCGCCGATCGGTATCACGATGCTGTGACGGCACCTTTGGCGCTTGGCAAATCACTACCGAGAGGGCATTCTCTGCGCCGTCTCAGGCAACATCTTGATTTGATCAAACTCTTTAAATCCACGGAGTTGCCAAATGCCCCAAATAGCAAGAAGCGAAGCTTTTTCCGAACTGTCGGCGACCGAAGCTGCGCCCGACCACAGCGCCCTCAAGGCCATCCGAGAAACCAGGGGATACAGCATGGAAGAGCTGTCTCTGACGTGCGGCCTGGCGATCGATGAAATCGCGGACATCGAGAACGGCAAGAATGCCGATCCGTCGAAGCTTCGGCGGATAGCCTCCGCGCTTCGGCTTCCGGAAAACGCGCTGATCAATACAGCCGTGCTGACGCAATCCGTGGAAAATCGACGACCCGTCTGATAGCTAGCGACGCCAGAGGATCAAGCCAGACAAACGAGTATAATACTGGATTTGAAGTTCCTGAATGCTGACGACGTCCAACAGAGCAGGAACTTCAAATCCACCATGCTGGGCATCGGCGCGACCGCCGCCGAATTCGGTTGACCCGAACCGGGTTATCACGATACATCGCGACCGGTCCGGAGTGTAGCGCAGCCCGGTAGCGCACTTGACTGGGGGTCAAGGGGTCGTCGGTTCGAATCCGGCCACTCCGACCATTTCAAAACTTCGACTTGGCCCCAGAAAATCCATCATGCCTTAGCCGCCGGCGCGGTCAGCTCCACCGGCCGCAACTGCCGCTGGTGACGGTATTCCAATGCGATGGCGCCCCAGATCAGGCCGAGCAGCAGATAGACGTGGCGCCAGTGATCTATGTCGATGAAGGTGCCCAGCCCGATATTGCCGACGAAGGCGACATAGGCGCACAGAAGATAGGGCTGCCACGGCCTGTCGCGCAGGAGAATGCGGAAACCGGCCGCTATCGTCCAGCAGGTCAGCGTCAGGAACGACACGAAGCCGAGCCAGCCATAATCCATCAGCATCTTCAGCCAGATGTCGTGCGTGTCCTCGCCGAAAATCGTGCCGAAGACGAGCGGGCCGATGCCGAGCGGATGCTCCAGCGCCATCTGGAAACCGATCGTGTAGCGGGCGAAACGGCCGAGGCGGGCGGTATCGTAGCTCTGTTCCAGCTGGGCACGGCTGGAAAACATCTCCGAGACGCCCGGCAGCTGCAGGATGACGAGCATCGCAATGACCAGCAGCGAGACGGCGGCGATGGTCATGACGGCGACACGCAGTCGGAACTTGCCGCTGGCGCTCTGCAGGAACAGGGCGCCGGTAAGCAGGATCGCCGAAACGCCGAACATGCCCCAGGCGCCGCGCGAGAAGGAGAAGAAAATGCCGGCCGTGATGATCAGCAGTGGCACCGCTAGCAACGGCATGCGTGAGATAGGGCCTGTCAGCAGGAGATAGAGCAGGTAAATGCCGGGCAGCACCAGGAACGGCCCGAACACGTTCGGATCCTGAAAGGCGCCGGTCGCGCGGTCGTATTTGGTGAAGATCTCCGCCCCGGGAAAGGCATGGAAATAGCCTGCTATGCCGAGCAGCGAGGTCAGCACCGCCGACATCATATAGGCCAGGAAGATAACCCGGTAGAGGTTTGGCTGGACCGATGTCACCGAGGCAAAGAACACCGCGGTGAAGGCGAGGAACAGCGACACAGAGAGATAGAGCGGGGTGCCGGCAATATCCGACATCTGGGTCATCGAGATCATGCCGCCGATGTTCATGACCACCAGCAGCACCAGCAGCGGCGCCGCCGCGCGCGATATGCGCAGGCCGAACAAGGCCCACACTGCCATCAGCCCGACCATGTAGAGATCGTATGGCGCCGGCTCGGCGATGACGAAGCCGGACAGGAAGGCGCCGAGGAAAACCGCGCTCGACGCAATCAGCGCGATCAGCTTGGCGTTGACTGCAGCCGGCGGCAGCTCATGCGCGACGGCGCTCAATAGGCATTTTCCGTATTGAGCAGCCGGATCGGTGTCAGGAACAGGATTCTCAGATCGAACAGCAGCGACCAGTTCTCGATATAATAGAGGTCGTATTCCGTCCGCATGCGTATCTTCTCGTTGGTGTCCATCTCGCCGCGCCAGCCATTGATCTGGGCCCAACCGGTGACGCCGGGCTTGACCTTGTGGCGTGCGAAATAGCCGTCGACCACCTCATTGTAGAGGAGGTTGTGCGACTGCGCGGCAATGGCATGCGGACGCGGCCCAACCAGCGACAGCGAACCGAAAAGCGAATTGAAGAACTGCGGCAACTCGTCGATCGAAGTCTTGCGGATGAAGCGGCCGACGCGGGTGACGCGCGGGTCGTTCTTGGTCACCGTCTGCTTGGCCGTCGGATCCGCCTTGTCCGTGTACATCGAACGGAACTTGTAGACCTCGATGATCTCGTTGTTGAAGCCATGCCGCTTCTGGTGGAACAGCACCGGTCCCTTGCTGTCGAGCTTGATGGCGATCGCGGTCACCAGCATGACTGGCAAGAACATGATGATGCCGACGATCGAGAAGACGATGTCGAAGGCGCGCTTGGCGACCGAATCCCAGTCGTTGATCGGCTTGTCGAAGATATCGAGCATCGGCACCGAGCCGATGTAGGAATACGCGCGCGGCCGAAATTGCAGCGCGTTCGAATGCGCCGAGAGCCGGATATCGACCGGCAGCACCCACAGCTTCTTCAAAAGCTGCAGGACGCGCGATTCGGCGGTCAGCGGCAGCGACACGATCAGCATGTCGATGCGGGCGATGCGGGCGAACTCGATGAGCTCGGAAACGGTGCCGAGCTTCGGATAGCCGGCGACGATGGGTGGCGAGCGCTTGTCGCCGCGGTCGTCGAAGATGCCGCAGATACGAATGTCGTTGTAGGGCTGCTTTTCGACGGAGCGGATCAGGACTTCCGCCGCCGTGCCGCCGCCGACGATGACGGCGCGGCGCTCCATGCGCCCGTCGCGCGCCCAGCGCCGGATCAGCTTCGACATCAGCAGCCTCAGGCCGAAGATCAGCATGAAGCCGACCACGAACCAGGTGCCGAAAAACAGGCGCGAATAGTCTTCCGACATCTTCATGGCGAATGCCGTCAGCGCCATCAAGGCGAAGGTGCCGGCCCAGACCAGCAGGAGACGGCCGAAATTGGCGAGCGGCCGCATCAACGAGACGACCTGGTAGCAATCGGTGACGTCGAGCAGCACCACTGCGAGGAACGATGCGGCGGCAATCGTCAGCGGGTATTGCCAGGCGAGATGGCTGAAGAAGCCGACATAGTAGAAATAGACGCAGAGGCCCGACAGGAACAGCAGCGCGAATTCGACCATGCGCAAGACGCCGCTGACCATGATCGGCGACATGGTATCGCGCCGGTATTGCGACGCGACCTGACGGGCGACGTCGTTCATCCCGCCAAGGTTATCGCCGCTGGCCGGGCTGTCAAATTTGCGCACCGCGTCTATCGAAAAGCGGCGTGCGGGATCGATCTCGTTCATGGGTCCATCCGCAAAGCTTCCCTCAGGTGAATAGCAAAAGAGAGCTAAGAAACCTTTGAAACAACAGGTGGCTTTAGAGAAGCTTTGGGGTTAGCGCCCTTTTGGGGTTACCGCTTGAGCGCGGCGAAATAGGCCGTCTCGATCGCGGCGGCCATCACGTCGGCGCCGAATCGCGTCTTGAGGTCGGCGCTGTCGGGCATCAAGCTGCCGTAGGCATTGAGGTCGGCCAGCGCCGCGCTCATCTTGTTGCTGAGTTCGCGCGGGTCAGGCCGGATCAGGGCAGGGGAGCCGGTGCCAAAGATTTCCGGGATGCCGCCGACGGCGGTGGCGATCATCGATTTGCCGGCGGCGAGCGTTTCCAGAACGATGTAAGGCATGGCTTCCGCACGCGAGGGAACGATGACCAGTTCGGCCAGCGCGAAGGCTTTGCGCGCCGGCATCGGCGGCAGGAAGCGCGTATGGCCTTCGAGACCGAGGCGCTTTACTTGCGCATGGTAGCGCGGCAGGTCGTCGCCGTCGCCGACCATCACCGCTTTCACCGGGCGGCCGAGCCGCGTTCCGGCAAGGACGAGCGCATCGATGAAGATGTCCGGTCCCTTGAGGTCGCGCATCATGCCTATATAGAGGACATCGGCCGCATTCTGCTCGGTTCGCACCGGCTCGAACTCGGCGGCGCTCAAGCCGTTGTAGACAAGGTTGTTCGGGATGGGCGGTTCGCCGACCTTCCTGTGATATGTCTGCCTTTCATAATCGGAGACAAACAGAAGATAGTCGGTGAAGCGCGCCATGAACCGTTCGAGCGCGAAAAACAGCTTCCCCGTGGCGGTAGTCTCGTCATAGTGAAGAGAGCCGCCGTGAGGCGAATAAAGGCGGGCTACGCGAGACCTTGATACTCGCAACAATGAGCCGAACAGGCGGGCATAGGCGCCACCCTTGGCGCCGTGCCCGTGGAGCACGTCCGGCCGCAATCCCTTGATAAGCCCGAAGGTGCGCCAGGCCGAGGCGAGATCGCCCGGTCCGACATGCCGCTGCATTGGCGTCCGATGGATGCCGAGCGCTATTTTGCCCTTCATTTGTTCGAACAAATGTTCCTCAAAATCGCCACCCGTCGTCGAATCGCAGACGATGCCGACGGCATGCCCGGCGGCGACCTGCGCCTCGGTCAGGTCGCGCACGTGACGAAAAATCCCTCCGACAGGTGAGCGAAAGCAGTGGACGATCCTGAGTGTGTCCGCCACGTGGTCTAGAACAGGCGTTCGCGAACGTAGACCGTGTCGCCGGGCAGGAGTGGGTCGGAGGTGGCCACGCGACCGGTCATGACCTTGCCATTGATGTCGCGGGTGATGTCGACGCTTTCCTGGTTGGCGCGCGGGCTGAAACCGCCGGCGATGGCAATCGCCTTTTGCACGGTCAGGCCGGGAACATAGGAGTACTGGCCCGCGGCACCGACTTCGCCCATGATGAAGATCGGCCGGTAGCGGTCTATCTCGACCGAAACGTCCGGATCGCGCAGGTAGCCCTGGCGCAATTTGTCGGCGATCTCGCCTTCGAGTTGCTGTGCGGTGTGGCCGCGCGCCGGTACGGCGCCGACGAGCGGGATGGACAGATAACCGGATTGGTCGACGCTGTAGACGTTGGTCAATCCTTCCTGCTCGAACACGGTGACGCGGACCCGGTCGCCGGCACCGAGGCGATAAGGCTGGTCGAGCATTTTATGGAAGGCGGCCGGCGCCGGCCGGTAGCTGGAGCAGCCGGCAAGCAACGACACGGCGAGCAGCGCGCGGAAGAGGGAAGCAGTGCTTTTCATGGCCGGACACGTACCTTCGATTGGCCGCTGTTACACCGCGGCAAACTCTGGGGATCGAGGTCCGTTATCATCCCGTTAGGGTTAATGGCCGGTAAAGGCGGGCGGTCCGAAGCGGCGGCAACCGACAAAACACGGCCGGTTTTAATGCTTTTGTTGCCGCTTGCGAGTAAAACCTAACAAATACTTACCGCGATATTAACGGCTGAGTTACCATAGTTGTTTACGGTGCATCCTGACCAATGCATGTCGCCCAAAAGTGCGCAGCGGTTTTGGGACAGCAACATGCATGAAAACAAGAGCTTAAAGCGCGTCGTATGATCTGTTCAAACGCGACCTGCTTTAAGTACCGGAGCAGGATGCATGTCCGTTAAATCGGTGGCCGCAGATGTCGACGTCGATCTCAGGCAGCTCTTCGCAAGCCTTGCGAGAAATTGGCTGCGCATTCTTGTCGCGGCGCTGGTCATAACCGGCCTGGCGTTCGCGCTCACCTGGCTCGCCACGCCGCATTACAGGGCCGAAACACGGCTTTTGATCGAGACGCGCGAATCGGTTTACACGCGCCCCGACGGCACCAATGACAATGACAAGCCGATTCTCGACGAGGAAGGCGTGACCAGCCAGGTCGAGGTTGTGTCTTCGACCGACATCCTCAAGCAGGTGGCGCAGAAGCTCAATCTGTCGCGGCTTCCCGAATTCGACGAGACAGCGGACATGCCGATGTTGAGCCGTCTGCTCGTCATCGCCGGCCTGAAAAGCGACCCCAACGAGATTCCACCTGAAGAACGCGTGCTGGCGACGATGCGCGAGAAGCTCAACGTCTATCGCGTTGAAAAATCACGGGTTATCGTCATCGAATTCTCTTCGGAAAATCCCAGGCTCGCCGCCGAAATTCCGAACGCCATCGCCGACGCCTACATCTCCGTCCAAGGCAATGCCAACATCGAATCGAATTCCGCCGCAACCGACTGGCTGGCGCCTGAGATCGCCGACCTGTCGAAGCGGGTGAAGGACGCCGAGGCCAAGGTAGCAAGCTACCGCGCCCAGTCCGATCTTTTGATGGGCGGCAACAATTCGGTGCTCGCCACCCAACAGCTTTCCGAACTGTCCAGCGAACTGTCGCGGGTGCGGGCCAATCGCGCATCGGCAGAAGCGACGGCTGACAGCGTGCGCAGGGCGCTGCAGAATGGCGGCTCGCTGGATGCGGTACCAGAGGTGCTGTCTTCCGAACTCATCCAGCGGCTGCGCGAGCGGCAGGTCGAGCTCAAGACCAACATCGCCGACCTTTCCACCTCCTTGCTCGACAATCATCCCCGCATCCGGGCGCTGAGATCGCAGCTTGCCGATCTCGACCGCCAGATCCGCAACGAGGCGGAAAAGATCATGAAAGGGCTGATGACGCAGGCGCAGACCGCCCAGGCCCGGGAAAACCAGCTTGTCGCCGACGTCAACACGCTGAAGGCTGCATCGGCGCGCGCCGGCGACCAGCAGGTCGAACTGGATGCGCTGCAGCGCGAAGCGACCGCCCAGCGGCAGTTGCTCGAATCCTACCTGACCCGTTACCGTGAGGCGTCTTCGCGCAAGGACAGCAACTATCTGCCGGTGGACGCCCGCGTCTTTTCCCGCGCGGTTGCGCCGTCCGAGCCCTATTTCCCGAAGATCCTGCCGATCACCGCTGCGGCCTTCGTCGGCTCGTTGCTGCTCATGGCGATCGTGACGCTTCTGCAAGAGCTGTTTTCGGGTCGCGCCATGCGGCCGGCCGCCGGCGCCCGTTTCGATCGGATCGAACAGGTCACAATGCCGGTTGCCCACGAACCGTCCAATCACGAACCGGCCGATATCGAAGACCTCGAGGATCGGACGGCGGAAGCCCAGGCAGAGCCGCAGGCGGCTGGCGCGGCGCCAGCAACTGCCCCGGCAACTGGCGAGGACGTCAAGTCGGCGCGCCCCACCCTTGGCGAGGTCGAAATCGACAGCGCGGTGGAAAAACTGATCACAACCGGGGCGGCGCGCGCCATATTCGTGTCGCCGGAAGGCGACGAAGCGGCCGCCTCGTCGGTGCTAGTGGCGCGTGAGGTCTCCGACGCCGGCCTGCGTGTGCTCCTGCTCGATCTCACCGCCTCGGGCGCCGCCTCACGGCCGATGCTGGACAGCGGGCTGTTCCCGGGCATTACCAATCTGCTCGCCTCCGAAGCGCAGTTCAGCGACGTGATCCACCCCGATCTCTATTCGGACTGCCACGTCATTCCCGTCGGCACTGCCGATCCGGTCCGCGCCATGCGCGCCGCCGACCGGCTGCCGATCATCATGCAGTCACTGACCACCGCCTACGATCTGGTCGTGGTCGAATGCGGACCCGCCGACGCGCAAGGCATCGACCGCCTTGTCGGCGAGGGCACCGAGGTCTTCCTGTCGCTGCTGGAGCCGAACGACGAGGTGGCGCAGGCCGCAGTCGAACTGATCGAGAGCGGCTATCCCGAACTGACGCTGGTGACGCCGGTCGGCTATGAAACGCCAGGGACGCCGGTACCCGGACGACGCTCCGCCGCCTGAGACGGGTTCGATAATTCTGCTCAAACGCTCCGGAAATCTCGGCAGCGGTCAGCTGTCGTCTTCGCCCGCGGCACGTGCTGCCTGTCCGGCCGTCTTGCGGCGCAGCATCTTGGTCAGCTTCCAGATCGTCGGGCTGTTCTTGACGAAGGTTTTCAGGCGCGCGCCTTGCCGCAGGACAAGCACCAGCGCGCGGCCCTTCATCGTCAGCGGAATCAGGACCTCGAAATGCTGGGTCTCGATATCGCACCACAGTCGCTTGTAGGGTTCGTCGCCGACCGAGAAATCATAGACTTCGAATCCCCTCTCGCAGGCTTCCTCGATGTTGTCGAAGAACAGGAAGTCGCCGGGGCTGGCATGGGCGAGGTCGTCGTCGGCGATCGCTCCGAACTCGCAGATCAAGCGTTTTCCCGAGCGGCTCGATCCGGTGACGGCGCGAAGCTTGCCGGCGACTTCGAGCCCATGCAACACGAAGGACGGCTTGTCGTCGGAAAGCGCTTCGACGAACAACGCGCTGAAGAAAGCACGAACCTCCGGCTCACCGAAGACGTTGGCGATGCCCATCTTGCGGAAGCGGAACTCCTTCATCTCGAAAAACGCGTCAAGCAGTCTGTTCGCCTCGTCCGCTGTCTGGGCCTCGATGCGGCGGTAGCTGCCGACGGCTTCTAACTTGCGCGCCTGCGAGCGGTGCCTCTTACGCCTGCGCTTGCCGCTCGCGCGGGATAGCAGTGCGTCAAAGCCTCCCGCCAAATCGACGGCCAGCGACAAGTTGGGGCTCGGAAAATGCGCAAGCGAGGCAAGCGGATTGGCAACGCCGTCGAGATCGGGCAGCAGCCGTTCCAGTGCGACGAGGTCGATGTCCGGCCGCGCCCTGGCGACCGCCGCCAGCATCGAGCGGATTGCCGCGCCATCCGCCCTGGTCAGCCAATGCGGGTCGGCGGCGGCGAAATTGCCGTTGGCATGGCGGCCGCCCATGAAACGGGCGACGCGGAACGGACCGCGGCTGGTGACTTCCAGCGCCAACGAAAAAGCCGGCCTGCCTTCAGCGTTCAGCGTCGCCAAAACAGTATCCGCTTCGGCATATCTGGCCCAGTTCAGGATCCAGGCCGGGCTCTGCGCCGGCGCGAACAGCGCCGAACGGCAGAACTCGGCATAGGCCGCAAGTGCCGCACCGTCGGCGGCCGAGACCGACAGGCCGGCATGATCCGCAGGCAACGCGCGCGGCGTCGCCTCCATTGCTTCGAGCCGATTGCCGTCAAATGACGCGGTGGCGTCAACCATACCTCAATCCTTTAGGGCGTATTCACCGCGATTGGGGGCGCGCATAGGCGCATTCCGTGCTTGGATGAGCCTAGGCGCAAAAGGTGAATGAATGATCGACGGGGGCGAGGCAATCCGGAAACTGGCGCTCAACGTCGTCCGTTATACCGGTCTTGTCCCGCTGGCCAAGCCGTTCGTCGGCGGCATCGGCGCCATCCTGATGCTGCATCGGGTCACCGCCACGCCGGAAAAGCCTGATGGCGTCAACCGGCATCTCAACATCGCGCCTGAGTTCCTCGACGCCGTGATCGCCGACATGAAGGCGCACGGCTATACGTTCGTCACGCTGGACGAGGCGATCGAGCGCATCAAGGCCGGCGGCAAGGGTGGCCAGTTCGCGGCGATCACCGCCGACGACGCCTACCGCGACAACATGACCGAGGCGCTGCCGGTGCTGGAAAAGCACGGCGCGCCGGTCACCATCTATGTCGCGCCAGGGCTGATAAACGGCGCCGCCGATCTATGGTGGGAGGTGGTCGAGGACATCGTCAGCGCGCGGGACCGGTTGATTCTGACAACACCGAACGGTCCGGTGACGATCGACTGCTCGACCCCGGGCAGGAAACTTCAGGCCTTCGCGCGCCTGCACGACTATTTGACGCTGGACGTCCGCGAGGAGGACCAGCGCGCGGTGCTGCGCGAATTGACGCGGTCGAACGGTATCGAGTTGGGCGCGCGCCAGAGCATGTTGATGAACTGGGACGAGATCCGCGCCATGGCAGGGCATTCGCTGGTGACGATCGGCGCGCACACCGTAAATCATCGCAATCTGAAGCGGCTTTCCGAAGCCGATGCGCGGCACGAGGTCGACGACGTCAGGCGCATATTGCAGGCCGAACTCGGCGAGGCGCCGCGCCATTTCGCCTATCCTTATGGCTATGCCAGTGCCGTTGGCGACCGCGAAGTCGGCATTGCCCGCGACGCCGGCTATGCCTCGGCGGTGACGACACGCCACGGCGTGCTGCGCGCCGAACATGCCGATTTCCTGCAAGCGCTGCCGCGCATTTCGGTCAACGGTCGCTATCAGAGCGTTGCCCATATCCGCACGATGCTGTCGGGTGTGACGACGCCGCTGGCCAATGCCGGCAAGATGCTTGTCACCATCTAGTGGTGAAAGTCCGGCAAGAACCGACCCCTTGAGGACCATCTCTGATGGGAGGTCAAGGGAACGTCGTGACCCGAAGGCGACATATGTCTGGACCGTCGGTAGGTCTCGTCAGGGTGGAAACCGGAAGTTCGACGCGAACCCAACAGAGAGCTCGCCGCCTGTTCACAGCTGCTCTACGCGCACAGTCCTCGACAACCCGGCCAGAGAACTATCCTTCCAGAAGCGACGCGGGATCAAGGGACGTCGCCTGGCCGGACGTGACGCGCAGGAGAGGGCATCTTTGCAAACGCGACGATCACTCCGGCACGCCGGCAATACCCAGCGCCTCGACGTAGCGCTCGGCGAACACCTTGTCCCGCCACGGGTTGATCTGCCTCTGCAGGGCGAGCGTGTAGGTCGGGAACGCCTCCATCAGCCGCCGCGCCGCCGCCTGCGCTTCGTCCGGCCGATTGAGTTTGACCAGCGCCATGATCACCACCCGGTGCGAGGAGCCGTAATTCGGCATCTCGCGCAGCGCTCGTTCTCCCCAAGTCAGCGCTTCCTCGTAGCGTTCGAGCATCAGGTAGCTCATCCCGATGCCGGAGAGCGCGATGCCCTTCTCGGGGTCGACCGGGCTCAGCCGCATTGCCCTGTGGAAGTGCTCGATCGCGACGAGGGGGCGGCCGGAATGGGCGTTCACCCAGCCGCTGCCCGTATAGCCCTGCGCCGAATTGGGATTGAGCAGCAGGGACCGTTCGATCGTGTCCAGCGCCGTCTCGTAATCCTTGGCGCTGTAGGCGATCACCTGCGCGGCGAAACGCAAGCTTGTCGGGTCGTCTCGCGCGTCCGCCAGCACCTCGCGGGCCATGCGCACGGCGACGCGGATATCGTCGGGCTCGTGCCAGCACTGACTCACGGACAGGCTGCGGATATAGGCACCGAGGGCCTTCGCCAGGGTGAAGCCTGGGTCGATGCTGAGCGCCTCGTTGGTGAGCCGGCGCACGTCGGCGAAGCCTTCGCGCGTCATGCTGTAGAAGCGCGGCAGCGCACGAAGGTAGAGGTCGTAGGCACCGATGTAGTCGGTCGGCTTCATGCGCGCCTGCTTGATCTCCTCCAGCCGGATGCTCGGCTCGACCGCACCGACGACGCTCTCGGTCACCTTGTCCTGTAGGTCGAAGATGTCGCTCACGTTGCCCTCGAAGCGGTCGGCCCAGACATGGTGTCCGCTGATCGCGTCCACCAGCTGCCCGCTGATACGCACCCGCGATCCTGCTCTGCGGATGCTGCCTTCGAGCACGTAGCGGACGCCCAGCTCACGCCCGACCTGGCGCAGGTCCACCGCTCGGCCCTTGTAGGTGAAGGACGAGTTGCGGGCGATCACGAAGAAGGAGTTCACCCGACTCAATCCCGTGATGATGTCCTCCACCAGTCCGTCGGCGAAGTATTCCTGGTCGGGATCGCCGCTCATGTTGGTGAAAGGCAGAACCGCGATCGAGGGTTTCGCGGGCAGGGGAGGCAGTGCAGCCCCCGAGGCGCTGGCGTCGGTCTCGACGCGGTAGGCGCGCACAGGCCGCTCGATGTTCTTGAGGCGCAGGTCGCCGAGCAGTGTGAAGCCGCCGTCGAGCTTGCCCTGAAGGTGGTCGTAGGCGGTGCCCGAGACGACCACGGTGCCGGGATCGGCGATGCTTTCGAGGCGGGCGGCGATGTTGACCCCGTCGCCGTAGAGGTCGCCGTCCTCCTCGCAGACCACGTCGCCGAGATTGACGCCGATGCGGAAGCGAATCCGCTCTTCCTCGGGCGTCTCCGCCTCGTGTTCTGCCAGGGCCTGCTGGATCGCCATCGCCGAGGTCACCGCGTTGACGACGCTCGCGAACTCGCACAGCATGCCGTCGCCGGTGAGCTTGACGATCCGACCCTGGTGCTCGGAGACCAGCGGTTCGAGGAGGTCCTTGCGGTATGTCTTCAGCCGCTCGAGCGTGCCGCGCTCGTCGCGCTCCATCAGGCGCGAATAGCCGACCACGTCGCAAGCCAGGATCGCTGCGAGGCGGCGCTGCGCGGTCATTGCACCGCCCGGCCAGGCGCGTGCACGCGGGCTGCCTCGCGCCAATGCCCCGCCAACTTCCAGACGCTCAACGTGCATGGCATCCATCTTTCCCAGCCGCCCCCCGTCGCCGATTCAGAACGGAGAACGCAGCTTGACCTTGCCTTCACGAGATTTCGCTATCCCGCTTGCGAGGCGTGGAGCGGTCCAGTCGCCGCGCTAACAGCCAACCGGCGACACGCCCACGCAGCCTCTGGGGACCCTGACACACTCCCAGAAGGCCGGAGATATTTGCTGCCCTTGGTAACCGGGTGACGCCACCGTGGCGGTGCTTTTGTCACCGCGATGTAACAGCGAGATGCCCTACGAACGCGCGCATCGGGCATCACACCAACGTTCGCGCTTAGAGGTGCTGAGGTCGGAAAGTGGCGCCGCCTGCGCGTTCCGATCGGCGACACGGAAGGCAGAAAACCACCCTGAGCTACCCTACACGTCGGGTAGCAAGCGTCAGGCTTTCACCATCTAGCGGCGGCGAGCGAGCCTCAATTCTTCGGCCGCGGCGGCTCCAGGATCAGCCACTTGATGATGCCCATAGCCGGCAGCACCCACAGCATGCCGCTGAGCAGGAAGAACAGAAAATGCGCCCACGGTCCCGATTCTGCCAGCTGGGCAACCGCCACGATCGATGCGACCAGTGCGTAGACGATGACCAGCGCCACCAGCAGGAAGGTTCCGATCAGCTTTTTCAGGCGAATTGGCATTTCGCGATCCCGTTGATCCCTATCGCTTAGGCCCAACGGAAGAGGCACGCAACCCGCAAGAAGCGGCGCGACGGCGTGCCGCGCTGTCCGGTCTTGCCAGCGGGATTGCGATGGTCCACCAATCCGCGACTGCAACCTGCCGGGACAAGCCTATGGCTGCCATATCAGCTGCCGCGCCTTTCGTGGCCCGCGACCGCGACCTGCGCAACCGGGCGCTGGTGCGTGGCTGGCTCTACGTCGTGCTTCTGGTCCTGTTTGTCCTGGTGCTGGTCGGCGGCGCCACCAGGCTCACCGAGTCCGGCCTGTCGATCACCGAATGGAAGCCGATCCACGGCATCATCCCGCCCCTCAACGACGCCGAATGGCAGGAGGAATTCCAGCGCTACCAGCAGATCCCGCAATATGCCGAGCTCAACAAGGGCATGAGCATCGAAGCGTTCAAGTCGATCTTCTGGTGGGAATGGGTGCACCGGGTCCTGGCGCGCGGTGTCGGCGTGGTTTTCGCCGTGCCGCTGGTGTTTTTCTGGGCGACGCGCCGCATCGAACGCGGCCTTGGGCCTAAACTATCAGGCATTCTTCTTCTCGGCGGCCTCCAGGGCGCGATCGGCTGGTGGATGGTGGCGTCCGGACTGGTCGACCGGGTCTCCGTCAGCCAATACCGGCTGGCAACGCATCTGACGCTGGCCGCGCTGATCTTCACCGCGACCATGGTGGTCGCGCGTGGATTGGCCCCTCATTCCGAACCGGCCGCCGACCGTTCGACGCAGCGTCTGGCCGGCTTTCTGGTGCTGCTGGCGCTGATCCAGATCTATCTCGGCGGGCTGGTCGCCGGCCTCGATGCCGGCCTGAGCTACAACAGCTGGCCGTTGATGGACGGCAAGCTCATCCCCGGCGATCTGATGATCCTCGAGCCGGCATGGCGCAACTTCTTCGAGAGCCCGAAGACGGTTCAGTTCATCCACCGGCTCGGCGCCTACGCGATCTTCGCCGCAGCACTTTGGCACATGATCGCGACACACCGCCGCCAGCCAGGCACGACGCATGCGCACCGCGCGACGTTGTTGTTTCTGCTGGTGCTGGCGCAGTCGTTGATCGGCATCGGCACGCTGCTGATGCACGTGCCGCTGCACATGGCGCTGACGCATCAGGCATTCGCGCTTGTCCTGCTAGGGTTTGCTGCAGCGCATTGGCGCGGCACCAAGGGCGCTTATCCGCTGCCCAACCAGATCGCCGTCAGGGGCTGAGCCGCACCGTCCTGATCGCCGTGGCAATGGACAATTCGCGGCTTTCCTCGAACGCGTTGCCGTCCTCATGATGCCACGACGCCGACAGGCAGCCATAGGCGATGGCATGATCCAGGATGGCTGGCGGCGTTTGGCCGAGCGTTCTGGCGAAGATCTCAGCCATGTGGGCAATCCGCCGGGGATCGCTGCAAAGGTCGTCGCGGTCGAGCGGGTTGTAGAACATGTTCGCCGCATCGAAGCCGGGATCGCCGAGAACGCCCTTCGGGTCGATCGCCAACCAGCCGCGCGGTCCCTGCATGATATGTCGTGATGCAGGTCGCCATGCAGCGGCAGCACGTCGACAGGATCGGCCAACAGCCGTTCCGCGGTCGCAGCCGCTTCGACGTAGAGGCTTTTTTCGCCGGCGTCGCGATCGATCTTCGCCTTCTTGAACAGACTGGAAAACCGTACCCGCAGCGGCTGCAGATCCGGTGGGGCAGGGTGGTCGGATGGCGAGAACAGGTTTGCCATCACCTCGGCCGCGATTGCTGTGGCGGCATTGTCTCCCTGCTCCGCGAGAACCTGCGACAGCATCCTGTCACCGGCATATTCGAGCAGCATGCAGCGGCCGTCGCTGCCGAGCAGCTGCACTGCGCCTTCGCCACGCCGCCAGGCGAGAAAATGCTCGCCGCGCAACTCGTCTTCGACATCGTCGAAGGGTTTGTGGTCCTTGACGATCGCCGGCGCGCCGTCCGCGCGAACAACCTTCCAGATGCGGCTGCTGAACGTCTCGGCAATCAGTTCTGGCGCGCTGACCTTCCAGCGTTCTGGAAATGTCGGAGCGTCCATTCAGGGCTTGAGCCCGAGCATCAGATCCATGTTCTGCACGGCAGCACCCGAGGCGCCCTTGCCGAGGTTGTCGTAGACGGCGAACAGCAGCGCCTGGGCCCTGTCGTCATTGCCGAATATATAGAGCTTCATCCGGTTGGTGCCGTTGTAGATTTCGGGATCGATCTCCGGCACGCGTTCAAGATGCACATAGGGCGCCACCTCGACCACGCCGCCATCTATCGCGGCGAAATGGTCGGCAATCGCCGCATGAAGCTCGGCGCCCGTCGGTACATAGTCGAGGCCGCCGAGCTGCAACGGCACCACGGTAATCATCCCTTGCGCGAAATTGCCGACCGCCGGCTGCATGATCGGGTCATGCGACAGCTTCGCATAGGTCCTGAGCTCCGGCACATGCTTGTGCTGCAGGGTCAGCCCGTAGGGCAGGAATTCCGGGGCATCCTCGCCCTTGGCGACATAGTCCTCGATCATCGGCCGGCCGCCGCCCGAATAGCCCGAAATGCCATTGACGGTGACCGGAAAATCCGGCGGCAACAGCCCGGCTGCCACCAGCGGCCTGAGCGTCGCGATCGGGCCTTGCGGCCAGCAGCCCGGATTGGCGACACGCTTCGCTGAAGCGATTTTCCGCGCCTGATCCTTGTCCATTTCGGCGAAGCCATATTCCCAACCTTGGGCGACGCGATGCGCGGTCGAGGCGTCGATAACCCTTGTGGTGTCGTTGGTGATCAGCGAAACGCTTTCTTTTGCAGCTGCATCCGGCAGGCACAGGATCGCGACATCGGCGGCGTTGAGGAACTCGGCTCTAGCTGCCGGTTCCTTGCGGCGCTCGGTCGGAATGGAGATGATCTCCAGGTCGCCGCGTTCGGCAAGCAGCGCCCTGATCTGCAGACCGGTGGTGCCGTGCTCGCCGTCGATGAAGATTTTCGGTTTCATTGCCTGCCTGAATTCCCTGATATTTCGAAGTTATATGCCGCTTGCCTGATTCAATGCGGCGACGACGTGATTGCCGCTGTTCAGCTCTTCGAGTCGAGCCTTTCGTTCCGCCAGGAGCCCGAGATAGTGCATGGCGACTGTCGACCCGGCAATTGCCGTTATATCGGCGTGATCATAGGCCGGCGCAACCTCCACGACATCGGCGCCGACGATATCGACCTGATTGATCTGGCGCAGCACCGACAGGATTTTTGCCGAGGACGGCCCGCCGGCGACCGGGGTGCCGGTGCCGGGCGCGAAGGCCGGGTCCAGGCAATCGATATCGAAGGTGACGTAGGCTTTTTTGCCGCCGGTACGATCGACGATGGCATAAGCGATATCGGACGCGCGCATTTCCTCAACTTCGTGGCCGTACAGGATCTTGAGGCCGAAGGTTTCGGGCGCATGGGTGCGGATGCCGATCTGGATCGAACGGTCGGGGTCGACAATGCCCTCCTTGACCGCACGGCCGACGAAGGAGCCGTGGTCGATGCGCTTGCCGTCGTCCGGCCAAGTGTCCTGGTGGGCGTCGAACTGCACGAGGGCAAGTGGGCCGTGGACGGCGGCATGCGCCTTGAGCAGCGGCCAGGTGACGAAATGGTCGCCGCCGAGCGATAGCAGGAAGGCGCCGGATTTCAGGATCTTTGCTGCCTCGCGCTCGATCGTCCCGGGAGTCTTCTGGTGATTGCCGCTGTCGAGCAGGCAATCGCCATAGTCGACCACGGCGAGATATTCGAACAGATCGCGCGAAAACGGATACTGCGGATCGTTGTCGAGGATGGTCGAGGCGCGGCGAATCGCCTGCGGCCCGAAGCGCGCGCCCGGCCGGTTGGTCACGGCGGCGTCGAAGGGGATGCCCCACACCACCGCGTCCGCGCCCTTCACGTCCTTCGTGTATTTGCGTCGCATGAACGACAGCGCGCCGGCATAGGTCGGCTCGAAGGACGCACCCGTCCTGGCCCGGGCGGTGAAGGCGTGGTCGATGTTGCTGTTCGGCATGAAGCGATCTCCTGTGCGTCGAGGCGCAACCTTATTGGATAAAATTCTCAGAAATGCGACCCCTTCCGAGGCCTGGGCCATTCGAGCCCGGTCACAAATTCTTGCTTGTCAGGTGAGCCCGCATGGCCAACCCGGAAATTGCTTAGGTAAGCATGAATGCAACCGTAAGTAGATAGCCGCCTCCGCACGGGATGGTGTCGGCCGCGGAGCGGAACAGATATGGGCGCGCCAAGCATCTCGGCAAGCTGATTGCCGGCGACCTGCTGATTGCCGGTTCGAGGTTTCAGAACGGCCGCTTCAGCCGGCATTGACCCGGACGTCCGGCATTTGCGAAGCCGGCTTCGTTCACCAGGCTGTCACGTGTGTCGCTTAACCGGTTTGCATCCGGTACGGAGCGATTCTCATGCGAACGACCTGGCTGAACCTTCTGCTTGCCGCCGCCTCGGTGCTCTTCACAGGCGCGGCATCGGCAGGCGAAACACGCGCCAGACAAATTCTCGACCGTTTCGAACACGCCAACCAGTGGCGCGACCATGTCATGGTGGCGGCACACCGCGCCGGCAGTATGCAGGCCCGCAAGACGCTCTATGCGGAGAACTCGATCGCCGCCGTCGAGGCATCGATCGCGCTGGGTGCCGAAATCGTCGAGGTCGACGTCAGGCGCTCGAAGGATGGCCAGTTCGTCGTCATGCATGACAGCTGGCTCGACCGCACGACGAATTGCAATGGCGAGGTGATCAAGCGCACGCTGGCCGAGCTCAAAACCTGCAGACTGGTGATCGAAGGCACCGGCGCTGTCACCGATGAGCCGGTTTCGACGCTGCGCGAAATGCTGATGGCGACCAAGGACAGGATACTCATCAACATCGACAACAAGCTCGATGTCGACAGCCTGGCCGGCATGATCGCGGTCGCGCGCGATCTGGGCATGGCCGAACAGGTGATCGTCAAGGAGAACCTGTGGAATCCGGCCAGAATCACCACTGTCAAAGCCGCCATGGGCGCGATCGGCAGTGGTTTCCAGTTCATGCCGATTATCGCCGATGACGCGGTTCGCGACGCCGGTTTCGCCGAGAAAGTCAGCGGGATCTTTTCGCCGCGCGCGGTCGAGATGATCAACTGGCGCGCGGGATCGGAGACGCTGACCGACACTGGCGGTCCGCTGTTCAGCCCCCGTATGCGCGCGGCGGCGATAAGGGGCGACTGGCACATCTGGGCCAATACCTACGCTATCGTCAATAAGCCGGGCGGCTTCCTTGCCGGCGGTCGCGGCGACGAGTTGGCGGTGCTCGCCAGTCTACCGCGCGAGACGTACGGCTTCTGGGCCGAGCGCGGCGCCACCATCATCCAGACCGACGAGCCGAAAGCGGCGATCGACTGGCTGGCAGCGAACGGCTACCGAGTGCCTTATTCTGATGAGACGCGGCCGGCGGAGCCGGCGAACACCGCAAGCATCAACTAGACTGGATCGGAGCGGGGCAAGGGAGCCGCTTCCCTGGATGGTCGCCAGCCCGCTGTCAGGCGGCCATCGCTACTCCGTCCAATTCCCTGGCGGCATCCTCCGGCAGATCGAGTTCGGCTGCGGCAAGGTTCTCAATGAGATGTGCGACCGATGAGGTGCCGGGAATGAGCAGGATATTGGGCGCGCGACCGAGTAGCCAGGCGAGCGCGACCTGCATCGGTGTGGCGCCGAGGCGCTGAGCGACGCCGGATAGGGTAGACGACTGCAGCGGGTTGAAGCCGCCGAGTGGAAAGAACGGCACATAGGCGATGCCGTCGCGGGCGAGTTTGTCGATCAAGGCATCGTCGCCCCTGTGCGCCAGATTGTATTGGTTCTGCACGCAGACGATCTCGGCGATCCGTCGCGCCTCTTCGATCTGTGCTGACGTGACATTGCTTAGCCCGATGTGGCGCACAAAACCGCGTCGCTGCAGCTCGGCCAGCACAGTGAGCGGCGCCTCGATCGATCCTTCGGCGGGCCCATGCGCGTCGAACATGATCCTGAGATTGACCACGTCCAGCACATCGAGCCCGAGATTGCGCAGATTGTCGTGCACCGCCTGGGTCAGCGCTTCGGACGAGAAGGCGGGGAGCCACGAGCCATCCGTGCCGCGACGCGCACCGATCTTGGTGACGATCGTCAGATCGTCGGAATAGGGCGCGAGCGCCTCGCGGATCAGCAGATTGGTGACGTGCGGGCCGTAGAAGTCGCTGGTGTCGATGTGGTTCACCCCGCGCGCAATGGCCTCGCGCAGCACGTCCAAGGCTGCGTCGTGATCTCCAGGCGGACCAAAGACGCCGGGTCCTGCGAGCTGCATGGCGCCGTAGCCGAGCCGCTTCACGGTGCGGTCGCCGAGAGTGAACGTGCCGGAAAAGTCGATGCTGGACATAGTCTATCTCCGTTCAAAGATGACGCTGAGATAGGCGCTGTCCGATCTTACGATAATTGGCTACATTCCGCACGGGCTGTACGGAATATCGAACAATGAAGATCGATCTCGGAGACCTGAACGCCTTCGTGGCCGTGGCGCGGGCCAAGGGTTTTCGCGATGGCGCCCGCGCGAACGGCGGCAGCGCGTCGGGCTTGAGCGAGGCGGTGCGCCGGCTCGAGACGCAGCTCGATGTCAGGCTGCTCAACAGGACGACCCGCAGCGTCGTCCTGACAGAAGCGGGTGCGAGCTTGCTGGCCCGGCTCGGTCCAGCCTTAACCGAGGTCGAGGCAGCACTTGACGTTGTGAACGGCTTCCGCGACCGGCCGGCAGGTACGTTGCGGCTTAATGTGCCGGTCAGCGCGGCGCGGCTGGTGCTGCCCGGCATTGTTCCGCGGTTCCTCGCCGCCTATCCCGGCATCCGGCTGGAGGTGATCGCCGAGGAGAGTTTTGTCGATGTGTTGGCGGCGGGGTGCGATGCCGGGATCCGTTACGATGAGCGGCTGGAACAAGACATGATCGCGGTGCCGATCGGGCCGCGCGTGCAGCGCTTCGCCACCGCTGCCAGCCCCGCCTACCTTGATCGCCAAGGCCGGCCTGAGCACCCGCGCGATCTTCTCGGCCACGCCTGCCTGCGCGGCCGATTCGCCAGCGGCGCGATGCCGCTTTGGGAATTCGAGCGAGACGGCGAGGTGGTGCAGGTCGATCCGGCGGGGCCGCTTCTCGTGACCCTGGGCGGGGCGGCCGATCTCGCCGTCGATGCAGCCATTGCCGGTACCGGCATTGTCAGCCTCTTCGAGGACTGGCTTCGCCCGCATTTCGAAAGCGGTGTGCTCGAACCCGTCCTCGAACCCTGGTGGCAGAGCTTCTCGGGGCCGTTCCTTTATTATCCCGGCCGGCGTCTCGTGCCGGCTCCACTGCGCGCGTTTATCGACTTCATCAAGGCATCGGCCGATCGATCCCGACATTCAGCGAAGTCGGCACAAAGAAAAAGGCCACCCGAAGGCGGCCTTTGACCTATGCGGCTGCGTAGAGCTTAGCGCTTGGAGAACTGGAAGGAGCGGCGGGCCTTCGCCTTGCCGTACTTCTTGCGCTCGACGACGCGGCTGTCGCGGGTCAGGAAGCCGCCCTTCTTGAGCACGGCGCGCAGCGCCGGCTCGTAATAGGTCAGCGCCTTGGAGATGCCGTGGCGCACGGCACCGGCCTGGCCGGAAAGCCCGCCGCCGATGACCGTGGCGACGATGTCGTACTGGCCGGCGCGGTTGGCGGCGATGATCGGCTGGTTAAGGATCATCTGCAGGACCGGACGCGCGAAATATTCGGCGAACACCTTGTCGTTGACGACGATCTTGCCGGAGCCGGGCTTCACCCAGACGCGCGCGATGGCGTTCTTGCGCTTGCCGGTGGCATAGGCGCGGCCCGACTTGTCGAGCTTCTGGACATGGACGGGTGCAGCCGGCTGCGTGTTGGTGTTGCCGGTGGCAGTTCCGAGTTCTGCGAGCGAGGAAAGCTCAGCCATTTTACGAAACCTTCTTGTTCTTGGCGTTCAGCTTGGCCACGTCGAGCGTGACGGGCTGCTGGGCGACATGCGGATGTTCCGTGCCTGCATAGACGCGGAGATTCTTCATCTGGCGACGGCCGAGCGGGCCACGCGGGATCATGCGTTCGACGGCCTTCTCGACGACACGCTCGGGAAAACGGCCCTCGAGCAGCTGCCGCGCGGTGCGCTCCTTGATGCCGCCGGGATGGCCGGTGTGCCAGTAATAGACCTTGTCGGTGAATTTCTTGCCGGTGAACACCACCTTGTCGGCATTGATGACGATGACGTTGTCGCCGTCGTCGACATGCGGGGTGAAGGTGGGCTTGTGTTTGCCGCGAAGATGATTGGCGATGACAGTGGCGAGACGGCCGACGACGAGACCCTCGGCGTCGATCAGCACCCACTTCTTCACCACATCCGCAGGCTTCTGCGAAAAGGTTGCCATGAATTGTTGCTTTCGGTTCGGACCTTGCCCATCGACGAACGACGAGGAAAGGCGTTTCTTGTTGCTTGGATTGACCGTGAGCGCTTGCCCGCCGCCAATAACAAAACGGCGGCCTTGCGGGCCGCTGCTTCGTGAAGGCTTATAGGGGAGGAGAGTTATGCAGTCAAGCTGCTTTTCCCGCCATCCTAAAAGGATTATTGTGTAAAATCAACAGGTTGTAGCTGAGGTATTATTATACCTCATTCGAATCCATCAAACTTGGTTTAGCGCCGGCCCGGAATAATTGCGGCCAGCAGCAGTTTGATGCCGACGGCGATCATGATCGCACCGGCCAGGCGTTCTTGCCAGACAAGAAAACCGGAGTTGCGTGCCAGCCAGGCGCCGACCGCACCTGAGGCCAAGGCTACAGCCCCCAGGACCAGAAGGCCCGTAGCCTTCATGGTGGTCCCGAGTACGATAAACTGCATCGCCGACGATCCTGTGGAGGCATGGACGAACTGCGGCAGCACTGCGAGCATGAAAACGAGTGCGGTAGGGTTGGTCAGATTGCAGATCATGCCTTGCCGAAAGGCGCCCGCCAGGCCTCCCTCCTTGGCCGCGACGATGCTGTTTGTTTCCGCTTCGTTGCGCACGAGCAAGAACTTTGTCCCGATTGCAATGAGGTACGCCGCTCCGAGCACTTGCAGCAGGCCATACGCGATAGACGAGGACGTGATTAGCGAGGCAAGTCCGATTGCCAGCAACGGAATCTGGATCACGCCTGCGAAAACGCAGCCGGTCGCCGTTGCCAGTGCCGCCCGCCGGCCCTGTCCGATACCGCGGCTGATCACCAGAAGCATGTCTGGTCCGGGGCCGGACAGCTGATAGCCAAGCACTGCGACCAGGAACGCCAGATAGTTGGGAAGTTCGGGCATGTTTTTGCGGGTCTGATTGGTGCTGCGAACGTTTTGTCGGACGTTTCGTTCCGTTGGGTTCGCCTGGAACGAGCGCAAAACGTATTCGCCGGCAAATCAGGCTTGCGATTGAAAGCTCTTCCTCGGCGGGATCGAATAGGTTCCCGTGGCGTGCGCCACTGTGTGTCCGTCCGGTCCGGCGACGATGTCGATATCGAACACCATCAGGCTCTTGCCCAGCTTCAGGATGCGGCAATGGCCGTCGATCGGCCCGGCCTCGGCCTTGCGGACAAAATTGATATTGAGATTGGTGGTGACAGAAAGCGCATCGGGCCCGGCATGCGAAAGCACGCAGACATAGCCGCCTATGTCGGCCAGTGTGAACAGCGACGAGCCCGACACCGTTCCGCCAGGGCGCAAATGCCGCTCGCCGGCATTCAGCCGCACCGTGCAGCCGCCCGGAAACACGTCGATCGCCTCGTAGAAGGTGAACTGGTTGTTGAGCTGGGGATAGACGCTTTCCATCAAGGCATTGACTTCGGCCGCGGTTAGCATCGGTTTGAGGTTGCTCTGCTCGGCCATTATGTTCCTCCTTGATGGTGCTGATCTCGGCTTGCCGAATAAGGCGGCTGGGCCATTTGTTGCTCATGAGAAAACACGTCTGACGACTGTTCTTCAATCGGCAGCGTGCTAGTTCTTGTGTTCCATGGCCCGCGCATGCGATGCCGCTGGCCGATGAAGAGGTTGGAGAAATGGCTGAAATCGTCGCGATCAAGCCGGCTGTTGCCGAAGGTCCTGTCGTCGCGAGGCTGGACAAGGGCGTCCTGCGCCTCACGCTCGCCAATCCGCCGGCCAATGCCCTGTCGCTGGCGGTCATGGCAGCGCTGACGGCGGAACTCGACCGCGCGAAATCAGACAGATCCGTCCGCGTCATCATCCTGGCGGCCGCCGGAAAGGTGTTCTGCGCCGGCCACGATCTCAAGGAAATGACCGCGCACCGTGGCGATCCCGACCGCGGCAAGGCGTTCTTCGAGGAGACGTTTACCGCTTGCGCGGCACTGATGCAGGCGATCGTGCGCCATCCCAGGCCAGTGATCGCCGAGGTCGATGGTCTGGCGACGGCCGCGGGGGCGCAACTGGTCGCGAGCTGTGATCTGGCGATCGCCTCGCATGAGGCGACCTTCTGCACGCCCGGCGTGAATATCGGCCTGTTCTGCTCGACGCCGATGGTGGCGCTGTCGCGCAATGTCTCGCGAAAGCACGCTATGGAGATGCTTTTGACCGGCGAGACGATCGATGCTGCAACGGCCAAGGAATTCGGCCTCGTCAACCGGGTCGTGCCGCGCGAATATCTGAATCAGATTGTCACCAAATACGCGCAAACCATTGCCGCCAAATCATCTTTGGTCGTGAAGACCGGCAAGGAAGCCTTCTACGCGCAGGCCGAGATGGGGCTTGCCGAGGCCTATGCCTATACCGGCCGCGTCATGGTCGACAACATGCTGGCGCGCGACGCGGAAGAGGGCATCGGCGCCTTCATCGGCAAACGCAAGCCGGAATGGACGGAGGAATAGACATGGAGCCTCGCATCTCCATTATCACCATCGCCGTCGACGATCTGGAGCGCGCCACACGCTTCTACGAGGCGATGGGCCTGACCCGCCATGCTGGAATCACCGATGGCGTCGCCTTCTTCCAGATGGGCGGCGTCATTCTCGGGCTGTTTCCGCGCGAAAGCGCCGAAGAGGATTCAGGCATCACCTTCGGCACGGCGCCGTCGGCGATCTACCTCGCTTACAACACCCGCTCCGACACGGAAGTCGATCACATGCTGGCGATGGCCGAGAAGGCCGGCGGTCGTATCGTCAAACCGGCCGGTCGCGCCTTCTGGGGCGGCTGGTATGGCTATTTCGCCGACACGGAAGGGCATGTCTGGGAAGTGGCGCACAATCCGGCTTTTCCGATCGCGGAAGACGGCAACATCTCGCTGCCGGGCTGACCGCCGCCGCATGGCTCCTCGCAAGCAACTGACGCGGCTGAATGCGCCCTATCTCAAGCGCATCCTGATCGAGCCCAGCCGTGTCGCAGATTGGGAAAAATATCCCTGGAATCTGCCGATCTTCCGCAGCCACGATTTCGAACTCGAATTCACCACGCCGATCACCATCATCGTCGGCGAGAACGGCACCGGCAAATCGACGCTGCTCGAGGCGATCGGCGCGCTGGCCGGATACGATGAAGCCGGCGGCGGCAAGGGCTACATGCCCATCGACCACTCCCGCGCCATCGACAAGAGCGGCGCGGCGCTCGCCGCAACGCTGCGCGGCCACTGGCTGCCAAAGGTCACCGCCGGCTGGTTCTTTCGCGCCGAATCTTTTTACTCCGTGGCGCGCTATCTCGACCAAGCGGCGCTGGATTCTGGTGCGGCGCCGCCCGATTTCCTGTCCTGGTCGCATGGCGAGGCCTTCATCCGCTTCTTCGAGGAGCGCTGCCGCCGGCAAGGCATCTACATCCTCGACGAGCCCGAAAGCGCTTTGTCGCCGACGCGTCAGATCGAGCTGATCAGGATGCTGCGGCGGATGGATCTATCAGGCACGGCGCAAGTGATCATGGCGACGCATTCGCCGCTGCTGATGGCCTGTCCCGGCGCGCGGCTGTTCCGCATCAGCCGGTTCGGCCTCGACCCGACCGATTTTCACGATACCGATCATTTCCGCATGATGCGCAGTTTCTGCAACGACCCGGATGGTTTTCTCGCCGAAGCTCTGTATGAGGACGAGGCATGAACCACGACGCCTACGACAATGCCTATATCGCCGGCATCCTCAATTCGGTGAAGACCATCGCCATGGTCGGCGCGTCCGCCAACGATGTCCGGCCGAGCTACTTCGTGCTGAAATACCTGCTGGGCAAGGGATTTTCGGTGTTCCCGATCAACCCCGGCCAGGCCGGCAAGGAAATCCTTGGCCGGATGACCTATGCCAGGCTCGCCGATGTTCCCGAGCCGATCGACATGGTCGACGTTTTTCGCGGCTCCACGGCAGTGCCGGGCGTCGTCGACGAGGTCTTGCGGCTCGATCCGTTGCCGAAAGTCATCTGGATGCAGCTTGGCGTGCGCCATGACGAGGCGGCGGCGCGCGCAGAGGCCGCCGGCATCAAGGTGGTGATGAACCGCTGCCCCAAGATCGAATATGGCAAGCTGTCGGGCGAAATCGGCTGGACCGGCGTTAATTCCGGCGTGCTGTCGTCGAAGAAGCCGCTGATGCGGCCGGGATTCCAGAGCTTCGGCGTTCGCCAGAAATAGGTAGTGAATGGTGAATAGAAGGATTTTTCTGGAAGGCGGGCAAAGCGGCATATGAGCCGCTTGCAATCAGGATGAGGCTGGCCGACTTTGCCATCACCATTCAGCATTCAGCATTCAGCATTCAGGGGAGGTATTCGATGACCCGCACGCCCGGTTTCAACACACTCGCCGTCCATGCGGGTGCCAAGCCCGATCCGGCGACCGGCGCGCGTGCCACGCCGATCTACCAGACGACCTCCTTTGTCTTCGATGATGCCGACCATGCCGCGTCGCTGTTCGGGCTAAAGGCATTCGGCAACATCTACACCCGCATCATGAACCCGACGCAGTCGGTGCTGGAAGAGCGTATCGCGGCACTCGAAGGCGGCACGGCGGGGCTGGCCGTGGCGTCGGGCCATGCCGCGCAGGTGCTCGTCTTCCATAATCTAATGCAGCCCGGCGACAATTTCGTCTCCGCGACAAGGCTTTACGGCGGCTCGATCAACCAGTTCGGCCACGCCTTCAAGAATTTCGGCTGGCAGGTGCGCTGGGCCGACACAAACGACATCTCGACCTTCGAAAGCCAGATCGACGAAAAGACCAAGGCGATCTTCATCGAGAGCCTGGCCAATCCGGGCGGTGTCTTCGTCGACATCGAGAAGATCGGCGATATCGCCCGCAAGCACGGCCTGCCGCTGATCGTCGACAACACGCTGGCCTCGCCCTATCTGGTGCGGCCAATCGAGCATGGCGCCGACATTGTCGTGCATTCGCTGACCAAGTTCATCGGCGGCCACGGCAATTCGATCGGCGGCGCCATTGTCGACGGCGGCACCTTCGACTGGTCGAAATCCGACAAATATCCGATGCTGTCGGAGCCGCGCCCCGAATATGGTGGCCTCGTCTTGCACGAAACCTTCGGCAATTTCGCTTTCGCCATTGCCGCGCGCGTGCTTGGCCTGCGCGACATGGGCCCGGCGATCTCGCCCTTTAATGCATTCCTGATCCTGACCGGGCTGGAAACCCTGCCGCTCAGGATGCAGCGCCATTGCGACAATGCGGTCACCGTCGCCGGGTGGCTGTCTAACCACCCAAAGGTCGCCTGGGTGTCCTATCCTGGCCTGCCCAGTGACAAGAACAATGCGCTGCAGAAGAAGTACTCGCCGCTTGGCGCCGGTGCCGTGTTCACCTTCGGCCTGAAGGGCGGCTATACGGCAGGCATCAAACTCGTAGAGGCGCTCGAACTGTTCTCGCACCTTGCCAATGTCGGCGACACCAAGTCGCTGGTCATCCATCCGGCATCGACCACGCATCGGCAGCTGTCCGACGAGCAGAAGGTCGCGGCAGGCGCTGGGCCGGATACGGTCAGGCTCTCGATTGGCATCGAGGATGTCAACGACATCGTCGCCGATCTGGAACAGGCTCTCGCCAACGTTTGATTCTGCCTGGAAGGAGCTTCCATGACGGCGCCGAAATTACTTTCCGTCAATGTCGACAGCATCGAACCGGAACTTGGCGCGCCGGCGCCGGATCGTCTGATTTCAGGCGATCCGAAATTTCGCACCTGGAATGTCGAGGAACGCGACGGCGGGCTCTATGCCGGCATCTGGGAGGCGACCCCGGGCAAATGGCGCATCGAGTATGACGAGTGGGAGTTCTGCCACATCCTGTCGGGCGTTTCAGTGATCGCTGAGGAGGGCGGGGAGGCGCGCACCGTCAGGGCCGGCGACAGTTTCGTGCTCAGGCCGGGTTTTAAGGGCAGCTGGGAAGTGCTTGAAACGACTCGCAAGGAGTATGTGATCAAGCTTTGATCACTTGTCCGGTGTGCACGGCGAGCGTTTCCAGCCCATGGAAATGATAGGTGTCGCGAAAGCGCGGCTGTTCGGCGAGATAGAGCCGCGGTAGCCGGTCGAACAGGGTTTTCAGCGATACCTGCAATTCGAGCCGGGCGAGCGGCGCGCCGATGCAGAAATGAATGCCGGCGCCGAACGAGACGTTCTTCTGGTCCGCACGATCCGGCCTGAAGGCGAAGGGTTCGGCAAACGCCGCCGGGTCGTGGTTGGCCATACCGAGCAGCAGGCCGATCGTCTCGCCCGGCCGCACGATGACATCGGCACCCACCTCGATCTTTTCATAGGCATAGCGCGTGAACATGTGCAGCGGCGCGTCGAAGCGCAGGCATTCCTCGACCGTGGCGGCTGTCGTTTGTGGCGAGGTGAAGAAGCGGCGGGGGTCGCCGCCTTGCGCGAGGATCGCGTGCACCGCATTGCCGGTCTGGTGGACGGTCGCCTCGTGGCCGGCATTGAGCAGCAGGACAGCCGAGGACACCAGTTCGTCCTCGGAGAGTTTTTGGCCATCGTCCTGCGCCGAGATCAGCAGCGACAACAGATCGTCGCCGGGGTTTTTGCGCCGCTCGGCAACATAGCCGCGCAGGAAATCCGAAAAATCCCGCGCCGCGCGATTGGCCGTCTCTTCCGTCTCACGTGTGCGGCCATGCATGTACATGGCGACCATCTGATGCGACCAGTCGAGCAGTTGCGGCCCCATCTCGACCGGCACGCCGAGCATTTCGGCAATGATGGTGATCGGCAAAGGCGATGCGAAAGCCGGCAGCAGGTCGACCTGGCCCGGTTCGAAACGGTCGACCAGCTCGTTGGCAAGCGCCTCTACGCGCGGCCTGAGCCGCTCGACCTGACGCGAGACGAAGGCGCGGTTGACCAGCGTTCTGAGCCTGGTGTGAACGGGCGGTTCCAGTTCCAGCATCGAATTGGCCTCGATGCCGTCGAAGGCGCTGAGATGCGTGCGGTCCTGGTCTGTGCTCCGGCGGTCAGGGATGCCGGCCGGGTTCTGGCGGCCGAAGCGGCGATCGCGCAACAGCCGGTTGACGTCGTCGAAGCCGCCAAAGCACCAGAAGCCGAACTCTTCCCAGAAGATGACATTCGATCGGCCGTGCATAAAGGCATAGGCCTCACAGGGATTCTGGAAGAAAGCCGGCTCGTGCGGATCGAGCCGCACATGGCGGGTGGCTGGATCGAAGGCCAGGTAAGTTGGTGGTACCAAATCGGTCATTCTGGATCATTAGCGCATGACCCCGAAAACCGGAATTGGTTTTCGGAAAGGATCATGCGCGGATTCAAAGTGTTGGCGTCCTTTGCGCGTCCATCGACGCGCGGCGCTCCAAGGCTTGCCAGCTTGCCGCCAGACCGTATGTTGGCGCACGACAATCCGATGCATGTCGCCCAAAAGTGTGAAGCGGTTTTGGGACAATGACATGCACAAAAGCGCGTTGAGCCGGCCGAAGCGGCTGCGGAAAGACTGACTTGATGAATGTGATCGTGGTTGGCGCAGGCGTTGCAGGGCTGTCGACGGCGTGGTCGCTGGCCAAAGCTGGGCACCGGGTCTCGATCGTCGAGCAGGGACCGATTCCCAATCCGCTTGCTGCCTCGGGCGATCATCATCGCATCATCCGCCGCGCCTATGGCGCAGCGGCGGGCTATGGCAGGCTGATCACCGAAGCCTATGAGGCCTGGGACGAGATGTGGGCCGATCTCGGCGAAAACCATCTCGATCCGCGCGGCTTCATCTGCATTTCGCGGGAGCCGGGAGACGAAGCCGAGGAATACCGCGAAGGCATGGAAGCCGGGAACTATCCATTCGAACTGTTCGAGCCGGACGCCGCGGCTAAACGCTGGCCGTTCCTGGAGCCCGGCTCGTTCCGCTACGCGTATTTTTCACCGGACGGCGGTGCGCTGCATTGTCGCAAGATTGCGACCCGCCTCGCTGGATGGCTGCGCGTGAACCACGCCAATGTCTACGAAGACAGCAAGGTGGTGGAAGTTGACGCCGAGGCCGGCCGCATCGTGCTTGAAAGCGGCGAGACGATGCAGGCCGACCGCATCGTCGTCGCCGCTGGCGCCTGGGTGCTGAAACTGTTTCCTGAACTGGACGGCGAACTGAAGACCTGGCGCACGGCGCTCGCCTATGTCGAACCACCGGCGGATCTGAAAGCGGCATGGCAGGCAGCCCCCGTAATCCTGAATGTCGGCGGCGCTGTCGACGGCTACGTGATCCCGCCGTCCGGCGGCGCCGGCATGAAATTCGGCTCAGGGCTGCACAGGGTGCCGACCAGCGACGCCGACTGGAACCGCCAGCCGGTGCCGGGCGAGGGTGAGGCGATCCGCGACCTGTTTTCGCCGCCAATCGCCCGTGTCGAAGAATACAAGATCACCGAGGTCGTCACCTGCGCCTACACCTTCACCGCCGACGAGAAATTTCTGGCTCATGAAAAAGGCAGATGCCTTGTTGTCTCGGCCTGCTCCGGCCACGGCTACAAGTTCGGCGCGGCGGTCGGCAGGCGCGTGGCGGCGACGGTCGGCAATGACGACGTCGCCGGCTTGAAGGCCTGGCTGCGGGCGGAGGCGGGTGTGACCTAATACCGGCAATGCCTTGGCATATGAACGCGCCGCCAGCCCGACGAACCTTCCCTGACCAGCACTCGCCGTGCCACCGTCTGGTAGGACGGGGAGATTTCGATGACACGCCGCTGCTCGGGCCGTACCAGCACCTCTCGGGCCACGCTTTCATACTCGGCAGGGATGACCACGCGCCTTGTGCGTTCGGGTTCAACCAGCACGGTTTCGGCGACCCGCGCATATCGGGGCTTGCGCCACACCTTGCACAGCACTTTGCGGCCGTGGATTATGCGCCATTCCCAGGCATAGCCGCCGTCGTCTACCTTGACCGTGTGGTAGACGGTGCGCGTGGCGGCCGGGACCACCTCGTAAGTGACGCGGGCCGGAGCGATCTGCTCCACGCTCTCGCGCGTGCCGTAGATTGGCGGATCGTAGTCGACGATCTGGCCACCGGGGCTGACCAGCACCTTTTCGTGAACGGTGTCGTAAACGGCCGGCCTGTTGACCGGCTCGTAGCATTCGACGGCGCGTCCGCCGGCAGCCGTTTCGGACACCATGCCGAAAACAGCAAGGCTGGCGATGGCCGAGGAAGCAGTTTTCCTGATCATGGCACTCCCCCTGTTTGAACCTTCAGCGCAAGCTCAACGTTGAATTGTAGGGGAAGCGGCATCGCGGGAAAGCAGTTTCGAGATATTTCGTTAAGCGACGTGGTTAAGAAAGTGCTACTCGGCAGCGCAGCTACACCGCATTAGCGCCGACGCACCCTCGGGCGAATCCTGTGCAGAAACCTTGATTCGACTTAACCGGATAGGCTAGGAGGGGCGGCCTTGCGCTAGGGTGAGCCGACATCCTATTTACAGGATAACGATCCAGAACCGATTCTGCCCGATTTGCTAATCTCCCGGCGCCGGAATCCCATCTTTCAATAAGGGATAATCCATGAAGAACCCCGTCGAAACCTACATGAACCTCGTTCCGATGGTGGTCGAGCAGACCAATCGCGGCGAGCGGGCCTACGACATTTTCTCTCGGCTCCTGAAAGAGCGCATCATTTTCATCACCGGTCCGGTCGAGGACGGCATGGCGACGCTGGTCTGCGCGCAGCTTCTGTTCCTCGAAGCGGAGAATCCGAAGAAGGAAATCAACCTCTACATCAATTCGCCCGGCGGCGTCGTCACCTCGGGCATGGCGATCTACGACACCATGCAGTTCATCAAGCCGGCGGTGGCGACGCTGTGCATCGGCCAGGCCGCCTCGATGGGCTCGCTGCTCCTCACCGCAGGCGAGAAGGGCATGCGCTTCGCTACGCCGAATGCCCGCATCATGGTCCATCAGCCTTCCGGTGGCTTCCAAGGCCAGGCTTCCGACATCGAGCGCCACGCCCAGGATATCATCAAGCTGAAGCGTCGTCTCAACGAGGTCTACGTCAAGCACACCGGCAAGAGCTACGACGAGATCGAAAAGACGCTCGACCGTGACCACTTCATGACCGCCGACGAGGCCAAGGATTTCGGCCTCATCGACAAGGTCATTTCGTCGCGTGAGCCGCTCGAAGGTATTGCCACATAAGACCGGTGGCAATTGGCTGGTGGGAAAACCCGCTTTTTGATGCCGCTTGCGGCATTTCGGCCACAATTGGCTGTTCCCTCGACGGGAGCAATTGCCTACGTTAAGCCTATGTTGATTTTCGACGGCTTAGCTTTGTGCGGGGTTGGTGCGAATCATTGCGACGTTTTCTGATATGTGTTTCGTACGGAATGCGTTGCGGGAGCCGGAATACTGGCGGCGGCGATTTCCCGCGATAGATTGAGATATGCGCCCTTTCAACCAGACCATCGGCGGGCGGCTATGAAAGGACATGAAAATGAGCAAGGTCGGCAACAACGGCGGTGATTCCAAGAACACGCTTTATTGCTCGTTTTGCGGCAAAAGCCAGCACGAAGTGCGCAAGCTGATCGCCGGCCCGACGGTGTTCATCTGCGACGAATGCGTCGAGCTCTGCATGGACATCATCCGCGAGGAGAACAAGACCTCGATGGTGAAGTCACGCGAGGGCGTGCCGACCCCGCAGGAGATCCTCAAGGTTCTCGACGACTACGTCATCGGCCAGCCCTACGCCAAGCGCGTGCTGTCGGTAGCCGTCCACAACCACTACAAGCGCCTCGCTCATGCCGGCAAGAACAATGACGTCGAGCTGGCGAAGTCCAACATTTTGCTGATCGGCCCGACCGGTTGCGGCAAGACGCTGCTTGCGCAGACGCTGGCCCGCATCATCGACGTGCCGTTCACCATGGCCGATGCGACGACGCTGACCGAGGCCGGCTATGTCGGCGAGGATGTCGAGAACATCATCCTGAAGCTCTTGCAGTCGGCCGACTACAATGTCGAGCGAGCCCAGCGCGGCATCGTCTATATCGACGAGATCGACAAGATCTCGCGCAAGTCGGACAATCCTTCGATCACCCGCGATGTGTCGGGCGAGGGCGTCCAGCAGGCGCTGTTGAAGATCATGGAAGGTACGGTCGCTTCCGTACCGCCGCAGGGCGGCAGGAAGCATCCTCAGCAGGAATTCCTGCAGGTTGACACCGCCAACATCCTGTTCATCTGCGGCGGCGCCTTCGCCGGCCTCGACAAGATCATCTCGGATCGCGGCCGCAAGACGTCGATCGGCTTCGGCGCCACCGTCGCTTCGCCCGAGGATCGCCGCACCGGAGACGTTTTCCGCCTGGTCGAGCCTGAGGATCTGTTGAAGTTCGGCCTCATTCCCGAGTTTGTCGGCCGTCTGCCAGTCCTGGCGACGCTGGAGGACCTCGACGAGCCGGCGCTGATCCAGATCCTGACCGAGCCGAAGAACGCGCTGGTCAAGCAGTACCAGCGGCTGTTCGAGATGGAGAATGTCGACCTGACCTTCCATGAGAATGCGCTGTCGGCGATCGCCAAGCGCGCCATCGAGCGCAAGACCGGCGCGCGCGGCCTGCGCTCGATCATGGAAGCGATCCTGCTCGACACGATGTTCGAACTGCCGGCGCTGGAAGGCGTGCGCGAAGTGGTTATTTCGGAAGAGGTGGTGTCCGGTAACGCCAGGCCGCTCTACATCTATTCCGAGCAGAAGGAAAAAAAGGGCAACGTCAGCGCCTGACGTGAGCCCCTGCAGTGGAATTCTTCAAACGGCGCCGTGAGGCGCCGTTTTGCTTTGCGGACGGGCCGACTTATGATGAACGGATTGTGACAGATTGGATGAACGGTTTCGTGTTGACCCTTGATCTTTGCCCCCCGTGCCTCCAACTAACTGAGGAAGGCCGGGGTGCCGAATTCTGTGCTGTAAAACTCCCGTCACAAACGGTGGTAGGCGGAACGATCCTCGGTCGTTAATATGAGATTCGCGGTTGGCGATTGGCAGTCGCGACAAGAAAGGTTGGACAATGGCCAAAATATCCAGGGCTCCCAGCGACGGCGTCTTCGCAGTCCTCCCACTGCGCGACATCGTGGTGTTCCCGCACATGATCGTTCCGCTCTTCGTCGGGCGTGAAAAGTCGATCAAGGCGCTGGAGGAGGTGATGGGTCAGGAAAAGCAGATCCTGCTTGCGACCCAAATGAATGCCGCCGATGACGATCCCGAGGCCGATGCCATCTTCGACATCGGCACGCTCGCCAATGTGCTGCAATTGCTGAAGCTGCCGGACGGCACCGTGAAGGTGCTGGTGGAAGGCGCTTCGCGCGCGAAAATCGTTTCGTTCACCGACCGTCCCGACTTCCACGAGGCCCGCGCCACGGCGCTGGTCGAACCGGATGAGGAAGAGGTCGAGGTCGAGGCGCTGGCCCGTTCCGTCGTCACCGACTTCGAGAACTACGTCAAGCTGAACAAGAAGATCTCGCCCGAAGTGGTGGGTGCCGCCAGCCAGATCGACGACTATTCCAAGCTCGCCGATACGGTTGCCTCGCATCTTGCCATCAAGATCCCCGAGAAGCAGGAGATGCTGGCCACGCTTTCGGTCAAGGAGCGGCTGGAAAAGGCGATGGGCTTCATGGAAGCCGAAATCTCCGTCCTGCAGGTGGAGAAGCGCATCCGTTCGCGCGTCAAGCGCCAGATGGAGAAGACCCAGCGCGAATACTACCTCAACGAGCAGATGAAGGCGATCCAGAAGGAGCTCGGCGAGGGCGAGGACGGCCGCGACGAGGCCGCCGAGATCGAGGCGCGCATCAAGAAGACCAAGCTCTCCAAGGAGGCCCGCGAAAAAGCGGAAGCCGAACTGAAGAAGTTGCGGACGATGTCGCCGATGTCGGCTGAATCGACTGTCGTGCGCAATTATCTCGACTGGATCCTGTCGATACCGTGGGGCAAGAACTCCAAGGTCAAGCAGGATCTGGCCTTCGCGCAGAACGTGCTCGACACCGACCATTTCGGCCTCGACAAGGTCAAGGACCGTATCGTCGAATATCTCGCCGTGCAGAGCCGCCAGAAGAAGCTGAAGGGGCCGATCCTGTGCCTCGTCGGACCTCCCGGCGTCGGCAAGACCTCGCTCGGCAAGTCGATCGCCAAGGCGACCGGCCGCGAGTTTATCCGCATGGCGCTGGGCGGCGTTCGCGACGAGGCCGAGATCCGCGGTCACCGGCGCACCTATATCGGCTCGATGCCCGGCAAGGTCATCCAGTCGATGAAGAAGGCGAAGAAGTCCAACCCGCTCTTCCTGCTCGACGAGATCGACAAGATGGGCCAGGATTTCCGCGGCGACCCGTCGTCGGCCTTGCTTGAGGTGCTCGATCCCGAGCAGAACTCGACGTTCATGGACCACTACCTCGAGGTCGAATACGACCTGTCGAGTGTGATGTTCGTGACGACGGCGAACACGCTGAACATTCCTGCGCCCTTGATGGATCGCATGGAGATCATCCGTATCGCCGGCTACACCGAGGACGAGAAGATCGAGATCGCCAAGCGTCACCTGATGCCCAAGGTGATCCGCGATCACGCCCTGCAGCCGAAGGAGTTCTCAGTCGGCGAGGACGCGATCCGCGGCATCATCCAGACCTACACCCGTGAAGCAGGCGTCAGGAGCCTGGAGCGCGAGCTGATGAAGCTCGGCCGCAAGGCGGTGACAGAGATCCTGAAGACCAAGAAGAAGACGGTCGACATCACGGCGGACAATCTCGCCGATTACCTTGGTGTTCCGCGCTTCCGCTTCGGTCAGGTCGAGGCCGACGATCAGGTTGGCGTCGTCACCGGGCTTGCCTGGACGGAAGTCGGCGGCGAGTTGCTGACGATCGAAGGTGTCATGATGCCCGGCAAGGGCCGCATGACCGTGACCGGCAATCTGCGCGACGTGATGAAGGAATCGATCTCGGCGGCGGCCTCCTACGTCCGCTCGCGGGCTATCGATTTCGGCGTCGAGCCGCCGCTGTTCGACAAGCGCGACATCCACGTCCACGTGCCCGAGGGCGCAACGCCCAAGGACGGACCGTCGGCGGGTGTGGCGATGGCGACGGCGATCGTCTCGGTGCTGACCGGCATCCCGGTCAGGGCCGATGTGGCGATGACCGGCGAGATCACGCTGCGCGGCAGGGTGCTGCCGATCGGCGGGCTCAAGGAGAAGCTGCTTGCAGCGCTGCGCGGCGGCATCAAGAAGGTGCTGATCCCGGAAGACAACGCCAAGGATCTGGCGGAGATTCCGGACAACGTAAAGAACGGTATGGAGATCGTTCCGGTCGCGCGGGTTGGTGAAGTCTTGCGCCATGCGCTGGTGCGTATGCCGGAGCCGATCGACTGGGTCGAACCAGCCAATGCGCCGGCTGCGGTGGATGCCGGGGACGACGCTGGCAAGTCACTCGCCCATTAGCTACTGCTAAAGTTGCAATGCACAAGAGAGAGCCGGGCCTAGCGCCCGGCTTTTTCATGTGAAAAACCCCGGAATTCCGGGGTTTTTTCGACTCGTTTGACGCTTTTCGACTTGGTTGCGGAAGCGCTTCTTTCTAAAGTCCGTTTCCTGCCGGATGAGTCGTACGTTCCGGTTTCTCATGGAAGGGAATTTTTATGAACAAGAACGAACTGGTGTCCGCTGTCGCCGATGCCGCGAGTATTTCGAAGGGTGACGCGCAGTCGGCGGTTGATGCGGTGTTCTCCGTCATCACCGGCGAACTGAAAAAGGGCGGCGATGTCCGGCTTGTCGGCTTCGGAAATTTCACAGTGTCAAAACGCGCTGCCTCGACCGGCCGCAATCCGCAGACCGGCGCGGAAGTGCAGATTCCGGCGCGCACCGTGCCGAAGTTTTCGGCCGGCAAGGGCCTCAAGGACGCAGTCAACTAAGCGCCTTCTTACCCTTTTCAGAGACCAGAAAAGCCGGGCATTCCCCGGCTTTTCCTTTGCACCCGCTTTGGCGGGCAGCGGACGGCTCTATGCCGTCGGCGCATCCGCGCGCATCAGCCCTTCCTTTTTGAGATCGGCCCAGAGCGCTGATGGCAGTTTCGCGTCGAGCAGCGACCGGTTGCTTTCGACCTCGCTCGGCCGCTGGCCGCCGGGGATCACCGACACGACCGAAGGGTGCAGCAGCGGAAATTGCAATGCCGCCTCGATCAGGCGGACGCCGTGGCGTTTGCAAATGGCCTCGATGCGCGCGACGCGGTCGAGGATGTCCTGCGGCGCCTCGGAATAATTGTAATAGGCGCCGGGCTTCGGTCCGGTTGCCAGGATGCCGGAATTATACGGCCCGCCGAGAACGATGCCGATGCCGCGCTTCTGGCATAGCGGCAGGAAGGATTGCAGCGCCTCCTGCTCCAGCAGCGTATAGCGCCCGGCAAGCAGGAAAAGGTCGAAGTCGCCACGCTCGGCAAGTGTCTGGGCAACCTGCCATTCGTTGATGCCGCCGCCGAATGCCTTGATGACGCCCTGGTCACGCAAGGCCAGCAGCCCGTAATAGCCCGAGCGCATGAACTCCTCGATGCGTTGGTCCGAGGCCTCCTTGCTGCCATGGGTGAAGATGTCGAGATCATGCACGAAAAGGATGTCGATGCGGTCGACGCCGAGGCGCTCGAGCGAGGCTTCGAAGGAGCGCATGACGCCGTCATAGCTGTAGTCGTAGACCTCGCGGCGCGACGGCGTATCGAAGAACTTGCCGATGCCGGTGCGTTGGTCCGGCGGGCAGGCGCGCATGATGCGGCCGACTTTGCTCGACAGCACCAAGTCGTCGCGCTTTTTCGAACGCAGGAACGGATTGAGTCGCGTTTCCGACAGGCCAAGCCCGTAGAGTGGCGCGGTGTCGTAGTAACGGCAGCCGACTCGCCAGGCGGTCTCCAAGGTGGCGTTGGCATCCTCGTCGGAGACAGCGCGATAGAGGTTTCCCAGCGGCGCCGTGCCGAAGCCGAGTTCCGTGAACGCGATGCCGCCATTGCCGATGCGGTCGAAATGCCGTGTCTTCATGTCCTTGCCGTTTCCTCACCTACGCAATTGCCATGACACTATCACGCCTGGGGCACTGCAAAAGCACTCCGAGCCATTGGACACGGATTATCACGGTGATAGCATGAGCAAAAACAACCTCTTCGGGGAAAAACATGGCACAAACATTCAGGCAGGTCTCCGGTTCCAATGCTGGCAAAAACCTGTTCGAGGCTGTGCTCGACGAGCTTGGCACTGTGGTGGCTCGGATCGGCGAGAGCCGCATCGACGCCGACGGCCAAACCAACATGGAATAGGGTCATGCGCTACGAGCTGATGCTGCCGCACCAGATCCGCAAGGCGATCGCCGAAAACTGGCCGGTCGTGCTCCCGCTCGGCGTGCTCGAATACCACGGTGAGCACATGGCCGTCGGCATGGATACGCTGGCAGTCGTCAAGATGCTGGAGCTGTTCGAAAAAGAAGCCGACATCGTCATCCTGCCGCCGTTCTACTATGGCGCGGCGAGCTACGCTGTGGCGCCGCCGGAGGGCAATGGCTCGGTTCAGGTCGGCGGAAATGCGTTGGCGCCGTTCGCAGATGAACTGTTCTACAGCCTGCTGCGCATCGGCTTTTGCAACATCCACGCCATCATCCATCACCAGACCGAGAATTTTGTTGCCGGCATGCCGACCGATCTCGCCTTCAAGACCGCCGGCCGCCAGGCGATCTTCCGTTTTCTGGAGAAGGAGCGCGGCGAGGGCTGGTGGGGCTCCGAGGCGATGGCAGGCTATTATGCCGAACATGCCGAAGGCGCCAATTTCTTCAACTGGATACAGGTGCATCCGCTGATGCCGGCAGCAATAAACGGCCAGTATCCGTTCGATCATGCCGGCATCGGCGAGACGTCGCTGATGCTGGCGCTATGCCCGGAAGCGGTGGACGCCGGCCGCTTCGCCGACAATACGGGATGGTACACGGCGACCGCCCCGGACGCCTCGGCGGAACTGGGGCAAAAGGGCGCCGCGATGATCCTCAAGCATTTGCGGGCGATATTGTCGGCCTAACGCGGCTCTGCCTCCTCCCAAAGGGGAGAAGGGAAGAAGGAGCCGCTACTTCACCGCGCCCGCGGTCATGCCCATGATCAGATACCGCTCCAGCGCGATGCCGATGACGGCAAGCGGCGTGATTGCGGCGGTGGCCAGCGCCGCCATCGACCACCAGTTGATGCCTTGCGAACCGGTCTGGCTCGCCACCATCACGGGAATGGTCTTGGCGTCGGTCGAGGTCAGAAGTGCGGCGAAGAAATACTCGTTCCAGCACAGCACCATCGCCAGGATGAATGCGGCAACCATGCCCGGCAGCGCAATCGGCATGACAATGCGGAAGAAGGCGCCCCAGATCGACAGGCCGTCGACGAGGGCTGCTTCCTCCAGTTCGACCGGGATCGAATTGAACTGGTCGCGCATGATCCAGATGACGATCGGCAGCACCATCAGCGTGTAGAGCAGGATCAGCCCGATGCGGGTGTCGAGCATGCCGACTTCCCGGTACAGCACGAGAAAGGGCAGGGCGAGCACGACCGGCGGCAGGATCAGCTGCGACAGGAAGAAGAAGGAGATGTCCTCGTTCTTGAACCAGGCGAAGTGATAGCGGTAGCGGGTGAGGCCGTATGCGGCGAGACTGCCGATGACGATGGCGAGGCTCGACGCGCCGACCGAGGTGATGACCGAATTCATGAAGCGCTTGATGAATTCGTCGCGCACTGTCGAGGTTCGGAAGATCGAGTCGGGCGACAGGCCGAGCGAGCGCCAACCCTTCCAGTCCGGCCGGAAGTCGACGAACGGGATGAGATGGCCCTGGGTGACGTCGACGGCGGTTTTGAACGAGGTGGTTATTGTCCAGTAGATCGGGAACAGGCAGATGAAGGCCCAGAAGACCAGCGCCCCATAGATGAAGAGGCGGTTCGCGAAAAAGCTCGCCGGCGAGCGGATTTCGGAAGCGGCATACTCGGTGGTCTGGACGCTCATGTCACCGCCCCATTCAATTGACGTTGCGCACGAAGCGGTTGGCGAATTTCAACAGCCACGTCACGAACACGATGATGATGATGAGGTAGGCCATCGCCAGCATGGTGCCGTAGCCGACATTCGAGCGGTCGCGATACTCGCGATAGATGAAGCTCGACACGGAATCGGTCGCGCCGCCCGGGCCGCCCGAGGTGACGGTGATGATGATGTCGGCAAGCTTCAGTTTGAAGATGATGCGCAGGATGATCGCCGTCACCGACACCGGCAGCATTAGCGGGAACGTGACCTGCCAGAAGGTCTGCCAGGCATTGGCACCGTCAACCCTGGCCGCCTCAAGAACCTCGCGCGACATCGCCTGAAGGCCGGCGAGCAGCATGATCATCATGAACGGGATGAAGGTCCAGGCATCCAGCACCATGATCGAGATGCGGGCGGTGATCGGGTTTGAAAAGAAGGCGGGGTTTTCCCAGCCGAGTTGGCGCGCCAGCGCAGCGGCCGGCCCGAACCGGTATTCCATCAGCGACTTGCCGATCATCCACGACACCGCGACCGGCGACAGCATCAACGGCATGAGGAAGACGACACGGAAGAATTTGCGCGCCCTGATCTGTGCGTTGAGCAGCAGGGCGAGGCCGAAGGCGATGACATATTCGACCAGTACCGCGAGCACGTAGAGCACCATGTTGAACAGCGCATTGCGGTAGTAGGGATCCGCCAGCATCTGCCAGAAATTGTCGAGCCCGTTGAATTTCCGGCCGGAGAAGGAACTGAGGTTCCAGTCGGTCAGCGCGATGTAGAAGCCGAACAGCGTCGGGAAGATCACCATCGCGATGGTGAACAGCAGCGCCGGCAGCAGGAACAGCGCGCGCTGGCCGTCTTCGCCGCGCGTCAGCACCTGGCCGACGCCGAGTGCTATACCCCACAGCACATAGGCATAGACGACCGGCCTCCAGGTCTCGAAGCCGATCGTGTCGACTTCTGTCTTGTAGAGGATCTGAACTGCGATCACTGCCAGCAGGCCGAGCGTCGCAGCGGCCATCAACGCCCGGCCGAGCCGCTTACGGCCCGGCGATATCAGATCGGATGGAGCGGCGTTTGCCGGCCACGCATCGGTGGGCAAAGTCTGGTCAGCCACGCGTCTCGTCCGTTCACTGAAGGCTTTTATGACCGGCTCGCCGGTCAAGATGTGGTCCGGCGGCTTTGCGTCGCCGGACCACGGTTCCTACAATCTCAACCTACATGCCAAGCGAGGCCTTGTAGAGCTTGATCTGGTTTTCGCGGCCGATCTGGTCGGTCAGCTTCTCCCAGGCGGCTGCGATGGCGTCGGCGCCTTCCTGCGCCGTCATCTTGCCGGCGAATGTGTTGGCCAGGATGTCCTCGGCGGCGCTGTAATACTGGAAGATGCCGGGGATGCGCGGCTCGATCGCGGCGTTCGGATGGTTGTAGCTGTCGGCCTCCGACTTCAGATACGAGGTGATGAAAGCCTCGTCGTAACCGGCCGCCACCCATTCCGGAATGTCGAAATGCGAGTTGCGGTAGGGTTGGAAGCCGGACGGGTATGCCGCGCACCAGAGCGACAGGTCCTTGCCGCCGAGATGGGCAGCGGCAGACCACGCCGCCTTCTTCTTCTTTTCGTCGCTGTCGACCCGTGCCATGACGTAGACGCCCCAGCCGAGATAGGCGCAGTTCGGCGAATAATTCGGGCCGCTGGCGAGCTTGTCCCACTGGCCGGTCTTGGAATTGTAGACGTCGTCCGAGCCTGGCAGGATCGAGAAGCCGGTGACGTCGCCAACGACCGACGAGTCGTTGGTCTTGACGTTGGAGCCGACGTCGCCCCACCAGGTGACCATCGAACCGGTGCCGGCCAGGAATTGCTGGAAGGCGGTGGTATTCGGGTCGGCGTTGATCTGGTCGGCGGGCTCGGAAGGCAGCGCGTCGATCACGTCCTGGATCGCCCGCACCCAGGCCGGATTGTTGATGCGCGGCTTCATCGTATCGGCATCGAACAGCCAGGCCTTGTCGTCAGGATGCTTGGCATAGGCGCTGGCGCGGCTGCCGAGGAAGTAGAAGCCGAAGCCGCCCCACGCCTTGGGCGCGTCGAGATAGCCGAAGACATCCTGGCCCTGGAACTGCTTGCCCTTGAGGAACTTGGTCACCGCCTGCACCTGCTGCCAGGTCTTCGGCACGCCCCATTCACCGCCACCGCCGCCGTCCTTCCATGCCTTGGCGAGGTCGGCATCGGCAAACACGTCGGTGCGGTAGTTGAAGTTGTGCGCGTCGCCATCGACGGTCACGCGGTACTGCTTGCCGTCCCACGTGCCTACCGGTGGCTGCAGATAGGCCACGACGTCCTTCATGTCGATCTGGTCCTTGACCCAGTCCGGCATCTCGGAAGTGAGGCCCTTGCCGCAGACGTCGCCTTCGAACGGCGCGCCCATCTCGATGATGTCGAAATCGACGGTGCCGGTGGCGATCGACTGCTGCAGGCGGGCGTTGTAGTCCGCCTGCGCCAGGTCGATCCAGTTGATCTTGGCGCCGGTATAGGTCTCCCACGGCTTCAGGAAGCCGCGAAACAGCACATTGTGCAGGTTCTGGTTGTTGAGGCCCATGAAGGTGAGCTGGACACCGGCGAATTCGCCTTCCTTGACGCTGGCCTTGGTCGCCTCCAGGCAAAGCTCGCCGACCTGCTGGAAGTCGGCATCGGTCGGCTGGCCCTTGCCGACACCGGGGATCTGCAGGATCTGCGCACGCAGCTCGCTTGCGGCGGAAGCCGGGCGCGTCAGCGCGCCAAGCCCGGCGCCGGATGCCGCGGCGATCGCGGCCATGCTGGCTGCGCCCTTGAGGACATCGCGGCGAGTGGCTCCCGCGCGCATAAATTGGTTGTAAAGGCTGACTTTCATTTCGTTCCTCCCAGAATCTCAATGGTGATTGTTTCGGGTGTTTGGAGCGCTGGACGTGTTCCCCAACAACAGCGACTCCTAGAAATAGGGCCCAAGTTTTCCTCCCGCGACACTTCGATTTCCGTGGTCCGAACTAGTGTGCCGGCGCGCCCGGAACAGGGTCATAACCCGAGCCCTTTCACTATTCTCACAACCAAGTGCCGTGTCAACGAGGATGGGGTTTTTTATCTATAAAAGACTGACTTGCCCTCGCCGTTTGCGTTGTTTAGCTTCACCGCAACGAAAGGGGGGCCCATGGCTCAAGTCGCGATCAGCAATGTGGCCAAGGCGTTCGGAACCGTCAAGGTCCTGCACGATGTCAGCGTTGACATCGCCGACGGGCAGTTCGTGGTGCTGGTCGGTCCTTCGGGGTGCGGCAAGTCCACGCTGCTCAGGATGGTGGCGGGGCTGGAGACCGTTTCAGGCGGCACAATCGCCATCGGCGACCGTGTCGTCAATCATCTGCCGCCGGCCAAGCGCGACATCGCCATGGTGTTCCAGAATTACGCACTCTATCCGCACAAGACGGTCGAGCAGAACATGGCCTTTGCGCTGAAGCTGCGGAAGACCGATCCGGCTGTGGTCGCCGAGCGGGTCAAGCGCGCCGCCGATATCCTCGACCTCAATCCCTATCTCAAGCGCTATCCGCGCCAGCTCTCGGGCGGGCAGCGCCAGCGCGTCGCCATGGGCCGCGCCATCGTGCGCAACCCGCAGGTGTTCCTGTTCGACGAGCCGCTCTCCAATCTCGACGCGAAGCTGCGTGTGCAGATGCGCACCGAGATCAAGGAACTGCACCAGCGGCTGAAGACCACCACCATCTATGTCACGCACGACCAGATCGAAGCCATGACCATGGCCGACAAGATCGTCGTGATGCGCGACGGCCGCATCGAGCAGGTCGGCGCGCCACTGGAACTGTTCGACCGGCCGGCCAATCTGTTCGTCGCCGGCTTCATCGGCTCGCCCTCGATGAACCTGCTCAAGGGCGTGGTGCGCAAGGGCGACAAGCCTGTCGTCGAGATCGCCGGGACGCCGTTCCCTATCGCCGCGAACAGCGCCGTGGAGGATGGCCGCAAGGTAGTCTACGGCGTACGGCCCGAGCATCTCGAAATTCACCCCGACGGCGTGCCGGCAAAGATTTCCGTGGTTGAGCCGACCGGTTCCGAAACGCTGGTGTTTCTGCGTTTCGGCGAGGGCGAGATGGTGGCGCTGTTCCGTGAGCGCCACGACTTCAAGCCGGGCGACACGCTTCACCTGAAACCACGGCTGGACCAGGTCCACCTCTTCGACGCAGAGACCGGCCGTCGTCTCTAACACTTTGAATTTGCGCATGATCTTATCCGAAACCGACATCACTCTTCGGGATCACGCGCTAGGTTTCACATCAAAAAGCCCGTTCGGGAGGAATGCCATGCTCAAAGGGATCAATCCGCTGCTCAATGCCGATGTGCTCCAGGCGCTGCGGGCGATGGGCCACGGCGACGATTTGATCATCGCCGACACCAATTTCCCCTCCGATTCGGTGGCCCGCCAGACCGTCCTCGGCCGACTGCTGCGCATCGATGCGCCGGCCGCGGACGTGGTCAAGGCGGTGCTGTCGCTCTATCCGCTGGACAGTTTCGTCGACGATGCGGCCGCCCGCATGGAGATCGTCGGCAAGCCGGACGAGATTCCCGCAGTGCAGCAAGAAGTGCAAAAAGAGATCGATGCTGCTGAGGGCAAGCCATGGCCTATGATCTCGGTCGAACGCTACGCCTTCTACGAACGTGCCAAAAAGGCCTATTGCGTCATCCAGACCGGCGAGCGCCGCTTCTATGGCTGTTTCGCCTTCCGCAAGGGCGTCGTTCCGCCGGATGCGGAGTAAGGAGATGCCAGGCAAGCCTGTCGTCATACTGGGCGTCTTCGTCGCCGACACTGCCTACCGCGCCGCCCGCCAGCCGCGCATGGGCGAGACGCTCCTTGGAACTTCCTTCACGCTTGGCCCCGGCGGCAAGGGCTCCAACCAGGCGGTTGCGGCCGGCCGTCTCGGTGCCGACATCACTTTCCTGACGCGCCTCGGCATCGATCCCTTTGCCGATATGGCCAGGCAGACCTGGGCGCAGGCCGGGGTGAAGAGCGCCGTCATCGACACGCCGGAGAGTTATACGGGTGCGGCCTATATCTTCGTCGAGGAGAGCACCGGCAACAACGCCATCATCGTCAGTCCGGGTGCGGCCATGCTGATTTCGCCCGACGACATCGAGGCTAACGCCGGCCTGATCCGCTCGGCGGGCGTCTTCGTCACCCAGCTCGAGCAGCCGATCGAGGCGGCGATGCGAGCGTTAGAGATCGCGCGCGGGGCAGGCGTGACGACCATCCTCAACCCGGCGCCGGCGGCAAAGCTTCCTGACCGCATCTATACGCTCTGCGACTATGTCACGCCGAACGAGACCGAGGCCGAGGAACTGACCGGTATCAAGGTGTCTTCCATCGACGACGCCCGCCGCGCCGCCGACAGCCTGCTCGAAAAGGGCGTCGGCGCGGTCATTGTAACACTCGGCGACAAAGGCGCGCTGTTGCAAACGGCCAGCCGCTCCGACTATGTCGGCGCGATCAATGCCGGCGCTGTGGTCGAGACCACCGGAGCAGGCGACGCCTTCAATGGCGGCTTGGCCGCAGCACTTGCGAGAGAGGTGGAACCGCTGCAAGCGGTCCGCTTCGCCTGCGCCGTCGCCGGCATTTCGGTCACCCGGCCCGGCACGGCGCCGTCGATGCCGACGCTACAAGAGGTCGAGGCATTGCTCGCAAGGGGTGAGGCCGCCCAGCCTCGCCGGCGCTCTCGACTCTAGTCCGTTCCGACCACGGTGACATATTAGCCACAGTTAATATGAATCGGCAAACCTATCTTGCGTCATTGGCATAGGTGTCCCGTAATGGATCACTGGGTCTGGCGCCGCAATTGCACGGTCAGCAATGCCGGGGGGCACCTTGACCTGGCAATCGGGGGTAATCTGGGGGGGCCGCCGCTTCGCAAATGGAGCGGCGGGCTTTTTCACGGCACTACACCATCAGAGGCCGCCGACGGATAGGAATGGCTGTGTTCTGCAATGTTCGCGGGGAAGTACCTGTCGCGCCGAATGAGGCGATCTAGCCGCGAACGCCGGACAATTCGCGAACCTCTGCCCGCAGCGCCTGTAACTCCGCGAGGATGATGGCCTGATCGCTGTGCAGCGTTGCCCTGTCGGCCGATTCTACGGCTTCATGCTCGGCCTCCATCGCCGAAACGATCACGCCGATGAACAGATTGAGCACGGTGAACGAGGTCGCGATGATGAAGGGGATGAAGAACAGCCAGGCGGTCGGATAGACCGCCATGACCGGGCGCACCACGCCGTCCGACCAGCCTTCGAGAGTCATGACCTGGAAAAGCGTGAAGAGCGATTCCGGTATGCCGCCGAACAGTTCGGGAAAGGACGAGCCGTAGAGCTTCGTCGCCATCACCGCAAAGACGTAGAACACCAGCCCGAGCAACAGCATGATCGAGCCCATGCCGGGCAGGGCGGTGATGAAGCCGGTGACGACACGGCGCAGCGACGGAACGATGCTGATCAGGCGCAGGACCCGCAGGATGCGCAGCGCCCGCAGCACGGAGAGCGAACCGGTCGCGGGGATGAGCGCGAAACCGACGACGAAAAGGTCGAAGATGCGCCATGGATCGCGGAAGAAATTCGTCCTGTAGACGACCACCCGGATCGCGAGTTCGAGCACGAAGACCGCGAGGATCGCGGGGTCGATGGCTGTTAGAAGCGGGCCAAAAACAGCAATCGCATCGGGCGAGGTTTCGAGGCCCAGCGTGACGGCGTTGATCAGGATCAGGACCATGATCGTGAGGTCGAAATGGCGCGATTCGATGAGCGATTTCAGGGCGTCCAAGGCTTCTTCTCCGTTAGAGCATCGGACCAAAAGTGGGAACCGGGTTCGGGAAAATCCAATGCTCAAACGCATATGACAGGCTTGGAATGCAACAAATACAAAAAGTTGAAACTCTCAGGAAACCGAAAGTCGGAACTTTTGTATTGAGGATCCAAGGCCATCCGCGACTCCAGCGTGACAGGCCGGCACTCTAACCACTGAGCTACGCCCGCGCATAGACGAGAACGTGTCAGCCGCGTTCGTCGTTGGGGCGGTGGATAAGCCGCCGGTGTGAGGCGTTACTCGCCAGGGATCGAGAGCCCACGGGCTCGAACGTAACCGCCACAAGGCCCAAACAGCCCGGTCGGAAATAGCCATCTGGCCCGCTGTTAAAGCGAATCGCTGCGCTACGTCGCTGTAGGACCGCATTTTTCTACGGCAGCGCGAACGATGAACCGGCACACAGCGATCATCTACCAACTCGTCAGGAACCATGCGGGGAGCAGCGGGTTTGGCTTGGATGCCGACACGTTCGGTCCACCATTCTCCAAGGAGAATACGATGACATTAGCAAGCAAGACCACAGCAGTTGCCGCGGCGTTGGCTATGCTGGCTTCCCCGGCAGTATCCCAGACGAGCTCACCTGCGCCCGCCGCACCTGCACAGGATCGCACCTCAGAGCCAGCGCCAGGAGTGAGCGGGCCAACCGAAGACTCCATGCGCAATATGATGCGTCAGATGATGACCGAGATGCTGGAGGAGAGAATGCAGGAGCATCGCCGGCCCCGAGCAGAACGACGAGGTGGCGACCGTTGGCATCGCGATTTCCGCAGAGGTCCGCATGACGGGCGCCGAATGGGAGGCGGGATGATGCATGGCGCACGGATGCGAATGATGTTCGCCATAGTGGACGCCGACGGCGATGGTGCGCTTTCTCAAACCGAAGTTCAGGATTTCATCGGGCAGATATTCAACGCCGTCGACGAGAACGGCGATGACAGCGTCGACAGGGAGGAAATCCGATCCTTCTTCCACGGAGGTGCCGACGAAACGGGTGAATAAATCACTGCAAGTCTTGCGCGTTCCTGGACGAAAATTCGGGAAAGGAATTCGGAAATGGCTGGTCTCGTTGGCAAGTTTGTCGGGAAAACCCCGGCGCCTCTAGCGCTTCAAGTCGGGCCTTGATGTCCATGGCCGCGCCACAATCCGCCGACATGCAGTCGGTCCTCCACAACAACATTCAGGCTCTGGTTGACCATCGACGAGAGCAGGAGCAGCATCGGGCGTTTCAAGATCGAATTGCCGGCGTCATTTCCCGTTTCGCGGGGAGCATGGCATTCGTGTATCTGCACCTTGCAATCCTGATCGTCTGGGTTGCGCTGAACCTTGGGGCGATCCGGGCTATTCCACCCTGGGACCCAAGTTTCGTGATATTGGCAATGGTAGCCTCGGTTGAGGCGATCTTCCTGTCTACCTTTGTACTGATCAACCAGAACAGAATGGCTGAGCTCAGCGAGCGCCGCGCTGAGCTGAATCTGCAAATCAGCCTGCTCAACGAGCATGAAACCACGCGACTGATCGAAATGATGTCCGCTCTGACGGAGCGTTTGAAGGTACCGACGCCAGCAGATGACGAACTGCCCCAGCTAGCTCAGAACGTCGATCCTCAAGCGGTGATGAGCCAAATCGAACGGGTCTCTGATAATCAGACCGAGCGCTAGGATTTATCGAGTGCCAGTTCGACACCAGTATCCGAATTGCCGGTCCGGCATTCAGACTTTTTTTCATTTCCAATCAGCTAAGTGATTGAAAATGGCGCGAGTGACGGGGCTCGAACCCGCGACCTCCGGCGTGACAGGCCGGCACTCTAACCAACTGAGCTACACCCGCGCAAGACGAGCACGGTCAGCCGTGTTCGTCGTTGGGGCGGTGGATAAGGCGTAAGCCACCGGGTGTCAAGCGGAGCGCGACAGCATAACAGCAAACAGGAGAAGGTTTTTTGACAAGCCGAATTTTGTTGCCGAAAACGATCAACGGTAAGGGCATCGTGCGCTCATTTGGCCTTGCGAACCCCGTCCTAACTGCTTAAAGGTCCGGCCCGGAGCGGGCGATTAGCTCAGTTGGTAGAGCGCTTCGTTTACACCGAAGATGTCGGCGGTTCGAGCCCGTCATCGCCCACCATAAAATCAATAAGTTCCGCCCAGAAGACGAAGTTACCTCCGGGTTCATTGAACTCGGAGGCAATTCAAAACGGCGCTCTCCCTCAAATGCCGGGACTAAACACTTAGCAGCCTCTGTTATCTATGAGGCCGTCCGGCATTGTTGTGTTGCAAAGTTTGGCGTCCACAAGCAGCGCCGCATCTAAGTTAGCACCAAATGCAAATTTGCCCCCTCCAGGTTTGCGCCCGACAGCTGCACTTGCGCAAGGCGCGCGCCCCTTAGGCTTGCGCCAGTCAAGACCGCTCCTGACAGGCTCGCATTTGAGAGGTTTGCGCCAGAAAGGCTCGCCTTCGACAGGTTCGCATTCGACAGATTCGCGCCAGACAAGTTCGCGTAATTTAGGCTGGCGCCAGATAGTTCCGCGCCGGAAAAATTCGCACGGCTAAGGTCCGCACCATTCATGTTTGATTCTTTGAGGTCGACGCCCGTCAGGTTCGCATTGGTCAGGATCGCGCCCGGCAGATAGCTCCCCGTCATGCTTGCGCCCGATAGGTCGCAGTCTGCGCATATTGCCTTGGACCTGAGACGCTCGACCGCATCCAAATCGAACGCAGTCGAGTAAGAAGTGCCCAGGCCAACGGCCAGCACAGTGGAAACTATCCGTTGTTTTATTCGCCCTCCCAACATGTTTGCGGCTCTATTTGGAAAAATGCGACCCGCGGTTGTAATGCCGCAGATCGCCCAGCGTCTTGGCGTCGTTCCTAATGGCACGCCATCTGTCAACGATGCCTAGAAGTTCGGGCGGCGCGCCCGGTCGGTACACGCGATAGACCACAGGCCATGCCGCCGAATGGTATCACGGGGACCGGCTACCAAACACGACCTCAGGGTTGTTGCGGGCTCTAAACGCGGAACAGATCAGGGCCGGATGGCATCAGGCAGCACTGAACCCTGAATGACTCCTCCGGGTTTCAGTTGAGCCGGCGGAAATACCCCTCGTTTCCCCCCCGCACATCTCCGCCGGTCCATTCGATATCAGCGCGTCCGAGATTGCACGTGAGCAGATCGACGGGCGCTCGCTGACTTCGGGGCAAACTGAGCGCTTTTGGTTTCCGCACGTTTGTCGGGCTAGATCGGGGCGGCTCGGGATTGCAAAATCCATCGAGCGAACAAGCGATCTGTGACGGACGACTGAGCCGGCCACGGGCGGCAACGCGACTGCGCCGCGTTGCTCGAACAACAGTTGCGTTTAGCGTTGAAATATACTTCTCCGTCTGGACGAGATAATAAATCTAAAAAAGTACCTTTGTTTTTTAATTATTGTTAACCATGTGGTAGTCGAGGTTATCCGGTTAACGCTTGAGCAAACTATTGACGTTATGTTTCGTACCTCGCTGATATATGAGTCTTAGGTAATGTGCGGATTCGGGGGCTATTTAGGTTCGATCCGGGATGCGGAAGCTTTGCTTGCGCGCATGATAGCTGCGATCGCCCATCGCGGGCCGGATGAGCAAGGGAAATTTGTAACACCCGACGCTGGGCTCGGGCATGCGCGGCTGTCCGTGATCGGGATCGGTGATGGCCAGCAGCCGATGTTCGATGTATCGGGCAACTTGACCATTGCGTTCAACGGCGAGATTTTCAACTACCTGGAACTGCGCGAAGGGCTGATAGCCAAGGGCCGGCGCTTTCGTACGTCGAGCGACACAGAGGTCATCCTGCACCTGTATGACGAGATGGGCGAAGACTGCCTGCCGCTTCTGAACGGCGATTTCGCCTTCGCGATATGGGATAACAGGCGTCGGCGTATGGTGCTTGCACGAGACCGGATGGGTGTCCGGCCGCTGTTCTACACGAACAAGGACGGCGTGCTTTACTTCGCATCGGAGATCAAAGCCCTCATGAAGGTCCCCGGCGTCTCAGCCGAAATCGATCCGATTGCACTCGACCAGATATTTACGCTATGGGCGCCGATCGCTCCCCGCACGGCTTTCCGCAATATCCATGAGCTGGAGCCGGCAAGCGTGATGATCGCGACACAGGGGCAAGTCACGGTCAAACGCTATTGGCACCTCGACTATCCGCATCGGGATGCGCCGTCGACGGTCACGAACGAGGGCGATGCGGCCGAGGAGCTGCAGGCCCTTTTGACCGATGCGGTGAGGCTTCGCATGCGCGCGGACGTGCCGGTCGGTTCTTATCTTTCGGGCGGGCTCGATTCGTCCCTTGTCTCGGCGCTTGCCGCCGGCATGACTCCTCGCAAGCTGCAGACATTTTCCGTGACGTTCGACAGCGCCGAGCACGACGAAAGCGCCTTCCAGACCGAGATGGCTTCAGCACTTGGCACCCATCATCGAACCATTGCCTGCCGTGCCGGCGATATCGCCGGTGTCTTCCCTGAAGTCATCCGCTTTGCCGAGCGGCCGATCATCCGCACGGCCCCGGCCCCCCTCTATAAATTATCCGGCCTCGTTCGACAGGCTGGCCTGAAAGTGGTGCTGACTGGCGAGGGCGCCGACGAGGTCTTCGCAGGCTACGATGTCTTCAAGGAAGCGCGTGTTCGCCGGTTCTGCGGGCGGCAGCCGGCATCGCGCATGAGGCCACAGCTGTTCCGCAGGCTTTATCCCTATCTGCCGGGTCTGCAGCAGCAGTCAGTGGAGTACCTGGCTGCGTTCTTCGGCGCCGGTAACACTGCGCTCGACGATCCGCTGTTCTCGCATCGGCCGCGCTTCAAGACCACGGCGGCGGCGAAGATTTTCTTTTCCGGCGACCTGCGTGCGACGTTGAAGGGCTATGACGCGGCTGAGGACCTGGTCAGCCAGCTGCCCCAAGCATTTTCCCTGTGGCATCCACTGCATCAGGGACAATATCTCGATACCCGCTTCCTCCTGCCGGGTTATATACTCTCCAGCCAAGGCGATCGCATGGCGATGGCGCATGGAATCGAAGGACGTTTCCCTTTCCTCGATCCTCGTTTGGTGGCATTCGCGGCAAGACTACCGCCGGAGATGAAGCTGAAGGGATTGGTGGAAAAGCACATACTTCGCAAGGCAGCCAAGCACCTGCTTCCGACGCCGATCTGGGAGCGCACCAAACAACCTTACCGAGCCCCGGACGCCAGCTCCTTTGTTGGAGCCGGAGAACTGGATTACGTACGCGACTGCTTGAGCGAAGCGAGCATCGCTGCCGGCGGACTATTCAACGCCAAGGCGGTGGCAAACCTTCATGAGAAATGCCGCACGCAGCCAGTATCTGGGTTTCGCGACAACGCGGCCTTCGTCGGCATTTTGTCGACGCAGCTGTGGCAGAGAAATTTCACCGGCCAAGAGGTCGGTGCGGCACGAGCAGCCTGAGAATGGAAGGAAAGAAAATGGTTACAATCAAGGACAAGGTCAGAACTTTTATCGTCGACAACTTCCTGTTCGGCGACACGTCATACCAGCTTGCAGATACAGACTCGCTGATCGAGAACGACATCATCGACTCGACTGCCGTGCTGGAATTGGTGGCATTCATCGAAGACGATTTCGGCATAGCGATCGTCGATTCCGACGTCGTGCCGGCCAATCTGGATTCGATTGAACGTCTCTCATCCTTCATCAGTGCGAGAGCAAAGGCGCGGGCAGCGTAGGTGCCCGCGGCGAGGAGCGTCCATGCGGATCGAACATTTCCTGGCCGCGAAGGTCGCTGCCCATCCCGCCAAAACGGCATTGATCACCAAAGACAAAAGGCTGAGCTTCGAAGAACTGGACGATCTTGCGAGTCGCCTGGCCGCCGCCCTTTTTGTGAATGGCGTCAGGCGCAACGACCGGGTCCTGATCTTCATGGACAATTGCTGGGAGGCCGCGGTTTCGATTTTCGCCGTTCTCAAGGCAGGAGCGACTTTCAGTCCGATCAACTCATCCACCAAGGCTGAAAAGCTCGCCTACATCATCGCCGATTGCGACGCTGCCGCGATCCTCACGCAGGCAAAACTGATGCCCGTGGTCGCCGAGGCGTGCGGATCGAGCGGCACGACCGGCATCTTCGTGGCTTCCACCGCTGGTACCGATGGCCCATGCCCGGCAGGGGCTGCATCCCTAGCGGACTTCCTGACGCTCGAAGCCAGTGAGATCGACCACGGCGGCATCGACGTCGATCTGGCTATGCTCATCTACACCTCAGGCTCAACGGGCCGGCCCAAGGGCGTGATGATGACGCACCGCAATTGCGACGCGGCCGCGGACTCGATCACCACCTATCTGCGCAACTCGCCAGACGACATCATTTTGAATGTTCTTCCCCTTGCCTTCGACTATGGCCTCTATCAGTTGCTGATGGCCGTCAGGCTCGGCGCCACGCTGGTGCTCGAAAAGTCCTTCGCTTTTCCTCAAGCAGTCTTTGAACGTATCCGCGAGGAGGGCGTCACCGGTCTTCCGCTCGTGCCAACTATGGCGGCGATGGTCCTGCAGATGCGTGACCTGACGCCGGGCTTCCTGCCCAGCCTTCGCTATATTTCGAATACGGCAGCGGCCCTGCCGCAGGCGCACATAGAACGTCTGCGTTTCCTTTTTCCCGGTGTCAGACTCTATTCGATGTATGGCCTGACGGAATGCAAGCGCTGCACCTACCTGCCGCCCGAGGAGCTCGATCGCCGGCCGGGGTCGGTCGGCGTAGCCATCCCGAACACCGAAGCCTTTGTCGTCGACGACCAGGGGCAACGCGTGCCGCCAGGCGTAGCGGGTGAACTGGTCATTCGCGGACCGCACGTCATGCAGGGTTACTGGCGCAACGAAGCAGCAACCGAACGGGCCCTGCGGCCTGGCCCAAACCCTTGGGAGAAGGTTCTCTATACCGGCGATCTGTTCAGGACCGATGAGGATGGCTTTCTCTATTTCGTCGGGCGCAAGGACGACATCATAAAGACGCGGGGGGAGAAGGTGGCCCCGAAGGAGGTGGAGGCCGTGCTTCACGCCCATCCGGGCATCGCGGAGGCCGTTGTCGTCGGTGTGCCGGATCCGGTGCTTGGGCATGCGATCGGCGCACTCGTGATACGCTCGGACCCGAAGCTAAGCGAAAAGGATGTCATGCGCCACTGCGCACGTCATCTTGAGGATTTCATGGTCCCCAAGGTCATCGAGTTCCGCTCGGAATTACCAAAAACGGATACGGGCAAGGTCAGCCGCCGGCTTGCTGCAGAGATGATGGAGGTCGCGCAATGAGTGTTCGCCCCAGCGACGACGCCCAGACCATTCTGGCGCAGGCCCTGGCGATCGACCCCGCCGCCGAAACGGACAGGATCGTCACCGCTTTGCGCCAGCAGTTGCGTGGTATTCGCAAGCGGGGTCTCACGCTCGGTCTTTCGGGTGGGATCGATTCAAGCGTTTCGGTGGCGTTGGCCGCGCGAGCCGTCGGGCCTCAGAATGTATTGTGTCTGTTCATGCCGGAAAACGATTCCGATCCGGAAAGTCTGCGGCTCGGCCGCCTTGTCGCCGACAATTTCGGTGTCGAGGCCATTGTGGAGGATATCGGGCCGGCTCTGCGCGCCATGGGCTGCTATGAGCGTCGCGACGCCTTCATCCGCGAACTGGTCCCGGAATATGGCGAAGGCTGGGCCTCGAAGATCGTGATCGCGAACGCGCTTGAGGGCGAAGGCTACAATATTTCGTCGCTGGTGGTGCAGGATCCCAAGGGCAAGCAGACGAAAATAAGAATGCCGCTGCCGGTCTATCTCGGTGTCGTCGCCGCCACCAACATGAAACAGCGCACCCGCAAACAGATCGAATATTATCATGCCGATCGCTTGAACTTCGCCGTTCTTGGAACGCCGAACCGGCTGGAATACGATCAGGGTTTCTTCGTCAAGAACGGTGACGGCGCGGCTGACGTCAAGCCGATCGCACATCTCTATAAAACGCAGGTCTATGCGCTGGCGGCCTATCTCGGCGTTCCAGAGGAAATCCGCAAACGGCCGCCGACCACCGATACCTACTCGCTGGCGCAGACGCAGGAGGAGTTCTACTTCTCGCTTCCCTATGATCGGATGGATATTTGCCTTTTCGGCCTCAACAAAGGCGTGGCGGCCGAAGTGGTCGGCCAGGCGGCGGGATTAGACGCCTCACAAGTGGAACGCGTCTGGGCCGATATCACCGCCAAGCGAAAAGCCACGCGCTATCTGCACCTGCGCCCGCAACTCGTTGATGAGGTCGAGGAAGTCGGTACCTGACCTGCTTCGAATCGGGCCATGTCCTAAACCGCACTTCAGGTGAAGCGCCCGCCGATCAGCCGGCTCCACTGCTCACCCGCAAGCCCGTTCAGGAAAGCTTGCGAGTTCTTCATGGCATCCAAAAGCTCTGGATCGCGTGAATGCACCACGGTCGAGGCAACAGTTAGGAAAGCTATGCGCCGCCCAAGCATTGCTTCTAGAAGTGCGGGTTGAATCCGTCCCCGCAGGCCGCTGACGCCGCGTTCGGCGGCATGATCGATCAGGCAGTCGATCACCGAACCCGCCTGGCCGGGAAGGGCGAGGATCTGCAGCACGCGACCGATTTCATCTTTCCGTGCGTGATAGGCGAATGCGCCGACATTGGTGCCGACTGGCGATGTCACGGAAACGAAGACAAGCTCGCCCATATCCGGCTTTTGTGCCGCATCGGCCAGGATGTGATCGAGCTGGCCTTCCGCCCACTCCGGGCGCAGGACGAACTGGGCGGTCAACGGTTCGACGAGCTTGGCAAATGTGCCGCTGTCGATTTCCGACGTCCGGAGGGCGCCATGGCCTGCCCCGTCCGGCGCCACACCGGACCAGCGTCGTTCGCTGGACTTCATTCGCCTGCAATAAAATCGGTCGATGGCATGCGCAAACGGATTGAGCATTCGGGCAAGCTTCAAGCGACTGGCGGAAAGGCTGAGCACAAAGCTCGACGGCCGCATCACGCGTACCCAGTCGAGACTGTATTGCGGCAGGACCACGCCACGCAGCCGTGTCCACAACCTTGCGGAGATGTCGTTGGCCGTCTCGCTGAAAGAGATGTCCTGCGGACCATCCAGGTAAGCTTTTAACAACCGGGCTCCGGCCATCGGATCGCGCTCATGATCCTCGACCATGAGCGAGCTGCAAATGGCGGCGTGTAATTGCCGGCCGTTGAACTGCATCGGCAATGCGTGAATGCCGACAAACCCGGAGACGTGGCCGGCGTCGTTGACATGGACTAGCGACCGGAGATCGCCTCCGCAACCGGGCGCCTCCAGATAAAACCGTCTCATATATTCGATGAGCGAGGCCGGCGCTTCGGTCCGCTTTTTGCGCAGCACGCGTTGAAACATGCCTGCGACTGCCGGAAGATCGGCACCTTCCAGGGCGCGAATGACGCTCAAGCCCGGCTCCCGCCACCGGAGTCCCGTCCACCGCGTGTCCGGACCATGGCGACGCCAGGCTTCCCATCGGCCATCGCGGCGACCGTCAGGTGTTCGTGGCGGTGCGATCTCGCCCAGTTGCAATCGCTCCGATGGCCGAAAGGAGAGCTGAAATGCTGCGGCAAGGTAGGTCCTTTGCTTGATTATGAAAACGAGCGTCGTTGCTGTTACCAACTTCGGGTAAACCGATGTTAAAGTATTGGTAGCGAATCGAGTTTTATCGACGCGACTCACGCCTTGTTTCCTCGGCGCCGCGGCACGTCTGGCGAGGCCTCAGCCTGCAGCTTCCGGCGCGAAGCCAAGTTGCTTGGCTACGATCCTTGCCCGCGCCGCCGTTCTTGAGACGAACCATGGCAAGTGCTGCATGATCTGCCGCCCGGTGCAGGAAAAAACCGGTGCCGAAAACGAGGATCATGGCGGAAGGAGCCGGAAATCCTTGCCTTCGGGCAGCAGCTGCCCGCCGTCGACGATTATAGTCGTGCCGGTGATGTAGCTGGCGTCGTCGGAGGCCAGGAACAGGAAAGCATTGGCCACGTCGCGCGGGCTGCCGAGGCGGCCGAGCGGTATGGAGTCCTCCATGTTCTTTATATAGGCGGCGCCGCGATGCAGCTGGATTGCTTCGGTGAGGATATTGCCGGGCTCGACGCCGTTGACGGTGATGCCATAGCCCGAGAATTCGAGAGCGGCCGAACGGATCAGGCCGTTGATACCGGCCTTGGTCGCCGAATAGTGGCCGTGACCAGGGCTGGTGACGTGTGGGCCGGTGATGGAGGAGGTGAACAGCATGCGGCCAAAGTGCTGCGCTTTCATCGGAACGAGTGCGGCACGGGCGGCATTGAAGGTGCCGCGCAAATTGACCGCCATGACGCGGTCCCAGTCCTCCGGACTGGTGTTCTCCAGCAACTGCCAGGGATAGATGCCGGCATTCTGGACCATGATGTCGAGACGGCCGTGATGGTCGAGCGCCAGCGCAACGGCGGCCTCCGCATCGGCCAGCTGCGAGATGTCGGTGCGGATGAAGACAGCGCCGAACTCGTCCGCGGCCGCTTGCCCGGCCTCGACCTCGGTATCGGCCAGGACCAGCTTCGCGTCCTCTTCGGCAAAGCGCTGTGCGATGCCCTTACCGATGCCGTGCGCACTGCCGACGATCAGCGCGACCTTGTCTTTGAGACGCCCGGTCATGCCAGCCCCCTTCTCATGCCAGTCTTTGGCGAATGGTTTGCTTGAAAGCGTCGAGCAGCACGGCGGCAAGCACGAGCAGGCCGTGGATCACCTGGGTGAAGTTGGCCGGAAGGCCCATGAGGTTGATCGCCGTGTTGATGGCCGACAGCAAAAGCACGCCGGCATAGACGCCGGGCAGGGTGCCGACGCCGCCCTTCAGGCTGACACCGCCGATGACGACGGCGGCGAACGCGTTGAACAGCAGGCCGACGCCGAGATTGGCGGTGGCGCCCGAGGTGCGGATCGCCAGCAGCCAGCCGGCAAGGCCGGCGATGGCGCCAGCGAGAACAAAGGCAACAACAAGGTTGCGGTTGACGCGGATGCCGGCTCGGAAGGTTGCAGTCTCGTTGCCGCCGATCATGACGAGATGCCTTCCGAAAGGTGTCTTGGCCATGATCAGCGAGAAGACTACGAAACACGAAATGGCGATCCAGGCGGTGAGGGGCAGGCCAAGGAGGCGCTGAATGCCGAACCAGCGGATCGCCGGCGCAAGGTCTTGCGCAGAGCGGCCGCCGGAAATGACCAGCACAAGGCCGCGCACCCAGATGTAGGACGCGAGCGTGATGATGAAGGCACTCATCTTCACCTTCACGACCAAATAGCCGTTGATGGAGCCTATGATGCCGCCGACAACTAGGGCAAGCAGCAGCGAAACCGGAACCATCAGCCATTCCGGCTGTAATTGAACGCCAAGGCCGATGCCCGCCGAGCAGAACAGGATACCGACCGCCATGGCACTGAGCGCCGCCACGGATTCGACCGACAGGTCCATATGTCCGGTGATGATGACCAGCGCCAGGCCGATCGACATGACGCCAAGCACGCTCGACGCCTCTACGATGTTGGCGAAGATGCCCAGTTGGAAGTAGTTCGGAATGAAGATGGAGAAGACCACCAGCACGAAGACCAGCATGAACCAGACGAGGTTATCGAGGGCGAACTCGAGGGCGTGGCGCGTGCGGGGATTCATGTGCTGATCCAGCTGGCGCATGATCCGAAACCAATTCGGTTTTCGGGAACCGCGCGGATTGAAATTGCTGCAGCGTTCCTCGCGCCTCCGTTCGGACGCGCCGGGCTGCAGTGGTGGGCTCCGGGCCAGCGTGGCCCGAAGCCCAAGGCGACTTTGCTATTCGACCGGCTTCACCGTGTCCGAAGGCGGCTTCATATTGCCCCAGAAGGCCGGGTTATCGACATTTTCCTTGGTGATCGCAGCGCCGGGGATCTTGATGTTCGGCCCCCAGGCTTCCTTGGTCACGGTCGACTTCAGGCCGAGCACGTCGTACTCTCCCGGCTTGATCTCCTGCTTGTTGACGACCTTGTCCATAAACATGGCGACGGCGGCGGCCTGAGCGTAGAGCGGCTGCTCGACCTCGACGTTGAGCCAGCCCTTGCGGATCAGGTCAAGGCCGACCGGCGCGCCATTCGAGCTCATTAGCATAACGTCGCCCGGTTTCTTGCCCGCGGCCTCGAGCGAGGCGACGGCAGCGACCGAGAGATGCGCGGCGTGGCTGAAGATCAGGTCGATATCCGGGTTGGCGAGCATCTGGTCGGCAACGATGGTGCCGGCATTGCTGGCTTCCCATTGCATGGCCGGAACCGAGATGATCTTGACGTCCGGGAACGCCTTCATCTTCTCCTCGAAACCCTTCTGGATGTCGAGCGTGTAGGGGTCGCCGGGATCGCCGAGCACCTGGAGGATCTTGCCTTTCACCGATCCGTGCTTCGCCTTCAAGAGCTTCTCGGCCTGATCGGCGGCAATCTGGCCTATCTCGACCGTTCCCGCCACCGACGTGAAGTCGGACGGTGTCGAGGTGATCTGCCGATCGAACTCGACCACCGGGATACCGGCGGCGCGGGCGGCCTCGATAGACGGCTTCAGCGCATTGAAATCGACGGCGGCAAGAATGATCGCCGATGGCTTGAGCGCGATAACGTCGTTCATTTGCGATTGCTGAGCGTCGGTCTTGTTATCGGCGTTCAGCGTCTTCATCTCGTAGCCGACCTGCTTCAGGAACATCTCCAGAGCGCTCACCGAGCCGGTCTGGAATTCGTCGAGCAATGTCGGCACCAGGTAGTAGACGGTGCCCTTGGACTGGGCGAATGCCGGCGTGAGCGTGGCAAAGGCCAGTGCCAGGATACCGAAGACGGAAAGAAGTATTTTCTTCATGTCGTTCGCTCCTCTTGCGCCGGACCCCTCATTTGCCCCTCAGCCTGCCGGTCCGGCACCGGCAAGCGTCTCTCCGGTGATCATGTTGATCACCGCGTCGGGACTCGTTTTGTTGCGCGCGACATCGCCTGCCACGACACCTTGCCGGATCACCACGATCCGGTCGGCGACCTGGAAGGCCTGTTGCATGATATGGGTGATGATGACGACGCCGATACCTTGGCTGGCCACCTGGCGGATCATGTCGAGACCGCGCCGTGTCTGCTCGACACCGAGTGCAGCGAACGGCTCGTCGAGAAGCACGAGCTTGCCGCCAAAATGCACGAACCGGTTGAGCTCGATGGCCTGCCGCTGGCCGCCTGAGAGGTGCTCGACATTGGTTCTGAGCGAAGGGATGCGCGTGCCGGCGCTGGCCAGCGCCTTTTCGACCACCTGCTCCATGGCGGGTTCGTCGAGCACGGGAACGCCAAGAAATTTCTTGGTGATCTCGCGGCCCATGAAGAAGTTGGCCACCACGTCGACATTGGTGCAAAGCGAGAGGTCCTGGTAGACGGTCTCGATCCCGGCGGCCTTGGCCTCGGCGGGAGATTTGGCGAGGAATTCCTTGCCCTCGAACAGCATGCGACCGGAGGTCGGCTCCAGCCCGCCGGCGATGATCTTGACCAGTGTCGATTTGCCGGCGCCATTGTCACCCAAAAGCGCCACCACCTCGCCCTTGCCGATCGAGAAGCTGATGCCCTTGAGCGCGTCGATCGCGCCATAGTTCTTGGCGACGTTGTCGAGCACCAGCAGAGGTTCACTCATGCCGCGATCCCCTTGCCTTGCAGGATATCTCGCCCGCGTTCGCGCTCGGCGGTGAATATCTGGCCGAAGCGCGGCGAAAGCACCCCTGAGACGGCAAGCGCTGCGGCACCGCGCAACACCGCATGCTGGCCGCCGCGTGCGACGGTGACACGCGGCGCCGTGCGGTCCTTTCGCGCCGAGATCGAGTTGGGAAGGTTCGCAACCGAACCGGCCAGCCGTTCAAGTAAATCGGTGGACGCCAGTCCGCCGAGGATGATGGTTTCGGGATCGAACAGGTTCTCGATGATGGTGATGGCGTTGCGAAAGATCGGCCCGACTTCATCAACCCAATCGGCGTCGCTGATGTTCCGGCGCCGCAGCGCCTCGAGCGAGAGGTATCTTTCGAGGCAGCCGCGGTTGCCGCAGGGGCACGGCTCGCCACCCGGCACGACAGGAATGTGTCCGATTTCGCCGGCATTTCCCCAGGCGCCGCGCAGCGCGCTTCCGTCATGAACCATGACGCCGCCAAGACCGACACCAAAATAGAGATAGTAGTATTCGGAATATCCCGTCCCGAGGCCATACAGGCGCTCACCCATTGCCGCGGCCGCCATGTCGGTCTCAAAAAACGCGGGCAGCCCGGTCGATGCCTCCAGCCGTTCTCGAAGCGCCACGTCCTTCCAGCCGGTCATCGTCGTCGGGCCGATAAAGCTCATCGACTCCACGCCGAAAGGGCCGGGCAGCGCCATGCCGATGCCGAGAACGCGACCGCCAGGCCGCAGTCGGGTCAATTCAAGCACCATCGCGCCGATCAGATCGAAGGCATGGTCGGGCGTTGCGTTGGGGGCCTCACGGTAGGTGCTCTCGATCACGTCTCCGCTCAGATTGATCAGCGCCGCATTGACACCTAGCGGGGTGACATGGATGCCGACGGCATAGCCGCCCTCCGGGTTGATCCGCAGGGTCGCCGGAGGCAGCCCGCGTCCCCGCGGCTCTTCGCGCATGGACAGAACGTAGCCGTGTTCTTCCAGTTCGCGAACGATGGTCGATACCGTTTGGACGGTGAGCCCGACCCGCCTGGCAATGTCGCCGCGGGCGATCGGACCGTGAAGGCGGATGGATTCGAGGACGATGCGCCTGTTGTAAGGCCGCCCGAATTCCTGATTGGTACCCCGCAGTGCCATGTCTTGCGTCCCTAGGATACATGAGGTTCGCACCGAATATTTATTCAGTCAAATGGAATTCAAAAATAATAAATGACTTCCGCGCATGATGCGTCGGTCCCGGGTTCACCAGCGACACGGAGCAGGAGCAGAGGCCGCTATCAGATGGAAAACGGCCAGATCTGTCTTAATGAAGAAGATGCGGGCTTCAGAGATACTGCGCGACCTTCTTGCCGACCCTTAGGAAGCGCAGCGGGTCGATGGCTTCGCCATTGTGGCGGATCTCGTAATGCAGATGCGGGCCGGTCGAGCGGCCGCTGCTGCCGGTCTTACCGATGACGTCGCCGGCATTGAGTCTCTTGCCGACGGTCACGTTGATTTTGCTGAGATGCCCATAGCGCGTCGCAAAGCCATTGCCATGGTCGACCTCGACCATGCGGCCATAGCCGCCGTTCCAGCCGGCCTTGACGACGACGCCGGGCGCCGTCACCTTGGCAGGCATTCCGGTCGGCGCCCTGAAATCCATCCCCGAATGCAGCGCGGCGGTGCCGAGGAGCGGATCGGTGCGCACGCCGAACGGGCTGGTGACCGAGCGACCGGGGGCGGGATTGGCGAGCGGCAGCCGTCGCGCCTCCGTCTTCAGACGATCGAGCGCGTCCAGCGCCTCGTCGAGTTCCCTTACCTTGCTGTCGAACGTCATCGAACTGTCGAGTGGTATCAGCGGACCGCCGGTATCGCTCATGCCGAAATCGCTGTCGACCGGCAGGCCAGCCGCCTCGAGCGCCTGAGAGATTGCATCGGCGTTTCTGTAGGCGTTGTCGGCAAGCGTGGTGATGCGGGTGAGCTGCTGGCTCTCTATGGCCTTGAGCGACTCCCTGATCGATACGAACAGCTTGTCGGCACGATCGGCCGCCGTATCGCTCGGCAGCGGATCGGAGCGGGTCGACCACAGGGAGAACGGCCTGGTATCGCCGGCGACGCTGGCAACCGAATAGGACCGCGGCTGGGCGTCGGCTACGTCGGCGCGTTTTTCCGGCTTTGCGGACGCAGCAGTGCCTGCGGCAGGTGGCGTTCCGACTTCGCTCTCGCCGCGTTCGAGGAGTGGGCCGAGGCGGCCATGGCGCAGGCTGAGCTGGGTCTGTCGTTCCAGCAGTTCGCCAACTTTGGTTTCCATGAGCTGCTGGTCGAGAAGCTGACGGCTGGTGATCCGGTCGACCTGGGCGCGCAGCGCGGAGATGCGGTCCTCATAGGCCTGCTGCATGCGGGCCTGCCGTGCCGTGGTCGCGCCGATCAGGTCGTCGCGCAGCACGAGATAGGAGGTCGCCAGCAGGTAGCCTATGGCCATCGCCGCCAGCGCGGAGCCGCAAAATGCGGCAACCCATGGACGTATCGTGAAATGCCTGACCTCGTTGCCCCGGGCGATAATGACCGTGTGGGGCTCCTTGCGCCTGCCGAAGACCGTTGACTGACTGGCTACGTTCACGGGACCAAGCTTTCATTACGATACCAACGACAAGCCTGACTACACATCATTAAGGTTAACGGTCGGTTGCTGGCGCCCAGCTCCTTGCAGCCCATGGGTTGCAGCTGGATTGGCATGAGGGCATGAGGCGCAGGCTCAGCGCTTCATGCCTCACATGGGGCTCTCAGCCCACAGCCAACGTCGCTATCAGAGCGCGCGGACGGCCTCCAGCACCGCCTCGGCATGGCCTTTAACTCGTACGTTCCGCCATATCTTGGCAATCCGTCCGTCGCTGCCGATCAGGAACGTTGCGCGCTCTACGCCCATATAACGGCGGCCATAGAGCTTCTTCTCGACCCACAGATGATAGGCTTCGATCACCTTGCGCTCCTCGTCGGCGACGAGGTCGACGGTCAGGTCATATTTTGATTTGAATTTGTCGTGTTTTCGGACGCTGTCCGGCGACAGGCCGATGACGGCGGCGCCGAGCTTTTCGAACTCCGGCTTCAACTGCGAAAAGCCGATCGCCTCATTGGTACAGCCTGTGGTGTCGTCTTGTGGATAGAAGTAAAGCACGACCGGCTTCCCCAGCAATGACGCGAGGCTGAGCGAGCCGCCGCCGTCGCGGGGAAGGTCGAACTGCGGCGCAAGGTCGCCGAGGTCGAGATCCGCCATATCGGTGCCCTTGTTTAAGGTTACGCGCGAAGCCTCATCGATATATTGTCGCACCGGGATTCGTCCACGGTCGAGTTCGTTCAACGGAAAATTGTGTGGATCAGGAGCAGCCGCAGCACGAGAAGATCAGATTCAGGCGTGATGAGATCACCGACCTGGGTGCCTTCCCGTCCGCGTGCCGCGTACCGCCGCTCGGCCAGGCGTCGATCGGCCGCGGCGTTCGTATTCTTGCGCGGCTGTTTGCCGGCCTTGTGGTGCTTGTGCTGCTGGCCACCGCCGCTGTGTATGCGATCGGCATGTCCGGTTTCGGCGCCGAGCGGCTGCGGGCCGAAGCGGAAACGGCCATCGAGAAATTGGCCGGCGTCGATGTCGATGTTGCGGTCGGACCGGCCCGTCTCACGCTCGACGGATCGAGCTTCATCGCGCTACAGGTCAGCGACGTCAGCCTCAAGACCGCCGACGGCAAACCGATGGCCGATGCTGGGCGTGTCCGCTTCGGCATAAGGCTGATACCGCTGCTTTCGGGCGAGGTGCGGCTTACCAGCGCCAGGATTTCCGATGCGCGCATCGTTATGGCGGCGCTGCCGTCGGGTGGCGACTGGACGGCGGCGCTGCGCAATGAAGACGGCCTCATCGACCCGGAAAGACTGGCCGGCACGGTCTTTGCCAGCGTCAACCACGCGCTCGATGCGGTGCGCGAGGATTCGATGCGCCGGATCGACCTCCGCAATGTCGACGTCGTTCTGCCCGAGGCCGGGTCGGTCAAACTGGTCAGGATCACAGATGCCACCGTTGGGCAGTCGGGGCCGGGCGGCATGGAGTTTTCGTCCGACGCGGAGGTCGACGGCAGGGCACTCACGATCACCGCCTCAGCGACCCGGGATACGACGACGCGGCGCGTGACGGCTTTGGATGCCAGCGTCGAGATAGCGGAGGTTAACGGGGCTGCGGCAGCGCCAGGCGGGACGCTGGGCGCGATTGCCTTGAAGCTGGCGGGATCGGAAGGATCCGGCGAGAATGCGTCGCGGCTGGCGGCCTCGTTGTCGTTCGCCGGTTCCGTGCTAGATTTTGGCTCCCGCGGCTCGCTTCCAGCAGACATCGATCTCGATGCCACGCTTGTCGCCGGTTCGAACAAGATCCAGGTCGATAAGCTGCTGTTGAAAACCGGTCGCTCGATTTTCAATTTCGCCGGTTCGATCGGACCGAAGCCTGCGACAGGGACAGCGGGCGAGGAGCCATCCTACCGCTACGACCTGACCAGCGACGGCTCGACGCTGTCGCCTTCGGAATCGTCCGAACCCGCGCTCGATTTCATCGCCCGCGTCGCCGGCGTCTACCAGACCAGGAGCCGCAAGCTCGTGGCCGAGCAGATCGGGATCAGGTCCGGCGCCGCCAGCGAGGCGCTGGGCACGGCTTCGGTCGAGTTCGCTAGGGGAAAGGTGCCTGGCATATCTGTTGCCTTCAATGTCCACGACATGCCGGTCTCGCATGTCAAGCAGTTGTGGCCCTGGTTTTCCGCGCGAAATGCTCGCCTTTGGGTGCTGAAGAACCTGTTCGGCGGCCGCGTCGTCGACGCGAGCCTGCAGTTCCAGGTCGTGCCCGGGCGCCTGGGCAACGGGATACCGCTTTCATCAGATGAAGTGTTCGGCCGTTTCCAGATCGAAGGATCGCGCTTCGATACGGCCGGTCACATTCCGCCGATACGCGATGCCGTCGGTGTTGTCGAATTCTACGGCAATGACGTTGACGTCGCTTTGTCCTCGGGCAACGTTTATATGGCCAGCGGCCGCACGGTGGCGGCAAGCAACGGTACGTTGAAGATCAAAGCGGCGAACCGCCCGCCGGTGATCGGCGCGCTCGATATCGACGTCGCCGGGGAGGCGTCGGCAATCGCCGAACTCGCCTCCTACGAGCCGATCAATGCCATGCGCCATGTCGGCCTGCTGCCGGACGAACTGTCCGGCACGGTGACCGGCCACGTCAAGGCGGACATTCCGCTGCAGTCCGGCGTCGACAGCTCGAAACTCGATTGGCTGGTGACGCTCGATTACAAAGACCTGTCGCTGGGCAGGCCGTTCGAAGACCAGACGGTGACGGACGCCGATGGTTCGATCACGGTCGAACCCGAGAAGGCCGTGATATCAGCCAAGGCGCTGCTCAACGGCATTCCAGCCGAACTCGACCTGATCGAGCCGCTCAGGGATGGCGGACCGCCACGCAGCCGGAAAGTGGCGCTGGTGCTCGACGACAAGATGCGTGCAGCCGCCATGCCTGGCCTGTCGCCGCTGCTTTCCGGAACCATCAAGGTTGCGATCGACAAGAGCGGCACGGGCGACCAGACTGTTTCGGCGGATCTGACCAATGCCAGGCTGGATATTCCCTGGGCAGGCTGGAGCAAGGGACCCGGCATTCCAGCCAATGTCACATTTGCCATGGCCAAGTCCGACGACACCACGACGCTGTCCGACTTCGACCTGGATGGAAAGACTTTTTCAATCGACGGCGGCGTGGTGCTGGTCAACGGCGCCCTGTCCTCGGCGCGGTTCAGCAAGGTCACGTTGAACCGGGGAGACAACGTTGCCGTGTCAGTGAAACGATCGGGCAAGGGCTACGCGGTCGACATCAGCGGCAACGCGCTGGACGCGCGCTCGCTGATCAAGCAATTCACGTCCGATGTCGACACCGCCACCAAGGCCACGGGGTCCGACGCGATTTCGGTGAGTGCCGATGTCAATTCCCTGACCGGCTTCCACAACGAGAGACTGTCGAACCTGAAGCTCGACTACAGCGCCGCCGGCTCCAGGGTGAACGGGCTCAAGGTGAGCGCCACGGCAAGTTCGGGTGCTGCCATAAGCATCAGCAATACGACCGGCGCCGGCAGGCGCGCCCTCAACGTGACGTCGGCCGATGCCGGCGCCATCCTGCGGTTCCTCAACATCTACGGGCATATGGAGGGCGGTTCGATCACGCTGGCGCTCACCGGGGCAAGCGATGGGCCGATGAGGGGCCAGGTCGACTCGCACAACTTCTTCGTGGTCAACGAGCCGAAACTCGCCTCGCTCGTATCGACGACGCCGGCGGGCGACAGCCGCAGCCTCAACGAAGCTGTCAAAGCCAACATCGACACGTCGAGAGTGAAGTTCGAGCGCGGCTTTTCCGAGATCGAAAAGGGCGCCGGTTATCTCAAGCTGGCCAATGGCGTGCTGCGCGGCCCGCGTATCGGCACCACTTTCCAGGGCACGCTCTATGACCAGAACAATAACATGGACATGACCGGCACGTTCATGCCGGTCTATGGCCTCAACCGCATCTTCGGCGAACTGCCGCTCTTCGGCGCGCTGCTCGGCAATGGCCGCGATCGCGGCCTGATCGGCGTGACCTACCGGCTCAGGGGCGATGCCAACAAGCCGAAACTGGACGTCAACCCGCTGTCGGTGATCGCGCCCGGAATATTCAGGTCGATCTTCGAGTACCGGTGAGGCGGCCGGCTGGTCAGACCGGCCGCACCAGAACGTGTTTTTTCTTGCCGAGCGACAGTTTTACGACTTGCTCCGGGCCGAGATCCTGAAGTGTGACCAACCGGCGATCGTCGGACACTGATTGGTCGTTCAGCCGCACGGCGCCGCCCTGGATATGTCGCCGCGCCTCGCCGTTGGACGCGGCAAGCCCGGCGGTGACGAACAGCGACAATATGCCGACTCCGCTTTGCAGATCGGCCTTGCCGACCTCCACGGTCGGCAGCGTTTCGGCCAGCGCGCCTTCTTCAAACGTCTTGCGCGCGGTTTCCTCGGCTTCTTCGGCTGCCTCGCGGCCGTGCACGATGGCCGTCGTTTCCGTGGCCAGGACCTTCTTGGCCTCGTTGATCTCCGAGCCGCCAAGCGCGGCGAGCCGCGCGATCTCGGTGAGCGGCAGGCGGGTGAAAATCTTGAGGAAGCGCGCGACGTCGGCGTCCTCGGAGTTGCGCCAGTACTGCCAGAAATCATAGGGCGAATAGAGATCGCCGTTCAGCCAGACCGCGCCTTTGGCCGATTTGCCCATCTTGGCGCCTGACGACGTCGTCAGCAGCGGTGTGGTCAGGGCATAAAGCTGCGGCGTACCCATGCGGTGCCCGAGATCGACGCCGTTGATGATGTTGCCCCACTGGTCCGATCCGCCCATCTGCAGACGGCAGCCATATCGCCGGCTGAGCTCGACGAAATCGTAGCCCTGCAGGATCATATAGTTGAATTCGAGGAACGACAGCGATTGTTCGCGCTCGAGCCTCAGCTTGACGCTGTCGAAGGTCAGCATGCGGTTGACCGAAAAATGCCGGCCGACATCGCGCAGGAATTCGACATAGTTGAGCTTCATCAGCCAGTCCGCATTGTTGACCATGATCGCGTCGCCCGCACCGTCCCCGAAACGCAGAATGCGGCCGAAGATACGCTTGATACCATCGATGTTGGTCGCGATGGCCTCAGGCGTCAAAAGCTTGCGCTGATCGTCGCGGAAGGAAGGGTCGCCGATCATCGAGGTGCCGCCGCCCATCAGCGCGATCGGCCGATGGCCGGTTTCCTGCAGCCAGTAGAGCATGGTCGCGGAAATCAGATTGCCGATATGCAGGCTGGTCGCCGTGGCGTCGTAACCGACGTAGGCGGTCACCGTTTCCTTGGCGAAAAGCTGGTCGAGGCCGGCATCATCCGAAATCTGGTGGATGAAACCGCGCTCGCTCATAATGCGCAGGAAATCGGATTTTAAGGCGGACATTTTTTTCTTTCCCGAAAGCGCCCAACCGAAGCGGATCGGGCGTGGTATGCGTGAACGCGGGGCGTTTAGCATCCAAGCGCGGTCAGCAAAAGGGGAATCCGGTTTTGCGTCCGGTCGCGTTTTACATGACCGGTTCGGTGCGAACGCAATCACGGGGTCGTGAAACGGCGCAAGCTCGCCTTCCGGCTGAATCCTTGCTTCATCGTTTGGGCTGGCGTAATGAGGCGCCGCGCCAGCGGATTCTTGCCACACACGACCCGCTGGACGGCACCGCACGGCATCGAATCGGATGCCATATCCTATGACAGAGCCCGACCCGAAATGCCGGAGATATCCATCGTCATTCCCTGCCGGAACGAGGCGGCGAACCTGCCGCTTCTGCTTGACGAGATCGGGGCGGCAATGGTCGGGCGCGACTTCGAGGTGATCGTCGTCAATGATGGTTCGACCGATGAGACCACCTCGGTGCTTGCCGCCCAGGCAGTGCTTCGCCCGTTTCCGCTTCGCCACCTCCGGCATGAGAAATCCGCCGGCCAGTCTCTCTCTGTGCGTTCGGGCGCGTGGGCGGCCCGCGGCGATATCGTCGCCATGATTGACGGCGACGGCCAGAACGATCCCAAATATATTCCGGTGCTGGTCGATGCGCTGCGGCAGGCCGGTCCCGGTTTCGGTGTTGCGCAAGGGCAGCGCCTGAAGCGTCGCGACAGCAAGATCAAGCAACTGGCGTCCCGTTTCGCCAACTGGCTGAGAAAGGCCGTCCTGCATGACGAGACCCGCGACACGGGCTGCGGCCTGAAGGCGATCCATACCGATATCCTTAGGAAATTACCGTTCTTCGACGGCACGCACCGCTTTGTTCCGGCCTTCGTCATCCAGGAGGGGTATCGCGTCGTGCATTGCGACGTCGTCGACCGCTCTCGCCGCCACGGCAAGTCTAATTACGGAATTTTCGATCGCGGCCTGCAAGGGGTACTTGATCTCGCCGGTGTTTGGTGGCTGCGCCGCCGGCGCCGCAGAATGCCAAAAACAGTGGAAATCCGGCATGGCTAACGTGCTTCAGGAACTGGCGACCTGGCTTCACGACGTCTTCGTCAAGCAGTTCGATACGTGGATTCTGCTCGGCTTTGTCGCCCAGTTCTTTTTCAGCATGCGCTTCGTCGTGCAGTGGGTCGCATCGGAAAAAGCCAAGCGCAGCGTCGTGCCGATCGCTTTCTGGTTCTTTTCGCTGTTCGGCGGCAGCCTGCTGCTGATCTACGCCATCCAGCGGCAGGATCCGGTGTTCATCGCCGGCCAGGCCCTGGGACTGTTCATCTACATCCGCAACCTGTGGCTGATCGCCAACGAGCGCAAGGCGGCGATGACGAAGGTCGATTGAGCGACCTGCCTGTCAGCGCGACGTGGCGCAAGCCGGCAAGGTCGACACCGATGCCTTCCTGGCCGCAGCAAATCCCTGGGAGTTCCGGGCTGCGACCTTGCACAAGGTCGGTGCTACCTGTCGTCCAGTCCGCCGTAGGATCGTACAAGCCGGACCATGTCGGGCGAGTTCGAGCCCTCGCTCTCGAGCCCCTCGGCGACACCGCTACGGTCGGCTATTGGCCGGTTCTGGCTGACCTTCCACTTGCCTTGCATGTCCGTGATCTCGATTTCCAGCCCGACAATGCCCTTGATCTGCGACTGGATGAAGCTGGCTGGTGCGTCGGTCACCGCCCAAGGTGCTTTGCGAGCGGCTTCCTGTGCTACCGTCAGATCGGAAATCTGTCGGGCCAGCCAATCCTGGTCCTCGATCACTCTAACTGCACCGCGCACCTGGACAATGGCGTAGTTCCAGGTCGGCACGACCTTCCCGGTCTCGCGCTTGGTCTCGTACCAGGACGGCGTCACATAGGCCTCGGTGCCCTGGAAGACGACCAGCACAGGCGATGCCGGGTTGTCGGCCAGCAGGCGCCATTGCGGATTGGCTCTCGCCAGATGGGCGCGCAGCCTGCCGTTCGGCGGCGCCTCTGCGTTGCGCAGGGAGGGGGCGTCGAGCAGGAACGGGATCGCGTTCGCGACCGGCCCCTCGGCTCCATTTGAAATCAGCAGGCCAAGCGGATGCGCCCGGATCAGCCCGTGCAGCACGTCCTGCCGCGTTTCCTGGAAATGCGGGGGCTGGTACATCGCTGTTATCTCAACCGTTTCGGCCGCGGGTCGGATAACTCGCCGGCCAGCCGGCGATCGAGATAGTCCGCGCATTCCTGGAGCAGGAGGTCCGCGTCGTTGGAGAAGAAATGGTTGGCCCCGGGCAAGGTCTTCTGGGTGATGGTGATGCCCTTTTGCGTGTGCAATTTGTCGACCAACCCCTGCACATCCTTTGGCGGCGCGACCTTGTCGGCGTCGCCATGGATGATGAGGCCGGACGACGGGCAGGGGGCCAGGAACGAGAAATCATAGGTGTTGGGCTGCGGCGCGATCGAGATGAAGCCTTCGATCTCCGGCCGGCGCATCAGAAGCTGCATGCCGATCCAGGCGCCAAACGAATAGCCGGCGACCCAGCAGCTCTTGGAATCAGGATGCAGCGACTGCACCCAATCAAGTGCCGCGGCCGCATCCGACAATTCGCCGGTGCCGTGGTCGAATTCGCCCTGGCTGCGGCCGATGCCGCGGAAATTAAAGCGAAGCGTGGTGAAATCCCGCTTCTGGAACATGTAGAAGAGGTCATAGACGATCTTGTTGTTCATCGTGCCGCCGAACTGGGGGTGCGGGTGCAGGATGATGGCAATCGGCGCGCTCTTTTCCTTGGAAGGCTGGTAGCGACCCTCCAGGCGGCCGGCCGGACCGGTGAAAATGACCTCAGGCATAAAATACTCCACATGGCATATGAATGCGCGGCGCCCGGAACAACTTTTCCTCTGGCCCCCAGTCTTCCCAGGCCTTGACGCAGGGCGAGCGTCTTTCTAGAAGCTAGTTTAGAATTGTTCAAAACTGGGTGGCCAAAACATCGTGGTTCGGCCATCCGCGCCGCAAGTCGCGTAAATAGGACGGCTTGCCTTGCAATTTCAAGGAAATAACGCGCTATCCTCGCGGAATGGCTCTTGAAGGGACCGATCGAAACGAAAATGGCCGGAAGACGCGCCTATCTCGACTACAATGCCAGTGCGCCGCTGCTTGCCGCGGCGCGCACGGCAATGATTGCCGCGCTCGATACTGCCGCCAACCCGGCATCGGTCCATGCCGAGGGTCGCGCCGCACGGCGGCTGATCGAGAATGCAAGGCGCGATGTGGCGACGCTGGTCAACGCCAGCGCCGAGCATGTCGTGTTCACCTCCGGTGCGACGGAAGCCGCCTCGACGCTGCTGACGCCGGATTGGCAGATGGGGCGCGGCACTATCCGCATGAGCCGGCTCTATGTCTGCGAAGCCGATCATCCTTGTGTGCTGAATGGCGGGCGCTTTCCGGCAGCCCAGGTGACACGCATCGACGTCGACACCGACGGCATTGTCAGGCTGGACGCGTTGGCGGCGGCACTTGGCCGTCATGACAAGGCAGACGGCCTGCCGCTGGTGGCGATCCACGCTGCCAATAACGAGACCGGCATCATCCAGCCGGTCGAGCGCATCGCCGAAATCGTCAAGGCGGCGGGCGGCATTCTGATCATCGACGCCGTGCAGGCCGCCGGCCGCATTCCGCTCGATTTGTCAGCGGGTTACGCCGACTACCTGATTCTGTCTTCGCACAAGATCGGCGGTCCCAAGGGCGCTGGCGCCATCATCGCCGCCTCGGACCTGATGATGCCAAGACCCTTGATCGCCGGCGGTGGCCAGGAAAAGGGCCACCGTGGCGGCACCGAAAACCTAGCCGCGATCGCCGGTTTTGGCGCGGCGGCGCTGGAAGCCCTGATCGGATTGAAGAGCATCGATGCGGTCGGTCGCCGCCGCGACGAGATCGAGGCCATCGTGAAAACGCTGGTGCCAGATGCGGAAATCTTCGGAACCGGCGCGCCGAGGCTTGCCAATACGACATTCTTCGCTATTGCGGGCACCAAGGCCGAGACGGCGCAGATCGCCTTCGACCTCGCCGGCGTGGCGCTGTCGGCCGGTTCCGCCTGTTCGTCGGGCAAGGTCGGCCCGAGCCATGTCCTGAAAGCCATGGGGTACAGTGATAGCCTTGGCGCTTTGCGCGTGTCCATCGGCCACGCAACGAGTGCCGAGGATGTCGAGTTGTTCCGCAAGGCACTGTCAGGTATCGCCTCGCGGCAAGCCGGTAAGGAAGCGGCGGGCAGGGAAAAAGCTGCCTGAGTGCGGCAGAATGATGCAGGCCTTCGGGCCTGGTAGAGCCGTGCGTTTCATGGTGGCCGGGTGAATTTCCGGCAGGGATGCACTATATGGAACTTACGCCGCCTTGGTTGCCCATGGGCACTCGTTTCGCGGTGCCATAGTTTGAAAACTGTCGGGCCTTGACCCCGGCGTGGATGGAGAACGCATATGCCTGCTGTGCAGGACACGATCGATCGGGTCCGAAAGATCGACGTCGATCAGTATAAATACGGATTCCAGACCGAAATCGCGATGGACAAGGCCCCAAAGGGCCTGAGCGAAGACATTATCCGCTTCATTTCGGCGAAGAAGGACGAGCCGTCCTGGATGCTGGAATGGCGTCTGGAAGCCTATCGGCGCTGGGTGACGCTGGACGAGCCGAAGTGGGCGCGCGTCCATTATCCGAAGATCGATTTCCAGGACCTCTACTACTATGCGGCGCCCAAGAGCACGCCGGGACCGACATCGCTGAGCGACGTCGATCCCGAGCTCTTGAGGGTCTACGAAAAGCTCGGCATTCCGCTGAAGGAACAGGAAATCCTCGCCGGCGTGCAGAAGACCGACGCGTCGGAACTCGAGGAACCCAGCGACAATGTCTACAAGTCGGGCCGCGTCGCCGTCGACGCGGTGTTCGATTCGGTGTCCGTCGTCACCACCTTCAAGAAGGAGCTGGCGCAGGCCGGCGTCATTTTCTGTTCGATCTCGGAAGCGATCCGCGAGCACCCGGAACTGGTGAAGAAATATCTCGGTTCGGTCGTGCCGACCTCCGACAATTTCTACGCGACACTGAATTCGGCGGTGTTCACAGACGGCTCCTTCGTCTTCGTGCCCAAGGGCGTGCGCTGCCCGATGGAACTGTCGACCTATTTCCGCATGAACGAGAAGAATACCGGCCAGTTCGAGCGTACGCTGATCATCGCCGAGGAGGGGGCTTACGTCTCCTATCTCGAAGGCTGCACGGCGCCGCAGCGCGACGAGAACCAGCTTCACGCCGCCGTGGTCGAATTGATCGCGCTCGACGATGCCGAGATCAAATATTCGACGGTGCAGAACTGGTACCCCGGCGACGCCGAGGGCAAGGGCGGCATCTACAATTTCGTCACCAAACGCGGCGACTGCCGTGGCCATCGTTCGAAGATATCGTGGACGCAGGTCGAGACCGGCTCGGCCATCACCTGGAAATATCCGAGCTGCATCCTGCGCGGCGACGATTCCAGCGGCGAGTTCTATTCGATCGCCGTGTCAAACGGCTACCAGCAGGTCGATAGCGGCACCAAGATGATTCATCTCGGCAAGAACACGTCGAGCCGCATCATCTCCAAGGGCATCGCCGCCGGCCTTTCGCAGAACACCTATCGCGGACAGGTTTCGGCGCACCGCAAGGCGACCAACGCCCGCAACTTCACCAACTGTGACTCGCTGCTGATCGGTGATCAGTGCGGCGCGCACACCGTGCCCTACATGGAAGCCAAGAACGCGACGGCGAAGTTCGAGCATGAGGCGACGACGTCGAAAATTTCCGAAGACCAGAAATTCTACGTCATGCAGCGCGGCATCCCGGAAGAAGAGGCGATCGCGCTGATAGTCAACGGCTTCGTCAAGGACGTCATCCAGCAGCTGCCGATGGAGTTCGCCGTCGAGGCGCAGAAGCTGATTGGGATCTCGCTGGAAGGCAGCGTGGGTTGATTAGATGGAACGGCGCTCTTGGAAATTCTTCGAGCGTATCGAGAGCTTGATAGTCGTTCTGATGCGCTCGTTGACGCTCGCTATTGGAGGTGCCGTGGTGGCTCTGATAGGCGCAATGTTTGGCTTGAGTTCGGTAAAGAATATTGGTGGTTCGATCGCGGGCCTAGGCGCGGTTGGGATTTTTGGCTGGATGTTCGTTACTGGCGATCTTGCGGGCGCGCTTTTAGGGAGATCCCGTCAGGGACCGAGCGTCGAGAAACAACAAGAACACGAAAGTAGAAAATGATGCTTGAGATCAAGAACCTGCATGCCCGCATTGTCGACGACGGCACCGAGATTATCCGCGGCCTCAACCTGACGGTGAAGGCCGGCGAGGTCGCCGCGATCATGGGACCGAACGGCTCGGGAAAGTCGACGCTGTCCTACATCCTCGCCGGGCGCGAGGATTATGAGGTCACCGAAGGCGATATCCTCTACAACGGCCAGTCGATCCTCGAAATGGATCCGGCCGAGCGCGCAACATCAGGCATCTTTCTCGCCTTTCAGTATCCGATGGAAATACCGGGCGTCGCGACAATGGAATTTTTGAAGGTGGCGATGAACGAGCAGCGCAAGGCGCGCGGCGAGGAACCGCTGAAGATCCCCGAATTCCTGAAGCGGGTGAAGGACGCCGCCGCCTCGCTCAACATGGACATGGCGATGCTGAAGCGGCCGCTCAATGTCGGCTTTTCCGGCGGCGAGAAGAAGCGCGCCGAGATCTTGCAGATGAAACTCCTGGAGCCGAACCTGTGCGTGCTCGACGAGACAGACTCAGGTCTCGACATCGATGCGCTGAAGATCGTCTCGGACGGCGTCAACGCGCTGCGCTCGCCCGACCGCGCCATCGTCATCATCACCCACTACCAGCGCCTGCTCCAACACATCGAGCCGGATACTGTGCACGTGCTCTACAGGGGCCAGGTGATCAAATCGGGCGACAAGTCGCTGGCGCTCGATCTCGAGGCCAATGGCTATGCCGGCGTGATCGGCCAAGCCGCGTGAGATGCCAGAAGGCGAGACAAAGCTAGGCAAGGCGAAACTGATGAATATACATACGACACCCCAGCGAACGCCAGCCGAAACGGCGCTGATCGACGCCTTCAGCGACCGGCTCTCGCTGCTGCCCGGCGACGGCACGGTGATGCTGAAGCGCGACGACGCCATCGAGGCGATCAAGAGCGGCCTGCCGACGCGGCGCATCGAATCCTGGCACTACACCGACCTGCGTCGCCTGCTGGCTTCGGTGCCGGACTTCGATCCCGCGGCTGCCGCCAAGGCGATCGCACCGATCGTTGAAGGCTCTGCCGTTCTGCCAGTCCTGAACGGCGTCTCGAGCACGAAGCTGCCGACGGTTGATGGCGTTGCGGTGCAGCGCCTGTCGGAGAAGCTGACCGACGGCAGCGCAGCACCTGGGCTCGATCCGTATGGCACCGACGATGCAATCGGCGCTCTGAACACCGCTTTCGTTGCAGACGGCTATTTTGTCGACATCTCCGACGGCACCGAACTGGACAAGCCGATCGAACTGCAGAACCTGCAGGCCGGCGGCCAGACGCATGTGCGCTTGGGCGTCCGCGTCGGCGCCGGCGCCAAGGCTGTTATCGTCGAGCGCCAGGCGGGCGAGGGCGCCGCACTCGTCAGCTCGGTCAGCCAGCTTCTGCTTGGCGAGGGCGCCGACGTGACGTGGCTGATCGTGCAGGAGCAGCCGGATACGGCCACGCATCTTGCCCAGTTCAAGGCGCATCTCGGCAAGAATGCGAAGCTGACGCTGTTCGTGATGAATGCCGGCGGCAAGCTGGTGCGCCAGGAGATCGTGGTCAAGACGACAGGCGAAGGCGCCGATTTCACGCTGCGCGGCATCAACCTGCTTGCCGGTGACACTCATACGGACGTGACCATGGTGCTCGACCATGCCGTGCCGCACACGGCTTCGACGGAAGTAATCCGCAATGTGGTTACCGGCAAGGCGCGCGGCATCTTCCAGGGGCGCATCAACGTCCACCAATATGCGCAGAAGACCAACGCCAAGATGGCCTGCAACACGCTGCTTCTGTCGGATGACGGCGAGTTCTCGACCAAGCCTGAGCTCGAAATCTTCGCCGACGATGTCGTCTGCGGCCATGGCGCGACCGTCACCGAGATCGACCATAGCCATCTGTTCTACCTGATGGCCCGCGGCATCGACGAGAAGACCGCGCGCGGCCTTCTGGTCAAGGCCTTCGTTGCCGAGGTGATTGAGGAGCTGGACGACGAGGCGATTGTCGAGGCGCTGGAGGCAAGGCTCGACGGCTGGTTCGTGGCGCACGGCTAGCGCCTTCCCTTCTCCCCTTGTGGGAGAAGGTGGATCGGCGCGTAGCGCCGAGACGGACGAGGGTGTTGGACGGAATGAGGCGATGAAGTTGTGATGGACCAGAAAGTCGAAAACATCCCCTACGACGTCGAGGCGATCCGCCGCGACTTCCCGATCCTGTCGCGGGAAGTCTACGGCAAGCCGTTGGTCTATCTCGACAACGGCGCCTCGGCGCAGAAGCCGCAGGTCGTGCTCGACACCATCCAGCACGCTTATTCCCAGGAATATGCCAACGTTCATCGCGGGCTGCATTTCCTGTCGAATGCCGCCACCGACGCCTATGAGAACGCGCGGAAGATAGTGCAGAGGTTTCTCAACGCGCCAAGCACCGACAACATCGTCTTCACCTCGAACACCACCGCGGCGATCAACACCGTCGCCTACGGCTTCGGCATGCCGAATATCGGCGAGGGCGACGAGATCGTGCTTTCGATCATGGAGCACCATTCCAATATCGTGCCGTGGCATTTCATCCGCGAGCGGCAGGGCGCCAACCTGGTCTGGGTGCCGGTCGACGATCTCGGCGTCTTCCACATCGAGGAGTTCGAGAAGCGGCTGACTGATCGCACAAAACTGGTCGCCATCACGCACATGTCGAATGCACTGGGCACGGTGACGCCGATCAAGGAGATCGTCCGCATCGCGCACGCACGCGGCATTCCGGTGCTGGTCGACGGCAGCCAGAGCGCCGTGCATATGCCGATCGACGTCGAGGATCTCGATTGCGATTTCTTCGTCTTCACCGGCCACAAGGTCTACGGTCCTTCGGGCATCGGCGTGCTCTATGGCAAGAAGGACATGCTGGAGCGCATGCGCCCGTTCATGGGCGGCGGCGAAATGATCGAGGAGGTGACGCAAGACATCGTCACCTACAACGATCCGCCGCACCGTTTCGAGGCTGGCACGCCGCCGATCGTGCAGGCGATCGGGCTGGGCGCTGCGCTGGAATACATGGAAAAGATCGGTCGCGAGCGCATCGCCGCCCATGAGGCGGATTTGAAGGACTATGCGCATGAGCGGCTGCGCGCCATCAATTCGCTGCGCATCTTCGGCGATGCGCCTGATAAGGGCGCCATCATCTCCTTCGAACTGCAGGGTATTCATGCGCATGACGTATCGATGGTGATCGACCGGCAGGGTATTGCTGTCCGCGCCGGCACCCATTGCGCCCAGCCGCTGTTGAAACGCTTCGGCGTAACTTCCACATGCAGGGCATCGTTCGGCATGTATAATACCAGGGCCGAAGTCGACGCTTTGGCCGATGCGCTCGAAAAAGCGCGAAAATTCTTCGGATGACTATCATGGATGATGCAGGTCGCACCGCTGAGACCACTTCGGAAACGACTGCCAACGGTCTGGTTTCCGCCTCGGCCATTCCCGCCGACGAACTGGCGCGGCTGACCGACGACATCGTCTCGGCGCTGAAGACGGTCTACGACCCGGAAATCCCGGCCGACATCTACGAGCTTGGCCTGATCTACAAGATCGACATCGAGGACGACCGCTCGGTCAAGATCGACATGACGCTGACCGCGCCTGGCTGTCCGGTGGCCGGCGAAATGCCGGGCTGGGTGGAAAATGCCGTCGGCGCCGTGGAGGGCCTTTCAGGCGTCGAGGTCACCATGACCTTCGATCCGCCCTGGTCACCCGACCGCATGTCGGAAGAGGCACAGGTCGCGGTGGGTTGGTACTAGCACCGGATATGACAAAGATTGGTGCACTTGCGCCAGGCAGAGAATTTCACCATTTTAGGTGAGGAATCATTCGGCAGGCCTTGAACCTGCGCGCAATGGAGAAAGACAAGATGGGACGCTTTGCCGTCATCACGATGACCGAAAAGGCCGCCGACCGGGTGCGCGAGATCGTCGCGACCCGTGAGAGTGCGTACGGCATTCGCCTTGGCATCAAGAAGGGCGGCTGCGCCGGCATGGAATATACGGTCGACCTGGTGACCGAGCCGAATGCCAAGGACGATCATGTCGAGCGCGACGGCGCCCATGTTTACGTCGCCCCCGAGGCCGCACTTTTCCTGTTCGGCACCGAGATGGATTTCGAGCAGACGACGCTGCGCACCGGCTTCACCTTCCGCAACCCGAACCAGAGCTCGGCCTGCGGCTGCGGCGAATCGGTCGAGTTGAAACCGGCCGATCTGAAGGCACTGGCCGAGGCGCGCGCTTCGGCCTGATCTTCCCTTGTCCCCGTTTACGGGGAGAAGGTGGCCCGAAGGGCCAGATGAGGGGCAGAGCATCTTCTCTCCGTAAACGGGAAGGACCTAATCCACCCACATTCCCGTTCGTTTGTGCCATCCGGCGATCGATTCTTCCGGATAGATATCGAAGACCCTGTCGCCCTCGCCGATCTCGGGCTCGACCCAGTTCGCTTTGTATTTCAGCATGAGGTGCACCTTTTCAGGCGGTTTCGGCAGGTCTGTGTCGATCGCCGATGCAAATGGGTGGACCAGCTCCGGCCACGTCGGATCGTAGAGCCAGAGTGCCGATCCGCATTTCCTGCAGAAATTCCGCTCGCCTGACGAGATCTCGCATTGTGGATGCTCGTCGTCTTCGATCTCGGCTTGATAGACGCCAAGGTTGCGCTTGCCCTTGATTTTCAGCGTATCGAAATCGGCACCGAGATTGATGGCAAAGCCGCCGCCGCCCTGCTGCTTGCGGCAGATCGAGCAGTAGCAAAGCATGAACGGCACCGGCGTGTGGCTTTCCACCTCGAAGCGGACGGCATCGCACCGGCAGGACCCTTTGAGCAAAAGCGGCATGATGAGGGACTCCGAAGAATTTGGCTCTCAACTTGTCAGCATGGTTTTGGTTGCGGCGATGACAAGGGGAAATCCGGGGTGACATGATCGCGGCATGGACAATGAACGCATTGCCGAACTTTTCGAAGGCCTCGGCCCAGTCAGCATTCGCAAGATGTTCGGCGGCAAGGGCATCTACTTCGACGGCGTCATCGTCGCCATCGTCATCCGTGGCGAATTGATGCTGAAGGCCGACTCGGAAAGCGCGCCCGAATTCGAAGCGGCCGGCTGCCGGCAATGGACCTACACCGGCTCGCGGCACGGCAAGCTCGTGTCCATGCCGTATTGGAGCATTCCCGACAGCGCCTTCGACGATCCGGACGAGATGGCGGTCTGGGCGCGCCGGGCCTATGAGGCGGGGCTGCGTGCCGGCAAATAGGCGGCCTCTCCACTGGTCATCAACTCATGCCAATTTTCTGCGGCTCGGGCACAAGGGCCAGCGCGTCGGCAAAGTCTGCTGCCGTAAAGACCGGCACAAGTTCGGCACTTTCGATCGCAAGCATTGCCGCGGCAACGCCGTCACGCAGCGCCGCGCGCAGCGTCAGGCCGCGCAGCAGGGCGGCGACCGTTGCGCCCGCCAGCGCATCCGCGGCGACGCCAGTGACTTTTCTTGGCGGCGGGATCGAGAAGGCGCCGGCCTCGTCGAAACCCAGCACCGGACCGTCATCCGACCTCACCACGCCATATTTGAGGCCGGCGCGCCTCAGGCGGTCGATGATATCACGCTCCGCCGTGTCGATACCGACATCGGCGAGTGCGATGGCCTCGCGCCGGTCCATGAAGACCATCGCCAGGCTGCCAAGCACCGGCGCGAACCGCACCGCCTTGTCTGGTGAGACGGCGAGGGCGAAGACCGGCTTGCCGGCGGCAAGCGCCACCAGCCGCTCCAGCGCCGTCGACGGCAGGTTGGCGTCGCACAGGACCGCATCGGCGGTGCTGATCGCCTCACGCACCTTGGCACGGCGGATCTGCTTGGGAAGCGCCAGGTCGTAGAGCGCCATGTCGGAAAGGCCGACGATCAGCGCGCCGTCGCCGTGGATTATCGTCGTGTTGCTCGGCGTCGTGCGATCGAGGAACACCACGGATAGATCGGCAATGCCGGCCGCAGCGATGGCGCGCGAGACCGTGTCGGCCAGAACATCGCCGCCGCGCACCGAAAGCAGCGAGCCGGAGACGCCGCGCCGCACGGCGCCGCGCAGAGCATTGAAGACGGCGCCGCCGACGGCCTCGCGCATCGTGCCGGGATTCGACGCCGCCGGCACAAAGGCGCCCGAAACCTGGCCGCGCCGATCTATATAGGCGCCGCCTACGGCCAGGATTGTCGGCGACTTCATCATGCCTGGGAGGAGACCTTTGCTGTTGCCGGGCAAAGACTAGGGTGTCCGGCGGAACCCGGCAACCGGAGGCGCGATTCGAAAGATGCCAGCACGATCCTGCGGGTGAAGCGGGATGCATCCTGGAGTGAAAACACGAAACAAAAAAAGAACAAATCCGGATATTGTTTGTTTTTCAAACGTTTGTCTCCCCTTGCCAGACGAGAACAAAAAAGGTACAAATTAATAAGGATTACGGATTGTCCGGCCTTCATTGACGACCAAGGGGTGATGTATCATGGCTCAGAATTCTTTGCGGCTTGTAGAGGACAAAGCAGTGGATAAATCAAAGGCTCTGGATGCGGCGCTGTCGCAAATCGAGCGTGCCTTCGGCAAGGGCTCGATCATGCGGCTCGGCGCAAACGAGCAGGTCGTCGAGATCGAAACGGTGCCGACCGGTTCGCTTGGCCTCGACATCGCGCTTGGCGTCGGCGGCCTGCCGCGCGGCCGCATCGTCGAGATCTATGGGCCGGAAAGCTCGGGCAAGACGACGCTGGCGCTGCACACGGTGGCCGAAGCCCAGAAGAAGGGCGGCATCTGCGCCTTTGTCGATGCCGAGCACGCGCTCGATCCGGTCTATGCGCGCAAGCTCGGCGTCGACCTCGAAAATCTGCTGATTTCGCAGCCCGATACCGGCGAACAGGCGCTGGAGATCTGCGACACGCTGGTGCGTTCCGGCGCCATCGACGTGCTGGTGGTCGATTCGGTCGCGGCGCTGACGCCGCGCGCCGAAATCGAGGGCGAAATGGGCGATTCACTGCCCGGCCTGCAGGCCCGCCTGATGAGCCAGGCGCTGCGCAAGCTGACCGCCTCGATCTCGCGCTCCAACACCATGGTCATCTTCATCAACCAGATCCGCATGAAGATCGGCGTGATGTTCGGTTCGCCCGAGACCACGACCGGCGGCAACGCGCTGAAATTCTATGCTTCGGTGCGCCTCGACATTCGCCGCATCGGCTCGGTCAAGGACCGCGACGAGGTCGTCGGCAACCAGACCCGCGTCAAGGTGGTCAAGAACAAGCTGGCGCCGCCCTTCAAGGTGGTCGAGTTCGACATCATGTATGGCGAGGGCGTGTCCAAGACCGGCGAGCTGGTCGACCTCGGCGTCAAGGCCGGCGTGGTCGAGAAGTCGGGCGCCTGGTTCTCCTATAATTCGCAGCGTCTCGGCCAGGGCCGCGAGAACGCAAAACTGTTCCTGCGCGACAATCCCGACACGGCACGCGAGATCGAGCTGGCGCTGAGGCAGAATGCCGGGCTGATCGCCGAGAAATTCCTCGAAAATGGCGGTTCCGAAGGCGGAGACGATGGTTTCGAGGACGAAGCGGGCGCGATGTAGGATACAGGCTGCCAGTCAAAGTTACCCGTTTGAGTTCGCGTATCCCGAATTGAGTTGGTGTATCGATGTGTTTATGCCGCCGGCCTTGGGCCGGCGGTTTGCGTTTTTGCCGGTAGCTCTGGTCATTCAGAACAGCCGGCAAGGGCTACGGTTTGGAGCAATTCCGTGTTTCTGGACAGGGTGCGGTGCGACCGCTAAAAGGCCATGTCTGTTTTCCGCCGGCAATCGGCGGTTCTCTCGAAAAGGCAGTATTCATGAGTGGCGTCAACGAGATCAGGTCGGCATTTCTCGACTATTTCCGCAAAGAGGGTCACGAGGTCGTCGCATCGAGCCCGCTGGTGCCGCGCAACGACCCGACGCTGATGTTCACCAACGCCGGCATGGTGCAGTTCAAGAACGTCTTCACCGGGTTGGAAAGCCGTCCCTATTCGCGCGCCACCACCTCGCAGAAATGCGTGCGCGCCGGCGGCAAGCACAACGATCTCGACAATGTCGGCTACACTGCCCGTCACCACACCTTCTTCGAGATGCTCGGCAATTTCTCCTTCGGCGATTATTTCAAGGAGCGCGCCATCGAGCTTGCCTGGAACCTGATCACCCGCGAGTTCGGCATCGCCAAGGACCGGCTTCTGGTGACCGTCTACCATACCGACGACGCGGCTGCGGGCTTCTGGAAGAAGATCGCCGGGCTGCCGGAGGACAGGATCATCCGGATCGCCACCAGCGACAATTTCTGGGCGATGGGCGATACCGGTCCCTGCGGCCCGTGCTCGGAAATCTTCTACGACCATGGCGCCGACATTCCGGGCGGCCCGCCCGGCAGCGCGGATGAGGACGGCGACCGTTTCATCGAGATCTGGAACCTCGTCTTCATGCAGTTCGAGCAGGTGACGAAGGCGGAGCGGATCGAACTGCCGCGCCCGTCCATCGACACCGGCATGGGGTTGGAGCGCATCGCAGCCGTCCTGCAGGGTGAGCACGACAATTACGACATCGACCTGTTCAAGGCGCTGATCCGTGCCTCGGAAGAGGCGACCGGCGTCAAGGCGGAAGGCAAGAACCGGGCGAGCCACCGCGTCATTGCCGATCACCTGCGCGCATCGAGCTTCCTCATCGCCGACGGCGTGCTGCCGTCGAACGAAGGCCGCGGCTACGTGCTGCGTCGCATCATGCGCCGCGCCATGCGCCATGCGCAGCTTTTGGGCGCCCGTGATCCGCTGATGTGGCGACTGGTGCCGGCGCTGGTGCGCGAGATGGGCCAGGCCTATCCCGAACTGGTGCGCGGCCAGCCGCTGATATCAGAGACGCTGAAGCTCGAGGAAACGCGCTTCCGAAAGACGCTGGCGCGCGGCCTCGGCCTGCTTGCCGACGCGACCGAGACGCTCGGCAGCGGCGACCGGCTTGACGGCGAGACAGCGTTCAAGCTCTACGACACCTATGGCTTCCCGCTCGACCTCACTCAGGACGCACTGCGCCCGCGCGGGGTTTCGGTCGATCTTGAGGGATTTAACGCGGCGATGGAGCGGCAGAAGGCCGAAGCGCGGAAGAGCTGGGCCGGCTCCGGCGACGCGGCCACCGAAACCGTCTGGTTCGCGGTGCGCGAGAAGGCGGGCGCGACCGAGTTTCTAGGCTACGACACCGAGCAAGCAGAAGGCATCGTTCAGGCGCTAGTCAGGGATGGCGCCGCGGTGGAGAGCGCCGTTGTCGGCGAAACCGTCGGCGTAGTCGTCAACCAGACGCCGTTCTATGGCGAGTCCGGCGGCCAGATGGGCGACACCGGCGTGATTTCGGGCGAAGGTTTTGCTATCGACGTCACCGACACGCAGAAGAAGGGCGACGGCCTGTTCGTGCATTTCGGCAAGGTCACCAAGGGCACCGTCAAGACGGGTGAAGCGGTCGAGTTGAAGGTCGACCATATCAGGCGCACGCGACTACGCTCAAACCATTCGGCGACCCACCTTGTCCACGAGGCGCTGCGCGAGGTGCTCGGCACCCATGTCGCGCAAAAGGGCTCGCTGGTCGCGCCGGAACGGCTGCGCTTCGACTTTTCCCATCCCAAGCCGATTTCGGCCGAGGAACTGGAACGCGTCGAGGCGATGGCCAACGAGATCGTCGTGCAGAACGGCCCGGTGACGACGAGGCTGATGAGCGTCGATGACGCGATTGCCGAGGGCGCCATGGCGCTGTTCGGCGAAAAATATGGCGACGAGGTCCGCGTCGTGTCGATGGGCACCGGGGTTGCCGGTGACAAGGCCGGCAAGCCCTATTCGGTCGAGCTCTGCGGCGGCACCCATGTCGGCGCCACCGGCGATATCGGCCTGGTCCGGCTGGTGTCGGAGGGCGCTGTCGCCGCTGGCGTACGCCGCATCGAGGCGCTGACCGGAGAGGCGGCCAGAAAGCATCTCGACGAACAGGACAGGCGGCTGAAGGCGGTCGCTGCCACGCTGAAGATTTCGCCGGCCGACGTGCCGGCCCGCGTCGAGGCGCTGCTTGACGAGCGCAAGAAGCTTGAGAAGGACCTGACCGAGGCGCGCAAGAAGCTGGCGCTGGGCGACCGCTCGCCAGCCGGCGTGCCTGCGGAAAACGAAACCATTGCCGGTGTCGGTTTTCTCGGCAAGGCGGTATCGGGCGTCGCGCCAAAGGATTTGAAGCCGTTGGCCGATGCCGGCAAGAAGTCGCTCGGCTCCGGCGTCGTCGTCTTCGTTGGCGCCGGCGAGGACAACAAGGCGAGCGTCGTGGTCGGCGTCACCGACGACCTGACCGGCCGCTTCAGCGCCGTCGATCTGGTCCGCGTGGCATCCGCGGCATTGGGCGGGCAGGGCGGCGGCGGTCGACCCGATATGGCCCAGGCCGGCGGCCCGGATGCCTCGAAGGCCGAGAACGCGATCGCTGCAGTGAAAGCGGCGCTGGAAGCGGCGTGAACATGTACCAGTAGGGCGGGCCGAAATGGCGGCGGGGATAATGTGACCACGTTGACGATGTATCAAGTCGACGCGTTTGCCGAACGGGCTTTCCAGGGCAACCCTGCTGCCGTTCTCATTTTGGAGGACTGGTTATCGGACGATGTGATTCAGGCTATCGCAAACGAGAACAACCTTGCTGAAACCGCGTTTGCGCGGCCGAATGGCGAGAGTTGGGATTTGCGCTGGTTCACGCCGGTTCATGAAGCCGACTTCTGTGGCCATGCAACTCTTGCGACCGCCCATGTGTTGGCCGCGGAACACAATGTGCCTGGTGACATGGCCTTTGCCACGCGGGTGGGTGAGCTACGGGTTTCCCAACGGGAAGGTGCCTACCAGCTCGAGCTGCCGTGTTTTCCGCCGCAGCCGCTCGGCGGGAAGTTAATGCAGGCACTGCAAGAGATATTTCCTCTGGGGTCCGTTTCGAGCTTCCGCAATTTCGAAAATCTGTTTGTCGAGCTTGTCGACGAGGCATCCGTACGGTCATTCGTTCCCGATCTGCTTAGGATCGGAACCCTTCATCCTCTTGGCCTGGTCATTACCGCGCCTGGGCGAGCCCATGATTTCGTCTCGCGTTATTTCGTGCCCGGAGCGGGCATTCCCGAGGATCCGGTGACTGGGTCAACTCATGCAACACTGGTGCCTTACTGGTCTGAAAAACTCGGCAAGACGCATCTGTCGGCATTCCAATGTTCGCAGCGCGGCGGGCATTTGCTGTGTGACCTGGCTGGAGATCGCGTGCTGATCGCAGGTCGTGCGAAGACCTTCATGAAGGCGGAAATCTACCTTCCCGAATGAGCAGCTGCCATTCGCCTCACCCTGCCTTTTTAGTTCCGGAAAAGCTTGGACGCTGAGCGATGCGGTCCCACCATGCCCGAATATCGGGAAACTCGGCCAGCAGCTTCCGCCCTTCGGCGACCTTGACGAAATAGCCGATGATTGGCGCGGCATGCAGGTCGGCGAGCGTCAGTTGCTCGCCCAACAGCCATGGCCCCTCGGCTTTCAGCGATGAGAGCGCCCGTAGTGTCGTTCTCGCCTGCCGAAGTCCGGCCGCGATCAAAGCCTCGTCAGGCGCCGTCTTCTCCAGCCGCTCGACAGCGACATCCCAGACCATGGCCCGATAGGCATAGGCGTCGAGCAGGCCGATGATCTGGTTCATGGTTGCGCGAGGCCGAACTTCGACCGGTTGCAACGCCGGGCCATCAAAGGCCCCGTCGACATAACGGGCAATCGCGCTGGTCTCGTATAGGCGGAACCCGTCATGCTCGAAGGCAGGGATGCGGCCGAACGGGTGATGGTCGAAATACCAGCCCGAAGTGCCGTCCGCCGCAAAGATGTCGACCGGCACAAGTTCGTAGTCGATGCCTTTTTCCGCGAGCACGAGGCGGACGATGCGCACGTAGACGCTATAGTCCGCCCCGTAGACGACCGGTTTGCTCATGATGCTCACTACAGCGCCGCGCGTCTTTTCATACGCGCAAAGGACGCTGTAGCACTTTGATTTTGCGCATGATCCTGTCCGAAAATGATTCCGGTTTTCAGGGTCATGCGTCAGGCCATCGCCTTCTGCAGGTTCTCGTCGATCTTGTCGAGGAAGCCGGTGGTCGAAAGCCATGGCTGGTCGGGACCGATCAGCAGCGACAGATCCTTGGTCATGAAGCCGGCCTCGACGGTCTGGATGCAGACCCTTTCCAGCGTCTCGGCAAAACGCTTCAACTCGGCATTGTCGTCGAGCTTGGCGCGATGGGCGAGGCCGCGTGTCCAGGCGAAGATCGACGCGATCGAATTGGTCGAGGTTTCCTCGCCCTTCTGATGCTGGCGATAGTGACGGGTGACGGTGCCATGTGCGGCCTCCGCCTCCACCGTCTTGCCATCCGGCGTCATCAGCACCGATGTCATCAGGCCGAGCGAACCGAAGCCTTGCGCCACAGTGTCCGACTGCACGTCGCCATCATAGTTCTTGCAGGCCCAGACATAGCCGCCCGACCATTTCAGGCTGGAGGCGACCATGTCGTCGATCAGCCGGTGCTCGTACCAGATCTTTTTCGCCTTGAATTCGGCTTCGAACTCAGCCTCGTAGACTTCCTGGAAAATGTCCTTGAACCGACCGTCATAGGCCTTGAGGATGGTGTTCTTGGTCGAGAGGTAGACCGGATAATGGCGCAGCAGGCCGTAATTCAGCGAGGCGCGGGCGAATTCGCGGATCGACTCGTCGAGGTTGTACATTGCCATGGCGACGCCGGCGGCCGGCGCATCGAACACGTCATGCTCGATCACCTTGCCGTCCTCGCCGACGAACTTGATCGTCAGCTTGCCCTTGCCGGGAAAGCGGAAGTCGGTGGCGCGGTACTGGTCGCCGAAAGCATGACGGCCGACGATGATCGGCTTGGTCCAGCCGGGCACCAGCCGCGGCACGTTCTTCATGATGATCGGCTCGCGAAAGATGGTGCCGCCGAGGATGTTGCGGATCGTGCCGTTCGGCGACTTCCACATCTTCTTCAGCTTGAATTCTTCGACGCGCTGCTCGTCGGGCGTGATCGTCGCGCATTTCACGCCGACGCCGTGTTTCTTGATGGCATTGGCCGCCTCGATGGTCACCTGGTCGTTGGTGGCGTCGCGGTGCTCGACGCCGAGGTCGTAATATTCAAGCTTCAGATCGAGATAGGGGTGGATCAGCTTGTCCTTGATGAACTGCCAGATGATGCGGGTCATCTCGTCGCCGTCGAGTTCGACGACCGGGTTCGCCACCTTGATCTTCGCCATGGAAAGAATGCCTCATTGTTGGGATCGGAACGGCCTTGCCCGCATGGCTTTCGGCCGGGATGGGCCCGTATATCAAAGCATTTTTGGCCGCGCAAACGGCGATCCGCGCGGGCGTGCTTCACCATCGCCATCGGCCACTCTTTGTGAAAGCTTCATTTTCGCGGCCGGATATGGCAGGGGACGCTGAAATGCCGCAAACAGCAGTTCATTGACAGCCATGCAAGCCAGCAACGACATCCCTCCTGCCGCAGGCCCGGCGATCATCCTGGTCGAGCCGCAGCTCGGCGAGAATATCGGCATGGTCGCGCGCGCCATGGCGAATTTCGGTCTGTCCGAGCTGCGCCTCGTCAATCCGCGCGACGGCTGGCCGAGCGCAAAGGCGCGCGCTGCCGCGAGCCGGGCCGACCATGTGATAGATGCCGCTAGGGTATTTGACGATTTGGCCTCGGCGGTCGCCGACCTGAATTTCGTCTTCGCCACCACGGCGCGCGCACGCGATAATTTCAAGCCGGTGCGCGGACCGGTCGAGGCGGGCAGGGCGCTAAGGGCGCGCCAGCAAGCCGGACAGCGCACCGGCATCCTGTTCGGCCGCGAGCGGTTCGGGCTCTACAACGACGAGGTTGGCTTGGCCGACGAGATCGTCACCTTCCCGGTCGATCCCGCCTTCTCCTCGCTCAATATCGCCCAGGCGGCCCTGCTGATGTCCTATGAATGGATGAAGTCCGGCCTGGAAGATGAGACGAAAACCAATTTTTCCAGCCCCGACATGATGCCGGCGACTAAGGAACAATTGCACGGCCTGTTCGCGTATCTGGAAGGCGCGCTCGAAGCGCGCGGCTATTTCCGCCCGGCGCCGAAGAAGCCGAAGATGGTCGACAATCTGCGCGCGGTGCTGACGCGCGCCGGCTTCGCCGAGCCGGAACTCAAGGTGCTGCGCGGCATAATATCATCGCTGGACAGGTTTTCGCCGGCCATGCCGCGCGGCGACGGATCGCCGGGCGATGATCCAAGGCGGCTTCCGGCGGCGGCCGCACGCGCCGCGAAGGCGACAGACAAAGATCAGGCTTAACCACGAGTAACCGAATGTTATTTGGTGTGGTCCATCATTTTAGGATGATGGACCTTCCAATGTGACCATCTTCCTGACGTGGTCCCCAGCCTCTCTCGCAATCCCAGCCTTCTCTCGTAATCCGAGCCTTCCCTCGCGACTCAAATGACAATGACCGACCCCTCAGGCGCCCGCCCGATCCTGATGTTCGATTCCGGCATCGGCGGCCTGACGGTTTTGCGCGAAGCGCGCGTGCTGATGCCCGACCGCCGCTTCGTCTATGTCGCCGACGATGCGGCTTTCCCTTATGGCGCTTGGGAGGAACCGGCACTGAGGGCGCATATACTGGAGCTGTTCGGCAAGCTGCTCGACCGTTTTTCGCCGGCCATCTCGGTCATCGCCTGCAATACCGCTTCGACGCTGGTCATCGATGCGTTGCGTGAGAGATTTCCCGGCCACCCTTTCGTCGGCACGGTGCCGGCGATCAAGCCGGCGGCGGAACGCACTCGCTCCGGGTTGGTTTCGGTGCTGGCGACGCCCGGCACCGTCAAACGCCAGTATACGCGCGACCTGATCGGCAAATGGGCGCAAAAATGCCACGTCCGCCTGGTTGGCAGCGATAATCTGGCGGGGCTGGCCGAGGTTTATATGCGAGATGGCTTTGTCGATGAAGAAGCGGTGCGAACCGAGATCGCGCCGTGCTTCGTCGAACACGATGAGCTGCGGACCGATATCGTCGTGCTTGCCTGCACCCATTATCCGTTTCTGGCCAACCGCATGCGCAAAACGGCACCTTGGCCGGTCGATTGGCTCGATCCCGCCGAGGCGATCGCACGGCGGGCGCTCTCGCTGCTCGCGGGCACCGAGGCCAGGAATCGCGGCGAGGCGTTGCCGGAAGGCGCCGACCTTGCTGTCTTCACGTCGAAGCGGGTTGATTTCCCGACTCGCCGCCTGATGCAGGGGTTTGGGCTGGCGATTTCCTGATACCTGGGAACATCACCCGGACCGGTGCGTTTTTCCCTCATTGGAAGACGGGAGAAACGATCATGCCAGCCACTTCAAAAGCCCAGCAGAAAGCCGCAGGAGCGGCATTGTCCGCCAAGCGTGGCGAGACCAAAAAGAGTGAGCTCAAAGGCGCTTCGAAGGGAATGTACAAATCGATGAGCGAAAAGCAGCTCGAGGAATTCGCGGAGACCAAGCGTAAAGACCTGCCCGAGAAGAAATCAAAGCACTAGCCGCTCATCCGCACCCGCACGGAGGGCGGGTCCGGTTCCGCAGTTGGATGGCCGCGGTCCAGCACACAGCGCACAGCTGGTCGGTTATCCGCCAGCCGCAAGCTTGACACCGGTTAAATCTCCGTTTAATCAGCCCACCAACACCGGGCCGCAACGCCCGGTGGTTTCTTTATGTGCGCAAGACGTTTGGGAAGCGCTCTATTTTCCCAGGTCTTGTGTAAAATGACGTGTCCCGTGGGTTTTCCGCCGCGTTGCGTGGGAAAACCCTGTCAGGTCTCGAAAACGGGGGCCAGAGGAGGGCGCGTTTCCTTCACCCGGACCATGAGGTTCCGGGTGTGTTGTTTTGAAAGGGAATGCGATGAGCAAGCGCGAATCCGCGAAATACAAGATCGACCGCCGTCTCGGCGAAAACATCTGGGGCCGCCCGAAATCCCCGGTCAACAAGCGAGAATACGGTCCCGGCCAGCACGGCCAGCGCCGCAAGGGCAAGCTTTCCGATTTCGGCCTGCAGCTTCGTGCCAAGCAGAAGCTGAAGGGTCACTACGGCGACGTTTCGGAAAAGCAGTTCCGCAAGGTCTATGAAGAGGCGGATCGCCGCAAGGGCGACACCTCGGAGAACCTGATCGGCCTGCTCGAGTCGCGTCTCGACGCGGTCGTCTACCGCGCCAAGTTCGTGCCGACCATTTTTGCCGCTCGCCAGTTCGTCAATCACGGCCACATTAATGTCAACGGCAAGCGCGTCAACATCGGCTCATACCGCTGCAAGCCGGGCGACGTCATCGAAGTGCGCGAAAAGTCGAAGCAGCTGGTGATCGTCCTGGAATCAGTGGGCTTGGCCGAGCGCGACGTGCCTGACTACATCGAGGTCGACCACAACAAGATGACAGCGACCTTCGGTCGCATCCCCGGCCTATCGGATGTTCCTTTCGCCGTGCAGATGGAACCGAACCTGGTCGTCGAATTCTATTCGCGCTGATCGAACGCGCCGTCTGCGACAGCATCGAAGGCCGCCCATCGAGGCGGCCTTTTCTTTGTCCGGTTTTGGTCCGCCCAGCTTTTCTTTGTCAGCCATGCTAGAGCGATGTGCATTAGCTTGGACGCACAAAGTACGCTCTGGTTCGTTCTATTTGCGCATCATGCTTTTCGAAAATCGATTTCGGTTTTCGGGCCGATGCGTTAATCCGGGCAGCAACAAGGACTTTGGGGCCGACGCGCCATGAACATGCTGCCAGACGCCAGAACACTCGGACCGATCGCCGATGCCGCAGGCGGCTTTCATCCGCTGTTTGCCGATGTGCCGTCCTCCGTCGAGTTCAACAAGCTGCGCAAGCGGCTGCTGCGCCTCGCCCGTCAGGCGATCGATGATTTTTCGATGGTGAAATCAGGCGATCGCTGGCTCGTCGCCTTGTCCGGCGGCAAGGATTCCTACGGCCTGCTCGCTTTGCTGCTCGACCTCAAATGGCGCGGGCTGCTGCCGGTCGACCTGTTGGCTTGCAATCTCGACCAGGGCCAGCCGAATTTTCCGAAACACATTCTGCCCGATTATCTCAACACATACGCCATTCCGCACCGCATCGAATATCAGGACACCTATTCGGTGGTGACCGACAAGCTTCCCCAGGGCAGCACCTATTGTTCGCTGTGCTCGCGGCTCAGGCGCGGCCATCTCTACCGCATCGCGCGGGAGGAGGGCTGCTCGGCTTTGGTGCTCGGCCACCACCGCGAGGACATTCTCGAAACCTTTTTCATGAATCTGTTCCATGGCGGGCGCCTCGCCGCCATGCCGCCAAAACTGCTCAACGACGACGGCGACGTCATGGTGCTGCGGCCGCTCGCCTATTGCGCCGAGGCCGATCTCGAAAAATTCGCCGGCGCCATGAAATTCCCGATCATCCCGTGCGATCTGTGCGGCAGCCAGGACGGCTTACAGCGCATTGCGATGAAGGCGATGCTCGACGACTTGGAAAAGCGCATGCCCGGCCGCAAGGACACGATGATCCACGCCATGACCAATGTGCGGCCTTCGCATCTGCTCGATCGCAAACTCTTCGATTTCGCCGCCCTCAACGAAACCCTTACACGGCAAGACGTTCCCGATGACATTTGACGATACCGCGATCGACTGGCTTGCCAAGCTTCTGTCCGACGCCGCCATTGCCGAGATCATGCCGCGCTTTCGACGGCTGGATGAGGGCGAGGTCCGCCAGAAGACCTCGGCAGCCGACCTGGTGACGGAGGCCGACGTGAATGCTGAGCGGCTCATCACCGTCAGGCTGCGTGAGCGCTACCCCCAGGCGATGATCGTCGGCGAGGAAGCCTGCTCCGACGACCCGGCGCTGCTCCAGGGCCTCGGCGAAGCCGATCTTGCCTTCGTCATCGATCCAGTCGACGGCACCTTCAATTTCGCCTCGGGCGTGCCGCTGTTCGGCGTTATGCTTGGCGTCGTCGTGAAGGGCGAGACCGTCGGCGGCATCATTCACGATCCCGTCGGCAAGGACTGGCTGATCGGCGCCAAGGGTGCTGGCAGCCACATACGGCATGCGCATGGCACTCTGGAGAAGGTGCATGTCGCCGAGCCTGCGCCGATCTCGCAAATGACCGGCGCGGTGTCCTGGCAATATATGCCTGAGCCGGACCGGTCACGGCTGGCGCGCAACCAGACGAAATCCTTGTCGCAATTCGGCTATCGCTGCGCGGCTCACGAATACCGCCTGCTGGCGAGCGGCCACGCCCACTTCGTTGTCTACAACAAGTTGATGCCGTGGGATCACCTGGCCGGTGTGCTGATCCATGCCGAGGCAGGTGGTTACGCGGCGCGTTTCGACGGCAGCGCCTATCTGCCTTCGCATGTCGGAGGTGGCCTTCTTGTCGCACCGGACGAAGAAAGCTGGCGCGAACTGCGCCGCGAACTCTGGGCGGAATAGGCCGTCCGGCATCGATCCGGTTCGGGCCACGCCCGGCCGATCTCGATTTGCCCGAGTTGCGCTCGATACGATCCGATTTTCGGGGTCATGCGCGAGGTGGAGCTGACGCCCAGGTCTCCGCGATGGCGACTATGGCGGCATTGATCGGTCCGCTCGGGATCGTCGGCATCACCGACGCGTCGAGGATGAAGATGTTGTCGAAGCCGTTGAGCCGCAAATCCGGGTCGACGACGGCGTCGGCATCCCCGCCCATCCGGCAGGTACCGGCAGGATGATGATGTGTGGAGGCGGCGCTGGCGATGAAAGCGTCAAGGTCGTCGTCCGACTGCACCGGTGATCCAGGCAGAACTTCCACGTCGCGCCACTCGTCCAGCGCTGCATGATGACCAATCATTCGCGCCGCCTTCAGCGCCGTCCGGAAAACCGCCCGGTCATGCTCGGTTTCGAGATAATGCGGGTCGATGATCGGTGCATCGTTTCGGCCCGGCCCGCCCGGTGCGATGTGTCCACGACTGGTCGGATGGGTGACGCCGCATAGAATGGTGAAAGCCGAGCCATAGGATGGTGCATTCAAGCCACCCGCGGCTGATGGAGCAACGACGCAGGCGAGCACAATATCGGGGCCTCCCGTCGAACGGGTCGGATCGCTGCCGTGCAGGTACATCAGCGATTCCGAGTGCTGCAGGCGCGACGGCGGCAGCGGTCTTTTCGTGCTGTAGACATTTCCAAGGGCCAGCAGATGATCCTGCAGATTGCGGCCGACATCGCGTCTGTCGGCGAGGCAGCGTATCCCCGCCCGCTTCAGCGTATCCGGGTCGCCGATGCCAGACCGCATGAGGATGAGCGGCGACGACACCGCGCCGGCGCAAAGAACGACCCTGTCGGCGGAGATCGTCATGCTCGCTCCGTCGCACACGACAGCCACACCCGTGGCCCGCTGGCCTTCCAGCACGAGGTGCTCGACCTCGTGGTCGGTTAGGAGAGCGAGGTTCGGTCGCGTCATGGCCTCCGGCGGCAGATAGGCGTCGGCGACGCTCAGGCGCTTGCCGGCGCGGATGTTCAGCGAATTGGGGCTCGTGCCGGCGAGCTCGCCGCTGTTGTGGTCGGTCAGGACGGGGACCCCCATGGCCTGTCCAGCGGCCATATAAGCGCGGACGACGGGGCTGACCTCCGCATCCGGCAGATAGACGTCCAGCGGTCCGCTGCGGCCGCGCGACGGCGCGTCGAAGGCGGTGAAAGCTTCGCTGCGGACGAAGCCTGGCAACAAGCCCGAAAAGGACCAGCGCTCGCCGCCCGCCACTGCCCAGGGTTGGAAATCATCGGGATGGCCACGCACATAGGCCATGGCATGCAGGCAGCTCGAACCGCCGACGATCTTTCCGCGCGGCCATTCATGGACGCGGTTTGCGGTAAAAGGTTGCGGCACCGTCCGATAGGCCCAGTCATAGGCGCGGCCCTGCAGCATCGTCCATTTCAGCGGGTCGGCGATATCGGGATCGGACGGCATGGTCCCGGCTTCGATCAAGCCGACCCGGCACGAGCTGTCCTCGCTTAGCCGGCTAGCCACCACCGAGCCAGCGGATCCCGCGCCGACGACCAGCACGTCGAAATGACGCATCAATCTGAAAGGCCCCGCGAGCAGGCTTGCTGGCTAGAACGCGCAACGCTCATGCCGCGAACGCGCCGGCATTCGACCGTTCCGTGATTCGTCTTTGCACGGACAGCAAATGCGCGCGCATGGCCGCTTCGGCAGCTTCGGGGTCGCGTTTCGAGATCGCTTCGGCGATCAGACGATGTTCGCCGTCGCGCTCGGCGATCCGCTTAGGGCAGGTGGGTGCTGCGGTGCGTGCGATCTTCACCCGCGCATCGACCCCGACCTGACGCAGCATCTTATAGAATTCGGCGGCAAGATGGTTGCGGGCGGCAGCGACGATGGCGGAATGAAAAGCGAAATCGACCGCGCCCGACGAGGCATTCTCCGGCGTGGTTGCCGCGTCAATGATCCGGGCCGTCTCGAACGAGGAGGCGCGCAGCGATGCCAGCCGGGCGAGGCCCGGCTCCATGAGCAGGCGCAACTCCAGAACCTCGATAGGGTTGGTTACCCTGACGAGCTCTTCGCCGTATCGGGGCAGGGCGGTTGGCGCACGCCTGGCGCGCGCCGGTTTCAAATCACCTGATTGGCGCAGTAACTCGAGCGCCTTGCGAAGCTGATGGCGCTTTACGTTCAGATGTTCGGCTAGGTCACGCTCGGAAGGAAGCTTGCCGCCATCCTGCTGCAACTGGCGGACCGCTGCGATGATGTCGTCGAGATCCGATGATACGATCTGCGGCTCGAATGCGCTCAAAACCAAATCTCCTGTCTGATCGGCGGCGGTCGACTCAGCGTCCTGATATCATATTGTGACACAGAATCGATGAACACGGCACTCAACCAACTCAACCAATCTACATCTGCGCCCTGTGGTTGACAACTCCAGTTGCGCGATGGTTGAGTGCCGCAGTTGTTTCTTTTGACGGCTCACATCTCGGCGGGGCCGTCCTTCTCCCGAGGACCGTGCATGCCGTTTGGAGAAACATTCGACTATGTCATTGTCGGAGCCGGGTCAGCCGGCTGCGTGCTTGCAAACCGCCTGAGCGAAGATCCTGATGTTTCCGTGCTGCTCCTGGAAGCCGGGGACTGGGATCGCGATCCAATGATCCACATCCCGCTCGGCTGGGGTAAGATCCTGACCGAGCGCCGTCACGACTGGATGTATTTCTGCGAGCCCGAGGCCAATGTCGGCGGACGCAAGGTCGAATGCGCGCGCGGCAAGGTCATCGGCGGCTCCTCCTCCACCAACGCCATGGCCTATGTGCGCGGCAATCGTGGCGACTATGATCGCTGGGCGGCCAGCGGGCTCACCGATTGGTCGTTCGACAAGGTGCTGCCCTATTTCAAGAAGCAGGAGCGCTGGGAAAAGGGCGAGAGCGACTATCGCGGCGGCAGCGGGCCACTGAACACGCAGTTCTGCCGCTACAAGGACGAACTGATCGATGCCTTCGCCACAGCCGGCCGGGATGCCGGATACCCCCAGACCGACGACTATAACGGCGCCGTGCAGGAAGGCTTTGGCCGCCTGCAGATGACGATCGCAAACGGTCGCCGCTGCTCGACGGCGTCGGCCTATCTGCGTCCCGCCATGCGCCGCAGCAATGTCAAGGTGCTGACCGGCGCGATGGCGACGAGGATCCTGCTGAAGGATGGGCGGGCGACCGGCATCGCCTACACCAGAGGCGGCGCGACCCACCAGGTGCTGGCGCGGCGTGAGGTCCTGCTTGCCGGCGGCGTCATCAATACGCCGCAGCTGCTGATGCTGTCGGGGATCGGCGATGGCGGCGAGCTCGCCGCGCATGGTATCGAGACGAAAGTCGACCGGCCGCAGGTCGGCAAGAACCTGCAGGACCATGTTTCGGTCATTTTGATGTACCGGCGCAAGCAGCCGGGACCATTCCTGAAGATGATGCGGGCCGACCGTATCGGGCTGGATTTCGTCAAGACCTATCTCACTGGCAAGGGTTTTTCGGGAGACGTGCCCGGCGGGGTCGTGGCGTTTCTGAAAAGCGATGCAAGCCGGCCGTTGCCGGATGTTCAGCTGCTTTTTACGGCTGCACCGCTTGCCGCATGGCCTTACCTGTCGCCATTCAAGGCACCCTTCGCCGATGGCTTTGCGACCCGCATCGTCGCCGTCCAGCCGGAGAGCAGGGGGAGCGTCAAACTGGCGTCGAACGACCCGTTGGCCGCGCCGCTGATCCACCAGAATTTCCTGTCTTCGCCGCGTGACTGGCAGTCGCTTCGCGCCGGCTTCCGCGTTGCGCGCAACCTCGCTGCACAACCGTCGATGACGCAGTTCATCGCATCGGAATTCTTTCCGGGGTCACAATGCCAGAGCGACGACGAGATCGATGAGCATATTCGCAAGACCTCGATCACTGTGCATCATCCAGCCGGCACCTGCCGCATGGGTGTCGACGCCGGCTCGGTGGTCGATCCCGAACTGCGGGTGCGCGGAGTCGCCGGGCTCCGCGCAGTGGATGCTTCCGTGATGCCGGACCTTATTTGCGGCAACATCAATGCGGCGGTCATCATGATCGCCGAAAAGGCCTCGGACCTGATCCGCAGCCGTGCTGAACAAAGCATTGCCGCCTGATCGCTGTCGCGCGGCGTTCAACCAAATCCTTTGGTTGAAAGCAAAATTTGAGTTGGTTGGGCTGCCGTGCGAAGTCGCGGCCGTCATGGCTCGATCCGCACCTGCTGGACGGGTTGTATTTTTCACGTATTTTTGAAATTTTGTGCCCTTTCGCGGCATTTTCCTTTCAAAAAAGCTTCTCAACCAAAAACCTCAAAAATTCTCCATTTTTGGGATTGTCGAGCAAAACCAATCCGAATACGGTTGAGTTGGTTAAACGCATATCCTTCGTGAAGAGAGGTGTCAGACATGTCCTTGGCGCAACCAGCAGACCTTGCCGTCACCAATAAAAAGGCAGCGCTGAAGGGCCTCTATGACGCCCTCTACGAAAAGAACATGTTTCCGTTCTGGGCGACATCGGAAGGCGTCGATCACGACGAGATAAAGCAGCTCATGGCGACGTCGAAGGCGATCCCCTTCGTCTGGTCCTACACCGACATCGAGCCGCTGCTGCAGCGCGCCGCGGAACTGGTGACCATGGACGATAGCGAGCGCCGGTCGCTGATCCTGGTCAATCCGGGTCTTGCGCCCAAGCGCGCCTCGGTCAGCACGATGTACACCGCCTACCGCCTGAACGATCCCGACGAGATCATGCCGCCGCACAAGCATTCGCCGAGCGCCATACGTTTTGGCCTGACCGGCAAGGGCAACTTTACCGGCGTCGAAGGCGAGGATGTGGTTTTCGGCCCTGGCGACATGGTGCTGACGCCGAACGACGCCTGGCACAATCACGGCACGGTCGGCGGCGAACAGGCGGTCAATCTATCGGTTCTCGATCTGCCGCTGGTCGAGACGCTGCACGCCGTGCATTTCGACCACAAATATACCGAGATGGTCGACGGCAAGGAAGTCGAGAAGAAGGTGCAGACCGCCCGGTTCCCGAGCGATTATTCGCAGCGAATCTACGGCGAGGGTGGCTTGATGCCGCGCTTCGTCGACCACAAGCGTGGCGGTGGCCTGTCGTCGCCGATGTATGTCTATCGCTGGGAAAAGATGGAAGCGATCCTCGACGCGCACAAGGATTGGGACGGCGATCCGCACGAAGGCATCGTCATCGACTATGTCGACCCCACCACCGGCGGCCCGGTCTTCCGAACGATCAACTTCTACGTCCAGATGTTGCGGCCGGGCGAGAAGACGCTGCCGCAGCGCGAGACCGCCAGCCTGCTGTTGGCGCCGTTCCGCGGCAATGGCCATTCAATCATCGACGGCAAGCGCTACGACTGGAACCAGTTCGACACGATCGCCATACCGGGCGGTTCGTGGGTCGAGCATGTCAACGGCTCCTCGACCGAGCCGGTCATCTTCTTCGGCGCGACCGATGCGCCGACCCAGAAGGCGCTGCTCCTCTACAAGCGCTGGGGCCGCAACCAGGCCGGCGACCTGCTCCGCACCGTCTAGTCTTTGCAGCGGAAACTGTCCGCGCCGGCATAATGGCGCGGACACCGAAAGAGACGGTTCAGCAGCAAGGGCGGATGAATTTGGTTTCGGCGTTCAACACAAAGCAGATCGGCCATGTCGACTGTCCGGGCGGTGGCCAGGTCTGGGTCGACGGCAACATCCTCTATGTCGGCCACATGCGCCCGCCGAGCGGCACGACGCTGGTCGACATTTCCGATCCGCGCAATCCGAAGAAGATCGCGACGATCGACGTTCCGCCGGGCTGGCACTCGCACAAGGTGCGTGCGCAGGACGGTCTGATGATCATCAACCACGAGCGCTTCGGCAATGCGGGCCCGGCCGATTTCGGAGGTGGCCTGGCGATTTACGACACGACCCGACCGACGGAGCCGAAGCTGATCTCGAAATGGACAACCGGCGGCCATGGCGTGCACCGCTATGACTATGACGGCCGCTACGCCTATATCTCGCCGACCGCCGACGGCTATGTCGGCAACATCGTGATGATCCTCGACCTGATCGATCCGGTAAATCCGGTCGAGGTCGGGCGCTGGTGGATACCGGGGCAGTGGACCGGCGGCGGTGAGGAGTATCCGTGGCATGACTACGTCACGCCGCGCTGCCACCATCCGTTGCGCATGGGCGACCGGCTGTATGTCAGCTACTGGCATCACGGTCTGTTCATCCTCGACATTTCCGACATTTCGAAGCCGAAGCTTGTCTCGCATATCAATTCGAGCCCGAGCTTCCCGCATCCCACGCACACATGCCTGCCGATCCCGCAGCCGCTCAAGGGCCGCAACATCATGGTGGTGGCGGACGAGGATGTCGCCAAACTCCGACCTTCGCCGCCGGCCTTCACCTGGATCTACGACATCACCGACGAGACGAACCCGCTGCCGATCTCGACCTTCCAGGTGCCTGGCCTCGACCCGGATGGCGAACCACAACCGCCGATGACCGGCTGCCATCAGCCTTCCGAGCGCTTCAAGGGCACCATCATTCCGTTTGCATGGTTCGCGCAGGGGCTGCGGCTGGTCGACATCGCCGACCCGTTCGCACCCAAGGAGGTCGGCCATTTCGTGCCCGACGCGCCTGAAGGCGCTGAGCGTTCGTCTTCCAACGACGTCACCATCGACGATCGCGGCATCGTCTACCTTATCGACCGCATCCGTGGCGTCGATATCATCGAAACCAGCGTTCTCTAGGGGGATAGGTTGAACGACAGCACGCGAAAATCCGCCAGCCACTACGCCATCGGCAAGAAGAATCCGAACCTGCCGTTTCATCCGGCGGTGCGGGCCGGCGATTTCATTTTCGTCTCCGGCCAGGTGCCGAAGGACGAGAACAACAACATGATCAGCGGCACGATCGAGGAAGAGACGCTGGCGACGCTGAAGACCATCGCGCGCGTCATTGCCGATGAGGGCGCAACGCTGTCCGATGTCGTGCGGATCACCACCTATCTCGAGGATACGCGCGATTTCGGCCGCTACAACAAGGCGTTCCTCGAAGGGATCGGCGACGCGGTGCTGGCGCGCACGACCGTCGAGGCAAAAGCCGTCATCAACACCAAGATCGAAATGGACGCCATCGTCTACAAGCCGCTGCCGGCCGGCAAGTAGGCCGCGACACAATCGAGGAGACGACATGTACAAGCTTTTGGGACGCCAGACATCGGGCAACGTTCAAAAGGTGCTCTTCATGCTCGAAGAGCTTGGGGCGGCGTATAAGCGCGAGGACTACGGCCGCCAGTTCGAAAACACCCAGACGGCCGAGTACAAGGCGCTCAATCCGACGTCGAAAGTTCCGACGCTGATCGACGGCAACACCGTGATCTGGGAGTCGAACACCATCCTGCGCTATCTCGCGGCATCCGGCGGCGAGCAGCTGAATGGCGCCACCCCGGCGGAAAAGACCGAGGTAGAGCGCTGGATGGATTTTCTGCTGGCAGCTGTCAATCCGGGCTATATGGCCGCCTTCAAGGGCGCCAAGCTGACGCCCGAAGAGCAGACCGCCGAATACAAGGAGCAGGTGAAGGACCTTGTGGCGCAACTCAAGATCGTCGACGGGCATCTGGCCGGCAAGGATTTCCTGGCACTGGGCAAGCTGACCATTGCCGACGTCGCCTGCGCGCCGATCCTGAAGCGCTGTATCGACTTCAAGATCGACCGGCCGTCGCTGCCCAACCTCGAGCGCTGGGTGGCCACAATCGCCGCTCGTCCGGCCTTCAAGGCGGCGACCGCCGCCGCCCCCGCAAAGGCCGCATCATGATCAAGCGCGCCGCCCTCATCGGACTGGGAACGATGGGTCCGGGCATCGCCGCGCGGCTTTCGCGCGGCGGGCTCGACGTGGCGGCGTATGATGTTTCCGATGTCGCGGTCGAACGCGCCAGCGGCATGCTCGACATTGCTGGCGCGATTCTGGACCGTCTCGATATCAAGGCGCCCGCATCGGGCGCTGGCACGGTGCGCTTCGTCCGCACCCTCGCCGAGACTGTCGATGGTGCGGAACTGGTCATCGAGAATGTGCCTGAGAATATCGACATCAAGGCCGAAACCTATCGCGCCATCGACCCGCTGATAGGTTCTTCGGTGATCGTCGCCTCGGACACGTCAGGAATTCCTATCACCAAGCTGCAGGCCCATATTTCGCATCCCGAGAGGTTGGTCGGCATGCACTGGTCGAACCCCCCGCACATCATTCCGATGATCGAGGTGATTGGCGGCGAGAAGACCGCGCCTGAAACCGTGGCGACGATACGCGACCTGATCCGCTCGATCGGGCTGTTGCCGGTGGTTGTGAAGAAGGACGTTCCCGGCTTCGTCGAAAACCGCGTGCTTTACGCGCTGCTGCGTGAAGCGCTCGACCTGGTCGAGCGCGGCGTCATCGAACCGGAGGATCTCGACACCTGCGTATCCTGGGGCATCGGCTACAAGGTCGCCGTCATCGGGCCGATGGCGCTGCTCGATATGGCGGGCCTCGACATCTACAAATCCGTCTCGTCGTTCCTGAACGCCGATCTTTCCAATCGGGATGATGTCGCGCCGATGGTTCTGGAGAAGACCGGTTTATCGAAGTTCGGAATCAAGTCGGGCGAGGGCATGTTCTCCTACACGCCCGAACAGATAAAGGCGCTGCAAGGCGAACGGGCGCGCAAGCTGGTCGCAGTGCGCCGCATCCTCGAGGGCCAGGAGTAGGCGATGGCACGAGTTGCGCAGGAGGCCGGCCGTGTTGGGAATTTCACCTGGTTGGCCGCTCATGCGGACTGCACCATCAAAACCGCGCGGCTGCGGCCAATGACCATGTGTGGGGTGACCGACCATGCAGGTTGAAACCATTCGACCAGCCGGCGGCCGACCCGCCCATATTCGCCACGACGACCTCATTTCCACCAAGGGCGTGTCGGTAATCATGGGCACGGATCAGAACCGGCAACTGATCCTTAGGGATATAGACCTTTCGGTTCCGAAGGGTTCGTTCGTTTCCCTCATCGGTCCGTCCGGTTGTGGCAAAAGTACGTTGCTCAAAGTGCTGGCTGGGCTGGTAGTTCCGAGCAACGGCAGCGTCTCGATCGCCGGCGTTTCGCCAGGCGAGGCGGCGCGCAAACGGATGATAGGTCTGGTCTTTCAGGACGCCAATCTGCTGCCGTGGAAAAACGCCGTCGACAATGCCTCGATGCTGCTAGGCATCGCCGACAAGTCGATGTCGCGCTCGGCGCTGCGGGCGCGTGGACAGGAGATGCTGGAACTGGTGGGCCTTGGCGATGCCGCCCACAAGCGCCCAAACGAACTGTCTGGCGGCATGCGTCAGCGGGTCGCCATCGCCCGGGCTTTGGCGCTTGATCCGGCGGTCTTGCTGATGGACGAGCCGTTTGGTGCTCTTGACGCGATCACCCGCGATTCGATGGGCCAGTCGCTGCTTGAGATCTGGCAGAGGACCGGCAAGACGATTGTCTTCGTGACGCATTCGATCGACGAAGCCATTCAGTTGTCTCGCCAGGTTCATGTGCTGGGGATCAACCCTGGACGCATTACCCAGAGTCTGGACATTCCGCTGCCCTATCCGCGCGACGCTTCCGTGACCGAAGTCCCCGAATTCGTCAGGCTGGTGCTTCAGCTTCGAACGATGCTGCGTTCCAGTCATCAGCCGGGAGGCGCGACGTGAGCGAGCAGCCTCTCACGAACCTCTCCCAGCCAGAGCCTGTTTCCGGCTGGAATGCGGCGATAAGCAGCTGGCTTCCGGCGGTCATCCTTCTGCTGGTGACGATCATGTTGTGGGAAGCCGCGGTGCGGATATTCTCCATATCCTCCTTTATCGTTCCTGCCCCATCCGAGATTGCGAAATCGCTGGTCGCCCAACGGGGCACCCTCATGCAGGCGACGGTGGTCACGGCGGGCGAAATCCTGTTTGGCTTCCTTGTCTCGGTCGTAGTCGGCATTGCGCTTGCTCTCGTCATCGTGCGCTTCGACTGGCTGGGCCGCGCTCTCTACCCGCTCGTCGTGTTGTTCCAGAATGTGCCGAAGGTCGCGCTGGCGCCGATCTTCATCCTCTGGTTCGGCTACGGGCTCGCACCCAAAATCGGCCTGATCCTGGTCATCGCCTTCTTCCCGGTGACGCTGTCGATGCTGGCCGGCATGCAATCGGTCGACCGTTCGCTTCTGTCGCTGATGAATTCGGTTGGTGCCAGCCCGACCCAGATCCTGTTCAGGATCCGTGTTCCCCACTCGCTGCCGAGCCTAATGGCCGGAACCAAAATTGCAGCGACCCTGAGCGTCATCGGCGCCATCGTCGGCGAATTTGCCGGAGCCTCGGACGGGCTCGGCTACGTCATCCAGTTCGCGTCGACCCAGCTCGATACGGCTCTTGTCTTTGCTGCGCTGCTGCTCGTTTCCGTGCTCGGCATCGCCTTCTACTACGCAGCCGAAATTCTAGAACGCTTCGTGGTGCCCTGGGCGCCGAAATTCAGCCGGGCTTAGGATCTTTCGAACAACCAACAAACAAGGGGAACAAACAATGCTGAGACGCTCTCTTATCAAGGCAGCCACCTTTGCGGCGTTTGTCGGCGCGCTTGGCTTCTCGAACGCGGCTCTGGCGGCGGACACGGTCAACGTCCAGCTTGACTGGGTGGTGCGCGGCAATCACGCCATGTTCTTTGTCGGCAAGGAAAAAGGCTTCTTCGCCAAGAACGACATAGATGTCATCGAGGTCCGCAAAGGCTCTGGCTCGCCGGACGCAATGCGCCTCGTGGGCAACGGCAACGCTGAATTCGGCTTCGGCGATCTTCCGACGCTTGCCGTGGCACGATCCCAGAATGTTCCCGTCGTGGCGCTGGCGGCAGTCAACCAGCAGTCGCCGCTGGGCATCATCTCGCTCGCCAAGACGCTCAAGCTGACCAAGCCGTCCGACCTCAAGGGCCTGACCATCGGCATCCATCCGGCAGGCTCCACCTACATCTTCTTCAGGGGTTTTCTGGCTGCCAATGGCATGAGCGAGAAGGACATGACGCTCAACAGCGTCTCGCCGCCTTACGAGAGCTACCTGCTGCTCGGACGCGTGCAGACAGTGGTCGGTTATCTCGACGCCGAAGTGCCCGAACTTGAAGCCAAGGCCGGCGGCCCGGGGTCGCTGAGCATCATGCTCGGCGCGGATCACGGCTGGAAAGCCTATGGCTCGGGGCTGTTCACCTCTGAGGCGATGATCAAGGACAAGCCCGATGTCGTGCGCCGCTTCGTGAAGGCCTACAGGGAAGCTTTCGACTATGTCGCAGCTCATCCGGAAGAAGCCGCCGAGATCACCGCCAAGGCCGTTCCGGGCTACGCGGAAAAGAAGGGTGTGCTGCTGGCCCAGCTCAACGCCGACATCGCTTCGACGTTCAACAGTCCGGCGACGAAGGAGCACCGCCTCGGCTGGATGACCAAGACCCAGTGGGAAGAGACCTTGAAGACGCTGACGGATCAGGGCGTCCTCAAAACGGCCCTGTCGGCCGACGACGTCTTCACTGACAAATTCCTGGCGGCAGAGTGAAGGTCGGGGGCGGTGTCTGACCTGGTGAAAAGCGAGGGTCTATCGACAGGCCAGCCTGTCGTCCGCGCTGCTGCACGTCACGGCCACTTGCCCCTTTGCGGCGCTGGTTCGATCAAGCGCGATTTGAACGCGCGTGGCATATGCCTGGCTGGCCAGGCCGCACCACAGTCGCTCGACGGGCAGGTTTTCGCGCTTGTCGTTGAGGATCGCAAACGTCCCGGTTTTTGGATCGAACCACAGCTCGACACTGGCGCTCCGGCCAGGCGCGGCGGTGGCGATCGTGGCCGAATACCAGTGGGCGAAGTCTGCGTTGCAGGAAAGCGCCTCGCGCCCCGCATTCGAAATCGTCAGCGGCACACGATCGAGCCCGTCGGTGCCGGTTCGCACGGTGATGTGCCGCAATTCAACCGCGCTGGCGAACGACGTGAACGCCAGCGCTATCGGAAGGATGTATCGCACAACCACCTTGCCTGAACTCCGCATGGAATTGTTCAGGCAGTCTACCTCGCGTCTGCGCAATAACAATAAGAATATCTTGGTTCAACCGAACAGAGAGGGTAACATGTCTAAGTTTCTGAAGAGCAGCGTAAGCGCTGTTATATTAAGCGGCCTCTTGCTGGGCAACGCACTTGCCGCCGAGGTCACGTCCATTGCCATCCTGACGCCGGAAGAAGGCACTGATTATGGCTGGAACCAGCAAGGCATCGACGCTGCCAAGGCAGCGGCGAAAGCTGCCGGTGTCGAGATAGTGATGGCGCAGGGGCTCGGCTATGGTGACGTGCGGCCGACATTGCGGGAACTGGCGGCTGACGGCGCCAGCCTGCTGATCGCCCATGCCAGCGGCTACAACACCGCGGCACCCGAAATCGCCAAGGAAACCAAGGTGCCGGTGGCGATCGTCGATACACCGACCGGTCTGGAGAAGGGCCTTGTCGCCGACTACACGCTGAGCGGTCACCAGGGCGCGTATCTTGCCGGTCGTCTCGCCGCCAAGATGTCGCGTTCCAAGTCGGTCGGTATCGTCGTGTCCGGCGAGCCTCCGTCGTGGAACTCGCAGTCGGCTGCGTTCGCGCAGGGCGTCAAGGCCGAGAATCCGGACGTCAAGGTTACCTACGCGGTGATCGGGCCCGCCGCCTACAGCGATGCGGCCGGCGGCAAGCGCGTCACCGAAAGTGTGATCGCGTCCGGCGCCGACATCATCTTCGGCCAGGGCAACGGCTCGAGCTTCGGCATGCTGCAGGCGGTCGAGACGACCAAGGCCGGCGATGGCGGCAAGGTCTATTTCATCGACGTCATCGGCGACAAGACGCCGATCGACAAAGGTTTCCTGCTGTCGTCGGTGGTCTGGAATATCGAGCCGGTCTATGCGGCGATGATCGCCGACCTGAAGGCCGACACGTTCGGTACCAAGAGCTACTCGATCGGCCTCAAGGACGATTCGGTCAAGCTTCTGAAGACCGCGGCGATCCCCGACGATGCCTGGGCAGAGATCCAGACGCTGCGCGAAGACATCATTTCCGGCAAGACCAAGATCGAGCCGGTCTATGATGCAGCAGCCGTCAGGGCGCTGATGACCAGCGTCGCCCAGTAGGGCGATCAAAAGCAGGCTTCCGGAGGGGTGATCCGTTCACCCCTCCGAACCGATTTTATGTTTTCAGGGCCTTGGCTTTCATGAGCAGTGCGTCCTCATTGTCGGTCGACAAGCGCGACATCGTCGCGCTTGAAGGCGTGACCAAACGGTTCCCCGGTGTGGTCGCCAATGACAGCGTCGATCTGGCGATCCGTCCGGGCGAGGTGCATGTGTTGCTCGGTGAAAACGGCGCCGGGAAATCCACCTTGATCGGCATGCTGTCGGGCCTGCAGCAGCCGGACGAGGGGCGCATACTGGTCGACGGCGAGCCTACCGCGATCACATCCCCCCGCCATGCACTGGCGCTCGGCATTGGAACCGTATTCCAGCACATGATGCTGGTGCCGACGCTGACGGTGGCGGAAAACCTGCTGCTCGGCGGACCGTGGTGGCAGCGCCCCAAGACCGAAGAATTGGAAGCGCGCGTCGCGGAAATCACAAGGACACTCGGCATCACGGTCAAGCTGCATGCCAGGGTGTCGGAACTCTCGCTCGGCGAGCAGCAGCAGGTCGAGATCCTGCGCGCGATGGTGCGCAACAGCCGGCTTCTGATCCTCGACGAGTCGACCTCGATGCTAACGCCGAAGGGCATCGACGAGCTTGGCGCGCTTATGCGCCGCCTGGTCGAGCAGGGGTTGGCGATCGTCTTCATCACCCACAAGCTCAAGGAGGCGGCGGCTTTTGGCGATCGAATCTCGGTGCTGAAACTCGGCCGCAAGGTCGGCGAAATTCCTCCCGAGCGGTTTCGTGCATTGGGCGAGCAAGTGATCATCTCTGAGATCGTCGAATTGATGTTCGGCAAGCAGAAGGACGACCCGGAAGCGGCCGAGCGTCCGGTTCGCACCATCCACGCCGAAGCGGCTCCGCTGCTTCAGGTCCATGATCTCGGCGTTGCGCCGACAGACGACGCGCCGGGCCTGTCGTCGATTTCGTTCGATATCCGTCCAGGCGAACTGCTGGGCATCGCCGGTATCGACGGCAATGGCCAGAAGCAACTGGCGGAGGCGCTGGCCGGCCAGCGTGCAACTGCGTACGGTTCGGTGCGGCTGCAAGGAGCGACTATCGACGCGCTGAGCGTCGGCGAACGCCGTGAGCGAGGCCTACGCTATCTGACCGACGACCGGCTCGGCGAGGGCACGGTCGGGACCTTCCCGGTCTCGATCAACTTCTTTCTCAAGCAGGTCGGCGCGGCCCCCTTCTGGCGCAGAGGCGTCGAGCAGCGCGCCGAAATCGACAAGCGCGCGGCCCAACTGGTCCGCGAATACGACGTGCGTACGCCCAGCCTGAAAACGCCGGTCGCCCGGCTCTCCGGCGGCAATATCCAGAAGGTGCTGCTGGCGCGCGAACTCGCCGAAGGCGCAAAAGTGGTGATCTTCAACAAGCCGACCTATGGGCTCGATCTCGCCAACACATTGGCTTCACGCCAGCGAATCCGCGACACGGCGGCTCGCGGCCTTGCCGTGCTGCTCATCTCCACCGATCTGGAGGAGTTGCTCAGCATGTGCGACCGCATCGCCGTCATCGCGAACGGATTGCTCGTCGGCACCGTCGAGAATGCCGACGATGCCCGCACCAAGATAGGTCGCTTGATGATCGGGCTTGCCGCATGAGCATCGACACCGCACCATCCGCCGGTGCAACCGCACTCGATGCCACGGCTGCTGTGGTCACGCGCCGCGATATCCAGCATCGGCTGCTGATGACGCTCGGCCCTATACTGGCCGCGCTGATCATCGCCGGCAGCATCCTGCTTGCCGTCGGCGTCGATCCGCTTGCCTACTATAGCTTTGTGCTCAAGAGAGGGCTTTTATCGCCGCTCGGCATCCAGCAGACGCTGACGCGCATGGCGCCGCTGCTGTTTCTTGCCGCCGGTCTGATCGTGGCCTTTCGCGCCGGCATGTGGAATCTCGGCGGCGATGGCCAGTTCCTGCTCGGCGCGGTAACGGCTGCGGCCAGCGCTCCGGCTCTCGTGCAGGTCATGCCGGCCTGGCTGGCGCTGATCTGCTCGTTCGTCATCGCCATGTTGGTTGCGATGATCTGGTCGCTGGTGCCGGCGCTGCTGCGGGCCTATCAGGGCGTCAACGAGATCATCACCACGCTGATGATGACCTTCCTAGGTACCTCGCTTGCAAATGTGCTGGTCAAGTTGGTGTTTCGCGATCCAGGGACTACCGTGCCGCAGACCCGCACCTTGCCGGTCGAGGACCGGCTGCCGCGCCTGTTCGACACGACCATCACCAGCGGATTGCTTCTGGGACTGGTGGCAATCATCACTGTACATCTGGTGATGACGCGCACCGCCTTCGGCCTGAAGCTGAGGATCGTCGGCGCAAACCCGCGCGCAGCCATCCATGCGGGGCTCGGCGTGCCGAAGCTCACCGTTGCCGTCTTCGCCATTTCGGCCGGGCTGGCCGGCCTTGCCGGCGCCGTCGATATCCTCGGCGTTCAGGGTAACGTCCGCGCCGACTGGAACCCTGCGTATGGGCTTGCAGTCATCCCCGTCGTGTTCCTCGCCCGCATGAACGGCTTTGCCGCCATCGGTTTCGTGTTCCTGCTCTCGGTGCTGTCGATCGGCGGCGAGAGTGCGGCGCGCCGGCTCGGCGTGCCCAATCATTTCACGCTCGTGCTGGTCTCCATCGTGCTGATCGTGCTCGCGCTCGCCGAATACCTCGATCACCGCTACAACCAGTCGCGAAGGGAACTGAAGCGATGACCGGGCTGTTCGGCGAAATCTTTCTCAGCGCGCTTTTGTTTGGCGCGGTCACCGCGGCGATCCCGCTGCTGCTGGCCGGTCTCGGCGAACAGATGTCCGAAAAGGCCGGCGTACTCAACATCGGCATCGAGGGCATGATGCTGGCCGGCGCCTATCTCGGCTTTGTCGGCGCCTTCTATTCCGGATCGCTGTGGCTCGGCTTTCTCACCAGCGCCGGCGGTGGTATCGCGGTGGCGCTGGTCATGGCGCTGCTTTGCGTGCGCATCGGGTTGAACCAGATCGTCATCGGCATCGCGCTGACGCTCGGACTGGAAGGTCTGACGGCTCTGCTCCACCATTTCCAGTTTTCGCGCAGCTATCCCCGCCTGCCGGCAGTAGACGTGACCGTCATTCCGTTGCTGTCGGACATTCCGGTCATCGGGCCGGCGCTGTTCAGGCAGCATCTCAGCGTCTATCTCGCGGTCGCGCTGGTTTTCGCCATGGGCTACGTCTATCGGCGCACGCAGCTCGGCCTCAACCTGCAGGCGGCGGGCGATAAGCCGGCCGCCCTTGACGTCGCCGGCATTGACGTCGTGCGAACCCGCACCATCGCCGTGCTGACGACGGGAGCGCTGGCGGGGCTCGGCGGCGCCTTTCTCGCCAATGTCGGCGCAGGCCTGTTCATTCCGTTCATTACCAATGGCGCGGGCTTTCTCGGCATCGTGCTGGCCATGCTGGCGCGCGGCCGACCGGTCTGGGTGCTGTTCGGCGCCTTGCTGTTCGGCGTCTGCCTGTCGCTGACGACGGCCATGCAGGTGGCCGGCATCAACATACCAACCGACGTCATCCAGATGCTGCCGTTCCTGGCGGTGATGATCATGCTGGTGCTGTTCGGCCGGCGGGCCAGTCTGCCGGCAGCGCTCGGTATTCCTTACGAGCGCGGCGCGCGCTGACGGCAATTCATGCGCGGACGGGACCCGCGCCAAAAGAGGAGACAAAAATGTCGGATACCAAGGTCTACCTGCTCGACGGAGGTTCGCTCGTGCTCGACGGCTATCACGTGTTCTGGAATCGCGGCCCCGGCGGCGAAGTGCGCTTTCCCGTCTATTCGATTCTGATCGAGCATGCTGAGGGCCGGTTCCTCATCGACACCGGCTACGACTACGATCACGTCATGAAAGTGCTGCCCTTCGAAAAGCCGATTCAGGAAAAGCACCAGACAATTCCCGGCGCCCTGGCGCTGCTTGGTCTCGAGCCGAAGGATATCGACGTCGTTGTCAACTCGCATTTCCACTTCGACCATTGCGGCGGCAACAAGTATTTCCCGCATGCCAAGAAAATCTGCCATCGCACCGAGGTGCCGCAGGCCTGCAATCCCCAGCCTTTCGAGCATCTCGGCTATTCCGATCTGAGCTTTTCGGCGGAGGCTGCAGAAGCGCGTGGCGCAACCGCGCAATTGCTGGAAGGCACGACGCGGGCTAACTCGACCTTTGAGGGCATTGACGGCGATGTCGAGCTTGCCAGGGGGGTCAAATTGATCTCGACGCCCGGCCATTCGATCGGCCATTACAGCCTGCTGGTGGAGTTTCCCAAGCGCAAGCCGATCATGTTCACCATCGATGCGGCCTACACGCAGAAGAGCCTTGAAACGCTGTGCCAGGCGGCCTTCCACATCGACCCAGTGGCGGGTGTCAACTCGATGCGCAAGGTGAAGAAGCTCGCCGAGGATTATGGGGCCGAGCTGATGTATTCGCACGACATGGAAAACTTCAAGACCTATCGGATCGGCACGCAGTTCTACGGCTGACCGCCGTCAATGCGGAGACAAAGACCATGCGCTATCTCGAACACGCCGAACCGGTCATCACGCTCACCGCGGGGCCGGTGAACGCTTATCCCGGTGTGCTGCGCGGCCTTGGCCGCACCGTGCTCTACGACTACGACCCAGCGTTCCAGCTCTTTTACGAGGGTGTGGTCGACAAGGCGCAGAAGGCAATGCGGCTGTCGAACAGGCCGGTCATTCTCCATGGCGAGCCGGTTCTTGGCCTAGAGGCGGCCGCAGCCTCTCTGATCACGCCTGACGACGTCGTGCTCAACCTTGCCTCCGGTGTCTACGGCAAGGGGTTTGGCTATTGGGCGAAGCGCTATTCGCCGCAACTCCTCGAAATCGAGGTGCCCTACAACGAGGCGATCGACCCGCAGGCGGTTGCGGCAATGCTGGAAGCGCATCCGGAAATCACCATCGTTTCCGTCTGCCACCACGATACGCCGTCGGGCACCATCAACCCGATCGACGCCATCGGCGCACTGGTCTCGGCGCATGGCGCTTATCTGATCGTCGATGCCGTTTCGTCCTTCGGCGGCATGAAAACGCATCCTGAGGATTGCAAGGCCGACATCTACGTCACCGGCCCGAACAAATGCCTCGGCGCGCCTCCCGGCCTCACGATGATGGGCGTCAGCGAGCGCGCCTGGGCCAAGATGAAGGCAAATCCACTGGCGCCACGCGCGTCGATGCTCAGCATCGTCGACTGGGAGCATGCTTGGTCGAAGGACAAGCCGTTTCCCTTCACGCCGTCCGTCGCAGAGATGAACGGGCTCGACGTCGCGCTCGACCTCTACCTCAACGAGGGACCGGCAGCGGTGTGGGCGCGCCACGCGCTGACCGCCAGGGCCATGCGCGCGGGCGTCGCCGCCATGGGTCTGTCGATCTGGGCCGCCAGCGACAATATCGCATCGCCAACCACGACTGCCGTCCGGACGCCAGAAGACATTGATGAGAAGGCGCTTCGCCAGGCGGCGCGCGCCCGCTACGGCGTGGTGTTTTCGTCGGGCCGCGGCGAAACATTGGGCAAGCTGACACGTATCGGCCATATGGGCCCGACCGCCCAGCCGATCTTTGCAATCGCGGCGCTGACGGCACTTGGCGGCGCGATGAATGCTTTAGGCCAGGAACTCGCGGTCGGCAAAGGCATCGACGCGGCGCTGGCCATTATCGACGCCGACGCGTGAACCAGAAAATCACCAGATCACAATTGAGGGAGCGTTTTCATGACTGAACGGCTTGCGGGAAAGACCGCCCTGGTTACCGGGGCCGCACAAGGCATCGGCAAGGCGATCGCCGCGCGGTTGGCCGCCGATGGCGCGACCGTCATCGTCAGCGACATCAACGCGGAAGGCGCCGAAACCGCGGCCGGGTCGATCGGCGGAAAAGCGAAGGCGATCGCCGCCGACATTTCCGATCCTGCATCGGTCAAGGCACTCTTCGCCGAGATCGAGGCGCTGACCGGGGGCATCGATATTCTGGTCAACAATGCCAGCATCGTGCCGTTCGTCGCCTGGGACGATGTCGATCTCGACCATTGGCGCAAGATCATCGACGTCAATCTGACCGGCACCTTTATCGTCAGCCGCGCAGGAACGGACCAGATGCGTGCAGCGGGCAAGGCCGGCCGGGTGATCAGCATCGCCTCCAACACCTTCTTTGCCGGCACGCCGAACATGGCAGCCTATGTCGCGGCCAAGGGCGGCGTCATCGGTTTCACCAGAGCGCTCGCCACAGAGCTCGGCAAATACAATATCACCGCCAACGCGGTGACGCCGGGCCTAATCGAGAGCGATGGCGTCAAGGCGAGCCCGCACAACGAGGCGTTCGGCTTCGTCGAGATGCTGCAGGCGATGAAGGGGAAGGGCCAGCCGGAACATATCGCCGACGTGGTGTCGTTCTTGGCCTCGGATGATGCGCGCTGGATCACCGGCCAGACGCTGAATGTCGACGCCGGCATGGTGCGTTACTAAAAGCGCATCGCGTCTGAATGGATACGACGGGCTGATATCGATGGAGGCTTTCGTCAAAAAATTCGCTTACATTACATTTGTCGGCGCAAAACCGGAGACCCGAAATGAAACCTCGGTCCGCAATTGTCGCACTGGCCCTTGCCCTTGCTATGGTTGCCGGGCCGAACGAGGCAAGATCGCAGGAACGCGCATGTCGCAGTCCCGATCCCGTCGACACCATAAACGAGATGTTCTCCGCGATCGTCGCCTGTTGGGAGCCGCCGCCCGGAACCGCGGGCATGACCCTGACGCTGCAGTTCTCAATTCGCCGAAACGGCACACTTATCGGCAAGCCTCGCGCCACCTACTCGCGTCTAGGGGATGATGCCACGCTCAACCGGGCCTTCGTGGCTTCCGTCCTCGAGGCTCTCGACAAGGCTCTGCCACTGCCCGTTTCGGACAGCATGGGTGAAGCGATCGCAGGGCGTATGCTGTTCCCTCGCTTCACAGCAGCGAGTGGGAGTGCATCCTAAAGCGCGTCCGGCATTAAACCGGCTGGTTTTGCGGCTGGAAGAATTTGCCGCGCTCGGCGATCAGCACCATCACCAATGCGCCAAGCGACACGCTGCAGAATCCGGCGGCCAAGGGCGTCACCGTGCCGTTGAAGGCTTGGCCGATCAGCGTGCCGAGCAGGCCGCCGAGGAAGGTCTGCATGAAACCCAGAATGGACGATGCCGTGCCGGCCAGTTGGCCGAGCGGCTCCATGGCGAGCGCGTTGAAATTCGCGCCGAGTGCGCCGAACGGGACCATCGCGCAGGCAAAGAAGGTGATGAAAAGCCAGAGCGGCATCTTCATTTGGATGGAAACGATCAGCCAGGCGAGGCTGATGGCCAGAAACAAGAGCAGCGCGCTCTGCGACAATCTGCGCATGCCGATGCGGCCGACAAGGCGCGAATTCAGATAGTTCGAAAAGGCGAGCACGCCGGCGATCCCTGCAAAAATCACCGGGAACATCTCGCCGACGCCAAAGACGCCGACATAGATCTGCTGCGCCGAGTTGATGAAGCCAAACATCGCGCCGAAGGCAAAAGTGCTGGCAAAGGCATAGCAAAGTGCCATGCGATTGGTCAGCACGATGCGGAAGCCGCCGATGATGGATTCGGCCGTCAGCGCCCTGCGATATTCGGGATGCAGCGTTTCGGGCAAGCGCAGCAGCGCCCAGGCCGACACGATCAGTGCCCCGGCCGCCATGGTGATGAAGATCACGTGCCAGGTCGCGAACAGCATGATGAACTGGCCGATGCCGGGGGCCACCACCGGAATTGCCATGAAAACCATGAAGATCAGCGACATGACTTCGGCCATGCGCCGGCCGTCGAAAGTGTCGCGCACGATCGAGACGGCGATGACGCGTGTGGCCGCCGCGCCGATGCCTTGCACCACCCTGCACAGGATAAGGATGGCGAATGTCGGGGCAATTGCCGCCGCACCCGCTGCCGCGACATAGATCACCAGCCCGACAACGAGCGGAGCACGGCGCCCGAAGCGGTCCGAGATCGGTCCGAAGAAGAGCTGTCCACCGCCAAAGCCCAGAATATAAGCGGCAATCACATATTGGCGGTGGTTTTCATTCTCCACACCCAGCGAGGCGCCGATCTGCTGCAGCGCCGGCAGCATGATGTCGATGGCCAGCGAGTTGAGCGCCATCAATGCCGCGCACAGAGCGATGAATTCCCAGCGCGGAATAGGCAAGGTACCTGCCTGTTGCGGCGCTTGTGCATGCTGATCCACGGCAAAGTCCGATCTTCAAACGAAAAAGCGCCGGCGCACCGGCGCATCCATTCGTCTTGTACCCCGACATCGGGGAGGTAATCAGCTTGTCGAAGTGGCCGACGTGCTCGTCAGGCGGCGCCTTTGACGCTCACGCCCTTTTCGACGAGGAACGTCTGAAGTTCGCCTGCCTGGAACATCTCGCGGATGATGTCGCAGCCGCCAACGAATTCACCCTTGACGTAGAGCTGAGGAATCGTCGGCCAGTTGGAGTATTCCTTGATACCTTGCCGCAGCTCGGCCGAGGTCAGCACGTCCACGCCCTTGTAGTCGGCCCCGATGTAGTCGAGGATCTGCACGACCTGACCGGAAAATCCGCATTGCGGGAAACCGGGCGTGCCCTTCATGAAGAGAACGACGTCGTTGCCCTTCACTTCGCTGTCGATGTAGTCGTTGATACCGCTCATGGAGAATCCTTTCATGCCCGCGAGAGTCGGGCTCGAAACATGCCCTTCAAATAAACCCATAGGTTGCCCGAAACAAGACGTTTGCCGCATCGTCACGCAAATGGCGCAAAGGATGGCCTGATATTGGGCCAAGAGCATCGGCCAGCTATTTCCCCAAGGAAGCGATGAAAAGGCGACTTAGCGCGGCAATCCTGATTGGTGTTCTGCTCGTTGTGCTGGCCTTGATCTGGTGGTTCAGGCCATCGGAGCATCCGCCTGTCACCGTCGGCGGCAAACTGCCCGGGCCATGCCGGGACCTGAATTTCGAGGCGATCCCCTATATCGTCTGCGAGATCGATCTTCGCAGCTACGACGTTGCTGTCTTCCACGCCGGCGCAGACGGCAAGGTCTTCGGCTCGCTGGACAAATTCGACAGGGCGATGTCGGGCGAGGGCAGGCCGGTGCTGCTCGCCATGAACGCCGGCATGTATCATGAGGACCTGACGCCGGTCGGCCTCCTCGTCGAAAATGGTCGCGAGATGGCGCCGCTCAACCTCGCTGATAGCGAAGGCAATTTCTTCCTGAAGCCGAATGGCGTGTTCCTGGTTCGGAACGACGGCTTGGCGGCGGTCATGGAAACGAACGCCTATGCCGCCGCCAAGCCGGACGTGGGGTTCGCCACGCAATCCGGCCCGATGCTGGTGATCGACGGCCGGCTTCATCCTCGCTTCGAGGCGAACGGCACGTCGCGTCACATCCGCAATGGCGTCGGCGTGCGTGACGAAGACACGGTCGTGCTGGCGATCTCACGCTCGCAAGTCAGTCTCGGCAGCTTTGCACGCCTGTTCCGTGATGCGCTGCATTGCCCCAACGCACTTTTCTTCGACGGCGTGGTTTCGGCGCTGTCGAATGGCGAGAGGATGATCGTCGGCGGAAACTATCCTGCAGGGCCGATCATTGCCGTCTCGGCGAAAAAGTGACGAGGGGTTGGAGGCGAAACCCTCAGTCCGGCACGCTGGTCTGCAAAGCGAGCGCGTGCAGCACGCCGCCCATATTGCCCTTCAATGCGTCATAGACCATCTGATGCTGCTGGACGCGGCTTTTTCCGCGAAAGCTCTCGGCCACCACCTCGGCCGCATAATGGTCACCGTCGCCGGCCAGGTCGCGAATCGTCACCTTGGCGTCCGGAATGCCTTCCTTGATTAGCCGTTCGATGTCGTGCGCATCCATTGCCATGCGAGGATTCCTTGTTCAGGTCGTGATCTCATAAATATGATCGAAATGGCGGATGGACCACGCCAAAACGTCCCCACTCGATCATATCACGGGTCCACGAGCTCATCTCCCATGAAGCGAGGAAACCAGGATTCGTGGGCAGCGGTCAATTCGCCGACAGGGATCGCCCGTGCCTCGCCGAGTTTCAGGTCACTACCGCCGGTCGAGCCGATCCACGGCGCAAAGATGCCGAGCTTACTTTGCTGCTCGCGAATTGCATCCCATTCATCGCTCTGCGGATCGATCGACAGCGTCAAGAGATAGCGGCCCTGATCCTCGCCGAACCAGACCGGGATCGGATCGGTCCCGACCAGGCCGGGGACAGTCGCGCCGATGCCGGACGCCATCGCCATCTCGGCCAGCGCGACCGCAATGCCACCATCGGAAACGTCATGTGCAGCGGTAACGACGCCGGAGGCGATTAGGGCGCGTACGTGGTCGCCGACGCGCTTTTCATGGTCGAGGTCGACCGGCGGCGGCGGGCCGTCGGTGCGGCCATGAATGTCGCGCATGTAGGCCGACTGCGCGAGATGCGTTCCCCACATGGACGGCGCGCCGACCAGCAGGATCATCTGGCCCTCGGCGGCAAAGCCGATCCGTGCCATCTTGGACCAGTCGGCGATCAGTCCGACGCCGCCGATGGTCGGCGTCGGCAAGATGCCTTGCCCGTTGGTTTCGTTGTACAGCGAGACATTGCCGGAGACGATCGGAAAGCCGAGAGCACGGCAGGCGTCGCCAATGCCTTTCACGGCGCCGACCAACTGGCCCATGATCTCGGGCCGTTCCGGATTGCCGAAATTGAGATTGTCGGTGGCCGCGAGCGGCAGGGCGCCGGTGGCGGTAAGGTTGCGCCAGCATTCGGCCACCGCCTGCTTGCCACCCTCGTAAGGGTCGGCCTCACAATAGCGCGGCGTCACGTCGGACGAGAAGGCGAGCGCTTTGGTCGGATGACCTTCTACGCGCACCACGCCGGCATCGCCGCCCGGAAGCTGCAGCGAATTGCCCTGAATCAGCGTGTCGTACTGCTCCCATACCCAACGGCGCGATGAAAGGTCGGGTCCGCCGAGCAGCTTCAACAAAGCCTCGGCGATGTCCGCTTGTGGGGCATCGCTGGCAGCCAGGGGCGCCGGCTTCTTCGGCTCGGCCCAGGGACGGTCATATTCCGGCGCCTGGTCGCCAAGGTCTTTGATCGGCAGATTGGCGACTTCGTCGCCCTGATGCAGCACGCGAAAGCGCAGATCGTCGGTGGTCTTGCCGACGATGGCGAAGTCGAGGCCCCATTTGTGGAAGATCGCCTCGGCTTCCTTTTCCTTTTCGGGGCGCAGCACCATCAGCATGCGCTCCTGGCTCTCCGACAGCATCATCTCATAGGCGCTCATGCGCTCCTCGCGCACCGGCACCTTGTCGAGGTCGAGCTCGATGCCGAGGTCGCCCTTGGCGCCCATCTCGACCGCCGAGCAGGTGAGACCGGCAGCCCCCATGTCCTGGATGGCGATGACGGCACCGGACGCCATCAGCTCGAGGCAGGCTTCGAGCAGGCATTTTTCGGTGAACGGGTCGCCGACCTGAACGGTGGGCCGCTTCTCGTCGATCTTGTCGTCGAATTCGGCCGAGGCCATGGTTGCGCCGCCGACACCGTCGCGGCCGGTCTTGGCGCCGAGATAGACGACCGGCAGACCGACGCCCTTCGCCTCCGACAGAAAGATCGCATCGGTCTTGGCGAGCCCCGCCGCGAAGGCGTTGACCAGGATGTTGCCATTGTAGCGCGCGTCGAAATTGACCTCACCGCCGACCGTCGGCACGCCGAACGAATTGCCGTAGCCGCCGACGCCGGAAACGACGCCGGCAACGAGGTGTTTGGTCTTGGGATGGTCCGGCGCGCCGAAGCGCAGCGCGTTCATCGCCGCGATCGGCCGCGCGCCCATGGTGAAGACATCGCGCAGGATGCCGCCGACGCCGGTCGCCGCCCCCTGATAGGGCTCGATGTAGGAGGGGTGGTTGTGGCTCTCCATCTTGAAGACGACGCAGTCGCCGTCGCCGATGTCGACCACGCCGGCATTCTCACCCGGTCCCTGGATGACCTGCGGTCCGGTGGTCGGTAGCGTGCGCAGCCACTTCTTCGAGGATTTATAAGAGCAATGCTCGTTCCACATCGCCGAGAAGATGCCAAGCTCGGTAAAGCTCGGCTCGCGCCCGACCAGGTCGAGGACGCGTTGATACTCGTCGGGCTTCAGCCCGTGCGCGGCAATAAGTTCCGGAGTGATCGGCACGGAATTGGAAATGGTCATGGGCGGCAATTTATATCCTTGGGGGCGAATCCCCTCTTATCGCAAGCGCGAAGGCCGATACACCCATCAAGCGCCGAAAAACGATGGAAAGCCACAGGGGCAGCAACCAGCGAAAGATCGCCACTCGACCCGCCGGTTTCAAGCCGGTTCAGGAGAAACTGTCGTATCCGGCGCGGCCCTCGTCGAGAAGCCGCCTTATCACGCCGACGCCGCCCGCGATGTCCTCTCGCCGACTCGGCTGCGAAACGCCAAAACGCACGCCGTGGAAAACCTGCTCGGAACGGCCCGCCTTGAACTCGTCCTCATCATCGATGAGCACGCCATGTTCGAGACAGGCATTCTTGAAGGTGCCGGAAAGCCATGGATCAGGCAGGGTGAGCCAGACAAAGGGCACATTGTCCACTGCCTTGAAGTCGAACCCGGCCAGCGTCTCGCGCACGATCGCGACGCGCGCGTTGATCTCGACGATGCTGCGATTGCGCATCTCGCTGGCCTGGCCGGACAGAACCAGCCGGCTACACACTTCCGCCAGCAGGAAGGGGAGGCCACCCGTCAGCATCTTGTGAGCGACCCGGATCCGGTGGCGATAGGCCGGTGGACAGGCGAGCCAGCCGCCGCGAACACCAGCCGCGACGGATTTCGACAGGCCGCCGGCAACGATGGTCCGTTCGGGGGCATATTCGGCCAATAGCGGGGTCGGGTCGTCGGTCAGATCGCCATAGAGATCGTCCTCGATCAGGATGACATTGTATTCGCGCGCGACGCGCGCGATCGCCTCGCGGCGTGTTGCCGACAGCGTCACCAGTGTGGGGTTCTTGGCCGTCGGCATCAGGAACATCATTTTCGGATGTTTTTGCGCGCAGACGCGCTCGAAATCCTCTGGGTCTAGTCCTTCGTCGTCAGACGTCACCAGCGCGGTCCGGCGGCCGATCAGGCCGGCGCTGCGTGAAATCTGCGAATAGGTGAGGTGCTCGAAGACGATATAGTCGCCAGGCGTGGTGAGCGCAGCAATCGCCGCCATAACCGCCGCATGGGTGCCGAGCGTCGGAACGATGCCGTCAGGGCTCGGGCGAAACGAATTTCGCGAGAGCCAGCTGCAACCGGCCTCGAACCAGCGGTCCGGAAAATCCCGCGTATAGCTTGAAATCTCATACGGATGGTCCTGCGCCGTGCGCGAGAGCACATCGGAGACAATGGCGCCCTGGCCAATATCCGGCGCAGCCGTGCTGTCGAAGCGCAACTTACCGCGAGGCGCATCGATATAGCGAGTGCCTTCCACATGTGGGTCGGATGCCAGCAGATCGGTCTTGGTCTCATGCCGGCCCAGAACATAGGTTCCGCGCCCGACTTCGCCGCTCACCAGCCCCCGTTCGCGCAACAATTGATAGGCCCGACCGACCGTGCCGACAGTTGTTCCGATGTCATAAGCCAGGTCGCGCTGCGGCGGCAGTTTTGCCCCCGCATCGATCACGCCGCGGTCGATGTCGGTTTCAATGGAATCTGCAAGCCGCTGGTAGAGGGGTCCGGAGCCGGACGTAAGGTCGGGAAGCCAATTTGTCATGGTGACAATTTTCTATATTGCACCGAATTGAGAGTCAATACATATGGATTGCGCAACAAAAGGGTACAATCTCGAATTCTGGTAGCAAGAAAATGGCTGCAATCGATACAATCCGTTACACGAGAGCTGAATTGCTCGGAGTCGGTCCGTCGGGCCGGCAAGGTTATGTCCGTCGCCTGGTGCGAACGGTCAGGTCACTCGCGAGCCGGATCGGCAGCCTGCTGGATCGCCGGCGAAGCCGGCTGGCATTGCTGGAGATGACCGACGATCAGCTCAAGGATATCGGCATCTCGCGCTGCGAGGCCCACCGTGAGGGTCTGAGGCGGTTCTGGGACTGAAAGATGCATCAAGCTTGTGTGCATCCTTAAGAAGACGCGGTCTTAGGACGCCTTTTCGTGCCTTGATAGTTACCGTGGCTCCTCATCCGTGAGACGCCGCGGTCTGCAAGTACGGCGACTATGCACAGCACCAGAAAAAGCCCGGTGATGCCGAGCGCCGAGACGGCGACGCTGGCGGCGCCGTTAGGACTCTTCGCCTGATATCGGCGCCCGCGCCAGTCCATCGGCCGTCATGGCCGCTTCCTACAAATCGCCGGTCTGGTCATAGGCCTGGCCGCGCTCGTCCTGCAAATCTGCATCACCATTCCGGCGTCAATGGCACGCTACGCAGCCACACCGCAGGCCGGGTTGCCTGTCTGCCAACGGGCGATGTCCGAGCCGATGCGCGCACCGAGCGGTTCGGCCATCAGCGGGCCGTACACGTCCACCCGGCGTGAATTGCCTTGCGCCTGCACGACCAGCAACGGCTTTGCGCCATAATGCTTGGCGGGGACCAACAGGAAGCGCGGCGTGCCGGTGAACGAATTCAGCTCATTGGCCATCTGATAGGGCCTGAAGGCGGGATCCTTGCTGGCGATCCAGCATTTGTGAGCGGCGATCGCCACCTGTTCCATGGCAAGCAGCGCCGCACTCTTGCCCAAAGGCGCCGGTGCGCTCTTCGGCTTCGATTGGCAGGAGGCGAGCACAAGGCCGGCGGTGGCGACGAGAGCGAGGCGGGCGATCGTCTGTCTCGGGCTCATGCGGCGCCTATTTCGAATTCGGAAAAAGGATGAAGATATCAAGCGGCGACGCCGAGGGCACTCTCGAACAGCGCCCGGCCGTCGCTGCCGCCATGCGCTGCTTCGATCAGGTTCTCGGGATGCGGCATCAGGCCGAGCACATTGCCCTGGCCGTTGATGATGCCGGCAATGTCGTTGATCGAGCCGTTGGGGTTGGTGCCTTCGGCATAGCGGAACACGACCTGCCCTTCGCCTTCGAGCCTGCGAAGCGTCTCGGCGTCGGCAAAGTAATTGCCGTCGTGATGCGCCACCGGCGAGCGGATGATCTGACCCGGCTGATAGCGACGGGTGAACATCGTGTTGGCGTTGGCGATCTGCAGCTTGACTTGCCGGCAGACGAATTTCAGCGAGGTGTTGCGCATCAAGGCGCCCGGCAGCAGGCCGGCCTCTACCAGGATCTGGAAGCCGTTGCAGACGCCGATGACCATGACCCCTTTGGCCGCCTGTTCGGCCACTGCCCGCATCACCGGCATGCGCGCGGCAATGGCGCCGCAGCGCAGATAGTCGCCGAAGGAAAAGCCGCCGGGGATAGTGATCAGGTCGACATCGGGGATTTCGGTGTCGGTCTGCCAAACGGTGACCGGTGGCGTTCCCGAAATCTTGGTCAGCGCCGCGATCATGTCGCGGTCGCGGTTGAGGCCAGGCAGAAGAACGACGGCTGATTTCACCTCAGGCGATCTCCACTGCGTAATTCTCGATGACCGTATTCGCCAGAAGCTTGTCGCACATCGCCTTGAGATCGGCCTCCGCCTTGGCCTTGTCGCTCTCGGAGAGCTCGACGTCGAAAACCTTGCCCTGCCGCACCTGGCCGACGCCGTCAAAGCCCATCCCGGACAGCGCATGCTCGATCGCCTTGCCTTGCGGGTCGAGCACGCCATTCTTGAGGGTTACGGTAATGCGGGCCTTGATCACGCTGGACATGCTCCTGTTCGAAGTGTTGAGTGGCAAAGAATCTCAGTGCGGCTTGCCTTTGACGCCATCGGTAGAGGCGACGAGCACTGGTCCGGCGGGACGCGGCGGCTCGTTTTCGTTCATGATGCCGAGGCGGCGGGCGACTTCTTGATAGGCTTCGACCAGCCCGCCCATGTCGCGGCGGAAACGGTCCTTGTCGAGCTTGTCCTGGGTCGCCACGTCCCACAGGCGGCAGGAGTCCGGCGAGATCTCGTCGGCAACGACGATGCGCATCATGTCGCCCTCGAACAGGCGGCCGCACTCGATCTTGAAGTCGACGAGCTGGATGCCGACGCCCATGAACAAGCCGGAGAGGAAATCGTTGACACGGATGGCCAGGGCCATGACGTCGTCGATCTCCTGCGGGCTCGCCCAGCCGAAAGCGGTGATGTGCTCTTCAGACACCATCGGGTCGTCGAGCGCGTCGGCCTTGTAATAGAATTCGATGATCGAGCGCGGCAGCACGGTGCCTTCCTCGATGCCAAGACGCTTGGCCAGCGAACCGGCGGCGACATTGCGCACCACCACTTCGAGCGGGATGATCTCGACTTCCTTGATCAGCTGCTCGCGCATGTTGAGCCGGCGGATGAAGTGAGTCGGAATGCCCATCCGGTTGAGATGGTTGAAGATGTGCTCGGAAATGCGGTTGTTGAGCACGCCCTTGCCATCGACGATTTCGTGCTTCTTCTTGTTGAAAGCGGTCGCGTCGTCCTTGAAGAACTGGATCAGTGTTCCCGGCTCAGGGCCCTCATAGAGGATCTTGGCCTTGCCTTCATAAATGCGGCGGCGATTTTTCATCTGATCTTTTCTCTGGATTTCCGGGCAGGCGGCAAGCGGCCAGTTCCTGTCCGTCTGCCTAAATTAGTGCGGCAACGGTAGGGGTTCAATGCCGGTGTCTATCCCAATCGCACTGTTTGCTCAATCGGCAAATCCTTTCAATCAACCGCTTTCGGGAATGAAATGCCGCAGCGCAGCAAGTGACATACCATATTGACCGGCCCGCGGGCTTTTGGTTTGTGCTGCGGCAATACACATATTCCAACTGCCAACGAATCGGATTTGACCGGAGGGATGCCATGAGCAGCATGAAAGATCGCGAGGAGGGCTTCGAGCGCAAGTTCGCAATCGACGAGGAGCTCCGGTTCAAGGCCGCGGCCCGCCGCAACAAGGCGCTCGGCCTGTGGGCCGCCGAAAAGCTCGGCAAGGCCGGGGACGACGCGGAAGCCTATGCCAAGCAGGTGGTCCTCGCCGACATCGAGGAAGCCGGCGATCACGACGTGTTCCGCAAGATACGCAAGGATTTCGACGAGGCCGGGGTCGTCCAGTCGGACCATCAGATTCGCCGCACCATGGACGATCTGATGGCGCAGGCGATCGAGCAGATCAAGAACACCTGATCCTTGCTCTGAGCCAATCGATACGCTGGACCAATCGACCGCCCGGTCTCTCCGGGCGGTTTTTCTTTGCCTTTGCAGCTGTTTCCGGCTGAACTGCATTAGAGCGACATGCATCCATTCGGACGCACAAAGTACGCTCTCAAACTTTGACTCCTCGCGTCGGGCTTGCCGATTTTGGGCCGATGCGAGAGCGATTAAGGAAGGCGCCCATGTCCCTCAAGTCACGCCTTGCGGCCGATGAAACGTTGTGCACCGCATGGTCCGGCGTGCCTGATGCCCTGACGGTCGAGATTCTTGCCAGACAGGGTTTCGATGCCGTCACCCTCGATATGCAGCATGGCGGACATCACGAGGACAGTGTGCTGCGCGGCCTTGGGCCGGTGCTGGCCGCCAACAAACCGGCGCTGGTGCGCATTCCGGTCGGCCGCTTCGACATGGCCAGCCGCGCGCTCGATTTCGGCGCCGAGGCGGTGATTGCGCCGATGGTGAATTCGGTGGCAGACGCGCGGCTGTTTGCCGCCGCCATGAAGTACCCGCCACTCGGCGAGCGCTCCTGGGGCCCGACTTATGCCTTTCCGCGTCATGGCAAGGGCGACTATGCCGACTGGCTGCGCGACAGCAACGAGCGCACCATGGCCTTCGCCATGGTCGAAACGCGCGCCGCCCTCGATGCGCTCGACGGCATCCTCGACACGCCGGGTATCGATGGCATCTTCCTCGGCCCATCGGACTTCTCGATTGCCTGGTCGAACGGCGCCACCGTCAACTCGACGCTCGAAAGCATGCTGGAAACCGTCGCCTTGATCGCCGAGCGGACACGCAAGGCAGGCAAGCATGCCGCGATTTACGTCGTCGAGCCGGCCATCGCCGGCCGTGTTGTGTCGATGGGCTACCGGCTGCTGGCCATGGGCTCCGAGCATGCGTTGATCGGTCTGGGGGCAAAGACCCTGCTGAAGAGCGTGAGGGACTCGATTGGGTCCTAAAGATCAGTCAGGAACTTGGCAAAAGTCATCGATCCTTCAGGCCACGGCCCGAAACCAGAGTCCGCGTTAAGATGGCCAGCCTCGCCGGCGTCGATGAACAGTGAGCCCCAGGCGCCGGCAATGTCCTCGGCCACCTTGAACGTGCAGAACGGGTCGTTGCGGCTGGCGATCACCACCGAAGGAAATGCCAGCGGCTCGCGCGGATAGGGACCGAAGGTCATCAGGTGCCTGGGTTTTATCCTAGGATTGGCGACGTCGGGCGGCGCCACGAAGAAGGCTCCGGCGACCCGGCGCTGGAACTGCGGCATTGCCTGGACTACGGCGGCGACGCCCAGCGAATGCGCGACGATAACGACCGGCCGTTCGGCCTCGTTGACCGCCTTCGCCACGCTCGCCGTCCAGTGTTCGCGCACCGGCTTCGACCATTCCGCCTGCTCGACACGGCGCGCCGTCGACAATTTCGACTGCCAGCGGCTCTGCCAATGGTCGGGGCCGGAATTGGTGTAGCCCGGCACGATGAGAATGTCTGCATCCCTGACTTTCATGGCGCGCATGTAGCGAGCGACACGGTTTCGTGCAACCGCGATTATCGGTGCGATTGCCCACAATTGTGAACACCATGTTCGCTTCTTGCCGCCTTGTGTGAACGATCGCGATCGACGATCTGTCGTCAGGAAAAGAAACAGCCGTGTAAGGAAACCAGGATTTTGGGACTGACACGACGTACAATGATCGGTGGCACAGGGGTCCTGGCTTTGGGGATCTCGTCGAGGGCCGCCCGAACGGAGATTTTGATGAGCGAACTGCCTTTTGCCGCCACGACCCCGGTCAGCGTTGCCCGCGTCGGGTTGCGCGCGCGAAATGCCGAAAGCCTGGCCGCTTACTATCGCAACGCCGTCGGTCTGCGGGAACTGAGCCGCGCCGGCGGCGCGATCACGCTCGGCGCCGCCAATCGTCCCTTGCTCGACATTGAGGCGGATGCAGCGGCGAAACCCGACGATCCGCGCAGCGCCGGCCTCTTCCACACGGCTTTCCTGCTGCCCAGCCGGGCTGATCTCGGTCGCTGGATCAATCATGCCATCGCCGACAAGATCGACATCGACGGCGCTTCCGACCATCTGGTCAGCGAGGCGCTTTACCTGACCGACCCTGAAGGCAACGGTATCGAAATCTATGCCGACCGCCGCCATGAGGACTGGAAATGGAATGGAGACAAAGTGGCGATGGCGACCGAACGGATGAATATCCCCTCTGTCGTCGCAGAAGTGCCGGCCGGCGATGCCGGCTGGCAGGGCATGCCGGACAACAGCATCATCGGCCACGTCCACCTGCGCGTCGGTCGGCCGGAAGATGCTGAGACGTGGTGGCACCAGGAGTTCGGCTTCGATACGGTGGCGAAATATGGCGGTGCGGCGGTGTTCCTGTCGTCAGGCGGCTACCACCACCACATCGGCGCCAATGCGTGGCAGAGCGCCGGCGCCGGTCGTCGCGATCCGTCCCGGTCCGGCCTGGCCTGGGTCGAAATGCGTTCGGACAACGTGACCGATGCAACGACCCGCGAGGATCCATGGGGCACGGTGATCAGGACCGTTCCCGGCAAGGCCTGAGCGTTTCGGAAGCCTGTTAGAGCCGGGCCTTTTCCAGCAGGCGGCCGAGCATGAGCAGGCCCGCCGGCCAAAGGCCGAGGTGGGTCAGGTTTCCCATATGGCCGAGATCGCCGGCATCGGCGAGGTCCGCGCCCCAGGCAGCGGCGAAGGCCGTTGCCTGGTCGAAGGTGACGCGCGGATCGGTGCGGCTTGCCACCACCAAGGTCGGAAATGGCAAGCGTTTCAGCGGCATCGGCGCAAATGGACGAACAAGGTCGAAGGAAGGATCAGGATTCTCGACATTGGTTGCGGCAACCAGCAATGCGCCCGCAACCTTGTTGAGTTGGCTTTCGCTGGCGCCGGCCGCCCACTTCACCGCCGTCGCCACCGCCAGTGAGTGCGCAAGCAGCACCACGCGCCGAGGTGCCGCGGCAATCGCTGCGTCCACCCGGCCGATCCAGTCCTCAGGGTTGGGCCTGTCCCATTCGGCCTGCAGCACTCGACTCGAATTGGGGAACGCCCGGCACCAATGCGACATCCAGTGATCTGGCCCGGAATTGCCGCGGCCCGGCAGGGCGAGAAAGTCGAAATCTCCGGCCGCCGAAATCATCACGCTTCCCCGAACACACGCTTGAAGATCGTCTCGACATACTTGGTATGATAGCCGAGGTCGAATTTTTCACGAATCTCGGCTTCGGGCAAGGCTGCGGTGACCTCTTTGTCAGCCAAAAGTTCGTCAAGGAAATCAGCACCTTGCTCCCACACTTTCATGGCGTTTCTCTGCACCAGCCGGTAGGCGTCCTCACGGCTGACACCGGCCTGGGTCAGCGCCAGTAGCACACGCTGCGAATGCACGAGCCCGCGGAACTTGTTCATGTTCTTCAGCATGTTGTCGGGATAGACGAGCAATCTGTCGATGACACTGGTCAGCCGCGACAGCGCAAAATCGAGCGTCACGGTCGCATCCGGGCCGATCATGCGCTCGACCGACGAATGCGAGATATCGCGCTCGTGCCAGAGCGCCACGTTCTCCATCGCCGGTAGCGCGAAGGAACGCACCATGCGCGCAAGCCCGGTGAGGTTTTCGGTAAGCACCGGGTTACGCTTGTGCGGCATCGCCGACGAGCCTTTCTGTCCGGGCGAAAAATACTCTTCCGCCTCTAGCACCTCGGTGCGCTGCAGATGGCGGATCTCGGTCGCCAGCCGTTCGATCGATGATGCGATGACACCGAGTGTCGCGAAGAACATCGCGTGGCGGTCGCGCGGGATCACCTGCGTCGACACCGGCTCCGGCTTCAATCCGAGTTTCTTCGCCACATGCTCTTCGACATAGGGATCGATGTTGGCGAAAGTGCCGACAGCACCTGATATGGCGCACGTCGCAATATCCTCACGCGCGTGCACCAGCCGCTCGCGGCAGCGCGAGAATTCGGCATAGGCCTGCGCCAGCTTGACGCCGAAGGTGGTCGGCTCGGCATGGATGCCGTGGCTGCGGCCGATGGTGATTGTGTCCTTGTGTTCGAAAGCGCGACGCTTGAGCGCCGCAAGCAGGCCGTCGATGTCGGCCAGAAGGATGTCGCTGGCGCGGGTGAGCTGCACGGCAAAGCAGGTGTCGAGAACGTCCGAGGAGGTCATGCCCTGATGGATGAAGCGGGCATCCGGCCCGACGAATTCACTAAGATGAGTGAGGAAGGCGATGACGTCGTGCTTGGTGACACGCTCGATCTCGTCGATGGCATCGACGTCGAACTTCGCGGCACCGCCCTTTTCCCAGATGGTTTTGGCGGCCTCCTTCGGGATGACGCCGAGCTCGGCCAGTGCATCGCAAGCGTAGGCCTCAATCTCGAACCAGATGCGGAATCGGGTTTCGGGCGACCAGATGGCCACCATTTCCGGCCGGGAGTAGCGAGGGATCATCCGTCAGTCCTGACTTGCGAGGGCGTTCGCCCGCGTCCTAACAGAGGCAGACAAAATCCTCAACGCTGCTGCCGCGCAAACCAGATGCTGGCGAGAGCCAGCGCGATGAAACCGAGCGGAAAATAAAGCCGGATGCCCAAAACGATGAATTGATAGAACGCCGTCGCCATTGTGTGCACGAACTGGATGGACCAGGCGATGGTCAGTGCAGGTTCATGCCACTGGGCATAGTAGGAACGGTATTGCAGCGCAAAGAGCCCACCAGTGAAGCCGATCGTGGCGGCAAGAAGGCACACAAGCGCGGCCGCCAAGGCAACTTGCCAATGCCGTCCGAGCGAGACGAGCCGCGCCAGGAACAGGCCCACAGGAAAGGCGAGCGCACCGCCGGCCGCATAGAGCAGCGAGACGAAGCGGATCTTTGCCGGGGTCTCCCAGTCGTCCAACAGCAGATTGACAAGCGCGCTGGCGCCCATCGCTGCGGCCCACAGCAGGGCGCCGCAAACCGCGACGCCCGGCGATGGCAAAGCGTTGCGGATACGATCCAGGCGGTTGTGTAAGGCGGGGAGCGGCGTCACAGCCGGCCGGTCACCGCGATCCAGCGATAGTCCGGCCCTTCGAAGCCGTACTGGCGCACCGCGATCAGTACGGCATAGGCGCTGAGGCCTTGCATGGAAAATGTCTGCACCGCGCCGATCCGGTAGCCGTTCGGGCAGCCTCTGCTTTTGGGGATCGACTTGTCCTCGTGCAGAAGCTCAGTCTTGCCGCCGTCTTTCGCTTCGATGCGCAGCAAGCGAAAGCCATTGATCTCGCCGAGGCTCTGGCAGGCTTCCGTGTCGTTCATGCCGATCTCGTCGAGCCGGAACTCGAGCGGATCATCGACCGGCGAAAAGATCGGCCGCGGGTTGACCACCATGCGGAACGGATCGGCCGAAAGTTCGGTCACCGGGTTGAAGCCGGCGGTGATGCCGCGATTCGAGGTCAATTCCGCCTGCTTGATGATAGCTTCGCCTTTCTGCCGAGCTGCAAGGCGCGCCGCGTCGAGCGTTGCGTTCTCGTCGTCAAGCCGCACCCTGATCGGTGTGCCCTCGAGAAAACTGTCGTCGGCCGTGTCGATGTAATAGCGATTGGCATAGGGAAATCCCGACCCGTCCTGGACGCCATATTCCTCGAAGGCGAAGATGCCGCCATTCCCAGTGAAGCCGAGGATTTCAAGCTCGGCGACGTCGCCGGCATGCGCGGCGAGCGAGATTGCAAACTGGGCAAGGAGGGAAACGGCAAGCAGGGCAAGAATTCGCATCGGATTTCCGTTTGAGCAGCCAGCGTTGTTTCGATCACTATCACGACATCGTCAAAACGTCGTGCCCTCTGAGACGCAAAGCCGATGCATCCAATCGCGCTGTCATTTGTTTATGTTGGCAGCTTGAAATGGAGAACCCACAATGACCGATGCAGCCAGGATTCGCGAACATATGGAAGTGATCGGCGCCGACGGCGTCCATGTCGGCACCGTCGACAAAGTTGAGGGACAACGAATCAAGCTGACCAAGCGCGACAGCGGCGAGGGCGCCCACAGGGGGCATCACCACTATATTCCGCTCAGCCTCGTAGCCGAAGTCGAGGGCCAGAAAGTGCGGCTGTCGGCAAATTCGGATGTTGCGGTCACATTCGAGGAAGAAAAATCCGACCCCACCTGATCACGGCCATTAATCACGGCCCCATTTTTGATTACGGCAGCGCGCATTCAGCGCGACGACCAGACCGGAAACAGGTCGCCGTCGGCTGGCGTCGCGGCAAAGACACCGCGGCTGATGGCGCGCGCCATGGTGGCGCCGGCCGCTGCGTAGAGGTCGATGGCGTCATTGGGCGCGAGCTCGATACCGCTCTTGCCGGTCGCCAGCGCGAAAACCAGATCCCCGTCGGCTGGCGTGTGTGTTGGCCAAATGGCGCGCACGAAGCCGTCATGCGCTGATATCGCCAGGCGTTTGGCGGCGGCCTTGGTGAGGACGGCGTCCGTGGCGATGACGGCGATGGTCGTGTTGCCGCCGACCTCCGTCCGTTTCCCGATATGCTTGTCGCGAAACTTCAGCAGGATCGTTTTCGCGTCCTCCGGCATAGGCGAGGGATAACCAAGCCCGCCGAACTCGCCGCCGATCTCGAAGGGCGCCGCCCAGAAGTGGCGGGTTTGGGCGATCGTCACCGAGCCGGTCGGATTGACGGCGGCGAGCCCACCGATGGTGACGCCGCTGTCGAGCACCGTCGAGGCCGAGCCGAGGCCGCCCTTGAGGCCGGAACTCAACGCACCGGTGCCCGCGCCGACCGTGCCCAGCGCAAAGTCGAGGCCGACAGCCTGTGCCGCCTCATAGCCGAGATCGCGGTAGGGCGGATAGCGGCCCCAATCCTTGTCGCCGCCATTGCGCAGGTCGAACAGGATCGCCGCCGGCACGATCGGCACGCGAAAGCCGCCGACCTCGACACCGATGCCCCTTTCACGCAGTGCCGCCTGTACGCCGGAGGCGGCGTCGAGACCGAAGGCCGAACCACCCGAAAGCACCACAGCATGGATCGCCTCGATCGAATTGTGTGGCTCGAGCAGGTCGGTCTCGCGGGTGCCCGGCGCACCGCCCAGGATCTGGACACCGGCCACCGCAGGTACGTCGCAGACGATGGTGGTCACCCCGGACCTCAGCCTCACATCGGAAGCGTTGCCGACGCGCAGGCCGGCGACATCGGTGATGAGATTGCGCGGCCCTGTCCGAAACATCATTTGGCCTCCGCCGGCGCGAAATTTGCGCCGTTGAAACGGAAGACCCGATAGAGGTTTTCGGTCAAGTCGCCCTTGCCGTCAAAGCGGATCGGTCCGATCGCGGTGCTGAAGTCGCGCGCGGTGAGCGCATCGGCCAAAGGCTTGTTGGAGGTTTCCGCCAGGGCCGTCGCCGCCTCGGCGATCTCGACCGCCGCATAGGCCGGCAGCATGTAACCCTCCGGCACGATCTTTTGCGCGGCAAAGCTGTCGAGCACCTTGGAGTCGGCGACATCATCCCATTCGGGCGGTGCGATCATCAGCGTGCCCGTGGCATAAGGCACGTCGCCGGGCGGGGTGCGCAGCGCTTCGCCGCCGGCAAAGGTGATGCCGGCATCGAGCTGGCCTGCGTCGCGGCCCATGATGGCGATGTCGTCGCCGTCGCCGCCGGCGAAGACATGCGTTGCGCCGGCTTTCCTCAGCCGCCCGATCAGCCCGATCTGGTTGTCGAGTTGCGGCCGGAATGTGTCGACGAACACCGGTTTCAGCGCCGCCTGCTCGGCTGCCGCCCGAAGCGTCTCGGCGATTTCGCGGCCGTAAATCGTGCCGTCGTCGACGATCGCGAACAGTTCGTTCTGCCATCGGCGGGTCACATTGGAGGCGACGGCGTTGCGCTCGTCATCGCCGCGCGGCCCAAGCCGAAAGATCGGCCAACCGGTCTTGGCGCGCCGGTCGGTCAGACTTTCGGTGCGCACGCCGACGGTGATGACCGGTATGTTGGCGTCCTTCAGGATCGGCAGTGCCGCCTCGATCGCCTCGGTGCAGAGGAAGCCGACGACCGCGCCGACTTTCGCCGCAACGAATTCCCTCGCCGCGGCAGCCCCGCCATCGGCTGTGCAGGCATCGTCCACCGTCTTGAGATCGACACCGTTCGCCTCCGCTGCCAGGCCAGCACCCGCCTCGATCTGCCTGCCGAGGATCGCCGAGGGCCCCGACAGTGGTGCTGCGACACCGACCAGCAGCGTTTCAGCGTTCGCATCGCCGGCGAGAGACAGCCAGGCCAGCACCGCTATTGTCGTTGTCGTGCCTATTGTCCGGGGTCGCATGCGTGCGAAGAATTCCTCCGCGCCGGTCGCGTGTTGCCGGCGCCACTTCCTGCCAAGACCTAAAGGCTGGTCAGCTTTCACGCAACACGCGAAATTCAGGATGCATGTCAACCACTTCGCTTGTGGCGTGCAATATGCCGCCATATATAACGCTGGGTTCACCTCGCTTCAAACCAATGGAAATCGCCGGTGCTGAAGAAGAACGACATAGGGCCGCAGGCCTATCGCGACGCGATGAGCCATTTTGCCGGCCACGTCCATGTGGTTACCACCGATGGCCCCGCCGGCCGGCGCGGTGCGACCGTCATTGCAGCCTGTTCGGTATCGGACACGCCGCCGACCATCCTGGTTTGTCTCAATCGCGAAAATCCCAAGAACGAGCCGTTCGTGAAGAACGGCAAGTTCGCCTTGAACACGCTGGCTTCGGACCAGGAGGCGCTGTCGGTCGGCTTTTCCGGTCTCACCGGCCTGCCTGTCGAGGAACGTTTCGCGCTGGGCGATTGGGACGTGATCTCGACCGGTGCGCCGACGCTGAAGGGCGCGCTTGCCGTGTTCGACTGTGAACTGATCGACACCAAGGATCTGGCCACCCACCGTGTGCTTTTTGGCAAGGTGACAGGCCTGCGTACCGGCGATAATTTGCGGCCGCTGATCTATCACGACCGCGGCTATCACGCTCTGTAGAGGCTCTGGATGGCTGCACCCACGGAGAGAGAATGACCGAGTTGAAATCGCGCCCCGCGCCGGCGACGATCGACGAGACGCTCGATCTGCTGACCGGCGCGGACTATGTGGCGGACCGGTCTTTGGCGACCGTCCTGTTCTTATCGCTGCGCATGAGGCGGCCGCTGTTTCTCGAGGGCGAGGCCGGCGTCGGCAAGACCGAGATCGCCAAGGTGCTGGCGCAAGCGCTTGGCCGCCGGCTGATCCGCCTGCAATGCTATGAAGGCCTGGACGTCTCCTCCGCCGTCTACGAGTGGAATTACGCCGCGCAGATGATCGAGATCCGCATGGAGGAGGCGGCCGGCAAGGTCGACCGCTCCGACATGGAGCGTAACGTTTTTTCCGAAAAGTACCTGATCCGCCGCCCGGTGCTCGACGCGCTGACCGGCAAGGCGGGGGGCGCCCCGGTCTTCCTGATCGACGAGCTAGACCGCACTGACGAGGCCTTCGAGGCGTTCCTGCTCGAAATCCTTTCCGACTTCCAGGTGACTGTTCCCGAACTCGGCACGATCAAGGCGGAGGAGCCGCCGATCGTCATCATCACCACCAACCGTACCCGCGAGATCCACGACGCGCTGAAGCGGCGCTGCCTCTATCACTGGGTCGATTATCCGAATGCCGAGCGCGAACTGGAGATCGTGCGTAGGAAAGTACCGCAGGCCAACAGCCGGCTGTCGGCAGAGGTGGTTTCGTTCATCCAGAAGCTGCGCCAGATCGAGCTGTTCAAGGTGCCGGGGGTTGCCGAGACCATCGACTGGGCCGGCGCGCTGACCGAACTCGACAAGGTGGCGCTCGATCCGGAAACCGTTTCCGACACGATCGGCGTGCTGCTGAAATACCAGGACGACATTGCCCGTATAGAACAGGGCGAAGGCCGGCGCATCCTCAACGAGGTGAAGGCCGAGCTTTCGGCGGCGGAGTAGGGCGATGGCAACGCCGCGTCGCGAACCGAAAGAGGCCACGCCGGAGGGGCGGATCGCCGACAACATCGTGTATTTCGCCCGCACCTTGCGCAAGGCCGGCATGCGGGTCGGCCCGGCCTCGGTCAAGGACGCGATCGAGGCGGTGCTGGCCGCCGGCATCGGTTCCCGCGACGATTTCTACTGGACGCTGCACGCTGTCCTCGTCTCGCGGCACGAGGACCACCCAACCTTTGACGAGACGTTCCGGCTGTTCTGGAAATCGCACGAGCTGATCGAAAAGATGCTGGCGATTTTTTCTCCGGTGGCGCCTGATATCAGAGAGAAGCAGAAGCCGCGCGCTGCGGAAAACCGCGTCAGCCAGGCAATGTTCGAGGGCCACCAGAAGAACCAGCCGGCGCAAGAAATCCCCGAGATCGAGGTCGACGCCCGCTTCACATTTTCCGGCAACGAGGTGCTGAGGGGCAAGGACTTTGCCCAGATGAACGCCGCCGAGATGGCCGACGCCAAGAAGGCGATTACCGCGTTGCGGCTGCCCTTCGACATGGTCAGGACACGGCGTTTCAAATCCGACGCGCATGGCCGACGTATCGATCCGCGCGCCATGATGCGCTCGGCCGCGCGGACAGGCGGCGAACTGATCCTGCCAAGATTCCGGTCACCGCGCGAGGTTCACCCGCCGCTGGTCGTGCTTGCCGATATTTCCGGTTCGATGAGCCAGTACACGCGCATCTTTCTGCATTTCCTGCATGCGCTGACCGAAAAGCGCCGACGCGTGCATGCCTTTGTCTTCGGCACCAGGCTGACAAATCTGACGCGGCAGATGCGCCATCGCGATCCTGACGCAGCACTCGCCGATTGCGCGGCTGCGGTGATGGACTGGTCGGGCGGCACCCGCATCGGCGATACGCTGGCCGAATTCAACCGGCTGTGGTCGCGGCGCGTGCTGGGCCAGGGCGCGGTGGTGCTGCTGATCACCGACGGGCTGGAGCGCGACGACATCGCCGGCCTGTCGGAGGAAATGGAGCGCCTGCACAAATCCTGCCGGCGGTTGATCTGGCTGAACCCGCTGCTGCGCTTCGACGGTTTCGAGGCCCGTGCCCGCGGTGTCAAGGCGATGCTGCCGCATGTCGACGAGTTCCGCTCGGTACACAATCTCGATGCGCTCGCTGATCTCTGCGAGTCGCTGGACAAGAATTCGGCGCGCTTGGTCGACCCACGCAGACGGATTGAAGGTGGCGCGTGAAGCGCCGCATAGCCATATGTTTTCTCCGGGAGAAACGGTGATGGAAAATAGTATCTATCTCGATGAGGCGCGCGATCCGCTGATCATCGCCGAAGGCTGGATGAAGGACGGCAAGGATGTCGCCATTGCCACCGTGGTCGAAACCTGGGGCTCGGCGCCGCGTCCCGTCGGCAGCCATCTTGTCATCGACGCGGAAGGCAATTTCCACGGCTCCGTCTCTGGCGGCTGCGTCGAAGGCGCGGTGGTCACCGAGGCAATCGATGTCATCGACAGCGGCAAGGCAAAGATGCTGGAGTTCGGTGTCGCCGATGAGACCGCCTGGCAGGTTGGCTTGTCCTGCGGAGGCCGCATCAAAGTCTATGTCGAGCGGTTGGGTTAGGTCGGGCACGATGGATCCTTATGCGCTGAAGACGCTGAACGCCGAACGCCGCGCCCGCCGCGCGGCGATCCTGGTCACCGATCTCGGCGACGGCCGCGACCGCACCGTGCGCGAGGGCGACCAGGTCGCCGGCGATCTGGGCGCTGCGATCGCCAAGGCGTTTCGATCAGGCAGTTCCGGGTCGGTCGAGGCGGAGGGGCGAACTTTCTTCCTCAACGCCTATCTGCCGCAGCCGCGCCTGTTGGTGATCGGCGCCGTTCATATCAGCCAGGCACTGGCGCCGATGGCCAAGATCGCCGGCTTTCCCGTCGAGATCGTCGATCCGCGCACGGCCTTTGCCACCGCAGACCGCTTTCCCGATGTCGCGCTGCATGCCGAATGGCCCGAGGATGTCCTGAAGCGCCAGCCGCTCGACAGCTATACGGCGTTGGCAGCCGTCACCCATGACCCGAAGATCGATGACTTCGCGCTGAAGGCGGCGCTCGACGCCAACTGCTTCTATGTCGGGGCGCTCGGCAGCCGCAAGACCCATGCGAAGCGCGTCGAGCGCCTGCTGGCATTGGGCGCGACCGCCGACCAGATCGCCCGCATCCACGCGCCGATCGGCCTCGACATCGGCGCAGCGAGCCCGGCCGAGATCGCCGTCGCGGTGCTGGCGCAGGCGATCCAGGCCTTCCGCTCGCGTGGCCTCGAAGCCTCCGCATCGGCCCAAAGTTCGGAATCGATTTTGGAGAAGCACGATGCGTAGATTCAAAGTAGGTGAGCGTCCTTTGCGCGTCCAAGAGGACGCGCGGCGCTCTACGGACGCGGCGGCGTGAAATTCGGCCCGATCCCGATCGACTCGGCCGAGGGCGCGGTGCTGGCGCATGCCACCACGGTCGGAGAACGGCGCTTCCGCAAGGCGCATCGGCTGAGCGCCGATGATGTATCTTTGCTCAAGGCGGCAGGGATTTCGGAGGTTGTCGCGGCTGTTCTTGCTCCCGACGATTTGAGCGAGGACGCTGCCGCCGAAAAGATCGCCGAAAGCATGATCCATCGCAACATCGAGGCCAAGCCCGCCGCGACCGGCCGGGTCAACCTGCACGCCGAGGCGGGCGGCATCTTCACTGTCGACGCGGCGAAGATCGACGCCATCAACGCCGTCGACCCGACCATCACCATCGCCACGCTGGCGCAGCACGCACCGGTCGAAAAGGGCCAGATGGTGGCGACCGTGAAGATCATTCCCTTCGCGGTCGGCTCCGTGCTGGTCGATGCGGTGGCAAGGATCTGCGCCGGCAGCGAGATCTTCGCTGTCAATGCCTATCAGCCGGTGCGTGTCGGCGTCATCCAGACGGTTCTGCCCGGTATCAAGCCGAACGTGCTCGACAAGACGTTGCGTGTCACCGAAGCCCGCCTGGCGCGCTCGGGCGGCCGGCTGACGGCGGAGCGCCGCACGCCGCATGAAGTTGGTCCCGTTGCGGAAGCTGCGGCCTCGCTGGCGCGCGACAACGACATGGTGGTGATCTTCGGCGCTTCGGCGATGAGCGATTTTGGCGACGTCGTCCCGGCGGCGATCGAGAAGGCCGGCGGCATCGTCGTCCGCGCCGGCATGCCGGTCGATCCCGGTAATCTGCTGGTGCTCGGCACACTTGGCGGCAAGCACGTCATCGGTGCGCCCGGCTGCGCGCGCAGCCCCAAGGAGAACGGCTTCGACTGGGTTCTCGACAGGTTGATTGCCGGTCTCGACGTGACGGCCAAGGATATTGCCGGCATGGGTGTCGGCGGTCTGTTGATGGAAATCCCGACGCGGCCTCAGCCGCGCGAGCCACTGCCGGCCAGGGCCGAGTTGAAAGTCGATGTCGTGCTGCTGGCCGCCGGTCGCTCCAGCCGCATGGGCGGCCCGAACAAGCTGCTGGCGCTGTTCGACGGCAAGCCGCTGGTGCGCCGCACCGCCGAGCGCGCGCTCGGTTCGAAAGCTTCGGGCATCATCGTTGTCACCGGCCATCAGCGCGAACGCGTACACGCCGCATTGTCGGGCCTGGATGTGACCTTCGCCGGTAATCCGGATTTCACCGAGGGCCTGTCTTCGTCGCTGAAGGCCGGCATCGCCCGGGTTGCCGGCGATGCCGCCGGCGCCATGATCATGCTCGGCGACATGCCTGGCGTCTCGTCGGCCGACCTCGACAGGCTGATTGACGCATTCCGCAAGTCCGAGGGCCAATCGGTCGTACGCGCCTCGCATGAGGGTAAGCGAGGCAACCCGGTGCTGCTGCCGCGCTCGCTGTTTGCGGCGATCGCTCATCTCGAAGGCGATACCGGCGCGCGCCATCTGGTCGAGGCCGAGGGGCTCGATGTCGTCAATGTCGAGATCGGCAAGGCGGCTTCGATAGACGTCGACACCCGCGAGGCGCTGGAAGGCGCCGGCGGCGTGCTGCAGGATTGACAAACCGAAGCCGAAAAACGATGCCTTTGGCATGGCTTTCCGTTTACCCCTTCTGATCGCGACGTTTCTTTTGTTTTCGGGTTTGGCGCATGGCCAAACGCTGCCGCTAAAGCCCTTCAAGGATGATCTGTTTGCCTATCCGGGCACGCTCTCATCCGAGAACAACGGCGCGTATACAGTCGTCGACTATCGCGAGCTGCGCGACATAAACGCCCGCGACAAAGTGCCGGAGCGCCGCGCGCAGGCGCAGTATGTCGACACCGGTGTGCGTAACGTGCAGCGGGATCTGTCGCTGAAGACCGATGCCGGAAATATCCGCCACGTCGGCGTCGGCCGCACGCAAGGCGCCGGCATCATCGTGCTCTATCTGCACGGGCAGGGCGGCAGCCGCAAGCAGGGCGTTGACGACTTCACCTTTGGCGGCAATTTTAACCGCATCAAGAACCTGATGGCCGGCAATGGTGGCCTCTATCTCTCACCGGACTTTTCCGATTTCGGCGACACCGGGGCGGCACAGATCGCCGCGCTGATCGGCCATTATGCCCAGCAGTCGCCGGGCGCGAAGATCTTCGTTGCCTGCGGCTCGATGGGCGGCGCACTGTGCTGGAAGCTTGCTGCCCGCAAGGATACGGGCGGCCGCATCGACGGGTTGCTGCTGCTCGGTTCGCTGTGGGATGAAAGTTTCTTCTCGAGCCCGGGCTTTAAGCGCCGTGTCCCGGTCCTCTTCGGCCACGGCAGCAAGGATCCGGTATTTCCGGTGGCAAAACAGGAAGCCTTCTTCCGTTCGATCCTGGCCAAATCGAAAACCTATCCGGCCCGCTTTGTTCGTTTCGAGACCGGCACGCACGGCACGCCGATCCGCATGACCGACTGGCGCGGCACGCTCAATTGGATGCTGTCGAAGGCGCCCTAATGCATGTCGCCGAAAAGTGTGTAGCGGTTTTGGGGCAACGACATGCATCAAGAAAAAACTTGAAGCGCGCCGCGCTTCAAGGCGCGGTGTTGTAGTCCACCACCGTCTGCGGGTTGATCTCGCCGTCGTAGGAGGCGTCGACATCGTACTGCACCAGCGAGAAATTGCCGTTGCGAAAAAGATATGTCCCGGCTGATGAGGCATCGCCGACGCCGCGCCACTTGTTGAGGGACGAGATCGTCTTGGTGGCGTCGTCGAATTCGGAATTGACCAACTGGTCGTCGGTCTGGAAGCCGGTGACGTTCATCGCCTCGACCTTGCCTTCGCTATCGTTGTTCTCATAGTGGATATCGAGTTCCGGCGAGGCGAACTGCAGCTGCCGGACGCCGGATACCTCGTCGTAGATATAGTAGACGGCACTCTCATTGTAGGCAGCCATCGAACAGAAGAAGCGGAACAGCCGCGTCTCGCGTTCGGGCTCGTCGGCCTCGGCGCCCGCATCCTTGTAGCGGAGGGAGTAGGCGTCCGGCTCTCCCAAAGGCTCGCCGCCAGGCATCTCCTTATCGCATTGTTCGCCATAGGTGGCCGCAAACGCCTCCTTGGCCTGCTCCAGCGCCGCATCCTTCTTCGGCGGCGGTCCGTCGCCGCAGCTTTCCGGCACAGCATTGTCGAAATCGGCCTTCGCCGATTTCAGCGCGCCCTTGTCGATGAAGATCGGGCGAAATGGCGGTTCCTGGATCGAGGCGTTGACCTGGCGCAGCGTGTAGCAGCCGGCAAAGACATTTTCGCTGCCGTCCTTAGCTGTCGCCCGGATGGCGACCGGAACGCTGTAATAGATGCTGCCGGCAGCACCGTCTTCGGACACGGCACCGGTTTTGACTTCGACGGCGTTGGTGCCGTCATAGCCCTTTACGAAGGCGTCGAAATCCTTGGCCGGCTTGGTGTCGCCGAAATAATCCCAGGCGCGCGCGAATTCTTGCCGGTTGATGGCGCTATAGAGCGAGCGGATGACCGCTTCGGCGTCCGACCTGTCGTCGACATAGGGCGCATCGGCGGCGAGCACTGGCTGGCCTGACACGGTAAAGGAGAAAAAGGCGGTCGCTGCGAAAAGGGCGCTTCTCATCGGGAATCTCCACCTGATGGGAAATCCTATCATACCGATTGCGGCGACGTGGTGACGCTTGAAGAATCGCCCGCGGAGGCGTTAGGTCCCGCCGTCGGCGTCCCGCCGGATAGGAGAATCACGTGACCATATCGATGTACGAAGCGGCCGTGCCGGTGTTTTCGGCCAGGTTGAAGGCGCTATCCAACGTGCTGGATATCGCCGAGCAGAATGCGCTTGATCGCAAGATCGACCCGCAGGTGTTTTTGACGTCGAGGCTGGCGCCGGACATGTACGCGTTGACCAGGCAGGTACAGATCGCCACCGATCACGCCAAGGGCGCGCCATCGCGGCTTGCCGGTCGCGAGGTGCCCAAATACGAAGACAACGAGGCGAGCTTTGCCGATCTCCAGGCGCGCATCGCCAAGACCGTCGACCATCTGGCGACATTCTCGGCTGCCGATATGGACGGCTCGGATGACAGAGTGCTCGAGCTGAAGCTTGGCCAGCGCGAATTCTCGATGACGGGCATGCAGTATCTGCTGCATCTCGCCATGCCCAATTTCTATTTCCACGTGACCACCGCCTACGACATCCTGCGCCACAATGGCGTGCCGTTAAGCAAGGCGACTTTCATGGGGTCGCGTTGAAGAATGGCGGTCGAGCCGGAATGTCGTGCGACCTGACTAGCGTGAGGACATTTCGCGGGCGACGCGCGGGAAGTCGGCTGGTTTGATGCCGATATCCGCACGGTCGGCATTGCTCATCGAATGAAGCAGCGCCAGCGCCGCGCGGTAGCGCAGATGTTCCTGCGGACGCGGACGGGCGAACATTTCAGTGAGGAAACCCATGATTCAAGCCCCTGGTTGGTCCTCCCCGAGTCCCAAATATAGTTAAATCATGACAATTGTGCAGTGCAGCATTTGCATGGCAGCTATGCCGCACCGAATTTCTTGACCACAATCGACCTCGCCGGTGAAACTCCCGGCGCGGGCTGACCGTATAGCTGAATGCCGGCACAGGGCCGGTTTTTCCGCCATTCCTGGCGGAATTCCGGACTGCATGAAAATCCAGTCCGGCTTTTACCTCCTTGCGCCTTGCGTTCACTGGACTCGCGGAAAAGTGCTAGCCGATTTGCGGCGGGCTTGGAGACAGCCCGCGCCTTCCTGTATGCTGCGGCTCCTCCCGCGCAGCCGCGCAAAGAATTCCCGCCGGAGAAAGTTCCATGCACAAGCGCCGCCTCGGTCGGACCGATCTTCTTGTTTCCCAGATCTGCTTGGGTTCGATGACCTGGGGCCAGCAGAACACCGCAGCGGATGGCCACGCCCAGATGGACCTGGCCTTTTCGCGCGGCGTCAACTTCATCGACACCGCCGAGCTCTACCCGATCCCGCCCAAGGCGGAGACGCAGGGCTGGACCGAGAAGATCATCGGCAGCTGGTTGAAAGCGAAGCGCAATCGCGATCAAGTGATCCTCGCCTCGAAAGTGGTTGGCCGCACCGCCAATGCATGGTTCCGCGGCGGGCGCCCGTCGAAGCTGGTGCGCGCCGACATCTTCGATGCCGTCGAAAAGTCGCTGACCAGGCTCAACACCGATTATTTCGATCTCTATCAGATCCATTGGCCGGAGCGGGACGTGCCTTGGGGCGCCAACCCGAACCGTGTCGGTGCCGTGCCGCTGCGAGCCGATTCCGTCGGCGCACCGGCTGGCGAGACGCCGATCACCGAGACACTCGCCGTCTTCGACGAACTGGTGAAGGTTGGAAAAATCCGCCATTTCGGTCTGTCGAACGAGAGCTCCTGGGGCGTCATGCGGTTCATCGCCGAAGCTGACAAGGGCCTCGGTCCACGCCTGGTGTCGCTGCAAAACGCCTATAATCTCGTCAACCGCAGCTTCGAGGTGAATCTCGCCGAAGTCTGCGAGCGTGAACAGGTTTCGTTTCTGACCTATTCGCCGTTGGCGCAGGGCTATCTCACCGGCAAATACGATCATGGCGCGCGGCCGCAAGGCTCACGCTCGCAGCTCTTCAATCGGGGCCAGCGCTACGAGACGCCCAACGCTGCGGAAGCGCAGCTTGAGTACAACGAGCTGGCGCGCTCTTTCGGCATGGAGCCGGCATTGTTTGCCAACGCCTATGTCACGAGCCGGCCTTTCGTCACCTCGAGCATCATCGGCGCGACGACCATTTCGCAACTCGAAATGGCGCTGTCTTGCGCCGATGTCGTCTGGACCGAGGACATGCAGAAGGCGGTCGATGCAATCCACCAGCGTGTCGGCAACCCCTGTCCGTGAGCAATACGGCCGGTAGCGAAGTTATCAAATGATTACAACGGGAAGGGGCAGAAATGGATTTTCCGATCGATGCCGTGCGCGAGAAATTTCCGGCCCTGTCGCTGACCGACAAGGGCAGTCGCCGCATCTACCTCGACAACCCTGCCGGCACGCAGGTGCCGCAAGCGGTTGCCGACGCGGTGTCACGCTGCCTGCTGACCGCAAACGCCAATCTCGGCGGATTCTTCGAAACCACGATCGCAGCGCAACAAATCGTCGATGACGCCCATGCGGCGATGGCCGATTTCCTGGCTGCTGCGAGCCCTCAGGAAATCATCATCGGCGCCAACATGACGACGCTGACCTATCACATGTCGCGCACGCTCGGCCGCACGATGAAACCGGGCGACGAAATCATCCTCACCCGCATGGATCACGAAGGCAACGTATCGCCGTGGCTGCAGCTGGCCGAAGACCTTGGCCTTGTCGTGCGCTGGCTGCCTTTCGACGAGCAGAGCTGGCAGATCGAGGAGGCGGCGCTTGCTACGCTGCTCACCGACAGGACCCGGCTCGTCGCTTTGAACTACGCCAGCAATCTGACCGGCTCGATTAACCGGGTGAAGGCACTGACCGGCATTGCCAAGCAGGCCGGCGCCCTGGTCTATGTCGACGCCGTTCAGTTCGCGCCGCACGGCCTGATCGACGTCAGGGATATCGGCTGCGATTTCCTGATCTGCTCGGCCTATAAATTCTTCGGGCCGCATTTGGGTATCTTATGGGGCAGGCTGGATGTCATCGATGCGCTGAAACCGTATAAATGCCGCTGTTCGTCCAATGCTCTGCCGGAGCGGTTCGAACTCGGCACGCCGCAGATCGAGCTGATGGCCGGACTGACGGCCGCGGTCGATTACTTTGCGGAACTCGGCGCGGCGGCAGGCGATGGCGGCTCGCGCCGCGCCAGGATCGCCAAGGCCTTCGAAAGATCAATAGCTTATGAGAACCCGCTGGCGCAAAGGCTGATCGACGGCCTGGCGGCTATCTCAAGCCTGACCATCCATGGCATTACCGATCCGGCGCGTGTCGGGGAGCGCGTCCCGACGGTCTCCTTCACCGTCGACGGCATCGTGCCGGAGACGATCGTAAGGCAGATGAATGCGGAAAACATCTTCCTGTGGTCCGGCCACAACTATGCCTGGGAAATCGTCCACCAGCTCGGCATTCCGCCCGAACAGGGCGTCGTGCGCATCGGCATCGCCCACTACAATACGGCGGCCGAAATCGACGAGACACTGGAGAGCGTGCATCGCGTCATCGCCATGCTGCGACAGGAGCGATCCTGATCCGACATCACCGCTTCTTGCCGCCGCCGAAGCCGGTGAGGAAGGCAGTAAGATTGTCGCCGAGCTCGTCGCAGAGATAGCCGCCCTCCTGCACGATGACCGTCGGCAGGCCGAGGCCGGCGATAGCCTCGCCGATGCGCGAGAAGCCCGGTGTCGTTACCGACAGTCCGCCGAACGGATCGCCTTCGAAGGCGTCGAGGCCGAGCGCCACCACAAGCGCTTCCGGCGCAAAGGCGCGGATACGCTGGAAAGCCACATCCAGCGCGTCGAGGAATGCGGCGTCGCCGGATTTGCGCGCCAGCGGCAGGTTGAAATTGTAGCCGAGGCCGGCCCCTTCGCCACGTTCGTCGGCATGACCCCAGAAGAACGGGTAGAAGCGCACCGGATCGGCATGCAGCGAGACGGTGAGCACGTCCGGTCGCGCATAGAAAATGCCTTGCGTGCCGTTGCCGTGATGCAGATCGACGTCGAGGATTGCCACCCGCGCCACATTCTTGCGGAGCGTCTGTGCCGCGACCGCTGAATTGTTGATGAAACAGAAGCCGCCGGCGACGTCGGCAAAGGCGTGGTGGCCGGGCGGACGGCAGAGCGCATAGGCAGCCGGTGCGCCTGACATCACGGCCTCAGCGGCCTCGACCGCGCTCCAAGCGCTCCACAGCGCGCTCTGCCAGGTCTCGCTTGAGATCGGGCAAGCGGTGTCGGCCATGTGATAGCCGGCCTGGCCGACCGCTGAGGCCGGATAGGAGCCGCCCCGCGCGATCGGATGGATGTTGGGGATCACTTCCGCCGAAGCGCCTTCGATACGCTGCCAGCGCACAAAGATGTGCTCGAGAAAATCGAGATATTCGGGCGTATGCACCGCCGCAACCGGTCCTGGCCCGTGATCTCTCGGCCGTTCGATCGTGCAGCCGGCGGCCCTTGCGCCGGCGAGCAGCCGTTCGACGCGTTCCGGCTTTTCCGGATTGGGTTTCTGCGCACCGCTGGAGAGGAATGCCTTGGGATCATGGCGCTTCTGTTCTTCGGCATAGAAGGCTTTCATCTTGGCTCCTCATCATCGGGTGCATCGGCGAAGGCAAAGAACGCGTCGCCGGCGATCTTCTGCACCTGCTCGTAGCTCGACCAGGCAATGCCCAGTCTTTCGTAAAAGGCTTTGGCGGTTTCATTGTCAGTGTCGACGGACAGTCTGAGGTAGACGCCGCCGTCCTCCCGGCATTCTCGCGCGGCACGGCGCAGCAGGCGTTCGCCGATCCTGCGGCCGCGAAACCGATTTTCGACATAGAGGTCCTGCACATAAACGCCGGGCCGGCCCATCCAGGTCGAGAAGATCGGGAAATGCAGGCACAGGCCGGCGAACTCGCCGCCGACTTCCGCAATCAGCGTCGAGAAGGCAGGGTTTTCGCCAAAGCCGTAGGTGCGAAGGTCGTCGGCCGTAGAAGTGATTTCCTCGGGCGCGCCGATATGGGCGCCAAGCCGCAGGATCGCAGCATGGATGGTTTCGATGTCCTCGACGGTGCCGGGCCGGATGCGAATGTCTTTTGACGCTGGGTTGATCACGGCCGCATCTCAGAACGCCACCCGGTCGCCGCCCTTGAGCGCCAGCATCTCACGCGCCTCAGCGGGCGAGGCGACGTCCAGCGACAGCCCGTCGAGCACCCTGCGGATACGGCGCACCTGGTCGGCATTGGACTTTGCCAGCTGGCGGCCGTCGTAGAGGCTATCCTCCAGCCCAACGCGGACATTGCCGCCCATCGCTGCCGCAATCGAGATCATCGGCATCTGGTGGCGGCCGGCGGCCAGCACCGAAAACTGATAGCTGTCGCCGAACAGTTTGTCGGCGATACGCTTCATATGGACCAAATTGTCGGGATCGGCGCCGATACCGCCCAATATGCCGAACACGAACTGGATGAACAGAGGTCCTGACACCAGCCCCCGGTCGCGAAAATGCGCTAAAGAATAGAGGTGGCCGACATCATAGCATTCGAATTCGAAGCGTGTGCCGCAGCCCTTTCCAAGTCTTTCGAGCACGGTCTCCATGTCGGCAAAGGTGTTCTTGAAGATCGTGTCGCGTGTCGCTTCAAGCAGCTTGGGCTCCCACTCGTGATGCCACTCTCTTGGCCGGTCGAGCATCGGGAACAACGCGAAATTCATCGAGCCCATATTAAGCGAGCACATTTCGGGCTCGGCCCTGAGCGGTGCGGCCAGCCGCTGGTCGAGCGTCATCAGCGACGAGCCGCCGGTGGTGATGTTGATCACCGCTGATGTCGCCTGCTTGATGCGCGGCAGGAACTGCATGAACACATCAGGATCGGCGGTCGGCCGCCCGTCATTGGGATCGCGGGCGTGAAGATGCAAGATCGAGGCGCCGGCTTCGGCGGCGGCAATAGCCTCTGCGGCGATCTGGTCCGGCGTCACCGGCAGGTGCGGCGACATTGACGGCGTGTGCACCGACCCGGTGACGGCGCAGGTGACGATGACTTTTCGCGGCGCCATTTCAGCCTTCGACCGGCAGGTCGAGCTCGCCGGCCAGCACCTGCAGCGAGTCGCCGATGATGGCGACGATTTCGCCGACCTGTTCCTTGGTAATGATCATCGGCGGTGCCACCATGAAATTGTCGCCGTCGAAGCCGCCCTTGACCTTTCGCCCATAGATGATCAGGCCGCGCTCATAGGCGAGGTCGAGCAGCCGCTGGGTGGCCTTCTTCGCCGGTGCGATCGGCCCCAGCGTATTGGGGTCGGCGACCATCTCGGCACCTAGGAGCAGGCCCTTGCCGCGCACGTCGGCGATGAACGGAAACCGCTTGGCTAACCCCTTCAGCCCGGCCATCAAAATATCGCCCATGTCAGCTGCATTGGCGATCAGGCCGAGACGATCCATCTCGCTAAGCACGGCGAGCCCGGCGGCGCAGGCGAGCGGATTGCCGGCATAGGTATGGCCGTGCTGGAAGCCGCCGGAGGCGAGCAGCGGCTGCACCAGCCGCATCGGTGCCGCCAGCGCGCCGAGCGGCGCATAGCCCGAGCCCAGCCCCTTCGACAGCGCGACGATGTCGGGCTTGCAGTTCCAATGGTCGCCACCGAGGAATTTTCCGGTGCGGCCGGCACCGCTCATCACTTCATCATGGATGAGCAGGATGCTGTAGCGGTCGCAGATTTCGCGGATGCGCGGATAATAGCTGTCCGGCGCGACCAGCGCCGCGGTGGCAGCGCCGCCGACCGGCTCCATGATGAAGGCGAGCACGCTTTCCGGCCCTTCGGCGAGGATCTTCTCCTCCAGCATGTCGGCGTAGCGGATGCCGCGCTGCTCCATCGAGAGATTGTCGCGGTCGCGCCAGGCGGCCGGCGCCGGCACGGTCGGCATGACCTGCATCATCGGTGTGAAGGTTTCGGCCAAGGCGTCGTCGCCGGTGACGGATAGCGAACCAAGCGTGCCGCCATGATAGGAGGGAAAGCGGGTGATCACCTTCCAGCGCTTGGGCTGGCCTGTCGCCACTGCCCACTGCCGCGCGAGCTTGATGCAGGATTCCGTCGCTTCCGAGCCACCCGAGACGACAAAAATGCGGTCCATGCCTTCGGGCAGCTTTCCGGCCAGCTCGCGCGCGAGCTCCTCGGCCGGCTCGTTCTCGAAATGCAGCCGGTAGGCGAAGGTTGCGCGGTCCATCTGCCGCTTCATCGCATCGAGCACGTTGCGGTTGGAATGACCGATATTGGCGACCATCGGTCCGCTCGATCCGTCGATGAAGCGGCGGCCATCCTGCGTCCAGATGTAGATGCCTTCGGCGCGGTCGACCAGCGGCCGGCGCAGGCTGGACAGATAGAACAGATGCGATGGCGGGCGCGTCTCGGTGTCCGGGGCAGGGGTTTGGGACTTCAGCATGTCAGGACTTTCCGAGATAGCGGTCGAGAACATTTTTGGTGACGAGCTCGACCATCGGGTCCTGCCTTAGCAGGCCGGCGACCCATTCGCAGCTTCCGGCGTGGAACACCTCGCCCTTGCCGCGCGGGAAATTGACGATCATGCCGTTGCCGCGCTTGACCTTGTCGAGATTGGCGTCGCTCGCCTCGCCGAACAGCGTTTCGGCGGTGAAGCGTCCGTCCTCGTCGCCGAGGAACTGGTCTTCGAACGGAATATCGGCGCTCTCCTCGACTTGGGCAGCCATGCCGACCGCGAGAATTTGCAGCCCGTCCGGTGCGCCGCTGTTGGGCGTAGGGTAGGGCAGTCCGCCTCGGATCTCGTGGTCGAGCCCGTCGACCTCATAGCCATAGACATGGCTGTCGGCGCCGAGCAGGTCGCCGTAGTAGATGCCTGTGCCGGCGAACGCCCAATGCTCCGGCCTGTAGACTGGAAAGCCGCGGACGCCGCGCGGCGTGCAACCGCCCCAGCCGGCGTAGAGGCCCCTCGTCGCATTGAGCCCGAAAGTCGAGGCGCCCGGCCGGCCAATCTCAGGTGCTTCCCAGGAGTTCGTGGCACGGGTCACGTCGCCGCCCCGATAGGCCGGATCCTCGGCGCGGGCGCGGTATTTGTAACAGACTTGCCGGCGGCCCTCGTCCTCCAACCTGGTCTGCCACATGAAATTGCCGGCGAAGCGCGCCGCATGGCCGCCGCGCTCGACATAGGCGTCGACAGTGTCGCGCATCTCCCAGGTCCAGTATTCGTCATGGCCGACGAAGACGACGCAGTCATAGCCGTCGAGGATTTCGGGTGAAAAATGCAATTCGTGTTGACTGGCGAGATCGACCCCATAGCCGGCACGCTCGGCAAAACGAAAGAAGTGGCTGTCATAGCTTGCCCAGCCGGACGAGGCGTATTTCTTCGAATGGCCGGTGGCGAAGGCCCATTCCATATGCGGATAGCGCGGCACGGTCTTGGGCGGCACGGCGACCTCGAGCGGCACGCGCGGCGCCTCGTTCGGCAGAACAACAAAACCGCGGCACCATGGCCGCTGCTTTGACACTATTGGGGCATACTGGTCGCGGTTCGGGCCGGTGATGCCTTCGTAATGATTGGAGCCACCCCACGTGTTGTAGGCAAGCCAGGTGCCGGTGGCTGCAACCTGCAGCACACGACCGCGTTTCTTGCCGGGCTGCGGGTTAACGATGAAAAGATCCTGGCAGGAGATCGGCTTGCCGTCGCGGCCGTCCGCCGTCAGCGTGATGCGGTAGGCTCCGGACGGCCAGTCGTCGCCGACCCGGAATTCAAACGAAGCGCCCCAGCCGCAGCCCACGACCGAACATTGGTCGGGTGTATCCTGCCAGCGCGCCGCGATCCCAGCCTTCTCGAACATTTTCGTTTCGGTGCCGCCATCGCGGACGATCGACATGCTGAAGCTGGAGGCCGTCGAGCTGACATGCAGCACCACCGTCTCGTCCCGGCGGTATGAAAAACGATCGCTGTAACACCAGATCTCGCCGCGTTCGCCATCCATGCCCGGCCACTCGTAATAGTGGCCGCGCACGGCTTGCCTGCGCTGGTGGGGCGTCAGTCCGAAATCGGGGAATTCGGTAGGAAGCTTGGTCATGAAGGCCTGTGAAGGGTCGAACGCGTCATTTCGACCATCTGCCGGCCAACCGTCAATTGGAAACGATCGGGCCAGCGATAGCTCACAGCCGGCCTTGGCCTTGCCTTCCAAACCGACTATCTCACAAAGGGTGGCCTTTTTCGCCACGGGAGCCGACATGCTGAGAGTGCAAAAGGTCAAGGTGGACGACATCTACGTGCCGACCGCGCGCAGGAAGACACTGCATCCCGAGACCGTCCGGCATCTGGCCGAAGACATTCTGGAAAACGGCATGAAGACGCCGATCCAGGTGCGCCACGACGGCAAGCGCCATGTCCTGGTCGAAGGCCTGCATCGGCTGGAAGCGGCGAAGTGGCTCGGCGAGACCGATATCGACGCCTATCTGGTGCAAGCCAAGCGCCACTAAGCTCTCCTTCGGCGTTCGCCGGAATCGGCCTGGTGAAATTTTCGCGGGACGCTGTCGGGCTGCGCGTTGCCCGCTCGTCCTTGAGACGGAAACCGGCATTCAAGCCAACTCTTTTGCAAGTGAGGAGACCATCATGACCACCAAGCTCGACATCGCCCCCGGCTCCGACCGCGAACTGGTTCTTGCCCGCATCATCGATGCGCCGCGCGAGAACGTCTATCGCTGCTGGACCGAGCCGAAGCTCGTGACGCAATGGTTCGCGCCCAAGCCGTGGACGACGCCGCGCGCCGAAATGGACGTGCGCACCGGCGGCTCCAGCCTGGTCGTCATGGCGGGACCCGACGGCAACGAATTCCCGAACCCCGGCATCTTCCTCGAAGTCGTGCCGGGCAAGAAGATCGTTCTCACCGACGCCTATACGAAGGCGTGGGAGCCGTCCGAAAAACCGTTCATGACGGTCGTGCTGACCTTCGAGGATGAGGGCGAGGGCAAGACCCGCTACATCGCCCGGGTTGCGCATTGGTCCGTCACTGACCGCGAAGAGCACGAGAAGATGGGCTTTCACGAGGGCTGGGGCCAGTGCGCCGACCAGCTCGAAGAAGTCGCCAAGCGGCTTTGATATCAGCGGGACGGAAGGAGACCGACATGTCCAGAGCGATGTTTTTCGCCATTTTCGCCTCGGCTGCAGCGCTCTTCGCCGCGCCGGGCTCCACCAAAGCCGAGGAAGCAAAGCCCGTCATGACCACTGAAACGAAAGCAATGCCGAAGCCGGCGAAATCCGGCCTGCTGCCGATCAACGGCCTGAACTACTATTACGCCGTCTACGGCAAGGGCGAGCCGCTGCTTCTGCTGCATGGTGGTCTCGGCACCACCGACATGTTCGCGCCGATCCTGCCGAAGTTTGCCGAGAACCGAACCGTCATCGGCGTGGACCTGCACGGCCACGGCCGCACCGCGCTCGGCGACCGGCCGCTCAGCCTGGAGGCGATGGGCGACGACATGGCGGCGATCGTCAAGGCGCTCGGCTACGAGCAGGTCGATGTCATGGGTTATTCGCTGGGCGGCGGCGTCGCCTTCCGCATGGCCGTCCAGCATCCTGAAGCGGTGCGCCGGCTGGTCCTGGTGTCGGCCGGCTATGCCGCGGACGGCTTCTATGCCGACATGCGCACCCAGCAGGCGCAGGTCGGCGCGGCGATGGCCGACATGATGAAAGACACGCCGATGTACAAGTCCTACGTGGCGGTCGCGCCGCATCCGCAGGACTTTCCGAAGCTGCTCGATCAACTGGGCGCCCATATGCGCAAGGACTACGACTACTCCGCTGACGTACCCAAGCTGAAGATGCCGGTCATGCTGGTTTTTGGCGACAGCGACATGTACCGGCCCGAGCATGAGATCAAATTCTATCAGATGCTCGGCGGCGGACTGAAGGACGCCGGCTGGATGCGCGAGAACCTTTCGCAGAACCGGCTGGCCATCCTGCCGAACCGCACCCATTACGACGTGTTCTTCGCGCCGGAACTGACAGCAGTCACTCTGCCCTTCCTCAATGGCGAGACCAAGGTCAAGACCTGGGACGAGGTCATCAGCGAATAACCACCTGACAGCGGCCTGCCCGGCCATCTCCCGCGAGATGGCCGGGCAGGCTTATCCCTCTGAAGCCGGCTATAAGCCTTGGCAATCCCGACACGTCGTGGGGCCAATGGCATCTCCCGCATCACAGCCATAAATGGCCGTATCAAGGCTTTTCAATTGACGCTGCTGTGCCGGCAGCTACCTTGCCGACAATCTTCAGAAAGAGGGGCGCAGGTAATGGCGAAATATCAGGGTGGCTGCCTGTGCGGCGCGGTGCGTTACCGCACCGATGCCACGCCGATCAACGAGCGGGTCTGCCATTGCCGGCTCTGCCAGAAGGCGCTGGGCGCGGCCTTCAACGCACGCGTGCTGTTCCGCATCGACGACGTGACCATCGACGGGCCGGTGGCGACGGTGAATTCCTCGCCCGATCTCAAGCGCGGCTTCTGCCCGGGCTGCGGCACGACGATGTTTTCCCGGCGCGACTCCGCCGGCATCATCGGCGTGACCTCAGGCTCGCTCGACGCCCCTTCGGTATTCAAGCCGCAGATGCATATGTGGACCGCCTCGAAGCAGCCCTGGGTGCAGCTTGACGACGGCCTGCCGCAATATGAAGGCGCGCCACCCCCGAACTGAAGCACAGGCGAACTGAGCGCAAAGCGTGCCCAATTTTTTCATCCGGGACACGAGATAGCCGGCAAAGCGTCATTGGCGAGCCATCATTGCCGCCTATCTATCACGTGCGGGTCGGCAGTCGAGGAGGCGACGGATGAAAGACAGAATCAATACCCTGGATGAGCTTTTGAGCGATCCGATGGTCAAGCTGGTGATGGAGCGTGACCGCGTACAGCCGGCCGAGCTTCGCTCGCTGCTTGAAGAAAAGGTTCGCCGGGATGATGCACCGGTCGTCAACGATCGCCCCGTCACCGACCGCTTCATACCGCCCGCTCACATGGTAGCCGAGAGCTGCCACAAGCTATGGCTGTGCGGCTAGGCAGCGGGCCTCCAGGCGTCGGCGATCCTTCGCGCCCTCTCCGTCCTGCCGGCGTTTCCAAGCTCTCACCGCTACGCTGATAAAGCGGGCGCCATGTATTCTGTTTGCCCAGCTCTCGTCCTAACAATTTGATTCAAACTTTGTTGGCAATTTCTCGTTAGTAATCTGGATCGGTTGTCCGGCGGCGTTGTCTTGCCCTCGGTCTGTTGTGTTCTGCGTACAGGTCCAGATGCGGTTATCAGGCGTCGTCATCTTCTCGATCGCGTCACTTTGCCTTGCCGGCTGCACATCCACGTCCGGCGTCGACGCGCTGCAAGTGCCGTCCAGCGAGACGACCAGCTCCGTTGTGCGGCCGCCCGCGCCGGTGGCGTCGGTCGGTGCGGCCGATGCCGCACCCGACTTTGAGCAGGAAGAGGCGACGGAGCAGACTGTGGCGATGGCCACTCCAGAGCCTGCCGACAGCATCGAACCACCCGTCGAGCCGATTGCCCTAGTGGCGCCGAAGCGGCTGGCACGAGCAGCACCGATCCTCGCCGAGCCGGTCCAGCGCTACCGTTTTCGTGACGCCAAGCCGATCAATTTCGGCAAGGCCTCGCCCGGGCACCTCGCCGTTCACGGCGTCGACGTTTCACGTTGGCAGGGCAACGTGAACTGGGCAAAGCTGCGCGCGCAGGGCGCGAACTTCGCCTACATCAAGGCGACCGATGGCGGCGATCATCTTGATCCGATGTTCATGAAGAACTGGCGCAATGCCGACGCCGCCGGCCTCAAGCGCGGCGCCTACCATTTCTTCTACTGGTGCCGTACGGCAGGCGAGCAGGCCGACTGGTTCATCCGCAACGTGCCGAGGGTCGAGGGCGCCTTGCCGCCGGTGATCGATGTCGAGTGGAACGGCGAATCCAGCTGCAAGCGGCGGCCGTCGCGGCAAAAGGTGCTGGAGAAGATGCAGGTGTTCATGGACAAGCTCGAGCGCCACTACGGCCAGCGGCCCATCATCTACACCGCGCCCGATTTCTACCGCGACAATCTCAGAGGCGCTTTCCCCGACTATCCGTTCTGGCTGCGCGCGGTGGCACAGCACCCGTCAAAGGTCTATCCCGGCCGCAAATGGGTGTTCTGGCAGTATTCCGGCTCCGGCCTGTCGCACGGCGTGAGAGGCCGCATCGACCTCAACGTCTTCCACGGCGACGAGAGAGCCTGGCGGAACTGGGTTGGTGGGCGGCAGATGGTGGCCGAGGCGGAGTAGGGAGTTCCTTCCGGGGGAACTTCTTGCTGCTCGCGCCTACGGGGTGCTGATCGCGGCCGCAGAAAGCCGCCATTTGAAGGCCCGCATGAGATGAATATCGACGGACCTGACCGCCTGTCTCAGAACTGTCATGGATCCGTCATCGCTTTGAAAGGTCGTTCCCCCAAAGCAGGTGGCTTCCATTCGAACAGGAGACGCCACCCGTGCCCCGCCATTCCGCGCTTTTCGTCCTGACGGCAGCGCTTGCTGCCTCCGTTTCGCTGCCGGCCCATGCCGACATGATGTTCAACCGGGTCGCGAGCTTCGCCGTCGCCGGAAACCTCCCCGCGGACGTCGAGCAGACCACGCCGACTTCGTCCGAGATCATCACGGCGACCGAAGACGGCATGACGCTGGTCTATTCCGACAGCCCGCTCGGCGCGGTCGGCTTCATCGACATCACCGACCCCAATGCGCCCAAGGCCGGCGGCATCGTCAAGATCGAGGGCGAGCCGACGTCGGTCGTGGTCATCGGCGGCAAGGTGCTGGCCGGCGTCAACACGTCGAAGAGCAAAGCCAAGCCTTCGGGCAACCTCACCGTCATCAACCTTGCCTCCAAGGCGATCGAAGGCACCTGCGACCTCGGCGGCCAGCCGGACTCGCTGGCGTTCAGCAGGGATGGCAAGTTCCTGGCCATCGCCATCGAGAACGAGCGCGACGAGGAGCTGAACGACGGAGAAATTCCGCAGATGCCTGCGGGCGACCTCAAGATTTTCACGATGACCGAAGGCCAGCCTGATTGCGCGACGATGAAGAGCGTGAACCTGGCGGGCATTGCCGAGGTTGCGGCGGAAGATCCGGAGCCGGAATTCGTCGCCTTCAACGAGGCCGGCGAAATAGCGGTCACGCTGCAGGAAAACAACCACGTCGCCATCGTCAACGCCGAAACCGGCGCGATCGTCACGCACTTCTCGGCAGGCTCCGTCACGCTGGACAAGATCGACACCAAGAAGAACGGCGCCTTTTCATTCGACGGCAAAATCGAAAACGTCGCACGCGAACCTGACGCCGTGAAATGGCTCGACAATGATCGTCTCGTCGTCGCCAACGAAGGCGACTACAAAGGCGGCTCGCGCGGCTTCACGATCTTCAGCAAGAAGGGCGAGGTTCTCTACGAATCCGGCCCGTCCTTCGAGTACGAGGTCGCCAATGCCGGCCATTATCCCGACGACCGCAACAAGAAGGGCGTGGAGCCGGAAGGTCTCGACACCGGCGCCTTCGGCGAAGACAGACTGATTTTCGTCGCTTCGGAGCGTGGCTCCGTTGTCGGCGTCTACAAGGACACGGGTGCGGAGCCTCAGTTTGTCCACATCCTGCCGTCCGGCATCGGCCCGGAAGGGCTCGTCGCGATCCCGTCGCGCAATCTCCTGGTCACCGCCAACGAGGCCGACCTGGTCGAGGACGGGCTCGCCCGCTCGCACGTGATGATCTACGAGCGCTCCGAGGGTCCCGCCACTTACCCGACGATCACGGCAAAGCCCACGGCAGACGGCACGCCGCTCGGCTGGGGTGCGCTTTCGGCGTTCGCGGCCGGCGACACTGCCGGCAAGCTCTTCGCGGCCTCGGACTCGTTCTACGCCAACGCGCCCTCGATCTTCGAGATCGATGCCACGCAGACGCCGGCGCTGATCACCGGCAAGACCATTGTCACGCGTGGCGGCCATCCTGCACAGAAGCTCGACATCGAAGGCATCGTCGCCGATGGTGAAGGCGGCTTCTGGCTGGCCAATGAAGGCGATCGGGCAAAGCTCGTCCCGCACGCTATCCTGCGCGTCGACGACAAGGGCGAGATCAAGCAGGAAATCGGCTTCCCGATGGACCTGCTCGCCCACCAGACCCGCTTCGGTCTCGAAGGCATCACCACCATCGGCGAGGGCGACGAGCTGACGCTGGTGATGGCGGTGCAGCGCGAATGGGCCGACGATCCGAAAGGCCAGGTCAAGCTTTTGGCCTACAAGCCCAAGGCCAAGGAATGGTCGGCGGTGCGCTATCCGCTCGAAGCGACCGAAGCTGGCTGGGTGGGGCTATCGGAGATCACCGCGCATGACGGCAAGCTCTACATCCTCGAACGCGACAACCAGATCGGCGACCTGGCCAAGGTGAAGCGCGTCTATTCGGTGGCGCTCGATGCCTTCAAACCTGCCAAGCTCGGCGGCGAACTGCCGCTGGTCGAAAAGACGCTGGTGCGCGACATCATCGGCGACCTGAAATCAGCCACCAACGGCTATGTCATCGACAAGGTCGAAGGTTTCACCATCGACAAGAACGGCGACATCTTCGTCGCCACTGACAATGACGGCGTCGACGATTCTTCCGGCGAAACGCTGTTTCTCCGCCTGGGCAACATCAGCGCCGTGAACTGAGGGCAGTTCTTCCCTTCTCCCCCTGTAGCCTGTAAGGGGAGAAGGGAAGGCGCGGCTTTTACGCCTCTATGTATTCCGCCAGCTGACACCTTTGGGCACATCCAGCCCATCGGCACGCAAGCCTTCGATATTAAAGCGTATAGCGTCGCGAATTTCGGTTTCCACCTCAGGCACCGTCGCGCCGGTCGCGACGCAGCCGGGTAGATACGGCACGTAAGCGGAAAAATTATTGCCGGCCTTTTCGATCCCCACCGCGTAACGCATATCGTCACTCCTTTAAACCGGACTGCTTGAGGGTGCTATTAGGTGTTCCCGGTGCAACCTCTTCAGACGGCTTGCCGGCCACGGTGACGCGGCCGGCTTTGATTTCATGCTTATATTGGCGATGACTGCATTTGGTTGCAACCAGATACCAGCCGTCGGTTTCCAGCAGGCGAATGACTTCGCGGACCGTAAGCCGAGGTGGCATCTATCTCAGCTACACCCGCTCGTAGCTCCACAGGTGTCGCACTTTTCACATGTCCCGTTCCGCACCATCGTGAAGTTGTGGCATTCGGAGCATTCGTTGCCGGTGTAGCCCTGCATCAATGATTGCTGGCGCCGGGTAGCGGCAAGCGCTTTGGCCTCGGCCGCTTCTTTCGCGGCATCATCGGTGAACAGCCCTGTCGGGTCGATTGCTTCTTCGTAGACGATGTCCTCGACCAGTTCCCTGGCCCGCTCTTCGTAGTCTCGCTTATAGGCCATCGCTTCGTCGCTGGCCGGCTTCAGCGCCAGCACATTGGAGCCTGAGAACGCCGTTGGCGCCGAACGAGTGGGGACGGTAGCGGGAGAGGGACTTGAACCGCCGAAGCCCTTGGGTTCGGCACCGATCCCCGACACCAGCTTGACCGGCGAGACGCCGCGCGTCAGCCCCTTCGAGAACGGCGTCGCCTTGCCTTCGGTGATGCCGCGCCCGAGTGCGGTCTTGTCGAAATCCGACTGGTCGACATGAGCGAGGTCGTGGCGGGCAAGATAGGACACGGCAAGCTCGCGGAACACGTAGTCGAGGATCGACGTCGCGTTCTTGATGGCGTCGTTGCCCTGCACCATGCCGGCTGGTTCGAACTTGGTGAAGGTGAAGGCTTCGACATATTCCTCGAGCGGCACGCCATATTGCAGGCCGAGCGAGATGGCGATGGCGAAGTTGTTCATCATCGCCCGGAAGGCGGCACCTTCCTTGTGCATGTCGATGAAGATTTCGCCAAGACGACCGTCATCGAATTCGCCGGTGCGCAGATAGACCTTGTGGCCGCCGACGACCGCTTTCTGGGTGTAGCCTTTGCGGCGGTTCGGCAGCTTTTCGCGGTCGCGATAGAGGCGTTCGACGACGCGTTCGACGATCTTTTCGGTCACCTGCACGGCGCGCTGCGAGGCGGGTGCCGCGATCAACTGCTCGATCGCCTCGTCCTCGTCGTCTTCGACGTCGGCAAGCAGCGAGGCATTGAGCGGCTGGGAGAGCTTCGAGCCGTCGCGGTAGAGCGCGTTGGCCTTCAGCGCCAGCTTCCACGACAGCATGTAGGCGCCCTTGGCGTCTTCCACCGTCGCGTCGTTCGGCATGTTGATGGTCTTGGAAATGGCGCCGGAGATGAAGGGCTGGGCCGCCGCCATCATCTGGATGTGACTGTTGATCGACAGCGAACGCTTGCCGATCTTGCCGCACGGGCTGGCGCAGTCGAACACGGGCAGGTGTTCGGCCTTGAGGAACGGCGCGCCTTCCAGCGTCATCGCACCGCAGACGTGGATGTTGGCGGCCTCGATGTCCTTCTTCGAGAAGCCCAGCGCCGGCAGCATCTCGAACGAGAAATCGTTGAGCTGCTCGTCGGTGAAGCCAAAGGTCTCCTTCACCCAGTCCGCACCCAGCGTCCACTGGTTGAAGACGAACTTGATGTCGAACGCCGACTTCAATGCCGCATTGAGTGCCGCGATCTTGTCGTCCGTAAAACCCTTGGCCTTGAGCGAGCCGGCGTTGACGGCTGGCGCCTGGTTCAGATTGCCGTGGCCGACCGCATAGGCCTCGATCTCGGCGATCTGGCTTTCCGAATAGCCCAGCGTACGCAGTGCTTCCGGAACGGCGCGGTTGATGATCTTGAAATAGCCGCCGCCGGCCAGCTTCTTGAACTTGACCAGCGCGAAGTCGGGCTCGATGCCGGTGGTGTCGCAATCCATCACCAGGCCGATCGTGCCGGTCGGCGCGATTACGGTCGCCTGCGCATTGCGGTAGCCATGCTCCTCGCCGAGCTCGATGGCGCGGTCCCAGGCAGCCTTGGCATGGGCGGCAAGCTCCGGCTGCTTCAGGTCGGAGGCGACCAGCGGCACTGGATTGACGGCGAGTTTCTCGTAGCCGTCTTTGTCGCCATAGGCAGCGCGGCGATGGTTGCGCATGACGCGCAGCATGTTCTGCGCATTGCGGTCGTAATCGGGGAAGGCGCCGAGCTCGGCGGCCATTTCGGCCGAGGTGGCATAGGCCATGCCGGTCATAACAGCGGTGAGTGCTGCGCAGATGGCGCGGCCCTCGTCGGAATCATAGGGAATGCCTGAGGTCATCAGCAGGCCGCCGATATTGGCGTAGCCGAGGCCGAGCGTGCGGTATTCGTAGGAGAGCTTGGCGATCTCCTTCGACGGGAACTGCGCCATCATGACGGAAATTTCCAGCACCATGGTCCACAGCCGAACCGTGTGCTCGTAGGCTGATATGTCGATGGTGCCGTCGGCGTTGCGATAGGGCAGCAGGTTGATCGAGGCCAGGTTGCAGGCCGTGTCGTCGAGGAACATATATTCCGAGCACGGGTTGGACGCCCGGATCGCACCGGCCGCGGCGCAGGTGTGCCAGTCGTTCATGGTCGTATTGAAGTGCAGGCCCGGATCGGCCGACGCCCAGGCGGCATAGCCGATCTTTTCCCACAGATCCCTGGCCTTCAGCGTCTTCAGCACCTTGCCGTCCTTGCGAGCGGTGAGGTGCCAGTCGCCGTCCTGCTCTACGGCGCGCAGGAAATCGTCCTTCAGCGAGACCGAATTGTTGGAGTTCTGGCCGGAAACGGTGAGGTAGGCATCTGAATCCCAGTCGGTGTCGTAGGTCTTGAACGACATCGAAGTGTAGCCCTGCTTGGCGAACTGGATGACGCGGTAGATGTAGTTCTCCGGCACCCCGTCCTTCTTGGCCGCCTTGATCTCGCGCTTCAGCGCGGTGTTGATCGCCGGGTCGAAGCAATCGTCGTCCTGGCCTTCGCAATTGATGCAGGCCTTCATGATCGCTTCGAGGTGCTTCTTCACGATCTTTGAGCCGGTGACCAGCGAGGCGACCTTCTGCTCCTCATTGACCTTCCAGTCGATGAACTCCTCGATATCGGGATGGTCCGCGTCGACGATGACCATCTTTGCGGCGCGGCGCGTCGTGCCGCCCGACTTGATGGCGCCCGCCGCGCGGTCGCCGATCTTCAGGAAGCTCATCAGGCCGGACGAGCGGCCGCCGCCGGACAGCTTTTCGCCTTCGCCGCGCAGGAATGAGAAGTTGGAGCCGGTGCCGGAGCCGTATTTGAACAGCCGCGCTTCACGCACCCACAGGTCCATGATGCCGCCTTCGTTGACGAGATCGTCCTGCACGCCCTGGATAAAGCAGGCATGCGGCTGCGGATGCTCGTAGGAAGATTTCGACTTGGTCAGCTTGCCGGTGAACGGGTCGACATAGAAGTGACCCTGGCTCGGGCCGTCGATACCATAGGCCCAGTGCAGGCCGGTGTTGAACCATTGCGGCGAGTTCGGCGCGACGCGCTGGGTGGCCAGCATATAGGCGAGTTCGTCGCGGAAGGCGCGCGCATCTTCCTCCGACTTGAAATAGCCGCCCTTCCAGCCCCAATAGGTCCACGTACCGGCGAGGCGGTCGAAGACCTGGCGGGCGTCGATCTCGGAGCCGTAGCGCTCGGACTCGGGCAGCTTTGCCAGTTCGGCCTCGTCGGCGACGGAGCGCCACAGGAAGGAAGGGACGTCATTCTCCTCGACCTTCTTAAGCCGAGCCGGCACGCCGGCCTTGCGGAAATACTTCTGAGCCAGGATGTCGGCGGCAACTTGGCTGAACTGCGCCGGCACATCGATATTGTCCAAGCGGAACACCACCGAGCCATCCGGATTTTTGATCTCCGAAAGCGCCTTGCGGAATTCGATCTCCGCATAAGCCGACTGCCCTTGCTTGGTGAAACGACGCTCGATGCGCATTGGTCCTATCCCTTGCTTGTCTATATATAGCGCTTTTCCCAGGGGATTTCTGCCCCCTTGGCGAAACGCGCATGTCCGCCGTCTGCCAGCGTTAGAAAACGGCCGGCTCCCTTTCACAGGCTCCGCCCGCCCTGCTGGCCGAACTCCTTGCGAAGTAGTCGTCCAACGCGCCGACGAACCCTGCAGGTCCCTCAAAACTGAAACTTTTTGCGACTCCCTCAATCGAGGGGATCTTCACACTATCTAGCGTCGAACTTACCTGCAAACACTAAATATAGTGTTAACAGACAATTTATTCCAGTCCGACATTTTTCCCCTTCGTCCCCCAAAGACCCCACAACCCCAACGCATCCGCCGGCCTTATAGACAGGCGGAAATGCGGCCAAAACGCACATAGTCCGGGAAAAAGACCGGGCTCAGAACTTTCCGGTCGCACTCTCAACAGGAGCGCATGCCCCATAAAAGGCGACTCGTTTTGCGCCGTCAAGGATTCGTTTGCGTAGCTTTTGTGACCCCAACATCTTGTGTGTCACATATGTGGATAACGGGGATAGAAGTGGCGCGGAGGATTTCGATTTTGACTCACGTCCAAGCCATCGACCGTGATGACAACGCACGCCAAAGCTGTGGTGGTCAAATCGATTCTCTTCGCCAAAGAGCATCGCCGGTGATGCGGCAGGTGCGCAGCTTTGGCCGGTGCGCCTAGTCTTGCTCAGGAGAACTGGTGCGGGTCAGCGCAGAAATAGGCGATGATCTGACCAAGGTCCGGCTCGTTGACCATGCGCACGGCCTCGGCGGGGCTGACCCATTTGCGGATGCGCGACCGCTTTTCCTTCCACCGGTCGGCGATCTTGTCGACCTGCAGCGGAAATACCAGAACTTCGCAAGGCACTTCCTCGCCGGAAGCCAAGGCCTTGGCATAGAAGTAGCGGCCGGCTTCATGATGGGAGATCGTGCCGCGCAGTCCGGCTTCCTCGCCGGCCTCGCGCGCCGCCGCTTCGCAAAGCAGCTCCTTGGCCTCAGGCCAGCCCTTGGGAAGCACCCAGCGACCGGTATCGCGGCTGGTGATCAGCATGATCTCGACGCCATGCCCGGTATCGCGCCAGGGCAATGCTGCAACCTGCAGGCGGCACGGCGCTGTGCCGAAGAGCCGCTGAACCCTTTCGGCCAAATGGTTGTGCGTTGCTGGCCTCGTCAACATCGGAGAAGCTTGCCCCAGCCTCCAGAATCATCTGCCGTTTCGCGAATCTTACGGCTAATCATGAGCAATAAAAGTAAAAAACCTCATACGGACTGGTTAACCACACCAACAGGCGTCCATTCAGGAAATATCGTGCGCCGCGGCACTCTTTCAAGAAGTGCTCGCCGGCAAGCAATGCTCGCCGGCATGTTCCGGGAGAAAAAGCAGTTGCCGCGAATCAGCCGACGTGATCGTCGGCGATCGGCTTCTGGTAGGTGAAGCCCATGTCCCACGGAAAATAGATCCAGGTGTCCTGGCTGACCTCGGTGACGAAGGTGTCGACCAGCGGCCTCCCTTTCGGCTTGGCGTAGACGGTGGCGAAATGCGCCTTGGGCATCATGGCGCGCACGATGCCCGCGGTCTTGCCGGTATCGGTGAGGTCGTCGATGATCAGCACGCCGGCGCCGTCATCGGCGAGCAGTGCCGGCGTGACCTCCTTCAGCACCTGCAGCTGCCCTTGGCTGGCGTAGTCGTGATAGGAGGCGACGCAAACCGTCTCGATGACTCGGATGCCGAGTTCACGCGAGATGATGGCGGCCGGAACCAAGCCGCCGCGCGTGATGCAGACGATCGCCTTCCACTGGCCTTTGTTGGCGCCGGCAAGCCGCCAGGCAAGCGCACGCGCGTCGCGGTGGAACTGATCCCAGGAGACGGGAAAGGCCTTTTCGGGAAGGGACATTTTTGCATGCACTCCGCAGCGCGCGAAAAACCGCGCGCAAACACTTGAAGGAATGCGCGCGGAATTAACTGGAAAGCCTTGACCTTGGCAAGGGCGGCGGCAGGCGATCCCTGTGGACTCGCCCCTGTGGAGTACCCTTGTGGATTTACCGTGACAGGAAAGCTGCCACCGGCAACGTGCGCAGCACCGTGCGCGTGACCCCGCCGAACAGAAGCTGGCGCAGCCAGGAATGGCTGTAGGCGCCGAGCACGAGCAGGTCGGCGCCGGTTTCGGCAACCCTGGTCTGGATCACGTCGTCGACCGAGTGGCCGCCCGATTGCAGCACCGAGACGCTGACGGTGGCGCCATGCCTGGACAGGGCGGCGGCGATTTCGGCGCCGGCCGCCTCCGGAGCCTCGTCGAGCGTATCCGGTGGGTCGATGACGACGATATCGGTCTTCTCGGCCTCGATGATGAAGGGCAGGGCGTCGAAGGCGGCGCGCGCGGCTTCCTTGCTGCCGTTCCAGGCGAGCAGCACATGCTTGAAGCTGGTCACGAGCGGGCCCGAATGCGGCACGACCAGTACCGGCCGCCCGGCGTCGTAGACCAGCGTGTCGACATCGGCGCTCGAATCGCCGCCCGACTCGCGCTGCGCGGCGATGATGAGGTCTGCGGTGCGAACGGTTGGGATACCGGTCAGCGCGCTGTCTCCGGAAAAGCTCTCGAGGCTGCGCCACTCGAAGGACAGGTCGGAATCCTCGAGATGCCGGAGGAAAACCGCCCGCAATTTTTCAGCACGCTCCTTGTTCACGTCGGCCGAAACCTGCAGGAACTCGGTGTCGGGAAAGCCGGTGGCCGAGGTGTAGGGGATGGGAATCGCTTCGGCATGAATGCCGATGAGATGGCTCTGGAACCTGTCGGCAAGCGGAATGGCGCATTCGAGCACGCGCTCGGCGTCCTGCTCGTTCTGCAGTATGGCGACGATGGTTTTGAATCGCATGATAACCCCCTCAATTTACGGCGATCGAAACTCGCCCGCGAGAAACGTTACAGCACCATGCTTGGTTCCGGCTTATGCATGTCGCCCAAAAGTGCGCAGCGGTCTTGGGCTAACGACATGCATAAAAAGAGCCTAAAGCGCGTCGCATGAATCCTCTCAGACGCGACGCGCTTTTAGATTAGCTGGCCGCGCTGGTGAGGCCTGCGACCATCGCCTCGACATCGGCGCGGGCGGCGTCCAGCGCGTCCTGGCTGCGGGCACGGACGACCAGCTCCGTCCAGAACTTGCCGTCGCCATATTTCGGGTAGGAGCCGATTATCGTATCCGGATGCGCCCTCTGGATGTCACCCAGCGGTCCGCCGACCAGGCCTTCGCCGAACGGACAGTGCACCGTGGCCGACAGCATTTTGGTGCCGGCCTTCAGCGTCGGCACCACATTGTCGAGCATCGCCTGGAAAATCGCCGGCACGCCGGCCATGACATAGACGTTGCCGATGCGGAAGCCGGGCGCGATGGACACAGGATTGTCGATATGGTCGGCACCGCGCGGCATCCGCGCCATGCGCTTGCGCGCCTCGGTATATTCGATGCCGCGCGCGGCGTAGCTCGCTTGCAACATGGCATAGGCCTTGGCGTCGTATTCGCAGGGCACGCCAAAGGCCTTGGCGATCGCGTCCGCGGTGATGTCATCATGCGTGGGGCCGATGCCGCCGGTCGTGAAGACATAGGTGTAGCGGGCACGTAGAGCGTTCACCGCGGCGACGATCTCGTCGTCCTCGTCGGGAACGATGCGCACCTCCTTCAGGTCGATGCCGATCGCCGTCATGATGTCGGCGAGATGGCCGATATTCTTGTCCTTGGTGCGCCCGGACAGAATCTCATCACCGATGACGAGCATGGCGGCGGTGACGATTTCAGACATGGGAGCTCCGGCAAAAGGTCGCCTTAGGCAGACAGAGTCGCCTCGGGCAGACAGGTCGCCTTAGGCAGGCAAGGTCGCCTGAGATAGCGCGGCGGCTCGCCGGCGGCAATACGCCAGGATATTGGCGCCCACGGTGCGGCTCTTCCTTCCCCTGGTGGGAGAAAGTGGATTGGTGCGCAGCGCCAAGACGGGTGCTGGCTGGAACGCGGTCGGCACCAAGCTGGAACACCCCGACCTCGCTTCGCGAGGCCACATTGTCCCACAAGGGAGAAGGGAGAAGGTGCGGCGCCCATAGGCGCTATTCCTTCACCGCACCGGTCATCGAGGAAACGTAGTGCTCGACAAAGAACGAATAAAGCACGACCACCGGCAGGGAGCCGATCAGGGCACCGGCCATCAGCGCTCCCCACTCATAGACGTCGGAACGGACAAGCTCCGTGAGCACCCCGACCGGCACGGTCTTGTTTTCGGACGACTGGATGAATGTCAGGGCATAGATGAATTCGTTCCATGACAGGGTGAATGCGAATATGCCGGCGGAAATCAGGCCGGGCACCGACAGCGGCAGCACGATCTTGGTGAGGATCTGCCACCGGCTCGCCCCGTCGATGAGCGCGCATTCTTCCAGTTCGAACGGGATGGAGCGGAAGTAACCCATCAGCAGCCACGTGCAGAATGGTACCAGGAAGGTCGGGTAAGTAAGAATGAGCGCGAAGGGCGTGTCGTAAAGCCCAAGGTTGAACACCATCACCGACAGCGGGATGAACAGGATCGACGGCGGCACGAGATAGGAGAGGAAGATCGCGAGCCCGACCTGCCGCGCCCCCGAAAACCTCAGCCGTTCGATCGCATAGGCCGCGAACACCGCAGCCAGCAGCGACAGGAACGTCGCGGCGGTCGAGATGATGATCGTGTTGAGCAGCCAGCCCGGATAGGACGTGTCGAACAAGAGATAGCGGATGTGCTCGAATGTCGGATGCACGACCCAGAACGGATTGAAATTGGCGTAGTCGGTCATCTCGTGATTGGGCTTAATCGCCGTGATCGTCATCCAGTAGAACGGGAACAACAGCACGATGACGAACACCAGCAACGGCAGATAGACCGTCACCACGCGCCGCGGCAGGCTCTGAAGGTAGCCCATGCCGCCTTCGTCGAGTTCCGGACGTTTCGTTTTTTTGATCGTGGCCATGTCAGTCTCCGCCGCCCTGCTGCCATTTGCGGCGTTGCAAGCCGAAATAGCTGAACAGGATCGCCGCAAGCAGGAACGGGATCATGGCGACAGCGATGGCGGCGCCCTCGCCAAGCTGGCCTCCCGAAATGCCGCGCTGAAAGGACAATGTCGCCATCAGATGGGTGGCATTGACCGGTCCGCCGCGGGTCAGCACATAGATCAGCTGGAAATCGGTGAAGGTGAACAGCACAGAGAACGTCATGGTGATGGCGATGATCGGCGTCAGCAGCGGCAGCGTCACAAAACGGAACAATTGCCAGCGGCTGGCGCCGTCGAGCGTGGCGGCCTCGTAAAGCGACTGGGGAATCGTCTGCAAGCCGGCCAGCAGCGTGATTGCGACGAACGGAATGCCGCGCCAGACATTGGCCGCGATCACCGAAGCGCGCGCGTTCTCCGGGTCGCCGAGGAAATTGATGCGATGGTCGATTAGGCCCATTTCCATAAGCGCCCAGGACAGGATGGAGAACTGCGAATCGTATATCCACCAGAAGGCGATGGCCGACAGCACCGTCGGCACCACCCACGGCAGCAGGACGATCGCGCGGAAGAACGATTTGAAGGGAAGGTTCTGATTGAGGATAAGCGCCAGCCAGAGGCCGAGCGCGAACTTCAGGATCGAGGCGCTTATTGTGTAGAGCAAGGTGTTGAATACGGAGAGCCAGAAGACGGCATCATCCGACAGATATTGGTAGTTTTCGATGCCGATGAAGATACCGGGGCGGCCGATGCGGGCATCCGTGAAGCCGAGCCAGATGCCGAGCCCCAGCGGATAGGTGAGGAAGACCAGCAGCAGCGCTGCCGCCGGCAGCATGAAGCCGAAGCCAAGCGCGTTCCGGCTGTCGGCCAGGAGCGACAGGCTCCGCGACAGGATCGACGGACGCGGCTGAACGGCGGCGGACGACACGGCCATGGGACGGCTCCTCATAAGGTCTGCTGGCATGGTGGCCTGAGTGGCCGCCACACGATTTCAGGAACCAGACGGGCAGCGCGGTCGCGGCTGCCCGGCTCGGCTGTGATCAAACGCGATAGTACCGGTTGGCGCGTTTCTCCGCCTCTTCCATCGCCTCCTGGGGCGTGGCCTGGCCCGTCACGGCCTTGGCGAACATGTCGACCAGGACATAATCGGCCATGGTCGCCGCCGAGGCGTAGCCGAGCGGCCCGGCATAGCCGTTGGGACGCAGCGTCGCCGAGGCCTTGGCGTAAGCGGCATTGTTCGGGTCGGCCGTCCATACCGGATTGTTGTCGAAGGCTTTGAGTGTCTGGCAGCAGTAGGCGGCCGAGGAGGTAATCCACTCCGCCATTTGCTGTTCCTCGAACATGAACTGCAGATAGGCCTTGGCTGCGTTGGGGTAGGGCGTGTAGTCGAAGATCACGGCCGTGGTCACCTGGAACAGCTCGACCGATTTCCCGACGGGACCGATCGGCAGGCTGGTCGTGCGCATGTCCTTGGCGATTTCAGCCAGTTTCGGATCATTGTCCTTGTTGGTCTTGGCCGTGTTATACACGGAAATGCCGTTGGCGATGACGCCCAGTTCGCCGGCCAGGAAGGCGCGGTTGTTGTTCACGTCGAGCCAGCTTTCGGTGCCGGGGATGAAGGTCTTGTAGAGTTCCTGCGCGTATTCGATCGCCTTGAGCGTCTCCGGGCTGTTGATGGTCACCTTTCCGCTCTGGTCGACCATCTGGCCGCCATGGCTCCAAAGCAGCCAGTGAGCATAGTTGTTGCCGTCGCCGACGCCATGGCCGTGCGTGAAGCCGGCCGGATGCCCCTTCGCCTGCAAGGCCTTACAAAGATCGAGGAAGCCCGCCGTGTCCTTCGGAAATTCCGAGAAGCCAGCCTCCTTCACCCAGCTTTCCCGATAGACGATGGCATTGCCGATGGTGGCCAGAGGCAGGCCGAGGAATTTCCCCTCCCGCGTCGCATATTGCTTTGGCCCGTCGTACCAGCCGCCGTATTTCGTGCCGAGATACTCACCCAGTTCCGTCACGTCGTGCAACTTGTCGGGGTACTGGTGCGGGTCGTCGAACCAGACCAACATCAGATCTGGACCGGAGCCGACATTGGCGGCAACCGCCGCCTTGGGGCGAATGTCCTCCCAGCTTTCCTTGTCGACGCGGACCTCGACGCCTGTCGCCTCGGTGAACCGCTTGGTGTTGGCCAGCCATTGATCCTCATCGCCCTGCACGAAGGGCGACCAACGCAGCATCCGCAGCTTCGCGCCGTCCTCGGGCTTGTATGTCAACCCCTCCTGGGCAAAGGCGGAAGAGCCGACGAACCGGCTTCCCAAGGCTCCCGCCGCCACGCCGGCGGTGGTGCGGATCACGTCACGTCTGGTGAATTTCATGCTCGTCTCCTCCTGTTTATTTCCTCGCGGTGGTTCTTACTGCCGGGTGCGCATTTCGAAGCGCTGCCCGGTTTCGCCATGAAAGAGATGGATGAGGCCGGGCTCGGCCGTCAGCCGTACGGTCTCGCCCGGCGTGAAGGAATGGCGCTCCCGGAAATTGGCGACGATCTCTTCGCCGCCGGCCGTCCGGCCGATGAGCTGCACTTCCGACCCGGTCGGCTCGACCACCACGACGGTGACCGGAATGCCATCTTCGTCGGACAGCCGCAGATGCTCGGGTCGTATCCCCAGCACCACCTGTTCGCCGCTGCCGATCGAAGGTACTGCGGCCAGCGGCAGGGAAATCCCCCCGGAGCCGCGAAAAGACGATGAGCCGCCATCAGTTGCGATTTCGCCCCTCAGCATGTTCATGGCGGGCGAGCCGATGAAGCTGGCGACGAAGAGATTGTTCGGCCGGTCGTAGAGTTCCAATGGCGGCCCGATCTGCTCGACGAGGCCGTCATGCATGACCACGATCTTGTCGGCCATGGTCATGGCCTCGATCTGGTCATGGGTGACATAGACCGTCGTGGTCTTCAGGCGCTGATGCAGTTCCTTGATCTCGGCGCGCATCTGCACCCTGAGTTTGGCGTCAAGGTTGGACAGCGGCTCGTCGAACAGGAAGACCGCCGGATCGCGCACGATCGCCCGGCCCATGGCGACGCGCTGGCGCTGGCCGCCGGAAAGCTGCCGGGGATAGCGCTCCAGCAATGGCACCAGCCCCAGGATTTCGGCGGCGCGCTTAACGCTGGCAGCGCTTTCGGCTTTCGAAACACCCTTGAGCATGAGCGAGAACGCCATGTTCTCGGCGACGGTCATGTGCGGGTAGAGCGCGTAGTTCTGGAAGACCATGGCCACGTCGCGTTCTTTTGGCGCAACGTTGTTGACGACACGCTCGCCAATCGCGATCTGGCCGCGCGAAATCTTTTCCAGGCCAGCGATCATCCTGAGAAGGGTCGATTTTCCGCAGCCCGACGGTCCGACCAGCGTGACGAACTCGCCGTCGTCTATGTCCACGCTGACGCCGTGAAGAATCTCGACGGTTCCGAATGATTTGTAGACATCGCCAATCGCGACAGACGCCATCGATTTCCTCCCGAATGCTTCCTGCGACGTCTTCGAAGGAAACCGCTTTCCTAACTGGCCGCGGCAGCTCCCAAAGTTCCTCCCTGGTCACGCGCGATGATGAAACGGTAGCGCTACCAGACTGCCCTGTAAAGCGGCTGCGTGGCAAGCACTCTTCTTCGTTGGTCCTGATCGTGTTTGTTCCCGGTGGGATTGAAATTCGCCATGTCTGGGATCCTAGCAGGAAAATGACTCGCCCAGCCCCAGCCCTTGAAAACGGAGGTGCGAGAAGTCATCAGTATATGACACCAGCCTAATCGGAAACTTCGGTTTGCGGCCGGTCCCGGCCGTCGGCGAGCTCGTCGTGCCATTTGCCGTCGGCGTCCTCGTACTGGATGCCGTCCGTGGTGCCGGCGACCTGCTGTTCGGCCGAAGCGATCTCCGCCGCGCGGAGCGCGTCCTCGTGGGTAGGGAACGTTTCCGAGAATGTCGAGCCGACCTTGTAGGCCCAGCCCCCGTCATGCTCGACGATCTTGTAGGTCAGCTTCGCCATGAAATCCTCCAGTGGGAAAAGCTCCGTCTGCTCAATGCAGTTTGCCTTGGGGCAGTTTGCCTTCGGGTAGTTTGTCTTCGGGCAGCCTGCCGTCGGACAATCTCTCCTCGGGAACCAGCACGTCCGATTCCTTCGCGGCTTCGACCAATGCGCGGCGCGCATCCGCCGTCGAACGATAACCCTCCAGCACTTTTAGGCAAGTGTCGAGAGCATCGCGATGCCGGGGACCACGATTGAGCGGCCAGACCGTCATCAGGCACTCCGCCGTTTCCTGGGTGCTGCGGATCTCACGGTATTTGCCGACATGGCCAAGTTCGACCACCACCGGCTTTTCAAAAGGCTTGTTGTCCATCATCGCCGCCAACGCGGAGCGGCCGATTTGGTTGCACGTCCCTCCGCGTAAAGGTCTCAAGGGTCGCAATCATTGGGGTCGCAATCATTGGGGTCGCGGTCATTGGGGCCGCAGCCGAAATGGCCGCTCAGCCCGCCGCCTTCATCCAGTGCTGCATCGTCGTCACCGAGCGGGCAAGCTGCGGCGCCGGGTGGATCGTCTCGCCGAAGGTGGCCGCGGCGCGCCACGCCCAGCGCGGGTCGGCGAGGAAGGCGCGGGCCAAAGCCACCATGTCGGCACGGCCCTGGGCGACGATCGCCTCGGCCTGCTTCGGATCGTCGATCAGGCCGACGGCCCGCGTCGGGATGTCGGCGCCGTTGCGCACGGCTTCCGCCAGATGCACCTGGTAGCCCCGACCTGTCGGCAGCTTCTGCAGGGGCGAATTGCCGCCGCTCGAGCAGCAGAGATAGGCGACGCCCGCTGCCTTCAGCACCTTGGCCACTTCGATCGCGTCCTCGACATCGAAGCCGCCATCGACCCATTCCTTGACCGACAGGCGCGCCCCGAGCATCAGCTTGGGCACTGCCTTCCTCACCGCCTTGGCGATCTCGACGACAAAACGCATGCGGTTTTCCAGCGAGCCGCCCCAGCGGTCGGTGCGCTGGTTGGAAAGCGGCGACAGGAACTGGAAGATCAGATAGCCGTGTGCCGCATGCAATTCGATGAAATCGAAGCCAGCCCGCTCGGCCCGCCTTGCCGCCTCGGCGAAGCGTTCGATGATGTGCAGTATCTCCTCATCCTCCAGCGCCCGCGGCACCTGCCAGCCCGTGTCGTAGGCGATTGCCGAGGCGGACACGATCGGCCAGGGATCCTGATCGGCACCGAGCGGCCCGCCGCCTTCCCAAGGCTTCCGGTTAGATGCTTTGCGGCCGGCATGGGCAAGCTGCGTGCCGAATTTGGTGCCGGGGGCGGCGACGCGCTTGGCGGCATCCAGCGCGCGCCGGGCCGCTGCCTCGTTGTCGTCGGAATAAAGGCCGAGGCAGCCATGCGAGATGCGGCCGCGCCGCTCGACGTCGGTCATCTCGACGGTGACCATGCCGGCGCCGGACATCGCCAGGTTCATCCAGTGGTACAGGTGCCAGTCGCTGGCCGAACCGTCATCGGCGGAATACTGGCACATGGGCGCGACCGCGATGCGGTTGGGAAAGGCGAGGCCGTCAAGCGTGATCGGCTGGAAAAGGGATGTGGTCATCAAAAAAACTCCGGGGAGGGGCTGTCGCTATTTAGGCAGTGGATTGCGCCTGCGCCATACACGAGGCGGTGAAGCGCGCCACTGGACCAATTGCTGTTGGGATTGCGCACGGGCCGGTTCGCAGCTAGCGCATGACCCCGAAAATCGATTCCGATTTCGGAATGGATCATGCGCAGATCAAAAGTGCTACAGCGTCCTTTGCGCGTCCAAGAGGACGCGCGGCGCTGTAGTCCTCACGCTGGCAGCACGGAGTTCACCATGGAAGACCGCATTCGTATCCGTTCAGAAGAAGTCCTTTCCGATGATTGGGCAGTCCTGAAAAAGACCGTCCTCGATTATCGCCGGCGCGACGGGAAATGGGAGACGCAGATCCGCCAGACCTACGATCGCGGCGACGGGGCGGTGATCCTGCCTTACGACCCCGAGCGCTCGACGGTTCTGCTCGTTCGGCAGTTCCGCTACGCGGCCTACGTCACCGGCCACCGCGAGCCGCTGATCGAGGCCTGCGCCGGCCTGCTCGATGAACACGACCCCGAAACCTGCATCCGCAAGGAGGCGGAAGAGGAGCTCGGCTACCACCTGAAGGACGTTGATCGGCTGTTTTCGCCCTTTATGAGCCCTGGCAGCGTGACCGAGCGGCTCTGGTTCTTCGTCGCGCGCTATTCGCCGACCGACCGCATCTCGGACGGCGGCGGCGCGCCGGAAGAAGGCGAAGACATCGAGGTTCTGGAGATGCCGCTCGATGAAGCTCTGGCCGGCATCGCCGACGGCCGCATCATCGACGCCAAGACGATCATCCTGATCCAGCACCTGAAGCTGAACCCGATCCGGGCTTGATCTGCCGGAACCTGGACGCGCCCGCTGGGTGGCCCTGGTGTTCCTGGTGCGGACGACGGGAATCGAACCCGTACGATCAGAGATCGAGGGATTTTAAGTCCCTTGCGTCTACCAATTCCGCCACGTCCGCGCCCTTTTCGTTTCAACTACTTAGGCGATTTCGTCAATCGGCGTTGTGCAGTCCGAAAATTGTGTTGTGCAAAACTGCGTTCCCCTTTTCATTCGCCGGAGCCCGTTTTTGCCATATTTTCTGGTCCATGCTCGCAGCGTCCAACCTCTTTCTCGACATGCTTGGTATGGTGCTCGCCCAAGCGCGTAGAGCGGCCCCCAGCGCGTCGGCGCCTCGTCCCGGCGTCATTGCCCATGCGCCGTATGGCGGCGGCATAGGTGACGCGCAGCCCGTGCAGTATGCAGCCTTAATCTCCAATTGGGATTAGCTACGCGGGGTTCCAATGGGGGAGGGCTGCATGGTTCGGATGATCGGTTGATTGCTGATCTCCGCATTCGCTGCCAGCCATTTTTGAAGGAACTCGACCTCGGCATTGTTGATGGTTCCATCCGCGGCCAGGCCGCGTGCGAGCCCTCATTGCGTTTGTGGAAGCTTAGGCGCTCAAAGCACTACGCACGCGCGTCAGTCTTGCTTCCGCTTCCACAAATCCGAAGTCGATGCGTATGCGAACGATGCTGACCAAGTGATTAGGACGAGTCCGTTGAGACCTTCCAAGGCAGCAACGATCCGCATCGGCCCAGTGGCATAGACTTCGCCAAAGCCGATGGTCGTGTAACAGGTGATCGAGAAGTAGAAGAAATCCGCTGCGCTCCCGGAAAACAAGCCTGCGAGAGCTCCAAGGTCTGGATGCTGGTGCATCCAGGCATAGGCGACCGCGAAAAGACAGATCCCCACCACGTGAGCAATGATCGCTGCGATGACCAAGAGCAGCAGATCAACCCGCATCGGAAGTGAAAAACGACGCCTCATCGCTCCGGCGATACTTAGCACCTCATAGTGCATCAGAACCGTTACCAGTGCGAGACCTGCAGATATGGCGAACGCGATGACCAATTGCGGTACCTCCAAATAGGCTTCAGATGCTCAACGCCTATCACCGTGCGAGCGGATCGAACAGCTTGTCGCGATGTACGAGCCCGATGCTGCCCGCCGCCTTCATCGAGGCTATCGACGACATCCGCTCCAACATCGTTCTGCGGCGCCTTGTGGGAGCGTCTGGAGCGCGGTGAGATCAACGGTGCCATCCATGAGCTCGTGGCCCTGACGCCACGCGATGCGATCGCCGCCGACGCGAATGGTGAGGGCGAACGCGAGGAACCGTGGTGCCATCGCCGCCGGGTCGTCGGCAAATCCGTCGGAACCGAACCGCTCCCCGGAGCTTTCGTAATGAGGGGCAGCGTCAAAGAGGAGACTGTTATGGATCGGCAAGAAAATAGCGTTTTGGAGGCTGGCTGGCTTTTGGCGGTCCCGCTTTCTATCGGATTTGCCGTTTTGATTGCAGGCTTAGTGCTGGGCTAGTGTGCTATGGGAACCGGAACTCGACCACTCGCCGCCGGGCCGTCCATGATTGCCGGGCGTCAACGGAACCAAAATCGCGCAATAGCTGCGGCACAAGAGCAAGGCGGACGTCACCGTCGCGCTTTTCGCCAGCCCGCTGATCGCGCTTCTGCCTCGCTGCAGAACCAGCGCTCCCCCTTGCCGGTCGAGGTTACGGTTCGGTCATGACGGCGGCAGCGAGAAAGGCGCCGCTAGGGGCCCATTCCAGCAGATCGTGCCCCGGCTGATCGTGCCAGATTACTGCCTGAGATCCGGCATATCGACCGGCTGCGCACAGATCGGGCAGATGTAAAATCGTCGCCTTCGTTCTTGCGCGGATCGCCAAACACCTGCGTGGCAGGAAGACCTTCGGCATGCCTCGCTGCAGGACTTTCGCGAGGAAAAATGATCACCACGCAATGGAACTTTACGCGGGCACAGTGGTTTGGAGGCCAGTCGGAGAAATCCGGCATGTTCTGAGGAGCCGAGCCTGTCCCGGACTCCCCCTCGACGGGGCAGGCTCGTTACCAAACCGTTACGGTCTCTCAAGCTAGGGCGTTTTTTCCGGCCCGCATCATGGCACGCGCGACCCGCCTTGGATGCGGATCGTCGGCGCGAAATCCGTGCCCAAGTCAACAGCATAGCTGCCGTTACCGGGCCGGCGGCAACCCTTCCCAGCGAGGGAATCAAACACTGAGGCTCAAACAAGATCGTTTCCACCGGGAACAATTTCGTAGTGGCTGAGTTTCGCACTAAAGCTACTGGAATCCCGAACATGGCAAAGTTTGACACAGAACGAGGGAAGTCTGTTGCCGAAGCCGTTCGGCAACTGATCCGTTCCGAAGATAATCGCCGGTATTTACACGACGCGCTGGATCTTGCCGTCGACCTGCGACTTCCCAGCCCCCTTGCCTCATTGCTTGAGGCGCTTGATCAGGCCGGGCGGGATCCATTTCCGCATTGCCGAAGCCCGAACGAGCGATGATCGAGTAAAACGCGCCAGGTCTTCCCCTCTACCCTCATGGCTCACTACTCCCCCATGACTCAACGCTACGACATTGAGAAGACACCTGAAGGCACGTGGGACATCATCGATGTGTTCACAGGGCTGCCGGTTGTCGAGGTGGGTGTCCCCTTGATCGACATGCCGATCGAAGAGGCCGACGATCTGGTCGAACTTCTTAACTGCCGCGACAGGGAACAGCGGGAGGACACTTAACGGCGGCTTCCGAGGTCTGCCGCGAAAGCGCGTCCCCCGTTCGGAGGATGCGTTCGGGCGTTCTGCATTGGTAGGCTCCAATTGGCGAGTGACTCAGCGTTGATATTTAACGCTGTCCTCTACGAACCAATGGAGAGATTGTCATGCTCAAGCTCGCCTCTGCTCTGGCGCTGCTGCTTGTTGGGACAGCGCCTCTGTTTGCCGATGGTATGCCAGTGAACGCGGACAGTATCAAATGGGGCCCTGCTCCTGCTGTCATTCCCGCTGGCGCGGACATAGCTGTTATCGCTGGAGACCCCTCAAAGGATGGGCCTTATGTGCTGCGACTGAAGACGCCCGCCGGCTACAAAATTGCCGCACATAGTCATCCCACCGCGGAATATATAACGGTGCTTTCCGGCAACTTTCATATCGGAATGGGCGATAAGTTCGACGAGGCGAAAGGCATCGAACTGACTGCTGGCGGCTTCGGAGTTGCGCCGGCCGGAATGAATCACTTCGCCTGGATGACAAGCGAAACGATTATTCAGGTTCATGGCAACGGACCGTTCACGATCAACTACGTCAATCCGGCGGACGATCCGAGTAAAAAATGACAGTTCGGGGATCAAATTGATTGAACCGCCTGCAGGTTCGAATAGTGGAGATCGAGACCCTCTGAGCGGCCGGATCTGGCACTTCCAGTTCTGATCTGAGTCTTCGAGTGGTGTCTGCGGTTTCCCGAACGTCGATTCAGAAAGATTCGCTAACGGGAGGCAATCTGATTTGCCGCAAACGGAACGTATTCCGGTTAGGCACTTTGCCGTGGACGGCGCCGAAACAAAAAACCCGCCTCGGCGGCGGGTCGTTGGCGCAAATCAGCGCCATGGCGAAATCCACAACATAAATGCCGTCACAAAGTAACGAATCGCGAGCTCGCAACAGACGCGAAAATCACGGTCGATGTTAAGGCCGAGGAGCCCTCAGGCAATCCGCCGATCTCGCTGGTCAAAACGCCATCGGCTTGGCACAGTCGGGAAAACAGGAGTCTCTTTCATGGCGAAGACCGCAACGAAACCAAAACCCTGGGCCGAGGCGGCCACGCATCTGGTCGACGTCGCGATGGGCAGGAGGCCCGCCGATCTCGTCATCCGCAACGGGCGTTGGGTCAACGTTCACTCCGGCGAGATCATCGCCGGCACCGACATTGCCATTGCCGGCGGCCGCTTCGCCTATTGCGGACCGAATGCCGGCCACGCCATCGGGCAGGGCACCAAGGTGGTCGACGCCGGCGGACGCTATCTGGTGCCGGGTCTCTGCGACGCGCATATGCATGTCGAGAGCGGCATGGTGACGGTGACGGAGTTCTGCCGCGCGGTCATCCCGCATGGCACGACCTCGATGTTCATCGATCCGCACGAGATCGCCAATGTGCTCGGCCTGCCGGGTGTGCGGCTGATGCATGACGAGGCCGTCGCCATGCCGATCAACGTGTTAGTGCAGATGCCGTCCTGCGTGCCCTCCGCACCTGGGCTGGAGCATGCCGGCGCCGAGCTGACGGTCGCCGATGTCGCCGAGGCGATGGCGTGGGAAAACATCATCGGGCTTGGCGAGGTGATGAATTTTCCCGGTGTTGCGGCCAACGATCCGGTGATGTCGGGCGAGATCGCCGCGACGGTGAGGGCGGGCAAGACGGTTGGCGGCCATTACGCCTCGCGCGATCTCGGCCTGCCGTTCCATGGCTATGTCGCCGGCGGCCCCGAGGACGACCACGAAGGCACGCGCGCCGAGGACGCCATCGCCCGCGTCCGCCAGGGCATGAAGGCGATGCTGAGGCTGGGTTCGGCCTGGTACGACGTCGCCTCGCAGATCAAAGGGGTGACGGAGAGCGGGCTCGATCCGCGCAATTTCATCCTGTGCACCGACGACAGCCATTCCGGCACGCTTGTCCATGAAGGCCATATGGACCGGGTGGTCCGGCACGCCATCAGCCAGGGGTTGAAGCCGGTGACGGCGATCCAGATGGCGACGCTCAACACTGCCCAGCATTTCAGGCTGGAGCGAGAGCTGGGTTCGATCGCCCCGGGGCGGCTTGCCGATCTGCTGATCGTCTCCGATCTGGCCGCAATGACTATCGACGAGGTCTATGGCCGCGGCGTCAGGCTGGCCAAGGGCGGCAAGCTCGACATCGACATTCCGGCCTATAACTATCCGAAGACGTCGAAGAACACCGTCAAGCTCGGCAGGAAGCTCAAGTCAGGGGATTTCGACATCGCGGCACCCATGGGCGCCAACGAGGTGCGGGTGCGGGTCATCGGCGTGATCGAGAACCAGGCGCCGACGCGCGCGCTCGAGGCCGATCTTCCGGTGGAGGACGGTCTGGTCGCCATGGACCGTCGCAACGACGTCTGCCAGATCGCGCTGGTCGAACGCCACAAGGGCACGGGCGGCGTCACCAATGCCTTCGTCTCCGGCTTCGGCTATATGGGCGACTGCGCCATAGCCTCCAGCGTGGCGCATGATGCGCACCACATCATCGTCGTCGGCACCAGCAAGCAGGACATGGCACTGGCGGTCAACCGGCTGGGCGAGGTCGGTGGCGGCGTCGTGCTGTTCTCCAAGGGCAAGGAACTGGCGCTGGTCGAAATGCCGATTGCCGGGCTGATGTCGGACGAGCGCGCCGAAATCGTCGCGGCCAAGGCCGACAAGCTGACCGAGGCGATGCGCCAGATGGGCTGTTCGCTGAACAACGCCTACATGCAGCACTCGCTGCTGGCGCTGGTCGTCATCCCGCAACTGAGGATTTCCGATGTCGGCCTGATCGACGTGACGACGTTCCAAAAGGTCGACCTGTTCGTCTGACAACGACCAAGGGCGAGCCCAGATTGCTCATCCGCCGGTGGCGATGGTCAGCACCCTGAACGGCGTGGTGATGACGATCTCGGCAACCGAGCCGACGGCCTTGCCGATGCCCTGGCCGAGATTGTCGATCGGCTGCGCCGGATTGGCTTCCTCCGATGCCAGGCCGGCCGGGGCGCGCAGCCGGTCGCCGAGCAACTGTACCAGGAACGGGTTGTCGGCGAATTTGGCGTGGTTCAGACGGTCGCCGCCCTTGGTCTTGGTCAGGTCGATCACCGACACGCCGTAGCTGGCGAGGTCGGCCGCGTCGCCATAGTCGCCGACGCGCGGCTTGTCGCCGGAGATCAGGGAGGAGAGTCTGAGGGCGCGATCGTCGCCCGAAAGCAGGATGGCGAAAGGCTTGTCGGGCTTGCCGTAGCGGATCATCTGCTTCTTGAACACATCGACATCGATGTCGGGCGAGGCCAGGATGACGTAGCCGAGCTTGTCGCTGAGATCGCGGTCGCCGGTGATGGCAAGCTGGCGCAACGCCTCCATTGTCACCCAGGTGCCCATCGAATGGGCGATAATGTCGATGCTCTTGGCCTTCGTCTTGGCCAGCATACGCAGCGTCTCTTCGAGATCGTCGCGCGCAGCGTTGGCGCTTTCCTTGTCGTAGATATAGCCCGTGGTTTTGCCGCTCGACGCCCATGAGAACAGCACCGGCGTGCCGGGATATTTCGTGTCGTGCGCAATCTGCGTCAGTCGATAGATGCCGTCGTCGAAACCGTTGTTGAAGCCGTGCACGAAGACCAGCGCGCGGTCGCCGCGCATGGCGATGTCGGCGCCGACCGCCTTGGCGAATTGCGGGGCGCCTTCGTAGAATTCGACCTCCGTTGCCGTGAAATCCTTCGCCGGATTGCTGTTGGCGGAGCTCCTGACCCGCTCGATGGCGCCGACCTGATGGACCTTCGGAACGGTGACCTCGACACTGGCAAAACTGGTGGTCGGTGAACGGTCACCGTCGAACACCTGCCGCGGATCTTTCGTTGCCCTTTTCCGGGTGGTGGCGACGAATATCTCATGCGTGGCTGCGATGTCGGAGGCAGGCACTGTGACAGCCGTCGTGTTGAGAAGGTCGTGTGTTTTCCCACCGGCGCAGCCGGTAACGGCGAGCGCAAACGCTACGACGAGAAAAATCTTCGAACGCACGGTCACGCAGGCTCCCGCAAGGGGGACGTCAAGCTGGTGACGTCGCTCGCTATTTCGATAAAGCCAAGGTCCGGCCCGGTCCAGTTGAAAGTGATTCGATGGTGCCGCAACCGTGAACACGCACGACGAAAGTAACAGGGCGTGGAACGCACCTCACTGTCCGAGCAGGCTGATGCGGTCGGTTACCTCGCGGTCGCTGGCAAATCCGTCATCCTCGCGCAGCCGCTGGCCGATCATCTTCACCAGCTCGGGGTTGTCGGCAAATTTGGTGTGGTTGAAACGGTCCGATCCCTTGACGCTGGAGAGATCGACAACGCTCACGCCATAGTCGGCGAGGTCGGCGGCGTCCTTGTAGTCGCCGACGCGCGGCCGCGAGCCGGCGATCAGGCCGGAGAGCCGCAGCGCCCGGTCGTCGTCGGACAGGAGCAGGATGAATGGCTTGTTCGGCTTGCCGTAGCGGCGCATCTGGCTCTTGAACACGTCGACATCGATGTCGGGCGAGGCCAGCACGACGTCGCCGAGCTTGCCGCCGAGATCGCGGTCGCCGTTGATGGCGAGCTGGCGCAGCGCTTCCATGGTAACCCAGGTTCCCAGCGAATGCGCGACGATGTCGATGCGCCGCGCGCCGGTCTGCGCGAGCATCCTCAACGTCACTTCCAGCTGGTCGCGGGCAGCACTGGCGCTTTCCCTGTCGTAGACATAGTCCCTGGTCTTGGCGCCTGACGCCCAGGAAAACAGCACCGGCGTGCCCGGGTAGCCGGAATCATGGGCGATCTGGGTGACGCGGTAGACGGCGGCGTCGAAACCGGTGTTGTAGCCGTGGACGAAGACCATGACGCGGCCGCCGCGCGCGGCGATGTCGGTGCTGAGCGCGCTGGAGAATTTCGGCGCGGTGTCGTAGCCGACGACGTCGGAGGCCATGAAGTATTTGGCCGGGTCGTTCGACTTGCCGCGCGAACGCCGCTCGATCCGACCGGTTTCGTGGGTCCCCGGCACGGTGACGTTGGCGCGGGCATAGTTCAGCGTGGCCGAGCGCTCACGGTCGAAAACCTTGCTGGGATCGTCGGAGCGCTTGCGCGTCGTGGCGATGAAGATGCTGTGGTTGCCGGCGATTTCCGTCACCGGCGCGGAGACCATGGCGCTGCCGAGCAGTTCCTCGGTTTGCCGGCCGCCACAGCCGGCAACGAGCAAGGTAAGGACAAGGATACAAATCTTCTTCAACTCTAGAGTCCACTCCGGCCGAAAAGGCTATCCAACCTCCGCGAACCCCTCCCGGACAGTCGAAGTGCGGCAGAAGTAAGTCATATCCAGCCGAATTGCGCTCAGCGCCTTGCGACAGTCAAGCACTGTTGCACGAAAGCCAGAACGATTGCCCTGATCAAACACGTACGGCGTGTGCTAGCTTCGTGACCGACAATCGCACGCGAAGACCACAGACGATTCGGGGTGATTTTTCCGATGACCAGTTTCTCCTCCCGCGTCGCTGCCGCTGCCGCCGCGATCCGCGAGATTTTCCCGGAAACACCACTGCAGGAAAACGATTACCTGTCGAAGAAGACCGGGGCGCGCGTGCTGCTGAAGCGCGAGGACCTGTCGCCGGTGCGCTCCTACAAGATCAGGGGCGCGTTCAATTTCTTCCGCAAGGCGCTCGACGCCGGCAACGACGCCGAACTGTTCGTCTGCGCTTCCGCCGGCAACCATGCGCAGGGCTTTGCCTTCGTCTGCCGTCATTTCGGCAGACAAGGTGTGGTGTTCATGCCAGTGACGACGCCACAGCAGAAAATCGATAAGACGCGGCTGTTCGGCGGCGAATTCGTCGAGATCAGGCTGATCGGCGACTTTTTCGACGACTGTTACCGCGCCGCCTTCGAATTCACCGAAAGCGCCGGCGCGCACATGGTGCCGCCGTTCGACCACAAGGACATCATCGAGGGGCAGGCGACCGTCGCCTACGAAATATCAGGCCAGATGCCGGGCGCGCGGATGCCCGACATCATCATGCTTCCGGTCGGCGGCGGCGGTCTGGCTGCGGGTGTGACGCATTATTTCGCCGACCAGCGCCGCGACACGCGCTTCGTCTTCTGCGAGCCGGCCGGCGCGCCAAGCCTCAGCGAGAGCCTCGCCACCGGCAAGCGCATCAAGCTCGCCAGGGTCGACAATTTCGTCGACGGCGCGGCGGTGGCCGAGATCGGCCGCGAACCGTTGCGGCACCTCAGGAAGTTTGCCGCTGAGGCCGTGCGGCTGATCCCGGAAAACCGGCTCTGCGCGACCATGATCGAGATGCTGAATGTCGAAGGCGTAGTGCTGGAGCCGGCCGGCGCATTGGCGATCGACGCGCTCAAGGATTTTTCGAAGAAGGAAATTAGGGACAAGACCATCGTCGCGGTGGTGTCGGGCGGCAATTTCGATTTCGAGCGGCTGCCGGATGTGAAGGAAAGGGCGCTGCGTTTCGAGGGGCTGAAGAAGTACTTCATCATCCGCTTTCCGCAGCGGCCGGGCGCGCTGCGCGACTTTCTCGAATTGCTGGGGCCTGACGACGACATTGCCCGCTTCGAATATTTGAAGAAATCGGCGCGCAATTTCGGTTCGGTGCTGATCGGCATCGAAACCAAGGATCGCCGCAATTTCGAGCTGCTCAACGCGAATTTCGAGGCCGAGGGCGTTCAGTATCAGGACATCACCGACAACGAGACGCTCGCCGGGTTCATCATTTGAGCGCCCGAATATGAGTGAAGAGGAGAAGATATTCGTTGCATTGTTTTCCGGCATCAATGTCGGCGGCAACCGCATCGTCAAGATGGCCGAACTTCGGTCGTTCTTCGAGAAACTCGGCTTTGGCGACGTCGCCACCTACGTGCAGAGCGGCAACGCCGTGTTCCGGTCGGCAACGGGCGATGTGGCCACGCTGACCAAGCAGTTGGAAGCGGCTTTCGAGAAGAAATGGGGATTTCACTCGCGCATCATGGTGCGCGATCTCGGCTGGTTCGAGCGGCTGGTGGCGGACAATCCCTATCCGGAAGTCGCCGGGGAGCCGACGAAACTCCACGTCTACGCGCTGGAGCGTGCGCCAACGCCTGAGGAGACGGCTCGTCTTTCGCAGAAGTGCACCGGCCCTGAAAGCTTCGAGATCAGGGACGACGTACTTTATCTGCACGCACCGGATGGCCTCGGCAAATCGGTGTTTGCCAACCTCATCCCGCGCACGCTGAAAGTGCCCTGCACCGCGCGCAACTGGCGCACGGTGCAGGCGCTGCTGGAGTTAGCCGGCCGAGACGGCTGAACGTGGTCGCCTACGCTGCCGAGGCCCTTTTCCAATCGAAGATCAGCTCTTCGCGGAAAGCGAAGCGTTTGATGTGGTCGGCGACGACCGTTTCCAGGCGCTCCAACGAGCCGGCTTCGTCAGCGGTTACCGCGATATGCAGCGCTGCGGCATCGGCATCGAGAACCGCACGGCCCAGTGAGAGGTCGATCGTGCCGTGGTTCGGATCGAACTCGACCGGAAACTTGTGCGCCCAATGCTTGCATAGCTGCTGCAGATAACGGCTCGCATGTTCAGTGGCGACATCGACATGGCTGGTCGGCATGAATGGATTTCTCCTAAGGCAAGATGCGCCAATTTCGGAAGCAGGCGTGATCGCCGGACAGATAGGCGCGATCTCGAGAAACGCCATAAAATGTCCGGCTCGGTCGTACCCGCCCTCGATCTTGTGATGGGTTACCAGCTTCCGGTGTTCGGCATCGACGCCCAGGGCTCGGCCTTGGCCTTGGCCGGGCCTTTCTGCAAAAGCTCGATCGAAATGCCGTCCGGCGACTTGACGAAGGCCATGTTGCCGTCGCGCGGCGGCCTATTGATGGTGACACCCTTGTCCATCAGCTGCTGGCAGGTGGCGTAGATGTCGTCGACCTCGTAGGCGAGGTGGCCGAAATTGCGGCCGCCCTTGTAGTCTTCCGGATCCCAATTGTAGGTGAGCTCGATCAGCGGCGCCTTGTCGGCGATATCGCTTTGCTCGTCTTCGGGCGCGGCGAGGAAGATCAGCGTGTAGCGCCCCTGTTCGTTTTCGTGGCGGCGCACTTCCTTGAGGCCAAGCTTGTTGCAGTAGAAATCGAGCGAGGCATCGATGTCGGCGACACGGACCATGGTGTGGAGATAGCGCATGTGATTTCCTCGAAACGTTTGCGTTGCGGCGGAACATAGGGGCCACCCGGCCAAAGGGCAATTCCCGATAACCGGTCGTGTTGGCAAACAACAAATCCGGTATCCCTGCAATGAACCGTGAAAAAAGACAGCTCAGGTCTTGCACACACCGGAAGCGGCAGTGTTAATCTAACGCCAAGAATCAGTTGCGGTATTCTTGGAAAAAGGGGGCGTTCTTATGGGGGAAAAAGCCTCTTTCATGGGGCGGGACGGAACCGGTCACGACGCCTTGCAAAGAGACGGGAGCGGCGACGCTGCCGATCTTGTCGAGGTTGCGGGCGCCATCAAATGGTTCGACGTGGCCAAGGGCTACGGTTTCATTCTTCCCGATGACGGCTCTTCCGGCGATATTCTCCTCCATGTGACATGCCTTCGAAAGGACGGTTTCCAGACCGCCTTGGAAGGTGCGCGCGTCGTCTGCCTGGTCAAGCAAGGTGAGCGCGGATTGCAGGCGTTCCGCGTGCTCTCCATGGATCTCACCACGGCGACCCATCCGGCGGAGATGCAGGAGCAGCGCACCCACGTCTCGGTGACGCCGGAAAGCGGCCTCGAACGGGCACTGGTGAAATGGTTCAACCGCACCAAGGGGTTCGGTTTCCTGACCCGAGGCGAGGGCACCGAGGACATTTTCGTCCACATGGAGACCCTGCGCCGTTACGGCATTACCGAGCTCCGGCCCGGGCAGGTCGTGCTGGTCCGCTTCGGGCGCGGCGACAAAGGCCTTATGGCTGCCGAAATTCACCCGGATATGGGTACCTTGCCGGTCTCCCACTAGGTTCCATCCCGATCGAATCGGGATGCGACCTAGTGCTTTCTGCTTGACCATGATCTTTTTCGAACCGTAGGTTCGGATCATGGTCTAGGGCGATGGCCGAGGATTCTGAATGACTTACAGGAACTGGCTGACAACAGGCGTAGTCTGCGCCGCGATCGCTTTTGTCATCGCCACAGGCGCTTTCTTCCATTCGCAGCAACCGGCTTCGGCAGACCGCCGAGCTATGGTCCTTGCCGTCGACCCGCAGCCGCTGGTCGCTGTGACGAAAGCCGGCGAACGCTCTTTCTCCGTCGAAATCGCCGACACCTCCGCCGAGCGCGAGGCCGGCCTGATGTTTCGCGAGGAGATGGCCGACGATCATGGCATGCTGTTTGTGTTCGAGGAGCCTCGGGATGTGAGCTTCTGGATGAAGAACACGCCGATGCCGCTCGACCTGATCTTTGTCGGTCAGGACGGCAGGATCCGGGCAATCAAGCAAGGCGAGCCGCAATCCGAGGCGATGATCTCGCCTGGCGAGCCGGTTCGCTTCGTGCTCGAGCTCAAGGCGGGCACCGCCGCCAGGGGCGGCATTGAGGACGGCGATTTGTTGCGCCACCCGGCAATCGGCACTGCGCATAACTGAACGCGCAGGATCCGGCGCAGATGCAGTTTTTCTGCCATGACGGTTTTGATCTTGCCTTCCTCGACCGCCAGCCGGCATCGGGGCAGGGCGATCCGGTGCTCATGATCCATGGCTTTGCCTCGACCCATTACGTCAACTGGGTGTCGCCCGGCTGGTTCAAGGCGCTTAACGATGCCGGCTACCGCGCCATCGCCTTCGACAATCGCGGCCATGGCGCCTCGTCGAAGAGCTATGAAGAGGCCGATTATACCCCCGCAAAAATGGCTTCCGACGGGGCAGCGTTGCTGACCCATCTCGGCATCGAACGCGCCCATGTCATAGGCTATTCGATGGGCGCGCGGATATCGGCCTTCCTGGCGCTTTCCGATCCGGACAAGGTGGCGACGCTGGTCTTCGGCGGTCTCGGCGTCGGCATGGTCGACGGCGTCGGCGACTGGGATCCGATCGCCGCCGCCCTTCTGGCCGAAGATCCTGATGCCGCCAGCCATCCGCGCGGCCGCTCGTTTCGCGCCTTCGCCGACCAGACACGCAGCGACCGCCGGGCGCTGGCTGCCTGCATTGCCACCTCGCGGGAATTGCTGGCCGAGGCCGACATTGCGCGCATTGCCCAGCCGACGTTGATTGCCGTCGGCACCAAGGACGATATCGGCGGTTCGCCCGACGAACTGGCCGCCTTGATGCCGAACGCCAGGGCCTTTCACATCGAGGGCCGCGACCACATGTTGGCCGTCGGCGACAAGACCTTCAAGCAGCGGGTGCTGGAATTCTATGCCGAAAATCCGCTGTGAGTGCATCGATGCGCAGCGTATGGATGCTTATAACTACGCCTGTTTGGACTCAGCTAGCCCGAGCGCCTTGAGCGAACGCGCCATGTTTTGCCGAGCCTGAACCTCGAACCGCTGCCGGAACTCCTCGGTGTGAAAGATATGCGGGCGGGCGAGGAAACTCTTCAGAACCGCACTGCGGCCGGCACGCCACATTGGCTCTTCCACCCAGCCATATTCGCGGCGAACTGCCTGTTCATAGGCGTCGAACGCATCCGGCGTCGCACCCAGGATTGCCAGGTCCATATCGAGGAACAGCGCTGCGTCGCGGACGGCATTCTCGTCGTCAAAGTGCGGCAATTCATGCGTGGCGGTGGCGATGATCATCGCTGCGATGCGGTCCAGGCGCTCCGTATCCGAGCGGCCGGCGAGTTTTTTCTCGGCAAGGGCGGCACTCCTCGCCTCATTGTCCTTGGCTCGGCTGTCATAGATGGCATCGTGGAACCAGATCGCCGCCTTGACCGCCTCGGGATCGTGCAGGGATGCCCTATAGCCGGCGGCCAACACCATCATCGCCTCGATATGGGCAAGGCCGTGATAGTGGCGGTCGTCGGCCTGATAGAGCGCGGAAAGCTCGTGCTTCAGCGATTCGTCGATCAAGGGTTCGTCTTCCATGGCCGCTTGAATTTCCGTGAACCAAATCCATTTGACAAAGCACTAAGGAAAATTGAGTTCAACCGTGCTATGATCTGGCTTATAGAGCATGTCGCGCAAAAGTGCGCAGCGGTTTTGGGACAACGACATGCCCAAAAACAGATGCTTAATGCGCATCAATTTGATCGCGATGCGCATTATGCGACCGGAGAATACGCAAGCAGGCAAGCCGGAGACCATTGATGAACAGTGTTACGATTGCCCGCCCGACCATGGTGGAGCCGATCGACCCGATCTGGCGCTCGATCCGCGACGAGGCGATGGAGGCGGTCAACCGCGATCCGCTGCTGGCGGCGTTCCTCTATTCGACCATCCTCAACCAGGAAAGCCTGGAGGAGGCGGTCATTCATCGGCTGGCTGAGCGGCTCGCCCATCAGGATATCGGTTCCGATCTCATCCGCCAGACATTCAAGGCGATGGCAGCCGACGACATGGACTGGTCGTCGACGGTGCGTGTCGACATCCAGGCCTATTATGATCGCGATCCGGCCTGCGACCGCTTCATCATGCCGGTGCTCTATTTCAAGGGCTTTCATGCCATCCAGACCCACCGGCTGGCACATTGGCTGTGGAACCAGGGCCGCCAGGATTTCGCTCTCTACCTGCAGAGCCGGTCGTCCTCGGTGTTCCAGACTGACATCAACCCGGCCGCGCGCATCGGCAAGGGCATCTTCCTCGACCACGCCACCGGCCTCGTCGTCGGCCAGACGGCGGTGATCGAGGACGACGTGTCGATCCTGCACGGCGTGACGCTGGGCGGCACCGGCAAGGCCGGTGGCGACCGCCATCCCAAGATCCGCTACGGCGTGCTGATCGGCGCCGGCGCCAAGATCCTCGGCAACATCGAAGTCGGCCATTGCTCGAAGATCGCGGCAGGCTCGGTGGTGCTGTCGCCGGTGCCGCACAACAAGACGGTTGCCGGCGTGCCGGCTCGTGTCGTCGGCGAGACCGGCTGCGACCAGCCTTCACGGCAGATGGACCAGCTTTTGCCATCGCAGTCGATGGACCACGTCGTCAGCTTCGATATCTGATTTCAAGTCCGCGGGGCGGGCAACGTAACTCCGTTTGCCGGCTCTGCCGCCTGTCGGTTCTCGCATATCCGGTCGGCTCGCCTTTACATCGCCATTGTCGACGTGCCAGAAGCGCGCTCAAACGAGCAAGACCGACGATCGGAGAAGAGTTTTGAAGCCGGACGAAATCAGAAAGCTGGACGCTTATTTCAAGCGCGTCTTCCAGAACCCCAAGCTTGAAGTGAAAGCGCGGCCGCGCAAGGACGATTCGGCCGAGGTCTATGTGGGCGACGAATTCCTCGGCATCGTCTTCAAGGACGAGGACGACGGCGACTATAACTTCTCGATGGCGATCCTCGACATCGATCTGGCCTGAGTCGGGGGTTCTCGGTTACCGGTAGGCGCCGTTATCCCTGGCGGAGAAGGGGACGCCAATCTCCGCCGTTTGCGATTTGTCCCCAAAGCGCGTCACATAATCCCTTCAGACACAATGCGTTAGCGCCCTGTCTTCAGCATACGCGCAGCCTCGGCGGCGATGGCTGCATCGAGCGCCTGCCAGTTTCCTAGAAATTCCATGGGAAAGCGGTAGCTGAGGCTGAGACTGTCGCCGACCAGAATGTCGCGTTCGCAGGGCGCCAGCGATTGCGCAGCACTCGGGCCGCTCAGGCAGCGGGCCACGAACGGGTCCTTGCCCCGGCGATTGGCGACCGCCAGCACCTCGTTGAAATAGCCTGATTTTTCGGTGAAGCCGTAGAGCGTGGTGCCGCCCGGGCCGGGCGTGCCGGGTTCGACGATCAGGGCGCTGTAGATCGGCGCGAAGCGGCCGCTCATCTCGCGCGACATTATCTGCCGTTCGAACGACAGGAAGACGATGTCCTTGCTCGATCCGGTGTGGTTGAAATCGTCGCGGGCGGCCTCGCTGTAGCCGTCCATCTCGGGATAGCGCAGATAGAGGTCGAGCCGCGAGGCGATGCCGTCGCGCCGGGCCTGGTCGAAGCGGATGACATTGCCCGGCACGGCGATGACATTGTTGCCGATCACCACCTCGTGGATTGTCGTGTCGTCGGTGTATCCGGCCATGGCGATCGAGCGGCCGAGCCATTTGCCGCCAAGGCTGATCGCCACCGAAAGCATTGCCAGCGCTGCGAACACGTAGAACACCCGCTTCATCAGCTTGGAATCGACGACGGTGAGTTGCAGACTGTTGGCGGTGGCTGCCTGCTTCATCGCGATCCCCAATTTCGGCCGCCTGTCCCCAGATGTCCCATGGCCGTCCCCTGGGGACGCCCCTCTTGGGGTGTCCTTAGGCGGGACATGTGGCGCGGCACGGCTCTTGCAACGGCGCCTGTCGAACACGACTGTGCGTTTTCATGGTAAATGGAAGGTAAAGATGGGTCTGGTCGAACACACACTCTTTGCTTTTATGGTTGGGCTGACGGCGTGCGGCCTGGCCGGATCGGCGATGGAGCTGATGTCAGGCCGCCGGCTTGCCTTCGTCGAGCCCTATTTGTCGCCGGCGCATGTGCTGCGTTCGCTCGCCGCGACGGCCTGCGCCGGACCCTTGATGTTCGCCAACGAAGCCCTCGACGCCTGGCGGCAAGGCCGCATTTCCGCTCCGGCGCTGATCTCCTGCGGTTGCACCGCGACGGTCTGGGCATTGGCGTTGGGCGTCGTGCTGATCGACATTGCATCCGTTGCGGGCATGCTCCTAGGTTCGACTGACTTTTCAGTGTGAGACGAATCGGGAGATCGAAATGCCGCTCTACGCGATCGACGCAAAAGCCCCCGTTTTCGAGGACGCGGACAGCAACTGGATCGCGCCCGACGCCACCCTGATCGGCGACGTACAGATCGGCCGCAATGCCGGCTTCTGGTTCGGCGTCGTCATTCGCGGCGACAACGAGCCGATCACCATCGGCGCCGATACCAATGTGCAGGAACAGACGGTCATGCACACCGATGCCGGTTTTCCCCTGACCATCGGGCAAGGCTGCACGATTGGCCATCGCGCGTTGCTGCATGGTTGCACGATCGGCTACAACAGCCTGATCGGCATGGGCGCCATCGTGCTGAACGGCGCGAAAATCGGCAAGAACTCGCTGGTCGGCGCCGGCGCCCTGGTCACCGAAGGCAAGGAATTCCCCGACAATTCACTGATCATCGGCTCGCCCGCGCGTTTGGTGCGAGCGCTGGACGATGCCGCGGTCTCAAGGCTGCGCGCTTCGGCCGCGCACTACGTCGCCAACGGCAAACGCTTCAAAGCGGGACTGATGAAGGCCTGAGGCCAGCCTTGCTCAAACCTTCGGCTATGGTTTCACCTGCATCGTCCCCCAACTCAGAGTCCATTGGAGCCGCGTCTGGTCATCGCATCGCGCAGCAACGAAGCGCCGGCTTCAAAACCGGCATTGTCGGCGTCCTCGAGGGCTGTCGTATAGTCGTCGATGCGGGTTTCGAGCGATGAGTCGGCGCCCGCCGCCAACAGCAGGCGGATGGCATCGACGCTACGGATGGCGACTGCATAGTGAAGCGGTGTCCAGTCGTTTACGCCCCGCATGTTGGGGTCTGCGCCCCCATCGATCAGGATTCGGACGATTTCCAGTCTGTCAGCCCGGTCGGTGGACAGTGCCGCGATGATTGCCGGAAAACCGCTGTGGTGGTGATAGTTCGGGTCCGAGCCCGCATCCAGTAAGATCGAGATGAAAGCGGCGGGACTCCAATAGATCGCATATTCCAGTGGATGTCCAAGGCCGAGTTCAAACGGCATTTGCTCGTCGAACCAGCCGGGTGAGCCGCCGAGGGCCACACCGAGGCCCTCGAAGTCGCCCGCCTTGAACGCGTCATCGATGGCCTTGAACAGGCGGTGGCGCTCGCATCGATCTTCCGGGATTTCCAACATCGCAGCGATCCGGAGGTTGAACGGCCGCCCATATTGCTCCCATTGGCAGTTGCCTGAAAGCCTCATGGGCGGGTTGCGATTGGAGAGAAGTTCTTGCGGCTGCGTTTGTTAGAATCTCATCCCGCTTCAGTCTCTTACTGCCGACAATCCAGCCCGCGCGTTTGGTGCGAGTTCGACTATGCAGCGGTTGCAGGCTGCCGGCAGCTGATCCTTTTGCGCAATGGTACGCCGAACTTACCGCATCGACATCAAATTCGCGATCAGACCTGCCTTGATGTTGAGCACCGTTCGATGGGCCTCCGGATGACCGATGTCGTTCAGCTGATCGGGCGTCAAGTCGGCTAGCGCCCTGCCTTCTGCGACGGTCCGTCGCCATCCCCAGAAGGCGGCGATCATCATTGCTACGCTTTTCCTGCAAGATCCAAACAAGTGTCTTTTCGACGCGCTGCGGTCGGCGCGAGTATCCGTATGAGCCATTTCTAGTCTCCAATTTCGAGATTTGCGGCTGGGAACGTGCCACGCGGGTGTTTTCGGGCTGTTCGGCTGAGCGTGAAAAAAACGGAAACGTCCGACGAGCTGCCGTTAAATCGGTGTAAAATCCAACCACCGAAATGCTATTCTGCCGCGGCGGTCAAAGTCTGGAGACCATCTGTGCGCATCAGGTTGCTTGGCGGCCTCGAGGTTACTTCCCTGGAGCGCCGGCCCGTCCGCTTCGCCACGCGCAAGACTTCGCTGCTTTTTGCTGCCCTGGTCCTTGCCGGCCGCCGCGGCCATCGTCGCGAGCAGCTTTCCGAAGCCTTTTGGCCGGGACGAAGCAATGGCCAGGCGCGCAACAGTTTGCGGCAAGCACTGGTCGACATCCGGCGCTCGTTCCCGACCAGCAAAGATGCCGCCGTCTACATCGACGGGGATCACGAAGCCGTCGCGCTGATTACCGGCCCGGATGAAGCGGACATTTCGATCTTCGACCGGAAACTGGAGGAGGGCCGGGCGACCGATCTCGCCTTCGCCGCCGACCTCTACCGCGGTGGGGTGCTCGCAGGGGAAGCCATTCCTGAGGAACTGGATGAGTGGTTTGGACCTTATCTGAACAGGTATCAGCGCAAGGCGCTGCAGTTGGTGGATCGGCTGAGCCTCGCGCTGCCCATACCCGGCTCTGCTGAAGAGACAGCCTGCGAAGGGCTGGCAGAGAGATTGCTCGCCTCAGATCCTACCGCCGAGGCCGCCCATCGGGCGCTGATCCGGATCCACGCCCATCGCGGTCACGAAAACGCGGCCTTGCGCCAGTTCGAGCTTTGTCGAACTGCCCTGAAGAAGCAGCTGGATGCGGAGCCGGAGGCGCAGACAAGCTCACTGGCGGCTTCTCTGCAGTCCCGCGACCGAACTGGACATCAGCCGCCGGGGCCAAGCTCTGGCGTCGCGACGCCGGCGCAAATGCGGGCAGTTCTAGCGAGACACGACGACCAGCCATCAATTGCAGTGCTGCCATTCCAGAATCTAAGCGGTGATGTCGAGCAGGAATATTTTGCCGACGGTATGGTGGAAGACATCGTCACCGCCCTGGCTCACTTTCGCCACCTGTTCGTAGTCGCACGGAATTCGAGCTTTGCCTACAAGGGGCGGTCCATAGACATAAAGCAGGTCGGGCGTGAACTGGGCGTGCGCTATGTGGTCGAGGGAAGTGTGCGCCGGGCGAGTGACCGCCTGCGCATCGCCGGACAGCTCATCGACACCTCGACGGGGGCCTATCTCTGGGCCGATCGCTTTGACGGAACGCTCGCCGAGGTGTTCGATCTGCAGGACCAGGTCGCCTCGAGCATAGTCGGCGCAATCACACCGAAGGTGGAGGAGGCTGAGATCGAGCGTGCCAAACGCAAGCCGACAGAAAGCCTCGACGCTTATGACTACTACCTCCGCGGGCTCGCAGTCTTTGACCGGACGGTCAACGATCAAGCGGCTATCGACGAAGCGTTGCAACTGTTCAAGGCAGCGATCGCCCGTGACCCGGAGTTTGCCGCAGCTTACGCGCGGGCTGCGCGATGCTACGCCACTCGAAAGAGCAATGGCTGGATGGTCGATCGCGCGGAAGAGGTCGCAGAAGCCGTCCGATTGGCGAGGCGAGCGGTCGAACTCGGCAGGGACGATGCGATTGCACTTTCCCATGGTGGATACGTCCTTGGTTATGTTGGGGGCGAACTCAAGAACAGTGCGGTCTGCATCGATCGCGCGCTCGTTCTCAACCCGAATTTAGCGGCTGCCTGGGGCCTAAGCAGCTGGGTGAAAGCCTGCTTTGGTGAGCCGGACAGGGCCGTCGAACACGCTGCGGGCGCCATGCGCCTGAGCCCACTGGATCCGCGTCTGTTCGCCTGGCAGTTCTGCACGGGGCTCGCTCACTTCTGTGCTGGCCGCTACGATGACGCTGTCGAATGGGCAGAAAGCTCGTTGCGATCCCAGCCGAACTACGCAAGCGCCATGCGCGTTGCGGCCGTAGGTCATGCCCTGGCGGGGCGGCTTTTGGAAGCGCAGCAAATGATGGCCCGGCTGTGCGCGTTCGATCCCTCGCTGCGGCTTTCGAATCTCGCCGAGGTGCTGCCGCCGTTTCATCGACCGGACGATCGCAGCAGATATATCGAGGGCCTTCGCAAGGCGGGCCTGCCGGACTAAGGCCCGTGTCTCCTGAAATGGTGGAGCCGGCCCGGGGACGGGGCCGGCTCCTAAAACCCGGTCGTTGGGGACGGGGAGGGTGGGGCTCGACCGGGTTTTCTCCTAAAGCGCGGCGCGTTCAAATGATGCGACGCGCTTAATCTCTGTTTTATGCATGTCGCTATCCCAAAACCGCTGCGCACTTTTGGGCGACATGCATTGGCGTCCTTAGCGGACGCTGGCGACCGCGTCGGAGCGGCCGTCGTTGATCATTATCCAAGCGCCCGAATTCTGGCTCGATTGGCGCTTCAGGTAGGTGTAGTCGGTAGCAGTCCAGGACAGCACCCTGGTTTCCAGATTGTCGAGGATGAACTCTCCGAGGCTGGTGCGCACGGTCAGCACCGCGTGGCCGTCTCCGTTCGGCTGGCGCGCAACCGTCATCAGCAGGTCGCCGGCCGGAACGCCGATGTTCATCAACGCGCGGCGCTTTTCCAGCGCATAGTCCTCGCAGTCGCCGAAGCCGCTGTTGGGATAGGACCAGACTTCTTCTTTGCCCCACAGTTCCATATCGGTGCGTGGCGCGATCTTGCTGTTGACCGAATTGTTGATGCTCACGATCTTCGCCCACAGCTTGCGGGTCAGCTCGATCGGCGCCTGCTTCGGCGTCCGCTGATTGCATTCCTGCGGAATCTTCTGACAGAACTCGTAATGGCCGACCGGCTGTGTGGTACGGCTGCCGGTGTGCATGAAGGCAGGTCCCGCTGCATACGCCGTTCCCCAGGCGGTAAGCTGCATCGCCATTGCCAAGAGCAACAGCTTGCCCCTCGTCTTCTTCATCGTCCAGTCTCCCCGTTTGAGGAGACAATGACACGATTGGATTTATTCGACGCAAAGGCTCGAAGTAGACATTAAGTAAAACGCCTATAGAATACACATAAAATTTGAATCATTCCAGTACAAAATTGTTGAGGCGTTCTCGCGGAGCCGTATCGGCCGGCGCGGCGCCTTGGCGCGGCATCGGGGCAACAAAAAACCGGCCGAAATGGGCCGGTTCGATTGCGGAAACCGTGTTGTTTGTCAGGTGCCGGGTGCGTTGAATTCGGAATCGAGTGTTTCGGGCCGCTGGATGACCGCGAACTCGATGGCGACGCCGTCCTCGAAATGGCGCACCACCTGGCCGCGCATCGTGCCGAGCATGACCTGGATGCCGATTGCCGGCTTGACATCGATCTCGACCGCGGCGCCCGAAAGCGACAGGTCGATGATGCGGCACTGGTACTGGCGCCCATCACTGAGCTGAAGCACGGTGGTCGGATTGCGCGGCGCCACGCGTTCGTGACGACGATCTTCCGGCAGATCAAGCTCGTGCTTGTTGGCGAGCCAGGTCAACTGCGCGGCAAGCTTGTCCTTCTTGCGTTCCGAGGCGATGACCGTCATCGCGAAACCATCCTGCAGGATGCGGGTGACGACTCCTTCGATGCGGCCGATGTGATCGATGTAGGCGATGACTTTCTCGCCCGGCATGCCGATGCGCTCGGTGCGAAGCGCTACATTGCCCGGCGACATATCGACCACCTGGCACGGATGTTCGGTGCGATCCTCCAGCATGAAGCGTCCGTAGATTTTCACGCGAACGCGCTGAAAGTTACGCCTTTCAGCTCGGGACGGCGCGGTGTCGACCGCCGCTGACCTCATGACTGCCTACACCCCGTCTGGCATTCCGCGCGTTGATGCGAGGAACTTCGTCAGAAAGCTACAGCGAAGCGGGTTAACAAAGGGGAAAGCCTGACACCGCTACTTTAGAGTTTTGGATTATTACCCGCGCCCGCCGTCGAACACGACCAGATGGCGGATGCGGCGCGCCTGGCCGAGAGCCGAAATCGTCTGGGGCGGATCGAGTTCCGACGGGACAAGCGAGGGAACGTCGATGGCCGGCCGGTTCTTGGCGAATATCGGTTCCTTCTCCGGATCGACGACGCGGATCGAATCGATCAGGGCGTCGGCGATAGGGTCCGCGCCCAGCCAGAAGGGTTTTTCAGCGGCGCTTATCACGCCGAGGCAGCGCGGATTTTCGACGCCGCCGTCGAGCGGCAGGGCGAGCAGCTCGAACTTGCTGGAACGGTCGGTGCGGCTGAAACCTTCATAGGTGATGAGCAATACGGATTTCTGATCGAAGACGCCGTGGATCAGTTTCGAGATAAGCCGCTGGTCCTTCTCGCGCCATAGAGAGGGGAAGGAAAACCCCTTGAGTTCACGGCCATAGACCGCGCAAAGCCTGGTGCCGGCGAGCCGGAATACCGCTTCGCCGCGCGTATCCTTTTCCAGGATGAATGTGTCGGCCAGCAACGACTTGATGTCGGCTGGCTCGACTTCCGAACGCTTCGGGGCAGGGCGCCCGTCACGCAGCCGGTTCCAATAATGGAACAGCGTGATCGATCCGTTCTGGTTCATGTTATGCTGCTCCGCGCAATCTGTCGTCTGATGTCCCATCGGTGAACAGAAGGGCGCCCTCCGAGGACCTACATGCGTTGCGGAGCAGGATGCGTGCCAGCATCGTTAACACTTGTTCACGGGTCGGGGTCGTTAAGGTTAACAAGTGGTTTACGTTGCGCCCCGCCCACGCCCGTGGCACGCTAAAACCACTCCAGAAGCGGTCGTTTCGCAGCGATCGGCAGCAGTTCAGTCAAGAGTTTGGGGGAGCATGGGGGCTCGACCAGCCGTTCAAGGGAAACCTTGGACGGCTTCTTTTTGATTCGCGCCAATTTTGATTCGCCCCGGTTTTGATTTGCGTGGGGCGATTCGCCCCTTTGTGAATCGGGTGGCCGTGATCTACATGCTCGCGAAGTCGAATCCAGCGACTGAGTGCGAGCCATATGAGCGAACCAGCAAGCCCATCGGAAATCAAACAGGGCGAGGGCGGACCTGTCGGCCGCGAGCCGGAGCGTCTTCGCGAGCCGGTATTCAACATGCCACCGGTTGTGCTGGCGGTGATCGGCATCTGCGTCGTCGTTCATCTGATCCGGCTCTACTGGCTCACCGAGGACCAGGATTTCTCCCTGCTGATCCGGACCGCCTTCATTCCGATCCGCTATTCCGGTCGCTTCGACCTCGATTTCTACGCGTTTTCGAGCCCCTTCACTTATGCCTTCCTGCATGGCGGCTTTGCTCATCTTGCCGTCAACATGGTGTGGCTGGCGGCTTTCGGCTCACCGCTGGCGAACCGCTTCGGCGCGCTTCGTTTCAGCCTGTTCTTCGCGGCGACGGGGCTGGCGGCGGTGGTGCTGTTCTGGGCCGTGCATCCGCTCGGCCAGGCGCCGCTGGTCGGCGCATCGGGGGCGATTTCCGGCATGATGGGGGCCGCCGCCCGCTTTGGCTTCCGCACGGACCGCTCGTCCGGCAAAGCTGCCTTCGCCGGCGCGCCGCTGCCGATGGCGGCAGTGTTCCGCTCGCGCGGCGTTGTGACTTTTCTTGCCATCTGGATGGTGATCAATCTCGCCACCGGCCTCGTTGCCTTCGCGCCCGGCATCGACAGCCAGATCGCCTGGGAGGCGCATATTGGCGGTTTCGTCGCCGGCTTCTTCGGCCTGCGCGCTTTCGATCGACGGCAGCAGCCGGATGAGTTCACGGCTTAAGCATCGCCGCACTTGAAATGCAATCGATCGCGGCGCACGATGTTCACTACAGCGCCGCGCGTCCTCTTGGACGAGCAAAGGACGCTGTAGAACTTTGATTTGCGCATGATCCTTCCGAAAATCGGGCCGATTTTCGGGGTCATGCGCAAAAGGAAAGCCGGTCAGGGCAGGAACCGGCAAGTAAAACTGAGGAGGACGCCATGACTGTTAAGGCAATTCTCGAGCAGAAAGGCCATGACGTGTTGACGCTCGGGCCGAACGAAAAGCTGAGCGAGGCCATTCGCATCCTGGCCGAACACAGGATCGGTGCGCTGGTCATCACCAATGGCGATCATAAGATCGTCGGTATTCTTTCCGAGCGCGACGTCGTGCGGGTCCTCGCCAGGGAAGGAGCCGCCGCACTGGATATCGCGGTGCGTTCGGCAATGACGCCCAAGGTGAAGATCTGTAATGAGAACCACACCGTCAATGAAGTCATGGAGATCATGACCAGTGGCCGTTTCCGCCATCTGCCTGTGGAAAAGGACGGCCTGCTCGACGGCATCGTGTCCATAGGTGATGTGGTCAAGCGGCGCATCGAGGATGTCGAGCGCGAGGCCGCGGAGATCAGGGCCTACATCGCGACGGCGTGACGCCTCATTTCTTCAGCCGGCCGGCTGGATTCGATGTGAAGCGCCAGCTTTGGCTTTGCGCTTGTCTCTTTTTGTGGTTTGCACTAGCGAGTGACTTTCACGTCGGACGTGATGGAATTCACGTTGAGAAGTGAATTCCGTCACCGATAACTCGCAGGCCACTATGACCCTCATCGATACTCGCACACCCGATGCCAAGCGCCTGATATCAGGTGCCACCGGCGACTGGGAAATCATCATCGGCCTCGAGGTGCACGCGCAGGTGACCTCGCAAGCAAAGCTGTTCTCCGGCGCCTCGACGGCTTTCGGTGCGCCGCCAAACGCCAATGTCAGCCTCGTCGATGCGGCGATGCCGGGCATGCTTCCGGTCATCAACGAGGAATGTGTCAAACAGGCGATCCGCACCGGCCTCGGGCTGAAGGCCGAGATCAACCACAAATCGGTCTTCGACCGGAAGAACTATTTTTATCCCGATTTGCCGCAGGGCTATCAGATCTCGCAGTTCAAGCAGCCGATCGTCGGCGAGGGCAAGGTGATCGTCTCCGTCGGCCCGGACCGGCAGGGCGAATTCGAGGACATCGAGGTCGGCATCGAGCGCCTGCACCTGGAGCAGGATGCCGGCAAGTCGATGCACGACCAGCATGCGACGATGTCCTATGTCGACCTCAACCGCTCCGGCGTGGCGTTGATGGAGATCGTCTCCAAGCCCGATATGCGCTCCGCCGACGAGGCCAAGGCCTATGTCACCAAGCTGCGCACCATCGTGCGCTATCTCGGCACTTGCGACGGCAATATGGACGAAGGCTCGCTGCGCGCCGACGTCAACGTATCGGTGCGCCGGCCCGGCGGCGAATTCGGCACGCGCTGCGAGATCAAGAACGTCAACTCCATCCGCTTCATCGGCCAGGCCATTGACTACGAGGCGCGCCGCCAGATCGCCATCCTCGAGGATGGCGGCAAAATCGACCAGGAAACGCGGCTGTTCGACCCCAACAAGGGCGAGACGCGCTCGATGCGTTCCAAGGAAGAAGCGCACGACTACCGCTATTTCCCGGATCCCGATCTTCTGCCGCTGGAATTCGACCAGGCCTATGTCGATGCGTTGGCAAACGATCTGCCTGAACTGCCCGACGCCAAGAAGGCGCGGCTGATCTCCTCGCTTGGCCTGTCGACCTACGACGCCTCGATCCTGGTGTCGGAAAAGGCGGTCGCCGACTATTTCGAGAAGGTGGCCGCTGGTCGCGACGGCAAGCTCGCCGCCAATTGGGTCATCAACGATCTGCTGGGCGCGTTGAACAGAGCCGGCAAGAATATTGAAAATGCTCCGGTTTCGCCCGATCAGCTCGGCGCGGTCATCGATCTGATCAAGGAGGGCACCATCTCCGGCAAGATCGGCAAGGATCTGTTCGAGATCGTCTGGAACGAAGGCGGCGATCCGCGCCAGTTGGTCGAAAGCCGCGGCATGAAGCAGGTCACCGACGGCGGCGCCATCGAAAAGGCGGTCGATGAGGTGATATCAGCCAATCCGGACAAGGTCGAGCAGGCGCGCGCCAAGCCGAGCTTGGCCGGCTGGTTCGTCGGCCAGGTGATGAAGGCGACAGGCGGCAAGGCCAACCCGCAAGCGGTCAACGATCTCGTCAAGGCCAAGCTCAGGATCGAATAGCGCAATGAACGCAAGACCACGGCCGCGCAATCAGGCAGGTCTCTCGTCGGCGCTGCTGATCGCAGGTGCCGTGCTGCTTTTCGTCGGCACGCTGTTGCATCCGATGCATGAGGACCCGAGTGATGCGCTTCGCGCCTTCGGTGAGTATTCCGCCGATCACAATTGGCTTTTTAGTCACATGGCCCAACTTGCCGGTGTCGTGGCGATGATCGCCGGCATGCTTTTGATCATTGGCCGTCTGTTCGACGGTCCGGCGCGGGGCTTTGCTCTGCTCACCATCGTATTTGGCGCGGCGTCGCTTGCGGCTGCGGCGGCTTTGCAGGCAGTCGACGGCATCGCCCTGAAGGCCATGGTCAACGCATGGGCCATGGCTGACGATGCGGCAAAGGCATCGCTGTTCAACGCTGCCTTTGCGGTGCGGCAGATCGAAATCGGCTTTGCCGCGGTGAGCGCCGTGCTGCTCGGCCTGACCGTCCTGCTCGCCAGCATCGCGTTGCAACAGGCGAAGCACTGTCCAGTCTGGATGTCGTTGCTCGGCAGCGCAGGGGCTGTTGGCGTCCTGATTGGCGGCGTCGCCACGGCGGCAACAGGTTTCTCCGATATCGCCATGGCGGCCAACATGGCGGGCAGCCTGGTGCTCCTCATCTGGGTCGTGCTGCTTGCCGTGATCGATCTCAAACGCAGACCTGTCGAAGCATAGCCGAGCCGTCAGCGAGAAAACCGATGTTCGTCCGCACTGCCAGCGAACGCGATCTGGTTGCCATCCGGGCGCTGCTGGTCGAAACGTGGCATGCCACCTATGACGCCATCTATGGTGCTGCCAAAGTCACCGAGATCACTGACGAATGGCATTCGATCGCCTCGCTCAGCGCATGACCCCGAAATCGGAATCGATTTCGGAAAGGATCATGCGCAAAATCAAAGTGCTACAGCGTCCTCCGAAAGGGGCCGCGGCGCTGTAGAGCGCTGCTGACACGGCCGAACTCCGAATTCCTGGTCGCAGACGACGGCAGGCTCATCGGCGCATGGCTTTCGCCGCAGCCACCACGGATGCGAAGATCGTCATGCTGAACCAGCTTTACGTGCATCCGACCTGTTAGAGGCAAGGGATCGCCAGGCGCTGCTGGAAGAGGTCGAGGCCAGCTTTCCGGAGGCGCGGACGCTGCGTGTCGAAGTGGAAGAGGCAAACGCTCCGGCCGTCGCCTTCTATCGCTCGAAAGGGTTTTTGCCCGCCGGCAACACCGCCGCCTGTGGCGGCGGTTCAGGGCTGCCGGCGAGAAGGCGATCGGATAGATTTGTCTGCCCGGATATGTCGCAGTCAGTTGCGTTTTACGGGCTGCGCGGTCGGTTGCGGCGCCCTCAATGTTGTCCCTTGAGGACGACAAGATAGCCTCGTTCGACGTGAAGGCGGAAAGCGATTTGCTCCGACGTCCCAGTGTCCTTGGATTTGTCGATGACATAGCCGCCAGGATGCGAGCGAAGCCATTCCTCGGGATTGTCAGTGCTTTCGAACGGCTTCTGCAGCCGAGCCAGGAAACCGACCTCGTCCTGGTAGTCGAAGGCGACGGCCCAGTCGGCGTTCTTTCGCTCGGCGATGAATTTGGCCAGCGGCATGAGATCTTCGCGTCTGAAAGCGGTCGCTGATGCTGCGGCATGGCCGATGCCGAAAATTGCGAGCAGGACGAAGGCCGAGTTTCTGAGCCGCGCGGGGGGAATCTCCGCCATGAAATACCCGAACAGGATGGTCGCAAATGGCAGCATCGGCACCAGATAGTGAGGTTGCTTGCCGGATATCGCGCTGAAAACCAGTAAAACCGCGACGAACGAGAACGACAGCAGGCGCAGTGCGCGCAGGTCCGGCGATTTCGTGTCGATCAGGCCACGTATCCGGGCGCCCAGCTTCAGCCGCCACACTTCGGGTATGAAGATCCACGGTATGAGCATGATCGGCAACAGCACGACGTAGAAATAGAACGGCCGGCCATGGGAGTTGTGCAGGTGGCCGGTGACACGCCCTGCCGACTGGTTCCAGACAAGGTCGTAGACGAAGTTGCCTTTCGTCTGGATGGTCGCCGGCACCAGCCAGATCGCCACCGGGATCAATGCGGCGAGAATTGCCAGACCCGCCCCGGCAAAAAATTTCGGCGTCGCCAGCCCGGCCTGCCGATCGCGCCAGAACGGATAGAGCAGGATAGGGGCGCCGACATGGATGAGCACCACCGGACCTTTCGTCAAAACACCCAGTCCGATGAACAATCCCGCCAGCACGGCGTGCCAATGGTTGCCGTTTTTGGCAAAGGCAAGCAACGACAAAAGCGCGGCGAGCACGAAGATTGTCAGCAGCATGTCGAACAGGATCAGCGTCGAATAAATCACGAAGATGGTGCTTCCGGCGACGAGCCAAGGGATACGGCTTGCGATGTCGTCGCGCCTGGGAAAGAGGGTTTTTGTCAGACGCGTCGTCAGCCAGATGACGAGCGACGACGCGACGAAGATGACGAGCATCGCGGCAACCCGACTTGCGCCGAAAATGTCCCAGGCCAGGTCGATAAGCCAAAACAGCAGCGGCGGCTTTTGCAGATAGGGCGCGAAATTCATCGTCGGAACGAAGATCTGTCCGCTCAGATACATCTCCCAGGTGACGCTGAGATATCGCGTTTCATCGACAGGCAGGAGCGGCCGGAAGGCGACCGCGATGCAGGTCAATGCAAGCAGGAACAGATAGGGGAGCAGCCGCTCGACATGTGCCGGTATCAAGATTGGGATCCGCGCCAGGAAACGTTCTCATTCCAGCCGAGCATCGATGCTGCGCTCCTGGAGCGCGCAGGACCGCACCATGATTTTGGCCGAATTGTAGCCGAGCCGGCCGGGTAGCTTGGATTCTGAAGATGTCGTCCACAAAGGTCTAAAAAATATGCAGATTGGAATTAGGGTGAATTAGGGTGACAGTGCAGTGTTTGCCCTGTTTGCTCGGCTGTGCTGGCCGGTGGGCAGCGAAGCACTTCTGGATCGGATTGCCGAGCAAACCGAAAAAACCGTGAAATCCGGAAAACGCGGCAGGCGGGGAATAAAAGTGCACTGTCACCGTAATTCCGTAATTCGCGGGGCGAACCGTGTATCGGACAGGCGCGATGAAGCGGGCCACTGTTTTGCAATTCTTGCCCGAATACTTTCTCATCTGTCGTCCGCAAAACACGCCCGGTAAGAATTCAGCAGTGGCTAACGCTGAGGCAAAAAAGGCATGGTGCGACGCACAAAAATATTGCAATGCACTGCAGATGCCGTAACGTCAGGCTGCTAGATGAACGAGACGGCTTTTCTACAAGGTCGCCCACCGCAAAGGATGGAAACTATGACCAAGACCGCTGATAAAACTGCTGAAATCATCGAGAATGCAGAAGTAGCGACCGCGGCAACCGATCAGTTCCGCGCTGTCGCCGAAAAGGGCGTCGAGCAGTCGAAAGAAGCCTTATCGAAATTGGCGACCGGCGCCGAGGCGACCCAAAAGGCTCTTGAGTCATCCTTCGAAACAGCCAAGACCGCTGGCAATGAGCTGTCGCTGAAGACGATCGCCGCGCTGCGCGCAAATGTTGAGGCCAGCTTTTCTCACCTCGAAGCCCTGGTTGCCGTGAAATCGCCCTCCGAGTTCGTCGAACTGCAGACTGCCTTCCTGCGCAAGCAGGTGGAAAAGACCGTCGAGCAGGGCAAGGAGTTTCAGGCGGCCGCGACGAAAGCCGCCGAAGACGTATCCAAGCCGATCAAAGATGTCTACGAGAAGGCGATGAAGGATCTCAAGGTCGCCTGATTGGCTTAATGCACGTCGCGCAAAAGTGCGAAGCGGTCTTGCGATAACGACATGCATAAAAACAAGAACTTAAAGCGCGTCGCATGAATCCATCCAAACGCGACGCGCTTTAGGCGGAGGGAACTTCCACATTGTCGATCAGCCGGGTCTTGCCCAGCCAGGCGGCTGCGAGCAGGCGTCCGTCACGGGTTCGCCGCCATGGGGCGAGCGTCAGGCTCTCGCGCGCCGCGACATAATCGATTTTGTCGAAGCCAGCCTTGACGAGCGCGCGGCTGGCCTCGGCGGTCGCGCTGCCTTCATCCGCGCCTGCCGCTAGTGCCGCCGCCGTCCGGCGCAATATGGCGTTGAGCTGGCGCGCCACCTCCAGCTCGGCTTCGCTCAGATACGCATTGCGTGAGGACATGGCGAGGCCATGTGCGTCGCGTACCGTTGGCGCGCCGATGATTTCCACCGGCAGATCGAGGTCGCGGCAGAGCTGCCTGACGACGCAAAGCTGCTGGTAGTCCTTTTCACCGAAGACCGCACAGTCGGGCGACGCCTGCAGGAAGAGCTTTGCCACGACCGTCGCGACGCCGTCGAAGAAGGTCGGACGGAAATCCGATTCCAGCCCGGCGGCTGGCCCGCCGACCGAGATCCTTGTGGCGAAGCCAGCCGGATACATCTCCGCCACACCAGGGGTGAAAGTGAGTTGGGCGCCGGTCTCGGCCAGCCGGTCGAGGTCGCGGGCGAGTTGGCGCGGATATTTGTCGAGGTCTTCGCTCGGAGCGAACTGCGTCGGGTTGACGAAGATCGAGACAACGCAGCGATCGGCCTTTTCGAGTGCGACCCCGATCAGCGAGACATGGCCGTCATGCAGTGCACCCATGGTCGGTACCATGGCAAGGCTGAGGCCATCGCGACGCCAGTCGCGGATTTGCGCGCGAAGGGCGGCGACGCTGTCGACGATGAGAGGCCGGCTCATGCTTTGTCTCGGCTCATTCTTTGTCCCAACTCATTCTTTGCCCTTGTTCGGCTGCGGCCGAAAAGACGTGGTTCGGGCCGGGGAATGTCCGGCTTCGCACCTCCGCTGCATAGCTGGCTGCCGCCTGCGATATGACGCTGCGCAGGTCGGCATATTGCTTGACGAATTTCGGCACGCGGTCGACGGTCAGGCCGACCATATCGTCGATGACCAGGATCTGGCCGTCGCAGTCTCCGCTGGCGCCGATCCCGATGGTTGGAATGGAAATGTGCCGGGTGAGGTCGGCGGCGACGGTCTCGACTGTGCCTTCGATGACTACCGAAAACGCGCCGGCCTTCTCGACCGCGCGGGCGTCGCGATAAAGCGCCGCCACATTCTCCTCGGTACGGCCCTTGATCCTGTAGCCGCCGTCGCTTTCCACCGATTGCGGCTGCAAGCCGATATGTCCCATGACCGGAATGCCGGCAGCGACGATCGCCGCGATCTGCCGGGCAACGGTAACGCCGCCCTCCAGCTTGACGGCCTGACAACCGGTTTCGTTGACGATCCGCCGAGCCGAGGCGACGGCTTGGCGCGGCGTTGCCTCATAGCTTCCGGCCGGCATGTCGACCACCACGCAGGCCCTGGCCGAACCCCGCATCACCGCTTGTCCATGGGCGATCATCATCTCCAGCGAAGCGCCCAGCGTGGTCTTGTGGCCATGGAGAACCATGGCGACGCTGTCTCCGACCAGAAGCAGGTCGACATGATCGTCGAGCAGGCGAGCGACGGGATAGGTGTAGGCGGTGAGGCAGACGACCGGCACGCCGCCCTTGCGCAGGCGAATGGAGCTGGCACTGATTCGCAGCTCAGGGTCGGATGAATCCGGGGCCATCTTTACCTCCCTCACCGTCAATCAGACTGGATACCTGCATGGGACGCGCAGAGCTTTAGAAAGACGGGGCAGCCTTGGCAAGGCATGCTTCGACCGCCGCGAAAGGCCCGCCGGGTTTGCATCGGTTTTCTGACAGCCATTTGCGCGGCGCTTGCGGCAAAACCCTTGCCTTAGCGATGGCCTGACGCCATAAGCAGGAAACAGGCGCCGCCGCTGCCGCCGCGAGGGCTTGCCACGAGGATTTGGATGAAGACTTTCCTTCTGCAGTTTTTCACCTGGTGGAACAGCCAGACGCTGGGCACGCGCTTCCACACCTGGCGGCATGGCAAGAAAGTCGGGCAGGACGAGGCTGGCAATGTCTACTACGAGGGTGGTGTCGATTCGGAAGGCCGCACCCGCCGCTGGGTCATCTATCGAGACTATGCGGAAGCCTCGATGATTCCGCCCGGCTGGCATGGCTGGATGCATCACCGCGTCGACATCGCGCCGCCGAGCGACAATTACAAGCCACGCGACTGGCAGAAGCCGCATCAGCCGAACCTCACCGGAAGTGCCGCCGCCTATCGCCCCAAGGGCTCTGTGCTCACCAACCAGCACCGCCCGCAGGTGACGGGCGATTACGACGCCTGGACGCCGGGTTCGTAACCGCTCGTCGCGGCGGATCGGTCCTTTATCGCCACAATTGGCGTTTAGCTGCTTGCCGATCTGACAGCAGCGACTAGCCTTGGGCGCGACAGAATCGCCCCGGGCGCAAACCACCGGACCCTTGCATGAGCATTTTCAGCCGAATCTCGATGGGCGGACTGACGGTGGCCGCCGCCGCTTTTGCGGCTTTTAGCATGGTCGCCGCACAGACGCTTGAGGCGCCGTTGGACCCGGCGGCGCCGGAGGCGCCGGTGGAACCGGAGGCGACAGTGGCGCCGGCGGCACCTGCGGCACCAGAACGCATCACCAATCCCGTCGCCGAATTCGCCGGCATCGACAAAATCACCGGCCGCATCATCACCTTCGATGTTTATATCGACGAGACGGTGCAGTTCGGTGCCTTGCAGGTGACGCCGCGCATCTGCTATTCGCGGCCGCAAACCGAAGAGCCGAAGACCGATTCCTTTGTCGAGGTCGACGAGATCACGCTGGATCGCAAGATCCGCCGCATCTTCACCGGCTGGATGTTTGCCGAAAGCCCCGGCCTCAACGCCGTCGAGCACGCGGTCTACGATGTCTGGCTGAAAGGCTGCAAGCAGAAGTCGGAGGTGCCGGCACCCGACGCTGCTAAATCCAATTAGAGCGCCAGGCACGCGGGATCTCCTGTTCGGGATCACATACTAAGCTTCCGGAACTGCCTTATTCTCCGTGCGTTGGTCATGGCTGGCGGTACGGAGATGTTCCCATGATGGCCAACAAGGACGAACTCCTCGATCTCGAAAGAGGGTTCTGGACCGGCGACGCTGCCTATTTCAAAGCCAATGCCGACACCGAATGCCTGGTGGCTTTCCCACAGATGGCGCAAACGATGAGTAACGCCGATCTGGCCGAAACCGCGACGGATCCGAACCGCTGGCGCGATCTCGATATCGATCTCAAGGGCATCATCGAGCCGGGCAGCGACATCGTTGTGCTGACCTATGAGGCCCATGCCACTCGCGAGAATGGCGAGCCTTATGCGGCGCTGGTCAGCACCGGCTATGTCCATCGCGTCAATGGCTGGAAGATGATGTTCCACGCGCAGACGCCGCTGGAAGTTGCGACGAAAGACTGATTGGACGGATCGTCAGGGAAAGAAGACCGCTTCGCCCTTCAGCGCGTCAGCCAGCATCTTTTCATACTTGCCCCTCGGCACGTCGATCGCGCCGAAACGTTTGAGGTGCTCGGTGGTGAACTGCGTGTCGAGCAGCGCAAAGCGCCTTTCCTTCAGACGTTCAACCAGATGCACCAGGCAGATCTTCGACGCGTCCGTTTCCCGGGCGAACATGCTCTCGCCGAAGAATACCCGGCCGAGCGACACGCCGTAGAGGCCGCCGACCAGCCGACCCTCGCGCCAGGCTTCGACCGAATGGCAATGGCCCATCCGGTGAAGTTCGACATAAGCCTCGCGGATCGGCGCGTTGATCCAGGTCGACCGGCGTTCTTCGCGCCGCTCGGCGCAGCCGTCGATGGCCGCCTCGAAGTCGAAATCGAAACGGATGTCGAACAGGTTTTTCCGGATCGCCTTCCTCAGGCTTTTGGGCGTGTGAAAACCATCGAGCGGGATGATGCCGCGCGTCTCCGGCCGTACCCAGAACACTTCGGGATCGGTGGCGCTTTCGGCCATCGGAAAGACGCCCGAGGCGTAGGCCTTGAGCAACAGGTCGGTCGGGATGCGATAGCCTGGCGCGTAGGGACGGGTCATCGCGACATTATATTCTATAAGTTTACGACCTAATCCTCTTTGGCCAGATATTTTTCCAGCCAGTGGATGTCATACTCGCCATTGGCGATATCGGCATTACCGACGAGATCGCGAAACAGCGGCAGCGTCGTCTTGATGCCGTCGACGACGAATTCGTCGAGCGCCCGCCGCAGCCGCATCATGCATTCGACACGGTTGCGGCCGTGCACGATCAGCTTGCCGATCAGGCTGTCGTAGTAGGGCGGGATCTTGTAGCCGGAATAGACGCCGGAATCGACACGGATGCCGAGGCCGCCCGGCGTGTGGAAGTGGGTGATCGTGCCGGGCGAGGGCGTGAAGGTGCGCGGATCCTCGGCATTGATGCGACATTCGATGGCATGGCCCTGAAAGCGGATCTCTTCCTGGCGCACCGAAAGCCCGCCGCCCGAGGCGACGCGGATCTGCTCATGCACGAGGTCGATACCGGTGATCGCCTCCGTCACCGGATGCTCGACCTGCAGGCGCGTGTTCATCTCGATGAAATAGAACTCGCCGTTCTCATAGAGGAACTCGATGGTGCCGGCACCGGAGTAGCCGAGATCGGCGATCGCCCTTGCACAGACGCCGCCGATATGCGCGCGCTCCTCGGCATTGAGCGCCGGCGAGGGCGCCTCTTCCCAGACCTTCTGGTGACGGCGCTGCAGCGAACAGTCGCGTTCGCCGAAATGCACGCCGCGGCCGGCACCGTCGCCGAACACCTGGATCTCGATGTGGCGCGGCTTTTCGAGATACTTCTCGATATAGACGGCGTCGTCGCCAAAAGCGGCCCCGGCTTCCGAGCGCGCCGTCTGCAGCGCGACCACAAGATCGGCTTCGCTGCGCGCCACCTTCATGCCGCGTCCGCCGCCGCCGGCCGACGCCTTGATGATCACGGGATAGCCGATCTCGGCGGCGATGCGTTTGGCGTCCTTTTCCTCGGTGACCGCGCCGTCGGAGCCGGGCACCACCGGAATGCCAAGACGCTTTGCAGTGCGCTTGGCCTCGATCTTGTCGCCCATGATGCGGATGTGATCGCCGGACGGACCGATGAAGGTGATGTTGTGCGCGGCCAGGATATCGGCGAATTTGGCATTCTCCGACAGGAATCCGTAGCCCGGATGCACCGCGTCGGCGCCGGTGATCTCGCAGGCCGCGACGATCTGGTGGATGTTGAGATAGCTGTCGCGCGACGGCGGCGGGCCGATGCAGACGCTCTCGTCGGCGAGCCGCACATGCATGGCGTCGGCGTCGGCGGTCGAATGCACCACCACCGTCTGGATGCCAAGCTCCTTGCAGGCGCGCAGCACTCTCAGCGCGATTTCGCCGCGATTGGCGATGAGGATTTTCTGGAACATTTTTCGGCTGTTCCCGGCTCTACTCGATCACGACGAGCGGCATGCCATATTCGACCGGCTGCGCATCCTCGAACAGGATCGCCGTCACCGTGCCGGCACGAGGCGAGGGGATCTGGTTCATTGTCTTCATCGCCTCGATGATCAGCAGCGTCTGGCCTTCCTTGACCTGCTGGCCGACCTCGATGAACGCCTTGGCGTCGGGCGACGGCGCCAGGTAGGCGGTGCCGACCATGGGGGAGGCCACCGCATTCTTGGACACGTCGGCCGCTGCCGGGGCGGCTGCGGCAGCCGGCTGCGCTGCCGGCGGCGCATAGGCGGGCTGCGGTGCGGCGACCGCATGCACGGCCGGCGCCTGTCGCGACACGCGCACCTTCAAGTCGCCCAGCTCGACCTCGATCTCGGTGAGGTTGGTGTCGTTCAGTATGCCCGCCAGATCGCGGATAAGCTGCTGGTCAACACCATTCTTCTTTATCGACATTTTCGAGCCTTCTGTTTGTTGGCCGGTCATAGGCGTGCGGCCAGCGCCTGCAGCGCCAGTGTGTAGCCGAGCGGCCCGAACCCGCAGATCATGCCGACGGCGACCGGCGAGACCATGGAGACGTGGCGGAATGATTCCCGCGCATGGATGTTGGAAAGATGAACTTCGGCGACGGGTAATGGCGCGACGGAGCGGATGGCGTCGTGAATGGCGATCGAGGTGTGGCTGTAGGCGCCCGGATTTATGACGATGCCGACAGCCTTGTCGGCGGCTTCCTGTATCCAGTCGACGAGGTCGCCCTCATGATTCGACTGACGGAAATCGATCTCGAGCCCAAGTGCCGCACCTGCCAGCTTGCAATCGTCGGCGATCGCGGCAAGCGTCTTGCCGCCATAGATGCCCGGCTCGCGTTTGCCGAGCGCGTTAAGGTTGGGACCGTTCAGGACGAAAACCGTTTTCAAAATGCCGACCTTTCCCAGTGTGATTTTGAATCCGAAATTCGCAGTACCTTGGAGCAGCGCTTTGAACGAATTTCGGATTCAAAGCCACACTGGCAATTTATACATTTCTGATGTGGTGGATTTGAAGTTCCTGAACGCTGATGCCACCAAAGTAGCAGGAACTTCAAATCCACCACATCAGCGCCGGCATCAGTCGGCGCGCCGGACCTCTATAATGGGCTTAGACGCCTGCGAAAAGAGCGCAAGTGGGTTCTTTCGCTGTCCACAACAGGCGGAAAATGGCTTGCGCCGAAAGCCAGCGGGCGATCAGAGTGCGGCCTTGGCCGCCTCGATCTTCTCCGCCAGCACTTCCTGGCCGAGCGCCCCGAACACCACCTCGTTGCCGACCACATAGGAAGGCGTTCCGGTGATGGCCAGCTTGTTGGCAAGGTCATAGGTCTCGGAGAGGGCCTCGGCGATCGACGGGTCCTTCATCTTCTCCCGCAGCGTCGCTTCGTCGGCGCCGAGCGAAAGCGCTACCTTGATGGCCGCCGCTTCGGTGGCGCGTCCCTGGGCGCCGAGCAGCGCGTTGTGGAACTCGCCGTATTTCTCCGGCATCATCAGGTGGAAGGCCATCGAGACGACGCTCGCCTTCTGCGAATCCGGGCCGAGGATCGGGAACTCCTTGAGCACGAAGCGCAGGTCCGAATCGGCTGTCGTCAGCGTCTGCATGTCCTCCATGGCGCGTTTGCAGTAGCCGCAATTGTAATCGTAGAACTCGACGATGGTGACCTTGCCGTTCGGATTGCCGACGACGCCGTCGAAGGCCGAGTTGAAGATCTGGTCCTTGGCATTTTTGATGATGGCGAGACTGGCGACGCGCTGCGCCTCCTTCTGCTTGGCCTCGAGCGCTTCCTGAGCCTCCAGCAGCACTTCCGGGTTCTTCAGGAGATAGTCGCGGATGATGCCTTCGACTTCGGCCCGGTCGATCTTGGTGTCGGCGGGCGCCGCCTGGGCGATCTGCACGGCATCGGCCTTTGCCGTCTGCGGACTTCCGGTCACGAACCCGAAACCCAGCATGGCGAGAGCGACCGCCACTCCCGTGGTGCCCAGCAGAATTGCCTTGTTCATCATCCCTAATCCTCTTGCCTGGTTTCCGGCCCGACCCGATTGGTCCACTACATGTCGCCGCGCACGGCCGGAAGGTTCACTTTTTCTTGCCTGATGGTGCGTAGTTTATGATGTCCTGCGCGCGGATCCAGCCCGGCTCGCCGCGCTTCATTTTCATCTGCGCGCGCATTGCGAAGATCTTGGCATCCTTGTAGGCGCCGGAATAGAAATGGCCTTCGGCGGTTGCAAGATCCGCGGCCGGGATGTTGCCGAGTTCGCCATAGGCCTGCGCCAGATGGCGGTAACCGACGGCGTTTTCCCGGTCGCGCCCGAGGCCCTTGTTGATCTGCACCACCGCTTTCTCCAGGGAATCGGGCGTGCCAATGGCCATCAGCGCCTGGCCGTAGGAGACCGACAGCAACCCGGATCGTGCCGGATCGAGGCTGACCGCCTTGGCATAGGCTTCGGCGGCAGCCTTCGGTCTGTTCGCCTTCATCAGGATGTCGCCGCGCAATTCCTGGAAATAGGGGTTTTTCGGCTGTGCCTTGATCAGCGCGTTGGTCTTGGCGAGCGCCCCGGCCAGATCGCCGAAAAGATAGCTCGTCTGCGCGTCGCCATATTGCGAGGCGAGGCTGTCCGGGTTCTTGCGCATCAGCCGCGATGCGGCGGCCTTGCCCCCCATATAGGCGGCGATCTTGATGCGCATCATGTCGTGCCGCTGCTGCAGTGCCGGCGGATCGACCTTCTCGACATAAGGGCTCTGCTTGACCAGCACTTCGAGATTGGCAATGCGCTCCCGCGGCAGCGGATGGCTGATCCGGTAGGGGTCGACCTGCGCCCCTGACAGCGAGAGCGCGCTTTGAAAGCGGCCGAAGGTCTTCAGCATGCCCAGGCCGGACTGGCCGGTCGCGTTGAGATAGGTTATCGCCGAGCGGTCGGCGGTCATCTCTTCGGTGCGCTGATAGGCGAGGATGCTGCGCTGCGCCATCTCGCCGCCGCCGGCTGCAACCCCCATGCCGGCGCCGGCGAGGCCACGGCTTTTGGTGGTGGCGCCGGCAACGATGGCACCTGCGCCAAGCAGCGTCGCGATGATGGCCATCGTCTTGGCGCGTTCGAGCTGGTTGCGCAATTTTTGCTGGTGCCCGCCGGCAATGTGGCCGGCTTCATGGGCGATGACGCCGATGATCTCGTTGGGCGTCTCCGCCGACATCAGGGCACCGGTGTTGATGAACATGCGGGATCCGGCAACGAAAGCGTTGAAACTCTGGTCGTTGACCAGCACGATGTCGACGCCGTCTTCCGGCAGGCCCGCGGCCCGGAAGATCGGCCGCGCATAATCGCGCACCAGTGCTTCGATCTCGGCATCGCGCACCACCGGCACGTTTTGCGCGAAGGCGCTGACGGTGCTGGTCACAGCGACCGTCGCGGCAAGCGAAAGCGTCGCGAAGGCGCGTGCTGCCCTGGCTATCGTCGATTTGGGTTGGCTCAACATGGCAGGTCCACTGGTAGACGAGCGGGCGGAGGATGAAAAGTCGGCACTGAAACTTTACCGAACTTGTGATCCTCACATCAATCGGGCATTTGTGCGGCGCGGACGCCAGAGCTCGGCGCCCGCAGCCGGCAAGGAATGAGGTCAAATGGTTGTATCGCTTTCGCGTCGCGGCGACGTTGAGCCGTTCCACGCCATGGACATTCTGGCGGAAGCGAATCGGCTGAAGGCAACGGGCGTGCCGGTTGTTTCCATGGCTGTTGGCCAGCCGTCCGACCCGGCGCCGACCGGGGTCAGGCAAGCGGCGACAAACGCATTGAAGATGGGGCGCATCGGCTACACCGATGCATTGGGTCTTGCGGGCCTGCGCGAGGCGATCGCGCAGCACTATCCTGACCACTACGGGCTTGCCGTTTCACCCGGCCGGATCGCCGTCACCACCGGATCGTCCGCCGCCTTCAACCTGGCCTTTCTGGCAATGTTCGATCCAGGCGATCGTGTCGCCATCGCCGCGCCTGGCTATCCGGCCTATCGCAACATCATGGCCGCGCTCGGTATCGAGGTCGTCGAGATCGAGCTCAACGGTGATGCCTATCTCCACGCCGAACATCTGAAGGCCGCGCATCGCGAAAAGAAGCTGAAGGGCGTGTTGTTCGCCAGTCCGGCCAATCCGACCGGCGCGGTTATCCCCGCCGACGAGCTGTCGGCGCTGGTGACGACGGCGCAAGAGCTCGGCATCGCCGTGATCTCCGACGAGATCTATCACCGGCTGGCTTACGCTGCGCCGGACACGACGGCGCTTGCCTACGGCGAGGACGTGACGGTGATCAATTCCTTCTCGAAATATTACTGCATGACCGGTTGGCGGATCGGCTGGATGGTGCTGCCGCAACCATTGGTGCGGCCGGTCGAGCGGATCGCCCAGAGTCTCTATATCTCACCGCCGGAACTGTCCCAGATCGCCGCGATCGAGGCATTCAAGGCGACCGGGGAATTGGAGGCGGTGAAGGCGCGCTATGCGTGGAATCGCGAGCTTTTGATGAAACGCCTGCCCGAACTCGGCTTTGCGCTGGCGGCACCGATGGACGGGGCGTTCTACGCCTTCTGCGATGTCACCAGGCACACCAACGACAGCATGGCCTTGGCGCGCAAGATGCTGGCCGAGGCGCATGTGGCGGCGACGCCCGGCCGCGATTTCGATCCGCACCAAGGCCATCGAACCATGCGCTTTTCCTACGCCGGCAGCCATGATGAGATGGTCGAGGCGATGATGCGCCTCGAACGCTGGCTGAAGTAGCGCCATGCCGGAACTCGAACAGGCTTTGACTGAAATTGCCGCCGAAATGGCGGAGCGCACGGATCGCGGCGAAGTCGCGACCTATGTTCCGCAACTCGGCAAAGTCGATCCGAAGAAGTTCGGCATTGCCGCCGTGACCAAGGACGGTCGCGTGCTGATGGCGGGCGACGCCGATGAGCCGTTTTCGATCCAGAGCATTTCGAAGGTGTTCACGCTGACATTGGCGCTCGGCAATGTCGGCGACGCGCTGTGGCAGCGTGTCGGGCGCGAGCCTTCGGGCAACCCGTTCAACTCGATCGTCCAGCTCGAGCATGAGAACGGCATTCCGCGCAATCCGTTCATCAATGCCGGCGCCATCGTCATTTCCGACATTCTGCTCGCCGGCCATCAGCCGCGCGAGGCGATCGGCGAGATCCTGCGCTTCATCCAGTTCCTGGCCGACGACGAGACCATTATCATCGACCGCGAGGTCGCGGCTTCGGAACGCGCTACCGGTTTTCGGAATTTGGCGCTTGCCAACTACATGAAATCCTTCGGCAATCTCAACCACGCGCCGGATCTGGCGCTGGGCGTCTATTTCCACCATTGCGCCATCGCAATGAGCTGCCGGCAACTGGCGTTGGCCGGTCGCTTCCTCGCCAACGGCGGCAAGAACCCGGCGACCGGCCATTCCGTGGTGTCAGCCGAGCGCGCCCGCCGCATCGGCGCGATGATGCTGACCTGCGGTCATTATGACGGCTCCGGTGATTTCGCCTTTCGCGTCGGCATCCCCGGCAAGAGCGGCGTCGGCGGCGGCATTCTGGCGATCGTGCCGGGCGTGGCCTCGCTCGCCGTATGGTCGCCCGGCCTGAACGCCAACGGCAATTCCAGACTGGGGTCGATTGCGCTGGAAAGGCTGGCGAAGATGATGAACTGGTCGGTCTTCGCGCCATAAAGCTTGTGGCGCTTCAGATAAGAAAAATCCCGCACTGTCGACAAGACAGCGCGGGATTCTTTGGTCAAAAGATCAGGCTAAACCACCGAAAAGCTTAGAAGAAGCCTTTCCGCTGCCACCAGCCGGCACGCTTCGGCTTTTCCTCGGTCTTTTCCTCTTCGGCAACGGTCGAAGACACGATCGGCTCAACCGGCGCATCCACCGGTACAGGCTTGCGTCGCGATGGGCGGACCGTCGGTTTTTCGTCGACGGTCGCCACGGCTGTTTCCTCCGGAACAGGTGCGGGAGCCTCGGCAGAGGTTTCCGGCTCGGCTACCGGCGTCTCGACGACGACGTCCGCCGCAGCCTTCTTCGGCTTGGCGGCGCGGCGCGGCTTCTTCGGCTTTTCGGCGCTCGGCATGTCGTCATTGGCCGGAGCAAGGTCCACAGGCTCTTCGACCGGCATTGCTGCTACCGGCTCGCTGGAGACGGTTACGCCCTCCAAGACTTCGCCTTCGGGGCCGTCAGCCGATTCTGCAGTGCCTGCATCGACCTCGCCTTCGCCGTCTTCACGGCGATTGCGCTTGCCGCCGCGCTTGCCGCGCCGGCGCTTCTTGCCCTGACCTTCATCCGACCCCCGACGTTCATCAGGCTCTTGACTGTCATCCGACGCTTCCACCGCCTCGGTGACGCCGACCTGGTCCTCGAGGTCTGCTTCAGCGCCTTCATCGCTTGAGGCTTCGGAGACGCCATCGGCTGTGGCCGAGAGGGACGCGCCTTCTACGGGGGCGCCATGCTCGCGGTCGCGATCCTTGCCGCCGCGCCGTCTGCGGCGCTTGCGGCGCTTGCGGTCGCGGCCTTCGCCATCCTCGCTTGGCCTTGGCTGCTGCGGCTGCTGAGCTTGGCGCGGTTGCTCCGCCGGTGCAACGGCCTCGTCTTCCTCCTCCTCAATGACGGTTTCGTCGGCGGGCTCTTCCGGCTCGACATAGGCGGGCAACGTGCGCACCTCGACGAAGCCTTCAGGCTTTTCAGCCAGCGCGCCGCGGAAGATCGCATAGTGCTGGGCGCCGACCGTGTCGTCGGCTTCGACGGTGATGGTCAGGCCGAAGCGGCTTTCGAGTTCCACCAGCGTGCCGCGCTTGTGGTTGAGCACATAGAGCGCGGTCGCCGCCGGCGTCCGCACCGTTATGTGGCTGCGCGAATCCTTGAGGAGGAATTCCTCGATCGCCCGTACAACCATCAGCGCGACAGACGAATCGGACCGCACATGGCCGGTACCGCCGCAATGCGGGCAAGGCTTCATCGTCGATTCCAGCACGCTGGCACGGATGCGCTGGCGCGACATCTCCATCAGGCCGAAATGCGAGATGCGGCCGACCTGGATGCGGGCGCGATCGTTCTTGAGGTGATCCTTCAGCCGCTTCTCGACGGAGCGGTTGTTGCGGTTCTCCTCCATGTCGATGAAGTCGATGACGATCAGGCCGGCGAGATCGCGCAGCCTCAACTGCCGTGCGACTTCCTCGGCCGCTTCCAGATTGGTGTGAAGCGCTGTGTCCTCGATCGAGTGCTCCTTGGTGGAGCGGCCCGAATTGACGTCGATGGCGACCAGGGCCTCGGTCTGGTTGATGATGATGTAGCCGCCGCTCTTCAGCGTCACCTGCGGCTGCAGCATGCGGTCGAGCTGCGCCTCGATGCCATTGCGCACGAAGATCGGCGTCGTGTCGCGGAACGGCTGCACGACCTTGGCGTGGCTCGGCATCAGCATGCGCATGAAGTCCTTGGCCTCGCGATAGCCCTCTTCGCCGGAGACCAGGATCTCGTCGATGTCCTTGTTGTAGAGGTCGCGCACCGAGCGCTTGATCAGGCTGCCTTCTTCGTAGACCAGGGCAGGGGCCGTGGACTGCAGCGTCAGATTGCGGACGTTTTCCCAAAGCCGCATCAGATATTCGTAGTCGCGCTTGATCTCGGCTTTGGTACGGCTTTCGCCGGCTGTGCGCAGGATGACGCCCATGCCCTGCGGCACTTCGAGATCGGCGACGACCTCCTTCAGCCGCTTGCGGTCCTGTGCGTTGGTGATCTTGCGCGAGATGCCGCCGCCGCGCGCCGTGTTCGGCATCAGCACCGAATAGCGGCCGGCAAGCGACAGGTAGGTGGTGAGCGCTGCGCCCTTGTTGCCGCGCTCTTCTTTTACGACCTGCACCAGGAGGATCTGGCGGCGCTTGATCACCTCCTGGATCTTGTACTGGCGGCGCACCGGCTTGCGGCGGTTGCGCGCTTCTTCCAGCGCATCTTCGGCGCCGACCGATTCGACCTCATGGTCCTCCGGATGCGAGGACTGCACCTCTTCCAGCATGCCGCGATCATTGTCGGTGGACGTGGCTTCGCCGGCCGTCTCCGCCTGCGGCACGGCTTCGGAAATCACATCCGCTTCGATGCTGGCGGCGAGGGAATTTGGACCGCCTTCGGAAGGCCCAGTCTCGTTATGGCTCGTCTCATTATGACTCGCCTCAGTATGACCGGCGACATCCTCGCCATGTTCCGAAGTATCGGACGGCGTGTCGACATTTTCCGAAACGGCATCGGCGTTATCCGCGACCGCATCCTCGCCGTGTTCGCCGCCCTCATTGGAACCGCTGTCATTGGACTCGACAGAATCGTCAGAATCGGCCGCACCTGCATCACGCTTGTGCTCGCCCCGATCGCGGCTCTTGCCGCCGCGCCGGCGTCCACGCCGGCCGCGATCGCGGCTCTGGCGGTCGTCGCCTTCGCCATCCTCATCGTCCTCGTCTTCAGCCTCCTGCGCTTCTGCGCGCAGCAGCGCCTGACGGTCGGCGACCGGAATTTGGTAGTAGTCGGGATGAATTTCACTGAAGGCGAGGAAACCGTGACGGTTGCCGCCATATTCGACAAAGGCTGCCTGAAGCGAGGGTTCGACGCGCGTTACGCGGGCGAGGTAGATATTTCCTTTGAGCTGCTTCTTGTCCTGGGATTCAAAGTCGAATTCTTCAATACGGTTACCGCGAACGACGACAACACGTGTTTCCTCCGGGTGGGAGGCGTCTATCAGCATCTTGTTGGGCATTATTTCGTTTCCCCCCGGCAGCCGTCAGCCGCAGCTTGCGGGGCAACGCCCGCCGCTGTGAGTGTGGATGAACATGGGTGCCGGGCAATTGAATGTCCGCCGGCCGCTGCCTGAGCGCCATGGCGGTGCCGCCCGCAGCCATAATGGCGCGGTTTGCTGCGGACCTTTCCATGATTGCGCTTGAAGCCATCGTAACCAGCAGAACCTTTTTGAACCAAAGCCCGGGAAAACCGGACCAGCTTGTTTGCTCATACAGAGCCGGCGCGGGACAATCCCGGCCGTTTTCCTCACGCAGGCGCTTCCCCCGCCACGGGCTCGCACCTGCGAAATTCGTCGCGATCACCTGATACCTTTTTCGTCTGAAGCGAAAGGAGTCGTCGTTCATCTGAGCTGTAGCAGGAAGCTGCGGAGAAGGACGGTTCCAGGATTGCAGTGATCCACCATCGCTTTTATGATTTGGCGGGTTGGAAGGCAACCCCGATTTCCGATGCCGGCAAAAAGCAGTTCCGCGACGGAAGCACAGCTTAACCTTTGCATGAAAAGGCTTGGTTAACCTTCTCTGGATACCAATCGTTAATTGAGTTCGCGGCCTAACCGGCATTCGACAAGACGCCGACACTCCGACAAACAAGATTGGGCGCCTGGCGCCAAACCGGAGCGACTGGAAAGAGATGGGACTGGCAGTCTTCACGCACTGGAGTGGTCGCGCCGGAGGCACTTTCTTCTACGCTGCCTACTTCCGCGCTGCTTGTCTGCTGTTGGTGGTTGTCGCTTGCCTGGCCTTTTCGCCGGTTTCCTTTGCTGCCGACGCACCGCTCGCGGTGACGAGCTACAAAATGGCGGGTGACGCCACCAAGATGCGCATCGTCATGAATTTCGATCGCGAACCCGACGTCAAATGGTTTCTGCTGCGCGGCCCCCACCGTCTGGTCGTCGACCTGCCAAGCACGAAATTCGCCATCAATGCCAAGGATGTGAAGGCGCGCGGCCTGGTCAGGAGCGTGCGCTACGGCGATCTCGGCGAGGGGGTGTCGCGGCTGATTCTCACCGGCAAGGGCCCGTTCGCCGTCGACAGGCTCGACGTGCTCAAGAACGATGACAGCAGCGGCTACCGCATCGCTATCGACATGTCGGCGGCGTCCGTGCGGGAGTTCGACGCCGCTCTTGCCAATCAGGCGCTGACCACCGGCTCGACGGTCTCCTCCGACAAGGGTGGCAGGGTCGGCACCGGCCCGGTTTCCAATCCAGGCCATCGCTTCACCGTCGTCATCGATCCAGGCCATGGCGGCATCGACGGCGGCGCCGAGGGCCTGAACGGCACGGTCGAGAAGAACGTCACGCTCGCCTTCGCCACCGAATTGCGGGAAAGACTTGCCGCAGTCGGCAAATACGACGTGTTCATGACGCGCGAGACAGATCAATTCCTGCGGCTGGACGACCGCGTGCGCATAGCCCGCCAGCACGAGGCCGATCTGCTCATTTCGATCCACGCCGACACGATCAGGGTCAAGGGTCTTCGCGGCGCAACCGTCTACACGGTCTCCGACAAGGCTTCCGACCCGGAAGCGCAGGCGCTCGCCGACCGTGAAAACCTTTCCGACCAATTCGCCGGCATGGAAATCAAGGACGACAACAAGGAAGTGACCGACATCCTGATCGACCTGATTCGCCGCGAGACGCATAGTTTCTCGATGAGTTTCGCCCAGACTTTGGTCGGCCAGCTTTCCACCAGTGTCGGCCTCATTAACAATCCGCAGCGTTCGGCCAGCTTCAAAGTGTTGAAGGCGCCGGATGTCCCCTCCGTGCTGGTCGAACTCGGCTATCTGTCGAACGCCAAGGACGAGGCGCAACTGCTCAGCGCCGATTGGCGCGGCAAGGCGGCCCAGAGCATAACCAATGCGATCGCCCTGTTCGCTTCAACCAAGGCCGGAGCCGGAACCGGAGGCTGAGACGCCGGCCCTCGCCACAACCAGAGGCAGCGTTGCACGACGACAACACTTTGCACTTATATTTTGGCCATTCGAAGCCGAAATTCCAGGCTGCCGCATTTTGCCCACATGGTGGCGACATGGGTTTCGATTACCGGTCGGGATCGTCTCGAAAGCTTGCGCGAAAGGCGGCTTCGTTTAGGAAATTCCCGAACCAAGGACTGGAGCGGGCATGATTCGTCTCATTGGCTATTTCTTCGGCATCGGCACGGCGCTGGCCCTTTTGGTCGCGGCGGGCGTGGCGATCTATATCAGCCATTTGTCGAAGGATCTGCCCGACTACGAGGTGCTGGCCAAGTATGAACCGCCGGTGACGACCCGCATCCATGCGTCCGACGGTGCGCTGATGGCCGAATATGCGCGCGAGCGGCGCCTGTATTTGCCGATCCAGGCGGTGCCGGACCGTGTCAAGGCGGCCTTCCTGTCTGCCGAGGACAAGAATTTCTACAATCACCCCGGCATCGACATGACCGGCCTTGGCCGCGCAGTCATGGTCAATCTGCAGAATTTCGGCTCAGGCAAGCGCCAGGTCGGCGCCTCGACGATCACCCAGCAGGTGGCGAAAAACTTCCTGCTGTCCTCGGATCAGACCTACGAGCGCAAGATCAAGGAGATGATCCTCGCCTTCCGCATCGAGCAGGCCTATTCGAAGGACCGCATTCTCGAGCTCTACCTTAACGAGATTTTCTTCGGGCTCGGCGCTTATGGCGTCGCCGGCGCAGCGCTCACTTATTTCGACAAGGCGGTGAATGAACTCACCGTGGCGGAGGCGGCCTATCTGGCGGCTTTGCCGAAGGGTCCCTCCAACTATCATCCCTTCAAATATGCCGACCGCGCCATCGAGCGCCGCAATTGGGTCATCGACCAGATGGTCGACAACGGCTACGTCACGCAAGAGGAAGGCGCCAAGGCCAAGGCCGAGCCGCTCGGCGTCAAGCCACGCCGCTCCGGCACCTATCTGTTCGCCGGCGAATACTTCACTGAGGAGGTGCGTCGCCAGATCAGCGCGCGCTACGGCGAGAATGCGCTTTACGAGGGCGGCCTGTCCGTCCGTACGACGCTCAATCCCAAGATGCAGCTCATCGCCCGCAAAGCCATGCAGAACGGCCTGATGAAGTTCGATACGCTGCGCGGCTATCGCGGGCCGGTGAAGACCATCAGCGTATCCGGCGACTGGGGCGTGCCTTTGAGCGAAGTCAAGGGACTGGACGACGTGCCCGAATGGTCGCTCGCCGTCGTGCTCGACAGCTCGGAGAGCGGCCTGTCCATCGGCCTTCGGCCGACCCGGCAGATCTCGGGCGAACTCGTCAAGGATCGCATCGAAGGCACCGTCAGCCGCGACGACATGAGCTTCGCCATGCGCCATGTGGTCGACGGCAAGACCGTCAAGGCCAAATCGCCGGCGGACGTGCTGAAGCCGGGCGACGTTATCTTCGTGCAGAAGAAAGAGGGTACGGACGGGGCCTATATTCTACGCCAGGCCCCCGAGGTGGAAGGTGGCATGATCGCCATGGATCCGCATACCGGCCGTGTTCTGGCCATGGTCGGCGGGTTCTCCTACTCGCAATCCGAATTCAACCGTGCCACGCAGGCCATGCGGCAGCCGGGTTCGTCGTTCAAGCCGATCGTCTATTCGGCCGCCCTCGACAATGGCTATACGCCGGCTTCGGTGATCATGGACGGCCCGATCACCATCAAGAGCGGCAACACGACCTGGACGCCGAAGAACTACGATGGAAGGACAGCTGGCCCGGCGACCTTGCGGTCCGGCATCGAGAGGTCGCGCAATCTGATGACTGTGCGGCTGGCCAACGACATGGGCATGAAGCTGGTCGCCGAATATGCCGAGCGCTTCGGCGTCTATGACCGTCTGGCGCCATATCTGCCGATGGCGCTGGGTTCGGGCGAGACCACCGTGATGCGCATGGTGTCGGCTTATTCGATCATGGCCAACGGTGGCAAGTCGATCAAGCCGACGCTGATCGACCGCATCCAGGATCGCTACGGCAAGACGGTGTACAGGCAGGACGAACGCGGCTGCGAAAATTGCAACGCCGCCGAATGGCAGAACCAGCCTGAGCCGGAACTGATCGACAATTCCGAGCAGGTGCTCGATCCGATGACTGCCTATCAGATCACCTCGATGATGGAGGGCGTCGTCGAGCGCGGTACCGGCGCCACGGTCGCCGAACTCGGCCGCCACATCGCCGGCAAGACCGGAACGACAAACGACGAGAAGGATACCTGGTTCATCGGCTATACGCCCAATCTCGTTGTTGGCCTCTATATGGGCTACGATCAGCCGAAAGGTCTTGGCAAGGGCGCGACCGGCGGCGGCCTCGCCGCGCCGATCTTCAAGGACTTCATGCGCGTGGCGCTGGACGGCACGCCCAATGTCGATTTCCAGGTTCCCGAAGGCATGAAGCTGATCGCCATCAATCGCAAGACCGGCATGGCTGCCAACCCAGGCGACCCTGGCGCCTTTATCGAAGCTTTCAAGCCGGGCACCGGCCCCGCCGACAGCTATTGGGTGATCGGCATGGGTGCGGACGGCTCCAACGCCTCCGGCGGCGCGCTGTCGCCACAGGCCAACCAAGCCATCCAGTCCGGCGGCGGCGGGCTATATTGACATAGACATGGTGTTCTGGGCCGGCTTTCAAGCCGGCCCATTTCGCTTTACAGGTGGCGGTGCCGTCCCTATGTATCGCGCCAACCCAGCTCTGTTTAAGCAACAGCGCCCCATTTCAGCACAGGACAAAACGACTAGCCATGCGCTCGGAAACGCAGAACATTGTCGACGAAATCAGGCAGGCGATAACCCTGCTGAGGAGGCATCTTTGACTGGGATCAAGCCTTAAAGCGGCTTGAATACCTGAATGTGCGTGCCGAGGATTCCAGTCTCTGGAACGAACCGCTGGAGGCGCAGAAGCTGATGCGTGAGCGCCAGGGCCTCGAGGAAGGCATCGCCGCGGTCAAAGGCCTCACCCAGGCGCTGGAGGACAATATCGGCCTGATCGAGCTTGGCGAGGAAGAGGGCGACGAGAGCGTCGTCGCCGAGGCGGAAGCGGCGATCCGCTCGATGCGCGGCGAAGCAAAGGCCCGCCAGATCGAGACGCTGCTTTCGGGCGAGGCGGATGCCAACGACAGTTATCTCGAAGTCCATGCCGGCGCCGGCGGCACCGAAAGCCAGGACTGGGCCTCGATGCTTCTGCGCATGTACACGCGTTGGGCCGAGCGACGGCGCTTCAAGGTCGAGGTGCTCGAAGTGCATGACGGCGAAGAGGCCGGCATCAAGTCCGCCACACTGCTGATCAAGGGCCACAATGCCTATGGTTGGCTGAAGACGGAATCCGGCGTTCACCGTCTCGTGCGTATTTCGCCCTACGACAGCAATGCGCGCCGCCACACGTCCTTTGCCAGCGTTTGGGTCTATCCCGTGATTGACGATACGATCGAGATCGACGTTTCCGAATCGGACGTCCGCATCGACACCTATCGTTCGTCCGGATCGGGCGGTCAGCACGTCAACACCACCGATTCGGCGGTCCGCATCACTCATCTCGCCACCGGCATCGCGGTCGCCTGCCAGGCCGAGCGCTCCCAGCACAAGAACAAGGCGAAGGCCTGGGAGATGTTGCGCTCGCGGCTCTACGAGGAAGAGCTGAAGAAGCGCGAGGCGGTGGCGAACGCCACCGAAGCGTCGAAGAGCGATATCGGCTGGGGCCACCAGATCCGCTCCTACGTTCTGCAGCCCTATCAGCTGGTGAAGGATCTTCGCACAGGCATCGAGAGCACAAGCCCGTCGAGCGTGCTGGACGGCGACCTCGACGATTTCATGGAGGCGTCGCTGTCGCAGCGTATCGAGGGCGGCGCCGGCGAAGTGGTGGCCGATATCGACTGAAGCTCCTACGCCCCAAGCAGCAGGAACATCACGCTAGAGTAACAGGCTCTCATTTTAATTGAGCGGTCGCTTTACGGGTTTGTTTTTTCATCCAATTTTCCACAACGACTTCTTCCTTCGGGCTAGATGTTGCAAGCCTGGCGGCGCCTAGCCCGGAACCACTGCGAGCTGAATCTCGTTTTCTGCGATCCCATCTGCCGGGGTTGATGAAGTCACTCTCGTCAACCGCGGCAGGCTGGTTCCGGCTGTAGATGTCGGCGCTCGGTTTGCACAGCAATTTCTTGCGCCAACAAAGGAATCAGCCCAGCATCTAAGGCTGGGGGAAAAAGCATTTATGGCCGGACGCGGCGTATCTGCGACCTGACGATCCGGCCACTGGGAAGACACGTTCTGGGAACGGGCAAGCGAAACGCTTGATAACTCGGTGATAGGAACTGCGCCCATGCCCGCTCTCAACACTCGATCGGCCTCAGCCGTCCAGACGGCGCGCCGCCTCCTGAATTCAATCATTGCGGTGGTGGCTCTGACGGCCGCCATCATTGCATCTGCAGCGCCGGCTTTGGCGCACGACGCCACGCCGACTGCAGCGAGGCCGCAAGGCTGGAGTTACCCATTCTCCTGTTGTTCTGGTTACGATTGCCGCGCGGTCTCGCAGACGTCGATCAGCGAACGTCCGGAGGGCTATGTCATTAAGGGGACAGGTGAGGTCGTGGCCTACAGCGATGCACGGATCAAGAATTCGCCCGATGGCGAATATCACTGGTGCTCGGTCGCCGGCGCGAACGACGGAAAGACCATCTGCCTGTTCGTGCCACCGTCTTCGTTTTAATGCTTGTCGCCCAAAAGCTTGCCGAAGGGCCTGAGCCATGGCCTGACCCGGGATGCGCAGCGGTTTTGGGATAACGACGGGCATCAAAAAGATTGAAGCGCGCCACGCGTCCGACGCAGGCACCTGCTGACAGGCAGTTGTCGGGAACGTCTCTCTATGTTTGTCTTGCCGTGCGGGCGGCAGGCAATCGTGAGGGAGGCGTTCATGACCATAAAGGCAAGCTGCCACTGCAGGGCGACGACGTTCGAAGTTTCGGAAGCGCCGCAAACCGTAACGCAATGCACCTGCTCCTTCTGCTCGAAGCGCGGCTCGTTGTGGGCATACTACACGCCGTCGCAATTCAAGCTCACCAGCCCGCTCAAGAATGTCTCGTTCTACCGGTGGGGGTCGAAAATGATCAAACACGGTTTCTGCGCCACCTGCGGCTGCGGCACCTTCACCGAAACGCCGGACTGGTCGACCGGCAAGCCGGATTTCGACAATCCGAAGATCAGCGTGAATTCGCGCCTGTTCGACAATTTCGACCTCGATCAGGTCGAGGTCGTTGTCATCGACGGCAAAAATCTCTGGTAACCGATAATCTCTGGTAACCGATCAAAATCGCGCAATATTGCGGCCGTGGAATTCACCCGGGAAAAGCCACAGGCAGCCGCTTTTCCCGTCCGCTTTTCGCCGCATTTCATGTTACAACGAGCCCGGAAGGGCTGATATGGCGCGCCGTCGGCGCGACGCTTGGAGAGGGATTACCCGATGAAAAAGACTGTGCTCGTCGCCGTGGCGACGGCTGTGCTCGTGAGTGCCTGCACCACAACCGATCCGTACACCGGAGAGCAGAAAGTTTCCAACACTGCTGCCGGCGCCGGCATCGGCGCGCTGGCGGGTGCGGGGCTCGGCCTGCTTGCCGGCGGCAACGATCGCCGTAATGCGCTGATTGGCGCTGGCGTCGGCGCGCTCGCCGGCGGCGCCATCGGCGCCACGATGGACCAGAACGAGGCCGAACTGCGCCGGCAGCTTCAGGGCTCCGGCGTCAGCGTCACGCGCACCGGCGACCAGATCATCCTCAACATGCCGTCCGACATCACCTTCAACGTCGACCAGGACGCGGTGAAGCCCGGCTTCTATCAAGTGCTGAATTCGGTCGCAGTTGTGCTGAACAAGTTCCGGCAGACCACCGTCGACGTGTTCGGCCACACCGACTCGACCGGTGGCGACGAACACAATTTCGACCTGTCGCAGCGCCGCGCGCTGGCCGTTGCCAACTATCTGTCCGGGCAGGGCGTCGATTCCCGCCGCTTCGCCGTCACCGGCTTCGGCAAGACGCGTCCGATCGCTTCCAATGCGACGGCCGCCGGCCGTGCTCAGAACCGCCGCGTCGAAATCCAGCTTTCACCGCTCACCTGAGCTGGACCATGATCCCGGACCTTCGGGTTCGGAAAAGATCATGTTCAGATACGAACCCGGCATCGAACATGAAGACGGCCCCGCAAGGGGCCGTTTCCGTTTAGGTATTCTGGATTTAAAGGCGGACTGGTATTTGATCAGACCTTGGCGACGATGCGCATGAAGGCGGGCATGTCGTCGCCGAATCCGACGGTCGCGTCATTGTCTTCCAGGCGATGGCGGGCAGGGCGATTGCCGTCGCGCTGCGGCCTGGTGTCGCCACGTTCCGGCGCACGCTGTTCGTTGCGATTGCGATCGGGCGAAGCCTTACGTTCGGGCGAAGCTTGGCGCTCGCTATTTTCCGAGCGGATCGCTTCCTTGCGCGCGCGTCGCTCACCGGCATCGGCGACCGCGGTCTCGGCCGCCACTGCCTGTTCCTCGCGCACCACAGCCGGTGCTGCAGCTTCGCTTTGCTTGGCGTGGCGTTCGCGTGGCTTGCGTTCGCCCCTGTCCTTGCGGTCATCGTCCTTGCGGCCGGCGCGGCGCGGGGCGCCGCGGCCACGGCGGGGAGCATCGTCCTCTCCGCCCTCGCTGGCGACGACCGTCGACAGATCGCCGTCATGCCACTCGATCTTGTTGCCGATCAGCCGTTCGATCGCGTCGATGTATTTGGTGTCGGACTTGGTGGCGATGGTGAAGGATTTGCCCGAGCGTCCGGCACGGCCGGTGCGGCCGATGCGGTGGACATAGTCCTCGGCATGGATCGGCACGTCGTAATTAAAGACGTGGCTGACATCGGGGATGTCGAGGCCGCGCGCCGCAACGTCCGACGCAACGAGGTAGCGCAGTTTGCCGTCACGGAAATTGGCCAGCATCTGCATGCGCGCGCGCTGGTCCATGTCGCCATGCAGCGCGCCGGCGTCGAAATCATATTTCAGCAGCGAGCGGAAAAGCTCCGAGACCTCGATCTTGCGGTTGCAGAAGATGATGGCGTTCTTCAGCTCCGCATCCTCGGCCCTTATCAGATTGCGCAGCGTCTCGCGCTTGTCCCAGGGTTTCGAGCCGGATTTCACCAGCCGCTGGATGATGTTTGTGGCGGCGGACGCGGCCTTCGAAACCTCGACGCGCACCGGCGCGTGCAGGAATTTCTCGGTGAGCTTGGTGATCTCAGGCGGCATCGTCGCCGAGAAGAACAGCGTCTGCCTCGTGAACGGGATCATCTCGCAGATGCGCTCGATGTCGGGAATGAAGCCCATATCGAGCATGCGATCGGCCTCATCGATGACGAGGATCTCGACGCCGTTGAGCAGAAGCTTTCCGCGCTCGCGGTGGTCGAGCAGGCGGCCGGGCGTCGCGATCAGCACGTCGGCGCCGCGCTCCAGCTTCTTGTCCTGCTCGTCGAACGACACGCCTCCGATCAGCAGCGCGATGTTGAGCTTGTGGTTCTTGCCGTATCTGATGAAATTCTCTTCGACCTGCGCGGCAAGCTCGCGCGTCGGCTCGAGGATCAGCGTGCGCGGCATGCGGGCGCGGGCCCGGCCCTTTTCAAGCCGGGTCAGCATCGGCAGCACGAACGAGGCCGTCTTGCCGGTGCCGGTCTGGGCGATGCCCAAAATATCCTTGCCGAGCAAGGCGTGCGGTATGGCGCCGGCCTGGATCGGCGTCGGTTCGGTGTAACCGGCATCGGTGACTGCGGAAAGGACCTTCGGCGACAGGCCGAGGTCTGTGAAGGTCAACGCTTCTTGAGCGATCTGGGCGTCTGAGGACAAGTTTGGCTGTCTTTGGCTGGTTCGGGGGCGCAACATAAGCAGTCGCGGCAAGCGCCGCGCGCCTGCAAGATTGGTATTGCAGGTAGGCGCAAGCCCACGATTTGTCAACAGAAACGGGCGGGGAATGGTGTGATTGTGAAGTCGTAACCTTAATCGCGGTTCTTAATCGAGCTGCCCGTTCGCTGTACCGGCTCAGTAACGGAACTGTTCGGCAAGAATACGCTCGTTCCACGAGTGGCTCGGATCGAACAGCAGCGTCGCCGTCACCGTTGGCGATTCTCGCACCGTCACCGAGGTTACGGCCTTCACTTCGGTGTGGTCGGCGGCGGCGTTCACCGGCCGCTTTTCCGCCTCCAGAATGTCGAAACGAACCGTCGCCTTGTTGGAAAGCAGCGCGCCGCGCCAGCGGCGCGGGCGAAACGGACTGACCGGGGTCAGCGCCAGCAGCGGCGCGTCGAGCGGCAGGATCGGCCCGTGCGCGGACAGATTGTAGGCGGTCGAGCCGGCCGGCGTCGCGATCATCACGCCATCGCAGTTCAATTCCTCGAGCCGCACTTGCCCGTCGACTGTGATCCGGATCTTGGCCGTCTGGTAGGACTGGCGCCACAGCGCAACCTCATTGATCGCCAGCGCTGAAATCGTTTCGCCCTCTGCCGTCACCGCCTGCATCTCCAGCGGACGGATCGTTTCGGCAACGGCCGCCGCGATGCGCCCCGTCAAACCGCCGGCGCGATACTCGTTCATCAGAAAGCCAATGGTGCCACGGTTCATGCCGTAGACTTTTTTTCCCGTGCTCATCGTGTCGCGCAAGGTCTGCAACAGGAATCCGTCACCGCCGAGGGCGACGACGATCTCTGCATCCTCGATGGACGTCTGGCCATAGCGCTCCGAAAGGCTCTCCAGCGCCGCCTTGGCATCGGCGGTGTCGGACGAGACGAAGGCGAAACGGCTGGCGGCTTTGTTCATGGCTCCCCATTGGCGATGTGGATGGCGACCGGTTGGTGGCGACCGGTTGCATGGGCCGCGCCAGCGCCGGGTTAGCATGGGACGGCAAATCTGCAAAGGGAGGCATGGGCTGCCTAGACGCAGCGCCGGGAAGAGCGCTGGCCAGGCGCTCGCGCATCGTATCGGGTGACAAGCGAATGTGATGGTTAAGACGGGGATTAAACTCTCGTAAAGCCGGATCGATCATGTTAGCCGGCAGTGGATGGGCGGCGTGGGGGCCAGCCAGTCGGACCGATCTATTGCCGGTAACACGCCTGATTATCATCGTCCTGATGCTGGGAAGTTTTGCTCTTGCCTTTGCCCAACTGGTGCGCCAGTCGGAAGAGACGAGTTTGAGACCCCAACCCACGGCTTCACGCTGCGGCGATGCCGCCGGCACGCCGTGCCCGCAAAGGGCGTTGTGAATACGTCAAGCACTTCTCGCGATGCGATACACCGGTGCTTATCGCGCCTGCAGCAGATGACAGCCGGCCTGCCGCTTTTGTGCGAGATACTGGTCGATAAGCTGGTGGTAGCGTACCTTGCCGAAGCTCGGGAAGTGACCGCCATGCACGACCGCGACATCGAGCTCGCGCATCCGTAGCAGCGTTTCGACATAGTCGTCGACGGCGGAATGATAGACATCGTCGATCAGCGGGCCGTCATAGACGATGTCGCCGGAAAGCAGGATGCCGGTCTTCCTCTCGTAGAGCGCGATGCCGCCGGGCGAATGACCCGGGGTGTGGATTACCTCGAAGGCACGGTCGCCGAGATCGACGACATCGCCTTGCCCGAGCAAGCGATCGGCCGGCGCCGGCAGGATCCGGTAGCGCGCCGCGTCCCAGCCTAGCGGCATTCCATCGAACATTGCGTCGGTAGCGTAGCGGTCGGCAACCGTCCATTCATTGCGCGGATCGGCGAGGATTTCTGCCTCGGCCCGATGCACGCAGCGGTCCGGAAATTCGTGATGGCAGCCGATATGGTCGAAATGCGTGTGGCTGGCAACGCAAATGATCCTTCGCTCCGTCACCAGCGGCACGTGACGCCGCAGGCTGAAATGGCCGAGGCCGGTGTCGTACAGGAGATCGCGGTCGCGACCGCGCACATGCCAGATGTTGCAGCGGAAGAACGGCTTGATCCACGGCTCGTGGATCAGCGTCACGCCATCGCCCATGCGGATGGTTTCATACCAATTCGGAGCGTCGATGACCGGAAGCGCGCCCATGGCTCAACTCGCCAGAAGGATGATGTCGCCAGCGTCGCACGAAACGGCAACGATGTCGCCCGGCTGGACGGCCGCAGCGGCGGCAACCTTGGCGATGAAGTGCAGCGCCGGGTCCTGCGCAGAAACGGCGAGCACGCGCTTGAAGCTGCCTTGAAACACAACGTCGCTCACCTTGGCCGTGCCGAGCCCTACAGCGCCGCCGGCCGCGCCGAGAACAAGGTGTTCCGGACGCACGGCGAGGGCGACAGTCGTCCCGGCCGGCAATGCGCCGGTCAGCGAAAGCGGTCCGACCTGAGTAGCCACAGCGATTGTTCCGTCCTTAGCCGCCGTCACCGCTCCGGATATCAGCGTGCTTTCGCCCATGAAGGTCGCGGAAAAGCGCGTCGCCGGCCGCGCATAGACGCGCTCTGGCGGCCCTTCGTCCTGGATGCGCCCATCATTCATCACCACGCAATGGTCGGCCAGTGCCATTGCCTCTTCCTGGTCGTGGGTGACATGGATGAAGGCGGTGCCGACCCGCTTCTGGATCGCTTTTAGCTCGTCCTGCATCTGCCGGCGCAATTTGAGGTCGAGCGCGCCGAGCGGCTCATCGAGCAGCAGCACGGCCGGCTCGACCACCAGGGCGCGGGCCAATGCGACGCGCTGCCGCTGGCCGCCGGAAAGCTGGTGCGGCTTCTTGTCGAAAGCGGTGGACAGCCCGACCAGCGCCAGTGCCTCGCGCGCCCGCGCGTTCCGCGTCGCGGCATCGATGCCTTGCATGCGCAGGCCGAAGCCGACATTGCCGCCGACGCTCATATGCGGAAACAGCGCATAGTCCTGGAACACCGTGGTCGTCGGGCGTTTGGCAGGTGGCACGGCGGTGCAGTCCTCGCCGCGAATCAGCACTTTGCCTTCGCTCGGCGTGACGAAGCCGCCGAGAATGGACAGCAGCGTCGTCTTGCCAGAGCCCGACGGCCCGAGCAGGATCGTGTAGCTGCCCGGCTCGATTTGCAGCGACACGTTCTTCAGCACGGTCTGCTGACCGAAGCGATGCGAGACAGAGCATATATCGACCAGCGGCGCGGTCATGCCGGCTTTCTCCGCAACAGCATCAGTTCGAACATTACCACCAGCACGATGGAGACGGCGAAGACCAGCGAGCCGACGGCGTTGGTCTTGGGATTGAGGCCTGAGCGCAGCAGGTTCCAGATCTCGACCGGCAGCGTCGTGTCGAAACGCGTCAGCAGGAAGGAAATCACGAATTCGTCCCACGAGAAGGTCATCGACAGGAAGAAACCGGCGAAGATCGCCGGCGCCATCACCGGCACTGTGATCAGCAGCAGCACCTTCCACTCGGGCGCGCCGAGGTCGCGCGCGGCGCGCTCGATGTTGATCTGGTGGTCGCCCATCTGGCTGTAGATGATGGCAAAGCACAGCGGCAGGTTGATGACGACATGGCCGATGCCGGCGGCAAGCAGCGATTTTGGCACGCCGGCCCAGTTGAACAGCACCAGCAGTCCCATGCCGATGATGAGATAGCTCACCGTCAGCGGCAGCGTGATCAGCCCGCGCAGCAGGCCTGAGCCGGGCAGGACGAAGCGTGCAAAACCCCAGGCGGAGAGGAAACCCAGCGTGACGGCGACAGCTGAGGAGATGGCTGCGACTAGAAGCGAATTGACCAGCGCCGAAGTCAGCCGGGTGTCGGCGAGCACGGCGTCGTACCAGCGCAGCGACGGCCCGGTGAAGGGCGGGATCGGAAACGACGTCGCCTGCAGCGAAAACAGCACCAGCACGACCACCGGCAGGAAAATGAAGCCATAGATGGCTATGGCGTAGAGGCCGGACAGGATGCGAATGGCTTTGGCCACAGTGGAGGAGCGCATGGTCAGGCCCGCTCGATCTTCAGCCAGCGGGCGCAGGCGAGATAGGCAATGGTAACCACGGCCATCAGAATGATCGACAGCGCCGAGGCGAGCGGAAAGTCGCCGCGCCGGCCGATCTGCATCATCACCAGCTGCGGCATCAAAAGTTCGTTGTTGCCGCCGAGGATCTGCGGTGTGATGTAGTCGCCGATGCACAGCACGAAGGTGAGAAAAGCGCCGACCATGATGCCGGGCATCGTCAGCGGCAGGACGACATGCAGGAACGTGCGGACCGGCCCGGCGCCGAGATCGGCGGCAGCTTTGCGGTAGCTGGGACTGAGCTGCTTCAGATTGGCGAAGATGGTCAGCGTCAAAAGCATGACGAAGAAATGGACGAAGCCGATGATCGTGGCCAGCCGTGTGTTGGCCAGTTGCACCGGTTCCGCAAACAGGCCTGAGCCGGTCAGCGCGCGGTTGATCACGCCGTTCTGCGCCAGCACCAGCAGCCAGGAGTAGGAGCGCACGACATAGGAAGTCCAGAACGGCAGCACCGCCAGCATCAGCGCCAGCCGCTGCCAGCGCGCCGGCACCTGTTCGGCCAGGATCCAGGCGAAGGGGTAGGCGAGCAGCACCGAGATCAGGGTGACGATGGCGGTGACCTGCAGCGAGTTCACCATCGCCTGCCAATAGGCCGGATTGTTGAAGAACTGGCTGTAGTTTGACAGGGTGAAGCCGCCGCCATCATGCGCCGTCAGGCTGGAAAGCGCCATGGCCAGGAAAGGCAGCACGAAGAACAGCAGCGTCCAGCCGAGCGCCGGCGTGACCAGCGCCCAGGGCAGGGCACGTCCACTGTTCGTGGCAGAGTTCATGACCGGCGACCGGTCATTGCGCCTGCAGCATTTCGGTCCAGACGTCCTGCATCTTCTTGTCGAGATCGGCATTCGGCGCCGGATAGGGCTGGGCGCGGGCCAGGAAATCCGGCTGCTCGTCGAAGCGCAGGATCTTCTTCTGCTCATCGGTCAGAGCCGCCTTGGTATTCGCCGGCATGCCCCAATAGCAGGCCGAGGTGGAGAGCCGCGCCTGGCCTTCAGGGCTCATGATGTACTGGATGAATTTCAGCGCCATATCCTTGTTTTTGGAATCCTTGAACATCGCCAGCGACTGCGACCACAGCACAGCACCTTCTTTCGGGATTGAGAAATCGAGCGCAGGGTTCTCCTTGGCCAGCCCGGCCGTCACCCATTCGCCGCCGCCGACCAGAATGTCGACCTCGCCGGTTGCCAGCGCGGTCTGGCTGGCAGTCACCTCGCCGACCAGCTTGGCGTTGGCCTTCATCTTCAGCAGCTCTTCCTTGATGGCGGGAAGGTCGGCTTCGGTCAGCTCGGCGGTCTTCTTGCCGATTGCCAGTGCGGCCATGCCAATGACCGGCAGATAGTAGTCGTAGATGGCGATCTTGCCCTTGTACTTATCGCTGGTCAGCGCAGCCATCGACTGCATGTCGGCCGGATCGACCTTGGTCTTGTTGTAGCCGATCGTGTTGTAGCCGAATTTTTCGGTGATAGCGTAGCGCTTGCCGTCGACCACGGTGGAGCTGTCCATCTTCACCTGGGGAAAGAGGTCGGCCAGCGGCAGTTTGTCTTCCGGCAACGGCTCGAACAGGCTTTTTTCGACGCCGCGCGGTACGTCGATGCTGTCGATCACCATCACATCCCAGTCGCCGGGCTGCGACTGTTCGACGATCGCCAAGCCGGCGCCGGTGCCTTCGAACTCCTTGACATTGACCTTGACGCCGTTGGCCTCCTCGAAGGGCTGCAGCAGTGCCGGATCGGCGTGATCGCACCAGATCAAGGCATTGAGATCGGCTGCCTGGGCGAGGCTGCCCGTCGCCAGCAGCAGTGCTGTCGCGGCACACGCGGCGTGAAAACGGCTCTTCAGGACGGAAAGCGGGTTCTTGGTAGTTGGATTCGTAGCCTTCAGATTGATGGACATCGAGTGTTTTCCCTTGCCTTTTTGGCTTCTGGCAAAAAATTGAACCAATTCTAAAATTGAGTCAATTCGGTTTTTATGGCAAATAGCAGATATGAGCGGATTGCGGGCAAGGCAAAAGGCGGATCGGCACCGCCGCATCATCGAGGCGGCCGCGGAGCTTTTCCGCGATGCCGGCTACGAAGGCGCCAAGATCGAGACCATCGCCGCGCAGGCCGAGGTCTCGGTCGGCACGATCTACAACTATTACCAGAACAAGGGCGACATCCTCGGCGCCATCGTTTCGATGGAGGTCAACGAGGTGCTCAATGCCGGGCAAGGCGTCGTCGCCAACCCGCCGGCCAATGTCGGCGATGCGCTGGACACGCTGCTCGGCATCTATATCGAGCATTCACTGCATTATCTCAGCAAGGAGATGTGGCGGCAGGCGATGGCAATCTCGACGCAACTGCCCGACAGCCCGTTCGGCCAGGCTTATACCGCGCTTGACCGGGCACTGACCGAGCAGATCCGCGCGCTGATCGCGAGGCTACAGGCGCTCGGCCTGGTACGCCGCGATATCGACGGGCAGGCCTTGGGCGAGCTGGTGTTTAACAACATGAACATGATGTTCATCGAGTTCGTGAAGCGTGATGAGGCGAGGATCGCCGAATTGCGGGCGGCAATACGAAGGCAGAACCGGATTTTGGTGGCGGCGATTGCGGTTTGAAGCGGGTAACCGTCTCAGGACCGGTCAGGAAGAACGGATTTCTGGCCAAAGGCACCGGTTCATACCAGTGGTTTGCAATACCAATTGTGTTTATTTTGGATACGGTGTGGATTTCGGCGGTTCTTGGCGCCTACAAGTCAGTCAGGGTGAGGAACACGTTCACCAAGACGGTCGCATCTGGTCAAGTCGCGAGCGTGTCATAGAGGCGATAAGGCGCCTGCCACTCAGGCGCTGAATTCCCATCAACATTTAGCACGATCGGCAATTCTACCGGGCATGCTTGGGTGGCCGCGCACGGGGAAACGGCACGAGGGTCAATGGCGCCTTGCGGAATTCCGCGATGGCTATTTCCTCGATCAGGGAATCCAGCGCCTCGCTGACGCGCTGGCTCGTTTCGTCCATGCCGCAGAGCCGGTTTTGGGCACACTCCAAGAGCTCGCGCGCAGCGGCGAAGTCGCTTCGCATGACATCACCCATTTGGTTTTAACCCGCCGCCCTGACATTGTTGACGCGCCAAATTGAGCGATTGCTAATATACGCAGGGGCATTTTAATCGAATGGCATTAGAATGGGCCGGCCAGCAGGAGATGCCGGCCGGCCAGCATCGCCCTGTTGCATCAGGTTGGTTCGACTGAATTTTTCAGATGCCCCGGACGCTATCTGGAGAGGTTCGGGGTTTTGCGTTGCAGAACGCAAAGATTAGTCCTGATACGATCTTGGCCGGCTTAGAAATTCTCTCGCGGCGGCAATTTGGCGTCGATGCTCGCGCAGGAAGGTCAGGCTGAAACAGATCGAAAAGGCCAGTCCTGAAAGGACTATAGTTGCTTGCGAGGTCGGATCGGGATCGGGAATCATCAGGAAGCGGAAACCGAACGCCAACGCGAGGGCAACAAGGCTGCCATACATGCCACCAATAAAGGGGGCGATCGTGCGTTTCTGCTCCAACAGAGACTCCTATGGTTTCCACTAGGGAATATAAGCGTTGGAACTGATATGCTACGGTCCCAACCTGTGGAAATCGGGGATGAGCAGATATCGACCGCCTGAAGCAACGCGCGCCCGCCGGTGCCGTTGTACCGTCGCGCTATGCCGTGCAGCGCGCGATCATGCCCTTATGGACACGGGTTGGGTTGTACGCACCTTCCAAGGGCGGGGAAAAGGCAAAGGCGCCAGCCGCTATGTTCCCGTCATCAACGTTCTGGAGTTGGCAACCCAAGGCAAATTTCCGCACCGGCCCACGATACCGGGCCAGTTGATGAGCAGGATGAACCGGCTCACGTCAATGGGCCATCAGCGGCCCACGACGCCAGAGAGGGCGAGAAAGAGACATACGGGCACAGGATGGCGAGGGACAAGTTTGCCGAGATGCTTCGCCAACTCGGCGTGAACGATGAGGGTGAAATCGAATTTCGCCGTGTTTTAGTCGATTTCTGGACTGGCAAAGATGAGGAGGGATCGAGAGGTGGTGCCCATATCCCGACGAGTTGAACGACAATCTGCCTCGCGAAAATGATGACAACGACGCCATTCGCTCTCTGCATTGGAAGGAAGCAGCATGAAGACCAGACATAGCGACAGAAGGGAGCATCAATGGCGGCCACCGTACCCGGCGACAGCGACCGACCATTCCGCGGTAAGCGCCTATCGTGGGGCGAATTCTACACCCTGCGGCCAGACCTCGAGCCGGTGAATGACAATGCCGATCAAGACTCTCTGCGCCGCCTCGGTGCGCCGGGCACGTCGTCTGATGTCTCCTCGAGTATCTCGCGCCCGTAGCGGTAAACGAGATAGCCGATTAGCCCTAACAGCAGCAACCTGAACATCGATCGGTCTCCTTCTCTGGAGACAATCAACGCGGTCAGTCAATGACGGTTCCGCCATGACGCGGGGGCCGGGTCACATCTCTAGCGCAACGCCTTTTTTAAAAACCGCTCCGGGCCCATCGCGCACATTTTTCCAATTGAAAATATGGGGGTCACACAACGGCCAGACCGCGCGTACCTTTAGAAAAAGCCAACATGACGGGCTATTCGCTTAAGCATCCTGAGTGTTCCCAGACGGGCAGCAATCAACCACCAGAATATGCCGACCCGATTGGGGATCCGCTCTATTTGGTTAGATCCAGAGCAAGAGGCCTGGTGGGAGTTTGCGGATTCCTTGCCATGGTTGAACCGATCCCACAGGGGCATTCTCTCGATTGCCTCCCTTCTGGCCGGGCGATTTGACAGGCGGCGATCTCGGGACCAGTCGCATGAAATTGTTACGGCTTTGCCTCGGCTCAGTGGGTGCCACGCCCGCCGATTTTTGCAAACTGGAGTGGTCACCGCCGCTCGAGGACGATGATGATGACGAGGCGGCGGCGTTCTTCAGGTAGGGGGCTGTCCATATGCCGCTGCCCGACCACAGGAGCGGTTCCGCAAGTCAGCGCTAACGATCGGCAAGATGCTGGCCATGGGTCATCAGGCGACCATTCTTTGCGTGACAACAGGTTGCCATCATCAGAGCCGGCCTACTCTGGTGGCGCTTGGCAACCGCATTGGACAACCTACAGACAGCTCACAAATAGAGCCCGTTCCATCCCGATGGCATCGGGATGGAACTGCATCGCTTTGTTTGAGCATGATCTTTCCCGAAAACCGGGCTCCCGCCTTTTGCTACGCCGACCTTCGGTTCGGGAACATGGCTTTGAGGTGCTGTTTATCCAGTCCTTGTTTGGCCACGACAGCCCCTCGCGGGATGTTATTTCCCCGCGTAGGTCCTTCAGGTCACATAGAATGAGGCTGCGGTGAGCGAGAGATGTGGGGAAAGCGTGGCGAACTGTGTTTGAGATGCGCCGCCTGTGCCGTCGCTGTCATAGGAGAGCGCTCCAGTCGAACTGTTGTAGATGATGTGGTCGGAACTGTCATGCGCGGCTGTACCAGCAAAGAAAGCCGCGGATGGAAGCCCTCCCAAATGAAGCCCGGCAAAAATGGCGTCGTCGAGGTGGATCTTGTCCTGGTTGAAGTCGGTTATCCTGTCGACATTGCCGTTACCAAGGGCGCTATTGAAGACGAAAGTGTCGTTGCCGCCAAAGCCGCTCAACTTATCGGCACCGCCGCGGCCGTTGATGACGTTGGCGCCGGCATTGCCCTGGATGGTTTGGGCCAACCCGTTGCCGGTCAGGTTGATTGCCGTGGTGCCGGCGTCCTTTGTGGTGCCAAGGACTTCAATCGACAAGCCGGCCGAGAGAGCATAGCTCACGGAAGTCCACACCCTGTCTTGACCTTGGCCAGAGGACTCGACCACCTTGTCGCCGGCATTATCGACGTAGTAGTCATCGTTGCCGCCATAGCCGATCATCGTGTGGGCGCCGGTTTCCCGAAGTACATCGGCGCCGCTGGTGCCGTACAAAGTGCCATCGCTGGTGCCGCCGGGAGGAAGGACAGTCCCGGTCCCAGACCCAGTCTCGGTCCCGATCGCGCCAGTGGTTGGGGGAGTGACGTTGGCACCTGTAACGGTGTCGCCGCTGCCTGCCTTCTGATACAGCTGGATCTCATCGACTTGCATCTGCATCGACGAGGGAGTCGAACTATTAAGAGCCGTGTGCCATCCGGCCGCGTTCGAATTCGCGACCTGATTGCTCATGATCAGCTCCATCGGTTGATTGGGAATCTGCGCCTGTGCGCTGGTCACTTGCGCCATCTGCTTCCCGTCGAGATACCAGGTGATCGACTTACCAGGATCCCAGTTGATGCCGTATGTGTGGAAGCCGGCCGTGAGGTCGACGCCGCTGTCGACGACGCCACCAGCTACCCCTGACGGCCCGTGGAGGTGGTAGGAGAACGCTTGGTTTGCCGGTCCCGAACCGGTGAATCCACCCTCCTGTATATCGATCTCAAAATTGTCGCCGCTGCTGCCGGCGCCTTTGCCGGGCATCAGCCAGAGGGCTGGCCAAGCGCCGTCGCCGCTCGGCGCCTTCATGCTGATCTGAAGGTAGCCGCCATTGAATTCGAAGTTGCCATAGCTGCTGACGACGCCGGACGTGACAGGGAATGTATATGCCGACCCCTGAGCCACGCCGTTGACGGGCTGTTTAATTGCCGTGAGATTCAACAGCCCGTTGCCCACCTTATCTTGGCTCGGCATATTGTATTCGGCATTAAACCGGTTGCCCATCCCACTTCCGCCCGATCCATTGCTGTCCCACGGCCAGCCGTTGGCGGCATTGCTGGTGATGTAGGTATGCCAATCGCTGTCGAGTGCCGTACCGGAGAAGTTATCCTCGAAGACGAGGTCGCTAGAGGCAAAGCCTGTGGGTGCGGAAAGAGCCATTCCGTGATCCTTCTTTGGCGTTGAAAACAGGAATTCCACGCCGCGCATCGCCAAGGCGCGCGACATATCGCATGCCCGCTATTGGGCACCGCGAACGGATTTCAAAGTAGCGGAGATTTGGAAGTCCTCGCCCCGACATTATTGTCGAGCGAGCTTAACGCTGAACTCGCCATCGAAGGTGAGTTGTCGACGGGAATGCCCATCAGGCCCTCCCTTGAATCGGTGGGCGGGCGCGCAAGGTGTTCAACGGTTCGAGCCGCAGCCGAATTGAAGTCGAGCGCAGCTCTTTGGCGGAGGCACCGCCAAGCTTGCCGTTCAGTAAAAGCACGGTAAATCCTTAGTTAGTTGCGTTTTTCTTGTTTTCATTCCACCCGCGCCCTAAGTAAAACGCAGGCATTTCCGCTCTATGATTTATACACACATCGTCTTGTACCACGTGAGATGGATCATTCGTGGACGATGTACGCAAGCCAAGCGACCATTTGCGGCGAGAATGAGGCTAGGCGAAAACTTATTAACAGCTTCTAATATATCCGGTGCGTCGAACAACCACACCGAAACAGCCTTCCGGACGTCCTTCGAAAACCGTGTCCGTCGGTTAAAATGTCGCTGTTTTGGGGGCCTGTGGTTCGAGCGGGTCGTTCGCATAGAGGTCGTCGAAAAGCACGGCCGGGCTGCGTGGCGGATGGGCCGTCGGGCCTGGGCCGGAGCTGCCGGCCCGGATGTTCGACCGGCCATTTGCGCGGCCGATGCGCCGGCCCAGGTCCGCTGTTGCGGTTCGACTAAGCTCCAGTCTCTACACGTGTTGCTGAGCGACGTCGCCGGCGGCACGGCGGCGATGTCCGCATCATCCGTTTTCAATGATCGAAGGTGGAAGGCTGGCACCGTTATCGAGCGTACCCCACAGCACCGGACGGGCTGTTCAATCGCAACGCATCGAACAGCGCCAAAACCTGCAACCGCATCCAAGGGAAGTACGATCGCTTACGCGGCTTGTTGAAATGGCTAATACATGGCCCTAGGCGCGAGGGAGCTTTCCCGCCGCAGGACGGCCCCCAATTTGAACCGCGCAACCAGTCGCCAAGGCTCCACCTCGTGGCCAAGTGCCAACCGGTTAGCGTGCTCTTTCGCTGCATCGTCATCTATGCAGGCTAGGTTGCGCACCCATGAATTGGCCGTGTTCCTTCAGAATGCAGAGCCGATAATGCGGCATCGCTTGTCCCTGATCGGCGACAACATTCTACCAGCAGCGTCGCTGTGGAACGCGAAGAGTTTGGTTCTTTCTTATGAGCTACCTCAGATGGGCCGCGTGCTATAAGGTGCCCCCCGGAACTTCGCAGCCGGCGGCTTGACGGCATCGAGAGTGTCGTTACATTTGTAATGACTAGGTTTTGTTTTTATCCGGTTGCGCCCACTTTCTGAGGTGCGCGGTTCGCACCTTGCGTGCAGCCCGGGGCAAGGGAGGAACTCTAGAACTCTGGAGCGACCTCAAGGCGGACCGGTGCCGACCTAAGATTCGTTCATTCCCAAAATGTGAAGTTCGATCAAGAGGGACGACTTGGGATTCCCGTTCTGGAGCTGGCCTTAGGGCCATGCAGAGAGCTGGTTGTTTTCATTCAAAGTCACAAGCAATTATTAGGTCGAAGCATTCGAAGAGGCAACTTAATCTGGCTCAAGCACACTGAGATGGGCAGAGATGATGTCAAGTAATGACCTCTATACCGGAAAAGATTATGCCGCTGCCAATCCGACCTGGCATGACGAAGACGGCGGTGTCAAGGCCGCCAGCATCGCCAAGATCGTGCGCGCCAACAATATCAGTTGCCAGAAAATCGTCGACACAGGTTGCGGGACGGGAGGCGTTCTGAAAGCCCTCCTTCAGCACGATATCTTCCGTGACTCAACGGCCATCGGCTACGATATCGCTCCCTATGCTATAAATTTGGCCAAACAGCGAGAAAGAAACAACCTAAGCTTTCACTGCAGTGACTTCCTGCAAACCAACGAAAACTACGATCTTCTTTTGTGCATCGATGTTTTCGAGCACGTCGATGACTATATGGGCTTTCTTAGAAGGCTCAGAGGACGTTCGAAATACTATGCATTTCATATTCCTCTCGACATTAGTATCGTCGGCCTTCTGCGCGGTCAGCACCTTAAGCAACGCAAGGAGGTCGGTCACCTGCATTACTTTGATCAGGCAACAGCTCTAGCGACTCTGCGCGACACGGGCTTCAAGATTATTGACGCACAGTACACTAGGACGGCGGAAGATATCCTGCAGATCCATCCCGAATGGCGAACCACGACAGCCATCCTCGGTAACGCCGCGCGGCGCATTGTCCGGACTGTTGCCGGAGAGGACCTGTCGGTGCGCTTACTCGGCGGCGCCTCACTGATGGTCCTCACTAGCTGAGGTGGTGTTAGGCGCGCGTCAGAACAACCGACTCCAAGTGGCGGCAAGGGAGATGTTTGATCCCAGGCTTTGATGGGGCATCCTTGTGTTCCGAATCAAAGGATGCGCTTTGGGCCAGGTTCTGCATGGGAGCGCCACGACGACAGAGGCGTCCGTCGAGCGATACAGCATAGTCAAGAGAGCCTGAGGACGCTGGCCAGGCGCTACGGGATCAACCAAAAGACCGTGACGAAGTGGAAGACGCGGACTTCGGTCGCCGATCTTCCGACTGGTCCGAAAGCGCCGCGATCGACGGTGCTCTCGGTCGAGGAGGAGGCGGTCATGGTCGCTTTCAGGCGCTATACGTTGCTACCGCTGGATGATTGCCTCTATGCGCTCCAGCCGACCATCCCCCATTTGACACGATCTTCATTGCACCGCTGTCTGCAGCGCCACGGCATCAGCCGCCCGCCTGCCGGAATATCGAAGGCGACAAGCCGGCGAAGAAGAAGTTCAAGAGCTACCCGAGCAGTTACTTCCACATCGACATTGCCGAGGTGAGGACCCAACAGGGCAAGCTGGACATGTTCGTCGCCATCGACCGCACCTCGCAGTTCGCCTTCGTCGAACTGCACGAGAAGGCCACCACCGCCATCTCGAGAGACTTCCTGCTGCGGCTGATCGCGGCCGTCCCTTACAAGATCCACACCGTGCTCACCGACGGCATTCAGTTCACCACCCCCGGCGCCGGAGGGTCGGCAGTGCCGCTGATCAAGGAGACGATCGCAAACGGCGAACGCTTCTGGGCCATGCCTTCGAACTGGCCTGCGCCAGGAACGACATCGAGCACCGCACGACCAAGGCCAAGCATCCATGGACCATCAAGGACGCCACCGTCAAACGCTTCTACTAGGAGAAACACGACCAACTCCGCCGGCATCTCGCCGACTTCATCGCGGCCTACAACTCGGCCGAAGACTTAAGGCCCTCAAGGGTCTCACACCCTACGAGTTCATCTGTAAGTCATGGGCCACTCAGCCCGAGCGCTTCACACTCAATCCGCTCCACCAGATGCCGGGACTAAACATCTAGGGGCATAGACCGTCGCGACGCAGCTTCGGGGCGCCGGAGATTCGGTCGACAGTCGGAATGCCGAAGCTCACGATGTGCGAGTGGTTATCCAGATGAAAGGAAGTCGCCAGCAATGGAATGGAACCTTTGTTTCCGCTCTTCGAAAGCGATCACTTGTGGCTCCTCCTGCGATCGTGATCGGCGTGCCTGGTCGCTGCGAAAAAATGCAACGGTTGGCTTCAGCCCGCCTTTCAGTGCCATGGTCGGTTGCCAGCCCAATTCGGCTTTGGCGAGGGATATATCGGGTCGGCGTTGTCTTGGATCGTCGCGGGGTAACGGCAAATTGACGAGTTTTGACGACGAGCCGGTTTCAGCGAGCACCAGTTCCGCAAGCTCTCGAATGGTGAATTCTCCATCATTTCCAAAATTGACTGGTCCCGTGAATGAAGCTCGACTGTCCATGAGGCGTACAAGACCATCTATTAAGTCATCAACGTAGCAGAATGAACGAGTCTGGTTGCCGTCACCGTAAAGCGTAATCGGCTCGCCGCTGAGTGCCTGAACAATGAAATTGGAAACAACTCGACCGTCAGCCCGATGCATCCGGGGGCCGTATGTGTTGAAGATGCGCGCAATCTTGATTTCAAGGCCGCATTGTCGGTGATAATCGAAAAATAACGTTTCGGCGCAACGCTTTCCCTCATCATAGCAGGACCGAGGACCAATGGGGTTCACATTGCCCCAATAATCCTCGGTTTGAGGATGAACCGCAGGGTCGCCATAGACCTCACTTGTTGAAGCCTGCAGAATTCGGATTTTGAGCCGCTTGGCGAGGCCCAACATATTGATTGCGCCTTGCACCGACGTTTTTGTGGTCTGCACCGGATCGTGCTGGTATTGGATGGGCGATGCAGGGCAGGCCAAGTTGTAGATTTCGTCGACTTCGACGTATAAGGGAAACGTGATATCGTGGCGCAGAAATTCAAAGCGCGGGTTCGCGTGTAGATGTTCAATATTGTACTTGGTTCCCGTGAAGAGATTGTCGACGCAGAGTATCTCATGACCATCGGAGAGCAGTCGATCTATTAGGTGGGAGCCCAGAAAGCCGGCTCCTCCGGTGACCAAAACGCGTTTGCGACTCTCATAAATCCGTGGCATGTGAATCTCCTTGCGAAATGAATAGGCTGACGCTGCATTGTGCCAGCGGCGAGAGTCACGTCCTGGACGTAACGCCCTTTTGTTCCGTGGCTATCTTTGGACCCTGCGAGATGGCGGCCCGTGCCCGTGCCTGCGTGTAAGCAATTGAAGTAGTCGCCAATCCGACAAAGATGGCGAGCGCCTGACCGATCTTGCCAGTCGCTGCGTATTCGAGGATGGAGCGCCCCAGAGTAAGGACGTAAAGCCGCTCGGAATCCAGCCCGTCCTTAGTCCCCGCTAAGCCTACGAGTGCCGCTTTGGAGGTCCCCTCCATGCGGCACCGATGGAGGAAATACTTCCAGGTCGTGCGTTCCGCTGTAACCACATGGCGAACGCTGGCCTCGGGTCTGTATATCCATACGCCTCCAATTTTTTTTGTGGCGCGGATACAAAACTCGGTGTCGTCGCATGTATTGGCTGAGCCCCTACCGCCGCCGATGCGTCCCATTTGACCGGCAAACCCGCCGCAGCCATGCAGCACTTCGGCGCGCACTGACATGTTCGCGCCTATCACATTACGCACTTCGCCACCATTTCGTACCCGCATTCCGCGATAGGTGCAGCCGATGATCCAGTTGAACTCAGGCGGGAACCACCAGGGCCGAGGTTTGCGCCATAGAGGCTCAATGCGTCCGCCGACGCCAAGCACGCGCGGATCGGCGTAGGGCACCAGCAACTCTTCTAGCCAGCGCTCATCGGCGATCGCATCGTCGTCGAGAAATGCCACGACCGGTGCGGTTGCCAATCCGGCACCCGTGACGCGACCGCCGCACAGTCCACGCACGTTATTGTTAGGTGTGACGACGATACCCTCGATCTCGCGCCGGGCTCGCTTCAAGAGAGCCTTATTGTTGTCGACGACGAGAATGATCTCGCGGGCAGGGCTGGTCTGGTTGCGCACCGACGCGATAGCGGCGTTCAAATCGTCCCAGCGATCGAGTGTGTAGGCGCAGATGACAACCGACGCATCGATCATGGCTGCTGGTTCCTTTCGCGGGCCTGTTGAATTGCGGCTGTTACGACGATATCGCGCGGGGCGCGCGTTTGGGTGCTGGCGGACCCGACCGCACGCTTCAACTCGTCCCAGCGGTCGAGCGTGCGCGCGCAGATCACGACGGAGACTTCGGTCATGGGACTTCCCGGATGATTTCTGAGGCCCGGCGGGTCTCGCGGGCCTGCGCCGCCCGGGCCGTCGCGGCTTTGAGAATGTTCCAAATCGCACTTCCGTCGTTGCGGATATCGAACTGGTCGTGTTCGTCGACGGGATAACGTCCGCTGTCCTGCCGGGATACCAGCCGCCACACCATCCAGCCGGCGCAGTTGCGATCACGCGTCAGCGTGTCGAGCCACATGGCGTAGGCTGCGGCCACGTTCTGATTGGAGCGGGCATAGCCGAACTCCTCCAGAAGCACCGGCTTCTTGGCGCGGGCGGCTAGCTGGCAGAACTCGGGGATCATCTCGTTGAATTGCTGGACCGTCAGCTTGTTATAGAGCGGGTAGCCGTGCCAGGTCCCGAAATCGAGAGTCGGGATCGTCAAATCGGCTAGCTTCGGGTCGAGAATGTTGGCATGCCCTGAGCTGACAAGGTGATTGGAATCGAGAGACTTGACGTAAGCCGACATTTCGCCAGTCCAGGCCAACCGCAAAGCCTCAGGCTGCGCATTGCCTTCGTTCATCAGCTCCCAGGCCATGATGGTCGGATCATCCCGGTAGGCGCGCCCGGTGAGCGGGTTGACTCGCTGCACGACGTGGCTGACCCAGGTCCTGTAGTCGCGCTTCGTGCGCGGATCCTGGAAGAAAAACTCCGACTTCTCTTTGCTGAGGTCGGTGTTGTACTGGCTCTGCACGCCTGGGGCGTCCCGGCTCCCATACCAGGCCCGCATCTGCTGGGCGCCGCCTGTGAAGGCCCAGAAATCCAGGACGGCGATGATCAGCCTCAGGCGTCGCTTGCCGGCCTCGGCGATGAGGAAATCAACCTTCTGCATGCCGTTGGCGCCGTCATTGATCGCCATCCTGTTTTGGCTCGGGTCCCAGTAGAGCAGGTACGTGCCCTTGACCGCGAGATTGCTGGCTTCGCCTTCAAGCCGCCAATCCCAGATCGTAGGCTTGCTTCCGTCGAGCGACCCGATCACCGGCTGGAGGAAGGTGCGGACCACATTGGCGCCCATCGCCACCGCGTCGTCGAGAACTCGGGTGACCTCATCCGGCGACCCGTAGGTCAGATAGTGGTTGTTTACGCCGGTCACGAAGAACGGCCTGCCGTCCAAGGTGAAGTTCGTTCCGGAAGTCTCGATGAAGGACGTTGCCGACGGATCATCCGCGGCGCTCGCGATTGCCGGAACGGATACGAACGCGAACACAAGCGCACACAACCACGCCCTGCGCAGTCCGTATTTCGCCCGTTGCCATTCGATAATCATCCCTCCACATGACCCTTGCCGGAGGCACAGCACAAGAACCCCGAAGGATTACCTCCTCTGACCTCGCACAGCCCGGCGTCGTTCGGGCATAGTGGTGCTTGGCCGCTTCCAGCCGCTCGAGTATGGACCGTGCTGTCAGGCATCTCTCAATCAAGTGTTCGGCTCCCCCACATGGCGTGTCCCCGCAACCACAGTAGGTGGGAACCATCCTCGCGTTGCGGCTTTCTATCTGCCGCCTTTGGCTCGCCGGCCCGCGGCGCAGTCCAGTGTAGGCGGATCGCCTGAGGTGGTTCTCGTCAAAGCTGTGAGCTGGCGCCATTTGAAATCGCCGTGAGAACAACAATGCGCATTTGCCTGAGTCTCGATCCGTCCCGGCTACTGCGGTGGCACCTCTGGCTGGCAGAAGCGCTCGCTGAGGTGCCCGGCAACGAAGTCTCCTGCGCTTTGGCGGCCGGTAGCCGCCCGCTGCCGTTAATCTGCCGTCTGCTGCTCGAACTCGAACGACTGGTCTATGGCTTTCGTGGGAACGGCGCCATCGACCCCGTCGAGGCGGCGCTGCGGTGCCTGCCGCCGCCTCAGGCCGACCAAGTGGATGTGGTGATCGATCTGAGCGGGGCGGAATCGCTGCCGGCGGCGCGGCGCGTGCTCACCCCGGTTTTCAACGGCGCACCCGGCGAGATCGGAATCGTGGCAGCCTGGTTGAATCGTCAGGATCTACTCGTCGACCTGCATGACACGGCGCGGCCGTTGCAGCCGTGGACGGCGCGTCCGGCCAGTAGAGACCGTGAAGTGTTGGCAGCGAGGCTCGACAGCGCCCTTTCCTGTGCTGTGCCGCTGATCCTCAAAGCCCTGTGCGAGGAAACCGGTTCAGCTGCGTCCGATATCCCCGGTCCACGGATGGCAGTGCCTTCGTTTGGCGCGCTTTCGGCGCTTGTAAGAGCGACCGGCACGGTTGCATCGAAGGCGATCGGGCTTTTGGACGTCCTGGCGAGGGGCGGCAGGATGTGGGGGATTGGCTGGCGCTTCGATGAATCGGCGGGCCTGCTCGACAAAGGCGAAGCAGCATTCCGGGTGCTCACCGGAAATGCCGACAGCTACCTTGCCGACCCATTCCCGTTCCGGCACCAGGGGCAGGATTTCATTTTTGTCGAACAGTACCTCTACTCGAAGAACCGGGGGTGCATTGCGGTCGTGACGGTGAACCGGGACGGGACAGCCGGCGCATCCCGGATCGTCGTGGAGGAACCGCATCACCTCTCGTACCCGTTCGTGTTCGAGCAGGATGGGCAGATCTGGATGATCCCCGAATCGGGGGCGGCCAGAAATGTCAGCCTCTACCGGGCAGTGGAATTCCCTTACCGGTGGACGCGGGAGGCCTGCCTCATGGAAGGCATTGAGGGCTACGATACCACGCCGCTCTGGCATGCGGGCGGCTTTTGGTTTTTCGTCAGCCCAAGGCTGTGGAGGTCCACGTCCTGGGATGTCCTCAGCCTCTACCGAGCCGAGAGCCTGACCGGATCTTGGACGCCCCATACCGCCAACCCCGTCCTGATCGATGCCAGGCTCAGCCGCCCCGCAGGCGCCGTTATCCGACACGGCGGACGCACGCTACGCCCGGTCCAAGACTGCGCGCGCGTTTATGGCGGCGCGGTGACGTTCTGCCAGATCGATGCGCTGGGGGCGTCGGAGTTTGCCCAGACCCCGGTCGGTCGCATTTGGTCCGGAGCGTTGGGGTGTCACACCTACAACCGCCGGTCTGGCTTGGAGGTGATCGACCTGTTCGGGCATATCCGGGGTTTGCGAGAGGTCACGACCGCCTATCGTTTGCTGGTACCTGACGCGCCGGTTTCGGGACCGCGTGGGGTCTCGGGACCGCGTGGGCAGTCCCTCTCTTGGCCGGTCTCGTCCGGGTCAGCCCACCCGTAGCCCAGGTGGTCGAGCGCAAGATACCCCGCCTGCGAAGGGCCGTGGCGCGCCCGACCTTTCTCGGGCACAGAATAAGCTGGGATATCACGGCCGAGTGAAGGAGCGAGCCCCACCTCCACATCGCAGCTTCTGGCCAGTGGCAATGTCAGCGTTGCGATGGACGTTCATTTCTTCGCGCCGACGACCTTCGCTGCCTTCCGCACGGCTCGCTCAGTAGAAATTGTCGCTTGTGAGCTAGTGCCGGCCGCGGGTCGATGGATGTCCTCGCTGGCGTTGAAGGTGGCCCAGAGGTCTAATCGGGTTTGGCAACGCTGCCAGCACAGCTGCTGAAGATGATCGGGTGGCGCTGCCGTGCTATCCGCGCAGGTGGTATGGACTGGAAATAACCTGAAGGGATACCCCAAAAGGGCTAATCATCTATTGTCTCTTCCTAACACTCTATCGTCCTTCCATTTCAGACCTGAATCAGTAATCGTCGTATAACAACCTAAGATTATGGGGGAACAATAGTACCGATCTTCTTTCATTTCATCTCCTTTCATTATATGGCCGGGAGTCCGCATATGGTTGGATCAAGCACATCCGTGGATGTGGCGGTCATTGGAGCTGGTCGCTGCGGATTGTCGCTGGCGGCGCATTTGCGCGCGCGCGATGTGGAGCACCGGATTTTCGGGGAGCTCATGGGGTCATGGAAGCACAATATGCCCGCCGGATGGGTCCCATGCTACGACCTCGAAGCGCTGCCATGAACGCCGGGCTCTCCAGCATTCTCGCCCCCGTCGGTGCCACATCGCCGCCTGACCTGATTAATTTCGCGCTGCGGCGATCGCTGACTCTGCCCCGAGTCAGCTTCGTCGTCCCGACGCTCAATGAAGCCGAGAACCTCCCTTGGCTTCTGCCGCGCATCCCCAACTGGGCGCATGAGATCATTATTGTGGATGGTCATTCGACTGACGATACGGTCGCGGTCGCGCGTCGCCTGCGCGAGGACGTGAAGGTTGTCATGGAGCCCCGTCGGGGCAAGGGCGCTGCACTGCAAGCGGGATTCCTGGCCGCCACAGGCGACATCATCGTCATGCTGGACGCCGATGGCTCCATGGTCCCGGAGGAGGCGATCGTTTTTGTCAGTGCGCTGATGGCCGGCGCGGATCTCGTTAAGGGTTCACGCTTTATCCAGGGCGCCGGCACCGGTGACATGTCGCTGTTCCGGATGTTGGGCAACAGGGGGCTGACCCTGTTCGTGCGGCTGCTCTATGGCGGTTGGTTCTCCGATCTATGCTACGGATACATAGCCTTCTGGAGCAAGCACGTCGCCACGCTAAACTGCGATTGCGACGGGTTCGAGATCGAGACCCTCATCAACGTGCGAGCCTTGAAGAACCACCTCAATATCGTCGAGGTGGCAAGTTTCGAGGCTCCGCGCATCAGCGGTGTGAGCCATCTGCGCGCCCTCCCGGACGGCTGGCGCGTCCTCAAAACCATCCTGCGCGAGAGGGTGCACCCACAGCACAGGCGGAGCGCGACGGCCTGTGATGGCGGTGGACAAACCCGATGCGAATCCTGATGGTTGCCGCCCGCTGCTATCCTCTCATAGGCGGCATCGAAACTCACATCCAGGAAGTCGGTGCCCGCTTGGTGGCGCGTGGCCACTCGGTCGACGTGCTCACCACCGATCCCTCGGGGGAGTTGCAGGTTGAGGAGGAGATGCGCGGCATGCGCGTGCGGCGCGTGCCGGCCTGGCCGAGGGAGCTGGACCTCTATGTTGCGCCCGGCATTTATACCGCGATCCGACGCGGGGCTTGGGATCTGATCCATTTCCAAGGTTACAACACCTTCGTGGCGCCGATCGGGCTGCTCGCGGCCGTCCGAGGGGACCTGCCGTTCATCCTGACCTTCCACAGCGGCGGGCATTCCTCCCGGCTGCGCAACGCCGTGCGCGGCACACAGCACGCGCTGCTTCGGCCGCTGGTGGCCCGGGCCGCACGGATGATAGGCGTCTCCGAATTCGAAGCCGACTTCTTCAGCGAGAGGATGGGCGTGCCGCGGGAACGGTTTGTCGTTATCCCGAACGGCGCCGCGATGCCAGCCGGGAGCCCCGGCATCAAGGTCGATCCACACCTAATCGTCTCGGGCGGCAGGCTGGAGCGCTATAAGGGCCATCACCGGGTGATTGGGGCCTTGCCCGAACTGATCCACAGGGTACCGGACGTGCGACTGCACATCGTCGGAACAGGTCCGTACGAGGGAGAGTTGCGGCGCCTCGTCGCGACGCTCGGCCTCGAGAAGCGGGTCACTATCGAAGCTATCCCCGGATCCGAGCGGCAGAAAATGGCAGACCTTCTGGCGAGCGCCGCACTGTTCGTGCTGTTCAGCGACTACGAAGCCCATCCGGTTGCCGTCATGGAAGCCCTGTCGCTGCGCCGTCCGGTCCTTGTCAGCGACACGTCCGGGCTGCGGGAGCTGGCCGCCAATGGCCTATGCAGGGCGATTCCGCCCGACGCCGGTCCGAAAGAGCTGGCCGCCGCCATGGCCGAGGAGCTGAGGGCCCATCGGGAGGTCCCGGATTTGGCGCTGCCGGACTGGGATGCCTGCGCTCAAGCGCTGAACGACGTCTACTGTGAGGTCCTGAGCAGCCGATCCACGGTCCGCTTGCCCTCCGGCGGCGTGACATCGTGGCCTCCTGCGACGAGGGCATGATGCTGATGATGCCGGCTCATTTCACCCCGGGAACCAGGATCAACCCGCTCCAGGCCGGGATAAGGTTCGTCTCGGCCGTTATCGGTCCCGACCTTCGCGGGGGCAGCGCCGATACGCCGCCGCAACGGGCCAACTCCGGATGGATCGCGGTTTTGTGCCTGACGGTCGCTACGGCTCTGCTCCTGGTCGTGGCCGGGCACGCCGCCGGGCGCCGGGGCTATGAGGTGGCGCCGCTGCTCTTCTGGCCCGGTATCGTTCTCCTGGTCGCTCCGACCAGCCTTCGCATAGCTTGGCCGACAACAGCCAGGGGCGAGCGCGTCTTCCTCCTGTTCCTGCTTGCCGAAGCCCTTTTCTACTGCAAGGTAGTCTATTCCCCGACGAGCTTCATCGGCCACGACGAGTTCTTGCACTGGATCGCAGCCGACGATCTTATGACGGCACGGCGGCTATTTCTGTCGAACCCGCTTCTCCCGATCGGGCCAACGTATCCCGCCCTGGAAATCGTTTCGACGGCGATCGTCAATCTGACGGGATTGCCGTTGTTTGTGGCGGGGACGCTATTGTTGGCCGTCCTCAAGGGCACGTTCATCGGTGCCCTGTTTCTGTTCTTCGAAAGCATCACCGGATCGCCGCGAATCGCGGCCATCGGCTGTCTGGCCTATATGGGCTGCTCAACCTTCGTCCTGTTCGAGTCGATGTTCTCATACGAGAGTCTCGGCATCGTGCTGTGCGTGCTGATCTTCGCCGTCGAGGCAGCATCCAAGGATCTCGTTGGGCGAGAGCGGCTGAAGGCGCTTGGGCTGATCGCCCTGCTGTTGATGAGCCTTTCGGTCACGCATCACCTCGCGGCTTTCTACGCCGCCATCTACCTCGGAGCGGTGGCAATCCTCGAGGCTTTGCGCCGGGACGCCTCCATGCGGAGCGAAGCGAGGATCGCAGTGGGCTTCACGGGGACGCTGGCAATCGCCCTGCCAATCCTGTGGATGGAGGCGCGGGGCAACCATCTCGCAGGTTATCTCGGACCCATCGTCGAAACTGGCTTCAAGACATTGCTCGGAAAGATCACGGGCGCCCCAAACTCGGACCAGCTCGGCGCGCCACCGCAGCCCCTCGCCATGCGGCTGACCACGCTGCTCGCAATCCTGCTGTTGGCACTTGGGCTGGCGACAGGATTCTTTCGGTCGCTGGCCATGGCGGCGCCGAGCGACGCGCGGACGGGTTGGCGTCCGCTTCAGGATGTTCTCGGGAGGCGCTGGCGCGACAGCCGCCTCGTTTTTCTCAGCCTGCTGGCCTTCGGCTTCCCGATCTCGGTGGCTTTCCGGCTGACCATCGGCGGATGGGAAATCGGCAACCGCATGGGAACGTTCGTGTTCATCGGCGTCGGGCTGGTCGTCGGGGTGAGCGTCGTCCACTTTTGGGAGGGCCGCACGCGACGCGGGTGGCGCCGCATCGCACCGGCCGTTGCTCTGGCGGTCATCGTCCTGGGCGGCGTCACGAGCGCTGCGCTCGAACCGTTACGTGGACGCTACAGGGTGGCGGCCGACCAGCAATCGATCGAATCCATGGGGATCGAAACGGCGCTGTGGACCAAAGCATGGCTCGGGGCCGGCAACCGCTTCACATCCGACCGCATAAATCGCCTGCTGCTCGCAAGCTACGGGCGGCAGGACGTGAGAGTAAAGATCGTCGAAGGCGTGGCTCCCTCGCGGGTGTTCGAGAACGAGACCTTGGGGCCTGACGAGTTTTGGGCCTTGGTGAGAAGCGATATCGATTTCCTGCTGGTGGACCTGCGCCTGTCCACTGCCCCGCCGGTGCTCGGCTTCTACTTCGAGCCGTGGCAACGGCGGGGAACGCCGCTCTCGGGCGCAGAGCTGCTCAAGTTCAATGACATCAAGGGCATCACCCGCATCTACGACAACGGCTGGATCGTCATCTATGACGTGAGGGGATTGCATGAGAATTTGTAGGAAGCTGGACCTTCTGGCCGCGTGCCTGTGGGCGGGGGCCGCGGTGGCGGCTGTTGCGGTCAGCGACAGTTTGCTCATCCGTACTGCCCTGGGCGCGCCCATGGTGTTCCTCGTCTCGGGCCACACGGTGCTGCGGGCCATTGGCGTGAGGACCGGCTCCGCGTTGCAACACTTCGTCTACGCGGTCGGCGCAAGCCTCGCCGCCGGCATCGCCGGGGGCTTTGCCCTGAACGCCGCGGGCTCGCTTACGCCGCTCGGCTGGGCGCTGTGGTTCTGGGGCGTGACGGCAGCCGCGGCACCGGTGGCCGCCTGCCGCCGCGACACTCCCGATCTGCCAGCCTGGCCGGCTCCGGCGCGGGTCCGGCTCTGGCAGGGGGCCGCGTTCATGCTAGCGCTGCTTGTGGCGACCGGAGCCTATGCGCTGGCCGTCCGGGACGAAGCGGCCTACCGGGAATTCAAATACACCGCGTTCTGGTTGTTGCCGTCGGCCAGTGGCGAGTCAGGCCGGATCACCGTCGGCATCAGGAGCGCCGAGACTCAACCTCAGCTGTTGGACCTGGAAATCACCCTCGACGGGCAACCGTTCGCCATCTTCCGATCGCTCACCATCGCACCGGGCGAGAGCTGGGCGCGGGAGATCCCGGTGCCCGTTTTGGCCACCCCGCAGAAGGCGGATGCCCGGCTCTATCGGCCGGAAGACAACCGACTCTACCGCAGCGTTTCGACGCTGGTGCCGCGCATCTGAAACGAGGTTGGACTATGCGCATCCTGCTGCTATCGCAGTTCTATCCTCCGGTGATCGGGGGAGAGGAGCGGCATGTCCGCAATCTCGGCGCGGCGCTGGCGCAGCGGGGCCATCATGTCAGCGTCGGGACCTTGATGCATCCCGGATCGCCCGAAACCGAGCTGGACGGCGCGGTCCGCGTGCATCGCCTGCGCGGCACGCTCCAGCGTCTGTCGGGCCTCCACAGCGATCCCGAGCGCCGCCATGCACCGCCCTTTCCGGATCCCGAACTGGTGCTTGCCCTGAAGCGGCTGGTCGCCCGGGAGGAGCCGGACATCGTCCACGCCCACAACTGGATCTACGCGTCCTTCCTGCCGCTCAAAGGTCTGAGTGGGGCACGCCTCGTGGTTACGCTCCACGATTACGGTCTTGTCTGCGCCAAGAAGAACTTCATGCACTTGGGCACCCATCTCTGCAGTGGCCCAGCGCCGGCCAAGTGCCTGCCCTGCGCTACAAGGCATTACGGGGCGGTGAAGGCAGCCGCGACCACCTTGGGCAACTGGGCGTCGAGCTTCGCCGCTCGGCGCGCGGTGGACCGCTTCATCGCGGTGAGCCACGCGGTGGCGCGTCACACCGGACTGACCGAAGGCAGCGCCCCCTACGAGGTCATCCCCAACTTCGTGCCCGACGATGTCGGGGTGCTTGGCCCGGAAAATCCCTGCCTGCGGGAGCTACCCCGGGATGAATTCATCCTGTTCGTCGGTGACATGATGCGCCTCAAGGGCATTGACGTTCTCCTGCAAGCCTATGCCGGCCTGGAGCGGGCGCCGCAACTGGTCCTGATCGGGCGCCGAGTCGCCGATACGCCAACAGAGTTTCCGCCGAACGTCCGCGTCTTCAGCACATGGCCGCATTCCGCCATCATGCATGCTTGGCGGCGCTCACTGTACGGCGTACTGCCGTCGGTCGGGCCCGAAGCCTGCGCGACGGTCATCATGGAAGCGATGGCGTCCGGCAAGGCGGTCGTTGCAACCGGCGTCGGCGGCATGCCGGATCTAGTCGATCATGGCGAAACTGGGCTTCTCGTGCCGCCGGGTGATGCGCACGCCCTTTCCCACGCAATGCAGACACTTCTGGAGAACCGCGCCTTGCTCGCCCGCCTGGAGGCGACAAGCCTCGCCAGGGTCGGCCGCCTCAAGGCCGGAGCGGTCGTGACCCGGATCGAGCAGGTCTACCGGGACGTCCTGCGGCCAGCCGCCAGCAGGGCAGCGGTGCCGGCGCAGCAAGGTTCGGGAGAGCCATCTTGCCGGTAGACCTCGTCAGGACGGCCATTATTCGCGCCCGACGAGAGCTTCGAAAGAGCGCCGCGCTCGTGCTGAATTCCAGCGCTCTGGCGATCGGAACGATTGCAGCGGCCGGTCTCGGGTTTGTCTATTGGTGGCTCGCGGCGCGGCTGTTTCCGCCGGAAGTGATCGGCAAGGCCGCCGCCCTCCTGTCCGTAATGGCGTTCGTCGGCCTGCTGGGGGAGGGCGGGCTCGGGACCCTGCTGATGGGTGAAATCGTACGGCATCCAGGCAGGGACCGCGGCCTCGTGGGCGCTGCAGCGTCCATCGGGGTGGTGCTGGGGGTCGGCCTGGCCGTGGTGTTTGTCTTCGGAGATGCGTACCTCAACAGCTCGACCGAGTCGATCGGCGGCTGGCTCCAACGAGTTGCATTCGTCCTCGGCTGCGGCCTGACGGTTCTCGCCATGATGGTCGACCAGGCCTTCGTCGGCAACCTGCGCAGCACCGGCAGGATGATCCGGCAAGTGCTGTTCTCCACATTCAAGCTGCTGCTGATCGCCTGCGCTGCGGCCGCCGGCCACACGTCCAGTGCCGCGCTTCTTCTGACCTGGGTGGCCGGCCTGCTGGCGTCCTTTGTCGGCGTCGATCTCTTGACCCGGGGCGGCGCGCGTCGTCTTGTTGGGGCCCCCGATTTTCAGCTGCTCCATATTCTCCGACGCAAGGTGGTCGACCATTACGCGCTCGATGTGGCCTTGCAGGCCCCGAGCGTCATCATGCCCTACCTTGTGCTGGTTCTCCTGTCGCCCACCACAAATGCCGCCTTCGTGGCGTTGTGGATGCTGGTCTCTATGGCGTCATTGATTCCCGCAGCCATGGCCACGGTCCTGTTCCCCGTGATCAGGGCATGCCCGAAACAATCCAGACACGATGTCCTTGTATCGGTGACGGCGTCATTGCTCTTCTCGCTGGTCTGCGCCGTCATAATCTTCACCTATTCGCAGCAGATCCTTGCGGTCTTCAATCCAGCGTATCCTGAGATCGCCGGTTCGAGCCTGCGCTTCCTCGGCTTCAGCCTGTTGGGATCAACGCTCAAATTTCATGCCTGTACGCTGGCGCGGTTGGGCGACAGGATGCGCAAGGCATCTCGCTGGTTCGCGCTTGGCGGATTGCTGGAGCTGTGCTTCGTGGTCGCGGGGGCGAAGCTTGGTGGACTTCAAGGCCTGGTCCTAGGCTGGACGCTCGCCGTCAGCATCGAGGGTGCATGTGCCGCCCTGATTTTGGCCTTCGCGGTGAAACTGGATTCTGCCGCCGGCCCCGCGCAGCACGAGCGACCGACCGAGTCGCCGCTCCAGACTTGAGGAGACATCGATCATGGCGCTGGGTTTGGGATTTCAAGCAGAACATTCTCTAGCAGCAGGACCGGCTAAAACCTTTGTTACATTGGAACACCCAATGACGACGGCGAATATTGCTCTGCAAATTTTCACCGATATGGAAGCGGTGGAAGCTCAGTGGAGAACATTAGAGCAGCATGCGGATTGTACTGTATTCCAATTGTTTGATTGGCAGATGGAATGGTATCGCCACATCGGCTCCAAAGAGAAACTGATTCCGGTGATCGTGCTGGGTCTCGACGATACCGGCGTGGCGGTTTTTATTCTGCCATTGGCGATCGAACGCCATGGTCTGATCCGCCGGCTGGTCTGGTTTGGATCGGAATTGTGCGATTATAATTCGCCCATCCTGGCGACAAATTTTAGCGATCACGTGAAACCTGGGCAATTCGGCCGCCTGTGGAAAGACATAATTCGGACGATTCAAGACTATCCTCAACTTCGTTTCGACGCTGTTGAATTTTACAATATGCCCAGTGTTGTCGGCTCTCAACCTAATCCCTTTCTCGACTTTCCAGTCTTGCTGGCTAATTGCGGGGGACATGTCGCAACCCTCCCGGAAGCGAACTGGGATCGGTTTTATGCGTCAAAGTTTTCGAATTCGACGCTGCATACCCACCGGCGCAAGGCCAAAAACCTCGCCAAGCAAGGTGGCGGGGCGATTCGCTTTGTAGACGTGCAAGAGCAGGCCGAGATCGAGTGGACCATTGCAAAGCTGATCGAACAAAAACGGAGCAGCTATGCCCGAATGGGTGTTCATGATATGTTCGCACGTCCGGGTTTTCGCGAATTTTACTTGGCGATTGTCGCCAATCCTCGCTTGTGCGGGGTTATCCATGTCACGCGGCTGGATGTGGCTGGGGTTCCGGTGGCGACGGGTCTCGGTCTCCGGTTCAACTCCAGTTATTCACTGGTGATGTCGAGTTATGAGGACGAGTTCGCCAAATACAGTCCCGGGCGTCAGCATATTCAGGAAATGTTGCAATATGCCATTGGCCAGAAGATGCAGAAATTCGATTTTACGATCGGCGACGAACCATATAAGCTTGCATGGTCGGATATCAACTTGCCCTTGTTTTTCCATTTTGATAGCAGAACGTTGCGCGGTCGTATTGTAATTGCGGCGCGAATGGCGATTCATTATGTGGATAGATGGTATAATCAAACGACGTTGTTAAAGCCGCCGCTGCGGCAGGTTCTTCGTAAGACAAGACGATCCTTGCGTCGCATGTTTATCTGACCGACCGTTCACGAGTTTTTGATCTTGGAGCGGGGTACAATCATCGAGCTTCTCTAAAAAGTATAGTATAATGCGATTACTTTGCGGGAGACTATGATGTATGGCGTAGATATTGGGACTGTCGGCGGCGGCCTGGGGGGCTCCATCGCCGCCGCGACGCTCGGGCGAGCTGGATTCTCGGTCGCCCTGATCGACGCGCATCATCCCTATCCGGAGGATTTTCGCTGCGAGAAGATTGAGGAGAAGCAGTTCAGGTTGCTTCGCGAGACTGGCCGGATGATGGAGGGGATTGTTGCCGCGTCAACGCTGTTCACCGAACTGTGGATTGCGCGGTTTGGTCGCGTGATGAACAAGCGCCCATGGTTTGGTTTTGCAGCAAAAGACGGGGTCTTGAATTTTCTTCGATACCGTTTGGTTCGCTGTCATGATCGTGTTGTCAATGAAGTGGTGGGCGAAGGAGCGGGAATTGAATAATATTGATGTAGCGGTCCTCGGGGGTGGTACCGCCGGCTCGTTAGCCGCTGCGATGCTTGGCCGGATGGGGATTTCGACCATCCTTGTTGATATCCATCAAGTCTATCCGGTGGAGTTTCGCTGCGAAAAACTCGATGGCGATCAAGTCGACTTGCTCAAAAAAACCGGGCTGGTGGATGCCGTATTGGCGGCTGCGACACCGATGACTGAGATATGGGTGGCCCGTCGCGGTTATGTCATTGGTAAAAAGCAAGGGAAACACGGCGAGCCCTGCGAATATGGGGTGGCTTATGAGGATTTGGTAAATGTTATTCGCCGCCAGATTCCTGATAGTGTCCAATTCATCTGCGCTAAAGTGACCAAAATAACGACGAGTTCCGACCGGCAGCAAATTACCCTGTCAAATGGTGACACATGGTCGACCCGATTGATTGTGGTGGCGACCGGCTTAAACAATGTCGTCCGGGGTGCGATCACGCGATCCGAGATCAGCAAATGCCACTCGATCAGTGTTGGTTTTGATCTCACCTCTAAAGCTGGTTTCAAATTTCAAGCTTTAACGTATTCTGCGGAAAAGCCAGGGCCTATGGGTTATGTGAGCCTGTTTCCGATTGGTTCAAGAATGCGCGCCAATGTGTTCGTCTACCATGGTGATATGCGCCATCCGTGGTGTCAGGAAGTGCGCACATCGCCGTTATCTGCATTGTATTCGGTAATGCCCCGATTGAAGCGTCTCCTTGGTGATGCTGTCGTGTCAAGCGATATTCAGATTCGACCCGTTGATCTTTACGCCGCGCAGAATCATGAACAGCAACCTGGTCTGGTATTGGCTGGTGACAGTTTTGCTACCAGCGATCCGGCGGCGGGTACCGGTCTCAATAAAGTGCTAACCGACGTTGATCGGTTATGCCATCATATTCCGACATGGTTAGCCACGCCCGGAATGGGGATCGAGAAAATTCAGACATACTACAGTGATCCCGTCAAAGTTGCCTGTGATGAATGGTCGCTTGGTGAAGCATTTTACAACCGATCACTGGCGTCCGATACAACGCTTTTATGGCGTATTCGTCGGATGGGCTGGATTGGTCTCGATATGATGGGGATCTCGATCCCACAACTTCGCTTGATGGCGGCAAGCGCAGTTCGTTGAGGAGCAGGCTGAGCTGGTCTTCATGCCGGGTCTCCCGGGGATAGCAGCGCTACTGTTGAATGCCATTCTCGAGAAGCGACGTTCCAAGACCATCGCTAGGTCTGCGCGCGGCCGGCAAGCTCTCGCCGGTCAGCGGCAAGGTCGGGACCGGCGAACCGGCCGGCTCTCTTGGCTCGCTAGCGCCCACGCTGATGTTGACGAGGTCGCCTGGCTGCAACAGGGTCATCCCATCGGACTCGATGCTGACCGGCCCGGCTGCCGATTGCCGCACGATTTGATAAGTTGCGCTGTTTGCGTCCTTCGCAAACTGCGCGCGGGTCACCGGCAACATGTACAGGACGCCTTCGCTGGCGTTCAACTCGCGCACATTGGCCGCGATCTGGCTCTCCGTGGTCTCGATCTCGACCTCCAGATCGTTCCTGAGGTCGGCCCGGGTCCGCAACACCTCAGACTCTAGCCAAGCGAGGCGCTGCTTGGCGCTCGCGTATTGGTTGCGGGCGTCCTGCCGACGCTGTTGCGCGTCGGACAACTCACTCTGGATCTGATCCATCACCGTCATGCTGAGAACTTTGCGGTCCACGAGCGTGCGCATGCTGTTGACGCGCTCCTGGCGCAGCTTGATGAGTTCGTCGAACGACTCCATGCGCGCATAAGCGGCAACATCCTGCTTGGCCGCCTCCAGCGCACGCATGGTCGCGCGCTCGCGATCCTTGCGGGCCGTGGCGACGGCCTTGCGCCGGTCGCTCTGCTCGTTCACGAGGTTGGCAGCTTCGGTCGCGCCGGCCAGCTCCAGCAACTGGCGCGGGATCTTGGGCGCCGTGCCGTCGCGCTCGGCCTTCAGCACCGCCGCGCGCGCGAGCAACTTCAACATGGTATCGATCGCCCCGGTCCGCTTCTGGGTCTCACGCACGGCTTCGATCTTCTGCCACGGCTCGCTCTCGGCCCGGTCGAGTCCGCCGGCCAGCGCGATCGCGTGCAGGATCGTCATGCCGGCCGCGTACTTGAACGAGCCTGGATTCTTGACCGGGCCCAGCACGTAAATGGGCGGGCGCTCCAGCGGCAGGATGTTGACTAGTCCTTTGCGGCCCAGCAGTTGATTGAAGGTTTCCGCCAAGTCGGCCTGTACCTGTTGCGTCGACCGGTTGGCGACCGGAATGGAGCCAAGCAAGGGCACTGAAATCGTGCCGTCCTCTTGGACAATATATTCGCCGCTCAGTTCCGGACGCTGGAGGATGCCGTGCAAGGCCGAGGACGCGCCCCCCCACTTGTCTTCCTCGACGTCGACGCGCTCGTAGAACACGGCCTTGAGGCGATCGCCGACGCCGAAGAGGGCTCCGGTTGGCACGTCTGGCGCCTTGGCGAGGGTTTTGGGGCGCTCGGCACTGGTGGGGAGGGCAGGGACGGCGCTCCGTTCGACCGACGCCATAGTCGACGCATCCGGTCTCGACACGATCGCGCGGGAGGGTTCGGCCGTGGCTTGGACCGGATGTTCTTGCCAGCTCCAGCCATAGATAGCAGCAGACACCTTCTGCACTACGGCTTCGGAGACATCTTCGACTTTTTGCACCACTGCTCCGGAGGCATCCTCGACCTTCTGCACCACGGCGCCGGAAGCATCCCCGACCTTTTGCATCACGGCGCCGGAGACATCCTCGACCTTCTCCACCACGGCTCCGGAGACATGCTCGACCTTCTGCACCACGGCGCCGGAAGCATCCTCGACCTTTTGTGCCACGGCTCTGGAAGCTTCCATGGCCCCCCCGTTTCTGATCGCGGCCCCTCCCAGGGCGGCGACCCCGCACAGCCCGAAGACAAGCAGGACGGCCTTTATTCCCCTGCGGGGGGCCGCCTGTGACGGGAATGGGATGGGCTCGGAATTGTATTCTGTATCCATGGCCATGGCATATGGCTTTCATTTCAAGGGCGGCCATCCCGCCCCGTCCCGAACTGGTCGAGGTTCGACGGGCAAGGCTCTGCCTTATCGTGAGCCTTCGCCGCCAGCGGCACAACTATCCCTTTGTGGGCACTCCTTCCGGATAAAGCGCGGTCTTGGGAGGGCTCGTCCAATTAGCCAGGTTGCTGCGCTGCAGGAGAACTTCTTTGATGGCAAAACGGGACAAAAGCGATCGAACGCAACGAAGAGGAACTCTTGGTTTACCGACGCAGCGTCTCGAACCGCCTGCGGCCCCGACATGCATTCGCAGGATGGCTGGGCCGTTTCCAACTTCATCATCCAGGTCATGGAAGAACGAGCCGATCACCATTTACGGCTCCTAGTTGCAAACACGATCATTCCGGAGCGGCTGAAAGCCGGGCTCGTGCCTTCCCCAAAAGGCCGTAGGCTTGAGAATCCGGATAGGCCTCGACGATGCTGCCCTACGCCTTAAGAGGGTATTTTGGGGTAGGGCCTTCCAAGCGTAAGGTAAAAAAAGAAACTGTGCGGTGGTGCGTGGAGCGCCCTAATCGATGCGTGTATCTTAATCGCGCAGAGCGAGAAGGCCATGATGACAAGGCAATCTTTTATCACAGTGCTTGTCGGGCCGAGCGAGTTACTCCGAGAAGGCCTTAGTCGAATCCTGGATGCAGCAAATTTTCGTATTCTTTTCTCTGCGGCTTGTGTTCACGATCTTCTGCAGAAGCCGCTACCCCAGCACCGACCCATCTTGCTCATCATAGATGTCGGCGGTATTGATGCGGATGCTGAATTCGCACAAATTGCAGACTTTAAAGCGATTTACCCGACCTGCCATGTCGTTGCGCTAGCCGATTACTGTCGAACGACCGATATAGTTTCAGCTCTTCGTGCGGGGGCTGACGGGTATTTGACAAAAGCTGCTGCTTACGACACTTTCGTCAAAGCTCTCGAATTGGTTATGCTAGGGCAGATGGTGTTACCTGCAGAAACTTCGGCGTTTCTTCAAGATGTAAGGCATGGTCTGAAACATGACACGGTAACTGACGAGTTAACACACGTGGCTGTTAAAGTGGAGAATGGGGATCGAGAACTAGTAATTTTGTCAAATCGGGAAAGATGTATTTTATGGCGCTTGATCGAAGGGGAATCTAACAAAGCCATCGCGCGCGAGATTAACATCGCCGAAGCTACAGTGAAGGTACACGTCAAGGCCATCCTTCGAAAGATTCGGGTCCGCAACCGGACACAGGCTGCAGTTTGGGCGATGAACCATGGTATGCTTACGCCCCCCTCTGGCAATGGCTCGTCGGGGAACGAAAAGATGGCAACTCAGCAGTCTCACCATCCGCAAGATCTACTTGAAGCACAAAAGGGGTACCACTAATAATCATCATCCGATAGACCCGCTTTCCCGTCCTGACATATCGTCATTCGGGCTTGTGCGGTCACTTGCCAAAGCCTAGCGGTAGCGTTGGATAAGCGGCACGGGCTTCGGCCGAGGCCCTTCCGATTAAACTCGTCCACATTCGAACCCGCTGATTTCGAAGACAGCTACTTCCCCACCCATAGCCGATCGATAAGCAGTGGCCGACGGATGCAGATCACGGGTTGATCCCGAGGACCAACGGGAGGTCAACCAACCGACCCAGAACGTCTTTCGCGATCACCTGATGCTCGAATACGAGATCCCGAATAGGAAACGTGACCAACTGGTGGCGGTCCTCACCCAGATCGACGAGGAAGCCTACTCCACGAAAAAGGCAAATGGTTCCTCGAGACGGGGTTCGGGCTGCTGAGCGGGAGCACAAGAATTTCGATACGATCGAGGAGGCCATAGGATGGGTAGGCAGACACACCTTCCCCGAGCCTGCTTAGATCGCAGATTGAGCGGCCGATTCCGCGGTAGCAATTAACCCGCACAGGCAGCTAGGCAATACTGCCGATCGTGCCGAAGACCTCGAACACAGCCCGCGGAATTCACCCAAGGCGGGCAGTGTTATGCCTGGTCCACTCTTCCGCCAGAGTTCCCTCGGCGAGGAGATCGTTGACCTTGTAGGCGACCTCCGTGCGGTTGGTCGCCTTCAGCTTCTTCATGATATTTCGGATGTGGACCTTCACGGTGCTTTCGCGCAGGTTCAGTTCGTAGGCGATAATCTTGTTCGCCTTGCCGCGCCGGAGCGCTTGGGCAACCTCGGCCTGCCTGAGTGTGAAAATGCCTGTCAAAGGCTGTCTGTCGCGGCTGCCCGAATCCATCAGGTGCCGCATGGAAAGGACACTGCTCGCCGGGACGAAGATGCCTCCCGCTGCCGCAAGGTTTATAGCCTCGACGCAGACATCGATTCCGACCGAGGTCGGAATGTAGCCGCGTGCACCGCATTCGAGAGCGGTCAGTATCTGTACAAGGTCTTCGGTGTCGGCCAGGATGACCACAGGAATTGATTTGAACTCGGAGGAAATGTGCCTGATCTCGTCTGCGATGCCATGATCGGTGACCTTCCGTCCGCCAAGGTTGAAGAGTATGGCTGCCAGGGGAGGGGCCGAGCCCTTCTTTACGCGCCATTCATCGATCGAACTCAAGGCGGCGACCCCCATGCCGAGTTCGTGGTCCACGAGAGCCGATGCGAGACATTCGCGGTCTAGGGCCCTTCCGTCCAGGATGAGGAGGTATTCCCTCTGTCCGTGAACGCTTCCGCTGGACGGAACCCCTGACCGATTGGCCGAAGTGTAGTTATGCAGCCGTGCCGTGGAATACCCACTCTTTCCCATACCAAACCACCTTGCGATGTAGTTTCTTCATTCACTAGCATTGCAGGTTTGATAACCAGGCCTTGTGAAAGCTTGAGGCTCGATTACCCCATTTGAGCCGTTTTCAGTTGTCCGACTCCTCAGCGAGACCAGCTTGGGTGAGTGTACGGTTTATTTATAAGCAGTCTCTAACATAGGTTGTTTTTTTCGTAATTTTCAAGGAAACCGACGCCAGGCTGGCCCCAAGGCGCTGCATTCTGCCTTAAGACGCAGGCATGGGACCACTTAGCCATCTTCAGCCCAGCCGACACCCGAACGTGGATCGGCTAGTGCATGCCGCGATTGCAGAGGTAGACCAGAATTCCTGAAGGTGCTGTTGGCATAGTCAGGGCGCAGAAGTGATATCCGTGGCGCAACGCTTTAATTCGAGCACACCCGATGGATCTGCCGTAGGCAGCACGCCGACCTCGCGCGGTAGGCCGTGTCGCCGTCGGGCGTGATGATCTGGCTTCTCTCGATTTTGAATGGGTTGAGTTCCGCTGAGCCCAACCTTCGACCGCCTCGGCCGGATGCGGCTGCCGTCGTGGAGACATGCCAAGCCCGCCAGGTGTCCCCGGAAATGTCTTGTGGAACTGTCCGCGACGCCGGACGGTGTCTTCAGCGGAGAATTTGCTGATGGTCGATATGCTGCCGCTCAGCGATATCTGAGATACTCGCTGTCGAATCCGGCTGTTTCGACCAGCTTCTTGCGGTTGATCACCTCTACATAGCCTGACTTGAAAGAAACGAGATCGGCCTTGCGGAGTTCCCTTAACGTTCGGTTGACGTGAACGGCGGTCATTCCGAGGATGTCGGCCAGTTCATATTGGGTAAGAGGGCACTCATATCTCCCATGGGCCGACAGCCCAACCATGGAGAGCCTCTCCTCCAACTCGAGCAGGAAATGGGCGGTGCGCCTCATCGCGTTCCGCCGCCCGGTATTCATAAGATGTTCGGCAAGGATGGCGTTCAAGCGGGCCAGGGAGCAGGCGATCTTCTTCCCGAGGTGGCCTTGGGACAAAATGGCCTTGAGCAGTTCCTTACTGGAAATTTCATAAACAGCGAGTTCGGTTATGGACGCCAGCGACGCTAGACGGGGTCCGTCCACACCACGGAAACCGACAATGTCTCCCCTGAGAGGGGTGTCGATGATCTGCCGTTCTCCGTCCGGCAGTCCGTGGTAAAGGATGGCCCACCCCGATTTTACGACAAATATCCCATCGTTGTGGTCATCCTGGCGGGAAATAACCGAATGGGGTTTGTAGATTTTTGCGGTAGCACCGAAAAAATCGTTGTTCCCCCAGCCGTTCTTCGACAACGTGCCCCCTACGGGATGCGACCGCATGAACTCCAACAGTGTCTGCATCAAGAGTCACGAGCTTGCTTCTGTTTCCGCATAACGTGCAATAATTGCTCCAGGACGAGTTCACACGACGACCTCCTAACGTAGAATCAGGCCGGGCTACTGTCCTCGTCTGTTTGAATGAGGCAAATTGCGCTTAGATCAAGGTGTTGCACGCATCAGGCGGGTCTCCCGGCTTGTGTCGGACACTCGCTCTTTGCTCGCTTGGCGGCGTGACGATTCGGTTGCAGAACACCCGGATCGCAGAGTGAACGTCAGTGGCGCGGACCGATGCCGGTGATTGATCGCCGGTGACGGTGAATATGACGGCGCGGGGCTATCTCTGGTGCTGGTTGCCCGACGGACAAGGCAGCCTTCGATGGTCAACCTCCACGATCGGCAGCCGATAATTCTCGATCCCGCCGCCTATGACGCCTGGCTGGATGCGGCGACGCCGACCTCAGCGGCCAAGGACCTGCTCAGGCGCGATCTCGGTGCCCAACTGCAATTCAACAGAGTCGATCGGCAGGTGAATTTAAGCAAGAATAAGGGCGGAGAGGAATTGATTCAGCCGATCGACAGAATACGGCCCGTTTCCTAAATGAGCGAACCGCCTTCGCGAAATAAACTCAGGTAGATCGCCACCAATATCTGCCCTCAACCCGTTGCAGTCGTTCTTGCCAACTTTCGTGAACGACTGCTATGCGCCTGATATTGTTGATTTAGTCGTTGCCGGGACGGCAGCATGGCTCTTGGTCGGATCAATCCGGCCAGATTTGCCGCAGTTTTCGGATCTCACTACCTGCAGTGTTTCGTTTGGCGGCGGCTGTCCCTCCTTTACGCCAAGGCAGCGATCATCGGCCCGGCCGGTGGTCGGAGCTTTGCCAATCTTCTGAGATTCTGGGCGGTAGCGGCGAGGAGGAACTCATCGCGCGCGCCTGAGGGACCGCGCAGTCGCAGACGCCCAAGCCGCAAAATGCGTTTGAGATGCGCGAACAGCATCTCGACCTTCTTCCGTCGATGACGGGACCGCTCATATTCCGGCGTCTCGGCAATTGCCCTGGCGACATCGCGGGCATCCTCGTTCAGATCTCGGGGGATCTTACGAGAGGGCATATTCGGACAGCACTGCGACTTCAACTCGCAGACTTTGCCGTCGTGCTGGCTGGCGCGGTAAAGCCGCGTGCCTGCCTGTGCGCGGCGTCTTGTAGCTGCGCCGGAACTGCACCAGCCGTTTGCCACCCGGGCAGGTGTATTCGTTCGCGTCCGGATCGAACATAAAGTCGGCGCGCGAGAAAGTGCCATCCGTCCGGTTGGACTTATCGAACACCGGGATATGCGGCGCGATCTCCCGTTCCTTGACCAACCAGGCGAGGTTCGCTGCCGATCCGTAGGCGCTGTCGGCGGCCAGGTACTCTGGCTTGAGGGCGAAGCGGTCCTCGGTCCTGTCAATCATGGTGCGCGCCGCTCCCACTTCGGCCTGCCGGATCGCGCGGGTGGCTTCGACGTCCAGGATGACGCCATGGTCGGTATCGATCAGATAATTGGTGGCGTAAGCAAAGAAGGCATGACCCTTGTGCGCTCCGGTCCACTGTGCCGCCGGATCGGAGGGTGAGATGAACTTCGGTGTGACCTCACTGGCCGCCCCGAAAGCGGCGTCATCCAGGGTTGCGAGATACTCTCGCACCGCTCGACCGGCCCCAGCGCCAAGATCGGCGGCGCGCCACTCGTCGCCCCGGAATGGAGCGCTGTTTGTTGGCATCGGCTGCGATCAGGCTGGCGTCCACCGCAAACCCTTCGCCACCTACCAGGCCTTCGCTCAGGCAGCGTTCCACGACTGTCTCGAAGAGGTGTCGCAGGATGTCGCTCTGCCGGAACCGGCCATGGCGGTTGCGCGAGAAGGTAGAATGGTCAGGAACCTTGCCGTCCAATCCCAAACGGCAAAACCATCGATAGGCGAGATTAAGGTTGACCTCCTCGCAGAGCCGTCGCTCGGACCGAATGCCCATACCCGCTTGCGCTCCCGGGTTTCCAGCAGCTTCGTCAGCCAGTCTGGATCCACCTCCGGCACCGAGGAGAGAAGCAGCTCGGTATACGGAGCAATGCGGCGGCGTCAGGATTTCGGTCTTGAGCCCCTGCTCGACGACTTTGCCTTGGTGCATGACGACAATTTCGTCGGCGATTGCCCGCACCGTCGCGATGTCGTGCGTGATGAAAATGTAGCTGACTCCGAATTCTTGTTGCAGCCGCATAAGGAGCTTCAGGATCTCTTCCTGTACGATCTGGTCGAGGACCGAGGTCACCTCGTCGCAGATGATGAGCTCCGGATTAGCAGCTAGCGCCCGGGCAATGCAGATGCGCTGCTTCTGACCGCCCGAAAGTTCGCCCGGCAGACGGTCGAGGAAGCTTTCGTCCATCTCGATCATGTGCATGAGTTCGCCAACGCGGCGGTCGCACGCCGCCCCTTTGAGGCCGAGATAGAACTCGAGCGGCCGGGAGATGACTTCCTCGACGGTCTGACGCGGATTGAGCGTGTCGACGCTCTCGATTCGGGCTTTGAACATGGCGGCTTTCGGCATCTCCTTGGCCCAAAAGGGACGGGCCACCAACCTTGGCGAAGCCGGTGGATTCCGTTTTCGCCTGCCGTGACGAACGGCACTTTCTTCCGTGGCCGCAATGTTGTAGCGCGGCGCGTCGTTGCGGCCGATTTCGGCTGGCGCCGTTAGTCGATAGAGGCGGTGAATTTCCGACCACGGGAGATACCTGGTATAGCGTCCGCACATGGCTTGCCCCTAGTTCCGCAGGATCTCCCGCACGCTGAGCGGGCCGAGATCGAGAATTCTCTTGTACTCTCCCGTGCGGAGCCAGACGCCGCGGACCAAGCCATTTTCCCGGTCGCACTTTGGATCGAATATCAAGCCTGGGAAGTGGTCTTGGAACGCTTGTGCGGACGCTTCGTCGGCGAAGCAATAGAGCCGCGCTCTCCTCGCCTTGGCCCGATCGAAGGTCGGCGCGGCAGCAAAAACCGTGCTTTGCATAATTTCGGCAATTCTCGCCGCAGGACATCGCAGGATTGCGAAAGCGGCGAAATCAGGCTGTTGCATCACACCCATGAAATCAGCGATGTTTCGGCTACGATCACAGAAAATGCGGGCGAAAGACTGCCTGAACTCCTGGATCGCAGACTGCGCCTTCGCCAAGATCCTTTCAGCGGAACGTGATGACTTCTCCTGGGCGGCCAAGCGCCACGAACTGAGACGCCAGCGAGAGGCCCGCCGAAAGCAGGCGGCATAGAGATCATTCAAGCCCGTCCGGCCGGAGCATTGACGCCTCTGCCGCCTGAGCGCCCATTGCAGTTGACGGCGGCCTAGTCCGACTAGGGCACGGTATCGCCAGCGGGAAGGGCAGA
>NZ_NPKH01000016.1 GCF_002284535.1 Mesorhizobium wenxiniae | reverse complement strand
GGCCGCCTGTTCCGGTTCGGCCTGCTGCTGCTCGGCGGCGGGCTGCTCCTTGGCCTTCCGCTTCTCAGGCTTGGCCGCCTGCTCGGGCTCGGCCTGCTGGGCGGCGGGCTGCTCCTTGGCCTTCGGCTTCTCAGGCTTGGCCGCCTGTTCCGGCTCGGCCTGCTGCTGCTCGGCGGCCGGTTGCTCCTCGGTCGTCGGCTTCTCAGGCTTGGCGGTCTCTTCCGGCTCAACCTGTTCGCCGGTCGCGGGCGCCTGTTCGGTCGTGGCTGCGCCTTCGGTCGGCTTTGATTTCCGGCCAGCCTGAACCTGCTTCACCTCCTCGATGTCTTTGAGCTCAGCTGGTTTGGCATCGGGATCGGCCTTGACTTCACCTTCAAAGACCGTGACCGTATTCTTTTCCAATTTGCCGGCCTGCTCGGGCGTCTCGGTCTCGCTGACCTCGACGACAGTCACCTGCTGGTTCGTCTCCTTCTCGATCACATCAACATCAATGACTTTGTTGATCACCACGTTGTTCTGGATCGTCACGTCGCCGGCCGGCTCGGCCGCCTCGACAATGCGCACAAACTCCGGCTGATCACGGATAACGACGACAGAAATGTCCTCAGCAAGGAATTCGCGGGTGGGGACCACGACCCAGTAAAAATCCGGCGTGGTGTCGAACGTCACCTCGATTGAAATCAAATCGGGATCGCGGCGCGGCGGCAGCGGAGCCCAGATCATGTGCTCCCTGTCACGCCGCCAGCTCACCCATGCTGGCGCCCAACGAGTCCCGGGAACCCAGTACCAGCCGATGTCGTCGGCATAGCCCCACCGGCCGTAATGGTAGGTCGCCCAGCCGAACGGCTCGTCGGACACCCAGAGCCACCCATACTGCTCGGTATAGACCCAGTGTCCAAGGGTATACGGACGCCAATCGTCAGGTACATCGACCGGGACGAAAACGGTCGCTCCGCGGTAGGAAACCCAATCACCATGGGAAGACAGGTCATCGTAGAATGTGCTGATCGAAATGGAAACGTCGGTGGCGGCCCTCGCCTCGGACACAAGCGACAATGGCGCAACCGGGTTGGGAATCTCGACGACGGTGAGCAGGCAGGCGGTTACACCGCCCAGCATCAGCCGTACAGCATTTTGCGCAAGGACGCGTTTCATCCTAGTCTTCCTCCGAAACAGATCGCCCTTCCTCTTGGAAACTCGCCGGCTGTCGGATTGTTCCACTTGCTAGCGATGCCCGCATCTGCTCACACACCGGCTCGTCATCACACGATGGTAGCCACCCCTATCAGCGCAAACAGCACACATGGGCGCATTGCTGCCTGGCAGCCTCGGGCCGAAAGCAGTCAGCCCGCGCTCTGGAATATAGCCACGAAAAACGGGCAAGCTGACATCTGCGCGGACAATACCTAGGTTGCACCGAAGCAGCGGGGTACCTGCACCCCTGCGCCCGCGCGACACGAACAGTATCCGGTTGTTCAAAACCGTTTCTGGGCCCCCGATTGAACCGGTGCGGATCGGCGCCACACCAAGAGGGCATCGACTCCGCCCTCAAGCAGCGATGGAACACCATGGTCCGCGGCTGACCTTCACGACCGAGCTTTTCTCGACGCGCTCCGCGTAGTCGAGATACTGCGCCCGGGAAAGCTTCTGACCGGGCTCCGGATTGACGGGCAGCCTGTAGAGATATTCGCGGCATTTGTTGAGGCCTTTTGCGTCGACGCCGGCGTTACCGCCAGAAGGTCTGCCGCCTGCCGCAGGGTAATCCATGCGCTAGCTCGGGTCCTCCAAGCGGTTTCTTTTGCGCCACTCCTCGTACTCCCCACAGGCGTCGTCATGCAGCGGATAGTAGCGTTGCAGCGGCCCGCCCTCCATGAGCTTCACTCGCGAGAACTCCTCCCAATCGTGATGCTTCTGTGATTCTTCGATTACCGTCGGGGCCATTGCGACAGGGAGCACCACCACCCCGTCGTCGTCGGCGACGATGATGTCACCGGGGATCACCGTGACACCGCCGCAGGCGATCGGAACGTTGACGGCATTGGGATAGATGCTGGTCTGCACATGATAATTTGGCGTCCAGCCGCGCAGCCATAGGGGCAGATCGAGCTTTTCAACATTGGGCCGGTCGCGCATGCATCCATCGATGACGATGCCCGCGCCGCCCCTGCCTTTGAAATACGTCGACATCATATCGCCGAAGACGCCCGAGCTCATGTCGCCGCGCGCGTCGACCACGACTACATCGCCCTCCTGTGCGTGATAAAGCACGTGCCGATGCAGCTGCGTCTCCGGATCGGCGTATTCTCCCTCGGTGAATAGGTCCGGCCGCTGTGGCATGAACTGCAGCGTCAGCGCCGGCCCGACGATCGACTTCCCGTGGTTCTGCGCCACCGGTCCGACCATGTGCGGATTGCGAAAACCCATGTGGCCAAGCGTGCCGGCAACCGTCGCGGCGCCGATCTCCCTTAGCGCGTCGATCAGGTGTTTTGGCGGCCGCGTGATGTCGGGAGCATGTGTCATCGTGGACTCCGGTTGAAAGAGAACTACCAGTTCGTAACAGAACCGTCGCGGCGCTTAAGGTGAGGTGCTTCCCAAAAACGAAAGCTCGCCGCCTGGATCGCCTCCTCGTTGACCTCGACGCCGAGCCCCGGCAGATCGCCGACCGGATAGTTGGTCCCGTCGAGCCGTGGTTGCACGGGGAAGAAGTCGGAATTGTCGAAGCCCAGCTTTGTTTCGGGTTCCCTGGTCTCGAGCCAGGCGAAGTTGGGTACCGCGGCGGCGAGATGCACGGTCGCGGCCGTGCACACCGGACCAAGGGGATTGTGCGGCATCAGATCCACATAGTGCGCCTCGCTCCAGCCAGCGACTTTCATCGCCTCGGTAAGCCCGCCGACATTGCAAACATCGAGCCGGTTGAACTGGTGGATGCCACGCTCGATGTAGGGCAGGAACTGCCACTTGCTGGCAAATTCCTCGCCGATGGCAAAGGGGATGTCGGTCATCGTACGCAGGGATTCGTAGGCCTCCGGTGCCTCGTCTCGTATCGGCTCTTCGACGAAATCAAGCACGCCGCGGCCGAGCTTGTTGCAGAAGCTCGCCGCCTCGGCCACCGACAGCCGATGATGATAATCGATGCCGAGGACGACGTCGTTGCCCAGCGCCTCGCGCGCCTTGTTAAGCATACTCGAGGTAGCGCCGATCGACTCGCGCGGCTCGAAGTTCTCCGTGCTGTTTTGCCCGGCGGGGAAGAAGCGGATCGCCTGCCAACCCTGTGCGTGTAGCTCGCGGGCTCGTTCGATGGCAACGTCGCCTTCGGCCTCGTCTCCGGTCGAAGCGAAGGTGGGGATGCGGTCGCGCTGCTTGCCGCCTAGCAGCTCGTAGACCGGCACTCCCAACGCCTTGCCCTTGATGTCGTGAAGGGCGATGTCGATGGCGGAAATCGCCGCCTGCAGAACTCGTCCGCCTTCGAAGTACTGGCTGCGATAGACCTCCTGCCAGATGCGGCCCATCTGCATCGGGTCGCGGCCGATGAGAAACTCGCGATAGTGCTCGACCGCGCCGGCCACCGCTTTCTCGCGACCACTCAAGCCGCTCTCACCCCAGCCGAAGATGCCTTGGTCGGTCTCGACCTTGACGAGCATCTGGTTGCGCGTTCCTACCCACACTGGATAGGGCTTGATCGCGGTGATCTTAAGCTTCGTAGTCATCCACGCCACGTTTCCAAACGCATCCGCCCTGTCTCAGTTGGCCTTGAGGGCCATTTCGGTTTGGCCGTCGAACAGATGCATCCGCTCCTGGTCGAACTCGAGCCAGATCTGTTCATCGGGCGCGACGGCAATGTTCGGCGGCACGCTGACGTTGACGATGGCGCCGGACAGGAACGCCTGCACGAAGGTGACGTCTCCGGTCGGCTCCACCGTGTAGGCCTTGGCCGGAATGGCACCGGGGACCGCGCTCTTGCGCAGCTTGATCGTCGAGTGACGCGCGCCGAGCACGACTTTCTTGGTCGTTGCCCTTGCGACCTTCTGGGCGTTGCGCGGCGAGAGCTCAAAGCTCCAGCCCTCCGCGCCCGTCAACACAGAGTTGCCGTTTGCCGTCGATGCCTCCAGCGGAATAAGGCTCATCGCCGGGCTGCCGATGAAGCTGGCGACGAACATGTTGACAGGATGGGCAAAGACCCGCGCCGGTGAATCGTATTGCTGCAGGTAGCCGCCGTTCATCACCGCCATCTTGTCGGCCATGGTTACGGCTTCGAGCTGGTCGTGCGTCACATAGATGATTGTCGCCTTGAGGTCTTGGTGGAAGCGCTTGATCTCCGACCGCATCTGCACGCGCAGTTTGGCGTCGAGGTTAGAGAGCGGCTCGTCCATGAGGAACACGGCGGGGTCGCGGACAAGCGCACGGCCCAGGGCCACCCGCTGCTGCTGCCCGCCCGAAAGTTCGCGTGGCTTGCGCTCGAGCAGGTGCGTCATGTCGAGCACTCGCGCCGCTTCCTTGACCTTCTTGTCGATCTCGTCCCTGGGCAGTTTGCGCATCTGCAGCGGGAACGCCAGGTTCTTGTAAACCGATTTCTGCGGATAGAGAGCGTAGTTCTGGAACACCATTGCGATGTCCCGGTCCTTGGGGTCGAGGTCATTGACCACCCGGTCCCCGATGACGATGTCGCCCGAAGTGATCGGGATCAGCCCCGCGACGAGATTGAGTGTGGTTGTCTTGCCGCAGCCTGAAGGGCCGACGAGCGCAACGAACTCGCCGTCATTGACCGTCAGCGAGACGTCGTTGACAGCTTTGAAGCTGCCATAAGTCTTGACGAGATCTTTGAGGACCACGTGGGCCATCGGCAACTCCCTAGTGCTTGACCGCGCCTTCTGTAAGGGCGCGTACGAAGTATCGTTGCAGGACGAGGAACAGCACCACGACGGGCACGCTCATCATTAAGCTGGCCGCCATCAGGCCCGGAAAGTCCGTCGTATTCTCTGAGAAGAAGCGCTGGATGCCGACCGGCAGTGTCAACTGGTCGTTCTTGGTGAGGAAGGTGTAGGCGTAGATGTACTCGTTCCACGCGCCGATGAACGAATAGATCGCGGTGGCGATGATCCCCGGCGCCGAGAGCGGCATCACAATCAAGATGAAGGCCTGGAACCGCGTTGCCCCATCGATGCGCGCCGCCTGCTCGAGCTGCACCGGAATGTTGTCGTAAAAGCCCTTGAGCAACCAGATCGCCAGCGGCAGGCCGAAGGTGAGATAGGTGAGAATCAGCGAGCCATGCGTGTTCATCAACCCGAGCAGGCGCATCAGGATGAACAGCGGCACGAGAAAGATCACCGCCGGGAACATGTTGCGCAGCAGCACGGCGAAGAACAGGAAGTTCCGGCCGGGGAAACTGAAGCGCGAAAACGCGTAGGCCGCAGGGACGGCGACGATCACCGAGAGGATTGTCGTGACGGTCGACACGAAAAGGCTGTTCCAGAAGAAGCGGAGGAAGTCCTGGCCGACGCTGTTCTGGGGATCGAGCAGCTTCTCGTAGCTGGCGAGGGTAGGTTCGTCCGGCCACCATTGCGGCGGGAATTGCATCGCCGCGAACCCGGACTTGATCGAGGTGATCAGCATCCAGATCATCGGCACCGCGGTGTAAAGCAGCATGAACACGAGGAAGATGCGCCCGGCCCACCGCCATCCGTCGACGCGCATGCGGCGACGGCTCAGGCCTCGAGGGGCTGTCTTGGCAGTCGTGCTCATGCGCTCCCCTCTTTCCGCTCGTTGCCGCTTAGCGCACGGACGTAGAAGTAGCCGAGCGTCATCAGGATGAGGAACAGGAGCACCGAATAGGCAGATGCCACGCCCCAGCGCTGTCGCCCGAAGGCAAGCTCATAAATGTGGGTGATCCAGATATGCGATGCGTTGGACGGCCCGCCGCCGGTCATGATCCAGGGGATGATGAAGGAATTGAAGTTGGCCACCGCGAGCAGCAGGATCGTCACCGTCGAGACGTTGCGCAAGTGCGGGAAGGTGACGTGCCAGAAGCGCTGCCAGGCGCTGGCGCCGTCGACCTGCGCGGCGCGCAGCAACTGCTCGGGCACGGTCTGCAGGCCGGCCATCATCATGATCATGGCAAACGGAAACTCGCGCCAGATATTGACGACGATCAGGGAAGGCAGCACCGTGCTGACGCTGTCGATAAAATTCGGCGGTCGGTCGGCCAATCCGAGGCCGACCAGCACCGCACCGATGATCCCGAAGTCCGAATGATAGATCCACTTCCAAATATAGGAGGCGGCGACCGCGCTGATGACCCAGGGAATGATCAGGATTGCGCGCAGGACACCGCGGCCGATAAAGGCGCGGTGGAGTGCCAGCGCGGTGGCAAACCCCAGGACAAAGGAGATCAAAGTGGATCCCAGTGTCCAGATCAGAGTGTTCCAGGTGACTTTCCAGAACACCTCACTGGTGAGGATGGCCGTGTAGTTGTCGAAGCCTATGAAGGTCTTGTCGCGAAGTTGTAGGCCAGGCGGCGTCTTAAAGAACGACAGCTCGATCGTGTAGTAGATCGGATAGGCGATGACGATGAGCATCACGGCGATCGCAGGGAGCACGTACGCGTAGTCAGCGCGATGATCCCATATTTTCCGTAGCACGCCGGACCTACCGGATTGCAATCTTCGGCGAGCCTCGGCCTTGCCGGTCACGATCGTCACTGTGGCGCGCCCTTATTTCTTCTGAACGAACCGGCTGCACTATCGGTGCAGCCGGTCAGGCTTGGACTAGAGTCCGCCCATCAGGTCTCTTACCTTCTTGGCCGCGTCGTCCGCTGCCTGGTCGACGGTCATCGCGCCGGTCAGGGCATTCTGCAGCATGTCCGGGACGATGATGTTCATGATCTCGGGGGCCTGCGGCAGCGCTGGAAACGGGATGCCATATGGTAGCATCGAGGTCGTCACATCGAGGAACTTGATGTTGTCTAGGCGTTCCTTCATCCATTTGGTCTTGAAGCCGTTAAGGTTGCCCGGGTTCGAGCCGGCGTAGGCCATCTTCAGCGACCATTCAGGGCTTGTCCACATGCAGATGATAGCCTTTGCAGCCGGCTCGTCGACCTTGCCGCCCTCGACATATTCAGGCTTCAGAATGTGAATGTTCGAGCCGCCGAACACGACTGCGCGCTTGCCGTCGGGGCCAGTGGGAATCAGGCCGTAGCGCATGTTGTCGATGACGGTCTGCGCCTTATCCTTGTCGGCGCCCGTCGCCTTCTTCTGCAGGTCGAGCATGACGTCGTAGTCGGAAGGATGCGAGATCATCATGCCGAGCTGGCCGGCGAGGAACAGGGGCTGGTTATCGGCCTGCTGGTTGGTGAGTGCCGAAACCGGAACCGACTTGTCGCGAACATACATGTCGTACGAGGCTTGCAGCGCGGCCTTGCTCTGAGGGCTATCGAGCTTGACCTGCTCATAGGTCGGGTTCGCGGTGGCTTCGTCGAAGACGCCGCCGCCATAGGCCCACAGCTGCGGCATGAAACGGTACGGCGTATTGCCGGCATTCTTGCGGGCCACGAGGCCGTAACCGGCAATGCCGAGCTTGTCGTGGATCTGCTTGGAATACTTGACGACGTCGTCCCAGGTTGCCGGAGCCTTGTCCGGATCGAGGCCCGCACGCTTGAAGATGTCGGCGTTCCAGATGAACGCCATCGTCTCGTTGTTGGTTGGAATGCCGTAGGTCACCCCCTCCCAGGTCACGGCCTTCATCGCGCCGGGCCAGAAATCCTCGGTGGAATACCCCACATCCTCGGGTTTGAGCGGCTGCAGATAGCCTTTTGAGGCGAACTCGGTACCACCCAGGATTTGCAGGCGGACCGCCATCGGCGCGGCATTGCCCAGGAGCGCCGTGCGGAACTTGTCAAGAAGGTCGTTATAGGTGAGGGCTTGTTCCTCGAGCTGGATGTTCGGATAGGTCTTGCGGAAGGTCTCGAAGAAATCTTTGTAGTACTGGCGCAAAAGGTCGGGGTCGCCCTCGAACACGCCCTGATACCAGAAAGTCAGTCGCCCCTTGTAGTCGAGGGGGGTGACCTTGGCGCAATCGGCCGCCGCGTCAAAATCCTGTGTGCCCGCAATGGAGCGCACATATTCCGGCGACCACTTGCTGAGGTCGACCGGCGGCGCTCCCAGCGCCGAAGTGGACATCAGCGATGCCATCAAAGCAGTGGCGACAGTGCCGCGCAGGACCGCACTGCCGAGCGTAATCCTCGTCATAGGTATCCTCCCTGTTCTGCATGCCGCCCTGCGCCGAGGCAAAGCGGTCTAGCTCGTTCGACCGCGGGACGCCTTTCTGTTCTATGTATCCCTTCGATCATTTTGTACGTTTTCAGATCGTGGATTGCCTGTCAACGCGTTGAATCGTACATTGTTTGCGGAAACCGTGTGTGATATCGGGCAGGGTATGTATTGATTAGGGGAGCCGGCCTTGGCCGAAATGAGCGATTTCAAAGCGATGCCACCTGTGGGCACTGATCCAATCGGGGCATCCAGCGAGGGCGCCTCGCTTTATGAACTCATCAGGGAAGACATCATTGAGGGACGGCTCGCCGCCAATGAACGGCTTGTGGTTACCGAGCTCGCCCGGCGTCACGGCACCTCGACCAACCCCGTGCGCGAGGCCCTGCAGCTCTTGCGCGGGGAGGGTTTTGTCATCTTTCTTCCCAACCGCGGGGCGCGCGTCCGACCCATAGATCAGGATTTTGTCCGGGATATCTATGAAATCGGTGTTTTGATTGAGCCGGCCCTGACGCGATGGTTTGTGAATATGGCGACCGGCGAGGACATCGCCGAACTCGAACGTCTCCAGGGCCTGATTGAAGAGAACAACTTCGCCGACACCTTCAGGCACAGTGAGCTTGATACCGCTTTCCACACCGTGATGTACCAGCGGCACTATAACCGCCATGCCGCCGAACTTTGGTGGAAGCATCGCGAAGTGCTGCGAGCCGTCAGCCGGCGTTTCAATTTCACGCTCGCGCGGCGTGCCGCGATCATTCGCGAGCACCGCGAACTCATCGCGCACGTAAAAGCGGGAGAAGCCGACAAGGCGGCCGAACTCGTTTCCCGCCATGTCGAGGGTTCCGGCCGGCATATTCTCGAACAGATGCGTGCGCGCAACGCCGCTCGGGCCGGATAGGAACGAAGGTCCAGTCTCGAACATCGTTAGCCTGGCCATTTCAGATAAAGGAATTGAGATGAAAATCACGAGCATTCGGCCGTGGCTGATCAAGTCCGATGCTTCTTATTGGGGAGAGTACCTGTTCGTCGAAGTGACGACCAACGAGGGGGTGAGTGGCTGGGGAGAGATCACCACCACTACAAAGCTCGCCAACCGCGCTCTCTGCACGATCCTGCGGCAGATCGGTGTCGCCGTGACAGGCGAGGATCCAGCGCGTATCGAGCACCTCTGGCACAAGATTTTTCGCAGCTTCACCTACATGGGCAGCCGCGGCGCCGCCGTCGAATGCGTGAGCGCCATCGATATAGCCCTCTGGGATATCCGGGGCAAAGTCCTCGGTAAGCCGATTTACGAGCTGCTGGGCGGACCAGTACGCGATGAAATCGCGCTCTACACCCATCCCAACCAGGCCAAATTCACCAGCAAGGAGGCTGTGGTCCGCGAAATTCTAGACATCGTCGAGTCCGGACACACCGCGCTCAAGTTCGATCCGTACCCCCAGCAGGGCCGCAGCGCCGATGGCCTGCCCCGCGAACAGCGGGACGGCTACCTCGATGGCAGCATGACCCGCAAGGACGAGCGCGAAGCCGCCGAACTCACGGCTCTGATCCGCGAAACGGCGGGGCCCGATGTAGACATTCTCATCGATGCGCATGGCCGCTTCGACGTTCCCACCGCCATTCGCCTCTGTCGGAGCCTCGAGGAAGCCGGCCAGATCGATTGGTTTGAGGAGCCCTGCCCGCCCGAGAGCCTCAACGCCCTCAAGCAGGTGCGTGAAAAGGTCAGTGCCGCCATCTCGTGGGGCGAGCGCGGCCACACGAAGTGGGATTTCGTGCCGGTACTCGAGAACAGGCTCGCTGACTACATCATGCCGGACGTCACCTGGACTGGCGGCATTACCGAACTCAAGAAGATTTCTGCCCTATGCGAAGCCTACTACGTCCCGGTCTCGCCACATGACGCCGCGGGACCGATCAACGTGGTTGCGGGAGCGCAGGTGATGATGACCGTTCCTAACTTCTACAAGCTCGAAACGTCGGGGTGGAACCTGGGCAAATACGATCACCTCATCGACAGACCACTCGACGTCTCGAACGGCAGCCTCAAGCTGACGTCGAAGCCTGGCCTCGGTATTGAGATGGACCGTGACTACCTGCAGGCCCACGAGATTGAGCTGGGCTAGCAACGCCTATGCCGGCCCGGCGTGCGGGCGACAAGCCCCATCCACCAGAACGAGGATAGGTCATGGCAAAGACGGGTGGCGCCGACGAGGCGCTCAATCGGGTGAACGCGAACTCTAAGCCATCCCAGCTTCGCATCACCGACATGCGGGTAGCCGAAATCATCGGCGCGCCGTTCACCTCAACCCTGCTCAAGATTTACACCAACCAGGGCATCGTCGGACTTGGCGAGGTGCGCGACGGCGCCAGCGCCACCTACGCGCTGATGCTGAAGAGCCGGCTGCTTGGCGAGAACCCCTGCAACATCGACCGCCTGTTCCGCCGGATCAAACAGTTCGGCGGACACGGCCGGCAAGGCGGCGGCGTCTCGGCGATCGAAATCGCGTTGTGGGATCTCGCCGGCAAGGCCTATGGCGTGCCCATCTACCAGATGCTCGGCGGCAGGTTTCGGGACAAGGTGCGCCTCTATTGCGATACCGACGCTACCGTGCCGAGCGGCACCGAGACCGGCAAGCGCCTCAAGCAGCGCATGGCGCTCGGCTTCACGTTCCTCAAGATGGATCTGGGCCTGATGCAGATCGCGGATGTACCCGGTGCGGTCGTGTCTCCTGCCGGCTCACTTGAAGGGTACCGCGTCCAGCCCGGCCGCGGCCCGGTCAAGACTCTTGAAGAGCGGCGCGACCGCAACGCCGCCTACGATTTGCACAACGTCCCCCACCCGTTTACCGGCCTCCATTTTTCCGATAAGGGCCTCGACCTGCTTGAGCAGTATATTGCCGAGGTTCGCGACGTTATCGGCATGGATATTCCGCTCGCCATCGACCACGTCGGCCACATCTCGCTGCAGAACGGTATTCGCCTCGCCAGGCGGATTGAAAAATACGTGCCAGCCTGGCTCGAGGATGTGATCCCATGGCAGTACACCGAGCAGTATCGACAACTGCAGGACGCCACCACGGTGCCGATCTGCACCGGCGAGGACATCTACCTCAAGGAGGGCTTCGAACCTTTGCTCAAGAGCGGCGGCCTATCCGTTATCCACCCAGACCTGCTCACCAGCGGGGGCATTCTCGAGACCAAGAAGATCGGCGACATGGCGCAGGACCACGGCGTCGCTATGGCGATCCATATGGCAGAAAGTCCAGTCGCCGCAATGGCCGCGGCACATGTCGCGACCGCGACCGAAAACTTCATGGCGCTCGAATACCACTCTGCCGATGTCGACTGGTGGGACGATATCGTCACCGGCGTTGCCAAGCCGCTCGTGAAAGACGGCTTTATCACTGTTCCCGACAAGCCGGGCCTGGGGATTGACGACGTCGTCGACGAGGTGATTTCGCAGCATCTGCAGCCGGATGTCAGCGGCATCTGGCAGGCCACGGATCACTGGGACAACGAGTATTCCTGGGATCGCACCTGGAGCTGAGGCGAAAGAACCGAAGATGAAGATCACCGATCTCCGCTGTGCCGTCATCGGTAAACATCCCATCGTTCGTGTCGTCACCGACGAGGGCCTCTATGGCCTGGGCGAGGTCGAGTACACCAAGCCCTACCTCAAGCCCTGGGTCCTGCATTTTCGCGAGGCGCTGATCGGCGAGGACCCGACCGACGTCGAGCGCGTGATGCTGAAGATCCGCCAACGCGGCTCTTTCAAGCCATATGGCGCGGCAGTAAGCGCTATCGAGCATGCGCTGTGGGACATTGCCGGCAAGGCCGCAGGCGTGCCGGCCTACAAACTGCTCGGCGGCAAGGTGCGCGACAAGGTGCGCGTCTACAACGGCTCGATCCGCCAGAAGCGCACGGGCGACCGGCCGGAGGATTACGCCGCTGACGTCAAATGGATGATGGAGCAGCCGCAGAACTTCTTCATGATCAAGCAAGGAATCTCGTTCCACTCAAACATGAAGGACACCATTGAGGGCTTCCATTACGGCGTGACGCAGAAGAAGGCCGGCTATCACGGTGCCATGGATCAAGGCGTGATCAGCGAGCGCGGTTTCAATCACATGCTCGACTGCGTGATCGCGATGAAGGAAGTGCTGGGCGACAAGGTCAGCCTGGCGCTCGACTGCGGCCCCGGCTGGATGCTGCCCGATGCAATTAAGTTTGGTCGCGCGGTCGAGAAGTACAATTTGATGTGGCTCGAGGATATGCTGACTGGCGACTATGTGCCGTGGGTCAATCCGCAGGCCTATCGGGAGCTGACCACCTCCACCTCGACGCCAATCCATACCGGCGAGCAGATCTATCTGCGGCACAATTTCAAGGAGCTGATCGAAACGCAGGCGGTCCGTATCATCGGTCCGGACCCGGCCGATGTCGGTGGCATCGCCGAGCTGAAATGGGTAGCCGAGCACGCCCATATGCACTCGATCCTGATGGCGCCGCACGGCACGGCGAACGGCCTGCTCGGTCTCGGCGCGTTGATCAATGTCTGCGCCACCTTGCCCGCCAACTACATCGCCTTCGAATACCCGAGCGCCTCCGATCCCTGGTGGGAGGACCTTGTGATCGGCCTGCCGTCGCAGATCGTGAAGGACAGCATGGTGGACCTGCTGGAAGCGCCGGGGCTGGGCCTCGATATCGACGCCGAAGCAGCCAGGAGGTATCTCAGGGAAGAGGACGCGGGCTTCTTCAATTGAACCATCCTTCTTGCTCCACCCTGCACCACGTGGACCTCTTCACGCAAATTGGCATCCGGAATGACCGTTTCGGGCCGGTAGCGGACTGACAGCTTCGGGTCTCGAATCTTCAAGAGCGGACCTTCAGGTCGGCACGAGCATCGTCGTGATCTGACCCGGAGCTGCCATTTGCCCCTCCTCAACGCGCGCCCTCTCTCACTGGCATCTGACGTTGCTATGGGCATAACGGCAAGGACGACTTAGCCTCCTGTTTGCGGTATGATGCTGACCAAACTTCCACCGCCTAGGGAGAAGGGCGTGGATATCGCGGCATGGCTGGCAAGCCTCGGACTGGGGGAATACGCCCCGGCCTTCCGCGACAATGACATCGATTTCGAGCTGCTGCCTAAGCTCACCACCGAGGACTTGACGGCCCTGGGCATTAGGTCCGTGGGGCATCGGCGCAAGCTGCTCAGCGCCATTTCGGCGCTCGCGGAGAATTCCTCAGCTCAGCCAGGGTCGACCCTGTCCACTCGTGAGGAGTTTGCGCAAGACGCCACCGACGACGACGTTGCAGCGCCACGAGCAGAGCGGCGGCAACTCACCGTCATGTTCGTCGACCTCGTCGGCTCGACCGCGCTGTCGCAGCGACTCGATCCTGAGGACATGCGCGAGGTGATCCTCAGCTACCAGCAGGCCGTGTCGCGCGAGATCGCGCGCTACGAGGGACGGGTCGCCAAGCTCATGGGCGACGGCGTGCTCGCCTATTTCGGCTGGCCGCGGGCGCATGAGGACGACGCCGAGCGCGCCGTGCGCGCGGGTCTCGCGGCCGCGACCGCGACCGGCCGACTGGGCGGCCCCGGCGGAGTGCCGCTCGCCGCGCGTGTCGGCATCGCCACCGGGCTGGTGGTCGTCGGGGACCTGGTCGGCGAAGGCGCGGCGCAAGAGGAAGCCGTAGTCGGGGACACGCCCAATCTTGCAGCCCGGCTGCAAGCCGTCGCCGAGCCGGATTCTATAGTGGTCGCGGAGGCTACGCAAAGGTTGGTCGCCGGACTGTTCACAGCGACCGATCTTGGTGAACGGGATCTCAAAGGCTTCACCGCTCCAGTGCGGTGCTGGCGCATCGTCGGCGAGACGGCGGCCGAGAGCCGCTTCGAAGCCCGGCACGCCGTGCTGACGCCTTTGGTCGGCCGGCACGAAGAGCTCGCCTTCCTAGCCGAACGGTGGCATCGCGCAACATCGGGACAAGGCCAGGTTCTCCTACTCACCGGCGAGGCTGGCATCGGCAAGTCTCGCCTGTTGGCCGCACTTGCCGCGCAGGTCGCCGCAGGGCCGCGTTCGGTACTGCGCTATTTCTGCTCGGCCCACTACACCAACAGCGCACTCCATCCGCTGATCTCGCATTTGGAAAGGGCGGCGGGCTTCGTGGGCGACGACAACGCCGACACGCGGTTCGACAAGCTCGCGACGCTGCTTACCGGGATCGGCGCGGAGGCTGGCGAGGCCCTACCATTGCTGGCAACGCTGCTCTCGATCGATGCAAGCGGGCGTTATCGTCCGCCGAAGTTGCCGGCGCCGGCGCTCAGGGCGCGCACGCTCGCAGCCTTGACGCGGCTGGTCGAGGCGTCGGCGACGAACGCTCCAGTGCTCGTACTCGTCGAGGACGCCCATTGGATCGACCCCACGACGGCCGAATGGCTGGAAGCGCTCGTTGAGCGGCTCTCGGACCTGCCGGTCCTGCTTGTGGTCACGGCGCGGCCGGAATTCGAGCCGCGCTGGAGGGCGCTGTCGTGTGTCGACACGCTGCAGCTGGGGCGGCTCGAACCATGCGATGGCACCGCGATCATGGAGCGGGTGGCGGGCGGCAAGAAGCTGCCGCGCGACATCGCGGACCGCATCCTTGCTAACACGGAGGGGGTGCCGCTGTTCGTCGAGGAGCTGACAAAGACCGTGCTCGATTCCGACCTATTGGTCGAGGCGGGCGATCGCTATTTGGCGATCGGGCCGCTGCCGGCGATCGCGATCCCGTCGACATTGCAGGACTCGCTGATGGCAAGACTCGACCGGCTGTCACCGGTGAAGGAGACGGCGCAGATCGCCGCCTGCATCGGCCGCGTTTTCCGGCACCGGCTGCTCGCCGCAGTGAGTGGCGCCGGCCGAGGCCGGCTCGACGATGCGCTCAGCCAGTTGGAACAGGCGGAGCTGCTGTTCCGCAGCGGCGCGGCGCCGGAGGCGACCTACACATTCAAGCACGCGCTGGTCTGCGACACGGCTTACCAGAGCCTGTTGAGAAGCCGGCGCCAGCAGATCCATGCGAAGATTGCCTCCGCGCTGGAAGCTGAGTTTGCCGACGTCGCCGAGACCGAACCTGAGACCGTGGCGCAGCACTATACGATCGGCGGACTGGTGGCTGAGGCCGCGTCGTGGTGGCTGAAAGCCGGGCAGCGGGCGATGACAAAGTCTGCCAACCGCGAAGCCGCGGCGCACTTCGGCAAAGGACTCGAGCTCGTTGTGACTTTGCCCGCTTCCGAGGCCCGTCTCAGAAAGGAGCTGTCACTCTGGACGGCAATGGGGTCGGCGCTCATCTCCACCAAGGGTTGGGGCGATCCCGAGGTCCTGCACTCTTTCTCGAAGGCACGGGAACTTGCCGAAAGGCTTGGCGATAAGACACAGCTGTTCGCCGCGGTCCGGGGCGAGAGCGCCTGCCGCACCATTTCGGGTCACCTGCGCGCCGCAAATGCGCTCGCCAACCAGTGCCTCACGCTCGGCATGGAACTCGCGCATGCTTCAGGCGATTCCGGCTACATGCTGGAAGCGCACCACCAGCTCTGGGGTGTCAACTTTTATCTCGGCAACTACAAGACCAGCGGGGTGCACGCCAGCCAGGGTATGGCCATCTACGACTACGAGAAGCATCGCCACCTAGCCTGGGGCTATACCGGGCATGATCCAGGCGTTTGCTGCCGGTCGTTCTCCGCACAGATGCTTTGCATTTGCGGCAAGCCGGATAGGGGGGTTCAGCAGTCAAGAGAAGCAGTCGCCCTCGCCGAGCGCGGTTCGCACCCTGTAAGCCTGGCCCAGGCGCAGATGGCGCTCAGCGTCGTCCATCTCATGCGACGGGAGCCGCATGACGGGCGACTCTGGGCCGAAAAGGCGATCGCCGTATGCACCGAGTTCGCCATGCCCCTGCTGCTTGGGCAGGCTCGCGTGTTCTTCGGCTGGGCGCTCGGTGGTTTGGGGCAGTTGGACGAGGGCATTCGCCAGATGCGCGACGGGATCGCGGCGATCGCCGCGACCGGCGCCGACATGGGGCTGGCTTACTACCTTTGCGCGCTCGCCCGCGCTTGCGGCGAGCGGGGCGAGGCAAGCGAAGGGCTTGCGCTGCTGGAGCAAGCGTTCGACACGCTCGCCAAGTCTGGCTCCAGCTACCAGCTGCCCGAACTGTTGAGCGCCAAAGGAGAGCTCCTATCGCGCCTGGACCAAGGCGACGATGCTATCGAAGGCTCGTTCCGGCAGTCGCTGGCCGCCGCCCGCGAACAAGGTGCGAGACTGGCCGAACTGAGGGCCGCGCTTCGGCTTGCCCGACTTTGGTCCGATCGCGGACGCGAGAGCGAGGCGCGAGACCTGCTCGCACCCGCATATGCGGCGTTCAACGAGGGTTTCGGCACTTCCGATCTGGTTGAGGCAAAGAGCCTGCTGCAGAAGTTTTCACATCATCCGGCGGCGCAGCCATAGGCAGCAACAACCAGGGAGGACAACCATGCTCAAACAAACGTGCTTTGGTCTGCTGGCCGGCGTAGTGCTAACGCTGGCCGGCACACCGGCTTCTGCCGCCGAGCTCACGATCTTCTGGGCAGAATGGGATCCTGCCAATTATCTGCAAGAACTCGTTACCGAATATGAGAGGCAGACGGGCGTCAAGGTAACAGTCGAAACAACGGCTTGGCCGGGCTTTCAGACCAAAGCCTTCGCCGAATTCAATGCCAGGGGCGATGCGTATGATATGGTCGTTGGCGACTCGCAGTGGCTCGGCGCCGGCTCGACTGGCGGCCACTATGTCGACCTCACCGACTTCTTCGCGAAGCACGATATCGCCGAGTTAATGGCTCCGGCCACGGTGAAGTTTTACTCCGAGTATCCTGGCGACAGCGGCAGATACTGGGCGGTCCCGCTCGAGGGCGACGCTATCGGTTGGGCCTATCGCAAAGACTGGTTCGAGGATCCGAAGGAAGTGGCCGACTTCCGAGCGAAGTACGGCTACGATCTCGCCGTGCCGAACACGTTCAAAGAGATGCGCGACATCGCTGAGTTCTTCTACCGGCCTGACCAGAAGAGATATGGCATCGCGATTTACACCGACAACTCATACGATGGGTTGGTCGGGGGCTTCGAAAGCGTGCTTTTCTCGTATGGCGGCGAGCTTGGCGACTATGCAACCTACGAGGTCGACGGCTTTATCAATTCCGACAGGGCCGTGGCCGCGCTCGAATTCTATCGGGAGCTGTACAAATTCACGCCTCCGGGCTGGGCCAACGCCAATTTCGGAGAGGAGAATCTGGCGATCACCGAAAGCTTGGCCGCGATGAGCATGAACTATTTCGCGTTCTTCCCATCGCTTACCAACGAGGCTAGCAATCGGAATGCCGCCAACACCGGCTTCTTCGCCAACCCGGCCGGCCCGCAAGGCGATCAGTTCGCCCCCCTAGGGGGGCAGGGCATCTCGATCATCTCTTATTCGCAAAAGCAAGACGAAGCCCTCAAATTCCTCGAGTGGTTCATCAAGGACGAAACCCAGAAGAGGTGGGCGGAGCTCGGCGGCTACACCTGCAGCGCGGCTGTGCTGAAGTCGGATGCATTTCAGAACGCCACGCCGTACAACAGGGCCTTCTATGAGACCATGTTCAAGGTGAAGGACTTCTGGGCGGTCCCGGAGTACGCCGAATTACTGCAGCAGTTTAACCAGCGAGTCTATCCGTACGTGACGGGCGACCAAGGCACGGCCAGGGAGACGCTTGATGCCCTCGCCGCGGACTGGAACGCGACTTTCAAGAAGTACGGGCGCCAGTAGTCGGTGTGGTTATGGATGGGACGCATCGCGTTTCACACCGACATCGTGGAGATGCCGAACGCCTGCTTTGCGAAGCAGAGCGGACTTTCTCGAGACGGCCGCATGACTTCGGCTTCTGGCGCGACGACGACCTCCCGCGTGGTCGCCCGCCATATCTACTTTCAGGAAGCGGCAAAGCTGATCTCAGCGTCCGAGATGCGGCGCATTACGGACCTTGGCGCTAGTTCCTGAGATCGGGTCAGCTATCTTCACTCTCCGCGCGCCATCTGTCACCGTGGCGTATCCGCTTGGCTGGGTGCCGTGGAGCTAGCGCTTCGTTGTCCGGGCGGTAAATGAGGGGCAGCTCTATGAACTATCACGATATCGACCTTAATCTGTTGCGAGTTTTCGATGTAATGATGCGTGAAAGAAGCGTAACGCGCGCAGCTATCGAATTAGGCAGAACACAATCGGCCGTAAGCCACTCCTTATCAAAGCTTCGATATCTTTTGCAGGACGAATTGTTCACGAGAGACGGAGGAGAGATGCGGCCAACGGCTCGGGCAGTGGAGTTGCTGTCAGATATTTCTGCTGCCCTGGCAACGATTCGCGCCTCGATCGACCGGCATCAGGTGTTCAATCCAGCAACGACGCGACGCAACTTCCGCGTTGGACTTACTGATTATCACGCCATGATTTTCATCCCTGGGCTCATTCGAGAGTTTTCGAGGCAAGCACCCGGTGCCACGCTGAATGTCATTCCCGCAAATGGGCCGGAAATCGGTTCATCGGTCTATTTGAGGCAAGTTGACTGTGCACTGACAGGAGCGGCTATACGCGACGATCCGAATCTCTTGAAGGTGGAACTTGGCCAGGATCGGCTATTTTGCGCGGTGTGGAGTGGAAGCAAGATCGCCAGGAACGCCATGACGCTGGAAACTTATTTGGCCAGTTCTCACCTTCAGATTTCCGCAGATGGTCTAGCAGAAGGGCTCGCGGACGCCGCCCTCAAGCAGCTTGGTCTACGGCGCAACGTCGTTGCTACCATCTCGAACTATCTAGTGCTTCCTTGGGCTTTGCGTGGCACTGAACTGATTACCCATTGCGGCGATGCCATTCTACAAATGCTGGATGAGAGAAGTGAGGTGAGCTTGGTCCCGCCGCCCCTTCCGATCTCGAATGTCAATGCGTGGCTCGTTGTTCACCGTCAGATGGCGAATGACCCGGGTACCAAGTGGCTCCGGGAAGTAATCGTCGGCATTTACGACGAGTCGCAGGCCAAGAAGCGCCGAAGACCGATCTTCGACCATCGGAATGCCGGATCAGCCGAAGAATAGCTGGTGAATGCGTTGTCGCCCATGGCGCAAAACGGATTATGAATGGGATTCATTTTACTAATGAGAACAATCGATTTGACGAATAGTTCAGCTTAGGAGCACATTTGGGGCAATAAAAACAGGGGAATGCCGAAATGAGATCAATTCTTAAGTGTTTGATTGCCGTTGCCATGGCGTGTACTGCTTCCTCGGCGTGGTCCGCGACCATCGACAATGTCAAGAAAAATGGAATGCTAACGTGTGGCACAAATTCAGCCACCGCTGGCTTCAGCCTTCCAAACAATGAAGGCAAATGGACCGGATTTGTGGTCGATTATTGCCGCGCTGTGGCGGCGGCCGTGCTTGGCGACGCGCAAAAAGTCAAGTTCATCCCGTTGACGCCAAAAGATCGCTTTACCGCCTTGCAGTCGGGAGAGATCGACATCCTGGCGCACAACGCAACCTGGACATCGTCCCGCGACACGTCACTGGGCATACTGTTTGCTGGCACATACTTCTATGACGGCCAGGGGTTTATGGTGCGCCAGGCGGACAACGTCACGTCAGCGAAGGGACTCGATGGTGCCTCGATTTGCGTCACCCAAGGCACTACAACCGAATTGAACCTTGCCGATTATTTTCGCTCGCAATCGATCAAATACACCACGGTTGGTTTCGCCGACGAGGAAGCTGTCGTGAAGGCATATGAGGAGGGACGTTGCGACGTCTTGTCCGCGGACACTTCCACCTTGAACGCGTCGCGATTGCGCATGGCGAAGCCGGGCGACAGCGTCGTGCTTCCCGAGTTGATCTCTAAGGAGCCGCTTGGCCCGGCGGTTCGGCAGGGTGACGATCAGTGGTTCAATGTGGCGAAGTGGACACTCTACGTCATGGTTGCGGCGGAAGAATTGGGGGTTACCTCGAAGAATATCGATGCAATGAAATCCTCGGACAATCCTAACATCCGTCGTCTGCTTGGAGTGGAAGGCGGCATCGGAAAAGACATCGGGCTGGGCGACAACTGGCCGGTTCAGGTGATCAAGCAGGTCGGCAACTACGGGGAAGTGTTTGATCGGAATGTCGGCAAGGACTCGCCGCTGAAAATGGAGCGTGGCATGAATGCACTCTGGAACAAAGGCGGCATTCAGTACGCTCCGCCGATTCGCTAGATGCAGCATGGTCGCATGGCGCTGGCGCACTGATCGCGAGCGCCGTTGCGCTCATCCCACTAGGAACAAGGCCATGTCCGATTTGTCGCTGCCTGCGCGGTCGCGTAGGAGCCTATCTTTGCACGATAAAAAAGTGCGAGGCATCTTCTACCAGGTCTTGCTCGCTGGTAGCTTGTTGGCCTTGGCCTTAGGCATTGGCATCCAGACCGCATCGAATATGCGGGCGCGGGGGATTCCGCTCTCATTCGATTTTTGGAACGAGTCTGCTGGCTTTGACATCAATCAGACGCTGATACCGTACGATACGCTTTCCACCTACGGTCAGGCCTTCTGGGTGGGCGTGGTCAACACCCTTTACGTGAGCTTTCTCGCAATCCTGTTGGCGACCTTGCTTGGCTTTGTCGTCGGGATTGCCCGGCTGTCACAGAACTGGGTCGTCTCGAAGGTCGCAACCTCGTATGTCGAGGTTGTACGCAACGTCCCGTTATTGCTGCAGTTGCTCTTCTGGTACAACGCCGTCCTCAAGCCGCTGCCCCCGCCGAAATCGTCGATCGCAATCCCCGGCGGCATTTACCTCAACAATCGCGGTCTCATCATTCCGGAGATCCAGTTGCATCCGGGGGCGGGGCTGGTGGGCCTGGCATTCGCGGCGGCTGTGTTCTGCTCTATTGCATTCTGGTTCTATGCGAAGCGTGTCCAGAGAGGTACTGGCAAGCAACTGCCGGTGTTTTTGGTCAGCCTCGCGGCGCTAGCAGGGTTTCCGCTGGTCATGTTTCTGGCGGCCGGCGAGCCGGTGTCGTTCATAACGCCGCACCTGCGAGGTTTCAATTTTCAAGGTGGGCACCAGCTCTATCCAGAGTTCGCCGCGCTTCTGATCGGTCTGTCGGTCTATACCGGATCTTACATCGCCGAGATTGTCCGAAGTGGAATCCAGGCAGTGCCAAAAGGCCAGACCGAGGCTGCGTATGCGCTCGGGCTTTCGCCAGGCAAGACACTTCGCCTGGTCATCGTTCCGCAGGCACTCCGTATCATCATACCGCCTCTAACAAGCCAGTACCTCAATTTGACCAAGAACTCGTCGCTCGCGGTGTTCATCGGATATCCCGACCTCGTTCAAATCTTTGCAGGGACGGTGCTCAACCAGACCGGGGCGGCGGTCCAAGTGATGGCGATCACGCTGTCCGTCTATCTCGCAATTTCCATTGTCACGTCGATGGCCATGAATGCCTTCAACCAACATTCTGCGATCGTCGAGAGGTGATGCATGAGCGATCAGTCTTTGCATACGCCAGTTGCAAACGTCGCGCTTATACCAGCGACGGCACCTCCGGCTGACGTGCGGCCGGGTCCAGTTACCTGGATCAAAGGGAATTTGTTCTCGACGCCTCTTTCAGGTGTGTTGACGATTTGCTTTGTCCTCCTTGCGGGCTGGCTGCTGCATCAGTTTCTGAGCTTTGCAATCTTCTACGCGGTCTGGAGCGGCGGCAGGGAGGCTTGCCGTGCGAACCCCGAAGGGGCTTGCTGGCCCTTCATCGCGGAGAAGTTCGACTATCTGCGATATGGCGCGTACCCGGTTTCCGAGCGATGGCGGGTGAATCTCACGCAGGCCGTTGGCGCCACGCTCATCGTTTGGCTCCTGTGGACGAAGGCTCCGCAGCGCAAAGTGGCGGCAGTTTTGTTTTTCATCGTCTACCCGGTTGCCGCGTTCGTTCTCTTGCGTGGCGCCGCATGGCTTAATTTGCCCGTCATCGATACGACTCTCTGGGGTGGTCTCCTGATCACTCTCCTCATGTCGATCGTTGGCATCGTTTTCTCGCTTCCGATCGGTGTCGTTCTGGCACTCGGACGCAGGTCGGAGCTCCCTATCATCAAGGCGGTTTGCGTCACATTCATCGAGGTCGTTCGGGGGGTGCCGTTTATCACGGTGCTGTTTATGGCTAACTTCATGATGCCGCTGTTCGTGCCGGACTACTTGACGCCTGATCGTCTCCTGCGCCCCCTCATCGCAATAGCGTTGTTCTCGTCAGCTTATATGGCCGAGGTTGTGCGGGCCGGCCTCCAGGCGATCCCGAAGGGTCAATACGAAGCGGCTGAGGCACTTGGGATCAGCTACCTCAACATGATGCGCTTGATCGTCCTCCCCCAGGCGTTGACCATCGTCATACCGAGCATCGTCTCTACCTTCATCGGTCTGTTCAAAGACACGACTCTGGTCGCGATCGTCGGCATCGCAGACTTCTTGAAGGCCGTCGAAACGGCGCGCGTCGATCCGAACTGGGCAGGGCCGACGATCTCCTCAACCGGCTACCTCTTTGCGGGACTGGTCTACTGGGGCTTTTGCTTCGGCATGTCCCGCTACTCGCAGGCGATGGAGCGCCAGCTGGCGCGCGGCCACAAACGTTAGGAACCGACAATGATGCCAGTAATCCCCGATCGGAGAGGGCGCCGCAGTTTCTGACGCAAATCCTGAATAACGACGGCCGCAGAAGCAAAGCGGCCGCAGCCGTTGCAACCATTTTCCAAGGTGTTTTAGCAAATGGCATGTGCAGACACGCCCAAATCGACGACTGCGCAAAGAAATGTCGCGCGAGTGGACTTCGACCAAATCCACGACCGCCAGCAATTCGGATCCGTCAAATGGGCCAATCAGTGGGATGAGTTCTCCCCCCGGGTCGAGGGCGAAGACCTGCTCTCCCTATGGACGGCGGATATGGATTTTCGTGCCCCGGAAGCTGTGATCGCGCGGCTGCGCGAAGCGGCGGACCATGGCATTTATGGTTACACCCGTCGCGACCCGCGCCACTACGAGATCGTGCAATCGTGGTTCGCGCGACGGCACAACTGGTCGCCGGTGTTGGAGACCCTGCTTCCTGCGCCAGCAATCATGCCGTCAGTAGCTGCAATACTCCGGACCTTCACGAAGTCCGGTGACGGCGTCATTGTGCAGTCGCCCGTGTACTCACCCTATTTCGAAGTGATTCAGGGAAATGGGCGAGTCCTGCTTACGAATCGGCTGAGACTTCAAAACAACCAATATGAGCTTGACCTTGAGGATTTCGAGAGACTGGCCGCCAGCGGCGCCAAGGCATTTCTACTCTGCAATCCTCACAATCCTGCCGGAAGGGCCTGGACGCAAGAAGAATTGGGGGCGCTGAACGATATTTGCGAGCGCTATGGGATTTTGGTTATATCCGACGACATTCACTGCGACATAAGGTTGTCAGATCGACCCCACATCGTCTTCTCCTGCATCTCAGACGATGCGGCGGAGAAGTCGTTCATCTGCACGGCTCCGACGAAGACCTTCAACCTAGCCGGGGTTCCTTCGGCAACGATTTCGGTAGCGAACAAAAAGCGTCGCAACGAGCTCCTTGTCGCAATGCAGGCGTCGTTCATGGTGAATGCGAACTTTTTCGGTCGCCTGGCATTGGAGGTCGCTTACAGCACGGGCGCACCATGGCTCGACCAACTCACGAGCTACATCGCCAGCAACATTGATCTCGTTTGCGAATTCGCTACTGAACACCTTCCCGGCATTACCCCTATAAGGCCCGACGCATCGTTTCTGGTGTGGTTGGATGCCCGCGCGCTCGATCTCAAAGTGGGCGGAATCCAGAAGTTCTTTGTCAATCGTGCCGGGGTTAATTTGTACGACGGCCGCGTATATGGGCCCGGTGGCGAAGGGTTCATTCGCCTCAACGTCGGCTGTCCGCGCTCGCTGTTACTTCAGGGGCTGGAACGCATGTCTGCGGCGCTGACAATAAGCTCTTGAACCGGGCGGCAGCCCGTGGGAATAGCAGGTTCTTGCTCGGGATCAGGTGCAACCCGTTTTACCGCGCCTCATGCGCCACCGTAGCGTCCGCTTTTGGCGCCATGACCTCGACCAGCGGTCGCCCGCGATGTCAGCTTTCAGGAACGGCGAAGCTGCTCTATACGACCGAGATTGGTCAATACTTCCGGTTCCTGAACGGGAACATTGCGCCAACAGCTGCCTCACCCGAGAGCTATAAATAGTCGCGGACAAACGTGCCCGCGCTGTGAAGAGCGCGCCAACCGGCACTCAATCCTGCATTCCAAACCGGCCAGGCGTGAATCATATGCGGCCAAATTTCGAGACGTACCTTGACGTCAGCCGCGCCAGCGGCTGCCGCGAGCCGAGTTGCGTCCGACAACAGCGTCTCGGCCGAACCGACTTGTATCAGCATTGGGGGAAATCCGCTCAGATCGGCGAACAACGGCGAGATCCGGGGATCGCGCCGGCCAACGACATGGGAGGCATAGGCGGTCGCCAATTCCTCCAAATACGCCCGGTGGATGATAGGGTCGATCGCGTCCTTAGTTGATAGTGTCGCGCCGGACATCGAAAGGTCCGTCCAGGGCGAAACCAGCCAAAGACATCGCGGCAACCGCTCCCCTGCCGCGCACAATATACTGACCAAGCACAGGGTGAGGTTGCCGCCCGCACTGTCTCCGGCAACCACGATGCGATCCGGCGCGATCCCTTGCCGGCTCAGAAAGCGCCATGCGGTGAGTGCGTCTTCATGTTGCGCAGGGAAAGGATGTTCCGGTGCGCGTCGATAGTCGATCGCGAGGGTGCGCATTCCCATTGCTCGACCTGCCTCGGTCACCATTCGACGATGACTTTTGAGAGAGCCGGAGCAGTAGCCACCACCGTGGAAAAGAGCAGAACCTTATCCCTGTCACTCTCAGGCGCTAGGGACCACTCGCCCTCGAGGCCATCGAAAACCACATCCTCGCATAGGATGTCGTCCGCAATCGGCCACACCGAACCAACCTCATCGAGCCGTGCCCGGCGTTCGTTCCAGCCCACCGGTCGTGGCTTTGACGTCAACAAGCTGCGGACGGCGTTGATCTCCGTCAGATCAAGGTGTTCATCCACATCGCTCATTTTGCATTCCTACCCCATCAAGCATAGAAAACCGCGGACAGCAGCAGCCACATGTCATCCATAAAACGCAATGCCAGCGCTGGGAGTTTTTCGTTACAATTGCGGCATGGCGAATACACGGGACGACAGCTCGCCCACAAACCCGCTCGTCATCTTTTAGCACTGACCCACCCCCCGCACATGGTCGAATATTCCATCTGTTATTTGGCCGCTTCGGGTTCGTTCTACGACCCCTTATCGGACCAAGATCATCCTCGTTACTGGCGCCTGCAGCGGGCTCGGGCGCAACACCGCACTCTCAGCATCGGACGCCGCGGCGGTGACGTGTTCTCACCTACCATAGCCGGAGCGAGGACGCTTGGGTCGTCGTCGCGGGGACTGGCAACGGGTTGCAGGGCGGGAGCGTCTGCTCCTTAGAGCGGACCTGCTGTCTCGGCCAGCGCATCTGCCTGGTAAACATCTGCCTCCGATGATGCATGAGACCAACAGGCGCACGGATCAAGCCGACGAATTCTCATTGAGCGGAACGGATAGGGCGCAAGCTTGCCTTGCATGGCGAGGACCCGCGGAGCGTCTGTCCTTTATGCGAACGACACCGGGTGGAAAGATATCATAGCTCGGGGCCAGCTTGTCGCAGTTCTTCCCGACGGCGGCAGACCAGACGAGGCACACGGTCTCGTCCTTCCGACTTAGCTCGGAAGAGTGCCAGATCGGCGGCATTGACAAAATCGCTGGAGTCTCGTTCTCGTTGGTCACCGTTGTTCCGACGCTGATGGTCACGCGGTCCTTGGCCGTGCTGTTCAAAGTCCCGCACGCCCTGCACGCGCCGCTCTGCGAGGTCCCCGGCCCTTACGGATCGCCGGCATCCCGGACAAACCGCTTGACGCCTCATAGCGGTGACGGAGCCTTAGGTGGCAGCTTCGCGGCGGGCCGAAACCAGCCCATACCGGGCACAGAGCTCGGTCACACTTCCGGGATCCATGTCGAGCTCGTACTTTCGGAGTAGCCCGGGCATCTTGGTTTGATCGGGCCACAGCGCCGCGAGCTCTCGGAAGTAGTTCTCGAATCCCGCAGGAGAGATCAGCTCGATGATCTCGCACGGCTCGTCACCAGCGTTCCAGAAGGTGTGCCACTGGTTGCGCGGCTTGAACACCCAGGTACCTGGTTCAGCGGTGACGACATCATCGCCAAGTAAAGCCGCGAGCCGGCCGGTGAGAACATAGGAATACTCGTCTTCCCGATGATGCCGATGAAGCGGCGCCGCCAGCGCATGAGGGGCAAGAGGGTGGTGAACCACTGAGAAGCGCTTGTCGCTCGCTGCGCCGTCAATTTTCCAGTGGATACCGAAACCGCCAATTGCGAAGGAGTCGCCGGCACTATGCGGGATAGTGATGGGGGCAGCCATGGCTCCCTCCTTGGCTGATGATCGGTGAACGTTTATGTTCACTCATCGATAAACTCGGATTCGGCTCTCGTCAAGATGGGTAATCACGTGCGTTCACCGAAAGTGCCACCTCGGCGCTACACCCTCCAGTCCCGGGCCGACAAACAGGCTGAAACCCACCGGGCACTCGCGCGCGCGGCATCCGAGTTGCACCATACCGTGGGGCCTTCGCGAACTACGATCAGCGCGATAGCCGAAAAGGCCGGGGTGCAGCGCCTCACGGTGTATCGCCACTTTCCCGACGAGGAGGCGATCTTCACCGCCTGCACCGCCTATTCGTTCGAGCTCGACCCCCCGCCGAGGCCAGATACATGGATCGGAATTGAGAACCCGCAGGAGCGCCATCGGACGGCGCTCAAGCAGCTCTACGGTTACTACCGCCGCAAGCGTCAACTCCTCGCCAACCTTTACCGCGACGCCGAGATGCCAGTGGTGGCTGCTGCGCTGGAGCGGAGGCGTACGCTTCTCCAGCGAGCAGCGGAGATACTGCATGCCGGCTGGAAGGTACGTCCAGCCCGGCTCCGATTCTTCAGCGCAACCCTCGCCCACACCCTCGAGTTCTCGACCTGGTTGTCGTTCGCCGAGGGACAAGGCCTGTCCGATGCTGAAGCCGTTGAGCTTGCCGTCAGTCTCGTGACATCATCAGCGCGCTGAATATTACGGTTCGTGCGCGTATCGGGCCGCCCCTGTTCGCGTCGTGATGACGGCGTAGCCGCGCCCGCTTCTGGGCTCATTTCCTATCTTTCGACCACTCAGGGTCGAAAGGCCCCTACCCTCCTTGAAGACGGTGGCTGAATGGGAGACGGGACACCGGAGATGCAGGCGCGTCGGCCAGGACCTTTCCACAAGCCTCATTGCACAGGGACCGCTCGCCATGAAGACCGGATCGGCAAGGTTGCCCGCGATCCCCTGCTTTCGGTCAAAGCTTTTTGGGACATCGGAGTGCGAGACGCGACGGCAATCTGGATCGTCCAGTATGTCGGTCGCGAGATCCGGGCGCTCGACTATTACGAGGCCGTACGTCAGCCGCTGGCAGCGCATTTGGAGTGGCTTCGCACCAAGGGTTACGGCGGCGCCGAATGTTTCCTACCGCAAGATGCTTCCCATGAAGACGCCGTCACCGCGATCCGATTCACCACATCCGCTCCGCCGGCTTCGACGTCACGACGGTGCCAAACCAGGGCAAAGGCGCGGCCCTGAAGCGTGTCGAGGCAGGCCGCCGGCTGTTCCCGGCCTTCTGGTTCAACAAAGCGACGTGTTCGCCGGGTTTGGACGCCTTGGGATGGTATAACGAGAAGTACGACGAGGCGCGCAACATTGGTCTCGGACCGGAGCATGACTGGTCGAGCCACGGCGCCGACGCATTCGGCCTGATCTGCGTGGCTTATGAGAAGCCGAGAAAGCAGCCAGTGTACGTGACGCCGGATCTGCGCTGGGTTGTGTGAGGCTAAACGAAGCGCTCGTGCCGGTGGGCTAGAGCTTCAGCTTTGCCCTTAATGCGTCGATGCGCTTGGAAGCCTCTGCCTTGCTGAGGTTCTCTTCAAAGCTTTCCTCATCCTCCGCCTGCTCACATAGGGTTTTCAGGTACGATGCTTGCGACGGGGTCATCGGATCCTCGCCGCTCACCCATTCATCGGGATCTTTGTCGACATTGGCCGAGGCATCAGTTTTGGCGCGCGGGTCTTCCATGGCAATCTCCTATCGTAGCAGGAGGAAATGCCTTTGATCTCTTTTTGTTCCTTGGCGGACTTGGCTTTTTGACCGTTGTGAGCACACTGCACCCTTCAAGCCAATGAATCACGGTGAGAGCCCGCCAAAGCTTGACCGCGCGTTCGTTCGTGCTGACCACGCAGTTGAACTGCATGGCGCGGAAACCTCGCGCAGCCGCATGCCCCAGAGAGTGCCTACACACCGGGTGGAAAGACATCATAGCTCGGTGTTCCGGGCTAATCCGTAATCCATCCGATGGACGCGTTGGGTCAGAAATCAGTAGACTTGATCGACCGTTTTGGGCAGAGCCTTGCTGCTGCAAAGGCAGGGCAGAGAAGAGTCAAGATAACGCATTGAGGTTCGGGCGCGGCTGGGAATAGCCGAGGCTCCAGTCACCTCAGGACGTCGAGAAGCGCCTTGGCCTCTTGGACGTCTGGTGTCTCAAAGCCCTCGCTGAACCAGGCATGCACGGGCGCGAGCAGATCGCTGGCCTCGGCGTGCTTGCCCTGATGGCGCCAGAGGCGAGCAAGATCGGTGGCAGCACGTAATTTCCAGGACTTCGCGGATTGACGCCGGGCGATTTGGATCGCGCGCTGGAACGCTGCGATCGCCTCGTCTGGTCTGCCGCCGTCGGGAAGAACTGCGACAAGCTGGCCTCGCAATCGATGCAGTTCAGCGTCCGGCCAACACTGCCCCGTCCGTTCGTCCGCCGCCAGAGCCTCGTCCAATGCGCCGAGCCCCCGTCGCACGTCTCCGGAGAGTGCGCAAGCCTCGCCAAGCAGGCCTAGAAAGAAGGGGCGCATCCACTCCGCGCCACTGCTCGTCCACTGCGCGAGCCCACTCTGGCTCGCTGCAACGCCGGCTGCTGCCTGGCCTTGGCGGGCAATGGCCCAGCCTTTGACCACCGTCGCACCTGCGGTCCACAGATCAAATTTCTGCTCCCGGGCCAACTCCAGTAATGCTTCCGAGTGTTCCGCGGCTGATCCCGCGGTGCGGCCATAAGCACTCGCCATCGCGCTGTACATCAGCGCAAATCCCAGCGTGTTCTTGTGGCCAACACGGTGCGCCAAGCTCAGTGCGTCGGCTTGCCGGCCAGCTGCCTGATCGGGATAGCCAAGTAGCCACAGCACCCAATTGAGGTGCGATAGCGCTGCAACTCCGAGATCCTGGCCGAAAGTAAAAGCAGTCGAGCCGTGCCGCTCTCGATCGTAAAGCTCAACGGCTTGCTCGAGGTGCTCGCGGGCGACAAGCAATTCGCCCATCATCTCGTTGGTTGCACCGCAAACCCGGTGCGCGACGCACAATCGCTCGGGATCGCGGTGCTGCTCGGCTAATGCTAGAGTCTGTTCGGCCAGCGCGTTTTGCTCGCGTAAAGCCATCCGGACGTATTGGACAGCCCAGTACCCATACAGCACGGGAAATTGTTGCTGGATGTCGCCAACGGCCTCAACCAAGTCCCGGGCACGGGCGAAAGCCGCGGCGGTCTCCGGCGCAGCGTAGCCGTAGCGGGCGATGCATGCCTGGCCGAGCATCGTCTGGAGATGTAGCTCGCGCTCTGCTTGAGCGCCGCTTTCGGGCAAGCTTCGCACGAGGTCGATGCTCTTGGTGAGATGGCCTATGGCCTCCGCAGCGGCCGAGCGCCGGAACGCGTGCTCGCCTGCCAGCTGCCAATATTTCGCGGCACGCCCTGCCAAACCCGCTTGGGTGAAGTGATGGGCGAGCAGTTTCGGGTTGGGTCTCGACCGCCTCCGACCACCGCTCTTCCAGCACTGTAGCAATGCGGGCATGCAGCTTCCGTTGTGTGCTACGCAAGAGGCTCGCGTAGGCGGCGTCTTGAATAAGCGCATGCTTGAACGAGTAAGTGGCTTCGGGCGGCGTGCCGCGGCGGAACGCGAGACCGCAACTTAAGAGTTCGTCCAATCCTTGCGCCAATGCCACGTCGGGAAGTCCCGCCACCGCGGCCAGCAGCTCATGGCCGAACTCTCGGCCGATTACCGCACCGGTCTGCGCAACCTGTTTTGCGACTGGCAGCCGATCCAGCCGCGCCATAAGGGAGCCCTGTAAGGTGCTGGGCACTGGAAGCGCAGAGTCAAGGACACCGGGCTGGCTGGCCCCCTCGAGCACGGCCTTGGTCAATTCTTCGATGAACAGAGGCACACCGTCGGTCTCCGCCACAATGCGCTCCAGCACCCCGATCGGCAGCGTCTGGCCGACGACCACCTGGCTTGCGAGCATCGCTGCCTGGCGATCGCTGAGACGGCTCAGCGCAATCAAGATCACGCCGGATTGGCCGACCCAAGGCGCTTGAAACTCTGGCCGGAAAGAGATTACCACCAGCGCCGGCAGCGAGGCTAAGCGCATGATCAACCTGTCAAACAACTCAAGCGAGCTTGGGTCGGCCCAATGGGCGTCCTCGAACAGCATCAGCAGGGGGGACCGGCGGGCCCTTTCGTCGAGAATCTGCTGCAAGGCTCTGAACGTCTGTTCCTTCTTGCGCTCCGGGGCTGAGCGCTAGTGGGTGGATACCGCTCTCCACCTGGCACGCCGAGCATCTCGGCAATGAGCGTCAGCTCTTCGGCGGTGGCGCCGAGGGGGAGTAGCAGGGCTTCCAGCTTGTCGAGCCGTACGTCCGCCGGCTCGCCGCGCACAAAGCCTGCCTCATTCCTCCACCGTGCGATGATAGGCTGCAATGCGCTGTTGTGGTGGTGCGGCGAGCAGAAGTACTTAAGTTTTAGATGCGCCTCCCCGGCCACGCGCTCCTCAAGCGCAGCCATCAGGCGGGACTTGCCGATGCCGGGCTCGCCGGAGATGAGCACCACCTGCCCTTCGCCGTCCTTTCCGTGCCGCCAGCGGCGCAGCAGCAGGTCGAGTTCGTCATCGCGCCCGACCAGCGGCGCGAGGGAGGCGGAGTGCATTGCCTCGAAGCGGCTCTGAACCGCAGCCTCGCCCAGCACTTGCCAGGCGCCCACGCGGCCAGACAGGCCCTTTAGATTGAGCGCGCCAAGTTCGCGGCACTCGAACAATCCGCCGATGCGCCGCCGTGTTTCTGCGTCAATCACTGCACAGCCGGGAGTAGCGCGCGATTGTAGTCGCGCGGCGATGTTTGGAGTCTCACCTATCACCGTCTGCTCTTGTGCAGCGCCGGCGCCCAGCAAGTCGCCCACTACGGCGAGGCCGGTGCGTATGCCGATGCGCGCGGCCAACCGTTCACCGGCTGGCGCGGCCTGGCCGACCGCCTGTAGTGCAGCCAAAGCGGCACGCACGGCACGCTCGGCATCAGTCTCGTCACCATGTGGCCAGCCGAAATAGACCAGTACCCCGTCACCCATGTACTTCGCGACGAAGCCGCCCAGGCGGCCAACAGCCTCCGCCACGCAGCGGTGGTAGCTCCCGATGACCTCACGCATGTCCTCTGGGTCGAGGCGGCTGGCGAGCGCCGTCGAGCCGACGAGGTCGACGAACATCACAGTGAGCTGCCGCCGCTCAGCCTCGAAAAACGGCAGGGCGGTCCCGGAGGCGGCCGTGGGTGCCACCGCAGGAGGGCTGGGCGCCGGAACTAAGCCAGCACGCAGGGCCGCGATGGCGGCGAGCAGCTTACGGCGGTGACCGATTGAGGTGACCCGCTCAGATCGTCGGCTGTGAGGTCGGCGACGACCTCAGCATCGATGTCGTCCTTGCGGAACGCTTGTTCGTACTGTCCCAGGCCGAGATCACGCAGCCATGCGCTGATGTCCATGGGCTCCCCCGGCTTCGTCGTTTCGGATCGCCAGGTTCTTCAGCCTACCGCAAAACGGCAGGGAATGCGCGCGGAAACCTCACGAGCCGACTGCGGCGAAGGGCAGCTTCTGGGCGTTATCCGGCGCGATCCCCCGCCGCTCATCATCAATGTTTCTTGGCAGGAACTCGCACTCGCCCATGCCGCCGCGTCCAGTGGCGATCGCGGCACCGTCCGCAGAGCCTGGCGGACGCCCTATTCCATTGCCGACCACTGTCAAAAAAGCCTGTTAACCAAATTTTTTAACCCGCCGATGCTTATTCGCGAGACTGAAGGGTGAGGTGATCATGTGTGATTCAAACATAACCGCGTTTCCGCTGCATCGGCGGCGAAAATTGGTTCAAGGTATCGCCCGGGTCCTGGAATCGAAGAACGGGGAGGACGCGAATGCCTTCTGGCGCAGTACCGCCAAGACAATTCTCATTCAACTGTCCGAATCAGGAATTGCACCGGGGCTGGCCAAACAGGAAGTTGGAGCGCTTCTTCACGCTGTCTTAGGCGATATAGCCACCCGCAGTGCTGCGAAACTTGCAGAATAGAATCGGCTCAGGACGCGGGATTGCTGCGTGGAGACAGGATGCGCCACATTCAAAGACTGCGATGGTGAAATTCTGGCTGAGGGAACGGAGCTGGCTTCTAAACTTCTCCATTCCCGCTGACCAGATTAGGCGGCATCTCACCCGCGGCATGGCCAAGGCGTCTTCGCCGACCGAAGCCGATAAGCCTAGCCCGCCTTCCGAAACGGCTGAGAGCGGCGAGAAAGGATGAGATCGAGTTCGGCTTCGTCCTCGATGCCGGCCTGGAACAATGATATTAGCTCAGATGCTGCGCCATGGGCCATGGTCGATGCCATGCTGCACTGGTTGGCTGTGCAATGCCGGATAAATACCCGTTGCAGCATTTCGAGGTCATTAGGGTAAATGGCGATGTCTGCTGGGTGACGCACAGGCATGCGGTATTCCTCGGAGAGCCAACGCCCTCATTCAGAAGCTCAGGGGTGGCTGCTGACTACGTTGTATCGCACCCTACGCCGTAGCCGTCATTTAACAATGATATACCGGCCGGGGTTGTACCGGCCGCGGCTACCAGCCTCGGAAGGGCCGCCGTCACTCGGGCGAGGACGTTCGCCATCCGTCTAGTCTGCAGGTCCGCGTGAGCGGTTTTCCGGCGCTGCTGCGCTAACATGGCGCCAGTCTATGCGCACAGCGCACATTCGCGAAGCAGGCGCGGCAGACGGACTTTGCGGTTGGAGATGCTCAGTTCAGCCTCGACGGCATCGGGCAGCGGCGATCTGAATGCACGATGATGCGCGTTCATGCAACCACCGCCATGCCTTCGCGTTTAGCCACCTTCAATCCTGGCGAGCGATAGAAATGACGGCGTTTATTCCGATTACAGTTTACCTGAATCACAAGCCGGTGGTGGTCGCGTCGATAGCCGACGCTAAGACAGCGCTTCAGCAACCGTGGCCAGTCATGGGCAAGCCATCCCGACTTGAAGCAATCCGAATGGTTGACGAATGCCTGGCCGGACACTGCAGCCAACACGCTGCGATCGCTGCCTTCCAGACGGCCGCAACTGAACAGGGGCTTCTTAAGCGAAAGCCTCCAAGCATAGGCCTGAAGAAATTTGACCGGGTTGCTGAAGACCTGATGTGAGGTCATGCCGCCCTCGCCATCTTGGACAGCTGACATGCCTCGCCCGCCATCCCCTGTGCCGACCGCTTGCGCGGCGTCCAGGCTCGGTAACACTCGGGCCAAGCGTCGCCTTGCCCTCAAGGTCCAACTTATAATCTTAGAGCGGTTCATCGTTTCACGGAAACGCCGAACCGCTCTATCTCTTTGTTTTTGCGCAATTCCGGACGGGAAACCGTTTAGCACTTTTCCTGGAATTGCCCTAAACGTTAACGCGAATAGCCTGAGCTTCCGTTTCGACCTCGCGCTTCAGCGCTGCCTCGTGCGTTTCTTGACGTAGGAGGGACATGCCTTTCAACCACCGCGGCCCTCAGCGGCTGCGCTACGCGCTCAAGCGAAACCGTGTGACGTCGATGGCCGCGGCCATCAACGTCTGCGTGTAGGTAGCTTGCGGATTGCTGAAGATCGCCTCGGTCGGCCCTTCCTCAACGATCTTACCCTGCTTCATGACGATGATGTAGTCGGCCATGGCGCGCACGACAGCGAGGTCGTGGCTTATGAACAGATACGACAGTTCATGGTCGGCCTGCAGTTCGCGCAGCAGTTCGACGATCTGCTTCTGGACGGAGCGGTCGAGTGCCGAGGTCGGCTCGTCGAGGACAACCACCTTGGGCTTGAGAATCATCGCCCGCGCGATGGCGATGCGTTGGCGCTGGCCGCCGGAGAATTCGTGCGGGTAGCGATTGCGCGCATTCGGATCAAGCCCGACCTCGCGCAAGGCCTCTACTGCGCGCAGATCGCGTTGCCTGCCCGACAGGGTCGGCTCATGCACCAGAAGTCCTTCGGTGACGACTTGGCCAACGGTCATGCGCGGCGACAACGAACCGAACGGGTCCTGGAAGACCAGCTGCAACTCACGCCGCAGCGGCCGCATGGCCCGGCGGTCGGCGGCGGAAATATCGCGATCGCCAAAGCGGATGAGGCCATCACTTGGCAGGAGCCGCAGCAAGGCTCGGCCGAGCGTCGATTTTCCCGAACCGGATTCGCCGACGATGCCGATGGTCTGATTTCGTTTCAGCCGGATCGAAATGTGATCGACTGCGCGCAGGATCAGCGGCTCTCCAGCAAGAAACCCGCCGCCGATCTTGAAGGTCACTTCGACATTCCTGCCTTCGAGCAGGACCGGCGCATTTGGCGGTGGCGGCGCCTTGGTTCCGGTCGGCTCGGCGGCCAGCAGCATCTTGGTATAGGCATGCTGCGGATTGACGAAGATCGCTTCCGCCTCGCCCTCCTCGACGACTTCGCCGTAGCGCATGACATAGACGCGGTCGGCAAAGCGCCGGACAATACCGAGGTCGTGGGTGATGAAGACGATCGCCATGCCGAGCTTGCGCTGCAGTTCGGCGAGCAGCATGAGGATCTGCGCCTGGATCGTCACGTCGAGCGCCGTCGTCGGTTCGTCTGCTATCAGTATGTCGGGATCGTTGGCCAGCGCCATGGCGATCATGACCCGCTGGCGCTGGCCACCCGACAATTCGTGCGGATAGGATTTCATCCGCCGCTCGGGATCGGGAATATGAACCAGCCGCAAGAGCTTGAGCGCCTCTTCGCGTGCTTGCGCCGCGCCAAGTCCGCGATGCCGGCGGATCGGTTCGATCAACTGATTGCCGATCGAATAGAGCGGATCGAGCGAGGTCATCGGCTCTTGGAAGATCATGCTGATCTTGCGGCCGCGGATCTGATTGAGCTCGGACTTGCTTAGGGTCAAAAGGTTGCGGCCGCGATAGTCGACGACGCCTGTCGCCTCGCCGTTCGAGGCCAGCAGGCTCATCGCCGCCATCATCGTCTGGCTCTTGCCGGAACCGGATTCACCGACCACGGCAACGGTTTCGCCTGCATTGACGTGGATGTTGATGCCTTTGACGGCTTCGACCGCGCCATCGAGCGTGCGAAAGCGGACCCGAAGGTCCTTGACGCTGAGGATCGTTTCGCAAGTGCCCATCTCAACGATCCCTGGGGTCGAGAGCATCGCGCAGGCCGTCGCCGACAAAATTCAGGGCGAACAGCGTCGAGACGAGGAAGAAGGCGGGGAACAAAAGCAGCCAATTGGCGGTGCCGATGTTCTTGGCGCCGGTCGAGATCAGCACGCCCCAACTGGTCATCGGTTCCTGCACGCCGAGCCCGAGGAAGGACAGGAAACTCTCCAGGATGATGACATGCGGCACCAGCAGCGTCATGTAGATGACCACCGGCCCAAGCAGGTTGGGAATGACGTGGCGGATCAGGATGCCGCGTTGCCCGACGCCCATCGCCTCCGCCGCCTGGACGTATTCCTGCCGCCGGATCGACAGCGCTTGGCCGCGCACGATTCGCGCCATGTCGAGCCACAGCACGGCGCCGACCGCCAGGAACATCAGCACGAAATTCCGGCCGAAGAACACCACCAGCATGATGACGAAGAAGATGAACGGCAGCGAGTAAAGCACATCGACAATGCGCATCATCACCTCGTCGACCTTGCCGCCGGCAAGGCCGGCCGTAGCACCGTAGAGCACGCCGATGACGCCCGCCACAACCCCGGCGAGTAGGCCGATGGCCAGCGAGATGCGCCCGGCCATCAGCGTTCGCGACAGCAGATCGCGGCCGGTATTGTCCGTGCCGAACAGGAAATATTGCTGCCTGATCGAAGCACTCATCACCGCTTCAAGGCCGTCAGGCGATTTACCCTCGATCTTTGTATCATCGAAGGCATCCGAACGGTCGAGGTAGCGGACATTGCGGTCGTCGATCGGCTTGGGCGATGTGACGGTGACGAAGATGCGGTTGCCTTCCTGCCGCCACTCCTTGATGTCGACACGCATGCGCTTGATCGCGTCATTGAGCGCGGTTTCTATCATGTCGGCCTTCGGATAGGCCGAGAAGCTCGGCGGCGTGCGCACATGGTCGGCGTAGATGGTGGTGTATCGATGCGGCAGCAAAGACGGCCCGAACACGCTGATTACGGCGATAAAGGCAAGATAATACAGGCTGAACATGGCGGCGCGATTGGCCTTGAGCCGCGCCCAGGCATCGCCCCATAGGGAGCGGCCGACGATGGCCGGACCGGTGGCTGCGATGTCAGTCATAGCGCACCCTCGGATCGACGAAGGCATACATGACGTCGACGATCAGGTTGAAGACGATGGTGAACAGCGCGATCACCACCACGGTGCCCATGACCAGTGTGTAGTCGCGGTTGAGCGCGGCATCGACGAAATAGCGGCCGATGCCGGGAATAGAAAAGATCGTCTCGACGATGATCGAACCGGTGAGGAGCGCCGCCGCCGCTGGGCCGGTAAAGGAGACGATCGGCAGTATGGCGCCGCGCAGCGCATGCTTGACGATGACAGACCAGTCCGACAGGCCGAGCGCGCGTGCGGTGCGGATGTGGTGAGAGCGCAACGATTCGATCATCGAGCCGCGCATCAGGCGAGCGACGATGGCGATCTGCGGCAAGGCGAGCGTCAGCACCGGCCCGACCTTGTTGAGCAAGGCGCCATCGCCCCAGCCGCCGATCGGCAGCAGCTTCCAGGTCAGGCCGAACACAAGCTGGATCACCGGAGCGATGACGAAGGTCGGGACGGTGCTGCCGGCGGCGGCCAGCGCGATCACCGAGTAGTCGGCAAGCCTGTTCTGGTTGAGCGCGGCAACAGTGCCGAGGAGGCCGCCGAGCAGCAGTGCCAGGATCAGGGCCGAGGCGCCGATCTGGATTGAAACGGGCAGGCCCCTGGCAAACAATTCGGTGACGGTGAAATCCGGCATGTTGTAGCTCGGACCGAAATTGCCGCGCAGCAGATTGCCGAGATAGTGGACATATTGCAGCCAGAGCGGGTCGTTGAGGCCGAACTGCGCTTCAAGATTGGCCTTGATCTCGGGGCTGAGGCCCCGCTCCTGATTGAACGGGCCGCCAGGCGCGACACGTATCAGGAAGAACGCCATGGTCACGATGACGAACAGCGTCGGGATGGCGGTCAGGAGCCGCCGGAATACGTATCGTAGCATCGGTTCCCCGCTTTGCTAGCAAACCGGAGCCGCCGCCCCTAACGCATGACCCGAACCGAAGGTTCGGAAAGGATCACGCGCAAATCAAGGCGTTACAGCGCCCTTTGCACGTCCCGGAGGACGCGCGGCGCTGTAAAGGAGCGGCAGTCCGGCCAAGGAGATCAGTCCTTGGAGATGAAGCGGGACGGATGCACGTCCATGACGTTATCCTCGAAGCCATGAAGCTTCGGAGAAACGATATCCTTGTAGCTATAGTAGAGAAGCGGGATGTTGCCGACCTCGTCGACGAGGATGCGCTCGGCCTCGGCGAGTTCTTTCATGCGCTGTTCGGGCTTGCCGCCGGCGGCGGCCGCCTCGTCCATGGCCTTCTCGAATTCCGGGCTGTTGTAGCCCGAATAGTTGTTGCCGCTTGCCTTGCGGGAGATGCCGAGGAAGGTTTCCGGATCCTTGTAATCGGCAATCCAGCCAGCACGCGCCACGTCGTAGTCGCCCTTCTGCTCAAGGAAGGAGTAGTGGGTCTTGGTGTCGGTGTTGAGCAGCGTGACTTCGACGCCGAGCGGCTTCAACTGCTCCTGGATGGCGACCGCAGTGTTCTTGTGGTTTTCCGACGTGTTGTAGCGGATTTCCATCTTCAGCGGTTTCTCGGGGGTATAGCCAAGCTTCTCGAGTACCTTCTTGGCCTCATCCTCGCGGTCGATCTGCGACATATCCGCGTATTTGGCCATTGCCGGCGTATAGCCCTCAATGCCTGGAGGCACCATCGAATAGCCGGGCAGCATCGAGTTCTGCCAGACCTTTTCGGCAAGGAAATCGCGGTCGACTGCCATGGAGATGGCGTTGCGCAGTTCGACGTTGTCCCACGGGGCCTTGTCGGTCTTGATCGCAAAATAGTAGGTGCCGAGGTAAGGCCCGACGCGAATCTGATCGCCAAACTTGGCCTTGAGGTCGGCGAGCTGCTCGGTCGGGAGGTCGTCGTAGCTGTCGAGTTCGCCGGCCTCAAAGCGCTTCATCGCCGACGAACGATCTTCGGTCGGGATGTAGTTGACGACGTCGAGCTTGACGGTCGCAGCGTCCCAGAATTTCGGATTCTTGACCAGTTTGATGTGGTCGTTGGGAACCCACTCCGCCAGCGTATAGGCGCCGTTGGAGACCAGATTGCCCGGCTTGATCCAATCGGCGCCGAGCTTTTCCATTGAGGCCTTGTTGACCGGATAGGCCGCCTGGTGGGTCAGCATTTCGAGGAAATAGGGCGTGGGCGCCTTCAGCGTCACTTCCAGCGTATTTGCGTCGATTGCCTTGACGCCCATCTCCTCGGGCTTGGCCTTCTTGGTGTTCACCTCCTCGGCATTCTTCACGGGATAGAGCATCGAAGCGTATTCGGCGCCGGTGGCCGGGTCTTCCAGCCGTTGGAAAGCGTAGACGAAGTCATCTGCCGTGACCGGAGCACCATCCGACCAGACGGCGCCCTTGCGCAGCTTGAAGGTGTATACGGTGCCGTCGTCCGATACTGTCCAGCTTTCGGCGGCGCCCGGGATGAGGTTCGCCTTTGCGTCCTGCATGGTCAGCCCCTGGAACAGGTCACGCAAAATATTTGCTTCGTAAATTGTCGAGGTCTTGTGCGGGTCGAGCGACTCCGATTCGGCGGCGGTGCCGCGGTTATAGACGACCTCGGCGAAGGCCGGCGTGTAGAACGTGCCGGCGGCCAAGGCCATGGTTGTGGCGAACACCGTCGCCTTCAGCATATTTTTCAGCATGGAGTTCTCCCTGTCGAGGCGGCCGTTCAGCTGCGCCTCTTGAGTGTTGACGCCCCGAAACCGATTAGATGGCCCTTTGAGCGCGCCGCCGGTTCCCTTTCCGGCAGCTGGTGGCCAAACAGTAACGTGGCGATTTTTTATTTCAACAGACTCGTTAGGTCACCCTAAGTAAGGCGCAGCGACAGGCCACTTCGTGACCGGCAGAACAGCGGCTTGCTTCGTTTCCCATTTCAAACCTTCGTTTCCGGCCAGAAACTCGTCGTCGATTCCACTTTGCCGAAATGTCTTAATGCGTCTTTAAACAACGATGGGTTATATTTTTCGTGAGCTTCGGTATGTCTCGATGGGCGAAGGACATGAACCGCGAAGAAAGTAAGACAATCTCTATAGAGCGTCATGAATCGCGCCGTGTAAGACTCAAATTACGCCAGTTTAGAGAGCAGTCCGGAACTTCCGCTGTTGAGTTCGCGCTGCTTTCGCCGATTTTTATCTTACTTTTGCTCGGAATGGTTGCATATGGTATCTATTTCGGGGCAAGCCACTCCGTGCAGCAAATTGCGGCGGACGCCGCCCGCACGGCGATTGCCGGGCTGAACGAAGGCGAGCGCCAGGCGCTGGTGACCAGTTTCGTCAACAACAATGCCGGCGGATATCCCTTCGTCAAATCCGACAAGCTGACCTATCAGGCAAAGGACAGCACGGCCGACGGAAAACAGTTCGTCGTGTCCATCCAATATGATGCCCGCAACCTGCCCGTCTGGAATTTGTTCCCGGCGCTGCCCATGCCTGGAACCACGATCTCACGCCAGTCGACAATCCGGGTTGGAGGCATCTGAATGTCGGAACCTTTGCCGAGGAGGATCGGCCGGGCCGCCCGCTCAATGCTTGGCGATCTGAAGGCGAACTTCACCGTCATGACGGCGCTGTGCGCACCGTTCGCGCTGGCGCTGGCCGGCTTCGCCATCGACGAAGGCTCGATCTACACGGAGCGCCGGGAAGCCCAGGCAATGACCGATCTGGCGGCAATCACTGCCGCCTCGAACATCACGAACATTGAGGCCGCGGTGGTGGCCACGCTCGGCGACAATGGAATGCCGGGTATCGTTGTTCAGAAGGCAGGACAGACGATCGCCCCTGCCCTCGGAAAAACCGTCGTGTCGGTCACCGCCGGCCGATACTCACCAGAGTCGTCGCTCGGCGTCGACAAGCGCTTCGAGGCCGGCAAGACGCCGTACAATGCCGTCTATGTCGCGCTGAAAAAGATTCCTGCCCGCTATTTCGCAAGTTCGCTTATTCCTACGCCGGTCATCGGCACCGAAGCCCTTGCCAGCGTCACGCCACAGGCGATGTTCTCGGTCGGGTCCAGGCTTCTCAGCGTCAATGGCGGCATCCTGAACTCGCTTCTCAGCGGCCTCCTGGGCACTAACATCTCGCTCAGCGTCATGGACTATAACGCCCTGATCTCGGCCGATGTGAATGTGCTTTCGTTCGTCGACGCTCTTGCCGTCCAGTTGCAACTGACAGGCGTCAGCTATTCAGACGTGCTGGCATCAAAAGCGACAGTGGGCCAGGTAGCCACGGCCCTGGCTAACGTTTCAACAGTTGGCAGCAGCAGCAAGCTCGTTCTGCAGACAATCGCGTCCAGAGCCACCAGCACGGTCAAAATCCCGCTCAATCGTCTTGTCGACCTTGGATCAATTGGCCAGTTGGGCCTCGGACAAAAGCCGGCTGGCCTTTCCGTCGATGCAAGCGTCATGGGCATGCTGGCCACCGCCGCTGCACTGGCCAACGGTTCGAACCAGGTCCAGGTCAATCTCGGGGCCACCATTCCGGGGCTTACCTCGACCACACTTGCCGTAGCCATCGGCGAACCGGCGCAATTCTCGCCATGGCTGACAATCGGCGAGAAGGGCGCCGTGGTGCGTACGGCGCAGACGAGGATCAAGCTGGTGGCATCCGTCGGCATCGGCAATTCGAATCTTGGTGGCGGTATCAGCCTGCTGGCCGTCAAACTGCCGCTGCATGTTGAGGTGGCCTCCGCCGAAGCCAGGCTGACCGACATCAGCTGCCCGACCGGGCACCCCGACAGTTTGAAGGTTACCATTGCCGCACGTCCGGGCCTTGCCTCGCTACACCTTGGCGCCAGCGATGCCGACAACAGCCCCTCCGCCTTCGCCGATTTCAGCAACCCACAGTCGTTTCAAAATGCCGAAATCGCGCAGGTCAGCGTGAAGCTTCTGTTTCTCACCCTGAGTCTGGTCGGCGTGAATGGTTCTGCGGCCGTTGAGATCGCCAACAACGATCCGACGATACTGACCTTCAACAGCACCGAAATCGCAAACAAGACGATAAAAACCGCTTCCACGAAAAACCTGACGCAATCTCTCACCACGTCGCTGGTCGGCAATTTGTCGCTTTCGGTCAGTGCGCTGGGCCTCGGGCTTGATGTAACCGCCCTTCTTGGAACGGTGAAGCCGGCAGTGGTGGCGCTGCTGAACGGCGTGACGGCGCCGGTCGACGAATTGGTTTACAACGTGCTTGCGGCACTGGGCGTGCGCGTCGGCGAGGCCGACGTCCGGGTCATGGGCGCGACTTGCGGGCGCTCCGTGCTCGTTCAATGACGACCAAGTAGAGAGATCAGCCGGCTCGTCCGAGAAAGCAGCTTAGCGGCGGCAGTGACAGAGCGCCGTTCTGGAAGGCCCCACCAACCCCAAGATCGATCGTCTCTGCGACATCGACGTCCTGCGGCAACCGCCAATTGGCTGGCTCATCGGCGAAATTAAAGACGCAAAGCAGCTTTTCGCCGCCGCCTTCGCGGATGAAGGCAAGGACATCGCGCTCGGCATCGAGGAACCGGATCGAGCCCCGAACCAGCGCCGCATGCTGCTTGCGCAAAGCAAGCATCATCCGGTAGCTGGCTAGAACCGACTTTTCCTCGCCGTTCTGGACATCGACCGCGCGGGCGCGATGGCTTTCCGGGATCGGGAGCCACGGCTCGCCTGTTGAAAACCCGGCATTGTCGGCGCCTTTCTCCCAGACCATCGGCGTGCGGCATCCATCCCTGCCCTTGAATCCCGGCCAGAAGCGGATGCCGTACGGATCGCGCAGATCCTCGAACGCCAATTCCGCCTCCTCCAGCCCGAGCTCCTCGCCCTGATAGAGGCAGATCGATCCACGCAGGCATGACAGCAGCGCGATCGAGAACTTCGCCGTCCTTTCCAGATCGCCGCCAGGCCTCGTCCAGCGTGTCACATGGCGAACGACATCGTGGTTGGAAAACGCCCAGCAGACCCAACCGTCCAAGACCGTACTCTCGAAAGCCTCGACACATCCGCGTACATGTGCTGCCGAGAATTGCGGACCGAGCAGGTCGAACGTGTAGCACATGTCGAGCTTGTCGCCGCCGCTGGTGTAGGCGGCGAGCGTCTGCAACGAACGGGTTTCGTCGCCGACCTCGCCGACGGCGGCGCGGCCCTCATATTCGTCGAGCAGCGCCCGAAACCGCTTGAGGAATGCGAGGTTTTCGGGCTGCGTTTTGTCAAACAGATGCTCCTGATAGAGGTAGGGATTGGTTTCGGTGTTGGTGCCGGCGACGCTCGACGCCAGGGGCGGGTTGCTGCGCAGCCAGCGGTCATGGACATAGTAGTTGACCGTATCGAGCCGAAAGCCGTCGACGCCGCGCTCCAGCCAAAACCGCACCGTTTCCAGCAAGGCGTCCTGAACCTCCGGATTGTGGAAATTGAGGTCCGGCTGGGAGGCGAGGAAATTATGCATGTAGTATTGTCTGCGGGTCGCGTCCCACTCCCAGGCGGGGCCGCCAAAGACCGACAGCCAGTTATTGGGCGCGGTGCCGTCAGGCCTCGGATTGGCCCAGACATACCAGTCCGCCCTAGGGTTATCGCGGCTCGCGCGGCTTTCGACGAACCATTCGTGCCGGTCGGACGAATGCGACAGGACCTGGTCGATAATGACTTTCAGGCCGAGACGGTGCGCCTCGGCGACCACCGTCTCGAAATCCTCTGATATGCCGAACATCGGGTCGACGGCTGTATAGTCGGATACGTCGTAGCCCATATCGGCCATCGGTGACTTGAAGAAGGGCGACAGCCAGACGGCGTCGACGCCAAGCGATGCGACATGAGCCAGCCTTGAGACAATGCCGCGCAGATCGCCACTGCCGTCCCCTGTCGTGTCCTGCAAGGAGCGCGGGTAGATCTGGTAGATGACGCAGCCGCGCCACCACTCGGCGTTGTCACTTGCCACCGCCGTTCTCCTTTATCTGAGCCTGCGCGGCTTTGTGTTCGATCATGAAAATCACCGTTCGCCCCGCCACCGGCCGTGAAATTCCGGCTGCGCCGTCCGGTGTTTCGATGGCTGGCTCCCAGCGAAATCCGTCGCGCTCCGGCAGCGTGAACATACACGCCCGGCGATCGCCATTGATGACCACGGCAAGGCGGCAATCATCGCCGCCGAGCATCATGATCAGGCGGTACCGCCCGAAATCGTGCCAGCCTGCCTCATCGAGCGGCATGCCGGTTTCAGTCAGCCAGACGACGTCCGGTATTTCTGACCCGGGCCGCGGCTCTCCGGTCAGCAAGCGCGTGTCGGAAAGCGCCGGCACGGAACGACGCATCGCGGCGAGCAAAACGGCGGATTGTTCCAACGCCTGGTCACGCCCGGTCCAGTCGAGCCAGGTGATCTCGTTGTCCTGCGCATAGGCATTGTTGTTGCCCTTCTGGGTGCGGCCGAATTCGTCGCCGGCGGTCAGCATGACCGTGCCGCGCGAGGCAAACAGTGTCGCGAGCAGCGCACACTGGTCATCGAAACGAGCCGTAACGATCCCCCGGTCGCCGGTCTCACCCTCGACGCCATTGTTCCAGGACAAGTTGTCGTCGTGGCCATCGCGGTTCTGCTCGCCATTGGCCTCATTGTGCTTGTGCTCGTAGGCAACAATGTCGGCCAGCGTCATGCCGTCATGCGCGGCGATGAAATTGACGCTGCGGCTTGTCTGGTGGCCTGGCTTGGCAAACACGTCGGACGAGCCGGCAAGCCGGGTCGCCAGCGCGCCGACCATGCCGCTATCGCCGCGCCAGAACCGGCGGATGTCGTCGCGATATTTGTCGTTCCATTCGAGGAAGGGCGGCGGAAAATTGCCAAGCTGATAGCCGTCCGGGCCGATATCCCAAGGCTCGGCGATCAGCACCCTGTCACTAAGGACCGGGTCGTTCCGAATAGCCATAAGCAACGGTGCCGCCGCGTCGAATACGCCATCGACCCGACCCAAAATGGGCGCCAGATCGAAGCGGAAACCGTCGACGCCAGCATGGCGGACAAAGTGACGAAGCGTGTCGAGGATCATTTCCCGGACGATCGGATGATCACAGGCGACCGTGTTGCCGGTGCCGGTGTCGTTAGCCAAGCTGCCGTCCGGCCAATGTCGGAAGTAGGCGCGGCTGTCGAGGCCGCGCAGCGACAGCGTCGGCCCAAGCCTGTCGCTTTCGCCGGTGTGGTTGAAGACGAGGTCGAGGATGACGCCGATGCCGGCCTCACGCAGCGTGGCGACGGTCTGCCGCAATTCCGCGAGACCGCCGGGCGCCAGGCGCGGATCGAGCGCCATGAAGGTCACGGGGTTGTAGCTCCAGGCATTACGCAGCCCGAGCGGCGGCAGATGCCGCTCATCGATCGATGCCGTCACCGGCATCAGTTCGACCGCCCCGACCCCGAGTTTTTTCAGGTGCTCGACGATGGCCGGATGGGCAAGAGCTGCAATCGTTCCGCGCTGGGGCTTCGGGATGTCCGGATGCAGCATTGTGAAGGCGCGCACCGGCACTTCGTAGATCAGGCCACCGGGCTGGAATAGCGGCGGCAAGGCAGGCACCGGTTGCGGCAGGGTGGCGGCAATCGCTTTCGGCAGCAGCGGCGCGGTATCGGTGCCCTCGCCCCGTCGTGCGGCGAGCCTGATGTCATAGACGTAAGGCCTGTCGATCTCGACGGCATATGGGTCGACCAGCAGCTTGTCGGGATCGAACCAGAGCCCTTTCTCGGGCGCATAGTCGCCATCGGCGCGAAACCCGTATCGGGTGCCGGCAGCGAGGCCGGCAACGAAAAGCGCGTGAACGCCCTCGCCTTCCGGCTGGAGTTCGAGCCGGTCGGTCTCCGTGTTACCCTGCTCATCAAAGATCGACACCCAGAGCCGGCTGGCTGCAGACGACCATGCGGCAAAGCGAATGCCTTCGCGGGTAACGGTGGCGCCGAGTGAGGTCACGCACACTCGCAGCAGCAGGTTGGCTCCCCCTTCTTCCCTTGTGGGAGAAGGTGTCGCCAAAGGCGACGGATGAGGGGTGCTCCAGCTAGGCACCGACAGCACTCCGTCCAACACCCCTCATCCGGCTCGGCGCTACGCGCCAATCCACCTTCTCCCACAAGGGGAGAAGGAAAGGCGCGCCGCGCCAGCTTCACGTAATCACGCTCGGCTTGGCGCGGCCGGTATGGCTGCGAATCCCGGCAATATCATCGGCTGCCGCAATCAGGTCGGCAAGCGCCTCCTGCGTGTCGAGATCATGCCTGGACTTGTCCGGCTCGTAGCGCTCGATATAGACGCGCAGCGTCGCGCCCGAGGTGCCGGTGCCGGAAAGACGGAAGACGACGCGCGATCCGCCTTCGAACAGCACCCTGATGCCCTGGTTCTTGGCTATCGAGCCGTCGACCGGGTCGTGGTAGGCGAAATCATCGGCGCTGGCGATCTTCATGCCACGCACGCTGGTGCCGGGCAGTGATGCGAGTTTCGCCCGCAACTCGTCGACCAGCGCGTTGGCGCGGTCGGTCTCGACCTCCTCATAGTCGTGGCGCGAGTAGTAATTGCGGCCATAGGCGGCCCAGTGCTCAGTGACGATCTGCTTGGCGCTTTCGCCGCGGGCAGCAAGGATATTGAGCCACAAAAGCACGGCCCACAGCCCGTCCTTTTCGCGCACATGGTTGGAGCCGGTTCCGGCACTTTCTTCGCCGCAGATCGTTGCCATGTCGGCATCGAGCAGATTGCCGAAGAATTTCCAGCCGGTCGGCGTTTCATAGATACCGATGCCGAGCTTCTCGGCGACGCGGTCGGCTGCACCGCTGGTCGGCATCGAACGCGCAATGCCTTTCAGGCCGGCCTTGTAGCCCGGTGCCAGATGGGCGTTGGCGGCAAGCATGGCCACCGAGTCCGACGGCGTAACGAAAATGCCCTTACCGATGATCAGGTTGCGGTCGCCGTCGCCGTCAGAAGCAGCTCCGAAATCCGGCGCATCCGGTCCCATCATCTCGTCATAGAGGTGTTTGGCATGCACCAGGTTGGGGTCTGGGTGGTGGCCGCCGAAATCCGGCAGGGGGATGAAGTTGCGGGCGGTACCGTTCGGCGCGCCGAGCCGGTTTTCCAGGATCTCTTTGGCATAGGGACCGGTCACGGCATGCATGGCGTCGAAGCGCATGCGGAAGCCTGACTTGAACAGCGCACGCAAGGCATCGAAATCGAACAGGCTTTCCATCAGCTCGGCATAGTCGGCGACCGGGTCGATCACCTCGACCGTCATGCCGCCCGCCTCGACGGTGCCGATCGTGTCGAGGTCGACCGTGCCGATGTCGGCGATCTTGAAGCTGGAGATTACCTTGGTCTTGGCGAAGATCGCGTCGGTCAGCTTTTCCGGCGCCGGGCCGCCATTGCCGGCGTTGTATTTGATGCCGAAATCCTCGTGCGGGCCGCCCGGATTGTGGCTGGCCGACAGAATGATGCCGCCGAAGGCCTTGTATTTGCGGATGACATGCGAAGCGGCCGGCGTTGACAATATACCGCCCTGCCCGACCATCACCTTGCCGAAGCCGTTTGCCGCCGCCATGGCGATGGCCGTCTGGATGACCTCGCGGTTGTAGAAGCGGCCGTCGCCGCCGATCACCAGGGTCTTTCCCTTGAAACCATCCAGCGCATCGAAGATCGACTGGATGAAGTTCTCGGCATAGTGCTCCTGCTGGAACACCGGCACCTTCTTGCGCAGCCCGGACGTGCCGGGCTTTTGGTCGGAGTAGGGTTTGGTGGCGACGGTTCGTATCATGATGCGTCAGACAGCCCTTTTCGAAAGCAGCAAGCGATAGAGTTGAAGGTATTTTTCTGCGCTTTTATCCCACGACACATCCGCCTTCATGCCTTGCCGCTGCATCGACGTCCAGACCATGGGGTTGGCGTGTGCCTCGACCAGTCGGCGGATGGCGTGCAGCAAGGCGCCGGCATCGGCGGGTGCGAACTGGAAGCCGGTCGCCACACCTGCCGATATCGCCGCTTCATTGGCGTCGATGACGGTGTCGGCAAGGCCGCCGGTGCGGGCGACGAGCGGCACGCAGCCATAGCGCAAGCCGTAAAGCTGCGTCAGCCCGCAAGGCTCGAAGCGCGACGGGATTATGATCGCGTCACAGCCGCCCTGCATGGTGTGGGAAAGCGCCTCGTCATAACCGACGACGACGCCGATGCGACCGCGATGGCGAGCGGCGGCGGCCAGGAGGGCACCTTCGAGGCCGGCGTCGCCAGACCCCAGGATCGCCAAACGCGCGCCCCTGGCAACGATTCCGTCGACGGCCGCTGCCAGTATGTCCATTCCCTTCTGCCAGGTGAGCCGGCTGATGACGCAGACGATCGGGCTGTCGTCGCGGTCAAGGTTGAAACGATCCTCGACGGCGGTCCGGTTGGGGTGCCGCGCCTTCAATGTCTTCGCCGTGTAGTTGGAGACTAAATGCTTGTCGGTCTCAGGGTTCCATATCTCGGTGTCGATGCCGTTGACGATGCCATAGAGATCGACGGAGCGCATGTTGAGGAGGCCATCGAGCCCCATGCCGAATTCCGGCGAGCGGATCTCCTGCGCATAGGTCGGACTGACTGTGGTGATCGCCCAGGCGGCCTGCAGGCCAGCCTTGAGGAAACCGACGCCACCATAATACTCGACGCCGTCGAGCGCCATGGCCGCCGCGGGCAAGCCAAGCTCGCCAAAGATGCCGGCGCCGAACTGACCCTGGAAAGCCAGGTTATGGACGGTTATCATCGACGGCGTGCCGACCGCCTTGCCGTAGCGCATATAGGCCAGCGTCATCGCCGATTGCCAGTCATGGGCATGGACGATATCCGGCTGGTAGCCCGAGATGGCGCCGCCGGCGATGTCGCCGCCAACCTGGCTCAAGGCCGCGAAACGCCGCCAATTGTCCGGCCAGTCGGCGCCGGTGGCGTTGCCATAGGGACCGCCGGGACGATCGAACAGATGCGGCGCGTCGAGCACGAACAGGTCGAGCCCGGCAATCTGGGCGGCATGGACCGACGCCTTGCCGCCTTGCAGCAGCGGATATTGGTGAACGGGCTTTTTCCTTTTGAAGGCATCCATCACCTGGGGATAGCCGGGAACAAGCGTGCGCATCGTCACGCCCTTGCCGGCGAGCGCGATGGGTAATGCGCCGGTCACGTCGGCAAGCCCGCCAGTCTTGATCAGAGGAAATATTTCGGGCGTGACCGACAGAACCTGCATTCATTACAATCCCAGTTTGTCGATCATGACCTGCGTGACGAGGCAGATGCCCTTTTCGGAAACGCGGAAGCGCTTGGCGTCGAGAACGGGATCCTCGCCGACCACCAGCCCCTCCGGTATCCTCACGCCATGGTCGATCACCACGCGCTTCAATCTTGCGTTCCGGCCGACCTGGCAGTCTGGCAGCATGACGACTTCCTCGAGCGTCGAATAGGAGTTGATGCGCGCGCCGGTGAAGATCAGGCTTCGCTTCAGCGAAGCACCAGAGACGATGCAATCACCTGATACGAGCGACGACACAGCCGAGCCGCGGCGGCCATCCTCGTCATGCACGAACTTTGCCGGCGGCTTCAGCTCCGCATAGGTCCAGATCGGCCAGTCGCGGTCGTAGAGGTCGAGCTCCGGCGTGATGTCGGTGAGGTCGATATTGGCTTCCCAATAGGCGTCGACCGTCCCAACATCGCGCCAGTAGGCTTCGTTCTCGGCCGTCGAGCGCACGCAGGATTTGGCGAAGCGATGGGCGATCGCCTTCCCGTGCTCGACGACATAGGGGATGATGTCCTTGCCGAAGTCGCGGCTTGAGCCGGGCTCGGCCGCGTCGCGGCGCAGTTGCTCCATCAGGAACTTGGTCTTGAACACGTAGATGCCCATTGAAGCCAGGGCAAAATCCGGTTTGTCTGGAATGCCGGGCGGATCGGCCGGTTTCTCGATGAAGGAGATGATGGTGTCCTTGGCATCGACATGCATGACGCCGAAGCCGGTCGCCTCCATGCGTGGCACTTCGAGGCAGCCGACGGTGACGTCGGCGCCGGCGTCGACATGCTGGCGAAGCATCAGCTCGTAGTCCATCTTGTAGACGTGGTCGCCGGCCAGGATGACCATGTATTCGGGCCCGTAGGCCTCGATGATGTCGATGTTCTGGTAGACGGCGTCGGCCGTGCCCTCATACCATTGCGTTTCCGACACGCGCTGGCTGGCCGGCAGGATATCGAAGCTTTCGTTGCGCTCGGGCCGCAGGAAGTTCCAGCCGCGCTGCAGGTGGCGGATCAGCGAGTGTGCCTTGTACTGAGTGGCGACGCCGAGGCGGCGAATACCGGAATTGAGCGCATTGGAGAGCGCAAAATCGATGATGCGCGTCTTGCCGCCGAAATAGACTGCGGGCTTGGCGCGCCGGTCGGTCAATTCCTTGAGGCGGCTGCCACGGCCGCCGGCCAGAACATAGGCCATGGCATCGCGCGCCAGCGGCTGGGTCCGTTTTATCTCTGCCATTTTATCCTCCCAAGTTACGCGAGACATCGCTTAGTCCGGAGCAAATTCGAGCATGATCGTCGACAGTGGCGGCAACAGGATCGTCGCCGAGATGCCTCCTCCTTCCGCCCGAGCCTCGACGGCACCGCCATTGCCCTTGCCGGAACCGCCATAGTCGGTGGCGTCCGTGTTGATGATTTCGCGCCATCTTCCAGCCGTCGGCAACGGCACGCGATAATCGTCACGGGGCACCGGTGTAAAATTGGAGATGACGGCAACCGGGTTTCCGCCCGGCGCGCTGCGCAGCCAGGCAAAGACAGAGTTCGCGCTATCGTCGACGATCAGCCAGGAAAAGCCTTCCGGCTCGCAATCGCGAGCATGCAATGCCGGGCGTGAGCGGTAGAGATAGTTGAGATCGCGCACGGTCTGCCAGACGCCGCGATGGGCCTGGAAATCGAGCAGGTTCCAGTCGAGCGCGCGCGCCTCGCTCCACTCGCGGCGCTGGGCGAATTCCTGCCCCATGAACAACAGCTTTTTGCCGGGGTAACCCCACATGAAGGCGTAGTATGCGCGCAGCGTCGCGAATTTCTGCCAGTCGTCGCCGGCCATCTTGCCGAGCAGCGTCCCTTTGCCGTGCACGACCTCGTCATGGGAGAGCGGCAGCACGAAATTCTCGCTGAAGGCGTAGACCAGTCCGAAGGTGATGTCGCTGTGATGATGCTTGCGAAAAATTGGCTCCTTGGAGAAATACTCCAGCGTGTCGTGCATGAATCCCATGTTCCACTTGAAGCCAAAACCCAGCCCGCCCTCATGCACCGGCTGCGAAACTCTTGGCCATGAGGTCGATTCCTCGGCAATCGTCATCACGCCAGGATGATGGCCGTAGACCTCCTTGTTCATCCTCTGGAGGAAGCTGACCGCCTCAAGGTTCTCGCGCCCACCCTTTTCGTTGGGAATCCATTCGCCGGCCTTGCGCGAATAGTCGAGGTAGAGCATCGAGGCGACGGCATCGACCCGCAAACCATCGACGTGGTACTTCTCGGCCCAAAACAGCGCATTGTTGACGAGGAACGAGACGACCTCGCGCCGGCCGAAATTGTAGATCGCGGTGTTCCAGTCGGGATGGAAGCCCTTGCGCGGGTCGGCATGCTCATAGAGCGCGGTGCCGTCGAAATTGGCCAGGCCATGCGCGTCCACCGGAAAATGTGCCGGCACCCAGTCGAGGATGACGCCGAGGCCGGCGCGGTGGGCGCCGTCGACGAACCGGGCAAAACCGTCCGGATCGCCGAAGCGGGCCGACGGCGCGTAGAGGCCGGTCGTCTGGTAACCCCAGGACGGATCATAGGGATGTTCGGAGATCGGCATGAATTCGATGTGGGTGAAACCCGTGTCTACGACGTATGGGATCAGCCGGCCGGCAAGTTCGTCCCATGACAGGAAGCTGCCGTCGTCGTGAAGCTGCCAGGAGCCGGCATGGACCTCATAGATCGACACCGCCTCGCGCCTGGGATCGGCGTTGCGCCAGAAATTGCGATGCGCCTCGTCACCCCATTGATGCGCCGGCGGAAGCGCCGTCACCGAAGCCGTGGCCGGGCGCAGTTCGGACTTGAAAGCGAACGGATCGGCCTTCAGCGGCAGCCTCACGCCATCGGGCCCGATGATCTCGTATTTGTAGGGCCGGCCGGCGCCGATGTCGGGAATGAACAACTCCCAGATGCCGGTGTCGCGGCGGACGCGCATCGTATGCCGGCGGCCATCCCATTCATTGAAGTCGCCGACCACCGAGACGCGCCTTGCATTGGGCGCCCAGACGGCGAAATGCACGCCGGATGCACCCTCGTGATCGATGAGATGCGCACCAAGCTTGTCGAACAGCCTGAGGTGCGAACCTTCGGCGATGTAATAGTCGTCCAGCGGACCGAGCACCGGACCGAACGAATAGGGATCGGTCAGCCACCAGTCACCACCGGCATTGCGCGCGTGATAGCGCAGCGGCTGACGCTTTCTGAGCGACAGGCGGCCCTCGAAGAAGCCGCCTTCGTCGCGCCTGGAGAGTTCGCCGGCTTTCTTGCCGGTCAGCGTATAGGCAGTGACGAACTCGGCATGAGGGACGAAGCAGCGGGCGACAAAGCTGTTGTCAACCTCGTGCACACCGAGGACAGCGAAAGGGTCACTATGCGTGCCGGCGACAATTGCCGCGACATCACCGGCTGAAGCCAGTCCATCCGGCCCGCTTGTCGCAGCGGTCGCGCGTGGCTTCCTCATCAGGCAGTGACCCTCCCCGGCACCCGGACCACGTTGTTAGTGGCCTCATGCAATCATATCAGACCGGCACGTTCCAGATTTCTTTCGCATATTGGCGGATCGTACGGTCGGACGAGAACCAGCCGACGCGGGCAACATTGCGGATTGCCTTGGCGTACCAATCCGGGCTGTTGCGCCAGACGGCGTCAACTTCGCGCTGGGTGGCGGCGTAGGCATCGAAATCGGCGGCGACCATGAACCAGTCGCTCTGATAGAGGCCGTTCATCAGGTCGCGATAGCGTTCCGGATCGTCAGGCGAAAAGACGCCCGACGAAACGGCAGCCACGGCCTGCGCCAGTTCGGAAGAGGCTCCGATCACCGATCGCGGATCGTAGCCGTTGCTGCGTCGCTCGGCGACCTCTTCGGTGGTCAGGCCGAAAATGAAGATGTTGTCGTCGCCGACGCATTCCTTGATCTCGACATTGGCGCCGTCAAGCGTGCCGATGGTCAGCGCACCGTTCAGCGCGAACTTCATGTTGCCGGTGCCGGAGGCTTCCATGCCGGCGGTCGATATCTGCTCTGAAAGATCGGCGGCCGGCATCATGATCTCGGCCAGGCTGACATTGTAGTTCGGCACGAACACCACTTTGAGCAAGCCGCGAACGGCCGGGTCGCGGTTGATGACCTTGGCGACGTCGTTGGCGAGTTTGATGATCAGCTTGGCGTTGTGATAGCTGGGCGCTGCCTTGCCGCCAAAGAACTTGACGCGTGGCATCCAGTTGCGCTCCGGATGGGAGCGGATCTGGTCGTAGAGGGCGACTGTTTCAAGGATATTCAGGAGCTGGCGCTTGTATTCGTGGATGCGCTTGATCTGGATGTCGAACAGCGCCGAGGGATCGACCTTGATGCCGAGGCGGTCGGCGACGAGATTGGCAAGCTTGGCCTTGTTCGCCCGCTTGACTGCCGCGAACTTGTCGCGGAAGGGGGCGTCGTCGGCAAAACCATCGAGCTCCTTGATTGCGTCTATATCGTCGAGGAAGCGGTCGCCGATCGCCTCGCGGGTGAGCGCGGTGAGACCGGGATTGCACTGGATCAGCCAGCGCCGCGGCGTGATGCCGTTGGTCTTGTTGTTGATGCGGTCGGGGTAGAGCCTATGGAGCTCGGCAAACACCGTTTCCTTCATCAGCTCGGTGTGAAGGGCAGAGACGCCGTTGATCGAGTGCGAGCCGACAAAGGCCAGATTGCCCATGCGCACCCGGCGCTCGCCATTCTCCTGTATCAGCGAGATCTGGCTGATCTGCTCGTCAGAAAACTGGTCGGAGGCGCGCGCCTCCAGCAGCACTTCGGCGTTGATGGCGTAGACGATCTGCATATGGCGCGGCAACAGCCGCTCGAACAGCGGCACCGGCCAGCTTTCGAGCGCTTCGGGAAGCAGCGTGTGGTTGGTGTAGCCGAAAGTACGCTTGGTGATACTCCAGGCCTGATCGAAATCCATGCCGTGGACGTCCATCAACAGGCGCATCAGCTCGGCCACCGCGATGGCCGGATGGGTGTCGTTCAGATGGATCGCCGCCTTGTCGGGCAGCGACTGCAGGTCGCCATACTGGCTGAGATGACGCTGGATAATGTCCTGCAACGATGCGCTGGAAAAGAAATACTCTTGCCTAAGCCGCAGCTCCTGACCGGCCTTGTGGGAATCAGCAGGGTAAAGGACGCGCGACAAGGCATCGGCCTTGTTGCTTTCGGCGAGCGCACCGATGTGGTCGCCGGCGTTGAACTTGTCGAGCAGGATCGGATCGATCGGCATGCTGGACCAGAGCCGCAGCGTGTTGACGCGGTTGGCCCGCCAGCCAACCACCGGCGTATCGTAGGCAACCGCCAGAACATGTTCGATCGGCTTCCAGACGTGGCGCTCAAGCCTGCCGTCCTTCGATGTGATCGATTCGACCGAGCCGCCGAAACCGACCTCGAAAGAACGTTCGCGCCGCTCGAACTCCCAAGGGTTGCCGTGATCGAGCCAGGTCTCGGGCAGCTCAACCTGCCAGCCGCCATGGATTTCCTGCCGAAACATGCCATTGGCGTAGCGAATGCCATAGCCATGCGCGGGAATGTCGACGGTTGCCATGCTTTCCATGAAGCAGGCGGCGAGCCGGCCAAGACCGCCATTGCCAAGCGCTGCATCTGGCTCGAGGGCCGCGATGAGGTCGAGGTCGACGCCGAGAGACCGCAGCGCTTCGCGCATATTATCCATCAGGCCAAGATTGGAGAAGGCGTCGCGCATCAGGCGGCCGATGAGGAATTCCAGTGACAAGTAATAGACGCGCTTTTCCTGATGGGCGTAGGCCTCTTGCGTCGCCTGCATCCAATGATCGACGATATGGTCGCGCACGACCTTGATCGAGGCGGTGAGCCAGTCGTATTGCGTCGCGACGCTGGTACCCTTGCCGAGCCTGTATTTGAGGGCCTTCAAGACTTCATCGGCAAGCGCCTTGGGATCGGAGTTTTCGAGAATGGGAGCTTTGGATGTCATCGCGCGCGTCATGCTGCCTCTCGTGCGGTTGCCATGATCATACCGGCTTTCACCATTCCTCCCAGCCTATGCTAGCGCATATTGTTGTGCGTTCAATCGAGTTAGATTGCCGCGGGGAAGCTTACCTGCGGCAACCTAGCAACTTAAAGCGCGTCGCGTTTGGGGGGCCTCTGCGACGCGCCTTAAGTTCTTACTTATGTGCATGTCGTTGTCCCAAAACCGCTGCGCTCGGTTCGCGCCCGAGGGCATGCTTTTGGGCGACATGCATCAGGCCGCCAGCGCCGCCTCCGGCGGAAGCTTCGCTCCGGTCATGAAGGCGACGGCGTCGGACATCGTATATTGCTTGGGATCGATGACACAGAGGCGACGGCCCAGCCGATGGATGTGAATGCGGTCGGCCACCTCGAAGACATGCGGCATGTTGTGCGAGATCAGCACGATCGGCAGGCCGCGCTTCTTCACGTCGAGGATCAGTTCGAGCACGCGGCGGCTCTCCTTGACGCCTAACGCCGCCGTCGGCTCATCCATGATGACCATCTTCGAGCCGAAGGCGGCGGCGCGCGCCACCGCCACGCCCTGGCGTTGGCCGCCCGACAGCGTTTCCACGGCCTGGCTGATGTTCTGGATGGTCATCAGGCCAAGTTCGGTGAGCTTGTCGCGGGCGCGCTTTTCCATTGCCGGGCGGTCGAGCATGCGCAGCCAGTCGCCCAGAAAACCCGGTTTGCGGATCTCGCGACCGAGGAACATATTGTCGGCGATCGACAGCGCCGGCGACAGCGCCAGGTTCTGGTAGACGGTTTCGATGCCGGCTTCACGGGCCTCGATGGGCGACTTGAAGAGCACCTGCTTGCGGTCTAACTCGATGATCCCCTCGTCCGGAATCACGGCGCCCGAGATCGCCTTGATCAGCGTCGACTTGCCGGCGCCGTTGTCGCCGATCACCGCCAGGATTTCTCCCGGATAGAGATCGAAGTCGCAGCTGTTCAGTGCGGTAACGCGGCCGTAGCGCTTGACGAGGCCACGCGCGGTGAGGATGGGCTCCTGGGTCATGGTTACACCGAAACCTTTCTGATCCACTGGTCGATCGCCACGGCGCCGATGATCAGCACACCGGTGAGCAGCACTTTCCATTGCGGATCGGCGCCCAGCATGTTGAGGCCCATCGAGACGACGCCGACGATCATCGCACCGAACAATGTGCCTAGAATCGAGCCGCGTCCGCCGAAGAGGGAAATACCGCCAATCACCGTCGCAGTGATCGCCTGCAAATTGTAGTCGGTGACGGCGGCAGACGGCGAGATCGAACCGTTGCGACCGATGGAGACCCAGGCAGCGAAAGCGGCGATCAGCCCGGCAAGTGTGTAGACCGAGATCAGCACCTTCTTGGTCTGGATGCCCGACAGCTTGGCCGCCTCCGGATCGTCGCCGACGGCGTAGACATGGCGGCCCCATGCCGTGTGATTGAGCACGTACCACAGGATCAGCACCAGCACGACCATGGCAATCACGCCGAACGTCAGCACCGCCGTGCCGATCTTGAAGTTCAGGCCAAACAAATGCAGCAGCGGCGCCTGGACATCGACGTCGGCATCGCGGATCGTCTCATTGGCCGAATAAATGAAGTTGGTGGCCATGACGATGTTCCAGGTGCCGAGCGTGACGATGAAGGGCGGCAGCTTCATGTACGCGACCAGCAGCCCGTTGAGCAGCCCGCAGGCCCCGCCGGCGGCAAGCCCAATCACCACGGCAAGCAAGGTCGGCAGACCATAGGTGACCGCGCAATTGCCCATGATCACGGCCGAAATCACCATGATCACGCCGATTGACAGGTCGATGCCGGCTGTAAGGATGACCAGCGTCTGCGCGGCTCCTAGAATACCAACGATGGCGATCTGCTGCAGGATCAGCGTCAGCGTGTAGGACGAAAAAAACCGTCCTCCGATCGTGACGCCGAAGACAGCGATCGACAGAACCAGCACGATCAGCGGAACCGCAGCCGGAGTGGAATGCAGGAAGTGCTGGATGCGCTTGACAATCGACGTGCCGTGCTCGTCGAAAGCAGCGACGCTTGTCTCGCTGTTCGAGAGAGCCTTTTCGAATTCCTGAACCTGAGCCATGTTTCCTCCCATGCGGCTTCAGCCACGCGCCGACGCCCGTCCACTGTTTCCGATCTGCCGCCGGAATTATTCGCGCTCGCGATAGCGCATCGTCCACCCGAAGCGGCCGGGGATCAAGTCCCCGGCCGATCGGTTCTGTTGCCTGTCAGACCGGCATCAGCCCCAGCACTTGGCGAGGCCTTCCTTGGTGTCGATGGACTTCACGCCCTCAGCGGGCTTGTCGGTCACGAGGTTGACGCCGGTGTCGAAGAAATCCTTGCCTTCGGTCGGCTTGGGCTTCGTCCCGTCCTTGGCGAAAGCGGCAATCGCTTCGATGCCGAGTGCCGCCATCTGCAGCGGATATTGCTGTGAGGTCGCACCGATCACGCCCTCGGCGACCGACTTCACGCCGGGGCAGCCGCCATCAACCGACACGATCAGCACATTGCCTTCGAGACCCACGGCCTTGAGCGCCTGGTAGGCGCCGACGGCTGCCGGCTCGTTGATGGTGTGGATCACGTTGATGCCAGGGTCCTTCTGGAGAAGGTTCTCCATCGCCTTGCGGCCGCCTTCTTCGTTGCCGTTGGTGACGTCGTGGCCGACGATACGCGGATCGTCCTCGTCGCCGATCTTGTTGGGGTCTTTCACGTCGATGCCGTAGCCCATCATGAAGCCTTGATCGCGCAAGACGTCGACCGTCGGCTGCGAGGGCGTCAGGTCGAGGAAGCCGATCTTGGCATCCTTCGCCTTGTCGCCGAGCGTCGCGGCGGCCCACGCGCCGATCAGCTTGCCGGCCTCCAGATTGTCCGTCGCAAAGGTCGCGTCGGCAGCGTCGAGCGGATCAAGCGGCGTGTCGAGCGCGATCACGAGCAGACCGGCGTCACGCGCCTTCTTCACCGCCGGGACAATGCCCTTGGTGTCCGACGCGGTGATCAGGATGCCCTTGGCGCCGTCGGCGATACAGCTTTCGATCGCCGCCACCTGGCTCTCGCTGTCGCCGTCGATCTTGCCGGCGTAAGCCTTAAGATCGACGCCGAGTTCTTTGGCTTTCGCGGTCGCACCTTCCTTCATCTTGACGAAGAACGGGTTGGTGTCGGTCTTGGTGATCAGGCAGGCGCCGACATCGGCGGCGGACGCAGCCGAGGTGAACGCCATCAGACCCAGTCCGGCCGCGGCGAACACGGTGGACTTCAATAGTGCTGTCTTGGTCACGATTTTCCTCCCAGTGGAACCATTTCGGATGCCGGCCAACCGGCACCTGCACAAAGCATCCAGCGACTTCTCCCAGCGTGGACGCCTGCCCCAACAGAATACCAGACCGAGGTCTCTGTCAATAATTAAATCACTCTTATTTATTATTGACAGCGCTGCGTCGTTCACCCATTCTGGCCCAAAAGCGTTGAGGGAAACGACGGGAGGAACAGGGGTGGAGACCGGCACTACAAGGCACGGTTCGCCCGAGGCAGCCGAAAGCCGCATTCACCGCGGCACCAACCAGAGCGGCATGCGGGACCACAATGAGCGGCTGGTGCTGTCGCTGGTGCGTCAGCACGGCAGCCTGGCCAAGTCCGACATTGCGCGCATGACCGGACTTTCCGCCCAGACGGTTTCGGTCATCATGCGTGAGCTCGAGGATGACAACCTCCTTGTCCGTCAGGCGCCGTTGCGCGGCAAGATCGGCCAACCTTCCATTCCGATGGCGCTCAATCCCGATGGTGCCTATTTCATCGGCTTGAAGATCGGCCGTCGCAGCGCCGAACTCGTGCTGATCGATTTTCTCGGCAACGTGCGCTCGATGCTGCAGCATTCCTACCGCTATCCGGCACCGCGCGAGACGGTCGAATTCGTCACCTCCGGCATGAAGACGATGCGCGGCGATCTCACCTCGGCGCAGGACAAGCGCATTGCCGGACTTGGCATCGCCATGCCGTTCGAATTGTGGAACTGGGCCGATACGGCAGGTGCGCCGCGCGACGTCATGGACGAATGGCGCCACCGCGACATCCGCGCCGACATCCAGGCGCAGTGCGAATTCCCGGTCTACCTGCAGAATGACGCCACCTCGGCTTGCGGCGCCGAACTGGTGTTCGGCCGGGCGGGTGCGGCGCGCGACTTCGTCTATTTCTATATTGGTGCCTTCGCCGGCGGCGGCATCGTGCTGAACGGTCACCTTTTCGGCGGGCCGACCGGCAATGCCGGCGCGCTGGGTTCGATGCCGGTGCCCGGACCGGACGGCAAGCCGGCCCAATTGATCGACGTGGCGTCGATTGCCATGCTGGAAAAGGCGCTTAACGCACGCGGTATCGAGGCCTCGCACCTGTGGACGTCACCGGAGGATTGGGGCGAGATCGGCGTCGAGCTCGACGACTGGATCGCCTGCGCTTCGCAGGCGCTCGCCTATGCCATTGTGGCGGCGTCATCGGTTATCGATTTCGAGGCAGCGGTGATCGACGGATGGATGCCGAAGGCCGTGCGGCGCCGGCTCGTCGATGCCGTTGTCGAAGCTATCGGCAAGATCGATGGTGAAGGCCTGAAGCTTCCGGCCATTCGCGAGGGGACTGTCGGCATTCATGCACGTGCCCTGGGCGGCGCCAGCCTGCCGCTTTCCGAGCGCTTCCTTATCGGCTCGACTATGATTTCCAGGAGTGCCTGAGCGTGCTGATCGGAATCCCGGTGCTGCTCGGTCCGGAGCTTCTGGCGACGCTGCGTGCCATGGGTCATGGCGACGAGATCGCCCTTGTAGACGGAAACTACCCGGCGAAAGAGCAGGCACACCGGCTCATCCGCGCCGACGGTCATCATCTTGTTCCGATGCTCGACGCCGTCCTCAGCGTGTTGCCTGTCGATGACGCAGTGCCGGAGGCGCTGTTTCGCGCGTCGGTCCAAGGTAATCCCCTGCTTGCCGATCCCGTTCATCACGAGATGGAGGCGATCTGCGCCAAGCGTGCTCCGGGCCGCAAGGTGGTTGCGCTTGCCGGCGCCGACTTCTATCAACGGGTTAGGTCCGCGCACGCGATCGTCGCGACAAGCGAGCCGCGGCTCTACGCCAACATCATCATCCGCAAGGGTGTGATCTATCCGCCGGAGACCAGGAAACCATGATCCTCTGTTGCGGCGAAGCCCTGATCGACATGCTGCCACGCACCACGACGGAGGGCGAGCCGGCCTTTGCCCCCTATGTCGGCGGCGCGGTGTTCAATACCGCTATTGCGCTCGGCCGGCTGGGAGCACCCGCCGGTTTCTTTTCCGGCCTGTCGTCGGATCTGTTCGGCGGCCAGTTCAGGGACGCGCTCGGGGCAAGCAAGGTCAGTTCCACCTATGCGCACACATCGCCCCGGCCGACCACGCTTGCTTTCGTGCGGCTGGACAACGGCCAGGCGACCTACACGTTCTACGATGAAAACACAGCCGGACGCATGCTGACCATCGACGATCTGCCGAAACTCGGCAGCGAGATCGAAGCCATGCTGTTTGGCGCCATCAGCCTGATCTCGGAGCCGGCCGGATCAGCCTACGAGGAATTCATGCGGCGCGAGCACAGCCACCGCGCCATGATGCTCGACCCCAACATTCGGCCGAATTTCATATCGGACAAGGCCAAGCATCTCAGGCGCATCCGCTCGATGATGGCGATGGCCGACATCGTGAAGCTGTCGGACGAGGACCTCAACTGGTTCGGCGAAGCCGGCTCGCACGAGGACGTCGTGCGCAACTGGCTGGATCGCGGCCCGACGCTGATCGTCGTGACCCATGGCAGCGAAGGCGCCGTCGGCTACACCAGGGATCACAAGGTCACGGTCGTGCCTGACAAGGTCGAGGTGGTCGATACTGTCGGCGCCGGCGACACGTTCAACGCCGGCATCCTGGCCTCGCTGCACGAGCAAGGCCTGCTGTCGAAGGAGGCGATCGCCAATCTGGCGGAAGACGCCATCCACAAGGCGCTGGCGCTTGGCGCCAAGGCTGCGGCGGTAACCGTGTCGCGGGCCGGTGCCAATCCGCCCTGGCGGCATGAAATCGACTGACCGGATCGGATCATTCAGAAGGCATTGCGCCGATCGATCACTTTATGTTTCGCCTCACCGGATAGGATGCGATGCAAAGGTCAGACCTTGCCCGACGAAGCCCGGATTTCCGGCGTCTGACAAAGACACACCGGCAATCGCGGGTAACAGGCTGCGACACTTGAGCAATTCGCGGTTTTGCCCATGCGGCTTTCTCGGCCGCGCCAAGTCTGATACCAGCGGCCCGTTATCTGGCTAGTACCGTTTGAGGCCGACATGCAGTTCATCGATCTAGGCGCGCAGCGCGAACGAATCCGCGACAGGCTGAAAGTAGCGATCGACCGCGTCGTCGACGAGGGGCGCTATATTCTCGGCCCCCAAGTCACCGAATTCGAAAACAAGCTTGCCGCCTATATCGGCACCAAGCATGTGGTAGCCTGCGCCAACGGCACTGACGCACTGCTGCTGCCGCTGTTTGCGGCCGGCATCGGCCCAGGTGACGCGGTGTTCGTGCCGAGCTTCACCTTCGCCGCCACGGCGGAAGTGGTGGCGCTGGCCAAGGCTGAGCCGGTTTTCGTCGATGTCGATCCCCAGACCTACAACATCGACATCGCCAGTCTCGAGGCGGCCATCGCCATGATCAAGGCGGAAGGCCGGCTGAAGCCAAGGGCGATCATTCCCGTCGACCTGTTCGGGCTCGCTGCTGACTACGAGGCGATCATGGCGATCGCCAACCGCGAAGGGCTGATGGTGATCGAAGATGCCGCACAGGCGATCGGCGGCTCGATCGACGGCAAAATGTGCGGTTCGTTCGGCGCGGTCGGCTCGACCAGCTTCTACCCGGCAAAACCGCTCGGCTGCTATGGCGACGGCGGCGCGATGTTCACCAATGACGATGCGCTGGCCGAGCAACTTCGCTCGTTCGCCTTCCACGGCAAGGGCGAAACCCAATATGACAATGTCCGCGTCGGAATCAATTCGCGGCTCGATACGCTGCAGGCGGCGATCCTGATCGAGAAGCTGACCATTCTCGAAGACGAGATGGCTGCCAGGCAGGCGGTCGCCAATCGGTATGCCGAAGGCCTCGGTGACATCGTCAAGACGGCGCGCAACCTGGAAGGTGGCCGTTCGGCCTGGGCGCAATATGCCATCGAGACGCCGAAGCGCGACGGGCTGAAGGCGCATCTCGGGGACAAGGGCATCCCGTCGGTCATCTATTACGTGAAGCCCTTGCACAGCCAGATCGCCTACCGCGACTATCCGCGCACGCCGACGGGTCTAACCGTTTCGGAGGAGCTGCCGAGGCGCATCCTCTGCCTGCCCATGCACCCCTATCTGGGCGAGGCCGACCAGGACCGTATCATCGAGACGATCCGCAACTATATCGGCTCGAATTCGGCGCAAATCGCCGCCGCGTAGACGGTCGTTAGACAGGTCTGGACACCGCAGGCTTGCCGCTGGCGATGAAATACGGATTGGCGAAGTCCTCGTCATCGCTCTGGTTGCGCTTGCCGTAGGCCAGCGGCTGACCATCGAGTGTGCGCGTTATACCGCCTGCCGCGCGCAGCACCGCATCGCCGGCCGCGGTGTCCCATTCCATGGTGCGGCCGAAGCGCGGATAGACGTCGGCCTCGGCGCCGGCGACAAGACAGAATTTCAGCGACGAGCCGACCGACACGATCTCGGCAGCACCCACGGTGCGAATATAGGCTTCGGTCTCCGGCGTATTATGGGACCGGCTGGCGACGACGGTCAGTGGCGCCACACCCGTTCTGGCCGAAATCGGCCGACGGCCGATGATCTGGTAGTCGCCATTGACTTCGATTGCTTCCGCCCTGCCCGGCCGGCCGGAAAAGAAGCGTCGCGTGCATGGCGCAAAGACCACACCGATATCCGGCACGCCGTGGCGAACGAGCGCGATGTTGACGGTGAAGTCGGTCCTGCGGTTGACGAATTCCTTGGTGCCGTCGAGCGGATCCACCAGGAAGAAGGCGTCGTCGAGGTCGGGCGGCACGATGCCGGTCGATGCCTCTTCCTCAGCCACACAAGGGATGTCGGGGAAAGCCGCGCGCAGCCCAGCGAGAATGATCTTTTCGCTCTCGCGATCGGCCTCGGTCACCGGCGAGCTGTCTGATTTCTGGTCGACCGCGCAGCCGGCATCGAAGACGCGCATCACCTCTCGCCCCGCCGCCAAGGCGATGCGCTCGAAAACGCCGAGCATCGCTTCGTCAGATGCCGCCGCCGCTATCATATTGGTTTTCGGCAATGTCACGCTCGTTCAGCCAGAGTTCCAGGGCCTCTACCATCTCCTCGGCAGACTTGCCGAGTGTCTTGAGATGGATTTCGGGGTTTTCCGGGGCTTCATACGGTGAATCGACGCCGGTGAAATTCTTGATTTCGCCATTCAACGCCCGCGCATAGAGGCCCTTCGGATCGCGTCTGGCGCATTCCTCAAAGGGTGTGTCGACAAACACCTCGACGAATTCACCGGTGGCCATCAACTCCCTGGCCATGCGCCGCTCGGCCCTGAATGGCGAAATGAAGGAAACAATGACGATCAGCCCGGCATCGGCCATCAGCCGCGCCACTTCCGCAACGCGGCGAATGTTTTCGACGCGGTCGGCGTCGGTGAAGCCAAGATCGCGATTGAGGCCGTGGCGGACATTATCGCCATCCAGGATGTAGGTATGCCGGCCGGTGGCGAACAGCTTCTTCTCAAAAAGATTGGCGATGGTCGACTTGCCCGAGCCCGAGAGCCCGGTGAACCAGAACACGGCGGGCCGCTGGTTCTTCAGATCGGCACGGCCGTGCTTGCCGACATCGAGCGATTGCCAGTGGATGTTTTCGGCGCGGCGCAGCGAATGCAGGATCATGCCGGCCCCGACCGTGGCGTTGGTGATGCGGTCGATCAGGATGAAGGCGCCGGTCGTTCGGTTCTCGGCGAAAGTATCGAAGGCGATCGGCGCCCGAGTCGAGATGTTGCAAATTCCGACTTCGTTCATTTCGAGCGACTTGGCCGCCTCATGGGCAAAGTCGTTGACGTTGACGCGGTACTTCAGGTCGGTGACGGTGGCACTGGTCTGATCGGTCTCGGTCCGCAGGATGTAGGAGCGGCCCGGCAGCAGCGCATGCTCATCGAACCAGACGATGTTGGCGGCGAACTGGTCGGCGACCTGCGGCCGCGCCGCCGGCGACACCAGCATATTGCCGCGCGAGACCTCGACCTCGTCGTCGAGAACAAGAGTGGTGGCCTGGCCGGCGACCGCTTGGCTCAGGTCGCCGCCATGCGAGACGATGCGCCTTACATGAGCGGACTTGCCGGATTTGGCGACAACGACCTCGTCGCCTGTTGAGACGGAACCGGACGCAATCGTGCCGGCGAAACCGCGAAAATCGAGATTGGGGCGGTTCACATACTGCACTGGAAAACGGAACGGCAGTTCGACAACGGCGTCATCGACCGACACGGTTTCCAGATGTTCGATCAGCGTCGGGCCGGAATACCATTCTGTCTTGTCCGAGCGGCTGGAGACGTTGTCGCCATAACGGGCAGACATCGGGATGGGCACGATCGTCTCGAAGCCGAGCTGATGCGAAAATTGCCGGTAGTCTTCGATGATGCGTTCGAACACGGCCTTGTCGAAGCCGACGAGATCGATCTTGTTGACGGCGAGCACGATGTGCCGGATGCCCAGCAGCGACGCGATGATCGAGTGGCGCCTTGTCTGGCGCAGCACGCCCTGCCGGGCGTCGATCAGCACGATGGCCAGATCGGCGGTCGACGCGCCCGTCGCCATGTTGCGCGTGTATTGTTCGTGGCCGGGTGTGTCGGCAACGATGAATTTGCGTTTCGGCGTGGCGAAAAAGCGATAGGCGACATCGATGGTGATGCCCTGCTCGCGCTCGGCCTCTAGGCCATCGACCAGCAGCGCGAAATCGACGTCGTCGCCCGTCGTCCCGTGCTTGCGCGAATCACGCTCGAGCGCGGAAAGCTGGTCCTCGAAAATCTGCTTGGTATCCGAAAGCAGGCGTCCGATCAGCGTCGACTTGCCGTCGTCGACCGAACCGCAGGTCAGGAAGCGCAGCAGCGACTTTCGTTCCTGCACCGCCAGATAGTCACGAATGCCGTCGGTGGGGGCGAGGCTCTCGGCCATGATGTGGCGCATGCTCAGAAATACCCCTCGCGCTTCTTCTTTTCCATCGAACCGGCTTCATCACGGTCGATCAGGCGGCCCTGCCGTTCGGAGGTGCGCGCCGTCAGCATTTCGCCGACAATGGCCTCCAGCGTATCGGCGTCGGACTCGATCGCGCCGGTCAGCGGATAGCAGCCGAGCGTGCGGAACCGCACCAGCCGGTTCTCCACTGTTTCGCCCGGGCGCAATTCCATACGGTCGTCATCCCTCAGAATGAGCATGCCGTCGCGTTCGACGACCGGCCGCTCCTTGGCGAAATAGAGCGGTACGATCGGGATGTCTTCCTGGAGAATATACTGCCAGATATCGAGTTCGGTCCAGTTCGACAACGGAAACACCCGGATCGATTCACCGGTCGCGATGCGGGTGTTGAATATCTTCCACATCTCCGGCCGCTGGTTCTTTGGGTCCCAGACGTGCTGGGCATTGCGGAAGGAGAAGATCCGCTCCTTGGCGCGCGATTTCTCCTCGTCGCGCCGGGCACCGCCAAAGGCTGCATCGAAGCCGTATTTGTCGAGCGCCTGCCGCAGCGCCACGGTCTTCATCACATGCGTATGGGTGTTCGAGCCATGGTCGAAGGGATTGATGTTGTCGCGCACACCATCCTCGTTAACGTGGACAAGGAGATCGAAACCGAGCTTTTGCGCCATCTGATCGCGAAAGGCGATCATCTCGCGGAATTTCCAGGTCGTGTCGACGTGGAGAAAGGGAAAGGGCGGCTTGGCCGGATAAAACGCCTTCATCGCAAGATGCATCAGAACCGAGGAATCCTTGCCGACGGAATAGAGCATGACCGGCTTGGCGAAGGCCGCCGCTACCTCGCGAAAGATATGGATGGATTCAGCCTCGAGCCGCTGAAGGTGCGTAAGCGCGATGTTCATGGACTGTAAGCGTTCTCTCGTGCCAATCCAGACCTTGCATCGATGCATCAGGCGCAATTTTCAGCGGCCCGGTTCAAGCTTCACTTCTGGACGATCTCATTTTCGTGCAGGCGTTCTAGCAGATCGCCATGGTTTATAACAATGCGGGACAGGCTTGCCTTGGAGTGGTTCGGGAATGAATTTTCCACGCTGGGGCGAGAACCCGGAAATTCCTGCTCGCTGATGGGCTTGGTGGCCCAAGAAAAATATTCCTGGACGGGCCGAGATCAGCGCCAACTCGGCTACACTTCCTGCGGTTACGAGTGGTGGCCTGCGGGTTACGAGTGGTGGATTGAGCAGCACTGTCGATTTTGATGGCAGTCCGGCCCTGCCGCGCTCGAAGTCCATGATCAGTCGCTATACCGGTCCCTAGAATTTGGGAGAGCGACCCGTCGGTCGCGAACGGCAGCTCGCAGAGCCGTCGCCAAGAGGCGCTACGACGAAGTTCCGATGGGAACAAACAACTTGTCACCGTTATGGTCGATCTCGATCAATTCGTTCTTCTGGGCCAAACGGTCTGCAAATCCTTTGTGGAAGATAATGGCGTTCATATAGGCAAACGTCATTGCAAGCGCTTCGGTCCGCAATGGATAATCGACGAGTGAATGGATGAGAAGGAAAGATACCGAGAGGAAAGCTGCCTTTTGAAGTGGATCTCGGCGAATTCTGACAAGCCCCGCAAGAAGTAATATGAAATAAAACATCATCAGTAGAATTGCAATAACCCCACCCTCGAAGGCTATTTCAAGGTAATCGTTGTGGGCATGATTAACATATTGCTTGAAAATCATCCCTTCCTTTTCATATATCTGATAGGCCTTCTGAAAATTCCCAAATCCAACGCCAGTAGCCAAATTCTCCTTTATTCCCTCAATAGTGGTGCGCGCAAATTCTCCTCGCCCAAAAGCCGGATCAACCACTTCGGCATGGATCCTAGTCCACGCGCCTATCGTGTAGACCGAAAGTCCTATGAAAACTGCAAGGATGCTGAGTCCGCTCACCCTCGAACGTGCTGAAAGAAAGACAACCGATAGTACGGTAATCGCCAACCCAATCAGAACACCAGCACGCGAACCGGCAGCCAAAAGGAGCAGCAAAAGCGAGACCAGTCCGAGCGATCCTGACAGGAGATGTCCACGGAACAGACCGTAATAAACGACGAAGGGGATGGAAACAAAAAGCAAGGCCGCAAAATGATTCTGGTTGGCAAAAAGCCCGGCGTTGATCGTAAACGGCAACAATCCCTCTATGGCGATGTCGTCAGAGAGCGAATATTGAATCGCTCCCGCTAACCCATTGCAGATAACGCCCATAAAAAAGAAAGGCAGAAGCCCTTGAACCTGCTCGGTGCGCAAGCGCAATACGCTCAAGAAAAACGCGGCTGACGCCACCAGATACAACAGACATTCGATCGTCCGTCCGACTCCGACGCTGACGAAGCGAAATCCGCTCTGTCCCGCCAGCCATGGATCTCCGAGCAACAGCTCCGGCCGCAACCCGTTGAGTATGGCCGCAGGCAACGGAACGATTTGTAAAATCACCAACGCCACAGCGAAGATAAGCAGCCACAGAATTGTATACGGGATTCTTTGGCCAGAGGTCTGTGAAAAGACAGCCGCCGCCGTGATGATTGCCGCGACCTCAATCAGCGTATCCGTATAGAGGCCGCTTGCAGTCCCCCCGCCGATCAGCAGCGATATAAACAGAACCGATCCAAGGAGATATTTATCCCATTCCGATGGCCGGTCGCTCAAGATGAAAGTCTCTCGATGCTCAATTTGTGCATTACCAACGTACCGACGTAGCGAAATCGCCAGCTCTCAGCAATGGCGGCCGTCTCCAGCCGTAACAATTGCATGGGGCACCCAGCCGGTCCAACCGAAAAATCCTGACTCAGTGCCTGACGATTGTATGTACCCTCGGGAATATTGAACCGCGCTATTTCCCCAGATGGACCCAAGCACCTGATCGACCAGAATAATTCCTTTGGAAGTTTCAGGTTCCTTGCAGAGGCATTAAGAGAAATCTTGTACGAACCTGGAGGGAGTTCAATATACTGCTGAAGAGAAGCGTTCTTGACGGGCGTGTTCAGGAAGCGAATCGTCGCACCACCCTCACCTGCGACCGCATCCTGAGATGTTACAAAGGTAACTTCCAAACCTGACTGCTCGCCGACTTGCCAATCGAAAGGTTTACCACTGGGTACCGGTTCAAAGGTACTGTTGAAAATGTATCCGCCCAACTTCCGTTCCTGATCAGACAGGCTGAAAAGAAACAACCGATACGCCTGTTCAAATTTCTTCTGACGAATATGTTCGTGGATCACCCGGGACAATTCGCTCGAGTTTGGCGGCGCGCTTGAGCCCGTCAAATCGAGCAGCAGCCGATTTGCGAAATCGAGCCCCTCGGGGGTTTTGCCAAGCGCGACGAACAGACTTGCTCTCCAAGGTGCCTCCGCCTTGATGGCTGCCAGAACGGCCTGGTATCCGTCGGGGCTTGACAGGATTGTCGGCAGGCCCTCGGCGATAGCCGGAAATCGATCTGGCCATCGCCGCAGCAATATATCGATCTCGCCGACAGCCTTCGACAGATCGCCGGTCTCGATCGAGTGGCCAATGGACCTCTGGAGCGCGTGGATTTCGGTCTTGGATAACTTTCGAGCTTGATCGAAGAAGTCATAGGCTTCTTCTTTTTTGCCCTGTCGGTATTTGATCTCGCCAATCAGGCTGTAGAGACGCGCATCTGCCACGTCAAAGCGAAGCGCGCCTTCGGCCTTGGCGAGCAATGCATCGAAATCGGGAGTGTTGCTTGTATCGTTCAGGTCGGCGGTTATTCCGCCTATCACGGCATTGACGTTCAACGGATCCAGCGCGAGGGAAACGGCCGGCGTTTCAGTTTCAAGAAACCGACTTAGCCCGATCGACGAAGCCGCCAACACTAGAGCGGATGCGACGAACCAAACGCCTGAACGCCGGAGATTTCGCGAAAGCGGGCTGGTCTGCTCCATCATCGACTTTGCCCTCAAGTTTCGGGGTACTCGTGCCGTAATCGTAATACTGGTAATTCATATACTTATAGGCGTAATTGTAATCGAACTTGTTCACCGCAAACTTCGACATCGCGGCTCCCACCACGTTCGCGCCGGCAGCTCGCAGACGCTTCAACGCCGTCTTCGCCGACTTGCGTGTGACCTGATTGGTCGAAATGACCATCAATGTGCCCTCCGCAAGCCGGCTGAGGATGGGTGCATCTGAAAGGCCGACGACCGGCGGGGCATCAATTATGACAAGATCAAAGCGCTTGCCGAGATTGGTAACGATCAGTGCCATCTTCGGCGAAGAGAGCAGGTCAGCAGGGTTGGGCGGGATCGTTCCGGAGGTCAGGACGGTCACGTTAGGATATTTCGTCGCCCTGAAAATGCTCGCCAGATCCTCCTTGCGGACGGTGTTCGTCAGGAGATTGCTCAGTCCGATTGTGTTGTCGAGACCAAACAGCCTATGAAGATTCGGCTTTCGAAGATCGCCGTCAACGATGAGAACCCTCGCACCGAGCGCTGCAAAGTCCTGCGCGAGCTTGAACGAGGTGGTCGACTTGCCTTCCGACGGCTCCGAACTCGTGACCAGCAGCGATCGCGGCGCACCTTCGGCGCCGGAGAACTGCAACGAGGTTCGAAGCGAACGGTAGGCTTCGGACAATCCTGATTTCTGGTCGGTAATACTGGCTATGAGTTCCCGATCATCGACTAGCGGCAAGATGCCGAGCATCGCCAATCCCAACTCCTTCTCGATCTGCTCAGGATTGGTAAAGGTGTTGTTCAACAACTCGATGATGTAAATAATTGATGCGCTCAGAGCCAAGAAAAGAGCCAAGGCGACCGCAAGATTGATGCTCAGGCGCGGAGAATAAGGATTATTAGGCTGTGTCGCGAAATCGACGATTGCCGCGCTTTGTGTCTTGAGTTCAGAGCTGACGCCGACCTCGTTCAGCTTCGCAATAAGATTATCATACTGCGACCTATTCGAATCAACCTCGCGCTTCAGGATCGTGTATTTAATGTTTTTATCGTTGAAGATAACCTGCTGCTTCTCCATCTCGGCAAGTTTTGACTTGAGGTCGGCCTCCTTGTTCTGAGCCTCCTGGTATTTCTGCCGCAACGAATCGGTTATAGTCAAAACGCCATTGTTATAAAGCCGTTGCAGCTCCTTGATCTGCGCCTGAAGCTGCTGCATTTCTGGAAAGCCAGGCTTCAATATGCCTAATTTCTGCTGATACTGGCTAGTCAAATCAGCCAGTTTATCGGTGATCTTCTGCAGGCCTTCGCTTTCCAAGACCGGGCCAAGACTCGCCCCGCGACCTTTGTCTATCTGGTCCACCATCCGTCCGGCATCGAGACGTTCCTGGATTGCTGTCGCAAGCGCGGTGTTCAGGGCCTCGATATTCGATCCAATCAGCGATTTGTCGTCGCCGGTGATCGTAATGCCAACATCCTTTGCATAAGCGACCAGATCCTCTTCGGACTTCTGAAGCTTTTGCTTTACCTGCAGAACCTGTTCCTGGATGAACTGCCGTGCCAGGTCGGATGTCTCGCTGGTCTGATCGAGGCGTTGATCGATAAAGCTTTGTGCGACCTGATTGGCTATGTCACTTGCATATTTCGGGTTCTGGTCGGCAAACGCAATCGACAGCAGGCTTGTGTTGGTGACAAGAGTGACCGTGAGGTCTTTCATAACGCGACCGATCGCGATCTTCTCACGTTCCTCCGGGGTTTTCTCTTCTATGGAAGGCGATTTTGAAATTCCGAACGCCCGATAGAAAATATTGCTAAGCGAGAAGTTCGGAGTCGGAAACAGAAAATCCGGCTTTTCGCTGAGGCCCAGTTGGAACACCACTCGTTGCGCCAATGCACGGCTTTTGAGCTTTTCACGGGCAGTTTGAAAGGCCCGCAGGTCGCTGCTTTCAGAAACCACCTCAATGTCCTGGAAGACCTTGGCCGAAGGGACCAACACTTCCAACTGCGTTGTCGCCAGATATTTTGGCGTCTGCATCATGGTAACAACGATGCCGGCAACCAGCCCGGCTGCCGCCATCATGACGATCAGCCACCGATACTGGACAACGTAAAACAGCAGCCTGAGCGGATTGAAGCCCTCGTCCTGCTCCGAATAATCGCGGCCATACGAGCTATAGTTTTGCGCACCGTCATAATACAGGTCGGGAGACAAGGCTTGGCCATGTCCTGGGCCTGCAATTTGATGCTGTCTGTTACGATCGAGCATAGTGCGAAGTAATCCTAGGTTTGTCTGGATCCTGAATTCTGACGGGCCATGGTTATATTCCCGGGATCACCGCAATTCGGGCTGCACTCGAGGCGACGCCGAGGGCGTCCTTGAGATTGTTCAGCGCAATTTTCGATTTCGAGGCGAAGACGACAATCTTGTCGCCACCATAGATGCGTGGATTGCGGCTCTTGCCGGCACGAATCTGCTCCACATTGTAATTTGCGACCAAAGTGTTTGGGCCGATATTACGATAGACAAAGACTTTTCCCGCATCACCAACGGAATTGAACCCGCCAGCAAGGGCGATCGCATCGATGAGAGAAGAATTGCTCGACACCGGAAAGATACCGGCCTTGGTGACTTCGCCGTCGACGGTAACGCGCTGTCCGATAGATTCCTTGACATAGACCGATACATCCGGCGACTGCAGATAGTTGGCGCCGTAGGCCGTTTCGATTTCCTGCTCCAGCTGGCGGACGGTCTTTCCTGCCGCGGTGACGGTCCCGATAAGTGGAAGCGAAATCTGCCCGCCGGCGTCGACTTGGACGGTTCTGTTCAGATTGTCGACCTGGAACACATTCACATCGAGCACGTCGTTCGGAGACAAAGGCTGCTCGCTGCCGTTCTGCGTATTTTGCGGTGCAGGCAGGTCCTTTACGACCTGCAGAGCACCGCCGCCCGAAAGCGACGCCGACGATGACGTCAGTTGCAGCGCATCGACCGAAGTCGGCGAAGACGATGTCGTCGACGAGGTGCTGGTGCAGGCAGACATTGCGAGTGAACCGAGCAAGACACATATCGTGCCCGTATAGCTTTTTGCGAAATGAAAAACGCCCATCACGCGGTCCCGCCCTTCAACAAACGACCCAATCCTGCAAAGCGACCAACGTTGCCGGGGCCTGGCTTCTTCGAGCGTGCCTTTCCAACCGGCTCGAGAGGCCGGTTCGCCAATATTTCGCCTGGACGTTTCAACACCATATTGCGGGCCTCATCTTCCCCACACCGCTTCGCGGCAACGGCGACTGCCTGCGAAAGCCCAGGCGGCCGACGGGTGGCGCCATGGGTGTCCGATGCGATAATATCTACCCTGCCCTCGTCAATCAGCTTTTCCGAATAGTAAAGCGCCGTGCGCCCAAAAGCACCAACAATCGAGTCTGCGGTAAGCTGAACAAGGCAGCCGATTGCATTCAACCTCTCGACAACGTCGTAATTTGCCTTGATCCAGGTTAACCGCTCAGGATGGGTGAGAATCGGAATGAACCCGGCGTTTATGAGGCGCAGAGCAAGATCCTCCAGTCTTGGGGGTAAAACGTGATGCGGCGGCTCGAAGAGAAAATAACGAGATCTGTTCAAGGTCGGCACGCTACCTAGCGCCAATTGCTCCGGAAGATCCGGCGCTACATGCACGTCGGCGCCAACGTAAAGAGCAAGCGGTATTGCCGCGCGGCGTAGCGCCTGCTCCAAACCTTGAACTGCTCGGGCAATGTTTGCCGATCCGTTTTCGTACATGCCTGGCACGATATGCGGCGTACACGCCATATGCGTCGTTCCATCTGCCACCGCCAGCCGCGCCATTTCCAGCGATTCAGCAAGACTGGGCGAGCCGTCATCAAGACCGGGCAAGATGTGGGAATGCAGGTCGATCATTGGCGTTTGTGGCCGCACTGAAGCAACGTGACGACTTCTCCCCGAAAATAGGCAAATGCGCCACCCGCACGATAGCGAATGACGCATCTATCAAGCTCATGCAATGCGGTAGATGCCAGATCCAAGCTATTCGCCGACAGCGCTGTCGTCATTCTGCAAGCTGATAACCAGCGCTGCCGCGCCAGCTGTCACAGCGCCGCCCAGCGGCGCGAGACGAACTCGCCCAGCACGAAGCGCATTCAGCTTCAACTCAAGCCATAGAGCGGTATGGTTGACGAATTCCATCAATATCCCGACTCCAACCGACGCGCCAAGGCTACGGCACAGAGGCGCCGGCAATACAATACAGCAGAGGCAGTCACATGCCTCTGCTGTATTATCTTAACTCAGCCTAACGGCTGACGCCGTCGCCATCATCCTGCGTTGCGGCAAGAATACCGGCCGCACCAGCCATGCCCCCAAAAATATAGAGCGGGGTGTTGGACCGGTTGCCGCCCGGGGGAATCTGACCCGTATGCTCAGAGCTAACGGCGGCAGCCGTCTGCTCGGAGCCGACAACTTTCAGGCAGATATTGTTCTCGACACGAGAAATGTCGAGGCTTGAGTTCGCAGGCACGTCCAGGTTGCAGCCACCGACATTGACGGAAGCCGATCCCCTGGCACCGACCACTACGCGACTGCCAAAATCCAGAGCATTTCCCGCCTTGGCCGGGCCATAGCCAGCGGCTTGCGAAACCATTACGTCGCCATTGGCGTGCCCGATGGAACCAATCGAATTCGCCGCTGCCTGATAGGGTGTCGTACAGGTGCATGACGTGTCCTGAGCGAAAGACGAAACCGGGCCGAAGCCGATCGAGGCCACAAATCCGGCCAACGCAATTTTTACAGTAAGGTTCATTCGTTTCGATCCTTTTTTCCCGCCGTACCTCGGCCCCGCCCAAGCACTAAGGTATTGAGTAAGCGCGTAACAGCTTTCTGCTTTGATTCCAACCTGTTTCGCATTTGCGAAATGACTTTTTGGTTTCCGGTGTGTTTCATTGGACACACTCACTTGGCAGATTGAATCTTCCGTTTTCGCGCCGCCCCCGCTGGAAATTGTAAGAAAGGCAAGTTTATTTCGCGGCATTTGGCCGCCATCGCGCGGATGCTTGGTACAGGGGTTGTGGCCAACTCTGTTTTACGTGGGGCGTTATCGCACATTCTGTCTTTCGTTTTATGACAGGCAGTTGGCGAGCCGTGAGCTACGAACCTGATAGGCAAGATTTGTAGGTCGAACCGGCCTGTGCGGGCTGTCCGCACAAGATGCCATTCTCGGCAAGTTTCGCCGCTAAATCCATGCCATCGGACGTGAGGCACTGCACAACGATGGCGTCACCAAACTTTGAGGCGACATTGCCGTCGCAAGGTGTCCCCGTGCCGACCGGCTTGCAGGTCAGAGCGAGCCCTTGGTAATCCCGGCGCACTGCCTCCGTTACCATGGCACGCATGGATCCTGGCTTGGTAAACGCCACGCCGCACAGCACAATCTTGCGGCCGGCGACGCGAAGATCATCGACTGCCTGGACGGAAAGCTTGCCCGCAAACGGCTCAAGTGCCGCTTGCCGCTTTGGGGGTTGCGGACGAACAGGCGTCCCTTTTTCCACGATAATGACAAAGAAGCCAACCGCAAACGCCAAGGCAAGAAATGCAAGCAAGCCTATATTCTTGAGCGACAATATCCTACTCCGCCATGGCCAAGTACGCATCTCTATCGCTAACGGAAACGCCCGCGCAACCACACCGTTTGTTTGGTCGCATCGATAGCGGCTGATAGGCCCGACATCTGGTCAAAAAACCGATGTTTGGCTCGAAAGACAACAGACCGGTTTCAATCGAAGAGACTTCCTATTCTGCCAACCCGCTCTATCGAGATTTGCCGATGGTGCCGTCGAGATACTGGGTCAGCGCACAGACCAGATGGTAAAAGATACTTGCCGGCACATCGGTCGCCAGCGAGCGGCCACGTTCGTCGATCCGGTCTATCCACAGGCCAAGCGGTGCCGGGTCGATGTGCCAACGGAACAGGCGACCGACACGCGCTTCGATCTCGGGCTTGAGGTCAGGTCCGCCTGAACCGTCCAGCGCAATCGCCGCCTTGATCGCTTCCGCCTGTGGCCAACTGCGTGAGACACGGTCGAGCGGCAGACCTTGCCGCGAGACGGCACCATAGGCAAGGCCAGTGGCGCGATTGAGGCCGTTGGCGATGGCCGAGGCATAGAGCTTTCTGGCAAAGCCGGTCAGTTCACTCTGGCCGCTGCGCCCGGCAAAGTCGACCAGCAGCGAGGCCCATTCGAAATGGTGGCCGGGTTCCGTCCATGTACCCTTCTCGCCCTCCGCCGGCCTCCACTCGGCATCGAAATATTCGCCCAGCGTCCAGCTTTCCGGATCGAAGAAGTGGCTGCGAAACAGATCGACGATGCGCGCGGCGCGGCGAAGATAGGCGAGTTCGCCGGTCGCCTGATGCCAGGCCAGAAAAGCCTCGAGCAAATGCATATGCGGGTTGGAACGCCGGTCGCCCGCGCCGCTCGACGTTTCGAGAAAGCCGGTCATGCGATGATCCTCGAGATGCGCGTCGAGAAACGAAAACGTTTCTTCGGCAAGCCGTAATGCATCAGGATTGCCGACCATATGGGCATGCGCCAGCGCCAGGAGCACGCAGGAATGATCATAGGCATCCTCGGCGGCGTCGGCGACCGTGCCGTTGACATTGAGCGTGCGCACCCAGCCGCCATTGTCGGTGCGGCCGTTTCTGGCCATGAATTCGAGGCCGTGGCTGATCAACCGGTCGGCAGGCCCGTCCCAGCCGCGCGCCTTGGCGACAGCGAAGGCGTAGACTTGCCTGGCCATGGTGCGCATGCGCTTGGGCTTCATCAGCGGTATGGCGTCAAAGCCGAGCGCCTCGTGGAAACCGCCATGGCGCTCATCGACCCCGACCGTGGACCACAGCGGCACCGTCTCTTCAAACAGCCAGTGGTGCACACGGCGGCGCCAGGCGCCGCTTTCGATCACGCGGTCGGCGGCGGGCGTGAACCTGGTTTCCAGCCGACCGCTCTTTTCGAGCTGCTCGACGATCTTCTTGACGTTCTGGCTGCGGCTGACGGGGGCGACGAAGGTGGCATCGGCGGTCGAGACGACGGCAACGTCCTTCAAGCCGATGGCCGAGAGCAAGCGACTGTCGCTGCGGATGTAGGAGTTCTCGCAGTCGATGGCGACGACGTCGCCGACGATGACATTGCCGTCATTGTCGGACGGGCCGACATCGAGCAACGACTGCCAGGAACCGAGATCGTTCCAGCGGAAGCCGGCCGGCACCATGGCGATGTGGCTGGCGCGCTCCATGATCGCATAGTCGATCGACGTCGAGGGAATGGCGGCGTAGAGCTCCAGAGGCATATACAGACCGGAAAGATCTGATGTCGCGGCCTGGTAGGCAATTTCGGTGGCCTGCCATATCTCGGGCTCGAAAGCCGTGAAGGCGTCGCGCATGGCGCTGGCGCGAAACAGGAAGATGCCGGTGTTCCAGTAGAAATTACCTGCAGCCAGGTAATTCTGCGCGGTCGCGAGGTCCGGTTTCTCGACAAAACGCGAGACATCGCAGATGCCATCCCTCTCGCCGGCGATCTCGATATAGCCGTAACCGGTCTCGGGGTGGCCAGGCTTGATGCCGAATACCACCAGCCGGCCCGCACGCGCCGCGCCGGTGCCGTTTTCCACGCTCTGCCAGAATTGTCGTGCAGTCGTGATCTCATGATCGGACGGCACCACCAGCACCAGGCTGTCGCCATATTCGGACAAGGTGCGCAGGGTCGCCAAGGCAACGGCGGCGGCAGTGTTGCGACCGGTCGGCTCGAACAAGGGGCCGCCACCGGAAAGGTCGAGGCCAGCGAGGTCGGCGTGGACGCGGTCGGCGTGCCGCTCCGAGGCAATCAGGAAAATCGGCGTTTCGCCATCCGGCCGCGCCCTTAGCCGGCGCAACGTCTTGGCCAGCATCGAGCCATCACCCGAAAAATCGTGGAACTGCTTGGGATTGTCCTCGCGCGACAGCGGCCACAGCCGTGAGCCAACGCCGCCGCTCATGACAAAACTGACGATCCGCTCGGTCATTGGGTGACACCTCTGACATTTTCAAACAAAGCAAGGAGCGCTGCCGCGTAGTCTCGGCGGCGCATTTGTTGCCGACTTTGCAGCACGGCGACACTGTCGCGGGCTAAGCGTGGGCGCTGCCCGGCTTCCAGGAGTCGCTGCGCCAGCGCTTCTGCACTATCGGGTGCGAAGAAGAGCGATTCCGGCGCCTGCTCGCGATGCAGTGGAATGTCGGACAGCAGCATCGGCGTGCCCAGCGACTTCGCTTCCTCGACTGTGGTTGACCACCCCTCGAAGTGCGAAGGGTTCAGGAGATAGTCTGCGGCACCGATCAGGGCGACGACATCGTCATAGGGAATCAATCCGAGGTGTCGAAAATGGCTTCCGAGCCGGTGCGTTTCCGCAAGCTCCATCAGGCGCTTGAACAATGTCGGGTCGCGCGGATCGGTGGTGCGTCCCGTGAGGATTATCGGCGGCAAGGAGTCCAGCGCCCCGATTTGGTCTATATGCTTCAACGCCTCTACGACCAGCCTGTGGTTCTTGTGGACCCAGAACTGGTTGGGGAGGAAGAAGAAACGCTCGGGCACCCCATGCGCCTGGCGCGCCTCATCGGCACGCGCCAGGATGGCGGCTGGATCGAGATCGATAGCGAAACGCACGACAGCGGTCTTGTTGCGCGAGGCCGGATAGAATTTTTTGCAGTCCGCCAGCGCGTCCCCACTCGAGAGCATTATGGTGCGATTTCCGGACGTCTGCAGGCGATAGCCGACATCCCTGCGCCACCAGGCGCTACGCGGAAAGAGGTGCGGCAGACGACGGTGCTGGAAATCCGGGATCCAGGAAACGACCGGCACTGGAAACCGGTTGCCGAACCACTGGGCGACTTCAAACACGACATCGATGCCTTGCTCAGCGACAAGATCCGCGAAGGCACGGTCACTTCCGCCAGCAAGTGCGATCAGCCCTCGCCGGCCGAGCCCGGCGCCCGTGACCCGGTCATCAACAATAGCAGGCGCAGCCAACATATGATCGAAGGACGCGCCAATGCTTGAATGCTGCTCAGGTGCAAGAAACAGTTTCGCCTGCACCTTACCACGCAACTCAGAGCCTATGACGCTCAGCATGTTGCGTAGATAGGACTCGCCGCCTGACCAAGTTCTGCGGCCGATGAGAGTGAAGCCGACGGTAATCAAGGCGCGGAGCGTCGCAGATGACCGACCGGCTCGGCGAGAATTTCAGCGCGATACCAATCCACATAGCCGGCGATGCCCCTGCTGAGCGGCACCTGCAACTGAAGCCCCTCCGGGACGCCGGAGGGATCCGAGATCAGATTGACAGGGTCGCCCCGCCGGGATTCTCCAGAGAACGAGAGGCGATGGTTCCCTCCCCAGGCCTCCAAAACCATGCTGGAAATCGTGCTGACGGACGCAGGAGCGCCCGCACCGCCATTATAGACGGCGAAGCGCGGTTCGCCGGCGGGCAAAATGCGATGGATCAACCGCACGACATCCGAGACATGGTGCCAATCCCTCATTTCCCTACCCGTGCCGCCAAGCACAATGTCGGTTTCGCCTGCCGCGAGCCTTCCGCAGAGATCCCAGAGCAATTGCTTGCGCAACCCTTCGCCATAGACCGAAAAGAGGCGAGCCACCGAGACTGGCTGGCCGTATGCGGCACAATAAGACCGGCCAAGCTCCTCGACCATGCGTTTGTGATAGCCATAGGGAGAATAGGGATCGAGCGCCGCGTCGACCCTGATCGAACCCGCATGGCCGCCGCCATAGACGGCCGCAGAGGATGCAAGAACGACAGGTGCATCGGGTGCGCGTCGGCGCAAGAAATCGAGGACACGAGCCGCAGAGACAACGCTTTGTTCAAAGTCCTTCAGGGGATCGGCAATCGACTGGCCGACCGTCGCGCCACCCGCCAAATGATACACGGCCGATGGGCGACCATGTGCTGCCAGAGCCGCATCCATTGTTTCCACGGCTATTGCTCCGGAAAAAAATACGCCGCCGGTCGCCAACGCAAAACCCGGTGCTTCTTTTCGACCGAAGCCGATGACATGGCAGCCCTTTTGACCAAGAAAACGAGCGAGGTGCAGGCCGATGAAACCGCCGGCCCCGGTCACCCAGACAGGCTTAGCCTCTTTTGATTGCGTCAAGAAATCAGTCCTTCCCGCGCTTGTGGCAAAGGAAAGAGACCAAGCGCCCAGGCCGGCGATCAAGCGAGGCGGCGACCCTGGCGACGGCACCAAAGGGCACAGGCGAAAGGGCCAGGCGAACAACCGGGGAAAACGGACCAAAGATTTTGGCGAGCCTGTCGCGAATCTCCGATGGTGTCATTGGGTCATAATTCACGACGGACTGGAACGAGATCAATTCGCGATCGATCGTCAGCCCGGCCCCCTGGATTGCAGCGCGGTAGCCCGCCAGCGTAAAGGCGTTCTCTCCACCGTAGAGATGATGAAGCGGGTGGGCGCGCAGGAAAGGCTCGAGTTGCTGCGGCCCGGAGACCACGTGGTCACGCAACGACAGCACCGTCGCGCCTTCGCGAGAGAGACGCGCCATTTCGCGGCAGAAGGCCGGAAGGTCATGGGCATGATGGAGCACCTGCCGTGCGACAACCAAATCATAGCCTGCGGCGGACAACGGGATCGCCTCCCCAAACGCTTCGACCACATCGATGGGCGTGCCTGTGCTTTCGGCAAGCGCCCGGATCGCAGCGGCACCGACGAGTGCGCTCGGATCGGGCTCTACAGCGGTTACAGACCACCCCTCGCGCGCCAAGGCATAGGAGAGAATGCCGTTGCCGGCGCCAAGATCGAGAGCACGGCCCACCTTGCGCGGGATCATACTGCGAACCGCGTCGAACTCCGCGCTTTGGTGATAGCGCTGCGCGGCCACGACTGGATCGTCGAAATAGGCGGCGCGGGCGAGTTCTTTCATCGAAGGCTCGCTCATGCACCAGCGGACGGCGTCTTCCCAAGTCATGGCCGCTTCAGGCATTGAGAGAAACCATATGCTGGATCAACCGCGCCGGATTTCCGGCGACAACTGCGTAAGGCGGCACCTTCTTTGTCACAACGATCTCGACCTTCTCGTCAGATTTGTAGATGCGCCCACAACAGCGCCGCAAGGCTCAGCTTGACGCGTGCGACAGCGCGTTCGGTCATAGGCTTGGATGCTTCGCCCGTCCACCGCTCCAGGCGGACAATTTCCGGCGTCGATCACGCTTTGGTCAGGAGGTTGTTCCAGGCGTCCAGCTAAGCTACCGTTTCCAGACTCGTCAAGTTCAGGTCACGAGAATTAGAACCGCGCGAATTTCGTCCGCGTAAAACTCACCCCGTTGACGGCCCGGAGCATCATGTTTTTCAAGACAGTATTCTGCGCGTTATGCCTTGTAGCCGGCTCATGGCCGGCGACGGCGCAAACGCGCACCCCATTCAGGCTTTTCGAGGCTATGAACTTCGCCGGCGGGCCCGATTTCCGCTCGTTCGGTTTCGAGCATCTCACGATCGTAGACCCTCATGTTCTAGGACATGACGTTCCAGACGCCGGCCAAGTGCAGAAAGCTCTGGCACGGCCGAGGAGCAACGAATACCTCAATATCGACATTGAAAGCTGGCCCTTGGAGGGGCCGGATCAAGCATCGTCAATCGCGAAATACCAGAAGACGCTCAGCGCATTCAGAAAGGCAGACCCGAGCGTCAAGCTTGGCCTTTATGCTGTCTTGCCGATCAGGGACCATTGGAGAGCGATCGGCCATCAGGGCGCAGTTGAACTGGACGATTGGAAGCAGCAAAACACCAAGATCGCCTCCTCCCTCGTCCCTTATGTCGATGCGCTATTCCCCTCCCTGTATACGTTTTACGGCGACAAGGACGCTTGGGTGGCCTATGCGCAAGCCAATATCGGGGAAGCACGAAGGATTTCACAAGGAAAGCCAGTCTACTGCTTTCTATGGCCGCAGTTTCACAAGACTTTTGCTTTTCTGCCGGGCGACCTCTGGTATGCCCAACTCGACACTTGCAGGAGGCTGGCTGACGGAATCGTTATATGGGGCACCATCGGCAGCAATTCGCCCTATCGGCCAGCGAAATGGGACGAAAAAGCGGAGTGGTGGCAGGCCACTTTGAGTTTCCTTCGGGAGCTGAGAAAGATCCCATAGACTAATCGATCGTCAGCTATACCAATTCGAGAAACCGCTCAAACTGGCGTCTTTTGCTGTATTCTTCGCGAATTGCGCGGTTCCCCGCCCGGCCGATCTCGTCCCAGGTTCCGCCATCCAATTGCTGTTCGATTCTATCCAATGCGTCCTGCGGTTGCTCGTAGACGACCATGGTTTCCCCGTCGCGCATCGGTGCGGGATAATTGCCGGAATCGGATATCAGCAGAGCGCCAGCGCCCATCGTCTCAAAACAGCGCATGTTGCCACGGTCCGGACCCGCCATATCGATCGACGCGTTGACCACGACTTTGGCTCTTCCGAGTTCGGCATACATAGCGCGACCGAATACAGGAGGCGCGCTGACACTGCGGATAGTGCGCGGCCGGCGCACCGCGCGCAGGGGACCGAACCAGCCAAGCGGCGTCTCGGCGAGTGGCGTATAACGCGACAGGTCGAGATGGAAGACGACGCGTCGGCGGCTGGATAGACTTGCGACAGCTTCCAAAATCTGCCTGCGGCGCTGGTGATGACGACTGTAGCCCCCGAAAAAAAGGACATCGATGTCCCTGTTCCGGTTCGCGGCAACAGCATCGAGTTCCGGATCGTGAGCAGGAAAGAAGTGGGCGGTCCTGGCGCCCTGCTCTTCCCAAAGCCTTCGCATCGACTGGAAATTGCAAACGACGAGATCATAACCGGAAAAATCGATTCTGCCTGGCGCAGCACGCCAAGCAATCTTTCGCTTCACATGCCCCGGCAGCCGTCGCAGGAAAGAGGCGTCGTAACGAAATGGATCAAGGTTGTAGAAGATGTCCGTCTTATGATGCTCGATCTGGGCAAGAAGGATATCGGCCAGCGATGCATCTTCGCCCAGCCCATTTTCGAGGGCCCATGCCCGCTGCAGCGATTCGTCGTCTCCGTTCGTAAAAAAGGCTTCAGGGCTGCCGGCGTGCATCGGCAGCAGGATATGCGCCGCGCCGTAGCGATCGTTCAAAAACACTTCTTTCTGCGGCTCGAACCCACGAACCCCCGCCACCAGTCCGGCGAGTCTGGCCCGGTAGCTCGGCGAGATCCCGGAATTTTGAAAAATGCGCATGGTTGGTTCCCGTTGGAATTTAATCTCGGAGTCCTGGAGCGCTGATAGCGGTCCGTGTTGGCCGACCAGCGGCGTCCCGCGGGCACGGCGCGAGTGCCTGCAGCCAATAAGGCGAAGTTCGACCACATCGAGGACGAAACCAACGCTGGTACCGATCGAAATAGAACTTCAATTCACTGCCAGCCTACTGATCGGTTACGGGACACTCAACTTTAACAGGCCCGCCCCCTAGTAAGCCTTAATTTCTGGATTGCGGTTTTTTGCAAGAAATCCCTGGTATCCATACCAAAACGATATTGTCAGAGCGGAGGTGACCCAGAAGAGCGAATTTCCCCATAGGCTGCCGCTTGCCAGGCCGGCGATCGCTTCCCTGATAAACAGCACCGCAGCCAGCACCGCAGCGAGCGGGAATTTGCCGGACCGAATGATACCGACCGTCGATCTGAGTGCCAACACTATGTGAGCCGCAAACGGCAATGATCCCAGCGCCCCCACCGCCATCAGGGATTCAAGATAGATGTTGTGAGGATAGAAATTGAACCGCATCTCGACAGCGTAACGCCCGAACACCGGGCTTTCTAGAAACTGCCTCCAGGCTCCAGCGAACAATTGACTGCGTATCATCGTCGATTGATCGGTATCCACGTTGATCGTCTGAAGTCTCGCAATGACAACGTCGATGAGTTCCACGCCGCTGGTCGCCAAAATTGCCATGGCGACAACCAATGCTCCCAACACAGCGAACACTCTTTTCGAGCCTTTAAGCAACAGTATGTAGACCAGTAGTGCCCCCGCGCCAGCAATGTATGCACCGCGAGACCTGGAAAATACAACAACCAACAATAGCATCGGACCAAGTATCGCTGATTGGATCGTCAGTTTTTTTGTCTTTCCCAAGACAAGGAAAAAGTATATCAAAAATGCGAATGCCGTGTGCCCCATTGCTATCGGGTTGATTTTGTCGAGAGATATCCTTTCGCCTTGGCTTACGAACAGCATATCTCTATTTAGATAAAGTCCAAATAGAAAAATAATGCAAAGAGTGTTCATAGCGAGAATCATGTCGGTATTTTTAATCGCCCTATCCATCGATGCCAGAAGGAGCGTGGTGCCGACACTAGTCACCAAGAAAATACTAAATACCATCATAGGACCAGAAGCTATGTTTATCGAAGAGAAGTAAACATTCTCAACTAGTCTACACAGATACAGTACGAAAAATATTTTCAACGGAATAAGCGCGGCCGTTGAGGATCGCACCTTTGCCGGAAGAAGTACATACGAGCCAACAGTTATCAGAACAATGGCTAACCTTACCAAAATTGACCAGGTACTACCTTCTGGATCAAACCAGTTTATTAAACCCGCGAAAGAATATATACCACAAATCGCGAGAGCGAACGCTGTCGCAGGAGAAAGCAAAATGCGCCGGTCAACGTAAGGCGCAAATCGATGACCAATCCCTCCTCGAGTGGAATCGGCGTCGTAGCGAACGTTGGTCCTCTGCGTCATGAGACTAGTCCACTTCAAGAAGCCGGAATACATCCTCCCACATCTGCCGTACACCGTCCTTAATTCGCGCGCCGGGCGCTGCTAGCCGATGTGAGAGCACGGCACGCTGGTCCTCATCAATGAGGGAGTGAAGACCGGCTTCGAGATATTCCTCGCCAGCCGACACATCGACCAGCAGGTTCTCGCAGCCATAGTCCTCGAACAGAGCCCGGTATTTATGGCTCCAGCCCGTGCCAATCACGGGCACGCCCTGAGACAAGGCGCTGATCAGGGCGTGGTAGCGGCTGCCAACCAGCCCGCTGCACCTACCGATCAGCCCTTTCGCCTCGAGAGGATCCCCTGCCACCCATATCTGAAGGGGCTCGGAAAGCTGTGCGTTGACCTGCTCGGCCAGCACCCGATCCCCGGCGCCCTCATGAATCAGGAAGAAGGCAGTCATTCCGGCCGACTGAAACTTGCTCGCCGCACGTCGTAGAAAGCCCGTATAATTGTCGCTTACGTCACTGCTGGTCTTGTCCACCATCCGCGCGTTCGGCACGATCGCCACCAGTTTCTCGCCTCGCGGGGGATTGGCGGGCGGAATAGCTGCCAGCAGATTGGTGAAGTCCGGCGCAAGCCGGATCGAAGCACGGTCGCCTACGGCGCCGATCAGATTTTCCATCGAGTATTTATCGCGCGCGAAAATCAGGTCCGCATGGTCGGCAACGACATTGATTGCGCGGCGAATGCGATCCGTGCCAAACGGACCAAGTGCCTGAGGCAACAGGATGAGGTGCTTGCCCGCGCGCTTCCATGCGACGGCTCGGCGGGCCAGGTCCTCCGTATGCTGCGCCCCCCACTGGTCCGAATAGGCTAGACCGGCGGCGTCGAGGATAACATCCACCTCCGATTCCGTTACGAATCCGAAACGGTGACGCAGCTTGCCCGGGACGACCTGGACGATCTTGCCGAGATCAACGCTGCGGCGGACGAGCTCGGCCCTGTGCCAAAGACCGTACCGCGCCCGAAATTCATATGGGCTGGTCGCATCGGGCGCCATCGCAACCCGAGCAGCGGGGTACCGCGCCTTCACGTTCTGTGAAGCTGCGATGAGCATCATTGCCGCCCCCTTGTTCTCGAAGCCGGCTTTTCTGATTTCGAATGTCAGTGTCATAGCGCCTGAAGCAATACGTCCGCCCCTTTTTTCTGAGAGTATGGTATGTGACCATCCTGATCGGCGTAGCCCACTGCAATGAACATGATCACCCGCTCATGGGCCTTCAATCCGACGGCTGCCTGGAGGGCCTTTTCATTTTCCTCGACATCGGGCCAGTTGATGGCGCAGGTCGACAGGCCCAGTGTCTGGAAAGCGAGCATCAGCTGAGCCGAGGCAAGCGACGCGTCGATATAGACTAGGTGCCTGTCGCGTTCATGGACATAGTAGGAAAGGTCTCCCACAACCAGAATCAGACATGGGATGTTTTTCGAAAAACCGCCTGTCCCGCCGGCGAGGGAGGCAATGCGGGCTGCCTTTTCCGGATCCCGGAACAGCAAGAACGAATAGGGTTGGCGGTTGCAGGCGGAGGAAGCGAGAGAGGCGGCCGAGACGGCCTTCTCGACAAGATCCTGTGGAACGGGCGTGGGAGAATACCATCGGACCGAACGCCGTTCTGAAAACAATGCATAGAGCTGATCGAAGCTGATGTCGCTGTTCGCACGGCTGGAGCTCGGATACGGCACGAAGCTTGGTGTCGGCGCCTGGCCGGACCATGCCAGGAAACGCGCCTTTGCCTTCTTGATCCTCGGTGTTTCGGAAACCACCGAGAAATAAGTCGTCAGCACGTCCGCCGCCCATTTCAACTCATCCCGGTCCAGCGACGCTCCAGCCGCGCCGCGCAGGAACAGAGATACCGTGGCCTCGATGTAGTCCTCGGCAAACACTGCCCTTCTTGGGCGCATGATCAGCCCCTTCTCAAGGCGATGAATGTTGCGGCGCAGTTGCGACGAACTCCTCTGGATGGCGATGTCGCTGTTCAGATTGGCAACGATCCCGGACAGGACGGCGCGATGCTCCCGATAGAAACGACTGCTGAAGAAAGTGAAATAGACCGACGCAAGGAACCCGCTGCGACTTGCAGGCCTGATCAGTCCGGCGCGCAGGCGGCCGAGCAGGACCAGGAAAAGCGCCTTGACCGCCTGGCGGGGAGAGCGCCTTGCGAACCTCTGGAAACGTGCCGCCTTGTCGATGAACTCAGTCATCTTCAGCCATTCCTCAGTTTTCGGAGAAGTACCGTTAGTTTTTGGATGCCGCGCCAGGGTTGGAACAGCGATCTGGTCATCATGTAGAAGATCGGCTTTGTGGCGGGGGAAAGGAGCAGGGCGAAGTAGGATGCGGCCGCGTAGGAGATGAGCGTCGCAACAGCTGCTCCCATGCCGCCAAATTGGGGAATGAGCACGAGGTTCAACCCGATGTTGAGCAGCGCCCCGGCGCCCTGGGTGACCATGGAGAACTTGGCCATGTTCTTGATGATCATCCAGCGACTAAACCCTTGGCGCAGGAATATGAACGGCAACGACAATACATGGACCAGAAAGATCGGAACGGCGGGGGAATAGGATGGACCCATGGCGAGATTGATTGCCAGAGGGCCTAGAGCCAACAGTCCGACCAGCACAATCAGCGCCGAGGCCGCGAGGATGTCGAACACATCCTGCAAGCGTTCCGCGAATGCCTCGGGGTCGCCGGCATTGATCTGCACAAGCCTGGGAAATGCCGTTCCGGCTATCGCCGCCGGAATGAAATAAAGTGACTCGGAGAGGAGCGATGCGATCGAATATATGCCGACCGTTTCGGGGCCTTGCATGGCCCGCAGCATCACTTGATCTATCTTGAGATAGATCACGGCGAATATAGACCCGACGAAGATCATCACGCTCTCGCCAAGCATGGCCTTGGCCCGCTTTCGCGAGAAGGACCAGGTGCCTGGCGCCGGGCCTCCGTGCCGCAGGAACATCACGATCAGCAGTACGGCCCCGACCGCGATGCCCAACGTCTGCCCCACTCCCACGGCGACCACTCCCGCCCCGGCGAGCACGGCGCCCACCTTGAACGCTCCTCCCGCCACTACGCCGACGAAGTTGGAAACCACGGCATAACGCGCCTCGACGCGCGAGCGGAACCAATTGCTCAGCACGGCGCTGACCGGCTGAATCGCAACGGCAAGGCTTGCCAGGACGAACAGCCAACGTTCCGCGGGAAGATTGCCAGGCATCAGCAGCCCGAACATCAGGAGCCCCAAGGCGGCCAGACCAAAACCGGCGCTCTTCATGACGAACGCAATGCCGAGCGTCTCGGATTGCATCCGGGGCTCGTCGAGCAGTTCGCGGATCAGGAGTCCGTCCAACCCCATATGGCCAATGACGCCGAACAGGGCGACCATGGACATGACATAGGCGTACATTCCAAAATCTTCGGGTCCCAGATATCGCGCAACGACGACTGTGACCAGAACTCCCATGACCCGGCCAACGACGGTGTCGGCCATCATCCACGCGCTGTTGAGGAAATAAATCTTCATTGAATCGAACCGGCATGCGCGGTTGCCAAGGACCGTATAAGCATCCAGGGCACGCCGCCGGACGGGCAATCCGGCGGGGTATCGGAGGTGAGGACGCTTCCCGCTGCGATCGCGGAGTGCGCGCCGATCCTCACCCTTCCAGGGTGGTCACATCGTGGCGCATGAGTCATCTTTGATCGCTACTCAACAATGATTCATACAGGTCGATATAGAGACGGGCGATAGCCTCTGGTGAGTATCTGTCGATCACGGCGGCGCGTGCGCTCACTCCAAAATTCCTTAATGACGGAACTGGCAGGGCCCGTGCTGTCTCAATAGCGGCCACTACTGCATCGGCGTCACCGTGCTTTACCAACCATCCGGTCTGCCCGTGGCTGATGATCTCCTCGGCGGGCGTTTTAAAGAGCCCGATGACAGGAGTTCCGCATGCCATCGCCTCGACCGTGACCTTGCCGAATGATTCCTGAAGTGAGGGCATCACGAACACATCGGCCGCCGAATATAGCTGGTTAAGAGTGACTTCATCGCGGATGAGGCCAAAACCTGTGCAGTTTTCAGGCACCGGATCGGCCAGTTCTGCAAGTCCCTTGCCAAACAAGCACCAGTGAACGTTTTTGTTATCTCGGTAAACATTCAGCAGATGACGCATGATATCTGCGCCTTTGCGTGGATCAGCCAGATTCAAGGCACCGGAGGCGATTACGAATGTGTTTGCTGGGAGTCCCAATGCGCTACGCGCCTGCGCCTTGTTCATCGCGCGAAGCTGGCTCATTTGCACACTGTTGGGGATGACATGTATAGCGCGCCCGCACAGAACCGTACTCTTTCGGGCCTGCTCGGCGATCGTGTTGCTGATCGCGACGAATACCGATTGCGGCCCGTAGTGCTCGGCCTTGAATGCAATATCGTCGGATGTGATCCTCTCGTCCTTTCCACCCAGGAGAGGGCATTGGCCGCACCCGCAGGCATATTTCTCGCACGAACCAGAGAAATGACAGCCGCCGGTGAACGGCCACATGTCGCGAAGCGTCCAGACCACCGGACGTTTTTCGCGCTTAATCGCACGCCAGAATGCTGGCCCAAGGGTGGGCGCGTGGGCCCACTGGACATGGATAACGTCAGCTTTCCGATATTCCGGCGTATTGTGAAGGCGGAGGCCGTGAGAGATGGGATGAAAATTCGGCGGGATCACGCCGAATTGCCGCGTCAAATGCCACATGTAGACACGGTTCTTAACGCCGACAGGCAGACGTTGCAGCAAGGGAACTCTTCTGGCGAACAAGTCCTCTGGGAGGTCCCGCTCAACCCTCCCTAGGACGCGTGAATGGATTCCTGCGTCCAATAAGGCTTCGTGCACGGCGCGGATTCCTCGACCCGCACCAGTATTGAGCGCGCAGCCAACAATCTGAACGACGTTCATGGTGTTAGAACAATCCGTGCGGCAACCGTTCCGTTCGTTGTTTGGATCGTCGGAAAGCTCCTGATTGGAGCTGGGCTCACTCTCGAACCAGCCGGCCCATTGTTCAAAGTCTCAGGCCTGGCTTGGACGAAAATACAATGCATCAATCTGTGTTAGTCGCTGCGTCTGCGGGTTTCTATACCCTTGCCAGACATCCCACAATTCGAACCCACTGCCGCCAATGAGTTGATGCACCTCCAGCGCGGTCGCCTGCCCTGTATAGAGCTCGACCAGCGACAGTTCGGTTAGGACGCCTCGCAGTTGCGGCAGGACGGCGGAAGCACCTGCGAGAACAGCCGCTTCAGCGCCCTGCACGTCAAGTTTCAGGAATGCTCGCTTGCCAGCGAGGCCGATCGTGTTCGCGAGGGCATCAAGCCGCTCTGTCTTGACCTCGATCCGCTTGGCGACGGCCACGCGGGGAGTATGTTCCACGAACGACTCACGTGGCTCGTGCAACGAACTGCTCGTCGACGCTTCCGTAACATGGAACGTCGCCGACCCACTAGTGTCGCTTAGCGCAACAGCTGGCCCTACCGTCCAGCGCTGGTCGAATGAGTTTGCTGTGCGCATGAGTTCGGAATGCGCATCTGGGAGCGGTTCGAACGAAATCATCGAGCCTTGAAACCCCGCCGCAAACAGCATCGTGCCGAACTGGCCTTTGTTGGCACCAACGTCGATTACGAGATCGATTTCGTGCATGTGAAGAAAATGCACAAGACGCAAATCATCGCGCGAATTAATGCCATTCAGGCGCACGTCGAACCCGAACCGCCGCCCCACGTCACGCAATGATATCTTCGCCTTGGGACCCAAGAATTGTAACATGATCAGCCTTTATCTCGATCCTCAGAACTTACATGGCAGGCAGCCAAATACCCGGCTCAGCGGCGTTGACGCATATGCGCCCGCGGGTCAAAGGGCCGCTCGGATTTTCTGCACAAAATCGGCCCGCCAGCCGCCGACGATTTCGCCCAGCCGCCCGGGCTTGTCGGATCGATTGGCTGCTGCGGCTGCGATATTCGCTGCAGCGTCACGCGTATCGCCGTAAACCAGACACACCGGTGCAACTGCACCTTCTTGCGCATATTTCTCGAGATACGCGCCCTTGCGGATGATCGGACGTGTGCCCAGTTGTACGCTTCGTCCGAATATGCCGGAGGCCTGGTCGTAGTCCGGCTCGTAACAGCACCAGGCGAAATCGCAGGTTTTGTACAAGCTCAGAAGTTCGTCGTCCGACACGAACCGGTCGACCACCATTCCTCCGGCAGAAATCAGGCGAGCGCAGTCGTCGCCACAGGCCGGGTCGACGCGCCCGACAGCCACCACAAAAACATCTTTCGCGAGATCTGGGTGGTCGGAGACGATGTAAGCCAAGAATTCGAAGCCCTTCGACTTTCTCACGCTGCCCAGGAAACACAAAATGGCGCGCCCGCCGGCTGCGGTCAGCACGTCGCGTGACAGTTGGCTAGTTTCGATAAGCGCCGCGCCGTCGTGCATGTCCCACATCTGAGGGTCGTGTACCCACCCGTGCGCGACCTGAGCAAATCGGCGATCAAATTTGAACGGCAGAATCGTAAAGAGCGACAGGTGAGGCAAATGCCGCAAGCACCGGAAAGCCCATCTCTTGAGGCGATAAACGAGCCTTCCGCTCTCGAAGCATTTGGACGGCCTGAGAAAGAGCCCAACCGTCCGCCGTCCAATCAGCGATCTTGCCAACGCAACTGCTATAAAACCAGCGTAATCATCGTCGATGGTGGCGAACAGGAGGTGGCGGGCCCGAACCAGGTCAAGCCACAGCCGAGGTCCAATGCGTCCCATTGCCGGTTCGAGGTCAAATAGGCCGGCAAAGAGATCCTGGTAGAATTGGCGGTGACCACCGGGCGCAGACACGTGAACGTAGTTGCGCTTCACCTCTGGGCCGACCTCCGAAGCATGGATATCACTTACCGAAGCCACTATTCAGCGTACTCCATGCCGGCTTTGCTTCGCGGTTCCGGCACTGTTGATGCCGAAAAACTGCCCCAGCTTGCGCATTGGCTTCGCAACAAGCGCGTAGTCGATTGGACCGGAGCGCAGCCATTGGCGCCGCGACCGCAGGGCCTCAAAATTGTGCCCGATATAGGAGCCGAGGCTCCGTGTGCTGGCCCCGCCAACCATCATATCTACCAACACATGGTTGGTGGTAGCGGACCCGAATCCATGAAGCTCAACCGCTCTCAGCATCCAATCGTAATCCGATGCCACTTTGAGACTGAGGTCGAACGTGCCGACCGTCTCCGCCACCTTCCGCCTGACGTAAAATGTTGGATGGGCCGGCATCCAACCAGTCCGGAAACCCTTGGCGGGTCTGGGGGCGGCACGCCAACGCCGGATGACCCGCTTGTTGAAATGATTTTCAACAAAATCCAAATCGCCGTGCACGATGTCGGCCTGTTCAAGTTCTGCCGAAATTCGCGTCAGCACAGTATGGTCATGGAAACAATCGTCGGAATTCAGCACGCCAACTGCGTCTCCAGTATAGAGGCGCAGCCCCTTATTGAGTGCATCATACATTCCACGATCGGGCTCGCTGACCAACTGAATTTGGTCCTGCGGATAGGACCGGACGATTGTCAGCGTTTCGTCCGATGACCCGCCATCGACGACCACCAACTCTTTGTCCTGATGATCCTGGGCAAAGAAGCTATCGACCGTATGCCTGATTGTTGCGGCCGAGTTCCAGCAGACCGTCAAAACCGAGATTCTCATGTCAACTCGGTCCAACGTTCCTTACTGTGCCGCAACGCGAATGCGATCCTCGTCCAAGCGCCGGTGCTCTGATTCCCGTCTTACCGTTTCGAGATCGGACTGGACCATTTCCTGGACCATTGTAGCTAGGGAGGTTGTTGCCTTCCACCCGAGAACGCGCTCCGCTTTCGAGGGGTCGCCGATCAGAAGCTCCACTTCGGTCGGCCTGAAGTACCGAGGATCCACCTCGACCAGAACAGCGCCGGATCTTGCATCGATGCCTTTTTCGTCGATGCCGGAACCGACCCATTGGATCTCGGTCCCAACTTCGCTGAATGCCAGCTCGACAAAACGGCGGACCGAGTTTTTCACTCCGGTTGCTAGGACATAATCGTCGGGCACGTCCTGCTGAAGGATCCTCCACATGCCCTCGACATAGTCGCGGGCATGACCCCAATCTCGCTCGGCAGACAGATTGCCGAGGTAGAGTTTGTCCTGAAGGCCCAGGCTGATCGCGGCCGCTGCGCGCGTGATCTTACGCGTCACAAATGTCTCGCCGCGCATCGGACTCTCGTGATTGAACAGGATGCCGTTGGAAGCGTGAATGCCATAGGCTTCGCGGTAATTTACCGCAATCCAGTAGGCATAGATCTTTGCTGCCGCATAAGGCGATCGCGGATAGAAGGGCGTCGTTTCCTTCTGCGGAATCTCCTGCACCTTCCCGTAGAGTTCGGATGTCGATGCCTGATAGAAACGCGTCTTTTTTGTCAGGCCGAGCAGCCGGATGGCCTCGAGAAGGCGTAGCGTGCCTATCGCGTCTGCATTCGCCGTATATTCGGCGGTCTCGAAGCTCACCTGAACATGCGATTGTGCTGCGAGATTGTAGATCTCGTCTGGCTGCACTTCCTGGACGATGCGGATGAGGTTCGTGGCATCAGTCATGTCGCCATAATGCAGCGACAGCCTTACGTCCTTCTCATGCGGATCCTGGTAGAGATTATCGATGCGACCGGTGTTGAATGACGACGAACGCCGCTTGATGCCGTGGACGTGATAGCCCTTTGCCAGCAGAAGTTCCGCCAGATAGGCGCCATCCTGGCCAGTGATACCGGTTATGAGTGCGATCTTCCTGGTCATGGTGCTTCTCCGGCGATTTCTGGAACGCGATTGTGAGTGTCTGCCAAGCGAATAATATGATCCTCCCGCAATCAGTAAGCCTCTTCGGCTCTACCGAGCACCAAATCCTGTCAGCATGGTTCGGATCGTACGAAACACAATCAGCACGTCGAGCCAAGGCGAAAAATTCTTGATGTAGTAGAAGTCGTAGTGAAGTTTTTCCAGAACGTCGTCCACCGCCGCAACATGGCCCTGATTGACTTGCGCCCATCCGGTAATGCCAGGCCGGACGATGTGCCGATATCGATAGAATGGCAGCTCAGCCTCGTACCATTTCGACAGCACGAGTGCCTCCGGCCGCGGTCCGATCCAGCTCATTTCGCCGCGCAAAATGTTGATCGCTTGCGGCAACTCATCGATCCTGGATTTTCTCAAGAACTGTCCTAAGCGAGTGATCCGCGTATCGCCGGCCTTTGTGATGGCCTCGTCCTTTTCATCGCCAGCAACGGCGCTGAGCTTCATCGTCCGAAATTTGTAGACCTCGTAAATATTTCCTCGGTATCCCATTCTTTTTTGCTTAAACAAGGCTGGGCCAGCTGAGTCGAGCTTTACTGCTATCGCCACAAATAAGAGCAGCGGAGAGAAGACGACAAGGATAAACAGCGCCGAAAACCAATCAATAGCCTGCTTTATTTTCAAATAAGCCTGGTTTGGATTCAAGGATCCCAGCGTATTTTCGGAGAGATGTTCTATTTCCACTCGACCTGTGAGCGACTCGCTGATTTGTTTGACGTGGTAGACTGGCGTTCCCGAGAGCGCGCGGTCGGCGATATACCGTTCCCATTCATCCGAAAGGTCGGCTCGAAGATCGGCCACCACACCGCTCGCATATTCGACAATCGTCTCGGGCGAATGGATCCGGTGCCAACTGACGCCTGGTATGCTTTCCAGCCTATCGACATCCCCGCCTGGAATTACTGCCAACCGGTATGGGTCGAGCCGTCGCGTGGCCAAACTCAGCCCAAAATACCACAATGTCGACTGAAAAAAACTCGCGGCGGCCTGGAACCGGCTATAGTCGAACCTGAAGAAAAAGATGGTGACGAACACGAGGCCATAGGTCAGGGCGAAGGTGGGTAAGATGTAACCAGCCGCCGCCACACCCGGAAAATTGCCGATGCGCTTGTAAAGTAAATAACCCGCCGCATGAGCGATGAATGCCGCGACAATTGTAACCTGCATATTTGATTGCAAGATTACTTGTTGGTCGAACGACATGCGGACCAGCGCGGGGACCAAGATCGCGAAGGTCAGCCCACCAAGCAACTGAAAGCGCATCCGAAGCAGAAGATGCCTTTGATTAGGAAGGGTGATGGTGGTGGTGTTCAAGTTCGTGAGGTCGCTCTCTGGGTCCGCCGATAAATAAGCCAGGAACTCTCAGATGTTCAACGCAAACCGCTGAGATTGATTGTCAGGCTCCGTATTCCACTCGCGCGATAGGCAGCCTGACAAACCCAGATCTGGCCCAACGCGTGAATGAACACCAAGCTGCGGCAACGCCATTCGCTCTACCGGCATGCTTCGGCTCCAACAATGGCTACCGCACTCCCGGGTGAAACCCGAGAGCCGACTTTGCAACAGTTGGTACCGCATCCGAACGTCGATTGCGGTTATGCGATCGCGATGAGTTCCCTTGAGTCCATGTCAACAGGGATCTCGCCATTCATGATGGCAACCAGGACTCGGGCCCTTCCGGCTGGATCGAGCCGGTCAAGGCGACCGATCATCTCCGCGAAAGGACCTGAAAGAATCCGAACCGATGCGCCCGCAGCGAGGCCTCCGCTGAAATCAAGCAGGCCGTCCCGGCCAGTCAGAGCTATGAACCGCTCCACCAACCCCGACGGGACTGGCAGTGGCCGTTCGCCCTGCATGATGAGTGAGCGCACGCCGAACGTTCCATTGACCGAGCGCCACCGCTGCAGCGCGACATCGAGGGCGATGAACATATAACCTGGAAAATATGCCGCCGGTCGAGTCTCGATGCGCCGGGCATGACGTGTGGTCTTCTCGCGGCGAGGCGTAAACGGGTGAAACCCCTGCATCCGGAGATGCCGTTCGGCGACGTCTTCTTTTCCCGGAAATACGCTGGCGGCATACCAGCGTGCTGCGGTGCCGGCTGCGGGCCGTCGCAACGATTTAACAGCCTTACTCGTTGTTTCTTCCAGGCTAATCACGCGTCTCTTTCGGCGGTTTTCGGCATGGTCAATGTCAAGGGTTACGACAGCGTGAAGGTACCAGCAAGCAGCTATCTCGCGAGAATCAAGGCGATTGGTCTAAAAAAGTCCCGCGAATGATCCATTAACCTTAGCCGTGACCTAGGAGATGATCGAGCCGCTTTCTTTTTTGCTATGCGCGAATCGATTTCCAGCAGTTACGTCGATGTGTAGCTGCTTCGTTACGCTGGCTCGCGACGAATCGCTGGCTGTTCTGGTCCTTAATCGGTCGATTTGACCATTGTGTGACGGTATCGTTAGCAAAGTGTTGCGAAGCAGATGCCGACCAATTGGCGCCGGCTTGCGTTGGCGAGAAGTTTCGACAGCCCTCGCTGAAACAGGGACCATTCCACGCAATCACATCCCTGTGGTTGCCGATCAGTGCCGTGTCCGATCCATCGACTGGAATTCAGGAGCGCTTCAGCAGCGACCAGACGGCTGGCACAAGGCTCGCCGCCAGGCCGACCTTGATCAGGTCGCCGACGATGAAGGGCACGACGCCGAACTGCCATGACTTTTCCGGGCCGATGAGTAGCGCCAGCCAGGCAAAACCCATCGCCATCATGACGATTTCGGCAACCAGAATCGCGTTGAAGAGCTTGATCGGATGGCGATCCCAACCGCGATCAGCGGCCCAACCGACGATCGCCGCCATGACGACGAAGCCAGCAAGATAGCCGCCGGTCGAGCCGAGCATGTAAGCGACGCCGATGCCCTTTTCCGGCGTGCCCTGGAAGACCGGAAGACCCATGGCGCCCTCCGCCATGTAGAGAAGCAGCGTGGCGACGCCGAGGCGCATGCCGAATGCTGCGGCGATCAGAAAGACGGCTAAGGTCTGCATCGAGATGTCGACCGGCCCGAGCAAAACTCTGGTCTTGGCCGACAAGGTCAGCACCAGCGTTCCAACGATCGACAGCAAAAGCTGCATCGCCAGGCGGGCCGCGCCCTTTTCAGGCAGAGCGAGAGAAACAAGCGGACGCATCGTCGTTGCAATTGCCATGGTCTTCCTCATATCGGACTGCCGCAGATCGCGGCCTTGCGTTTTCCTATATTGGCTTCCGTGTTATGCGGCAATCGGTTTTGCCGTCTCTAGAACAGGGCTGAACGACATTCGCCATGGCGCTGAAATTCGACACAGACTTCGACCCGTCCTACGGCCAGGGCGCGACCGTTGCGCCCAACGTGCTTCGGATTACCGCGAAAAATCCCAGCCCGTTCACCTTTCACGGCACCAACAGCTACATCGTCGGACGCAAGACGCTGGCGGTGATCGATCCGGGGCCAGATGACGATGCGCATCTCAAGACACTGCTCGAGGTGATCGGAGACAGGTCGGTCAGCCACATATTCGTCAGCCACACGCATCGCGACCATTCTCCGCTGGCAGCGCGGCTGAAGCAACACACCGGGGCAATTGTCCTGGCCGAAGGCCCACATCGGCCGGCCAGGCCGCTGCGCATAGGCGAGGTCAATCCGCTCGACGCCAGCGCCGACACCGCCTTTTATCCGGATATCGCGCTTCCCGACGATACGATGGTCACGGGCGACGGTTGGGCGATCAGAACGGTACTGACGCCGGGTCACGCTGCCAATCACGCGGCTTTTGCGCTGGAAGGAACCGGTATCCTGTTCTCGGCCGATCACGTCATGGGTTGGTCGACCTCTATCGTTGCGCCGCCGGACGGCGCCATGGCCGACTATATGGCCTCGCTGGATCGGCTGATCGAGCGCGACGACCGCCTGCTGCTGCCCGGCCATGGCGGGCCGGTGACCGCGCCGCGCAGTTTCATGCGCGAGTTGAAGACGCATCGCAGGATGCGCGAACAAGCGATTCTCGAACGGATCAGAAGCGGCGACCGGACGATCAAGGACATGGTCCGGGCGATCTATCGCGATACCGATCCGAGCCTTCATGGCGCTGCCGGGTTGTCCGTGCTTGCCCATCTGGAGGATCTGGTGGCTCGCGGCCTGGTGAGCACCGACGGCGACCCGGCGATCGACGGCATTTTTAAGCTGGCTGGCTAAGATCCCGCCACGAACTCGCACTAAAGCGCGTCGCATTTGACCGGCTCACGCGACGCGCTTTAGGTTGTTGTTTTATGCATGTCGTTATCGCAAAACCGCTGCACACTTTTGCGCGACATGCATTAGGCTCCTGAAAGCTCAGAACCGGCTGGAACGCTCTACTGGTTGAGGCGACTTCAAGCCCTGACAGGAGCATTCCGGATTGGCCGGAAGTCGCGCGGCGGTCTCCAACGCGACCCGCGAGGCTGTCATGGAGAGATTGGGCAGCACGTCCTCCTGCAGCAATTTCTGGCGATTGCGGTCCATATAGTCGTTGAAGCCCGCCGTCACGAACGCGCACGGCACGAAACACGCGCCAATCTCGCGCGACAAGGTTGCCTCAGGGGCGATGGAATGGTTGAGCACATCCGCCCCCATGCCCCGATACGCCAAGGCTTCGGCTGGCGTTGTCAGTCGTGGCCCATAACAATGGGCAGCCACCAACTGCTGTTCGATGCCATGAACGCGGCATTCGGCTGGCCAATGGCGGCGGGCCGTTTCGACCAGAACCGCCGCACATCTGGGACATACGATCTGCTTGCCCGAACAGTCGAAGCTCTGGCGGTCAGGAAGCAGTGAAAACGGGGTCTGCGTCAGTTCGATGATATCGGCGTTCACCACCATGTCGCCGGGCTGGATCGCCTTGTTGACGGCGCCAACGGTCGAGCAGGCGAGAACTTGCCGTACACCCGCTTTCATCAATACCCAGAACGCGCGGCGATGGCAGGAATGGTCGATATGGTCGCGGGGATTGCCGTGCGAATACATGCACAGCGCCCGCTTCGCTCTCCCTTCGGCTGTGATCGAGGCATCGAACTCAAGCAGCTTCCAGTTGTCGGTACGACCGAAAGGCGTCTCAAAACTCATGTCGCGCCGCAACGTGCGCACGCCATCGAATTCGACATCTTCCGGGAAGGCAAGTCCCCAGTTTGCCGACCCGGTGATGATGGCCATCCCTACCTGAGGTATATCAGTTGATTGATCCGCCGGAGCACCGGCTGCGTGATGATTTGCAGGCATGCTTCCAATCTCGTTCAGGATTTTTGGCGAAGGGCCACGATCAGGACGACGACCACAACAATAACGGTCCACAATGTCGAGATCGCTGCAATGGTCGGATCGATCTGATCGCGCAGCGACAGGAACATGAGCTTCGGCATCGTGCTGTTGCGGCCACTTGCAAGGAAGATCGAAATCACAGACTCGTCGAGCGACGTCAGGAAGGCCATCAATGTCGCCGACAACAAGCTGATCTGAAGTTGCGGAACGATTATTCCGCCAATAGCTCTGGCCCAGTTCGCACCGAGGCTACGCGCCGCCTGAACCTGGTTCCAGTCAAAGCGAGCCAGGGCGGGCAACAACACAATGCACGCCACCGGAACGGCCAGCACCACATGTCCGACCAGCACACCGAACAACGTTCCGACTAGACGTTGTGCCGCCAGCACGAAAAAGAGGCCGATCGCAAGCAGGATTCCTGGGGTGATCGAGGGGGTGAGCAGGACGCTCTGGATGGTCGCAGCGGTCTTCCCGCCCAGCCGATTCATTGAAATGCAGGAGAGCAGCGCAAAAGGCACCGCGATCAGCGCCGTCAATGTCCCAAGGGTCAGGCTCGTCCTCAGTGCAGCCATCCACGTTGCCGAGCCGAAGAAGTTCTCGTACCAGCGCAACGAGTAGGCGTGCGGCGGAAACTCGAGAAGATTCGACGCCGAAAACGAAAGCGGCACCACCACGAGCGTCGGCAACATCAGAAATGCCATGACAAGAGCGGCAAAGCTCCAGAGCACAATGCGGGCGAGCCTGTTTTGCGGATAGGCTTCAAGCATGGGCGGAGGCTTCCACCGTGTTCTGAGCCAGCAGGCGGCGTGCCGCCAGCAGCATCACACCGATCAGCGCCATGAGAACGAGGAGCAGAATGCCAAGGACGCTCGCCGACCCCCAATCCTGAAAGGTCGATAGCGTACGCTCGATCCGGGTAGAGAGAGGATTTACCTTGCCGCCGCCAAGCACTGCCGGCGTGATGAAAAAACCTATGGAATAGATGAGGACGATGATCGAACCCGAGAAGATGCCGCCGGCCGAAAGTGGCATTATGACGGTGCGGATGACCTGCCCGAGTGTGGCTCCCATGCTCGCTGCCGCGCGAATGAGGTTTGGGTCGATATCGCGCATCGCGGCATAAACCGGCAGCAGAAAAAGCGGCAGCATGTAGTGAACCATGCCGATCAGCGTTCCGGTGAAGTTATAGACCAGCGGCAAAGGCTCCGCTGTCAGGCCCGAACCGGTCAAAGCCGCGTTGATCAGGCCATCACGCCGCAAGAGCACGAGCCAGCCATAGGTGCGCACCAGGATAGCGGTCCACAATGGCAGCATGACGAAGGCCATCAGTACGTTGGCCACCCTTGGTCTGGCGCTGGCCAAAGCGAGTGCCAGCGGGGTGCCTAGAAGAATGCAGATCGCCAGCGTACCGAGGGACAGTTCAAGGGTTGTGACGAGCGCCGACCATGTCAGTCCGCTCGAAAGTACCTTCGCGTAGTTGCCGACAGTGTACTCACCCCCTGTGGTCAGGAAAGATTGCCGGATGATCCAAAGGATGGGCAGTATCGCCGCCAGTCCAACGATGAACAGCGCCGGGAGCGAAAGCGAAAGAAAAAACCGCCGCTCGCGGCGCGCATCCGCCACGAGCGCTGGATCCGGAGTGACGGTCACGCCATCGCTCCCGGTATCGCGTGAACCTTCGCCGCTGGTGCATATGCGGTCATCCGCTGACCGGCGGCAAGCTTGGCGCAGCCGCTGGCCAGCGCTGCCGGAATGCAGACAAGAACCTCTTGCCCACCGTCGAGCGCCAGCGTCAAAAGCCAGTTCTCGCCGCGGAACGCTTTGGCGCGCAGTATTCCTTCGAGAGCCACTCCGTCTTCCCCGACGAGCTTCGCATCAAGATGGAAGCTTTCGGCGCGAATCATCAGAGTTTCGCGTGACGCTTCGGCGCCGTCGATCCTGCGCACCGAGCCTGGCGCCACAATGTTAGCCTCGCCCATGAACTCGGCGACGAAGCGGGTCGATGGACGATCATAGATCCGCTGCGGCGTATCGATCTGCTGGATGCGGCCGGAGTTCATCACCGCAATCCGGTCAGACATAATCAGCGCTTCGCGCTGATCGTGGGTCACGTAGATTGTGGTGATCGCCAGATCATCGTGCAGGCGCCGGATCTCATACTGCATGGTTTCGCGCAGATTCTTGTCAAGCGCCGACAGCGGCTCGTCCATCAGCATCACGCGCGGTTCGAAGACGATTGCCCGCGCCAATGCCACCCGTTGGCGCTGGCCGCCGGACAGTGCGGCAACATTGCGCTCCGCCAGACCATCCAGCTTCACGCGGGCCAAGGCGGCAAGCGCCCGCTGACGCGCCTCCGCTCTGGGCGTCTTGCGCAGCGCCAGCGGATACGCGACATTCGCCAGGACATTCATGTAGGGAAACAAAGCGTAATTCTGGAACACTATGCCGATGTCCCGTTTGTTGGGCGCCAGGCGAGTGATGTCCCGATCGCCCAACAAGAGTTTACCGGAATCCGGCCGGACAAAACCGGCCAGAGCCATCAGTAACGTGGTCTTGCCCGATCCCGATGGCCCGAGCAGCGTGAGGAATTCGCCAGCTTGAATGTCGAGCGAAACATCATCCAGTGCGACGTAGGACCCGTAAGCCCTGCTGACGCTGTCGATGGTGATCGGGAGCGACTTCATCATCTGCTCCAGCCTTGCAGCTGAGACTCAGCGGCTCATCATCTCATCGAAGGCTTTTTGGGCAGCCTCGCCGTTCTTGACCCACCATTCTGAATTCGAAAACACCGAAGTGCCGGCATTTTCGGGCGCGGTCGCAAGCGCCTTCAGGCGATCCTCGGGAATGAGGCCACCCTCATATGCCGCAGGATTGACCGGGCCATAGGCAATGAAATCGGTCAGCTTCGCAACTCGCGCGGGCTGCGTCATCGCTGCGATGAGCTTCATGGCGGCTTCCTTGTTCGGCGCTCCCTTCGGCACTCCAAGGCAGTCCGTGCCGATGACCGACCCCTTGAACGTGTAGTCAGCCGCGCCGCCATCTGCTTTCACAGTCTCTGCCCGTCCGTTCCAGGTGACGACCAGATCCGCCTCACCGTCTTTCAGCAACTGGGCGGACTGAGCTCCCGAGGTCCACCACACGGCGACATGTGGTTTGATTGCTTCAAGCCGCTTGATGGCGCGCTCCAGACCTTCCGGCGTGCTGAGCACGGAATAGACGTCCGCCGGCGCCACGCCATCGGAGAGAAGCGCGATCTCGATCGAGTCTTGCGCATTGGCGCGCAACGCGCGGCGGCCCGAGAATTTGGCAACGTCCCAGAATTCCGCCCAGGTCTTGGGCGGGTTCTCGCCATAGGTCTTGGTGTTCCACGACATGACGGTGCCATAGGAATCGAACGGATAGCAGTAGTCGGACTTTGCGCCGTCCGGCACGGATTTGGGATCGATGATCATGTAGTCGAGCGGCTCCAGCAGCGACTGAGCGGCCGCCTGGGCCCCTTCCGGTGAGCCCAGGTGAATGACGTCGGTCGCTACCGCACCCGAAGTGACCTGCATCTTCAACGCGGCCAGGCCGTCGCTCTGGGTCTCCTCGCGGACATCATAGCCGAGCTCTTTTGCAGCCGGGCCCCACATGGCCTCTTTCATGGCGTTGCCATAATCGCCACCTGCGGTCGTGATGGTGACTGTTTGCGCATGGACGGGCAAGGCAGCCGAGATTGCGAATGCTGCAAGGGAAATGCGTAGCCAAGACATAGGTTCTCCTCCCCAACTTTTATCAAATGTTGCTCGAAATGGCCTTTTATTTGTAATCGTAACGTTACGATTGCATCTGAATGCGCCAGAGTCAAGCTGCTTCCTATGGCAGTTTGGATTGACCGGGATGTCGAATCCGGTAACGTTATGGCGGTCAGCAATCAGCCGGCGCTTTCGCAAATGAAGTCGGGCGAACAATGGCCAATCTAAAGCAGATCGCGGCGGAACTTTCCCTGTCGGTGACCACGGTGTCCCGCGCTCTGAAGGATGGGCCGGAAGTGCAGCCCTCGACCATAGCCCGCGTCAAGGAGGCGGCTAAGCGGGTCGGCTATCTACCAAATCATCATGGTCGTGCGCTCAAAACCGGTCGAACGCTGACGCTGACGGCAATACTCCCGATGGAGACACGAGACCATCTGTCCGATCTGTTGAAGCTTCCTTTGATCGAAGGCATGACGCTGGCGGCGCGGCAAGCTGGGTATAGTCTGTCCATCTATTCCACCACTCCCGACGACGATCCCGTCGAGAGTGTGCAGCGGCAGCTTCAGGCGCGCAGCACGGACGGCCTGATCATCACGCGGTTGGTGTCGGGTGATCCGCGCGTCACGCTGCTGCTGGATAGACGCATGCCATTCGTCGCGTTTGGAAGAACCGACCTGGATGCCCCGTATCCCTATGTCGATGTCGACAACGAACAGATTGCCTACGAGGCAACCCGACGGCTCATGGATAAGGGCTGTCGACGCATTGCACTGCAACTGCTGGTTCCGGAGGATCAGGCGAGTGCCATGCGTCTTGCCGGGTATGGAAGGGCAATGGCCGAGGCCGGTATTCCGATCGACCAATCGCTGATCGGTCATGGCATGTTCACCATGGAATCGAGCGCAGCCTGGTTCGATCGCTTGCTGTCTTGTTCAGATCCACCGACAGGCTTGGCATGCGCCAACGAACTGGGCCTTCTAGGGGCGCTACACGCTCTTGGCAGAAGAGGCCTTGCGCCGGGGAGCGACGTCCACATTGTCACGCGTGACAGCACGCAGCTGGCACGCTTCCTGCCGGCGAAGATTGGAGTTCATTCCGTGGACATGGCGGGGGCCGGACGCAAACTCATCGAAGTCCTGGAGAGCCGGATCATTAATCCGCTGGGGCCGGTGGAGACAATCTTGCTAAAGGGTGACTTCGACCCTGGCGAGTAGTCTGCTTCACGGCGCAACCGATCGCCGCAATCCCGCAACCGTCCCGTCGAGCGGAGCACATACGTTTCGACTGCAGGGGGCCGGCTTATGTATGCAAGGCGACTGGCGAGACAAGTCGAATGGTCTCCGGCAACCCGTGATTGTATTAGCCGCGTTTCTGTGGCGCCGAGCGATACCGCTTGGCTGCAAGATGCTCTGGACATCACTCGGCCGGAGCCGTGCCGACCTGGCCGGCGACTTCCCGATCCAGCTCGGCAAGGAAATCCACGATGCGGGCCGCATTGTCGCCAAGGTCGTAGCGGCCGTAACGCGAGGCCGAACGCATGTCGACGATGACCGTATCGCCATCGTCGGTCACGCGGATGGCGACGTCGGTGGGAAGGCTGAGGATGAAGCTCTTGGCCAGCGCGCTGATCGTCACCTCGCTTTGCCCGATCGCACGGGGAAACGGCGCCGTTAGCTGCCAATCCCGACGATCGAGCACGGTTTCGACTGCTTCCAGAACCCGATCGAAAGGCAGGTTGTAGCTGCGTCCGGTGACAAGCGGATAGGTCTCGGTCTGCAGACGCTGCTCGCCCGGGGTCGGTGGCGAAAGCGCGTTCATGTTCCCGGTCCGGGTGCTGGTGTCGAGCACCGGCGGATCGTCGAAATCCGTCGAGATGTCCCTGAGCGGCGGAGAAGTCGCTGCCCAGTAGGCAGCAATACCAAAGGGAGCAAGCACCAACAGTGCCAGCACCGTGCCGACGGTGAGATCGCGACCGCCACGGTCGCCGAAATTCCACAGTCTCGAAAAGGCAAATCCGGCGAACAACAGCGCAAAGGCGGCAAGCAGCGCGACAATACCGAGCACCCAAAGGAAGGCCGGCGTTTCAACAAGCTCATATCGGTGGCCGAGGAGAACGGTCAGGAGCAGGACCGCCGAAAAAGCGCCTGTCCGCCGCGACCAGCCGGCCGCCTTCGACGTCTGTCGCCCGGGAATTTCCATTGTTTTCTGCACTGCTCCACCCGAACGAGCGTTTAGCGCCGTTTAGCGGCGGCTGGAAGGAGAAAGACAGCATCTCAGTTAATCCGTCGGCAGACGATAGTCCCTGAATTGCCGGCGCAAGGTGGTCTTCTGGATCTTGCCGGTGGCGGTGTGGGGAATTTCGTCGACAAAGGCGACGTCATCCGGCATCCACCACTTCGCCACCTTGCCATCCATGAAAGCGAGGATATCCATCTTGGTCGGCTCCCGGCCCGGCTTGCGGACGACGACGAGCAACGGCCGTTCGCCCCATTTCGAATGTTGGATGCCGATGGCGGCCGCCTCCGCCACATCCGGATGACCGACTGCGAGATTCTCGAGCTCGATGGTCGAAATCCATTCGCCGCCCGACTTGATGACGTCCTTGGCACGATCGGTGATCTGCATGTAGCCACTTGGGTCGATATGGGCGACATCACCGGTATCGAACCAGCCTTCTTCATCGAACTGTTCGGATCCGATGCCGCCATAATAGGCACGCGCGACAGCCGGTCCGCGGACCTTCAAGCGTCCGAATGTCTTGCCGTCCCATGGCAGCTCCTTGTCGTCGTCGTCGGTCACCTTCATTTCGACGCCGAAAGGCGGATAGCCCTGCTTGCTCTGGACGTCGAGCCGGGCTTCGCCCTCAAGCCCGGCATAGTCCGGCTTCATGGTACACAGCGTGCCGAGCGGAGACATTTCGGTCATGCCCCATGCATGGATGACCTCAACATCGTAATTGTCCTGGAACTTCGTTGTGATCGCACGCGGGCAGGACGAGCCGCCGATGACGACCTTCTTCAGATAGGGAAGTTGTTTGCCGGTCTCCTCCAGATGCTGAAGCAGCATCAGCCAGACTGTCGGCACCGCGGCGCTGAACGTCACCCTTTCGGTGTCGAGCAACTCATAGATCGAGGCGCCGTCCATCTTGCAGCCAGGCATGACCAGCTTGGCGCCGATCATCGGCGCGCTCTGGCCAAGACCCCAGGCGTTGGCGTGGAACATCGGCACGACCGGCAGTATTGTGTCGCGCGACGAGAGCCCCATCGCGTCGGGCATCGCGGCGATCATGGCGTGCAGCACGTTCGAGCGATGGCTGTAGAGGACGCCTTTCGGATCGCCTGTCGTGCCCGAGGTGTAGCACATGCCGGCGGCGGTGTTTTCATCGAACGTCTTCCAGGTGAAGGCGCCGTCGGCTTCGCCAAGCCATTCCTCATAGGCAACGACGTTCGGCAGCACCGTTTGCGGCATGTGCGCCTTGTCGGTCAGCACGACCACTTTTCTCAGCGATTTGACGGCGCCGGCGATCTTTTCAAGCAGCGGCATGAATGTCAGATCGACGAAGATCGCCTTATCTTCGGCATTGTTCATGATCCAGACGATCTGCTCGGGAAACAGGCGCGGATTGAGCGTGTGATAGATCGCGCCGACACCCATGATGCCGTACCAGGCTTCGATGTGGTGCGCCGTATTCCAGGCCAAAGTGGCGATGCGGTCGCCAAGCCCAAAGCCATCACGCTCGAGCCGCTCAGCGACCCGCAGGGCGCGGCGATGAATTTCGGCGTAAGTGGTCCGGACGATAGGGCCCTCGATCGAGCGCGACACGATCTCGCGTTCGCCGTGCTGCCTGGCTGCGTTGTCGATGAGCTTGTGGCAAAGCAGCGGCCATTCCTGCATCAGTCCGAGCATTCTTTCCTCCCATTGGTTTTTCGTTCCATTGTGGGACGAACAAGCATATTGTCCAGCCATGACCGGGCAGAAGCAGCGCATTGGTCGAAAAGACAGGGAAAACCGCCACAATCCGGCCATCGTCGGCGTTAACTTTGATTGGGCAGGGGTGCGATTGGCGAATGAAAGAGGTTCGCATGGACGCGCAGCTCGAAGACAAAACTCTCGAAGATACGCTCGCCGAAAGCCTGGCCGATCTGGTGCCGGACGCCAAAACCGTTTCCGAAGACGAATTCGTCGAAGTTGTCGGCGGCGCGCTTGAGGCGGTCGGCGGCACGCTGCTGTTCAAGATGTGCGTTCAGAACGAAGGCGAAGGCCAGCACGTCGCCGCGGCTTGCGTCGGCGATGGCGGCAACCGCCAGTTCCTGCTTCTTACCCTGCCGACCGGCGGTGGTGCACTCAAGGTCGAAACCGCGTCGAGAAGCACCAATCCGGTTGCCGGTATCGCCGCCGCCTATGCCGGGCTGTTGGATGCGTTTCAGGCTGCCGCCTGATCGGTCAACGGCAAGGCCGTTTGACGAGAGATCTGCCTGCGCCGAGGGCGATGGTTTTTGAGTCCCGTATTCGACGGCGGCCTTGCGCGGCGCGCACGCCCGACACACCTTAAAGTGCGTCGCGTCAAAGGACTTCACGCGACGCGCTTTAAGTCCTTATTTCTATGCATGTCGTTATCCCAAAACCGCTGCGCACTTTTGAGCGACATGCATTAGGTCGTGCAAGGAGAACCCGTCATGGACCAGATCGCCAATCCGTCACCCGGCTTTCAACGCAACCCGGGTAAAGTGATCACTGTCGAGCCCTACATCGGAACTGTGACCGTACGCGCCGGCGACGCGGTCATCGCCTCGTCTAAGAGGGCCAAGGTGTTGACCGAATCCCCCTACCCCCGGGTCCTCTACATTCCATTCGAAGACATCGATTTCGACCAGCTTCGCAAGACGGAATTGTCGACTCATTGCCCATACAAGGGCGATGCGAGCTATTGGAGCGTGCTGCCTGCCGCGGAAGCAGGCAAGGATGCGATGTGGGCCTATGAGCAGCCTTTCGACGAGATGATCGAAATCCGCGATCACGGCGCGTTCTATCCCAACAAGGTGACGATCGAAGCCAAACCAGCCTGAGCGGGGACGGCTCGAGACCTGTCCTTACCGATCATCCGGTGGAACGGTCACGGCCAGCGTCGTGCCCTTTACCCGCGACCGTTCTTTGCAGCCTGTACCGCCGCCTGCGCGGCAGCCAGCCTGGCGATAGGCACGCGGTAGGGCGAGCACGACACGTAATCGAGGCCGACCTCCTCGCAGAAATGGATCGATGCCGGATCGCCGCCATGTTCGCCGCAAATGCCGAGCTTGATCTCCGGCCGCGTCGCCCTGCCTTTTTCGGCTGCCATCCGCACCAGTTCGCCGACGCCCTCAATGTCAAGCGACACGAACGGATCCTGCTCGATGATGCCCTTCTGGCGATAGGTCTCCAGGAATGAGGCCGCATCGTCGCGTGAGATGCCGAAGGTGGTCTGGGTCAGATCGTTAGTGCCGAAAGAGAAGAATTCGGCCGCCTCGGCAATGACATGGGCGCGGAGCGCGGCGCGCGGTAGCTCGATCATCGTGCCGGTAAGATAATCGATCTTGACGCCGGTCTCCTCCATTACGCTCTTGGCGACGGCGTCGATCCGCGCCTTGACATAGTCGAGCTCCTTCACCAGACCGACCAGCGGCACCATGATTTCCGGAACCACCAGCGCGCCGGCCTTCCTGCCGGCCTCGACGGCGGCCTCGAAAATGGCGCGCGCCTGCATCTCTGCGATTTCGGGATAGGAAACCGCAAGCCGGCAGCCGCGATGGCCAAGCATCGGGTTGAATTCGTGCAGGGCTTCGGTGCGCTGCCTGAGCTTGTCGGGCGACACCTTCATGGCAGCAGCGACTTCGGCCACCTCTTCCTCGGTCTTGGGCAGGAATTCGTGCAGCGGCGGATCAAGCAAGCGGATCGTCACCGGCAGGCCGGCCATGATCTCGAACAATTCGAGGAAATCCGAGCGCTGCATGGGCAAGAGTTTTGCGAGCGCCGTTCGCCGGCCCTTTTCCGTGTCGGCCAGGATCATCTCGCGCATGGCAACGATACGGTCGCCCTCGAAGAACATGTGCTCGGTGCGGCAAAGTCCGATGCCTTCGGCGCCGAAGGAACGCGCCATGCGCGCGTCGAGCGGCGTCTCGGCGTTGGTGCGCACCTTCATGCGACGCACGGCATCGGCCCATTCCATGATGGCGGCGAAATCGCCCGAGAGTTCCGGCTGCAGCATCGGTACGGCGCCCTTCAGCACCTGGCCGTTACCGCCATCGATGGTAATGATGTCGCCCTTGCGGAACGTCAACCCCATCGCCATCAGCGTGCCGGCTCTGTAGTCGACGCGCAGCGAGCCCGCGCCCGACACACAAGGCTTCCCCATGCCGCGCGCCACCACAGCGGCGTGGCTGGTCATGCCGCCACGCGTGGTCAGGATGCCTTCCGCCGCATGCATACCGTGGATGTCCTCGGGGCTGGTCTCGATGCGCACGAGGATCGCCTTGCGGCCTTGCGTCTTAAGCTCCTCGGCGTCGTTGGAGGAAAAGACGATCTCGCCGGTGGCTGCACCCGGAGACGCGGGCAGACCGATGCCGATCACATCGCGCGCCGCCTTCGGATCGATGGTCGGATGCAGCAACTGGTCGAGCGAGGCCGGATCGATGCGGGCGACGGCCTCCTCCTTTGAGATGAGCTTGTCGCGCGCCATGTCGACGGCGATTTTGAGCGCCGCCTTGGCGGTACGCTTGCCGGACCTCGTCTGCAGCATCCACAATTTGCCGCGCTCAATGGTGAATTCGAGATCCTGCATGTCGCGGTAGTGCTTTTCAAGACGGTCGGAGATGGTGACGAAAGACTGGAAGGCTTCCGGCATCAGCTTCTGCAGCGACGGCTTGTCGGAGCCGGCGGCAATGCGCGCCGCCTCGGTGATGTTTTGCGGCGTGCGGATGCCGGCGACGACATCCTCGCCCTGCGCATTCACCAGGAACTCGCCATAGAGCATCTTTTCGCCGGTGGAAGGATTGCGGGTGAAGGCGACGCCGGTGGCCGAGGTCTCGCCCATATTGCCGAAGACCATGGCCTGGACGTTGACCGCAGTGCCCCAGCTTTCGGGAATGTCGTGCAGGCGCCTATAGGTGATGGCGCGGTTGTTCATCCAGCTCGAAAACACGGCGCCGATCGCCCCCCAGAGCTGCTCGTGCGGATCTTGCGGAAACGGTTTGCCGAGTTCCTCCTCGACCTTGGCCTTGTAGAGTGCGATCACGCCCTGCCATTCGATGGCCGTCAGTTCGGTATCGAGTTCGTGGCCGAGCCCGCCCTTCTGGTCTTCGAGGATTTCTTCGAACACCTCATGGTCGAGGCCCATGACGACATCGGAATACATCTGAATGAAACGCCGGTAGCTGTCATAGGCAAAGCGCGCATCGCCCGAATCGGCGGCCAGCGCCTCGACCGTCTCGTCGTTCAGACCGAGGTTGAGCACGGTGTCCATCATGCCGGGCATCGAAGCGCGGGCACCGGAACGCACCGACACCAAAAGCAGTTTCGAGGGATCGCCGAAACGGCGCCCAGTCAGCCGGCCGATGTGATCAAGCGCAACCGCGACGTCGGCCTCCAGCGAGGCCGGGTACGTGCGGCCGTTGGCGTAGTAGGCGTTGCAGACCTCGGTGGTTATGGTGAACCCCGGCGGCACGGGCAGACCCAGGCTGCACATTTCGGCCAGATTGGCGCCCTTGCCGCCCAGGAGGTTCCTATCGCCGGCACGGCCTTCCGCAGCGCCGTCGCCAAAGGTGTAGACCCATTTGGTCATGCTTGCTCTCCGGTTGCAGGAGATTGAAAAGATTGGCGAAGCCGAAATTTCGCCGTGTCCCATCCGAGCGATATGATGCTGCAGTGCGAAAGGCAAGCGTCGGCAAAGCCAGCCGGCTTCTACAATCGATTAAGAAAAAGCGATGGCAAAAAGACTTGCGGCTCGGCGGCCACTTGAGTAGAACATAACAGGAACCCCGGGGGGGGGGGGTAACACCGTGAAACTGACCGGAAAACTCGATTATCTGGAAATGCCGGCAACTGGTGGAACGCTGGATAGGCTCAAGGCTTTCTACAGCGCCGCCTTTTGCTGGTCGTTCCCCGACTACGGGCCGACCTATTCGGCCTTTTCGGAAGGTCTTGACGGTGGCTTCCAGGCTGATGCCGGCGAAGCGCCCGCCAAGCCGCTTCCTCTGCTTTATTCCGAGGATTTGGAAGAAACCCTAAGCGCCGTCGAAAATGCCGGCGGCACGATCGTCAAGCCGATTTTCTCATTCCCTGGTGGCAGGCGGTTTCATTTCGTCGATCCGGCCGGCAATGAAATGGCCGTCTGGGGTGAATAGACGCCATCGCTCGACAGCAGACGATGATATGCGAACGCCAATCTGCGGGAACCGGTGGATCAGTCCCGCGCACTTGCTATTCTCGGCATTGAGCTTTCCGTCGGCTCGTCCTATAAGGCCGCGCGCACAGCGGGCATGTTCCCGCTGTTGGGGCGTAGCCAAGTGGTAAGGCATCGGTTTTTGGTACCGACAATCCCAGGTTCGAATCCTGGCGCCCCAGCCAGTCATCTGATAATGAAACCAACAGCTTAGTTCACCTTTAAGACAACCGTGCAGTGCAGTTGTCGAGATCAACAATAGTCCCATTATTTCGACAGCGTCTGTAGCTGCCAAAAATATAAATCTCATTGCGCCGTTCCCTGCGGTGATTCCAGCGCTCTCTCCGCCAGCGCATCGGCAACGGCCATTCAACTCAGGTCGACTACTTTAGATGCTTGGATCGTCACAACTGACTTGGTGCCACTGATCCATCTGCCGCTCGTGTCTTGCCTACCTGGGCCGAGTTCGGGGCATCCTCAGCCAAGAGCGTGGTCGGCCGCGGTCCAACTGGTGCATGACCGGGGTCACCATAACGCCATGCATAACAATTGAACTCAGAACGGCGAAGCAGACGGTTACCCAAAGAATTGTCGCACCCTCGAATTCAGCCTGCCCAAGTGCAAATGCGAGGTAGTAGAACGATCCAAGGCCGCGTATTCCAAAAAAAGCAATCACGGCCTTTTCGCGTGATGACGTCTGAAATCCGATTAGCCCAACCCACGCCGCGAGCGGGCGCACAACGAAAAGCACCAAGGCGGTCGTGACGATCACCTGCCAACTCAAGGCGCCAAAAATCGACCCTTCTGCGATGGCTGCCCCAAAGCAGACCAGCAGGACCATCATCAGCAATCGCTCAATCTGCTCCGCGAAGTCGTGCAAGCTCTCATGATACTCGTGCTGGCGTTCGACAGACCGTAGCGCAACGGCCGCGACGAACACCGCAAGGAAGCCGTAGCCGTGAAGCATTTCGGTCGAGCCGTACGCAAGGCAAGTGATACCGAGCGCAACGAAGCCGTCTCTCGTCTCTGACAAACCCGACCGTTTTGGCAGATGAAACGTAAGGTAGCCCATAACTTTTCCGCCCAGCCATCCGATGCCAACGCCTGCGGCGATCTTCCAGAGAACGTCAACGGCGAGCCAGCGTGTGAAGAAAGGCTCGCCGGACGCACTGGACAGCGCAATTGCGATGGCGAGATAGACGAACGGAAACGCCGCTCCATCATTGAGCCCGGCCTCGGAGGTGAGAGCAAAACGCACATCATCCTCCTTGCCGGATTGAGGTGGACCAACCTGTATGTCGCTTGCCAGAACAGGATCAGTAGGCGCGAGAGCAGCCCCAAGCAGAAGTGCGGCAGCAAGGCCAAGCCCGAGAATTGACCAGCCGAGAAATGCAATTCCTGCGACCGTCAGAGGCATGGCGATGCCGAGAAGGCGCCATGACGGCTCCCAACCCCGCCAACTCACCGGCCGGTCCAGCTTCAGGCCTGCCCCCATCAGGGCGACGATGATAACCGACTCTGTGAGGCGCTCGGTTAGTATCCGGTTCTCGAGTGGGTTCACCCCTACGAGCGGAGAGAATGGCGACCAAACCAAAAGAACCCCGATCCCGATGCAAACCATTGGCAGCGAAACCGGAAGCTTCCTAAGAAACAGGGGTAGCCAGGCCGTGAGGAGCACGATTGCTCCAAAAACCGCCAAGAGGAGGGCATTGGATTGCATGTGGCTTAAGCCGTTGACGGCATGTTCGAAGCGCCAACATGCTTCCAACCCGAGCACAAACAGGCACCCCTCCTTACCCAATATTCGCTCGCCATATGCTTCCCAACGCGTCGTTCGACCGACGCAATCGTAGCACGGACATAGAGCCGCTGTCCGCGCCCTAAGGCAGATCACCGTCGGCGGCGACCCGCGGCCATATGCGGAGGCGCTATCGCGGCTTATCCTTCTCGAAATCGGTAGCTAAAGCTCGAGCAGGATTGATCCGTCCGCCGCACATCAGTTCATTGGCCATACGATCATTAGCATCGGCACAGCAACGATGACGACGAGGAACGATAGCGGCAGTCCCAGACGTGGATAATCGCTGAAGCGGTAGCCGCCCGGCCCCATGACGAGCGTGTTGCACTGGTGGCCGATCGGGGTGAGAAAATCGCAGCCGGCGCCAATGGCGACCGCCATCAGAAATGCTTCCGGCCTGTAGCCGAGATCGCCGGCGAACTCGGCGGCGATAGGCGCCATGACCAGAACGGTGGCGGCATTGTTGAGGAATGGTGTAACGGCCATGGCAGCGACAAGGATGAGCATCAATGCGCCGGCCGCCGGAAGAACGGTGCCCAGTCTGGCAAGCTCGCCGGCTATTACTCCTGTGGCCCCTGTACTGCGTAGCGAATCGCTCACTGGAATGAGAAGGGCGAGCATGATGAGGATTGGACCATCCAGCGATTGGTAGACGTCCCGGACCGGAATGACCCTGAAAAGCACCATTCCGACCGCGGCCGCAAAGAACGCGACGGAGACGGGGAGCAGCCCAAACGCAGTCGCCAACATAGCGAGAGCAAGGATCGTTACCGGCACGATACCCTTGCGCACGCTACCAAGCAGGATAGCCCGTTCTGCCAGCGGCAGGCAGCCGAGTTCACGCAGTATCTCGGGTATCGTCGCTGCATTGCCCTGCAACACGATGACATCACCGAGCCTTAGCTGGATTTCGGCCAGCCTACGGTCGAGGCGCTCGCCGTGACGGCTGACAGCCAGGAGGTTGACATTGAAGCGGTCGTAAAGGGCAAGGCGCTGGGCTGACCAGCCGATCAAAGGGGAGCTTTCACCGATCACGGCTTCGATAGCGATCATCTCGCTGGCCGTGTCGTCACTGCCGACCCTATCGCCCGTGACGCTGAGCTTGCCCTGCGAGACAAGGCGATCCAGCGCCTCTGGGTCGCCCTCGAGCAGCAGGATGTCGTTCGCTTTGAGGACAACATCGGGCAGTGGTGTCATCCGCATAGTCCGGTTGCGCAGGATCGACGTCACGATAGCATCGCCGCCGGACAGCTTAATGAGGTCTGCGACGGTTTTCCCAAGCACCGTGGATTCGCTGACAATTCGGGCCTCTGTCAGGTAATTCTTGATGGCGATGGCCTCATTCAGCGAACCGCCGAGCTTTTCGCGCACCGGTAACAGCCAATAGAAAAGCAGCAGGAAGATCGTTCCGGCGGCGGCTAGGGCGGCTCCAACAGGTGTAAAGTCGAACATTGTGAAGGCGGTGCCGGTCAGCTCCTCCCGCACACGGGACACAACGATATTGGGAGATGTTCCCACCTGCGTCATGAGCCCGCCGAGCAGTGATCCGAACGCCATAGGCATCAGGAATATCGAGGGTGAAACGCTCGACCGGCGCGCGAACTGGAAGGCGATCGGAATCATGATAGCGAGCGCACCGATATTCTTTACAAAGGCAGACAGGATCGTGACCACGATCACCAGCAGCGCCAATTGCGACCGAACGCCCGATAGGTTGGGAACAAAGCGCTTGATGGCGATTTCCATGATGCCCGAGCGGGCTATGCCTGCGCTCACCAGCAGGGCACTGCCGACAATGACCACGATATCGTCGCTGAACCCGCTGAAGGCCTCGTCAAAAGGCACGATGCCAACCGCGAGTGCAAGCAACAGTGCCGCGGCTGCGACCAGATCATATCGATACCGACCCCAAACGAGCGCCGCCATCATCACGAAGATGACGGCGAACGACAGAATTTGCGGCGTAGTCATGTCTTCGGATGCTCCGCCGCTAATGCGGCTGATCAGAACGGCCAAACCGCCCTTTTGTTGCCTTCGCTGATCACGGTTTTGCTAACACGGTTCTAGATGCTGAGCTTCCATGCTTGCGAACAAGCCCGTGTCGGCGATGGTCCTGCCTCTTGGGGGCCATCCTAGCAGCGTTGCATCAAGGTGCGCGATCGGTCAGTGCGCTTGCACCTTCCTCCGCGGCGCAATGTGCGCAGCAGTAGATAATGTCACCTTGTTCGACGCCATGTCCGATGATCCGGCACCCGCAATGCGGGCAGAGCGGCGCAAGTTTGTGGATCGCGCATTCGAAGCTGTCGAACGTATAGGTTTCCTCAGCCAGCTTCACTTCGAAAGCCTTGTCGTAGTCATTCCCGCATTGACCGCATCTGGCCATAGTTCTTTCCTTCTTCTTCATTGGCTCAAGCTCGACCAACCCGCCGCATGGCGACAGGTTCCCGTCAGGATCGTAGAGTCATTAGCAGGAGACGAGCGCGAGCCGGCGTCACGCGCGCCGATCGATCAAGCGGATCACCTCCTCGATGCCCCGCGGCTCGATGTCGAGTTCCTTCAGGCCAGGCGCGCCGATTGCTGCCACATTGTCGTGCCGCATAAGATCGACCTGGTTGCGCGTTATGGGCGCGGCCGGAAGGAGTTCCGCGACGCCGGCCAAGGCGCCCCACGCCGCAAACGGCACCGGCATCAGCCTGATGTGGGTACCGAGCTGTCGGGCGATCTCCCGCAGCAGTTCCTTATAGGTGTAGATGCGCGGGCCACCGAATTCGAGTGTAAATGAGCCCTTGTGGTTTCGCCCGTCGATAAGCCGGCCCACTGCTTCTGCGACGTCTGCCACATAGACCGGCTGAAGCCGTGTGCCACCATCGCCGAACAGCGGATAGACCGGCAGGAGACGTATCAGCCTCACAATCGTCGTGAGGAAAACGTCGTCAGGTCCTGTCATGACGGCGGGACGAACAATGAAGGCGCCGGGAAATGCGCTCGCCACCGCCTCTTCTCCGCGCCCACGTGCCCCAATATATTTCGAATCCGATTGAGGATCGGAGCCGATCCCCGAAATCTGGACGAACCGGTCTACCCCGCCATCGCGCGACGCAGCGGCGAGATCAGCGGCAGCTTTCACATGCACGCGTTCAAACGTCTGCGCGCCCTGCTCGACATAAAGACTGACAGCATTCACGACCGCCTGTGATCCGGCAATGGCCGAGCCGATCGAGGACGCATCCAATATATCCGCCTCGACGGCTTCGGGCATCCTTGCAGTCGAAGAAAAGACCGGGCCCACACGAGCCGGGTGGCGGGATGCGGCGCGGACCGTGAAGCCTCTTTCAAGGAGGCGCTTCACGATCCTGCGCCCGAGAAAGCCTGTTCCGCCGAACACAGTGGCGATCCGTTCCGTGTTGAGATCGTCTGGATCCATCGCCATCCCTTCTTCGCGTGCCGGCCAAGCGCCTGCCGCGAGGATTGCCCCTGGCCGGCGTATGAACCAGCCGTCGAACATCAGGACGGTTGGAGAACAATGCAGGAACGCTTTTTGTTCCAGTCAGCGCTGGGTTGATCGGGGGACGGCCGATGTCGCCATAGAAGGGCGAGTGTTTGCCGCTGAGTTGCTTTATCCGTGCTATCAAGACTGGTCGAGGCACTGCAGCGTCGAAATTGACAAATCATCGCTTGCAAATCGGTCGCCGCTGTCTTTTGCTCGCGCGACAGTTGTCCCATGACTGTTGAATGGTTGGCGAACGGATGAACAAAATCGATCGGCGACGGCCAGAGTCTGAAGCGGACGCCACCGTAAATGCCGCGCGGCTTGGAACGCGGTTGCGCCTCGCCCGGCAGACACGGGGCATGACGCTGAAGACGCTGGCGACAGCTGCGAACTGCTCTGAAAGCCTTTTGTCCAAGATCGAGAACGGCAAGGCTTCGCCATCCCTGCCCATGCTTCACCGCCTGGTCGAAGTTCTGGGGACCAATATCGGCTGGATGTTCGAACAGGTCGACGACGACGAGGCGATCGTGTTCCGCGCAGGCGCGCGGCCATTGATCTCGCTCGACGCGCTGAGGCGCGGCGAGGGCATTTCGCTTGAGCGCATCATTCCGTATTCGCCCGGTCACCTGCTGCAGTGCAATATCCATCATATCGAGGCGGACGGCGAGAGCGAAGGCCCCATCCAGCACGTCGGCGAGGAAGTCGGCTATGTGCTCGCTGGCCGGATCAAGCTGATCGTCGATGGCAAGAGCCATGATCTCGCCACTGGCGATGCGTTCGTGTTCAGGTCGGAGCTGCCGCACCATTACCGCAACATCGGCAAGGAGAGAGCCAGCATTTTCTGGGTCAACACGCCGGCGACGTTCTGACGGCGCTCAGAGATCAAATTCGTTGACAAATATTCAAGTCTCTTGAATGTTTGCCTCGTGCCTAAGCACCAATGGGACCAGCCGAACAGGTTTGGCCCGCAAGCAAGGGGAACCGTAAATGCGTCCGTTCAAACTTCTCTTCCGTTGCGCCGCCGTCATCGCCATTTGCTCGACCGCGATGGGATCGGCGTTCGCCGATACGTTCGCTCTCGTCAACATCAACCAGCAGGCCCTGTTCTTCAACCAGATCAATGAGGGCGCGCAGAAGGCCGCCGACGCCGCAGGCGCCAAGCTGGTCATCTTCAATGCCAACAACGTGCCGAGCGCGCAAAATGACGCGATCGAGAACTATATCACACAGAAAGTCGACGGCATCATTTTAGTCGCCATCGACGTGAACGGCGTCAAGCCTGCAATCACCGCCGCGAAGGCGGCCGGCATCCCCGTGATCGCCATCGACGCGCAGATTCCCGACGGCGACAACGTTGCGTTCATCGGTGTCGACAACGCCAAGGCTGGCGAGGATATCGGCAAATTCTACGCGGACTATGTCAAGTCGGAGATGGGCGGCACTGCCAAGATCGGCATTGTCGGCGCGCTTAATTCGTACATCCAGAACCAGCGGCTCGACGGTTTCAAGAAGGCGGTCACCGACAGCGGCTTGGCGATCACCTTCCTCGACACGGTCGACGGCCAGAATGTTCAGGAGACCGCAATGAGCGCTTCGGAGAATTTGATGACCGCCAATCCGGACATGACGACGCTATATGCGACCGGCGAGCCGGCGTTGCTCGGCGCTGTTTCGGCCGTAACCAGCCAAGGCCGCACCGGCGACGTCAAGGTGTTCGGCTGGGACCTGACCAAGCAGGTCATTCAGGGCATTGACGATGGTTGGGTGGTGGCGGTCGTCCAGCAGGACCCTGCCGGCGAAGGCAAGGCCGCTGTCGAAGCATTGACCAAGCTCAAGAAGGGCGAAACGGTCGACCCGATCATCAATATTCCGGTGACGATCGTAACCAAGGAGAATGTCGAGCAATACCGCGCGATGTTCCAGTAAACTGCGTCGATGACCGGTCCGCGGCGCCGCTTGAGGCTACGCTGCGGACACTTTGCAAATCCCGTGGGATCCAAGATGAGCAGTGGCGAGACCTATCGGGTGCGGATGAGCGGCATCTCAAAGCGCTACAACGCCATCCAGACGCTCGATGATGTGTCGCTGGTGCTGAAGCCGGGCGAGGTCCTGGGACTGGTCGGCGACAATGGCGCGGGAAAGTCGACATTGAGCAAGGTGCTGTCGGGGGCGGTGGTTCCCGATGCCGGCACGATCGAGATCGATGGCATGCCGGTGACCTTCAACTCGCCGGCGGATTCGCGTGCAGCGCGCGTCGAGATGGTCTATCAGGATCTGTCGCTCTGCGACACGGTCGATGTCGCCGGCAATCTCTTTCTCGGCCGCGAGCCGCGCCGCCGCATCGCCGGCATTTCCTTTCTCGACAAGAAGCGCATGCACGAACAGACGCGCCAGATGCTCGATCGACTCGGCATCGTTATCGCCGACACGCGGCTCAAGGTCGAGAACCTGTCCGGCGGACAGCGGCAGTCGATCGCGATCGGCCGCGCCGCCTCGTTCGAGCCGTCCGTGCTGATTATGGATGAGCCGACGGCAGCGCTTGCCGTCGCCGAGGTCGAGGCTGTGCTCGACCTGATCCGCGCAGTGAGCGCCCGCGGCGTCAGCGTTATTCTGATCACCCACCGCCTTCAGGATCTGTTCCTCGTATGCGACCGCATTCAGGTCATGTACGAAGGACGCAACGTCGCCGAGCGGCTGATCGGCGAAACCAATATCGAAGATGTCGTCAACCTGATCGTGGGCCGCAAATTCAGCGCTCGTTCGGCCACCAGCGCCTATCGCGATGGAGCGCCAGCATGAGCGACGTGAGTTCGACCCACTCCGCTCAGTCTCGAAGGGTTCGCGAAGGCACATGGCGAGATGCGGTGCTCGCCAATGGCAGTGTCGTGTCGATCGCGTTGTTCTTTCTTGTGGTTTGCGTCATCTTCTCGGTGACGACGGACGCTTTTCTGACGTCGCCCAATCTGCTGAACATCCTGCGGCAGTCGGCCCCGCTGCTGATCGTCGCCGCAGCGATGACCTTCGTCATCACCACGGGCGGCATCGACCTTTCTGTCGGCTCCGTGCTGGCGCTGGTGGCAACGTTGTCGGCGACACTGCTGCAGCTGGGCCTGCCATGGCCGGCGGTCATCCTGGCCATGCTTGCGCTGGGTGCCTTGCTTGGCGCGGTGCAAGGCTATTTCGTTGCTTATGAGGGCATCCCGGCCTTCATCGTCACGCTTGCCGGGCTTTCGGTGATCCGTGGCGTGGCGCTGCTGATCACCGGCGGCTACTCGATCCCGATCGAGCCGGGAAGCCCTTTCACGGTGCTGGGCCGCGCCTGGTTTCTTGGCGTGCCGGCGCCTGCGCTGATCGCGCTGGCGATCCTTGCGATCGCCTATATCGCCTTCAACGAGACGCCGTTCGGCCGCTACGTGACCGGCATCGGAGCCAACGCCGAAGCGGTCAGGCGCGCCGGCGTCAACACGCGGCTGACGACGCTTTTCGTTTACGTGATTTCCGCCGCCGCGGCAGCACTTGCGGGGATCATCATTGCGGCCCGGCTCGGATCCGGATCGTCGAACGCCGGGCAAGGCTTTGAGCTCGAAGTGATCGCTGCGGTCGTGCTTGGCGGCACCAGCCTGTTCGGCGGCCGCGGAACGATTATCGGCACGGTGCTCGGCGCGCTTACCGTGGCCGTCATCGGCAACGGCCTGATCCTGGCGCATCTGTCGCCCTTCCTGACGCCGATCGTGACCGGAACGATCATCCTGGTCGCCATCTGGCTGAACTTCCGCCTGTTCCGCGGCGCCGTACGGAGCCGTTGAGCCTATGAGTGATCTCTTCGATGACGCAGCTCCCAGGCAGCGGCTGGCGATCGGGGTCGAATCCGGCCAGGTGATGACTGTGCTCGGCCCCGTTCCGGTCGAAGAAATGGGCGTTACCCTGATGCACGAGCACATCCTGCTCGACGGCGCGCGCACCTGGAAACGCCCCTGTCATCCCGACGACATGGCGCTCGCCGAGCAGCCCGTGAACATCGAGATCATCGGCGAACTGCGCATGAACCCTTACGTCAACCGCGACAATGTTTCGCTCGGCGACAGCGACCTGGCGCTGTCTGAGCTGCAACGCTATCGCGCGCTCGGCGGCCACACCGTCGTCGACGCGACCAATATCGGCATCGGCCGTGAAGCGGAAAAGCTCGCCCGCATCAGCCGCATGTCCGGCCTGAAGATCGTCATGGGCACCGGCTTCTATCTGGAGCACACCCATCCCGAATGGCTGAAGACCATGGATGTCGACGCGGTGACCGAATTCATCGTCAACGATGTCGGCGGCGGCGAGATGCAGCCGACGATCCTGGCCGGTCTGATCGGCGAGGTCGGCGTCAGCAAGGACTTCACCTCCGAGGAACGAAAGTCACTGCGAGCTTCGGCGCGGGCCTCGCGCATCACGGGCGTGCCGCTGTCGATCCATTTGCCCGGCTGGGAGCGGCTGGCGCACGAGGTGCTCGATGTCGTCGAGGCAGAGGGCGCCGATCTTCGCCACACCGTGCTCTGCCATATGAACCCCAGCCACAACGATCTCGACTATCAGACAAGCCTCGCCCGGCGCGGCGCTTTCCTGGAATACGACATGATCGGCATGGACTATTATTATGCCGATCAGGACGCGCAATCGCCCTCCGATGAAGAGAATGCACGGGCACTTGCGGCACTTATCGACGCCGGCTTCGGCGACCGCCTGCTGCTGTCGCAGGATGTGTTCCTCAAGATCATGCTGACCCGCTTCGGCGGTTTCGGCTACGGCTATATCCTCAAGCATTTCGTACCGCGCCTGAAACGGCATGGCGTCGAGCAACCAGCCATCGACCGCATGCTGGTCGCCAATCCGAGGGCTGTGTTCTCGCGGCGGAACTGACTTACGACGGAGTTCAAATGTCCAAGAAAAAGATTCTGCTAGCCGGTGAATCCTGGGTGTCGACCGCGACCCATATCAAAGGCTTCGACCAGTTTCCGACGGTCACCTACCACACCGGCGCCGACGAATTGCTGACGGCGCTGAAGGCGACCGACTTCGATGTGACCTTCATGCCGGCGCATGAGGCGCAGCGCAGCTTTCCGCAAACAATGGAGGCGCTCTCGGCCTATGATGCGGTGGTGCTCTCCGACATCGGCGCCAACACGCTGCTTTTGCATCCCGACACTTGGGTTCACTCGAAGCCGACGCCGAACCGTTTGCGCCTGCTGCGCGATTATGTGCGCGACGGCGGCGGGCTTTTGATGTTTGGCGGCTATTATAGCTTCCAGGGCATTAATGGCGGCGCGCGCTATCGCAAGACGCCGGTCGAGGAGGTGCTGCCGGTGAACTGCCTCGCCTTCGACGACCGCGTCGAGGTGCCGGAAGGGTTTTCGCCTGTTCTGAAAGGCTCCTCGGACCACCCGATCTTGAAGGGTCTCGGTTCGGCTTGGCCAATCCTGCTCGGCTTCAACGAGGTGACGCTGAAAGACGGGGCGGAAGTTCTGGCAACCGTGTCTTCGGATTACGGATCGCTGCCGTTGCTCGTCGCCGGCCACTATGGCAAGGGCCGCACTGTGGCCTGGACATCCGATGTCGGGCCGCATTGGCTGCCACCGGAGTTCATCGCCTGGAAAGGCTACAAAACCCTGTTCGAACAGATGCTGAACTGGGCGACCGGTGAGAGCTGAGCGATGCATGTCCATGTCGTGGGCAATGCCTGCGTAGACACGATGTTTCGCGTCGGCCGCTTCCCCGCCGCCGGCGAGACTTTGAACGCCAGCAGCTACGCCGACGGCCTCGGCGGCAAAGGCGCAAACCAGGCCGTTGCGGCCGCGCGCACGGGTGCTGCGGTGACGTTTTGGACGGCGCTCGGCAAGGACCGCGCAGGCGCATGGATCCGAGCCTCTCTCGACAGGGAGTTGTCCGACCTCGAGGTGAGCGAATTCGACCTGCCGAGCGACCGCTCGACCATCGTCATTGAGGCCGGCGGCGAGAACTTCATCGTCAGCGGTGTCGCCTGCAGCGAAGCGTTCGATCCGATCGCGCAAACGGCACTTGCGCGACGGATCGCGTTCGGCGACATCGTCGTCTGTCAGGGAAACCTGCGAGGCGCCGCGATAAATGCCTGCCTGCGGGCAGCACAGGAAAATGGCGCGCGCACCGTCCTGAACGCCAGTCCTATCAATGCCGCGGCTTTGCCTGACTTCGGTCTGGCGCAGCTGTTGGTCGTGAACCAATCCGAGGCGAAAGCACTGACCGGCGAGGGTGATATGGCAGCTGCGGCCGACGCGCTCGCGGCCAAAGGCGCCGGAACAGTCGTGATCACACTTGGCGCGGAAGGTTGTCTCGTGCTTGGCCCGGACCAGGAAGCACCGCTTCGTTTGCCGGCGCCCGGCGTCGAAGCGCTCGACACCAGCGGCGCCGGCGATGTGTTTTGCGGCTGTCTGGCCGGCGGGCTTTCCAAAGGAATGTCGGTTACCTCAGCGCTGAAGTTCGCGCTCGCGGCCGCGGCAATTGCGGTGACTCGCCCGGGCACATTGATATCCTGTCCTTCCGCGCCTGAAATGGCGGCGCTCATCGATGATACGGAGCTCTCATGACCCAACTCGGCCAATCGGGCGCCGACGCGCTCGTAGAACTTTTCGGCCGCACCAAGGTGGTGATCGGTGTCGTTCATCTTGCGCCGCTTCCTGGCTCGCCGCGCTTTGACGGCGAGGCGGTCGAGGCGATCTATCAGCGGGGTCTCGATGATGCGAGGTCCTATCTCGACGCCGGATGTGACGGCGTGATCGTCGAGAATCATGGCGACATCCCCTTTGCAAAACCTGACGATATCGGACCGGAGACAGCGGCCTATATGGCGGTCGTTTCCGACCGTATCCGCCGCGAACTCGGCAAGCCGGTCGGCATCAATGTGCTCGCTAACGCCGCGATCCCTGCCCTTGCGATCGCCAGTGCCGCCGGCGCGGGTTTCATCCGCGTCAATCAATGGGCGAATGCCTATGTCGCCAACGAGGGATTTGTCGAGGGCGAGTCGGGTCGCGCGGCGCGCTACCGCGCCAAGCTTCGCGCCAACGGCATCCGCGTTTTCGCCGATGCTCATGTCAAGCATGGCGCACACGCCATCGTTGCCGACCGGCCTGTGGAGGAACTGGTCAAGGATCTGGTCTTCTTCGACGCCGACGCCATCATTGCGACCGGTCAGCGCACCGGGCACGCTGCGGATCTGAGCTACATCCGCATGATCAAGGAGGCCGCCGGCCTACCGACGCTGGTCGGCAGCGGCGTGACGCCCGACAATGCTAACGATATCCTTGGCATCGTCGATGGCGTCATCATCGCCAGCGCACTGAAGCATGACGGCGTCTGGTGGAACCAGGTTGACCCTGCCAGAGTAAAGACCTTCATGGCCGGGCTGAGGCGATGATCGAGCGGCAATGATGCCATTCTGTTTGTGGCCGGAGCGAAGTCGCGGGGCCGCAAACGCAGATGCCAACAGGCAACGACGACACTCAGGCCGCAGTCACCTTGTCGTTGATCCTGCAACCCATTCGGACCGGTACCAGTCGACGAATTTCTTCAGACCATCTTCGATCGAAACGCTCGGCTTGAAGCCGAAATCGCGCTCCAGTGCCGTCATGTCGGCATAGGTCCGCTCGACGTCGCTGCTCTGCATCGGCTCGCTGTGGCGGATCGCCTTTACACCGAGCAGTCTTTCCAGAGTGTCGATGAAATCGCCCAGCCGCACCGGCCGGTTGTTGCCGACGTTGTAAATCCTGCTGGGTGGGGCATCGGCCATGGGCGGCTTGTCGAGCACGGCAACGACCGCCCGCACCACATCGTCGACATACGTGAAATCCCGCCACATCTCGCCATTGTTGAATACCCGGATCGGCTTTCCCTCGAGGATCGCCTTGGTGAATATCCAATAGGCCATGTCGGGCCGGCCCCAAGGGCCGTAGACGGTGAAAAACCGCAAGCCGGTTTGCGGCACCCCGAAGAGATGGGCATAGGTGTGGCTCATCAATTCATCTGACTTCTTGGTAGCAGCGTAGAGCGAGACGGGCCTGTCGACCTGATCGGTCTCGCTGAACGGCACCTTGCGGTTGCCGCCATAGACCGAACTCGACGAGGCATAGACCAGATGCTCGAATGCTGGCTGCGCGCGACAGAATTCGAGCACTTCGAGATGGCCGACGACATTGGAACGGGCATAGAGCCTCGGATTGTCGAGTGAATGGCGCACACCCGCCTGAGCGGCGAGATGGACAATCCTGGTTATGCCTTGCCCGGCCAAAGCGGTGGCGAGCGCGCCCTGTTCGGCGATCTCGATCTCATGAAATGAAAAATTCTTGTGGGGCTGAAGGCGGGCGAGCCGCCCCTCTTTGAGCGCCAGGTCGTAATAGTCGTTCATATTGTCGACGCCGACGACTGCTTCCCCCCTGCTCAAGAGGTGGTGGCAAACGTAGCTGCCAATGAATCCCGCGGCTCCAGTGACAAGTATAGGCAACAAGGTTCTCCATGCACATGATCGCGAAATCGAGATCGATTTCCGAAACGACCATGTGCAACATCAAAATGCTACATCCGAATGAAGGACCGTCTCAGCTCGTGCTATAGCCGATAGGCGCTACCGACAAGCTGTGCTGTCGAAGCGTCAGCTCGCCTCGCGCAGAGCCTCGGCCGCCTGCAGATCGACCGACACGAGCTGGCTAACGCCCTGCTCGGCCATGGTCACCCCGAACAGCCGGTTCATGCGGGCCATGGTGATCGGGTTGTGCGTGATGATGACGAAGCGCGTCTCGGTGGTGGCGGCCATTTCGTCCATCAGATTGCAGAAACGCTCGACATTGTGATCGTCGAGCGGTGCGTCGACTTCGTCGAGCACGCAGATCGGCGCGGGATTGGTCAGGAACACGGCGAAGATCAGAGACATCGCCGTCAACGCCTGTTCGCCGCCGGAAAGCAGCGTCATCGTCTGCGGCTTCTTGCCGGGCGGCCGCGCAAGGATTTCGAGACCGGCCTCGAGCGGATCGTCGGACTCGATCAGTTGCAGTTCCGCCGTCCCGCCGCCGAACAGATGCGAAAACAGCCGCTGGAAATGACCGTTGACCACGTCGAAGGCAGCCAGCAGCCGTTCGCGGCCTTCGCGGTTCAGGCTCTGGATCGCCTGCCGCAGCTTGCGGATGGCCTCGATGATGTCCTCGCGTTCGGAAACGATGGTCTCGAGCCGATCGGATAGTTCCTTCTGCTCTTCCTCGGCGCGCAGATTGACGGCGCCCAGGCGCTCGCGCTCGATCTTCAGCCGGTCGAGCTGACGCTCGATCTCAGTCATCTCCGGCATCGGGCTGTCGGCCTCCAGGCCGGTGTGGCGGATGACCAGATGCGGCGGCGTGTTGAGCGTTTCCTGAATGCGCGCCTCGACCTCCAGCCGTCTTTCGTCGGCAGCGGTCAGCCGCTCTTCGGCGCGGACGCGCGTTTCGCGCGCCTCGGCCAACGACTGAATTGCTGATGTCGCGGCCTTGTCCAGTTCGGACTGCTTGTTCTCCGCCTCCTGCAACCGGTCGCCGGCTGCCTGGCGCAGGCTTTCGGCTTCGGCAAGCTGCGACAGCAAGGCGCGCCGCTTGGCGTCGATCTCGTCGGGTGCGTCGGCCAGTCTTTCGCGCTCGGCCTCGGCCTCGGCCTTGCGTTCGCCGAGTGCCGCGATCTGCGTCGAGGCGTTTTCGGCGCGCTCCAGCCAGTTGCGGCGTTCCTGGCCGATGGCGTCGAGGCGGCGCGTTCGCGCTTCGGCTTCCCGCCTCAAGCCTTCATGGACGGCGCGGGCATCGGCAAGGGTGGCGCGGTCGCGAGCGACGTTGGCGGCCGACTGTTCGAGCTGCAACTGCAGATCACCGAGGTCGGGAGCGCTTTGCAGCAGCATCTCCGCCTCGACGAATGCCGCCGCCGTCTCTTCATGGCTGTCGACGATACGCGCGCGGGCCTCGTCAAGCGCGGCGCGTCGGCTCGACAGCTCGCCGCCGGCCTTCTCGGCCTCGGCCAGCGCGTTGCGGGCGGCGTCCAGCCCATGCTGGGCATCGCGCCCGGCTTGACGGGCGTAGCGCTCGGCCTCGCTCGCCCGGGCAAGCGCCTGCTCGGCATGGGCAAGAGCCTCTTCGGCCTGGCGCAGGATGCGGGTCGCGTGGACCGCCTCGGCGTCGAGCTCGGCCAGCCGGTTTTTCTGCGCCAGCCGCTGCGCGGCCGCGGTCGGCGCGTCGGCGCTGGCGGTGAACCCATCCCAACGCCAAAGCGCCCCTTCGCGGCTGACCAGCCGTTGCCCGGGAGCAAGCAGCGCTTGCAGCCGCTTTCCGTCGCCGGCCTCGACGATGCCGATCTGCGCCAATCGGCGGGCCAGTTGCGCCGGCGCGCGCACCACAGTGGCAAGGCTCTTGATGCCTTCGGGTAGAGCGGCGTCGCCGGGCTGGATCTCGCTTTGCCCCCAATGCACCGGCGCGCTGCGGTCGAGCGGCACATCGAGTTCCTCGCCAAGGGCCGCGCCCAGCGCCGTCTCGTAGCCGCGTTCGACGCTGATCTGCTCCAGGACAGAGGGGAAGAGGTCGCCGCTCGCGGCATTCAGGATCTTGGCCAGTGTACGGGCCTCAGTTTCAATCCGCGCCAGCTCGGCCTTTGCATCCTGAACCGGCGGGCGGGCAGCGCTTTCCGCCGCGCGCGCATCGACGACAGCCTGTTCGGCGGCAATCGTTGCGGCTTCGGTCTCCTCCAGCAGCGCCAGCGCCTGTTCGACCAGCAGCCGCTTCTCGGCGGGATCGGGCAGGCCGGCGACCCTCGAAACGATGTCGGACAATTCCCGGTCGACATCGGCGAGCTGGCGGGCGAAACGGTCGCGGCGCTCGGCGGTATCGCGCAGCGTTCGTTCGATCTGGTTGCGGGAGGCGGCGGTCTCCGCCCGTTCGGCCGTGAGGCCAGCGAGTTTGGCTTCACTCGCGGCAAGCGTCGACGCCGCCTGTTCGAACGCCGCCCGGGTGCTGGCCTCGCGCTCGGCGGCGCCGGCGTTCTCAGTGTTGAGCACGGCTTCTTCGGCGGCGAGGCGCTCAAGAATATCCGCATTGTCTCGGACCATCCGCTCCTCGCGGACGATGTCGCCGTCGAGCTGCTGGAGCCGGCGGTCGAGTTCTGCTTGGCGGGCGCGGATGCGGCCCGCTTCCTCTTCGATCTGCGTCTTGGCGATCGACAGGCGCTGGAAGGCGGCAGCGGCGGCGGCTTCCGCATCGCGCAGTTCCGGCAACCGATGCGCGCTGATCCCTTGCTCCCTGGCGGCAGCCATCTGGGCGGCGGCGCGGTCGCCGACCAGTGCCGTGGCAATCGCCAGCGCCGAGCGCGCCTCGCCTTCTTGTGTTTTGGCCAACGTCCAGCGCAGATGCAGCAGCGTCGCCTCGGCCTTGCGGATGTCGGCCGACAGGTTCTTGAAGCGCGAGGCCTGGCGGGCCTGGCGCTTCAGGCTTTCGATCTGGCTTTCCAGCTCGCCGACGACGTCGTCCAGCCGTTCCAGATTCTGTTCGGCCGCCTTCAGACGCAGCTCCGCCTCGTGACGGCGTGTGTGCAGACCCGAAATTCCGGCCGCCTCTTCCAGCAGCGCGCGGCGCGCCTGCGGCTTTGCCTGAATCAGCTCGCCGATGCGGCCTTGCCCGACCATCGAGGGCGAGCGCGCGCCGGTCGACTGGTCGGCGAAAAGCAGTTGCACGTCCTTGGCGCGGGCTTCCTTGCCGTTGATACGGTAGAGCGAACCCGCCTCGCGCTCGATGCGGCGTGAAACCTGCAGTTCGTCTGCGTCGTTGAAGGCGGAGGGCGCGCTACGGTCGCTGTTGTCGAGGAAAAGAGTGACTTCGGCGGTGTTGCGGGCAGGACGCGTTCCCGAGCCGGAAAAGATGACGTCGTCCATGCCGGACGCGCGCATGTTCTTGTACGAGCTTTCGCCCATCACCCAGCGCAGCGCCTCGACAAGGTTCGACTTGCCGCAGCCGTTCGGCCCGACGATGCCGGTCAGGCCGCGTTCGATAACGAACTCGCCGGGTTCGACGAAGGACTTGAAACCGAGCAGGCGAAGGCGCGAGAACTTCATTCGCGCCGCCCAATAGCCAAGTTCCGCAAAACTGTTCGGCGGTTTTGCGACAGGGCGCCAGGCGCGCGGCACGACAAAAAGCCACGCACGCCTAAGCGCAGCCGCTTCGGCGCCGCTGAAACGTCAGAGCAGAGGGTCGATAATGGCCGAGATTTCCTCAATCGACAGCGCCCCCTTGTAGGTCTTCCCGTTGATAAAGAAGGTCGGCGTCGAGTCGACCTTGAATTCATCGGCGCCACGCTTTTGGACCGATCTCACATCGTCCAGAAGTTTCTGGTCCGTCAAGCAGGCCTCGAACGACTCCTGTGTAAAACCGGCCATCTTGGAGATTTGCAGCAGGGCGTCCTTGGTATTGGCAACACCTGCCCAGTTCGCCTGCTGCCTGAACAGAACGTCCACCATCGGGAAATAATTGTCCTTGGAGCAGCGTGCCAGCATGAAACCGGCCTCGGCGCTGGGGTCGAACGGAAATTCGCGCAGGATAAGGCGGGCCTTGCCGGTGTCGATATATTTCGTCTTCAGCTCAGGCAGGGTGGTTTCGTGGAAATGCGCGCAGTGCGGGCAGGTCATCGAGGCATATTCGACAATGGTGACCTTCGCGTCGTCCTTGCCCAGTTGCTCGTCGGGCAGTGCGCCGGGTTTCAGCAGAGCCGCCATGTCCACCGTGCCCTGGGCCTCAGGCGCCTTGGCCGCGGCAGGAGTGGCCGGCTTCATCGCATCGGCGGGAGCCGCAGGCTTTGCATCCTGCGCCACGGCTTTCTCGCCCGAGTCGCTGCAGGCGGCGAGCAGAGCCACGGCCGGAATGGCGGCCAGCGACGACAAGAGGGTTCTGCGGGACAAAAGACGGGCCATACGAATCACCTGACAATGGTTGGATTTTGCAATGCAAAGGCTAGAAAAGGCGAGAGTTGGCGCGAATTAAGGCATCCCCGTCCCCATTCCAATCGCCAAACCTTGTGTACGCGATCACGAAAGCGCGAGATTATACTTTCTTTTGACCGAGAATGGTGGCGCCGAGCCGCTCAAGCGCAGTGCGCAGTTCGTCATCCTCGATCATCCCGACCGTGCCTGACAACTTCGCCTTCTCGGCCGGGGTCAGCGGTCGGAAGCTTGGTTTAGGCCGCCCTTTGTCCGCCGTCACCGGCTTTTGGACGATTCTGATCCGGCCGATAGCGTTGAAGCCGAGGAAGGCGTTGACTCTGTTAATGATCTCGCCGGTCTCGTGCTGCAGATGGAGCGCGGCCATGCCTTCGCAGGCGATGACCAGAACCGCCGGCTCGAACGGATCATCTTCATGCATGCGGCGCGGCCACTGGATCTTTTCAGGGCGCGAAAGGCTGGCGAGCCGCGGCCCGGCAATCTCCTCCCAGGACTGGACGAGCCCGATCGACATGCCGGCCCGCTTCCGCAACACCGGATCGAGAATCTGGGTTGCGAGATCACTCACCGGAACGGGATTGCCGAAGGGCCTTTTCCCTGCCATGTGCGTTCTCCAGTCACGACCTTCACCACGCATCGGTTAGGCCAGTCTTCGATCAATGGCACTGCACGACCAGACCCGCAAGACCGCATCCGGGGATAGCAGCAAGGCTGCGTCTGGGGATAGCCGCCATATCGCGTCCCGCCTGCTCGGCTGGTACGACGCGCATCACCGCGATTTGCCGTGGCGCATTGCGCCGCGCGAAATGGCACGCGGCATGCGTCCCGATCCCTACCGCGTCTGGCTTTCAGAAGTCATGCTGCAGCAGACCACGGTCGAAGCGGTAAGATCTTATTTCCGGGCCTTTGTCCAGAAATGGCCTGATGTTGAGGCGTTGGCTGCGGCACGGGCCGAAGATGTCATGAAAGCCTGGGCCGGGCTCGGCTATTACTCCCGCGCGCGCAATCTCAAGGCCTGCGCCGATCTCGTTGCACGGCAAGGCGGCAGGTTTCCGGACACGCAGACTGCCTTGAGAGAGCTGCCCGGCATCGGCGCCTACACGGCGGCGGCGATCGCGGCGATCGCCTTCGACCAGCCGGCCGCGGTCGTCGACGGCAATGTCGAGCGGGTCGTTTCCCGGCTGTTCTCGATTGCCACGCCGCTGAGCGAAGCCAAGGGAGACATACGCGCCTATGTCGAGCGCATGGTTCCAGCGACCAGACCGGGCGATTTCGCCCAGGCGATGATGGATTTGGGCGCGACGATCTGCACGCCGCGCCGACCGCGTTGCATGCTGTGCCCGCTGCGAGAGGATTGCAGCGCCACTGTTTCAAGCGATCCCGAGCGCTTTCCTGTCCGCCTGCCGAGGGGCGAGAAACCGTTGCGGCGCGGGGCTGCCTTCGTTGCCGTACGTGACGATGGCGCCATTCTTTTGCGCAAACGTGCGGATAAAGGCCTGCTCGGCGGCATGACCGAAGTACCGACGACCGGCTGGACCGCGCGGATCGACGGCGCCACCACGGACGCGGCAGCGCCCTTCCCCGGCAACTGGCGGCCAACCGGGCGGATTGGCCATGTCTTCACCCATTTTGCGCTCGAACTCGACGTCTTCAAAGCGATGACCGATGCCGCCGCCCCGGCGGGTCATTTCTGGTCGCTGGCCCACGAAATTTCCGGCGAAGCGCTGCCCACCGTCATGAAAAAGGTAATCGAAGCGGCGATACCGGGCGCGACGAAGAAGCAGCGCGCACATTGAATCGCCTACATCACCCCACATGAATTGCATTGAACGAGGACTAGAATGACCGAAATCCGCCACATCGTTTTCGACATCGGCAAAGTGCTGATCCACTACGATCCGAACTTGCCCTTCAGCCGATTGATCCCCGACGCCGACGAGCGGAAATGGTTCTTCGACAATGTCTGCACGCATGACTGGAACATCGAGCAGGACCGGGGCCGGACCTGGGAAGAGGCCGAGGCGCTGCTGATCGCCGAACACCCGGACCACGCCGAAAACATCCGCAACTTCCGCCGCCTCTGGCACGAGATGGTGCCGCACGCTTATGACGACAGCGTCCAGATCATGGAGAAGCTGATCGAGAGCGGCCACGACGTCACCATGCTGACCAATTTCGCCGCCGACACGCTGGCTGAAGCCCGGCAGCGTTTCGACTTTCTCAACCGTCCGCGCGGTGTGACCATTTCGGGCGAGATCGGCATGATCAAGCCGGATCGCGGCATTTACGACCATCATGTGACCGCGTTCGGCCTCGAGCCCGCGGCCACCTTGTTCATCGACGACAGCCCGAAAAATGTCGACGGTGCCAAGGCGGCCGGCTGGCAGTCGGTGCTGTTCACTGACGCAAAGACGCTCGAGGCGGACCTCAGAGGGCTGGGGGTCAGAGTGTGATTTGAATGACTTCGACTGGCCGATTGATAATCCGCTTTAACATGGCAGACACATACGATCCGTTCGTCAGGCCCCTGCCCGCTCCATGCCGAGGCGGGCGATACGGCGAAGCTCGTCGATCGGGGTCAGGCCGCCGCTGCGCTCATAATGCCAGAAGGTCCAGCCGTTGCAGGCATCCAGCCCCTGAACTTCCGCGCCGATCTTGTGGATCGATCCGGCGCTGTCGCCGACCGCCACCGTGCCGTCGGCGCGCACCCTGGCCGCCCAGCGCTTCTTGGCGTCATAGAGTGTGGCACCGGGCAGCATCAGCCCGGTGTCGATGAGGCTGACGAAAGCAACGCGCGGCTCGGCGCGCTTGCCGGTGAGCACGGTGAGATCAGCGCGGTCCAGCGGCCGGACTGCATCGATGCGCTCGTTGGCGGCGTCGATATAGGCCTGCTCGCGCTCGATGCCGACGAAATGGCGGCCAAGGCGCTTGGCCACGGCGCCGGTGGTGCCGGAGCCGAAGAAAGGATCGAGCACGATATCGCCGGGCTTCGTCGAGGCCATCATGACGCGGGCGAGCAGCGCCTCGGGCTTCTGGGTCGGATGCAGCTTGTCGCCATTTTCATTCTTCAGGCGCTCGCCGCCGGTGCAGATCGGAAACAGCCAGTCGGAACGCATCTGGATGTCATCGTTCGACGCCTTCAGCGCTTCGTAGTTGAAGGTGTAGCCCTTGCCCTTCTGGTCGCGCGAGGCCCAGATCATCGTCTCATGGGCGTTCTGAAAGCGGCGGCCACGGAAATTCGGCATCGGATTTGTCTTACGCCACACGACATCGTTGAGGATCCAGAACCCCAGATCCTGCATCTTGGCGCCGACCCTGAAAATGTTGTGGTAGGAGCCGATGACCCAGATGGTGCCGCTGGGTTTCAGCACGCGGCGCGCCGCCAGCAGCCAGGCGCGAGTGAAGGCGTCGTAGACCTCAAAACTCGCGAACTGGTCCCAGTCGTCGTCGACGGCATCGACCCTGGACTGGTCGGGACGATGCAGATCGCCGTCGAGCTGCAGATTGTAGGGCGGATCGGCAAAGATCACGTCGATGGATTTTTCGGGCAGCCGGTCGAGCGCGGCGACGCAATCGCCCTTCAGGATCGTATCCAGCCATTCGGATTGCTGGGGAGCATGGGAAAGCTCGTCGAGAAGACGCACGGCAGACATTGTGACACCCAAAGCACGCGTTACTGTTTACTCCCTGTTATGGTTACCGATCAGCGTAAATATTCGATGAAGGCCGAGGGTGCGGAGCCCAGGTAATTTGCGAAGAACGGTCTGTTGGTGTATGCCGCGCCGCCTGAACCGTCTCAGCCCCTCCCTCCCGCTTTCCGGATCGCTATGCCCCAGCCAGACCTTGTCATCTTCGATTGCGACGGCGTGCTCGTCGATTCCGAAATCATTGCCGCGCGCATCGAAGCCGAGCTTTTGACGTCGGCCGGTTACGAGATATCGGCCGAGGAGCTTTCTGAAACCTATGCCGGGCTGACCTTCAAGGACATCATGATGCGAGTCGAAGAGAAGTCTCGCATCCCGTTCCAGGCCTCGCTGATCGATCGTGCCGAAGAGCTGGTCGACCGCCGGCTGCGCGCCGACGTGCGCGCCGTCGACGGGGTGCACGAGGCAGTCGCCGCGGTGACAGCACCGCGCTGCATCTGCTCGAATTCGCGCACCGAGCGGATCGAATTCATGTTGGAGAAGGTGCGTCTGCTGCCGTTTTTCACTGGGCACATTTTTTCCTCGCTGGAAACGCCGAGCGGAAAATCCAAGCCGGCGCCCGACGTGTTTCTCTTTGCCGCGGAAAAACTCAAGGCCGCCCCGGCGAACACCTTCGTCATCGAGGATTCCGTGCACGGTGTGACCGGCGCCAGGACAGCCGGCATGCGTGTGATCGGCTTCACCGGAGCGGCGCACAGCTATCCCGGACATGCCGACGCGCTGACCGAGGCCGGCGCCGAAACGGTCATCCGCCGCTGGGCGGAGCTGAAAAGCGTGATCGCCGCCCTGTCGGAATGGTCGGCGGATGCGTGATGCATGCGCCTCCGACCGTAGGCGGCTCCAACGCCGCCGCTATTCGGCCGCGGCAATCCTTTTGTCGGTCTTCTTCGGCGGGCCTTCGTCATAGCCGGCGAACGCCTGATAGTCCCGCGCGGTGGGCTCGGGAACGACAACGTTCGAATCGGTGAAGACGAACTGGTTGGCACTCGAGGGATTGGTAACCTGGACCTGATGTTGGTGAAGCTGCGAGTAAAGGACCTCGGTGCCATGCATCACAGCGATACGGATCGGCATGGTGATGGTACCCGGGCTGAACATCGGTCCCGGAACGACCTTGCCGGCGACGGCTATCTTCATCGTCAGCGAGCCGTTGGCACGGTTGCAGTCGCGGGTCACATCGGTGATCGAGGCCTGATAGATGATCTTCGCGGAATCGTCCTGCTGGTCGCTGCTCGCGTCAAGCGCGGCAGCTTCGGCGTCCTGAGCGGCGGCTTTTTTCTTGGGCTTTTGGCCGCCCTTGGCATAGGTGTTGAAGAAGGCGGTGCCGTCGCGCAGCGTCACTTTCGGACAATAGGCCTGCAATTGGCTGGCGAGAACCTTGGGGTCCGGCGGTGGTGGCGGTGTTGTGTCCGTCTTTCCGAAGCCCAGGATGCCATTGCCGCCTGATTGGCAGCCGGCAACGGTAAGCATAAAGCCAGTGAGCGCCAGACCCGCGACAAAACGACCGTTGAATGTATGAAACGCCATGAACTGCACTTCCCTCTCGCAAAGCGGGTGACGTATATCAACCGCGCGGCAAAAATGCGACTGAACAAGTCCGGAAATTAACCACTTTGCCGCGGACGAAACCGCCCGGCAGCAATGGAACATGACGATGCAATATGTGAGTACCCGCGGGGAAGCGCCCGTGCTTGGATTTTCCGACGCGGTGCTGGCGGGCTTGGCACGCGATGGCGGTCTTTATGTGCCTGATACCTGGCCGCAGTTTTCGGCGGCAGAGATCCGCGCCATGCGCGGCCTCGCCTATCCCGACCTCGCCATCCGCGTGCTGTCGCCGTTTATCGGCGGCGAGATCGCGATGCCGGTGTTCGAACGCCTGGTGCGCGAAGCCTATGCGACCTTCCGTCATGAGGCGGTCTGCCCGCTGGTGCAGACCGGCTCGAACATGTTCGTTCTGGAACTCTTCCATGGCCCGACGCTTGCCTTCAAGGACGTGGCCATGCAGCTTCTCGCCCGGCTGATGGACCATGTGCTTGCCGAACGCAACCAGCGCGCCACCATTGTCGGCGCCACGTCCGGCGACACCGGCGGCGCCGCCATCGATGCCTTCGCCGGGCGCAACCGCACCGACATCTTCGTTCTTTTCCCGCACGGCCGGGTCTCGCCGGTGCAGCAGCGGCAGATGACGACGTCCTCTGCCGCAAATGTCCATGCAATTGCGGTCGAAGGCAATTTCGACGATTGCCAGGGGCTGGTGAAGGACATGTTCAACGATCACGCTTTTCGCGACCGGGTATCGCTGTCCGGCGTCAATTCCATCAACTGGGCCCGCATCATGGCCCAGATCGCTTATTATTTCTCATCGGCGCTGTCGCTCGGCGCGCCCGACCGGCCGGTTTCCTACACGGTACCAACCGGCAATTTCGGCGACATCTTCGCCGGCTACGCCGCCAAGAAGATGGGGCTGCCGATCGAGCGGCTGATCATCGCGACCAACGATAACGACATTCTGGCGCGCACGCTGTCGAGCGGCGAATATCGCACGAAAGGCGTCTTTTCGACCACGTCGCCGTCTATGGACATCCAGGTTTCTTCGAATTTCGAGCGCTTGCTGTTCGAGGCGGCCGGCCGCGACGCCTCGACCGTGCGGCGCTACATGAGCGGCCTCAAGCAGTCCGGCGCCTTCACCATCGAAGCGGGCGAGATCGCCAGGATCCGCTCCGAATTCGATGCCGGCCGTTCGACCATGGACGAAGTCGCCGCTACGATCCGCTCGACGCTCGCAGCCAGCGACTATCTGCTCGACCCGCATACGGCCGCAGCCATGCATGTTGCGGCTGCGAAGGCCACCAATGCCGTGCCGATGGTGGTGCTGGGCACCGCCCATCCGGCAAAGTTCCCGGCCGCCGTCGAAGCCGCCAGCGGCGTGTCGCCGACCCTGCCCGCATGGCTAGGCGGGTTGATGACATCGGAGGAAAAATACACGGTACTTCCATCCGACCTGAAAATGGTGGAAGATTATGTTAGCCGCCAGACGCGGGCGGCAAGTTAGGGAGTATCAGCTATATGGGTGTTGAGGTAAGCCGTCTGTCGAACGGCCTGACAGTCGCCACCGAAACCCTTCCAAGCCTCGAATCCGTCGCTCTTGGTGCCTGGCTCAAATCAGGCGCCCGCAACGAGCGTAGCGAAGAGCACGGAATGGCCCACTTGCTTGAACATATGGCGTTCAAGGGAACCAGAAGGCGAAGCGCCTTCGAGATCGCCTCGGAAATCGAGGATGTCGGCGGCGAGATCAATGCCGCTACCAGTGTCGAGACCACCTCCTATTATGCCAGGGTGCTGAGCGACGACGTGCCCCTGGCCGTCGATATCCTCTCCGACATCTTGCAGGAATCCGAGTTCGACCCGCAGGAGCTGGAGCGCGGAGCAGCATGTGATCCTGCAGGAGATCGGCGCCGCTCACGATACGCCCGACGACATCGTCTTCGACCGCTTCACCGAGACGGCTTTTCGCCACCAGACGATCGGCCGCTCAATCCTCGGCACGCCGGAAACCGTCAAATCCTTCACCTCGAAGCAATTGCACAAATTCATCGAACGGCAATATGGCGCCGAGCGCATGGTGGTCGTCGCCGCCGGCGACATCAAGCACGACAATTTCGTGCGCGAGGTCGAGAAGCACCTTGGCGGTTTCCGCAGCAAGTCCGACAACACGATGCCGCAATTTGCGCAATATGTCGGCGGCGATTTCCGTGAGGACCGCGACCTGATGGACGCGCAGATCGTCCTGGGATTCGAGGGCCGCGCCTATCATGTACGCGACTTCTACGCCTCGCAGGTCCTGTCGATGATCCTTGGCGGCGGCATGTCGTCGCGTCTATTCCAGGAGGTCCGCGAAAAGCGCGGGCTGTGCTATTCGGTCTATGCCTTCCACTGGGGCTTTTCCGATACCGGCATATTCGGCGTCCATGCCGCGACCGGTCAGAGCGACATCGCCGAGCTGGTGCCGGTGGTCATCGACGAGTTGCAGAAGGTCGGCGAGAACATCCTGCAGGAGGAACTCGACCGGGCACGTGCCCAGTACCGTGCAGGCCTGATCATGTCCGCCGAAAGCCCGGCCAGCCGCGCCTCGCAGATCGCCCGGCAAATGCTGCTGTTCGGCCGGCCGATCGCCAAGGAAGAGCTGATGGAACGGCTGTCGGCGCTGACGGTCGAGCGCCTGACGGACCTGTCGTCACGGCTGTTTTCGACCAAGCCGACGCTGACTGCCGTCGGACCGGTGGGTACGCTCGCTCCCTATGAGGCGGTCCTCGAATCGCTTTCGGGCACGCAGACCACGGCCCGAAAGCTCGCCGGCTAAAGTCCATCAAAGCGTCATGTTCGCGCTCCCTTTCTTTCGCCGTGACCTGCCGGCACTGAAGGGTGACCGGGTCACGCTGCGCGTGCCGCTGACCAACGACTACCGCGAATGGTCGGTGCTGCGCGGGGAAAGCCGCGCCTTCCTGGAGCCGTGGGAGCCGCGGTGGAACCCCGACGAGCTCGACCGCACGGCCTGGCGGCATCGCCTCAGCCGCTATCGCGAAGATTATGCGCAGGGAACGGCCATAGCCTTCTTCATCTTCGAGAAAGGCAGCGGCAAGCTTGTCGGAGGCATCACCCTCGGCAACATCCGCCATGGCGTCGCGCAAAGCGGCCATATCGGCTACTGGATCGGCGAGCGCTACAGCGGCCGTGGTCTGATGACCGACGCGGTCAAGGTCGTGACGCGCTTCGCCTTCGATACGCTGAGGTTGCACCGGATCGAAGCTGCCTGTATTCCCGACAATGCCCGGTCGATCCGCGTGCTTGAAAAAGCCGGATTCCGGCGCGAAGGACTTCTGCGATCCTATCTCAGGATCAATGGCATCTGGCAGGACCACTACCTCTACGCCCGGATCGAAGACGATCCGCCGGGCGCGGGAACGAAGGACTAATTTTGACGAATTTCCTGCGAATCGGGTCGTTGTTCGCCTTTGTGCTGACGGCAATCGTCGTGCTCTGCGCGGCGTCCTCGGCCTTCGCCGTCGAGCCGATCAAGATCGCCCGCGACGACGTGGCGCTCGACCTTTCGGGCGCCGTCGAAATCTACCGCAACCAGGGCGAGAACTTTCAGGTGTCGACCGCTCCAGGCCCGGACGGCATCGTGCGGCGCATCGAGGTCGAGGCCAATGATGCGCGCTCGACCGGCGACTGGGCGGTGTTCGCGCTTGCCAACACCACCGACCAGCAGCTCGACAGGCTGATTGTCGCACCGCATTTCCGGCTGGTGAATTCCGGCATCTTCTGGCCGGATCTCGGCTCGACCCGCATTGCCGCGATCACGCCCAGCGAGGGCTTCGCGCTTGACCGCCAGAGCAGTCCCGACGCCGATGTGTTCCGGGTGACGCTGAACCCCGGAACGGTGATCACCTTTATTGCCGAACTTGCCTCGCCCAAACTGCCGCAGGTCTATCTATGGGATCCGGAATCCTACAAGGACTCGGTCAATTCCTACACGCTGTTTCGCGGCATCGTCATCGGCATCGCCGGCCTTCTGGCGCTGTTCCTGACCATCCTTTTCGTGGTCAAGGGGACCTCGATGTTCCCGGCAACCGCAGCACTCGCCTGGGCGGTGCTCGCCTATATCTGCATCGATTTCGGCTTTCTCAACAAGGTCCTGGAAATATCGCCCGGCAACGAGCAGATGTGGCGAGCCGGAACGGAGGTGGCGCTTGCGGCGACCTTCGTGGTGTTCCTGTTCGCCTATCTCAACCTCAACCGATGGCACGGCCATTTCAGTTACGGCGCGCTGGTCTGGATTCTGGGGCTGCTGCTGATCGCTGGCGTTGCGATCGTCGATCCGGCGGTCGCCGCCGGCATCGCCAGGCTGTCCTTCGCCGCCACCGCGCTGACCGGCCTCGGCCTGATCATCTTCCTCGGCATACGCGGCTACGACCGTGCCATCATGCTGGTGCCCAGTTGGGTCATGGTCCTGTTGTGGCTATGCGGGTCGTGGATGGCGATCACCGGCATGCTCGACAACGACATCGCCCAGCCGGCACTGGGCGGCGGGCTGATCCTAATCATCCTGCTGATCGGCTTCACCGTCATGCAGCACGCCTTTGCCGGCGGCGCACTACATCAGGGCCTGTTCTCCGATCTCGAACGGCAGGCGCTGGCCGTCGCCGGATCGGGCGACACGGTGTGGGACTGGGACGTGATGCGCGACCGCGTCGTCACCAGGCCGGATGTCAGCATCCAGCTTGGACTTGCGCCCGACAGCCTGGGCGGAGCTGCTCGCAACTGGCTGCCGGTACTTCATGCCGACGACCGCGACACGTTCCGTACCACGCTCGACGTGGTGCTCGAACACCGGCGCGGCCGGGTGTCGCAGAATTTCCGCCTGCGCGGCGCCGACGGGCACTATCACTGGTTTTCGCTGCGCGCACGGCCGGTGATCGGATCGGACGGCGAGGTCATCCGCTGCGTCGGCACCATGGTCGACGTGACGGAGCAGAAAAAGTCCGAGGAGAGGCTGCTGCACGATGCCGTGCATGACAATCTGACTGGCCTGCCGAACCGGGAATTGCTGATGAATCGGCTGGAGGCGATCATTTCGATCGCGCGCACGGAAGAGAAAGTGCGTCCGACCGTCTTCGTCATCGACATCGACCGGTTCAAGCAGGTCAATGACGGGCTCGGCATCTCGGCCGGCGATACCATCCTGCTGACGGTTGCGCGCCGGCTGCACCGGTTGCTCAAGCCGAAGGATTCGCTGTCGCGCTTTGCCGGCGACCAGTTCGCGCTGATGCTGCTTTCCGAACAGGACCCGGCCCGCATCGCAGCCGTTGCCGACGCCATCAAGCATGCGATCAACAATCCGATCACCTTTGCCAAGCGCGAGATCGTGCTGACCGCCTCGATCGGGCTGGTCACCTGGACCTCGGCGCAGAGTTCGGCCGAGGACATGGTCAAGGACGCCGAGCTTGCCATGCACCAGGCCAAACGATTTGGCGGCGATAGGATCGAGCCGTTCCGCCCCGCCTTCCGGACCGTCGGCACCGACCGGCTGCAGTTCGAGTCCGACCTGCGCCGCGCCATCGAACGGCGCGAATTCACACTCGCCTACCAGCCCATCGTGCGGCTGGAAGACGGCAGTGTTGCCGGCTTCGAGGCGCTTTTGCGCTGGGACCATCCGCGCCGCGGCATGATCCCGCCGGGCGATTTCATCCCGGTCGCCGAGAGCTGCGGCCTGATCGTGCAGCTTGGCCTGTTCGCTATGCAACAGGCCGCCGAAGATCTGGCGGGATGGCAAAAGCAGATCGGCGACGCGCCGCTGTCGGTTTCGGTCAATCTGTCCAGCCGTCAGCTCATCCGCCGCGATCTGGTCAGCGACGTCCGCTCGGTGATCGCGCGGGCCAACCTGAAGCCGCGCTGCTTCCGGCTCGAACTCACCGAATCGCTGGTGATGGACAATCCCGAGCAGACAGCCCATGTGCTGAACAAGCTGAAGAAGCTTGGCATCGGCCTGTCGCTGGACGATTTCGGCACCGGCTATTCCTCACTGGCCTATCTGACGCGCTTTCCCTTCGACACGATCAAAATCGACAAGAGCTTTGTCGACGACGCGACACCGAAGCGCGCGGTGCTGCTTAAATCCATGGTCAACATGGCGCATGAACTCGGCCTTTCGGTCGTGGCCGAGGGCATTTCGGATGAAAGCGATGCGCTCGAACTGCGCCAGATGGGCTGCGAATATGTGCAGAGCTTCATGTTCGGCGCGCCGATGCCCGGCGATCAGGTGCTGAAGACGCTGAAGGAACAGTATCCGCTGGCTCAGGCTTGATTTTGTGCATGTCGGTTGTCCCAAGTCCGCTGCGCACCTTTGGGCGACGTGCGGGGGGTCCGCTTCCCGGCGCTCGGAGGTCGCAAGTAAACCGTCCTAGTCACTCAGTATTGAAAGTTTTAGTCTCCTACCCGTGGCGCGGCCCCATCAATGTTGGCAAGCCTGAATCAACGGCGGCGATAGAGATAGCTCTCGGAAAGGCCGAGGCGACGGCACGATTGAACAGCCGGGGATGAAGGAAGCACGATGCTCTCGCAGATTGCCGCCGTAGTCTTCACAAAAGCATGCTCCCACGGCGTCAGGGTCCAGCGGTCGCCGAGTGCCAAGCGCTTGCGCACCCAGCGCGGTAGGATCTCGACGGCCGCCTTCAGAAATGGCCGCTGGAGCGGTTGAGCCACTCCCGGCAAGGCGGGAACGTCTTCCATGATCTCCAGGAATTCCAAGACGATCGGCGACGCGACGAGTCTTTGCCTCATCGCGTCGAACAGCGCGTAAAGCTCGGCCTGTGACGTGGGCGAGCCGGCCGCACCATAGAGAAGTGCGACGGGGCGAGCCTCAGCAAACATCGCGTCCCGTTCGAAAAAATGCAGACGATGCACATAGACGTGATACGCCTCCATGAAACCAAACCCGGCCGTAGCTTGCACCCAGTCCAGCAACTCCGGGTCGGTGGCGTGGTATGGCTCACCTTCGCTGGTTCGACCTGAAACGCGCCCATGCATCCTGACCACACCTTCAATCATGGCCTTAGCCTTGGTTCGAGGCCCGTAGACCGTAACCAAGGCAGCGAGGCCCGTACGCTGTAATCGTCGGAGCGCGTGCGAGCGGAATGTGCTGTGCTGCCAAATGGCGTCGCGAACCCGCGGCTCCGCCAATTCGAGCAGCACCGCAGTAACCCCGCCGATGAAGAGCGCAACAGGGTTCTTGAAAATACGCCAGGACATCGAGGTGGGCGGTAACAGCGCCGGCTCGCCTTCCGGGGTCGAGAAGTCCATCTGAGATCCGAGCCGCTGGCGCATGAACGACTGCGCAAGAGTATCCACACGACGCTCAAGTGGGTGAGGCAGAGGGATGATGCCCGAATTGCCAAACATGGTACGCCTCCGACTCCTGGGAACAACACGCGTCGAACCAGTGGCTAGCGGATGCAGTATGCACGAACGTCTTGGTCTTTCCGTCGTTCCAAATGATCAGCCTGGCGCGCTGCGCATGATCCGCAAGAACACCGGGCCCGGATGGTCATCACGAGCCCGGTCGTGCTGGCCTTATGGCGTAAGATCGAGCGCCGGCACGATTCTGTGGTAGGGCAGGCCTGCATCGTCGTTTAGACGCTTCACGTCGGCATCAGAGACAGCATCAAACAGGCACATGCAGCGCCCGTCCTCCGGTGCGAAGGTCGAGCGCAGATAGCTGATGTCGGTGCCCTTGGACGTCATCTCGGCGGCCTGGCTGATCGCCGCCTTCTGCGCATCTCCCAGAGCTTCCATGCTGATGCCCTTGAGGTCGCGTTCCACCATGTAGACAGTCATTTCCAGATCTCCTCCTTTGAACAGTGACCACAGGAGTTGAATGCAGCGGCGGGCGAAAGAGAACGACATTTTTTCTATCGATCGATAGCCGACAGTTATCGATGAAAGGGCTACAATGTCGTTTCGTGGAACCGCCTCGGGAGGGCTCGCCATGGAGATGTTTCAGGTCCGCTACGTGCTTGCTGCCGCGAAGATGCTGAATTTCACCAAGGCAGCCACCGATTGCAATGTGTCTCAGCCGGCGCTCACCAAAGCGGTCAAGACGCTCGAGGATGAGCTTGGCGCGCCCTTGTTCCACCGCGAGGGAAAGCGCGTCCTCCTGAGTGAGTTCGGGCGCTCCATTCTGCCGCATCTTCAGCAGATCATGCAGGAGGCCCACGCAACCAGGACGCTTGCCGACAATTTCAGGCTGCTCAACCAGGTGCCGATCCGCCTCGGCGTCATGTCGACCATCGGCCATGTGAAGCTCGCCCGGTTCCTGGCGAAGTTCCAGCGCGACTATCATGGCGTCGAGCTTGAAGTCAGCGAGGCGAGCGTTCAGGAACTGAAAAACAGGCTTGAGCAAGGCGATCTCGATCTGGCCGTCCTCAATCCGCTGGAGGGACTGGGAGCGGCTTTCCGCGTCCATGATCTCTACAGTGAGCGCTACGTCGTCGTATTCGCGCCGGATCACCGGCTTGCGAGCCTCAATGCAATCAAGTTAGTCGATCTCTCTCAAGAACCCTATGTCGATCGTCTGTCCTGCGAAATGCGGGACCTGGTGATGGGTGTGTGCCGGGAAAGAAACGTCAGCCTTTATGCCCGCTTTCGTTCCGAGCGCGAGGATTGGGTCCAATCAATGGTGCTGGCGCGGATCGGCTTCGCCTTCATGCCTGAATATTCGGTGACATCGCCTGAACTTCTGCAGCGTCCGCTGATCGAACCCGCGGTGGCACGCACCGTGTCCCTGGCTAGCGTTCCGGGCCGGCCCTATAGCCCGGCGACGGCGGCAATGGTCCGAGCTGCCCAGAGCTTCGATTGGCCAGGCTAGGCGTTTGTTGCTGAAGCTGATTTTAGAAGCGTTCTGCCGCCCTGGCGGTCCTCGGACCGGTACCGACCCTATCCAGGATTACCGACACTCAATCGCTGCGCATTTTGGGCGATGTGGCTGCATGAGACGCGCAAACTCGGTGAGATGGACATGGCTATGCTCGCGGTGGGAGAGATGCCCTCCAAGCTCGGCCTCGAGCTTCTGGATAGCGCGGGTCAGCGCCGGCTGGGTCACGCAGCAGCGACGCTGCCCGGAAGTAGCGGATTTCGTGTATCTCCGTGGATCGCCCTTTCCCGATGACAGCCTTGCATCGGCGCGATGAAATATTAGCATTCTTTTTCTCCGAAACGACTGCAACTTTCTTGCTTCGTTGGAATCGCGCTCGCCGAAGGAGCGCGGGAGAGGCCCACAATGGCCGGATGGAAATTGAGGGGAGGACAATCATGACCTTGCCCAGTTACGCAATGAACCAGGCAAGTTTCCCGCAGATGTACGAGCGGTGGCTGGTCGGCCCTCTCTTCCGTCCATGGGCCGAGATGGCTCTTGACGAGCTGGAATTGTCTTCGGGCGATCGCCTACTCGATATCGCCTGTGGAACAGGAATAGTGGCGCGCGTTGCAAGAGAGCGGCTCGGTGAAGCCGGATATATCGTCGGCGTCGACATCAGCCCGGACATGCTTGCCGTGGCGCTGGCTGTAGAACCAGCCATTGACTGGCGCCAGGGCAATGCCGGCGAGCTGCCTCTGCGTAACGGTGAGACGTTCGACCTGGTCGTCTGCCAGCAAGGGCTGCAGTTCTTTCCTGACAGACCCGCGGCGGTGGCGCAGATGCGTCGCGCGCTGGCGAAGGATGGCAGGCTGGCGATCGCCATGTGGCGCCCGGACGACGAAATCCCGTTCTTTCGCGAACTGCGCCGCGTTGCGGAGCGCCATCTGGGCGCCATCGCCGATCAACGGTACAGCTTCGGGGAAGCGGCTCCACTTGAGGCGCTGCTGCGAGACGCCGGCTTCCACGAGGTCCGATCAAGGATTATTTCGCGCACCATCCACTTCGGGGAAGGCGCACCTTTCCTGCATTTGAATACGATGGCACTGGTCGGAATGAGTTCTTTAGCCAAGGAAATGGGCGATCAGGAACGCAAGCGCGTCGTGGAGGAGATCGTGAGCGAGAGTGCGCCCGTGCTGCGACCGTATGGCAATGGATCGGGATTAGCCTTCGAGCTCAGCGCCAATCTGGCGACGGCCAAAGGCTAAAAAGATCTCTCTTCACAAGCAACGCATCGCCTACGCAACGCTCGATAAAATCATCTTATTGTACATTACGAACTGTCCTCGCCGCATTGCGGCCATTGTACCGCCACGATCCATGACTAGCTAGAGCAAGCACTGACCGTTCTTCTTGTCTTTTTCGACGTTGACGGCTCAACGTTGGAAATAGATCTGCCCCAAAGTATCTGGGCGGCTAGCAAGGAACGGAGGGGGACCTGGCGTCACTCCAAAGAACACGTGAATTCTTTGCTTGCGCAGACGTCATCCTTTCGGGCGGACGGCCTTTGTCGAAAAGGATCGCCGGGCTTGGCTTGGCGGCGACAGTGGCGGCCATGCCCTGGCCGGTCTATTCGGGAGTCTTGGTCAACGGAGTGACCGAAGCCGCGGTTGCCACTGCTGTTCCGTCCTCAGCTCTGAGTTTCCCCTCGGCCGCGCCCGAGTTCGACATCATCGATCCGGGCACCACGTTGACCTCCCGACGCAAGGGAGAAGGCATACTGGCCGACGCATTGAAGGGTACCGTGGCCATCCTTTCCGAAGGCGCGGAACAGATCGTCATCGGCATGTCGGTGCACGAGTTCGGCGAATACAAGGTGTCGCAGTACATTGCCAGCGAGATTCTGCGTGCCGCCAAGGACACCCAATTTCCTGCCGATACCCTTTTCGCGATCGCCGAGAAGGAGTCCTCCTTCGACCTCAACAATCGCCCGCCTAAAGGGTCGGCACTTGGTCTTATGCAGTTCCTCGACCAGACATGGCTCGAGGCGGTGAAGAAGTACGGTGCAGAGTTCGGTCTGGGCGACGAAGCGGAACTGATCCGGATCCGCTTAGAGGGCAAGCGCGAACACCATTTCGTCGACGACAAGGCCGATGAACAGCGCATTCTTGAATTCAGGCGCGATCCCTATCTGTCGGCAGCACTTGCGGCCAAGAACCTTCTCGCGGCCAAGGAACGCATCGAAGCCCGTCTCGAGAAGGCCATGGACGAAAGGGATCTTTACCTCCCCCATTTCCTTGGCACCAACGGCGCAGCACAGCTCCTGTCGAACGCCGACGAGACGCCCAATGCCACGGCCAGCAAAATTTTCCCCAAGGCGGCGCGCTTCAATACCGCGATGTTCAGGGCCGAGGGAAAACAGCTCACCGTCGGCCAGTTCCACCAGCGCCTGCGCTCCTTCTTAGAAGCCCGCATCGGCAAATACAGCGATGTCGAAAGCCGCGTGAAAGAGGCTGACCTGTCCTGGACAGCCAGTATCGAGAATCTCGTCTACGATTTGGGCAAACGGCTGGCGTCGGCAATGCAGCGATAGCCAGCCAGGTATCGGGTTTTCACCACTAGGCGTGACCGGCCGCCAGGCTGAGATGCGCGAGGTCGATACCGATCGAGGCGAGAATCCGGTCGTATTTGCGCTCGATGTCGGTATCGAACAGAAGCTCCGCATTTGCCGGGCAGGTCAGCCAACCGTTCTCGGCGATTTCGCTTTCCAGCTGACCGGCGCCCCAGCCCGAATAGCCGAGCGCCATCAGCGCGTGTCGGGGCCCGCGGCCCGACGAAATGGCGCGCAATATGTCGACGGTCGCGGTCAGGCAAATGTCGTCGGAGACGGCGAGCGACGATTCCACTCGGTAGTCGCCCGAATGCAGGACGAAGCCGCGGCTGCGGTCCACCGGTCCGCCGTTGCGCACGACGAAGTCGCGGGCCTGCGCGGGCAAGCGGATCGCCTCCTGTTCGTTCATGATGCCGAGCTGCACGAGCAGATCCGGAAACAGCATCTGCTGCGTCTGGTTGATGACCAGGCCCATCGCGCCCTCGTCGCTGTGCGCGCAAATGTAGATGACGGAGCGCGTAAAGCGGTCGTCCTTCATGCCGGGCATGGCAATCAGGAACTGGTCGTCGAGAAAGCCGCGTCCCGCAGCCATCTTCTTGTGGCGCAACAAGTCCATGAGAGGAGCGTAACGCGTTTCTGGAGCGCCGAAAAGATGCGCCGCGCGCGATTTGGTCGCGGATGTGCATCTAAGGTCAGGCAAATCTGTGCCCGAGGTCACGCAAGAGCTGTGCCCGAGGTCACGCAAAAGCTGTGCCCGAGGTCACGCAAATATGATAACAGCGACGCCATGAAGTCATTGCGCAGCCATGAACGGACGCTCAAATCACCGTCATGCAAAGCTTGAAAGTCCTGCTGCTCAGCGCCGCTGTTGGATGTGGAACCGGCCTCCCTGCCGCAGCCTCCTCGTCGACCTGGTACAATAGCGAAGGCGGCAGAGTGCGGCTTGTGACCAGCGGCAAGCCCGACGAAGCCGGGCGCATCCATGGCGTCCTCGATATTGCGCTCAAGCCTGGCTGGAAAACCTACTGGCGCGATCCGGGCGACGCGGGCGTGCCGCCGCAAATCGACATCTCGGCCAGCACCAACATTGCCAACGCGACGTTTTCGTTTCCGCCGCCCCAGCGCCACGACGACGGCTACGGCAAATGGGCCGGCTACGACCATCCGGTTTCGCTGCCGGTGAGATTCACGCTGTCGGCGCCGAACGAGCCGGCCGTCATCGATGCCGATATCTTTCTCGGCATTTGCGAGACGATCTGCATCCCGCTGCAGACGAAGCTGACCATCGATCCGGGCTCCGATCCGGACAATGCCGAAGACGCCGCTTTGGTGAAGGCGGCCCTTGCAACGCTGCCTGCGCCCGCAAGACCCGATTTCGGCGTCAATATCCTGCCGGGCGACCGCGAGACACTGATTGTCGAGGCGAGCTTTCCGGGCAGTCCCGAAGCGGCGGATTTCTTCGTCGCCGGCGAGCGGGATTACATGTTCGGCGTGCCGGCCCGCAGCGAAAAGGATGGCAAGCTGGTGTTTGCCGTGCCGATCCTCGACAGGCCGACGACGACACCGACGGATGGCGGACTTTACTACACGCTGACAACCGCGGCCGGCGCCGTCGAAGGCCTGCTGCCGTTTCCTTGATCCCGAGCAAAGGATGTTCAGGTCGAACATCCTTTGCCCAGCCTCCCCAACGGTTGCGGGGAACGCCTGAATTCGCTATCGCAAGGACACTTCCCTTCCATCTCTCAAGTGAGGACCTCGATGATGATTGCCGTTGGCGACAAGCTGCCCCAAGCGACCTTCAAGACGATGACTGCCGACGGCGCAAAAGCGATCACGACGGCCGAGATCTTCTCGGGAAAGAAGGTGGTGCTGTTCGCCGTTCCCGGCGCTTTCACGCCGACCTGCTCCAACAATCATCTGCCCGGCTATCTGGACAATTACGACGCCATCCTGGCGCGCGACGTCGACACCATCGCCGTCGTCGCGGTCAACGACGTTCACGTGATGGGCGCCTGGGCCCGCTTCAGCGGCGGTGAAGGCAAGATCCTCTATCTTGCCGATGGCAATGGCGATTTCGTCAGGTCGATCGGCCTTGACGCCGATCTTTCCGGCGGCGGCATGGGGCTGCGCTCGAAGCGGTTTTCGATGATCGTCGACGACGGCAAGGTCACCGCGCTCAATGTCGAGACAAAGCCTGGCGTCGATGAATCCGGTGCGGCTCACATTCTCGGACAGCTTTCCGTTTTGGCGACAACATAGGCCAAGGTTTGCCACGGTCCTTTTGGCCTGACGATCACGCTTAGTCGAGCGCCGAGTGTCCAACCGGGCGTGCAAAGGACGCTCCAAGACTTCTGAGCCGCATGATCCCCAACAAAAACCGGTACCGGTTTTCGGGCTCGTGCGCTAGCTCTTCGGAGTTGCTTGTTTTTTGGGGGACCTCAGTGATGTTTGACCACTTCTGGCGCGCTGTGGCGATCGGCATCGGCGCCACGGCGCTCATGGACCTCTGGGCGATTTTCCTGAACATGGTATTTGCTCAGCCGCGGCCGAACTGGGGACTGGTAGGCCGCTGGGTCTGGCATCTCAGGGACGGCAAGGTATTCCACGACGATATCGGCGAGGCAGCACCCTACGCGCATGAATCGGCGCTGGGCTGGGCCTTCCACTACTTTGTCGGCATCGTCTACGGCATCATTCTGGCCGTTTTGGCGGGAGCGGCGTGGCTGGCCGCGCCGACCTTCCTGCCGGCCTTCATCCTCGGCATCGTCACCGTGGGCGCCGGCTGGTTCCTGCTGGCGCCCGGCATGGGCGCCGGCTGGGCCGCATCAAAGCGCCCCAACCCCATGCAGATCCGCGCCCTCAATCTCGTCTCACATACGGTGTTCGCGCTCGGGCTTTTCGGCACGGCGCTGCTGATCCGTTAGCCAAATTAATCGTCGCGGTGTTGCGCCAGCCTGTCGATCGGCCGCCATCCGTGGACAACGCGACGCGCGCGGATATCGTACGCGAAATAGTTCCCACCGCCCGCTGGCTGATCCGCCTCGCGGCTGATCTCCCGCCCGCCGAGAGAAAGCAGCAGAAGCGTTCCGACACCTCCGTGGCCCACGAAAGCAACGTCGGCGGCGTCATCTGTGCCGAGCACAGTGTCTACCTCGCTCAGAATACGATGCTGAGCATCGATAGCCCGCTCCCATCCGCGAATGCTGCTGTATGGATGGGCGAAGAATTGGTCCGCGACCGCTTCGAACTCCGCAGGCGGTAGGAAACCGGTTGCCGATCGGTCATTCTCATGCATCCGTTCCCTCACCTCGACCTCAAGGCGGAGATGCCTTCCGAGTATCTCGGCGGTTTCTACCGCCTTGCGTTCACCCGATGACACGATACGCCGAATCGACCGAACCCACGGCTGATCGAGCATTGCAGACGTTCTCGCTCGCCCGATGTCGGATAGCCCCCACTCTGGCACTGGAACATTGGCATCGATCCGAACCTGGGGATGCGTGATGTAGTATGCGATCGGCATGATAGAGGTCTTCCAGCCAAAGAGCGGACCCGCAGCCGGAATTCAATAACTCTGGGTCGAGCGCCGTGGCTTTGCGACCGCCGGCTGCTTCGACTGCGGGTCTGGCTTCGGCGTCGCGGTCTTGACGGGGCCTTTCTTGAACGGCGCCATGCCGAGCCGCGCCAGCTCGTCGGCACGTTCGTTCTCCGGATGGCCGGCGTGGCCCTTGACCCAGTGCCAGACGACCTGATGGCGGTTGCGCGCCTCGTCGAGTGCCTGCCACAGCTCGGCATTCTTCACCGGTTGCCTGGCAGCGGTCTTCCAGCCGTTGCGCTTCCAGCCGTCGATCCAGCTGAAAATGCCGTCCTTGACATAGTTGCTGTCGGTATAAAGATCGACAGCACAAGGTTCTTTCAGCGCATTGAGCGCCGAGATGGCGGCCAAAAGTTCCATGCGGTTGTTGGTGGTCGCAGCCTCGCCGCCCGACAGTTCTTTCGTAACGCCGTTGAAGCGCAGGACCGCCCCCCAGCCGCCAGGCCCCGGATTGCCCGAACAGGCACCATCGGTGAAGATTTCAACGCGCTTGGTCATGTCAGTCCATATTCGGAAGGAGATTTGATCGCTCGGTGAAAACGCATCCGCCTGATATATTCGGTCGGATCGCGTTTCACGACCAGCCCGCCATTGGCAACGGTCAGCCAGTCGTAAAGCCGGGTCAGCATGAAGCGCAGCGCCGAGCCGCGTGCCAGGATAGGCAGCGCCGCTCTCTCCTCGCCGCTCAAGGGCCGCACGCTTTGGTAGCCGGCAAGTAGCGCCGTGCCCTTGGTCAGGTTGAAGGAAAAATCCTTCTCGAAGCACCAGGCATTGAGGCAGGTAGCGACATCGTAGGCGTAGAGATCGTTGCAGGCGAAATAGAAGTCGATCAGCCCGGACAGTTTTTCGCCGAGGAAGAAGACATTGTCCGGGAAAAGATCGGCATGGATGATGCCCTCCGGCAGGTCTTTGGGCCAGTTCCGCTCGAAATCGGCGAAGTCGGCATCGACCTCGGCCGCCAGTCCCGGCTCGACCTCGTCGGCGCGAAGGCGAGCGGCGCTCCACAGCTTGCGCCAGCCATCGATTGCAAGGGCATTCGGACGGGTCATCGGAAAGTCGGCGCCGGCAAGATGCAGTGCCGCCAGCGCCTTGCCGACCTCGCCGCAATGCGCTGATGTCGGCCGCCGCAGCGAAAGGCCTTCGAGAAAGGTGATGATGACCGCCGGCCGGCCGGCAAGCGTTCCGATGACGTCGCCATTATGCGCGGTCACCGGAAGCGGGCACGAAATGCCCTTTCTGGCGAGATGGCCCATGAGCCCCAGGAAGAACGGCAGGTCGGCCTTGTCGACGCGCTTTTCGTAGAGCGTCAGGATGTAAGAGCCGCTGGTTGTATGCAGCAGGAAATTCGAGTTCTCGGTGCCTTCGGCGATGCCCTTGTAGGACAGGAGATCGCCGACCGGATAGGCCTCCAGGAACGCGCCGAGCTCGCCTTCGTTGACGTCGGTGTAGACCGCCATGGGCTCTTCACGCGGCTCCGTTGACGAAGGCCATGTCGGCCGCCGTCAGTTCGACATCACGCAGGACCCGCATCACCGGAAAATCCTCGGTCTCTGTCGCCGTCACCGCCAGCTCGATCGTCACGTTGAAGCGCTGCCGGAATGCATCGATGATCTCGTCGACGATGATTTCCGGCGCCGACGCGCCTGCCGACAGACCGAGCGTCGAGATGCCGGCAATGTCAGTCCACGGGATTTCGGAGGCGCGCTGCACGAGAAGCGACATCGAGGCGCCGGCGCGCTCGGCCACTTCGACGAGACGCCGCGAATTGGAGGAGTTCGGGGCGCCGACGATCAGGAAGAGATCGGAGCCCGCGGCGGTCTCCTTGACCGCTTCCTGGCGATTGGTGGTGGCGTAGCAGATCGATTCCGCTGCCGCCGCATGCAAATCGGGAAAACGATCCTTAAGCACCCGAATGATGCCGGCGGTGTCCTCAACCGACAGCGTCGTCTGGGTGACGAAACCGAGCGCCTGCGCGTCTGCAGGCACCAAATTCGCCGCGTCGGCTTCGGTCTCGATCAAGGTGACGGCGCCGTCGGGCAATTGCCCCATCGTGCCGATCACTTCCGGGTGGCCGGCATGGCCGATCAGAAGCACATGGCGGCCGAGCCGCTGATGGCGCATCGCCTGCTTGTGGACCTTCGACACCAACGGGCAGGTGGCGTCGAGATAGAAGAGGTTGCGCGCCTGGGCGTCCGCCGGTACCGACTTCGGCACGCCATGCGCCGAAAAGACGACCGGGCTCTGGCGATGCTCCGCCGGTATCTCGGAGAGCTCCTCGATGAACACCGCACCAAGGCTTTGCAGCCCCTCGACGACGTAGCGATTGTGGACGATCTCGTGGCGGACGTAGACCGGCGCACCGTATTTCTTCAGAGCCAGCACGACGATCTGGATGGCGCGGTCGACGCCGGCGCAGAAGCCCCGCGGCTGGCAGAGCCTTATCGTCAGCGGTGGCTTTGTGGTCGTGTGAAGCATGATTACCGGCCGGCTGGTCGTAGCATGAACTCAAGTCTTGAACTCAAGGCGCGAAATGAGGTGCGCACCCCTGCCCTGTCAAGGGCGCCGGTGCCGATCATTAGAGCGACGTGCGTCCATTTGGACGCACAAAGTACGCTCTAACACTTTTTATCTACGCATCGTGCTTTTCGAATCGATTCCGATTTTCGGGCCGATGCGTCTTTCGCCGGGCGGCGAAGCATGAAGATGAGGACGCCGGCAAGGGCAGCGGCAAGGCCGTACCAGGTTACGGCATATTGCAAATGGCTGTTCGGCAGGTCGATGATGGTAACGCCGCCGACCGGCAGCCCACCCGGGTTCGGGGTGGCGTCCGCGTCGATGAAGAACGGCACCAGCCCCGCGCCGGCCGGCAGACCGGCGCTGGCCGCCATGGCGTCGCGATCCTTCCAGTAGAAGATGTTCTTCTGCGGATCATTGTCGGGAAGCATTATCGAGGGCTTTGCCGGCAGCGGATTGCGGGCGAGCCCCGTCACCGTCACCTGGCCCGCACCCTGGCTTTGCGGGCGCTTGGCCGCGTCCTTGAGATCGTACGGTACGAAGCCGCGATTGATCAGAACAACGCGGCCGTCCTCCAGTCGCAAGGGCGTGAAGACATCGAAACCCGACTGGCCTTCCCAGGTCGCGAAGAAATGTCGCTCGCCGTGATGCAGGAAAGTGCCTGATACCGTCACCGGTGTGTAGTCGACGTCGCCGGTGGAGGTGAACCGCTTTTCGACCTCGGCCAAAGGCACAGGCGCAAAGTGCGTGCGCTGGTCGATAGTCTGAATAAGACCCTCTTTCCAGTAGAGGCGCTGCACCTGCCAGGTGCCTAGCCCAAGCAAAATGAAGAACAGCACGAGGCCTAGGCCAAGCAGCAATGCCGTCTTTGGTCGCGAAAGGCCTGCCACTGAATCGGATGTCGTGCTCATTCGCCGAGGTCCAGCCTGCCCTCCGCCGCCTTGTTGCGGTATTGCAGCGTCAAGAGCACACCCTTGATCAGCCTGAGCGCGCCCAGGCAAAGCACCAGCGTTAGCGGTATCCACAACACGAGATGCAGCCAGAGCGGCGGGCTCAGCGTCACCTCCATCCACAGCGCCAGCCCGACGACGATGAAGCCGATGATCAGGATGACGAACACCGCCGGCCCGTCGCCGGCATCGGCGTAGGAATAGTCGAGGCCGCAATTGGCGCAGCGTTTGCCGACCGTGAGGAAGCCGGAAAACAGCGGTCCCTTGCCACAGCGCGGGCAGCGGCCGTGCAGGCCAGCCGAAATCGGATCGATTGGTGGCCAGATCGCCTTGTCGTCGCTCATTGCGATACCTTAGTGCCCTTCGCCCCAAAAGATAAGGCGGCCACGTCGCCGCAGCCGCCTCGTCGATTTCGTCAAGAAGATGTCAGTGGCCTTCAATGACCGCGCCGCTCGAGGCCCAGACATAGATCGACGCGAACAGGAACAACCAGACCACGTCGACGAAGTGCCAGTACCAGGCGGCCGCCTCGAAGCCGAAATGCTGCTTGGGCGTGAAATCGCCCTTGATCGCACGGACCAGGCAGACCAGCAGGAAGATCGTGCCGATGATGACATGGAAGCCGTGGAAGCCGGTCGCCATGAAGAAAGTGGCGCCGTAGATCGAATCCCTGAAGCCGAACGGGGCGTGAATGTACTCGTAAGCCTGCACCATGGTGAACAGCATGCCGAGACCGACGGTCAGCACCAGGCCGTTGATCAGCCCCTTGCGGTCGCCATGAATGAGCGCGTGGTGCGCCCAGGTCACCGTAGTGCCCGACAAAAGCAGGATGACGGTGTTGTAGAGCGGCAGGTGGAAGGGGTCGAGAACCTCGAGACCCTTCGGCGGCCATACACCGCCGGTGAAGGCGGCGCGGGCGTATTGCTGTGCCTCGCCGGGAAACAGGCTGGCGTCGAAGAAAGCCCAGAACCAGGCGACGAAGAACATCACCTCGGAAGCGATGAACATGATCATGCCGTAGCGTAGATGCAGCGACACGACACGCGTGTGGTGGCCTTCATGCGCTTCCTTGATGGTATCCGACCACCAGGCGTACATCGTGTAGATAACGATCAAAAGGCCGATGAAGAACAGCCACGGATTGGCGATGTTGAAGCCGAAGATCGGGAAATCGCCGCCCTTGAGATACTGCATGTAACAGACGCCGCCGATCGCGGTGACCAGCGCGCCGACCGAGCCAAGGAACGGCCACGGGCTCGGGTCGACGAGATGGTAGTCATGTTGTGGTTTTGCGTGAGCGTCTGCCATATCAACCCCCGAGGCTTCGTTCGGTATGTGAAACTTTGTTGCTTGTGCCTTCGGCCGGCGCCGACGACGCGACCGGTTTGTTCTTCTCGTTCCTCTCGACCGGGAACATCGTGTAGGACAGGGTAATCGTCTTCAGGTCCTTCAGTTCCGGCGCGTAGACGATGTCGGGATCTACATAGAACACGACCGGCATGTCCAGCGTCTCGCCAGGCTTCAACGTCGTGTCGGTAAAGCAGAAACACTCGACCTTGTTGAAATAAGATCCCGCCAGTTCCGGCTGCACGTTGAAGGTCGCGCGGCCGGTAGTCGCCCGGACGAACTTGTTGGTCGCGCTATAATGCGCCTGCGCCGTCTCGCCTATCTTGATGGTGATCGAGCGGTCGACTGGCTCAAACTGCCATGGCACGCCGACTGTGTTGGCGTCGAAGCGGATGGTGATATCGCGATCGAGCACGCGGTCGGCATATTGCTGCGTTGCGCGTTTCACGGTGCCGCCGTAACCGGTCGCCTGGCAGAACATCGCGTAGAGCGGCACCGCAGCATAGGCCATGCCGATCATGCCGCCGAAAAAGGCGATGCAGACGCCGGCGACGATGCGGTTGGTGTTCCTCTTTTGAGGATGGGTCACTGTTTTGCGGTTCATCTTGAGCCTCACATCGTTCCGGTGAGGTTGTGACCGAACTTCACGACGGTCGCGATATAGAAGATGACGACAAGCACCGCCAGCGCCAGGCCGATGGCTACCGAACGGTTGCGCCGGGCCTTCTGCTGGCGCTCGGTCAGCGTGACGAGTTCAAGTTTCTTATCGGCCATGGTCATGCTCCGCCCATGGCCAGCACGCGCGCGACAACGCAGTCGGCAAGGTAGATGGCGAAGATGGCGAAGAGGTAGAGCAGTGAGTAGCCGAACAATGCCTTGGCCGGCTTCATCACATGGTCGTCGTCCGCCATCTGCAGCACCTTCCACGCATACCAGACAAAGCCGGCACCGAGCAGCACCGCAAAGACCCCATAGGCGGGCGTGGTGAAACCGAGCGCCCATGGCAGCACGCCAACCGGCGCGAGGATCAGCGCGTAGGCAAAGATCTGGCGTCGGGTCGAAGCCTGGCCGGCGACATTCGGCATCATCGGGATGCCGGCCCTGGCATAGTCCTCGGACTTGAAGAGAGCGAGCGCCCAGAAATGCGGCGGCGTCCACAGGAAGATGATCAGGAACAGGACGGCGCTTTCCAGGCTGACCGTTCCGGTCACCGCGGCCCAGCCGATCACCGGCGGAATGGCGCCGGCAGCACCGCCGATGACAATGTTCTGCGGCGTCCAGCGCTTCAGCCACATCGTGTAGACGACCGCATAGAAGAAGATGGTGAAGGCCAGCAGCGTCGCCGACAGCCAGTTGACAAGCACGCCGAGCGTCATCACCGACAGCACCGACAGCACCAGGCCGAAGCTCAACGCCTCGCCCGGCCGGATGCGGCCGGCCGGCACAGGACGGCCGGCGGTCCTGGTCATCACCGCATCGATATCGGCGTCATACCACATGTTGAGCGCGCCGGACGCGCCAGCACCAATGGCAATAGCCAGGATGGCGATCACCGCCAGAAGCGGGTTGATGGTCACGGGGGCCGCGACCAAACCGACAAAGGCGGTGAACACCACCAGCGACATGACACGCGGCTTCAACAGGGCGAAGAAATCGCCCGCCGTTGCTTCCGACATGCGAAAGCCCGGTTCGTCAGTCAATGTGTCGTCGACAAGGGCCATGCGTACTTAAAGTCCATCATTCCGTTGGCCAAAACCGCCGGGCGGACCGGCGGTTCCGTATTCGCCCAGGCAGCCGCCTATTTGATCTTCGGCAGTTGTTCCCACTGGTGGAAGGGCGGCGGCGAAGGCAGCTGCCATTCGAGCGTCGTTGCACCCTCGCCCCATGGATTGGCGCCAGCTACCCGCTTCTTCTGGAACGCCTCGAACACGCCGTAGAGGAAGATGACCACGCCGACGGCGGAAATATACGAGCCGTAGGACGACACCATGTTCCAGCCGGCAAACGCATCCGGATAGTCGATATAGCGGCGCGGCATGCCGGAGAGGCCGAGGAAATGCTGCGGGAAGAAGACGAGGTTGACGCCGACGAAGGTGATCCAGAAGTGGGTGTTGGCGATGACAGGCGAATACATGTAGCCGGTCATCTTCGGGAACCAGTAGTACCAGCCGGCGAAGATGGCAAAGACCGCGCCCAGCGACAGCACATAATGGAAATGCGCGACCACGTAGTAGGTGTCATGCAGCGGGCGGTCGAGACCGGCATTGGCAAGCTGGACGCCGGTAACGCCGCCGACAGTGAACAGGAAGATGAAGCCAATCGCCCATAGCATCGGGGTTTTGAGCGAAATCGACCCGCCCCACATGGTGGCGATCCACGAGAATATCTTCACCCCCGTCGGCACCGCGATAACCATGGTGGCGAAGACGAAATAGCGCTGCGTGTCGAGCGACAGGCCGGTCGTGTACATGTGATGCGCCCAGACGATGAAGCCGACCGCACCGATCGCGACCATGGCATAGGCCATGCCGAGATAGCCGAAGATGGGCTTCTTCGAGAAAGTCGAGACGATGTGGCTGACGATGCCGAAGCCCGGCAGGATCAGGATGTAGACTTCCGGATGCCCGAAGAACCAGAACAGGTGCTGGAACAGGATCGGGTCGCCGCCGCCATCCGGCGCGAAGAAGGTGGTGCCGAAGTTGCGATCGGTCAAAAGCATGGTGATGCCGCCGGCCAGAACCGGAAGCGACAACAGCAGCAGGAAAGCGGTGATCAGCACCGACCAGGCGAACAGCGGCATCTTGTGCAGCGTCATGCCAGGCGCGCGCATGTTGAAAATGGTGGTGATGAAATTGATGGCGCCGAGGATCGACGACGCGCCGGCGATGTGCAGCGACAGGATCGCAAGGTCCATCGCCGGTCCCGGCTGGCCCGACGTCGATAGCGGCGGATAGATCGTCCAGCCGCCGCCGACGCCGTAGGCGCCAGGCGCGCTCGGCACGAAGGCCGAGATAATCAGCAGGATGAAAGCCGGTGGCAGCAGCCAGAACGAGACGTTGTTCATGCGCGGGAAAGCCATGTCGGGCGCACCGATCATGATCGGCACCATCCAGTTGGCGAAACCGCCGATCAGCGCTGGCATGACCATGAAGAAGATCATGATCAGCGCATGCGCAGTGGTGAAGGCATTGTACATGCTCTTGCCGCCATCGAGCGCGGCGTCGGCATTCAAGCCGTAGACCATCTGCGCCAGGCCGGTGAAAATCTGGATTCCCGGCTCCTGCAGTTCCATGCGCATGACGACCGAAAGGGCACCGCCAACGCAGCCCGCCATGATCGCGAAGATCAGATAGAGCGTACCGATATCCTTGTGGTTGGTCGAATTCACCCACCGGACCCAGCCATGATACGGCTTATGGTCGTGATCGTCGTGAGCTGCAGCGTCTGCCATGTTCGGCTCCGTTCCCTGATCTTTTCTGGTCGCGGCATCAGTTGCCGGCGGCCGCTACCTTGTCTTTGCTGTCGACCTCGGCCATCAGCGCCTTGTTGGCGCCGGGAAGGTCGGTGCTGGCTGCCGCCAGCCAGGTCTTGTACTGGGCGTCGGAGACGACGCGGATCGCGATCGGCATGAAGGCGTGGTCCTTGCCGCAGAGCTCCGAACACTGGCCGTAATAGAGGCCTTCCTTTTCCGCCTTGAACCAGACCTCGTTGATGCGGCCCGGAACCGCGTCGGTCTTGATGCCGAAGGATGGCATGGCAAAGGCATGAATCACGTCCGCCGCCGTCACCAGCACCCGGGTCATGGTGTTGACTGGCACCACCATCTCGTTGTCGACGGCGAGCAGGCGCGGATAAACGCCGCGATCCTCCTTGCCAGCCGCCGCGCGGTCAGAATCCGCCAGGATCGCGGAGTTGAAGGAAAGCGTGTTTTCGGTCTGGTATTCGTAGTCCCAGTTCCACTGGTTGCCGGTCGCTTTAATGGTCAGCTTGGCTTCTTCCGGCGGTGTGTATTGCGCGGTCAGGAGCTGAAACGAAGGGATGGCGAGACAGAGCAGCACGACGACCGGCCCAACCGTCCAGATCACCTCGATCAGCGTGTTATGGCTGGTGCGCGACGGGATCGAGTTGACGCTGGCACGGAATTTCAAGATGCAATAGGCGATAAGCGCGAGCACGAAGAGGGTGATCGGCACGATGAACCATAGCGTGTAGTGCTCGAACCAGGCGATCTGCCGCATCATGTCGGTGGCGGCGGGCTGGAAGGTCATTTCCCACGGCGCAGGCTGGGCCGCATGGGCGGATGCGCCGGTGAACAATGTGGCGGCAGCCCAAGCGCTCGCTAGGAGTTTGGCGCCTGCTAGGAATTTTCTCATTGCCGTCATTATCTCCCAGTTCCTCGCGATCGGACCGCAAGAATATCGAACATCGCCGGGACGGGAATCCCGGACAGTCCCGAGGCTGGTTCAAACCATACTCTATTTGCCTCCGCAAGAAAGGAGCGGAGGAAACCGTGCGGCATTTTTGCGCGCAAGCGCGGCTGCGCATTTTGGCGGCGGCCGCGGCGGTGGCGGATCGCGGAAGCCCGAGCGGCGGACTGTCCTGGCAAAATGCGCCGGGCTGTCGCAATTCGGGCGAATTTGGCACGGAAAAGCGCACAATTGCCTTGGTCGAGGCAGGCCGGAAGTGGTCTCATCCTTTACTTGCCCTTGGCGCGGCTTAAAGTGCCGTGATTCGCATTGGAGCCGTCATGAACTCTTGGCTTTGGGAACTTGGGCTTTCGAGACTTGGGCTTTCGAGAACCTTGGCGAACGTCATCTTTCTCGCCGCGGTGTCTACCGTTGGCCTGTCTGGCGTCGGCCTGTCCAGCCAGGCCAATGCTGCACAGCCAAGCGGCAAGGTGCGCTCGACGCATGGCGCGTGGTCGATCATCTGCGACACGCCGGCCGGCGCCACATCGGAACAATGCGTGATGATGCAGAACGTCGTCGCCGAGGACCGTCCAGAGATGGGGCTTTCCGTCGTCGTGCTGCGCACCGCCGACAACAAGGCTGAAATCCTGCGCGTGCTGGCGCCGCTCGGCGTGCTGCTGCCCAACGGGCTCGGCCTCAATGTCGATGGCAAGGACATCGGCCGGGCCTATTTCGTGCGCTGCTTCCAGGACGGCTGCTACGCCGAGGTCATTCTCGAAAAGCCGCTGCTCGACACGCTGAAGACCGGAACGTCAGCCACCTTCATTGTCTTCCAGACGCCGGAGGAAGGCATCGGCATCCCGGTCGAGCTCAAGGGTTTCGCCGACGGGTTCGCCGCCCTGCCTTGAGAACCGGTCAGAACCAAGATCCGAGAAAGCGATTGTGACTGGCCTTTGGCGATGACAATGGTCGTCGTCGATTGTCTCGGCGCACGTTCGCGCCTACATCGTGAGGACAACCTCTTTCCACGGACGGACCTGCCATGAACAGCCTGATCGGCCAATTCGACATTTCCGACGATCGCATCAAACAGATCGTCGCCGAGACCATCAACGGCGCCGACGACGGCGAGCTGTTCCTCGAATACAGCGAAAGCGAAGCGCTGATGTTCGACAATGGACGGCTGAAGACCGCCAATTTCAATACCGACCAGGGTTTTGGGTTGCGTGCTGTCGCCGGGGAAGCGAGCGGCTACGCACATTCCAGCGATCTTTCCGAAGCATCGCTGCTGCGCGCGGCCGACGCCGTCTCGACGGTGAAGGGCGGTTATTCCGGCACGCTTGCCGCGGCACCCGCCCGCACCAACCGCCATCTCTATGGCGACGAGAACCCGATCCCCTCGCCCTCCTTCGAGGCCAAGGCCAAGCTGCTTCAGGAAATCGATGCGTGGCTGCGAGCCGAGGATCCGCGCGTGCGACAGGTGACGGCTTCGCTCGCCGCCTCCTGGCAGCATGTCGAGATCGTGCGTGCCGACGGCCAGATGGTGCGCGACATCCGCCCGCTGGTCAGGATCAACGTGGCGGTGGTGGTCGGCAACGGCGACCGCCAGGAGAGCGGCTCCTACGGCATGGGCGGACGCAAGGCGTTTGGCGAATTCCTGGTCGAGGAGAGCTGGAAGCACGCGGCCAAGGAGGCGCTGCGGCAGGCGCTGGTCAACCTCGAAGCGGTCCCGGCGCCCGCCGGCACCTTCGACATCGTGCTGTCGAGCGGCTGGCCGGGCGTCATGCTGCACGAAGCCGTCGGCCACGGGCTGGAAGGCGACTTCAACCGCAAGAAGACATCGGCCTTCGCCGGACTGATGGGCCAGCAGGTGGCCGCGAAGGGTGTCACCGTCGTCGACGACGGCACCATGGCCGAACGGCGTGGGTCGCTGACCGTCGATGACGAAGGCACGCCGTCGGCCCGCAACGTGCTGATCGATGACGGCAAGCTTGTCGGCTATATGCAGGACCGCCAGAACGCCCGGCTGATGGGCATGGAGGCCACCGGCAACGGACGGCGCGAAGGCTATGCGCACCAGCCGATGCCGCGCATGACCAACACCTACATGACCTCAGGCGATATGCAGCCGGACGAAATCATCGCGTCGGTCAAGAACGGCATCTATGCCGTCTCCTTCGGCGGCGGCCAGGTCGACATCACCTCGGGCAAGTTCGTGTTCGGCTGCACCGAGGCCTACATGATCGAGAATGGTAAGGTAACGCAGCCGATCAAGGGCGCCATGCTGATCGGCAACGGGCCGGATGCCATGCATCGGGTTTCGATGATCGGCAACGACATGAAGCTCGACACCGGCATCGGCATGTGCGGCAAGGCCGGCCAGGGCGTGCCGGTCGGCGTCGGCCAGCCGCATCTCAGGATGAACCAGATGACGGTCGGCGGCACACGGGTTTGATAGACCGGCCGCGCCAGCTATTGTGGTCGCGAAAACCGGTCCCTCTCGGCCGCTGCCGCCCGCGATCCTTGGCAAGTGACTGTAAGGGTGGCGGAAACCGCCAGAGCGGCGTGCAAGAAGCATAGCCGTCTGCCGGCCAGTTTCGAACTGCCCTACAGCCGGGGTTTTCGGCAAACGATGGTCGGGATCGATGACCTTCAGACGCGGTGCGTTGTTCTCGTTCCATCGCCAGAGGGCGACGCATGTGCCCCCCGGCGACATGAAGGACGGGTAGATCACGCCGTGATGCCCATCGGCAATCAGGCGATCTCTCAGCGTGTGCGTCTCAGGCACCAGGCCTTGATCCATGATGTCGCGCCATTCGCATCGGTGAATGTCTGCCGTCACGCCGAGCTTGGTCAACACATCAGCGTCCGTCAGGTCGGCCAGCCGCGCGCCTGAAAGTTCGAGCTGCGCAATCACCGCCGGATGCTGGACAAAGCCCTGGTTGTACTCCGCCCAAGCGGTCGATAATTCCCGCGCAGCATAGATGGTCGGGGTGCCCACCGGATTCCAGCGCCCGCCAAAGCGGGCCGCTCCTTCGCCGGAAAGCGGAAGATGCGCCCAACGCGGCACGAAGGCACGCCATAGGCTCAGCCTGCTGTCAGGCATAGATGCCGGAGCGGACTGCCTCCAGATAGGCAAGCACCTTGTCCGTCTTGCCCTCTCGAACGAGATCGTAGGCGGTCTTTCCCGCCCAGCCGGGGATCGGCTGATGCTTGAACCAGATCGCCGCACGCTGTTCATCGCCGGCCATCTCGCCTGCCATCGCCAGGATACGGACAATCGGACTCAATGCAGCATCGACCTTGCGCGCGCCGGTCTTGGCGGCAAGCGTGTTGCGCGCGACGCCGATCAGGCCCGCCAGTTCGGTCAGATTGACGCCCAGCAATTCAGCCACCCGTCTTGCCGAAAGAAATGGCGTCCGTTCCTCGCCAAAGCGCGATGCTCGAATTTCGAGAGCTGCGGCATTCATGGTATCATCCTAGCACGTTTTGAACAGCATGTGATAAAAATGTGCTCATTTTACGCGCAATTCAAGCTCAAACAAATGCAAACCTGTTACCGCCGTCGTTTCGGCTTCTCCAAAAGCGCAACGGCTTCGACATGCGGCGACCACAGGAACTGATCGATCGGCGTCACGCATTTCAGGGCGTAGCCGCCATCGATGAGGATGCGCAGGTCGCGTGCCAACGTCACCGGATTGCAGGAAACCGCGGCGACAAGCGGCACGTCGGAACGGGCAATCTGCTTCGACTGGTCCTCGGCGCCGGCGCGGGGCGGATCGAACACAATGCCATCGAAGACATTCAACTCCTTAAATGTGAGCGGCCGCCGAAACAGGTCGCGGCGTTCGCTGGTTACCCGCTTCAGACCGCCGGCGAAACGGAACGCCCGGTCGAGCGCCGAAAGCGCTGCCGCGTCACCCTCCACCGCATGGACTTCCGACTTGGCGGCGAGACGTAGCGCGAAGCTGCCGCAGCCGGCGAAGAGATCGGCGACCTTTTTGGCGCGCACCAAATGCCGGCCGACGATGTCCGCCATCGCCTGCTCGGCCGCCTCGGTGGCCTGCAGGAAAGCACCCGGCGGCACCGCGACAGCCACGCCACCGAACATGACAACAGGCTTTTTGGGCTCGATGATGACCTCGCCGTCGATCGAAAGCCTTGCCAGTCCCTGAGCGATGACGAAGTTGGAGGCGACGCGGCGCTGGTTCTCGCCGAGCTTGCCGGAATCGTGAACCGCGACATCGAGGCCGGAACCGGTCACCGTGACCGTCATGCGAAACGATTTCGTCGTTGCGCAAACCAATTCGGCGAGTGCTTTCAGACGGTCGATCTTTGCGACGATCTCCGGCAGCGAGATCGGGCATTCCTCGATGGAAATGATTTCGGACGACAGCGCGCGAACAAAGCCGAGCCGCATGCCGGCCTCGCTCCGTCGGGCGGTGAACACGACGCGCCGACGCGTCTGCGGTGCGCACGGGACCAGCGCGTCAATGTCGCAGGTGATGCCCTTGCTGTTCAGCGCATGCGCAACCTTGTCGCGCTTCCACCGATGATAATCTTCGGCCTCAAGATGCTGGATGGCGCAGCCGCCGCATTCGGTGAAATGCCGGCAGGCGGGATCAATGCGAAGCGGCGATGCGTCCAGCACGGACATAAGCGTGGCGCGATCCTTTTCGCGCGCGGCGGTGACGGTTTCACCGGGCAACGTGAACGGAATGAAAAGCTCGCCGGTTTCCGTCTCGGCGACGCCGTCGCCCTGGGATCCCAGTCGTGTGATCGTGAAGCGCGCGTTCATCGGCCGCCGATCCCGCTGTTCTTCACTCCGGCATCCTTGATCCCGGCGAGCAGGAACTCGCGGTTGCCGTCGCCGCCTTCGATCGGCGACAGATGCAATCCCAGCGAGCGCCAACCGGGGACGCCGTCGAGCCAGTCCTGCAGCAGGCCGGCAACCCGCGCCGCATCGTATGGGTCCTTCAGCAAGCCGCCCTTGCCGATCGCCTCGCGGCCCGCCTCGAATTGCGGCTTGACCAGAAATATTGCTCTGGCGCCGCTCCTGGCGATGGCGAGCGCCGGCGGCAGTGCCAGTTTCAACGAGATGAAGCTGACATCGGAGACGATAAAATCCGGAATGCGATCGGCAAGATCGGCGGCGGAAAGATCACGGGCGTTCAATCCCTCGATCACCGTCACACGCGGATCGCCAGCGATATCCGGATGTATCTGGCCATGCCCGACATCGATAGCCGTGACATGTGCCGCGCCGCGTTCAAGCAAGACCTGAGTGAAGCCTCCGGTCGAGGCGCCGACGTCCAGCGCTTCGCTGCCGGCGGGATCGAGACCGAAATGATTGAGCCCGGCGATCAGCTTCAGCGCAGCACGCGACACGTAACCCAGTGCCGGATCATCGACGGCTATGAGGCAATCAGCCAGGACGGTCTGGCCAGGCTTGCGGGCGATGACGCCATCGGCCATCACCGTACCGCGCTCGATCGCGTCGCGGGCGCGAGAGCGGCTGGGAAACAGGCCGCGCGCGAAGAGAAGTTCGTCGAGCCGCTGGCGTCGGCTGGCTGGCAAAGGGGAGTTCATCGGCCTTCATGGCGAAAGCCCGTCACGAAGGCAAGGATATTGGGAAGAACAACGAACATCTTTGGGGGAAAGCAGGCCGCGCCACAACTTGTTGAATATCGCACCAGGTCCGGCACAATGTTGGGAACGATATGCCGTTTTGCTGCCAGAACGTGAAGGAGGACGGATGCTGACCGGAACCTGCCATTGTGGCGCGGCCCACTGGACGTTGGAGGGCGATCCCGGCTCGATCACAGCCTGCAATTGCACGCTGTGCCGCCGCTATGGCGCACTGTGGGCTTACGATTATGTCGACAAACGCATTCGCGTTGCGGGATCGACAAGGTCTTATACGCGCGCCGGAAAAGATGCCCCCTCGCTCGAGATTCTGTTCTGTCCGAGATGCGCCTGCGTTCTGGCCTGGCGTGGTTTGCGCTCCAGTGCCGCCGGTCGCACTCGAATCGCCGTCAATGTGAGGCTTGCGCCGCCTGACGCCATCGCCCACCTCCCAATCGACCATTTCGATGGTCTCCACAAGTTCGAGGACCTGCCGCGCGATGGTCGCTGCGTGCGCGATATGTGGTTCTAGTGGAAAAATCTGACACTCAGTACCGGTGCGGAAAGCAGAAGATGACCCCTTGGCGATGGTTCGTTCGCGACCGGCCGAATTCACGCCCATGACCCTGAGCTGACCTCCATCAGCCCATTTCGCTGCCCGATGGCCGACGCTCATCCCAACCAGCGTTCCTGACCCAAAGCCGACCAGAGCAGGACTAGGCTCCGAAGCGATACTCTATTATCATGGAAACAGTTGCCCAGCGCCGGAAACCTCCATGGAGCGCAGGCTTGCGGCGATACTTGCCGCTGACATCGTTGGCTACAGCCGCCTTATGGAAGCCGATGAGGCGGATACTTTGGCGCGCCTCAAGAGCACCCGCGAGAATCTGATCGATCCGAAAATTATCGCTCATAAGGGGCGCACCGTGAAGCTCATGGGCGATGGCGCGCTGGTAGAATTCTCCAGCGTGGTGGATGCAGTCGGTTGCGCAGTCGAAATCCAGGAGACGATGGCGGAGTGCAACGCCGAGCTGCCAAAGGAAAAACAGCTCGAATTCCGCATTGGCGTAAACCTTGGCGATGTGATTGTCGAAGGGCAGGACATCTATGGCGACGGCGTGAATGTCGCGGCGAGACTGGAAGGAATGGCCGAACCTGGAGGCGTCCTGATTTCGGGAACGGCATTCGATCAGGTCGAGAGAAAGCTGGGTTTCGACTTCGAATTTTTGGGTGAACAACAAGTCAAGAACATCGAAAAGCCAGTTCGCCTGTATCGGGTAGGCCCGCGGGCACGCGTCCCATCCGGGACGGTTCCAGCAAAACGCAAACCTTATGTCGAGTGGCGCCGGCTGACTGTCGCGGCGATGGCGCTGATCCTGGCCGCCGGCGGTGTAGCGCTTTGGAAGGTGCTTAGCGACGGTTCAGGACCGCCGGTCGAGGTGGCCTCGAAGACACGAATGGTGCTCCCGCTGCCTGACAAGCCATCCATCGCAGTGTTGCCGTTCACCAATATGTCCGACGAGGCGGGACAAGAGATCTTTACTGATGGCATGACCGATGACTTGATCACCGACCTTTCAAAGGTTTCCGGCCTGTTCGTAATCGCGCGAAACTCGACATTCGCTTACCGCGGCAAGCCGGTGAAAATCAGTCAGATCGCGGAAGAACTTGGCGTGCGTTACGTTCTCGAGGGGAGCGTACGGCGAGCCGACGAGCAGGTGCGAGTCAACGCACAGCTCATCGATGCTCTCACCGGCGGCCATGTGTGGGCGGACAGGTTCGATGGAAACGTCGCTGATATTTTTGCGGTCCAGGACGTTTTTGTCGCAAAGATCGTCGAAGCGTTGAAGGTCAATCTTACCACCACCGAAAAAACGGAAATTGCCCGCGCCAAGCCGGACAACATTGCAGCCAAGGAAGCTTTCGAAGAGGGTTGGAGCCTCTATCTCCGTTACAACGCACAGGACACAGCTGCGGCCATCGCTTCCTTAAAAAAGGCAACCGAACTTGATCCTGAATATGGGCGCGCCTACGCCGCCCTGGCGCTCGCCTACTTCCGGGTCGTTGACTCACTCTGGGGTAAAGAACTCGGTAGGGACGAACCATATTTCTGGTTCGGAGCACACGATTACATAGAGCTGGCCAAGAAATATCCAACGTCACTGTCTTATACGGTCGAGGCATTCCGCAATGCTTATCAAGGCGTAGCCGAAGATGCACGCAGGGATGCCGGTCGAGCGATTGCATTGGATCCCAACGACCCCGAGGCACACATCGCAACGGCTTGGGCGCTGACGATCTCAGGCGAACCCGCCGAGGCGCTGAATTTCGTCGCGACCGCCATGCGGCTCAACCCGAACTATCCAAGCCACTACGTTCTCGCTCGTGGAATAGCGCTTTTTGCAATAGGCGATCTGAAACAAGCGGCTGAGGTGTTCGAAGAAGGCGTCAGGCGAAACCCAGACGCAACTGCGCTCTTTCTGCCTCTCAGTTCGGTGCTGGCGCAGCTCGGTCGCCGGGAAGAAGCGAGACAAATGCTACTGAAGTTCCGGCCGGGTGTAGGCCAGAAAGGGCTCGAAAACCTTGCAGACTCCATACACCAATCGTTCAAATGGGATTACGAACACGAAAGCGTCCGGGAGCGCCTGAATGATGGCGTCCGTATCGCTGCGCTGCCGCTGGACGTCACCGTTACGAGCCTGGAAACAGCGCTTGAGACCGACGATCCCTTTTCCCAGCAATATGCAGCAAAGCGACTGGGCTGGTTTGGACCAGCGGCGTTACAAGCCGTTCCGGCTCTGGTTGAAGCGCTCAAGGTTGAGTATCTCCGCCGGGAGGTCATCGTGGCGCTGGGCAAGATCGGGCCTCCGGCACAAGCTGCGATACCTGCGCTCGTGGCACTCCAGAATGAAGCTCTGGTTGGCATTTACGCAAAGGACGCGTTGTCCAAGATCAGAGGCAATTGATGGACACTGGACGCGCGCCAGCAATTTCCGCTTGTGGCCCAACTCGGACCTGCTGCGATGTCCGCTCCGGAGCCGCTGTTGGGGGACAAGGGGACATCAAGCGCGTCCAGTCCGCCATCCCATTTTATGAGTACACGGGCTAGTCTTAGTCTAGGCGAACCACCAGCGTTCGGCGATCTTCCCACCGTCCATCGTCCAGTTTGACGCCACCTCGCCATGGGCGAGAGCCGTGGTGTGGGCATCGACGTAGGAGTTGAAGACCAGGTTCACCAGCCCGCCGTCGTCATGCAGCAATTGCTGCATTTCGGCATACATGCCGGCACGCTTGGTATCGTCGGTCTCCGAGCGGGCGGCGACGAGCAGCTCATTGAAGCGCGGATTTTTCCAGGATGTTTCGTTCCACACCGCTTCCGCCGCATAGGCGAGGCTGAACATCCAGTCGCAGGTCGGCCGGCCGGCCCAGAAAGAGGCGAAGAACGGCTTCTTGAGCCAGATATTGTCCCAATAGCCGTCATTGGGCTCCCTGATCACATTCAGGTTGAGCCCAGCCGCTCGGGCATGCTCCTGCCAGAGAAGAGCTGCGTCTGTCGCACCCATGAATCCGGCATCCGCAACCGACAGGTCGAACCGGGTGTTCTCGGCCCCCGCTTTCTTGAGGAGGCTCTTGACCGTGTCGGGGTCGTAGACGTGCTTGGGCTGCGGATCGATCGCGAACTTGACGGCCGGCGCGATCGGATTGTCGTTGCCGATGGCGCCGTGGCCGAGAAACACCTTCTGCACGATCTCGTCGCGATCGAGCGAGTACTTGATCGCATTGCGCACGTCGGGATTGTCGAAGGGCGCCTTCTGGACATTCATGACATAGACGTAATGGCCGTAGCCCGTCGTCTCCAAGATCGCGAGATCGGGGTTCTGCTTCAGAATGTCGAGCGTCTTCAGGTCGCAGCGATCCATGTAGTGGACCTCGCCGGTGTAGAGCGCGTTGGTGCGCGCCGTTACATCATAGATCGCCAGGCATTCGACACGGTCGAACCAACCCCTGTCGGATTTGAAGTAGTTCGGGTTCCTGTTGAAGGTGGCGATGACGCCGGGCTCGAATTTCTCGAGCATATAGGGGCCGGTGCGGTTGCCCGACTCCCAGTCGGCGCCGCCCTCTTTCGCCGGCATGACCGGGAGGTCCGACACGATGTAGGGGAAGTCGGCGTAGCCGCCGTCGAGCTCGAACACCACCGTCTCGGCGCCGTCGGCGACGATATTCTTGGCCGACTCCAAGAGCGATTTCGCATTCGATTTCGTGCCCTCGATGGTGTGATGCCTGATGGAGGCCAAGACATCGTCGGCGGTGACCGTCTTACCATTATGAAACGTGGCGCCTTTCCTCAGTTTGAACACCCACTTCCTTGCGCCGTCCGACGGCTCAAAGCTCTCGGCAAGGTCGGGGACCACGTTGCCCTTGGAATCGATCTCGGCCAGGCTGTTCGACAAGGTTCCATATAGCGCGGTGTTGGTGAACGGGTTGCCGTAGGCACTACCCGGGTCCAGTGAATCGGTGGTGGCGGCATCGCCGATGCCGATCTTCAAGGTGCCGCCCTTCTTGGGCTCGGCGCGCACCGTCTGGACGAACATCGCATTGGCGGCCGTGGCGGTAAGGCCGGCGGCGAGGGCCAGCTGAACAAAGTCACGACGCGAGACCCTGCCTTTCGCGGCAAGCTTGGGGGCCGACTGCAGTTTCGTTTCAAATTCCGTCACAGATGCTCTCTCCCTCGAAAGGAAGATCATGCGAGACCCTCGGCGGCCCGAGAGACTTTAGGACGATAGCACAACAGGCATTCCCGAGCTAACGAGGAACCTCCGGCAGCACGGTCGGACTCGTGTCCTCTCGCTTGCTCCCGCGCGGACTTGGGCCTCGCCCGGGGCGGACGGATCGGTCGATATCCAGTTCGTTGGCTGCGACGGAAAGATTGCCAACTGTATTTCGATTACACCAGGCTGGAGTTACTGGGTCCGCTTCTATCACCCGCGCACGCAAATTTTAGATCGCACGTGGGTATTCCCGGAGCCGAAGCTGATGAATTGATGTGAGGATGTCGAATGTCCGCTCTTCGAAAGCTGCCCTGGAATCGCTTTCGCTAATGTCCGTTTCTGGCGCTGGTTGCTCATTTCCAGTCGACCATCGAACGGCACGAAACCACCCATTTCTGCCCTTCACACATGGTAGCAAGCGTCAGGATTTCACTCTGCTTCTGAGAAGATTGGCCGCGAGACCAGAGACACCGTAGGCGAATGCCAAATAACAACACAAATAGTCAGTTACGACCGCGCGTCGGGAAGCTGATTCAAGCCGTTGAGACTTTGATTCAGGCGCTTTGCGCGCTGGCGGTGCGTCCTAGCGCCACGAAGACGGTGCGCACGATGCCTGCAGCGTCCAGCCCGGCGTCGGCGTACATCTTTTCGGGCTTGGCGTGATCTGTGAATGCGTCCGGCAACACAAGCGGGCGTACCTTCAGGCCGTTTTCCAGCAGCCCTTCATGGGCCAGGAATTGCAGCACATGGCTGGCGAAGCCGCCGACCGCGCCCTCTTCCACCGTCACCAGCACCTCGTGCGAGCGCGCCAGCCTCCTGATCAGGTCCTCGTCGAGCGGCTTGGCGAAACGAGCATCGGCAACCGTGGTGGAAAGCCCTGCCGCGCCGAGCTCCTCGGCCGCAGCCAGGCAATCCTGCAACCGCGTGCCGAAGGAAAGCAGCGCAACCTTGGTGCCCTCCCTGACGATACGGCCCTTGCCGATTTCGAGAACCGAGCCACGCTCCGGCAGGTCGACGCCGACACCGTTGCCGCGCGGGTAGCGGAAGGCAATGGGGCCTTCATCATAGCTTGCCGCCGTGCGCACCATGTGGCGCAGTTCCGCCTCGTCCGCCGCGGCCATGACGACGAAACCGGGCAGCGTCGCCAAGAAAGTCGTATCGAAGGCGCCGCAATGGGTCGCCCCATCGGCACCGACGAAGCCGGCGCGATCGATCGGAAAGCGCACCGGCAGTTTTTGGATCGCTACGTCATGAACGACCTGGTCGTAGGCGCGCTGCAGGAAGGTCGAATAGATCGCAGCGAAAGGTTTGAAGCCTTCCGTGGCAAGGCCGGCGGCAAAAGTCACGGCATGTTGCTCGGCGATACCCACATCGAAGGTCCTCGACGGGAACGCCTCGCCGAAGAGGTCGAGGCCGGTGCCGTTCGGCATGGCGGCGGTGATGGCGACGATGCGATCATCTTCGCGGCCTTCCTGGATCAGGCTTTCGGCAAAGACCTTCGTGTAGCTCGGCGCGTTGGCCGGCGCCTTGGCCTGCGCGCCGGTGATGACGTCAAATTTGTTGACGCCGTGATATTTGTCGGCGGCCGCCTCGGCCGGTCCATAGCCCTTGCCCTTCTGGGTTACGACATGGATCAGCACCGGGCCGTCGGCATTGTCGCGGACGTTCTTCAGCACCGGGATCAGGTGCTCGAGATTATGACCGTCGATCGGGCCGATGTGATAGAAACCCATTTCCTCGAACAGCGTGCCGCCGGTGACGTAGCCGCGCGCATGCTCGACCGCCCGCTTGATGGCGCGATCTGCGCGTTCGCCGAGATAGGACGTCAGCTTCTTGCCGAAATCGCGCAAGCCCAGATAGGCCTTGCCCGACGCAAGGCGGGCCAGATAGGCGCTCATTGCGCCGGTCGGCGGAGCGATCGACATGTCGTTGTCGTTGAGGATGACGATCAGACGGGCATCGAGCGCGCCAGCATTGTTCATCGCCTCATATGCCATGCCGGCCGACATGGCGCCGTCGCCGATAACGGCAATGACATTGTTGCGGCCACCGGAGAGATCGCGTGCCATTGCCATGCCGAGGCCGGCGGAAATAGAGGTCGAGGAGTGGGCGGCGCCGAACGGATCGTATTCGCTCTCGGCGCGCTGGGTGAAACCGGACAGGCCGCCCTCTTGCCGCAGCGTGCGGATGCGGTCGCGGCGGCCGGTCAGGATCTTGTGCGGATAGGCCTGGTGGCCGACGTCCCAGATCAGCCGGTCGTCTGGCGTGTTGAAGACATAGTGCAATGCCACCGTCAGTTCGACCACGCCAAGGCCAGCACCGAGATGTCCGCCGGTGTGGGAGACGGCGTCGATCAACTCGGTGCGAAGCTCCGACGCCAACTGCGGCAGATCACCTGCGTCAAGCGTCCTGAGGTCGGCCGGGATGCGGACCTTGTCGAGAAGTGGCGTATGGAGCTTTGCGTTCACTGGTGCTAGGGCCTGCTTTTATCCACGTGCGAAATAGGCCGCTGGCCGGCGAATGTAAATGCGTGCGAGTGACGCGGCGTAGATTCAAAGTGTTAGGGTTTCCTTTACGCGTCCAAAAGGACGCGCGGCGCTCTAATTGTCCGGCAGCGGAACGAACTCTTCTTCATCGCCAGGAACGATATCGAAGCGGCCTGTCTTCCACTCTTCTTTCGCTTGTTCGATGCGTTCCTTCGACGATGACACGAAATTCCACCAGATGTAGCGCTTGGAGCCGAGCGAGGCGCCGCCGAACAGCATGAAATGCGCTCCACCTTCCGAGGACACGACGATCTCGTCGCCGGGCCGGAACACCAGCAGCCGCTCTGCCGGAAAGCGGTCGCCGGAGATCGAAACCTCGCCTTCCAACGTATAGATGGCGCGCTCCTCGGCATCGGCAGGGATTTTCACGCTGGCACCGGGCGCCAGGCTGAGGTCAGCATAGAGCGTGTCCGAAGCAGTCGCGACCGGAGACCGCAGCCCGGAAAACGCACCGATGACGACGCGCCCGCTGACGCCTTCGGCGTCGATCTCGGGCAGACGCATGGCCGCCGTATTCTCGAAGATCGGATCGACCTCTTCCTTGTCGTCGGGCAGCGCCAGCCATGTCTGCAGGCCGGACACCGACATCGGTGCGCCGCGCAGCTCCTGTGGCGTACGCTCGGAATGGACGATACCGCGGCCGGCGGTCATCAAATTCACGTCACCGGGCTGGATTACCATTTCGGTGCCGAGCGAATCGCGATGCCTGACCTTGCCGTCAAACAGGTAAGTGACCGTCGACAGGCCGATATGCGGATGCGGACGGACATCGAGCGCCTGGCCGGCCCGCAAAATCGCCGGGCCCATGCGATCGAAGAAGATGAAGGGGCCTACCAGCCGGCGCCTGGCGGTTGGCAAGGCACGGCGAACCTGAAAGCCGCCAATATCCTTGGCGTTCGGAATGACCATCAGTTCGATCTGGTCGCTGGCGAAGGCGTCACCGGGCAGAGGGTCGTTTCCGGGGAAGAAGCTCATGCGGTCTTCCTCAGGCGAAGCGGAGTGCAGACTTGGCTTTCGCCTTGGCCGCCACCTCTTCGCGATTGCGCGGATGCTGTGTCGTCTCGAGGCTGTCTAGCAATTCGCGCGCCGACGCGGCTATGGCCTCGACGGCGTGGTCGAACGCATGCTGGTTCTGTTTCGACGGCCGCGTCGTTCCGCTCAGCTTGCGAACAAACTGGAGTGCGGCATCGCGGACCTCGTCATTGGTTGCCGGCGGATCGAAATTGAACAGGGTCTTGATGTTTCTGCACATCGTTCGCGATCTCCTCTCGTCCTGGAGCCGTTTTCAAACGGGATGAGTTTTATCCTCAATCATGATCATATCCAAAAGCCGCGAGGCGAAATTGTCGTTCGAGACCGCGCTTTACTCCGCGTCCAGCGGCTCTGTCCCCACCGGCTTACCGTCGCGCGAAAGCCTGATCTTTTCGACCTTGTCCTCGGCCGCCTTGAGCAGCCGATCGCAATGGACCTTCAGTGCCTCGCCGCGCTCATAGATGCGGATCGACTGGTCGAGCGGCACGTCACCGCGCTCCAGATCATCGACGATTTTCTCCAGCGCGTCGAGCGCCTGCTCGAAGCTCATTGCCTTAACGTCTTCGTTGGTCTCACCAGCCATCGTCTATCCTTTCATCAGTCGTCCGACATGGGCGGCGACCGAAAATGCCAATCCCTGCAGATCGTAGCCGCCCTCGAGCAGGCTGACGAGCCGGTTGTCGCTGTGGCGACCGGCGCGCTGCATCAACTGGCCGGTTGCCCAGTCGAAATCGCCCTCGGTCAGGTTGATCTCGGCCAGCGGATCGCGGTGGTGCGCATCGAAGCCGGCGGAAATTATGATGAGGTCGGGCGCGAAACTGTCGAGCGCCGGCAAGATGCGCGACAGGAAAGCGTCGCGGAAAACCTCGCTGCCGGTTTGCGGCGCCAGCGGCGCGTTGACGATGTTGCCGGCGCCGGTTTCGCTCACGGCCCCGGTCCCTGGGTAAAGCGGCATCTGGTGCGTCGAGCAGTAGAGCACCGACGGATCGTCCCAGAAAATATCCTGTGTGCCATTGCCGTGGTGGACGTCCCAGTCGACGATGGCGACGCGCTCGGCCTGGTGCTGCCTTTGCGCGTGGCGCGCCGCGATCGCCGCGGTGTTGAACAGGCAGAAGCCCATGGACGTCGTCTTTTCGGCATGATGGCCGGGCGGCCGGGCGGCGACGAAGACATTGGTGGCGTTGCCCCGAAAAACATCGTCGACGGCCGCGTTGGCGGCACCGATCGCCGTCACAGCCGCCTGCCAGCTTTTCGGGCTGGCGGTGGTGTCGGCGTCGACGCGAGCGATACCGGTGTCCGGTATCGTAGCGCGGACCCGCTCGACGAATTCCTGCGGATGTGCGTAGAGGATGGTGGCCTCGTCGCCTTCCGGCGCCTCGGCACGATCAAGAGCCGCAAAGGCCTCGTCGTCGAGCGCGCGTTCGATGGCGCGCAGGCGGTCCGGCCGCTCCGGATGACCGGGCGGCGTTATGTGTTCGAGAAAGACCGGGTGGGTATAAAGCCTTGTGACCATGCCCCCGATATAGGCGCGCCCGGCGGCTTTGACCATGTTCTGGCACCACCAAACGCAAGACGTTCAACAGGGTTTAGATGTTGGGGTGCTGGTTGGGTTTAGCGCGAGCCATTGCCGCGCGTCTTGGCTTCGAAGGTCTTGAAACAGACTCAGGCCAGCGATTTGTCAATCTCAGCCGGTGCTTGCGGACGGCCAATCCTGCGGCTTTGCTTGAGCAGCCCCTCCAAAAGCACGTTGAATGCCTGCACCGCCTTTTTCGACGTCGCTTCGGGATCCTCCGAATTTGCGATCCACTGCGCGGCATGTAGCGAGGCGCCGCTGATCAACCTTGCTGCGGCTTCGGGATCAACAGCAACGATGGTTCCCTCGTCCCTCAGCTTTTGAAGGTTCTCGCTCATCGAGCGGATGCACTCATTCTGGCTCGGCCATTGCGAAGGATCGCCGAGCACCGCCGGTCCATCGCGAAGGACAATACGCTGGATCTCCGGCTCCAGCGCCATCTCGATATACGCGGTGCATTCGTCGACAAAGCCCTGCCAGAGAGTGTCCGCCCTGGCCGAAACGATCTTCAGCCGGGCCAACATTTCCGCGTCGATCTCGGCGATGACCGCTTGGAGAAGGCCCTTCTTGTCGCCGAAGTGATGATAAAGCGCGCCACGCGTCAGCCCGGCCGATGCGGTGAAGTCGTCCATCGACGCTTCGGCATAGCCGACAGTGCCAAAGGCATGGCGCGCGGCCGCGACCAATTTGGCGCGGGTCTCGGCGATCATCTCCTTGCGTGGTTTGTGCCCCATTCGCTCATTCCTTCACATACGTCTCGTATATTAATTGACATACGCGTCGTATGTCATTATCTGACTTGCATACGCCACGTATATAAGTGGCTCGACCTCAAGAATCCAGGAGTGTTCTCATGCCCAATCCCTATCGCGAAATCTTCAAGGCAAGGGGGGCCAAGGGCTTCGCCGCAGCCGGCTTCGTTGCCCGGATGCCGATGGCCATGGCTCCGATCGGGATCGTCGCGATGCTGTCGCAGACGCACGGCGAGTACTGGCTGGCCGGCGCAGTCTCAGCGACATATGCGCTGGCCAATGCTTTCGTCGCGCCGCAGATATCGCGGCTGGTGGACCGCCTCGGCCAGGCGCGGATTGTGGTGCCCACCACTGTGATTTCCGTGCTCGCTTTCGTGGTGCTGGTTGCGGCGGCCAATCAGGACTGGCCGATATGGACACTGTTCGTGTCAGCGCTGCTGGCCGCCGCAATGCCCAGCATCCCCGCAATGGTCCGCGCGCGCTGGACAGAGCTCTTCCGGGATCGCCCCGAGATGAACACCGCGTTCGCCTTCGAGTCGGCGGCCGACGAGCTGGTCTACATCGCCGGGGCATCGCTATCGGTGGGCCTGAGCGTGGCCCTTTTCCCGGAAGCGGGGATGTTGGCGAGCACGTTGTTCCTCGCCTTCGGCTCGACAGCATTCATCCTGCAGCGCTCGACCGAGCCGCGAGTGCGACCGGTCGACCAGGGCTCGCGCGGCTCGGCAATCCGCCTGCGGCCGGTCCAAATCATCACTTTGGCCCTGATCTTCATTGGCGCGACCTTCGCAACCACGGAGGTGAGCACCGTGGCAATCACCAAAGAGCTCGGCCAGCCGGGCGCCGCCAGCCTCGTCATCGGCGTCTACGCCCTCGGATCGTTCGTCGTCGGCATCATCATCGGCGCCCTGAACCTGAAAACACCGCTGCAAATTCAGCTTGCCATCGCGATCGCCATCATCGCGCTCACCACGCTGCCGCTGCTCGTCGCCGACACGGTGCCTCTTCTGGCGCTGGCCGTCTTCGTTAGCGGTGTGGCGATCTCGCCGACCTTCATCACGGCATTCGGCCTGATCGAGCGGCGCGTGCCGGAGGCGATGCTGACCGAGGGCGTCACCTGGGTCATGACCGGCATAGGCATCGGCATGGCGCTCGGCTCCTTCGCCGCCGGATGGGTGGTGGACGCCTTCGGCGCACAGAGCGGGTTCCTGGTGTCGGTGGCGGCGGGCGCAATCGCACTGGTCATCGTGCTGCTCGGCATGCGCAGCCTTGCCACGGCGGATTGCGACACCTCCGCATGCGACGCAGCCGCGGTTCCTGCCGAATAGGCTCTTATGCGTCCGGTCCTGAGCAGGGCCGGACGCATGCGAGCGCCGCTAGGCCAGGCTAAAGAATCTCGGTGTTGGCGATGTGGATGCCAAAACCTTCGAGGCCGACATAGTGGCGTTCGCGCGAGGCGATCAGGTTGATCGACGAAATGCCTAGGTCTTTGAGGATTTGCGCGCCAAGGCCGATCTCGCGCCATTCGCTTTCGCGCCGGCGCGCCTCTTCATGGTCCTCGCGGTCGCCGGCAGCTGGCCGGTTGCGCTCCTGATGGGCGACGCCGACGGAGCCTTCGCGCAGATAGACAATGACGCCGCGCCGGCGCTCGCCCATCGATTTCATGATGCCGTCCAGCCTGTGGCTGGTACCGAAGACGTCCGTCACAACGTCCTCGGAATGCAGCCTCACCGGCACTTCCTCGCCGTCGCGGATGTCGCCGAAGACGATCGCCACATGGTGCATAGAATCCCACGGCAGCGTGTAGGTAAAGACCTGCGCCTTGCCGCCAGGCGTGTCGATGGCAGAACAGGCAACACGCTCGACCAGCGTTTCCTTGCGCTGGCGGTAGGCAATGAGGTCGGCGACCGAAATCTGCTTCAAACCGTTCTTTTCGGCGAAGGCCTGCACCTGGGGGCCACGCATCACGGTGCCGTCATCATTGACCAGCTCGGAAATCACGCCGACCGGCGGCAGGCCGGCAAGCTTGCACAAATCGACCGCGGCTTCGGTATGGCCCGAACGCATCAGCACGCCGCCTTCGCGCGCAATCAGCGGAAAGATGTGGCCGGGGCGGACGAAATCAGACGCGCCGACATTGCCATTGGCAAGATTGCGCACGGTCAATGTGCGGTCGTCGGCCGAAATGCCCGTCGTCGTGCCGTGCTTGAAATCGACGCTGACGGTGAAGGCGGTGGTGTGGGCCGAGTCATTGTCGGCGACCATCGGCGAAAGATTCAGGCGCTTGGCTTCCTCGCGCGGCATCGGCGTGCAGACGATGCCGGAGGTGTTGCGGACGATGAACGCCATCTTCTCCGGCGTGCAATGGACGGCGGCGATGATCAGGTCACCCTCGTTCTCGCGCCCGTCATCGTCCATGACAACGACGATTTCGCCGCGTTCGAACGCACGCAGGGCTTCTACGATCTTCTTCTGGTCGTAAGGCATAAGTGCTCGTTTCACTCGCAGGGGAGTAGGGGAATAGGGCAGTAAGGGAGTAGGGAAAAGGAAAATTTCTGTCGCGGGAGCTTCATAACATACTCCCCTACTGCCTTACTCCCCTACTGCCTTCCCGTTTGTCCTCGATGACGCAGATAGTGATCGGCAATCGCGCAGGCAACCATCGCCTCGCCGATCGGTACCGCGCGGATACCGACACACGGATCGTGCCGGCCCTTGGTCATGATCTCGACGTCGTTGCCGTCCTTGTCGATTGACTTTCGCGGGGTCAGGATCGACGAGGTCGGCTTGACGGCAAAGCGCGCGACGATCGCCTGGCCGGTCGAGATGCCGCCGAGGATGCCGCCCGCATTATTGGAGAGGAAGACCGGCTTGCCGTCATTGCCCACGCGAATCTCGTCGGCATTCTCTTCGCCGGTAATGCGGGCGGCCTCGAAGCCGTTGCCGATCTCGACACCCTTGACGGCATTGATCGACATCAGGCCCGAGGCAATGTCCTGGTCGAGCTTGGCGTAGATCGGCGCGCCGAGGCCTGCCGGAACGCCATCGGCGACGATCTCGATCACCGCGCCGACCGAGGAACCCGCCTTGCGGATGCCGTCAAGATACGCGGTGAAGGTGGCGACCGATGCCGGGTCGGGCGTGAAGAACGGATTTTCGGCGTCGCCAACGAAATTCCAGTTCCAGTTGGCGCGGTCGATCGATTTCTCTCCCATCGAGACCAGCGCACCGCGCACGACCATACCGGGCACGATCTTGCGGGCCAAGGCTCCGGCCGCCACTCGCGCCGCCGTCTCACGGGCCGAAGACCGGCCGCCACCGCGATGATCTCGCAGGCCGTATTTGGCATCGTAGGTGTAATCGGCATGACCAGGCCGGTACTGGCGGGCGATCTCGCCATAGTCCTTGGAGCGCTGGTCGACATTCTCGATCAGCATCGACACCGGCGTGCCGGTGGTGATCATGGTCTCACCGTCCTCATCCAGGATGAAGCCGGACAGGATCTTGACCTCGTCGGGTTCGCGACGCTGCGTCACAAAACGCGATTGACCCGGACGGCGCTTGTCGAGGTCGGCCTGGACCTCCGCGCGCGTGAAGCGGATGCCGGGCGGACAGCCGTCGACCACGCAGCCGAGCGCTGCGCCATGGCTTTCGCCCCAGGTGGTGACGCGGAAAAGGTGGCCAAACGTATTGTGAGACATGAAAACCAGCCCTGCCGGCATCGGAGCCGGCTTAGCGCATGACCGCGAAAATCGGAGCGATTTTCGGGGTCATGCGCAAAATCAAAGTGCTTCAGCGTCCTGCGCGCGTCCAACGGGGCGCGCGGCGCTGTAGCCTGCGTTCTATTGGCGTTTTCGGCAGCGGTCAAACTGTGATCTGGCGGATTTAGTTTTGACACATTCGGTTGGTTTCTGCTTCCTTCGATCCGTCTGTTGAACACCCGCCGCCACCGTGCCGGCGCAATGATAAGAGGACGATGATGCGTATCCTACTCGGCGCCGTTGCCGCCATGTTGCTGATTTCCACCGCCGCCTTCGCCGGCCAAACCGAAGGTCTGATCAAAGAGATCGATAAGGACACGTTGACGCTGACACTCGACGACGGCAAATCCTACAAGCTGAACGCCGAAACCGATCTCGAAGCGCTGAAACCCGGCATGGATATCGTGATCGCCTACGACGAGACAAACGGCGAGAACGTCATCACCGACATGCAATTGCCGGATTCAACCGAATAGCGCCTTTCCGGCTGACCTGTCCCGAAAGCCGGGATGAAGGTCGTGTGACCTACCATCTTGTCCGAACCCCCGGTTCGGGATCACGGTCTTAGTCAAAACTCATTCAGCCGACTTCAGGCCTTCGTTCACGACACACTCTGTCGGGCAGCGACGCACCACGCCTGCTCGGCAATGGGCGGCTCCATCGTCGAAATGGCCGGTGAAGAGTTCCGGCTAGATACGGCCTGACTCATGCCGGAGCTCCATCGAGCCAGAGCTTGTTCGCCGCCCTCGACCGGATCGGGGGCCGCGATGATCGTCGCCACGGCCTCAAGATCGGCAGGTGTCCTCAATGTCAGCATGTCGGACGGCTTTGCCGGCCGGTGTGAAGCGACGGCGAGAGGGCTGAACACGGTCGTTCAGAGTGAGTGGGTTTCGACCCTTAGAGCCACTCCAGGCGTCGTCCCTCTAGCCTGAGCAAGCGATCCTGCGGCACATTCAGGGTTGCGGCTTCTTTCTCGGGCATTCCCAGCACCATGCGGAACAGGGCGCGCACGACGCCGCCATGGGTCACGCAGACCGTCTGGCGGTCCAGCGCGTCGAACCACGGCTTTATCCGTTCGAGCAGCATTTGATAGCTTTCGGCGCCCTCGCCGGGCGGCAGGAAATTCCATTTATCGAAGCGCCTCTCCCTGGCTGAGCCCAAATGCCGGGCCTCGAGTTCGGGAAAGGTGAAACCCTGCCAGTCGCCGAAACTCATTTCGACAAGGCGAGGATCGGTACGATAGGCATGCGGATCGAGCTTCATCGCCGCGCGCAGGCGCTCCATGGTCTCGCGCGTGCGCCGCATCGGGCTGGTGACAAAGTCGAAATCCTGGGGGTTATGGACAAATTCGGCCAGCCGGCGCCCGTTGCGGCTAGCCTGCTCGCGGCCGAGCGCATTGAGATCGGTGTCGGCCTGCCCCTGCAACCGCGACTCGGCGTTCCACTTCGTCTGGCCGTGGCGTGCGATGTAGACGAGCGGATACATCAGGTCTTCCGGAAGAGATCGGGAGCAGACAGGCAGGATTGGTGTTCGTGGAAGGAACTAGTCCTTGACGGTCGAAATGTCGGGTGCGTCGACGGCCTTCATGCCGACGACATGGTAACCGGAATCGACATGGTGGATCTCGCCGGTGACGCCGCGTGAAAGGTTGGACAGGAAATAGACGGCTGAATCGCCGACTTCCTCCTGAGTGACCGTCTGCTTCAGCGGCGAATTGTATTCGTTCCACTTCAGGATGTAGCGGAAATCGCCGATGCCGGAGGCCGCGAGCGTCTTGATCGGCCCGGCCGAGATGGCGTTGACGCGGATCTTCCTGGCGCCAAGGTCCACGGCCAGATAGCGCACGCTGGCTTCGAGCGCCGCCTTGGCGACGCCCATTACGTTGTAGTGCGGCATCACCTTTTCCGCGCCATAATAGGTCAGCGTCAGCAGCGAGCCGCCCTCGCTCATCAGCGCCTCGGCGCGCTTGGCGATGGTGGTGAAGGAATACACCGAAATGTCCATGGTGCGCAGGAAATTGTCGCGCGTCGTCTCGACATAGCGGCCTGTCAGTTCGTCCTTGTCGGAAAAGGCGATGGCGTGGACGAGGAAATCGAGCTTGCCCCAATGCTTGGCGATGTCGTCGAACACCGCACCCAGCGTTGCCGGATCGGTCACATCGCAATGGCCGGCGACATGGGCGTTGAGTTCCGCCGCCAGCGGCTCGACGCGCTTCTTGAACGCCTCACCCTGATAGGTCAGCGCAATCTCGGCGCCGTGGTCGACGCAAGCCTTGGCTATGCCATAGGCGATCGACCGATTGTTCGCGACGCCAAGGACAAGCCCGCGCTTGCCGGCCATAATGCCTTGTCCACCCGCCATGTGAGCGCTCTCCGCAATATCTTCTGCTTTGTGGAGTGGCTATCGCACAGGCACAGAGCCCCTTCAAGCGTTCAACACGGACAGTTCAGGGACAAAAGCATCGCCCCACAGCGCCGCGCGTCCCTTTGGACGCACAAAGGACGCTGTAGCACCTAACCTTGCGCATCGATTTTAGGGGGTCATGCGCTAGCGTTTCCGGTTGCGCATCAGCGCTTCGAGATCGCTGTCGCCCCCTTCGGGAAGCATCAGCCGCACATGCGCGTAGAGATCACCGTGTCCGCCAACTTTTTCCGGCAAGCCCCTGCCCTTCAGCCGCAGGACCTTGTCCGAGCTCGACCAGGGGGGAACATTGACCGCAACCTTGCCGGTCGGCGTTTCGACCGCCACCTTGGCTCCCAACACGGCATCCGCCAGTGCAACCGGCAGGTCGGCGTGGAGGTCGCGGCCTTCGACACGATAGCGCGGGTGCCGCCGGAAGCGGATCTTGACCAGCGCGTCGCCCGGCTGGCCCGGCCCTTGCTCGCCCTGGCCTTTCAGCCGGATGGTCTGGCCGTCCTCGACATAGGCTGGCAGCTTGACGGCGACCTTGCGTCCGTCGGGGAACATCGCCGTTACCTTCTCCGCAGTCGCCGCTTCCTCGATGGTGATGTCGAGCGTCACGTTCAGGTCGGCGCCGGACGGCGCCTGCCGGCCGGCGCCCATGCCGGCACCGCGAGAGAAGGTCTCGCCGAATATCTGGCTGAAGATGTCGCTGTTGCCGTCGAACGGATCGCCGCCCGGACGGCTTGAGCGAAACTCGAAACGTGAGCCGCCCGGCCCTTGCTGCCGGCGAAAACCTGCGAACGGATCGGCGCCGCCGGCGGCACCCTCGAAACCTTGAAAGCGCGGCTTGCCCTCGGCGTCAATCTCGCCGCGATCGAAAGCCGCACGGTTCTTCTCGTCGCCGACGATTTCGTAAGCCTGGTTGGCTGCGGCAAACCGCTCCTTCGCCTTGGGATCCGGATTCTGGTCCGGATGATACTCCTTGGCGAGTTTGCGGTATGCCGATTTTATGTCCTTGGCCGATGCGTTCTTGGCAACGCCCAGCACCTCATAGGGGTCGCGCATGCTTCCTGCCCTGGAGAAGGAGTGAGTCCACGATTGCCATCTATATGCGCTCGCATAGGAAGAAATTCCAGTGGCGCGCGGTCATATGATGGTGGAAAATCAGAGCGCTTTGAAGTCCTGCATCCGCCAGGCGCCGGCGCCGGCCAGGCACACCTCGCCCTTGAACAGGGCTACGCCGTCGAAGCTTTCGCGCGACGCGGTGAAGCGGCGGCAAAGCTGGCCGTTGTCTCTGGACTCCGCCAGTTCGGTGATCGAGCCGCGCGAACCGGTATCGGAATTCGCCCAGGGAACGGCCTGCCCGCCAAGTTCCTGGATATCGGCGGAAGACACCGCGTTGCGGATCGTCGCCTGGTCCGAGGCGCGATCCTGATCGATCGGCGAGGCAGCAGCAGGCGTGCTGCTGGTCAGGATCGTACGGTCGACCTCCGCCTGCTCCAAACTGAAGCCGCCGGCACCGCAGGCCGCAAGCGGCAAGGCGACCAGCACGATCGCGACCTTGACCGCAGCCTGGGCGCTGGCCGAAGCAATAAGGCTCCATTGCCTGCTGTCAAAAGGTTGCGCGATGCGCGACAATCGGCAATCTCCCCGGCCGGCAATAGAATTTGGAAAAACTATGAGCGAAACTGAGTTAACAAGCGGTGACTTTACCGAGGCTGCCGAGCCATTCCGCCTGTTTGCCGCATGGCTCGACGACGCAACGAAAAGTGAGATCAACGATCCCAACGGCGTGGCGCTGGCGACCGTCGATGCCGAGGGCATGCCGAATGTGCGGATGGTGCTGCTCAAGGGGTTCGATGAAAGCGGATTTGTCTTCTATACGAATTTCGAGAGCGCCAAAGGCCGCGAGATTCTTGGCAGCATGAAGGCGGCGATGTGCTTTCACTGGAAATCGCTGCGGCGGCAGGTGCGCGCACGCGGGCCGGTGGAGATCGTTACCGAGGCGGAAGCGGACGCCTATTACGCGACGCGTCCGCGAGGCAGCCGCATCGGCGCTTGGGCCTCGAAACAATCGCGGCCGCTGGAGAGCCGCTTCGCACTGGAAAAAGCCGTTGCCGAATACACGGCGCGCCATGCGATCGGCGAGATCCCACGGCCGAAACACTGGTCGGGCTTCCGTATCGTGCCGCAGACGATCGAGTTCTGGCACGATCGGCCTTTCCGGCTGCACGACCGCCTCGTCTTTTCCCGCAACGCGGAGGGCGGCTGGGACAAGACAAGGCTTTATCCCTAACATTCAGGCGCATCAACTTCTTCGGGAAACGATCGGGATGAAAATGCCCATTATCGGATTGAAGAGTTTCGATCGCAGAACGCTAGGTTATTTCTTCCTGGTCATGAAGGCCATCAAGGCCGCGCGGGCCTCCTCGGACTTGAGCCGCTCGCGGAAATGCTCGCTTTCCTGGCCAATACGGGCAACAAGGTCTTCACGCGAGCCGCGCATCAGGTCACGCGCGATCTTCAGCGCTTGCGGCGGCTTGGCCGCGATTTGACTGGCCGCTGCCAGGACGGAGGCTTCGAGCTCGTTATCCTCGACCACCGCGTAGATCAGCCCGGCAGCTTTCGCCCGCTCGGCAGAAAAACCTTCACCGAGGCCAAGCAGCGCGAAGGCGCCTTGCCGGCCGAGAATCTGCGGCGCAAGCAGGCTCGACCCCGCCTCGGGGACCAAGCCGAGATCGACGAAGGGCGTGCGGAATAGTGTGCGCGGCGTGGCGAAGGTCAGGTCGCAATGCAGGTTGAGCGTGGTGCCGATGCCGACCGCGATGCCATCGACGCCGGAAACCATGGGCTTTTCCGTCCTGGCCAGTGCCATCAGGAAATCCCAGACCTCGGTGCCGCCCTCGCCGCCGGTGGCGACGACCATAAAATCGGCAAGGTCGTTGCCGGACGAGAAGGCGCCTGAAACACCGAAGAAGACATGGACGCGGATCGCCGGATCGGCGTCGCCCTCGGCAAGCGCCGCCGACATTTTCGCATACATGGCGCGCGTCAGCGCGTTCTTCTTGTCCGGACGGTTCATGCGGATGATCTGGATGGCGCCCTGGCGCTCGACGAGGATGTGGTCTGTCACGGGTGATCCTTTGTGAACGTCAGCCTTTTCGTGAAACGGCAACCTTATGGATGTCAGGCAGAAATCAGTGTCTTGCCCGCAGCGGCAAGGCTTTCGGCGCCGCCGATGACGCGCTCCTTCAGCGCGCCCGCCTCGCGAAGCAGGTTTTCGGCGAAGAAACGGCAAAGGGCGACGCGGCTTTGGTCGGCAAGCGCGCCGCGTGCCAGATAGGCGCCGCCCGCCGCAAGCGAGATCAGCCGCAGATACGACGTAGCACCGGCCAGCGCCTCGTCCGAGCGCCCGTCGGCAAGCAGCCCTTGCAGGAAACGCGTCGCGTGGCCGACGTCGTCGAGCGCCTGGTCGAGAGCATCGGCGGTGCGGCCAAAACCCCTGGGATTTGAGGTCCGCACTTCATCGGCGACCGCTTTTAGTTCGGCGATGTAACCATGCACATGCTCGCCACCGCCCAACGGCAGCTTACGCGCCACTAGGTCGATCGCCTGGATGCCGTTGGTGCCTTCGTAGATCGGCGCGATGCGCGCGTCGCGATAAAGTGCTGCCGCACCCGTCTCCTCGATGTATCCCATACCGCCATGAACCTGCAGCCCGAGCGAGGCGACTTCGACGCCGACATCGGTGGAAAAGGCCTTGGCCAATGGCGTCAACAGATTGGCACGTTCCTGCCAATGGATGGCTTCATCGCCGACGGATACGCGCGCGTAGTCAATGGCATGCGCGCAGGAATAGCTGATGGCGCGTGCAATCTGGGTCAGCGCCTTCATGGTCAGGAGGTTGCGCTGCACGTCCGGGTGATGGACGATCGGCGCCATGCCGTTGCCATCATAGCTCGCGGCCTTACCTTGCCGGCGGTCATTGGCATAGGCGAGCGCCTTCTGCGTGGCCGTTTCGGCGACCGCCACGCCCTGCATGCCGACGGCAAGCCGCGCATTGTTCATCATGGTGAACATGCAGGCGAGGCCCTTGTTTTCCTCGCCGATCAGCCAGCCGATCGCACCAGGCGCCATCCCGTCGAAACCATCGCCATAGATCATGGTACAGGTCGGCGAGGCGTGGATGCCCAATTTGTGCTCCAGCCCGGAGCAGAAGACATCGTTGCGTGCGCCCAGCGCGCCATCCTCGCCGACAAGGAATTTCGGCACCAGGAACAACGAAAGGCCACGTGTGCCGGCCGGCGCATCCGGCAGCCGCGCCAGCACCAGGTGGACGATGTTGTCGGTGAAATCGTGCTCGCCATAGGTGATGAAGATTTTTTGCCCGAAGATGCGGTAGGTGCCGTCGCCGGCCGGCTCGGCGCGGGCGCGCAACGCATTCAGGTCCGAGCCCGCCTGCGGCTCGGTCAGGTTCATCGTGCCCATCCATTGGCCGGAGACGAGCTTTTTCAAGTATTTGGCCTTCAGCGCCGGTGAGGCGTGCTTGTCGAGCGCTTCGACCGCGCCCATGGTCAGCGTCGGGCCGATGCCGAAGGCCATGGCGGCGGAGTTCCACATTTCGAGCGCAGCGACGCCCAGCATGGTCGGCAGCGCCTGGCCGCCGAATTCCTCCGGTGCCGACAGCGCGTTCCAGCCGCCGTCGATCCAGCGGCGGTAGAGCGCCTTCCAGCCGGGCGGCATGGTGACGGCAGCGCCGCTCAGCACCGCGCCTAGTTCATCGCCGATCTTGTAGAGCGGCGCGACCTCCTCTGTGGCGAAGCGGCCGGCTTCCGCCAGAATGGCGTCGACGAGGTCTTCGCCAAGCTCGCCAAAGGAGCCGGCGGCGAGCGCCGGCTTCAGGCCGGCCACATACTTCAGCGTGAAGGCGATCTCCTCGACCGGTGCCCGATACATGCCGCTCGCTCCTCCTCTGTCCGGCAGGGAAATTTATGATCCGTGCGGACACAAAACCATTCGCTTTTGGGTCGCCGCTCCCGCCTTCTTTTTACGTAAACGTCAAATTTTGTCACGCGGATTTTGCATTTGGAGCTGTTCAGGCTAAAATCGGCAAAAAGCCGGACAAGCCGACCGGCGACAGACCAAGAATACTGGATCGGACCGCACGTGCTCGCCAGACCTCACGCCTATCGCTGCATCGAATGCGGCCTGCCCTATCGAGCGGCAGGTTTTTGGCACCATCGGGGCAAGATCGAGGTCGGCTCCGCCTATTGGTCGGATCGCGGCATTCTGTGTTCGCCGAAATGCTCGCTGGCCCATCATCGCAAACGCGAGGCTGAGGAAACGCTGCCGCAGGCGCCGGCGCCCGACCTGTTCCAGATCCAGCCGCTCTCCCCTCGTTGATGGCCAGCAAAACCATAACCGGCCGAATTGCGGCATTCGCCACGGACCGCCGAAAGCATTCCCTTAACCATGGCGGTTCAGGATCAGGCTTTGGCCAGCAAGGATCTGCTGTTTGAAGCCGCCGGCGCACCCTCTCCGCCGCCTAGGACTCCTCGTCGCGACCGCGATGATAATGGCGTTGGGGCCGGCACAAGCCTCGGATTTCTCCGAGCCGTGGAAGGCCGACCGGGCGCTGGTGATCGACGCCTACGAATACAATTCCATCGATTGGGCTGAACTTGCGACCGACAAGCGGATCGTCGGTTTCATCAACAAGGCGTCCGACGGGATGCCGCCAGCCTATTTCTGTTTCGGCGACGAGACCGAGACGCGGCTCTGCAAGGCGCTGTGGAAGCGCCATGCGGTGGCACAGGAACTGTTCCAGACGCGCAAGGTGGTGGCCAAGGCGCTCGGCCTGAAATGGGGCGCTTACCATCTCGCCCGCCCCGGCAATCCCGTGGGACAGGCCAATAATTTCATCAACTTCGCGAAACCTGGTCCGGATGACCTGCTCGCCCTCGACATCGAGGATGACGACCCCACGAAATGGATGTCGCTCGAGGATGCAGAGGAATTCGTCCGCCATGTGCATCGGCGGCTGGGCCGCTTTCCGGTGCTCTACACCAACGGCAAGACCGCCAGGCACATCGCCGACAACAAGTACAAATACCGGCTCCTGTCGCGGCTGCCGCTCTGGTATGCGCGCTACAAGCCGGACATCGGCATGCATTTTCCGATGGGCAACTGGCAAGGCTACGCACTCTGGCAGTTCTCGGCAAAAGCCAATTGCGGCCGGTTCCGCTGTCCATACCGGGTGGCCGGCACGCCGAACGATATCGACGTCAATGTCGCACCGATGGATGCCGCCACATTGCGCGCGCAATGGCCCTTCGGCGGCCTGATCGACGTGCAGCCGGACTACCTTGCCTCGATACCGGTGCCTCTCTCGCGCGAGGCCGGCCTTGCGGGCAATGCCATCACCTACGCCACCGTGGTGGCACCATCGACCTTCACCGAAATCACCGCCATGTTCAGCGCCCGCTGGGCCAAGTTCCGCAGCAGCTTTCAAATGCCTGCTGTGAAGACGTTGCTGCGCCTTCCGCGCGGGATTGCCGAATATGTGGCCTGGACGCGGAACGAAAAGCACTCGGCATCAGCGGTTGAAGCCACGCCCGCCGCCGGCGATCCGGTCAGCACCGCATCAACCGAGTTCGACCATGGCCAGCGCTAAAAGCTGAAAGCCGTTCGGCGTCAGCGCGCCTGCTCGCGCGCGACGGCCTGCCAGCCGATGTCGCGGCGGCAAAAACCTTGCGGCCAATCGATCTGGTCGAGTGTGGCATAGGCTCGTCTCTGCGCCTCTCCGACCGTGTCGCCGACAGCCGTGACGTCGAGCACACGGCCGCCATTGGCGATCAGCGCGCCGCTGTTGATGGCGGTACCGGCGTGAAAGATCTCGACGCCATCGCCAGCGGCCTCTTCGAGGCCGCGGATGACCGAGCCCTTTTCCGGCGTGCCGGGGTAACCCCTTGCCGCCATCACCACAGTGAGCGCCGCCTCGTCGCGCCAGCGCACGGAGGTATGTGCAAGCTGGCCGTCGGCAGAAGCGTTGAGCAGGACCAGGAGATCGTCCTTCAGCCGCATCATCAGCACCTGGCATTCCGGGTCGCCGAAACGGGTGTTGTATTCGATCAGCTTCGGCCCCTCGCCTGATATCATCAGCCCGGCAAACAGCACGCCGGAAAACGGTGCGCCAAGTTCGGCCATGCCGCGCATGGTTGGCTCTACGATCTCGCGCATGGTCCGGTCGATGATCTCCGGCGTCATCACCGGAGCCGGCGAATAAGCCCCCATACCGCCGGTGTTCGGGCCGATGTCGCCGTCACTGAGGCGCTTGTGATCCTGTGCGGTGCCGAACGGCAACGCGGTGGCGCCGTCGCACAGGCAAAAGAAACTCGCCTCCTCGCCGGTGAGAAACTCCTCGACCACCACCTCGGCGCCGGCCTGTCCGAAGGACCCGTCGAAACAGGCATCGAGTGCGGCCAGCGCCTCGGCCAACGTCATGGCGACGGTGACACCCTTGCCGGCGGCGAGGCCGTCGGCCTTGATGACGATCGGCGCGCCCATCTTTTCGACATAGGCCCTGGCCGAGGCCATGTCGCCGAAGCGGCCATAGGCGGCGGTCGGGATATCATATTTCGCACAGAGGTCCTTGGTGAAGCCTTTCGAACCTTCCAGCCGCGCCGCCGCCCGGGATGGGCCGAAGACGCGAATGTTCGCGGCGCGGAGGTCGTCGGCAATGCCGGCAACCAGCGGCCCTTCCGGCCCTACCACGACGAGGTCGATGTTTTTCTCCGTGCAGAACCGGGCCACCGCCGCATGATCGGCAATGTCTAACGTCACCAGTTCGGCTTCGTGGCCGATGCCCGGGTTGCCGGGGGCCGCGTAAAGCTTCGTCAGCAGCGGCGAGGCCGCGATCTTCCAGGCCAGCGCATGCTCGCGGCCGCCGGAGCCGATCAACAAAACACGCATGCCAGATCCCTTGCCATTCCACGATCAGGACTGCGCTATTGCGCCCCGGACGATGGGTCAAGACATTTGGGAGAGTTTGAAGCAATTCCACACGGGAACGAGGCCTGCTTGATGCTTGACGGCGTTCGCCACTGCTGCCACTCCAACACTATGGAACCCATCCAATCGAAAGCTGCCCAGGGCCGCGTCGCCGATGCGCCGAGCGGCCACTGGGTCTACCGCATTCTGCCGCGCTGGCTGTGGCCCTATGCGCAGCTTGCCCGGTGGGACCGGCCGATCGGCTGGCAGTTGCTGCTGTGGCCGTGCTGGTGGTCGGCAGCCCTTGCCGCGAGTGCCTATTCACGCCCTACCGATACGCTGCTCTCGCTGCTGCCGACACCTTTGTACCTGCTGCTGTTCCTGATTGGCGCCATCGCCATGCGCGGCGCCGGCTGCACCTATAACGATCTGGTCGACCAGGACATCGACAACCAGGTGGAACGTACGCGCTCACGGCCGCTGCCGGCGGGAAAGGTCACGCGCCGGCAGGCTTGGGCGTTTCTCGTTATTCAGGCACTGATTGGACTCGCTGTGCTTCTGCAGTTCAACGGCTTTGCCATCCTGCTCGGCATCTGCTCGCTCGCCGTAGTCGCCATCTACCCATTCATGAAGCGGTACACCAACTGGCCGCAACTGGTTCTCGGCCTTGCTTTTTCCTGGGGTACGCTGATGGGATGGGCGGTCGAGTTCCGCGATCTCGACGGCCCGCCCGTCATGCTCTATATCGGCTCGATCCTGTGGGTGATCGGCTATGATACGATCTATGCGCATCAGGACAAGGAGGACGACGCCATCGTCGGCGTGCGCTCGACCGCACGCCTGTTCGGCGACAACACCAAGGCCTGGCTCGTCGGGCTTTATGGCGGGGCGCTGGTCTGCTTCGCCATCGCCTTCGCGTCGGCGCAGGCGCCCGTGCCGGCGCTGGCCGGACTGATCGCCGCCGGAGCGCATATGGCGCGGCAAATCGCAGTGCTGGACATCGACGATCCGGACCAGTGCATGCTCTTGTTCAGATCGAACAACCAGGTCGGCTGGCTGATCTTCCTTGGCCTGATCGGCGGCGCGCTGTGGGTGGCGTTGAAGCCGCTGGTGTAGCTATCCGCGCGAAATGATCTCCTGGCCGCCAATCACCAGCCTGAGGCCGAGATCGCCGGCCCTGCGACGGGCGAGGAAGCGCGGACGACGCGTGGTCGAAACCCGACCCTTGCGGCGGTTCTGCGCCGGCAATGTCTTGATGGCGGCGCCAAGCGATTCCTCCAGCGTGCGGGCGATGCCGTCTGATTCGATCAGAAGCATCGGCAGACGGTAGGCATCGGCCCAGGCACGCCAGTCGGCGGCGACATCCTCGAGATCGTCGGCCACTAGCAGCGGCACCGACAGCATCGGATCATTGTGCAGAAGCTCCAGCGTCACCGTGACATTGCCATCCGGATCCTCCATCGCGCGGGCGGCCACGCCACGAAACGCGTTGGCGGGCAGAGCGATGAACGCCGGCAGGCCGCTCATCTCCAGCATGCGGCGAATGACGGCGCCACGGTGGTCGATGGTGAAGGTAACGTCGCCATAATCGTCGCGCGTGGCGTAGCTCACCACCTGCGGCAGGCGGAATGGGTCGAGGCGCATGTTGCGCCCGGCCCAGACTGGCTTCAGTCCAGTGTTCATATTGTGCCTTTCCTGTCTCTCCTGAGAGCCGGTCTTCCGGTTCTCCGGGCCGGTTTTCCAGCCTCGTTGTGGAGAAACATTAGGGCGGGCTTCTTATCGCAGCGCTTAAGAAAGTCGGTTAAATTTTGCTGATCTCGAGGGGATGGTTATCGGAATGCAACCATTCACAAGACGTCGAAAGGATCAGATAACCTTACCAGGATTCATGATGCCGGCCGGGTCGAAGGCCGCCTTCACCCTGCGCATCAAATCGATCGCCATCGGCGGCGCTGTCGCGATCAATTCATCCCGCTTCAGCTGGCCAATGCCGTGCTCGGCCGAGATCGAGCCGTGAAAGCTGCGCACGACATCGTGCACGGCCTTGTTCATGGCGTGATAGAGCCCGAGAAACGCTTCGTCATCGCCGCCGACCGGCCGGGAGATATTGTAGTGGAGATTGCCGTCGCCCATGTGGCCGAAACACACCTCGCGCGCACCGGGGCTGACCGATTGAACGGCGCCGGCCGCCTTTTCGATGAATTGCGGGATGGCCGCCACCGGCACAGAGATGTCGTGCTTGATCGAGGCGCCTTCGGGCTTCTGCGCCTCGGGCAGCACCTCGCGGAAATTCCAGAAAGCATCGCCCTGCGCGATGCTCGCCGCAATCACTGCATCGCCGACGATCCCCTGCTCGAGGCCGGCTGAGAGCACCTCCTCGATCAGGGCCCTCGCATCCTCCGCCGAGCGCCCCGACGAGATCTGCATCAGCACATACCACGGCCAATCCCCGGACAGCGGCCGCACGACGCCTGGCGCGTGCAGAAGCGTAAATTCGTAGGGTCTCTGGCCGATCAGTTCGAAAGCGGTGAGTGCAGCGCCGGCGCGATCCATCGCCAGGCTGAACAGGGACAGTGCCGCCTCCGGCGAGGACAGGCCGGCAAAGGCCACCTCGCGCCCCTTGGGCTTGGGGAAAAGCTTGAGCACGGCGGCGGTGATGACGCCGAGCGTGCCTTCAGCGCCGACAAACAGGTTCTTCAGATCGTAGCCGGTGTTGTCCTTCTTCAGCTTGCGCAGATCGTCGAACACCTCGCCGGTCGGCAGCACCACTTCGACGCCGAGGCAGAGCTCACGCGCATTGCCATAGGCAAGCACGCCGGTGCCACCGGCATTGGAAGAGAGATTGCCGCCGATCTGGCAGGAGCCCTGCGCGGCAAGCGACAGCGGAAACAGCCGGTCGGCGGCGCCGGCCGCTTCCTGCAGCGTCTGCAGGATGACACCGGCCTCGACGGTGACGGTGTTGGAGAGGAGGTCGATCTCACGGATGCGGTTCAGCCGCGACAGCGACAGCACGATCTCGCGGCCGGACATATGCGGCACCTGCGCGCCGACCAGCCCGGTGTTGCCGCTTTGCGGCACGACCGGCGTTCCCGTCTCGGTCGCCAGCCGCATGATGCGGCTAACCTCGTCGACGCTGCCCGGCCTCAGCACCAGCGCCGTTCGGCCATGCCAAAGGCCGCGCCTTTCTATGAGATAAGGCGCGATATCCTGCTGGTTCCGAAGCGCGTATTTGTCGCCGACGATTGCCGCAAAGCGGTCAATGAGGGCGACGTCGAGATCCCGGGATATGTCGTTCATAGGTGGAAACTATGGTGCCCAATCGATCTTGTCACGAGGGGCGGCAGCGCGCGAAAGCCGGTCGTTGATCGCCTCGCCCAGCCCGTCGAACGGAATCGGCTCGACGGCGATTGTCTTGGCGCCGCTGCGATCGAGATCCTGCATGTGGGCAAAGAGGTTGGCCGCGGCTTCACGCAGGTCGCCGGTCTCCGACAGGTTGCGCAAAGCAGCAGCACCTTGCCAGCCTTCGGCACGGCGGGGGCCGAACGCCAGCAAGGCTTCGCCCTTTGCGACTTTTGCGGCGTTGACCCGCACCGCAGCACCCGGCGCGTAATGCGAGGCGAGCATGCCCGGCGCCTCGATGCCCGTCGCACCGCGCGACAGCGTCGTGCCGGCGACCGCTTCAATCTCCTCGGCGGCAATGCCTCCCGGTCGCAGCAGCCGCAGCTTTCCGCCCTCGATCTTGACGATCGTCGATTCGAGCCCGACGGACGTTGCGCCACCATCGACCACCAGCTTGATTTTTGCACCGAGATCCGCCGCCACTGCCTTGGCTGTCGTGGCGCTGATCTTGCCTGAGGAATTGGCGCTGGGCGCTGCGAGCGGGCGTCCGAGCCTAGCGATCAGTTCGCCGCCAAAGCCTTTCGGCATGCGCAGCGCGATCGTATCCAGCCCGGCGGTGACCAGCGGATGAATGCCGTTGCCGGGCCGCTGCGGCAGCACCATCGTCAGCGGTCCCGGCCAGAATGTCTGCGCCAGTCTTTTCGAGAGGGAATCGAACAGCGCGATGTGCTCGGCCATCGCCAGATCGGCAACATGGGCGATCAGCGGGTTGAAGCGCGGCCGGCCCTTGACCTCGAAGATGCGCGCTACGCCGACGCCATTGGTGGCGTCGGCGGCCAGCCCGTAGACGGTTTCCGTCGGAATGGCGACGACATCACCGCCTTCGAGCAGCGCCAGCGCCCGCTCCATCGCCTCGCCGGCGGCAAGTATCTCAGCCACTCTCATCACCTTACAGAAGCAGGACCTCACAGATGTGGGTGCGTAATACGGTGACGTTTACGGGGCAAGTCCGGGCGTTAGCGAATTACCAAATCGCTAAAATGCTAGCTTTCCTCGCAAGCCCGCATCAATTCCCGGACGGTATGTTGACTGCCTGTTGGGCAGGGGATCTATCATGGTCTGGGTGCGTATCCTGGGAGCGCTTGGTCTCACTCTGGCGGCGGGCGGAGCACACGCTTCGTCCTTCGTTGTTCTCGGTGCACCATCCTCGACGCCGTCCGTCGTCAAGCTCGGCGCGCCTGAACCGGTGAAGGTGGCTGGGAGCTCCTCGACGCTATCGATCGTGGCGCTCGGCGAACCAGTGCCTGATGTCACCTATGAAAAAGTTGCTGCGATCCCGAGCCAGCCCAAGCCCAAGCATGATTTCATGCAAAGCCCGATGATCATTCGCGGCGGCATCGTCGGCGATGCCTTCGCAAAGCCGGCCCCGAGCGCCGCGCCTGCCGCGACAACCGCTGCAGCACCTGGGGCGGCCACCAGATCCGACAAAAAGATAACGGCAACGAACAGCCCGCCTGAGCCGGCAACGCCGCAACCGACGCCCATTCCCGAGATCGAGCAGGCCAGATAGCCGTTCGAAGGCTATGACGAACGCTCGCGCTCAGCCGGCGATCTTCGAGAAATCCGCAACCTGGTCGGTCGCTGCCCGGATGCGCGCCAGCAGTGCCAGACGATTGGCACGAACGGCCTGGTCCTCATCATTCACAAGAACGCGTTCAAAGAATGAATCAACCGGTTCACGCAACGCGCTGAGCGCCAGCATGGCGGCGGAAAAGTCTTCATTGTGAATCGCTTGGCCGGCTTCCTTCTCGGCTTGATTTACCGCGGCAAACAGCGTTTTTTCGGCATCTTCCCGGAATAGACCCGGCTCAACACGTTCGGCAACCGTCGTTTTCTTCTTCTCCTCGGCGGCCAGGATGTTGGCCGCACGCTTGGTGCCGGCAAGCAGGTTCCTGCCGTCCTCGGTGTCGAGGAAGGAGCCAAGTGCTTGGACGCGGCGGACGATTTGGAGGAGATCGTCGTTGGACGATTGGCCAATCTCCCCCCTTGAGGGGGAGATGCCCGGCAGGGCAGAGGGGGTCGTCTTGCGTGGGTCGGCGACCCCCTCTGTCGCCTTCGGCGACATCTTCCCCTCAAGGGGGGAGATCAGGCGCGAGCCCGCTGACAACACCGCATCTATCAAATCATGCCGCGCACCCTGGTCGCGCAAATAGACTTTTAAGCGATCGTGGAAGAAGGAGATGAGGTCGGCAATTATTTCAGCCGCAGAATGGTCTGGGGGTTCTACGCCACGTACCTCCGAGGACAACAAACCTGCTCGCTCACTGAGCAGATCATCGGCCGATCCAACGCCAGTAGTGAAATCACCCCCGTCATCCGCTCGCCAGACCACCGAAAAACGATTACCGCCATTGTAGGTAAGTCCGAACAGTGCGTTAAGAAACTGGCGCTGGACCGGTAGCCGCACGCCATTCTCGACCAAGATCCTGATCACCCCTAGCGCTGCTCTTCTCAGCGCATAGGGATCCTTTGACCCCGTCGGCTTTTCGTCAATCGCCCAGAAGCCGACCAGCGTGTCGAGCTTGTCGGCGAGCGCTACGGCCACCGATACCGGGTCGGTCGGAACACGGTCGGACGGGCCCTGCGGCTTATAATGTTCCTCAATCGCGGCGGCGACCGAGGGATGCTCTCCCTGTAGCAGCGCGTATTTGCGGCCCATGGCGCCCTGCAATTCGGGGAATTCGCCGACCACTTCGGTGGTGAGATCGGCCTTGGCCAAGACGGCAGCGCGACGTGCGAGCGCGGGAATCTCCCCCCTTGAGGGGGAGATGTCGCCGAAGGCGACAGAGGGGGTCGGCACGTCCTGACGCGACGCCCTATCGCGGACAGAGGATGCCGGAGTTTCACGCGCAGCCACCCCCTCTGGCCTGCCGGCCATCTCCCCCTCAAGGGGGGAGATTGAACTCGCTACGATCGGCGCCAACTCCTCAGCAAGCCGTACAATCCGCTCCACCCGCTCACCTAGGGTGCCGAGTTTGGCATGGAAGGTGACGCCGAGATGGTCGAGGCGGGCCATGCGCTGGTCGAGCGGCTTTTTGAGATCGAGCCCGAACTTTTCCGCCGATGCCTGCAACTGGTCGAGATCAGGCAGGTCGCCCTGGTCGGTCTTCCAGAAATAGAGCGCGTCGGACAGCCGCGCGCGCACCACCTTGCCGTTGCCGTAGGCGATCTCCTTGCCGCCATCCTTGGCTTCGATATTGGCGGTCAGGATGAAGCGGTTGGAAAGCTCTTCACCGACGCCCTGCGGCCGCGCGACGAAACACTTCTGGTTGGCGCGGATGGTCAGCCGGATCACCTCGGCCGGAATGGCGAGAAAGTCTTGCTCGAACTCGCCCATCAGCACCACAGGCCACTCGACCAAGCCTGACACCTCCTCGAGCAGCCCCTCGTCCTCGACAAGGTCGAGCCTGTTGGCGAAAGCCAGATTCCTGGCGTCGGAAAGGATGATCTCCTTTCGCCGGTCGGCGTCGAGCACGACCTTCGCCGCCTCCAGCTTGGCGGCATAGTCGTCGAAGCGGCGCACGGTGATCGCGCCCGGGGCGTGAAAACGGTGGCCGTACGTTACGTTGCCCGAGCGGATGCCGTCGATCTCGAAATCGACGACCACCGGCTCCTCGGTCTCAGGGCCGAAGGTGCAGAGGATGGATTGCAGCGGCCGCACCCAGCGCAACGATCCGGGTTTCGCCGAGGCCGGCCCCCAGCGCATCGATTTCGGCCATGGAAAATCGCGGATGACGCCTGGAACCAACTCGGCAATGATTTCTTCCGCCGCCCGGCCCGGCTTCGCAATATGGGCGACATAGAAGTCTCCCTTCTTCGGATCGGCATGGATATGCGCCTCGGCGATCGAGGAGAGACCGGCCTTGCGCAGAAAACCCTGGACCGCTTGTTCGGGAGCCTTGGTCGAAGGCCCCTTGATCTCCTCGCTGATGTCCTTCGAGCGCGCGGTCACGCCGCGAATGTCGAGCGCGAGCCGCCGCGGCGTCCAATATTCGCGCGCCGCCTCATAGGTCAGCCCGGCCTCGACCAAACCGTCCGTCATCATCTTCTTCAGGTCGCCCGCCGCCTTGCGCTGCATGCGCGCGGGAATCTCTTCCGAACGGAGTTCTAAAAGCAGGTCGGGCATAAATTAGCTCCTCACCCTCCCCTTGATGGGGAGGGTCGGCGCGTCAGCGCCGGGGTGGGGTGGCGGCGTCTCGGTCACCAGCGCCCTCTGCGTTATCTCTCGGGGCGAAGGTGTAATTTCCGTTCTTCCACCGCCGCATAGATCGTATCAAGCACGGAATCCAGTTCGTTTTTCACTTCATGGTTCCAGAAGCGGATCACGCGATAGCCCTGGGTTTCGAACCACTTCGTTCGAACCTCATCACGGCGCTGCTGGCCATCAAAGCTGTGGTGGGCACCGTCGACCTCGATGATCAATTTCAGCCGATGGGACATGAAGTCCGGAAAGTAAATCCCGACGGATGCTTGTTTACGGAAGTGCGCGCCTTCCACGGGGATTCGCCAGAGATGCCGCCACAAGATGCGTTCCTCATCGGTCATTGCCGCCCGAAGCCGTTGCGCAGACTGCAGCTTGAACCGGTCAAGCTTCGGCATTGGCAAATCGCCCCGGCACCCCCACCCGCCGCTTCGCGGCGACCTCCCCCATCGAGGGGGAGGTAAAGAGGGCATAGCAACTCGGCTGGCTGCTGTCACCCTTCCCCATGCAATCGGCATGTTTACCGGCGATTTCCAAAAATATTCCGCTGCCTGTCGGGTCGAAGCGGGGCTATCCGTCCTTGGATCACAGATTTCCATGAACCGAACGCAGCGCTGAAGCGACCAACGCTCAGGCAGAGGACTATTGGCTGAACGACCATGAAGACGGCATCGACATTCCTGCAGATCCTCGCGCTCAGCGCCTGTTTCGCGGCGCAGGCTCATGGCACGTTCACGATGCCTGGCGTTAGACAGGCGCTGCGGACGATGGCTGGTTCCAGCGGCCAAGGTGTACTGCCAATCAGCGCTTCAGTCGAAATCGCAAATTGCCTCTGGAGCTAAGCCGCCAGCCCACCTGCCTGCGTCAGCAAAAACGCCTCGCCGCAGGCTTTCGCCAGATTGCGCACCCGCAAGATGTAGCTCTGGCGCTCGGTGACGGAAATCACGCCGCGCGCGTCGAGCAGGTTGAAGACGTGGCTGGCCTTGATGCACTGGTCGTAGGCGGGGAATACCATCCGGTGGTTCCCCTCCCCCTTGAGGGGGGAGAAAGGCGCGCCGGCTTCGAGCAACGCCTTGCACTCGGCTTCGGCGTCCTCGAAATGCCGAAGCAGCATCGCGGTGTTGGCGAATTCGAAATTGTGCCGCGAATATTCCTGCTCGGCCTGCAGGAAGACGTCGCCATAGGTCACCTTGTCGGCGCCGTCGCGGCCGTTGAAGTTGAGGTCGTAGACATTGTCGACGCCCTGTACATACATGGCCAGCCGCTCCAGCCCGTAGGTAAGCTCGCCCGCCACCGGCGCGCATTCGATGCCGCAGACCTGTTGGAAATAGGTGAACTGTGACACTTCCATGCCGTCGCACCAGCACTCCCAGCCCAGCCCCCAGGCGCCCAGCGTCGGGCTTTCCCAGTCGTCCTCGACGAAGCGGATGTCATGCAGAAGCGGATCGACGCCGATCGCCGCCAGCGAGCCGAGATAAAGCTCCTGCAGATTAGGCGGGTTCGGCTTCAGGATCACCTGGTACTGGTAATAGTGCTGCAGCCGGTTCGGGTTCTCGCCGTAGCGCCCGTCCTTGGGCCGGCGCGAAGGCTGCACATAGGCCGCGTTCCAGCGCTTTGGCCCGAGCGCGCGCAGTGTCGTCGCCGGGTGGAACGTGCCGGCGCCGACTTCCATGTCATAGGGCTGGAGAACGACGCAGCCATAGTCGGCCCAGTGGTTATGCAAGGTCAGGATGAGCCCCTGGAACGACCGGCTGGGATGCATATGGGCTGGGATATCAACGGTCACGGCGGCCTCACGGAGCGGCGGGATGCGGCACCTATTGGATGAGACCGCATGATCTTGTCCGAAAAGTCTGCAACTTTTCGGGATCAGGCTCTAGAGCGCCGCCTGCCAAGCGTCAAGGCGAAGGGTCAGCCCTTCGGCGCGGGCGCCGGTTCGGGCTTGACCTTCGGGGTTTCCTGCGCCGTGTTGGATTCGATCGGCGGCAGGCCCTTCAGCAGTTTCTGCTGTAACGCGGCGAGCACGTCGGGATCCGGCTTCAGGTCGCGGGCCTGGTTCCACTGGAAGGTGGCTTCCAGCCTGCGGCCAACGCGCCAATAGGCATCGCCGAGGTGATCGTTCAGCACCGGATCTTCCGGCTTCAGCGACACGGCACGCTCCATTTCGCGCACAGCGTCTTCAAACCTGCCCAGGCGGAAATAGGCCCAGCCCAGCGAATCGACGATGTAGCCGTCGCTCGGCCTGAGGTCGACGGCCTTCTGGATCATCTGAAGGCCTTCCTCGAGGTTGATGTTCATGTCCACCCAGGAATAGCCGAGATAGTTCAGAACCTGCGGCTGGTCGGGGAACATTTCCAGCGCCTTGCGGAAATTCGGCTCGGCCTTCGGCCACTCCTTCAGCCGCTCATAGGCGATGCCGCGCTGGTAGAAAATGTTCCAGTCGGCGCGGGTCGGGGTCTTCAGCATCGCTACCGCCTTGTCATAGAGACCGGCCGCGGAGCGGAAATCCTCCTTCGAGGCATAGACGCCACCGAGCGCCTGATAGGCGCGCATGTCGTCGGGATGCGCTTCGACGAGGGCCTTCAGATGGGCGATGGCCTCCTCATAGCGGTCGAGATCGGCAAGGTTGAGGCCGAGCTGCAGTTCCGAAAGCGGCTTCAGCGGCGAACTGGCCGGGATGCGCCGATAGAAGGCGATGGCGCCTTCGCCGTCCTTCAACTGCTCGGAAACGGCGGCGAGTTGGACAAGGGCCGCGTCGCTGTCGGGCCGCAGTGCCAGGGCATATTGCAGATAGAGGCGGACGAACGGCTCGCCGCCACCGCGATTGAGCGCGGTGGCGAGATCGAGCAGTATTTCCGAGGCGCCGTCGGAGGGGCCGGCAACGAAGGGTTCGACCTTCTCGCCCTTGGTGATCCTGTCGCGAAGCGCTGATATCTCGACCTTGCCGGGTGCAAATGCCTCGGCCTGATCGAGCACGGACAGCGCCTTGTCCTTGTCGCCCTTGCGGGCAAGGAAGGAGGCATAGGCCTGCGCATTCCGCATCCAGGTTTCGGGCGCCGCGCTACCGGTCGCGGTGTCCTGCAAGGTGGCGGCGTAGATCGCGTCCGCCTTTTCGGGCAGGCCCGACGCATCGGCGATCAGCGCGCGATGGAAGGATTTGAAGAGGCCGAACCAGTCCGGACCCTGCAGCCTGTCGATGGAGGACATGGCCTCGCTGGGGTCGCCGGCGCCCTGCTTGGCCCAGCCGGTCATAACGCCGGAGATCAGCCGGTCGAGGTCGGATTCGAGCGAAAGCTTCAGCCAGTACTCGGCCTTGGTGAAATCCTTTTTGTGAAAGGAACCGACGGCCAGCGCCAGGCGCGAGAACCGCTCGACGTCGGGAACCGTCTTGAGCTTGTCGGCATAGACCAGCGATTCTTCGAAGCGCCCTTGCGCGATCAGCGACAGCATCAGGCTTTGCTGCAACGACGTATCACCGGGAGCGAAGGCGAGCGCCTGCTTGTAGTAGGCGATGGCGCTGTCGAGATCATTGTCGCCTTCGGCGACCCGCGCGGCAAGATAGGCGCCCGAGAACGACGTGATATTGACTGGCTCGGTGGTCTCTTTGGCATAGGCAGGCAAACCGGAGATCGCCATGCCCGTCACAATTGCCAGCCCTGTCAGCCAGCGCGCACATCCTTGCCGCATCGTATCCCTTTCAGTCAAAGCCATGCCCGCGTCGGCGGGATCGCCGTAGACTCGATCTTTTCCAGGCAAAGCATGGCCTTTTTGGGGTCATGCTTCAACCCGGCCGAATTCACAATCGGGTCATGCGATCAAAAACCACGCTAGGAGCGCCAATTGCGACCGTCCAGCGCGCTTCGTTGAAGATTTCTGCGGCAGGCCGGATTTCTGTATACAGGCATCCCCATATCCGCTTGAACGCGCTGCACAGGCCGGCCCATCCACGATGCGTGAAATTCACGGTTTCCCCGAAAGTCTTGCGTCCAGCACCTGCATCGCGACGGTGACCAGAGCGTGCAGCCGCTCTTTCGGCACGCCGTCGCGCGCCTGCACCGAGAGACCAAACAGAACCGTGGTGTAGTAATCACCCAGGACCTCCGGGCCCGTGTCCGGTTTGAGTTCCCCGTCCCGAATGCCCTTTCTCAGGCGTTCGACAATGAGTGTATTGCGCGCCCGGCGACGCTCAGCCAGCCAGCGCAGCACACCATCGTTTTCAACGGCGCAGTTGGTCGCCGCCGAGACTACCATGCAGCCCCGCGGCAAATCCGGCCTGGTGTAGACTTCGATTGCATCGCGCAGCAACCGCTCGACAAACCGCCGAGCGGTCGGCTCCTCGGCAAGCGCCCGGGTGGCGAAGCTTCCTTCCCTGGTTTCGTAAAGAACGACAGCTTCCCGAAACAGGTTCTCCTTCGAGCCGAAGGCGGCATAGATACGCGGCGAGGCCAGACCAAGCGCCGACACGAGATCGGCCATCGAGGTGCCCTCATAGCCGCGCGTCCAGAAGGCGTCGCGGGCCTTCTCGAGCGCCTGGTCCCGATCGAACTCCCTTGGCCTTCCCGCCATTGCGGCCTCCATTTTTTATCAATCAACAAATAATCCACTTGACTTCGGATTGCAAACTTCATTCTTTGTCGATCGATAAAGAATCATCAGCATGGAGATTGACATGAGTTCACTCGATCAAGGCGCACCGTTCGGCGCCGCGGCAACAGGAGGAGTCGGCGCGAAGCGCGGCGCCACGCTGGCATTGCTCGCCTTCGCGCAGCTTATCATCGCACTCGACCTCAACATCGTCTTCGTGGCGTTGCCGGAAATCGGCGCGGGGCTAGGCTTTTCGGGCCAGACCCTGCAATGGGTGGTCAGCGCCTACACCGTATTCACCGGCGGCTTCCTGCTGTTCGGCGGCCGCGCCGCCGACCTGATCGGCCAGCGCCGGATCTTTATCTTCGCGCTCTGGCTCTATGCGCTTTCGTCCCTGGTCGGCGGCTTCGCCTGGTCGCCGGAAATCATCATCGCGGCCCGTGCGGTGCAAGGCATCGGCGCCGCGTTCCTGTTCCCGGCCACGCTGTCACTGATCAATCGCCTGTTTGCCGAGGGGCCGGAACGCAACCGGGCGCTTGCGGTCTGGGGCGGCGCCGGAGCGAGTGGCCTGACGCTCGGCTCGCTGACGGGAGGGCTTCTCACCAGCGCGTTCGGCTGGCCATCCGTCTTCTATGTCAACGTGTTTTTGGCTGGGATCGCCATCATCGCGGCTTTCGCCATCATTCCGCGTGACGGCAAGCGGCATGAACATCGCAGCTTCGATCTGCCGGGCGCGCTAACCGTCACTGCCGGTGCGACCCTGCTTGTCTTCACGCTGGTCCAGGGGCCCGAATATGGCTGGGGGTCGGCCGCCATCGTCTTCAGCGCTGCACTGGCGGCATTCTTCCTGATCGCCTTCGCAGCGATAGAGGCAAGGAGCGCCGACCCGCTGATGCCGCTGCGCCTGTTCCACAACCGCAGCCTCGTCGCCGGCATGACGATCACCTTCCTCTTCATGGGGACTTTCGGCGCCCTGCCCTACTTCCTCACCGTGCTTTTACAGAACGTGCATGGCTTCACCGCCTTGCAGGCCGGCCTGGCGTTCCTGGTGCCATCAGTTGCCATCGCGGCCGGCACGCAGGTCGGCGAACGTCTGGCAACGCGTTTTTCGACGCGCGCCACGCTGGTTGGCGGCATGGTCATCGGCGCGATCGGGACGGCCTTGATGGTATCAGGTGCAAACGCCGACAGCAGCTATCTATCCCTCGTACCCGGCCTGATCATCTCCGGAGTTGGACAAGGCATCGTCTGGACCGCGATGTGGATCGCCGCCGCTTCGGGTGTTTCCCATGACGAGCAGGGTGTCGCGTCGGGGATGGCCTCCACCATGCTCAATGTCGGCAATGCGATCGGCATGGCGGTGTTGATCGCGATTGCCAACCGCAATGTCGGCGGATTGACAGGTGATGCCTTGAAGATCGCTGTCGCCGACGGCATCCAGGTCGCCTTCTGGCTCTCTGCGGCAGGCATCGTTTTCAGCCTGCTCGCTGCAATGGTCCTTCCGGGGAAACCAAAATGACGTGCGGACGCCGTGCCGGCCAAATATCGGCGATGCCTCTCAGTTCACCCGGCTGATGCAGAAATCGATGACGTCGATCAGCGCCGATTTCTGCGGCGTCGCTTCGAGCGGCGCCAGCGCGTCGCGGGCGATCTCGCCGAAATGGCCGGCGCGCCCGATCGTGTCGGCGATCGCGCCGTGGCGGGTCATCAATCCGATCGCCTTCTCCAGCCCGGTGTCGTCGGTGACATTGTCCTCGATGGCGCGCTTCCAGAAGGAGCGTTCCGCCTTGGTGCCGCGCCGGTAGGCGAGGATCACCGGCAGCGTCACCTTGCCTTCGCGAAAGTCGTCGCCGACATTCTTGCCCAGATCCTTGCTGGTGCCGCCATAATCCAGCGCATCGTCGATCAGCTGGAAGGCAAGGCCGAGATTCATGCCGTAGGAGCGCAGCGCCGCGCGATCGTTGCGCGTCGCCTGGGCGATGACCGGACCGACCTCGGCGGCGGCCGAGAACAGGGCCGCGGTCTTGGCCTTGATCACTGCGAAATGCTCATCCTCCGTGGTTTCGAGGTTCTTGGCGGCGGCGAGCTGCATCACCTCGCCCTCAGCAATGATCGAGGCGGCGCTGGACAAGATGTCGAGCGCTTCCAGCGAACCGACATCGACCATCATGCGGAAAGCCTGGCCAAGCAGGAAATCGCCGACCAGCACGCTCGCCTGGTTGCCCCAGATCATACGGGCGGTCTTCTTGCCGCGCCGCATGCCGCTCTCGTCGACGACATCGTCGTGGAGGAGCGTGGCGGTGTGCATGAACTCGACTGATGTAGCGAGCTTGACGTGCCCCTCGCCGGAATAGCCGAACATCTGGGCCGAGGCGAGCGTCAGCATCGGCCTCAGCCGCTTGCCACCGGAAGAGATCAGGTGGTTGGCAATCTCCGGGATCATCTCGACGTCGGAACCGGCCTTCGACAGGATCAATTTGTTGACACGCCCCATATCGGTGGACGTCAGGTCGATGAGATCCTTTATGGAGGCGGCTTCGCGCTTCCCGTTTTCGATGTTGAGAACGACACCCACCACAAACACTCCCGTCCAGAAGTCACGCGCACGACGGCACCCCGATCCCGCGGCAGACTCTAGGGCGGTACCCACGGGCACGGCAAGAGGCGAATTGGCGCGGTCGAGGCTGGCGTCCGGAGCCACCCACATTTACATAAACGCTGCAACCTGCGAGTTTCGCCCGATGATAGAGCTTATCCGCACCAACGATGCCGTGATCATTTCCTTTGTCGAATCGCTGATGCGCGATGCCGGCATCGGCTGTTTCGTCGCCGACCAGAACATGAGCGTGCTCGACGGTTCGATCGGCATCCTGCCCAGGCGCATCCTGGTCGACGCCGACCAGGCCGATGCGGCGCGGCGCATCCTGACGGATGCCGGCATCGCCAACGAGATCCGCCAGACATAATGTCCGCGGTGCGCGCCACCCTTGTCCAGGACACGCCGGCCCATACGGTCGATGCCTTCCATCGCGGGCGGTTCTGGCTGGTGCAGCCGAAACAAGCCGGCCATCGCGCCGGCATGGACGCCATGATGCTGGCCGCTGCCGTGCCGTCCTCCTTCGCCGGGCGCCTTGCCGATTTCGGCGCGGGCGCTGGCGCCGCAGGCCTGGCCGTGCTGTCGCGCTGTCCTGATGCCGAGGCCGTGCTCATCGAACGGTCTCCGGAAATGGCAGCCTTCGCCGCAACGACGCTTGCCCATCCCGGCAATGCGCATCTCAACGACCGCGCCTCGGTGCTCGCCGCCGACGTTGCGCTGTCGGGCCAAGCGCGAACAGCCACTGGGCTTGCCGACAACTCCTTCGATTTCGTCATCATGAACCCGCCCTTCAACGCGGCCGAGGATCGCGCCACGCCCGACCCGCTCAGGAAGGCGGCGCATGTCATGGAGGATCGGCTGTTCGACAGCTGGATCCGAAGTGCGGCTGCCGTGGTCAGGCCGCGCGGCGGTCTTGCCGTGATTGCCAGGCCCGATCAGCTCGGCGCCATCCTCGATGCGATATCAGGCCGCTTCGGCGACGCCGAGATGCTGGCCGTCCACCCTCGCCCCGAAGCAGCGGCGATCCGCATCGTCGTCAGGGCAATACTTGGCTCACGCGGAAAACTGTCGATCCGCCCGCCGCTGATGCTGCATGCGCAATCGGGCGACGGACCAACCGAGCGGACCGAGATGATCAATAACGGGCTGGCTTCGCTGTTCGGCGACTGAGCCTTTTCTACCAGCAAGCGGCGCGGGCATTGCCGTTGGCCGGCGAATCCCTACATGCCTTCAAGCCAATTGACCGGAGACCCCGTGAAACGCTTCCTAAACCGCCTGCTGCCGAAATCCTGGCGCTCCGACATCGTCGTTATTCCTGTTATCCGGCTGCACGGTACGATCATGCCCGGCGGCGGCCAGTTCCGGCCGAGCCTGTCGCTCGCGTCCACTGCCGGCCCTATCGAGAAGGCGTTTTCCTTCGATGCGCCCGTGGTCGCCATTTCGATCAATTCGCCAGGCGGCTCGCCAGTGCAGTCGCGGCTGATCTTCAGACGCATCCGCGATCTGGCGACCGAGAAGAACAAAAAGGTTCTGGTCTTCGTCGAGGACGTGGCGGCTTCGGGCGGCTACATGATAGCGATCGCCGGCGACGAGATCTTTGCCGATCCGTCCTCCATCGTCGGTTCGATCGGCGTGGTGTCGGCCTCGTTCGGCTTTCCCGAGCTGTTGAAGAAGATCGGCGTCGAGCGCCGCGTCCATACTGCCGGCCAGAACAAGGCGGTGCTCGATCCGTTCAAGCCCGAGAAGAAGGAAGATATCGAACGGCTGAAGGCGCTGCAGCTCGATGTCCACGAGACCTTCATCGATCTCGTCAAGGACCGGCGCGGCCCTAAGCTCAAGGACGACCCGGACCTGTTCACCGGCCTGTTCTGGACCGGTAAGAAGGGGCTGGAGCTCGGCCTTGTCGATGCGCTCGGCGATATCCGCAGCGTGCTGAAGACCCGTTTCGGGCCAAAGACCCAGCTCAAACTGATCACGGCGCCGCGCGGCCTGTTCGGCCGGTTCGGCTGGTTCGGCTCGAGCAGAGCGGGTCTTTCGGCGCCCGAGATCGCCGCGGCTGCCGCAATGAGCGTGATCGATGCGGCGGAAGAGCGCGCATTATGGGCGCGCTTCGGGCTTTGAAAAGCCGGTAAAAGCGTTTAGCTTGAAAGCTTGACCGACCCGACCGGCCGTCGCAGTCGGCCTTGTGAGGGAGGAGTTTGACATGCCACAGATCATTTTCTTCATCACAGTCGGCCTGCTCGCCTATTTCGGCTATCGCTCCTTCGTCAGGGAAGCCGAGCGCGTGACGGCCAAGATACGGCGCACCGAAAAGCAGGCTACCAACGGCACAATGGGCACGTTGGTCAAGGACCCGAAGACCGGCGAATACCGGCTGGCCAAGGACTGACATCATCCCCCTCGCGACTGACCCCGTGGATTCCGGCATCACTGTCCGGGCGTGGCATGCGCACGCCAAGATAAATCTCGCGCTGCACGTCACCGGCAGGCGCGCCGACGGCTATCACATGATCGAGAGCCTGGCGGTTTTCACGCGCTTCGGCGACAGGATCGAGATCGAACTTGCCGACAGCGACGGGTTTTCCGCGTCGGGCCGATACGTCTCCGCGGTCCCGCTCGACGACAGCAACCTAGCCGTCAAAGCGCGCGACGCGCTGCGAAAGCAGGCCGGTCCGGCGCAAACGCCGCCGGTCGCCATCAGGCTCGAAAAGAACCTGCCGGTCGCATCCGGCGTCGGCGGCGGGTCGAGCGACGCCGCAACGGTGTTGCGCGGGCTCGCTGAGATATGGAGGCTGGATCTCGACGACGCCGAACTGGCGCGGATCGGCCTCTCGCTGGGCGCCGACGTTCCCATGTGCCTTGCGGCAAAGCCGCTGATCGCGCTCGGCATTGGCGAAGAGTTGTCGGCCGTGCCGGGCTTTCCGGCACTCGGGCTGGTCCTCGTCAATCCCGGCACCGCCGTCTCCACGGCCGAGGTGTTCAATGCCCTTTCTGATCGCCACAATGAGGGCCTGCCGCCACTGCCGCGCGACCTCGACTTCCACAGCATCCGCAACTGGCTGGAGATTACGCGCAACGATCTCGAGCCCGCGGCGCGGGCAATCCAACCCGCCATCGGCAAGGCGCTTTCGGTGCTCAACAAGGCTGGAGCGGGGTTCACCCGGATGTCGGGTTCCGGCGCGACCTGCTTCGGACTGTTTGAGACTGGCAATGTCGCCAAGCGCGCGGCCGTCGATATCCGCAGCCGCCATCCCGACTGGTTCGTCGCCGCGACGCGAACCATGACATCTGAGGCTGACACGCATGGCCAGGATTGACGAGAGCCGTTCCTTTATTCCCGTGCGCATCGCGGTACTGACCGTTTCCGATACGCGCAGCCTCGCCGACGACAAATCCGGCCAGACGCTGGCCGACTGCATCGTGGAGACCGGCCATTTACTCGCCGCCCGCGACATCGTCACCGACGACCGCGAGAAAATTCGAGACAAGGTTCTGGGCTGGTCGAGGGACCAAGCGATCGATGTCGTCATCACCACCGGCGGCACCGGCTTTACCGGTCGCGATGTGACGCCGGAGGCGCTGGAGCCGATCTTCGAAAAGCGCATGGACGGCTTTTCCGAAGTGTTCCACCGCATTTCCTACGACAAGATCGGCACTTCGACGATCCAGAGTCGGGCGACCGGCGGCGTCGTCAACGCGACCTTCGTTTTTGTGCTGCCGGGTTCGCCCGGCGCCTGCAAGGACGCCTGGGACGGTATTTTGAAGCCGCAGCTCGACTACCGGCACATGCCCTGCAACTTCGTCGAGATCATGCCGCGCCTGGACGAACATCTGCGGCGCGGCGGCACCAAGACAAGTTAGGCCAAGCTCCCAAGGCTGTTTCGGGGCCAAAAATCAGCGAATAACCGGCTCGCCGTGGAACCGCCGGCGCGAGGGCGGCGAAACGCCGAAGCCGACTTCCATCATCAGCCGCGGCTTGCGCGTCGGCACTGTGCCCATGTGGAAGCCGAAGGGATCCTCGACAAAGCCCAAACCTGCCTCCCCGGTCAGCGTAATCGGGCTCTGCGCGCCGTAGACGTTCAGAACCTCTTCCGCGGGATGGCCGACGAGGAGCGTCAATTGGTGCTTGAGGGCGCGGCGGTTGTGGCTGCCGCGGACATAGACATGCGGACCAGTCTCGGCATCGACCGGATTGAGATAGAAGAAGAATTTCAGCATCCGCCAATCGTCGAGATCGAAGTGGTATTTGCCAAGCGACGCCAGGCTCTTCTCGGCGTCGGAGGCGGAGCTCGTCGGAAAGCTCCACCAGACGCGCGTGGTGATCAGCTTCGCCTGGCTGCCGAGGTAATGGGCGGCGATGTCGAGAAGCAGCGGATCGCGCTGCACGGTAAGCGCAGCATTGCAGTCGAGAACCCGCTCGAAAAAGTGGCCGCTGAGCAAGGGACGGCCGAAGTGCGTCTCGGCGTCGGCGTGCTTGGCCGGCAGGAACTCCAGCCGTCGGTCGAAATTCCCGAAGCAAGGCGTGCGCTGCGCAAAGCTGGCGATCTCCTGGTGGACCGACGACGGCAGGGCAAGCCCGGAAAAGAGGCCGTCCGAGCGGAGCGCGCCGACCACGGCATCACGATCGACGCCGGTGAACATCGTCTCCTCAGCTTTTTGAGCCCGTCGAACCGGTTTTGCGCCGCGCCAATGCAACCGCCGCCCCGGCATGGTGCGCGCCAGCATGAACATCGGCAGCCATGCCGGATTCTCGCGAAGATCCGACAGATAGGTTGGAATCCGCACGGCAATGCGGCGCAGCAGGCTGCCGTTTCGAGCGATCGACTCGAGGCTTGCAGCACCGGATTTGTCAGGGCTTGAAAGGGCCATCAGGATCCTCAGCTATGAGGGCAGAGTCGACGAAGCGTCGGCCGCTCACCGCTCAGGCGTTACCCTTAACCGATCCGCCCGCATCAAACGAATGGTAACCCCCGGTCAGATTTTGTGCAATGCACAATGAAAGGAGCTGTCGCAAACTTTCCGGCAAGCTTGACAGAGCGTTAAGGCTCGTCGATTTCGCGACAGCGAGTGTTTCGAGCGAGGTGGAACGGAGGCCGCGCGCGGCGGAGAAGATCGCGACGAAGCGATCAAACCCCGTCGAGAATGATGATCGTCGGCCGGTCGGGCAGGGTCTTCAGCGAAACCGTCAGCGACCGGCCGGAGAGGAATTCCACCGCGAAATCGTCGCCCATCCTGCCTGTGAATTCGCTGATCGCGGTGGCATGGCGATGCATCGGCAGGATCATCGAGGAATAGAGCCGCGCGGTGATTTCGGTCATCCGGTCAAGCGACAGCGTCATGCCGCCGTCGATAGGCACCATAAGGATATCGAGCCGGCCGATGGCGCCGTAATGCGCATCCTCCAGCCGGTGGTGCAGATGGCCGAGATGGCCGATGCAGAGTCCCGCCACTTCGAAAATGAATATGGAATTGCCGTCCTTGCCGAGATCGCCGCCATTGCGGATATCCGTGGGCACGTTGCGGATGTAGACATCGTCCACGACAACGGCGTGGCGCGCCGGACCGCCGTCCGGATTCCAACCGCGCAGCACATATTCGATGGCGGGATCCGGATGGTCCGAATAATGGGTGCGGTGGGCCTTGTTCATGGTCACCACGCGCGGCAGCGGGTCAGCGCCATAGACGCCGGAAAAGTCGGTGGCGATCCTGACGCCAGCGGGCGTCTCGATGATGTAGGTCGAATGGCCGGCATAGGTGATCGTAACGTCGCCGTCGACGAAAGCCTCGGCCAGCAGAGGCGTCTGCGCCTTTGGCGCTGTGAAGCTGGCATAGGTGGCCGACGGCAGCGCTTCGGCGATCGCAACGCATCTCGATGGCGGCGGCTCTTCCTGGGCCGACGCGGCGAACGGCCAGAAAGCCAGGGTCAGCAGAACGGCAGCAGATCGGCGGAGCATGACTGCCTCCCGTGGCAGGATCGGCGCTCATGCTACGATAACGCTAGCAATTGTGATGGCTATCGTCGGGACAGTCACGTTTTCGCGAGCGCCGGAGGGGATGGTAGTCCGGACCTTTTGTCCCGACTTGCGCGACAAATCGCGCGGAATGGAACACTCCCTGGCCCGGCCTCCCACTGACATCGCCAGTGATCAGGGCGTCGGACGGAAGACGCCGTTCCCGTCGCGCTTGAGCGGTGCGGTTTGCCGGGAAAGCGGCACACCAGGCGCTTCGGTGACCGAAACGCCCTCCGTCCAGTCGGCGGGTGCAATAGCGACGTAACGCGCATATCCGCCTGACCCGCCGAGCGGCTTGGCAAAGCCGATTGTGACCAACGCCCCGGCCTCCGGCACCTTGTCGAGGTTTGCAACGCCTTCTGCCTGCGTGAAATCGTTGTGAAGCAGCCAATGTTCGCCTTCGAGATTGGGCGTGGTGTCGGTGTCCAGCGGCTCATGACCATGAAACAGAATCTTCCGCTCCAGATGCAGGAACTTCAGCGCGTTCAAACTGACGCCTGGAAACGGCTTCTGATTGAAGCGGGCGGCATCGGGCCATTTCTTGTGCCAATCCGAACGCACGAAGACGACCGAACCCTCCGGTATGCGGCCGTGCTCCTTTTCCCATTCTTCGATGTCAGCTACCTGGAGGTGATAGCCTTCGTCAGTTTGCACCTTGCCGCTGATGTCGATTACGACGAGCGGCCGCACAGCATAAGTGGCCGGCAGGTCGCTGATCGTTGCACCGAGTGGGTTCCAGTGGGAGGGCGGATCGAGCTGCGTGCCATACTGGTCCGTCGTCAACTCGTAGGCGCTCGCGACGAACCCATGCTTGTCGTAGGTGAACTCTTCGCCGGCCTTGACGTAGCCCTCGATATCCTTGCCGGCGACAGTCGGTTTAAACTTGGCATTGGCGAAGCCCGGCCATACGGGCTGCACCGGCTCGAAGGCATGGGTCAGATCGATGTACTTGGCCGATTTGAGCGTGTTCTCATAAACCGACCAAAGGGACGATTCCTGCGCCACCGCGATCGCCGTCACTGACCAAGCGGCTCCGAGTAAGGCGATACGAACGAATTGAGATACATTCATCTGCAATCTCCCCTAGACGTCGCCGAGTATCGCGAGTTTCCCGCAGGACGACAAGCATATGCATTTCCTCGCAGGAGTGTCGCGCCAATACGGCTTCCACCAAGCCGCTTTCCGCCCACGGCTTGCGCGCCGCCTCATCCCAGCGGAGGACGCGCTCTTCCCTCGCCCGCTTACTGGGAGAGGGACGCCCTTCACTTCACCGGCGCCACCCAGATCTCGGCGTCGAGCCTCTTGGTCGCCAGGCCGCGCGCGATGGCTTCGGCGCTGCGGGCGTTTTTCGACATGGCCGCGGCCTGACGCTTGCTGATCACCAGCCCTTCGGCCAGTGCCCGGTTTCCCGAAAACACCCGCGACAGGAACGGCACGCGGCTGCCGCGCGCCCGCGAGAACCGCGCCGGCATGGTTTGCCTGGCGGTGTGGGCGACGACCTCGTCGATCCAGCCCTCCGCCAGCCGTGCGCCCGGCTCCAGCAGCAGCAGCCAGTCGCCCTTGGCCTGCCTGATGCCGGCAGCAATGCCACCGCTCGCCACATAAAGGCAACCGGCATGTTCGGCAACGCGGTGCGTCTGGTCGGTCGAGCCGGTGTCGCAGACGATCACATCGCGCACCACGCCCTCGACCGCGCCGCCGATCAGCGAGGCGAGCGTGCGGGCAAGTCTTTCCTCGTCATTCAGGGTCTGGATGAGAACGCTGAGCATCGTTAGCCGAATAGCGGAAAGCCGGGCGCAGCGCCAGTTTTTGCGTCGCATCGTAAAATTGTTCTTGATCTGTTCTCGTAAACGAAATAGGAATAATTTCATGAACAGAGCGATTCGACAGCCAGCCGACAGTCCCTGGGAGAGGGCGAAAATGGAACAGATCGTGCGTGCCGACATTGCAGCCTTCGGAGCAGGAAGAGCCGAGATGGCCAATGCGATGATCGAACAGAGCGGGATGCGCGTGCGTCCGGAGCGCAATCGCGGCCGTTCCGCGGGCATCAATCCGTCCGGGCGGTTCGAGCCGGTCAGCCGGCATGTCTTCGACGACGGCTGGAATTCGCTGGAGGAGTTGCCGCCGTTCAAGACCGAGGTGCAGGTCGAGAAGCCGCGCACCATCATCACCCGCAACGAATCACCCGATATTTCCTTCGACCGCTCGATCAACCCCTATCGTGGCTGCGAACATGGCTGCGTCTACTGTTTCGCCAGGCCAACGCACGCCTTCATGGGCCTGTCGCCGGGGCTGGATTTCGAATCGAAGCTGTTCGCCAAGCCGGATGCGGCGCGCATGCTCGACAAGGAACTGTCGAAGGACGGCTACCAACCGCGCACCATCGCCATCGGCACCAACACCGATCCCTACCAGCCCATCGAGAAGCAGTACCGGATCATGCGCGAGATCCTCGAAGTGCTGGAGGCGCGCGGCCACCCGGTCGGCATCGTCACCAAATCCGCGCTGGTGACGCGCGACATCGACATCCTGTCGCGCATGGCCGAGCGCGGACTGGCCAAGGTGGCGCTGTCGGTGACGACGCTCGACCGCATGCTGGCGCGCACCATGGAACCCCGCGCCTCGACGCCGACCAAGCGGCTGGAGGCGATCAGGCAGCTCTCGGATGCCGGCATTCCGGCCTCTGTCATGGTTGCACCGATCGTCCCTGGCCTGACCGACCAGGAGATGGAGCGCATCCTCGATTCGGCCTACGCGGCGGGCGCGCGTGAGGCGGGCTACGTCCTGCTGCGGCTACCGCTGGAGGTCGCGCCGATCTTCAAGGATTGGCTGCTGCGCCATTATCCCGACCGCTACCGTCACGTGATGTCGCTGATCCGCTCGATGCGCGACGGCAAGGATTACGATTCGGAATGGGGCAAGCGCATGAAAGGCTCTGGCCCGTATGCCTGGCAGATCGGCCGGCGCTTCGAGATCGCCGCCAAACGGCTTGGCCTCAATGCCGAGCGGCGGTCGCTCAGGACCGACCAGTTCGTCGCTGCGGCCAAGGCAACCGAGCAACTGATGTTGCTTTGAAGGCATCATGTGCCGCAGCTGCCGGCGGCACATGGAAAAATCCCGTCCGGCCTGTCCTGTCCCCGGGCTTGCAGACGGTGCCCTCCGGGTCCGGTGCCTCACCGACCCGGAGGGGCTTGCGGAGAATCGGAGCCGATGCGAACCTCGCCGCAACATGGCTCGCGCGCGTTCTGATTCTCCGCTTCTCTTCGAAATCGTCGAGAGACCCGATTTCTCCTTCGAGACGAAGGCGATGGCCGAAGGCCTGTGGCCGGTGGCGGGAATGGACGAGGCCGGCCGCGGCCCGCTCGCCGGGCCGGTCGTCGCGGCAGCGGTGGTACTCGATCCCGCCAACATTCCCGATGGTCTCGACGATTCCAAGCGCCTCAGCCATCTGCAGCGCGAGGCGCTGTTCCTGAAAATCCTCGGCTCCGCTCTTGGCGTGTCGATGGCCTCGGTCAGCGCAGAAGGCATCGATGGCAGCAATATTCTCAAGGCCAGCCTCGAGGCGATGCGCCGCGCTCTGGTCGGGCTCTCGGTGCACCCAAAGCTGGCCCTGGCCGACGGCCGAGACGTGCCGCCCGGATTGCCATGCGAAGGAAGAGCGCTGATCAAGGGCGATCAACGCTCGCAGTCGATCGCCGCCGCCTCGATCGTCGCCAAGGTGATGCGCGACCGCATGATGTGCGGCTGCGGCAGCCATCACGCGCATTACGGGTTCGAACTGCATATGGGCTACGCCACGGTCCGCCACCGCACCGCAATCGAGATGCATGGACCGGTGGCGCGGCTGCACCGCGCGTCCTTCGCACCGTTTCGGCTTGGCGGAACCGAAGTGCTCGATGAAGAGACCCTTTCCGGCCTGGACTAGCGAAAGCGGTGGCTAATCTCCTCCTTTGAGGGGAGATGGCCGGCAGGGTGTCGCCGCGCGTGAAGCGCCGACCTTCTCTTTCATCCGACGTGTTATCCGATATGACGTCGCCACGCTGAGGCGACCCCCTCTGTCGCCTTCGGCGACATCTCCCCTTCAAGGGGGAGATTGTGCGCTCGACCGTTTTCCCCAATCTCCACTGTCGCCCAACAAAAAAGCCGCCAGGTTTCCCGGGCGGCTTCGATGACTTCTGGATGAAGTCGTTTAATTCAGCTTGGACTTCACGTCCTGAAGCGAGGCCTTGAACAGGTCGGCGCCGACCTTTGCGTCAATCTTGCCGGCGAGCAGAGTGCGGGCGGCTTCGACGGCGATATCGACGGCGCTGGCGCGCACCTCGCTGATCGCCTCGCGCTCGGCCTGACCGATCTTCTGTTCGGCAAGCGCGGTGCGCCGGGCGACATAGTCCTCGGTCTTCTTGTGCGCCTCGGCAGCCAGCATGTCGGCCTCGCGCTTGGCGGCGGCGACGATGTCGGCGGCCTCCTGCTCGGCTTCCTTGCGCTTGCGCTGATATTGACCGAGCAATTGCTGGGCCTCCTCGCGCAGCCGGCGCGCTTCTTCAAGCTCGTTGCTGATCTTGTCGGCGCGGGCGTCGAGCGCCTTGGCGATCAGCCTCGGCACCTTGATGTAGACGGCAATGGCCAGGAAAATGACGAGGGCAACGGTGGCCCAAAGCGTCGCGAGTGATGTGGCGTCCATGATGCGCTCCTCACCGGGCCACGGATTTGACGGCTGCCGCGATCTCGGCCTTGCTGGCCTTGCCGCCGACAAGCGCCTCGACGATGGCCGAAGCAGTGTCCTCGGCGATCGTGCCGACTTCCTTCATGGCATTGGCCTTGATGGACGAAATGCGAGCCTCGGCTTCGCCAAGCTTCTGGTCAAGCGCTGCCTCGACCTTCTTGCGGGCGGCTTCGGCTTCCGCCTTGGCGGAATCGTTGGCCTGCTGGCCGATCGCATTGGCCTTGGTCTTGGCCTCCGCCAGCTCCTGCTCATAAGCGGCAACGGCGGCATCGGCCTCGCCCTTCAGCCTGGCGGCATGATCGAGATCTTGGGTGATGCGGTCGTTGCGGACATCGATGATGCCGCCGACACGCGGCATCACCACCTTCTTCAGAAAGAGGTAGAACAGCCCGAAGGTGATCGCCAGCCACAGAAGCTGCGACGGGAATGTCGCCGGATCGAATGGCGGGAACACGCCGTGGGCCTCGGCAGGCACGCCGGTCCCGGAATGCGTATCGCCTTCCGTGCCGGGATGGCCGCCTTCGACGGCCGGCGCGGACTCTTGCGCAAAGGCAGATGTCACGAACATGGACTATCCCCTGATATCAGGCCTGCCGCCGATTGCGGCCGGCCCGTCCAATTCCCAATCTTAGCCGAACAGGGGCTCAGCCGAACAGGGCCAGAAGCGCGATGAGAAGGGAGAAGATGCCCAGCGCTTCAGTCACGGCGAAGCCGAAGATCAGGCGGCCGAACTGGCCATCCGCGGCCGACGGGTTGCGCAGCGCGCCCGCCAGATAGCTGCCGAAGATGTTGCCGAGGCCAATACCGGCGCCACCCATGCCGAGGCATGCGATGCCGGCGCCGATGAACTTTGCTGCTTCTGCTTCCATTTGTTCAACTCCTTTGGATCTAAAATTCCGTTGCAATTCCATCCGGCAGCAATGCCGGAAACTCTTGGCCAGCCTGGGTCAGTGCCCGGGATGCAGGGCGTCATTCAGATACATGCAGGTCAGCACGGCAAAGACGTAGGCCTGCAGGAAGGCGACCAGCAATTCCAGCGCCGTCAGCGCCACGGCCATCGCCAGCGGCAGGACCGATCCGGCAATGCCAAGCGTGCCAAGCGCGCTCAAGCTCACCACGAAGCCCGAGAACACCTTCAGCGTGATGTGGCCGGCTAGCATATTGGCAAACAGACGAACCGAGAGGCTGACCGGGCGCGAGACGAAGGAAATCACCTCGATCAGCACCACCAGCGGCAGCAGATAAACCGGCACGCCATGAGGGACGAACAGTTTCAGGAAACCGAGGCCGTGCTTCGTGAAGCCGTAGACGACAACGGTTCCGATCACCAGCGCGGCCAGGCCGAAAGTGACGATGATGTGGCTGGTGACGGTAAAGAAATATGGAAAAAGACCGAGCAGATTGGCAACGAGCACGAACATGAACAGCGAAAACACCAAGGGGAAAAACTTCATGCCTTGCGTTCCGGCCGCGTCCCTCAGCATGTTGCCGACGAATTCGTAGGCCATTTCCGAGACCGACTGAAGACGGGTGGGGACGAGGCTGCGGCTCGAGGTGGTGAGATAGAGGAACGCCGATGCGACGGCGACGGTCGCGACCATGAAGAGCGCTGAATTGGTGAAGGACAGGTCATAGCCGCCGATCTCGATCGGAATCAGTTTGTTGATATGGAACTGGTGGATCGGATCGACCTTGTCAGCAGCCACTTTAAATCCCCATCAAAGCCGCACGCGGCTTTAGTGTCCTGTTCACTGCGCCGGCAAGCGGCGCCTCAAGTTCATTCTTTCGGATCGCGGGTTTTGTCGCCCTGTCCGAATTCCGCCATAAGTCCCGCGGAGCGCAGGACATTGAGAACGCCGGCGCCAAAACCCAGCAGCAAAAAAACGATCAGACCCCATGGCGAGGTCCCCGCCACACGGTCGATGATCCAGCCGAGACCAGCGCCAACCACTATCCCGGCGATGAACTCGCTGGATAGCTTGAGCGCCTGGCCATATCCGGCCGCACTGCCCGCTTTCGCGTCGTCTTTCCCCTCGAGCCGGCCCGGCCGCCTTGTCGCAAGCGATGCTTCAAGGTTACGCCGGCGGCGCTCAAGATCGTCGTCGCGGATATCGGCTTGACGCTGTTTGCCGCGGCCGGTTTCTCCGGTTCCGTCTGGCCCGTTGTTGTCGGCCATCGCAACCCCCTTGCCCGGTCAGATCGTCACCGTCCGTCCGCTCTTAAGTCGCCGGCAACATAGTTAGAGGGTCCGCGCCCGTCAAGCCACGGGCGGGACTTCAGCCTTAAGTATTTTCCCTATTTAAATCAATCGTTTGCCAGGGTGCGACATCGTGCCCGCTACCGTCGTTGGCGTGCCGCGACCGAATCCCTCCGGCGACGGGTCTTCGATCGGCCGCACCCGGGGCCTTGCCGGAGCGCTCAGCTCCAGCCGCCGCCATAGGTGCGGTAAAAGATATGCAGGCCGATCTTGGTCATTTTTTTCATCGTTCGCGCCCAACCCGGGTTGACGTAGTTGGCGTAGTAATGGGTCGACGATCCGACTTCCGGGATGAAGATCTTGCCGGCAGTGACCGCCATGGCGATATCCTGGGCGGTCTTGTAGTGGGAGGGGCTCTGGATGCGCTTCTTCCTGCCGTCGCAAGCGAAGGAAAACTGGCAACGGTTGAACCATTTGTCGTTCTGATAGACGACGCCGCAGATCGAGTTCGGATAGGCCGGATTGCGAACGCGATTGAGGATGACCTGGGCGACGGCGGCTTGGCCGCGCACGGATTCACCGCGCGCCTCGAAATAGATGCCGTTGGCGAGGCAAGTCTGTTCCGGCGTGGAGAAGACGCTCGCCGGCAGCGGAGTTTGCATCCACGAATGATCGCCCTTGGCCACCGGCGGAATGAAACGGCCATCGTTCGGCTTCTCGTCCTTAAGCAAGGCCTCGAAGGGCGAAGCCTGCGCATAGTCGGGCGCGGCCGCTGCGTAGGCGGTCGCCAGGACGTCGGGGCGGTCGTTGTTGACCAGTGCGGCCAGCATGGCCGGCACCCCAGGATCCGGCTTCTTGTCGACACGCCGATGAAACGCGGCGGCAATCTGGATTTCCTTGCCTTTGATCTCGGGCTTGGCGAAAGCCATCTTCAGGCCGCTGTCCATGCTCGGGCGAAGCAGCGAGGAGGTGCGCTCGAAAATCGAGCCGGCGTTAAAGTTCTTCGGCGGCGCGACCGGCGAGACGATGATGATGCGGCCCTTCTTGTCGGCGCGCATGATGCGGTCCTCGTCGGGCGTCGTGCTGGCCACGCTGCCCTTGCCGCGAAACGACACGGCGCCGACGCCGGGCAACCGCACGCCGGAACCGGAGAGCGAGCCGGTGGTGTCGGAATCGAGGAAAGGCATTTCGGCGGCATGGACCGAACCGGCGACGGATTTCTCGACATAGGCGTTCCAGCGGGCATTTGGCGCCTTGAGCCCCGAAATCAGGCTCGTCATGTCCTGGTAGGCAATGACATTGGGAAAGCCGACCCAGATGCCAAGTCCAATGACCAGAGGAGACAGAAAGGAACGTTTTTTCTCACCGGCGACAGCGACAAGCCGCTTCAGAACACGTCGATGCACGGAACTCTCCAGAAACGCAACTGACCCCACTGGAGAGGCACATTGATGCATTAACCTTGATGGGGCGTTAACAGGTTGGATCGTGTTTTCCCTGTCCATCCCCCTGTCGATCTGAAGTCAGGCGCTTTTGCGGCCATGTTCGGGCCGAAGAAAGATCGGCCAGGCGATCAGCGCGCAATAAGCCGCAGCCAGCCAGACGCGGTCACGACCAAATGACGACAAGCCCGAAAATGCGAGGCATGAAAGCTGAAGAACGTGGCTTGAGGACGAGACGCTGAGCGGCGTTTTTTCGCTTGCCGGCGAACGGATTTTCCGAGGTGCGCAAGGCGATGGGATCGACACACCTGGCATGTCGAAGACTTCGCGCAGGCTGTTCGAGAGATAGCGGACATAAGATTGCGGCATCGCGTGCGGCCGTGAGCAGGAGACGACGAAGCCTGGCGGGCGAGTCTGCGTGACATATTTGATCTTCAGCCGGCGCCCCGCCACTGCGGGCGGCGGATGATGCGCCAGGATGGTCAGGGGATAATTCCCCGAGGGCCGCGGCGTAGCTGGATCTGGCGGGCACCGCAGCATTTCTTGAACTTCATACCTGAACCGCAAGGACATGGATCATTGCCGCCGCGTTGCAGCCGGCCGACTAGGGGCAGCATCGCTGCGGAAGGCAGGAGCGCCGCCGCAAGGGCAGCCAACTTGGCCGAGATACCCGGTACGACGAGGCGACGGCCGGATTTGAACCCTCGCCACGCACGTTCGGCCACATACTCCGGATCCACCTTGGGCAAGATGTTGAAGAGGACCGTCTGATAGGCGCCTGACCTTGCGAGAAACTCGGTCGACACCGGACCTGGTGCCACGCATGTGACCGTCACGCCGGTTCGGCGCAACTCCTGATGAAGCGCCTCTGAGAAGAAGCGCACGAAACCTTTGCTAGCGAAGTACAGAGCCATATATGGCCCGGGAATGAACCCGGCGACGGAACTGAGATTGAGCACCCCACCCCGTCGGCGCGCCACCATTGCCGGCAGAAAATGGAGGGTCAGTTCTGTGAGGGAATGTATGTTGAGATCGATGATGCCGAGTTGACCATTAATAGGCAGCGCCGTCGCCGCGCCCCGCAGGCCATAGCCGGCGCTGTTGACCAGGACATCACAGACCAGGCCGTGTGCGGACAGAAAGTCCTCTAGACGCGTTGGCGCATCGCCTGCCACGAGATCCAACTCGAGCGTGAATGCCTCGCCACCCCCCTCCCGAACCTCAGCCGCCGCGGCGGCCAAACCCTCGGGCGAGCGGGCAACCAGCACAACCGCACCGCGCTCCCGTGCAGCGACGCTCGCAATTGCCCGGCCAATTCCACCCGAGCCGCCAATCACGACGACGGCTGGCCGGAATTCACGGTGCGAAATCATGTTGCGTTCCTCTGTCTTGCAGGAGCGGCAACATTTTGGCCGAGCAGCATCACTTCATTGGCGACAGTGCCATTCAGAATCTTTTCGAATCTCTCCAGTGCTCGTGCGACGTTCGCTCCATCCATGACCCGGTGATCGTAGTGGATGCGGACATTCACCGATCCGTCTTTTTCGATCGGGCCGTAGTTTAGAAGCGTGGTCAATGGTGTCAGCGGGTTGAGTGATTCCGCACCGAGACCAGAATAGACGGACAGTTGGAAGGTACCGAAGTAATTTGCCCTTTGCCGGCCGATGTTCAACCCTAGCCACATAAGCAACCACCTGACTGGCGCAGGCGCACCTGCCATCCGCAAGGCACGCCGGAACTCCGGGACCTCCAGGATCGGCCGTGATCGAGCCGCGTGGATGGATTCCTCAAGTTGCGTGATAGAGTAGCGCTCCGGGCACTTGATGCAGCTCAGCAGAACGGCCGGCTCGCCATTATATTCGCGCTCATGGGCAATCGAGGCTACGCTTGCCGGATACTCGTAAAGCTGCGGCCAGGGCAACTTGACATAGGCGCGTCGTAGCTCCGGCACCTCTTGGGCGAGAAGCGCGTATCCCTTCAGGAAGATCGCGGTCCATGAGGGCCTGGTCTGCTGCGCCATTCTAGCCCTTACGAGTGAGCCGAGGTTCATCTGACGCTGCACCGCGATCCGTGGCACGCCGATCGAAAACCTCATCACATCGCCAACAAGGCGCCGGGGCGCCGAAAGCTTGAGGGCTCGGCCTCGCATCAAAAGACCTCTAGTAAAGATAAGGGACTATTCGCTTGGTCTTTTCCATATAGGCACGGTATTGCGAGCCGAAATTCTCCAGCATCATACGCTCTTCCTTATCCACTCTCAGCAGGAAAAGCACTGCGAAACCGATCAAACCGGATATGCCCGCAACCCAGTTCGGCAGCAGAAAGGCCTGGCCGAGCCCCATAAGCAGGAACGAGGTGTACATCGGGTGACGGACCAAGGCATATGGCCCGGCGCTGACCAGTTCATGCCGTTCGCGAATCTCGAGCGTAATCGACCAGTTACGGCCAAGTTCCTTGTGGGATAGACGAAAAATCCACAGCGCGGAGCAGAAGATGATGGTTCCGAGCGCCACGGACCACGCGCTGGCCGGATGGTCAGCCGCTGCGGGGATGCCGGTGGCGACATAGAAGCCAGGCAAGATCGCGAGGCCAAGGAGAGCCGATGCAAGCCCCACAGTGTCGGAACTTGAGCGGCCGCCAGCTATAATTCGAACGCGCCTTGCCCGGCGCTCGAAGGGATACCGGATCACGTACCAAGCAACGATGCCGATCACCCATATGATCTCGCCAAGTGAGGCTACAGCAATGGTCACTTCAGGTCACCGGAGCCTTTTCTCGATCTGGGACCACGACAAGCTGTCGCAACGACGTCACCGTCCGAGTTGTCGACCGATAGACATTCAGAGCGCGTTCCTTTCGGACTTAACCGGGCGAATGAGGCGCGGAAGCGGGTTTTGCCAATCGCATTTCAACCCCCGTTCATCTCCCGAAGCTTGGTTATGAATTGTTGCGGCCGCAGCCAGGTACCGGGGGTCTTATACCCCATGGATCTGGCAATGTCCGCTACGAATGCGTTGCAGTTGTAGAGCGAGGCGTGCCAAAGCGGAGAGCTAGCCTGCAGTTTGCGTATGCTCGCGACGACTTTCCTATATTCGGCTTCGGTAAGTAAAACGCGCCAGCTTGCCGACCGGTAGGCATCTTCCAGGTCGCCGTCCGTCCACCCGGTCGAGGCTGGCACGGGCGCCACATGGCCGAGAACATAGACGTTGGGATCATCGGACTTCGGAGCGAGCCCCGCGACTTCGGGGTTGACCATCCGTCCCGCCTGGTTCAATCGTCCAAAAATCACGTAGGAATGGCCGTAGGTAAGGGCGTACCGGGAGCGGAACTCGATGAAATGCTGTTGGGCCGCGCGCGCCGGCATCGCCGCGGTTCTTAGTGCCCGATCATTGGACACAAAAGTCGGCTGGGGCTTGTTGTCCTGCGATTGACACGACGCGGCGACAAGCGCGAGCAGGGCCACAATTGTTGAACGGCCACTTACAAGCGTCATCTCATCCAGAACTCCGAGGACCGCAGACCTAGTGCCAGCCTATGCCGGCCAGCCGCAGGCAGGCTGCGAATCCGGCCTTGGCCCCTGCATATCGATGGGGAAGGGCCTGGCGGCCCTTCCCCAAATCTCCGAAAGCCGGTGCTTATTTAATCACGGGCTCTTCTACGGCAACGGGTTCCGGCGGAGGAGCCTTCCCCTTTCCTTTACCGATCCCGTTCGCGCAGCCGCTCAGGCTGGTAACGGCGAGGGTAGCAACCATTACAATCAACATCCTGTTCATCAAGCAATCCTTTCCCCAGGGGCGGAACAGCCAATAGAATCGCCACAAATAAAAAGATATGCAGCCCCACCAAGTTAGCTGCGATCTACACCAACGCCTAGTGCAGAAATGACACAGTCGGCGCCCGGCTGCAGGCGGCACCTTTGCGGTGACGTGCCGGCAGAGCGCACCATCCAACGGAGATCATGCCCGCCCACCATCAAACAACCACCACCGTCGTGCCCAAAGGAGTACGGTCGTAGAGGTCAATGATGTCGTCATTGAGCAAACGGATGCACCCGTTCGATACCGCTGTGCCTATCGTCCATGGCTCGTTTGTACCATGTATCCGGAAGTGGGTGTCGCGCCCGTTGCGATAGAGATAAAGGGCACGCGCACCAAGCGGGTTGTTTGGTCCGCCAGGGACCCCCCCTGCATACTTCACCAGGCGCGGCTTGCGCCTCATCATGTTGGCGGTGGGTGTCCACGACGGCCAGTCCGCCTTGCGGGCGACGGTCGCTGTACCCTTGAACGAAAGTCCCTGCTCGCCGACGCCGACGCCGTAGCGCGTCGCCCACCCGTCGCCCTCGACGGCATAGAGAAAACGTTGCGACGTATCGACGACGATCGTTCCAGCCGGCTCGTTTCCGTCGTACCGCACATGCTGCCGTCGGTAACGAGGACTGAGGCCACTTCTTGGTCCGAACGCGGATGAAATCGGCTCCGTCACCTGTCGTAATGTCGACGTACATCCGGAGACCATCAGAGCCAGACTACCCAGCACGAGCCCGCGGCGCGCAATGTGGTGTTCTTCCATTTTTACCTGCTAGGAAACCTGGTCAATCTACCCCACCCTTGTCTCTACCATTCCAGGGCCTGCGGGCCAAGTCTCGCTGTGCGGTGGCAAAATGAATTCACAGGATTGACAAGCGAATTGGAGCGAAACTTCTTGCGCTAACCGTCTGCCTCTGTTCGGTTATGTCACAATGGGCATAGGACAGGGACCATGAAGGCTGACTTCCATGGGAAAGTCGCGATTGTGACCGGCGCAGGCTCCGGAATAGGAGCGGCTGTTTCACGGCAACTCGCGCAAGAAGGAGCCGAGGTTGTTGTCGCCGATCTTGATGCCGAGGCCGCGCACTGCATGGCCGCCGAAATAAACGCGCAAGGAGGCAGGGCCTACGACTTTGCGGTCGATGTCACGGATGCGGCAGCCGTCGAAAAGCTGATCGAGTTCACTGTCCAGAAATGCGGCGGACTGGATATGGCCGTAAACAATGCAGGTATCGACGGCATTCGAAAAGCAACGGCAGACTATCCGCTCGACAACTGGCACAAGCTGATAAACGTCAATCTAAATGGCGTTTTCTACAGCATGAAGTACGAAATCGCCGCCATGTTGGATCGAGGCGGAGGCGCCATCGTGAACATGTCCTCCGTTCTCGGTTCCGTCGGCTTGCCGACTGCGTCCGCTTACACGGCAGCGAAACACGGGGTCGTTGGACTGACCAAGGTTGCGGCGATCGAATATGCGAGGATGGGCATCCGGATCAATGTCGTCGGCCCCGGCTGGATCGAAACGCCTCTTCTATCGGAGCAAGTGGAGGTATTAGCCACGCGGCGCATGGCAGCCCTTCAGCCGATGGGCAGACGCGGCAAACCGGAAGAGGTAGCGGCTCTTGTGTGCTTCCTGTTGTCCGATCAAGCCAGCTTTATCACCGGGAGCTACCATCTGGTGGACGGAGCCTACACCGCCCATTAGCGCGTCGCTTCTCGCGAGCGGCCAAAAGAGCGTGACCTGAATGCGGACGCCCAGAAGACGCGGCGCTCAGCGGCGTTTCTTCGCCTTGCCGGCGAACGGATTTTCCGAGGTGCGCAAGGCGATGCGGATCGGCACGCCGGGCATGTCGAAGGCTTCGCGCAGGCTGTTGGAGAGATAGCGAACATAGGATTGCGGCATCGCGTCCGGCCGCGAGCAGGACACGACGAAGCCCGGCGGGCGCGTCTTGGCCTGGGTGACATATTTGATCTTCAGCCGGCGACCGGCGACGGCAGGCGGCGGATGATGCGCCAGGATGCCTTCCAGCCAGCGGTTGAGCTTGCCGGTCGAGACGCGGCTGTTCCACACTCTGTGCGTCTTGATGACGGCATCCATCAGCTTGTCGAGGCCGCGCCCGGTCTCGGCCGAGACCGGCACCGCCTGCATGCCGCGCGCCTGCGGCAACAGCCGCTCGGTCTTCTCGCGCAGTTCCGCCAGGAGTTCCTGGGGATGGTCGATCATGTCCCATTTGTTGAAGGCGATCACCGGCGCGCGGCCCTCGCGGATGATCAGGTCGGCGATCTGGAGATCCTGCTTCTCGAAGGGAATGGTGGCGTCGAGCACGATGATGACGATCTCGGCAAAGCGAATGGCGCGCAAGCCGTCCTGCACCGACATGACTTCCAGCTTTTCGTGAATCCGGGCCTTGCGGCGCATGCCGGCGGTGTCGAACAGTTTCAGACGGCGGCCATGCCAGTCCCAGTCGACGGAGATGGAATCGCGGGTGATGCCAGCCTCCGGCCCGGTCAGGAGCCGCTCCTCGCCGATCAGCGCATTGATCAGCGTCGATTTGCCGGCGTTCGGACGGCCGACGACGGCGATGCGCATCGGTTTGGTATCGTCATAGCTCGGCTCGGCATCCGGATCGGTGATGTCCTCGCCGATCAGCACCTCGCTGGCTGCGGCCTCCTCGTCGGCATCCGCTTCTTCTTCGCCGAAGGCGCGCGCCTCGCCCAGTGCTGATATCACCGCATCGCGCAAATCGGGCAGGCCCTGGCCGTGTTCGGCCGAGACCGGGATCGGCTCGCCAAGGCCGAGTTCCCAGGCCTCCAGCATGCCGCCCTGGGCGCCGCGCGCCTCGGCCTTGTTGGCGACCACGACAACCGGCTTGCCGGACTTGCGCACGATTTCGGCGAAGGTCTTGTCGTCAGGCATCAGCCCGGACTTGGCATCGATGGTGAAAAAGATCAGGTCGGCTTCGCGGATGGCGATCTCGGTCTGGGCGCGCATGCGGCCCGGCAGCGTCGAAGCAGCAGCATCCTCGAAGCCGGCGGTGTCGATGACGTCGAAATGCAGATCGTAGAGCTTGGCGGCATGGACGCGACGGTCGCGGGTGACGCCCGGCGTGTCGTCGACAAGCGCCAGCTTCCTTCCCACCAGACGATTGAAAAGGGTTGATTTGCCGACGTTAGGCCGGCCGATGATGGCGACTTTGAACGTCATGCGGCCCTACATCTGCCAGCATGTCGATGCATTACGACACGCCGCCCGACCCACGGATCAGTTCCGACATCAACGTGGCCCGCTCGCGTGCGTTGCGCGGGGCGCTGTCATCCGAGGCGATCTGGTCGAACAGTTTCAGTGCGTCCGTCGCCTTGCCTTCCTTCCAGGCGGCAAGGCCGAGCGCCTCGCGCGCGGTATGGCGCAGCGGATTGGTGTCGGCGGTGAGCGTCTCGACGCGGCTCGATACATCGGCGAACGAACCGTGGTCGACGAGCAGCAGCGCTGCCCTGAGGCGCGCCATATCGCGAAGGCCTGATGGAATGTCCGTGTCGGCGGCGACCTCGTCGAAGTCCTTCACGGCGGCGGCGACGTCGCCCTTTTCCGCCTTGACGGTTGCCGCCCGCATGCGGGCGAGCAGCGGATAGGCGCCGTAGCCATCCTTCTCCAGCGCATCGAGGGCCGCCAGCGCTTCGTCGCTCTTGCCTTCATTGGCGAGCTTCAGCGCCTGCGAGAAGGCGTCGCCCGAGCGATTGGCGCGGGTCTCGTCCCAATAGCGATAGCCGACGAAGGCGGCGGTGCCGACCACGACCAGCACCGCGAGCGCAAGCAAGGCAGGGCCAAAACGGTCCCACAGCGCATGCGCCTGATCGCGACGCATCTCTTCGTTGACTTCGCGGATAAAACTGTCGTTCGACATCTCAAAACCATCCTGCCCGCCTCAGGGCGGTTTAGAGCGACGTGCGTCCATGGAAAGTACGCTCTAACACTTTGAATTTGCGCATCGTGCTTCCTGAAAATCAATTCTGCACTTCAGGCCGATGCGGTAGCCCGCGTTTTAGCGAAATTTTGCCGGCATGGAAGGGGTTCGACCGGAAAATCGGCTGATTGCCGGACGGCGATGTAAAGGATGACTGAAAAGGGCGACCGCACCCACGCCACATTTCGCCGGTAGCCGGTGCGCGAACCCCCCTCAAAATCCAGATCAGACACTGATGCCTCGTTTGTCCCGCGCTGTTGCGTTTTCGATCGCGTCGCTTGCTGCGGCGGGCGCTGCTGTCGCCGACCCGCCAGCGCCGGTAAAGCCGAAGCAGGCCGTCATCATCTCGTTCGACAGCGCCCGCGATATTTCGCAATGGAAGCGTAGCCGCGCGCTGGCCGCACGCACCGGGGCCCATTTCACCTATTTCGTGTCCTGCGTCTTCTTGCTCTCGCCGGAGACGCGCAAGGAATACACGGCGCCCGGCAAGACATCAGGCAAATCCAATATCGGCTTCGCCGCCTCGAAACAGGAAGTCGCTGACCGGCTCGAGCAGATAGACCTCGCCGTCTCGGAAGGTCATGACATCGGCAGCCACGCTTGCGGCCATTTCGACGGCAAGGACTGGAGCAAGGCCGACTGGCTGAGCGAGTTCGGTTCGTTCAAGCGCATTCTCGAAAACGCCTACTCGATCAACGGCATTGCGCCCGAACCGGCCGGTTGGCGTGAAATCGCGCGCAAGGCGATCGGCTTTCGCGCGCCCTATCTCTCGACAAACAACGCGCTCTACGAGGCGCTGCCAAGGGCGGGCTATTTGTTCGACGCGAGCGGTGTGTCGCGCGGCCCTGCCCGGCCACCGACCCGCGACGGCATCACACGCTTTTCGCTACCACAGATCCCGGAAGGTCCTGACACAAGGCGGGTAATCGCGATGGACTACAATCTCTATGTCAGGCATTCCGGCGGTTTCGAGCGGCCGAGCATGGCGGCCGAATTCGCCAACCGGACCTATGACGCTTTCCGCGCCGCCTTCGATACGCAATATGCGGGCAAACGCATTCCGCTGGAACTCGGCTTCCATTTCACGCTGATGAATGACGGCGCCTACTGGAATGCGCTGGAGCGGTTTGCCGGCGAGGTCTGCACCAAGGCTGATGTCGAGTGCATCAGCTATCGCAACTATGTTTCACGGCGACGTGACGGCGAAAAGCAGGCGTCGGTGGGCGGCTGACTAGAACGCTCGCCGCCCGCCACCCCTAGCTCACCGGCTGATCTTCAGGGCGCAAGCCGGCTCGCTCTCGCTCCAGGTAGGCCTGGTCGATTTCCGGTAGTGGCGCGCCTTCCAGCGTCGCTTCGAAGGCGCGCAGGCGCTTGTAGATGGATATCAGCTCGACGATGGTCGGCCAGGAATTCACGAGATATTGGAACGAACTGGCGACTTGGGAAAACGCGGTGACAATTTGCTGAAAAATCCCGAAGGTTATCTTACCAATAGCTAAGGTCGGAACAAGAATGAGGGTAGCAAAAACGTTGTCAACTTGGAGATATAGATAGCGAACCATGTCGAAGTAGACATAATGAGCGTATAACGTGAAGTAGTTCTTCCGAACATTCCTGAAAAGCTCAGCCAGCGTTGGTGGCTGAGCTCGTGCCGTATCGTCCTCACCAAGGACAAGCTCCTTGCGCAGAGCGGCTTCAACACGCTGATTACGAAATTCCAGCCCGGGTAGCTTGATGCCGACCACGGCTAGCAAGCTCGTGCCGAACAGCGACCAAGCGATCGCCGCGATGACCAGCGGATAAGGGATTGCTCCAACTATGGGGAGAGTTTGAACGTGAACGGAAAGGGATGCCAGCAAGGGTAGGAACGCGATTAGGGTCATAACCGAATCGATGAAGTTAACACCCAGCCCCTGCATCGTGCTGGAGAACCGCATCGTGTCGTCCTGAACGCGCTGCGACGCCCCTTCGATATGGCGCAGCCTCGGCCAATAAGCGGTAAAGTAATCGTTCATCGCCGTGCGCCAGCGGAAGACATAATGCCTGACGAAGAAAACATTCAGAACGGCAATGCTCATATAAACCAGAGCCAAAGACAGGAACTGCCACACTCCGTAGTAAAGCTCGGCCGGCGTAACGGATCCAGGCGTGGTAAGCGCCTTCTGCACCATGTCGTAAAACATGCCACGCCAATCATTTAGCGCCACGCTTATCTGCACAATGAAATTGGTGACGAAAATGACCAGGCCGGAGCCAAGGATCGACCAGTTTTGCCAAGGATGTGGGGAATACACCGCCCAGAAAAGATAAAATAAAGCGATACCCGCGAAAAAGTACCCGTAAAACCAGAGGAATGACGGCACCAGGAATCTCAATGGGCTTATGATAGGCGCCTGCGGATCGACCGGCGGCATGCCAAGCATCGTGCCAAGGTGTTCGCCGCCCAAGAACCACAGGATGACGAGCAGAAGGCTCCATGCGACGGCCGAAATGAAGAACAGCTTCGGCTGCGGGAAGAAGGATACGAACACGGTGGGGAAATCCTCGGTCGATGCGCAAATCAGCGGCGTTGCTGTTCAGCGGGCATAAGGTCACACATCGATCGGAATGAAAATGGCCGGTGCGCGGTGCCCGGCCCCGAGCAAGACCACAATCATGGCGATTTTGGCGCAGCCGACCAGGTGATCGCGCCTGAGACAAGCAGCACGGCGGCGGCCATGATCGATGCGAGGAAGAAGTCACCCGAGGCTTGCGCAAGCAGCCCGGCAACGATCGGACCGATAATCTGACCGAGGCCGAACGAGGCCGTCATCAACGCCAGGACCCGGCGTGGCGCTTGCGGGGCCAGCTGCCTTCCGGTCTGCAGGCCGAGCGCGGTGATGGCGATGAAGGTCCCGCCAAGCAGAAACCCGCCGAGCAGCGGCCCAATGTGTCCGCCGACGGCGACGCTCGCGGTGACGCCGACCACCTCGACGAGGCACCCGAAGGCATAAGCCTGGTAGAGCCCGATCTTTCCGGCGATCTTCTGCCAAAGCCAGACCGAGGGAATCCCGGCAAGGCCGGTGACCATCCAGACCATGGCTTCGAAGACGCGGCTTCCGCCGCCCTGCCGGACGATGGCGACCAGAAATGTCGCCGTCACGATATAGCCGAACCCGAACAGCCCATAGGCGACAATGATCTTCACCAGCGACCGATCCTTCGGCAGCGCCGGTTCGCGACCATCGGCGCCGTTGGCGGTCACAGTGCTGCCGAGCAGCAGTGCCACGAGGGCAAAGGCGGCGGCTGAGATCACGGCGGACCAGAACCAGCCCGCCGCCCAACCGGCTTGTGCGGTGACGAGGATTGCCATCAGCGCCGAGGACGCCGCTATGCCGAGACCGACGCCGCCGAAATGCAGCGCCTGCAGGTCGTTTCGGCCGGCCGCGGCCAGATGGCCGAAAACGATGCTGGACATGAACACCAAGACAAAAGCGCTAGCCAGACCGGCAAGAAACCGGATGACGAGAAAAGCCGCCATCGTTTCGGCCAGGCCCATCAGCCCGGTGAGGACTGCGGTGGCGGCAAGACCAGCCAGCATCAGCAGGCGCTCACGACCGTGCGCCCAGCCGCCAACGGCCGCAAGCGCACCAATGAGATAGCCGAGATAGTTGGCGGATGCGATCCAGCCGGCATCCGCCGGCGACAGGCCTAGTTCCTCCATCATGCCGGGCAGGATCGGCGTGTAGACGAAGCGTCCGATGCCCATGGCAACGGCCAGGGCAATCATGCCGGCGAAGGCGAGACGCAAAGGGGATGGCAAGGCGGCTTTCATTGCAGTGCACAATAGGTGCACGAGCCTGTCAAACAATCCGCTTGTGTTGGGCCAGGACGGCTCGCAACGGCTATTGGCAAGTGTCCGCCGCAGAGGGCCGGACCGCTAAATCTGTTTCATTAGCCGCAGGCGACCTGTGATGCCCGTCTCGTAGGCAGTGCGCCGGGCCGTCAGCCTGAACGGCACGTCAGCGAGTTCGCGCTCCGACATGGTGTCGAGCACAGGATGCGACAGCGGATCGGTCGCCCATCGGGTGGTCTCACTTTCATGCGACCGGCTTTGCCGCGCGCCGGCAACGGAAAAGCCCCTGAACAATGATAAAATCTTCATCGGATTTTCCTCGATAGGTCTGGCTATTTCCTTAAAATCTGCCCTTCCGCCGTATGTTTCAATTGAGATTTCAATCGTGTCGGTTTAGAAAAACTGTATGGCCATGCTGAACCGCGTCCACCTCAACGGCCTGCGCGCCGTGGAAACCGTCGCCCGTCTGGGATCGCTTTCGGCTGCGGCGAGCGAACTCAACGTGTCCGCCAGTGCCGTCAGCCAGCAGGTCAAGCGGACTGAAGAGCAACTCGGCCAGGCGCTGTTCGAACGAACGGCAAGCGGTCTCGTGCTGACCGAATTCGGCACCGTCTTCACCGCCCGGCTCGGGGCAGGTTTCCGCGAACTCGCCCAGGCGATAGCGCTCGCCGACGAGGCCTCCGAATGCACGCTGGTGGTTTCGGTCGCACCGGCTTTCGCCTCGAAATGGCTGCTGCCGAGGCTGTCCAGGCATTTCGCCCGCCATCCAAACGTGCTGCTGCGCATCGACGCCTCGGTGCGGATTGCCGATCTGGACCGCTCGGACATCGACATCGCCATCCGGCTTGGCGACGGGACATGGCCGGGCGGGCGGGCGGAACTGCTGCTGGCGCAGGAGGTCTTCCCGGTGTGCGTTCCGGTGATCGCCAACAAACTGAAATCGATCGAAGACCTCGCCTTGACGTGCGCGATCACCGACGAAAGGTCGATGATCACTTGGGAAAGCTGGTTTGAGGCCGCCGGGGTAAAGCCGGTCACCTTCCTCAAAGGCGCGCGCTTCACCGACCCGATGCTTTGCTTGGAATCGGCGATCGCCGGTCACGGCGTCATGCTCGGCTGGCAATTGCTGGCCGCCGACGCGCTTGCCGACGGCCGCCTTGTCGCGCCCTTCGGAGTCCGCGCCAAAAGCGGGCTGGGCTACTGGCTGGTGACCTCCGCCGCCAAGACCGAAAGCCGCAAGGTCAGGGATTTCAAGATCTGGATCCGCGAGGAAACAGCGGCAACGATGGCGCAATTCGGGTCGCACACCAGCGCGAACTGAACCTGCCCCGTGCAATCGCGGTGGAAAGCTCAGGGGCGGCGATCTATGTAGGAACCAGACCCCACATCGCAACAGGCAGGATCATGACCACACATTCGCGCGGCGTTTCCGCAACGATCGACCCGGTGAAGCTCGATAGGCTGGCCGAAGTCGCCATCAAGGTTGGACTGCAATTGCAGCCGGGGCAGGATCTGGTACTGACATCGTCGATCGCAGCGCTGCCTTTGACGCGACGGATCGTCGAGCATGCCTACAGAGCCGGCGCCGGCCTGGTGACGCCCATTTTCAATGACGACGAAATGACGCTGGCGCGCTTCCGCTACGGGGCCGATGCCGGCTTCGACCACGCCGCCGGCTGGCTTTATGAGGGGATGGCGAAGGCCTTCGCCAACAATGCGGCGCGGCTTGCCGTGCGCGGCGAGGACCCCTCGCTGCTGTCGGCACAGGATCCGGCCAAGGTAGCGCGTGCCAACAAGGCGAATTCCATCGCCTATCAGCCGGCGTTGGAAAAGATCACCGGCTTCGACATCAACTGGAACATCGTCGCCTATCCCGACCTGGCCTGGGCCAAGCAGGTGTTTCCAGGCGATGCGGACGACGTCGCCGTGGCAAAACTCGCCGACGCGATCTTTGCCGCCTCACGGGTTGATGTGGAGGACCCGATCGGCAACTGGGAGGCGCATAATGCGGCTCTTCGCAGCCGCACCGAATGGCTGAACGGCCATAATTTCCACGCGCTGCATTTTACCGGGCCGGGAACTGATCTCACCGTCGGGCTGGCGGACGGCCATGAATGGATGGGCGGCGCTTCGACCGCCAGGAACGGTATCACCTGCAACCCAAACATCCCGACCGAGGAGGTCTTCACCACGCCGCATGCCAGGCGCGTCGAGGGACATGTCTCCTCGACCAAGCCGTTGTCTTACCAAGGCACGCTGATCGACGAGATCTCGGTGCGCTTCGAGGAAGGCAGGATCGTCGAGGCAAAGGCTTCGAAGGGCGAGGACGTGCTGAAGAAGGTGCTCGACACCGACGAGGGTGCGCGCCGGCTCGGCGAGGTCGCGCTGGTGCCGGATTCCTCGCCGATCTCGGCGAGCGGCCTGCTGTTCTTCAACACGCTGTTCGACGAGAACGCCGCCTGCCACATCGCGCTCGGCCAGTGCTATTCGAAGTGCTTCGTCGACGGCGCCTCGCTCAGCCAGGAGGAGATCGGGACGCGTGGCGGCAACAAGAGCTTCATCCATATCGACTGGATGATCGGTTCGGACAGGATCGACATCGACGGCGTCGGCAAGGACGGCAGCCGCGTGCCGGTTATGCGTAAGGGCGAGTGGGCGTAAGGAGCCGCCAACAAACCGTCACGGCGATCAACCCCGGAGTTGGCAATGAAACTCGATATCAAGGTCAAGCGCATCTACGAGCCGCCCTCGCCTGGCGATGGCCGGCGGGTGCTCATAGACCGCGTATGGCCGCGCGGCGTCCGCAAAGAAGACGCTGCGCTGACGCTATGGCTGAAGACCGTCGCGCCAAGCGATGAATTGCGCAAATGGTTCGGCCACGAGCCGACGCGCTGGATGGAATTCCAGCAGCGATATCGCGGCGAGCTCGACAGGAACAGCGACGCGGTCGGCCAATTGCGCGCCCTCCTCGACAATGGCCGGGTGACGCTGCTCTACGGCGCCCAGGACGACATGCATAACAACGCAGTGGCCTTGGCTGACTATCTCCGCCTAAAGGGCTGAGCAGCGCGCACGCTGCCGGGTCACATCGACGCCTTTATCGCTGATCTCCTCAGGCGACACGCAGTTCCGTGGCCGCATCGAAGAGGTGCACCTTGCCCGGCAGTACCGAAAGATTGATCGCGGCGCCGGCGTTGCGGCGCTCGTCACGCGGCACCACGGCGACAGCGTCATATCCCGCCACGCGCAAATGGATCTGAACATCCGCGCCGGTCGTTTCGGACAGCACGACCTCGCCCTTGATCTCACCCGCATCCGAAATGCCGAGATCGTGCGGCCGGACGCCCATGATGACCTTTTGGCCTGGCTTCGCCTTGATCTCCGGTGAGAGGCCGATCGACACGCCTTCGGCGACGAAGTGAGGACTGCCGCCCGCGGTCTCGACAGCGCCAGCGATGAAATTCATCGACGGCGAGCCGATGAAATCAGCGACATATTTCGAGTTCGGGCGCTCATAGACCTCGTCGGGCGTGCCGATCTGCATGATCCTGCCGGCGTGCATCAGCACGATCTTGTCAGCCATCGTCATCGCCTCGATCTGGTCATGGGTGACGTAGATCGTGGTCGTGCCGAGACGATTGTGGAGTTGGCGGATTTCCACGCGCATATGCGTGCGCAGCTTCGCGTCGAGATTGGAGAGCGGTTCGTCGAAAAGGAAGACGGCGGCATTCCGCACCATGGCGCGGCCCATGGCGACGCGCTGGCGCTGGCCACCCGACAGTTCCTTGGGATAGCGCCCGAGGTAGGGCGTGAGATTCAGGATTTCCGCCGCCCATTCGACCTTCTTCCTGATCTCCGCCTTTGGCACTTTCGCCACTTCGAGACTGAAGCCGATATTGTCGAACACCTTCATTGTCGGATAAAGCGCGTAGTTCTGGAACACCATCGCGATATCGCGATCGCGCGGGTGAACGTCATTGACCCGCCTGTCGCCGATCAACAGATCGCCGTTGGTCACGCTCTCGAGCCCTGCTGTCATGCGCAGGAGCGTGGTCTTTCCGCAGCCCGACGGCCCAAGAAGCACGACGAATTCGCGGTCGGCAATGCCGAAGGAGACGTCCTTCATCACCTCGACATGCCCGAAATTCTTGGCGATGTTCCTATATTCTACGGTAGCCATTCGCTCTCTCCAGAAGCCCGGATTCGGGTCGTCAATATTTCTGCCTTGTCGGCGTGATAACGATTTCCTGCACGAGGGCGTTCTGTGGCATCTGGTAGGTGTGCAGCATAAGGTCAGCGACGTGCTCGGGCCCGATCCCGCCACCGATCTTGAGCTTGTTTGCCTTGTAGTTGGCGAGCGTCTGCGGATCGAGGACGCCGCTCAGAACTTCGGTTTCGATCACCCCGGGCGAAAGCACGACCACGCGGACGTCATAGTCGGAAAGATAGTCGCGCAGCGACTCCGACACGGCGTGAACGAAGAATTTCGTCCCGCAGTAAACCGTATGATCGGGATAGACCTTCCGGCCAGCGATCGAACTCATCATGAACAGCGTTCCATGACGGCGCGCCATCATGCCCGCCATCACGGCGTGGACCGAATTCAGCACGCCCTTCGTGTTGATGTCGATCATCTCGTCCCATTCCTCGGGCGGCTGGCGGCCTATATCGGCAAGACGCGCGATGCCGGCATTGGCAAAGAGCATGTCGACCGGTCCGTATTCGGCTTCCGCCTCCTTCACGGCGGCCGCAATTGCGGCGCGGTCCCGGACATCAACCTGCCGGGCCATACTGTCAGGCAGGTTCAGCGCCTCCATGCGCTCCAGACGGCGGGCCATCATGAGAACAGGATGGCCGGCGCGCGAAAACACCTTGGCGACCGCTTCGCCGATACCAGAACTGGCCCCTGTCACTGCTACGAGCTGTTTTCCAGCCATTGTTTTTCCTCATGGGAATTGGCGATACCCGGGGTGGCGGCCCAAGGCCGCCACCCTGGAACACTCAGCCCTTGGCGACGAGATCGTCGACCTGCGTTTTCAGGGCGTCAAGCGACTCCTTGGCCGAGCCCGACTGGCCGGCGAAGTATTTGCCCAGCGCAACCGGGATCATATCGCTTGAGAGTTCTGCCCACGCCGGCAGGTCGGGCTCGGATCCCATGTAGTTGGCGATGGTGTCGCGCACGACCGGCAAATGGCGGGTCGTGCCGGCGCCGACACGCGCATTGGCCAGCACGCGCGGATCATCATAGACGCTGGTGCGCGTTGGCCCCGTACCGCCGCCAAGAACGGTTATCAGCGCCTGGGTATCGGCTGAGGTCGCCCACTGCATGAAAATCCAGGCGGCGTCTGGGCTCTTCGAGTATTTCGACACCGCGAGCGAAGAACCGCCCTGGTGACCAACGCCTGGAATTTCGCCGAATCCGGTCTGTTCGACCGTGCGTAGCGTGGCGGCAGGTTTCGGTGGAACCATCGCTTCCATCAGACCGGAGACCTTGGAAGCTTTGGGATCGTCGAAGAACGGGAAGAATTCGCCCCAAGACAGCATCGAGGCGGCGACGCCCTGGCCGACCGACTGGCCCTCGCCATCCCATGTCCAGCCGTCGACGCCGGGCGGCATCGTCGCCTTGAGCTTGTCCCAGTAGGCCATGGCGGCCAAGCCAGCTTCGTCATTGCCGGTGAATTTGCCGTCGGGGCCGAAAATCGAACCGCCATGGCCCCAAAGCCACGCCGTCCAATCGCATTCGAGGCTGTAATGGCCCGATTTCATCTGGCCGCTGGTGCCGTACATGTTCGGGCCCTTGGCGTCGGTGATCGCCGCAGACGCCTTCAGCAAATCGTCCAGCGTGGCCGGAGGCGGCAGCTTGAGCTCGTCCCAGACGTCCTTGCGGTACTGCATGATGAAGATCGGGATGTCATAGGGCACGCCGACCATGCGGTCCTCGTACATGGCGATACCGTCGACGAGCGGCTTCAGGAAGTCGTCGATGTTGTAGTTCGGCATTGCCAGATCAGCGTTCTTGAGCTGCTCGCGCGGATCGAAGACGTCCTGGCTGAAGCTCGCCGCCCAGCTCTGGTCGATATAGTAGAGGTCGTAAGTGCCCAGGCTCGACGCCACGTCGAGCGTCAGCTTCTGCAGCACCTGCTCGAGCGGCAGAACTTCGATCTCGACCTTGATGCCGGTAGCCTCCTCGAAATACTGCTTGAGCTGCGTGGCGATGGCATTCGACGGCGGCGTCGATTCGGTGGCGAGACGAAGGGTCGTTCCGGCAAAGGGCTTGCCGACATCCGAGAGCCACTTGGTGATTTCGGCGCTGGGCTTCAGTTCCTGTTCCTGAGCCGATGCCTGGCTGATGCCGTAGAACGGACGTCGTCCCAGGCCCATGCCGAGCGCGCCGGCGCCGAGGCCGAGAATGCTTGCTGCGCGAAGAAACGAGCGCCGGTCCATCTGTCCGCGAACGAAGCGATCGGTGACAGAGGCAAGATGCGCCTTTCTGATGCTGTCTTTCATTGTCTACTCCTCCGGTTTAATTCGCGATTTTCACAAGGCTGCGAATTCGAGCCTCCCATCTATTGTTTCAACGATCCCATCGTGAGACCGCGCACGAGGTGCTTTTGAACCAATAGAATGAAGATGAAAGCGGGAATGATGGATGCGGCGCCAAGCGCGGCCATGTTGCCCCAAGCGGTGCCGATCGAGGTGACGAAGGTCGACGAGACGACAGGCACGGTCTTGACAGACGTGGTGGTCAGGGTCAGCGCAAACAGGAATTCGGTCCAGCTGAAGATGAAGCAGAGGACCGCCGTGGCGGCGATGCCGCCCTTGGCCATCGGCAGCACGATCCGCCGGAAGATCATGAAGCGGCTGGCGCCATCGACAATGGCGCTCTCGTCGATCTCCGACGGAATGTCGTCGAAGAAGCTCTTCATCAGTAGGACGGCGAGCGGCAGGTTCATCAGCGCGTGGATCAGCACCATGCCGGTATAGGTGTCGATGAGACCGAAATTCTTGTAGATGAAGAACATCGGAACCGCGACCGCGACGGGTGGCATCATGCGCGTCGACAACACCCATCCGACAAAACTGTGCCGGCCGCGGAAGTTCATTCGCGATAGGGCATAGGCGGCAAGCGTGGCGATGGCGACGGCGAGCACGGTCGACAGCGTCGCGATCACGATCGAATCCCAGACGCGAGGCGCCATGTAGAAGTTGCCGCCGCCCGGCGTCACGGTGATGCCGCCGCTGCCCAGCGAAATCCCGAACACCTTCTGGAAATTGTCGAAGGTCGGCGTGAAGGCGATCAGTTTCGGCGGCCGGTTGAAGATGTCATTGCCGTGTTTGAACGCCACCGACGTCCAGTAGTAGATCGGAAAGAAGAAGACTGCGACCACAACCCAGGCGGCGATGGTGCGAAGCATGCGCGTTGAGAAGGAGCCGTTCATTTTACCATCTCACCTTGGCGATACGGATGAAGAGATTGGCAATGACCAGGATGATCACCAGAGTGACGAGACTGAGCGTGGCTCCATAGCCCCATTTTACGAAGCTGAACGTCTGCTGCCATGCATAGAGGGACAGCGAGTAGGTCGACGCTCCCGGCCCGCCGGACGTCATGACGAAGACATAATCGAAGACGCGGAAGAGATCGATGCCGCGGACCAGCACGGCGATCGCGATCACCTTCGACATCATCGGCAGGGTGATGCGCCGGAAAATCTGGAACGACGACGCGCCGTCGATCATTGCGGCCTCGTAAGGCTCCGGCGGCAGCGCCCTGAGACCGGCAAGGAAGATGAGGACCATGAACGGCGTCCACTGCCAGATTTCCGCGACGAGAACGCCGGCTAGCGCGGTCGACGCCGTGGCGAGGATAGGGTTGTTCGGATTGAGCAGGCCGATCGACTGCAGGAGGTAGCTGATCACCCCGAACTGCGGGTCCTCCATCAGCAGATACATCATGCCGACGATGGCCGGCGGGATGACAAGCGTCATTGTCAGGACGCCGCGCAAGAATCCCAAACCGAAGCCGTCGCTGTCGAGGAGCAGCGCGATCGCCATGCCGAGCACCAGTTCAAAGACCAGTGCGATGGCGAAATAGGTGAAGGTGATGACGAGCGACTGCCAGAACCGCGTGTCGTTCCAGAGCTGCACCCAGTTTTCCGTTCCGACGAATTCGAGCGCCCGTCGGCGCGGGACGAACTCATGGAAGCTCAGCCAGATGTTGTAGATCAGGGGGTAGACCGTGAAGACAAGCAGGATCGCCACCAGCGGCAGCAGCCAGGGCAGCGGGTGATCCGAAACGACGAAACGTCTGGCTTTGGCAACCCGCACGCGTTCCTCCCGAACCGCTTCGTTTTGCGATGCACAAATGTTCATATCTTGTGCATTTGTTCAAATGCTATATTGTCGTCCTGTCTGTGGCAAGCACTTGTTGGCCGGCTACAGCGGCATTCGGATGGGTGCGCCACCAGCCTCGGAGGACCCTCATGACGTCGATCGGTCTCCTGGCACGGGTAGCCCATCAGTATTTCGTGTTGGGCGAAACGCAGCAGGCCATCGCCGAGCGGCTGCAGATCAACCGCACCAAGATCCACAGGTTGCTGGCCGAGGCGAAGGAGCGCGGCATCGTCTCGATCCGCATCAACGCCGGGACGTCCCAGGCGCTCGAAATGGAAGAACAGCTCAGGCGGAAGTACCGGCTCGACATATGCAGCGTCACACCGAACGATACCGGGTCGGAGCTCGGGCTCTCCGAAGTGATCGGCATCTATGCCGCGCAGACCGTCGAGACGCTGCTCAGGGACGACATGACGGTGGCCATGGCGTGGGGCCGAACCATGAGATGGCTCGCCTCCAACATCGAACCGGTGGCCCTCAGGAACGTTACCGTCGTACCGCTTCTCGGCTCTCTGTCGCGCCGGTCGTCGATCGACAAATACGACGCCGCCGCCGTCTTTGCCCAGCGCACCCAGGCCGAATCCTATTATCTCCCCGGACCGATCATCTGCGACAGCCGCGACAGCCGCGAGACGATCCTGCAGCAACCGAGCGCGCGCGAGGTTATCCAGAAGGCACTGAACGCCGACCTTGCGCTGATGAGCGTCGGCGGCACAACCAGCTCGACGCTTCGGAGCGTCGGTTATATGACCGACGAGGAATTCGACGATATCCTCAGAATGAAACCGATCGGGAACTTTCTCGGCTATTTCTTCGACCGGAACGCCGAACTCATCGACCATCCCGTCAATGAACGCATTGTCGGGGTTTACCCTCTCGACACAATGAACATTCCCAAACGCATCCTTGTTTCCGGCGGAAAGAATAAGGTCGGCATCATGGCCAAGCTCCTGGAAAAGGGATTCTTCACCGGCCTCATCACCGATCAGGAGACGGGGAGTTCGCTCTGACATCCACCGGCCGGGATTGCGGTAGCAACCGAAGGTGCTGTGCGATTTTGCCTGGTGCATCGCGCTCGCTTTCCTCTGAAAGCAGAATGGCATCGAATCTTTCCTAAGCCGTCCCTGGTTCGGTTCCATCGCCTGCAGCATCCTTTGCGTCGTTTGCGGGCGGCACATTTCGCGCCGGCCGATCAGACCACCCCCGACCTCCGGTTTGCCAGGATCATATCGGCAACCTCGACGAAGCCGCGTCCACCCCGCGACCTGGCGACGAAAGCGGGTTCGGCGTCGATTTGTCCCTGGAAGTCCATGACATTCGCGACCCCGAACGAGCTCGGAAAAAAACCGAACATCGGAGCGTCGTTCGGACTGTCTCCGACGAACGCGTAGGCCTGCCTTTCGGCATCGAGATCGGTTCCCAGCCTCTCGCTCGCAAAGCGGCGCGTCATCGACAGCTTGTCATATCGGCCAAACCAGCCATTCACATGGATCGACGAAATCTTGGCGACAGCGCCGGCTTCCTCGAAAATCTGCTTGATGTGCATGGCGTCGGAGATCGGCAGAGCTGGAACATCTTCGCAAAAGTCGATGGCCAGATCGGCTTCGCGATATTGCTGGTCGGCGGATACGGCCGAACCCGGCACTTCCTGGACAATACGCTTTTCCAGTTCCGTGAGTCTGCGCCTGTTTTCCCGGCGTTCCTCAGCGCTCGCGGCGAAAACCCGGATCATCTTTCGCGTTGCCTGATCATAAGCGAAGTAAAAAGCGCCATTTTCGCCGACCACGCCGGTCACCGGCCAGAACCGGGCAATCATGTCGCACCAGCCTGCCGGTCTCCCGGTAATGGGAGCAACGACAAGGCCCGCCTCGTGCAGACTTTCGAGCGCACGGTAGGCGTCGGCTGGAAGACGACCCTCGGTCGTCAAGGTGTCGTCGATATCGCAGAAGACGCCGCGAATGCGCGCCGCAGCTTCGGGTCCGAATTCGGCGAGGTCGCGCATCCCGTCAAGCTTCCCCACGCGCAAAATCCTCCAGCATTCCTGCATCCGCAGCAATGTCGAGGAACGAGAAGCGATTGCGCATCTCCCGGCAATGAACGACGGCTTCGCGGTAGAAATCGGGTGGCGTGCCCAACTCGGCGGCTGAGATCGGCCCGCCGGTGGATTTCAGCAGGCGCTGCATCTCGTCGACAGGCACCATGAATTGCTTGAGCTCCTGCCTGAGTGTCGGCCAAAGCTCCTGCAGCCGCTCGTTGAATGCGGCGGCGGCATTCCCGTCGAAGGCCTTCTTCTTCAGTTCGTCGAGACATTGTGCGGCGACAGCCGGGCTCATGCGGCGGACCATGTCGTCAGGATCGATCTTCGTCGCCTTCACAACCGGCGGCTTGTCGCTAGCAAGCATTGCTTGCTGCAATCGCGCCATGGTGAGCGAAGCGACGCCGACCTGGGTGCCGTGGAGCGTACCGGGGTGACGCTCGCCGGCGAAACAGTCTATGTAGTGCGATATCTGATGCTCGCCCATGGAACCGTGATTGGAGACGCCGGTGAAGGAAATTCCGAGGCCGCAGAGCGTCAGCACGCGATAGAGATAGCCATTGGCCTCGATGTCGTGTTCGGCAAGCTTTGCCGCACGCTCGTTGAGCGCCGCTTCATCCTTTTCCTGGATGAGAAACGGGACCTGATGGTAGGCAGTGCCAAGCAGACGGTGCGACATCCACCAGTCGATCTGGGCGACCGAGCGGCAAAGGCAGTCACCGAACCCGGCCGCTGACAGATAGGTCGGGGCGGCAGCGGAGACGCCAAGGTCGACGAAAAAGCCTGATGGCGCGTGGGAAGGGAGCGATACCTTCAGGCCGCTTTCAAGTGTGATGGACGCGGTCGTCGATGTGTAGCCGTTCATCGAACCGGCCGTCCCGAACACGCAATAGCGCCGTTCGTTTCTTCCGGTGACGAACTTGCAGAGATCGTTGATCGTGCCGGAACCGACCGCGACCACGGCATCCGCATCCGCGAGTTTGACGGCCAGGCTTTCGACGTTGGCCATGTCGGCATGCGGGTGGTCCAATATCAGGACATCGACAGGGCCGAGCGTCTTCAGTTCGCGCGCAACGCGTTCGCCAAGCGCATCATAGGTCGCGGCATCCGCGACGACGGTGAACCGCTCACCCAGACCGAGCTCCGAAACGAGATCGGCCGCCCGCCCGTCGAGGCTTTCTTCGATGACGATCCGATCATAAGGCACCACGGCCTTTTTCCCGGTCTCCGGGCTGGTCCAGTTCCCGTCCAAAATGTCGTCGATTAAAGTCGTCCAGGATCCGGCTGCCGGATTCGTCATGGCGTCCTCTTGTGGGGGCAACTCTCTAGTCCAGACACAGGCGCGCTGCGCCATCGAACAATAGTCACCTATCACTGTCTTTTGTCAAGCATCCGCCCTCAACGCTTGACTTCGTTCTGCAAACCTGCGGAAAAAGGGACATGAATGCCAACGCCGACATCGACGTGGTCCGAACATCTGGGCTCTCGGCACTGCCGCCCGAATTCGACAGCGCGGTGGCGTGGGCCGCCTGGCTCTACTATGTCGACCAGCTCAACCAGAGCGATGTGGCGAAGGTCATGAATGTCTCCAGGGCGAGCGTGGTAAACTATCTGCAGGAGGCACGCGAAAGCGGACTTGTCGCCGTGCAGGTCGATCACGACGCTTTTGCCCGCACGTTGACCTCGCGGCGCCTCATGGAAAAATACGGCCTTCGCGGCGCGGCGGTTATCCCCGACCTCGATCCAAACGATGCCGACCGCCGCATCGGCGAAGCGGCAGGACGGTTGCTCGCATCCATGGTCGATCCGGGTGACACGATCGGCGTCGCCTGGGGAAAAACGGTGCTCGCTGCCGCCCGCTCGATTCCACGATTACGGCATGACCGGAACCTCACCGTCGTCCAGCTCTCGGGAAGCTCGATCGGCACCAGCGATTTCTCGCCGGAATTCTGCACCTCGCTGATGGCCAATCGGCTCGGAGCCCGCTGCATCAACCTGCTTGCCCCGGCGATCGTCTCCACCGACGAACTGCACGACGAACTCATGCAGGAGCCGATGCTCGTCAACCAGTTCCGCATGATCCGTGCCGCCGGCAAGGTCATCTTCGGGATCGGCGATATAGGGCCGGAGAGCACCTATGCCCGAGCCGGGATATCGGATGCCGACGCACTTGCAGGTATGATCGAGCAGGGAGCGCTCGGGGTCATCATCGGGCGGTTCATCGACGCTCGAGGCGCCCCTTTCGCTACTCCGCTCGACGGACGCACCGTCGGCATCACGCTCGATGAACTGAAAGCGGTGCCCATCCGTATCTGCGCCGCCGGCGGCGCCCGCAAGATGGGGGCGATCAGGGCTGGGCTCGGCGGCGGATATGCGACACATTTTGTCACCGACATGGCCACCGCGAACATTCTCTTGGAATAACCGGCACTCGACTAACCAGCACTCGGTGGAACTCATCGTCTCGGGAGGACAATCATGGGCAGCAGCGACGGACCCCTTGTCGTCGGCCTCGACAGTTCCACGCAATCCTGCAAGGCGATTGCCTGGAGCCGGGACGGACGAGCCGTGGCGGAAGGCCGCGCGCCGCTCGATCTGATGAAGCCGAGGCCGGACTATGTCGAGCAGGAGGTCACCGACTGGTGGCGGGCCGCAACAGTGGCGCTGCGACAGCTTGTCGGCGCGGTCGATGCGAAACGCATCGCCGGTATCGCGATCTCCAACCAGCGGGAGACCGTTGCCCTCATCGACGGCGCCGGCGAGCCGATCGGACCCGCGAGCCTTTGGCTCGACGAACGCGCCGCCGGGCTGGTCGACCGTTTCGCGGCGGAAATCGGCCGTGAGCGGCTGCACGCGATCACCGGCAAGCCGATCGATGTGACGCCGGTGGTCTACCGCCTGAAGTGGCTGCGCGAGAACGAACCGAAACGGTTGGACCATGCGAAGAAAATCCTCGACGTGCACGGCTACCTGACGCTGAAACTGACGGGAACGCCGAGTGCGAGCTGGACGAGCGCCGATCCGTTCGGTCTCTTCGACATCTCGCGCAAGGCATGGTCGCAGCCGCTCCTCGATCATCTCGGCATCAAGCCGTCGCAACTTCCCAACGCGGTGCGGTCCGGCACGCGGGTCGGGACCGTCCATGCCGCGGCCGCCGCCGCAACAGGGCTAGCCGAAGGAACGCCGGTGATTGCCGCCGGCGGCGATGGGCAATGCGCCGGGCTCGGCGTCAATGCCATGCGCGACGGCGTCGTCTATCTCAATCTCGGAACTGCGATCATCGCGGGAATCTGGTCGCGGGAACCGGTGGTCGGCGCCTTCTGGCGCACCATGACCTCGCCGACAGGCGATGGCTATTTCCTTGAGGCGGTGCAGCGGGCGGGTGTCTATTTCGTCAACTGGTTCGTAGACATGTTTGCCGGCGGACGCTCCCATCCGGCGATCTTCGACCGCCTGGAAAGGGAAGCGGCGGCCGTCCCGATCGGCTCGGACGGACTTCTCGCCGGCACCACCCTGGTCGGTTGCATGGACCCGCATTGGGATCCGAGCGCACGCGCGAGCTTCATCGGCATGCACCCCTCGCACACGCTCGGTCATTTTTATCGTGCGGGGCTAGAGGCGATGACGCTGCAAACCGCCAGGGCTCTCGAAGAGATGCGCAGCCATGGTCTTTCGCCGGCGCAAATGGTGGCGATCGGCGGCGGCGCCAACAGCAAACTTTGGACAAAAATGATCGCGGACGCGACCGGGATCTCGATCCATAAGGGTCACAACGCTGAAGCCTCCTCCCTCGGCGCAGCCATTAGCGCAGCGGTCGGCATCGGATGGTTCGAGAGTTTTGCTGAGGCCGCGGACGCCATGACGAGCATCGCCGAGACCATCGAGCCGGACCCACGCAGACGCGAAGCATGGGACGCGCTGTCGGCCAGGCAGGCCAAGGTCTTCCCCGCGACCCAATTCGCCTGGCGGAATTGAGACCGGCGCGGCAAGCAGGCTCTCGAACTGGAGCGCGAAAAGCGTCCCGTCCCGCTACTTCAACCCGCCCACCGCCTGCTGGTAAACATCAGGCTTGAAGCCGACGAGGATGCGATCGCCAAGTTCGAGGACCGGCCGCTTGATCATCGTCGGGTTGGCCAACATCAGCGCCTTGGCCTTCTTCTCGTCGAGGCTCAGCTTGTCCTTGTCCGACAGTTCGCGAAACGTCGTGCTCGCCTTGTTAAGCAGGATTTCCCAGCCGACTTTGCGGGACCAGCCGTTCAGCCGGTCCGCGTCCAGTCCTTCGACCCTGTAGTCATGAAAGCGGTAGGCGACATCATGGCTTTCCAGCCAGACACGCGCCTTCTTGATCGTATCGCAATTGGTGATGCCGTACATGGTGATGGTCAAAATTTTGGCCCCTCGGACTGATCGTTCGTCGAATCTGGCGGCACCCTAAACGACCCTTCAGACTTTGTCAGAGACCCCGCAGGCATCCTCAGAACTTTTGGGCTTGCCTATACTAAGGAATTTTCCTAAGTGTTTTCCGAACCATCTTTGGCCATGCGCAGTGGCGCGAGGAAGACATGACCGTCGCAACAAGCCCACAGACCTCGAGTCCTAGCGTCCCGCCGATCGACGGCATTTTCCGAGCGCTGGCCGATCCGACGCGGCGGCGCGTGGTCGAGCGGCTGAACCGCAGCCCGGCATCGGTCAGTGAGCTCGCCCAGCCGTTCGAGATGGCTCTGCCCTCCTTCATCGAACATCTCAGGGTTCTGGAAGGCTGCGGGCTGGTGCGTTCCGAAAAGGCCGGCCGCGTCAGGACCTACCGGCTCGCGCCGGAGCCGCTGAAGGTCGCGGAAAATTGGCTGGCCGAGCAGCGCGCACTGTGGGAACGCCGCCTCGACCAGTTCGATGCCTACGTGATGACACTCAAGGAGAAAGACAAATGAGTTCGACCCCGCTTTTCAAACCCGACCCGAAACTCGATCTCGTCCTCGAACGCGTCATCGGAGCGCCGCGCGAGCTTTTGTGGACAGCCTGGACGACGCCCGAGCATGTTCGGCAGTGGTTCACACCGAAGCCGTGGATCGTCACCGATTGCGAGATCGACCTCAGGCCCGGCGGCCTGTTCCGGACCCGCATGCAGTCGCCTGATGGCAAGGAGGTCAACGACCGGCATTGCTGCTACCTCGACATCGTGCCTAACGAGCGGCTGGTGTGGACCGATGCGTTGCTGCCCGGCTATCGGCCGTCAGGGGACCCGTTCATCACAGCGGTCATATCATTGCACCCGGAAGGCAAGGCGACACGCTACGTCGCGACCGCCATCCACCGCGATGAAGCCACACGCAAGAACCATGAGGAGATGGGCTTTTTCGATGGCTGGGGCACCGTGGCCGACCAGCTTGCGGACTACGTTAAGAGGCTCTGAAGCGGCGTTGTTTCGCGCTCACATGGCGGCCACGGAATCGTCATAGCCGTTCAGCTGCCAGCGTCCGACGCCTGCAGATGGGTTTTATCGACGTGAACCCGCCTGCCCTAGCTTACGTCAGATAGCAGCCGCGCTCGATGGCGAGGCGGCGCACCAGCGCCAGCACGTTGTCGATGGCGGGCGTTGGCTGGCCAGTCAACCGGCCGAGTTCCTGAACCGCCGTCACCAGCGCATCGATCTCCATTGGTCGGCCGCGCTCCAGATCCTGCAGCATCGAGGTCTTGTGCTCGCCGACATCGCCGGCCCCCTTGATACGCCGGTCGACATTTATCGGGAAACGCACGCCGAGACTTTCGCCGATCGCCTGCGCCTCCAGCATCATAGTGCGGGCAAGCGTGCGGGTTGCCTCGTCGGCAGCGATTGCCGCAAGCGTGCTGCCGGTCAGCGCGGAAATGGGGTTGAAGGAGAGATTGCCCCAGAGCTTCACCCAGATCTCACTTCGGATGTCGTCGCGAACCGGCACCTGCAGCCCTGCCGCAACCATCTCCGCAGCAAGCCGCGTGACACGTTCGCTCTTCTCGCCCGAGGGCTCGCCGAGCGAAAAGCGTTTTCCCTCGATATGGCGGACCAGGCCGGGCGCATCCACCTCAGCCGCGGGATACACGACCGAGCCGATGACGCGATCCGGCCCAAGCCGATCCCAGATCACTCCACCGGGATCCACAGCTTGCAACCGCGTGCCTTCGAGCGAACCGCCGATCTTGTGGAAGTACCACCACGGCACGCCATTCTGCATGGTAACGACAGCCGTCCCCTCGCCCAGCAGCGGCGCGATCTGGTCGAGCGCCGGTGCGAGAGAATGGGCCTTGAGCGCCAGTACGACATAGTCCTGGACGCCTAGCTCCTGCGCTTGCGCGGCGGCCCTGACAGAGACGACGGATTCATGGCCGTCTTCGATCAGGCGAAGTCCGGCCGCCTTGATCGCATCGAGATGAGCGCCGCGCGCCATGATCGACAGATCGACCCGGCCGGTCATGGCAAGTTTGGCCGCGAGATAGCCTCCGATCGCGCCGGCGCCAAAAATGGTGATCCGCATCATCATCCAGGCCCGGGTTTGGCAAGCCCGGGTTTGACAAGACCCAGTTTGGTCGCGAGACCGATGCGCTGCAGCTTGCCCGTCGCGCCCTTCGGGATTTCGTCCAGGATCAGGACAATGCGCGGCACCTTGAAGTCGGCAAGCCGCATCGCGGCGAAGCTGCGGATATCGCCTTCGGTAGCGGCCATGCCCTCGCGCAGCACGATCGCAGCCGCGACCTCCTCCCCGAGCTTGTCGTGTGGCGTGGCGAAAGTGACGACCTGCGCCACCGCCGGATGGTCCATCAGCACGTCATCGACCTCGAGCGGCGAGATCTTCTCGCCGCCGCGGTTGATGATCTCCTTGAGCCGGCCGGTGACGCGCAGATAGCCGTCGCCGTCGAGCACACCCTGGTCGCCGGTATGAAACCAGCCATGCGCGAAGGCAGTGGCATTGGCGTCCGGATTCTTCTCGTAGCCCGCGGTGACATTAGGCCCGCGAATGACGATCTCGCCGGTCTCACCGGGCTTCAGCAATTGCCCGTCCAGCGCCATCACCGCCACTTCCGGTCCAGCGGCGGCGCCGACGCTGCCCGGCTTGCGCAGGCCTGGCGGCAACCGGTTCGAGGCCATCTGGTGGGCGGCCTCGGTCATGCCGTAGGATTCGATCACCGGACAGCCGAAGGTCACCTCAAGCTCGGCCATCACTTGCGGCGGCAGCGATGCCGAGGACGAGCGGATGAAGCGAAGAGGCGCCGCTGCCAGTGCATCGGCATTGCGTGCCGCCCGAGGCAGGATCGCCTGATGCATGGTCGGCACGGCCGTGTACCAGCTCGGCCGCGCCTCGCTTAGCCAATGGAAGAAGCGCAGCGCGTTGAAGCCCGGCGTGCAGAAGACGCTGCCGCCGGCGGCGAGCGAGGACAGCACCGCCGCGATCAGACCATGGATGTGGAACAGCGGCATGATGTTGAGGCAGCGATCGCCTGATGTCAGGCCGAGCGTCGCGCCGATATGGGCGGCCGAGGCGGCAAGATTGGCATGGCTGAGCGGCACCAGCTTTGGTCGTGACGTGGTGCCTGAAGTGTGCAGCAACAGCGCGATGTCGCCGTCCTCAGCCAGTTCGGGCGTAGCCGGCGGGCCGATCGGTTCGCCCTCGATCTTGAAGCTCCCGGCAGGCGCGTCGCGCAGTGCTGCGAGCCTGAGCACCGCTATGCCCAGGCGCTCGGCAACGGCAATCGCCGGGCCGCTTTCGTCTTCGGCAACCAGGATCGCCTTGGCGCCAATGTCGGTCAGGTAGAAGTCAAGCTCGTCGGCCCGGTAGGCCGGGTTGAGCGGCGCCGTGGACGCCGCCGCGGCCACCGCGACAAAGGCCGTCGCCATCTCCGGCCCGTTCGCCAGCACGATGGCCACCCGATCGCCGCGGCCCAGGCCCAGCGCGTGCAGTTGCGCTGCCGTTTCAGAGATCAGGCGGCGCAGTCCGCCATGGGTGAGCGTGATCCTGTCGGGTGCCGAAATCGCCGGCGCATCGTCCGCTCCGACAGCAAGCCGTTCAATGATCGACGCCGCTTCAGACAACGCGAACCTCTAGGTCGCCGACGCCATCGATATGACCGCGAAGAACATCACCGCGAACAACTGCCCCGACGCCCGCCGGCGTGCCGGAAAGAATGATGTCCCCCGGCATCAGCGTGAAGAGACCGGAGAGATAGCTGATCATTTCCGGAACTTTCCAAATCATCTGGTTGAGATCGCCGGTTTGTTTTCGCTCGCCATTGACGTCCAGCCAAATCGCTCCCTGGGTTGGATGACCGATCGAACTTGCCGGAACCAATGGCGTGCATGGCGCCGATGCCTCGAAGGCCTTGCCGACCTCCCATGGACGGCCCATGTCCTTCGCCTTACCTTGCAGGTCGCGCCTGGTCATGTCGAGACCTACGCCATAACCGAACACGCAGTCCAGAGCCTTTTCGGCCGCGATGTCCGTGCCGCCGCTCTTCAGCGCCACGACCATTTCGATCTCGTGATGGACATCGTTGGAGGCCGGAGGATACGGAAATTCTCCTGTCGTATCGAGGTTGTCGGGATTCTTCTGGAAGAAGAATGGCGGCTCCTTGTTGGGGTCGTGTCCCATCTCGACTGCGTGCGCGGCATAGTTCCGTCCGACGCAATAGACCCGGTGCACCGGAAACATCTTGTCAGTTCCCGCCACCGGGATGCTGGGGATTGCGTTCGGTTCGATGACGTAGCTTGAGGTCGTGCCGTGCATGTTCACTGTCTTGCTCCTGCGTAGTATTCGACTTTGGCTTCGGCCCTTTCGATCAGTTCGGCAATCAGCAGGGCGAAGGCAAAAAGGATGATGGTCAGGGCCCAGAATTCGGCCATGCGGAAATTTCGCGAGAAAGTCTCGAACAGCGCGCCGTAGCCGACGATGGCGACGAGCAACTGGCCGATGACGACGCCCTTGACGCCGCGGATGAGGCCGAGGCGGATGCCGGCAAGGATCTCCGGAAGCGCCGCCCACAGGATGATCTTGGTATAAAGGGCCGCACGCGAGGCGCCATAGGAACGCGCCATCTCGATCAGCGACGGCGAGATATGGCGGACCCCGGCGCGCGTGTCGAGTACAATGATCCAGATCGCAAACAGGAACACCGCCGCAACGATCGTCTGCTCGCCGAAGCCGAACAGGATCATCAGCACCGGGACGATCGCCGAGAGCGGGGCGCTTGAAAAGATATTGACCCACATGCCGAGCAGGTCGTCGGCGATCTTGACACGTCCCATCAGGATGCCCAGAGGCACGCCGATTACGATCGACAGGGCCATGCCCATGGCGAAGGCGCGAAGGGTCGTGACCGTCGCGCTCTGCCAGGACGGGGTCTGCACCAAACCGACCGCTGCAGCCAGCACGTCGCTAAACGGTGGCAGCAGAAAGACAAGGTCCAGCCGGCCGACGATTTCCCATACGACGCACCAGACGAGCAGGGACGCCATCATTGGTACTCGGTAGCCAAACAGGGTCATGACCGGTCACTCCACATACTGCTTCAGCCCCAGCCATATCTCCTCGACCGTATCGAGATAGTGCCTGTCGCGATGAATGCGCTCGGGGTCGCCGGAGCGATCGATTTCCGGTTCAATGATCTGCGACACCCGGCCGGGTCTCGGTGACAGCAAGACGATGCGGTCGGAGATGTAGACTGCCTCCTCGATCGAGTGCGTCACGAAGATGAAGGTCTTGTTCTGGTTGGTGCGCAGTCGGATCAGATCTTCCTGGAACTTCCGCCGGTTCTGCTCGTCGACCGCCGAAAACGGTTCATCGAGGAGCAGGACGTCGGCATCGACCGACAAGGCCCGCGCCAGGCCGACGCGTTGGCGCATGCCGCCCGACAACTCGTGCGGGTATTTGTCCTCGAAGCCGGCGAGACCCACCTCAGCTATATAGCGGCGGGCGATCTCCTCACGCTCGGCCTTGTTGGTGCCGCGCAATTCAAGTCCGAAGGCTACATTGCGCGTCACGGTCGCCCAAGGCATCAGCGCAAAGTCCTGGAACACGAAAGCGCGTTCGGGGCCTGGGGCGCTGACGCGCTTGCCGTTGATCGCGACAGTGCCGGCATCGGCCCGTATCAGCCCCGCTATGATCTTCAACAGGGTCGTCTTTCCGCAACCGCTGGGTCCGAGAAGGCTGGTCAGCTTGCCCCTGGGAAAGTCGAGGTCGATGCCGCGCAGCGCCTCGACATTGCCGTAGGTCTTGGAAATTCCTCTCACCTCCACGATTGAATCGATCGGTGCGGGAACCGGCGACGGTCCATTTCGCAATGCGGTCGCGCCCATCTTAAGCACCTCTACTCTCCGGCCTGAAAACACGGACTTCCACCCACTGCAGAAAGACGAGCGTCAGGGTGGAAAGCGCAATGATCGAGGCAATTGTTGCGTACATCTCGGCGTAGTCTGCGCGCGAGCGGTGGAAGGTTATGAGGTCGCCGATGCCGGTTGGGGTGATCAGCAGCTCGGCGAGCACCACGCCGACGAACCCGGCAGCGACGCCGAGGCGCAAACCGGCAAAAATCACTGGACTGGCGTCCGGAAGAATGATCTTGGCGACGGTCTGCCAACGTGTGCCCAGGAATGATCGGCACATGACTAGCAGCGACTCGTTGACGTTGCGCACGGCCTTGTAGGTATTGAGCACGATGACCGGCAGCGCCAGGATCATGACGGCGAGCGTTTTGGCGGTCATGCCTATTCCGTAGACGAAGGTGACCATTGGAATGAAGGCGGCGACAGGTGCTGCCTGAAGCACGATGAACACAGGGATCACCAGCCATTCGCCGGTGCGCCACAGGCCACAGATCGTGCCGAGGCCGACACCCAGGAACGCCGACAGGACAACGCCGAGCAACAGCGGCTGCAGTGTCGAAAGATAGGCAGTTGCCAAGCTGCCGTCGGCGAGCAATCCGAAAAATGCGACGATGGTGTCGGAAAAAGTCGGAAAGGCGAAGCTGACGGGAATACGCCCGGCCACTTCCCAAATTCCCGCGAACAGAGCGATCGAGACCAGCCTGAGCAGGATCGGCTGGTCCCAAGATGCGCCCGTTGCGCTTCGAGTCGATGGAGAAGCGAGGCCGGCAGCCTCGCCGTCAGTTCTGATGCTTACGGCCATCCGGCAGGCCGCCTATTTCTTGCCGAGCTTGGCGACGGCGCGGTCGATTGCGGAGACATCCCAGAAGTCCTCGACCTTGAGGCTCGCGGGATCGCCTTCGATCTGGCCGGCAAGGCTGAAGAAGGCGAAGTCGTCTTTGGCCGCATCCGCTCCGCCGCCATTCAGCGCAAGGCTGCCGGCTTCCGCGGTTTCCTTGTAGTATTCGGTGATTTCGCTATCAGCCTCCGCGCCGAGATCCGGCAGCAGTTTGTACTTGTTGCGGAGCTCGACCGCCACCGCCGGGTTCGCGGTGATCTCGCGCGCGGTCTTCATCAGTTCCTCTACCAGGATGTCGACGTCGGCGGCGTTGTTCTTCAGATAGTCTGCGGTCGCGAAAAGCGCTTCGTCCGAGGCGCCGAGATCCTCGACCGGCAGAACGATGAACTTGCCGGGGGCTTCGGCCTCAAGCGCGCGCCTGTTGGCGGCATCGACGATCGACGCCTTGATGGTCCCCTGCAGCAGCGCATTGCGGCGAACCTCGGAACCCGGGACATAGCTGATGTTGCCGAGCTTGATGCCGTGGTTTTTCGCCATCAGGAGCATGACCGCCTCTGTGCCGGAGCCGCGCGCCTGAACGGCGACTTCCTGCCCGTCCAAATCCTTCCATTCCTTGTAAAATTCGCTGTTGACGACAGGAAAGAAGCGCAGCGTCGATATCTGCGCAAAGATGCGGATGGGCACGCCAACCTTCTGGATCAAAGTATAGGGCGCGCCGATACCGACATCGGCCTGGCCGCCGACAATCGCCTGGGCAGCCAGATCCTCGTCATTGAGAACAATGAGCTCGACATTCACGCCGCGTTCCTTGGCGCGCTCTATCGCGGCGAGCGTCTGGATGGATTCTATACCGGGAAGGTCGCCGAATGCGATGCGCATGTCGCCCGCATTTGCGGCCGACAGGTGCGATGCAAATGCCAGAAACGCAGCGAAAGCGGTGGCAAGGACGGTACGTCCGGTCATGCTGGCCATTGTCATTCCTCCCGTTTTTGTAACCATTACCTTAATTGGTTAAGGCTGTGGAGCGGATTGGTCAAGGAGAAACTGCGCGATGACAGATGCGCGGGCCCAGAAAATCGGCAGTTGACGGTTTCCGGTAATCGTTTTAACACCGGCAAAGGGAAATCATATGCGAATTGGTTAAATTGATGGACGATCCCGGTAATGGCGGCCGCGCCGCCCTGGTTCAGCTTCAGGCCTATCTTGCCCAGATGGACCATGCCGGCGAGACACGGCTGCCTGCCGAGCGGGAATTGTCGGAGAGCCTCGGCGTATCGCGCGGCGATCTGCGCAAGGCGCTGGCGGTGCTCGAGAAGGACGGCCGCATCTGGCGTCACGTCGGCAGGGGCACCTTCGTCGGCAGTGGACCGGTCGAGGAGACGATCGGGATTTCGGAAATCGCCGGGCGCACGAATCCGGCCGACGTGATGCGCGCGCGCCTCATCATCGAGCCCGAGATTGCGCGCGAAGCGGCGCTGCACGCCACGCTTTCCGATATCGCCTCGATGCGACAATCGCTGGTGCAGACGCGGGAAGCCGTCACATGGCGGCAATACGAGAACATCGACAATCTGCTCCACCGGCAGATTGCGCAGGCGAGCCGCAACAATGTGCTGCTCGGCCTGTTCGATGTCCTGAACGCCGTGCGCCGAACCGTGGTGTGGGGACGTCTTCGTTCAGAAGGCGCCCGCCCTCCGGCAGACCATCACAGCTTCGCCGACCATGAACGGATCGTCGAAGCGATAGCCGAGCGCGACCTCGGCGGCGCGGCCGCGGCGATGCGGCTGCATCTCCAACAGGTCGAGCGGCGTTTGATCCCCGTCCGCGAAGCCGCCGAATAGCTTGGCTATGCCACGCGCCGCGCCGCGCGTCCTTCTTGGACACGCGGCGCTGTTCGCAGTCATGCGCTAGGCGCCGTAGCCGATGATGCCCTTGATCTCGAGGAAGTCATGGATCGCCCAGTCGGCATATTCGCGGCCATTACCCGACTGCTTGTAGCCGCCGAAGGGCGCGAATGTGTCCCACTCCGGATAGTTGATCGAGACCTGCCCGGCGCGCAGGCGGCCAGCGATCTTGCGTGCGTGGTCGATGTCCCCTGACTGCACATAGGCGGCGAGGCCATAGACGGTGTCGTTGGCGATCTTCACCGCGTCGTCATCGTCATCGTAGGACATGACCGAAAGCACCGGCCCGAAGATTTCTTCCCGCTCGATTGTCATGCCTGGTGTGACGTGGCCGAAGACGGTCGGCCTGACATAGTAGCCGCGATTGAGGTGCTCCGGCCGGCCCGGACCTCCGGTGACCAGTGTCGCACCCTCGGCGATGCCGGCCTCGATCAGCCGCTGGATCTTGTCGAACTGGATGTTGCTGACCACCGGCCCGAGCTTGGTTTCTTCCGAGCGCGGATCGCCGACCTTGTGCGCCTCGGCTGTCTTCTTGGCGATCGCAAGCGCCTCGTCGTGGCGGCCGGCCGGCACCAGCATGCGCGTCGGCGCATCGCAGGATTGGCCGCTATTGCCGAAACAGGCGTTGACGCCCTTGCGCACGGCCTTCTCGAGATCGGCATCGGGCAGCACGATGTTGGCCGACTTGCCGCCGAGCTCCTGCGCGACGCGCTTGACCGTCTCGGCCGCTGTTTTGGCGACGATGATGCCGGCCCGGGTCGAACCGGTGAACGAGACCATGTCGACGTCGGGATGGCCGGCCATGACCTGTCCGACATCCGGACCGGTGCCGTTGACCATGTTGTAGACGCCCTTCGGCGTGCCGGCCGCTCCCATCACTTCCGAAAAGATGACGCCGCTGATCGGCGCGATCTCGGAAGGCTTTAGCACGACCGTGCAGCCGGCGGCGATCGCCGGCGCCACCTTGCAGACGATCTGGTTGAGCGGCCAGTTCCACGGCGTGATCAGCGCGCAGACGCCGATCGGCTCCTTGACCACCATGGTGGTGCCGCGCTTCTCGCTGAATTCGTAATCCTCCAGCGCCTTGATGGTGGACTCCATATGCGCCCTGCCCGCCCAGGCCTGCGCCTCGCGCGCCCAGGTGATCGGCGCGCCCATCTCCTGGCTGACAGCCTGCGCGATGTCCTCGTAGCGCTCGTTGTAGACTTCCAGGATGCGCTTCAGCAGCTTCAGGCGCTCGGCCTTGCTGGTCTGCGAGAAGGCCGGAAAGGCCGCCTTCGCCGCTGCCACAGCGCGATCCACATCCGCCTTCCCACCGACGGAGATTTTCGTATAGGCCTCCTCGGTGGATGGATCGATCACGTCCAGCGTTGCCGGCACTACGGGCGCGACCCATTTTCCGTCGATGAAGAAGTTCAGGTGATTGCTCATGGGTTATGCTCCGGTTTTTTGGAAGGATGGGGATCAGATCAGCCAGGCAGCATAGGGCAGTTAGCGCCGCGGCGCAGGCTGATATGCGCCACATCGCCGACGCTGAATTGAAAACCTTCCGCCCGGCGTGGCGCATCGATCACCACTGGTATCCCCTGAGACAATTCGGCGTGCAGGCGCAGGGTGCGGCCGTGAAAGACGATGCTGCTCACCCGCACCGGCGCGGCGCCGGTCGCTGCTTCGGTCGTCGCTAAAAGATCCTCCGGACGCACACCGATGGTTCGCACCGCGCCTTCTCCGGGCGCTTCGCCGGTTTCCGACGTGGCTTCGAGCGGTAGGGCGCCGGCGCTGAAACGCAATCGATCGCCGTCACGGCCGACAAAGCGCGACTGCAGCAGATTCATCGTGCCGATAAAACTGGCGACGAATTTTGTGGCGGGCCTGTCGTAGAGCGTGGCCGGCGGTGCGATCTGCTCGATGCGGCCCTTGTTCATGACGACGATGCGGTCGGAGATCGACAGGGCCTCGGTCTGGTCGTGGGTGACCATGACGAAAGTGGTGCCGAGCCGCGACTGCAGCCGCTTCAATTCTACCTGCATCTGTTCGCGCAGATGCGCGTCGAGCGCCGACAGCGGCTCGTCGAGCAACAGCACACGCGGTTCGCAGACAATCGCACGGGCGAGCGCGACGCGCTGGCGCTGGCCGCCCGACAATTCGAACACGCGGGCACCGAGCTTCTCGGCAAGGCCGACTATGTCGAGCGCTTCGCCGACGCGCTTTGCCTGTTCAGCCCCAGAAAGCTTGCGCAGCGACAGGCCAAAGCCGACATTTTCGGCGACGTCCATGTGCGGAAACAGCGCATAGTCCTGAAACACGGTGTTGACCGGCCGGTCGAACGGCCGCAGCGAAGTGATGTCACGGCCTTCGAGCAACACCCGTCCGCTCGATGGGCTTTCGAAACCGGCGATCACCCGCAGGCTGGTGGTTTTGCCGCAGCCGGAGGGCCCGAGCAAGGTCAGGAACTCGCCGCGGGCAATGTCGAGATCGACGGCGTCGAGACCGACGATGCCGCCGGGGAAAATCTTCGAGACCGCATCCAGCCGGACGAGAGGTTCAGGCGCCATCGCGAACCTCGGACGGCTTGGTCGTGTTGACCCAGAGAATCTGGCAGCGCTCGGCGCCCGGATTGCGGAAGGCATGCAATAAGGTGCTCTTGAAGGCGAAGCTGTCGCCGGTCTTCAGCCCATAGGTGGTTGAATCGACCACGAGTTCGACTTCGCCCGACAGGACGAAACCGAATTCGTGGCCGGGATGGGCGTAGGCTTCGACGGTGCCACCACCGGCTTCCACCGTCACCAGCATGCCGGTGAGCGTGGCGGCCGGCGGCGACAGCAGCGCCTTGGCGATGCCTTCAGATTTCACCGGGATCTGCCGACGGCTGTTGGCCCGCACGCAATAGAGATCGTTGCCGGCACCGTTGCCGTCGGCGATCAGCGCCGACGGCTCGATATCGAGAGCGGCGGCAAGCGGCCAGATCACTTTGACGCGAAGCGAGGACAGGCCACGCTCGATCTGGCTGAGCGCCCCGATCGAAACGCCGGCCTTGGCGGCAAGCTCGGCCAGCGAAAGATTGCGTTCCAGCCTAAGCGCCCGCACGCGCCGGCCGACCCGCACGTCGGCGTCGTCTTTCGGCTTTTCAGCCGCTTCGTTCAGCATGTCCATGCATACTTCCTCGTTTGCCAGCGCTTTCCCTTCTCCCCGTTGTGGAAGAAGGTGGCCGAGCGAAGCTCGGTCGGATGAGGGGTGTTCCAGCTTGGCAAACCCCGCATTCCGTCGAGCACCCCTCAACCGTCTCGACGCTACGCGCCGATCCACCTTCTCCTACAAGGGGAGAAGGAAGAGCGAACTCAGCCGCCTGCCTTGACCTTCTCGAACATCTTGGCGAGTTCGTCATTCTGCTTCATCGGCCCGGTGAAGACGGTGGTCTTCAGCATCACTTCCGGATCGGACGGCAGCTGCAGCTTTTCCAGCTCCTCCTTCGGCACCGCGGCGAAGGCCGAGCTGTTGGAGCTGCCGTAACCATAGGCCTGGATCAGGTATTTTCCCGAATCCGTCTCCAGCCGGCTGTTGATGAAGTCATAGGCGAGGTCGACATTCTTGGCGTCCTTGAGCATGACGAAGCCGCACGCCCAGGTCAGCATGCCTTCCCTAGGCTTCATGAACTCGACAGGCACGCCCTGCTTCTTGAGCGAGGTGGCCGACGCGTTCCAGGTCATGGCGGCGACAAGCTGGCCGCTGGCCAGCGCCTGTTCGACCGAGGTCATGTCGGTGGTGTAGTTCGAGAGCAGCGGGCGCTGCTCGCGCAATTTTTCCGCGACCTTGTCCATCTGCTCTGGCGTCATGTCGAACGGATTGACGCCGGCGAGAAGCGCCGCCACCACCGGCGTGTCGTGGACGGCGTCGATCGTCGCCATGCGCCCGGCGTACTGCTTGTCCCACAAAAGGTTCCAGCTCGGTTCCGGGTTCTTCACCAGATCGGTGCGGTAGAGGATCGATGTGTTGCCCCAGTCCCACGGCACCATCCAGACCTTGCCGTCGCCGGCCTGCAGGTCGGGCAGGTTCTTGAAGACCGGAAAGATCGAATCCCAGTTCTTGATGCGCTTGGTGTCGATCGGCTGCAGCAGGCCTTCCTTGTTCCAGCGCGCCACCTTGTCGTAGCACGGATGCGCGACATCAGGGCGGAAGCCGGCCTTGACCTTGGTGAAGGCGTCATCGTCGTCGCCGAACATCGAGGCCTCGACGCCATCGGGGTGTGCGGCGAGGAAGCTCTTGTTGAACTCGGGCAGTTCGTAGCCCGACCAGGTGAAATATTGCAACTTGTCGGCCGCAAGCGCGACGGTCGACGAAAGCGCCAACGCGAAGGCTGCCAATCCGGCTTGGACTGTCTTGCGATTTATCGATTTCAGGTCGAATGCCATTGCAGTTCTCCTCTTTCGGTTTCTTCTGGTTTGGACAGGTCGGCGGGCACCGGCCGTTGGGCGGCGGCGAGCCCGCGATGACGCAGGATTTCGGCAATTGCCGCGATGACGAATGACACGGCCAGGATGGTCGTGCCCAGCGCCATGACGGTCGGCAGCGACTTGGGGAATCGCAGCTGGCTCCAGATGTAAAGCGGCAGCGTCGGCTCGGTGCCGGCGAGGAAGAAGGCGACGATGAACTCGTCGAAGGAGGTCAGGAAGGCCAGCATGAACGCTGACACAATGGCGGGCAGGCTGAGCGGCAGCATGACCCGTCTGAATGTCGTCCAATCGGAAGCGCCGAGATCGAGCGCGGCCTCGCGGATCGTCTTCGGGATGGCAGCGAAGCGGCTTTTCATGATCACCACCGTCGTCGGCAGCGCCACCAATATGTGGCCGAGCACGATGGCAGTGCGTGACGGCCCGAACCCAATGAGGTTGACCAGTATCAGCAGCGAGATGCCGACGATCACGCCGGGGATCAGGATCGGTAGCCGCGCGATGGCGCTGATAGTGGCGGCAAGCGGCGAGCGGCCGTAGAGGTCCATATACGACACTGTGATGCCGCAGAGCGTCGCGCCGGTGGCGGCAGTTGCACCGATGACGAGGCTGTTCCCAAGCGCGCCGGACAGCGCCGAATTGCCGAACAGCGTCGCGTACCACTCCAACGTGAAGCCTTGCAGCGGAAACGCCGCCTGGATCGAATTGTTGAAGGAAAACAGCGGGATCAGCAGTATCGGCAAGTACAGGAACACCAGATAGGCAAGGACATAGGCGCCCAGCCAACCGCCGCCCTGCTTTGCATCGATACGCGCCGTGTTCATGTCCGGCTGCCAAATCTGCGGTCGGCGGAACGCACCACCAGCACCACGGCAAGGATGACCAGCATGACGGCGACGGCGAGTGCGGCGCCGAACGGCCAGTCATTGGCCTTGCCGAACTGGGCCTGGATCAGCGAACCGATCATGGTGCTGGCAGGGCCGCCGACCAGCGCCGGAGTGACATAGTCGCCGACCGTCGGCACGAAGACGACGAGAGCAGCCGCCAGCACCCCTGGCATCGAATTCGGCAGCACGACGCGGCGGAAGCTGGTGAACGGCCTGGCGCCGAGGTCGGAAGCAGCTTCGAGCAGCGATTTCGGAATCGTGTCCAGCGCCACATAGATGGGCAGGATAGCGAACGGCGCATAGGCGTGAGCCAGCGTGACGACGACGGCGGCGGGCGTGTTGAGAAACGCCAGTATCGGTTCGGACCAGATGCCGCTTTCGACGAGCGCCGAGTTCAGCACGCCATTATAGGCCAGCACGATCTTCCAGGCGAAGACGCGCAGGAGATAGCTGGTCCAGAACGGCAGCGTCACCAGAAACAACAGCAGCCCGCGCCGCCGTCCGGCATAGAAGGCAAGGTAGTAGGCGACGGGATAGGCGGTGACGACCGTTGCCAGCGTTACCAGGCCGGCAATGGCCAGCGAGCGCAGCGTTACCGTCCAGTACAGAGGATCCGACGCCACCGTGATGAAATTCGCAAAGGTGAAACCGGCGCCCAGCAGCGAACCGTCATTGCCGCGAAAGGCGAGGAAAAGTACGAGACCAAGCGCAAACAGGATCAGGAAGAAGGTGACCAGCCCGCCCGGCAGCAGCATGGCCAACCGGAAACCCGTCGAGGACCGGGACTTCGGCAGTGGCTGCCTTGCAACGATGGTCGACATCGCATGCCCATCGGAATTTGAAATCCCCTAAAGGTTTTTCATAATCATGAAACTGTCAAGCTGATTCCTACGCCGGTAGGAAATCAGCGCTCGAATGCATCCAGCGTACGATACCAAGCGATCGTCGCGGCGACGCCGACCTGCCGAAAGACGTGGAACGGTATCGGCCGGATCGGCGAGACCGGGAACGGCAATTGCCTAGCGTCGCCGCTCGCCAGATAGCCGGCAATGCGCTCGCCAAGCGCAGTCATCAGGCCGACGCCACGGCCCTGGCAGCCGACCACGGCCATCAGGCCCTGCTCGGGCTCGTGAATATGCGGGAGGTGATCCGGCGTCATCGCCACCCGGCCAAACCAGCGCTTTTCGATGCCGACTCCGGACAGCGCGGGATAGAGCCGGAGCAGCGCGCGCTCGAGATGCGCCCAGTCACCTTCGCTGGTCGGCAGCGCCATCCGGCCGCGCCCGCCAAGCACCAGCCGCCCGTCGGCACTCTTGCGGTAATAAACGAGGATGCGGCGCGAATCCGATACCGCCTGCCCCTCCGGCAGAATCCCGGCCGCCAGATCGGCCGGCAGCGGCGCTGTCGCGATCTGGAAGGAGTGCAGCGGAACGATCGTCTCGGCGAGACCGGGGAGCAGATCGCCGGTGTAGGCGTTCGTCGCCAGAATGACCGCCTTCGCTCGCAATTCGGCGCCGCCCTCCGTCGAGATACGCCAAAGGCCGACGCTTTTGCCGAGGCGCGTCGCCTTCTGGTGCTCGGCGATCTTCACGCCCGCGGCCGAGGCGATTCGAGCCAGTTCCGACGTGTAGGCAAGCGGATCGATCACGCCGGCGCGGCGGTCGAGCCAGCCGCCGAGATAGCCCTGCGCACCGGTCAACGCGGCGATCTCGGTCTGGCTCAGAAGCCGGACATCGGCGCCGCGGTTCCGCCATTGCCAGTCCCTGTTCGCCGCGGCCTTCAGCGCCGTCTCGGTGTGCGCTGCCTGGATCCAGCCGTTGCGAACGAACGGCACCGCCAGTTTCTCGTCGCGGATCAATTCGAAGACGGCGTCCGCCGTCGAGGCGGCAAAATTGACGAGGATCTCGCCGCGTTCGGCGCCAAAATGCTCCAGCAGCCATTCCGGATCATATTTCAGGCCGGGGATCACCTGGCCGCCATTCAGGCCCGATGCGCCTTGGCCGATCTCGCCGGCTTCCAGCACCTGCACGGCAAAGCCGAACCGGGCTGCATGCAACGCAGTCGACAAGCCCATGATGCCACCGCCGATGATGACGACATCGACGGGTTTACCGCCGACAAGCGCTTGGGGTGCGGCGGCCGATTGCGGCTTCTGCCAGATCGGATCGGAAAACGGTGCGGGCAAGGATCACCTGGAGTGCAGTTCGTTGTGAAAATCCTAGTCACCATCTCATAATTTTGAAAGCTCGTTTCCGCTTCGCAATTGGGACACGCCAAGGGCAATCACCGTCAAGCAGCGCGGAGATCGCCCGGACAGATTGACAAAACTCGCCTTGAGGACGGGATAGACCTTTGGCCGGAATTTGTTGAAAGTGCCGCCGCCGCTGGCCAGACTCTTTGTGAACCATTGGTCCGGCAGCGACGACCGTCGCAGCAGAACCAGACAGCAGAGGACCGTAGCCATGACGAATACCACTCTCCTGCCCAACGAGGGCCTCTTCATCGGCCGCGCCCGGACAAGCGATAGGTCCCATCCGCTGGTGGTCACGGTGCGCGACGGCACGGTGTTCGACATCACGTTGAGCATGGCACCAACCGTGCGCGACGTCTGCGAGATGCCAGACCCGGCAGGGTACGTCCAGGCGGCCAGAGGCGAACCGATCGGATCACTTGATGCGATCGCCGCCAACAGTTTCCAGGCCGCGCGCGATTCGCAAAAACCGTACCTGCTTTCTCCGGTCGACCTGCAGGCGGTCAAGGCGTCGGGCGTCACCTTCGTCGTCAGCCTGCTCGAACGGGTCATCGAGGAGCAGGCGCGCGGCTCGGCGGAAAAAGCTGACGCCATTCGCGCCGACATTGCCGGGCTGATCGGTCACGATCTGTCGAAGCTCAAGCCCGGCTCGCCGGAGGCGATGGAGATCAAGGCAAAGCTCATCCAGCGAGGCGCCTGGTCGCAATATTTGGAAGTAGGCATCGGCCCTGATGCTGAAATCTTCACCAAATGCCAGCCGATGGCGTCGGTCGGCTTCGGCGCCGATGTCGGCCTGCATCCGGTTTCCACCTGGAACAATCCGGAGCCGGAGATCGCCATGATCGCCGCCAGCAGCGGCAAGATCGTCGGCGCCACGCTCGGCAACGACGTCAATCTGCGCGACATCGAAGGGCGCTCGGCGTTGTTGCTCGGCAAGGCCAAGGACAACAACGCCTCGGCAGCGCTCGGGCCGTTCATCCGGCTGTTCGACGACAGCTTTTCCATCGATGACGTGAAGCAAGCCGTCGTGCGCCTGAAGGTCGAGGGCGAGGACGGCTTCTCGCTGGAGGGCGCCAGTTCGATGGCCGAGATCAGCCGCTCACCGGAAGAGCTGATTCAAGCCGCCATGGGTCCGCATCACCAGTACCCGGACGGGCTGGCGCTCTATCTCGGCACCATGTTCGTGCCGTCGAAGGATCGCGGCGAAAAGGGCAAGGGTTTTACGCACAAGGTCGGCGACATCGTCACCATATCGTCGGAGAAATTCGGCGCGCTGGTCAACCGGGTGCGGCTGTCGCCCGATTGCCCGCACTGGACCTACGGCGCCAGCCATCTGATGCGCGACCTCGCCAGGGCCAACCTCATCTAGGTTCCCGCCCAGCCTGCGACGTTAGATTTCTCGGCGCTCGAATTGAGGGGCCTCGCTCGTAGAATATCAGCCAAACTGATGCAATCTGATGGGACCGCTGATGGCGCCTTGTCGCGCGCCGACTACCACTGGCAAATGGAGGCTTGCCATATGTCGAAAAAGCGGATGCTCTGATGCATCCAGGTCGGCGCTGGCAAAAATACGATCAGGGTTTGCCGTGATCGTCGTCGGAGGTGGAGGAAGTTTTCAAATGGGAGGAAATCAAATGCTGACAAGGCTACGACTATTTGTATTCGGCTTGATCGTGGCGCTGGCCATTCCGGCGGCGGCACAGGCCAAGACCTTCTACTGGATTTCTCATGGCGGCCCGGCCGATCCGGTCTGGACCTACTTCCTCGCCGGCGCCAAGCAATGGGCGACGGACACCGGCAACACCGTCAACACCTCGTTCCACAATGGCGACGTGTCGTCCCAGCAGGAGGCGGTCCGCGCGGCCATCGCTGCAAAGGCCGACGGCATCACCACCACCAGCCCCGACCCGGGCAGCCTTATCGAGCTCGCTAGGGAAGCACGGGCGGCAAACATCCCGATCATCAACTTCAACACGCCCGATCCGAAGGCGGACTTCAACGCCTATGTTGGCGGCGACAACGTCACCTTCGGCAGGAACTGGGCGCAGTATCTGGTCGACAAGGGCCTGGTGAAAAAGGGCGATTTTGTCTGGATGCCGGTTGAAATCCCGGGCGCCACCTATGGCGTTCAGGAAGAAGAAGGCATCAAGAGCGTGTTCGAGCCGCTCGGCATCACCTATGAAATCACCGAAGCCACGCTCGACCAGGCCGAAGCGATCAACCGTATGGTCGACTACCTCACCGCTAACAGGACCAAGGTCAAGGCGATCATCGGCCTCGGCGATCTGGTGACCGGCTCGATCAAGCGGGTGTTCGACCAGGCCGGCATCAAGCCGGGCGAAATCCCGGTCGTCGGCTGGGGCAACTCGCTCGACACCACCCAGGAGGTGCTGACCGGCTACGTCAATGCCGCACAATGGCAGGATCCGCAGGCGACCAGTTATGTGGCGCTTTCGATCGCCAATATGGCCGCCAGCGGCATTCCGCCCGGCTTCGACGTGATCACCGGCGCACTCTACGAAAAGGACACCGCGCAGGTCTACGACGACATCCTGTCCGGAAAATAAAACCGCGATCGGGATGGTCGCGGCACGCCTGCCGCGGTCGTCCCCATCATTCCGCCGAGCCTCGAACCGCCTTACGCGGTGCCGGGCTGGGCCAGTCCCAACCATGTCGCGGGTCCAACGTGGAAAACAGTTCCATCGTCCAACGCTCGATCGCCAGGCCGGAATTCGGGCCCTTCGTGCTGCTCGTCGTCGAGCTCGCCGTGTTCTGGGGGTTCAACCAGGACTTCCTGTCGCCGCAGAACATCAGCAACATATTGGCCTTCACGGTCGAGCTTGGCCTGATTGCGCTGGCGATGACGCTGTTGATGACTTCGGGCGAATTCGACCTCTCGGTCGGATCGCTGTTCGGCTTCTCGCCCGTCTTGATGTGGACGCTCTTCAACAGCGGCCTCACCTCGCTGGAAGCTGGCTTCGTCGTGGCCCTGCTGGTTGCCGCCTTCATCGGGCTGGTCAATGGCTGGTTCGTAACGCAACTCAAGATTCCGTCCTTCCTGGTGACGCTCGGCATGCTGCTGGTCGTGCGCGGCACCGCTCTGTTCGTCACCAGCGGATTTCCGCAACGGACCTGGAGCGCCGAAGGCAGCTGGCTTGCCGAGGCGCTGGTCGGCGATTTCTTCATCGGGCCGTTCCGCATCTACATGTCGCTGTTCTGGTTCATTGCAGCAGCGATCGCACTCGGCTACGTGCTGACGCAGAGCCGGACCGGCAACTGGATCCAGGCGGCCGGCGGCAACCCCAATGCGGCAAGGGCGCGCGGCGTCAATGTCAGCGGCGTCAAGATCGGCCTGTTCATCCTGTCGTCGATCATGGCCTCGCTTGCCGGCGTCATCAGCTCGCTGCGCACCTCGGCGGCCAACCCGAACAGCGGCACCGGCTACGAGCTCGAAGTCATCGCCATGGTGGTGATCGGCGGCACGGCGCTGACCGGCGGACGCGGCACCATTATCGGTACCGTGCTCGGCATCCTGATCCTGCGCGTGATGCGCAACGGCATCGTGCTAATCGGCGTGCCAGGGCTTGCCTACAACATCTTCATCGGCGCGATCATCCTCGGCATGATGGCGCTCCACTCATGGCTGGAACGCCGGCATCAGGCGGGGACTTGAACCATGGCCGAACCGCTTGTCCGCATGGAAAACATCCGCAAGTCCTACGGGCGTGTGCAGGCGCTGGTAGACGCCAATTTCCATGTCAATGAAAGCGAGATCGTCGGTCTGCTCGGCGACAATGGCGCCGGCAAGTCGACGCTGATCAAGGTGCTGTCGGGTGCGGTTCCGCTGACCAGCGGCGACATCTTCATCCGCGGCAAGAAGGTGGACTTCCGCAGCACCAGCGACGCCATCGCCCACGGTATCGAGACGATCTACCAGGACTCGGCACTGGTCACGCAATTGTCGATCGCGCGCAATCTGTTTCTCGGGCGCGAGCCGATCAAGCCGCCGCGTTTCCTCAACCGCATGGACCAGGAAGCAATGAACGTGGTCGCCCGCGACCTGCTCAAGCAGGTCGGCATCTCGAAGAACATCCCGCCGACCACGCCGATCGGCTCGCTCTCCGGCGGTGAGCGGCAGGCCGTGGCGATCGCGCGCGCCATGCATTTCGACAGCGACTTGATCATCCTCGACGAGCCGACCAACAATCTCGGCGTCGCCGAGACGCAAGGTGTGCTGAGCTTCGTGCGCAGCGCCCGCGATTCGGGGCATTCCTGCATCTTCATCGCCCATAACATCCACCATGTCTTCCAGGTGGTCGACCGCATCGTCGTGATGCGCCGCGGCAAGGTGGTTGCCGACGATATCGATCCGAAGAACACCAACGTCGCGGAAGTCGAACGGATCATCACCGGCATGTCTGACAAGGAGATCCACGACGCCATCGTGCAGGGGAAGCAACCGCAGGGCTGAGTGGCCAGCTGGAAGCCGGGTTGGCCGTATCTCTCGCACAGGATCGCATCGGCTCCTATGACTGCGACAATGAAAGCCACCGTTGCCGACATCGCCAGAAGCTGCGGGCTGTCGACCGCGACGGTCGACCGGGTGCTGAACAACCGGCCAGGCGCCAGCGCGGCCAACCGGCAGCGCGTGATGGAGGCGGCCAAGCAGCTTGGCTATTTGCCGGTCGTGGATCAGGTCACGCTGCCCTCGCGGCCGGCGCATCTCGAGTTCTTCCTGCCGATCGGCACCAATGCCTTCATGATGGATCTGGCAAATCATATTGAGGATTATGCGGCACGCCTGCCGCTTGTCGCCTCCTGCCGGATCCACAAGCTCGCAGGCATCTCGCCGAACGCGTTGCAGGCGGCGGTCGAAAACCTCTCGCTCAAGGCAAACGGCGCTGGCGTCATCGCGATCGATCATCCGAGAACGCGCAACATCCTGCGCGAGATCGTCGAGGCCGGCATCCGCCTCGTCACGCTGGTGTCGGACGTTCCGGGCGCACCGCGATCGGCCTATGTCGGCATCGACAACCGTGTGGCCGGGCGCACCGCAGCGCTTTTGATGGGACGTTTCGTGGGCGGGCGCACCGGCCATCTGGCAATGGTCGTCGGCTCACGCTCCTATCGCGGGCATGAGGAACGTGAAATGGGCTTTCGCTCCGTGCTCAGCGAGGAGTTCCCCAATTTGACCGTGACCAGCGCCGTCGAGATCAACGACGAGCCTGATATCAGCTACACCGCGACGATGAAGGCGCTGCACAACGAGCCGGAACTGCTCGGCATCTATTGCGTCGGCGCCGGGCGTTCGGGCGTGGCGAAAGCGCTGCTGGAAGCCAAGCCGCAAAGGAAGCCGGTGTTCATTTGCCACGACCTGACGAGGGCGACACGCGGCTATCTCGTCGACGATCTGCTCGATGTCGTCATCGACCAGAATGCACGACTGATCGCCGAGCAATCGGTCATTCGCCTGCTCGGCTCGATCGCTTCCTCGGCGCCCTATCTGACGCGAAAATTCATCGAGCCGCGCCTGATCTTCAAGGAAAACGTTCCGGTCCAGTGATGCCGCGCAAATGGCCACCGTCAATTGTTCGAATGGTTAAAATTCTGTTGATACCGCAGATCTGCACATCTGCTATGCATCTTTTGTTGTTGCCGAATCATTGGGCAACCGCTAGTTTCGCAGGTGTCGGCCATCTACTCCTCCCAGATGCGATGCCGACGCTGAGTGCGGTACACCTCCTCCCGTCCCGTATTCGAAATCAAGCCCGCTGCCACCTCCTCCCGGCAGCGGGCTTTTTTGTTCCGGCTCCGGATGTTGGGCAAAGGCTGAGGTCTCGAAGATCACCGGAAACGTTGATCGGCGTCGAATGACCATACGGGCGACGGTCACGGGCTTGTTCGGGAGCTGTCACCAGGGTTGATGCCGCCGGCATATTCGCCAGCAAGGGTGTTGCAGCCGCGATCAGCGGATCCGTCGGAATCCCGTCACACTTGTCACTCTCACCAATTCGCTATCGGTTCTATCCTGCCTCACCAACAAGCAACAGGTAGCGCCGGGAATGGTTCGGCGACAGACCGGCAAAGGAGAAGCGCGATGACGGCTCGTCCGACCGGACAAAAGAGCATTCGGCGGCGCGGCTCGCAATGAACACGCTATCGATCGTTTCGCCGCTTGCGAGACTATCTGGCCGCAGCGCCCCGGAAAGACGCGATCAGGCCTTCCGCCATGCGGACAAATTGCGCGCTGGGGCCTTCGGCTCCGACGCTTTGAAGGCTGACACGGGCGCCTTCAAGCAGCAGCGACAACGTATCGGCGAGAAGCTCTGCCTGGCCGATGCCGGCATCCCGGCACAGGCCGACCAAACGGTCGCGCTGGGCCTGCTTGAGTTCCTTGATCACCCGACGGGCCGGATGGTCGGTCTCGCTCAACTCGATGGCGGCGTTCGCCATGTCGCAACCGCGGCCGTCCACCATCAGGCAATCGGCCGCCATCCGAACCCAGGCGTGCAGTTGCGCAAGCTTGTCGCCCGGATGCTCGGCCTCGAACTTTTGCCACATCGCGTTGGCGCTGCATGCGGTCGCCCGCAGGCACTCGATGACCAGATCGTCCTTGGACTCAAAATGACGGTAGAGCGTCATCTTGTTGGTACCGGCGGCCTCAGTGATCGCGTCGACACCGACGCCCTTGATGCCATGCTTGTGGAACATATCCCGTGCCGTCTCCAGGATGCGATCCCGGGGGCGGATGCGTTCCGCAGTGCCGTCTTCCATCAAAACCTCCTTGGTTCCGGGGTTTCCGAAAAATCCCTCGGTACACCTCTTGACTAGGGTGTTACCGGTCTGTAACTTCTAGATGTTACTTACTGGTAACACCCCCATTGCCTCGTGTCAATCTCGCAGGCGCCTGTGAACAGCCTCCGCCGAATCGGCCCAGGCATCAACTGCGCCCCAGGCGACTTTGGCCGCGAACAGGAAGAACACCCGATCTGCGGCGTCCACCGGAGATCGCAAGCCAGGAGCCGCTACGATGTCGCAGCGCAAAGATTTGACGATCGACGAAGTTGTGAAGGATCCGATGATCCGGATGCTGATGAAGGCCGACCGTGTCGACCCGCGCTCTTTCGAGACAATGCTGCGTACCCTTGCGGATACGCAAGGCCGCAGCCGCAAGGCGCCGCCTCGTTTCCTGGAAGACCCGGGGCAAAGCCGCAGCCGACGGCTGTCCAGAGTGGCCAAGGCCTTCGGCCAGGCGAGAGCATCTGGCGAGGCGTACGTGTCATGGTAAACTTCTTCATCCACCGACCGATCTTCGCATCGTCGATCGCCATCATCATGGTGCTCGCCGGGGCGATCTGCTATTTCCTGCTGCCTGTCTCGCAATTTCCCGACATCACGCCGCCTCAGGTCGTGGTCAGCGCCAACTACCCGGGCGCCAGTGCGCAAGTCGTGGCCGACACCGTCACGACGCCGCTCGAACAGCAGATCAACGGCGTTCAAGGCATGACCTATATGTCGTCATCGAGTTCCAATGACGGCTCGTCGACGATCACCATCACCTTCGAGGTCGGCTACTCCCTGAGCACCGCCGCCGTCGACGTCCAGAACCGCGTGTCGCAGGCGGCGTCCTCGCTGCCGGCCATCGTCAACCAGGGCGGTGTGACGATCAAGAAGCAGAACCCGAATTTCGTCCTGATCGTCAACCTCACCTCGCCCGACGGCTCCGTCGATCCGGTCGCACTCAGCAACCTCGCCTACCTGCAAGTGGTCGACCCGCTGAAGCGCCTGCCCGGCGTCGGCGACGTGCAGATCTTCGGCGAGCGGCGCTATTCGATGCGCGTATGGCTCGATCCCGACAAGCTCGCCAATCTCGGCATCACCGCCGTCGATGTGCAGAACGCCATCGCCGAGCAGAATGTCCAGGTCGCGGCCGGCAAGATCGGGCAGTCGCCGGCGCCGGCCGGCACCGCTTTCGAAATGCAGGTCAACGCGGTCGGGCGACTGAGCGATCCCAAGGAATTCGGCGATATCATCGTGCGCGCCGACGCCGCGAACGGTTCACTGGTGCGGCTGCGCGACGTCGCGCGCATCGAGCTCGGCGCCCTGCAATATTCGTCGTCGGCGTTCTTTGGTGAGGACCCGACCGTGGTGCTCGCTGTCTACCAGATGCCGGGCTCGAACGCGCTCGATCTGCAGCAGCGCGTCAAGGACAAGATGCAGGAACTGTCGGCCCGCTTCCCCAAGGGCGTCAGCTACGCCATGCACTACGACACGACGCGCTTCGTCTCGGCGTCGATGCACGACGTGCTGGTCACGCTCGGCGAGGCACTGGTCCTGGTTGTCGCGGTGGTGTTCATCTTCCTGCAGAGCTGGCGCACCACGATCATCCCGACCATCGCGATTCCCGTGTCGCTGGTGGCCACGCTCGTCGTCATGTACATGTTCGGCTTCTCGCTGAACATGCTCAGCCTGCTCGGCATGGTGCTGGCGATCGGCCTCGTCGTCGACGATGCGATCGTCGTCGTCGAGAATGTCGAACGCCAGCTGGAGGCCGGCCTCAAACCGCTGGCTGCCACGCGCGCAGCGATGGCCGAGGTCACCGGCCCGATCATCGCCACGACTGCCGTGCTGATGGCTGTGTTCGTGCCTGTCGCCTTCATACCCGGCGTTTCCGGCCGGCTCTACAACCAGTTTGCCCTGACGGTCGCGATCTCCTTTGGCATCTCCGCCTTCGTCTCGCTGACGCTCACGCCGGCGCTCAGTGCGGCCTTCCTGCGCCACCGCCCGGCAACGCAGTTTGCGCCGTTCCGCTGGTTCAACACGGGCTTCGAACGGCTGTCGCATGCCTACGCCAATGGTGTGCGCATCCTCATCCGCCTGCGCTGGATCATGCTCGGGCTGTTCGCGGCCGGACTTGTCGCCACCTATTTCGTCTGGCAGCGCCTGCCCTCGACCTTTCTTCCGGTCGAGGACCAAGGCTATTTCTTCGTGGTCATCCAGTTGCCGGATGGCGCGTCGCTGGAGCGCACCGACGCGGTAGCCCGGAAGGTACGCGATGTCCTGCAGAACACGCCCGGCGTCGATATAGTCGGCTCGATCAGCGGCTTGAACTTCCTCACCAGTGCCGCCCAGTCGAACTCGGCGGTGGAATTCGCCATCCTCAAGCCATGGGATCAACGCGGCCCTGACCAGAGCGCCTCGAAGCTCGTCGCCGATGTGCGCTCGAAGCTCATGGAAATTCCTGAGGCCTTCGCGCTGAGCTTCGATCCGCCTTCGATCCCCGGCATCGGCACGACCGGCGGCTTCGAATTCCAGGTGCAGGATCTGACCGGTCGCGGCAGCATTGCGCTCAACGACGCGACGCAAGCCGTGCTGACCGAAGCGCGCAAGCAGCCCGAGCTCAATCCGCAGCAATTGTTCTCGTCGTTCTCGACCTCGACGCCGCAGTTCAACTACGACCTCGACCGCAACAAGGCGAAACTGCTCGGCCTCAGCCTGCCTGACGTGTTCAACACGCTGCAGATCTATCTGGGCTCGCTTTATGTGAACGACTTCAACCTGTTCGGCCGCACCTTCCGGGTGACGATCCAGGCCGACAAGGATGCGCGTGCGGGTGCTGCCGATATTTCGCGGCTCTATGTGCGCAATGCATCCGGCGGCATGGTGCCGTTGAGCACGCTCGGCAAGCTGGTGCCTATCGTCGGCCCGGAAACCGTCCCGCATTACAACAACAATGCGTCGGCCCTGATCAACGGCGGTGCCGCACCCGGCTTCTCCTCGGGCCAGGCGGTCGCCGCGATGGAACGGGCCGCTGCCACGGCACTGCCGAAGGATTTCGGCTACGAATGGACTGGCATCACCTATCAGGAGCTTAAGGCCGGATCGATCGCCTCGATTGTCTTCGGTCTCGCCATGGTCTTCGTCTTCCTGATCCTCGCCGCCCAATATGAGAGCTGGGCCATGCCCTTCATGGTTCTGCTCGCGGTGCCGCTTGCCCTGTTCGGTGCCTTTGTCGCCTTGTTGATGCGCGGCATGCAGATCGACGTCTATTCGCAGATCGGCTTCGTCATGCTGATCGGGCTGGCGGCGAAGAACGCCATTCTGATCGTGGAGTTTGCCCGGCGCCGGCGCGAGGAAGGTCTCAGCATCGTCGACGCCGCAATGGAAGCGGCGCGCCTGCGGCTGCGGCCCATCCTGATGACCGCCTTCGCGTTCATCCTCGGCGTGCTGCCGCTGATGTTCTCCACAGGTGCTGGTGCAGCGAGCCGCCAGTCGATCGGCACCACCGTCTTTGGCGGCATGGTCGCAGCGACGATCCTGTCGCTGGTGTTCGTGCCGGTCTTCTATGCGGTGATCGAGCAGCTGCGCGAGCGCGGCAGCAAGAGCGAACCCGTTGCCGAGCCGACTGAACCAACTGCCGAACCCGCTTTCGAGCGATTGGCCGAAGCGGCCGAATAGGACTGGAGAATTGATCATGCGTAAATGGAAAATTGCGTTGGGAGCGGCCGTCGCCGTTGGGGCGATCTCGGTGGCCAGCGTTCACTTGCTCGACATGGGCAATTTCGGCCTCAATGCCGGTACGGCAGGGGCGGCAACGCCCGAACCCGCGGCGCCCGATCCCGCAGCGTTTGTCATGCCGGTGCCGGTGGTGAGCGTCATCAAGAAGACGATCCCGATCTATCTTGACTATGCCGCCCGCACAGAGCCGATCCGCAGCATCACGCTGCAGGCGCGCGTACCGGGTTATCTGCAGGAGCAGGTCGCGCCCGACGGCAGCGATGTCAAGAAGGGCGACCTTCTTTACAAGATCGCTCCCGAGGATTTCCAGGCCGCCCTCGACCAGGCGAAGGCTCAGGTCCAGCGCGACGAAGCAACGCTCGACTATGCGCGTTCCAACCTTGGTCGCGGCACCGAGCTCGCCAAGAGCGGATACATCGCCAAGGATGCGTTCGACCAGCGCACCAGCAGCTTGCGCGAGGCCCAGGCCTCGCTCGCCGTGAACCAGGCGGCTGTGCGGACCGCCGAGCTCAATCTGAGCTATTCCGAAATCAAGGCGCCGTTCGCCGGGCGCGTCGGCCGCAACCAGGCCTCGGTCGGAACCCTGGTCAGCGTCGCAGGCACTGTGCTCAACACGCTGGTGCAACTCGACCCGATCTATGTCACCTTCAATCCGAGTGAAACGGATCTGGTGCAGATCGAGGAAGCCCGCGCGGCGGGGCCCGTCGATGTCGACGTCCTGCTTCCCGGCGATACGGAGCCGCGCCAGAGAGGTCAGCTCACCTTCATCGACAACACGGTCGATCGTTCGACCGGCACCATCACCGCACGGGCGACGATCGGCAATGCCAAGTTCACACTGCTGCCGGGCCAATATGTTCGCGTCAGGCTGCACATCAAGCAGCAGCCCGATGCACTGATGGTGCCGCAGACGGCGTTGGGATCGAGCCAGCTCGGCAAATATCTCTACGTCGTCGGCAAGGACAACACTGTCGACCAGCGCATCGTTTCGCTCGGGCCGACCAATGGCGATCTGGTGGCCATCTCGAGCGGCGTATCGGAAGGCGACCAGGTGATAACAGGCAATCTGCAGAAGATCGGCCCTGGAATGCCTGTCTCGCCGCTGCCAGAGAAACCGGCCACCTGATACCCCCCATCAGGCCCGGTCCAGCGGCGCCCCCGGCTTTGCCGAGGGCGCCGTTTTGCTGAGCAGTTCGACAAGGCCGGCGACATCGGCGCGATCGGCACTTGGCCGCGGGCATGAACGCGCAATAGGGATCGGAGAGCCGGACCGAAATCTGCCCGAACCGGGAAACCCATAGATACATCTTGTTAGATTGTCGACAGTCTGCTTCTCTGCTTCCGGCACCTTGTGGAGTTGAGGAATGGGGAAGCTGGATTTTGCTCCGATCGCGGACACGACAAGACGCGCCGAGATCGTGGCGTTGCTTCGGCGTGCAATCCTGACCGGCCAGCTGGAACCCGGGCAGAAACTCAACGAACTCAGGATTGCCGAGCAGATGCGGGTGAGCCGCGCACCGCTGCGCGAAGCGATGCGTGAGCTGGTCCAGGAAGGCATCCTGACCAGCATTCCTTACGCCGGAACCTTCGTCATTGATGTGACCGCCAAGGACATCGACGATGCCTATTCGCTCAACAAGGTTCTGGATGAGTTCGCCATCGAACTGACCTGGCCGCTTCGCGACCAGCGGTTCTTCGACGAGCTTGACCGGCGCCACGAGGCGGTGAAGCAGGCGACGCGCGACCGCGACACCACAAGGCAGATCGAAACGGCGCTGCAATTGCACGGCCTGATCCACGAATGGGCCGACAATTCGGTTCTGCTCGAGACCTGGCAGCGACTGACCAGCCGGCTGCAGATGTATTTCGCCCTGCATCAGCGGGCGCGCAAAGAGCCGGTGCCTGACGAAGACATCCACGAGACCTATGTGCGGTTGCTGAAAGGCGCCGACATGCGCGCCGCACAAAGCCACGCCCGCGAGCATATCGGCCTCGACTTCGAAGAACTGCTCGCCTATGCGCGCAGCCTCGAACAGCGCGACTCCAAAGGCGCCAAGGCCGATCGGGCTGGCCCGACGCGCAACCGGCCAGAAGCCAGCTGAGTCCACCGGCGCCAATTTCGGCTTCGTCAGGACATCACAGACAACGGACAGAGAAATTGCAGATCAAAACCATCAAGGCCTACCATGTCGTGCAGCCCTTCGTGGACGGGCCCTATCGTATGTCCAAGGGTCGTGTCGCCGATGCGTTCGACGCGGTGATCGTCGCCATCACCTCCGACAGCGGGCTGACCGGGTGGGGCGAGATGGCGCCGCTCGGCAATTTCTACTCGCCGGCATTCGCGGCCGGCACTCGCGCCGGCGTCATCGAAATCGCGCCGCATCTGCTCGGCCACGATCCCCTCGCCTTGGCCAGTATCGGCAGGCTGATGGACACGGTGTTCAAGGGCCATCCCTACATCAAGTCGGCGCTCGACATGGCATGCTCGGATCTCGCGGCACGCGCCGCCGACATACCGCTGGTAACGCTGCTCGGCGGACGCGAGAGCGAAACGGCGGAGCTCTACAAGGTCGTCACCCATGGTACGGTCGACGCGATGGCCGCACTTGCCAAGCGCATCGTCAAGGACGGGTTTCACCGGCTGCAGGTGAAGGTCGGCGGCAATGTCCATGACGACATCGAGCGCGTCACCGCGGTCGCCGCTTCGGTGCCGAAGGGCACCGTCATCTTCTGCGACGCCAATGCCGGCTGGACGCCCTATCAAGCGCGCCAGTTCACTGACGCGACGCGTGCCATCGACTACACGTTCGAGCAGCCCTGCACCACGATCGATGAATGCATGTCGGTGCGCCGCTCGCTCGACAAGCCGATGGTGCTGGACGAATCCGTCGCCTCGCTGGACGACATGCTCGACATCCACCGCAAGGGCGCGGCCGACGGGCTGACACTGAAGATCTCGCGGCTCGGCGGCGTGACCAAGACGCGCCAGATCCGCGACCTTGCCGTCGATCTCGGCTTCATGATCACGGTCGAGGACACCGGCGGCGCCGAGATCGACACATCAGCCATGGCGCATCTGTCGCTGTCGACGCCGGAGGAGCGCCGGCTGCACGCCATTGCATTCCACGAATGGGTGACAGTGCGCACCGCATCGAACATGCCGCCGGTCTCGGGAAGCCGCATCGGCATTCCGGACGGGCCGGGCCTCGGCATCGACGTCGTTCCCGACCTGCTTGGCGCGCCCTTCTACGAGGTCGGCAGCTAAGATACTGGCATGCGCCGATCGAGCATGCCGGGTGGCGCTACCTGTCGCGCGCTTCGTCGTTAGCGATAGACGCACCGGCAGCTGAGCCGCCATGAAGCAGCTTATCGCCGCACTTGCTCGCTTGCGAGAAGCGATGTCTCGGTCATCGCCGTCTGCATCCCTGGAGATCACCGCCTTCTGCTCCGTAGCTGACCGCGCAGCCAAGCAGCATGCCAAGGGCGCACAAATTTTGGAAAGATGGCTGCCGAATTGCGTGTTGAAATAATTTTCATTTGGAAATAGGAATGTTCAAAATGACTTCGACGCCGCGACGCGGCAAGAGCTGGAGGAAGCGACATGGCCCATCCGCAATTTGCAGCGGAACTTTTGCAGCGCGCTGAAAAGCAGGGGCCGATCACCATCGGGCTTGCCGGCGCCGGGCAGATGGGCACCGACATCGTCGTCCAGGTGGCGTTGATGCCGGGCATGCGGATCGGCGCCATTTCCGAGGTCAGGCCGCAGGCGGCGATCGATGCAGCACTGCTCGCCGGCCACGACCGCTCCGATATTGTGCAGGCGCCCAATGCGGCGGCGATCGACCGCGCCATCGAGGCCGGCAAGATCGCGGTGACCGAAGATTTGCATGCGCTGGCTTCCGCCGGCCGCATCGACGTCATCATCGACGCGACAGGCAATCCCAACATCGGCACGCTGTTCGCGCTCGAAGTGATGAAGAACGGCAAGCATATCGTCATGCTCAATGTCGAAGCTGACATCACCATCGGCCGCTTTCTCAAGGAGGAGGCGCGCAAGGCGAGCGTCGTCTATACGGGTGCGGCCGGCGACGAGCCGGCCTGCACGCTGGAGATCATCGGCTTTGCCAAGAGCCTCGGCTTCAACATCATCGCCGCCGGCAAGGGCAAGAACAATCCGCTGAAGATCGACGCAATGCCGGCCGACTACGAGAAGGAGGCGGCCGAGCGCAACATGAATGCGCGCATGCTGGTCGAATTCGTCGACGGCTCGAAGACGGCGATCGAGATGGTGGCGATCGCCAATGCCACCGGCCTGGTGCCCGACGTGCCGGGCATGCACGGCCCGACCGCGACGCTGGAGGAACTCGCCAGCGTGCTTTGCCCGCGCGAGGATGGCGGCGTGCTGCATCGCAAGGGGGTGGTCGACTATTCGATCGGCAAGGGCGTGGCGCCAGGCGTGTTCTGCATCATCGAGACCCGGCATCCGCGCGTGCTGGAGCGCATGATCGACCTCAAGGTCGGCAAGGGCCCCTATTTCACGATCTTCCGCCCCTATCATTTGACCAGCCTGGAAGTGCCGCTGTCGGCGGCGCGCGCCGTGGTCTACAAGCGCGCCGACATGGAGCCGCTCGACCATCCGGTCGCCGAGGCGGTGGCGGTTGCCAAGAGCGACCTCGGCATTGGCCAGTCGCTCGGCATGATCGGCGAGAACGACTATCGCGGCTTCGCCATGACCTGGGAAGACGCGCGCGCCCGCGGCGCCCTGCCGCTCGGCCTCGCCGAGCGGGCCAAGGTGGTCAAGCCGGTCAAGACAGGCGATTTCCTCACCTACGAAAATTGTGTACCCGACGATTCGATGGTGATAACCCAGATCCGCCGTCGTCTCGACCAGTCGGACGGACGGTTCGTTACGAACGCCGCCTGAATCCGCTGGATTTCCACCTGATGGACGATGTCGTAATCGGGATCGACGCCTCGACGACGGCCGTGAAGGCGATCGCTTTCACGCGCGATGGCGAGGAACTGTTCCAGGCGCGCGAAGCCTATCCGCTTTCAAATCCCAAGCCCGGCCATTTCGAGCAGGATGCCGAACATTGGTGGACCGCGCTGCTCGGTGCATTGAAGCAGGTCACTGAGGCGGTGGGCGCTTTGCGAGTGGCGGCGATCTCCATCGCCCACCAGCGCGAGACCTTCACCCTGATCGATCACGCCGGCAAGCCGCTTATTCCGGCGATCCTGTGGCTGGACGAGCGCGCGCGCCCGCAAGTTATCAGGCTTTCGGCTGAGCTCGGCCGCGAGACGATCCGCGACTGGAGCGGCAAGCCGCCAGACCCGACGCCCGCGCTCTATGCGATCGCCTGGCTGGCCGAACACCAGCCGCAAACGCTCGACGACGCAGCCGCACTCATCGACGTGCATGGCTTCTTCGTCCACCGGCTGACCGCACATCTGGTCACCAGCACGGCAAGTGCGGATCCGCTCGGGCTGCTCGACGTCAGGAATGGCACTTGGCACCCTGAGCTCGTTACCGCCGCAGGACTCCGGCCGGACCAGTTGCCGGAACTGGTCGCGCCGGGCGCAATCTGCGGCGGACTTGTCGAAAGTGCGGCACGGCTGACCGGCCTGAAGGCCGGCACGCCTGTTGTCGCCGGCGCCGGCGACGGCCAGGCGATGGGCCTCGGCATGGGCGTTCACGCCGAAGGCAAAAGCTATCTCTCGCTTGGCTCGGGCATCGTCAGCGGCTGTTATTCCGGTAAGATCACGACGTCGAACGCGTTTCGAACGCTGGTCTCGCCGACCGGTTCGGGCTTCATGTTGGAGACCGTGCTGCGCTCGGGCATGCAACTGGTCGACTGGATCGTTCGCACGACCGGCTCGCCGTCGGCCGCAGCGCTGGAGAAGGCGGCGGTCGACGTTTCCGCCGGCAGCGAGGGCCTGCTTGTCATGCCCTATTGGGCCGGTGTCATGAGCCCCTACTGGGATGGCGCGGCGAGAGGCGCCATTGTCGGTCTGTCGCTGGACCATGAGCCGAAGCACCTTTTTCGAGCGGTTCTGGAAGGCATCGCCTTCGAGCAGGCGATCGCCAGCGAAGCAATGGAAACTCAAGCCGGCGGCAAACCGGCGGCGGTGATAGCTGCCGGCGGCGGCACCAACTGCGCCCTGCTGATGCGGATCATGGCAAGCGTGCTCGAGCGGCCGCTCTCCGTCTCGCCGGTCAACGAAGCCGCAGCGCTCGGCGCCGCCATGCTGGCGGCCTCCGCGATCGGATGGTTTCCCTCTCCGGAGACCGCGGCTGAGGCGATGGCCGCGCCGCCAACCAGGCATGTCGAGCCGGTCGACGGGCTGATCTCCGGTTATCGCGCGCGCAAGGCGATCTACCGCGACCTTTATCGGGCGACGCGCGACATCCATGCCCGCCTCGACGCGCTAAGCGAGGCTAGCGATTGAGCAGCCCCTTGGCCGCATCCTCGTCGGTGATCAAAACCGATATCTTGGTGTTGGCGAGCGCCGCCCGCATGATGGCAATTTTTTCCTGCCCTCCCGAGACCAGGATGATGGCCGGGATGTCCGACAGGTCCTGCAGCGGATAGGCGCAGACCCGGCGGTTGACCTCATGGTCGACGAGCCGGCCCTCGGCGTCGATGAAATGGCATAAAATATCACCAACTGCGCCGGCCGCCTGCAATTCCTCGAGTTCGCTGGGCTTGATGAAGCCGTAATTGGCGATCGGGCTGTCATTGGAAAATGATCCGACGCTGAGCACGGCGATGTTTGCCCGGCGCGCGCGGAAGACAACGTCCTGAACGCTGCGCTGGCTCATGAAAGCTTCGCGCTGCTCCGGCCTGTCGGCATAGACCGGTACCGGCAGCAGAAAGCACTCCGCACCGATCTTTTCGGCGAATTCCCAGGCGCTCTCGGTCGGGTTGAGCGGCTGGGCATGGGTGAGGCCGCCCAGCATGGAAACCACCGTCGTCCTGGCGATCGGCCGCCGCGGCAATTCGTTGATGGCGAATTTCAGCGTCCTCCCCCAGCCAAGTGCGATGACATCGCCGGCATTCACATTGTCGGCCAGATAGGCGCCCGCGGCGTGGCCGATCATCAGCGGCGTGTTGGTTCGGTCGGCGGCCGACGGCACCACAACCGCCTGGCTCAGTCCGAAACGCTGCTTCAGAGCCTCTTCCAGCACCAAGCATTCGACCACGCTGTCGCGGATGCGGAACTGGACGACGCCCTCCTCACGCGCGGCGGACAGGATGCGATGCACCTTGATGCGACCGATCCCGAGGATCTCCGAAATCCTCTCTTGCGTCAGCCCCTCGACATAATAGTGCCAAGCGGCACGTGCCTTAAGCTCGGCATCCGGGAAGCGCGAGGCCTTGTCATTCTCCGTCATCGCCATCTTTTTGCCCTCCCGCGGTCGTCCGAATCCTTTAAATGCCATTCAAACGGCGTATCCCACCAAGCGCCACGAAATCGTTCTCGTGCCCAGGATTCAAGATTTATGACATCGAAAGGATGTCGTCTACAACGCGAGATGAAAGCCAAAATGGTGAACATTTACTTTGTCTTGGCCGTCTCGGCCTGCTCAAGCAGCCGAAACGAAGTCGCAGGATGAGAGCGGACCTGAAACGCGGCATTTCATGCCCTTTCGTAAGGCAAACCGGCTGGCGGCGCAAACCGGCGCGGAATGATGCGGCGGGCCTTGACAATTTTCCGACGAACAGTTTAGCTGAACAAAATTGCATATCAAAGATAAATTGTTCACAGGGAGGTGCCTGGTGAGCAAGAGTGAGCCGACGACGCATCGCCGGATCGCTGATGGAGGAGACAAAATGGCTCTGAGCAACGGTGCAAGCGAGTTAAAGGCCGGCCCAGGTGCGCAGGCCGCGGCGGGCGCGAAGCTTTCGGCCCTGTTCGCCGGGACCATGGGACCGCTGATCGGGCTGGTGCTGCTGTGCCTTGCGCTGTCGCTGACCACCGACACGTTCCTGACCGTCCGCAACATCCTCAACGTGCTCGACCAGGTCACCGTGCTCGGCATCATGGCGATCGGCATGACGCTGGTCATCCTGATCGGCGGCATCGACCTGTCCGTCGGCTCCGTGCTGGCGCTCGCCGCCATGGTGATGGGGTTCGTCGCCCATCCCGACCATCTCAATCTCGGCATGCCCGCCGGCATCGTCACAGCGCTTGTCGTTGCTGGACTTTGCGGGCTGGTTTCAGGCCTGCTCGTGACCGTCACCAAGCTGCCGCCCTTCATCGCCACCCTGGCCATGATGTCGGTGGCCCGCGGTCTCGCCAACATGATCACCGACGGCTCGCAGATCATCGGCTTCCCCGACTGGTTCACTAGCCTGTCGATCATCCGCCATTTTGGCTTCCTGTCGGTCACCGTCGGCTTGATGATCGTTCTGGCGATCATCTTCGCAATCTTCCTCAACTATCGCGCGACCGGTCGCAGCCTCTACGCGATCGGCGGCAGCGCCGAAGTCGCCAGGCTGTCCGGCATACCGGTCAAATCGCTGACCAACTGGGTCTATGCAATCTGCGGCGTGCTGGCCGGGCTTGCCGGCATCGTGCTTGCGGCACGGCTCGATTCCGTCCAGCCGAGCTCCGGCTTCGGCTACGAACTGGACACGATCGCGGCGGTGGTGATCGGCGGCGCCAGCCTGTCGGGCGGCGTCGGCTCGATCGGCGGCACCGCCATCGGGGTGCTCATCATCGGCGTGCTGCGCAACGGGCTGAACCTGCTCGGCGTGTCGCCCTTCATCCAGCAGGTGGTGATCGGCGTGGTGATCGCGCTGGCGGTGGCCACGGATACGTGGCGGCGCAGAACGCAATGAAGAATTCGCCAGGGTGTCCGGGCGAAAACGGATCGGTGATCCGAACTGGGAGTTGTTCGGCCAAGGGCGCCGTGATGCGCCGGCAGAACAGATTGAACATCAACGGAGGAAACACATGCTGACCAAACGTTCATTGCTGCTTGCTGCCGCGGCCGTCATTCCGCTGCTCGGACTGTCCGAGACGGCATCGGCTAAGGAGGCCAAGAAGCTTGGCCTTGCCGTCGCCAATCTGCAGGCCGATTTCTTCAACCAGATCAAGCAGTCCGTCGAAGCCTACGGCAAGGAAAAGGGCATCGAAATCATCACCGTCGACGCCAAGGGCGATTCGGCGACCCAGGTCAGCCAGGTGCAGGACCTGATCACGCAGAACATCGATGCGCTGATCTACATCCCGGCCGGCGCCACCGCCGCCACCGTGCCGACCAAGACGGCCAAGGCTGCCGGCATCCCGGTCATCAATGTCGACCGCAATGCCGAGGGCGCACCCGGCGACACCTTCATCGCCACCAACAGCGTGGCATCGGCCAAGGCGGTGTGCGACTACATCGCCAAGCAGGCCGGCGGCAAAGGCGAGCTGATCATCATCCATGGCCAGAAAGGCACGACGCCCGAGGTCGACCGGTCGAAGGGCTGCGGCGAAGCGCTGAGCGGCTATCCCGACATCAAGGTGGTCGGGGAACTGTGGAGCGAAGGCTGGCATCAGGACGAAGGCTTCAAGCTGACGCAGGACCTGCTGCAGTCGCATCCCGACGTGTCGATCGTCATCGGCCAGGCCGATGCGCTGGCGCTCGGTGCCGCGCAGGCGGTCAAGGTCGCCAATCCCGGCCACAAGGTCTGGGTTGCCGGCTTCGACGGCGACGTGGCGGCGCTCAAGGCACTGAAGGGCGGCGTCTTCGACGTAACCGCGACGCAGCAGACACAAGGCATGGGCCGGCTTGCCGTGGACGCGGCGATCAAGCTGGTAGCCGGCGAAACCGTTCCCGCAGAACAGCTGCAGGACGCGACGCTGACCACCAAGGACAATGTCGACCAGTTCATCGCCAAGCATCCCTGACAATCGGTAACGAAACGATGGCCTTGGATCCCAGCCATACGCAGACCCCGCATCTGGGGCTCTTCGTCAGCGGCCTCTGCAAGAGCTACGGACCGGTCCAGGTCCTGGCCGATGCGAGCTTCGAGGTACGGCCGGGAGAGGTCGTGGCGCTGCTTGGAGAAAATGGCGCGGGCAAGTCCACCGTTTCGAACATCATCGCCGGGTCGACCAAACCCGATGCCGGCAGCATCACATGGCGGGGGAAACCCTATTCCCCCGCCTCTCCCGCCGCGGCCATCGACTCCGGTGTCGGCATGATCCACCAGGAACTGAAGCTGCTGCCGGATCTTTCAGTCGCCGAGAACGTCTATGTCGGACGCCTGCCGATGCGCGGCGGCCGCATCGACCGCGCGGCTATGAATGCGCGGGCATCGGCCCAACTGAAGCGCCTCGGCCTCGATGTTTCGCCGGATCGCAAGGTGCGCACGCTGCGCATCGCCGCCCAGCAACAGGTCGAGATCGCCAAGGCACTGACGCTCAATGCCGAGCTTCTGATCTTCGACGAACCGACAGCAGCGCTTGGCAGCGAAGAAACGGAACTGTTGTTCCAGCAGATCCGCAAGCTCAAGGCGGAAGGCATGTCCTTCATCTATATCAGCCACCGGCTGGACGAGATCGCTGAGATCGCCGACCGCGTGGTGGTGATGCGCGACGGGCGCATCGTCGCCCGGCACGAGCGCGCCGACATTCCGGTGCGCACCGTGGTCGAGCAGATGGTCGGCCGCAGCGTCGAGCGGATGTTCCCGCCGCTCTCGGAGCCGGGCAGCGAGACGTTGCTCGAAGTCGAGAACCTGTCCTCGCCGGAACGCAGTTTTCAGAATGTCAGCTTCTCGGTGCGGACCGGCGAAATCCTTGGCATCGCCGGCCTGATCGGCGCCGGCCGCACCGAACTGGTGCGGGCGATCGCCGGCGCCGATCCGATTTCGTCGGGGTCGGTGCGCGTCGCCGGCAAACCGGTGCACCTCAATGGCCCGGCGGCGGCGATCAAGGCCGGCGTCGTGCTGGTGCCGGAAGACCGCAAGGCGCAAGGCGTGGTTCTCGACCAGACCATCGGCGAGAATCTGGCAATCGGCAATTTTGACCATGTCGCGCCGAATGGCTGGGTGTTTCCGAAGGCGGTGCAGAAATTCGCCGAAGCCGGCATAAGCCGGCTCGGCGTCAAGGGCCGGCCTAGCCAGGCGATCAGCAAGCTCTCCGGCGGCAACCAGCAGAAGGTGATTATCGCCAAATGGATTTCACGGCCGCCCAAGGTGTTCATCCTGGACGAGCCGACACGCGGCATCGATGTCGGCGCCCGCGCCGCGATCTACGATGTCATCGCCGACCTCGCCCGCTCCGGAATGGCGGTGGTGGTGGTGAGCTCCGACCTCGAGGAAGTGCTCGGCCTGTCGCATCGCGTGCTGGTGCTGAGCCGTGGCCGCCAGCGCGGCATTCTCGATCGCAGCGAAGCAAGCAACGTCGCCGTCATGGAACTCGCCACAAGCTAGGACGTAACCGGCGATCGGGGAATCGGAACAAAGCGCAGCAGGTGGTATTCTCCCAAGCACCGGACCGCGCGGGGCGCCAGCCGAGGCTGGCGCCCCTTCATTCCTAGGCAGCACCGGCGGCTCAACAGGAAACATTTCGATGAAACTATTCGATCTTCATGGGGACGTTGCCCTCGTCACCGGCGCCGGCAGCGGCATCGGGCAAGCAATCGCCATCGGCCTGGCCGAGGCCGGCGCCGACATCGCCTGTTTCGGCCATGCCTCGAAAGGCGGGCTGGACGAAACCGCGCATAGGATCTCGGCTCTTGGCCGCAAGGCACTGGTGCTGACCGGCACGGTGACTTCAGAGACCGATTTGGCAGTGGCGATCGAGCGCACGGAAACCGAACTCGGCGCGCTGACCATCGCCGTCAACAATGCCGGCGTCGCCGCGGCCGAGCCGGCCGAGACGCTGTCGCTGGAGAAATGGCAGAAGCTCTACGACGTCAATGTCAACGGCGTTTTCCTGTCCTGCCAGGCCGAAGCGCGCACAATGCTGACGCGGCGCAAGGGCTCGATCATCAACATCGCCTCGATGTCGGGCTCGATCGTCAATCGCGGCCTGACCCAGGCGCATTACAATTCGTCCAAGGCCGCCGTCATCCACATGTCGAAGAGCCTCGCCATGGAATGGGCCGATCGCGGCCTGCGCGTCAACATCATCAGCCCCGGCTACACGCTGACACCGATGAACAAGCGGCCGGAGGTCGCCGACCAGGTCAGGATCTTCGAGCGCGACACGCCGATGGGGCGCATGGCGGCGCCGGAAGAGATGGTCGGCCCGACCGTGTTCCTGGCCAGCCGCGCTTCGAGTTTCGTCACCGGCATCGACCTGATTGTCGATGGCGGCTTCGTCTGCTGGTAGGAGAAAAAATGCAGAAGCGATTTGAGGGTAAGACGGCTGTCATCACCGGCGCCAGCGGCGGCATCGGCGCGGCGATGGCCAGGCGCTTCGCGGCTGAGGGCGCGGCTGTCGTCGTCAGCGCCATCGACGCGCGCGTCGACGAGGTCGCCGCCGGACTGAAGGCGGAAGGCGCCAGGGTCGCATCGCTGCGCATGGACGTGACCAAGAAGGACGAGGTCGCCGCCCTCTACGATCTGGCCGAACAGCAGTTCGGCCGCGTCGACATCTCCGTACAGAATGCCGGCGTCATCACCATCGCCAGGATCGAGGCGATGACCGAGGCCGAATGGGACAAGGTAATGGCGGTCAACACCAAGGGCGTGTTCCTGTGCTGCCAGGAGGCGATCGCGCGCATCCGCAAACATGGCGACGGCGGCAGGCTGATCAACACCGCATCAGGCCAGGCGCGACAGGGCTTCATCTACACGCCGCACTATGCCGCCTCGAAATTCGGCGTCGTCGGCATCACCCAGAGCCTCGCCAAGGAAGTGGCTAAGGAGAAGATCACCGTCAACGCGATCTGTCCCGGCATCATCGACACCGACATGTGGGCCTATAACGACGCGGCATGGGGCAAGCTGATGGGCGATTACAAGCCCGGCGAGTTGATGGCGGAATGGGTGAAGAACATCCCGATGGGCCGCGCCGGCAGCGGCGAGGACGTTTCCGGCCTGGTCAGCTTTCTGGCCAGCAGCGACGCCGCCTACATCACCGGTCAGACCATCAATATCGATGGCGGGCTGATCATGTCGTGAGCAACGGGGCAGGTTCACGCGTCAATCTGCTGATATAATCGGCAGGCGGCGAAACTGCAGCCGAATTGCGCGATTCGCGCCGCGTTAGTCGTTGCGCGACATGAACGTTGGTATATATAATTTCATCCCATGAAAATGGCTTCGGCGACTGCCGGCAGCCGACATCATGGGAACTTGATGGCTCGCAAGCTTGAGGGCGCCGCAAGACCGGCGATCGATCCGCAGATCACTGCTTCGGCAGCACGGCAGCCATGACGCGGTCCCGTCCCGCACGACATCTTCATCGAATTGGGCATCATTGCGTCTGCGGCGACTTTAGCGCCGACAGCAATTTGGTGCCAATGGCCTTGCGCAATGACCAGCTTTTCCAACACAATCAAAAGAAGACGCAAGAAGGGAACGAACGATAACTTCCACCAGAGCTTGACAGGAGAACAAGCATGTCACTTCGGAGTATGATTTCCAGATTATCAATGGGAGCCTTAACACTTGCCGCGGCAAGTGTGCTGACGCCTTCGGTCCATGCGGCGGCGCCAGAATCCAACGACCCGATCAAGATCGCGCTGTTCGACTGGACCAGCGTCAACCTGAACGCAAAGATCCTCGGCGGCATTCTGGAAAAGCTCGGATATACGGTGGAGTACCCGACCGCCGACTATCTCTCCAGCCTGACCACCGGACTTACCAATGGCGATCTCACAGTCGCGCTGGAATTCTGGGACACGACTGCCGGCGAAGCCATGAAGGCCTCCGACGCGACCGGGCAGACCGAACGCCTCGGTGCGCTCGGGCCCAAGGCCAAGGAAGAATGGTGGTATCCCGAATACATGAAGGAGAAATGCCCGGGCCTCCCGAACTGGGAGGCGCTGAAGGACCCGAAATGCGCCGAAGCCTTCTCGACGGCGGAAACGGCGCCGAACGGCCGCTACCTCGGTGGTCCGGTGACATGGGAAGGTTTTGACGACGAGCGTGCCGCAGCGCTGAAGCTGCCCTTCACCGTCATCCATGCCGGCACCGATGCGGCGATGTTCGCCGAACTGGATTCGGCCTATCAGCGCAAGGCGCCGATCATGCTGTGGGTCTATTCGCCACATTGGGCGCCGGCCAAGTATAAGGGCGAATGGGTCGAATTTCCCGACTATACGCCGGAATGCTACAACGATCCGAAATGGGGCGTAAACCCTGAAGCGAAATATGACTGCGGCAAGCCGCATGGCGAAATCTGGAAATATTCCTGGGCCGGCATGAAGGACAAATGGCCGGTCGCCTACAAGGTCGCGAAAAACTACACGGTCGACACGGACGAGCTCAACAAGATGAGCGGCGAGATCGATCTCGAAGGCAAGACGCCGGAAGATGTCGCCGCTGGCTGGATTGCCGCCCACGAAGCCGACTGGAAAGCCTGGGCCGAGTGATCGCTCCAACTGGAAACTGCGAGACCCGGTCATTCATGGCCGGGTCTCTATTCCATATTCCAGAAGGACGACTGCATGGCCGATACGACTGAACAGGTGCTACAAGCAGCAGGCACGCCAAAGGATGCCCGCCCGATAAAACTTGCCTGCTACAATGTCTGGAAGCTGTTCGGGGCGAACGCGGCCAATTTTATCCGCCAGCGTGACGGCAAGGCCAGCATGGCGGAAGTCGCCGCGGCCGGGCTGGTCGGCGCGGTGCGCGCGGTCGACCTCGAAATCCGCCAGGGCGAGATCTTCATCATCATGGGCCTGTCCGGCTCCGGCAAATCGACGCTGGTGCGCTGCATGTCGCGGCTGGTAGAGCCGACGCATGGCAAGGTCGAATTCGAGGGCAAGAACCTTCTCAAGATTTCCGATGCCGCGCTGATCGAGCTGCGGCGTCACCGCATGGGCATGGTGTTTCAGAATTTTGCCCTGCTGCCGCATCTGAACGTGCTGGAGAACATCGCCTTTCCCCTGGGCATCCAGGGACAGGACCGGCCGACGCGCGAAGCACGTGCACGCGAGGTCATCGAGCTTGTCGGCTTGCGCGGTCGCGAGCATTTCTATCCGCGCGAGCTTTCCGGCGGCCAGCAGCAGCGTGTCGGCATCGCCCGCAGCCTCGCCACCAAGCCGGAAATCTGGTTTCTCGACGAGCCGTTCTCAGCGCTCGATCCGCTGATCCGCCGTGAGATGCAGGACGAGCTGATGCGGCTGCAGACCATGCTGCACAAGACCATCGTCTTCATCACCCATGATTTCGATGAGGCCATCCGGCTGGCCGACCGCATCGCCATAATGAAGGACGGCGAGGTCATCCAGATCGGCACGCCGGAAGAGCTGGTGGTCAATCCGGCGACCGACTATGTCGCCGAATTCACCCGCGACGTCGACCGCGCCAAGGTGATCTCGGCGCGAAGCCTGATGCGCGCCTGCGATGGCACCGAGCATGGCGGCGTGGTCGCGCCGGACGCCAAGATATCAAGTTTTTCGGCAAGCATTGTGTCGGCCGGCAAGCCGTTCGCGGTGGTCAACGGCACCGGCAAGCCGATCGGCGAGGTCACGCCGCAAGCCGTGATCGATCTTCTGGCCGGGATCGAGCGTCGCGGGACTAGCGCATGACGGTGACGGCAAGCACCAGCGAGGCGAGATCGCGGCCGGTTCAGATCTGGCTGGTGGTCTGGGCCTGCGCCTTTGCCGCCGTGCTTGCCGTGTTCCTGCTACAGGACAGGCTGCCCTGGGCAGTCAACTATCCGGCCGGCGCAATCGTTTCCGTCGCCGACTGGGTCAGCGCGCTGATGAACCTGATAAAGTCGAACTTCTCCTGGCTGACGCGGTCGATCACCGCGGCACTCGGCGTGCCGCTCGATTTCGCGCTCAATCTGCTTGCCAAGAGTTTCAAGATCGGCCGTGGCGCGGATATGGTCGTCCTGCCGCGCCTGTCATGGGTCGGCGTCTGCATTGCTGCATTCCTGGCCGGCCGCGCCGCCGGCGGCTGGAAGCTCGGCGCGCTGGTCGGCGGCTGTTTCCTCTACATCGCGCTGTTCGGCCAATGGACCAGCGCAATGCTTACGCTCGGGCTGATCGCCATCGCCGTGCCGTTCTGCATCGTCACCGGATTGTTCGTCGGCATCTGGGCGTGGCGCAAGCCATGGGCTGAGAGGCTGTTGATCTCTCCTGCCCTCGATCTGATGCAGACCATCCCAACCTTCGCCTATCTGATCCCGATGCTTCTTTTGTTCGGCAACAGTCCGGTTTCGGCGATGATCGCGACGGCCATTTTCGCGACGCCGCCAATGGTGCGCGCGACGATGCTGGGACTGTCGCGGGTGCCGTCCGAGATCAACGATTTCAGCGAGATGGCCGGCTGCACGGCGCGCCAGAAACTGTGGCGCGTGCTTTTGCCGTCGGGGCGTCCAGCGCTGATGGTCGGCGTCAACCAGGTCATCATGCTGGCGCTCAATATGGTGATTATCGCTTCGATGATCGGCGCCGGCGGCCTCGGCTACGACGTGCTTTTGGCGCTGCGCGCGCTGAAGATCGGCGAGGCAATGGAAGCCGGCCTTGCCATCGTCGCGCTGGCAATCGCGCTCGACCGGCTGAGCCAGGCGATCGCGCGCAGTCACGCGCAAGGCCATGTTTATCAGGAGGTGAGCCCGAGCTTCTGGCGCCGCTACCCCAATCTGACGCTGGCCATCGCCGTCCTTGCCGTCACGACGCTGCTTGGCCTGTTTGTGCCGGCCTTCGCGGCGGTGCCGAAAGCGATCACTTTCACCACCGCCCCGATGTGGAAGACAGCGGTGAGCTGGATCACGATCAACTTCTTCGACACGATCGAAGCGTTTCGCGTGGCGCTGATCCTCAATGTGCTGAACCCGGTGCGCGCCTTCTGCGAGGGCTTCCCGTGGCTGGGCGCGGTGTTCCTGCTTGGCCTTGCCGGTTACCAACTCGGCGGCCTGCGCCTCGCCGTCCTGGTCGCCGCGCTGACCATCTTCTGCGCGGTGACCGGCCTGTGGGAAAAGACCATGGCGACGGTCTACCTGTGCGGCATCTCGGCTTTCATCGCTTGCCTGATCGGCATCCCGATCGGGCTGATGGCTTCGCGCAGCGACCGCGTCGAGAAGGTCGTCACGCCGGTCATCGACACGCTGCAGGTGCTGCCGTCGTTCTGCTTCATCATTCCAGTGGTGATGCTGTTTCGCGTCGGCGACGTGACGGCGATGATCGCCACGGTCGCCTTCGCCGTGGTGCCTGCCATTCGCTACACCAATTACGGCCTCCGGCAGGTGCCGCCGGCACTGATCGAGGCGGCAAAGGTGTCGGGCTGCACCAAGCGCCAGACGTTCCTGCGCGTGCAGCTGCCGCTGGCGTTGCCCGAGATCATGCTTGGCGTCAACCAGACGATCCTGATGGCGCTGGCGATGATCATCATCTGCGCCATGGTCGGCACGCGCGATCTCGGCCAGGAAGTGTTCATTGCGCTGTCCAAGGCCGATTCCGGCCGCGGCATCGTCGCCGGATTGGCCATCGCCTTCATCGGCATCATCGCCGACCGGCTGTTCAACGCCTGGACGGCGAAGGCACGGGCAAGGCTGGAATAGCCGGAAAATAGAGGGTCGCGCGCCCCGCGAAACGGCTGCTTGCACAGAAGCTGTCCTTGCCAAGCTGATCGCAAAAATGTCTGCATCAGGGCCGAAAGCGGAAGGTCAGCTTTCAGGACAGATGCAACAGAAAGAGGACGTTCCGTACCCGACCCGGAGCTAACCTTCAAATATGTAGCGAAATAACGGGAACGGCGGTATTTTGACCGATTGAAGTCGCCTTGGGGATGCTCATGGCTCTAGATGTCATTGGCGCGGGCATGGGCCGCACTGGCACATATTCGCTGAAGCTCGCGTTAGAGCATCTTGGGTTCGGGCCTTGCCACCACATGGCAGACGTGAATGCCAATCCCGAACAGAAAGCGCTGTGGCGCGCCGCTGGCCAGGGACAACTCCCGAACTGGGATGTGGCATATGCCGGCTATCGTTCCGCGGTCGATTGGCCAACGGCGCATTTCTGGCGCGAAGTGAGCGATCACTACCCTGATGTAAAGGTTGTCCTCACAGTCCGTGACCCCGAAGCCTGGTATAACAGTGTGGCGCAAACGATAGGACTCGCCATGGACGCTGGCAGCAATGACCCACAGTCCTTCGGTGTGGCGGTAGTTGGCAATGGCGTCTTTGGCGGTCGCTTCAATGACCGTGATCACGCAATAGCCGTCTATGAAGCACATAACGCCGCGGTGAGAGCCACGCTACCCTCCGAACGTCTTCTTACCTATCAGGTCTCCGAAGGGTGGGAGTCGCTGTGTGCCTTTCTCGGGGTACAATTGCCTACCGAACCGTTTCCACGCACCAATTCGACTGCCGAATTTCGTGCTCGCATAGGGCGCTGAACGGCGGCCTGGCCTCAGAGCAATCCCGCGACCGCCATCGTAGTCAGATCTCGGTTCCCCCTGCGAGGGTCAGCGCATCCTCAACGTCCACGCGAGGGCATCAGACGATGAATTCAATCCACTAGTGGTCATGGTCTGAGGGTTGAGCCCCGTTGGCTCATTTCGCGGGAAGATCTTCGGCCGTCGACGCTTCGATGCGTTCGCCTACCAACTCCTGCAAACGCCACAATTGCCTGTCGTGAATCCCCATACCTTCAAGGTGACTTACAGTGCTGTGGAGATAGTCGGCCATGGAACCCCACGGACCGCACGCGAGCGCGAGCGCGTCGGCGATCTGTTCCAGCGACAGCCCGCGGACATAGCGTCCGCTGTTCCGGTTAATCACAAAGGTGATCGCGTGGAGCGGTCCGTTCTCGGTGCGAACATTCACCCAACGCGGCGAATGAGCGGACGGCTTGGCGCGCATCTCACGACGAAAGAGCCTGCCGAGATTTGCCTCAATAGCGTCCGGCGGCAGGCGATAGACCGCGCCCTTGCACTGCCCGCCACGGTCGAGCGACAACATGAGACCGGGTTGCCTGTCTGATCCTCGAAACCACCGGTCCCATCCGAGGCAGAAGGAGCGGCGCCACCCGGGCACGAAGCCAACCCGCTGCTCCACGAAATCACAGGCCGGGTTCCACATCAGCGATCCATAGGCAAAGAGCCAGACCTCGTCAGCTGACGGTGCGGCGGCAAGTATCGCCCGGACGGTGTCATCATGGTCGGCGTCGGACGGCGCGGTGAAGGGCTGTGGCAGAGAATCGTCCACACTGAGGACTCTGGCGACCAGCTCGGGCGTTAGCCGCATTCGACGTGGTTTCGGGGCCATGGCTCGCCACACTCGCAGCAGTCGACCAAGGCATCAAGTGTCAGATTCGGACCATTAGGCTGCGGCGAGAACGACTGGAACGGGTCAGAAACTCCGGTTCGGGAGCTGCTGATGCTCGAATAGCCGCTGCCTTGCCCCGGACGCCTGCCCTATCCGACTATCTTGTGCGAGGCAGACGTCTTTACTAGCCCGCGTCACCTTTGTATTGCCAGAAATGCGTCCCAGGCTGGTTTCATGCTGAAGCGCCCCACCGTGAGTTTAGCCTTTCTCCTCATCTTTTCCGTCGCTGCTCACGGTGCGGACGGCTTGGGGGAGCGGCTTGAAAAGCTCTTTGATGAGGCCGAGCGCCTGACGCCGCTGCGCACGGTTGCCATCGCGCATGAGGGCGCGTTGGTGGCGGAGCGTGGCTATCGCGGCCACTCTCCGGCACGTCCTGCCAACATAAAATCGGCCTCCAAGTCGATCATCTCCGCGCTCGTCGGCATCGCCATCGACAAGGGCGTGCTCCAAGGCACTGACCAGAAGATCGCTCCGCTTCTTCAGGCCGACCTGCCCGCCGACGTGGATCCGCGGCTCCAGCAGGTTACGATCGGTCATCTGCTTTCCATGCAGGCAGGGCTGGGTCGGACCTCCGGCCCAAACTACGGGCGCTGGGTGGCAAGCGATAACTGGGTGCGGGCAGCGCTCGCCATGCCCTTCGACGACGATCCGGGCGGTACCATGCTCTATTCCACCGGCTCGACCCATCTCCTTTCTGCGATCCTGACGCGGCGGACCGGCCGCTCAACCCTGGAACTGGCACGCGAATGGCTGGGGCCGCAGGAGGGCTTTTCCATCGCCGCCTGGGACCGCGACCCACAGGGCATCTATCTCGGCGGCAACCAGATGGCCATGAGCCCGCGCTCGCTGCTCGCCTTTGGCGAGCTCTACCGCAGCGGCGGGGTGAGCCGCGGCGGACGGCAGCTCGTGCCGGCCGATTGGATCAAGCTCTCATGGCAGCCACGCACCGCCTCCCGTTTCACCGGTGACGGTTATGGCTATGGTTGGTTCATCCGTCAGATCGCGGGCGAAGCGGTCTTCTACGGGTGGGGGTATGGCGGGCAGATGGTCTATGTTGTGCCCGGGCGCGCTTTGACCGTGGTCATGATATCAGATGAAAACGGCCCCGCCGGCCGCAGCGGCCACCGCGACGATCTCCATGCCCTGCTCGATCGGATCATTGAGGCGACGAGAGACGTGCGCGAGGCACGCAGCAACTAGTGCCTCTGCACAGCGGATTTGACGGGTTCGATGGGTTGCAACCTGGGCAGGCTGTCGGGTTCAATGAGCAGTTCAATGCTGCGCGCGAGGCCAGGTTGCCTACGGCGCTGCATGTCGTGTTCGGCCGGCGAGCGACCGTTAAGCATGGCGTAGGTCCAGATAAGGCGAGATACTGGCCCTGCTTTTCGGTGAAGTGGGGTTGGGCTGGCAGCTGTCCGTCAAGTAACTGATTCATTTTCCGATCTTCCGGAACCTCCATAACCCAAGGAGGCCATTTGATTGCAGCCGGTGCGGTGAGGAAGCTGCTACTCCGCCGCCACCCCTTTCACTTCCAGATAAGATTCCATCGAATCGTCCATCGCCTGCAGCCACGGCGTATGGTGCAGCGGCGCCATCGTGCCGGTCATCAGCGAGCGATAGGCATTGTCGCGGAAGCCCATGATGTTTTCCATCTTGTGGTGTTCCCACTCCATGAAGGTCTGATTGACAGCCTCGACGTCGAAGCCGGGATAGTCGGTCTGATCCATCAATTCCTTGGTGTAGTCGCCCTGGAACCAGATCATCTGCTCGGCGTCCTCCAGCGTTTCCTCACGCGCCCGCCATTTCCTGCCGTGTTCCGCCATCACTTCTGCCGAAGGCAGCTTGATGCGGCCCATGATGACGTCGCGGGCGAACCAGGCCTGCGCGTCGAACATGTTGAAGGTGTAGAACTGGTCCTGCATGCCGATATAGAACAGCCGCGGGTTCTTCTCCCAGACGACGCCTTCGTAGAGCCCATCCGGCCACATGCGGTTGGCGGTCTTGAGCTTCAAATCCTCCGTGAGGAACGGGAAGGAGTGGAGGTAGCCGGTGCACAGGATTATGGCGTCGACATCCCTGGTGCTGCCGTCCTTGAAATGCGCGGTCTTGCCGACGACCTTCTGCAGCAGCGGCACTTCCTTCCAGTTGTCCGGCCATTTGAAGCCCATCGGCTTCGAGCGGTAGCTGGAGGTGATCGATTTGGCGCCGTATTTGTAGCATTGCGAGCCGATATCCTCCGCCGAATAGGAGCGGCCGATGATCAGGATATCCTTGTCCTTGAATTCCATGGCGTCGCGGAAATCATGGCTGTGCAGGATGCGGCCGTTGAAGGTCGAAAAGCCCTCGAAATAGGGCACGTTGGGCACGGAAAAATGCCCCGACGCCACGACGACGTTGTCGAACTCTTCCGAATAGGTGACGTCGTTGGTGCGGTCATGCGCGGTGACGGTGAACTTTTTCGTCGTGTCGGAGAAGGTCACCATGCGCACCGGGCTGTTGAAGCGCACCCATTGGCGCACGCCGGATTTTTCGACGCGGCCCTTGATGTAGTCCCACAGCACGGCGCGCGGCGGGTAGGAGCCGATCGGACGGCCAAAGTGCTCCTCGAACGTATAGTCGGCGAATTCGAGGCATTCCTTCGGTCCGTTCGACCAGAGGTAACGGTACATCGAGCCGTGCACCGGGTCGCCATGCTCGTCGAGGCCAGTGCGCCAGGTGTAATTCCACAGGCCGCCCCAGTCGGACTGCTTTTCGAAGCAGACGATTTCCGGAATATCGGCGCCCTTGTCGGCAGCCGACTTGAAGGCTCGAAGCTGGGCCATGCCGGAAGGTCCGGCTCCAATGACGGCAACACGACTTTTCATTGCAAACCCTCCCGGCCTCATTTCCCTAACGAAACAAATTTCACTGACAGGACAGTAATTGCCCCTTTGATGCTGTCAACAGGCCTTGTGCTGAAACCACGTTTCCCCAGACCGGATTTTCGGCAAAACCGCCGACGGCCGAAATCCGGAGAGCACGCCGTTCAACATAAAGTGGGTTGCTGTCGCAGTTGCGCTCTGTATCCGCACCGAATATGTTCACCGTGAGTGAAATAAATCCGCAGAACCGGGTGGCGAGATGCCGAAGAAAGCTTCCAATTTCAGGAATGGGGCAGCCGCCAGGGCCAAGCCATCGCCGAAGGGGGTGGTAACGATCCGGACTCCACTGACCCAGGACCCGCACGCCGTTCGCGACACCCGCGAAAAGGTCCTGGAGGTCGCGATCGGTCGCGAGGTGCGGGCGTTTCGCAAAAAACTCGGCATCACCGTCGCCGATCTTGCGGCTGCCACAGACATTTCGCTTGGCATGCTGTCGAAGATCGAAAACGGCATCACTTCGCCGTCGCTGACCACTTTGCAGGCACTGTCGCGGGCGCTCGGTGTTCCGGTCACCGCTTTCTTCCGCCGTTTCGAGGAAGAGCGCAGCGCCGTCTTCGTCAAGGCCGGCGAAGGCCTCGACGTCGAGCGGCGCGGCACGCGTGCCGGCCACCAGTACAATCTGCTCGGCCATATCGGCTCCAACACCAGCGGCGTCGTCGTCGAACCCTATCTGATCACGCTGACCGAAGATTCCGATGTGTTTCCGACCTTCCAGCACGAAGGCATGGAGTTCCTCTACATGCTCGAAGGCGAGGTTGTTTACCGGCATGGCAGCAATCTCTATCCGATGAAGCCCGGCGACAGCCTGTTCTTCGATGCCGACGCGCCGCACGGCCCGGAACAGCTGACGCAACTGCCGATGCGCTATCTCTCGATCATCTGCTATCCGCAGAGTAGTGCGGGTTGAGCGGGTTCGTCTGCGAAGGACTGCGCCTCATTCCAGCGTGGGTTCCTCGCCCCCACGAAGTGGGGGAGAGGTGGCTCGGCGAAGCCGAGACGGAGAGGGGGACTGCGCCCTACGAAGCCCCCTCTCCGGCCGCTTCGCGGCCACCTCTCCCCCGCTAGCGGGGGCGAGGAACCCAGGGCTTGAGGGGCGGCACAAACAGAGCAGGCAGAAACTTAGTCCGGCCCAAACCCCGGGCTCGTCGGGCTGCCGTCGTCGAGCTTCGACAGCCATTCGACCAGTGTCCGACGATAGCGTGTCAGGCCTTTGTAATTGGCGAGCTCGTCGGGAAGGTCGCGGATGACGCGGTGCAGGCGCCGCGCCCATTTCGGCTGCGTCACCAGCTCATCCATCTTGATCAGGTAGCAGCGGATCGGGAAGACGATGCCGTTCGAGCGCGGCAGCCGCCAGAAGCTCTGCAATTCGACACGCAGATGGACCTTGTCGCCAACGTTTTCGGGCGTCACCGTCGCCCGGTCCGGGCCCCATTTGTGATAATTTTCCGGACTGGTATCGAGGCGCGGATTGATCGTCATCGTCCAGTTCAACCGCCGCGCCGGCTTGCCTTGCTGAATGTTGGTGAGGAACTTCAGCGCCCGGGTGAATATGCCCTTCTCATGCGCCAGCGGCACCGGCGCGTGCCACTCGAAGAAGTTCATGCCAATGTCGAAATCGAGCGACCAGTCGGCCTGGGTTGTGACCATGCCGGCGTCCATCCACAGGTTGCCGTCACGCTGGTCTAGGATGCAGAAATCGCCTTGTGATTGCCGCGTGATGTATTCCATCGGCCCGTAAGGCAGAGTCGACACGTCGCCGAAGGTGAAGCTGTCGTCGATGCCGAGCGGCCGGTTTATCCAGCGCCATTTGTCGCCGTCGCGCGACAGCGTGAAATGCTCGGGATAACCGACCGCCTGCTGTTCCATTAGAAGCTCTAGCAGGTCCCAGCCGGCCAGCGTCATGTGCGGCAGCGACTGGCAGCGCAGCGGGTCTTCCGCCAGCACCAGCGCGCGGTCCTGCATCTCGGCGACATAGTGCTCGTCGACGTCGATCAGGTTTTCGAGCACGCTGCCTTTCGGCCCCAGAACATGCGGCTCGATATTGACCGCATACATGTAGCTGTCTTCGTGGAACGGGAACGGAAACCGCCTGATGTGCTCCGGGCTGTTTTTGAACGTGAAGTCGTCGCGGAACGTTTCCTTGCGAAAGGTGATTCCCAAGCTCGCCTCCTATCTTTCCAGCACCAGCGACCTGCCCTCGAAGCGCGAGACGCAGGGCATGATCTTCTTGCCGCAACGGTGCTCTTCCTCGCTCAGCCAATGGTCGTTGTGGATGAATTTGCCGTCATGCGCGATGACGTTGGTTTCGCACTGGCCGCAGACGCCGCCGCGGCAGAGATAGGGCGGATCGACGCCGGCGGCCTCGATCGCCTCGAGCAGGCTCTGCTGCTCGCCGACGCGGATCGTCTTGCCGCTGACCGCCAGCGTCACGTCGAAGGGGGCGCCGGGCTGCGGGGCGGCAAAATGCTCGAAATGCACGGTTTCCGTGGGCCAGCCCAGCGCAGCGGCGCGGTCGCGCACCCAGCCGATCATGCCGGACGGGCCGCAGACGTAGAGATGTGTGCCGAGCGGCTGTGACGACAGCAGCCGGTCGAGCTCGATGCGCTCGTCGCGGTCGTCGTGATAGAGCCTGACGCGGCGGTCATAGCGATCTTTGAGCACATCGGCATAGGTGCCGAGCGAGGCGGTGCGGCAGGTGTAATGCAGCTCGAAATTGCCGCCTTCCGCTGCCAGCTGCGCGGTCTGCGCCATGAACGGCGTGATGCCGATGCCTCCCGCCAGCATCAGATGCTTCCTGGCGCGCAGATCGAGCGAAAAAAGATTGACCGGGTAGCTGATCACCATCTCCATGCCGGGCCTGACATGCCTGTGCATGAACAGCGAGCCGCCGCGGCCGACGTCGTCGCGGCGCACCGAGATCGTGTATTCGCGTGTGTCGAGCGGCGAGCCCATCAACGAATAGGGGTTGAGCCTCGTCCGCTCGCCATCGCGCATCTCCACCACAACATGGGCGCCGCCGGAAAATGTCGGCAAAAGCTGCCCGTCGCGCCGGCGGAAATGGAAGCGTGTGACCAATTCGTTGACCGGGACGACATCGCTCACCACGACGTCAAGCTTGGTGGTGCCGGTGCTCATCGAAAGATCTCCTCCGTCGGAGGAATTTCGCTGCGGTCTTCCGCATTGATGCAGACGCCCTGGAATGCCGCGAGGCGCCTGGAATAGTGATCGCGTACCAGAAGAAGCAGGCCACAATGCGAACACGTTGCAGGCTGCGTCGTCACGTTTTCGGTGATGCCCTTGCAATGGACGCATTGGATGCGGCGCGCCAGCGAGCCGCGGTGCTCGGTCTGGATGGAGGTGTGGTCGATGCCGGCTTCGAGCGCCGCCTGCATGGCCTGGCCAATCAGCCCCTCGGTGCCGGCGAGATAGAGATGCAGGCCCATATGGGCGTTGGCCAGCGTCTGCTTCAGCCGCGGGAGGGCGCTGGCGAAGGAAGGCCCCTGGTAGAACTGCGCCGGCTTCAGCGCTTCGAGCGCGGCGACATGCTTGCTGTCATTGCCGGGGATGAAGATGATATGGGCATCGGCAAAGAAACCATCGGGCGCCTTGGCGGCCAGGTCTGTTATGGCCAGCGCTCCTTCTGCATCCGCCACGAAAAGATGGTGCTTGCCGGGCTGCGGGGACAGGGTTCCGTAGACCGGCCGGCTGATGATGCTTTTCGCTGCCATTCTCTCAGTATGCCTCAGCCTTTCGCCGTGCGCTTGGTCTTCTTCGGATCATCGAAGGGAAGCGGCTCAGCCGTCGCGCTGATGGCGCCGCTCTGGTTGCGGATCTCGAACCTGGTGCCCTGGACGGCGCAGTCGACATCGAGCCGGGCAATGCCCATCGATTTCTTGACCAGCGGCGAATACATGGCGCAGGTTACCACACCGACCTTTTTGCCGTCGCGATAGACCGGCGCGCCCTCGTCCGCCGGCTCCTTGCCTTCGAGCAGCACGCCGAAGATCTTGAACCGCTCCTTGCCCTTGAGGCGGTAGTGCTCCTCGGCACCGCGAAAGCCTGTCTTGCCGGGGCTGACTGTGAAGTCGAGGCCGAGCTCCCACAGTGTGTCGCCGGGGCCTTCGTTCTCGAACGGATACTTCTGCGAATTGTCATAGGGATAGAACAAGAGATAGCTCTCGACGCGCAGCATGTCGAGCGTGGTGAACCGGCACGCGATGATGCCGGCGCTCTTGCCCTCGTCGAGGATGGTGTCCCAGATCGTGCCGGCATCCTGGCCACGGCAGAAGATCTCGTAGCCGCGTTCGCCGGTGTAGCCGGTGCGCGAGATCATCACCGGAAAACCGAACAGCCGGGTCTGCATGTGGTGGAAATAGTTGAGGTCGCGAATGCCCGGCACATGCTTTGCCAGATAATCGACGGCTATCGGCCCCTGCAGCGAAAGGTCGTGCAGATTGTCGTCGAAACGCAGCGATACATCGCGGCCCATGGCGGCGCGCTGCAACTCCTCATGGCCGGTGCCAGAACCGTGCACGACCATCCAGGCATTCGGGCCGGTGCGGTAGAGAATGCAGTCGTCGGTGAACTTGCCGGCCTCGTTCAGCATGCAGGCATAGGCCGACTTGCCAGGATAGATCTTCTCCACGTCGCGCGTCGTGGCGAGGTCGATCAGGTGCGAGGCATGCGGCCCGGTGATGTGGACCTTCTTCAGGCCCGACACGTCCATCAGCCCGGCCTTGGTGCGGATGGCGATATACTCCTCGTCGGCGTTCTTGTCGTAGGTCCAGGCGGTGCCCATCCCGCTCCAGTCTTCCAGCTTCGAACCGAGCGCACGATGGCGATCCGCCAAGGTCGAAAATCTCCAGGATGCGGTCATGGACTTGCTTCTCCTCACACGATTGCCGGTGTTTCGCCGCTCAAGGGCACTGAGGGCCCGGCGACGGTCTGCGCCATATTGACTCAAAACTCCAAAAGCGCGCAATACTAAGATGCAAAAAGTTTTACTCAGAGGCAAGGAACGCAACTGAACGGAGGGGACATGAAATGGAAGGGAATCTCAACGCTCTAACGACCATTTTCACGGAATTCTATTACTGGGTGACCATCGTCATGATGTTCCTGATCCATGTCGGGTTCTGCATGTACGAGGTCGGCGTGTCGCGCCGGCGAAATCATCTGAAAACGCTTATGAAGAACGCGATGGCCATCCCGCTCGTCACGATCACGTTCTATTTTTTCGGCTGGTGGATCTATTTCGGTTTCCCCAATGGGCCGGGCATCGCCGGCGGACTTGTCACCGCACCATTTGCCGAACCATGGAATCCGCTGATGGGCACCCACCTCTCCGGTGTCAATCCAGGCGAGACGGGGGTCACCCCTACCGATGCCGCGCTGTGGCATCGCCTCAATGGCGTGTTCTGGGGCGCCTTCCTGCTGTTCTCCATCACGACGGCGTCGATCATCTCGGGTTCGATCATAGAACGCGTGCGCTCGGGTGCGTTCTGGATTGTTGCGGTGCTGGTCGGTTCGGTCCTGTGGATCCTCGACGCGTCCTGGGGCTGGCATCCGCAAGGCTGGATGGTGAAGCTCTGGGGCTATCATGATGCCTATGCATCGGGCGTCGTGCACGCGATCGCGGGCGGAGCGGCGCTCGCCTTTCTCATCGTGTTGGGTCCGCGCATCGGCAAGTTCAGGCCCGACGGCACGGCGCGCGACATCCCACCTCACAATGTGTGGCTGGTCACGATCGGCCTGTTCCTGATCTTCACCGGCTTCTGGGGCTTCTACGCCGCGTGCAACATTCCGCTGATCAGCCCGGCCACGATTGCCGGCCAGATCACCGGCGAGACCTGGACGGCGACCAACATCTATCTCGCGCCGACCACGCTCTCGGCGATCACCTTCAACTTCCTGATGTCGCTGTCGGGCGGTATGCTGGCCGGCTACATCGTCTCTAAAGGCGACCCCTTCTGGACATTCTCGATGGGGCTTTGCGGCATTATCTCGGCCTCAGCCGGCAATGACCTCTATCACCCGATCCAGGCACTGCTGATCGGCGCGATCGTCCCGACCATCTGCTACAACCTGCACTATTTCGTCGAACGCCGCTTCAAGATCGACGATGCGGTCGGCGCCGTCGCCGTGCACGGTTATGGCGGATTCCTCGGGGTCGTGGTGGCGGGCTTCATGCTGTGGGGACAGCCGTCCTCGCCCTATGAGGGCTTCGCGCACATCAACCCGCTCGGCAATTTAGCTGGTGCGGTGCTGATGTTCGTGCTCGGTTTCGTCCCCACCTTCGTGGTCTGCAAGATCCTCAACAGCATGAACCTCCTGCGCGTACCGGCGAAGGTGGAACTCGAGGGCGTCGACTTCGCCCTCAATCATGCTTTCGAGGCGTCGGTCCGCGAAGTGGGAACCGCCGAAAAAGCCATGATCAAATAGTCAACGGGCAAGGAGAACCGCAATGTCTACCAATGGAATGGAAAGCTGGGCCGTGGACCTCAAGGACGTCGGCGCGATCTACCCGTTTCAGGGTTCCGAAGTCGTGATGGTGATCATCGGCCTCGTCTTCTGGATCGGATGGCACGTCCTCCAGACGCGCCACGAGAGTGCTGAAATCGAGGCCGATATGGCTGCGGATCGCACTGGAGATGAGACGAGAAAGGCGATCGACCGCCATTAAGTCGCCGATGGTCGTCTGGCGCGTCATTTGCGCCAGACGACTTGTCCAAGATGAAAAAAACTTTCATACGATTTGAATTCGACTCATGAAGCTGGTAGCAGCTAAATCATACCTCATCTCGGGAGCCTGACATGTGCGGAATCGTCGGACTGTTTTTGAAGGACAAGTCGCTCGAGCCCCGGCTCGGCTCGATGCTTTCGGAGATGCTGATCTCGCTCAGCGATCGCGGTCCCGACAGCGCCGGCATCGCCATCTATGGAGCGCCATCCGGCAACGAGGGCAAGATCACCATCCAGTCGGCCAAGCCGGAGCACGATTTCCGCAACCTTGACGCCGAACTCGCCAGGGCGATCGGAACGCCGGTGAACATCGCAGTGAAATCGACGCATGCGGTCGTCAGGACCACGCCCGACAAGATCGATGAAGTGCGCGAGGCCATCCAGGTGCTGCGCCCCGATATCCGCATCATGGGCGCCGGCGATGTCGTCGAAATCTACAAGGAGGTCGGCTTGCCCGAAGCGGTCGTCGATCGCTTCGACGTGCGCAGCATGACCGGTACGCACGGCATCGGCCACACCCGTATGGCAACGGAATCGGCGGTGACGACGATGGGCGCGCATCCGTTCTCGACCGGCGCCGACCAGTGTCTGGTGCACAACGGCTCGCTGTCCAATCACAACAATGTCCGTCGCGAGCTGATCCGCGAAGGCATGAAATTCGAGACCGAGAACGACACCGAAGTCGCGGCCGCCTATCTCTCCTCGCAGATGGCGCATGGCAAGAATCTCGGCGAGGCGCTGGAAGGCACGCTGAGCGACCTCGACGGCTTCTTCACCTTTGTCGTCGGCACCAAGAACGGCTTCGGCGTGGTGCGCGATCCGATCGCCTGCAAGCCTGCCGTCATGGCCGAGACCGACCAGTATGTCGCCTTCGGCTCGGAATATCGCGCGCTCGCCAAGCTGCCCGGCATCGACAATGCGAGGGTCTGGGAGCCCGAGCCCGCAACTGTCTATTTCTGGGAGCATTGAGCTCATGCCGGCAATCAACGTCTCCAAGGCGACCCGCGAGCAAGACCATGAGCAGAGTCGGGCGTCGACGGTCTTCGACCTGGCCGAAATGCCGCTGCGCGAGCTCAACCAGGCGCTACACAATCTGACCCCTGGTTCGAACGAGACCGCCTGGGAAGTGCTGAACCCGAAAGGCAGCCATTCGGTCGCCGTCGGCGTCGACCAGCCGATCACCATCGATGTCCGCGGCAGCGTCGGCTATTATTGCGGCGGCATGAACGACGGCAGCGCCATCACCGTGCATGGCTCGGCGGGACCCGGCGTCGGCGAAAACATGATGTCGGGTTCGATAACGGTCAAAGGCGATGCCAGCCAGTATGCCGGCGCCACCGGCAGGGGCGGGCTGCTGGTCATCGAAGGCAATGCGTCGTCGCGCTGCGGCATCTCGATGAAGGGCATCGACATCGTCGTCCACGGCAACATTGGCCACATGTCGGCCTTCATGGCGCAATCTGGCAATCTGGTGGTGCTGGGCGATGCCGGCGACGCGCTCGGCGATTCCATCTACGAGGCGCGGCTGTTCGTGCGCGGCAAGGTCGAAAGCCTCGGCGCCGACTGCATCGCCAAGGAGATGCGGCCAGAGCATCTGGAACTCCTGCAGGGCCTTCTCGACCGTGCCGGCGCGACCGGCGTCAAGGCGGCGGAGTTCAAGCGTTACGGCTCGGCGCGCACGCTCTACAATTTCAACATCGACAACGCCGACGCGTATTGAGGCTCAATGACCTATCGCAACCCGCCGACGACGCCGCGCAAATCCGCGACTTTCGACGACTACACGCTCTCCGAGATCCGCCGCGCGGCGGCGACCGGCATCTATGATATTCGCGGCGCCGGCGCCAAGCGCAAGCTTCCGCATTTCGACGACCTGCTGGTGCTCGGCGCCTCGATCTCGCGCTATCCGCTCGAAGGCTATCGCGAGCGCTGCGACACCAGCGTGGTGCTGGGTTCGCGCCATGCGAAAAAGCCGATCGAGCTGAAAATCCCGATTACCATCGCCGGCATGAGTTTCGGGTCGCTCTCCGGCCCGGCGAAGGAAGCACTCGGCCGCGGCGCGACGCTGTCGGGCACCTCGACGACCACCGGCGACGGCGGCATGACCGAGGAAGAGCGTGGCCATTCCAAGACGCTGGTCTACCAGTATCTGCCATCGCGCTACGGCATGAACCCGCGCGATTTGCGGCGGGCGGATGCTATCGAGATCGTCGTCGGCCAGGGCGCCAAGCCCGGCGGCGGCGGCATGCTGCTTGGCCAAAAGATCTCCGACCGTGTCGCCGAAATGCGCACGCTGCCGAAGGGTATCGACCAGCGCTCGGCCTCGCGCCATCCCGACTGGACCGGGCCTGACGATCTGGAAATCAAGATCCTGGAACTGCGCGAAATCACCGACTGGGAAAAGCCGATCTACGTCAAGGTCGGCGGCGCGCGGCCCTATTACGACACAGCCCTTGCGGTTAAGTCAGGCGCCGACGTCGTCGTGATCGACGGCATGCAGGGCGGCACCGCCGCCACCCAGGAAGTGTTCATCGAGAATGTCGGCCAGCCGACGCTTGCCTGCATCAGGCCGGCGGTGCAGGCCCTGCAGGATCTCGGCATGCACCGCAAGGTGCAGCTGATCGTCTCCGGCGGCATCCGCAATGGCGCCGACGTCGCCAAGGCGCTGGCGCTCGGCGTCGACGCGGTGTCGATCGGCACGGCCGCACTTGTCGCGCTCGGCGACAACGATCCGCGCTGGGAGGCGGACTATAACGAGCTCGGCACTACCGCCGGCGCGTATGACGACTGGCATGAGGGGCGCGACCCGGCCGGCATCACCACGCAAGACCCCGTACTAATGAAACGGGTCGATCCGATAGCGGCCGGCCGACGGCTGGCGAATTATCTTAAGGTGATGACGCTGGAGGCGCAGACGATCGCGCGTGCCTGCGGCAAGAACAGCCTGCACAATCTCGAGCCCGAGGATCTCGTCGCGCTGACGATCGAAGCCGCCGCCATGGCCGGCGTGCCGCTGGCCGGCACCAACTGGATACCGGGGAAGAACGGCTTCTAAGATATATCAAACCACCAAGAATGCCATAAGCGAGGAACTACAATGGGGAACGATCTCGCCGCCTTTGCCAAAGAGAACGGCGTCAAATATTTCATGATTTCCTACACCGACCTGTTCGGTGGGCAGCGCGCCAAGCTGGTGCCGGCGCAAGCCATCGCCGACATGCAGAAGGACGGTGCCGGCTTTGCCGGCTTTGCCACCTGGCTCGACCTGACGCCGGCGCATCCAGACATGCTGGCGGTGCCGGATCCGGATTCGGTCATCCAGCTGCCGTGGAAGCCGGAAGTCGCCTGGATTGCTGCCAATTGCATTATGGACGAAAAATCGGTCGAGCAAGCGCCGCGCAACACGCTGAGGCGGCTGATTGACGAGGCGGCCGGCGACGGTATGCATGTCAAGACCGGCGTCGAGGCCGAGTTCTTCCTGATCTCGCCGGACGGCAAGACGATTTCCGACGAATACGATACGGCGTCAAAGCCCTGCTACGACCAGCAGGCGGTGATGCGCCGCTACGATGTCATCGCCGAGATCTGCGACCACATGCTGGCACTCGGCTGGGGCCCCTACCAGAACGACCATGAGGACGCCAACGGCCAGTTCGAGATGAACTGGGCCTTCGACGACGCGCTGGCGACCGCCGACAAGCATTCCTTCTTCAAGTTCATGGTGAAATCCGTTGCCGAAAAGCACGGCCTGCGCGCGACCTTCATGCCAAAACCGTTCCCCGGCCTGACCGGCAATGGCTGCCATGCCCATATCTCGGTGTGGGACAAGGACGGCAAGACCAATGTCTTTGCCGACAACGCCATGGAGCTCGGCCTGTCGGCGAAGGGCAAGAATTTTCTCGGCGGCATCATGAAACATGCCTCCGCACTTGCTGCGATCACCAACCCGACGGTCAATTCCTACAAGCGCATCAATGCGCCGCGCACCATTTCGGGCGCCACCTGGGCGCCGAACTCGGTGACCTGGACCGGCAACAACCGCACCCACATGGTGCGCGTGCCCGGCCCCGGCCGTTTCGAGCTGCGCCTGCCCGACGGCGCGGCAAACCCTTATCTGCTGCAGGCCGTCATCATCGCCGCCGGCCTCGACGGCATCCGCTCGAAGGCCGATCCGGGCAAGCGCTACGACATCGACATGTACCAGTTCGGCCATACGGTGGAGGGCGCGCCGAAGCTGCCGCTCAACCTGCTCGATGCTTTGCGCGAGTTCGACAATGACAAATCGCTCAAGGCGGCGCTGGGTGAGGAATTCTCGTCGGCTTATCTAAAGCTCAAGCACCAGGAATGGAATTCCTATGCTTCCCACTTCACCCAGTGGGAGCGTGACCACACGCTGGATATCTAGAGCATCGGACCGAAAAGTGTGAAGCGGTTTTCGGATGATTCCGATGCGCCAAGAAAGGTCCTGCGTGGCGCGAGCGATCTCGGAATAGATTTATGAAATACTCGATCTTCTCCCTCGCCCGCGCCGCGTTTTCCGGCCACAAGACCTGGCAGCGCACCTGGCGCGACGCCAGCCCGAAGGATCACTACGACGTGGTGATCATCGGCGGCGGCGGCCACGGCCTGGCGACGGCGTGGTTCCTGGCCAGCGAGTACGGCATCAGGAATGTCGCCGTGCTGGAAAAAGGCTGGATCGGCTCCGGCAATGCCGGCCGCAACACCACCATCATCCGCTCCAATTACGGGCTGCCCGGCAACACCGGCTTCTACGAACTGTCGATGAAGCTATGGGAGCGCATGGAGCAGGATCTCAACTACAACACGATGGTCAGCCAGCGCGGCGTCATCAACCTCTACCACTCCGATGCGCAGCGCGACGCCTATGCGCGGCGCGGCAACACGATGCGCATCAACGGCATCGACGCCGAGCTGCTCGACCTGGCGGCGGTCAAGAAGATGATGCCGTTCCTGAACTTCGACAATGCACGCTTTCCCGTGCAAGGCGGGCTGCTGCAGCGGCGCGGCGGCACGGCGCGCCACGACGCGGTGGTCTGGGGCTACGCCCATGCGGCGAGCGCGCTCGGCGTCGACATCATCCAGAATTGCGAGGTGACAGGTTTTTCGCGCGACGCCAACGGCAAAGTGACCGGCGTCGAGACTTCGCGCGGCACAATCGGCGCCGGCAAGGTCGGCATGGCCGTCGCCGGCAGTTCGTCGCGTGTCGCGGCGATGGCGGGCCTGCGCCTGCCGATCGAAAGCCATGTGCTGCAGGCCTTCGTCTCCGAGGCGATCAAGCCGCTGCTCCCCAACGTCATGACCTTCGGCGCCGGCCATTTCTATGTCAGCCAGTCCGACAAGGGCGGGCTGGTCTTCGGCGGCGACATAGATGGCTACAATTCCTATGCCCAGCGCGGCAACATGCCGGTCATGGAAGACGTCTGCGAGGGCGGCATGGCGCTGATGCCGATGATCGGCCGCGTGCGCCTCTTGCGCCAGTGGGGCGGCATCATGGACATGTCGATGGACGGCTCGCCGATCATCGACAAGACGCCGGTGGACGGGCTCTATCTCAATGCCGGCTGGTGCTATGGCGGCTTCAAGGCGACGCCCGGCTCCGGCCTCGTCTTTGCCCATCTTCTGGCCCGCGACGAACTGCACACAGAAGCGGCGCGGTTCCGCCTCGACCGGTTCCGGCGGGGTGCTGTGATCGATGAAAAGGGCGTCGGCGCCCAAACGAACCTGCACTGAGGACGGTCCAAAAAGCATGCGTATTGTCTGTCCCTTCTGCGGCGAACGCGAACTCGGCGAGTTCAGCTATCTCGGCGACGCGAAGCCGGTGCGTCCGGCAGCAGGCGCCCCGGAGGACGACGTCTTCGACTATGTCTACCTGCGCGACAACATTGCCGGTGCGATGAGCGAACATTGGTACCATGCTGGCGGCTGCCGGGCCTGGCTGAAGATCACCCGCAACACGCTGACACATGAGATTTCCTCGGTCGAGCCGGCGGCGGGCGCAGGCGCTGCAGAGGTTGGCGCCTGATGGTTAGTCACGCGCAGACGCACCGGCTGGAGAGCGGCGGCCTCATCGACCGCTCGGCGCCGCTGAACTTTCGCTTCGACGGCAAAACCTTTGCCGGCTTCCAGGGCGACACGCTTGCCTCGGCGCTGATCGCCAATGGCGTCAAGCTGGTCGGCCGCTCGTTTAAATACCACCGGCCGCGCGGCATCCTGACATCAGGCTCGGAAGAACCCAACGCGCTGGTCGAGCTGCGCACGGGCGCGCGGCGCGAGCCGAACACCAAGGCGACCACGGCAGAACTTTATGACGGTCTGGAAGCGGCCAGCCAGAACTGCTGGCCGTCGCTGCGCCACGACCTGATGGCGGTGAACCAGCTGTTCTCGCCGATCTTCGTCGCCGGCTTCTACTACAAGACCTTCATGTGGCCGGCGAAGTTCTGGGAAGCGATCTACGAGCCGGCGATCCGCCGCGCCGCCGGCCTCGGCCGCGCGGCGGGTGTCGCCGATCCCGACCATTACGACAAGGCGTGGGCGCATTGCGACGTACTGATCGCCGGCTCCGGCCCGGCCGGGCTGGCGGCAGCACTTGCCGCCGGTCGCAGCGGTGCCCGCGTCATCCTGTGCGAGGAAGATTTTGCGCTTGGCGGGCGCCTGCTTGCCGACGGCGGCATGATCGACGGCATGCCGGCGGCCGAATGGACTTCCCGCACCCTGGCCGAACTCGCCACGCTGCCCGATGTTCGCATCATGAACCGCACGACGCTGTTCGGCGTCTATGATGGCGGGACTTACGGGGCAATCGAACGGGTCAACGATCATCTGCCTTCGCCGCCGGAGCACCAGGTGCGCCAGCGGCTGTGGCGGATCGTGGCCAAGCGCTGTGTCGTTGCCGCCGGCGCCATCGAACGGCCAATCGTCTTTGCCGGCAATGACACGCCCGGCGTGATGATGGCTTCGGCGATGCGGACCTATGTCGCGCGCTATGCGGCGACCCCTGCGAAGAGGATCGCCCTGTTCACCAACAATGAGGATGGCTGGCGCACAGTCGAGACCGCGCTTGGCGCCGGATTGCAGATCGCGGCCGTCGTCGATGCTCGCCTAGACGTGTCCGCCGCGCATCGCGCGCTTGCCGCCAAAGCCGGCTTTCCCGTGCTGAACGGTTCGGTCGCCGGTGTCGAAGGCGGCAAGGACGGTGTCAGGAAAATCTCGATATCGCTGACCGGCGGCGCACGCGCGGAAGTCGAAGCCGACGGACTTGCCGTTTCCGGCGGCTGGAACCCGGCGGTCGGGCTGACCTCATACCATCGCGGCCGGCCGAAATGGCAGGACGATATATCAGCCTTCGTGCCGGACGGCGCCCCTCCGGGCATGGTGGCCGCCGGTGCTGCCAACGGCGCCTTCGGCCTCGGCGCCTGCCTGAGCCAAGGGTTTGCCGCCGGTGCGGCAGCGGCACAGAGCCCCGGACACAATGGCAGTGCCGGCACGCCGCCAGTCGCCGACGACGAGACTTTTTCGCTGACTCGGCTCTGGCATGTCGCCGGCAAAGGGAAGGCCTTTGTCGACTACCAGCATGATGTCACCGCTTCGGACATCGAACTGGCGCAGCGCGAAGGCTTTGAATCGGTCGAGCATCTCAAGCGCTATACGACGCTCGGCATGGCCACCGACCAGGGCAAGACCTCGAACGTCGCCGGCCTCGCCATCCTGGCGGCGGTATCAGGCAAGTCCATTCCCGAGACCGGCACGACGATCTACCGTCCGCCCTATGTGCCGGTCGCCATCGGCGCCTTTGCCGGCCATCATCGCGATGAGGACTTCCATGCGACAAGGCTGACGCCATCGCATCACTGGGCAGCAGAACAGGGCGCGGTGTTCGTCGACACCGGCCTGTGGAAGCGCGCGCAATGGTATCCGCGCGCCGGCGAGAAGGACTGGCTGGAATCGGTCACCCGCGAGGTCAAGGCGGTGCGCTCTGGCGTCGGCTTCTGCGACGTCTCGACGCTTGGCAAGATCGACGTGCACGGACCGGATGCCGGCGCCTTCCTCGACCGCGTCTACATCAACACCTTCTCCAATCTTGCGGTGGGAAAAGCGCGCTACGGGCTGATGCTGCGGGAGGACGGCATGGTCTATGACGACGGCACCACGTCGCGGCTGGCCGAGGACCATTATTTTCTGACCACCACCACCGCCAAAGCCGGGCCGGTGATGCAGCATCTCGAATTCTGCCGGCAGGTGCTGTTTCCTCAACTCGACGTGCAGCTGACATCCGTCTCCGACCAGTGGGCGCAATTCTCGATCGCCGGGCCGAAGACCCGTGACCTGCTTCGCGAAATCGTTGATCCGGCCGAGGATTTGTTGAACGAGGCGTTCCCGTTCATGGGCGCGCGGGAAGTAGCGCTTCGCGGCGGCATCAAGGCACGGCTGTTCCGCATCTCGTTCTCCGGCGAGATGGCGTTCGAGATTTCCGTTCCCGCCCGCTACGGCGACGCGCTGGTGCGCAATCTGATGCTGGCCGGCAAACAATTCGGCGTGACGCCTTATGGCACCGAGGCGCTCGGCGTCATGCGCATTGAAAAGGGCCATGTCGCCGGACCGGAGCTGAATGGCACGACGACGGCCGCCGACCTCGGGCATGGCAAGATGATGTCGACCAAGAAGGATTTTATCGGCTGCGTCATGGCCGGGCGCGAGGCGCTGGCGGCAGCGGATCGGCAGGTCGTGGTTGGCATCAAGCCGACCGACAAGAAGCGCCGCCTGCGCTCCGGCGCACATGTCATTCCGAAGGGCGAGATACCGGGTTCCGCCAGCAGTCAGGGCTATGTCACGTCGGTCTGCTTCTCGCCGACGCTCGACCAGTGGATTGGGCTGGCGCTTGTCGAGCGCGGGCGCGAGCGGATCGGCGAGATCGTCCATGCGCATGACCCGCTCCGCGGCGAGGATTACGATGTCGAGCTGTGCAATCCCGTCTTTTACGATCCGGATGGAGGGCGCCAGCGTGGCTGAATTTTCGTGGCCTCCCCGCAGTCCGCTGGAGCACGCGCTTGTTGCGGGCGCTTATGGCGTGCGCGAGGTCGCGCCGGGCATTTTCCTCACTGAAGTTCGCAATTTCGAGTTGATCCAGGTGATGGCGCGGCGCGGCAAAGGGGCGGAACTGGCAAGCGCCACCACAGCCCGCTTCGGCATGGCGGCTCCGGATGTACCGAAGGCGGTCAGCGCTTCGGACGTGATGCTCATCTGGTCGGGACCGGATCAGTTCCTCGTCTTATCGAAGGGCGGTAAGTACACGATAAACACATTGAGCCAGGCGTTTTCGCAATCCGCCTCGCTGTCGGACCAGTCGCATGCGCGCGCCTGGATCAGCGTCTCGGGAGCCAAGGCGCGCACCATGCTGGCGAAATTGTCGTCGATCGATCTGCACCCGACGGCGTTTCCGATCGGCGCCGCTGCCGCGACGTCGATCGACCATACCAGCGTCAATCTCTGGCGCGGCGATGACGGGCCGGATGGGCAAGCGGTGTTCAATCTTCTGCTGTTTGCAACCTTCGCCGGAAGCTTGTGGCAGACAATGCTCGACGCCGGCGCCGAATACGGCGTCGACATCAGGCATTCCGAGGAATTCGCGTAAAGTTTCATCCGCGTGTGTGCGGCCGGCACGAAGCCTCACCTTGCCAAATCCGGGCTTGCCGCCTATTCTTGCCGCTAAAATAATTTCACGTACAGGCAAACTTGTTTCTCGAAACTGGGGTTGAGATGAGCCAGTCGCCCTACCCCGCCGTCGCCGCCGGACCGCCCCGGCCGAGCCTGATCCTGCGGCCCGGCCAGATGGCGCTGCCGGCTGGCATGGAGCGCTATTTTGTTCACGGCAATGGCGCGGTGCTTATCGACGTCGAGGCCGGCGACACGATCAGCGTGCGCAATGTCGAAGGCGGGCAGGCCTGCGAGCTGCTCGCATGGGACAAGAACGGCGCGACCGATGCCGGCATTTTCGGCGAGAAATCGAACAGCAATGCCGCCGGCATCAAGGCGCTGCTGGCCGATGGCGACGACAGCCTCGTTTCCTTGCGCCGGGGGCTGGAGCGACGCCAGGTGCAGCTGGATCAGGCAAAGACGGTTCGCGTTTTCGGTGGCGCCACCCCTGCCGGCACCGAACAGAGTTTTACTGTAGCCCGCAATGGCTCGATGCTCATCGCCGCCCCGGGTGGTCCTATGCTGGTCGACGGCCATGACACGGCGACGCCGCTCAGCATCATTGTGCGGCGCGCCACCATTCGCCCGGCGGCGAAGTCGCAGCTTGGCGACCCGCTGGCCGATCCAGTGCTCGATTTGCGCGTCCATTCGGCGACCGCCGAATCCTACTTCGTCAAAGCTGGCGACTATTTGCAGATCATCGATGTCGACGGGCGCCAATGCACGGACTTCCAGTGCTTTTCGGCGCGCAAGCTCGACAAGGGACGCGACCATCCGCTCGACGTGACGACGACCCGCACGCTGATGGGTTCGAGCTACCCGATGCCCGGCCTGCACTCGAAATATTACGACCAGGACATGGAGCCGCTGGTCGAGGTCGTGCAGGACACTTGCGGTCGGCACGATGCGTTCGCGCTCGCTTGCGCTGCCAAATATTACGACGACATCGGCTATCCCGGTCACCCCAACTGCTCGGAGAATTTCAACCGTGCGCTGTCGGACAAGGGTGTAAATCCTCGCGCCGGCTGGATGGCGATCAACTTCTTCTTCAACACGGCGATCGACGCGCATGGCGTCATGGTTTCCGACGAGCCGTGGTCGCGGCCGGGCGACTATGTGCTGCTGCGCGCCTTGACCGACATCGTCTGCGTCTCGTCCGCCTGCCCCGACGACACGACGCCGGCCAATGGCTGGAACCTGACCGACATCCATGTGAGGACCTATTCCGGCCAGCACAAATTCTCGCGAGCGATCGCCAGACGCATGACGCCCGATTCGGAACCGAAAATGACCCGCGAGACATCATTTCATTCGAGCTTTGCCAGGCACACCCGCAACTTCGTCGAGTACAGGGGGTATTGGCTGGCCAACGCCTTCGCCAAGGAGGGGCCGATCGCCGAATACTGGGCCTGCCGGCAGGACGCGGTGATCATGGACCTTTCGCCGCTGCGCAAATTCGAGGTCACCGGCCCGGATTCGGAAGCGCTGCTGCAATACACGCTGACCCGCGACGTAAAAAAACTCGGCATCGGCCAGGTGGTCTATTCCGCCATGTGCTACGAGCATGGCGGCATGATCGACGACGGCACGCTGCTCAGGCTCGGCAAGGATAATTTCCGCTGGGTCGGCGGAGACGATCTTTCCGGCGAATGGCTACGCGACACCGCGACGAAACTCGGCCTCAACGTGCTGGTGCGTTCGTCGACGGACCAGATGCACAATGTCGCCGTGCAAGGACCGAAGAGCCGCGACATCCTGAAGGAGATCATCTGGACTTCGCCGCTGCAGCCGTCGATCGAGGAGCTCGAATGGTTCCGTTTCGCCGTCGCCCGGATCGGCGGCGGCAACGGCATTCCGGTCGTCGTTTCGCGCACCGGCTACACCGGCGAACTCGGCTACGAGATCTGGTGCCATCCGCGCGACGCTGAAAAGGTGTTCGACGTCATCTGGGAGGCCGGCCAGCCGCATGGCTTGAAGCCGATGGGATTGCAGGCGCTAGACATGGTGCGCATCGAGGCCGGTCTGATCTTTGCCGGCTATGAATTTTCCGACCAGACGGATCCGTTCGAGGCCGGCATCGGCTTCACGGTGCCGCTGAAGACCAAGACCGACGATTTCATCGGGCGCGAGGCGCTGATCCGGCGCAAGGAAAACCCGCAGAGGAAGCTGGTCGGCCTCGACATCGACGCCAATGTCGCGGTTGGGCATGGCGATTGCGTCCATGTCGGCCGCGCCCAGATCGGCGAAATCACTTCGAGCATGCGTTCGCCGGTGCTGAACAAGACCATCGCGCTGGCCAGGCTCGACGTCACCCATGCCGCGATCGGCACCGAGGTCGAGATCGGGAAGCTCGACGGCCACAGCAAGCGGCTGCCGGCGCGCGTCGTGCCCTTCGCCCACTACGATCCGCAAAAGAGCAGACCGCGCTCCTGACGGCGGTTCAAGGATCGCGAATGGCGCAAGTCATCCCTGTGCAAAGTCGATTCCTCCTCTGAAGTCAGCTGGCGGCGCGTGCCGCCGGCGCGTGTTCCGCATCTGCGATGTGCACAGCTTCACAAAACGCTTGACGTGGAAGCGTGACGGATCAATCTTCACTGCCAAGAAAAAAATACTACTGAGCGGAAACCGCCTGAGCTCGTTTCAACGCGTGCGTCGGTGACGCATCGCGGGGTGTCGGCTGTCGCCGATGGGGAACATCAAAAATGGGGAATCCACGTATATGAGCACAATAGTCTCTGCCCTGGTGCCGCCTGCCGAAGGGCAGCTGCACCGCAATATCGATTGGCGCGGCGCCTTCTGGGTGGCGAGCGGCGTTCCCGCCCTTGTCCTGTTTTCGATCGGCGGCATTGCCGGCACGACCGGCAAGCTGGCCTTCCTGATCTGGACGGTGTCCATGATCATGGGCTTCCTGCAATCCTTCACCTATGCCGAGATCGCCGGCCTGTTTCCGAACAAGTCCGGCGGCGCCTCGATCTATGGCGCCACCGCCTGGCTGCGTTATTCCAAGTTCATTGCGCCGCTGTCGGTGTGGTGCAACTGGTTCGCCTGGTCGCCGGTGCTGTCGCTCGGCTGCTCGATCGCCGCCGCCTATATCCTCAACGCGCTGGCGCCGGTGCCGCTGTTTACCGACGCCTCGCCGGAAGTCGCCGCCTATATCGCGGCTAACGCCGGAACGAGTGCCGCCGATGCCATCACGGCGGTGACCGCGGCCGCCACACCGGCGATCCGCAACTGGACGCTCTACGGGCACACGCTGGGTCCGGTCTCCTTCACCTTCAACGCCACCTTCTTCATCGGCGCCGTGCTGATGCTGATCATCTTCTCCATCCAGCATCGCGGCATCCTGGGCACGGCAAACGTGCAGAAATATATCGGCATGTTCGTCATCATTCCGATGCTGATCGTCGGCGTCGTGCCGATCGTCACCGGCCAGATCGACTGGGCGAATTTTTCGCCGCTGGTGCCGCTGGCGGCCGCCTACGCGCCGGAGCCCGGGGCGTGGAACATTGCCGGCTGGACGCTCGTTCTCGGCGGCATGTTCATTGCCGCCTGGTCGACCTACGGTTTCGAGACTGCCGTCTGCTACACGTCCGAGTTCAAGAATCCCGGCGCCGACACCTTCAAGGCGATCTTCTATTCCGGCCTGCTATGCATGCTGCTGTTCATCCTGGTGCCGTTCACCTTCCAGGGCGTGCTCGGCTTGAATGGCATGCTGGCGACCCCGATCGTCGACGGCTCCGGCGTCGCCGACGCACTGGCCGGCATGGTCGGCGGCGGACAGCTGATCCATAGCCTTCTGGTGATGCTGATGATCCTGGCCCTGGTGCTGTGCATCATGACGGCGATGGCGGGGTCCTCGCGTACGCTCTATCAGGGCTCAGTCGACGGCTGGCTGCCGCGCTATCTCAGCCATGTCAACGAACACGGCGCCCCGACCCGCGCCATGTGGACCGACCTGGTCTTCAACCTGGCCGTGCTGGCCATCGCTTCGGCCGACGCGACCAGCTTCTTCTTCATCCTCGCCGTGTCGAATTGCGGCTACATCATCTTCAACTTCCTCAACCTCAATGCCGGCTGGATCCATCGCATCGACAACGGCCATATCGCGCGGCCGTGGAAGGCACCGAGCTGGCTGCTCGGCCTCGGCGCCATCCTTGCCTATGTCAACATGATCTTCATGGGCGCCGGTGCAAAGGTCTGGAACCCGATGGCACTGTGGGCAGGGCTGATCACGGCTGGCCTCATCATCCCGGTGTTCTGCTTCCGGCATTACATTCAGGACAAGGGCAAATTCCCCGACCACATGCTGGCTGATCTCGGTATGACCTCATCCGATCTCGCCGTCAGAAAGGCGGGCATCCTGCCCTACCTGACGCTGATCGCCGGCGTCGTGGTGATGCTGCTCGCCAACTGGCTGTTCGTCATCTGACCTCCGCCTCAAAGATTGAGCGCGCGATGCGCGCTCGATCCCCTTGCACTTTGTTCTTGCTTTGTTCGGAAGTTATGCTAGTGATTAGCTGTAGTGCCGATTGGCACCGATAAGCCGCCGCCGAGGCGGGTTTTATTATCCCGCGTGAGACTCAATCGATCTTGATGAACACGCCCTTGGTGTTGAGATACTCGTCGAGGTGCTCTGCACCGCCCTCGCGGCCGTAGCCGCTCATCTTGTAGCCGCCGAAAGGCATGGCCGGATCGATGGCGTGATAGGTGTTCACCCAGACCGAGCCGGCGCGGATTTTCCTGGAAAGCTGGTGGGCAGTGGCGAGATTTTGGGTGAACACCCCTGCGGCAAGACCGTAGGGCGTGTTGTTGGCTCGCTCGACCGCCTCGTCGAGCGTATCGAACGGCAATGCCGAGATGACCGGCCCGAAGATTTCCTCGCGCGCGATCCTCATGTCGTCCGAGACACCGGCAAAAACCGTCGGCGCGACGAAATTGCCGGCGGCCAGCGCACCCTCCATAAGGCGTTCACCGCCGGTGACGAGGGTCGCGCCCTCAGCCGTGCCGGCCTCGAGATACGAGGCGACCCGTTGCAGCTGCTTTTCGGAGACGAGCGGGCCGATCTGGGTCGCCGGGTCGATGCCGTCGCCGATCCTGAGGCCCTTGGCATAGACCGCCAGGCGCTCGACGAACTCGTCATGGATGGAGCGTTCGACGAACAGGCGCGAGCCGGCGATGCAGATCTGGCCGGAATTGGCGAACACCGACATCGCCGCGACCGGCACCGCCCTGTCGAGATCGGCGTCGGCGCAGACGATGACCGGCGACTTGCCGCCAAGCTCCAGCGAGACGCGTTTGAGGTTGCCGGCCGAGGCGCGGACGATCGATTGGCCCGTTGCCGTCGAGCCGGTGAAGACGATCTTGTCGACGCCCATATGCTCGGAAAGAGCGGCACCTGCCTCCGCACCGGTGCCGGTTACGATGTTGACGACGCCTGGCGGAACGCCGGCCTCGTTCATGATGTCGGCGATCAGAAGCGGCGTCAGCGGCGCCTCTTCCGAAGGTTTCAGCACCACGGTGCAGCCCGCGGCAAGCGCTGGCCCGATCTTCCAGATCGAAGCGGCCGTCGGTGCGTTCCAGGGGATAATGGCGCCGACGACGCCGACCGGCTCCTTGCGCGTGAAGGAGACGATTTCGCCCGGCAGCGAGTTCTCAATCGTCTCGCCATGCAGGGACGTCGCCATGCCGGCGTAGTAGCGCAGCATACCGATGACGCGGTTGCGGTTGGCGCGGGTACGCACGATCGGCATGCCCATGTCGGTCGTGTCCGAGCGACTGATCTCCTCCCAGTGCTTTTCGAAGAGGTCGGCGATCCTGAGGAGCAGCACCTGTCGCTCGTAAGGCTTATACCGGCTCCACAGCCCATCGAAGGCCCGGCGCGCCGCGGCCACCGCCAGCTCGATATCATCGCGGTCGCCGCGCGGCACCGTGGCAATGACCGCGCCGGTGGCTGGATTGCGGGTCTCCATGGTGCGGCCCGAGCGGGCGTCGACCCAGGCGCCATCGACGAACATCTGACGGTGGCGTCCGTCGATCGGCTGGCGCAGCGCCACCGGTGTCTGAGCTACGGTCATGACGTCCTCCTCCAGAGCTCTGCCGGTGGGCGGATTTAACCCCTGGACGTCACATCTGCCAACAGCTCTATTCGGCGGCCAGAGCCAGTCGCGGCCTGTCGTCGTTTTCTGCCAGCTCCGGCTCGGCCGCCTGCTCCGCATCCTCGGCCTTCTTGCGCTCCCTGCCGAAGAACAAGGCATAGCCTGCCGGAAGGACGAGTATAGTGAGCACCGTGGCAACGAGGATGCCGCCCATCATGGCATAGGCGAGCGGACCCCAGAAGACGCCGCGCGAGATCGGGATCAGCGCCAGGACCGCCGTCAGCGCGGTCAGCATGATCGGCCGGAAACGGCGGACCGCCGAGCCGATAATGGCCTCCGAGCGCTCCATGCCGGCCGCTATATCCTGGTCGATCTGGTCGACCAGGATGATCGAGTTGCGCATGATGATGCCGAGTAGGGCGATCACGCCGAGGATGGCGACGAAGCCGAAGGGCGCGCCACTGATCAAAAGTGCCGCCGCAGCGCCGATGATGCCGAGCGGGCCGGTCGCCAGCACCAGCATCGCCTTGCCGAAATGCTGCAATTGGATCATCAGCAGCACGACGATGACAGCCAGCATGATTGGAGCTTTCGCAGCAATGGAGGCCTGGCTTTCGGCCGAATCCTCGGCGCCGCCCTGGATCTCGATGTTGTAGCCGGGCGCCAGACCGTCGCGCAGGCTTTGCATCTCGCTATACATCTTCATGACGACATCGTTCGACTGCACGCCATCCGGCAACGTGGCACGCACGCTGATGGTCGGGAGGCGGTCGCGCCGCCACTCGACGCCTTGCTCCAGCACCGGTACGACCTTGGCGACCTGCGACAGCGGCACAAAGCCACCGAAATCCGTCGGGATAGAGACGGAGTCGACCGCCGACAGCAGGTGTCGGCTTGCTTCCGGTTCTCGGGCGACGATCGAAACGGTCTCCTCGCCGTCGCGGAAATCATCGAGCGGCGCCCCCGACATGGTCGCCTGCAGCATCTGGCGGATGCGCTGCGAGGTGACGCCGAGCGCACGGGCGCGATCCTGGTCGATCACCAGCTTCATCTCCGGCACCGGCTCCAGCCAGTCGTCGTGAACGGCGCCGAGCAGCGGATTTGCCTGGAACTTCGCCTTCACCTCGTCGGCGATGCGGCGCACCTCCTGGCGATCCGGGCCCATGACGCGCATCTGCACCGGCCAGCCCGTGGGCGGCCCGAGGAACAGGCGATCAACCTTGGCACGGACCGACGGGAAATCCTCGGCCAGAATGGTGCGCAGCTTGACGATCAGCCGTTCACGGGCCGGTTCGTCATTGGCCATCACCAGAAGCTGGGCGAAGTTCGGATTGCGAAGCTGCTGGTCGAGCGGCAAGAAGAAGCGCGGCGCGCCCTCACCGATATAGGTGGCGATGAAGCGCTTGTCCTTGTCGTCCATCATCCTGGTTTCGAGCGCCTTGGCCTGCGTCTCGACTTCCTTGATGCTGGTGCCTTCCGGCAGCCAGAGGTCGACGAGGATTTCCGGACGCGACGACTGCGGGAAGAAATTCTGCGGAATGAACTGGAACGCCCACAGGCTGGTGGCGAAGGTCACCAGCGTCATGACCAGCACGATGATGCGGTGGCGCACGGACCAGCCGACGGTGGCGCGAAGCCGGCGGTAGAAGCGCGTGTCGAAGACATCGTGGTGGTTGCCGGCGTGTTTTCGCTGCTTGAGGATCATGTGACCGAGCCACGGCGTGAAGTAGACCGCCACGAACCAGGACACGACCAGCGCGATGCCGACGACGTAGAAAAGCGTGCGTACGTATTCACCGGCCGTCGAGGCCGCGAAGCCGACCGGGATGAAGCCGGCGGTGGTGATCAGCGTGCCGCTCAGCATCGGGAAGGCCGTCGAGGTATAGGCGAAGCTCGCCGCCTCGATTTTGACCAGTCCTTCCTCGAGCTTGCGCTCCATCATTTCGACGACGATCATCGCGTCGTCGACGAGCAGACCGAGCGCGATGATCAGCGCGCCGAGTGAAATGCGCTGCAGATCGATGCCGATCTCGTACATGATGGCGAAGGTGGCGGCCAAAACGAGCGGAATGGTGATCGCGATCACCAGGCCCGAACGCCAGCCGATCGTCAAGAACGAGACGACAAGCACGATCAGCAGCGCCTCGCCAAGCGCTTTCATGAACTCGCTCACCGCTTCCCGCACGACTTCCGGCTGGTCGGCGATCTGATCGACCGAAACGCCGTAAGGCAACGCTTCTTCGAAGCGGTGATAGGTCGCCTCGACCTCCTTGCCGACATCGGTGACGTTGAAGCCCTTGGCCATGACGACGCCGACCTGGACACTGTCGTGGCCGTTGAAGCGGTATTTGCGCTGATTGGGGTCTTCGAGGCCTGTGGTCACGGTTGCGATGTCGCCGAGGCGCGTCACCTGGTTGCCGGCGCGCAGGCGAAGTTCGCGGATGTCGGCCGCCTCCGTCACGTTGCCTTCGACCGAGATGCGCACCGAACGCTGGCCGGTATCGACCGAGCCTGCCGGATCGACATTGTTCTGGCCCTTGATCGCGTTCTGCAGATCGGTGAGCGTCAGGCCACGCTCGGCAAGCACCTTGGACGAAACGTCGATATAGAGTTTTTCCGGCTGGTCGCCGATGATCACGGCCTTCTCGACGCCGGGCGTCGTCAGCAGCATGTCACGCGCCTGGATGGCTAGTTTCTTCAGCTCGGGATAGCTGTAGCCGTCGCCGCTGATCGAATGCAGGGTGATGAAAGTGTCGCCGAACTCATCGTTGAAGTAGGGCCCAAGCAGCCCTTGAGGCAGCTCATTGGCGATATCGCCGACCTTCTTGCGTACCTGGTAAAAGGCATCCGCGACCTGCGTGGGATTGGTGTCGCCTTCCACCTGCAAGGTGATGATGGCGCTGCCGGCGCGCGTGTAGGAACGGACGAAATCGAGATGGGGCGTTTCCTGCAGCTTGCGCTCGATCTTGTTGACGACCTGGTCCTCCATCTCCTGGATCGAGGCCCCCGGCCAGACAGCCTGGACCACCATGACGCGGAAGGTGAAGTCCGGGTCTTCCTTCTGGCCCATGCGCATTAGGCCGAGCGCGCCGGCAACGATGATCAGGCCGAACAGGAACCGCGCAATGCTCGGGTGCCCGATTGCCCAGCGCGAAAGATTGAAGGGCCGCTTCTCATTGGTGTCGGTGGTCATAGCGCCAGTCCATTTGTCTGATCGTCAGCGCACGCACATGGCATGCCCACGGAACTTCTAATGCTTCCGGGCGGCGAGGCTTTCCGAGCGGAGAGACACTCATCGCGGTGGGACGCGGGGATCGATGTGGGGAGTCACATCGACCTTACGTCTCGACACCCGGGCACCTGCCGCCCGGAAACCATGAACCGCTTGAGCTCGCGGCTTGCGCCGATGCGAGGAAAAGCCGTTTTATTCTTGGCCGTCAGCGGACGCGCTTGGCGGCGTCGCCATCGTCGTCCGCCGATGCGGACTGCTGCACCGCATCGCCGGTCAGCTTGACCTTCAGATTCTCGGTCATGAATTGCGTGCCCGCCGCAACGACGACGTCGCCGGGGTTCAATCCTTCGGCAACATGCACGCCGTCGGCGGTGAATTCGGCCACCTTGATCGGACGCGCATGGACGGTCTCGCCGTTGCGGTCCACGGTCCAGACGATCTGCTGGCCTTCCTTTTGCGCCAGCGCGCTCAACGGGATCGATACGCTCTGCGAGCTGTTGTTGGCCGCCGAAGCCTCGATGTTGGCGGTCATGCCGAGAAGCACGCGCGGATTGTTGGGCAGGCTGACGCGAACGGCAAAGGTACGCGACTGCTGATCGGCGCTGCCGGCGACTTCACGGACCTTGCCATCGAGCGTCAGCGCATCGTCGGACCAGAAGCTTGCCTTGACGTTCTTGCCCGGCTTGAACTGGGCGATATCCATTTCCGGAACGGCGATCAGCACTTCCTTTTCGCCATCGACGGCAACGGTCACAACCGGCGTGCCGGAGCCGACCACCTGACCGACATCGGCGGTGACCGATGTGACGATGCCGTCCCTGTCCGCCTTGAGGTCGGTGTAGAGGACCTGGTTCTTCGCCTGGTCAAGCGATGAGCGCGCGGAATTCCGGGTGGCGACCGCCTGATCGTAGCTGAGCGTGGCCTGTTCGAGCTGCGATTTCGACGCGAAGGTCTTGGCAAACAGCTGTTCGGCACGACGGCGGGCAAGGCCCGTTGTCTCGACCTGCCGCTCGGCGGCCTCGAGGCTGGCCTCGGCACTCTTGACCGAAAGGGCGTAGTCGGCGGGATCGATGCGGGCCAGAACGTCGCCCGGCTTCACGCGCTGACCGATGTCGACCAGGCGCTCGGTGATCTTGCCGTTAATACGGAACCCGAGATTCATCTCGGTGCGGGCGCGCACCGATCCGGAGTAGGAGAGCTCACGGGTATCGTTCGCCTTGGCGATCTCGACGACCTTGACCGGCCGGACGATGTCCTTGACTTCCACTTTTTCTTGCGAGCAACCGGCGAGCCCAAGCGCCGCGACGACGACCAGAGCCGGTCCAATAGCCGGCACCCTGTTCATGATGGATTTGGACAAAGGCACTTGCGTACTCCCGAACTGGAGATGGATTGTCGACATCGCCGCCCGATGGGCGGAAACGGTCATTTCTTCAAAGCCCTGATGGCAAACTCGATAAGCTCGTCCGGCATCGCCCGATTCTTCTTGGCAAGGCATTGGGCGACCATTTGCGGGTGACAGAGGGTGATGATAGCGGCGCCGAAACACCGCGAAGCGACTTCCGGATCCTGGTCGGCAAACTCGCCTGCTGCGATTCCCTCGCTGATCACCTCGGCCACCAAGCCGCGGATCCTGTCGATATGCCTCTCGATGACGTGCCAATCGCGTTCGATGGCAACGACCACCATTTCGTGCACCTTCTCCTGGTCGAGCATGGTGTCACGGGTCCACTGATAATGCGTTTGCACGTAGCGGCGAAGCCTTTCGCTGGCCGTTCCGGGACTATGGCAGGCGTCGTAGGTCAGTTGATAGCAAGTAGCGAGCATACGGCCGCAAACGGCCTGGTGGATCTCAACCTTGGAGGCGAAGAAACGGTAGATGTTGGCCGTCGACATGCCGAGTTCACGCGCTATGTCGGCGACATTGGTCTTGCCGTAGCCGTAGTGGCGGAACAGCCGCTCCGCGCAATCGAGGATGCGCGCGACATTCTCCTGTCGGACCACGTCGACCGCCTTGTCGAGGGTATCTAGGGTATTATTCATCGTGTTTCATTACTCAATTACGAGTGACGAATTTTGAATTTCGTCACTCGTAATTCGAAATCACCCGCCTGTCAACTGCGACATTATCCGTCTTGGGCGACTGGTGACATCTGTTGACACAACTTGGGCGTGAACAGCGTTAATGAAGCCTGCTGCGGGCCGTGCACGGGCCACCCGCCAGGCTCAGGTGATCGGGCGCCTTATTTTATTCAAGACGTGCTCCATTTTATTCAAGACGTGCTCCGCGGCGCGCAGCAATGCGTTATCATCCAAGCCGCGGAAAGGAGAGTTGGGATGACCGTGCTGCGCATCGTCTCGAATATCGCAACAGACAGCATTCCGGATGTTCGGAAGTTCTATACCGACCTGTTCGGGCTCGATGCTGTCATGGATCACGGGTGGCTCGTCACGCTGGCGTCCGGTGAAACAACCATCCCCCAGATCAGCATCGCCAGCGAGGGCGGCTCAGGCACCCCGGTGCCCGATCTGTCGATCGAGGTCGACAATGTCGACGCGGTTTATCTTCGCGCAAACGAGATCGGTTGCAGAGTGGTCTACGATTTGACCGACGAACCGTGGGGCGTAAGACGTTTCTTCATTGCCGACCCGACCGGCAAACTGCTCAACGTGCTCTCGCACCTTCGCTAAAGCGCGTCGCATTTAACCGGCCTCACGCGACGCGCTTTAGGTTGTTGTTTTGTGCATGGCGTTATCGCAAAACCGCTGCACAGCGGGGCTTTTTCGATCTAGTCGAATGTGTAGTCCGGTGGCCGCGGCGAACCTGTGCCCGTCCCACAAGTTCGCAGTAGCCCACCATTTGGCGCGGCTATGCGGATGACGTCATTCTGCCACTCGCCTTCGACTTGGATGCGCTTAGGTAGCCGATCTGTTCAGTCTGTTCAGGCTTTCGCCCAGTATAACAAGCGAGATGCCGAGCAGCGCAATGTCCTTGATCAGGAACTGACCGGCGGGACCGAGCGCGGGAAAGCCGAGCGCAGGCTCCCAGATCGGCAGGGCAACCATGATCGAACAGGTGACCAGGAAAATCAGCGCGGCCAATGCCCCACCGGCCACACCGGCGCGCGTCGACCAGGGAGAGGCAATCAGCAGAAGCGCGGTCGCGATCTCGACGACGCCAAGCACATAAGAGGCACCAGCTTCACCGAATACCGGATACATCCAGGCGAGCCAAGGCGTGCCGCCGATCAGCGGCCTCAACGCCTCGATCTCAACAGCCGTGAACTTCATCCCACCGATCATGAGAAGCGGCAGTATGACCCCGATCAGGGCGAGGATCCGCCCCGCTTTGCTGACCGCGGTGTTCTCCATCGGAATGCTCCTGCTGCTAGATCTTCTTCCGTCGGCTTGGTTTTGTATCGAGGACGATCGGAAGGCACTCGATCCGACACTGAGGGATCTTTTTTGCTCCGTTCATGTTGGGTTAGCTGGGCCAACAATGATCTGACACGGATTATGGGTGCTGACCTGCCTACCCCTTGGCCATCTCCCTCAGCCTGAACTTCTGGATCTTGCCGGTCGAGGTCTTCGGGATTTCGGCGAAGATCACCGCTTTCGGCACCTTGAAGCGGGCGAGCAGCTCGCGGCAGTGATCGATGATCTCGGCTTCGGTCGCCGTCCTGCCCGGCTTCAGCTCGACATAGGCGACCGGCACCTCGCCCCATTTGTCATCGGGCCTGGCGACGACGCCGCAGGAGGCGACGGCGGGATGCTTGTAAAGCGCCTCCTCGACCTCGATCGATGAGATGTTCTCGCCGCCGGAAATGATGATGTCCTTGGAGCGGTCCTTGAGCTGGATGTAGCCGTCGGGATGCCTGACGCCGAGGTCGCCCGAGTGGAACCAGCCGCCGGCGAAGGCCTCGTCGCTCGCCTTGCGGTTCTTCAGATAGCCCTTCATGACGATGCTGCCGCGGAACATGACCTCGCCGATCGTCTCGCCGTCAGCCGGTGTCTCCGCCATCGTCTCGGGGTCCATCACCGTCAGATCCTCGAGCGCGGCATAGCGCACGCCTTGCCTGGCCTTCCTCGCCGCCCTGAGACCCTTCTCCAGCCCATCCCATTCGCCATGCCATTCGTTGACGACAGCCGGGCCATAGGTCTCGGTCAGGCCATAGAGGTGGATGACCGCAAAGCCCGCATCGGCCATGCCCGACAGCACCGCTTCCGGCGGCGGTGCTGCGGCCGTGCTGAAGGTGACCGTCTGCGGAAATTGCCGCTTGTCCTCGTCCCTGGCATTGATCAGCACCGACATGACGACCGGCGCGCCGCACAGATGAGTGACGCCGTAATCGGCGATGGCGTCGTAAATCGGCTTCGGCCGAACCCAGCGCAGGCAGACATGGGTGCCGGCCTGCACGGCCAGCGTCCACGGAAAGCACCAGCCATTGCAGTGGAACATCGGCAGCGTCCACAGATACACCGCATGCTTGCCCATGCCGGCATGGATGGTGTTGGCGTAGGCCATCAGAGCCGCACCGCGATGGTGATAGACGACGCCCTTCGGATTGCCTGTGGTACCGGATGTGTAGTTGAGCGAGATTGCGTCCCATTCGTCGTCGGGCATCGACCAGGCGAAATCCTCGTCGCCGCCCGCGACGAAGTTCTCGTAGTCGAGGGTGCCGATCCGCTGGCCCTTGGGATATGGGGCGTCGGCGGCGTATTCGAGATCGTCGTAGTCGATGACCAGCGGTTCTACCTTAGCCAGCGCCAGCGCCTCGCTGACGACATTTGCGAATTCGCGATCGACGACAAGCACCTTGGTTTCGGCATGGTCGAGCTGGAAGGCGATGACCGCGGCGTCAAGGCGGGTGTTGAGCGAATGCAGTACCGCCTTGGTCATCGGCACGCCGAAATGCGCTTCCAACATCGGCGGCGTGTTGGACAACATCACGGTGACGGTGTCGCCCTTGCCGACGCCGCGCCTCTGCAGCGCCGAGGCAAGCTTCAGCGACCGCCGCCAGAAATCACGATAGGTCGTGCGCTGACTGCCATGGATGATCGCGACATGGTCGGGAAAGGTCTTTGCTGCCCGCTCCAGATAGCTGAGCGGCGTCAGCGGCTGGTGGTTGGCTGGATTCCTGTCGAGATCCTGTTCGTAGGGATTGGCCATCCCGTCCTCCCCAATATCGTTCTCGAACCTTCTAACCACGGGCCTCCGCCCCGTCACCATCAACGATGCCACGATAGAGCGCATTTGCCACAATGATGATCTAGATTCCGCGCGCGAAAGGGTACCGTTTACCCCCGCTCGATTTGACTTTTGTCGAGAGCCATGAATAATGTCAGCGAGGAGATGGCATGGCGATCCGACCGGCAGAACAGCTTATCCACAAGGCCGCCTGGCTCTACTATGCCCATGGCCTGCGTCAGGATCAGGTGGCCAGCCAGCTCAAGATTTCCCGAGCCTCGGTCGCCATGTATCTGCGCAAGGCGCGCGAGACCGGCATCGTCAACATCTCGACCTCAACCCAGCTTTTCACCGACGATGTCATGGCGCGCAAGCTCGAAGACGCATTGAAGCTCGATGCCGTCTGGATCGCGCCGGAAAACGGCCATGTCGCCGATCCGTCGACCGACATCGCGGTGCTGGCGGCCAGCGTCTTTCTCGAACTGATCAAGAAGGGCGACCGCATCGGGGTCGCGTGGGGAAGGACCATCTATACGATCGCCGACATCATGTCCTATGCCGATCTGCAGGATGTCACGGTGGTGCAGCTCTGCGGCAATCTGGGAGCCCCCTATTCCTACCGGCCCGACCAATGCACCATGGAAATCGCACGCCGGCTCAACGCCAAGGGGCTCAATTTCTACGCACCGCTGGTGCTGACGACAGAGGAACTGGCACGCGGCCTACGCGCCGAGCCGGTGATCCGCGAGCAGTTGTCGGGCATCAGTGCGTGCAACCTGGCGCTTTACTCGGTCGGCACCGTCGACGCCGACAGCCATGTTGTCAAATGCGGCGCGCTGACTGCGAGCGAAATGGAGGTGCTGCGCCGTGCCGGGGCCGCCGGCGTCATCGCCGGGCAGATCATCGACGCGCAAGGCAAAGCGCTCGACTGCAGCTACAACCGGCGGATCATTTCGGCGGAGCTGTCATCGCTGCGCAAGATTGAAAAAAGCCTGGTGGTGGTGCAGGAAGACAGCAAATTCGAGCCGCTGGTGGCGGCGATCGCAGGTGGGCTGTGCACGCATCTGGTGGTCGGCGCCCGGATGGCGCGACGGCTGCTCGACCATGCCGGACCGGCGGCGGAAAAGGTCGCCTAGATACGCAAAACGCCGCCGCGGGCGCATTGTCATCAAAGCGTCGCGGCGTTCCTGTTCACAAACAAAGAGAAATCGGACGAAGCGAACATGAAGAACCTGTGGAATGACGGCGACGCGGAGAAGCTGGTTGCCGACTATGCAACAAAGGGCGTTGCCCGCGACCTGGCGCTGCGAGTCTATACGACCAGGCTTCTGGGCGGCGAACCGCGGCTTGTCCTGCATGGCGGCGGCAACACATCCTGCAAGACAAAGGCCATCGACCTCGTCGGCGACGAATGGGACGTGCTCTGCGTCAAGGGCAGCGGCTGGGACATGGGCGTCATCGAGCCGCAGGGCCTGCCGGCGGTCAAGCTCGGCGCTCTGCTCAAGGCGCGGTCGCTCAAGAAACTCTCCGACGAGGATATGGTTGCCCTGCAGCGGGTGAACCTCATCGACCCGTCTTCGCCAAACCCCTCGGTCGAGACGCTGCTACACGCCTTCCTGCCGCATAAATTCGTCGACCATACGCACTCGACCGCCGTTCTGGCCATCGTCGACCAGGATGATAGCGAGGCACTGAGCAAGAAAGTCTTCGGCAACAAGATGGGGTTCGTGCCTTACATCATGCCGGGCTTCGACCTGGCGAAGGCGGCGGCCGATGTCTTTGACGCCGACCCGACGGTCGAGGGCCTGATCCTCGACAAGCATGGCATTTTCACGTTCGGCGACGATGCCAAACAGGCCTACGACCGGATGATCCACTATGTGAACGCCGCCGAGGAGTTCATCGCCAGCCACGGCAAGCCGCTTGCCGAAAAAGCCGCCTTGCCGGCCAGGCTGGCCAAGCCTGCGGACATTGCGCCGATGCTGCGCGGCTCACTGGCGGTAGCGCGCGGCGAAGGCCGCTTCGACCGCATGATCAGCGATTTCCGCACCTCGGACGCGATCGTCGATTTCATCAATTCGGCAAAGATTGCCGATTATGCCGGGCGCGGCGTATCGACGCCCGACCTGTCGATCCGCATCAAGACCGGGCCGATGGCGCTGCCGGCGCCCGACGCAGACAAGATCGGCGACTACAAATCCGTCATCCGCCAACATGTCGAGAAATTCGCCGGGGACTATCGCGCCTACTTCGAAACCAACGACGCGCTCGATGATGTGAAGCGCACGATGCTCGACCAGATGCCGCGGCTGACGCTGGTGCCGGGCCTCGGCATGTTCGGCCATGGCCGCACGCTTAAGGATGCGAAGATTGCCTCCGACGTCGGTGAAATGTGGATCGAGGCGGTGCGCGGGGCCGAAGCGGTCGGCGATTTCCGCCCGCTGTCCAAAGCCGACCTGTTCCCGCTCGAATACTGGTCGCTGGAACAGGCCAAGCTCGCCTCCAACAAGCCGAAGCCGCTGACCGGGCAGGTTGTGCTGGTCACCGGCGGCGCCGGCGCAATCGGCGCCGCCACGGCAAAGCTGTTCGCCGACAACGGCGCCCATGCCGTCGTCGTCGATCTCGATGCGTCAAGGGCGGCGGAAGCGGCGAAGAAAGCCGGCAACAGTTCGATCGGCATCGGCGCCGACATCACCGATCCGGCGCAGATGCGCGCGGCATTCGACAAGGCGGTGGCCGTCTACGGCGGCCTCGACATTCTCGTCTCGAATGCGGGGGCTGCCTGGGAAGGCCGGATCGGCGAACTCGACGACGCCACTTTGCGCAAGAGCTTCGAGCTAAATTTCTTCGCCCACCAGTCAGCGGCGCAGAACGCGGTGCGGATCATGCTCGAACAGGGCACCGGCGGCGTGCTCCTTTTCAACACCTCCAAGCAGGCGATCAATCCGGGTCCGAAGTTCGGCGCCTATGGCATCCCGAAGGCGGCGACGCTGTTCCTGTCCAGGCAGTATGCCCTCGACTATGGCGCCCATGGCATCCGCTCGAATGCCGTCAACGCCGATCGCATCCGTTCCGGATTGCTTACCGACGCCATGATCGCCAGCCGTTCGGGCGCGCGCGGCGTGTCGGAAAAGGAATATATGGCGGGCAATCTGCTTGGTCAGGAAGTGACGGCCGAAGACGTGGCCCAGGCTTTCCTGCATCAGGCGCTGGCCGAGCGGACCACCGCCAGTGTGACGACGGTCGACGGCGGCAACATCGCTGCGGCGCTGCGGTAGGAAGAACAGTCCAGACGCAAAAGAGCGGCCCGCAAGCCGCTCTTTCCTTTGCCTGCGATAAAAAGCTACTTGGCGTTCGGGTTCGGCATCCAGGCCGGCATCGCGACATCGGCATGGGCGAACTGCGGCAGCTTGGCCGAAAGGTCTTCCATGTTCTTGATGTCCTTGTCGATCAGATCCTTCTGGGTGATCAGCGTCGGCGGCACGATGACGTTGTGGCCGGGGTCTTCGCCGGCCAAAAGCTGCGCCAGGGCGCGCACCGAAACCTGGCCGACGACGGCCGGATTGGTGGCGGCGGTTGCCGCCCAGGCGCTGTCGGGCTCGCGCATCGCGGCGATGTCGGAGGTCGAGATATCGGCCGAATAGATCTTGATGTCCTTGTTGAACCCCGCCTCGTCGACTGCGATCTTCACGCCCTTGGCGAATTCATCATAGGGCGCGAACATCACCTTGATGTCGGGGTTGGCCGACAACACCGAGCGGGCCTGGTTGGCGACGGAATTGGCGATCGGATTATCGAGCGTGCCGAACATCGCCGCCTCGTTGATCCCCGCATATTTCTTCTTGAAGTCAACCCAGGTCTCGTTGCGGCGGTCGAGCGGCGCGATGCCGGCGACATAGACATAGCCGGCCTTCCAGCTCTCGCCATTGTCCTTGATCGCCTGTTCGAGCGCGAGGCGTGCGAGGTCGCGGTCGGACTGTTCGATCTGCGGGATCTTGGGGTTTTCGACGTTGACGTCGAACGCTACGACCTTGATGCCGGCGTCGACCGCGCGCTGGGCGGCTTCCTTCATCGATTCCGTCAAGCCGTGCTGGATGATGATGCCCTGGACGCCAAGCGCGATGGCCTGGTCGACCATGTCTGCCTGGAGGGCGGCGTCCTGACGGCTGTCAAGGACGCGCAGATCGACGCCGAGCGCTTTGGCCTGTGCTTCGACACCGGACAGATAGGCCTGGAAGAAGTCACCGGTCGAGAGATAGCGGACCAGCGCGATCTTGACGGCGCCGGGCTTGTCGAACGGCGCCGGCCTGTCCTGCGCCATCGCCGGGACCTGCATCAGCAGCGCGGCGCCGGCAAGCCCGAGTGCTGCCTTCCCCAAAAGTCTTCTCGTGATCTTCATGTTGTCTCCTCCACTTGTTGAACTCAATTTTCAGCCGGTCGAAATCCTATCTGTCGAAACCCTACCTCTTGCCCCTGCCGGAAAGGGCGAAGGTGAAGACAAGGGCAACCACAAGAACCACGCCCTTGATGAAATCCTGCGTGTAGTAGGGCGCGTTCATCATCGTCAGGCCTTGCAGCAGCACGCCGACAAACACCGCACCGACGGCCGTACCGAAGGCGTTCGGCTTGGCGGCCCCGAGGACCGCATAGCCGATCAGCGCCGCGGCGACAGCGTCGAGCAGGAGATTATTACCCGAGGCGATGTCGCCGCGTCCAAGCCGGGCAGCGAGCAAAATGCCGCCGATCGAGGCAAAAACCCCTGAAATAACGTAGGCCCAGATTTTGTACGCCTTGACAGGCGCGCCGGCGAGTTCGGCAGCCCGTTCGTTGCTGCCGACCGCATACATCATGCGACCGAAACGGGTGTATTCGAGAAAAAACCAGATCAGCACCGCAAGCACGAGCAAGACGACTACCGAAACCGGGATGAGGTTGGGGATGAAGAAATCGAAGCGGTGGCGGCCAAGCGCCAGGAAGCCAGCGCCGAACGTGCCGTTGGCGACCGCGCCATCGGGCATCGTCATGCCGGTGGCGATCGAGCGGCCCTCGGTCGGAATGCGCTGCAGGCCGACGAGCAGGAACATCATGCCGAGCGTCGCCAGAAGGTCCGGTACGCGCATATAGACGATCAGCCAGCCATTGATGAGGCCGACAACGGCACCGATCAAGAGACAGGCGACAACCGCGACGACGGCGTTCTGCTCCAGCACCACCATGACATAGGCGGCTGCCATCATGGCGCTGGTGGCGACGGAGCCGATCGACAGGTCGAAGCCGCCGACGACCAGGGTGGCGGTGACGCCGAGCGCCAGCACGCCGGTGATGGCGACCGACTGGAAGATGAAGACGGCGCTCTGCGGCGAGACGAAGCCATCGGCGGCGATGGCGAAATAGGCAATCAACCCGAACAGCAGAACGATGAAGCCATAGCGGATGGCATGGTCGCGCGCCGCTGCCATCCTTACCAAACCCGAACTCATGTCCTCTCCATTCCACGTCCCATTATCTGCCCGCCCTCACGCTGCGCTGTGCAAGGGCCTGCCCGCCACTTCGGCCAACAAGCGCTCGAGGTCGATGTCGGCGTTGCGGTGTTCGCCAACGATTGTCTGCTCCGACATCACCAGGATGCGGTCGGCGGTCTCCAGCGCCTCGTCGAGTTCAGTGACGAACAGCAGCGTCGCACGGCCGTTCGCGCTCGCCCGCAGCTTGGCCGCGATGTCGCGCCTGGCCGAAATGTCGACGCCCTGAAACGGCTCGTCCAGAATGAACAGCTTTGCCGCCTGCGAGATCCAGCGGGCGACCATCACCTTCTGCTGGTTGCCGCCGGAAAGGGCTGACATTTCGTCCTTCTCCGAGCGGCAGACGATGCCCAGTTCCCGAATCTGCTGGCGGGCGGTGGCGCGCTCGATGCGGCGCTTGAGAACGCCCATACGCGACATCCGCCTGTGGAACGGCAGGCTGATATTTTCCTGGATGTTGAAGTCGCCGACGATCCCGTTTTCGCTCCGGTCCTTGGCGACGAGAAACACGCCGGCGGCGATCGCCTCGCCTGTCGAACCCGGAGCATAGGGTTTTCCGTTCAACGTCATGGTCCCGGTGAGCGGCTTGCGGACGCCAAACAGCGTCTCGGCGAGCGCGGTCTTGCCGACGCCGACGAGGCCGGTGATGGCAACGACTTCGCCGTCGCCGAGCGTCAGCGAGATCGGCATGGAGCCTTCTGCAATGCGCAACCCGTCGATCGTCAGGATAGGCTTGGCCGAATTCCTGGCGACGATCCGGTCGAGGTGGATCTTGCGGCCGAGCATGGCGTTGACGGCGCCTTCATAATCGAGCGGCTTGCGGTCGAAAACACCTGAGATGGCGCCGTCTCGCATCGAGACGATCCGGTCGGCGAGCCGCCTGATGTCGGACATGCGGTGCGAGATGTAGAGGATCGCGACGCCCTGCTCGCGCAGCCTGTCGACCAGCGCGAACAGCCGGTCGGCTTCGGCGCTGGACAAAGAGGAGGTCGGCTCATCGAGGATCAGGACCTTCGGCTGATGCGCCATGGCGCGGGCAATCGCCACCATCTGGCGGTCGGCCAGAGACAGATCGCTGATCCGGGCCTTCAGGTCGATGGCCAGCCCCATGCGGTCGGCAACCGCTTTTGCCTCGCGACGCACCCGGCCCGGATTGAACAGGGTCGGCGCGCCGCTGCCGCTCAGCCTGTCGAGCGTCAAATTGGTGGCGACGTCGAGGTCGGCGACGACACCGTCATTGATGTTTTGATGAACGGTGACGACGCCGGCGCGGATCGCCTCGGCCGGCGTTTTTGGCGCGAAATCCTCCGGCGCGAAGTCGTGGCCGGCAAGGCTCATCGTGCCGCCGCCGCGCTCGTAGACGCCGCTGACGATTTTGACGAGGGTGGATTTGCCGGCGCCGTTGGCGCCCATCAGCACGGTCACTTCACCGGCATGCAAATCGAGCGAGACGCCGCCAAGCACCTCGATATGGCCAAAGGACTTCCTCAGGCCGTGCACGCGGAACACGGCATCATTGCCCATTCGTTCCTCCCTGACCATGACGCTAGGGGCTGCTCCGGCAATTGTCAACACGATTGACAATTGCCAGAGAGCTTCCTAGCTTGGCCCGACCGCCATGGCTCCATTATGATGGGAGCACATAAGCGGGAGGGTGAGGATGACTGGGAAATCGCCGTTCGAAGCACTGTCGGTCAAGACATTGGCGGCACGCCTTGGCGCCAACGAGGCGCTGTGTTCGCATATCGGCAAGGACACGGCCCGCTGGAAGGTCCGCGAGGTCGGCGACGGCAATCTGAACCTGGTCTTCATCGTCGAGGGCGCCACGGGTGCTGCCGTCGTCAAGCAGGCCCTGCCCTATGTTCGCCTGGTCGGCGACAGCTGGCCGCTGCCATTGAAGCGCTCCTTTTTCGAGTATCACGCGCTGACGCGGCAGGAAGCGAGAGCGCCCGGTTCGGTGCCGGCCATCTATCATTTCGACGAAGTCCAGGCGCTGATCATCATGGAATATCTGTCGCCGCACATCATCTTGCGGCGGGCGCTGATCGAGGGCCGCCAGTTGCCGAACATCGCCAGGGATATCGGCTTGTTCATGGCCCGCACGTTGTTTCGCGGCTCCGACCTCAGCATGGTGACCAAAGATCGCAAGGCGGATCTGGCGCTGTTCGCCGACAACGTCGAGCTCTGCGATATCACCGAGAATCTGGTGTTCTCCGATCCCTATTTCGACGCCAAGATGAACCGGCATACGAGCCCGCAGCTCGACGGCATCGTCGCAGAATTGCGCGCGGACCGCGATCTCAAGGTCGAGGCGCAGCGGCTGAAGCATCTTTTTGCGGCCAATGCAGAAACGCTGCTGCACGGCGACCTGCATTCCGGCTCGATCATGGTCACCGACTCAGAAACGCGGATGATCGACCCCGAATTCGCCTTCTACGGGCCGATGGCCTTCGATGTCGGCATGCTGCTCGCCAATTTCTGGATGGCGTTCTTTTCGCAGCGCGGTCACGAACAGAAGGAAAAGCGCGACGCCATGCGCGGCTATTTGCTCGATGTGACGGTCGAGACATGGTCGGTATTCCGCACCGAGTTTTCGCATCTGTGGCGAACCGAGCGCACCGGCATGCTTTACCAGAAGAGCCTGTTCGAGGATCAGGGCGACAGGCTTGGCGCCGAACAGGCGCTCGACCACATGCTGCATTCGATTTGGACCGACATGCTGGGCTTTGCCGGCGTCGAGGTGCACCGGCGTATTCTGGGCCTGGCGCACAACGCCGATTTCGAGACCATTGCCGACGAGGATCTGCGCGCCACATGTGAGGCGAAGGCACTGAAATTCGGCCGTCACATCGCCGTCAACCGGCGCCAGATTCACAGCATCGACGAGGTCAACACATTGGCCGCGCTGATCGAACAGGAGAACAGAATTTGAACGTCGGCGACCGTCACTACCGGACCATCTGGCTGAGCGACGACGGCCGTTCGGTGGACATCATCGACCAGCGCTGGCTGCCGCATGATTTCCGCGTGGAAAAAGTCGGCACGGTTGCCGGCATCGCGACGGCGATCCGCGACATGTGGGTACGCGGCGCGCCACTGATCGGCGTCACCGCCGCTTATGGCGTCGCCATGCAGATGGCCGACGATCCATCCGATGCAGCACTCGACGGCATCTGGGAGGTCTTGCACGAAACGCGCCCGACCGCGATCAATCTGCGTTGGGCGCTCGATGAGATGCGAGGTTTCCTGCGGCCGCTTCCATCTGGACAACGCGCCGAGGCTGCTTACCGGCGCGCCGGAGAAATCGCCGACGAGGATGTCGGCCTCAACCGAGCCATCGGCGTTAATGGACTTGAAATCATCAAGGAAATCGCGGTGCGCAAGCGGCCGGGAGAGCCGGTCAACATCCTGACCCATTGCAATGCCGGCTGGCTCGCCACCGTCGACTACGGCACCGCCACGGCGCCGATCTATTTGGCAACGGAGGCGGGCATTCCCGTTCACGTCTATGTCGACGAAACACGCCCGCGCAACCAGGGCGCTCAGCTGACCGCATGGGAGATGGCCGGCCATGGCGTGCCGCATACGCTGATCGTCGACAATGCCGGCGGCCATCTGATGCAGCGCGGCCAGATCGACATGGTTATCGTTGGCACCGACCGCACCACCGCCGACGGCGATGTCTGCAACAAGATCGGCACCTATTTGAAAGCGCTGGCCGCGGCCGACAACGACGTGCCGTTCTACGTCGCGCTGCCGTCGCCAACCATCGACTGGACGGTGGGTGACGGGCTGGCCGAAATCCCGATCGAACAGCGCTCCAGCGACGAGGTCTCGCTGGTCTGGGGCAAGACCGCGAATGGCGAGATTGCGCAGGTCCGCATCTCGCCGGATACGACGCCCGCGGCAAACCCGGCCTTCGACGTGACGCCGGCGCGGCTGGTCACCGGATTGATCACGGAGCGCGGCGTCGCCAGGGCCTCGCGCGAAGGCTTGAAGGCGATGTTTCCCGGACGCTGATGATCCGGCTTCATTGACGGTATCAGCGGATAACCGAGAGTCCAGCCGTTGATTGCCCCATCCGCAGCAAGGGCGCGGCTTGCGCTCATCCAGAGTAGCTCGTCTCTGACAGCCGGCATTTTGGTGACGGCCGATTCTGCGTGACATCCTGGTGCTCGCCTCGCCGGCACGCGGACAAGTTAAAGCGACGCGATCGTCCGTCGATGCGGTGGGCGATGCTAACAACCTACGACACTGACGGAGCGGGCCGCATCCGATTCCTATCCAGTTGCCAAGCCGTGGTAGTGTGATTATACCAGTAGATTAGATGACGATCGGCCGGGCCATCGTTCGAGATCAGGAGTAACGGCTAGATGACAACGATAGCGCTGTTTGGTGCCGGCGGCAAAATGGGTTACCGCCTGTCGACCAATTTTCGCGGCTCTCACTACACGATACGCCATGTCGAGGTCAGCGACGTCGGCCGCGAGCGGCTAAAGACGGGGTTGGGCATCAACGCGGTCAGCGCCGACGAAGCCCTCGATGGCGCCGAGGTGGTCATCCTGGCGGTTCCCGACACCCATATCGGCAAGGTGGCGGCCAGCATCGAGGGCAAGCTTGCTGCCGGCACCATGGTCGTCGTGCTGGACGCCGCAGCACCTTTCGCCGGCCATTTGCCCAAGCGGCCGGACCTGACCTATTTCGTCACCCATCCCTGCCATCCGCCGATCTTCAACGACGAGACCGATATGGCGGCCAAGAAGGACTATTTCGGCGGCGTCAAGGCCAAGCAGCATATGGTCAGCGCGCTGATACAGGGACCGGAGGAAGATTTCGCCAAGGGCGAAGCGATCGCCAAGATCATCTGGGCCCCGGTCATGCGGTCGCATCGCGTCACGGTCGACCAAATGGCGCTGCTCGAACCCGGCCTTTCTGAGACTGTCTGCGCCTCGTTGTTGGTCGTGATGAAGGAAGCGGTCGACGAGGTCGTCGCGCGCGGGGTCGACCAGCAGGCCGCACTCGACTTCCTGCTTGGCCACATGAACGTGCTCGGCGCCGTCATCTTCGGCGAGACCAAGGGCGTGTTCTCCGATGCCTGCAACAAGGCCATCGAGTTCGGCAAGCCGGTCTTGATGCGTGACGATTGGAAGCGGGTCTTCGAGCCGGAAGAGATTGCAGCGAGCATTCAGCGCATCACCTGAGGCAGGTACATATCACCTGAATTAGTGATTGACTCATCATACCAGTTGGCTTAGCTGTTCGTAAGCTCGGACCAACCCAGGCCTCGCCAGGGAATTCGAGGCTTGGGCGAGCGGAGGAGGCCGGGGACTGGGGGCGCGACGATCCGTTCAGAGGGAGCCGGCAAACGGTTTTGAAACTGAGGCGATCCGCGATCTCTTGTGCCGCCTGACGAATTGAAACGCAGACAGTGGCCTAAGTTGATCAGGGCTTTTTCAAAACGGGAGGAAATCATGAAACTCACTCGCAGAATAAAACTTGTAGCTTTTGCCGGCATGCTGGCGCTTGGCACCGCCGCACCCGCCTATGCGGCGGATCTCATTGCCATCATCACGCCCTCGCACGACAACCCGTTCTTCAAGGCGGAAGCCGTCGGCGCGGAAGCCAAGGCCAAGGAACTCGGTTATGAAACGCTGGTGCTTGTCCATGACGACGACGCCAATAAGCAGTCGGAGCTGATCGACACAGCGATCGGCCGCGGCGCCAAGGCGATCATCCTCGACAATGCCGGCGCCGACGCCACCGTCGCCGCCGTGCAGAAGGCCAAGGACGCGGGCGTTCCGTCCTTCCTGATCGATCGCGAGATCAACGCCACCGGCGTCGCCGTCGCGCAGATCGTCTCCAACAACTATCAGGGCGCCCAGCTCGGCGCGCAGGAATTCGTCAAGCTGATGGGCGAGAAGGGCAATTTCGTCGAGCTGGTCGGCAAGGAATCCGACACCAATGCCGGCATTCGCTCGAAGGGCTATCACGATGTCATCGACGACTATCCGGACCTGAAGATGGTGGCGCAGCAGTCGGCCAACTGGAGCCAGACCGAAGCTTATTCCAAGATGGAATCGATCCTCCAGGCTAACCCGGACATCAAGGGCGTGATCTCCGGCAACGACACGATGGCGATGGGCGCCTATGCCGCTCTTGCCGCCGCCGGCCGCAAGGAGGTCATCGTCGTCGGGTTCGACGGATCGAATGACGTGCGCGATTCGATCGCTTCAGGCGGCATCAAGGCCACAGTCCTGCAGCCGGCCTATGCGCAGGCGCAGATGGCAGTCGAGCAGGCCAACGACTTCATCAAGAACAAGAAATCTCCGGCCGAGGAAAAGCAGCTGATGGACTGCGTCCTGATCAATGGCGACAATGCCGCCAAGCTGGAAACCTTCGCGCTGACCAACTGAGCCGGCGTAACATCAATCGCAAGGGACGAGCCTCCGGCTCGTCCCTTGCTTCCATTTACTGGGTGCCCTGACCGCCATGCCGAACAAGCCGACATGTTCGATCCTCGCCGCGCCGCTCATTGCCGTGACCGTCGGCGTCAGCCTGACCGGCTGCAAGATCCTGCCGACACCGTCAGCGGAAAACGGCGGCAAACCTCCGGCCTTCAATGCGGACAAGATGGTCGGCGATATCTGGGCTGCCAAGGCGGTGCCCTATCTCCAGCAGAAGGCCGGGCCATTTCCCGAGGTTCACGCGCTGGCGAAAGCCGATCCAGCGGCTGCCGGCGCCAAGTATGGCAATCCGAAGAAGCAGGCGAATTCGCCATGGACCTTCTCGATTCGCCTCGAAGGCAAGATTGTTGCGGCGAATACACAGTCACGCGCGGCAACCATGGATGTCGATGCCGACGGCGACGGCAAGGCGGATGCGCGGGTGCAGATCGGACCCGCAATGCGTGGCACCGCGCTGCGCGACAGTCTCGACTTCATCCAGTTCAACGATTTCACCAACCAGATCGACTTCGCCCAGTTCGGCAAGGCGTTCAACATCTACGCCGACAAGACAGTGCTTTCCAAGCTGCCGCGCGACGCGCTGGAGGGCCGGAGCGTCAAGATTGTCGGTGCCTATGTCATGGGCAGCGGTCAAGACCTGCCGCTGGTGACGCCGGCGGAGGCAGAGATCGGGCCAAAGCCATGACTGCCGCCGATCATGACGTTATATTGAAGCTGGAAGACGTCTCCAAGGTCTATTCGGGCACCGTCGCGGTCAAGCGCGCGAATTTCGAGGTGCGCAAGGGCGCGGTCAATGTGCTCGTCGGCGAGAATGGCGCCGGCAAATCGACGCTGATGAAGATCATCGCCGGCGTCGAACAACCGACGGTCGGCCGCATACTCCTGGAGGGCGAGGAGGTTTCCTTCTCGTCGTCCGGCGACGCGGTGAATCGCGGCATCGGCATGGTGTTTCAGGAGCTGAACCTGTTCGGCAACCTGACCGTCGCCGAAAACATTTTCGCCACGCGCGAGATCACCAACCGGTTCCGCAAGATCGACAGCAGAGAACAGGACCGCCGCGCGGCCGAATTCCTGGAGCGTCTGGAAGCCGGCATCCGGCCGGACATGCTGGTCGAGGATTTGCGCATCGGCCAGCAGCAGCTGGTCGAGATCGCCAAGGCGGTTTCGCTCGATGCGCGCATCCTGATCATGGACGAACCGACCTCGGCGCTGAGTGCGGCAGAAGTCGAGATCCTGTTCAAGGTCATTGCCGACCTCAAGGCGCGCGGCGTGGCGATCGTCTACATCTCGCACCGGCTCGAAGAGCTGATCCGTATCGGCGACTACATCACCGTGCTGCGCGATGGGCGGATCACCGGCCAAGAGAAGATGAAAAACGTCGACACGCAATGGATCGTGCGGCAGATGATCGGCTCGGACGCCAAGGACTTCGCCAAAGCCGACGGCCATATTCCTGGCGAAGAGATCTTTCGCGCCGAGGACATCTGCCTGCCGCGCGTGACTGGCGGGCTTGCGGTCGATCATGTCTCGCTGTCGCTGCGCGCCGGCGAGATCCTTGGGATCTATGGCCTGATGGGTGCCGGACGCAGCGAGCTGTTCGACTGCATCATGGGACGCCATGGCCATGCCACCGGAACGATCTTCATCGCCGGCAAAAAGATCAGAGAGCGCGACACGACGCGGCGGATCCGGCGCGGGCTGGCGCTGATCCCCGAGGACCGCCAGCGCGAAGGGCTGGTGTCGATCCTCTCCGTCGCCAGCAACCTGACGCTGGCCAGCCTGTCGCGGTTTGTGCGCCTGTTCCATATCAGCGGCGCCAAGGAAAACCAGGCGGTGACGCAGATGGTGCGGGAGCTGGCGATCAAGGTCGCCAATCCGGCGCAAGAGGTCTCGTCGCTGTCCGGCGGCAACCAGCAGAAGGTGGTGATCGGCAAGGCGCTGCTCACCGGACCGAAGGTGCTGCTGATGGACGAACCGAGCCGCGGCATAGATGTCGGCGCCAAGGCCGATGTCTTCCGCACCATGCGCAAACTGTCCCGCGACGGACTGGGCATACTTTTCGCCACCTCCGATCTCGACGAGGTGATGGCACTGTCCGACCGGATCGCGGTGATGAGCAATGGAAAACTGACCGGCATGTTCGATCGCGGCGACGCGACCGAGGCGGCACTCGTCGCCGCATCGGCGCTTGGCCACGGACCGATCCCGCACGGAGAGCCCGCCTATGACTGACATCCCCGCCAAGGCCTCCGTTGCCTCCGCCTCGAACGGCTCCGTGCTGCTGACGCTGATGAAGGCGAGGACGTTCATCGCGCTGATCGCCGTCCTGATCTTCTTCTCGATCGCAGCACCGAATTTCCTGTCGGCCGCCAACCTGATCCTGATGTCCAAGCACGTGGCGCTGAACGCGTTCCTGGCCATGGGCATGACCTTCGTCATCATCACCGGAGGCATCGATCTGTCGGTCGGCTCGATCGTCGGCCTGTGCGGCATGGTGGCCGGCTATCTCGTGCTCAACGGCATCGACCTGCAGGTCGGCTACACGATCTATTTCAATGTCTTCGAGATCGCGCTGATCACGCTGGCGGTCGGCATTCTGATCGGGGCCGTCAATGGATTGCTGATCACCAGGCTGAATGTCGCGCCGTTCATCGCCACGCTCGGCGTGCTCTATGTCGCGCGCGGCCTGGCGCTGCTGTCGTCCGATGGCCGCACTTTTCCGAACCTCGTTGGTAAACCCGATCTGGGCACGACAGGCTTCGGCTTCCTCGGCGCTGGTCGGCTGTTCGGCCTGCCGGTCTCGATATGGATTCTTGTCGTCGTAGCACTTGGGGCCGCCTATCTCGCCAAATACACCCCGCTCGGCCGCCACATCTTCGCCGTCGGCGGCAACGAACGGGCGGCGCGGATTTCGGGCGTCCGGGTCAACATGGTGAAGATGTTCGTCTACATGTTCTCCGGTTTCTGTGCGGCGATCGTCGGCCTGATCATCTCGTCCGAACTGATGGCCTCGCATCCGGCGACCGGCGAAAGTTTCGAGCTCAACGCCATCGCCGCGGCGGTGCTCGGCGGCACCTCGATGTCGGGTGGCCGCGGCACGATCGGCGGCACCATCGTCGGCGCCTTCGTCATCGGCATTCTCTCCGACGGGCTGGTGATGATGGGGGTGAGCTCGTTCTGGCAGATGGTGATCAAGGGCCTCGTCATCATCGTCGCCGTCGTCGTCGACCAGGCGCAGCGCCGGCTGCAACAACGCGTTACACTGATGCAGATGGCAAAGGCGGGCTGAGCATGGCGGAGCTGCGAGGAGCGCTGATCGGCTGCGGCTTCTTTGCCGTCAACCAGATGCACGCCTGGCGCGACATCGAAGGTGCCTCGATCGTCGCCATTTGCGACCGCGATCCGGAACGGCTCAAGGTGGTCGGCGACCAATTCGGCATCACGCGGCGCTACACCGACGCGGCGGCACTTTTTGCCGGCGAAAGCCTCGATTTCGTCGATATCGCCACCACCGCGCCGAGCCACCGTCCGCTCGTCGAGATGGCGGCGCGGCACCGCGTTCCCGCAATCTGCCAAAAGCCGTTCGCGCCGACGCTGGCCGACGCCAAGGCCATGGTGACGGCCTGCTCCGACGCCGGCGTGCCGTTGATGGTGCATGAAAATTTTCGCTGGCAATCGCCGATCCAGGCAGTGCGCGCCGTGCTCGACAGCAATGAAATCGGTACGCCCTTCTTCGGACGGATCTCGTTCCGCTCGGCCTATGACGTGTTTTCCGGCCAGCCCTATCTGGCGACGGGAAAGCGCTTCATCATCGAGGACCTCGGCATCCATAGTCTCGACATTACCCGCTTTCTGCTGGGCGACGTTTCGACTATCACGACACGAACCGCTCGCATTAATCCCAACATTGCCGGCGAGGACGTCGCTACAATGCTGATGGACCACAAGAGCGGCGCAACGTCCGTGGTCGATTGCAGCTATGCGACGAAGCTCGCGACCGAGCCGTTTCCGCAGACGCTGGTCGAGATCGACGGCAGCGATGGCACGATCCGGCTCGAGCAGAATTACCGGCTCACAGTCACCGGCAGGAACGGAACGGCGGTCAGCGACGTCTCGCCGCCGCTGCTGCCTTGGGCATTGCGGCCGTGGCACAACATCCAGGAAAGCGTCGTCGCCATTCAAAAGCACTGGGTCGACTGTCTGGCGAACGGGACCGAGCCGGCAACTTCGGGTGCGGACAATCTTAGGACATTGGCGCTGGTCGAGGCCGCCTATGCGGGGGCTGCGAGCCGGGAGCCGGTACAGCTCGACGCTCTGCTCAGATGACCGCCGACGCCTTCCTCCTCTATGGCACGCCCGCGGTCGAGGCCGAGCCGGTCAGGTTGCGCGCCGGCGCGCTCACTGCGGAGTTCGTCAATGGCAATCTGCGCACCATCCGCTATGGCGGTGTCGAAGTGCTGCGTGCCATCGCCTATATCGTCAGGGATCGCGACTGGGGCACCTACGAGCCGGCACTCACGGACCTGACTGTAGACCAGGGTGCCGATAATTTCTCCGTCAGCTATTCGGCAAGTTGCGTCGGACCAGAGGGAAACCGGCTCGACTTTCGCGCGACGATCGAGGCTTCCGCCGACGGCCAGTTGGTTTTCGACGTGAGCGCGCTTCCCGAAAACGATTTCGAGACCAATCGCTGCGGCTTCTGCATCCTGCATCCGATTGCCGGCCTGGCCGGCAGCCCGGTCACGGTCGAGCACACCGACGGCAGCTTGGTGGAAACAACGCTTCCGTTTTGGATTGACCCTTGGCAGCCCTTCAAGGATTTGCGGGCGATCACCCATGAAGTCCGGCCCGGCTTCACCGCCGAATGCCGGATGGAAGGCGACGCGTTTGAGATGGAGGACCAAAGGAACTGGTCGGATGCCTCCTACAAGACCTATGTCCGTCCGCTCGCCCTGCCATGGCCCTATGTGCTGCCTGCCGGCGAGACGCTGCGCCAGACGATCAGCTTGCGCATCTCCGGCGCCGTGAAGGCGCCGGCTGCCGCAGCGGCAGCTGAATCTGTCCGCGTCGAGCTCGGCGAGGCCGGACCGCCGCTGCCGGATATCGGCGTGATCATCTACCCGGATGAGATCGATGCCGCGCTTGAAAATCTGCCGATGCTGTCCGCGCTTGGCCCGCAACAGCTGATGTTCCACTATGATCCGACGAGCGGCCACGGACTCGATGCCTTGCAGTCCTACGCCCGGCTCGCCGCAGCTTACCCCGCCGAGACGACGCTTGAATGCGTGGTTGCCTGCACCGGCGATGTCGATCCCGAACTCTCCGATGTCGCCGGCATCGTCCGCCAAGCCGGACTAAAGCTCTCGGCCATTGCCGTTTCGCCCTCGGTCGACCGGCAGTCGACGCCGCCGGGCAGCGCATGGCCGCAATGCCCGCCACTGGAGGACGTCTATGCCGCGGCGCGCCGCGCCTTTCCCGATATCCGCCTCGGCGGCGGCATGTTCAGCTATTTCACTGAGTTGAACCGCAAGCGCGTTCCCGCCGACTTGCTCGATTTCGTCACCCACTGCACATGTCCGGTCGTGCACGCCGCCGACGATCTCAGCGTCATGCAATCGCTTGAGGCGCTGCCTTTCATCACCGGATCGGTGCGGGCGATCTTCGGGCCAAAACACTACCGGATCGGCCCGTCGACCATTGCCATGCGGCAGAACCCCTATGGCGGTGCGACCAAAGCCAATCCGCACCGTCAGCGCATCGCCATGGCCGACCGGGATCCTCGCCATGCCGGCATGTTCGCGGCAGCATGGACGATCGGCTATGCCGCGCGCGTCGCGCCGGCCGGGCTGGAGATGCTCACGCTGTCCAGCTTCACCGGACCGTTCGGCGTTCTGGCGGCATCCGGGGAACCCGTCGGCGAAGGTGAACCCCGGCCGATTTTCGAAGCTATCAAGGGGCTTTGCGAACTGGCCGGCTTCAGGCACTTAGCGGCGAGGACTAGCGATGAGACGCGGGTGCTCACGCTGGCCGGCCGTTCTCCCGCGGGCCAGACCGTCATGTGGCTGGCGAATCTGACGGCGAGCGAAGTTACGGTTGATATCTCCGGGTTCGAACGACGCCACCTTGTGATGCCGCCTTACGCGATCACCCGGATCGGGTGAAATCAGTTGCCGGAATTCATCACGTAGAGCGCGCGCGAGCGCTCGAGGTGCTTGATCATCGCCTTCTCGGCTGCGTCCGCATCCTTCTGCTCGATGCGCCCGATGATCTCTTCGTGCTCGGTCAGCGTGAAGTTTTCCTTGCCGGTCCAGATCAGCATCTCGGTGTGATATTCCTTCAGCCAGCCAAGCATCGCTTCGCTGACCGCGACATAAATCGGGTTGCCGGATATTGCCGCGATCTGGGTATGAAACTTCATGTCCGCGGATATGAAGGCCTCGGAATCGCCGCGAAAGCTCCGCTGTTCGGCAACGGTTGCCCGCAGCCGCTGAACGTCCTCTGCTGTGGCCTTTTCGGCGGCCTCCCTGACCATGCCGCGCTCGAAGAAGATGCGGGCGTTCTTGAGGTGCTCCAGCGTGTCCTTCGATGACGACAGGATGATCTTGGCCGCGCCGTCGACCTGTTTGATGATCGACTTGGCGGTCAGCTGAAGCACTTTCGCCCGCTCGCCATGCGAGATCGCGACGAGACCCATATTGCTCAACGCCTGCATCGCTTCGCGGATCGCCGGCCTGCCAACCTCGAAGCGTTCCATCAGCTCGCGCTCCGACGGCATGTCGTCGCCCGGCTGCAATTCGCCGCTGGTGATCAGGCGCTTCAGCCTCAAAAACACTTCGTCGGAAAGCTTGCGCCGGACGATCGGCTCCGAACGGTTCATCGTCGCGAATCACTCCTTGACCGGTGTCTATTTAGCATTGTCGCCTCGATTCCCGGAATGCCTGCGCGAGAGCAGGATATCGCTTGCAATGCTTATGTACTCATTATACCAGATCTCAAATATCGGGGAACTTCTTTCGAGCTATGATCACCCTCACCTATCGCGTCGAAACCTCGGCGAGCATCGACGCGCTGGCGACCAAGATCGCAAGCGACCAGTCGACCGGAACCTTCGTTGCGCTGGCCGGCGAGACCGAAGAGCTCAAGGCGCGGGTGGCGGCACGCGTCCTGGCGATACGGTCTTTGCCGGACGCCGATCGTCCATCGCTTCCCGAAGCCAGCGACGGGCCCTTCAAGCGCGCGGATGTCGACATCGCGTTTCCGCTGGATGCCATCGGTACCGATCTTTCGGCGCTGATGACCATCGCCATCGGTGGCGCCTATTCGATCAAGGGCCTGTCCGGCATCCGCGTCGTCGACATGAAGCTGCCGGATGAGTATCGCAGCGCCCATCCGGGTCCGCAATTCGGCGTCACCGGCAGCCGCCGACTAACCGGCGTGGAGAACCGCCCGATCATCGGGACGATCGTCAAGCCGGCGCTGGGGCTTCGACCGCGCGAAACGGCGGAGATGGTGGGTGAGCTGATCGCCGCCGGGGTCGATTTCATCAAGGACGACGAGAAGCTGATGAGCCCGGCCTATTCGCCCCTGTCGGAACGGGTGAAGGCGATCATGCCGCTCGTCCTCGACCATGAGCAGAAGACCGGTAAAAAGGTCATGTATGCCTTCGGCATCTCGCATGCCGATCCTGACGAGATGTTGCGCAACCACGATCTGGTGGCGAAGGCCGGCGGCAATTGCGCTGTGGTCAACATCAACTCCGTCGGCTTCGGCGGCATGGCTTTCCTCAGAAAGCGCTCCAGCCTGGTGATCCACGCCCACCGCAACGGCTGGGACATTCTCACCCGTCACCCCGGGCTTGGCATGGATTTCAAGGTCTGGCAGCAGTTCTGGCGGCTGCTCGGCGTCGATCAATTCCAGATCAATGGCATCGCCTCGAAATATTGGGAGCCGGACTGGTCATTCGTGGAATCCTTCAAGGCGGTGACCACGCCGATCTTTTCGCCTGATGATTGCGCGTTGCCGGTCGCCGGCTCCGGCCAGTGGGGCGGACAGGCCCCCGAAACCTACCGGCGAACCGGCCGAACGGTCGATCTTCTCTATCTCTGCGGCGGCGGCATCGTCAGCCATCCGGACGGGCCGGGTGCCGGCGTGCGCGCCGTGCAGCAAGCCTGGCAGGCGGCGGTCGATGGTATCCCGCTGGCGGAGTTCGCGCTGACCCATCCCGAATTGGCGCGGTCGATCGACAAATTCGGCGACGGCAAAGCAGCCTGACCCCATGCAAAATCTGCTTCTCAGCTACTATGGCGATGATCTCACCGGCTCGACCGACGTCATGGAGGCGCTCGAGCTTGGCGGTGTGCCGACCGTGCTGTTCATGCGCCAGCCGGACAAGGCCCTGCTTTCGCGGTTCAGGCATTGCCGTGCCATCGGCCTGGCCGGCACCAGCCGCAGCGAGACGCCGCAGTGGATGGACACGCATCTGCGGGGCGCCTTGGCCTGGCTGAAGACCCTGAACGCCGAGATCTGCCACTACAAGGTCTGCTCGACGTTCGATTCCAGCCCAACGATCGGCAGCATCGGCCGGGCTATCGAGATCGGCCGCTCGGTTTTCAGCCAGGAAAGCGTGCCGCTGGTGGTCGGCGCGCCGCAGCTCAAGCGCTACACCGCCTTCGGCCATCTGTTCGCCAGCTACCGCGACAAATATTTCCGTATCGATCGCCATCCCGTGATGAGCCGCCACCCGACCACACCGATGGATGAATCCGATTTGCTGATCCATCTGTCGCGGCAGACAGACCTCACCTCGGGACTGGTCGACCTCGCGACGCTGCAGTCGGCGTCCCGATCGGAAGTGTTCGATCGGCTGACCGAAAATGGCAGCGATATCTTGCTTTTGGACGTCGACAGCCGCGAGACTCAGGCGCTTGCCGGCAAGGAGATGTGGCGCGTTCGCACGCCGGGCGGCTATTTCGTCGTCGGCTCTTCCGGGATCGAATATGCGCTGCTGGCCGAATGGGCGTCTAACGGGAGCGTCCGTGCCGAGCCCAGCTTTTTGCCACCGGGTGCGGCCGACCGGATCGCGGTGGTCTCGGGCAGTTGCTCGCCGACCACGGAACGACAGATCCGGCACGCTTTGACGGATGGTTTCGACGGGATCGAGGTGGATCCTGTCGAGTTGGTTTCTGAGGCCTCCGGCGACGCGATTGCACGTGCGGCAGCGAGCGGCCGCGCCAGTCTGGAAGCCGGTCGCAGTGTCGTCCTCTACACCGCCCTTGGTCCCGCAGCCGACCGCGGCGCCGAAATCGACCGGCAGGAAGGCGCCCGCCACAAGCTTGGCCGCGGCCTCGGCGAACTTCTTCGCGAACTGACGATCGAGCAGAAATTACAGCGCGTGATCATCGCCGGCGGCGATACTTCGAGCCACGCACTCGGCCAGATGGGGGTCGATGCGCTGACGGTGCGAATGCCGCTGCCCGGCTCGCCGGGCTCGCCGCTTTGCGTCGCCCACTCGCGCGTCAAGGCAATCGACGGACTGGAGATTGCGCTCAAGGGCGGCCAGGTTGGAAGCGATCGCTATTTCTGCGCCATCCGCGATGGGCTCGGTGATTGACAGGAGGCGCTGATTTGCCTGATCTCACGAGTTCTTGAACACGGCGCGGTTACCAAAGCACGATGCCTGTGCCACATAAACCGCCATCTGCGTAGCGGCGGGGCGGCGCACAACGCTCAAGCCGGGGCCTGCCGCGGCTCCGCGAGTGAACCAGCGGGATACCGCGATGTCATTCAGACCGTTGCTTGGTGACGGACGGGTTCGGAGCCAGGAAGAGAAGTCGGAACCCCCTGCAAACCGCGTCCTGGGTCAGCTCCTCGATCGTTTTCGACAATCGGCGGTGGGCGTGCCGGGAGGCAGAACTCCGCTGGACAGCCCCTCATCATCTGATCGTGCTGACCGAAGAAGGCGGAACGTCCCATACATCTATCCGGCACGAGGCAAGATCCCTCTACGACGGAATGGACCGCCCCGGAGCCCTCACCTTCGTCCCCGCAGGCGCGGAGCGGCAGGGCTTCTATCGCGATGTAAACCTCTCCTATTCAGCCTTGTGGGTCGATCCCGATATCAGGCTTCCTGGATGCGAACGCCTGAGAGATTTGCCGATCCTGGTGAACAAGAGAGACGTGGTCGTCGCCACGCTGCTGAGTTCGCTTCGCGACGAGATGGTACTCGGTCACAAGCCGGACACTGCCTATATCGAGCATCTGGTCGCCCTCGTCAGCCTCCGCGTGGCCAACCTGAACCGGGAGCAACGGCCGTCTGTACGTCACGGCTGTCTCAGCCGTCGGGCGCTTGGTCGAATTCGGGATTACATAGATGCCCATATGAATTCCGACATTTCGCTAAGCGAGCTGGCAGCTGTCGCGGACATGGCCGTCGACAGTTTTGCACGCCGCTTCAAGGCGACGACCGGCCTTGCACCCTATGCCTATGTGATCGAGGAACGCGTGCGGCGAGCGGAGATGCTGCTGCGCGAAACGGGTTTGTCGATCGGTAGCATTGCCTTTCGCCTCGGCTTTTCAAGCCAGAGCCACTTCACCACGACCTTCCGGCGTCTCAGGGGCATGACGCCCCGCGCCTATCGGGTGAATTCTTCTCCGGATTCCTGACATTGCCGCCGGTTTCTTGAAAGAAAGCCGCCGCGCGCACCCCCACCTCCAGTGTCGAAGAGCGACAAAACTGCGACTGGGAGATCAAGTATGGCCAAAACAGACAGCAGGAGGGGGCCGACGCGTCGAACGGTGCTGGAGGGCGGGGTGGCGACCGGCGTGCTCCTGGCTACCGGTATACCGGTTGACGCCGAGCCGGCCGACGCAGCCGCATCGCCCACGCCGGTACCGACGATGCCGATGTCCCTGCGGATCAACGCGAAGGATTTTGCCGTCGAACTCGACCCGCGAACGACGCTGCTCGACGCCCTGCGCAACCATCTCGGCCTTACCGGCTCAAAGAAAGGCTGCGACCACGGCCAGTGCGGCGCATGCACGGTGCTCGTCGATGGGCGCCGGATCAATTCTTGCCTGACGCTTGCCGCAATGCATAAAGGTGACGAGATCACCACGGTCGAGGGCCTTGCCGAGGGTGACCAGTTGCATCCGGTGCAGGCCGCGTTCGTCGCCCGCGATGGCTTCCAGTGCGGCTACTGTACTCCGGGCCAGATCTGCTCCGCGGTCGGTATGCTGGGAGAGGCCAGGGCCGGCTGGCCGAGCCATGCGAGCGCCGACGTGGCGGCGGCTTCCGTCGCCCTCACCGATGCCGAGATCCGCGAGCGGATGAGCGGCAACATCTGCCGTTGTGCCGCCTATCCGAACATTGTCGCTGCAATTCGCGACGCGGCAGAGGAGGCATGAGCGATGCAGCCGGCTGCCGCTCGATCGGATCGAGGAGACGGCGGACGGCGGGCTTCGGGTCGGCGCCCAAATCCGCAACAGCGATCTCGCCGCCGATCCGCGGGTGAGGTCTCGCTACCCGATGCTCACGCAAGCACTGCTGGCGGGAGCGTCCGGCCAGATACGCAACAAGGCCTCGACTAGCGGCAATCTCCTGCAGCGCACGCGCTGCCCCTACTTCTACGACCGCAACATGCCTTGCAACAAGCGCGAGCCGGGCTCGGGCTGCGCAGCGCTTCAGGGCTTCAATCGCATGCATGCCGTTCTCGGCGCGAGCGAAGCCTGCATCGCGGTCCATCCCTCCGACATGGCGGTTGCCATGTCCGGGCTCGACGCCAGGATCGAGACCATACTGCCCGGCGGCGACACCCGCGCGATCCCGATCGGCGATTTCCATCGATTGCCAGATGCGATGCCCCATGTAGAGACCGTGCTCGGCCACGGCGAGATGATCGCTGCGGTTACTCTACCGCCCCCGCCACCCGGCCGGCAGATTTACCGCAAGGTGCGCGACCGTGCTTCCTACGCCTTCGCGCTGGTGTCGGTGGCAGCAATCGTGGAGAAAAGCGGCGATCGTATCCGAGGCGCTCGGATCGCCATGGGCGGTGTGGCAGCAAAGCCCTGGCGCGCGACAGAGGCGGAGCGCACGCTCGCAGGAGCGGCGGCGTCCGACGGCGCCTTTACCGACGCGGCCGAAGCCGCGCTCGCAGGAGCCGTCGGACATGGCGCCAATGATTTCAAGATCCCGCTGGCGAAACGGACGATGCGGCACACGCTCGCTGCTGCCGTCGAGAGTGCGTGAGGTGACACGATGACAGAGACGAAGACCCGCGAGAACCGTCCTTCCGAAACGCGCACCGGCGTCGTCGGGCGCCCGATCGACCGCATCGACGGTCCGCTCAAAGTGACAGGCGGTGCCACCTACGCCTATGAGCATGCGCTGGATGGCACGGCCTATGGCTACATTCTCGGTGCCGCCGTCGCCAAGGGGCGCATCGCCGAGATCGACACGGCCGACGCCGAACGGGCGCCGGCAGTGCTGCTGGTCATGACGCACCGGAATGCGCCGGCCCAGCCGGATTTCGGCCCGGCGGTCACGCCGACGGTGCCGGAGGTCTTCACCCGCGCCCGGCCCGCGCTCAACAGCGAGCGGGTGCGGTATTACGACGAGCCCGTCGCGCTCGTCGTTGCGGAGACGTTCGAGGCGGCACGCGCTGCTGCCGGCCTCATCAGAGTGCGCTACGACGAGGAGCCGGGCCTCTACGATTTGCCGGGGCGTGTGGCCGACGCCTATGCACCGAAGCGGACCAACGCCGGCTTCGAGACCGACAGTGTGGTCGGCGACTTCGAGAGTGCCTTTGCGGCGGCTCCGGTCAAGATCGATGCTACTTACCGGACCCCCTTCGAACATCACAATCCGATGGAGCCCCATGCGACGCTCGCCGCCTGGTCAGGCAACGAGTTGACGATCCATACATCGGCGCAGACACTCGCGAACTTCCGGGCTGGGATCGCCAGCACGCTTCGCATCCCGCCCGAGCGTGTGCGTATCGTGAGCCCCTTCGTTGGCGGAGGCTTCGGCTCCAAGCTGATTGCCCATTCCGATACAATCCTGGCCGCGCTTGCAGCGCAGGTCCTGCAGCGTCCCGTTAAGATCGCGCTGACGCGACAGCAGATGTTCGCCAATGCCGGTCACCGCGCAGAGATGATCCAACAGGTACGTCTCGGCGCAGACATCGATGGGCGGCTCACCGGGGTCGCGCACGATGTCTGGTCCGCAACGTCCAGCTTCGAGGAGTACTGCGAGCAAACGGCAGTTTTTGCCCGCTCGCTCTACGCGGCGCCGAACCGTCTCACCCGCCATCGCCTGGTTCCGCTGGATATCAACCGCGCCGAATGGATGCGCTCGCCCGGCGAAGCGCCCGGCATGCTTGCTTTCGAATGCGCCATGGATGAGCTTGCCGAGCGGCTCGGCCTGGACCCGATCGAACTCAGGATCCGCAACGAACCGGAACAGGATCCCGAGCGCGGCGTGCCGTTCTCGACCCGCAATCTCGTCGCCTGCATGGAGGACGGCGCCCGCCGTTTCGGTTGGGAGCGGAGAAACCCGACACCCGGCCGCACCCGAGAGGGCCGGAAGCTCATCGGCTACGGCATGGCGGCGGCGATCCGTCCGAACTACATCGGCGCGGCGACGGCGCGGGTTGCACTCGACCGGGACGGTCGGGTGACGGCGCGGCTCGACATGACCGATATTGGACCGGCACTTATACGATCCTGACTCAGATCGCTGCGGAAAATCTCGGCGTGCCGATCTCGTCCGTCAAAGTGGAGTTCGGCGACAGCCGCTTCCCGCGTACCGCCGGCTCCGGCGGTTCCTGGGGCGCGGCAAGCGCGGGTTCGGCGCTGCATAACGCCTGCAACGCCCTCAAGCAACGGATCGTGGAGGCGGCGCGGTCGAGCGAAGCCTCGCCACTGCACGGCGCGAACGCCATCGAGGAAAGCTTTGCCGACAGCGAAGTCAGGTTCGGCCAGCGGTCGGCAGGCCTGGCCGACCTCATCCGGAGGATCGCTCCCGACGGGCTCGAGGCCGAAGGCTCCGTAGCCGCAGGCGCCGCCACCCAGTCATACAAGGCTTACTCGCAGCATTCCTATGGAGCACATTTCGCCGAGGTCGCAGTCGATTGCGATACCGGTGAGATCCGCATGCCCCGGATGCTGGCTGTGATGGGCGCGGGCCGTATACTCAACGCCAAGACTGCGCGCCCGCAAATCATCGGCGGCATGACCTGGGGGATCGGTGCCGCCCTGATGGAGCAGACGGTGCTCGACCCGCGCCACGGCCACTTCGTCAATCACGACCTTGCGGAGTATCACGTCCCGATCAACGGCGACGTCCCCGAGATGGAGGTCGTCTTCCTCGAGGAACATGACGATAAGGCCAATCCACTCGGCGCGAAGGGTCTCGGCGAGCTCGGCGTCTGCGGTGCGGGGGCTGCTATCGCCAATGCCATTTACAACGCGACCGGCGTGCGAGTGCGTGAATTTCCCATCACCTTGGACAAGGTTCTGCCTGCCTTGCCCCTGATCGCGATTTAACGCTGCAAGTTATCAGCTCCTCCCTTGCCCTCACTGGCGATCACGTCGGAACGTAGTCAAGGTTCTCAGCGCGGCGGTAAAAGTCCTGCTTTCGCACAACTATCATGACGGCGCGGAACATCACCGCTTCTTCTTCGAGCACTTCAAGTTCAAGGGCAAAGAGGCAGCCAATGCCTGCATGCAGATCCTGGCCGCGCGGGAACGTATCGCCGCTGAAATGTCCGTCGCCGGGTAGAAATCCCGGTAACACGCTGTACTATCTGCGAAAATACGAAACTCGGGAGGATGCAGGTGCAGACCAAGAAGATCGTCAACGACGGCAACCGCACTGTCGATGAGATGCTGGAAGGCATCCTGGCTGCGCATCCCCGCCATCTCAAAAGCGCGGCGGGCAGCCCACGCTCGATTATCGCCCGCGATGGACCTCGCCAGGGCAAGGTCGGCCTCGTCATCGGCGGTGGCTCCGGCCACGAGCCGACATTCCTCGGCTTCGTCGGCAAGGGGCTGGCCGACGCGGCCGCGATCGGCAATGTCTTCGCCTCGCCGCCGCCCGACCCGATCCTCGAATGCGCCAAGGCGGCCAGCGGCGGCGCCGGCGTGCTGTTCATGTATGGCAATTATGCCGGCGACGTGATGAATTTCGACATGGCCGCCGAGATGGCCGCGATGGATGACATTGAGGCGCGCACCGTGCTGACCACTGACGACGTGGCATCGGCGCCGCGTGACCAGAGGCAAAATCGGCGCGGCGTTGCCGGCAATTTCTTCATCTTCAAAGCCGCCGGTGCCGCCTGCGACCGGATGCTCTCATTCGATCAATGCGAACGCATCGCCAGGAAGGCCAACGATCACACCTTCACCATGGGCGTGGCGCTGTCGCCCTGTTCGCTGCCGCAGACCCGCCGGCCGAATTTCGAGATCGGACCGGACGAGATGGAGATCGGCATGGGCATTCATGGCGAGCCGGGCATCGCACGTGGAAAACTGAAAACGGCCGACGAGATCACTGACGAGATGCTGGACAAGATCCTCGACGAGATGGCGCCGGCGCATGGCGACAAGGTCGCCGTGCTCGTCAATTCGCTCGGCTCGACGCCGCTGATGGAGCTTTACATCATGAACCGGCGCGTGAAGCGTCGGCTGGATGACATCGGCGTGTCAATTCACGCGACATGGGTCGGCAACTACTGCACCTCGCTCGAAATGGCCGGCGCCTCGGTGACGCTGATGCATCTCGACGCCGAATTGCAGACGATGCTCGACCATCCTTGCGACTGCGCCATGTTTCGCGCCGGCTGAAAGTAGCATCCATGACATCCATCGATACGGCCGATCTGAAAAGAATGTTTGATGAAATCGCAGTGGCGATCGAAGCCGACAAGGACAGGCTCTGCCAGCTTGACGGCCTCATCGGCGACGCCGACCATGGCATTGCCATGGGGCTCGGTTTCGGGGCGGTGCGCGATGCACTCGCTTCGCTGGATCTCGCGGCGACCGAGCCGACAGCTCTCCTCAACACCGCGGCCAAATCGTTCCTCAACGCTGTCGGCGCCTCGTCGGGCCCGCTTTATGCGACCGCCTTCATGCGAGGTGCGGCCGCCGTCAAGGGCAAGGCGACGCTGGCGAGCGCCGACGTCATCGCCCTGTTCCAGGCGATGGCGCAAGGCATCCAGGATCGCGGCAAGGCCGAGATCGGCGAAAAGACAATGGTCGACGCCTGGCTGCCTGCGGCTGAGGCGGCTGCGGTCGCGCATGCCTCCGGCAAGACGCTGTCCGAAAGCCTAGCAGCCGGCCTTGAAGCAGCCGAACGGGGCGCCGAGGCGACCAAGGACATGATTGCCGCGAAGGGTCGCTCATCGCGGCTTGGCGAACGATCGCTAGGGCACATGGACCCCGGCGCCGCGTCGGCCGTCACCGTCATTGGCGCGATGCGGAAAAGCTTGGGTTAGCCCAGCTTCGCCGCGTCGAGCCTGTCGATGGCCTGGACATTGCCAGCCGACGGTCCCTTTTCGTCGAACTCCGATGCGAGCCAGGCGTCGACGATCGACTTGGCCAGTTCCGGGCCGATGACGCGGGCGCCCATGGTGATGATCTGGGCATTGTTGGATTTCGCAGCGCGCTCGGCGGAGTAGGTGTCGTGGGTAAGTGCTGCGCGAATGCCGGGCACCTTGTTGGCCGAGATGGAAACGCCGATGCCGGTGCCGCAAAACAGGATGCCGCGATCGTTCTCACCGTCGAGGATGGTCTGGGCGAGCTTCTGCGACAGGTTTGCATAGTAGCCCGCCTGGCTAAGGTCGCTGACGGTGAGACCGGGTTTGGTGGCGAGATGCGCGGCAATGACGTCGAGCAGCGGCTTGCCCGCGCTGTCGGCTCCAATGGCTATTTTCATTTTATTGTCCTTTCCTGTTCATCGATACTAGATCGCCGCCGAGGCGCGCTGGAGGATGTCGATATAGCCTTCCGCCTGCCAGGCGGAGCGGCCGATGAACAGCCCGTCGATATGCGGCTGGCCGATCAACTCGGCGGCATTTTGCGGATTGACGCTGCCGCCATAGAGCACTGGCGGCTCGGCCGGCAGGAGTTCGCCGGCGATCTTCTTGATCAGCGCCTGCTGCCTATCAGCGTAGTCCGCACTTGCCGGAATGCCCTTGTCGCCGATCGCCCAGACCGGCTCATAGGCAAACAGGATCGTCGCCGCTTTCGCCTCGCCTTCGAGGACCTTTAGCGCGCCGTGCACCTGCAAGGCCAGCACCGCATCGGCCTGGCCGCTGTTGCGTTGCGCCAATGTCTCGCCGACGCAGATGAGCGGCACCAGCCCGTGCTTTACCGCCGCAGCTGCCTTGAGGCCGACAGCAATGTCGGTCTCGCCGAAATGCTCGCGCCGTTCGCTATGGCCGAGCTCGACGAGGTCGAGGCCGCAATCCGTCAGCATCACGGGCGAGATCTCCCCGGTCCAGGCTCCGGCGTCGGCCCAGTGCATGTTCTGGGCGCCGACCTTGACCCGCGTCGTCGCCAACGCCTTCTTAACCTCGCGGACCGCCGTGAAGGGCGGGATGACGAAGGGCTGGATGCGGTCGTCGAAACCGGGGACGAACCCCGCCAGCGCCTTGGCGAAGTCAGTCGCCTCTGCAAGCGTCTTGTTCATTTTCCAGCTTGTGCCGACCCAGTAAACCACGCATCCTCCTTCTAGAGTCTGTTCCATCCCGCGTAGCGGGATGGGGCTCTATCTTCTTCTTTGACCATGATCTTTTCCGAAAACCGGTTCCCACTTTTCGGGATCATGGTCTAGTCCTTCTCGACTAGTGTTAGCGAAACATCGGCGCCATCCAACGCCTGGCGCATCTGCGGTCCCAGTTCGCGACCGGTGAAGACGGCGTCGAACGCCTTGAGATCGGTCAGGAAATGCAGGGCCGTGCGGCCGAACTTGCCGTGATCGACCAGCAGATATTTACGCGCGGCGGCGGCCATCATCAGCCGCTTGGTGTGGACCACTTCCTGGTCCTGGTGGAAGGCGGAAGCGCCGTGGATGGCAGACGACGACAGGAAGGCCACATCGGCGCGCAACGATCTCAACGTGTCCTCGGCCAGCAGGCCGAAGAAACCGTGAAATTTCTTGCTGTACTGGCCACCGAGCGCAATCAGGGTGATCCCTCCAATGCCTGCCAGATCCTGTATGACGGCCAGATTGTTGGAGATCACAGTCAGCGGGCGGAGATCCGCAAGGTGGCGCGCGATGCCACCGGCCGTCGAGCCGTCGTCGATGATCACCGTCTGGCCGGGTTCAATCATCGCCACTGCGGCAGCCGCCAGGCGCTGCTTCTCCTCACCGGCCTGCTTCTGACGGTAGCGGAAATCGCTTTCGAACAGGCCGCTCGGCTGGATCGAGGCGCCGCCGCGCACCTTGCGCAGGAAACCGCTTTCCTCAAGCTCGTCGAGGTCGCGATGGACGGTCATCTTCGACACGCCAAACCGCGAGGCGAGGTCATCGACACTGGCCGTGCCAGTGTCGATCAGAAAATCCATGATGCCTTGCCGCCGGCCGCCGCTCTTCATTGTCCAGCCTGTTTCCTGAATCCGGTCCGCTGTGAATCCGCCGTGGCGGAAACCGCGAGCCAAAGCTATTATAACAGAGGAAAACGCATAGGCGTCAAATTTTTTGTGATGATGTTACATTTCTTTGGGATATTATTCGCTTCTGATTGCTGTGCTGTAACAAGAATTGCTTCTCGGTGGCATGGCCAAAGGTTGCGGTTCTCTGGAAATCCGGCCAGAAGCATCAAAGGGCTGAACGACGATCGGACGGCTCGCAACCATAGGCTTGAAACCAAATACGGGAGACTATTGGGTGGCTCGCATCACATTGAGACAATTGCTCGACCATGCCGCCGAACACGGCTATGGCGTGCCTGCGTTCAACATGAACAATATGGAACAAGGCCTCGCCATCATGGAGGCCGCCGAGGAGACCAAATCGCCTGTTATTCTGCAGGCGAGCCGCGGCGCCCGCGCCTATGCCAACGACGTCGTGCTGGCCAAGCTGATCGACGCGCTGGTCGAGATCCATCCCGATATTCCAGTCTGCATGCATCTCGACCACGGCAACAACGAGGCCACCTGCGTGACCGCGATCCAGTATGGCTTCACCTCGGTGATGATGGACGGCTCGCTGAAAGAGGATGGCAAGACGCCGGCCGATTACGATTATAATTCGGGCATCACGGGCCGCGTCGTCGACATGGCGCATTGGGGCGGTGTTTCTGTCGAAGGCGAGATCGGCGTGCTCGGTTCGCTGGAGATGGGCGGCGGCGAACAGGAAGACGGCCATGGTGTCGAAGGCGCTGTCAGCCACGACCAGTTGCTGACCGATCCGGAACAGGCGGTGCAGTTCGTCAAGGACACACATGTCGACGCGCTGGCGGTCGCCATGGGCACCAGCCACGGCGCCTATAAATTCTCGCGCAAGCCGGACGGCGCTGTTCTGGCCATGAACGTGATCGAGGAAATCCATCGCCGCCTGCCGAACATGCACCTCGTCATGCACGGATCGTCCTCGGTGCCGGAAGAACTGCAGGAGATCATCAACAAATATGGCGGCCAGATGAAGCCGACATGGGGCGTGCCAGTCGAGGAGATCCAGCGCGGCATCAAGCACGGCGTGCGCAAGATCAACATCGACACCGACAACCGCATGGCGCTGACCGGCGCGATCCGCAAGGTGCTGACCGAGAACCCGAGCGAATTCGACCCGCGCAAGTATCTGACGCCGGCTATGGCCGCCATGAGGAAGCTGTGCAAGGAGCGCTTCGAGCAGTTCGGCACCGCCGGCAACGCTCCAAAGATCAAGCCGCTGCCGGTCTCGGAAATGGCCAAGCGCTACAAGTCGGGCAGTCTCGATCCGAAATTCGGCTGAGTTCGGCCGGCTTCATCTGACCGGGGCGGCCGGGTTCAACGGGCAGGAGCCGTACCCTGCCCGTCTCGCGGCAGGAGTGCCGCCCTGCCGGTCTCGATGAACGGCGCCCAGTAGTCGACCGACTCGCGGATCATGGCGACGACCTGGTGATCGACCGGCTCGCGCTCGCGAAACGACAGTTCGAGGCAGATCTCGTTGTCGACGCCGCCGCCGCGGCGAACCGTCTCCAGGAATTTTTCCGGCGTGATGCGGCCGTCCTGGTTGTAGGCGGCGATGAACGGCCAATGACCGCCCTTGTTCATCGACGACTGCTTGACGTGGATGATCGGCGATACGTTGGGGAAGGCTTCGGCCCAGGCATAGGGGTCGATGTCGGCCGGGTTGCTCGACGTCACGTCGCCATGGTCAATGTCGACCATCATCTTCATCGGGATGGCCATGCCGGCTGCCTCGATCTCGTTGTGCAGTACCCGGCAGCTGTCGATTGTATGGCCGAATTCGCGCCCGACCGACATCGGCTCCCAGAACAGATAGGTTAAACCGGCCGCTTTGGCGTGCTCGGCGACCTCGCGCCAGCATTCCAGCGCGATGTCGAACAGCCGCGCGCGGCGCTCGGGATCGTCGAAATCCCTGTGCGTGAAGATAGCGAACTGGGTCCCCATACCGGTCGCGCCGAGCTCGGCCGAAATGTCGGCAAAGGTCTTGAACCAATCGACATAGTAGCGGCGCACATCGGCGTCCGGATGGCCGAAATGGTTGAGCCGCCCATAAGGGCCGGTCATCCCCGACGTCACGCGCACGCCGGTGCGGTCGAGCGCGTTGCGGAACAGGCGGATGAATTTCGAGATCGTCGCCGCCGGCCAGCCGGGATTGACGAATTCATGCGTGAGCTGCACGTCCCGGATGCCGATGTCGTAAGCGATCGCATCGATCAGATCGTCCGGTTCGGCGAAACGGTTGACCAGCGGATTGGTGTTGAGAGAAAGCGTAAAGGCCATCAGCTTGCTTTCACCAGCCGGCTCGCGCACCAGTCCTCGAAGGCGGCTCTTTCTGCGGCGGACAGATGCAGCCCATGCTTGGTGCGCCGTTCGAGAATGTCGGCAGCGGTCAGCGCCCATTCATATTCGAACAAATAATTGGCTTCGCGTTCGAAAAAATCCTTGCCGAAGCACCGCCCCAGATCGGCGACTGACCTGGCCGCACCGACCAGAACGCGCGTCCTGGTGCCGTAGAGCCGGCCATAATGCTTGACCAGCGATGCCGGCATCCAGGGATATTCGCGGCCGAGATCGCCGAGAAACTGCTCGAAGTCGGCATTAGCGATATCGCCACCCGGCAGATAGCCTTTCGATGTCCACGGCGTGCCCATTTTCGGAAAGAACGGGGCGATCCTATCCAGCGCGTGCTCGGCCAATTTGCGGAAGGTGGTGATCTTGCCGCCGAAGACGGAGAGCAACGGCGCCTGCCCGGCCGATGCGTCGAGCTCGAAAATATAATCGCGCGTTACCGCGCTGGGGTTGTCGGCGTTGTCGTCATAGAGCGGCCGGACGCCGGAAAACGAGTAGATGACATCGTCGCGGGCAAGTTCGCGCTTGAAGTAGCGGTTGACGATTTTGATCAGGTAGTCGATCTCGCTGCTATCAGCCTTCACATCTTCCGGCCGCCCGTCATAGGGGATGTCGGTGGTACCGATCAGCGCAAGATCGTTCTGGTAAGGGTTGATGAAGATCACGCGCTTGTCGCTGTTCTGGACGAGATAGGCCTGCCGCCCCTCCCAGAATTTCGGCACGACGATGTGGCTGCCCTTGACCAGGCGCACATTTCGTTTGGAGTTCTGGCCGGCCACGCGGTTGATGATGTCGTTGACCCAGGGACCGGCGGCGTTGATCAGCGCCCGTGCCCGAACCGTTGTCGTGACGCCGGTTCGGCTGTCGCGCATCTCGACCGACCACAGGCCGTTTTCACGGCGGGCGGCGGTGCAGGCGGTCCGGGCAAGGATCTTGGCTCCGCGCTCCGCGGCATCGAGCGCATTGATGATGACGAGACGGGCATCGTCGACCCAGCAATCGGAATATTCGAAACCGCGCTTGAACACATCCTTGATCGGCGCGCCTTCGGGCGCGGTGCGCAGGTTGAGCGTGCGGGTGGCCGGCAGCCGCTTGCGGCCGCCGAGATGATCGTAGAGGAACAGGCCGAGCCGGACCAGCCATGCCGGCCGGTCGTCAGGGCTGTGCGGCAGCACGAAGCGCATCGGCCAGATAATGTGCGGAGCGGATTCAAGCAGCACTTCGCGCTCGATCAACGCCTCGCGCACCAGCCGGAATTCGTAATATTCAAGATAGCGCAGGCCGCCATGGACGAGCTTTCCCGATCGCGAACTGGTGCCTTCGGCCAGATCGTCCTTCTCGCACAGAATGACGGACAAGCCGCGGCCGGCTGCGTCGCGCGCGATGCCGGCGCCGTTGACACCGCCGCCGATAACGAAGAGGTCGACGATTTCAGTGGCGCCGCTCATCTCGCCGGGTCCTCGGTGCCTGGATTGTGTTTCATGGCTGCCGCGACCTTCAGCATGGATTGACCGGTGGGAGCCCGGCGATGAAGCGGCGCACCTCTTCGGCCGCCTGCTCGGCCGCATAGGTCACCGTGCGCACGGATGCGCCGGCGATATGCGGCGTCAGCGTGACGTTCGGAAGCTGCAGCAGTGGCCAGTCCGCAGGCACCGGCTCGACCGCGAACGTCTCCAGCATCGCGCTGCCGATATGGCCTGAGACGAGCGCATCGTAAAGCGCGTCGTAGTCGACCAGCGGCCCGCGCGCCGTGTTGACGAAGATCACCCCAGGCTTCATTCGGGCGATGGTGTCCTTGTTGATCAGTCTGCGGGTCTCCTCAGTCACCCGGGGATGAAGCGTGACCACATCGGAGCGGGACAGGAGATCGTCGAGCGCGACCAGTTCAACGCCGCCATTGCGGTCTTCGGCGCTCAGTTGCACGTAGGGGTCGGTGACCAGGATGCGGCAGCCGAACGCGCGCAGCAGGCGGACAACCTTGGTGCCGATATTGCCGTAGCCGATGACGCCGACGGTCATTTCGTTGAGCTCGCGGCCGGTGCGGTCGGCCCGGTAGAGATCGCCGCGCCATTTCCCTTTGCGCAAGGCTTCGTGCCCGACCCGGATCAGCCGCGTCTCGGCAAGGATGGCACCGATGGTGAACTCGGCCACCGCACTTGCATTGCGGCCGGGCACATTGACGACGGTGATGCCGTGGGCCTTGGCGGCAGCCATGTCGATGTTGATCGGGCCGCCGCGCGAGACCGCAACCAGTTTGAGTGTGGGCAGGCGCTGCATCATGATCTCGGAGAGCGGCGCAAGCTGGGTGACGAATATCTCGGCGTCGCCGATGAAATCGACCACCTCGTCCGGATCGCCAAAATACTCCTTGACCTTGTCGAGGCCGAGCGCCGCATTGCCGAATTCCATCGGCTCGTCGGGCCAGGCCGCCTCAAGGGTGCGAATGTCGAGATTGTTGCCGCAGGCCTTCTCGATTTTCTCGCGAAACACTTCGGGAAGCATGAAGCGGTCGCCAACGATTGCAATCTTCTTACGCATGCTCGACTTCTCACTTTGCCCTGGATGCGGCCATCGACCGCCAGACCGGCCGCAGCGCCTCATGCGCCAATGTGTAGGACGGAGCCACCCGCTCATAGATCGCGGCAAGTTTTCGGTCGCGCGGTTCCGCCGCGCCAAGCAGCGGCGTGACCCATTCCCCTACGCATTCGTCCATCGACCTGTATTGGCCGACGCAAACCGCAGCGATCATCGCGGCGCCCGCCGCACCGGCTTCCTCGCGTTGGCTGGTGCGAATGTCGGCGCCGACGACAGCGCCCAGGATCTTGCGCAGAGCCGGGCTTCTGGCCGCACCGCCGGTCAGCCGGATCTCGCTCGGCAGCGGCCCCATGGCGGCGTAGCAATCGCGCGACGCGAATGCCAACCCCTCGAAAACGGCGCGGACCATGTCGGCATAACCGTGCCGCGACGAAATGCCGACGAAACCGGCCCTGGCATTAGCATCGACGAACGGCCCCCGCTCGCCGGCCTCCGACACGTAGGGCTGATAGAGCAGCGAGGCCGGCTCGGATACGGATATCCACTGATCGACCAGCGCGATCATTTCTCCATTGGTGCGCGTAATGCCTTGCGAGGCGAGAATGCCGGAGGCGAGGCTAAGGACCCAATCGATGTTGAGTGTCGCCGCCATGTTCGACTGCATCTGCGCAAAGACGCCGGGCGTGGGCATCGTCATCGTGTAGCCGGTCGCCGCCTCGTTGAGCAGCACCTCGTCCGGCGTCTGCGCAAGCCGCATATGCATGCCGGTGGAGCCGATGATGGAGCAGCCGGGCTTGCGCTCGCGGTCGAGCAGGCCGGCGCCGAGCGCGGTGCAGGCCACGTCGACATAGGCCAGCACCACCGGCGTACCGGAAAGCAGCCCAGTCCCTTCGGCAGCCGTCGCCGAGAGGCCGGCGCTATGCCTGGTGCCGTCGACGATCGGCGGCAGCAGATGCCGGAGATCAGCGACGCCGAGCACCTCAAGCACATCGTCGCAATAGCCACGAGTGCGGAAGTCGCCAAAGGTGAAGGTCCCCTCCGACGGATCGGTGGCGCGTTCCCCGGTCAGGTTGAAATAGAGCCAGTCCTTGCAATGGAATGCCGTCGCCGCCTTGCCAAGCATGTCAGGCGCGTTGCGCTTCATGAAGGCAAGCTGCGGCCCCTGCTGACAGGCGGCCAGCCCGCTGCCGGTCTTTTCGAAACGGAGCCGGTCATCGGGCCGCGCGCGGATCTCCTCGACGATCGCGGCAGCGCGCGCGTCGAGCCACAGCCAGCCCTTCGCGACCGGCTCACCCTCCTTGTCGATCAGCCAGGTGCCATCGCCCTGCCCGGTCACGGCGATGGCAATGGTGCGGCTGGCAAGGTCCGGCACCTTGTCGGCAAGCTGGCGCAAGGTGGTCGCGGTATCGGCCCAGGTGCGCGCCAGATCCTGCTCGGCGCCGCCGCCCGGCAAGGTCTCATACCGGTTCGGCAACGCCGTGGCCGCGAGCTGCCGGCCCGCCGTGTCGAAGGCGACGGACTTGATGACAGACGTGCCGGCGTCGATGCCGATCAGCACATCCCGCATCAGGCAAGCTCCATGCCGTGCGAAATGGCCATGCCGCTGGACTGATCGAAGACGTGCAGGTTTTTCGGATCGATGCTGATATTGATCGGCGCGCCAAGCTCCAGCCGGGTCCGATCATGTTCGACCAGAACGAGCGAACCGCCGGCGAAATCCGCCGCGATATGCGTCTGGTCGCCGAGCCACTGGTTGGCCGAAACCGTTGCCGGCACGCCGTCCTTCGAGCGGCGAACCGCGTAAGGCCTTATGCCGATGACGACCCGCTGCCGTTTGAGCAATTCGTCGCGAACCGAGCCGCTGAACGCGTCCTTGTCATAGTCGAGCGAAAGTCCGTCGGGCAGCCGCAGATTGATCTTGTCGGCAGCCGTGCCGACATAGGCCTCGAAGACATTCATCGGCGGCTCGCCGACGAAGGTGCCGGTGAACAGGTTGGCCGGCCGCTGCTTGAGCATGTCGGGCGTGTCGAATTGCTGCAGCACGCCGCCTTCCATGACCGCGATCCGGTCGGCAAGCGCATTGGCCTCGGTCTGGTCGTGGGTGACCAGGATCGCGGTCAAGCCGCGCTCCTTGATGAAGTGCTTGATGCGGCCGCGCAGCACGGCGCGAAGTTGCGGTTCGAGCTGGCCCATCGGTTCGTCCAGCAGATGAAGATCCGCCTCGCGGATCAGCGCCCGGCCGAGGCTGGCGCGCTGCTGCTGGCCGCCGGAGATGGAGCTTGGATAGCGCTCCAGAATGTCCTCGATCTCGAGCAGCTTGGCGATGCTGGCAACCTTCGCATCGACGTCGCTTTTCCGCAGTTTGGCCGCCTTCAGCGCAAACGCCATGTTCTCGCGCACGGTCAGCGGCGGATAGAGCGAATAGCCCTCGAACGCCATCGCCACATTGCGCTTGACCGGAGGCAGCGTGTGCACCTTGCGGCCGGCAACCGAGATGGTGCCGCGCGACACCTCCTCAAAACCGGCGATCATGCGCAATGTCGAGGTCTTGCCGCAGCCGGACGAGCCGAGCAATGCGACGATCTCGCCCCTGCCGATTTCCATCGTCAGGTTCTGGACGGCGTGCACGCCCCTGTCGATCGGACCGTAGAACTTGTCGACGCCGGAAATGGTGAGTGCGCTCGGGATCATGCCGCTTCTCCGCTGCGCAAATTGACGACGTTCCTGGCGCCGATTCTGTCGCCGCTCGCATGATCGAACAGCAGGGCGCTTTTGCCGTCGACGGCGATATGAGCCCTGCCCTCGGTCTGACCCGGTGTTCCGGCCGGCCGGGAGACCAGGATTTCACGGCCGCGCACGGTGCGCACCAGCGTGACGATCTTTTCATTGAGCGGCGTCTCCGCCTCGACCGTCACCGGAATGGCAGCGGGCGTTCCTTCGTCGACGAAGCTCAAGGCTTCGGGCCGTAAGCCGATCACGCAGTCGCGGCCGACCGTCGCATCATAGGCACCCGTCAGATGAACCTGGACATTCGACAGGCCGACATAGATGCCCTTGGCATCGCGCGACGGCTTGACGTCGAGCAGGTTGATGGTCGGGTCGCCAAACAGCCGCGCGATCTCGATGTTCGCCGGCTCACGATAGATCTGCTCGGGTGTGCCGAGCTGCTTGATGACGCCTTGCGACATCACCGCGATGCGATCGCCGAGCGCCATGGCCTCTTTGTAGTCCTGGGTGACGTAGACGACGGTTGCGCCACGGTCGGCCAGCAGCCTCGGCAATTCGAGCCGCATTTCGAAGCGCAGTTTGGCATCGACGTTGCGCAAGGGGTCGTCGAGCAGGAGAACCGGCGGCGAGCCGACCAGAGCGCGGGCGAGCGCGGTACGCTGCTTCTGGCCGTTGGACAGCGCCCTTGGCCTGTGGCTGAGCACATGGCCGATCTTGAGCAGCTTGGCGACGCTCTCGACGCCCGCTTTCATCGCACTTTGCGACGAACGCTTGGCCTGAAGCGGCGTGGCGATGTTGTCGAACGCGGTCATATGGGGAAACAGTGCGAAATTCTGGAACGCCATGCCGACGCCGCGGAACTCGGCGTCAAGATCGGTCATGTCCTCGCCGCCGATGAAGATCTTTCCCTCGTCCGGGTCGATAACACCGGCGACCAGCCGCAGCAGCACCGTCTTGCCGGCGCCGGACGGTCCGAACAGGACCAGGGTTTCGCCGTCGGCGACGGTCAGCGAAAGATTGTCGAGGACAGTCTGGCTCTTGTAGCGCTTGACGACGTTTCGCAGTTCGAGGCTGGCCATGAGAACTATCCCTTTACCGCGCCAAGCGACAGGCCTTCGACGAGATAGCGCTGCGCATAGAGGGCAAGCGCCAGCGTCGGCGTGATCGAAAGCACGATCGCCGCCGAGATCTGGCCATACTGGATGCCGGAGGAGGTGATGAAGGCCAGCGCACCGACTGTCACCGGCTGCTTGTCGGCCGAGGCGAGCACGAGCGCGAAGACGAAATTGTTCCAAGCGAAGATGAATGCGAGCAGGCCGGCAGCCGCAATGCCCGGGCCGGCGAGGGGCAGCGCGATCTTGCGGAAGGTGGCGAACCAGGAATGGCCGGCGATGCGATAGGCATATTCGATGTCGGCCGGGATGTCCTCGAAATAGCCGCGCACGATCCATAGGATCAGCGGCAGGCAGATCAGCTGATAGACCCAGATCAGTCCGATATAGGTGTTGGCCAGTCCAAGCTTCTGGAAATAGAGGGTGAGCGGCAGGAGCACCAGCAGCGCGGGCGCGAACCGGAACGACAGCAGCGTAAAGGCAATGTCTTCCGAGCCGCGAAACTTATGCCGTGCAAAGGCGTAGGCCGCCGGAACGCCGAGCAGCAGCGCGACGGCGACCGAGGTGACCGACAGGAACACCGAATTCCAGAGGTTGCGCATGAAGGCGATGTCGAGCGTGCCGGCCGCCGTCGTCAGCTTTCCGGTGATCAGCGCGGTGTAGTTGGCCAGCGTCGGCTTGAAGACAAGCTGTGGCGGAATCCGCAAGATGGTTTCGTTGGTCTGGAACGACATCATTAGGATCCAGACGATCGGGAACATGAAGAAGATCACGACCAGTGTCAGCGCTATGCCGCGCAGGATGCGTTCAAGAAGCGAGGTGTGTTCCATCTCAGCCTCCTATGCCTGGCCGCGGGCGCGTTCGCGCAGCCGCAGCCAATTCTTGATGAAGATATTCGAGAGGAAATAGGTGATTGCCCACAGGATGATCATCAGCGCTGCCGAGCGGCCGACATTGGTCGACTGGAAGAAGTTGAGATACGCCTCGACCTGGAAGACGGTCAGCGTGTCGCCCGGACCGCCCTGGGTCATGGCATAGATGATGTCGAACTGCTGGATGGAATCAAGCAGACGGAACAGCGTCGCCGTCAGGATGTAGGGCATCAGCATCGGCAAGGTAATGCGGAAGAACACGAAACTCCTCGGCACGCCGTCAAGTGCTGCCGCCTCGAAGGGCTGCGTCGGCAGGCTGCGCAGGCCGGCAAGCAGCAGGATCATGATGAAGGGCGTGTAGACCCAGATGTCGACAAGGACCACGGTGAAAAGCGCGGTCGACGGCGACGAGGCCCAGCGGAAATCGTGCAGTCCGATCAGGCTGGCGAGATAGCTCAACACGCCGAAGCCGGGATTGGTCATCAGCTTCCACATCAGCGCGGCAAGCGCCGGCGCCGTCATCAGCGGCATCAGCAGCATGATCGAGATGAAGTTGTTCAACGTCGAGCGCTTCTGCAAGAGCATGGCGATGCCGAGACCGAGAAGCAGTTCGAGCAGGACGGTGATACCGGCATAGAGCAGCGATATCTCCAGCGTGTTCCAGAACTTCGGGTCGGTGAAAAAAGAGATGTAATTGTCGCCCCAGTTGAACTGACGCGCCCAGGGCTGGCTCAGCCGGTAGCGCTGGAACGAATAGACGACCGATGTGAAGAACGGGATCAGGATACCAATGCAGACGAGCAAGGCCGGCAGGCTGAGCACATAAGGCAGCACCCTCTTGCTGATCCTGATGCCGGAAGGCTTGTTTCTTTGCATGGTCGCCGCAGTCATCGTGCTGTTCCATCATCTCTGTTGCTTCGCCCTGCCGACCGCCCAGGGAGCTAGGCGGCCGGTTGGGCGAGTGGCGGCACCGCCAGTGTTTGAGCATCGGATTTTCCCAAAACCGGTTTCCACTTTTGGGTCCGATGCTCCAGGCGCCGCTTCGCAGTGGAATGGCCGGCTGGCCCGCAAAAGCGGGCCAGCCGTTCGCCAGGACTTAGCCGAGCCCGGCTTCCTTGAGCTGGCCATCGATGCTGGTGGCCAACATGTCGATGCCTTCGTCGACGGGCACTTCCTTGGCCACCATCTTCTGCAGCGTCGCCGCCCATTCGGTGGTGAGATCGAAGAACAGCGGCTGCGGTGTGAACTTGATGCTGGCGCCGGGCGCCGAGACGTCGAACATCTCGACATAACCCGGGTAGCTCTTGTTCAGCTTCTCGCGAAACATCTCGTCGTTCCAGACCGACTGACGGACCGGATTGACGAAGTCCATCTTGGTCGCGCCGAACAGTGCATGCTCGGGCCCGGATGCCCATTGCATGAAGTACCAGGTGGCGTCCTTATCCTTCGAGAAATTGGACATCGACAGCGACCAGATCCAGATGTTGGGCGTCGGCGCCTTGGCGGCGGGATTGGCCTTGAAGGCGGAGAAGGCGAGCTTGCCTGCCATCTTGTTGTCGCCGCCATTCATGAAGTAGCCGAGGATGTCGGCGTCGAAAATCATCGCCGAGGCGCCGGCGCCAAGATCGGTGCCGACCTGATACCAGGTATAGGTCGACCAGTCCTTGGGGCCGCTCTCCTGGATCATCTGAACCCACTGCTTGTGGAAGGCCTTGGATTCGGCGGTGTTCATCGCGGCCGACAATTTGCCGTCGGCCGAGACATTCAGGTCCTTCTGGTCAAAGTTGGCATAAGCCGAGAGGAAGCCGGGATGGATCGTCGCCCAGGAGCGCGAGCCGCGCACGCCGATGCCGTAGACGCCACCACCGACATCCTTGGTAAGCTTGGCCGCCGTAGCGACCATCTCGTCCATATTGCCGGGAACGCCGACGCCGACCTTGTCAAACATACCCTTGTTGTAGGTGATGTTGTTCTGTTCGAAGCCCCACGGAATGCACCACTGCTTGGCGTCATCGGAGCCGAGTACTCCGCCGGGCTGGCCGTTCCATGCGCAGGACTTCCTGACACCGGGCAAGAAGTCGTCCCAGGCATAGTTCACGTTGGTCTTGGTCGGATCTTTGATCCACTCGTTGAGGTCGGTGATCCAGCCGGCCGGGCCGTAGGTCCAGGTCATGTAGGCGCCGGTCATGAAGGCATCGTATTCAGGCGAGCTGGCCGACAGCGCAGCGGTGACCTTGTCGAAATAGACGTCTTCCGGGAAGACGTCGTAGACGACCTCCATGCCGGTCAACTTCTTGAAGTTTTCAAGGTTGGCGATCATCGCATCGGCGTAAGGATGCTTGTTTAGCAAGAGCTTGATGGTCTTGCCCTTGTGCGCCTGCCAGTCGAAATCCGCCGCCAGTGCGCGGGTCTGCCCCAGATTGAGCAGCGTGCCGGCAGTGCCGGCGGCAAGGCCCATTGCGCCGAGGCCTTTGATCAGCCCACGACGATCGACTTGTCCGCGCAGGAACGCGTCGATCAGGTCTTTCTCTTTCTCATGCATTTGTCTTCTCCTCCACAGGGTAGTTTCAATCGAATGGTTGCCGGCTACCCGACCGGCGTCTGCTCCACGAGTGATCGCGCCGTCCGCTCATCGGTGACCAGGCCTTTGAGATAGCGGCCCTCCAACACCGACTTGATGGCACGAACCTTCACCTTGCCGCCGGCAACGGCGACAATCCTGCGATTGCTGATGTCTTCGCGCGCCAGCGCCAGCGCCCGGTTGGAAAGGGTCGTCTCGACCGCTTTTCCAGCATCGTCGAAGAAATGGCCGAGCAGTTCGCCGACGCCGCCCTTGCGGCGGATCTCCTCCATTTCACCCTTTTCGATCATGCCGGTGGCGACCAGCGACGCCTCGCGCTCGGCGGTGCCGATACCGGCAATGAGCAGGCCGGCGGCCTTGCCGAGATCGAAGACCTCGCTGATGCCTTTCTGCCCGAGCAGCACGGTTCGATCCTCGACCGTGTTGGCGAACATCGGCACCGGCATCACATAGGCTTCCGCGCCGGTCCGTTCGGCCAGACGGTGAATGACGTCGTGCGGATTGGCCGAGAACTTGCGCGTCAGGCCGCCAAGCAGCGAAACGAAACGGGTCTTTTCGGCCGATATGCGCGGCAGATATTCGACGCAGGCGGCAAGCGTGCGGCCATGACCGACGCCGATCAGCGTGTCCTCGCCGCGTTCGATTTCACGCTTAAGGAACTGCGCGCCGGCAATGCCAAGCGCCTTGAGCGGCAAGTCTTCGCCATCGAAGTCGGGGACGACCTCGCAATAATCGAGGCCGTAGCGGCTGGACAAATCATCTTCAAGCGCGACGCATTCCGAGACTTCGCCATCGATATAGACTTTGACCAGCCCTTCCTGATTGGCCTTGGTGATGAGGCGATGCGCCTTGAGGCTGGTCAGGCCAAGTCGCTTGGCAACCTCCGACTGGGTCAGGCCGCCAGCATAATGAAGCCAGGCGGCACGTGTCGCCATACTGGTTTCATCGTCGCGCAGGAGGCCGTTTCCAAAACCAACCATTTCCGCCCTGAGATATTTTTATCAGCTGGTGCAAAATTTTTCACAAGGCGTTGCAGGAGTCAAGCACCGCACGGTTCAAATCGCACAAAAAGGCGCCAAAAAGATTCAGCCCGCTGGAGCGCGATCGTGCAGGTTAGCGCCCGTTGAAGTGTCGGGCCTGTCGACCTGAAGGGCAAAGGCTGAACGGCTCGCTCCAGCGAACCAGTTGCATGGGTTGCTAACTTGCTCCCGTCCACTGAGCGCACAACTGGGCTGGCCGACGCCAAACGCCGTTTTGCTGAAAATCCTCTGCCTGCCGAAATGGCGGTGGACCGCGCTTGCGGATCAGGTGAATTCGGCCGCATAAGATAAGATCGAGAAGTATCGATCTTCGCTTCACGAGAGCTACAATAATTCTTCACAAACGGCTATCTATCCTGGCGACAGGCGTTTGGTTCGAGTCACGAGGGGCGCGGCTTGGAATTCGATTTGAAGACCATCGAGGCGCTTGCCCCCGATCAGGCGTCGCTGAGCGCCGCCTCCAAGCTAACCAAACGATCGAGCTGGCCGCGGCTGGAAAAGAATGAGCAGCAGGCGCTCATCTGGGGTGAATGCCAGGGCTCCGGCTCCAATCCTTATCGGGTGGTGATCGACACAGGCGACCACGGCTACAAATGCACCTGCCCATCGCGAAAATTCCCGTGCAAGCACACGCTGGCCCTGATGTGGATTGCCGCCACTGCGCCAGCCAGTTTTGCAGCCGCTGAATCGATACCGGAATGGGTGAATGACTGGCTCAGCCGGCGCAGGAAGACGACGCCACCGCCAGCGCAATCGACATCCGGCGCGGCAGCCAAGAGCATCGATGAAGCCGCACGGACGGACCAGAGCGCCGCGGTCGAAGACGTTGCGGCGGTGGAGCGTCGTGAGGCAGCGCAGCGCAAGCGGGCGGAAGACACACGACAAGCAGTGTCGGCGGCGCTAGATGAACTCGACCAATGGATCGCCGACCAGTTGCGGCTTGGCCTTTCGGGTTTTATCGACGGCAGCAGCGACCGTTGCCGCCGGATTGCTGCGCGGCTGGTCGACATGAAGGCAACCGCGCTTGCCGGTCGCATCGACGAGATCCCATCGCGGCTGATGGCGCTACGCAGCGAAGAAAGACCGGATGCGGCGATCCGCGAGCTCGGCAAGCTTGTGCTGCTGGCCAAGGCGTGGCGGTCGGCGCCTGACGATCCCGAGCTGAAGCGCCTCGTATCGACGTCTGAGACCCGCGAACAGGTTCTGGCCAATCCCGATGCAAGACAGGTCGAAAGCTTCTGGGAAGTTCTGGGCGAGAAGATCGAGAGCCGCCGTGACGGTCTCGTCAGCCATTCGACCTGGCTGCTTGATCTGAAGAGCACTACCCCGCAATTTGCCGTGCTGCTCGATTATTTTCCGGCTTCTGCCGGACGCCGGTCCAACGCTTTTGCTCCGGGCGATCGTTTCGATGCCCGGCTGGTCTTCTATCCATCACGCAAGCCGCTCCGCGCACTGGTGGCGGAGCGCATGGGTGAAGTGATATCCGGCGCGTGGCCTGATTTCAGCTTCGGCGCTGCAAAGGACCCACTCGCCACGCATGCTTCCTATCAGGATGCTGCACCTTGGATTGCCGATTGTCCTCTCATGCTGCCGCCTGGTGCGATCCTGGTCGACGACCGGGGCACAGGCTGGTGGCAGGCCGCGGATGATCCGCAAGGGATCGCCTTGCCCATCGCAGGCGCGGTAAATCAAACATTGCTCGGCCTCGACCTTGCCGCCACGGCAGCGCTCTGGGATGGCGCCCGGCTTGACCTTCTGGCGGCGCAAAGCGGGTTCGGGAGGCTTGACCTGTCGTGAACGAGGGCGAGCAAACAGGCCTGGCGACAATGCGCGATTGCTGGATCACCGGCGGCGCCGCTTTCGATCTGGCTCCGACCGCCTGGAAGACGATCGCCGGCGGTGCAAGTCCCGACGAGCAGGAGCGCCGACTCCTTGCAATCGCAGCACAAGCGCTCGACGTCGCCCTGCGGCCTGCGGCGCCGAAGACACTCAAGCGCCGTCCCCCGCTGCCCAGGCTTGCGCTCCCTATGCTGCCGGAGCGGTTGCGGCCGCTGTTGAGAGCCGCTCTGAAACACGCCGTCGACGCGAGACGCAAGACGCGCGTGGTGACGCTTGTCGCCAGCCGCGGCTTTGTCCTCCATCCGATGGACTGGATGCCCTCGGATCAGAACAGTCCGGACGTCTACGCTCCCTGGATCGACTGGCAAGCAAGCTTCGACGGGGAGAGACATGCCCCACTAGAGAAACTGACGGCGGAAAATTGGGATGAATTCTATCCCGCCGCGCGACGCATCGCGCTGGCAAACATGCGACGCACGGAATCGGCTTCGGCTCGAATGCTGATCGAGGCCAAGGCATCGGGCGAGCCGGCCGAGGTCAGGCTTGCGCTCATCGAACTCATGCGCGTCGACCTGAATCCTGAGGACGCGCCGTTCCTTAAAAGCCTCTCCGCCGACAGGTCCGGCAAGGTGCGCGAACTGGCTGGCCGGCTGCTGGCAAGGCTGGGAGAGCACGGCCACTTAAGCGAAGGCGGGGCGGATGACCCCGCAGTCGAACTCGCCGCCTTCATCAGCGAAGGCAAATCCGGCTTCATCCGCCGCCGGACAACTTACACGCCGGCGAAACTGAAATCCCCAGCGCAGGAAAAGCGCCGCGCCGAATTGTTCGAGACCTGCAATCTGGTCGACCTTGCCGCACGGTTCGGCACTACGGAACCCGAATTCATAGGAGCCTGGCAATTCGGCACCGACAACAACGCTGACATCCTAATCGCCCGAATGGTCGCCGCTTCAGGCAGCGACGCTGCGGTGACGCAGATGGCGGATACACTTGTCGCGGATGGCGGCAAACCGGCGCTGTTCGTACTGCACCTCACGCCGCGCCTGGACAGTCGCAGAAAACGAGCCCTCGTCCGGCTGATCCTCAAGCAAGCAAATTACCTCAGCGCGATCAATCTTGCGGAAGGCATTGATGCTGGCTGGCTGGAGTGGGACGATCTCTCGAATGGGTCGGCTCTTGCGGGGTTGCGTTCCGCCGTTGCGGGAAACGACGAAGCCGTGCGGCGGGGCGCCGACGATATACTGGAATCGCTTGGCTTTCTTGCCACAGCGACCACAGCGGCAAAATTGATCGACGAGGTGGTCGCAGCCGGCATGCCGCCCGCGGCCCCATCACTCAGCGTCCTGCGTCTCAACGCGGCGCTGGCCGAACATCAGTCTAGAACCGACCCATGATCAATCCGGAGAATAGATATGAACGCTGCCATCCGTCTCCCGGTCGAGCAGGCCTATGCCTCTGAATTGCAGGCGCTGGCGCGCGGTGACGACAGGCAAAAGCCTGCCGGCTGGAGCCTCTCGCCACAGGCTGTGCTGACCTATCTGCTGGGCGGGAAGGCCGGCGACGGCACGCCGGTAACGCCAAAATATGTCGGTCGCCGCCGATTGATGGAGACCGCGGTGGCAACGCTCGCCACCGACCGCGCATTGTTGCTGCTCGGCGTTCCCGGAACGGCCAAGTCCTGGGTGTCGGAACATCTGGCCGCCGCCATCATGGGCGACTCGACGCTGATCGTGCAGTGCACGGCCGGCACCGACGAGAACCAGATCCGCTATGGCTGGAACTATGCGCAACTTCTGGCAAAGGGCCCGAGCCAGGAAGCATTGGTGCCGACGCCGCTCTACCGCGCCATGCAGACCGGCAAGCTCTGCCGACTCGAGGAACTGACGCGCATGGGCTCGGACGTGCAAGACACGCTGATCACCGTGCTTTCCGAAAAGATGATGCCGATCCCGGAATTCAACACATCGATCTATGCCCAGCGCGGCTTCAACATCATTGCCACGGCAAACAATCGGGACAAAGGTGTGAATGAACTCTCCTCGGCACTCAAGCGTCGCTTCAATGTCGTGGTTCTGCCATTGCCGGAAGACATGGCTGAAGAGGTGGCGATCGTCTCCAAGCGGGTCGATGAGATGGCCGGCGGGCTCGACCTGCCGGTGCCGAAAAATGTCGGCGAGGAGATAGCCCGGGTATTGACCATCTTCCGTGAATTGCGGGCCGGTGCGACCGCCGACGGCAAGGTGACGCTGAAGACGCCCTCGGGCTCGCTGTCGACCGCCGAGGCGATCGCGACGATGGTTGGCGGGCTGAGCCAGGCGGCGTGGTTCGACAGCGGCAAGCTCGGCGCCGAAGGTCTCGCCGCCAGCCTTGTCGGCGCGATCGTGAAAGACCCGGTTCAGGACAAGGCAGTGCTTGAGGAATATCTGGAAACAGTGCTCAAGAAGCGGCCCGACTATGCCGGCTACTATGCGGCCTTGAACGCAGCGATCTGACGCGCCATGGGGCACAACGACGTCGCCTATTTCGGCATACGCCATCACGGGCCGGGTTCCGCCGACAGCCTTGTGCAGGCATTGCAGGATTTGCAGCCGGGCGCCGTGCTGATCGAGGGGCCGATCGACGCCTCCGCGCTGCTGCCGTTGCTGGCCCGCCCGGAAATGCAGCCGCCGGTAGCACTGCTTTGCTATCGGGAGGAGGATCCGGCTTCGACAAGTTTTTGGCCGTTCGCCGAGTTTTCGCCGGAATATCAGGCGGTGCTTTGGGCCGTGGACAACAAGGCGGCGTTGCGCTTCATCGACCTGCCGTCGCCGGCGCGCTTCTCGGAAGCGGCGGTCGAAGGCGCGGAAAAAGTCGATGCTGACGAAGCGAAGGAATCAAGCGAGCGTGATGATGTGGCTCCGCATCGGCGTGATCCGATAGGCACGCTGGCCCGCGCCGCCGGCTATGAGGATGGCGAAAGCTGGTGGTCGGACATCATCGAGCAGAATCCGGAACCAGGCCCGATATTCGCGGCCATCTCCGACGCGATGATGACGCTGAGGGATGGTGAAGGCTCGATCGCTGAGTTCGAGGCCCAGCGCGAAGCGCATATGCGGCTCGAAATCGCTGCGGCGCGCAAGGAATTCGACGGACCTATCGCCGTCGTCTGCGGGGCGTGGCATGTGCCGGCACTGCAGGCGACACACCCGCAGAAAAACGATCAAGCCCTGCTCAAGGGGATCGCAAGGCGCAAGAGCACGATGACATGGGCGCCGTGGACGGGACCGCGTCTGGCGCTGGGCTACGGCTATGGCGCGGGCGTCGTCGCACCCGGCTGGTGCAAGCATCTCTGGCGCACGCGCGGCCGGCGCGATGCAGCAACCTTGTGGCTTGCAATGATTGCAGCGGTGCTGCGCGTGAAGGGTCACCTGGTCTCGACCGCTTCGCTGATCGAAGCGGAGCGGCTCGCCCGCACGCTCGCCGCGATTCGCGAGCGGCCGAAACCCGGGTTTGAGGAATTGCGCGACGCCGCAATTGCGGCTCTGTTCAATGGCGAAGCGTTGCTGTGGGCCCTGGTCGAGGCCGAGCTGCTTCTAGGTGCGGACGTCGGCGAAATTCCACCCGACACGCCGTTGGCGCCGTTGATCGAGGATCTGCAGCGCAACCAGAAGGCGGCGCGGCTGAAACCTGAAGCGCTGGAGCGGGAACTATCCGTCGACCTGCGAAGCGACAGCGGGCTGTTTCGTTCGACATTGCTGCATCGGCTGAACGTGCTTGGTGTGCATTGGGGCAAGTTGACGGACGCCGGTCGCAGCCGTGGCACCTTCCGTGAGCGGTGGACCCTGGCCTGGGAGCCGGAATATGCCGTTCGCCTGGTGGAGAACCTGATCTACGGGCCGACCATCGAAAAGGCTGCCAACGGCCGCCTGATCCAGATGATCGAAGCCGCAGCAACCCTCGATACTCTTGCGGTACTGGTCCAGGGCGCCATCACGGCAGGCCTGTCGGAAGCATCGACGGCCGGTCTCGGGGCCCTGGAGGCGCGCGCGGCGCGCAGCAGTGAATGCCTGGAGATTCTGGCCTCGATGCCGCCGCTCGCCGACATCATCCGCTACGGCGAGGCCCGCAAGACGGAGACGAACCGGCTTTCCGGCCTGATGGAGCGGCTAATCGTCGAAGGTGCGATCGCGCTTCCCTATGCGGCACGCGACCTGGATGAGCAGGCCGCCGCGACGCTGGCTAGCGCGATGCGCAAGGCCGACGAGGCGATCAGGCTGGTCGAGCCCGGGGAAGACGTGCTGAACGGATGGCGCAACGGGCTGGCTGCCGTGCTGGAGGGGTCGCGAGCGACGGCGCTGCTGGCCGGATGCGCCGCGCACCTGCTCTATGAGGCCGGCCGCCTGTCCGCCGAAGCCGCAGCCAGGCTGCTCGGGCGACGCCTGTCGCCGGGCACGCCGGTCGCCGAGGCGGCGGGGTTCTTCGAGGGCTTCTTCAGCACAGCCGGTCAACGGCTGATCTATGACGAAGGTCTGCGCGGCGCGGTCGATTCCTGGCTCAAATCTCTCGACGAAGATGCTTTCATCGCGCACCTGCCGTTGCTGCGCCGCGTCTTTTCCAATCTGGACAGCATGGAGCGCCGGCGGCTGATCGAAGCGGTTCTCGGCCGCGCCGCGCGCTTGCCGGCTGGCCTGACGCCGACGCCGGATGGCGGCGAGGCATGGCGCCGACACCTGGAACGGCTTGGACCATTGCTCACGGGAGGAAACGGCAATGGATGACGAGGGCGAAATGAACGGGCCCGGCCCACTCACTGCAGATGCCGGAGGGGAGCGCCGCTGGCGCCTGGCGATCGGCGCCGATGACGAGGCGTCGGCGGCACTTTCCAGCGACGACAAACGACTTTCGGCGGCACTCGATGCTCTCTACGGCGATGGTGCCAGCGCGGCGGCCAGTGACCCGCGCAAGCGGCGTGGCGGGCTTGGCCGTTCGGCACCGCGCGTTGCGCAATGGATGGGCGATATCAGGTCCTTCTTTCCCGCGCAGGTCGTTCAGATTGTCCAGAAGGACGCTTTCGAACGGCTGGACCTGAAGCAGATGCTGATGGAGCCGGAGTTCCTCAAGGCGATCGAGGCCGACGTCAACCTGGTCGCCGACCTGATTTCGCTCCGCTCGGTCATGCCGGCCAAGACCAAGGACATCGCCCGCACGATCATCGCCGACATTGTCGCCAAGCTGATGCAGAAGCTGGAGCAGAAGACCGCCGAGGCGATACGCGGCGCGCTCGACCGATCGAGGCGCACCAACCGTCCGCGTGCGCGCGATATCGACTGGCAGCGCACCATCTCGGCGAACCTTCGCCACTACCAGCCCGAGCACAAAACCATCGTGCCGGAGAAGCTGGTTGGTTTCATGCGCAAGCAGCGCCGGCTGGTCGATCTTGACGAAGTCGTTCTCTGCGTCGACCAGTCCGGCTCGATGGCGAGCTCGGTGGTCTACGCCTCGATCTTCGCGGCGGTGATGGCCTCGCTGCCGGTCGTGCGCACCAAGCTCGTCTGTTTCGATACGGCCATCGTCGACCTTACCGAAGAACTCAGCGATCCCGTCGAAGTGCTGTTCGGCGTGCAGCTTGGCGGCGGCACCGATATCAACCAGGCCGTCGCCTATTGCGCCGACCGTATCGAGCGGCCAACCAAGTCGCATCTGGTGCTGATCACCGACCTCTACGAGGGCGGCAATGGCCAGGAGTTGCTGCGGCGGCTGGCGGCGCTGGTTCGATCCGGCGTCAATGTCGTCGTGCTTCTGGCACTGACCGACCAAGGCCGGCCCGGCTACGATCCGGCAATGGCAGGTTCGGTTGCCGCACTTGGCATTCCGGTCTTCGCCTGCACGCCGGATTTGTTTCCGGACATGATGGCGGCGGCATTGCGCCGGGAAGATATCGGCGCCTGGGCGGCGGGAGCCGACATCAAGTTGGTTCGCACCGAGGCCGAAGCGCCCAGGGCGAACGAGTGAGCCCCATGTCACAGAAGGTTGCCGAGCTCCTGTCGCGGCTGGAAAAACGGCTGGACAGATCAGCGATCGTTTCGGCCGACGAGGCCGGACCGCGTTACAGGGAAGATCCCGACGGCAAGACCGGCGCACTGCCGGAGTTCGTGCTGCGTCCGTGCAGGACCGGCGAGGTGTCGGACATACTGCGCCTGTGCAACGAGGCGCGGCAGAGGCTTGTCGTCCAGGGTGGCCGAACCGGGCTTGCCGGTGCGGCTCGCATCCAGCCCGGCGAAGCGGTGCTGTCGCTGGAGCGCATGACGGCGATCGAGCCGCCCGACCGCGAGGCGGCAACGATCGTCGCCGAGGCCGGCGCACCACTACAGATGGTGCAGGACGCAGCCGATACGGCCGGCTTGCTGTTCGGCGTCGACATCGGCGCGCGCGGCACGGCCACGGTCGGCGGCAATGTCGCCACCAATGCCGGCGGTATCCGGGTGCTGCGCTACGGCATGTACCGCGCGCAGGTGCTCGGTCTGGAAGCGGTACTTGCCGATGGCAGCATCCTGACGTCGCTCAAGGGCTTGTCCAAAGACAATTCCGGCTATGATCTCAACCAGCTCTTCATTGGCAGCGAAGGCACGCTGGGCGTCGTCACGCGCGCCTGCCTGCGGCTGCACCCGAAGCCGGCCACCGAGGTCAACGCCTTCTGCGCGCTTGCGTCGCTCGACGCGGCGATCGCGCTGCTTGCGCTGCTCAGGCAGAAGCTCGGACCCCTGCTCTCGGCCTATGAAGTGAATTTCGCGCCGCTCTATGGCGCCATGGTCGCCGGCATGGATGCGCCGGCGCCGCTGCCCGTCGGCTCGCCCGTCTATGTGCTGGCCGAGATACAGGGCAGCGAGCCCGACCGCGACGGCGAACGTTTTGCCGATGTGCTGATGCAGGCGGTCGAGGACGGCGTGATCGACGACGTGGTGGTCTCGCAGTCGCCGCGCGAATTCCGCGCGCTGTGGGCGGTGCGAGAGGACGCCAATCGCTTCCTGTTTTCGATAAAAGGCCTGGTCGGCGTTGATGTCAGCATCCCGCTGGCGAGAATGGGCACTTTCCTGCGGGAAACGGAAGCTGCGGTCCAGGCCGTTGACCGCAACGCCGACATCTACGTCTTCGGCCATCTCGGCGATGGCAATCTGCACTATCAGGTCCGCACGGTGGATCCGGCGGCGGCATACGACATCGTCTATCGCAGCGTGGCTGCGGCCGGCGGCGGCGTCTCGGCCGAGCATGGCATCGGCCTCGACAAGAAGGAATGGTTGCACCTTGTGCGCAGCGATGCCGAGATCGCCGCCATGCGGCGCTTGAAAGCGGCTTTCGATCCGAACAATATCCTCAATGCCGGGCGGGTTTTCGATCTCGGGCCCGCCTGAAATCGAAGGCCGGTAGCGCCGGCCGGGGTGCTGAGCCTATTTGGCCATGCGCTTCAACCGCGCATGCGCCACCGCAATACGGGCGGCAAGCGCGGCGTTGTTGCGGACCAGCGCGATATTGGCCTTCAGGCTGCGACCCTGCGAAAGCTCGTTGATGCGGGCGAGCAGGAACGGCGTCAGTTCCTTGCGCCCGATGCCGCGTTTCTCGGCCTCTGCCACCGCTGCCGTGATCGTGCCGTCGATGAAGGCCGGATCGAGCGCATCCACTTCCGGAATTGGATTGGCGACCAGGATGCCGGTGCCCGAGCCGATCTGCTCGTGCAGCAGCATGGCCTGCGCAATGTCCTCGGCCGTATCGAGGCGGTGATCGGCTTTCAGTCCGCTGGAGCGCGTATAGAAGGCCGGAAAATCGTCGCTCTGACAGGCAATCACCGGCACGCGCTGGGTCTCCAGATATTCCAGCGTTTTTGCAATGTCGAGGATCGATTTCACGCCGGCGCAGACGACGGTCGTGCCGGTCTGGCCGAGTTCGGTCAGGTCGGCCGAGATATCGAATGTGGCTTCGGCGCCGCGATGCACGCCGCCGACGCCGCCGGTCGCGAAAATACCGATGCCGGCGAGTGCGGCGATCCGCATCGTCGCCGAAACCGTGGTTCCGGCCGAGCCGCCGCCCACCATGATGGCGGCGAGGTCGCGCCCGGAGGCCTTGACCACGTCTTTTGCCGCTGCCAGCTGCTCCAGCTCACGGTCATCGAGCCCGACTTTGATCTTGCCGGCGACCACCGCGATCTTGGCAGGCACAGCACCGTTCTCGCGCACCACGGTTTCGACGCCGCGCGCTGTCTCCAGATTGGCCGGATAGGGCATGCCATGGGTGATGATCGTCGATTCCAGCGCCACCACCGCGCGGCCTTCCCGGAGTGCTGCCGCGACTTCGTCGTTCAGGTGGAGAAGAGAAGGTTTCATCGTCGTCTCGCTTTCAGGGTTGGCTCGCGTTCAGGCGGGAATGCGGTACATGCCGGCGGTGAGGAAGCGCGGCGACAGGTCGGGATGAACGCTGGATTCGCTTTCGGTGGTCAGCGTGGCGAGCAGCGCGCCGGTGCGCGCCGCGTCGAGCACGGGATCGCCCGAAAGCACCTTGTACATGGTGCCGGCAATCATTGCATCGCCGGCGCCGGTGATGTCGACGGCGCAGGCCGGGACGGAACGCATCGTCGCCACGCCGCTCTCGGTCGCCACCGCAAATCCATGAGCGCCCATGGTCACGATCACCTCGCCGGCGCCGGCCGCGCGCAGCGCCGCTGCAGCCTCCTTCGGCTTAAGCCGCTTGTCGGCATCGATGATGCCAAGCAGCGTATTGGCCTCGTCGTGATTGGTGAACAAAAGGTCGATGCCGGTCAGGTCCTTCGGCAGGCGTGCCGATTTCGGCGACGACACCGTGTCGACGGCGAGCCTGAAGCGCGCGCCCTGCTTGCGTGTCATCAGCGACTTGATCGTCGCAGCCGGCAGGTTGCAATCGATGAACACCCATGTCGCCGAAGCAAGGTGCGGCCAGAAGCGGTCGAGATGGGAGGGCGAAAACAGATCGAATATCTCCATGTCGGCGATGCCGAGCACGAGATCGTTATTGAGGTCGAGGATCGCTGCATATTCCGCCGTTGGCCGCTCCGTGGTGGTGATGACCTGGCTGACATCGGCGCCGAGGTCGCGCAGATGGCGCACCAGCGAGCGGCCGGTCTCGTCGTCGCCGACAATCGAGACGAAGCTTACGTCGACGCCGAGGCGGACAAGGTTCTCGGCGACGTTGCGGGCGACGCCGCCGAAGCTGCGATAGCCGTCGACCGGGTTCGACGTCCCGAAGATCAGATCCTTCCTGGCGTGGTACTTGCGGTCCAGGACGGCGCCGCCGATGCAGATCATGCGCTTGGAGGCCGGCAACACATAGCCGCGACCGAGAATGTAGCCCTTGTTGACGAGCTGCACGATGTGGGCCGCGACGGTCGAGCGGGCAATGCCGAGCGCGCTCGCTATATCCTGCTGGCCGGCGAAAGGGTTCGCCGCGATGAGATCCAGCACTGCCTGTTCCTGTGCTCCAAGGTCGTCCATCGCCTCACCCCGGCCCGCGCAATTCATGGCTGGACTTTGATCAACAACAAATGATGTTGTCAACATTTGTTTGAGGCAACGGGGTCCGCCAATGCCAGCCGCTGGTACTGGTCAACGCCTGGCGCCGCATCACATTACTTATTGCCGATGGCAAGAAGTTTGAAAGCAAGCTGATGAACGAACAGGAGTTGATGTCGGAGCTGGAACGGTTGGTTTCCGAGGACCGGAACCCGAAGACGATGGATATCGACCTGCTGCCAACCATCGAGATCCTGCGCAAGATCAATGACGAGGACAGCGGCGTTCCGGCCGCTGTCGAGAAAGTCATTCCGGAAATTGCTGCCGCGGTAGACCGGATCGTTAGTGCGTTTCAAAAAGGCGCGCGGCTTGTCTACATCGGCGCCGGCACGAGCGGCCGGTTGGGAGTTCTCGACGCGTCGGAGTGTCCACCGACATTCGGTGTGCCCGAGGACATGGTGCTCGGCCTGATCGCGGGCGGGCCCAAAGCGCTGATGCGGGCTGCGGAAGGCGCCGAGGATGATCCGCAACAAGGCATGAAGGCACTGCAGGACATCAAGTTGACCGCCGACGATGTGGTGGTCGGCATCGCGGTCAGCGGCCGCACGCCTTATGTGATCGGCGGTTTGACCTACGCAAAGCAGGTGGGAGCGACGACAGTGGCGCTCTCCTGCAATCCCAGGTCGACCATTGCCGGCATCGCCGACATTGCCATCTCTCCGTTTGTCGGCCCCGAGGTTCTCGCCGGCTCGACCCGGCTGAAGTCGGGAACCGCGCAAAAGCTGGTTCTCAACATGCTGACGACAGCCAGCATGATTCGGATCGGCAAGAGCTATCAGAACCTGATGGTAGACCTTAATCCCAGCAACAAGAAACTCGTCGCCAGGGCGGTTGGGATCGTGATGCAGACCACCGGCTGCACAGCGCAGCAGGCACGACAGGCGCTCGACCAGACCGGCAAAGACGTAAAGCTGGCGATCCTGGTGACAATCACCGGCATGAGCGTCAAAGAGGCGCGGCAAGCCCTCGACAATGCGGGAGGATTCCTGCGAAAGGCGATAGGCGAAAAGCCTGGGTGAGGATGAGGGCTGGCGGCGGCCGGCTGTGCAGGGACGGTCGGGCATACCGCTTTACCGGCATCGGACTGTGGATCGACCTCGACAAAGGCAAGGCATGGACCTTGCTCGCCAAACGGATCCATCCGACACATCATTCAACAGCGGAATCGCTTCGCCAATCGGTCGGCGATCTCGCCAATGGAGCCTAACAAATCATGATTGCGAAAAGTGACCAGCCAATCTGGGCCGTCGGCCTGATGACCGGCACCGTCCTCGACGGCAATATCGACGTCGCGCTGATCAAGACCGATGGCGAGCGGATCGCGGATTTCGGCACCTACACGCTGGCACCCTACCCCAGGTCGATCAGGACCCTGCTGGAGGAGACGCTGGATCAGGCCAGGGTGTGGAATTTCACCGGACCGGAGCCGGCGATCTTTCGCGAAGCTGAAGAAGCGCTGACGCGCGCCCAGTCAGCGGCGGTCAAGGACCTGGTCGAGAGCTATGGATTGACGATGGCCGATGTCGGGGTCGTCGGCTTCCATGGCCAGACCGTGCTGCATCGTGCTCCGCACGTCGGCCGGCTCGGCCAGACCCGCCAGCTCGGCGATGGCGAGTTGATGCATGCCATCCTGGATACCAAAATTGCCTACGACTTCCGCTCGGCCGACATGCGCGCCGGCGGGCAAGGGGCGCCGCTGTCCGCGACCTATCACGCCGCGCTGCTACGCGATGCCGACGCCAGCGGCGACACGGCCGTTCTCAATCTCGGCGGCGTCGCCAACGTCACGTGGTGGGATGGCAAGGACAATGTCGTTGCCTTCGACACCGGACCGGCCAATGCGCCGTTGAACGATTTCATCAAGTCCAAAGGGCTCGGCGAAATGGACCGCGACGGCGCGCTGGCCCGCACTGGCACTGTCGACGAAGCGCGGCTGGCCAAGCTCTTGCAGCATCCCTATCTGGCCACGCCCTATCCAAAGTCGCTGGACCGGTTCGACTTCGGCGCAGCCATGGCGGATGGGATGAACGCTGAGGATGGCGCTGCACTGCTGACGGCCTTCACCGCCGCCGCCGTCGGCAAAGCGCTCGACCTCCTGCCGCACCGGCCGAAGCGGCTGGTGGTCAGCGGTGGCGGCCGCCACAACCCGACGATCATGGCCATGCTCGCCAGCCGTGCCGGTGTCGAAGCCGTGCCGGCGGAGGCGCTCGGCTGGAAGGGTGACGCGGTGGAGGCGGAATGCTTTGCCTTCCTTGCGGTTCGCGTGCTCAGGGGCCTGCCGATCAGCTTCCCGACCACCACTGGTGTGCCACAGCCGATGCGCGGCGGACGCCTCGCCGGCTAATCAAGCCGACAATTCTTCTACAGGAAGACGCGGCTGCGGCCGACGGGAAGATCGGGAAGCACGCCGAAAGGCCGATAACCCCGACGCTCATAGACCTTGACCGCCTGGGGATTGAACGTCTCGATCAGCCGCGTGGCTCCGCGACTACACGGACCGCGGCGAACGCCACACCGCCGCTGAGGCCGCGACCAGCATGAGCAACGCTGCGACCACGGCCGATGCCGCAAAACCAAAGCTGGAATAAAGCGGTCCGAAGGCCGTGGTTCCGACAAACACCGCGAGATAGGTCACGGCGCTGTTCAGACCCATGATCGTGCCGCGCCGCGCCGGATCGAGCGCCGAGAGGCGCATCACCAGGACGTTCAGTCCAAAATGATTGGCAAGGCCCCAGATCCCGACCATCGCGATGGTCAGATGGAAACTGCCGCCTGCCGCGGCCAGCGCGATATAGACGATCGCGACGAGGAGATAGGCGAACGGCATGACGCGTCGCGCGCCAAGCCGATCGATCACGCCGTCAAGAAGTGCCGCCATGCCGAAGCCTGCGCCATAGGCGAGCGCGGCCAAGCCGTTGGCACTGACCGGCCGTCCCAAGCCATTGTGAAGGTGATCGCCGAGATAGCCGTAGACACCATAGAAGGCGGTCATGAAGGCGCCGCAGGCGACCAGAAGCGGCACTATGCCGGGCACGGCCAAAGCGCCGAGCGGCGTCGGCGCCGGGCCGCTTTTCCTGACATCGCTCAGCGACGTCAGCGTAAGACCGGTCAATGCGAGCGCCGCAAAGACCGCTACCGCCGCAAAAACAGCGCGCCAATGCACGAAGTCGGCAAGCACCGCCGATAATGAGACGCCGGCCACCATGCTGAGGGTCCATCCGGTCAGCACGACGCCGATCGTCCCGCTTTCGCGGCCAGGCGGCGCAATCGCGGCCGAGCTGGCATAGATTGCCGGCATGGCGATACCGGCAGCGATGCCGGCGAGAAGCTGGGCCGCAACCAGCGTCGTTACCGTCGGCGCGGCAGCGCTGGAGACAAGTGCTATCGCCAGCAGCAGCAACGCCCCTTGCAGCATGCGACGGGCGCCGAGCCGATCTATATAGCGCGCCAGGAACAAGGCGCTTGCCGACGTGCCAAGACCGAACGCAGCGGACGCGATCATGACGGCCGGCACGCTCGTCGTAAACGACGCGGCCACTGCCGGTGCTATCGGACCGAGGACCAGCGAGTTGGAGCCGATCACGGCTATGCATCCGGTCAGCAGATAAGCGAGCGCCGGGATAGGCGGCCTTGCCGTCAAAGTTGCGACTTGATCACTGTTCGACATATGGCCATAATGGCCGTATTAAATTCTGTATCAATAAGGAACTTCATTATGGATGAAGAAACAGATGGCGTTCCGCAGAACCGGCCTGCTGCCCGCGACGTTGACGCAACCGACCGAAAGATATTAGGCGTTCTGGTCGATGACGCCACGATCAGCTATGCCGAGCTCGGTGATCGCGTCGGCCTGTCGCCGCCGGCAGCGCATGAACGGGTGAAGCGGCTTCGGCGCAGCGGCGCCATCCGCAACACCGCGGCGATCATCGATCCCAAGGCGGTGCGCAAGCCGTTGCTCGCTTTCGTGCACATCGACACCAAGGGTTGGGGAAAGACCCCCGAACTGATGGCGATTTCCGAGCGCCCCGAAGTCGAGGAGATTCATTCGGTGGCCGGCGACACATGCATGCTGATCAAGGTCCGCACCGAGGACACTCGGGCGCTCGAAGGCCTGCTGTCGCGGCTTTACGAAACGCCCGGCGTCACCTCGACACGAAGCTACGTGGTTCTGTCGACCTATCTCGAGCGGCCGGTGCAGCCCGGGATCACGACAGAATGGCCGTCGCCCCGGCACATGGCCAAGCCGCTGTATTAGTTCAAACGATCTTCACGCGCGTATCCAAAATCGAACCGGGAACGTCTTAGCTATCGGGTGCCTTGTCACGATCGAGGGACCGGTTCGTTCGCCGGTTCTCGATCATGACGGGAAGGCCTGCTGCGCAACCGGAGACGTGCAATGAGAAAATTGATCGTGGGCAGCTTCATTTCGCTGGACGGCGTCATCGAAGCACCAATGGACTGGGCTTCGCCCTTCTTCGACGAAGAAGCCAGGGAGCATTCTTACCAAAAGGCTGGCGAGGCGGATTTTTTCCTGCTCGGTCGCGTGACCTATGAAATGTTTTCGGCGCGCTGGCCGCAGGTCAAGGGTAGCAAGTATATGGATCGCATGAACGGGCTGAAGAAGCTTGTCGCATCACGCAGCCTCAAAGACGTGAGCTGGAACGCGTCGCTGATCGAGGGTGATGTCGCCGCCGAAATCGCTAGGATCAAGCAGCAGGCCGGCGGGGACATACTGAAATATGGGGTGAGCAATCTCGACCAGACGCTGCTCGCCAACAAGCTTGTCGACGAGTATCAGCTCTCCATCGTGCCCACCCGTGTGGGCCATGGCAAACGCGCTTTCCAGGATATCGACCCGTCCCTGGTCAAGCTGGAGCTTGTGAACACGCACCGGTTCAAGAACGGCGTCATCACGCTGACCTATATCCCACGGTGATCCGTCTCTGGATATTGATACCATGAAGATGCAGCCAAGAATCGATCCAACCGGGCTTTTTGACGTCCGCTACGCCGCGTTCCTGGAGACGGTCGCACATTTGCGCGGACGGCTGCACCGCTACTGTGCACGCATGACAGGTTCGACGCTCGACGGCGAAGACGTCATGCAGGAGGCCCTGTTCGAAGCCTATCGGAAGATCGAGAAGCTTGACGATCCGAGCGCTCTTCGCCCTTGGCTGTTTCGCATTGCGCATAATCGCTGCATCGATTTCCTGCGAAGCAGACAAGCACGCGAGCGTGCGGAGGCCAATTTCGTCGAAAACGAAATCATCCTGCCGGTCGAGCCGCCGGGCCAGGGCGCCGATCGCGCGATCGAACGGCTGGTGATCCACCTGCCGCCCAAGGAACGCGCCTGCGTCCTGCTCAAGGATGTATTCGACTATTCGCTGGAAGAGATCGCCGGCCTCGTCGGCTCGACCGTGGGTGGCGTCAAGGCGGCGTTGAGCCGTGGACGCTCTAAGCTGGCGATGCTGCCAAACGAACCAGACGTCCGTTCGGAGTTCCAGCGCAATGCCGAGCTTTCAAAATTGCTCAACCGCTATGTCGAGCTTTTCAATCGCCGTGACTGGGATGGCGTGCGGGCGTTGACCAGCGCCGATGCCCAATTGCGGGTCGCGGATTGCTTCAAGGGCCAGTTGTTGGAATCGCCCTATTTTGTCGAGTATGAAAACGCCCAAATGACCTGGAAGATGGTGACTGGCGAGATCGATGGCGAAGCGGTGCTGCTCGTGCTCCACCGCGGCGAAGGCGGTTGGAAACCAGCCCATCCGGTTCGGATCGAAGCGATCGACGGGGTCATAAACCGCATTGCCGATTATTACGCCTGTCCCTGGATAATGCCGGCGGCCAGAGCGGTGTTCGTTTCCATCCCCAACCAACCGGGCGCATGCCCGGGCAACAAACGGGACGATGCAAGTGTCCGGCATCAACCCTAGAGCGGGATGAGATTTGTAAGAGTCGTGGGATTCCCAAATCATCGCAGTTCTGATTCAACATTCATGCTGGGAGGAGGC
>NZ_NPKH01000041.1 GCF_002284535.1 Mesorhizobium wenxiniae | reverse complement strand
GCCTCCTCCCAGCATGAATGTTGAATCAGAACTGCGATGATTTGGGAATCCCACGACTCTTACAAATCTCATCCCGCTCTAAGGAAAAACCGCAGGTTTGTGTTCGCCGCTATAGAAACTCCTCCCGACGAAGGACCGCGTACACTGCCCCGCCCACCATCGAGAGTATAAAAAGAACCAGGAGCAAGGCGACCGGGTATGGCTCGCCGACGACGTCGTCAGCTTCGTCTTGTTTCTCGTTCAAATTCTCGTTTCGATCGCCCTTCCTGATAACGCTGCGGCCAAGCCCATTTTCCCCAGAGTCTCTTTCGAAATCTTGGTAGCGATATCCCATGCGATCAGCGGATCATCGGGGCAGATGCCTCTGAAGCCATTCAGGGAGACTGCGGCCAGTGTTCTTGTCCATTTCGCGAACAAGTCTTCTGCTTCAACTCTGTCCCAACTTGCTAATGTATAGATTTAGCTTTCGGCAGTTTTTACGGCAAGATGGTCCGGTCCGACCATTTCGGCTGCTTTCGGTTTCAAGGCTCGGTAGCAACGCCCTGGTCCTTGGACCGCTTCAGCAGCGCACGCGACGCCCGCACCAAGCGTTGTGACAGGGCCAGTGTGTAGCGAAGGTCCTCAACGAGCGCCCTTCCGCGTTCGGCGGTCTGCCGAACGCGCGCCGCATGGATTTTGTTGGTTTCCCAAATAGGTTCTTCCACGGTGTCTGACTCCCAGGGCTGCGTCGTGGAATGGAGCGCTGGCCATTTGCATTGTCTGCGTAAGAACATGCTGTGCTGAATGCAACAAAGTTCCAGCACCGACAAAAAAGCCCGCCGTACCTGCAGGTGCGACGGGGCGATCAAGCGGTCACCAAGCACGGCTCGGGGGGCTGGGATGTGCCCGGTGCGCGCGGACCGAAAAAAATCATACGCGTGCCGGCTGCCCGGCGTCTACCAACCGGCGGTTGGAAGAGATTCGTCCGGCAGCGAGCGCGGATTTTTTCAATCTCCGCCCCCCTACCAGGACCTGGCGTCGGCCGAATAAGGGAATCCGCACCTCTGCTGCTGGAACAAAGACACGGACCCTATTCGGCGCGCCCACCATGGCTCAGCGCGCATGAAGGCGGACTGTTTGTTCCAACAGGCTCCGATCGCTTCCGCCCGGTCAATTCGCCTGGAACAAAACTTTCGAGAGGTGGTTTTCCCCGTGAAGGGACAGACTTTTCGAAGGAGACGTCTCGTGAAAAAAGTTCTGATCACCAGTATGCTGGCCATCGGCGTTGGCTGTGGAGCAGCGCTCGCTCAGGAACAGCAGCCGGCGCAAACCCAGTCGGGCGCCGACACCAATTGCCCGGCCGGCTCGGCCGGTTGCCCGGAAGGTGCGATGGGCGAACAGTCCCAAGGTAAGGCCGGCGCCACCACCGAGGAGCAAGCTCAAGGCAAGGCGAAGATGCAGACCGATGAGCAAGCCCAGGGCAAAGCCGGCGCAACCACCGAGCAGCAGACCCAAGGCGAGGCTGGCGCCACAACCGACCAACAGGCGCAGGACAAGGCCAAGGGCCAGACCGAGCAGCAGACCCAGGGCGAGGCCGGTGCCACAACCGACCAACAGGCGCAGGACAAGGCCAAGGTCCAGACCGAGCAGCAGACCCAGGGCGAGGCCGGTGCCACCACCGAGCAGCAGACTCAGGGCACGACCTCTACTCAGGATGAGACTTCGACCGGCGCGATCAGCAATGTGACCGTTGAACAGAAAACGGAAATCACCCAAATCCTCAAGCAGGAGAGGGTCGAACCGGTCGCCAGCGTTGATTTTGATATCTCAGTGGGTGTCGAGGTTCCGCGGCAGACGGTTAAGCTGCGTCGTCTGCCGCCGCGAATCGTCGAGATCGTCCCGGCTTACGAATCCTATGAGTATTTCGTATTGGCCGATGGCCGAATCGTGATCGTCGACCCGGGTACGCTTAAGATCGTCCTTATTCTGACCTAACCCCTGTTCGGCGTAAAGGAGGGGTCCGCGGCCCCACGGCGGTCCCCTTCAACATGCATCGGTTGAAGTTGGAGAGGAGTCTCCATTTCTCGAACGGCGGCTATTTACGTCCCAGTACACCCGCCGTTCCAGCTGGCTGGCTTTTGCGGTGGAGGACCGGCCCAGCCGTAACCTCATGGATCACCCTCGACGGCGCCCTTCTTGTCGAAAAGGTCTGAGATAGGGCCTTGTCGAAAAGGCCTGAGATAGGGCTTCAGTCTGTCCGCTGGTAGACTATGGGCTGGCACAGGCAGTGCTTTGGTCCGGGACCGCTATCGCAAAAGCCTGAGATGGGAGAGTTTTCAGGAACCGAGCTCCTGCAGGCGTCGTTGCGATGCTAACCCGTGACAGGAGGCTGCAATGGAGCCCAGCATTCACCAAGCACGCTGGCTGCTTTTTCCGGTATTTGGCTTGGTGTTCGGGGTCGCGGCCGTCGGGCTTATTATCGGCTGATGGGCCCGATCAATGAAGGCAACACACTTGCGCAGTAATGAGTCCCTTCCTGCGCTAGCGAGACCCACCGGTTTCTCCCCGTGAGACTGGTGGGTCTTGACACCGCCTGATGATGGCGAAAGCGTGATAGATGGTGCAGAGTACAGAGGATTGGCTCGGGCGAATTCGAAACAGGTGGAAATGCCACGCAGACCGTGACGGTCAGAGGATATTCTAGCGTGCTATTGGCAAATTCATTGACCACAGACGCGATACGGCCGCAACGCCTGAGGCTTCGTGAGGCAAGAGTTCTCGCCATGATGAATGTGCGGCCTGCGTGCTCTCAATCGCAGCGCAGGCTCAAATCTCTTCGAAGGCTTCGCGTCGCCATCTGCCTCACCGCATCGACCTTGATTCTCGTCGTGATCCCCTACCGTGTGGCACAGGACGGCCTGTCCCTGACGCTTAGCCCGCAGGCCGCCCAGGCACAAGGGAACTCTGGCAACGCTGGGAACTCTGGGAACTCTGGAAACTCTGGGAACTCCGGGAACTCTGGGAACGCTGGAAAATCCGGGAACGCTGGAACTCCCGGGAGCTCGAACTCCAATGCCAACGCGGGCAAGGGCAAATCAAAATCGTCAAAAGGCAATCCCCCTGCAAATCCAGTTGCCGCGGTAAACCCCGCCAACAAGCCAAAAGTATATGTCAACGCGACCACTGGAGACCGGATCGAAGTGCGCGGGCCAAGTGTGGGTGTAGTGCATTCCAATGGGCTCAGCGAGCGCATCGACGGTGGCCATTATGAAATGCGGGATGCGATGGGCCGCACCATCATTCGGCGGCAGGCAACGAACTCCGATCGGGCAAGACTGCTCGGCATGATCGAGTGATGGCGAGTTCACAGGCCGCAAGGCTACCGTGCTTCACGCAGGATGGCGGGCAGGCGGATGCTGATGCTCGGTCGCGTCGCGCAGTGTCATCGCGGCTTCGGTCCGGTTGCTCACATTGAGCTTGGCGAGAATTCGCGTCATGTGATGCTTTATGGTTTTCTCGTGCAGGTTCAGCTGAAGACCGATCCGCTTGTTGCTCAATCCCGCGGCAACGAGCGTCAGGATCTCTCTTTCGCGGCTGGTGAGTTCGGCCAGCACGTCGGGTTTCGCGGTCGCGGTTGACTGGGTAGACAAGTCGACCAGCACGCGCGCCGACAATTGCGGGCAAACGTACCGTTCGCCCATAGCCACCGTGCGCAGTACGGCGGCCAGGGTTCTCGACCCGACCCCCTTCAGGACATAGCCTCTTGCCCCGCTCTGCAAGGCGGTCATGACATGCTGGTTTTCCTCCGAAACGGTCAGCATCACGATTTTCAGATCCGGATGCCGCTCCAGAGCCGGTTCGATCGCACTGAGGCCCCCTCCAGGTACCGAGATGTCCATCAGGAGAATATCGAGCTGCTGGTCTTCCGATATCCGCAAGGCATCGTCTCTACTGCTGCCTTGGGCAACGATCTCGAACCCGCCGATCTGCTCGAGAGTGCGCACGACGCCCTCCCTGAACAGCGGATGGTCGTCGATGATGGCGAGCTTTATGGCGGCTGCCATCACGCCTGTCCTATTTCAGCTATGTTGAGAACCATTTTCACCACCGTGCCATTCTGTGAAGATGTTACACCAAATTGGCCGCCGAGGCTTTCTACCCGCTCACGCAGCCCGATGAGCCCCAGCCTTTCAGGGTGGATGATCTTCGGGTCGAAACCTGGGCCGGTGTCGGAAACCTCGATAGAAACGCGCTCCCCGTCGAAATGTTTCGCGACCGATTGACCGGCACCCCCGGCGTGGCGGAAGCCGTTGTTCAGCGCCTCCTGAATGAAGCGAAAGATGCAGATTTTGGCCGCTGGTGACAAGGGTGCGTGCCCCCCGGTCATGGACAGCATCACTTTGACGCCGGTTCGCTCTTCGTGCGCTCGCACGGCAAGCTCGAGGATTTCCGTCAACTCGGCATTCTCGACATGCGGCAGCATGAGGCCCTTGCTGACATTCCTGATTTCTCGCATCGCATCGTCCAAATTCGCTTTGACCACCTGCAATTCGCGTGCGCGCGCCGCAGCCGGCGTGGCAGGATCGGCTAGCACGGGGCTGTCAATCCCTAGCGCAGCGAGGGCAACCAGTTGCGCCGGCCCGTCGTGCAGGTCCGCGCCGATCCGCCTGAGGTAACGTTCGTTGAGTGCCGTGGCGCGCTGCGAAGCACGCTGCACCCGCAATCTCAACATTCTGTTTTGAGCAACCAGATCGGAAAGTTCGGCAATGCGCCGCTTCAAGGAGTGGCTCTGGGAACGAATCGTGCGGCTGCCACGAAAAACGATCGCCGAAAGCCCAAGGAAAAAAAGTGCGGTAACGGCAGCGACATCGAACCAGGTCCGAACGAGTGCCTGCCGGAGGTCCTTTTCAAAATCGGTGGCGATCTCGTCGAATTCCAAAACAGCTACGACTTCGCCCGACCACGGCTGAAGCATCGGATTATAGATTTCAAGAAGATGCAAGCCGCTGTCCCTCTCAGCCTGGTTATCATAGTGCCTGTCCAATTCAGCAACTATGTCGCCTGCGAATGCGGCCCGGAGATTGTCGCTGAGTGGAAGGCGCTTCCCGACCAAATTTTTATTGGTTGAATAGAGGATGGTGCCGTCGCGGCGCCAGAGCTTGAAGGATTCGAGCCTTGTGCCGAGTGCGCCTTGCCCCAGCGTCTCATCCAGCGCGTGGGCAACGCTCTCCTCCAGCACCTCGCTCCTGCGCATGTCGGGGAGCAGCGGCGCGATAACGCTGTCGACGTAAAGAGCGGTCGCAGAAGCCGAGTTCCGGGTGACCGCTGCTTCTATCTGGCTTGTCACTGAAATTCCCACCACGATCATCGCCGACAGCGAGACCAGCCCGCCGGCGAGCAGAAACTGGGTGGCCAGCGACAGTGCATTCCATCGATCGATCAGTCTTGTCGCTCTGTATCGCGCCATGTCCCCAACGGCCTGGTAGGCGGCGCGTCGCCCCAGCGGCACGATTCGAGAGAACCGGCCAATCTGTTGTCGAACGACGCTTAGCGACGCCATCTTTGATCTGCAACCGATCAATCGCAAGGGAACTTAGGGCTTTTAGACGGGACGGAAACCGCAGCCAGCGGTTTTTTTGCGTAAGCGCCACGGTCTCGTCGAGCGAGGCGGCAAGTCGTGACGCGGCAACGCCAACGCTTTCGATCTCCCCCAGGCACAAGATGCGGCGTATTTTTCACTTCCGGTCGCGCAATTCTCTCACCGCTTGAGTAAGGGTCATTCGATCGTTACCGTTCTTTTTGATCAGCTTACTGACCTGGCTGGGCGACACGCCATTTTCTCGCGCGAAATGTTCCACCTCGTAGTACTCGTCGACTGACAGGCGGTCGTGGTCGAGGAAGTCTCGATTGCACTTGTTGTCGGCCATTTCCTTTCTCCTGGCGAAGCCTAACACGGGGCTGAATGTCGGTTGGAAACAGGCTGGAGGGTGGTGGACACTCCTCTCCATGAGCTCCTCCTGTGAACTTGCGGCGAACGAGTGCGAGCGGTCGCGGTTCCGGGCGGCTCGATAGCCGGACCCATTGCGCGCGGCAGGTCAGACTTAAGTCCAACGGCAAGGCTTCTCGGATCGGACCGAAGGCTAGCCAAGGAACGTTTGCAGCGGTCTCATGTTTGAGTGAGCCTAGCGCGAAGATGGACGCCAAGAGAGCTCACAGAAGGAGGCAACTATGCAGATGCGTCTTCCCATTGCAGCCGCAGGATTTCTGCTATTGGCAGGTATCGGCGCCGCTGCCGCTCAGGACGTGATCATCGCGCCTGAGCAGGAGACAGTCATCAGGGAATATGTGAAAAAGCAGCCGCTCGCATCCGTGGAACTCCCTGGGGTGGAACTCAATATTGGTTCAACGCTGCCCAAGACGGTCGAGCTTCACGAAGTTCCCGACACCGAATACCGCTATGTCGTCGTCGACAACCGGACCGTTGTCGTTGATCCCGGCACACGTAAGATCGTCAAGATCATTCAGTGACCTGAACGCGAGGGTAGGAGACGCCCGCCGCTTCGAATGAGCGGCGGGCGACTATGCTATGGGCTGTGTCAAATGCGAACAATCAGCAGACTTTTCGATTCCCGCGACCAGGCAGCGCGTGCAGTTGCCGCGCTTCAGGCGGCAGGAGTTTCTCACGAACAGATCAGCGTCATCGGACCATACGACGACGAAATCAGCGCTGTCCTGCGCGGTCCGGGCGGTGTCGCATTTGGCGCGGCCGCTGGTCTGTTAATCGGCCTGGGTGCTTTTGGAGCCATCGGCATTGATCCTGTCGGAGCCGTGGCTGGCATGGTCCTCGTCGGTGGGGCCTGCGGCGGCTTTGCTGGTGGGCTTCTCCAGGCATCTGCCGATGTTGCCAAAAAGCCGGCTGAGCCGAACGTTGAACAAGGCGTCATCTTTGTGATGGCGCAGGTCGATGAAAAACAGGCCGATACCGCGCAGGCAGCGCTAGAAAATCCCGTTCGGGTAACGCAACTCGTGGCCACAGTCGGGTGAGACGCGTCGGCTTGGTGTCGCACATGATTATTTCCATCGCCCACGAAGCGCATTCAGATCGGAATTTCTCGCTGAGCCGTCAGTTTTCCCTCTGACGGTTCAGGGAGGCGGGAAACGTCTGCTCGACCAGATTGACGTAGTAGCGCAGCACGGTCGGCACGATCTCGTCGTTGAAGACGTAGCGGTCGCCGTGCAGGCCCTCGCCGGGCCCGACATCGCCGACGCCGACCCACGCGTAGCAGCCGCCTGCCTCACGGATCATGAAGGCGAAATCTTCGCAGCCGAGGCTCGGGCTGAACTCGGTCGAAACGTTCTCGCTGCCGACGGTGGCGGCGGCTGCCGCGATGGCGCGCGCCGTCGCGTCGGCCGTGTTGATGAGCGGCGGATAGCCCTTGTGGTAGTCGAGCGTGGCTTTGAGCGCATGGGCTGCGGCAATGCCCCCAGCGATCTCGCCGATCAGCTTCTCGCAATGATCGGAATGACCGGGCTCGAAAAACCGGCAGGTGCCTTGCAGCCAGACCTTCCCAGGCACGATGTTGCCGACATTGCCGCCTTGGATTTGGGTGAGGCTGACGACCAGCGCGCTTTGCGGATCAACCGAGCGGCTGACAATGCGCTGGACGGCCTGGACGAAGGCGCCCGCGGCCAGGATCGGGTCGTCGCCGAGCTGCGGCATGGCGGCATGTGCGCCAAGACCCTCGAAGGTCACCTCGAAATTGTCGACGGCGGCCATCTGCGCTCCAACGCGAGCGGCGATGGTCCCCAGTCTGACGCCCGGCCAGTTGTGGACGGCATACATCGCCTCGACTGGAAAACGCCTAAACAGGCCGTCTTCGATCATGCGCAAGCTGCCGCCTTCATTTTCTTCGGCTGGCTGGAAGATGAAGTAGACTATGCCGTCGAAGGCGCGGGATTGGCTGAGCAGCCTGGCGGCGCCGAGCAACATGGCTGTGTGGCCGTCATGGCCGCAGGCGTGCATCGCGCCCTCATTCCTGGAGGCATAGGGCAAGCCGGTCCTCTCGACGACCGGAAGCGCGTCCAGCTCGGCGCGGAGACCGATGGCGCGCGTGCCCGCGCCGTTGCGCAGGACGCCGACAACCCCGGTTCCGCCGATCCCCTCATGCACCTCATCGAAGCCGAAGGCGCGCAGTTTCTCGGCAATGAAACGTGCCGTTTCGTTCTCATCGAATCCGAGTTCGGGATTGGAATGGATATGGTGGCGCCAGGCTATGACCTCTGGTGTCAGAGCGGCGATGGGGTCATTATGTAGCATGTGCTCCTTCCACGCCGGCAAAGGCGGTCATGGTTAGATCCGGGATCACGATTAGAAGGTCGCGCAAGAGGCGTCTTGAACCAGATTGACCGCAGCGGAGACGAAATACGTGGACGCGACAGAGATCGGGAACTACTGGCGCCATCCCTGCTTCCCGGACCTTGGCCTGTTCAAAGCGCGCTTCACGCAGCACCGTTATGAGCTGCACACGCACCCAACCTATGTGATCGCACTGATTACTTCTGGCTGCGAACGTATTCGCATCGGGCGCCACAGCGTTCTCGCTCCGGCAGGCGCAATTGCCGTCGTCAATCCCGAGGAGTGGCATGATGGCGAACAAGGTGCCGATGAAGGCTGGGCCTACCGGACGTTTTATCCCTCGGTGCCGCTGCTGACGGCCGTCGCCCGCGAGTTGGGCGGGGCTGACGCTCCGGTTTTTTCACGCGCGATCATCGAAGACGGCAACCTCGCCGCAGCGTTGGCGGCGGCGCATAAGGGCTCGACGTCCCAGGACTCAACGCAGGCTGAGGCGTCGCTGCTCGTCGCCTTGAGGCATCTCATCGTTCGGCATGGCGATTGGGGCGGGCGAACCGAAGAGGTCGAAAGTTCGGGATCGCGACAAAGGTTCTCGATCTACGAGGAGGTTACTGAACGCGAACTTGGCTCGCACCTCGACCTACAGCGGCTTGCCGACGCCGCGTGTGTCACTCGGTTCCAGGTCATCCGGGATTTCAAGAAGGCGATTGGCGTGACGCCCGCGGCGTATATCCGCGACCGGAGGTTGCGTCGTGCCAGCACCTTGATAGAACAGGGGCTCGGCCTCGCTGATGCCGCCATCGCGGCAGGTTTCGCCGACCAGAGCCATTTTTCACGCACGTTCCGGGCGACGCGCGGCATGACGCCTGGCATGTTCAGGAGAGGCGGCTGGGTGCTCCTGAAAGGAGGCGCTTGCGCGCGGAAATTTGCTGCGCGATGGTGAAGTTGGGCTTGGGGGGAATCATGCGAAAAATTCTGATATCGACGACGCTGCTGCTCGCGGCAGCCCTGTCCGCAACCGCCGCGCACGCGCTGGACGCCAGCGAGACCCCGGTTGTCGTGACCCCGCTTGCCTCGCGCACCGAGACGGCGTCCGGCCAGCCGATCACGCTGCCTCAGAAAAACGTGCAGGTCCTGGTTTCGTCCTATGAGATCGCGCCGGGCGCGACGTTGCCGGTCCACAAGCACCCGTTTCCCCGCTATGCCTATGTTGAGGGTGGAACGCTCCAGGTCACCAATGTCGAGACCGGCAAGAGCACCACGTACAAGTCAGGCGATTTCATCATCGAAATGATCGGGCAGTGGCATCAGGCCACCAATGTCGGCGCCGATCCAGTCAAGCTGCTGGTCATCGACCAGGTCGAAGAAGGCACCAAGAACACGGTGTTGCGCCAGTAGCTGGCAACAGTGGCTCCCAGCCGGCTGCTCACTTCGCCGCCGCGTTCACCCGATCAGCGGCGGCAGACAGCACGGCGCGGTCGCCCTCCTCGTACAGGCGGCGGATAGCGATGGCGCTGACGCGCCAGCCTTCGGGCGTCCGCACCAGCCGGTGTAGATAGCTGGCGCCGACTGTCCAGAGCCGGGTGTCGAACCAGTGGGTGGCGCGGACGTGGCTGCGCGCAACCGCATCGTTGCCCGCGCCTTCGACAACGATGTTGGTGATGAGGTGCTGGGTGGCGTCGAAGCCCGGCAGAAGGCCTTGCCACTGAGCAATCAGCGCGTCGCGGTCGCTGGTCGCAACCTCGCCACCGAAAAGGCTGGTATAATCGGTCGTGACGCGGGCCGCGAAATAGGATCTGACCCGGTTCCATTCGCGCAAATCGGCATAGAGGCCGATCCCCGCCACTGCCTCGGCGATGGCGGTCTTGTCTTCGATTGTCAGCGCAGCTGTGGACTGCTTGCTCAAGGCCGGCAAGGAGGTAGCTGCAAGCGTCGGGGCGAAGACTGCCGAGGCCACGACCTGCCGGCGAGTAACGGGGCTCATTGTCCCGCCTCCCCTGCATCGCCTAGTGTGGCGCTGAAGTGCGCGGCAACGGCGTCGCTCGCGGCCTTCACCGGCGCAGTGCGGTCGTAGAAATCGAACTGGGCGACGTTGTCGAGCCACAGTTCCTGCTTCTGCCCGGTCAGCCGCGCGTAAAATTTGTGCGCACCCTGTGGGATGGCAGCCGCCTCGCTGTGCACCATCAGAAAGGGCTGATGCAGGTGCCGAGCAGCCTGGATCGCATCGAATGTCAGCCAGCCGCGCCAGAAGGCCGGATCGGCCTCGTTGCGCCAGGCCGGGATCATCCCGCGGTCGGCCTCGGTGTAGTAAGGCACCTTGAACATGATCGCACGCTCGTCGGTCGGGCTGGCGGCGGGCAGCAAGGCCTGCTTGCCAGTGCGGCGATACGCAGCCTCGGCCGCATCGCCCGCGGCTTCAAGCCTGGCGACGCCTTCCTTGCCGCCATAGGTCTGCTCGACCACCTCGGCATCGTGCAGCCAGGGGGCGACCAAGGCGATCGACTTGATCGCGGCACCTTCAGCGGCGGCAGTGACCATGTAGCCGGAGCTGGCGCAAATGCCGAGCCCGCCGATGCGATCCTTGCCGATCTCGGGCCGGGTCGCGAGATAGGCGACCGCCGCTTCGATGTCGGCGATCTTGGCGCCGGGATCCTCATGTTGGCGCCGGGCGCCGCCGCTCTCGCCCCAACCGCGAAAGTCGAAGGTCAAGGCTGCGAATCCGCGGTCGGCCATCTCGCGGGCGTAGCGGGCCGGCATCTGTTCCTTTACCGTCATCCAGGCGCCGGTCACGACCAGCGCGGGCCGAGGCCTCGCCGGGTCCAGATCCTCGGGAAGATAAAGGTCGCCGACGATCTGCTCACCGTGCGAAGTGAAAGTGACGCGCTCGACCCGCGGTGCGGCGAAGGCGCTGGAGCCGAGCGCGACGGCGGTTGCTGCGGCTAATATCAGGGTTTTCAGCATCGCAAATCTCCTTTGCTTGGCGCGGGAGCGGCAGGTTGAGGAAAGCCGCCGTCTAGCGGTCATCCGCCAGTCGGCCGGGCAGTGGCTTCAGCGGGTAGTGCGTCCAGTAGAAGGCGTCCGACTGGTACATGTCGGTCAAAAAATTCTGCGCCTCGGCGATCTTTCCGTCCTTGATGCGAAACATCAGGGCGTAGAGCTGGTCGATCTCGGGACCTAAGCCGACGTTCGACCAGCCGCGATGGATGTCGACGACGAGGTCGCCCTGCGCCTGGAAGAAGATCGGCTCGGCCCTGAATTTGCCATCGGCCAGGCCACGGAAGAAGGCGACCACTTCCTGCGGCCCGCGCTTGTCGCCGGCCAGCGGATGATGGCCCGGAATGCGCCAGACGATGTCTGGCGCGAGGAAGGGCCGGACGGCCTCCGGGTTCCCGGTCGCATAAGCTGCGTAATAGTCCTTGATCAGCTGGATGTTGCGGTCTTCCTGCGGACCGCCGTTCGCGGAAGCGGCAGACACCGCCAGGAGAGCGCCGGCGGCAAGCGAAGCGAGCCTAGTCATCGATCCTGTCTCCTTGCCTTTCGAGTTGCCTTTCGAGCCGTCGCAACGGCGAGGCTAAACCCAGCATGAGGCTTTTTCTTCGCCGGAAAAACCCGTATAGTTCGACAAGGCTATTTGGAATAACCTCATAATGCGCCTCGACCAGTTCAGCGGCATCGTCGCCTTCGTGAAGGTTGCGGAGGTCAGGAGCTTCACCCGCGCCGCCTCCGAACTCGGCGTCGCTCCGGCCTCTTTGAGTGAGGCGGTCAAGGGGCTCGAGGAGCGTCTTGGGGTGCGGCTTCTCAACCGCACGACCCGCAGCGTTGGCCTGACCGAAGCCGGCGCCCACTACCTCGACCACGTGCGCCCAGCGGCCGAAGAGATCCGGGCGGCTGGCGCGGCGCTGCGCGAGACCCGCGATCGCCCCGCCGGCACACTGCGCCTGAGCCTGCCATGGATCGCCGCACCACTGCTGATCGAGCCGCTGATGGGGCCGTTCATGGACGCTTACCCGGAAGTGCGGCTTAGCCTGATCTTCGACGACAATCTCGTCGATATCGCCGCTCATGGCTTCGATGCCGGTCTGCGGATCGGCGAGCTTCTCGAGAAGGATATGATCGGCGCGCGTCTGGGCGAGCCGCTGCAGACCGTCGTGTTGGGGAGCCCGGACTATCTGGCGCGTAACGGTACGCCGAAGCGGCCCGCCGACCTCGCCGCCCACCGCTGCATCGCCTTCGCCTTCACCCGCACCCGCGCCATCTCGCCCTGGGAGTTCGTCGTGGACAGACGCCAAGTCGAGTTCACGCCCGATGCACGTCTGGTCGTGAACACACTTCCGCTCTGCATCACCGCCGCCGCGCAAGGGCTTGGCCTAGCCTTTGCCGTCGAAGGCCTCGCTGCGCCGCTTCTCGCCTCAGGCGCGCTGGTCAAGGTGCTGGAGCCTTTCTGTCCCACCTACGAACCGCTCCACGTCTATTATCCCAGCCGCCGCCTCGTCCCGCCCAAGCTGCGGGCCTTCATCGACTTCGTGCGCGCGAACGCTCACAATTTGCGGATCTGATGCGCCGCCGCGAAACGAGCCACGGCGCATATCGGCGAGCCGGTCCGCCTCACCCCAGGTGCCGACCATCTGCCTAGTGGCGGCGTTGAGGCGATTGAAGGCGTTGATCAGGGCAATCTGGACCACCAGGGCGGCAAGCGCCTTCTCGTCATAATGCCGGGCGGCCTCGTCCCAGATCGCGTCGGGCACCGGGTCGGGCCGGTCGCAGAGCCGGGTTGTTGCCTCGGCAAGCGCAAGAGCCGCGCGTTCGGCGTCGGTGAAGTAAGGCGTCTCCCGCCAGGCGGACTCGGTGAAGACGCGCTCATCCTTTTCGCCGGCCTTCTTCAATTCACGCGCATGCATGTCGATACAGACGCTGCACCCGTTGATCTGGCTTGCGCGCAAATGGACGAGCTTGCGCGTCACGTAGGGCAGGTCAGCCGATTCCGTCGACTTGTCCAGCGCGAGCAGCGCCTGCAGGGCACCGGGAATGAGAAGCACAGGGTTTTTCAGTCTTGCTTGCATCGTGGTCTCCTTTTTTGCCGATCCCGATGCCAGTTATCCGGGATCGGCGCCCTGTCTGCCAAATCAATAACTAGATAGCTATGGATTCACCCATAACTCGGCAGTTATGAATGTGTCAAGCAGGAAATTGGCGGCAATGCAAACGGCAACGACCTGTCGCGTTGAGCCAATAGTTCCGGCTTTCGCTACAAGGAGCCCGATGCTAGGGCATGACCAACTCGAATTCGCCAACGGATCGCCCTGTGACCGACACCGACCGCCCTCGCCTGCCGCTGATCGAAATCTGCGTCGAAGGCATAGATGGCCTGCTCGCCGCGCAAGCGGCCGGCGCCGACCGGGTCGAGCTCTGCGCCAGCCTCTTCGAGGGCGGCATCACGCCGAGTCTTGGCACAGTGCGTGCCGCCCTTCAGCTGGCGACGATCCCATTCCACGTCATCGTGCGGCCCCGCGGCGGCGATTTTCTCTACAGTGAAGCCGAGTACCGTTCGATGCTCGCCGATGTGCGTGCGCTGAGCGAACTTGGCGTGGCTGGTGTCGTCGTCGGCTGCCTGAATGCCGACGGTACCATCGACGAAAAGCGCATGAGCGAATTGGTGCAGGCGGCAGGGCCTTTGAACGTCACCTGCCACCGTGCCTTCGACATGACACGCGATCCGGCCGAAGCGCTGGAAGCGCTGATCCGCAGCAAGGTCGGCCGCGTGCTGACAAGCGGCCAGCGCGATACCGCATTGGAGGGCGTGGCCCTGCTGGCGGGCCTCGTCCAGCAGGCCGGTAAGCGCATCGTCATTCTTGGCTGCGGCGGGCTCAACCCCAGGAACATCGCCGAGGTGCGGGAAAGAACCGGACTGACGGAAATGCATTTCGCCGCGCTCAAGGACGTGCCGAGCGCGATGCGCTACCGCAATCCCCAGGTTGGCATGGGCGGCACCGACCTCGACCGCGAGTACCGCAACACCGTGACCGACGCGGCGCTGGTGGCGGCGACGATTGCGGCGGCGAGCATGATCCCGAAGAAAGGAAACACGTGACGCAAGCACGCCTGCCGATCGACCAGGTCTCGCCGCAGGACGAGCCCGCCGTCCTCGCCCTCAACAACGAACACGCGGCCGAGTTGTCGTGGCTCGAACCCGAGCGCCTGTCCTTCCTGCTCGGCGAAGCGTTTTATGCGCGCCGCATCGGTGCGCTCGAAGCCTTCATCATGACCTTCGACCAGAACGCCCGCTACGACAGCCCGAACTTCCTGTGGTTCCGCGAGCGCTATCCGCGCTTCGTCTATGTCGACCGTGTCGTCGTTGCAGGAGAAGCGCGTGGTCGCGGCCATGCCCGCAGGCTCTATGAGGATCTGTTCGACCATGTATTGCATGCGGGCCAGACCATCGTCACTTGCGAGGTGAATGCCGAGCCGCCCAATCCGGCTTCAGACGCCTTTCACGCCGCGCTTGGCTTTGTCGAGGTCGGCGACGCGGTGATCCACGGCGGCAAGAAGGCGGTCCGCTACTATACCAGGCAGATCACCGGCTGAGGCGACAGCCCTACCAATTGCGGTTCAGCCAGCCACGGGCAGGCTTTTCGACGATGTAATAGCTGCACAAAGCGCAAGCGAACGCCCCAGCCAGCATCAGCAGCGGCGCACTGCCCTGTGAATAGACGAATTTGTAGAACGGCTGCTGCCACAGGTAGAGGGAATACGACCACAGTCCCAGCGTCGCCATCGGCCAGCAGGACAACAATCCGGTCAGGTACCGTGTGCTGAAATCGAGCGAGTTGACGGCGAGCGCCAACAGCGGCACCGCGACCAGATAATGGATCGGCGTCGGCACCGCATCCATGAACAGAAGAACCGCCCCGACGGACGCCGCGACGGCGACATGCGGCCCCTTGAACAAGGCTGGCAGCCTGTCGTCGGCCTTGAGCAGGCATATCACCGCCGACAGCAGGATCGAGGCGATGTGCACATCCGTCCGCCAATAGGTGGTCTCATAGTCCATTGCGAAGACCCAGTACGAAATCGCGCCGTTCGCCATGGCGAGCACCGACAGCGTGCTGAGCAGCATGACGACGCGGGCACGCCCTGAAACGAAAAAACTGATCAGCGCCAGGATGACATAGGCATGTTCTTCGACGCATAGCGACCAGATATGGTCGAGCGCGCCGGCGCGGCTGACGAGAATCCCGGCATAATTGTAGGTGAATGTCAGCGCCGTCAGCGCCGCCTTCCATTTGAAGGCGACAAACGTGCCGGACAACGCAACCATCGAAGCGACGACGAAAACCAGCAGCGCCGGATAGATGCGGGAGAACCGGCGCTTGAAGAACGCCTTGAGCGGATAGCGTTCGACAAAGAGGATTTCGGCCATGAGCCGGCCGCTGAGCACGAAGAAGAACTCGACGCCCATGACACCGAGGTTGATTCCGGGAATGGGAAAGAAGTGGCCGATCAGCACCAGTGCGATCGACAGGCCGCGCCATCCGTCGAGATAGGCCAGCCTTGTTCTCGACGACGTGTCGGCGGCGGACCGGGACACGACAAGCTGCGCCGCGGAGATATCCGTCATGCCGGTCCTTTCGCATTTGAATGATGCGAAAGGGCTGCAGGCTGTAACCGTGCGCTCCGAGCCCCGGCTCGCATTCCACCATGCATATTGCAGTGCAATAGAGCGCTGTGCAAGTGCGAGATGGCCACACTTTGGCCTGTACGGCCGTAATGCCCGAGAGCGACGAAAAAGGGGCCGCGAAGGCCCCTTCCCCAAAGATGACAAACCCAAGAGCCGGCGATCGGTATCTTCAGACGTTGGCGGCAGCCACCGCGCGCTTGGCCATCACTACGATCAGATTGGCGCGATAATCGGCCGAGGCATGGATGTCAGTCATCAAATCATTCGCCGGCACTTTCACTCCGTTGAGGGCAGCGGCGTCGAAATTCGTGGCAAGTGCCGCCTCGATTTCCTTGGAACGAAAGACGCCGTTGTCGCCGGCCCCGGTGACGGCGACGCGGACTCCGTCCGCGCCATTGGCCACGAACACACCGACGATCGCATAGCGCGATGCCGGATTGCGGAATTTTTCATAGGCCGCCTTGGCCGGCGCGGTGAAGGTCACCGCGGTGACGATCTCGCCTTCCTCCAGCGCCGTCTCGAACAGGCCGGTGAAGAACGCGTCGGCAGCGATCTCGCGCCTGTTGGTGACGATAGTGGCGTCAAGCGCAAGAAGTGCTGCCGGATAATCGGCCGCCGGGTCATTATTGGCGATCGAGCCGCCGATCGTGCCCTTGTAGCGCACCGCCGGATCGCCGATCAGAGAAGCCATGTGGGGCAAAGCCGGACAGACGTTCTTCAGTCTCTCGTCGCGGGCGACGTCATAATGCGTGGTGCCGGCGCGGATGGTGATGGTGGAGCCCGCGACCTCAATGCCTTTCAATTCGTCGATATGCGAAAGATCGACGAGATCGGACGGTGCGGCAAGCCGCGTCTTCATCGCCGGGATCAGCGTCATGCCGCCCGACAGCAGCTTCGCATCGCCGGTCTCGAGCAGCATGACGGCATCAGCGACCGAGGCGGCGCGGTGATAATTGACTGAGTACATGGGATTCTCCGCTAAAGTGAATGGTGAATCGGAAGAGCTTCGTGAACTCGACGCCAATCTAACTATTCACCTATTGATCATTCACTATTCACCGCTTTTTCAGTGTTTCGTCGTCGCCCGGATCGCTGCCCAGACCGTGGACGGCGATGCCGGCATGGCGATATCGGTGATGCCGATGGCGTCGGTGATGGCGTTGATCACTGCCGGCGGTGAGCCGATGGCGCCGGCCTCACCGCAACCCTTGATTCCGAGCGGATTGCCCGGGCACGGCGTGTTCGAGGTCGAGACCACGAACGACGGAAGATCGTCAGCGCGCGGCATGGTGTAGTCCATATAGCTCGCCGTCAAAAGCTGCCCGCTGGCGTCGTAGCGGGTGCCTTCCAGCAAGGCCTGGCCGATGCCTTGCGCGATGCCGCCATGCACCTGGCCTTCGACGATCATCGGGTTGATGATGTTGCCGAAATCGTCGGCGGCGACAAACTGGACGATCTCGGTGACGCCGGTTTCCGGATCGATCTCGACCTCGCAGACGTAGCAGCCGGCCGGGAAGGTGAAGTTCGACGGATCGTAGAACGACGTCTCCTTCAGCCCGGGTTCCATTCCGCCGGGCAGATTATGGGCGGTGTAGGCAGCGAGCGCCATCTGGAACCACGGCACTTGTCTGTCGGTGCCGGTGACTTTCAAGGCACCGTCTTCTATGACGATGTCGCCCTCGTCGGCCTCGAGCAGATGGGCGGCGATCTTCTTGGCCTTGGCCTCGACCTTGTCGAGCGCCTTGGCAACGGCCGACATGCCGACGGCGCCCGAGCGCGAGCCATAGGTGCCCATGCCCATCTGCACCTTGTCGGTATCGCCATGGACGATCGAGACACTGTCGATCGGCACGCCGAAGCGCTGGTTGACCAGTTGTGCGAAAGTCGTCTCATGGCCCTGGCCATGGCTGTGCGAGCCGGTCAATACTTCGATCGTCCCGGCGGCGTTGACGCGCACCTCAGCACTTTCCCAAAGGCCGACACCCGCTCCAAGACTGCCGACCGCCGCCGACGGCGCAAGGCCGCAAGCCTCGATATAGCAGCTCATGCCGATGCCGCGCAGCTTGCCATTCGCCCTGGCGGCCGCCTTGCGCTGGGCAAAACCGGCATAATCGGCAGCCTCCATCGCCGCGTCCAGCGAAGCAGCATAATCGCCGGCATCATAGTTCATGATGACCGGCGTCTGGTGCGGGAACGATGTGATGAAGTTCTTTCGGCGAAGCTCCGCCGGCGACACGCCCATCTCACGAGCGGCGGTCTCCATGGTGCGTTCGAGCAGATAGGTGGCCTCCGGCCGCCCTGCCCCGCGATATGCGTCGACCGGTGCGGTGTTGGTATAGACGGCGCGCACATTGGCGTGGATCGCCGGAATATCGTACTGGCCCGACAACAGCGTCGCGTAGAGATAGGTCGGCACGCAGGACGAGAACAGCGACATGTAGGCGCCGAGGTTGGCGATGGTGTCGACCTTCAACGCGGTGATCCTGTTGTCCTTGTCGAAAGCCATTTCGACCGTCGAGACATGGTCACGGCCATGGGCGTCGGCAAGAAAGCTCTCGGTGCGGTCAGCGACCCATTTGACCGGCACGGCGGTCTTCTTCGAGGCCCACAGGCAGATGATTTCTTCCGGATAGATATAGATCTTCGAGCCGAAGCCGCCGCCGACATCCGGCGCGATGACGCGCAGCTTGTTTTCGGGCGCGACATTGTAGAAGGCGCTCATCACCAGACGCGCGAGATGCGGGTTCTGCGAGGTCGTCCAGCACGTGTAGTGGTCCTCGGCCTTGTCGTAATAGCCTAGTGCCGCACGCGGCTCCATGGCGTTGGGCACCAGCCGGTTGTTGACGATCTTCATGCGGGTGACGTGGGCAGCGGCCTTGATCGCCGCATTGGTCGCTGTGCTGTCGCCGAGCTCCCAGTCGAAAATCAGATTGCCGTCGGCTTCCGGGTGGATCTGTGGTGCGCTCCTTTCGAGCGCCTTCGGAGCATCGACGACCGCCTTCAGTTCTTCGTAGGTGATGTCGACCGCTTCGGCCGCGTCGCGCGCCTGCCCCTTGGTTTCGGCAACCACGACGACCACCGCGTCGCCGACATAGCGCACCCTGTCGAAGGCCAGCGGCGACCACGCCCCCATCTTCATCGGCGAGCCGTCCTTGGAATGGATCATCCAGCCGCAGATGAGATTGCCGATGCCGTCGGCCTTGAGTTCCTTGCCGGTCAGCACACCGATGACGCCTGGCATGGCCTGGGCCTTTTTGACATCGATCTTCTTGATCTCAGCATGCGCGTGCGGGCTGCGCACGAAGGCCGCATGCTTCATGCCGGGAACCACCATGTCTTCGACATAGCGGCCGGCGCCGGTGATGAACCGCTTGTCTTCCTTGCGCGCTACCCGAGCGCCAACACCTTCAATGCCCATCGCAGAAATTCCTCCCGAAAAAGTAGGGGAATAGGGGAGTAAGGGAGTCGGGCAGTAGGGAATTAAGAGCCAAATCGCTTACTCCCTACTCCCTATTCCCCTACTCACTTCATCCCTCACGCAGCTTGCCTGGCCTTGCCCTTGGCCGCTCCCTTGGCCATCGTCTCCGATGCGGCGAGGATCGCCTTCACGATGTTGTGGTAGCCGGTGCAGCGGCAGATATTGCCTTCGAGCTCGGCCCGCACCGTGGCCTCTTCGAGGCCTTCGGGGTGACGGTTGATCATATCGGTCGCCGTCATGATCATGCCCGGCGTGCAGAAACCGCACTGCAGCCCGTGATGCTCCTTGAACGCCGCCTGCACCGGATGCAGCTCGGCTCCGTCGGCCAAGCCTTCGATCGTTGCGATGGTCGACCCGGAGGCTTGCACCGCAAGCATTGTGCAGGACTTTACCGCCTTGCCGTCGACATGGACCACACAGGCGCCGCATTGGGAAGTGTCGCAACCGACATGCGTGCCGGTGAGTCCAAGATTCTCCCGCAAGAAATGAACCAGCAACGTGCGGTCTTCGGTGACGCCACCGACCCGCTTTCCGTTCACCGTCAACGATATGTCCGACATGAAACCTCCCTGGGTAATTTACCTTGGTCGTCTTGTCGCCGATGCCGCGTGAGTGCTCCCGGCTGCCGCTCTTCCCCTCCCGTATAACGTGCGGAAAAAGCAGCTTGCAATCCCGAAGTCGTGAGAATGCAGTTCGCCCGAAAATCCGCCTATTGTACTTTCGGTCACGCAAAGGCCGGAACGGCGGAGCGAAACCACGACGCTGTGGCGATGCCGCCTTGCGGCCACGGACGGCTAGCGCGGCAAGCCGATTCAGCCGACGCCGTGTTTTTTGAGAACCTCCTGCTCGTCGCCTGACACCCACCCAAATATTTTCGGCTCTCCGTCCAGCTTCTGCACGAGGTAGTGGACGTCGAAATCTATCGTAACGTCCGGTTGGCCTTTGCGCGCATAGATCGACGTCCAATGAAGGCGGAGGCATAGACCGATGTGACTTCGTCCATGTCGGCATCGCCTGCGAGAGATTTCCGGAAAAGCTGCTCGTACCGTTCGAACAGCTTCCTGACCTGCGCTTCCATGGATCACGCTCCCTTCCGGTGTGGTTTTGGATTCGAAGTTTCTCAGCGCTGATGCCGTCAAAATAGCAGAAACTTCAAATCCATCGTGTTGGCTCATTGCCAAAGCAGCACTTGAAGACAACAATGATGTCGACGCCGGGCGCGCGCCAGGAGCACAAAAAAGAGCCGCGCACAAAAAGAGCGTCGGAGGAATCGAGGAGGAAGCCGCTGGCCAGTTCACGGACGCGCTATGCATGCGGCCTATCGGTGCTCACCACGGATGAGCCCGACGCCAATGTGTTCACCAAGGCGGTCGCGGTCGAAGCCGCAGCGATCGATGCCGGCTTCGCCCTGCTGTTTTTCTCTCAGAGCCTTGTCGATGCGACGGCCCTGTCGGACGCGCTGAAGATCAACGCGCCGGCACTTGCCTATGCCGGCTGCTCCACCGCCGGCGAAATCACGCCGCGCGGTCTGGAGGAAGGCCAGATCCTCGCCCTGCTGCTTCCGTCAGCATCGTTTTCGGTCGCAAGCACCATGGTCGACAGTCTCTCTTCGTCGGGCATGGACAGGATCACCGGTGAAGTCGGGGCGCTGCGGCGCTCGCTGCAGGGCCGCGTCGGGTACGAACGGACCAACACCACCTTCGCGCTCTGCTTCATCGACGGGCTGTCCTATGCCGAGGAAGCGGTGACCTCCGCCATCCATTGGGGGCTCGACGACATTCCATTGATCGGCGGTTCGGCCGGGGATGATCTGAAATTCGAGACGACGCGGCTGATCTCGAACGGCAAGGTTGCCTCCGACTGCGCCATCATCGTGCTGATCACCACGGAAATTCCTTTCCACGTGTTCAAGACCGACAATTTCGTTCCCACCGACGAGAAGCTGGTGGTGACCGCGTCCGATCCCGAACACCGCACCGTGCGCGAATTCAATGCCACCAATGCCGCCGAGGAATATGCCGCCTCGGTCGGCGTCATCCCGCAGATGCTGACGCCACTGAGTTTCGCTTCGCACCCGGTGGTGGTGAAAGTGGGCGGCGAATTTTACTGCCGCTCGATCCAGAAGATGCACGCGGACGGCTCGCTGTCGTTCTTCTGCGCCATCGACGATGGCGTCGTCCTTTCCATCGCCCGACCCAAGAACATGGTTGAATCGACGCGTGCCGCCTTTAGGGATGTCGAGGAAAGGCTTGGCGGCATCGACATGATCCTCGCTTTCGACTGCGTGCTGCGCAGGCTCGATGCGCTCAACCGCCAAGTCTTTCGGGACATTTCGGAACTCTACAAGGTCAACAACGTCATTGGCTTCGGCACCTATGGCGAACAGTACCGGTCGATGCATCTGAACCAGACGTTCACCGGCATCGCCTTCGGAGAGCGGCAGGCGGCGGAGTAGGAGGTTTTTAATGCCGCTCAGGAACATCAACGACTTGGACAAGCTTAAGAAGATCAACGCAGCCCTTGTCAGCCGCGTCGAGCGCTCGATGGACCAGCAGGCCAACGCGTTCTCGCTGTTCCAGACCGCGATTTCGCTCGAGAATCGCGTGCGTACGCGCACCGAGGAACTGCACTCGACACTGCGTAGATTGGAACAATCCAACATCGATCTCAGCGCGGCCAAGGAAAACGCCGAACTGGCGAACCTGTCCAAGACCAGGTTCCTCGCGGCCGCCAGCCACGACGTGCTGCAACCGCTGAACGCCGCGCATCTCTCCGTCTCGGCGCTGGCCGAAGTGCAGACCAGCGACGAGGGCGAAAAACTGGTCCGGCAGGTCGAGCGGTCGCTGGAGACGATGGAGGATCTGCTCCGCACTCTGCTCGACATCTCCAAGCTCGACGCCGGCGTCGTGCAGCCCGATATCGGCGACGTCAGCCTGGAGATGCTGTTTTCGTCGTTGCGTTCGGATTTCCTGCCGGTCGCCGAAATGAAGGGCCTGACGCTAAAATTCCGGCCGGTCAACGCCGTCGTGCGTTCGGACCGCACCTTGCTGCGCCGCATCCTGCAGAACATCCTTTCCAACGCGCTGCGCTACACCCGCTCCGGCGGCGTGCTGGTCGGCACCAGGCATCGCGGCGACACGATCCGTATCGATGTCGCCGATACCGGCTGCGGTATCCCCGACGACCAGCGCGAGGCGGTGTTCGAGGAATTCCACCGCGGCACGATCCCGACCGATGCCGGGCTTGCCGGCGGCGGGCTGGGATTGGGACTGGCCATCGTGCGCCGCATCGCAGCCGCACTCGGCCATCCCGTGACGTTTTCGTCGAAGGTCGGGCACGGCACGATTTTCCATATCGACGTTCCGGTCGGGGTCGGCGCCAGCGTCGATGCCATTGCCGGCACCGGCGACATGGAGCGGCCGCGCGGCTACGGGCTGTTCGGCACAAAGGTGCTGCTGGTCGAGAACGACGTCGAGGTGCTGCAGGCGATGACGTCCCTGCTCGAGCGCTGGCAATGCCTGGTGCGCCCCGCCACCTCGACCGATGCTGCGCTCGAGATGCTTGGCGATACGGACTGGGTGCCGGACATCGTCATAGCCGACCAGCATCTCGACGGCGGCGATCTCGGCACCACGACCATCGCCGAGGTCCGCGATTATCTCGGCCGCGCCGTGCCGGCGCTGATCGTCACCGCCGACGGTTCGGAGACCGTTGCGAAAGCCGCCCGCGCCGCCGGCATCGAGCTGATGCGCAAGCCGCTGAAACCGGCGCAACTGCGCGCGCTGCTGGCGCATCTCTTGGCTTGATCTCTCTCCACGAGAGACCAGCAGACGACCGTGCGCGCCAATCTCAAAAAATGGAACAAGCAATGACAACGCCGGCGCCCTGGCGAAATGCTTGCTGGATGTGGACCTCTACGTGAGAGTGGCGACAATATAATGGGCGATCCAGGCATCCGACGAGAACTTTGAAGAGTTTTCCCGACTGGTCGAGTCTGGAGCTGGCGGCTTAGAGCCAAAATTCCCTAACCCCCTCAGCAATGAGTTTTGGTCCTAAAGCGCGCGATGCGCGCACTGGACATAATTCGTCGCCTCCGTGCGGGGGAGGAAGTTCAGCAGATCAGGAAGGACTTTCCGGAAGAAAACAGCTTTGTTCTGTATAACATTCTTTTTTCGAGAACCCATAGGGAACGTTTGGAATGGCGAAAACTCAAGTCACAACATTGATTGCGCGGCGGCAAAGCCGTGAAACCAAGAAAACGGGGCAGGCGACGAAAGAAAAATGGTGCACTGTCACCGTAATTGCTTTTTGGTACTGGGTATGAAATTTAGGAATCAGACAGATGAAAATTTTGTCCATTGCCTCGGCAGATTTAGTTTGCCATTTGAATTAATAAATGGAGATCGGTTTAACGCCATATATGGCGAGCTTATAGCCAATTATGAAAAAGTCTTTGATCTTAGGCCGGTCGTAGCGCGAGAGATCGATGGGGTTCAATCGGAGGCATATATAACTCGAGGATTTTCTTATTTTATTGCCTTCTATACGATGTATAAGGAAGTAATCGGGAGCTCGGTTTATGTACTGACCGAATTGCACGGACAAATATCGAAGCCGGACACTTTATTTAAACTTCCCAGCTCCATCGGATTGGCGATGTCTCACGCGCACTACGGTGGGGTAGATCACGTATGCTTTACGCCGAATCTCAGATTCATGACAATTCGCGACCAGAATGACATAATTGTCGGCTATGGCGATGCAATTCCCTGTCTGAAGGAGTTTCGAGAACTATCCGGAGTTTGTCGTAGCCTAAGCGCTATATGAAGACGGAGCGAGGCCCTTTCAAAACCCCGCCTGGCCGCGAAACAGCTCGGCACTGTCGAGTTTCGAAACCTCGATAACGGCTTGCGTCCGGCTGTAGACGTTGAGCTTGCGCAGGATCTCGGAAACATGCGCCTTGACGGTGGTTTCGCCGACCTGCAGCTCGTAGGCGATCTGCTTGTTGAGCAGGCCCTGGCGCAGCATCTGCAGCACCCTCAATTGCTGCGGCGTCAGTTTGGCAAGTCGCTGCACCATCTCGGCGCGGTCGGTGCTGTCGGCGTCCGGCGGCTGGCCTTCATAGGTTTCGGGTACGTAGATCGCGCCGTCCATCACCGAGCGAATGGCGGCAGCCAGATCGCTCTTGCGTGCCGATTTCGGGATGAAGCCGGCCGCGCCATAGGACAGCGCTTCGGAAATGATCTTGGGCTCCTCATGCCCCGAAACGATGACCACCGGCAGGCGCGGGTAGCGGGTCCGAAGCTGCAGCAGCCCGTCGAAGCCATGCACATCAGGCATGCTGAGGTCGAGCAGCGCGAGATCGAATGGCTTCGCATCCGCCAGTAGCTCAAATGCCTCGGTGATCGAACGCGCCTCGACAGTGTCGACGTCCGGGTATGCCATTTGCACAGCGCTGTGCAGCGCCTCGCGAAACAGCGGGTGGTCGTCGATGATCAGAAACCGGGCGCGATCGTTGACTGCGGTCATGGCATTCGTTCAGTTCAGGCAGGATAGAATAGCCCAGCGACCATGGCCAGATTATTGGCAAATAGTACATCGCCATCCTGGCCTAAAGGGCGGAGACGGCAATTTCCGGACCACCATGCCTTGCCCGGTCGGCCAAATCGGCCGAATGTGCAGAAATGAGCGACCTCGTCCTTCACAACTACTACCGCTCCTCCACCTCCTACCGGGTGCGGATCGCGCTGGAGATGAAGGGACTGACCTACCAATACGTGCCGCATCATCTGCGCCACGGCGAGCATCTGGAGCCCGCCTACCTCGCGGTCAATCCGCAAGGGCTGGTGCCGGCGCTGATCCTCGGCGACGGCACGCTGTTGACGCAATCGCTGGCGATCATCGAATTTCTCGACGAGACCAGGCCCGAACCGCCGCTTTTGCCGCAGGACGCACTTGGCCGGGCCCGCGTCAGGATGCTGGCCCAGATGATCGCCTGCGACATCCATCCGGTGAACAATCTGCGCGTGCTGACCTCGCTGCGCACCCTGTTCGGCGCCGGCGACGAGGACGTCGCCAACTGGTTCCGGCACTGGGTGAACGAAGGTTTCCAGCCGCTTGAAAAGATTCTGGCTTCCTCGTCCGAAACCGGGACATTCTGCCACGGCGACACGCCGGGGCTGGCTGACATCTGCCTGGTGGCTCAGGTCGCCAGCAATGCGCGTTTCGGCGTCGACCTGATGCCCTACCCGATGATCACACGGGTCCACGCCGCCTGCATGGCGGTGCCGGCCTTTCGAAAGGCAGCACCCGAGAACCAGATCGATGCCGAATAGAGCGAGTTGGATTAAAGCGTGAGGAATTGCCGATGAAAGCCGTTGTCTTCGAAAAATTCGGCGAAACGCCGACGATCCAGACCGTTCCCGATCCGGAGCCGGCACTAGGCGGCGTTGTCATCAAGGTCGAGGCGACCGGTCTCTGCCGCAGCGACTGGCATGGCTGGATGGGCCATGACGACGGCATCCGCCTGCCGCATGTGCCGGGCCACGAGCTTGCCGGCGTCGTGGTGGCCGCCGGCAGTCAGGTGACCCGCTGGAAGACCGGCGAGCGCGTCACCGTGCCGTTCGCCGTCGGCTGCGGCCGCTGCTTCGAATGCAGCTCCGGCAACCATCAGGTCTGCGAACACCAGTCCCAGCCCGGCTTCACCGGCTGGGGATCGTTCGCCGAATATGTCGCCATCGACCATGCCGACACCAATCTGGTCCGCTTGCCGGACGAGATGGAATTCGCCACCGCCGCCAGTCTCGGCTGCCGCTTCGTCACCTCGTTCCGCGCCATTGTCGACCAGGGGCGGGTGACGCCCGGCGAATGGGTGGCCGTGCATGGCTGCGGCGGCGTCGGCCTGTCGGCGATCATGATCGCCAGTGCCATGGGCGCCAACGTGATTGCCATCGACCTGACCGACGAGAAGCTGGACTTCGCCAGCAAGATCGGCGCGGTGGCGACGATCAACGCGTCGAAGACGCCGAATGTGGTCAAGGCGGTCAAGCAGATCACCAATGGCGGCGCGCATATGTCGATGGACGCGCTCGGCCACCCGACGACCTCGTTCAACTCGATCGCGAATCTGCGCCGGCGCGGTCGCCATGTTCAGGTCGGCCTGATGCTCGGCGATCACGCCAGGCCGCAGATCCCGATGGACAAGGTGATCGCCTTCGAACTCGAAATCCGTGGCAGTCATGGCATGCAGGCCCACCGCTACCAGGCGATGATGGAGATGATCCGCACCGGCAAGCTGAAACCCGAGCTTCTGGTCGGCAAGAAGATCAGCCTCGACGAGGCGCCCGCGGCCTTGATGGCGATGGGCGGTTTCGAAGGCATCGGCATTGGCGTGGTGACGAAGTTCTAGCCAAGTCTGCTCTCCCTTCTCCCCTTACAAGGGGAGAAGGTGGCCACGAAGCGGTCGGATGAGGGGTGTTCTTGGCACGTGGGCGTTCCGGCCAGCACCCCTCAACCGTCTTGGCGCTGCGCGCCAATCCACCTTCTCCCACAAGAAGGGGAGAAGGAAGAAGGGCCGGCGCCTACCGCGCATATTTCTTCGCACCGACCACGCATAGCACGACGGCAGCAGTGACCGCTATCATGGCAGGACTGACCTGCTCGTGCAGCAGCATTGCCGCCAGCCCAAGGCCGAAGAAAGGCTGGAGAAGCTGCAACTGTCCGACCGCAGCGATGCCGCCTTGCGCCAGTCCGCGATACCAGAACACAAAACCGATCAGCATGCTGAACAGCGAGACATAGGCCAGGCCGATCCAGGCGGCCTTGCCGACGCTTTCGAGCGACGGCGGCATGGTGATTAGCGTCAGAGCCAGCATGACCGGCAGCGACAACACCAGCGCCCACGAGATTACTTGCCAGCCGCCAAGCTTGCGGGACAGCGTGGCTCCTTCCGCATAGCCCAGTCCGCACAGGATGATTGCGGCCAGCATCAGTATGTAGCCAACCGGCGAGGCCGAAACGCCTTGCGTCACCGCAAAACCGGCAACAAGCGCGCTGCCAAGGCACGAAAACAGCCAGAAGGCCGGTTTGGGGCGATCGCCGCCGCGAATGACGCCGAAGATCGCCGTCGCCAGCGGCAACAGGCCGACGAAAATGATGGAATGGGCCGAGGTGATGTGCTTGAGCGCCAACGCGGTCAGCAGCGGAAAGCCGACCACGACGCCGAGCGCCACGATGGCCAGTGACACCAGATCTCGTCGCTCCGGACGCTTCTGGCGAAAAATGAGCAGAAGCGCGAGGCCGAGTATGCCTGCCGTGGCAGCACGGGCGACGGTTAAGAAGGCCGGATCGAAATCCATCACCGCCACGCGCGTTGCCGGAAGCGATCCGCTGAAAATCAGAACGCCCACAAATCCGTTGATCCAGCCACCCGCCGTCTTGTCCATCGCATGCTCCTGATGTTCTCGCCCTCTATCGGGCCGGACGTATGGCGCTACCAGAGACAATGAGGTACAGTTTGATAAAACTGTCATGGTAGGTTGAGCAGTACGGATGCACGAGCAGGCGACGGCAAGTAAGGGCAGCGTGACGCTTGTCGAAAGTGTCATGTCGACGATCAGGCACAGGATCGCCGCGCGCAGCCTGACACCGGGAACACGACTGCCTTCGATCCGGGCTTTCGCGAGAACCATGCAGGTTTCCAAATCCACCGTGGTCGAAGCCTATGAGCGCCTTGCGGCGGAGGGAATCATCCGCTCGCGTCCAGGTTCGGGTTTTTATGCCGCCGGACCGCTGGCTCCCTTGTCACTGGCCGAGATCGGCCCCAGGCTTGACCGTGCTGTCGATCCGCTCTGGGTTTCGCGCCAGTCGCTGGAAGCCGGCGACGGCGTGCTCAAACCCGGCTGCGGCTGGCTGCCTGCCTCGTGGATGCCGGAAGCTGGATTGCGCCGGGCACTGCGGACAATGGCACGCGGCGATGATGTCACGCTGACGGATTACGGCACCCCGCTCGGGCTGCCGCCGCTGCGTCATCTGCTCGCACGGCGCATGGCAGAGCACGGCATCGAAGCCTCTCCCGACCAGATCATGCTGACGGAATCGGGCACCCAGGCCATCGACCTCCTCTGCCGGTTCCTGCTCGAGCCGGGCGACACGGTGCTGGTGGACGACCCCTGCTATTTCAACTTCCATGCCCTGTTGCGCGCTCACCGGGCCAACGTGATCGGCGTTCCCTATACGCCGTCGGGGCCGGATATTGAGCTGTTTGGGCAGGCGCTGCTCGAGCACCGGCCGCGCCTCTACATCACCAATTCTGCGCTTCACAATCCAACGGGTGCAATTCTGTCGCCGGTCGTCGCCCATCGATTGCTCAAGCTCGCCGACCAATCGGATCTGACGATCATCGAAGACGATATCTTTGCCGACTTCGAACACACGCCCGCACCCAGGCTGGCGGCGTTCGACGGCCTTGGTCGCGTCGTCCATATCGGCAGCTTCTCCAAGACGCTTTCGGCGTCGGTGCGCTGCGGCTTCATCGCGGCTCCGCGCGACTGGATGGAAGGGCTGACCGACCTCAAGATCGCCACGTCCTTCGGCGGCGGACGGCTTGCCTCCGAACTGGTGCTGACGCTGCTGAAGGACGGCAGCTATCGCAAGCACGTGGATTTGCTGCGCACGCGGCTTTCACGCGCCATGGCTGAGACAAGCATCCGCCTGAAGGCAATCGGCATCACGCCGTGGATCGACCAGCCGGCCGGCATGTTTTTGTGGTGCAGCCTGCCGGAAGACGTGGATGCAGCTGAAATGGCCCGCCGCGCCTTGTCGGCCAATGTCGTTCTGGCGCCCGGCAATGCGTTCAGCCTGTCCCAAACTGCCAGCCGTTTCCTGCGCTTCAACGTCGCGCAGTCAGCAGACGAGAGAATTTTCAGGACGCTCGAAGAGGCGATGTCGCGTTGATTTTTGCTGTCACGAAAATGCAGCGCTTCGCCCCTCACGCCCCTGCCCGCCTGCGCCGCCGCTCATAGAGCATAACCAGCGTTTCGGCGGTCAGCGCCGGCTTCTGCTCACCTTCGATCTCAACGATGTTGGCGGCCTTCATCAGATATTGGCCGGGGCCTTTGTCCTCCATGGACAAAAGCGTGATGCGCAGCCTGATGCGTGCGCCGGCCCTGACCGGCGCCAGGAACCGCACCTTGTCAAAACCATAGTTGAAGACGGCTTGCGTGTTTTCGGGCACGATGCCCATATCGAGCGCCAGCGCGCCGATGATCGACAGCGTTAGATAGCCATGCGCGATGGTGGCGCGAAACGGGCTCTGCCGCTTCGCCCGCTCTGGATCGACATGGATCCATTGGCGGTCGCCCGTACATTCGGCGAACTGGTCGATGCGGCTCTGGTCGACCGTCGTCCAGTCCGACACGCCAAGTTCCTGCCCTGTCATCGTCCTGAGCTGTTCGTAGGTCGGCGGCGTCCTCAGCCGTGTTTGCGTCATTCCTGCTTTCCCGATCGCTTGCCCTGCCTCCGGACCACGAACCGGCCGCCTCTGTCAATTCGCTCCGCGCCTTCCGCTGCGGTATCCCAGACCGGATCGCGTCGGTGCCGGTGTCGAGCGCCGGAAACAGGTTCATCCGGGCAAGAGGACACTTGTGCGCCCCGCCGGGGCCAAGGACCAACAATACGGCTTTCAGGAGCCGGACATGACGGGAGAAAAATCCGCCTGCTTTGGTGTGGGAACAGCTTACTTCTTATCGTAGCTGCTGCGGATTTCCGCCATCGCCTCCTTGATGCGATCGCGCAGGATCTCGACCGATTCGGTGCCGGATTTCCTGGTCAGTTCGGCCACCTCGCCGGCATTCTTCAATGCGGTCTCGAAGGATTTCCTGGCAAACGCGGCTTGCTTGGCCATCAACTCCCGAGGATCGCCCGGCGCCCTGTAGCTCTGCGCCATGTCGGCGATCTCGTGCAGTGTGTCCTGCAGCATCTCGCGCTGTCTGGAGAGCAGCGACGACGCTCCGGCGGCACTCGCCCTGGCTGATTTTTCCAGTGCCTCAAGGTTCTTGCGATGATGGTTGAGGATCGCCTCGACATCGACGTTCGGCAGCTTCAGGTCGCGGCCGAACCTGCCGAATATGTCCATGAAGGTGTCGGATTCCGGTCGCTTTGCCATGCTGGTTTCTCCCCTGTTGCTGCGAATGCGGCACCTGAAGAGAACAATAGGGCACTGGAGCTTCGCGGTCCATTCGGAGGCGCAACACATCGCAGCTCAGTCGACGAGGAACAGCCGTTCCGCGGTATGGAGCACGACGCCGGCAATGCCGCCGATGACCATGCCGTTGAAGCGGATATATTGCAGGTCCCTGCCGATGTTCATCTCGATCAGCCTGGTAAGCTGGGCAAGGTCCCAACGCTTAACCTGATCGGCGATGAATTTCGAGACGCCGCTCTTCTGGCTTTCGACGAAAGACGACAGCGCTACGACGAACCCCTGGTTCATGTCGGCCCTGATCTGTGCGTCGCCGGCAAGATGGCGGCCGACCTCGACGAACATGTTGGCGAGATGGGCGCGGATCATCGAATTCGGCGCCTTGGCGTCCTGCTCGATAAACACACTGAGGCTTTCCCACATATAGCCGGCCAGCGCCTTCAGCTCCGGCCGGGCGAGAAAATCGCGCTTCAGTTTCTCGGCGCGTTTGGCGTATTGCTTGGACGTCCTCAGCCGCTCGACGAAGGTCAGGACAAAACGGTCGAACTCGGCGCGCATCGGGTGATCGGGATCGGCCCTCACCTCGTCGAGCAGCGAACCGGCGGAGGCGACGATCTTCTTCAGCAGATAGGCGTCGGCGCGAAACAGATTGAACAGCGACGGCAGTTCCTCGCGGATCTTCTCGCGCATCGTTGCCAGCGCCTGGTCGTCGCTCAGGAAGCGGCCAACGACCTTGGTGAATTCGTCGAACAGTCTTTGGTGGCGGCGATCATCGGTCAGAGCCGACAGCAACTCGGCGGCGAGCGGCGCCAGCGGCACCTTTTCGATCTGCTCCAGCATGCGGCTGGTGACGAAGCCGCGCAGGCCGGATTGCTCGACCGCCGCCAGTGTCTGCGGCACCAGCCGGCCGACGAAATGCGACAGATCGGCGGCGCGGTTCTGGTCGGCCAGCCAGTCGGCGACGAGCGCGGAAAAGTCGACCTCGGCAAGCTTTTCGCGCACCGGCTCGGGCGCCAGGAAATTGACCTCGATGAAGCGGCCGAGATTGTCGGCGATGCGGTTCTGGTTCTCCGGAATGATCGCGGTGTGCGGGATCGGCAGGCCGAGCGGCCGTCTGAACAGCGCCACCACCGCATACCAGTCGGCCAGCCCGCCGATCGTCGCCGCCTCGGCGAAAGCGGCGACGAAGCCCAGCCAGGCAAAACGGCCCTCGAACGACTTGGCCACCGCAAAGATGAGGACGCAGAGCGCGAGCGCTGCGGTGGCGACGAACTTGGTGCGCCGAAGCGCCGAAAGCTTGGCCTCCGCGTCGGCATCGAACCGAGCGGATGCCAAAGCCGGTGCTGATTGTGACATGGATGAACTGCTCCTGGTCGATCTCGCGGACTTAACTTAGTAATCCGCCCACCCGAATGCGCGCCATATCAGGATTATGGTTTGCACGACCGCCCACACAAACTTGACACGAATGTTCATCTATCATGCGGTGCTTGTCTGGAATTATTCCAAGGTATAGGCCATATTGGGCCTGAGCTACTGCTTCGTGAGGACAAAATGCGGCTGACACGCCAGACCAACTACGCCATGCGCATTCTGATGTATTGCGCTGCAAATACCGACCGGCTGAGCCGCATCCCAGAGATCGCTGCCGCCTACTCGGTGTCCGAACTCTTTCTTTTCAAGATCCTGCAGCCTCTGGTCGAGCATGGTCTGGTCGAGACGGTCCGCGGCAGGAACGGCGGTGTCAGGCTCGGCCGCCCGGCCGAATCGATCACACTGTTCGACGTCGTGCGCGTGACCGAAGAAAGCTTCGCCATGGCTGAATGCTTCGAGAACGACGCCGCCGAATGTCCGCTGGTCGACAGTTGCGCACTGAATTCAGCGCTGCGCGAGGCGCTCAATGCGTTCTTCTCCGTCCTCGAGCGCTATACGATCGCCGACATGGTGGCGGCGCGCCCGAATGTGCGGCACCTGCTCGGCATCGACATGCTGGTGCAAAGGGCGCCGGCCGCCTGATTTTCGATCGCCGCAACCAAGGGATCACTTCAGGTTGAATTCGCCCCCTCTTTCCGAGCGCTTGCGCTGTCCCTCACCTGCCTGTCGGCATCCTCTCCCCGTATAGTGACGGGGAGAGGGACGCTCCCGTCATGATTTCGCCAATCGCCAGCGTTGCAAAAGAGAGCCGGCTTTGCGGCCACCGTCACTATACGGGGAGAAGTGCCCGGCAAGGCGAGGAGGGGCAGCGCGGACGTTGGCAAATGCAAGGCACCGAACGCGCGGAAAACCGCATTTGCAGGCCGGCGACCAGCCTTACGCCGCGGACTGCGGCAGGACGAACGGCATGTCTCCGGCCGGCAGCATGCCGACCCTCAGCCGGCAATCGAACACTCTTTCGATCAGATCGTCGCTCAGCACGTCCTGCGGTGAGCCGGTGGCGGCAAGCCTGCCGCGATGCATGACGAGAATCCGGTCGGCATACATGGCCGTCAAATTGAGGTCGTGCAGGATGGCGACCACGCCGCCGCCCCTTGTGGCGAATTCGCGGGCGATGTTCATGATGATCAATTGGTGCTTGATGTCGAGGCTGGAAACCGGCTCGTCGAGGAAGAGATAGCGCGGTTTGCCGTCGAGGACCGGCGCCCAGACCTGGCAGAGCACACGGGCCAACTGCACGCGCTGCTGCTCGCCGCCCGAAAGCTCCTGGTAGAACCGGCCGGCAAAGCCGTCGAGATCGACGCGCGCCAGCGCCCGTTCGGGCAGGCGCTGGGCCTCGCCCGGCAGCGCGCCCGAGCACCCGCCGAGCAGGCCGAGCCTGACGATCTCGCGCACAGTGAACGGAAAGGACAGCGTCGTCGCCTGAGGCAGCACGGCGCGCATCGTCGCTGCCTCGACCGGCTTCATCACCGACAGGTCGCGGCCGTTGATGGTGACCTCTCCCGAATAGGCAAGATCGCCGGACAATGCCCTCAGTAAGGTCGTCTTGCCGGAACCGTTGGGGCCGACGATGGCCGCGATTTCGCCGGGCCGCATGTCGAAATCGACATTGGCGACGATCCGCTTGCCGCCGATCGCCACCGAGACATCCCGTGCTTCGATCATGCAAACCCCTCTCACAGACCGTTTCGAAATTCGCTCTGGGGAGTCATATGGTGGTGGTTCCGAGAACCGGAGCGCAGCGGACATTAGAGCGCTGCGCGTCCAATTGGACGCGCAAAGGACGCTCTAACACTTTGCATTTGCGCATGATCCTTTCCGGAAACCGAAATCGGTTTCCGGGGTCATGCGCTGGTCCGTGAGCACCGGAAGCGCAGAAAACGCCATCAGATGGCCGACAGAGTAGAGTTTCCAAACGGTCTCTCACAGGTCGACGACCCCACGCTTGCGCAGCAGGATCCAGAGGAAGAACGGAGCGCCGGCGATCGCGGTGACGATGCCGATCGGCAGCTCGGCCGGCGCCACGATGGTGCGGGCGACGGCGTCGGCCAGAAGCAGCAGGCAAGCGCCGAGCAGGGCCGACGCCGGCAGCAAATAACGATTGTCCGGGCCGATAGCCAGGCGCAGCAAATGCGGCACGACGATGCCGACAAATCCGATGCCGCCGCTGACGGCGACAGATGCCCCAACTGCGGCCGAAACGCCGATGATGGCGGTGTATTTCAGCCGCTGCACCGGGATGCCGAGATGGCCGGCGGTGGCTTCGCCCAGCGCCAGCGCGTTGAGGCCGCGCGCCAGAAACGGCATCGCCGCCAGCGCCAGCACTATGATCGGTCCGACGGAGCCGATCTTCTGCCAGGTCGCGCCGGCGAGCGAGCCAAGCTGCCAGAAGGTCAAGTCGCGCAACTGCCGGTCGTCGGCCATGAAGATCAGGATACCGGTCAGCGCCATGGCAAGGGCCGCCAGCGCAATGCCGGCGAGCAGCATGGTGGCGACCGAGGTTTGGCCGTGCCGGGTGGCGACCTGATAAAGCACCAATGTCGTCGCGAGCCCGCCGCAGAACGCCGCCAGCGGCAGGGCGAGTGTGCCCAGCACCGAGGTCATCGGTGCCAGCGCCGTGGCGCCAAGCACGATAACGGCCACCGCGCCGAGGCTCGATCCAGCCGAAACGCCGATGAGACCGGGGTCTGCCAGCGGATTGCGGAACAGCCCTTGCATGACCGCGCCGGAGACGGCAAGTGCGGCGCCGATCAGCACACCGAGGATGACGCGCGGCAGGCGGATGTCGTAGACGATCAGGCGGTCGCGGGCGCTCAGCGCCGCATTGCCGGGCGCTGCACCCACCAGCCAGTCGCCGACGACGCTGACGGCCGAGGCATCGGATGCGCCTGAGGTCAGCGACAGCATCACGGCAATGGCAAGCCCCAGGCACAAAAGCAGGATGACGATGCGCGCGCGCCCCGAACGGTCGCCGTCGGATGCTGTCGCCATAGTGCCCGCACCAGCGATCGATTGATCCACCATCGGGTGCCCGCTCAGTCCTCGGCCTGCCCGCCATAAAGCGAGGCGGCAAGGTCGTGGATGACGTCGGCCGTGCGCGGCCCGAAGCCGAGCAGATAGCCGCCATCCATGCGGACCACCTTGCGCGCGGCACCCGCCGGTGTCGACAGGATGGACGGGTTCGCGAACAATTCGTCATCCGATGCGGCAGCACCGGCATTGTTCATCATCAGGATCACGTCGGGCCTGGCGGTGATAACAGCCTCGTCGGACAATTGCTTGTAGCCGGAGAAGCCGTCAACCGCGTTGACACCGCCGGAAAGCTTGATGATGCCGTCGGCGGCAGTGTCGCTGCCGGAAGCGAGAATCTTGCCGCCCTGCATCGACAGCACGAACAGGACGCGCGTGCGGTCCTTGATCGAAGCGGTCTGCTTTTCGGCGGCCTTCAACTTGGCATCGATCTCGGCTGCCAGCGCATCGGCCTTGGCGTCTACGCCAAGCGCCTTACCGACGATGCGGATCTTTTCGAGAATGCCTTCATGGTCGTAGCGCTCGGGCACCTCGATGAACGGAATGCTCGTTTTCTTCAGCACGTCGATAGCTTGCTTAGGCCCACTGCCGTGCAGCGCCAGGATGCCCGACGGATTGACCGACAGGACACCTTCCGGCGACAGTTGGCGCATGTAACCGACGTCAGGCAGCTTGAGCGCCGCCTCGGGATAACGGCTGGTCGAATCGCGAGCGACCAGCCGATCCTGCTCGCCGAGCGCAAAGACGATCTCGGTGATCGAACCGCCGATGGCCGCTATCTTCGACGGGTCCGCAAAGACCTCCGGGCCTTCTGCGGCACGGACCGGCAGCAATGCGGCAAAGGCCAGGGCAAGGCCGATCGCGGCCCCAAGCGCCATTCTGAAAACGCGCGCCCGTTTAAGCAAAGGAGCCATTGTCGTCGTCCTCAGGCTGCGGTCGGGCTTGGAATGCGCGGCAGGTTCTCTGCCAGAAACCGCCAGTCCTCGCGCTCGCTTTCACCTTCATGGCGCTTGCCGAAGAACTGGATGATCATCTTGCCGTCGGCGCCATAGGCTTCGAGAGACGTGACATGGCCGTCCTTGGTCGGTTTGCGCACGGCCCAGACCTCATGGATGTGGTCGGTTCGCAGATGCAGGTGGAAGGTTTCGTCCAGCACGTTGATCCAAGGCCCCATCGGCTTGATCGACTTGATCGGGCCCGAATGGATCTGGATGCAGCCGCGATTGCCGACAAAGCACATGATCGGCATCTCGCCCTCGGCGGCATGATGGAACATCGCGCTAACGGCATCGTTGTCGAGCAGCCAGGCGTAATCCTGGCCGACCATGCGCATCGCCTGGCGGCGGTCGAGCTTCAGCGTCTTCAGCATGCCGAAGAACTGATGCACGTCCGTCAGGCGGCTCCAGCGGTCGCGCAGATCGTCGACATCAGCGGGAGCGTCGGAAGGCCCGGCCTCGCTCTCGAGCCCGCCTTCTGAAATCGCCCCTTCTGAAATCGCGACCCCCTCTGAAATCGCAACCATTGACTCCTGGTTCGGCGATTCGAATTCGGCCACCAGCTTCTGATACGCATAGAGGTTGGACGCGGGCCGCAGATGCACCTTGTGCACCGCCTCGCCTGCCGCATCGAAGAACTGCAGGCTGCGCCTGATATCGCCGCCGTCGCGTTTTTCGACGGCAAAGCCGTGCGCCCAGACTTTCGGGAAGATGCGCAGATCGATATTTTCGCCAAGCACCATGGCATTGTGGTTGCCGGTAACGACCTTGTCGTAGACGCCGATCTTCTCGTGCACCGCGCTTTCGTTACGGGTCAGCGCCATAACCTCGCCGACGGCTTCGAGGCCGGTCAGAAGGTCGTTGACGCGCGGCTCGACGCGGACGACTCCGTCGCCGCAATGCGCAGCGACCAGTTCGGCTTCCGAAATGCCAAGCTGGGCGGCGAGATCGCGCTCGCGCGTCTTCGGATTGTCTGCCCGCGCCCGCCGGATCTCGTGCGGAGCGGGTTTTACGCGCTGGTCCATGTCTTAAATACCTGCTTGTCTTAACACTCACTCGCCTTACAGCCACTCGCCTTGCAGCTACTTGTTGAGGATCAGCTTGCCCTGGCGGGTAATCTTCAACCGATAGAGCGCACCATGGTGCTCGATGCCGATCTCGTGCTCGCCCTGGAACAGTGTGTTGCTGGACAGGGTCCTCACGGTCAGCGGGACCCGATCGAAACGAGCCGAATTGTCGTCGGAACGGCGGACGCGATAGCGAAAGTCATTGGGATTGTGCGTGTTCATCTGGTTCGATCCCTTTCCTGGGCCGGGCTTGGTCGGCTGGCTCGACGCTTGCGTGATATGCCGATTCATTTCTTGACTTGGATAATCATGTTTATTAGTCAGTGCAATACCGGACTAAGTTAGTCAAGATTTAAGACGCCGGACACGATGAAAAATGCCAGCAAGCGCCACGCCAGCCAGCATCGGATCTGGAATTTTGGAGTTGGGGCATGGGGTTGGCGAATTGGGGACGGCTGGGTCTGGCGAATGGCAGCCCAGGTAGGGCGCATCGAAATCCGGCGCATCGATCAATGGCAAAGGGCATGGCGGCATTGCTGGCGGGTGCTGCGGCGGTCGCTCTGCTCACGCCATCGGCAAACGCTCAACAGGCCGCCCAACCGACAGCAGACCAGCAGCAGGCCGAACAAGCGCAGACGCCTGAAGAGGCTGCCCCGGGAGGCGCAACGCTGCTCGACCAGATCCTGGTCATCAGCCGCACCGGCGAGACGGCGATCGATTCCCTGGCTTCGGTCAGCCATGTCGATCAGGAGCAATTGGAACGCCGCATGGCGACTACGCCAAACGAAATGCTGTTGGGTGTGCCGGGTGTAGCGGTCCAGGCAGACGCAAGGCGCGTCAGCTCCAGCATCAATATCCGTGGCTTGCAGGATTTCGGCCGCGTCGCGGTGATCGTCGACGGTGCGCGGCAGAATTTCCAGCGCTCCGACCACGGCACGCAATCGACCTTCTACATCGACCCCGAGCTCATCAAATCCGTCGACGTGATCCGCGGCCCGGTCGCCAACACCTACGGCTCGGGCGCCATCGGCGGCGTCGCCTTGTTTGAGACCAAGGACGCGGAAGATTATCTTCGCGACGGCGAGACATGGGCCGCGTCCGCGACCGGGCGCTACGAGAGCAACGGCGAAGGCTGGACGACCAGCGCCGCCGGCGCCTACCGTTTCAACGAAAACTGGGATGTCCTCGGCAACATCGTCTATCGCGACTATGACGACTACAAGGATGGCGGCGGCGATACAGTGAACGGCACCGGCTTCGACGTTTTAAGCGGTCTTCTCAAGACGACCATCCGCCCTAGTGAAAACAGCGAACTAAAACTGGGCTGGAATGGCACGAGCGACGGCTGGAACGAGGTCAGCGGCGGCACGCCGGTGAATGACGTCGACCTGGAGGCGAATACTTTCACGGCGCGCTACAACATCACCGATGAGGACAAGAGCTGGCTCGATCTTCACGTCAACGCTTCCTCCAATAAGACCAAGCTGGAGATGACAAGCCTCGTTCCGCAAAACCGGTTTGATCCGGTCACCGGTCTTCCCATCGTCCTGCCGGTGGGTTCGATGTCGACTTTCGATATCGGCACTTCGGGTATCGACATCTGGAACACCTCGCGTTTCGAGACCGCCGGCATTGCGCACGAGCTGACCTACGGTGGCGACTGGGTTGGCGACGACGTCGAGACGGGTGGCGCCGCAGGCGGCGCCAGTTTCTACACCCCTTCGGGCAAGCGAAACGTTTCCGGCGCCTACATCCAGGACAAGCTCACCTTGGACTGGCTCGAAGTCATCGCCGGGCTGCGTTACGACAGCTACAAGCTCGAAAGCGATGTCGGCGAAACTTCCGGCGACCGGCTGTCGCCGCGCATCACCGTCGGCGTCTCGCCGTTCGAAACCGCCAGCCTTTCGGGGCTGCAATTCTACGGCACCTACGCGGAGGGATATCGCTCTCCGTCGCTGTCGGAAACCCTCATCAGTGGCAATCATCCGGCAGGCGTCAGCTTTCCGTTTCTCCCCAATCCCGATCTGAAACCTGAAATCGGCAAGACCGTCGAATTCGGTGTCAACCACAAGCTGGACGACATTCTCGAAGCCGGCGATGCGTTTCGTTTCAAGGCGGCCTACTTCAACAACGATGTCGAAGACTACATCGACGGCGTCACCCTGTCGGCATTCGACCCGACCAGCGGCTGCCCATTCGGCCCCGGCATCCCGATCTGCTTCCAGTACCAGAACTTTGCAGAAGCCAAGATCCGCGGCTTTGAAATGGAAGGCGTCTACGACGCCAGCTGGGGTTTCGCCGGGATTTCGGCGTCGATCATCGATGGCCACACCATCTCTTATGACGGCGAGCGGGCAGACCTCGTCACCGTCCCGTCTTCCCAAGTCACCGCGCAGCTCGGCTTCCGCTTTCTGGAGGACAAGCTAACCGTCGGCGGCGAGGTGCAGTACAATGGCAAGCCGAAGGGCAACCCAGTGGCCAAGGACTACACGCTGGTCAATGCCTTCGCCAGCTACCAGGCGACCGACAATTTCAAGGTCGACTTCCGCGCCGACAATTTGTTCGACGTCAAATACACCAACCCGTTGAATGCATCGGCCACGAGTGTAATTTACGAGCCCGGCGTCACGCTCAAGCTGGCGGCGACAATGCGATTTGGAGGCTGACGACAATGATAAGCTTGACGGCATCGCTTCGCCTGCTGACCTCGGTGCTGGCGATGCCGCTTGTGATGGGTCCGGCGTGGGCGCAAGAGTCCGCGCCGGTCCCTGCTCTCACGCTTGAGCTCAATGGTGCGCAGGCCTCCGAAAAGGGCTGCCGTTTGACGTTCGTGGTCAACAACACTCTCGGCGCCGACCTCTCGAAAGCAGCGTTCGAGATCGCGCTGTTCAACGAGGCCGGCGTCGTCGACCGGCTGACCGTGCTCGACTTCAAGGACCTGCCGGCGGGCAAGACCAAGGTGACGCGTTTCGATCTTGCCGGCGCCGATTGCGCCAAGGTCAGCCGTGTGCTGATCAACAGCTCGACCGAATGTGCGGGCACCGGCATCGAGCCGGGCGCTTGCATGCGTGGACTGAAGACAGAGACCAAGACCGGCATCGCCTTCGGGGTCTGAGAAGACAGTGGGACTGGAGCCCGCACTCGCCCGAAACACCCTTGCAAGATCGCTGGCCGGCCTCTTGCCGCTGGGGGCAAATGATCTTAATTTGACAAGAGGGTCGCTGCAGTTTCCGTTCCGCGACATGCAGGAAACCAGCTCCATCTCAGCTACCGGCCCAGGCACCGGCCCAAGCACCGGCCCAAACACCAGCCAAGACACCGGCGCCGAAATTGGCGTGAAGCCGGTCGAGCCGCTCGCACAGGCGCGCCCAACAGGGCGAGTATACACCGCGGCGATCATCGTCTCCTGCCTGGCACATGCGGCGGTCGCGGCGGTTTTTCTGATTACGCCTGCCGGAACATTTGACTTCCAGCATGCCACTCAGTCGGAGGGCAGCGATCAGTCGGGCGCCAACGTGGTCGGCAGCGCGCTGGATCGGGAAGCGCCGGCAATGAAGGTCACATTGGTGCCGAACCCGCAGCCGACCAAACCAGCGGCGGCAAAAGCCGAAAAACCAGTGCCGCCAACAAAGCCTCCCCAGCCCACCACGGAAGCAACGAAGCAGCCCCTTGAGCCTCTGCCGGAAGCTGTCAAACAGTCGGCAGCCATGCCAGACATATTGGTGTCTGGGGCGGCCGATGACCAGAGCGTGGTCCCGAAGACGCCAGCACAGCCGACTGTTCAGACAGAAAGCACCGAGGCGCCTGCTGCGTTTGCCGGGCAGCCGCCGATCCCCACCGCTAGACCAAGTCCCCCTTCAAGAGCAAGCGAAGCTGATGAGAAGCGTGGGACGGCAGATGGCCAGGACCGCTCTGCTCAGGCGGCGAGTAAGGGCAAGAAACAAAATGAAGCAGGCACCGCAGCGGAATCCAGCTACCGCAGCGACGTCTTAAGAAAGCTCAGCCGCGTCAATCGCGGCGTCCCGCCGTCGGTGCAAGCAACCGCGCGCAACAATGCTGTAGTCACATTCGTCATTGGCAATCGTGGCGGCATCAATGAACTGCGCATTCTGCAAAGCTCCGGATCGTCAGACTTCGATCAGGTCGTGCTCGGCATCGTGCGGAAGGCAGCCCCCTTCCCTCCCATCCCGACAAAAGTCGGCAACAATCTGGTGTTTACAGGCGAGATCGGTCCGTTTTGAGAATCTTTGCCTCGTCGTTTCCAGCTTCCGCCACAGTTCGCCAATCTCGAAAGGAACCACCAATGTACATCGCCATGAACCGCTTCAAGATACAAAACGGCTCTGAGGACGCTTTTGAGGACGTCTGGAAAAACCGTGATTCGAGCCTTTCGGAGATGAAAGGTTTCAAGGAATTTCATCTGCTGCGCGGTCCGGTCAACGAGGCCGAAGGCTACACGCTGTTTGCCTCGCACACCGTGTGGGCGAGCCATGAGGATTTCGTCGCCTGGACCAAATCCGAGAATTTCCGCGCCGCGCACCGCAACGGCGGCTCCAGCAAGGTGCACTATCTCGGTCATCCGCAGTTCGAGGGCTTTTCGGTCGTCGAGGGCGCGTGAGGTGACCTCGCCTAACAGATAGAAGCAGCCGCCTTAAGCCGCGGCCAGCAGGCTGGCATTGCCACCAGCAGCCGTAGTGTCGACGCAGACGGCGCGCTCATGCGCATAGGCCGCCGGGTTGAGCACTTCGCTGACCAGCGGCACGATCGGGCCGGCGCGGTCGGCGATCACCTTGCGCACGATACGCGCGGCCTCGGGCGTGCCGGAAAAGGCGACGAGGTCTACACGCAGCGCGCGTGCCTCGACCGGGTCGGGCCGGCCGTCGATGGCCGCCATCGGCAGGCCCTTGCCGGTCAGCGGCGACAGTGCCGCCGGCGCACCGGGCGCGACGGCCAGCACCGCATTGCCGGCCGCCAGCGCCTGGATGGTCTGGGCAAGCAGCGTGTCGGCGTCCGGTCCCAGACAGAGCACACGGCCGCGCGGCGACAGCGACAGCGTGTTGGCCTCGCCGGTCGGGCCCGGCAGATCGACCTGGCCGAAATCGATGCCGGCGGCGGCACCGATGGCCGCAGCACCCTTGCCGCGCAAATGCTTCCTCAGCACCGCCACCCGGTCCGCCCGCGTCGACCAGCCGCCCAGCGCCGGGTCCGGCAGATTGTCGGCGAGTTCGGTCGCCGTCACCTTGCGGCCGTCAAGAATAGGCGTGCCCGCCTCCGGCCCCTTGCGGAACCGCCTGAGATATTGCGGTCCGCCGGCCTTCGGCCCGGTACCGGAAAGCCCTTCGCCGCCGAACGGCTGCGACCCGACCACGGCGCCGATCTGGTTGCGGTTGACATAGATGTTGCCGGCATGGATGCCGTCGACGAAATGCTGGGCGCGGCCTTCGATGCGGGTGTGCAGGCCGAAAGTCAGGCCATAACCCTTGCGGTTGATCGCGGCGATGACCCCGTCGATATCGTCGGCGTCGAAAGTGGCGACGTGCAGCACCGGTCCGAACACCTCGCGCTCGATGTCCTCGATGCCCTTGACCCGAAAGACATGCGGCGCGACGAAGCGGCCATCCTTCGGCGCTTCGAGCTTGGCGATCAGCCGGCCCTGCAGGCCCATGTCAGTGCAATAGTCGCGGATCGATTTTTGTGCCTCCTCGTCGATGACCGGGCCGACATCGGTCGAAATCCACCAGGGATCGCCGAGGCTGAGCGTTTCCATCGCGCCCTTCAGCATCTCCAGCATCTTCTTCTCGACGTCCTTCTGCACATAGAGCACGCGCAGCGCCGAGCAGCGCTGGCCGGCACTCTGGAAGGCCGAGGCTAGGATGTCGCGTACTGCTTGTTCGGGAAGCGCGGTGGAATCGACGATCATGGCATTCAACCCGCCGGTCTCGGCGATCAGCATGGCGTCGGGCGCGGCGGTCTCGGCCAACTGCTTTTCGATCAGCTTGGCGACCTCGGTCGAGCCGGTGAAGCAGACGCCGGCAATGCGCGGATCTGATGTCAGTGGGCCGCCGACCGAGGGGCCATCGCCGGGCAGAAGCTGGATGACGTCTTCCGGCACGCCGGCTTCGCGCAGCAATTCGACGGCGCGGAAGGCGATCAGCGGCGTCTGCTCGGCCGGCTTGGCGATGACCGAATTGCCGGTGACGAGAGCTGCCGCAATCTGGCCGGTGAAGATGGCGAGCGGAAAATTCCATGGCGAGATACACGCGATCACGCCGCGCGCCTCGGTTCCAGGTTCGGCATTGGCCGCCTCGGTTGCGTAATAGCGCAGGAAATCGACCGCCTCGCGCACTTCGGCGACGCCGTCGGCCAGTGATTTGCCGGCCTCGCGGGCGGCGAGCGCGAAGAATTCGACGGCATTGGCCTCATAGAGGTCGGCGGCGCGGTTGAGCATGGTGGCACGCTCGGCGACGGCGCGCCTCGCCCATGCCGGCTGCGCCTCCACCGCGATGCGCACGGCGGTCGCGACCTGCTTGGCGGTGGCCTCGCTGACCGTGCCGACCACTTCGTCCGGCTTTGCCGGATTGACCACCGGACGCTGCTTGCCGTAGCCGGCGGCCCGGGTGATCGGCTTGGCGTGCCAGCGGTCCGGCCCAGCAAACTCGGCCTTCGCCTTGTCGATCGCGGCCAGCATCACCGGATCGGTGATGTCGAACCCCTTCGAATTGCGGCGGCCAGCACCGAAGATCGCCGACGGGCTGGGGATCGCCGGATTGCTGGCCGGACCCTGTTTCTCGACGGTTTCGAGTGGATCTCGAGCGATATCCTCCGGCTCGACCTCCTCGTCGGTGAGCTGGTGGACGAAGGAGGAGTTTGCGCCGTTTTCGAGCAGCCGGCGGACCAGATAGGCAAGCAGGTCGGAATGCGCGCCGACCGGCGCATAGATGCGGCAGCTCGTACCCTCGGCCCGCCGCACCGTCTCATGTAACGCCTCGCCCATGCCGTGCAGGCGCTGGAACTCGAATGAGTCACGATCCCCAGCCATCGACAGGATGGCGGCGACGGTGTGGGCGTTGTGGGTGGCGAATTGCGGATAGATGCGGTCGGTCATCGACAGCAGCTTCTTCGCGCAGGCGAGGTAGGAAACGTCGGTGTTGGCCTTGCGGGTGAAGACCGGATATCCGTCGAGCCCGAGCGTCTGCGCCCGCTTGATCTCGGTGTCCCAATAGGCGCCCTTGACCAGCCGCACCATGATGGTGCGGTCGTACTTCTTCGCCAGCGCATAGAGCCAATCGATGACGAAGGCGGCGCGCGGACCATAGGCCTGGACGACGACGCCAAAACCGTTCCAGCCGGCAAGCTCCGGCTCGGCCAGCACCCGCTCGATGATTTCGAGCGACAGGTCGAGGCGGTCGGCCTCCTCGGCGTCGATGTTGAGGCCCATGCGCGAATGGCGCGCCGCCAGCGCCAGCGACAAAAGCCGCTCGGCCATCACAGGCAGCATCTTTTCCTTTTGCGTCACTTCATAGCGCGGGTGCAGCGCCGAGAGCTTGACCGAGATGCCGTGGTTCTGGCGGATGTCGGGACCATTGGCGCCGGCATCGAGCGATGAGATGGCGTCGGCATAGGCCTTGAGATAGCGCAACGCGTCCGCCTCGGTGCGGGCCGCTTCGCCCAGCATATCGAAGGAATAGAAATAGCCTTTCTGGGTCATCGGCCGGCCGCGCTTGACGGCCTCGGCAATCGTGCGGCCGAGCACGAACTGCTCGCCCATCTCGCGCATGGCGGCGGCGACCGCCTTGCGGATGACCGGCTCGCCCAGCCGGCGCACCATGGCGCGCAGCGTCCCTTCGATGCCGCCCTCGCCCTCGTCAAGCACCCGGCCGGTCAGCATCAGCGCCCAGGTCGACGCATTGACGAAGATCGAGCTCGAGCCCCCTGAATGCGCCGACCAGTCGTGCGGCGCGATCTTGTCGGCGATGAGGTCGTCCATCGTTTCGGTGTCGGGCACCCGCAGCAGCGCTTCGGCCAGGCACATCAGCGCGACGCCCTCCTTGGTGGAAAGGCCATAAGCGGACAGAAAGACTTCCATCAGCCGCGGATCGGACGAGCCGCGCACCGCCCGCACCAGGTCGGCGGCGCGGGCCGAGATTGCCTTCCGCTCTTTCGTCGAAAGCCCTGTCGCCTCGGCCAGCCGCTTCACGGCCTCGTCTTCATCGGGCAAGTAATTGGCACGGATCTGCTGGCGGATGGCATCGAGCGCTGGCATGACGGTCCTAGAGAGCAAGCATCAGGGAGCGGTCCGGCGGTCACCGGACCGAATGGCGCAAGCTAACACAAAGCTTGGTTTCGATCGGTCCAAAGAAATCGACAGGAGAGGCCGATTGGATTATCGTGTGGCCTGATTTTCTCCAATTTGACCAAAAATTCGATGACAGAAGACCAATTAGACCGCATCGACAGGAACATCCTGTCGGCGCTGGGCAGCAATGGCCGGCTTTCCATGTCGGAACTCGCGGTCAAGGTCGGCCTGTCGAAGACGCCGGTGCAGGCGCGGGTCAAGCGGCTGGAGAAGGACGGCATCATCCGCGGCTACCAGGCGATCATCGCCCGTGAGCGCATGGGCGAAGGCCATGTCGCCTTCGTCCAGGTGAAATTGTCCGACACCCGCTCGGCCGCGCTCGACGCCTTCAACCGCGCCGTGCAGGCGGTGCCGGAGATCGAGCAATGCCACATGATGGCGTCGAGCTTCGATTACCTCCTGAAAGTCCGCACCACCGACATCGCCACCTATCGCCGCGTGCTCGGCGAGCGCATCTCCGCCCTGCCCCACGTCGCCCAGACTTCGACCTTTGTGGCGATGGAGACGGTCAAGGATCGGTAGTAGAGCGCTGCTGCGGTGAACGTCGGCGGGACAGCGCCCCCTTTGTCCTGCCGGACATCTCCCAGAACGACGGCTTCGACGACAGCGGCCTTTTCTTCAACGTTGAAAATTGGCGAAAGCCGAGGGGACAGCCAATCTCCCCCGCGTGGGGCCCTCGTGGGGGGACGTCCGGCAGGACAGAGGGGGCGCGAAGGATCGCTACCGACCGGCCTTTATTCCGAGTCCTTCACTCCGCCAATGTCTTCAAAAACGCCACCAGCGCGGCGCGCTCGCGGTCGGAAAGCTGCAGCGGATGGATCTCGGATATGCCCTCGACACTCGCCGGCGCTGTCGAATAATGCGCCACCACTTCTTCGAGCGACGAGAACTGCCCGGCATGCATGTAGGGGGGACGGGTGGCGGCACCGCGCAGCGACGGCGTCTTGTAGGCGCGGGCGAGTTCCGGTCCGGCCTTGACCATGAAGCGCAGCTCGCCGCAGGCGCTGGCGTCGCCATCGCGAAACGCGCCGAAACAGTTGAACGGGTCGGCCTCGACCTGCGCCACCGCATCTATGCGGCCGCGATCCGCAGGCAGATTTGCAACCGGCGGCACGCCGGTGTTGTGAAAGCTGCCGTCGGTGAAACGCGCCCCGGTGTGGCACGTCACGCAATTGGCCTTGCCGATGAACAGCTTTAGCCCGAGGATTTCCTCGGGCGAAAAAGCAACGTCGCCTTGCGGCAACTGTATACCGGTAGCCAGGGCGGCAGCGAACCGGTCGAAGCGCGTCTGCGGCGGCGCTATCGACCGCTCGAAGGCGGCGATCGCCTTGCCGATATTGGCGAAGACGCGATTGACGCCCTCGGCCTGAGCTTTGGTCATCGTGCTCCACGCCGCCTTCTCGGCATCGCTGCCGAGCGGGCTGGCATTGGCCGGCACAGTCGAAAGGTCGGGCAGCGGCCCGAAGATGCGCTCATAACGCTCGCCGAATCGCGCCTTGATATAATGCGCGTAGGCGGCGCGATTGCCGGCCTGCTCCAGCGGATTCTCCAGCGGCGCCAGCGCTTGCGACCAAAGGCTGTCGCGCCGCCCGTCCCAGAAGAAGAATGGGTCATGCGCGACGCCGGCCAGCGGCATGGTGCGCCGGTTGGTGCGGCCGACGCCGACCGCTTGCGGCAGGTCGTCCTGGAATTGCCGGTCGATCTTGTGGCAGGTCGAGCAGGAAACCTTGCCGTCGCCGCTCATCCCGACGTCGAAAAACAGCGTCGCGCCGAGGCCGGCGGCGGCCGGCACGTCGGCGAAGCGGTTGGTGGTGTCGGTTTTCGGCGGCGGTAGCGCCGACAGAGCCAGTGAGGCGATGGTCTTCTTTTCGGCATCGGAAAACTCCGGCTTGCCGCAGCCGGCAAGCACGCCCATCGCCAGCAGCCCGAAAAGACGCGAAAAGCGGTTCATCTTGCTCCAGCGCTCAGAGCAACACATTGAAGACCACCGTATCGGATCCGGCCGCCGCGGAAATGGCGAAATGCAATTGCCACAATCCGCTCATCGTGAATTTCACCCCATCGATGCGATAGCAGCCGTCGCCCAGATAGTCGGTCGCCTGCGGGCTGGTCGGTAGACCGTGCCTGTGCCGCGGCATGCCCCCGGAAATCGTGATCCCGGCGCCCTCCACCGGGGTTCCCGCACCTGTCTTCAGGGTCAGCAGCCAGGATTGCAGCTCGCCTTGCCTGATGACACCCCGCTCCGGCTCGAAACTGGCCACAAACAGCCCGTTCGTCGTCTTCTTCGAGCGGGCGACTTCGGGGCTCGCAAGCCGAGGCGCGGTCAGATAGACGGCAGCGAGAATGCCGGCCAGCAAGGCAGCCAGACCAAGACCTGCCAGAACATAACGCCATAACGATGCCAAACCGTTTCCTCTTCCGGAGATAACGTCTCGCTGGGCAGATTGCGTCCCGCCTTCCGCGTGAGAAAACGCCGTTGGCGCAAAATCCGCCATGGCCAAGCATGGCGCTGCCGCTCGCAAAAAGCTACAGCACCGGGTCTTGGTTTTGTGCATGTCGTTATCCCAAAACCGCTGCGCAAGGTTTGGGCGACATGACCAGGAGAGAGATTCATGACAGGAAACGGCGTCGCCTCGATCGGTGAATGCATGCTCGAACTTTCAGGCCAGGCGGGGCCGAACTGGCGCATGGGTTTTGCCGGCGACACGTTCAATACGCTGTGGGCGCTGCATGCGCTGAGCGGCGATCGGCCGGCGACCTATGTGTCGGCCTTCGGCGACGACCCGTTCTCGCGCGACCAGATCGGTTTCTTCGCGCAAAACGGCATCGGCGTCGGCGCCAGCCCGATCATATCAGGCGCCCGGCCCGGCCTCTATGCGATCACGCTGACCGGAGCCGAACGCTCCTTCACCTACTGGCGCGGCGATGCGGCTGCAAGGCAGCTTGCCTCCGACCTGGCTGCTTTGGCGAAAAGCCTTGAAAATCAGGCGCTTGTTTACTTTTCCGGAATCACTTTGGCAATTCTGGATGGCGCTGCGCGCAAGACATTGCTGGCAGCGGTGGCCAAGGCACGCGCCGCCGGCTCGCTTGTCGCCTTCGATCCCAACTACCGGCCGCGGTTATGGCGCCGGCGCGAGGAAGCGCAGGCCGCGATACTCGATGCGCTCGCAGTCACCGACCTAGCGCTACCGACCTTTCCCGACGAGCAGATGCTGTTCGGCGACGCGGCGCCGCAGGCAACCGCGGAACGGCTGCGAAAGCTGGTCGGCGAAGTCGTCGTCAAGAACGGCGAGGAGCCGGCGCTGATCGCCGCAAACGGAACCCTGCAACCCGTTCCGGCCGTGCATGTCGCCGTCCCCGTCGACACGACCGGCGCTGGCGATTCCTTCAATGGCGCCTATCTCGCCGCCCGGCTCGCCGGGCACGCTCCGACTGAGGCCGTGCTGCGCGCGCATCGCGTCGCCGCGGCCGTCGTGCAGGTGCGCGGCGCGCTGGCGCCATTCGAAACGTTAAGGGCGGCGTTCGAAGATTAATGCATGTCGCGCAAAAGTGCGCAGCGGTTTTGCGATGACGACATGCATAAAACAAGAGCTTAAGGCGCGTTGCATGAATCCATTCAAACGCGACGCGCTTTAGGGTCAAAACGCAATCGGACTGGCTGCCGCCAATGGGCGACAACCTTGCAGCCCAAGGCGGTCGCTATCCGCGCTTTTCGATGACGCCATATAGGACGTTGCGGTTCTCGCCAAAGAACACCTGCGCCTCGACGGTGTTGCGGTCGACGCTGGCGTTGATGATGTTCCACATATCGGCCTCCGACCGCAGCAGCAACACCCAGTTCATGAACGTCTCCCGGTAGCCGGCGTCAGGGTTGCCCTCTGCGTAGTTCGCGAAGAGGAATGTCCCGTTCGGCTTCAACATCTGCAGGCAGGTTTTCGTGAGCTTCACGGCGACGTTGTGCGCAAGGTAGTCGTAAAGGCCAGAGGCGTAGATGAAGTCGAACTTGCCAAGCTTGTGGCCCCGCGTGAGCATGGTTCGTACCGAACCGTCGATCGCCTCTACCGCGGTGCCCTGGAAGTCGCGCGTGATCAATCCAACGCTCTGAGGATCCTGATCGAGCGCAACCCAGCGCTTGAGACGGCCCTCCCGTAAGGCGGTCGAGCGATTGGCCTCCCTTAAATGGCCGGCCGCGATCGCCAGGATCTCGGCCTCCGGTCCATTCTTGGTCGCAATCTCATCGACATATCGGGTTAAAAGATCGCGTCGTTCCCGTGCCGCGATGCACGATGGGACATCCTTGGTATGGCTATAGAGCGCCTTGCCGATTTCCGAGGCGTTTGCCACGCTCTCGGCCACGTGCGGGTCACAATAGATATAGTCGAGCAACTGCGCGTCGCCAGAATAACCTCTGGGCTTGTCATGGGACCACCGCGTGAGCGGATCCTCAAGAAAGTACTCCAGGACCGGGTGGTTCTGCACCACCGGTATCAATGCTTGCCAAACGTCTGGATGAACCTTGGAACGGGTTGCTTCGAGATGCGCCATCAGACGACGAATGATCTCCGCGGGATCCTTTCGTTGCTCGATTTGCTGGTGTGTCGTGTGGAGAATGAGCGCAAGCTCTACGCGAGCAGTTTCGAACGCTTCGCTATGGGGCCCGAGCTTTCCTCGAGGGAGACTGGCGGCGATCATCTCGGCAGTGATCAGACTTTTGCCATCAAGGATGGTTGCCACCACATAACCCCATAGTTACAATTAGCTAGATATTATTTAGATATTGCGTAAAATTTTACCTTTGCCAAGCCACATCCCCGGCATTTTAGCGGTGTCGTTAATTTCCCGCCAACCATGCTGGTTCTTTGGACGCCTTGTGGGTGGGATTCCGGATACGAGTTAACGAAAACCTATTTGCGCGACTGCATATTGATTGCGAGGCGCCGCAATCGCTGTCGCGCCTGAGGAGTCGGCCGGCATTGGGGGCAGAAGCTAGAAATGAGTTCGGAATGCAAAGTCCCGTTCAGATGGGGTTTGTGGTGACGAACGAATGCGCGTCATCTGCATTGGCCGATATAGCCCATGCGGAACCGTTCGAACCACGCTACGAGCCGCGGTCCGACGAGCTCCGCCACCTCTACCGAGAGGAAGGCCAAGCGAAGCGAAGAATGGACGCCAGGCCAGGGCTTTGGATCGCTGTTGCCATCTATCTGCTGTTTTCGGCAACGGATCTGCTGCTGATTCCGGATGTGGCACTCTATACGATCATGGCACGCTTCGCGGTCGGAGTGACTGCACTCCTGATCTTGGAGGCACAACTTCGCCGGGGCGTCGGAACGGAATGGATTGACGTCACTTGCGCCGGAGCCATCATCTTTGGCTATGTTGGCTGGCTGTGCCCAGCGGTCATGGGTGCAGACAAGGAAAGCGTCTCTTATTACATGGTGTTCGGCACCATCTTCATGATGAGCGCCAATCTCTTCTTCACGTTTAAGTTCAGCCTGTCTATTGTAACGTCTGCAATAATTTTAGTAATATTGTATGCCGTAAACTACTTTGTGCCTTCCACATTGATGTACAAACTGGTTTTTGGAACTTTTTACATTTCATGCTTCACATTTACGTCTTACGTTAACTGGAAGCTGAACGAGGAGCGCTACAACGTCTTCCTGAATGCCCTCGAAGCCAAAATCCAGCACAAGGAAGCCACCGAGCGCGGACAGGCGCTGTTGAATCTGTCGAGAACCGATCCGCTTACGGGTCTGGAGAATCGGCGGGCGATTGATGAGAAGCTGCGGGACTACTGGAGCGACTGGCAAAGGTCTGGCAGCAGTTTTGTGGCGATCCTCATCGACGTGGACTTCTTCAAAAGGTTCAATGACTATTACGGACATCAAGAAGGCGACCGCTGCCTGATTCTCGTCGCCAATGCCCTTGCCGAAATGATTAAGCAGCACAATGGCTCAATCGGCCGTTATGGCGGTGAGGAATTCATTGTTCTGGCTCGCATGGAGAAAAGAGAACAGGTCGCAGATATTGCCGAAGCCATTCGAAGCACGGTGGAGAACCTCGCGCTTCCCCACGAGCAGCGCAGAGACGGTATCTCGGTTGTGACGGTGAGCGTTGGTGCTGCATTCACCAGGCCGCAGACTGGCGCCAAGCTGGAAAAAATCATCCATGAGGCCGATCGCGCACTCTATCTGGCAAAAGCAGGCGGTCGAAATTGTACCTGGCTGTTCGATCCAAACGATCCCCAGAGCAGCGACGAGAGCGAGAATATTGCGGCTTTGCTGAAGATCGCGATCGGCCAGGATCTCGTTTCACTCGTCTATCAGCCTATCCAGAATGTCACGTCCGGCCGAGTTGAAGCCGTCGAGGCTCTGATGCGCCTCAAAATGCTGGACGGTACATCGGTTCCGCCGAGCTTGTTCATTCCCGTCGCGGAACGAACTGGCGCGGTCCTGGCGCTTGGGCGCTGGGCAATAAGGACAGTGTGCACTGAGCTTCTGGCGGACGATCACGTCCGTGTCGTCAGCGTCAACGTCTCTCCGATTCAGCTCAAGACGCCCGGCTTCGCAACCTCTGTTGCGGCCATTCTGAGCGAGACTGGCGTAGCCGGCAGCAGGCTGGCCCTCGAAATCACCGAAGGGCTGGAGATGGAGATGCACTCCGACGTTCTCCGCTGCATCAGCGACCTGAAGCTGCTAGGGATCAGGATATGGCTCGATGACTTCGGGACGGGCTTCGCCGGCCTCTCATGGCTTCGTCTAATCGATTTCGATACGGTGAAGATCGACCGCTCGTTTCTGCATGACTGCGGCACCCCGAGGGGCAAGGCGATGCTGCAAGACATTATTGCCCTGGTCCGAAATCGCGGCCATAAAATCCTGGTCGAAGGGGTCGAAACCGACGAGCAGATGGCCATTGTACGCGAATTTGACATAGATAAAATCCAGGGCTTCCACGTCGGCCGCCCTGCTCCCGCCGCCAGTTTCCGGGCGAGACCAGTCACCTACAAACGCCAATTTTCGGTCGTCAAGTCCGCATAAATAGCGGCGGAGCGATCTGCGCTCCTGCAAGTCGCCCCGCGCTCCCTCTGCAATAGTCCAGCGGCTTTGTCTTAGCCGACCGACCGTCGCCGCCGTCGATCTCCACCGGACCAGGCCGGGCTCATTGCTTCGTGCTCGCCTCCCGGAACGCCGCCTCTCCGGCGTCCGACACCTCGGCCCACTTCTTGTCGGCCGCTGGATCCGCGGCGTAGCTGTCATGCCAGTTCCACCACTTGTAGGTCGGGGTCTGGGGATAGCCCTCGGGCGAGTCCTCCCAGACCTCCTGCCGGCCAAGCGGGGTGATGTCGAGATAATTCCAGGTGCTCCCCATCTGCTCGTCGCCGCGGTTGTTGATGAAGTAGGTGCGGAACACGCGATCGCCGTCGCGGATGAACACGTTGTGGCCGTGCCACTCGTCCACGCCGAAGTCGGCGTCGAAGCTGTCGGTGAGCGTGTACCACGGCATCTCCCAGCCCATCCGCGCCTTCAGCCGCGCGATATCAGCCTGAGGCGCACGCGAGACGAACACAAGTGTGGTGTCACGGGCGTTCAGGTGGGCGACGTCGGCGACCTGGTCGGCTACCAGGGAGCAGCCGCGGCAGGCGTGGTCGGGCCAGCCGAACACTCCCGGCTCGAAGAAGGCGCGGTAGACGATCAGCTGACGCCGGCCGTCGAACAGGTCGAGCAGGCTGGCCTTTCCGTCAGGCCCCTCAAACGCATACGTCTTCTCCACGGCCATCCACGGCATCCGCCGCCGCTCGGCGGCCAGCGCGTCACGGGCGCGGGTCTGGGCCTTTTCCTTCACGAGCAGCCGCTCGCGAGCCGCCTCCCACGCCTCAGGCGACACCACCGGTGGTGTGCGCGTGGCAGGCTGTCCGCTTTTCCGTCCGCTCTCGGCTGATGAAGTCATGGCTTGATACCTCCTGATTTGGGCGAATTCCCGCGCCTCATGGCTGAAGCGCGGTTCCATTCGCTACTCATCGCTCGTTGGCGTGAGATAGTTTGGCACCGGAGAGCAAACAGTGGGAGTAACAAGTGTGGCGCTATTCCGATGGAAACGCCGATTACAGCCGCGGCGGGTGCGCCCAAGCGCGTGATCCTTTGGCGCTTTTAAATCGCGTGCGTTGCCCGACGACGCTCCTCCGCTCGCGCTTCAGGGTATCGCGATGGTACACCACGGCCGCTTTCCGGGGCAGTGAACGCCCAGGTCCGCATGGGTCAATGCGTTCAATCTTCGAACAGGAATGTTGCGCCACCTCCGGACCTTTGCAAGCGATGCCGCGAAGGTCGCGTCTCGCGCATCGCGCTGCGCATCGGTATCGACCTGGGTAACGTGATTGTCGGGGGCAGTGATCTCCATGACGACAGGCGTGGCGAGAGCAGGAGGCCGCGGCGATGGAAGATCGGGACAACCGGTTGCGGAGCGGCTAGATTAATTCCGAGCCTGCGCGGAGAAAGCATCGCAGACGGCCAGGCCTACAGCGGCAAACCCGCCTTGATATAGCCGTCAACGAAATGCTGCCGGTCCTTTTCGCGTCTAAAAGGCTGCGTAGCTGCCCAACGAGATGCGAGGAAGCCGGGATTTATCTCAAGGAACCGACAGGCTTCCTCGTGAGCATCGGTGAGCTGACCGAGCTGCGCCAAGCTCGCTGCAAGGATGCGCTTTGCCGGTAGCCGGCCAACCTCCTCCTTGCGGAGAACCCTGACCGCCTGGGTATAATGGCCGGCGGCATAGTACGCGAAGCCGAGGTCCCAGTAGTACCAACCCGGCGGATAGGGGTTGAGGCGGAGAGCATGCTCGGCCAGTTCGATGGCATCGTGGGGCTGACCTTGCAGGACCCTCAAGCCCGCCATGTTCACCAGAGTGTCGGCATGGTTCGGGTTGATCCGCAGCGATGGTGAGCGAGCCTGCGAACCGATAGCCCACCCGCGGAAAAGTTGCGATCCACTCTTCCCCGTCGGGCGAGACCCGCAGCCGCCTGCGAAGGGCGGCGATCTGGACCGTCAGATTGCTTTCTTCCACGTTGGTATTTGGCCAGGCAGCGTCCATCAAAGCCGCCTTGGGCACCACTTGACCGCGCGCCTCCACCAAGGCCTGCAGCAGCGCGAGGGGTTTGCTTCCAATCGCAACAGGCAGGCCGTGCTCGAATAGTGCGCTGCTGTCAGCATCGAGCATAAAGGGACCGAATGTGAAGCGCTGAGGCGCCATGGCCTATCATACGACCTTCGGAAAAATTTTGGGATCAATTCGGAGCTTCTTCAGGATTGGCGCCGCGAAATCGCCCATGCTCTCCACCTCGGACCAACCTGAACGAAATCGGTCCGTAGCTAGCAAAGCACCAAGGGAGTTAATGATATGGCGAAACTAACATTGGCGATGGGTGTGCTGGCCGGCGTGACCGCGCTTTGCGGCGTTGCCGTAGCCGATTCCTCAGGTCCTACATACATCGGGGATCGGGCGGCGGACCCCGAGGACGAGACGTTCGCCTATTTGGTGAAGACTAAAAGCGATCGCCCGATCGCTTTCATCGGTCCAGCCCGCAACATCGGTCCCGTCACGGGCGACGCCGAGAGGGACACGATCGCGTACCGGCCGCTGCTCGGCGTGCAGAGAGATGGGCTTTGGTCATTCGTGCTCGTGCGCGAGTGGTGAGGTTCTGACGCGGTGAGGCCTGTGGAGTGCGACGCCGGTCGGGATCAGGTCGCCATCAACCGGAAGATAGGCGCCGGCGTTCAGCATCAGCCGGTGGTCGAGGATATCGCCAGCGCCGCCGTCATCCAGGTTGAAATAGGAATGCTGGGTGAGGTTGCACAGCGTCGGCTCCTCGCAGGTGGCGGTCAACTCGACGCTGAGCGTGCCGGGGATTTTCAACCTATAGGTGCAGGTCACGTCGAGCGCCCTGGGAAAGCCCATCGTGCCGTCGTGTCTCGATCCCAAAGAACACGTGGCCGACTGGCATGCCTGGCTGTGGGCTGGTCGACGAGGTGAGCGCTGGAGAATTCAGGTACGGGCCCTACTACCTAGGCTTGTGACAAAGTTGATCGAGCGCGTCTCGAAGCGCAGTGGCGGCTTGGTCACGCTCGTCAGCAGACATCAGCTCGGGCTCAGCTTCTAGTCTGAGATGCGGCAGTTCGGTTCGAACGGAGCGATGGGCAGCGACAAGATTGGCCTTCAGATCGATGACGCGATAGGTGGCGACCGGATAGGCGATCCCCTTGACGTGGATGTGCCCCAGTTCGTCGCAGTCGATCATGTCCCTCACTTGCGCAAACGTCTCATAAGAAATGAGCACCGTCCCTGGCTGCGCCTCCTGCTCGAGACGTGAGGCGAGATTCACAGCGCCGCCGATTATCGTGTAATCCATCCGGTCCTCGCTGCCGAAGTTGCCGACAGTGCAGTAGTCGGTGTGGATGCCGATGCGGCAGCGCAGCGGTGTTTCAATTCCAATGTCGCGCCAGATTTCGGCAAGTTCGCTCATCCGCTTCTGCATGGCGAGAGCCATCTGCACGCAGGCGAACGCGTCCTCCTTGACGCCGCGAGTCTCCGGATCGCCGAAAAACATCAGGATCGCGTCACCGACATACTTGTCGATCGTCGCGCCGTGATCCGAAGCAATTTTCGACATTTCCGTCAGATAGTGATTGAGGAGCTGGGTGAGAACTTCGGACTCCATTTTGTCAGTGGTCTCGGTAAAGCCGGCGATATCCGAGAAGCATATCGTCAGCTTCTTCCGCTGGCTGGCGATCCTGACGTCCTGACGGCCAGTGAATATCGAGTTGTAGACCTGCGGCGCAAGGTACTTCGCCAGCTTGCTGGAAAGCGCCTCGAGAGCCGCGGATTTCTCGGCGAGGTTCTCCTCCCGTTGCTTCAGCTCGGTGATGTCCGAGTAGACCGCGACTGTGCCGCCGCCGGTGATCCGCCGCTCGCTAATCATAATCCATCGCCCGTCGCCTCGCCGCTGCAGCCACGGTTCGCCAGGGTTGCGGTGCCGGGAGAGGCGCTCGGCGACCCATTCCTCTAACCGTCCCTCAGCATCCCTGATATAGCCGCGCTCAGCGGATCGGCGAATGATGTACTCGAAGGCCGTGCCGGGCGTCAGTTCGATCGCAAGGTCGCTGTAGAGCAGTTCGCGGTAGCGGCTATTGCTAAGGGCGAGCCGGTCCTCCGCGTCGTAGAGAGCGAATCCCTCGGAGATGCTTTCGATGGCATCAATGAGCCGCTGACGCGCTTCGGCGACCTCGCGCAGGTTCTTCTCCTCCACCTCGACTGCGGTATCCCGGAAGAGCCTGAGCGCCTCGGCCATGCGGCCGATTTCGTCGTGGCCCGCGGCAGGCAATGGCGCACGAAGATCGCCGCCGGCGATCGCGAGCATGCTTTGGCTCAACCCTCCCAGCCGCGCGAGGAGGCTACGGTCGACATAGAGCCACACAAACAGAACGGAACTCAAGAGGCTGAGAACGGCGGAGCCAAGGACAACTCCGGTCCCGTAGCGCTGGACGACCGCGGCTTCGAGACCGGACGCCGCGATCTCGCGGTCTGCCGCGGCGACCAGGCGATCGACGGCAGCGGTAAGACTGCGCGACAGCTGATGGTTTTCGGCCAGAAGCTTTTCGCCCTGCGCAAGGACGGCGAACTCGTCCTGCCGCGTCTTCGGGATGCTGTTTCCACCGTCGATCAATGCCTTGAACTCGTTGACCCGCTGCTGGAAACGGGTTCGCAGCCTCTCGTCGATCTCGTCGGAAATCGTATCTAGAACGGCGAACGACCGGCGCAGCGGAAACATGATCAACGCCAGATCGCCTGGCGTAGGCGCGTCCGCCGTGTTGACCAGCGCGTCATTGACCGCCGAGATCTGCTGCTGCGCCTTCTGCTGCGGGATGTAGGCCGCGATCGCTTGAACCAGGTTGGCCGTCGCCTCCGTGCCTCGGTCCGACGCAAGCGACGTGCCGGCTGTGACCGCCCGCCATTGCTGGAGTTTGGAATTCATCACGAGCATACCGGGCGCTACAAGGCGCTGGCTTGCATTTGTGTAGCCGATAGGCGGCGTAACAGTTCCTCTTTGTGCGCCACCACGGAGAGGCGGGCGGCGACAAGGTCATCGAGGGCATTGAGATTGCGGCGCAGACCAAGCACCGCAGCCTCGATCTCAGCCACCACCGCCGCGCCAGGCTTGGCGCCTTTGAGAGCGGCAAGCAGTTCCTCTAGGCGCGTCATCTCGGCCGCGATCGCAGCCGACACCTCGTTATGCTGAGCCTTGCTGGTCGAAGCAAGTACGGCGGGCGCAGTGGCGGCGACCCGCTCGGCCTGCCGCGACAGCTGGAGGGATGCGAGCGCCGATGGCACTCGGTCCTTAGTGATGCGGTCGAGAACCTCCCCCACCTCGAGAAAGGCATAAAGAGCGGCTGCTGTCGCGAGCACCGCGAAGGTGCTGATACCGAAAAAAGCGAGCAACAGGCGGCCGCGTATGCCGAGACGCTTAAGCATCGCGGCGACGCGTTGATTCAGCTGGCGCGGCCAATAAGATCTGCACAGATTGGCTCAATGCGATCCGCCAGCTCGGTGGTCCGTTACTCCAACGGCACGTATTCGCCGCCCTTCCAAACATACCATACCCAACTCTGAACAGTGAGGTCGCCCTTGTCATCAAAGTCCATACGGCCCAGCACAGTATCAAATTGATTGCTCCGCAGCGACGCAATCACGGCTTGGAGTTCTAATGAGCCTGCCTTCTCGACCGCCTGCGCCCAAGTCTGGGCGGCACCGTAACTATGCAGCGTCCAGGAATCGGGTTCGAAGTTCTCGGCACGGAATCGTTCGACGACTTGCGCCGCTTCGGCATTTCGACGTGGGTCGGGGACAAAGGTGAAGAGCGTGCCCTCGGCGGCAGGGCCGGCAATGAGCCCAAACGCTTCGGTCGCCGTATCGTCACCCGAGATCAGCTGAAGCGAGTAGCCCCGGTCGCGCGCCGCACGGACCATAAGCGCAGCCTCGGTATGATACCCTCCCATATAAAGCACGGCGATATCCGCCCCCTGTAGCCTACTGATCTCGGCCGAGTAGTCGTCTTTCCCGGGAGCGTAGCCATCATAGATTGTTTCGGTCACGCCCCGCTTGTTCAACTGCTTTCTTGTCTCATCGGCGAGACCCTTCCCATAGGTCGTGTTGTCGTGAAGGATCGCGATCTTCTTGTCGCTCCAATGATCGGCCAAGTAGTTGCCGGCCTCGAAGCCCTGCGCATCGTCGCGACTGCAGACGCGGAAAACGTTGGCGCGACCTTGCTCGGTCAACATCGGATTGGTCGAGGATGGCGAAATCTGCAGAATTCCCGCCGCCTCGTACACCTTCGAAGCTGGGATCGAGGCTCCAGAGCAGTAGTGTCCGACGACGAACACTACACCGTCAGCCACCAGCTTTTGGGCAGCAGCCACTGCTTGCTCGGGATCGCAGAAATCGTCGACCGTGATGAGCCGCACCTGTTGGCCTAGAACGCCGTCCGCTGCATTGATGTCGGCCACAGCTACCTCTGCGCCGCGCTTCAATTGCGTGCCAGTCCACTCAAGCTTTCCGGTCATCGGGCCTGCGACCCCGATCAGCACCTCCGCCTGCGCAGGACAGTTAAGCGCGACCGCGAGCGCCACAAAAGCCACTGTGATGATACGGTGCATGGATGACACCCCAAGCGAGTAGTTTACGCCAATCCCGTCAACGCCGACAGTCCTTTCCGCGAGCGTAGATATCTTGGCTGGTCATACAGCGCACTCGTCTCGTCGTTGATTAGGCTTCTACCGGGATTTGCCATATCCCTGCGCGGGTTAGTTGATGGCTAGAGCGCTCGCGCTTGCCGAGTTCTCAACAAATTGGGCGCTAAGTGGTTGTTGCCATCGGGTGCTACAAATTGATTGTCCCTTTTGCAGACGTTCCGGCCCGACCTACGAAGGTCGCTTTCGGGTCAACTTGCCTCGTCCCGGCCATCGGCTTCAAATGTTCGAGAAGGGTCCGAACTCGATCGCTGACAGTGATTGGGTTCCGATCCGAGAGCGTCGCCCGTCCAATCGGAACGCAAACGACGGCCTTTGAACTTGCGCACGATCCTGTCCGAACCGGAGGTAGCGCAGCAAGGACCGGTACCACCCGACTTCCGTGTCAGGCGCCAGGCAGTCGGAACCGGTATTCCGTGACATGGTGGTAGATCTGGCCCGGCCATAGCGTGGCCTGCGGGAAATACGGCCGGTTCGGCGCGTCCGGCCAGACCTGCGGCTCCAGGCAAAAGCCCGAAAAAGCCTTGTAACGACGTCCTTCGAGCCCCGGCGAAGGTGGCGCCAGATACTGGCCGGTGTAGAGCTGAACGCCCGGCTCGGTGGTCCAGAGCTCCATCTCGACGCCGGAATTTGCGCCTTGCGCCCATGATGCCAGCTTGAGCGGCCCACGCGTCGAGGCCAGGCAGAAATTCTGGTCGTAGGCGAGCTGCTTGCCCTCGCTCTCCATGCGCAGCGGCCGCGCCTGGCGGAAATCGAACGGCGTGCCATCGACCGGCTTCACGACGCCGGTCGGGATCAGGTCGCCATCGACCGGAAGATAGGCGCCGGCGTTCAGCATCAGCCGGTGGTCGAGGATATCGCCGGCGCCGCCGTCATCCAGGTTGAAATAGGAATGCTGCGTGAGGTTGCACAGCGTCGGCTCCTCGCAGGTGGCGGTCATCTCGACGCTGAGCGTGCCGGGGATTTTCAACCTGTAGGTGCAGGTCACGTCGAGCGCGCCGGGAAAGCCCATCGTGCCGTCGGGATCATGCAGCGTCAGCGTGACAAAATCCCTGCCATGCAACGAAACCTCCCATGGCCGGTGGGAAAAACCTTGCGAGCCGCCATGCAGCGTGTGCTTGTCGAGGAAGTTGCGCTCGGTCTGGTAACGCTGGCCGGCGATAGTGAAGCGGCCATCGCGGATGCGGTTGGCGTAGCGTCCGACGACGGCGCCGAAGAAGGCCGTATCCGTTTCATAAGATTCGAAATTGCCATAGCCGAGCACCAGCGGCGCATCGTGCCCGGCCAGGCGGAGATCCTGGATGATGGCGCCCAGCCCGATGATGTTGGCGGTGAGGCCGCCGCCGCGGATGGTGAAGCGGCGGACGGCGTCGCCCGCCTGCGTCGTGCCAAAAACCTCGCCGTCCTTCATCGCCATGTCCGAAACGCCAGTTGGTTGATCGATCCCGGCTGGCCGCTTGGACCGGCTTGGGTCTGTTGATAGTCGACAGGCCCAAGCCGATCAGAGGCCGAGGCCGCCGATGCAGACATATTTGGTGTCGAGATAGTCCTCGATGCCCTGATGTCCGCCTTCCTTGCCGAGGCCCGATTCCTTGACGCCGCCGAACGGCGCCTCAGGTGTGGTGATGAGGCCTTCATTGACGCCGACCATGCCGTATTTCAGCCCTTCCATGACCCGGAAGGCGCGGCCGAGATCGCCGGTGTAGAAATAGCAGGCGAGGCCGAATTCGGTGTCGTTGGCGAGTGCTACGGCTTCCTCTTCGGTTTCGAACTTGAACACCGGCGCGACCGGGCCAAAAATCTCTTCCTTCATGAAGCGCATCTTCGGCGTCGCATCGGCGATCACCGTCGGCTGGAAGAACGAACCGCCGAGCGCGTGACGCTTGCCGCCGGCGACGACCTTGCCGCCCTTGGCGGTGGCGTCGGCGATCAGTTCCTCAACCTTTTCCACTGCCTTCTCGTCGATCAGCGGCCCCTGCTGCACGCCATCATCGAGGCCGGAGCCGACCTTCAGCTCGTTGCTGGCGGCGGCGAGCTTTTCGACGAACTTGTCGTAGACGCCGGCCTGAACCAGGAAGCGGTTGGTACAGACGCAGGTCTGGCCGGAATTGCGGTATTTGGCGGTGATGGCGCCGGCGACGGCACGCTCGATGTCGGCGTCGTCGAAGACGAGGAACGGGGCGTTGCCGCCGAGCTCCATCGACACTTTCTTGACGGTGACGGACGACTTCTGGATCAGGATCTTGCCGACCTCGGTCGAGCCGGTGAAGGTGATCTTCTTGACCAGCGGGTTGGCGCAGATCTCGTCGCCGATCTCGCCGGCAGCACCCGTCAGGATGTTGATGACGCCTTTGGGGAAGCCGACTTCCTCGGCGAGTGCGCCCCAGGCGAGGCCGGAATAAGGCGTCTGCGACGCCGGTTTGACGACCGCGGTGCAGCCGGCGGCAAGCGCCGGGCCGAGTTTGCGGGCCAGCATCGAGGACGGGAAATTCCACGGCGTGATGGCGGCGATGACGCCGACCGGCTCCTTGGTCACCAGGATGCGGCGATCCGCCCAGGGCGACGGCACGACATCGCCATAGGTGCGGCGGCCTTCTTCGGCGAACCACAGGATGTAGGACGCCGCCGAACCGATCTCGCCCTTCGATTCGAACAGCGACTTGCCCTGTTCGATGGTCAGCAGCTCGGCCAGCACATCCTGATTGTCCATCATCGCGTCATGCAGCTTACGCAACAACTTCGAACGCTCGAGCGCGGTGGTCTTGCGCCATGTCTGGAACGCGGCGTCGGCGGCTTCGATGGCGCGGCGCGTCTCGACCTTGCCCGACTTCGGCACGGTGCCGATCTTGAGGCCGGTGGCCGGATTATTGACGTCGACCGTCTGGCCGCTGTCGGCCTGCACCCACTCGCCATTGATGAGATTGGCCTGGCGCATGAAATGGCTGGTTTTCTGAAGCATGGTCTAGCCTCCGTTCGGCGCGCTGACGGGCCGCTATCTGGATTTCTTTGGTGGGCGTGCGCAATGGCATCGATGCCGGCACGTCCTGGAGCCACTGCTCTTTACCTAGGGCAAGCCCCGCAATCAATCGCAAGATGGCATATAGGGTTTGGGCCAGCCAAGGCGAGGCCAAGTTGCGCTTCTGATGTTGCTTGAGGGTGTGTTGAGGTTCAGGTCAGGCCGCGCCGAGAAGGGTGCGTTCCGAGAATCGGAACGGAGCGTAACGTTTGGGTAAATGAGTACCGGAAGTACCAGGCCGTTCGCCGGCATTACTATGTATCGACATGCCTATCCAAACACGTGGACCACCACCGTCAGCCAAAAAGCCGTGGTGACGACCGCACAGGCGGTGGCGATGGTTATCTGGTTCGATGCCAGTGCCTGGCCGGTGTTGAACTGCGTGGCGATCAGGTAGGAATTGACCCCGGATGGCAGCGCGGCGGCCACGACTGCCACCTTCGCTGACAGTGGCGGCAGGCCGAACAGCCAGACCAGGCCGAGCGCGACGGCCGGCATCAGCATCAGCTTCAGCGCCGACAGCGCCAGCGCCGGCCGCACATTGCCGGAGATGCCGAAACGGCACAGGCCAAGCCCCATGGCAAACAGCGCGACCGGTCCGGCGATGTTGGCCAGCGCATCGACCAGCCGGACGGCCAGCGCCGGCAGTGGCAGGCCAGTGATACGCCATACCCATCCGGCCAGGATGCCGATGATCAGCGGATTGGAGAGCAGCTTTCGAAAGAAGCGCCGGATGATGCGCAGCGGATGCACATGCTCGTCACCGCGGCCAAAGATTTCAAACAGGATGATCGACGCCATGATCATCGTCGGCAGATGCACGGAAATCAGCAGCGACAGCACTTCGAACCCACTTGGCCCGAATGTGCCGAGGACGAACGGGATGCCGAGCAGGACGAGATTGGAAAAAGCCGACGACACGCCGCCAACGACCCCCGCACGCGCGTCGCGCCCGAACACCCGCGTGATGATCAGGTGGCCTGCCGCCCACGTCACTGCGGCGGCCGCGAAATAGGCTCCCCAGAACAACCAGGGCGCGGTGCCATGGAAATCGGCGTTGACCATGGTGCGGAACAGAAGCAGCGGCATCGCCACCCCGACGGCGAATTCGGCGATGGCCTCTCCCGCCTCGGCCTTCAGATAGCCGGTGAGCCCGGCCAGATAGCCGAGCGCGACAAGGCCGAAGACAAAAAGGACGGTTTCGATGAGTGGAGACATTTTTCTCCTGATAGGCGAGCCGGGATTGCAGCGCAATCGTCCCGCCTTGCGAAGCGGTCCGTTCTCGCCAACAACCGGGATTGGTCGTGCCTTGTTTTTCAGCCGGCTTTGCCGTCCCTATATGCGGTCACCGGAACCCACCTCCGGTGACCGGAAAAGGACGCCTGATGCTTCGATCTGTGCTGGCTCTATTGCTGCTCGTCATTCCCGCCGCGGCCCATGCGACCGAAGCCGGCTGGGCGCTGTTGCGCGACGGCGGACATGTCGTGCTGCTTCGCCATGCCATGGTCACAGGCACCACCGATCCGGCGAATTTCGACATCGAGAAATGCGCCACCCAGGTCAATCTCTCGGTGCGCGGCAAGCAGCAGGCGCGCAAGATCGGCGCGCTTTTCGACGCCCGCGCGGCGCCGGTCGAGCGCGTGCTGTCCAGCCGCTATTGCCGCAGCCTCGACACGGCCCGCACGGCTTTCAGAGAAGAGCCCAAACCGTTCGCCCCGCTTGACCTGCTGAAGACCGACGCCAGCGAGAAAGCCGCCCAGCTCGAGGCGATCATGAACGAGATCCGCGCCTATTCCGGCTCCGACAATGTGGTCATGGTCACCCATCTGGAAAACATAATGGCGCTCACCGGCATCTCGCCGCGCGAAGGTGAAGCCGTGATCGTCGAGCCGCAAGGCGACGGCCTGCGCGTGCTCGGCCGAGTCACCTTCTAATCAGCGCTGGAGCCGGTTGAAGCGCATTGGGGTCACGGCTTGCCCTTCAATTTTCTCCGAAGCAATGGCGAAGAAGGGTCGAACCCGGTATTCCGCTTAGGGTACCAGCGCTAGATTTTCACGACTCGCGAACGGCTTTCAGTTGCGAGCGTCGCTGCTGGAGCTGCGTTAGCCAGTCGGAGGCTAATGGTATTTTTAATGGAACGCTAATATACATGGACGCTCGAATGAGCAGCGCCTGCCAAATGCTTGAGGAATGCCATGCGAAGATTAATCTTCACGGCAATGTGTATCGCCACCGCAACAGCCGCTAACGCCCATGATTGGTACGAAGACAGGATTGACCCACAGACGAAATTCAAGTGTTGCGGTGGTTCTGATTGCCGCGCCATACCTCGGTCTTCGGTGCGGTCCAGGATAGATGGTGGTTACACCTATTTGCCGCATAATTTCACCATCCCACGGGACCGTGTACAGGAATCCCCGGACGGCCAATACCACATCTGCGAGAATACATACGTCGTAACTAATCAGCTGTATTGGCGTTGCTTTTTCGCACCTCGTGTCAATGTCTCTCTACTTCTCCCACGTTAAGGTAGATACTGCGCGTCGTAGCCCGGAATCGAAATCGGCAAGGTGCGCAGCTGTGGCAAATTCGGTCGCGCCGCTCGCCTCCCTGAACGGACGTTCCCGTTCGCTACACGGGAAAGCATCCGATAGCGGATCGTCCGGTCCTGTCGCACCTGGCTCGTTCCAGCAACCAATGCGGATGACGGCTAACTGCCCGCCACCTTGCGTTAGATTTTCGCCGCTAGCAGCCACGCATCGATACGGTGCTTCCATCCCTCAATCATGTGCGCGAATGCATCCTCCGTCAGCTCGGACAGATACGATCTTCCTGCCGCGTTCAGGGCAGTGAGCGTGTAGGCAATCGACGCCTCGGTGGCTCCGTCAGCGGTCGGGCGGCAGGCCACTTCGACGAATCCGAAACGCGAATCCGGCGTCACCCGGACATAGCGAACACAATGCGTCAGCGGTTCCCAGCCCGTGCAGGCCCAGAGCGTGGTCTCATCACCGTGGGTGGTCCGGAAGACCATGCCCTGGCGGATCTCCCCGTCTTGTGGATGCAGAAACTCCGGATCCCAGCCGTCCACCCAAAGGGTCTCTCCGATCGGCGTGAACAGCGGAAAGACGCGGTCGATCGGCCCCGAAAGCACGATGCTGTGGCTGCGCTCAAGATGGTTCGTCATCCCCCTCCCCGTCGATTTCCACCAGACGGTGGCTGTCCGCTGCGCCAAGCTCCATTCCGTAGATGCGCTTCAATTGGCCGATTGTTTCCAGGGTCGTCGGGGAAAACGGTGTCTGGCCTTCGAAGGCATGCAGCACGATGCCCTCGATGAGGTCACCCAGGCTCATGTCGCGATGCTCGGCCAAGGCCTTGAGCACCTTCACCAATCGTTTTTCCAGGCGCACCCCGGTCTGCACGCGTTCTATGGTCATAGATTTCCGTACCATGGTACATTGGTACATGCAACGACCAGAGATGGGATGGTTGCGGCATATCGCCGGGAGGGTCTCCAACGGCTCTTTCTTGCGTTTACGAAGTGGGTATCCCATCTGCGCCCGGCGTTCAGGCCTTTTCCTGCCCGGAAAAACCAATTAGACAGCGCGCAAACACATGCGGACAGATTCCGCCCGCAACCGAAGGAAAAGCCCTTGTCCACCACGTTCGCCAAAGTCGCCAAGATCATCGCCGACACCAGTGAGATCGATATCGACACGATCACCCCTGAAAGCCACACTATCGACGATCTCGGCATCGACAGCCTCGACTTCCTCGACATCGTCTTTGCCATCGACAAGGAATTCGGCATCAAGGTGCCGCTGGAAAAGTGGACGCAAGAGGTCAATGACGGCAAGGCCTCGACCGACGATTACTTCGTCATGAAGAACCTGTGCGCCAAGATCGACGCTCTGGTCGCGGCCAAGAACGCCTGAAATGGTTCAGCCCGCGATCTTGATGCGCCTTCAAACCTGACCCACAACAACCGCCCATGAGTCCCCACCACGTCGTCATATCAGGCATCGGCCTTGTCTCTTCGCTGGGCGAAGGTCCGGATGCGCATTGGCGCAAACTCGCCCAGCCCGGCCTGGAACCCGTGCTCGAAGCATCGCGCTTCTCGCCCTACACCGTCCACCCGCTGCCGGAGATCGACTGGAACCTGCAGATCGCCAAGCGCGGCGACCAGCGGCAGATGGAAACCTGGCAAAGGCTCGGCACGTACGCCGCCGGCATGGCGCTCGACGACGCCGGCATCAAGGGCAATGACGAACTTTGCACGACCATGGACATGGTGGTGGCTGCCGGCGGCGGCGAGCGCGACGAAACCGTCGACGCCGACATTCTCGCCGCTTCGGAAAGCCGCAACGACCGTGACGTCCTGCTCAACGAGAAACTAACCACCGAGTTGCGGCCGACGCTGTTTCTGGCGCAGCTTTCCAACCTGCTCGCCGGCAACATCTCGATCGTTCACAAGGTGACCGGCTCGTCGCGCACCTTCATGGGCGAGGAAGGCGCCGGCGTCGCTGCCGTCGAGACGGCCGCCGCACGTATCCGCTCCGGCCAGTCGACGCATATCCTGGTCGGCGGCGCCTTCCAGACCGAGCATTCGGACATGCTGCTTGGCTATGAACTGGCCGGCTATCTGCATCGCGGCCCCTGGAGGCCGGTCTGGCAGAGACAAGGCCTGCAAGGCGGTGGCGTGGTGACTGGATCAGGCGGCGCGTTTCTTGTCCTGGAACAGCGCGAACATGCGATCAGCCGCGGGCGAAAGATCTATGCCGAACTCGGCCCGGTCATATCCGGACGCGCAAAACGCCGGCAGGGCGAACTCGATGCCGAGATTGCCGCCCTGCTCAGGCAGGCGGCATTGCCGAACGGCGAGTTGCTGACGATTTCGGGCGCTTCGGGTGCTCATACCGCTACTGCTGCCGAGAAATCGGCGCTCGACGCCAATCCGGCGATTGCCGCACGCGGCTTTTCGACGCTGACCGGCCACATGAAGGAAGCACAGTTTCCCTTCGCCGTGGCGCTGGCGGCACTGGCTGTCGAACGTAAGGCCGCCTACCCGGCTTTTGACCCCGCCACCGAGAAGCCGTTCAACGGCATTCCCAGGACCGTCCTTGCAACGGCGGTCGGCTATCACCAATTCGAGGGCTTGGCGTTGGTCAACGCCGCCGATTAAAGATCCGGGACAAGTCATGGCCAATCTGAACGACCACATGGGCAGGCCGATCGTCGCCGTCACCGGTATCGGCGTGGTGACTTCGCTGGGCGTCGGCAAGGCCGACAATTGGGCAGCGCTCACCGCGGGCAAGTCCGGCATCCATCCGATCACCCGCTTTCCGGTTGACCATCTGAACACCCGCATCTCCGGCATGGTCGATTTCCTGCCGTCGAGCTCCAAGGGCGCCAGTCTTCTTACCTACGATCTCGCCGAGATCGCCGCGCAGGAAGCCGTGGCCGAAGCCGGCCTTGATTCGGGCGATTTCGGCGGGCCGCTTTTCCTCGCCTCGCCGCCGGTCGAACTCGACTGGAGCGAGCGCTTTTCGCTCTACAATTCCGACAAGCACGACATCGGCGCCGAACGGCTGCTTCGCGTGGCGCGCGGCTTGAAGGAACTCGATGTCTTCGAAACCACCCAGTTCGGTTCGATCGCCGACCGGCTCGCCGACCGTTTTGGCACGCGCGGCCTGCCGATCACGCTGTCGACGGCCTGCGCCTCGGGCGCCACCTCGATCCAGCTCGGCGTCGAGGCGATCCGCCGCGGCGAATGCGACAGGGCGCTGTCGATCGGCGCCGACGGCTCGGCGACGGCCGAGGCGCTGATCCGTTTCTCGCTGCTTTCGGCGCTCTCCACGCATAACGACATCCCCGAAAGGGCGTCCAAGCCGTTCTCCAAGGATCGCGACGGCTTCGTGCTGGCCGAGGGCTCGGGCGCGCTTGTGCTGGAGTCGCTGCAGGCCGCACTGGCCCGCGGCGCGACCATCCTCGGCATCCTGCGCGGCTGCGGCGAGAAGGCCGACGATTTCCACCGCACCCGCTCGAAGCCGGACGGTTCGCCGGCGATCGCCGCCGTTCGCGCCGCCCTCGCCGATGCCGGCTTGGGCGAGGACGAGATCGATTATGTCAATGCTCATGGCACCTCGACGCCGGAAAACGACAAGATGGAGCATCTCTCGCTGTCGACCGTGTTCGGCGAGCGGATCGGCTCGATGCCGATCTCGTCGAACAAGTCGATGATCGGCCACACGCTGTCGGCCGCCGGCGCCGTCGAGGCCGCGTTTTCGCTGATGACCATGCGCGAGAGCGTGATCCCGCCGACCATCAATTACGACAATCCCGATCCGGCGATCGTGCTCGACGTGGTACCGAACAAGAAGCGCAACGCCAAGGTCGGCACGGTGCTGTCGAACTCCTTCGGCTTCGGCGGCCAGAACACCTGCCTTGTCATGGCGCGGGAACCAGTCTAAGCGAGCCTTTTCCCGCTTAACAGAACCGACAGGCTCAATGCGCGCATTGCAACTTATCGAGGACCGCCGCCTTGAAACGGTGGACCTGCCGCCTCCGCCGCAGCCTGCGCTGGGCGAAGTGACGCTGCGCATCAAAGCCGTGGCGCTCAATCATATCGACGTCTGGGGCTGGCGCGGCATGGCCTTCGCCAAGCGCAAGCTGCCGCTGGTCGTCGGCGCCGAAGCTTCCGGCGAGGTCGAGGCGGTCGGCCCCGGCGTCTCCAGCCTTGTACCCGGACAGCTTGTGTCGATCTACGGCGCGCGCACCTGCGGGCTTTGCCGCGCCTGCCGCGAAGGCCGCGACAATCTCTGCGATAATGTCTCGGGCGTTCACGGCTTCCATCTCGATGGCTTTGCGCAAGAGAAGATCAACCTGCCGGCGCGCCTGCTGGTCCCCGCCCCGCCCGGCGTGACGGACATCGGCGCGGCCGTCGCGCCCGTCACCTTCGGCACGGTCGAACACATGCTGTTCGACAATGCCAGGTTGCAGCCCGGCGAAACCATCCTCATCCATGCCGGCGGCTCGGGCATCGGCTCCGCCGCGATCCAGCTGGCAAAGAAAATGGGCTGCACTGTGATCACAACGGTCGGCTCGAGCGACAAGATCGACAAGGCGAAGGCGCTTGGCGCCGACCACGTCATCAACTATCGCGAGGACCGTTTCGAAGGCATCGTGCGCAAACTGACGAAGAAGAAGGGCGTCGATGTCGTCTTCGAGCATGTCGGCGCCGACACCTTTGCCGCCTCGATGCTGTGCCTGAAACGCGGCGGTCGCCTGGTGACCTGCGGCTCGACCTCGGGCGTCTCGACGCAGATCAATCTGATGCAATTGTTCCAGCAGCAGCTGAAGCTGCTCGGCTCCTTCGGCTGCCGTATACAAAACATGGCCGACGCCATGCAGAAAATGGCGGCGGGGGTGGTTTCTCCGGTTATCGACACCGAAGTCGGCTTCGACGGCATCGACGCCGCGCTGAAGCGCATGGAAGGCCGCGACGTGTTCGGCAAGATCATCCTGCGCGTCGGCTGACCATGATGTTGCTGTCTAAAAACATTATGGGCTAGGAATGGTCGGCAACGCATTCAAGAAGCTCCGCAGGGACTTGGCGTTCCGCCACGGCAGGCGGCTGCGCCAGTTCAACTACTGGCTGCTTGCGCGCGCCGCGATGACGATAATCTGGCTGCTGCGTCTGCTGCCGGTCGACAGCGCGCTCAATTTCGCCGACCGCGCCGCCCGTCGCATTGGCCCGTGGGTGGGGCGCCACAACGTCGCCATCGCCAATCTGCACAACGCCTATCCGGAAAAGAGCGACCGCGAGATCCAGGCCATCGCGTCCGACATGTGGGGCAACATGGCTCGGCTCGCCGCGGAATACATCTTTCTCGACGCCCTGTTCGACTACGATCCCGCCGCGACGAAACCGGGCCGCATCGAGGTCAAGGGGATCGAGCACTTCGTGCATATCGCCGGCGAGCAAAAACCGCATATCATCTTCACCGGGCATCTCGGCAATTTCGAACTGCTTCCGGTGGCGGCAGCCACTTTCGGCATGAACATCACGGCGCTGTTTCGCCCGCCCAACAACCCCTATCTTGCCGACTACATCCTCTCGACTCGCCGCTCGACCATGGGCTCGCTTCTGCCCTCCTCCACCGGCGCTTCGTTCGCGCTGGCGGCAATCCTGGAGAAAGGCGGCAATATCGGCGTGCTCGTCGACCAGAAATTCTCGAGCGGACTCGAAACGACATTCTTCGGCCGCCCATGCGAAAGCAATCGGGTTCTGGGCACCCTGGCGCGGCACTATGACTGCGATGTCTATCCGGCGCGCTGCGTGCGCTTGCCCAGCAACCGCTTCCGGCTCGAGATCGAGGACAGACTGACCTTGCCGCGCACCGCCGGCGGCAGTGTCGACGTCCACGGCACCACCCAGCTGCTCAACGACGTGGTCGAGCGCTGGGTGCGCGAGGATCCCGGCCAGTGGATGTGGTTCCACAAAAGGTGGGAGATCAGCGGCCCGCGCGGAAAGCATCGCCGGGCGAGACAGCGCGGCGAAGCCGCCTGAGCAGATTTGCGCCAACGACCCGCCCGCCGAGGCGGGTTTTTGTTTGGTAATCGGCCGCTCGATTGCCGCCTGACGCCTCGTCTCAAGTTTCGGTAGTGTCTCAGTTTGAATTTCGGCTCACGATCCGTTCCAGTCGTCCAGACTCGCTCGCGCTACGGAATAAGTTGATCCCTAGCTGCCGTTCCGTGGAACCACCTTGGAAGTCCGGGTCAGGTCAAACCCGGTCGTTTGCGAATGGCAATTTTGAAGCCGTGTGCGAAAACGCGATCTTCGGTCGATAGGCGGGACTTATGCCGGTGTCCCGTTGTCGCAAGTGCGCCACGGGATGGAGGTCCAATGGACGATCAATAAAACTAGAATTATGCTGGTAGTGGCAGAACCGCCTGGGATTTGATTTCCCCGCACAAAGGCTGAAACTGTGCGTTGAGGTCAAAAGGAATAATTGCCAACGCCGTCCTTCGGGTAAGCTTGGTGCCTCCCTCCTCATCGGCCGCCATTTCCTTTAGGATGCTTCAGGATTGCGGGAGCTGGCTATGGCCGTGGATCGCGTTCAGCGCAGAATGGCTGCCATCCTTGCAGCCGATGTGGTCGGCTACAGCCGGCTGATAGGCAGGGATGAGGAAGGTACTCTTGCGACCCTGAGAGCCTATCGCCAGATCATTGACCGGCTGATTGTGCACCATGAGGGACGGGTGTTCGGCAGCGCCGGAGACAGTGTCATCGCGGAGTTCGCAAGCCCTGTCGAGGCGCTGCGGTGTGCCACCGAAATCCAGTTGGAAATCGATAGGCAGAACGCCGACCTCCCCGAGCCAGGCCGCCTGCGATTTCGCATCGGCATCAACCTCGGCGATGTCGTCGTAGAGGGTGACAACCTCATGGGCGACGGCGTCAACGTCGCCGCGCGTTTGGAACCGTTATCACGGCCGGGCGGAATATGTGTCTCCGAGGCAATCTATGCGCAGGCTCGCGATCGGCTTTCGCTCGACTTCATAGATCTTGGCGAGCACAAGGTGAAGAATATCGCCCGACCTGTGCACGTCTATCGTGTACCCCTCGCTTCGGAGGAACAGGTCAGGTCGCCTTTTCGCGGTCTCGACGTCTTCGAATTTGAAAACGCCGACCTCTTTTTCGGCAGAGCGCGGGCGATCACTGCTTGCACCGAAAGACTGGAGCAGCTGGCAGCCAACGGCAAAGCATTTTTGCTCATCTACGGGATGAGCGGCTCCGGCAAGTCTTCTCTTCTGCGCGCAGGGCTGATGCCTTCAATCACCCGACCTGGCGCAGTGGTAGGCATCAGTTTGTGGCGCCGTTGCCTGATCCGCCCGTCCGAAGGACCTGATGCTGTCGCCTCGTTGACCGCGGGACTGCTTCGCGAAGGTGCTTTGCCCGAGTTGGCTCTCGAACTGACAGCGGCAGAGCTGACTCAACTTTGTCGAAGCGCTCCCGATCGCGCGCTGACTCTGATCCGCCAGGCACTCGGCAAAGCAGCCACCGCCGCTGGCTCGGTCCCTTCGCAAATACGATTGCTGATCGCCATCGATCAGACAGAGGAGCTGTTCACGACGGAGAAGGAACCGGCGTCGCGCGAAGGGCTTGTGCGGCTCTTGGCGGCGTTCGCCGGCAGCGGACTGGTCTGGGTGATTGCGACGATCCGGTCGGATTTCTTTCACCGCTGCGGCGAAGTCCGAGGCTTCTCGGCGCTGAAGGACGGCCTCAGCAGCTATGAACTCTTGCCGCCGACGAGCCCTGAGATCGCCCAGATCATTCGCGAGCCGGCTCGTGCTGCCGGGCTCCGCTTCGAGGAGCGTGCCGATCTGGGGCGGCTCGATGATGTGCTGCAGGACGCGGCAGCCGCCGATCCCGGATCGTTGCCGCTTCTCGAATTCGTTCTCGATGCGCTGTACGAGGTGGGCCGGGAGCGCCGGATCCTCACCTTTGCTGCGTATCGTGCGCTTGGCGGCCTCGAAGGGGCGATCGCGCGCCGCGCCGATGAAGTCGTAGACGCGCTCCCGCCCGACATCCAGGAGGAATTGCCGGCGGTGCTGCGCGCTCTCACCACGGTGCGTCCGGGCGATGAAACTGTTACGGCAAGTCCAGTCCTGCTCAGCGAAGCGGCTGGAAAGCCGGCACGATTGGCTCTCGTCGACGCGCTGATCGCCGCCCGGCTCCTCGTCAGTGATGAAGATGCCGCGGGCCATGTCTTCGTCCGCGTGGCCCATGAAGCGCTGCTCAGCCGCTGGCCGCGCGCCAGCGACATTGTCAACGCGAATAGGAGCTTCCTCGAGACGCGGGCTCGGCTCAAGGCTGACGCCCATCGATGGCACTCGGACAACAAGAACCGCGATCTTTTGCTGCCGTCCGGCAAGCGTCTCGCCGAGGGCGAGGAATTGCTGCTGTCGAGACGCCAGGAAGTCGACGATCAAGTCGTTGAATACATCGAGGCGTCCTCACGTGCCCAGAAGGAGAGAGAGGAGAAGGACCGGCAAGCAGAGCGGGCACTGATCGAGGCTGCTGAAGTAGCAAGACGCGAACGCTTGGAGCGCGAGGCCGACCGGCTCGCGGGAGAAGCTGAGCGTCGGGATCTGGCAGCAACTGCTGCGATACAGCTGGCACGACGTACGCGCTATGCGGCCATTGTCGCGACGGTGTTGGCTCTCTTGGCTGGAGCAGGCGCATTCATCGGGTTCAGAGGACAGCAGGAAGCAATGCGGCAGGCGGTGCTGGCGCAAATGAGCGCGGACAAGGCCAGGTCGGCCGAGAGGAAGGCCCTTGAGGCGCGCGACCAGGCGCTGCGCAACCAGTCTCTTTCGCTTGCGTTTCTTTCGCAGCAAACCGCAACGAGCGGTAATACTGAAGCCGCGGTTTTGCTGGCGCTCGAAGCGCTGCCGACGGGCACATCTGAACACAGACGCCCGTACATCGTTGAAGCGGAGGCCGCGCTTTACAAGGCTTTGTTAGCGCATCGTCAAACGAGGATCTTCCACCAACACGCCAGTGTGACACATGCAGCTTTCAATCGGACCGGCGACCGCATTGTCACCTCATCGCATGACGCGACGGCACGCATTTGGGACGCCCTGAATGGTACCGAGACTGCGGTTCTGAAGGGCCACCAAGGCGCCGTTGAGAGAGCCGAGTTCAGCCCGGACGGAAGCCGCGTCATTACAGTTGCTAGAGATGGCACCGCGCGCATCTGGAACGCCACCTCAGGGGAGCAGCTCTTTTTACTTCAGCCGGTCGGCAATTTTCCTACGGCGATTTTCAGCCCAAACGGCACCCGCGTGCTGACAGCGGGGGAGAACAGCGATGCATCACTCTGGGACGCTCAAACCGGAAGGAAAATCCTAAGTGTAGAGAGACGTGGAAGCTCCCTGGCTAGCTTTAGTCCCGATGGCCAGAGCTTCGCAATCGCACAACGCGATCAACGCTCCGTTCTTATCTGGAATGCGGAAGATGGCAAACTGAACCGGACTCTGCGGGTTAACGCTTGGCCGTACAGCGTCGCATTCAGCCCGGACGGAAGCCGGATCCTGATAAGCTCGTGGGGCCCAATTTCATACCCTTTCCTTTCGCATCTTTGGGACGTGTCGAAAGGCATGGAAATTGCGACATTGGCCGGTCACAAGAGCGACACACAATTACAAGGCGTAATGTTCAGTCACGACGGCCGTCGAATTGCGACGGTATCACTCGATGGTAGCGCACGACTCTGGGACGGAATCTCGGGTAGTTTGCTTGGCGTGCTCGGCCAGGAGTCCTCGGGGCTCAAACTAAGTTACATGGGCCCGGATGAGCGCGATCAGGAGATGAACAGCGTCTTCAGCCAAGACGATCGGTTCTTGGCTGCCGCTTCCCTCAACGGCACGGTTCGTATTTGGGATGTCGAGCGCACGTCGCTGCTCACCACCATCGTCGGCCATGACGCCTTGGTCGAGCACGTGGAATTCAGCCCAGTTAACAACAGCATTCTTCTCACTGCATCGCACGATCGCACCGCTCGGCTCTGGGATATCGACGGGGTTCTGACAACTGCGCTGTCCCATGAATATCCGCCGACCTTTGCGGTCTTTAGTCCCGATAATGTGCACCTTTTGACTGGAGGTGGGGATAGCGCAGCGCACCTGTGGGAGGTTGTAAGCGGACGTCAGATAGCCGAGCTTGACACACTCGAAACTGTCCAAAGTGCGACGTTCAGCCCTGATGGAAGTCGCGTTGCAACCGCATCTCTTGGGGGCCGAGTTCTTGTTTGGGACGTTGCAAGCAGACGCGAGGTCGCGCAGCTCAAATCTCGTGACGGGCTACTTCAAATTCAGTTTAGTCCCAAGGGAGACCTGTTAGCGGCGGGTTCGGCTCACGGTACCGCACAGTTGTGGGACGCGGCAAGCGGCGCCGAACTGGCCACCATCAAGACAAGCGGGAAGCTGCCACAGGCGATTTTCGGCCGGGACGGGGATCTCGTCCTTACCGCGACGGACGACAACGCTGCCCACCTTTTGAAGACGGACGGAACTGAATTCAAGGTTCTCATCGGGCATCAGAACCGAATCACCGCGGCCGCTTTCAGTCCAGACGGCCAACTGGTTGTCACGGGTTCACTCGACCGCACCGCGCGGATTTGGTCGATCAAGGACGGAAACAGTGTCGCGACGCTGAAGGGCCACGGCGACGAGCTGACAGCAGTCGCGTTCAGCCAGGACGGTCAGTCTCTCCTAACTGCCTCACGCGATGGGACCGTTCGAATCTGGAGCGTTCCGGTAGGAACAGAAAAGGTCGTTCTCAGGGGTCACAGCGGCGCAGTGGACAGCGCGCAAATCAGTCCTAACGGTTTGTATGTCGTGACGACGTCGTCTCAGGATCGCACGGTCAGGCTCTGGGCGGCGCAGTCGGGGCGCGAGATCGCAGTGCTTGCCAGCCGGGAGGACGAGGCCAACCGGCCGGCGCTGATGCGGGCGGCTTTCAATTCCGATGGAACGAGGATCGCAATCGTGTCCGGTGATGATAGCGTCCGAATAATTCGCGCGTTCCAAACACCCCTGGACCTCATTGACTACGCACGTGGGATTGTTCCACGCGAACTGACCGCATGCGAACGGCGACGTTTCTTCCTTCCTGTCGAACGTGAAGTTGGCGACTGTCCAAGCTGATATCGCTCCAATGCGCTGTCGACGTCACCACGCGGTGGTTTTAGCCGCATTTCTGCCACGCCTGGAGAAAAGTGAACCTGATCGGTCAAAGCCTCGCCTCATCGGCCGTAAGTGCGTGCTCTCGCGTGCCGGAGACGATGATCTCCAGGACCTCATGCTCGCCGGTGTTCCTGACGTAGCGATCGCCGACGTTCTCGCCGCGCTTCAGCACCATCACGCGATCGCCCACAGCGAATATGTCAACGAGGCGGTGGGAGATGATGATCTGGGCAACGCCCTGCTTTTTCAGTTCCAGCATAGTCTCGAGCAGCCGCTCGGTCGCCATCACCGAGAGATTGGCGGTCGGCTCGTCGAGGATCACCACGCGCGGCTGGAAGGAGATAGCGCGGGCAATCGCCACAGATTGCTGGCGTCCGCCTGACAGGCTCTCGACCTTTTGATAGACGGAGTTCACGTCGACCTTGAGCCGCTTGAGCACGCTGTCGGCTTCCGCGTACATTTTCCGCCGATTGACAAAAAGGCCCTTGCGCGGCCAACGGCCAAGAAAGATGTTCTGACCGACATCCATATTCCCGCAAAGAGCGAAATCCTGGTAGATCATCTCGATGCCCGCATCGCGGCTTTCGTGCGGGCTCTTGAAGTGCACCGGCTGCCCGGCGACGAAAACCTCGCCGGCGTCGCGCTGGTAGGCGCCGGTCAGGATCTTCATCAGCGTCGATTTGCCGGCCGAGTTGTCGCCGACGAGGCCCAGGATCTCGCCGGGATAGAGCACGAGGTCGACGTTGCGGAGCGCCTGCACTGCACCGAAGGCTTTTTCGATGCCCCGCATTTCTACGATCGGTGCAGGCGTGGTCGGGTCACGCATGGGTGGTCTCCGCCGTTCTTGTGCGCCGTGCGAGGCGCGCCCGCAGGCGGCCGAAGAGATTGGCCTGGCGCACCCAGATGTCGATCAGCACCGCCACGATCAGGATGCCGCCGATGAAGACGTTAATCCAGTGCTGCGGCATGGTGAAGCCCTGGACGTTGAGCTGCAGCAGCGCCCGGATCAGGGTGATCACCGCCGCCCCGGCGAGCGCCCCGATCACGGTGCCGTAGCCGCCGAAGATCGAACCGCCGCCGATGATCACCGAAGCGATGGCGTCGAGCTCGCGGAACTGGCCGGCCACCGGGTTGAAGCTGCGGAAGTAGGCGACGTTGATGATCCCGGCCATTGTCGCGCAGAGCGCCGCCAGCATTAGCGCGAGGAACCGCACCCGGTTGGTGTTGATCCCGGCATAGGCGGCGGCGCGAATGTTGCCGCCGGTCGCATAGACCTTCTGCCCGAACGGCATATAGGCGAGCACGACGCCGGCAATGACGGCGACGAACAGCATCCAGATGGTCTGGACGCTCACCACCTCGGCGATCGAGCGCAGCAGCCCGTCCGGCAGCGAGATGCGGTAGTGCAGCAGGATGTCGTTCACCTTGCGGCCAAGCAGGTTGTAGCCCTCGGGCCAGCCGGTGAGCTGCTGCCCGGCGACGAACCAGGCGGCGAGGCCGCGGGCGATGTAGAACATGCCGAGCGTGGCGATGAAGGCCGGCAGCTTGAAGCCGACGGTGACGATCGCGTTGACGAGGCCGGCACACATGCCCGCGAGCAGGCCCATCGCCACCGCGGTCACGGGGTCGGCGCCGAGAACCTTGAGAAAATAGGCGGCGGTGCTGCCGGCGAGGGCGAGCACCGCCCCGACGGAGAGATCGATATCGCCGGCGGCGATGACGTAGGTGAGCCCGATGGTGATCAGCGCAAGCTCGGTATAGTTGAGCAGGATCGCGAAGCTGTTGGACAGGTTCCACCAGTAGTCCGGCCGGAGCGCGAGGCCGGTCAGCCACAGGAGCACGGTCAAGATGATGGCGAGCGCGTCGCGCCGGGCGAGGAACTTGCCGAACCCGGTGGCCGACAGCGCCGTGTCGGTCGCCATTGCCCCCTTGGTCTGCACTCCCTCGATCGCGATGCCACCGATCTCGTAGGCCGGTGGCGGTGGCCGGCCGCGGAGCCAGGCCCAGAGGCGCCCTGCCACCTGGCGGCGGATGAGATAGGGCTCGATGAGCACCGCCACGACGAGCAGCAGTCCGAGGAACACCGGCACCGCGCCGACCGGCAGCGAGAAAACGGCATTGACCGTGATCTCCTCGTCGCCGATCTTGATGGTGCGCGTGATCGGCCAGCCCTCGCGCAACACCTTGTCGAGCAGCACCACCAGCAGGGCGCCAAGGCAGGATCCGGCGACCCGGCCGCGGCCGCCGAGGATCGAGGCGCCGCCGATGATCACGGCGGCAATGACGGTCAGCTCACCACTGACGCCGTAGAGGGGCGTCACGCCCTTGTCCTGGGCAGCTGACATCAGGCCGGCAAGCGCCGCGCAGAGCGAGGAGATCAGGTAAGCTCGAATGCGCACCCAGTTGGTCGGGATGCCGGCATAGGACGCCGCCTGCTCGTTGCCGCCGGTGGCGAAGGTCTCGTAGCCCCAGCGCGTCTTGGCGAGCACATAGGCGCCGATCACTGCGACAACAACGAAGATCACGACCTGGTTGTTGAAACCGAGGAGGTTAGTCTCGCCGAGGTGAAAAAAAAGCGGATAGCCGGTCGCCTTGGCAGGATAGTAGATCGCCTGCCCGTGAGTGAGCGCCAGCACGAAGCCGCGGCCGATGAAAAGTATCGTCAGGGTGGCGATGAATGCAGGCACTTTCAGGATGGTAACGAGCACGCCATTGACGAGACCGATCAACACACCGAGAAGCATGCAGAGGATCACCGACGTGACGACGCCGAGGTCAAGGAAGCTCGGCGCGAACAGCCTGGCGAAGACGACGGCGACTAGGCCGTAAGTTGAACCGACCGAAAGATCGAGGTCCTTGTTGACGATGACGAAGGTCACTCCGACCGCGATGATGGCAACCCGCGAGGTGTCGCGGAGCAGCGAGTGAAACGCTCCTGTCGACCCGAAGAACGCGGGATTGACGAGAGCGCCGCCGAGATAGAGCAGCAAAAGCAAGGCAACGAGCCCCACCTCCCAGCCGCCGACAATCTGGGACGGCGCACGGCCGAGTGATGTGGTCGCGGTAAGCGCCATGGTCTCTTCTGGTCGATTTCCCTGCTGCCGCATTGCGGGAGAGCTTGCGCCCTCCCGCAATGATTTCAGACCTTCCGAGCGGACTCAGTTCTCGAAGCGCTTGCCGACATCCTCGACGGTCTCCTTCGTCACCAGTTGGGCACGTGTGTCGAGGTTGGATGCCGCGATACCGCGATCGATCTCCAGATAGAGCTGCATGACCGGCCAGAAGCCCTGCAAGAAGGGCTGCTGCCCGAGCGCGCCGGTCAGATCGCCGCTCTTCATCGCATCCTGCTGGGCCGGGCCGAGGTCGAAACCGTAGGCGCAGATCTTGCCGGTCAGTCCGGTCTGAGCGACGGCCTTGGCAAGCGCCGGCGTGAACACGTTATTGCCGGCGAACGCGCCAACGACGTCACCTCGCGATTCGAACAGCGTCACGATGCCGTTCACCGGATCATTCGGATTGGTGTCGATACCGGTGTTCTCCGGACCCGCGTCGACCTTGAAGGCATCAAGCTTGCCGGCATCCTTCAAGCCCTTGACGATGGCGTTGAAAGCCGAAGTGACGCGATTGTTCACCTCGATGTTGCCCATTGCGGTCGACGACGGCAGGACGATCGAACCCTTTTCGATACCCTTGTCCGCGAGGCACTTGACGAGCGCCTCGCCGGCGATTGCGGCAGCGGAGGCGTCCTGGCCGGTGTGGCCAATGCCGCTGCGGTTGAGGAGCGTGCCGTCAAAGGAATTGGTCGTAGCGACCGGTATGCCCTTAGCCTCGGCGGCCTTGACGATGTCGTTATAGGCGCCGACCTGGGGCGTTGTCATGATCAGCCCGTCGATCGTCGGATCCTGCACGATCTGGTTCAGGATTTCGATCTCGCGGGCAGGGTCGTCGGTCGGCGATTCCGAGCCGAGCAGCAGGACCTTGGCGCCGATCAGGTTGCCGGCGACGGTCGCGCCGACGTAGACCGGATCGAAGAAACCATTGCCGGCAGTGTGTGTCACGATAGCGAAAGTGAGGTGACCATCGGCCGAATGGAAGTCCTTGGTACCGGGGGCCTCCTTTGCGGCTTCTTCGAAGCTGTAGCCGCCGACCGCCTTATCGACGCCGCCCGATTGTGCGTAGGCGTTCGATACGCCGAGCGATAACGCCGCGGCACACGCCGCGAGCGAGAAAATACGTTTCATGATTATCCTCCCTTGCAACCAACGGTCGGAAGCCGTTCAGGCGCATTTATTCAGGGATTCCGAATGCTTCCTCCCACCCCGTATATTCTGCCCAAAGCCTGCCCACGTAAATAGTGCTCCCACTTTCGCCGACGAATTGGTTCAGAGCGGAAAGCCGGCGTCGCTTCACAAGCGCACGTTCTGACTTCTTGTAGGAGCCGCGAACCCTGGGCATTACCGCTTCCGCCGCTTGCAGCCAGCTACACCTAGTTGGTCACGACGATCCGCGTGTTGCGGAAGCCGGCTTGCCGCACCATCGAATAGAAGGCGGCGGCATTGGCGGGGTGCAGCCGCACGCAGCCATGCGACGCGGGGCGCCCGAGAGACTTCACCGCGCCGGTGCCGTGGATGGCATAGCCGCCGCGGTAGAACACCGAATGAGGCATGGGCGACATGTCGTATTTGCGCGAATACCACATCCGTGCCGTTCGTTGCGGCCGGTAGCTGCCGCGCGGCGTGATATACCCCTTGCGCGCCGTCGATACGCGCCATCGGTAAACCGCCTGACCGTATCTTACAGTCATCGTCTGCGATGACACGTCGATCCTTGCAACCAGCTTGGCTGCCCAGCCCTCGACCGAAGAACCGAACAGCATCGTTACCAGTAACGCTGCCATGAGAACGGTCTTTTTCATGCGATCAAACCCCTTTGATTGCACTTGCCTGCCTGCCTTCACGCTATTCTTGATTTTTTAAATGGCAAGTGAGGTAACCACATACTCCTTGACGAATTCGCCAATCCAAAGCAGCGAATTTGAACGAATTCCCGCGATAGTTGCCGCACCAACACGCAGCAGCGGCGCGGTCCGCTAACAGGCTTGCCAAAGCGCACCGATGGCTGCTCAATTCGCCGAATGAACGAAATGAACGAACGGCTCCTGAAAGCGGTCGATGATCGGGTCGACGACCTGGTCGCGCTGACCGCGGATCTGATCCGCTTTCCGACAATCAATCCGCCAGGCGAAGCCTATCGGCCATGCGCCGAATACGTCGGAGCGCGGCTGAAGAAACGCGGTTTCGAAGTCGAATTCATCCGCGCCGAAGACACGCCCGGCGACACCGACCGCTACCCGCGCGTCAATGTCGTCGCCCGCTTCGATGGCCGCTCGCCCGGCGCCTGCGTACATTTCAACTCGCATATCGACGTGGTCGAAGCCGGCGACGGCTGGAGCCTCGATCCCTTCGCCGGCGTTGTCAGGGATGGCAAGGTCTATGGCCGCGGCGCCTGCGACATGAAGGGCGGCTTGGCCTCCTCGATCATCGCCGCCGAGGCCTTCATGGAGGTCTTCCCCGATTTTCCGGGCGCCATCGAAATATCGGGCACGGTCGACGAGGAGTCCGGCGGCTTTGGCGGCGTCGCCCATCTGGCAAAACTCGGCTATTTCTCCAAGCCGAAGGTCGACCACGTCATCATCCCCGAGCCGTTGAACAAGGACCGCATCTGCCTTGGCCATCGCGGCGTGTGGTGGGCGGAGATCGAGACCAAGGGCGAGATCGCCCACGGCTCGATGCCGTTCCTCGGCGACAACGCGGTGCGCCATATGGGCGCCGTGCTTAGGGCTTTTGAGGACGAGCTGTTCCCGGCACTCGACCGCAAGATGACGCGCATGCCGGTCGTGCCCGATGGGGCAAAGCGCTCGACCATGAACATCAACTCGATCCACGGCGGCCAGGCCGAGGATTTCCGGCCCGGCCTGCCCTCGCCCAACGTGCCCGATTCCTGCCGGCTGACCATAGACCGCCGCTTCCTGCTGGAGGAGGACCTCGGCACGGTCAAGAGCGAGGTGACTGATATCCTCGACCGGCTGAAGCGCGAGCGCAAGAAATTCGACTACGAGATCCGCGATCTCATGGAGGTGCTGCCGCTGATGACCGAGCGCGATGCGCCAGTGGTCAAGGCGGTGGCGCAAGGCATCATGGAGATATTCGACCGCGAGCCCGACTACGTGATTTCACCCGGCACCTACGACCAGAAGCACATTGCCCGCATCGGCCACATCTACGACTGCATCGCCTATGGCCCGGGCATTCTCGACCTCGCCCACAGGCCCGACGAATGGGTAGGGATCTCCGACATAGTCGAATCTGCCAAGGTGATGGCGATCGGGCTGAACATATTGCTCAGGGGCGCCGGCGCACGGTAACCCGGCTGCGACGGAAAGCTTCGATCGCTTGAGCCGGCGGCTAACGGAAAACATTCCCGCCGGCGCTGCCGGAAAGCACGAAACGCAATTTACTCCTTGGCGAAATCACGCTTCTATCCACCGGGGTTTGAGCATTTTTTGAGCATATCGGGAGCTGCACGATGAAATTGTGGAAAACCATTCTCACCGCTGCGGGCCTGGTGGTGGCCACTGGGACCTCGGCGTTCGCCGTGCGGACCGATCTGGTCATCGGCATCACGCTCGAACCTCCGCATCTCGACCCGACTGCGGGTGCTGCGGCGGCGATCGACGAAGTGCTTTACGCCAATGTGTTCGAGGGGCTGACCCGCATCGGTCCGAACGGCGAGGTGCTGCCGGATCTCGCCGAAAGCTGGACCGTTTCCGACGACGGCAAGGTCTACACCTTCAAGCTGCATACCGGCGTCAAGTTTCACGACGGCACCGACTTCAACGCCGACGACGTGAAATTCTCGCTCGACCGCGCCCGTGCCGACAACTCCGTCAACGCACAAAAGGGCCTGTTCGCCGCCATCGATACGGTCGAGGTCGCCGATCCGGGGACGGTCAAGATCACGCTGAAGAACCCGCAAAGTTCGTTCCTCTACAATATGGGCTGGGGCGACGCGGTCATCGTCGCGCCGGAGACAGCCGACACCAACAAGGAAAAGCCTGTCGGCACCGGCCCGTTCAGGTTCCAGAGCTGGGCCAAGGGCTCGTCGATCACGCTGATCAAGTCCGACACTTACTGGGGCGCCCCGGTGTCCCTCGACAAGGCGGAGTTCCGCATCGTTCCCGATGCCGCCGCCGCGATACCGGCGCTGCTTTCCGGCGACGTCCAGGCCTTTCCCTTCTTCCCCGATCCCGACAGTGTCGCGCAGGTCAAGGACGACCCGCGCTTCAAGGTGGTGATCGGCGCGACCGAGGGTGAAACCATTCTCTCGATCAACAACAAGAAACCGCCTTTCGACAGACTGCAGGTCAGGCAGGCGATTTCGTTTGCGCTCGACCGCAAGGCGATCATCGACGGCGCCTCGGCCGGCCTTGGCGTGCCGATCGGCTCGCACATGTCGCCCGCCAACAAGGCCTATGTCGACCTCACCGGCCTCTATCCGCACAATGTCGAGAGGGCCAGGGAACTGCTGAAGGAAGCCGGTCTGGAGAACGGCTTCAAGGCGACGCTGAAACTGCCGCCGCCCCCCTATGCGCGGCTTGGCGGCGAGATCATCGCGTCGCAGCTTCGCGATGTCGGCATCGATCTGCAGATCGTGCCCGTGGAATGGGCGCAGTGGCTGGACCAGGTCTTCACCAAGAAGGATTACGACCTGACCATCGTCTCCCACACCGAGCCCAACGACATCGATATCTATTCGCGCAAGGATTACTACTTCAACTACGACAACCCGACCTTCGACAAGATCATCGCCGATCTGAACCTCACCTCCGATGAGGCCAAGCGCATGACGCTGCTCGGCGAGGCGCAGAAGATACTGGCCGACGATGCCGTGGTCGGCTTCCTATACGAACTGCCGAAAGCCGGCGTCTGGGACGCCAAGCTCGAGGGTTTTTGGGAAAACGCCCCGATCCAGGCCAACGACCTGACCAAGGTGAAGTGGACGGAGTGAGGCAGCGCAGCGGTCCTCCTCCCATGACCACCTATCTTCTCAATCGTCTTGCCATCGCCGTCATCACGCTGGTTCTGGCCTCGATGGTGGTCTTCGCCGTGCTGGAGATCATTCCCGGTGACCCGGCGCGGCTGATGCTTGGCATGAACGCCAACGCCGACCAGGTCGAGCTGTTGCGCAACCAGATGGGCCTCAACGCGCCCCTCGCTCTGCGCTATCTGCACTGGGCCGGCGGCTTGCTGAGCCTCGATTTCGGCCGTTCCTACACCTATTCGGTGCCGGTCATCGACCTGGTCCGCGAGCGCGTCGTCGTCTCGCTGCCGCTGGCGCTGATCGCGCTGGCGCTGTCCACCATCATTGCCATTCCGGTCGGGCTGTTTTCCGCCGGCAGGCACGGACGGGCCGGCGATACGATTGCGACGGGCGCCGCACAGCTTGGCGTCGCCGTGCCGAACTTCTGGTTTGCGCTGATGCTGATCTACCTCTTTGCCGTCTGGCTGCGGCTGGTGCCGGCCGGCGGTTTTCCGGGTTGGAGCGCCGGCGTCTGGCCGGCGCTGAAATCGCTGGTCCTGCCGGCGATCGCGCTCGCTCTGCCGCAAGCGGCGATCCTCGCCCGCGTCACCCGCTCGGCGCTGATCGAAGTGCTGAACGAGGACTATATCCGCACCGCCCGCGCCAAGGGCCTGCCTTATCGCGCGGTGCTGTGGCGGCACGCGCTGCGCAACGCCATGATCCCGGTGCTCACCATTCTCGGCCTGCAGTTCGCCTTCCTGCTCGCCGGCACCATCATCATCGAGAACGTCTTTTACCTGCCCGGCCTTGGCCGGCTGGTGTTCCAGGCGATCACCCAGCGCGACCTGATCGTCGTCGAAAGCGTCGTCATGCTGCTGGTGGCCGCCGTCATCGCGGTCAACCTGCTTGTCGATCTCTCCTATGCGGTCGTCGATCCGCGCCTGAGAAGCCGCCAATGACGCTGCGCTTCGACATTCCAGAGGAAAATTTTGCCGACATCCTCGTCAAGGCCTTCACCAACCGCTCGTTCCTCGCTGGCTTCGTCATCACCGCGCTGGTGGCAGCGGTCGCCATCGTCTCGTTCTTCTGGACGCCTTTTGACGTCACCAAGCTGATCATCGCCGACAAGACCCAGGCACCCTCGCCGGCGCACTGGTTCGGCACCGACCATTTCGGCCGCGACATCCTGTCGATGATCATGGTCGGCGCCCGCAATTCGATCGCCGTGGCGCTGGTGGCGGTCGGCATCGGCATGGGCATCGGCGTGCCGCTCGGTGCCTTCGCTGCGGCGCGCGGCGGCATCGCCGACGAAGCGGTGATGCGGCTGAACGATCTCGTCTTCGCCTTCCCTGCCCTGCTGTCGGCGATCATGATCACCGCGATCTTCGGGCCGGGCGCGCTCAACGCCATCATCGCCATCGGCATTTTCAACATTCCGGTCTTCGCCCGCGTCGCCCGGGCCGGCGCGCTGGCTATCTGGCCGCGCGACTTCATCCTCGCCGCGCGCGCCGCCGGCAAAGGCAAAACACTGATCACACTGGAACATGTGTTGCCCAACATCGTCACCTTGCTTCTGGTGCAAGGCACCATCCAGTTCGCGCTCGGCATCCTGGCCGAAGCCGGGCTTTCCTATGTCGGGCTCGGCACACAGCCCCCGATGCCGAGTTGGGGCCGGATGCTGTTCGATGCGCAGACCCGCATGGTGGCGGCGCCCTGGATGGCGATCTTTCCAGGCATGGCGATCGTCGTCACCGTGCTTGGCCTGAACCTGCTCGGCGACGGTATTGCCGACATCCTCGATCCCCGGTCACGGCGTCAGCGATGAGCCTGCTCGAAATCGAGAACCTTTCGCTGAGCATCGGCGACACGCCGATCCTCAGGGATGTCGAGCTCTTCGTCGCGCCCGGCGAGGTGATGGGGCTGGTCGGCGAATCCGGCTCGGGCAAATCGATCACGGCGCTGACGGTGATGCGGCTTCTCCCCTGGTCGGCGCGCGCCACCGGGCGCGTCGTCTTGGACGGCATCGACATCCTGGCGGCCAGCGAAGACCAGATGTGCGCGCTGCGGGGCGACGACATCGGCATGGTGTTCCAGGAGCCGATGACGGCGCTGAACCCGGTCAAGACCATTGGCGAGCAAGTCGCCGAAGGCATCCGCTGGCATACGAAGGCCAGCCGCGCTGACGCCGAGGACCGCGCGCGAAAGATGCTCGACCGGGTCGGCCTGCCCTCAACCAAATTCCCGCTATCGCGCTATCCGCACGAGCTTTCCGGCGGCCAGCGCCAGCGCGTCGTCATCGCCATTGCCTGCGCGCTGAAACCCAAGCTGCTGATCGCCGATGAGCCGACGACGGCGCTCGACGTCGTGCTGCAGGCGCAGATCCTCGACCTGCTGCGCGACCTGGTCGCGGAAAATCGCATGGGCCTGCTCCTGATCTCGCACGACCTCGCGGTGGTGACGGAGATGGCGGATCGCATCACCATCCTGCGCCACGGCGAAGTGATGGAGGCCGGCGACACGGCGCGCACCTTGTCCGAACAGCTCCATCCCTACACCCGACAACTGGCGCAGGCCTCGATGCATGTGCCGGCGCGCGCCAGGACACATGAGGTCGGCCAAGACACTCCCCTGCTCCAGGGTGCCAAACCTCTTCTTCAGGTAGACAGCGTGACGCGGGACTATCCGGGACGTCGCCCGTCGCTGCTGAAGCGGGCGGCTCCGATCCGCGCCGTCGACGATGTCTCGTTCTCGATTGATCCCGGCCAGTCGGTGGCGCTGGTCGGGCGTTCCGGCTGCGGTAAGTCCACGCTTGCCCGCATGATCCTGGCGCTGGACGGGCCGACATCGGGAACGATCCGGTTTCGCGGCGAGGTCATCACCGGCAAGAGCGAGGCGGAGCTCAAGCCGGCGCGCCGCGACATGCAGGTGGTGTTCCAGGACCCTTATGGCTCTTTCGACCCGCGCCAGAAAGTCGAAAAACTGGTCGCCGAGCCGCTGCATGTCCTGGAGAAGAAGCCGACGAATACGGAGCGGCGCGAGATGGTGGCAAAGGTCCTGCACGAGGTCGGTCTCAGCCCACGCGACATGGACAAATATCCGCACGAATTTTCAGGCGGCCAGCGCCAGCGCCTGTCGATCGCCCGCGCCATCATCACCCGCCCCAAACTGGTCGTCGCCGACGAGCCGGTCTCGGCGCTCGACGTCTCGATCCGTGCCCAGATTCTCGATCTGCTCGCCGAGCTCAACCAGAAGCTCGGCGTTGCCTATCTATTCATCACTCATGATCTGACCGTCGCTCGCGCCATCACCGATCAGGTGATGGTCATGTATGACGGCAGGATCGTCGAGCGCGGCAGGACGAGCGAGGTTCTCGACCATCCGCAGTCCGAAGCCGCCAAGGCGCTGGTCGCTGCGGCCCCAGACCTGCACCGCGCGATTGCTCGGCGGTTACTGGAACAGGGGTGAGCCGCCGACCGTTCAGAACGGCTTACTCTTCGGCCTTCACCACATCGGCTGGGCTGATGTCGAGCAAGTCGAGCGTGCGGCGCAAAAGCTGCATCTCGGTCCCGGCAAGTTGCGAATCGGCCTTGGCGATCTCGGCCATATGGCGGGCAAGCAGGCTGCGCCTCTCGACGTCGAGGTCACGGAACTGCGCGATGGCTTGCGAGCTGTTGGTCTCGTAGCCGATCTCGTTGAGATATTCGATGACGCTGTCGATGCTGGCTTCCGGAATGCCGAAGGCTTCCCGGCAGATGCGCCTAAAGGCGGCCATTTCGCTCTCGCTCACCGTGCCGTCGGCCAGGATCATGCGAAACAGCATCAGCAGTTCCGCCGACAGCACAGGATCGTCCGCAACCTTGCGCACGCCGGGGTCGCCATCGAAGATCGAGCGTATCTGGTCAAGCAATGCGAATGCCATCAGCGTCCCTTTCCGATTCGTCAAATGCATGTCGCTCAAAAGTGCGCAGCGATTTTGAGATAACGACATGCATAAACAAAAGAGCCAAGCGCGTCGCCGCGCGCTTGGCATAGGTAGCGCGGAATCGGTCTTGCGCAAACGGGTCGCCTGTGGTTCGAACGCGCCATATTTTCCCGCTGGCCGGAACCCCTCCCGCAACCATCCGATGTTCGATTTTTTCACCCAGACCGTCGTCATTCTCGGCGCCGCCGCCTTCGCTGCCGGCTTCCTCGATTCGATTGCCGGCGGCGGCGGCTTGATCACCATTCCAGCACTGCTGCTCGCCGGCTTCTCGCCGGTCGAGGCGCTGGGAACCAACAAGCTGCAGGGCATGTTCGGCTCAGGCTCGGCGACCATCCACTACGCCGCGAAGGGCCATGTCGATTTGCGCCGGCAATTGCCTTCGGCCCTGTTGGCGCTTGCCGGCAGTGCTCTCGGCGCCTTGCTGGCGACATTCGTGCCGGGCGACCTGTTGCGCGCGCTTCTGCCGGTCCTGCTGATCGGCATCGCCCTTTACTTCGCCCTGAAGCCAAACATGGGTGACGTCGACCGCGCCCGGCGCCTGTCGCCGTTCCTGTTCGGGCTGATCCTGGTGCCGATTGTCGGCTTCTATGACGGCCTGTTTGGGCCGGGGGCCGGTTCCTTCTACATGCTGGCCTTCGTCACCCTAGCCGGCTACGGCGTGCTCAAGGCGACGGCGCACACCAAGCTGCTCAACTTCGCCTCCAACATCGGCGGCTTCATCGTCTTCGCTGCTGCCGGGGTCGTCTACTGGAAGATCGGCTTGATGATGGGTGTCGCCCAGTTCCTCGGCGCCCGCGTCGGCGCCAGCCTCGCCATCCGCAATGGCGCAAAACTGATCAAGCCGCTGCTGGTGATGGTCTGTCTGGCGCTGGCCATCAAGCTGCTGGCCGATCCGGCGAAGCCGCTGCGCACGCTGATTGGTGTGTGAACGGCGCGCCTGATACTATGCGGTTGTACGAATCATGTCGGAGGAGCCACACATGAATCTCAGTGCGCCTACGCAGCTTGTTTTCATCATATCCCTTGTTATCGCCATTATCGGCCTTCTCGCCGCTCTCGGCGTTTTTGCGTTCATTCCCTTGGCCGCGGTGTGGATCGTGCTCATCGCTTATATTGTGCTTGCTGGCGGCTGCTTGGTTCGCGGCGCTTAAGTATTCAAATCTCAGGCAACTCGAAGCGCCCGGCCACAAGCCGGGCGCTTTTGATTTTGAGGGCTGGTCTGTTAGACTCCTTGGGCGGAAGGAAAGCTCATGCCCGCCGAGAGCGAAGACGGCAGCCGACATGAAAATCCCGGTCTCGACCGGTTCGAGATGGTGTGGCGTACGTCCGGCCCTTGCCTCCGGGGCGCGGTCACCGACATCTGCGGCTATCGCGAAACGGCACCGGGCCGTTTCCGCAACGTCGAATATGCATCGCTGACCGTGCCGCTGGTCATCAGCTTTGCCGAACCCTTCGCCATCGGACTCGGCAAGGATCCGGGCGACAACGACCGCTTCGCCAGTTTCGCCGCCGGCCTTTTTGCCGGTCCGGTGGTGATCGAATCCTTCGGTGGCGCCTGCTGCGTCCAGGTCAATTTCACCCCGCTCGGCGCCCGCCGCTTCTTCGGCCTTGCGATGAGCGAACTCACCGACCGCATGGTCGGCCTCGACGATGTGCTCGGACTTGAGGGCATCGCGCTGCGGGAAAGACTTGGCAATGCGCACGGTTGGAGCGCACGATTTGCCATCGTCGAGACGTTCGTCGCAGCACGGCTGGACAAAGCCCGGGAAACGCAGGCCGAAATCGCCTGGGCCTATGACCGGATCATCGTCTCGGGCGGCCGCATTCGCGTCTCATCGCTCGCCGACAGGCTGGGCTGGAGCCGCAAGCATCTCGCAGGAAAATTCTCCAACGCGATCGGCGTCGGCCCTAAGACGCTGTCGCGCATCGTCCGCTTCAATCGGGCGCTCGGGCTGTCAAGGCAGGACAAATCCGATTGGGCTGATATCGCCGCCGATTGCGGCTATGCCGACCAGGCGCATCTTGTTCGCGAATTCCGCGACCTTGCCGGCGAAACGCCGACGACGCTTGCCGCCCAGGCATAGGTTCTGGAACGCCTCTTGCGACGTCCGACGGGCGCGCGCGTGGTAACATTTCTTCAAGACGTGCGAACAGCCTTCGCCCAGACTGGGTTATCGACAATCCAATTGAAGGAGATCGCCATGACAATAAATGTCGAACCGCCCAGGCTCTATCCCACGTTGCGCTACCGCAATGCAGTCAACATGATCGACTGGCTGGGCGAAGCCTTCGGCTTTGCCGTTCATGCCCGCTACGGCGAAGGCGACATTGTCCATCACGCCGAACTGACTTTTGGCTCCTCGATGGTCATGCTGGGCACTGCACGCGACGACAAGTTTGGCCAGATGATCGGTGCACCGGGCCCGGGTGGCGGCAGATCGATCTATGTTGCCGTCGACGATGCCGATGCTGCTTATGCCAGAGCCAAAAAGGCCGGCGCCGAAATACTGGAAGAACTGACGGACCGCGATTACGGCAGCCGCGAATTCATCTGCCGCGATCCGGAAGGCAATGTCTGGTCGTTTGGCACCTATTGGCCCAAGGCCACCGAACCCGCCAGCTAACGTGCCAGGCCAAAGATGGCGTCGCAGTCGAGGTGAGTTTCCAACTCGGCTGCGACCTCGTCCAGCGCCCGTTCGACCTCGGCGCGATAGTCGACGCCGCCGCCTTCCACGCCAAGGTTTTCCAGGAATTTCGCCCGAAAAGCGTCGGCGGAAAACAGCCCGTGCAGATAGGTGCCCGATACCTTGCCGTCGGCGGAGATGGCGCCGTCATCGACGCCGTTGATGACGGCGGACGGCCGCAGCGTATCCGGACCGGTGGTGCGGCCGAGATGGATTTCATAGCCCTCGAGCGGCAGGTCGAACTGCACCGAGCGCGCGCTGACATTGCGGACGGTCTTTTCCGGCTCCATCACCGTTTCAACATCGAGCAGGCCAAGCCCTGTGGTCTCGGTCACGCTGCCCTCGATGCCGTCGGGATCGCGCACGACGTGGCCGAGCATCTGGAACCCGCCGCAAATGCCGACGACGTGGCCGCCGCGCTTGCGGTGGGCGGCAAGGTCGCGGTCCCAGCCGTTCTCGCGGAATCTTAGGAGATCGCCGATCGTCGACTTCGAGCCGGGAATGATCACCAGCCCGGCATCTTCTGGGAGGTGCTGACCAGGCGGCACGAATACCACCTCGACCTGCGGTTCGGCCTTGAGCGGGTCGAGGTCGTCGAAATTGGCGATGCGCGAAAGCATCGGCACGGTGACCTTCAGCGCGCGTTTCTCTCCGGACGCCAGGCGTTCGAGTACCACGGAATCTTCAGATGGCAACCGCGCCGCCGCCTTCAGCCACGGCACGACCCCGAAGCAGCGCCAGCCGGTGAATGTCTCGATCGCCTTGATGCCGTCATCGAACAGCGAGACATCGCCGCGGAACTTGTTGATGAGATAGCCGACGATCATGCGCCGGTCCTCTTCCGGCAGGATCAGATGCGTGCCCGCGACCGAGGCAATGACGCCGCCGCGATCGATGTCGCCGACCAGAATCACCGGCACATTGGCGCGCGTCGCAAAGCCCATATTGGCAATGTCTCGGCTCCTGAGATTGACCTCGGCCGGCGAGCCGGCGCCCTCGACGATGACCAGATCGGCGCCGTCGCCGACCTTTGCCCAGGAGTCCAGCACGGCATCCATCAGCCGGCCCTTCAGCGCCTGGTAGTCGCGTGCCCTCGCCTCCCCGAACACCTTGCCCTGCACCACTACCTGCGCACCGATATCGGTCTGCGGCTTGAGCAGCACCGGGTTCATGTGGATGGAGGGCGCAACGCCACAGGCGATCGCCTGCAGCCATTGGGCGCGGCCGATCTCACCGCCGAGTTTGTCGCCCGGAATATCGGCAACGGCGGCGTTGTTCGACATGTTCTGCGGTTTGAACGGCCGCACCTGCAGCCCGCGTTTCCTGGCCGCGCGGCAGAGGCCCGCGACCAGCACTGTTTTGCCGACATCGGAGCCCGTGCCTTGCAGCATGATCGCCTTGGCCATCAGTCCTTGCCCTGTACCGTCGTTCCGGTGATCGTGGATTTTGCCGCCAGCGGCCCGCCACGCCAGATGTAGAGCGCCAGTAGCGGCTCCTTGCCGGTGCGCATGGCGTGGCTGACATCAGAGGCGTGGTGGATCACCTCACCCGCCTCGCGCGTGCGAAAACCGCCTTCGCCCATGCGCCATTCGGTGCCGCCGGTCAACGGAATGTAGATCTCCTCGGCGACATGATGATGGTCGGGATAGACGACATCAGGTCCAAGGATCAGCAGACCGGCCGCGACCTCGTCGTTGACGAAATGGCCGCGCGTCCCGAATACCTCCAGCCAGCCGTAATTGTCGATGAAAGTCTTGCCGAAATCCGCCTCGCTGTAGGTCTGCCCCCAGCGCAGTTCGCCGCGACGCTCCGCGAGCAGCCGCGCCAGCGGCTTGGCGTTTGCCGGAGCGAGCTCGGCGATACGGTCGAGCTGGCGCAGGCAGGCGAGCGGATGCGGCTTGAGCCGACGCGCCGGCATGACCCAGCCGATCCGGGCCACGGCATCGCGCACCAGCGTATCATCGAACCTTTCGAGATAGGCATGGAAACACTCGAGCAGTTCATCGAAATCTGTCGTCACGCCTTGCTCCACACACGCATTCGCGCACGGCGCTCCCAGATGGTTGGATGCAGACGGTCAGCTTGCGCGGCGGCATCATTGGTCTAGATTGAACCGCGCGCAAAGCCAAAAACGACAGGCCAGCCGGCCGACAACATCAGGGAGCACGCCATGGAGGCCGCTGTCGATGAGGGCACCAGCCAGTTCGAACTCAACCAGGACCAGCGCGCCATCCAAGAGATGGCCGAGGCCTTCGCCGCCGACCGCGTCGCGCCGAACGCGCTCGACTGGGACCGCAACAAGCATTTTCCGGCAGACGTGATCCGCGAGACAGGCCCGCTCGGCCTCGGCGGCATCTATATCAGCGACGATGTCGGCGGCTCGGCGCTCGGTCGGCTCGACGCCGTGCTGATCTTCGAGGCGCTTTCGCGCGCCGATCCGGTTTTTTCCTCCTTCATCTCGATCCACAACATGGTGGCCTCGATGATCGACCGCTTCGGCAGTGACGAGCAGCGCCAACGCTTCCTGCCGAAGCTGACTTCGATGGAATGGCTGGCCAGCTATTGCCTGACCGAGCCAGACTCGGGATCGGATGCTGCGGCGCTGAAGACGCGCGCGGTGAAAAGCGGCGGCGACTATGTGCTGAACGGGGTCAAGCAGTTCATCTCAGGCGCCGGCGACAGCGACCTCTATATCGTCATGGCGCGCACCGGCGCCGACGGGCCGAAGGGCATTTCCACCTTCGTCGTGCCGAAGGATGCGTCCGGCCTGTCTTTTGGCGCCAACGAGCACAAGATGGGCTGGCACATGCAGTCGACGCGCCAGGTCATTTTCGAGGACTGCAAGGTGCCGGCGCAAAACCTGCTCTCAGTCGAAGGCGCCGGCTTCGGCATCGCCATGGCCGGACTCGACGGCGGCCGGCTCAACATCGCCGCCTGTTCGCTGGGCGGCGCGCAATCGGCGCTCGACAAGGCACTGGCCTACACCGCGGAGCGTAAGGCCTTCGGCTCCAAGATCAACCAGTTCCAGGCGCTGCAGTTCAAGCTCGCCGACATGGAGACCGAGCTGCAGGCGGCACGGATCTTCCTCTACGCCGCCGCCTCGAAGCTCGACCGCAAAGCTCCCGATGCCTCGAAATGGTCGGCGATGGCCAAGCGCTTCGTCACCGACATCAGCTTCAATGTCGCCAACGACGCGCTGCAACTGCATGGCGGCTACGGCTATTTGCACGACTACGGCATCGAGAAGCTGGTCCGCGATTTGCGCGTTCACCAGATTCTCGAAGGCACCAACGAGATCATGCGCGTCATCATCGCACGCGCCCTGATCGGCCGCTGACGGCAAAACCGGGAGAAAACGATGACCACCATCGCCTTCATCGGCCTCGGCAATATGGGCAACCCGATGGCCGCCAATCTCGTCAAGGCTGGATATGCCGTGCACGGCTTCGACCTGATGCCGGAGAATCTCGTCATCGCCAAGGAGCATGGCGTCGTCGTCATGGCCAATGCCGTTGCCGCAGTGAAAGAGGCCGATGTGGTCATCACCATGCTGCCGGCCGGCAGGCATGTCCTGTCGGTCTATGAGGACATCGCGCCCAAGGCGAAAAAAGGCGCGCTGTTCATCGATTCCTCGACCATCGACGTCGAATCGGCACGAAAAGCCCACGCCATTGCCGCCAAACATAAGCTGCTGTCGATCGACGCGCCGGTTTCCGGCGGCACCGGCGGCGCCGCAGCCGGCACGCTGACCTTCATGGCCGGTGGCTCGAAGAACGCATTCGCCAAGGCCGAACCCATCCTGAAGCCGATGGCCGGCCGCATCGTCCATTGCGGCGATGACGGCGCCGGACAGGCGGCAAAGATCTGCAACAACATGATCCTCGGCATTTCGATGATCGGCGTCGCCGAAGCCTTCGTTCTGGCGGAAAAGCTCGGCCTGTCGCATCAGGCGCTGTTCGACGTCGCCTCGAACTCGTCGGGCCAGTGCTGGTCGCTGACCACCTATTGCCCGGTGCCCGGTCCGGTGCCGACATCGCCGGCCAACAATGGCTACAGGCCGGGATTTGCCGCAGCACTGATGCTGAAGGACCTGAAACTGTCGCAGGAAGCCGCGCAAAGCGCCGGTGCGGTGACGCCGCTGGGCGCCGAGGCCGCCCAGCTTTATGCGCTGTTCAACGCCCAGGGACATGCCGGTGCCGATTTTTCCGGCATCATAAATTTCCTGCGCGGTAACCCGGCGTAACGCATGTCGCCCAAGAGCTTGCGCTCGGGCTTGACCGTCCCTTCAGACGCGACGCGCTTAAGCCTCGAACTCGACGGGCTTTTCCGTTCCCGGGCAAAGAGAAACTTCGGAAATTTAGATTTACTTAAACTATCGATAACCACCCGGTAACGATGTCCCTGTAGAACGGAGTGCGAGGCGGCATATCGCATCCGCCCGGCGCTCCGGATCAGGTCTCGCGTACCGGAGCCCGTAAGTTTCGCAAGTGTTCTGTTGGCGAAGCGCCATGCGTATCTGGCAAAGCCGCGTTCCCGATGGAGCGCGGTTTTTGCGTTTCGGAACGGCACCGCGCAAGAGCTGGCACAGATGTGGAAAGGGCCGCTGATCCGGCCCTTCGATAGTGCAAGTCATGACCCTGTACGGCCAATTGGGGAGAGGACTATGCGAGCCTCTTCTCAAGTTGCTCCACCCAATCGAGTTGCGACCAGTTTGCCGTCCATCATCATCGGGATGATTGCCAGCTTCTTTTCTTCCAGGAATTCCAGATCGGCGCTGCCTTGATTGAGGTCCATCAGCTGCTCGACTTTTCCATCCGGATGAATGCGAAAGAGCGCCCCTGCGACCCAATCCGTAACAAGCCAATTTCCTGCTCCGTCCGGTTCTAGACCATCTAGATTTCCAACAGGCTCGCCGGACCCGATGTCAGAGATAGCCTTCGTGTTCAGGTCGATCGCGATCAGATGGCCGGGTGTCTTGGACGAAAAATCCGGCTGGATATCGCGACCCCAGCCGGCGACGAGGAGGCGACCGTCTTCGACGCGCAGACCGTTCGGATGCAGGAGATCCTCGCTCTCCAGCCAGACGGTGAGAGCATCATTGTCCAGAACATAAATCCTGTTCGCCAGCATGTCGGAAGCAAAGACGCGACCCGCCTCGTCGACGGCGGGGTCATTGAGGAACTGAGCGCCTTCTGCGGGCCACGTTCCGGTGATCTGACCGCTCTCGACGTTGACGGCCATAAGCCGATCGATGTCGGTGACGAAAAGCGTATCGCCTTGCATCACCAATCCCTTGGGCGCATTAAACCCGGTCACCCATTCGGCTGTCTGCAACTTTCCGTCAGGCGAAACTTTCGAAAGGTATCCGACCCCATCCTTGCCGGCGGGCTCGCCAACAATGTTGGAAACGTAGAAGACGTTCCGCTTGGTGTCGAAAAGTACGCTCTCGGGGGCCTTTAAGCCGTCAAGCGACCAGACCTCCTCCGCTGTCGCGGGTGACCCTGCTACTCCTAGTAGGAGAATAGAAAATAGAACTAACTGAATCCTGATCATGATAGCCTCCCTATGTTGTTTTTTTGACCTATTATGTAAGGCGCAACCGAAAATTGCACAGGCGATCTTGAAAAGCTTACGGTTGACGCTTCGATTGCTCTGACAGGTTCGTTTGCAAAGCAATTTCTGCTTAGTCTCGCCAACCTTACAATTCCCCAGATGAATGGCAGTTCCAACGTCAACTGTTCTTGGAGCCGTACTGCGGATGAAAAGCACTCCGCACATCCGGTGACGCTGTACTCGGGCGGCGCGCGAGAGGCTGGTGTTCGAAAGCGACGCCTAATCGAAACGCAGCCTGTCGCCTTGCGCGGACGGCCGATGCGGTTCGCCGAAGGCATCATCGGCTCGAGGCTCGGATCGTCGATATTGCCGAAATCGGGCAAGCCATACCGTACGGCCGGGGATGTGCAGGTGCTGGCCCTTAATCAATTTCATTCCACGCTGCCCTTCACACAGCCTGGATGGGCTCTATCTGCATCTTGATTTCAATACCGGAGGACAGCACAATGAAGCACGTTCTCGCATTTGCGCTCTTCATCGGCGCCGGATCGCTGTTTGCCACGGCAGCCTATGCCGAACCGCCGGATCATGCCCGCAACGATGACGCAAGCCTCCATCCCGGCCATCAAGGGCACCTGTCGAGCGGCCGCCAATACCCAGGAAGACCTGCCACTGAGTTCCACGAGAGCCTAGAGGCGGAAGGAGAGCCGAGCTTTCCGACCGGTCCGGGTGGGTGGGCCGAGCAACAGAGCGACGGCGCTAACGCCCAGCGTAGCAGCACCAACGCTACGGCCGATGGCAGGTAAACACAGGTCCTGACGGACAAGGTAAATCGCGGCGACGGACGAAGCGATCGCCCCGTGGCAGCCCTTGGTGAGCGGCTCCTCCAAGGTGTAGGAGACCTGCCGCGCTCACGACCGATCCTCGCCCTGGCGAGATCTTCGGCAGAATGCAGAATTCAAACACCGGGCGTTCGACTGCAGGACGCCCGGCAATCGTTCTATCTTACCGCTCGCGCAAATCCGCTTGCGCCAGATCAAGCGCCTTGGCGATGCGGTCACAGGCCATGTCGATCGTCTCACGCGTCCAGATCAGCGGCGGAGACAGGATCATCGTATCGCCGGTGGCGCGCAGCATCATGCCCTGGGCAATTGCGTGGTCGCGGACAAGCACGGCCGCGCTTCCGGCCGGCAGGAAGCGCTCCTTGGTCGCCTTGTCCCTAACGATTTCGATTCCCCCCATCAGCCCGATCGAGCGCACTTCGCCGACCAGATCGTGACCGCCAATGTGCTCCTGCAGCGCCTTGGCGAAATATGGTCCGGTGTCGTTCTTGACCCGATCGACCAGACCTTCACGCTCCATGATCTCGAGGTTCTTCAGTGCCACGGCGCAGGCCACAGGGTGCCCCGCATAAGTGTAGCCGTGATTGAATTCGCCGCCCTTCTCGACCAGCGTCGCGGCGATGCGGTCACCGACCAGGAGCGCCGACAGCGGCTGATAGCCGGAGGTCAGCGCCTTGGCGGTGGTGATGGTATCTGGCTCGATGTCGAAGGTCTGAGCTGCGAACCACTCGCCCGTTCGACCATAGCCGGTGATGACTTCGTCCAGCATCAGGAGGAGATCGTATTTGCGGCAGATGCGCTGCACTTCCGGCCAATAGCTCATCGGCGGTATCTTCACGCCACCTGCCCCCATCACCGGCTCGCCGATAAAGGCGGCGACCTTGTCGGCGCCGGCTTCGAGGATGGCATCCTCGACGGCCTTGGCCGCGCGCAGGCCGAAATCATGGTCGCTTTCGCCGGGCAGAGCCAGCTCATAAGCATAAGGCATCATCACATGGACGATGTTTGGAACCGCGCCATTGAGCTGTTTGTGCATCGGCTCCATGCCGCCCAGCGAGGTGCCGGCGATGGTCGAGCCGTGATAGGCCGTCTTGCGCGAGATGATGCAGTTCTTCTCCGGCTTGCCTTCCAGCGCCCAATAGTGGCGGACCAGCCGCAGTGCCGTATCATTGGCCTCCGAGCCGGACGAGCCGTAGATGACCTGATTGACGTGCTTCGGCGCCAGTTCCGCCAGCTTTTTGGCCAGCAGCACCGGCGTCGGGGTCGAGCATTTGAAGAAGGAATTGTAGTAGGGAAGTTCCTTCATCTGGGCGTAAGCTGCGTCGGCCAGTTCATCGCGGCCGTAACCGACATTAACGCACCACAGCCCGGCCATGCCGTCGAGGATTTCCGTCCCTTCGGAATCGTAGATGAACGGCCCGTTGGCGTGGGTGATGATGCGTGAGCCGGCCTCGCGCATCTCCTTGTGATCGGTGAACGGATGAAGGTGATGCGCAGCATCGATCTGCTGAAGCTGCTTCAGCGAATAATTCTGATACGTCATGTCGGATCTTTCCTCTTGAACCAATCCGGCAATTTGTTGCCGGGGCGGATTCGCTAGGGGAAAGTGGGCGGCGAATAGCCGATGCGGGCGCAAAGCCGCAAAAGCTCGGCGCGAAGCGTGCGCGGCGACGGCGTCACCGCCATCCCAAATGCGCGAAATGTCTTCATCCGAGCCATGCAGCACCTTAGGCGGTCTGATGCGATCAGTTCAAGCCGTTCCGTTCAGCGCCCGTTGCAGGAAGACATACTTCATCGCCGCCTGTGCCGCTTGCGGCCGGCGATCACCGCGCCCGCCATGGCCACCTTCGGTTTCTTCGAAGAATAGTGTCTTGGTGTGGCCGGCAGCCTGCAGCCGCCCGGCCATCTTGCGCGCATGGCCGGGATGGACGCGGTCGTCGGCCGTCGATGTAGTCAGCAACACCGGCGGATAGGCGGCATCGGTCTCGACATGCTGATAAGGCGAATAAGCCGCAAGCCACTCGGCTTCTTCAGGCTTCGCTGGATCGCCATACTCGGCCATCCAGGATGCCCCAGGCGGCAGCTCGGTATAGCGCAGCATGTCGAGCAGCGGCATATCGATGATCACCGCACCGAAAAGCTCCGGATGCTGGGTCAGCGAAACGCCGGTCAGCAGGCCTCCATTCGAGCCGCCCTGGATGCCGAGCGTCGCCGGCGTGGCGATGCCGCGTTTCACCAGGTCTTGCGCAACCGCTATAAAATCGTCGAAGGCATTCTGGCGATTGGCCTTGAGCGCGGCCTGGTGCCAGTTCGGGCCGAACTCGCCGCCGCCGCGAATATTGGCCTGCACATAGGCATTGCCTTTTTCCAGCCACAGCCGGCCGCGCACGCCGGCATAGCCTGGCAACAGCGGCACTTCGAAGCCGCCATAGCCGTAAAGCAGCGTCGGCACCGGCCCGTTCTGATCACGTCGCCTGACGACGAAGTAAGGGATCATGGTGCCGTCTTTCGAGCGCGCCTCGAACTGTTCCGAGACAAGCGACGACGCATCGAAACGCGCCGGCTGCGATTTCACAGTTGTCAGCGTCGCAGCATTGTCGTCCGACCAGATGATCGAGCTCGGCGTCAGGAAGTCGGTGAACGAGAAGGAGACGCTGGAGCCGAAACGCTCGGCGTGGCTGATGCCGACACTGCCGTCTTTCGGCAGCGCCACGGGCTGCAGCGACCAGCCGCTGCCGCCGCGTTGGCAGGCGACGACCCTGCCGCGCACATTGTCCATCAGATTGATGAACAACCGGTCCTGCGTACGGGCGATGCCGGCGATCGAGACACGATCCGCCGGCTCGAGGACGGTATCGACGGGTCCGAGCGCATTGGTCTCGATCCAGCGGGCGAAGTCCAGCGAATAGAGGCCGTCGGGTCGGCATCGCGTGCCGTCCGGCGCCGACCATGGGCTGCGCACCCCGAAGACGAGCTGATCCCTGAACAGCATCGTGTCGGTGACGTCGTCCGGCAGCGGGATACGCCTGTTTTCGCCGGAAGGCAGACGCAGAAAGCTGTGCGAGGCGAAGAAATCGAGCGTCCGGGTCAGGAACAGATGCCGCTTGTCGCCATCGAACTCGAGGGAACCGCCGGCGGCGAGATCCTGCTTCTGCGCCTCGAAGATCGGCGTCGCATCCTCCAGCCTGGTGCCGCGCTGCCAAAGCTTAACCACGCGCGGATAACCGGACTGGGTTTTTTCGTCCTCTTCGAAGGCAGCCGAGACGATGACCGTGTCCTTGTCCATCCAGCGGAAGCCCGACTTCGAGGCTGGAGCACGAAAGCCGCCCTCGACAAAGGACTTGGTGTCGATGTCGAATTCGCGCATCTCACTGGCGTCGCCGCCATCCGGCGACAGGCTGAGCAGGCAGCGGCTGAAGTCGGGGTAAAGCCGGCTGGCGCCGCTGAACACCCATTTCACGCCCTCTTTGGCCGAAAGACGGTCGAAGTCGATGATCGTGTCCCAATCCGGCTTCTCGGTCTTGTAGGAAGCGACCGGCGTGCGCCGCCAGAGGCCAAGCACGTTGGTCTTGTCCTGCCAGAAATTGTAGACGTGGCCGCTGAGCGCAGAGCCGACCGCAATGTTGTCTTCGGCCGTCATCAGGTCGAGTGCGGTTTGGAAGTAGGCCTGGTAGGACGGATTACCCTGCAATTCACCTGTTGTAGCCTCGTTCTGACGGTGAACCCAGTCGAGCGCTTGCTTGCCTGTCCTGTCCTCCAGCCAGAGAAAGGGATCTTCGTCCGCCGAATTCGCCTGCGTCTTTGTGTTCGACATCGTCAAATGGTCTCCGATAAACTCATCAAGGCTCGGTGTTGCAAACATCGTCTTGCGACGACCTATATTCAACTTGGAACGCGCAAAACGAGCCGTTGCGCTGTTGGCCGCTCTAAGGTGGGGCCTCCTGCCGCCCGCAGGCCACGAGGGAACTCATGCAACATCTGTACATTGCGAAAGAGAAGTTCGGTCCTTTCAGCGGCACTGCGTGGACCATGTACATCAACTGGTCCGGCCTGACCCAATTAAGCGAGCTCGTTTCACTCGATGGAATGCTCGGGCCGGTCGCTCTGGGAGAGATAAAGGACAGCTACTGGCCCCATATTGTTAACGAGGACTACATGCTCGATTTCTTCGTGGACCTGGACTTCCTCCTTTCGGAGTTGGCGGATCCGGGCGACTTGAATGTCCTCAATGTGATCCGAAGACCATCGGTTGACGTCCGTTCACTCGACTGGAACGGATTTACCTTCCTGGGCTACGACTTGTTGGATCAAGACGTCTCCATAAGCGCTTTGACCAACTGCGGAGGATTTCCTGACGTGTTTGCGAACACGGAGCTGTCTGACGTTGGATTGATACCCGACTTTGATCGTGCCGTTGAAATTCGAGACGGTCTACGCGGGATGCATCCCTCTGAATACCACGCCAATTGTGATTTATGGGCGATTTCCAGATGGCAAGGAAATGAAGGCACGCCGCAATTGTATTAGACTGCTCGCCCCCGCAATACGGTTGTGACCGCCAGCGCCAGGCAAATGGCGCCAAGCGTGATCGGCAGGCCGTCCGCACCGAGAATATCCATAGCGCCGCCCGCCAGCGGCGGCACGGCGATGCCGCCGACGCCCCACATCAGCGAGAAGGCGGCGTTGCCGGCGACCAGTGCCGACCCGGTGAACCGCTCGCCAAGCTCGATAATCGACATCGTGTAGATGCCGTAGGAGACTGCACCCCAGATAAATACGCATGGCCAGATCAGCGGCGTCTCGATGAGAACCGGCAACAGCACGCATCCGAGCAGCGTTAGCGATACACAGATAAATCGGACCAGACGCGCCGTCAGCCGTTCCGCCAGCAGGCCGAGCGGCACCTGCATGGCGATATTGCCGGCGATCATCATCGACAGCAGCGCCGACATGCGTGTTTCCTCAATGCTGTAATGCGCTCCGTAGACCGGCAGCAGTGCCAGTACCGCCTGTTCGAAACCAGCGGCCACGACAACCGCCGACAACAGCAGCCATGCCATCGGCATGAACCCCATGACCGAAACCCGGTGCCCGGCCTCATCGACCTTCGGCAGCCGTCGCAGCACCAGCGCCAGGCAGGAGCCGCAAAAAACGAATGCGGCGATGCCGACGAGAAACGGCGGCCAGCCTTCGGTGCCGACGGCAAGCAGGCACAGCGGGCCGGCGGCGAAACCAGCCGAAATGACTGTGGAATAGACCCCCATCACGCGGCCGCGGCGCAACGGCGGCGCCAGCGCGATGACCCAGATCTCGCTCAGCACATAGAGTGGATTGGTCACCACGCCGATCAGGAAGCGCAGCGGGAACCAAAGATAGACATTTTGCGTCCAGCCGATCAGCGCCAGCATGATCGCGGAAAGAGCTGCGCAGGTGAGCGCCGTGCGCCCCGCCCCGAACCGGCGCGCCAGCGCCGGGATCAGCGGCGACGAGACGATAAAGCCGACCGGCGTCATTGCCGCCGAGAGGCCGATCATGGCCGGCGAGACGCCCTGGCGCTGCAGGATGAAGCTCAACAGCGGATAGCTCAGCCCTTGCGCGATGGCGAACACCGAAACGGTGGCGATCACGCCGGTGATCGCCGCCCACTGCATTGTCTCGCCGCTGTTCTCTTCCGCCAGGTCCATGATCCGCACCAACAGGGAACCTGCACGATTAGCGTTTCAGCAGCGCGCCGGGAAGCACCGGTGACGAAAACCGCTTGCGCCAGCCTGAGAAGATCAAAAGCCCGGTGATCCAGTCGGTTGCCTTCAGCCCGGGAGCTGTCATGTCGCTTCCCTCGTCCTAGTGGTCGTCGCCTCCGCAATGGCGGGACAGCCGGCGGTCCATTATGCCGCCGCACTTATCGCAGCGTACGAGGAACTATCATGACCGCCGCCCTTCATCCCGCCGAACCGGCACTGGCAAACGACCGCGCCCGTCGCGGCGGCCGCGCGGGAAAGCGCGCCGGCGGATCAGCGGCGTTCGAGCAGCCGCCGTTCCGCCAACTGAAAATCCCGCTGACGCCGACGAAGCTGGTCTCGGACGACGAGCTGGAATCGATCCACCTCGCCTCGCTGCGCGTGCTGCGGGAAATCGGCGTCGACGTGCTGCACGACGAGGCAAGGCGCATCATGAAGGCGCACGGCGCGGATGTCCGCGAAGGCAGCGAGCGGGTGCGCTTCGACAGCGACATGATCCTCGAGCTGGTTTCCCACTGCCCGTCGGAATTCACCATCCATGCCCGCAATCCGGCGCACAATGTCCACTTCGGCGGCGACAATCTGATCATCTCGATGATGGCGTCGGCGCCCAATTGTTCCGACATCGACCGCGGCCGCCGGCCGGGCAATCAGCAGGACTACCGCAACTTCCTCAAGCTTGCGCAGATGCACAACATCCTAAACTGCACGGGCGGCTATCCGGTCGAGCCGATCGACATCCATCCGTCCGTCCGGCACCTCGAATGCATCCGCGATCTGAGCGTGCTAACCGACAAGGTGTTCCACATCTATTCGCTCGGCAAGGAGCGCAATGTCGACGGCATCGAGATCACCAGGATCGCGCGCGGCATCAGCGACCAACAGCTTCTCGATGAGCCATCGGTGTTCACCATCATCAACACCAATTCGCCGCTCAAGCTCGACGTGCCGATGATGGAAGGCATCATCCAGATGTCGAGCAAGGGCCAGGTCGTCATCGTGACGCCGTTCACCCTGTCGGGCGCCATGGCGCCGGTGACCATCGCCGGCGCGCTGGTGCAGCAGAATGCCGAAGCGCTGTCCGGCATTGCCTTCGCCCAGATGGTGCGCAAGGGCGCGCCAGTCGGCTATGGCGGTTTCACCTCCAACGTCGACATGAAGTCCGGCGCGCCGGCCTTCGGCACGCCGGAATATATGAAGGCGCAATTGGTCGGCGGCCAGCTCGCCCGCCGCTACAACATCCCTTACCGCACCTCCAACACCTGCGCCGCCAACACGGTCGACGCGCAGGCGGCCTATGAAAGCGTGTTCTCGCTGTGGGGCGCCATCCAAGGCGGCGGCAATCTGATGATGCATGCGGCCGGCTGGCTGGAAGGCGGCCTGCGCTGCTCCTACGAGAAGACCATTCTGGACATCGATCTGCTGCAGATGGTGGCCGAGTTCCTGACCCCGCTCGACCTCTCCGAGGAGGCCCTTGGCTTCGACGCCATCCAGTCCGTCGGTCCGGGCGGCCATTTCTTCGGCACCCAGCATACCCAGGACCGCTACAAGACCGCTTTCTATTCGCCTATCATCTCCGACTGGCGCAATTTCGAGACCTGGGCGGAAGCCGGATCGCCGACGGCTCTCGAAAAGGCCAATCGAGTCTGGAAGGAGCGGTTGGCCTCCTATGAAGAGCCGTATATGGACCCGGCTATCCGCGAGGAGCTCAACGCCTTCGTCGACAAACGCCGGTCCGAAGGCGGCGCGCCGACCGATTTTTAAATATCTGTATTGGTTTGATGAACAGTCGACCGCCACTCCGTCGAGCGTCACCCGACACCTCTCCCCCGGTCGACAGGGTAGAGGGAGGGCGTGAGATCATTCCAGCCGGCGCCCTTCTCCGCTTTGTGTTCACCCCCCGCTCGCTCGATTCAATCTCTTCAAAAACGGAACTATCTTCATGAAATCTCATGCAAAAGCGGTTGTCATCGGCGGCGGCGTCGTCGGCTGCTCGGTGCTCTACCATCTGGCCAAGGCCGGCTGGACCGACATCATGCTGATCGAGCGCTCGGAGCTCACCTCCGGCTCGTCGTGGCATGCGGCGGGCGGCTTCCACACGCTCAACGGCGATCCCAACGTCGCCAAGCTGCAGGCCTATACGGTGCAGCTCTACAAGGAGATCGAAGAACTTTCCGGCCAGTCCTGTTCGCTGCACCTGACCGGCGGCGTGATGATGGCCGACACGCCCGAGCGCATGGACTTCCTGCGCCTTGCCCACGCTAAGGGCCGCTATCTCGGCATGGACACCGAGCTGATCACGCCGTCAGAGGCCAAGGCGATGTTCCCGCTGATGGACGAGACGAATTTCGTCGGCGCCATGTGGGATCCGGTCGAAGGCCATCTCGACCCTTCCGGCACCACCCACGCCTACGCCAAGGCGGCCAGAAAGCTCGGCGCCGAGATCGTGCTGCGCAACCGCGTCATCGAGCTGACGCAGGAAGTCGACGGCACTTGGAACGTCGTCACCGAACAAGGCACGGTCCAGGCCGAGCATGTCGTCAACTGCGGCGGCCTGTGGGCGCGCGAGATCGGCCGCATGGTCGGTGTCGAGCTGCCGCTGCTGGCCATGGAGCACATGTACCTCTTGACCGAGCCGATGCCGGAGGTCGAGGAATTCAACAGGTCGACCGGCCGCGAGATGATCGGCGTGATGGACTTCAAGGGCGAAATCTACACCCGCCAGGAACGCAACGGCATCCTGCTCGGCACCTATGAAAAGGCCTGCCAGCCGTGGTCGCCGATCAACACGCCGTGGGATTTCGGCCATGAGCTGCTGCAGCCCGACATCGACCGCATCGCGCCGTCGCTCGAGATCGGCTTCAAGCATTTTCCCGGCATCGAGAAGGCCGGTATCAAGCAGATCATCAACGGTCCCTTCACCTTCGCACTGGATGGCAACCCGCTGGTCGGCCCGGTGCAGGGCCTGACCAATTTCTGGTGCGCCTGCGCCGTAATGGCCGGTTTCTCGCAGGGTGGCGGCGTCGGGCTGGCATTGTCGAACTGGATGGTTCATGGCGATCCCGGCTTCGACGTCTGGGGCATGGACGTGGCGCGCTTCGGCGAATGGGCGACGCTGCGCTACACCAATGCCAAGGTGCGCGAAAACTATTCGCGCCGTTTCTCCATCCGCTTTCCCAACGAGGAATTGCCGGCCGCGCGCCCGGCGCAAACGACGCCACTCTACGACACGATGCTGGCCAAAAACGCCGTCATGGGCGATAGCTGGGGCCTCGAAACCCCGCTCTGGTTCGCACCGAAAGGCACGGAGCCGAAGGACATCGTTTCCTTCCATCGCTCCAACGATTTCGGGCCGATCGGCGAGGAAGTGCGTGCGACCCGCGAGAAGGTCGGCGTCACCGAGATCGCCAACTTCGCCAAATACGAAGTCTCCGGGCCGGCAGCCGAGGATTTCCTCAACCGGCTGATGACCAACCGCATGCCGAAGACCGGCCGCATCGTGCTGACCCCAATGCTCAACGAATTTGGCAGGCTGATCGGCGACTTCACCATCGCCAAGGCGGGTGAAGAGCGCTACATGATCTGGAGCTCGTCGGCGGCGCAGAAGTACCATATGCGCTGGTTCGAGAAGCACCTGCCGAAGGATGGTAGCGTCCGCATTCACCGCTTCGACCAGACGCTGGTCGGCTTGTCGATCGCCGGGCCGAAATCACGCGACCTGCTGCAGAAGCTGGTCGATGTCGACATCTCGACCAAGGCTTTCCGCTTCATGGACTTCCGCGAGATGGCGGTCGGCGGCGCGCCCTGCATGGTCAATCGCATTACCTATACCGGCGACCTCGGTTACGAGATCTGGATGGCGCCGGCATACCAGCGCCTCGTCTACAAGGCGATCAAGGATGCCGGCGAAGAGTTTGGCCTCGTCGATTTCGGCATGCGCGCCCTGCTCTCGATGCGACTGGAGAAGAATTTCCCGACCTGGTTCCGCGAACTGCGCCCGATCTACGGGCCGTTCGAAGGCGCGATGGACCGCTTCGTCAAGCTGGAGAAGAACGACTTCATCGGACGCGAAGCGGCAGCCAGGGAGCAGGCAGAAGGGCCAAAACTGCGCCGTGTCTCTTTCATCGTCGATGCCGCGGACGCCGATGTCATGGGCGACGAACCGATCTGGGCCAAGGTCGGCGGCAAGGACTACGGCACAGTGGAAAAGCCGCACGGCTATGGTGCGCCGCGTTTCGATACGGACGGCAAGGAAGTGCGCGGCTCCAGGGCCGCGGAAGGCGCTTCGGCCGTGCGCGGCATCGTCGATGGCGACTGGCGCGTGGTCGGCTGGGTCACCTCCGGCGGCTATGCCCATTACGTCCAGAAATCGATGGCGCAAGGCTATGTGCCAGCGGCGTTAGCCGGGGAAGAGAGCGCCGGACTGTTCGAGATCGAAATCCTCGGAAGCCGGCGTCCGGCCCGCATCAATGTCGAGCCGCCTTTCGACCCGAGCGGCGAGAAGATGCGGACCTAGAGCACCGCACCCAAAGGCCTGCCCTCCGGCCCGGCCCGGGGTGCGACCGATTTTGGAGAAGCCCGATGCTTAACCAAAAAGCTAGAACGGCGGTACGATTCGACTTGAAGCCCGCCGCCCCGGAAGCGATCAGGGCTGCCACATTGTGCGGGGCACGGTCTTCGTGCTAGCGGAGCCGGCGGCAATTGGCACGGGCGATGAGAACTCGTTGAAGTATTCGATGAAATGGGACGAATGGCTTGCCGAGAGCAGGATCGGCCCCTTCCCGGCGGCGATCGTCATGGTCGCCGCTTATTTGGCCTTGCAAACCGTCATATTGTCCATTCTGGCCACTTGGGCAGGAACTGGCGTCGGCGTCGATGACGCGGAGCAACTGATTTATCTTCCATATCTTTGGGCCGGATATGGCGGCTCGCAACCGCCTCTCTATACATGGATCAACTGGCTGGCCGCGCAAATTTTCGGCACCAATATTTTCACGCTGAAGCTCGTCAAATACTCCGTGCTGTTCCTCGCCGCCTGCAGTGTGTTCGCCGCCATGCGGCGGTTCGGCTACACGAAAGCGACGGCAGCGGCGGCCATGCTCGGACTTTTCACAATCCCGCAAATCGCCTGGGAATCGCAGCGGGCCTTGTCGCATTCGGTCGCCGTTGTCGGCTTTTGCGCACTGCTCCTGCTCGCGATGGCTAATCTGATCGAGCGGCGAAGCGTGATCGCCTATGCGGTGTTTGGCTTGGCAACGGCTGCGGCAATTCTTGCCAAATACAACGACGTATTCCTGGTGTTAGCCCTTGTTGCGGCGGTGTTGTCGCTGCGCGAGTTGCGCGGCGCGATCCTCGATCCGAAATTCGCAATCAGCGTTGCCGTCGCGATATTGGTGCTGGCGCCAACCACATATTGGAGCCTCATGCATCCTGCCGATTTGCTGGCGAGAGGCGAGAAGTTCGGAATAGACCTACAGCAGCCGCGCATGACGGCCGCGGCCACCGGCGCCGGCAAGTTTATCATGGGGACCTTCAATTTCGCTGTCTTGCCGGTGTTCGTTTCCGCGCTGGCTTTCGCGCTGACGGGGTTTCGTTTCTTCGAGCGTCACCCCAAAGCTCCGGCCAGGGAAGTTCTCTTGTGGCGTACCTTGGCGCTCGGCTTGGCCATGCTGGCGACACTAGTGCTGGCCACCGGCGTGACCGAGGTCAAGGCCCGTTGGCTGGTGCCGGTCCTGATCATCTTGCCGCTGGCGATGGCCGCCTATATGGAACGGCTTTCACCACGCGGCAGGGACGCCCAGCTCCTGGTGATCGCGGCCGGAGCGGTCATCGCCGTTCTGCTCGCGCCCGCCACTTGGTACTTCCAGATCAACGGGACCAGTGGTCTCTCGCGGATGATCCGGGTGGATTACCCGGCCCTCTATCGCCAGCTGACTGCCGACGGGCCGGTGAAAACCGCAATATCCGACGGTGCATGGGTCGGAAATCTGCGGTTGGTCGACGAAAAATTGGTCGCGCTTGACCAGGAAGTGCCGAATTTCGACAGGCTGGTGCAAGAGCCGGCTGTACTCGTCTGGCTCGACCGCGACGATCCGCTGCCGGTCATTTTGGAGCAGCTCAAAAAAGCCGGCTATGAGCCGGACGGCCAACCAAGGCAAATCATGGTTCCGCTATTGCCTAGCACGGACAGGCCTGCCCGGCCCGGCGCCTACATAAGATTGAAGAAAACGGCTGCGGAAAAAGCCACAGCGCCCGACGGAGGCGTTAGCAAAGGAGCCGAGGGTGGACAGGAACCCGACTGATCGACCTCCTCGTCATCGCAAGATCATGCCGTTCGAGCCGGACGAAGCGGGCTCCACCGAGGTGTTGCGCCTGAAGTCGCGGCAGAAGGCCGCTGAGCTCAACCAGCATGTGCTTGGCTATGGCGCACTGGCGGAAGCCGAGTGGCACGCCGCCGGCATTGCTGCCCCCAACCTGCCTGCCATGCGTCAATACCGGCTCGACCGCATCCGCGCCGAGCTGAAGCGCCGCGACTATGCAGGAGCCCTGCTCTACGATCCGATTAACATCCGCTATGCGACCGACTCGACCAACATGCAGCTCTGGGTCGCGCACAACCCGACAAGGCATTGTTTCGTTGCCACCGAAGGCCCGGTGGTGCTGTTCGACTATTTTTCGTGCGAGCACCTTTCCGACCACTCCGGCGTGGTCGACGAGGTGCGGCCGGCAGTGTCGTGGATGTATCTCTACAGCGGCGAGTTGACCAAGCAAAAGGTCCGCCGCTGGGCTGCCGGCATCGCCGATCTGGTGAAAGAGCATGCCGGCGGTATCAGTCGTATCGCCGTCGATCACATCAATACCGAAGGCGTCGAAGAACTCGCCCGCCTCGGCATCTCGATCGGCAATGGCGAGGCGCTGATGGAAAACGCTCGTCTGATCAAATCGCCCGACGAAATCCTGGCCATGCACCGGTCGATCGTCGCTTGCGAGGCGGCGATGGGCGAGATGGAAGCAGCATTGCGGCCAGGCATTTCCGAAAACGAATTGTGGGCCGAACTCCACCGCGGCAACATTGCGCGTGGTGGGGAATGGGTCGAAACCCGGCTTTTGACGTCAGGCCCGCGCACCAATCCGTGGTTCCAGGAATGCTCGTCGAGAACGATCGAAGCCGGCGATCTCGTCGCTTTCGATACCGACCTGATCGGCCCTTATGGTTTCTGCGCCGACCTGTCGCGCACCTGGCTCTGCGGCGACACCGAGCCGTCTAACGAACAACGCGACCTGTTTCGCATCGCCGCCGACCAGATCGCCCACAACACCCGCCTGATGCAGCCGGGAATGTCCTTCCGCGACCTTGTCGAACGCTCGGCGGTGCCGCCCGGAGATTGTTTCCCGACGCGCTACGGCGTGCTCTATCACGGCGTCGGCCTGGCCGACGAATACCCGACGCTGCCGCATGCGATCGACTGGACTGAAGACACGCCCGACGGCGTGCTTGTGTCAGGCATGGTGCTTTGCGTCGAGAGCTATATCGGCCGGCTTGGCGGTCACGAGGGTGTCAAGATCGAGGAACAGATCCTGATCACCGAAACCGGCAACGAGCAGCTTTCGAACTATCCGCTCGACGAGCGGCTGCTCGGCGGCTGATTGTTTTTATGCGAGCGCCGCGACAGCCTCGCGCAACGCCACCACGATTTTCTCCGGTGTCGATCTGGCGGTGATGAACGGCAGGCCCTTGCGCCGCCTTGTCCAGCCGACCACCGCCACCGCTTCCGCTGCAGGCTCGAAGCGCTGCGCCAGCGCCAAGCTCAGGCAATCGATGGCGGCGATATCGGCCCTGCCCTCGGCAATTGCGACGATCGAGGCACGGTGGCCACCGCTTTCGCTGCGCTCAGAGAAGATTTCGAGGCTTTCGCCCAGCGCCTCCAGGTCACGCGTCAGCCCGACGATGCCCGACATGGAATCGAGGCTGTTGAAGGTAAAGTGCTTGCCACGCAGGATATCGAGCGGGATGAGAGGGCTGCCGTCGGCCGGTGAGCCAATCGATGGCGCTTCACCTGCCCGCATCACGATGGCGCTCGAATAGAGTTCGCCCTGCCCGCCTTCGAAAGCATCGTAGCTCGGCTGGCCGATCACCTGGACATGCTCCGACAGGCCGGTCTCCATCGGGCCCCAGCAGGTCTGTGCGAACAGCAGCGCCGGATGCAGCCAGAGGCCATGAAAATCCAGTTCGCCCGGCGGCAGCGTCGCCGGATCGGGCGCGATGACCTTTCCGGCGGCGTCGCGGATGCCGCCTTCCACAGGCCGTAGATCGGCATTGAAGCGAGCGATGGTCTGCGGCGCGTCGATGCCTTTTTGCCGGAAGGCATCACGCAGCCGCGCCCATTGGGCATCGACCTCGCTCCGCATTTCGGGCCAGTCGTACATCGGCAAGGCGGCAACGAAATCGCTCATGCCGGGATTTTGATCGTTACGCTGAGAAACTGACGAGACCATTGACGCGCACCTGGGCATCGCCGCCGGAGATGCCACAAAATTCATTCTTTCGGCGGCTCGGCGGGCACCGGCGCACTGCCAAGCCCATTGAGGCTGCGCGCTCTGACGCGCGGCTTGAACGCCCGGCCCGGTTCCGGCGTGCGCCGCAGCACCGGGTGGACGATCGGCTCCTTCGCCTTGAACGCATAAGCCTTGAGAAGCGCCAAATAGTTCGGATAAGCGTAGCCATTGTTCATCCGCAGCCACTCGTCACGGCGCTCGCGAAACAGCTTCGGCAGCCGGTACCAAGCCACCGTCGGGCTCTTGTGATGGACGAAATGCAGATTGTTGTTGAGGAACAGGAACGACAGCGGCGAACGCTCGACGATCACCGTGCGGCCTTCCGGATGCTCCGACCATTGGTGCTCTGCGAAGGTGCGGATCGAGATCAGCGATTGGCCCAGCCACACCGGAACCAGGATGTAGAGCCATAGCGGGATGCCGAAGCCGAACTGCACGACCGGCAGCACCACGGCGAGGCCGACGGCGTGCAGCAGCCATGCCTTTCGGATCATCTTGTCGCCGGCGAGCACCTGCTTGGCATCGTCGATGAAGAAGCCGATGCACGACAGCCATGGGCCGAGAATGAGACGGCCGATCATAGTGTTGTTGATCTTCAGCAGGAACTTCATCGCCGGCGGCAATTCGTCATGGTGCCACAGCGCCTTGTAGTAGCTTTCAGGATCGTCAAGCGGATCGGTCAGCCGTTCGTCGGCATGATGGCGCAGATGAATGGTCTTGAACCGACGGAACGGCCAGACGAGACCGATCGGCAGGAAGACGAAAGCTTCGTTGAGCTGCGCATTGCGAGTCGGATGGCCGTGCAGGACTTCGTGCGCCAGCGAGGATTGCAGCGCGGCCATCAAGGCCAGAACGACGAGCGCCAGCAGCGGATAGGACGGCCACAGGAATAGGCCGGCTGCAAGCCAGGTGCCGTAACAGAAAAACGCGAGAAACACGGTCGGCCATTCGATGGCCGGTGCATTGCGTCGTCTGTTATTCATGCTCGTCATGGATCGACCACTGCCCTTCCAGTCGCCGGAATCGTTTTGATTCCTGACAGCATTCTGTCAGGAGCATCGAGATGCCGCAACGCGACAAGGCGCACAAAATGTTGCGATTGCGCATTTTTAGCCGCAGGCGTTATATATTGTAAACGAACTGGAGGATTCATTTACGCCTAAACTGCCACTTTATCGGATTTGGCGGATTTTTTTCCTCCCAACGGCCGGAATGACGATATGGACAAACGCGACCTATCGACGATCTTCCGGGAGCGCCTGAAAATGCTCCTGACACGATCCGACTTGAACCAGTCCGCTTTCGCGACGGCGGTGGGCATCGATCGTTCGGCGCTTTCGCAGCTGCTGTCCGGCGCCTCGACACGCCTTCCCCGCGCCGAAACGCTGCTCAACATTGCCGCCGAATTCAAAGTGTCGCTCGACTGGCTGCTCGGCCTCAGCCAGGACGAAGGCGTCACCGGTGAAATCCGCGAGAGCCTGGAGATCGAGGAAGCGCCCGACGGTTTCGACCGCACGCTGCTGGCCAGATGGCATGCCGAGGCCGCCGGTACGAAAATCCGTTACGTGCCGGCCGGCATTCCCGACCTTCTGCGCACCGAGGCGCTCGTCGAATACGAGGCTGGTATCGCCAACAAGAGCCGCGAGGCCCAGGCCGGTGAGACGCAGTACCGCATCGACTACAACCGGCGGCCGGAAACCGACATGGAAGTTTGCATGCCGCGCCACACGCTGGAGATCTTTGCGCGCGGACTGGGCGTCTGGGACCGTTTTCCTGAGGCCGACCGCCACCAGCAGCTTCTTCACATGGCGACGCTGCTCGACGACCTTTATCCCACCTTCCGCCTGTTTCTCTATGACGGACGGATGCGCTACTCGATTCCCTACACCATATTCGGGCCCTATCGTGCCGCCATCTATGTCGGCGACATGTATCTGGTGCTGAACGCGACCCAGCCAGTTCGCACGCTGACCAGCCATTTCGACAATCTGATCCGCGCCGCCGACATCAACGCGCATGAGGCGGCCAGCTTCATGCAAAGGCTGGCGGAGATGCGATTTTGACGGCTTGTCTATCGCGCCGGCATTGACGCCATATAAAGATTTCTTTATATCCTTATCTTGACAAAGAATCCCCGGAAGGCGTATTTCCAATGACCAATCCAATTGACGCGCTGCTTGCTGAGAAGGGCGTTCTGCTTGCCGATGGCGCCACCGGCACCAATCTGTTCGCCATGGGGCTAGAGGCCGGCGAGGCTCCAGAGTTACTGAACGAGACGGCGCCGGACACCATCACCAGTCTGCACCAGAACTTCGTCGATGCTGGCGCTGACATCATCCTGACCAACTCCTTCGGCGGCACCCGCCACCGGCTGAAGATGCACCATGCGCAAGGCCGCGTGCTTGCTCTGAACAAGCGCGCCGCCGAGATCGCCCGCGCTGTCGCCGATAAAGCCGGCCGCAAGGTCATCGTGGCGGGCTCGGTCGGCCCGACCGGCGAGTTGCTGGTGCCGCTCGGCGCGATGACCTATGACGAGGCGGTCGAGGCCTTTGCCGAACAGATCGAGGGCCTGAAAGCCGGCGGCGCCGAAGTCGCCTGGATCGAGACCATGTCTGCGCCGGACGAAATCCGCGCCGCAGCCGAAGCCGCGATCCGCGTCGGCTTGCCCTATACCTACACCGGCTCCTTCGACACCGCCGGCCGCACCATGATGGGGCTGTTGCCGAAGGACATCCACGGCGTCGCCGATGGCTTGTCGCAGGCTCCGCTCGGTGTCGGCGCCAACTGCGGCGTCGGCGCCTCCGACATCCTCGCTTCGCTGCTCGACATGACCGAGGCGAAGCCGGAGGCCACAGTGATCGTCAAGGGCAATTGCGGCATTCCGGAATTTCGCGGCGCCGAGATCCATTATTCCGGCACGCCCGAACTGATGGCCGACTATGTCAGGCTGGCCGTCGATGCCGGCGCAAAGATCGTCGGCGGTTGCTGCGGCACCTCGTTCGCCCACCTCGCCGCAATGCGCAAGGCGCTCGATGCGCATACCCGGTCGGATCGCCCGAGCATCGAAAAAATCGTCGAGCGCATCGGCCCGATGCGCAACAAGCAGGCGACAGTCAACACCGTCGAGACCAGCGAAGCCCGCCGCGAGCGCCGGCGTAGCCGCGCCTGACAAATGTTGAAAAAGGCCGGCAAGGTTTTCCTCGCCGGCCTGTCTCACCCGCCCGTGTGTCGGTTACCCGTATCAGGACGATTCCATCTGAGGAAACCGGCCGTCATCACCATTACCGGTTACCGCCGAGCGCCGAGGCAAGGCGCATTAGCGAGAGGAACTCGGACCGGTACCCAAACGGGTCGGCTCCCCGAGCGGCAGTGGCAATCTCCATGATCTTGTCATAGCCGAATTTCGCGGTCGCATCCTCGTCGCGCAGCTTCTGGCCGAAGGCCGCTACGGCAATGGAGAAGCGCTGGTCGGTGCTGGCCAGGTCGAAATCAGCCACTTCGTTGGCTGATGTCACCGGCGTAGTGATCAGCTTCGAGGCATCCTCGTTCGGCAGTTTGTAGCGGATTTTCACGAAGGCATATTCGTCGGCATTGGCGACGCCGCCATTGTTCACTGCAGCCTGGCCGTAGCGCAGCGGATCGATTTGCTCGCCGCCGTTGCCTTTCGGCGTGATCTCGTAGATCGCAGTGACCGAATGGCCGGAGCCGATCTCGCCGGCATCGACGCGGTCGTTGTTGAAATCCTCGCGATTCAAGGCGCGGGTCTCGTAGCCGATCAGCCGGTATTCCGAGACTTTTTGCGGGTTGAACTCGACCTGGATCTTCACGTCCTTGGCGATGGTGAACAGCGTCGAGGACGCATCCTCGACCAGCACCTTCTCCGCCTCGGCCAAAGTGTCGATATAGGCGGCGGTGCCGTTGCCGTTCTGGGCGATGGTCTGCATCATCTGATCGTTCAGATTGCCGCGACCGAAACCGAACACCGACAGGAACACGCCGGTCTTACGCTCCTTTTCGATCAATCGCTTCAGATCGTCGTCGTCGGTCTGGCCGACATTGAAGTCGCCGTCCGTGGCGAGCATCACGCGATTGATCCCGTCGTCGACAAAGGATTTCTGCGCCAGCCTGTAGGCTTCCTTGATACCCGCCTCGCCGGCCGTGCTGCCGCCGGGCGCCAACGTGTCGATGGCATTGAGAATCTTGTCCTTCTCCGAAACCTTCGTCGGCTCCAGGACAGTGCCGGCATCGCCCGCATAGGTGACGATCGAAACCGTGTCGTCGGGCTTCAATTTGTTGACCAGAAGCCGGAAGGCGGACTGCAAGAGCGGCAACTTATCCTGCTCGTTCATCGAGCCCGACACGTCGATCAGGAAGACCAGATTGGCCTTGGGCTGCTCGGCCGGCTTCGCGTCGAAACCTTTGATGGCGACATGCATCAGCCTGGTGTGCCCATTCCATGGCGTTGGCATGACGCTAACGGTCGAGTTGAACGGCGTCGAGGCGGTCTCAGGACCTTTCCAATCATAGGGGAAGTAGTTGATCATCTCCTCGACGCGGACCGTGTCGGCCTGCGGCAGGAAACCTTCCTTCAGCGAACGCCGCACGAAGGAATAGGAGGCCGTGTCGACATCGATCGAGAAGGTCGAGACCGGGTCTTCGAGCGCGGCACGCACCGGATTGGTCTTGAAATCCTCGATGCGGTCGCGGTTTTGCTCCGGCAGCGGCACCTGATCAGCCGGTCCGGTCGAAGGCTGAGCCATCAACTTGGATTGGGCCACAGTACCGGGCACACGGCCAACCCGCGCGGCGCCATCGGCTGCAGGAGCCGCGGTACTTGAACCGCCAGCCAGCGCCTCGCGAGGCGAGGGCTCGGGCGCATTGCGAGCCAGCATATCCTGCTGCACCAGGCCACCCATCGCGTTCGATTCGGGCTTCGGCGGCGATGCCGGCGCGACAAGCGCCTCGGCTGCGTCGCGGCTTTCGGCGTCGGCTTTCTTCCGGTTGTCGGCCTCGGCTACGGTGAGCGGTCTCACTGTTGGCGGCGCATTGGCCACCGGTTTGTCGGCCAGCGTTTCCGTGATCTTCTCGTCCCCACCGGAATAGAACGGCTGCTCCTGCAGCAGATAGATGGTGGCGTATCCGGCGATCGGCAGGGCGACGAGCCCGGCAATGGCCGGGGTAGCAAAGAGTTTCTTTTGCATGATTTCGCTCCCGAGCTTTTGTGCTCGCTCTGTGAGACGAAGCCCGTTCGCCGATCCTTGGGCTGCAGGTGAAGTTTTTTCGTCCAGGTCGTAGGCCCGCATGGCGGCCTCGAAGGCACGCGTCTTGGCGTCGGTGCCCGGTGCCGGCGTTGCGATGTCGCGCAGCCTGTTGAGTTCGTTGTCGTCGACCATGATTACACTTCCCCGGCTGAAAGCATGAGCGTCTTCAACCGTTTCTTCGCTTCATGGATGTGCCAGGAAACCGTCGTCTCCGAGATGCCCATCGCTTCGGCGGCGGCTGCGTGGCTCAGCCCTTCGCCATAGACGAGCAGCACCGCGTCGCGCTGCTTGTCCGGGAGCATCCGCACCGCCGCCCAAAGCGCCTCGGCCGGATCTTCGGGCTCGACCGGAGCTTCTCCCGAGATCCGCTCGTAAGCGCCGTAGGCTTCGGTCTTGGTCGTCTCGCGGACGGTCTTGCGCATCATGTCGCGCGCTGCATTCAGCGTCATGGTGTAGAGCCAGGTGGTGAAGGCGCCGTTGCCACGATAATCGCGGATCGCCCGGCCAAGCCGGACGCAAACTTCCTGGGCGATATCCTCGGCATCGGCCTTTTTCCCGCACCAGCGATAGGCGGCGCGATAGACGAAATCATAGTGCCTTTCGAGCAATGTGCCGAAAGCCCCCCTGTCTCCGCCCTTCGCCCGCCCGATCAACTCGGCGTCGGAGGCTTCGCTTTCATCCAGCATCAGCGCCATCATTTGCCTGTTGGACGAAGGCTAATGGCGATTCCTTGGGATGATGGAAGAAATTTTTGGCAGGCGGTCACATGACGACCATCTGCGCCCTACCCTAGCGTCTCCGTGAACAGCGTCGTCAGCCGCTTCCAGTGGCGCTCGGCGCCGGTTGCATCGAAGGCGCTGTGGTCCGGCACGCACCAGTCATGCGCCATACCGGCATAGTTCTCGATGACATGGTCGACTTCAGCCGTGCGCAGCGCTTCGGCCAGCCGTGCCGACTGCTCCGGCGGGAAATTTCTGTCCACGCCCGCAGTGCCGACATAGACCCGCGCCTTGATCGACGCAGCCTTCCGGTGCGGGCTGTCGGCGGCATCGCTCGCCAGATTGCCGCCATGGAAACTGGCCGCGGCAATGATGCGGTCGGGATAGGCCGCAGCGGCGTTCAGCGCCCGCGCTCCGCCCATGCAATAGCCGACGGCGCCGACCGGTCCGGTCACGCCTTCGGCATCGAGCGCATCGAGGAAAGCGCCGCTGTCGCGGATGGTCATGTCCTGTGTCGTGCCGCTGAGGAGACCTGTGATGGCAGCCTTGCGCTTCTCGTCACTGAATGCGGTCTTGGCCTCGAAAGGGCCGTAGGGCGCGTTGCGGTAGAAAAGGTCCGGGACCAATACCGCGTAATTGTTGCCTGCAAGCCGTTCCGCCATCTGGTCGAGCGCCGGCCGCGGGCCAAAAGCGTCCATATAGAGGAGCGGCCTTGGCCGGGGCTGCCGAGCGGAATAAACCGGCTTTTGCCAAGCCGTCGCTGGTTTTGATCTGAATGTCCCGCTTCGCCATCACCCACTCCTTCCGATTGTCGTGCGATACATATCCACGCAGGCCAACAGGCAAGTCGCAATGAGGCAACCTCATGCAAAATTTCGTGCGGCATTCGGCGACGCTACAGACCCGCGAACGCGGCCATGTGGAAGGCCTGAACCTGTGGTGGATAACAGTAAGCCGCCCCGTAGGGACAGGCGTTGCGGTCGAGGCAGCCGCCGGTTCGGCAAGGCGCGCCGTTTTGCCCACGCACATGCGCCAGACAGGTTTCGTGCGCGAAACCATCCGCAGAATAAGCGTCGACCGGACAGGATTTCAGGCAAGGTTTGTCGACACATGTGTCGCAAAGGTGAATCACGCCGCGGGGTTCGTGAAGCGCTATTTCGACCTCGAACAGCAGCGCGCCGCGATAGGCGTGCCAGAGTCCGTATTGCGGATGCATGAGGATGCCGAGCGGCGACGGCCGCAACCCCTCCGCCCGCATCGCCCATTGCTGGAACGGCAGATACGGTCTGTCGGACGGAGACACGGCACGCGCGCCGAAGTCGTTCGCCACCCCGCCGATCACTTCGCGAGACCATGTATCGAGCGGATTGGCGACGGCCTGTGATTGGCTTTCTTTCCAGCGCAGGAAATGCGGCCATGGCGCGGCGCCCGCCTGCCCCACCAGCAGCACGGATCTGGCGGCACCGCCAGAGAGGCCGGAAGGCGTTTCCTCGCCGCCTGCAAAATTGAAACCGCCGCGCAAGGTGAGGCCGTGAGCGGAAAGCGCTGCCGCGATGGTTTCGATCATGCTGCGCTCAAGGATCATCCCTTCCTGTCCGGGTCGGAGAAGGCGCTCCGCCAGACTTCCTTATGATGTGTGTTGCGCGTGATCATGCGTGATTTGACGTGAGGTCGCTTCGTCCTGAAACCCTTATAGCGCAAGGCGTTGCCTATTCAAGGGTGAGATTGCGTGATATCGCGTGCTTGAACGTGTGACGTTTTGAACTGGGAAAGGAACTGGGGAATGGCACGACCACAAAACCTTCTGACAGCCAAGCAGGTAGCCTCCGCGACGTTGAAACGAGGCTTAGTCGCCGATGGCGGGAATCTGTATCTGAACGTGGGCGGGCCGGGATCGAGATCATGGGTCGTCCGTATAAAGGTGCAGGGCCGGGAACGGGATATCGGGATCGGCTCGTCGGCTGACGTCACCTTAGCTCGGGCTAGGGAGATTCGCGACACGATCAAGGCCTTGGTAGCTAAGGGAGCCGACCCACTTTCATATCGAGGGGAAGCCGGGACGACGTTCGGTGAGGTCGCCAAGGAATGTCTTACCGAACTGGCCAAGGGCTGGAAGAATGATCGCCTCAAGACTCGCTGGGAGCAAATCCTGGCCGAGCCTTACGCGAAGACCCTGTCGGGGATCGACGTGGGCACAGTCGGCGTTCAGGACGTGCTGGCCGCGCTGAAACCTGTCTGGCAGACCAAGCCGACGACGGCCAAGTTCTGGCGGGGAATGATCGAGCGCGTCCTTAGTTGGGCGATGGCTCATGGGCACCGCGACGCCGACAAGGCCAACCCTGCCGATTGGCGTGGCGTCCTCCGACACCTGCTGGCTGCGCCGAAGCGTGGGGGAAATTGGGCCGCTATGCCCTTCGCCGATGTTCCGGCTTTCTACCAGTCTTTGACGGCCAAGGGCATGACATCGGCCCGCGTCCTTCAAATGATTCTGCTGACGGCATGCCGCAAGAACGAGATCGCCGAAGCCACGTGGAACGAGGTAGACTTCAAAGCCTGCACGCTGACCATTCCGGCTTCCCGCATGAAGGGAGGGCTTGCTCACGTCGTCCCGTTGACCCGCCCTGCCCTCGACATTCTCAAGGCGCAGCTTGCCAAGCGTTCGAACTCGACCGACCTGATATTCCCGTCCGATTTCATTCCGACACAGCCCTACGAAGGCTCCAACATCAACCGGCTGTTGGCGAAGCCCTTCACAGTCCACGCGACGGCCCGATCCTCGTTCCGCGACTGGGCCGGCGACTGCACCGAGTTTCCGCGCGACGTGGCCGAGATGTGCCTGGCTCACCGTGTCGGCAACGCCACCGAGCTAGCTTACCGTCGGAGCACAGCCCTTGAGCGTCGAGGGGCGCTTATGAAGGCATGGGCCGACTACCTGACAGCAATAGACTGCCAGACGGTCGCTGCCCACTAGGGGCACACTCGATCACAGGGTCGGCGTGACGCGGTTTCCTCGTCGCAACGTGCAACGATTACCCTTCCCGACAAACGCACAATGCTTCGTTCAATTGCCGGCGGCGCCTGTCTATGGATTCAGCATTGCCTCAAGAGCCTCTCGGCTAAGTTTGGGGATCGAATCTCCTAGCTTTTCGAGCAACTTTCCGTAGAACGATTTGACATCGTTATCCGCCATTATCATACCCACCTGGCCATTATTGCAGGCAATATTAATCAAATCCTCGAATTCTTCAGGCGTAAACAACTCGAATTGGGAAAGTTTGGCTATGGCCATGTGCGTTGAATAAAAACTTCCACTTAAGCCTAGCCTTTGTATCTCAGTCTTGCGCTCCTGTTCTTTAACCAATTGAATGTTTTTTAAATGAACACCAAAGAATGTTGATAGTTTTGGATAAGAAAATAGCTTTCCATTTTTCTTCGTCTCCCACTCGTAAGATAGAAAATAGTGTGGTCCGTCGGGGTAAAGGGGCGAAGCAAAATCGCCATCGGCTGATACAAGATGTAAATCCCCCTTGTCAGGCACAGCCTTGAGAAGGCATTCCCAATTAATTTGGTCCCCGATAGTGACGGAGCTTTTGCCCGGAGGATTCCCCCGGCGCATACGTTCTATCGCAAGCGCATAAATTTCTTGCCCGGCATCATAGTTCTTTGCTATTTCAAAGAGCTCTTTTATCAGTTTGTCTGCAGGCAAATCCCTGTTTTTAGCGTCGTTCTCGACCTTCTCCAGGAGATCATTGTGAAGATTTCCTGCCTCTTTCAGCGCCGATTTGAGTTGCTTAAATTCGTCATACTCGCGCACGAACGCCGGGGGTTTACCGCGCCAATTCGGCTGGTAAAAGTCTTTCAGAGCATCCTTGATTTTAATCTCACGGTTCCGTGCGAATTCATCCCGCAGCTGACTGGTGGTCCAAAGAATGACCGTACCGTCCTTCAAAGCATCAACCAGCTTATGAAGCTCTTTTATATCCTCATCCGTCAGGTGATAAAAACTGAGAAGGACGTTTGTATCGATAAAAAGGTTAATCTCGGTCATCTAGCGCCACCGACTGTTTCCGAAGACAGTCTCGGCTACTTTCTGCCATGGTGAAAGTCCTACCCCGGTTATCCCCCAACTGTTTTCGCATATAATAAACAGTGTGCTGTCGAGCCCTCCGCAATTCGTCATCAATGATTGCGTCCACGGCGCAAGGCGTTGTGGCGAAACGATTTGCGCTTAGGCGTCCGGCGCGGTTCCCAGTTTAGTGCCCAGTTGATGGCGCGGCGGCTCGGTTCATTGGTCTAAGTGGACACGGGCATGTCATGCGCCACTGGCGGCTGCGAAAGGCGGAACATTTGACGCTGGTCTGGTAGGCGCATTGATGCCACCGCCCACCGACTTTTTTAGGCATCGAAATCTTGCGGGGACTGCGGGGACTTTGTGGGGAATGTCCTAGGCATGGTCCCCGCACCGCAAAGTCATGGTTGCCAACGGGTCGCCTTCATTTGCGGGGACTGCGGGGACTTTTTGAATGCAAATGTGAAATAGTAGAAAAGGGGGTCTGCCTGTTCACGTCAATGTCGCGTGAGGGAAAACAGGTCCCCGCGTCCCCCCAGTCCCCCCATTCATCCTATTCCTGCCGTCCTCCGTTGAACGCGAAAGATTGCGCTCTTATCGCGCGTCTCGCCGATTCTGATGACTTCAAGCTCGCGCATCTCAGAACGATCAGCCCCCAGGACACCGAGGCGCATACCAAGACTCTGCTTATAGTGATGCAGCGATCGGCGATTTTCATGAGGTACCCATGCCAGAATCGCGTCGATCAGAGCCGGGTGTGCGGCCACGCTTTTCGGCGGAAAAGAGTCGCCAGCCATTGTGCCGCCATTGGTCATAAGCTGCATCCGCTCGATCAGCTGCCCGGTTGTGAAACCGTCATCACCGAAAACGTCATGGATCATGATCAGAGCGCCGCCGACGGTCGTTACCTCGGAGTTTCCTGTTCGAAGGCGGAAAGTTGTCTCGCACGGGTCCGGCATTCCGAGCCAGACGATAGGTTCTCGAACCATTATCACCCAACCGCCAAAACCTTCATACCCGCGCAGCATCGCAACCCGTGTCCACGCTGCATCTGCTGCGCCGAAGCGCTCAAGCCGCTCGGCTGTCGCCCATGCCTCACCGGCTTCATACGCCTTCCTGATAGCCCGGGCATTTGCGTAGGCACGGGTGATGACGTGGCAGGCGCGAACAAACCTCGGGCGATCCCGTTTTGCCAATGCCCGGGGATCATACCAAGAGCCAGAATGGCGCTGGCGAATGTGGGCGAATAGCGTCCGCCGGGCGACCTCGCCGACGATCTGGAGCCCGACGCCATTCATAAGAATAGTCACCAGTCCTGTGGCGCAGCCCTTGAACCCTTGGGCGTAGAATACCCGAACCTCCTTGCTCGGTTCGGTGATCACTGTGTTGAGATCTGGCTCATTGCCGATCTTCACGCCCTGCTTCACGTTGTTGAACGACCAGATATTGCGCGAACTTATGAGGGCGCTGTCTATGATTAGCTCCTGCTTGTCGGCGCGGGTCGCCCAGTCCATGGGCGACATCGGCTCACCGTTCGCCACCATGATCGCTGTACCGTCGGCGATGGACTTTCCTGCGCCGCTTGCGCCCGAGGTGGCGTGCATCGGGGCGTTGCCAAAGCCGGAGCGAAGCGTGGTCGTCATGATCTTCGATATGCCTACGGAATGCGAGAACGTGTCGCCGATCCGTTCCGGGTCGTCGGGATCATAGTACGGTGTCGGGGCGATCAGTTCCCGCAAATCATGCAGCGCGCTTTGTGCCGCTGCAAAGTCAACACCGTCGGGTATCGCCCCGATTGTCACGAACTCGGCAGCACTAAATTCCGAGTAGACACCGGTATCGGGATCATACCCCGGCGCGGTCACGCTTATCGGGCGGCCATCCGTTCCGCGCTTCACCGATGGAGCAGAAAGAACCCCAGCCAGCGGCCGGAAATTCCACTTGCCTACACGCTCTTGGATGATCGTCTCGGCGACTGATTTTGGTGGACGCGGCATCTGCTGCCATTCATATCCGACCACATGCTTTGCAGCCCCCCTGCCCTCAGTGATTTCCTTCAGCACGAAGAAGACAAAGCCGACCTCGATCTCGCGATATAGCATGGGCTCGCTGAGTTCGATTGTGCCGGTTCGTTCATAGCTGGCGTGGTCGTGAATGTCGGCGACACGCCCGATCTGCATTGGCTTTCCGGCACGGAGAAAACCTTTCACTTCGGGACTTAGGGCAAGCAGTTTTTCTATGCGCTCGGCAATCGACTGGTGCCGGTTCGGGTTGTACTTGATCGCGAAGCGCGCATCGCCTGACGCCTTCTTAGGCGGTTCGACGGAAAAACCGTTGACCACATCACCGTGGACCGCGTCATCGGTTTTCAGCGGGTCGTGCTGTTCTGCAGCCTCGCGCGCCGCCTGCTCGATTGCGGCAATCGGCTGCGGCTGAACCTTCTTGGTCTCCGGTGCAGGCGGTGGCGTCCACGCCGGCAAACCCGTCACATACTGGTCCCAGTCATCGGGATCGGGCGTCGCCGGTCCTAACGGTCTGTCAGCGGGCGGCGTGAGCACGGGTTCGGGCGCTGGCGGAGGAGCCGGAGCTTTCAACGGCCGACAGAAGCCGGGAATTCTCGGGTCTGGTTCGAACAAGGCTGGATCGGGATGCCTGTTCCCGCAATTAGGGCACGGCTTAATGGCTGCGTCGGACATCACAGGGCGTTCCTCGCTGCTGTTCGGTATCAGCGCGAGTGACCACCCAAGGGGTTCGAAGATCGCAGGATTGTGGAATCGCCGACAAGGGCGATGGGCGGACTATGCTGCCGGCACTCATGGCCGTCAACCATAGTGATTTGAACGGTCGGCATCTTCGTGTCGGTCGGCGGGCGCGGATCGCAGGTTGCTGGCTCGTCGCTGCCCTCCACCATAGCGACGCGATACCCAGGAGCCATCCACCCTACCCATGCGCTAAGGATGCCCAATCCTGCCCTACGTGTCCGTCCCGTATAGAACGCGACTAACGTTGCCATCGGGATGCCGGTGGCTTCGCAAAGCTCAACCTTGCATTCGGACGGCAATCGTCCGGCAACAGTTCGAACTCGATCCTGTAATTCGTCAGGGTTTCTAGAAGCTTTCATCCACTGTATTACCTCTTTGCTTACACAGGTCATTGTTTATCACCTCGGTTTGTCGAATTTATACGCGCAACGATACGCGAACACATTGACATTTGCAATCGTAATGACATACGATAACTGCATTAATCATCAGGTGCCCCCGCGAATGACCACGTTTCGACAGAAGTATAGTTTCGCGCAGGCGTTAATCCTGCATCTATACAATAACCCAAACAAACTATTCGCACGGACGCGGCTTGTTCCTCTCATTAGGGCAACAGCTCCACAAGGATCGAAGACATTTCCGCGGGCTGTCGTCTGTCATCGCATGCTCCGCGACATGCCGAACGTGCCGTTCACCGGCTTGCCGATTTCATGGTTTGCCGTGCCGCCGAAATACGGCAGCAGCCTACCCACAAGGTATTTCGGCTGGATCGGCGAGCCGGGTTTGCCGGCATCGGCCCCGCCCGAACTCGCGGCGATCCTCTCCCGTGCCGAGCAGGAAAAGCGAACGACGGATCAGGTCCGCGACATACAGCGCGCCGTGAACCGTTCCACGCCGAACCGGTGGAACGATTTAGGCATCTTGTGGGCCGACGTACCAGAACGTCATCCCGTCGCTGCTGACCCGACGCTTCTCGAACTACGCTCAGCACCGTTTGCGGCTGAGTGCTGCATGACGCGCTCGGCTGTTCTGCAGGGCCGTCCATGCAATCGCTTTCAGGCCGTTGACCGTATCCTTGGCCGGCTCTGGCGAAACGGCGAATGCGTCAACCTTCTAGATGCTATCGACGCCGGGATATCTCGCGCCGACGCGCTCTGGGTTCTCACAAAACTGATGTACTACCGGACCGATCTGCGCGATCAATACACCGCTTGGCGCAAGCAGGTTCGCAGCAGCCGGACGCTGACAGTCGCATGATCTACCAGCCGCACCTCGCGCCGCTGTACGCGATCCGCACATGGATCACTCACCGCGACGGCATCCCGCGACACTTCAAGGGCTACGAGGTGGACGGCAACGATCCTGACAATCACCTGTCCGTCGATGAAGCGATGAGCCGCGTGAAGGGCTGGCCGACCGTCCATAGTGGAGCCGGCTTCGTGTTCTCGGCGGATCACCCTTTCATCGGGATCGACGTCGATCTCTATAAGCTCACGCCCGATCACCCAAACTACGCCCGCGTGACCGACATCGTTGAGCGCTGCAAGCGCACCACCTATTGGCAATACTCGCCGTCCGGCAAGGGCTTCCACTTCATCTTCAAGGTGCGGGACAAGCCGTTCACGAAGGTGCAGGGCCTGCTCGGTTGCATCGAGATTTTCGCGACGGTCGGATACTTCCGAATGACGGGGAATGCTCCTGACCCGCGACCGATCGCCGATCTTGAATGGCCCGACGAATGGGTGGCCAATGCGACGCCCGTGTCCACAGTGTACACCTTCCAGTCAGACCTAAGCGGCCTTGAAGAAATCAAGGCTCGCGTCGCCCGCAAGTACGCGGCGAGCAGGTACGAGGCCGAGCGCGACATCTTCACACCCGAGGCAGGGCAGGCGCTGTACCGTCGCTGTGGTAGTCGTCACGCGGCGGACATGGCGTTTGCGCAGGCCGTCGCCGTCATCACGTATGACGTTGATATCTTCATGGCACTGCACCGCATGACCGGCCTCGCAGCGATCGAGTTCAAGGGCGGGGGCGATCCCAAGAAGGCGGAGTACAAGAACCAGCACGCTGAACGGTATGTGGCGAAGGCGTTCGGCAAAGCTGTCGGCGCGGTTCAGAAAATGCGGGCCGGTTACGCTGTGGACACGGGGATGGTCATACCTAAGCTCACTCGCGCCGAGGTGAATGCCGAAAAGGCGCGAGCGCTTGAGGAAGCTGACAAGGCATTGAGGGCATTCGATGCGACCTTGGTCAAACCCCGTCACCCATGACACGCCGATCCGCTAAGTGGCGGTTCACAGCCATCGCAAATTCGGTAATCCGTTCAGCGTAGCGAGAGAATGACGGGGTTGCAGCGCAAACCCGCTGATAGTCCATCTCTTGCCGGGCTTTTGAATCGAAGATCGAATACCGGATAGTTTGGGGACCTGATTTTTCGCCCGCCCATACGGTGCCATGGGCGAGGACGTTCCGTCGGCTGTACAGTATACCACCCTTGTTCTTGATTGCGTTCCATTCTGCGAGGAGGGCCGCGTCATTCAAAACGAGACGCCCAACCATGTGGTCTAGAAGATCCATGCGTCCGCGAAAGTTGGTCGAAGAGTAGAATACGTTGCCAAGGATAAAGTACCCTTCGCCCGTGGGTTTCCCTATGCCGCCGCCCGAGATCGCGCAGAGAACGAGACGGCAAAACAGATCACAGAAGGCATCTTCAACCCGGCTCCATTGCGTAACTGCGAGGCCGATCGCTTCATAGAACTCGGATGGTGTATTAGGCTTAGGCATGTCGGCACCCCCAAGGACAACGATAGCGACAACGCTGGGCGGAGTCAGGCACTAAAAGAAGGACAGCCGCGTCAGGGGTCTCCTCGACGTGTGATAGGGCGCGTACTCACCAGAGGGAACCCGTGAGGTCGTTCAGTCACCCTCAACGTGCAACGACATACCCCGACGCGCGAAACGCGTCACGCCGACCCTTTGTCATTTCGGAACCATTTCAGCGCAAGCTAATTGAGTCGCCGTGTTGCGGGTGCGTGAATGAGTTTGCGGTTCATCAAACCGATGTCGCCGACATTGGTCGAGGTGCCTCCCACGGGGCCGAACTGGATTCACGAAGTCAAATATGACGGCTACCGGACGCAGGTCGCCATCGAGCGCGGCACAGCGCGGGCGTTCACCAGCACGGGCATAAACTGGTCATCGACGTACAAACAGATCGTAGGGGCCGCAAACGATCTCGCAGAGTCGGCGATCATCGACGGCGAGGCAATTGTCCTCAATGAAGCCGGCGTGTCGGATTTCCGCTCCCTGCGAAGCGCAATGCGATGGTCGCCCGGTCGGATCATCTTCGTCGCCTTCGACCTGCTGCATCTGAACGGGGTCGATCTGCGACGCCTACCGCTGTTGGAACGTCGAGAACATTTGCTCGAACTGATTGGCGCGGGCGATGGCATGATCCAGTACAGCCACCATGTCGTCGGCGGTGGCGCAGACTTCTACGCGGCGGTTGATCGCTTGGGCCTAGAGGGCATGGTGTCGAAGCGTCCGGGTAGCGCCTATCGCAGCGGCAAGACCGAAGCGTGGCTTAAGATCAAATGCTACGAAGAACACGACTACGAGGTTGCAGGGGTACAGCGTAAACCCGGTTCGGCGCCCTTGGCGTTGATGGTCACGCGCGATGCGGAACGCCGCTATGTCGGTTCGGCAAACATCGCCCTGACCAAGGCCATGCGCGAACGCCTGTACCAGCGCGTTCAAGCCGGCAAAGGTACACCACCAAAGGGCGCCGACAAGGTCGAGGGCGAGTGGATCAAACCGGGCCTTGTCGGCAGGGTCAAAACCCTCAAACGCGAGGCCAAGCTACGCCATGCGACGCTTAGGGGCATTCGCGAGGAATAAGGATTCCATGAATTGACAGGAGCGCCTCCAACAACGACTGATATGCTGTTTGGGGGAGCGCGATGAAACGTTCTGATTTGATGGGGCTTGCTGTTCTTGTCATAACAATAGCAGCAGTAAGCTATTTCACGACCGGGTCTACCGCTGGCGGGTTGGCCTATGTGTTCGGCCAGGCAATCGGCATCTTTCTAATGCTCAGCCTAGTCTACTATTTCCTCGCAAAATCCGTTCGCATTGATTTCCGCCGCGATGTCCTCTTTCTGGTGACGGCTGCTGTTCTAGTTTTAACCAACCAAGCAAGGATATTTGGTTATATCGATGCAAGGCACTTCCAACGCGACCTTGAGGCGGGTGGCGCGGAGAACTTTGAGAAGACGTTAAGCACATCTCAGACCGTGATAGGGTCTGTAGCCCGCGACGGCCGAGATGTAGCTATCCAGACGAACAATAACATTGGACAACTTTTCACTCAATTTGATGACCACGCCCTTGATGGGTTTTTAGAGCCTGCGAAAGTAAAGGACCGCAGTGTACTATTGGCTTCGTATCAAGCGGCCAACGCCAAGCTGGCACAAGTCCGGCTTGTTATGCCTGCGGTTGACGTGTTGCTGGCCGACGAGCAGCAAAAAATCGTCGTTTTAGCGAGCCGCTTGCCTGAAGGGTCACGAGATCCATTCATTATGGGATTTTCCAAAGTGCGGGCTGAAGAGCGAAATTTCGTGGAGCGTAGGGCTGCGAATTATCAGCGCATGTTTGAGATTGCCGCGTCAGCGACAAAGCTTCTCTTGGACATGGGAGAGATATCTATAAATGATAGGGGCCAAATTATATTTGCTGACCAGAATGCCCTCAAAAACTATAACGAGCTGGTCGCCGGTCTCCAGCAGGTTGCGCAAGAGGACGAGAAAATCACCTCTGACGCTGCCGCGTACGACAAAGCGCGCCTAGCCAGTGGCTGGAATAAGATGATGAGCAACTGATCGCACGCGAGTGGTGTCCCCGTGTTACAACATGGCGAATGAGAGAATCGCCAATGTCCGCCGTCGAAAGCATTAAAGATGACCTCGCCAAAGTCGTGCGAGAGATGCGGCTGTTGAAGTCGGAAGTGGCCAAGCTGACCGCAACGATCAAGGTGTTTACCGACAAGCACCCGTTGCCTGAACGGACGCCGATGCCACCTGATCTCAAACGGCATGAGCGTGTCGCGACATCTGAACCTCGGTTGGAAATTGACGAGGCGATTTATCAACTGCGCAATGCAAATCTCGATCATCCGACGCAGCTAATACAGGCCGTCGCCAAGCAGATTGACGGAGCCTTGCGAGACGTGCGGGCCGCCCGTAATCAGGTCGAGGCGATAGCCGACGACTCCGATCTGCGCGAGGATTGGAAGGCGTGGCAGAAGACAAACGGATGAAGAGGCAGGGATGCTACTCGCCGCCACTTGCTTGCACAAAGCCCATATTTCGCGTTCGGAGGGTTGGATGAGCGATCAGAATTTCGATCCAATGAAGAAGGTGAGGGCTCATAGGGACCGTGTGGAAGCTAAGCGCCAAAGACGTTCTGACGAGTGGCGCGCCAACATCGGCATCGGCATCTCAGTGGTAGCCCTGGCACTTTCGATCATCGCACTTTGGCGCTCATGGTAAGCATCAACGGCTAAGACGCTCGACCGTCTCAATGATCGCCTTCGCCAATGCCTCGCCTTCGTGGATCGGCTCGGGCCCGTAGAAGCCTGACAGGTCACGCCTCACCCACCTTCGTCCTTGGTCGGCGTGGACAGGGGGGTTTCGTCCGGCAAGCCGTTCTTCATCCAGTCCGTCGCCGTGTGATCGATACCGGCCGCATATTTGGGATCGGCCCCAGCGGTGGCATCGAGCGCCATGGTCTTCATGTCGAGGGGCGACGAGATCAGGTGGCCGTCAGCGGGCCGTTCCGGGTTGCGCTGCGGCGGCGTGAAATGCAGCTTGATCATCTGACCGTGTCGCGGGCGTCGGCTAGCATCTTGGCCCGCGCCTTCTGGTTGGTGATATCGTTGAGCCTGATCTCTGGGCCGTCCTGCGCCAGTTCGGTTTCGGCGGGCAGCAACAATGGCGCGCTGACCATGTTGAGCTTTGTCATGGGCTCGGGTTTCGGGAACGTGGTGGTGGACACGCCATTGCCGCCTTGCCGCCGCCCGGCCCACTTCTCGAACCAGTCGGCGAAGTCGCCATCGAGCCGGCCCGTCTTGAAGAAGTCATCGGCCTGCTCGCTCGTCAAAAGGGCGTGCGCATTCTTGGGGCGCAGCGAGTTCTCCATGTGGATGGCCGAGTTGATGGATTCTTTGAACAGTGGGGCGGTCCATTCCGCCTTGACCATGAGTTCGAGGGTCTTCTTGGCATCGATCATTGTTTGGTTCCTTTGTTACAGGGGGCGTTGGATGGTACGTTTCATTTCGGCGAATTGGGCGCGCAGCTTTGAAACTGCGTCGTCAAAGGGCACGCCTTTGACGTGGTCGAGCGTGGCTTCTTCGTTCGCCGGGAAGCAGACCGCGCTGACCTCGAACAGATCGCCGCGGTTGACTTGCAGGTACTCCTGCTTGTTCCGGTCGGTCTTTATCTCGTAGTCCTCGAGCATGAAGCCGACGGAGAAATTGAAGCCGTTAAGCTTGCGGATGATCGAGTACCTGTCGGCGACGTAGCCGACATCAAGGTCAAGCTGCGCCTCAATCCACAGCCCCTTGCTGCGGTATTCGAGCGTCGTGATCAGACCGGCTGGCCGGGTCCAGTCGTGATCGAGCAGGAGCTTGATGGCTTTCGGCCCGGTCAGCCCGCGGCGTGTGATGGCTGCGGCAAAGGCCCCGTTGACGACCTCGTGGCCGTAGGCGTCACGGTCCGGCGTACTGGCCCAGCCGGAGATTATGCCGTTGCCGTCCTGCGCAAGTTCAACATGCATGCCGCGCGTGAACTTGCGCTGGGTGCCAAGCGCGTCGAGTTCGACAAGTTGGTTCCTAAAACCTGCTTCAATCTGCTCGCACTTGGAGGCCAACTCGGCATTGCCGTGGTGTAAGGGCAATGAGGCGATTGGTCAGGGACCGCATCAAGAGGCCTTGAAGTTCGGCCTTGAGAAATGGATTTACGAAGGCGCTCATGGCTCGACCTTGATGCTCGCGGCGTTCAGTTTCAGTTCGCCGTCTTCTTCGACGTAGTAGGTGATCGGAACCGGCGCGCCGAACATGAGCTCGCCGACGATGAACTTCGGCAGGGTCAGGAGCATTTCAGCGCTCGGTCGCCCGACGTCAGGCGGATTCAGGCGCTCGCTGTCTGGCGGGTTCAATCGCTCGTCTAGGGGAATGGCGGGTGTGGCGTTCATTGCGTCCCTTTCGTCTCCACCAAAGGGGCACCCCTCGGCGGATCAGGCCTTCGCCACAAGGGCACGGGATGCCCCTCGATCAAGGTGGGACACCGTACAATCGCAGGTGACACAATCATGTGTCAATATCATTCTGCACGAATACTGTATATATCCCTTGTTTTATTTGCGCGCCTCATGTATTTGTTACGGTATCAACGTGGTCACGGGGTATATCCCATGCCTTTTACACTAAACCTTGACGTTCGCGGCATCAAACCTATCGCCGAACTCACCGACGAGCAGGCGGAATTCAAGTGGCAGATCATCATCCGCAACCTGTCGGTCGATGAAGAGTACCGCGCGCGCAAGGCTCAGCGCGAGGCCGAGGATCAGGCCCGAGCCGATTTCCTCAAAAAGCGCCACGAATATTTCCTGAATGATGCCGGCGCGAAGAACAGCGCCATGTCGGTTGCATCGGCCAAGAAATATGTCCGCGCTCGTGCCGCCGCTTCCCTGCGAATGGCGTTCGAGGTGTTCGAGGAAACTCTCCACACCGGAAAGGTCGCGGATCGCCTCGATGTCGCCAACGAGATCATCAAGCGCGCTGTCGGGCCTGCCGCCGTGCCTAACTCGATCACCGCAGCCAAGGAGCTGACCGAACTCGCGCCGACCGAAGCAATCGACACGGTTCTGCAGGCCTACGCCAAGGGCGAATGCGATGAGCATTTCGTCAAGACGCTGCTCGGCCTGCTGGGCGCAAAGGTGAACGGCCTTCGCCTCGAACAGGCAGGGGCCAAACGGTCGGCCGATAAGGTCGGCAACCCGATTGGTAAGCCGCCGTCTGGGAAAGTGGTCTAAGTGGGCACGGGGCTATGAGCATCGCCGGTTGGAATACCCTCACGAGCGAGACGGCGACGAACCGGGCGCTACGGGTGTTGCGCGAGACGACAGGCGGCGGTGGAAGCTGGGACGGTCGCCTAGTCCTGTCGGAAAACTATCTCCAGCTCTTTCGTCCGGGCTTCACGCATAAGGCCGTTTGGGGTGGCCGCGTCACGGCAAAGACGACCTCGATTGCGCTCTACATCATCCTGCGAATGGACGCGGCTTACACCGTCGTCGCCGGCCTGCGAAAGCGTCATGTTTCGATCAAGCACACCAGCAGACAGGCGCTGGTAAAAGCCATCCGAATGCTCGGTCTGTGGAACCGCTTCGAGGTGGTACAGAACGAGATCAGGAACAGGGTCAACGGCTCGTTCGCGTTCTTCCAAGGCCTTGAGCACGACAGCGACGAAGGTACGCGCGGGCTGGATGGCGTCGATATTTTCTGGCTGGATGAGGCCCGGAACGTCGCCCACAAAGATCTGATGAACGTCGTCCGCGTCATCCGGGAACGTGGCGCGGAACTGATTTGCTCGTGGAACCCGCTCGATCCCGAAGACCCGGTTGAGAAGCTTTACAGAGCCGGGAACCCGCCGCAGCGCACACTGCTGCTTGAGACGACCCAGGACGACAATCCCCTCTTTTTCGCATCGCCAGCTGCCGACGAATATTGGCGTCTCAAGGAAGAAGACGAAGCCATGTGGCGGCACGTCTACAGCGGCGGATATGACATCTACAAGGGCGAGCGCATCTATACGGCTTTCAAGGTCGCCGCCGTGCCAGAGCGCTATCTGGAGGGCGCGACTTGCTGCGTTGGCCTCGACCTTGGCTACGTCGATGACCCGACTGTTGCCACCAAGTCGTGGGTCAACGAGAAGTTCGGCTTGATCTTCATCGAGAAGGAAGCCGTTGGGTACGGCGAGGACGTCGAAGGCATCAATGATCTGCTGATGCACGTCACCGGAGGCGACAAGTCGCTGACGATCATCTCCGACAATTCAGAAAAGCGCACGACCGACGATCTGAAAGCTATGGGCTGGCTGATCGATACGACCCGCAAGAACGTTGACGGCAAGGGCGTGGTCGACGGCATCCGGCATATCAACGGTTTCCCGAACAAGTTCATCCATCCCGACTGCACCGAAACCATCGAAGAGACGAAGCACTACAAGTGGCGTGTCGACCGACAGGGGAACCGGCTGTCGATCCCGCGCAAAGGCCACGATCACTGTTGGGACAGCATTCGGTATGCGGTCATGGGCCGCGAGCTTGTCGCGCAGGACGATGGGATCGGCGTCCTGCGCTTACCGGGATGGTGAGGTAGATAAATGGCCATAGTCAAACTAGTCGACACCGATGGCCTAGAAGTGGGCTGTCCCGAGCGCTTATCAGGGGACGAGTTCGACGGGCAAGAGGTGACGATTGTGGTTTGCAGCACCGGCCAGTTCGTTGACGGCAATTCCGAAGAACTTCGCTTCGTTCCAGCGCCAGAGCCGCCCGTGATCGAGCGAGTGGTTGTTGATGGTTCGGCCGTCGAAGTGGACACGGATTTGGGTGACGTCTCGCTTGCTTCCGCTGAAGGTCTGAAAGCGGAATTGGCCGCAATCGAAGAACACACAGCCAAGATGACCGGCGAGCCTGTCAGGCCCGACCTAATCATGCGCCGCTATCTGGGATTGGAATGATGTTTGAACTTTTCCGGAATTGGATACTGGGCCTCGAACCCGAATCGTCGTGGCACCCGTGGCTTGCCCAACGTGACAAGCGGGTCTTCGGCAACCTGGCTAGGGTGGTCGTTGCGAAGTGGGAACGTGGCGAGCGCGAGGAAGCCGAACGGGTTGCGGCTGGCCTCAGGCGTCGGGATGGTCGCGACCGCAACGAAGATGCGCTGATGGTGGCCCTAACTGTCCTCCACGGGGACGAGGCAAAGGCAGTCCATGCCGAAATGACCGGCGAAAAGAAATGGGATTGGCGCTCGAAGGGCAACGAGATTCTAGGCCGGCTTCGAGCTTAGCAAGGGGCAGCACCGCCACCCCTCGCGATAAGTCAGCTAAGCGGCGTACGCAGGCACCGACTGCCCCTGAGCTTTCACCCAATCAGGCACCGGGGGGCTTGCTGGATCGAAAGGCGCAAGCAGTTCATCGATCTCAAGGATGTTCAAGGGACCCGATTTGCCGACGAGCTGCAGGCGCACGCCTCGTTCCTTTACTGCGGTCATGACCTTCTCGTACAAGTCAGGATTGTCCATTAGATGTTGTCGCAGCAGGTCGCGAAGAACCCCTATGTCATCCTTGGTCATCACCGGCTTGCCGGAAGGTTTCGGCTCAGGCTCGGGTTCCGGCTTACGCTCAGGTTCCGGCTCCGGTTTCGGCTTCGGTCGCTTAAGTAGCTCCTTCATTCGTTTGTGCGGGACCGGACCTTTCTCAGCTTCTGCCAGAGCCGCCTCTATCTGCTCGTGCGTGTTCTGCTTGCGCGATAGATCGATAAGCGAAGACAGTGGTAGATTCGTAAAATCTACGATTCCTCTGCCTGCGCAAAAATGGGCTATGCGCATGTAGTTTTCGACTGTCGGAATAGATAGAACGCGAAGCTCTTCCTTAAGCCACTCAAGCCACTGACCATCGTGCAGCCCCGCTTTGATGTCGATCAGGATCTCGCCGATCTCCACCCTGCCCTTTGACTCCCGACCAAGCAGGAGGTGGATCTCGGCCACCTTCGGGCTGAGCTTCTCGCGCCACTTATCAGACAGAAGCTTCGCCTTCTTGGCAGCGCGGTAGTTTCGGTTGCGTCTTATCCTCATGACTTACTCTCCATGCGCGTGATGCGCAGGGATTGAATAAGCCAGGTAAGCCATTGAAGTCATTGCACGATTGGCGATCACGCCTGCTCACAGCCGATCACACGAGATCACACAAAGTCACACTCGACCACACGCAAAACGGCCTTATTATTGCGTTTGGATATAATTCGTGATTACCAGCCGCCTTCGGGCTCGCCATGCTTGAGCATGTGGTCGCTCGGTGCCGTGAAGATGGGCGGCCTCGCCGTTCCGTGCTTAAGGTAGTGGTCGGCGTCCTCGACAAGGAACTTCGGTCGGGCGGCGCTACTCTTCGGCGTCCGCTCGAAGCCCCAAGCCCCTAGGTTCCGACTGACGTGCTCGCGGGAATAGCCAAGGTATGCGGCTAGCTGGGTGATGTTGAGCTGCCTTGGTTCTGGAAGTTGGCTTTTCGGTTTCTTCGGTTCCATGACGCGATTATGCGGCACCTAGGTATTTCCGATCAAGGTGGTCACGGGGTTTGATCAAACTGGGGAAGCAACTGGGAACCGGGGTTAGCGCCTACTATTTTCTGCAGGCAAATCAATCCCTTAGGCCCGTCCGCCACATTTCCTTATGGATGATGTTGGCGACTTTAGCCCCGCCTGACTCGGGCTCCTTTCAAGTGAAGGCGTCGGCCATCGACGCTTTCTTCGTGGCGATGAACTCCTTCAGCCCATCGTCGATACCTTGATCGAGATGCGGCGCCTCGTAGCTTTCCAGCCAGCGGCGGGCGAGTTCGTTGGCGCGCTGCGGTGCGGTTTTTTCGCCCTCGGCCAGCCACTGCTCGTACGAATTGTTGTCGGCAATGTTGGAACGGTAGAAGGCGGTCTGGAAATTGGCCTGGGTGTGGTCACAGCCGAGATAGTGGCTGCCCGGGCCGACCTGGCGGATGGCGTCCATCGCCTGGCCGTTCTCCGACAGGTCGACGCCTTCGGAGAATTTCTGCGTCATGCCGAGCTGGTCGATGTCCATCATGAATTTTTCGTAGCAGGAGGCGAGTCCGCCTTCGAGCCAGCCGGCCGAATGCAGCACGAAATTGGTGCCGGCGAGAATCGTTGAGTTCAGCGTGTTGGCGCTCTCATAGGCCGCCTGCGCGTCCGGTATCTTCGAAGCGCAAAGCGAGCCGCCGGTGCGGAACGGCAGGCCGAGCCGGCGGGCGAGCTGCGCCGCGCCATAGGAAACCAGCGACGGCTCCGGCGTGCCGAAGGTCGGCGCGCCCGACTGCATCGAAATCGACGAGGCGAAGGTGCCGAACAGCACCGGCGCGCCCGGCCGGATCAGCTGCGTGAACGACGCGCCGGCCAGCACTTCGGCCAGAACCTGGGTCAGCGTGCCGGCGACCGTCACCGGGCTCATTGCGCCGGCGAGAATGAACGGCGTGACGATGCAGGCCTGGTTGTGACGCGAATAGACTTTCAGCGCACCCAGCATGGTCTCGTCGAACACCATCGGCGAATTGGCGTTGATCAGGCTGGTTAGAACCGTGTTGTTTTCGACGAAATCGTCGCCGAACACGATCTTGGCCATCGCCACCGTGTCTTCGGCGCGCTCGGGCGCGGTGACCGAGCCCATAAACGGCTTGTCCGAATATTTGATGTGGCTGTAGATCATGTCCAGATGGCGCTTGTTGACCGGCACGTCGACTGGCTCGCACACCGTGCCGCCCGAATGATGGATCGACGGCGCCATATAGGCGAGCTTCACGAAATTCCGGAAATCCTCGATCGTCGCATAGCGCCTGACGCCATCGAGGTCGCGCACGAAGGGCGGGCCGTAGACCGGCGCGAAGACGGTGGCGTTGCCGCCGATCTGCACCGAACGTTCGGCATTGCGGGCATGCTGGGTATAGACGGATGGCGCGGTTTTCAAAAGCGAGCGGCAGAGCCCCTTCGGGAAATGCACGCGCTCGCCCTTGACGTCGGCGCCGGCCTCTTTCCACAGCTGCAGCGCCTCGGCGTCGTCGCGAAAGATGATGCCGATCTCTTCGAGTACCGTGTCGGTGTTCTTCTCGATCAGCGCCAGCCCTTCCTCGTCCAGCACCTCATAAACGTTGATCTTGCGCTTGATGTAGGTGAGCTGGGTGCCGGGGCCGCCACCCGAGCGCGCTGCCCGGCGGGCAGCGGCACCACCGCTGGCGGCGCGTCCGCGCCGCGGGTTTGACGCTTCCTGGTCGACCGGCGCGTTCTCACTCATGATCGTCCTTCCCTGACTTTTGTTCTGGCCTGAATTATTACGGCCGCATATCGCGGCTTCTGGCCGGATCGTAGCCATGCACCCTATTCGAAACGGCCCGCCAGCGCCAACGCCTGTCGCAAAATCGACAAGAATTCCAATAGATTTGCAGTCGCTTTCCTTTTGCGGGAAGTCGCAAATCAGCTATGGACGCAAGCCTGTAGCGGGTTAGGTATTGACGTGATATTGGGGCCCCGCAACTGTATCCGTGCGGCAAGGAGCTGGATTAAAAATGGCCGACGACGAGATCATCCTTTCCGAGCTTTCCGACGACGAGCTCGTGCAGCAGATGCACGACGACCTTTATGACGGACTGAAGGAAGAAATCGAGGAAGGGACGCAAATCCTGCTCGAGCGCGGCTGGGCGCCCTACAAGGTGCTAACCGAGGCGCTGGTCGAGGGCATGCGCATCGTCGGCGAGGATTTTCGCGACGGCATCCTGTTCGTGCCGGAAGTGCTGTTGTCCGCCAATGCAATGAAGGCGGGCATGTTCATCCTGCGTCCGCTGCTCGCCGCCACCGGCGCACCGAAGCAGGGCAAGATGGTGATCGGCACCGTCAAGGGCGACATCCACGACATTGGCAAGAACCTCGTCGGCATGATGATGGAAGGCGCCGGCTTCGACGTCATCGACCTCGGCATCAACAACGCGGTGGAAAAATATCTCGACGCCATCGAACAGCACCAGCCTGATATCATCGGCATGTCGGCGCTGCTGACGACGACCATGCCCTATATGAAGGTCGTCATCGACACGATGAAGGAAAAGGGCATCCGCGACGACTATGTCGTGCTGGTCGGCGGCGCGCCACTCAACGAGGAATTCGGCAAAGCCGTCGGCGCCGACGCGTATTGCCGCGACGCGGCCGTGGCGGTCGAAACCGCCAAGGACTTCATGAAACGCAAGCACAACGTCCGCGCGTCGGCCTGAGCTTTTTAGCCAATTTCCCGAGGGACTGGCGCGGTGCCCTCGGCGCCTTTGTCCGATTGACCTCGGCGGCAAGCTCGCCACTGGATTTCTCGATCGGCATAGGCATTGCCGTCGGCATGGCGCCGGCCGGCTAGCTATTGGACGCACGGTACTTCCGCGATCACGCCATGCCCACGGTCCCAACCTCTGTCAGCTAATTCGTGCGTCAGACCCCCAACGCCGCCCGGCCGGCGCCCTACAAGGCAATCTGCGAGGTGCTGCTCCTCGACCATGAGCCGCTGCCGATCGAACAATAGATTCCGTCAGCCTCTCGACATGGCGGCAAAATGCGGCTGCTCATCGTCCGCTGGCCTGCCGTTGAGCAGATTGAGCGCCCCCAATGTCCGGCATGAGGAACATACTGACGAACAGTGTTCGTTCGAATGATGCTATTCCGTTGCCTTGAGCGCAAGTTTTGGTCAGCCAGCACAGCGCCTCCTCTTAAGCTCGCTGGTGGTCAAGGCCCAGCGGCCTCCAGCTGCCAGTCCCCCTCGCAACCAAGCCGCTGGGCCGGCCCCGCTAGTGCGAAGAGCGTTGTCCCGCACATTAGCAACATCTTGACCAAGCCCTAGCGCGCTCAGACTCAAATTTCATGGCGCGGGGCATAGGGGTATTGGTGACGTGGAGGCGATCACCACTACAATGCGAAAGCGGGTCCGCGAGAACCAGGCGGGTGGAGAAATACCGGCCCCAGAAGCGCAACAAGCCGCTGCGTGACTTGGTGGCCAGCATAGAGTCCAAGAGAACATCCGCAGCGCCTGGGCCGCCCTCAAACTGGTTCGCATAACTATTGAACAAACCCGCCCAGCCGGGGTGTTGCCGAGCGAGGAAGCAGTTTGTGCTATTCGGTTCCGAGCCTGTCCATGAAGGCGAAGCCCTTGCCAAAGCCATCATTGAGACGGTTGAAAGGCTGGCCCGATGATTCGCCTTGAGTCAGTGCCGCGACAAGCAGCGAGCAATCGAGCTCCTCCGGAAACGAAACCTTCAGGTCACCCTGAGTTGCCATACGAAGCGATTTCAATCTTGCCGTCTTTGCGGCGCGTTCGGCGCACTCGGCCTCAGCGATTACCTTCGCGGAGCGCCTAATTGTGCTATTTCCCAGCCAACACATCTATTCGATCCAGCAGAATTCCGATGCGCCGGTCATGCCCTGACTCTTTGGAATTGTCGCCGTTCATTGTGATGAAGTCGGCTTCGATCGGTGAGGTTAAAACCTGCACTCCCGCCATGAGGCGCGGGCGGATCGGCTTTAAAATAGCCGTTGGCTTGGCGCGCGCCACCTAAAGCCGACCTTGGCCGCGTCTGGACTCCAATCGGCAACAAACGCGTTGAAGGCGAGTCACGGGCTAAAAAATGCGGAAAGCAGTCGTCTCTCTGGGGGTGCTGACAGTTCTGGCGGCGGGGGCGATTGGCGGGTTGCTGATTACGTCGACCGCAGTTCTCTACCACGACGAAAAGGATCCAACGGACGGGTTCATCTGCCATTATTTCACGGGCGTGGGGACATTCACGACGCCAAGCTATGCGGTGACTGGCTGCCCGCAGTTTATCAGAATTGGGTTCTAGGCGGCTCTAGTCCCTCGTTCGAATGATGCTATTGCATTAGCTCCCGCGCATTTTGCTGGACCGACGTCGACACGTCGGGTCTAAAAGGGGAACTCCATGGACACACTCATGACGACGGCCCGGCAGTTTTGCCAAGACGATTCAGGCGCTGCCATGGTCGAATATTCGATCCTTGTCGGCATCATTGCCGCAGCAGCGATACTTGCGATCCTGGCGATTGGTGGCTGGGTCACCGGGCGTTTTACCGGCCTGTGCGCCGCGTTGGAAGCCTCGCCGCTCGGCACCTGCAACGAGGGAACGGGCGTCGGAACCTGACACGCTAAAACCCAGCGCTCTTACTGCCTGAGAAGGGTCGGCGTTCGTCGCGCCGGCCCCCTTTTACGAATTTCTGTACGACACCGCCACCCAGGCCTGTACTCTGTTAGGTGTTTGTTGCATTAACGCCAGTTGCATGGCCGCAACCATTGCGCATGCTGCCAGCCACTCGACTGGCCTTCGGCATCCAGTGTCACGCCAAAGAACGACACCGTTAGTAGACGGCTTAACCTCGCTGGCTGCCGCGATGACAGCCTCCGGCGCTAGCGGCTAGAGTGCTATGGTAGGATCGGGCGGGTTGAAGCGCCTATTCTGATTCTTTCGCCTCTTCCTTTTTCAGGATCGGCGTTTCGGCAGTTGTCGGCGTATTCGCGACGCTTGCGACTTTGGTCTGGTGATCTACGCTTGCAGCTTTGGTTTGCTGATCTACGGAAGCCGTCGTTTTAGTGTGGCCAACACATTCCGCTGCGGCGCCGGACACCGAAAGGCCCAGAGCGGCGACAACTAAGAGAGCGGTCTTCATCCTATGGCTCCTAGCTTCGTTGTTGAGAGTACAGGGAAAGATTAACGGCATGTCCCCCGCTCGAAAAGTCAACTTTTCGTGCCCGCCCCAACGAAAATGATTGCAATAGGCGGACACGATTCCGCGCTTCGGCCTCGTCTGGGCGAATGGACCATAAACCGATCCGCGCCTTGCAGCACGAGTTTCTCGTTCCCAGATGTTACAAGGACTTAATACGCATCGCTTGAACTATCTTGAGAGCAATGCGCTTTGGCGAGACTGCGGATCAGGGGTTCTCGACCGTGTCCTCAACCGCGTTGGCTGTCGATTTGACGTCCCTGCCGACGCCACGGACGGTGTTGGCGCAGGCCGAAAGTGCCAGGGCGCAAGCGAGAATGGCGATCGGAGCAATGCGTAGCGGTTTCATGAATGGTATCTCCCTCAACAGATAGATTCGTGGGACAGCAACGAAAATCGGTTAAACTGGTTCCATGAGCATTGCGCGAAAGCTAAAACCCGATCAACGCGACAGGCTGCTTGTCATCGCCTGCGGGATGATTGCGCGCGAAGTTCTGGCCGTCAAGGAGCAGCTGGGGCTCGACCATCTCGACCTGACCTGTTTGCCGGCGGAATTCCATTTCTACCCGGACCGCATCGCGCCAGCCATGGACAAGGCAATCGAAAAGGCCAAGGCAGACGGCTACAGTAACATCTTCGTCGGCTACGCCGATTGCGGCACCGGCGGCCTGCTTGACCGTGTCTGCGAGAAGCATGGGGTCGAGCGCATGGCCGGGCCGCATTGCTTTGCCTTCTATCAGGGCATGGATGCCTATGCGAAGGTCGCCGACGACGACATGATGTCGTTCTACATGACTGATTTCCTGTGCCGGCAGTTCGACGCCTTCTTCATGAAGCCGCTCGGCCTCGACAGGCATCCGGAGCTGATCAAGGACTATTTCGGGAATTACGAGAAGCTGGTCTATATCGCCCAGACCGACGACCCGGAACTCGACAAGGTCGCCGAGAAGGCCGCAAGAATGCTCGGCCTCGCCTATGAGCGCCGCTCGACCGGCTATGGCGACCTGACGACGGAGCTGGCCAGCGCGGCGGCACAAGCCTGACGGTTCGATCAGGCGGCCCCTTCGTCCGCTGCGAGCGCGGCAATCACATCGGCAAAGCTTGTCTTGCAGACGAAGCCCAGCCTGTCCCGCGCCCGCGAGGCGTCGTAGACACGGTCGATCGAGGAAAACATCGTCCAGCCCTTTCGCGCATAGAGCGCCGGAAATTCTGGAAAATAGTGCGCGACGACGGACGATGCATCGGCAATCAATGCCTCGCAATCATCGGGCCGGAACGGCGTTGGCGCCGAGACGATGAAGATGTCGAAGCCCAGTCGTGGCGCCTTCTCCAGCGCCGCGACATGGGCCTCGGCGGCATCTTCGACGGTCAGCCGGCGGAACAACAGCTCATTGGCCTTGGTGTTGGCGTCCGACTGCTCGATCGCATGCGCCATGTCGTCTGCCTCAGGAAAGAACCGCGCAGTGCGCAGCACGATCACCGGCAGTCCGGACTGGGCGTGATAGAGGCGGCAAAGATGCTCGGCCGAAAGCTTGGTTACGCCGTAGATGTTGCGCGGCTCGGCCGACAGGTCTTCCGTCAGCCAGGCGGCCTTGCGCGTACCGCCGGTCAAGCCTGCGCGTATGGCTTTCGAGATCATCAGCGAGGTCGTCGACGTGAAGACGAAGCGCTGAACGCCTGATACCACCGCCGCGTCGAGCAGGTTGAGCGTGCCGCGCACATTCGTCTCGATGAAATCCTCGTTACGTTGGTGTTCGATGTCAGGCTTGTGCAGCGCGCCGCTGTGGATGATCGCCTCGATGCGGTTTTCCCTGATCGTCCGCATGACCAGATCACGGTCGGCGACCGAGCCGATCACCTGCGTTTGCGCCGACGGGGCCGGATCGAGACCGATGACGCCATGGCCAAGAGCCCGCAGGCGCGGCGCTAGCGCGCTGCCCAGCCACCCTGACGATCCCGTAAGCAAGATCCGCATCGGCGAAACCACGATTTTTAAGCTGATCGCTGTTAAGCACGGATGACATGTCACCGCGAACGGGTAAGTTGTATGCCAAACGAGAAAACAGGCTGTTCCAGCTTTCGACCAGGAAACGCACCGATGATCGCTCGCCTCCTGATTGCCGCAGGCGTTGGCTGCTTCGCCCTGCCCGCGCTCGCCGATGGTGAGGTGCAGAAGCTGATCACGCCCGCCGACAAGGTGCGGCTCGACAAATATGACGAGACGCGCAAGGCAGCCCTTGACGAAGCCAGGGCTGGCGACGCCGCCGATGTCAAGCAGCTCGACGCCTTGCTGGCAAAGCCGTTGGTCTCGTTTTCCGACAAGGACCTGACCGGCAACTGGCAGTGCCCTACGATCAAGGCCGGCGGGCTGAGCCCGCTCGTCATCTATGGCTGGTTCAAGTGCAAGGTGAGCGACGACGGTTCGGGCTGGATGCTGGAAAAAATCACCGGTTCGCAGCGCACCAAGGGGCGTTTCTTCGACGACGGCGAAAAGCGCTCGATCTATCTCGGCTCCCTTTCTGTCAACGACGATCCTGCAAAACCCTATGGCGGCGGCCCGCAAAGCGATCAGGTCGGCTATACCTTTCGCAACAGCGCCAACGAATGGCGCATCGAGTTCCCGGCGCCCTATTACGAATCGAAGCTCGACATCCTTGAATTCAAGCGCTGAGCGCGCGATCCCTGGCTTGCGGCGTGCTGCGGCAGGTGCGCGGCAAGCCTGAGGCAGGCGATATGATTTCAAGCTACGCGCTGCGGCAGGCGGCATTCTCACCCGATAGCATCGAGGCGGTCAGGGATGCGCAGCCGGCAAGCTTGCCATATCATATCCCGGGCCTGCCCGCGAAACAGTGGTCATCCGACGATCTGGTTCTATTTCTGGACCGGCGTAAAAACCTGCGTCTGTTACCGAGCGCCGATTTACCGGACGGCGCCCCGGCGATAAGCTTGCCGGTATGAGCGAAATCGACCACCGCACCATCATCGCCAGCCTTTCGGTCGAGGATCGTCGCGACCTCACCGCCAAACTGGACAGGCCCGGCATTGTCCGGCTGACCGTTCACGGCGGCCTGGTTGTCGTGCTGGGCGTGCTGATCGCCGCCCGGATTCCGTTCTGGCCCATTCTCATGCTGCCGCAGGGGGTCCTGATCGTCTTCTTCTTCACGCTGTTGCACGAGACCATCCACGAAACGGCCTTCAGGACGGCGTGGCTCAATCGGACCGTCGCCACCGTGACAGGCTTCCTGATCCTGCTGCCGCCGGCCTGGTTCCGCTATTTCCATTTCGCGCACCACCGCCACACGCATGATCCGGACAACGACCCCGAACTGATGGCGCCGAAACCGGAGACCATAGTCCAGTACCTGCGTTATCTCTCCGGCGTCCCCTACTGGACCAGCATGGCGCGCGTGATCGTCGTCAACGCGGCCGGCCGGAACCGCGACGGCTTCGTGCCGGAAAAGGGCCGCGACAAGGTGATTTCGGAAGCACGCTTATTCCTGACCGCCTATGCGGTGCTGCTGATGATCTCACTGGCCGTGCAGTCGTCGCTGCTGCTGTGGGTTTGGATTGTGCCGGTGCTCGTCGGCCAGCCCTTCTTGCGGGCCTATTTGTTGGCCGAGCACGCGCTTTGCCCGCATGTCGCCAACATGCTCGAAAACACCCGCACCACCTTTACCACGCGGCTGGTGCGCTTCGTGGCGTGGAACATGCCGTACCACTCCGAGCACCATTCCTATCCGGCCGTTCCCTTTCACCGCCTGCCGCGTTTCCATCAGATCGTCGCCGAACACCTGCGCACGACCGAGCGAGGCTATATCCGCTTCCACAGGAAGCTTGTCGGCAGCTTCGATCGTCGCACCGGCTGATCCAAACCAAGCCAAATATCGAAAACTCTCACCTTTCCTTTTGCGGCCTCCAATTGCGTCGCTTTTGAATGCGCGCGCGTCGTCCCATAACAAGCAGCCCAACAGCGCTTCCGGCAATGCTCCGAACCACTGCATCCGCCCGAAGATCGGAATCGATCTCCGGAAAAGTACGATGCAACTGAGCCAAAGTAGTAGAGCGTCCTTTCCGATTGGACGCACGGCGCTCTACGGGAGTAGGAATTCATGGCCGATCTGATCGTCGTCTACTGGCGCGACATCCCCGCCCAGGTCATCGTCAAGAAAGGCCGGCAGAACGCCAAGCGCGAATTGCCGCTGCGTTTCACCGAGGCGATCGACATGTGTGCGATGCGCACCGGCGCCGGCGGCACCGACGACTACCTGGCCGAATGGCGCAAGGCCGACCCCGTGCCGGTCAGCGATGATCTTGAAGGCGAGGCCGAAAAAGCCCTTCAGGACATCGACGCGAAATACGACCGCGAACGGCTGGTCGCTCTGGTTAAAGCGGGCGGGAAAGAAGATGTCTGAAACGACCCCGGCGATTACCCAGGCCACTCTGGTCAAGAAGGCAGCGCCGAAATCCGACTACAAGCCGGCCGACGTGTCGCCGCAGCGGCGCGTGCAGCGCTCCTTCGCGGTCAGGCTGTGGTCCGTCCGCCACTCGCGACTCCTCGAATGGTTCTACGCCAAGTTCTCCGACATGTTTTTGCTCCTCCATCCGCTGTGGAAGCGCATCGGTTACGGCCGCGTCGAAGGTCCGATCAAATTTGTCGAAAAACGCGTCAAGGGTTTTATGTTCGACTGCCGCATGTGCGGCCAGTGCATCCTTTCTTCTACCGGCATGTCGTGCCCGATGAATTGCCCCAAGCAATTGCGCAATGGCCCTTGCGGCGGTGTGCGCGCCAACGGCAATTGCGAGGTCGAGCCTGATATGCCCTGCGTCTGGGTCAAGGCCTGGGAAGGCTCGCGCAACATGAAGCATGGCGACAAGATCCTCGACGTGCAGAAGCCGGTCGACCAATCGCTGCGCGAGACCTCGGCATGGCTGCGAGTGACCGCACAGGCCGCCGCCGCGCGCGAAGCCGCCCGCAATGCGGCCCAGAATACCACGAACACCGGGGCATCGGCATGATCGGCCGCCAGCGCGACGAGAACCCGGCCGGCATCCACCTGCCGCTCGATCCCCTGCCCGGCCACACCTCGCGCGGCCGGCTTGAGCGCGTTCTGAGGCGCGGCGAGTTCGCGGTGACCACCGAACTCAACCCGCCCGACAGCGCCGATCCGGAGGACGTCTACAACCGCGCGAAAATCTTCGACGGCTGGGTCGACGCCATCAACGCCGTCGACGCGTCGGGCGCCAACTGCCACATGTCGTCGGTTGGCATCTGTGCGCTGCTGACCCGCATGGGCTATGCCCCGATCATGCAGATCGCCTGCCGCGACAGGAATCGCATCGCCATCCAGGGCGACGTGCTGGGCGGGGCGGCGATGGGCGTCGCCAATATGTTGTGCCTGACCGGCGACGGCGTGCAGGCCGGCGACCAGCCCGGCGCCAAGCCGGTGTTCGATCTCGACTGCATGTCGCTCCTGGAAACCTGCCGCATCATGCGCGACAACGGCAAGTTCTTGTCCGGCCGCAAGCTGACGACGCCGCCGCAGCTTTTCCTCGGCGCGGCGATCAACCCTTTCGCGCCGCCGATCGATTTCCGCCCCTACCGGCTGGGCAAGAAGATCGCCGCCGGCGCGCAATTCGTGCAGAGCCAGTACTGCTTCGACGTGCCGATGTTCCGCACCTACATGCAGCAGGTCCGCGATCTCGGTTTCACGGAAAAATGCTTCATCCTGTGTGGCGTCGGGCCGCTGGCCTCGGCCAAGACGGCCAAATGGATCCGCTCCAACGTGCCGGGCATTCATATCCCCGATTCGATCGTCAAGCGGCTGGAAGGCGCCCAGGACCAGAAGAAGGAAGGCAAGCAGCTCTGCATCGACATCATCAACGAGGTGAAGGAAATTCCCGGCGTCTCCGGCGTCCATGTGATGGCCTATCGTCAGGAGGAATACGTGGCCGAGATCGTCGATGAATCGGGCGTGCTGAAGGGCCGCCAGCCCTGGAAACGCGAAATCCGCCGCGACGACCAGCTCGTCGCCGACAGGCTCGACCACATATTGCACGACGAGATCACCGAAACCCAAGTGGATATGGTCAAGACCGCGCATTGATGGCGCGGACGGTCACCATTCGCTTGATCGAAATCAGAAACGATATAAAGAAGTCTTTATATCACGAGGGAGAGACTTCATGACCCGGACGATCGTCGCCTCAGCGACACGAGAAATCATCATCGGCTTCGACCAGCCCTTCTGCGTGATCGGCGAACGCATCAATCCGACCGGGCGCAAGAAGCTCGCCGCTGAAATGATCGCGGGTAATTTCGACACCGTCATCAGGGATGCGCTGGAACAGGCCGCCTGCGGCGCGACCATGCTCGACGTCAATGCCGGCGTTACCGCCGTCGACCCCAACGCAACCGAACCAGCGCTGCTGGTGCAGACGCTGGAGATCGTGCAGGGCCTGGTCGACCTGCCGCTGTCGATCGACAGTTCGGTGACCTCGGCGATCGAGGCGGCGCTCAAGGTCGCCAAGGGCAGGCCGCTGGTCAATTCCGTCACCGGCGAGGAAGAGAAGCTCGAAGCCATCCTGCCGCTGGTCAAGAAATACAACGTTCCGGTGGTTGCCATCTCCAACGACGAGACAGGCATTTCGATGGATCCGGACGTGCGCTTCGCCGTCGCCAAGAAGATCGTCGAGCGCTGCGCCGATTTCGGCATTCCGGCGCATGACGTGGTCGTCGATCCGCTGGTCATGCCGATCGGCGCGCTGGGCGATGCCGGCCGCCAGGTCTTTGCCCTCCTGCGCCGGCTGCGTGAAGAGCTCAAGGTCAACACCACCTGCGGCCTGTCCAACATCTCGTTCGGCCTGCCGCACCGCCACGGCATCAACGCCGCCTTCATCCCGATGGTGATCGGCGCCGGCATGACCTCGGCGATCATGAACCCGGTGCGGCCGCAGGAGATGGAAGCTGTGCGCGGCGCCAATGTGCTGAACGGCACCGACGAGAACTGCACCAACTGGATCAGGACATACAAGGACTACAAGCCGGCCGAAGGCGGCCAGGCGATCGCGGCGCCCACGCAAGTCAATACGCCGGGTGAAGGCAATGGCAATGGCGGCCGCCGGCGCGGCGGCCGTGAAGCCCGTATGGCCCGGGGATAAGCGCGCAATCGTGAACTCTCCTGCCAACATCACCGATCCGCTCGTGCTGTTCATGCCGTCCGGCAAGCGCGGGCGGTTTCCGGTCGGCACGCCGGTGCTCGATGCCGCACGCCAGCTCGGCGTCTATGTCGAGAGCGTGTGCGGCGGACGCGCCACTTGCGGGCGCTGCCAGGTCGAGGTGCAGGAAGGCAATTTCGCCAAGCATAAGATCGTCTCTTCCAACGACCACATCTCGCCCAAGGGTGCCAAGGAGGAGCGCTACGAACGCGTGCGCGGCCTTCCCGAACGACGCCGCCTGTCCTGCTCGGCGCAGATCCTCGGCGATCTCGTCGTCGACGTGCCGCAGGACACGGTCATCAACGCGCAGACCATCCGCAAGGACGCCGACACCAGGGTCATCGCCCGCGATTCGGCAATCCACATGTGCTATGTCGAGATCGAAGAGCCCGACATGCACAAGCCGCTAGGCGATCTCGATCGCCTGAAGATCGCGCTGATGAAGGACTGGGGACTCAAGAGCCTCGATTTCGACGTCCATCTGCTGCCGCAGGTGCAAGGCATCTTGCGCAAAGGCAACTGGACCGCGACCGCCGCCATCCACAAGGATGCCGAAAGTGAGACCGCGCGGGTCATCTCTTTGTGGCCCGGCCTCAAGAACGAGGCCTACGGGCTTGCCTGCGATATCGGCTCGACCACCATCGCCATGCATCTGGTCTCGCTTCTGTCGGGCCGCGTCGCCGCCTCGTCGGGCACGTCGAACCCGCAGATCCGCTTCGGCGAGGATCTGATGAGCCGCGTTTCCTATGTGATGATGAACCCGGACGGTCGCGAAGGCATGACGGTCGCGGTGCGCGAGGCGATCTCTGGTCTCGTCGATAAGGTTTGTGCGGAAGGCAACGTCCAGCGCAACGACATCCTGGATTCCGTCTTCGTCGGCAATCCGATCATGCACCATCTGTTCCTCGGCATCGACCCGACCGAGCTCGGCGGCGCGCCCTTCGCGCTGGCCGTCTCGGGCGCCGTGCACATCAAGGCGTCGGATATCGGCCTGAAGCTCAACCAGGGTGCCAGGCTCTACATGTTACCTTGCATCGCCGGCCATGTCGGCGCCGACGCGGCTGCGGTGACGCTGTCGGAAGGCCCGCACCGCCAGGACGAGATGATGCTGATCGTCGATGTCGGCACCAATGCCGAGATCGTGCTCGGCAATCGCCAGCGGGTCGTGGCGGCCTCCTCGCCCACCGGTCCGGCCTTTGAGGGCGCGGAAATCTCCGGCGGCCAGCGCGCCGCGCCCGGCGCCATCGAGCGCGTGCGCATCGATCCCGATACGCTAGAGCCGAAATACCGCGTCATCGGCTCGGAACTGTGGTCCGACGAGCCCGGCTTCCTCGACAGCGTCCAGGCAACCGGCGTCACCGGCATCTGCGGCTCCGGCATCATCGAGGTGGTCGCCGAAATGTATCTGGCCGGCATCATCTCCGAGGACGGCGTCGTCGATGGCGGGCTCTCCGCCCGCTCGCCGCGGGTCACCGCGAATGGCCGCACCTTCTCTTACGTGCTGAAGGAGGGCGAGCCCAGGATCACCATCACCCAGACCGACGTGCGCGCCATCCAACTCGCCAAGGCTGCACTTTATGCCGGCACCAAGCTGTTGATGGAAAAGCAGCACACCGATCATGTCGACCGCATCCACTTCGCCGGCGCCTTCGGCTCCTTCATCGATCCGAAATACGCCATGGTGCTGGGACTGATCCCCGACTGCGATCTCGACAAGGTCTCGGCCGTCGGCAATGCCGCCGGTGCCGGCGCGCGCATGGCACTTTTGAACCGCGGCTATCGCCGCGAGATCGAGGAAACGGTGAGCCGGATCGAGAAGATCGAGACCGCGCTGGAGCCGAAATTCCAGGAGCACTTCGTCTACGCGATGGCGCTGCCGAACAAGGTCGACCCGTTCCCGAAACTTTCGGCGGCGGTGAAACTGCCACCGCGCAAGACGGTCAGCGAAGACGGCATTGCCGGCGACGCCGCCCCGCGGCGGCGTTCGCGCGAAGGCCACGCGGCCCGGCGCGGCCGGGGGTGATATCCCGCCGGCGAAAGCAGCACTTCGCCCTCATTCTCGTTTGCATGCAAATGTTTCCGGATCAGCCCTGAAACAAGGCGCTGTTTTCGTGAAATCCACCAGATACATGCGCGGCGCATTTAACCGGCATCGAACGGCAGGCAGGAAATAACTTCCAGCCGCCGCAGCACTCCAAGGGAGATGAAGATGTCGATGTTCGAAAGCCTCGGCCGCTTTGGTACGGCCATCAAGCATGCGCACAACAGGAACAAGTCCGTCCGGGCCCTGAACAGCCTACCGCCCGAAATTCAGAGGGACATCGGCTGGCCAGTGTCGCCGCGCGAAGACCCGCAGGTCACCTTCTCGGCCCTGCTTCTGGGTTCGGCGCGCTGATGACGTTCGCCGACAAATGCAAGCTGCTGGCCAAGCGCCGGAGCCGTCATACGGCTCCGGCGGCAAGCGACCCTCGGTTGCGCGCCGCACTGCTGCACCGGCGCTGAGCATTGCAGCGAGCCATGACTAGCTGCTGGCCTTTGATTGCCAGCCAGATCACACCGCCGTGTTGTCTCAGCGCAAATCTTGACATTCTGGGCGAAGGCACGATCTTCGATAGCGGGGGTTCTCTTAGTCGGCTCAACCGAAGTCCGTGTGTCCGCATGCCCAGCCTCAAAAGCCACGTCGTTTCCTTTGTCCTCAGGTATAGCCGCAAGAAAGCCTTTTCCAGTCCGGAAAACCTGCAGCGCTGGATCGCCTATGCGCGCAAGACGGAGAACCATCAGCCGCCTGCCTTGCTCCGATCACGTTTCGACATCACGACGCGCAGCGTGGACGGCTTTCCCGTCTATGAAATCGCGCCAAAGGCTGGCGAACGGAAGCGTATCCTCTACTTGCATGGCGGCGCCTACGTCTTTGAAATCACGCCGTATCATTGGCGGTTGATCGGCGATATGGCCCGTCGGTTGGGCTTCGGCATCACCGTGCCGATCTACCCGATTGCTCCCGAACACGATTTCCACTCCATGTTCGGCATGGTCGGCAAGGTCTACCGGCAGATGCTCGATGAGACGGAAGCGCAGGACATCGTCTTTATGGGCGATTCCGCCGGCGGCAACATGGCCGTGGTGCTGACCATGATGGCCGCGGAAGACGCCCTGCCCTTGCCGTCACGCCATGTGCTGATCTCGCCCGGCCTCGACGTGTCGCTCGCCAACCCCGAAGTGTTCGAGGCGGAACGCTACGATCCGTGGCTGGGAATTCCGGGCGGGCTGGAGGCGGTCCGGCTCTACAGTGCCGGCATAAATCCCAGCGACTGGCGCATCAGCCCGCTTTACGGTGACCTCTCGGTGTTGCCGAAAACGCTGCTTCTGACCGGTTCGCGCGACATGCTGACCCCGGACAACCTGATCTTCGCGCAAAAGGCCCGTGCCGCCGGTGTCGAAATTGAGGTTGTTCTCGAGCAAGGCATGTTCCATGCATGGCCGCTCATCGACATGCCCGAGGCGCGGCGTGCGCGCGATAGCATCGTGGCGTTTTTGACCAGCGAAACCGAGAGCTATCACGCCAAAGCCGACAAATTGTCACTGCAAAAGACAGATCGCGGCGTCACCGCTCACAACCTGGCTACGCCGTTGAGGTCCTGAATCAAAATTTCCCGGTTTCCCTGAACACTTCGAAGGTCGCACGGATGTGGTCGGCGACCGCCTTCACCGGCGCGCTGGCGTCCGGCGCCACGACCATGGCCAGATTGTAGGTGCCGATATCGGGCATGCCGTCCTTCGGGCAAAGCTCGACCATGTCGCTGCCGAGGAACGATTTCGGCAGCGGCGCTACCGCGAGGTCGGACATGATTGCAGCGCGCTGGCCGGCCGTATGCGCGCTCATATAGGCCACGCGATAGTTGCGGCCTTCGCGGCCGAGCGCTTCGAGCGCCCCGGCCCGCCAGGCACAGCCCTCTTCCCACAATGACACCGGCAGCGGTTCGCGCAGATGCGCGCAGCCGCCCTTGGCGCCGGCCCAGACGATCGGTTCGGTGAGCAGCACTTCGGCGCCGAGCGCGCTGGTCTTATAGGAATTGGTGAGCAGCGTGATGTCGAGCGCCCGGTCGTCCATGCGCCGGCGCAGATTGCTGCTCTGGTCGATGGTGACATCGACTGCGATAGAGGGATGCGACTGCGCAAAACGCTTCAAGACATGTGGCAGCACGCGCTCGCCATAATCGTCCGGCGAGCCGAGCCGCACCACCCCGACAATGTCGGGGATGATGAATTTCGACACCACCTCGCGGTTGATAGACAACAGCCGGCGGGCGTAGCCGAGCAGCATCTCGCCATCCGTGGTCAGCGTCACCGAGCGCGCGTCGCGCGCAAACACGGAGCGGCCGAGAATGTCCTCAAGCTTCTTGATCTGCATGGAAACGGCCGACGGCGTGCGGAAGACGGCATTGGCCGCGGTTGTGAAACTGCCGGTCTCGGCGATTGCCACGAAGGTGCGCAAGACGTCGAGATCAAGCAGCGGCAACGGATGATTGAGTGGGGCGTTCATGGGAAGCAGCCTTCAATTTTTCTGATGCAAACTATCATTCCATTTCGTTTGATTGAACATCACTTTGGTGGGATAGTCAACTCCATCGAAGGCAGATGTATCGAAAGCGGCCTTGAACGCCCACGACATCGATCTGCAATCGACACGAAATGAAGCTGAAACAAACCGCGCTTCGTATGCCGAGCAATCGGCGAGCTCCCGACCCAATGCAAAAGGAGAATGAAAATGTCCATCCTGTCATCCATCGGCCGCATCGCGACCGAATTCAGCGCGGCTCGCGCCCGCTACCAGACTGAACGCGCCATCCGCTCACTGCCGATCGAACTGCAGAAGGACATCGGCTGGCCTGAAGCCGCCGACACCAAGACCGGCACTCGCTATGGGGTTGGATCCTGGGCTGGCGGAGCAAAATAGATCGTGTGTATTCAAAGCTGACGGCCTGTCGCGCAGATCATGCCCGGCAGGCCTTTTTGTTTGCGGTCAAATGCTTTTTGAAGCCATGTCGCCGCTGCATGGCGCATATGAGCGGGTTGCATAGCAGCTCACATTTCGAACTACGCCTTGTAAGTGATCATAAATATTGGGCGGAATGCCCAAAGTTGTCGCATTCCGTGTCGCTTTTCCTATCAAGTGCTTCGCTTTTGCGATTTAGTTTCCCCTCACGTAAGCCTATATCAGCGCCAGCCAACGAGCTGCCCCACTCCATCAAGCGAAGGCGACCCGTCTGAGCAACCGAATGGAGATGATGATGAAGCTTTTTGCCCGCCTTTTTTCTCGCCGAGAAATGAACCTGACGACCGCGCTCGAGCGCCAGCGCCTTGCCAACACCATGCCCGGCCAGACCGGCGCCGTGGCCGCCGCACGCCTCGGCTTCGTCGCCTGATCTGACAAGCTCGCAAGCGGCGCTATCTGCTGCTGCTTCGAAGTTGATCACAGCGCCGCTTCGGTTCTGCCGAGGCGGCGCGTTTTGTATGTGCCGACCACATGCCGCATATTTGCTCAAACCGGCGGCATGTTGGGACCGTCGCCGCATAGCGATTGCCCATTTGCGACCCATGTCGCAAATAAAGTCTGTCTTTCGCCGCCTAGCCAATTGACAGGAAAGGTTTTTCCTGATGTCGCTATGCTGATCGCGACATCCTGTTCGCGCCATTGCAGCGTGAGGGTTACCCTGTGAACGTCGTAAATCATTCGATCAGGCGGTCGTTTGTATTCTTCCTGGTCCCCGATTTCACCATGATCGCCTTTGCAACGGCGCTCGATCCGTTGCGCTCGGCCAACCGGATGCTCGGCTACGAGGCCTATCGTTGGCGGCTCGCCAGCATCGACGGCAAGCCGGTGCGCGCCTCGAACGGCGTCGAATGCGCCGTCAACACCTCGCTGGAGGACGAACGCAAGAAGATGTCCGGCCCCGAACGGCCGAACATGGCGGTCGTTTGCAGCGGCATCAATGTGGAGCGCTACCAGAACAGATCGGCCTTCGCCTGGCTGCGCGAGGAATACAACCGCGGCGTCGCCATCGGCGGCTTGTGTACTGGCGCACATATACTGGCCGCCGCCGGCCTGTTGTCCAACAAGCGCTGCGCCATTCATTGGGAGAACCTGCCGGGTTTTTCCGAGGCGTTCCCGAAGGCCAATGTCTTTGCCGACCTCTTCGAGATTGACCAGAACATCTACACCTGCGCCGGCGGCACCGCGGCGCTCGACATGATGCTGAAGCTGATCGGCGACGATTTCGACGACAACCTCGTCAACCGGGTCTGCGAGCAGGTTTTGACCGACCGCGTACGCAGCCCGACCGATCGCCAGCGCCTGCCGCTGCGTGCGCGCCTTGGCGTGCAGAATTCCAAAGTGCTGACCATCATCGAATTGATGGAAGCAAACCTGTCCGAGCCGCTGTCGCTGATCGAGATTGCCGATCATGTCGACTTGTCGCGCCGCCAGATAGAGCGCCTGTTCCGCACCGAAATGGGACGATCCCCTGCCCGCTACTATCTGGAAATCCGCCTCGACCGGGCCCGGCACTTGCTGATCCAATCATCGATGCCGGTGGTCGAAGTGGCGGTCGCTTGCGGGTTCGTCTCCGCCTCGCATTTCTCCAAATGCTACCGCGAGCTCTATGCGCGCTCGCCGCAGCAGGAGCGCGTCGATCGCAAGCAGTTGCTGGTCGCGTAAAAAAGGCAACACCTGGATGGTGTAGACGCCATTGCCTCCCGGAGTGGAGTGTTCGCCAAGTCTAGAACGTCCAGTGCTCTAGAGCGGGTCACGCTTTGACGGAATCGAAAGGGATTCCGGATTGGTCTGATTTGTGATTCAAGATGCTGGCTGGATTGG
>NZ_NPKH01000028.1 GCF_002284535.1 Mesorhizobium wenxiniae | reverse complement strand
TGGAAGAGAAGCTGCGCTTCGCCATCCGTGAAGGCGGCCGCACCGTCGGTGCCGGCATCGTCGTCACCATCAAAGAGTAATTTGGACTTAAACCGATCTGTCGCGGGCGCTGCCCGCGCCGCGCCAGAACAAGGAAGTGACGCATGAACGGACAGAATATCCGCATCCGCCTGAAGGCGTTTGATCACCGGGTGCTTGACGCCTCGACGCGGGAAATCGTGTCGACGGCCAAGCGCACCGGCGCCAACGTCCGCGGCCCCATTCCGCTGCCGACGCGGATCGAAAAGTTCACGGTCAACCGGTCGCCTCACGTCGACAAGAAGAGCCGCGAGCAATTCGAGATGCGCACGCACAAGCGTCTGCTCGATATCGTCGATCCGACCCCGCAGACAGTCGACGCTTTGATGAAGCTCGATCTTGCCGCCGGTGTCGACGTCGAGATCAAGCTTTAAGGAACCAGAGGGGCGGGGCGACCCGGGACTCTGAAGGAACAAGAGGCGTGGAGGGGCGACAGCCCCGACAGGGAACTCTAAAGGAATTGAACCGATGCGTTCAGGTGTGATTGCAAAGAAGGTGGGAATGACCCGCATCTACAACGATGCCGGGGAACATGTTCCCGTCACTGTTCTCCAGATGGAGAACTGCCAGGTCGTGGCGCAGCGCACGCAGGAGAAGAACGGCTATACCGCCGTCCAGCTCGGCGTTGGCCTTGCCAAGGTGAAGAACACGTCGAAGGCGATGCGCGGCCATTTCGCGACCGCTTCCGTCGAGCCGAAGGCCAAGGTTGCCGAATTCCGTGTCTCGGCCGACAACATGATCGATGTCGGCGCCGAGATCACTGTCGATCATTTCGTCGCCGGCCAGAAGGTCGATGTGACGGGAACCACGATCGGCAAGGGTTTCCAGGGCGTTATCAAGCGGCACCACATGGGCGGTGGCCGCGCGACCCACGGCAACTCGGTCTCGCACCGTACCCACGGCTCGACCGGCCAGCGCCAGGACCCGGGCAAGGTGTTCAAGGGCAAGCATATGGCCGGCCACATGGGCGACACCCGCGTCACCACGCAGAATGTCGAGGTCGTCTCGACCGACGCCGATCGCGGCCTGATCCTGATCCGCGGCGCGGTTCCCGGTTCGAAGGGCGCGTGGATCCTGGTCCGCGACGCGGCCAAGTTTGCGCTGCCGGCCAATGCGCCGAAGCCCGCCGCAATCCGCGTCATTGCAACCAGTGATGGCGCCAAGAACGATGCCCCGGCCACAGTAGATGCCCCGGCCACAGAGGGAGCGGAATAATGGACCTCAAGATCACAACGCTTGGCGGCAAGGACGCCGGCAAGGTGAAACTCTCCAAGGAGATTTTCGGCCTTGATCCGCGCGAGGACATCCTGCAGCGCGTCGTGCGCTGGCAGCTTGCCAAGAAGCAGCAGGGCACGCACAAGACCAAGGGTCGCGCCGAGATCGCCCGCACCGGCGCCAAGATGTACAAGCAGAAGGGTACGGGCCGCGCCCGCCACCATTCGGCACGCGCTCCGCAGTTCCGCGGCGGCGGCAAGGCCCACGGCCCGGTCGTCCGCAGCCACGAGCACGAACTGCCGAAGAAGGTGCGCGCGCTGGGCCTCAAGCATGCTCTCTCGGCCAAGGCCAAGAGCGCGTCGCTCATCATCATCGACGAGTTGATGCTGACCGAGGCCAAGACCAAGGCGCTGATCGCGAATTTCGCGACGCTGGGCCTGTCCAATGCCCTGGTGATCGGTGGCGCCGAGCTCGATAAGAACTTCAAGCTGGCGGCGACGAACATCCCGAACATCGACGTGCTGCCCATCCAGGGCATCAACGTCTACGACATTTTGCGCCGCGGCACGCTGGTCCTTTCGAAGGCCGCCGTCGAGGCTCTCGAGGAGCGCTTCAAATGACAGACCTTCGTCACTACGACGTGATCGTCTCGCCGGCGATCACCGAAAAGTCGACCATGGCTTCCGAGCAGAACCAGGTCGTCTTCAACGTCGCCAAGAAGGCGTCGAAGCCGGAAATCAAGGCTGCCGTCGAAGCGCTGTTCGGCGTCAAGGTGATGGCCGTGAACACGCTTGTCCGCAAGGGCAAGATCAAGCGCTTCCGCGGCACGATCGGCCGCCAGAGCGACGTCAAGAAGGCGATCGTGACGCTGGCCGACGGCCAGTCGATCGACGTCGCGACGGGTCTCTGAGCAAGACCGCGAGGACAACAAACATGGCACTGAAAAAATTCAACCCGATAACGCCGGGCACCCGCCAGCTGGTCATCGTCGATCGCTCGGGCCTCTACAAGGGCAAGCCCGTCAAGGGCTTGACAGAAGGCCTGACCAAGTCGGGCGGCCGTAACAATTACGGCCGCATCACGGCCCGCTTCATCGGCGGCGGTCACAAGCGTACGTACCGCATCATCGACTTCAAGCGCCGCAAGTTCGACATTGTCGGAACTGTCGACCGTATCGAATACGATCCGAACCGCAGCGCCTTCATCGCGCTGATCAAGTATGACGATGGTGAGCTGTCCTACATCATCGCCCCGCAGCGCCTTGCTGCCGGCGACAAGATCGTGGCCGGCGAAGCGGTCGACGTGAAGCCGGGCAATGCGATGCCGCTGGCCTCGATGCCGGTCGGCACGATCGTCCACAACATCGAGCTGAAGCCGGGCAAGGGCGCCCAGGTTGCCCGTTCGGCTGGCGGTTACGCCCAGCTCGTCGGCCGTGACCAGGGCATGGCGATCCTGCGCCTGAACTCGGGTGAGCAGCGTGTCGTCCACGGCTCGTGCATGGCCACTGTCGGCGCCGTGTCCAACCCGGACCACGGCAACATCAATGACGGCAAGGCAGGCCGCACTGTGTGGCGGGGAAAACGTCCGCACAACCGCGGCGTGACCATGAACCCGGTCGACCATCCGCATGGCGGCGGCGAAGGCCGCACCTCCGGTGGCCGCCATCCGGTTTCACCTTGGGGCAAGCCTACCAAGGGCAAGAAGACGCGGTCCAATAAGGCGACCGACAAGTTCATCCTGCGCTCGCGCCATCAGCGCAAGAGCTAAGAAGAGGTAACGCCAAGTGACTCGTTCGATTTGGAAAGGCCCCTTCATTGACGGCTACCTTCTCAAGAAGGTGGACAAGGTTCGTGAAGGTGGTCGCAATGAGGTGATCAAGATGTGGAGCCGTCGCTCCACCATCCTGCCGCAGTTCGTCGGCTTCACCTTCGGTGTCTACAACGGCCAGAAGCACGTTCCCGTTTCGGTGAACGAAGACATGGTCGGCCACAAGTTCGGTGAATTCGCTCCGACCCGGACCTATTACGGTCATGGCGCGGATAAGAAGGCGAAGAGGAAATAATCATGGGCAAGGCCAAAGCTCCGCGCAGGCTTGCTGACAACGAAGCGCGCGCCGTGTTGCGCACGATCCGTATCAGCCCGCAGAAGCTGAACCTGGTTGCCGCGCTGATCCGCGGCAAGAAGGTCGCGACAGCGCTTTCCGATCTCGAATTCTCGGCCAAGCGGATTTCCGGCACGGTCAAGAAGACGCTGGAATCGGCGATCGCCAACGCGGAAAACAACCACGACCTCGACGTCGATGCGCTGATCGTGGCGGAAGCCTATGTCGGCAAGTCGATCGTCATGAAGCGGTTCCATGCCCGTGGCCGTGGCCGCGCCAGCCGTATCGAGAAGCCGTTCTCGCACCTCACGATCGTCGTTCGTGAAGTCGAAGAAAAAGTGGAGGCCGCATAATGGGCCAGAAAATCAATCCGATCGGTCTGCGTCTCGGCATCAACCGTACCTGGGATTCGCGTTGGTTCGCCAACACCGGCGAGTACGGCCAGCTGCTGCATGAGGACATCAAGATCCGCAAGTATCTTGAGAAGGAACTCAAGCAGGCTGCGATTTCGAAGGTTGTGATCGAGCGTCCGCACAAGAAGTGCCGCGTCACCATCCATGCGGCGCGTCCGGGCCTGATCATCGGCAAGAAGGGCGCCGACATCGAGAAGCTTCGCAAGAAGCTGATGGAGATGACGAAGTCCGAGACGCATTTGAACATCGTCGAAGTGCGTAAGCCCGAGATCGACGCCACGCTGGTCGCCCAGTCGATCGCCCAGCAGCTCGAGCGCCGCATCGCGTTCCGCCGCGCCATGAAGCGCGCCGTGCAGTCGGCGATGCGCCTCGGTGCCGAAGGCATCCGCATCAACTGCGCCGGCCGTCTCGGCGGCGCCGAGATCGCGCGCATGGAATGGTACCGCGAAGGTCGCGTGCCGCTGCATACGCTGCGCGCCGACGTCGACTACGGCACGGCCGAAGCACACACCGCCTACGGCATCTGCGGCGTCAAGGTCTGGGTGTTCAAGGGCGAAATCCTCGAGCACGATCCGATGGCTTCGGAGCGCCGCGCCACCGAGGGCGATCATGCGCATGGCGGTGGTGGTGAGCGCGAACGCGGTCGCCGTCGCGAAAACGCCTGAGACAGTTGAGAATTTGGAGTTAGAACGATGCTGCAGCCAAAGCGCACAAAGTTCCGCAAGCAGTTCAAGGGCCGTATCCATGGTGCCGCCAAGGGTGGCACCAATCTGGATTTCGGTGGTTTTGGGCTGAAGGCGCTTGAGCCGAACCGCGTCACCGCGCGCGAGATCGAGGCGGCTCGCCGCGCGATCACCCGCGAGATGAAGCGTGCCGGCCGCGTCTGGATCCGTATCTTCCCTGACGTGCCGGTGACGTCGAAGCCGACCGAAGTCCGCATGGGAAAGGGCAAGGGCGCTGTCGATTACTGGGCGGCGCGCGTCAAGCCCGGCCGCATCATGTTCGAGATCGACGGCGTCAATGAGGAAACCGCCCGTGAGGCGCTGCGTCTCGGCGCGGCCAAGCTCTCGGTCAGGACGCGCTTCGTACAGCGCATCGCAGAATAAGGACGGGCTGATCATGAAAGCCGAAGACATCCGGACCAAGACCCAGGACCAGCTGACCGACGAATTGGCCAGCCTGAAGAAGGAGCAGTTCAACCTGCGCTTCCAGAAGGCCACCGGCCAGCTCGAGAAGACCGCGCGCGTGAGGCAGGTCCGCAAGGACATTGCGCGTATCAAGACCATCGCTGCGGAAAAGTCCGCGGCTAAGAAGGCTTAAGGACGAAAACCATGCCAAAGCGCATTCTGCAGGGCACCGTCGTCAGCGACAAAAACGAGAAGACGGTTGTCGTCAAGGTCGAACGGCGCTTCACGCATCCCGTGATGAAGAAGACCGTGCGCATGACCAAGAAATACAAGGCGCACGACGAGAACAACGCCCACAAGGTTGGCGATCAGGTGTTCATCCAGGAATCGAAGCCGATTTCCAAGGACAAGCGCTGGACCGTCGTGTCTTCGGACCAGGCCTGATCAGGGCAACGAAACGAATTTTGGACAGACCGGGGAAGGGTGAAGAACCCGTCCCGTTAGAAGAGAAAAAGGCGGCCAGTCATGATTCAGATGCAAACAAACCTCGACGTCGCGGATAATTCCGGCGCCCGTCGTGTCATGTGCATCAAGGTGCTGGGCGGCTCGAAGCGGAAATACGCTTCCGTGGGCGACATCATCGTGGTGTCGATCAAGGAAGCCATCCCGCGCGGCCGCGTCAAGAAGGGCGATGTGATGAAGGCGGTCGTGGTTCGCACGGCCAAGGACATTCGCCGCCCGGACGGCAGCGTGATCCGTTTCGACAAGAACGCGGCCGTTCTCGTCGACAACAAGAAAGAGCCGATCGGCACGCGTATCTTCGGACCGGTTCCGCGCGAACTCCGCGCCAAGAACCACATGAAGATCATCTCGCTCGCGCCTGAAGTGCTGTAAGGAGCCGGACCAATGCAGAAGATTAGAAAAGGCGACAAGGTCGTCGTGCTGGCCGGCAAGGACAAGGGCCGTTCGGGCGAAGTCCTCTCGGTGCAGCCGAAGGAAGACACCGCGCTGGTGCGCGGCGTCAACATGATCCGTCGTCACCAGAAGCAGTCCCAGTCCCAAGAGGGCGGGATCATCACCAAGGAAGCGCCGATCCAACTGTCGAACATCGCGCTGGCCGACCCCAAGGATGGCAAGCCGACCCGTGTCGGTTTCATCTTCCAGAAGGACGGCAAGAAGGTGCGCGTCGCCAAGCGCTCGGGAGAAGTCATCAATGGCTAAGGCTCAAACCAAGCAGGCGACTGCCCAGAACACGCCGCGCCTCAAGCAGGTCTACAACGAGACCATTCGTAAGGCTCTGCAGGAGCAGTTCGGCTACGAGAACGAGATGCAGGTTCCGCGCATCGACAAGATCGTGCTGAACATGGGCGTCGGCGAAGCGACCGGCGATTCGAAGAAGCCTTCGATCGCGGCGGAAGATCTTGCGCTGATCGCCGGCCAGAAGGCCGTCGTCACCCATGCGCGCAACTCGATCGCCGGCTTCAAGGTCCGCGAAAAGATGCCGATCGGCGCCAAGGTCACGCTGCGCAAGGAACGCATGTATGAGTTCCTCGACCGTCTCGTGAACATCGCGCTGCCGCGCGTCCGCGACTTCCGCGGGCTCAATCCGAAGAGCTTCGATGGCCGTGGCAACTATGCCATGGGCATCAAGGAACACATCGTGTTCCCGGAGATCAATTACGACAAGGTTGATCAGATCTGGGGCATGGACGTCATCGTTTGTACGACTGCGAAGACGGACGACGAAGCCAGGGCATTGCTCAAGGCCTTCAACTTCCCCTTCCGCCAGTAACGGCAGCGAGAAAAGGAAAAATCTGAAATGGCAAAGACCAGCTCAGTCGAGAAGAACAACAGGCGCCGCAAGCTTGTGGACCAGTACGCTGCCAAGCGTAAGGCCCTCAAGGCGATCATCATGGATCAGTCCAAGCCAATGGAAGAGCGCTTCCGCGCCCAGCTGAAGCTTGCGGCACTGCCGCGCAACTCGGCCAAGATCCGCATCCGCAACCGCTGCGAAGTCACCGGCCGTCCGCGTGCCTACTATCGCAAGCTCAAAGTATCGCGCATCGCGCTTCGTGATCTCGGCAATAACGGCCAGATCCCGGGCCTGGTCAAGTCGAGCTGGTAAGGAGGACATAACATGTCATTGAGCGATCCTCTCGGCGATATGCTGACCCGCATCCGCAACGCTTATGGCCGCAAGAAGTCGAGCGTTTCGACGCCGGCCTCGCGCCTGCGTACCCGCGTCCTCGACGTGCTGAAGGCGGAAGGCTATATTCGCGACTACAGCCAGACCGACTTCGACAACGGCAAGTCCGAAATCGAGATCGAACTGAAGTATTTCGACGGTGCGCCGGTCGTGCGCGAAATCGCCCGCGTGTCCAAGCCGGGCCGTCGCGTCTACGTTTCGGCGAAGTCGATCCCGCACGTCGCCAACGGCCTCGGCATCGCGATCCTTTCGACGCCGAAGGGCGTCATGGCCGACCACGAAGCGCGCGAACAGAATGTCGGCGGGGAAATCCTCTGCCAGATATTCTGATCTGGAGCGCGATCCCGGAAAGTGGAATCCGGTTTTCGGACACATGTTCGAAAACAGAGACCTGAAACAAGAGAAGTGACGAGGACAACAAAATGTCTCGTATTGGAAAGAAACCCGTTTCGCTGCCGCAGGGCGTGACCGCGACCGTCGACGGCCAGACCGTCACGGCGAAGGGCCCCAAGGGTGAGCTGAAGTTCGTGGTGACCGACGAAGTGCTGGTCAAAATGGAAGGCAGCGAGATCGCTGTCCAGCCGCGCGACCAGACCAAGACCGCTCGCTCCAAATGGGGCATGTCGCGCACGCAGATCGTCAACATCCTGCAGGGCGTCAAGGACGGTTTTGAAAAGAAGCTTGAGATCACCGGCGTCGGCTATCGCGCCGCCATGCAGGGCAAGAACCTGCAGCTGGCGCTCGGGTTCAGCCATGATGTCGTCTACGAAACGCCGCAGGACATCACGATCACCGTGCCGAAGCCGACGGAAATCACCGTAACCGGCATCGACAAGCAGAAGGTCGGTCAGGTTGCTGCCGAGATCCGCGAATATCGCGGTCCCGAGCCGTACAAGGGCAAGGGCGTTCGTTACGCTGGCGAGAAGATCGTCCGCAAGGAAGGCAAGAAGAAGTAATTTTAACGCCGCGGGGAGCGGTCGCGGGAGGCTTGTCCTACCGCACAGGGTTGCCCCCGTTTTTTGAAGGCAAGGAACTGATATCATGGGCTCGAAAGAATCCACACAACGCCGCGCTCAGCGCGTCCGCCGCCAGATCAAGAAGGTCGCGGGCGAGCGTCCGCGGCTGTCGGTCCACCGCACGTCGAAGAACATCTACGTCCAGGTGATCGACGACGCCAAGGGCCACACAATCGCTGCCGCCTCGACGCTGGAGAAGGACCTCAAGGGTTCGCTCAAGACCGGTGCCGACACTGCCGCCGCAGTGGCAATCGGCAAGCTGATTGCCGAGCGCGCTTCGAAGGCCGGCGTCAAGGAAGTCGTCTTCGACCGTGGACCGTACATCTATCACGGCCGCGTCAAGGCGCTGGCCGAGGCCGCCCGTGAAGGCGGCTTGAGCTTCTAAAGCATGATCCCGAACCGGAGGTCAGCGCAGCAAAAAGTTGCAGACTTTTCGGATAAGATCATGCGAAGGAAAAATGAGTTTTGCCCCCGGCAACCCACAGAGGTGCCGGATATCATCATCAACCGTGCTTCCGGAAAAAAACAAGGAACAGGATATGGCACAGGAACGTAGGGATGGCGGCCGCGGCCGTGATCGCGAAGAGCGCGACGACGGCATGGTGGACAAGCTCGTCCACATCAACCGCGTCGCCAAGGTCGTCAAGGGCGGCCGGCGCTTCGGCTTTGCAGCACTCGTCGTTGTCGGCGACCAGAAGGGCCGCGTCGGCTTCGGTCACGGCAAGGCGCGCGAAGTGCCTGAGGCGATCCGCAAAGCGACCGAATCGGCCAAGCGCGACATGATCTTCGTGCCGCTGCGTTCGGGCCGTACGCTGCACCACGACGTCGAGGGACGCTGGGGCGCCGGACGCGTTCTGCTGCGCGCTGCCAAGCAGGGTACCGGCATCATCGCCGGCGGCCCGATGCGCGCCGTCTTCGAGACGCTCGGCATGCATGACGTCGTCGCCAAGTCGATGGGTTCGTCGAACCCGTACAACATGGTTCGCGCCACCTTTGACGCGCTGAAGAGCCAGATGCATCCCAAGGACGTGGCTGCTGCGCGCGGCATCAAGTATTCGACCCTTCAGGCCCGCCGCGGCACCGCCGTTGCGGCCGAAGAATAGTCGACGCTGACCAGGATTTTGACCATGGCCAAGAAAGCAACCAAGACCATCACCGTCGAGCAGATCGGTTCGCCGATCCGCCGGCCGAAGGAGCAGCGAGCGACGCTGGTCGGCCTCGGCCTCAACAAGATGCACAAGCAGCGCACGCTGGAGGACACCCCCTCAGTGCGCGGCATGATCGCTGCCGTCCAGCATCTCGTCCGCGTTGTGGACGAGGGCTGAACCAGAGCGCAGGAGAACTCAGATGAAACTCAACGATCTGCGTGACAAGGACGGCGCGACGCATTCCAAGAAGCGTCTCGGCCGCGGCATCGGTTCCGGCTCGGGCAAGACTGCCGGTCGCGGCGTCAAGGGCCAGAAGGCGCGCTCCGGCGTCGCCGTCAACGGCTTCGAGGGTGGCCAGATGCCGCTCTATCGGCGCCTGCCGAAGCGTGGCTTCAACAACATCTTCGCCAAGAGCTTTGCCGTCGTGTCGCTGGCCCGCATCCAGGCCGCGCTCGATGCCAAGAAGCTCGACGCCAAGACGACTGTGACGGCCGAAGCGCTGGTCGCTGCCGGGGTCATCCGCCGCGTCAAGGACGGCGTGCGCATCCTCTCGGACGGCGACATCAAGTCGAAGCTCGCCTTCGACGTGGCCGGCGCCTCCAAGGCCGCCATCGAGAAGATCGAAAAGGCCGGCGGTTCGGTGAAGCTGCCGGAAAAGGCAGCCGCCGAGTAACGGCGATTTGAAGCGCGATCGGCAAGAGTGAGACACGTTTCGCTTTCGATTGCGCTTTGATCCGATCAATATGGCGGCCGCATCAACGCGGCCGCTTGCATGTTTGCAGTCCGGAGCTTATCTCGTGAGCTTCGGTGACACGCGCCGCCTGAGTTGCGGGCCATCGAGCGTGACCAAGCGGAGAATCAGGCATGGCTTCGGCTGCTGAACAACTAGCCTCGAATCTGAATTTCTCGGCCTTCGCCAAGGCCGAGGATCTGAAGAAGCGCATCTGGTTCACCATCGGCGCGCTGCTCGTCTACCGCCTCGGCACCTATATCCCGCTGCCTGGCATCAATCCCGACGCTTTCGCCCAGGCCTTCTCGTCGCAGAGCAAGGGCGTGCTTGGCATGTTCAACATGTTCGCCGGCGGCGCCGTCGAGCGCATGGCGATCTTTGCCCTCGGCATCATGCCCTATATCTCTGCTTCCATCATCATGCAGCTGATGACCTCCGTCATCCCGACTCTGGAGGCGTTGAAGAAGGAAGGCGAACAGGGCCGCAAGGTCATCAACCAGTATACGCGCTACGGCACCGTGCTTTTGGCCCTGGTCCAGGCTTACGGCATTGCGGTCGGGCTGGAAGGCGGCAACGGCATCGTCAGCGATCCCGGCATGTTCTTCCGCATCTCGACCGTCATCACGCTGGTCGGCGGCACCATGTTCCTGATGTGGCTCGGCGAGCAGATCACCGCCCGCGGCATCGGCAACGGCATTTCGCTGATCATCTTTTCCGGTATCGTCGCCGGCCTGCCGCAAGCCATCTCCGGTACGCTGGAACTTGGCCGCACCGGCGCGCTGTCGACCGGTCTGATCCTGGCGATAATCGTTCTTGCCGTCGTCGTTATCGCGCTGATCGTGTTCTTCGAGCGCGCCCAGCGGCGCTTGCTGATCCAGTATCCGAAGCGCCAGGTCGGCAACCGCATGTTCCAGGGTGACACCTCGCACCTGCCGCTCAAGCTCAACACGGCCGGCGTCATTCCGCCGATCTTCGCGTCTTCGCTGCTGTTGCTGCCGGCGACGGTCGCCGGTTTCTCGCAGACGACCAACATGCCAGCCTGGGCCAGCACCGTCCTGGCGGCACTCGGCCATGGCCAGCCGCTCTACATGGCGTTCTATGCGGCGATGATCGTGTTTTTCGCCTTCTTCTATACGGCGATCGTCTTCAACCCGAAGGACACCGCCGACCAGCTCAAGAAGCATTCGGGTTTCATTCCGGGCTACCGTCCGGGCGAGCGCACCGCCGATTACATCGACTATGTTCTCACCCGCATCACCGTCGTCGGCGCCATCTATCTGGTGCTGGTGTGTCTGCTGCCCGAGTTCCTGATTTCAGCGACTGGCGTACCATTCTACCTCGGTGGCACATCGCTTCTGATCGTGGTCAGTGTAACGCTCGATACGGTGGCGCAGATTCAGGGTCACCTGATCGCGCACCAGTATGAGGGCCTGATCAAGAAGTCGAAGCTGCGCGGGGGGAAAAAGGCCAGATGAGGTTGATATTGCTTGGACCGCCAGGGGCGGGCAAGGGGACGCAAGCACAAAGACTGGTAGAAAAATACGGCATACCCCAACTCTCCACGGGCGATATGCTGCGCGCCGCTGTCCAGGCCGGTACCGAAGTCGGCAAGCGCGCCAAGGCGGTGATGGACGCTGGCGAACTGGTTTCCGACGCCATCGTCAACGCCATCGTGGCAGAGCGTATCGATCAGGCCGATTGCGCAAAGGGTTTCATCCTTGACGGATACCCGCGAACCTTGGTGCAAGCGGACGCGGTTGAATCGATGCTCTCGGATCGCGGCCTCACGCTCGACGCCGTCATCGAACTTGTCGTCGACGACAAGGCACTGGTTGGTCGAATCGGCAAGCGCGTCGAAGAGGCCAAGGCCGCGGGTCTGCCTGTGCGCAAGGACGACAATCCGGCAGTGTTCGAAGAGCGCCTGAAGGAGTACTACAAGAAAACGTCGCCGCTGATCGGCTACTACTATGCCAAGGGCAAGCTGAGAGGTGTCGACGGCATGGCCGAGATCGATGCGGTGACGCGACAGATCGAAGTGGTGCTCACGGCTGCGACCCAGCAGGTTGGCCAGGCGGCCAGCTAGAGAATCGAACGATTACGCTTGACTGGAGCAGTCCGCTGGGGTATGGCGGCCCGTCTTCCTATCAGGCATGAGGCTTGCTTGCCCGCAAGGGCAAGGCAACCGCTTTGAACTGGAAACTCCCGCATGGGCCGGCCTCCACCGGACGCGGGGCAACTTTGATAGCGCCGGCTTGTCCGGCCCACATGGAGAAGAGAAGAACATGGCTCGTATAGCCGGCGTCAACATTCCGACCAACAAGCGCGTTGTCATTGCGCTTCAGTACATTCACGGCATTGGCAAGAACTTCGCCCAGGAGATCGTCGACAAGGTCGGCATCCCGGCCGAGCGCCGCGTCAACCAGCTGACCGACGCGGAAGTGCTGCAGATCCGCGAGACGATCGACCGCGACTATCAGGTCGAGGGCGATCTGCGCCGCGAAGTGTCGATGAACATCAAGCGGCTCATGGACCTCGGCTGCTATCGCGGCCTGCGCCATCGCCGCTCGCTGCCGGTTCGCGGCCAGCGCACGCATACCAATGCGCGCACCCGCAAGGGCCCGGCCAAGTCGATCGCCGGCAAAAAGAAGTAATTTAGGGGAATAAGGGAGTAGGGGAGTAAGGCAGTAGGGAACAGCCGCGCGTTTCCCTACTGTCTTACTGCCCTATTCCCTACTCCCTTACGAAGGTGGAGCCGCTGGCATTACGGCGGTGTAGAGATCAACTGAAAGGACCATCATGGCCAAGGAAGCCACACGTGTTCGCCGTCGCGAACGCAAGAATATTTCGTCGGGCGTTGCCCACGTCAACTCGACCTTCAACAACACGATGATCACCATCACCGACGCGCAGGGCAATTCGATTGCCTGGTCGTCGGCGGGAGCCCAGGGCTTCAAGGGGTCTCGCAAGTCGACCCCGTTCGCTGCCCAGATGGCTGCCGAGGACGTTGCCAAGAAGGCCCAGGAACACGGCATGCGCATGCTCGAGGTCGAAGTCTGTGGGCCCGGCTCCGGTCGTGAATCCGCGCTGCGCGCGCTGCAGGCAGCCGGATTTACCATCACCTCGATCCGTGATGTGACGCCGATCCCGCACAATGGCTGCCGCCCGCGCAAGAAGCGCCGCGTCTAAGAATTACCGAACGCCGCGCGAACGCGAGTAGCGTTCCTCCACGGCATTCCAGGTCGCCCGCCACGATTGGATGGTGGCGGGTCAACGGAAGGAAAGCATCATGATCCAGAAAAATTGGCAGGAACTGATCAAGCCGAACAAGATCGAGTTTTCGTCGAAGAAGAAGACGCTGACCACGCTGGTCGCCGAGCCGCTCGAGCGCGGCTTTGGTCTGACCCTCGGCAATGCGCTACGTCGCGTGCTTCTGTCTTCGCTGCGTGGCGCAGCAGTAACTGCCGTGCAGATCGACGGGGTTTTGCATGAATTCTCGTCCATCGCCGGCGTGCGCGAGGACGTGACCGATATCGTCTTGAACATCAAGGAAATCGCCATCCGCATGGAAGGTGACGGCCCCAAGCGCATGGTCGTGCGCAAGCAGGGACCGGGCGCTGTTCTCGCCGGCGACATCCAGACGGTCGGCGACGTCGAGATCCTCAATCCCGACCACGTCATCTGTACGCTGGACGAGGGCGCTGAAATCCGCATGGAGTTCACCGTCGATACCGGCAAGGGCTACGTTCCGGCCGACCGTAATCGTGCTGAAGACGCGCCGATCGGTCTCATCCCGGTCGACAGCCTCTACTCGCCGGTCAAAAAGGTCTCCTACAAGGTCGAGAACACCCGTGAGGGCCAGGTTCTCGACTATGACAAGCTGACCATGACGATCGACACCGACGGTTCGATCTCGGGCGAGGACGCGGTGGCTTTCGCTGCCCGCATCCTGCAGGACCAGCTTGGTCTGTTCGTCAATTTCGACGAGCCGCAGAAGGAAGTCGCCGCCGAGCAGGTGACCGAGCTTGCCTTCAACCCGGCGCTGCTCAAGAAGGTCGACGAGCTGGAGCTTTCGGTGCGTTCGGCCAACTGCTTGAAGAACGACAACATCGTCTATATCGGCGACCTGATCCAGAAGACCGAAGCCGAGATGCTGCGCACCCCGAACTTCGGCCGCAAGTCGCTGAACGAGATCAAGGAAGTCCTGGCGGCTATGGGCCTGCACCTCGGCATGGAAGTGCCGGATTGGCCGCCGGAAAACATCGAAGACCTCGCCAAGCGTTACGAAGATCAATACTAAGCATGGTCCCGAACCGAAGGTCAGCGCAGCAAAAAGTTGCAGACTTTTCGGACAAGATCATGCGGCTAACCAACTGAGGCTGTGGCCTCTTGAACCCGGAATGAAGGAGAAGAGCCATGCGCCACGGATTTAAAGGTCGCCGGTTCGCCCGCAGCATAAGCCATCGCAAGTCGATGTTTGCCAACCTTGCCGTATCGCTCATCGAGCATGAGCAGATCCTCACCACATTGCCGAAGGCGAAGGATCTGCGTCCGATCGTCGAAAAGCTGGTGACGCTCGGCAAGCGCGGCGATCTGCATGCCCGCCGTCAGGTGATTGCCCAGATCGGCAATGAAGGTGTCGTCAAGCGCCTGTTCGACACGATCGCGCCGCGCTACGCCACCCGCAATGGCGGCTATCTGCGCATCATGAAGGCGGGCTTCCGCCACGGTGACAATGCCGCCATGGCAGTCATCGAGTTCGTCGATCGCGACACCTCGGCCAAGGGCGCCGGCGACCGTGCCCGCATCGAGGCAGAAGGCACCGACGAGGAAGCCGCAGCCGCATAAGCTTCGGTTTGGGTAAAGAGTTCAAAGGGGCCTGCGGGCCCCTTTTTGTATTCCGGAATGCGGCAGGGAAGATTTGCGACCATTTCTTGGCTCAGCTCAGACCTTATCGCTCAAAATAATTCGATTTCATTGCCTTAGCCTTTCATTTTGCACAATCGTCGGGACAATGGCGCCCGACCCGGAGGATTCGGAATGCGCGTAAAACGGCTGTCTCTTGTTCTACTCTGCGCCTTGATGGCGCTGGCAGTCGTGCCGGCGGCCAGGCAGGCGCTGGCTCAGGACACCAAGGCCGATCCAGGTCTGTCCGATGTGCTGACCGACATGCTGCGCGGCGCCGAAGGCGAAAATGCCACCTCCGGTCCAGACAAGCGCGTGCCGTTCGGCCGCGAGGAGGTGCAACTGTCCTTCGCGCCGCTGGTCAAGCAGACGGCGCCGGCCGTGGTCAATGTTTATGCTTCGCAAACGGCCAAGTTGAGGTCGCCCTTCGACGGCGATCCTTTCTTCGAAGAGTTCTTCGGCCGTTCGCAGCCGCGTGCGCAGTCCTCGCTCGGCTCCGGCGTGCTGGTCGATCCGACAGGCATAGTGGTCACCAATTTCCACCTCATCAAGGACGCCGATCAGGTCAAGGTCGCCACCGCGGACGGGCGTGAATTCGACAGCAAGGTGCTGCTCAAGGACGAGACGCTTGACCTCGCCGTGCTCAAGATCTTCTCCGACAAGCCATTTCCGGTCGTCGCCATCGGCGATTCCGACGCGCTCGAGGTTGGCGACCTGTTGTTGGCCATCGGCAACCCTTTCGGTGTCGGCCAGACCACGACCAGCGGCATCGTTTCGGCGCTTGCCCGCAGCCACATCGGCGTTTCCGATTCCAGTTTCTTCATCCAGACCGACGCCGCGATCAATCCGGGCAATTCCGGCGGTGCGCTGATCAACATGGGTGGCCAACTGGTCGGCATAAACACGGCGATCTACAGCCGCAGCGGCGGCTCGATCGGCATCGGCTTTGCTATTCCCTCCAACATGGTTCGCGCGTTTGCCGATGCGGCCAAGGCCGGGCGCGACTTCTTCGAGCGGCCCTATATCGGCGCCGAATTCGAGCGCGTGACGCCGCAGATCGCCGAATCGCTTGGTCTGGAGACCCCGACCGGGGCGCTGGTTTCGACCGTCGAAGAAACAGGGCCGGCGGCCACGGCGGGGCTCAAGCCCGGCGATGTCGTGCTGTCGCTCAACGGCACGCCGGTCGAGAGTATCGAGGCGCTGGATTACCGGATGGCGACGCTGTCGATCGGCACCAATGCCAGCTTCGGCGTCCTCAGCAAAGGCCAGCAAGCGACGATGGAGATTGCGCTGCAGCGCGCGCCGGAAGGTGCAAAACTCGCGGAAGTGACACTGCGCGGTCGCAGCCCGTTTTCCGGCGCCAAGGTTGCGGACCTGTCGCCTCGGCTCGCGCAGCGGCTCGGCATGCGCACAGATGTCAAGGGTGTTACCGTGGTCGACATCAATCGCGGTTCGCCTGCAGCCGGTTTCGGCTTCCAGCCGGGCGACATCGTTCGCGAGGTCAATGGCTTAACCATCGATAGCGCCGCGACCCTGGAACAGGCAGCCATGGAAGAGACGCGCTGGTGGCGCTTTACCGTCGAGCGCGGCGGGCAGATACTGCGCCAGGTGTTGCGTTACTGAGCCCGAGCCTCGATCCTTCGGACGAGATCGCGCTCCAACGAAAAGAAGTGCATGGCCGATCTGTTCAGTGTCGATGAACCGGAAAAGGCGCCGCCCGGCAGGCCGCTGGCCGACCGACTGCGCCCGAAGAACCTCGGCGAGGTCGTTGGCCAGGAGCATCTGACCGGGCCTGACGGCGCACTGACGCGGCTGATCGGCTCGGGCTCCATCGGCTCGATGATCTTCTGGGGACCGCCCGGGACGGGCAAGACCACGGTCGCGCGGCTGCTTGCCGGCGAAACCAGCCTTGCCTTCCAACAGATATCGGCGGTGTTTTCCGGTGTCGCCGACCTAAAGAAAGTATTCGAGGCGGCAAAGCTGCGCCGCACCAGCGGCCGTCAGACGCTGCTCTTCGTCGACGAGATTCATCGCTTCAACCGGGCCCAGCAGGACAGTTTTCTGCCTGTGATGGAAGACGGCACAGTCGTGCTGGTTGGCGCCACCACGGAGAACCCGTCGTTCGAGCTGAACGCGGCGCTTCTATCCCGCGCGCGCGTGCTGGTCTTCCATTCGCTCGGTGAGGACAGCATCGCAAAACTGCTGGTGCGTGCCGAGGAGACCGAGGGCAGGGCGCTGCCGCTCGACGATGAGGCGAGGGCGATGCTCATCCGCATGAGCGATGGCGATGGCCGCGCGGCGCTGACGCTGGCCGAAGAGGTCTGGCGCGCCGCCAAGTCAGGCGAGGTGTTCGGCGCCGAGGGCCTGCAGCGCATCGTCCAGCGCCGGGCGCCGATCTACGATAAGGGCCAGGACGGCCACTACAATCTGATATCGGCGCTGCATAAATCGGTGCGCGGCTCCGACCCGGACGCCGCCCTCTATTATCTCGCCCGCATGTTCGACGCCGGCGAGGATCCGCTCTATCTCGGCCGCCGGCTGGTGCGCATGGCGATGGAGGATATCGGACTGGCAGACCCGCAGGCGCTGGTCATCGCCAATGCCGCCAAGGATGCCTACGACTACCTGGGCTCGCCAGAGGGCGAGCTCGCCTTCGCCGAGGCCACCGTCTATCTCGCCAGCGCGCCCAAATCCAACGCGGTCTACACCGCCTTCAAGGCCGCCACTCAGGCGGCGAAGGAGTTTGGCTCGCTGCTGCCGCCCAAACACATCCTCAACGCGCCGACCAAGCTGATGAAAGAAGAAGATTACGGCGCCGGCTACCGTTACGACCACGACGAGCCTGACGCTTTTTCCGGACAGGATTATTTTCCGGAAAAGATGGGCCGCCGCACATTCTATGATCCTCCGGAGCGCGGTTTCGAGCGTGATATCAGGAAACGGCTCGACTATTGGGCGAAGCTGCGCGGTGAGCGGAACAAATAAGCTCGCTTCATTCGGTCGGATCGGCAAACGGCATGTTTGGATCACTGACATAGAACAGAACCATGCGCGCCGTCTGCCGCGCGTCCAGGTTCCGTCCGGTCATTTTGACCAGCGGCGGTTCGACAAAAATCTCTCCGGATTTCACCGTGACCGCTTCACGCCCGTCCAGTTCCAGAGTGAAAGTGCCCTCCAGCATGTAGACCGTTACCGGAAAGCGATGCGAATGACAGGGTGTGCAATCGCCGGGTTCGAGCGTGGCCAGAAGCACGCGTATTTCCTGGTCGGACGTTTTGGGCATTGCTGCGGTTGCTTCCCGGTGCAGCACCTGCAATTTGGCGGCGCCCGTTTCCCGCGCCGAGATGGTGACGCCGACCGTGAGGCCGGAGATCGCCGAACCGACTTCCGCCGTCTTGTGCATCGCCGTTCTCCATTTCACTAGGCTGAGCTTAGTACCGGTGCTGTGCGGGCGGCAGCAGCAAGGTTGCGGAGCGAGCATGCAAGGATGCATAACATCGGCGATGTTCGACTGGAGCGACCTTCGCTATTTCCTGGCCGTCGCGCGCCATGGCAGCACACTTGCCGCCTCAAGGGCGCTCGGCGTGAATCAGTCGACGGTCCATCGGCGCATCGCCGAGCTTGAGCGGCGCATCGGCGGCCCGCTCATGTTGCGCTACCCCGCCGGTTACCGGTTGACGGAGTTCGGCGAGGCGCTGCTTCCGGCGGCCGAGGCCATCGAGACGTCCGTGATGGCACTCGAACGCCGGATCGTCGCCTATCGCAGCGACCTGGCTGGAACCATTCGGCTGACCGTTCCGGAACCACTCGTTTCACGCATTGTCGGTTCGACGCTGCTCGACATGTTTCATGCGCGCTACCCGGCATTGCGCATCGAATTTGTGATGAGCGACCGCTATCTCGATCTGTCCAAGGGGGAGGCCGACATCGCGCTCAGATCCGGTGAGCCCGCTGACGAAACCCTGATTGGCCGGAAGATCGCCGACTCCATCTGGGCCGTCTATGGCAGCCGCTCCTATGTCCAGCAACACGGCGCTCCGCAACGTATCGAGGATGTTGGGCGTCATGCAATCGTCGGTTTTGACGGCATGCTGATCAATCACCGAGCGGCAAAGTGGCTCGCGGCGATAGCGCCAGGCGCCAATATCGCCGCGCGCAACAACAGCGTGCTGGGTGTCCTGCATGCCGTCAAATCGGGGATCGGCATTGCGCCGCTGCCGACAACGATCGCCGATATGGACGACGATCTGGTCCGGATCCTGCCGCCAGTGCCGGAACTGACAAGGGGTTGGTATCTGCTGACCCACCCAGAGCTTCGGCAAACTCCACGCATCCGCGCATTTTTCGATTTCGTCGTCGAAAAGCTGGACATGGTCCGCCCGATCCTGATTGGATGATGGACGACCTGCTCGACAGGCCTGCGCACGGACCTGCGGCGAAGCGTCCGAAGCGGTTGCGGCCTCCGCTCACACCCACTGTGATGTGGCAGGGTGGAGCGCATTCGACGATTTGTGCATCCGCCAACTTCGAGTGCACGCGGCAGGGATTGACCGAGAAGGCCCTGTAAGGGCAGTAGACGGCGATGATTAATCTCCTCCTCGTTGCCGCGGGCGGCGCTATTGGTGCGGGGCTGCGCCACGTCGCCAATTTCGTCGCGCTGCGTCTTGTCGGCCCGAGTTTTCCCTGGGGCACGATGGCGATCAACATTGTCGGCTCCTTTGCGATGGGTCTGTTCATCACGACCCTGGCGCGGCGCTACGGCGGATCGAACGAGCTTCGGCTGTTCGTCGCCACTGGCATTCTTGGCGGTTTCACCACCTTCTCCGCCTTTTCGCTCGATTTCGCGACGCTGTGGGAGCGTGGCGCGACGCTGCCGGCGTTCGGATATGCCCTTGCCAGCCTCATTGGCGCGATCATTGCGCTATTTCTGGGTCTTTGGCTCGCAAGAAGCCTGCCTTAATGCTATTGCCCCCGCTTACATCGCCGCGTGTCCCTTAGGACGCGCAAAGGACGCTGTAGCATTTTGATTTTGCGCATGACCTTTCCGAACAACGATTTCAGGTCATGCGCTAGAAACGGGTAAAACGAGACAATGGCAGGCGTAGAACAGATCACGGTGGAGGCCGGCGAGGCGGGCATGCGGCTCGATCGCTGGTTCAAGACCCATTTTCCGGGTCTCGGCTTCGGCCATCTGCAAAAGCTGCTGCGCTCCGGCCAGATCCGAGTCGATGGTGGCAGGGTGAAGGCTGATACCCGCGTCGAGCCGGGCCAGACGGTTCGGATCCCACCGCTCGAAGTGGACAAGAAGGGCGAGAGCCCGCTCACCGGTCACTCGATCCGCAATCAGGGCGACGCTGAAGTTCTGGCCCAAATGCTGATCCATGAAGATCCGAAGGTCTTCGTCTTCAATAAGCCTGCAGGCCTTGCCGTTCAGGGTGGCTCGGGTGTCACCCGCAATGTCGACGACATGCTGGAAGCCTGGCGCAACCAGAAGGGCGAGAAACCGCGTCTGGTGCACCGGCTCGACCGCGACACGTCAGGCGTGCTGGTCGTCGCCCGCACCAGGCTCGCCGCCATGAAGCTTGCCGAGGCGTTCCGGGCGCGTGAGACCAAGAAGACCTATTGGGCGCTGGTCAAGGGCGTGCCGCCGAAGCGCGAGGACAAGATCTCGACCTGGCTGATCAAGGAGCCGACGCCCGACGGCGACCGCGTGCGCGTTGCCAAGCATGGCGAAAAGGGCGCGGACCACGCGGTGTCTTATTACCGGATCGTCGAACAGGCGGCGCAGACCCTGTCCTGGCTGGAAATGGAACCCTATACCGGCCGTACCCACCAGCTTCGCGTCCATGCCGCTCACATCGGCTGCCCGATCATCGGTGACCCCAAATATTTCGAGGCCGACACCAATTGGGATTTCCCCGGCGGCATGCAGAACCGCTTGCATCTGCACGCGCGCCGCATCGTCATCCCGCATCCCGACAGGGGCTTTATCGACGTTACCGCACCGATGCCGCCGCATATGCGCCAGAGCTGGAACCTGATCGGCTTCGACGACGCCAGCGCGGAGGACTAGGTCCAGTGGGTATCGCCACCGATACACTCGACCGCCGCGACAGGGTCGACATGGCGGCGGCCGCCATTATGGTTGGGCTGACCTTTTCCTGGGGGCTGAACTACGTCGCCGCCAAAATCTCCTATGCCGGCTACGATCCCGTTTTCCTGTCGATCGCACGGTCGGTCATTGGCGGGCTGTGCGTGCTCGTCTGGTGCCGCTGGCGCGGCATTGCGCTTTTCAGCCGCGACGGAACACTTGTCGCCGGCTTGCTGGCAGGCGCGCTTTTTGGTCTCGAGTTCCTGTTTCTATATGTCGGGCTCGAACAGACGACCGTGGCGCGCAACACCTTGCTGGTCAACACCATGCCGTTCTGGGTGCTGGTCGGCGGGCATTTCCTCCTGAACGAACGCATCACCGCGCGCCGGCTCGTCGGACTTCTGCTCGCATTCGCTGGATTGGTCGCGGTGTTCTCCGACCAGCTGAGCGCCGATAATGGTGCGACATTAACCGGTGACCTGCTCAGTCTCGGCGCCGGCATTCTCTGGGCGTTGACCTATATCGTCATCAAGCGGACGAAATTGGCGGAAACGAGCGCCGAGAAATTGCTGCTCTATCAACTGGCCGGCGCTGCCGTGGTCGGCGCCTTGGTGCTGCCTTTCGCCGGGCCGTCTGTCCGCGATTTCGCCGCTTTGCCGACCTTGGCCCTGCTTTTCCAGGCGGTCTACATCGTCGCCTTCACCTATGTGCTGTGGTTCTGGCTGCTCAGGCGCTATCCGGCATCGGGCCTGTCGAGCTTCACCTTCCTGTCGCCGGTGTTCGGCGTGCTGTGCGGCGCCATCTTCTTGAACGAGCCGCTGACCATTCGTATTTTCCTGGCACTCGGCCTCATCGCAGCCGGTCTGATCATTGTGAATCGGCCGGCCCGAAAACATATCCCCGGATGAAAGGCTCCGGCATGCGCGATATTCTCAACGACCTCGAAGCGGGAAAGCAGCTCTCCGATCCGGATCCGGTACGCCGTGCCCAGATCCAGATGAAGACGCACCTGCCGAAACGCTTCTACAAAGCCGTCTCGGTCGCACCGGCCGAAGCTGGTTTTGCCGTTCATCTCGATGGCAAGCCGGTTCGCACGCCGGGCAAGGCGCTGCTGGTGCTCCCGACCGAAAAAGCCGCCGCGCTGGTCGCCGACGAGTTCGCTGCGCAAGGTGAGACCATCGACCCGATGACGATGCCGGTCATGCGTCTGGTCAACACGGCCATCGACGGCGTCGCCAGCGACCCGCAGGCAGTTTTGGAAGACATCCTGCGCTTCGCCTCGTCCGACCTGCTCTGCTATCGCGCCGACGCCCCACAAGGGCTTGTCGACCGGCAGAACGAACATTGGGATCCCGTCATCGACTGGGCGCGGAGCGCGCTCGGCGCCCGGTTTCATCTCGCCGAAGGGGTGATCCATGTCGAGCAGCCGCGTGAGAGCATCGCAGTGCTCGGCGTTCATCTTGCCCAGCGTGCCGACCCGCTCCGGCTTGCCGCCATCCACGTCATGACGTCGCTGACGGGATCGGCTCTGCTGGCGCTGGCCGTCGATTTCGGCGAGATCGACGGTGAGGCAGCCTGGGCCGCCGGCCATGTCGACGAGGACTGGCAGGCCGAGCACTGGGGCCATGACGCGGAGGCCGTCGCCCGCCGTGCCCACCGCAAGCGCGACATGATGGCCGCGGTCGGTCTCCTCGAGGCGCTCAAGGGCTGACGGCAATCGCCACCCTGATTCGTTTCCTGGCCATTAGAGCGGAGTGCGTTCCAGTTGGACGTGCAAAGTACGCTCTAACACTTTGAATCTATGCATCCTGCTTTCCGAAGATCGAATTTCGATGTTCGAACCGATGCATTGGACCAAAGTCATAATCCCAAAGACGGGCTGCCTCTGGGCGGCGCTTTCTGTCACTTCTCGCGGCGATAGCTGCGTGAGTTCGTGTCCAGAGGCGACACCGCGCAGCATCAAGCACAGCGAGATGTCACGGGAGGACGAATTCATGGCAATGGCAGCGACCGCCGGCAGAGCAAGCCGCGGAATGACGCGGGAAGAGAAGAAAGTCATCTTCGCTTCCTCGCTCGGCACCGTTTTCGAATGGTACGATTTCTATCTCTACGGCGCATTGGCGGCCGCGATCGGCTCGACATTCTTCAACTCGTATCCGGAAGCGACGCGCAACATCTTTACGCTGCTGGTTTTCGCCGCCGGCTTCCTCGTGCGCCCGTTCGGCGCGCTGGTGTTTGGCCGCATCGGTGATCTCGTTGGTCGCAAATACACCTTTCTCGTCACCATCCTGATCATGGGCCTGTCGACTTTCCTGGTCGGCTTGCTGCCCGGTTCGGCAAGCTGGGGCATTGCAGCGCCCATTATCCTGATTGCGCTGCGCATGCTGCAGGGCCTGGCGCTCGGCGGTGAATATGGCGGTGCGGCGACCTATGTGGCCGAGCATGCGCCCGACGACCGTCGCGGCTTCTATACATCGTGGATCCAGACGACGGCGACGCTCGGCCTGTTCCTGTCGCTGGTCGTCATCCTTATCGTGCAAAATTCGCTGAGCAAGGAGGATTTCGCGGATTGGGGCTGGCGCATTCCGTTCCTGCTCTCAGCGATCCTGCTCGGCATTTCGGTCTGGATTCGCCTGTCGCTCGCCGAATCGCCGACATTCCAGCGCATGAAGGACGAAGGTAAGGGTTCCAAGGCGCCGCTGACGGAAGCCTTCGGCCAATGGAAAAATGCCAAGATCGCCATTCTGGCGCTTCTCGGCCTTACTGCCGGCCAGGCCGTGGTCTGGTACAACGGCCAGTTCTACGCGCTGTTTTTCCTGCAGAACGTGCTCAAGGTCGACGGTCAGTCGGTCAACATCATGATCGCCATTGCGCTGGCGCTCGGCACGATCTTCTTCGTCGTGTTCGGCTGGCTCTCCGACAAGATTGGCCGCAAGCCGATCATCATGGCGGGCCTGGCGCTGGCGATCGTCACCACCTTCCCGCTGTTCAAGGCGCTGACCTGGGCAGCCAACCCGGCGCTCGCCACCGCGCAGCAAAACACCCGTGCCACGATTACCGCTGCGCCTGGCGACTGCAAGTTCCAGTTCAATCCGACTGGAACACGCAAGCCTCTCACGTCGTGTGACATCGCGACGGATTTCCTTGCCAAGAGCTCCGTCCCCTATGACATTGTCACGACAGCGGCAGCGGGGACCGCGGCCAGTGTCAAGATCGGTACCGAAACGGTGACGTCCTATGACGCCGTGGCGGCCGCAGACAAGGCAACTTCAAGCGACGCCGCGTTCAAGAAGGCAATCAACATTGCGTTGCAGGGCGGCGGCTATCCGCTGAAGCGTGCTGCGGCCAAGGTCGCCGACCAGAAGCTTGACGCCTTCGTCGCGGCCAATCCGGAACTGAAGCTCGACGCCGCCGCAATCCGCGCCGGCGACAAGACGACGGTTGCGGCCGACCAGGCGGTCAAGGACAAGCTGCTGACCGCCGATGAGGCCGCGGCGGGAGCGCCCGAAATCACCGTCTACAGCGTCCCGGGAGCAGGCGCCTTTGCCATGTTTGCCGACCCTGCACAGGTGAACTGGGCAAAGGTTATCGGCATCCTATTCATCCTGGTGCTTTACGTGACCATGGTCTACGGACCGATCGCTGCGATCCTGGTCGAGATGTTCCCGACACGCATCCGCTATACCGGCATGTCGTTGCCCTATCACATCGGCAATGGCTGGTTCGGCGGCCTGCTGCCGGCGACGGTGTTCGCGCTCAGCGCCTACAGCGGCGATATCTATTACGGCCTCTGGTATCCGGTGGTGATCGCGGCGATGTCGCTGGTCATCGGTACGATCTTCGTCAGGGATACGCTGGGAACGGACTTGCACGCCAAGACCTGATCCTGAGCTCAATGAAAGCCCGGCGCGAGCGATCGCGCCGGGCTTTTGCAATTCGTCAAACCGATGCGGAGGAAAGGTTTATCTCTTCCGCTCCTGTTTTTCTTCCTCGATGGCGGCCTCGTGGTACCAGCCGCCTCCGAAATCCGTACGGTTGCGCAATGAAGCAAGCTCTGCCGCGAACTTAGCCTTTCCGCTTAAATTTGAGGCAGAAGCGCGCGCTGCCACCGGGAACATCAGGATTTTGGCCGACTGACGGGTAGGAGTGATTTCCATAGTCGGTCTCCCTTCTTCTCCAGAGCCTTGTCGATTCAATCTTTCCCGAAGATAGGTTCTGCAATCGAGTTAGGCAATATGATTATAAAAAGATCAGTATCCGCCTGTTATTTATGCAGAACGTGCTTCTGATTGATCCGGACGCATTGCGATAGCAGCACAACGAATTTGTCGGGATGCGGCGTCAGTTTTGTCGCATCCTTTGCCGACGAAAATGGCACACGAATTGCTTTTTAGTAATCCGGCAGGTCGGCTGCAGGGTGGCTGGCATGCCGGCGCCGTCCAAGGTTCGGTGATCAAAGCAACGAGAGGCTAGAATGACGAAATACAAGCTCGAGTACATTTGGCTCGATGGATACACCCCGGTTCCCAATCTTCGCGGAAAGACGCAGATCAAGGAATATGCCGAATTTCCGACGCTCGACCTGCTTCCGCTGTGGGGCTTCGACGGTTCCTCGACCATGCAGGCCGAAGGCCACTCGTCCGACTGCGTGCTGAAGCCGGTCGCCATCTATCCGGATCCCGCGCGCACCAATGGCGTGCTCGTCATGTGCGAAGTCATGATGCCGGACGGCGTGACGCCGCATGCATCCAACAAGCGCGCCACCATCCTCGACGACGAGGGCGCCTGGTTCGGCTTCGAGCAGGAGTATTTCTTCTACAAGGATGGCCGCCCGCTCGGCTTCCCCGAGAGCGGCTACCCTGCGCCGCAAGGCCCGTACTACACCGGCGTCGGCTACAGCAACGTCGGCAGCATCGCCAGGCAGATCGTCGAGGAGCATCTCGACCTCTGCCTTGCCGCCGGCATCAACCATGAAGGCATCAACGCCGAGGTGGCCAAGGGCCAGTGGGAATTCCAGATCTTTGGCAAGGGCTCCAAGAAGGCCGCCGACCAGATGTGGATGGCCCGCTACCTGATGCAGCGCCTCACCGAGAAATACGGCATCGACATCGAATACCACTGCAAGCCGCTCGGCGACACCGACTGGAATGGTTCCGGCATGCACGCCAACTTCTCGACCGCTTACATGCGCGAAGTCGGCGGCAAAGACTATTTCGAGGCGCTGATGGCCGCCTTCGACAAGAACCTGATGGATCACATCGCCGTCTACGGGCCGGACAACGACAAGCGTTTGACCGGCAAGCATGAGACCGCGCCATGGAACAGGTTCAGCTATGGCATCGCCGACCGCGGCGCCTCGATCCGCGTGCCGCATTCCTTCATCAACAATGGCTACAAGGGCTATCTCGAGGATCGCCGCCCGAACTCGCAGGGCGACCCCTACCAGATCGCCTCGCAGATCCTGAAGACGATCGCCTCCGTCCCGGCCAGCGCAGAGGTTTCGGCTGCCGCTTGAGCATGCAGTCACGGCGTGGACTTCGTGTCTGCGCCGTGTCTCGCTCTCGTCGCGTCGGCGTTTTGCCAAGGGCGACTACACCAACTGCTCGATTTGTATTCTCCATCCCAAACAAAAAACCCCGCCGGATCGCTCCGGCGGGGTTTTGTTTGTCCTTTAGCTCGTTCGCTTAGACCGAATAATACATGTCGTATTCGACCGGATGCGGGGTCATCTCGAAGCGCATCACTTCGGCCATCTTGAGCTCGATGTAGCTGTCGATCTGGTCGTCGTCGAAGACGCCGCCGGCCTTCAGGAAGCCGCGATCCTTGTCGAGGCTCTGCAAGGCTTCGCGCAGCGAGCCGCAGACGGTCGGGATCTTCTTCAGTTCCTTCGGCGGCAGGTCGTAGAGATCCTTGTCCATCGGCTGTCCCGGATGGATCTTGTTCTTGATGCCGTCCAGGCCGGCCATCAGCATGGCGGCAAAGGCGAGGTAGGGGTTGGCACCCGGATCGGGGAAGCGGACCTCGACGCGCTTGGACTTCGGCGACGAGCCGAATGGAATGCGGCAGGAGGCAGAGCGGTTGCGGGCCGAATAGGCGAGCAGCACCGGCGCTTCATAGCCCGGCACCAGACGCTTGTAGGAGTTGGTCAGCGGGTTGGTGAAGGCGTTGATCGCCTTGGCGTGCTTGATGATGCCGCCGATGTAGAACAGGCAGCTCTCCGAAAGGCCGGCATATTCGTTGCCGGCGAAGGTCGGCTTGCCGCCCTTCCAGATTGACTGGTGGACGTGCATGCCCGAGCCGTTGTCGCCAAAGACTGGCTTCGGCATAAAGGTGGCCGTCTTGCCGTAGGCATTGGCGACCTGGTGCACGACATATTTGTAGATCAGCATTTTGTCGGCGTTGCGGACCAGCGTGTCGAACTTGATGCCAAGCTCGTGCTGGGCAGCGGCGACTTCGTGGTGGTGCTTTTCGACACGCACGCCCATTTCGGCGAGCACGGTCAGCATTTCAGAGCGCATGTCCTGCGCCGAGTCGATCGGCGGCACCGGGAAATAGCCGCCCTTGATGCGCGGGCGGTGGCCGAGATTGCCGGTCTCGTAGTCGGTGTCGTCGTTGGACGGCAATTCGGTGGAATCGAGCTTGAAGCCGGTGTTGTACGGGTCGGCCTTGTACTTGACGTCGTCGAACACGAAGAACTCGGCCTCCGGGCCGACGAAGATCTGATCGCCGATGCCTTCCGCCTTCATATAGGCTTCAGCCTTCTTGGCGGTGCCGCGCGGGTCGCGGTTGTAGGATTCTCCGGAGATCGGATCGAGGATATCGCACAGGATAACCATGGTCGACTGTGCGAAGAACGGATCCATATGCACTGTCTCGGTATCGGGCATCAGCACCATGTCGGACTCGTTGATCGCCTTCCAGCCGGCGATGGAAGATCCGTCGAACATGACGCCGTCGGCAAACATGTCTTCCTCGACCTCAACGACATCCATCGTCACGTGCTGCAGCTTGCCCTTCGGATCGGTGAAGCGCAGGTCAACGAATTTCACGTCGTTGTCCTTGATCTGCTTCATGATGTCTTTGGCTGTCGTCATGTCATGTTTCCCTGTGTGATGACGTTTCGAGGAGATGATCTGAAATCAGAAAGCTCAGACCGCGTCCATCCCTGTTTCCCCGGTGCGGATGCGCACGACTTCCTCGATATTGGAGACGAAGATCTTGCCGTCGCCGATGCGGCCGGTCTGGGCGGCCTTGCGGATGGCTTCGATCGCGCCTTCGACCGCCTCGTCGCCGAGCACGACCTCGATTTTCACCTTGGGCAGAAAATCCACGACATATTCAGCGCCGCGATAGAGTTCGGTATGGCCCTTCTGGCGGCCAAAACCCTTGGCTTCCGTAACGGTGATGCCTTGCAGCCCGGCCTCCTGAAGCGCTTCTTTCACTTCGTCTAGTTTGAACGGCTTGATGATCGCTTCGATCTTTTTCATGTAAAAAGTGGCCTCCACTGCCAAAAAAGACGGGTTGTGAGCCCCGCTTGCGCCTCCTTCAAGCACGAACTGTGCCAATTTGAGGGGATTCGAAGCGGTATCACGCGATTTCGATGCCATGCCGCGTTGGGGGATAAATTCGCGTCATTCGCCGTGTTGGATGCGTCATGGATACTGGGAACCTACACATTGTCGGCGCTTCCGTCCGCACAATAATTGGGCAGACAGAGCGTTTCGCGAGCATTGTGCTTCGAAGAAGCCATTGTCCCTAACGATGTGCCTACAGATCGTGCCGTCTCATCGCCGTTTGCTTCGAACCGAAAACTGGACAATGTTTGACCACAGGGATCGGGGTTTTGACCACAGGATCGGCTTGAGCCAACGCGGATCGGCATCCATGAGCAATGAAATTCTGTCTCCGGCCGAAATGGGTGAGGCCGACCGGCTGATGATTTCCGCCGGACCATTCGACGGCATTGGCCTGATGCGCAATGCAGGTGGCGCAGTCGCTGCAGTGGTGCTCGCCCATTTTCCGGCTGCCAGGCGCGTCCACGTGCTGTGCGGGCCCGGCAACAATGGCGGCGACGGATATGTCGTCGCCCGCATTCTTGGGGATAGCGCCGTCGACGTCTTGCTGTGGGCATCCGGCTCGCCCAAAGCCGGCAGCGACGCAGCGCTCGCCGCGTCGGAATGCCAGGTCAGGCCTCGGCCGCTGTCGGAATTTGCCGCCGAGAAAGGTTCTATCCTGGTCGATGCGCTTTATGGGGCGGGGCTGTCCAAGCCGCTGTCCGGTGATGCCGCCAGGGCGGTCGATGTTGCGACAGAACTGAACCTGCCTGTCGTCGCGGTCGATCTGCCCTCAGGCGTGTCAGGCGAGAGCGGCCAGATTCTCGGCCAGGCATTCCGCGCCAGAATCACGGTGACGTTCGCGCGAAAAAAGCCCGGCCATCTGCTGTTGCCTGGGCGCGAGATGTGCGGCGAACTGGTGCTTGCCGACATCGGCATCGGCGACGGCATCGTTGCGCAGCTTCAACCGCGAACTTTCGAGAACGCCCCGTCGCTTTGGTTAGAAAGTTTCCCGATTCCAGCCGTCGACACGCATAAATACAGGCGCGGCCATGTCGGCGTCTTTTCCGGCGGGCCATCGGCGACGGGTGCGGCACGGCTATCTGCGCTTGCTGCGGCCAGAAGCGGGGCAGGGGCGGTGACCGTGCTGTCGCCGGCGAATGCTGTGCAAGTGAATGCCGCGCATCTGACTTCGATCATGCTGAAAAAGGCCGACAGCATCGCGGACGTACAGGACTTCATCGACAGCCGCCGGCCATCGGCGTTCGTCCTCGGACCCGGGTTTGGCGTCGGCGAAAAAACCCGCGATTTTGCCCTCGGCGTGCTGGCCACCGGAGAGCGGCAAGACGGCAGGGCCGACGGACTGGTCCTCGATGCCGATGGCATCAGCTCGTTTCGCGATACGCCTAAAGGTCTGTTCGAAGTCGCCCGTCGCCCGAACGCACCAGCGTTGGTGCTGACGCCGCATGAGGGCGAATTCGCCAGGCTGTTTGCGGACATCGCCGGAGACACGAACCTGTCCAAGCTGGCCAAGGCGCGCGCTGCCGCCGCGCGCGCCGGCGCCATCGTCGTCTACAAGGGCGCGGACACGGTGATCGCGGCGCCCGATGGCAGGGCGGCGATCAACGGCAACGGCGCGCCATGGCTGGCCACAGCCGGTTCGGGCGACGTGCTGTCGGGCATCATCGCCGGCTTCCTGGCGCAAGGCATGCCGGCTTTCGAAGCCGCCTGCGCGGCGGTCTGGATTCATGCTGAGGCCGGCAGCCGTTTCGGACCTGGGCTGATCGCTGAAGACTTGCCGCTGGCGCTGGTGCCGGTGCTGCGCGAGCTTGCCGAAAATCGCAACGAGGTAACTACTTGATGAACCGCGGATTCGCGCTGCTTGCCACTATCTTCGTTGCCGCTTTGATGGCGAACACCGCGCGTGCTGAAAGTCCGGTGATGATCGTCGACGAACCGGCCGTGCTCGCCGCTCTCGACGCCAGGGGTTTTGGCTTCGCCGGCATTTTCGATATCGACGGCAAGGGCGACCTGAAGACGCTTTATGAAAAGGCGCCGGCCTATCACCAGATCGTCGAAACGATTGCAGGCGATGTCGCTGCGCTACGCGCCGAGATGAAGGCGGGCGGGCGGCCGCTCTACGAAGTCACCGACGGCAATGTCGGCCGCATCATCGACATGCGCTGGCTGAAGACCGACGCCGCGCGCTTCCGGCTGGTCGGTGTCGTCAACCGGCTCGATCGGCGTGATTTCGCCGATATGCGGGGCGACGGGGCCTGCGGTGAGGTCCGTTTCATCTATCGCCTTGCCTACAGCTTCAAGAAAAACGGCAAGGTCCTGGCCTCGCGCCTGCCGTTCAACTTCAATGCCATCTATAGCGCCGCGCCGGACGCCGATGGCGGCTGCGTCGGCGTTGCCGGACGCTGGACGCCGCAACTCGATGAGACCGTCGATATCGGCTGGCTCATCGGCGGGCCGCTTGAAAAGGCCAGGCTGAGCTTCAAGCAGCTCGAGCTCAACGCCCAAATGGTGCGCTTTCCCTCCGGCCAGGAGACCGAATTTGGCGGCCAGGCTGCCTACCTCATGCGGATTTTTGGCGTCGATGGAGAGACGGTCAGTGAAAAGCTGCTGGAAAACACGCCCGACCTGGCGCGGCTTGCCGACGACGCCGCGCTGAAAGTAAAACTTGCCGACTATATCAGCGCCAATGTCGCGGCGGTTGATCTCGGCGTCTACGAAATCCCGGATGAATTCCTGGCGAAGAAAGTCGTCTCGTGGTCGACTTTCGGCAGCGTAAGGCAGGCCAATCACCCGTTCACGCCGCTATTCCAGCCCGCGGATTTTTCTGGGCTCGACTATTCCGCGCTGAAGCTGGTGCGCACGCCGGAAGCGCTGGTCGAGCGGCTCGACAATGGCGCCTGCCAGGGTTGTCATCAAGCTGGTTCGACCGCTGGTTTCCATTTCATCGGCCTCGACGACAAGACGACCTCGCCGCTGAACCGCATCGAGGTCGGCATCTCGCCGCATCTTCATGCCGAGATGCCGCGACGCGAGGCCTGGCTGCGCGCGACCGCAGAGGGCAAGGAGCCGAACCGATTCCGCCCATTGTCCTTCGCGCCGCCGGCTGCATGGAAGGACGCGGACGAGGTCGCCTATCTGCCGGCCGAGGTGGCGATGCCGTGTCTGATGCCGGAGGATGCGGCCGGCTTCGGCACAACCTGGCAATGCGACGGCGGCACCGTCTGCACGGCGCTGGCGACTGCATCCGGCATGCGGACGAAGCAGGCGCAATGCTTGTTGCCCAAGGACAGCGAAAAGATGTTTTCCGGCCATCCATGTCTGACCGGCTCGATCACCAGCAACCCGGGGCAGCCTTTCAATGACCGCTACAGCATATCAGGCCAGTTCGCGGCCTTCGCGACCGACATTTCGCGCGCCGCCTACACTTGCCGGCCGCCGAAGATCGGCGTGCCGGCCGGCATTGCCTATCGCGGCTGCGACGACAAGGATCGTGCCTTTGCCGCCTTCAAGCCGGGCAAGCCGATGCCGAACGAGATCTGCGGGCTGGTTGGCGGGAAAAAATTCGACATTTGCGTGGCGACCAACAATTTCGACCAGTGCCTAGGCGGCGCGGTCAACCGCGGCAACCGGCCGGCCTGCTCGGCCGATCATTTCTGCCGTGAGGATTATATGTGCCAGTCGCTACCGCCCGATACGCCTGGTATCGGCAGGGTGAAAGGTATCGGCTTCTGCTCGCCGACCTATTTTATCTTCCAGATGCGCATCGACAATCATGCCACGCCGTGGTCGGGCGCCGTCCGCGCGACGATGGGCGCGGGGTTCGGCGCGGCGGAAGCGGAGTGAGCTTTTGCTGCTTTAGCGACATCAGCGTCTCACAACGGAATGTTGTCGTGCTTCTTCCAGGGGTTCTGCATATCCTTGTTGCGCAGCATGCGGAGCGCGCGGGCAATGCGGCGGCGGGTCGAATGCGGCATGATCACCTCATCGACATAGCCGCGCTCGGCGGCGACGAAGGGCGACAGGAAGCGATCCTCGTAAGCCTTTGTATGCGCTGCGATCTTCTCCGCATCGCCGATGTCCTTGCGATAGATTATCTCGACCGCGCCCTTGGCGCCCATCACCGCGATCTGCGCCGTCGGCCAGGCATAGTTCATGTCGCCGCGCAGATGCTTCGACGCCATCACGTCATAAGCGCCGCCATAGGCCTTTCTGGTGATGACGGTGATCTTCGGGACGGTCGCTTCGGCATAGGCGAACAAAAGCTTGGCGCCGTGCTTGATCAGCCCGCCATATTCCTGCGCGGTGCCGGGCAGAAAGCCTGGAACGTCGACAAAGGTGACGATCGGAATCGAGAAACAGTCGCAGAAGCGCACGAATCGCGCCGCCTTGCGGCTGGCGTCGGAATCGAGCACGCCGGCCAGCACCATCGGCTGGTTGGCGACGAAGCCCACCGTGCGGCCTTCGACGCGGCCGAAGCCGGTGACGATGTTTTTCGCAAAACTCTGCTGGATCTCGAAGAAGTCACCCTCGTCGGCAACTTTAACGATCAACTCCTTGATGTCGTAGGGTTTATTGGCGTTGTCGGGGATCAGCCGGTCGAGCGACAGATCGTGATCGGTGACCGACTGGTAGCATTCGATCTCGGGGATATCAGCCGTATTGGAGGCAGGCAGCAGATCGACCAGCCGGCGCATCTGCAGCAACGCCTCGACGTCATTGTCGTAGGCGCCATCGGCAATCGAGGACTTGGTCGTGTGGACGGAGGCGCCGCCGAGGCTCTCGGCGGTGACTGTCTCGTTGGTGACCGTCTTCACAACGTCCGGCCCGGTGACGAACATGTAGGACGTGTCGCGCACCATGAAGATGAAGTCGGTCATGGCAGGCGAATAGACGTCGCCGCCGGCGCAAGGGCCCATGATCAGTGAAATCTGCGGGATGACACCTGAGGCCAGCACGTTGCGCTGGAAGATCTCGGCATAGCCGCCGAGTGCTGCCACGCCTTCCTGGATGCGGGCGCCGCCGGCGTCGTAGAGGCCGATGATCGGCGCGCGATTGCGCAGCGCCATCTCCTGCACCTTGACCACCTTTTCGGCATGGGCCTCGGACAGCGAGCCGCCGAACACGGTAAAATCCTTGGCGAAGACATAGACCGGGCGGCCGTTGACGGTTCCCCAGCCGGTGACAACGCCGTCGCCAGCGATCTTGATCTTCTCCATGCCGAAATCGGTCGAGCGATGCTCGACGTACATGTCGAATTCCTCGAACGAACCTTCGTCGAGAAAGACGTCGATGCGTTCGCGCGCGGTGAGCTTGCCCTTCTTGTGCTGAGCGTCGATGCGGGCCCGGCCGCCGCCCATGCGCGCCATGTCGCGGCGGCGCTCGAGTTCCTTCAGCACGTCCTTCATCGCTCGATCCCCAAAAACCGAAAGCCTGATCTGTGGTAATCATGGCAGCAGGGCAGCGCAAGCGCCGCTTCGCCATGGCTTTCGCTGCGCTGCAACATAACGCCCCTTGCATTTCGCGGCGAACTGGGCCATATGCGGCGACATAGGCGCTTGGGCCGGGAGTATCCGGCCTTCTCGACGAATGAGACTGGTTGCGTCTGTTTTCCCTCTTTCCGAGATCGGCAAGGCGGCGAAAAAGCCCCGCGGCATGATGCATGCGGGCACGACAGCGCAGCCGCGCGGACGATTATGTCCGCCGCCTTGTCGTTCCATGAGAATTTTTCGACGGCAGGTTGCGCCCTGCCGCCACTGATGTTTGCGGCCAGGAGCCGCGTGAAAGAAGATTATTTTGACCAACGAAAACACTTTGGCCGGTAAGGACACTGGGGAACTTTCGGGTTTCGCAGCACTTGGAATCACGGGCGCGCTGCTCAAGGCCACCCATGGCGCAGGCTTCACCGATCCGAAGCCGATCCAGGCGCAGGCGATCCCGCCGCAGCTGGAAGGCCGCGATATTTTCGGCATCGCCCAGACCGGTTCCGGCAAGACCGCGGCGTTCGCGCTGCCGATCCTCTCGAAGATCATCGCGCTCGGCACCAAGCGCCGGCCGAAGACCGCTCGTGCGCTGATTCTCGCGCCGACGCGCGAACTGGCCGTGCAGATCGAAGACACCATCAAGATCCTGGCCAAGGGCGCGCATGTCTCGACCGCGCTGGTGCTGGGCGGCGTCTCGCGCTTCAGCCAGGTAAAGAAGGTTGCCCCCGGCGTCGACATCCTGATCGCCACGCCTGGCCGGTTGACCGACCTGGTGCGCGAGGGCGACCTCGTGCTTGCCGACACCAAATGGCTGGTGCTCGACGAGGGCGACCGCATGCTCGACATGGGCTTCATCAACGACGTCAAGCGCATCGCCAGGGCAACCGCGCCGGACCGTCAGACAGTGCTGTTCTCGGCGACCATGCCGAATGAAATCGCCGAGCTGGCGAAAGGCCTGCTGAAGAATCCGATCCGCGTCGAGGTCGCGCCGCACAGCACCGCGGCGGCCGAGATCGTACAGGGCGTCGTCTTTGCCCGCACGAAGCAGAAACGCCAGGTGCTGTCGACGATGCTCGCCGACGAAGCCATGAAGTCCGTCATCATCTTTTCGCGCACCAAGCATGGCGCCGACAGGGTGACCAAGGACCTCGAGCGCGATGGCTTCAACGCCGCCGTGATCCACGGCAACAAGTCGCAGAACGCCCGCCAGAAGGCGCTGAACGATTTTCGCGAGGGTTCGGTGCGCATTCTTGTGGCGACCGATATTGCTGCGCGCGGAATAGACGTGCCCGGCATCAGCCATGTGGTGAATTTCGACCTGCCGGACGAGGCGGAGAGCTATGTGCACCGGATCGGCCGCACCGGCCGCAACGGCATGGACGGCATCGCCATCACCCTTTGCGACCCGTCCGAGAACAGCAAGCTGCGTCAGGTCGAGCGCATCATCCGCACCAAGCTGCCGATCGTTGCCGATCATCTCGGCAGTCCCGACCCGCAGCGCAATCCCGCCGAAAAGAACGAGCGCAGCTTCGAGCCGGCCAACGACCGCAATGGTCGTCGCGACGGCAGGCGGCCGGGCGGCCAGAATAACGGCAACAAGCGCTTGGGCGACAAGCCAGCCTTTGCCGGCGAGCGCAAGCCGGAAGGCGCCAAGCCCTTCAAGGGCAACAACAAGCGTCGTTTCGGCGGCAAGCGGCCGGCGGCGCGGGCCGCGTAATCAGACCGTTGTATCCGGCCCCGCCCGTCGGGATCGGCTTGATTGTGAGTAATTGGAGGAGGGCGATCGGAGCGATGCTTCGGTCGCCTTTTCTCTTCTCCCACAACAAGGCGAGAGCTTACTTCACCACCGCCTCAAGCCACACCACAATGCGCTGCGTTAGGAAGGCCGTGGTCAACGGCGACAGCGCGTCACCGGCGATGACGTGGTTGTCCCGATCGCCGGTATCGTCGACCGGCACCAGTTCGTGCGCCGCGCCCCAGCGCTCGGCGATTTCGCGAGTGCGGTCCGGCTGCACGATCTTGTCCGAATCCGAAAATATGAAGAGGGCAGGGATGGTCGCCTTCTCCACCGGCGCGCCATAGGCTATTTCGGTCAGGGCCACCATTGGCAGGGTCGCCGCGATCGGATAGCGGTAGGTCCAGAATTTCTCGTGCAGCGCATTGCGTGGCACGAAGCTGCGCTCCTTGCCGGCGACCAGCTCGGCGATCTCTCGGCCCCACGGCATGGTTAGAAGTTCGGCGCCGGAAGCCTTGACGCCGAAATTTGGCGAGATGAACGCGATTGCTGCCACCCCGTCCGATGCGCCCGGCTGCGTCGCAGCCCAGGCTGCCAGCGAGCCACCGGTCGAGGTAGCGATAACGATCACCTTGTCGCCGATCGCCCGGCCAATGGCGAGCGCTTCCGCATAGTCGTTGATCCAGGCGCTGACGCTGCCGTCCGCCATTGCGGCACCGCCCTGTCCGTGGCCGGTGAGACGGGTGTAGTAAAGATTGGCGTCGAGCCGGTCGGCCACCTCGTCGGGAAGCGGACGAACCTCGCCCTTCGACGCCGAAAAGCCGTGGATATAGACGATCGACAGCGGCGTCCTGTAGTGAACCATCGGATTGGCCCAGATGATTTCCTTTTCCAGCCCGTCGTAGATATCAGGTACGGCCGCTTCCTTGCGTGCCAGGTAGGCCTGCGGATCATCGCCGATCACGGAAGGATCGAAGCGGATTGTAGTGTCGGCTTGGACGCGCGGGCCAAAGACGAAGGCCAGGACAAGAATGACGGCGAGACCCAATACCGCAAGCACGATCCGTCGCCCCATCGCAGACTCCACGCAATAGTCTAGATCTCAACCTATGGCCACGATGGCAAACAGGCAACGACGTCTCGCCGGCGGTGGGATCGCCAACTTTGATGGCCGGTCTATTCGCTCGGCGGCCTGCGGTCGAAATTCAGCGGACGCGCCTTCCAGCGGGTCGCGGTGCTGATGACCCATCGGCAGATCGATCTCGGCAGGATTCTGAGCAGCTTCAGGCCCCAGCTCAAGCGGCGCGGGAAAGTGACTTCGAAACCGCCGGACTTGATGCCGCGCGCCACGCGGCGCGAGGCGCGATTGACGGGCACCAGCCCGGGCATCGGCAGCAAATTCTTCTCGGTCAGCGGGGTGTCGACGAAGCCCGGGTTTATCACCTGGATGCGGACGTTCATCTTGTCGAAATCGTATTTCAGCGACTCCGCGAGGATATTGATCGCCGCCTTAGTGCCACCATAGGCGGCTGTGGTCGGCCAGCCGAAATAGGCGGTGACCGAACCGACCAGGACGATATGGCCGCGTGCGCGGATGCGCATCCGTTCGATGACCGGCACCAGGCCGTTGATGGTGCCGAAATAATTGACATCGAAGGACTGGCGAAATGCTCGGACGGTGAGGTCTTCGCCGGCGATCGCAATATAGCTCCCGGCATTGAACACGGCCAAGACGATCGGGCCGAGGTCCTTCTCGATCGCCGCGACTGTTTTTGCCATGCGTTTCTCGTCGGTGACGTCGCAAGGATAGGCTGTGACGCGGCCCGGCATCTGAGTCGTCTCGACAACAAGCGTGTCGATCGGATCGTCGTCGAGCGCCGTCACCGCGACGGCATAGCCCTGCGCCGCCAGGTCCTTGGCCAATGAACGGCCGATGCCGCTGCTGCCGCCCGTTATCCAGGCGACGCCGTCTTTCGGGTTGGCCCGGTAGAGAGTCATGCGATGCCCTGCGACTTTGTCTTAGCCTGTGCTCTAGCGACGAAGAAATCGGATGAAAAGAGCGCTTTTCAGTGGGAGCTTCAACGAATAGCGGAAGGCGACGTCTAATTTAGGAATTGCAGCCCGGAAATGCCGCTGGACCAGACAAATTCTTGCCTTGAAACCGAAGCTTCGGGTTTCTAGGGTTCCGCCGCTAGCATAAAGGAATCTCAATGCCCCGTTCTGTGATCGAAGCGATCGGCAATACGCCTCTGATCCGCCTCAACAAAGCCTCGGAAGAAACCGGCTGCGAGATCCTGGGCAAGGCCGAATTCATGAATCCGGGCCAGTCGGTCAAGGACCGTGCCGCGCTGTTCATCATCCGAGACGCCGAGCAGCGCGGGCTCTTGAGGCCGGGTGGGGTCATCGTCGAGGGGACGGCCGGCAACACCGGCATCGGATTGACGCTGGTCGCCAAGGCGCTTGGCTACCGCACCGTGATCGTCATCCCCGAGACGCAAAGCCAGGAGAAGAAGGACACGATCAAATTGCTCGGCGCCGAGCTGATCGAGGTGCCTGCCGTTCCCTACAAGAACCCCAACAATTATGTGAAACTGTCGGGCCGTCTGGCCGAGCAGATGGCCCGGTCCGAGCCGAACGGCGCGATCTGGGCCAATCAGTTTGACAACGTCGCCAACCGTGACGGCCATACCCGCACCACAGCGGAAGAAATCTGGGCCCAGACCGGCGGCAAGGTCGACGGTTTCGTCTCGGCGGTCGGCTCCGGCGGAACACTGGCCGGCATCGCTTTCGGGCTTAAGTCCAAGAGCAAGGACGTCAAGATCGCGCTCGCCGATCCGCTCGGCGCGGCGCTCTATAGCTTCTACACCACGGGTGAGCTCAAATCCGAAGGCAGCTCGATCACCGAAGGCATCGGGCAGGGGCGGGTCACCGCCAATCTGGAAGGGTTCACGCCGGATTTCTCCTTCCAGATCCCGGACGAGGACGCGCTGCCGATCGTCTTCGACCTGATCCAGGAGGAAGGCCTGTGCGTCGGCGGCTCGACCGGTATCAACATTGCCGGCGCGATCCGGCTGGCCCGTGAGATGGGTCCCGGCCACACCATCGTGACCGTGCTTTGCGACTACGGCACGCGCTATCAGTCGAAATTGTTCAACCCGGAATTCCTGCGCCAAAAGAAGCTGCCGGTACCGGGCTGGATGGAACAGCGGAGCACAATTTCGGTGCCGTTCGAAAAGGTCGCGTGATGGCTTACAGGACGGAAGCGCTGTTTCGCGACGACGCCTATCTCAGGACGGCTGACGCCACGATTGTAGCCGTCAACGATCGTGGCGGCATAATACTGGACCGGACGATCTTCTATGCCACGTCGGGCGGGCAGCCGGGCGATACGGGCACCCTTGAACGCGACGACGGCAGCCTGATCGCTGTTGCCGCCACCACCACCGGTCAGACCAAAGATGAGATCATTCATGTGCCGCAGCCTGAGCAGGCGGTGCTTGAGGTCGGCGAACCGATAAAGCTCGCCGTCGATTGGGAGAGGCGGCATTTGCTGATGCGCATGCACACAGCCTGCCATTTGCTCACCGTCGTCTGCCCGTTCCCGATTACCGGCGCCTCGGTTTCCGAGGACGACAGCCGTGTCGACTTCGACATCCCGGATGCCGGGTTCACCAGGGAAGACGTGACGGCCAGGTTGATGGAACTGGTGCGGGCCGACCACCCAGTCTTTGTCAGGCTGATCACCGACGAGGAACTGGCGGCCAATCCGGCGCTGGTGAAATCCAAGAATGTTCGGCCACCCGCCGGCACGGGCAAGATCCGCCTGGTCTGCATTGGCGAGAACGCCTCGATCGACAGCCAGCCTTGCGGCGGCACCCATGTGAAGAGCACTGGAGAAGTCGGCGAGATCCATATCGGCAAGATCGAGAAGAAGGGTCGCGAGAATCGACGCTTCCGAATACGCTTTGGACCGATGCCGCCGGCCTGATAAACAGATTGTCAAAGGCGGGCAGGAGAAGAAGAATGGCCGAAGACAGCCCTTTTACCGTCGATGCGGACTGGTTGCAGAAGCGCCTCGGCGAGCCTGGCCTGACTATCGTCGACGCGTCCTGGTATCTGCCGGCGCAGAAGCGCGACGCGCGCGCCGAATATGACGCAGCGCACATTCCAGGCGCCGGTTTCCTGGATCAGGATGCGATCTCAGATCCCGATTCCCCACTGCCGCACACGCTGCCGTCGCCGCAGCATTTCGCCCAATATGTCGGCGCCATGGGCATTTCGGCCGACGACACCATCGTGGTCTATGACGGTCCGGGCTTCTTCTCGGCGCCGCGCGCCTGGTGGATGTTCCGTGTCATGGGGGTGTTCCAGGTCTACGTGTTGGACGGCGGCTTCGACCGCTGGAAAGCGGCTGGACGGCCGGTGACGGCGGAGCCGACGAAGGTCGCGCCTTGCGTGTTTCATGCCGACTTCGATGCCGCCCGCGTCGCCAGCCTGGCCGACATGCGCCGTATCGTCGAGACCGGGAAAAGCCAGATCGCCGACGCGCGCTCGCCTGGCCGGTTTGCCGGTACCGAGCCGGAGCCTCGCGCCGGCGTCCGCTCAGGCCATATGCCCGGCGCGCACAACGTGCCGTTTTCGGCGCTTGCCGAGAACGGCGAGCTGCTGTCGAAAGACCGACTGCGCAAGGTGATCGAGGACGCCGGCATCGACCTGTCGAAGCCGGTCGTCACCTCTTGCGGCTCAGGCGTCACTGCGGCGGCGATCACGCTGGCGCTCGAGACGCTTGGCCATACCGACAACAGGCTCTACGACGGTTCATGGACGGAATGGGGTGGGCTTAGCGATCCGCCCGTCGTGACGGGCAAGGATCGACAGTGATGGAAAACGGAGCGCTTGAAGATATCGAGGTCACGGTGACGTTTCTCGAAATGCATGTGCCGCCGGCCTACTCGCCGCCGGTGCCGTACAACCGCCAGATCGCATTGCTGAAGACCAAGGACATTCCGCTGCATTTCTACCGCTACCTGATGGATCGGGTAGGCCGCAAATGGCACTGGGTCAACGTGCTGAGGTTGAGCGACGAGGAGCTTTCTGCGGGCATCCATCGCGAGGACCGCGACATCAGGGTGCTGTATCTCGATGGGTCGCCGGCCGGTTTCTTTGACCTAAAGCCGCATCTGCCGGAAGAAGTGGAACTTGCCTATTTCGGCATGATGGAGCACGCGACCGGCCAAGGCATCGGCCGCTGGTTCCTGGGTGCGGCGATCGCCGCCGCCTGGTCGCACGGCCCAAGGCGGGTGACGGTGCAGACCTGCACGCTCGACCATCCGGCGGCATTGCCGCTCTACCAGAAGCTCGGCTTTGCACCGGTCGCGCAAAAGAAGGAGATCGTGCATCCAATGACCTTCGCCGAGCGTGCGGCCAGTGTCATGCGGCCATGATTTTCTCCGCAAACTGAACCTATTGTTCATCAATGCTTCAGCTTGTCTTCGGCATCTTGCCGGCACCATCAATGCGGCCGAGGCCGAAGGAGAAAAGACATGCTGACCCGACGCACATTTGCCGCCGCGCTGGTTGCGGCCCTCGCCATGCCGACCCTTGCCGCCGCTCAGGCAACCACGCCTTCGGCGGCGACGATCGAGCGTCAGCTCGAGGCCGCGCCCCGCGTTAAGCTGCGCCCGAACCAGCGCGTCACCATCCGCGAATTCAAGAGGCGGCCGGACCTGCGGCGCATGGCCCGTTCGATCGATATCCAGTCGATCAATTTCGCCTTTGGCTCGGCGGCCATCTCCGAATCGCAATATGGCAAGATCGAAAACATCGCCGATGCGCTTCAGCGCATCCTGCGGCGCGACCCCGGCGCCCGCGTGCTGATCGAAGGCCATACCGACGCGGTTGGCTCATTCCAATCGAACCAGATCCTGTCCGAACAGCGCGCCTCCTCGCTGAGGCGCACCTTGGTGCGCGAATTCGGCGTGCCGGGCTATACACTGGAAACTGTCGGCTACGGCGAGGAATTCCTGCTCGTCCAGACGCAGGACGAGAATTGGCGTAATCGCCGGGTGACGCTCCGCCGCTTCGACGACTTCATCCGCTGAGCCTGTCCTAAATCCGCATTGGCGGCCATCTGAAGGCGTCTTCTGCGCTTCCGGTGCTCACGGACCTGAATGTCCGCTCCGCTCCGGTTCTCGAAGACACCATCATCTGACTCGCCACTGCGATTTTCGAATCAGGCCCAGTCACTGCGGTCTGGATCAATACCCGGGCAAGAGCCGGGCTTGAATGAGCCGCGCTCTTTACATATCGCTGTCGGTCAAAGCTCGATGGTGATGGAGGACCCAAACGATGACGATACGGGTGGTGATGGCCGGTGCGACCGGCTGGGTCGGCAAGGCGCTGGTTCCGGCGATCGGGGCGCAAGGCGACATGGCACTGGCCGGGGCTGTGTCACGCAGCAGCGCGGGGCAGGATTCCGGCCTCCTGGTTGGCATGCCGGCCAACGGCATCACCGTATCCGCCTCTTTGGCCGAGGCGCTGGAGGTGCCGTCGGACGTGCTGGTCGACTACACCAAGCCGCATTTGGTGAAAGACCATGCGCTGCTGGCCATAGAAAAAGGACGGCACGTTGTGATAGGCACGTCGGGGTTGGGTGCGACCGATTTCGGCGAGATCGACGCTGCAGCACGCGCCAATCGTGTCGGCGTCATTGCAGCCGGCAATTTTTCAATCACCGCCACGCTGATGAAGCGGTTTGCCCTGATGGCGGCAAAATACGTGCCGGATGTCGAGGTGATCGACTATGCGGGCGCCAAGAAACCCGACGCGCCGTCCGGCACCGCGCGCGAGCTTGCCGAAGCGCTGGCCGATGTCCGCAAGGCTTCGACCGCGCGGCCGGTCTCGGAGGTCTCGGGTGTGCCGGGAACCCGCGGTGCGGCGGTCGGTTCGGGCGAGGGGGTGCAGGTGCATGCGCTGCGTCTGCCTTCCTACATTCTGTCCTGTGAGGCGCTGTTCGGCCTGCCCGACGAGCGGCTGACCATTCGTCACGACGCCGGCTCGTCCGCTGCTCCTTACGTGGCCGGCACGCTGCTCGCTATCAGGCGGGTACACGAGATCACAGGGCTGGTGCGCGGTCTCGACGCCTTGATGGACTGATCCAAATTGGCAGGAATCGGGTGGGAGACGCTGGCGCAGCGGCGTAATTTTCGGTCGACGACACCGGAGATTTCGCCATGACCATCCAGTTCAAAGCCTTGCCCACGGAAGATGTCAGAGCCTTGCAGCGCGGCGCGCCGGACGCCTATGGCCTGATACCAGAGCGGAAAATATCCGACGGTGACGGCGTGCCTTGCCGCCACTGCCTGAAGAACGTCGCCGCTGGAGAAGCCTATCTCGTCCTGGCTTACCGGCCATTCCCGGAATTGCAGCCCTTCGCCGAGACCGGTCCGATCTTTCTGCATGCCGAAGAATGCGAGCGCGCTGCCGAAGCGGAGGCGCTTCCAGAAATGCTCGAAAGCGCCGACTACATCGTGCGCGGCTACGGCAGGGACGACCGCATCGTCTATGGCAGCGGCGGCGTCGTTCCGACGGGCGCCATCGCGGCGCGGGCCGAGACCTTGTTCGAACGCGACGAGATCGCCTATGTGCATGTCCGCTCGGCGCGCAACAATTGCTACCAGTGCCGTATCGAGCGCGCGTGACGATTCGGGCGGTATTCATCGATCGCAGCTGTCGTACGCCTGTCGCATTGTCGCGTTACGGAATTGATTGTCGATCGATTTGCCGACCGCGGATGAACCGGCGGGAAGTCTCGACATCAGAGGAAGCGGGGCTTTGGCTCCGCTTTTTTGTTGCCCGCGCTGTCCGCCCCGCATTTCTTCCGCCCAAAGAAAAAGCCCGCCGGAATGACCGGCGGGCTTTGACTGTTATTTGGGCGGTTCTAGTTGAACTTGTACTTCGCACCGATGCGGACGGTATGGAACGAAGGCGTGGAGGTGAGAGTATCGTCCGGCAGCCCAAGATCCGACGAAAAATCCTTCTCGGAGAACTGCGAATAGCGGTACTCGAGGCCGACGGTCACGTTGCTGGACATGGCCGTTTCCAGACCACCACCCACCGAGAAGCCGCTGGAGTCCCAATCGAGGATATCGCCGATGGGTGAAGACGCGTTCAGATCGAAGTGCTGCCAGCTGTAACCACCGAGCACGTAGGCGAGGGTTGATTCGTTGGCTTTCATACCGACACGGGCAAGTACATCGAAACCGTAATCTGTATCCAGATTGATCGATCCGCCCGGAACTTCCAACTCCGAAGTCATGCCGGAGTAGCGGGCATCCACCATGACGCCTGCGACCCAGCTGCCGAAATCATGGTCGTAGCCGACGTTCAATTCGCCGAACACGCCTTCGCCACCGATCCCGTTGAACTCGAGGTCGCCAGCCGGCGGAACGTCGATCTGATGCACCGACGCACCCGCGCCGGCGGCGCCGCCGACGTAGAAGCCGGTCCAATTATAGGCAGGAGCCTCAAAAGAGGCGACGCCACCATTTTGGGCGCCAAAGCGATAGTTGGCCGCAACCTGGAACGTATGCCGCGACGTATCCGTGTCGAGGACGCCGTCCGGTATATCGAACTCGGAAAGAATGTTTTCAGTACCGAAGCGGGTATAGCGATATTCTGACTTGATGGTCCAGTTACTGTTGATGGCCGTTTCAACGCCAGCTCCGACGAAGTAGCCGCTCTGGTCCCAATCGAAATCAAAACCAGCGTTCGTGTCGAACTTGTATTTTTGCCAGGAATAGCCGCCGAGCACATAGCCCAAAGTGTTTGGCGTGAGGAGGTAACCAAGCCGCAAACCAGCGTCGAAACCGTAGGTCTCGCGGACCGAAGCATCGAAACCAGCAACATCGAGCGTGGTTTCAATGTTGCCGGCATGGGCATCCAGAAGTCCGCCGATCAGGAAGCGCGGCGACACCATATAGTCGTACCCAACGGTCAGTTCACCGTATACGCCTTCACCACCAATGCCGTTGAACGAGAAGCCAGGAACCAGATCGCTGCTGAGCTCGTGGACATTGGCGCCGGCGCCAACGCCAAATCCGACATAGATGCCACTCCAGTTGAAGGCCGACGTCTCGACGACCGGCACAACCGCGTCGGCGGCATGAGCAACCGATCCGAGCGCGAGGACGGAAACTGCGCCAAGAAGAAGAGATTTTGCTAATCGTTTGCTGGTCATTGCCCCTACCTTTTTGAAAAACCCACCAGCCGTCTAGCACCTGCCCATGCCGGCGGCTGTAACAGAAAAGCCACAGGAAAGACACATTGCAAGCAAGACGGGCAATGCCGCTCAGCTAATCGCAAACCGTGAAATTTGCTTGTGAAAAAAGAGCCGCCGAGGGCGTCGGCGGCTGGGTCGGGAGAGGATTGAGCGGCGGGTTCAGGCGGCGAGAACGGCCTTCGGCTCGACCAACTCATAGCCGAGTGCTTCGGCCACCGCGCGGTTGGTGATCTTGCCCTTATGGACATTCAGGCCGTTGCGCAAATGAGGATCGTCGATCAGCGCCTTCAGGCCCTTGTCGGCGAGCTGCAGGCCGTAATGCAGCGTTGCGTTATTGAGCGCGTGGGCCGAAGTAACCGGCACTGCACCCGGCATATTAGCGACGCAATAGTGAATGACGCCGTCGACCTCATAGGTCGGCACGGCATGAGTTGTGGCGTACGAGGTCTCGAAGCAGCCGCCTTGGTCGATGGCGACGTCGACCAGCACCGAACCTTTCTTCATGCCCGACAGCATCTCGCGGGAAACGAGCTTCGGCGCGGCGGCACCTGGAATCAGCACGGCGCCGACGACAATGTCGGCCGAAAAACATTCCTCTTCCAGCGCCTCGACAGTCGAGTAGCGGGTGTGGACGCGGCCGCCAAAGATGTCGTCGAGCTGGCGCAGGCGCGGGATCGAGCGGTCGATGATGGTGACGTCGGCGCCAAGGCCGACCGCCATCCGGGCGGTATGCAGACCGACGACGCCGCCGCCGAGCACAGTGACCTTGCCGGGCAGCACGCCGGGCACGCCGCCGAGCAGCACGCCGCGACCGCCATTGGCCTTCTGCAGCGCGGTGGCGCCGGCCTGGATCGACAGGCGGCCGGCGACTTCCGACATCGGCGCAAGCAGCGGCAGCCCGCCGCGGTCGTCGGTGACGGTCTCGTAGGCGATGGCGGTCACGCCCGAGGCCAGCAGGCCCTTGGTCTGCTCCGGATCCGGCGCGAGATGGAGATAGGTGTAGAGGATCTGGCCGTCACGGAGCTGAACCCATTCGTCGGGTTGCGGCTCCTTGACCTTGACGATCATGTCGGACTTGGCAAACACGTCGGCGGCCGTCTTGGCGATGGTGGCGCCGGCTGCGCGATAGGCGTTGTCGTCGGCGCCGATGCCGGCGCCGGCGCCGGTCTCGACCAGCACTTCGTGGCCATGCGCGACATATTCGCGGACCGAGCCCGGCGTCAGGCCGACGCGGTATTCGTGGTTCTTGATTTCCCGGGGGCAGCCGACGCGCATCTTCTTCTCCTCCTGATCCGGCCCTTTTGAGGCACGTTCCCTGTTTAGAGATAGTGAACCACGAATCGTCCCGTAAGTGTTTGCGAATGCGCTTGCGCAGAAGGGCAGGGCTCGATAATCGTTGCGCAAAATGGCTGGATTGTCGCAGGAATCCCGAAAAATGCCGCTCGACAGGATCGATATCGCCATTCTCGAAACGTTGCAGAAGGATGGACGGATACCCAACGCGGCGCTTGCCGAGAAAGTCGGCCTGTCGCAGTCGGCCTGCTCGCGGCGACTGGACAACCTGGAGAAATCCGGAACCATCCGCGGCTATCACGCCCGGCTTTCCAATGCCGCTCTTGGCCACCAGATGACGGCGATCGTGCATATATCGCTGTCGGGGCAATTCGAGAAGACGCTGTCGGATTTCGAGGCGGCGATAAAGCGCTGCCCGAATGTCCTGTCCTGCCACCTGATGTCGGGCGAATACGATTATATCCTGCGCATCGCGGCAAAAGACCTCGTCGACTATGAGCGCATCCATAAGGAATGGCTGTCGGCGATGCCGCATGTGACGAAGATCAATTCATCCTTCGCCTTGCGCGAGATCGTCGACCGGACGGCGGTGGGGATGAAGCCGGAACTGGCCTAGGCCTTGAACGCCTCCGTCACCACCCGGTCCATCGGGATGTCATGCGGCTGCGGGTAGATGGTAGCGATGCGCTGCAGTTCGTAGCCGACACCGATGACCAGCGGCTTGAACGGCATCGCCGCCAGTGTGCGGTCGAAGAAGCCACCGCCATAGCCCAGCCGGTACTGTCTCGGATCGATGCCGACGATCGGTGAAATGACGACCTCGGGCAGCACCGGGTCGCCTTCAGCAGGGATCGGAATGTTCCAGACGCCCTTCTCCAGCCGGTCGCCCGGTGCGTAAGCGCGAAAGACAAGAGGCTGGCCTTTCTCGACGACAACAGGCAGTGCGGTCCGGCCGCCGCGCTCATTGACGGAAGCCATCCATGGGCGCAGATCCGGCTCGCCCCGGAACGGCCAGTAGAGGCTGACCATGCGGCCGGCGATGTCGCCGATCAACGTGTCGAGGCTTTCGCCGATGCGCTGCGACATTGCCGCCCGCGCGTCAGCCGAAACAGCGAGGCGCGCCGCAATCAGCCGCTCGCGCTCGGCCTTGCGCCATCGTTTCACGTCGGTCCAATCGGATAGGGGCGTCCGGAATTCCGGGTCGAGCTCATGCATGAAGCAAGGCGGCGAGGAATATTGACCCGGACAGTCGTCATGATCGCTATTCAAACTCCACTCCTGTCGTCAGTTTCAATGAAATTATACTCGCGGGCAGGATAGAGCATGTACATTCGCGACATCTTACGGCGGGCAGTCAGCAAGTCGGATGTTGTTGCGGTGCACAAAAGTATCTACATCAGCCTTGGTGAATTGCTCTCAAGCCTGCTCTCCCGGCCAACCTGCTCTCCCGGCCAACCTGCTCTCCCCGGAGTGAATGAGATGAACGAATCCAGCCATCATGTCGTCGTCGTCGGGGCGGGTTTTGGCGGGCTCGAATTCACCCGCGCGCTTGACGATGCACCGGTGCGCATCACCATGATCGACAAGCGCAACCACCATCTCTTCCAGCCGCTGCTCTACCAGGTGGCGACCACGGCGCTGGCGACCTCGGAAGTGGCCTGGCCGATCCGTCATCTCCTGCGCAAGCGCAAGGATGTGACGACGCTGCTCGCCACCGTCAGCGGTGTGGACCGCGCCGGCAAACGTGTGCTGCTCGATGATGGCGGCGCGGTCGCCTACGACACGCTGCTGCTGGCCACCGGCGCCCGCCACGCCTATTTCGGCCATGACGAATGGGAGCCTTTCGCGCCAGGCCTGAAAACGCTGGAGGACGCCACCACCATTCGACGGCGCATTCTGCTCGCCTTCGAGCAGGCCGAGCGGGAGACCGATCCCGCCAAGCGCCAAGCGCTGCTGACGCTGGCGATCGTCGGTGGCGGACCGACCGGCGTGGAGCTGGCCGGCACCATTGTCGAACTGGCGCACGACATGCTGCGCGGTGAGTTCCGCAACATCGATACGCGGCAGACGCGTGTGGTGCTGATTGAGGCCGGTGACCGCATCCTTCCCAATTTCGCGCAAGAACTCTCCGACTATGCCAGCAAGGCACTCGAGCGGCTCGGGGTGACGGTCGAACTCGGTCGGCCCGTGACACGCTGTGACGCCGAGGGTGTCGTCTTCGGCGAAACGCACCTGCCGGCCAGGACTATCCTGTGGGCAGCAGGCGTCGCCGCTTCGCCGGCCGCCGAATGGCTGGGGGCGGCAGCGGACCGCGCGGGCCGGGTGCTGGTCGAGCCCGACCTGACTGTGCCGGGCAGCCCGGAGATTTTCGTCGTCGGTGACGCTGCACACGTCCTGCGGCCGGATGGCCGCATGGTGCCCGGGGTAGCACCTGCCGCCAAGCAGCAGGGCCGGCATGTCGCCGCGACGATCAAGGCCCGGCTTGCCGGCGACGCAACCCCGCGGCCTTTCCGCTACAAGCATGACGGCGATCTGGCGACGATCGGCAAGCGCGCCGCCGCGATCGATTTCGGCTGGATCAAGCTCACCGGCCGGCTGGCCTGGTGGCTGTGGGGCCTGGCGCACATCTATTTCCTGATCGGATTCCGTAACCGGCTTGCGGTTTCGCTGAGCTGGCTGTGGATTTACGTGACAGGTCAGCGCAGCGCGCGGCTGATCACCCAAGGCGACGACGACAGGAACTGACGTCTCTGCCCGCGTATATTCATCCGCACGTCATCTGTTCCTTATGGACTCGACCGGATTCAAGCGCGAAGCTCTGCTTCGGGCAGGACTTGGCACGCTGTTGAAGGCTGGCACGTCGTTGAACAGGAGCCGGCTCGAACCGCATCATCGACTTGATGTTCGACGGAGAACAAGTTGATTCCATACGGAAATTGGTCGACGCCACCAACAGCTACCGCGCCAGCGGTGGCGGCAATTTCCCGGAGATCAACACCTCGAAGATCATCTGCAACGCGCCGGACACCAACTGCGAGATGATTGTGCTACCTCATCAGCCAGGGCACGATCAATCCGTCGGCGGTTGCCCTAAGCCCTGTAAACCACCTGGCGGACATCGATATAGCTGGCGCGGAAGCCGGCTTCGCAATAATGCAGGTAAAACTCCCAGAGCTTCTTGAAGCGGTCGTCGAAACCGAGCGGGACGATCTTTTCCCATGACTCCCAAAAGCGGTGGCGCCATTCGGCGAGCGTGCGGGCATAGTCGTCCGGGAAAATGCGCTCTCGCAGATGAGCAAGGCCATGGTCTTTGCCGAGCGTTTTGAGGATCGACGGCGTCGGCAGCATGCCGCCCGGGAAAACGTAACGCTGGATGAAATCCGGCCGGGCGCGATAGGTATCGTAGGCTTTCTCGTTGATGGTGATGATCTGCAGGCCGGCGGTGCCGCCAGGCCGCAGGCAATCCTTCATCTTGCCGAAAAACACAGGCCAGTACTTTTCGCCGACCGCCTCGAACATCTCGATCGAAGCGATGCGGTCGTAGGAACCGGTTTCGTCGCGGTAGTCCTGCAGCTTGATGTCGACCTTGTCGGCAAATCCAGCCTTCTGGACGCGTGCTCTGGCGAAATCATGCTGCTCGCGGCTGATCGTCAGCCCGGTGACGCGGCAGCCGATCTCGCGCGCCGCGAATTCGGCAAAGCCGCCCCAGCCGCAACCGATTTCAAGCACGTGGTCGTTCGCGCCGATGCCCGTGTCCTTGGCCAGCGCGCGATATTTGGCGGCTTGCGCGCTTTCCAGATCGTTGGCGCCAGCCGCAAAGAGCGCCGACGAATAGGTCATGCTCGGATCCAGCCATTCCTTGTAAAAGGCGTTGCCGAGATCGTAATGGGCCGAAATGTTGCGCTTCGAGCCGGTGCGGGTGTTTTGGTTCAACCAGTGGCGGACACGCTGGACGGCGTTGATCAGCCAGCTGGCGCCGCCGGCGATGCGCTCTCCGATTTCTGAATTGACTACGAACAGTTCCAGGAAACTGGTCACATCGGGGCTGTCCCAATCGCCGTCGATGTAGGATTCGGCGATGCCGATGGTGCCGCCGGTGAAGGCACGGCCTGGCAAGCGCCAGTTCTTGAGCACCAGTTCGGCGTCTGGACCCGGGCCCTTGCCGCCAACGAGGACGGCGCGGCCGTCCGGCATCCTCACCTTGAGCGAGCCACGCGGCAGGTTCATCGCCGCCGACAGCACCATCCGCGCCTTGGCCGGCAGGCCTTTGACGGTCTCGGAGAAATTGAATTCGTCCAATTTGACCGCGTCGCCCGACGCAACGCTGGTGTCTTCCTTGTGAGCCATGTCACGCCCCCCGGGACTTCTGCGGCGCCGGCGCAAAGTCGCCGGTTTCCACACTCTCTCGCAGTTCATTCGGCAGGGCGCGAACGCCGCTTCCCGATGAATCCCCGCAGCAATCTTTCATGCCATCAAAGGGAACTTCAAGAGCCAAGGCAAGCGAACACGGAGCAATGGATAGATTTTGGGGGAGTGCGCTGGTCAACGCCGGAATCACTATGGTTGCAGCCACCCGGATGCAGTAGTTTTAGCCATGCGTTATGTCATCGTCATCTGCGCCGTCACGTTCTTCCTGATCTGGGACGGACTCTACAATCAGGGCAGTTATCTCGACACCACGGTCAGGGAGATAACGCGCATCGTGCGCTACATCACCAGTATGATGTAGTTTCCTCCCCCCGCCCAACGCGTTGTTGCCGCGACATCGTTGCCGGTTGACGCGATCGTGTCGCCCACACAAAACACGCTTGCACATCGATCGAGGAGGCTGGGGTTGATCCGGCATATCGTTTTCTTCAGCGCACGGCACAAAGAGGATGTCGAGGCCGTACGGACGGGCTTGCTGGCGCTGCGCAACATCCCCCATTCCCGTCGGTTCGAGGTGACGCTCAACACCAAGGTCGACCCGCTTTCGGACGAGATCGACGTGGTCGTTTATGCCGAGTTCGAGGATGACGCCGCTCTGGCCGCCTACAAGGCGCATCCGCTCTATGCCGAGACGACCAGCCAGGTCAAACCGCTGCGCGAATTGCGCTATTCCGCGGATGTTGTGGCTGCGACTTGAAGTGAAACTGACCGAAGCAGGAGCGCCCCCGTCTGCGGCGGTTGGTTCGGTCGGATCAGCGCTCGGCCGCTTTGGCGCGTCCAGACCAGCATGGCCAAGAACAGCCATCGCGACGACCGCTGCCGCTATGAAATCCCTGCGTGTCAGGCGAGGGCTCTTGAACCAACTTCCGGAATGATGCACACCGCGCCGGCATGATCGAGACGATGCCAGCACGCCCTCATTCGCCAGACCCTCATTCGCCAGGCGCTTATCCGCCCGGCGCTTGTCCGCTTGACCATCTTGTGCTGCCGACCGCGAGGCTCGACGTGGCGCGGGCGCGGCTGGTTTCGCTTGGCTTTGTCGTGGCGCCGAGCGGCATCCATCCTTTCGGCACGGAAAACTGCTGCGTCTTCCTTGAAGATGGCACCTATCTCGAGCCGCTGGCAGTGGGCAATGCGCAAGCGGCGGCGAAAGCGGTCGCCGACGGCAACGTCTTCGTCGCGCGCGATCGCGCCTATCGCGACAGCTGCGGCAGTGAGGGATTTTCTGCCCTTGTCCTGGGCACCGAAAATGCGGATGCCGATCACGCGCGCTACATCGAAGCCGGCCTGTCGGCCGGAGACAAGCTGAGCTTTTCGCGCGCCTTCACCGACGCGGCGGGAAACAGCGACACGGCATCGTTCAAACTGGCCTTCGCCTCCGGCACCGGGGCGACGGACGCATTCCTGTTTGCCTGCGAGCGGATCACTGCGCCGAAAGTGGACCGCGGCGCGTTGCAGGTTCGCGCCAATGGCGCAACCGGCATTGTCGAAGTCGTGGCGGTCAGCAACGAGCCATCCGAACAGCGCCGATTGATTTCGATCGCGACGCGCAGTCCGGCGACCGGGCAGGGGAGCAGCACCGCATTTGACCTGCCGAACGCGACCTTGACCCTGCTTGACCCCGTCGCTTTCGAAACGCGCTTCGGCATGCCTGCCGGCGCGCCATCGGAACTCCGCTTCGCGGCGATCGTCTTTTCAGTTCGTTTCGCCGACACGGTCGCCAGGCTGCTTGCAGCCAGTTCCGTCGAACACGACATACGCGGCGATGATATTGTCGTGCGGCCGGCACCCGGGCAGGGTGCGGCCTTCATCTTCCGGGAGATCGCATGAGCAAGCCCAATTCATTTGTAACCGTCGGCAATGTCGTCTTCGGCAACACCGCGCCGCTATCGCTGATTGCCGGCCCGTGCCAGCTTGAATCGCGCCAGCACGCCTTCGACATGGCCGGCGCGCTGAAGGAACTGACTGAGAAGCTGGGGCTGGGCCTCGTCTACAAGACCAGTTACGATAAGGCCAACCGCACCTCGCTTGGCGGCACGCGCGGCGCCGGGCTCGATGCGGCGCTGCCCGTCTTCGACGATTTGCGCAAGGCGTTTTCGCTGCCGATCCTGACCGATATCCACACCGAGGAACAGTGCGGGCTTGTGGCGCCGCATGTCGATATCCTGCAGATTCCGGCTTTTCTCAGCCGCCAGACCGATCTGCTGATCGCGGCGGCAAGAACCGGCAAGGTCGTCAACGTGAAGAAGGGCCAGTTCCTCGCGCCGTGGGATATGAAGAACGTCGTCGCCAAGATCACCGGTTCCGGCAACGCCAACGTGCTGGTCACCGAGCGCGGCGCGTCCTTCGGCTACAACACGCTGGTGTCCGATATGCGCGCCCTGCCGATCATGGCCGAGATCGGCGCGCCGGTTATCTTCGACGCCACGCATTCGGTGCAGCAGCCGGGCGGCCAGGGCGGCTCCTCGGGTGGCGATCGGCGCTTCGTCGAGACGCTGGCGCGCGCCGCGGTTGCGGTCGGTGTCGCCGGCGTCTTCATAGAGACGCATCAGGATCCCGACAACGCCCCCTCCGATGGTCCCAACATGGTGCCGCTGAAGGACCTTCGGGCGCTGCTCGAAAGGCTGATGGAATTCGATCGCGTCGCCAAGGGCTGAGCAAGTTAGGGGGGCCGGCCCTAAATCCCGATCCCTAAACTTGTGGTCAACAGGTGCCGGTTGTACGCTGCCCAGGCAACCGAGTGCCTTGGAGGAGGAAGCCATGTCCGTCGCCCGCGTCACCGAAATCACGTCATCGTCGAATAAGAGCTTTCAGGACGCCATCGAGCTGGGGATTGCGCGCGCCGCAAAAACCTAAAGAACGTCGAAGGCGCCTGGATCCAGGACCAGAAGGTCGTCGTCGAGGACGGCAAGATCTCCGCCTATCGGGTCAACATGAAGGTCACCTTTATCCTGGCTGAGTGATCAGCCCTGCACGTATGCCCGCATTCATAAAAGTCGGGAACCTTCGCAGCCTCTCCTCATTGTCAAACCTGAAGTGAACGACAAAAGGAGCACATCATGACAACCCAGACAGGACACACTGAAGCCATCGCTGCCTCGCGGGTCATCGGCACATCCGTCTACAACACGGAAGGCACGCACATCGGCGACATCGAGGATGTCATGCTCGACAAATTGTCGAATGGAATCATGTTTGCCGTGATCGGCTTTGGCGGATTTCTCGGCATCGGCGAGAAGTACCACGCGATTCCATGGGCGAGCCTCGACTACGACGAGATCAAGGGCGGCTACGTTGTGCCGTTCACGAAGGAGCAACTGAAGGCTGCTCCCGCCTATTCGATCAACGAATTGACGGGCGCCGACGGCGAGGCCGCGCGTGACGCCTCATACAGCTACTACAAGGTCGAGCCTTACTGGCACTGACTAATAAGGTCTCACGGAATCAAAAGGCCCCCGGCTCAACCGGGGGCCTTCCTGTGTGGGCTGAATGCTACTCCGCAATTTGCAGGACCGGCAATGGCACCGATCCCTGCGGCGGGTTCTGATTGTCGCACGACGTCAGGAACGCAGCCGCGATCAGGAACAAACTCACGATACCGCTCAACTGGGACATGGCGAAACTCCTCCTGTTTCGCCCCGCGCAGTTTACAGCCATAAACCAGAAACCGCCGTGTCGTATATGACATATGATGACAGCGGTTTGCGCTTCGTGAATCGGCGGGGCCGGTGCGGCGCCGATATTTGCGGAGGCCCGATTGCGTTTTGCAGCGCTTTGGCTAAGAGGTGCGCGACGCTTCGTCAGATCAATCGGGGACATCGCAATGACTGCCATCATCGACATTGTCGGGCGTGAAATCCTGGACAGCCGCGGAAACCCGACCGTCGAGGTCGACGTCGTGCTCGAAGACGGCTCGATGGGCCGCGCTGCGGTGCCCTCCGGCGCCTCGACCGGCGCGCATGAGGCGGTCGAACTGCGCGACGGCGGCGCCCGCTACCTCGGCAAGGGCGTCCTGCAGGCGGTAGAGGCCGTCAATGGCGAGCTGTTCGAGGCGATCGGCGGCATGGAAGCCGAGAACCAGATCCACATCGACCAGACGATGATCGAGCTCGACGGCACGCCCAACAAGAGCCGGCTCGGCGCCAATGCCATCCTCGGTGTCTCTCTGGCTGTCGCCAAGGCTGCGGCGGAAGCGGCCGGCCTGCCGCTCTACCGCTATGTCGGCGGCACCAAGGCGCACGTGCTTCCGGTGCCGATGATGAACATCATCAACGGTGGCGCCCATGCCGACAACCCGATCGATTTCCAGGAATTCATGATCCTGCCGATCGGTGCGCCGACACTGCGTGACGGCGTGCGCTGGGGCTCGGAAATCTTCCATACGTTGAGCAAGAAGCTGAAGGGCGCCGGCCACAACACCAATGTAGGTGACGAGGGCGGCTTCGCTCCTAACTTGAAAAGCGCGCCCGCCGCGCTCGATTTCATCATGGAATCGATCGAGATGGCTGGCTTCAAGCCGGGCGAAGAGGTTGCGCTGGGCCTCGATTGCGCCGCGACCGAATTCTTCAAGGACGGCAACTACGTCTACGAAGGCGAGAAGAAGACCCGCGATCCGAAGACCCAGGCCAAATATCTGGCCAAGCTTGCGGCGGATTATCCGATCATCACGATCGAGGATGGGCTGGCGGAGGACGACTGGAACGGCTGGAAAACGCTGACCGACCTCATCGGCAAGAAGACCCAGCTGGTCGGCGACGATCTGTTCGTCACCAATACGGCGCGGCTGCGCGACGGCATCCGCATGGGCGTCGCCAATTCTATCCTGGTCAAGGTCAACCAGATCGGCTCATTGACCGAAACGCTCGACGCCGTCGAGACCGCGCACAAGGCCGGCTACACCGCGGTAATGTCGCACCGCTCGGGCGAAACCGAAGATTCGACCATCGCCGATCTCGCCGTCGCCACCAATTGCGGGCAGATCAAGACGGGCTCTCTGTCGCGCTCGGATCGCATGGCCAAGTACAACCAGCTTATCCGCATCGAGGAAGAGCTTGGCAAGCAGGCGCTCTACGCCGGCAAGTCGATCGTGAAAGGCTGAGCCCACAGAAGATATCCGGAATGAAAGGGCGGGGGCATTCCTCGCCCTTTTTGTTTCAACACCGCCAAATCCGGTCATCCGTAACCGTCCATTAAGCACAATCGGGCGAGAAAGGGGCTAGGTCGCAGAGTGTTAGAGCGTCCTTTGCGCGTCCAAGCCGACGCGCGGCGCTCTAAGGGATTTGGATCATGTGGACACGACAGCACAAGCAGAGAAACACCGGTCGGCTGATCATTCCCTCGCTCTGCGTGGCATTCCTGGCCTATTTCGGATTCCACGCCTATCATGGCGAATTCGGCGTCTATTCCAAGTATCGGTTGGAAGCCGAAGCCGTCGATCTGCAAAGTGAGCTCGATGCCGTCAAGGCGCGCCGGGTCGACCTGCAGCGGCGCGTTCAGCTGATGCATCAGGGCACGCTGGAGAAGGACATGCTCGACGAGCAGGCGCGCAAGGCGCTCAATATGTCCCATGTCGACGAAATCACCATCATGATGCCAGCTACGGCAAGATAACCAAATTCAAGTTAATCGACGATATTTTCAATGATTTTAATCGCTTAGATGCATGTCAGCCATGCATTTTTCAGCATGGCGAAACGCGTTCCCGCGTGTTAGCCTCCCCAAATCGGTGGGGAGAACTGATCTCCCTCAGTGTCCGCAAGAGACGCCAACAGGGAGTGATGCATGGCCACCGCCGCCAGAAAAGCGCCTGCCAAATCCAAATCCAGATCCGACGGCAAATCGGCGGGGGTTTCGGCCCCCAAACCTGTCGACTTCACCAAAGACGAGGAGCTTGACGCCTACCGGCGCATGCTGCTTATCCGCCGCTTCGAGGAAAAGGCCGGCCAGCTCTACGGCATGGGCTTCATCGGCGGCTTCTGCCATCTCTATATCGGCCAGGAAGCAGTTGTCACCGGCATGAAGATGGCGCTGGTCGATGGCGATCAGATGATCACCGCCTACCGCGACCATGGTCACATGCTGGCTATGGAACTGTCGCCGCGCGGCGTCATGGCCGAGTTGACCGGCCGCCGCGGCGGCTTGTCCAGGGGCAAGGGCGGCTCCATGCACATGTTCTCCAAGGAAAAGCATTTTTACGGCGGCCACGGCATTGTCGGCGCGCAGGTTTCGCTCGGCACCGGCCTCGCCTTCGCCAATCGCTATCGAGGCAACAACAATGTAACGCTGACATATTTCGGCGACGGCGCCGCCAACCAGGGCCAGGTCTATGAAAGCTTCAACATGGCCTCGCTGTGGAAGCTGCCGGTGATCTACATCATCGAGAACAACCGCTATGCCATGGGCACCTCGGTATCGCGTTCGTCGGCCGAGACGGATTTTTCGCAGCGCGGCGCCTCCTTCAAGATCCCCGGTATCCAGGTCGACGGCATGGACGTCCGCGCGGTCAAGGCAGCCGGCGATCTCGCAACTGAATGGTGCCGCGCCGGCAAGGGGCCGCTGATTCTCGAAATGCAGACCTACCGCTATCGCGGCCACTCGATGTCCGATCCGGCAAAGTACCGCTCCAAGGAAGAAGTGCAGAAGATGCGCTCCGAGCGTGACCCGATCGAGCAGGTCAAGGCGCGCCTGCTCGACAAGAAGTGGGCTGATGAGGACGAGCTCAAGGCCGTCGACAAGGAGGTCCGCGACATTGTCGCCGACGCCGCCGAATTTGCCCAGAACGACGCAGAGCCGGATCCGTCCGAGCTCTGGACCGACATCGTATTGTAACGAGAGGGCAAGGACATGCCGATCGAAATTCTCATGCCCGCACTCTCGCCGACCATGGAAGAGGGCAATGTTTCCAAATGGTTGAAGAACGAGGGCGACAAGGTCGCCGCCGGTGACGTCATTGCCGAGATCGAGACCGACAAGGCGACGATGGAAGTCGAAGCGGTCGACGAAGGCACGCTCGGCAAGATCCTGGTCGCCGAGGGCACCGAAGGCGTGAAGGTCAACACGCCGATAGCGGTGCTGCTGCAGGACGGCGAGAGCGCCGCCGATATCGGCAAGGATGCCAAGGCTGCACCGGCTTCCACCCAGGATGCGATTTCAGACGGCGGGCAGCGCAACGACGCAGCCGAGGAAGGCTCGAAGTCCGCGCCGCAGGATGCCGGCGAGGCGCCGAAGGCGTCCGTTCCCGCTGCCCCCGCCATGAAGGCCGCCGCCGATCCTGACATCCCGGCCGGCACGGCAATGGTCTCGACCACTGTGCGCGAGGCGCTGCGTGACGCGATGGCCGAGGAGATGCGTCGAGACGGCGACGTCTTCGTGATGGGCGAGGAGGTCGCCGAGTACCAGGGCGCTTACAAGATCACGCAAGGGCTACTGCAGGAATTCGGGCCGCGGCGCGTCGTCGACACGCCGATCACCGAGCACGGTTTTGCCGGCGTCGGCGTCGGCGCGGCGATGGCCGGCCTGAAACCGATCGTCGAGTTCATGACCTTCAACTTCGCTATGCAGGCGATCGACCAAATCATCAATTCCGCCGCCAAGACGCTCTATATGTCCGGCGGCCAGATGGGCGCGCCCATCGTCTTCCGCGGGCCGAACGGCGCGGCTGCTCGTGTCGCCGCCCAGCATTCGCAGTGCTATGCCGCCTGGTACAGCCACATTCCCGGCCTGAAAGTGGTGATGCCTTACACCGCCGCCGACGCCAAGGGGTTGCTTAAGGCCGCGATCCGCGACCCGAACCCGACCATCTTCCTCGAGAACGAAATCCTTTACGGCCAGTCGTTCGACGTGCCGAAGATGGACGATTTCGTGCTGCCGATCGGCAAGGCGCGCATCCACAAACCGGGCAAGGACGTCACCATCGTCTCCTTCGGCATCGGCATGACCTATGCGATCAAGGCCGAGGCCGAATTGCGCGGCATGGGCGTCGATGCCGAGATCATCGACCTCAGGACCATCCGGCCGCTCGATTTCGACACCATCATCGCCTCGGTCAGGAAGACCAACCGGCTGGTGGTGGTGGAAGAAGGGTTTCCGCAGAACTCGGTCGGCGACCATATCGCCAACCAAGTCTCGCAGCGCGCCTTCGATTTCCTCGACGCGCCGGTCATCACCATTGCCGGCAAAGACGTGCCGATGCCCTATGCGGCAAACCTCGAAAAGCTGGCGCTGCCCAATGTCGGCGAGGTCGTCGAGGCGGTCAAAGCCGTCACATATCGCTGAGCAGGGCGGGAGGAAAACATGCCGATCAACATCACCATGCCGGCCCTGTCGCCCACGATGGAAGAGGGCAATCTTGCCAAGTGGCTGATCAAGGAGGGCGACAAGGTTTCGCCAGGCGACGTGATAGCCGAGATCGAGACCGACAAGGCGACGATGGAAGTTGAAGCCGTCGATGAGGGCACGGTGGCCAAGCTGGTGGTTCCGGCCGGCACCGAAGGCGTCAAGGTCAACGCGCTGATCGCCGTGCTCGCGGCTGAGGGCGAAGATGCGCCGGCTGCCGCGAAGAGCGGTGACGGCGCTGCGCCGGCAAAGGCCGAGGCTCCGAAAGCGGATGCCCCCAAAGCCGAAACACCAAAGCCCGAAGCGTCGAAGCCGCAACCTGCCGCCACACCTGCCCCCAAGGCGGAAGCGGCTCCGGTCGCCAACGGCCATGCAAGCGGTGAGCGTGTCTTCGCCTCGCCGCTCGCCCGCCGCATCGCCCGGGAAGCCGGTGTCGATGTCTCGGCGGTCACCGGCTCCGGCCCGCATGGCCGCGTGGTCAAGGCCGATGTCGACGCAGCGATTTCCAGCGGCGGCGTCAAGGCGGCACCGGCTGCGAAAGCGGAACCTGCCGGCGCTCCGGCATCTGCAGTGGCAGCCAAGCCAATGTCGGACGACCAAGTGCTAAAACTGTTTGCCGAAGGCTCCTACGAGCTTGTTCCGCACGACAACATTCGCAAGACCATTGCGCGCCGGCTGGTCGAGGCCACGACCACCATTCCGCATTTCTACCTGACGCTCGACTGCGAGCTCGACGCGCTTCTGGCCCTGCGCACGCAGATCAACGCGGCCGCCCCGATGAAGAAGACCGACAAGGGGGAGGCGCCGGCCTACAAGCTATCGGTCAACGACATGGTCATCAAAGCGATGGCAATGGCGCTGATGGCGGTGCCGGATGCCAACGCGTCATGGACCGAGAGCGCCATGGTCAAGCACAAGCATGCCGATGTCGGTGTCGCCGTGTCGATCCCTGGCGGGCTGATCACGCCGATCATCCGGCGCGCCGATGAAAAAACGCTGTCGGTCATCTCCAACGAGATGAAGGATCTCGCCAGCCGTGCCCGCAGCCGCAAGCTGAAACCGGAGGAATACCAGGGCGGCACCACGGCGGTGTCCAATCTCGGCATGTTCGGCATCAAGGACTTTGCCGCCGTCATCAACCCGCCGCATGCGACGATCCTGGCGGTCGGCGCCGGCGAGGAGCGCGCGGTGGTCAAGAACGGTGAGATCAAGATCGCGGCAATCATGTCGGTGACGCTGTCGACCGATCACCGCGCCGTCGACGGCGCGCTCGGCGCCGAACTGCTCGTCGCCTTCAAGCGCATGATCGAAAATCCGATGGGCATGCTGGTCTAGAAGGAAGAAGGCGGTGCAGAAATTCTTCACCAGCCTTGTTGCCTTCAGCCCTTCCGGCGTCGCAACGATCATGTGCAATGGCTGTTGGTGCGCTGGCGGGTGAGGCGCGCGCGGGCAGATTTCAGCAGGAGGGGGCAAACGCATGAAAACAGTCCTTTGCTACGGCGACTCGCTGACCTGGGGCTATGATGCGGCAAGTCTGGATCGCCACCCGCTCAAGGACCGCTGGCCGAGTGTGCTGCAGGCGACGTTGGGAGGCGATATCCAGGTCATTGCCGAAGGCTTGAACGGCCGCACAACGGCTTTCGACGACCATCTGGCCGGCGCCGACCGTAACGGCGCTAGAGTGCTGCCGACGGTGCTGATGACACATGCGCCGCTCGACCTGATCGTCATCATGCTCGGCTCCAACGACATGAAGCCGTGGATCCACGGCAATCCGGTGGCGGCCAAGCAAGGCATCCAGCGCCTGATCGCTATCGTGCGCGGCCACGACTACCCGTTCGACTGGCCGGCGCCGCAGATCCTGCTCGTCGCGCCGCCCCCGGTCAGCCGTACCGACAACGCTGAGTTCAAGGAAATGTTCGCCGGCGGCGACGAAGCTTCGAAGCGGCTGGCGCCGCAATATTCCGCCCTTGCCGACGAGGCCGGCTGCGGCTTTTTCGATGCCGGCACGGTGGCAACGACCACGCCGCTCGACGGCGTCCATCTTGATGCGGAAAACACGCGCAACATTGGCGAGGCGTGGCACCGCTGGTGCGCGTGATGTTAGCGACATGATAGTCGATGCAAGTCTGATCATGGCCTCTGGTTGGCTGTGCATTGGCAAGGCCGTCGAAGTCGGCTTCTTGCAGGTTACGCATTTCTGGGGCTCTGGGTATCCGATTCCCTTTCGATACTGATGCACGAGCAAGCTTTCGCGCCTCCAATACTGAGGTGCGAGCCAATTTCGATCCCGAAGCCTTCTTTCGGTGAAGCCTCGCTTCAATAAGGACCACAAAATGGCTGAGAACTACGACGTCATCATCATCGGCTCCGGCCCCGGCGGCTACGTCACGGCGGTGCGTTCCGCCCAACTTGGCTTCAAGACGGCGATCGTCGAGCGTGAGCATCTCGGCGGCATCTGCCTCAACTGGGGCTGCATCCCGACCAAGGCGCTGCTGCGTTCGGCCGAGATCATGCACTATTCCGATCATCTGAAGGACTACGGCTTGAAGATCGACGGCAAGGTCAGCGTCGATACCGCTGCCGTGGTCGACCGCTCGCGAAAGGTCTCGCTGCGGCTCAACGGCGGCGTCGCCTTCCTGATGAAGAAGAATAAGGTCGACGTCATCTGGGGCGAAGCCAGGCTCTCCAAGGCGGCTTCCGGCGATAAACCGGGCGAGATCGTCGTGTCGAACTCGTCGAAGAAGCCGATGGAGCCGCAGCCGCCGGCGCCCAAGGGCCTCAAGGGTGAGGGCACTTATACCGCCAAGCACATAATCCTGGCGACCGGCGCCAGGCCGCGGGCGCTGCCCGGCATCGAGCCCGACGGCAAGCTGATCTGGACCTATTTCGAAGCGATGGTCCCGAAGGAGATGCCTAAATCGCTGCTGGTGATGGGTTCGGGCGCAATCGGCATCGAGTTCGCCTCATTCTACCGCACCATGGGCGCGGAGGTGACTGTGGTCGAGTTGTTGCCGGCGGTAATGCCGGTCGAGGACGCCGAGGTCTCGAAATTCGCGCAAAAGCAGTTCGAGAAGCAAGGCATGAAGATCATCCTCGAGGCCAAGGTGACCAAGGTCGAGAAGGGTGCGAACTCGGTCACCGCGCATGTCGAGATGAAGGACGGCAAGGTTGAGAAGATCACCGCCGACCGGATGATCTCGGCCGTCGGAGTGCAGGGCAATATCGAGAATCTCGGCCTCGAAGCGCTCGGCGTGAAGACGGAACGCGGCTGCGTCGTCGTCGACGGGTACGGCAACACCAATGTGCCCGGAATCTATGCCATCGGCGACGTTGCCGGCCCGCCTATGCTCGCGCACAAGGCCGAACATGAAGGCGTGGTGTGCGTGGAGAAGATCGCCAATTTCCCCGGCGTGCATGCCACTGACAAGCTGAAGATTCCGGGCTGCACCTATTGCAACCCGCAGGTTGCCTCCGTCGGCTTGACCGAAGCGAAAGCGAAGGCGGAGGGCAAGGACATCCGCGTCGGCCGCTTTCAGTTCGCCGCCAACGGCAAAGCCATCGCGCTCGGCGAAGACCAGGGTTTCGTCAAGACCATCTTCGACAAGAAGACCGGCCAGTTGCTCGGTGCTCATATGGTCGGCGCCGAAGTGACCGAGCTGATCCAGGGCTTTGTCGTGGCGATGAACCTGGAGACCACCGAGGAAGAACTGATGCACACCATCTTCCCGCATCCGACGCTGTCGGAGATGATGAAGGAAAGCGTCCTCGACGCCTATGGCCGCGCGCTGAACGCGTGATAAATTGGCCGAGTGAGACTCGACACGTGAAAGCCAAGGAACTCAACGGTAAGGTAATTCGTTTCCGGATGCATTCATCACACAAGGAGAGGGCATATGGACGTGAATGGCGTGGGCTGGATCGCAGCCATCATCATCGGCGGTTTGGCAGGGTGGCTTGCCGAGATGTTCATGAAAAGCAACATGGGCATCTTGATGAACATCATTCTTGGCATCGTCGGCGCGATCGTGCTGAATGCCATCCTGCAGGCGCTCAACATCGGGGTCTTCGGGGCTGGCTGGATCGCTTATCTGATCACCGGTTTCATCGGCGCCTGCCTGCTGATCTGGGTAGGGCGCATGGTGCGCCGTTAGCTGCTGAACTCTTGCCATGCGAAAACGGCTGTGGCGGCATGCGCCGCCGCGGCCTTTTTCTTTGCAGCGAAAAGTCCTAGATGACTTGTGAAAGCGACCGCCGGAAGGCAATCGCGAATGAACTGGATTTCTGATGGTCACCGTCCTCGACACGATCGCCAATGCGCCGCGCCTGAGGCATCCTGAAAAGGCGCACAAGCCTGACCAGGATGTGCTGCGCAAGCCCGACTGGATCCGCGTCAAGGCGCCGATGTCAAAAGGCTATGCCGAGACGCGCGAAATCGTGAAGTCGCACAGACTGGTGACGGTGTGCGAAGAGGCCGGTTGCCCCAATATCGGTGAGTGCTGGGAAAAGAAGCACGCCACCTTCATGATCATGGGTGAGATCTGCACGCGCGCCTGTGCCTTCTGCAACGTCGCCACCGGCATTCCGACAGCGCTCGATCCCGATGAACCGGCGCGCATCGCCCATGCGGTCAAGCAAATGGGTCTGAGCCATGTCGTCATCACCTCAGTCGACCGCGACGATCTCGCCGATGGCGGAGCTCAGCACTTTGCCGAGGTCATCCGCGCCATCAGGGCGGCAACGCCTTCGACGACGATCGAAATCCTGACGCCCGACTTCCTGCGCAAGGAAGGTGCGCTGGAGATCGTGGTGGCGGCGAAGCCGGACGTGTTCAACCACAATCTGGAGACCGTACCGTCGAACTATCTGACGGTCCGGCCCGGCGCCCGCTATTTTCATTCGATCAGGCTCCTGCAGCGGGTCAAGGAACTCGACCCGTCGATCTTCACCAAATCCGGCATCATGGTTGGCCTCGGCGAGGAGCGGAACGAGATCCTGCAGTTGATGGATGATCTGCGTTCGGCCAATGTCGACTTCATGACCATCGGCCAGTATCTGCAGCCGTCGAAGAAACACCACCCTGTGATCCGTTTCGTCACGCCGGAGGAATTCAAGTCCTTCGAGACGATCGGCAAGACCAAGGGCTTCCTGCTGGTGGCATCGAGCCCGCTAACGCGTTCGTCGCATCACGCCGGCGACGATTTCGCCAAGCTGCGCGCGGCACGGGAAGCGTTTCTCAGGAAGTCCGCCTAACACACTGGTTTCATGCCACAATTCGAAGCCCACCGCCGCGTTGCGCATACGCCGGAACAGATGTTCGCTCTGGTCGCCGATGTCGAATCCTATCCGCAATTCCTGCCGCTTTGCGAGGCGCTGACGGTTCGCTCGCGCAAGGAACGCGACGGACGCACCCTGCTCGTCGCCGACATGAGCATCGGCTACAAGGCGATCCGCGAGACTTTCACCACGCAGGTGCTGCTAAAACCTGGCGAGAAGGCCATCGACGTCAAATACATCGACGGTCCATTCAAATATCTGAGCAACGCCTGGCGTTTCGAGCCGGCCGACGGCGGTTGCAATGTCTGCTTCTTCATCGACTACGAATTCAAGAGCCGTATTCTGGGTGCGGTGATGGGAGCGATGTTCGATCGCGCCTTCCGCATGTTTTCCGAGGCGTTCGAGAAGCGCGCCGACGTCATCTATGGCGCAACGCCGGCAGCCTGATCCGCAGCGAGTGCGCGCAAGCCCAGTTCAAGCGCATGCCTGACCGTCTCCCGGCGGATGAAATCGCGGCCTTTGTCGGCGAACAACTGACATTCGCTGACGACCGGCCGGCCAGTCAAGGCGATACCGAACCAGACCAGGCCGACGGGCTTTTCCGCCGAGCCGCCGCCCGGACCGGCAATGCCGGTAACGGCAAGGGTGAGTCCGGCGCCCGAATGCGCCAACGCGCCGGCCGCCATCTCGACTGCGGTTTCCCGCGAAACCGCGCCCTGCGTCTCAAGCATGGCGGCGGAAACGCCGAGCATCTCAGTTTTGGCCTGGTTGGAATAGGTGATGAAACCCCGGTCGACCACCGTGGAAGAGCCGGCGATGTCGGTAAGGGCGGCGATGATCATGCCGCCTGTGCAGCTTTCGGCCGTCGCCAGCATGATGCCACGCTGTCGGCAGGCCTGAAGCAGGGCATCTGCGAGATCGCTGTTGCTCATTCGGGGACATCCCCCTGAAACACGACGCTGGCGGTCGCGATAGCCGCTATGCCTTCCTCGCGTCCGACAAAGCCGAGCTTTTCGTTGGTTGTTGCCTTGATAGAAATACGGTCCCGGGAAATTGCCAGCATTTCCGAAAGGGTTTCGGTCATTGCTTCGCGATGTGGGCCGACCCGGGGCGCCTCGCAGATCAGCGTGATGTCGGCATTGGCGATGCGCCCGCCGCGCGCACGCACCAGTCTTGCCGCATGTTCGACGAAGATCCGCGAGGCCACGCCTTTCCACTGCGGATCCGACGGCGGGAAATGCGTGCCGATGTCGCCGGCGCCGCAGGTGGCGAGCAGCGCGTCGGTCAAGGCGTGCAGGCCGACATCGGCGTCCGAATGGCCGGCCAGTTTCTTGTCGTGCGGGATGGAGACGCCGCACAGGACGACATGGTCACCGGGCTCGAAGGCATGGACGTCGTAGCCATTGCCGGTGCGGATGTCCGGAAAACGCAGCCGCTCGCCGGAAAGCCGCTGATCCGCCATCGAAATATCCCTTGCCCAGGTGAGCTTGACATTGTCCGGCGAGCCCGGAACGATTTTCACCGGAATATGCGCCCATTCGGCAATCGCGGCATCGTCGGTGAAGTCCGTCTTGCCCAAGCGATGGGCCTTTTCGTGGGCGGCCAGGATCGGCCAGAACGGGAAGCCTTGCGGCGTCTGGGCGGCATGAAGCCCGTTCCTGGAAACCGTCTCGCCGATCATGCCGGCGGCCGACTCACGTTTCAGCGTGTCGGCGACGGGTAAGGCAGGCAGCGCTCCCTGGCGCTCGCCGATAGCGGCGATGATACGGTCTATCAATTCGGCGTCGACGAACGGGCGAACGGCATCATGGACCAGAACCTGGCTCGGTGCATGGCCTCTAAGCGCAAGCAGCCCGAGCCGGACGGAGTCCTGCCTGGACGCGCCACCGGTCACCGTGATGACTCGATCGGCGTTGGCTCCGGCGGCGCTGCGAAAAAGCGCGCTGTCGTCGGCGTGGATGGCGACGACGACAGGACCGATTCTCGGATGCGCCAAAAAAATATCCAATGTGCGCGCGATAACGGCATGGCCACCGATCCTCTGGTATTGCTTCGGGCCGTCGGCCTGACCGGCGCGCGCGCCGCGGCCGGCGGCGACGATAACCACGGCAACCCTAGAGTCCGTAGCCAAAGCTGGCATTTCGCTTGCATCTGTCATGCCGAGACGCTTAGCGCATGATCCCGAAAAGTGGAATCGCTTTTCGGAAGAGATCATGCGCAGATGCAAAGGCCGAAGGGTCCTTTCCTAAAGACGTACGCCGCTCAGGGCGCGGGTATGGGCCGAAGGCCAACATTTTCCCAAATGCGCCTTAATGTGACGTCATTGCGCGTTGCACATTGCTGCCATCCTGGCTAGAGATTGTGCAGCAACTAAAGATGCTTGGTTTTTGTGCATGTTTGACCTCACCAAATTGGCTTCGCCGCTGGACGTGGGTAGTGTGAGAATCCGCAATCGCGCTTTTCTCGCGCCGATGTCGGGCATAACCGATGAGCCGTTCCGGCAGCGTGCGTATGCGCATGGCGCCGGATTGGTCGTGTCGGAGATGGTGGCGAGCGCCGAGCTTGCCAGGGGCAGGGCCGGTTGTGGCCTTCGCATCCGCCATTCCGGGCTGCCTGTGCACATGGTCCAGCTTGCCGGCCATGAGGCGGCGCATATGGCCGAGGGCGCTCGAATCGCCGCGGGCGAGGGCGCCGACATCATCGACATCAACATGGGCTGCCCGGCCAAGAAGGTGACGGGCGGCTATGCCGGTTCGGCGCTGATGCGCGATCTCGATCACGCTTTGTCGTTGATTGAGGCGGTGGTCGGCGCCGTCGAGGTGCCGGTCACGGTAAAAATGCGGCTCGGCTGGGACGAAAGCGCGCTCAACGCGCCGCTGCTGGCGCGCCGCGCCGAGCAGGCGGGCATCCAGATGGTGACGGTGCATGGCCGCACGCGCTGCCAGTTCTACCAGGGCAAGGCCGACTGGCGCGCCATCGCACGAACAAAACAGGCCGTGTCGATCCCGGTCGTTGCCAATGGCGATGTCGCATCGCCGGCGGAGGCGGCAATGATCCTCGACCAGTCGGGCGCCGACGCGGTGATGATCGGCCGCGCGCATTATGGCGCGCCCTGGACGGCAGGCAGCATCGCGGCAGCCGCGGCAAAAGATGCGGCGCCCGGCGTGCCCGAAAGTCCGCAAGCGCTGGCCGACTACATCGTTGCCCACTACGAGGACATGCTAACGCTCTACGGCATCGAAAGCGGCGTGCGCCAGGCGCGCAAGCATCTTGGCTGGTATCTCGACCGCCACGCTGTTGGCGTCGTTGATGAGCAGCGAAAGGCGATCCTCACCTCCTTCGAGCCCGTCCGCGTCGTTGCCGCGTTACGCGAGGTGTTTTCACGCGCTGCCGAGGCGATGAACCTGCGGAGCGCAGCATGAACGCCACCGTTGCACAGAGCATGGATATGGCGGACGCCGCCCACATTGTGCTCAACACCATCCGCCGCCCAGTGATCATGGTCGATGCGGACGGGTTCATCACCTTCGCCAATGCCGATGCCGAGGATTTCTTCCGCTCGAGCGCGACCATGCTCGCCCGCAATACACTACCCAAGCTCATTCCCTTCGGCAGTCCGCTGCTGACGCTTGTCGACCAGGTGCGCGAGCGCCGGGCACCCGTCAACGAATACCGGGTCGACGTATCGTCGCCGCGCCTCGGCATCGAGAAGGTCGTAGATCTCTATGTCGCGCCGGTGTCGGAATTCCCGGGCTCCGTCGTGGTGATGTTCCAGGAGCGATCGATGGCCGACAAGATCGACCGGCAGATGACGCACCGCGGTGCGGCACGCTCGGTAACCGGCCTTGCCGCGATGCTCGCCCACGAGATCAAGAACCCGCTATCCGGCATCCGGGGTGCTGCCCAGCTGCTCGAACTGTCGGCTTCCGACGAGGATCGCGCGCTGACCCGGCTGATCACCGACGAGACCGACCGCATCGTCTCGCTGGTCGATCGCATGGAGGTGTTTTCCGACGAGCGGCCCATCGATCGCTATCCGGTCAACATCCATGTCGTGCTCGACCATGTGAAGGCGATTGCCAAGAACGGTTTTGCCAAGCGGATCAAGATATTGGAGGATTATGATCCATCATTGCCTCCTGTTTTCGCCAACCGCGACCAGCTCATCCAAGTGTTCCTCAACCTGGTCAAGAATGCGGCCGAGGCCATTGGCGGCGATCCGCAAGGCGAGATCACCCTGTCAACCGCATTCCGGCCGGGCATCCGTGTTTCCGTTCCCGGAACGCAGGGCCGCGTGTCGCTGCCGCTGGAATTCTGCGTGCGCGACAACGGTTCTGGCGTTTCCGAAGATATCCTGCCGATCCTGTTCGATCCCTTCATCACCACCAAGCCGAACGGGTCGGGGCTTGGTCTGGCGCTGGTCGCGAAAATCGTCGGCGAGCATGGCGGCATCATCGAATGCGATTCGACGCCGCGCGCAACCACCTTCCGCATCCTGATGCCAGCCTGGAAAGAAACGCCGTTCGGCACAGACGATGATGGCGAAGGAGACCGCAAATGATGGTTCGCGGCAATATTCTCGTCGCCGATGACGATGCGGCGATCCGCACGGTCCTCAATCAGGCGCTTTCGCGCGTCGGCCACGAGGTGCGCGTGACGTCCAACGCCTCGACGCTATGGCGCTGGGTGGCGGCCGGCGAGGGCGATCTCGTCATCACCGACGTGGTCATGCCGGACGAGAACGCTTTCGACATGCTGCCGCGCATCAAGAAGGCGCGACCGGAACTGCCCGTCATCGTCATGAGCGCCCAGAACACGTTCATGACCGCGATTCGTGCCTCCGAAACCGGCGCCTACGAATATCTGCCGAAACCGTTCGACCTGACCGAGCTTCTCAACATCGTCAACCGGGCGCTTTCCGAGCCCCGACGGCCGAAGATCGATGCACGGGCCGACGAGCCACCGGAAACGATGCCGCTGGTCGGCCGCTCGGCCGCCATGCAGGACATCTACCGCATGCTGGCGCGTATGATGCAGACCGACCTAACGGTGATGATTTCAGGCGAATCGGGCACCGGCAAGGAACTGGTGGCGCGCGCGCTGCACGAATATGGCCGCCGTCGTGGCGGCCCCTTCGTCGCGATCAACATGGCGGCGATCCCGCGCGACCTGATCGAATCGGAACTGTTCGGGCATGAGAAAGGCGCCTTCACAGGTGCGCAGAACCGCTCCACCGGCCGTTTCGAGCAGGCCGAAGGCGGCACGCTCTTCCTCGATGAGATCGGCGACATGCCGATGGAAGCGCAGACGCGCCTGCTGCGTGTCCTGCAGCAGGGCGAGTACACCACTGTCGGCGGCCGTACGCCGATCAAAACCGACGTCCGCATCGTCGCCGCCACCAACAAGGATCTGCGCACGCTGATCAATCAGGGACTTTTCCGCGAGGATCTGTTCTATCGCCTGAATGTCGTGCCGCTAAGGCTGCCGGCGCTGCGCGAGCGGTCCGAGGACGTTCCGGATCTCGTCCGGCACTTCTTCAAGCTCGGCGCCAGCGAAGGGCTGCAGACCAAGCGGATCTCCACCGGCGGCATCGAGCTGATGAAGCGCTATCCGTGGCCAGGCAACGTGCGCGAGCTCGAAAATCTTGTCCGCAGGCTTGCCGCACTCTATTCGCAGGATGAGATTTCCGCCGAAATCATCGAGGCGGAACTGAAGACCGGCGAGAGGCCGGTCGTTCCCGGTGGCGGCAACCTCATTCCCGACGATCTCTCCATCGGCCAGGCGGTAGAACATTTCCTGCAGCGCTATTTTGCTTCCTTCGCAGGCGATTTGCCGCCCGCCGGCCTCTATCAGCGCATTCTCTCCGAGGTCGAATATCCGCTGGTGCTGGCCTCGATGACGGCAACCCGCGGCAACCAGATCAAGGCTGCGGAACTCCTGGGCCTCAACCGCAACACGCTGCGCAAGAAAATTCGCGAACTCGGCGTCAACGTCTACAAATCGACCAGGCAGGCTTAGAGCGACGTGCGTCCGTTCGGACGTACAAAGTTCTCTCTAACACTTTGAGCTTTGCGCATCGTGCTTTCCGAAAAATCGAATCCGTTTTCGGGCCGGTGCGACAGAGCGAAGCTTTTCGGGGGATCGATCGCCGAAACATTTCCGTCCAGGTCACACTTGTTGCATAATCGCCACAATGCGTTGCATACATCCGACGCAATCACTGGCTCTAGACGGCGACATGGCTCCACAGGCACCGACACCGAGCGAAGCGCTTTTCAGCGAACCTGGCACACGGGACGGGCGCCGGCTGCTTGCGCTGCCCGGCGTAGTGGCAATTGCCGGTGCGCTGGTTACGGCGGCGATCTCCTTCGCCATCCTCGTCGGCGCCACGCCGATCACGCCGGACGAGAGGACAACGCTGGCGCTTATCGCGCTCAATGCGGCGTTCATCCTGTTTCTGATCGCGCTGGTCGGCCGCGAAGTGCATCGTATCGTGATGGCGCGCCGGCGCGGCAAGGCGGCATCGCGGCTGCATGTACGGATCGTGGCGATGTTCGCGCTGGTCGCCGCGATTCCCGCCATCATGGTGGCCATTATCGCCTCGATCACACTCGATATCGGTCTTGATCGCTGGTTCGAGATCCGTACCAAGACGATCGTCAATTCGTCGCTGTCGATCGCCGATGCCTATGTGCAGGAGAATGCGCGCAATCTCCAGGGAACGACCCTGTCGATGGCTTACGATCTCGACGCCTCCCGTGCACTCTACGGCCTCGATCGAACCGGCTTCCTCGATCTCATGAACAAGGAAGCCGTCGGACGCTCGCTGGCCCATGCCGCACTGGTCAGGCCCGACGGTTCGTTCGTCATGAGCGCCAAGACCGACGCCGATTTTGCCATGCCGGAGCCGCCGGAAGGCGCCATGAGCAGTGCCGCCGACGGCAGGCCGGTGCTGATCGAGCCGAAGACGCGCAACATCATGGGCGCCATCGTCAAACTGCGCGAGATCGAAGGGCTCTATCTCTACACCATCCGGCTCGTCGATCCCGAGGTGATCAAGGCGCGGCAGATTGTCAGATCCAACACCGACGAATATCGCGGTCTGGAAGACAATCGCCGCACTTCGCAGGTGGCGTTCGCACTTCCCTACCTGTCGCTGACGCTGATCATCATTCTGTCCGCCATCTGGACCGGAATCGCCGTGGCAGACCGCCTGGTGCGGCCGATACGCCAGCTCATCGGCGCGGCCGACGAGGTCGCGACCGGCAATCTCGACGTTGCCGTGCCGGTTCGGCCCTCCGACGGCGACGTCGCCTCGCTCGGCGACACCTTCAACAAGATGCTGCTGGAACTGAAATCGCAGCGTAACGAGATACTGTCCGCCAAGGATTTGATCGACGAGCGGCGGCGTTTTTCGGAAGCCGTGCTTGCCGGTGTCACCGCCGGCGTCATCGGCGTCGATCCATATGGCATCGTCACCATCGTCAACCGGTCGGCTGAAACGATGCTGGCCATATCTGCTACCGCCGCACTCGGGCAAAACCTCTCCGCCGTGCTGCCGCATGTCGGCCGCGTATTCGAGATCGGCCGTAAGTCGGGCAAGCCTGTCCACCGCGAGCAGGTGACCTTCTATCGCGCCGGAACGGAGCGGACCTTCAACGTGCAGATCACGGTCGAGGCCGGCGACGACGGTTCGGAGGAGAAGTCCTATGTCGTAACCGTCGATGACATCACCGATCTGGTCCAGGCGCAGCGTTCCTCGGCCTGGGCGGATGTGGCGCGGCGCATCGCCCACGAGATCAAGAACCCGCTGACACCTATCCAGCTTTCCGCCGAGCGCATCAAGCGCCGCTACGGCAAGGTCATCACCGAAGACCGCGAGGTTTTCGATCAGTGCACCGATACGATCATCAGGCAAGTAGAGGACATCGGCCGGATGGTCGACGAGTTCTCCGCTTTCGCACGCATGCCCAAGCCCGAAATGAAGGCCCTCGATTTGCGCGAATCGTTGCGCGAAGCCTCGTTCCTCGTCGAAGTGAGCCGATCCGATATCACCTTCGAGCGCGTGTTCGGCAACGAGCCGCTCAAAGGCACGTTCGACAGCCGCCTGATGGCGCAGGCTTTTGGCAATGTTATCAAGAACGCGGCCGAGGCGATTGACGGACTTGATCAAAAGGACCGCTCGCACGGCATAATCCGGATTCAAGCCGGGCGCCAGAATGGTGCGATTCGCATCGATGTCATCGACAACGGCAAGGGCTTGCCGCGCGAGAATCGCCAGCGATTGCTCGAGCCTTACATGACGACACGCGAGAAAGGCACGGGGCTCGGCCTCGCTATCGTCAAGAAGATAGTGGAGGACCATGGCGGCCGGCTCGAACTGCATGACGCGCCGGCGGATTTCCACGACGGGCGAGGCGCGATGATCAGCATCATTCTGCCGCTCGCCGCCACCGTGCCGTCGCGCGGCGAAGGCAAGACGGAAAACGAAAGAGAAACTGAAAAGGTCGGTAATGGCGTCTGACATTCTCATCGTCGATGACGAGGAAGACATCCGTGAACTCGTCGCCGGTATCCTAAGCGACGAAGGTCACGAAACCCGCACGGCATTCGATGCCGACAGCGCCCTGGCGGCGGTAGCCGACCGGGCGCCGAGGCTGATTTTCCTTGATATCTGGCTGCAAGGCTCACGTCTGGACGGACTGGCGTTGCTGGACGAGATCAAGACGATGCATCCGAGCTTGCCTGTGGTGATGATCTCGGGCCACGGCAACATCGAGACGGCGGTCTCGGCCATCCGCCGCGGCGCCTATGACTTTATCGAGAAACCGTTCAAGGCCGACAGGCTGATTCTCATCGCCGAACGTGCGATTGAAACCTCGAAACTCAGACGCGAGGTTTCTGATCTCAAGCTGCGCAGCGGCGAAACCTTCGACCTGATCGGCATGTCGTCGGCGATGAGCCAGTTGCGCCAGACCATCGAGCGCGTTGCGCCGACCAACAGCCGCGTCATGATCATCGGCCCGTCCGGGTCGGGCAAGGAACTCGCGGCTCGCGCCATCCACACGCTGTCGGCGCGCAAGAGCGCACCATTTGTCACGCTGAGCGCTGCCAACATCACGCCCGAACGCATGGAGGTCGAGCTGTTCGGTACCGAATCCAACGGTGTCGAACGCAAGGTCGGCGCGCTTGAGGAAGCCCATCGCGGCATTCTCTACATCGACGAAGTGGCCGACATGCCGCGCGAAACGCAAAACAAGATTCTGCGCGTGCTGGTCGAACAGCAGTTCGAGCGGGTAGGAGGCACCAAACGGGTCAAGGTCGATGTCCGAATCATTTCTTCGACCTCGCAGAACCTGGAGGCGATGATCGCGGACGGTCGTTTCCGGGAGGATCTCTATCACCGTCTGGCGGTGGTTCCGGTCATGGTGCCGGGATTGGCCGAGCGGCGGGAGGACATCCCCTATCTTGTCGACAATTTCATGAAACAGATCGCCCGCCAGGCCGGTATCCGGCCGCGGCGCATCGGCGACGACGCGCTGGCGGTGCTGCAGGCGCACAACTGGCCAGGCAACGTCCGCCAGTTGCGCAACAACGTCGAGCGACTGATGATCCTGGCGCGCGGCGACGATATCGATGCACCGATCACCGCCGATCTTTTGCCTGCCGAGATCGGCGATGTCATGCCGCGCACGCCAAACCAATCCGATCAGCACATCATGGCGCTGCCGTTGCGTGAAGCGCGCGAACAATTCGAGAAGGACTATCTGATCGCCCAGATCAATCGTTTTGGCGGCAACATCTCGAAAACGGCCGAGTTCATCGGCATGGAACGCTCGGCGCTTCACCGCAAGCTGAAGTCGCTGGGCGTCTGATTTCCATCATGGCCTACGCAATTATCGGTTACGGCGCCGGCGGAATCGCATAAGAAAGCGCTGCAGCGCCGCGGGTCTTTTGGGACGCTCAAAGGACGCTGTAGCATTTTGATTTTTGCGCATGACCCCGAAAATCGAAATCGATTTTCGGGGTCATGCGCTGACTTCTCCAGGGTGACCTCATGCCGCGCATTGCCTATGTGAACGGGCGCTATGTCGCTCACGCCGATGCCTTCGTGCATGTCGAGGACCGTGGTTATCAGTTCGCCGATGGCGTCTACGAGGTCTGCGAGGTAGCGCGCGGCTTCATCGTTGATATGCCTCGCCATCTCGGACGGCTAAACCGCTCGCTGACCGAATTGTCGATCGACTGGCCGGTCACGCGGGGCGTGTTGCCGATTATTATGCGTGAGGTGGTTCGCCGCAACCATGTCACCGATGGCCTGGTCTATCTTCAGGTGACGCGTGGCGTCGCCAGTCGTGACTTTATTTTCCCGGCGGCGGGCACGAAGCCGTCGCTGGTGGTGACCGCCAGGAAAGCCGACCCCGCTGCTGCCGCGAAGAGAGCCGAAAGCGGAATCAAGGTTATCACCGTGCCGGAGAATCGTTGGGATCGGGTCGATATCAAGTCGGTCGGCCTGCTGCCAAATGTGCTCGCCAAGCAGAAGGCCAAGGAAGCCGGCGCCCAGGAAGCCTGGTTCGTCGATGCCGACGGCACCGTCAAGGAAGGTGGATCGTCGAACGCCTGGATCATCACCAGGGATGGTGTGCTGGTGACGCGTCCGGCCGAGCACGGCATCCTGCGCGGCATCACCCGCACCACGCTGTTCGAAGTGGCCGCCAAGCTCGGCCTGAAGATCGAGGAGCGCGGCTTTTCGGTCGCCGAGGCCAAGGCTGCGCGCGAGGTTTTCATCAGCTCCGCGACCACCATCGCCATGCCGATCGTGGCGATCGACGGCGCTCCCGTCGCCAATGGCCATCCGGGCTCGATAACACTTTCCTTGCGGCAAGCCTTTTTTGACGTTGCGGAAAAAAGTCCAGCCTGATAACCGCACAGGTGGAATGAACATCAATATATCTCGTTCTGCTTGTCGTTATTGACGGCAAGATGGTGTTTGCGCGCTTGACACGTGCCGGGTAATTTGGCGCATTGAGGTGCAAACCGAAGGGGATCGGCGAAAGACAAGAACAATGGCGGAACGATCGCAAAATCTTCAGGACCTGTTCCTGAATTCAGTTCGCAAAAGCAAAAACCCACTCACCATCTTTCTCATCAACGGCGTGAAGCTGACCGGTGTGGTTACTTCGTTCGACAATTTCTGTGTTCTGCTGCGTCGAGACGGCCATTCCCAGCTCGTCTACAAGCACGCCATTTCCACGATCATGCCGAGCCAGCCGGTTCAGATGTTCGATGGCGAGGAAAGCCAGGGCGCCTGATTGGCACGTAAGAAAGACGCGGACCGCAGCGTTCGCGAAAAACCAGCATATCAGCCGGGGACGGAAGCCGAAGGCCCGACCCGGGCCGTGGTCATCGTGCCGGTGCTTACCCGCCAGCCGCGCGGCGACGAAGACACCAATCGTCCGCGCCTGATGCGTTCCGCCGAGGCCCGCCACGACGAAGCGGTTGGTCTTGCCCAAGCCATTGACCTCGACCCGATCCATACCGCGGTGGTGACCGTCAATGATCCGCGGCCTGCGACCTTGCTCGGCAGCGGCAAGGTCGCGGAGTTCGCCGAGATCGTCAAAGAGGGCCGTGCCGAACTGGTTATTGTCGACCATCCGTTGACGCCGGTGCAGCAACGCAATCTGGAAAAAGAATTGAACGCCAAGGTCCTGGATCGCACCGGGCTGATCCTGGAGATTTTCGGCGAGCGCGCGCGCACCAAGGAAGGTACGCTGCAGGTCGATCTTGCGCACCTCAACTATCAGAAGGGCCGGCTCGTGCGAAGCTGGACCCACCTCGAGCGCCAGCGCGGCGGCGCCGGTTTCCTTGGCGGTCCTGGCGAAACGCAGATCGAGTCGGACCGCCGTGTCCTGCAGGACAAGATCAACAAGCTGAAGCACGAGCTGGAAACAGTGCGGCGGACCCGCGATCTCCACCGCGCCAAGCGCAAGAAGGTGCCGTTCCCGGTTGTGGCGATCGTCGGCTATACCAACGCCGGCAAGTCGACGCTGTTCAACAGGCTGACCGGAGCAGAGGTGCTGGCCGAGGACATGCTGTTTGCCACGCTCGACCCGACACTGCGTCGGGTGCGACTGCCGCACGGCACGCCGGTCATCCTTTCGGACACCGTCGGTTTCATTTCGGACCTGCCGACGCATCTGATCGCGGCCTTCCGGGCAACGCTGGAAGAGGTGGTCGAGGCCGATCTCGTCATCCATCTGCGCGATATTTCGGACCCCGATACGGCCGCCCAGGCCGAGGATGTCGAGCGCATCCTCGCCGATCTCAGCGTCGATGCCGGCGACAGCAAGCGCGTCATCGAAGTGTGGAACAAGATCGACCGGCTCGATGAAGGCAACCGGGCGCGATTGCTCGCCGACGGCATCGACGGCAACAAGGCGCCGCCGATTGCCATATCGGCCGCCACCGGCGAGGGCATCGATGTGCTGAAGGCGATCATGGAGACAAGAGTTTCAGGCGAACTGGAAACGCTGACCGTCACGCTCAAGCCTGACCAGCTTGGGTTCGTCGACTGGCTCTACCGCAATGGCGACGTCGTCACGCGCACCGACAATGACGATGGCGGTATAACCGTGTCGCTCAAAGCGACGCGAAGCGCACACGAAGAGATAGAAACCAGATTGCATCGTAAAAACAACGGATAATTTCTGTTACTTCGCGCTTTTGGCTTGCTGCCAAAGCGCCTCCATCTCGTCGAGCGTCGCCCTTTCCAGCGTGTCTCCGGACGCTTCCAGCGCTTGCTCGACATAGCGGAACCGCGACCGGAATTTCTCGTTGGTCCCGCTGAGCGCCGCTTCGGAATCAACCTTGAGATGACGCCCGAGATTGACGACGGCAAACAGCATGTCGCCGAACTCGTCCTTGATCGAAGCTGTATCGCCCTTGGCAAGGGCCTGGCGCAACTCGCCGATCTCTTCCTCGATCTTGTCGAGGATCGGCGTGGCCTCGCTCCAGTCGAAGCCGACGCGGGCCGCCTTCTCCTGCAGCTTGAGTGCCCGGGTCAACGCGGGCAGGGCGACCGGTACGCTGTCCAGAAAACCATTGCCATGATCCTCAGGATCGTGCCCGCGGGCGAGGCGGGCGTTTCGCTTTTCCGCTTTTTCCTCGGTCTTGATCTTCTCCCACATGCCCTTGGCCATGCCGGCGCTGCGCGCCTTCTCGTCGCCGAAGACATGCGGATGGCGGCGGATCATTTTTGTGGTAATGGTCTGGACCACGTCGTCAAAGGCGAATTCACCGGCCTCCTCGGCCATCTGCGCATGGTAGACGACCTGCAGCAGGAGGTCGCCGAGCTCGTCGCGCAGATCGTCCAGGTCGCCGCGCGCGATCGCGTCCGCCACCTCGTAGGCTTCCTCGATCGTGTAGGGCGCGATGGTTGAGAAATCCTGCTCGATATCCCACGGGCAGCCGGTTTCCGGCGCACGCAGCGCCGCCATAATCTCGATCAGCCGGGAAATGTCGTTCGAAGGTTTCATCTGTCGACGCTATCGTGCAGCGATCCCTCAGCCAATGCTGTCACCCGGCAAGGGCGCATTGTCCACAGTTGCCAGCGACGGTCGGCTCAATCGAGCACTGAGACGATCGCCTTGGCGGGCGCGTCCATGCCGTCCTCCGGCAGGCCGGCGACGTTGATGCGGCTGTCGCCGACCATATAGACACCGTGCTCGGCCCGCAGCCGCTCGACCTGCGCTTCGGACAGGCCAAGCCGGGAAAACATGCCGCGATGGCTGGCGACGAAATCGAAGCGATCGGAATTGGACTGCCGCCGCAGCGCTTCGGCGAACTGCACACGAAGCCGCAGCATGCGCAGGCGCATCTCCTCTAGCTCCGCTTCCCAGTCGGCGCGCAGTGTGGCGTCTTCAAGCACGATGCGCACCGCGGCCGCGCCGTGGTCCGGCGGCATCGAGTACATAGCGCGCGCCGCCGACAGCATCTGGCTCATTGCGACATCCGCCTGCGCGCTGTCTTTAGCCAGGATCATGGCCGCGCCGACACGGTCACGATACACGGCGAAATTCTTGGAGCAACTCGAAGCAACGACCATTTCCGGAACTTTTTCAGCCAGCAGGCGCAAGCCGGTGGCGTCCGCGTCCAGCCCCTCGCCAAAGCCTTGATAGGCAATGTCGACAAAAGGCAGCAGGCCGCGCTCGATAACCAGGTCGGCTATTTCGGCCCACTGCGCGGTGTCCAGATTGGCTCCTGTCGGGTTGTGGCAGCAACCATGCAGCAGCACCACGTCGCCGCTCTTGGCGGTCGCCAGCGCGCTCATCATGTCGGCGAAGCGAACAGCACCTGATGCAGCGTCGAAGTAGGAATATTCGCGTATCTCCAAGCCGGCGGCGCGCATCACCGGCATGTGGTTCGGCCATGTCGGGTCCGACAGCCAGATCGTCGCGTCGGATCGCGTCCTCTTGAGCAGTTCGGCCACCAGCCGCAGCGCGCCGGAGCCGCCGGGTGCCTGCGCCGCGCGGATGCGCGAAAACTCGGCCGCAGGGCCAAAGACCAGCCCCGACATCGCTGTGTTGAAGCCGGTATCGCCCGCAAGGCCGAGATAGGTCATGGTGTCCCGGCTCTGCAGCAGTCGCTTTTCGGCTTCGCGCACGGCGCGCATCACCGGCGTCTTGCCATCGCGATCCTTGTAGACGCCGACGCCGAGGTCGACCTTGCCGGGGCGGGGATCGGCGCGATAGAGGCCGATCAAGGCAAGGATCTTGTCGGCTGGGGCAGGCTGGAGGTCTTCGAACATCGGCGCGGTTTCCGTTGGCGGCGGAGTGATACGCAAATCGGCTGTGCTGCGCCAGCGGTTTCATTTGCACCAGGCTGAAAACCGCCAAACCAGGAGATAGGACGCAGAAATCCATAGCATGCCTTGAGGAAAGGCTCGCACGCGGCGAAAGCTTGACGGCACGGCTCGTCGACGCCGTTCTATGACGCCAGCTTGAGGGCAGCAGACGGTAAGGCGGCGACAGGTTGCTGCTTCTTGCCTCCCCAACCGATCCGCGGCAGCCATTCGAGGTAATAGGCGAAGCCGAACTGCAGCGCGATGCCTGTCGAGATCAGGATCGCGTCGTAGAGGAGCCCGCCCGGGCTGACGACCTTCATGACCTGCGCGATCATGGCGAGGATCGTTCCGGCGATGAAGACCGGCAGCGAATGCTTGCCGAGAACCGCGAACGGGTGTCCGGGCCCGGTCTTCGCCAGGTTGGAAAGCGCCGGGATCGCCACGATCAGATAGGCGATCGCCAGAATGTGCATGAGCCGCGACAGCGAAAGGAATGTCTTGTCGAAGCCGGTCAGCACGGTAGGCAGGCCGGAGGCCGTTTCCATGCCCCACAGCGGCAGCCGCACCCAAATCAGCGCGCCGACCAGATACCCGAGGGCCGCGCTCGCCATCATCCAGTTGAAGCGGATTTCGCCGCCCCGCTTGACGTGCAGCATGCCGGCGATCCCGATAACGAACAGAAACTGCCAGGAGAGCGGGTTCAGGAACCAGAACCCGTCGCCGGGAAAATTCGAAGGCGCGATCTGGAAAATGCCGACGATGAGCCAGAGAAGAGCGGACGCAGCAAGCATCAGGCGCAGGCTGAAAGTGCCGATCCACAGGAAAAGCGGCATCATCAGAAGTACGACGGCATACATGGAAAGAATGTTGTTATAGCCGATCTGATGACCGAGCGCGGCGATGCCGAGCAGCGCTTCCGGCGTGTCCTCGATGATCATGTGAATGTTGATCAGCTTTAAAAGATCGGGCCGCGAGAAATGCAGTGCAGCCGCCGAGAAGATCGCCAGCGTCGCCACCGTGGTCATGACGTGGGTGACATAGAGGACACCGGCGCGCCGCCAGGCCTTCAGGGTAACGAGCAACCGGTTTCCCGGCCGGAACTTCAGTCCGTAGGCGTGCCCAACGGCAATCCCCGAAATCAGCACGAAGGCTTCGGCCGAATCGGAAAAGCCGAAATTCTTGTGCGTGAAATACTCGAAGATCGTCCCCGGCACATGGTTGATGAAGATCGTCAGTAGCGCTAGCGCGCGGAAGACATCGATGCGGGTATCCCGCTGGGTTGGCACATTGCTTGTCATGTTGGGTCGGTAATTCGTTGAACAAGGCAGGCCCAAACGGCCGTCGGTGAAGCGAAGATTCGGCGGTGACTGTTTCCTGCCTTTAACTGGCAAGTGCCCGAGAAAGATGACAACTTCCCGGTTTTCCGCGTCACAAATTAATTCAGGTATAAACATCGAATCCCCGGTGGGGCTAAAACCGCGCGGCGAATTGTGGCGGCTGAGGGGAGGGCTGCTCGTTCGCGGACAAAGAAGCCGTACGCGCGATGGTGGCGTTGTACCGTTGATGCCAGACCTTTCCGGATCGCAAAAAACTCAAAGAGCGGGATTAAAAACCTGCCATGCTCCGTAAACAGGACATGAGAGGGTCGATGCCACGCTTCGATATCATAGGACAGCTTGGTTCTCTGAGGCGCTACGCGCGTTCGCTGACGCGCGACAGCGCAGAAGCAGAGGATCTGGTGCATGACGCGCTGGTGCGTGCCTATGAGCGGCGCGGCACCTTCCGCTCCGGCGGGAACCTGCGCGCATGGCTGCTGTCGATCGTTCACAATGCTTTCATTGACGGTTTGCGGTCCCGCAAGTCCGAAGCGGCGCGCGTCGAGCAGGCCGGATATCTTATCGACGCCAGCGTGCAGGCTCCCCAGGAGCATTCCGTCCGGCTGGCACAGGTGCGCGAAGCTTTTTTCAAATTACCGGATGAGCAGCGTTCGGCGCTGCATCTCGTCGCCATCGAGGGACTTACCTACAGCCAGGCGGCCGAGGCCAGCGGCGTACCGCTGGGAACGCTGATGTCGCGCATCGGCAGGGCGCGCGCGGCGCTCCGCGAGATGGAGGACAAATTGCCGGCACGTGCGAAAAGCCACCTCAAGATCGTGGGAGGCCCGTGATGTCCATGATGAGCGAACTGCGCGACCCGGTGACCGATGCCGACCTCGACGCCTATGTCGACGACCAGCTGGACGTTGCCCGCCGCATCGAGGTCGAGGCGTTTCTTTCCGCCCGTCCGGAGGCGGCCGCTCGCGTGATGTCCGACCTCAGGACGCGCGACGAACTGCGCGTGGCGCTTGCCGGGTCCAAGAGCATGGCGCGGCCGGCAACGGCCGACGCAGCACGGCGGCTGGAGCGGGGACTGGCCCGGGGTCGGGCCTTACGCACGTTGCAGCGGGCTTCGGCGGTCGCAGTGTTGGTGGCCGCGGGCTGGTTTGCGAACGGGATCGTTGGGCCGATATCGGTGACGAAAGTCGTCGCCTCGACCCAGCCGCCTGTCTATCTGGAGGAGGCGATCCGGGCACACAGGACGACGATCGTGCGCGAGGCCATGTCATCCCAGCCCGAAGCGCCTGATTACGATGCGGACGAAATCCGCGCCGCCACGGCGATCGTCATGCCGTCGCTGCCGAAGGACTGGAAAGTCCGTGACGTGCAGATCTATCCATCGCAGTTCGGCCCGAGCGTCGAGATGGCTGTCGAAACAAGGGACCTGGGACTGGTCTCGCTGTTCGCGATCAGGCCCGGAACGTTCGACGTGGTCCAGCCGACCGTCGCCCCCTCGGGGGAAATTTCCTCGGCCTATTTCCAGATCGGCGAAGTTGCTTACGCAGTCGTCGCCCGACGCGGTGTCCGCGATCTCGATCGCACCGCAGAGACGCTCGCCAACACGCTTTACTGACCCTCACAAAGGAGAACCCGCATGAATACCCCCAATCTAGGATACCGCACCGGCGTCGGAGCCCAAACCGGCGCCGTCTATGACGAAGGCCTGCGCCAGCACATGCTGCGCGTCTACAACTACATGGGAGTTGGCCTCGTCGTTACCGGCGTGATCGCCTTCGTGGTGGCTTCCACGCCAGCCCTCTACGTGCCGATCTTTTCCAGCCCGTTGAAGTGGGTGGTGATGCTGGCACCGCTTGCCTTCGTGTTGCTTTTCTCGTTCCGGATCCAGACGATGTCCGCGGCCGGCGCTCAGGCGATGTTCTGGGCATTCTGTGCGGTCATGGGCCTGTCGCTGGCGTCCGTGTTCCTGGTGTTCACCGGGACCAGCATCGCGCGCACCTTCTTCATCGCCGCCACCATGTTCGGCGCGACCAGCCTTTACGGCTATACGACCAAACGCGACCTGACCCAGTTCTCGTCCTTCCTGATCATGGGCCTGATCGGCGTGGTGATTGCCAGCATCGTCAATATCTTCCTCGGGTCGACCGCACTCCAGTTCGCCATCTCGGTGATCGGCATCGCCGTCTTCATCGGTCTCACCGCCTGGGATACCCAGACGATCAAGGAGCAGTTTGCGGAAAACTTCGGTGCGGAATCGCAGCAGAAGCTCGCCGTCTTCGGTGCATTCTCACTCTATCTGAACTTCATCAACATCTTCCAGCTGCTGCTGAACTTCACTGGCGAGCGCGAATAGGCCCGTCAATCAACTGCATGTCGCGGCAGCGGTTTTGGAGCCGCGACATGCATAAAACAGAGACTTAGAGCGCGTCGCGAGAATCTCTTGGACGCGGGGCGCGCCTGGACAACCGGAGTAGCTTCCCATGGACAGGAACGACCAGCAGGCGATCGGGAATCTTTTCGAGAAACTTGCGAACGTCGAGCGACAGACGCCGCCGCGCGATGCCGAAGCGGAACGCTTCATCAACGACCAGATTGCCCGGCAGCCCGGCGCGCCATACTACATGGCGCAGACCATCGTCGTGCAAGAGCAGGCCCTGAACGCGGCACAGTCCCGCATCGAGGAACTGGAACAACAGGCAAAGCAGTCTGCCGGCGGCGGATTGCTTGGCGGGCTCTTCGGCGGCGGCGCCAGGCGCTCGGGTTCGGTCCCGCGGGTCGGGCGCACCGCTGCCGCTGTGCCGCAGGAGCCGCTTTCGGGCAATGATCGGCAGAGGGCAGGCGGCGGGTTTCTCGCAGGAGCCGCGCAGACTGCGATGGGCGTGGCTGGGGGTGTGCTTCTCGGCAACGCCATCGCAGGCATGTTTGGCGGAAGCGAAGCGCAGGCAACCGAGCCGGCGGCGTCACAGCCAGACGAAGCCGCTGCCGACCCGGCAGGCGACGCCGGCTCCGATGGCGGCGGCGACTTTGGCGATATCGAATTTTGACACGAATGGAAAGCGCGGAGGGCGGTCTGACCAGGAAATCGGCCTTCGCGGCAAGGGACAGTCACATCCCCTGCGACCAGGAATGTCGCATCAGGCGATGACGAGCCTTCCTGTCACTGACGGATCGCCCGAGAAGCTGGGTTCAAATCTGCCGGACGATGGTGCCGATCACATTGACGAGAAGGCGCGCGGCGGTCAGGGCCGACAGGCCGTCAATGTCGGCCGGAGGATAGAGCTCGACAAGGTCGAATCCTGCGATCCTGGCCCGCTTGCCGAGGCCGGCGATCAGATCGATCACCTGCGTGTAGGTGAGGCCGCCGGGCGTACGCGCCGCCACGCCCGGCATGATGCTGGGATCGAGGCCGTCGCAGTCGAGGGTGACGACGATCCGCGCTCCTTCCGGAATATGCCGGAGAGCAGCGTCGACGCCCTCGGCGTGAACTTCGCGGGCGGTTACGAAGCGGCTGCCGTAGTGCCGCGCCGCTTCGATTTCGCTAAGGCGTGCGCTGCCGACGCCACGGATGCCGACCTGCACGATGCCGGCGACATGCGGCATCTCGCTCGCCCGGCGCATCGGGTTCGAATAGCCGTAGCGCTCGCCATGCAACTCGCCGCGCCAGTCGATATGGGCGTCGATCTGCAGGATCCAGATCGGCCCGTGATCCGCAAAGCCGGCGAGGAAGGGAATGGGCACGGAATCGTCGCCACCGAGCAGGATCGGTACGGCCGGCAATGCCAGGATCTCGCGCGTCGTCGCCTCGATTCGGGCCCGGTTGCCGGCATTGTCATGCATGGTGGTCGGGATGTCGCCGGCGTCGATGCAGCAGACCGGCTTGCCGTCGAACAGCGGGCCGCCGAGATCGAAATCCCAGTGCTCGACGAGCTCGGCATCGCCATGGCTCGCAGCGCGGATGGCGTCGGCGGCCAAGGCATAGCCGCTGCTGTCCTCGCCGGGATAGGTGCTGCCGTGACCGGCTCCGAAGATCACCGCACGGGGCATGCGACCATCGGCGAGGCGTTCGGGAAAGCCGAGAAAAGGAGGAGATGCGGTCATTTCGTGATGGTCTTAATGATGGTTAGCTGAATTTCCGTGTTGGGTGGTAGGATGGGGTCGTTTGCGGTAGGGGTGAAATCCTAACTAAGCCAATCGATGCAAAATTCAGAGAGCTTTCGTTCGGTTCACGCTGTTATTTTCCACCATCCGAAAGTCGCATAAGATAGATTATGGAACTGAGATGCGGTTTTGATTGCGTGCTTTCGGCCCAACCGCAGTTCCGTTCCCTAAGCGGAACTGCGGCTGGTAGCGTTGCGTCTCCTGGGACGCACACAGGTTCCTACGCCGCTTGCGGCACGCAGGCCTCGCAGATCGCCGCGATGTGCCGGTGGTCGGTGCCGCAACAGCCGCCCAGGATGCGCATCGTCGGAAACGAGGCTGTCAGCCTGCTGTAGCGCCGCCCGAGATCGGCCGGATCGCCCGGGTCGAGCGTTTCTGATTCGTCCAGTTCGGCATGGCTTTTGGCCGAAGCATTCGCCTTTACGCCATAGACGCGATCGACCCAGCGCTCGCCCTTTTTCAGCGCCTGCATGAAATGCGTCGGATGGGCGCAGTTGATCATATAGTAGGCCGGCGCACCATCCGTTGCGTCGTCGACCCTGTCGATCGCCTCGCCGAGCGCCATGCCGGTCACCAGCTTCCCGTCCGTCTCCACGGTGAACGAGATCATGCAGGGCACGGCATGTGCTTTGGCCGCCCGCGCCACGCCGATTGCCTCTTCGAAATTGGTGAGCGTGTAGGCCGACACCATATCGGCTTCGGTCCGCGCGAAACTCTCAATTTGCACTGCGTGATAGGCTTCCGCCTCGTCGGCATCCATCTTGCCGGCTTTGTAGCCGTCGCCGCGCGGTCCAATCGCACCGCTGATGACGCAGGGCGTTTCGGCCGTCTCGAACTCCTTGCGCAGGTCGAGAAGAAGCTCGATCGAGGCCTCGTTGACGGCGCGTAGCGCTTCCGGCCCGTAGCCGAGCAAGGTTCCCCAATCGGGATTGGCTCGCCACGTCGGCGTGTCGAGGATGAAGCCGGTCCCACTTCTGCGCGCAATGGTCAGATAACGGACGTAATATTCCTTGAGCTTCTGCCGGCCTTCAGGCGTTGCCATCAGCGTGAAGGAAGCAAAGTGCGGAAGGTCGAGGCCTTCGTGAAAGATGAGAGTCGTTTCCATGCCGCCATCGCTCAGGAATGTTCTGTTGGCGAGTTGCGGCAGATTCTGGCGGTACTTGGCCATGTGTGTCTCCAGTGGTAAGATGACACCGTGCCGCCCTGGTGGCGGCCGGTTGGGAATAGCCAAGTTTTAGCAGCACGTGCCGCCGGTGCGGTAGAAGGCTTGTGGTCCGGTACTCCACCGAAGCGGAAACCGCAGCAACTACAGACGGATAGCTGCGCTGGGTCGGTCGTATTGCTATCGGTGCCGATGTTGGCGGGTGTGAAAACCAAACCGCCGGTACAGTTGATTTGAGGGCATTCGGTCATGCGCAAGGGTGCGGAAACGCGCGAACGCATTCTGGAGATCGCCGAGGCCTCGGTGCTCGCCAAGGGGTTCGGTGCGACTTCCATCGAGGAGGTGATCGCCGAAGCCGGCATCACCAAGAGCGGCTTCTTCTATCATTTCAAGGACAAGAACGAACTCGCCCGCGCCTTGATGCTGCGCTACGTCGAGGAGAATGACCGCATCTTCGATGAGGTGTTTCACCGCGGCCGGCAATTGTCCGATGATCCGTTGCAGTCGTTCCTGATCACGCTCAAGCTGCTTGCCGAGCTGATGGGCGACCTGCCGAACGGCCACCCCGGCTGCCTGATCGCGACGTTCACCTATCAGGAGCGTCTCTTCGACCGCAACGTTCGCGACATCGCCGCCGACGCCGTACGTTCCTGGAACGGGCGTTTTCGCGATGCGCTGAACGAGATCGCGACCGTATATCCTGCCCGCAAAGGCATGGATCTCGACGACGTGGCCATCATGTTCTCCTGTGTGATCGATGGCGGCATCATCATGTCGCGGGGGCTCGGCGATCCCCGTGTCCTCGGACGCCAGATCCTCGCCTTCCGAAGCGTCATAAAGATGCTGTTTGCGCCGGCTGCGCCCGACATCATGCTGCCAACCGCCCCCACCGCCATCGCCGCCGAATAGGGTCCGGCACGTTCGATTCAGGCTGCCAGCGTCGCTACGACGGCTTGCGCTGCTTTGACCATTGCGTGTGGCTCGGCGGCGAACACCGCGTCGTGCGCGCCGGCCGCTGCCCATACGCAGTCGAAACCGAGCAGCGTTTTGTCGGCGAACGCCGGGATCGCGATCAGATGGCCGATCGGCGCTACGCCGCCAATGGCAAAGCCGGTTTCGTCGCGGATCTGCCGCGGGTCGGCGCGCTTCAGCGGCTCGCCGATCAGTGCGGCAGCCTTGGGCTAGATCCAGCTGATTGGAGCCGGAAACCAGGAAGAGAAACAGCTTTCCGCTAGCTTGTCCTTGGAGAACCAACGATTTGACGATCTGTGCAACGGTGCAGCCGCATTGCGCGGCGGCTTCCTCGGCGGTGCGTGTCGAGGCCCCCATGCGTCTAATTTCGATGTCGAGGCCGGCATCGGCTGCTGCCTTGGTCACACGATCGATGCTGCCAGCCATGAAGAAGCGAACCTATCATGCTGATTCAGAATTGATTTCGATCATCATACCATCATACGCTGGCTCGACATCGGCCGGCGTCTCCGCCATCACCGTGGCGTAGTCGAGCGGCACATGCATATGCGTCAGCACGGCCTTTTTCGGCGCAAGTTTTTCGATCCAGTCGAGTGCTTGGCCGAGCGAAAGATGGCTCGGATGCGTCCTGTATTGCAGCGCGTCGATGACCAGCATGTCCAGACCGCGCAGCCGTTCGGCCGTGGCGTCGGGGAAATCGCTGATATCGGGGCAATAGGCGAGCCCGCCGATACGAAAGCCAAGCGATATGATGTCGCCATGGATTTGCGGCAGCGGCTCGAGGGTGAGGGCACCCCCCTCGCCTTCGATCACCACCGGCCTGGCGTGGTCGATGATATGGGGCTCGACGATGGGCGGGTAGGAACTGCCTAGCGGTGTTTCGAAACAATAGCCGAACGCTTCCCGTAACCGCAGCATGGTGGGCTGGTCGGCGTAAATATCGATCAGATGACGCTGCTCGAGCACGAAGCCGCGCAAATCGTCGATACCGTGGATATGGTCGGCATGCGGATGCGTATAGACGACCGCATCGATGCGCCTGACCGCTGCCAGCAGCATCTGCTCGCGGAAATCCGGCCCGGTGTCGATGACGACGGTGGTCTTGTCGCCGTTTGCCGCGATCCGCTCGACGAGCGCTGCGGTGCGCATGCGCCGGTTCCTCGAATTGGCCGGATCGCAATTGCCCCAGTCGCCAGTAATGCGGGGCGTGCCCGGCGATGAGCCGCAGCCGAGAATGGTGAGGCGCAGCCGGTCGCTCATGCGTCAGGTGCTCAGCGCGATTGGGCGCGGCATCTTCTTGAACAGCCGGAAGAAATTGTCCGTGGTGACATCAGCGATCTCCGCCTCGCTGACGCCGATCGTTTCGGCCAGCACCTTGGCTGTATGCGCGACATAGGCAGGCTCATTGCGCTTGCCGCGAAACGGTATCGGCGCGAGGTATGGCGCGTCGGTTTCGACCAGCAGGCGGTCACGTGGCACATCGGCGGCGATGGCGCGCAGCTCGGCCGAATTCTTGAAGGTCAGGATGCCGGAAAAGGAAACGTAGCCGCCCAGCGCCACGCCGACTTCGGCCAGCCTGCGCCCGGACGAAAAACAGTGCAGGATGAAGGGGAAGGCGCCCTTCCCTGTTTCATCCTCGAGGATATCAGCCATGTCGCTGTCGGCGTCGCGCGAATGGATGACCAGCGGCATGCCCGTCTCGCGCGCGGCGGCGATATGGGTTCGAAAACCCTGCGCCTGGGCAACGCGCGGCGCATGATCGTAAAAGTAATCGAGCCCGGCCTCGCCGATCGCCACCACTTTGCGATGAGCGGATAGCCGGACAAGATCCTCGACAGTCACATCAAGCTCTTCGGCGGCGTTGTGCGGATGGGTGCCGACCGAGCAATACACTTCGTCGAAAGATTCAGCGATCTCAAGTACTTGTTGGAACCGCTTCACACGCGTCGAGATCGTCACCATACGACCGATTCCGGCGGCTAAAGCGCGCGCGACGATGGCCGCCCGCTCCTCTGCGAAATCCGGAAAGTCGAGATGGCAGTGACTGTCGACCAACATCAGACGCTTGCATCCGTCTGCTCGACATAGCGTGGAAACACCGGTTCCGGCGCCGGCAGAGCCGTACCTGAAACCAGCGCGTGACCCTCGGCGACATGCGCGAAATCGCGGCTGTCCGCCGGCACCGCCAGCAGGTCGAGCAGCTTTGCCGCCGAGGTCGGGACGACGGGCTGGCAAAGGATCGCGATACGCCGGATCACCTCGGCTGTCGTCCACAGCACCGTTTCCATGCGCGCGGGATCGGTCTTCTTCAGCGCCCACGGCTCCTGCCCCGCGAAATAGCGGTTGGCTTCGGCCACCACGCCAAAGATCGCCGCCAGCGCCAGATGGATGCCCTGTTCGGCCATCGTCCTGCGCGCGGTGACAAGGGCAGCACTTGCCTGGTCGAGGATCGCCTTGTCGGCATCGTTCGGTTCACCGCGCTTCGGCACCATGCCGCCGCAGTTCTTGGCGATCATTGACAGCGAGCGCTGCGCCAGATTGCCGAGATCGTTGGCGAGGTCGGCATTGGTGCGGTTGACGATGGCCTCGTGGCTGTAGCTGCCGTCCTGGCCGAACGGCACTTCGCGCATGAAGAAATAGCGCACCTGATCGAGGCCGTAATGCTCGATCATCGCGAACGGATCGACGACATTGCCGACCGACTTCGACATTTTCTCGCCGCGGTTGAACAAAAAGCCATGCGCGAACACGCGCTTCGGCAGTTCGATTCCTGCCGACAGCAGGAAGGCCGGCCAGTAGACGGCGTGGAAGCGGACGATGTCCTTGCCGATGACGTGGACGTTCGCCGGCCAGAAGGACCATCTGTCATTGGCCGTATCCGGATAACCGGCAGCCGTGATGTAGTTGGTCAGTGCGTCGACCCAGACATACATCACATGCTTGTCGTCGCCCGGCACCGGCACGCCCCATTTGAACGTGGTGCGCGAGATCGACAGATCCTTCAGCCCGGATTTGACGAAGCTGACGATTTCGTTGCGCCGCTCCGCCGGACCGATGAATTCGGGGCTGCTCTCATACAGCGCGAGCAGCCTGTCCTGATAGGCGGAAAGGCGGAAGAAATAGCTCTCTTCCTCGGTCCATTCGACGGGCGAGCCGAGCGGTTCGCGGCGTATGCCGTCGTCGCCGACCTTGGTTTCGGCCTCGTCGAAATAGGCTTCCTGCCGCACCGAATACCAGCCGCTATAGCGGTCGAGGTAGATGTCGCCATTCTCCGCCATGCGCGTCCAGATCGCCTGGCAGGCCTTGTAGTGGCGCTCCTCGGTGGTGCGGATGAAAACGTCGTTAGAACAGCCGGCCGCTTCGAGCATCGAGCGGAAGATCGCCGAATTGCGATCGGCAAGCGCTATCGGCGTCAGGCTTTCAGCGTCCGCCGTTTGCTGCATCTTCAAGCCGTGCTCGTCGGTCCCCGAGACGAAGAAGACGTCCTTGCCGTCGAGCCGCTGGAAGCGGGCAAGCGTGTCGCTGGCGATGACATTGTAGGCATGACCGATATGCGGCTTGCCGTTCGGATAAAAAATCGGCGTCGTGAGGTAGTATTTATCGCGTGCCATGGATGAGCCGTCATGAATGTCTGAATGAAAGATGCCGGTGAGATATCGCATCGAAACGGCGATTGCCATCCCGATGGGCCGTCACATTCGCATTGCAGAATTCAAGCGGTCGATCATGGTCAAGGCGTGCTGCTTTTTGTCGAGATTGTAGGTGTCGGTTTCAGATATAGCGTTCAAAGCCTCGTGCCAAGTATCCGACAGCGTTTTCGCCCGCGCCAGATCGCCCGCCAGCGCGGCCTGGCTTGCGCCGGTCGAGAGCAGGTCGAGCGCACGGCGATTGAAGATATCGAACTGGATCGCCTGGTCGCGACCGGCGACCGCTTCCGCGAGGCGGTAGGCACCGGCAACATCGCTCTTTCTTGCTGTCGCCAGGGCGTCGAGCGTCTCGGCGATTTCCAGCCCGCCATACTGCGTCAACAGGATTGCGGTGCGCGCGCTGCCCCCTGCCCGCTTGGCCAGTGCCGCGCGCGCCGCGGGATCGTCCGGCGGCGGTGGTTCGACGCTCTCCAGAACCGTCATCAGGCTCTCGGCGTCGAGCGGCGTCAGCCGCACCATCTGACAGCGCGAGCGGATCGTCGGCAGCAGGCTGCCCGGCGCATGGACGATGAGGATGAACAGTGTGCGTGCCGGTGGTTCTTCAAGATTCTTCAACAAAGCGTTGGCCGCATTGGTATTCATGTCGTCGGCCGGATCGACGATCACCACCCGGTAGCTACCGTCATGCGAGGTCAGCGACAAGAAGCGGCTGACCTTGCGGATCTCATCGACGGTGACGACCGTCTTGAAGCTCTTCGTCTTATCGTTCGGCGGGCGGGTCAGATGCAGCACCGAAGGATGTGCGCCGGTGGCGATCTGGCGAAACAGCGATGACGCCGGATCAGGAATGGCAAGGACTTCCGGCGCCTGTTCGAACGCCGGATGCTTCAACAGATGATGCGCAAGGTGAAAGGCGAGCGTCGCCTTGCCGATGCCGACCGGTCCGACAAATGTCAGCGCATGCGGCAGCTTCCCGGAACGATAGGCTGACGCCAGCATGTTCGCCGCCTGGCCATGCCCGACCAGACGCGGCGTCTCGGATGGCTCCGGTACGCCGTCCAGCGTGTCGTGCTGTTCTGGTGCGATCCGTTCGAAAATCATCCCGGCGCCTGCTTCCTGTGCGCCGGCGTCATCGTCTCCAGTGCCGCGAATACGGCGGCGGTGACGACGTTCTCCACCGTGTCGGGGTCGGCGGACGCGTCGACGACGATGCAGCGCTCGGGTTCTGCCGCGGCGATTGCCAGAAAGGCTTCGCGGCGGCGCTGGTGGATATCAAGCGTTTCCTTTTCGAAGCGGTCGGCGCCGGCATCGGTGCCCCGCCGTGCCGTGGCGCGCCGCAGTCCTTCGGCCGGGTCGATATCGAAGATCAGCGTCATGTCGGGCACCATGCCGTTGATGGCGACCTTTTCCAGCGCGCCCATGAACGCCGGATCGAGGCCGCCGGTGACGCCCTGGTAGACGCGCGAGGAGTCCATGAAGCGATCACAAAGCACGATCGAGCCGCGTTCGACGGCCGGCCGGATGACCTGCTCGACATGGTCGGACCGCGCGGCGGCGAAAAGCAGCGCCTCCATCCTGGGGCCGAATGGCTCGGCAGCGCCGGAAAGCAGGACATGCCGGACCGCCTCTGCGCCTGGCGAGCCCCCCGGTTCACGCGTGACAAGGACATCGTATTTCTTGGCGCGCATCTTACTGGCCAGCCGCTCGATCTGCGTCGACTTGCCTGCCCCTTCTCCGCCTTCGAAGGTGATGAAAAATCCGTGCACCAAAGCCTATATCCATGCTGCGGGACCGTAATAGTCCTGACTTGAGAAAAGGTCCACGCCACGGTACCAAACCGCGTCGCGTCTGAAGAGATGCGACGCGCATCAGGCCCTTCTCATGCGTGTCGTCGCCGCAAACTGCTGAGCACTTTTGGGCGACCCGCGTTAACGCAGCCAGCCCACGGCCAGTTCCTTGGCGGCATCGAGCGCGCGTTGCGGCAGCGAGCCGACGCCGATCGATTCGGCCGCGAAAAGCGGCGTCTCCTGGCTCAGCGTATCACCGATCCAGACCCGCAGCGCACCCACTGGTTGCCCCTCCTCCACCGGGGCTGCAACCGGCCCGTCATAGACGATCTTGGCGATCAGCTTGTCGCGGTTGGCGATGGGCAGGAAGATGACCACGGGCGCTTTTGCCTTCAGCGCCACGCCGGATTTCGAACCGCCGAAAACCTGGGCCTCGCCGACCACCTCGTCCTTGGTGAAAATCTCGGTCTTCTGGAAGGAGCGAAGGCCCCAGTCGAGCAGCTTTCGCGCTTCCTCGGCGCGCTCGCGGTCGCTTGCCAGGCCGCTCATCGCCGCAACGACTCGCCTGCCACTGTGGCTGACCGAGCCGACGACGCCGAAGCCTGATGCCTCGCTCCTGCCGATCGCCAGGCCGTCGGCGCCTATATCCATCGCCAGCAGCGGGTTACGGTTCCTTTGGGTGATCTTGTTCCAGGTGAAATCCTTCTGGCCGTAATAGCGATAGAGGTCCGGGTACGAGCGCCAGATATGCAGGGCCAGAAGCGCAAGCTCTCGAACCGTCGTCTGCTGACCGTCGGCCGGCAGACCGGTTGAATTGACGAATGTCGATTTCTCCAGGCCAATCTGCCTTGCGCGCTCGGTCATCTCAGTCGCGAAATTCGCCTCCGATCCCGCAAAACCTTCGGCGATGATGATGCAGCCGTCATTGGCTGCCTGGACCGTCACGCCCTGGATCAGGTCTTCAAGCCGGATCGTTGACTTCAGTTTGGCAAACATTGTCGACGTCCCGGATGGCGCCCCGCCCGTACGCCATGCGTTTTCACTCACCACGAATGTGTCGTCGAGCGTCACGCGCCCCGATTTGATGGCGTTGAACACCACCTCCATCGTCATCAGCTTGGCCAGCGACGCCGGCTGAATCGGCCTGTCGGCATCCTTGGAAAACAGCACCGTTCCGGTTTCGGCATCGATCATGAAGGCCTGGCCGGCCTTGGTCTCGAAAAGCTGCGCCGCGGCCGGAGCCAGCGAAAGCAGCAGGAGGCCAAAACCCAGAAGCCCGGCGAGAGGCGCGGGGAAGCGAGATTTCATGAGAAGTTCGACCTGTCAGCCGGTATTTCTGGGCAAGCTCTAGGCTATCAGGCTTTGTCCCGGCCGATCAACCGCGCGATGGACAACAGGGCAAAACTTCAGGTTTTGCCGGTCAGTTCCGAACCACGAGCGCGTCCGGTGCGCCATGCGACCATGCCGCCTGCAGCATCTCGTCCAGGCTGCCATGGCCGTCCGGATAGAGGTTGACCGAATACCAGTCCTTGCCCTCGAATTCGGAGCGCTCGATTTCGGTCTTGCCGAAGCTGGAAAGCCGGGCTGCCACACGCTGTGCCTCGGCGGCATCCTCGAACGAGCCAGCCGCGATATAGGACGTGGCCGAAGCGGCCGGAGGAGTTTGCCGCTTCCACGATCGAAGGATTTCGGCAGGCGACATTCCGGCGCCATCCAGCGCGGCAAAGACATTGGAGGCGCGCTGCACGCGTTCGTCCGCGTAGGACAGCGACGCTACGCTGAACGGCGATTGCGCCGGCAGATTGATCTGCGGGCGTTCCGGCACGATCGGCCCGAAATCGGGCAGCGTCACATTGCCGGAGGCCGGCGCCTGCGCCGCAATGACAGGCTGTGCCGATGCGGAATTCGTCAACTGGCCGGGAAATGGAGCGGCGGCGACCAACGCCGTACTCGGCGATGGTCCATCCATGGCGATCATGACACCGGAGGGCAAGCCGTCCGACGGATCCGGCACCCTGTTGCCTGGATTATAGGAGGCCATCAGGTACCGATCATCATTGCCGTCGAGCGGCGCCCGCCCGACATATTCGACCTTCACCTTGGCCGTGCCGATATTGGCATAGTCGAGCATTTCGGCGGCGCGCTTCGACACATCGATGATGCGTCCTTCGTGGTAAGGACCGCGATCGTTGACGCGCACGATGATCGAGCTGCCGGTCTTCAGATTGGTGACGCGCGCATAGCTCGGCAGCGGCATTGTCGGATGCGCGCCGGTCAGATGTGTCATGTCGTAGACTTCACCGTTAGCGGTCAGCCTGCCGTGGAAGGCTTCGCCATACCAGGAGGCGAGACCCATCTTGGCATAGCGCTTGTCTTCCTTCGGATAATACCACTTACCGCGCACCTGATAGGGCTTGCCGAGCTGGTCGCGTCCGCCGCCACGCTGCAGGCCCGACATCTTGAAGGTGACGCGCGGGCTGGCCTTCACGCCGTATTCGGATTCGGAAAAATATTCCTTCGAGCGGGGTTTCTTGTTGACCATCGCCTTCGGCTGTGGCGGCGCGGCGCAAGCCGCCAGCAAGGCAGCCGACAGGGCAAACAAGGCGAACGCGGAAGCGCGACGAAGACGCGGGCGCGCCGTGCTTTGCATTTTTTGGTTGTCCCCTCTCAACAAAGGCACCGCGACTTGATCGTCGGCGGGGCCAGACCCACTCGACAAACGCTAGCGCCACCTTGATTCGCAATCCCTTGTGCACAGGAATTGTTTATCACCGTATTAACCGATTGTGGTCGGAACCGGGCGAGATTGTGGCACAAATCTTCCCGGTGATCGCTGTGAAAATCACCGCTTTTCGACCTTCGGCGCGCTGTTCGGCTTGCTTTCAGCCCCACCGTCAAGCGCCCATGCCCTGCCCTTGGAGGAACGGGCAACGGCCGGTTGACAGGACTTCGCTAGGCGCACTAGAGCAATGAAGCGCGAACGATCTCCAGGCGGCGCAGCAGTGCCAACAGGTATGAGTTGAGATCAGGACGAGCATCCAAGTGGTTGAAAAATCACGATGGAGGGATGGCCGAGCGGTTTAAGGCACCGGTCTAGAAATTCGGTTGACGGCATCCCGCTCTATCCTGCCACGTCTTGCCAAGGCCTTCACTGTCAACGGTTTGCGGGTGCGGTAGCGCATTTCCTGCCACGTCTTCCCATCCAATACCGTAGCGTTGCGTTGCAAAAAACGTAGCAGCATGTTCTATCAACGTTCGCTGTGGGGCTTGAGACATGTCACTCGACTATCACTACCAAACCATTGGGTTTGTGCTGGATCATTTGATCGCCAAAGGGCTGCGTAGGGAAGACTTTTCCGCTGAGAACTCTATTGGAGGTGATGCTCTATCGCGAAGGCGACGAAGAAGAAGTTCAACTATTCCTGCTGGAATTGACAGGGCCAATCTTCAGGCCTCGTCAAGCCAGAAGGCAACTCGGTCCGGGCGTCTCCGCAAGCCATGTTGAGCTGCCACTGGGACAGACCCGCCGAATTGGAAAGGTCGACGCCCTCGATACGGGTCAGAAAGAAAAAGGCGCGGTCAAAGTCTATCGGCGCGGTGAACGTCGCTCCTCGGAAGTCCGCCCGTGCGAGATTGGCAAACGAGAAGCGGCTGCCGCTGATATCGGCGTCATGGAACTGCGCACGCCCCAATTCTGCCTTTGTGAAATCAACATTGGTCAGATTGGCGTCCTGGAAATTCGAGCGCTGCATTTCCGCGCTCGCAAACACAGCGCCCTGCGCGTCCATACGGCTGAAGTCGGTCCTGTAGGCCTCGATTCTGTCGAACCGGGCGCCTTTGGCGGTCGAGTCGGCCAGGGAAGCACGCACAAGCGTTGCCTTCTCAAGATTTGCCGCAAGGAGATTGCTGTTCCTGAGGTCGGTCGAAGTGAAATCAACACCGAACAGGTTCGCCCCGCTCAGGTCCTGTCCTTCTAGGATGAGAAGCTTCTTGTCACACTCGTGCCAATTGACGCCAGGCGTCGGGGCTGCGTGGCAATTTTGAGCAGCAGTGGCGTTCTGCCAAGCAAACACAGCGCAAACCGCTAGAACCAAGCCGGATGGGCCGTAAGCTCTGGTTCGCCTCAAAGTCATTGTTGCTCGACCTCTGCTACTCGCCGACACTCAACCTTACCACATCTGCTGACACTCGAGCCACCGTGACCACCGCCGTCACAGTTAGCGCATTTCTCGTATTCAAGCTCTTGACCCGAACCAGTCAATGCCGCTGCACGGTGGCATCGTCGCCAGAGGGTGGTGAGCGGTGCCCGTTCTGACCAGCACGAACGAGCATCTTGCGCCAGAAGCGGTCCATTCAGATGCGTTAATGGAATGGCAGCTACTCGGTCAGAACCAGATCTCTGCGATCACCCGCTTTGCGCCTCAATCTGCACTAGGCGCGCTAGAACGATCGATTGTCATCGCATTCGCGCGTGCCTGAACGGCGCGATACTGGATTACGGGCTTTTCGCTCCCGATCGCGAAGCCTGGAGCCGCAGCGTCATCACCCTGGTGCGCAACGTCAGCTAAACCGGCGTCGTACGCACAATGGCGTCGAGGATCGTCTTGGTAGATATTCTGAGCGCGGGAATGTCATCGCGATGTAGGCGCCGGGGTAAGGCAGCGGAAGATTAGCGTCTAGTGCCGTTGTTGCTGTTGCTTCGGTTACCGGCTCAAAGTGGCTATCTGGGAGAGCTCGGCGATATCGCCATAGATCATCGAACCTTTGACGAGAAAACACTTGTCACCGAGGACTTCGAAGAGTGAGCTTGACGCGGTGCAAACCGGCAGGTTCTTCGAATTGGCGTACGTACCGGGCGCCGCGGTTTCGACCTTACGGTCCGCGGCTTCGGCATAGCTGACGCTGATCGCGAGCATAGCGATAGCAAGCTGGCTCGGGGATAAGCAAGGTCGCGACATGCATCCAAAATAGCACCGGCCCTTGATGGGCTTCGTCCATCGATTGGATGAAGCGGTCACCTATATTAGCTATCACTTGACTAAGGTGCCGGCCGCTCCAGACTCATGGAATGGCGCCGGGAATGGGGATTGGAGATCTGGTGGCGATCGCGGTCACCGTCCGCAGACGGGTCACGGAGGACCGCGTTAGCGTTTCCATCCCGAGCTATGGATTCCCGCATTCGATCATCGATCATACCACGGTCAAGAAGGGGCAGCAGATCGAGCCTACCGGCGAGGTCACGCGCATGGACGAGGAAGGCGGCAGGGTGACCGTCGATCTGGGACCGCTGGTGACGGTCGACATGGAGAAGATTAGGCTGGTCGAGAAGTACAGTCCGCCAAAGCGAAAAAAGCCGTTACGGGACATGGTGGATTAAACACGCTTAGGACTTCCGTGATCGCGTACCTCCGCCCGCCCCCAACCTCTGTTAGCTTGTTTGTGCGGCGGTGGTCGGGCCGCTACGATATTTGCTGTCTCGACGCTTCGATACCATCCCTTCCAGGCCGGCGGCGTCGATCAGATGATAGATCGCGTTGGCTTCGCCTGGCACGTCCGCACCCCTTCCGCTGCTGTCGCCCCGTACCGTCCACCACTACCGCCGCGTGCTTATCAAGGCGTTTGGCCAAGCGGTGACATGGGAAAGGCTGTCGCGCAATCCGGCGCAGGCGACGACACCGCCGAAGGTCGAGCGGATGAAAAAGCTTGCCTATGACGTGGGCCAGACCGCCACATTGCTGGAAACCCTTCGACCGACGCGCATGTTCATCCCGGTCTTGCTGGCGGTGACGTGCGGCCTCCGCCGCGGCGAGATCCTGGCGTTGCGTTGGCGTCATCTGGACCTCGGGGACAACCGCCGGCAGATGTCTATCGAAGAAAGCGCCGAGCAGACGGATGACGGAGTGCGGTACAAAGAACCGAAGTCTGGCAGAGCGCGAACAGTAGCACTTTCGGCCAGCACCGTTGCAGAGCTGAAAGCCCATCGAACCCGGCAAGCCGAAGAACAGCTCCGGTTGGGGCTTAGGCCGAACGGTGACAGCTTCGTGGTTGCCCAGGTCGATGGCTCACCGTTGCAGCCAAGGTCGCTTACGCATGAGTGGGTGCGTGTCTTGGGCAAGACCGCCCTGCCCCGCATCCGCTTTCATGACCTTCGGCACACCCACGCCACGCAGATGCTATCGGCCGGCGTTCATCCGAAGGTCGCCAGCGAACGCTTGGGCCACTCGACAATCGGGATTACCTTGGATCTGTATTCCCATGTCATGCCCGGCATGCAGGCGGACGCGGCAGAGCAAGTTGACGCGGCGCTGCAGGTAGCTATAAGCGCAAGTCGAAAGACCATATAGTTGCAAAGTGCGTAGCAAACGGCCTTTTTAGCAGACCGCAACGGGCCGGAAAGCTCTTTAACGTCAACTACTTGGAGGGATGGCCGAGCGGTTTAAGGCACCGGTCTTGAAAACCGGCGTGGGTGCAAGCCCACCGTGGGTTCGAATCCCACTCCCTCCGCCAGATATTAAGCTATGTGTCTGATTTAAGTTACCTTTTCCATTTTTATCAAGGCTAGTTCCTAACTCCGTTCCTAACGTCCACAAACGATGAAGGCCCAAATCAACGCCGCTAACAACCGTGCTTGACCTTTGATGGTCCGCATTGTCGCAATTTGCGCCGCACCGCCACTGATCATTCGGCCCTCTAATGATCCGCCTGTCTTCTGCGGGAGAGCTTGAAAGCGCCGCCGAGCGCATCGCAGCTATGTCGCGGGGCGGATCTGCAGATCATCCTGCGCCGCGCCGCATTGATGCTCAGAAACGTTGCCGGCGTGCCCTGGAGCCCTCGACGGAGGACGCTCTAAACTCCATCGCGGCCGAAATGAAATTGGCCGGTCGGACCTCATTCAGATCGTGCCGCGCGAGTGGCTGGAAACCAACGCCTATCTGCCAGTCCGAACGATCGATGAGGAAAGCGAGACGGCAGCGCGTAGGCTGGGACGCGACCTCTATGTAGAAGACCCGCCGCTACATTTGCGAAGCGACGGGCCTCCGCCCCATTCCCCCATACCTGACCGAGCAACTGCCGTGCCAGACTTGTTGACCCATTGCGGGGCACCTTATGGCTTCTGCGCAGCGGAATTAACGACACGTACTTCGTTCGCATGTTTCGATTGCATTAGCTTTAACTCACGTATTCACCAGCCACGTGAGCACGCCCCCCGAAGGCTCGCTGGGCAGGCCCAGCGGCCTCCCCCGCAACCAAAGCCGCTGGGCCGCCCCGCTCGGCTCCGCTAGTCAGACGAGAGCTTCCCATTGAACCGATCTCCATCCATGGGGCTGGGCAGCTACATCATAGGCGAACGAATCCTATAAGCGGTAGATGATCGGAGGCGACCCGCGAAAGCGGCGTGTCATGGGCTTCGACGGTTGAGATCATTCCGTGTCGATTTGCCATGATCCGGTCGAGCGACAGCAGCGGCAGACGCGATGGAAAGGTGGGGACCGCCGGCGGCGCGGGACCGAAAGTCGTGTGCAGCGTGTTCAGCGCGGAACGGTTTCCGAGTCGCCATTCGTTCAAATCGCCGAGCAGCAGTGTTGGTTTTTCGTCCGGTCTGTTCATGATTTCGAGCACGACACGGGCCTGTTCGGAGCGCGATCGGCGTAGCAAGCCGAGATGGGCTGCGATAATGCGCAGAGTTCGTTTCTCGTCCAGATCGATTTCGGCAACCAAGGCTCCGCGCGGCTCCAGCCCCGGGAGCTTTATCTGATGGACATTGCGAACGATGCCCCGTTTGAAAAGCAGAACGTTGCCGTGCCAGCCGTGCCCTTTGCCGTTTCCGGACACCGGCACCGGCACCAGGCCCGTTTCCAATTCGAGACGCAGCAGATCCAGAAGGCCGGCACGATCTCCAAAGCGATTGTCCGCTTCCTGCAACGCAATGACATCCGGGGCGATTTCCCGGATGACGCGACCGATTCGTTCGGGATCGAACTTTCTGTCGACGCCCACGCATTTGTGAACGTTGTAAGATGCGACCAGAGTCCCCGCGGGGCGTGTCCCTTCGGACGGCGTAGCCTTCGCCTTCTGCTTTTTTCTGTCGCGAATGGATTTGAGCACACTTGCAGGAAAGCTATGTCCAATTCTTTGCATGAATCTGCTACTCGTCCTCACTACCTTCAAGACTTAGATTTGTCTCACTCAAATAGGATCTGCAATCGCTGCTTCCCCTGCCCTGACGAGATGCGCCGCTTAAAAGGAGCGATGGCTGCGGCGCCCGAATTTCCCCCGGCAGAACGAGAAAGCCTCTAAAGGTAGGGCGATCCCAGCCACAACACTCGGTCGAACAGGCGGACGATAAATGGCCGGGCCCTCAAGGTTTCGATCGTTACAGACGCGGCGGAGGCGATTGCCGATCCGATTCGCGCTTCAATCTCCGCGGCAAAGCCTGCATCAAGAACCTCTATATCAATCTCAAAATTCAGCCGCAGGGACCGGGCATCAAGATTGGAGGATCCTATATAAGCCCAAACTCCATCGACCGACAGCAGCTTCGAATGATCGAACGAGCCCTCCGTGCGCCATACGCGGCAATAGTGCTTCAGGACCTGATCGAATTGCGCCGTCATCGCCCGGTCGACAAGGAAAAGATTGTTCATCGCCGGTACCACGATGTCGATCTCGACGCCCCGCCTGGCCGCTGTCGTCAGCGCGCTGATCAGTTCCCGATCCGGCAGGAAATAAGGCGACATGATGCGGATCGATTTGCGGGCGACGGAAAATGCTCCGATCAGCAAGTTGTGGTTCGTTTCGATGCTGGCATCCGGCCCCGATGCAACCGCCCGCGCCAGCATCGGTTGACCGGGAGCCGCGGGAGGCGTGGCCACTTGCCAGGTGTCGCCTTTCAGGAGCTCGCCGCTCACGAAGCGCCAATCTTCGGCGGCAACCGAAAAAAGGTCGGCCACGACCGGCCCGGTGACCTGAAAATGCGTGTCCCTCGCGCTGGAGGAGCCGGCGAACTCGGCTGAGAATCCCTTTCGGATGTTCATCCCTCCGGTGAACGCAATCGTGCCATCGACGACCAGGATCTTCCGGTGCGTTCTGAGGTTGGCGTAGGGAAGACGCAGGCCCATGACAATGTTGCCGTTGAAGAGGTCTGCGGTGATTCCTGCCTCTCGCAGACGCCCAAGAATGCTGGGGACGGAGTAACGCGCCCCGACGGCATCGATCAGCACGCGAACGCTGACACCCCGCTGGACGGCTCCGGCGAGAGATTCCACGAAAAGCCGCCCGACATCGTCATTGTCGAAAATGTAGGTCTCGAGAAGGATAGTGCGTTGAGCGCCATCAATCGCTCGGCACATTGCGCCATAGGCCTCGTCACCTGTCTCCAATATCGCAATCGCGTTTCCCGAGGTCAGGGCACGCCGGGCCACCCTGTCGCCCAATGTCTTCAGGCCGGTGAAGCGTTGGCCGTACCGCTCGGCAATCAATTCCTCGGCGGCAATGTTGCGCTCATGTTTTGCGGAAGCCGCCTCGCTGGAAAGGGGCCGCATGGCGCTGATCGTTGCACGACGGATGCGGTTTATGCCGGCAACGGCGTAGATGATCGCGCCAAGGAATGGCGACAGGAACATCACGCCGACCCAACCTGTGGCGGCGCGGACGTCTTCCTTCGTCATTATGGCGTGGACGATGCCGATTGCCGCCATCACCACCGGAATGATCGCGAGGATCTGGGGCCAATGAGTCATTAAGGTCTGCAACATCGCCAGGACTATCCAGCGAGCGGTTGCAGAACGCAATGCAGCTCATTCCCGGCGTTGCTCGTCGGCGCCTCCGCCATAGACCATTATCAGATCGGCGGAACGGCAGTAGCGCACGTTCCCGCAGCTGCACTCGGCTTTGACGAGCATGTTGTGCCGGGTCGCCTTGCCCAGCGTGTCGATCGGATCATGCGCCATGGAGGATTCGCAGTTTCGTGTGCCGGCTACATCAACCGATTTGCGACTTCTCCCAAATTTCTCGTGAAGCGTTGGGGATAACCGCACTGAGCCCATTTGCGGCGGAATCGGTGTCCATTACCGTTCCGTTAACAAATGGATGATTAGATCTTGGTGGGGGATCAGCGAAAATGTTGCGAGAACGAGGAGCCCATCAATGGCTGCGATTGCTCTTCCTGGCGATTGGACCGGACAGTACAAAGGATCGGAGCTGAACCTCTCAGGTTTCAAGCTCTCCTTTTCCGACGAGTTCAACACGCTTGATGTCGTGCCGAACAACGGCACCGGCAAATGGTTCGCGCCGGTACACGCCCCCTATGGGGCCGCCACGTTCATGTCGCCGGTGGGGGCAACGAACCCGTTCTCCGTCTCTGACGGGCAGCTGACCATTACCATGAAGCAGGTGGACGGCGTCTGGCAGTCGGGAACGATGCAAACGGTTAACAGCACCGGCCGGGGTTTCGCGCAAGAGTACGGGTACTTCGAGATGCGCGCGGCCTTTCACGGCGGGGCGGGAGCCTGGCCGGCTTTCTGGATGCTGTCGCCCGATCAGACTGTGCCACGCGTCGAGGTCGACATCGTTGAAGCGTATGGGGGCGATCCCGATGGTCATCACCAGGCGGTGCACTTGAGCAATAAGGAAGGCCACGCTTGGAAAGGCAACTATACGGGCCTCGCCAGTACGATGTTCGACGGGACGTTTCACACCTACGGCGCGAGGATCACGACGGACTGGATCACCGTGTACTATGACGGCAAGGAGCTGAGCCGCTTTCCAATGAGCGAGTCCTTCCGCACGCCGCTCTATATGTTGGCCTCGCTTGCCATGAACCCCCTTGAAGTCGAGCGGGCGTCCGGCACCTACAAGATGGTCATCGACTACGTGCGCGCCTATGCCGCGCCGGACGTGATGGAGCAGCACCTGACCGGGACGGATGCGGCGGATATCCTGAACGGCGGCAGCTTTGACGACGTTCTGGACGGCGGAGCCGGTGCTGACAAAATGTCCGGCGGTTTGGGCAACGACACCTACCGCGTCGACAACGCATTCGACGTAGTCATCGAGGCTGAGGGCGCCGGCATCGATGTGGTCATCGCCTCGATGACTTATTCGCTGTCCGGCCAGCAAATAGAGCAGCTCACACTCACCGGCGTTGCCGACATCGACGCGATGGGTAACGAACTCGACAACACGCTGGTCGGCAACGCTGGCAGCAACCTGCTCGACGGCGGGGTCGGAATCGACAAGATGGAGGGCGGCGCGGGCGACGATACCTACTATGTCGACAATGCGCTCGACCGCGTGGTCGAGGGCGATGCGGCGGGCAACGATTCGGTGTTCAGCTCGAGCACCTATTCACTGCCATCCTATGTCGAAAATCTGACCCTCATCGGCCTTGGCGCTATCAATGGTCGCGGCAATTCTTCCGACAATGAGCTGACCGGGAACAATGGGAACAACACGCTGGACGGCCTTGCCGGCAACGACACCATAAGGGGCGGGGCGGGTAGCGATCGGTTGGCGGGCTATGATGGCACCGACCTTCTCGATGGCGGGACCGGGGCCGACCTGATGAATGGTGGTGCCGGCAACGATACCTATTACGTGGACAATGTACTGGACAACGTCATCGACGAAGCGGGCCTCGACCAGATTTTCAGCTTGGTCACGTACTCACTGGCGGTCGATCGCAGGCTGGTAGAAAATCTGCGTCTGACCGGAAACGCCAACGTCGGAGCCACGGGAAATTCCCTCGACAACGTGCTCGACGGCAACGACAGCGACAACAAACTGGACGGCGGCCGAGGCAATGATACCGTGCTCGGGCACGGTGGCAACGATGCACTAACGGGCGGCCTTGGCATTGACCGGCTTACTGGTGGCGCCGGCAACGATTCCTTCGTTTTCAGCGCGCCGCTCTCAGTGGCCAACCGCGACATCATCACGGATTTCAACCATACGGCCGATACATTCAGGCTCCAGAATTCGGTAATGCAGGGGCTTGGAGCCACCGGAGCCCTCGAGCCAAGGTACTTCTTCGCTGGGACTAGCGCGCACGACGCCGACGACCACATTGTCTATGACAAGGTTACGGGTGCGTTGTTTTACGATTCCAACGGAAACGTCGCAGGCGGCGTGACACAGCTCGCGACGCTGACGAACAGGCCGACGCTGCTGGCCGACGATTTTTTCGTGATCTGATCCGGCGCCTACAGCGGCGCGCGCACCGCTGTAATCTCTAGTTTGCGATCGCTTTGTTCGAAAAACCGGTGACCTCTTTTTCGAGCGATGCTCTAATTAGTTCTACTTAGTCATAAACTGTGTTGGATGTCTTTGGCAGCAGGGACGTCGTGTGATGTTATCCTACAACGTCGCTCGACTTGTTCCTCGATGTTGAGGCAATCTACGAGGACGGGTCGAGCGGGCGAAGAAACGACTTTCGGAGGCGCTCCTGGCCTTAACCATCCGAAGCAAGCCCGCCGCTTTTTAACGTCTGATTCTGGAAATGCGCGAAAACGTACCGAATTGGGTGCGGTGCTGGGGCGCAACACAGCGATAGACAGGAACTTCCGAGCGGGAAGAACCGACCGACCAACCAATTGAAACAGGGCGTGACCGCACTTGCGGCGATCTCGCGAGGAAGAGAAACGCGGCACCGGAAGGGTCCTCATGTGGGGCGCCGTGATCGCCGCTTTGCTTTTTGTTGCGCTAATGGCCGTGTTCGTCCTCGGGCCGTTCTGGTCTTAGCCACCATGGCCGGTGCATGGGTGCGTTTGCTTCGGCCAAACTAGCCAGCGCTTGCTCGACTTTTTGAGCCGAGGCGTCAGTGCGCTTGATGTGCCGGATCATTTGCTGCCTCAGCCGCGCGAGCCTTTCGGCGCGATATACATCGCCGTATCTCGCAGTTTCAAGGTGGAGGGTCGCGAGCCTCATGGGCGACGATTCCGATTATCTAGCAGTAGAATTCGCGAATCCGCCTTTCGTTCCGATGTCCGACCTTACCCTCGCAAAGGCTGGCCGGACGGCCGCGACGAATGAGCCGCATCCCTGCCAAAAGAGAGATCGTCCGCTGTTGGTGCTCAGTCGACCGCGGGTCCAACCAGACGGTAGCGGAAGTGATTGCGGATCTGTTCGTTGAAGAAGCGGCCCTTGGCGAAGGCGGCTCGGAACTCGGCGAAGGTCTCCGGCGGCACGTCCTCAAACTGGTAACATTTACCGCTGGCCACGAACCACACCGAGAGGACTTTGCGCTCCGGATCGTATTCCGTTTTGTGTATCGAGGTGGACGGCATGACGTGACTACTCCGATCAGGGAGAGAGTCCATCAGAAGTTGCCTGCGCCCTACGGAGGGGAAGGACGCGGGCTGATCGGGAGGGACACCGATCTCGCAGCATTGGTTCACAGGAGAAGATGCTGCAGGAGCCGAACCCCCTCCCGGAGCTGGTGTTCCGTACGGACGTCAAAAAAAAAGCCCGCCGCACCTTTCGGCACGGCGGGCGATCAGTCGTTCACCAGGCACAGGGTGGGCGGGGGCGGGTGTGCCCGGATCGTAGGAATCTTACGCACGCCGGCTGCGTCGCGTCTACCAACCGGCGGTTGGAGGGATCGAGCGCTAGTTAGAGGAGCGTAGCAACCCCTGCTCCTCGGCAGCAGCCTCGAAGGCCTTCCTAACGTCGTCGGGCGTGCGCTCGCCTTCAATGAGAGCCATGCAGACCTCGACGGCCTCCTTCCACTTAGGTCCCCGCTTGGTCCTTCATGAGTTGCGCAGTCGCACCCTCGGTGCAGACTGTAGGTGAGCCCAGGTTTGTCGGTTTGGACCGGAGGGTGAAACCAATGGATAGCACCTCCTACTCGGGCGAGAGATACATCTCCGCCTCCTTAGCGGCAGCCACGAAAGCCTTTCTTGAGCTGCTCAAGGGCTGCCCTCGTATTGTTGCAGCCATGCCTGACACCGTCCGTTTCAGTCTTCACGAACACCGGAGGGACGAACCAAAGACTTGCCATGATACCTCCTACTCAGGCGAGAGATACACGCTCGCCTCCTTGGCCGCCGCCTCTAAGGCTTCACGGATCTCTTGGGGGACACTCTGCCCTCGAAAGCGTCAACGCATGATTGGACCGCTTTCGTCCACTTCGGCCCCTTTGTGTCCCACAGCATGAGTTCCTCGGCGGCTCCCTCGACGTGGCTGCCCCCATGGCGAATGCCCGAACGCTTCGCTTTCACGTAGACCGGGGGGAGAACCAGAGGAGACTCGTCAGGGGTAAATTGGGGGATGCTCACATGTTTGGTAGAGGCGGGATCACAGCGGCGGTTCGGTCGATCTCTCTGACCGGCCTCATTTCCGGTCATGGCCAAGTCGGCCTACGCCGAGCCTGGAACATTAGCAGCCACTAACTGTTATCGGGGAACCAGTGGGTCAACCCCTGCCCCGCCCAGCCCACTGCAGATCGGGAGCAGCCGGTCGGCCGCGCTCGAAGGAGCGCGGGTCTTTCCTCCGCCTCATTGGCCGCTCCCGATGGCGGGCGCCGTGCTGCTAGGCTTTGGACTCACCGGGAAACCGGGGAGGTGGTCATGAGAGTTATTAGCGCTCTAGCATGTGTCGCCTTGATTGCAGGTTGCGCAACGGCGGGCCCCCCAGGGCCCCAAGGGCCTGTCGGTCCACAAGGTCTGCCCGGCAAGCAGGGACCTAAAGGTGCAATGGGAGCTGCGGGTCCAGCGGGGAAGGACGGCGTCAGCGGTTGGGAAATCACCCAATATGCAAGTGCGAATGATACTAGCCCAGACAAATCCGCACAGGCTTGGTGTCCCAAGCCAAAAGTCGTCATAGGTGGCGGTGCCAGCGCGTCAAATTCAAATGCTCTGATTTCTAGGAGCTTGCCGGTTACTTCCCCAGCTCCAGGGTGGGTAGCACAAGCGCATGTAGCCGCTACGCCCCCAACAGCTTGGACGCTGACAGCATACGCCATTTGCGCGCTTGTCAAATAGTCGGCGCTTGGCCGGGCCGGTGAACTTTGCGTGTCGCGTCTTCGAGACACAAACGGCGTTCTAGTCTTCATCCCAAAAATCCTGCAGCGAGGCGTGCCGAAGGTCTTCCTCGCCCCTGGGATGCTTCACGCGGGCTTTGATCCCCGGCTTGACCCTTTGCGTCGCCGGCCGCTTCATTCGCTTCGGCGCCGGTAAGCAGCATAAAAGCTTCGAATGCGAGCGGCTACGCCGCCCTTCGGGCAGCCGCACGGAACGGATGGTCGATGGTGAAACCGTCGGGCCGAATACCCCGCTCAACTTGGCTCCACGTTACAGGATGGGCGATTGGGAAGCCCGGTCGGGCTCGTGGGGAGAAGGCTCCCACCGCGGTGTTGCCACGTCCGTTGCGAAGGTAGTCAAGAAAGATGCGACCTCTTCGGGCTGCCGGAGCGGCAGAGAGTAGATAACGACCGGGGCGTGCCTCAACAAGGCACTGGGCGAGCGACTTGGCCAATTGCCGGGCACTGTCGTGGGTCATCTTTGTCTCAAGCGGTCCCATTAAGTGAATGCCCTTGCCGCCCGTCACCTTCGGCCAACTCTCCAGACCTGCCGCTTCCATGATGTCGCGGAGCGCCAACGCGGTCTCGATCACTTCCGCCCACTCGATGCCCTCCCCCGGATCGAGGTCCAGCACGACGCGATCAGCATGCTCGATATCGTCAACGGTGGCGTTCCAGGGATGCACCTCTACGGCATTCATCTCGACCAGCCCGAGCAAACCGGCAAGGTCGTCCACCCACACGCGAACGCCTTCGCCCCCCTCGCGTTTCTGGACGCGCAACTGATGTACCGCCGCGGGAATCTCGGGCAGCCTGCCTTTGTGGTAGAAGGTGGCCCCAAAGCATGGCGGACCAGCTTCAGCGGTCGCCGGCCGAGATGGATCAGCGCTTGATCAGCAACCCGCTCCCAGTAGCGCACAAGCTCTTCCTTGGAGGGCGAAACCGCATCCGGAAGCAATTGCAGAATGTTCTCGCGAAGAACCCCATGTTGCCCGACTGCCTCTCGTCTCTTTGAAGGAGCGGGCGACTTCGCCGGGATCGTCACGAGGTCCTCGCGCAGGCCCTTGAACACTGCCTCGCGCAGGATGCCACGATCGGTGACGCCGCTGAATTGCACCTCGGCCAGGACCTCTGGTCTGATCCAGGTCGCCTTCGGCTTCACGATGGGCTCTGATAAAGGCGACTTGCCGATGATCAGTGGATCAAGCCGCTCTCTAACATGCCGCGCTGTCGTCAAGCTGTAGCCGCTTTGGGCCTTGCCAGCGTAGAGCAGGCGATTGCCTTCCCAGCGGCCTATGTAAAGGGACGCAATGCGGCGTGGATGGGCGCCGAGCTTCTCGACGAAAGCAACAATGGGGAAGGTGTCGCTCTTGATGCATTTCACCTTGAGCCAGCTCGTCTGCACACCTGAGCGATAGGGGGCATCCGCTCGCTTGGATACGATCCCCTCCAAGCCCATCCAGCATGCATGTTCAAACACGTCGCTGCCGCTCACCTCCAGATGCTCGGCATAGGTCAGTGTCGGCGCCCTGTCCTTCACCAGCTTTTCTAGCGCGGCCTTGCGTTTCACCAGCGGCTGTTGCCGGAGATCCCGACCGTTAAGGTGCAGCAGGTCGAACGCATAGAAGATGACCTTCGGCGAGTTTGGATTGCCCAATTCCCGCTCGAGGGCTTGGTAGTCCGGCAACCCGGTCTCGCCCAGGACGACAGCCTCCCCGTCGATGATTGCTGCTTTAACCGGTAGGTTCGCCGCTGCCTGGACAATTCCTTTGTATCGATGCGACCAGTCGTAGCCGCGGCGCGTGAAAGCTCGTGCTATGCGGCCATCGACAATTAGCTGCGTGCGGTAGCCATCGTATTTGACTTCGTGCAGCCAGTCGCTGCCCGCGGAGCTTTCGCGACCAACGTCGGCGATTGAAACTCAATGAATGATAGCCGGTCTGCGGCGCTACTCATGCACTTGTGACTCCCCGAACCGCGACTCAAGCCGCAGGGCGGGCAATCGGTTCCGGAACATTTTAGCAAAATTGAATGTTTAGTAGCATGACGAAACTATCCGACGTGCACGATCGGCTGGAAATGGAGCCCTAGGCCATGGCGGTAAAGATCGGCGACGAAGTCACGCTCACCGTGACAATCCTGAAGGTGCTGGACAACGGCATGTCGAGCGTGAGCATACCCTCTTACAGCTTTCCCTTTTCGATCGACACACTGAAGAGAACAAAGGCTGGCCAGAAGGTCGAGATCACCGGCTTTGTCACTCGGGTGGATGACGAGAACGGCAAGGTGACGGTCCGGATCGAAGGAGCCGGCCTAGTCACGGTAGATGTCGGAACCGTATCGCACGAGCCCGCACCTAGGGTGCGTCAGTCTCGGTAACCATGGCCCCTGCCGCGAAAATTGCGCAGTGCAAGGCTAATCGCAAGCCGTTGATCAACGAATTGTTTAGCGTGCTCCGCGATCCTGGTTGCCGAATGGAAGCTCTTGCTGAAATTGTCTCTTGCGGCGGACCCCAATCCGCTCGGCCGGTGTCTCTACTAGGCAATCTACCCCAACGCCCCCAAGGGACGCCGGCCACAAGCGTGTCCGTTCGGCACCTAGTGTCAACGCCGCGATTTCAACAGCCGGGCCTCACGCAACAATGAATTCCAATTGGTGCCGATCAGTTCGATCAGCACCCGAGCATCAGACTCCGAGATGCCTGTTTGCCTGGCCAATTGCCGGGCCAAAGTCTCGACGGCAGACCCGCTATCCGGCCTTCCCTTACTATCATCCTCGCTCATAGGGCAGCTCCATAGAGACGAACGCAGAGCGAGGCCGAATGTTTCTTTAAAGCAACCCGAATTACGGGAACCTTCTGGCCAATTCCGCGGTTTCGCTTGGCCAACAGGAGGAACGGGCCACGCTGGAGCGTAAGGCCAAGAGAATGCAGTCATGAACGAGTGCTGTCCGACTATGACGAGGATGCCCGATCGAGACCGTGGTCAACTGTCGCCTGGGAATGATCTAGAAATTCACCGCTTCGCCAAGGAAAACGGCGTCCGGTCCGACCAAGTGCGCGAGCTGATCCGGCGGCATGGGGCCAGCCGTGCGGTGCTAACGGAGGTCATTGCGGCGCTTCGAAGACGAAGTCCGGCAGTGGCACTCTCGGATATTGACCTGCCGCCCGTAATCGGCAAGCGGCAGGGCAAATGCGAGGCTGATCATTTCAACCCCTGTCCGGTCTGTGGCCAGTTTTCGACATGCGCGATCGGCGCCAGGCAACGTGGCACGCGCAGCCGGAACATGAGCCACTGGATATGGACGGCTGAGATTGGTAGCTGGTGGACTAGGGGTTCTCGTCAGCGAAGTCTATCCCTCCCCGCTCAAGCTCCTCCTGAAGCTCCACCGCCAACGCAAGAAGCCTCGGTGGCAAAGTCTGTTCGCCGTCCAATCTTAGCAGATCTCGAAGCTTGCGTCGGTAGTCTTCCGATCTGATCAACTCTCGGAAGGCACGGTCTTTGTCGTGAGTTGCCATAACGATCATCTTTGGTGCGCAACTCTCTGATTGCTGAAGAGTTCCGCAAAGGGACGACGTGTTTGCTGCAGCATCATTCGTGGAGGTCGAATGCTACCGCGCGTCCGAACGCCGGAGCTGCCGTCACGATAAGCTCGATCAGCGCCTTGTCCGTGCATTCGAGATGAGGGCCATCTTGGCGAACCGCTGCTACAATGGCCTTGACAGAGACCGTGCCACCGTAGGGGATCTTGTGGATGGCCTCATGGACAAGGTCCACGGCTTCGCGCTCACAATTCGTCTTAGCATTCACCTGAGGCGGCCCCCGGCCATAAGCCACAAGCGCCCATTTGTTGGCACTTTGCGTCGGAAGATCAACAGGTTATTTTGGGCCGCGCACAAATGGTAGAGGGGCGAGGATAACCGGCGCTCAAGCTAACGAACGGCTACTGCTCGCCCCATCGGAAGCCACGGACAGGCCTAGGGCAGTAGCTGCCTCTATAACAGCCTCGATTAGCTCGTCGTTGGATGCGACCAGATGAGGCGCGGCGTGCCGAATATGATTCAATGTCGCTTTGATCGAAACGGTGTCCCGACGGTCCGCCCGGTTAAGGATTGCCGCCACGAGCATGTCGATTCAGACGCGCTGGACTGGCTTGTGCGCAAGTAGGTCGCCAGTCAGGCGAGACTACGCCTGAATCGCGCCGGCCGGAGAGATCGACCCGACTAATCGTCTTTCTTCAAATCTTCAGCTTCGGCCCTCAGCCGCTGCCAGTCCGCGCCGTGCTTGCGAAGCAATGCCCGTGCCTGTTTGGGCGTTACGTCTGTCATCTCCGCCAGGTGCTCAACTTCAAGTTCTGCACCCTTCTTAACTCGGCTCGTGTCGCTCGTCCTCTTGTCCGCCATCTGTGGCGTCCTCCTTGGCCCACTGTCAGTGGCAACGAATGTTGAACGTTGTGGTTCCGCCCCTGTGGAACTGACTGTCGGCCGTGTAGTTCTACCGCCGAAGGAGATCTCAAATGCTTCGATTCCTAATCGGTCTTGGCGCGCTGTATGCGGCATTTCAAATCGGCCGGGAGTTTGGCCGCACAGAGGCGGAGGTCATCCAGATTCCACCCGACGATTGGCGTCCGACGCCCGGAAACGGCGCAGAGTTCGGCGAGCGGACCTAGGAGGACTGGTAGCTCCCTCAAGTTCGCGCTATCTACGCGACATTGGCGCGAGCAAACCAGTACTCCCAAAATCCTACGAGGAGGCTATCTGCCTCGGAACTAATGCCGGAGCGATGTGATTAGTAGGATGCGCTGAGGATGAGCTTGATCCGCCTAACCACGAAGAAGCGCCGGAGCCGGCAGTTCATTGCGATGGCCAAAACTGCCTTCCACCAGCCGATAACCCTGTCGAGGAATGCAAGGGGCAAGAATGCAAGGGGCAAGATTGCACGCCGGCTCCGCCAGTCGACCCGGGTCCGCAGATTGAACGGGTCAAATGAACAGCATCAGCCGAACACCCCAACTACGAAGGTGATCGCAGATCCGTGGACAAGGTTGGTTTTCAGGTCCTCCCTCCGCCAATGCAACCCCTCCTTTTGGATTTGGGGGATCGTCTGACGAACAACATCTTAAGTCCGGACCGGAGCACAAAACCCGACGCGATGACCACGACGATTGACGACATATACCGGCCTCTTGCAGTAACCACGCGGTTGCTTGTCCAGTGCTGGCCGCAGCTATTGCTGGTCGGCTGCCTCGGTGTGATCGCTCATGATCTGCTGCTACAGGGCGCCGTGACGATCGGCCTCCAATTCCCGCTGGGCGGAATGGTCATGCTGTCGCTGGTGATTCTCGCCAAGCTGACGGTGCTGGTCATGATGTTCGTGGTGCTCCGGCCGCATATGCCGGCGGTGGCGGCACTGAGGCAACAAGCAAAAGGAGCGGACGAAACAAAACGCGAGCCGATCCTGGCGATTACCGCCGCTGCGATCCTGCCTTTCTTCGCCTATTATGCCGCCTGGGGCTTTCTTGGCGATACGGTTCGCGAATATTCGCGCATGGCGCTGGCCCAAGCCGAACTCGGCAAGAGCGTCGACATCTTCGCCATTCTTCAGTCAAGCGGCGTGGTACTGTCGATCGTCATTTGCTGGCTGGTGCGTTTTGCCGCCAAGCGACTGAATGCGCGCGCCTCTCACCCCTACTGGCGGCTGCTGATCGTGGCGACGGACGCAGCTTGGGTCTTCATCGGTCTCTACGCGCTCGGCGTATGGAAAGACCAGTTCATCCGCTGGCTTGGCGCAGGCGCGGCGCTGCAGCTCAGCCTCGATTTGTTTGCGCCCGTAACTTCGGCGGCTGCCGCCGGCCAGTTCGTTCCGGTGGAATTCCGGCCGCTTCCCTTCGGAGAGCAGCTTCAGAATCTTTTCTTTTTCGCGTTGCTGCCGATTGTCTGGCTGGTGATGGCGGCGATCATCAACGGCTATGAGCTTTCCGCGCCGGCCGCTCCCGGTCCTGCGCTATCGCGCACGACCTCATGGCAAAAGTGGCTGAAGGATTTCGCGACGCACTTCGTTGGCGGCTACCGCAGCCGCTATTCGCCGGTCTGGACTTGTCTCAAGCTGACGCTCAGTGCCGGCCTTGCGACGCTTGTCACCTTCGTCATCGCCTATCAGGCCATCTCCTGGATCGGCGCCTGGATGTGGTATGGCCTGACAAGACTGATCGGAGCGCATGATCTCGCAACTTGGCAGATCTTCGCCGACACCATCAGCCTGTTCATCGGCAGCCCAAGCGAACTCGACGGAGGAATCCTGCTCGACGCAGTCCGAGTCGCGCTGCTTGCAGCCGTGCTCGAGACTGCAGTCGTCATGGCTGGCGAAGCACGTGGCGTCAGGTCCGCGGCTCGCTGACGCTGAGATGATTCGGTAGCGCCGAGTAGAGGCCAATCGATAGCGTGAGGCTGCTCGCCGCAGGCGGAATCGAAAAGCTGGCAGCCATCCGTGCCGGCTTGCCGGGCTCGGCCGCCGCGAACGCCATGCCGCCACACAGGGACCGTTGCTGGGCCTCCGGATATTGCTTCCTGACCATCGGATCGGCAAATAGGGTTGGCTGCCATTCGCGACCGCTTCCGTCGGAAAGCCGCACCTTGCATGGAACGGCGCCGAGCGCCTTCGGGTCAGCTGCGAGAGCTTCGAATTCGGCGAGGACGACGGCGTTTCCCTCACTGCCTGCCAGTCTGGTGATGCGCGTCACGGTCCAGCTTGCGCCGGCATAGTCGATCGGTTGCCCCAAGGTCGCGGATAGCGGCTGGCGCAAAAATTGGGAGCGCCAGTCCTTGATGCTTCCCCACGTCTGCACGACTAGCGCGGCAGGCAGCGCAACCACCAGCGCCGTCATGCTCAGCCAATAACCTCGCCGCGTTGACATCACCTTTGCGGGAGAACTGTCCATGGCGGCCTTTCTTCGTTGCGGCGGATAGTGATTGCGGGCTCGATGTCTTTGCCGGAAACATCCGTGGTGATGCGGATCTCATCGTCGAGCGGCAGCAATTTTGTGCGTGCGACCACTACGGTCCCGCCGGCGACGGCTTCTTCCGGCACTTCGAACACCAGAAGGACGCGGCGTGGCAGGCCGGGCTGATAGGCATCGCCCGGCATCATTTCGATCGTCGCCGGCAGCCGGCCGGTCAGGACATAACGGATGCCGCTGCCGCTCAGCCACTCACCCGATGTGAGACGCAAGGTCTCGAATTTCGCCTCCGCCTCGCCTTCGACCACAACCCATACGCCGGAACTCGTGTAGGTCTTTGACTTCCCGAAGGTCTCGACGTTGAGGACACGGGCGACCCTGGCGCTGTCCAGCGAAAGCGCGAACGCGCTAGCCTGGACACGCTTGTTCATGCCGCCCGAAGAGACTATCGGCGATGTAATGTCGCTGTAGAGCGGACGCGTAAGCTGCATGCCGTAGAGCACGGCGGCAGCGAACAGCAGCGCAAGCACCGAACGCATTATGCGCATCATAGCGCCTTTTCCACCGGCAGATCGACCGTCGCAACGGGATCTCGGTCGTACCACCCGCTTGCGCCGTAGAGATTGTCGCGCAGCTTGTAGATTTGGCCGGTAACGGTGATCGTCACCTTGTCCGGCACGGACACACCGGCCGGCCACTCCCAGGCCATGGTCAGGCGTTCCGGCATGTTGGGGTTGAAATATCCCGCCAGATACTTGTCGCGATCGAGATAAACCGTTGGCATCGGCAGCTTTTGCGCCGGCGCGCTAAGCGTCACGGTGCGATAGAGCACGTTGTTTGGAGTGGCGGAACGGTTCACCACGTCCAGATCCACCATCAGAAGCTGCACCGGCCGCGACGGAGGAACGCCTGTCGGCGTCACTGTTCCGACACGTGCCGTTCGCAAGGTCACAAACCAGCGACCGGTATCGATCTGCTGGCCTGCCTGCACAACCGGCACCTTTGGCGGATGGGCAGCTTCGTAGAGCGTCATCGAAAACGAGATTGCCGATGCGGCCAGCCCGCCCAGGCCTGCAATCAAAAAAGCATACAGCCTTTGCCGTACTGTCGTTCGTGTCGGTTCCGTCATGCTTCGTGCGGTATGCGATGGTCCTCAGGCCAGCCTTATACGATGCGAGCTACGCCATCGGACAATAATTTTGTTACAACAGCAGCGCTGGCATCTCTAAGGTGGGTCAGCACAGAGATACCAGCCGCGCAATCGAATCCTTGGTAGCTCGCCCAGTCAGTATTCACTATCCGCTCCTGGCGCCAAGAGCGGCATTAAGCCCCGACGGCCCGCCCAAAACCACTCGAAAGAGGCGCCGGGCTCGGCTCGGCGCCCCCTTCCGCTTTCTCACTTGCCCGACCACACGGCCAGCTCGTAGCCGTCCGGGTCGGAAAAGTGAAAGCGGCGGCCGCCGGGGAAGGAATAGGCGGGCTTGACGATCTTCCCACCGGCCTCCTCGACGTGGCGCTGGGTCTCGTCAAGGTCGTCGGCATAGAGGATCACCAGCGGCCCGCCTGCCGCCTTGCTCTGGCCACCGAGGGCGAAGCCGCCGGTCAGGCGGCCGTCGTTGAACTCGCAATAGCTCGGCCCGTAGTCCTTAAAGGACCAGCCGAAGGCCTTGCCATAGAAGTCGCGCGAGCGCGCGATGTCACCGACGGAAAACTCGACATAGTCGATGCGCTTGTCGTTGCTGGATTTGGCCATGATCTTCTCCTTTCGTGATCTTGGGAAGCTCAGCGTTCGAGCATTGCCTTCAGGGTGTTGAGGTCGCGCTCTACCGCGGCGGCGTCGGCAGCGAAGATCTCCTCCGTCATGTCCGGCGTCTTCAAGAGCACGAACATGACCTCCGCGCCGGTTCCGTTGGCAACCACGCGCACCGCATTGCGGGTTTCCTTGCCATCGGCAAAGACGATGTGATCGAGGACACCGAATTCATTGGGCCGGGAGAAACGGATGCGGATGGGCCGGCCGTCGGGGTCCTCCGCGGTCCATTCCTCGCCCGATCTTTCGAAGCGCCGGCCGAGGCCTGCCGCCCAGCGCTGGAAATTCTCCGGGGTGGAGGCGAAGTCGTAGACTTCGCGCCAGTCCCGGTCGATGGATACGGTGATGATGCGGGATTTGTAGATCGTCATATCTGCCTCCTTTCAACGAAGGCAGACTAGGGGGAGTTGGCGGTGGCGTATTGAACGAAACGGCCAGTTCAGGCGCCGAGCTGTCGCAGAACCGTCGCCGGCGAGAACCCCGACAGGCGCCGCACCTCGCGCGTGAGATGCGCCTGGTCCGAATAGCCCGCCTCGAACGCAAGATCGACAAGGCGCGGCTCGGCGGACTGCCGCGCCAGGTTCAAAAACCGCTGGAAGCGGAGAATGCGGTCGAGCGTCTTCGGACCATAGCCGAAAGCCTCCTGGCAGCGGCGGCGAAGTGTTCGCGGGCTGACGTCGAGCCGATCGAGGATCACCGCCATGCCCGGACCGGCGGATTCCGTTTTCAGCGAGTTGAAGGCAAATCCCATGTCCGCAGGCGGCGGCTTGACATCGGGCGCAAGCCTGGAGAGCGCCGCTTGCATCGCCCGCATCCGCTCCGCCGTGGAGGATGCATCGCCAATTCTCTGGGCGATTTCGCGCGCCAGCGCCCCCCAGAACTGGCTGAGCCCCACCCGGCCGCCGACGATCTCCGACATCGGCAGCCCGAGCCACCGGCTCGCCGCACCCGGTCGGAAGCGGCTGCCGATCACAGTAGAGCCGGGTGTCAGCGTAGAGAGGGCAACGGCCACGTCGGGGCCCGCTACGACCAAATCGCCGTCGATCCAGGTGATGTCGACGCAACCGTCGGGGACCACGGCCGATAAGCTCCCCGCGTCCGGACGCAATGTATTGGACCAGACACACAGGAAATGCCTTTCGAGTGCGGCCGGAGGATCGAACTCGCGGTACTCCCCGATCGCCCCTGAAAGGACGGGTGTGTTGTCGTCAGACGTCACGAGCCTCTCCTGTGAGGAACACTTTCTAAGGCATCGTACTCTTCGGTCCCCGAAATCTATCGCGGTGGCGGCGTGCTTCAACCCGTGCTGTCGTTCTCGATCAAGCCCTGCATCGCATGGTTGCGACGCCAGGCGGAACTGGGCAGCGGAACTGGGCAATTGTCGAGGATTCCACCAATCGTGGAGCGGTCGTGAGCGGAGTCGCGACCTTGGTGCATGCACGGCTCGCGCCATCCGGCCGACGATTTCGCACCGATTGCCGCATGACATCATTTTTATATCCCGATGCCTGCAGAGGACTGCTTGGCATGAGCAGTTTCGACAGATTTTCCTTGCAGGGGCGCCATTTGCGTTCTGGTTTCGGGGTCATCTTGATCACGGCAGATCAGGCGGTTTGCCGGCCTTGTTCTCGAGCCATCTCTTGACGCGCGGGAACCATACACGTTAGGCGTTCGGGCACCCCACGCGAACGATTGGCGACCAAGCAAGGAAATTCCAGCTGATGGAAATTTTTACCGCCTCTGGCCTCGCGGCTCTGCTCCAGGTCATCGCCATCGACCTTGTGCTTGCCGGCGACAATGCCATTGTCATCGGCCTTGCCGCGGCAGGCCTGCCGTCGGACCAGCGCAAGAAGGCGATTCTCGTCGGCATTGCGGCGGCCACCGTGCTTCGCATCTTCTTCGCACTAATCACCCAGTGGCTCCTCACAATCGGCCCCATTCTTCTCATAGCCGGCGGCCTGCTGCTGCTTTGGGTGTGCTGGAAGATGTGGCGCGAACTCCGTGTCAGCCACGAGCAGGAACATGACGCGACGGAATCGTTGTCGAATGTCGATTACGACAAGAGCGGGACGATCGGCGGCAAAGGGCCGCGCAAGACCTTTGCTCAGGCAGCCTGGCAGATCGTCATTGCCGACGTTTCGATGTCTCTCGATAACGTCCTTGCAGTCGCAGGCGCGGCAATGGACCATCCGACGGTCCTGATCATCGGCTTGGCGCTGTCGATTGCGCTGATGGGCTTCGCCGCTTCGTTTGTCGCACGCCTCCTGCATAAGTACCGCTGGATTGCTTATATCGGCCTCGTGATCATTCTCTACGTCGCCGTGAAGATGCTTCTGGATGGTGCCGTGCAGCAGTTCCCCGAACAGTTTGCGTTCCTGGCGCCGTGGTTCGGACCGGGCGGTCATTGAACTTGACCCTTTAGCAGCGCAGGCCCGCCGAGCGGCGCCAAGCCATTCCCCGGTTTGCTTGATTGCGGAACTATGCTATTGCGCCGTGCAAATTGAGCTTCTGCGAAAGTTCTAAAGATCAACATGTATCGAGACTTCCGGGCCGGGCCTTAGGGTTTCCGGCCCGCGTTCATTGGAAACCGCACATGTCTGCCCCTCGCGTCAGCTTCGTCAGCCTTGGATGCCCGAAAGCCCTCGTGGACTCGGAGCGCATCATCACGCGCCTGCGCGCCGAAGGCTACGAGATCGCGCGCAAACATGACGGCGCCGATCTGGTCGTCGTCAACACCTGCGGCTTTCTCGATTCGGCTCGTGATGAATCGCTCAATGCCATCGGCTCCGCCCTTTCGGAGAACGGCAGGGTCATCGTCACCGGCTGTCTAGGCGCCGAACCTGACGTAATCCGCGAGAAACACCCCAACGTTCTCGCCATCACCGGTCCGCAGGCCTACGAGAGCGTGATGGCTGCAGTGCATGAGGCAGCACCCCCGAGCCACGATCCCTACATCGACCTTTTGCCGCCGCAAGGCGTCAAGCTCACGCCGCGCCACTATGCCTATCTCAAGATTTCGGAAGGCTGCAATAACCGCTGCACCTTCTGCATCATCCCGGCGTTGCGCGGCGATCTCGTCTCGCGGCCGGCTGCCGACGTGCTGCGCGAGGCCGAGAAACTGGCCAAGGCCGGCGTCAAGGAAATCCTGGTCATCTCGCAGGACACCAGCGCCTACGGCATCGACATCAAATACCAGACCAGCATGTTCGGCGATCGCGAAGTGCGGGCCAAATTCCTCGATCTGTCGGAGGAACTCGGCAAGCTCGGCGTCTGGGTACGCATGCACTATGTCTACCCCTACCCGCATGTCGCCGATGTCATCCCGCTGATGGCCGAAGGAAAGATCCTTCCCTATCTGGACATCCCGTTCCAGCATGCCTCGCCGCGAGTGCTGAAGAACATGCGCCGGCCCGCCCATGGCGAAAAGACGCTCGACCGTATTCGCGGCTGGCGCGAAATCTGTCCGGACCTGGCGATCCGCTCCACCTTCATCGTCGGCTTTCCCGGCGAGACGGACGACGATTTCGAGATGCTGCTCGATTGGCTGGACGAAGCCAAGATCGACCGCGCCGGCTGCTTCAAATACGAGCCGGTCAGGGGCGCCCGCTCCAACGAGCTCGGCCTCGAACAGGTACCGCAGGAAATCAAGGAGGCGCGCTGGCACCGTTTCATGCAGCGTCAGCAGAAGATCTCGGCGACGCAACTCGCCAGGAAGGTCGGCAAGCGTCTGCCAGTGCTGATCGACGAGGCGCATGGCACCTCGGCGAAGGGCCGCACCAAATACGACGCACCCGAAATCGACGGCTCGGTGCATATCCAGTCGCGTCGTCCGTTGCGCGCCGGCGACATCGTCACCGTCAAGATCGACCGTGCCGACGCCTACGATCTCTACGGCTCGGCGGTCTGACCGCATCTCGCTTTACGGCGCCGCGCGTCCTTTTGGACGGCAAAGGACGCCGCGTAGCACCTGATTTGCGCATGACCCTTCCGAAATCGATCCCGATTTTGCCCGTTCCGGAGCACAAGCCCCGCCTTTTCTGCGCCAGCGTACCTAATCCTACTCGGCTCTCGTCAGCATCTTGCGCCCTCACTAGTCGGATTTCACTCGCGCCCCGTAACTGCTATCTTGAAGAAGTGAATGGCAACCCGCGAGTGCTCTGCACTTGAAATGATGATGGGCGATTCCTCAAGGACGTTGTGGTATGAGGCTTGGCTGGTGGGGGCCTTCCTCTTGTTTTCCACGCTTGGGACGAACGCAGCAGACCCAAAGCGCGTACTTTTGCTGCACTCGTTTGGGCGTGATTTTGCGCCTTTCAGCGAGATGACCAAGAGTTTTCAGGCGGCGCTCGTGAAACGATCGCCGGAGCCACTTGATATTTATGAAGCGTCGATTTTTACGGCACGGTTTCGGGAGCCCGAGAACGAAGGTTCGCTAGTCAAATATCTGCAGGATCTTTTTTCCGGGCGCAGGCTTGACTTGATTGTAGCTCAAGGTGGGCCGGCTGCGGCCTTCGTTGAAAAATATCGGCAACAGCTGTTTTCTGACACAGCCATGGTGATAGCAGGGGTAGACGCGCGGCTCACAGTCGATGCCGCCCTTACACCCAATGCCACCTACATCGGGGTCAAGCTCGATCTGCCAGCCTTCGTCGAGAACATTCTGCGCGTGCGGCCTGAGACAACAGACATTGCAGTCGTCATCGGAAATTCTCCAAACGAGCAATACTGGGCCCGGGAATTGCATCGTGAGTTTCAGCCGTTTGCGGATCGCGTGCATTTCGAATGGCTCGACGAGTTGTCGCTCGACGAAATGCTACGCCGGGTCGCCCGCCTGTCGCCACAATCAGCCGTTCTCTATTTCATGCTCGCGGTGGATGGGGCGGGTGCCGTGCACCCGCTGGATGCCGCCTTCACACGGATACGTGAGGTCGCTACCGTGCCTGTTTTCGGTTATGGCGACTACCATCTGGGGCAGGGCTCGGTTGGCGGGCCTGCGGATCAAACTCAAGCTATAGGCCAGCAAACCGCCGACGTTGCCCTCCGTATTCTTGCGGGCGAGAGGGCGAGCGAAATCAAGACGCCGCTATTTGGACTTGGGATTCCAGCCTACGACTGGAGGGAGTTGCAGAGATGGGGGATTAGCGAAGCCATCCTGCCGCCCAACGGCGAAGTGCGTTTTCGGTCGCCGAGCGTATGGGATACCTATCGCTGGTACATCGTCGGAACGATTTCGCTGATAGTACTTCAGTCATTTCTCATTGTGAGCTTTCTCGTGCAGCGAGCCAGGCGGCGCACGGCTGAGATCGGCGTTCGCGCAAAGGAAAGCGAGCTTCGCGTCAGCTACGACCAAGTTCGCCGATTGGCTGGCCGGCTTATCTACGCGCAGGAGGAGGAGCGGACGCGAATTGCGCGGGAACTCCATGACGATGTCGGGCAGCGCGTCGCGTCGCTGTCAATCGGATTGAGCAGCCTCAAGCGGCGCGTCCCGAATCCAGATGATACCGCACGGAGTGAGTTGTCGGGACTTCAGCAGCAGGTCGTGGGGTTGGCGAAGGACCTGCGGGATTTGTCGCACGAACTGCATCCAGGAGCGCTCGAACATGTCGGATTTCTGGAGGCGTTGCGGGGCCGCTGCGACGAAATAAACGGCGAGTCCGGCACAAGGGTAGATGTCGAGGTCGCCGATGGTTGGTCCGAAGTCGCGGACGAGATCGAACTTTGCCTTTACAGGGTCGCACAGGAAGCGCTTCGCAACATAACCAAGCATGCCCATGCCAGGACGGTCCGCATATGGCTCGCGCGTCGCAATGGAGAAATCGTGATGCGGATTACCGATGACGGACGTGGGTTCCAGGAGAACGGCTCGAATGGACATTCCGGGATCGGGCTGCTGAGCATGCGTGAGCGCGTTAGAATGCTCGAGGGTAGTTTCGAGGTGGAGTCGTCCAGTCGAGGTACCGTCGCCACCGTCGTCATTCCGACGGGAGAGAGGCCTTGAGACCGCGGGTAATCCTTGCGGACGACCATGTAATGGTTGCTGAGGCACTTGGCCGGTTGATTGATGAGGTCGCCGATCTGGTTGGACGGGCCGCCGATGGGCAGCAACTCGTCGAGAGCACGCGGCGGCTCAAGCCGGACATCATCGTTTCGGATATTACCATGCCGGTGATGAGTGGTTTGGACGCCCTGCGTCAGCTCAAGTCGGAGCAATCCAGCGCGCGCTTCATATTCTTGACAGTCCACACCGAGGCGAGCGTTGCCGCGGAAGCCATCCGCGCCGGAGCATCCGGATATCTTCTGAAGGCGGCGGCGGGCGAAGAGCTGCTCGAAGCCATCCGCGCCGTGATGGCCGGCCGCATATATTTGACACCGCATATCGCCGGGGATGTTTTACGGACGATTTCCGGGTCGGCGGATCAACATCACCACCTTACCGTTCGCCAAAGGGAAATCCTGCGAATGGTCGCGCAAGGCAAGCGCATGAAAGAGATTGCGGCTGAGTTGAAGATTTCCGTGCGCACCGTCGAGGATCACAAATCCCAGTTGCTGCACGTGCTCGGCGTTAAGACCACGGCTGATCTGATCAGATTTGCCGTGAAGCAGGGGCTTGTTGCCGACTGATTCCGGGTTCTTCCCAAATCCCTGAACCCGCGATTTCCCAAGCTCTGACCCCGTGATTTCCGGCCCGCTCACCCAGGGATTTCCACGCCTTGGTCCCCGGGGTTTCCCGGATGCGCCGGCCTGGCCGCGCTCGTAGCATTAAACCAGTAGCACCAGGCCCGATACTCAAGCCGAGAGACCTCACTTGGCACGCAAACGTCTCGTACTCGCCGAGGATCATACTGAGATGGCAGAGCACCTTCGATCCTTGCTTGTCGACTATGACGTCGACATCGTGCCGGATGGAGAGGGCTTGATTGCGGCAGTGAATGCAAACGTGCCTGACATCATTATTTCCGACATCGGGATGCCGGGCATCAGCGGGCTGGTGGCGGCACGCGACATCCTCGCCGCGCATCCGAACGCCCGCATCATCTTCGTGTCGGTTCGAGATGAGCCGGCCATTGTCAGAAAAGCGGTCGATGAAGGAGCCGCCGGATACGTCGTGAAGTCCGATGCGGGCGACGAACTGCTCGACGCAGTTCAGACGGTCCTTGGCGGCGGCCACTACGTTTCCTCGTCCGCGCGTGCTGCGCTGAAGGGTGGACTTTAGGTTCAAACAGGAAGCTTGCCCGATCTGCCTGCAAGGTCTTGCAAAGTTAAAACATCTCAAGGGAGGAACCTCTGATGAACCGAGCAACCCAGAAATCATTCGCACGCGCCGCCATAGCGGCATCGGCTGTGGCGCTGGTCCTCTCGATCGGCTTGGGAGCCCCGGTCGCCCTGGCCGACGAAGCGGAGGCGAAAGCCCTGTTCAAGGGCATGTCGGACTATCTCGGGGCCCAAAAAACAATAGCGTTCGACTACGATACGAACCTCGAATTCGTCACGACCGATCAGCAGAAGCTCGCGCTGGCGAGCTCGGGAGCAGTCACGCTCTCCCGGCCCGACAAGATCCGCGCCACGCGCACCGGAGGGTTTGCGGAGGTTGAGATGGTATTCGACGGCAAGACGCTGACCCTCCACCGCAAGGACGACAATCTCTTTGCCCAGGCCGAGGCGCCGGGCTCGATAGACAACCTCATCGACACGTTGAGGGACAAATACCACCGGCCTGTCCCCGGCGCCGATCTGCTGACGTCGAATGTCTACGAACAGCTGATGCCGCTGGTCGTCGATACGAAGGATCTCGGTAGCGGCGTGATCGGCGGCGTCGAGTGCAATCACATCGCCTTTCGAACGGAGGAGGTCGATTGGCAAATCTGGATTGCGGTGGGCGACCGTCCCTATCCGTGCCGCCTGACCATCACCAGCAAGCTGGTTGCCGGCTTCCCGCAATACACCGCACAGATCAGCGCTTGGAAGGCCGGCGGCGAGGTGGCGGCCGATGATTTCAGCTTCAAGAATCAAACCGACGCCAAGAAGGTGGAGCCGAGCGACCTCCCCAACATGGATGAATTACCCGACGAGTTTACCCCAGGAGCAGTAAAATGATCACCTCGAAACGGATTGGACTTTATTTGCTGATGGCGATTGTCGGCCTCGGCGGTCTCGAACTCGGCGAGCGCATCGCGATCCCAGGCCTGTACAGCCTGGTCTCACCTGCCGAGGCCAGAGTAGGTCGGCCAAGGACGCCGGTGAGCGTCGCTGGTGTGGCACGTCGCACCGTGCGCCGATGCGCGGCCGGCGTTTACTGCTAGCGCAGAGGCAATTTCTCCACTGAAGACCCGACGCACGTGATTGCGGAATTTCGGATAGCGATCCGGCTTCGCTGCGTATTCAAGGAGAAGCGAACGTTACTCATCGCGAATGGAGCAGTGTCATGAGAAACGCCGGGAACATCATGAAAACAGCAATCGCATCAGTTATTGGTGGAACGCTGGCGTTCGTGTTTGTCGCTGGCGTATCCGCGCAGGAAGTGGCCGGCCCTTTGAGTAAGCAGAACATCGCGAACATCACGGAACCCTTGGGCGGCAAGCCAAGCGCGGGCGCCAAGCCGTCGGTGGCGGACCTCGCCTATCAAGTCGCCTATCAGCGTGCCTTCGAGGCTGTGATCTGGTCGATCCCGGCCGTGGGAGCCTACGGCTTCCATCGGGGCGCGATGGATATCGGCGCCAAGGACAACACCATCCTTGCCTGGTCGCAGCCCGCAAAGCCGAACGCTGAACTCCTGACTGCGAACAACCAGTCGCCTTACATCCTTTCACAGACCGATCTGCGTAAGGGGGCGGTGGTCATAGAAGTTCCGGCGGCAACCGAAAAGGCCAGTCTGTACGGGCAGATCGTGGATCACTGGCAAATCACTATCGCCGATGTCGGGCCCTCCGGCCTCGACCAAGGCAAGGGCGGAAAGTTTCTGCTTACGCCGCCGGGACAAAAGGGCGCGGTACCCGCTGGGCACACCGAGATCAAGAGCCCGAGCTACCGCGTCACCTTCGCCATTCGCTCTGTAAAAGGCCCGAACGCCACGACTGAGGATGCCGCCGCCTACGCCCGAACGTTCAAGATGTACTTCCTCGATGATCCAAAGCCTACCCAGTTCATCGACCCTACGAACATTCGCTTTTCAACGCTGCCGTTCTACGACGAACGCTATTTCGAGGATCTATACGCCATCGTAAGCGTCGAGAACCCCAATCCCCGCGACAAGGTGATGATAGGCATGCTCGCCACACTCGGTATCGAGAAGGGCAAGCCGTACAAACCGAACGCCAAAACCAAGCAGGCAATGCGGCAGGGTGCAATCGACGCCTACTTCTATCTTTTGCAGCGATTCATTCACCCCGATGCATCGAAGATCTGGTGGCAGGGCAAACACTGGTACGACGGTCTGTTCTCGGATGCCAACCGTGAATTCCGTTGGGAGACGGACGCGATGATCGAGCTCGATAACCGCGCCGATCGTTACTTCAGCGCGGTGAATTTCCCCCGGAAATTGCCGAAGTTGCCGGCGACACAGTATCTGTTCGCGCTGGCCGACAAGGACGGTAACGAATTGCAGGCCGGCGCAACGTACTCGTTCGTCATGCCCGCCAGGGTGCCGGTCAAGCAGTTCTGGTCATTGATCATCTATGACCTGGAAACATTCGCCTTCATCTATAACCCGCAACAACGGCCCGGACTATCTTCCTTCGACCTGCCGAAAATGAAGAAGAACGCGGACGGAAGTACCACCCTCTACTTCGGGCCGAAACCGCCCGACGGGCTGGAAAGCAACTGGATCCCGACCGCCGGCAAGCGGCCACTCCCTACCGTCCGAATCTACGGCGGCACGGAGGAGTTCTGGGACAGGTCCTGGCAAATGCCGGACGTGGAGCTGGTGAAATGATCGTGCAGGCGAACGACACGAATACGCGGTCATCCTGCGTCTCTACGGCGCGCCGGAGCCGCGGTTCGACAAGACATGGCGGCTTTGTGAGGTCGAGTTCGTAAGGCGAAGGCCGACATGCGACGCTTGGGAGAAAACCATGAAAACCAAATTCGCATCAGTCGTTGGTGGAGCGCTGGCGTTCATGTTTGTCGCGGGCGTATCCGCGCAGGAAGCGACCGGCAAGACCGACTGGCGCGAGCAGTACGCTTACACGCTCGGCGTACAGGCCTATATCTTCGGCTTTCCTTACGTGTATTTGCCAAGCCTGCGGGCGGATTGGGTCACCCGGCCGAAGGCGGCTAACGATATAACGCCGTATGCGCCCATCAATCATTTCAGCCATGTGCGAACGCTGGCAGATGCTTCCTATCGGGGCGGCGGTTCACCCAACCAGGACACGCTTTACTCCACAGCCTGGCTCGACGTCGGCAAGGAGCCGGTGATCCTCTCGCACCCGGACATGGGGGACCGCTACTTTTCGTTCGAATTGGCGGGCATAGATTCGGACAACTTCGCCTATGTTGGTAAACGCACCACCGGCGGCAAGGCCGGAAGCTTTGCCATCGTCGGCCCCGGCTGGAAGGGTGCCCTCCCCGCGGGAGTGAAGCCGTTGCCCGCGTCGCTGACACCGTCTGTGCTGATCTTCGCCCGCACGCTGATCGACGGCCCGACCGATGCGAAGACCGTCAATGCGCTGCAGGATCAATACACGCTGATCCCGCTCAGCCTGTGGGGCAAGGAGGACGCGGTGCTGCCGGCAAGCCGCGACGTCTGGAAACCGTTCGATCCAAAGACCGATCCACTCGCCGAGTGGCGGACCATGAATAGGGCAATGACGGAGAACCCTCCTGAAGCGCGCCTCGCCAAGTTGGTCGAACTGTTCGCGAAAGTGGGCGTGGGTCCTCGGCAGGACCTTGATAAGATGGACGAGGCGACCAAGCTCGGGCTCGCGCGCGCCGCGGTCGATGGCCGACAGTTGATCAAAGCCGCCATCGACTCGGGCCAGCTCGGCAGGCAGGTCAACAACTGGAACATTCCGCCGCGCACGTTAGGACGCGCAGGGCTCGTCGACGATTTTCTACTGCGTGCCTCGATACAAGCTATGGGCGGCATCATCTCCAATGAACTGGAGGAGACCGTCTACTACAACACGACCAAGGACGGCGCAGGACAGGCCTTCGATGGCGCGAAGAAATATATACTTCGGTTCGCTCCTGGCCAGCTTCCGAAGGTCAACGCGTTCTGGTCGCTCACGATGTATGACCCGACCTTCAACTTCACGGACAACCCTCTCAATCGCTATTCACTCGGCGATCGCAGCAAAGGCTTGAAGAAGGACGCCGACGGCGGCTTGACCCTATACATCCAGCGCAACTCGCCGGGAAAGGACAACGAGTCCAACTGGTTGCCCAGTACCCAGAGCGGCGCATTTTTTCTGATCCTGCGGACCTACATGCCCGGCCCCGAGATCGTCGAGCAGAAGTGGGCGCCTCCTCCGGTAACTGAATTGGTGAGGTGATTTTATGCGTCCCGGGCCGACTGTCCCGCGCTGCCTCATGTCACCGAACTTGATGAATGTGGTGCCAACTACAAGCAAACGTGATTCAGAAGGGAGCACATCATGACTCAGCGATCCGTGAGCCGCCGCGATGTATTTAAGACAGCGGGTCTGGCTGGAGCCGCGGCTCTAACAACCAGCGCCGTTTCGGAGGCCAAGGCGGCTGAGGAGACGCCTGCCGCAATTCAGGCAAAGAACCCTTACGGCGGGGTGCCAAGCGGCGGTATTACGCTTCCTCCGTACTACCGGCCGACGCCGAGCCTGGTGAGCAACAACGTCTATTACCCGGGCCAGGAACAGCTCGGACCCGACGAGATGCGGATTTCCTTCATCGGCAGCACGCCGATCCCTGTCACCCGTGCACAGGCCGGCACCTGCATCATGGTCGAGCTCGGAAACGGCAAGCGGTTTTTCTTTGATTTTGGCTCCGGCTGCGTGCGCAACATCATCGCGATGGCGGTCCCGTTGTCGGTGGTCAACGACATCTTCTTCACCCATCTCCATGTCGATCATTACGCCGATCTTCCGTACCTCTTCGCCTTCGCCCCGTGGATGGGGCGCTGGAAGCCGCTGCGCGTGCATGGGCCGTCGGGCCGCACGCCAAAGGACGGCATCAAGACGATGATCGAGGGCATGAAGATGATGACACATTGGCACACAGACTCCTTCAACGCCTGCCCGATCGGTGACGGCTATGAGGTCGAAGTCAACGAGTTCGATTTTCGTGACGACAATGGCGTCTGTTACGACAAAGACGGCGTGACCGTCCGCCACTGGCGGCGGTCGCACACCAAGGATGGCGCCTCGGCCTACCGGCTCGACTGGAATGGGATGTCGTTCGTCTGGACCGGCGACGGGCGGCCCGACGAACGCTCGCTGGAATTGGCCAAGGGGGTGGACGTGTTCGTCACCGAGGTGCAGCCGGACACGGCCAACCTTCAGGCGATGAAAATGGGCATGCCGTCCGTCATCATGAGCACGACAATCGACCAGGCTCACAGCCCACATTACGCGGTCGGCTACATGTTCGAAAAGATCCAGCCGCGTCTCGCGATGGTCACGCATACGGCTTACGACGAGGAGCTGATCCCGGAGATCACGGCCGGGATTCGCGTTCATTACGGCGGCTTGTTCCAGTTCGGTGCGCCCGACGTCGTGGTCGTCAACGTCACCAAGGATGCAATATGGACGCGCAAGGCAGCAATCCCCGATGCCGGCAACATGGCGCGCCCGAGCCCCGCAGAGGCCGTCGAACTGTTCGGCCTTACCCCGGCAAACCTGAAGGTCACATTTCCAAATCCCCGTAATCCGCTCGCAGACCAATTGGAGGCGGAAATTCTCAACGGCGACATCGACCCGAAGAAATACTACCCACCGGACGTGTTTCGCGAACCGAATAAGGATTACCCGAAGGACTACACCATCGATGTCCGCGAAATAGCTCTCGTGAAGGCAAAGCAAGCCCAAACCAAGCTCGCGGCAAAAAGTGCCCAAATCCAGGCAGTCATCGACGCCATTGAATCGGCTAAGTAGTGCTGGCCATGGATCACGATATCACCCCCACGCCTGGCGATTCGGAAACGGGGGCGTTCTCGGCGCCCACCCAGCAATCCGAGATGCAAGCGGTGCCGTTGACCGTCCTCACCGGATTCCTCGGCGCCGGCAAGACGACGTTGCTCAATCGCATTCTTGCAGGCGATCACGGCCTTCGCGTCGCGGTGTTGGTGAACGACTTCGGTTCGATCAACATAGATGCCGAACTCGTTGTCGGCATCGAAAGCGAGGGGGATGTCATCAATCTGGCCAATGGCTGTGTCTGCTGCAACATCCGCGACGATCTGGTCGCGGCGGTGACGCAGGTCATGGCTCGTCCCGAGCGACCCGAATACATCCTGCTTGAGGCCAGCGGCGTGGCCGATCCGTCCGGCGTTGCGCTTGCGTTCATGAACGAAGACATGCGGGACCGCATCAGGCTGGACAGCATCATGTGCGTCGTGGACGCGGAGCAGATATTCGCTGCACCCGAGATGATGGAACTGAAGCTTCGCCAAGTGGCGTTCGCGGACATGCTCATCCTCAACAAGGTCGATCTTGTTTCCCGGGAGGAGATCGAGCGGATCAAGGGTTGGCTCGACGAGCGGTTCCACCGCTATCGGCTGGTCGAGGCATGCGGCGGAAATGTGCCTCTGGAAATTCTGTTGTCGGTCGGCCGGTTTGATCCGACCCGACTGGATGGCGCGCTTCCGCATGACCACCCCAATCATGCTCCTGACTGTGATGATCCCGCTTGCGGGCATCACGTTCACGACCATCGGCATGATCACACCGAGGCCTTCAGCACTTGGAGTTACGAGACCGATCAGCCGCTCTCGCTGGAAGCGCTGCGGGAGACCGCCAGGGGGCTACCGGCGACCGTCTACCGCGCCAAGGGCGTGATCTATTCGTCAGACGCACCGACACGGCGAGCGGTACTTCAGGTGGTCGGCAAACGCGTCGACCTCTCCTTGCAAGATGATTGGGGCGAGCGGACGCCGCATACGCAGATCGTGGTCATCGGCGCCGCTGGCGGCATCGACAGGGCAATTCTTCGCGACCAGTTCCAGAAGGTAGTCGCGCCGAACTAGGGCAGAGTAAGAAACTTGCCAATGGGAGATGTTTGGGTGCTAGCTTGGTAAGCAATTTCAAAATCAGGCGTATCAGCAACGTCTTGTTGGTGTCGGCGTTGGTCGGCTTGCTTTTGGGGTGCGCGTCCCGTCCGACG
>NZ_NPKH01000026.1 GCF_002284535.1 Mesorhizobium wenxiniae | reverse complement strand
GGATGAACCCGCTTCCCCACCGATGATGGCGTTCGAGCCAGGGGAACTGCGGCAACTGTTGGAAGACGAGCCTGCCTCCACTTGGGCACAAATCAATTCGACCCCACATGCGCGAGCGGACGGTGTTCATCAGCCAGCCCAGGCGCCGTGGCTCCCTGAACGCAGAAGATAACTTTGCGGAGGAGCGGTCACGCAACTGTCGGCGGCGCCGGGCCTCAGGGTGAATGGAAAGGATGGAGTGGCGGATGGTGTCGCGTGAAGGCGCAACACGCGTGCTGACCGACCTGATACGTAGGAAGTCGTTCATTGCTCCCAAATCGTATGTGAGGAACATTCCTGTCCCGGCTGCGCCGCGCGATGCTAGGTCGCGTTGTTCAGCGGGCCAAGCCGATGACACCTACGAAGCTACTGATCGGGCAGATCGCCGTTGTGTGCGCAATTGTCATTATCGGCGTATGGACGGCAACCCAATGGTGCGCTCAAATGCTGACCTACCAGACGCCTCTCGGCGCACCATGGTTTCTCTTCGCCGGCTGGCCAATCTACAAGCCGTGGAAGCTGTTTGAATGGTGGTTCCACTTCGATGCTTATGCGCCGGAGGTCTTCGACAAAGCCGGTACGCTTGCAGGCGCCAGCGGATTCCTGGGCTGTGCCGCCGCAATCGCTGGCTCGCTTTTGCGCGCGCGACAGCGCGGGTCGGTTACGACCTATGGGTCTTCACGGTGGGCCACGACTCATGAGGTCGAGACGGCAGGGTTGTTACGGCCGGCGGGCGTTTTCCTCGGTAGGCTGAACGATCGCTATCTGCGCCATGACGGCCCGGAGCACGTCATGGCATTTGCGCCGACGCGTTCGGGCAAGGGCGTGGGGCTGGTTGTTCCAACGCTACTTTCCTGGACCGGGTCTGCCATCATTCATGATATAAAAGGCGAAAATTGGCAGTTGACCTCCGGCTGGCGGTCGAAATTCTCGTACTGCCTTCTGTTCAATCCGACCGACCCGAGATCGGCACGCTACAACCCGCTGCTGGAGGTGCGCAAAGGCCCAGATGAGATCCGGGACGTTCAAAACATCGCCGACATCCTCGTCGATCCCGAGGGCGCGCTGGAGCGACGGAACCACTGGGAGAAGACCAGCCATTCACTCCTAGTTGGCGCCATTTTGCACGTGCTCTACGCTGAAGAGGACAAGACGCTGGCCCGCGTCGCCACCTTCCTGTCGGACCCGCAACGCTCGTTTGCCGCAACGCTACGGCGGATGATGACGACAAACCATCTCGGGACGGGGCATAACCCTCAGGTCCATCCCGTAGTGGCCTCGGCGGCTCGCGAACTCCTGAACAAGTCGGAAAACGAGCGCTCAGGCGTCCTCTCGACCGCCATGTCCTTTCTCGGGCTTTATCGTGATCCAACGGTCGCGGCGGCCACTTCGTCCTGCGACTGGCGCATCGCTGACCTAGTGGGTGGAGAGCGACCGCTGTCGCTCTATCTGGTCGTGCCGCCTTCGGATATCTCGCGCACCAAGCCTTTGGTGCGACTGATCTTGAACCAGATCGGCAGGCGGTTGACGGAGCGTCTGGAGGGGGACCCGAAGAAGAGCCGTAAGCATCAGCTGCTCATGATGCTGGACGAGTTTCCGGCGCTCGGTCGCCTCGACTTCTTCGAAACGGCGCTCGCCTTCATGGCAGGTTATGGCATTCGCTCCTATCTGATCGCACAATCTTTGAACCAGGTTTCAAAGGCCTATGGCGAGAACAATGCTATTCTCGACAATTGCCACGTGCGAATTGCCTTTTCCTCCAATGACGAACGCACGGCCAAGCGCATCTCGGATGCCCTCGGCACCGCAACCGAACTTAGGTCGATGCGCAACTATGCGGGCCATCGGCTTGCGCCCTGGCTTTCACATGTCATGGTGAGCCGCCAGGAAACCGCGCGCCCGCTCCTGACGCCAGGCGAGGTGATGCAATTGCCGCCGTCAGACGAATTGGTCCTGGTTTCTGGGTTGCCGCCGATCCGCGCCAAGAAGCTGCGCTATTATCAGGATCAGAATTTCACAGATCGGGTGCTGCCTGCGCCGGTGCTGCACGACGGGCCCTATGCGGACTGCCCTGCATCACGCCCGGACGGCTGGACTGGACAAGTGTGCAGCGTCGATAGCCGACTTGCTGCGGACGAGGAAAGCGCCGACGCGCCAGTTGAAGACGAGGGAGGCGTTCAGCAGCAACGCCATCCAAGCCTGCCCGAAGAAGACGTTGTTGTCTCTCAAGAGCCCGATCAGGCCGATCTGTACAAGCCCGCAGACGATGACAGCGAAGCGCTCGCGGACAAGCGTGTCATGGATCGGATTTCCACTGCGGCCCGCGCCTACGGTATCAACGAGGGCAGGGGCGACGATGTCATTCCCGGCTTCTGAAGTCCGCTGAGTTGCAGAGCGCACCTCAGCGTAGATAACGGCCATAAGCAATTTTGAGCGTCTGGCCGATGCTTCTCCCGTCGCCGGCGCAACGCCGGGCCGTCGGAACGAGCCGCATGAAGCCGCACCGCATTCGCCATCAGTTTCTGCTTGAGCCGGAGCTCAGCGAGAAACTGGACAACCTCAGTCGCGATCCGTCAACGACCAAATCAGCGATCGTGGCGAAGGCGATCGAGGCGTTCATCGAGCGGCGTGGCGAGAGCGAGTTCGATCGGCGCTACGGCGTAAGGCTTGACCGGCTCTCCCGCGATCTTGCCCACGTCAGGCGCGATTCCGAGGTGATCCTGGAGAGCCTGGCGCTCTTCATCCGCTTTTCGATCACCCTTCATGCCCACACGCCGGTCCCGGATCGGGCAACGCAGGCTATTGCCCAAGAGCGTTTCGAGAAATTCGTTGAGAAGGTCGGCCGCCAGATCGCTTCCGGCAAAAAGTCGCTTAGCAAAGACAATGGTGGGGGAGGGGAAGGATGAGCTCTCATCCCGAGGCCGACCACCGGCGGCGTGTCATGCTACGCACCGCCATGGGTCCGGCAATCACCGAAGCCCTGGCCGATCCGTCCGTCATCGAGGTGATGGTCAATCCCGACGGCGCGCTGCGACTCGACCGGTTAGGCGAAGGTCGGGTCGATACCGACGTTCACATGCACCCGTCCGAGGCAGAACGTATCATCCGCCTGGTTGCTTCGCACGTGCGCGCCGAGGCGCACGCCGACAACCCGATCGTCAGTGCCGAATTGCCGTCTGGCGAACGCTTCGAAGGCCTGCTGCCACCTGTGGTGTTGGCGCCATGTTTTGCCATCCGCAAGCCCGCCGCGAAAGTCTACACCCTGGCCGACTATGTTGCCGAACGCATCATGCTGCCGCTGCAGGCCGATGCGCTGAAAAAGGCCGTCCGCGAGCGGCGCAACATGCTGATCGCCGGCGGCACTTCCTCGGGGAAGACAACACTCGCCAACACTCTGCTGGCTGAAGTCGCCGAATGCGACGATCGGGTGATCCTGATCGAGGACACACGCGAACTGCAGTGCGCGGCCAGGGACTGCGTTGCCCTGAGAACGAGGCGGGGCTCGGTCACCCTTGCCGATCTCGTGCGCTCGACGCTGAGGCTCAGGCCGGACCGCATCATCGTGGGCGAGGTGAGGGGCGCGGAAGCGCTCGACATGCTGAAGGCATGGAACACCGGGCACCCAGGCGGCATCGCTACCGTACACGCCAATTCCGCGCGCTCGGCTCTCTATCGCATTGAGCAACTCGCCCAGGAAGCGGTGGTCACCGTTCCCCGCCGGCTCATCGCTGAGGCGATAGATCTGATCGTCTTTATAGCGGGACGCGGCTCGTCGCGCCACATCGACGCAATCGCCGAGGTCACCGGTCTCGACGGCAGCGGCGATTACGCCGTTGCCCCGCTCACGCTTTCGCAACTCCAGCAGCTTTGAAAGGCCTTCCTCATGCGCAAGAAGCTTCGCTTTCTTTCGTCCACAGCGCTCGCGTTTCTTATCACGGCCCCCGTTTATGCGGCCGGCTCCGGCATGCCGTGGGAGCAGCCGCTGCAGCAGATCCTGGAGTCGGTGCAGGGACCGGTCGCCAAGATCGTTGCGGTGATCATCATTATCACCACCGGCCTGACGCTTGCCTTCGGCGACACCGCCGGTGGTTTTCGGCGCCTGATTCAGATCGTCTTCGGTCTGTCGATCGCCTTCGCGGCATCGAGCTTCTTCCTCTCCTTCTTCTCCTTCGGTGGTGGGGCGCTCGTCTGATGGCCGCCGGGGAGCAGCATATCGAGGGCTTCGCAGTACCGGTCCACCGGGCGCTGACCGAGCCGATCCTGCTCGGCGGGGCTCCGCGCGCGGTGGCGATCCTCAACGGTACAGTGGCCGCGGCCATTGGCTTCGGCTTGCAGCAATGGATTGCTGGTCTGGTGCTTTGGATCGCGGGCCACTCGTTAGCGGTCTTTGCCGCAAGACGCGATCCGGACTTCGCCAGCGTGCTTGTGCGCCACCTTCGTCTGAAGGGGTGGCTTGCATGCTGAACCTTTCGGAATATCGAAGCAAAGCCGACCGGCTTGCCGACCATCTACCCTGGGCTGCCTTGGTGGCGCCCGGCATCATGCTCAACAAGGACGGCAGCTTTCAGCGGACGTTGCGGTTCCGCGGCCCGGATCTCGAAAGTGCGACGGAGGCTGAACTCGTCGGCATTTGCGGCCGGGCGAACAATGCTCTCAGACGCCTTGGCTCTGGCTGGGCATTGTTCTTTGAGGCCGAGCGCATAGAAGCGCTGGGCTATCCGAACTCGCATTTTCCTGACGCCGCGTCGTGGCTGGTCGACGAAGAACGCCGCGCTGCTTTCGAGGGGAAGGTAGCGCACTACGAGAGCCGCTATCATGTGACCTTAGTGTTTATGCCACCGCCCGACGCCCAGGCGCGCGCGGAAAGCGCGCTCGTCGACTCTCATTATTCCCAAGGAGAAAGAGACTGGCGCCAGGATCTGGCGAGGTTCCGTGACGAGACCAACCGCGTGCTCGATCTCTTCTCGGGTTTCATGCCCGAAGTACGCGTCCTCGATGATGCTCAGACGTTGACCTATCTCCACGGCACGATTTCGCCTCGACGCCATCCTATCATCGTCCCGGAAACGCCGATATATCTGGATGCCATCCTGGTCGATGCGCCGCTTGCCGGTGGCCTGGAGCCGATGCTGGGTGAGCAGCATCTTCGCACACTGACCATCCTCGGCTTTCCGAACCTCACCCGGCCCGGGATTCTCGATGCCCTCAATCATCAGGATTTCGCCTATCGCTGGATGACGCGCTTCATTCCGCTCGAGAAAACGGAAGCCACGAAGACGCTGACGCGGTTGCGCCGGCAGTGGTTTGCCAAGCGCAAATCGATCGTGGCAATCCTACGCGAGGTCATTACCAACGAGCCGGTCCCGCTTGTCGACAGCGATGCCGACAACAAGGCGCTCGATGCCGACGAAGCCCTTCAGGCATTGGGCGGCGATCATGTGAGCTTCGGCTATCTCACCACGACCGTGACGGTGTGGGGCGAGGATCGCCAAGCCGCTGCAGAGAAGCTTCGCGCGGTCGAGCGCATCATCAATGGGATCGGTTTCACCACGATCCGAGAAGGCGTCAATGCGGTCGAGGCTTGGCTCGGCTCATTGCCTGGCCATGTCTACGCTAACGTTCGCCAACCGCTCGTTCATACTTTGAACCTTGCCCATCTCATGCCGCTGTCGTCGGTTTGGGCCGGTCCTGCGACAAACGAGTATCTCGCGAAAGTCACCCAAACCGAAGCGCCACCGCTTCTCGTTGCCGAGACCAGCGGGTCGACACCGTTTCGGCTTTCCACCCACGTCGAAGATGTCGGCCACATGCTGGCTGTTGGTCCGACCGGCGCCGGCAAGTCGGTTCTGCTTGCTCTGATTGCTCTGCAGTTCAGGCGCTATGCCGGCGCCCAGGTTTATGTCTTCGACAAAGGCAATTCGGCCCGTGCTGCAACACTTGCCATGGGTGGAGAACACCACGCGCTAGGAGCGGACAGTTCCCTTGCCTTTCAGCCACTGCGCAGCATCAACGACCAGGCTAGCCGAAGCTGGGCGGCCGAATGGATCGCCAGCCTTATTGCCTACGAGAACGTCACCGTCACGCCGGAGGTGAAGGAGGCTATCTGGTCAGCGCTGGCCAGCCTTGCCACCGCGCCGGCGCAGGAACGCACACTGACCGGCCTTTCGGTCCTGCTTCAATCCAATGCGCTGAAGTCCGCATTGATGCCCTACACGCTCGACGGTCCCTTCGGCCGCCTGCTCGATGCCGATCATGATGGGCTGGCCTTGTCGGATGTGCAGTGTTTCGAGACCGAGGAGCTGATGCACAGCCAAGGCGCTTTGCTGCCGGTGCTTACCTATCTGTTCCAGCGACTTGAGGAACGGTTCGACGGACGGCCCACGCTGATCATGCTCGACGAGGCGTGGGTCTATCTCGACAATCCGCTGTTCGCCGCCCGCATCCGCGAATGGCTGAAGGTGCTGCGAAAGAAGAACGTGTCGGTTGTCTTCGCTACGCAGTCGCTGGCTGATATCGCGGGCTCTGCCATAGCGCCGGCAATCATCGAAAGCTGCCCGCAGCGCATTTTCCTTCCCAATGATCGTGCCGTGGAACCCCAGGCGCGCACAGCCTACGAACGCTTCGGTTTAAGCGAGCGGCAGATCGAATTGATCGCCCGCGCCACGCCGAAGCGTCAGTATTATCTGCAATCGCGCCGCGGCAACCGTCTGTTCGAGCTCGGGCTTGGCCCCATCGCTCTTGCGCTTTGCGGTGCTTCCGATCCGGCCACGCAGACTCTGATCGACAGGATCCTGTCCGAAGACGGGCAAGGCAGCTTTGCCTCGCAGTTCCTGATCGCGCGCGGCCTCGATTGGGCCGGCGAACTTCTCAAGCAATTCCCTCAACCAGACAAGGAGCAATTAGCATGATGCGGCGACGCCTTCTCTCCGGCCTGATCACCGTTTCCCTGATCGCCAAGCCTATGGCCGACTATGTGCAGCCCGCCTACGCCCTTATCGTGTTCGATCCGTCCAATTATGCGCAGAACGTGCTGACGGCCGCGCGCGCCCTGGAGCAGATCAACAACCAGATCCAGTCGCTGCAGAATCAGGCGACCATGCTGCAGAACATGGCGCGCAATCTTCACCGTCTGGATTTCTCTTCCGTTGGCCAACTCACCGGTTCGCTCCATCGCATCGACGGCTTGATGGACCAGGCGAGTGGCCTCAGCTTTGATCTGGGCAAGCTTCAAGACCAGTGGCGCAGCCAATATCCGGAAAGCTACGACGCCACGATCAAGGTCAGCGATGTGGCGAGTGCTGCGCGCGAGCGTTGGCAAAGCGCCATGCAGGCGTTCCGCCAGACCATGGGGGTCCAGTCGCAAATCGTCGAGAACGTCCGCGCCGACGGCGATCTGCTCGCCGATCTCGTCAACCGCAGCCAAGGGGCGGCCGGTGCGCTTCAGGCAAGCCAGGCCACCAACCAGCTGATGGCGCTTTCGACAAAGCAGCAGATGCAGATCCAGACGCTGCTCGCAACGCAGTTTCGAGCTGAGGCCGAGGATGCCGCCCGCAAGGCCCAGTCAGAGGAAGCCGCCCGCGAGATGACGAAGCGATTCTTGGGTACCGGCTCGGCTTATCCCGGCAATTAATCACGAGTTCATCACGACGAGGAAGGCAGCGGCATGAACGACCTTGGCGTCATCGATCGCTTCATGGAGACCTTCATCCGCTACATCGACAGCGGGTTCGGTCTGCTCTCGGGCGACGTCGCCTTCCTCACTACCATTCTGATCGGCATTGACATCACACTTGCCGGCCTGGCGTGGGCGCTCGGCGAGGAGACCAGCGTTCTCGGCCGGCTTGTCCGCAAGGTGCTCTATGTTGGCGTCTTCGCCTTCATCCTGAACAATTTCAAGAACCTCGCCGATATCATTTATCGTTCTTTTGCCGGTCTCGGGATTAATGCGTCGGCCGGCAATCTGTCGGCAGACAATCTCCTGCGCCCGGGCCGCATTGCCGCGACCGGTTTCGAAGGTGCTTGGCCAATGCTTGACCAAGCCAGTCAGCTCCTGGGCTTCCCGGAAATCTTCGGCAACGCACTGACCATCTTCGTGCTGCTGATGGCCTGGTTCCTGGTCATCATCGCCTTCTTCATCCTTTCCATCCAGCTTTTCATCACCATCCTTGAGTTCAAGCTCACCACGCTGGCAGGTTTTGTTTTGGTTCCATTCGCACTTTGGAACCGTTCAGCGTTCCTGGCCGAACGCGTGCTCGGCCATGTTATCTCGTCAGGCATCAAGGTGATGGTGCTCGCCGTCATTGTCGGCATCGGCTCCACGCTCTTCGGGGAGTTCGCTTCCGCATTGCAAGGCAAGGAGCCGGATCTGGCCGCTGCCATGTCCCAGGTACTGGGCGCACTGGCACTGCTTGGCCTTGGCATTTTTGGGCCGGGGATCGCGTCGGGTCTTGTCTCAGGCGCACCGCAGCTTGGCGCGGGCGCCGCCCTCGGCACGACCGCGGCGGCAGCGGGTGTATCACTCGTTGCTGGAGGCACGGCATTTTCTGGCGCGCGTATGGCAACCAGCGGCGGTCTCGCCGCCATCCGCGCCGGCACAACAATGGGATCGGCTGCTTCCACGTCCTGGCAGATCGGGCGCGCAACCTCGCCCGACGTTGGCCTCTCCGGTGTGGCTGCTGGAATGCATGGTGTAACCAGTGCCGCTGGCGGCGCCGCTATACGCGTAGCGCGATCCGCCACTGCAAGTGTTGGGCGCAACGCCGATGCCGGGCGCGATGCCGCGTGGACCGCGACCGGCGGCACGCCGACCGCGTCAATGACCGAGCGCTCTGCCGGTTCGGCCACTGTTTCGGCGCCGACGTGGGCAAGGCGCCTACGTTCTGAACAGACCGCCCGTGCACATCGCCACGCTGCCATGCAAGCTGTCCGAGACGGAGACCGGCCGGGAGGCAGCGCCAACCCCTCTCTCAACGACAAGGATGACTAGATGCTCTTCAAGCGACCCGTGCACCGTTACGGCAAAACACCCGAACCGGTCACGCCGTATCAAAAAGCCGCCCAGCTGTGGGACGAGCGCATCGGCTCATCTCGACTGCAGGCCAGGAACTGGCGGCTCATGGCCCTTGGGTGCCTGGCCTTGGCGACCGGACTTTCCGGCGGACTCGTATGGCAGTCGATGCAAAGCCGTGTCGTGCCTTACGTCGTCGAGGTCGATGGCTTCGGCGAGACGCGCGCCGTCGCGCCGGCAATCCGGAATTATGAGCCCTCGGATGCTCAGATCGCCTGGCATCTCGGCCGCTTCATCCAGAATGTCCGTTCCGTTTCCACCGATCCGGTTTTGGTACGGCAGAACTGGTTCGCAGCTTACGACTTTGCTAGCGATCGCGCAGCGCTCTTCCTCAACGAATACGCCAAGGCGAACGACCCCTTCGGTCAGATCGGAACGCGCAGTGTCTCGGTACAGGTCACCAGCGTGGTCAGGGCCTCCGAAAGTTCATTCCAGGTCAAATGGACCGAGCAGGTGTTTGAGCGCGGAAGCCTTGCCAGCACGATGCGCTGGACTGCGATCCTCACGATCGTGATCCGCTCGCCAAGCAATACGGATCAGCTGCGCAAGAATCCGCTCGGCGTCTTCATCAACGCCATTGACTGGTCACGCGAGCTCGACAGCGCCGTCCCACCCCCCCTTTCTCCGACGGAGTCCACCAATGAAAGATAAAATGTCACCGATTCGTGCCGTGCTGATCCTATCGGTGTCGGCAGCGGTCGTTTCCGCTTGTGCATCGAAGAAGGTGCCGCCGCCTGAGATTTCCTATGACGCTGCTGACTTCAAACCGGCCGCGATCGAGAAGGCGCCGGAGAGGCCGATTAGAATTGTCGAGGTGCCAAAACCACTGCCGCTGCCTGGCCAATTGCAGCCCGAGTCCGGCAAGGCCGAGGACAAGCGCCCCCCTGAAGAACGCGTCGCTGATGCCAACAAAGCCGCGACCCAGCAACCCACCAAGTACGGGTATGTTAATGCCGTGCAAGTCTACCCCTTCACCGATGGCGCGCTTTATCAGCTCTATGCCGCGCCGGAGCGCGTGACCGACATCGCTCTGCAGCCGGGCGAGAAACTAACCGCCGTGTCGGCTGGCGACACCGTGCGCTGGGTCATAGGCGATACCGCAAGCGGCACCGGTGACAATCAGCGCACCCATGTTCTGGTGAAACCCTTCGCGCCGGGTCTTGCCACCAATGTCGTCATTACGACGGACCGGCGGACCTATCATTTGCAGCTTCAAAGCACCGAGAAGACAGCAATGGCGGCAATCTCCTGGACCTACAGCCAAGACCAGATCATCGCGCTTCGCCAGCGCAATGCTCAAGCCGAGGCAGTTACACCGGTCGCGTCGAATATCGCGCTCGAAAACCTTCGCTTTCGCTACTCGATCAGTGGCGACACACCGCCCTGGAGACCGACGCGAGCCTTCGACGACGGCAGCAAGGTCTATATTGAGTTCCCTCGTCGCATAGATCAGGGCGAGGCGCCACCACTCTTCATCGTCGGCGCAGATGGGAGCAGCGAGCTCGTCAACTATCGCGTGCGCGGCAACTATTACATCGTCGATCGGCTCTTCGCCGCGGCCGAACTTCGCCTCGGCACCAAGCAGCAGCAGGTGATCCGCATCAGCAGGATTGACGACAGGCAACCGCTACGGCGGATCTCGCTCTTTTCGCGTTCCAGCCGGTGAGGTGAGGGCTCATGATCGAAAATTCCCGCTCTGGCATCCCGCCGAAACTGGATCCCGAGGAACTGCAGCTTCGGGCCTCTCCCCGCCGCGTGGTGCGGTTCAGGCGCGGTGTGATCATCGCGATCGCAGCGCTCGGATCCGGCGCTGTGTTCGGCGTTGCCATGATGGCGCTCCAGGGGCCGGCCCTTCGCATCAGGGATCAGGCGGAAGATCCCTACAGCACTGAGCGCAAACCAACCGTCGAGGGACTCGATACGCTTCCCCATGACTATTCCGGCATGAAGCCGAAGCCTCCCGTCCTTGGGCCACCTTTGCCGGGCGACCTCGGTCGCCCCATCCTCGAGCGGCAGCGCCAGCTCGGCATCGTGCCGGGTCAAGACATCTCGGCCGAGGAGCAGCGTCTAGCGCAGCAGGCGATCGAAGCGCGTGAATCGCAGGTGCTTTTCCGCGTCGAAAATCGAGCTCAACAGACAGATGTCGGTGAGAGCGTGCAAACTGCTCAGCATCCATTTGAGGCACTTCCCCAATCCGAAGCAGCACGCGCGTCTGCCTCGGTGGCGCCGGCGGAAGGCGACCAGAACAATCAGCAGCGAAAGCTTGATTTCCTCAGCCAGCGGAGCACTGGCGGGATCTACAATCCGCATGCGCTGCAGACGCCGATCTCGCCGTATCAACTGATGGCTGGCAGCGTGATTGCCGCCAGCCTGATCACCGGCATCAATTCCGATTTGCCGGGCCTTGTCGTCGCGCAAGTCACCGAGAATGTGCACGACACGGTCACGGGCAACATATTGCTGATTCCGCAGGGCTCACGTCTTATCGGCGTCTACGACAGCGTCGTCGCGTTCGGGCAAAAGCGAGCGCTGCTGGTCTGGCAGCGCATTCTGCTGCCCGACGGCTCGTCGGTCGAAATCGACAATCTGCCCGCGAGCGACACCGCCGGCTACGCAGGGCTGGAAGACAAAGTCGATTTCCACACCTGGCAGCTGATCAAGGGGGTGGCGCTTGCCACATTGCTCGGTGTCGGCACGGAATTCAGCCTCGGCGAAAACGAGAGCGATCTGGTCAAGGCGATCCGGGAATCAGCCCAGCAGAACGCCAGTCGAGCCGGCCAGCGCATCACCGAAAAAAACCTCAATATCCAGCCCACCATCATCGTCCGCCCAGGTTGGCCACTGCGCGTCATCGTGCACAAGGACATCGTGCTGCGGCCATACGCGAGTTGAGCAGGAGTTACCATGGCTGACCTGAAACTTGGAAAGCTTCCAGACCGAACAGCTTCGAAGATCACCATTACCGTCAGCGCGGAGCTGGGCCAAACACTCAAGGAGTATGCTGCACTTTACCGTCAGACCTATCGTCAGTCTGAAACCGTGGCAGAACTCATCCCTTTCATGCTGGCGGCGTTTCTGGAAGGCGACCGAGCCTTTGCCAAGGCCCGAAAAGAAGGTCTGCCGACGGAGCTTGCCGAAAAATCGTGACTCCTCCGCTAGAGGCAGCTGGAACATTGCCTAGCTGTCGCGGCCTACCTGCTCCTCGCGAAGCATAGGATCAAACACCTTGGAATGCAGGTATGCGTAAGAGAGGATGTGGAAGGAAATACCGCGCAACAGCCTAAGTTTGCATTTTCGATTGGATGCGGTAGTCGCCTATGAGCGGTCAAAATGAAACGCAGCTGGTTCGCGATCGACCAAACGGCGAGCGCACTGTGCTTTGCTCAGACCGCCACCGAGTGCCTCGCCGTTCCCCCTTTGAAATATGTATCGAACTTGGCCGCGATGGTTCGAACGAAGGGGCGACTTTCAGCCCGTACGACGAAACTGTCGCCATCGAATTCAAGCGCTCGGGCAGGATCGTGGAGGGCGATGGACCTCGAGCGATGAAGGAGCTTCTCGCCGGCTTTGCCGAACCGCTCCACCAGATCGACTGCCGAGAAGGCAAAATCACACATCAGCCGCTCGATTATCCAGCCACGGACGCGATCGTCGTCGGAAAGGGCAACGCCCCGGACGGCAGCCAACCCGCCATCCGCAACCATGCGCCCGTACCCGGCAGTCGAAGCCATGTTCTGCACGTAGCCTTGGCGAAAACGACCGATGGACGAAGGGCCAAGTCCGATCAGTGTCGGGCAGCGATCCTCGGTGTAGCCCTGAAAATTGCGATGCAAAACCCCTGCGCGGGCCGCTATGGCCAGCGCATCGTCGGGCTTCGCGAAATGATCGAGTCCTATTGCCTCATATCCCTTGGCGACAATTGCCCGCGCCGCGAGCTGAGATTGGGCGAAACGCTCGGTGGGACTCGGCAGCCATGCCTCGTCGATCATCGTCTGATGCTTCTTGAACCAGGGCACATGTGCGTAGCCGAACAGAGCCATCCGGTCTGGTTCCAAGGTCAGTGCCTGCGCCACCGTGGAACAGATCGTCTCGCGTGTCTGATTCGGGAGCCCGTAGAGCAGGTCCAGATTGACCGATTCAACGCCCCGCGAACGAACCCCGTCGACGACTGCCTTGGTCTGCAAAAAACTTTGCTCACGATTAATTGCTTTTTGCACTTGCGGATCGAAATCCTGCACGCCGAGGCTCGCCCGCGTTACGCCGATTTGAGCAAGCGCATCAAGGCGCGCCTTGTCCATGTCGTTGGTTCCGATTTCGATGCTGACCGTAGCATCCGGGAGAAGGTCGAAGCTGTCCCGCAAGGCCGCTCCAAGAGCAACCATGTCATCGGGCCTCAGCATCGTTGGCGAACCGCCACCGAAGTGGATTGCACGGACATGTGCCTTGCCGCTCACCAGACCGGCAATCGTGACGATTTCGGCATTCAGCGAGCGCAGATAAGCGGCCACCGGCTCATATTGGTGCGTCTGCTTGGTGTGACAGGCGCAGAACCAGCAGAGCTTGTCGCAGTAAGGAATGTGCAAATACAGCGAGATTTCGTCGCCACTTTCCAGCGCCTCCAACCAGCCACGGTAAATGGCAGCATCGACCCCGGAATGGAAATGCGGCGCGGTCGGATAGCTTGTGTAGCGTGGGACGTTCTCGCTGAGTTTGACAGCTATTTCCGATTGCATCTCGCGTTCACCGTGTTGCCCGCCGAACACTGCACGCATCGCTGAAGCAGACCCTGATCTCGATCAGCCGCGCGCATGGACAAACCGCCGCAGGACTTCTCTACCCTGGATGGGTATCCTGCCGGCAGTTAGGATCGGGTAAAGCGAACGCATGACCTTTCGGCAAGACATTCATACTTCCGGCATTCCTGTTCTTTGCCTCCCTTGCGAGGCACGGCGTCGCGGTGTCTGCGGTGCGCTCGATCCAGACAATTTGGTTGGGCTCGCCAAGACTTGCTCGCGTCGCCGGATCGAGTCAGGAATGGAGTTGACCGGCGAGGCACAGAACGTCGACAGCTACTCGAACGTGCTTTCAGGCGTGGTAAAGCTATCAAAGAGCCTGTCGGATGGGCGCCAGCAGATCGTCGGTCTCCAGTTTGCACCGAATTTTCTGGGACGTCCTTTCAAGGTGGAAAGCTCGATCAATGCGGAAGCGGCAACAGCAGTCACGCTGTGCTCGTTTCCGCGAGCGGCCGTCGAACGGATGATGAAGGCGTCACGGGAATTCGAGCATCGCCTGCTCAAACAGACGCTGAATGAACTCGATGAGGCGCGCGAGTGGATGGTGACGCTGGGGCGCAAGACAGCTCCGGAAAAGGTGGCGAGTTTTCTCCTCATGATGGCCCGGAATATCGATTCCAGTCTCGACGCGGCTTCCAGGTCAGCGTCCTTCGATCTGCCGCTGACGCGTGCCGAAATCTCTGATTTCCTTGGAATTACCAACGAAACCGTGAGCCGCCAACTGACGCGATTGCGGGCTGACGGGGTGATTCGGATTGAGAACGCACGCCATGTGACGGTGGACAGCATAAGCCGTCTGGAGAAGCGCTGTGGCGGCGGACGCGAGCGGCCCTAAGCGGCGAGGCCCATGTCGCATGGCTCCGGGGCGGGCCGTGCTTGCCTTCTAATGCGATGTCGCCGCGCCTTCGAAGAAGCGGCGTCACGGTCGAGACAGACAGCTTTCGGGCTTTGATAGGGACGACGACCAATCGCCAGGTGTGTTTCGGCACATACCGGCGAAGCACGGTCCTTAAGCTGCCACGGCTCGGCCGAACGATCGCGTTCGTTTCCAATGGGATCCGAACAACGTTTGGCAGGGCATCGGCAATAGCATCCAACGCGTCGCAGAGCCTCAGCTTTCGCCTCAATCGATCGCGTCTGCGCCCGCCCAACCCAGGGAACGCCTTCCATGAGGGGGTGAGCCCGCGCTGCGTTCCTCGTTCATTCGCCACCTGCTGATTGCGCCGCCGACACAAAATCGTGCGGCCTGACATAGATCAGGGCGAGGGGGCGGCGGCTGCGCAATTAGTGCGCTGCGGATTTGGCATCCACCAGATTCGAGATCGGGATCTGCAATGAAATTCGGCACAGAGATCGTCCTTCTAAGCGTGTTCGCTTTTGCGGCCCTGGTGGCCGCCGGCTTCGGCGTGGATGAACCTTTCCGCCGACATATGTGGGTGTTGTTCTTCGCAGTGGCTGGTTCCACTGCGATCCTGTTGCGCAACACGGAGTTCAAGCCAGCAGCTCCGATTGACCCATCCGCTTACATGGATGGTCCGATCCGCTACGGCGCGATCGCCACCGTGTTCTGGGGTGTCGTCGGGATGCTGGTCGGCGTGGTGATCGCGCTTCAGCTCGCCTATCCCGATCTCAACATCCAGCCCTGGTTCAATTTCGGCCGTTTGCGGCCGCTGCATACATCCGGTGTCGTCTTCGCCTTCGGTGGCAACGCGCTGCTTTGCACGTCTCTGTATGTCGTGCAGCGCACCTGCCGCGCCCGCCTCTTCGGCGGTGATCTCGCCTGGTTCGTCTTCTGGGGCTACCAGCTGTTCATCGTCATGGCCGCGACCGGCTATCTGCTCGGCATCACCGAGGGCCGCGAGTACGCCGAACCCGAATGGTATGTGGATGTCTGGCTGACCATCGTCTGGGTCGCCTACCTCATTCTGTTCCTTGGCACGATCCTGAAGCGCAAGGAACCGCATATCTACGTCGCCAACTGGTTCTACCTGTCGTTCATCGTGACCATCGCGATGCTGCATGTGGTCAACAACCTGTCGATGCCAGTCTCGTTCCTGGGCTCCAAGAGCTACTCCGCCTTTTCCGGGGTCCAGGACGCGCTGACCCAATGGTGGTACGGCCACAACGCGGTCGGCTTCTTTCTCACCGCCGGCTTCCTTGGCATGATGTATTATTTCGTGCCCAAGCAGGCGAACCGGCCAGTCTATTCGTACCGGCTGTCGATCGTCCATTTCTGGGCGATCATCTTTCTCTACATCTGGGCTGGCCCGCATCACCTGCACTACACCGCCTTGCCAGATTGGGCGCAGACGCTCGGCATGGCGTTCTCGATCATGCTGTGGATGCCGTCCTGGGGCGGCATGATCAACGGCCTGATGACGCTGTCCGGCGCCTGGGACAAGCTGCGCACCGATCCGATCATCCGCATGATGGTGATGGCCGTCGCCTTCTATGGCATGTCGACCTTCGAAGGCCCGATCATGGCGATCAGGGCGGTCAATTCGCTGTCGCATTATACCGACTGGACCATCGGCCACGTCCATTCGGGCGCGCTCGGCTGGGTTGGCATGATCTCGTTCGGCGCAATCTACTACATGGTGCCGAAGCTCTGGAACCGTCACCGGCTCTACTCGCTGCGGCTCGTCACTTGGCACTTCTGGCTGGCGACACTCGGGATCGTCGTCTACGCCTCGGTCATGTGGGTGTCAGGCATCATGCAGGGCCTGATGTGGCGTGAATACGACCAGCAGGGCTTCCTGGTCTATTCCTTCGCCGAAACCGTCGCTGCCATGCACCCATACTACGTCATGCGCGCCATCGGTGGGGCCATGTACCTCTCCGGCGCCCTTATCATGGCCTGGAACATCACCATGACCATCCTCGGCCACCAGCGCGAGGAGGAGCCGATGCCGAGCCCCGTCGCCATCCGACCTGCGCGATCAGGAGCCAGGTAATGGGCTTGATGGACAAACACGCAATCATCGAGAAGAACGCCACGCTTCTTCTCGTTGGCTCGCTGCTCGTGGTGACGGTCGGCGGTATCGTCGAGATAGCGCCTCTCTTCTATCTCGACAATACGATCGAGAAGGTGGAAGGCATGCGCCCCTATTCGCCGCTCGAACTTGTCGGGCGCAACATCTATATGCGCGAGGGCTGCTTTCTCTGCCATAGCCAGATGATCAGGCCGTTCCGCGACGAAGTTGAGCGCTATGGCCACTACAGCCTGGCTGCCGAGTCCATGTACGATCACCCCTTCCAGTGGGGATCGAAGCGCACCGGGCCGGATCTCGCCAGAGTTGGCGACCGCTACTCGAATGCATGGCATGTCGCGCATCTTACCGACCCGCGCTCGGTGGTGCCGGAATCGATCATGCCGAGCTATGGGTTCCTGAAAGACACGCCGATCGACGTGAAGGATTTCTCGACGCATCTGGTCGCCAACAGGCGTGTAGCCGTCCCTTACACCGATGACATGATCGCGCACGCCAATGCGGATCTGGCGGCGCAGGCCGATCCCAATGCCGACACATCAGGCCTTGAGGCGCGTTACCCCAAAGTCAAGATCGGCGACTTCGACGGCAACCCGCAACAGGTCACCGAAATGGATGCCCTGCTCGCCTACCTGCAGATGCTTGGCACACTGGTCGACTTCAAAAATTACGACGAAGCCGCCGGCTACCGCTGAGGAGAACGCTGATGACCTACAATTTGATGCGGGCGTTTGCCGACAGCTGGGGCCTGGTTGCGATGGCGCTGTTCTTCGTCGGGTGCATCGCCTTTGCCCTACGCCCCGGCAGCCGAAGGCTGGCCGACGAAGCTGCCCGCATTCCGCTCGAGGACGAGTGATCATGAGCGACGAGCACATCGATGAGGTCTCCGGCGTCTCAACCACCGGCCATGAATGGGACGGCATCAGGGAGCTCAACAATCCTCTGCCGCGATGGTGGGTGATTACCTTCTACGTCACCATAGCGTGGGCGCTCGTCTATACGACCGCATACCCGGCATGGCCGATGCTGACCTCGGCAACCAAGGGCATGCTCGGCTATTCAAGCCGTAAGGACGTCAAGAACGACCTTGCCGCGGCCGAGGCCGCCAAGGGCAAGTATGTTGCAGCCATCCAGGCAAAGAGCGTCTCGGAGATCTTGACCGACGATGCCTTGCGCGAATTCGCGGTCGCTGCCGGGGCTGCCGCGTTCAAGGTCAACTGTACGCAATGCCACGGCTCCGGCGCTCAGGGGTCGAAGGGCTTTCCCAACCTGAATGACGATGACTGGCTCTGGGGCGGCAGCCCCGACCAGATCAAGCAGACGATCACGCACGGCCTCCGCTTTGCTTCCGATCCGGACACGCGACTGTCAGAAATGCCGGCCTTCGGCGACATCATCACCGCCGACCAGATCGCACAAGTCAGCGCCTACGTGGCCAGCCTTTCCGGCAAGGTCCGCGATGCAAGTCTGATCCAACCCGGCGCCAAGGTCTTTGCCGAGAACTGCGTCGCTTGTCACGGCGACAATGCAAAAGGCAACAGGGAATTCGGCGCCCCCGACCTGACTGACGCGATCTGGCTTTACGGGTCCGGCGAGACGGCCATCGCCGCCCAGGTTCGTGCGCCAAAGCAGGGCGTCATGCCGGCCTGGGTTGGCCGTCTCGGCGAGATCAAGGTCAAGGAACTTGCAGTTTATGTCCATTCGCTTGGCGGCGGAGAATAGGAATGGAAGCCCTATTCTTCGGTCACCCCTGCCAAGCGGACGAGGCCCGGCGCGAGCCGGGCCTCGACACCATTCCTAATGCGATCTGCACAACCCGGCAAGGCTGTCCTACCGCGAGGCTTTTCGACAGGTGCCCCTGACATTGGCTGGGAAAGTGGAGTTGCACGTGCGTGACAAGACGCAGTTGACACGGCTCGAAACAGAAACTGTCAATGCCGCCAAAACCCGCAAGCCCCTTTATGCCGCGCGTCAAAAGATCTTTCCGAAGCGCGCCTCGGGCAACTTTCGCCGCTTCAAATGGCTGGTGATGACGATCACACTTGGCATCTATTACCTGACTGCGTGGCTGCATTGGGATCGTGGCCCATTTGCCCCGGACCAGGCCGTGCTGCTCGATCTCACCAATCGGCGCTTCTACTTTTTCTTCATCGAGATCTGGCCGCAGGAATTCTTCTATGTGGCCGGCCTCCTGGTCATGGCCGGTGTTGGACTTTTCCTGATTACCTCTGCTGTCGGCCGTGCCTGGTGCGGCTATGCATGTCCGCAGACCGTGTGGGTCGATCTGTTCCTTGTCGTCGAGCGTGCGATTGAGGGGGACCGCAACGCCCGCATGAAACTCGATGCCGGCCCCTGGACCGCCCGCAAGCTGATGCTGCGGGTCTCGAAACACGCCATCTGGCTTGTCATAGGGGCGGCGACCGGTGGCGCCTGGATTTTCTATTTCGCTGATGCACCAACACTTGTGGGCGAGCTTTTCACCGGTACCGCCGCACCTGTCGCCTACATCACCATCGCCGTGCTGACGGCGACGACCTACACCTTCGGCGGCCTGATGCGCGAACAGGTCTGCACCTATATGTGCCCATGGCCGCGCATCCAGGCAGCCATGCTCGATGAGAATTCGCTCACCGTCACCTACAATGACTGGCGCGGCGAGCCGCGATCGCGCCACGCCAAGAAGGTGCAAGCCTCGGGGCAGTCCGTCGGCGACTGCGTCGACTGCAATGCCTGCGTCGCGGTCTGCCCAATGGGAATCGACATTCGCGACGGCCAGCAGCTCGAATGCATTACCTGCGCGCTGTGTATCGACGCCTGCGACGGCGTCATGGACAAGCTCGGCAAGGAGCGCGGGCTGATCTCCTACGCGACGCTCTCCGACTACAACGCCAACATGATGCTGGCGACCGCAGGCGGCTCCAGTTCAATCAATCCGTCGCTGGTCAGGACTGCTGTCGGCACCTTCTCCGATCAGGTGGCGCATTTTCACATTCGCAAGATCTTCCGGCCGCGCACCTACGTCTACATGGGCTTGTGGTCGCTGATCGGGCTGGGCCTGCTCTATTCGCTGCTGACGCGCGATCGGCTCGAACTGAACGTGCTGCATGACCGCAATCCGCAATTCGTCACACTATCCGATGGCTCCATCCGCAATGGCTATAGCGTCAAGCTGCTCAACATGATCCCTGAGCCAAGGACAATCGTCGTCACCATGCAGGGTCTGGAGGGTGCCGACATGGTCGTCGTCGGCGACGACATCCCGGCCGGCCGGTCTTTCGCCATCCCGGTCGAACCCGACCGCCTGAAAACGTTGAAGGTCTTCGTTCGCCAACCGGCGGACCAGATCCACGCCCCGGCACAGACCTTCAAGTTCCGTGTCGAGGATAAGGCGAGCTTCGAGTCGAACGAGTACGCCGCCACATTCAACGCGCCAGAGGCCGCCAAATGACCGCCAATGCCCAAAAGCCTCGCGAATTCACCGGCAGGCACATGCTGGCCATCATTCTCACCTTCTTCGGGGTGGTCATCGCGGTCAACCTGACCATGGCCACGCTCGCCAATACGAGTTGGACCGGCCTCGTCGTCGAGAACACCTATGTGGCCAGCCAGCAATTCAACAAGGAGGCCGAGGCCGGCCGCGCTCAAGCAGCGCTCGGTTGGACCGGCAAGCTGACCATCGCATGGGGCGAAGTCCGCTACAGCCTCTCCGACGCTGCAGGCAAGCCGGTTCCTCTGCACGGCGTCAAGGTGCTGTTTCGTCATCCCGCCTACGAGAAAGAGGACAAGTCCGTCACGCTCGCCCTCGCCTCCGGCCAGGAGTTCGCCGCCCAGCATATGCCGAAGGACGGCGTCTGGATCGTCGAAGTCGACACCGATGCCGGCCTGACACGACCCTATCGCGACGTCCGCAGGATTATGATTTCTCATGGAGCGCTGCAATGAGCTGTTGTGCACCGGGCGCTGAAATGGCGCTGGATCTGAACGGCGCCACGTCGGTCCTGCCATCCAGCCAGGAGATCAGGTTGGCGAGCCGATCGCTTGGCGATGATCTTCGGCAGACCGATCTTTCAGTGCCGACGGTTCATTGCGCCGCCTGTATCCAGACGATCGAGGCGGCACTTGGAAAGCTCGATCACGTCGAAAGCGCGCGCGTCAACCTGTCGACGAAGCGGGTCGCGGTCCGGTGGCGAGGAGACGAGGTGCCACCCTTCGTCGCCGCGCTTGGCAGGCTGGGCTACAAGGCGCATCTGTTCACACCCGAGGTCGATGACAAGGACAAGACGCTTGCCGAACTGATCCGCGCTGTCGCTGTTGCCGGCTTTGCGGCGGGGAACATCATGCTGCTTTCGGTCTCTGTCTGGTCCGGCGCCGAAGGTGCTACCCGCGACCTGTTTCACTGGGTCTCGGCGCTGATCGCCATTCCTGCCCTCGCCTTCGCCGGCGGAATCTTCTTCCGTTCGGCCTGGAATGCTTTGCGCCATGGTCGCATGAATATGGACGTGCCCATCGCGGTCGGTGTTTCGCTCGCCTATGCCATGAGCCTCTATGAGACGATCAATCATGGCGACCACGCCTATTTCGACGCGTCGGTATCGCTGCTGTTCTTCCTTTTGATCGGGCGCACGCTGGATCATGTGATGCGGGAGCGTGCCCGGACTGCCGTGAAGGGCCTGTCTCAGATGGCCGCGCGTGGCGCCATGGTGATGCGCGGCGACGGCGCGCGCGACTATCTGCCGGTCGGCGAGATCGAACCAGGCATGCGGTTGTTGATCGCGGCCGGTGAGAGGATCCCCGTCGACGGCAAGATCATCCAGGGAACGTCGGATCTCGACTGCTCGCTGGCCTCAGGCGAAAGCACGCCGAAAAACGTGGCGCCGGGCGAAGCAGTACAGGCCGGCGTGCTCAATCTTACCGGCCCGCTGACGATCCAGGCGACAGCCGCCGCAAAGGATTCGTTCCTGGCGGAGATGGTTCGGCTGATGGAATCCGCCGAGGGCGGTCGCGCGCACTATCGCCGCATCGCTGATCGCGTGTCGGCACTCTACGCGCCCCTGGTTCATCTCACCGCCTTCGTGACATTCCTGGGCTGGATGGCGGCGACCGGCGACTGGCACCGGGCGATGACGATCGCCATCGCTGTTCTCATCATCACATGCCCCTGCGCGCTCGGCCTCGCCGTGCCGATCGTCCAAGTGGTCGCGGCGCGGCGGCTTTTCGAGAGCGGTATCATGGTCAAGGACGGTTCGGCCATGGAGCGCCTCGCGGCGATCGATACTGCCGTGTTCGACAAGACCGGCACGCTCACGCTCGGCCAGCCCCGGCTGGTCAATGCGGACTCGATTGATCCGGGCATGCTGGCAATCGCCGCCGACATGGCCGCGCATTCGCGTCACCCGTTTTCAAAGGCCATGACCGGCTTTGCCGCTCCTGGCGGGCAACACAAATTCGATGCCGTCACAGAGCATCCGGGGTTCGGGATCGAAGCCACTGTCGCCGGAAGCACTTGGCGGCTGGGTCGACGCGGATGGGCTGGATGGAAGGCCCGGACCGGAGGTGAAGGCAAACATGGCTATGGTGGAACGGCCCTGACAAAAGACGGGTTCATTGTCGCGACCTTCGATTTCGAGAATGCGCTGCGCGCCGACGCGGCGGCGGCGATCAAGCGATTGAACGATGCCGGGGTGTCGATGCAAATGCTGTCGGGCGATACCGCCGCAGCCTGCGCCGAAGTGGCAAAGCTGCTGGATATCGACGACTTCGTTCCGTGCCTGCTGCCATCGGGCAAGCTCGAACGCATCGAAACCCTCGCGAAAGTTGGGCACAAGGTTCTGATGGTTGGCGACGGCCTCAACGATACGCCGGCCCTGAGCGCGGCGCATGTCTCGATCGCACCGGCCACCGCCGTCGACATTGGCCGCAACGCGGCAGACTTCGTCTTCCTGCGCGAAAGCCTCCTGGCGGTGCCGCTCGCCCTGGGCGTCTCGCGCAAGGCAGGAAACCTGATCCGGCAGAACATCGCAATCGCAATCGTCTACAATGCGGTGGCAGTACCAATCGCCATCCTCGGGCACGTCACGCCTTTGATAGCGGCGATTGCCATGTCTGCCTCATCGCTGCTTGTTATTGGAAACGCATTGCGCTTGCACGGCTTCATGGCGAATGCGACGGTGCAAGTTATTCAAAAAGTCAGACGCTCCGCAGTCGGCTATTCGGCACAATCCTCGTGACGACCTTGCTCTATCTCATACCAGTGGCCCTTTTTCTGGGTGCACTGGGCCTGTCCGGCTTCGTCTGGGCATTGCGAAGCGGTCAATACGAAGATCTCGACGGAGCCGCCGAGCGGATACTAATTGATCGGGACGACAAACCGGGACGCTGATTTCAATCCGCTGTGCATAAGATGCGCGGATCCCGCTCGTCAGTCGAGCCGGCTCGGTCGGGAACAAGCTGTCCATGCTCCATGACCAGCTTGACCTAAGCTGGGCACTACATTGATTTGTGAAAATCCACTGTCGTGCGAAGGACTGCCTTCCCATGCACCCAGTATGAGGCGGCTGATGCCGCGAGAGTACCTCGCGCGGCCGGACGAGCTTCGCACTGTGCGCACGGGTAACAAGTTGAGCGTCGCGATCGATCACCCGAGCGTGAACTACCAGTGCCGGTTGATCGTGCCCTGGCTGATCCAGATCAGGGTCATATTCGCATCAGTGGTGCTTTATAGGCCAGTCTTCGAAGGAGAATGCATGACTTATGTATCGCGGCCAGACGCGTCCACCTCTGATGGGGTTGCATGCTTCATTGCCGATCCATGCCAATTTCCGGCCCTGCGCCTTGCAGCAATGCGGTCACCGAAACTCAGCGCAGATCACGGTGTTCCGCACGTGGTATCCACTCGTCACGACGATAATAATAGGCAGAATCCCATGAGCGCCGTTCACATCATCGACTGCCACAACGCGAATGACTACTTCGCCGACAGGGCGGACGGACCGATCACACAGAAGATGCTAAAGACTGTCAACATCCGCGCGGAGCTCCACATTGCTTTGGACCGAAAGCATTTTCGTGAGGCTGTAGTCCAAGCGAACAAGGCGAAGTGCGACGTGCTTCACATCGCTGGGCACGGCAATGGAGACGGGATCGCTTCGTCCAGTGGGCGAGGTAGCCTTCTTTGGGCTGACTTCGTAGAAATGTTCCAAGGCTCGGATCCAGCGCCGAAGATCCTCGTGATGTCAATGTGCTGCGGAGCATCATACGCGTTGGCGGCGGGCACGGAGCTCAGCGGATGTCAGTCGGCTCAGTTCCACCGTTACACGAGGATAGCCGACGGGATGGCGGCACGCTGATGGGCTCTGACGACAATTTTGACATCGTTGTCGTTGGAGCCGGGCCGGTCGGCCTTTCGTTCGCTGCGTCGCTTGCCCAAAGCGAACTCAAGGTGGCAGTTGTTGAACAGAACACATTCGATAGTCTGGCGAATCCGGCTTTCGATGGTCGCGAAATCGCGCTGACCAACGCTTCGATCAGAACCCTTCGCGAGCTCGGCGCCTGGGATGTCATCCCGGCTTCGGACAAATCAGCAATTCAAGGCGCGCGCGTGCTCAACGGCTCGAGCGCATTCGCTCTTCGTTTCGATCCTCCCAGCAACTCTGGAGAACCGCTGGGGGTTTTGGTTCCAAATTGCCGGATCCGCGAGGCGCTGTTCAAAATCGTCCGCTTGCAGGATCGCGCCCGGCTGTTGTGCGGCCACTCGGTCGTCGATGCAACAAACAGCCAAGAAGGAGCAGTCGTAACGCTCTCTAATGGCGCGCGTTTAACTGCTCGGCTTGTTGTTGCCGCGGATTCGCGTTTGTCCGCCACGCGTGATCTGCTGGGCATCGGCGCCGATATCAACCGGCTTGGCCACTCGATGCTGATTTGCCGAGTGAGGCACGAGCGCGCCCACCACCAGATCGCCATCGAATGGTTCGATCACCATCAGACGATAGCGATATTGCCCCTCGCGGAAGGCGTGTCGTCGCTGCTGCTCACATTGCGCTCAAACGAGGCCTATAGACTGCTTGCCTTCGATGACGATTTGTTCCTGTCGGAGTTGACGAAACTGTGTCGAGGGCGCCTTGGAAAAATGACCTTGGCAAGCAAGCGCCATACCTATCCGCTGGTCACGACCTGGGCGCACAAATTCCGGGCCCCGAGCGCCGCACTCATCGGCGACGCTGCCATCGGCATGCACCCGGTGACCGCTCACGGATTCAACATCGGTCTCAGCAGCCAGAAGCAACTCGCCCGTGGAATCATGACTGCGTGCCGCGACGGCCGCAATGTTGGCGACCCCGACATGCTGCACATATACGAAAGGCGGCTGCGCCTGTCGGCGGCGCCGCTCTACCATGCAACGAACATACTGGTTGGACTCTACTCCAGAGACCACCTGGCGGCACGGCTTGCAAGGCATCTGGGGCTTCGCTTTGCCCAACATGTTCCCCTTGTCCGGCATGGGATTTCGGCGGAGCTCCAGCGGTGATACTGCACCAGCAGTTGCATTTTGCGCGATGTGCTGGGCGAGCGATGGGAGAGAGTGCATCATGCGCCGGAGTAATCCTGCTCCCGACGCTGATCTCCGATTGAAGAATTAACCCGTCCTTCAGGGGGGCTGCATAGGCTGCGGACAAGCAGGAGTAAGCAAGCTGACCCGTCCAGCCCTGGAAAAAGAAGATCCGCTGGAGGCGAGAATCCTTCAGGACCAGCTCGCTGATCTGAGGGCAGGCCTTTTCGTCTCAATGCCGATAAGCATTGTGCTGTCCGGGCTGATTTTGACCGTGCAGGCCCTTTCCGGGAACGGTCTTGCTGGCGCGGCCTAGTTTTCGGTCGTTAATGCGATAAATGCCGCCCGCCTTGCACTCGCCCCTCATCAGCTGAAGGAACCCGGAGTCCAGGATGATCTGACACGGGTTTGGCTGCGGCTTCGCTGGTTTGGCAGGCTTGCTCTTCTGGCGGGATTCACCTGGTCATTCCTTGCCGTCCTAACGGCTGGGTACACGACGTCTCAAGCATCGCTGCATCTAATAATTCTGGCGGGCATTTCAGCTGGCGCGGTCACGTACGGCAGCTCATATGCTGCGGCAGCGATATACTTCATCACACCGCCACTCCTCATTGCCGCCGCATGCTTGCTGACGAAGGGAACCCTGGAAAACTACATTCTGGCTTTTGCCGTCCTGCTTTTCGAGGGCGGCCTGGCTCGAGCCTCGTTCGTTGGACAAGCGCGCTTCCGTGACGCGAGCCGCCTGAGACATCAAGCCGAGCGGCTTGCCGCGGAAATGGAGCGCAATTCCAGGGAGGACCATCTTACCGCGCTCCTCAACAGGCGCGGCCTCGAACATGCAATCGATCAGTTTGAGAACACTGATGGGCCCTTTGTGGCCATGCTGATTGATCTGGATGGGTTCAAATCTGTCAACGATACCTACGGTCACAGAACGGGTGACGAGCTGCTTGCCAGGATCGCCCGCCGAATAGAGGAAGAAGCACCGGAGGGCTCAACGCTCGCCCGCATCGGTGGCGATGAATTCGTGCTGGTTTTTTCCTCGCTTAGAAATTCGCCTTCTCCCAGCAATCTCGCATCCAATCTCATATCCAAGCTTGCTCGCCCCTATCCTGGCGTCGCCTCCGTCCGGATCGGGGCATCCATAGGAATATACTCGGCTAAAAACCCGGGGCTGACGGAAATGTTGTTGCGGGCGGACATCGCCCTTTACACAGCTAAGCGCCGTGGCAGGAACGAATTTTGCCTGTTCGATGCCGAGCTCGACCGGGAACTGCAACGCCGCCAGTCCATCGAACGCGATCTTCATTCGGCGATAAAGACGAGAAGCTTGGGCCCTTGGTTCCAGCCAATCGTAAGACTCGACACCGAAGCTGTGATCGGTTTTGAAGGGTTGCTAAGGTGGTCCCATCCGATTCACGGTTCCATCTCTCCGCCCGAAATCATGACAGCGGCACGCGAAACCGGAATGCTCCAGCTGCTAACTCAAGCTGTATTTTCCGAATGTTGCGCTTTTATCGACGCCTTGGTGAAAGCTGACTGTCGTGATGTTCGTGTGACGATGAACGTTTCACCGCGCGAATTGGAGGCCGGCGATATCGACGAAATGGTTCTGAATGGTCTGGCGGCAAAGGACCTCCCTGCAACGATGTTCGAAATTGAGATAACAGAAGAATCGCCCGTGGACCCGGACAGGGTCGATGAAAAGCTCGGACGGCTTTCACATGCCGGCATTTCCATCGCGCTCGATGTCTTCGGCACCGGCTTTTCCACGTTGGCATCGCTCAAGGACAGTCGGATAAGGAAGGTGAAAATAGACCAGGGCTTCATTCGCGGTTTAGCCAAATCGCGGGAGGATCGGCTGCTTGTCAAAACCGTGATCGATCTTGGTCGGACGCTCGGGATCGAGGTCATGGCCGAGGGCGTCGAGACAGAGGCGGATCGGCAAACTCTGCACAAACTTGGCTGCAAAACCGCTCAGGGCTTCCTGTTCTCCAAGGCGGTGCCACTCAGCCAAGCGCTTGGTTTGGCAGTTAAAGAGCGCCAGGAGTTGTGACCGGCATCCGCCATTCGCTCACGCGCGCCACCTCGCCGGGTTCAGCGGTATCCTGCAAGTGGATGGCTACTCGGCCTATACCAACCTGGTCAAGGCACGGGACAAAGCCGGCAGCAATGAAACAATCCGGCTCGCCGGGTGCTGGGCTCACCTGCGGCGCAAATTCTACGACCTGCACATCAGCGGGATCTCGCAGGGCCGCGACGGGTTCGATCACCGCCATGACCGAATTGTGGAAGGTCGAGACAAGGTTCGTGGCAAGGATGCTGGAAGCCGCGCCGCGCTGCGTCAGGAAAAGTCCGTGGCCATTGTCGCGAGCCCCTTCGATCTATGGGAAGCGGAACTGGGCAAGGTCTCGGGGAAATCCAAAACCGCCTTGCGGGGCTGACCTTCCATCTGGTCCGTGGTTAGCTGATAGGCGGTTTATTTGTCGTGCAACGTGCTCTTTCAGCCTAAGCTGCTCCACGCGTGGGGTACCAAATGTCAGACTTTCACCACTAGGAAATCGCGAACGGGCGCGGCGCTTACTGGCCGCATTGCCGCAAAATAGCGTCGGAAGGTGGGATCGGCGTGACGTTGTTACTCAGAGTGAGTGGTCCCGAGAGTTGAGGGCAGAATCGAAATTCGCGTGTTCCTATAGCGCATCTCCGATCGGGGGCCATCGCCACGAGCAGCAGATGAGGCAATGCGAAGCTTGGTCGATCGACAGAGTGATGCGGCACGACATCCATTTCCTACCAGCCCATTCCCCCCGATACAGCCGCGCGTCTACTCGAACCTAGAGCTGTCGAGCATGAGCAAACACCGTCCTTGTTGTGTTCTGAGAACTCCAGCTTTACCTCGCCGAATGGCAGCTCGCAAATGATGCAATCAAAAGTGTGCATACCGCGGCAGCGACCACATTGTTTCAGTCTTTTCAACAGCGTAAGAATCTGACGGTATTTTTGACGGTACTCACTGGTTGTGTGACTTAAATTAAGTAATTGAAACAATCAGGTACGGCCTTAATTGATGATTGAGTGGGAATGAGGCGACTCGGCGGCCATATCGTAGGTTGAAAGATTCGGTAGGCCCTCTGCTCTTCGCTATAGTTGATCAAGGTCAGGGTGCTCTCTTCGTTTCAATTTGGATGCGGTCGCTCGGGAAGCAAATAGAGTTCGAGTTTGCGGGGTACTCTGGCGCACTATGGAGTGCAATTGGGAGGCTCTCAGAGCCCTTCAGATGTCGCCGAACGAGGGCGCGGTTAGATCCAGCCGATAGGCGATGACCTGCTTGTCACCCGACGCCCTTTCCCAGGTGAAGATATCAGATGGAGCAGGTCCTATCTGGGGCAGCGGACAAAGCCGCTTCTCTCATACTGGTGGCACGCGACCTTCATAACGGCGGCCGTATGGATGCTCACGAGCGCCACGACGGCTGGGCGCCTTGAGGGATCTATTCAAAAGCAGACGGCCGAACCCGCGGCCGCGCATCTCCGGATGGGCCGCAAGCGTGCGGTCGCCTCCCCAGCCATTGCGGAAGGCCAAGCCCTTGCGCACGCTCGTTTCCATCGATTCATGGAGAGTCGCAGCGACGGGAGCCTGCGTAGCCCAACAGATATTCACAAATTTGCTCACGCGACCTGCGGAGTTGTTCTACAATCTCTGGGCAGGCCCTATGACAAGGACGGCGAAGTCGCCTCCAAGGGCAAGGTCGATGACATGCTGATGGTGAGACTGAAGGAGCACGACTTCTTCAAGCGGCCGATCCCGCGGAGCGCCTGTCGTCTCGACTTCGGCTCCTCCTGTCACGAGCGTAACCGAATATGCGGCTTAAGGAGTCGAGCCAACCTGGCCTTGATGGAGGATCGGCGGAAGGACAGGCTTACGGCTCGAAGACCACAACTGTCAGGAGGGGAACCGCCAGGCGAAAGACACGGCTAGCCTACCGTCTCCGGGCCCAATGATATCTATGTCCTTGAAAAGGCATTGGAATCAATGACACCAGGGTGAGCGAACCAACAAAGGGAGGAAACCAATGTACCACGTTGGAAAAGTTTTGAGCCCACTCCTTCTTGGCGCAATGGCCATGGCCGGCGTCGCGGCGAGCGGGCCTGCGGCAGCGCAGAAAATGTATGACGGCGTCACGGTCAGGATCATGACCCGACCCGGACCGGTTATTGCCCAGCGTCTTGTCGAGCGCGGCAAGGAATTCACCGAGATGACCGGGGCGAAGATCGAGGTCGCCGAGGTCCCGTTCGCGGAGCTGTTCCAGAAACTTCTCACCGACTGGGCGACCGGCACCAACTCCATCGATGTCGGCGTCTTTGCTTCGAGCTGGGCGCCCGAATATGTCGACGCCGGTCTACTCCAGGACCTGACCGACTATGTAGCGAAGGACACCAAGATCGAAATCAACGACATTGCTCCGTTCTTCCGCGAATATAACCAGAAGGTCGGCGGCAAGACCTACCTGATCACCGTCGATGGCGACTTCCAGATGGTCTATTACCGCAAGGACATTCTGGACCAGATGGGCTTGAAGCCGCCGCGCACGTGGGACGAGTATCATGCGGTTGCTGCTGCGACCGACGGCAAGGACCTGAACGGCGACGGCACGCCGGATTTCGGCTCTTGCATGTTCAAGAAGCGGAACGCGCAGTCATACTTCGCCATCATGTCGATCGCTGCCGCCTACGTTCAGACTCAGGGCACCTCTGAGGGCATGTTCTTCGATCCCGCGACCATGAAGCCCTTGGTCAATAACGAAGCCTGGGCTGAGGCCTTCAAGATCTACAAGAAGAACGGCGAATACGGACCACCCGATGAGCTCAACCACGACATCGGTGACACCCGGGCACTCGTCACGACTGGTCGCTGTGCATTGGCCATCGACTGGGGCGACATCGGCCCCCTGTCTCTCGACCCAGGCGGCGAGGCCATCAAGAACAAGATGGGCGCCACCGTCATGATGGGCACCAAGAAAGTGCTCGACAAGGCCACCGGCAAGCTCGTCGACTGCGATGCCACCCGCTGCCCGCATGCGATCGACGGCATCAACTACTCGCCGTTCGCGGCGTTCGGTGGCTGGACTGGCGGGATCAACGCCAAGGCTGACGACAAGGTGAAACAGGCCGGCTATGACTTCCTGTCCTACATGAACCAGGCGGCCCAATCGAATGTCGACGTGACAATCGGCTGGACTGGTTACAACCCGTACCGCAACTCGCAGCTAGACAATCTCGAGCCGTGGATCAAGGCCGGGTTCACGGAGGAGTCAGCCAAGAACTATCTTGGCGCCATCAAGGACAGCCTGAACAACCCGAACATGGCCTCGGACCTCAAGATCCCGGGGACCGCCGAGTATCAGGGTGTCGTGCTTGACCGCGAGCTCGCTCGCTTCCTCGCCGGCGAGATCACGGCTGAAGAGGCGGTGGCGAACGTCGAGACCGGCTGGGAAGAGATCACAGAGCGTTTCGGCCGGGACGAGCAGAAGAACCTGTACAAGGCTTCGCTCGGCATCACAAACTGAGGGTTGAGGGTCAGTGACCTCCGGTACCGGAGCAACGACAACCAGTCGGCTGGGGCGTGTCGCCCCGGCCGGCCCCAATGCTTCCGTCACGACGAGGGCGAGGCTGAACGAGTGGCTCGACCGCCAGTCGCGCCAGCTTTTCATCGCTCCCGCCGTGATCATTATTCTCATCTTCTCAGTGTTCCCGACGATAGCGTCGCTGGTGCTCGCCTTCTCCAACATCCGCCTCAGGGCCGGTTCCTATCAGGTCCAGTTCGTCGGCCTGAGGAACTTCCGGAAGCAGTTCTTCGGCACCGAGCAGTTCCATTTCCTCGGGACCTTCACCAGCATCAGCCTGCTCGGCTGGATCGTCACGATCGCGAGCGCGGCCAGCCTCATCTGGTGGCTCTACCGCTATGCCAAGCGAGACTTCACGATCCTCGGCTTTATTGGCCGGCTGATCACCGCCAGCATGGGATTCGGACTGGCGCTTCTCTTTTCCGCGACGCTGTTCAGCGGCAATCCGTTCGGCACGCTCGGCGTGACCATCTTCTACGTGATCGTCGGGTGCACCATCCAGTTTCTGATCGGCCTTGGCCTCGCCGTTCTTTGCGCACAGCCGATCAAGGGCCGGACCTTTTTCCGCGTCGTCTTCTTCATCCCCTTGATGATCACGCCGATCGGCATCGGCTACAGCTTCCGCATGCTGGCGGACACGACCAAGGGTCCGTTCTCGCCGATTTGGCAGTGGATCGGCCTCGGTGACTTCGGCTGGGCTAACCATGCCTGGACTGCCCGCTTGTTCATCGTGATCGGCGATTCCTGGCAGTGGATCCCGTTCATCTTCGTCATCCTGCTTGCGGCGCTTGAGAATGTTTCCCGTGATCAGGTGGAGGCCGGCCAGGTCGACGGTGCCAGCGGTTGGCAGGTGTTCAAGGAAATAACCTGGCCGCAAATTGCGCCGGTTGCCGCCACGGTGATGCTGATCAGGATCATCGAGGCCTTCAAGCTTGTCGACCTTCCCAACATCATGACGTCCGGAGGCCCCGGCATCGCGACCGAGTCAATGACGCTTCATTCATTCTTTGCATGGCGGGCGCTGAACCTCGGGGATTCTGCGGCGATCGCCTACCTGCTTCTGTTCGTGACGGTGGTGTTGTGCGTCTCCTTCTTCAATCTCCTCGTCCTCAAGCGATTGAGGCCGGCATGATCACGCAAAACATCCGGATGTCACCCCGGAGATCCCTGCTCAGGCGGTGGTTCGAGCCGAAATCAATCAAGAAGATGGCGCCGGCCACGGCCGTCATTGTGTACGGCCTTCTGATCCTTTGGGCGGTGTTTGTCCTGTTTCCGCTCTATTGGCTCCTGATCACGTCGTTCAAGTTGCCAGCCGACGTCAACGCCGGCCCGGTCTACCTGCCCTGGATCGACTTCACGCCGAGCCTGCATGCATGGCGCGAGTTGTTCGTCTTCGATTACGAGGACACGCTGAGGGCCTACATCAACTCGATCATCATCGCGCTTCTCGCCACAGTCCTTTGCGTCACCATCGGCTCGATGGCCGCCTATGCCTTGGGGCGTATTCAGTACAAGCCCAAATTCGCGACGATCGTTCTCTTCGTTCTCTGCTTGGTCGCGATGGCGGTGGTGGTCGGCCGTTGGGGGGTCGATTGGCGCCTGTCGCTTGCCGTCGCGCTTGCGGTCTTCTTCGTTCTCGCCCGCGCCGTTGGTCGCCATTTCAAGGCCACGCTGGGGAATGGAGATATCCTCTTCTGGATGATCTCGCAGCGCATCCTGCCGCCGATCGTCGCCGTCATTCCGATCTACATGATGTTTCAGAGCGTTCGGCTGCTCGACACCCACATCGCGCAGATCCTGGCCTACGCGGTAGTCAACCTGCCGATCGTCGTTTGGCTGATGCACGACTTCTTCGTCACCATTCCGACCGACCTCGACGAGAGCGCGCAGCTCGACGGCGCCACCCGCTTTACCACCTTCGTCGAGATCATTCTGCCCTTGGCGAAGCCCGGTCTCGCGGCGACGACGCTGCTGGTGCTGATCCTGTGCTGGAACGAGTATCTGCTGTCGCTGTTCCTTTCGACGTCCAATGCGCAGACCATGCCTATCCTGGTCGCCGCCATGAATGCGGGCGAGCGCGGCATCCTGTGGTGGAGCATGGCGGTGGTCATCATCGTCATGATCTTTCCGGTCGTACTGATGGCGCTCGTCCTTCAGCGCTTCATTTCCAGGGGGATACTGTTGGGGGCGGTGAAGGGATGAACGTGGAAGAGAGGGGCATCGACACCGGTCATCGGGCGCAGCGGCTGTCGCTGCGCGGTCTGAACAAATCGTTCGGTGCGGTGCACGTCGTCAAGGATCTCAGTATCGACGTTGCGCCGGGAGAGTTTCTGGTGCTGCTCGGGCCCTCCGGTTGCGGCAAGACCACCGGGCTTCGGATCATAGCCGGCCTGGAAACCGCCGATTCGGGCCAGGTGGTGCTCGGCGATACCGACGTCACCGACATGCTGCCGAAGTACCGCGACGTGGCGATGGTGTTCCAGTCCTATGCCCTCTATCCGCACAAGACCGTCGCCGAGAACATTGATTTCCCGCTGAAGGTCCGTGGTGTGTCGAAGCAGGAGCGGGAGCTCGCCGTCCGCGACGCTGCTGCGCAGGTCCATATGGAGGATCTCCTCGACCGCTACCCGCGCCAGCTGTCCGGCGGCCAGCGTCAGCGCGTGGCCCTGGCAAGGGCCATCGTGCGACGGCCCTCGGCCTTCCTGATGGACGAGCCGCTTTCCAACCTCGATGCGAAGCTCCGCGGCTTCATGCGCGCCGAGCTCAAGCGCATGCAGCACCAGCTCGGGGTGACCACCGTCTACGTCACCCACGATCAGGTCGAGGCCATGACCCTTGCGCATCGCGTTGCGATCATGGACCGCGGTGTGCTGCAGCAGATCGGCACCCCTCGCGAGGTCTATGATCGCCCGGCGAACCTGTTTGTCGCCGGTTTCATGGGCTCGCCGCCGATGAACTTCCTGCGCGGGCGGATCGAGAACAATCGCTTCGAGAGCCAAGGCGTGAGCCTGCCGGTGGCACCAGATAAGGAAACCATGGCCAAGGATGTGGTTATGGGCTTCCGCGCGGAAGACGCCGACATCGTCAAGCACGGCGCTGGTCTGTTCGATGCTACGGTCTACGCCGCCGAGCCTACCGGCGACGTGACGTTGGTCACGCTCGTGGTGGGCAAGGAGAGCCTGTCGGTCAAGATGCCGAAGGATTACGACATCGACTTCGACAAGGCTGTCGCCGTGCACTTTCCGCTCGATCGAGGCTTTCTGTTCGACGCCCATTCAGGTGTGCGCCTGGCGGCCCGGCTCGTGTCCGTATCCTGACCGATTCTTGCAGGCTCCAAGCCTGCACCTGGTGAACTAGTCTAAGTGCCAGGCGTTGACGGCTACCCTTGGCGTCAAAACCTACACCCTCGATTCGGTGCCCATCCGGATCTTCGATCCGGCCAAAAGGCTAAGTTTTCGACGGTCGTTCTGACGTCTCAAAAATCTGAAAAAATATTCCTATTTAAATTGCTGGGATATAATGGAGTAGCGGGAAAGACCTGCGGAGTTCGGCGAAACCGCCATATTCGCTGGAAAAGCATAGGTTATCCGCGATCTTGTTGAATCCATCATCAATTGGGCCCCGGATACGGGCCGGGCCACATACCGTCAGGTGAATCAGCGTGCTGATGGTATTTCCAACGGCCTAAGCTTTGAAACTATGACAAAAAATGCAGTTCAAGGAGCCATGTCTGCTCTGACCGTATTTTACGCAAGTCCATGGTGTTCTGGTTGCCGCGGTCGATCACAGATCAAGGCGTCCGCAGGCCGCGGCGCGCCTGAAGCTCCTTCGGAGCTACGGCTACGAGCGCAATTGGTTGGTGGTGAGCCTAGTTGGTCTTCAACTGGCCAACGCGGTTTTCGGCAATCCAGCGAGCCGCAAGCACCAATGCGCCCATGCTGAAATCCTTGCCGTGCTTGGTCACCATTTCTTCCGACAGTTTGGCGAGCCGTTCGAAAAATTCGTCCTTGCTCTCATCCTCGGGGGTGGCTTCGGTTTGCATTATTTCCTCCTGTTGCATGCGCCCTGCCTTTGCTATTTGAACATCTGCGCGGGAAAGGTGACGATCGCGGCGGTGCCGTCGACGGCACCCACCGCCAGATGACGTCCGTCACCGGACCAGGCGAGCGCGGTGACTGCGCTGCCCAACGGCCTGATGAGAACCTCCTCGGGTGATCCGATCTGGGCGATGGTGATACGGCCGTTGGCATAGCCCGCCGCAACCAGCTTCTTCTCCGGATGTGCCGCCACCGCCTCGACCAGGACCAGCCCGGCGCGACCTGTCTTCAACGCGCCCGAGGTTTCGCCGTCAACCGGCGGGGCGACCATCGACCAGCCGGCTATCCGGAAGGCTCCCGAAGCAAACAGCGCATTCGCGGTTGGGCTCCAGCAGACTGTCCGAACCGGCGATGGAAATCCCGCGACAATGCCGGAGTGGCCATCGGCCATGCTGACCAGGGCAACGCCCCCTGTTTCGAGCCCGCAGGCCAGCCATGTGCCGTCGCCGCTCCAGCGGATCGACACCGGGCGCGCTGGAAAACCGACATCGCGTATCAAGACAGCGTTGCCTTCGACCGCACAGATTGACACTCCTTCACCAAGGCCGCAGGCAAGACGACGCCCATCTGGCGAGAAGGCAAGTGCGTCCGTGGACGATGTCGTTGAATGTCTCAGCTTCACTGCATCGCCTTGGCCGCCCGACAGGAAGACGTCATGCCCATTGCTGACCGCTATCGTGTCCGCTCGGGCGCTGTGGTCGATGGCCACGACTGGTCCGTCGATCATGACCAGGGGCTCCATGCATCCACCCCCAGGGGTCAGATGCCACACTTCTCCGCTGGTCGCGCCGACCAGAAAGCCGGAATTCAGATGGGCAGCGAGAGGAACATCGCCATCTCCGAATGCCGCCGTGGCGATCAAAGGCACTGGAGACCTCTCTCTTGGTCGGATCGATGTCTGTCCGAGATCATTGCTTACCCTGATCCGCGATTCCGGCGGCTCCTGGTCCGCGACCGTAGCTATTGCGACCGTTCCGTCGACGCAGGCGAAGGCGACAGTCGAGCCATCGGCGCTGAAGCGCAGATCGGCGACCGCCGAGGGGCGTCGCCAGCTTCGCGCCAGCAGATCGAACAAGGTCAGGTTCTGTATAGCGTGCTGGTTCATAGTTATCCCTTCGTTAGTTTCCATCCGTCGCCGCGAGGCTGCTGTCGACTTCCTTGATGTCGCCTTCCGCGGCGACGATGCGTTCCTCGCACGCCGCACATTCGTGCATGATTGCCGCGCGTCTCTCTTCGGCTTCATGCAAGTCCTGCACCAGTTGCGCGCTGCCGCCGCTCCTGCCGATCTCAAGTTCCAGGCGCAGCACGTCCATCTCGATACCGGCGCGTTTCTGATTGAGCCGCAGCGCCTCGGCAGTGAGCGTGGAGACGTTGGCGACAAGATCGAGCCGGCGGGCGAGCAGCGCGTCACGCCTGGCAGTATGGGATTCTCCTGTCATTTTTCGCTTCCCAGGGGTCCGGGCGGTTTTTCGAAAGCCGACAGCAATTTGGGCAATGTGCCGGCTTGTGACTGAAACTGTTTTTCGGCCGTTTCGATGTGGCTCTTGAGCTGATCCCAGATGTCGACGCGGATCATCGATGTCGTATCGCCGGTGAGGCGCTCGATCTCGTCGACGCGAAACTGGCGTGACAGCGAAACGCCGGAAAACACGAAGTCCCGCAACAGGATCGCATGGTTCTCGATGAACAGATGGATCATCGGATGCGTGTCCGTGGTGACGCCGCCGGCGGCAAGCTCGGCCCGGATGAAGTCCTGGAAGTGGCTCTGGAGGCGATGTTGGCTCTCGCCCATGAAGCGCATGACAAAGACCAGATCCCGGGGCATCAGCCTACAAGATCGCTGGTGACGCCGTCGGCCTGGCTGGACAGTGGCTCGGACGGCGCCCGGCGGCCTTTCTCGTTTGGCATGTCTTTTCTCCGGTGCGAGGCCCGTCCATGGCCCGTCCCCTTCAAATAGTATAAAAGACGAACAATTGAATAGATGATATGTTTTTTCGTGTTTGCTGCACATGCTAACTAAATATATTGCGCCTGCGAATAGACGTTGAATATTACAAGCGTACATTACAATTGTAAAAGAACGTTACAGTTGGTTCGCTGCTCATGGCCCAAAGAGCAGCGATTTTGTTTTGAGCGGGCGGCCATGGAGGCTGTTTTCAAGTTGGCACGGCGCTTGCTTTGTTCATTTCCACAAGAAGCCCATCGCGCTTGACGCGGTGCCAAAAGAACGAAGGAACGGAGGAAGCAGGTCACGTCCGCTTCGATACGCCTATCCGCAAATGCGGTTGCGCCGCGGTGCCTGCCAGACGACTCCAACACCTTTGCCGCGATCCACTTGAATGGCCGGACCATGAGTCGCGCCTGAACGCGCAACCCTTTGTCGTGCCGTTCGCACTCTCACTGGCGGCGCTGTGCGCCGCTTCACGCCGGGGTCAAGGGACCTCTGGCTTAATCCTGGTGGAGGCTTATGACCATGACGTCTCTGACGCTCAACAAGATTACCTCACAACGCGGAATCTCCGTGGGCGAGGCAACCAAGAAGATTGCCGATCTCGGCTGGAATCCTTCCTACGTCCAGGAAGCGATGACGTTTCCGACGGACTACAAGATCAACAAGACGCCGCGCGACCCGATGAAACAGGTTTTGCGGTCGTACTTCCCGATGCAGGAAGAGAAGGATAACCGTGTCTACGGCGCGCTGGACGCGGCATTGCGCGGCGACATGTTCCGCAATGTGGAACCGCGCTGGGTCGAGTGGATGAAACTCTTCCTGGCGATCATTCCCTTCCCGGAAATCTCCGCCGCCCGCTCGATGGCGATGGTCGCCCGCATTGCACCTGGCGAGGAACTTCGAACCGGCTTCACCATGCAGATGATCGACGAGTTCCGCCACTCGACGATCCAGATGAATTTGAAGAAATGGTACATGGAGAACTACATCGATCCGGCGGGCTTTGACATCACCGAGGAAGCCTTCGGAAAATGCTACGCCACCACCATCGGCCGGCAGTTCGCGGAAGGCTTCATCACCGGCGACACCATGACCGCAGCTTGCATGTACCTGACAGTGGTCGCCGAGACCGCCTTCACCAACACGCTGTTTGTCGCCATGCCTTCGGAAGCGGCCCGCAACGGCGATTATGCGCTGCCCACCGTCTTCCTGTCGGTGCAGTCCGACGAGAGCCGGCATATCGGCAATGGCCACTCGCTTCTGATGGCAGCGCTCAAGGAGCCGGAAAATCACCTCTTGCTCGAGCGCGACCTGCGATACGCCTTCTGGCAGAACCACGCGATCGTTGATGCTGCCATCGGCACCTTTATCGAATACGGCACCACCAACCGCGACAAGAACAAGGAGTCTTACGCGGAAATGTGGCACCGCTGGATCTATGAGGACTACTATCGCACCTACATGCTGCCGCTCGAGAAATACGGCATCAAGGTCCATCACGACGACGTCCAGGCGGCCTGGGAACGCATCACCAAGAAGAACTACGTCCACAAGGTCGGACAGTTCTTCGCTGTCGGCTGGCCGGTCAATTTCTGGCGCATCGAGGCCCAGACCGACAAGGACTTCGAGTGGTTCGAGCACAAGTATCCGGGCTGGTACGCCGAGTTCGGCGACTTTTGGAAATGGTACGCCAAGCTCAGCCACAAGGGCGAGAAGGTGCTGCTGTTCAACAGCGACGTCGGCTACGTCTATCCGCACCGCTGCTGGTCCTGTCTCGTTCCCTGCCTGATCCGCGAGGATATGGTGGTCGGTGAGATCGACGGCCAGTTGCATACCTTCGCCCACGAACTCGACAAATGGACCGCGACGGTGGCCTTCGCCGACGAGTATCAGGGCCGTCCGACGCCCGCGATGGGCCGTTTCAGCGGCAAGCGCGAATGGGAGACGCTGTATGACGGCTGGGATCTGGCCGATGCCATCAAGGACCTGAACTTCGTCCGCTCCGACGGCAAGACGCTCGTCCCGCAGCCGCATATGCGCTTCGACGACAAGGAGATGTGGACGCTGGACGACGTGCGCGGCAACACGCTCGGATCTCCGTTGAACGCGCTCCGCGCCATGACCCCGGAAGCACGCGCGCAGCACCTGGCGGACTACGCCAAGGGCTTCACGATCAACCCCTGCAACTGATCAGACCAAGGGGCGGGCTCGTCCCGCCCCTCTTTTTCACTGGAGGTCCGTATGTCGGAAACCCACACGGTCAGGCTCAGCCCGGTCAACGTCGAATTCGACGTCGAGCATGGCGAAACGGTGCTCAACGCCGCTTTCCGCCAGGGCATCGCCCTGCCGCACGGCTGCAAGGAAGGGCAATGCTCGGCCTGCAAGAGCGTGTTGCTCGATGGCGAAGTCGACATGCTCAAATACTCGACCTTCGCGCTGAACGACATGGAGAAGGAGAGCGGCCACGTGCTTTTGTGCCGCTGCATCGCCTACTCCGATCTGGAAGTCGAGCTTCTCAACTACGACGAGGAGATTTTGGCGAAAGCGATCGCCGTGAAGACGTTCAAGGGCCGGATTGCTCTGATTGAGCACCTGACCCACGACATTCGCGGCATCGAGATCGAACTCGGCTCGCCGATAAAGTTCTGGGCGGGGCAATATGTCGACATCACGGTTACCACGGAAAAAGGGGAGACGATTACGCGCTCGTTCTCCATGGCAAATACGCCGGACCAAACCCAAAAACTCTGCTTCATTATCAAAAAATATCCTGAGGGAAAATTCTCCGGAGAACTCGATTCCGGAGGAATCAAGGTTGGAGCCAAAGTCACCGTCGTTGGACCCTACGGAACCTGTTTCCGTCGGGAAGAACGGCAAGGACCCCTAGTCCTGGTGGGCGCCGGCTCGGGCATGTCGCCGATCTGGTCGATCCTCAACGACCATCTGAAGAGCGGCGAGAAACGTCCGGTCTATTTCTTCTACGGTGCCCGGACGCGCAACGACCTGTTTTACCTCGATAGGATCGCCGAGCTGGTCGGCCAGCATTCGGAAGTCACATTCATTCCCGTGCTGTCGCACGCGATTGATGATGCCGAATGGCAAGGCGAGCGCGGCTTCGTACACCAGAGTGTCGACGCCAAGCTCAAGCACCTGGCGGTCGACGGGCAGGGCGATGTCCATGCCTGCGGCCCGCCGCCGATGATCGATGCGCTTCAGCCGGTTCTGTTCATGAACGGGTTCGAGACGGAGCGGATCTTCTTCGACAAGTTCACCACATCGACAGGTGCTACGCCGACCCACTGAGGGGGCCGTCACGCAACTGCAACCACAACTGCAACAAGGGAGTGAAGACTATGCCAGCTATTTCGAGTTCAGTCGGATCCGGAGCCGCCGGCGCGGCGATCTTTGCCGACTCCGACAGCCGGAAGTACCGCTATTTCGACCCGAAGGGCCAGCGCGCCACCCACTACGAAGACATGACGGTCGACGTGCAGCCTGACCCGGAGCGTTACCTGATCCAGGACTGGATCATCTCCTTCGCCGACGGCAAGGGCGCATATGTCAAGCAGAACACCGCTGCGCAGAGCTCCAACTGGCATGCCTTTCGCGCCCCCGATCAGGAGTGGGAACGCACGCACTACCAGCGCCAGTCGAAAATCGAGACGATGGTGCAGAGCGTCATCAACAACGCCCGCAAGTCGGGGGCGCCTAAGACCTTCGACAAGGCCTGGGTCAAGATCCTGCAGACGCAGCTCGGACCCTGGAAGCACGCCGAATTCGGGCTCGGCACCTCGTTGATGCAGGCGCAGCGTTACGGCTACACCCAGATGATCAACAACGCGACGCTGACCAACTCGTCCTACAAGCTGCGGCTTGCCCAGGACATCACGCTCTACCTTGCCGAGATCGGCATGGATTTGCCCGGCTGGGACGACGAACTTGGCAAGAAGGCATGGCTCGAGGACAACAACTGGCAAGGTACCCGCGAAGCGGTCGAAACCATCATGGGTGCGACCGACTATCTCGAACAGTATTTCGCTATCAACATCGTCTTCGAACCGCTGGTTGGGGAAGTATTCCGCTCAGGCTTCCTGATGCAGATCGCTGCCGCCAACCATGATTTCATCACGCCTGCGGTGATCTCGGCAGCCGAGGCCGACTACGAACGCAACCTCGCCAACACGATCGACCTCATGCACATTCTCGTCAACGACGAGAAACACGGCGCGGCGAACAAGAAGCTCTTCCAGGGCTGGGTCAAGAAACACGGCGCGCTCGCCGACAAGGCAGCCACCGCCCTGCAGCCGATCTGGTCGATGCCGCATTCCAAGCCGGTCGCTTTCGCCGATGTCCGCGCCAAATCCGAGGAACGGATTGGGCAGATACTCGGCGAACTTGGCCTCAAGCGCTGACACAGGAGAAACTGTCATGTCAACAGCAGCACGCGACGCATCGCAATCCAACATCTTCAGGTCGATGAAGGACATCACCTTCGAACAGACGATTTCGCATCAGTGCGGCGTCACCATGAACGACTCCGTGGAAGCCAGGGCCATCGCTGAATTCATGGGCCTGAAGCCGAATGTGATCGTCACCTACCAGCCGGCCATGATCCGCATCGATGGCAGCGGCAAGCTGATCTTTAAGATGGACGAGATCAGCGAATATCTCGGCCGCGAGATGACCGCGGAAACCTTCGAAGTCAACAGCTCCACCCACTACGGACGGATGGTTCGCATCGACGACAACACCGTGATCCTGTTCGGCAACATGGACGAGATGTTCGAATACATCGAATAGACGCCCAAAAAATCAGACGCGCCGCCGGGTTGCGGCGCGCCGAACGATCAAACGCCCAGCTGTGGAGGTAGGAATGTTTAGGACACCGGAAGGCAAGGACATTTTCGTGGTCGATGGCCACACCCATTTCTGGGACGGCAGCCCGGAGAACCAGAAGAATATTCACGGCAAGCAGTTCATCGATTGCTTCTATGCCTATCATACTGGGCTCAGCCCCAAGGAACAGCTTTGGGAGAAGAGCAAGTTCGAGAAGTACTCGGCCGAGAATCTCTACAACGATCTGTTCATAGACGGGCCGGATGACATCGCGATTTTCCAGACCACGTCCCTAAGCGATTTCTACAAGAACGGCTTTGGCTGCATCAAGCGCACTTCGGAGATCGCCAAGAAATATCCAGGGCGTTTCATTGTGAATGGGGCGTTCGATCCGCGCGATGGCGAAAAGGCGCTCGAATACATCCATTTCATGAAGGAGACCTACGACATCAAAGGGGTGAAGATGTACACCGCAGAGTGGAATGGCGCGTCGAAAGGCTGGCGGCTGAACGACCCTGAGGCCTACAAATGCTTCGAACTCTGCGACAAGCTCGGCATCAGAAACATCCACGTCCACAAGGGGCCGACGATCATCCCGCTCAACAAGGATGCATTTGACGTGCACGACGTGGATCATGCTGCTACCGATTTCCAAGGCCTCAACTGGATCGTGGAGCATTGCGGCTTGCCGCGCCTCGACGATTTCTGCTGGATCGCGACGCAGGAGACCAATGTCTATGCCGGGCTCGCGGTGGCACTGCCCTTTATTCACTCGCGTCCGCGCTATTTCGGCGAGGTGATCGCCGAGCTGCTGTTCTGGATCGGTCCGGAGAAGATCCTGTTCGGTTCCGACTACGCGATCTGGACGCCGCGCTGGCTGGTCGAAAAGCTCTGGGCCTATCAGATCCCTGAGGACATCGCCGCCGAACGCGGCGTGCAGTTGACCGACGAGATCAAGGAAAAGATCCTCGGCCTCAACGCTGCCCGCCTTTACGACATCGACATCGAAGCCCGGAAGGTGGAATTCGCCAATTCGCCTTCTAGCATCGCTGCGGAGTAGGAACCATGGCAACCGCCAGCGTTTCCGGAAGCCGCGAGAAAGAGCTCTGGCGGCGCCTTGGTGAGGTCAACGATCCGGAGCTCGACGAACCGATCACCGAGATGGGCTTCGTCGAGCACGTCGCAGTCACCGATGACGGCGGCGTGCAGGTTGACTTTCGCCTGCCGACCTACTGGTGCTCGCCCACCTTCGCTTTCCTCATGCTGGACGGCGTCCGAAAGGCGCTCGACCAGCTCTCATGGTCGCCTGCCTATCGCGTCAAACTGCACGACCACATGTTCGCAGAAGAGGTCAATCGCGGCATACAGGCTGGGAAGGCTTTCGGCGAGATCTTTGGCGAGCTTGCTGGCGCTCTCGATCTCGCGGGTCTGAAGGAAACGTTTGCGATAAAGGCGTTCAAGCGGCGCCAGGAGGCAGTCTTACGCGGCCTCCGGCAGCACGGTCTGACAGATCGGGACATCCTCGCCATGGACCTGCCGGCGTACGACGTCGCGCGGTTCGAACCGGGTGAAGCGGCCAAACAGAAGCCGCGGTACAGGGCGGCTCTGCTTGAGCGTTTCCCCGACCGCCAAGCGGATGATCCTGTCTTCGTGACCTGGGAAGGGCAGGGCATACCGGTCGGCGCACTCGGTGCCCATCTCGCCGAACTGCGCGGTGTGCGCGTCAACATGGAGTTCAACGGCGCGCTGTGCCGTGGGCTCAAGCAGACCAGATACAAGGAACTGGATGTGGTCGACGGCGAACTGACGCTGGTCGATTTCATCATGAATCGCGTGCCGGCACGAGCTGCGCCGACCGCCTGAAGCAGAGCCGAAACAACGGCCTCCCTCGCACGAGGCCCCTAACCAACAACCCGCCCGTAAGGCGGAAGGAGGAATCATGCCCAAAATAATGCTTCACAATTCCGAGGCTCGCCGTGCTCTGGCCCGTGGCGTCTTTCGGCTGGCCGCTGCCGTCGAGCCGACGCTCGGCCCCAAAGGCATGAACGCCATGATCGACAGGCCGATCGGCACGCCGATGGTGACCCGCGACGGTGTCAGCATCGCCTCCGAGATCGAACTGCACGACCGTTTCGAAAATATGGGGGCCCAGGTCGTTCGCGAAGTGTCGATGCAAACCAACGAGGTCGCCGGCGACGGCACCACGACTGCCATCGTGCTCGCCAACGCGCTCATCCAGGGCGGTGTAGAGGCGAATGAGCGCGGCGCGAAATCCGTCGATCTGTGCAAGGGCATCGACCTTGCCGTGGCGGCTGTGGTGGCGGCGCTCAAAGCTTCGGCCAAGCCCGCCAAGGGCAACGGCATTCTCGCTTCGGTCGCCAACATTGCGGCGACCGATGCCAAGCTTGGCGCGCTGGTGGCGGAAGCCCATCAGCGGGTAGGGGCCGAAGGCGTCATCACCACCGACTTCAGTGTGACCACCGAAACTACGCTCGATGTGGTCGAGGGCATGTCGTTCGAACGCGGCTACCTCTCGCACCATATGGTGACCGATCAGGAGAAGATGGAGGCGGTTCTCGAACGGCCTTACATCCTGATGACCGACCTTAAGATCAAGGAGCCCGAGGCGCTGGATGTGGTTCGCCGCATTGCCGACGAGGATGGTCGGCCGCTGCTGATCGTGTCCGAGGAAATGTCGCCGGAAGTTGTAGTGACTCTGCTCGGCAAGCAGGGGCCGGGAAAATACCTCGTGGTCCACCCGCCGGAATATGGCCATTGGCGCAAGGCGATGATGGAGGATCTGGCGATCATCACCGGCGGCAAGGTAATCGCGCGCGATCTTGGCGGCCGCCTGGAGGACATCACCGCCGACGATCTCGGACAGGCTGACCGGGTAAAGACCAGTTCGTCCTGCACCTCGATCATTCGCGGTGCTGGCGACCATGCGGCAATCGCATCGCGCCGCGCCCAGGTGCAGCGGCAGTATGAAGCCTCGCAGCCGAACATCGATCAGGACAAGCTGCGCGAACGCCTGGCCAAGCTTTCTGGCGGCACCGCGATCCTTTATGCCGGCGGTGTCACGCCGGTCGAGCAGAAGCGAACCATTCAGCTCATCGAGGATTCGCTGAATGCGGTGCGCGCCGCAACCGAAGAGGGCGTGGTCGCCGGCGGTGGCTCGGCGCTTGCCCAGATCGCGCCGCTGCTCGACAATGTGGCGGCCGGCGTCGACGGGGATGTCGCCGAAGGCGTGCGCCTGGTGCGGTCGGTGCTCTCGCGGCCGCTCTGGCGTATCGCCGCCAATGCCGGCGCCGATCCCGAAGCAGTCGTGGCGGAAGTCACGCGCATCAACGGCGGCTACGGCTATAACGCGTCTGCCGCCAGCTACCAGAACATGTTCGAGGCAGGGATCATCGATCCAGTCCGCGTCACCTACACAGCGCTGGCCAATGCAGCTTCGGTGGCGACGCTGATCCTGACCACTGAAACGCTGATCGGCCATCTGGCCGAGGACGAGGACCCGACGGCCGGACCGGCTCGCGGTGGCGGCTCCGAAAAGCTCGGCCGCGCCTGAAGCAATCCGAACGATCTCGACATTGAAGGATACGACGATGAAAGCTGCCAGACTGTACGAATACGATCCGCATATGAACGTCCAGCTCAGGATCGAGGAGGTCAAGGCGCCGACAATCACCGCCCCCGACGAGGTGATCGTGCGGGTAGGTGCCGCCGGCCTCTGCCGCACCGACCTGCACATCATCGAGGGTGTGTGGAAGCCGACCATGGATCCCGAAGGCACGCTGTTGCCCTACATCATGGGCCACGAGAATGCCGGTTGGGTGGAGGAGGTCGGCAGCGGCGTCCGGTCGGTCAAGCGCGGTGACGCCGTGATCTGTCACCCGTTTCGCTCGTGCGGCATCTGCCTCAACTGCCGGCATGGCGAGGACATGTATTGCGACAATGGTCAGTTCCCCGGCCTTGGCATGAATGGCGGCTTCGCCGAGTTTTTCATCACCAGCGAGCGTTCGCTGATCAAGCTGAACGCCAACGTCACGCCGATTGAGGTGGCGCCGCTGGCCGATGCCGGCATCACCGCCTATCGCGCCGCCAAGCGCGCCGCAAAACTCTTGCGGCCGGGGAGTTACTGCGTACTGCTCGGTATTGGCGGGCTCGGCCATATCGCCCTGCAGTCGCTGCATGCGATTTCAGGCTGCCGCATCATTGCCGTCGATCGCGAGCCAGCCGCGCGCGTGCTTGCGAAGGATCTTGGAGCCGACTTCGTCCTCGATGGCGGGCCGAATGTCGTCGAGGAGGTCAGCCAGATCACCGGTGGCGGCGCCCATGTGGTCATCGATTTCGTAGGCGAGCTCGGGGTTGAGAACATCTGCTGGAAGATGGTGCGCAAGGGCGGGCAACTGTTCGTCGTCGGCTATGGCGGCGCCGTCAACGTGCCGACCGCGCATCTCGTCATCGAGGAGATCAACATCGGTGGCAGCCTGGTCGGCAATTTCACCGAACTTGTCGAACTGATGGAGTTGAACGCCGATGGCAAGGTGAAGATGCATTACACCGAATACAACCTCGCAAGCATCAACACCGCGCTCGACGATTTCAAGAATCGCCGGTTCACCGGCCGAGGCGTCATCGTTCCCTGAAGCATCTAGGTCGGGCCTGCACGGAGCAGGCCCTGCGTTTTGGTCCGCGTATCGGGACGTCAGCGAAGCGTAGTCCTGAAAACGAGTTCTTTGCTTCGCGGTGTGGAAAAATGGGAGGACAAATATGGATCTTATTACAGGACTGGCCGTCGTCATCGGCATTATGGGCGGCATTGCAACGTGGGCAGCGATCACGATCGGCAACCCCTATCTGCTGATCTGGGCGGTATTTGTGGGCTGGGGGAGTTTCTATCACTGTGGCGGCAAGGAAGCCGGGTTCAAGAATTCGGCGCTTGCAAACCTTTGGGGAGCGATCTGCGCCGCCGGCGCATTGATAGCACTGACGTCTATTGGTGTTACGGCTCTCACGGCCGGCATTTGCGTCGGCGTTTCAATCGTAGTGCTGATTCTCGCTGCCAAGCTGCCATTGCTGAGTGCCATTCCATCAGCGGTCTATGGCTATGCAACGACCGCGGCACTTTTTCTGCTTGGCGCTGCCGCCTATGGCGAGGGTCCAAGCGGCATCAGCAAGGTCGCGGCAGCTGTGGTGATTTCGCTGATCGTTGGCAACAGTCTCGGCTACGTTTCCGAGAAAGTGACATCTGCTGTCGTGAAGAGCTGATCTAACCCCCCGCTACCGCTTCAGTGATTGACTTTCCCAACCCCGCGGCGCGAATGCCGCGGGCTTTTTTCGTGCCGGTGGCTCTGACACTAGATGAAACCGCGCCGGATGCCGTATTGGTCGAGCTTGCGGTAGAGCGTTGGCCGGGAGATGCCGAGCCGTAGCGCGACACGGCTGAGGTTGCCGCCTTCCGCCGCCAAGGCGTTCTTCATTGCCTGGCGTTTGGCCTCGACGAGCGTGCCTCCTAATTCATGCGCGGATGCACTGCTGTCCGACCCGGCTTCCGATCCAGAGCCGGACGCGGTGATCTCCTCAGGAAGGTCGCGGAGCCTGACATCGCGGCCGCGCGTCAGGACATGCAGCCGCCCGATGAGGTTCTTCAGTTCGCGTACATTGCCCGGCCAACCATAGGCGAGCAGGGCATCGAGTGCTTCGCGCGAGAATTCCAGCGGGTCCTCGCCCGCTGCGGTGGTGATCTGCCGGTTGAAATGTTCAATCAGCAGCAGCACATCTTCGCCGCGCTCGCGCAGCGGTGGAATAGTTATCGAGACTGCGCCAATTCGATAGTAGAGATCGCGGCGGAAGCGGCCTGCGGCAATTTCCTGCTTGAGATCGCGATTGGTCGAGGCGACCAGGCGCACATCCACCGGGCGACCCCGGCTGTCGCCAATGCGATGGACCACGCGCTCTTCCAGGACACGCAGCAGAAATGGCTGGATTTCGAGTGGCAGCTCGCCGATCTCGTCAAGACTGAGGACTCCGCCATTGGCGAGCTCGAAAACACCCGGCTTGCCTTCACGCGAGGCGCCGGTAAAGGCGCCGGCAACATGGCCGAACAATTCGCTTCCAAACAGGTCCCTGGTGATCGCCCCGCAATTCATCGCGATGAACGGATCGTTCGCCGTGCGCCGGCTGCCGGCATGGACAAGCCGCGCAAACAACTCCTTCCCGACCCCTGTTTCACCTTCGACCAACAGCGATGTTACGCTGCCCGACCGAGCGACGCGGCAGGCGACGTCGATGGCAGCCTGCAGCGCTTCGCTTTCGCCGACGATCATGGCGACAGCATCCTGAAGATGCTTGTTCACTTCCCGGTGGACCACTGCCGCGCTGGAGACCGCCGGCACGGAGGGGAACACCAGTGCCGCGCCGCGGAGGTCGCCGTCGAGCTTGAGCGGCGTAATGTGGCAGGATCTCAGATGGGCCGGCAGCGCCCTGATAAGGTCGGCGTCGGAGCCGGAGGACGGAAGGTTCATCAGCCAGCGGCCACGGCCTGGCTCCATCGGGCCATCCATCATCTCGGTGGTTTCGCCGTCAGGCACGTTGTTGCAGAAGATGGCGCGGCCGCGATGGTCGACGATTACCAGCCCGTCTTTTCGGCGGTAGCTGGGAGCCGACGAAATGAAGGCTTCGAGCAGGCGCGTGCGCTGTTCCTGCTGCTGTTCGGCTAATGCCTTTTCGATCTGCCGGGCTGTGGCGGCAACGAGTGCCGTGTTGTGCGGCCGGAAGATTGGCGAATAGCCTGACAAATCAACGACACCGATGATCTTGCCGTCCAGCGGATCGCGGATCGGCGCTCCGGCGCAGGTCCAGGACTTGATGCCGGCGCAGAAGTGCTCGGCCGCATGGACGAAGGTCGGCTCACCCGTCCACAGTGCCGTACCGATGCCGTTGGTTCCGACTGCATCCTCGTTCCATTTGCCGCCGATGGCGAGATGGATATCCATGCCGTCATGCAACGTCTTCTTGTCGCCGATGGCGTCGATCAGCACGCCGTCGCTGTCGGCCAGAACCAGCATCGCGCCTGTCCCGTCCAGCAACTGGCCAAGCGAGGCGAACGATCGCCGCGCCGCCGAAAGCAGTTCTGCATTGGCCCGGGTCAGATATTCGATCTCGTCGCGATCACTGCTCAGCGGCGCTTCAATCCCTTGAGCGTTGATGCCGCCGGTGGCGCTGCGATGCCATGACTCGTGAATGAGGGAGCGGACGTGGCTGGGGTGAACTGGATCGCGGGCACATTTGGGGTCTTCGGCCAGAAAACTTTCCCAGGCGCGCATGGTGGCACGCTCGTCATAGTCGATGCTCAGAGCCATCTGGCCGGTGGCCAGCGACGTACGCGCCGGAAGGGCATCGATCTTCATATGATTGGGGCCTATCTCGCGTTTCATTCAGTCATCGCAGAACCTTTGAGGCATGCTATCGCTGTATGTTGTCATGTTCGAAATGCTATCGCGGATTGGACGCCCACCCGTCCCAAAGTCTGCCGTCAGTTGATGCCGAGTTTCGCGCCGATGTCGGCGGCAAGCTGTTCTTCGGTATAGGTGGAGGCGAGGCGGGACCCGTCCAGGTCCGCAAGCGCTTCGGCGATGATTTCGTCGACCGGCGAGAAGAAGCCATTCTGCTTTGTCGCCAGGACAAAGGTCTGGTCGCCGCCCCGGTTGCGGATATCGCCGATGTGATGAAGTTGGCGGCCCGTGTTCTGATCCTTCGAGATCACGCGACCGTTCATGGTGACATGGATGGACGGTTTGGCTTCGGCGACATGCGCGGCACTGCCGCCAACATGGATGATCAGACCTTCCGCCTTCGGTTGCTGGCGTGGCTTCCTCGATGCCGAGTAGCCGCCGCCGCTGATCTGGTCGGCAAGGCGAACGATAGTCGAGCGGTTCTGCTCGATCAGCCTTTTGACTTGCACGTCCTCGCGCCGCGGGCCATCCCGCTTGGAGATAATCTCGACCATGAATCCTCCCAGATTCGCTCGGCGTTGCCGTTCGTAGGGCTCATCTTGTGTTGAGGTGAACTCTACACCGCCTCTGTGAAGTTCGCCATTCATATCACATAGCGCCAAAATTCGGGTCGCTGGTAGCAGGCGGCTGCTACATGGGGTTCCGGTACTCGGTCGTTTTGAGTAAATGCCAGCGGGGCATGCCGCCTGATTCGTGAATTCCGAGGGTTCGCAATCGAGTGGTTGCGGGCATGGCGGTACTTTTTGCCTGATGCGAAAATGGATCTGTGAGGGTCTGCGAAGAAAAAATCGTCCGGCCCTGTCGATAGTCAGCGAAAGCACGGAATTCGCGAACAGGCGAAATTCGTCAACGAAACCAGAAGCACAGATTTTTGACGATATGTTCAACGGCATCTGTGTTGAATGAAAATAAAATTGCCTCTCAAAATCAGTCGGTTTTCTTGGGCCGAAACAATCGAGTGGGAGTAGGGCAAACGGCGGCGATAGCGCAGATTCGGCGCCCAGTTGGTCTCCGTTCGATGTTGGCTGCTCTTACGGCTCTCATCTTCCTTCCAGCGACTAGAAAGCCCGGTCGGAGCCGGGTGTAAAGAGGCATTACCGTCGTGGGGGAGCTACGGCGTACTCTGGCGTGCAAATCGGCTGATTTGGTCTGCGCCAAAGCCGCTTGGCGAGTCCTGCTTGAGGTCTCGACATGACCCGCTCCGGGCCTTTGTGTCGATGCGTCGGAGGGGCTGCAATGAAGTGGATAGCGGACTTGCAGGCAGGTAACCGCGAGGTCCCTGGTACCCGTGAAGGATGCATAATGCAGTCAGGCTGCTTGCCGTCCCTTTTGCGGTCGCCGCCTGAGGCGGAAGACGCCTTCTGGCGCACCACCAACCTCCAACGGGGTTGATCCGGACCTGGTGCCGCGACATGTTTGGTGTGAGATCGGAGCGGCGTTTGCTTCAAAAAGCCGCCGCCTTTGTTCTCGACGTCGTGGGCCAGGAGGAGGTTCATGAGTGCTCTAGCCCAGTGCCGAGCGTTGCTAGCCGCGTTTCTCGCGAGTGTCGCCGCCTTCGTTTCGACATCGGCGCCCGCCCAGGACCGCGCAGCCGAGCGTGCGGCCATGATCGAGACGATAAAGGGACACGCCCGCTCCGCGGCATACCGTATCGATCCGGCGGTGCTCAAGACAATGGGCACCGTGCCGCGCGACCGTTTCGTACCCGAGGCGCAGCGCGGCGCGGCCTATCATGACCGGCCCCTGCCGATCGGGCACGGTCAGACGATCTCGCAGCCCTTTATCGTCGCGCTTATGACCGACCTGATCAATGTCCGGCCTGGCGACACCGTCCTCGAGATCGGCACCGGCTCGGGCTATCAGGCAGCCGTCCTGTCGCCCCTCGCCGCCAAGGTTTACTCGATCGAAATTATCCCGGAACTGGGCAAGAGGGCAGCGGCACGACTTGCGGTGCCCCGCTTCGACAACGTTCAGGTGAAGTTGGACGACGGCTATTACGGCTGGCCTGAGCACGCGCCCTTCGACGGCATCGTCGTGACCGCGGCTGCCAGCCATATCCCGCCGCCGCTTGTCGAGCAGCTCGCTGAAGGAGGTCGGATGGTCATCCCCGTGGGAGGCCCCTTTGCAACCCAGTTTCTCATGCTCGTCGAGAAGCGACTAGGCGGAGGCATCACGACCCGGCAGCTGCTGCCGGTGAGCTTCGTTCCGCTGCGGGGAGGTCCCTCCCGGTGAGAGCGGGCCGCATGCTACCAGTCGGTCTCATTTCGGCAGCGGTTCTCGGTTACGAATTGCTGCTGATGCGATTGTTTTCGATCGTTCAATGGCACCATTTTGCCTACATGATCATCAGCATCGCGCTCTTGGGCTTCGGCGCGAGCGGTACGTTCATTGCGCTCGCCCAGCGCTGGCTAGTGGAGCGGTACCCGGCTGCTTTCGCGGCGTCGGCAGCGCTATTCGGCATGACCGCGGTAGCCAGCTTCGCCATCGCCGAACGTCTGCCGTTCAACGCGCTCGAGATCATCTGGGATCCGCGGCAGCTCGGTTGGCTCGCGGCCAGCTATGCGCTTCTGATCCTGCCGTTCTTCTTTGGCGCGACCTGCGTCGGCCTTGCTTTCTGCCGCCATCCCGGACAGATCGGACGCGTCTACGCCTTCGACCTGGCCGGCGCAGGGATCGGTGCGCTGGGTATCGTCGGGCTCCTCTTCCTGGTCTTCCCATCTACGGCGCTGCGTTTCGTTGCAGCACTGGCATTCGCGGCGGCTGCCCTTGCCGCGTTCGGCATGGTCCGCCATCGGTGGCTCGCAGCGGGCGGCCTTGGATTGGCAGCGGCGTTCGTTGCAGTATCGCTGCCGCCGTCCTGGGTGGCCCCCGAGCCGCATATGTCGCAGTATAAGGGCCTCCGCATGGCCCTGGAGGTTCCGAACGCGCGGGTGATCGAGGAGCGGTCGAGCCCGCTCGGGTTGCTGACGGTTGTCGAGAGTCCGACCGTCCCCTTCCGTTACGCGCCTGGCCTCAGCCTAGCCAACACCCAAGAGCCGCCTGCGCAACTCGCCGTCTTCACCGATGGCGACAGTATTGCGGCGATTACCGCCTATGGAGGCGATCCGGCGAAGGTCGCCTATCTCGACCGGACAACGGCGGCGCTGCCGTACCGCATCCTCGAGCGGCCGCGGGTACTAATCCTCGGCGCCGGGGGCGGCGAGCAGGTGCTGCTGGCGCTGCGCGCCGGGGCCGATACGGTGGATGCGGTAGAGGTCAACCCGCAAATGATTGACTTGGCTCGGAATCGCTTCGCCGACTTCGCTGGCGGTATCTTCAGCCGACCGAACCTGCGCTTGCATTTGGCCGAGGCGCGCGCCTTCGCTGCGACTGCCGGCGAGCGCTACGACCTGATCCAGATGCCGCTCCTTGACTCCTTCAGCGCGGCCGCGGCCGGCGTGCAGAGCTTGCATGAAAACTACACCTATACCGTGGAGGCAATGCGGGATTACCTGGCGATTCTCAGACCAGATGGTGTCGTCGCTATCACACGATGGCTGCGAGTGCCGCCGCGTGACAGCCTTAAGCTGTTCGCCACCGCCATAGCAGCGCTCGAGGCGGAAGGCGTGGCCGAGCCGGGCCGGCACCTGGCGCTGATCCGGAGCTGGAATACCGCTACTTTGCTCGTCGCCAAGTCGCCCTTCAAAGGCGAAGACATTGCGGCCATTCGCAGCTTCGCGGCCGAGAACTTCTTCGACATCTCTTGGGTGCCAGGCATCTCCGCGAGCGATGTGAACCACTTCAACCAGCTCGATCAGGAATATCTCTACGAGGGAGCCCTCGCCCTCCTCGGCCCTGAGTGCGCCGACTTCATCGAGCGCTACAAGTTCGCCATCGCACCGGCCACCGACAATCGGCCCTATTTCTTCGACTTCTTCCGCTGGCGCGCCCTGCCCGAACTCCTAGCCCTGCGCACCCAGGGCGGGGCAGCGATGCTCGACTGGAGCTACCTGATCCTCGTGACGACTCTGGTCCAGGCTGCCATCCTCAGCGCCGTCCTGATCCTCCTGCCGCTATGGATTCGCAGACACGCGCTCGGGAAAGCTTTGCACCGGCTGCGTTTCGGGCTCTACTTCCTTGCCTTGGGGCTAGCCTTCCTCTTCATCGAAATCGCCTTCATCCAGCGCTTTGTGCTGTTCCTCGGTCATCCGTTCTACGCTGTCGCTGTCGTGCTTGCGGGCTTCCTCGCCTTCGCCGGTCTCGGTAGCGCCGTTGCCGCACGCTGGGCAGCGGCTGTCGGGCGCGGATCGGCGGTGCGCGGCATCGCCCTCGCTGTCGGGGTTATCGCGGTCCTGGCTGCCACCTACCTTCTCGCGCTACCCTCAGTATTCGAAAGGCTGCTGGCGTTCCCGGACGCCGCGAAGATCGCGATCGCGCTCCTTCTCATAGCGCCGCTCGCTCTTTTTATGGGCATGCCGTTTCCCCTCGGCCTCGGGCATGTCGGCGCGCGTTCGGAAACATTCATTCCCTGGGCGTGGGGAATCAACGGCTGTGCGTCCGTGCTGAGCGCGATTCTCGCCACGCTGCTTGCAATGCATATCGGGTTCTCCGGCGTCGTGATGATCGCCATGGTCCTTTATCTTGTCGCCCCAGCTTTGCTTGCAAATCGGTTCCGAACCACGATCCCTTTCCGGTCGTGATTCACGCCTAACCGGGGCGCCATCGACGATTTCCGCACTTGACCCTGAATTGGTTGCCGAGGTGCTCGCCCTCGTCCCGACGGCATAACGCTTGGTCACTCAATGCAATGCGTTTCGCCAGCCGCGCCGTCGTTCATGAAGGCCGCATCAACGAGATCGGCCCGCCCGGCAAGGTCTTCGCCAGCTCTAACACACCGAGCGCCGCCCACTTTCTCGGCGTCAATTAATCCGGTTCACTCAAGCAGGGCAGGGCTTGACCCAACCCAGTTGTTGCTCGATTTCGACCTCAATATCGCAACAGGTGGCGGAAGCGGATCTTGACCGGGCTGGATGCGTGTCGTCTATTTGGCCCGCTCGATACGCTGAGCCTGGCGCTACCTTCCCGGCAGGCTCAAAACAAGGGTGGGGCCTATTCGGAGCTCGCCACGGGTGCGACCAGCGGCGTGATGCGGCGGATCGCGACGCGCCGGTTCTCGCGTTCGGGCTCCTGGGTTTCAACCTTCAGGTACTGTTCGCCATAGCCCTGCGTCTCCATGTTCTCGGGCGCTATGTCGAAGACGTTGGTCAGCGCGGTCGCCACCGCCTCGGCCCGCTGGTCCGACAGCGCCAGGTTCGCCACCTCCGCCCCGACCGCGTCGGTGTGACCCTCAATCAGGAAGGTCTCGCCCGGGTTCTCCTTGAGCAGGCGCTGCATGGCCTCGGCGACGCCTTCGAGCTTGCCGATCTCGCTCTCCGGGATCTGGGCCGAGCCGAACTCGAAATTGATGATATCGAGATCGATGCGCCTGACCTTGTCGCGGATGCGCGCCGAACGCCGGACCTCGTCAAGCGAGTAGGTGCGCTCCACCTGCTCGACCGGCGGCTGGTCGAGGAATGTATAGTAGTCTTCGGGATCCTCAACCCATTCCGCGTCCAGTATGTAGTCGCGAACCGGAATGTCGAGGTCGAGGGGCGGCAGGTCGAGGCCGGGATCGCGCCATTCCAGCACCTCGTCGTAATAGTCGTCTTCGACATAGACGAGGACGATCTCGCGATCGTCGGGCAGGATCTTCACACGGCGGACGACATCTCCCCAGCGGTTGCGGATCGTGACGATCCGCGTCCCGTCGGGACGGACCACAACCTCGCGCTGCCGGCTGCGCGGCAGTTCCTCGTAGTAGACCTCGCGCGCGTCGATGATGAAGCGCTCCTCGCGAGGCCGCTCGATGAAATAGGTGTTGTCGGTTCGGAAGATGAAGCGGTTGTTGACCTCGCGCACGAGTTCCGCGCCCTGCGGAACCTCGGGACGCTCCCTGCGCGGGCGTTCGATGCGGCGGCCTTCCTCGGAGATGATGGAGCCGATTTGCACTGGATCTCTCGAGGCTCGCGCCTGCGCCGCGGCGTCGCTTTCGGGCAGCCGCTCGGCCCTGGCCCGAGCGGGCTGATCCGGCTCGGCGCCGCCCGGCTTGCGCCTCACCGGCTTTTCCTTGGCGCTGTCGAAGAGCCTGGCGGCGTTTTCGGGACGACGCATCGCCGCTTCGCGCTCCTTGCGCCGCTTCTGGCGTTCCTCGGTGATCGCCGGCTCGGGTTCGGCGGCACGCTGTCTGGCGGCCTCGCGCTCCTTGCGCCGCTTCTGGCCTTCCTCGGTGATCGCCGGCTCGGGTTCGGCGGCAGGCCGTCTGGCGGCCTCGCGCTCCTTGCGCCGCTTCTGGCGTTCCTCGGTGATCGCGGGCTCAGGTTCGGCGGCACGCCGTTTGACGGCTTCGCGCTCCTTGCGCCGCTTCTGGCGTTCCTCGGTGATCGCGGGCTCAGGTTCGGCGGCACGCCGTTTGATGGCTTCGCG
>NZ_NPKH01000021.1 GCF_002284535.1 Mesorhizobium wenxiniae | reverse complement strand
TTTGGCGTCGGCCATCACCTTGGTATGGCAGGCGTCAGCCGATGCATTCAGGCGCTCGGCAAGGTCGCGGGCAATCATCGCCAGCGCGTGGATTTGGTCTGCCAGGGCGATCCGCTTGCCGTCGCGCTGGAACTCCTGCTCCCCGGTCTGATCATAGAGAACTTCAAGCAACTGGTGCAGGTTTCCGATATCGGACTGGAGGTCGTTAAGGTCGTCAGAAGGCGCGGTCATGACGCGTTGCCCCCGAGCGCTTCGTAATAGGCTTTCTTCGCCTTCATTGACATCGCCGCCGCCGTACTGGCGACGAAGAACAGCCGATCTCCTTCTGCCTCGGTGAGGACGTAGTTTCCGCCATCCGCGCGATCTGGCCTCATGGCGAAATGGCGATCCAATAGGTCCATCAGCACATCGACCATGTTGTCCGCGTCGCAGATAAGCGGCTCCAGATCGGCGATGGTAGTCTTTTCCTTGGTGGCGGCCATCGTCATGCCTCCCCTGCAAGGCGCAGGACCGAGGCCGAGAGCGTTGAGCCCCAACCAACGGCTTGCGGCGTGAGTATCCGCTGCCATTTTTCCACCGCGCTCCAGGCAGCCAAAGCTTGCGCCTTGATCACCACCCCGGCCATCGTTGTTTCGGGTTGCGCCATGATGGCGTCTATGGCGCCGATCAGAGCCTGCGCCGCTGCGGCCTTGCGCCGGTCAGCGGCGTCGTGCCCCGACGCTGCTAGAACACGCGCCTTTTCCGCCTCATACTTGGCGGCGGCGGTGTATTGCGCAACCAGTACGTCAAGCTCATCTTCCCAGGCGGCACGGTTAGGCAGACCGCCGAGCGCGCGCTTGTCGATTGTCTTCCCTTTCAAGATGCTCTTTGCGCGCTTCAGTTCCCAATCCAGATTTTCGCATGAGTAGATGTAGCGCGGCCGCCCGGTCGCATGACAGAGGCCATGACCGGTAATGTCCCGCTCCATCGTGTTGCCGGCGCCGTCGAATTGCCGAGCCGCGATGATTTCATCCGGCGCCACCGGCCAGACCTTCGACCATTTGTTGACGATGGCGTTCAGCGCGGCGAGCGCCGAACGGTATTCATTCGCGACGGCTGGGAACTCGTTTCCGAGGCGCAGCAGTTCCGGGTTTTCGGAGATCTGTCCGCTGCGAGCTTCAGGCGCGACCGTTACGGCTGCGGCGGCGGTTGAAGCAGCCGCGAGGCCTAGCAGAAGGCGGCGGCGGTTGATTGCGGGCATGCCTTCGGCGGCAGCCCGAACAGAGGTGTTCGGCATGTGTTTTATCTCCCGGTTTTGGTTACCAATACCAACCTGATTGGTTTTTTAACCATATCCCCGATGCTGGATTGCCGTCAACAAGAATTTGTGTATTATACCAAAATTGATGCATATGGGGACAAAATGGCGATTACTGGGAACCAAATACGGGCGGCTCGATCCCTTGTGGGGATGGAGCAGATAGCCCTTGCTGACAAAGCGGGAGTTAGCGCCAACACGATACGAAACATGGAGGCGTTTGGCGCGGAACGCGTGAAGGTCCGGACGGGCACGCTTGACGCGGTAACCGACGCCCTGAGAGGCGCGGGTGTGATTTTTCTTGATGATGGTGATACAGCCAACGGAGGCCCAGGCGTTCGCCTGAGGACAAAGCCATGAAGACAATCAAAGACCTGACTGCCCAGATCCGGGGAGAGACGGCGGCTCGCAACACAGCAGAGCAATTTGCCAAAGCGGAAACGCAGCGGGCCGATGCCGCCGAACGTGCGTTACGTTCCTGCACGATCGAAAGAGATCGATGGATGAAGCGTGCAGAGATAGCCGAAGCCGCGCTTGCCGCAGTGGGAACACAGCGTTGACAACAAACACTCCCCGAGCCCGCATGTCGGCCAAGCGTCGGCAAGCCATCTTCACCGAGCATTGCACCGGCCACAACATCGCGCCGTGCTGCCTTTGCGGAGAGCCTATCCAGCGTCACGAAGACCGCTGGATTATCGAACACAGACGCGCCCTCGCCTTGCTTGGCCCGGATCTGAACACCAATTGCGCGCCGGCCCACTTCAAGTGCGGCGAGGTCAAGACCCACACCCAGGACTTGCCGAGGATCAGGAAGGCGAAGCGCCAGCAGGCCCGGCACGAAGGTACAAAAAAGCCGACGCGAGGGTTTGAAGCACCGGCCGGCGTGGTTTTCGATTGGAAGCTGCGGCGCTATGTGCTGCGGCCTACCGCCAGTCAGCCTTGACGACACGCCGGGTATAGGCGAAAGCCCGCGGTCAGGGAGCCGGCGGCCGGTTTCGATCTTCGGCTATCGCCTGAAGAGTGGCAGTCAACGCAGCGACGGCATTTGAAAGCCCCACGATCGAATCTTGCACCCTGTCGAGCCTGTTCAGCGTGCCGTTCTGGAACCGCTCATTCGCGGCCATGTCCTGCACCTGTTTTGTCTCAACCGCGATCAGCCGGTCATTGACTTTGCCGGCTACCTCATTCGCCCGAACAGCGGAATCATTCGCGCGTGCTGCTGTCACCGTAACGGTGTCAATGCGCTGGCTGACATGATTGGCCTGTGCGTCGAACCGGCCATCCAGCCATTGCGACCCGAAAAAGGCGATGAGGCCGATGGTCGGCAGCGCCAGCGCCATCGACACCCGCGCTACGGCGAGGAGAAGAACGTTTTCGGCGATATTCGTTGTCGTGTTCATGTCATCACCTTCCACAATCCCTGCCCTTCCATGCACTGCTATTCACGGCCGCCACCCGCACCACTGGGTGCCCTGAGCGTTGTGGGTATTCATTTCGTCCAGCTCGGGCCTGGTCATCGCAGCGACCACAACGAGGGACGGCCGGCGCGGCTGATTATGGTCGCACCACACTTCGCGCGGGTTGCCGATCGGCGCCGTTGCCGAGCAGCCGGCAAGCGCCAGGCACAGGATTAGCGCTTTGCCCATTTGGCCGCGACCTCCCTTGCTTCGGCGTCGGTCATGCCGGCGGCTTGGCGCTCGGCCGCTGTAGCCTCCCGGTCCATTTCGAGGCGGTCTTCAGCGGCAGCCAGTTTGCCGGCCGCCTGCTTTGCCGCTTCCTTCTTGGCCCGGTTGATGCCGCCAGCGACGTAGAGCCCGAGCCCGCCAACGACCGCGGCGAAAAGGGCCATGATGGTCTTGTTGCCGATGATGGCGGCAAGAATGGCGCTGCCCATCACAGATCCTCAGCGCGGCGGCGGCGAAGGAATTCAGTCAGCACGCCGTTGATGACGAGAAACCAGGGGAACCACTCGCCCGGAATAATCGGCGAAAGGACTTGCGGGTCGACGTAGGTGACGACAGTCGCAACGACACCGATGGCCGCCTGTAGCCGTGCCCAGAAAATGGTCTCGCTTGAACTGAAAAACTTCTTGATGCGGGTCCACATGTCATTTGCCCTTTCGGCCAAGCAGTTTGAGGATGAAGGCGATCAGCGCGGCCCAGAAGCCTTGCTTTGCGGCTGGCGTAGGCAGGCGCTGGGAAGCGTCGGGAGGCGTGGCTGGCTTTGGAGCCGGGGTTGGCTTCGCTGGCGCTGGCGGGGCTGCCTGCGGCGTATCTTTGATGCGGCTCCACTTGCGGTATGCTTCGGCAAGTTTGGAATCGTAGGCATTGATCCGGTAGTTCGCGCCGTTGTAGCCCTTCGCGAAGGCGGCCCAATTGTGGGCGCGCAATTCATCGTCAAGGCCGGTGTTCTTGGTGAAGGTGACCGCCGCCTGAAGGTGCGCCTCTTCGTCTTCCATGAAGGCGGCAACCATGGCCTCGACTGTATCGAAGCCGGCGAGCTTATGGTTGAAGCCCATGACTTGAGCGAGGCCCCACGAACAGGAATAGAGCGCGGCCTGGCGATCGATGGCGATGGCCTTCAGAAGCTTGCCATATTGCTCGCTCTCCTTGCCGTAGCCGCCCGGTGTCTTGTTGGCGAGCCCGGCGTTGACAGCCTGAGTGCGCTTCGACGCCGGCACGTATTTGTAGAACTTGTGCCGTTCGAACAGGATGATCGGCCGCCCCTGCGGGTCGAAGCCCGATCCGCGCGTCTCAACGTCGATAAAGGCGTGCAACTCGTCCTCACCGACGCCGATCAGGGCGCCAAGCTTGGGCAAGTCGATGTCATCAAGGCGCCGAGCGGCGCCCTTGAAAGAAAGGTCCATGGTGCATTCCTTGAGGTGTTGGAGCTCAGTAGCGGGCTATGCCGCAATGGCCGCTTCGGCCTTCCACGTTCCAGGATTCCCGGCCGTCGTGCAGATCGCGCCGGGAGCCGCCGCCGCAGCTGGCGCCGGGAATGCCGCCCTGTCGCCAGCCGCCCACGTTCCAACCGTAGGAGCCGCTGCCAACTCAAGCACGACAAGCCTGTCGTCATCCTTGCGGCAGATGTAGCCGCACTTGGTGCCACCAGCCGACGAGGATGAACCGTTTGCAATTTTGTTCGTCACGTTGATGAAGCGATTGCCCACGAGAGGAACAACAACAGTGTTGTTCGTTGCGGCCAAGCCGAAGCCCCCGGTGCAGTCTTCAATGATGTTGTTTTCATACACCAGGTCAAAGAACCGAGTGGACACCGTGAAGAACGCCCCGGAAGATATGGCGACATGGAAATTCTTTACGTGGTTATCCCTGATCCGAACGACCAACGGGCTGTTGGTCCAGATGCCGGCGTTAGTGTTGACGGCGTTGGTGTTGTCGAAGCCCTCGATAGAGTTGCGCTCCACAGTCGTGACTAGGGTCGTGCCGCCCGTTTGTATCCGGATGCCGCGCACGTCATTGCCGCTGGTCCGCTTGATCTTGTTGTCGTGGATGTGGTGACCACCCGTCCCAGCCGCACCGCTGGAGATAGCCTCGATGTCAGTTGATACCGAGCCGATGATCTGGTTGCCCGCCACATCCACAAGTGCAGTCTGCGCAGTCAACGCGATGCCATGGCCGAGAGAGTTCGTGATGAGATTGCCGTGGACCTTAGTCCATACGCCAAGCGGCGAAGCGGTATTGATTGTAATAGCGCCAGTCGCGGAGGTCGTGTTCTGGAAATCTTCAATGATATTTCCGGTGACGAGGTCTTTACCGCTGCCGTTGACAAAAATACCACCAGAGATCGAATTCGAGTTATCAAGGCCGTTATTACTGCAATGGTTCCCGCTTATCAGAACCCCACCTTCGCTGACACCCTGCTTGTAGATACCAGTCCAACGAGTGTTCTTGCAGATATTGTTAGAAATGATCGAGTGGGGACCCCCGACAGAACTGCTGTTATACCCTATGACGATGCCGTGCCTACGACGGACCGTGCTTGTCACTCCAGTATAATCGACGGTCGCTTCAGCCCATGTGCCACCCTCGATACATGTCGCAGGATCGAGCGTCACACAATGATTGTTTGTGACAATCAAGTGGGCTTCATAACCTAGTGCATCGAGGAACATACCCTGAGAGTTATTTGAGAAACAACTGTTCCCGGAGATTAACCCTCGGCCTGCTGCTACGGGCGAGTAGACAACGATGTCGCCGGAGCTGGCGATTGCGCCCCATGGGTTGGCGAAGAAGACGTTGTTAAGAATTTTGTAATCAAGACACCCGCGAAGTTGAACACCGCAACTTTCGAACTTCTCGCCGAAGCAGTTTTGGACCAGAACGCCTTTTTTACCAGATGCGTAGATGCCGTTGTTCTTGGTGAAATCCGCCCCGGTCAGCAGATTATCGCCGATCAGGTGCAGCCCTTCAAAGGAGCAGTGATCCCCGGCGATGAAGATGTTCTTTTCGCGGACGGTTTGCCGGATGCGAGAGTGCCAGCCGGCACCACGGATTTTGACGTGCGCCGGAACAGTGACTTCATTGTTCACGTCGATGTATTCGCCAGTTGCTAGCGGCGGCACCCATAGCTCTGTCACATAGCTCATTGCCAGAGTGAGCGCCGCCGAGTTCTGCGCGGCGGTCCTCGCGGGACCAGCACCGAACAAGCGAATATCGAACCCGCGCGCGAGCGACGGCTTATAGTCCTGCGTTCCCCCTCCCGACAGTGTGACTGTAAACCCGCCCGAACCAGTTCCCTTAGCGAAGACAGCGCCGCTGCCATCATCAGCAGCAAGCGCACCGGCAGTCCTGATATAGTTGGGCGCGGCGATCGGGGACCAGGCCGCAGCCGTTGTCTTGGTGTCGAACGTGTTCTCAGAAAGGATGAAGGCAGAAGCCAAGCCAGCAGCAATATCAGCAGATGCTTCTGCAGCTGCCGCCGCCGCAGAAAGCGCGGCAGCGTTGACGGAGCCTGCCGACAGATCGAACGCAATGGATGAGCTGCCTACGGTGATCGGGCTTTCTGTGGTGACCTCGAACTCGGCCGGCCCAGAATCACCTTCCGTGACATAGACCCGCGTCCCCCTCGTCAAATCGCGGTTGCTGTCCATGTCGCGGGCACGTTGCCAGGTGCCGCTAGCCGCGATGTAAATGCCGTTTTGCGAGGGCGTGTTCTGAATGCGGACCAGCACCCGGTCATTGGCGGCCGTTGCCACGCCGTCGATCGTCTGTAAACCACTCAGGGCGATGTTTGCCGTGGTCGCTAGTCGACATGGCGCTTTCAGTGCTAAGGTTTCGCCATAGCCAGTGACCTGATCAACAGAAGTGGTCGCCATTTTTAGTTTACTCCATGGGGAAATATCTCGCTTGAGGCGAGGCAAGGGGGAGAGGCGAGATGCCTATAGTTCACTATCAGGAAGACCAGAATCCGTTTGCCAAGCCTGCGCTCAACACGTATGGCGGCATCGACTACACTAAGACCACTGAGTACATTGCCAGCCAGCAGCAGTTCGCTGCGCAGCGAGCTTTCGATGACAAGTTGGTGCTCATCATCGCTGGCGCCGCGCTGCTTGTGGTGATCTTTTTTGGTCGATGGTTCCTGCGTTTCCTACGAGAAATGGTTCTCAACTCTGCCGCAAAAAGTGTGCGAGCGAAGCGGGCAATGTCTGGCAAAGTGGAGAGCCTGAAGCGCGAAATCGTCAGCCGCGCCGATGCTAATCGGAAACCGCTTGCTTGAGCTGCGGCTTTAGGCCGGAATCGCCGAGTTTTATATCGGTCCCTGCGATGCCGCCGCCTTCGATAATCCACCGCCAATAGGGCAGCGTCGAAAACGGGATCATCTTCGAAGCGCGATTGATATCAGCTTCGTTCAGATCGATGTCGCCGTGAGTTGCCCGCACGCCGATACCGAGCAATTGCGCCGCATCGGTCCCGAGCTGGAATGACGGGCCAAGCAAGGCGCCGAAAGCATCGCGGTTCGCATATCGTGACGCTGGCGCCCGCTGCATCCTGTCGGGAAAGGCCTTAGCGGCGCCAACGTAGATCCCCGAGCCGCCCAGCTTTTCCCAGGTGTTGCTCACCTCGAACGCAAGCGAGAAGATGCCGGACTTATCCAGCCCTTCAGCAATCCAGTAGCCAGGATTGTCGTTCCAGTCACGGTTCGATTCGCTCATCTTCGCGTAGGCAGCGACCATCCCCAAGGTGGTCATGCCCAGAGTGCCGGAGATGAACGAGCCAGGCCCTTCCTGAAGGCCGCGCATCAGCACCCTTTGGTTGGACGCAAGACCGAACGTTTTGAACTGGAGCAGAGCCCGCCCGGTTGGGGTATGAGCGAACAACGGGACATCGCCCACACCCTTCGTGACGACGGTGCTGTCCACGTCTTTGTTGACCGCGGCAGCGAACGCGCGCCGTGCGCCCTCGTCGCTCCAGTTCGCAATTCCCGGAATGTGGACGTTGCCGTCGACATCGCCGAACTCGGCAAACTGCTTTGAAATCCGTTCGGCCATATGAGCATCAATGCCGAGGAAGCCCATATATTTCAGTTCGGCCTTACCGAGCTTTTCATAATCCACCGCGGCATTTTTCAGCAGCCGGTTTTGGACCAGAACCGAGGCAATGGACTTGTGCATATCGTTCCAAAACGGCAGCAGCGTCATCTTGGAAAAGACGTTCGCAGCGTTATCCATGAAGCGTTCGAAGGGCGAGTTGCTGGCATACGGGTCCGCCAGTTCGGCCATCGTTGCAAGGCGCCCCTGCAACGACCGTTCCGTCACGGCGCCCAGCAGCTTGGCATCCTCGACGGCCAACTTGATCGCCTTCAGGTTGGTTACCAGCGGCGCAATGCCCTCGCCCATGTAGCGGCGCAGGCCATGAACCATCGGCGGCCGGGCAGCATCGGCGAGCGACGAGGCGAGTACCCCGCCCAGCGAGCGCATATAGTTGAACACGCCGGCCACGCGCAGCACCCGAGCATAATTAGTGTGTTGCGTGTCGACCTTGTATTGACCGCGCAGCAAATCGCGCACGCTGCCAATGTCTTCGATGTCGCTCTTCTCGCTACGAGCGAGCTCCAGCAGCGCCTTTTCGCGCGCCTTCGGTTCGAAGTCACCGGCATTCACCGCTTCGCGCAGGGTCAGGTAATCCGCTCTCACCCGGTCTAACTGGCTTTGCAGCGTCGGTTTGCCGGCGCCACCGAGGCGCTTATCCAGATTCGTCAGCTCGACATCGGCCGCCATGACGCGGGCATAGCGCCGGCCGATCAGTTCAATGTCGTGCTCGAGGAAGTCTTCAACGAGGTGATCGGGAATGTTGAAAGTGCGTTCCTTCAGCGGGCCGCGAGCCGACATCGTCATGTCATAGGACGGCATGCCCTGATTTGCGCGGCCCGTAAGCTGAGAGAAGATATCGTCAACGATGCCTTTGACATAATCGGCGCGGTCTTCCGGCGATACAAAATCAGGGATTTCCTGTTTCACCTTGGGCATCATCGGTTCGAGCTTGTCAGCCTTCGCCTTGAGTCCGTCGATGTTGGCGCGCAGCCGCTCCAGGTCGATCGACTTGGCGTTAAGTTCGGCCAGGATTTCATCGTTGGCGCCGCCTTCGGCATCCAGGCGCTTCAGTCCATCGACGCGCTTGGAAAGCGAGCGCTCCTTCAGCTTCGATTTGAACAAGTCGCGCCGTGTCATGCCGTAGTCGACCACTAGCGCCACGCGCGGCGACGAATTGGCAAGATCCTGCACGGCATCAAGTTCGGCTTCCAGCTTCTCCAGTTCTTCGCCTACGGTCTTTGCCTCGGCCGCAGTGATTTTGCTTTCGTTGACGATGGCGTCGGTTGTGCGGTCGAAGTCTTCAATCTCCTGCTCGAAACGGGAGATGCGCGTGTCGATGCCGGCCGTGTTCTTTTCGGCGCCGGTCACGCGTGCGATGAAGTCGCGGACATCCTTCACCGAGGCATTGGGAGCCAGCCCCACGCGGTCCAGCCATTCGCTGGCCACTTGGTCAAGATTATCGAGCGCCGCCGCTGTGGCCTCTTCCTCTGCCGTGCGCAGCGGGTTTCCGCCCAGCTCAGAGCGGATCGATTCCATAACCGCCACCGGGTCGACGTAACCGCTACCATCGGCCGGCAGATTGGCGAAAATCTCATCTTCCGACTGGACGAAGTTGTCGACATCGCCAATCCCGCCTTTCTTGATGAAAAGGCCGGGATGGGACTTTGGCGTCACGTCCAGTGCGCGCAACTCTCGATCGAGCTTTGACCCAACGCGCACACCGCCCTTGTTCTTGATCAGCGCCAGGACGGGCGACCGTTCGGCAAACGACTGTTTCTTGCCAGCCGATCGAGCAGCAGCCCGCGCCTGTTTCACCGTGTCGACCATCACGGCATTTTCGTCGGTGCCGCGCAGCATCTTCACCAGGTCGGCCGGAGCGCGCTCCTTCAGAACGTCTTGCCGGGTCTGTTGCAATTGCCCGAGCTCGGCTTGCTTGCGCTGCCGGATGCCCTGCCGACCAGCCAGACGGCTTTCTATGTTTTCGAGACGTTCCGAGACTTGGCCGAATGCCTCACGCCGCTTTTCAGCATCGACAATCCGATTGCCCACGTGGATTTCATCGGCCTTGAACTCTAGTTGCGCGAGCTGGTCATCGATCCATGGCTTGACGATTTGCTTGAAGCGCGCTTCGCCGGCATTGAGCCGGGGAGCATTCCAGAGGCGCGTGAGATAGGACGTTGCCGTCTTAACGTTGACGTCGGCCGGCAACAGGCCCGCTGCGATTGCCTCATCCTTCAGCGGGTCGAAGAGCGTCTTGCGCCAGGCTTGCGCCGCCGCCGACACTGCGTCGTTTTCGCCGACATCACCGCGGCGCATTGCTTTGCTGACGGCAGTCCGAAACTCTTCCGGGCTCATCTCAAACCCGGGCGTTTGCCGTGCCTTGGCATATGTGCCGCGCATGTCTTCCAGGGCTTTAGTCAGGGCGCCCCGGTCCCAATACTTGACGGCGCTTTCGACGGCGAGATTGCCTTCGCCGCGCACATTCTTTTCGATGTAGTAGCCAGTCTCCGCCATGTTGGCCATAATCTCACGAGACGGCGCCGAGGGACTATGCGAGCCTCGCAACGTCGGATTGAAGCCGGATTGCAGCGCGCCCACGGTCTTTGCGCCCGAGGCGATGCCGTAGTCACCCAGGACGGGCCGATCGACGGCCGCAGCGCCTATGCCTTCGGCATGAGCTGCAACCTGTTCAGGCGTCGGAACGTGGTCCTGCAATGCGCGCTCGACGGAGGCGAAAGCCGCTTTCCGTTCCGCATGGGAGAACAGAGCACCAGCACCAGCGCCGAGCAGCCCGCCCAGTATTGTACCGGCACCAATGGCAACCGCGCTTTCGGCCAAGGGCCGAGTCTGTTGTGTGGCTTGCAAGGCTATCTCAGAAGCACCAGCACCCAGCGCCCCGGCGACAGCAGTTCGCGCGCCGGTTCGCAACGCTGCCTGCCCAAGTCGAACACTTGTGACCAATTGCCCGCCAGGAATTAAGGACGGCACGTCGACAACACTCGCCAGCATGGAAGCGCCCGTCCCCCACCAGCCGCCCGCATCGACCGTTCGCCGGTCTTCAGTTTCCATGTCGATTTGAGCTTTCATCGCCTCGAAGCCCGGGCGATTGAAGACGCTCGCAAACCGATCCCAATGCGTTTCGTAAGGCGTCCCCTTAATCTGGTCCCACATCACATCGCCGCTGAAGCCGTCTTCGCGCGTGGACAGGTCGACGCCAGCCAGCTTGTTCGATGCCATCGAGCCAATCGTATTGTCCTGCCTGAAGCTCGCGGCAAGCAGTGTTGCCACGTCAGGAGCGACTTCGGCTTCTTCCGCCGCCGGCTTGTAGTCGACGGCGCCGAACGTGCCTAGGGCCGGGCGGTCTTCAGGGTATTGCAGGATTGGCATCAGGGGACACCCAGATTGGAACCGAGCCCGAGCGGGTCGACTTCAGGAGCAGGAACGTTTTCCGGCGCAGGTTCTGTAAGTTCAAGGTCGCCACCGCCCATCCGCAGTTGGTCGGCATTTGCCTTGCCCAGGTCTTTCGTCTGGATTGCCTGATTGGCCTTCATCCAGTCCGGCAAGTTCGGGTCATCCAGGATTCTTTCGGCATCGGAAGCCGCGCCACGCTCGATTTCGTTGGCCGCGTCATTGAGGCTGTGGCGGGCCAGGAACCGCTTCTTTGCGTCTTCCGCGCCCTTGGTCACGCCAGTGTCGAGCGCCTTTGCATCGAGCCCCCAGGGACCGGCAAAGACCTCATCAAACTTCTTTTGGCCGTCTTCCGTGTACTGGTAGAAAAGCCGGTAGCGCGGCGGTCGTTTCATTTCGATATCCGCACGCGTCGTGGCGGTCGGGATGATGGCGATGTTGTCGACCTTGCGCCCGTCATGGACCCCGGCGACGTAGCTTTCCGCCGTCTTCAGGGCGTCGTCGCGAAGATAATCATATTTGCCGTCGATCGCCGGATAATGCAGCTCAGGCGGCAGGCGCATCAGGTTGGGCGTGCCGGAAATGTTGCTGACATTCCAACGGGTTTTTAGTTCAGCCAGCGCTTGAGCTTTCGCCGCGCCAGTGTCGCCGCCGGTCTCGTAATATTTTTCCTCCGCGATTTCCTTGTACTCAGCCAGGAGCGCGTTGGTTTGAATGGGCATGATGCCGGCGCCGGGTTCCGAAACGAAGACGCTCGGATCATAGGCGTTGGTGACATCGGCAACCGTCAGGGTCTTTGTGAACTTGTCCAAGCCCGGCTTCAGAACTTCGCGGTTCACCTTTTGCGCCGGGTCGTCCATGGCAAGGATGGCCTGCGATGCCTCTTCGCCGGACATGCCCCGGTCATTCACGAAATGACGGAAGGCCGCGAGCTTGTCGCGAATGTCGGCCGCGCCCTCGACGGCACCGAACGAAACAGGCGCGACGGTCTGGAGCGCATCAGCTTGCGACATGGCAGCGGCAAAGACGGACGGGTTTTTGGAGGCGGCCCCCTGCCTAACCCTCGCCTGAAGCGTGTCGGGAATGTAGCCGGTCGCCTTGACGAAGCCTTGCGTGACTATCGGCTGTTGCTCTTCAGGCGTGACTTTCATCATCTGGTCATAGGCTTTGTTCGCGGTCGACTTCTGGTCGCCGTCGAAGCTGTTGACCGATGCTGCAGGGCTCCCCGCCAGGATAGCCGAAACCAGTTCGCCAACGCCCCCCTCTTCCTTCTGCTTCGAGCGAAAGGCCTTCAGATGCTTGGTGATGTCGCCATCGTTCAGCATCGGGTCGCTTAGGATCTGCTCAGCGCTGACAATCTTGCCGGTTTCGATGCCGAGGCCGACAGAGTCGTCATAGGCCGTGTATTGCGCCTGCTGTTGAACGCGGGTCGCGGTCGCCTCAGTCTGAATGTCCTTTTGTGTCGACTTGGCGATTGCATCGCGTGACACATAGTCCATATCGGCGAAGCGAGAATCGATCTTGAAGCCAGCACCGCCGCGCTGCCCGAGCGGTTCAGCCTTGCCGGCCATATGTGAGGCGATGGCTTCGCGCGCCCAGGTCGGAACGCTGTCCGAATGATGCGAGGCGCCCCAGGCACGGCGGGAGCCGATATCGAGGTGCAGCGAATTGGCATAGACACCGATGCCGGTAAAGCCGAGCGACGAAGCCGTCTGGATAAGCCGGACGCGCTCTTCGTTCGAAAGCTTGCTGACATCGAGGTCCAGCGCGTTGCCGTGCATGTGTTGGGATTTGCGGGCACCGCCAGCCTTGGCGTTCCGTTCGGGGTCACGAAAGCCAGAGACGATCGGCACCGAGGCGCCGAATGCGTTCTGCACTTGCTTGAAGCGCGACATGACCACGCTGTTGACGCCGGCAACGTCGGGATTTCCCACGCGTCCGGCAGCATCGCCGATGATGACCGGCTGTTCTTTCCCGCCGCTTGCCTGCCCACCGACATCGGCGCCGCCCTTGGTGCGAGCCATCACCTTCTTGTAATAGTCGGCCGACTCCTGCGGGATCACGGCATCATTGCGACCGCTGGCCAGCCACTTGTCGGCCCGAGCCGCACCGCCATTGTAGGCAATGAGTGCCGCTTCCGTGTCGCCGTCATAGCGGGCAAGCATTTTGTTGAAATAGTACGTACCGTACTGCTCAGAGACATCCGGGTCTTTCAGGTATTCGGCTTGCGCGTCGGGCGAGGCCGGGAAATTCGGGTCGCCGATTTCGTCTGCAATCTCGATCCCCGTTTCCGGCATCACTTGCATAAGGCCGATAGCGCCCTTCGGCGAGACGGCGCCAGGATCACCGTCGCTTTCGACGCCCTGGATTGCTTGGATGATGTCGTCCTGCCCCGGAGCCTCACCCAGCGCCCGGAGCCGGTCGGCCGGCTTCATGCCGTTCAGAGCGGCAAGCTGTGCCTTGGCCTTCCAGCCGCGGCGAAGCGCATCCTTTTCGATCGGGTTTACATCTTCGTCAGGGATGGAGTCGATGTAGTTGTTGCCCTCGAAGACCGCATCATCGAATTTCGACGGGTCGCTGTAGAGCCGGCTTTCAATGGCCGTCAGGCCTTCATCGACGCTGGTTTTGTAATAGGCCTTGCGCTGCTTTCGTTCGAAGTCGCCAGCGCCGCCCTCGCCATTGATGAGTGATTCTTCCGTGCTGAAAAGCTTGGCGTCATAGACCTTCTTTAGCTCTGGCGGGACAGTCGACAGGAACTGCTTCGCTGCTTCCTTGTATGAGCCCTGATACTGCTCCTTGAAGCCGAAGGCGCCAGGTTCTGCCTTATCGCCAGCAGCGGTAAGATCCTGCGCCCGAGCCGACTTGAACTGCTGGAATCGGCTTTCCGTGTCGAACAGCTTTGTCTTGTCGACCGTTTCGCGCGCCTGCGTTTCCTTGATCTTCAGCCCGTGCGACATCGACTGCGCACCGGCGCCGAGCTGTGCAATGCCCTGCCCGATGGCAGAACCATCAAAGGAGGCAATCGGCCGACCCGAACGCCCGCTGACAGGCGAGCTCAGGTCTTCGGCACCAGGAAGCTTAAGGGCCATAAATTAGGTTCTCCGGCGCGACATATGGGTCAGGGTTCCAGTCCTTCGCGAAAGAGCCCACGCCATCCATCAGCGTGCCAACGGCGCCGAAATATGAGCCCGTCTGCTTGGCTTTGCCTTCCATGCGAGCCGCGGCGGCTTGTGCCCGCCTGCCCTTCGCCCGCTCTTCGCCGCCATAAAGGATCATGCCTTTGTTGACCTCGCCTTGCGTGATGATATCGCCGGCCAGGGATTGGACCGTTTCATCGAGCGCCCCGAGGCCAGAAGCGCCGGCCACAGCCTGTTGACGCGAAAGAACGAACTTCTTTTCCTTGGTCGCGCGTTCGGCTTCGCGTTGGGACGCAGCCTTTTCTTCCTTGGCCTGCTGTTCGAGCTGTGCCGCCTGGAAATCACCAGCGCTCTTGGAAGCCGCGCCGGCCGCCAGCGTGCCAGCGGCAGAAGCGGCAGTCCCGACAAGTCCGAGGATGGTTGTTAGTCCGAAGTCTGCCATGTCCACACATCCCCATCGTCAGGCTTGAAGCCAAGCCGCGAGAGCCATTTAGCCGAGGTCTTTTCGTCAGGATCACAGAGCGCGATAATCCGCTTGTGGCGCGCCTTGGCGTCATTCAGGAGCGAAAGAGCCGTCCGGTGGATGGCATGGCGATAAGGCCTCGCCTCATCCTTCAGCGAGCAGAACGCAATAACGTTGCCGCCCGAGAACCAGAAGCCAGCGACAGCCGCCAGCTTGCCATCGACAAGGCCGGCGATGCCCCGAACCGTTGGCCCGCTGCCCTTGTCGCCGTACCATTCAAGTAGATGCTCCCGCGTGAGCGGAACGACTTCGTGAGCCATCAGACCTTGTCGTTTGTTTCGACCGTGACAACCGCGGCGTTCAACACGCAAGGCTTCGGCGCCGTGGCACGGATGCAGAGGCGGCTATCGGGCTTCCACTCCCCACCGAAAGCCGTTGCCGGCTCTTCGTAGTCGGTAAAGATTTCATCGGCAGTCACCGGCCGGCCCTGGTAGAGGCGCGGCAGCCTGTCCATGTTGGTGAAATCGCGGCCGACTTCGATGCCGTCATTGTGCACCAGGCCCATAATCAGGCCGACATAGTTGACCCGCTTGATTTGGCTCAGAGCCGTGCCCGCAGAGGCGGCATAGGCCAGCTTGGTCGACTTATAGAGCGCGGTATAGGGCAGGCCCACCAAGACATCAGCGGCCGTCACAGCCGCGCTCAGCGTGATCGAGCCGCCGGACACCGTGTAGGCGCCGAGATACTTCCCAGCGCCCCAGGCGACCACGCCTAGGCCTTCCAGATGCGAAAGGCCGGTCACGGCTGTTCCAGTAACAGCGGGAACGATGATGAAGCTATCGGCCTGCTTGTTGACCGTGCCGCCCACGCATTCCGATTCCATCGCCATCTTTTCCAGATAACGAACGGTCGACGCGCTCACGGTGCGCCGGACCCGGTAGAACACCTGGTCTTCGTCTTCGCCCGGAAGGACAGACACGCCCTCGACAAAGCCACTGCCGCCGGCACTGATCCGCGACCAGCAAGTCACGTCTTCGGTCGGCTCATAGGTGAGCACAACGACCGAGCCGTCATCAAGCCAGAAATGCGCCCTGGTATCCGGCTGGCGCTGGGTAGCCATCCCGACCACCTTGGCAGATCCGGTCAGATCCGGGCAAAGCAGCGTCAGGTCACGCGGGGAGTATTCGTAAGTGTCGGGGCTAAAGACCAATTCGAAAAGGCGCTTGCCCGAGCGCTGGGCAAAGATGCCGCGACCATCAATCTTTGCCGCCGCCACGCCCTGTCGAGAGCCTTGCGTTGATGGCGTCCCAGCCTGGGCGTTCTGCGGCGTTAGCGGTTCATCGAACGATGTCGACTTGATTGAAAACTCGGCCCCAGGCGTTCCGATGATCGGGCGGCTAAGTGAGAGCATGAAGTTGATGGTGTCGACTGGACCGGAACCGAGCGTCCTGTTGATCGGGCCGGCGTCGCCTTCATAGTCCGGATCGAAATTCTCGTAATCGTCGGTGACGGAGAAGATGAATCGGGATTTGCCTGCCCAGCCAAGCCGGCCTTTGTCGAAGGCCACAGCACCAGGCCACCCCTGCTTGTCGGACCAGATGCCTTCCTGCCAATTTTCGGTGTAGTCTGTCGTCCCGAACCGATCGAGGACTTCAACGCTCACCTCCGTTGAAGAGGTGAAGCCAGTGACGCGGCATACCCCGTACGAGCCGCCGCCATCATAGGTAATAGCCATTGTGGCCGTACCTGAGGTGTAGGCACCATCCGCAAATCCGACCTTGTACCAGATGATTGCGTTGTCGTCATCGTCGCGATTTTCTTGATTGGCCGCGTTGGCGGTGATGTCGATCGCACCGCTTGATTTCTCTTTCCGAAAGGTCTTGTAGCCTTGTTCTGGGCCGTCGAAGGACCGCTGCCAATTCATCGTGCCGACCCAGGTGCCGGTAGCTGTCCAGAACCAGTTCCGGTCGTTATAGTCGGTGCCTACGACCCCCGTGACGCGGAACGGTTCTGTATAGGCTCCACTCGCGCCCAGTTTGAACGACTGGTTTACGCCTTCGTTGAACAGTCTGAAGATGGCACCGACATGCGTTGATTTGAAGAATGGCTTGTCTGCCGTCAGGGTTGTGTTGCCACTTGTCGATGCAACCTTGAGCTTTACCTTTGCCGACCGAGCACCGAAGAATGGGCCGGTCTCAGGCTGGTAGAGCGCAATCGACCAGCTGGTGCCGGTCCCGCGCCGTTCGATCCGGCGCTGTTGATAGCCATCGCAGGCCAAGAAAAGCACGTCTGCCGACTGATCCCACCGCACAAACGGCAGATCGGCCGCCACATAGGGGATATCCAGTTCCATGGTCCCAGATGAAGCGACCTGGCACGATGCCACAATCTTATCGATGTCCAGATCTGATTGAAACTGCACATGGAAATCGCCAGTAGGCGTGAATGCCAAGCTATGGGCACCGGTGCGCAGCGTGGTTTCCGGAACGTATTCGTCGCCGCCAGAGGTCGAACCGCAGCGGAAGGTCACCGGGCCGCGCGTCACGCTGATGCTGAGAGCGTGTTCCTTATTCACATCACCGCCGGCCACAGCGATTTGGCGGCGGCATAGTGCCAGACCGCCAACATTGACAGCATTGAGGATCAGACCCGACCCGCCAAAAGTTAGCGTGCCGCCTGATGTCGAACCGTCCGTCCAGCTTGCTGAGGTGGCAAAGTTACTGTTCGAAATCGTGGTTGCAACCACAACCCGCGAGATCAGCACGTCATCGATGCGAACCCGCATCTTGCCGTCGGCAAACTCAATCTGCGCTGTGTCATCGGTGGCGGCAACGAAGGGAATGTCGATCGCGAAGGCGTTGTTGCGGCTGGACCCGAGATAGCCGAAGCCGGGACGCAGGAACATGGAACCGGCTGTTTTGGGCAGCCAGTTTTCCATAATTTCGGCGCTCAGTCTTATTCTGTCCACGTCTACACGCGTGAGCGCAGAGGTGGAAACGAGCCCCCGGTTGAAGGCCAGCAGCGGCGCATTGGTTTTTGCCATCTATCGGAGCCCGTCAGGCCTACGACGAGAGGACCAGCCACGGCTTTGAACGAGCCGCCCGGCCGGCGGGTATCTAGTTACCGCCTCATTCATGGCATCTGTGTTCGAGGCCTTGTATTTGGCCTTGTCCCGCGCCTTTTCGAGGCGGTCTTTCCGATCAACCGAACCAGTGATTTCCTCGCAAACCGTCCAGGCAAGGCTTGTCTCGACATAATCGACAAAGGTTTGCGGCCATAGACCAAGATCCATGCCAAAGTCTTCGTCATTCGAAACGTAACGAAGATAGATGATCGAGATATCAGCAAGAATGCGGCTGGTGCGGTCGTCGTAAGTGAGCAGTGGCACGTTGCCATAGGGATCGGATGTCACCCCGGCCGTGCGCAGCCAATCATCCGGCTTGTCGAACACATACTGGTAGCCGAAGCTGGAGGCTTCCGAAGGCGTATTTTCGAGCTGCACGAAGCGCATACCGAAATTCCAGAACGCCGCCTCCAGACAGCCCTTCACAGTCTTTGCGTATTCGGCATCGAGCGCACGGCGCGCCTTCCCCTCATCCGTGAGGGCGGCAAGGCGCGGCTGACCAAGCTTGATCAGAGCGCCATTGTAGAGGGAAAGCTGATCCGTCATGGATTAGGCCGCCTTGAGGTTTTCCGCGATCCAGGCGGCGCCCGCTTCCTTGGAATCGAGCATGTCAGCCAGGACAGTCTTGTCTTTGGTGCGGATGACGCGCCAGCCGCCATTCGGACCGCCCCATCGCACTTCATGTTCCGAAGGCTTGTCGATCTTGGCTTCGTTGGTGAGCGCCACCGGGCCGACGATGTAGGCGACGCGAGCGCCACCAGCGGCTCCCTTGCCCACTTCGAGGACCATGACTTCACCGAACCACTGCCGATCGAAGCCGACGACTTCAATCCGGTCATCAGTGCGGAGTTGCGGGCCGACATGGACCCAGAAGCCAGGGTCTAGAAGCTCTTCCGCCTTCGTGCCGGCATAGAGTGCGATGCGGTGAACGTTGCGCTTGCTTTCGGCCAGCATCAGGCCGTTGACGTTGAGAGGCATTGAGATTTTCTCCTGTGATGGAATGTGCACGGGCTCACTCATGTGGTCCCCCATCCCGTAGTGAGTTTCGTGACTTCGGCTGGCGTCAGCACGCGGTTGATGGCGAGCGCGTGGAACAAATCCACGTCGGCAATGGAGGCTGCCACGCCGCTGTCGTTGTTGGCCCCTATGCGGTAGGCTTGGGCGGGCGGGCTGCCTGCACCGCGGGCACCGGTGAACACCACCACGTTGTTCCGGTAGAGCGTGACCGTGACGGCATCCCAGGTGAAGACGTTCACGCCAAGAAGCCCGCGCACATCAGCGGACCCGTGGTAGTTCACGCTGGCCCCCGCCGTGCCGATGCCACCCGCTATCTGGCCGCTGGCATTAACGTAGATCTGGGCGATGCTGTTTCCGGAGCCGAGGCGGGAGCCGATGACCACCTTTGAGGCAGACGTTACGGTGCCTTTGAAGGCGAGTGTACCGGCCACACCCGGCGAGACGGTGGACAGCAGGTTGTCCGCTGTGCCGTCGAAGCGTAGGAAGTTCGGGTTTTTCCATGCTGGGCGACTGTCAGCGGTGGCTTGGGTCGCAATGCGCTGCGTCGGGTCGATGCTTTGCGCCCAGCCCACCGGGTCAGCATCGGTGCCGACTGCCGTTGTACCGTCAGAGAGTTGCTTCAGGCGGTCAGTCTTGGAATAGTCGTATGCAAACCCAACTTCGCCATTGCCAAAGAAGACGGCGGGGTTGAAGCGGCCAAGCACGACCAGATTGCGGGCCGTGTTCAGCACTAGAGGACGATCCCGTAAAGCGTGACCTGCCTGGCAACCGCAGTAGCGGTGAAGCCGGCGAGCGTCTGGAGCCTCGCCCAAAGCGAGGAGGTGATGAGCCGCACATCCAAATCGATGCCGCCGCTCTTGATGTACAGGGCAGCGCCGAGGTCCACAGGCGTACCTAGGGGGATGGCACCGCGATACGTGGCGAGATCACCACTGGCGAGCGTCCAGGCGTCATTGTCGGCCTGTGCGCTTGGTTGCGTTGCCGAATAGCCCTGCAACTGATAGCCCGCTTCGCTGGCCTGCAAGGCAGTGACATCAATGCGCGTGATGGCCGTAAGGATGCGGATGAGCGACCCGGCGGGAATTGCGACCGAATTGCCAAACGCAAATGCGAACTCTGCCGAAGCACCCATGATGTCATTTGCGGAATAGGCTGCCGCGGCAGGTGTGAACGAAGCTGTGGCGAAACAGCCCGAGACGCCGAGTACTGACGTCGGGACCGTAGAGCTGATCGGGTTGCCCGAAGGGTCGACCAGCATAACCGGCGAAGCTAGGGTTGCGGCCGGATCACCGACCACAAGGGGAAGTCCGGCCATGGCCGCATCCTTTCGATGAAAGAGAAAAGGCGGGAGCCGAAGCCCCCGCCGTTGTCGTTACGCCAGGACGGCCGCGCTGATTGTGCCGTTGCCGTCCGCGTCGACCGCGCTGACAGAGTGCAGCGTGGTCGTGTAGTCGGAGGTCAGTTGAACGAAGACCAGATCGCCGACTTTCATGCCAAGTTCCTTGGCGTCGGTGAAATAGTCTGTCCCGTCGACAGTGCCGTGCGCATCGCCATCGTTGTAGACCCAGATCGACGGCGAGCCGCCGAAACCGGACAAGATGCACTTGGGGCCGTTGGTTACTTCATAAGCCATTTCTCAGCCCTCCTTAGGCGCCGACGATGGCAGAGCCATCATGGTTGATGACGACCACGCCACTGTTCTGCAGCAGCTTGGAGCCCATGAAAGCCGAGGCGCGAGCCCAGGAGTAACCCTGCTCTTCGTCATAGCCGACAAGGGATTCGAGGTTTTCGGTATCGGCCGCGTGGCCGATAGCGGACTTGTGGTAGAGGAACGCTTTTTCAGCGTTCGTACCGGCGCCCGGAAGATCCGGATGCATCAGCCAGTTGACGCCGGCCCAGCGCAGAACACGCTTGAGCGGGCCGCCTGCGAGCGGTTTCACGTCCACGTAGTCGGCGGAAGTGAAGGTCGCGTCGCGCAGGATGTAGGCGTACATGGCAGACGTGATCAGCCCCCACATATTATCCACTTCCTGAATCGGCACCTTGGCAAGGCCGAGGATGCCGATTGCCTTGGTGACTAGGGCCAGCGAGCCGGTAGCAGCGGCGCCAGTATCGACGGTGGCGGTCGCCAGCTCAGTGATGATGTCCGCGTCAACTTTGCGGTTCATCACCTTGAGCGAGGTATCCTGCATGATGCGCTTCTGATCGCCCTGGGAGGCGAAGATGTTGAAGTCGGTCTTGCGGACCAGATCATGCCATTCAACGAGAGTGGCGGTGTTCTGGGTCAGGTTGTCGCCGCGGGCCGTGATCAGGCCGTTGACGCCGCGAGTCCGAGCTTCCGCGCCGCCGCTGTCGGCCACGAGGAAGATTGCTTCGTTGCCCTTGCGCACAAACTCGGTCGTAACCGACATGCGCAGCGGGCTTTCACCGGATTCGAAGCCGGCGATGTACTCTTGACGATACTGTTTCTGGAATGCCGTGTCGGCCATGGTCCAGATTCCTTCTATTGAGGGATCGGGAGCCGTAGGCAGGTTGTCCGCAGGCCAGGGTCGCGGGTTGTCCGGGGTTAACCGGAGCCGCTAGACCGCCCTTCGGCGCTGATTACGTGCTGGTTTGGGTAGAGCCGCGATTGACGGAGCCGCAGAGCGGGTTGGCCGTCATAAGGCGGGATATCAGGCCTTGAGCTTGTCGCGGGCCGTGATCAGTTTGCGGTAGCGGTCTTGCGCTGCCGTGTCTTTGTGCCAGGCGGCGCGGTCGGTCTTCATCCGCTTTTCCATCGTGGCGATTTCAGCATGGAGGCTTTCAGCGGACGAGCCGCCGGCCGGAACAATCGTGGCCATCGGGTTTTCGGCAACCGCCTTGGCAGCAAAGAACCTGAGAGCGTCGGGGTGATTGCCGATTTTCCGACCGTCAGCCATCCGGCCGCCCATCAGGTTATCGAACAATTCAGGGCTTACGCTCTCGAAATAGGGCCGCATCGCAGCGAAGTTGCCGGTGAAGTCGCCGCCCCATTCCTTCTTGAGGTCAGCTTCGGCTTGCTTCTTGAAGTCCGCGTCGGCGGTTGCCTGCTGGAACTGCTGTTCCTCCTGCAAGGCGTAATATTCATCGACCATTTCGGCCATATCGCCGGGAGCAATCCCCTTCTTGATGGCACGTTCCGCAAATGCCGCCACCACCGGTTTGTCATCGTCGCCGATGGTGCGCTTGTCGGGCAGCACAATGGCCTTGACGAAGTCATCAACTGCCTCAGGAATGTTGTTGGACTTGCGATACTCTGCCCACTCCTCGGCCGTGGCCTTTTCGCCGGGCTTGCCCTTCGGCTTCAGCCCTTCGGAAATCTTGCGCTGGGCTTCCTCTTGCGCGGTGAGCAGCGCTTCCGGCGAGGCGAACCGTGCCAGGCGTTCCAGGCGCTTTGCATCGCCCTTTGCCAGCTTGTCGCGCCAGTCTTTGCCCCACGGTCCTTCCTCTTCAGCCGGCGGCGGTTCCTTGCCGGCTTCAGGGGCCGGCGCAGCAGTGCCAGGCGCAGGAGAGGCAGCAGGAGCGGCTTTCGCCGGTTCGGCAATCACAGCAGCGGGAGCAGGCTTTCCCGCTTCAGCAGCACCCGGAGCGGGGTTTTCGGCCGTAGCCGCGCCCGCAAGAGTGTCATCAGACATCAAGCTTTCCTTTCGGTTTTCGTCAGCAGATGGATAGGCACGTTGACCAGCTTCAGAATCTGCCGACCGACATTCATGCGGCCGGTCAGGTGAGCGGTCACGTCCGGTTGCCCAGGCACGAAGGGTTCGTCGTATGTCATTGCCGCTTTGTGGACGATCCAGCCGATTGCCCGCTTTTGCTGCCCTTCCGAGGCATTGCCAGCGGCAACAGCCTTGATCGCCTCGACATCGAGGTCATCATATGTTGCCGGCGCCATAGGATTGGACCTAGGAGCCCCGCCACGCGCCTGGTGCTGTGTCATGCGGCTTGCATGCCCTGCATTGCCTTGACCATCGGAGCGGCCTTGCCTGCCATTTCAGCGGCACCGCCAACGGTCGCGGCAGCGTTTGCCGCTTGAGCTTCAGCGGCCATCTGATCAGCCGCGGCCTTCAGCATCTTTTCATCGTTGATCCACTCTTCAGGCCAGCCAGTGCGGCGAAGGAGGTCTTTTGCAATCGCCATCGCGTTCGGCAGCTTGGCAACGGTCGGATCGAGCGCAGCGGCTTCCTTCACGACGCCCAGGCCTTCGATGAGCTTCTGTTGCATGCCCTCGTCTTCAAGGTCTTTGATTGGCGACTTGAAGGAGAACTCCACACCAGAGCCGCGCAGCGAATCGGGGATCTCGTTTGCAGGGAAAGCACCGAGCGACCGCATTACCTTGAAGGTCTCAGAGCAGAGCGGTTCGGAATATTCCACTTCCACCGGCTCAAACATCGGAATGTGAGCGCGCATCTGTTGCTCGACCACCTTGCGGATTTGGTAGGCTGTCATGCCAGACGTGTCGGGGATCTGAACCTTGTCGGTCATGAAGCCCATGCGGATCGTCATATCCAGGCGGTCGGACATGTTCTGCCCTGCGGGAAGGCCGGAATAGTCCATTTGCAGCGGTCGCAGAGCTTCGCCAAGCCTCTCGTCATACTCCCGATCGAGCCAGGTAATGCCGCCGGCACCAAGGCCGATATCCGACCGGATCACATCCATTGTGGCAATCATCGGCGGGTCGATGGCCTTTTCCCCGGCTTCGAGCAGGATGCGTTCAATGGCCTGTTGCGTCCGGCTGTCAGGCAGGATGATCGAGGTGAAGACCGAGCGGGCATATTGCGAGCCCGAGACGGTAGGACCGCGAGGAATGACATAGCCGCGATAGGTGCGGCTTATGTTCTCCAGGACTTCGCCTTCGTGGTCTGGCAGCACCCACAGCGATATAAACTCGTGCTCAGCCCGAACCTTGATGCCTGTATCGTAGGACGCGGCCGGCACCGCCACATGACGCGCGCTGATTTTCTTGTACGGGTCTTTCTCTGCGTCCCGCGTCAGCGCTGCCGGCACCTTGCCGGGGAAGAGCTGCATGAGTTGGGTGATCGTCGGCTTGCAATTGCGGTGCACGTCAGACACCGCGCCGGCATAGTCTTCGGACCATGCGACATCGCGAAGATGCCAGTTGCGATAGAACAGGTTGCGCCGGTCAGTCGTTGGCGTGACTTCAACGACCGCCTGCCCGAACGTCAGGTGATCATGGTCACCGGCTTCCGTTGCCCGAGTGAAGCCGGCGCCGTTCCGGTACATGACCGCCCGCTGCATCGCCGTGGCGTATTCCAGCCAGGACCGGGCATCAGGCATCTTGTTTCGGGCTTCATCGAGCGACTTCACTTCGAAGAAGTCGGCCGGCCGCAGCATCGTTCGGTAAAGGTCGGCCATGTCCCGGCGGTAGATCGCCGCCCGAGACGAGAACGAGCCAGCCGCATAGTCAGAGCCGATGTTGAGCGGCCCGGTGAAGTCTGCCCGGTCATAGTAGAAATGTTCAGCCAACTCCTGCCAATGCGACAGCAGCGGCGTCTTCTCGCTGAAAAGCCGGTTGCCGTTGTCGACGATGGTTTGAACCGTGGCGGAGGTCTGCATGTGGCCTTACGCCCCAAGCTTTCCGACAGAGCCGGTGAGATTGTCTGACATGATGGTCGAGTCCCGACCGCCACGAGCTCGCATTTCGGCCATTTGCTTGCGCTTCTCAGCCAGGACGGCCGGATCTTGCGCATCTGGCATCCGTGCAGTGGGTTCAACTTTCGGGGTTTTGGGTTTGAACAGACCAGCCATGTTCGTTTTCTCCTTCAGAACAGCAATGAGAATGCGGCGAGTGCGAAGCGTTGGACGCGAGATGTCATGACGAACCCATTCAAAGCGGCAGAGACGGTTGCCATTCGCGTGGAGAGGCAGAGGCCATGATCTGGAGCCGTTGGCAGTAGTCTTTCGCCTCTTGCCACGAGTTCCCGTTGCGGCCTTGCTTGCGAGCTGCGAACGACCACGCCATGCTGTCGGCGCTGTCCAGCAGTTCGCGGACGCCGGGATGCAGGAGGGAAGTCTGCTTGATCCCGAAGCCATGAAGCCGCAGGTCTGGACGCACGGCGAGAATGGCCGACAGAACCCCGACTATCTTGTCCGGAGCACCATTGCGCTTGCAGACCGATCCCACGCCGACCCACATGCCAGGCGTCAGCCGGTCGCCATAGGCGCGGACGTGGTCCTGATAGTCCCGAGGGTCGAAGCCTTGAAGCACAGGCAGGATCGGGAACGGAAGCTCGCAGGCCATCAATGCGTCATAGCGCTCGATGGTGAGCCGCTGGTGATCCGCGACCGTCAGTCCCGTCTTGGCGAGCATGAAGGGTTCGCACATGTAGTCCTGTGCCACCGCCGCCGCGATCCTGACCACACCAGCCGCATGCAGGCGGCGCAGTTCATTGGCGTATTCCCCGACGCCATGACGGTATCCACCGTGCCGATCGATCTCCGTGAACGCCCCACTGTCGACCAGCACTTGCCCGCAATCGATAGGCTTCTTCCTTCCGCGAAGTCGGTTGATGCTGATACACGCCACGTCGAAGTGCTTGGCATCGGCTGGTTGATGCAAGCCGACAAAAAAGCAGACGCTCATCAGTCCCGATAGGTCGTGCGCGCTAGTTGTTCAGCTCATAGGCCAGGGCCTTGGCGTCCAGCGCCCTGCCCTTCAGCCCGTACAGCAGCGAGACGACACCGCCCCGGCGTTCCGATCGGAGCAGGCCGAAGCGGCTTTCACCGAATGCCTTCTCTGCCAGCGCAAGTGACGCCGCAGCCTGTTTTTCCGTGATGATGCCACGCGTTGCGCCCTTCGCCGGCTTCGGCACATTGATCGAATCTTCGAATGTCATCGCCTGCCTACCTTCTGTTTTGCATAGCCGACCTTGACTTGCGGCAGCCGGCCGCCGAGTGCCGCTTCATGCATCTTGCGGATTGCCTGTTTCTCGCCTTCCGCCCAGCACATGATTGTTGCGTCACCATCATCAGGTGAGCGGCCAATGCGCTTGCGGATTTCCTCTTTGCTCTCGATTTGGATGTTGCCGGCGCCGACAGGCTTCCAGCGATAGGACACCAGATCAGCAACCAGCAGCGGGTCAGGAGGCAGTGCCAGAGGCGATCCGCCCTCTTGCCCTGGGTCCAGAGCCTCACGAAAGCGCCAGATTGCTTCAGCGCGCTTGTTGAGGAAGCCAAGCGCCTTATCCACCGTGCGCGCCGTAGACCCATGAGCACCATTGAACCCGGCGACCGAGACACCGTTGTCCGTCAAAAACCGCTTCGCATCGCCCCCGTAGCCGCCACCCAGGTCAACGATGACCACCGAGCCATCCCGGCGAATCTTGAACACTTCCGCCCCGATGCTCGGGCCGTCTGGCGTTTCGGTGCCCTTCTTGCGGACCAGCGGCGCGAACCATGTCCCGTATCGCGAGGAGAAAGACGACTTATCAGGACCGCCTTGCGCTACGTCGACCGCCACCGCCGTCATCTTCAGGCCCCGGAACCCGTCAGGCTTCCAGCGGCCTTGCGCCTGCCTTATCCAATCCGAAGGGATGACTTGCCAGAGGTCATCCTGCGCACCGATGTCGAACCGGCCTTCACGCAGCATGGTCCTGTAAGGTTCCGGCATTGCTTCGATGGTCGACGCATAGCCGCTTTCGGCAAGATCTGGATTGTCTTCCAGCACGGAGGCAATGAAGGTTCTGGACCGTGGCTTTTCGCCTTTCGGCCCGAGGTAGTCTTGATCGACTTCAGTGTCATCGCCGTCGATCGTAGTGAACCAGCGCAGTTCACCAGGCTGTGCCGGATTCGGATGCGTTGGATCTAGCCAGGCGCCCCACCGCTTGATGACCCACTGGCCTTCAGCGGTCGACGGAGGATTGCCAGTCGCCAGCACCCGGCAGCGCTGCTTGGGATTGGCCGAGCGGTTCCACCCGATGATGTAGGTGTATTGCGTCTCGGTGAACTGCGTAATTTCATCGAAGGCCTTCAGGTCGTGCGCGATGCCCTGATAGTCTTCCTTGTTCCCCTCATGCTCGCAGTGCCCGAGGTCGATAACGCCCCTGTCATGCCGCCACGTGCCGGACTGTTCGTTGAAGCCGTCCCGCGTGCCGAGCAAGCCTTGCAGCTCACGCTTGACGCCCTTCAGGTTCTTGCCGATCCGGCGAAGGATCAGGGAATGTTCATGCTCGTTCAGCGCCAGCAGGCAGATTAGGAACGTCTTGCCGCCGCCGGCCGAGCCACCATAGAAGGTTTCGTCCGCCTCGCTGAAATAGGCCATGGTTTGAGGCCCAGGGTTAGGCAGAGCCGCTTTCTTGCCGGCGAGCGTTTGCGCCCGTTCTACGATGGCCTTCTGTTCTTCAGGAGGCAGCGCTTGGTAGGCCCGCAATATGTCGTCTAGCGTCTGGCCAACGGTCACTTGCTGGCCTGTTGTCCCTTGGCGAGCGCGAAGGCGATCAGGCGGGCAAGGTCGCGGGTGTTGTCAGCCGGAACCAGGTCTTTGCCGTCCTTGCCGGTAACTTCCGACTTGTCGGCTAGCCCCAAATCGCGGGCGATAATGTTGGCATTGAGCAGGTCTGCCGAAGCCCCTTCGAACTTCTGGGTCCGGATGATTTCCTCTACGCGCGTTGTGACGTGGGAAAAATCTTTCTGCTTTGCGTAGTCGAACCAAGTCGTCTTATCGATATCGAGGAAGATGCAGAGCCCGGAAATGGTCATGGCCCGCATCTTGGCGATGGGCTCGTGCGTATTGGCGCCTTGGAAGCTGGTTACCTTGTCTTCCCACAGTGGGTTTGCTTCCACCCACTCAAAATATTCGCTCGCCGCTGTCCATAGGTCATCCGGCGTGGCGAAGATCGGCTTGCGCCCGTGCGAACTGCGCGCTTTCCAGAACTGGTTACCCGCTGGCGCTGGCATCGCTGGCCCCGGTTACCTGCTGTAGAGATTCTAGCACCTCAGCCTTCACTTTTGCTTTTGTCTTCCGCTTGGTGATGGATACCGCCAAGGCGATTTGACGGCGCACCTCTTCCTGTGCAGCCCTGGTAGCGGCCGGCAAGAGCTTGGAGCGGCGCTTGTCGAGATAGCCCATGCTGACAACTCCCCGGCTCGACAGCGGACAATTTGTCCGCCGTTCCGTACCGTTGGATTTGGTGAAAATGTCTCGGAGCGCGGGGGCGGCGAAATCTACCCCCGCATCGGCCCGGCGAGTGATCCGAAGATCCCGCTCAGTCAGCCGCAAATCGCCTATATGTGGTATTACGCTACCTTTGCGAGATTTTCAAGTTCTATCGTTGTCGGCACCGATCGGCCGAAGATCGACACCAGCACCTTTGCTTTCCGGCTGTCCTTTACCGCGTCAATCAGGCCCTCCAGGCCGAGGAACTGCCCTTCGGCAATCCGCACCTTGTCGCCGGCATGGAGGCGGTAGCCGTGTTCCCGCGTCTCATCAAAGGCGCCGCTGTCCACTGCCCGCCGAATCCGCACGATGACATCGTCATCCACCGGCACCGGAACACCTTGCACCCGCAACACCTTGTCGACGCCATCAACATCATCCAGCTCAGAACAACGATCAGGCGCAGCCAGCCTCACGAACATGTAGCGGCAGAACAGCGGGAACTCCCTTGTCGTCCACTTCTTGGTGCGGTTGTGTCTGATTTCCTTGCGCCACACCGGACAAAACACATCGTAGCCAGCCCGCTTCAGCTCATCAGACGCCTTGCGTTCCGACGACACCGAGGACTGGACCACATACCAACAATTGATTTTTGCGCGCTGGTTCATTTCTTGCCTTTCGCATCGTCGGCCCGCCAATAGAGCTTGTAGGGCTTGGGCTTCTCGTAGACTTCCCCTCCGCGGTGCTCGTAGCGCCCGCGCTCTGCGCGCTCGATTACGGAGGCCTGACGATCCTTGCTCAGGGTAACGCCTGTCGGACGGTATTCGATCAGATGGTCAAATCTTGCGTTCATCGGCTCCGGCGGTTCGATGCGGAACCAACGGCCGTCATGCAGAAAGAAACGCCCCCGGCCAAATTCAACGAGGTTGCTCTTGCGCAGCTCGCAGATCATGCCGTCCGGTTTTGCTTCGCCGATCGGCCGCCAGGGATTTTCTCGTTCGAGCCTCTCACGCGCCCTACGCTCTTCAATGGTCATGGCCGCCCCCTTCCGCGAGATAGTCGGCGATGTTCACTTGCCGCACAGGCGACGCCGGGCCGAACGTGCCGAGCTGCCATTCCCGATGCTGGCGATTGCCGTGCGGATCGAACTTCGCCGCCGCGATGTCGCGAACCCAGCGAGGAGCCTTCGCCGCGGCTTTGGCTTGCTTGCGCTCACGCTTGGTCTTCTTCTTCGGAGCGATCGGCGCCGGCCCGCTCGACAGGATCTTGGTCGCTATCCAGTCCGCCCGCTTTTCGGCTGGCGATACGGGCGAACCGTCCATCCGATCAGACGCGCGCCATGCCTCTGCATTGGTCGGGAATGGGCCAGCCAACACATTGGTGCCGTCGACCACGACGAAGCCGTCTTCATTCTCGATTACGGTCATGCGACCGCCGGAAACATATGCGGCAACGCCGCGTGGATCTTGGCCAGAGCGTCAGCCTTGGTCGCGCGCTCGAAGTCAGCCATCACCCGAGCCGTTTCTTCCTCAATCTGCTTGTCAGCCACGAAGCCGATGGAGAACAGCTCATCACGAAGCGCCAGCATTTCGGCCTGGGTGTCAGCCACGGCGATGATGAACGAGCGGCGCCCACGCCATCCGTGTTCGTTTTCCCATGTTTTCGGCATCGCCTTGGCCACGAAGCTGACCATGAATTGTTCCCAAGGCCGTTTCGGCGATAGGCAAGCCCAACCCGATCCGCCAGAGGTCAGCCGCTCCAGGGCGCGCGGCATGTCATCGTCTATGTAGGCGGTGCAAAACTGGTCGACGTATGCCAGCACCCATTGGCCCGGCTGGATTTCTATCTGTGCGGTCATGCGACATGGCCTCCCTCTGGTTGGGTGCTTCGATAAGTGAGCCTGATAATTTCCGCCTGGACGGCCGACCAGAACGCGCCCAAGTGCTCGTCTTGTTCGCTGACCGACAGGCCGGTCCTCGCCATTTGCCGGATGAGACCATCGGTGACTTGATCGCGGTAGGATTCCGCCGCCCTGTCGGTTGGCTTGGCAAGCATCTTTTCGGCGGTCGATCGAATGCGGCCGACCCGTTTTCCCATTGGGAACAGGATCACTTGGCAGGGAGCCGACCAGTTAAACTGTGTCTGCATGGCGGCCCCCCCGAACGATATGGATATGGTAGAATAAGGATGTCACGAAAACCGTGACGGTTTGTGTTGGCAAACCCCTGATTTCGTCACGCTTTTTGGGACAGGCTGTCACGGTTTTCATGACGCCACCCTGTTTTTCGTCACGGAAATCAGGACAGGACCGTCACGGTTTTCATGACGGGGTTTTGTTCTTCGGCCATTCTCGCCGCGTGGATTGTTGGCGCCGGCAGCTTGCACAGGATAGTCTTTGCCGGGTTGCCATTCCCGGTACAGTTTCCGCCCATCCTGGGTTTTGTCGGTCCCCGGCAGCTTTAATTCGGTCAGCTCCCAGGCAGGAGACTTTGCCGCACCATCGACGCCGAGGCAGGCGCTTTCCGTCTGGAACAGGTAGCCCTTCCGCTGCAACTCGCGGATGGCTTCGGCGGCGGTATCGGGCCGAACTCCCATCCGCTGCGCCAATTGGCGCACACTTAGCCGAAGTTTGCCATTGTTGTTCTTGTCGGTCCCGCGCCACTCGAACTTGAACCAGGGATAGGCCGCTTGTGCGGATGACGACAGCGCGCGCCACGCTGGCCACTCATGTGTGTGCCGGATGATCTTCGTGAAGTGCTCGCCCGGAGGATTTTTCCCCTTCATGCGCTCACCTCTTCGAGGACACTCACTTCGGAGTGTAAAATATACTTTCCGTGATGGCCCGGGAATTGGCCGCCGTGGCTTTCGTGCTCGGTCTCAATGACGAAGCCAAGGGCTCTAGCTTTGAAGACGTAGTCGGACCAGCGCGGGCCGGGATGCGTGATCGGAGTGCAGCCGCCGGCGCCGGCATCGATCAGCTTCTTCATGGCCCAGGCCACGCGGCCTTCTAGGCGCATTGGCTGGCCGTCCGGTTCGACCTTGACGAGAAGGGAATACTTCAAGCGGCATCCTCCATGAAGAACTTGGTCAGGTTGGACCGCTCGGCGACCCATCGACCGCCAACTTTTCGCGCCGGCAGTTCGCCCTTTTCCAGCATGTGAAATGTCGCCCGCTGCGTGCGGCCGATGAACACGGATATGGCTTCGGCTCCCCATACCAACTCCAGACTATGGTCGGATTTTACGGGCAAAATGTGCTCCTTTCGTTCACGAGTGCAACTTGCATCTATTGCCAATAAGTACCTGTAACTGTGGATGAGTGCAAGTCGCACTCTTGCCTTTCATGGTGGCAAGTTGCACTTATCCCCAGCATGAGTGACGATGACCGCGAAAAATACCCTAGTGAGCTGGCCGAACGCTTCCAGGTTCGGCTTCCGCCTGGTTTGCGAGACCGCATTAAGGAAGCGGCAGACAAGAACAGCCGCTCGATGAATGCTGAGATTGTGGCGCGGCTTGAAGACTTTCCGACGCTTCAAAAGACCTTGTTCGCCACGACTCGGGAGCGAGCGAAACTAGCCGATGACAAAGAGCGGCTTGAATGGGAGTTGGATCGGCTAGAAGACTTCCGAAAACGCTTCTTTAACAAAGACGGAAAGCCGGCCCCTGTTTTAGCAATCCCCCAGCCCTTGCTTGATCGCATTAGTCTGGAAGCGGAGCAGAATCACCGAACGCTTGACGCCGAGGCGATTGCCGCTCTTGAAGTTGCGTTCCCACCGAAGTCGATCGACATCAATCTTCTGTCCGTTTTTTTGGAAAGCTTGATTGGCGTCAGTGCTCCTGACGGGAACAGCGACTATCTGAATTATATCAATAATGCTCTCGCCGACGCCAAGCAGCCATGGACCGTCCGGGCCGGCTGGGACGGTGAGGTCAGCTTTGTTCCCTACGCCACCCGCGCCGAGCAATCGAACGATGAGGGCGGGGAAGAATGAGCGTACGTAAGCGCACATGGACTAACAGCCGAGGCATCGCGAAAGAAGCATGGGTTGTTGACTATGTCGACGGCAAAGGCATCCGGCGACTGAAGACTTTCGCCAGAAAGAAGGATGCCGACAGCTTCCGGGACGGTGCCGGCGTCGAGATACGGCAGGGCATCCACGTCGCGGACAGGGATAGTGTCAGGCTGGCCAAAGCGGGAGATATTTGGATCAAAGGGGCTGTTGATGCCGGGCTGGAGCGCTCTTCCACCGAGGCATATCGATCGCACCTCGATCTGCATATCAAGCCGTTCATCGGCCAAGAGCGGCTTTCCGATCTAAGCGTGAGCACACTCCGAGCATTTGAAGACAAGCTTCGCGAGAATGGTCGATCGCCCGTTATGGTGCGCCGTATCCTGGTCAGCCTAGGAACGCTGCTGGCAGACGCCCAGGAGCGCGGCTTCGTGGCCCGCAACGTTGTTCGAGACATGCGCGCCCGCCGCAGGCGTGGAGAGCGCCAGGACAAGCGCCAGAAAGGCAAGCTTAAGGTCGGGGTCGATATCCCGTCGCGGGAAGAGATCCGGGCGATTGTCAACGCACTCTCCGGCCGATGGCGCCCATTGCTGCTTACGGCAATTTTTACCGGTCTTCGCGCTTCTGAACTTCGCGGGCTCCGCTGGCGTGATGTCGATCTAGACAAGCGAGAGCTGCATGTGCATCAGCGCGCCGATAGGTTCAACGCCATAGGAAAACCGAAATCAGAAGCCGGCGAGCGAACCATTCCGCTACCCCCGACAGTCGTCAACGCGTTGCGGGAGTGGAAGCTTACATGCCCGCGTCGGCGGACAGGCAAGCTGGACGACGAAGGCAAGCCGGTCACAGTGCTGGAGCTTGTCTTCCCGAATGGCGCCGGGAACATCGAGGGCTTGAGCAACATCATTCGTCGCGGCCTTATCCCGACACAGGTAGAAGCCGGCGTCACGGTGCCGGCGCTGGACGAGAGCGGCGAACCACAGCACGACAAGGACGGCAAACCCATCGTCGTCGGGAAGTACACCGGCATGCATGCGCTTCGTCACTTCTACGCGTCATGGTGCATCAACCGCACGGCGGACGGTGGCCTGGGACTGCCTGCTAAGATGGTGCAGGAGAGGCTTGGACATTCAACTATCGTGCTAACGATGGACCGCTATGGGCACCTGTTCCCGCGCGGTGATGACGAGGCCGAATTAGCCTCTGCCGAGCGGCTGCTATTGGGCTGACGCGACACAGACGCAACATAGAGGGCGCAACGCCTTATGCTGCAAGGCTTGTGAGCGGTTTTGTAAACCGAAGGTCGGCGGTTCGATTCCGTCCGGGGGCACCAG
>NZ_NPKH01000002.1 GCF_002284535.1 Mesorhizobium wenxiniae | reverse complement strand
TGGAAGAGAAGCTGCGCTTCGCCATCCGTGAAGGCGGCCGCACCGTCGGTGCCGGCATCGTCGTCACCATCAAAGAGTAATCGACGCCGGCATTGCCGATCAGATCGATTGCGAAAGGGCAGTCCTCGGGCTGCCCTTTTTTGCTTTTTTTTTAGCACAGCCGAGTGCCTGCGGCGCCATCGCAAACCCTGTTGCGAGCCGTCAAAGCTCAATCACAGCGCCGGGCGTTGTTCGTGCGCGCGAAGGACGCTGTAGCACGTTGATATTGCGCATGATCGCCAGCGAAAATCGGTTCCGTTTTTGGGGGTCGTGCGTTAGGATAGCTTGCATTGCGGGGGGCTTGCCCGAATGGTTCCATGGCGCCATCTGAATGGCCAGACATGGTGGATACTTGGGGTGATCTGCCTGGCGTCGTTCCTTGGCATGGAACACGCTGCCTTCGCGGCGAATACAAAAAAATCCGCGTCGGATGTTGGTCCAACGATGCGGTTTGTCGTCGTCCGCAGCAGCGCGCCTGGTTGCGAACCGACCTGCCCGGAATGGATATCCGCTGAAGGCTCCATAGAAGCCCGCACGCCAGCCCTGTTCAAGCGCACGCTCAAGGTGCTCGGCCGCCGAAAACTGCCTGTTGTCGTGGATTCTCCCGGCGGCAATGTCGATGCGGCACTGGCGCTTGGTCGCCTGATCCGCAAGAACAAACTCGATATCGCGGTCGGCAAGACCCGGTTCACCGGTTGCCAGCCCGATGCCAAGGACTGCACGGAAAACGACGGCAAGGCCGCTCGCTATTTCGGCAATGCCTATGCTGACGGCGCCATCTGCAATTCCGCTTGCCCGCTGATGTTTGCCGGCGGCATCAGGCGCGTGGTCGGGCAATGGGCGCATCTCGGCGTTCATCAGATCACCACGACCTACATTCGGACGAAATTGCAGTACCGAACCACCTACCGCGTGGTGAGAGGCAAGAAGAAGATCGTCGACAAGAAGGTCATCAGCCGCAAGAACGCCGGCAGCTACAAGACCTACGAGATGAGCAAGTCGGTGGAGAAAAGACTGGCGGCGTATCTGAAGGAAATGGGCGTCGGCCAGGCCGTGCTCGAGACGATGAAGAACACGCCGGCCAGCAGCATCCAGCAGTTGGCTCCCTACGACATGCTGCAGACGAAGCTGGTTACCAGCCTGGATGCCGTCGACCTGCTGATCGCGCCAACCCTATGCAAAACAGATCCGGTGGCTGCGAACTGCAGGGAAATACCGGCGCCGGCCGGCCACGTGGTGGCATACGCCAAGTCCGCTCCTGCCGCGTCGGGCCGAACCCGAAACCGTGCAGCGGGCCGATGTTGGAGATATGCGCTTCGTTCTGGTTCGCGGCAGAAGTTTTCTCTGCGATCCCAATTGTCCCGAATGGATCTCCGCGGAAGGCATGATTAGCGCTCAGACGCCGGAACGGTTGCGCCAACTGCTGGACACGATCGGTGATCGGCGACTGCCCCTGGTGATCAACTCGCCGGGAGGTGACGTGCTCGGTGCCCTGGCCGCTGGAAGGTTGATCCAAGAACGCAAGCTCGACGTGGCGGTTGCGCGGACGGACTTCATTGCGAGCCGGACAAGGCGGATTGCACCGCCGAGAATGGCATCTATGTCGGGCTCTCGATCGATGCGAGCGGCGAGTGCGGCGCAGCCTGTCCGATCATGCTTGCCGGCGGTGTCAGACGCCTTGTCGGTCCTCGCGCGCAGTTGACCGTGCATTCGATGGGGTTGGGGCAGCGGGTCAAGACCTATCTCAAAGAGATGGCGGTCGGACCCGGTCTGCTGGTGGCGATGCGGTCGGTGCCGGCCTCGCGCCACCGGCAGCTCGAACCCGACATGATGTTGAAAGTCGGGCTGACGACCGGGCTTGAATCGGCAGATGAATTTACCGGTCCGACCATCTGCAAATCGGAGCCAATGCCGGAGAATTGCCGCATGGTCTCGACTTCCGAGGTTCAGGCCGACGCGCCGGTCAAGTTGTAAGGCGCAGGCGTTGCAACTGACCCAAACTGGCCATCGAGGCAGGTTGAGCAACGTTCGATAGTTCCGCTATCGTCCGCAACAATTGACAGTCCGGCCAGTCGAGGATCGAGAATGAGCCAGGATATCCCGACATTGTTCGAATGGGCCGGCGGCACCGAGGCGTTGAATCGCCTGACGCAAACCTGCTACGACATGGTGTCTAGGGATCCCATCGTCGGCCCGGTGTTCAAAATATGTCACCGGATCATCCGGCCCATGTCGCGGCCTTCATCGGCGAGGTCCTTGGTGGACCGACGACCTACAGCAAAGAGCATGGCGGCCACCGCGAGATGGTCATGCATCATCTCGGCAAGCATCTGAGCGAGGAACAGCGCCGCCGCTGGATCAACCTTCTCGTCGATGCCGCCGATGAAGTCGGGCTGCCGAACGATCCGGAATTCCGCTCGGCTTTCATGGCCTATGTCGAATGGGGGTCGCGGCTGGCGAAGATGAACTCCAACCTTAGCGAGACCTGCGATCCCGAAACCGAGCCGATGCCGGCCTGGGGCTGGGGCGTGCCCGGCGGACCGTACAGGCCGAGCGCGAAGTGATCCGCCCGGCGAGTTGGGGCCGCCATGCCCTTCCGGAATAACGCCGCAATATGCCGCTATATCTCCATCGGATCTTGGCAGGGGAGCAGGTCTTGCGATGCTGATCGCGCATCTTCCATCGGGCTACATTCTGGGAACGTTGGCGCGGAAGCTCTGGCGCGAAGCGCCGGGCGTGATGGCTGCCGCCATGATCGGCGCCGTCATCCCCGATATCGATATGCTGTACTTCCATTTCGTCGACGGCGGACGCATCCACCACCACGCCTACATCACGCATTGGCCGCTGTTTTGGGCAGCGACTGGCCTTGTGGCGCTGGCGGTCACGAAACGACACGCGCGGCAGTATCTTGCCGTCGTCGGCGTCTTCTTTGCCGCGGCCTTGTTGCATATGGTCCTGGATACCGTGGTATCGCCAATCATGTGGCTGATGCCGTTCGACAGGCATGCAACCGAACTCGTGGCGATCCCAGCCACATACCGCAACTGGGTCATGAGCTTTGTCCTGCATTGGACCTTCGCCATCGAACTGCTCATATCCATCTGGGCGCTGCTGCTTGGATTTGGGCGATCGCGGGCTGTCGTGGGCATCCCTGAAAACTCGACTTGAGTTCTCGCCCGCTTTGTGAAATAGCAGCCCGCGATACGGGCATAGCTCAGTTGGTAGAGCGGCGGTCTCCAAAACCGCAGGTCGTAGGTTCGAACCCTGCTGCCCGTGCCATTTTTCGAAATGGCCAATTCATGAAACCCGTGCCATTTTTCGGAATGGCCAATTCATGAAAATTGTCTGGTCTTCCACGCATTGGCCCTTTGAACATCCGCCGGTGACTTGCCATATAGGCTGTCTTGAGACATAAGAGGCCATAGCCGGGACGGGACGACTGGATGGTTCCGAGGCGGCGTTTGGTCATAAAGCGGACACTTGCCACTTGCGTGGATCAAGAATCGGTTTTATGTAGACGAAACAGACACGCGACGCGTGGAGCTGGGAAGCCGGCTTTACGCGTCCGATTTGCATGGGCGAAATGATTGCGCCGATTCGGCGCGAACACAGGCTCAGGCGGCACATCCCGGCCAGCGGGATCATCCAGGAGATCCGGTCAACGGGTCTTGCAGACAGAGCGGCACATGGCTTCGAAAACCACAAATCCATTCGTCTTTCTCCAGCAAGTTCGCTCGGAGACCGCCAAGGTGACTTGGCCGTCGCGGCGCGAAACGATGATCTCGACGGTGATGGTCCTGGCGTTCGCTGTGATCGCGATGATCTTTTTCTTTACCGCCGATCAGCTCATGGGCCTCGCGGTCGAGCAGATTCTGGGCATCGGACGCTAAGTCCGGCGATTACGGAGAAGTCTTGAAATGACTGCGCGGTGGTACATCGTCCACGCCTATTCGAACTTTGAAAAAAAGGTCGCTGAGGACATCGAGAACAAGGCCAAGCAGAAAGGCCTGTCCGCTGACATCGAGCAGATCGTCGTGCCGACCGAGAAGGTTGTCGAGATTCGCCGCGGCCGCAAGGTCGATGCCGAGCGCAAGTTCTTCCCGGGCTACGTGCTCTTGAAGGCCAACCTGACCGACGCAGTGTTCTCGCTCGTCAAGAACACGCCGAAGGTCACCGGCTTCCTGGGTGACTCGAAGCCGGTGCCGATCACCGAGACCGAGGCCCAGCGCATCCTGAACCAGGTGCAGGAAGGCGTCGAGCGGCCGAAGCCGTCGGTCACTTTCGAGATCGGCGAGGCGATCCGCGTCTCGGACGGTCCGTTCGCGTCATTCAACGGTTTCGTCCAGGAAGTGGACGAGGAGCGGGCGCGGCTCAAGGTGGAAGTTTCGATCTTCGGGCGCGCCGTGCCGGTCGATCTCGAATTCGGACAGGTCGAAAAGGGCTGATCCGAAATCCTTGTCGCCCATTCGGCGGTGAGGGGAGGCGGCGTGGAAATCGCGCGGCCAAAACGGGTGGGAGGCGAATGCGGCTTTAGCCGGCCACAGGAACCGCACCACCAGACTGCAACCGCCGGTGTTGCCCAGATAGTGGGGCCGGCATGAGATAAAGGCAGGAAAGAGATGGCTAAGAAGATTGCAGGCCAGCTCAAGCTCCAGGTTTCCGCGGGCTCGGCTACGCCGTCGCCCCCGATCGGACCGGCGCTTGGTCAGCGCGGCATCAACATCATGGAGTTCTGCAAGGCGTTCAACGCGCAGACCCAGGAAATGGAAAAGGGATCGCCGATTCCAGTCGTGATCACCTACTACCAGGACAAGTCGTTCACCTTCGTCATGAAGACGCCGCCGGTGAGCTACTTCCTGAAGAAGGCCGCGAACCTGAAGTCGGGCTCGAAGGAGCCGGGCAAGGTCAAGGCCGGCACGATTGGCCGCGACAAGTTGCGCGCGATCGCCGAGCAGAAGATGAAGGATCTGAACGCAACCGATATCGAGGGGGCCATGCGCATGGTCGAGGGCTCCGCCCGCTCGATGGGTCTGGAAGTGGTGGGCTGAGATCATGGCAAAGATTGCAAAGCGTGTATCGAAGACCCGTGAAGGCATCGATCCCAACAAGGCTTATGCCTTGGGTGAGGCGCTGAAGCTGCTCAAGGACCGGTCCTCGGTGAAGTTCGACGAGACCGTTGAAATCGCGATGAACCTGGGTGTCGACCCGCGCCATGCCGACCAGATGGTCCGTGGCGTGGTCAATCTGCCGAACGGCACCGGCCGTACCGTCCGCGTCGCCGTTTTCGCGCGTGGCGACAAGGCCGAGGAAGCCAAGGCGGCCGGCGCCGATATCGTTGGCGCCGAGGATCTGGTCGACATCGTCCAGAAGGGCACGATCGACTTCGATCGCTGCATCGCCACGCCGGACATGATGCCGCTGGTCGGCCGTCTGGGCAAGGTGCTCGGCCCGCGCGGCATGATGCCGAACCCGAAGGTCGGCACTGTCACTACCGACGTTACCGCTGCCGTCAAGGCGTCGAAGGGCGGCGCGGTCGAGTTCCGCGTCGAGAAGGCCGGCATCGTGCATGGCGGCGTCGGCAAGGTCTCGTTCGACGTCAAGGCGCTGGAAGAGAATGTCCGCGCCTTCGCCGACGCGGTGAACAAGGCGAAGCCGGCTGGCGCCAAGGGCAACTACGTCAAGAAGGTGTCGGTCACCTCGACGATGGGCCCTGGCCTCAAGCTCGACGTCTCGACGCTGGCGGCGTCCTGATACGAACCATTCGGATCGGCCGCTAAAGAGTTGATCCGAAAACAGAATTCCGGGCCTCCGACTTATCTTGGCGGCCCGGTACCGGAAGTCGGAAGGCTTCCGGACATCCTGTCCGAGATTGCGGGCGGCCCCAAGCCTTAGTTCAAGGGGGGCCTTAATTCATGTGGGCCTGCATGAGACGGGTGAAGACCGGACAACGGAGCGACTGCTCCAATGAAAGGTTCGAACCGTGTTTGCCTTTTGTCTGCGCACCATTCGGCTTGCCGGCTGGTGTGGCGAAAGGGGGCAGGATCCTCGAGCGTCGTTCGGGAGATCCGTTACTGGATGGCCCGGCCGGCAAAAGGCAACCCGACGCCTGTCCTCGTAATGAGGCAGGGGTCAACTGGAGATAGGCAGTGGACAGAGCGGAAAAACGCGAACTCGTCACGGGCCTGAATGAAGCGTTTTCGGGCGCTGGTTCAGTCGTCGTGGCCCACTACGCCGGTATCACCGTCGCGCAAATGAACGACCTTCGGTCGAAAATGCGTGTCGCCGGTGGCACCGTCAAAGTCGCGAAGAACCGTCTCGCCAAAATCGCTCTTCAGGGCACGGACTCCGCATCGATCATCGACCTGTTCAAGGGACAGACGCTGATCGCCTATTCGGAGGATCCGATTGCGGCGCCGAAGGTCGCGTCCGATTTCGCCAAGGGAAATGACAAGCTCGTCATTCTCGGCGGCGCAATGGGCACCACCTCGCTCAACGCCGACGGTGTGAAGGCACTCGCCACACTTCCGTCGCTCGATGAGCTGCGCGGCAGGCTGGTTGGCATGATCGCCACGCCGGCAACCCGGATCGCCCAGATCGTCAATGCGCCTGCGGCTTCGGTCGCGCGTGTCATCGGCGCTTACGCCCGGAAGGACGAGGCGGCATGAGGCCGTTCCTCGCTGTCACAAACACACGTTCGAACCTTATGAAGGAATATTGCAATGGCTGATCTGGCAAAGATCGTAGACGACCTTTCGAAGCTGACCGTCCTCGAGGCGGCCGAGCTGTCGAAGCTTCTGGAAGAAAAGTGGGGCGTTTCCGCTGCTGCTCCGGTGGCGGTTGCCGCCGCTGGCGGTGCCGCGGCTGCTGCTGCTCCGGTCGAGGAAAAGACGGAATTCGACGTCGTCCTCACCGAGGCGGGCGCTCAGAAGATCAACGTCATCAAGGAAGTTCGCGCCATCACCGGTCTTGGCCTCAAGGAAGCCAAGGACCTGGTGGAGGCGGCCCCGAAGCCGGTCAAGGAAGCCGTTTCCAAGGCCGACGCGGACAAGTTCAAGGCCCAGCTGGAAGCAGCCGGCGCCAAGGTCGAACTGAAGTAAGCGTTTGATATCGGCTCGGCGGGCGGCTTCGCGCCGTCCGCCACTCCCTTGGCGAAGGGAGGCCGCGTAACGCGAAGAGTACGAAAACCTCTTTCCTGAGGGCCGTAAACCGGCCTTCAGGAAACGGGTTTTCTCCCGTTTTGGCCGGCCACCGACAGGGTGGCGGGTGAACAAATAAAAGGCCGCCGCCGAGGTGGCCGAGAATGCAAGGCGAGCCGCGGCGAGGCTCGCCCCGAGAATCGAGCTAAGGAGCGACGATGGCCCAGACACAAACTTTCAATGGCCGCAGACGCGTACGCAAATTCTTCGGAAAAATTCCGGAAGTTGCGGAGATGCCGAACCTGATCGAGGTTCAGAAGGCATCCTATGATCAATTCCTGATGGTAGAGGAGCCCAAGGGCGGGCGTCCTGACGAGGGACTGCAGGCGGTTTTCAAATCGGTCTTCCCGATCTCCGACTTTTCCGGCTCCTCGATGCTGGAATTCGTGAAGTACGAGTTCGAAGCGCCGAAATTCGACGTTGACGAATGCCGTCAGCGCGACCTGACCTATGCCGCGCCGCTCAAGGTGACGCTGCGCCTCATCGTGTTCGATATCGACGAGGATACCGGCGCCAAGTCGATCAAGGACATCAAGGAGCAGGACGTCTACATGGGCGACATGCCGCTCATGACCTTGAACGGCACCTTCATCGTCAACGGCACCGAGCGTGTCATCGTCTCGCAGATGCACCGTTCGCCGGGCGTTTTCTTCGACCATGACAAGGGCAAGTCGCACTCGTCGGGCAAGCTGCTGTTTGCCGCGCGCGTCATCCCCTATCGAGGCTCGTGGCTCGACATCGAGTTCGACTCGAAGGACGTCGTGCACGCCCGCATCGACCGCCGCCGCAAGATTCCGGTGTCGTCGCTGTTGATGGCGCTCGGCATGGACGGCGAGGAGATCCTGTCGACCTTCTACAACAAGATCACCTACAAGCGCGCCGGCGACCATTGGCGCATCCCGTTCAACGTCGAGCGTTTCCGCGGCCTCAAGGCCGTTGGCGACCTGGTCGATGCAGACACCAACGAGGTCGTCGTCGAGGCGGGCAAGAAGATCACTGCCCGCCAGGCCCGCCAGCTCGGCGAAAGGGGTCTCAAGGCGATCAAGGCGACGGACGAGGACCTGCTCGGCAACTACCTTGCCGAGGACATCGTCAACTACGCGACCGGCGAGATTTTCCTCGAAGCCGGCGACGAGATCGACGAAAAGACGCTGAAGGTGCTTCTCAGCGCCGGCGACGACGAGGTCAAGGTTCTCGACATCGACCACGTAAATGTCGGCGCCTATATCCGCAACACGCTCAACGTCGACAAGAACGAGAGCCGCCAGGACGCGCTGTTCGACATCTACCGCGTCATGCGCCCCGGCGAGCCGCCGACGCTCGAAACCGCCGAAGCCATGTTCAACTCGCTGTTCTTCGACAGCGAGCGCTACGATCTGTCGGCGGTCGGCCGCGTCAAGATGAACATGCGCCTCGAGCTCAAGGCCGAGGACACCGTCCGCGTGCTGCGCAAGGACGACATCCTGGCCGTGGTCAAGACACTGGTCGAACTGCGCGACGGCAAGGGCGAGATCGACGACATCGACAATCTCGGCAATCGCCGCGTGCGCTCGGTCGGCGAGCTGATGGAGAACCAGTACCGCGTCGGCCTGCTGCGCATGGAGCGCGCGATCAAGGAACGCATGTCCTCGATCGAGATCGACACGGTGATGCCGCAGGACCTGATCAACGCCAAGCCGGCGGCTGCCGCCGTGCGCGAGTTCTTCGGTTCCTCGCAGCTGTCGCAGTTCATGGACCAGACCAACCCGCTGTCGGAGATCACCCACAAGCGCCGTCTCTCGGCGCTTGGACCCGGTGGTCTGACCCGCGAGCGCGCCGGTTTCGAGGTGCGCGACGTGCACCCGACGCATTACGGCCGCATCTGCCCGATCGAGACGCCGGAAGGCCCGAATATCGGTCTGATCAACTCGCTGGCCACCTTCGCGCGCGTCAACAAGTACGGCTTCATCGAGAGCCCGTACCGCAAGATCGTCAACGGCAAGCTGACCAATGAGGTCGTCTATCTGTCGGCGATGGAAGAGGCCAAGCACCACGTCGCGCAGGCCAATGCCGAGCTCGACAAGAATGGTGGTTTCGTCGACGAATTCGTCATTTGCCGCAACGCCGGCGAAGTGATGATGGCGCCGCGCGAAAACGTCGATCTGATGGACGTGTCGCCGAAGCAGATGGTGTCGGTGGCAGCGGCCCTGATCCCGTTCCTCGAGAATGACGACGCCAACCGCGCTCTGATGGGCTCGAACATGCAGCGGCAGGCCGTGCCGCTGGTGCGCGCCGAAGCGCCGTTTGTCGGCACCGGCATGGAGCCGATCGTCGCCCGTGACTCGGGCGCCGCCATTGGCGCCCGCCGCGGCGGTATCGTCGACCAGGTGGACGCGACGCGTATCGTTATCCGCGCCACGGAAGATCTCGATCCCGGCAAGTCGGGCGTCGACATCTACCGGCTGATGAAGTTCCAGCGTTCGAACCAGAACACCTGCATCAACCAGCGTCCGCTGGTGCGCATGGGTGACCGGGTCAACAAGGGCGACATCATCGCCGACGGTCCGTCGACCGAACTCGGCGATCTGGCGCTCGGCCGCAACGTGCTGGTCGCGTTCATGCCGTGGAACGGCTACAACTACGAGGACTCGATCCTCTTGTCCGAGCGCATCGTCGCCGACGACGTCTTCACCTCGATCCATATCGAGGAGTTCGAGGTCATGGCGCGCGACACCAAGCTCGGGCCGGAGGAGATCACGCGCGACATTCCCAACGTCTCGGAAGAAGCGCTGAAGAACCTCGACGAGGCCGGCATCGTCTATATCGGTGCGGAAGTGCAGCCGGGCGACATCCTGGTCGGCAAGATCACACCGAAGGGCGAAAGCCCGATGACGCCGGAAGAAAAGCTTCTGCGCGCCATCTTTGGCGAAAAGGCATCGGACGTGCGCGACACCTCGATGCGCATGCCGCCCGGAACCTTCGGCACCGTCGTCGAAGTGCGCGTCTTCAATCGCCACGGTGTGGAGAAGGACGAGCGCGCGATGGCGATCGAACGCGAGGAGATCGAACGCCTCGCCAAGGACCGCGACGACGAGCAGGCGATCCTCGACCGCAACGTCTATTCGCGCCTGTCCGACGTTCTCGTCGGCAAGGACGCGATTGCCGGGCCGAAGGGCTTCAAGAAAGGCTCGAAGCTGTCGAAGGATACGCTCGACGAGTATCCGCGTTCGCAGTGGTGGCAGTTTGCGGTGGAGAACGAAAAGCTCCAGAGCGAACTGGAAGCCCTGCGTGGCCAGTACGACGATTCCAAGAAGGCGCTCGAACAGCGCTTCATGGACAAGGTCGAGAAGGTCCAGCGCGGCGACGAGATGCCTCCCGGCGTCATGAAGATGGTCAAGGTCTTCGTGGCCGTGAAGCGCAAGATGCAGCCCGGCGACAAGATGGCCGGCCGGCACGGCAACAAGGGTGTCGTGTCGCGGATCGTTCCGGTCGAGGACATGCCGTTCCTCGAGGACGGCACGCATGCCGATATCGTGCTCAACCCGCTGGGTGTGCCGAGCCGCATGAATGTCGGCCAGATCCTGGAGACGCATTTGGGCTGGGCTTGCGCCGGAATGGGCAGGAAGATCGGCGAGCTGATCGACGCGTACAAGACAGGCGGCGACATCAAGCCGCTGCGCAAGACACTCGAGAGCTTCATGCCGGCGAACGACCGCAACGAGCCGATCCGCGACTATGACGACGAGAGCGTCGTTCGCCTCAGCGAGCAAATGCGCCGCGGCGTCTCCATCGCGACACCGGTGTTCGACGGCGCGCACGAGGCCGACATCAACATCATGCTGGAGCAGGCGGGCCTGCACACCAGCGGTCAGTCGCAGCTATATGACGGACGCACCGGCGAGCCGTTCGATCGCAAAGTGACGATGGGCTACATATATATGCTCAAGCTTCACCACCTTGTGGACGACAAGATCCACGCCCGTTCGATCGGGCCGTACTCGCTCGTTACCCAGCAGCCGCTGGGCGGCAAGGCGCAGTTCGGTGGCCAGCGCTTCGGCGAGATGGAGGTCTGGGCGCTCGAAGCGTACGGCGCCGCCTACACGCTGCAGGAGATGCTGACGGTGAAGTCGGATGACGTTGCCGGCCGCACCAAGGTCTACGAGGCGATCGTCAGAGGCGACGACACGTTCGAGGCCGGCATCCCCGAGAGCTTCAACGTTCTCGTCAAGGAAATGCGTTCTCTGGGCCTCAATGTCGAGCTGGAGAACACCAAGCTGGACGACAGCCCGGTTCGGCTGCCCGACGCGGCCGAGTGAGCAAGACGTCCGGTCGCGGCTTCCGCGACCGGACGCACCAAATTCTTCGGCCGATGGCCGATCAAGTCGGCGGGCGTTTGGCCCGCGCTAGATGCAAGGGGTTTTCGAGGACCCCGAAAAGGAGAACGGCATGAACCAAGAGGTCATGAATCTCTTCAATCCCCAGGCGCCTGCGCAGGTGTTCGATTCCATCCGGATCTCGCTCGCCAGCCCTGAGAAGATTCTGTCCTGGTCGTTCGGCGAGATCAAGAAGCCGGAGACCATCAACTACCGCACCTTCAAGCCGGAGCGTGACGGCCTCTTCTGCGCGCGCATTTTCGGTCCGATCAAGGACTACGAGTGCCTGTGCGGGAAGTACAAGCGCATGAAGTACAAGGGCGTCATCTGCGAGAAGTGCGGCGTCGAAGTCACGCTGTCGCGCGTCCGCCGCGAGCGCATGGGCCATATCGAACTGGCCGCGCCCGTCGCCCATATCTGGTTCCTGAAGTCGCTGCCGTCGCGTATCGGCACGCTGCTCGACATGACGCTGAAGGACATCGAGCGCGTTCTCTACTTCGAGAACTACATCGTCACCGAGCCCGGCCTCACCGCGCTGAAGGAGCACCAGCTCCTCAGCGAGGAAGAGTACATGATGGCCGTCGACGAATATGGCGAAGATAGCTTCACCGCCATGATCGGCGCCGAGGCCATCCACGACCTTCTGGCCGGCATGGACCTGGAAAAGATCGCCGGCGACCTGCGTTCGGAGCTGGCTTCGACCACGTCCGAGCTCAAGCAGAAGAAGTATCTGAAGCGGCTCAAGGTGGTCGAGAACTTCATGGAGTCCGGCAACCGTCCGGAATGGATGATCATGAAGGTGGTACCGGTGATCCCGCCGGACCTGCGCCCGCTGGTTCCGCTGGACGGCGGCCGCTTCGCCACGTCCGATCTCAACGATCTCTATCGCCGCGTCATCAACCGCAACAACCGCCTGAAGCGGCTGATCGAGCTGCGTGCGCCCGGCATCATCGTGCGCAATGAAAAGCGCATGCTGCAGGAAGCCGTTGACGCGCTGTTCGACAACGGCCGTCGCGGCCGTGTCATCACCGGCGCCAACAAGCGTCCGCTGAAGTCGCTGTCGGACATGCTCAAGGGCAAGCAGGGCCGGTTCCGCCAGAACCTGCTCGGCAAGCGCGTCGATTATTCCGGCCGCTCGGTCATCGTCACCGGTCCGGAGCTCAAGCTGCACCAGTGCGGCCTGCCGAAGAAGATGGCGCTCGAACTGTTCAAGCCCTTCATCTATGCCCGTCTCGACGCCAAGGGTTATTCCTCGACCGTCAAGCAGGCGAAGAAGCTGGTCGAGAAGGAGCGTCCGGAGGTCTGGGATATCCTCGACGAGGTCATTCGCGAGCATCCGGTGCTCTTGAACCGTGCGCCGACTCTGCACCGCCTCGGCATCCAGGCGTTCGAGCCGATCCTGATCGAAGGCAAGGCTATCCAGCTTCACCCGCTGGTCTGCACGGCTTTCAACGCCGACTTCGACGGCGACCAGATGGCGGTTCACGTGCCGCTGTCGCTGGAAGCGCAGCTCGAAGCCCGCGTGCTGATGATGTCGACCAACAACATCCTGCACCCGGCTTCGGGCGCGCCGATCATCGTGCCGTCGCAGGACATGGTTCTGGGTCTCTACTATCTCTCGATCGTCAACCAGAACGAGCCGGGCGAGGGCATGGTGTTTGCCGATATGGGCGAACTCCAGCACGCGCTCGAGACCAAGGCGGTGACGTTGCACTCCAAGATCAAAGGCCGCTTCCGCACGGTCGATGCGGACGGCAAGGTCGTTTCGAAGATTTACGACACCACGCCTGGCCGGATGATCATCGGCGAGCTTCTGCCGAAGAACGTCAACGTGCCGTACGAGACCGCCAACCAGGAGATGACCAAGAAGAACATCTCCAAGATGATCGACACCGTCTACCGCCATTGCGGTCAGAAGGAGACGGTCATTTTCTGCGACCGCATCATGGCCCTCGGCTTCAGCCACGCCTGCCGCGCCGGCATTTCGTTCGGCAAGGACGACATGCTGATCCCAGATGCCAAGATCAAGCTGGTCTCCGACACCGAGGCTTTGGCCAAGGAATACGAGCAGCAGTACAATGACGGGCTGATCACGCAGGGCGAGAAGTACAACAAGGTCGTCGACGCCTGGGCCAAGTGCTCGGAAAAGGTCGCCGACGAGATGATGGCCCGCATCAAGGCGGTCGAGTTCGAGGATAATGGCCGTCAAAAGCCGATGAACTCGATTTACATGATGTCGCACTCCGGTGCGCGCGGCTCGCCCACCCAGATGCGCCAGCTTGCCGGTATGCGCGGCCTGATGGCCAAGCCTAGCGGTGAAATCATCGAGACGCCGATCATCTCGAACTTCAAGGAAGGCCTGACCGTGCTCGAGTACTTCAACTCGACCCACGGCGCCCGTAAGGGTCTGGCCGACACCGCCTTGAAGACGGCGAACTCGGGTTACCTCACCCGTCGCCTGGTCGACGTGGCGCAGGACTGCATCGTCAACTCCGTCGACTGCGGCACCGATAAAGGCCTCACCATGCAGCCGATCGTCGATGCCGGCCAGGTCGTCGCTTCCGTCGGCCAGCGCGTTCTCGGCCGCACGGCGCTCGACGACATCACTCATCCGGTCACGGGTGAGGTTTTGGTCAAGGCCGGAACGCTGATGGACGAACGCGACATCGAGCAGATCGAACAGGCCGGCGTCCAGTCGGTCCGCATCCGCTCGGCGCTGACCTGCGACGTCAGGGTCGGTGTATGCGCGGTCTGCTACGGACGCGATCTGGCCCGCGGCACCCCGGTCAACCAGGGCGAGGCTGTCGGCGTCATCGCGGCGCAGTCGATCGGCGAGCCGGGCACCCAGCTCACCATGCGTACCTTCCACATGGGCGGTACGGCGCAGGTGGTGGACTCGTCGTTCCTTGAAGCCTCGTATGAGGGCAAGGTCGAGATCCGCAACCGCAACGTGGTGCGCAACTCCGACGGCCAGCAGATGGTCATGGGCCGCAACATGGCGGTGCTGATCCTCGACGAGGCCGGCAAGGAGCGCGCCACGCACCGTGTCACCTATGGTTCGCGCATCTTCGTGGACGATGGCGACAAGGTGAAGCGCGGCCAGCGCATCGCCGAGTGGGATCCCTATACCCGCCCGGTCCTCACCGAAATCGAGGGCAAGGTGGCGTTCGAGGATCTGGTCGATGGCATTTCCGTCCAGGAAACGGCCGACGAATCGACCGGCATCACCAAGCGCGAGGTCATCGACTGGCGTTCGACGCCACGCGGCAACGATCTCAAGCCGGCGATCGTCGTCCAGGACACCAAGGGTAAGGTCGGCAAACTGTCGAAGGGCGGCGACGCTCGCTTCCTGCTCTCGGTCGAGGCCATTCTTTCGGTCGAGCCGGGTGCACAGGTTCGCCCCGGCGACGTGCTGGCGCGTATCCCGATGGAAAGCGCCAAGACCAAGGACATCACCGGCGGTCTGCCGCGTGTTGCCGAACTGTTCGAGGCACGTCGTCCGAAGGATCACGCCATCATCGCCGAGATCGACGGCACGATCCGCTTCGGCCGCGACTACAAGAACAAGCGCCGCATTATCATCGAGCCGCATGACTCGACGCTTGAGCCGGTCGAATACCTGATCCCGAAGGGCAAGCCGTTCCATCTCCAGGACGGCGACGTCATCGAGAAGGGCGACTACATCCTCGACGGCAATCCGGCGCCGCACGACATCCTGGCGATCAAGGGCGTGGAGGCGCTTGCGTCCTACCTCGTCAACGAGATCCAGGAGGTCTACCGTCTGCAGGGCGTGTCGATCAACGACAAGCACATCGAGGTGATCGTTCGCCAGATGCTGCAGAAGGTCGAGATCACCGCGCAGGGCGACTCGACCTACATTCCGGGCGACCACGTCGACGTGATCGAGCTGGAAGAGGTCAACGAGCGCCTGGTCGAGGACGGCAAGAAGCCGGCCGAAGGCCAGCCGGTGCTCTTGGGCATCACCAAGGCCTCGCTGCAGACGCCGTCCTTCATCTCGGCCGCCTCCTTCCAGGAGACGACCCGCGTGCTGACCGAAGCGGCGGTTGCCGGCAAGACCGACATGCTGCAGGGGCTGAAGGAAAACGTCATCGTCGGCCGGCTGATCCCGGCCGGCACCGGCGGCACGATGAGCCAGATCCGGCGCATCGCCACCTCGCGCGACGAGCTGATTATTGACGAGCGCCGCAAGGCGTCGGGCGTCGAGGTCGCCGATCCGATGCTGACCGACATGGCTTCAGCCGCGCAGTAAGCGCGGCGGCACAAATCTCAGGCAACGAAGCCGTCGGGGCAACCCGGCGGCTTTTTTGTGTGTTGAAGCTGGGAACTAATGCCGCTGGCGACGGACTGGAGAAGGCGTCGTCGACTGTTGTGACTTATTTCGATCGTCCAGCGCCGCCCCTCATTGCCCTGCCGGGCATTTCTCCCCGTGAACGGGGAGAAAGAACCTGGCCGCAGTCTTGGCGCTCTTTCTGCGACGCCGGAGATTGACGAAATCTTTGATGCCGGCATCTTCTCCGTTCACGGGAAAAGATGCCGGCAGGCAGATGAGGGGCGGCGCGACGCTTGCAAGATGGTCAGGACCGGAAGCGACGGCCACTCTTTACAGCGTCGCGGCTTAATCGAAAAACGCTTCCACCACATTGCGCTTGCCGAGCATGAAGGCGTCTGCGACATGCTGCAGCGGGGCGAGGTCGACGTCGGACACGCCGGCGCGCACGATCTCGGCGAAGCGCTTGTAGAGCATCGGATACTCCGCTTCCGGCTCGTCGTGAACGACGCGACGGTCGACCGCTAGTTTTGAGCCGCCGCCCGAAAGCACCATCGCGCCCTTGTCCGTCTCGGCCAGGATGTCCCAGCTTTGCGGGCCGGTCTGGCGCCAGTCGAGCTCCATCGTCACCGGCAAGCCGTTCGAGGTGCGGAAGGCGATATGTGCAGCGATCGGGGCCGCGCGGTTTTCGGGAAAATCGAGAATTGCCGAGGTGATGAACATCGCCGGCAATATGTGGGTCGCAATCGACAGCGCGTTGATGCCGGGATCGAACACGCCGAAGCCGCCTGGCGCCCAGATCCAGTCCTGGTTCGGGTGCCAGCGGCGCACGTCCTCCTTCCAGTTGATGGCTGCTGAGCTGATCTGGGTCGAGCCGAGAAATGCACGCGCGGCTTCCACCGCCGGCGCATAGCGCGAATGCCAGCTGGCGAACAGCGAGACGCCGTTTGCCGCGGCCAGTGCTTTCAGGTCTTCGACCTCGCTGACCGTGGCTCCGGGCGGCTTTTCCAGGAAGACATGTTTTTTCGCTTCCAGCGCTGTCCGCGCGGCGTCATAGCGGAACTGCGGCGGCATGCAGAGCGATACGGCCTCGAGCTCCGGCACGGCGTCGAGCATCGCCTCGATGGTTGGGAAATTCGGGATGTCTTCCACCTTGCCGTGCCGGCTGGCGGCGGCGACGAGGCGGTACGCCTGGTCCTTCGCCAAGGCCGGCAGATGCTGGTCGCGGACGATCTTTCCTACCCCGACGATGCCGAGCTTGATGGGGTCGTTGTTCCTGGACATGGGAGACTCCGCGGATTGGAAATGAATTGCTCTTGGCAGCGATGGTTCTTAGCAGAGAACCGATGTCGGGCAAGCGGCAGGAGCTTGCCCGCAGGCTGCCGAAATCGGATTCGTTTCAGACAGACCCCGAACAGATCGGCCCTGCTTCAGACTGGCCCTGCTTCAGACTGGGCCTGCTTCAGACTGGCACGTCGAAGGTGACGATCGAGACTTCGCCTTCGAGCGCGCCCTGATAGGCGGACAGGTGTGGCTCTTCGTCGGGCACGCCGTCCAGGTCGCCGATCTGGTCGAGCTCCGCCTCGGCATAGCCTTCGGCCGCGAGCGATTCGAGCGCCCGGCGCACCGCCGAATCGTCGTCGGGCGCGACCAGCATGAGGTGGACGCCTTCCGGCCTGCCGCCCTTCTTTTTCCATGCCCGGCCGGTGATGATGGTGACCGGGCGCTCATCATTGTCGTTCACGGGCCGATTCCTCCGGGCGAGGGGATTTGCGCTGTTCATGCCGCCTTTTTCGCATGAAGCATGGCTGCGCAACAGCCGAAAGCCGGTCACTTTCTTCCTTCCCCTTGCAAAATGGCGAAAGAAAATTACATGCGCTTTTCGCATGGCTGCCAAGCCTCGGTTTCAACGTAATATTTGGCGGCCCGGGGTTGACGGGCAACAGGCTTGCGAGTAGAAGCCGCCCAGTCAGAACCGATGTGAGGCTCTCCCTTCCGAAGCGACACGCTTTGGAGTTTGCCTCAAACAGGGTTCGTTTTACGAGCGAAAAGACATTTCCGGCGTGCATGAAGCGGCTTCCGCTTCCTCTGCCATTTGTTCGGGCAAGACCGCGAGGCGCGGTTTGTGGCCGAATTTGCGTATGGAAATGACGCTTTGAGCGGCCCTGACCGGGCGAGACACGGAATTGAGAGACAAGAGGGTTTAATGCCTACCGTCAACCAGCTGATCCGCAAGCCGCGCATTGCGCCGGTGAAGCGCAACAAGGTCCCGGCCATGCAGCAGAACCCGCAGAAGCGGGGCGTCTGCACGCGCGTCTACACCACGACGCCGAAGAAGCCGAACTCGGCGCTGCGCAAGGTGGCCAAGATCCGCCTGACCAATGGTTTTGAAGTGATCGGTTATATCCCCGGCGAAGGTCACAACCTTCAGGAGCACTCCGTGGTCATGATCCGCGGCGGCCGCGTCAAGGATCTTCCGGGCGTTCGCTACCATATCATCCGCGGCGTGCTCGACACGCAGGGTGTGAAGAACCGCAAGCAGCGCCGTTCGAAATACGGCGCCAAGCGTCCGAAGTGACCGAAGCGTAGCCAAGGTCATCCCGGACGGCGCCAGGCGACGATCCGGGGTCCAGGCCACCACGCAGAATTGAGGCAGAGAAAAAATGTCCCGTCGTCACAGTGCAGAAAAGCGTGAGATCAATCCGGATCCGAAGTTCGGCGATCTGATCGTCACCAAGTTCATGAACGCCGTCATGTATGACGGCAAGAAGTCGGTTGCCGAGACCATCGTCTACGGCGCGCTCGACCAGGTCCAGTCCAAGACCAAGCAGGAGCCGGTCACCGTCTTCCATCAAGCGCTCGACAATGTCGCGCCGCATGTGGAAGTGCGTTCGCGCCGCGTCGGTGGCGCCACCTACCAGGTTCCGGTCGATGTGCGCCCCGAGCGCCGTCAGGCGCTGGCCATCCGCTGGCTGATCGCTGCCGCCCGCAACCGCAACGAGACCACGATGGTCGACCGCCTCTCCGGCGAGCTGATGGACGCGGCCAACAACCGCGGCACCGCCGTCAAGAAGCGTGAAGACACCCACAAGATGGCAGAAGCCAACCGCGCCTTCGCGCACTACCGCTGGTAAAGCGCGAACGAGACTGAAGAGGCACCTCCCATGGCCCGCGAATATAAAATCGAAGATTACCGCAATTTCGGTATCATGGCGCATATCGACGCCGGCAAGACGACGACCACCGAGCGCGTCCTCTACTACACGGGCAAGTCGCACAAGATCGGCGAGGTCCATGACGGCGCTGCCACCATGGATTGGATGGAGCAGGAGCAGGAACGCGGCATCACCATCACGTCCGCCGCGACCACGACCTTCTGGAAGGGTCGTGACGGCAAGATGCACCGCTTCAACATCATCGACACCCCCGGCCACGTCGACTTCACCATCGAGGTCGAGCGTTCGCTGCGCGTGCTCGACGGCGCCATTGCGCTGCTCGACGCCAATGCCGGTGTCGAGCCGCAGACGGAAACCGTCTGGCGCCAGGCCGACAAGTACCGCGTGCCGCGCATGATCTTCTGCAACAAGATGGACAAGATCGGCGCCGATTTTTACCGCTCGGTCGAGATGATCGGCTCGCGCCTCGGCGCGCATGCCGTCGTCATGCAGCTGCCGATCGGTGCCGAGACCGAGTTCAAGGGCATCGTCGACCTCGTCGAGATGAACGCGCTGGTCTGGCGCGACGAAACGCTGGGCGCTGCCTGGGACGTCGTCGAGATCCCGGACGATCTCAAGGCTCGTGCGGAAGAATACCGCGAGAAGATGATCGAGGCCGCCGTCGAAATGGACGAGACGGCGCTTGAGAATTACCTCGAAGGCAAGATGCCTGACAATGACGAGATCCGTGCGCTGATCCGCAAGGGCACCATTGCGGTGAAATTCTACCCGATGTTCTGTGGCTCGGCCTTCAAGAACAAGGGCGTGCAGCCGCTGCTCGACGCCGTTGTCGAATACCTGCCGTCGCCGGCCGACGTTCCGGCCATCAAGGGCGTCGACGCCAAGACCGACGCCGAGATCGAGCGTCATGCCGACGACAATGAGCCGCTGTCGATGCTGGCCTTCAAGATCATGAACGACCCGTTCGTCGGCTCGCTCACTTTCGCCCGCATCTATTCGGGCAAGCTCACCAAGGGCATCTCGGTCGACAACACGGTCAAGGGCAAGAAGGAGCGCATCGGTCGTATGCTGCAGATGCATGCGAATTCGCGCGCTGACGTCGAAGAGGCTTTCGCCGGCGACATCGTCGCCTTGGCCGGCCTCAAGGACACGACCACGGGCGACACGCTCTGCGATCCGCTGCATCCGGTCATTCTCGAGCGCATGGAGTTCCCCGATCCGGTCATCCAGATCGCGATTGAGCCGAAGACCAAGAACGACCAGGAAAAGATGGGCCTTGCGCTGCATCGCCTGGCTGCCGAGGACCCGTCCTTCCGCGTCAAGACCGACGAGGAATCAGGCCAGACGATCATTTCCGGCATGGGCGAGCTCCACCTCGACATCATCGTCGACCGCATGCGCCGCGAGTTCAAGGTCGAGGCCAATGTCGGCGCGCCGCAGGTGGCATATCGCGAGACGATCACCCGCAGCCAAGAGCAGGACTACACCCATAAGAAGCAGACCGGCGGCACCGGTCAGTTCGCTCGCGTCAAAATTCTTTTCGAGCCAAATCCGGAGAGCAGCGAATTCCTGTTCGAATCCAAGATCGTTGGCGGCGCTGTGCCGAAGGAATACATCCCCGGCGTCGAAAAGGGCATCAACAGCGTCATGACGTCGGGCCCGTTCGCCGGCTTCCCGATGATCGGCGTCAAGGCGACGCTGATCGATGGTGCCTACCACGACGTGGATTCCAGCGTTCTGGCCTTCGAAATCGCTGGCCGTGCCTGCTTCCGTGAAGCGGCCCCGAGGCTTGGCGTGCAGTTGCTCGAGCCGATCATGAAGGTCGAAGTGGTGACGCCGGAAGATTATGTCGGCAGCGTCATCGGCGACCTGAACGGCCGTCGCGGCCAGATCCAAGGCCAGGAAGCCCGTGGCGTGGCGGTGGTCATCAACGCAATGGTGCCGCTCGCCAACATGTTCAAATACGTCGACAATTTGCGCTCGATGAGCCAAGGCCGCGCGGCCTACACGATGCAGTTCGATCACTACGAGCCGGTGCCGACCGCGGTCGCTCAGGAAGTCCAGAAGAAATACGCGTAGCCCGAACGGGTTGCAGCGCTAACTTAATTCAAAGCCCGCACGGGCGAGCAGGAATGGAGAGATCACATGGCAAAAGGTAAATTCGAGCGTACAAAGCCTCATGTGAACATCGGCACGATTGGCCATGTCGATCATGGCAAGACGTCG
>NZ_NPKH01000038.1 GCF_002284535.1 Mesorhizobium wenxiniae | reverse complement strand
GCGATGCGAGATACTACGAGGAAAACGCGCATTATTGGGCTTTCCAGGTGCTTGATAAAGCAAGAGCAACGGGCGAGCGGCTATGACACACTAGCGCAGATCTCGCCGGCGGATCTGACTTTCAATGACCCGAACCGGCACTCGCCGATCGGCATGCGAAAGGCTTTTGACACCGATTAGGCCTAAAGCGGATCCTCGTCCCACGCAGAAACACAGGGGCTAAAGATGTAAAGGCTCTTGGACGTTGCTTGAAGTGCACAGCGTTCGAGAGTGCGGCTGCGCAGAGGTGCCCATTTTTACGCTGCGCGCGCCGTTTCGGCTAACTAAGCTTCAAGCTGCGCGGCCATTGCCGAATCCATCTACCGGGGCTTGACGATTTGAACCCGTCATTACCTTTTTGTACTCCAACGTCCAGAAGATAAAGTCAGAATACCAGGGTATCTACTTCGGGATTTAGTTCGGAAAACTCTCCTGATTTTCTCGGAGCCAACCGCATATCGCGAATGTATCTACAGATAAGTGACTCGAATGGAGGTGTGGCATGGTGGCAGAAACGGCCGCAGTAGACACGCGAAACAGCGAATGGGACAGCTGGCGTTGGCAACTTTCAAATAGCATAACCACTTTGGATGCATTGAAGGACCATATAAATATTACGCCGGAAGAAGAAGAAGTTTTCCGCAAGGTCGGTGAAAAATATGTTTTTCGGGTAACACCTTATTACCTCTCGCTAATCGACAAGAAGGATCCAAACGATCCAGTTCGCCTACAGGCTATCCCTAACATCAAGGAACTTGACGATGTCTTCCATATTGATCAGCTCGCCTCATTTCACCGATCGGGTGTAGATTCCGAAAACCCTCTTTGGAAGGAGGGGAAGACCGAAGTGAGTTGCATCGTTCATAGATATCCAGATCGCGTACTTTTTCATATTACCAATCTGTGTGCCATCTACTGCAGACACTGCTCACGCAAGGTTCGCGCGGGCCGAAACGCGATCGTCAGCAATCGAGATCTCATTGACAAAGGAATAGCATATATAGCCGAGCGGCCAGAGATTCGGGACGTACTGTTAAGTGGAGGTGATCCGCTGATGATGGGCGACAATAAGATAGAGTACGCCTTGTCAAGGCTCAGGCATCTTCCGCACGTTCAGATAATTCGAATCGGCACTCGAACGCCTGTAACGATGCCACAGCGTATCACGCCCGAGTTCTGTCAGATGATCAAAAAGTACCATCCAATATGGATTAATACTCACTTTAATCACCCCAATGAGGTCACGCCTGAAGCGAAACTCGCTATCGAACGGTTGCTTGAAGCGGGAGTTCCGGTGGGCAACCAATCGGTACTCTTGAAAGGCATCAACGACTCGGTCGAGGTGATGAAAGAGTTGGTCCACAAACTCCTTATGGCGCGTGTGCGACCATACTATTTGTACCATGCGGACTTGGTCCGGGGCGCGGAGCACTTCAGAACTTCAATCAATACCGGGTTGCACATTATTGAGAGTTTGCGTGGGCACACCACCGGTTTTGCCGTGCCGCAATATGTAATCTGCACGCCGCTTGGCAAAACGCCACTCAATCCCAACTACCTGATAGGATCTGGACCTGGGTATATCACACTTCGCAACTACGAGTGGAGAACTTGGAAAGATCCTGACAGACTCGACTAATGTAAAAGCTCACCGTTGCTCGCCAGAGCCCGCCGCGTGTAGGAAGTGATCGACGGACCGTTCTGCGCCGACCTCGCCGCGTGCAGGGCCCGAGCCTCTTTCGACTGATGCTGGTCGAGGTCACTGCGCTCGAGTCGCTTGGTCTCTTTTGCGTATGATATCTCGATTCCAAAATTCGAGCCGGTATTGGCATCAGCCGTCGGTGAATGAGAACGTGCTGACGCAGATTGCAAACGCCGGCGCAGCGTGGCTAGGCCCGAATACGGTTGGGCCATTAGAGCCGAACAAAGACTTCTGAAAGGCAGGCACGGAGAATGAAAGTTGTTGTTATGGGAGCTGGCGTCATTGGAAGCACGACTGCCTACATGCTGACAAAGGCTGGCCTTGACGTCATCGTGATTGATCGTCGGGACCGCCCCGGCATGGAAACCAGTTTCGCGAACGGCGGTCTGATGAACCCAAGCGACTCTAGTCCTTGGAACTCCCCCGGCACGATGAAAAATCTCGGGAATATGCTCTTCGACGCCAATTCGCCGCTGAAGATCCAACCGAGCGCTGTCTCTTCGATGATCGGTTGGGGTCTCAAGTTCTTCGCCAATTCTACGGCCCGTATGCACAAGGCGAACATGATCGCCAACATCCGGCTAGCGCGGCTCAGCCTTGAGACCCTGCGTGCTATCCGCGCAGAAGAGGGGCTCACTTACGACCAGACCGTCCGCGGAACGATGCGAATGTTTCCTCCTCAGGGTCGGATGTCCGAGTTTCTCCAGATGTGCCGGGAGATGGAAGAATGGGGCGTGGTCTTCGAGAAGCTCGACAAGGCTCAGATCCTAGAAAAGGAACCCTGCGTCGCGCCGGTCATCGACCGCTACGCCGGCGCTGTTCTGTTCCCTGATGATGAAAGCGGTGATGCTCACAAGTTCACAAACGAGATCGCGCGAGTGGCACAGGCGTATGGCGCAAAGTTCTTGATGGACACCGAAGTCCTCGATATCAAGCGGGGAAGCACGACGAAAATTTCACATATTCATACGACCAAGGGAGAGATCCAGGCGGACGTCTTCGTTCTGTCGCTTGGTAGCTACAGCCCAAAATTCTCGAGCAGGCTCGGCATCCATCTGCCGATCATTCCAGTAAAGGGTTATTCGATCACCGTTCCCTTAAACGGCTGGCAAGGAGGGCCGACACGTCCGATCATGGACGACGGCCTCCATGCGATGATCACGCCTATGGGTGATCGCCTGCGGCTGGGCGGTCGCGCCGAGTTCGCCGGCTACGATAACGCGGTTGACATCAAAGAAGGGCTGCGTGTCCTTGATGATGGCTTTAGAATGCTGCCGGAGCTCAAGGACCACGTGAATGCCGACTCCGTTCTAAACTGGAGCGGCCTGCGCCCGATGACGCCGGGCGGTCCGCCTGTGATCGGCCCGACCCGCTACAGCAATCTGTTCCTGAACACCGGCCATGGGCCGCTCGGCTGGACGATGGCCTGCGGGTCGGCCCGCATAACTACAGATTACATCACTGAGGGCCAGCTGACGATCGAAGCGGTCGAACCGGAAGACTATGCGCTCTGAACGCGCAGCATCTCAGGCGCGAATACGGGGCCCGAACTGCTGCCCTTCAGCGGCTCGTCGGCAACCAGGCTCCGGAACTGGAGTTACTAAAGGGAGCTCTGAAAAGCGCAGCGCCAGCGTGAAGGCCCCAACATCTCCAGCGCGGAAGATGCCGACTGATGGCATCGCTCACGACCTACTATGACCGGCCGTATAAGCGGGTCGATGGCACCTGCACTCGGGGCGATGTTCGCGACCTGCGACGCATCCGAGTTCTACGGCTATTGCGCGTCGGCGGTTAGCAAGGCATCGACGTGAACCCCAACTGGTGAAGCAGATCATACCGGCCGGTCCGGACCAGCTCTGGGCTTGCGGCATGCCTATGTCGCGCTGCCGACCTGCTTCGTCTACGTCGCCGTCCCTCGATGCTTGGTCGCTCTTGATTGTCGGCTGCGCGCCTGACGGTCGCCGCGTTGAGAGCTGCCACCAATCGGAGAAGACCACCTCCAAACCCAATTCCCCATTTCCTGGTCGCGGCTCGCAATGTGCTGCAGGGATCTACCGGCTGTTCTTGCCGAAGGTCTGATCGGATCGATAGGCCGCAGAGGCAATCCCTACAACAACGTAAGACCGTATGTCCACTTCTGCCGGTGAGGTGGCTCGCCCTACACTGCGCGTCCGAGGGTTGCTCGGGCGGGCCGAGCCGATCCTCATCACAGGAGGACGAGCCGTGTCAGATTATAGGGAAGCATTTGTCGGAATCGATGTCGCAAAGCTTAGGAACGCCATCGCGATTGCGGATGCTGGCCGGGAGGGAGAAGTTCGCTTCATCGGCGAGGTCGACGCCTCGGATGAGAGCATGCGCCGAGTTATCCAGCGGATCGCCAACAGATTCGATCGAGTCCATTTCTGCTACGAGCCCTGCCCGACCGGCTATGGTCTCTATCGGCTGATCCGTTCGCTGGGTCACGAATGCACCGTAGTCGCTCCGTCGCTGATTCCGAGGAAGCCCAGCGATCGCGTGAAGACAAACCGCCGGGATGCCCTCGGATTGGCTAGGTTGCTGCGCGCTGGCGAACTGACGGCGGTATGGGTTCCCGATGAAGGCCACGAAGCCATGCGGGATCTCGTCCGCGCCCGGGCGGCCGCAGTTGAGACACTTTGGGTCCATCGCCAGCAGGTGAGCGCCTTCATGCTCAAGCACGGCCGTAGCTATCCGCGAAAGAAGGGCTGGACGATGCGCTATCTCTGCTGGCTGCAGGCGCAGCAGGTCGATCATCCCGCACATCAGATTGCGCTCCAGGAGATGGTCGAGGCGGTTCGCTTCTCGAAAGAGCGGGCCGAGCGGCTTGAGCGTGTGATCGAGGAGTTCGTTCCAGCCTGGTCGCTGGCGCCGATCGTGCGGGCGCTGCAGGCATTACGTGGTGTGGATCTGATCGTTGCCGTGACGTTTGCTACCGAGATTGGCGACGTGCGCCGTTTCGAAAGCCCGCGCCAGCTCATGGGCTATGTTGGCCTTGTTCCTGGTGAGCGGTCGACCGGAGAGACCGTCAGACGGGGCGGTGTCACCAAGGCAGGGAATGGCCGCGTTCGTCATATGCTGGTCGAGAGCGCATGGACCTATAGGCATGCGCCGAAAGTCGGCGCGAAGAAGCTGTATCGACTGGAGCAGGCGCCGCCAGGGGTGAGAGAGATCGCCTGGAAGGCGCAGGCCCGACTGACGGCCCGCTATCGAATGTTGAGCGGACGAGGCAAGAAGACGACGGTGGTCTGCACGGCGATAGCCCGCGAACTGGTGGGCTTCATGTGGGCTGTTGCCAGGGAGGCGCACGCAACCTGATCTAGTCGCTGCACGCGACACACATCCATCGCTCATGGGCGGGGGCGGGACCACGGCAGGGGAATGCCCGTCAGACGCTTTGTGGCCGGCAAATCGACCGACCGACGCCCGCAGTAAGATAGGAACAGCCCCGGACGCACAATCGGGAATGCGGTAACCAATCCGCGCATCAGAGCTTGATCACCGACGTCCTTCAGTTCCGCCTCCACCCATGCGCGATCATCAGAATGAACAGCCGACCTCTCGATCGGCCGGACCCCTACGTTCCAAACCTTGACAGCGGACATCAGAGCGCTGTTCCGGTGCCACCTTTCGCGCGGGGTCGTGAGGAACGATGTTCGGAGCCTTTGAGGGCTTCGATTGACGATTTCAGAGCTTACGCTTAAATCCAGCGATCACGAGCCCGCGCGACGTTTCGAGGTGTTCACGGGTTCCGGCCGGCGTCGCGCATGGTTGCCGGAGGAGAAGGCGCGGATCGTGGCGGAAAGCTACGATGCCGGCGAGACCGTGAGCGCGGTGGCCCGGCGATATGCATTGTCCCCGCAGCAGCTGTTCGCCTGGCGTCGGGCCGCGCGTCTGCCGTTGGGAGAGGCGCCGGCGCCGGAGCCATTGTTTGTTCCTGCGGTGATTGCGGCGCCAATGTCGGAGACACCTGCAAAGGGTCCGCCGAAGCCGCGGAAACGGAAAGCCGCCCGGGATGCCGGCGTGATCGAGTTGGAGATCGACGGCGTTGCGATGCGGGTCGGCCGTGGCGCCGACGCCAGGACGGTGGCGGCGGTGATCCGTGCGCTGAAGGCGCCGTCGTGATCAGGCCGACGGGTGCGGTCAAGGTGATGGTGGCGACGAAACCGGTGGGCTTCCGCAAGGGCGCGGAGGGCTTGGCGGCGCTGGTGCGCGAGACGATGGGCGCCGATCCGTTCTTATGCGTCGGGCGAGATTATGTGGCGGAGCCGCCCTGACGCCCGGCAGGGCCGGCCAAACCCAGCTTGCCTCCGCCACATAATATTTAGATGCTGTTCAGCAGTTGCAGAACGGCGTCGTTCGGTCGGAAACGCACGCCGTGGTCGCCGGCGACGCCCGCCTTCTCAATCCATTGCGCATCATCTCGACATCCGCGGCGGCATAGCGGTGGGTCGTGGCGACCTGTGCGTGCCCGAGCCAGGCTTGGATCGTCAAAAGGTCCACGCCGGACTGGAGAAGCTTCATGGCGAGGGAGTGCCGGAAGATGTGCGGCGATATGGGCTTGTCGGCCAACGCCGGCCTGATAGCCACGGCCTCGGCGGCCGCACGCCGCACGATATGGGTCGCTCCGAAACGGGTCAGCCGCTCGTTGCGGGCGCCGACGAATATCGGTCGCGGCTCGTGATGGGCGATCCCGCGCTCGCTCAACAAGGTTGTCAGCGCTCGCGCGAGGTCCTTAGCAATGGGGACGACGCGGTCTCTGCGCCCTTTGCCGCGCAGCAGCACTTGCGGGTGCGGCCGTTCCAACTGAAGGTCGTTTGCGTTGACGCCGGTGGCTTCGGAGACCCGGGCGCCGGTCCGTGCCAAGAAGAGCAGAAAGGCTCGGTCGCGCCGACCACGGGGCGTCTTTGGATCGGGTGCCGCGATGAGGGTGTCCACTTCGGCCTTGGTGAGGTGGTACGTCACCTCAATGTGCGTCCGTTTAATGGGAATCGTCAGCACGTTGGGCGACGCCGAAGGACGCCGGGTCGGCAGCAGCGACGTGGTGGAAGAAAGATCGGATCGCGGCCAAGCGGGCGTTGCGCGTGGCGACGCAATTGTTCCGCTTCTCCTCGAGATCGTCGAGAAAAGCGAGAACGAGGTCTCGGTCGAGATCTTCGAGCGTCAACGCCGCCGGCTTCTTCCGCAACCGGGCGGCGGCAAAGAGGATCAGCATGCGCAAGGCATCGCGATAGCTGGCCACGGTCGCGGGAGTCGCGTTGCGCTGCTTGTTCAAGCGCCGGCGAAAGTATGACTCCAGGAGCGGCGCCCGGAGCAAATGTTCGCTCATGCTGCACCTCCATCGAGGAAGGCGCGCTCCGCCGCAATGGCGAGAAGGTCCGCCGAGCCAATGAGGTAGTAGGCTGTATCGCTGTAGCTGGCGTGACCGAGATATGTGGCGAGCAACGGGAGCAGCGCCTGAACGTCTGCGCGCTGTTGGTGCCAGAGGCTGAGGCGGGTCACGGCGAAACGGTGCCTGAGATCGTGTGGCCTTAACGGCTTGCCGCCATCAAGATGGGCGAGCTTGCGGGCCTCAGCAAAACCGTTTTGCAGGCCGGTCGCCGAGAGGCGGTTGCCTCGGGAGCTGAGGAAGAAGGCCTGGTCCTTGGGCGTGGGAAAAGCAGCATCGCGCTCACGCACATATTGACGAAGGGCTGTTTGGGTCTTCGTGTGAACTGGAACGAGACGGTCCTTGCGGAACTTCGTCTTCCGAACGAGGAGCACCCCGTTGGCTAGATCGACGTCGGAACGATCAAGCCTGACCACTTCGCCCGATCGCAGCCCCGAGCTCGCCAACAATCCGATCAGCGTCGCCATCGTCCGCCCTCTGAGAGGGGTGCTTGGCGAAATGCGGGCGCATGCGTCGATGAGCGACGCCAACTCAGCGTCGGTGAGAATACGCGGAGGCGTAATCGCTCTAGATCTGGGGAAAGCTCTGCGCTCCAAGGCCTCGGTTCGGACGTATAGACGGCGAGACACTCGTAAAACTGGCGGAGCACGCCGTGGCGAGTGACGCGGCTGTTGGCGGCGCCGCCGAACGACAAGGCGAAATCCAGCGCCATCGTTCGAGTGGCGGGAGCATCGAGCTGAGCGCGCTCAACGTAGCGGACGAAAGCCCGCAACGTGCCGGCTTGCTTGCTGAAGGCGTAGCCGAGGGAGTGGCGCAACTCGATGTACCGCTCGGCCTTCTCGCCGAGGAATCGGGCGAAGGCGGTCATGCGACGCCTCCCGGAAAGGGGAGTGCGACCTCGGCGGGCTGCGAGGTTGCGACCTTTACGTACAGCGCCGTTGTATTGATGCTCTGGTGCCCGAGAAGATCGGCGACCTCGTTGATCGGCCTTCGCTGCCTGACAAGCTGGGTGGCAAGGCTGTGGCGCAGAAGATGCGCACCTCCGACCCGCCCGAGTTCGATCCCGCCATGCCGCAACCGCTTCCGTACGATCCTCGAAACAGGCGACGCGCACTTGAACGGTCCCAAGGGCGGCGTGAAGGACAGGAATAGATACGGACTATCCACCTTCGGTCGCGCGCGCAGGATGTAGTCGGCGAGCGCGGCGCCGGTCTCCTCGAGGAGCGGCGCCACGCGATCACGCTTGCCCTTGGTGCGCCGGACAAAAACCTCGCCAGCTCGCCAGTCGATATCCTGCAGCTGAATGGCGCGGAGCTCGCCGTTGCGAATGCCGGTGGTGGCGAGTAGCAGGACGGCTGGATCGCGGATGTCGACCGGCGTCGTTGCGCCGATCGCGTCGATTGCGCGCCGAACGTCATCCCATGCAAGGCGCGGTGGCAAATGCGCCAAACGCCAATGAGGCGTCCTTGGGACGACGCCGGCGAGATCCTGGTCATGGTGGCCAGCCCAACACAAAAACCGAAGAAATGTTCGGATGTGAGAAGTCGCTGCCGTGCGGGGTGCCGGAGGTCGCCGATAGCGACAGCCGATGCTCGACGGCAGCGAGGACGTGCTCGGCCGCCAACGCCTCGAGGTCTTGGCCGGGATGGTGATGGCGGAACCAATCCAGAAAGCGGCGGCCGCCCAGAAGAACGCCTTCGCGGGTCTTCGGCTCCAGGCCCCGCACCCTGCCCAGATGGTCCGAAAAGGAAGCCAGAAGCGGAGCATCCGGGTCAGCATCTACACTGGGAACGGAGGCAATGAATCGCTCCGGAGCCACTCGCAGTGCGTGTCCCAGCGCCGACACTGCTCCAATGCGTGGAGAATCCGTCGTAAACGTGCACAAATAGCTATCGACGACATCCTGATGGATCGGCATCGGATCACAGCGCGTCGCGGCAAACTGGCTAAAGCGCGCAATCCGGCTCAGGTAAATCTTGGCGGTCGCTCGCCTATAACCAAGCGTGAAAAAATGCTTCGCGAGGCGATCCATCTCGCCACCGAGTGCGCCGCTGCGCAGGCGCTTGAGCACCCCACAATACGAAAAATAGAACTCGAGCATTCTGCCCCTCCGGCATTGTGGCGCAGGGGAATCCCGCGCCCCATGAGAGAGGCATGAAATATTATGTGGCGGAGGCAAGCTGGGTTTGGCCGGCCCTGCCGGGCGTCAGGGCGGCTCCGCCACATAATCTCGCCCGACGCATAAATGCGGTTATGTGGCGCGCCACATAACCGTTCAGCGGCGCGATCTACGTGTTCCGTGCGAAGCGGACGGACCGGATCAAGCTGATCTTCTGGGACGGCACAGGAGTCTGCCTTTACGCCAAAGCGCCTTGAGGACGGCGAGTTCCGCTGGCCGAAGGTGCAGGACGGGATCATGCAGCTGACGGCCGCGCAGCTGTCGGCACTGCTCGAAGGTCTCGACTGGCGACGGTCCATGAAGCTCGCCAGACGCGCGTTCCGGCGCAGGCGGGCTGATCCGCGACCAAGTGAATCAGTCCGGATTCCTCTGTCGCCCGGTGCCGGCGAATATGGTCTGATCCGCTCATGGCGATGACGGCGGACCAGCTTCCCGACGATCCGGATGCGCTGAAGGCGATGGTCTTGGCGCGCGACGTCGAGAATGCGCGGCTGATCCAGATCATCCGGGAATTGCAGCGTCACCGCTTCGGCCGCCGCGCCGAGAGCCTGCCGGAAGACCAGTTGCTGCTGGGTCTGGAAGAAGCCGAGCAGATCGAGGCCGCCGGCGAGGAGGCGACCGAACGTGCCGACCCGCGCGAACGCATTGAGCGCGCAGGAAAGCGCCGAGCGAACCGTGGCGCGCTGCCGGCGCATCTTCCTCGCATCGAAACGATCGTCGACATCGACGATCACGTCTGTCCCCTGCACCGGATCGGCGAGGACGTGAGCGAGCGGCTCGACATCGTTCCGGCGCAGCTGCGCGTGATCGTGGTGCGCCGGCCCAAATATGCCTGTCGCGCCTGCGAGGACGTTGTCGTGCAAGCTCCGGCGCCCGCAAGGCTGATCGAAGGCGGCCTGCCGACCGAAGCGACGGTCGCGCAGGTTCTGGTCTCCAAATATGCCGATCACTTGCCGCTCTACCGTCAGGCGCTAGATCTATGCTCGGCAAGGCATCAATCTGGATCGCTCTACGCTCGCCGACTGGGTCGGCCGCGCCGCCTGGCATCTGCGTCCGGTGCACGAGCGGCTGCTTGGCAAGCTGAAGTCCTCGCCAAAACTCTTCGCCGACGAGACAACCGCGCCGGTGCTCGATCCCGGCCGCGGCAAGACCAAGACCGGGCAGCTCTGGGCTTATGCCCGCGATGACCGGCCATGGCATGGAGCCGACCCACCGGGCGTCGCCTATGTCTATGCGCCGGACCGAAAGGCCGAGCGACCGATTGCCCATCTCGCGGGCTTCACCGGTATCCTCCAGGTCGATGGCTATGGCGGCTATCGCGTGCTCGCCGACAAGAGCGGCGTCACGCTCGCCTTCTGCTGGGCGCATGTGCGCCGGCGCTTCTACGAACTCGCCGCGGCCGGTCCCGCGCCGATCGCCAGCGAGGCGCTGAGACGGATCGCTGAACTCTACAGGATCGAAGACGACATTCGTGGACGATCGGCCGAGCAGCGCCGCGCCGTGCGTCAGGAAAAGAGCCTCTCGATCGTCGCCGATCTCGAACCGTGGCTGCGCGAGAAACTCGGGCTGATCAGCCAGAAGACAAAACTCGCCGAGGCGATCCGCTACGCGCTCTCGCGCTGGGATGGCCTGTCGCGCTTCCTTGATGACGGCCGCATCGAGATCGACAGCAACACCGTCGAACGCTCGATCCGCCCGATCGCGCTCAACCGGAAGAACGCACTCTTCGCAGGATCGGATGGCGGCGCCGAACACTGGGCCGTCGTCGCATCGTTGGTCGAAACCTGCAAACTCAACGGCGTCGAGCCACTCGGCTATCTGGCAGACGTGCTCACCAGGATCGTCAGCGGCCACCCCAACAGCCAGATCAACGATCTCCTCCCGTGGGCTACATGACGCCGCCGGAGCTCAAGGCCGTGGCCTGAGAACAGCGCTCTGATGTCCGCTGTCAAGGTTTGGAACGCAGGAGGTCGCCCGATCCGAGGACGGCTGCTCATTCTGAGGATCGCGCATGGGTGGAGGCGGAACTGAAGGACGTCGTTGATCAAGCTCTGATGCGCGGGTTAACTACCGCATTCCCGATTGTGCGTCCGGGGCTGTTCCTATCTTACTGCGGGCGTCGGCGGTTCGCCGGCCACAAAGCGTCTGACGGGCATTCCCCTGCCGTGGTCCCGCCTCCGCCCATGCGCGATATGTGCGCCGTCGCGGCGAGCGATCAGGTGACGCGCGCCTCCCTTGCGACTGCCCACATGAAGCCGACCAGTTCACGGGCGATCGCGGTGCAGACGACCGTTGTCCGTTTGCCCCGAGCGCTCAGCATGCGGTAGCGGGCTGTCAGCCGGGACTGCGCCTTCCAGGCGATCTCGCACACCTTCGGTGATGCCTGCTCCAATCGGTATAGCTTCGCCTTCCCGACCTTGGGCGGATGTCGATAGGTCCAGGCGCTCTCGACCAACATGTGGCGAACCCGACCGTTGCCTGCCTTTGTGATGCCGCCGCGCCGGACTGTCTCCCCGGTTGAGCGCTCGCCGGGAACCAGACCGAGATATCCCATGAGCTGGCGTGGGCTTTCGAACCGGCTGGCGTCGCCGACTTCGGTGACGAACGTCACGGCGACAATCAGGTCTACCCCACGCAATGTCTGAAGCGCCCACACGATCGGTGCCAGCGACCAGGCCGGGACGAACTCTTCGATCACACGCTCCAGCCGCTCGACCCGCTCTTTCGACACGCGCACCGCCTCGACCATCTCCTGGAGTGCGATCTGATGCGCGGGATGATCGAACCTTTGTTCCTGAAGCCAGCGTAGATAGCGCATCGTCCAGCTCTTCTTTCGCGGATAGCTACGGCCGTGCTTGAGCATGAATGCGCTCACCTGCTGGCGATGGACCCGCAGCGTCTCGACCGCGGCCGCCCGCGCGCGAACAAGATCCCGTATGGACTCGTGCCCTTCATCGGGTACCCACACCGCGGTCAGCTCGCCGGCGCGCAATAGCCGGGCAAGGGAAATGGCGTCTCGACGGTTCGTCTTCACCCGATCGCCGGGCTTCCTCGGTATCAATGATGGTGCAACCACCGTGCACTCGTGCCCGAGCGACCGGATCAGGCGATAAAGGCCGTACCCGGTCGGCCCAGCCTCAATGCAGAAATGCACGTAATCAAAGCGGCTGGCGATCCGGCCTATGACCCGCCGCATGCTGGTCACCGACGCGTCGACCTCACCGAAGAACCGAACCTCTCCTTCCCGGCCTGCCTCCGCAATTGCAAAAGCGTTCTTCAGCTTCGCAACATCGATTCCGACAAATGCTTCTCTATAATCCGCCACGGCTCGTCCTCCTGTGGTGAGGATCGGCTCGGCCCGCCCGAGCACGGACATGCGGCTGATGTTTTCCTTGCTGACGATCCTGTCAGAAGCCCCGTCTCTCTCGTGCTCTCAATTGCCCCAATGTTCGGCGATGATCACCCTTCACCCGAGGGCACCTGCGCAGGTGCGGA
>NZ_NPKH01000015.1 GCF_002284535.1 Mesorhizobium wenxiniae | reverse complement strand
GCCAATACCGGCTTAAGTCATTGATTTTGCTGGTGCCCCCGGACGGAATCGAACCGCCGACCTTCGGTTTACAAAACCGCTGCTCTACCAGCTGAGCTACAAGGGCACGGCGCTCCGGTTAGCATATTTGTTGCGCCAGTAAAGACAAAACTCTGTTTTGCCCGTGAGTGCGCGCCGGAGCTTCCGGCGCGGGCATCCTGAAAACGGCCAATTCGCCTCCTATATTGATCGAGGGTACAATCGCATAGGCGAGGGTTCGCATGATCAGACTTGTCGTCATTGCCCTGGTCGTCGTCGTGGCCTGGATTCTCCTGGTGAAGCTCATCAAGGAGCTGAAGAGCGCCAATGTCGACTGGACCGGCGTCACCACTATCATCGGCTTCATCGCGCTCGCCTTCTGGCTGCGCCATATCACCGGCATGGGCTGAGGCCCTCGCCGGCGGACTATCGACCGGCGCTCTTTGCCGGTCGCAATTGCGCGCCTGACTGCAATGTTCAGACCGGCCGCTTTTGCGCTTTCGAAAAATCCAAAAAATCATCGAACCTTTTTCCTTGCTGCAACGACTGATCGTCAAGAGGCGGATGGATCGCCTCTCTCACAACGCAGCAAAGAGATCATCATGTTCAAGCGCACCATCGTTTCCGGCCTCTTCGCCCTCACTGTCGCCGCCGCCATGCTGGCCGGCATCGTTCAGCCTTCGGCCGCCCATCACAAGCACCATCACAACAAGCACCTTGGCATCGGCATCGCCGCCGGCGTCGGCGGCTTCCTGCTCGGCAGCGCGCTCGCCCAGCCGCGCACCGTCTACATCGACGAGAACGGCGGCTCATGGCACGTCCGGCGCTGCCTCAACGGCTATCAGAGTTGCGATCCTTACGCGGACACCCATGTCGGCTACGACGGCTACCGTCACCGCTGCCGGCTTTGAGAGGAGGGGAATGGGTCAGAAGACTAGAAAGGGGCACCCCACTGGCCTTTGTCTGTCTAGGTTGCAAGTTTGAACTCAACGCCGGCAACCGGTTCCACCGAGGAATTTGGAAAATTCCCAACAGCTTAGGGCTGTTGACAAAGTCCGTTCGACCTTACTGAAGTCCAAATGCTACTCGCTTCAAAACGTCATTTACCTGAAGCCTGAAGTCGACCGTGTAGAAGATCGATTGAACGGCTGCGCCTTTGTTGATCGCTAACGCACTGTCTCGACTGAAGGCGCATCCTGTTGCGTCCAGAACGTTTGACACCGCAGTTACTTCATCGATGGTTTTTTCGTCTAGGCGATAAAATGCCGGGTATATCGGGGCGCATTTGTTTCCAGCATCTTCAATCAAGCGCCATTCCGCATCAAAGAAATATGTTGCGCGTGCGCGGGCATCTGATCGTATCCCACCATGTTCGTTGCCCCATCTGGAATGCAATGCATTGCCCAATCACCAACTGATATTAGGGCGGACGTATCTGCCTCGACCCTGTAGACTATCGAATAGATACGACTGCCAGTGAGCGGTGAGGTCAAGACGAAGTTATATTTGAAGGTCAGTTTCTGAGCTTCGTCTTCGTGGGATATGGAGATAGTTTGCAAGTATGCAGACTGAGCCTCCGGTGAGAGCGTTATTCCCTTGCGATTGTTGAGCGGTCTTTTTCTTTCAGAACGCTCCCAATCGGAATAGCGGGATCTGATAGCGTCCTCCAGCTCTTCCACGTGCATTCCAACGTGGAGCGCGGAACTTGGCAATAACCGCTCAAAGACATGCTGTGTGGGAGGTATGTTCGACGGCTTTTCGAGTTCCGAAGCCGCAGGCAGTTCAGGTAACAGCCAGAACAAAACGAACGCGGATAAGATCGCTCTGGGCACAATATCTCTCACTGATCAAATGGATGATCCGCAGATGAAGCACATCCGCCTTGGTAGTCAATGACGATTGCTTATTACGCTTAGAAATCGTCGATTTCGGGAGAGGGACGTGATTTGCGACCACGTTCTTTCGGTAAGAACGGCTCGATGATCCGCCATTCCGCATCGGTGAATCGCCTCGCGCCAGCGGCCCTGTTAGAGACAGCTTTGAATCAGGTTTGGGAATCTGGAGGGGAGGAAGACGTGGACAGCACGACCCTGACAAGGGAACTGATCGGAAGGTTTTCCGTAGCGGCCACGGTCACCACCGTCGACATCCTCCTGGCTTTCTCGCTGGCGTTAATCACGCGTTGGGCCGCCAACCCGATAGCGCGGCAAATCCACCACTTGCCTAGGTGCCAATCCTGGTCGGCATCGCCCGGGCGCTGTCCTGCTGCTCGACATGAGTTCGTTGCGGCAAGTCTACGAACGCGCCAATTGTATCTTATGGTCGGCCTCATCCTGACCGCCTGTGGTGTCGGGCTGGCAATCCTGCTCGATGTCTTCGAGATGTCGGCCAAGAGCGCTGCCAAGCTTAGCCCTGGCCATCCTGACAGATGTCGCACCATTCGGCGCCAGTCAGCGCTGCCATGCGCTCGACGCCTATTTTCACCGCCGCATTGATTGCGCCGGCCGCCGGCACGACCTGGTCGTAGACGCGCAGCGATACGTCGCAATAGACCGGCAGCGGCGAGGCGAGGCCGAAGGGGCAGACGCCGCCAACGGGATGGCCGGTGATATCGGCCACCTGGTCGGCATCGAGCATGCGCGGCTTGCCGCCGAATACATCGCGCGATTTACGGTTGTCAATGCGCGCGTCGCCGCGGGCAACGACCAGCATCACCCGATCGCCGACGCGCAGGCAGATGGTCTTGGCGATCTGCCCCGGCTCGACGCCATGCGTTTCGGCCGCCAGCGAGACAGTCGCCGAGCTTGTCGGCGTTTCGATCACCTCGACGTCGGGGGCATGTTCGGCGAAGAAGGCTTTGACGGACTGGAGGGTCATGCGTCTTTCGGGCGTCGGCTTGCTAAGGGTGGACGCAAACTTGGCCGTTGCTGGGCGGCTGTCAAGGCGAACGCACACTGCCTGTATTGAAGAGTGACCCCGGTCCGTTGCCAGCGCCTAGCGCTGACGGATTCGGCAGGCCGCCGATCATCCTGGTGATGTCGGCGGCGGCTTCATGCACCAGCGGGCCGATCTCGGCGAGCCGCTCCGGCGTCACCCGCACCGTCGGTCCCGAAACCGATACGCCGCCGATCGGCTCGCCGAACTCGTTGAAGATGGCGGCGGCCACGCAACGCATGCCGGGGTGCCGCTCCTCGTCGTCGACCGACCAGCCGCGCAGCTTGATGACCACCAGATCGCGGGCCAGCGCCGAGATGTCGGACAGGGTGTTTTCGGTGAAGCGCTCCAACCCGGCCCGGCGCAGGATGGCGCCGACGCGTTCCGGCTCGAGATGCGCCAGCACCGCCTTGCCGATGCCCGACGCATGGAAGGAACTGCGCGTGCCCGGCCGAAAGAAGGCGCGGATCGCCTGATGCGTCTCGACCTGGCTGACGAAGACCACGCAATCGTCCTCGGCGACGCCGAGATTGGCGGTCTCGCCGGTCTTCTCCATCAGTTCCTGCATGACGATACGGGCGCGATCGACCAGCTTGCGGCGGCGCAGGAACGCCGCACCCATGCGATAAGTCCCGACGCCGATGGACCACAGCTGGTCGGTGCTGTCGAACTCGACCATGCCGTGGTTTTCCAGCGTCATCAGCATGCGGTAGGCGGTGGATGCCGCAAGGTCGCTCTGCGCGGCGATCTCGCTCAGCGACAGCCCGCTGCCTTCGGCGACGATGCCCAGAATGCGCAGCGCCCGGTCGAGCGACTGCACCGAAGCGGCGTCGGACGGACCGTGGAAGGCACGCGGACGTCCGCGCTGGCGTTTTTCGGTGGTTTCCATGGGGCATTCTTGCCGATCTCGCGTCGAATACGCAATGAAAAAGTTTTCCACTGATCTGCCAAGCCGAACCTGTGGAAAACGGATCGTTGAACGAAATCAATGGCTAGCCGTCACTTCTTAGAAATGAAAAAATATTTTGAAAAAATTGAAAAATAGTCGGCGCACTGGCATTCTCGGCCATCAACAATTCCGTGGAGGCGGACATGGCAAGGATGCGCGCGGTCGACGCAGCGGTTCTCGTTCTCGAAAAGGAAGGCATCTCCTGCGCCTTCGGGGTGCCGGGCGCGGCGATCAACCCGTTTTATTCGGCGCTGAAGGCGAGGAGCACCATCCGCCACATCCTGGCGCGCCATGTCGAGGCGGCCTCGCACATGGCCGAAGGCTATACCCGCGCTAAATCAGGCAATATCGGCCTGTGCGTCGCCACTTCGGGTCCGGCCGGTACAGACATGATCACCGGGCTCTATTCGGCCGCGGCCGATTCCATCCCGATCCTCTGTATCACCGGCCAGGCGCCGCGCGCGCGTCTCAACAAGGAGGATTTCCAGGCCGTCGACATCGCCGCCATCGCCGCGCCTGTCGCCAAATGGGCGGTCACCGTCATGGAACCCTATCTGGTGCCGATGGCGCTGCAGAAGGCGTTCCACTTGATGCGCTCGTCGCGGCCCGGTCCGGTCCTCGTCGATCTGCCGGTCGACGTGCAACTGGCCGAGATCGAGTTCGACATCGATGCCTATGAGCCGCTGGTGCCGTTCAAGCCGGCCATGTCGCGCGGCCAGGCCGAGAAAGCCTTGGCGATGCTCAACGCGGCGGAAAAGCCTGTCATCGTCGCCGGCGGCGGCATCATCAACGCCGATGCTTCGGACCTGCTGATCGAGTTCGCCGAAGTTGCTGGCGTGCCTGTGATCCCGACGCTGATGGGCTGGGGCGCGATCCCCGACGACCACCGGCTGATGGCCGGCATGTGCGGGCTGCAGACATCGCATCGCTACGGCAATGCGACGATGCTCGAGGCTGATTTCGTCTTCGGCATCGGCAATCGCTGGGCCAACCGCCACACCGGCTCGGTCGACGTCTACACCAGGGGCAAAAAATTCATCCACGTCGACATCGAGCCCACTCAGATCGGCCGCGTCTTCGCGCCGGACCTCGGTGTAGTGTCGGATGCCGGTGCGGCGCTCAAAATGCTGCTCGACGTCGCCACCGAGTGGAGGACGGCGGGAAAATTGCGCGACTGGTCGGGCTGGGCCAGGGAATGCCTTGCCCGCAAGAAGACGATGAAGCGCAAGACGCATTTCGACCAGGTGCCGCTGAAACCGCAGCGTGTCTATGAGGAGATGAACAAAGCATTTGGCCGCGACACCACCTATGTCACCACGATCGGGCTTTCGCAGATCGCCGGCGCGCAGTTCCTGCATGTCTACAAGCCGCGCAACTGGATCAATTGCGGCCAGGCCGGCCCGCTCGGCTGGACGCTGCCGGCAGCACTCGGCGTTCGCGCCGCCGATCCGCACCGCAATATAGTGGCGCTGTCCGGCGACTATGATTTCCAGTTCATGATCGAGGAGCTGGCGGCCGGCGCGCAGCACAGATTGCCCTATATCCACGTCGTGGTGAACAATGCCTATCTCGGCCTGATCCGTCAGGCGCAGCGCGGCTTTTCGATGGATTTCGAGGTCAGCCTCGCCTTCGAGAACGTCAACCGGAAGGACGACCCTGAGGCTGGCTACGGCGTCGACCATGTCGCCGTCGCCGAGGCGATGGGCTGCAAGGCGGTCCGGGTGCGCAGGCCGGAGGAATTCGCCGGCGCCTTCAAGCAGGCGCAGCGCCTGATCAAGGAGCACCAGGTTCCCGTCGTGCTCGAATTTATCCTCGAACGCGTCACCAACATTTCGATGGGCACCGAAATCGACAAGATCACCGAATTCGAGGAGCTTGCCGAGAGCCACGAGGATGCCCCCACGGCGATCGTCATGCTTGATTAGACTCTACGGAGAAAAAAGAATGCCGCGTTTTTCAGCCAATCTTTCGATCCTCTTTGGCGAGCACGAGTTTCTTGGCCGCTTCGAAGCCGCCGCCCACGCCGGCTTTAGGGGTGTCGAATATATCGGGCCTTACGACCATGCGCCGGAGGTGGTTGCGGCGAGGTTGAAGAAGAACGGCCTGACGCAGGTGCTGTTCAACCTGCCAGCCGGCGATTGGGGCAAGGGCGAGCGCGGCATCGCCGTGTTGCCGGATCGCGTTCCCGAGTTCCGGCAAGGCGTCGCCAAGGCGATCACCTATGCGCATGCGCTGGGCTGCGAACAGGTTAACTGCCTCGCCGGCATTGCGCCGCAGGGCCTCGACCGGAGTGTGCTGGAAGACGTCTTCGCCGAAAACCTGGCGTTCGCGGCGGAGAAGCTGGAGCAGGCCGGCATCAGGCTGTTGATCGAGCCGATCAACACGCTCGATATTGCCGGCTTCTTCCTGAACTATTCGGATCAGGCTCTGGCGCTCATCGACCGCGTCGGCTCGAAGAACCTGTTCCTGCAATACGACATCTACCACATGCAGATCATGGAGGGGGATCTCGCCCGCACCATTGAGGCAAACCTCGACCGCATTGCGCATATCCAGCTTGCGGACAATCCCGGCCGTCATGAGCCGGGGACGGGCGAGATCAATTTTCATTTTCTGTACAACCACATCGACAGTATCGGCTATTCCGGCTGGGTCGGGGCGGAATACAAGCCGAAGGCCGGCACGGAAGCCGGACTGGGCTGGTTCAGGAAATTTGCAGGGCAGGGCAGTGCGGCGGCGTAGGGCAGGCCGGGGATTGGCGTAGGGCAGGCCGGGGATTATTGAAACGGAGAACAACAATGGACACCATCGGTTTCATTGGCCTCGGCATCATGGGGGCGCCGATGGCTGGGCATCTGCTCGACGCGGGCTACATCGTCGTCGCCAGCGATCACCGCTCGAAACCGCCGGCCGATCTCGTCGACAAGGGTCTGAAGACCGTCTCCGGCCACAACGCCGTTGCGAAAACGGCCGATATCATCGTCACCATGGTTCCCGACACGCCTGAGGTGGCCGATGTGCTGTTCGGCGACAACGGCGTCGCTGCCGGCCTGACCGAAGGCAAGCTGGTCATCGACATGAGCTCGATTTCGCCGATCGAGACCAAGGCTTTTGCCAAAAAGATTAACGACTTCGGGTGCGACTATCTCGATGCGCCGGTGTCGGGCGGCGAGGTCGGCGCCAAGGCCGCGTCGCTGACCATTATGGTCGGCGGCGAGGAAAAGGCCTTCGAGCGCGCCAGGCCGGTGTTCGAAAAGATGGGCAAGAACATCACGCTGGTCGGCCCCAATGGCGTCGGCCAGATCACCAAGGTCGCCAACCAGATCGTCGTTGCGTTGACCATTGAAGCGGTCGCCGAAGCGCTTGTTTTTTCATCGAAAGCCGGGGCCGACCCGGCCAAGGTGCGTCAGGCGCTGATGGGCGGGCTCGCCGCCTCGCGCATCCTCGAAGTGCATGGCGAGCGCATGATCAAGCGCAGCTTTTCGCCGGGGTTTCGCATCGAACTGCACCAGAAGGATCTTAACCTGGCGCTGGAAGGGGCCAAAGCGCTCGGCGTTTCGCTGCCCAACACCTCGACGACGCAGCAATTGTTCAACTCCTGCGCGGCCAATGGCGGCGCCAAGGAGGATCACTCGGCGCTGGTCAGAGCGCTGGAGCGGATGGCGGGACATGGGCTAGGGGAGTAGGGCAGTAGGGGGAGGTCAAAATTCACGGCATCCGACAAACTGCACTTCGCTACTCCCTCACTGCCCTATTCCCCTACTGCCCTAGAAATTTCCTCGCTGCATAAAGGCTCACCGCCGCGGCGTTCGACACGTTGAGCGAGCGGATGGCGCCGGGCATGTCGAGGCGGGCGAGCGTCGTCACCGTTTCGCGGGTCTTCTGGCGCAGGCCTTTGCCCTCGGCGCCCAGCACCAGCGCGATCTTTTCTCCCGAAAAACTCTTTTCGAGTTCCGCCGGTCCGTCCGAATCGAGGCCGACGGTCTGGAACCCGGCCTCGTGCAATTGCCCGATCGCGTCCGCGAGGTTTTTCACCTCGATCTGATCGATATGCTCCAGTGCTCCGGAGGCCGATTTCGCCAGCACGCCGGATTCATGCGGGCTGTGGCGCGCCGTGGTGATCAGCGCGCCGGCGCCGAACGCGACCGCCGAGCGCAGGATCGCACCGACATTGTGCGGGTCGGTGACCTGGTCGAGCACCAGCACCAGCGTCGTATCGCCGAGCGCATCGAGCCGCTTGGGTTTTAGCGGCTCGGCCTCGATCAGCACGCCTTGATGGACGGCGTCGGAGCCGGTGACTTTGTCGATGTATTTTGGCTCGACCAGTTCCGTCTTGAAGGGCAGGGCGGCGAGGTCGGCGATCGCCAGCCGCTCGGCGGCGTTGCGCGTTACCAGCATCTTCTTGATCCGCCGGCGCGGGTTGTCGAGCGCTGCTCGCACCGTGTGCAGGCCGTAAAGCCGCACCAGGCCGTCCGCTGCTGTCTCTCCTGGCGGCACCGGCTGGCGCGGCCTGAACGCCGGCGCGCCACCGCTCTTCTCGTCGCGATGCGCTCGGCGCAGTTTGGCGTAGTGGGTGTCTTTTGGCGTTTTGGGCTTGTTGTCGTTGCTCATGGCCGGTTCTATAGCTGTGTCGTGTGTCTATGGATACAGCCGGATACCCTCCTCGGCGGGCCGTCCGGAAATTCAACGCGTTTTGCCGGGACGTTGCGGTTGACAGTTTTGGGCGCTGCCGCCATAAGGCGCTTCGCGAAGGGCTGCTCACGCGGTCGCGACGCGTCGATGCCTCGTTGCATGGCTCCGGCGGCAGACTGGAGAGGTGCCCGAGTGGTTAAAGGGGACGGACTGTAAATCCGTTGGCTATGCCTACGTTGGTTCAAATCCAACCCTCTCCACCACTGCCGGCCCGGAAGCCCTGAAACGCAAAGCATCGGACCGAAAAGTGCATAGCGGTTTTCGGGCGAAAGGCGCGGGTATAGCTCAGTGGTAGAGCAGCAGCCTTCCAAGCTGAATATGCGGGTTCGATTCCCGCTACCCGCTCCAGATTTCCACACGCAAGATCAAAGTGCCAGAACTCAAGGTGCTAGAGCATTGCGCGCCCGGTGGACGCGCAGGGCTCCAACTCGCTGGCTGTTGAACGCGGAAGCGATCTGATGCTGTTGCGGCACCTGTCCGTTCGGCGCAACTGATCGACGACGGGCCCGGCAAAGCCGCGGATAGTTGCTTGAGCAAGTCCTGCTCGTTCAGCCCTGTCCTTTGCGCGATCTCGCGAATGATCTGTGGGTCCAGCGCATTGCCCGGGTCGTTGGCCTGCCGTTCCATCTCCACAATGACGCATCCGGCCGAATTTCAAGCTGGTTGAGCTTTCTGTAATCATGAAATTCAAGTTGTCTTGAGCTTTGCTTAATAATGTGGAAGTAATCGGTTGCGGGGAATGGAGAGGAAAATGTCACTATTAAGCTGGATCATCCTTGGCGCCATCGCCGGCTTTATAGGCAGCAAGATCGTCAACAAGAGCGGGCAGGGCCTTGTTCTTGATATCGTACTCGGGATTGTCGGCGCTGTTGTCGGCGGCCTGATCTTCAGCGCCTTCGGCGCGTCAGGCGTTACCGGCCTCAACATCTACAGCCTGATCGTCGCCGTGCTGGGATCGGTGGTCGTTCTGTGGGCCTATCACCAGTTCACCGGGAACCGGGCTCTTTAGAAATTAGAAGCCAGGCAGAGCTGTCGCTTCGGCAGCCTGCCTGACGGCAGCCACATCGCCAGGTTCTTATTCAGCACCTTCGGCGACATGCTCTCCATATTGGGGCAGGTCATCGGTGATTGTGGACCACTTCGCCTTGGAGCCGACAAAGATGTGCTGCGTCGGACGGATGGTCGGCTCGTCGACGAGGGTTCCCATGGCGACGTGCACGAAGGCGCCGTCGCGGACGACCGAATAGAGCAATGAGCCGCAGGTCTTGCAGTGCCTGTCATGGCCGGCCTCGTCGCCAAAGGTCAGGAGGTTGTCCTCGCCTTTGGTCAGGTTCAGTCTCTCACGCTGGATGCCGGCAAACGGCTTGAATGCTGAACCGGTGGTGCGCCGGCAGTTCGAGCAGTGGCAGTTGGCGGCGTAGATGAACTCGTCGGCCACCGCGTATTGCACTGCGCCGCACAGGCATTTTCCGGCAAGCATGCGGTTGCTGGCATTCTGTTTGCTTACGTTCAGGCTGCTTTCATTCTCTTGACTTGTCACGGGTTTCTCCACTCAGCCGACCGTTCCTGGTGCAGTTTCGAGGCCTAGGCCACCACGGTCAGACGGCGCCTGCGCTCGTCGAGCGACACGATGGTCAGCCCGCTGGCCACCACCAGCAGGATGCCGCCGATCGCCAGCGCGTTCGGCAATTGCTGGAACACCACCAGACCCGAAATGACCGCCCAGACGGTGAAGCAGTAATAGAACGGCGCCACCACGCCGGTCGGCCCGACGCGATAGGCCATGAAGATGAAGAAGTGGCCGAAGATCAGGAACAAGCCGGCCCCGGCCATCAGCAGCAAATGATGCGTCTCGGGCATCACCCAACGCTCGGACATCAGATGCGCAGCGCCTGAGCCGACCAGCACCACCACCACTGCGGAAATTGCGACGATCATTCCAGGCACATCGGCGGCAACCCGTCGTCCGGCGAGATCGCGCGCGGCGGCGAAAGCCGCGTTGCCGAGCGCCAGCAAGGCGTAGACCGAGATACCCTGCATGGTCGGCTGCGTCACCATCACCGCTCCGATGAAACCAAGCCCGATGAGCGCCGTGCGCAGCCCCCGATGCGTTCCCGGAACAGGATAGAGGAGCCAATCAGCATGAGCAGGGGAGTGATCTGCCCCAAGGCGGTCGAATCGGCGATCTGCATGTTGGCGAGCGCCACGACGTAGCAAAGGATTGCCGCCAGCTCGAGCAGGTTTCTCTGTAACACTCTCCTGTCGAGGATCAGCGGGATCTGCTTGGCGTAACCTAACGAAAGCAGCAACGGGATGCCCCACAGCGTTGCCGCCGCCCCGCGCAGAAACAACACCTCATAGGGTGGCAGCCCCACCGTCGCCAGCTTCATCATGGTGTCGTTGACGACATAGGACCCGGTCGAGAGGATCATGAACAGCGGGCCGCGGATGGCGATCGGAATGAATTGCATCGGATCAGGAAATCAGACCGGCGCCACACCGGCAATGGGCCAGATCCGGCTGTAAATCCGGCACGGCGAACAGGCCGAAGCGGCGATATCCACCCGTTGAATGCGGATACCTGCGGAACCTATCTTCGGCCATTCCATTCCTTCTTGTTCGTTCCTATATCCGCGCCACATCCCCGAAAACCGGATCATGGGTTCAGACCGGGTGAGAAAGCCCCCGGCCACAAGGCACTTGTGTTTTTCGGCCGTTGTCGCTAAGCGCCCCGCATTCGACTGAACTGAAGGTCCAGGCCGTCCAAGGAAAGAGACTATGGCAAAAGGTAAATTCGAGCGTACAAAGCCTCATGTGAACATCGGCACGATTGGCCATGTCGATCATGGCAAGACGTCG
>NZ_NPKH01000031.1 GCF_002284535.1 Mesorhizobium wenxiniae | reverse complement strand
TCAACCGCATCACATCCGCCGAGTGCTCACACTACTTCAAAAACTCCGGCTATGACCGAAACTAATCTCATCCCGCTCTAGTGAAATGATGCCGGACAATACATAGGCGCCTTACTGAAGCTTCGCCTGCAGGGCGTTGACGTCATCCGTGGTCATCTCGCCGTCGGTCGTCACCTTTCCGTCGACGATCTTCCAGAGGCGAAACGGGCCGGTGATGTCGCCGTACTTGTCGAATGCGACCGGGCCGATGACGCCTTCGTAGCGGATCGGCTTGCCATCCTTGATCAGGCCGAGCGCCTTGGCGAACTCGTCCTTGCCGGCATAGATCGGCGTGCCGGCCGGATCGACCGCCTTGTAGATCGCGTCCTTGATCTTGGCCGGATCCTCGGAACCAGCAATGGCTATGGCCAACCCGACGATGGCGCCGGCATCATAGGACCGGTCGGCTGCCGGGTTCGATGGTTCGATACCGGAAAACTCCTTGTAGTTCTTGGTGAAATATTCGGTCGATGCGGTCGGGCTGGTGCCCGACGAAGTGCCATAGGCGTCCTTCAGGTAATCGGCGCCGACGGATTCGATGAAGTCCGGGCTGTTCATGCCGTCATTGAGCAGAAATTTCTGGACGCCGCCTTGCGAAATCCAGGTGCGGGCGATGGTTGCGCCGTCGACAGGCGTGCTGACGAGATAAAGCCCGTCCGGCTCGCCTGATATCGCCGCGGTCACTTCCGAGGCATAGCTCGACTGCTTTTCATTGTAAGGCGTGTCGGAGACGATGGTGCCGCCGAGCGCCTTATAGGCGCGCGAGAATTCGGCCACCATGTTGACGCCGAAGTCGTTGTTGACGTGGATGACCGACAGCTTCTTGAAGCCCTTGTCTATGGCATATTTGGCGGCGGCGACGCCCTGCAGCGCATCCGAGGTGATGGTACGGAAGAAGATGCCGTTGGTCTTGCCATCGCGCCCGAGCGCCGTCAGCGTCGGCGACGAGGAAGCGGGCGACACCTGGACGATCTTGGCCGGAGCGGTGACCGAGGTCAGGATCGGGATCGACACCGAGGAGATGATGCCGCCGATGATCACCGGCACCTTCTTGACCTGCACGAGCTGGGTCGCGGCGTCGACCGCAATGTTGCCCTGGCTCTGGCTGTCGCGCGTGTCGGTCGCGAGATCGCAACCGCGAACGCCGCCGGCGGCGTTGATATCGCGGAAGGCCATCTCGACCGACTTGGCGCCGGCTTGGCCGTATTCGCCGGCCGGGCCAGTCAGTTCCATGACGAGGCCAACGGTGATCTTGCAATCGGCGGCTTGCGCTGCACCTGCTGCCGTCAGCAGAGCTAGCGCGGTGGTGATCAGAAGTATCGTCTTTGTCATTGTTGCTCCCCTTTCGTCACACGACTCTGGTTCAATTCATATCTTGAGCCTGTTCAGCCTTCCGGCATCTGCAGCCAGGTTTCATGCAGATGCCGCCATTCAACGCCGTTGGGCGCCGATGAACTGGTCGTGAAAACGGCGCTCGAGCGTCGACGGCTGTGCTTGCCGGCGCGCTGCTGTGCCTCGACGTAGCTGATGACGATCGTGTCGCCGGCCTGCCAGCCGGCCCGGATATCCTCGATCGAGATGGCGAAATCGCCGTCACAGGTGGCGCGGCTTGCCTTGATATGATCGAGCACCGCCTTACGATCGAGGACCTGCCCGCTCGGCGCGACCATGCAGAAGCCGTCACCCATGACGCGTTCAAAGCGGCTGAAATCCACCCTGTCGGCGCTCGCCCTGTCGAACCAGTCGACGAAGAAGCGATGCAGATCGACGATCTCTGCGCTTGCGCGTGAAAGCAGAGAGGGCTTCTCGTTCATGGCCGAGCTCATTTTCTTCCGGCGTTCAAATTGTAGTGCATAATCGAGCCATGGCGACCGTGGCGGTCGCGCTCCAATGTATAGACGTCGCCCAGAGGCCCGCTGCTTTGCGCGATCACTGCGGCGATCCGCGCCCGGTCCTCGACATCGAGCGCGACGTCCATGATCCCGGCATTGGCAAGAGCGTGCGCCTGGTTGCGGGCGCCGACGATGACGGCCGCCACTTGCGGCTGCTCCAGCACCCAGGCGCTGGCGATGGTGGCGATGTCGACGCCGTGGCGGTCGGCAACCGCCTTCAATGCCCCCAGCAGTTCCTGGAAAAGATCCCAGCCGCCGAAATCGTCGATGATTAGCTTGTATTTGACCAGCGACCGGTTTTCGAGCGGCGTCTGCGGCTCGGCGACATCAAGCCATCTCTCGCTGAGGAAGCCGCCCGCCACCGAACCGTAGCAGAGGAAACTGACGCCATTCTGGCTGGCAAGTGTTGCAAGGCTGTTGGCGGGCCGCTGATCGAGCACGGAATATTGCAGCTGCTGGCTGACCAGCGGCACGCCGGCGGCCAGGACCTCGGCCAAATGCGGCGCGTCGAAATTTGTGGTGCCGACATTGCGCAGCTTGCCTTCGAGACGCAGGTCGTTGAGCCAGCCGATCGCATCGACATAGCCAGGCAGCGCATAATCCCACCAGTGGAACTGGACCAGATCGAGCCGCTCGGTCCTCAGCCGCCGCAGCGACTGCTCGACGATGCCTCTGACATAGTCGCGGCTGATGTTGGAAAGCCTTTCGAGGTCGGGGACCAGCTTGGTGTGCACCTTCATTTTGGCGGCGGCATCAAGGCCGCGCTCATTGGCAAGCCGCAGCCGCGCCGCACCGATCAGTTCCTCGACACCGGTATAGATATCGGCGCAATCATAGGTCCTGATGCCGGCGTCGAACGTGGCGATCAGGTCGGTCACTGCCTGTTGGCGGTCGATCGCGCCGTGCCCGCCGGCGAGCTGCCAGCCTCCGCGAATGACGCGCGAGATCGTATAGCCGGGGCTGAGCTCGAAGGACTTTTCGGTCATCTCTGGTCATTCTCCTTCGGCAGCGGTACCGCCGTGGTCTCGGCATGGCTGAACCGGCGCTTGCCCGTCCTGACGATCCTCAGCCGGCTGGCGCAATTGGGATCGGGACAGGCGATCTCGGCGTCCGACGTCATCCAGTCGTTCCTGTGGGTCGGGCGCTGTTTTGCCGCCAGCAGCGGCAACACAGCAGCGATGGAGTAGATCGAGAAGCCCTGCCCCGCCGGCATCGACAGCATCTCGCCCTTGAGCTCGAAATAATCACCTGATTTGGCGCCGCAATAGATCGGCTTGCCCTCGGGGATAACCGCCTCGACGCGAAGGTCGAAAAGTTCGAAACTGTCGTCGCTCTCAGCCATTCAGATCTCCACCCGCGTGAAGGTGATTTCGCAAGCGCCGTTGCGGCGGATCACGCCGCAGGCGACGGCGAACCGGTCGCGCTCCTCGGGACGCACCTGCGCGACCACGCTTCCGGCAAGCCAGCCGATCGGGAACAGCAGACGCGCACCCTGGCCATAAAACAGGCCGATGTCGAATATCGCATTCGGACTGCCGCCCCACATGCGCGGCGGCACGTAGGATAGCACGATGTCGCCCGGCTGCGGCGTCAACGTTGCATTCTCCGCCGGCAACGGCCTGGCATAGGCTTGGCCCTCAATATCCGCTGATGGAACCGGGCAGGAGATTTCCGGCCCTGTCCACATCGCATGGATGCCGGCAACGACGCGCGGCTGCTCGAGATAGGCCAGCAGGAAAGCAGCGTTCTCGGGCGCCTTGTCAGGCAACAGAAGCGCCGTCACGGACAGCTTTGAGCGTGGCTCGGCGATGCTGATGGCAAGCCTCATGCCCTCAATCTTTCGTATTGGCGGATTGAAGCTTGTCGCGCAGGAAAGCGAAGGGCCGGCTGATGTCGGCCACCAGCGCCTCGCGCGCTGCTTTGGCATCCTGCCTTGCAAGCGCTGCGACAATGCTGCGGTGATAGTGGGCGGTATCGACCTCGCCGGCATCCGAAAAGGCGTAGATGGCGACGCGGATACAGGGTCCGGATTGTAGCCACAGGCTCTCGATCATCGGGATCAACACGGCGGAGCCGCAGCAACGGTAGATCTCGAAGTGGAAGCTCTGGTTGAGCGTCGCCTCGCGGTCGATATCCTTTTTGTGCTTTAACGCCCGCATCTCGTCCCACTCGCCGAGCATGGCTTCGACCGAAGCAATCTGGCGCGGATTCATGCGCGTGGCGGCCAGCGCGATCGCTTCGCCCTCGATCAGGGAGCGGGCGCGCAAGAGATCGTCGATACGCTCCAGCGTGATCGGCGGCACGCGCACGGAACGGTTGGGAAGCGCCTCCAGCGCCTTCTCCGTGATCAGCCGTCCGAGCGCCTCGCGCACCGGCATGGTGCTGGTGACCAGTGCGTCGGCGAGGCCGCGGATTGTCAAAACCTGGCTCGGCTCGAAAAGGCCGCCGATCAAGGCCCGGCGCAACTCCGAATAGACGCGATCCTGCACGGTCTCGCGGCCGACCGGCGTAAGCTGGGCTGCGATCACCTCATTGTTCTTTTCGATGACGGCCTTCTGCATGGCAGTCCCGGTCTCGGCCCGTTTTTCGGCTTGCGGAAGAAATTAAAGCCGAATAGCGTGATCAAAGCAAGTGTGATCACAAATCAAAACCAGAAGGCGGCGACGATCGCTTTCGGCCAGAGGTTCCATGAGTGACACAACCGCACAACAGCGGGCGAACACCCTTACGCCGGTTCTGACGGCCAGGAACGTCGTCAGGCGCTTCGGCGGCCTTGTCGCAGTCAACAATGTCTCGTTCGAGGTCCGGTCGGGTGAGATACTCGGCCTCATCGGTCCGAACGGCGCCGGCAAGACGACGATGTTCGACCTGCTGGCCGGCAGCATCCTGCCGACCAGTGGCGACATCCTTCTCAACGGCACACTGGTGTCGGGAGAGGCAGCCCATCGCCGCATCGGCCGCGGCCTTGGCCGCACCTTCCAGATCCCCCGGCCGCTGCCCAATCTGACGCTGATCGAAAACGTCATGCTGGCCGAGCAGGGCCAGGCCGGAGAAAGGCTGCTCGCCAATTTCCTGACTCCACGGCGGGTCGCCGCCGAAGAAAGAGCGGCCGAGACGAAAGCCATCGAGCTGCTCGAGCTCGTGACGCTCGCCCGCCTGGCGCGCGAGCCGGCGCGTGTACTTTCCGGCGGCCAGCGCAAGCTGCTCGAACTCGCCCGCGTCATGATGGCTGACCCGGCGATCATCCTGCTCGACGAGCCGGCGGCCGGCGTCAACGCGACGTTGCTCGAAGTCATCATCGATCGCATCCGCGACATCAACGCCCGCGGCATTACTTTCCTGCTGATCGAGCACAATATCGACATGGTGACGCGGCTCTGCCACCGCGTGCTGGTCATGGCGAGCGGCCAGCTTCTGTGCGAAGGCACCCCCGATGAGGTGGCGCGCGATCCACGCGTCATCGAAGCCTATCTCGGAGGCGCGGCATGAGGCAAACAGTTCTCGATGTCCGCGATCTCGAAGCCGGCTACGAGCCAGGCGTGCCGATCGTGCGGGGCGCCACAATCACCGTCGACAAGGGTGAGATAGTTGTCGTTCTCGGCCCCAACGGCGCCGGCAAGTCGACCTTGATCAAGGCGATCGCCGGCCTTGTCCCGATCACCGGCGGCACGGTCCTGCTGGACGGCAAGGATATCACCGCGGCGCCCGCCCACACCATGGTCCGCCTCGGCCTTGCCTTCGTGCCGCAGACCGAAAACATCTTCCCCTTGATGTCGGTCGAGGACAATCTGAAGGTTGCCTGCGGCATCCTGATGCCGCGCGAGACCCCTGCCCGCATCGAGGAAATGTATGGGGCCTTTCCCGATCTCGCCCGTCAGCGCAGAACCGCCGCCGGAAATCTCTCGGGCGGACAGCGGCAGATGCTGGCCATCGCCCGGGCATTGATCGTTCATCCCAAGGTGCTGGTGCTCGACGAGCCGTCGGCCGGCCTGTCGCCGAAATTCGTGTCGATGGTGTTCGAGATGCTGGCCGGTATACGCAAATCCGGCGTCACCATTCTCCTGGTCGAACAGAACGCCAAGGCAGCACTTGCCATCGGCGATCGCGCCTATGTGCTGGTCGAGGGCAAGGACCGGCATGAGGGCATCGCCTCCGAGCTCTGGAACGATCCGGTCGTCGCCGAACTCTATCTTGGCCAGCGCCGCCTCAACCCTGAAAGAGACCGGCACTCGGGCAAAGGAAGCGCGGCATGAACCTGCAATTTGTCGTCGACGGACTGCTGGCAGGTTCGATGATCGGCCTCGGCGCCATCGGCGTGACGCTCACCTATTCGATCCTGCGCTTCTCGAACTTCGCGCATGGCGACTTCATGGCCTGGGGCGCCTATGCGACGCTCGCCGTCGTCGGCGCCATCGGCGCGATGTTCGGCAAGATCGCGCCGATGGCTCCCCTGTCCTTCGGCTGGCCGCTGATCGCCGCGGTAATCGTCGGCATGGCGATCACCGGCCTGCTGGCGCTGCTGCTCGACATGATGCTTTTCGCGCGGCTGCGGGCCAAGGGCCAGGCGATCATTGTGGTGATGGCGAGCTTCGGCGCCTCGATGGCGCTGAGAAGCCTGCTCGAATTCATCTTCAGCTCGCGTCCGACCTATTTCAGCCGGGCCATCCAGATCGCGATGCCGGTCGGCTTCGGCATTCGCGTCACTCCCGACCAGATCGCGCTGCTGCTGCTGACCGCCGTGCTCGTGCTCGGCGTGCATCTGTTGATGACCCGCACCCAGACCGGCCGTTCCATGCAGGCACTGAGCCAGAATGCGGCCTTGGCGCGCATTGTCGGCATCGACGTCGCCAAGATCGTGCGCGTCACCTGGATCATTGGCGGAGCGCTAGCCTGCGTCGCCGGCGTGATGATCGGCATTCTCATCCAGATCCGTCCATTCATGGGTTTCGACATGCTGCTGCCGATGTTCGCGGCCGCCATCCTCGGCGGCATCGGCAGCGTGCCTGGCGCTGTTCTCGGCGGATTGATCATCGGTATGGCCGAAGCCGGCGCAGTGCAGTTGGTCGGCGCCGAATGGCGCGCTGCCGTCTCCTTCATCATCCTGATGTCCGTGCTGTTCGTGCGGCCTATCGGCCTTTTCGGAGTGAGAGAACGCTGATGGATCTGCTCGGCTATGGCGCTTTCTTCCTGACGACCGCACTGATCTTTTCGCTCGTCACGCTCGGGCTCAACCTGCAATGGGGGCTCACCGGCCTTTTCAATGTCGGACTCGCGGGCTTCGTTGCCATCGGCGCCTACACGTCGGCACTGCTGACCACGCCCGACGATGCTGCGCGCCTGGGCGGCTTCGGCCTGCCGATCCTTGTCGGCTGGCTCGGCGCCATGCTGGTGGGCGGCATCGCCGCCGCGATTACCGGCATTGCCACGCTGCGCCTGAGATCGGACTATCTGGCGATCACCACCTTCGGCGTTGCCGTCGTCGTGCAGCTGGTGGCGCTTAATGCCCAGAAGCTGACGGGCGGCCCGTTCGGCATCGGCTTCATTCCGCGTCCTTTCGGCGGCCTCGCCGAAACGCCTTTGCTGTTCAACCTGTCGAACCTTGCCGTCGTTTCGGTGGTGACGCTGATCGTCTATCTCGCGCTGGAGCATCTGTCGCGCAGCCCGTGGGGGCGCGTGTTGAAGGCGCTTCGCGAGGATGAGCGGGCAGCGATATCCCTGGGGAAAAGCGCACGCTTCTACCGCGTTCAGGCCTTTGCCGTGGGCGGTGCCATCATGGCACTGGCCGGCGCGTTGCAGGCGCATTTCACCGGCTTCATCGCTCCGGACAATTATTTGCCGGCGCTGACTTTCCAGGTCTGGGTGATGCTGATCGTCGGCGGCTCGGGCAGCAACATCGGCGCCGTCATCGGCAGCATCCTGGTCTGGGCGATATGGGCCGGATCGGGAGCCTTAACGAGCGTGTTGTTTTCGCCGGAACAGCAGGCCCGCGCCGCCTCGCTGCAGATCGTCGCCATCGGCGTGATGCTGTGCGTCATTCTTCTGGTCAGGCCGAACGGCCTGTTTGGCGACAGGCCGTGGCGGCCAAGATTCGGCAAGCGTGTCCGAGTGGCTACGGGTGAGAGCGGAACAGCGTCATGATCGAGGTTGCCGGGTCTTCCGGCGTTTCCCTCTGGCACGCCGTCAGCCGCAACCGCCGTGACCGGCCTACCCTCGAAGGCGCACTCGATGTCGACCTGGCGATTGTCGGCGGCGGGTTCTCAGGCCTTTCCACCGCGCTGCATACCGCCGAAAAAGGCATCTCGGTCGCCGTCCTCGAAGCGGAAATCATCGCCTGGGGCGCGACCGGCAGGAATGCCGGCTTCGTCGTGCCGAATTTCGCGAAAAGAGACCCCGACGATATCATTGCCCAGCTCGGACCCGGGCGCGGCGAACGCCTTGTCGAGTTCGCCACCGGCAGCGCCGACCTCGTCTTCGACCTGATCAGACGGCACCGCATCGAATGCGACGCAGTCCAGAGCGGATGGATACAACCGGCCCATTCGCAGGCCACTCTCGAAAAAACCAGATTGCGTGCCGAACAATGGGCAAGGCGCGGAAGACCGACCGTTACGCTGGACAGGCAGGAAACCGAAGATCTGACCGGCATTCGGGGTTATCCCGGCGGCTGGATGGACCGGTCGGGCGGTGTCCTCAATCCGGTCGAATATGCGCGCGGGCTCGCTGACGCGGCGGAAAAGGCCGGAGCCCGCATCTTCGAGCATACGCGCGTTGCATTGATCGACGGCGACGGGGATGGCTGGGCTTTGAATACGGAATCGGGTTCGGTGCGTGCCGGAAAGGTGCTGATTGCCACCAACGCCTATGGCGGGTCGCTGCACCGCGCGCTGCAGCGAACCTACTTTCCTCTGAAAATCTTCCAGATCGCGACGGCTCCGCTGCCGCGCGAATACCGCACTTACCTGCTTCCAGGCGGGCAAGGCGTCGGCGACACCAGGCGCAATCTTTTCACCTTCCGCTTCGATAGCGAAAACCGGCTGATAACCGGCGGCATGCATAGTCTTGGTCCCGGCGCCGACGCGCGGGTGCCGCATGCGATCTGGCGCCGGCTTGCAAAACACCTCGATCTCCCGGAAATCCCACCACTCGCCTACAGCTGGTCGGGGATGGCCGCCGTCGAGCCCGACTTCCTGCCGCACCTTGTCGACCTCGGGCCTGGCCTGATCGCGGGCTTTGCCTGCAACGGACGTGGCATTGCTATGACGACGAGCATGGGCAAGGTCCTTGCGGATTGGGCTGATGGAACAAAGCCGCAGGATTTGCCGCTGCCGTTTGCGCCGCCGTCGCCGATCCCGCTCCATGGCCTGATGCGGCATGCGCCAAACATGCTGCTTCCGCTAAGCATCCTGCGCGACCGGCTGGATGAGGGGCGCTAGAGCGGGTCACGCTTTGACGGAATCGAAAGGGATTCCGGATTGGTCTGATTTGTGATTCAAGATGCTGGCTGGATTG
>NZ_NPKH01000036.1 GCF_002284535.1 Mesorhizobium wenxiniae | reverse complement strand
GGGAGCGAGCGGGTCCGCCGGGCTGGCTATCCGCCGAAGCACCCTCCGCCGAGGGCGAAGAAATTAACATTGCCGCCAGCCGGCGCGCCGGTGGATAATTGTGCGGCTGCTCCCCATCGCAGCGAGGTTGGCGCCGATATTGATCGTGTTGGCCACGAAAAGCAGAGCGACCAGTGTCAGCACCGTCCATCGAGGCAGGATGTCGCCGAGGTTCTTGGCGAGACCGCATCCTTTGACACGCCCGATTTCCCCGCTGACCAACTGAACAGCGCTCATCAGCGGGTAGGTCAGGACCATCGTCCACAGCATGTTTTAGCCGAACTGGGCGCCTGCTTGGGAATAGGTCGCAATACCGCTCAGATCATCGTCTGCTGCGCCCGTGATAAGCCCCGGGCCGAGTTGTTTGAACGTTGCGGCTCGTCGCCATCGCTTGTGTGCGGGGAGCCGGTTTTTGTCTGGATTGGGCAGAATATCCGCGGCCGAGCTCACGAAGGCTTTCCTCTGGTTGGCGCAAGAGAACGTCTTCGTTTTGGGTCAGTTCCGACCCAAGAACTCGCCGGCCCGACCGGGTCCACTGTTCCGGCAGCCGAGTGCTATTCTTCGAAATGCGGGCCACGTGACACCCACCAGGAACTTAAGTGGGTGTCCCAGCATTGAGGGAGACCTGAAGCCGCCCCCTCCTTTTCAAGGAATTCAAGCATGGCCAAGACAACCAGACAGTCGTCGGGCAAGCTCGCGACGATCCATGATCAAAAGCTCGTGCGCGGGAACGGAGGCGAGCTTCACCAGATCGCCGAAGGCGACAGCGAGATCCTGACGACCGCCCAAGGCGGCCCAGTGGCCGATGACCAGAATACTTTGAAGATTGGCCAGCGCGGACCGTCACTAATCGAAGACTTCCACTTCCGTGAGAAGATTTTTCATTTCGATCACGAGCGCATTCCCGAGCGCGTCGTGCATGCACGCGGCTATGGCGCGCACGGCTTCTTCGAGACCTATGAATCGCTAGCGGCTTACACCCGCGCGGATATCTTCCAGCGTGCCGGCGAGAAGACGCCGGCCTTCGTGCGGTTCTCCACGGTGGCCGGTTCGAAAGGCTCGTTCGACCTGGCGCGGGACGTGCGTGGGTTCGCCGTCAAATTCTACACCAACGAAGGCAATTGGGATCTCGTCGGCAATAACATCCCGGTTTTCTTTATTCAGGACGCAATCAAGTTTCCCGACGTCATTCATTCAGTGAAGCCTGAGCCTGATCGTGCCTTCCCCCAGGCGCAATCGGCACACGACAATTTCTGGGACTTCATCAGCCTGACGCCCGAATCGATGCACATGATCATGTGGGTCATGTCGGATCGGGCGATACCTCGGTCCTTCCGGTTCATGCAGGGATTCGGCGTTCACACGTTCCGGCTGGTCAATGCGAAGGACGAATCCACCTTCGTCAAATTCATCTGGAAGCCGAAGCTCGGCATGCAGTCGGTCGTTTGGAACGAAGCGGTCAAGATCAACGGCGCTGACCCGGATTTTCATCGACGCGATCTCTGGAATGCGATCCAGTCTGGTGATTTCCCGGAATGGGAGCTCAACCTCCAGCTCTTCGATCAGGACTTCGCGGACAGTTTTGACTTCGACGTTCTGGATCCGACCAAGATCATTCCGGAAGAAATCCTCGCGCCGGTCCCGGTCGGCCGCTTGGTGCTCGATCGTATGCCCGACAATTTCTTCGCCGAGACCGAGCAGGTCGCGTTCATGACGCAGAACGTACCGCCCGGCGTCGACTTTTCCAACGATCCCCTGCTGCAGGGTCGAAACTTCTCCTACCTGGACACGCAACTGAAGCGTCTCGGCAGCCCCAACTTCACCCATATCCCGATCAACGCACCCAAATGCCCGTTCCACCACTTCCAGCAGGATGGCCACATGGCGATGCGCAATCCGGTCGGACGCGTGAACTACCAGCCGAATTCATTCGGCGAAGGCCCGCGGGAATCGCCGCAGCACGGTTTCCGGTCGTTCGCCGAGGCGGAGGAAGGCCAGAAAGTCCGTTTGCGCGCAGAGAGCTTCGCCGACCACTACAGCCAGGCGCGACAGTTCTTCAACAGTCAGACCGCGCCCGAGCAGAAGCATATCGCCATGGCGCTGTCCTTCGAGCTCTCCAAGGTCGAGACAACGGTTATCCGCGAGCGCATGGTGGCGCATCTCCTCAACATTGATGAAGGCTTGGCAGAAACTGTCGCTGACAAGCTTGGCATGAAGCGATTGCCCAAGCCCGCGGATGCGGCGGTCGCGCCGAGGGACGATCTCGAACCATCGCCGGCGCTCAGCATCATCCGGAACGGGCCTGACAGTTTTGCTGGCCGCAAGGTCGGCGTGCTTGTCAGTCCAGGCGCCGATGCAGCGCTGCTGAAGAAACTCCGGGCGGCGATCGAGCAGGAAGGCGCGGTGATGGAGGTCATAGCGCCCAAGGTGGGCGGCGTCGAGGCGGCGGACGGAAGCTGGATCGAGGCGAAACACATGATCGATGGCGGGCCGTCGGTCCTGTTCGATGCCGTTGCGCTGATCCTGTCCGAAGAAGGAGCTGAACGGCTGACTGGGGAGGCCGCAGCGCGTGACTTCGTCGCCGACGCTTTTGCTCATTGCAAATTCATCGCCTTCACGTCGGGCGCCGTCCCGCTGCTGCGGAAGGCCGGCGTCGATCCGGAAGCCGACGAAGGCATGATCGATCTGGGTGGTCCGAACGCGGTTGCCGGATTCATCGAGTCCTGCCGCAAGCTGCGTCTCTGGAGCCGGGAAATGGCCGTCAAATTGTAGCGATGGGGACGGAGTTTCTCATGCAGATCATTCGAACCGAAGTTACCCAGGCAACCGCCCCGACCGGACAGCCCATCCTGCGCGTCATCTTCTGCGGCGAAGGCGGTGACTGCGTTGCCGTCGACATGGCCCGCGTTGACGGCGGAAACAACGAGGCCGCTATCAATCGAGCGAAGGCGGTCCTGGTCCAGACCGCGACCTTCGATTTGGCTGTGAACGACTATGATGCCCGAAGCAACGGCAACTTTGACGAAGTCGCCGTCACAGCGGCGAATGACGAAACCGGCGGGCTCTACATCTTCGAGTATCGCGACGGCGGACGCGGCCGTCAGGTTCCTCCGTCCAGGATGCCAAGTTTAGAGGCTGCGCGGGAGGAAGCAGTTCGATGCGCTATCGATCTTCTGGTCGACCTTCAGCCGGGCACAGACGATCTTTCAGGTTGGCTCGTGCGCCTGCGCGACGAGAACGGCGCACTGCTGTACGCCATCGACGTGCAGGAGGCGGAAGCGGCCCGCCTGACAAGACCATGAACCGGCAACGGCTAAAGGCGGATTGGCAGAGATGCGAGGCTACGGCGGGACCTCCCGGGCTATGCCCGCGCTCAGCTAGAGGCTATGCATCGCCCGACCGCGGCCGCGGCTGATCATGGCCGCCCTAGGCCTGGTACACGGTCCGCTTGGTGAGAATTCCCTACATCTTTGCGTTGACATGCAGCGCCTGTTCGCGCCGGGCGGGCCTTGGGCCGTGCCGTGGGCGCAAAACGTGCTGCCGGTCATCGAGGAATTGACCGCAAGACATCCGCAGCAAACGCTGTTCACACGTTTTGTTCCGGCCGCTCGGCCTGGCGAAGGACCGGGCATGTGGGCGCGGTATTATCGGCGTTGGGCCGAGGTCACCCTTGCCAACATCGATACCGGCCTCGTCGATCTGATGCCTTCTCTGGCGCGGTTCGTGCCGCCGGCAAGAACGCTCGACAAGCATGTCTATTCGCCGTGGACTGAAGGCCGGCTCGACGCGATGCTCAATGGGTCAGGGATCGACACGCTGGTCATCACCGGCGGCGAAACCGATGTCTGCGTGCTTGCCACGGTCCTCGGCGCCATCGACCGTGGTTTTCGTGTCGTCCTTGCGACCGATGCCATCTGCAGTTCGGTCGACCAGACGCATGACGCACTGATGGAGCTCTACCGCTCTCGCTTCAGCGAGCAAGTCGAGGCGGTGAGGATTGAAGAGGTTCTGGAGAACTGGCGCTAGCCGAAGGCTCCGTGGGAGACAAGATCATGAGAACCATATTTCGGGACAACGGGCTTACGATCGCCCTGGTGGCGATGTTCCTGTTCAGCGCACTCGGCATGATCTGGTCGGGGCATTCTGCCTACAATGAAGAACTTCGTGAGCATGGCTCGGCAGCGATCGGACTGTTGGCTTATTTGAAAAGCGGCGACTTCCTCTCGGCACTCTTCGAAAACTGGGAAAGCGAATTCCTGCAGATGTCGGCCTATGTCATGCTGACTGCAATGCTGTTCCAGCGCGGTTCCGCCGAGTCTCGTGATCCCGATGATCCCAACCGGCCCGAGGACGAACTTCCGACCGCCACCCGCAGGCGCAACCCGATCCTGTCGTGGCTCTATTCATACTCGCTGGGCTTGGCGCTGGCCCTGCTGTTCATCATCTCATTTGCCTTGCATTGGTGGGCGAGCCTGGCGGCCGCGAACGAGGAGGCGCTTCGGCACGGCGGCGAGGTTCAATCCCTGGGAGACTATCTTCTCGACGCCCAGCTATGGTTCGAGTCCTTTCAGAACTGGCAGTCGGAATTCATGTCGACGGCCGTCCTGGTCCTGCTGTCGATTTTCCTACGCCACAAGGGCTCCCCGGAATCAAAGCCAGCCGGCGCGTCAAACTCCGAAACCGGCGCATGAGTCTCCGCGTGCAGGCAACGATCGCTATGCTTCGGCAATCAGGCGGTGCCGGAAACGGTCGCGAAAGTGGTCGTTGAAGAACCGGCCCTTTACGAAGCGTTTCGGAACGCCGCATAGGTCTCCGGCGGCACAGCCTCGTAGTCATAACGCTTGCCGCTCGCGACGAACCACACCGGCGCGCCGTTTGCGCCAGTCCGGCAGGTCGATATCATCCACCATCACTTCGAAGATGACGATATCATCTTTGCTGGACTGCTCGCCATCCTGCCACTGACCTTCCGCAGGCGCCTGCAGGTAGGCCATGACGCCTTCGAAACGGCTGGCCAGGTCTTCCTTCATACGGTCGAAATACTTCCCGGCCAAAGGGGCGACCGGTGTTGTCCGGGCGGGGAAGCAGGATCTGGACGAGGTGCATGGCGACTGCTCGCTGAAAAGCGGTCAACGATTCCAACGAACAACGCGTTCCCTTGCTTGGTCGGACCCGCTTGACCTTCGCGGGCCGGCGAGACAGTCGGCGAGCGATTTGCGCCGCCCGCCTAGCGCATCAAACCCGCCGCCCGCAGGGCATCCTCGATGATCTTCTTCACGCCGGGTTGGCCCGATTCCGGGTGACGCGGGAACTGATGGATGGCAGTCGACTGT
>NZ_NPKH01000029.1 GCF_002284535.1 Mesorhizobium wenxiniae | reverse complement strand
GGATTTAGCTGAAGCGACGATCTCTTCGAGATCGCGCGGAAGCGACGATCCCTTTGGGATCGCGCGATGGGTATTGGCAATGAGAACGATCAAGTGTCTTAAGGGCAATTGGTGGATGCCTTGGCATGCACAGGCGATGAAGGACGTGATACGCTGCGATAAGCTACGGGGAGGTGCGAATACCCTTTGATCCGTAGATTTCCGAATGGGGAAACCCACCTAAGGTGCTTGGAAAATCAGAGCAGCAGGGCAACTTGCTGCTGTGGTTTCCAAGTATCTGTTATAGGTAACTTATCCTGAATACATAGGGATAAAGTGGCGAACGCGGGGAACTGAAACATCTAAGTACCCGTAGGAAAGGACATCAACCGAGACTCCGGCAGTAGTGGCGAGCGAACCCGGACCAGGCCAGTGGCGATGATGAGACAAGCGGAACCTTCTGGAAAGTAGGGCCATAGTGGGTGACAGCCCCGTACGCGTAATGCAAATCATCGTCCTCGAGTAAGGCGGGACACGTGAAATCCTGTCTGAAATTGGGGGGACCACCCTCCAAGCCTAAGTACTCGTGCATGACCGATAGCGAACTAGTACCGTGAGGGAAAGGTGAAAAGCACCCCGACAAGGGGAGTGAAAGAGTACCTGAAACCGATTGCCTACAAACAGTGGGAGCCCGCAAGGGTGACCACGTACCTTTTGTATAATGGGTCAGCGACTTAGTGTGACGAGCAAGCTTAAACCGCTAGGTGTAGGCGCAGCGAAAGCGAGTCTGAACAGGGCGTTCAGTTCGTCGCATTAGACCCGAAACCGAGTGATCTAGCCATGAGCAGGTTGAAGGTAAGGTAACACTTACTGGAGGACCGAACCCATAACTGTTGCAATAGTTCGGGATGACTTGTGGCTAGGGGTGAAAGGCCAATCAAACTCGGAAATAGCTGGTTCTCCGCGAAATCTATTTAGGTAGAGCGTCGACCGAATACCCCAGGGGGTAGAGCACTGGATGGGCTAGGGGTCCTCACCGGATTACCAAACCTAACCAAACTCCGAATACCTGGGAGTACTAGTCGGCAGACACACGGCGGGTGCTAACGTCCGTCGTGAAAAGGGAAACAACCCTGACCTACAGCTAAGGTCCCCAAGTTATGGCTAAGTGGGAAAGGATGTGAGGATCCCAAAACAACCAGGATGTTGGCTTAGAAGCAGCCATCATTTAAAGAAAGCGTAACAGCTCACTGGTCTAAATAAGGGTCTTTGCGCCGAAAATGTAACGGGGCTAAAGCCATACACCGAAGCTTAGGGTGGCGATAATCCTTCGGGATTACGCTGCGGTAGCGGAGCGTTCTGTAAGCTGATGAAGCCATACCCGTGAGGGGTGGTGGAGGTATCAGAAGTGCGAATGCTGACATGAGTAACGTAAGGGGAGTGAGAGACTCCCCCGCCGAAAGTCCAAGGGTTCCTGCTTAAAGCTAATCTGAGCAGGGTTAGCCGGCCCCTAAGTCGAGGCAGAAATGCGTAGACGATGGGAACCACGTTAATATTCGTGGGCCTGGAGGAAGTGACGGATCATTGAGGTAGTCCAATCTTATCGGATTGAAAGGGCTGCTGCGTGGTTCCAGGAAATAGCTCCTCCTTATAGACCGTACCCGAAACCGACACTGGTGGACTGGTAGAGTATACCAAGGCGCTTGAGAGAACTATGCTGAAGGAACTCGGCAAATTGCACGCGTAACTTCGGAAGAAGCGTGACCCTTTTCCACGCAAGTGGAGGAGGGTGGCACAGACCAGGGGGTAGCGACTGTTTATCAAAAACACAGGGCTCTGCGAAGTCGCAAGACGACGTATAGGGTCTGACGCCTGCCCGGTGCTGGAAGGTTAAGAGGAGGGGTGCAAGCTCTGAATCGAAGCCCCAGTAAACGGCGGCCGTAACTATAACGGTCCTAAGGTAGCGAAATTCCTTGTCGGGTAAGTTCCGACCTGCACGAATGGCGTAACGACTTCCCCGCTGTCTCCAGCATAGACTCAGTGAAATTGAATTCCCCGTGAAGATGCGGGGTTCCTGCGGTTAGACGGAAAGACCCCGTGCACCTTTACTATAGCTTTACATTGGCATTCGTAGTGGCATGTGTAGGATAGGTGGTAGGCTTTGAAACCTGGGCGCCAGCTCAGGTGGAGCCACCCTTGAAATACCACCCTTATCACTATGGATGTCTAACCGCGGCCCGTTATCCGGGTCCGGGACAATGTATGGTGGGTAGTTTGACTGGGGCGGTCGCCTCCTAAAGAGTAACGGAGGCGCGCGATGGTGGGCTCAGAACGGTCGGAAATCGTTCGCTGAGTGCAATGGCATAAGCCTGCCTGACTGCGAGACTGACAAGTCGAGCAGAGACGAAAGTCGGTCATAGTGATCCGGTGGTCCCGCGTGGAAGGGCCATCGCTCAACGGATAAAAGGTACGCCGGGGATAACAGGCTGATGACCCCCAAGAGTCCATATCGACGGGGTTGTTTGGCACCTCGATGTCGACTCATCGCATCCTGGGGCTGGAGCAGGTCCCAAGGGTATGGCTGTTCGCCATTTAAAGCGGTACGTGAGTTGGGTTCAGAACGTCGTGAGACAGTTCGGTCCCTATCTGCCGTGGGTGTAGGAATATTGAAAGGATCTGTCCCTAGTACGAGAGGACCGGGATGGACGGATCTCTGGTGGACCTGTTGTGGCGCCAGCCGCATAGCAGGGTAGCTATATCCGGACGGGATAACCGCTGAAGGCATCTAAGCGGGAAACCCACCTTAAAACGAGTATTCCCTGAGAACCGTGGAAGACGACCACGTTGATAGGCCGGGTGTGGAAGAGCGGCAACGCTTGAAGCTTACCGGTACTAATAGTTCGATCGGCTTGATCGTTCTCATTACTTATGCCCATCTCGGCGCAATCCAAAGGATTGTCGCCTGATGGTTGTTTGCCCTCGCGGCAGTCGGCTTCGCCGACGCCTCCGGGCAGGCCTCGCAAAGGCTCGGACGCGCGGTCGCGCTTGCGGACTGCGTCCGAAACCGCGACGCCAGGCACGAAAAAACAGCTTCTCGAGCAACGTGCGCTTTGCCGACCTGGTGGTTATGGCGGAGCGGCTGCACCCGATCCCATTCCGAACTCGGCCGTGAAACGCTCCAGCGCTGATGGTACTTCGTCTCAAGACGCGGGAGAGTAGGTCGCTGCCAGGTCTGCAAAACGCACGTCGAAAAATCCAAATCTTCTCCTTACAAAACAGGCCCGCCAATCGGGAGCTCGGGCCGCGCAAGCGGCCCTTTCAGTTGGCGCAAGCTTGAATCCAGTAGGCCAAGACTTACTTCTGAAGTTGACGCGGGGTGGAGCAGCGCCCCGTCCGCCCGCAAAAGGCCGAGGCCTCGAGGACGGACAAAACAAAAAGTCCGGGCTGCCCGGCCGGCATTCGCCGTCTAGTTGACGCGGGGTGGAGCAGCCCGGTAGCTCGTCAGGCTCATAACCTGAAGGTCACAGGTTCAAATCCTGTCCCCGCAACCAAATACCCAAAACGGCCCGCCTCAGTGCGGGCCGTTTTTGCGTTTGCGGCCTGCCGCG
>NZ_NPKH01000003.1 GCF_002284535.1 Mesorhizobium wenxiniae | reverse complement strand
GGGAGCGAGCGGGTCCGCCGGGCTGGCTATCCGCCGAAGCACCCTCCGCCGAGGGCGAAGAAATTAACATTGCCGCCAGCCCGATCTGCAGCGTGTCGTGGTCGCCGTCGACCCTCCAGGCACCAAGGGGCAAAGCGATGATGGTGACGAGATTGGCATCATCGTGGCCGGCAAGGGTATCGACGGTCGCGCTTACGTTCTTGCTGACCGGATATACATGCTATCTCCTGACGGCTGGGGGCGCCGAGCTGTCGATGCACATCATGGCGGCTGGTCGCAGACGCCGGACAAGGTGAAGGCCGACAGGATCGTGGCAGAGCGCAATTTCGGCGGCGTCATGGTCGAGCACGTCATCAAAACCATCGAGCCGACCGCTCCTTGCGAGGAAGTGACGGCCAGCCGCGGCAAGAAAGGCCGCGTCTCGCACGTCAGGTCCATACCAGAATTGGAAAATCAGATGTGTTTGATCGCACCGGAGGGCTATGTCAGCGAGGGGTAGCCTGATCGTGCCGATGCGCTGGTCTGGGCGCTTACTGAATTGATGCTGGACGGCTCGACCTTCACGTTGGTGCTTGTGTGAAAAGGCCCGGCAGTGCCGGGCCAAGACAGATCAGCTATCGTGATGCTCAGGTAGCTCCTTCAATTGGTCGGTGGTCATCTGCGTGACGGCATGCACGGTGCCTTCTTCGTCCCGCATGAAATCGAGCTGACTCGCATACAGCGCCACGCGCTTCGAGCCAATGCCGAGGAACCCGCCAACATTGAACACGACCTGGGCCTGGTCTCCGGTTCCATGGACGTGATCTATCGAACTGATTTCCTCGTCATCGCGACCGTAGATGGTCGCGCCTTCAACAACGTCAGCGCGCAGTTCAGCATTCGTAAGCCGTACGTGATCGGTGTGGTCCATTGTGGGGGTCTCCTCTCATTTGGTCTGAGGTAACCCCCGACACGGCCAACCGTTCCGAATGGGTGCGATGATGGCAGCACGGTCTGGGCAAATCTGTCAGCCTCCCGGATCGAGATCTTTCGACCTCTCGCTGCAGCTTCCGCTGTGTTGGTCGGATTACCGAGTTCATTCCAGTGGTCTTGCCAGGGGCGAGGGCGGCCTTGGTCCGTTCCGAGCATCCGCGCCCTTTCCGGTTTCGATCTCGGTGAACTCTTGGAGGATGATTATTCCCCCGGCCTTGGCAAAGCGGGCGACTGCGGCACGCTGGGCCTCAATGCCCAAGCCCGAGCGTTCTTGCCGCTGTGTGGAAACCCGATAACAGGCGATTGCGGTCGGCATGTTGCTGTTCCCAAGTGGTGTGCAAACTGCAAACCACCTTTTGCAATTTGCTCAATCGACGGCGAAAGCCAAGTCCTTTCAAAGCGATAGCCGGAAACCGCAAATTGCAGCGTGCGTCCTGCACAATATTAGATCCTCGTTCGCGGAACTTTTGCGAGGCCGAGCCCTTCTCCATCTGAACAAGGAGGAACCAATGGCAAATCTGGGAAAATTGGCGATCGCGATGCTTGGGGTTCTAGCTTACCAGAACCGCGACAAGATCGGAGACATGATCCGTCGCGCACGAGAGCGCGATCCGAACAATCCGCAAGGTGGAATCGTCGATCAACTGTCCAAAGGTGTGTCGGGCACTGCTCTCGGCGACATCCTCGAACGATTTAGAAATGTGGGCTCGGGATCGAAGGTAGACTCTTGGGTGAGCACTGGGCCGAACCAGCCAATCGAGCCACGCGAGGTGGAGATGGCCATAGACGAGGATACGCTCACGTCTCTTTCTATGCAGACCGGTCTTTCGCGAGAGGAGCTCATTGCCAGGATCACGCGAGATCTGCCTGAAGCGGTCAATCAGTTGACCCCGAATGGTGAAATACCCCCAGTTGAGCCGACGCACGGCTCGGATGAAACGACCCTGCTCGACGAGGTGCCCCCGAATACGACCCAGAGTAAAGGTAGCTGATCTCCAGCCGGCGGGTGCCTGTGCCTGCATGCGCAGCGGCGCGTGCTGCCGCGGGCCAATGCCGACAAGTCTTGCTAGAAGACGCACTTCTACCTCACAGCTAGTCGAGGCTGAAGACGTCTATTCCCGGCCGGCCCAGAGGGTCGGCCGGACTCCATCTCCCCCAGCTCCCTTGTTATTGTGCAGTGCAGCAACGATATTGCTGCGCGTG
>NZ_NPKH01000040.1 GCF_002284535.1 Mesorhizobium wenxiniae | reverse complement strand
CTGCCCTTGCCGCTCTTGCGTAGGTTCTCGCCCAGATGCCAGGCGGCCGACAGGCCGTGGATGCCGGCGCCGACGATGACGATTTGACGTGACTCGGAAGTCCCATAGAGCAATGTCCTGTTGAATTTCGAGGCTGAACAATAGTTTGGGAGCCGCGACAACCATTTGACATTTGGCGCCACATTACCGATAGTATCCGCCATATCGTCGCTATTCGAAGCGCAGCTGCATCGCGCCGTCGAGCGAGGAATGTGGCCTCGCGGTATTATATAACTCGACGACGGAACGCCACCGGACCGATGTTTAGCGCGGGCTTTTTTATAGATTGCATCCTTGATAATGGCATCCTTGGACCGGGCGGCGGGTCCATATCGATGGGGTGATCGAGAAGGTGACGCGGCGGTTTTTCACTGCAGCCTTTCTGGCCCAGTCAATGGACCGGGCTGAGGTACCGGCCTGGATGTTTGATAGGGTCTTCAGCACGAGTTGGCGCATCAGGACTGCTCCGCAGGACGACTTTGCAGTGCTTGATCGCTGGCGAAACTTCTTCATAACACAGGGATAGGCACAGCATTGTCTCACGATGCGAAAATCGGGGATATGTCCATGCCGCCGTGCCCTTGGGGCAGAATCGTGCGGCTGATGCTGTGGCTCAGCGGCGCAGTCGCGACATGGAATATGGGAGCACCACTTGCTCGCCGCTCAGTGCGGAGAGGATGCGCGAGGTGTAGGTCTCGGTTGAAACAACCGCCCACTTGGTCCGGATGTTTCCTTCTTGCGTGGCGGGCCGCCAGACGCCCGCCTCACGCGCGATATATTCGACCGGTCTTGCGGTGAAGACGGTCACGCCGGCAGCAATCGCCGCCAACGAGGCCGCGCAAATAGGCGAGCGGCTGGATCGTCCCTGCACGCGGATCGATTAGGCCTGCGGGTAGGCCGAGGTGCCTGTCTTTGCACGGGTCTCCGGGCATCGAGGATATGCCACGGGGCTTCGAGCGCCTGCCACTGGCGGGCTCGCTCCGCGATCTCGGCGGCGCTTTTTAGCGGCTCTGCAGTGGATCGTGCCGACCCGTTTCACCTCCCACTGCAAGCCGTGCTTGTCGACGATCTCGAAGACAGTGTGTGGCGAATCGCGCAGCCAAATTAAGCAGACGACCGCCATTGAGGGGACCGAGCGTCTCCATGAGCGCCGACGGCATCACCCAGAGGCTGGCATTCACCAATCCGGTGCTCCGCCCGGCGGCGCCAAATCAATTCGGCTGCCTCGATAACGACAGCGTCCAGGCCACGCTCGGCTAGGTGCAGCGCGGCGGACAATCCGGTCCAGCCGGCGCGACAATCGCGACATCGGCGACGAGGTCGCCTGCCAGCTTCTCCGTCGCCGGAGCTGTCCGCTCCCAAAGCCCATGCGCGGTCGATCGTTCAGCATTCTTTCCGCTCCCATCCTTATCGTCAAAGTCCATGCCCTGGCAGCAACGCGACGAGCTTCCGACGCTTGGTCATTTCGCGCCCTCCGGCCAATCCCTATTGCCGCCGTTTACAAGGCGCGGCACCGATCTGATGTGGTTCGACAAACGCTTGGGGCGAGCCTTCGCCTCAACCCAGCCGCTGAAGAGAAAATCGCGAGACCGCACAGTTCCAGAGCGAATGCTGCATGATCCCGGTAAGTCCCGTGATCATGTCCCACGACGACGCGAAGCGCTCGCATGTAATGCCCATTCGCCTTTAAAGTTCGCGTCGCAGTTGGCACGAGTTTTGAAACTCTGTCTTCGTAGGCCGGCAGGAGCTGCCGACCGGAGCGGAAAGGGCAGCCAACGCTTG
>NZ_NPKH01000006.1 GCF_002284535.1 Mesorhizobium wenxiniae | reverse complement strand
CAATCCAGCCAGCATCTTGAATCACAAATCAGACCAATCCGGAATCCCTTTCGATTCCGTCAAAGCGTGACCCGCTCTAGCAGCCGGAACACGTGCTAAAGCGAGCGCAGCGCCATCTCGGAGTCTTTCGGTTTCACGATGGCCGCTTTCACGATGGCGCGGCCCAATCAAGCCGCGCCTATCCGAAATGATGTTCTCCGACCTTTGCATAACAGAGAGAAGCCCAATGAATGAGTTTCATCGGAGCCTTGACCAGGCCGATACCCTTTCCACGGTTCATGCGCTCTCGGATCGACATTTGAAGGATATCGACCTGGGCAGATCGGGGACCACATTCGCGGTCTCGGAGGCAACCGACAGCCAAGCGCCTGCGAGCAAGCCGCCGTTGGTGGCCGAAAGTCAGCAGGGGCGCGAGCAAACTCGCGATGCCTGTTCTGTTGATGACGCTCACGCTTCTGATCGCATTGGCCGCCATGGCGTACTTGGCTAACGTTCCCATAGTTGACATGCGTCTCTCCATGGATTGACCAGTCGCCGCGCCGGAAAATAGCGCGGCAAAACGCACAAAGCGAAACCGTTTACCGCAGCCAGCAAGCGAGAATCATTGCGGGAGGCATGGCATGACACGGGCAACAGGAATCCGCAGCTACGTCATCCGCCAAGCGCGCCCGGTCGATATTCCGGCGATTCGGGCGATGCAGGAGCGCTCAATGTGGGTCCTCGGCGGCGACTTCTACGCAGCCGCTGAGATAGCGGACTTCCTGACCCAGTTCGGGACAATGGATGACGCCATCGTGGAGGAGGGGCACTTCTTCGTCGCCGAGGACCACCGCGGCGCGATCCTCGGCAGTGGCGGCTGGACTCGGTTAAGACCAGCCTATGCAGATGCGCTTGGCAGCCGCGATGCCGAGTGGCCGTCCGTCCGAGGTGTGTTCGTTGATCCTGCCGCCACGCGCCACGGTGTCGCCTCCGAGATCATGCTGCGAACGGAAAGGATGCCGTCGAGCACGGAATTCAAGTGCTCCATCTGACCGCCACGCTGTCCGGGGTCCCTCTCTACGAACGACTTGGCTATCGGACGGAACAAACCATGGAACTGAAACTGCTGGGTCAAACCAGCTTTGCCTGCGTCAGAATGGTGAAGCAGCTCCCGAATCCCGGGAAACTCGCGGCCTGAGCGGGGTCTCGCGCTTTGGCTGCAGAAGCACTCCCACCGTAGCGGAAGGTCGCGGAATCGAAGATTATGCGCTGATGCACGACTACAATCTTGAATATCGAAGGCTGCGCGAAGTGGGTTTTTCCGGCTGGTCGGGAGCCAATCGAGATCGGACATCCAGAATAACCACGCTCATGTGGCTTAAAGTCGAACAGGTATTACCAGCCCTCCCAGCGCGAATGCTAGACGCAACGGCCCGAAGCAAACATTGAAAGAGTGCGGGGAACCGAGACGCTAGCCGTGCCAGCCTTCAATCTGCAGATCGCCCAGCCGCTCAGCCTCCTCGCGTGGAACGGAGCGTACGGTCTGGGAAAAGGTCCAGACGTGACCTTCAGGATCGCGCGCCCTGTATTGCCGTTCACCGTAGAATTGGTCAGCAGGCTCCTGGACGATCTCGGCTCCCGCCGCCCTTGCACGATCGCAGTGGGCATCTATGCCCTCCTTGAGGCGCACATAGACCGACTGCGTGTTCTTGCCGGCGACCGAAACCGGACTAGAGCGGGTCACGCTTTGACGGAATCGAAAGGGATTCCGGATTGGTCTGATTTGTGATTCAAGATGCTGGCTGGATT
>NZ_NPKH01000019.1 GCF_002284535.1 Mesorhizobium wenxiniae | reverse complement strand
TGCTCCAGTACTTTCTTCAACGCGTTCCGGTCGATGAGGGGGCCTGTAGTGACCCCTTCGGTGAAGCCGTCGCCGACCTTCGCTGGCGCCCATATGAGACTCAACATGGGCGGCACTCATGCCGCACGTATTGGCATGGCTGGTGTCGGACACGCTAACCAGTGCACATGGAAGATTCAATCTGCAGGCGCCATATCCGGAGGTCCATGAGGAAGGCACTCGAAAACAGGAACACGGACGCTAGCCGAGACGGACTTGTCGCAGGCGACTGCCAAGCATCCCTTGCCTTCGAGCACTGCCAGAAAGAGAGTTCCAAGCGTAGCTGCCGCTTCCCAACAGGGGGCTTGCAGAGCTTCGGACCTACGTCGCTGCACGGCGTTCGGGTCGGAGCCGCAGTGTGGCGCCGAGAGCTTCGGGCGCGCGGCCCGACCAGGCTCGTCCCGTGCTGTCTATGGTGAATGGGTGCGCCGTCATGTCTGGCTCCCCTCACCCGCCAGCCGTTCGCCGAGAACGGGATGGCTGGCAGCCAGCCAGCTTTGGTCGGAAATGCCTGACCGGCAGACCATCACCGCTGACACGACGCTTCAGCTTGAGAAGAGTCTCTAAGGCACCTCGGAACTGGTTGGAGGTTCCGGCTTTTTCGGCCGCAGGCTTCACTGATGATCCGTCGGATGGTGCCGTGCAGGCGGACTTTGGCGACCGGATCAAGCCAGAAAGAAGTCCTGACGGATATAGCTGAACGGCACGATATGGCGGCAGGCTTTTGACTGGAAGCCATAATGTTGCGCCAGCGCCAGCAGTGATCAGTTGCAGACTATGTGGCTGTCGCTAACTGTCGCCGGACAGGCGTTTCATGCGGCCGCAGAGGATTTTGATCGGCACCACGCCGATGCCAGCCATAGGCAATCGACAGCGCCGCCGACGAGCAGCGCGGTCACATCCATCATGACGCGCGCGCGATCTGGGCTGAGGCAGGCTATACAGGCGCCGACACGGTAGATGTTCCTACTTTCCGATAATGGCATCATTTCCTTCCTAGAGGTGAATACGCGCCTTCAGGTCGAGCATCCCGGAACGGAAGAGACGACCGGCGTCCACATCGTCATCGAGCAATCGCGGCGCATCGCAGACGGTCTGCCGCTGTCGGTGAAGAAAACACCCGCCCCGACGGCTGGGTTTTGTGCTGATTCAACATAGGCCAAAGGATGTTTGGCGATGAACGTAGTCTGCGAGACGATTGCGTCACCCCGTTCCAACATCGCGGGGCGTTCGAAGGGCCGTGGATCAGGCGGAATTGGCCGCCATCCCACACCTGACGAAGGTCGCGGCCAGCTCTGCACTGCCCCAGTCCAATGTCGCGGGTCTGGTCTCGTTGGCGATGTAGCCGGATCA
>NZ_NPKH01000012.1 GCF_002284535.1 Mesorhizobium wenxiniae | reverse complement strand
GGCTGGCGGCAATGTTAATTTCTTCGCCCTCGGCGGAGGGTGCTTCGGCGGATAGCCAGCCCGGCGGACCCGCTCGCTCCCCACCCCCGGTTAGGCGCGTGCGTCCTTGGAACGGAGTCGCATCATCGACGTTACCGGGCCAACCAAACGCTGCCAATGATATGGAGGAACGGGCGTGATCGAGTTGACCGAGAAGGAAAAGCGCTTTCTCAAGCGCGTTGACACCATCACTCACGTTCCCTGGTCGAACAAAGTTACCGCCGCAGATGCCAAAGGCAAGCCAATGCGTATCGCAAGGGCGACGTTTGCCCGATTAAGAGACGACGGCATCATCATCCGATCTACTAGCGACCTGACCTCGAACACCTACGTCATTAATTCTGCACCCGTGACGCCACAAGTCGCGGAAGTGCAGGAAGCGTCCTGATCGGGCGGGATTAACCGTGCGGATCGCCCTGATCTCAGCGCCCGATGATCGCGCCTGATTTTGGTCGCGCAGGTCACCGTTTGAGCACTCGCGGGAACAAAGGTCGTTTCCGCCTGTTAGATCACACCTCGAACAACGGGAGACTGCGATGCTCACCAAATCTCTATTAGCCCTTATGCTGGCTACCAGCTTAACTGCAACAGCAGCACCTGCCCTTTCGCAAGAGACGCCAACACCTGCACCGCCTGCCGCAGCCGATGATGCTCGCGACGACTTCGACTGGGGTTGGTTGGGCCTTATCGGCCTACTGGGTCTGGCAGGTCTAGCAGGCCGCAGGAGGCGGGACGACACTCTCGGTCGGACGAACGTCAGGTAATGAACTACGGCGTGAGCGAGCGCCGCTCCGCCATCCTCGCCGCCCCTATGTAGCGCTCTGCCTCAGATGTGCGATGCTGAGCACCGCACTGGCGCCTTCTCTGCGTCGCACAGTGCGGCGTTCTACTTCTTACGCTTATACGGGAAGGTGGCGTCGCCATCATCATTCCCGGATATGACGCGAGGATTGGCGCTAGAGACGCCGTCGCTGGTTCCACCTTTGTGGTTTTTCTCTGACTGGCCCTTGGCGTCCGCCTCCGGCCCCGGCTTGGCGGATGAGCGTTTGAGCTCTCGATCCACTACCGAGCGGCCGTCTTCGGCCGGGTCTTTATCAAGACGGTTTTTCTTAGACATGGCTCTTTCTCCAATGAGAAATCGCCAACTCGGCATGAGGAACAAAGTTCCCTAGATTAGGCGGCTGTCCGCTTCTGCCCTTCCCGCTGGCGATACCGTGCCCTAGTCGGACTAGGCCGCCGTCAACTGCAATGGGCGCTCAGGCGGCAGAGGC
>NZ_NPKH01000022.1 GCF_002284535.1 Mesorhizobium wenxiniae | reverse complement strand
CCGGCCCAGAGGGTCGGCCGGACTCCATCTCCCCCAGCTCCCTTGTTATTGTGCAGTGCAGCAACGATATTGCTGCGCGTGCGTTGCACAGATGGCCCGTCCATTCCGGGCGTCACAACAGGGACGGCTCCATTGCGAAAACTCTCCGATACCATCGCCCGGCTCACCGCGCTGCAGGTGCGACATGCCGCACATCCCGCCAACCTCGGCGCATCGGACCATCTCCAGACGCTGGCCGACTTCGGTACCAATCCCGGCGGGTTGGGAGCGAAGTTCTACATCGCCAATCACCTATCCAAGGGCGCCCCGCTCGTCGTCGTGCTGCATGGCTGCACACAGAACGCGGCCGCCTATAACCATCATTCCGGCTGGTCCCAACTCGCCGACGAGGCTGGCTTCGCGCTGCTCTTTCCCGAACAGCAACGCGGCAACAATCCGAACCTCTGTTTCAACTGGTTCCAGCCTGGCGACACCAAGCGTGGTTCGGGCGAGGCGCTTTCGATTCGCCAGATGATCGAGACGATGGTCGTCACCCACGGTCTCGACCGAAAGCGCATCTTCATCACAGGCCTTTCGGCCGGAGGCGCAATGGCGGCGGCCATGCTGGCGACCTATCCGGAAGTGTTTGCCGGCGGTGCGATCATTGCCGGTCTGCCCTACGGCAGCGCAGCGACAATCCCGGAGGCCTTCGATCGCATGCGCGGCCACGGCGGTCCTTCGGAACAGGATCTGCAACGGGCCCTCCGCGGCGCATCGGATCATCGGGGACCGTGGCCGAGGATTTCGATTTGGCACGGTGCCGCTGACCACACGGTTTCGCCTTCCAACGCGGAAGCGATCGCAGGCCAATGGCGGGGAGTTCACCGGCTTGAGAAAGCACCGACGCATCAGGAAGCTGCCGGACCGCACGCGAAGCAGGTCTGGCGTAACGGCGCGGGAGAGGCTTTGATCGAAATCAACATGATCGCCGGGATGGGCCACGGCACGCCGGTCGGCGACGGCCTCGGCGCTCCAGGACCTTATATGCTTGATGTCGGCATCGGCTCCACACGGGAGATCGCGCAGTTCTGGGGGATCGCGGCAACGGAGGAAAGCGCCTCCCGGAAATCGAGGCCGCAAGTCCCCGCCAGCCAACGGCCACCCCAGTCACCGGCGCCAGCTATGGAAAATGCGAAGACGAAGCCCCGACAGTCGACTGCCATCCATCAGTTCCCGCGTCACCCGGAATCGGGCCAACCCGGCGTGAAGAAGATCATCGAGGATGCCCT
>NZ_NPKH01000007.1 GCF_002284535.1 Mesorhizobium wenxiniae | reverse complement strand
ATGGCAAAAGGTAAATTCGAGCGTACAAAGCCTCATGTGAACATCGGCACGATTGGCCATGTCGATCATGGCAAGACGTCGCTGACGGCGGCGATCACCAAGTATTTTGGCGAATACAAGCGCTACGACCAGATCGATGCGGCGCCCGAGGAGAAGGCGCGCGGCATCACCATCTCGACGGCGCATGTCGAATACGAGACGGCCAACCGCCACTACGCCCATGTCGACTGCCCCGGCCACGCCGACTATGTGAAGAACATGATCACCGGTGCCGCGCAGATGGACGGCGCGATCCTGGTTGTGTCGGCCGCCGACGGCCCGATGCCTCAGACCCGCGAGCACATTCTGCTGGCCCGTCAGGTCGGCGTGCCGTCGATCGTGGTGTTCTTGAACAAGGTCGACCAGGTCGACGACGCCGAGCTGCTCGAGCTGGTCGAGCTCGAGGTGCGTGAGCTGCTGACCAAGAACGAGTTCCCCGGCGACGACATTCCGATCGTCAAGGGTTCGGCACTTGCCGCTTTGGAAGATTCCGACAAGAAGATCGGCGAGGATTCGATCCGTGAATTGATGGCTGCGGTCGACGACTACATCCCGACCCCGGTTCGTCCGCTGGACAAGCCGTTCCTGATGCCGATCGAGGACGTGTTCTCGATCTCGGGCCGCGGCACGGTGGTGACCGGCCGTGTCGAGCGCGGCGTGGTCAAGGTCGGCGAGGAGCTGGAGATCATCGGCATCCGTCCGACCACCAAGACGACCTGCACCGGCGTCGAGATGTTCCGCAAGCTGCTCGACCAGGGCCAGGCCGGCGACAACATCGGCGCGCTCTTGCGCGGTGTCGACCGCGAAGGTGTCGAGCGCGGCCAGGTTCTGGCCAAGCCCGGCACGGTCAAGCCGCACAAGAAGTTCGTCGCCGAAGCCTACATCCTGACCAAGGACGAGGGTGGCCGTCACACGCCGTTCTTCACCAACTACCGTCCGCAGTTCTATTTCCGCACGACCGATGTGACCGGCATCGTGTCGCTGCCGGAAGGCACCGAGATGGTGATGCCTGGCGACAACATCACGGTCGATGTCGAGCTGATCGTGCCGATCGCCATGGAAGAGAAGCTGCGCTTCGCCATCCGTGAAGGCGGCCGCACCGTCGGTGCCGGCATCGTCGTCACCATCAAAGAGTAAT
>NZ_NPKH01000005.1 GCF_002284535.1 Mesorhizobium wenxiniae | reverse complement strand
AAGGACGGGGCCGCCGGAATGAAGGCCAGCTTTCGGGGACCGGCAAGGAACCGGTCAGCGACTGATATCGGGTCGTTTGCCGGAATGCCGCCGTCGAGGAACGAGAAGGCACTGGCTGGGTGTTGATGGCCACATCGGAGGACCCATGGAACCGCGCGCCAAGGAACAGGAGAACCTTTCCCGACTCGAACGGGCCGCGCAACAGACTGCTGATCCAGAAACTTTGGAACAGAAGGCGAAAAAGCCCGAGGAAAAATTCCGCTTCAGCCTTCGCAAGCAAGATGTCTGGTGGACGGTTGGTTTTGCTGCCGCCGCCTTGCTGCTTTTTGGCATCCAAGTCCTGATCAATTGGCGCTTAGAATGGCTTGATGCGCCTTTGCGCGTTCGCGTGCTGAACTACGTCAGGGGCGGCCTTCTCATTTTCGTTATGCTGACCGTTGCCAATGTTATCGAAGTCTTTCTCATTGGCCGAATTCCCAATCGTGTTTCGCGTTTCAACCTGCAACGTATTTTTCGATTGGTCGTCGTCGTCGCCATCGTCTTCGTGGCCATTTCGGTCTTATTTGTGAACTGGTACGCTGCGGTTGTTTCACTCGGCCTGATTTCACTAATTCTCGGCTTTGCGCTGCAAATGCCGATCTCCAGTTTCATCGCCTGGATTTATATTCTGGCCAGGGCGCCTTATCGCGTTGGCGACCGCATTCGCATCGGCGATGCCCATGGCGATGTCATTGATGTCAGCTATCTCGACACGACGTTATGGGAATTCGGCGGCGAACATCTTTGGACCGATCATCCAAGCGGACGCGTCATCAAGTTTCCGAACTCCACCGTGTTTGACACGCCGGTCTTCAACTATTCCTGGCCGCTGTTTCCCTATGTCTGGAACGAAATCAAGTTCCAGCTCGCTTATGAAAGCGATCTGGAATTCGTAGCGAAAACCATGAGAGAGGTCGTTGACGAGCAGATCGGCGACATCATGAGCCAGAAGGTGAAGGTCTATAAGCACATCCTGTCGCAAACGCCGGTGGACGAACTCGAAGTGAAGGAGCATCCCGTGGTTCATTTTCGCGTCAGTGAAAACACCTGGCTCGAGGCCATCGTGCGTTACCTTGTGCCGCCGAAGGAAGCGGG
>NZ_NPKH01000042.1 GCF_002284535.1 Mesorhizobium wenxiniae | reverse complement strand
CTAGAGCGGGTCACGCTTTGACGGAATCGAAAGGGATTCCGGATTGGTCTGATTTGTGATTCAAGATGCTGGCTGGATTGGAGGCCAGCATGAGATGACTCGACCCCTTTCCAATGATCTTCGCGAGCGGGTTGTGGCGGCGGTTTTGAGTGGCGAGAGTCGCCGTTCGACCGCCAAACGGTTCGGTATTGCGATTTCGACGGCAGTGAAGTTGTTGCAGCGCCATGGGGCGACCGGCTCGGTTGCGCCGGGCAAGATGGGCGGACATCGCAAGAGGGTGCTGGAGCCGCACCGAGCCTTCATCGCGGCGCGGATTCGTGAGATGCCGCATCTGACGCTGCACAGTCTGAAGGATGAGTTGGCCGCTCGCGGGGTCAAGGTCTCGCACAACGCGGTGTGGCAGTTCCTGCGCCACGAAGGCCTGAGCTTCAAAAAAAACGCTCTTCGCCCTTGAGCAGGCGCGCGCTGACATTGTCCGCAGGCGCCAACGATGGCGATCCTGGCAGGGCGGCCTCGATCCGCAGTGCCTGGTCTTCATCGACGAGACCTGGATCAAGACCAACATGGCCCCTCTTCGAGGTTGGGGGCCGAAGGGCGAGCGGCTGCGCGGCTTGGCTCCACATGGCCACTGGCGCACGCTGACCTTCCTCGGCGCGCTGCGCTGCGATCGCCTCGCGGCCCCTTGTGTTTTCGACGGGCCAATCAACGGCCAATGCTTCCGTGCTTATGTCGAGCAGCAGCTCATCACTGTGCTAAAGCCCGGCGATATCGTCATCATGGACAACCTCGGAAGCCATAAGTCGGCCGCCATCAGGCAGATGATCAAAGCCGTTGGCGCCAGGCTTTGGTACCTGCCGCCCTACTCGCCAGACCTCAATCCCATCGAGCAGGCCTTCGCCAAGATCAAACACTGGATGCGCCAGGCCCAGAAACGCACCGTCGAGGATACTTGGCGACACATCGGCCACCTCGTCGAAACCATCGAGGCTACAGAATGCAACAACTACTTTGCTAACGCCGGATACGCTTCCGTCAAAACGTGAAAGATTCTAG
>NZ_NPKH01000013.1 GCF_002284535.1 Mesorhizobium wenxiniae | reverse complement strand
TAGAGCGGGATGAGATTTGTAAGAGTCGTGGGATTCCCAAATCATCGCAGTTCTGATTCAACATTCATGCTGGGAGGAGGCCAGTTTGGATGGCAGGATATTCGATGGACCTTCGCGAGCGGGTTGTAGCCGCGGTCAAGACCGATGGGCTCTCGCGACGTGCGGCGGCGGCTCGATTTGGCGTTAGCTATAGCGCGGCCATTGAGTGGCTTAAGCGTGTCGAAGAGACTGGCAGTGCTGCGCCTCGCCAGGTCGGCGGCTACAAACCGAAGAAGCTCTCGGGAGCGTGGCGCGACTGGCTGATCGAACGCTGTCACGACAGGGACTTCACCTTGCGCGACCTTGTGGCCGAACTTGGCGAGCGTGGCCTGAAGGTCGACTACCGTTCGGTGTGGGAATTCGTGCATGCCGAGAAGCTCAGTCACAAAAAAAGACGCTGATCGCCGTCGAGCAGGATCGTCCCGATATCGCGCGACGGCGGATGCAGTGGACGAAGTATCGGGGCCGGATTGATCCCACGCGCCTGGTCTTCATTGACGAGACCTGGACCAAGACCAACATGTCGCCGCTAAGCGGCTGGGCGCCGGTGGGACAGCGGATCAAAGCGAAAGTGCCGCACGGCCACTGGAAGACCATGACCTTCCTGGCCGCGCTGCGCCGCGATCGCGTCGACGCGCCTTGGTTGATCGACGGACCGATCAACGGCGAGAGATTTCTCCTCTACGTCGAGAAGGTTCTCGCGCCGACCCTCCAGCCGGGGGATATAGTCATCATGGACAATCTCGGCTCGCACAAAGGCAAGGCGGTGCGTCGCGCCATACGCGCCGCCGGCGCAAGGCTCTTCTTCCTGCCGAAATACTCGCCCGATCTCAATCCGATCGAACAGCTCTTCTCAAAACTCAAGCACTGGCTGAGAAAGGCAGCAAGCCGCACCGTCCAAACCGTCTGCGACGCGATCGGCCAAATTCTCAACCGCATCACATCCGCCGAGTGCTCACACTACTTCAAAAACTCCGGCTATGACCGAAACTAATCTCATCCCGCTCTAG